>CAWBLM010000017.1:0-19501 GCA_963789645.1 uncultured Alphaproteobacteria bacterium | reverse complement strand
TAGGAACGGAGCCGCGATTGGCCTGGCGAGGTTTGGCGGGATATCTTTTCCCCCGCTTTCACTCTTTGCAGGCGCTGAAAACACGCATTCAAAGGCCAACAGTTCTGAGCGAGCGATGCTTCCAAGCCGGGGGCGAACCTCAATTGTCCCTCACGATATAAGAGCTTGATCCAATGAAACCGGGGCTTTCCAATTTGGGCCACCTAGACACCCTGTTCATTGGAGGCGACTGGGTCAGGCCCGCCACCAATAGCAGGATCGACATCGTCTCGCCGTCGACGGAGCTCTGTGTCGGGAGCGTTGCGGCGGCCATGCAAGCCGATGTAGACAGCGCGGTCGCAGCCGCTCGCCATGCCTTCGATCATGGCCCTTGGCCGCGCATGAGCGGCGCGGAGCGCGCCGTGAGAATTCGCGCTGTCGCCGACAGGCTCGCGGCCCGGGCCGACGATTTCGCTTACGCTTGGTCGCTTCAGGTCGGAATGCCGGTCGTTCATTCAGAAAGGCTGGCGCCGCAGTGGCGCGGCTATCTGGATTATTTTGCTGATCTTGCGGAGCAGGGCTTCGAGGAAGTTCGCCCGCTCGCGAGGGGCGGCTCCTGCATTGTCGTGCGCGAGCCTGTCGGCGTCACAGTCGCGGTCGTGCCCTGGAATGCGCCGCTACCAACACTGCTTTTGAAGGTCGCCCCTGCCTTGGCGGCGGGCTGCGCCGTGATCGCCAAGCCGTCGCCCGAGACGCCCCTCGAAGCGCTTCTACTCGCGGAGTGCGTTGAAGAGGCCGGCCTGCCGGAAGGCGTCTTTTCCGTGTTGCCGGCCGATCGCGAGGCGTCCAACTATCTGATCAGCAAACCGGAGGTGGATAAGGTCAGCTTCACCGGCTCCACAGCAGCGGGCTTGCATATTGCTTCGGTCTGCGGCAGCCGGATGGCGCGGAGCACTTTCGAACTCGGAGGAAAATCCGCCGCCATCATCCTCGACGACGCCAAAGTAGAAACCGTCGTCGCGGGGATCATGCCCAATTTGATCGGCCTCTGCGGTCAGCAATGCGCTGCTTTCAGCCGGATCCTCGTGCCTAGCGCGCGGTGCGATGAGATTACCGGCGCGCTTGCCGCCGCCTTCGATGCGGTGCGCGTCGGCGATCCTTTCGACCGGAAGACCGAAATGGGCCCGCTGGTCGCCAAGCGGCAGCTTGACCGCGTCTGCGGTTTCGTCGATCGCGGCCGGAGCGAGGGGGCGACGCTGGTCGCTGGCGGCGGGCGCCCGGCGCATCTGCCCAAGGGCTGGTTCATAGAGCCCACTCTGTTCGGCGATGTCGACAATGGCATGACAATCGCACGCGAAGAGATCTTTGGTCCGGTCGGCGCCATCATCGCCTACGGCAGCGAAGAGGAGGCTATAGCGATCGCCAATGATAGCCACTACGGACTGTCGGGGGGCGTATTCACCGAGGATACGGACAGAGCCTACGCCGTCGCCCGCCGCATCCGAACCGGCAATTTCTCACAGAACGGCCGCGTCCTCGACATCACCATACCTTATGGTGGATTTAAGCAGTCGGGCGTCGGCCGCGAGGGCGGCATTGAGGGTCTGCACAGCTTTACCGAAGTAAAAGCGGTTTTTCTGCCACATCTCCCGTCCCATTTGCTAAACGGCCCTCTCAAGATATAAATGAAACGGCGGGTTTTGATTGCCGCCGCATCGCCGCGTCGCGCGCAATCGTACGCCACAACAGCCGCTAACAGGGCATTGGCGTAGATGATCGCGCGCGGCCACCGGTAGACGAGGCGGAATGCAGTCATCATGAGGTGACGCTTCAAAAATAAAGGAAACGCGATTTATCGCATATGCGCTTTGTCTCTCGACATCTTTTCCTACGAAAGAAAAAATGCGTTATTTACGCGACTAGATAAAGCGCCCGCCCAGACGTCTGCGGGACAATGGTCGTTTGGGCCTAATTTTTTCGGGCAAGCTGCGAAAGCCGCGGAGCGGCGGACAGCGCTTTCGCGCCCAAATCTGCAACGACGAGCAAGAAGCTAGAGGTGATACGTCATGGTGAGTTGGACCGGAGACGCTTCCGTCCGGGCTCAGATCCCCACAAGGTTTGACAGTCGGTCGCTCCTGCAAAAATACGGACTGCGGGCGACGCGGCAACGCCGCGGCCTCGCCAAGCTGCTTTTTGGAAAAGGCGATCGGCATCTGACGGCCGAGACTCTCGCGCAAGAGGCCCACGACGCAAACACGCGGACGTCGCTCGCCACGGTGTACAACGTCCTGAACCTGTTTGCGCAAGTCGGTTTGGTGCGCAGCCTGGCGATCGAGGGAGACAAAACGGTTTTTGACACCAATACAAGCGATCACGCCCACTTCTTTTTTGAGGACACCGGCGAAGTCAGCGATATCGGATCCGGGAAAATGAAGCTTACCGCGTTGATCGAGCCGCCCGAAGGCTATGAAGTCGCCAAAACCGACGTCGTGGTGCGGGTGCGCCCAAAGGCGACAACCTCGCTCTCGCCTTCCGCTTCGGCATCGACTATTGATATTCCATAGGCGGGGCCATTCCGGCCACAGCGGATTTCTCGGGGTCGTCGTCACGATCGCGCCGGAAGACTAATGGGCCTCGACCGGCCCTTGTGGCCGCCCCGGCTTTCGCAGCAGAGCGATGGCGGCAAGGCTGATGACCAACCCAACGCCGACGGCCCAGAACGCATCGGAATAAGCTGACACGTAAGCCTCACGTCTAACCTGGGCTGCGATCGCCATAAGCGCCTGCGCCTTGGCGATTACGGGATCGGCGACGGCGTTCCGCGCTCCGGCCATCAACATGGCGATCCGCTCCTGCGTCCGCGCGGCGTTTTGCGTCATCGCTTCGGCGAGAATTGAAAAGTGAAACTGTTCGCGGCGTTCGACAACCGTTGAAAGCAGGGCGATGCCGACCGATCCGCCGAGATTTTTCATCATGTTCGACAGCGCAGAGGCGTCCGCCGTGTCGCGCGGGGCAAGATTGGCGGTCGAAAGCTGGGACAGCGGAATCCCGAACAGGGGCTGGCCGGCGGCGCGCAGAAGCTGCGGTAAGACGAGTTGGTCCATGCCGACGTCATGTGTCAGATTCACGTTGATGAAGCAGCTCAAGGCGAAAAGCAGCGCGCCGGCGGCGACGAGAATACGCGGATCGAATTTCTTCATAAGGAAGGGCATGGCCGGAAACAGCGCGAGCTGCGGCAGGCCGCTCCACATCACGACATAGCCGATCTGCTCGGCGTTATAGCCTTGGATCTGTGCGCAATACAGCGGAATGACATAGGTCGATCCGAGCGAGACGGCGCCAAGCAGCGCCATCAGCGCGGTTGAGGCGCCGACAGTCCTATTGCCGAGCACGCGCAGGTTGATGAAAGGCCTTGCCGCCGTCAGCTCGCGCAGGACGAAGCAGGCGATGCCGAGCGTCGCCACAATCGACAGGCGGGCGATCAATTCGGACTCGAACCATTCCTTGCGTTGTCCCTCCTCAAGCACGAAAGTCATGCTCGAAAGGCCGATCGCCATCGCGGCGATTCCGAACCAGTCGCCCTTTGGCAGCTCGGCCCATCTTGCCGCCTGTTTCGGCAAAGTAGTGAGCTGAATGATGGCGGCGATCGGACCTGGGATAAGGTTCAGGTAGAAAATATAATGCCAGGAGAAACTATCGGTCAGCCAGCCACCGACCGTCGGGCCGAGGGCGGGAGCCAATGTCGCGGTCAGGCCGAAGAGGGTGATTCCTGATCCCTGCTGCGACTTGGGAAGGCGGGTGCGGACGATGGTGACGGCCGTCGGAAGGAGGACGCCGCCGGTAAAGCCTTGGCCGGCGCGGAAGACGATCAGTTGCGTCAGCGACGTCGAAAGGGCGCAGGCGATCGAGAAGCCGACGAACAGCGCGGTGTTGATCGAAAGATAGCGGCGAAGGCCGAAGATCGATCCAAGCCAGCCGGTCAAAGGAATCACAATGATCTCGGCCATCAGATAGGCGGTCGAGATCCAGCTGCCCTGTTCTCGCCGAAGCGCCGACCGCGCCTTCGATATTGGCGAGCGAGGAATTGGTGATCTGAATGTCGAGAATGGCGGTGAAGGCGCCAAGAATGGCGCCAAACACGGCCAGCCAATCGCCCGCGCTCGCTTTTTGCTCAGGGCTGTCCATCTTGCTCTTTCAGCGCAATGTTGCGGGGCGCGGTCGGAATGGGCTCGCCTCGCGTATCGATCGTCGCCTCTGCCGAGAGTCCCGGGCGCAGCCGCTGAATCAGCGGGTCGTCATCGTTGAGCAGGACCTTGACCGGGACGCGCTGCACGATCTTGGTGAAATTGCCGGTGGCGTTTTCCGGAGGCAGCAAAGCGAACTGCGAGCCTGTCCCTGGCGCGAAACTGTCGACGCGGCCGTGGAAGAGATGGCCGCCATAGGCATCGACGGTGAAGGTAACGGCCTGTCCCTCGGTCATGGCGCCGAGTTGCGTCTCCTTGAAGTTGGCGACGAGATAGATCGCCTTGCCCATCGGCACGAGGGTCAGAAGGTTGGAGCCTGGCTGCACGAGCTGCCCCTTGCGTAGCGCCCGGTCGCCGACGACGCCGTCGATAGGAGCGGTTATCGTCGTATATTCGAGATTGAGCTTTGCTTGTTCCAGATTGATTTCTGCGCGCTGCAGGCTGGCGCGCTGGGCCGCCTCCAAAGAGCGCAGACCTTCCGTCTGTTTCTGAGCGGCGTCATAGCTGGCCTTCGCTTTGTCGAGGGCGGCCTGCCTCTGGAGAAGATCGGAGGTCGCCAGATGCGAGCGCTGAATCGTGCCCGCCCCCTTTTGCAGAAGATCACCGTAGCGCTTCTCTTCCTCGGTCGCGAAATTGAGCGCCGCCGTCATATTTGCGACGTCCGCCTTGGCTTCCTCGATCTTTGCTTGCTGCTGGATCAGCACGGCGGCGACGCCCTCGAGGCTGGCGCGCGCCTTGTCGAGGTCGGCCTGAGACTGCAGAAGGGCGACCCGGAAATCCCGATCGTCGATTCGCGCGAGAACTTGACCGGCTTTCACCGGCTGATTGTCGGCGGCGAAAACCTCGGCGACAAAGCCGCCGACCTTCGGCGCCACCACGACCTTGTCAGCCTGCAGGAAGGCGTTGTCCGTTGTCTCTTCGAAGCGGCCTTGCGTCCACCATTGCCAGCCGAAGCGGCCGGAGGTCGCCAATGCGAGGACGAGCGCCATGCCGACGACAGCTCGTTTCCAGAGAAATCGAGGGGGCGACATTCGGGTCGAGACCGCTGTATCTTGCGGCGCTGGGGGACTGAGCGGCGCCGTGGGGGGAGCGTTCTCACGGAGGCGAACGACCTCGGCCGCGGGCTCATTTGCGCGCGGATGGGCGGTGGGGCGGGAAAGAGAGCTTGCGGAAATGTCCATCAGCCTGCCATAATGAAACGATACCGTTCCGTTCTACATGTTCGGACGGCAAAGGGCAAGCCCCGATTTTGGAACGGACCATGCGGAGATTTGCGGAGAGGCGATGAAACCCGATCCCAAACAAAAGCACGCGGGAGAGCTTCAAGGCTCAACGCAGGTCAAGGGCGGGCGCCCGACCAAAGCGGCGGCGGCGCAGCGGGACGAGCGCCTGCTCGAAATCGCGACTGAAATGTTTATGAGGCATGGCTTCGAGGCGACCTCGATGGAGCGGTTGGCTGAGGCCGCTATGATCGGCAAGGCGACGCTTTATGCGCGGTACGCCGATAAGAGCCAATTATTCGCCGACGTGTTGCGTCGGCGCATCCTTGCGGTCTACGGCCCGCTGGAGGCGGAACTCGCAAGGGGCCTAAGCGGCAAGAGCCTCGAGGCGACGCTCATCATTCTTGCGCGGCGCTTCATTGACCTCGCGCTGGCTCCTTCGTCGATTGCGCTAGGCCGCATTCTTTCGGCGCAAGGAGGGCGTTTTCCGGAACTCGGCAAGCTCGCCGTCGAGGAAGGATTGAATCGGCAGCTCCGCCTCGTCGAGACCGTCCTTAATCGCTTTTCCGGTGCGCACCGCTTCGCCATCGACGATATGACGCTCGCCGCCGATCTGTTCCTCAGCATCGTGCTTGGCCGGATTTCGCGCCTTGCTTTGCTTGGCGTTGCGATGGAGCCCGAAACACTCGACCGTCGAACGCGCGAAGCGGTGCGGTTATTTGTCCGGGGACTGCTCGAAGATGGCGGATAGGCGGGTCAGTCGATAGCGGGCGGGCCTCGCGGCGTCATTCTCGGCCACTGGTGCGGCACAACCATCACATAGTCGAACTGTGCGCCGCCGACGCCGATTTCAGAGTCGCCGGGCGCCGAATGGCGATAGGCTGCGGCGGGAATGCAATGAGGACGCAGGATGGGCGCCATCGATTTTAAGGGTCAGGTTGCGGTCGTGACAGGGGCGGGCGGCGGCCTCGGCGCCGCATTCTGCAAGGTGCTGGCGAGCCGCGGCGCCGCCGTGGTGGTCAATGATCTCGGCGGCAGCACCACCGGCGAGGGCGCGTCGAACGCCTATGCCGATCGCGTGGTCGAGCAAATTCGCGCCGACGGCGGCAAGGCCGTCGCCAATTACGACACGGTGGCGACCGAGGCGGGCGGCCAGGCGATCATCCGCGCCGCGATCGACAATTTCGGACGGATCGACATTGTCATCAGCAACGCCGGCAACCAGCGCAACGGCCGCTTCGGCGAACTGACCGCCGAGGATATCGAGGCTGTCTACGCGGTGCATGTGAAGGGCGCCTTCTTCGTCACTCAACCCGCCTATCGCGAGATGGTGAAGCAGGGGTATGGCCGGATCGTGCTGGTCAGCTCGCAATCGGGCATCTTCGGCAACCCCATCCGTAGCAATTACGGTTCAGCGAAGACCGCGATGATCGGTCTGATGAACGTTATCGCGCAGGAAGCGCCGGCCGGGGTCGCGGTCAACTGCCTGTTCCCGAACGCGACTGGCGGGCGGCTGGGCGGCAAGCCGGGCGATGTGCGTCCTGACGCCGACTTTTTGGTCGCGGCGGGCGAGCGGACGAGGCATTATATCCAGGGCATGGACCCTAGCTTTGTGGCGGCGATGGCGAGCTACATGGCGAGCCGCAAATGCTCGACCTCGCAGAACATGTATTCTGTGCTGGGCGGCAAGTATTCCCGCATTTTCGTCGGCCTTACCGAGGGCTGGTATCAGCCGGGAGCGGTCGCCCCCTCCCCGGAAGACATCGCCGCGCATATCCGCGAGATCGACGACCGGACTCATTATGCCGTGCCGAAAAGCGGGCTGGAGGAAATGGATACCGTCCTCGCTGCTCAACAAAGACTGTCAAAAGCGAAGCAATGAGCCGGGCTGCGCCGCGCGGGGATGGCGATGACGCTCGGCGAAGCCTGGGGCTAAATCTTGCGGAGGTCGAGGACGTCCGGTAGATGTTTCTCGCCGGGCCGATCCCAAGCGGGCTGGAATTGCCGATCTACTAAAAGAAACATTCAACCAAGCTGCGAGGAGGCGATATGACGATCCTCCGTAAAGCAACCCCCGAACGACTGAGCGCGTTCTCCGACGGCGTGTTCGCTGTCCTTATTACAGTGCTGGTTTTAGAACTGCGGCCACCTGAGCTTCCCACCTTTAAGGCCCTCCTGTTGCTCTGGCCCACATGGCTAAGCTATGCGTTAAGCTATCTGTTCATCGCCATTGTCTGGACCAATCACCATATCTCATGCGCTATGCCGCGGACGCCACCCCTCGTCTGTTGTGGTTTAACTTCGCACATCTGTTTTCCATGTCGCTGCTTCCGCTCTCTACCGCCTGGATGGCCGTTAGCGACTTGGCCCCACAGCCGGTTGCGTTCTATGCGGCGGTTTTCTTCCTCGTGAACGCAACTTACATATGTTGATGAGGTCTCACCGACGGTCCGTAGGATCATGCGCTTCCGATCGATCATGACTTTGTGCTTTTTCGGGGTGGCCGCGGTCGTAGCGCTGAAATATCCACTGGTTGGACTTGGAATTTGTATTTGTTGCCTCATCGTTTATCTGAAGCCTGAGTCGCCGGAAGCCGGAAAGCAGATATCTCAGGGATAAAGCAGAGACAAGCGGTTCATGGAGGTCTGACGGGTGATCATCACCGCTCAGCAATTGGTTGATCTTGAACAGACCGGCCCGACCCGCTTTCGAAGCCGCCATAACCAGCGCAACCACACCGAGGCGCTTTATGGCGGTCAGGTGCTTGGCCAGGCGCTCGCCGCGGCGTCGCGTACGGCGGCCGGTCAGCCGGCGCATTCGCTGCACGGCTATTTCCTCCGCGGCGGCGCCGTCGACGTGCCGGTCGACTACGACGTGGAGCTTTTGCGCGACGGACGCTGGTTCGCCGCGCGGCGGGTGGCGGCATCACAGGCGGGGCGGCTCATTTTCCACATGCATTGCTCCTATCACGATCCTGAACCCGGCTTTGCTCACCAGTTCGCAGCGCCCCTCGACGCGCCGGGGCCGGAAGGGCTGGCGCGCCTGCAAGATTTCGTGCGCGCCCACGCCGATCGCCTGTCACCGGAGGCGGTCGAAAATTATGGCGCGCCCTTTCCCCTGGAATTGCGCTTGATCGAACCACAACAATTCTTCTTCGACCTGCTGACTGAACTGAAACGCGAGTTTTGGGTGCGGATGCCATCGGCCGACGCCGTCGACGATTCCACGATGCGCCAATGTCTGCTCGCATTCTTGTCCGACTATTGGCTGGCAGGAGTCGCGGCCGGCCGGCACATTTCGCCTGCCAACAGGAAGAACCTTCGAATCGTCAGCGTCGACCATGCGATCTGGTTTCACCGACCGGCTCGCGCGGATCAATGGCTCCTCTACCGGACCGACAGCCCCTCGGCCCAGCAGGGCAGGGGGTTGGCGCGCGGCCTGCTGTTCAATCAGGCTGGCGAGCTGGTCGCCTCGACGGCGCAGGAAGCTGTGATCCGGTCCGATTAGGCGCCTGTAGGACGCCGGTCCGGTCCAACCTGAAGCTATCCGCGTTCTATCGCCCGGTTTGATCGCGCGATCTTCCCGGCGTCGGAGAGTCTCGTTCGCCGAAGTTGTCGTCGATGCGATGCGCGGCAAGCCGAGACAAGGCAGGAGTCCCAGGACGGCCTCGGCTCAACCCGCAGCGCTTTTCGATGCTCAGGAAATCGCCGGCGGAAATGCAGCATCCTCTCGTCCTGAACCCGCCAAATGCTCTGGGTGTCTTGAGCGACAGCGAAGAAATCATCACAAATGTGATTGAGCGGCCGCCGTGTTTGCCGCGTCGGCGCGGTCGGCCTAAAATCCAAAGCGTCAATACATCCGTTAAGCAATAAAGTGAAACGTAGATGTCAAAAATAACGCTCATCGCTGATATCAAGAAGGAACACACCGGGGACCCGCTTCCGTTCCGGCAAGTGTGAGGGATCCGCGAATGCCCTCATCGAGGCCGGTTGGAAGCTGGATGCGTGATCGCTTCTTCTCGAGTTGCGTCGCGATTCCAAAAAGTCTAGGGAGCAGCATGGGCCATTGGGAGGCCGCACATGGATGACCATCGGCCGTGGCATGCATTTTTGCCTATCTACTTCGTGTTGTGTTTGCTGCAATTTGTTGCGGCAGCGGGTCTTGTCACGCTCTATGTAGTGTTGCAACGGCTCTATGCCGCCTATCCCGATCAGCCTGACCTCGTTGGCTGGTCGATTACCTCTTATCTGTTGGTCTCCGCGGTTCTTGGCGCGATTTGCGGGCGTCTCGGCGATCTACTCGGACGCCGGCAGATGGTCTGCTGGATGCTGATCGTCGCGGGAATCGGCGGCGCGATCAGCGAATTCTCGTCCAGTCTTTTGATCCTCGTTATCGGCGCGGCGATGCAAGGCGCGGCGTCCGCGCTGACGCCGCTCGGGATGGGAATGGTGCGTGAATATCTTCCCGCGCGCCTAGTCCCCGTCAGCATCGGCATCGTGGGGGCCGCGGCGTCCGCCGGCGCGGGAGTCGCTTTCATCGTCGTCGGCGTCCTCGTCGACGACTACGGGATGAATGGCGGCTTCCTGTTCAAGGTCGCGCTTTCATTTGCGACATTGATCGCCACGCTGGCGATGCTTCCACGTCCGGCAGAGGGGCCACGCTCGCTTGCCCGGATCGACCTCCTGCGCGGAAGCCTGTTCGTCCCCGGCGTCACGGGGATCATGATCGCCGTGCAGAAGGGCGCGACCTGGGGCTGGTCTGACGGGATGACGCTCGGCTTGCTCGGAGCGTCGATCCTTTTGCTTGCTTATTGGTTCAGACATCAGTCGCGCCAGCAACAACCGCTGATCGAGGTTAACCTGCTCTTTCACGGCAGATTGCTTACTTCGATTTTGATCTTCGCGCTCATCGGTCTTGGAGGCGTCCACACCGCTGCGGTAGTCACGCTGTTGTTGCAACACCCAAAATGGACGGGTGCCGGCTTCGGATTGGATGCGACGACGGCGGGCTCGCTGTTCTCGCCCGCCAATTTTGCCACGATCATTATCGGACCGCTCGCGGGGTGGAGCACTCAGCGTTTTGGGGCCCGCAGCACAGCTTTGGCCGGCGCGCTTCTATGCATGGCTGTGTGGAGCGCCTTCTCGTTCTCGTACGGAAACCTCCCTCTTGTCGTCATATTGGCGATATTGAGTGTAGGCGCCTACGCCATCCTCTATACCGCGATCACGAATGTGGTGGTCGGCATGGCTCCGAGAGGCTCCACCGCGGAGGCGGCAGGCGCCGCCCACACGGCGTTCATGATGGGCTTCGCCATTGGCTCGCAGATCATCTTTGCGCTCTTGCGAGTAGGCGCGGTGGCGCAGCAGCCAGGAGGCCCAACGGTGGCGAGCGAGACTGGGTTCACGCTCATCTTTGCATTCGTCGCTTTTACATGCGTGCCTATGCTGACGCTGCTCTGGGGTTTGGCGAGACAGGGTTCGCGACAAAGCTATGACGCGGGTGAAATACAGGCTGGCACAGCGGGGTAGACTTGCTCCGGAAGCAGCGCGGCCGTCTGCCGCAGTGGCAGGCGTTCCGCGTTGCTTGCAAGGCTGAAGGCAGAGCGGATTATGCGCAAAAGGGCATGGAAGCGACTTCGACGGTCGATCGGCTCTGAGAGTACGAAGGCCGCCGTTTTGGTGGCGCGCGGCCGTTTACTCGGGAGGTGTGGCCTGCCGAAAACCCGGTCAAGCGCTTAACGAGGCGACGCGGCGAAATGCCCTGTGATTGTCGAAAACCGGGAGACGGATTTGTTAATTCATCACCCGTCAGCGAGGGACGCGAGCGCACCCAAGCCCGCGCCTTTTGCATCGGGGCGAAGGGCGATCGTTCCTTAATCGTTCCTTTTCAGGCGGGACCTTTATCAGATGGGCGATTACTGAGCCGCCGGAGGCCCCGGTCTCTGTCAGGGGGCCGTTGGTAGGATAATATATGCCTAGTCCCTAGTGATCGATTGGCCCAAGGCGAGGCCCGACAAGCCGTAGGAAGGATTATCATGGCTATTCAGACAGCAGTGAAACCAGTTGAGGCGGCGCCGATCTATACCGGCCCCATTTTTGATGCGGACGCGCATTACTGGGAAACGGATGACGCATGGAGCGCCTATTTGTCCGATAAGGCGAAAGCGCAGTGGGGCATCACTTTCAAGAAGGGTTCAGACGGCGATTTCGCCATGTATGTCGGGCCGCGCAAGGTCGAGATCAGCGCCGACCATCTGCAAGAGGACGGCCGCGTCCCTGCGCCGGGCAAACTACACGAATGGCTGCGCGCCATGAAGGAAGGCAAGGCAGATATCGACCTGCATGTGCCGAAGGACGCCTCGATGATGGATCCGGCGGCGCGTCTGGCTAAACACGACGAATGGAATGTCAGGGCCAGCATCATATTTGTGGGCAATATGATCACCGCCATCAGCTATCTTGATCAGCCGGATGCGGCCTATGAGGTGTTGAACGCCTACAATCGCTGGATGTATGATCATTGGCGTTTCAATTACAAGGATAGGCTCTTCACCGCGCCGATCGTCACGTTGATGAATGTCGAGAAGGCCTGCGAACAGGCTCGTTGGTGCATCGAGCACGGCGCCAAAACGATCCTGATGCCGATGGGCCCGTACAACGGCAAGGCACCGGCGCATCACGATCACGATCCGTTCTGGGCGATCGTCAATGAGGCGGGCCTGCGCGTCGTATTTCATGTCTCCGAAGCGATCTATATGAAGGAGCATATGGCGATCTGGGGCGAGCCGGTGCAGCAATCGCGGATCAAGCAGACCGCTTTCGTCTGGATGCATGGCTATTCCGAACGCCCGGTCGTCGAGACGCTTTCCAGCTTTATTTTCTGGAATTTCTTCGAGCGCTTCCCGAAAGTTAACCTGCTCTCGGCCGAAAATGGCTGCGAATGGGTGCCGGCGATGCTAACCAAGATGGACAAATGCCGTGGCATGGCCAAGAACGGCAGGTGGCCGGGCGGCCAGTTGAAGGAACGGCCAAGCCGCATTTTCGCCCGCCATATCTCCGTCGTCGCCTATCCCGAGGATGATCTCAAATCAATCATCGAAGCGGTCGGCAACGCCGATTGGATCTTGATGGGATCGGACTACCCTCACGCCGAAGGGGTGGAGCAGCCTCGCGACTTCGTCAACGAGGCTTGCAAAGGCGTAAGCGCCGAGAACGTGCGCAAAGTCATGTATGAAAATGGAATGCGCTTCTTGGGTCTGCAACCCTGATCCAGCGCGGACCATTGAAAGGGCATCGCAACTGAGCGGCGTTGGCAAATCTGTCCGGATTTGCAGGCGCCGCTTATCCCTTTTCATCGCTAGGGATGAGGCGCTTCGACCTCGGGGAGATAGGCCGCGCGCTCAATAACCTCGTCCGCTGTCGAAAGCCCCGAGGCATGTTGGCCAGCGCGGACGACCTGCGAAAGCAGGGTGTGGTAGGCCCTCCGCATCCTGTCGAGGGGCGCGGCGACCATGAGCGCGCCGATAATGCTGTTCGACGCGTCAAACACCGGCACGGCGATGGCTGCGGTATCCTTGAGCATTTCGCCAAAGCTGGCGCAGTATCCGCACGTTCTGACCGCATCCAGGCTTTCGCGAATCCGCTCGGGCGTCGACCTCGTTGCGGGGGTCAGCGCACGGAAAGGCCCGCGCTCCAGATAATCTCGGCATTGGTCCGGGCGCGAATAGGCCAGCAGCACGCGGCCGGCGGAGCTCACATAGAGCGGCGCGCGAAGTCCAGCGCGCATGGAATAGTGCACAGGTTGGGTGCTGTTGACCGCGTCGGTATATATCGCCTGTCCAATTTCCCAATCGGCGATCGCAAAGCCGACCGATTCGCCTGTCGTAGCCGCTAATTTGCGCACATAATGACGCACGATCTCAGGCTGCGACCATGAGGACAGAATGGTCCCCGCCAGCCGGTAAGCGCCAGGACCGAGCCGGTAGACGTTTCCTTCGCAGATGAGGAAGCCATCCGCGGCCAGCGCCCGCAGCGAACTGAGGAAGGTGCTTTTTGGAACATTGAGCGCCTGGCTGAGCTCTGACAGCGTCATGCCGCGGCGCTCGGCGGCCAGCACGTCGAACAGACGCAACACGCGCGACATCGCACGCGGCCCGCCATTGACGCCCGCGCCATTCTGGCTGTTGTCGCGATCCGCAGGCGTTTCAGCATCGTCGTTCATAACAGGGCTCCGCCGCCGACTGAGCAGATCGCTATCTTTGCGGGGCGCCCCGAGTCGCGTTGTAATGAATGACCATCACGGCGTTCATCCTCTTCAAATGACTGGCTGCTGTGGAAGTCGGGGCCCATTGTGACTGTGTTCCTCAGCTTTGCAACTCGGCCTTCAGTATTAACTGCAGTATCAACAGATCCTCGGCGTGGCTTGAACGGAATGCCGCTTCCCGTTTTTTGGAGTCTTTGACGCCAAGCTTGCGGAATTGAACCGCCTGGTCCGGCGCTCCGACCTCATGCCGCCCACCGCGCCGCCGCGCTCCAAAATTGCCGCTGCGGTTCGAGAAAAATCGATATAAGCGCGCCGCTCACGCGTCAAGGGCGAGTCCTGCCGCCAATCGCCGCGCGGAAGCCGCGAGCTCGCAGGCCACGTCGATCGGCGGCCGATGTTCGAAAGATTGCTGATAGAGTTCAGGGCCCCAAGGGGCATGCACGCCCATGGCGCGCAGCTTTCGAAGGAATCCGAGAACGTCAAGCGCGCCCTCACCTGGCATGGCTCGGTGGAACATGGTTTCCGCGATGAGCGAATGGGCCGGCTGCCGCGGTCCGTCCGCATATTGGACCGTGAATATCCGCTCTGGCGGTATCCGACGAAGCAGCGCGTCATCTCCATGGCCGGCGCCGTGCACATGGTGCCAGAGGTCGACGACGAGCCCGCCGTTGGCGCGACCGGCGCCCTCGGCGATACGCCATGCGGTTCCTGCGTCCGAAACGTCGCTGAACGCTACGAATTCCAGCGCCACGCGCAAGCCATAAGCCGCGGCGTCGTCGCATAGTTGAGCAAAGGCGGCGATGTCTCGATCGAATTGGATGGGCGGATCACTGAAATGCACCACAACGATCGTGCTCCCGCCAAGAGCGGCGCAGACGTCGAAACATTCCTGGCGTGACGGTCCGCCCCTGATCGGTCCGAATCGGTCGGGCCCGATCCGAGGGGGCGGCGTCCAATCGCGAAAGCCGTCGACGTCGGTTAGGACGAGGCCATTGTCGTCGAGCATCGCGCGCATATCCGCGAGCGACAGGCCGTCCTTGACTTGCGCGTGGCGCCAGATGTTGGGCCAGATCGACATCGCGGCGAATCCTGCTTTCGCGGCGGCGGCGACCTGCTGGCGGAACGAAGTGCGAGGCAGGCAACCGGCCATGAAGGTGAGCGGAGCTTTCGTCAATCAAAGCGTCCTTGCGAAACAACCGGCCCTTGAACCGGTCTCCATGATAGATCGCCTTTGCGGATTGTTTCAGCGATGTCCGCCGCAGACTTCAAGATTGATTCCGGTCACCATCGCCGAGCGGTCGGAGCAGAGATAGACCACAGCGTCGGCGATCTCCGAGGGTTTGACGGCGCGTGCGATGAGCTGGTTGGTCGAGGCGATTTGGGTCTGCTGTTCAGGGCTCAGAATCTCGGCGATGTGCGGCGTGGCCACGAGTCCCGGGGAGATGCTGTTCACTCTGACCCCCTGACCGGCATAAGCCTGCGAAGCATATTTCGTCAGATGGATAACCCCCGCCTTGGCCGCCGAATAGGCCGGCGAGGCGGCCGCCGTACATTGCACCCCAGCCATCGACGCGGTATTGACGATCGCCCCATGTCCCGCGGTCAACATCACTGGAATTTGATATTTCATGGCGAGCCATGTGGACTTGAGCGAGAGGTTCATCGTCCAGTCCCACTCGTCAATGGTCGACGTCGTGATGGTGGGGCCAGACTTTCCGAGCCCGACATTATTGTGGGCGCAGTCGAGGCTGCCGAACTCGGCGACAACACGCTCGACAAGCATCGCCACATCCGCCTCGATTGCGGCGTCCGCTCGGACGAACAACGCCTTGCCGCCGTTCGCACATATGTCGCGCGCGACGGCCTCGCCGGCGTCGACATTGATGTCGGCGACAACCACGCCAGCGCCATCCTGCGCTAGCGCCATCGACGAAGCCTGCCCGATCCCGGATCCGCCCCCGCAAACGAGCGCAATTTTTCCAGCCAGTCTCATGCTTTTCTCCCCCCATCGTTCGTTATGACGGCTTCGCTCGTCAATTCGGCGACGGCAGCCGGATCGGCCTTGCTCCAGAATGCGCCCCAGGTCGGAAATGCTCCTGGCAGTTTCGGCGGCGCGTCATGGCCTTCCCACCGTTGGAAAGGCGCGCTCGGCCGGTCAAGCACATCGACGGAATACCAGTGGCGCTCGCGCCGCCGGACGAATTGCCATTCGCCGCCGCGCCGGGCGTAATCATCGAAATAGCAGATCGCCATCACCACCCATTTGCCGCGATCCTCGTGCTCGGCCCGGCAATAAACCTGTCCGGTCGCATGGTCTGCGTCGATAAATGCGATGCGATGTCCGCAAATCTGGTGGATCGAACGGTAAAACGTTTTGAGAGGTTGTTCGATTGTTGCGCGAAGAGCCTCGCGGCCCGTTCCATAGCGTCCGCAATCGACGTCTTCAACGAATAGCGAGATCCAGGTGTCGATGTCGCGCCCGTCAACAGCGAGCGCATATCGAATCGGCAATTGCTGGATCGCCAAAGTCGATTCGATTCGGTCGATCCGGGCGAGCAGTTCGTTCTCCATCCGAGACCTTTTTCAGCTTAGCCGATCGCGGCTGTCAGGATCAAAGCGCTTCCTGCGAGCCAGTCAAACCGTATCCGGCGTTCCGAGGACAACGGTCGCCTCGCTCGATAATACGCCGCCATTGCCATGCGCCAGCGCTAGTCTCGGATTGGCGATCTGCCGCTCGCCTGCCTCGCCGCGCAGTTGCCGGACGCATTCGACGAGCAAGAAAAGCCCATACATGCCGGGATGGACGCAGGAGAGGCCGCCGCCGTTGGTATTGACCGCGAGCCGGCCGCCAGGGGCGATCGCGCCGGCCTCGACAAAGGGACCGCCCTCGCCCTTGGCGCAGAAGCCAAGATCCTCGAGGAACAGGATGGGCGTAATGGTAAAGGCGTCATACAGCATGACAAGATCGAAATCGGCCGGCGTGGCGCCCGCCTGAGCGTAGGCAGTTGATCAGCCCCGCCGACAACGCCAAGGCGGCCTGCTGCACATAGACCTCGAAGGCGGAACCGCCGGTGCGATTGCAATCCGTGACTTTTGGCTGGACGCCAAGATATTCCGCTAGCTCCATGCCGCCGAGCGCTTCATAGGGCGCTGAGGTGTAAAGAGCGTCGACGTCGGAAAGGGAAAGGCCTGCATCCTCCAGCGCCATCAGCGCGGCGCGGGCGGCCATGTCGACGGCGAGGAGGCCTGGGCATTTGCCGACGCCGTAAGTGGCGGCGCCGACAATCGCTGTTTCTCCGCGCGGAAATCCATGCCTGTAGCTCATGTCGGCCTGAACACCAGCAAAGGCTGGCCTCCCTCGGCGCTGATCCGCGCCTTGACCGCCATGCCGATCCGCACATCGTCGTTGTCGACGCCTTCGACCCGGCTCATCAGCCGCGGCCCCTCAGAGAGATCGACCAGCACGACATTATAGCTGTCAGCTGGATCCTTTTTGCGAACGACCGTCAAGGCATGCACGATTCCGTCCCCGCACGCCTCCACCCACTCGAGATCCTGCGCGCCGGTTCGAGGTTCGGCGATGCGCGGATAGAAGACATGACGCCCGGTCGAGCGGCTGCGCTGGATCATGAAGCGCCCTTGCGCCAAATGAGTTCCGCCACTCCTCCTCTGGACGTAACATGGCCCTACGCTCCCTTGAAGGCAGGCGGGCGCTTCTCGCGGAAGGCGGCAAGGCCTTCGTGATGGTCCCCGGTGCGGCTGGCGATCGGCTGCATGGTATATTCCATGTCGAGGAATTGGTCGAAGGAGCTTGAGGCGGCGAGGTCGAACTGCCGCTTTGCCAAGCCGAGCGCCACGGTCGGGCCATTGGAGAAGGAGGCGGCCAGCTCCATCGCCCGCTGCATTAGCTGGTCTTCTTCCGTCATCTCAAGCGCCAGCCCGAGCGCCACGGCTTCTTCGGCGCCGACCATGCGGCCCGAATAGGCGATTTCCTTGGCTCGCATGGCCCCGAGCTGTTGCCGGAGCAACCAGACCGAGCCGCCATCCGGGGTGAGTCCGATATTCCGAAAGATCTGCGCGAAACGGGTCCGCTTCGACACCAGCACGAAGTCGCAGCAGAGGGCATAGGCCCAGCCGACGCCGACGCAGACGCCCGGAATGGCGGCGATCGTCGGCTTTTTCAAATGGTAGATCGACCGGGCGATTCGATGCAGCGTATGCATCCGATCGAGCGATCCGTTGATGCCGCCCTGACCGAGATTGCCGACATCCATGCCCGAACAGAAATTGCCGCCGGCGCCGGTCAGGATCACCGCGCGAACGCTATTGTCGAGCGCAATGCCCTCGAAGGCGTCCCACAATTGCCGCCGCATCTCCTCAGTAATGGCGTTCTTCGTTTCCGGCCGGTTGAGCGTCACCACGGCCACTCCCTCGCGGCGCTCAACGTCGATCGTCATTTCTCTCTCCTGCGGGCGTTTCCCGCCTTCGGTTTCGGCCAAGCGGGTTGGCGGGTCAAGGCGGGCGTAAGGACATCGCAAGCGTGATGAAAGTTGGGCGCAAGTGGTGTTGCTCCGGCAAGACTCTTAAGCATGTGCTGGCATTGAACCTTAAGGGTGTGATCATGCAGGAAGCAGCCATCGTCGCCACGGCGCGCACGCCCATCGGCAAGGCGTTCAGGGGCGCGCTCAACAATATTCATGGGGCGACCATGGCCAGCCATGTCATCGCGGCGGCGGTGTCGCGGGCGGGACTGGAGCCGGCGGAAATCGAGGACGTGCTGCTCGGCACCGCGCGGGCCGAAGGCGCGGTCGGCTCGAACATCGCGCGTCAGGCGGCGTTGCGGGCGATGCTTCCCGTCAGCGTCGCAGGCGTGACCCTCGACCGCAAGTGCTCGTCGGGTCTGCAGGCCATCGCCTTCGCGGCGCAGCGAGTCCGCAGCGGCGAGGGCGGCGTGTATGTGGCCGGCGGCGTCGAGACGGTGTCGCTGGTCGACCCCCACCGCAACAAGTTCCGCAACCAGGACGAATGGCTGGCCGAGAATCTCCCCGCGATCTATTGGCCGATGATCCGCACTGCGGATATCGTCGCGCAGCGTTATGGCATCGCGCGCGACGCGCAGGACGAATATTCGGCGGAAAGCCAGCGCCGCACGGCCGAGGGGCAGGCCAATGGGCGTTTTGCGGCGGAAATCGTGCCGGTTACGACCATCAAGAATGTGGTGGACAAGGCCGGCGCCATTGTCGGGCAGGAAGAGGTCACGCTTCATAAGGATGAAGGCAACCGGCCCGGCACGACAAGGGAGGCCTTGGCGAAGCTGAAGCCAGTCTATGAAGGCGGCTTCATCACCGCGGGCAACGCCAGCCAATTGTCTGACGGCGCCAGCGTCTGCGTCGTCATGGCGGCGGATGAGGCGTCGCGCCGGGGGTTGCCGATCCTCGGCCTGTTCAAGGGAATCGATGTGGTCGGCTGCGCGCCAGAGGAAATGGGCGTCGGGCCGTCGCTGGCTGTGCCAAAGCTGTTGGCCAAGCACGGCCTTACTGTAGACGACATCGACATCTGGGAGCTCAACGAGGCCTTTGCTGTGCAGGTGATCTATTGTCGCGATCGTCTCGGCATCCCCGCCGACAGGCTGAACGTCGATGGCGGCGCTATCTCCATTGGCCATCCGTTTGGCATGTCGGGATCGCGCCTGACCGGCCACGCGCTGATCGAGGGCAAGAGGCGCAACGCCAGACGCGCCGTCGTCACCATGTGCATTGGTGGCGGCATGGGCGCCGCCGCCTTGTTCGAAATCGT
>CAWBLM010000016.1:0-574253 GCA_963789645.1 uncultured Alphaproteobacteria bacterium | reverse complement strand
AGGTCTTCGAAGAGCTTGGGCGCGCGATGATAAAGCACCGATCGATTGTCGCGGCAGGCCTTGTGGCCGAGCGCCGACGCCAGCCGGCTTTTGCCGACGCCGGTCGGGCGAACGACATACTACCCAAGAACACCTGTTCGACGTTGTCGTTGAATATCTGGATCACCGCTTTCTGGAAGGCGGTTCCCGGTCTTTCGTCGCGTTGTCCATGGGGGCATGGTCCATTTCGTAGTGGATGGTCCGGACGGTTGCCGGACTTTGTTGCCGGCGTGGATGACCGACCCGCACGCCGCGGCTCTGCCAATGGTGGATATCCCGCGGCTTTCCCTTGACGTTTTTCACGCGCTTCGTGATCTGGTTCGTGCGCAATGCTTATCCTCGTCGTCGTCGGATCGAGCGACTAGACGGAGGTAAACGATGAAGGGACAGCAGCGGCGAAATTGGGAACAGATCGATCTGTGGCGCCCCTCCCCGCAGAAATGCTTGGAAGCGCCTCGGAAGCTCGATCCGGAGATTTGCAAGGCAGTCACCAAATTCGCTCGGGCTTCTGCTAGCCGAGTGCGCCCCGGGCTGAGGCGGTAACAAAGGAGGCGAGCGACGAGCAAGATTAGCGTTGAACACGCCTCTCGCACCGCCTTTGTGTATGTGCGGCAGTCCACCGCGGACCAACTCGCAAACAATCCGGAGAGTTGTCGCCGTCAATATGCTCTCGCGGCACGCGCGCGGACGCTTGGGTGGTCGACGTAATAGTCATCGACGACGACCTCGGGCGTTCCGGCGGCGGGACGGCGAGGCCCGGGTTTGATAAATTGTTGGCCGCCATTTCGGACCTGGCGCCGCCGGCGCCGCGTTCGCGATAGAAGCATCCCGACTTGCCCGCAATGGGCGTGATTGGCATACGCTGCTGGAGTTTTGCGCGCTAGTCCACTGCCTGATCATAGACGAAGACGGCGTCTACGATCTCGAAACAAATAAATGATCGGCTTTTGCTCGGCATGAAGGGAACATTCAGCGAGATGGAGCTGTCAATTTTCCGTCAACGCTCCCAGGAAGCCCTGCGCCTGAAGGCCGCTCGCGGCGATCTCCATACGACCGTTGCGGTCGGCTATGCCCGTGGTCTCGACGATCGTTTGGAACTTGATCCCGATAGAAGGATTTGCGAGGCTCTACACTTGGCGTTTCGTAAGTTCGCGGAGTTCGGCAGCGCCCGCCAGGTCGCCCTCTGGCTGATCGAGGAAGGCTTCAAGATGCCGGTGGTCCTTCACGGCGCACAAGGGCGGGTAGTAGAATGGCGTTTACCGCGCTATAATACGATCCACCGTCTGATGACCAATCCGGTCTACGCGGGGCTTATGTGTTCGGTCGGACTGCTCTCCGCAAACACGCGTCGAGGCGGGCCGCAAGGCCATCAAGCGCGGCATTCGCCGGACACAAGATGCATGGGAGGTGCTGCTGCGTGATCATCACGAAGGTTACATCTCCTGGGAGGAATACGAGCGGAATCAGCAAACGATTTGCGGCAATGCCAACATGAAGGGCGAGATGGTGAAGGGGGCGGTGCGCAACGGCGGCGGATTGCTGGTTGGCCTCCTGCGGTGCGGCCACTGCGGCCGTGAACCAAGACAGCACAACGGACTACGCGGCATCGCGCGATATGTGTGCAACGATGCTGACGTCAATCACGCGCGGCGGGGCAATTGTATCGCGTTTGGCAACATGCGCATCGACGCCGCGGTTTCGGCGGAGGTGTTGCGGGTAATCGCGCCGCTCGGCGTAGAGGCGGCCATCGCGGCCATCGCGGATCGTGGGCGGGTCTGACGCGGACGTGCTTCGACAGAGGGAACTTGCTCTGGAGCAGGCGCGATACGAGGCGGCTCGCGCGCATCGACAGTACGATGCGGTCGACCCAGAGAATTCGTCTGGTCGCCAGGGATCTTGAGCGACGCTGGAACGAGCGGCTCGCCGAGGCGGCTCGTCTGGAGAGCGATCTTCTCCTCCTTCGCGAGAATCAAATGCCGGCGATCACCGATGCCGAACGCGCGGAAATATCCGCATTGGGCGCCGAGTTGGCGCGTCTGTGGAACCATCCGGCGGCGTCGGCCGAAAAACGCAAGCGAATCCTGCGTACGGTCCTGGAGGAGATCGTCGTCACAGCGGACCCCGGGCAACTTTCGCTCAAGCTGCATTGGAAAGGTGGAGACCACACAGCGCTTGTGGTGGCCAAGAATTGCGCAGGACAGCACCGGTGGAAGACCAGCGCCGCGACTGAGCAGTTGATCATCGACTTAGCGCGCGTGACGCCTGATTTGGCCATCGCGTCCATTCTGAATTGGCTTGGCGTCCGCACGGCCAAGGGCCACACGTGGACGCAACAACGTGTTCGCACTTTTCGAAGTGACCACGAGATCACGATATATCGCGATGGCGAACGCGCCGAGCGCGGGGAAGTCACCTTGGAGGAAAGCGCCGGCCATCTGGGCGTGAGCAAGATGACGGTAGTCCGTCTGATCAAGGATCGATTGCTGCCGGCGAGCAAGCCTGTATTGGTGCGCCATATGTCATTCGAGAGACGGACCTAGATTTGCCGACTGTCAGGCGCGCGGTCAAAAATCGTCGTGCTGTATCATCGGATCCGCGACAGGGACTTCTGGAATATCAATGATGTAGGGAGATAGGCATTATGTCGCCAGTTCGGTCGGGCCGATGAGCGCCAGATTGTCGTGCGCATCGATCCATTCGCCCTCCGTGAGCTTCTGGAACAGGGCGCGGTCGAGACCGCGCGGGCTGCGATAATCGACATCTTCAATGGACGCCTGCTGACGCAGCTTGGCGATGCGCAATCGCGCCGTGAGCCTCTTGTCGCGACGCCATGACGCCTCGCGGTCGAGCAGGAGCGCCAGCCATTCGTGATGGCCAAGACCATCCGCTTCATTGGCGGCGGCGATTTCGACGAAGGCCTTGGCCATGCCGTAAAGGCCCAAGGCGTGGATCTGGTCGAGAGTCGGATGTTTGAGCAAGAGCGCTCTCCTAATTGTAATAGCGCGGGCCACGGATGTTGGGATGCAGGATCGGCGTTCCGTCCGAAGCGCGCTTTTGCGCGGGACGACGGTCGAGCTTGTTGTCGAGGATGGATTTGACCGAGCCATAGGTGCGCGCGCCGATCTCGATGGCGCGCTCCGCCGCGGCTTCGACGCGTTCCGCGCCATAGGGTCTGGCGAGGCGGACAATGCCCAGGCACGCCCGGAAGCCCTGTTCCGGATGCGGGCGCTGTTCGAAGATCAGTTCGCAGAGCGCCGCCGTCGCCGGCCCGATCAAGCGCGCGTCGGCGCGGATGCGGTCGATCGTCCAGTCTTTGTAGCGGCGATGGCTGGAGGGCATATGCTCCGCCGCGGTCGTGTGCTTGCGGTTGCCGCTCATGCGCATATGCGCGGCGATCCGCTCGCCCCTGAGGAAGACCTCGACGGTCCTGATCGTCAGCCGCACGTCGACTTCCGTGCGCGCGAAACGGTGGGGGACGCTGTAGTAATGGGCGTCGGCCTCGACGTGATAATCGATGCCGACGCGGCACGTGCGCCACTCGCAGAAAACGTAAGGCTCGATCGGCAAAGGCTTTAGCGCCGGGCGGTCGATCTCTTCGAGCAATTGCCGGCGGGTTGCGCCAAGCCGCCGGATCGGACGATCTTCGTTGAGAAGCTTCAGGAACTCCCCGATCGCCGCGTTGACCTCGGCGAGGCTGTAAAAAGTGCGGTGACGCAGCCGCCCGAGAAGCCATCTCTCGACGACGAGCACGGCTTGCTCGACCTTCGCCTTGTCCCTCGGGCGCCTCGGCCGCGCCGGCAGAATGGCGGCATCATAATGCGCGGCCATTTCGGCATAGGTCCGATTGACGAGCGGATCGTAGAGACAGGCCTTGATGACGGCGGTCTTGGTATTGTCCGGCACGAGAAGATGGGGAACGCCGCCGATCGCCGCGAAGGCGCGCACGTGGGCGTCGATCCAATCGGGGAGCGTCTGCGTCCAGGCCGCCCACGCAAAAGTAAAGCTCGACGCGCCGACCACGGCGACGAAGATTTGCGCCTTGCGGATTTCGCCGGTCAGCCGATCGATCACGACCGGCACGCCGTCGCCCGCGTAATCGACGAACAGCCGCTCGCCGGCCGCATGCGTCTGCCGCATCGTCGGCGACAGCTTCGATTCGAAGGCGCGATAGAGTTCGCAGAACCTCGAATAGCTGTACCCGCATGGATTTTCGGCAACATATTCGTCCCAAACGATCAGCAGGGTGACGTGCTTGCGCTTCAACTCCCGATGAATTGTCGGCCAATCCGGCTCGCAATGAAGACGATGACCCCGCTTGCTTCTTCGATTGGCGTAGAGCGCTCCCTCCAGGGCGCCGTCGGTCATGTCAGCTGGCAGAGGCCAGCTCAGCCCGGCGCCCTCGAAACGCTTTAAGCGTCTCCCGCACGGTCGAGGCGGCGAGCCCCAGGCGCCGCGCGACTTCGCGGGTCGGAACACAAGCTGAAAATTTCAGACGAATAATCTCGCGCGCCTGGCGCATCGCAACTCTCTCCGCTGGCATCGGCCGCTCCTTTGGATTGCCAAAGGCGCGACCCTAAACAGGCCAGCGAAGAGCTCGTCACCCTGGAAGACCCCTGGGCGGGATCATTCCGTTACGGTGGGCGACATCATCTCGTTATGACGGGCGGCATCATTCCGTTTTAGTGGGCGCGATCATCTCGTTTTGGTGGGCGGCTTGGATCGGAATCAGCAGAGTTGAGGATTTGCCCGTCAATGGCCACAGCATGGATGGTCCCCTATGAAAGGTTCAGCCGCGCGCCGCCTTTGATTTGATTGAACACCCAATCGCCGGCGGTTGAAGGCGAAAATCCGCCGTCGGCGCGGATTTGCCACGCGCCAGTGGATCTCTTGACCCCGCTTTTACAACCGTTCGGGGCGTCTTATTTCGAAGCTCGGGTCGGACCCTGCGCGCCGAGTTGGGGCCGCGGTTCTTCGGTCTCAGGCGGCGACAGCCGCCCTCTCACTCAAGCGCGGGAGAGGCCCATGGCGAGGGCGATCAGGCGCGATCTGCAACCGCCATCCGCTGTGCGATCTACACCCGAAAATCGTCCGACGAAGGCCTCGAGCAGGAGTTCAATTCTCTCGACGCCCAGCGGGAGGCTTGCGAGGCCTATCTCGTCAGCCAACGTCATGCCGGATGGATCGGCCCCCTGCGCGGGCCCTGTCACATTACCTAAAAAAGCTCGTAACAAATCTCTTGATACGTCAGGCTCACGCTGCGGCGGCGACTTCGCGCCATGTCTGCATGGCCGAGGCCCGGAAAGCTCGGTGCGTCCTGGCTGAGATGAGATGGCGTTGGACGTTGAATGTGTTGTAGATCGTGGGGTGGATTGTGAGAAATTTTTGCGCTGATCCGGCGCTCTTGAAGCCCTGCATCTTGCGTTCTCGTCGTCGGGTCGGTTGATGCGAATTCTCGGCCCGGTTGTCGCGCCATCGGCAAGTGCAATGCCGATGCTCGATCCCAAGATCGCGCGCGGCGGCGCGGTAAGATCGCAAATCGTCCGTGGCCAGAGCCTCCGACAGGAAGCCATATTTCTTCAAAAGCTTGCGCATGAGTTTCAGCGCTGCCCGCTTGTTCCGTTTCGCCTGGACCAGCACATCGAGGACCTCGCCCTCGGCGTCGACGGCGCGCCACAGATAGACCATGCGGCCATCGATCTTGAGATAGGGGTGAGTGGCGCGGAGGAATTTCGCCCCGCGCTCTCTCAGAACCGGACGTGATACTCTCGTATCATCCGGCTCCCATTGTTCGGCCGCTTCCATAGAGCAGGCTCCAGTGAGCGAACAGCCGAGGCTGATGGCGTGCGATGCGCGCCAGCCAGTGTCGGGATCGCCGCTTGCGCCCGCGCAAGGACTTGAACTTTCCGGTAGCCCATCGCGCCAAGATAAGGTCGATGTGCTTCAGGGTCGGATAGAGGGCCGAAGGACAGAACCGCCCATAGTAGTTGATCCAGCCGCGAATGTGCGAGTTGAACATCCGCGCTAGGTCATCCAGGGCTTTGTCACTGCGCCGATGCAAAGACCAATTCCGGATAGTCTGACGGATCGCCGTGAGCGCCGTTGTGCTGGCGGCTGGACTGAACGAGACGCCCATACCCCCGGCCCTTTTGCTCACCATCCTTGGCCTGAAAGTGTAGCCGAGAAAGTCGAACTTAAAAGTCGGATGATTTTCACGTCGACTCTCATCTCTGCAATAGACGATTTTCGTCTTGTCAGGATGCAGCGTCAGTCCGCAATCAGCCAACCGCGTCTCAAGAGCAGTCCGCAGAACCGTGGCTTGGTCCTCTGTGCGGCAGTGGCAAATCGCATCGTCGGCATAGCGCTCGAACGGTATGCCCGGGAAATTCCGGCGCATCCACATATCGAACGCGTAATGAAGAAAGAGATTCGCCAAGAGGGGGCTGATAACCCCACCCTGCGGCGTCCCTCTCTCTCGCCCGACGAGGCTCCCGTCCGCCATCTGCACCGGGGCTTTCAGCCATCTGTCGATGTATAAAAGCACCCACGGGCAATCGGTGTGCTTGCGCACCGCCCGCATCAGCAGTTCCGTCTCGATGCTGTCAAAGAAGGTCTTGATATCGAGATCAAGAACCCAGTCATGACGCCAGCATCGTTGCCGCGCCGCGCCGACCGCATCGAGCGCCGATTTGCCGGGCCGGTATCCATAAGAGTCTGTCGTGGAACCTGGGTTCCACCAGCGGCTCGAGGACCCGTTTGACCACCATCTGGGCAATGCGGTCGGCGACCGTGGGCACGCCCCCGGCGAACTGCACAGCGATCCAATCAACCTTTGGGATCGGCTGAAGTCGTCCATCCGTTTCATCCCTTGCGCGGACAGCGGTTCGTCGTTCTCCAAGGAAAAGATCGCGCCAACTCGTCGTGTCGGGGATGAAGGGCACGTTCGCGCAAGCGGAGTTGCACATCATCCGCGCGCGCCTCCATGGCGGTAAGCTCAACAAGGCGTCCAAAGGCGAACTGCGCTTCGCGTTGCCGGTCGGATTTGTCTTCGAGGGCGACAAGATTGTGCTCGATCCGGATCAGGAAGTCCAAGGCGCAGTGCGTACGGTCTTCGATTTGTTCGCGCGCGAGAGCACGGCCTTCGGCGTCGTCCAACGCTTCAATGGACTCGGCCTGCGTTTCCCGCGTCGCGCCTACGGCGGCGCATGGGACGGCAAGCTGCTTTGGGGCCGGCTGACCCATTCGCGAGTGCTTCGCATCCTCGCCAATCCGTCCTACGCCGGCGCCTATGTGTTCGGGCGATACCAATCGTCCAAAGAGGTGGGACCGTCCGGCGAAATCCGCACGCGCTCGCGCTTGATGCCGCAGGATGCCTGGCGCATTACGATCCCCAATCACCATGAAGGCTATATTTCCGCGGATCAGCTCGTCGTCAATCGAGAGCGTCTGACGGCAAATCGGACCAATGCCGAAGGTCTCGCCAGTCCCGTGCGCGACGGCCTTTGCCTCTTGCAAGGCTTGCTCCTATGTGGGGTTTGCGGGCGTCGCCTCGGGGTCCGCTATACCGGAAATGGCGGCGTCTACCCGATTTATCAATGCGTCTGGAAGCACCGAGAGGCCTTGGCGTCCCGCGCCTGCTTGACTGTGCCGTCGCCGCCGCTCGACCAGGCTATCGCTGAGCGCTTGGTCGGCGCGATCACGCCGGTGACGATCGAGCTCGCGCTCGCGGCGCTGACGAGCCTGGAAGAGCGGGATCGCGAAATTGGCGCACAATGGCGGATGCGGATCGAGCGCGCTCGCTATGACGCCGATCTGGCGGAACGGCGATACGAGGCGGTCGATCCCAGCAATCGGTTGATCGCTGCGACGCTCGAAACCCGCTGGAACGACGCCTTGCAGCGCCTGCATGATCTCGAAGCCGAGCTGGCGGCCTTCGAACGAAAGACCATGCGCGCCGTCACCGCCGAGCAGAAGCGGCAAATTCTTCAGTTGTCGAAGGACTTCCCTCGTCTATGGGCGGCGTCGACCACCACGCCGCGCGATCGCAAGCGCATTCTGCGTTTGCTCGTGCGCGACATCACCGTGGTCAAGGGTCCAGAGCAGAAACTCATCAGATTGCAGGTCCGCTGGCAAGGCGGCGAGACCGAGATCCTGCGGATCCAGATGCCCCAGAACAGGGCCGACGCCATACGCTACCCCGAAACATTCGTCGCTCGCCTTCGAGAGCTGGCGGTCGACCATCATGACGATGAAATAGTCGCCCTGCTGCGAAAGGAAGGCCAGAAAAGCTCCACGACGGGCAAGCCGATCACGCTCGGCACGGTCAAATGGTTGCGCTACAAACATCGCATACCAGCTCCCCAGCCTCCGCGAGGAACGCTGAACGTTCGTCAAGTTCGCGAAAAATATGGCGTAAGCCTCTGGGTCGTCCATTACTGGATCGAACGCGGCATCATCTCGGCGGCGCAACGCAATCGGAATGCGCCATACGTGATCACTATCGACGAAAAAGGCGATCGACGCCTGCGAGAATGGGTCGTCAACTCGGTCCGTCTTCGTCCATCATTCCCAACGCCAACTGCTTGAGGTGCATTATGCCCGCCACGTCGGAATCCCCAGCGGCCGCGTCTTGCCATCACCCTTCGGTATGTCGACCCGTCGCACCGGCGGCGGAAAGTAGCTGCCGGACGACATCCGATTCCAGAGCTTATAGAGGTTGTTCGCAAGATCAGCCTCGAAGTCCGCAATCGATTGGCCGTCCACGCCAGCCGCTCCCTGGTTGGCTCTGACCTTTTTGTAGGCTTCCCACACCTCCCGTTTCGGAATGTCGAACGGCTTTGCTCTATCGATGGAGCTCCTCCCGTTCCCGGTTGGCTCCCGTCCAGAGCTGAACAACGCAACCCCTTCGCTCCAGCGCCATTACAGCGCCTTCAACGCTATTACGGGTTGCTCCGCCCCTGTGCCCCGCATCGGTACTCTCATCCTCGCAGGGACCGCCTGCTTGGATTTCTCCCTTCGCATCGGGGCGACAGGTTCCCGCGTTCCACATAAAAGCCTGGATCAGAGTCACGCCGCCTTCATGCCGGATGCCGCCTGGGCAGAAATCAGGCCATCCCCCAGACTCGTCCCAGGTTAACGAATTCCCCCTGGTTTCGACATCATCTTGCACTTTTCGACACTTCATCAGCGGTTCGCTTGCGCTCGTCTCTCTTAACCTTACCTGACGGGGTCAAGCCCCGCCTTTTCCGCAACGTTCACCACCACGGCTCTTTACCGTCGCAGCTTGCGGTGGTTTGAAGCCTACCCCTGACGGTCGGCTTCGAGGGGCCTGCCCTCATCTTTTATGCAGCTCCGCACCCCCATTGCTGTTGGTGCTTTCGCGGCACACCTTCGTCGAGATGCCAAGTCGCATGGGGCTTTGGTCGGCGTTTGCGCAGGTCCGCCGCGATCATCGGTCCGAAATGGTTCACCCAGCGCCGGACCGTCTCATAGGAAACGATAATTCCGCGTTCAGCCAACAAATCCTCGACGTCGCGAAAGCTCAGCGTGAACCGAAGATAGAGCCATATTGCCTGCTGGATGATCTCAGGTGGGAATAGCTGATTTTTGCCATCCCCTTGGCTAGCGAACCGGAAGCGAGGCCGCAAGCCCAAATCGCCGTGACAAAGCCCTTCGCGCAGTCGGGATTGACGAAAGCGCACGTCCAGCCAACCTTAACGCGGATAACAGTTTCAGCGCCGCCTTCTTGGTCCGCCGGCTCTGGATCAGAACGTCGAGCACTTCGCCCGCGCCAAAATAGACTCTTTGCAGGCCCATATGACGCCGGAATCGGGCGCAGAGAAGCCGAGCCCCGAAAGAGCAATGGGGCGACTGAACCGTGCGCGTGATCAAAATGAACTTGTTGACCTGAAAAACCGTCGCGCAAAGATCAAGTGCAAGGAGCAGAAGTGAGTAAAGGCCTCGAAATAGAATTGCTGCCGCTCGACGAAGACCATGTCCGAGCAAGAATTAAATGGCGGGAACAGGACGCTGGCGGCGGCACGCTGATGATCGAGGTAGCGGTTCGAAAAGGCCGAGAAGCGCCAAAAAGTGAGGAGCAGCTCAAGACCGATGCGCGGGCTCTGGCGGTGCGGTTTGCGAGGGCCTTCGCGGACACGATCGAGGGCTGAGCGTAGAGTTCATCGCCGAATTAGGTGCGCTGGTTGTGGAAAACGACGGTTCCGACATTCGATGAGTTCATCGTCTGGATTATAGTCGGCCTCCTTGGGGGCGGCCTCGCCGGTCTTGTCATCACTCGGAATCGCAAAGGGTTCGGCGTAGTTAGAAACCTTGCGTTGGGGCCGATCGGCGCTCTGCTCGGCGGCTTTTTGGTCCAAGCGCTCGGACTGTTCCCCGATCTCGACCGCATTTCGATCTCGCTTCGGGATGTTGTCGCCGCTTTTCTCGGATCGCTCTTTGTGTTTGCGCCACTTTGGCTGTGGAGGCGCTCTGTAGCCCGTACTGCACGATAGGCATGTTTAAGCATACACCGTGAATGCGCATCCAGCGTCAGCCGACGTATCGCTACCGCGCCAACCGGTCGGCCGATCAACGAGACGGCAAACACAACATAGAAAAGATGGCTCGCGTCGCGCTGCTGAGACCGCCGGGGACGAAATACACGAGCGCAGTTAGAGCCGCAGTGCTCGCCCATGCTGGGCTTACCATCGCATCCGAATGGATGTTCACCCCGGAACTGCGCTCGGGTGCCGTGCGCGCGGTGCTGTCGGAATGGAGTTCTTCCACCTCTCGATCTGTGGGCGGTATTTCCGACCGGGCGCGCGGCAACGGCGAAAGCTCGGGCCTTTATCGATTTCTTCGAACGCAGCTTCAACCCGAGACAGGAGTTAATGAGGCGACGCCGTCTCTGGCGCAGATGAGACGAACGAGCATCTATTCGATCCCGCCTGGCATTCAGCGTCTTGGCGCGATCAGTCAGGGTGACACCAGAAGCGGAGCCGCTCATCCCGAGCCCGCGAGAAGGAGTGTCACACCATGTCCACCTCGAACAAGAATCATTCGGCGAGCGTTGCGCCAGCATTTGTCGCCGGTGTCGCCCTGTTCGGTCTGCTTTCGCCTGCTGCAGCGTCCGATCAAAACAATCCAGCCGTTCTGACCTCGCATTCGCCCTGGCTTGCGCCGGTCGGTCATCGCCAGCCTACACGGTCTGACATTCCCCAAGATGAGAGTCTGTCGGCATGGGAGCGCCAGCAACAGGATCTCGATGCCGAACTCGATCGAAAGCTGGTCGTCTGCCGCGGCTGTTAAAGTCTTTATTCCCAGGCGGAATAGGGTTTAGTCCAACGGCCTCGCTACCCTCCACGGCGGTCTCCTTTAGGTTCGTTCGCGTGAGTTCGATCCATAAGCCCGCGCGAAACCCAAGGGAGAACCGACTATGTCACTGCAAGCCAAGCTCGATGCTTTCAAGGCCGATTTCGAAGCCGGCAAGCCGCCGTACAGCGTTCCTCGCTCCGTGATCGAGACCATGCATCGCGCCACCGCCGAGCTGATCGCCTCCGGCGCAGCCAAGCGCGCCAAGAAAGCCGGCGACCTGGCTCCGTCCTTCTTGCTGAAGGATCCCGAAGGGAACCTCGTCAGTTCGGATGAGCTTTTGAAGAAACGCCCGCTCGTCGTCAGCTTCTATCGCGGCGTCTGGTGCCCATACTGTAACATGGAGTTGCAGGCGCTGGAGGCTGCCAAGCCTGCGTTCGACAAGTATGGCGCCTCGCTGCTCGCGATCTCGCCGCAGACCGCGCCGAACAGCCGCAAGTCAGTGCGTCAGAACAAGCTCTCCTTTCCGATCCTGTCGGATGCGAGGGGCAAGGTCGGTGCCGCGTTTGGTCTGCGCTTTGAGCTGCCCGACTATCTGATCGAGCTCTACAAGAGCCTCAAGAATGATCTGCCGACATTCAACGACGATCCGAGCTGGACCCTGCCGATGCCGGCCCGCTACGTGATCGGCCAGGACGGCACGATCCTCTACTCCGAAGTGAATCCCGACTACACGCATCGGCCCGAGCCGGAAGACATGATCCCCGTGCTGCAGCGGGCTGCCGCCGTCAAGGTCTGATAGCGGCAAAACCAGGAAGCGCGATTGCGATCCCAGCGCACTTCCCGAGAGGCGGCCGACGGGGCGCCACGTCGAGCGACCATCGGCCGTGGTCATCAACCTGAAGGAGATAACCATGAGCAAGCTATTCTCGTCGATCAAGATCGGTCCCTACCAACTCTCCCACCGTGTCGTGATGGCGCCGCTGACGCGGATGAGGTCCGATCCGGGCGACATTTCGAGCGACCTGATGGTCGAGTATTATTCGCAGCGCGCATCAAAGGGCGGCCTCATCATTTCCGAGGCAACGCCGGTCTCGATCCGCGGCTACGGCTATGCAGGTGCGCCGGGCATCTATTCGGACCGTCAGATCGAAGGATGGTCGCGTCACCGATGCTGTCCATGCCAGGGGCGGCCGGATCTTCCTGCAACTGTGGCATGTCGGCCGTCAGTCACATACCGATCTGCAGCCGAACGGCGAGCCGCCGGTCGCGCCGGCCGCGATCGCGGCAGAAGGCTACGCCTATACCAAGGAAGGCGAGGTCCCGTTCTCGATGCCGCGAGCGCTCGCGCTGGAAGAGATTCCAGGAATTATCGAGGAATTTCGTGCTGGCGCCGAGCGTGCACTGCGCGCCGGTTTTGACGGTGTCGAGATTCACGGCGCCAACGGCTATCTGCCCGATCAATTCCTCCAAGACGGCACCAACAAGCGCACGGATGAATACGGCGGCCCGATCGAAAACCGCGCGCGCTTCCTCCTGGAGATCACGCAGGCCGCGATCTCCGTCTGGGGAGCCGATCGCGTCGGCGTGCGCCTCACGCCAAGCGGCACCTATGGCTCGATGTCGGACAGCGATCCCGCCGCGACCTTTGGTTATGTCGCAAGCAAGCTCGATCGGCTCGGCATCGCCTACCTTCACGTGGTCGAACCGCGCATCAAGGGCATCGAGGAGATCGCCAAAGGCCAGGCTCCGATCGCCGCCCAGCATCTGCGGCAAAAATTCAGCCGCACCCTGATCGCAGCCGGCGGATTCACCGGTGAGAGCGCCGCGGCCATTGTCGCGGCGGGCGACGCAGATCTCGTCGCGTTCGGCCGCCACTTCATCTCCAACCCAGATCTGCCCGAACGGCTCCGGCGTAATCTGCCTTTAGCCCGCTACGACCGCTCGACCTTCTACGGCGCCGACGGGCGAGGCTACACGGACTACCCGGCGGCCACGGTGGCATCGGTCGCCTGACCAACCGCTCGCCTCAATTGTCTCTCGGCCAGCGAGGGTGCATTGCCGCCCCTCGCTGGCTGAGCCCATCAGTCGTATCCGATACCCCACCGGGGATTTCCACTCGAAAATGAAGCTTAGGTAAGCGCGGTCGATAGACCGGCGCGGGTTGCGCTCGTCGGGCCGCTGCCCCCAATTATTGAGACGACTTAGCATAATCGTCGTACCGGCAAAACTCATGCATGGTCACGCCCAAGCCGGAAGTACCGGCATAGCAGGTAAAGACAAAAGGACTGATCCGGGCCGTTGGGACGCCCTTCTACTCGCGGCTCATTATCGGGCCGAGCCGCTGGTCCATTGTCTGTGAACGGGTGCTATGGATGACCCCGCCCGACGATTTCCCCACCCAGATTGCTTACTCGCTCGAATGAGACAGAGCTGGGATTTCGGTTCGGGCGCGCATACAGCGTTGTAAAACAAGAAAAAACTGGCGCACCCGACACAATTCGAACGTGTGACCTTTGCCTTCGGAGGGCAGCGCTTCTTTGGCTTTCTTGGTGCTCTTCGGCACACCGCAGACTTTGACCGCCTCTGTTCACTGTCTTCACCAACCTGGCGCCTACCGCTGCCAGGAAATCCACATTCTCAATCGACCGCGATACCGCTATCGGCGCGGTGTCCGAATTTCTCCAAGCTTGTTTGGACAAGGCTTACCGACCGGAAACGGAACCAGCCTCCCGGATGTTGACAGCCATGTTGACGAACGCCAAGCTCGGCGTTTCCTATTTCATGACCGAGCAAAACGTCGAAGCTTTCTACCGGGCTCATGGGTTGATCCGCCATTGGACGGCGACGCATGCCGCCGAATCGGCGACGCGTCGCGCGCTCCAGGTCCATCGCGGCGCGCCGCCCGGCCCAAGCCTCAGCTCTTCGCATTGGCGCCAACTCCTGTACGGCCATTTGTGCGATACGGTGGGAGCGCTTCGCGATGACGCAACTCGAACTTCGCAACTTTACGAGCCCCGTCGCCGAAAGATGCTTGCAATTCTTCGCGCGCTGTAATCCGACAATGAAGTTGTGCGACTGTGAGAATCACTTGGGCAAGATTTCGCACGGTGGGCACGAATCGAGCAATTGAATTGGAGAAGGCGCGCCGTATTTCATAAGTTTCCAGGATCGGCCATCTTAGGCCGACTGGCCTGTAATTCTCCCCGCCAACCGATCAACAAGAGCAAAGGCGTGATGGACACATCACTAAGCTTTTGAAGAAATACGCCTTTGTCCCTGACAGGCTGGTCACCGACGATCTGCGATCTTACGCCGCCGCAGCCCATGATCTCGGGCTCATGAGACGTTATGAACGAGGCGAATGGAGCAACAACCGGGCAGAGAATTCGCATCAGCCGACGCGGCGACGAGAACGAAAGATGCAAGGCTTCAAGAGCGCCGGATCGGCGCAAAGATTTCTCTCAGCGCACGTCGCCGTTCAAAATACCTTCTACGTCCAACGCCATCTCACCTCGGCACGAACGCACCGGGCCTTCGCGCCGCGGCGATGGACACGTGGCGTCGCCGTCGCGGTCGCTTGAAACTATGCGAGCCACAGGTTTCCCGCGTCTTGCTTTCGACAACGTGACGGGGCCCGCCATGGGCCTCTCCCGCTTTACCAGCCTCATTTCGGCCTATGCCCCTTGCCCGAAAGGAGCAAATCAGCTGAGGCAACAGGTTTATTTTAGGCAGCATTTCAGACGAGGCAATGCGGAACGCGACGTCGTCGCGCTGCTCAAGGCGGCGCCGAGCGAGCGGCCGGTCGCGATTTTTACAGAGTTACTGCGTCCGCCGCCATCCCGACATTCGGGCCAGGCGTGCGGCGCACGCTCGAGCGGCGCATCCGCGCCTGGCGGCGCGCTATAGTCAGCGAACAAATTCCGAGGGATAGCGACCTCGGCCATCTGGAAGGCAGCCTTGGTGCCTGCGAGATCGAGGCCGACATTGAACATGAAACTGAATCCGCAAGACCTGGAAAAAATCACCGATCTCACGCTGGATCATTACAACGAGCGCGCCGAAGATTTCTGGGAAGGCACGCGCGATCACGACGTCAGCCAGAACATCGCAGCGCTGTTGCAATGCATCGAGGGTGAACCGCCTTATCACGATACTAGATTTTGGCTGCGGGCCCGGGCGCGACCTCAAGGTCGTTTGCCGAACTCGGCCACGTCGCGGTAGGTTTGGAAGGCGCCGCGCATTTCGCCGCGATGGCGCGCGCCCATAGCGGCTGCGAAGTATGGCAGCAAGATTTCCTCAAGCTCGATCTGCCGGATCACCATTTCGATGGCGTATTCGCCAACGCCGCGCTGTTTCATGTACCCAGCCAGGAGTTACCGCGCGTGTTGCTGGAACTGCACGCAAGTCTGAAACCGGGCGGTGTCCTGTTCAGCTCGAACCCGCACGGCCATAACGAGGAAGGCTGGAATCGCGGGCGCTACGGTGTGTATCATGATCTTGATACTTGGCGCAGCTATATGTCAGCTGCGGGATTCGTTGAGACTAACCCACTATTACCGTCCCGCCGGGCTGCCGCGCGAAAAGCAGCCGTGGCTGGCGAGCGTCTGGCGTAGGTTAGGGTGTGAGGCTGAGTAGGAATCTGCGGCGCTGGCGCGGAGTTCGTCGCCGAGAATGGCGGAGGGGCTGGCGTCAGGCTGCGGGAAGGCGGTAAAGGCGACGCCGCAGCCTCTTTGCCAATCCGACGTGGGACGGTCTCGTGCTTGTGCCCTGCGAAAGAACCTTAAGAATCGAAGCCCCCAGACAACCCTTGCAAGGGTTGTCTGGGGGCTCTTACCATCCGAGGCCGCATGCGATGCAGCGGCGGGTCTCGGCCTGCGAAGCTAGATATTGGTATCCCATGTCGATTAGTCAACCTCAGAAACCGGATTTTCCACATGAGACAACTTCGCCCGGCTCGAAATATCCAACCTCTGCCATTAAGCGAGGACTGGCCGGCCGACGCCTTCTTCCGCGAGGCCGGGACAGGCACAATGAAGCGGAATGGGCGACGACCTCGCCTCGGCTCCCCTTCGAGCGGTTGGCCATTCTTGTCGAGGGGATGGTGCAACTCAGGCGCGCGATCAGGCCAATTTAGAATTGGCCGCTCTTAGAAGCTGGTGCATGCTCTGGTTCGAATCCTGTTTGCTCAGCCAAATAACTCCATGATATCGCGACAAACAATTCGCTGGTCCTGCAGAAGCCTTCCGGACGTTCGCTCGACCGGCGCGATCGAGCAATGAGGGCAGACGGACGCGCAAAGCGAGGTGCAGCGGTCGCGCCCACCGCGTCAGCAACGACGCGCTCCGCCGCGGAAAGGACCGGACTGAACAAGCTTGGCGCCGGCGCGCGGCTTTTGCCTCGGCTGTGCGGGTTCCCGGGCCGTTGCTGTTGACGGCGCCGGCTCGCCGCCGCGGAGGCCAAAGAAGCGTGGTCCGCTCCAACTCGTGCTGGTGATTTTCCGTGCGATGGTGGAAAGGCTTGCGTACACCGTTCCCTGCCAGCAGAACCCGTCAGGGACGATCATGACCTCGTGAACCGCGCCTTGATATTCGCGGACGATGATGGATCCAACCTTAAGATGTCGCATGGGTAATTTGCCACAGGTCACGTCGATCGATGGCGATCGGTTTGATGGCGCAATGCGCGACACTGTCCTCGTCCACCAAAAACTAGCGTCACGGTCGCTTTCGACGCGAACAAGCCAGGGTGGTTGGCGCTCCATTGCCATTTGGCTTATCACCAGGCTGCAGGCATGTTCGCAACCATCCGCTATTTATGAAGCCTCTCCATCCAACTCTCATCCGGAAGTCCGGAAGATTTGTTGCACTTGCTGCGGGTTTTGCCCGGTCCAGACTGTCTTAGCGAGCGCAGCAGCATTGTGAACATTGAGCGTCTGATAGAGCTTTTTCGTATGATCGTCGACCGAAGAGGGCTTAACGCCAATTTCCTCCGCGATCACTGGCTTCGTCTTGCCCATCGCGAGCAGAATGCCAACTTTTATCTGCGTCGGCGTGGCGCCGCTCTCGCGCAGGAGACGCATGGCATGGACAATTGCATGCTCGCGCAGTTCGACCGTCACCGATATGAGACACGATCTTGGATCTCTGGCGGCATCTTCCGGAAGCGTATAGGCCGGTAAGAGCCATTGGGCTTCCAGCGTCACAACGCCGTAAGCGCTCGCAATCTGGGCACGAGGCGGCGCGTGGGACGTACCGTTCGTGGCAGCGATGATCTGATGCAAAAGCTTCAATATCGGCAGGGGCAGGCTATCGCGCGCGGGCATGGGCATGTTGCGCATCGAAACGGTTGGTTCTCCACTAAGAATTCTGAGCAGAAATTCGATGCTGGAAGTCTGATGGACGAGCTTCGCTTTTGGAGTCACGATCAACTGGCCCGTCCGCACGATTCGTCCCGTTGTGTGCGTGGAACCTTCGTCCTCTTGGCGCGCTTCCTCTGACGTACGCCGACGCAGTGCATGCGCGAGCCAAGGCCGCAGCCGGTCGAGTTGTTGCACGTCGTCCGATACAAAGGGGCGAGCACTTCGCGGACGCGTGAGGTGAATAAAGCCAATTGTGCGGCCGCCATCGCCGATCATCGTGTCCAGGACCCAACAGGAATCAAACACCGACTCAACTTCCTGGAAATAACCCGTTTCGAGATATGCTCCGTTTTGACGGTGCAATGACCAGCCGATGGCCACATTGTGCACCATAGGAAGCCACAACGAGCATAAGGCCGACGGGTCGTCCATGAACTGCCACAGACGCTCGCGGTATAAGGCTTCCAACTCTGGGGATTTCGGCAAAGTAGCCGGTTATCGCGGCATCGGGCGCTATAAGACCGAGCCGCGTCCAGCCGTGCGGTATGATTTCGTGCAGCAAAGGCACGATAGCGATCATCGCGCTCTCGGGCTTCAGGCCGAGGCAGCATAACGATTTAAGATGCTCGACCGCCCCCACGCCCGCGTCCCCTCAAGCGTTCCGCACCTGTCGATTGATATCAGAACCGCCACCCCGTGAACACGGGGCGCGACGGAAGTGGCTTCGTGACAAATCTTTTTAAGCGAGGCGGCTGACCTTGCCCCATTGTCCTAATCCAGTTTGAAGTCCGCTCCGGCCCAAGCTGAGGACCAGAGCATGAAGCGCAGCCGCTTTTCGGAAGAACAGATCATCGGGATATTGAAGGAGCATGAGGCGGGCGTCTCGGTCGCGGATTTGTGTCGCAAGCACGGGGTCAGCGACGCCAGCATCTACAAATGGACAGCGAAGTTCGGCGATGGACGTGTCGCCGGAGCGAATTCGGAACTGGATAAAACTTGGGGCCAAGGTCACGGCCGATCAGGACCTCGCTAGCGCATTTAAGCGTAACCACGAGAATAGAGGAGATTGTCATGCTAAAAACTTTTTATGCTTGCCTGTTTTGCAGCGTGCTTGCGGTACCATTTCTTGGCTCGTCAAGCGCTCATGCTGTCACCATCGTCAATCACTTTGGACAATGCCTAGAGGATCGATACGGTGACACGACCGACCGCAACCCAATAGTATCGCGTCAGTGCTTCGGGCTCTTTTCTCAGCAGTGGAAGTGGTTCGCGGGCACTATAACGGGCATCGGAACAGACCAAAGTTTCCCTAATGGAACAACGTCCTCCAAATGTCTCACAGCTTTTGGGTCAACGGACGGAACGCCCGTCACAATGGTTGAGTGCCAAAGCGCAATTTCCCGCCTCCAGGACTGGTTTTACCTCTATCCGGGTCAGATCTTCAATGTGGGCCTCCAAAAATGCCTCACCGTCGAGGACCCGACCCAGGAAACACAACTGACAGTCCGCACTTGCGATCCTAACAACGGCAACCAGTTGTTCTCGCTCCGGTCCTGAAAATCTTTCTTTGATAAAGGAGATTATTATGTCGAGTTATTTTCGTATCCTGACCCTAAGCGGCTTTCTATTAATAGCGGCTCTTGGCTGTTCAAACGCTCACGCCGCCGTATTCTGGAACCACGCCATCATCCCCAATATTGGAACAGTTTGCCTCACGTCTGGCTCGGGCAACGGTACGGCAGCAATTGCGTTTTACTGCGAAGGCAGCTTTAGCCAGATGTGGAATTGGGAAGGTCTTGAGATAGAGGGCGTCGGGACGACCAACGTCAACAGAAAGTGTCTCGACGTCAGAGGAGCTGGAATGCGGACGGAACGATTGTCCAAATGTTCGACTGCAACGGGACCAGCGCTCAGAGGTGGTCTTATAGCGATACTGGTCAGATCGTCAATCTCGGCAGCGGCAAGTGCCTCGACACCAAAAAGAACAATACCAGTTTCCCCTCGCTGGTGATCCGAGCCTGCAGTGCGAGCGCCACCCAAAAATGGCACATTTTGTGACCGCTTGGTGCAGCCCCTTTTGCTGCGGACCCGGATGGCAACGTCCGGGTCAAGCTGGCGGTGGATATGAAAGTATGGCATTGACACGTTAACGAGCGCCGGACGATCGAATGCGCTAAATTGGGGTCATGAAACCCATTTCCTACGAGGATCTCCTTGCTGAGCGGGGACTGCTGGTCAGCAACGAAACGATCCGTCGCTGGGTTCTCAAATTTGCGCCGGTAATCGCCCGGAACTTGCGTCAGGGGCGGGCTCAAGCCCACTGTCGCTGTGTCAATGTCCCTTGGAACGCTCCAGCATCCGGCGTTTTGCGAGAAGGTCAGAAGGTTGGCTTCGAGCTCGCCTCCGATCGCAAGAGTGGCAAGATGTCGGTCGACAAATGGTCCACTCTGCAAGGAGTTCTCGTCGCCTCCGAACAAGCTAAACTACCGTCGGACGTCGGACATCCCGGAATATTCTTTCGGCGACTTCGCACGTCGGCTGTTCAGAGCCGCTAGCTCGCTCTGATCATGCGCCTCAGTTCCATTGCCCTGTTTGGGCATGGCTTCTTCCGGTCCCGGTTCGGGTTTCGTGTCAGCCTGACCGGTATCAATCCTGCCCGTGAGCGGCAACCGTCTCCGAGCTCTTCTTGAGCCGGACGCCAGCGCCGCCACCGTTTTCGTCGATGAATTCAACGCCGGCCGATTCCCAGGGCGGCGCTAATCGCATTGATCGTGGCCACTCTCTCGTGCCGCTGAAAACATCTGTCATCGAGGACGAATTAGCGAAACTCGGATTGTCGTTCCAGGCCAAAAGCGGGGCTCGCAGAAAGCAGATTTTGGTCGACGCCTATGAAGCCGGGCAAGGTGCCGCAATCGACGGAAACGCGGGTCCGTTTGGAATCGCGGCCAACGTGGCGTCGGTAAGTGTCGGCCCCCTTGCGGCTGTGAAGCCGAGTGTCAGAGCGGAAAGCGTGACGGCGTCCGGAAACTGTCGCTTGGAAGAAGTCTCGATAAGAAACACAACCGACGCTGTGTTCTTTACTATCGACCCAACTGGAATAGGCAAACCGCCCCCCTTTATTACATGGAATTACGATAGTTTGGCGCCTGGCCCCTCCGCTGCTGCATGGCGGCGCACGGCCGCGGCCAAGCAGCATTACGCCGAAGAACGTTGCCTCCAATAGGAAGGCAGTAAACCCTTCGTAGCTGCGCGCGGCACACTTTGGCGGTATCTGAAGCATGCTTATCGACGAGAGGTTGCCACGCATGGCCGGGGCGGATAACGTTCACGGCAATGCCAACGGTCACGGTCCCATGTGCGCCGTTTTGCTCAAACCGACGACGGACGGTTGAGACTTTCTGCAACGAATAAAGCTTGGATTAATTTATTTCATCCAGGAAGCGGGAAAAGATTCTGTTTGAGCGAAATGCTGCTGAGAGGAAATCCACTTGGCCAATCGAGGAACCGCCTCGCCCGACGCGATCGGATGCGAGGTTGGCGACATCACCGGCAAGCTGACCATGTGCCTACATGGTCAATATTTCGATGCTTTTGGCGGTCCGGCAGCCTGGATCGAGAAAGTCACGGCAGATGCCGGGAGAAGCTCGCACCGGTATTTCAGCTTGCGGCCGGGGAGAGGGCGTTTTTGGACGCCGTCCTGGAGCGGGGCGAGATCGATGCGTCCTCGCTGGATGTTCCGGAACCCGTGCGCGCCGCGACAGAAGCCTCTCCTGCATTGCGATGGAAAGCGCAGAACGTCAAAGCCTGGAAATCAGGCAACAAGTCGCTAGCGCCACGTACGAAACGGGGACGTCGATGACCCAATCGCAACTTGTCGAACGGGATGCAATTTGATGAAATCCAAACGGCGAGGTCCGAATTCCGCGACCATCCCGAACAAGGAACCCAAGCTCTCGCGCACCCATGCGCCGACCGATCTATCGCCGGTGGAATGGCAACGCGGCTTGCGCCGCCAGTTCGGCCGCGAGCAGGCATTCGGGCTCGAGAACCTGACCGCCGAACCGTTCTTCTCCGAGTTTCGGGTCAGCAATCCCGCCTCGAAATCGAGCTACCGCGTGGCGATCCGGGGCAAGGGGCCCGGCGGCAATTTCTGCTCGTGCCCCGATTATGCGACGAGCGAGCTCGGTACCTGCAAGCACATCGAGTTCACGCTCGCTCGGCTGGAGAAGAAGCGCGGCGCCAAAGCCGCGTTTGCGCGCGGCTACCAGCCGGCTTTTTCCGAGCTGTATCTCCGCAACGACGGCAGGCGCCGCATCCATTTCCGGGCTGGAACAGACTGCCCGCCAGCGTTGCGCGAGGCCGCCGCGGCATTGTTCGACGTCGGTCATGACGGGATGCTGCCGGATGACCGCTACGACGAACTCGAGTCTTTCATGGCCATGGCGTCGAAGTCGGGTCACGAGTTCCGCGCCTATGACGATGCGCTCGATTTCATCGCGGGAAGGCGGGATGCGGAGCGCCGGGCCTCGAAGCTCGCGGAACTGTTTCCTCAGGGAGCCGCCGACCCCGAGCTCGGAGGCCTTCTGAAAGTGCCGCTCTATCCGTATCAGGCCGAAGGCGCGCTGTTCGCGGTCCGGGCTGGCAGGGCATTGATCGGCGACGATATGGGACTGGGCAAGACCGTCCAGGCCATCGCCACCATGGAAATACTGGCGCGGCATTTCGGCGTCACAAGGGTACTGGTGATCTGCCCGACCTCGCTCAAATACCAGTGGCAGAGCGAGATTCTGCGTTTCTCCGGCAGGCAAAGCGAGAACGCGGCGCGGGTCATCAATGGTGGCCGGGCGCAGCGCCAGAACGACTATCGTTTGGACGATTTCTGCAAGATCACAAATTACGAGAAGCTCAAGCCTGACCTCGATCTGATTGCTGCCTGGGCGCCCGATCTCGTGATCGTCGATGAAGCGCAACGGGTGAAGAACTGGAACACCATCGCTGCACGGGCCTTGAAGCGCATCGACAGTCCCTACGCGATCGTGCTGACCGGCACCCCCTTGGAGAACAAGCTCGAAGAGCTGATCTCGATCGTTCAGTTCGTCGACCAACACCAGCTGGGGCCGACGTGGAAGCTGCTGCACGAACACCAGGTCAAGGACGAAGGCGGGCGCGTCACCGGCTATACGGGGCTCGAGAAGATTGGTCAGACACTGGCGCCGATCATGATCCGCCGCCGCAAATCCGAGGTGCTGAAGCAATTGCCGGACCGTCTCGACCAGAACCTTCTGATGCCGATGACAGAGATGCAGATGCTCTATCACCAGGAAAACGCCGACGTGGTGGCGAAAATCGTCCAGCGCTGGCGGAAGACCCGGTTCTTGTCGGACAAGGACCAGCGGCGGCTGACCTGTGCGCTACAGAACATGCGCATGTCGTGCAACAGCACCTATCTCTTGGACCAAGAGACAGACCATGGCGTCAAGGCCGATGAATTGGCGGCCCTGTTCGACGATCTGTTCGCCGAGCCGAAAGCGAAGGCGGTGGTGTTCTCGCAATGGACGCGGACCCACGACATCGTCATCCGGCGCCTCGAAGCGCGCGGCTTAGGCTATGTCAGCTTCCACGGCGGCGTGCCGTCGGACAAGCGGCCGGCACTCGTCGAGCGCTTTCGCGACGACCCCGCCTGCCGGGTGTTCCTGTCCACGGACGCCGGCAGCACGGGCCTCAATCTGCAGCATGCCTCGACTCTCGTGAATATGGACCTACCGTGGAATCCGGCCGTACTGGAGCAGCGCATCGCACGCATCCATCGCATTGGTCAGGCCCAGCCCGTGCGGGTCATCAATTTCGTCGCGAAGGGCGCCATCGAGGAAGGGATGCTTTCGGTGCTGGCGTTCAAGCGCTCACTGTCGGCCGGAATTCTCGACGGTGGCAGCGGCGAGATTTCGCTGGGCGGCTCGCGTCTCAACCGCTTCATGAAGGAGGTGGAGAACGTCACCGGGCGCATGGGCGAAAGCGAGGCCGTGACGCCGGCAGAGGAGGTCGGAAACAGCATCGTCGCTGCTGACGATATCGGACCCGCGGAAGACGCGAAGGCGGATGCGGATATCGGTGCCGGCGATATCGCGCGCTCGAACGGGCCCGCAGTGCCGCGGTGCGATCCCGGGTCCGATCCGTGGCTTGCCTTGGTGCAGGTGGGTGCGCAGTTCGTTGCCGCTCTGGCGGCCGCCAACGATCCCAAGGCGCCCGCGCATCCATGGATCGAACGCGATCCGGAAACCGGCGTGCGGAGCCTCAAAATGCCGCTGCCGCCGCCGGAGACCGCGCGACAACTCGCCGACGCGCTTTCGGCGCTCGCGGACGGGTTGCGAGGCAGGACTGCGTGACGGCCTTTCTTTGCCGGGCGGTGGAGTAGCCACTTTCCTCGAAAATTTCAAAAATCGACCGATAGATCTCGATTGTCTGCGGAACCGAGAAAAATGCGGGTCGCGCAAATTCCTCTTTGAAATCAAGAGCGCAAATTTCTGACGGATCGGGAAGACAGTTCTTCATTGTGCGCATAAAAATTCGCCCTGTTAGATCAATGTGTTATGATGCATCAAAACAATCGAGTGGGAGTGAGGGGTTGCTCTGGCGTAGAGCAGGATCGCGCAGCAAGCGGAAGGCTACTGCTCCGCAACGATAGTTGATCGTAACCGATAGAGATCCCCAGTCCAGAACCAGACACATCGACGGCTGGTAATCACGTGACAGCGAGCGGATGGCGCCATTTTTTTGCTGTACAGGTAACCAAATGGTTTCCTATAAATAGGGAACCATACGGTTCCATGTTGCTGGCATGAATGAGGACGCTGTGTTTCGCGCTTTGGCCGATGCAAGCCGCCGGCAAATGCTGGACCGGTTGCATCAGAAGAATGGCCAAACGCTTGGCGAGCTGTGCCAAGGGCTGGACATGACCCGCCAAGCGGTAGCGAAGCATCTTTCCATCCTGGAGGAGGCAAACCTGGTTTCGGTGCGCCGCCATGGCCGCGAAAAACTGCATTTCATCAACCCCGTTCCGATCAACAGCATCGCAGAGCGTTGGATCAGCAAGTTCGAGGCGCCACGCCTGAACGCACTTTCTGCGGCGGACCCCAAGACACCGCCTTGTATTGAGCCCCTGCCACAGGATCGTCGATTCCATGACGAGGGCTGGCGTGGATGGCCGAACAATTTGATATACCAGTCCTCACGACTCCCCTCATTTTCAGATGGCCCCGAAAGTATCGGCAAAGACCGGGAGTTCGGCGAGCATCGTGGTGAACCGTTCGATCAACGGCAGCAATCGCACCTCCGGCATGGTGGGGATCAATTCGTAGAACATGCAGCCCTGCCGGAATAGCGAGTGGGTGCGTCGCTTGGTGGTGTTTGACTTGAGATATCGATCATAGCCGAGCGCTTCGCCGGCCGCCCCGAGCAAGGTCAGCAGCGCGATCGCAAACGCGTTCAGCAACCACAGGCGGTCGCGCCGTTCGGGCGTGCTGACATGAATTGATCCCAAGCCCATGCCGAAACGCGAATCCTTGGTGTCGCGCAGCCCGCACTCGATGCCCCAACGCTTGCCATAGAGGCGCATCAAAGCCCGTGAAGTCGCGCTGGTGCTGCTGGCGGCCAGACACCAGGCCTGTTTTATCTCCTTGTCCTGCACGCACAGCACGGTTCCCACCTGATAACGGTCGGCCGTCACCAAGGCGCCGCGCAAGACGCGAGCGCGTCCGCCGGGTCCAACAAAGGCAGCGGCGGCACGAGTTTCGCCCGCCGCGCTGGTCACTGTGATGTTGCCACGGAAGCGGATGACGTAGTCGAATTTCAACTCCCCGGTCAGCACCCGGTAGAGCTTTTGATCGCCGAACCCGCGATCGGCCACGATGCACACCTTGATGTCCGCCGGCAGGGCATCGGCCAAGCGGACAAGCGCTTGGTACTCATATTCGTTCCGCCGGTTCTTGAGGGTGGATGTGTCCACCGTGAGCCACAGAAGCGGCGTAGCTCGCCCATGCCGGGTCAGCAGCGAGAGCATGATGGTGGCTTGGCCGTCGGCGTCGAAATCGGTCCAATCCATGGCCACATTGATGCAAGCGCGGGATCCCACCACGTAGGGAACCCAGTGGCGCAGTGCGGCGTCGATATCGATTCCCTCGTTGGACAGCAGCCGATCCACCTGTTTGATCGCATGCTTGGTCACTAGGCCACGCGCCAGGGCGAGGCCCTGGCCGATCGTATTGACCGCCAGGGAAGCGGTCTTGATGACGCCGAGGGTGGCGTTGGTCAATGATAGGATGCGCTTGGCATGCAGGTCACCATCGAACAGGCCGTCAAGGAAGCGGTGGACTTCCCCCAAAGCAAAGGGTCTGGTTCCGTCTCATCGTCTGGCCCCGCGAATTATGGTTGCATACGCGGAGATTCGCGATTTGCCGCCTCGGGGGCAACCAATCCATGACGTGCGCGGAATAGGAATCCACGCCGGCCTGTCGTGATGCTCTATTTTTCAGAAAGTCCCAGCACCTTGCCAGATTCTTTTTTTAGTCGGCATTCTCACCTTTGAAATGAGGGGATGGCTGAGATACCAGTCATTTCTCTTGGACCAGCAGTGGTGGCACAACGCCACGACCGATATTGACGGCCTCTCGAGGCGGAGCGAGGCAGTTGTTTCATTCATCACCCGACAGCTGCTCGACATGGCCTCACCGTCCAACTTCCCATGGACGAACCCGGAAATCGGCCGAGTAACGCTGGAGCAGGGCGGCCGCAACCTCATGCAGGGTTTCCAGAATGCGTTCGACGATTGGCAGCGCTCCGCATTGGGCCAGCCGCCTGTCGGGGCAGAACAATACCAAGTCGGCAAAAACGTTGCGGCGACTCCAGGGAAGGTCATCTACCAGAATCGCCTGATTGAATTGATCCAATACCTACCGACCACCGACGAAGTCTTTCCTGAGCCGGTCCTGATCGTGCCGGCTTGGATCATGAAGTATGAAGTGGCCCCGCGCAGCGGGACCGTTTTTGGCGGCGGTTAAGTTGGAAGGCCGTCTGCTGGTTGTCCTTTATCAAGCCGCCAAGGGTTCTGTCTGCTGCTGATTCTGATCCGCCTGTGGGCATGTGGTCAACGCGCGATGCGTTGTCCACATGTCCATAGGCTGTCCGGCGCCGCGCCTTCGCGCCAGACGGCCATCGGCGTGCGATAGCCGAGCGCCTGATGAAGGCGGCGCTCGTTGTAGAAGGCGAAGTATTCGCCGATGCCCGCTTTCGCCTCGCGGCCGTCGGCATAGCCTCTCAGATAGACGTCCTCGTATTTCAGCGAGCGCCAGACGCGTTCGATGAACACGTTGTCCATCCAGCGTCCGCGTCCGTCCATCGAGATGCGCACGCCAGCCTCGATCAGCGCGCCGGTGAAGGCCGCGCCGGTGAATTGGCTGCCCTGGTCGGTGTTGAAGATCTCCGGCTTGCCGTATCGGGCCAGCGCGTCCTCCAGCGCCGCCACGCAGAACGAGGCGTCCATCGTGTTCGACAGCCGCCAGGAAAGAACCGCCCGGCTCGCCCAGTCGATGACGGCGACCAGATAGAGAAAGCCGCGGCCGATCGGGATGTAGGTGATATCGGCCGCCCAAACCTGGTTCGGCCGATCGATCGTCAGGTCGCGCAAGAGATAGGGATAAATCTTGTGCCCCGGCGCGGGCTTGCTCGTCCTGCGGCTTCGGCCCCAGCGCCTCGATGCCCATCAGCCGCATCAGCCGCCGCACGCGCTTGCGGTCGATCGGAAAGCCCTCCTCGCTCAGCGTCCGCGCGATCCGCCGCGCGCCGAAGAACGGCCGCGCGGTGAACAGCGCGTCGATGCGCCGCATCGCCTCGAGATCGTTGTCGTTGGCCGGTCGCGGCTTGCGATAGACGCCCGAGCGCGCCAGGCCCAGCATCGCGCATTGCCGGCGGATCGACAGATCGCCATGCGCGCGATCGAGCTTGGCTCGGCGGTCCGGCGCGCTCATTTGCCGAACCTCTTGGCGAAAAAATCGTTCTCGATCGTCAGCTGGCCGATCTTGGCGTGAAGCTTCTCGATCTCCCGCGCCGACGCCGCCTCGGCGTCCAGCCCGACCTTCGGATCAAACGCCCGCGCCGCATGGTCCAGCAGCTGCTTCTTCCAGGCGTAAATCTGGTTCGGATGAACTTGGTAACGCTGCGCCAGGTCGTTCACTGTCGCTTGTTCGCGCAACGCCTCGAGCGCGATCTTCGCCTTCAGCCCCGCGTCAATCTTCCGTCGTGTCTTCGTCATGCTCCGCTCCGTTCAAAGCCTTTCGGAGCAGACTTCCTCCAACCAAGCCAGTGGTCCTAAAATCCGGGGCCACCTCAGTACTACATCCTCGACCTTTCGCCTGGAAGGTCTCTGGTCGAATACCTCGTGGGTCGCGGGCATACCGTGTTCATCCTGTCGTGGTCGCGGCAGTTATTCATCGCTCTGAGCCGGCGTTATGGGCTGAAGCCCTACCGATATCGCCGGCAGCGGCACACTACGGTCATGATCCGCGCGCCGAGAGGTTTCATCGACATGATCTTGTGGCCGGAGTTTACCGAACTCGACCAAGCTCTGCGAACCTATCTGAACGAGGCGACGTTGCGGGTCATACGCGAAGAGATCTATTCTGATGCGAGCGACGCGCAGGAAGTCCCGGAAGCCCTACCGTCCAATTGAACACATGGCGCGATCAAGCGGCGACTTTCAATTTCGCGGTCTCGCGCGCGGCCTTCCACTCCCAGGGCAGGAGTTCAGAGAGGCGGTTGATTTTCGTGCGCCCGGACACGATGCGCTCCAGAACATCGGCGAGATATTCCTGGGGTCGATTCCGTTGAGTTTCGCGGTGTTGATGAGCGACGACAAGATCGCCCAGGTTTCGCCGCCCCGAGGACTGCCGGCGAAAAGATCGATTCTTCCGCCCCAAGCCGATCGGGCGCATGGTGCGCTCCACGGTGTTGCTGTCGATTTCGATGCGTCCATCGTCGAGAAAGCGCGTCAGTCCTGTCCAATGCGACAGCATGTAGCGGATCGCCTTGGCCAATCCGGACTTTCGCGAGATTTCCGCCAGCCGCGCTGCGAGCCAGGACTGGAACTCTTCGATCAGCGGCTTTGTTTCGGCCTGCCGCACGGCGCGGCGTTCGCTCTCGGATTTGCCGCGAATGCGCTCCTCGATCTCGTAAAAGGCGGCGATGCGCAACAACGCCTGCGCTGCGATCGGAGATTTCGTCGCGACGTGAACGTCGTAGATTTTCCGCCGCGCATGAGCAAAGCAGAAGGCGAGCGTCGCCGCTCCTCCCGAACGGGAGGGATCGGTAAGGCCGTCGTAACCCGCATACCCATCGACTTGTAGAATGCCGACAAAGCCCTCGAAGATATCCTTTGCTCGCTTGTCGGCACGATCCTCGGCGAAGACATAGGCGACCATGGGCGGCGCCGGCCCCCCCAGGGCCGGTCATCCGCGGCCACCGCCCAGAACTGGCAGGTCTTGGTTCTGCCGCGGCCGGGATCCAGCATCGGAACCGGCGTCTCGTCGGCGAAGAGCTTGGGATAGGAAAGCGCCGCGCCGAGCAACAATTGATGCAAGGGCTTAAGCCACCAGGCCGTGCGCCCCATCCACAGCGCCAGCGTCGACCGATCGAGTGCAATTTCCTGAGCGGCAAGCATCTGCTCCAGCCGATAGAGCGGCACATGATAGCCGTGCTTCATCGTCGCGACATGCGCAAGGAAGGCTTCGCTCACCATGCCGCCGTCGACCGGCTGCGGAGGCGCCGACGCCTGGACAACCGCGCTCTCGCACGCTCTACAGCCGTAACGCGGACGGATGATCCGCTTCACGCGATATTGAATCGGTGCGACATCGAATATCTCCTTGTGGGTCTCGCCGATCTTGTGCAGGACGCCGCCGCAGCAGGGGCAGCTCTTGTCATCGATGTCGATGATCACCTCGATGCGCGGCAGATGGATCGGCAAACACCCGCGATTGCGATTGGGGCGCGCCTTCGGCGCCGCCATTCCGACGCTTTCTTGCTTCTTGTGATCGCCGACGCCATTCTCGGGTTTGTTCTCGTTCGCCGCTTCAACGCCGGCTTGTTCATTCTGAGATAGCAGCAGGCGTAACTGATCCGGGTCGATCCTCTCCGAATGTCTACCGAAGATTGCGCGCTTGTATTGCGAGAGAATGAGCAGCAGCTTCTCGTTCTCCTGCAACGCGGCGTCGCGTTGCACGAGGGCTTCGTCACGCTCTTTCGCGAGCTCCTGTTTCTGCGCGGCGAGAACAAGTTTTTCAGCATCAAGCCGCTCGACGAGGCGGGTCGCCTGAACGAGTTTCTCATTCAAATCGTGCGGACCGGACGGCGAATTATCACGAATGGCCATGCAAGAATCTTAAGCCGCAAAGCCAGCCAAAAGCCATGGTCTTGTTGGCGTTCAGCCAGCTCGCTCCGGTGGTTTCACAGCTCGTTTTGAAAGCAAGCGCCAATCCGAACCTTCGACGAGAAGCGACAACTGCGATGCGCTCAATGTGATCGACCCGTCGCGGATCGGCGGCCATGCGAATCGCCCTTTTTCCAATCGCTTCGAATACAGACACAGACCCGTCCCGTCCCAGGCCAAAATCTTGATCCTGTCGGCTCGCCTCGACCGAAACACGAAAAGCGCGCCGTTGAATGGGTCCTCGCGCAACGCTTCGCTCACCAACATCGCCAGCGAATCCATGCCGCGCCGAAAATCGACCGGCTGCGTCGCCACCAAAATGCGAACGCTCATTCCCGGTGCGATCACCGCGCGCCCCTTATCGCCGACATGACCGCGCGCAAGGCCGCTGCATTCACCGCGCCACGAACTCGAATGCAGGCGCCGTTTATCTCGATCTCAATGCAGGACGGCTCGCGAGCGATAGCCTCCTCGGCCGCAGCCATGGCGACCGGAACGAACGCAGGCGCGCCCGCGGAGGCATCAGCGGCGGCGTTCGCCATCACCTGCCGTCGCCAAGTAAACAATTGTCCTCGATTTATGCCATGTCGGCGCGCGATTTCCGACACGCATGCGCCGGGTTCAAAGCTTTCAGCGAGGATATGCGCCTTGTCCTGCGCACTCCATGTCCGACGCCGCGCCACACCTGTGATCACCTCGACGCGCCGGAATTCTCCAGCCATCGTGCTAGGCGTAAAGCTCGCCTTATTGCTATCACCTACCCGCATCATCTCGCTCCGCTTCTATCGCAGAGCGATCATCGCCGATTCAGCCCATCGCCGTCAGGGTGGCGACGCCATTACGCTCACGCTTGATCAGATCCGTGCCGCTCATGCCGCAGGCGTCGCGCCGGGCGTCGTGCTGGCTGATGCGGGCTATGGCGTGAACGGCGGCTTTCGCGCCGGAGTGACAGCTTTGGATCTGCCTTACGTCGTCGGCGTCCAATCGGCGCCGACCGTTTGGCCGCCCGGTCAAGAGCCCCTACCGGCAAAGCCCTGGAGCGGTCATGGCCGCAAGCCGTCTTGTCTGAACCGTGATCTTGAACATCAACCCGTCACGGTAAAGGAGCTGGCGCTGAGCTTGAAGAAAAAGGCATGGCGCAGCCTCACCTGGCGCGAAGGTTCGAACACGTCACTCGCCTCGCGCTTTGCCGCCGTGCGGCTGCGCCCGGCCTCGCGTGATTACAATCAGACCAAACCGCATCCGGTGGAATGGCTCATCGTTGAATGGCCGAATGAGCCGAGATCCTGCGCAAGGCGTCGGCGTATTTTGCCCTGGCGGAGCTCGACCGCCGGTCCAAACCATGAAGGCGTTCATCGATGAACATCGCGACGTCTATGGGGTCGAGCCGATCTGCCGCGTCCTGCCGATCGCCCCGTCGACGTACCGCCAGCATGCCGCCCGGCGTGTCGATCCCAGCCGCGCCCCGGCGCGCGAACGGCGCGATGCGGTCCTGCGCGAAACAATTCGGCGGATCTGGAATGAGAATTTTCAGGTCTACGGCGTTCGCAAGGTTTGGCGTCAGCTCAAACGGGAGGAAAACGCCGTTGCCCGATGCACGGTCGCCCGCCTGATGCGGCAGATGGGATTGAGGGGCGCCGTTCGCGGCAAATCCGTGCGCACCACGATCAGCGATGCTTCGGCCCCCATGCCCGCTCGACCGGGTGAACCGACAGTTCGAGGCGTCGCGGCCGAACGCCCTCTGGGTCTCGGATTTCACCTATGTTGCGACCTGGGCTGGCTTCGTCTACGTCGCCTTCGTGATCGACGCCTACGCCCGGCGCATCGTCGGCTGGCGCGCGTCCCGTTCGGCGCGGGCGGACTTCGTTCTCGACGCCCTGGAGCAGGCCCTTTATGATCGACAGCCTGTGCGAAAAAGCGGCCTCGTCCATCACAGCGACCGCGGCGTGCAATACGTCTCGATCAAATACACGGAGCGTCTCGTCGAGGCCGGCGTCGAGCCGTCGGTCGGCAGCGTCGGCGACTCTTACGACAACGCGCTCGCCGAGACCATCAACGGCCTTTATAAAACCGAACTGATCCATCGGCGCGGTCCCTGGCGGAGCTTCGAGGCGGTGGAGTTCGCCACGCTGGAATGGGTCGACTGGTTCAACAAACGCCGGCTCCTCGAGCCCATCGGAAACATCCCGCCCGCCGAGGCCGAAGCGCGCTACCATGCCCAACTCGAGGACGCCGCCATGGCGGCGTGACTTAACCCAAACGGCCTCCGGGAAAACCGGCGCGATTCAGTAGCCGACCTCATCGTCCTTCGGAGTCATTGCCAATACGTGCGGGCCAGCGAAGCGTGTCCGCGTCTCGCGTACACCGCTTGATTTCGGAGACGTCACGGTCCGAAAGACGGCGGCGGCCAGGCCGACTCAGCGCCGCCCGAACCGCCCAGGGCTGCAGCTGCAAATGATCTTACAGGTCATTGCGGTCACGCCGTCGGGTGTCCCACTCAGCAATACCCAAAGGAACCAGCGCCTCATTGGCGATGTCAGGATCTGATTTCAATCAGCTTCGCGATGGGCGAATGTTTCGGCGCCTTCGCCGCTAGCCACGCCTCACGCTTTACGATCATCTTCAGCATCTTGCGCCGGGCGGCGCGGTTGCCGGCGATGGCGTCCTGGTAGGTCCTGTGCAGCAGGGCTTCTTCGACCGTGACCTCACGCGGGCGACCGTTTTGAGTCACCGTGAGGGTCCGATCGATCACAATGTCGAAGGCGGATGTCGACGGGGCCGACCCCGAGCGCGGGCGTCCCTTGGGATTGCCACTCTCGCCTTTGCGGAACCGGTTGGCGGCAGGCGGTCGCTTAGGACCGACATCGCCACTCATGCAGTGTCACTCCGCTCGGCAAGTTCGGGCGTCCCCCCGGTCATCGCGACCCAGCGATCGATCGCAACATCGACGTAGGCGGGATCGTTGTCGATGCCGCGGAACCGCCGCCCGCAGCGCTCGGACGCGATCAGTGTGGTTCCCGATCCTAGGAAGGTATCAAGCACCAGATCCCCGCGGCGGGTCACGTCCTGGATGGCGTCAGCGACAAGAGCAGTTGGCTTCACCGTGGGATGCAGCATCAGGTCTTCGCCACGGCTGCCCGCGAGCGAGTTGACCGAAGCATAGTCCCAGACGTTGGTTCGGTTGCGGCCGGCCCAAGCTCGACCGCATTAAAGTGAGGCCCCACGCCCACCCTGTAGACGAACACCAGCTCATGTTTCGACCGGTAGAGCGACCCCATCCCCGCATTGCTCTTGTTCCAGAAGCAGAGGTTCAAGAGATCGCCATAGACGCCTCGGCCCACGGTCGAGACATCGTCCATGTGGCGCCAGTCCATGCAGATGAAATGAACCGCTCCGTCGTGCGACACCTTGGCGGCGGCGCCCAGCGTTTCTGTGAGAAAAACGCGGAACATGTCGTTCGTCATCTCGCCCGACGCCATCGCGAACTCTCGGTGGGGGCCCTTGGCGTTCGCATGGCCGTTGATGCGCACGTTGTAGGGAGGATCGAGGAAGACGGCGTCAATCTGCGCGCCATCGCCTACCACCTTATGCAGAAAATCGATGTCGCGACTGTCGCCGCAGCCGATGCAGTGTTCGCTGAGGATCCAGATGTCCCCCCGTCTGGTGCGCGGATTGGCCGGCGCTGGCGGGAGCCCATCATCGTCTGGATCTTCGTTCCCGCCCAGCAGCACATCGAGCTCGCCGGTGCAAAAGCCGGTGACTGTAAGGTCCAAATCGAGATCGAGCGCAGACAACTCGGCGAGTTCCACCTTCAATAGGTCGAGGTCCCATCCGGCGCCGAGCGCGATCTTGTTGTCGGCAAGGCGCAAGGCCCTCTTCTGCGCATCGTTGAGGCCGACGAGCTCGATCGTCGGCACCTCGGCCATCCCCATCGACTTTGCCGCCAGCAGACGACCGTGTCCGGCGATGAGCACGCCTTCCGGATCAAGAAGGATCGGATTGGTGAACCCGAATTCCCTGATCGAGGCGATGATCTGCTCGACCTGTCGCTTCGAATGTGTGCGCGCATTGCGAGGGTCGGGCTTGAGCGTCCCCGCGGCCCTATAGGTCACGGACAACGGGCGAAGGGTGAGCGAATTGGTCGGTTGCTGGCGCATGGGACGGAACTATACGCGAACCGTACCAAAGTCCACCGTTTGGAGCCGGGCCAGTTTGTACAGACGAATTTCATCCTGGCGGCCGAGACGGATCGCACCCAATGGAGCTAAACGCAGGTCGATCGCGGTGGGGATTCTAACGAACCCTTTGCCAGAAGAATCTTGCCAGAAGAACTTTGCCAGAAGAACAAGGGAGAGGGCCGCCATATCTCGGGGCAGGCGCGGCGGACTGAAGGACGAAAGAAGGCGCCGAAAATGACGCCCGAACAGCGAAGCGCGGCTGCGCGCCTGCTTAGCGTTATAGCTCCGGAGTTGTTCCGCGCTTCGGCGGCGCTTGATCGAGCGCGCCGGTCGGCTGGTGTTCCCTTACCCACTCTCCAGGCTCTTCGCCAGCAGCCGCGGCGCTTCACCCCGATCAGGACGAACGCCTGATACGGAGTTACGCCAACCCTGTTCCGGGGAATTGCTCGCCCGGTAATCGGAAATTCTCTCCCTGCGCGGACTTCGAGCAAAGTGCGATGGCCGGACTGGTGGGAGATCAGGCCGTAGCAAGGGCGCTGGCTATCACCGCAATTTCGTTAGCGTTTTCAGTCTGTTAGAAGCGATGCAGAAGCGATGCATATGTCCCCGGAATTTTAGGTGGGTTAGGCCTCAGACGGGTTCGATTTTGGTTGAGACCAGTTCCAGAGGGGCCGGGGCCGTCAGCATACCAGCGGGTGAATTATCGTTACGCGTCGCTTCGTGGGTTTCGTGGGTTAGGCCCCAGAGGGGTTCGATTTTGGTTGAGACCGGTTCACAGAGGGGCCGGGGCCGTCAGCATACGGGCGAGTGAATTATCGTTACGCGTCGCTTCGTGGGTTTCGGTTCACGTTCGACGAGACGCTTCGCGGTCGCCATTCCGACCTCGGCCTTTTCTTCGGTGCAAGGGTCGCAGGCTTGGCCGATGAGCCTCGACACGCGCGGCAGCGACGATCTCATCGAACGCGCCGACTGGACCGGCCTTCGCGCCAATTACGAAATCTCGGCCGGCGAAGCGGAGCGCGCAGTTTCCAAGATCCAGCACAAGAAGACGCTGGCCATCGACGGCGCGGACATCGCCGTATTCTTCCGCGTTCAATCAAGCGGGCATCTGCGCTTCTATCGGCCGCAGGCGAGCGGCGCGCGCTTCGCGATGAACGCCGATCAGCTCAACGCCGAAAAGGCCAAGCTGGTCCACACCATGATCGTCGGCGGTCGCAAGGGCCACAGTCCGACGGAGGACGAATTGCGCCGCCATCTGGTACCCGAAGCCGCCGACCGCGCTCCCCGCGTTCCCGCGCTAAAATTCACCGCGAAGGTGACGACGCCGCAACTCATCACCTATTGGGACAATGACTGGGTGGCACCCACTCCTTAGCTGACCTTCTGCTTCACTCGCGATCCGTCCGGCGCGCCGGGCGTTGCTGGAGGGGACTACAGGATCTCGAGGGTCTTCCCGTGGGTGACGGGCGCGGGCCGAACCTGCGCCTCCGGAGGCGCAATGCGCTCATGGACGTGCGGGGCGGGCGTCCGATCGATCAGCAGGCTGAGCAGTTCGGGGCGGCTGTAGTGGTCGCGCGCGTCCATGAGCCGCTTGCGGGCGTCGATCTGGGCGAAGTCGAGGTCAGCGATGACGTGACCCTCGCCGGGCCTTGAGCGGCTCGCCGATGATCCGACCGTCCGGGCACACGATGGGGAGGACCCCGCGTCAGGTTGCGGAGCGCAAAATCCGCCCGAGAGAAAAGCCGCCCGAAAAGGAGCGAATCAAGCGGGTAATGAGCCAATTGGTTTCCGGCTTTGAGGTTCGAAGAAGGTGTCTTGGCGTGCAAAACCGTCGTTGCTTGCGACCAATCGCTTGGCCCAAGAAAGGCCAGCCACCGGGCGCGCGCGGGTGCGGGTTGCTATAGGGCCTCTCCCACGGTAAACACCCTTTCGAAGTTCCGCATGGGCGATCAAATTCCGTCCATTGCCGCCGCGATCGCTGCACCTCAACGGCAAGGTGGAAAGGACGCAGCGCTCGGATCTTGAAGAGTTTTGGGCGACCGTCGATCCAAAGGCCGCGGACATCGAAGACCTCTTGGCGGATTGGCAGCATTTTTGGAATTGGGATCGGCTCCACATGGCGTTGAGCGGGAATACGCCAATCGATCACGTTTGCGAACGTCTCGCCAAGACGCCTTTAGCTGACGAGGTCGGCACCCGACACGACCCGCAACGGGAGAAGATCAGAGTTGCCGATTACAAGGTCGATATGGCTCTCGTCCAATTGAAATGATGTTGTCGGACCCTACACGTGGGACATGTTCCACCAGATCAAGCAGAGCGGCAACCGCTACTGCGACGAAAGCTCTATCTCCCGTACCGGGAGTTACAAGCTCTCGCAGTGCTGTGAATCATCTTCTGAAGAGCGTAGTGCGGGAAATTTGCACGCTCCGATCTGTGGGAACCGGAGGTGGGCGACTGCCTCCGGTGACCCGGTGGGCGACACTGCGAGGCATCCCCCTATCCCGATCAATCAGCACGCATCCCGCCCGCAATCACCCGCTCACGAAGATCCGTCGAATATCCTTGTCTCATGTCTCCCTCCAAATCAGATGGCTGACATAGACTCACATTAAAGGCCAACAAGGAATCCCTTCCGGCCCAAAATTGATTCCTTTTCATACGGGAAATGCTCTAGACCTTATGATTGCTAGGCCCGAGGGTGGCCCGTCATCCGATATGCAACGGTGCGAGGGTTAAGCCGGCTGGCCGGCGCAGAGCCTCATGCATAGGAGACGGGCCTCGTGGAACATACCCGATTTATTGGCTTGGATATTCACAAAGAGCGGATTTCGGTCGCGGTGGCGGAGAGCGGGCGCTCTGGAGTGGTGGAATATCTCGGCGAGATCATCAATGAACCTGGCGCGATCAGCAAGCTGTGCGACCGTCTTCGGCGTCCTGGCAAGCCGCTGGCGTTTTGTTATGAGGCCGGACCGTGCGGCTACGGCGTCCATCGTCAACTCACAAGCCTCGGCCATCGGTGCGATGTGGTGGCGCCATCGCTGATTCCGACAAAGGCGGGCGATCGGGTGAAGACAAATCGTCGCGACGCGACCATGCTCGCCCGTCTTCATCGGGCCGGAGAATTGACGCCCGTCTGGGTGCCCGACGCCGATCATGAAGCCATGCGCGATCTGATCCGGCTACGCAGCGTCATCCGGCAAATCGTGACGCGAGCGCGTCAACATCTTCAAGGTTTTCTGCTGCGTCACGGTCGCAAGCATGGAGGTGGGACGGCATGGCGAATGGCTTACCGGCGGTGGCTATCGACTTTGGCCTTCGAACATCCCGCTCAGCAGATCGCCTTTCAGGACTATGTCGACGCCGTCACGGATGCGGAGCGGCGACTCAAGCGAGTCGAGGAACAGATCTTCAGCCTCCTTCCCGACTGGACTTTGCGCCCCGTTGTCGACGGCTTGCAGGCGATGCGGGGGATCGCCCTGATCAATGCCGTGGTGCTGGCCACGGAAGTCGGCGACTTCACGCGCTTCTCAAACCCGCGCCAGCTCATGGCCTATTTCGGCCTGGTCCCGGGCGAGCGATCGAGTGGCGAGACAGCCGGCGCGGCGCCATCACCAAGACCGGCAACGCCCATGCCCGGCGCGCGCTGGTTGAAGGCGCCTGGGCTTACCGAATGAAGGCGCGCATCGGCCGTCACAAGGTTGACCGGATCGAGGCGCTGCCAAAAGTTGTTCGCGACATCGGCTGGAAAGCGCAAGTTCGGCTCTGCGCCCGATATCGTCGGCTGAGCGCGCGCGGCAAAACCGCCAATGTCGTCAATGTCGCCATCGCACGCGAGATGGTGGGCTTCATCTGGTCGATCGCCTGCACGATTCAATCCGCGCCAAAGGCGGCGTAACCATGACTTGAAAAACAGCCAGCGGGGGAGATCGCAAACAGACACACACCAGCCTCGGCGCGGTATGCGGCGCTGGGGGCGGGACATGCCGGGGAGCCCTCGTGTGCACTATGAGCCTTTGATGCTCGCTACCTAGACGGAGGCAGCCCCAAACGAAGCAAGGTCATGCGGCTCGACCCGCGGATAAGAGATTGTTGACCGACGTTTAAGTCTCGCCTCCTGCGCTGCATATCCGTCGTACAAATACCTCTGCCGTCGATCGAAATCGGCGGGCCAATTGCTATGCAAAAACCCCTTGTCAGCAATCATGAGAGTGCAGCGATTCCATGAAACCGCTGAGTTGAGCGGGATTTTATCTTGCGGCGATGCATTGTAGCTTTGTTCGGTGATTCGCTGAACGGGGCTTTTAAGATGGCGGCGGCGCGGCTTGTGGTCGAGTTGACCATTGGGGAAGAAGACATGACGAAGCTGATGGCGATTGCGCGATCGCGGACTGAAACAGCGAGCCGGGTCGAGCGATCGCGCATGCTTTTGGCCTATCAGGAGGACCCGTCCTTTTTCGCCGTTGGTCGCGCCTTGGGGGTGCATAATCAGACGGTCCGGCGTCTGTGTCGAGCGGGCCATGGCGTTCGGCCCATTGGCGGCGCTGGATGATAGCCCCCGGCCAGGCAAAGAGGCGACGATCACGCCCGAGGCCAAGACATGGCTGGTGTCGCTGGCCTGCCGGAAAGCCAAGGAACTCGGCTACCCACATGAGCTGTGGACGACGCGCCTTTTGGCCCGCCATGCGCGCGAACATGGGCCGGCTGCCGGGCATGATTGCCTTTCCAATCTGGCCCAGGGCACGGGTTGCAAGATCCTCGGCGCCCAGGCGATCAAGCCACACAAGGCGCGTTACTATCTTGAGCGCCGCGACCCCGAGTTTGAAGTCAAAATGGCGCAAATCCTCCGTGTTTACAAAGAGGTGGAAATCCTTAAGGCAGCCGTCGCCGCGTCGGCGGAGCCAAGCGGGAGGCAAGCGATCGTCTCTTACGACGAGAAGCCTGGCATGCAGGCGATTGGCGCGACCGCGCCGGACCTGCCGCCGAAACCCGGCGTTCATGCAGCTTTCGCCCGAGATCATGAGTATAAGCGCCACGGAACGCTGAGCCTGCTTGCCGGGATCGATCTCGTGACTGGGAAGGTCCATGGCCTCGTCAAGGAACGCCACCGCTCCCGCGAGTTCATTGAGTTCTTGAAGCTTCTCGATGCGGCCTATCCGGCTTCGACCGCGATCAAGTTGATCCTCGACAATCATTCCGCCCACATATCCAAAGAGACCAAGGCGTGGCTCGCGACGCAGCCCGAAGGACGCTTCATCTTCGTCTTCACGCCGAAACACGGCTCTTGGCTCAACCTGGTCGAAGGCTTCTTCTCCAAGCTCGCGCGCTCCGCGCTGCGCCATATCCGGGTCGCTTCCAAGCAAGAGCTCGAAGATCGCATCTTGGCCGCCATCGATGACCTCAACCAACACCCAGTCGTCCACACTTGGTCCTACAAAATCGATGAGGCCGCCTGATATGAGTTGTATTTCGGAAACGCTGAACTAGCGCACCCTTACGTAAGATCCCGGCGCCGGCTCGAGCGCCTTGAGCTTGCCTGCGCCGATCAGGCGCGATGGCGTCTCGGCCCCGTCCTGCCCGGTGAGCCACGCCTGCCACTCCGGCCACCAGGAGCCGGGCCGCTTCTCCGCGCCGGCGATCCAGGCTTCGGCGCTGCCTGGCAGGGCTGCCGCCGTCCAGTAGCCGTGCTTGTTGGCCGTGGGAGGGTTGATCACACCGGCGTTGTGGCCAGAGCCGCCGAGCAGGAAACGCACTGGCCCGCCGAACAGGTGCGCGCCGATGTAGGTTCCCTCCCAGGCGGAGACGTGATCGTCCCTGAGCGAAATCAGCAGCACCGGCGCTTTGATTTGACCAAGGTCCAAGGCTATGCCGTCGATCATGACCCCGCCCGGCTCCCGCAGCCGGTTGCCTTTGATCATCTGCTCGCCAAACGTATTGACGAACGCGGCCGGTATGCGGGCTCCATCGTCGAACCACCACAGGATGTCGGATGGAGGGGCTTCCTTGTCCAGCAGGTAGTGGCTCACCACGGACGACCATATCAGGTCATTGGCGCGCATCAGGCTGAACAATTTTTGCAGGTCGTGGCCCTCCACAAAGCCTTTTGGCTCGATTTTCCGGGCCGCCGCCTGCAAGTCACCCTCGCCCATGAAGACCGACCACTCGCGCAGGTCGCTGAAATCCAGCAACGTCCCGATGAGGGTCATCGAGCCCACACGATCGCCCTGCCCCCTTGCGGCGAGATAGGCCGCGGCCGACGCCGAAAGCGTTCCGCCCATGCAGAAAGCGGCGAGATCCACGTCCGGCTCGCCCGTCGCGTCGCGGACCGCGTCCATGGCGGCCACGACGCCGCCGATGACATAGCTGCTGAGATCCTTGTCGCGCAGTTCGGGACCGGGATTGACCCAGGAGATCGCGAATACGGTGCGTCCCTGATCCACCAGCCACTTCAACAGGCTGGACTTTGGTTGCAGGTCCAGGAGATAGTACTTGTTGACCAGCGGCGGTACATAGAGCAGCGGCCGCCGCGCGACCTGCTCGGTGGCTGGGTTATACTGGATCAGCTGCAAGAGTTCGTTTTGGAACACGACGCTGCCGGGGGTAGCGGCGATGCTGACGCCAAGCTCCCACGCTTCCGCCGATCGGCGTTTCACCAAGCCGCGATTGCCGGCCGCGTCGGCCAGCATATTTGCCAGACCCGCCAGGAGGTTGACCCCGCCGGTCTCCATGGCCTTGCGGATCACCTCCGGATTGGTGGCGGCGAAGTTGGTCGGCGCCAGAGCGTCCAGGTATTGCCGCACCGTGAATCCGACACGGAGCCTAGTGTCGTCTTCGATGCCTCCAACGTTGTCAACCAACCGGGAAAGCTGTCGTCCGACGAGCAGGTAAGCCTGCTTCAAATGATCGAACCACAGTTCTTCGGTCCAGGCCGGATCGGAAAAACGGCGGTCGCCGCGCGCCGGTGCAATCACCGGGTTCGCTACGCCGCCGGCCGTTCGCTGCAGCGTCGAATTCCACAAGGCCAACCATTCATTCCACGCCCTGAGCTGCGCCTCGCCCAGCAGCATGGGCTGAGAAAAAAGCGTGAAGCCGAAACTAAGCAGCGCGCGGACCTGGTCCGCCGGATCGAAGGGGAGCGGCTCCGGCTGCGCAAGCGCCTGATGAGCGGCCCGCGTCGCCTTGACCGCGTTGACGAAGATGCTCGCCAGCGCCCGCTGGGCCGCTGCGGGATCGGGAAGGTTCGCATGGGCGGCGATGGGCTTATGTTGGTCCGACATGAATGGCCTTTCACTGCGAGCCGGACGAACGGTCCGTTCCAGGATTGTAGTTTTCTGTTGCGACGCACAACAGGCGATCAAGGGCGGCGCAGGGTCGCGGAGAGACGAGCAGAAAAGCTAGAAGCCGCTCGGGATTGTCAATGGCCAGAGCGGGATCCGGATCGGGCGCGTGGGTGATGAGGACGCCAATGTCGGTCTCGTCAAAGATCGAGCGGGCGATTTTTTTTGATGCGTAGCCGAAATCTCTGGGCATATATGCCTCCATGGAAAATTGACGCGCGCATAGTGGCACAGGCTCGATGTCCGAAGGAGAGGAAACTTGACGAAACCGTTGGGCGGAAACTCACATACCGTGTCTGACTTCGACTGGAACAATCTCAAGGCGTTCCTGGCCGTCGCGCGCACCGGCAAGCTCACGGTCGCGTCCGCGCGGCTGTGCGCGGATCACACGACCGTCGCACGGCGGATCGCGGGCATCGAGCAATCCCTCAGCTCGCGCCTGTTCGATCGCAGCCCCGCGGGCTACAGCCTGACCAAGGATGGGGAGCGGCTCCTGATCACCGCGGAGGCCATGGAGAGTCTCGCTCTGGCTGCGCAGGCGACGATTGGCGACTCCGACCTTGCCGTGACGGGCACCGTCCGAATCGGTGCGCCCGAAGGCTTTGGCAGCTATTTCCTGGCGCCTAGGATGATCCTGTTGGGGATCTCTATCCCGATCTCCAGATTGAGCTGGTGGCGATACCTGGTGTTCTCAGCCTCTCCAAGCGGGAGGCCGATATGGCGGTGACGCTGAGCGCGCCGAGCGAGGGGCGGCTTGTCACGCGCAAGCTGACCGAATATCGATTGGGGCTATTCGCGGCACCCAGGTACCTTGAGCGGCATCCCCCGATCCGCGCCCGAAGCGACCTTAGCCACCACCGCTTCATCGGCTACATCCAGGATTTGCTCTACGCGCCCGAACTCGACTACCTCGCAACAGCGAACGTCGACGTCGTCGCCACGTTCGCCAGCTCCAATCTCATCGCGCAATTTCAGGCGGCGCTCGGCGGCGCGGGAATATGCATACTTCCGAACTTCATCGCCGCCGGCGAGCCGGGGCTCACGCCCGTGTTGTCTGACCAGGTCAGCCTGACACGGACTTTCTGGCTGACCACGCACGCCAATCTGCGCGATCTGGTGCGCATTAAGGTGGTGAGCACCTTCATCGTCAATGCTGTCAAGGCGGCGAGCGACGTGTTCCTTGGGTCGTAGCCTGGTCATTCGCGATCCCTACTATATATCTGCGGTAGATACTGTACGCGGTGGAGCCCCTTTAAGGTACGCATCCGACGAAGACCGAAGATATTTTCATATGATGGGTTTGGCGGATTGTTTACGCGGCGGCGGCGGGTGCGGTCAGCGATCGCCCGTAGAATTTTCGCAACGCCGAGCGGTTCGACCTGCCCTCAGCTGCGACCAGGATTGCCCGGTCGGCACCCATCGCCAGGGCGGTTCGCGGCATCTCCTGCGCCTTCGCCTCCCCAATTGACCACGATGATCTCCGTCGCTACCCCTTTTTCCTTGAGGCGGATGGCTTCCTCAACCACGAATTCGTCAAATGGGTTCGCCAGATCGATCGCCGATCCGCCCGCTATCAGCCGTGGCTTCACATTATAGTCGATCACCCGCTTAACGGGCACAAGCACCTTCATTGCAATGTTCTTCTGGCATATTTATACCATATGCAGACATACTAACCTGCATTATGCAGCGCTTTGACTGTTACGCCGCGCAAAACGCCGCAGTCGCGTAATTTTCCTGATTTCGTTCGCTCGCGGATGCGCCGTCGGGCCAGAGGTGGGTGTGGAGAATGTTTGCGGGTTGCCTGGATGGGTTCGATCTTCGGGGCGCTCCGCCCCGGCGCTCAGGTGACGCGGCCCGGGATGCGCCCGAGCACAAGACGCAGAATATCCTGGGCGGGGCACGATGTCGGCAGGTGAACCCCTATCATCGTCTTCATTTCGGCGACGCGGGCGGCAACTTTGACGAGCCGTAGGCGCAGCGTGTCGAACTGCGCGACGCCCAGCGGAGGGACCGACGCGCGCAGGCTCCACATGAGCCAGTAGGCGTAAGCGTGAGGGAACAGCCGGAACTGGTTGGCTGTGGCCATCGTGCACGAGGTGCGGTCGGCCGCCAGATGCGTCTTTCACGATTTCATGTGATTTTCTGCCTAACCGCGCCGGCAGTAGACATCCTCGTAGAGGACACCGGCGTTGCGGCGTTTCAGGTTCGTGACAACGAAGCGCGCGTCGGCGCCTCCGGCCTTCCCGACGCGGTCCGCGCAATGACCCGCACGGACAGCCTGGAGATCTCCCGGTTCCCGAACAGAAGGCTTCTGCGCATGCCAGGTTCTACGACGACGCGGGGTCAGCGAGCGTCTCGCGCTATCGACGCGCGCCCGTGTTGCCTTCTGAAGGACGGAGGACATCGGCACCCCGAAGTTGGTTTTCGCCGCTCAATGGCTGGCCTACGCGATCCTCGCGGACCGTTGCGCATGACTGGGGGCTGGTGTGGGTCGCTAAACCTTCACCGAAAAGGACTTGTACCTTAAAACTCCTGCCGGTCTTTTCGCGCACCCTTCCATCCCATTAGCTAGAGTTTGGCACAAATCGCGGCAGCCCGGCCTTCCCAGCCGAGTTCGGGCAAGGCGCGGCAGGGCGATGCCTGACTTCAGGCGGAAACCGGCCTGCCGCCCGCTTCGTTGGCGATGAAGTCGCCGGTAATGCGGATGCGGGCGAGGTCGCGCATGTCAGCATGGAGGATCAGCCAACGCTAAGGCCTGCGCCCGCCGCGATCGCCTGCATCTGCGCGATCGAGTTGGAGCTGCGGATGCGCGGCGCAATGGCCTTCGAGACCAACGGCACATAGTCGAGTTCACGCGCAAAGATCAGATCGTCGATATAGCTGATGAACGGCCTCAAGGCGCAATCGTTTGCGGTTGCGATATCCGCCCAGCCCGCTACGTTCGCCCGCGCGCCATAGACGCCAAGTTCGTAGTCGGTGAGCTTGCGCGCATGGAGGTACCCATGCGTCGGGCGCGACAGGACGATGGCGATGTCGGCTTCCCGGCGCAAAAGGCTGAAGCTGCGCGGCGTCGCGACAAATTCGATGTCGAGGTCAGGGTGCGCCTCCGATAGTTGATAATCAAGCGCGCGAGAAAAGCGGTTCCAAAGCCGTCCGGCGCGCCGGTCCGGACGGCTCCGGACACCCGCAAACTGACGTGGCGACGTCGAATTGGATCGCAAGAACCGTGCTTGCGATGATTTCGGCGCGCTACAACAGATGTTCGCCCTGCGGCGTCAGCGCGTAGCCGGACAATTGGCGTTCGAAGAGCTTGGTGTCCAGCGCTTTTTCCAAGGTCGTCAGACCGGCTGAGGGTGGAATGATCGATTTTCACCCGCTTGGCCGCGCCGGTGAGCGTCCCAACTCGCGCGACAGCAAGAAGGGATTGTAAGAGATCCCATTTGAACGGCAGGCTCATGCGAATTCCTGCACATTGAAAGTGGAAATATACCGATATTCTCGCGCGCGAGTTCGTGCAATGTCGGTCGCCAATAACAAACGGAGGAAGCGTATGCGCGAGATCGGGCATTTTATTGGCGGCCAGCGTGTGAACGGCCGGAGCGGCCGGTTTGCCGACGTCTTCAATCCCTCGACGGGAGAAGTGCAGGCGCGCGTGGCGCTTGCCAGCAAGGACGAGCTCCGCGAGGCCGTCGAGAACGCAAAGGCCGCTCAGCCGGGTGGGCGGCGCAGAACCCGCAAAAACGCGTCCGCGTGCTGATGAAATTCCTGGAGCTTGCCCAAAAGGAATATCAATCGCTTGCCGAACTTCTCGCCAGCGAGCACGGCAAGACCGTTCCCGACGCCAAGGGCGACATTCAGCGCGGCCTCGAAGTCGTGGAATTCGCGGTCGGCATTCCCGCATCTTCTGAAGGGCGAATACAGCGACGGCGCCGGCCCCGGCATCGACGTCTATTCGATGCGCCAGCCGCTCGGCGTTGTCGCGGGCATCACCCCGTTCAATTTCCCGGCAATGATCCCGCTGTGGAAATGCGCGCCGGCGCTCGCCTGCGGCAATGCCTTCATCCTCAAGCCTTCCGAGCGCGATCCCGTCTGTGCCCATGCGGCTCGCCGAGCTGTTTCTGGAAGCGGGATTGCCTGCCGGCGTGTTCAACGTCGTCAACGGCGACAAGGAGGCCGTCGACGCCATTCTCGACGACGCGGACATCAAGGCGGTCGGCTTCGTCGGCTCCTCCGCGATCGCGCAATATATCTACGAGCCGCTCGGCGCGAGACGGCAAACGCGCCCAGTGCTTCGGCGGCGCCAAGAACCACGCCATCATCATGCCGGACGCCGACATCGACCAGACGGTCGACGCCCTGATCGGCGCCGCCTATGGCTCGGCAGGCGAGCGCTGCATGGCGCTTTCAGTGGCGGTTCCGGTCGGCAAGAAGACAGCCGACCGCCTTGTCGAGAAGCTCATTCCCCGCGTCGAAAGCCTCAAGATCGGCCCGTCGACGGACGCCGGTCGCCGATTATGGTCCGCTGGTCACGCAGCAGGCGCTGGAGAGAGTGCACGACTATATCGACATCGGCGTGAAGGAGGGCGCGACCCTCGCCGTCGACGGCCGCGGCTTCACGCTGCAGGGCTATGAGAACGGCTTCTACATCGGCGGCAGCCTGTTCGACAATGTGACGCCCGAAATGCGAATCTACAAGGAGGAGATCTTCGGGCCGGTGCTTGTCGATCGCGCGCGCCGATCATTACGAACAGGCGCTTTCGCTGGCGTCCGACCATGAATATGGCAATGGCGTCGCGATCTTCACGCGCGACGGCGACGCGGCGCGCGATTTCGCCTCCCGCGTCAATGTCGGCATGGTCGGCGTCAATGTGCCAATCCCTGTGCCGATCGCCTATCATACCTTCGGCGGCTGGAAGCGCTCCGGCTTCGGCGATCTCAATCAGCACGGGCCGGATTCGATCCGCTTCTACACCAAGACCAAAACCGTGACCTCGCGCTGGCCATCGGGCGTCAAGCGCGGCGCGGAGTTCGTCATTCCGACAATGCGATAGTCGCGGGGAGCGCGGGATGGACTTTCTCTTGAACGAGGAGCAGGTCGCCATACGCGATATGGCGACAAGCTTCGCAACAGAAGAGCTTGCGCCATTCGCAGTTGAATGGGATCAGGCCAAGCATTTCCCGGTCAAGACCTTGCGCAAGGCCGCGGCTTTGGGCCTCGCCGGCATCTATACGCGTGAGGATGTCGGCGGATCGGGCCTAACGCGGCTCGACGCGGCGCTGATCTTCGAGGCGTTGGCGACCGGCTGTCCCACCATCGCCGCCTACATCTCCATCCACAACATGTGCGCGTGGATGATCGACCGATATGGGTCGGAACAACAGCAGGCGGCGCTGGGTCCCGAACCTCGCCTCGATGGATTATTTGGCGAGCTATTGTCTGACCGAGCCGGGGGCCGGCTCCGACGCCGCGGCGCTGCGCACCCGCGCGGCGCTTGACGGCGATCATTATGTGCTAAACGGCGCAAAGCAGTTCATTTCCGGCGCCGGGGTCAGCGACGTCTATGTCATCATGGCCCGCACCGGCGAAGATGGGCCCCAGCGGCATTTCCGCGTTCGTCATGGAGAAGGATACGCCGGGACTTTCCTTCGGCGCCAACGAGAAGAAGATGGGCTGGAACGCCCAGCCGACCCGCACGGTCGTCCTGGACGGCACGCCGAGTTCCCGTCGCCAACCGGCTGGGGCCGGAAGGCAACGGTTTTCAGCATCGCCATGGCCGGCCTCGACGGCGGCCGCCTCAACATCGCCGCCTGCTCGCTCGGCGGCGCACAAGGCGGCGCTCGACCGCACCCTTGTCTATATGGGCGAGCGCAAAGCCTTCGGGCATGCGCTCTCGGAATTTCAGGCCCTGCAGTTCCGCCTGGCCGACATGGCGACGGAGCTCGAGGTTGCCCGCACTTTCCTATGGCGCGCCGCCGCCGCGCTCGACGACAAGGCTGTGGATGCGACGAAGCTCTGCGCGATGGCCAAGCGCTTCGTCACCGACGTCAGCTTCAATGCCGCCAACGACGCGCTGCAATTGCATGGCGGCTACGGCTATCTTGCGGAGTATTGCATCGAGAAGATCGTGCGCGATCTGCGCGTGCATCAGATCCTCGAAGGCACAAACGAGATCATGCGCGTGATCATCGCCCGCGCGCTCCTCGCCGGCGGCTGATGACATTGGAGAGAGTATGACGAGCGCGATGGACACGAATAAACAGGAGTTCCCGGTGCTGACCGACAGCGTTGGATCATTAGGCCGGATCCGCCTCAATCGCCCCAAAGCGCTGAACAGCCTGACGCTCGACATGGTGCGGCGAATCTCGGAAGCCCTCGACCATTTCGAGGAAGATCCCGACGTCGCCTGTGTCCTGATAACCGGAGAAGGCGACCGGGGCCTCTGCGCGGGCGGCGACATCCGGGCGATCTACGACAGCGGCCGGGCCGGCGCCGATCTCGCCGAGACCTTTTGGCGGGAGGAATATGTGCTCAACGCCCGCATCAAGGGGCTCTCCAAGCCTTACGTCGCCGTCATGGACGGCATCACCATGGGCGGTGGCGTGGGCGTGTCGGCCCACGGCAGCCATCGCATCGTGACCGAGCGGACTCGCCTGGCGATGCCGGAGACGGGCATTGGGTTCTTTCCCGATGTTGGCTGCACATGGCTTCTGTCGCGCAGCCCCGGCGAAATCGGCATATATCTCGGCCTCACCGGCGAGGAGATCGGCGCTTCGGAGGCCATCTACGCCGGGCTGGCTGATTTCTTCGTGCCGACGCCGACTCTGCCCGATCTCATCGGCGCCCTCGAGACGTTACCGGCGCCTGCAGGAGGCGAACGCGTAGGTAGGATCGTCGAAGCATTCACCTTGCCTCTGACGCCGACGTCGCTGGAAGCGAACCGCGCCGAAATCGACCGGGCTTTTGCCTCGGACGAGATCGAGATCATCCTCGCCGCATTGGCGCAGTCGGACGCGCAGTTCGCAAAGGAGACCAGAACAACGCTCCTTTCCAAATCTCCGACCAGCCTGAAGCTCACTCTGCGGTTGCTCAGACTGGGCCGGGCGAGCGCCAGCCTTGAAGAGTGCCTGGAGCACGAGTTCGCCGCAGGCCATAAGATCATGGCTGGCCACGACTTCTACGAGGGCGTGCGCGCCACCCTGATCGACAAGGACCACAATCCACGCTGGTCGCCGGATAAGCTGGACCAAATCAGCGACGCCGACATCGAAACATATCTGGGCGCTGCGCCGAAGCCGGTGTTCCCGGCCGTGTCGAGCGTCTGAGGGAGGATAAAGACATGGTCGGCATGATTGCGTTCATCGGCCTCGGCAACATGGGCCTGTCCATGGCCGGCAATCTGGTCAAGGCGGGCTATGCGGTCACAGGCTTCGACCTGGCGCCGTCCTCTCGCGAGGCGGCGCAGAAACAAGGGCTAGCGTTCGTTGGAACGGCGGCGGAGGCCGTGGCGCAGGCCGAGGTCGTCGTGACCATGCTGCCGACGGGCGCCACGTCGTGTCGGTCTGGAGCGATCTCGCCGCCGTGAAGGCGGGCACCCTCCTGATTGATTCCTCCACCATCGACGTCGACAGCGCCCGCAAGGCCCATGCGCTCTTCGCGGAGCGTGGCGGTCTGACCCTCGACGCGCCCGTCTCGGGCGGCACCGGCGGCGCTTCGGCCGGAACGCTCACCTTTATGGTCGGTGGGTCGGCGGAGGCTTTCGCCAAGGGCGAGCCGATTCTCGCGAAGATGGGCAAGCGCATCGTCCATTGTGGCGAGGCCGGCGCCGGACAGGCCGCCAAGATCTGTAATAATATGATCCTCGGCATCTCCATGGCTGGCGTCTGCGAGGCCTTCGTGCTGGCCGAGCGTCTCGGCCTCTCGCATCAGGCGCTCTTCGACGTCGCCTCGGCCTCCTCCGGCCAATGCTGGTCGCTCAATACCTATTGCCCCGTGCCCGGCCCGGTGCCGACCTCGCCCGCCAACAATGAATACCGGCCTGGCTTTGCCGCAGCGCTGATGCTGAAGGATCTGAGGCTCGCGCAGGAGGCGGCGCTGGCCAGCGGCGCATCGACGCCGCTCGGCGCGCAGGCGGCGCAGCTCTATGGCCTGTTCGAAAAGGACGGACATGGGGCTGAGGATTTCTCCGCCATTATCCGGTTTTTGCGGGGTCGCTCAGCTGAAGGGACAGTGAAAAATGCCGTATGAGACCCTCCTCGTCGAGCAGCGCGGCCGCGTGCTGCTCGTCACCCTCAACCGACAAAAGGCGCTCAACGCCATCAATCTGCAATTGACTGCGGAATTGATCGACGTCGCGACCGGAGCCGACGCCGATCCAGGGATCGGATGCATCGTGATCACCGGATCCCAAAAAGCTTTCGCGGCAGGCGCCGACATTAAGGAAATGCAGGAGCGAAGCTATGGCGAGATGTATGCGTCCGACTGGTTCGGCCAGTGGGAGCGATTTACCGCCGTGCGCAAGCCGATCATCGCCGCGGTCGCCGGCCATGCGCTCGGCGGCGGCTGCGAACTTGCGATGATGTGCGACTTTATTCTCGCGGCCGACACCGCGAAGTTCGGCCAGCCAGAAATCAAGCTTGGAGTTATGCCCGGCATGGGCGGCAGCCAGCGCCTCACTCGGTTTATCGGCAAGGCAAAGGCCATGGAGATGTGTCTGACGGGACGTACGATGGACGCCGAGGAGGCCGAGCGGGCGGGGCTCGTCTCCCGCGTCGTGCCCGCCGCCGGACTTGTTGAGGAAGCCGTCAAGATTGCCGCGACGATCGCGGGCATGTCGCTGCCCGCCGCTATCATGACCAAGGAGGCGATCAACCGCTCTTATGAAACGACCCTCGCCGAGGGAATCCGTTTCGAGCGCCGCCTGTTCCACTCTATGTTCGCCACTACCGACCAGAAGGAAGGCATGACCGCCTTCGCCGAAAAGCGCGCTCCGAAGTTTCAACACCAGTGAGGATCGATCGGCGAAGCGGCGTATAAGGCGGCTCTCAAACCCGCCTGAGCTACGTGGGAGCGCGGAGATCCCTTTGGGTTCAGCCATAATTTCCCTGTGGCCGTAAACTTAGGGGCGGGTCTTTCAATTCACGAGGGACCCGCCCGTTTTTTGGACATACACCTTGATTTAGGAGGCGCTTATGCAGAACAAGATCCAGGAGGACGCAATGGCGAGCAGATATGCCGCGGTCTATGAAAAATGGCGGACCGATCCAGAACTCCTTCTGGAGGGAGGCGAGCAAGCAAATCGACTGGATCAAACCTCCGAACGAGATTTTCGACCCGAAGCGCGGCGTCTACGGCGCGTGGTTTCCCGACGCGACCTGCAATACGTGCTACAACGCGATTGACCGGCATGTCGCCAACGGACGCGGCGATCAGCCCGCGCTGATCTATGACAGCCCGGTCACGGGAACGAAGAGAACGCTGACCTACCGCCAGCTCCAGGACGAGGTGAGCACGCTGGCCGCCGTCCTGCAGCGGTTTCGCGTCGGCAAAGGCGATCGCGTCGTGATCTACATGTCGATGATTCCGGAAGCAATCTTCGCCATGCTGGCCTGCGCGCGCATTGGCGCGATTCATTCCGTGGTGTTCGGCGGCTTCGCCGCTAATGAACTGGCGAAGCGCCTTGACGACGCCCAACCGAAACTCGTTCTCACCAACTCATGCGGAATTGAACCCGGCCGCATCGTCCATTACAAGCCGCTTCTTGACGAAGCGATCGATCTTTCCGCCAACAAGCCCAGCGCAGTGCTGCTGTTCCAGCGCCCGCAGGCCCAGGCGTCGCTGGTCGAAGGCCGCGATCATGATTGGGCCGAAGCTGTCAACGTCGCCCGCAGCGAAGGCAGACGCGCCGACTGCGTCGAAGTCGCCGCGACGGACCCCCTCTATATTCTCTACACCTCGGGAACAACTGGCGTGCCCAAAGGGGTGGTGCGCGACAATGGCGGCCATCTCGTCGCCCTGCAATGGACGATGGACAACCTCTATGGCGTCGCCCCCGGCGAGGTGTTTTGGGCGGCCTCCGATGTCGGCTGGGTCGTCGGACACAGCTACATCGTCTACGCCCCGTTGATCCAAGGCGCGACAACCCTGATTTATGAGGGAAAGCCCGTCGGCACCCCGGACGCCGGGGCGTTCTGGCGCGTCATCTCGGAATACAAGGTCGCCGGGTTTTTCACGGCGCCGACGGCGCTGCGAGCCGTCAAAAAAGAAGATCCCGGCGCCGAGCATCTCAAGCGATACGACATTTCGAGTCTTCGATGCCTGTTTCTGGCGGGGGAGCGCGCTGATCCCGATACGGTCAAATGGGCCGAGCAGAGTCTGGGACTACCGGTGATCGATCATTGGTGGCAGACGGAAACCGGCTGGGCCATAGCCGCCAACCCGGTCGGCCTCGGGGCTCTACCCACCAAATATGGCTCGCCCGGGGCGCCAATGCCCGGATATGAGATTGCGATCGTCGACGATCTGGGCGAGCCGCTCGGCCCGAACAAAACGGGCTCGATCGTCATCAAGCTGCCGCTGCCGCCCGGTAATTTGCCGACGCTGTGGCGCCAGGACCAACGCATGAGAGAAAGCTATCTTTCCGACTTTCCCGGCTACTACAAAACAGCCGACGCCGGATTTGTGGACGAGGACGGATATCTTTTCATCATGGGCCGCACCGACGACATCGTCAATGTCGCCGGCCATCGACTGTCGACAGGCGGCATGGAGGAAGTGCTTTCCGGCCACCCGGCCGTCGCGGAATGCGCCGTCATCGGCATGAAGGACGCCCTCAAGGGCGAACAACCTTGCGGCTTCATCGTCCTGAAAGCGGGCGTTACAAAACCGCATGATCAGATCGAAAAAGAAATCGTTCAGCTGGTGCGCGACAAGATCGGGCCGGTCGCGGCGTTCAAAATCGCCATCGTCGTCAACCGCCTGCCGAAGACGCGCTCCGGCAAGATTCTGCGAAGCACGATGAAAAAGATCGCGGACCACGATCCATGGACGATGCCCGCAACGATCGACGATCCGGCGATCCTCGACGACATCGCCGCAGCGATCGGGACAAAAGGCGTCTGACGGCGCGCCAGGGCGCCCTCCAACAAGGTTCAGCGTGTTCGGAAGAATGAAGATGATAATTCAATCGGCCGCGCGATCAGCAGCCTATTTGAGGCGGAGCGATATTCGTTGTCTCGGTGGCGCAGCCAGACTAGGTCGTGTGGACAAACCTAATCCAGATTCGAATGGTTGCAAGAATGACAAAGGCGGCGAAGCTCTCAATGATACGATTTCCGTGTGATTAGTTCGGGACGATCCGCTTTGGCCACCAATGGAAACCGGTTCGTTTCTGGATTTGCTCGCGCTGCTCGGCGAGGGCGACGCATTGGTTGGCGATTTTCGCTTCGAGATCCTCGATGGTCGCGATGTGCGTGTTGACGATCGGCTCGTCGACCAGCGCCCACAGTGTTTCTGCCGGCTGCAGCTCTGGACTGTAGGGCGGCAGATAAACGAGGCGAACGCCATCGGGGATTTTCAGTCCGGCTGGGCCATGCCTCCGCCAGCCATTCCATCGAGCTCTGCTCGACGGAACCTTTGCCTGGCTTCGCCATCCGGCAGTGTCGAGCACCAGCAGGATGATGCGCCCAACGCCGGCTTCGGCCTCGCGCGCGAAGGTTTCGAGCAGCGCCTCGAAGAACGGCTTCGACACGCCGTTGGAAAGATACCAGAAGGTTTCGCCGGTGGCCGGCGATGCGAAAGCCGTGACGTAAAGCCAGTCGAACCGATGATGGCCGGGCGCGATCGGACGCTCGCCGACGGGCGCCCACACGCGGCGGGTGACCGGCTTAGGCCGATGCGATGCTCGTCTGTCGCAAAGACCTCGATTGCCTTGTCCGGATGCTTCGCGGCCTCCTCGGCGAGGGCGTCCGCGAGGTTTTTTTGAACGCGGCCGCCTCTTCCGGCGTCGCCGATTTCGGGTTCTTCGGACGCGGCCTCTGGATCGACCAGCCGATCGCCTCGTATGGGGACTTCATTGTCAAGCATCGATTTCGGCCTCCCTCTTTTCCGGTCGCGGGTGAACTCCAATATTTGCGGGACGGTTGTCCTCGCCAACCTCGTATCCGGTGGGATCTGCAATCCCGAACCACGATCCCGGTATTCGGGAAGAAGTTCCGCGCGGCGGCGCCACTCTTCAAAACGGCGCTCTTTTCAGGGTCCTGGGCGATCGACGGCGCCAGCCGACCTTTGACCGGAAGGGGAGTGACGATGAGCGCGCCTTATGCCGTCCTCATCACCGCTCCTTCCGGAATCACGCCGTCCTTCGCGTAACGCCACAACGCAACGAGAAGCTGACGGGCCAAAGCCACGATCATCACCTTCGACATGCGCCCCCGCGCCCCGCCCACACGCGCATCGAACCATATCGAAAGTTTGCTCTCGGGCTGGAACCGCCGCCAGAACCAGGCGAGTTCGACGATCAAAGCGCGCACGCGCCGATTGCCGTCCTTGCTAATGCCCTGTTCGCGTTCCATTTTGCCGCTCGAGAACGGTGTTCCCGTTAAGCCGGCGTAGGCGCCGAGTGCTTGTCGATTGCGAAACTCCCGGCAGAAAGCCTCCCGAACCAAAAGCGTCGCGCTCTCCACGCCGATCCCGCGTAAGCCGACGAGATCGCGAATCATGCGTTCGTTCTCGTCTTCCGGCGCCTTTCGAGCGCGCCTTTAGCCGCTCGATCAATTCCACTAGTGCCGCGCCGTTCGGCGCCAGCACATGCCGCGTGTGCTTGTTTACGCCCGGGAGTTGAACGGCAAACACCCACTTTTTCGAACTCAACTCCAAAGCGCTGATCATCGTGCTATCATAATCAAGAGCGGCAGTCGAAACGGTCGGATTTCTAGTCGGTCGCATGTCGGGGTCCCTTGGGTTTGAGCAACAGGCCAAAGGATACCCGATCCTTCACCGCCGCTCGCCCCCATAGGATCTTCAAGGCCTACCTCGCCTTCGCCGCTCCGGACAATCCGCTATCGCGGAACGCTTCGCTTTGTCCGGCGACGCGGCTCCCGGCTCGCCAGCCGCGCTGCGGCGCAACCGAGGCCAGGCCGAGTTCCGCCGCCATCCAGTTCGCCACCTTGCGGCTCGACCACAGCCCGCCATCTTGCGGCGGCGCGCCAAGCCGGTCGCGCAGCTTCGCCAGGAGCCCGGGCTTCAGGATCGTCGCCGCCGCGCCGTTGCGGCGACGCAAATCGCCGAGAGCCTCGGGGCCTTCGGCGCTGTAGCGCGCCAGCAATTGCTCGATCCATCGCGCGCCGAACGCCGTCGTCGCCGAGACCTGCGAAACCGTGTGACCACGCGCCAAAAGCCAGATCGCCTGGAAATGCCGTGATGTCGTCGCGTCGCTACACGCCACATACCGCTGTTCCAGCTGGTCCACACTCAAATGCCCGTCGACCGTCGCCATGTGTCCCATCCCCCGACTCATGGCGCTCCAGCCTATCTGCTTCGCAAAGCCGCGTGAATCCCCTTTCTCGTCGAGTTCGATCACGGCGATGTCAAGGGGTAGGGGGGCCTCGCGCGCTCCGCCAGAAAAGGCGGGTCTCGATCTTCCGCCGGCCCGCACGGGCGACGAGCGTCGATCGTCCGCCAAAACCTACCTCGCCGTCAAAACCGCCCCTTTTTCCGCCGCTTTCAGCGACTGGCTGTCGATGGCAGCGGCCGTGGGAGAAGCCTCTCGCCCGAGGCGCTCGCGCAAGCTCATGTGCAGGTCCTCCCAGATGGCCTCCCACACGCCGTCCTTCTGGAACTTGCGGAAAATGTTGTAGACCGTCGAGCGCGGTGGAAATTCATCGCGAGGGAGATAGCGCCACGGGCAACCAGTGCGAAGAAGATAGAAGATCGCATTCATCGCCGCGCGCATATCGGTCTTGCGTGGACGCCCACCCGGAGATGCGTCAGGGATCAATGGCTTCAGCCGCTCCCATTCCATATCCGTCAAATTGCTTGGATAGCGCTCCACATCGCGCCGATAGATCACGCGTTGCCCTGCCGTCCACATCACGAATCACCAAATCAGTTGCCCTTGAAGCGGTGAATCATGCAACCAGTGCGAGTGCAATAACCTTTCCTGATTACGCGGTTGCGTCAGCTCGAAATCCGACTTAGAACAAACACAGAACATTATGATTTGCGAAGGCGTTGACGATGGCGCGCAACAAGGTTCAATTCCAGAAAGGCCTCGGCGAGGCCGAATTCGATGAATTATACGGGACCGAGGAACGGCGTCACGCAGAGCTGGCGCGCTTGCGCTGGCCTGATGGGTTCGAATGTCCCGACTGTGGCGGCCACGGTCATTGCGGGGTCAAGCGTGGGGCGCGCCAGCTATTCCAATGCAACGCCTGCCGCAAGCAGACATCTGTGAAGGCCGGGACTATTTTCGCATCCAGCAAGCTGCCGCTGCGGCTCTGGTTCAAAGCCATGTATCTGGTGACCCAATCGAAGAAGGGAATCGCCAGCATCGAGTTGGGGCGTCGGCTCGGCGTCACCCAGACGACGGCCTGGACGATGAAACACAAGCTTGCTCAGGTCATGATAGAGCGAAACAGCGCCAAGCGTCTGAATGGCGACGTGCAAATGGACGACGCCTATATTGGCGGCGAGCGCTCCGGCAAACCCGGACGCGGCGCCGCGGGCAAGACGCCCTTCGTCGCCGCTGTTGCGACGACCGAAGACGGCAAACCCGACCAGATCATTCTGCGCCGCGTCATCGGCTTCCGAAAGGCGGCGATTGGCAAACTCGCGGGCACGGCGCTTAGCGGCGACGCCAACGTCGTCACCGACGGGCTGGCCTGTTTCACCGCAGTCACAACAGCCGGATGCACACACACTCAAATTCCAACGGGCGGCGGCGCGCAAGCCGCCAAAAAGCCGGCCTTCAAATGGGTCAACACCGTCCTTGGAAACATCAAGTCGGCTTTGGTCGGAACCTACAGGGCCGTGCACTCAAAACACCTGCCGCGATATCTCGCTGAGTTCGAATATCGGTTCAACCGCAGATACCGGCTCGAAACGATGATCCCGCGTCTCGCATACGTCGCTCTCAAGACCGTACCCATGCCATATTCGCTCCTAAAGTTGGCTGACATTTATGCGTAATCAGGATTGCCGATGCGTCGAGCGGCGGATCATGTGACGTTGCACGGAGAAAACATTGTAAACAACCGCGTGGGCGGAAGCGAAGCGCTGAGCGGCCTTTGCCGATTTGAAGCCTTGCGCCTTTCGTTTGCGTCGTCGAATCGCTCGTCGACGACGCCGTCCGCAGCTTTTGGGTCTGGCCGACAAGATCGGCCAGGCGGCCAGGGCCTCCTTAACTCAGACGCCTCAAATCGCCTCCCAGCCTACGAAAACGTCTGGACTTCTGCCGCAAAGGACGCATTGCTGTGTGTGTCGGCTGGCGAACTTCTCCGCTTGGCGACGCGCCTTAGGGCTCGCCTCGCGATTTGCGGGGCATCGGGTCGTGCAAGCGTCAATTCCGACGCCGCGACAAAACGGAGCCCACGACAATGTCAACTCTTTCCATCGAGAAGTCCCACAACCCTAAGCGCGTCGCCCCCAGGAAGGGGAGCGCCAAAAATCGAACGCGGCAGCTCGTCCGAAGGGCTGGTCCGCCGCGGCCGATCCCAAGAAGTCCTCGAACCCCAACAAGACGACGACCAAAAAAACGAGCGCCAAATCGAACCCGATGCCTCGGCGCGAGACTACTGCATCCATTGCGGTCGCAACCGCCGAGGCGCCGGCGCAGGCGGTCGATACATCGCTAGGCGCCAAACAGCCGAAGCTCGAAAGCGCGACCAAACAGGACCGCATGCTCACATTGCTGAGCCGACCCGAAGGCGTCACTATCGAACAGATGATGCAGGCGACGGATTGGCAACAACACAGCGTACGCGGGTTCCTGGCGGGCACGGTGAAAAAGAAGCTCGGCTTTTCTCTGACATCGTCCAAGCCGGACGACGGCGTTCGCCGTTACCACATTGAGACGCGTCGCGGTCGCTGAGATGGCCAAGGCGTCTATCCATTTGTCGAAGACGCTGGCGCAGCTCTCGCAGCTGACGATCTTCGAGCTGCGCGGGGAGTGGCGGCGGCCGCATCGGGCGCCGCCGCCGATGCGGCTGTCCCGCGACCTCGCCATCCGTGCGATCATTTACAAGCTTCAGGAGAGGGCGTACGGCGGCGTCTCCAGGGCCGCCACGCGGAAGCTCGAGCAGGCCCGCGCCGATCCGCGGAGCCGCGGCGCGGCGAAACCCGCGCAGCCAATCTCGCTAAAGCCGGGCGCGCGGCTTGTGCGCGAATGGCGTGGGGTCACCCGTACGGTGCGGGCGGCCCTGACGGGGCTTCGCAAGGGCGGTTTTGCGATCGAGCGGATCCAGTCGGAGGCAAATGGGTCGCTCTACCGGATCGCGGACGGTCCTAACGCTGCGACGGGAGCCTGATCCGTGGCGAGGTCTGCGTCTTGTCGGCGGCCGGAGTCTTCTCCGGCTGCCGGGGACCTCAATGCGGAGCTCGACTGCATCGCGGCGATGAATATCGACGAGCTGCGAACGCTGTGGCGCGAGACGCGCGGACGGGAGCCGCCGGAGGCGCTGACCAAAGACCTCATCTCCCGCGCCCTGGCTCATGGGCTGCAGGAGAAGCAACTCGGTGGATTGAAACCCGATCTGAAAAAGCTGCTCGCCGCGATTTCGGGCAAGAGCACACCCCCTATGCGGCATCTGAAGGTCGGATCGGTCATCGTCCGCGAACATCAAGGCAAGGTTCAGGAAGTCATGGTCATGTCGGATGGATTCTGCTGGCAGGGGCGCGTTTACGCAAGCCTTTCGACCATCGCGCGGAAGATCACCGGCACGAGCTGGAACGGACCGCGCTTCTTTGGCCTGCGCGGCGGCGAGCCGGCGCCGTCAGCAGCAGCGGCCCCGGAGCCGGCGGCGTCAAAGCAACGGCCGCGCGCTGGGGGTAGTCTTCTCGCACCTGCTCCACGCGCGGCGCCGGGACGCGTTGCGGCCCAAGCGGCCGCCAAATCAGCCCCGGCTCTCTCCTCTCCATCCGTCTCTGTCTCGCGATCGCGCGGGTCGAGCGAACGTGCGGAGGATCGTCCACGAAGACGAACGCGCCGAAGCCGCAACGCTGCGCGATCTACACCCGCAAATCGACCGAACATAATCTCGACCTCGCCTTCAACTCGCTCGACGCCCAACGCGAAGCCTGCGAGGCCTATGTCAAAAGCCAGGCGCATGAGGGCTGGCGCCTTGTCGCTGACCGGTTCGACGACGGCGGCCTGTCAGGGGCCTCGCTCGAGCGCCCCGCCCTGCAGGGGCTGCTCGATCAGGTCCGGTCCGCCAAGATCGACATCATCGTCGTCTATAAGGTCGACCGGCTGACGCGGTCGCTCGCCGACTTCGCCAAGCTCGTCGAACTCTTCGACGAGCATGGCGTCTCCTTCGTTTCGGTGACCCAGTCCTTCAACACCACCTCGAGCATGGGAAGGCTCACGCTCAATGTGCTGCTCTCTTTCGCCCAGTTCGAACGCGAGGTGATCGGCGAGCGGGTGCGCGACAAGATCGCCGCCTCCAAGCGCAAGGGGATCTGGGTCGGCGGCCCGGTTCCGCTCGGCTATCGCAGCGTCGGCAAGAAGCTCGAGGTCGTCCCAGAGCAGGCGACGCTCGTCCGAAAGATTTTTGTGGACTATCTACGGCTTGGATCAATCGGCGTGCTGGCGGCGTCACTCGACAGAGAAGGCGTCAGGCCAGGATCGCGCGCCCTCGCAAATGGGACAATCATCGCGGCGCAGCGCTTCATGGTCGGTCCGCTGGCGCATATCCTCAAGAACCGCTTCTACATCGGCGAGGTGGCCTATCGCGGCGAGGTCCGCGAGGGCGAGCAGCGCCGATCCTCGATCGCGCTCTGTTCGATGCTGTGCAGGCCAGATTGGCCGAGAGCTCTGTTCAACGAAAGCTCAAGAGGTCTCGCTCTGCCTCCTTCCTCGCAGGTATGATCTTCGACGATCGCGGCAATCCGATGAGCCCGAGCCACGCCAACAAGAACGGCGTCCGCTACCGCTACTATGTCTCGCAGGCGCTGCTGCAGCACCGCAAGGCCGAAGCCGGGTCGATCTCCCGCGTGTCGGCGCCCGACATCGAGGCGCTTGTGTGTAAGGCGGTTAAAGACGCCCGGGGCGTCGATCAGGTGACGGCTCAGACCGACGACGGCGCGCCGACCGCGTGTAAATTCGCGCGCAATAGTGACCCCTTGAGGGGCAGTTTTCGCGTCCAATAGAGACCCCTTCCAAGGCTGCGTGCCAGCCTCCCTTCCTTTGCGCCGGTTTCGGCTGGGAAGGGTGTTTGGGGGATGATTGGCGTGGACATTATCGGGCAGATCCGGCGGGCCTATTTTGAGCAGCACCGGCCGATCAAGGAGATAGTGCGGACGCTATCGGTGTCGCGCGCGACGGTGCGCAAGGTGATCCGCGGCCAGGCGACGGAGTTCAAGTACGAGCGTGGCGTTCAGCCGGCTCCCAAGCTGGGCGAGTGGGTCGAGGTCCTGACCGAGATCCTGGAGAAGGAAGCCAAGCAGCCGCGGCGGGAACGTCGGTCGACCCAGCGTTTGTTCGAGGAGTTGCGCGGGCGCGGTTATGACGGCGCGCACGACAGCGTGCACCGGTTCGTCAAGGCGTGGCGGAACGAACGGGCGCGAGTTCCGGCCCAGGCGTTTGTGCCGATGAGCTTCGCCCCCGGGGAAGCTTACCAGTTCGACTGGAGCCACGAGACGATCACGCTCCAAGGGCTGCCGCTGACGATCAAGGCGGCGCACATGAAGCTGTCGCACAGCCGCATGCCGTTCGTGCGCGTCTATTTCCGGGAGACCCAGGAGCTGGTCTTCGACGCCCATGACAAGGCGTTCCAGTTCTATGGCGGGATCTGCCGGCGCGGCATCTACGATAACATGAAGACGGCGGTGGAGGCGATCTTCGTGGGCAAGGCGCGGCAGTACAACCGTCGCTTCCTACAGATGTGCTCGCATCACCTGATCGAACCGGTGGCGTGCACGCCGGCGTCGGGCTGGGAGAAAGGGCAGGTCGAGAATCAGGTCGGCAATCTGCGTGACCAGCTGTTCCGCCCCAAGCCGCGAGTGAAAAGCCTCGCCGAGTTGAACGCGTTGTCGACGGCGGAGTAATTCTCCCCAGAAATGGCGTTTGAAAATTCCCCAGTTTTCGTGACGCCGCGCCTCCCAGGACGAGCTCTGGCGGGGCCAATGGCGACCAACTTCGCCGATGCTGTTCCCTTTGGTGGGAAGGGGCGGCGCGGTGATCAAACTCGGGGAACTCGTAATGATTTTGGATCTTCATCGACAAGGCTTGTCTGTTTCCGCCATTGCCCGCCAGCTCTGCGTCGATCGGAAGACCGTGCGTCGAGCCATCGCCAAGGGGCTTGAGCCGCCGAACTACAAAACGCGGGCGCCGCGGCCGCGGATCACCGATCCGTTCGAGCCTTATCTGAAGGAGCGCTTGGCGGCCTATCCTGGCCTAACGGCGGTGCGTTTGTGGCGCGAAGTCAAGGAATGTGGATACGCAGGCGGCTATAGCGTTCTCAGAGACTGCGTGCGCGACCTGCGGCCGCCGTGCTCGGCCGGCTTCGAAGTCCGCTTTGAAACGCCGCCAGGCCAGCAAGCGCAAGTCGACTTCGCCCATTTCGAGGTGGAGTTCGCCGACGAGCCCGGCGTCAGGCGCATCGTTTGGCTGTTTTCCATGGTGCTCGGCTACTCCCGGCTGATCTGGGGCCGCTTCGTTGTTCACCAGGACCTGCAGAGCGTCCTGCGCTGTCATATCGCCGCTCTCGAAGCGATCGGCGGCGCGCCACGCGAGATCCTCTATGACCGCATGAAGACCGCGGTCATCGGCGAGGACGCCGACGGCCTCGTCGTCTACAATCGCGCGCTTGTCGATCTCGCCCGCCACTATGGTTTCCAGCCGCGCGCGTGCCGGCCTTACCGGCCGCAAACGAAAGGCAAAGTGGAGCGGCCGTTCCGTTATATTCGCGAAGACTTCTTCCTCGGCGGCTCCTTTCGTAATCTCGATGATCTCAACGTCCAATTGCGGCATTGGCTCGATACGGTCGCCAATGCGCGCGCGCACGCAACCACGCAGCGCGTCGTCAATGAGGCCTTCGCCGAAGAGAAGCCGGCCCTGAAGCCTTTGCCGCTCGCCCCTTATCGGACGGTCCTCAAGCTCGAACGGCGAGTCTCCCACGAAGGCATGGTCAGCGTCGGTGGTAATCTCTATAGCGTGCCGGATGCGACGCGCCGCCGCATCCTCGACGTTCATGTTTTCGCCGATGAAATCCGCATCTTCGAGGCCGGCTCCCTCATCGCCAGCCACGCGCCGCTCGAGGGGCGCGGCCAGAGGCGTCTCGACCCGGCTCATCGCAAGCCCTTGCCGCCGCGCCGACGGCCGGTTGAAGGCGAGCCCATCGTCATTCGCCGCGCCGGCGATCAGGTCGTTCGCCGCTCCCTCGACTTCTATGAGGCCGTCGGCCGCCGCCTCGCCAGCCAGGGGAGGATGCGATGACCGCGCATGCCGAGATCATCCTTTCCGTCGTCGACCGCATCAAGCAGAGCCTGGTCGGCTTGAAAATGCCGCGCGCCATCGAAATCCTCGACGCCACCGTGCGCCGGATCGAGCGCGGCGAAATGAATGCGCTCGAAGCCATCGACGCGCTGCTCGCCGAGGAGCTTGCCTTGCGCGAGAACCGCCGCATCAAGATGGCGCTCGTCATGGCGCGGCTCTCCGCCATCAAGACGCTCGCCGGCTTCGACTTCTCGTTCCAGCCCTCGCTCGACAAGAACCGCGTCATGGCGCTCGCCGAGCTGCGGTTCATCGACCGCGCCGAGGTTTTGCATCTCATCGGGCCGCCCGATCCCGATTCATAATGCTCACCTCGCGATGTCATTGGAAAATAAGGGTGTGTTGATCAGGATTTTCAGTTAGCGGCTTTCTGCGCCGATCTTGGGCTTCGGCCCGCACCGTGGCTTTCCCGAGATCCGCCGCTTTGATGACCCATGGGGCCCCTTTGCAAAGGTGCCGGGCGGGCAATGTGCCGTTCCGGATCAGGCGCAAGACCGTCATCGCGCTCACTTGCAGGACAGCCGCCGCCTCGTTGAGCGTCACTTCTCCACGCTCCCCACGTTCTCCCTCCCGATAGACCTCGACGCCCATACGATTACGCAATGTGCAGACCGCGCTCTGCGTCCAACCATTCTGGCGGCCTGTGAGCTTGCCAGCCCGGTTCAAAATTGGCGCTATAGCGCGGTCTGGCATCAATCGCGCCAATTCCCGAACAAGAACCTCGACGTCTTCCTCCACGGTCCAGCGGTGTTTACCGCATGCGTTTTTCTTGATTTTCAGCGCAGTATGATCGCCACCTTGCCAATGCAGCACCATATCGACAAAACCATCCTCGACCCGCACGATGATCTCGCGTAGCACCGTACGGACGATCCTCTTGCGCGTCGCCATGGTCGCCGCCGGATGTGACCAGGCTATCTCCATATCGGCGCCAAGAAGCATGAGGCGCTCGCGTTCTTGCTCGTCGAGAACTGGTGAGCGGTGCTGATCGAGCTCGTTGAGTTCGTCTTCGAGCCGGCGCACGTCGATGAGTTTGTCGTTCCATCGGCGTTCGAGTTCGCTCGCGACGAGGCGGTTGTCTGGATCCACGGCATCGTACTGCCGGCGGGCGTGCGCCGCTTCATAACGCGCGTGCTTCAGCGACAGTTCGACCTGTCGGCGCTTCTCCGCAGCTTCGAAAGTTCGTTGCTCGATCGCCTGCAGCGCCGCCTCGACGCCGAACGGCTTCAGCAAACGGACGACTTCGGCTCCGACTGCCTGGTCAACTCGCAAACTACCGAAGGAGATGCAAAGATCTCCTCCGTGGTTCACGAAGCTCCCCTTGCAATGATAGCGGCCGACATCGCCTGACGCGCCGCCGTAGGCGACATGTAGCTTGCGGCCGCAATGACCGCAGCGCAGAAGGCCGCCCAGAAGCGTCTCGCCCCGCCGGACGGCGCCGCGCGACAGAAGACTTTTGGCATTGGCGTTATCGGCGATCAGCCGCTGATTCCTCTCGAACTCCGCCCACGAGAGATACCCTTCGTGATGGCCGGTGAGCAAGACGTCCCATTCAGATCTCTCACGCTTGAACCCGCGCACGATACGTTTGCGGCCGTCCTCGATCGTTATGCGGCTGCCGGTGCGCCCGAAAGCATAGGCCCCACCATAGAGAGGATTGGTCAGAATATGGTGGACCGTGTTGTATACCGGGAGCTTCCAGACGATGCGACGGCCGTCGACAGTTGTGTATTCCACTGCGGGTAGATCGATCCGCTCCCGCCGCAGCCAGAGATGCACCTGCCGGATACTCTGGAACTCCGAGAATTTCCGGAACACCAGATCGATGGCTTCACGTATCCGCAGGTCTGGATCCTTCTCAATCCGATTGTGCCTCACCTTCACGTAACCGATTGCGACGGTCAGGAACAGTTCGCCGCGTCGCGCCTTTTGCTTCAACGCCTCGAGTGAGCGCTGTCGAAGAATCGAAAGCTCCAGTTCGCTCATCGTGCCTTTCATGCCGAGCAGCAGGCGATCGTTCGGAAGGCGGGGATCATAGACGCCGTCCTCGTCCAGAATGATCGCGTTGACGAGGCCGCAGAACTCGATCAGCGTGTGCCAGTCACGACCATTGCGCGCCAGTCGCGAAGCCTCGATTGCAAAGACCGCCCCAACCCGTCCTTCGCAAATCGCCGCCAAGAGCCGTTCGAACCCGGGTCGACTGACCCCCGAGCCGGAACGCCCCAAATCATCATCGATCACCACCACGTCCCGCCAGCCATATTGGCGGGCGCGATCGGCCAGGGCATATTGACGACGGCGGCTCTCATGGTTGTGGAGCAGCTGATCCGCTGTTGACTGGCGAACATAGACAAAGGCGCTGCGCGCAAGATGATCAGGCGTGATCTTCGTCATCGCCGGCCTCCTCGACCTTCGATATCGCCGCAATCTCGATCAGAAGCCCCCGGACCATCTCCACGAGGCTCTTGGTCTGATCGAGTGGCAAGGCGATTGGAGGTTCGTCGCTTTCGAATAAGTCCGGCTGCCGTTCTTGCTGTGCGCGCCTCATCTGAAGCTTCTCCTGTCTCCGATTCCGACTGGAGAAAGTCTAGAAGCGCGTTGAGCTCGATCCGCAGGTCGCGGAATGTATCCAATGGAATCCGTGGTTGAGGCCGGAGTTCGAAGTGCGCCGCGTCCTCGCGCATCATCCAGCAAGGTATATGCGCCAAAGTCCCATCGCCCTGCTGGATGACAAAGACCTCCGCGCCTTGAAAGCGATGGCGCCGCACAAGAACGACTATCTCACCGAAGCGCGGATGAAACCGATAATGGATTCTTCCCTCGAGGTTCTGATACCCGGCAGTATGTCGCTGCTTCGCCTGGAACCGGCAAAAGCCACTTGAGCCTGGCGCTCGGCGTCGAAGCCGTGAAGGCCGGACGCAGCGTCTACTTCGGCAGCCTCGCCGATATCGTCGGCGCCCTCGCCAAAGCGGAGCGCGAGGGGCTTTTGCGCGAGAAAATCAGGTTCTTCCGCCGCTTCGCCCTGCTCATCGTCGACGAGATCGGCTACCTCCCGGTCATTGCGGGCGGCGGCAATCTCTTCTTCCAGCTCGTCAACGCCCGTTACGAAAAGGGCGCCATGATCCTCACTTCAAATCGCGGATTTTCCGAATGGGGACATGTTTTTGGAGACCCCGTCGTCGCAACCGCCTTGCTTGATCGCGTCCTTCACCATGCGACGGTCATCCAGATCGAAGGCGCGAGCTATCGCCTTCGCGAGCACGCCGATCTCGTCCCGGAAAACATCCGATCGAAAGGCCTCATCCAACCAACGCCGATCCCTCCGACTCTCAAACGTCGCGGACGGCCGAAAAGCGGAGGCCTCGATCATAACGACGGCTAATCGTCCCACCCGCCAAACTGGGGAATTTTACTTCGCCAAAAATGGGGAGATTCCGCGCGCCATTGACACGCGTGGCTGGAAGATCAATGCATCGCTTACGCCAAGCGCACCAAACACCCGGAGTTCAGGGATCGGACCATCTGGGAAGTGTTCCAGGACGAACGGGCGAGCCTGATGGAGCTGCGCGGCTCGTTCGACGGCTTCGTCGAGAAGGCAGTCCGGGCCAGCACCACCTGCCTGATCATGGCCGATCACAATCGCTACAGCGTGGATGCGCGCGCCGCCGGCCGGATGGTGCTGGTGCGCTCCCATGCCGAGCGCATCGTAGTCCTCTTCAACGACGAGATCGTCGCCGACCATCCGCGCCAGTTCCGGCGCGATCAGATCGTTTACGATCCCTGGCATTATCTGCCAGTCCTGGTGAAGAAGCCCGGGGCGTTGCGCAACGGCGCCCCCTTCAAGGACTGGGACCTGCCGCCGGCCTTGGCCCAGGTTCGCGCCAAGCTGAAGAGCCACGCCGATGGCGATCGTCAGTTCGTCAAGGTGCTGGGCGCGGTGCTCGACCATGGCTTGGCCGCGGTCGAGGCGGCCTGCGCCGAAGCCCTGGAGGCCGGCGTCGCCAGCGGCGACGTGATTCTAACCGTCCTGGCGCGCCAGCGACAGCCAGCGGCGCCGCCCAGCATCACCACGCCCGATGCGCTCCGCCTGAAGATCGAACCCACGGCCGATTGCTGCCGCTACGACAGCATAAGGAAGGTGGCCTGATGGAACGCCATGAGATCCTCGAGGCCATGAGCGAGCTCAAGCTCTACGGCATGCGCGCCAGCTTCGACGAGATTGCCGGCAAGGGTCTGGCCAGGCGTGACGAGATCTATCCCCTCATCGCCGCCCTGATCCGGGCCGAGCATACGCACCGTCAGGCGCGATCAATCAGCTATCGCATCAGCGGCGCCAAGTTCCCGGTGTTGAAGGATCTCGACAGCTTCGTCTTCGCCGACACACCCGTGGATCAGGGGCAGGTTCGCGAGCTCGCGACCGGCGCCTTCCTGGACGCCAAGCGCAACGGCATCTTTATCGGCGGAACCGATCCCAATTCATAATGCTCACCTCGCGATGTCATTGGAAAATAAGGGTGTGTTGATCAGGATTTTCAGTTAGCGGCTTTCTGCGCCGATCTTGGGCTTCGGCCCGCACCGTGGCTTTCCCGAGATCCGCCGCTTTGATGACCCATGGGGCCCCTTTGCAAAGGTGCCGGGCGGGCAATGTGCCGTTCCGGATCAGGCGCAAGACCGTCATCGCGCTCACTTGCAGGACAGCCGCCGCCTCGTTGAGCGTCACTTCTCCACGCTCCCCACGTTCTCCCTCCCGATAGACCTCGACGCCCATACGATTACGCAATGTGCAGACCGCGCTCTGCGTCCAACCATTCTGGCGGCCTGTGAGCTTGCCAGCCCGGTTCAAAATTGGCGCTATAGCGCGGTCTGGCATCAATCGCGCCAATTCCCGAACAAGAACCTCGACGTCTTCCTCCACGGTCCAGCGGTGTTTACCGCATGCGTTTTTCTTGATTTTCAGCGCAGTATGATCGCCACCTTGCCAATGCAGCACCATATCGACAAAACCATCCTCGACCCGCACGATGATCTCGCGTAGCACCGTACGGACGATCCTCTTGCGCGTCGCCATGGTCGCCGCCGGATGTGACCAGGCTATCTCCATATCGGCGCCAAGAAGCATGAGGCGCTCGCGTTCTTGCTCGTCGAGAACTGGTGAGCGGTGCTGATCGAGCTCGTTGAGTTCGTCTTCGAGCCGGCGCACGTCGATGAGTTTGTCGTTCCATCGGCGTTCGAGTTCGCTCGCGACGAGGCGGTTGTCTGGATCCACGGCATCGTACTGCCGGCGGGCGTGCGCCGCTTCATAACGCGCGTGCTTCAGCGACAGTTCGACCTGTCGGCGCTTCTCCGCAGCTTCGAAAGTTCGTTGCTCGATCGCCTGCAGCGCCGCCTCGACGCCGAACGGCTTCAGCAAACGGACGACTTCGGCTCCGACTGCCTGGTCAACTCGCAAACTACCGAAGGAGATGCAAAGATCTCCTCCGTGGTTCACGAAGCTCCCCTTGCAATGATAGCGGCCGACATCGCCTGACGCGCCGCCGTAGGCGACATGTAGCTTGCGGCCGCAATGACCGCAGCGCAGAAGGCCGCCCAGAAGCGTCTCGCCCCGCCGGACGGCGCCGCGCGACAGAAGACTTTTGGCATTGGCGTTATCGGCGATCAGCCGCTGAATTCCTCTCGAACTCCGCCCACGAGAGATACCCTTCGTGATGGCCGGTGAGCAAGACGTCCCATTCAGATCTCTCACGCTTGAACCCGCGCACGATACGTTTGCGGCCGTCCTCGATCGTTATGCGGCTGCCGGTGCGCCCGAAAGCATAGGCCCCACCATAGAGAGGATTGGTCAGAATATGGTGGACCGTGTTGTATACCGGGAGCTTCCAGACGATGCGACGGCCGTCGACAGTTGTGTATTCCACTGCGGGTAGATCGATCCGCTCCCGCCGCAGCCAGAGATGCACCTGCCGGATACTCTGGAACTCCGAGAATTTCCGGAACACCAGATCGATGGCTTCACGTATCCGCAGGTCTGGATCCTTCTCAATCCGATTGTGCCTCACCTTCACGTAACCGATTGCGACGGTCAGGAACAGTTCGCCGCGTCGCGCCTTTTGCTTCAACGCCTCGAGTGAGCGCTGTCGAAGAATCGAAAGCTCCAGTTCGCTCATCGTGCCTTTCATGCCGAGCAGCAGGCGATCGTTCGGAAGGCGGGGATCATAGACGCCGTCCTCGTCCAGAATGATCGCGTTGACGAGGCCGCAGAACTCGATCAGCGTGTGCCAGTCACGACCGTTGCGCGCCAGTCGCGACGCTTCGATTGCGAAGACTGCTCCAACTCGTCCTTCGCAAATCGCCGCCAAGAGCCGTTCGAACCCGGGTCGACTAACTCCCGAGCCGGAACGCCCCAAATCATCATCGATCACGACCACGTCCTGCCAGCCATATTGGCGGGCGCGATCGGCCAGGGCATATTGACGACGGCGGCTCTCATGGTTGTGGAGCAGCTGATCCGCTGTTGACTGGCGAACATAGACAAAGGCGCTGCGCGCAAGATGATCAGGCGTGATCTTCGTCATCGCCGGCCTCCTCGACCTTCGATATCGCCGCAATCTCGATCAGAAGCCCCCGGACCATCTCCACGAGGCTCTTGGTCTGATCGAGTGGCAAGGCGATTGGAGGTTCGTCGCTTTCGAATAAGTCCGGCTGCCGTTCTTGCTGTGCGCGCCTCATCTGAAGCTTCTCCTGTCTCCGATTCCGACTGGAGAAAGTCTAGAAGCGCGTTGAGCTCGATCCGCAGGTCGCGGAATGTATCCAATGGAATCCGTGGTTGAGGCCGGAGTTCGAAGTGCGCCGCGTCCTCGCGCATCATCCAGCAAGGTATATGCGCCAAAGTCCCATCGCCCTGCTGGATGACAAAGACCTCCGCGCCTTGAAAGCGATGGCGCCGCACAAGAACGACTATCTCACCGAAGCGCGGATGAAACCGATAATGGATTCTTCCCTCGAGGTTCTGATACCCGGCAGTATGTCGCTGCTTCGAGCGGTCTCGGCAAGAGCTGGCTCGCCTGCGCGCTGGGCCAGAAAGCCTGCCGGCAGGACGTGTCCGTCCTCTACCACCGCATGCCGAGGCTCTTCACCGATCTGGCGCTGGCGCGTGGCGATGGGCGTTACAGTAAGCTCCTGCGCGCAATCGCCCGCACCAAGCTGCTCATCCTCGACGACTGGGGACCGGAAACGCTCACCCCAGACCAGGCGCGCGACCTTCTCGAAATTGTCGAGGATCGTTACGACGCCGGCTCTGTCATGATCACCAGTCAGATACCGGTCGACCGCTGGCACGATATGATCGGCGTTCCAACGCTTGCGGACGCGATCCTCGATCGGGTGATCCACAACGCCTATCGGATCGATCTCTCTGGTGAAAGCCTGCGCAAACAGCATTCTTCATCGTGAGGCGAAGCGGGCGCCCTCTGTCTGCCCGCCATGAAACCTGTGGACGGCATGGACGGCCCTGCGGACCGCCCACCCCGCCCACAAGGAGAACAGCAGACACAGAAGCGGACATGTTCATCTGTTTTGAAATTGAAAAAGCTCGAAGAGCGCCGCCATCTTGACGACGACCACTTGACCGACGCCATCGATCAAAACATCATCCAATCCGACCTGCGGAAGCAAGACGCCGGTGGCCGACATCAAATCGGAACGCTGGCCGGCTTCAGATTGGAACAGGTGGCCGGCTTCAGATTGGAATGCATGGCCGACATCGTCGGAACTCGCAATCTGTCTGAAATCACAGGAATGCGTGGCTGGGGCGGGAGGATTCGAACCTCTGCATGGCGGAATCAAAACTCGGCGTCCTTCGCCCAGTGCCTGGATCGCCGCGTCCCCGACGAACCCCAGCGTCGATCGGACCTCGTGCCCGCAGGCCACGAATATCGGTCGAGATGATGCGCGCCACAGCAGGCCTCCATCTCGACAATGCACGAGGACGCCAGCCGCTCGGCAAAGCTGAAGGCCCTCGCGCTTTATCCGCCGCCGCAAAGTCGTCGAAGCCTACCAAATTGCAGATAGTCTTGCCCAAATCGATCCCGAGAACCGCGATATCGTCGCCTCCCTCCTATCTCACCATCCGGTAATTTCCGCCATACCGGCGGATCATCCTATAAGCTGACCCTTACCAATTTTCGGCCCGTGCTACCCCGGTGCTACCCCCAGCAGCCAGCTCGTATTTGGCCGATCCATCGAAACGAAGTTAGTAAGTTAAATCAGCTAATTGCGGTGGCGCACCCGAAGGGATTCGAACCCCTGGCCTCTGCCTTCGGAGGGCAAAAGCTGCCTTAGCTGTTGGGCAACCGTTTCCGCGCTTTGCGCGAATTGGCTTTTTTGTGGCTTTGCGGACATTGAGAAGCGGTGTTTGGTGAGACTGGAGGTCATCATGGCGAAGCGGCAATTCAGTCCAGCTCCAAAACCCGGCTCGCAGACGGCCTTATACACGCAACACGATTTCGAGCAGATCGCCGCCGCCATTGGCGTCGATGTCGAGGAGATCACGAAACATGCGAAGCTGTTCGAGGCGGCCGCCCGTTGGTATTGGCTGGACGGCAACCGTCCGGACCGCGCCGCTCCATCCAGCTTGCGCCGGAAGCTCGATCAAATCGCGAAAACAGGCCACCGGCTTTTGAAGAGCCTGGGCGTCGTTGACCTCGATGAGGCAGTAGATGGTCCTGGCGATCCCGAGATTTTCGACGCCCTGATTTTGCTGAAAGGGCGCGACCCGGCGCTTGTCGTGGAAGCGGCGGGACGAATAGCCCGTTTGGTGGAGATCATGGAAGCCGTCGCCGCGGCGGCAGAGTTGAGCCGCCGCGCAGAGGAGGCGGCGGACGTGACCGCCGAAATCGGCAAGTTGGCAGTGGAGGAAGGCAATCGCGGCGATATGGCGATCAACGACTGGGTCGCAGCGATGATGAGCGTCTACCGCACCATTACCGGCAAGGAGCCCGCGACCTCCGTCGGCGGCGCCAACCGGCCCGATGAGGGGATCGCCGCCGGCCCCCTCATTCGCTTTTTCGCGGCGTCGGGCAGGCCCTTACAGTTGGAATTTTCAGAGGACGCCTGGCGCAGCCGAGCGCGCACGGTGCTAAAGGGCGCGCACCCGCAAAATTGACAACGATTTGGCCATGCGAGCTCACCCGCCAACTCGGGTTACGCAGCCGACATGCGAACGCGTGGCGCAACAACACCCGAAACGAATCGGACGGCGGCGACCGATGCGCTGATCGCCCTCGTGCGCCTGCTGGCGCGGGAGACTGCCCGCGAATCTCTGGGCCAGACACCGGCTCGGCCTGAGACTACGAACGGCCTCGAGCCGACGATCGGAAGGGATGCCGGCCGAGAATATTGCGCGCCGATGAGATCGCGCGTCTGCGCGGTGAGAGCACGGCGGTGGGCCGCCGGCCCAACGCCGCTGGCGGCGGAAGCGGGCGGCTTGCGCCTGGCGCTGAAAGAAACAGTCCAAAATCCCGCGCGCCGGCCGAAGCGAGCTTGAGCGAGGTCGATCCCGAGAAACGATAGAGAAAATAAAGACCTTAAGGCAGCATCGGGAAAACGTACTCAAAGTAATCGTTCCATCTATTTCATGATACGTTTCCCGAATGCACCCTTTTAACCAGTCTTGTCAGCGTTTAACCAATCATGAGACTTAGAGGCGAAAATGGCAACCCTGAACGATAAACCGAATACACTGGCGGACGTGCTCGCAATTGTCGCTTCGGCCGATCTCGTCCCCGCACGCCGCCGCGATATGATCTCGTCGATCAACCGCCTCTGCGAGATGGCGGGCTGCTCGCCGCCGACCATGCCGGCGGACGCCTGCGCGTTGCGAGCGGCGTTGGGCAGGATCCGACCGGCGAAATTTGGCGTCAGCGCCAAGACGTTCTCAAACCTCAGAAGCCTCTTGGCGGCCGCCCTGCGGCAAGCCGGCGCGCTCGACGACATGGGCCGGGGATTTGCCCGGAGTCATCCGGACTGGGCGCCCCTCCTGCAAGGCATAGGCGCGGACAGGCGGCTCGGGGAGGGTCTCGCCGCGTTCGCGAACTGGTGCGCCATGAACGCAATCTCCCCTGACGCGGTGACCGACGACTCTGTGAAGCAGTTCTCGATCTGGCTGGAGACCCGCACCCATTGCCCCAAGCCGCGCGACGTCGCGCGCAGGACGCCCCTTCTCTGGAACGAAGCCGGCGCGACGGTCGGTGGCTGGTCGAAGATCAAGCTATCGCGCATCTCCCTCAGGGCGCCCCGCAAGCGGCTCGCCTGGGACGATCTCAGCGAAAGCTTCCGACGCGACGCCGAAGCCTATCTCGCCGGGCGCGCCGATGTGGATCTATTCGACGAGGCGGCCGCGGCGCCGCGCCGCCCCCTGGCGCCAAAAACGCTGCGGCAGCAAGGCGAGCACCTGCGCCTGGCGGCGTCGGTTCTCGTCGAATCGGGGATCGATGCAGCGAACGTCGCTTCACTCGCGGACCTTGTCGAGCGAGAGCGCTTCAAAACTATTCTGCGTCATTACCATGGCGCGCGGGATGGAAAACCGAGCGCCTTCGCCGTTGGCCTCGCCAAAACGCTGGTCCAAGTAGCCAAACATCACGTGGACGCCTCGCCGGAGCGGGTGGCCGAACTCAAGGCCCTCGCGGCCAAGTTGCCGCCCATCCCGTTCGATCTGACGGCGAAGAACAAGGCGCTCTTGCGCCAGCTCGAATCGGAAGGGCTCCGCGCCAAGCTTCTGTTTCTGCCCGAAGCATTGCTCGCCAGGGCGGAGTCCAAAACCGGGAAGCCTCGGCTGCCTTTCGTCGAAGCGCAAATTGCGATTGCGATCGACATTCAACTGGCATGCGCGCTCCGACCCCAAGAATCTGAGCAGTTTGCATTGGCGCCGCCACTTCCTGGAGCCGGATGGGCCAAAGGGCTCATTGCTGTTGCACATTCCCGCCGAGGAGACCAAGGCCAGGCGTCAGGATCTGACGGTCGAGATTCCGGCGGATGTCGCGGGGCGGCTCCGGTGGTATCGACGTCGCCTGCTACCGCGCATCGGCGCCGATCCAAACGGATTTCTGTTCGTCACGGAAGAGGGCGAGCGCAAGAGCCAGCATACGCTCTCTCGGCAGATCACCGAAATGGTGGCGAAGCACGTCGGGGTCCACATGACCCCGCACCAGTTCCGCCACTTCGCAGCGAGCGTTTATCTCGAAGCGAATCCCGAAGACCACCAGACGGCGCAGGCGATTCTTCACCACTCGTCAGCCAAAACCACGCTAATCTATGCCGGCTCCGGCAGCCGCCGCGCCGGCCGGGCCTGGGGCAAACATCTCTTCGGGCAGCGCGAAAGGCTCCAGCAGGCGCGCCTCGGCAACGAGGCCGGCTCGAAAAAAGCGGTCAAGCCGGCTCGACGTCGGGAGAAGGGGAGCGCCTCATGAAGCATCTTCCCGAGATTCAATGGCCGGCCGCGGATCGTCGCGCGTTCGAGGCGGCCTTCTCGGCCGGCGATTTGTTCGACGAAACAAATGGATCTGGGGCGCACCTGGCGCACGGCACCCGAACTAGCATCCGAATGGGATACAGTCGTTGGCTAGGGTTCCTGAACGCCGCCCACCCCGACGACCTTCTAAAGCTGCCGGCAGATCGCATTACGCTCGAACGCGTACGGGACTTCGTCGCAAATCTCAGCCTGGATATGCGTCCGTCCTCGGTCGCGCAGATGATCCATAGCCTTTGCTATACAGGCCGCCTGATCGCCGGCGAGCGCGACTGGCGATGGCTTGCCGCGATCAAAGCCCGGCTCCTCGCCAGGGCGCAGCCAAACGACCGTTTCGATCGGCTCGCGCCGCCCTGTCAGACGCTCGACTTCGGCATCGAACTGATGGACAAGGCTGTCATCATGCCGGCCACCAGCCACAGAACGCGCGAACTGCAGTACCGGGACGGGTTGATTCTTGCTCTGCTCAGCCTCTGGCCGATCCGGCGACGGAGCCTGGCGGCCCTGACGGTCAATCGGCATATCGAGATCGACGGCGGCGACATCAACCTGCTTCTCCATGCCGCCGACACCAAGTCCAAACGCTCCGAGAGCTTCCCCGTGCCGGCGCCACTCGTCCCTTATGTGAAGCGCTATCTTAAAGACATACGTCCGCGTCTGCTCGGGCCTCACCGCAATGACGGATTGTGGGCGTCGTACCGCCATGGGACTTTGTCGGCCGGCCGCCTCTACGACATCGCCCGCGCGCGTCTCCTGAAGCGGTTCGGCCGGGACATGTGCCTGCATGATTTCCGGCGTTCGGCCGCCACCTATCTCGCGATGGACGCCCCGGAGCAAATCGGCCTCATTCCTGGCATGCTGCAGCATGCCTCGCCCGAGATCGGCGAGCGACATTACAATCTGGCCAACGGAATCAAGGCGAGCCAGCGGCTCGCCCAGAACCGAGACCTGACCAAAAACAGGCTGCGGCCCTTGGCGGGGAATGCAAAGGCTTCGAAAGTCGGGGAGCGCGCATTGCAGGGAAAAGCGACAGTTGATTTGAATGGCGCTCCCGCCGCGCGCAGCAAGGGACCCAAGCGTCGCGAAATCAAGGAGCCAACATGCGGGTGAGCATATACGCCCGCTATTCGTCCGACCTGCAGCGCGCGGCGTCGATCGAAGATCAAATCCTCGTTTGCACGGAGCGAGCCGTCCGAGAAAAGTGGCTGCTTGTCGCGACCTACGCCGATCGCGGCATGTCCGGCGCAAGCAATCTGCGCCCTGGCTATCAGAAGATCCTCGACGCCGCGCGGAACGGCGAATTCGACATCGTGCTCGTTGAGGCGCTCGATCGCATCAGTCGCGACCAGGAGCATATAGCCTCCTTTTTTAAGCTCATGAGCTTTGCAGGCGTTCGCATCGTGACGCTTGCGGAGGGAGAAATCACCGAGTTGCACGTCGGCCTGAAAGGCACGATGAACGCGCTCTTCCTCAAGGACCTCGCCGAGAAGACGCGCCGCGGGCTGCGCGGACGCGTCGAGCAGGGCCGGTCGGGAGGGGGACTTTGTTATGGCTATGCAGTCCTCCGCAGCATGAACGGCGAGCGCGGCGGTCGCGAGATCGTCGAAGCCGAGGCGGAAGTGGTTCGCCGCATTTTTGCAGACTTCGCCGCGGGAAAAAGTCCACGCCGAATCGCAACCGAACTCAACCAGGGGGAACGCCTGGGCCCGGCGGCCGACCTTGGGGCGACACGACGATCCGCGGACATGCCCTCCGCGGCACAGGCATCCTCCACAACGAACTCTACATCGGCCGAATCATCTGGAATCGATTGCGTTATAGCAAGGATCCAGCGACGGGACGGCGCGTTTCGCGCCTCAATCCGCTCGAGGAGTGGATTCGTCGCGATGCGCCTGGCCTGCGAATCGTGGACGATGATCTCTGGAACCGCGCCCAGACGCGGCTCGTCGCCATCAGGACCAGCGGCCCGGTCGTCAAGGCGCGCGCAACCGAGTTCTGGACCCACCGCCGCCCTCGCCATTTGCTAACCGGAAAAACGGTTTGTGGCGTTTGCGGCGGGGCAGCCGCGCCGATCGGCAAGGACTATATCGCCTGCTCCGCCGCCCGCAGGCAAGGAACATGTGTCAATCGCGCGAGCGTTCGTCGAAGCGAAATCGAGACCTGGATTATCGATGCTCTACAGCGCCAGCTGATGGCGCCCGATCTCGTCAGCGAGTTTGTCCGAGCCTTCAACGAGGAGATCAATCGAGGCCGTCGCGATCGCGATCGCCGGCGCGAAGCGCTCGTGCGGGAACAGAAGGATCTCGAGCGTCGGATCGATAACCTGCTCGACGCCGTCGCGTCCGGGGATCTGCGCGGTCCGACTGTTCAGGCCAAGCTGGAGGCTTTCGAGGAACGCAAGCGCCAAGTCGCGGAAGAATGCGCGGGAATCCAGGACGAGCCGGTGCGTTTCCATCCCAATCTTGCCGACGCCTACCGGCGGAAGGTCGCTTCCTTGCAGACCCTCTTGCGAGAAGAGGCCACGCGCTCGGAGGCCGTGGAAATCGTCCGCTCGTTGATCGATCAGGTGATCTTCCGGCCGACCGTAGAGGGCCGCCTCGACGTCGAACTCGTCGGCGACCTCCCCAGAATGATCCTTCTAGCGCAGGACGAAGACGCAGACGCGGCACGTCCGGGGGCCGTTCGCGAAGAGTTCGCTCGTTCGGTAAAAGTGGTTGCGGGGGCAGGATTTGAACCTGCGGCCTTCAGGTTATGAGCCTGACGAGCTACCGGGCTGCTCCACCCCGCGCCGACGATGTAGCAGCGCCGGCCGCGAATGGGAAGCGTTTATATCGCCGATGTGACGCTGCGGCAGTCAAAAACCGCCGCCGAGCCAGACCGGTTGAAATGTTCCGGCAGCTTACCACGCGCGCGGGTTCAGCCGGCGCTTCCATTGCTGACCGGGCGGAAGCGCGGCGGCGTTGTCGCGGTCGCGCCACGCTCCGGCCCAGCGCCTGGCTCGAAGCTTGTCCCTTGCGGCTGATTCGCCGGTTTGGGAAATGTCGGAAACGGGTGGCGCGGGCGTCGCGCTTGGCGTCGCAAAAGCAGGTTTTGGCGCCGCCGTCAGTTTGCGCTTGGCTGCTTCTTTGGCGGGAACGGGGGCGCCGCGTTTCGTCCGAGATTTGATCGCCTCCGCGCGATCAGCCTTTGCGGCGGAGGGCTGTGGCGGCACCGAAGACGCGTCTTTCCGACGCTTGCGTCGCTCGGATGTCGCCTGCGGGAGGCGCTCCACGCCGCGTTCAGGGATCGGATTTTCCGCGGGCGCGAGACTAGGCAAGATTCGCGGCTGCGGCGCCGTTCGCCCGTCGGCAGAACCGCCGGCCTCCCCGGCGGATTTCGGGGCGAACACCAGCTCAGCTTCTTTCGCTGCCGAATCAGAGGCGGTACGGGCCGCCACTTTTTCGGTTTTAAGAAAGGCAGGGACGGCGAAATCGGAACCAGGCGCAACGCGCGGAGGAAGATCGGCTTGGCTGAAAAACGCAGGGGTGGGCCGGCTAAGATCTGCTCGGTCTTTCTCCAATAGGTCCATGGAGGGCGTTGGAGAGCGGCGAGATCGCTTGATCTCGACCGCAAAGTGTTTCCGCGGAGGTTTCATTTATTGTCCGTTAAGTATTCGTCAGGCGCAAATTTGCGGAAAGCGTAGGCATTCTCTGCGGGAGCTCTCGAGCTCTGCGCGAAGCCACCAATCTCTGACCGGATCGGCCGATGTTTGCTGTATCAAGTAGTGACGACCTTCGACGTCTTCGAACGTCCTACGACGAATCACTATAGCTTGAACGGCTATCATTGCAACTCGCGACTTGCGATTTCTGTGAAGATCGAAGGATCTGCTGTCGATTCTCACGCCGGTTGCGCGATTGCGTCCGAGACCAATGCATCCTTAAGGCATCAGTACCCAGGAATGCGGTATTTGCAAGGCTAGGATGAAGCGCGCGTTTTTTCGCGTTCGAGTTGGGCGCGCGTGGCGGCCGAAGTCCGGGGGCGGGACGCCATGATTTGCAGAATGAGGGCTTGCTTCACAAAAAATCGGATTGGATCGCTAAACGGAGGCCCGCTTAAAATAGAGATACGTATAATTTTAATAAAATAAACGCAAAATGCAATTATAACGACAATATATACTTACTAACCATTGGTCGTTGATCATTTATTCAAGGTTTCACCTCATAACAAATCTTCAGGCGCGCGAACGAGAGGTTTGGCGCTCGAGGCGGCGTTCGTTGGAATGGGCGCAGCGCTCGATGCGCCCGCTTGTCGGAGCGCGACGGGCGGCTCGAGGCGGCGTCGCTTGGGCTGAAAATTTTCGACGGCAATTTTCTGGAGCCAACAATGACCCTTGCAAGCTTGAGTATCGCGCGGAAGCTGAGCATCGGCTTTGCCTGTGTGCTGCTAACGGTCGCTGTGATGAGCGCGGCGCTTTTCATCTCATTGAACGCGCTCGGCGCCGCGGCAGACCTCAATTCGAAGTCCTACCATGCGGTCGATGATCTCAATCAGGCGATCGCCGCCGTTTACGAGGAATCACGCGCCTCGCTCAGGTTTCTGACCACTCGAAACGATCGTGTTGTTCCGAGCTACGCCGCCGCCGTCGAACCCTTCTCGGACCGTTTAGCGCAAGTCCGCGGATATGCCGCCATGCGTCCCGATATTCTCGCCTCCATCGACGGAGTCGAAAAAACCGGAAATCTGTTTCGCCATGACGTCACCGATCCGGCGGTCCGCCTCGCGCGTGAAAACCCGACCTCCGACCTCGCTATGGACCCGACGAAGTCGGATCACGCGACCGAAGTATTGGCGGCCTTCAAAACAGCTGCGGCCGACGCTCGCAACAAAGTCAACGCTTGGTCCGACGACGCCCAGGCGCGCTTCGACCAGTTGATGTCGCTCCTCAACGCCACCGTCGTCGCCGGCGGCGTCACGGCGATGATCGCCGCGCTGTCGATCGGCTGGTGGATGAGCCGCATCATCGCCGGCCCCGTGAATGCGATGACAGGCGTCATGAATAAACTGGCTGGAGGCGATCTTTCGGTCGAGATTGGCGGTCTTGGCCGAAAGGACGAGATCGGCTCGATGGCCGTCGCGGTCCAGGCATTCAAGACCGCAGCGTTAAAAAAGGTGAAGCGGGACGCGGACGAGGCCGAGGCGATCGAACGCTGGCAAAAGGAGGACGCGGAGCGCGCCGCCAAAGAGGCGGAAGCCGCGCGTCTTGATCAGATTGCCATCGAAGAGCTGGCCGAGGGCCTCGACCAGCTCGCCAACGGCGATCTCGTCTACCGCATCGAAACGCAATTCGCGCCGAAAACGGCGCAGCTGCGCTCCGATTTCAACGCCGCCCTCGAGAAGCTGCATAACGCGATGTTGGGCATCCGCGCGAACACCGACGGCATCGCCTCGGGCAGCGGCGAAATCGCGGCCGCGGCCGATGATCTGTCGCGCCGCACCGAAGGCCAGGCGGCGGCCCTCGAAGAGACCGCAGCGACGCTCGATCAGATCACCGCGACCGTCAAGACGACGGCGGATGGCGCGCTTCGCGCCCAAAACGTCGTGTCGACGGCGAAGTCGGACGCCGATCGCAGCGGCGAGGTCGTGCGCGAAGCGATCACGGCAATGGGCGAGATCGAAAAATCATCGCGGCAGATCGGCCAGATCATCGGCGTCATCGACGAGATTGCCTTTCAAACCAATCTGCTCGCTTTGAACGCCGGCGTCGAAGCGGCGCGAGCCGGCGACGCCGGGCGCGGCTTTGCAGTCGTCGCCTCCGAGGTGCGAGCCTTGGCGCAGCGTTCCGCCGAGGCGGCCAAAGAAATCAAGAGCCTCATCTCGGCGTCGACGGCGCAGGTCGCGCAAGGAGTCGAGCTCGTCGGAGAGACGGGCAAGGCGCTAGGCCGCATCGTCGCTCATGTCGCCGAGATCAACACGGTCGTCGGCTCGATCGCCGCCAGCGCGCAGGAACAGGCGTGCGCCCTCCATCAAGTCAACGCGTCGGTCAATCAACTGGACCAGGGGACGCAACAGAACGCCGCGATGGTCGAGCAAACGGCGGCTGCCGCGCATTCGTTGGGGCAGGAGAGCGCTGAACTCGCGCAACTCGTCGCCGGCTTCAAAGTTGGATGCGCCGCCAATTCTCAGCCAGTCCGCCCGCGCGCGCCGAAGCGGACGCCGGCGGCCTCGACGCAAACGGCGCGGCCGGCCCTAAAGAGGCTTGGTTCACGTGGACGCGGCGGGGCGGCGCGCAAGCCGGACGCCAGCGCGGAAGAAGGCTGGGAGGAGTTCTGATGGCCTCAACGCAATACCCCGGCGAGCAATCCGGGCGTAAGATCGAGCTAGCGCCGATCCTCGACCTAAATGCGGCCTTGCCGCTCGCCGCCGAATTCCTCTCCCATCGCGGTGAAGAGGTCACCGTCGACGCCTCCCGCGTTCAACGGCTTGGCGGCCAATGCCTGCAAGTCTTGCTCTCCGCAGCGATGACTTGGAAAGCCGACGAAACCCCGCTCGCCGTGGTCAACCCGTCGCCAGATTTCATCGAATGGTTGCGGCGGCTCGGGCTCTCGCTGGCCGATTTCATCGATCAGGAACATTCGAAATGAGCAAGACGATTCTCACCGTCGACGATTCACGAACCATGCGAGACATGCTGATGCTGGCCCTGTCCGACGCCGGTTATCGCGTCGTGCAGGCCGAAGACGGCGTGCGCGGGCTCGAGGTTCTGCTCGGCGAAACCCCCGATGTCATCGTGACCGACATCAATATGCCGCGCCTCGACGGCTTCGGCTTCATCGAGGGCGTGCGCGGAAATAATCGCAATCGCGCGGTGCCGATCCTGGTGCTGACGACCGAGAGCGATTCCGAAAAGAAGAAGCGCGCGCGCCGCGCCGGCGCGACCGGCTGGATCATCAAGCCCTTCGACCCCGTCAAGCTCCTCGCCGCCATAAGGCGCGTTGCGAGCTGATTTTCCGCGCTGGAGCCCTAGCGGGTTTGAACTCGAAAACGGATGCGGATTTATGGATGCGATGGCGGCGATCAAGCAGACGTTCTTCCAAGAATGCGAGGAACAGCTTGCCGAGCTGGAGACGGGCCTTCTCGCGATCGACGATGGCGACTGCCACCCTGAAACCGTCAACGCCGTGTTTCGCGCCGTGCACTCGATCAAGGGCGGCGCCGGCGCGTTCAGCCTCGAAGATCTGGTGCATTTCGCCCATGTGTTCGAGACGGCTCTCGATCATTTGCGGGCGGGCAGGCTCGCGCCGACGCCAGACCTTTTGAAAATCATGCTCCGCACGGCCGACGCTCTCGCCGACCTCGTGCGGGCGGCGCGCGACGAAACGCGCATCGACGCGCAGCGCATCGCGTTGCTCGCCGCAGAGATGACCGCCTTTGATTCAGCGGCCGCCTCCGACAGCGCCGGCCATGCCGGGAAAGAAGCGGACGGCGAGGAAATCGCTTTCAATCCCGTGCTGATGGATCAATCCCTGTTCGACGAGCTCGAGGCACGGCGGGCGGCCAAGCCGCGCGAATTTATAATCCGCTTCCGGCCAAAGCCAGCGCTCTACGCCAAGGCGAACGAAAGCGCGTTGCTGCTGCGCGAGCTTTCGAACCTTGGCGAGATCTCGATCGTCTGCGATGCGGCCGATGTTCCGTTGCTGCCCGAACTCGACCCCGAGGGCGCCTATCTGACTTGGCTCATTCATTTGAAGACAACTCACGATGAGACCGCAATCCGCGAGGTATTCGAGTTTGTCGAATGGGATTGCGACCTCGATATCGCGGCAGGCGCAGGCCAACAAGACGACGTCGACATCGCCGCCTTGAGAGACCGGACGCAAACCAATATCGAAGCGGAGCGGGCCGCCTCGACGCCGCCGCGCGTTCAATCCGAGGCCACAGCCTCGACGGGTCGGACCGCCGATCTCGCCAATCCGCGAGAAAGGCAACTCGCGGCAAAAAATGCGGCCAACCAGAATTCGTCGGGGACGCCTCGACTTCGTGTGCAAACCCGACCACGCGGGCAAGCCCGAACAGAGCGCGGCGTCGATCCGCGTCGACCTCGACCGCGTCGATCGCCTGATCAATCTCGTCGGAGAGCTGGTCATCAATCAGGCCATGCTGGCGCAGCGGGTTCAGGAGGAGGGCCTCGCGCGCGCCTCCGGCGTCGCCGCCGGCCTTGACGAACTCGAGCAGCTGACGCGCGAAATCCAGGATAGCGTGATGGCGATCCGGGCGCAGCCAGTGAAATCGGTATTTCAGCGTATGCCGCGCCTCGTCCGCGAGGTGGCGACGACGACCGGCAAATCGGTGCGTCTTGTGACCGACGGGGAGAACACCGAAGTCGACAAGACAGTCATCGAGCGGATCGCCGATCCGCTGACCCACATGATCCGCAACGCGATCGACCATGGCATCGAGACGCCGGAGGCGCGCGTCAAGGCGGGCAAGCCGGAAGAAGGCGTCGTGCATCTTTCGGCGCTGCATCGTTCGGGGCGCATCGTCATCGAGGTCTCCGACGATGGCGCCGGCATCGATCGCGCCAAAGTCAAGGCGCTGGCCGCAAGTAAAGGGCTGATCGCGGCGGACGCAGCCCTCACTGAAGACGAGACCGACAATCTGATTTTTCTGCCGGGCTTTTCCACCGCCTCGACCGTCTCCGACATTTCAGGACGCGGCGTCGGGATGGATGTGGTCCGCCGTTCGATCCAGGCGCTCGGCGGACGCATCTCGATCGCCTCGAAGCCGGGGCAGGGATCGACATTCACCATGAGCCTGCCGCTGACGCTGGCGGTGCTCGACGGCATGGTTGTGACCGTCGCCGGCCAAACGCTGGTCGTTCCGCTGACCGCGATCGTCGAGACGCTGCAGCCCAAAATCGCCGACGTGCACGGCTTTGGCGGCGGCGCGCGGGTCATCGCCATTCGCGGCCAATTCACGCCGCTGATCGATGTCGGCCGCGAACTCGGCTATCGCAGCGACAACGCCGATCCGCTGGCGGGCGTCGCGCTGCTCGTTGAATCCGAAGGCGGCGCGCGCAATGCGATGTTGGTCGACGCCATTCTCGGCCAGCGCCAGGTCGTCATCAAAAGCCTCGAAGCGAATTATCAGCACGTGCCAGGCATCGCCGCAGCCACCATTCTCGGCGACGGCCGGGTCGCGCTGATCCTTGATGTCGACGCCGTCGTCGTCAGCTCTCGGACGGACGCCGCTGCCCTCGATCATTTTCTCGCAACAGCCGGGTGAACGCCATGACCGATCCCAACAGGAACCAAGCGCGCCGCAGGACCGACGCTGCGCGCGCGCGCGAACTCGTCGCTTTCCGCATTGGGGCGCAGGAATTTTGCGTCGACATCATGTCAGTGCGCGAAATTCGCGGCTGGACGCCGGCGACGGCGCTGCCGCAAACGCCGAGTTTCGTGCGCGGCGTCGTCAACCTTCGCGGCGCGGTGCTGCCCATCGTCGATCTCGCTGCGCGCCTTGGCTTCGCCTCCGCCGAGCCGACGGCGCGGCACGTCATCATCGTCGCGCAGATCGCGCAGCAGGTCGTGGGCCTTCTCGTCGATGCGGTGTCCGACATCTTGACAGTCACCGATGATTTGCTGCAGCCGACACCCGATGTCGCCTCCGACATGGCGAAGACCTTCGTCCGCGGCGTGCTAGCCATCGACAAGCGCATGATCAGCTTGATTTCGCTCGATCATGTCTTGCCGTCGGTCGAACGGGACGCGGCATGAGCGGGACCTCGTTCGCCGGTTCGCCCACAGCCGACGGCGGCGATCTCTCGGCCGGCGAATTCGTGCTCTCGCGAGATGATTTTCGCCAGATCGCGGCGATGCTGCACGCGGACGCCGGCATCTATCTGGCCGAATTGAAAGCGACGCTCGTCTATTCGCGCCTCGCCAAGCGGCTGCGCGCGCTGGGCCTCGCCAGCTTTCGCGATTATTGCGCCCTTGTCGCGGGCGATGAAGGACTCGACGAGCGGCAAAAAATGCTCGCCGCCTTGACCACCAATGTCACCAGGTTTTTTCGCGAGCCGCATCATTTCGCCCATCTCGAACAGGTCGTCCTGCCGCCGCTGCTCGAAGCTGCCCGGCGCGGCGGTCGCGTGCGCCTCTGGTCCGCCGCCTGCTCCAACGGGCAGGAGCCATATTCCATGGCGATGGTCATATTATCCCTGATGCCGGACGCCGCCTGCTACAACGTCAAAGTGCTCGCCAGCGACATTGATCCCAACATGCTCGCTGAAGGAAAAGAGGGCGTCTACGCAGAAAGCTTCGCCGAAGCCGTCCCCACAAAAATGCGCCATCGCTGGCTCCTCCCGGCCACCGATAGAGCGCTCGGTGGGCGTTGCGTTTGCGTCGCCGACGAGTTGCGCGATCTCGTCGTTTTCCGCGAGCTCAATTTGTTTGGCGCGTGGCCGATGAAGGGTCGCTTCCACGCGATCTTCTGCCGCAACGCGGCGATCTATTTCGAGGAGGAGATGCAGATGCGGCTTTGGAGCAAATTCGTGCCGGCGCTGTCGCCGGGCGGACGGCTCTACATTGGCCATTCCGAACGGCTGACCGGCCCGGCCGCGTCCGCTTTTGAAAGCGAGGGCGTCACGGCCTATCGCCTTAAGAACGGCGCCCTCATATGAAGCCCGTGCGCGTTCTGATCGTCGATGATTTTGTGACCGTTCGGAGCATCATTCGCGCGATGCTTTGTCGCGACCCGGCGATCGAGGTCATCGGCGAGGCGGCCGACCCGCACGAAGCGAGATCCGCGATCAAGGCGATGAATCCGGACGTCATCACGCTTGACGTCGAGATGCCGAAGATGAACGGCCTCCAATTTCTTGACAAGATCATGCGGCTGCGCCCGACTCCCGTCATAATGGTGTCGAGCCTCACCAGCGAAGGCGCCGACGCCGCGCTCGCGGCGCTTGAAATGGGGGCCTTCGATTGCGTCGGCAAGCCGAGTTCTGGCGAGCGGGATCAATTCGGCGAGACGTTGGTCGCCAAGGTCAAAGCCGCGGCCGGACGGCGAATGCGCACCCCAGCCGATCGCGTCGAGGAGTTCGGCGAGCGCGCGCCTCGAGGCTGGACGCCCCTACAACAGCGATGGCCGCGTGGTGGCGATCGGCGCGTCGACGGGCGGCGTCGAGGCGCTCACCTCGGTTTTGTCGCATTTCCCGCAGAACAGCCCGCCAACGGTGATCACACAGCACATGCCGGGGGCCTTCACCAAGACGTTCGCCGATCGTCTCGATCGTCTTTGCCGTCCGGCCATTTGCGAGGCGTTCGACGGCGCGGCGCTCGAGCCCGGGCATATTTATCTGGCGCCGGGCGGCGCGACGCATTTACTCGTCGAGGGCTCTTTTCCGTCGCGATGCCGCCTGCGGAAGGGCGAACCGGTCAATGGCCACCGCCCGTCCGTCGACGTTCTGTTTCAGTCGCTCGCGAATGCCCTCGGCTCGCGCGCTGTCGGGGTCATTCTGACCGGCATGGGCCGCGACGGCGCCGAGGGCCTGCTTGCCATGCGCCAGGCGGGCGCGCCCACTTTCGGGCAGAACGAATTATCCTGCCTCATCTATGGAATGCCAAAGGTCGCTTTTGAAATCGGCGCAACCCAGAAGCAGGTTCCGTTGAATAAGGTGGCTTGCGAAATATTGCGCGCCACTTGCGCGGCGTAAGCGTTGCTTCGCGGCGAGTAAAAAGGAGAGTTCCGATGCCCTTCGCAGCAGCGATGCGAGTCTTAATCGTCGACGATCAGCTGACCAGCCGCTTGCTGATCCGCGGCGGTCTGCAGGAACTCGGCGTTTGCGAAATAGAGATGGCCGCGGACGGAGAGCAGGGGTTCAAGAGCATGATCACAAAGCCCCCGCATCTGGTGATCTCCGATTTCAATATGCCGAAAATGGACGGGATCGCTTTTTTGCGCGCCGTCCGGTCCTACGAGCCGACGCGCAAAGCAGCCTTCATTCTCCTTACCGGGCGCGCGGACAAGGAGCTGATCGAACGGGCCCAAAAAAGCGGCGTCAACAATGTCATCGCCAAACCCTTCACCATTCCCGTGCTGAAAGCCCAGATCGAAGCCGTGGTGGGAAAATTGAAATGACGGCCGCGGGCGCAGAGTTCGGCGCTCTGCGTGAAGGCAGCGCGAGCCGGCGCCGGGCCACCATATTATCGCCGACATGAGCGGCAAACGGAGGAGGCGTCGAGTTCTTCTGAATGGGCGCATCCTCACCAAGCCCAGCCGCCCTCGTCTCGATTGTGACGGAACTGTTGATATGAACGCACATGGCAAGCCGGGCGGGCCGGCGGAACCTTTGCATGCGCCAATGGGCGAGCTGCTCGCCAGGGTCGGCCGCGAGCTGGGTCAGCTCTCGGGGCGTTTGGGGCGTGTCGAAACGCTCGTTGCGCCGCTGATTCTGGCGGCTGCGCGCAGCGACGCGCAACTCGTGCGCCAGATCCAGGATCTCGATCACATTCGCCAGAAAGTCGAGGCTCTCGCCGATTTCCTCGCGGCGTTGGCGCTCGTCGCGCCAGACCAATTGCTGGTCGACGCGAGCGCCGCTGCCCGCTTCGTCAGTCTGGCCGACCTTGCCGCCCGTTTGACCCTTTCGGACGACGCCGGCGCGCGCGCCGCCGATTGGGGAGAGTGCGAATTGTTCTAACTCACGTAATCGTGCGCGCCTGCGGCCGAAAGCCCGATTGCCGATAGCGCGCCGGTCAGGGTAGAGCGAACCGGTCCGTCAGTGGCGTTATTACGGTCGGAGGCACGTGCAATCAAAGGCGAAGAAAGCTGAATTGACGCCGCGGCTCACTCTCCTGCTGGCGGCGGCATGCGGATTGATCGTCGCCAATCTTTATTATGCGCAGCCTGTGGCCGGCGTCATCGGCGCCGAGCTTGCGATGGACCCGTCAGCCGTCGGGCTTCTGGTGACTTTTACGCAGATTGGCTACGGCCTCGGCCTCATTGTCGTGGTCCCGCTCGGCGATATTCTGGAAAATCGGCGCCTCATCGCCGCATGCCTCGCTGTTTCGGTGATCGCCTTGCTTGGGATGGCTTTTGCGCCTTCGTCGAGCGCAGTGCTCGCCGCCTCGCTCCTGATTGGCCTCACCAGCGTCGCCGCGCAAATCATCGTCCCGTTCGCGGCGCATCTTTCCACTGACGCGACGCGCGGCCGCGTCGTTGGCGACGCCATGAGCGGCCTGATGGTCGGCATCATGCTCGCGCGACCGGTCTCGAGCTTTGTGACCCACTGGCTCGGATGGCGCGCCGTATTCGTCGGATCGGCCGGCGTGATGGCGGCGCTTTCTCTGGTCATGTCGCGCGCGTTGCCGCACCGGCGCCCGAACGCTGGTTTGACTTATGTTGGGACCCTGAACTCGCTTGTCTTGTTGATCCGCAAGACGCCTGTTCTGCGCCGCCGGATCGTCTATCACGCGCCGTTGTTCGCCGCCTTCAGCCTGTTCTGGACGGCGTCGCCGTTGCTGTTGGCAGGGCAGCGTTTCGGCCTTTCCCAGCAAGGCATCGCTGTATTTGCGTTGGTCGGCGCCGGCGGAGCGATCATCGCGCCGATCGTTGGCCGCGCCGCCGACCGCGGCGGCGTAAAAATCGTCAATGGCGCGGCTATCGTCGCCGTCGCCGTCGCGTTCGCGATGGCCGGGATCGGCGGCGAGGCGGGATCAGTTGTGCTCCTCGCTTGCGCCGCGATCGTACTCGACATGGGCGTCACCGCCAATCTCGTCCTGAGCCAACGCGTCCTTTTCTCTTTGGGAAGCGAAGCCAGAAGCCGCCTGAACGGAATCTTCATAGCGGCATTTTTCCTTGGCGGCGCGATCGGATCCGCCCTGTCGAGCTTTGCCTACGCGAAAGGTGGCTGGCCGTTGACGAGCACGACGGGGCTTGCTTTCGCGCTCGTCGCCTTCGCCAGCTATTTGACCGAGCCTCATCTGTTCCGGCGCGGCTAAAGCTTCAGAAGAGCGCGTTGCTTCAACTTTGACGGATATTGCAGGCACTTTTCTATCTTCGGCGTGATCTGCTTCGACGTGCGACGTTTCCCATGGCGCGCAACATTCGGAGCATTTGGAATGATGGCCGAGTCCTTGATCACAGCCGCGGCAAGCGTGCTCCGCCTTGGCGAGCCAACTACGACGCCGACGCGCCTTGCGCCGCCCTTGCTTGCGGCGATGGCTTTTCTGATTGCGATCGCCTGCCTATTGGCGAACGCCCCGGCAGTCGAGGCCGCGCAGACTAATCTGACGTTGATCTGCCCTAGCGACGGCATAGGCGATCCGCAACTCGCAGACCCGACCGGGAAGAGCGTTCCGATCTCCGATCCGCAGGTCAAGGCTGTGGCGGCCGAAACGTGTCGAGCGGGAGCCGCGGGCGACCAGTCCACCGCCGTTCACATCGTCAACGGCCGGGTCGTCCCGATCTATGTCAGCTTCACCGTGAAAATCACCAATAAGGTTCATGTGCGTGGGCCGATTACCTGGGGGGCGGGCTGCGTCGCGCTTCCGTCTGGGGGCGTGATGATTCCCGCTGGGATCACCTGCGCGGCCAAAGTCCGCAGCACCGGCCAGGAAACGCGCTTTTGCGCCGTGTTGAACCAGCCCGCGCCCGCGGATTGTTTTGACGCCCAAGCAAATCACCAAACCATGGTCGAAACGAATTTTGAACCGGCCAGCAACGGGGGCTGTTTCGGTCTCGGAAACTGTGTGTGGTACGACATCAGCGTCATTCCGTCGTTTTGCACGGACTCGCTATGGACTCAAAACCACTGCGCCAACACAGGCGGCGCGTCCTATAATCTGCCGGTTCAACTCACCTGCAATGGCGTGCCGACCTACACCTGTCAGGGGCCGGGGAGCGGCGCTTACGGATCGGCGCAATACCCGAGCAACTGTGGCGTCCCGACCGCAACCTGTAACGGGTCTCCTCAAAAGCAATGCAAGAACGCTTATTTCTACCCGGATCCCCCGAATCAGCCGAATGCCGGTTGCTATGGCGGGAAGAACGTCGTCTTTACGGTCACATTCCTGCGCGGATCCTAAGTCAGAGGCTGTTGGCGTGAGGCGGCGCTGGAAGGCGCCATTTCTCGACCGCAAAGCGCGTTCGGAAATGAGCTAGCCCGCCCCGTTCACGCGCGCCATTTCTCTGCCGCGACGTCATCGTCCGTTTTTGCCGCGACCCATTCGGCCTCGGCGCCGCCGGAAGCGAGGATCTGCTTTTTCCAGAACGGCGCCCGCGTCTTCAAAAAATCCATCAGGAATGAAGCCGCGGCGAAGGCCTCGAGGCGGCGTTGGCTCGCCGTTACGACGAGCACGATCGGCTCGCCGGGCGTAATCTGGCCATGCCGATGGACGACGACAACGCCTGCGAGCGGCCAGCGCTTTAAAGCCTCGCTGACGACGCGTCCGATCTCCTCCTCCGCCATGCCGGGATAATGCTCGATCTCGAGCGCTTTGAGGACGCCGCCCTCGTCGCGGCAAAGACCGGTAAAGGTGACGACGGCGCCGATGTCGGTTCGCCCTCCCGTCAGGCGCGCGGTCTCGCGGGCGGCGTCGAAAGGCGCCGCCTCGACGCGCACGATCGTCAGCGGCCCTTCTGGCTGCATCGTCATCCCCCGGTCATCGGCGGGAAGAAGGCGATTTCGGCGGCCCCATCGATTTTAGCGTCATGCCGAACGTGGGTGCGGTCGAGCGCGGTGCGGATCGAATTCATATTCTCGAAAGCCGCGCCGTAGCCGTCGCCCTTCTCGCGCAGCCAGCCCATCAGCTCGCGCACGGTCGTCACCTCCTCCGGAGGAGATATTTCTTCGCCGGCAAGTCCGATGCGTTCGCGCACCCAGGCGAAATAGAGAACCTTCATCGGCTATTTTTTCCTCCGCGAGTTTGCCGCAAGGCGGCTTCCGAAAAATCCGCGCCGGTTCGGCATGCGCTCGCCCGGTCTAATCTTCAGTGACATGCTTGATCCCGGCCCGCAGATAATCCCAGCCGGTATAGAGCGTGAGCAGCGCGGAAAACCAGAACAAAATCAGCCCGATTTGCGTGGTCCTCGGTAGCACCGCGTCGCCGGCGGGCCCGGCGATCAAAAATCCCAGGGCGATGAGTTGCAGCGTGGTCTTCCATTTGGCGATGCGGCTGACCGGCACCGAGACTTTGAGTTCGGCCAGAAATTCGCGCAGTCCCGAAACCAGGATTTCGCGGCACAGAATAACGATCGCCGCGCCAAGCGAGTAGCTGGAAATGGTGTGGTCTGCGACGAGCATCATGAGGACGGCGGCGACGAGAAGCTTGTCCGCGATCGGGTCGAGCATCTGGCCGAGGGCCGATTGCTGTGACAGCATCCGCGCCAGATAGCCGTCAAGAAAATCGCTGATCCCCGCGGCGATGAATATGCCAAGCGCGACCCATCGCATCAAGGCGATTTCCGACCAGAACAGGCAACCGACAACGACCGGCACCGCGGCGACGCGGCCGTAAGTCAGCAGATTCGGCACGCTCCAGGTTCGACCGGAACCTCGTGAAATCGACGTTATCGCCATGCTTTGAGGGAACTACCTCCGGCCGATTGCGTCAATAGGCGGCCGCCAAGGCTGCGGCCGACTGTCGAGCTCCAACGCGCGATCGCTGATTTAGCCGCCGCCGTCGTGGAAGAAATTATAGACGAGCCGCGCCGTCGCCGCATTGATCCCTGAAACCTGTTCGAGATCGGAGAGAGCCGCTTTTGAAATCGCTTTGGCGGTGCCGAAAGCGTGCAAAAGCGCGCGTTTGCGCTTAGGCCCAATGCCGGCGATCTCGTCGAGTGGACTGCGAGTGAATTCCTTCTTGCGCCGGGCGCGGTGGGTTCCGATAGCGAAACGGTGCGCTTCATCGCGCAGGCGCTGCACGAAATAAAGCGCCGGATCGCGCGGCGACAGCCTGAACGGCGGCATGCCGGAGACGAAGAAGGTCTCTCGTCCGGCGTTGCGGTCTGCGCCTTTGGCGATCGCCGCGACGCTCACGTCCTCGACCTCAAGCTCGGCCAGAACAGCCTTCGCCGCGTCGAATTGTCCTTGGCCGCCGTCAATCAGGATAAGGTCCGGACGGTGGGGGAAGGCGTCCTCTTCCTCGCCTTGCGCGGCTTCGGGCCGCGCTTGCTTTGGCGCTCCCTCGTCGAGCTTTGCGTTTTGGGCGCAAACCTGTTCCTTGGCGAGCCTGACAAAACGCCTTTTCAGCATTTCGCGCATCATGCCGTAATCATCGCCGGGCGTCAGGTCCTCGCCTTTGATGTTGAAGGTTCGATAATGCGCGTTCATGAAACCGCCGGCCCCGGCGACGACCATAGCCCCGACAGCGTTGGCTCCCATAATGTGGGAATTGTCATAGACCTCGACGCGGCGCAGTTTTTGGGAAAGGCCAAAGGCCTTGCCGAGCGCGGCGAGAAGTTTTTCCTGCGATGTCGTCTCCGACAATCTGCGGCTCAGCGCCTCGCGAGCGTTTTGCTCCGCATGCAGGACAAGCTCTCTTTTCTCTCCTCTTTGCGGCCGGAGGATCTCGATCCTGTGCCCAGCTCTCTCGGACAGAGCCTCCACGAGGATGGCGCAGTTCTCGATCTCGTGCGACAGCAGGATCAGGCGCGGCGCCGGATTGTCGGCATAAAATTGCGCAAGAAAGGCGTCGAGAACTTCTGCGGAGGCGAGGCTCTTGTCGGCGCGCGGAAAATAGGCGCGATTGCCCCAGTTCTGATAGGTCCTGAAAAAGAACGCTTCGATGCAGAATTGACCGGCCTCGTCGACGATGGCGAAAACGTCCGCTTCCTCGACATTTTTCGGATTGACGCCCTGTGCTCCCTGAATGGCGGAGAGCGCCGCGATGCGATCGCGCAGGCGGGCGGCGCGCTCGAACGCAAGCGCGTCGGAAGCCTCCGCCATCTCCTTCGCCAGCTGATCGCGCACCGCGCGGCTCTTGCCGGAGAGAAAGTCGCGCGCCTCGGAGACCAAGGCGCCATAGTCTTCAAGGTTGATCTCGCCGGTGCAGGGCGCCGAGCAGCGCTTGATCTGATAGAGCAGACATGGGCGGGTGCGATTTTCGTAAACGCTATCCGAGCATGACCGCAGCAAAAAGGCGCGCTCCAGAGCGTTCATCGTGCGGTTGACCGCCCACACGCTCGCGAAGGGGCCGAAATAATCGCCTTTGCGATGGCGCGCGCCGCGATGCTTTGCGATCTGAGGCGCCGCGTGGTCGCCGGTGAGGAGGATATAGGGAAAAGATTTGTCGTCGCGCATCAGGACGTTGAAGCGCGGCTTCATCTGTTTGATGTAATTGGTCTCGAGCAGCAGCGCTTCGGTTTCTGTTTCCGTCGAGACGAAAACCATCGAGGCGGTCAGCGCGATCATCCGCGCGATGCGATTGTTGTGGCCGAAGGAGCGGACATAGTTCGCGACGCGCCTGCGCACGCTTTTCGCCTTGCCGACGTAGAGGACTTCGCCGTCGGCCGCGATCATGCGGTAGACGCCGGGGCCGAGTGGCGCGTGGCGGCAGAAACTGCGAATGACGCCTGCGCCCCGCCGCACCGAGGCGGGCGCGGCGTCGCCTTCCGCCTCCTCGGGGCCGGGAAAATCCGACGGTTCGGCTTCGTCGACGAAATCGTCCGTCTCCGGGACGACTGGCGTCTCGGCGTCCGCCACAGGAAGGGCGGTCGGAGCGTGCTTCTCGGTAGGGGCCATGCCCGAAAATTTAGGCGATCGGACCCTCCCTGAAAAGTCTTTGCGTGCGCCAGAGCCAATCGCTCATTGAGGCCTCGGCCTCCATCGCAGGTCAAAGCAATTGCAATTGCTCCCCTTGCCGGGCCGGCCGCAAGAACAGGTCGCTTCGTAAAGGCATCCGGCTTTTGGCGAGGCCGAGCCGGGCCGCGGCGGCCTCGAAGCGGCGCCCGAGCATCCAGGCGTAGGGACCAGATCCAGTCATTCGCGCGCCAAAGTTCGAATCATACATCTTGCCGCCGCGGACTGAGCGGACGAGAGACAGAACGTGCCGCAGCTTCTCGGGATAGTGGGTCATCAGCCATTCGATGAACAGATCGCGCAGCTCGAGCGGCAAGCGAAGCATGACATAGCCTGCCTCGCGCGCGCCCATCGCCTGGGCCCTGGCGAGGATAGTCTCGATCTCGGCGTCATTGATGGCCGAAATGATTGGGGCCACCATGACGACGGTCGGGACGCCAGCCTCTGACAAACGCCGCATGGCCTCGAGCCGCCGGGCGGGCGAGCTGGCGCGCGGCTCCATCTTCCGGGCGAGCGCCGGATCGAGCGTCGTGACTGACAGCGCCACTTTGACGAGGCCCTTGGCCGCCATCGGGGCGAGGAGGTCGAGATCGCGCAAAACGAGTGCGGACTTCGTCACGACGCCGACCGGGTGATTGGCCCGAGACAGCACGTCGAGCACTTGGCGCATCACCTGTTCTTTGCGCTCGATCGGCTGATAGGGGTCGGTGTTGGTCCCGATCGCTATCGTCTTCGGCCGGTATCCTGGGTCCGATAATTCGCGCTCTAGCAAGGCCGCGGCATTGGTCTTCGAAAACAGCTTCGTCTCAAAATCGAGGCCAGCTGAAAGCCCGAGATAGGCGTGGGTCGGCCGCGCGAAACAATAGACGCAGCCATGTTCGCAGCCGCGATAAGGGTTGATCGAACGGTCGAATGAAATGTCGGGAGAATCGTTGTGCGTGATGATCGTCTTGGCGCGCTCCGGCGTGACGACCGTCCGCAACGGCGCAATTTCGTTGGTTGCCTCCCAGCCGTCGTCTTCCGGAATTCGAATTTCGCGCTCAAATCTTCCGCTTGCGTTGGTCTGCGCGCCGCGACCGCGCCTCGGCGGCGCGCGGGGCGCGTCCGGGCTCCCTTCAATGCTTTGCGAAGCCCTCGCTCTGATTCGCACCGCGTCGGAATTTGCGGCGACAGAAGCCGCGCTCGTGATGTCTTTCGCGATGGCCGTCACCGCATTACTGCCCAGTTTGGAACAAAAAAGGTTCTAGGCAAGAACATATAGAGAACATACGGCCGGGTGTCAAATTGTTCCTGTGGATAAGTTCAGGCCGTCCTACAACGTCAGTTTAAGCTTGTCGGTCCAGCGCGACGGCGCATGGGCCTGTTAAAAACAAGAAGTTAAAATATTTGACCACTCAATTTAAGCATAAATGTGTATCAAATCCAACTTCGCTTGAATCCGATTGCTACTTTGAATATATACTCTAAACATAGAAAGAGAAGTTTCCTGCCAGCACGGGCTCCCCTTGTGGCTTATCCCGTTGTCCCAGGTTCAACTAAATGTGGTATTGCGGCCTGAGTGAGCTGCCGCGAGGGGTGGCGACGGATCACCCGATGGCCAAGGCGCGGTCGCTTACCCAATTCCAGCAGACTTTTCCCGACGAGGCGCGCTGCGCCGCGTTCTTGTTCGAACGGCGATGGCGGGATGGCTTTGTCTGCCCTGGCTGCGGCGCCCGCCGCGCGGTGACGCTGAAGAGCCGGGCATACACATTCGAATGTCTCGATTGCGGACGCCAGACTTCGATTACGGCGGGCACGGCGATGCATCGCTCCAAGCTGCCGCTGACGACGTGGTTCTGGGCCGCGCATCTCATGGCGACGCATTCCAACGGCATGTCGGCGCGGCAATTCGAAGATCAGCTCGGCCTCACCTACAAGACAGCTTGGCTTCTGACGCAAAAGCTGCGGCGATCCATGGTCGATCCAAACCGCGAACCTCTCGAAGGCGTCGTCGAAGTCGATCAGACAGAAATTCCATTCCGGGTCGGCGATACTTTCTTCGAGCCTGGCAACGCTGGAAAAATCCTTATCGCAGGCGCGGTCGAGGTGATTGATCGCGACACAAACCGGGCCAAACCGCGACGCAAACACGCAAAATACCTCGATACGCGTTCCGGCCGCATCCGCCTCGCCATGATCGCGGATAATTCCGCCGCCTCGATCGAAGCTTTCGTCAGGGCCAATGTGAAGCCGGGAGCCACGCTGCTCACTGACGGCCACGCATCCTATCCTGGTCTGTCCGGCGACTACCGGCACGATCCGCGCGTGGTTGGCAAAATGGCGGGCCATGTCGTGCTGCCGTGGATTCATCGGGTCTTCGCGCTGCTGAAACGCTGGAGCCTCGGCACCTATCACGGCCTGCGCCGAAAACACGTCGACACCTATCTCGAAGAATTCGTCTTCCGCTACAACCGCCGTTTTTATCGGCACGTCTCGTTCGAAACCATGCTCGGCATTGCCTCGCATCATGAACCGGTGAGTTATTGGGACATTACCGGAAACGCCAATCCTCGAAAGGGCGAAAAGACCGTTAGGCGAGCGCCGCGCCACAGAAAAACGGCGACGGGAATGCGACAGGACCGCTCAGCCAACTCGCAAAATCAGCCGGCCGAGACGGAGAAACTACTAGACATAGACGAGCCTGGGACAACGGGATAAGCTACCTCCCCTTTTCCTCAACAAGGGCATGGGATTGGTTGGGATTTCTGGCGAGCCAGCCAGGAAACAGGGATCGCTTTCCGCCGCTGTCCAGCGATAAAGCGTCGAAAAATATGGTATATGCCTGAAAAATTAGATGCAAAACTTTAGGATATGCGGAGATTAAGTGCTGCCTCAGCAATATACAAGGCCAGGGGAATCGGCGGATTGAAAGCGGTTTCAATCGCCAGTTGGCCTTCCACTCCATATGCGTTGAAGATATGGGTTCTCTACTGTGAGTTGCATGATCGCGTTCAATAAAATGCTTTGAAAGGACGTCTATATCTATGTTAACGTGAACGTCGCTACATTCTGTGGGATTTTCTTCTCGCCTCTCCAAGCAATCTCTCTGGCGCGGCGCGCGCCTTTCGTTGGATCCGGCTGCCGCCCCGCTTTTGCGCTTTGTTGATCTTTTGTCGGGTTCGAAGAGGACAGCCCGGGGCAAGGATCAGTTAATAAAGATATGTTCGAGCCTTGACGCCAATATCAATGAAGAGACAAATTATGAAGAAACTTGGTGCCGCCGTTGTGTTTGCCGTCTTTGCGTGCATGCTGCCTGCCTTTGCCTGCACGCTGCCCGCCTATGCTCAGAACGTTTCGCAGAAGGGCTCTCCTCAGAACCGGCCTTGCGTCTGCGAAAGCGACGTGACGGGCGCGATTGGCAACGGAGAGCAGCCGCAAGGCGGCCGTTCCGCTATCGAGCCGGGGCGCCCGAGCGAGAGTTTCTCTGCAGTCAAGCCAACGGACGCTTATGAGGAGGCTTACCGGAATTGGCGCGTTTGCGCGGCGGCGCATCAAGGCGTCGGAAATCCCCCGCCGCAATGCGAACCGCTGCGCCAGGCCTTACGCCAAGCGATCGGCGCCCGGCCGCGCAGCGAAGCGAGCATAGAACACAAAGCTGAAGCAGTCGAGCAAAGCGGAAACTGGTCCAATAAATAACACCGGAGCGGACGGCGTGAGGGGCGCCGACGAGTTCGACGCCTCTCGGACGGACTTCTTGCAGCCGTAGTCCGGCGTTGGGCGGCACCTTTCAAATTGACCATAATTGTTTGTCGCTGTCGAGGCCGGCTGTCAGTGGGTCGGGATGGCCCGCGCCAGCCGCCGCGCCCTTCGAGGTTTTTACCGCCGAAATCGACGGCGGCGAGCGCCTCCTTGAGCCAGTCGCCGGCCTCATCAAGGGCGGGCGGAGCGACGTTGACGTCGACCAATCCAGGCCAGGCGGCAGCGCGTGGCGACGAGGATTGAACCCTGGGCCTATTCCGGCAATCAGGATTTTATCTCCTCGCTGGAACGGCGGGCTTCGCCTTGCAAATTGCGCTGCGCCCATGCGACGGGCCAATGAAATGCGGCCTCTATCGCCAAGGCGCGATGCTGATTTCGGACCTGAGACGATGCGCTTTATTTCGATCGCCTTTTTGCTCCTTTCGACTCATGCCGCGATGGCGAATGGTCTCCCCTACGTTCCCGATAGCGACGACGCCGTTCTGGACTCCGCCAAGATGGTGTTCGCCCATTATGTCTGGCCGCATCCGATCTCGATCGACAACAAACCATGTCCCAACGACTACTATAACGTCAGCTACGTCGCCTACGACGGCGAGGGCGGCGCGCACCGCTACAGCGGTGGATTCCAACGCGTCCGGCCGCTTTGCGCGCCGCGCGGAAACCCGCGTACATGGGTCGTCGATAATCTCAAGCGCGAGATCAGGCAGGCGATCGCGCGCGGGATCAACGGGTTCGAGTTCAACATCTTCGGCCCGAGCGACTGGTCGCCGACGGGGGGACCGGGAGGGTCTCCAGGCGCGCTCCTCAACATGCTCGACGCGGCGGCGCAGGTCGACAGAAGGTTCAAGATTTTGCTCATGCCGGACATGTCCGGGAACGCGCCGGCCGGCCTGCCAGCGCTTTTGACGCAACCCGTGCCGGGCACGCCCTATACGATCGCCACGCATCCCAACATCTATCACTTTCGCGACGCTAACAATTATGTCCAATTGGCGGTTCTGTTTCCGGAAACTAACAACTACGCCTACACGGCGCCTCAGTATCAAGAGATGCTGGATGCGATGGCCTCGAATGGAACGCCTGTGGCGTGGACTCCGTCTTTGGTTCCCTTTACTGCCCGGTGAAAGGCGTCAATAGAAATTGCAATTTCACGCCATACTCGAGCCTGCCGACCGCGAGCATCGGACGATGGTCGACCGGCGTGCCTGCCCAGTACAGCTGGGCGTCCGAAGACGTAATCAACATCACCGCGGCGGGGGGCGGGACGCCGATCAACTGGACCGGGCCGGTCAACTGGTTCGGATCGGTCTGTGCGACCATGTGGAATGTCGGTGACGCCGTTCCGCCTCCCGCTCCCCCCGATCCCATCGAGGAGCCGCAAAACAGCCTCGCCTATCGGCGTGGCTGGGAGGGCGTTATTTCGCAAAGCTCCCAGCTCGGCGCCGTCATGATCGTCACTTGGAACGATCAAGTGGAGTCTTCCATGATCGCGCCTGCGCAGACGCCCTATGGCGAAAGCTTTCTCGGTTTGTATGATCTCACCGGCTACTATGCGCAGTGGCTGCGCCACGGCGTCGCGCCGACGATTTCCAATGACGCGATCTTTTATTTCCATCGCAAGATGCCGACACAAGCGGCGGCAACTCTGCCCGCCGTAAGATTTGACGTGAGCAACCCAACGAATGACATTGAAATGCTGGCGTTTTTGACGTCAGACGCGACGCTGCAAATCAAGATCAACGGACGCGTCTATACGCGCGCCGGCAAAACGGGCGTCAACTCTTTCACGACGCCGATCGAGCCGGGCGTTCCGCAATTCTCGATCATTCGCAATGGCTTGAGCGTGCTTGAACTAACCAGCGATACGCGAATTTATGGCGTCGAAGGGTTGCCGCAGATCGATGTGCCGGGCATGCGGCCGGGAATTTTCCCGGCGGGCAACGCCGATCTGACCTATTACAGCGGCGACACCGTTTCCCGCGTTAAAGCGCGCCGTTCTGCGCCTTCATCCCATCGATGGGCGCGTTTTGAAGATGGTGCTGCCAGACTCTGGAAATTGACCGATCGGCGCCGATAGTGCGTGAAACGAGCAAATTTCGAATCGTGCAAATTTCCCATTAAAATCAAGAGCGGAATTCTCTGCCCTCCCGGCTGGCGGCCTTTGGCCGTACACTGAAAAAAATTTGCGGCGATAAATCAGCGCGTTATCCTCGCTCAAAATCATCGAGTGGGAGTAGGCCCATCTGGCGGCCTTGCAAGTTAGAGTGCGCATTACGTATTGACACAAAGGTTAGTTTGTACTAACCGTTAGTCATGGCTAACCAATCGGCCGCGACAAAAGCCTTTGGGGCGATGGGCGATCACACCCGGCGGGCGATCTTCGACCGGCTGGCCGTTCGTCCCTCCGCGGTCGGCGACCTGGCGGCCAGCTTGCCGGTCAGCCGGTCGGCGGTATCCCAGCACCTGCGCGTCCTCAAGGAGGCTCGGCTGGTGAATGAGAGCGCGGAAGGGGCGCGACGCATCTACCGCCTCGACCCGCGCGGCATCGGCGCCATGCGCGACTGGCTGGACGCCCACTGGGTCGCCGCGCTCGATGCGTTCAAGAGCTTTGCTGATAACGAGCTTGACGGGGATAAAACCGAATGAGCATCGCCCCTATCGTGACCAAGGTGACAGTGAAGGCGCCGCCCGCTCGCGCCTTCGAGCTGTTCGCCGGCCAGATGGAGCGGTGGTGGCCGGCAGGAAAGACCGTAGGCAAAAACCCTCACGTCGCAATTGTGTTGGAGCCCCGCGTGGGCGGCCGCTGGTTCGAGCGCGACGCGGAGGGCAATGAGACACAGTGGGGAAAGGTGCTGGCCTGGGAGCCGCCGAAGCGCTTGCTGCTTGGATGGCAACTCAACAGCCGGTGGGTCTACGATCCTGAGTTCCTCACCGAGGTCGAGCTGACCTTCGCCCCCATTGAGGGCGGCGGCGCGTTTGTCACCCTGGAACATCGAAATCTGGAGCGGTTCGGCGCCGACGCCGAAAAGCTGGCTGGCCAACTCGGCGGCGGCTGGCCTCAGCTCCTCGCCGATTTCGGCGGCTACGCCGATAATCATTCATGATGGAAAGGATCGCCATGTCTCAGTTAATCTTATACAGTGTTCCGGGCAGTCCGTTCGGGCGCGCGGTTCTCGCCGCCGCCATGCCCAAGGCGCGCGTCGTGTTCGACGAGCTGGCCCGGCTGCTTGGCGAACAGGCCTATTTCGCCGGCGAGGCGGCGTCACTGGCTGACATGCTGATCGCGCCACAGATGGCGATGTTCGTCTACGCGCCCGAGTGGGAGCCGCTGACCGGCGGCCATCCGAACCTGCGCGCATGGCTTCAACGGATGAACACTCGGCCGAGCTTTAAGGCAACCACCTGGGAGCGCGTGTCGGAGGTGGCCAGGGCGGCTTGATCGGTCGTTGTGCCGTCAAACCATGGTTTCCATCACACGTTCAGCTCCAGCATTTGCTGGAGCAGACCGAGCTTGAAACGTCCGGTTCGGCGTTAGGAACGTTTCACCTGAACATCTGATAGTGTTCAAATCGAAACGCGCGAAGGCGGGACTTGTCGATTGCAGATCCGATGGGCTCCCTCGTTATCGGACGAGTCGTGGTTTTCGCGAAATCTCATGACGGCGCGCCGAGATAGTCGGCTTTGCCGATTTCAAGCCCCTTGTGGCGAAGCAGATCATAGGCCGTCGTGACGTGGAAATAAAAGTTCGGCACGACGAAACCGATGACGTAGCTGCGGCCGGTGAAAGTCAGGGTGCGATCAGGTAATTTCAGTTCGACCTTTCGATCCTCCGCACCTTCGAGCTGGCTCGGCGAGATGCGGTTCAGCACCTCTACCGTCGACGCGATCCGCGCCTGAAGCTCAGAAAAGCTCGTCTCCGTATCGGGAAGGACGACATTTTCGATTTGCGCAAGGCGGACGACGCAGCCCTTTGCGGTATCGCTCGCGCGCTGCACCTGCGCTGTGAGCGGAAGCATGTCAGGCGCGAGTCGCGCCTCGAGATAGACATTTGGATCGAGCCCGGTCGCAGTGGCGTGGGCCTCGGCTTTCCTGAGGATCGCCGAGAGATTGGCGAAGGCGCGCACAAAGGCGGGGATGGTGATCTCATGGATTGATAGCGGCATGCCGTATTTCCTTTGAGGTTAGGAACTGTCGGCGATCTCGACATCGGGCGACGCAAATTGTTATCGCCCGCCGCTATTTCGCGGCCCTGCCTTGCGCGTCGAGGGTCTTGAACTCGTCGTCAGTGAGTAAGATCGACGCCGCCGCGACATTTTCTTCAAGATGCTTGACGCTGCTTGTGCCGGGAATGGGAAGCATTGCCGGACTGCGCTTTAACACCCACGCCAAGGCGATCTGGCTTGGCGTCGCGCCTTTCTTGCGCGCGATGACGTCAAGGACCGAACCAGGCTTCGCCAGCGCGCCGGCTGCGAGCGGGTACCATGGAATGAAGCCGATGCCTTTTTTAGCGCACCATTCGAGCACGTCTTCGCTGGCGCGATCGACGAGATTGTAGCGATTTTGCACGGAGACGACGGGGAAGAATTTTTGCGCAGCTTCTATGTCCTCTATGCGTGTGTTGCTAAGGCCGGTGTGGCGGATCAGCCCTTCCTTGCGCATGTCGGCGATAACCCCGAATTGTTCGTCGCGCGGGACTTTGGGGTCAATGCGATGCAGTTGCCACAGATCGATCCGTTCGATCTTCAGGCGGCGCAGACTCATCAAGACGCATTGGCGCAGATATTCGGGGCGTCCAACCGGCGCCCATATGTCGGGCCCCAAACGGACCAACCCGCCTTTGGTCGCGATCAACAGACCGTGATAAGGGTAGAGCGCCTCGGCGATCAGCTCCTCACTGACGAAAGGCCCATAACTGTCGGCGGTGTCGATGAAGTCGACGCCAAGCTCGGGGAGACGGCGCAGCGTTCGCAGGGCCTCCTCGCGATCGGCCGGCGGCCCCCAAACGCCTTTTCCGGCGACGCGCATCGCGCCATAGCCCAAACGATTGATCTTGATGTCGCCGAGGATAAATTGGCCAGACGCGGCGGCGTTGATAGCGGTCATGATTGCTCTTTCGGATTAAAGGGCGATTGGCGGCGCAATCGCGCTGCAGGCGGCGTCGGAATTCACAAGCCCCGCGCGCCTTGCGTCGCGCTCTCGCGCGCTCCCGCATTCGATATGGCGGCTCAACGCTGAGAAACAAGGCGCGCCCGATAGTGGAGGCAGGCGCCGCCTTTCGCCGCAGGACGAAGCGCGCGTAGCTGATCAGCGAAGGAAAATTTAAGTGCCGATTTGCATCCGGCGCGCTCGCCGGGAGGACGCCGGCGCAATCTGGCGCATTCTCGAGCCGACGATCCGCGTTGGCGAGACATATGCCTTTCCGCGAGACATGAGCGAGGCCGCCGCCCTGGCGTATTGGATGGGTCCCGATCGCGAGACCTTCGTTGCGAGGATGAAGGCCGACTGCTGGGAACCTACTATCTCAAGGCTAATCGATTTGGCGGTGGAGCGCACGTCGCGAATTGCGGTTACATCACCTTAGCCGACGCGGCCGGCCGCGGCGTGGCCCGTTGTATGTGCGAGCGCTCGCTCTCGCCTGCGAGGGTTCAAGGCGATGCAATTCAATTTTGTTGGTCAGCGCAAACGAGCCTGCAGTGCGGCTTTGGAGTAGCCTTGGTTTCGAGACAGTCGGCCGCTTGCCGGGCGCTGTCCTGCACCCGAGGCTCGGCATGTCGGATGCCCTTGCTATGTATCGACTCCTTTGAGCAGACGAGGCGAGCCGCCACTTGAGCGAAGCGCGTTAAGCCCAGCGCAAAAGAGAGCGACGTGGCGCCTTCCGCGCGCGAATAAGCTACGCGAAAATCTCGCCACGCGCCTCATTTGAAGAGCGCGTTCGGTCTCGGCGAACAGCAGAAGGATAATTTTGGTTGATTGGTTGGTCGACCTGCTCCGCGTTTCCGGGCTTCGCTCATGAAAGTGGGCCTTGGCTTTCACCGGCTCCACGCCTCCTCATTTTGGCACCGAGTTTGGAATGACTGTTGCCGGGCCTCGATTCAAAGCATTAGCCAAAACAACCAAGGTTCCATTGCCCTGGAAGGGCGAACCAAGTGAGGTCATAAAGTTGTTGCCGATCGCTGTTGCGACAATCGGCGTTGACCAGTCGTTGATGAAGATCTGCAACGGCTTATTTGGGTACTGACCGATAACGTTGCCTATGAGATTAAGTGGCCCTCTTTGGGTGTAGATGATCGCCTTGCCGTCTCCCGCAAGCCCGTCTCCCGCCCATCTCACGCCTTCAATCGTGATCGGGAATGAATTCGAAGATGCGCCTATCGTCTCAAGCAACCGGGCGGAACCCTCAAAGTTGCCGCCCGAAATCAATATTGCATCATTCGGCCCGCCGAGATAAAAATCCGCTTCACCTGCCCCATAACCAAATCCCCCGTACCAGAAGAAACTCCCGCCACTCCACGATGTTGTCAATGCTGTCGTGACGCCATAAGAATTCGCTGCCCTTGTTCCATAATAGCGACAATTAAGAAGCCGATGAGCTTTCGACTGCGAGTGCTCGAAACTCCATGCGGCGATCGCAAAAGTGCGGACGGTCACATCTTCGAACGTATTCTCGTCATTATTGTTGTCGCCGCCTGAACCGGCGACGAAGGCAAACCCCTTCCCGAGACCGCCGGCCGAGTTCCCGTTTATTTGAAGATGATGAAACTTGTTGGCGTTCGAATATTTCCCGGCGATCGTAATTGACCGAATGCCAATCGCAAGCGGATAGATTGCCGTTGACTCGATGAGAAAATCCTCGAAGACCGAGTCAGTGATGCCTTGCAAATCGAGCGCGGGAACGCTCGCCGGGCCGCGCCACTCGAGAGTTGTCCCAGCATTCAATAAAGAGCTGCCGCCGCCGGCGCCGACAATATGTATCGTATTTGTCACCACGACGGAATTTGAGATAATGCACACTCCATTAGGCAAAAATAGTATGTTTTTTGCTGCTGCATTGATGGCTGCCTGAAACCCCGCAGTATCATCAGTCTTGCCATCGCACGCCATATAAGCGCCGCCATCGATACTGCGTGCGCTAAGCGGACTCAAGAGAGCGCACCAACAGGCAAATGATACCAATAACCTACGCATAGTGTCCTCCTTAATTTAAATTTCCAGGTATGGCCTGACAGCTGTGATTTATTGATAATTGTTTCGTGCATTACCCACCGCCCCATCTGGTAGTATCCCTCAAGGCACAGCGCGAGAAAGCACCCAAATGGGGGCGATCTGCAAAAATCGTGATGGGATCATGAAGGGATTACTCGGCTGCGTTAAACAATTGTATGGATTGAATGATCCGCTTTTGTCGTGATTTAAATTGACAGAGGCGAAGGTGAGCAAGAAGCGCTATGTGACGTCGCGGCAATTTTTTTGGATGAAGGGAACCAAAAGGAGACCCCAACGTTCGATGAATTGTGGCAAGATTTTCGACTTGTTAGACAAAACTTTTTTCCGGTGTCCCCGCCATTGACGGCGGTGCCGCTGGCGCGCTGGCAGATTTTATGGACTTCACCGGAGGAGCGCTCATGTCAGACCCCAATTCTACAGAGCAACCCGATTCCACAGACCAGCTTGAGCAGCATCTTTCAAACGAGATCGGTCGTCTCCGCGATCTTGCTGTGAAATCGACCGATCCACTGGTCGTCGCAAAAGCCATAGCGGTCTCAGACGAAGGAGTGCAGCAACTGGTTTTAGGTCGATTACGCGCGCGCGAGCGGTTAGTCGAAGTGTTCGCGCTTCAAGGCACCACCACACATGAGTTGCAAGTTTTGTGTCGCTTTATTCCTGCAAACGAGATCGTACACCTTGTTGATTCGGGCGTGCTTGCAATTGTTGACTATATAAAAAGGCGCGGTGACCGGTACGATAGATCCCTTCGTATTGCAGCCAGAACGCCGCGTCGGTCGCCCCTTCGTTAGCATGTCGGCGATGAACACCCTTCCGATTGACACCAACAATCGAGCGACGAACCTGCTTATAGAGCGTGAACAGGCGTTCTTTAAATCGTTGGGACTCTCTGCAATCGGTATTGGAATCGGAGGAGGCTATGATACAACCTGCGGGACTGGGGGTGCCACCTCTGTCACTTGGAGCGGCACACCTTACAGGCCTGATCAAACCGATCAGGAGACGAACGAAGACTACTGCGATTCCCCAGGCCCAATTTTAGTATGAAGCCAACAGTTCTTATCGTAGCGCCTCAAAATGATGCTCATGCGCTGACCGTCGCTAAGCGGTTGGAGGAGCTTGATGCGGAGCCGATCATTTTTGATTCTGCTCATTTTCCAAGTCAGTGGCAACTGAGCGTCATGGTCGCAAATGGCGGGGCAATACGTTTTGTGCTTTATCGCGACGATCTGGAAGTTAATCAGGAAGGTTTGGTCGGTGTGTGGTGGCGTCGCCCGCGGCGATATGTGGCTAGTGATGAAGTGCGAGAAGATCATTTGCGTCGATTTGCCGTTTCTGGCGCGTTGATCCAGAGCGGGAGTATCATCCACATGTGCTGCCAGATACGGTGCGTTCATCGCTGCTGGCTCTAATGACCAAGCTGAAGTTACGATTTGCGGCATGCGACCTAGCCCTTTGCGAGGACGGTGAATACGTGTTTTTTGAAGCTAATTCGGGCGGGCAATGGTTGTTTGCGGAGATTATGGTGGGCCAGGAAATTAGCAGAGCGTTTGCGCGTGCATTGCTTAATCTGAACCCTTAGCAGGGGACTAGCGTTCGAACTCGTCAAAGAAAACGACCAGGATTTTGTGGGACATTATCTGTGTATCTACCGGTTACGGAGTTCAAAGTCGCCATCCTCGTCAACCGCCTGCCCAAGACGCGATCTGGCAAGATACTTCGAGGCACGATGAAGAAGATCGCTAACCACGATCAATGAAGAAGATCGCTGACCACGATCAATGGACGATGCCGCAACAATCGACGATCCCGCGATCCTCGACGATATCGCTGCCGCGATCGAGTCTAGGGGAGCCTGACCGTGGCCTACTTCGCGCATTTGCGTAATTGTCTCCAAAAACGATGGGTCGCATTTCCTGTCCGGGCGTGCTAGCTGACAGGGTTACCGCACGAAGATCGACTGTCAAAACGGAGTCCTGCGACGCTGATGTCTGATTTTTTCCGCGAAGTCGACGAGGACTACCGCCGCGACCGGCTGCTCAAGATCTGGACCAAATATCAATCCTGGCTGATCGCCGCGGCGGTGCTGATCGTCGCCGCGACGGCCGCATGGCGCATCTATCAGCATTTCCATATCGCGGCGGCGGAGGCGGCCGGCGCGCAATATGAAGCGGCGCTGCAACTTTCTGCCGAAGGCAAATCCACCGAGGCGCAAGCCGCTTTCGAGAAGCTGGCGACGACGGGTCCCAAGGGATATGCCACCCTCGCGCGCCTTCGCGCCGTCGACGAGATTGCGGTCCGCGATCCCGCCGCCGCCGTCGCGGCCTATGACGCGCTCGTCGCCGATCCCGGTTATGCGCAAGCCTTCAAGGACATGGCGCAGATGCGGGCGGCCGTCTTGCGGGTCGATCGCGAGGACCCGGCAGCGTTCGAGCAAAAATACAGCGCCCTGTCCCAGCCGAACTTCACCTATCACAATACGATCCGCGAATTGCTCGCTCTGGCGGCGTTCCAGCGCAACGACTTCGAAGCCGCCGGTCGCTGGCTTGACATGATTGTCGCCGATCCGCGCGCGCCGTCGGCGCTGCGCCAGCGGGCGGAAGCGTTCCTTGGACTCGTCCAGGCGGGCAAGACGCGCAACCCCGCCGAACCGGCGGCGACGCCAGCCGCGCAGGCGCCTGCGGCGGAGGCCCCTGCGGACAAGCCCGCGAGCGAAGCCGCGCCGGAAACAGCGCCAGTCGAGGCCGCGCCATCGCCCGCGGCGGAGGCAACCGCGCCGGCTGAACAGACGCCGCCGAAATAATGTTCACGGTCGCAATCGTCGGGCGGCCGAACGTCGGCAAGTCGACCCTGTTCAATCGGCTTGTCGGCAAGAAGCTCGCTCTCGTCGACGACCGGCCGGGCGTGACCCGCGACCGGCGCGAGGGCGAGGCGCAGCTCGGCGATCTTGCCTTCAAGATCATCGACACCGCAGGCCTCGAGGAGGGCGGCGAGGCCTCATTGCCGGGGCGGATGCGCGCCCAGACCGAAATGGCGATCGAACGCGCCGACGCGATCTTTTTCGTTTTCGATTCGCGCGCGGGCCTCACGCCGGACGACCGTTTCTTCGCCAAGCTCCTGCGCCGCGCCGACAAGCCTTTGATTCTGGTTGCCAATAAGGCCGAAGGACGGGCGGGCGAAGCCGGCGCCGTCGAGGGCTACGATCTCGGCCTCGGCGATCCGGTGCCGCTGTCAGCGGAACATGGCGACGGTTTCGCCGAACTCTACGCCGCGATCCGCGAGGCGCTGCCGGCCGAGACCGAATTGCCGGCGCAGGAAGGCGAGGAAGAGAACCGGCCTGTTCTCGGCGAGGATGAGGACGGCTCCGAACTCGATATTTCAAAGCCGCTGCGCATCGCGATCATCGGCCGCCCCAACGCCGGCAAATCGACTTTGTTGAATACGATCATCAAGGAAGACCGGCTGCTGACCGGGCCGGAGCCGGGGCTGACGCGCGACACCATCGGCGTCGATTTCGAATGGCGCGGCCGCAGAATCAAAATGTTCGACACGGCGGGCCTCAGGCGACGCGCGAAAGTCGAGGACAAGCTGGAGAAGCTGGCTGGCCACGACGCTCTGCGCGCCGCGAAATTCGCCGAAGTGGTGGTGCTGCTTCTCGACGCGACGATCCCTTTCGAAAAGCAGGATCTAACACTCGCCGATCTGGTCGAACGCGAGGGCAGGGCGTTGGTCATCGGCCTCAACAAATGGGATCTGATCGAGGGCAGGGGCGCCAAACTCTCGGAACTGCGCGAGGAGGCCTTGCGGCTTTTGCCGCAGGTCAAAGGCGCTCCCGTCATCCCCCTTTCCGGCGCGACCGGGGAGGGCGTCGGGAATTTGATGCAATCGATTTTGCGGGTCCATGAAGTCTGGAACAAGCGGATTTCGACGGCGCGGCTGAACCGCTGGCTCGCCGACGCGCTAGAGAGAAGCCCGCCTCCGGCCGTGTCGGGGCGCCGCATCAAAATCCGCTATATCACTCAGCTGCGCGCGCGACCGCCCTATTTCATCTTGTTCGGCAATCAGCTTGACGCATTGCCGGCGAGCTATGAGCGCTATCTGGTGAACGGCCTGCGCGAGTCGTTCGAGCTCCCGGGCGTTCCGATCCGGCTGTCGAAGAAGACCAGCGACAATCCATATGCCGGCCGCAAATCGCGACAACGTTAGGGATCGGGCGAAACAAACCGCGCGACAGGCGGAGCTTGGGGCAACATTCGGTGCGTGAGAAATGGAGCCGGACGCAAGCGATTCTAGAGCCGCGCCGCTCCAGCGTTGAGACCCTCGCCCGCAAAGCCTTTCCGGCCGCCGCGGTCTCAAAATTGGAGAGCACTTTTGGCGGACTCGCCAACACCAATTTCAAGCTGGAGCTCACCGGCGCTGACGGCAAGCGCGATGTGCTGCTGCGTTATTGGCAACGCGACCAGCATCAGGCGGCCAAGGAGATTGCGCTGCTCTCCCTCGTCAGCGGCCACGTGCCGGTTCCGGCCATTCTCGTGAGCGGATGCGCCGATCCCGATTTCGGCTTGCCCTACGCCTTCATGCAATGGATCGAGGGCGAGCCGTTGGAGACTCTCGCGCCGCGCCTTGACGCGAGCCGGGTGTTCGAGCTCGGCCGCAACGTCGGCGCGACGCTCGCCGCGATCCACAGTTTTCGCTTCGACCTCCAAGGGTTCTTTGGGGCCGATCTCATCCCGCGCGATCCCCTCGATATGGAGACGCCCGGAGTGCTGGCCTGGCTCGACCAATGTCTGCGCGAGGGGCCGGGCAGCGAACGGCTTGGCGCCAATTTGACCGGCGCTCTACGCGCTTTCGTCGCAAGCGAGGGGCATGTCCTCGCCTCCGATTGGGCGCGGCAGCCGGCTTTGACGCATTCCGATTTCAACGCCTCGAACATCCTCGTCGGGCGGGCGCCGGGCGGAGCCTTCAATATTGCGGCGATTCTCGACTGGGAGTTCGCCTTCGCCGGGGGCCCGTCTTTCGATTTCGGCAATCTGCTGCGCCCGCCCCTCGGAGAGGACAAAGACCTCATTGCCGGCGTCGTCGAAGGATATAAAGCGGCGGGAATGCACCTTCCGGAGGGTTGGATCGAGGCTTCGCGCATGGCCGATCTTTTGTCCTGGGTCGATTTCGTTTCGCAGCCTTATTGCGGACCAGCGGTGATCAAATCGGCGCGCGCCATGATCCGAAGCTTGATTTCAGCGTCGGCCGGCGCAAGGGAGAGCTTGTCGTGATCAGTCGCCAATCCACGCAAAAGCAAGACCGGCCGCAATTGCCGAAAAAGGCTTCATCGATGTCACCGCGCGAATCCAATCGGCCCGATCGACTGCAGCGGCTCCTTCTGCTTGCCGCGGAAGGGGTCATCATCTTCTATCTCGCCCTCGACGCGCTCGTCGCGCCGCTGTTTCGCCCGCTGCTGCGATGGCTGGCGAAGCTGCGACTCGTGCTTCGCTTCGAGAGGTTCGTCGCGGATTTGCCGCCCTATGGCATATTGGCGCTGCTCGCCATCCCCTTCGGCGTCGCCGAGCTCGCCAAGGTCTACGCCGTCTTTCTGATCGCCACCGGCCTCGAAAGGACCGGATGGACCATCTTCATCCTGGCCTATCTCGTCAGTTTCATTTTCGTGGAGCGCACCTACAGCGCGGGCAAGGCGAAGCTGAGGACCATCGGCTGGTTTGCCCGACTCATGGATTGGCTCGCCGCTTTTCGCGACCGTCTGCTCGAATGGGTCCGGTCGACGCAGGCCTTCATCTTCTTTTCCAGGCTTAAGGGCCGCTTCGCCGACGTGATTAGGCGACTGCGGCTACGCTTCGCGCTCCAACGGAGGCGCTTGGGCCTCCGGCGGAGGCGCTTGCGGCCTTGAGTCGCCGCGCCTATGTTGCCGACCATGAGCAGCGCCTACATGAAAAACGGTACGCCCGACCCTCGCGATGACGAAGATTCGGAGGCGGGATGGCGCGGCGAGGGCGCGTTCGACGCTTTTAATCCGCCGCCGCCGCCAAGGCGGCTTTTTCGCGCCGTTCCGTTGCGCATCATTCTGCCTAACCTTGTCACATTGCTGGCCCTTTGCATGGGCTTGACGGCGATCCGCTTCGCCATCGAGGGGCAGTTCGAGATCGCCGTCGTGTTCATTATCATCGCGGCCATACTGGATGGGCTGGACGGGCGCATCGCGCGGGCGCTGCGCGGCGCGACGCGCTTTGGGGCGGAGCTCGATTCGCTCGCCGACTTCGTGGATTTCGGCGTCGCCCCTGCGCTGATCCTCTATTTCTGGGGCCTGCATGAGATCAAGAGCCTCGGCTGGTTCGCGGCGCTCGTATTCGCCATCGCGGCGGCGCTGCGCCTTGCGCGCTTCAACGTCATGATCGACGATCCGAACCGTCCGGCATGGCATGCGCATTTCTTCACCGGCATGCCGGCGCCGGCGGGCGCCATCGTCGGACTCTTGCCGCTCTACCTCAATCTGTCGATTTTGGACTTCCCGACCGGCCGTTTCACAATCTTTGTTTATATCGTCTACGTGCTGATCGTCGCTTTGCTGATGGCGAGCCGGATTCCGCATTTTTCCGGCAAGAAGATCGGCCGCGTGCCGCGCGAATATGTGATCGTCGTTCTGTTCGGCATCGTCGTCAGCCTTCTTCTGCTGGCGACCTTCCCGATGGAGATGCTGATTTTCTTCTCCCTGCTTTATTTGGGAACGATCCCTTTCGCGATTCGCCGATTCAGAGCCTATGAGGCCGCCGACGCGACTCACCTCGCCGCCCTATCGACGCCATCGCGCGGTCTATGACGCGTTTCCCGCGCGCGGGGAACGCGCCTGTTCACAAATGCGCGGTTCTCGATTAGGGTCCGGCCCGATTGTCTCCGCCGGATTCTCTATTGTCTCCGCTGGATTCTATTAAGGTCTTGCAAATCCTCGCCGGGTTTGTCGCAACGCCTGCGTGGCGCTGCAAGACCTGCCGGGCGCCTCGGTTTACGGCGTCCGCCGCGCCAGCGGCGGAAATGGCCGCTCAAATATAAGGGAACAGATGTCGAAAGAAGAATTGCTTGAATTTCCAGGGGTCGTCGTCGAACTGCTGCCAAACGCGACATTTCGGGTTCAGCTCGAGAACGAGCACGAGATCATCGCCCATACGGCCGGAAAGATGCGCAAGAACCGTATCCGCGTGCTCACGGGCGACAAGGTGCTCGTCGAAATGACCCCCTACGATCTGTCCAAGGGCCGCATCACCTATCGCTTCAAATGAGCCGGTTGATGGCGAGCTTTGACGGAAGGCCGCGCATGCGCCTTGGATCGGCCTCATGACCGGCGACGCGCAGGCCCTCCAAACTCCCGTTGTCGGAACCAAAGCTTGGCGGCCCAGGTTGGTGCTTGCCTCGGCCTCGCCGCGACGCCTCGAACTGCTGCAGCAGATCGGCGTCGAGCCGGACGCGCTGCTTCCCTGCGACCTCGACGAAACGCCCGGAAGGAACGAGTTGCCGCGCACGCTCGCCGTGCGGCTAGCGCATGAGAAAGCGCGCGCGGCCCAGAAAATCGCCGCGTCGCGGCCCGAACTCGCCGATGGTTATATTTTGGGGGCTGACACGGTAGTCAGCGTCGGTCGCCGCATTCTGCCCAAATGCGAGATCGTCGCCGAGGCGGCGCAGTGCCTGCGGCTTTTGTCGGGCAGGGCTCATCGCGTCTACACCAGCGTTTGCCTGATCACGCCGAAGGGGCGCGAGCGCCACAAGCTGGTCGAGACGCGGCTGCGCTTCAAGCGCCTGTCGTCGCCGGAAATCGCGGCCTATCTCAGCTCCGGCGAATGGCGGGGCAAGGCGGGCGGATATGCGATCCAGGGTCTTGCCGGGGCGTTTGCTCTGAAACTCGTCGGCTCCTATTCTGCGGTGGTCGGCCTGCCTCTCTATGAGACGATGTCGCTGCTTGCCGGCGAAGGCTATCCGGCTCATGTCCTCTGGCTCAATCGGCTTTGAGCCTACGTTGCCAAAAAAGGCTTTGATTTTTGACGCCTGATCGCAGACCCGAGGCTCCAGTCGGCGAGGCTCCGTCCCAAACGCCGGCGCGCCGCTGTCCGATTTGCGGCAAGCCTTCGCTGGCGCAAACGCGGCCGTTCTGTTCGAAGCGCTGTGCGGACGTCGATCTGTACCGCTGGCTTGGCGGCGTCTACGTCATTCCGGCGGCCACCTCCGGCGAAGACGCAGAACGGCCGCAAGAAGACGAGCCGAGCCTATAAAACTGGTTCAAGATAATTATATAAGACATTATTTTGTAAATTATTCGCGTAGGCGTTGAGCCGCTTCGCGCAGGCGCGCCGCTGTGATAAAGCAAAGCCCATGTTTTTCGCCGTCTCCAAGATATTCTGGGCGATAGCCGAGCCTTTGACCTTTCTGACGCTCGTCGCCAGCTTGGGATTCGCGCTTGGTTTCACCCGCGGCGCGCGGGCCGGGCGCCGAATGGCGGGAGCCGCTATCCTCGGTTTCGCGGCCATCGTCTTCACGCCGCTTGGCCCCGCGATGTTGCGGCCTCTCGAGAACCGGTTTCCGCCGCCCCCCGCCAATCTTTCAGCGCCGGCCGGAATCATCGTTCTCGGCGGCGGGATCGAGCAAATGAAGAGCCTGGCGCGCGGCCAGGCGATCCTCAACGATGATGGCATGCGGCTCATTGCCGGGCTCGAATTGGCGCGGCGTTATCCGGCCGCGCGCCTCATCTTTTCCGGCGGCTCGGGCAACCCAACTGACCAGACGCCGGAGGCTGACGAGGTCCGAAAATTCTGGCTGGGCCTTGGCGCGCCGGCGGAGCGCATGAGCTTTGAGGCGCGATCCCGCAACACCTGGGAAAACGCGCTGTTCACTCGCGATCTTCTGCGGCCGAAGCCCGGCGAGACGTGGCTCCTCGTAACCTCCGCCTGGCACATGCCGCGATCCATCGGGGTTTTCAGGCGGGTCGGCATCGAGGTGACGCCTTATCCCGTCGCCTACCGCACTTTTGGCGACGCGCGGGACTGGCTTCTTTTGCGTCCTGCGATCGAACGTCTGGACCAGCTGGAGATCGCCGTCCGCGAATGGGTCGGGCTCGTCGCCTATCGCCTGACGGGGAAGACGAAGCATTTGTTTCCCTGCGCCTTGAAGCGTCGCTCCGGTCGTCGGGCGGGATCACGGCTCGCGCGTCAATGAGGCCCGCGCGGCGGAGAAGAACTGGCGGCGCATGACGATCACGAAAATGGCGGCGGTGGTCGCCATCAGCACATAGGGACTGACGAACCAGCCGATATAGGCGAAGGCGAAATAGAAGCTGCGCAAGCCCTTGGCGAAATGGAGGCCCGCGTCGATGGTCATATATCCGGCCCGCCTCGCGGCTCGATCTCGCGCTTGCGCGTCCGGGAACTCGGGGCCGGGCGTCGCGCCAAGGAGAATCGACGCATAGATGAACAGCCGGTAGGCCCAGGCGAATTTGAAGAACGCGTAGCCGAAGATGAAGGCGAGGCCGATAACCTTCAGCTCCCAGGTCCCGCGCGTCACCGTCAAGCCGAACGGCAAGTCGGCGAACACCCTGATGACGTCGTCGGTCGCGCGCATCAACGCCGCCGCGCCGCCGAGCAGAATCAGCGACGTCGAGGCGAAAAAAGCGGCGCCGTTCTGCAGGCTCGACATGATATTGGCGTCAGGGATTCGGGAATCGCGATGGCTCATCGCCCGCATCCAGCCCATCCGGTGTTCGTTCATCAGGACCGAAAGGCTGGCCGATTTGCCTAATCCATGTTCATTGACGAACCGATAAAGGACCCAGAGGCCGAGGAAGAAAGCAATACCGATGCTGTCGGCGGCGGAAAGGTCGAGCATTTTTCTCCTTTATGACCAGGGGAAGCTTTATCGTCTATCGCTTTCTTCTAGCGCATTTTCGACGCGCGAAAGGGCGCTGTCCTTCAAACACGCGCTCCTCCCACAACTCCAAACCCTGGCTTGCTCGTGACCTTGACCCTCATCATCGGCAATAAAGCCTATTCCTCCTGGTCGTTCAGCCCTTGGATTCTCATGCGTCACTTCGGCATTGCGTTCAAAGAGGCGACCGTGCCGCTCGGCCGCCCCGAGACCCGCGCGGAAATCCTGCGCTATTCGCCGGCTGGCAAATGCCCGATTTTGCTCGACGGCGACCGCCTCGTCTGGGATTCCCTCTCAATCATCGAATATGTCGCGGAGATGGCTCGCGGCATTCCAGTCTGGCCGCGCGACAAGGCGGCGCGCGCGGACGCCCGTTCGCTCTCTGCGGAGATGCATTCCGGCTTCATCGGCCTTCGGTCCCATCTGCCGATGAACATGCGACGGCCTGTGCGGGCGCGCGCGCTGACGCCTGAGGCTGAGGCGGACATCGCCCGCATCGAGCAAGCCTTTTCAGCGGCCCGGCAGGCATTTGGCGAGAGAGGCGATTTCCTGTTCGGCGATTTTTCCGCCGCTGACGCGATGTTCGCGCCTGTCGTTAACCGGCTGCATGTTTATGACGCCCCTGTTCAACCGCAAACGCGCGCCTACATGGATGTTGTCATGGCGCTTTGAGCCTGGCGCGCCTGGAGCGAGGGCGCCCACGCCGAACCCTGGACAATTGAAAAATACGACATACTCTAAAGTCTTGATGTGAGGGAGCCGTGCAACGCTCAACGGGCGGAGGCGGCGTCGTCGGGCCAGGTCCCAACGCGACGACGGATATTGATCAGTTTCTCGACGCTGCGAAGCGGCGGACGCCTTTCGCTTCCGGCCGAGCCCGGCTCATCTTCGCGCTCGATGCGACGATGAGCCGGCAGCCGACATGGGATCTCGCGCAGAGCCTGCAAAGCCAGATGTTCGCAACTGCTGCGGCGCATGGCGGCCTCGACGTTCAGCTCGTCTACTACCGCGGATTTGGCGAGTGTAAGGCCTCTCGCTTCTTGAACGGAGGCAAGGATCTCGGCGCTCTGATGACGAAAATTTCGGTGGCGGGCGGGCGCACGCAAATCACTAAGGTTCTGCGCCACGCGCTCGACGAAGCAAAAAAGGAGCCTGTTCGCGCGCTTGTCTTCATTGGCGATTTAATGGAGGAAAGGGCTGACGAACTCGCCGACCTTGCCGGGCAGGCCGGCCTTCTTGGCGTCAAGGCTTTCGTTTTTCAGGAAGGAAGCGACAGGACGGCTGAGCGGACGTTTCGCCAGATCGCCTTGCTGACCGGCGGCGCCTATGCGACATTCGACGCGGGCGCCGCGAAACGGCTTATGGCGCTCCTTTCGGCGGTCGCAGCCTATGCGGCCGGCGGCCGGCAGGCTTTGGAGCTGGAAGCGCGATCGCCCGGCGCGGCGGCGGCTCTTCTGTTGGCGCAAATGCGCTGAGTGGCGACGCTTGATGTTTTATCTGCTCTTCGGATTTCTGCTTTTCTGGCTTCTGCTGAGCGCGTTGAAGGCGTTCACGCAAGCGAACCCGGCGGCGCTCGCGCGTCTGCTCAGGCGCGGCGGCGGCGCGGCGGCGTTGATCATCGCCGGATTTCTGATCTTGCGCGGCGGCTTTTCCATCGCGATGTTCTTCGCCGGGTTGGGGTTCTGGCTTCTCAACTCGGGCGCGCGCTTTCCATGGAGCTTCATTCGATCGCCGGCGGGCGCAGGAAGCGGCGCGAGATTTGGCGCAAGGGCCGCGCGCGTTTCCTGCGTCAGATCCGCGATGATCGAAATGGAGCTCGATCATGAGACAGGGAAGATGCGCGGCGTCGTCCTCGCCGGGCCCGACGAAGGCAAAGAGCTAGAACTTCTCTGACGCGTCCGCAGTGCGAAGACCTCTATCGCCTTTGCCGTCGAGATGATCCGGAGGGCGCCCGACTTTTGGAAGCTTATCTCGATCGCCGCTTTTCCGGTTGGCGTTCGGCAGCGCAGGGTCAAAGCGGCCCTGGGGGCAGTCAGGCGCGCCGTCGGGCCGGGACCATGTCCCAGGATGAAGCGTATGAAGTCCTGGGTCTTCAGAAAGGCGCCTCGCGCGAGGAAGTCGTTCGCTCGCACCGTTCTCTTATGAAAAAGCTTCATCCAGATCATGGCGGGACGACGGATCTGGCGGCTCGGGTGAATGAAGCGAAAGAGGTTTTGATGCGGCGTCATCCGTAGCGTCCAGGGTTTGCGAACCGCCGGCGAATCAGCGCGGCCGTGTCGCTAATTTGCGCGGCGACTCTTTAGTTTTTGGTTGCGAAGCAGGAGAATCCGCTTCGCTTCAAGGTCTTGCATGCGAGTTCGGCGCTGTCCGCCTCGAGCCCCGCGAAGCGCGCGCGATACAGCGTCCCGGCGCCTTTCTTCACCTTTTCCGTGAAGGGATGCGCTGCGCCCAGGGCCGCGCGGCCATCGGCCTTGGCTCTGGCGAGGAGCGCATTCGCTTTGACGACGTCGTCCGTCGCGCCAATCTGGATCATCCAGCCGACGCGCGCCTCGGCCGGGCGGCCGGCGTCGGCGATTTTGGCGTCTGAGGAATCGCCTTTGTCGGCAGAGGCGGGCTCCGGTTTCAGGGCCGCCATCTGCTCCAGCGGCTTCTCGAATTTGCCTTCTTTCGCGGAAGCGGGCCCCCTGATCCAGCGCATTGTCGATGGCGTCGCGGTCGGCGGCGCGAAATAGGCGGCATGGTTCGTCGATCCGTCGAGCGCCGCAGGCTTGACGGCGGCCCGTTTGATAGCCGGCGCGGCGCCGGGGACGGCGGTTGCTTCACCGTTGCGGAAACATAGGCGGGCCGCGGCTTGTCGACGGGGACCTCGGGACCGATCGTGGCGACGCGGATCGGATCAAGCGGCTGCGCCGGTTTCGGAGCGATCGCCGACAGGGCGGGCTTCGACGCGGGATTGGCGCCCGCCCGCGCCCCGGTCTCGGCAAAGGCTAGGGCGGCTTCGGGTGCTGGCTTCGGCTTTCTCTGCGCATCTTGCTGCGCCGGAGCGCGCGGCAGATCCGCCTCAGCCTCCTTCACCTGCGGGCGCGGCGGCAGGTCGGAAATGGCGGAAGCGGTCCTAATCGGCGCCCCGCGGTCGATCTGATCCTCGATGAGATTGGCCATGATCCGGTCGCGCGACGGGGCGCTGACCCCGCCCATGACGACCGCGACAATGTAGTGGCCGTCGCGCTTGACCGAGGTGAGCAGATTGAAGCCGGAAGCGCGGGTGTAGCCTGTCTTGATTCCGTCCATCCCTTCGACGCGATCCATCAGATGGTTGTGGTTCAAGATCGTCGCGCCGGCGTAATAGAAGGCTCGCGTCGAAAAATAATGGTAGTAGCGCGGGAAGCGCTCCTGCACGGCTCTGCCCAGAATCGAAAGGTCGCGCGCCGTCGTAATCTGGGCGTCGTCCGGTAATCCCGACGCGTTGACGTATCGCGTGTAGGCCATGCCCAGCTCATGGGCCTTGCGGGTCATCAGTTCGGCGAAATGGTCTTCATCGCCGCCGATGGCCTCGGCGATGGCGACCGCCATGTCGTTCGCCGACCGCGTGACGACGGCCTTGATCGCGTCTTCGACCCGGATCGTCTGGCCTGGCTTGAGGCCGAGCTTGGTCGGTTTTTGGGCGGCGGCGTGGGCCGAGACGCGCAATTCACTGTCAAGCCGCAGCCGCCCTTGTTCGAGCTGCTCGAACAATAGATAAAGCGTCATCACCTTGGTGATGGAGGCGGGATGGCGCGGTTCGTCTTCAGCGCGGGCGTAGAGAGTTTCGCCGCTGTTGCCGTCGATGACGATCACCGCGAAATTGCGGCTCGTGGCGAACGGCCGCTTGCGCATATAGCGCACTGAATGGGTTCTGTGCCCGACGCGCGCAAAATGCCGCGGCAAATGTCTGGCGAAGTGATGGGCATGCGGCCAGCGCCGCGCCTCCGCAGGTGATGCGAGGAGGCTCGCCGCAACAATGCTGGCGGCGGCCATCGCCAGGGTGAAGGTGAATATTGCTTCGCCTTTCAGCATGCGTCGAACTGTCGCGCCGGCAGTCAACATCCCTGACGTCCTTGATTTTTCGGTGGATATCCGCTTTTGGACGGTAATTCGCCTCGGTTACTGCTTAGTTAAGAGACAAATTCCATATCAGCGCATCGCATCAACCGCGAAAATGCTGCACTGCAATATAAACTTGACGTGAATTGTGCGGTGCACTATAAAAAAGCGCAGAGCAATTCGCTCTCAATCAGCCGCCTCGAGCTAGGGAGAGTCGGCGCAAGCTCGGCCAAAGGGAATCAACATGGCAAATACGTTGGAAGACTTCCAGAAATTCAGCAAAGCTCAATTCGATTCGGCGGCGTCGACCTCTTCGTCTTTCGTCAAGGGTCTGCAGACGATTGCGGCCGAGACGACCGATTATTCGAAAAAGTCTCTGGAGAACGGCTCCGTTTTCTTTGAGAAACTGCTCGGCGTGAAGTCGCTCGAAGCGGCGATCCAGCTCCAATCCGAATATATCAAGACCGCCTACGCGGATTTCGTGGCTCAGGCGACCAAAATCGGCGAACTCTACTCCAGCCTCGTCAAGGAAGCCTTCAAGCCGATCGAACTCGCGATGGCCAAGGCGCAAAGCAAGGATTAATTTCGAACCGGCCGTCGCCCTTGTGCTTTCGGGCGGCGGAGCGATCCGAATTCTCGGATCCGCATTTCGAGGTCCGAGACTTGCGACAGCTTGGCGAAAGGCTGGCGGCGTTTAGTGTTATATCAAGCTGACTTAACAAAGCGCGGGGGCTGCAAGCGGGCGCATTGCGTTTCGGTTGAGCTATCGACGCGACCCAAAGCCCGGCTTTTGCCGGGCTTTTTTTCGCCATGCCGCCGGCCCGGCTCGGTTCCTCTTGCGGCGGCGCCGGCCGCGACCAATTCGTCGGGATGCGTGCGCCGCGACAGAACCGCGAGCCAGCGTCTGATTTGACGGCGCAATTTTTGCTTCGGCGATTGCGTTGAGGAGTTCGAAGAGGTTCAAAGTGTGGATTTCGAACAAGAATCGGCCTTGCGCGTTTGTGGATGGGCAGGGACCAGCGCGCCAATTCTCTCTTGCCGGAATCCGGCGCGCGATGTTCACTGGAGTTCGGCGACGCAGCGCGCTTAAATTAATGCGGCGACTTGTATCTAGTGACGGGGATTGGGGTGACGGACGGACTTTTTCCACGATCGTTTCCTCTGATGGAGCAGGAAGCTCCGATGCCAACGCGCGACCTTGCCAACCAAAGCCGAGCGGCTCATTCGGCGTCGCCGGCCTCGTGGCAGCCGACCGCCGCCGCCAAAGATCCGCAAAAGGGCGGGGCGGGCGGTTCGGGCGCTGGGAACGGCGGTGATCACCCGGACCAAAACGCAGACGCGTCGTCCGAGCATGTACCGCGTTCTCCTTTTGAACGATGATTATACGCCGATGGAGTTCGTTGTCGCCGTCTTAAAGAAATACTTCAATAAAGGCCCGGAAGAGGCTACGCGCATTATGCTCCATGTCCATCAGCATGGGGTCGGGGAATGCGGGATTTTCACCTATGAAGTCGCTGAGACCAAAGTAACGCAGGTCATGGATTACGCCCGCAAGCACCAGCACCCCCTGCAGTGCATCATGGAAAAGAAATGAGAGGTTGGAGCCAATGCCGTCATTCTCCCGCAATCTCGAACAGTCGCTCCACCGGGCTCTAGCTGTCGCCAATGAGCGCCATCACGAATACGCCACCCTGGAGCATTTGCTTTTAAGCCTAACCGACGACACCGACGCATCCGCGGTGTTGCGCGCCTGCTCTGTCGACCTCGATCAATTGAAAAAAAACCTTCGCGACTACATCGACCAGGAGCTCGACAATCTCGTCAGCGACGGGCGCGAGGACGCCAAGCCGACGGCGGGATTCCAGCGCGTCATCCAGCGGGCGGTCATTCACGTTCAGTCTTCTGGGCGCGAGGAAGTCACCGGCGCGAATGTGCTCGTCGCCATCTTCGCCGAGCGCGAAAGCCACGCCGCCTATTTCCTGCAAGAGCAGGATATGACCCGATATGATGCGGTCAATTACATCAGCCACGGCATCGCCAAGCGCCCGGGACTATCGAACTCGTCCAAGACCCCACGCGGTGCGGACGAGGAAGCCGAGGCGCGCGAAACGAAGGAGAGCAAGGACGCCGGCGACTCGAAGAAAAAGGAGGGCGCTCTCGACGCTTATTGCGTCAACCTCAACAAGAAGGCGCGTGACGGCCGCATCGATCCTCTGATCGGGCGCGAGGCGGAGGTGCAGCGCACCATCCAGGTGCTGTGCCGGCGCCATAAAAATAATCCTCTTCTCGTCGGCGACCCGGGCGTCGGCAAGACCGCCATTGCCGAGGGGCTTGCCCGCAAAATCGTCAAGAGCGAGGTTCCCGAAGTGCTCGCCGAGGCGACGGTGTTCGCGCTCGACATGGGCACGCTGCTCGCCGGAACCCGCTATCGCGGCGATTTCGAAGAGCGCTTGAAGCAGGTCATGAAGGAGATCGAGAATCACAAGAGCGCGATCCTTTTCATCGACGAAATCCACACGGTGATCGGCGCGGGGGCGACGTCGGGCGGGGCGATGGACGCCTCGAACCTTTTGAAACCGGCGCTGGCGCAGGGGACGCTGCGCTGCATCGGGTCCACGACCTATAAGGAATATCGACAGTATTTCGAAAAGGATCGCGCGCTGGTGCGCCGCTTCCAGAAAATCGACGTCAACGAGCCGTCGGTTTTGGACGCCATCGAGATCATGAAGGGGCTGAAGCCCTATTTCGAGGAGTTCCACAAGATCCGCTACACCAACGAGGCGATCAAGGCCGCGGTGGAGCTTTCGGCGCGCTACATTCATGATCGCAAATTGCCGGACAAGGCGATCGACGTGATCGACGAGACGGGCGCGAGCCAGATGCTGCTGCCGGAGAGCAAGCGCAAGAGAACGATCGGCATCAAAGAAGTCGAAGCGACCATCGCGACGATGGCGCGGATCCCTCCGAAGACCGTCTCGAAAGACGATGCCGAAGTGCTCGAACATCTCACCGAGACGTTGGAGCGGGTGGTCTATGGCCAGAACAGCGCCATTCAAGCTTTGACCGCGGCGATCAAGCTGGCGCGCGCCGGCTTGCGCGACGGCGAGAAGCCGATCGGCAGCTATCTGTTTTCCGGACCGACGGGCGTCGGCAAGACCGAGGTCGCGCGCCAGCTCGCCGTGGCGCTCGGCGTCGAACTGGTGCGCTTCGACATGTCCGAATATATGGAGCGCCACACGGTGTCGCGACTCATCGGCGCGCCTCCCGGCTATGTCGGCTTCGATCAAGGCGGCCTCCTTACCGATTCGATCGACCAGCATCCGCATTGCGTGCTGCTTCTCGACGAGATCGAAAAGGCGCATCCAGATCTCTACAACATTCTGTTGCAGGTGATGGATCACGGCAAATTGACCGACCATAGCGGCAAGGCGGTCGATTTCCGCAACGTGATTTTGATCATGACCACAAACGCCGGTGCCGCCGACATGCAGCGCGCGTCTTTCGGCTTCACCCGCGGCAAGCGCGAAGGCGAGGACGTCGAGGCGATCAACCGCATGTTCGCGCCCGAATTCCGCAACCGCCTCGACGCGGTCGTGACCTTCGGGCATTTGCCGCACGAAGTGATCGTCAAGGTCGTCGACAAATTCATCATGCAGCTCGAAGCGCAGCTGGCCGACCGCAACGTCACGATCGAATTGACGGATGAGGCCCGCGCCTGGCTGGTCGAGCACGGCTATGACGAGCAGATGGGCGCGCGGCCGATGGCCCGCGTGATTCAGCAGACGATCAAGACGCCGCTCGCCGACGAGGTTCTGTTCGGCAAGCTGAAGAATGGCGGCGCGGTGCGGGTCGTCGTCACCGAAGAAGACGGGGTCAAGAAGCTCGGCTTCATCTTCCCCGAAGGGCCGATCCTGCCGCGGCCGGAGCGCGATATCGTCGAGGCCACAAAGAAACGCGTCAGAGCGGAGCCCGAAGTTCGCCGCGCGAAGTCCCGCCGGCTGAGGACCGACGATAGCGATGACGACGATGACGAATCGATCGCCGACGATGACGAGCCCGAGCCCTTCGGCGCCGATGAGACGGGGACAAAACACTGAAGCTTCCGCCGCGAGGCTGAGCTGATATGTAAAGGGCCGCGATCATGCGGCCCTTTTTCTGCGCCCGCGGAGCCTTGGCGATCAGGACGCCGCCAGCGCGGCGACGATCTTGTCGCGGATCGGGGCCAGCGTCTCGGGCTTGGCCATTTTCCTGGCGTGCCCGCGCAATTCGACCCCGGCCCAGCGCGGCAGAATGTGGAAATGGAGATGGAACACCGTCTGGCCGCCGGCAGGTTCGTTGAATTGCATGATCGTCAGTCCTTCCGCTCCGAGAGCCGCCTTGACGGCGCTGGCGAGCTTCTGCACCCGCGGCATCAGCTCCGCCAGCACGGCAGGGTCCGCGTCGAGGAGATTGCGCGAGGCCGCCTTCGGGAGGACTAACACATGTCCGTCCGCTTGCGGCATCACGTCCATGAAAGCCAGCGTCGCCTCGTCCTCGTACACCTTCAGGCTGGGAATCTCGCCGCGAAGGATCTTCGCGAATATGTTGTCTTGGTCATATGTCTGCGCCGCCATCGCCCAAACTCCTTGCTGGTGGGTTGATTAGGCAAAGCCCGCGGCGGCGGTCAAGGGCTTGCCGCGTCCTCAAGCTCCCTTCTTGAATGGCGTTTGCTCGGCGTAGTCCTCCAAAGCCATTTGCGAGTGGATGCGCTCCCTTTGCAGATATTCGTCGATTGCGCGGGCGAAGCGGCGATCGGCGATTTCATGCGCGGAATAGGTTGCGACCGCCCCATAGCCGCGCGTGAGCTTGTGCTCGCCTTGCGCGCCGGCCTCGACGCGTTTCAGGCCGCGCGCGATGGCGAACTCGATCGCCTGATAATAGCATACCTCGAAATGGAGGAACGGGCGCTCCTCGACGGCGCCCCAATTGCGGCCATAAAGAGCGTCCTCGCCAAGAAAATTGATCGCTCCCGCGATGTAGCGGCCGGCCCGTTTCGCCATCACAAGCAGGATGCGATCCGCCATCGCCGCGCCGATGAAAGAGAAAAACGCGCGCGTCAGATAAGGCGTGCCCCATTTGCGGGCGCCGGTTTCGGTATAAAATTCGAAAAACGCGTCCCAGTGCGCATCCTTGAGGTTCGATCCGGTCAGAAGCTCGATTTCGACGCCGCCCGTCAACGCCTCCTTACGTTCGCGCCGGATCATTTTGCGTTTGCGCGAGGCGAGGTCGTCGAGAAAAGCTTTGAAATCGCCGTATCCCTTGTTGATGAAATGAAATTGCTGCGCGGTGCGTGTCAGGAATCCGGCTGCGCCTAGCGCATCCCATTCGGCCTCGGTCGGGAAGGTGACGTGGATCGACGAGGCGCCGATCTTCTTTCGCAACGCGCGCAGACCGGTGATCAGCGCCCCCCGCGCCGCCTCGCCCTCGCCTGGCGCGAGCAACAGCCGGCGCCCAGTGACGGGCGTGAAGGGGACGGCGACTTGCAGCTTCGGGTAATAACTGAGGCCGGCGCGCTCATAGGCTTCGGCCCAGCCGAAATCGAACACATATTCCCCCATGGAATGGCTTTTCACATAGGTCGGGGCGGCCGCCGCCAGCCGCCCCCCGGCGTCCTTGACGAGGACATGGGCGCTGGCCCAGCCGGCCCGGGGAGAGACCGATTTCGAGGTCTCGAGCGCCTTAAGAAAGGCGTGCGTCACAAAGGGATTGAAGCGCTCGCCATCGGTTGCCGCATCCCCCGCCGGGTTGGCGCAGGCGTCCCACTGCGCCGCGTCGATCGCGTCGATCGAGGTGGCGATCTCGATCGTATAGGACTGGGGCATGGCGGCGGCGTCTCTCTGTCTGGCGGACTTCGCAGGCGCGACAGGACACCATGGGCGGGCAGCCGGTCAAGGCGAGAGGGATCGCGGCTTCCGCTGGCGCGCGGCGATCGCCGCTCCGGCCGCCTCGATCCCGGTGAAATAAGCCCCGTGGGCGGTCGAGAAACTGCGCCTGGAGCAGGCCTCGCCCGCGAAGAACAGGCGCCCGTCGATGGGCGCCGCAAGCCCTCCGCGAGCGTCTGAATGGCCTGGAAGCGCGTGCGAATAGGAGCCGCGCGAAAGCGGATCGCTGGCCCATGCCGTCTCGCTCAATAAAGCGAGGCGCGCGGAAAATGCGCCGCCGAACAGGCGGCCCATTTCGGCGCGTGCGAAGTCGAAGGCGGCGCCGGGGCCGCATCGTTCGAGATTGCGGGCGTGGCGGCCGCCGAAAAAGGCCTCGATCAGCGGCCTGCCGAAGGGGCGCAGATAATAGCTTCCCGTCGCGGTCTTGTTGGGATCGCCGATGAGATGGCCGTCCGCGGGGAGATCTGGCGCGTCGATCGACATGACGAGCTTGTTGGCGACGCCAAGGGGAAGCGTCGCGGCGGCGGCGATCTTGTCCGGGAGCGCCGGCTTGAAAGCCACGGCGCCTTCGGCGAGCAAACTCGGCGGGATGGTCAGAATGACCGCCGCCGCAGTCAAGCGGCCCCGCGCAGTCTCGATCGCAACGTTCGGCCCCTCATGATCGATCAGCGTGGCGGCGCAGGCGAGCCGGACGGGCAGGCCGGCGCCAAAGGCCACGATCGCCGCGCCATAACCCTCCGCGATGCGCCAGTTGACGCCGCTGTCGTCATAGCGCCGCCAATCCTCGACGGAAATCGCGTCGAGTTCGGCCCCATTGATGAAGGCGCTCTCGGCGTTGATCAGCGCATTCCAGCGCCCTTCGGGCTCGAGCAGGCTCTCCGCCGGAAAATCGCCTCCGCTTGGATCGGCGGCATCAAGCCGGGTGAAAAACGCTTCCGAGGCCGCGGCCGACGCCGCTTGGTCCTGCGGGCTGAATCCGAGATCGAGGCTTTGCCGGGTCCAGCCCGGCGGCGTCCTGTCGATCGAAAATTTCAGCTCCTCGGCGATCTTCGTCCAGGGATTGCGATCGGCCGAGTGCAGCCAGCCGCAGCCGAGATCGAGGGGAAAGCCATTAATGGTTTTTGTAAACGCGCGTCCGCCAATCCGCTCGCGCGCTTCGAGAATGATGAACGACAGCCGATCGGCGGCCAGGCGCTGGCCGGCGGCGAGGCCCGCCGCCCCCGCGCCAATGATGACGACGTCGAACTCGCTTGGCGTTGTCGCCATTGGAGCCCCTGTCCGGCTCGGCCGCGAACGAATCCCGCCGCGCGGCTCGCAATTCTTGCAGGATCCTTGCAACATAACGCGGACATGCGACAAGAGTTTTCGGAGAGAGCCTTCGGTCCGGAAAGGCAGCGAGGATCAAAGTGACGAACTTATGGATCAGGAAATCAATGGCGGCGCTGAAAGCGGAGGCGCATGACGCGGAGTTCGGCGCCGACACGCCCAATTTGCACCGCACGCTTTCCGCGGCGAGCCTGATTTCGCTCGGCATCGGCTGCATCATCGGCGCCGGCATTTTCGTTCTGACCGGCCATGCGGCGGCCGCCTACGCCGGCCCCGCGATCAGCCTCTCTTTCGTCCTTGCGGGCCTCGTCTGCGCTTTCGCCGGCCTTTGCTACGCCGAAATGGCCTCGACCGTGCCTGTTGCGGGAAGCGCCTACACCTACGCCTACGCGACCATGGGCGAATTCATCGCCTGGATCATCGGCTGGGACCTCCTGCTCGAATACGCCTTCGGCGCCACCACCGTCGCCATCGGCTGGTCCGGCTATGTCACCAGCTTTCTGCGCGATCTTCACATCGTTATCCCCGCCGCCGTGGCCGGGGCGCCGCTCTCCTTCGATCCAGCGAGCGGCGCCTGGGTGCTGACCGGCGCCGTCATCAACGCTCCGGCGATCGCCATCGTCATCGCGCTGACGGCGTTGCTCGTCTTGGGGATCAATGAATCGGCGAAGACCAACAACATTATCGTCGCCATCAAGCTCGCGATCATCGTCATATTCATTTTCGCCGGGATCTGGTCGTTCAGCACGTCGAACTGGATCACGGCGATGAATCCGACCGGCGCCTTCATTCCGCCGAACGCGGGACCAGGCCAATATGGCTGGAGCGGAGTCATTCGCGGCGCGGCGGTGGTGTTCTTCGCCTATATCGGTTTTGACGCTGTCTCGACGGCGGCGCAGGAAGCCAAGAATCCGCAGCGCGACATGCCCATCGGCATATTGGGCTCGCTTATCATCTGCACCATTCTCTACGTGCTGGTCAGCGTGGTTTTGACCGGCATCGTTCCCTTCGATCGGCTAAGCGTGCCGGATCCGATCGCTCTTGGCGTCGACTCAATCGGGCTCGGCTATCTTTCGACGCTGATCAAGTTCGGCGCGATCCTTGGCTTGAGTTCGGTCATTCTGGTGCTGCTGCTCGGTCAGACCCGCGTCCTCTATTCGATCGCGCGGGATGGTCTGCTGCCGCCGGTAGCGGCGAAAGTGCATCACCGTTTTCGCACGCCCTATCTGACGACGCTGTTCACCGGTCTCATCGTCGCTGTCATGGCGGGGCTGCTGCCGATCGGCCTCGTCGGCGAACTGGTCAGCATAGGCACCTTGTTCGCCTTCACGATCGTTTGCCTCGGGGTTGTGGTTTTGCGCCTCAGACATCCCGAGATCCAACGCCCATTCCGGGCGCCATTGATTTTTTTCATCGGTCCACTCGGCGCCGCCTCCGCTGTTTTCCTGATGTTTGGCCTGCCGGGGGATACCTGGATCAGGTTCGCCGTCTGGCTCGCGATCGGGCTCGCCGTCTATTTTTTCTATGGCAGCAAGCACAGCCGCCTGGCGCGAAGCCTGAGCGGCGAATGAAGACGCGCTATGGCGCGGGAGCGAGCCAACGCAGCCGGTCCAGCACGCCTTGCAGAATATACGCGGCGGCCATTTTATCGACCACTTCGGCGCGCTTGGCGCGGGAGGCGTCCTGCGCGATCAGCGACCGCGTTACTGCCGCCGTCGACAGCCGCTCGTCCCAATAAACAAACGGGCGCGCGACGAGCGCCCCAAGGCTCCTCACGAAGGCGCGCGTCGCTTGCGCGCGCGGTCCTTCCGAGCCGTCCATGTTCAGCGGCAGGCCGACGACCAGCGCCGCTACGTCGAACTCATCGATGAGCGCGGCGAGCCGGGCGGCGTCCTTGGTGAATTTGGTTCGCTTGATGGTCTCGAGCGGCGTGGCGATGCGGCGTTCGACGTCGGAGAGCGCTAGGCCTATCGTTTTCGTCCCGAGATCGACGCCCATCAATCGCTTGCGCGCGCCAAGGCGCGGCGGCAAGTCGGCGACATCCAGAATTTCAGCGGCCATCTGGCTTTCCGGATTCTCTTCGACCGGTCATGACTGCTACAAATCAGGCCGGCCATGATCTAACGGTTTTCGACAGGAGACTAAAGAAATGAAACTTGTTTGGCTCGGACATTCGGCCTTTCGGATCGAGCTGCCCGAAGCGGTCATTCTGATCGACCCTTTCCTTAGCGGCAATCCAAAATTCAAGGGGAGCGTGGCGGAGGCGTCCAAAGGGACGACTCATATCATCCTCAGCCATGGCCATGACGATCATGTCGGCGACGCCGCCGCCATCGCCAAAGCGACCGGGGCGCAGGTCATCTCAAATTTCGAAATATGCATGTTTCTGAGCGGGCAGGGCGCGGAGAACATCAATCCCGGAAACACCGGCGGCTCGATCGATTGCGGCGCTTTCATCGTGACCCTTACGCAGGCGCTTCATTCGTCGGGGACGGCGGTCAATGGCCAATCCATTTATCTCGGCAATCCCAACGGGATCGTCATCAAGCCGAAGAGCGGCCGCACCCTCTATCACATGGGCGACACCGAAATCTTCTCCGACATGGCCCTCATCGCCGAAATCCACCAACCGAAGATCGGCATCCTGCCGGTTGGTGACCGCTTCACCATGAGCGGCAAAACGGCGGCTCTCGCGGCGAGGCGCTTCTTCAACTTTGAGGCGGTTGTGCCCTGTCACTACGGCACCTTCGATTTGCTTGCGCAGGACCCTGGCGAATTCATCGAGGCTATGGCCGGCTCCGGTGTCAAAGTCGATGCGCCGCCCATCGGCGGCAGCCTGACCTATTGAGGCGCCGCCCCGCTTCGGGCGCGAGAGCCTAGTTTGATCGTCTCGGAAAAGGCGTGTCAGCCTTTTATATTCAAAATGGCTTACGAGACAAATCCGGAGGACATCGCCATGACGTTCAAACTTCCAGAAAACATTTCCACCCGTCCGATCGCCATCCTTGGCGCAGGCACCTTGGGCTCGCGCATCGCGCTGATGCTGGCGACGCGCGGGGCTGAAGTGCGCCTCTATGCGCGCAGCGCCGCGACGCGCGATGCCGGCGTCGCCTTTGCCAGGGAACAGCTGCCCGCAGTGCTGGCCACCTTGCCGGGCAGCAAAGCCGGTACGATCGTGGGCTTTGACGATCTCGCGGCCGCTCTCAAGGATGCGTGGCTCGTCGTGGAGTCGGTTCCGGAAGAACTCGAACTGAAGAAGGACATTTTCAGGAAGATCGATGCGCTCTCCGAGCCCGATGCCATCCTTGCCAGCAATTCCTCATCCTATTCGTCGAGCGCCTTCGCCGACAGCGTGACGAACCGCGCGCGCCTGTTGAACACGCATTTCCTGATGCCGCCGGCCATGATTCCGGTCGAATTGATGTCCTGCGGCCAGACCGATCCGGCGGTGATCCAGCTTCTGGCCGATCTGCTGCCCAACTACGGGCTGACGCCTTATGTCGTGCGCCGCGAGAGCATGGGTTTCATTTTCAACCGCGTCTGGGCCGCCATCAAACGCGAGACGCTGGCCGTCGTGGCCGAGGGCGTCGCATCGCCGGAGGAGGTGGATGCCATCCTCTCCCAGGCCATTGGCATGCAGCCCGGCCCCTTCCGCCTCATGGACGCAGTGGGACTCGATGTCGTGCTGAGCATCGAAGAGAGTTATGCGCGGAACCGGCCGGGCCTCCCCGAAGGGCCGCGCATCCTGCTGAAGAAGATGATCGCCGACGGCCATCTCGGCGTGAAGAGCGGCCGCGGGTTCTATAAATATGGGTGACACGCCCAAGAAGCTGCGCGGATCAATGCGCACGTAGGAGCTCGCGGAGCCCGGTCTATTATGAGACGTGAGCTTGAAGCTCGCAAATCTGATAGGGATTCCGGTCTAAAGAGGGCTCGGAAGCGGTCGATCCGCCCTTGACAGGTCTTCCAGCGCGCCGGTTTGCGGCGCGCGTTATTTCATCGCCCGACGTGTCTGTTGATCCATGCGCCGATCTTTTCGGCCGCGATGTCTCGCCACGCCGTGTCGATCATCAATCCATGCGGCGCGCCCCTTAGCACTTCGAGGTCCGCCTGCCAGAAATCAGCGGTCTCTTGCATGGCGCAGCGGGGCAGAAAAACGTCGGCGTCGCCGCCGAGGACGAGAACGGGCGGCCTGTCGCCGGGATCGAGCCGCCTCATGCGCGGAGGCGCCAGCAGATCGGCGCTGGCGCGCGGCAATTCCCGCTGCAGTTTCCCCATCAGCCCGGTTCTTGATTCAGGCGTTGACTTGCTCGAGAAAAGCGCCCGGCCGATCGCCGTAGGCGAGGCCATCGCAGGTCCGAGGCTCTGCAGCAAGGCGAGCTGAAACAACACGTCGGGCGCGAACATCGTCATGTGCAGGGCGGAGGACCGCAGGCCTGAGGGCGGTGCAGAGGCGAGCGCGACTATCGCTTTCGCCCTGCCGCCGCGAGCGACATAGTGCTGAACGATGAGGCCGCCCATCGAATGACCGATTAACACCGGCGCGGCGCCGATGGTTTTGGCGGCGGTTTCGACATCGTCTACGTAATCGTTGAAGGACGCGCTCGACAGATCGCCTTCGCTGCCGCCATGACCGCGCAGGGAGACGGCGCAGGCCGGATAGCCGAAATCGGCGAAAACGGGAAGAAAATGTTCGGCCCAGATCCAGGCGCCGCTGTAGGCCCCGTGGACGAACAGAATGGGCGGGCGCCTCGTCTCTTTCTTTGGCAAGCACTGCAAGATTTCTTGCTTCACGAAAAAATCCCTGTGTTTGCGCCGGCGATAACGTCAATCCGGCGTGGCGCCCAAGAAAAGCGGCCGAGCTTCGAAGTTCGGGCCGCGCCGCAGGCGCCGAGCAGATCCGCATGGCCGCTGCGATTGCCGGCGGCCGACTGGCGGTGCTATAGGCTGCCTCTTCGCATTCAAGGCAAGGATGATACCATGTCGGTCGATCTGGCGACCGTGCGGCGCATCGCGCATCTTGCGCGGATCAAGGTGAGCGACGAAGACCTGCCCCACTTGCAAGACGAGCTCAACGCCATTTTGAGTTTTGTCGAGGAGTTGGCCAACGTCGACGTTGCGGGGGTTGAGCCGATGACCTCGGTGATGCCGATGCCGATGAAGAAACGCGCCGATGTCGTGACCGACGGCGGGATCGCCGACGCGATCGTCGCCAACGCGCCCGAAAGCGAGGATCATTTCTTCAAGGTGCCGAAGGTCGTCGAATAAAGGCGCCCATTTCGATTCCTTCTTCAACGCTCTCAATACAAGAACTCAAGGCAGAACGGACGCGACTTTGACCGCACTCACCGACCTCACTCTCGCCGAAGCGCGCGACGCCCTTGTGAAGAAGGAGATCTCCGCTGTGGACCTCGCCAAGGCGCAGATCGCCGAGATAGAAAAAGCGCGAGTGCTGAACGCATTCATCACAGAGACTCCAGATCAAGCTTTGGCGATGGCAACCGCCTCCGACGCGCGGATCGCCAGGGGCGAGGCGGGACCGCTCGAAGGCATTCCGCTCGGCATCAAGGACCTCTATTGCACTGAGGGCGTACAGACGACCGCCGCGAGCCACATTCTGGAAGGCTTTACGCCAGCCTATAAGTCGACGGTCAGCGCAAATCTCTGGCGCGGCGGCGCGGTCATCCTTGGCAAGCTCAATCTCGATGAATTCGCGATGGGCTCATCGAACGAAACGTCTTATTTCGGCCCGGTGATTTCACCTTGGCGGCGCAAGGGATCCGATGCGCCGCTGGTTCCCGGCGGCTCCTCCGGGGGCTCCTCCGCGGCGGTCGCGGCGCGGCTTTGTTTCGGCGCGACGGCGACGGACACAGGCGGCTCGAATTCGTCAGCCGGCCGCCTTCACCGGCACCGTCGGAATCAAGCCGACCTATGGGCGCTGCTCGCGCTGGGGCATCGTCGCTTTCGCTTCTTCGCTCGATCAGGCCGGCCCCATCGCCCGCACGGTCGAGGACGCTGCGATCCTGTTGCGTTCGATGGCGGGCCATGATCCCAAGGACACGACGTCGGTCGACGCGCCGGTGCCGAATTATGAGGCCGCCGTCGGCCGCGGCGTCAAAGGCATGAAGATCGGCATTCCGAAAGAATACCGGCTCGAGGGCATGTCTGCCGAGATCGACGCACTTTGGCGTCAGGGCGTCGAATGGCTCAAAGACGCGGGCGCTTTGATCGTCGATATTTCGCTGCCGCATACGCGCACCGCTCTTCCGGCCTACTATATCGTCGCGCCCGCCGAAGCCTCGTCGAATCTCGCGCGCTACGACGGCGTGCGCTATGGGCTACGCGTTCCGGGTAAGGACATCGTCGGCATGTATGAGGCGACGCGCGCGGCCGGATTCGGCAAGGAGGTGCGCCGCCGCATCATGATCGGAACCTATGTGCTGTCGGCTGGATATTACGACGCCTATTACGTTCGGGCGCAAAAAATCCGCACCTTGATCAAGCGCGATTTCGACCGCGTCTACGCCGAAGGCGTCGACGCCATCTTGACGCCTGCGACGCCTTCCGCGGCGTTCGGGCTTGGCGAAAAAGGCTCGAGCGATCCGGTCGAAATGTATTTGAACGACATCTTCACGGTCACGGTCAACATGGCGGGTCTTCCTGGCATCGCCGTGCCCGCCGGCGCGTCGAGCGAAGGCCTGCCGCTCGCTTTGCAGCTGATCGGACGCCCGTTCGACGAGGAGACTTTATTCGCCGCTGCAAGGGTCATCGAACAGGCGGCGCCGAAGCTCGAGCCGCCGCAAAGGTGGTGGGCGTGAGGAGGGCATGCAAAGCTGAGAGCGGCTGAAACAAATGGCGCGGTAGGACAATCTAACGAGCGAGGAACGATCATGAACACGCAGGCAAAACCCTCAAAACTCATCAAGGGCGCGACCGGCGATTTCGAGGTCGTGATCGGCATGGAGATCCATGCTCAGGTCACCTCCCGCTCAAAGCTGTTCTCCGGCGCCTCGACCCAATTCGGCAATGAGCCGAACGCCAATGTCTCGCTCGTCGACGCGGCGATGCCGGGTATGCTGCCCGTCATCAATGAGGAATGCGTCGCGCAGGCCGTCCGCACCGGGCTCGGGCTCGAGGCGCAGATCAACTTGCGCTCGGTGTTCGACCGCAAGAACTACTTCTATCCGGATTTGCCGCAGGGCTATCAGATCTCGCAGTACAAGAGTCCGATCGTCGGCGAGGGCGTCGTCACTGTGGACGTATCGCCGACCGAGCAGATCGAGGTCGGGATCGAGCGGCTGCACCTTGAACAGGACGCAGGCAAATCGTTGCATGACCAGTCCGCGGCTGAGTCCCTCGTCGATCTCAACCGCTCCGGCGTCGCATTGATGGAGATCGTCTCGAAGCCCGACATGCGCTCGTCCGACGAGGCGCGCGCCTATGTCTCCAAGCTGCGCACGATCCTGCGCTACATCGGTTCTTGCGACGGCAACATGGAGCAGGGGTCTTTGCGCGCCGACGTCAATGTTTCGGTGCGCCGGCCGGGCGAGCCGCTCGGCACGCGCTGCGAGATCAAGAACGTTAATTCGATCCGCTTCATCGGCCAGGCTATCGAGGTCGAGGCGCGCCGCCAGATTGGCGTCGTCGAAGATGGCGGAACCATCGAGCAGGAGACGCGCCTGTTCGATCCCGCGCGTGGCGAGACGCGTTCGATGCGCTCGAAAGAAGAAGCGCATGACTATCGCTACTTCCCCGATCCTGATCTGCTGCCGCTCGAATTTGATCAGGCTTATGTCGAACGGCTCAAGGCCGAACTGCCCGAATTGCCGGACGCGAAGAAGGCCCGCTTCATAAAGGACTATGGCCTGCCGCCCTATGACGCCGGAGTGCTCGTTGCGGATAAGGAGACCGCCGACTATTACGAGGCGGCGGTTCGATACAGCGACTCGAAGCGCGATCCAAAACTCGTCGCCAACTGGATCACCGGCGACGTCGCTGCCTACGCTAATTCCGTCGGCCTGCCGGTCGCGCAAACGCATATCAAGCCTGAGCAGATCGCAACGCTCGTCGAGCTCATCGCCGACGGAACGATTTCGGGCAAGATCGCAAAGGACGTTCTCGCCATCATCATAGCCGACGATAAGGATGGCGATCCAAGAACCATTGTCGAGGCGCGCGGCCTGAAGCAGGTAACCGACTTGAGCGCCATCGCCGCCGCGGTCGACGCCATCATCAACGCTAATCCGGATAAGGTTGCGCAGGCGCAGGCGAAGCCATCGATGCTCGGCTGGTTCGTCGGACAGGTGATGAAGCAGACCGGCGGCAAAGCCAATCCGCAAGCGGTGAACGACGCCTTGAAATCGAGGCTCGGCATTTAGCCAATCAAGCCCATGCGCGTTGCGCCAGGCCGCCCGAAGCTGCGTTAACGCGAACGCCAATGGCGCGCTTCGCATTGTCGCCAATCAAGATTGCCAGGCGCCATCATCAATGAAGCCGCGAAATCAGATGCGGTGATTCGCGGCTTCATCAGTTATGATCGCGACGCAAAGCGCGTCGCTATGACGACATTCTTGCGATTTGCACGAATTTTTTTTCAGCTTGCGCTATCGCGAATTTGCGCGTCGCTGCCGCGCGTTTTGCTTGCAGGCGCAAGCGCGTTTTCATGCGTCGCCGCATTGCTGGTAAGTTCGCTTGAAGCCTCGCCCAAGCACCTAGCGGCCGCGCAAAATCCTCCATGCCGCGGCCGTGCGCGCGATGTCGGAGCGCTCTTGAAAAAATGAATAGATCCCAAAAAAACAACGGCTTTTAAAAAAGATGGAGGCTTTGAAGTCGGCCAGGCAAAGGCTTGCGCGAATGCTCGTCTTCGGCCCTTTGATCGATGCGCCTATCGTTTCTCAACGTCGCCTTGAGCGCGAAGATCATCGCCCTTCGATGTTTTGTTTGCTTGTTTGCAAAGGAAGCAAAAGCGCTTTTGACGCGGAAGAGATGTGTAGTTGCCGTCCAAATAGGACGATCATGATACAATGCCTCTTGCGCGTCTTGTTAACAGAGCTACGCTATGTGTGCCTCTAGTCGGCCAGGAACCGACTGACGACTCATCGGAGGGGAGTTCAAGCATGGTTAAGGCGACCACCAAGAAGCCAGTGAAGAAGACCGCGGCGAAGAAGACAGCGACGAAATCTTCGGCTGCGAAAAAGACCGCGCCAGCCAAAGCCGCAACCAAGTCGGCGACAAAAAAGACGGCGAGCAAAAAGACCGCAACAAAGAAAACCGTCGCCAAAAAGGCCCCAGCCAAGAAGGCGGTCGCCAAAAAAGCGGTTGCGAAAAAAGCGGTTGCGAAAAAAGCGGTGGCCAGATCGGCTCCTGCAAAATCAGCGACCGCCAAGAAAACCGCCGCCAAGAAAACCGCGACGAAGACTGCTGCCCGCAAACCCAAGGCGATGCCGCCTGCGACGCCAACGGAATCGGTTTAAGGCGGTCGCCCTCGATCGCTTAGAGTCGCCTTCGATCGCTTGGATATGAATGGAGACAGCCGGCCTCAGCTCTCAGCGCGCGATGCGCGACGGCTCGTCGTTAGGTTGTCTTCCATTATTCGTTTTATTTCTTTCCGCGCGACGCAGGATTCGATTGCGCGCGTCGGCCACTTTTTGAACACGTGCTACAGCCTGGCGGCGTGGCGTCGTCCCGTCGGCGCCGTCGCCTTCGAGCTTGATGAGAAGCCTTGCGACAGTTGGCGTGACGAGCGCCGTCGCGGCGGAATCGTTGAAGTCGAGAGCCGAGGCGCGAGTCTATTTCGAAAGGCACACATCGGCGAAGTCGCGCCAGGTCTTGTCTCTCGCCGTTCCATCCATTTTCATTTTTTGCCATTCGAGCCCACAGGCATGCATCTGTTGGCGTGACGCGGCGGGCAATGGGCGGAACGCTCTCACTAGATTTGCAGTCGGCGCGGGAGGCGCCGTGGGCGCCGGAGCGGCCGGAACGGGAGCAGCGATCGACGGCGTTCCTGGGGTGATGGCGCTCGGCCGCTCGGGGGGCAGAGGAATAAAAGTTGATCGCTTCGCCTTTGCGGCGTCGTCTTGCGCTAAGCATGGTCCCGCCGCCATCAAGGCGAGCAATAGGCTTACGAATGCGGACAAGACGAGCGGCCCCGCGGGCGCCTCGGCGAGTCCGGAGACAATTCTGCCGACCATGTCGGCGCGCGAACGTCGCCCACTCATGCTTCGTTCAATACCACGTTGGATAAAAATCCCGCTCGGCATCGGCGATCGCGACGCCTCAACGGCGTAGATCAATGCGGCGTCGCTAATCTGATTGCAAGTCGCGGCGCGGCGAATCGTAATGGCGTTGGCGAGGCCGGGACGGCTTTCGTCTTGGCCTTGCCGCGCCAGCGGTCGTTCTCCGCCGCGAACGCCGACCAAAAGTCGTCCACGTTTGGCGGAGTTGTCGTTGTATTTGTATTTGTCGTCCGTGGTCTTCCGTCAGCGCCGTTTGGCTGCTTGAGCCAGATCAGCGTCCCGCAATCGAACGCGCCGTCGCAAGAGGCGATCTTGATGATCGACCCCTTCGTCCCTGGTGAACCATAAGCCGGACGGGGATTCGGGCGCGGCGAGCGTCGGCGCGGACCAAGCAGAGGCCAGCGCAAGCGCCAGCGAGACGTCGAAGGGCAAAAGGGCGCACGCCGCATCGCCAAGCCAGGCCGGCAGACCTCATCCGAATTCTCCGGGCCGCGGCGGCGCTCCAAAAGAATTTTGTGTGAGCGTTTTGGCGGAGACGGAGGGATTCGAACCCTCGATAGGGCTTTACAACCCTATAACGGTTTAGCAAACCGCCGCCTTCAGCCTCTCGGCCACATCTCCGCGCCGGCGAAATCGCGCTTCCCGCGCGCTTCCGGTTCATTTTTGACATATGCCCGACACTTGTAACGAAGGCAAGGCCCAGCCCGGAGGCATTTGCGCGGGCGCCAGGCAAAAGGTTGCAAGAAAGCCACACGCGGCGAAAGAACGCTCGCTCCTGCTGGAAAGTCGTTTCGCGGTAACCATAACGCCGCTAGGGTGCAGCTGCGAGCGAGAGGGGGGCCAACCCAATCGTCGAATCGGATCGTGCGCCGTTGGCGGCGAGAGCCGCGCAATATACGATGCGGCGGATCCGGGGAAAAGAGCGGGACGCAGCATGCCTGAACAGCTTGACGCCAACCTTAAACAAAGCGGTTCGTCCGCTGCGCTGGCGCCGGAAGGCAGGTCGCTCCTGATTGGGTCTTTTAATCGGAGGTTTGAGATGAAGCTCTTGAAGGGCCTTCTCCTGGGATCGGCTGCGGCCCTGGTGAGCGTGGCCAGCGCGCATGCGGCGGAACCGCCGCCTACGGTCCCCATCGAATACGTCCGGATCTGCGACGCCTATGGCGCCGGCTTCTTTTATATTCCGGGCACCGACACCTGCCTGAAGGTCGGCGGCTTGGCCTTGACCGAAGTGCGGTCCTATGACGCGAGCTATGGCATCTCCGGCTCCTCCTTCCAAGGCAACGGCTCGGCGGCCTTCGGAACGACCAATCCGCTTAGCCTTGCTGCCGGCGCGGCCGCTACGCTGCGCGCGGGCGGAGGCGGCCCCTCGACGTTGGGCTTCGTTCCCACGGGCAGCCAATATTCCAACCCGCGCTCTCGCGATAATTATGGCTGGAATTCCTTGGGCAGGCTCGAACTGGACTCCCGTACTGGAACGCCCTGGGGCACGTTGCGCGCCTTCATCCGCGTCGACTCCTATGTCGGCACTGGCTTTTCACAGACGGGCGCCTTGAGCACCGGCACCAGCTATAATAGCAATCCCTACAACACCTCGGCCGGCGTCACTGCCGTGCGCGAGACGACAATTCTCAACAAAGCCTTCATTCAGTTCGCTGGCCTGACCGCCGGCCGGGCGCAGTCGATGTTCGACTTCTACGCCAACGCCTATAACTATCAAAGACTCGGCGGCTCGGCGGCCACGACGCAACTCCTGGCTTATACTTATTCTTGGGGCGAGGGCTTCTCCGGCACAATTTCGATTGAAGACAAATCGGCGCGCGAGACCTTTATCGGCAGCACCATCGCAACCACCGCCGCGGCTGGCGTCACCGTCGGCGGCATTACAGCGTCGTCGTTCCAGGGCCAGCCCGGCGGCGTGAGCTTCCCCGATATCGTCGGCAACCTCCGCGTCGATCAGCCATGGGGCGCAGCGCAGCTCTCGGCCGCCGGGCACCAGATCAACGCCACCCTGTACCCGAACACGGCTCTGGCGACGTCGGGAACAACATACGCTTTCCCGGCGGCGTCTACGGACAGCTATGGTTGGGCGATCCAGGGCGGCGTTCAGTTGAACCTCGATTACCTCTCGCCCGGCGATAAGCTCTGGCTGCAGGCGGCCTATGAAAAAGGCGCGTTCAACTATGTCTATGGCGACAACTTCGCCTCTTCATTTGGCGCTATCAACGGCAACCGTTACTACGGCTCCGCCTATACGCCGGCCGACACCAGCGCCGGATGGAACCCCAACGTCGGGTCGGACTGCGTGTTTACGCTGAGCGGGAGCTGCGAGGAGCAGTCGGGCTGGGGCGTCACCGCCGCCTACAAACATTATTGGCTGCCGACCCTGGCCTCGGCTATCTATGGGTCTTACCTTCAAATCAACTACTCGAACAATGCGCTGGCCGGCTACGGCGGCGCCGTCGGCGTCTCGAACCTGAAGACCGCCCGCGTCGGCACCAACCTCGTCTGGACGCCAGTCAAGGGCTTCGATATCGGCGCCGAGTTCATGTATGTCAACGTGTCCACCACGCGGCCCGCGGGCCTTGCTCCCAACAATGTCCTGACATCTGTCGGCTTGCCAAGCTATAGGGGCAGCGAGAACGAATACGAAGGCCGCATCCGCGTCCAGCGCGCGTTCTGATCGCCCAAAACGGCTCAACGCGAATTCAAAGGCCCGGCGGCGAAAGCGCCGGGCCTTTTTTCAGCAAAGGCAAGCTTCGCGCGGGCTCCTCAGCGTCGCGCGAGGGATAACCGTCACACTCTTGCGTCATGCTCCCGCCTTCTGCATTCTTGTTTTCGTCGCGGCGCCCGGATGTCTTTGGAAATGCCGAAACGATCGGTTCGTCCCCATCTCGAAAAGCACCTCTTCACTCGTATCGGCTGGCTGCGCGCCGCCGTTCTTGGCGCCAATGACGGGATCATCTCGACCGCAAGTCTGATCGTCGGCGTCGCCTCCGCCGCCACCAACGCCAGCGAGGTGCTGGTCGCAGGCGTCGCCGGCATGATCGCTGGCTCGATGTCGATGGCCGCCGGCGAATATGTGTCGGTAAGCTCGCAAGCCGATACGGAGAGCGCCGATCTCGCGCGCGAGCGGCTGGAGCTGGCGGACAATCCGAGGTATGAGACCACCGAGCTGGCGCAGATCTACGTCGGGCGCGGCCTCGAGCCCGCGCTCGCGCGTCAGGTCGCTGTGCAGCTCATGGCCAAGGACGCGCTCGGCGCGCACGCGCGCGACGAACTCGGGATTTCTGAAGCGGTCACGGCCCGGCCGATCGAGGCGGCGCTCACGTCGGCCGCGACTTTTGCCGCGGGCGCCGCCGTACCGCTCCTCGTCGCAGTGCTCTCACCGCGGCAGTTTCTGGTCGAGGCGGTGTTCGGCGCGTCACTGGCTTTGCTTGCGCTGCTCGGCGCTCTTGGAGCGAAAGCCGGAGGGGCCGATATCCTCAAACCGACGCTTCGCGTCGCGTTCTGGGGCGCCTTGGCGATGGCGGTGACGGCCGGCATCGGCGCGCTGATCGGCAGGGCGGTTTAATTCGATAGCCCCACTTCGTTAGTTGCGCGCTGATGCGAATTCTTGCACTAACGATTTTATGCGCCCGACGATGAATTTGCCATTGGCGACCCTTTGAACCGCGTGATGCGCCCGGCAGCGCTCGTCACCGGCGCCAGCAAGCGGATCGGATTGCGGATCGCCGAACGGCTCGCGCGCGCCGGCTATGCGATTGTGCTCCATTGCAGTCCGTCCGCGCAGGCCGAGGCGGAGCGGGCGGCCTCGCGCATCGCGGCGGACGGCGGCAATGCTGCGGCGCTGAGCGCTGATTTATCGCTCGCGGCGGCGGCGAACGGGCTGATCGAGCAGGCTGGCGCAATTTTTGGGCCGCTGACGCTGCTCGTCAGCAACGCCTCTATTTTTGAGGATGATTCGGCAGTCGATTTCGATGTCGACCGGTTCGATCGGCATATTGCTGTGAACCTGCACGCGCCCGCAGCGCTCGCCCGCGATTTCGCTAAGCAGGCGCCGCCCGACGCCGGCGCGTCGATCGTCAACATCATCGATCAGCGGGTCTTCAACCTCACGCCGCAATATTTTTCTTACACCTTGAGCAAGGCCGCGCTCTGGGCCGCCACCCGGACCATGGCGCAGAGCTTTGCGCCGAACGTCCGGGTCAATGCGGTGGGGCCCGGTCCGGTGCTGCCCAACAGCGCGGAGGGTGAGGCGGGCTTCCGGCGCGAGGTTGACAGCGTGCCGCTGCGTCGCGCTGTCGATCCGGACGACATCGCCGATGCTGTGCTCTATCTGGCCAAAGCGCGCAATGTGACGGGACAAATGATCGCCGTCGACGCGGGGCAGCATCTTGGGTGGCGGGCGCCCAACCTTGCGCCATAAAGCGAGTTTCGAACGTCTCGCTCTAATCGGCGCTCGGCAGGCGCCGCATGGTGAATTCAATGCGATCGTCTGAAAGTTCGCGCCACGATTCGATTTCCGTCATATAGGCGGCTTTGGGAAATCTCGCGAACCATTCCCTTGCCTTGTCGCGGGCTTCTCCGCGAGGCAGGGTGAAGGTCTCGCGCCGCCAAGCCCCCGGGCGGCGAGAATCGCCATCGGATTGCGCGCGCGACCGGCCAGCTAGCCGACGCGCCACCTCCGCCGGTTTTTTCTCGTCTGCGCTCATTTGAGACACTTCCCGAACGCTCGGCGCATCATAGATCAAGTGTTGTTTCGCACCAATGGACCTTTGCTCGTCGGCCTACAAAGCGCAGGCGAGGCGGGAGAGCCTGCGTTGCAAGAGGGGGCAGGGTGTGCTGCTGGAACAGATGCTGGAAGGCGCTCGCATACTGACGCTTGCCGAGCCGAAAGAGATCGCTTTCGATTGGCCGGCGGCTTGTCGCTTATGGCGCGCCGAATATTGCCGAATGAACGAGGGTCTCAATCGCTCTGACGAAGCGGACGTCGCCGAATTTTATGCCGCCTTGTTCGGTTTCAATGGTCCCATAAAAAAATTCCGTGCTCTTTGGGAGAACTGTCCGGGAGCCGAATCCATTTCATTCAGCTTTCCCGCCGATCGGCCAACCAATTTGGAAATCCTCGCCCGGGTAAAAAAAGACGGCGCACAGTTGAGCTATGTGATCGCTGACCTGCGATCGAATGGGGCGTCCTCCACCGCCATATTCGGCGTGGACGAAGAAGGACATTTGAGGATCATCCAAGATGGCTCGGATCGATCCTCCCGCCGAATGCTTCCCCCCATCCCGCGGCGCAAACCTTAAAAGCAAGAAAAGCGGATGCGGGACCGGAACGCGTCTTGACGATGCGGCTAATGGCGCTGAGCCCCGCAGCCCTTAACAGCCTCATCGAGCATCTGCGCAAGTTCGCGCGGGTCGTTCGGAAAGTCCGCTCGGATCCAGCGCTGCTTCAAAATCTCCAGAGCCTCGCCGACCGCGCGTCCACTGACGAGCCCGCGCGCAATGAGGTCGGCGCCTGAAAAGGGCAGGCGAGGCTCGGGTGCATCGCGCAGAAACGCATTGGCGCGCCTCCAGAGCGCCGGATCCGGCGCGCGGATCGCCGCAAGCTGGAGCGCGTCCGCCGCGGCCAGCCGCCCACATAGAAAGAGCAGGCCGCGCAGCTCCGCTTCCGGCGGCGGCGCGCTCAGCCCGTGCAACGAGGTGAGGACGCCGGCCGCGCGTTCGAGCCGCTGGCGCTCCGCGTTGGAGAGGCGCAGCCTTTCGCCGAGGCGCTCGGCGTCCTCGGGCAATTCGAGAACCAGCGCCGCGAGGCGCAGCAGCGGATCGGGCGCGGCGGCATCCTCGACGATCGCCAAGCGCCAGAGGCGGGCCGGATTTGGCGCAGACGCCAAAAGCGGCCCGAGCAATCCGGCCTCGCACATTCGCTGCGCCACCTCGATCGCGCGCTGGGCGGCGAAAAGCTTCAAAAGCTCCGCGCGCACGCGCTCGCGCGACAGGCGCTCCAGCCCCGCACGCTCGCGCAGCGCCGCGGAAAATCCGGCCCTATCGAGGGGGCCTTCGCCAAAGTCGGCGGAGAAGCGGAAGAACCGCAGAATCCGCAGATAGTCCTCGCGGATGCGCTGCTCCGGCTCGCCGATGAAGCGCAGCTTGCGCGCCTTGATGTCCTCAAGGCCGCCGACATAATCGAAAATCTGCCCGTTCCTTGCGAGATAAAGCGCGTTGACGGTGAAATCCCGGCGCAGGGCGTCAGCTCGAAAATCGCGGCCGAACCGGACGCGGGCGCGCCGTCCGTCGGTTTCGACGTCTTCGCGAAGGCTCGTCACTTCGAACGTCGCTTCGTCGACGAGCAGCGTCACCGTGCCATGTTCGACGCCCGTCAATATCGTGCGAATGCCCGCCGCCTGAGCTCGCTCGACCACCAGGGCCGGGGCGGCGGTCGTCGCGAGGTCGATTTCGCGCACAACGCGGCCGAGCAGCGCGTCGCGCACCGCGCCGCCAACGATGCGGGTCTCCACGCCATCGCGATCGAGAGCGTCGAAGATGCGGGCGAGGGCGGCGTTTTGCTGCAGCGCGGCCAAATTTTGCGACTGGATCGCGCCTTCAGCCAGAGCCGGCGCGTTCATTGCAGGCGCCCCGGCACCAGCACGCCATTTTCAATATGGGCGGGAACATAGGCGCCGTGGCGGCGGTCGGCGAAAATGCCGATGATAAGCACCCCCGCGACCGCGATGGCGAGGCCGGCGAGGACCAGAGTCGAAACGGCGCTGTGCGTCCAATGATCCACTTCGAAGGGATATCTCTGGCGCAGCGCAAGGTAGATGACATAGGCGGCGAAGGGCGAACCGAAAAGGAGCGCAGGCTCCAGGATGACGCGCCACATCAGAAGTAAAGCCTTTCGTAGAGATTGCGCAGAATGCCTGCGGTAATGCCCCAAATATAGCGTTCGCCATAGCTCATCGCATAAAATCGGCGCATCCTTCCGTCGAACTCGCGGACGTGGAGCGAATGATTGGCGGCGTCCATCAGAAACGCAAAAGGCGCCTCGAAGGCGTCGTCGACTTCGCCCAGATTGAGGCGAAGCGCGAAACGCGGCTCGACTTTGGCGACGACCGGAATGACGCGAAAGCCCGTGGCGGTGACATAAGGATCGAGATAGCCGAGCGGCTCGACGCAGGCCGGTGAAAGCCCGATCTCCTCCTGCGCTTCGCGCAGCGCAGCGCCAACCGGCCCGTTATCGGTGGCTTCGATCGCGCCGCCGGGAAACGCGATCTGACCGGCGTGTACCCGAAGAGTCGCGGCGCGTTGAGTCAGAAGGACCCGCACTTCATCCGGATAGGCGAGGAGGCCGACCAGCACGGCCGCGGCCCGCGCGCCGGCTTTGAGTGCGTAGGCCGTCGGCTGTCCGTTCAAAAGATCATCCTCGATGACGGGATCGCTGACGATGAGTTCCTCGGCCGGCGGATCGAGCGCGAAAGTCAGCCGACCGCGGATGCGGGCGAAAATTTGCGCCGGGGCGAAAGGCTCCTCCCGGAGACGCTCGCTCAGGGGGCCGCTTTGGACGCGCGTGTCTTCGGGTTTACTCAAAGGTTGCCTCAATGGCGTCGATTTCTTGCGCGTCGGCGAGCTTGAAGAAGGCCCCGGCCGAGGCGACGCCAAAGCTCTCCGCGCCCGCATGCGCCCTGTATTCGCAAAGCGCAATGAGATCCATCATCAAGGCGCGCTTGACCAGCGCCCAAAGTCCGCCGCGCACGAGCACATAAGGCTTGACGCCGCCCGTTTTGTCCCTGTCGAAACGCAAGGGGTGGTCGGCGTCGACGCAAACCCAATCGCCGACATTGGTGCGAAAGCTCAACGTTTTCGACTGGCCTTGCCCGGCGACCGCCATCTCCACGGCGATGAAAGGAGCGTCCTCCACGGCAATGCCGACGCGTTCGACCGGCGTGACGAGCACATAGCGATCGGGATCCTTGCGCAAAATCGTCGAGAACAGCCGCACCAACGCCGGGCGATTGATCGGCGATCCCTGATAGAGCCAGGAGCCGTCATGGGCGATGCGCATGTCGATATCGCCGCAAAAGGGCGGATTCCATAGCTCGACCGGAGGCAGGGGATTTGCCGCGCCCTCGGGCAAATCGTTGGTCAGTTCCTTGGCGAAGTCGGTCAGCGCCGGGGCCGCGCGCCCGGATTCTCCTGTCGATCCGAAATCATCCGCCATCATATGCTGCAAAGCTCCTGAGCCATGAAAAAGCGCCAGATCACGTCAAATATGAAAATTCACCCGGTCGACAATGCGATCTGGATAGCCCAGTAATCGACTATAATCGAAGTGAAAACGGATTATTCGCAGGGCGCGCGCGGAGAAAATAAATCTTATGGCGGAAGCAGTGACGACCTCATTCGAAGCGGCCATGGAGCGCAGCGCGGAGACCGCGCTGGAGCGCATCGCGGCGGTGCGGGCGGCGATTGAAACTATCATTTTCGGCCAAACCCAGGTTGTCGAACAAGCTTTGGTCACGCTTCTGTCGGGCGGCCATGGACTCCTGGTCGGTGTGCCGGGTCTCGCCAAAACCAAGCTCGTGGAGACTTTGGGAACGGTGCTCGGCCTCAATGCGCGCCGCGTCCAGTTTACGCCCGATCTGATGCCCGCCGACATTCTCGGCTCCGAAGTTTTGGAGGAATCGAACGACCGCCGGCGAAGCTTTCGTTTCGTGCAGGGGCCGATTTTCGCCCAATTGCTGATGGCCGACGAGATCAACCGGGCGAGCCCGCGGACCCAATCGGCGCTGCTGCAGGCGATGCAGGAATATCATGTCTCGGTCGCCGGCGACCGCCATGACCTGCCCCAGCCCTTCCACGTGCTCGCAACGCAGAACCCGCTGGAGCAGGAGGGCACCTATCCGTTGCCCGAGGCTCAGCTCGACCGGTTTTTGATGCAGATCGACGTCGGCTATCCAGATCGCGCCGCGGAAAAGCGCATTCTCGTCGAGACCACCGGCGCTGATCAGACCGAAGCCAAGCATGTCATGAACGCGGACGAGTTGATGGCGACGCAGCGTCTAGTGCGCCGGCTTCCCATCGGGGAAAGCGTCATCGAGGCGATTCTCGACGTCGTGCGCTCGGCGCGGCCCGGCGAGGGCGATCCCGCCATCACTCAGCACATCGCCTGGGGGCCCGGTCCGCGTGCGGCGCAGGCGTTGATGCTGGCGACGCGGGCGCGGGCCTTGCTCGACGGACGCCTCTCGCCGACAAAGGCGGATGTCGCGGCGCTCGCCGTTCCGATCCTGAAGCATCGCATGGCGCTGACCTTCTCCGCTCGCGCGGAAGGCGAGACCATCGCCGATCTGATCGCCAAGCTCACTTCCCGGCTCGCCTGACATGCCGCAGATACGGCTGCTCGATCGCGACGAAAGCCGCCTCAATGGACGCCAGCAGGACGAAGCGCTGGCGCTGGCGAGGCGTTTCCCAAGTCTCGTCATTGCGGCGCGAGAAGTGGCTGCGAGCGTCCTCCACGGCGTTCACGGGCGTCGCCGCCCTGGGCACGGCGAGACATTCTGGCAGTTCCGACCTTTCGTCGAGGGCGAATCGAGAAGCCGTATCGATTGGCGCCGGTCGGCGCGCGACGACCGGCTCTATGTGCGCGAGCGGGAGTGGGAGGCGGCCCATACGGTCATGATCTGGATCGACCGCTCCGCCTCCATGCGCTTTGTCTCGAAGCTGGCGTTGCAGCCGAAAATCGACCGCGCCCTTGTGCTCGGCCTCGCCGCCGCCGATCTCCTGATCAGGGGCGGCGAACGCGTTGGCCTCATGGGCCTGACTCGGCCGCTCGCGGCCCGCAACATCGTCGAGCGCTTCGCCGACGTCCTGCTCAGCGAATCCCGCCGCGGCGCTGACCGCGAAGGCTCGGAGCTGCCGCCTTTCGAAAACATGCCGCCCAATTCGCAGGCCATCGTGATCGGCGATTTTCTGAGCGATCCAGCGGACATCGCGGCAATGATCGAGAAGCTCGCCGCGCGCGGGGCGCGGGGGCATCTCATCATGATCGCGGATCCGATCGAGGAGACCTTTCCTTTCGCGGGGCACACGGAATTCATAGACGTCGATTCGCCGGCGCGCCTTCGGGTCGGCCAGGCCGAATCGTTTCGCGCCGATTATCTCCGCCGCCTCAGCGCCCATCGCAATTCGATCCGCGTCGCGGCTCGCTCCCGCGGGTGGACCTTGATGTTGCACCGGACCGACCGGCCGGCGTCGGAGGCCCTGCTGGCGCTGCGCATGCAGCTTGACGCCAATTTTCATAACGCATTGGCGGGTGTGGCTCTTTGATGTTCGGCATACCGCTCGCATTCATGTTTCCCTTGGCGCTGATCGCGCTGACCGGTCTTCCTGTGCTCTATTACCTACTGCGCGTCACGCCGCCCCGGCCGCGACAGGCGCCTTTTCCGCCGCTGCGGCTTTTTCTCGATTTGCTGCCGGCCAATCAAACTCCTCGCCGCACGCCTTGGTGGCTGCTGGCGCTGCGTCTCGCCATAGCCGCCTGCATCATTTTCGCCATGGCCGGACCGGTCCTCAATCCGGCGCCGCTCGCCGCCGGGACGGGGCCCTTGCTGCTCGTGCTGGACGATGGTTGGCCCGCGGCTCCAAGCTGGGACCGGCGCGTCGAGGCCGCGGCGCAGCGCATCGAGGCGGCGGGACGGCGCTCGCGGCCGATCGCCATCGTTGCAACCTCGGACGGCCCGAAAGAGATCGCGCTCGTCGACGCTGGCAAGGCGTTGGCGCGCCTGCGCGCGATCGAGCCGGCGCCTTATGTTCCAGATCGCCTATCCGTTCTCGGCGCGATCGAAGCCTTCGTTGCGGCTCATCCTGAAGCGTCGATCGTCTGGATCGCTGACGGCGTCGAGATGGCCCACGGCCGGGACTTTGCCGCCCGCCTCAGTTTGCTCGGGAGGAACCTCGCAATCATCAGCGACCCGGCGCCTGTCCGAGCGCTGGCCGGTCCGCGCAATCTTGCCGGCGGCCTCGAAGTTCGCGTTCTTCGCACAGCCGCGGGGGCCCCCGAGCAGGGCGCGGTCAGGGCGCTCGATCTCAAAGGTCTTTCGATCGGTTCGGCGCCATTCGATTTCGCCGGAAAGACGGAGGCGGGCGCGCGGTTCGATCTGCCGGTCGAATTGCGCAACGACATCGTGCGGCTCGAGATTGCCGACGAACATTCGGCGGGGGCGGTCGCTTTGCTCGACGAGCGCTGGCGCCGACGCAGCGTCGGCCTCGTCAGCGGCGAGGCCGCCGACGTGTCGCAGCCGCTGCTCGCGCCGACTTATTATCTGAAGAAGGCGTTGGCGCCATTTGCGGATATGCGCGAGGCGCGCCCCGGTGTCGACGATCCTATTCAAGCCTTGGTCGAAGAGCGCGTCGCGATCATGATCCTTGCCGACGTCGGCGCGGCAACAGGTTCAGCGCATGACGCTTTGAGGCGCTTCGTGGAGGATGGCGGCGTCCTCGTGCGCTTCGCCGGAACGCGGCTCGCCACCGCTTCGGATGATCTCGTGCCGGTGCGGCTGCGGCGCGGCGGGCGCGTGCTTGGCGGCTCGATGTCATGGGATACTCCAAAGAAGCTCGCTCCTTTCGAGCGCTCCAGCCCTTTCTTCGGCCTGAACGTTCCGGATGAAGTGACGGTGACGCGCCAGGTTTTGGCGGAGCCGGATCCGGGTCTTCCCGAAAAGACGCTAGCGCAGCTGTCCGACGGCACGCCGCTGGTGACGGCGATGCGCCGGGGCAAGGGAATGACGATTTTGTTCCACGTGACCGCCGACACCACTTGGTCTAACCTGCCGCTGTCCGGGCTGTTCGTCGACATGTTGCGCAAAATTGTCGATCTTTCGAGCGAAACGGCTGAAAGCGCCGCGCCTGAACCGGCCGGAGTTGGAAGCGCCAAAGCCGCGAACAAAGACTGGAACGGCGCCGATGGCGATCAGGCGAAGGCCCTCCCGCCAGCCAAATCGCTCGACGGCTTCGGCGTTCTCGGCGCGCCCCCTGCTAACGCCAAGCCGCTCCCAGTCGGTTTTGCCGGCCCAGCCGATGCGGAGCATCTTCCTGGGTTCTACGGTCCGCCCAACGCTCCGGTCGCCCTCAATGTGCTGCAGCCGGGGGATACTCTTTCGGCGTTGGATTTTTCATGGCTCGGCCTTTCTGCTGGCTCGTTGCGCGCCGTCGAGCCGATCGACTTGAGGCCGTTCCTCCTCGCCGCAGCGTTTCTTTTGTTTTGCCTCGACGCTCTGGCCTCGCTCTGGCTCTCGGGGGCTTTGCGTTTCTCTCGCCGGGCTGTCGCCGGGCTCGCGGCGGCCATACTCGCCTTCGGGTTTTCTGGGGCCCCGCGGGCGCAGGCCGAACCAGCCGGGGCGGCGATTTCACAGCGCGACCTCAACTCGGCGCTGATGACGCGCCTCGCCTATGTGATCACCGGCGACGCCAAAGTCGACGAGACCAGCCGGCAAGGCCTTTTGACGCTGTCCCGGGCGCTGGCGCGGCGCACATCCTTGACTCCCGGCGAGCCGATCGGCGTTGATCTTGGGCGCGACGATTTGAGCTTCTATCCGCTGTTGTATTGGCCGGTGGTGGCGGAACGCCCGCAGCCACCGCAGGAGGTGGTCGCAAAAGTTAGCGCGTTCATGAAATGGGGCGGAACAGTCATTTTCGACACGCGGGATGCGCTCAACGCCCGCCCCGACGGTCCGCCGACGCCGGAGGCGCGATGGCTGCGGCAATTGCTCGAAGGCGTCGACGTGCCCGAACTCGCGCCGGTGCCGGCCGATCACGTCGTCACCAAGACCTTCTATCTGCTCGACGGCTTTGTTGGCCGCTACGCCAATGGGACGACATGGATCGAAGCGCTGCCGCCTGTCCCAGCCGACGGAGGCGCCCGTCCGGCGCGCTCGGGTGACGGCGTCTCTCCAGCGATCATCACATCCAACGATCTGGCGGCCGGGTGGGCGAGCGACGCCGATGGCGAAAGCCTTTACCCATTGACCCCGGGCGGAGGCCGCCAGCACGAGCTCGCCCTCCGCGGCGGCGTCAATCTTGTGATGTACACTCTGACCGGCAACTACAAATCCGATCAGGTGCATGTCCGCGACCTGCTCGAACGTCTCGCCCATTGAGCTTTGAACCTGCATTCTTTGCGTGCGCGCTTAGCGTCGCGCAACTTCTGAGGGATGGCGCTGCCGCCGCTCATATCGCCTTTCGCGCAGCGTCGGCGCGACAATTGGCAGCAGGCCATAGGTTATTTCGGCCCCAGCGCTTGATTTTGCTGCGCCGGTCGAGGTAACCGGGGCTTCCATAAAGACGTGGCAAGCGTTTAGCGCGCCTTCCATGCAAAACATCCGCCTGCGCCAGCCTGCGGGTTCAGGCCGTTAGCTTTGTATTAACCATCGGATTTGATTGCTCAAATGCAACAGCATTTGATAAGCTTCGATCAAGGTTGACGGAACCTTATTTTAACTTTCGAAGCCTTAGGAATCAGCCTGTCCTGCGATCACACAAGGAGTTTTGGGATGAGCTTTCTCAAACGGAGAGGCGAGTGGAAGATCGCTGCCGTACTGGGCGCCGCCCTTGCGATCGCGGCCTGCGCCAAGAATCCCGCGGAAGAGCCGAACGCGCTCGCGGGCGTCAATGCAGGAGCCGCGACCCCCGGAAGTCCGCGGGATTTCGCAGTCAATGTCGGCGACCGGGTTTTCTTCGATAGCGATTCGAGCGAACTGAGCCCGACCGCGCAGGCGACGCTCGACAAGCAGGCGCGCTGGCTGCAGCAATACGCCAGATACAATTTCACCGTCGAAGGGACACGCGGACGAGCGCGGCACGCGCGAATACAACTTCGCTCTCGGCGCCCGCCGGGCCGAGGCCGCCAAGCAATATCTCGTCGCGCGCGGCATATCCGGCGCGCGCATTCACACGATCAGCTACGGCAAGGAACGGCCCGTCGCCGTCTGCAACGATATTTCTTGCTGGTCGCAGAACCGGCGCGCCGTCACGGTGCTAGCGGGGACGCAGTCGTAGGCTCGTTTCCGAGCCGAGACTTCAACACGGGCGCGCGCTTACCTGTGTGTGATCCTGTGTCTAGGCCGCCAACGCCACTGAACTAAGCGGGACGTATGTTTTGGTTCATACGAAACAGGTTGCCGGGGTCATATTTCGCCTTGATCTTGCGCAGGCGCTTCGAAGGAGTTGGCGTTGTAAGCGTCGGCGACGCGCTTTTCGCCCTCGTCGGCGACGAAGTTCACATAGACCTTGCCCGTCCCGTGTGCTTTCATCGCGTCGAAAAACTCTTGCGTCCAGGCGAGATGCTGGCGGGATTCCTCTGGGTCTTTCCATCGCGTCTGGATGACGAATGCATACTTGGAATCTCGGAAGCCGAAAGCCGTGTCATTCTCGCCCACGCGCGCCACGGCGCCGCCGAGGGTCGCGAGCTTCACGTCCGTGAAGGGTGACGTGACTTTCGACACATATGCGAGCATGGTTTGCGCTGCGGCGTCGGTGAGTTCGGGCAGATAGTGCCCAACCCATTGGTTGCGGAATCCGTTTCCCCATGCCGGGTCAAGCGCCTTCTGCCAATCTGGATAAGGGCGGATTTTCACGAGGTCGAGGAGGGGCCGACCGAATTGGCGAAGCGGTTTCAGAAGTTTTTCACCGGCCTCGGCGTCGCCGGCCCAACAAACGGCGATCGCCGCCACGGGTCGCCCATGCAATTCCGCAGGCAGAGTCGGAGAGGCAGGCGCCTTGCGCATCAACAGCCAGACGCAGACATCATCGGGGGCGCTGGCGTTGAATTCCCGAACGTATGCCGCCACTCCAAGGAGGTCTTCGAGCGGATGAAAAATCAGCCCGGCGAGAACGTCTTTGACTGGAGCAAGCCGGAATTTGAAGCTCGAGACGATTCCGAAATTGCCGCCGCCGCCTCGGATCGCCCAAAATAGGTCGGGATTCGTCTCCGCAGAGGCCATGAGGATTGCGCCATCCGCGGTCACCATCTGGGCCGAGACAAGATTGTCGCATCCCAAGCCTAATTTGCGGTGCAGCCAACCGATACCTCCGCCCAAAGTGTACCCGCCGACGCCAACCATCGAAATGATAGGGCCGGTCGAGGCAAGGCCGGAATTGTGCGTTGCGGGATCATAAACGCCAAATGTGGTGCCGCCGCCGACCTCGGCAATTTGCGCGGACGGGTCGACGTTGACGCTCGCGAGGCGGGTCAGATCAATCATCAAGCCGCCGTCGCATACCGCGAACCCGACGTGGTTGTGACCTCCGGCGCGAACAGAGAGCAACGCGTTGTGGCGTTTGGCGAAACGAACTGCGTGAACGATATCGTCGATATCAGCGCAGCGGATGATGATGGCAGGGTGGCGATCGATCGCGGCGTTCCAAATTTGCCGAGACGTTTCGTACTCAGGCATGCCTTCAATTAGGAACTCGCCTCGCAAGCCCGCCTTCAGTTCTTTCACAGCGGCGCTATCGATGGCGACGGCGCCGCCATCGAGGGTTTTCAGGAGAGGGCCGCGCGTCTCCTCCTGAGCGATCGCAATCCGGTACGATGCGACGCCGGCGAACAAACAAGCGGAAGAGCCCAGGAATTCGCGTCTCCTCATGACCTGCTCCCTAGGTGCAGCGTTTCCTAAATACGAATGATATAAGGCGGCCTCATCGATTTTGTAGGACCAGGTGTGGACGACTGGACGTACGCGAGGTCACCGCGGCGCTGATTGCGTTTAATCCGGACTTTATCATCCCGCTGCATTGCACCGGCGAGCCATTCTACGAGATGATGAAGGTTGCGGCGCCGGCCAAGCTCGTGAGATCCTACACCGGCACTCAATTCGTCTTCGCGGCATAGCGTTTTTGCGCGTGACACGGCGCCAGGCTCGCAAAAGAAAAGGCCGCCTCCCGGGGGGCGGCCTTGTGCGTGAGTTGAGCAAGTCGATCAGGCCTGCGGCTGCGGTTCGAGGCCGCCTGGCTCCGGCCCTGACTTCGGCCGCAAGCCGACCCCAGTCGCTGGCACCGGCGAACCGCGCAGCGGAGCCGCGACGTCGTCCGCGCTCTCGCGCACAGGCTTGCGTCCCTGCAACAGGCCGATGATCTCTTCGCCGGAAAGGGTCTCGTATTCGAGCAGCCCCTTGGCGAGGGTCTCGAGATCCTGTCGCTTCTCTGTCAGGATCCGGGTCGCTTCCGATAGGCCCATTTCGACGAGCCGGCGCACTTCCGAGTCGATCTTGCGCGCCGTCTCCTCGGAAATGGTCTGCTGCTTGCCCATCGAATAGCCGAGGAACACCTCTTCTTGGTTCTCGCCATACATGACGGTGCCGAGCTCTTCGGAAAAGCCCCAGCGCGTCACCATCGCGCGGGCGAGCTTGGTCGCCTGCTCGATATCCGACTGCGCGCCCGACGTGATCTGGTCTTTGCCGAAGATGATTTCCTCGGCGACGCGTCCGCCCATGCAGACAGCGAGCCGCGACGTCATCTGCGCGTAGCTCGTCGATAGCTTGTCGCGCTCGGGCAGCTGCATCACCATGCCGAGCGCGCGCCCGCGTGGAATGATCGTTGCTTTGTGAACGGGATCGGTCGCCGGAACGTTGAGCGCGACGATGGCGTGGCCGCCTTCGTGATAGGCGGTGAGCATCTTCTCCTGCTCGGTCATGACCATGGTCCGGCGCTCCGCCCCCATCATGATTTTGTCCTTCGAATCCTCGAACTCGGCCATCGTCACGACCCGCTTGCCGCGCCGCGCCGCAAGCAGAGCCGCTTCATTGACGAGGTTCATGAGATCCGCGCCGGAAAAACCCGGCGTTCCGCGCGCGACGACCTTCAGTTCGACGTCGGGCGCGAGAGGCACCTTGCGGACGTGAACCTTCAGGATGCGCTCCCGGCCGACGACGTCAGGGTTCGGAACGACGATCTGGCGATCGAAACGGCCAGGCCGCAGCAACGCGGGGTCGAGCACGTCCGGACGGTTGGTCGCGGCGATGAGGATGATGCTTTCATTGGCCTCAAAGCCGTCCATCTCGACCAGCAGCTGGTTCAAGGTCTGCTCGCGTTCGTCGTTGCCGCCGCCCAAGCCCGCGCCGCGATGGCGTCCGACCGCGTCAATCTCATCGATGAAGATGATGCAAGGCGCGTTCTTCTTGGCCTGTTCGAACATGTCGCGCACGCGGCTCGCGCCGACGCCGACGAACATCTCGACGAAATCCGAGCCGGAAATCGTGAAGAACGGGACATTGGCTTCGCCGGCGATGGCCCGCGCCAGCAGCGTTTTGCCGGTGCCGGGCGGTCCGATGAGCAGGACGCCGCGCGGAATGCGCCCGCCAAGCCGCTGGAAACGTTGCGGATCGCGGAGAAACTCGACGATTTCCTGCAGATCTTCCTTGGCCTCGTCGACCCCGGCGACGTCCTCGAATGTGACGCGCCCATGCGCCTCCGTTAGAAGCTTCGCCTTCGACTTGCCAAATCCCATGGCTTTGCCGCCGGCTCCCTGCATCTGCCGCGAGAGAAAAATCCACACGCCGAAAATCGCAATGAGCGGCAGCCCATTGACGAGCAGGGTCAACAGCCAATTATTGCCGTCGGATGGCGGTTTGGCCGAAATGGAGACGTTCTTTTTATAGAGGCTCTGGACCAGGGTCGGATCATTCGGGGCATAGGTCGAGAAGGCCCGATTGTCCGAAAAATGCCCGGTAATCTCGTTGCCCGCGATGGTGACCTCGCGAACTCGCCCTTGATCGACTTCGTTCAAGAGCTGGCTGAACGTGATGTCCTGCGAGGCTGCGCGCTGCCCGGGATTCTGAAACAGCATGACGAGCGCAACGACCAGCAGAATTATGATCACCCACAGCGCGAAATTTCGAAAATTCGGGTTCATTTCAACATCCTGGTGCGGGCCATTCAAACGGGATAGTCATGCCCGCAGAATGATAACTCAACTGTGAGCCCGGCATTAGGGAGCTAATGTAGGCGTCGTCCGCACTATTGCCAAGAGCAGCGAGGGCGCCGAGGCAAATTGCGCGCCGCCTTAGCGATCAGAGAGATTTTTTTGCGCGGCGGCGCGTCCCCGGCGGCGTGAATTTTCGGTCTTGATCGTCAGCGTCCGGTCGCGGCGAAGTTTCAGTATGGTCCCCCCAAGCGTCGCGTTGAAAGGCTTGCTCGCGCAAAGAGCTCGTTGCAGAGCCAGCGTCAGCGTCTCCAGCCTTTCGAGCCGCAACGGATGCGTCCTTGAGCCGAGCGCTCGAATTTCGCAAGCGATGATGCGCAAAAAAATTTCTTCGGGCGCAGTGGCGAGGCACGACATATCGGCTGTGAAACCGCCCGGTTCGCGCATCGGTGCAAGTCCGGCCGCCGCGACCCGCGTCTGGTCGGCCAGCGCCGCCTCGGCGCGCGCGGCCCGGCGCCCGAGTTGCAGCAGCGCCTCGCGGTCAAGACCCTCCTCGGTGAGCAAGCCGCAAAGCGCACGCAATTTCGTGCGGGCGTAGGCCGGATTGCGATTGGAGGGATCGGCGCAGAACGGATGTCCGTTCGCCTCGCAAACGGCGATGAGTTGCGCTTTGCTGCATCGCAGCAAAGGACGCGAATGGATCAGTCCCCGCCTCTCGACATTCGCGGCCATTCCTGACAGTCCGCCAATGCCGCTTCCGCGCAAAAGACGGAATAAAATCGTCTCGGCTTGATCGTCGGCGTGATGGGCGGTCGCTACGACATCGGCGCCGATGCGGTCGGCGAAGCTGAAGAGGAGGCCGTAGCGGGCCTCGCGCGCGAGCTCCTGAATTTTGGATTTCGGTTTGACGCCGTCCCAGGCCAGGATTTCGTGCGCCAGCCCAAGCCTCGCCGCCCACGAGGCGACCTGTTCGGCCTCTGCACGCGAACTTTCGCGCAGGCCATGATCGACGGTCGCGACATGGAGACGCGCGCAGGGATCGAACGGCGCAGATTGTCGCGCCCATTGGGCGGCGAGCAGCATCAGGGCGATCGAATCAGGGCCACCTGACACCGCCAGAAGAATTTTCCGCGCGTTTTCCCAGGAACGAAAAAGAAGGGCCGCTATCTCCGCCGAAATCTGGCCGCGCCCTGGCTCCTCCGTCGAATTCTCGAGCGAGGGTTTGGAATCCCTGATCGAGTCACTGGTGGCGCGACGCGGCGGCCTCTCCGCGCGTGGCGGATCTTTGCCAAAGGCTTTGTCACGCACGTTCAGCATTGGACGCGTTTGGCCTCCCGCTCCGCGCCGGATTTGACGCTTGCCGAGGCATTCGGATATTTGCGCCCGATTTCGGCGAAGGTGGCGCAAGCCTGTTCCTTTGCGCCAAGCGCGTTCAGCGACTGGCCGAGGCGCAACATCGCCTCCGGCGCCCGCGGCGACGTGGCGTATTGCGTCGAAATCTTGAGGTATTGCTCCGCCGCCTCGCGCGGGCGGTTGCGTTGGAAAAAGCTTTCGCCGAGATAATAGGTGGCGTCGGCCGTCATCCGGCTTTTGGGATTTTTTTGGATAAAGGCTTTGAAGCTATTTTCCGCGTTTTCATATTCTTTCTCCCGGAAATAACCGTAGGCGACGTCAAACTCCTCCTTCACGGGATTGATCGGCGCGGCGCCCGGCGGAACGCTGTTCGGCGTCGTCAGGGCCGCGACAGAGGAATTGGCCGGCGTCGCGATCGGCCCCGCATGCTCCGATTGGCCGCTCGTCTGGCCCGCGCGCCACTTCGCGCCCGAGAGATCGAGCGGCGCCTCTAGCGCTGGAGGGCTTAGGCCGGCTTCAGCGTCTGGTCTCGCCGCCGGCGACTGCGGGGCGACGCTTCCGAGTGGGCGCGGCGCGCCGGGGGCGATCGGTTCGCTCGCCGGATCGAAGGCGTCGCCGCGCTTTGCTGGCCGTGAGGAGCCCGCCGTCGTACTGGCCGGCGGAGGCGCGGACCCCAGAGATTCGTCGGCGCCAATGAGATTATCGATCGCCTCACTTCGCTTTTGCGGTTTCGCCACCGATGTCGGAGGGGCGCGCGCGCGGCCGGAATCCTGGAAGCGGAAGTCGACGTCCTCTTGAAATTTTTTCAATTGCTCCTCGAGTTTATGGTTTTGGAACTGCAATTGCTCAATCTGGCCGTTCAGCTGGCGTATTTGGCTTTCCAGACGGTCGATCCGCACCAGCAGTGACGACGATTCCTGTTGCGTCTGGCTGGAATAGTCGTCGCCGACGTCGGCCGGAGGCGCGCCGAAATTTTGCGCAATTGCAAGCCGGCCGCCGTGCGCCGACGCCGCCTCGGCGTGCGGCGCGATCCAACAAAGGACAGCGGCAAGCCAAGCGGAGCGCGCCACCGAGCGAACGTTGAACCAGGGGCTCGGCCGCGTCTTAGGCCGAGCCTTCGGTCGGATCGCTGCCCCTGTGATCGACAGAGCGAGCGGCCAATCGCTTGGCGATATTTCGAAAAATTTCATTGAGCGAGTTCCCACAATTTTGGCGCTTTAATCAAAAATAGCGCTTTCTGATGCACTCTCATGATTTATCTATAAGAATGGCGCCACAGGCGGTCGATCGTCGAGCGGAACGGCTTCCGTGGGCGAAAGCATATGGTTTGCTTCGACCAAAACGATTCGTGTAAAAGCAAATCCGCGCAAAAATGCAAGCTAGAGTGAGGTTTTGGCCGGATTTAGGCCGATCATGACCCCGGTTGAGCGGGACGCTGGCGCAATGAGCGGCTGAACGCCCGCCGCTCACGCTCGATAGGCAAGAAACATTTCCGAGGATAGATAATCGATGGGACGTAAACATTTTGGAACGGATGGTATTCGCGGCCAGGCCAATTCCGTCATCACGCCCGAGCTGGCGATGAAAGTCGCGCAAGCGACAGGCGTGCTGTTTCAGCGCGGCGAACATCGTCATCGGGCGGTGATCGGCAAGGACACGCGTCTTTCAAGCTATATGATTGAATTTGCGATGGTCGCGGGTTTCGCCTCGGTCGGCATGGATTCGCTTCTGCTTGGACCGATGCCGACGCCGGCCGTCGCCATGCTGACGCACTCGATGCGGGCGGACGTCGGCGTCATGATCTCCGCCTCGCATAATTCCTTCGAAGACAACGGAATCAAGCTGTTTGGCCCGGACGGCTTCAAATTGTCCGATGGGGCCGAGGCCAAGATCGAGACGATGCTCGACAAGGATTTCGCGGTGAAATTGTCGAAGCCCGCCGATCTTGGCCGCGCCATGCGGGTTGAGGGCGATCGCGCCCGCTATATCGAATTCGCCAAGCGGACGCTGATGCGCAGCCTTTCCCTTGACGGTCTGCGCATCGTCGTCGATTGCGCCAATGGCGCCGCCTACAAGGTCGCCCCCGAAGCCTTATGGGAGCTCGGCGCGGAGGTTTTCTCGATTGGCGTCGAGCCCGACGGATTTAACATCAATCGCGGCCTCGGCTCGACTGAGCCGCAAGCCCTCGCCAAGAAAGTCCGTGAAATGCGCGCCGACATCGGCATCGCGCTCGACGGCGACGGTGATCGTGTTCTCATCGTCGATGAAATGGGCAAGATCGTCGACGGCGACCAGTTGATGGCGGTGATCGCGGAAAGCTGGAAGGAAGACGGGCGATTATCGCAGCAGGGCGTCGTCGCCACGGTGATGTCGAACCTTGGCCTCGAACGTTATCTCAATGGAATCGGCCTGACCCTGGCGCGCACCGCGGTTGGCGATCGCTATGTGCTGGAGCACATGCGCCAGAATGGGTTCAACCTCGGCGGCGAGCAATCCGGCCACATCATCCTCTCGGATTATAACACGACGGGAGACGGCCTTGTCGCGGCGTTGCAATTGCTCTCCGTCGTCAAACGCCAGTCAAAGCCGGTGAGCCGGGTCTGCCATCGGTTTGAGCCTTCGCCTCAGGTTTTGAAAAGCGTCAAGGTCGGCGCCGGCAAACCGCTCGACGACGCAGGTGTGATCCGCGCCATTGAGTCCGGCCGGAAAACGCTTGGCGCGGCCGGCCGTCTCGTCATTCGCCCGTCGGGAACGGAGCCGGTGATCCGGGTGATGGGGGAGGGCGACAATCTCGACGTTGTGGAACGCATCGTCGATGAGGTCTGCGACGCCCTTGCCACGTTTGCACGGGCGGCGTGACGCTGGCGGAGCGGCTGGTCGGCTGCTCACACAGAAAGGCGTCGCGGATTGGCCCGAGATGGATAAGTTGCGCGCTTATCTTCTGAACTCCGCCTGGCAAGCGGGCCTCAGGTGGTACATATTGCGCTCAAGGCAGTGTTGAACCAGCCGGTGATCTGGAATGACGTTGCGGCAAAACCGCTCGGCGTCGTCGTGACACGGATGGCGGGCGAGAGCCGCACCTGATCCGACCATCAAAAACAGAGCGGCGGCGGCGCCGAGTTTAAAACGGATCTGCATCTTCATCTCCAATCCTTTTGGGGCGGCCAATCCCAAACATCGTTTATTCGCGGATGGCGGCACGATCGACTTCGCCAGAATCAAACCAGACCGCATCAATGTTACGCCGGCTCAAGCTTTTGAGACGACGCACGTCTAGGCGAAAACATGAAGCGGCTCAAGCTCGATCGGCTGAAACCCTCTTTTCGTGATCCCCCTCTTGCACAGCGCGACGAGCGCAGAAGAGCCTACTAATGCCTGCGATGCTTCGCTGGCGCGATGATCGCGCGGCAGGCCGGGCTCAGATAGGCTTTGTAGGTCACAAGGCAAGCGTGAATTTTTGCGTGATCCGGAATATAAGGGCCGCACAAACGCATGGCGTCGTTCTGACAATCCGCCGCCTCTCGCTGCTCCGTGAGGGCCAGGCACAGATCTGCTTTTGTCATCGCGCCCAAAAAGACGATGGCCGCGGCCAGCGTTCGTTTTGAGATCTTGCGCACGTTCCATCCCTTCGGCTTCTCTTGCGTCCGTCCGTCCCGCGCGGAGCGCGGCCATATTCCATAGCTTGGGCTTGAACGCAATAGCCAAGCGGTTTTTCGGCGCTAGGAGATCCTGGCGCTCGACGAGTTGCAATTTGGCGCGGCGTTCGCCATATTGGCTGTACTTCCCGGAGGGGACCCACCGCGTTGGCCGAAGCCATTTTCTCGCCCGACGAAATCGAGCGCTATGCGCGCCATATCGTGTTGCGCGGAGTTCGGCGGCCCCGGACAGCAGAAGCTGAAGGCCGCGCGCGTTCTGGTCATCGGCGCTGGCGGCCTCGGCGCGCCGCTGCTTCAATATCTTGCGGCGGCGGGCGTCGGTGAGATCGGCGTCGCCGACGATGACGTCGTCGCGCTGTCAAATCTCCAGCGGCAGGTGTTGCATCGGACACAAGATGTCGGCCGCGCGAAAACCGAAAGCGCGGCGGCGGCGATCGCAAGGCTGAACCCGCATGTCAAGTTGGTTCAGCACAAGGCGCGGTTTTCCGCCGATAATGCGCGCGCCCTTGTCTCCGCCTATGATGTCGTAGCGGATGGATCGGATAATTTCGCGACGCGCTACATCGCCTCGGACGCCTGTTTTTACGAGCGGCGTCCGCTTGTCACCGCGGCGGTCGGCGCTTTCGATGGCTCGCTGACGGTGTTGCGGCCCTATGAATCTGCTCCGGACGGCGAGCCCAATCCGACCTATCGCTGTCTTTTTCCCGACCCTCCGCCGGAAGGCGCAGCGCCGACCTGCGCCGAGATCGGGGTCCTTGGCGCCTTGACCGGCATCCTCGGCGCCATGATGGCGCTCGAAGTCACGCGCGAAATCGTCGGCTTCGGCGAGAGCCTCGTCGGCCGCCTGGTGCTCGTCGATGCGCTTGACATGCGTTTCGAGACGGTGCGCTACCGCTGGGATCCCGCCAACCCGCTGAACGGCAAGAGGGCCGCAATGTCGCGCAGCGCTGCGTCAGACGGCGAACATAGCTTCGGCGAGACGTTGACAGGGACCGGGCGAGGACCTAGATGACGTTTCCGCTCGCGCCTTTGCGCATCAGCTTTGATCGGCGGGCCGTCCAGCGAATCCTTGTGGAAGGCGCTACGTTGGGGGATAGTTCAATGGTAGAACAGCGGACTCTGACTCCGTTAATCTTGGTTCGAATCCAGGTCCCCCAGCCATCTAATTCATTGATATTACATAGTTATTTTTGTTTTTGGTTGCGTCAAAATTCGTCCGACATGTCCGCCGGTTACGAACTCGCCATCACCATGGTCGGCTTCCAGAGACGCAAAACCGCGGCCCAAGGGGCGTGAAGGCGCCAGGTGTCTCTTTGGCCCTTTTTCGGCCCGTCAGATGTCGAGCATTGTAGCGGGGTTGGCGTGGCGTCAAGCAGGCGCAAATCCGAGGAGCCGCCACTGCTCCTGCCAGGATCCCTGACCGCACGAGGTTCGCGAACCTTAAGGCCGATCGGCGCGATGACGCCTCCAGGTCGGCGTCCACCCATGATCAAAATGAACGAGCCTTGCGGGCTGTCGATCAGATGAGGCTGGATGGTTGTGCAAAAACAATCGCAATTCAGACAAGATTGCAGATAAACTTGAGCACCGCTTTCATAGAATGGGTCGATGCGATCCCGCTCGATCTGATGCTGAGCTGGAGGTTTGGGGGGCAGTTATGAGCGACTTCGCAAAGCAATTTATTGAACTGTGGGTTGTGGAAAACGTCCGGGCAACAGGCTGTGATACAGGGACCGACGCCAGCATGGCCAAGAAGCTCGCCGCCGAATGTTGGGCCGCCGCTGACAGCGCGAGTATAAGTCGGCTGGAAATCAAGACCTCGTGCGGCGATCTCGTTGAACGCATGGAGGACGCCATCGAGGCGGTAAATCGTGCGGAGGTCAATCGCTTTGCGCTAAAAGGCGATTGCCCGGATCGACTATGGGAGCCTCGAAAGCTTTAGCAAGTTGGTAAGAAACTTCCTTGATCGCCGTGTTGCGGTCGTAGCAAAACATGCGGGTGGAATCAAGTTTGGAAATATATACGCAGGTGCTAATGGGTGTCGCTCAGCGTGCGCTGTCCGTCGGATGAGCGTCCCAGACGCGAGCGGTCTTGTCTTCCGAGACGGTGACGACCCGCGCGCCCTTCGGGTCGAAGATAGCGGCGTAGACCGCGCCATCGTGCGAGAAGGGCTCGCCGATCGGCTCGCCGGTCCGAGCGTCCCAAATGCGCGCGGTCCTGTCCAATGAGGCCGTGACGACTCGTTCGCCCTCGGGATCGAAGGCGGCGGCATACACTGGGCCTAGGTGCTGTAGCGGCTTGCCGATAGGTTCGCCGGTGTGGGCGTCCCAGATGCGCGCGGTCCCGTCCCCTGAGGCGGTGACGATGCGTTCGCCTTCCGGATCGAAGGCGGCGACGAACACTGGGCCCCGATGCTGCAGCGGCTTGCCAATAGGCTCTCCGGTGCGGGCGTCCCAAATGCGTGCGGCGCCGTCATACGAAGCGGTGACGATGCGCTCGCCCTGAATGTCGAACGCGGCGGAATAGACGATGCCCTCATGGCGGAGCGGTTTGCCGATAGGGTCCCCGGTGCGGGCGTCCCAGATGCGCGCGGTCTTGTCCGCCGAGGCGGTGACGATGCGCCCGCCTGTGGGGTCGAACCCGGCGGTATTGACCCCGCCCTCATGCTGCAACGGATTTCCGATCGGCTCGCCGGTGCGGGCGTCCCAGATGCGCGCGGTCTTGTCTTCCGAGGCGGTCACGATGCGTTCGCCTTTAGGGTCGAACGCGGCGGCGTAGACAACGTCCTCATGTTGCAGCGGCTTGCCGATGGGCTCGCCGGTGCGGGCGCCCCAGATTTGCGCGGTCTTGTCCCACGAAGCGGTGACGACGCGCTCGCCCTTGGGGTCGAAGGCGGCTGCGAAGACGATGACGCGAGCCTGCAACGGCTTGCCGATGGGTTCGCCTGTGCGGACGTCCCAGATGCGGGCGGTCCCGTCTCGCGCGGCGGTGACCAGGCGCTCGCCCGATGGTTCAAAGGCGACGCGCGTAACCGGTCCGAGGTGGTGCAACACGAACAAGGCGCCGTTGCCCGGCCGATCGGAGGCCGAAGGAGCCGGTTGATCTCCTTGCCCGGATGACTGTTCTGTTGCTTTCGCAGAAGAGTCCTTGTCCGTCTGATCGTTTAGCTGCAGGGAACCGGGAGGTGGGGCCGGCGATAGAACTGGGGCGTTCGGCGAAGCCCGGGCTTGCTCATGGGCCGGCCCGTAGGCCCAGAAAAGGCACGCGCCTATGCACGCCGCTACTGCGCCCAATCGTCGGCGCGCTATGAGGGAATTAAAAGAGCCGAGCCTCACCGTCTGCTTGATGCGCTCCGAGCGAGCGGCGCGTTTCCTTTGCCCCGACGTCATTGCATCACTCCTGGCGTTTCAGATCATTTGGTCGTTGCGAAAGAGTAGGGATAATGGCCGCCAACAATCTTTGTTGATGATTGAGACATGGCGCCCCGAAGGTTGGCGGGCAATTATTCAGAATGGAAAACCGCATCGCGGTCAAGACTCCCTCACCGTTAAATCACAACGGGGGCGGAGCAGCGATGACTATTTATAATTAGTGAGGACCCGCTTATTGCAGCCAGATTATAGTAGAAAGCGGAATTTTATGGAAGACCAAGCGAATACGAGGCGACTAGGCTCCGCGCCGTCACGCTCCTGTGACGAAAAATAGGGGCAGCCATGTTCAAGCTTTCCAATCGATGGCTAAACGCGCGCTTACGCGCTGATCCATCACAAACATCAAGGAGAGGTCGCCTCGGCCTCGGCCTTGTCGTTGCAGTCGGCGCGCTGTGCGCTTCACTGCACGGCGCAGCCGCGGCTGGTCCGATCGTCACCACCAAAGAGGGGCCCGTGCAGGGCTTCATTAGTAACGGCGTCGACCAGTTCCTCGGCATTCCTTACGCCGCGCCGCCGGTCGGCAATTTGCGTTGGAGGCCGCCGAAGAACCATGCGCCCTGGACCACCGTGCTGCAGGCGACGGCCTATGCGCCGATCTGCGCCCTGGTCACCACGCTCGGAGTGTTCTCGGGCCCGGCGAACAACAATGAGGACTGCCTTTATCTGAACGTCTTCACGCCGAATCTCGATCCGTCGGCGAAGCTTCCAGTGATCGTGTGGATCCACGGTGGCGGCAATCTCGACGGCGAGACCCCGGGCTATGACGGAAGCAAGATGGCTTCGGATGGCAAAACCGTCGTCGTCACCATGGAGTACCGCCTGAACCTGATGGGCTGGCTCGCGCATCCCGCGCTGGATGACGAAGGCCATCTCTTCGGCAATTACGGCATTCTCGACCAGCAGCTTACGCTCAAATGGGTGAAGCGCAACATCGCCCAGTTCGGCGGCGACCCGGGCAACGTCACCATGGGCGGCCAGTCCGCGGGCGCGGAGGACACCGGCATCAACATGGTATCGCCGCTGGCCGCTGGCCTGTTTCACCGGGGAATATGCGAGAGCTACTGCCCTATCTTCCCGCTGCCCACATTGGCATCCGCCGAGGCGACTGGCGTAGCCTTTGCGGTCGCGGCCGGCTGCGGCTCCGGCACGGACGCGGCCACCGCCAAATGTCTACGCGGCCTGACGGCGGCGCAGGTTTTGGCGCTAGCAGGAACAGAGAGCGCCGCCAGCCAATACGTAATCGGTCCGATGTTGGACGGCACAGTCATACCCGATCAGCCTCTCACGCTCTTTGCCAAGGGTCAGTTCAGCCATATGCCTTTGATGAACGGGAACACGGAGGACGAGCAAAACTTTAGCCTCGCCATCACGGAATACTACTCGGGGCCGCCTCGCGTGCCGCCGACCGCGGCGCAATACTTGAACTACGTCAACACGACTTATGCCCCCCCGGCTTACCCGGGTGGGACGGCGGCGAAGGTTCTGGCTCTGTACCCCTTGAGCGCCTACGCGAGCCCGCAACTGGCCTGGAATAGGGCCTCGACAGACCCGGGATTATGTGCAGAAAGGAGACTCGACAAAACCCTGGCTCCTCAGATACCGGTCTATGCTTACGAATTCGATGATCAGACCGCGCCGTCCTACTTTCCGAAAATGCCGGGGTTCCTCGAGCTCGCCTACCACACCGCCGATATCCAGTATCTGTTCCCGCTCTGGCATGGCGGACCGGCCCCGCCAAGCGTCATACATGCTCTGAACAAAAAGCAGACGGCGCTCTCGGATCAGCTCGTAACCGCCTGGACGAATTTCGCCTGGACGGGCAACCCGAACGGGCTCGGCAACTACCCCTGGCCGGTCTACACGAACAGCGCGGTCAATCCCGCCTGGCTGATACAAGACCTCCCGGTCTTGTCGACGTTGACGGACACGCAGTACTCGGCGATTTGCAACTGCGACTTCTGGGATGCGGTCGCAGCCTCAGCCACCTGATCAGGTTGAGTTTCGGCGTGAAGCTAATGTGACGGCCATCGTCCTGGCCGTCACTCCATCGCCTCGCCTACCTCAGGCGAGCTTTCCAAATTATTTCCAAATTATTATAGAGACCGGAATTTCATGGAAGACAGCGCCGCGTCGCCATCTCTATGCTCCCGGCCGCCAATAAATCGGTTCATGAATGGAACGAACCATAAGGAGGTGGAGCGATGTCCAAGCTTTCCAAGCTAAGGCTAAACGCGCGCTTACGGGCTGATCCATCACAAACATCAAGGAGAACTCGCCTCGGCCTCGGCCTTGTCTTTGCCGTCGGCGCGCTGTGCGCTTCATTGCACGGCGCAGCCGCCGATGGTCCGCTCGTCACCACCAAAGAGGGGCCCGTCCAGGGCTTCATCAAGAACGGCGTCGCCGAGTTCCTCGGCATTCCTTACGCTGAGCCGCCAGTCGGCAATCTGCGCTGGACGCCGCCGAAGAACCATGCGCCCTGGACCACCGTTCTCAAGGCGACCACATTCGGGCCGCAGTGCGCACAGATCGCCACCTTGGGCTTGTTCGCGGGGCCGCCCAACAACAATGCCGACTGCCTCTATCTTAACATTTATTCTCCGAACCTCGATAGATCGGTGCGGCTGCCGGTCATCTTCTGGATTTCATGGAGGCGGCAATATAGACGGCGCGAGCGACGGCTATGACGGCTCCAAGCTCGCCACGCAAGGGAAAGTCGTCGTCGTCACCATCAACTACCGCCTTGGCCTCCTCGGTTTCATCGCGCATCCGGCGCTCGACTCCGAAGGACATCTCTTTGGCAATTACGGCCTTTTGGATCAGCAGTTCGCGCTGAAATGGGTCAAGCGCAACATCGCAGCCTTCGGCGGTGACCCAGACAACATCACGGTCGGCGGCCAGTCGGCGGGATCGCTCGACACGCAGGCCAATATGGCCTCGCCGCTGGCGGCGGGTCTTTTTCAGCGTGGTATCTGGGAAAGTGGCGTTCAGGAGCCGGCGCCGCTGTCATGGGCCGAGCAGCAGGCTGAAGCTTTCGCGACAGCCGCGGGCTGCGGCGCCGGCTCGAACGCCGCGGTCGCCACGTGTTTGCGCAGCTTGACGGTCGCACAGATCATGAATTTGCAGAACTCGGGCCCTTATGTCACGGAGAACGGCGTGATCGCCGATGGGCAAATCCTATTGACTGAGGGAATTGCGGCGACCTTCAAAAGTGGCCATTTCAATCATGTGCCGGTAATAGCTGGATACACGCATGACGAGGCTAATTTCGGCTTGGCCATCACTGAATACAATAAGAATCCCCGCGTCCCATTTACGGCGACCGACTTCGAAAACTTCGTCACCTCGACTTATACCGGAAACAATGGGCCAGGCGGCTCGCCGCCGCCATACCCGCCGGGTACCGTCGACAAGGTGTTCGCACGCTATCCGCTCTACGCCTACCCGACGCCGCAACTGGCTATGAACGCGGTAGGAACTGATGGGAGCGTGTATTTCGCCTGCGCGGAGCGAAAACTGATCCGAATCATTGCCGATCAAGTGCCTGTCTACGCTTATAAATTCGATGATCAAACCGCGCCATTCTACTTCCCCCCGATGCCTGGGTTCCAGCCGCTCGCTTACCATACCTCCGACATCCAATATTTGTTCCCCCTCTGGCACGGCAGTCCGGACGGCATCATACATCCGCTAAACAGTCTGCAGGAGGATTTATCCGATCAGCTGGTGCTGGCGTGGACGAACTTCGCCTGGACGGGCAATCCCAACGGACTGGGCAACAGCCCATGGCCGCGCTATGTTTTCGATCCGAAGCGATCCCACTTCCTACTGGAGAATATCCCGGGCCTAAAAACGATCTCAGACGCGGCGCTTTACGCGGAGCATAAATGTGATCTTTGGGATCCGATCGTATTGCCATAGACGAGCTTCGCCGCCAGGCGAGCGAGCGCCGAGCGACGCATTGGGCCATCGCTCGGCGCTGAAAGTCACCGCAGAGATTCCCTCACAACGTCAATGACTGAAAGACGCGGCAACGCAAATGGAGAAAGACATGGCTGTCTTAAGTCGCGCAAATGAACCGATACTCCCAAAACTGTGCCACAGACATACGTCGCCGTCATTTAGACGACCAGTGATAGCCGCGATCAGGTGTCACCATCATGTCTACTCGGTCGTCTGACGCCACCCTTGCCTTAAAAGCTTGATCGCGGTCAAGGTGCTGTCAGCCGACAGACCACAACAAGACGCGGCAGGGTCACCAATTGTCGATGCGCCGATTTTTGTAGCCAGATTATTGTAAAGAGCGGAATTTCATGGAAGACACGGCGATGATGAGGCGACTAGGCTCCGCGCCGTCACGCTCCTGTGGCGAAAAATAGAGGCAGCCATGTTCAAGCTTTCCAAGCGATGGCTAAACGCGCGCTTACGCGCTGATCCATCACAAACATCAAGGAGAAGTCGCCTCGGCCTCGGCCTTGTCTTTGCCGTCGGCGCGCTGTGCGCTTCATTGCACGGCGCAGCCGCCGATGGTCCGCTCGTCACCACCAAAGAGGGGCCCGTGCAGGGCTTCATCAAGAACGGCGTCGCCGAGTTCCTCGGCGTTCCTTACGCCGCGCCGCCGGTCGGCAATCTGCGCTGGAGGCCGCCGAAGAACCATGCGCCTTGGACCGCTGTCCTGCAGACGACGGCCTACGCGCCCATCTGCGCGCAGATCACGACGCTCGGGGTGTTCGCCGGACCGGCGAACAATAACGAGGACTGCCTTTATCTGAACGTCTTTACGCCGAACCTCGATTTGTCGGCGCGGCTTCCGGTCATTGTCTGGATCCACGGCGGCGGCAATCTCGACGGCGAGACCCCCGGCTACGATGGCAGCAAATTGGCCTCGGACGGCAAGACCGTCGTCGTCACCTTGGCGTACCGTTTAAACCTGATGGGCTGGCTCGCGCATCCCGCGCTGGATGACGAAGGCCATCTCTTCGGCAACTACGGCATCCTCGACCAGCAGCTGGTCCTGAAATGGGTGAAGCGCAACATCCGCGAGTTCGGCGGCGACCCGAACAACGTCACCCTGGGCGGCCAATCCGCTGGTGCGGTCGACACTGAGTACAACATGGTGTCGCCGCTCGCCTCTGGCCTGTTCCACCGGGGAATCTGCGAAAGCTCCTGTGGTCTCGGAACCCTGCCCACGCTGGCGTCCGCCGAGGCGACTGGCGTAGCCTTTGCGGTGGCCGCCGGCTGCGGCTCGGGCACGGACTCGGCGACCGCCAAATGTCTGCGCAGCCTGACTGCGGCGCAGGTCGAAGCGCTTGCAGGAACCGAAAGCGCCGCCAGCCAATACGTCATCGGTGTGATGCTGGACGGCGCGGTCATACCGATACAACCGAAAGACGCCCTCACCAGCGGGAAATTTCTCCACATACCCCTGATAAACGGGGCCGTCGAGGACGAAACAAACTTTGGCCTCGCCATTACGGAATATTTCTCGGGGCCGCCTCGCGTGCCGCCAACCGCGGCGCAATATATCGCCCACATCAACACGATTTACGCCCCGCCGACCTATCCGGCTGGGACGGCGGCGAAGGTTCTGGCCCTCTACCCCTTGAGCGCCTTCGCGACGCCGCAATTGGCCTGGGACAGGTCAGGGACGGACTCGGGCAACTGCGGAACGCGGAGAGCCGACAAGGTCCTGGCTTCTCAGATCCCGCTCTATGTTTATGAATTCGACGACCAGACGGCGCCGTTCTACTTCCCGAAAATGCCGGGGTTCCTCTCCCTCGCCTACCACACCTCCGACATCCAGTATTTGTTCCCGCTCTGGAGCGGAGGACCGTCCCCGCCCAGCATCATACATACTCTGAACAAAAAGCAGACGGACCTCTCCGATCAGCTCGTCGCCGCCTGGACGAATTTCGCCTGGACGGGCAACCCGAACGGGCTCGGCAACTTCCCCTGGCCGCGCTACACGACCGGCACGACTGATCCGGCGTGGTTGATAGAAGACCTCCCGGTCTTGTCGACGTTGACGGATCCGCAGTATTCGGCGCTCCGCAACTGCGACTTCTGGGATGCGGTCGCAGCCTCACATTCCTGATCAGGTTGAGTTTCGGCGCGATCGGGAAGTTAGTGTGTTAGTCAACAAATGTGACGGCCACGACTATGGCCGTCACTCGATTCTCTCGGGCGTCAGCACCAGCATCCAGATGGGCGCTCATTGCCTTAGGACGGCGCGTGTCGTACCCTTAAGAGTGGTCGCCCGCGTGGCCGAGTGCGGCGGCAATCGACGACCCTTGAAATCGACGCCTCTGGTCAAGCGGCAGGTTAGAAAATGAAATCGTCCAGATGGGCCATTCTCGTTACGGCGCTGGCGCCTTTTTACGCCGGCGCCGCCGTCTGCCAAGCGCCTAGCCCGAGCGGGTTGGGAGCGGGCGAACCGCGCAATGACGCGATGCCCGCCGAACCTGTCGGACCGCAACTTAGCAATGGCGTTTCCGAGGCTTCGCACGAAGCCCCGATGACGCCGGCCCCAGGGCCGCGGTCGAACGGCAATCCTCTTTGGGCCATTCAGTTAGAGTCCTTGCGCATGACCCGCGAGCGTCCGCTTTTTTCTGTCTCGCGCCGTCCCTCTCCTCCAGTCGCCGCGGCGTCGCCAAATGATACCGCCGCACCCCCGCCAGCCGAACCGGCGGCGCCAGAAAAGCCCCAGATCACGCTCGTCGGCGTTGTACATGGCGCGGACGTCGACATGGGAGTTTTCATCGACGAGACAGATAAATCTCTGCTCCGGCTTCGCATCGGCCAAGCCGTCCGGGGATGGATGGTTGATGACGTTGACCTAAGAGCGACAACACTTGAAAAGGCAGATCAGCAAGTGAAGCTGGAGCTTCCCGCGCGCAGCACAGAGACGGGCGCTTCGACGCCGGCTGTCACGCCAGAGGTGGCGGCCTCCGCGCCGGCTGGGGCGGCAGCCTCCGTTCATGGAGCTCCGGTAGGACGATTTCAAACGATTCGCGACGGCCAACCGATCATAGGTGATCGTCGGCGCAAGCGAAGCTTTATAATACCATTTTGCGCAATTGCTGTTACGGCGGTGAAGCGGAGGCCGGGTTGCTGTGCTAGTCGTCCGTGAAGAATGCTAAGGCTGGCTCTGGACCTTGGTTTTGGGGCGATTTGAAGTAAATGCAGTTGCCGGATTTTGGGGTTTCACCCCCCGAAATCCAGCAAAATTGCTTTTAGCGAATTTGGCGCTTTTCTCCGCGAGTTGATCGTGATTCCCTCGTCCTTGCGACCAGCGGCGAGGGGATGATGAAGCCGCGCAAACGGGGATCGACGGGGGACGCCGACCTATTCCGGTCGCGACTCGACCAGATGATCAACCTGCGCCATGAGTTGGTGCGGTTGGGGGGGCTGATCGATCGGGAATTCTTCGATCAACGGTTTGAGCGGCTGTATGCCGAGGGCGGACGCCGTGGCGTTCCGACACGGTTGATGGTGGCGCTGCATCTTCTGAGAAAATCCCGGACATTGGAAAATCGCGACCAAAGACTGTGGCGAGACTTGCGCGCCAGAGACCCGTATTTCGGCGGTCCATGAGTCTCTAAGATGCAAGTCTGCGGCGTAACCTGCCGGAATTGCGTGGTTTTTAGCAGAGACCACAATGTCTGAAAACCAAAGCATGCACTTTATATGCATCGCATTTAACCCACTGAAGACAAACGAAATAGGGCTCGCGCGCGAGCCAATGTCGAATTCTCAGCCGGGAACTCGATGTCGGGCGCAAGACAAATCGTTATTTATACCGAGAATGCCTCCTTCCGACGCCGCGCAGGAATTCGGACTGACAGCTGCCTCCGCGCGGCGGCAGGCCGAAGCTCCCGCTCGAAATTCGCCAATTGATCCGCGCCCTGAGCCTGGCCAACCTGCTGCGGGGCGCTCCCCGGATCCATGGTGAGCTCCGGCGTCGATATCGGTCAAACCTCGGTCGCCAAATTATATGGCGCGGCGCAGGAGACCCCCGTCTCGGAGCTGGAAGACCTTTCACCGCAACCACGCCGATGGGATCGCATCGATCGATCTGTTCGTCGCCTGGCGGCGACCTACCGCCAAATCTTGACGACGTGCGCGACAGATCTTCGCGCATTTATGCAGCCTGGGTGCGCCTGTCCCTGTTGGAAATCAGATCCGAACATAGTAATGGTGCGGATTACGACGAAGCCGCCCGGGTATAACGGGATAATGGCGCCCGGGATTCCTGAATGATGCCGCCCACCGTAACGGAATGATGCCGCCCGGGTCGCGAGCGTCGCTGGCCGATGGATTTTCTGTCACCGGCGACGACGTTTGGTCAAGCCTTTTGGTTCTGTTTTCCTTTGGTCCGGCGCAGGCTTTCGCCGGTCAGTTGGATGCGATGGGCGTTGTGAACGAGGCGGTCCAGGATCGCATCGGCGTAGGTGGGATCGCCGATGATCTCGTGCCAGCGATCCACGGGGAGTTGGGACGTGATAACCGTCGAGCGGCGGCCGTATCGCTCCTCGAGGATTTCGAGCAGATCGTGACGGGCGGCGGCGTCGAGCGGCTCCAGTCCCCAATCGTCGAGGATGAGCAAATCGGCGCGGCCGAGCGAGCGCAGGATGCGGGGATGGCGCCCGTCGCCGCGCGCCAGGGCGAGGTCTTCGAAGAGCTTGGGCGCGCGATGATAAAGCACCGATCGATTGTCGCGGCAGGCCTTGTGGCCGAGCGCCGACGCCAGCCAGCTTTTGCCGACGCCGGTCGGGCCAACGACATACTACCCAAGAACACCTGTTCGACGTTGTCGTTGAATATCTGCATCATCCGCTTTCTGGAAGGCGGGTCGCGGTCTTTCGTCGCGTTGTCCATGGGGGCATGGTCCATTTCGTAGTGGATGGTCCGGACGGTTGCCGGACTCTGTTGCCGGCGTGGATGACCGACCCGCACGCCGCGGCTCTGCCAATGGTGGATATCCCGCGGCTTTCCCTTGACGTTTTTCACGCGCTTCGTGATCTGGTTCGTGCGCAATGCTTATCCTCGTCGTCGTCGGATCGAGCGACTTAGACGGAGGTAAACGATGAAGGGACAGCAGCGGCGAAATTGGGAACAGATCGATCTGTGGCTCCCCGACAAATGCTTGGAAGCGCCTCGGAAGCTCGATCCGGAGATTCGCAAGGAAGTTACCAAATTGCTCGGGCTTCTGCTAGCCGAGTGCGCCCCGGGCGAGGCGGTAACAAAGGAGGCGAGCGATGAGCAAGATTAGCGTTGAACACGCCTCTCGCACCGCCTTTGTGTATGTGCGGCAGTCCACCGCGGACCAACTCGCAAACAATCCGGAGAGTTGTCGCCGTCAATATGCTCTCGCGGCACGCGCGCGGACGCTTGGGTGGTCGAACGTAATAGTCATCGACGACGACCTCGGGCGTTCCGGCGGCGGGACGGCGAGGCCCGGGTTCGATAAATTGTTGGCCGCCATTTGCACTGGCGCCGCCGGCGCCGTGTTCGCGATAGAAGCATCCCGACTTGCCCGCAATGGGCGTGATTGGCATACGCTGCTGGAGTTTTGCGCGCTAGTCCACTGCCTGATCATAGACGAAGACGGCGTCTACGATCCCAAACAAATAAATGATCGGCTTTTGCTCGGCATGAAGGGAACATTCAGCGAGATGGAGCTGTCAATTTTCCGTCAACGCTCCCAGGAAGCCCTGCGCCTGAAGGCCGCTCGCGGCGATCTCCATACGACCGTTGCGGTCGGCTATGTCCGTGGTCTCGACGATCGTTTGGAACTTGATCCCGATAGAAGGATTCGCGAGGCTCTACACTTGGCGTTTCGTAAGTTCGCGGAGTTCGGCAGCGCCCGCCAGGTCGCCCTCTGGCTGATCGAGGAAGGCTTCAAGATGCCGGTGGTCCTTCACGGCGCACAAGGGCGGGTAGTAGAATGGCGTTTACCGCGCTATAATACGATCCACCGTCTCTTGACCAATCCGGTCTACGCGGGGGCTTATGTGTTCGGTCGGACTGGCTCGCAAACACGCGTCGAGGCGGGCCGCAAGGCCATCAAGCGCGGCATTCGCCGGACACAAGATGCATGGGAGGTGCTGCTGCGTGATCATCACGAAGGTTACATCTCCTGGGAGGAATACGAGCGGAATCAGCAAACGATTTGCGGCAATGCCAACATGAAGGGCGAGATGGTGAAGGGGGCGGTGCGCAACGGCGGCGGATTGCTGGTTGGCCTCCTGCGGTGCGGCCACTGCGGCCGTAAACTCAAAGTACAGCACAACGGACTACGCGGCATCGCGCGATATGTGTGCAACGATGCTGACGTCAATCACGCGCGGCGGGGCAATTGTATCGCGTTTGGCAACATGCGCATCGACGCCGCGGTTTCGGCGGAGGTGTTGCGGGTAATCGCGCCGCTCGGCGTAGAGGCGGCCATCGCGGCCATCGCGGATCGTGGGCGGGTCGACGCGGACGTGCTTCGACAGAGGGAACTTGCTCTGGAGCAGGCGCGATACGAGGCGGCTCGCGCGCATCGACAGTACGATGCGGTCGACCCAGAGAATCGTCTGGTCGCCAGGGATCTTGAGCGACGCTGGAACGAGCGGCTCGCCGAGGCGGCTCGTCTGGAGAGCGATCTTCTCCTCCTTCGCGAGAATCAAACGCCGGCGATCACCGATGCCGAACGCGCGGAAATATCCGCATTGGGCGCCGAGTTGGCGCGTCTGTGGAACCATCCGGCGGCGTCGGCCGAAAAACGCAAGCGAATCCTGCGTACGGTCCTGGAGGAGATCGTCGTCACAGCGGACCCCGGGCAACTTTCGCTCAAGCTGCATTGGAAAGGTGGAGACCACACAGCGCTTGTGGTGGCCAAGAATCGCGCAGGACAGCACCGGTGGAAGACCAGCGCCGCGACTGAGCAGTTGATCATCGACTTAGCGCGCGTGACGCCTGATTCGGCCATCGCGTCCATTCTGAATTGGCTTGGCGTCCGCACGGCCAAGGGCCACACGTGGACGCAACAACGTGTTCGCACTTTTCGAAGTGACCACGAGATCACGATATATCGCGATGGCGAACGCGCCGAGCGCGGGGAAGTCACCTTGGAGGAAAGCGCCGGCCATCTGGGCGTGAGCAAGATGACGGTAGTCCGTCTGATCAAGGATCGATTGCTGCCGGCCAAGCAAGCCTGTATTGGTGCGCCATATGTCATTCGAGAGACGGACCTAGATTTGCCGACTGTCAGGCGCGCGGTCAAAAATCGTCGTGCTGTATCATCGGATCCGCGACAGGGACTTCTGGAATATCAATGATGTAGGGAGATAGGCATTATGTCGCCAGTTCGGTCGGGCCGATGAGCGCCAGATTGTCGTGCGCATCGATCCATTCGCCCTCCGTGAGCTTCTGGAACAGGGCGCGGTCGAGACCGCGCGGGCTGCGATAATCGACATCTTCAATGGACGCCTGCTGACGCAGCTTGGCGATGCGCAATCGCGCCGTGAGCCTCTTGTCGCGACGCCATGACGCCTCGCGGTCGAGCAGGAGCGCCAGCCATTCGTGATGGCCAAGACCATCCGCTTCATTGGCGGCGGCGATTTCGACGAAGGCCTTGGCCATGCCGTAAAGGCCCAAGGCGTGGATCTGGTCGAGAGTCGGATGTTTGAGCAAGAGCGCTCTCCTAATTGTAATAGCGCGGGCCACGGATGTTGGGATGCAGGATCGGCGTTCCGTCCGAAGCGCGCTTTTGCGCGGGACGACGGTCGAGCTTGTTGTCGAGGATGGATTTGACCGAGCCATAGGTGCGCGCGCCGATCTCGATGGCGCGCTCCGCCGCGGCTTCGACGCGTTCCGCGCCATAGGGTCTGGCGAGGCGGACAATGCCCAGGCACGCCCGGAAGCCCTGTTCCGGATGCGGGCGCTGTTCGAAGATCAGTTCGCAGAGCGCCGCCGTCGCCGGCCCGATCAAGCGCGCGTCGGCGCGGATGCGGTCGATCGTCCAGTCTTTGTAGCGGCGATGGCTGGAGGGCATATGCTCCGCCGCGGTCGTGTGCTTGCGGTTGCCGCTCATGCGCATATGCGCGGCGATCCGCTCGCCCCTGAGGAAGACCTCGACGGTCCTGATCGTCAGCCGCACGTCGACTTCCGTGCGCGCGAAACGGTGGGGGACGCTGTAGTAATGGGCGTCGGCCTCGACGTGATAATCGATGCCGACGCGGCACGTGCGCCACTCGCAGAAAACGTAAGGCTCGATCGGCAAAGGCTTTAGCGCCGGGCGGTCGATCTCTTCGAGCAATTGCCGGCGGGTTGCGCCAAGCCGCCGGATCGGACGATCTTCGTTGAGAAGCTTCAGGAACTCCCCGATCGCCGCGTTGACCTCGGCGAGGCTGTAAAAAGTGCGGTGACGCAGCCGCCCGAGAAGCCATCTCTCGACGATGAGCACGGCTTGCTCGACCTTCGCCTTGTCCCTCGGGCGCCTCGGCCGCGCCGGCAGAATGGCGGCATCATAATGCGCGGCCATTTCGGCATAGGTCCGATTGACCAGCGGATCGTAGAGACAGGCCTTGATGACGGCGGTCTTGGTATTGTCCGGCACGAGAAGATGGGGAACGCCGCCGATCGCCGCGAAGGCGCGCACGTGGGCGTCGATCCAATCGGGGAGCGTCTGCGTCCAGGCCGCCCACGCAAAAGTAAAGCTCGACGCGCCGACCACGGCGACGAAGATTTGCGCCTTGCGGATTTCGCCGGTCAGCCGATCGATCACGACCGGCACGCCGTCGCCCGCGTAATCGACGAACAGCCGCTCGCCGGCCGCATGCGTCTGCCGCATCGTCGGCGACAGCTTCGATTCGAAGGCGCGATAGAGTTCGCAGAACCTCGAATAGCTGTACCCGCATGGATTTTCGGCAACATATTCGTCCCAAACGATCAGCAGGGTGACGTGCTTGCGCTTCAACTCCCGATGAATTGTCGGCCAATCCGGCTCGCAATGAAGACGATGACCCCGCTTGCTTCTTCGATTGGCGTAGAGCGCTCCCTCCAGGGCGCCGTCGGTCATGTCAGCTGGCAGAGGCCAGCTCAGCCCGGCGCCCTCGAAACGCTTTAAGGTCTCCCGCACGGTCGAGGCGGCGAGCCCCAGGCGCCGCGCGACTTCGCGGGTCGGAACACAAGCTGAAAATTTCAGACGAATAATCTCGCGCGCCTGGCGCATCGCAACTCTCTCCGCTGGCATCGGCCGCTCCTTTGGATTGCCAAAGGCGCGACCCTAAACAGGCCAGCGAAGAGCTCGTCACCCTGGAAGACCCCTGGGCGGGATCATTCCGTTACGGTGGGCGACATCATCTCGTTATGACGGGCGGCATCATTCCGTTTTAGTGGGCGCGATCATCTCGTTTTGGTGGGCGGCTTGGATCGGAATCAGCAGCCACAGGGTCGGGGGGTACACAAGCAGCGGAAAAGGTAGCCACTATTACGGTGGCCACACGATGCTAGCTCCAACAGGTTCGGGGCTTATCAAACTGGCGACACGCTGTCGGGATGGTTCCTTATAGCGAATCAAGTGGCAGTGGCACATGCAGCCACCACGGTGGCGAAGGCTAGCCTCTAAGACACGCCACGGCCCCGCTTGGATTAGTCTTGGCGGGGCACTCCGAACCCACTGGAGCCTCAAGATGCTTGCATGGATACCAGCCGCCATAATAACGTACCTGATTGCCAAGAAATTGCACAAGTGGTGGGCTGGGGTTTTGATTAGTCCCCTAATTGCTATTACTGTGGCGTTTGTGTCGGTAACGATATGGGCCATCTTGTGGAGCGGACCTGGAACTAAGGTCGTTTATGACGTAGTGATCACCGGCATGTTTGCCTCAGTTGACCATATGCCGCTCTTTGACTCAAACGGGTTTAACCTAGACTTGTTTACTTTGATGGTGCTTATGCACGCATCATATGGCCTTATAGCGAGCATCTTTGCAATTGGCCTATACATAGCGCGGTCTGGGAAAAAAGCTGGCCCATCGAAACAGTGACGTGGGCGCGACCCTCGCGGCTACAGAGGTGATGCATTAAGCCAATACGGGCGCTTGTGTTGGCCGGCCACCGAAAAGGCGGAAGCAGTCGCCGCTGCGTAGAGCTATACAAGCGCCACAGGACTCGCTGGCTTCATTGTGGTAACTGCGTAGCCAAAACAAGCCATTGGCCGCTAGGAGCCTTTCCAGAGTTTCCTAGCGTCTATTTGCCTCGGCCCCCAAAGCTCAGGTCTCGCGGAGTTCGCAGGTTAAGCTGGGGGAATCTTGAAAATGGTAAAAATGGGTTAAGAGAGCGCGTTCGATAGATGGATTTTCGGGAGGTTGAAATGGAAACAGACGACCAAAAGGCGACCAAGCTCGCCGAACTCAAGAGCAAAATCGAGGAAATCGCCGGGCGTAAAATTGATGCCAGCGCAGAGCAATTGTTGTTTGGATTGTGGCCCATCTCGGCCTCTACGTATCTTGCCGTCCACGAAAAATACGTTAACGAGACTTGGGTTACGAACGAGCAGTTGATCAATCCGGTGCCAATCTGCACTGATAGCTCACTTCTCGACACGAGCGGCGTGGTAGTGACCGGTGCCAACGGGACGATTGTTTTCCGCCTTCGGGGTTTCACTTGTCCATCTAAGCGTAACTTTATTTTCTCGGAGCCGGTTAATCTTCTCGCGACGTCGCAGGGGGCGATCCCAAGATATGTAACGATGACGCATGAGCTGATACACCCCCTCCAACCCGAATCCAGCGACGTGCAGATCACGGCTTTTTCTTGGAATCCCGATGGAACGGCCGCGCCGAACGTGGCTTATCCCGTTGTCCCAGGTTCATCTAAATGTGGTATTGCGGCCTGAGTGAGCTGCCGCGAGGGGTGGCGACGGATCACCCGATGGCCAAGGCGCGGTCGCTTACCCAATTCCAGCAGACTTTTCCCGACGAGGCGCGCTGCGCCGCGTTCTTGTTCGAACGGCGATGGCGGGATGGCTTTGTCTGCCCTGGCTGCGGCGCCCGCCGCGCGGTGACGCTGAAGAGCCGGGCATACACATTCGAATGTCTCGATTGCGGACGCCAGACTTCGATTACGGCGGGCACGGCGATGCATCGCTCCAAGCTGCCGCTGACGACGTGGTTCTGGGCCGCGCATCTCATGGCGACGCATTCCAACGGCATGTCGGCGCGGCAATTCGAAGATCAGCTCGGCCTCACCTACAAGACAGCTTGGCTTCTGACGCAAAAGCTGCGGCGATCCATGGTCGATCCAAACCGCGAACCTCTCGAAGGCGTCGTCGAAGTCGATCAGACAGAAATTCCATTCCGGGTCGGCGATACTTTCTTCGAGCCTGGCAACGCTGGAAAAATCTTTATCGCAGGCGCGGTCGAGGTGATTGATCGCGACACAAACCGGGCCAAACCGCGACGCAAACACGCAAAATACCTCGATACGCGTTCCGGCCGCATCCGCCTCGCCATGATCGCGGATAATTCCGCCGCGTCGATCGAAGCTTTCGTCAGGGCCAATGTGAAGCCGGGAGCCACGCTGCTCACTGACGGCCACGCATCCTATCCTGGTCTGTCCGGCGACTACCGGCACGATCCGCGCGTGGTTGGCAAAATGGCGGGCCATGTCGTGCTGCCGTGGATTCATCGGGTCTTCGCTCTGCTGAAACGCTGGAGCCTCGGCACCTATCACGGCCTGCGCCGAAAACACGTCGACACCTATCTCGAAGAATTCGTCTTCCGCTACAACCGCCGTTTTTATCGGCACGTCTCGTTCGAAGCCATGCTCGGCATTGCCTCGCATCATGAACCGGTGAGTTATTGGGACATTACCGGAAACGCCAATCCTCGAAAGGGCGAAAAGACCGTTAGGCGAGCGCCGCGCCACAGAAAAACGGCGACGGGAATGCGACAGGACCGCTCAGCCAACTCGCAAAATCAGCTGGCCGAGACGGAGAAACTACTAGACATAGACGAGCCTGGGACAACGGGATAAGCCACCGCCGAACGTTAGGGTCTATTGGCGGTGCCGAGTCTTCGCGGTTGACGCATCGTAAAACACTCGAATTTTGTCCACGCGCAGGCGATATTGCGGCCGCCGCAGCCCTCGTAGTCTTTTGATGCAGCTGATGCACTCGGCTTGCATAGCATCGGAAACTAGCATTGCTTTAGCCCGGCTTTAGCATTGCTAGCCAACGCCGGGCAAAATGCTTGGCATTGCCAACAGTGCGCCGGGTGACTTAGGGTCTCATCGGGGCTCCAGCCAATTCCTGAAATGACCCCCCCACCTCTAATTTCAAAAAGCCGCTAAAGCCCGAAAGTGTTGTTAGACTAAGCGACAATGCGCCAATTGCGTCACTTAATTCCATTTCCGCCAGCTGAATACGTCCTCCCGGCTTTTCAGCAGTCTGGGCCTTCGCTCACAATCGGAGACGCTCTAAGTGATATCTATTTTTGAGTCGCGTCAGAAAGTGTTTTTTCTGCTGAGGCGAGGATGTTTGGAACTAACCGCTCAGAAAAACCAGCCAGGAAACACCAAACGATCAACAAGGCCAAATCTTCGGTCGGCAAAAAGATCTTCCAATGAATTCCGACAACCCCATTTTCGACGGGCCAGGGGTTCAATTTAAGCCCAAGTTGGCTGAAGTTAGGAAAAACGTTCCCCTTTATTAAGCCAGATTGGAGAAAATAATATACAATCAGCGCTCCAAACATTCCAACGAGGCCGCGCAAAATAATTGAGCTCCAATGGCCTGCTTCTTTGATAGCTCCAACACTCCACGTCCCAACATGTGTTTGTAGAAATATCAAACGACTGAAAAAAGTCCCAAACAATCCAGCGGTCATGGCAGAAAAAAGCGGAAACCATGCCCATCTCGTCTCCACTGGATAGTCGCCTGTTTCGAAATAGTCTACGTACAAAAATAAATATGGCAATAAAAAGCAGACCACAGCAACTCCACCAATTGTCACAATTCTAGATGTAGCTTTCTTTTGCATGGGACGCGCGAGATATTTGCGCCGATATGCCCGGTGAGTTTCTTCCAAAGGTGGCTTATCCCGTTGTCCCAGGTTCATCTAAATGTGGTATTGCGGCCTGAGTGAGCTGCCGCGGGGGTGGCGACGGATCACCCGATGGCCAAGGCGCGGTCGCTTACCCAATTCCAGCAGACTTTTCCCGACGAGGCGCGCTGCGCCGCGTTCTTGTTCGAACGGCGATGGCGGGATGGCTTCGTCTGCCCTGGCTGCGGCGCCCGCCGCGCGGTGACGCTGAAGAGCCGGGCATACACATTCGAATGTCTCGATTGCGGACGCCAGACTTCGATTACGGCGGGCACGGCGATGCATCGCTCCAAGCTGCCGCTGACGACGTGGTTCTGGGCCGCGCATCTCATGGCGACGCATTCCAACGGCATGTCGGCGCGGCAATTCGAAGATCAGCTCGGCCTCACCTACAAGACAGCTTGGCTTCTGACGCAAAAGCTGCGGCGATCCATGGTCGATCCAAACCGCGAACCTCTCGAAGGCGTCGTCGAAGTCGATCAGACAGAAATTCCATTCCGGGTCGGCGATACTTTCTTCGAGCCTGGCAACGCTGGAAAAATCTTTATCGCAGGCGCGGTCGAGGTGATTGATCGCGACACAAACCGGGCCAAACCGCGACGCAAACACGCAAAATACCTCGATACGCGTTCCGGCCGCATCCGCCTCGCCATGATCGCGGATAATTCCGCCGCCTCGATCGAAGCTTTCGTCAGGGCCAATGTGAAGCCGGGAGCCACGCTGCTCACTGACGGCCACGCATCCTATCCTGGTCTGTCCGGCGACTACCGGCACGATCCGCGCGTGGTTGGCAAAATGGCGGGCCATGTCGTGCTGCCGTGGATTCATCGGGTCTTCGCTCTGCTGAAACGCTGGAGCCTCGGCACCTATCACGGCCTGCGCCGAAAACACGTCGACACCTATCTCGAAGAATTCGTCTTCCGCTACAACCGCCGTTTTTATCGGCACGTCTCGTTCGAAACCATGCTCGGCATTGCCTCGCATCATGAACCCGTGAGTTATTGGGACATTACCGGAAACGCCAATCCTCGAAAGGGCGAAAAGACCGTTAGGCGAGCGCCGCGCCACAGAAAAACGGCGACGGGAATGCGACAGGACCGCTCAGCCAACTCGCAAAATCAGCCGGCCGAGACGGAGAAACTACTAGACATAGACGAGCCTGGGACAACGGGATAAGCCACTTCCAAAGCATCCAATAAAAGCATACGTGCTTGTATTTCAGCATCAGGCCTTAATCTCCTCGGCTGTGACGCGTCCAATAATTCCGTAGTTGCTTTATCAAGAGCGTTTTTTAGCCGAGTAGAAGCCGGAATGCCTTCATCGATAGCGGCATTTGTTCTGCGAATTCAGCTCGATAAATAGGCTGTCTGCTGGCTCTATTACGACCAAGAGGCGTTCAAGACGGTAGGCTTCATTCCACATCTCATCACTGGATACAAACTTGTAAACGCTTGCCAACTTGTCCTTCAGTTCGATCCATAGATCTTCTTTTGCTTTGTCGCCCGCGATTTGCGGGGCGATAGCTTTTGCCCGTACGTCCAAAGTGCTGAGAAAAAACTCTAACATACGGTCGTCAGGCGCGAGCTTCGGAGATCGATCCCTAATCGCGAGCTTCGCAGATTGAACTGGAACGGCGTCTAGCATAATGCTTGAGCGTTCTGAAAGGTCCTGGTGTTGCAAATTCATGTCTGGTCCCACGCTAAACCGAAATTCCGCAGATAGACACTGCTCTGAAAACACCATATGGCTCACTGAAAAAGGCATAGGTGCGCGAGCGCACACAAGGGCGCGGTCGGCGCGTGATCCGCTAAATTGCGCCGTTAGCAAACTTGATCAGATCGTCACTTAGCTAAGGCGTGTGTTTGGTGTTACATTGGGTGTTACACGCCCCTATGATGCCGCTGGTTTTGGTGATATTTCAATATCTTGGCGCTACGTTATTGACGCCCTTAAGCCTGCTCAGGGGCCATAGGTCAGCCAACAAGGTTGAAGCAAATTTCTAACGACCCAGGCGAAGTCTCTCCGCTGCCTAGAGCTATACGAGCGCCACAGGGACTCGCTGGGGACTCACCGGGCTTCATTGTCGTGGCTGCGTAGCCAAAAGAAGCCATGGCCCGTCAACGGCCTTGTTAGGGGTTTATAGGGGGTCCCGATGTGCCCCGTTCGACCTTAACGCGGCAACAGCCAGCCGGTTTGACGTGTCACACTGGTGGCGCAGTTGACAGTGGACTTAGGTGGCATTTCTTTTTGATTTACCCGTGTTCCTTTAGCTCAATCCCTCCATATTTCGCTATGCGTCGAGGAGTTCCTGGACGCCATCCACGCCAGCGTCAGCTAGGCTCTGAAGGTAGGGGACGTCAGCCGCGTTCAGGGTAATGTCAATATGATGATACTTCTTCTTCATGGCGGACTTCAGCTCTATTGGTAGTGACTTACCAACGGGGCTAACCGGCCTCCAATACAAATTGCTGCTCATTTTACCTCCCTAGGATTGCTTCGCGCCGCTTTAGGTAATCAACCTCAGCCTGAAGCAGAGCATTCTCGCGCCTTGGGCTGCCTCAGTTGTCCCCCCTGCGGCCAAACGGGCAACAGCGTGCTTTCTTCCTCGAAGTTGCGTCGGGTCTCGACCATCATAGGGCTCCCGGCCGCCCGGCGGCTAGCCAAAACACGCTATGTTCCGTCAGCGGCCTTCCTAGGGCTTCCTAGGACCTATCGCTCCGGCCGGCCTCCACCCAAGCTTTCGGATCAATCCACTTGGATGGGCGTGCTCTCTCGGCCCATTATAGTGTCACACTGGTGGCACAGTCGACCACCATTCGTCACATTGAGCGCACAGCAAAGTACTGCTATGGTGTAGGCGCTTGAACATTGATGGCAGCGTTGAACGTTTTGAATTTAAAGGGAAATCGCGCGCGGTCGCGTAAACAGCGGCTGGATGGGGCTGTAGCTCAGATGGGAGAGCGCTGCAATCGCACTGCAGAGGTCAGGGGTTCGATTCCCCTCAGCTCCACCAAATCATCGTCCGCTGGCGTTCAAAGCCATCCGGAAGTCACTGAAAAACAATGATTTTGGGCTAAATGCCTGTCCAATAGCGTCTATGGGCGCGCGTTGGTATCCAATAAAAGTTGGTATATTCGTTGGTACAACGTCGATGTCAACAAATCAGATACCAACACCCGGCGAGCTTCGCGCCGCCGAATGCGATCTGGACGCCGCCGTCTGGCCGATACCGGGCGAAAAGATGAAGATGAAGCGTCAGCACCGCGTTCCGCTCGCGCCGCCCGTCATCGTTATCCTAGGGGAACTCCAAACAATAACCCGCCAAGGGAAATTCCTTTTTCCGTCGGAACGAATGCGGCAAATGAAACGCGGATGCGATCGAAGCGCAATTGGCGCACGTCGAAAACGACGCTGTTCGCCGCGCCTATCACCGCGCGGATTATTGGGGCGAGCGGGTTTTGATGATGGCCTATTGGGAGGATTTCCTAGACGAACTTCGCATCGGGGCAAAAGTCATCCCGGTTCGCGCTTGATGGCGCGTTCGCACGTATTGATTCCCAATCGATGCTCAGACGGAAATGGCATCCGCCAATCAATTTTTGGCAAGTCAAGCGCGCATCCGCGCCAATTTTGCGATTGTTCGCGGCTACTTCTGGGCGTGTACAAGCACACGGTAAGCCGATGGATCGAGCGGCCCAGGGGTAGCAGTCCAGCCTTTGGCCAAGGTCAATTTGCGGCGGCCGGATCTTTCGTCATGCGTTTGCTCAACGAGACGAAACGCCCCCCTGGTCTCTATCCCGTAACCGCCTGGCGCCTGGATTGGACGAGACCGTGCGCTGCCAACAAGCGCTCGGCCAACGCGCCAAATAGGAGGCCAATCGACGCCCACATGATCAGCTGCGCCCCTACCGAGGCGACGCGAAACTGCCAGAGGACTACCGCCGGGAACTGCTCCGGCACCTCGTTGATCCCGGGCAATAGCAGTCCTGCTACCAGGACGGCCACCAGATAGAACGCCCCGGAGAGCAGCGCTGCGTTCCACCCGCCGAACCGATCCCGGAGTGCAAGGCGCAGATTGCTGGCCGCAATCATCGCGATCAACGAAATCGCGATGATACTGAAATAAAGGCCGGTGCGGATGCCGATTGTCTGCGGATCGCCGACAGACGGCGGGTTCGCCGGATATTTCAGATTGGGCACGACATAGACCGCGACGAAGCCCATCGCCGCTAGCACGGCTGCCGTGACCCTTGGACCGCCATCTCCCATGCGGCCATAGGCGGCGGCGAACACCAAGGCGAAGAGGCCGCCGAAGGCCACGTTGTAGACCCCGACGCCCGTGAACAGGCCGATGCCCGCCTGGGTTTGTCGGCTGACGATTTCAGTATCCGCCTCCTCCTGTGGCATAGGCATGCCTTTCGCCTTGGCCTCCTCTGCTGCGGCCTTGGCCTTCGCCTCATCCATCTGCGTTTCGGACGCGATGGCGCGATCGACCTGAGGCTCGCCGGCGACTTTCAGAAAGGCGAAAGAAAGCAATCCCGCGACGACACCGACCAGCATCCCGCGCCATAAAAGTTGTCCGACCATCCAAGCCTCCCTTTAATGGCAGGGGAAGCCGAGGAGATGGCGGCCGTCATGCACGTATTCGTGCACGTACATGCCTTTGATCAGCGACGTCGCGCCCTCTTCGGCGCCGACGAAATAGAGGGCTAGTAAGAAAAAGGGAGCGAAAACCGCCCAAGGCAGGACTTTGCGGATCGGAATCGCCACTGGCCGTGCAGTTGGCGCAAATGAAACGGATGTCATGATCAATCTCCTGGGATTTCGCGTCCCGTTCGAGGTTCGCTGATCATGAGGAGGGTCTGACTTTCAGCTCGACGCCTGTGCGCGAGAGCCGATTACAGTGGCGCGACCGCACCGGAATTTCACCGGATTCCAGCCTCATGAAGATGCGTCAGCAGCATAGGCGCCGGCGCCTGGCGTTGTCAATCGAAGGCAGCCGCGGTAAGCGCGGTTAAGAATCGGGCGGCCGCCGGCCCGGGTTTCGCCAGAGGCGGGAGCAGCGAAATGCCCGATCTTTGCGCTGCCGGATCATACGGTCTCTGCAACTCAGCCGGCGTTGGTCGCCTCAATTTCATCGTAGCGGTTGACCCGGTAAATCGCATAGGAGATCAGCCACGCTGCAATGAAAATGCCGACGATCACAAAGCCGAGGACGCCAAAATTATCATTTAGTGATCCGATCGCGCCCCAAAAGCCGCCGCCATCGGTCAAACCGAGTTGGTCGCCGATTAAATTCAACACTTCGAGCCCTCCGACGACGAGCGCGACCACGACGGACACGGCCGTAATGGTCATGTTGTAATAAAGCTTGCGGATCGGCTTCACGAAAGCCCAGCCGTAGGCGCCCAACATCAAAACGCTGTCGGTCGTGTCCATCAGCGTCATGCCGGCGGTGAATAGAGCCGGAAAGACTAGGATCGACCAAATTGGCAACCCTCGCGAGGCTTGGGTTGCCGCGATGCCCAGAAGGCCGACTTCCGTCGCCGTATCGAAGCCGAGGCCAAAGAGAAATCCCAACGGATACATTTGCCAGCTACGTTCGATTAATCGGAAGAACCGGCGGAAAAGGCGCCCGAGCAGCCCCCTGTTTGCCAGCATCAAATCAAGATCTTCCTCGACGACCCGGCCGCCCTTTTTGACTGTCTGGAAGGTTCGATAGACCGAAATCAGCACAAGAATGTTCGCGAAAGCAATGCCCAATAAAAAGAGCGCGGACACAAGAGTGCCAACCATACCGCCAACTGATTTTAACGCGTCGAAACGCGTCTGGAGCGCGGTCGCCGTAATTGCGATGGCGATGGTAAGCAGGACGACGATTGTCGAATGGCCAAGCGAGAAGAAAAGACCGACGCCTACAGGACGTTTTCCTTCCTGCATCAGCTTGCGGGTCACATTATCGATGGCCGCTATATGATCGGCGTCGAAAGCGTGCCGTAGACCGAAGGTGTAGGCAAGCATCGCCGTTCCCAGAAGCACCGGGTAATTGCGGAAAGTTACGAGCGCCCAGCACCATGCCGTGATGTTGGCGACAAACAAAAGCACGTAAACGCCGATTACTTTTGTCCGCAGATTGTAGCCTAAATCGTCAAACAAACTGGAAAAGCGCGAGACCATGAGTCCTTCCCCCAGTCGATCAGAAGCGCCAAGGCGATCGCTTCCATGCAGTTCGATCTTAGGTCGCGGGGTGGACGTGCACGTGAGCATCCACGTGTTCGCCGACGCGATGAGCATGCCGAGTCGCGTGAATTTTGACCGGAACAAGGCTGACCTGGCCGTGTTTCACCCCTCGTTCGGCGATGATGGTCTTCGAGAAATCCCGCACCCCAGTGGCGTCGCCGCGAAGGACCGCCACTTCGAGACAGTTTTCATGATCAAGATGGACATGCATCGTCGCGACCTGAAGCTCATGATGATCGTGATGGGCTCCCGTCAGCCGCTTCGCCAATTCGCGCTTGTGGTGATTAAAAACGTAGGAGAGCGTAGCGATGCATTCACCCGCCTTGCCGCTGTCGAGGCGAACCCGCTTAAGGCCGAGACGGGCGAGATCGCGAACGGCCTCGGATCGGTTCTCGTAGTGATTTTCGGTCATAAACGCCGCGAGTTCCGCCGCAAACTCATCCGATACGCTGATCGTGACCCGCTCCATGATGCGGTCCTCTCTCTGACGATTGCACGATTATGCAGTTTGCTCAATATTTTCATACATAGTCGCGGCCGGCAAGATCACTGGCGCGGGCTTGCCAGGACGATTGGGGTTTGCGGCCGATAGCCGACGCACAGTGAATTGCGGTGTATCGATTCGGTTACACCGGAGCCGCTTCGATCGGCCGCCGGGAACTGAGCTTGACGCCTCGACACCGACGACCGCATACTGCCAGCGATGGTTCCATTCGGGGATCAAAAGGGAACACGGTGCGGCCTTACCGCCCAAACCGTGGCTGCCCCCGCAACTGTAAGCGGCGAGCCGCGCGCCATAGACGCCACTGGGCAACCGGGAAGGCGGCGCAAGGCAGAGACCCGCGAGCCGGGAGACCTGCCATCAGCCGTGGTCACGCGCGAACACATTGGGCGGGGTGTCTCAATGGGGGCCGCGAGTCTCGCCCGATTTTTGGGGCGGCGCCTGGGCTTTGGTTCGCGGTGACGCACCACGTCGCTGCGAGACCGTCATGTTCTCCTTCCGCCAATCAAACTTGCGCTTGCGCGCCCTAACTCCGCGTTTTTTGCTTGTGGCCTTTTCCGTCGGCGCCCCCGGGGCCTATGCCCAGGATGCGTCCGCCCCGCCGGTCGAGCTTCCACCAGTCGTGGTCGGCGCGACCCTCATTCCGACGCCTGAGTCCGAACTCGGCACTAGCGTCACCGTCATCACGGCGGACGAAATCGCGGCCAAACAGCAACGCTTGCTGCCCGAAGCGCTTCTCGACGTGCCAGGCCTCAACGTAGTGCAAACCGGCGGCCCGGGCGGCCTGACATCGGTCTTCATACGCGGCGCCAATTCGAATCAGACCCCTCATCGACGGCATCGACGTCAGCGATCCGAGTTCGCCGGACGGCGCATTCGATTTCGCTCATATCCCCAACTTCGATCTCGGCAGCATCGAGGTGCTGCGCGGTCCGCAAAGCGGACTCTATGGCTCCGACGCGATCGGCGGCGTCATCAATATCGCCACCGAAAAAGGCCAGGGCCCGATGCGGGCGACCGCGAATGTCGAAGGCGGCTCATTCGGGACCTTCAATCAGACTGCCAAAGTCTCGGGCTCGGCCGACTGGCTCAGCTATTTCCTGGGGTTCGGCCATTTCAGCTCGACCGACACGCCGGTGACGCCGCCCGCGCTCGTTCCGATCGGACGCGCGATCAATCCGAACTGGTATGACAACTAAACCTTTTCCTTTCGCGTCGACGCGCAGCTTGCCGATGGGCTCGACGTGGGTCTGACCAGCCGCTACATCGAAACCACTCTCTTATCGACGAGCGATGATTTCCTCGGCCCGGAGTCGATGCTGAGCCGCAACGGAAGCGATCAGTCGTTCAGCCGGGCCTTCGTCCACAACACCCTCTTTGACGGGCGTTTCGATCAGACGCTCGGCATCGCCTACACTAATTACGACAGGAGCTACCTCGACCCCAACCTCACCCCCTTTATTCCGAATTATTACGAGGGCTCCCGCATCAAGGTCGATTATCAGGGCAATCTCCGCTTCTTCGAGGGCGAGACGCTCGTCCTCGGCACCAGTCGCGAGGTAGACCGTCTCGTCAACAGCAATCCCGTTTGGGCGGTGGATGGCGATACAGCCGGCTTCTTGGAGCTCCAGTCCAATATTGGTGGGCGGCTCTTCAACGCGGCGAGCATCCGCTACGACGCCGACGATCAGTTCGGCGGGGCCACGACCTTCCGCGTCGCGCCGGCTTTTCTTATTCCGGAGACGGGAACCAAGGTGAAAGCCAGCGTCGGCTCAGGATTCAAGGCGCCGACCCTTGACGAACTCTATGACAATTATCCCGCCTACGGCTTCTTCGCCAATCCGAACCTTCGACCGGAAACTAGCATCGGCTATGACGCCGGCTTCGAGCAGACCCTACTGCCGGACCGCATCTCGTTGGGCGCGACCTACTTCGCGAATAACATTAAAAATCTCATCGACATCAACGACACCGCCACCTCTTACGTGAACATCGGCCGCGCCAGGACATTCGGGCTCGAGAGTTTCATTAGTCTTTCGCCGTGGAACGGCTTTTCCGTCCGCGCCGACTATACCTACACGGTGGCCAAGGATGAGCTCACGCAGCTCGACCTTTTGCGCCGGCCCCGCGACAAATTGAGCCTTAGCGCAACGCTCCAGGCGACGCCGGCCCTGCTGCTATCAGCAACTTTTACCTATACTGGGCGATGGGCGGACACCAATCGCGCGGGGACGGCCACGAATCTTATTGCGCCTGGCTATACGCTGCTTAATCTCGCCGCGACTTACGATTTTGGTCACGGCATATCTGGCTTTGCGCGCGTTCAAAATGCCCTTAATGACCATTACCAGAATCCGTTGGGTTTCGACCAGCCGACGCTTGGCGTTTTCGGCGGCGTCAAAGTCGCTTTGGGTCAGGATGGCTTGCTCGACAAAAGAGCATGAAACGTTCAGAATCGAGAATTGGCCGCGGCGGGCGGTCGGTGCCGATGGTTCCTCTGTCGACATCTTCGCGCTGCCGGCGGATCAAGAGACGCTAGAGCGCTTGTTGCGCGATCTGTTCGAAAACCACTGGCGCGAAATCACGTTCGGACCGATCATCGAAGGTGCGGCCTATGAGTTCAAGGCGTCATCGCCGCCGACCCATATCGGGATGTTCGACGGCTATCTCACAATCGCCTTTGGGGCGCCGCACTTTCATATTTGAATTGGCGTCCACAAAGGCAGCGCCGGTAATCCCGCCTCGCCAGCGCTGGCGCGCAATCGTCGGACCTCCCGCGCCGAACTTTACCGCCGCCTCGATCGATCCGGCGCGCCGGTTTCATGGGGTCTGCGCCTTTTCAACGGCGAAGGCGAACAGCAGATCACGGTTCTCCTGCCCAATCCTTTTCTCGACCCGCGAACAGACGAGCTGCTGAAGACGCCAAACTGGGATCAACTCAAGCTCTGGGACAGCTTACGCGCGCGCTGGCTCGGAGCGGACGATCCCGATCCCATCGACCGCTCCGGCAAACGCTTCCGGCATGATTGAAGCATGATTGTTCCGAGCGCTAGCATCTGAGAACCGATCTCCATTTCGTTAAGGAGCGCCTAATGCAACTTCAATTCGCTTCACTGATCGTAGGTTGGCGCCGTCTCGTCTGGATCGCCTTATTGGTCACTTCCAGCGTCGCTTTCAGCCTCGGCTTCGCTTGCGCCACCCCATTCGCGGCCTTCGCGGCCATCGCAGCCCTGACGATGACACGGCGCGAGGCTTTGCTTCTCGTAGGTCTCGTCTGGCTCGCCAACCAGGCCGTCGGTTTCAGCATGCTGCATTATCCTTGGACGCCGGAATGTCTTGCCTGGGGCGTCGCTCTTGGCGTCGTCGCGCTTCTGGCGGCTTTAGGTTCCGAATGGACGGCCAAACGCGTCGCTCCCCTTGGGCCTCTGGCTTCGGCCGCCTCGTTCCTGGCTGCCTTCGCGGTCTACGAAGGTCTTCTCTTTCTGATCTCCGTCCTCCTGCAAAGCGGCGTCACAAATTATACAGCGGCGATCGTCGGACGAATCTTCGCCATCAACGCTGTCGCTTTCATCGTGCTCTTTCTATTGACCAGGCTAGGCGTGTTCGCGGGGTTCCCAGTTGCTGCGACGCCGCCACTTGTCACGGCGGCAAGACGCGGTTGATGCGAAAGTGGCCAATCAACGATCCGAAGGCGCGCTCCTGCACCAATGGCGGAAGGACGAATCAATGGTTCCAAGTCCCTGCATCGGTCTCTGCCGGGTCGATGACGCATCGGGCCTATGTCTCGGCTGCGCGCGCACGCCTGGAGAAATCGCGATGTGGCGGAACGCGCCGGAGGAGGAGCTGAACAGGGTTTGGGCCGAATTGCCCGCTCGCCGGTCCTATTTGGGCCTGAACATGCACCGACTGGCCTGGACCATCAATGATGTCCGATCGTTTATCGTCGACACGTTGCGACTCGGCGGCGGAACGTGGGTGTCCGGTGTTTATGGCGCTGCCGCTGGATTCTCCGTCGTCCAAGGGGAGGCGATTGACCTTAAGGCTCGCGGGCCCATCGTCAGCGCAACCACCTCGCGAGGCGTCATTTCATTTCAACTGTCGGAAAGCGTCCGCGCACTCTCGTTTGGGAGTACCGGAATCGTCTTGCTCGCGGTGCCGAGGGTTCGGGCGCAGTTGCCGTCCTTTTTTGGCTTGACATGTTTGGGACCAGATAACGAGGCTATTGGACAGGAACACCGTCGAGAGACGTTGTATGATTTCGGACTCGGCAAAGCGGTTGGCTTCGGCGTTCGCACGGCGCGACCCGATCTCGCGGCGAGGCTCAACGAATGCGCCGGAATGAAGTGGCCTGCATTGATAGCCTCGATGGACCGCGAAATTGCTCACGCCTCCCCGACCCGGGTTGTTCGAAGCCCGCTCGGACGGATCGAAGTTTTCGCGCCGATCCTGCTGCCTGGCGAAGCATCGCCCCAAGGACCTCGTACCCATTTTCGGCCGGACCAACTCGCCGTCGGAGGCGAGGTTCCGCCTGCGCTTCAGATTCCGGACGTTTATTTTCCTTGCGCCATCCATTATCCAGATAAGCTGTGAAATGTTTGAATAGGACGCGCCAGGACTGCCAAGCCGCACCAATTAAATCAGCAGCGGCCGGGTTCACCGCAAAAGTAGCTGCGGATCGAGACCGACCGAGGACCCAGAATCCTGGCCGATCGCCGCCACCTTCCCCAATCAATTGCCGCTGGTGGAGCGACGTCGGCGGAGTTCCGACGTTCCGCGGTTGGAAGGGCGAGCATCAGGGGCAGGGGGGGGTTAACTCTCGCGTGGCTTTTAGGACAGGAAACCGGACAGGGATTCAGGCAGAGATTTTTTTGTGCGGCGGAAAATCCAAATTAGGCTGCTGGCGATGAATGATCTCAGTTGGGCGGAGAGGTGAACCCGAATAGCGCGAAAAATTGTTGGTATATTTGTTGGTATAAAAATTTTCCACATTGAAAAAGATGAGCCATAGCAGCAAGTTATCACTGTAATTCGATTCCCCTCAGCACAATGAATTCAATGTGTTATCGATTTCTTGCCTCTCGCTGCTTTGCTTGGGGAAGCAGAGCGATGGTAAACGCTTTCTGGGCGACGGCGACAGCATTGCTTCGGGACTATCTGCTCCGTTGCGCTTCACCGTCCGAAAAGCCCCACGTTCTGTTCTGTAAGGGCTCTCCCAGGGGACGCAGTTGCCCGCGGTTGGCCGGCGTGTTCTTCCCTGCCTCTTTCGCAGATGCCGCTGCGTGGTCGCGGCGAAAAAGCTGAACCCGAAGTTGGGAGAGAGGGGCCGAGAGGGTCGACGCCCCATTCTTTTCGGCCGCCCAAAATACCGCCAATTCCAAATTCGCCTTGGGATCATTAGTTTGTTTGGCGAGATGAATCCGCGGGCGCTACTATCGGAGCGTTGCGCCAGGCACTCATACATTGCTGAGGCATTGATGCACTTGAGTCATCTTCATTACCTGCCGCTGAGTCCACCGTTCTTTTCTGTCCTCGTCGGCATATTCATCGTCCTGATTGTACTGGTTCAGGTGGGAGCCCTGCACTACGCCTACACGCGCCTCGGCGTGAGCTCCGGCGCGGCCCTGCTCCTTCTCTTTGGTTCGCTGTTGGGCAGCTATTTCAATATCCCGGTCGCCGAATTGCCCGAGCAGCGAATCCTGTCTGGGCAGGACATCGACTTCTTCGGGATGCGCTATATCGTTCCGGTGGTCGTGGACTGGCCCGGCACCGTGATTGCCGTGAATATCGGCGGCGCCGTCATTCCCAGTCTGATGTCATTGTACTTGCTGCGCAAAAACCAATTGTGGGCGCAAGGTCTCGCGGCGACCGCCGGCGTCGCTATCGTGTGCAACCTGCTGGCCTCCCCGGTTCCTGGTCTCGGGATCGCCCTGCCCATGTTCGTGCCTGCGCTGGCGACGGCGGTCGTCGCATTGCTGCTGTCGCGCCAATACGCCGCGCCGCTGGCCTATATCAGTGGCAGTCTCGGCACCCTCATCGGGGCCGACCTGCTCAATCTCGGCAAAATCCAGGGGCTCGGCGCGCCGGTCGCGTCCATCGGCGGAGCTGGAACGTTCGACGGCATTTTCCTGACCGGAATCGTGGCGGTGCTCCTCGCAAGCTATTCGCGGAACCGGGATCGCCGGTAAAAGTATGGATTTGATCAACGGTCAGGGGTTTCTGGCTGATGTCCGGCGTCAGCGCCTATGAGACATATGTTGGTCGGCTGGGACACCAAAACTGTCTCATAGGCGCATGCCGGACACATTATTTAGTGCCCAGACTGTCCCGATTTTTGTGATTCCACATATCCCATGAATTGGGTGAAGAGCTTTTCTCGTTCACTAGCAGACAAGGTTGTCAGGTGATACGACGTGGCGTAATTTTCTATAAATTGTTCGAACGCCAACTTCAGTTTGGAAGGAGGCAGGTCGGCTGTGGCGCCTTGAGTTTGCCAGGCGGCTACGCTTTGATGAGACGCGAGCCAATCGGCCGCAGGCTTGAAGCGTGTCCAACCGGGGATCTCGGCCGAAAGATTAATTTCGCTCCACTTTGGATGCCGAGCTCCATTTTGGAATTGGTCAATCTTCCCGAAGAATTCCTGAACGAATTTGGTGAGCTTCTTATAGCGCAACGAACCTTCCGGCCATGCGTAGGTAACAAGCAGCGCTCTGTTCGCGAGGGTGGGAACAGATGTGCCTTCAGCAATCAAATTCGGATAAAGTTCATGTGTTAATTCCGCAGGCAAGTAATCGGAAGTTATTACGCTCAGATCATGAGTGGGCAAGCTCTCCCTATCGAGCCCTAAAAAGTGAACCTCGTCCTCTTTCTTCAATTTGGACAGCGCCGCCTGTGGGGCGCCAGATAAAACGATCATCGCGGAAATTTCCCCGTCTTTTAGCTTCCTGATCGCCTCATCGTTATCATAATTCGTCCGCTGGACGTCGATCTTCAGCTCGTCGAAAATAACCTCCGCGCTGACCTCCGTTTGGCTCGCCTTGAGATTGAAGTTCACCTTCTTGCCACGCAAGTCGTCATAGCTTCTTATCTCATTCCTCGCCAGGACATGAAATTCGGAGTTATAGAGTTTCGTAATATATTGAATCCGTTGCTCGATGTCTGCGTAGAGATGAGGATTCTTTTTCTTCAGAAGGCGGAGATTGTCCTCATCGACAACGCCCATGTCGATACCCTTCAAGAATAGCACGTCGTCCACATTTTGGAAGCCGCCGACGCCCAACACCGGCAAGACGCGCAAGCCGTTGGGTCGCAAATCGTTCACGACATTTCGGATGTCCTCAGCAAATCGGGCGCAAGTGCAAGACAGCCCGGATGTTACAATGGTCACTGCAATGTCATTTGTCTCATGCCTTTTTTCTTCATACCCGACCGATCCTGTTTCGGCTTTAGCGAACTCGAATGGAGCGAGCAAAAACAATAATAGACATATAAGCGCATTTCTTGCCGATTTACCTGCAATGCTCATGACGTTTCTCTCAATTCGATCGAACTAAGTTTGTTTCGCGGAGTAGATCGACCCTGCCTCGAAACGGGGCCGCCAAGAGGCCCACATAGCGATATCAGTCTGGCCTGCTTGCCAGAATCTCTAACCTTCGCAGCGCATCCTGCGCATCCTGCGACCCAAGATCTTTGGCTTTCTCATACCAGTGTCGCGCCATAGCTAAGTCGGAAGACAAGCCATGCACTTGAAGTTTCTCCAACGTCATGGGATCGTAGGTCCTTGCGAGCGCCAAGGCCCCGCCCGCGTCTCCAGCCTCGGCCACGCGCCGCAAAACCAATCGCGCCGCTGCAAGGTCGCCGCTCGCGATCAAATCGTTTCCCCGTTTCAACGATGCCGCGATCTCTTCTGACGTTAGTTTGTGGATCGCTTCACTCTTTAGGTCAGCGCCGGGGACTCGCGCGTTCACTGACGCGGTTTCCTGGGGCTCTGTCCATTCGAAGCGCAACATTTGGCTATCTACGGCGGTGTCGGCGACACGCAGTTCGACAGTGATATCCATTACGCCGACAAACTGCGGCGGCGGCTGGATCATCACGTCCTGGACATCTGTCGCAAACAGGAACCAATTGTTAGGGCCCATCCGGTGGCCCGCTGACAACGTCGTTCCTCTCCCGAGGCCTCGAACTGATACAATGTCGACAAAGCCGGAATTGAGGACCGAGACGCCGAGCGGAACAGCCTCGCCCATACGCTGTGGCGGCGCCGGAGTTACGACTAACTTCGCATTCTCCTGATTTGCAGGCTGGGCCCTCGCTTGCGTTAAAAAGAGCGACCAAAACAGGCTCGGCTCAGTGCTGCGTTTGTTCGCGCCGCTCGTCCCCATCTCCCGAGGGCTGCCAACGATAAGAAATGCAAGTCCAGCCGTAACGGCTATAGCCAGAAATGGACGCAACAACATACCAATGCTCGAAGAAGAACGCGAGGCCGGCGTAAGCTCTAGCGGCTGCGTAGACTCAAATGAACGCAACATCCGAAAGCTTTTGATCGCCAAACCTTCATCCGAAACGTTGACGGACGGCTCGGCCTGGGAAGCCGAATCCTCTCGCGATTTGTCGAAGCCCTTTGAACTTTTATCCCATCTTGCCGCTTGAACAAATTCTTGAATTCGCTGCGGCGCGAAGAACGTCGGGTCATTACGGTTGACCCGTCGATGTGACGGATTGCTCACAGCGCGACTCCCAACTATTGAGTCGACCAATTGACTAGTGTCAATTGTTGTCAATCGCGACTATGCGATACGTTTTTCAGAAGAACGCGGTTCGGATTCTTCAATCGATCCCATGACTCTTTCATGTCTGGACGGCGGCCGCTGATCAAGGATTATTTTGCGGCAGCGGGGCTTCTCGCGCGTCATCGCGCCTAAGTCGGCGCCAACCATCGATGCCAAGGACATTGCGGCGGCGATGAAACTAGCGCTAAAAGGTTCCGAGCTCCATCAGACTATGGGCGTTCACCTGCACCGGCTTCTTCCCGACAGCGTCAGCTGCACCTCGGCCGCTTGGCCTCATCCCGCTCTAATATGCCGTCAAACAACAGCGCCATTCCGCGGTAGCTCCCAAGGCTCTTTGGAACCTCTGCCCTCGGCGCGCGCATGATGATCATCGAATGATCACCCTTGCCTGAATTCCGGACGTCAAGCATGTCGCACTAAGGGGCGCCCGAGGCGGCGAAAGGCGTGTTGGCTTCGGCTCTGGCCGGCATATACCGCGCCGCCCCGGCGACAGGCGATCGTCTTCTATGCTCATTGAAAGCAACGCGAAACAAAATCGCCGCCGCAGTTCTGCGGCGGCGGTTGGATGCGCGGGGCGCCGGAGCGGCGCCATCGCGAAATTCTCAGAATTTGACGATGATGTCGCCGCCAAAGGTCAGCTGAGTGCCTCTTAGGCCGACATTGAATGGAGCCGTGTTGTTCAAAGAGACGTCGTAGCGGATTTCCGGCCGAACCGTGAGGCTTTTAATCCACGCCGCGCTCGGGATGTTCAGGAGATTCGGAATCGGCGGAGCCGCAATGTTGAGGCCGGCGGTCAGCTCCATATAGGTTGTCGGCGCCGGTGCGAAGGCCCCGGTCGGCGGAAAGCCGCCGAAGTTCAAGAAGCCATGCTCGGCGTTGACGAAGTTGAAGTTGCCCGGGGCACCGAGAGAAGAAACGTAGAAGTTGCTGTTGTCGCGCCAGACCTCGCCGCGGCCGACGATTTTCAGCCAATCATTGATAGCGTAGGCGGCGTATGCCGCGATGCCATAGCCGTCGAGCCCGCCGGCGGCATCGTCATGGACCCAGTTCATGTCGGTATTGAAGGTGAGCTTGTCGGTCGCCTTCCAGGTGATGACCATGTCATTGTAAAATCGCAACGTGCTGCTCGGCGCGCAGCCGCCGCAGGCGGCGATGCCGACCGGCGTCGCCGGATTTTGCGGGCCGATGTTGGTCGTCGCCAGCACCGTCAAATTGCCGCCCAGGAAGTTAAATCCAATTCCGCCTTCGAACCCGACGCCGCCATTGTTGTCGCCAGGCCAACCGATGGTCGTATTCACGCCGGTGTTGAAGCCGGCATAGATGTCCACCTCAGGAATGACGTGGGCTACCGCAGCGACGCCGGTCAACTTAAATGGCACGCCGAAGTTGAAAATGTAGGAGTGCGAATAGAGCAGATTATCGCCCGCCGGAATGACTTCGAACCCGAGCAGGGTCGGAAATTGCCCGGCCTTGACGTCGATGCCGCCCGAAAACAGCCAAGGCAAATGAACCTGGGCGTTAGCTTCGACAATGTCGATCTGGTAGCGGCTGTTGATCCAATATTCGCCTTCGCCCAGGAAATGGGTGTAGCGCGCGTCGGAGCCGTAGAAGGCCTGAATTTTGAAGCCGTAATCATAATCCTTGGCGGCCGGATCGATCGGGCGCTGAACCGTCAGCATGGTCTGATTGAGAAGCAGCGAATTGGCTTTGTCGGTAAACAGGCGGCCAAAGTTCAACCCGTTTGACGGATCGGAGGGGTTCACAGTTATGCCGGCGTCGATTGCGCCGGTTACGGCGAAAGTGTCCCACCACGATGGCGGCGGTTTCTCCGGAGTTGGTTCAGCCGCGAAGGCGGCGCCCGCGAACAAAACCCCCGCGGTTGCGATCAACGCGGTTTTCGTCATCTCACTCGTTGCAGTTTTCATCCGTACAGTCATTGCCATGACTCCCCTTTCCTGAGACTTTAAAGCGAAGTTTGCGCCAGTCACAATCCTTAAGCGTCTCCGCGCCTCCCGCATGTGACTTTTTGGATGGTAGTGTGGGAATAGCGTCACAGTCGTCGGCTTGGCCGCGTCTCTGATGGAGGAAGACGCGCGGGCCGCTGTTGAATCGCCTGATCGCTAATCGAATCGCCTGGCGCCCGCGCGGTGGGCTCGCCGTTTGCGGCTGCGCCTGCGTGCTGGTCGTCGTAATTTTTGATGCGTTTCAGCCGGATTTCGCGGCGATCTGCCCGAGTTTGCCGCGATTGCGACCGCGATCGAGTTGACGGCCCCGGCGCGTCTAAGGTTTTTTTGTATTCTCCTTGTTGGCGAGGCCCTTGGCTCCACGAGGAGCTGTCGCGCGTCGCCGCCTATCAATACCTCTGCAAACCGCTCCAGCCCGAACAGGTCTGCCTCATGGCCAAGCGGGCCGTTGAGACGCGGGAGCTCGCGCGTCGGCGCCGGCTGCTCGCGCGCGAACTGAAAATCGGCGAGGACTCGTCGTTTTTTCACGACAAGCTGGAGGCCAGCGCCAAGGTCAAAGCGTCTTCTTTCGAGCGCCTCGTCTATGCCAGCGAGGCGATGTTGGAACTCTGCAATCTCGCCCGGGAGGCGGCGAGGACCGATTTGCCGATCCTCATCGAGGGCGAGACCGGGACCGGCAAGGAATTGCTGGCGAGGGCGCTGCATTTCCATTCGCGCCGCTCCTCGAGCCCGCTAATGACGCAAAACCGCGGCGGCATCCGCGATGAATTGCTGCATTCGGAACTTTTCGGCCATAAGCGCGGCGCCTTCACGGGAGCGCTGAGCGGCCGCTTGGGGCTGTTTCGAGCGGCCGACGGGGGCGCCGTGTTTCTTGACGAGATTTCCGAGGTGTCGCCCTCTTTCCAGGTCAGCCCGATGCGCTTTCTGCAGGAGCGCGAGGTGAAGCCTCTCGGCTCGGATCAGATGATGGTTTGCGACGTGCGCATCATTGCGGCCTCGAACAAGCCGCTCCGCCAACTGGTCAAGACCGGACAGTTCCGCTAGGATCTCTACTTCCACCTCAAACGATTTGAGCTCGACGTGCCGCCGCTGAGCGCGCGGCCCGCGGACGTTCCGGCGCTCACCGAATTTTTCGTCGCCAAGCATGGCGGCCCTTTGGGCAATCGCGTGCTCGGCGTCGCCAATGACGTGATCGAGATGTTCAAGGCCTATACGTTTCCGGGGAACGTGCGCGAGCTCCAAAACGAGATCCGCCGGATGGTCGCTGTCGCCAATGACAGCGAATATCTGACGCGCCGCCATCTGTCGCCTGAGCTCGCAAAACTGCGCGCCGTCGAGCCGCCCGCCGCCAAACTCGGTCTCAAAGCCGGAGCAAGTCGCTTAAGGAGATGTCGAATCGCTGGAGCGGCAGCTCTTGCTGCATGCGCTTGAAAAGCAGCGCTGGAAGCAGAGCCGCGCCGCGAAGAAGCTCGGTCTGTCGCGCTTCGGCCTCGCCAAAAGATCCGCCGCTACGAGCTCGACGAGAAGGCCCGCCGTTTCGATTGATCCGCGCCAGGCCCGCGCCGCCCATCGGCTGGCTCATTTTCAGCGGGTTAACCGTGCAGGACTTGCTGGATTTGATGCGCCCTCACTCGGCCGCAAGGGCCGGCGCGTCCGCGCCCCAATCTATTTGTTGATCCGGCGCGTCCCAGGGCGCGGGACGGCGAACCTTCTCCCACACCGGATTGAACAGCGTTTTGTCGATCTCGCGCACTAGCTCCACCATGCCAACATAGCCGGCGTAGGCGTAATGACGCTCCTGGTTGATGCCGAGCCACGGCATTTTTGCCTTCAATGAGATGAACTGCGAGCGACCGCCCGACAACATGATGTCGGCGCGGGCGTCCTTCAACATCTTGTAAATTTCCCGCGGCGTCATGTCGTCTATCATATGTGCGTCATGGCCCATCAGCTCCTTGATCTTCTCTTTGGTCCTCCTTGGTCGACTTTTTGACGCTTGTTACGACGATCTCGAGGCTAGCTTCCTGCAGCGCTGCGACGACCGACCATGATTTGACGCCGCCGATAATAAGGAGAACGCGTTTGCCGGAAAGACGCCGCTTATAGGGTTCGATGCTGGCCCAGGGGAGCGCCTCCCCGCGGGCGATCACGGCTTCCGTCCGCACTGTCCGTCGTCAGAGTTTTTGGGGCATAGCGCGGCATAAAATAAGACAGGTTCTGGCTCGTCTGGTTGTCGATATTATGCGGCTTGCCGGTGGTGGAGCAAGCGGCGGTTGGCGATAGTCTGGCGTTTGATCCTTTCCCTTTCGATCAGGATGGTCTGACCGCGCCCGAAGTAGGCGTCGGCGGGCGTCAGGTTGTCGATGCTCTCGTGATAATGCAAATGATTGTAATCAGCGACAAAGGCCCCGATCTGGGCTTCGAGGCCGCCCGGCAGGTAATAGTTCTCGAGCAGGATGCGGTTCCTCAGCGTCTGATGCCAGCGCTCGATCTTACCTTGCGTCATCGAGTGATAGGGCGCGCCGCGGACATGTGGCCATCGAGCCATTTGGCGAGGTTGGCCGAGATGTAGCTGGCGCCATTGTCGGACAGAAGCCTCGGCCGGTGAACGACCCTTGCTTGATCGAGCCCCGAAGCCTTCAGCGCCAGGTTCAGCGTGTCGGTGACGTCCTCGGCCTTCATGCTCGCGCAGAGCTTCCAGGCGACGATGAAGCGTGACAAGTCGTCGAGGAGCGGTCGACAGATAAAGCCAGCCTCAACCAATAAGTTTCAGATAGGCGAGGTCGGTCTGCCAGAGCTGATTTGGCGCTGTGGTCTTGTCTTTAAACTCATCGGCCGCCTTCATGACGATGAACGCCGGGCTGGCGATCAAGTCATGCACCTTCGGCAGGCGATAGACCGAAGCTTCTGACACGAAATAGCTTTCCGTGTCAGTGAAGCGCACGGCGAGCTCGCGTGGTGAGAGCGTCGGCTGGTCGAGCGCGAGCTTGATGAGCTGCTCTCGCACGGCGTCGGGAATCCAGTTCCAGACGCGCTCCGGCCGAGGCGAGCGATCGTCCAAGGCTTCGGGGCCGCCGGTGCGATACAGATCGCCGCCCTGGGGAATGCCGAGCTTTTCCAGCGTGCGGCGCGCCAGCAAATGCGATTGCTCGACGAGCTGGATGATTTCCAGTTTTTCGCTAGCCGGATATCTCATGCGCCGTCCTCCCTCCGCAATCGCTTACCACGATTGCTCCGCCCACTCCCCGTCACGCTTTTTTTGAGCAGACGTTTTTAAGGGTCAGTTCGGCGACGACCTCTTTCAACGCTGACGCCTAGCGGCGTAGCTCCTTGACCTCGTCCGAGGTTGCGGCTCGCGCGGTATCGCCAGCCAGCCGTTTCTTGCCGGCCTCTAGGAACTCCGTCGACCAACGGTCATAAAGATTCTGGACGATCCCCTCGCGGCGGCAGAGCTCGGCGATGCTGTCCTCGCCGCGCAGGCCCTCCAACACGATGGGGATCTTCTCTTCCGCCGAAAATTGCCGCCGCGTCGCGCGCCGGATCTGGCAAGTTGGAGGCATCTGGCTCAAGATTGGAGCAAGATCATATTTTGAAGCGGACGCCAAGCGGCTTCGAAACGGTTGAGACGCCAGAGCTTGCGGCGCTGTTGCGGTTGAAATCATTGATTGTGAGACAACTCTTGTTGCCCGAGCTGTTGGCGGATGGCGACGCGCTCATTGTTGAATTGGTGGATTTTGCCGATTCAGTGGATCCGCTGCTGCGTTTTGGCTGGGGCGGCAATCAGTTAAGAGCGAGACCGGCTGATGATTTCCGACATGCAGAATGTCGAGGCGCTGGCGCGCGTCATTTCGCAAGCGACGACGCCTTCTTTCCTGCTTGGCGCTGACGCGGGCTTCGCTTCGATTCTGACGACCCGGATGGAGAAGATCACCGATCGTAGCCGGGCGCTCAACGCGATCCCGGATGACGATGTGGCGCGCGCTCCCCTCAAAGCCGATATTCCGCGCCTGATGCGGCGGGCGCAACTGATCAATCGCGCGATCTTTCTCGCCATCGGCAGCGGGGTCGCCACCGCGAGCCTGCTCTTCGTCGCTTTTGTGTGCGCCTGCTTCAATGTGCCCCATGAACCGGGCCTGGCGATGCTCTTTTCGCTGGTGCTCGGCCTTTTGATGGGATCGCTCATTACTTTTGCGATTGAGGTCAACATCGCTCTCCACCCAATTGATCACTGGGCCTAATCGCGACCACGCGGTTCGACATCGGCAAAGAAAACCATCAGCGCCGCCGAAAATCAGATAGCGCTCGACGGCGGTGCGCCAACCGGCCCCGTTACGCGGGCGCCATAGTAGGCAGTCAAGTTGCCCAAATCCGGCGATCCCGAAAGTCCGACGCGCAATAATGGCGGCAGTTCAATTCCGGGCTGCTTGGCAAGGAGAACGCTCATGAAAAAACTCAACGCTCTCCCCGCCCTTATCGTCATGGGAACCATGCTCGCCTCGATCGGGGAGGCCGTCGTCTGCGCCCGCGCCGGTTGCGCTGGACCGCGCGGCGGGGTCGTCGCCCACCGGCCGGTCGCCCCTCGCCGAGCGGTCGTCGTCGCCCCCCGTCGCGCAGTCATTGTGCGGTAGACTTCTTTGTGAACATTGGAGAAATCCAGGCGATTTCGCTTGTCGCGCTCGCTGAATTCAAAAAGCGGGCGCTGCCGGACCGTCAAGACAACAATCCGGCGCTGCCGCAACGAAAATACTTTCAGCTCTTGCATAGGCGTATTTAGGCTTTGCGACTCTGCTTCTGATAGAGGCGCTCTATCGGCCGACGAAACTGCCCCATTGATCCTCAGGTCTTATCGCGTCACCTTGCGGCCGCAATAAGCAAACGGCGGGTGGAATATATGGCCGAGGCGTTACGATGGAATGAAGAGCGCGCTGCGGAAATCATTGGCGAACATGCGGATCTTGAAGGGCCTATGCTACCCATCCTCCACGCCTTGCAGGAAGAGCTCGGCTGTGTCGGCGAGGCCGCCGGGCCCCTGATCGCGCAGGCTCTCAATCTGACCCGCGCAGAAGTTCATGGCGTTATCAGCTTCTATCATGACTTCCGCCGCGAGCCGGCCGCGCGCCACGTGCTGAAGCTCTGCCGCGGCGAAGTCTCTGCCAGAGCATGGGGAGCGAGGCTTTGGCTCGCAATCTTCTCGACCGGCTCGGCATTGACTGGAATGGTTCGACCGCCGTGGAAGGCTTGACCGTGGAGCCGGTTTATTGCCTTGGCCTTTGCGCGTGTTCTCCCGCCGCCATGCTCGATGGCGAGCCGATTGGCCGGCTCGATGACAAGACTTTGGCCGAGGCCGTTGACGCGGTGCAGGCATGACGAGAATTTTCGTTTCAAAGGATGCCGCGGCGCTGGCGGTCGGCGCCGACAAGGTTGCCGCCAAAATCGCCGCCGAGGCGCAAGCGCGCGGGCTTCCGGTTGAGATCATCCGCACCGGCTCGCGCGGCATGGTTTTTCTGGAGCCGCTCGTCGAGGTCGAACGCCCTGAGGGCCGCATTGGCTATGGCCCCGTCAAGGTCTCGGACGTGGCCGCCCTGTTCGACGCCGGGTTGGCGACCGGCGGCGCGCATCCGCTGCGCATCGGCAAGACCGAGGATCACCCCTTCTTCGCCGGTCAGACACGGCTCACCTTCGCCCGCTGCGGCATCATCGATCCGCTTTCGCACGACGATTACGCCGCGCATGAGGGTTGGCGCGGTCTTTTCCGGGCGATCGAGATCGGGCCGGCCGCGACTATCGCCGAGGTGACGAAATCCGGCCTTCGCGGGCGCGGCGGCGCGGGCTTTCCGACCGGCGTCAAATGGAAGACCGTCGCCGATGCGCCGGGTGACCGCCGCTATATCGTCTGCAACGCGGACGAAGGCGATAGCGGCACCTTCGCCGACCGCATGATCATGGAGGGCGATCCTTTCGCCTTGATCGAAGGCATGACCATCGCCGCTATCGCGGTCGGCGCGAGCAAAGGCTATGTCTATAGCCGCTCGGAATATCCGCACGCGGCGAAAACCTTTTTGGCGGCGCTCGAGCTTGCGCGCGCGGCGGGCTATCTAGGGCCTGACATTTTGGGCTCCGGCAACGCCTTCGACATCGAATTGCGCATGGGCGCCGGTTCATATGTCTGCGGCGAAGAGACCGCGCTCCTCGAAAGCCTCGAGGGCAAGCGCGGCGTGGTGCGGGCGAAACCGCCGCTGCCGGCCCATAAGGGCCTGTTCGGCCGGCCGACGGTCGTCAACAATGTCCTTTCTCTTGTTGCGGTTCCGACGATTCTCGACAAGGGCGCGGAGTTTTACGCCGGTTTCGGCATGGGCCGCTCGCGCGGGACGATGCCGCTGCAGATTGCCGGCAACGTTCGTTTTGGCGGCCTGTTCGAGACCGCTTTCGGCCTGACCCTTGGCGAGATTGTCGAGGAGATCGGCGGCGGAACGGCGTCTGGCCGCCCGGTCCGCGCGGCGCAGTGCGGCGGCCCGCTCGGCGCCTATTTCCCCGTCTCGCTGTTCGATACGCCTTTCGATTATGAGGCCTTCGCCGCCAGGGATGGGCTGATCGGCCATGGCGGCGTCGTCGTGTTCGACGACAGCGTTGACATGGCGAGAATGGCCCGCTTCGCGATGGAGTTCTGCGCCATCGAGAGCTGCGGCAAATGCACTCCTTGCCGCATCGGCTCGACGCGCGGCGTCGAGGTCATCGACCGCATCATCAGCGGCGACAAAAGCGCCGAGAACATCGCGCTGCTCGAGGACCTTTGCCAGACGATGAAATTCGGTTCGCTCTGCGCGCTGGGCGGCTTTGCGCCCTATCCGGTGCTGAGCGCCGTTCGCCATTTTCCGGAAGATTTCGCGCCGCGCCAAGCGATCGCGGCCGAGTGAGGATCACCCATGTCTTTGATCAAAGAGATTGATTACGGCACGCCCGCCGCAGTATCGGAGAAGATGGTCGCGCTGACGATCGATGGGGTCGAGGTCACGGCGCCGGAAGGCGCTTCGATTATGCGCGCGGCGATGGAGATGGGGACGGAGATCCCCAAACTCTGCGCGAGCGACATGCTGGAATCCTTCGGCTCGTGCCGTCTCTGCCTCGTCGAGATCGAGGGCCGCAACGGGACGCCGGCCTCGTGCACGACGCCGATCGCGCCAGGCATGATCGTCAAGACCCAGACGCCCCGGTTGAAAGCTCTGCGCAAGGGCGTCATGGAGCTCTACATCTCCGATCACCCGCTCGATTGCCTGACCTGCGCCGCCAATGGCGATTGCGAATTGCAGACGCAGGCCGGCGCGGTCGGCCTCCGGGAAGTGCGCTACGGCTATGAAGGCGCCAATCATTTCGGCGACGCCAAAGACCAGTCGAACCCCTATTTCACTTATGATCCGGCCAAATGCATCGTCTGCAACCGCTGCGTGCGGGCCTGCGAGGAAGTGCAAGGCACCTTCGCGCTGACGATCGATGGACGCGGCTTTGAGAGCCGCGTCGCCGCGGGCCAGAACGAGCCTTTCCTTAATCCGAGTGCGTTTCGTGCGGCGCCTGCGTGCAGGCCTGTCCAACCGCGACTCTGATGGAAAAATCGGTCATCGAGATCGGCCTGCCCGAACATTCGGCGGTCACCACCTGCGCCTATTGCGGCGTTGGCTGCACCTTCAAGGCGGAAATGCGCGGCGAGGAGCTGGTCCGCATGGTCCCCTATAAGGATGGCAAGGCCAACCACGGCCATTCCTGCGTCAAGGGCCGGTTCGCCTGGGGCTACGCCACGCATCGCGACCGCATCCTGAAGCCGATGATCCGCGCCTCGATCGAGGAGCCGTGGCGCGAAGTGTCCTGGGAGGAGGCGATCGGCTACGCGGCCTCCGAGTTCAAGCGCATTCAGGCGGCGCACGGCAAGCACGCCATTGGCGGCATCACCTCCTCGCGCTGCACCAACGAGGAAACTTATCTCGTCCAAAAGCTCGTCCGCGGCGGGTTCGGTAACAATAACGTCGATACCTGCGCGCGCGTCTGCCATTCGCCGACCGGCTACGGCCTGAAAACCGCGTTCGGCACCTCGGCGGGGACGCAGGATTTCGATTCGATCGAACAAACCGACGTCATACTGGTCATCGGCGCCAATCCGACCGACGGACATCCGGTCTTCGCCTCGCGCATGAAAAAGCGGCTGCGGGAAGGCGCGAAGCTGATCGTCGTCGATCCGCGCCGGATCGACTTGGTGCGGACGCCGCATGTCGAAGCGGACTATCATTTGGCCTTGAAGCCGGGCTGCAACGTCGCCGTCGTGACGGCGCTCGCCCATGTCATCGTTACCGAGGGGCTGGTCAACGAGGCCTTCGTGCGCGAGCGCTGCGACTGGTCGGAGTTCCAGGACTGGGCCGCTTTCGTTTCGGAGCGTCGCAACAGTCCGCAAGAAGTCGAAAAAGTCTCCGGCGTCCCGGCCGATCTGATCCGCGCCGCGGCGCGGCTTTACGCCACCGGCGGCAATGCGGCGATCTTTTACGGGTTGGGGGTCACCGAGCACAGCCAGGGCTCGACGACGGTGCTCGCCATCGCCAATCTCGCCATGGCGACCGGCAATCTTGGCCGGCCCGGCGTCGGCGTCAATCCGCTGCGCGGCCAGAACAATGTCCAGGGCGCCTGCGACATGGGCTCGTTTCCGCATGAATTCGCCGGCTACCGCCATGTGTCGGACGAGGCGACGCGCGAAGTCTATGAGAAGCTCTGGGGCGTCGAAATCGAACACGAACCCGGCCTTCGCATCCCCAACATGCTCGACGCCGCCGTTGAGGGGACATTCCGCGGAATTTACATTCAGGGCGAGGATATTCTGCAATCCGACCCCGACACCCATCATGTCGCCGCCGGCCTGAAGGCGATGGAATGCGTCGTCGTGCAGGACCTTTTCCTCAACGAGACGGCGAATTACGCCCATGTGTTCCTGCCGGGCTCGACCTTCCTCGAGAAGGATGGCACCTTCACCAACGCAGAGCGGCGCATCCAGCGCGTGCGCAAAGTGATGAGCCCGAAAAACGGCTATGGCGATTGGGAGATCACCCTTCTGCTCGCCAAGGCCATGGGCTTCGACATGCATTACGCGCATCCGGGCGAAATCATGGATGAGGTGGCGAGGACGACGCCGAGCTTTGCCGGCGTTTCTTATGCGAAGCTCGATGAGCTTGGGTCCATCCAGTGGCCTTGCGACGCGACCCACCCCGAAGGGACGCCGGTCATGCACATCGGCGGCTTTGCCGGCGGCAAAGGCAAATTCGTCGTCACCGAATATATTGCGACCGATGAGCGGGCGGGGCCGCGATTCCCGCTGCTGCTGACGACGGGCCGAATCCTCAGCCATTACAATGTGGGGGCTCAAACGCGGCGCACGGAGAATGTCGCCTGGCACCCGGAGGATCGGCTCGAAATCCATCCGCATGACGCCGAACTGCGCGGCGTCGCGGACGGCGATTGGGTGAAGCTGCACAGCCGCGCCGGCGAGACGACCCTGCGCGCGCTGATCACCGACCGCGTTGCGCCCGGCGTCGTCTATACGACGTTCCATCATCCGACGACGCAGGCCAATGTCGTGACCACGGAGTTCTCCGATTGGGCGACCAATTGCCCGGAATTCAAGGTGACGGCGGTTCAGGTCTCGCGCTCTAACGGTCCCAGCGACTGGCAGGAGAGTTATCAGAAGCAGGCCGAACAAAGCCGTCGCATCCTTCACACAGCCGAAGCCGCCGAATGAGCGATGTCGATTGCGATTCTCTGTTCGAAGCCAGGCCGCCTCCGCCCGCGGTCGAGGTCCGCTGCCTCGCCCAGCGCGAGGCTAATCTCGCTCCTTCGGTCCGCTCGGTCCCCGAAGAGACGGCGATCGCTTTCACGTTCAATGGCTTAACTCATGCCGTCATGATGGCGTCGCCGTCCGATCTCGAAGATTTCGCGATCGGATTCGCGTTGACGGAAGGTCTGATCGAGAGGCCGGAGGACATTGCCAGCCTCGAGATCATTGCGACCCATCTCGGCGTCGAACTCAGGGCGTGGCTGCCGTCCGAGCGGGCAAAGGCCTATTCAGCGCGCCGCCGCAGCATGGCCGGGCCGACCGGCTGCGGACTTTGCGGGATCGAGAGTCTCGAAGAAGCGGTACGCGCGGCGCCCCCGGTGTCGAGCGCCTACGCTTTTGGACGGGCTGACATCGTCGCGGCCATGGAGTCCTTGCCAGGCGGACAAAAGCTCAACCTGCAGACGCATGCGGTTCATGCGGCGGGTTTTTGGACTCGGGAGCTGGGCCTCATCGCATCGCGCGAGGATGTCGGCCGCCACAACGCGCTCGATAAACTTGCCGGCGCGCTCTGCGGCGGCGGCATTTCCGCCGGGCAGGGCCTCGTTTTGATGACCAGCCGGGTGTCGATCGAGCTGATCCAGAAGGCGGCGCGAATGGGCGCGCCGGCTGTCGTCGCGATTTCGGCCCCGACGGCGGCGGCGATTCGTCTCGCCGAAGCTTGCGGCATAAGCCTGATCGCCGTCGCGCGCGGCGGCGATTTCGAGGTTTTTACCCACCACGAGCGCTTCATCGACAAGCCGACCAGCCGGGCAGTGAGCAATGTCGCCTGACAAACTGATTTATATGGCCAATCAGATCGGCAAATATTTCGCGTCCCAGAAACATACCGATCCTGCCAAGAACATCGCCGACCATCTCGCGAAATTTTGGGATCCGAGCATGCGGGCGAAAATTATCCAGTATGCGGAGCAAGGCGGCGCAGGCCTCGACCCGGACGCCAAGGACGCCGTCCTGCTGCTCGCTGCGAAAGAAGCTGCGCGACTCGGCGCTTCCGCCAGCGCGGTCAAGTAAAGCCGCATAATAGGAGCTCCGCGCTGTTGGAAGAACGCGCGCCGAGACGCTAAGACTGATGGCGTAGGCGGCGATAAAGTTTCGCCGTCCCGACACACGCTCGGCGGCGTATCGCCTCCGGCGCGGCGGTTGTAACAGCCAAGTGGGCCAATTGGCGCGCGCGTTTCTTTGATTTTCCTCATTGCCTCCCCGTAAAATTTACTCCTAAAGTGCGCGCGATCGCCCGGCTGCGTAACTTTGCCTGGCCCCCTCCTCATTGATTCCGCCTGCTGCGAACGGGGCGCTTTTCCATGTCACAGACGCTTACTCCGGCCAAAAGCTTCAGACCCGGCGAAGTTGTCCTGATGGCGATCCTCGCCATTCTGACGCTCCTGACCGCCTATGTCGCGCTCCATGCGTGGACGCCCGGCTACGCCTTCCATATGATCGTATTGTGCTTGGCCGGCGCCGCCAGCATTTACGCCATTTACCAGCGCTACCAGGTTCGCGACGCCGAGTCGCCGCCTCAGACGATCAACGGGCTGCCGAACTATAATTTCGGCGCCGTGAAATTTTCGACGATTGCCTCCGTCATCTGGGGGATTGCAGGGTTCGCAGTCGGGCTCTATGCCGCGCTGGAGCTGGCTTTCCCCGGCCTCAATCTCGCGCCGTGGTTCAACTTCGGCCGCTTGCGGCCGCTGCACACCTCGGCGGTAATCTTCGCCTTCGGCGGCAATGTCTTGATCGCCAGCTCTCTCTATGTCGTGCAGCGCACCTGCCGGGCGCGGCTCGCCGGCGATCTCGCGCCGTGGTTTATCGTCCTCGGCTACAATCTGTTTATCGTCATAGCGGGCACCGGCTATCTTCTCGGCATCACCCATTCCAAGGAATACGCCGAGCCAGAATGGTACGCCGACATTCTCCTGGTCTCGGTCTGGGTCACCTATTTCCTGGTCTTCCTCGGGACGGTGATGAAGCGGGCCGAGCCGCATATTTACGTCGCCAATTGGTTCTACCTCGCCTTTATTCTCACCATCGCCGTTCTGGTTCTCGGCAATAATGCGGCGATCCCGGTATCGATCTATTCGCCGAAATCCTACATTCTTTGGGCCGGCGTGCAGGACGCCATGTTCCAATGGTGGTATGGCCACAACGCCGTCGGCTTCTTTCTGACGGCCGCCTTTCTCGCCATGATGTATTATTTTATCCCGAAGCGGGCCGAGCGGCCGGTCTATTCCTACCGTCTGTCGATCATCCACTTCTGGTCGCTGATCTTCCTCTACATGTGGGCCGGCCCACATCATCTGCACTATACCGCCTTGCCGGATTGGACGCAGACGCTCGGCATGACCATGTCGATCATCCTTTGGATGCCCTCTTGGGGCGGCATGATCAATGGCTTGCTGACGCTCTCTGGCGCCTGGGATAAGCTCAGGACCGATCCGGTGCTGCGCATGCTCGTCGTCTCCGTCGCCTTTTACGGCATGTCGACCTTCGAAGGCCCGCTGATGTCGATCAGGACCGTCAATTCACTGAGCCACTATACCGACTGGACCATCGGCCACGTGCATTCCGGCGCGCTCGGCTGGGTTGGCTACATCTCCTTCGGCACGCTCTACTGCATGGTGCCGTGGCTGTGGAATAGGCGAGGCCTCTACTCGCTGAAGCTGGTCAATTGGCACTTCTGGATCTCGACCGTCGGCATCGTCTTCTACATCTCGTCGATGTGGGTCGCCGGCATCATGCAAGGCCTGATGTGGCGCGCTTATACGTCGCTTGGATTCCTTGAATATTCCTTCATCGAAACAGTCGAAGCGATGCATCCGATGTATGTGATCCGCGCCTTTGGCGGATTCCTCTTCCTCGTCGGCGCTCTTCTGATGGCCTACAACCTCTACATGACGATGGTCTCGCCGGACGCCGCCGCCGTTCCGGAATCAAGACCGTCGCCGCAGCCGCGCCTCGCTCCGGCCGAGTAGGAGGAGAGAATCGTGCCCGCCCCCAGTCATAGCCCCTCCCTGTGGGATCGCCACGCGATCTTCGAGAAGAACTCGATCTTTTTGGTGATCGGAATTCTGATCGTCATTTCCTTCGGCGGCCTCTTTGAAGTCCTGCCGCTGTTTTTTCTGAAAAACACGATCGAAAAGGTCGACGGCGTCCGACCCAGGACGCCGTTGGAGCTCGCGGGGTTCAACATCTATGTGCGCGAGGGATGCTACCTCTGCCATTCGCAGATGATCCGCGCTCTGCGCGACGAGGTCGAGCGCTACGGCCATTACTCGCTGGCCGCCGAGAGCATGTACGATCATCCATTCCAATGGGGCTCGAAGCGCAACGGACCGGATCTCGCCCGGATCGGCGGCAAATATTCGGACGACTGGCAGCGCGACCATTTGCGCAACCCGCGTTCGGTCGTGCCGGCGTCGATCATGCCGACCTACGCCTTCCTCGAAGAGACCCCGCTCGATGGCAGGCACATCGCCGCGTTCATGAAGACGCTCAAGGTCGAAGGCGTTCCTTACACCCAGGAGATGATCGACAAGGCGCAGGACGACCTCAAGGCGCAGGGAGCGCCCGACGACCCGAACGTCGCCGGCCTGCAGGCGCGCTATCCGAGGGCGGTCGCGCATGACCTTGGCGGCAGAAAGGATTTGACCGAAGCCGACGCGGTCATCGCCTATCTGCAGCAGCTAGGCACGGCGGTCGACTTCAAGCTTTTCGACGACAAAGCCAACATAAGGTGAGGAGCCTCTGATGTCGACATATGAGATATTGCGGGGTTTCGTCGGCTTTTGGGGCCTCGCCGCGGTCGCGGTGATATTTACCATCGTCGTGGTCTACGCGTTGCTGCCGTCGAACCGCGGCGCGTTTGATGAAGCCTCCCGCATTCCACTGAGAGAGGATTGAGCCGTGGCAGAGCGTACTCCAATCGTCGACCATGCGACGGGCACGTCGACAACCGGCCACAATTGGGATGGGATCGCGGAGCTCAACACGCCGCTGCCGAAATGGTGGCTGTACACTTTTTACGGCACCATCGTCTGGGCGATCTTCTATTGGATCTTGTATCCCTCCTGGCCCACGCCCTGGGGCGCGCTGCCGGGCATTCTCGGCTGGCACGCGCGCTCAGCCGTGAGCGCCGAATTGGCGGACCTCAAGGCGTCGCGCAGCGCAATGAACGACAAGCTGGTGGCCGCCTCGCTCCAGGAGATCGAAAAGACGCCGGAGCTGCTCTCCTTCGCGCGCGCCGAGGGCGCCGCCGCCTTCGCCCAGAACTGCTCGCCCTGCCATGGCGCCGGCGGCCAGGGCTCGCGCGGCTATCCAAACCTCAACGCCGGCCGTTGGCTCTGGGGCGGCACGCTCGAGCAGATCCAGACGACCATTACGCATGGCGCGCGCTGGGCCGCCGACCCCGATACGCATTCCTCGGCGATGCCGGCGTTCGGCCGCGACGGACTGCTGAACAAAGAAGAAATGTTCAACATCGCCGGCTTCGTCCGCACGCTGTCCGGCAACGCGCCCGAGCCCGGCGCCGATCTCGCCAAAGGCAAGCAGCTGTTCGAGGATAATTGCTCGCCCTGCCATGGCGCAGACGGCAAGGGCAATATCGAGGTCGGAGCGCCGAACCTGACGACTCAGGTCTGGCTTTACGGCTCGACCACCGCGGACATTCTGAACCGCATTCAGAACGGCGGGGGCGGCATTATGCCCGCTTGGCAAGGCCGTCTCGATCCATCAACGATCAAGGCATTAGCGGTCTATGTACACTCTTTTGGGGGAGGCGTATAAGCCGCCAGGCTGCCGAACCCAGTGATGTGAGACTATGACGCAAGCCATCCACGCGAGCGCCGACCCTTCGAGGGACGTGCCCCTTTATGCGTCGTCGCCGAAGATCTATCCGCAGAAAATCCATGGCCATTACAGGAGGATCAAATGGATCCTCCTCTTCCTTACGCTGGGCATCTATTACTTTTTGCCGTTCGTCCGCTGGGACCGTGGTCCGAATGCGCCAAACCAAGCGGTCCTGGTCGATTTCGCGCACCGCAAATTCTATTTCTTCTCCATCGAAATCTGGCCGCAGGAGGTTTATTACCTCACGGGGCTGTTGATCCTGGCTGCGATGATTCTGTTCTTGATGAACGCGCTCGCGGGACGCGTCTGGTGCGGCTATCTCTGCCCGCAGACGGTTTGGACCGATCTTTTCTTCTGGACGGAGCGCCTGTTCGAGGGGGACCGGCGCGAACGCATGAAGAAGGACGCCGGGCCGTGGACGTTGCAGCGGGTGCGCGAGAAGGTTCTCAAGCACGCGACATGGCTCCTGATCGCCTGGTGGACCGGCGGCGCTTGGGTTTTGTATTTCAGCGATGCGCCGACGATGGTGCGCAGTCTAATGAACTTCCAGGCCCCGCCGACCGCGCTTATCTGGATCGCGATCTTAACGACGACGACCTATGTCCTCGCCGGCTTCATGCGCGAGCAGGTCTGCCTCTACATGTGTCCGTGGCCGCGCATTCAAGCGGCGCTGACCGATGAGAATGCGCTGAACGTCACTTATCGCTACGATCGCGGCGAACCCCGCGTCTCGTACAAGAAATCAACCGTCTTGCGGGCGAAGGGCGAACCGGCGGGCGACTGCATCGATTGCGGGCAATGCGTGGCGGTCTGCCCGACGGGCGTCGACATTCGCGAAGGGCCGAACCTCGGCTGTATCCAATGCGGATTATGCATCGACGCCTGCGACAGCGTGATGAAGAAGATCGATCGGCCGGCGCGCCTCATCGCCTATGACACGGACGTCAACGTGGCGCGGCGTTTCGCGGGCAAGCCGAACAAATTCAAGCTGATCCGCAGCCGGACGGTGTTTTACGCGGCCGTCATCGCGATCGTCGGCGGCGTCATGCTCGCGGCGCTGATCGGCCGCAAGGACATGAGCGTCAACCTCATGCACGACCGCAACCCGATGTTCGTCAAGACCATAGACGGCTCGATTCGCAACGCCGTCACCGCCCATATTGTCAATCGCGAATCGACGGCGCGCCAGTTTGCCGTCAGCGTCGAGCGGCCGGAGGGCGCGCAGATTACGATCATCGGCGCGCGCGAAGGGGATAAAGCAGCTCCGGTCGTCGAGGTCGGACCCGATCAGGTTCGCGAATTGCGCATTCTCGTCACCGTTCCTCCAGGCGTGAAACTGCCGGCAAGCCAAGAGCTTGTCTTGAAGGTTACGGACCTTTCGACAGGCGTTGGCGCGACTGCGAAGGATTTTTTCTTCGCGCCCTGAACCAAGGAGGCCAAGCTCGTGTCAAATCGTGACCTCTCGTTCGGCGAAGCGCAGGGCCGTCCGTTGACCGGCTGGACAGCGCTGTGGATCGCGATCGCTTGCTTTGGCGTCGTTTTTGCCGTCAATGGCTTGATGGCCTATTACGCGATTTCGACCTTTCGGGGCGACGCTGATCCGAGCCCCTACGAACATGGGCTCGCTTATGACAAGGATATAGCGGCCGCGAAAGCTCAGGCGGCGCTCGGCTGGAAAGTATCGGAGCATTTCGCGCGGGACAGCGAGGGCGAAGCCACGATCGAGGTCCGGATGCTGGACGCTTCCGGAGCGCCAGTGGCGAGTTCTTGGCGTCAAGACGAGTTTCGATTCGCCGGCGGATGCGAAACTCGATCAGAGCGTGGCCCTGACTGAGACCGCGCCTGGGGTCTATTCGGGGCGCCTCAAGGCGGGGCGCGGTCAGTGGGACGTGGATCTCGAAGCTGCGCGCGACGGCGCGCGCGTCTTCAAGTCGATTAATCGCGTCGCCCTGCAATAAATGGCGTTCCTGAAGGTTGCATGCCCTTTTTGGATCACAGAATAGTTCCGAAAAGATGTGCGCTGGCGGGATGAAGAGCGCTCGATAACGAGGGGACGATGACCGAGCGGCTCGATCTTTCCGCCTTCGTTCGGCCGCTCGTCGACGGCGGCGCGCGGATCGATTTCGCTGTCGAGGGGGTCAATGACGCGAGCGCGATTAGAGCTATCGAAACTGAGCTTTGCAAACTGTCCGGACTGACGAAGGCCCGCGTCAATTTCACCGAACGCCGGCTCCTTGTGGAATGGACCGGCAGCGGCTTCGATCCGGCCTCGGTCGTCGAACGACTCGTTGGCCTCGGCTGTCGCGCCTTTCCCTTGGCGCTGCGGGCGCCGGAGGACGATGCCGAAATCGCGCAGGCGCGATGGCTGCTGCGCTGCCTCGCGGTTGCCGCCTTCGCGGCGATGAACATCATGTTGCTGTCGATCGCGATCTGGGCCGGCAACCTCAGCGACATCACCCCCGAGACGCGCGACTTCTTTCACTGGCTGTCCGGGCTCATCGTTTTGCCGGCGGCGGCCTTCGCCGGCCAACCATTTTTCCGCAGCGCGATCCGCTCGCTGCGGGCGCGCTCGCTCAACATGGACGCACCGATTTCGCTCGCCGTTCTCCTCGCCTTGGCCATGTCGGTTTTCGAGACCGCGCGCCATGCGGAGCACGCCTATTTCGACAGCGCCATCATGCTGCTCGTCTTTCTGCTCGCCGGGCGCTATCTCGACCAGGCGATGCGCCGGAAAACCCGCTCTTACGCCGCCAATCTGTCGGCCTTGCGGGCGCTGACGGCCTCGCGCATTGAGGCCAGCGGCGAAATCATCACCGTGCCGGCCTCCGCGCTTAAGGAAGGCGACGTCGTGCTCGTGCGTCCTGGGGACCGCATGCCTGTCGACGGACTCGTCATCGAGGGGCGCTCGGAGATAGACCAAAGCCTTGTCACCGGCGAGACCACCCCTTTCTCCGCTTCCGCCGGGAGCGAGGTATATGCTGGCGCGCTGAATTTCAGCGGCGCCCTGCGCGTTCGGGCGCGCGCCGTCGGGGCGCAGACTGTGCTCGACGAGATCGAACGGCTGATGGATGGCGCGATCGCCCAAAAAACCCGCTATGTGCGTTTGGCTGACAGGGCGGCGCGGCTCTATGCGCCCGTCGTCTACTCCGTCGCCGTTTTGACGGCGATCTTCTGGATGCTCCGCGGCGCTTCAGCCCATGACGCGATCATCACGGCGATCGCCGTGCTCATTGTCACCTGCCCCTGCGCCTTGGCGCTGGCCGTGCCGGCCGTCCAGGTCGTCGCCGCGGGCGCGCTGTTTCGTTCCAAGCTGGTGCTCAGCGCGGGAGACGCCATCGAGCGGATCGCCGACGTCGACATGGTTGTATTCGACAAAACGGGCACGCTGACGTTGCCGGACGCTGGCGTCGAGGCCATTGGCGCCGCTCCGCCGAACATCGTCGAACGTGCGGCGCGGCTCGCTTTGTCGAGCCATCATCCACTTGCGCGGGCGCTTGCCGATCAGGCGGTCGAGAGGGCGCCGTTCGGCGAGGCGAAGGAGATCGCCGGGGCCGGGGTCAGCGCCATGATTGATGGGAAGAGGGCGAGGCTCGGCTCGCTGGCTTTCTGCGGTCTCGACGGCGAAGCGGCGCGCGTTTTTCTTGACGATACCGGCGGCGGTTCGCTGATCGCTTTCCGGCATGACGCCGACCAGGCTGTTTTCCGCGTCCGGCAAAATCTTCGCTCCGACGCACGCTCCGTCGTCCAATCGCTGCAAGCGCGCAGTCTGCCTGTCGTCATCTTGTCCGGCGACGCCATCCCTGCGGTGAAGGCTTGCGCGGAGGCGCTAGGGATCGCGCAATGGCGAGCGGAGATGCAGCCGGGAGAAAAAGTCGCTTATCTCGCCGAACTCAAGGCGGCCGGGCGCAGAGTCATGATGGTCGGCGACGGCATGAATGACGCGCCGGCGCTGGCGGCCGCGCATGTCTCTGTGTCGCCGATCGCCGCGTCGGGGCTGGCGCAAGCGGCTGCCGACGCGCTGTTTCTCGGCGACCGGCTCGCGCCAGTCGCGGCTGCGGTCGACATCGCCGCTTGCGCCCGTTCGCTGATGTGGCAGAATCTCGGCTTCGCATTCGTGTATAATGCGGTTGCCGTGCCGCTCGCGATGGCGGGCCTGCTGACGCCCCTGATCGCAGCCGCCGCCATGTCTGGCTCATCGATTGTCGTGACGCTTAACGCGTTGCGTGCGAGTAGAGAGGCGAGGGGGATTGAATCATCGCGCCGCGCGCCCTCCGCCGAGGCGCCGCGCCGGCCGAAACTCAACGAGGCTGTGCCATGACGGTCCTTTTGTTTCTTGTCCCCTTGGCCTTGCTACTGGGCCTGCTGGGGCTTGCCGCTTTCTTGTGGGCGCTGCGCAGCGGCCAGTATGACGACCTCGACGGCGCCGCTCTGCGCGTCCTGTCCGACGATGATCTTGCGCCATGACCGAGATTCGCGGCCGAGGTCGCGCGGGCTTGCTGAGCTGCTCTTGCGACTTCGACGTGCCAGATGATTTGGCTCCCAGCTTGCGACCCGCGCCGTTGGCGCTGATCGCGGCCGGGTTCAGCTTTTCGGTCCTGGCGCAGGCCCTGGCTTTCGCCGCCCTGCCGATCGCGGGCGCCATACTCGCGCCCGCGCGGGCGGCGGCTCCGGTCGCATTGATGCTGGCTGGAGCCGCGATTGCGACCTTTCCCGCCGCCTTCCTCAGCGGTCTTTTCGGGCGGCGCTCGTCCTTCGCGCTCGGCGCCAGCCTTGGCGTCGCGGGCGCCGCCATCGGCGCATGGGGGATTGCCTCCGGACAATTCGCCGGCCTTTGCCTTGGCGCCTTCTGGCTCGGCGCAGCGCAGGGTTTCGGCCTGTTCTACCGCCATGCCGTCGGCGGGGGCCCCCGCTCAATCGCGCTCGTCCTTGGCTCGGCCTCGCTGGCCGCTTTCGCCGCGCCGGCCATCGTCAAAATTGCGGAGGCGGCGTTGGGGCCGCTCGCGCCCGCCGGCGCGTTGATCGGCGCGGGGCTGGCGCAGCTTTGCGTTCTGGCGCTGGCGGCGCCGTTGCCATCGGCGATCGAATTGAGCGAAGGCGACGCCGGCCGGAATTTTAAAGCGCCGGGCTTTGCTGCGATCACGGCTACGGCGGCGCTGGCGTGGTTCGGCATGATGCTTCTGATGACGGGCGCGCCGCTGGCGATGGCGAGCTGTGGCCTTGGCCTTGGCGCGGCCTCGAGCGCCATCGCCTGGCATGTGCTGGCGATGTATGCGCCCGCGGCTGTCATCGGGGCGTCGGGCGCGCGGCCCCCCGCCATGGCGACGACTTTCTTCGGAATGGCTCTATTGACGGCCGCGTGTTTTTCGGCGCGATTGCAAACGAGCGCGGCCGGCTTCGATCTCGCGCTGATCGTCGGCGGCTGCGGCTGGTCGCTCGCGACACTGGGCGCCACTCAATGGATTCATGCGCAAGGCGCGCCGCCCCGTTCGCTTCTAGCGCTGCATGATTTCGTCCTTTTCGCGGGGGCGGTTGGCGGCGCGCTGGCGGCGACAGCCTTGGCGTGAGGAACGGGAACGCTGATCTGGCAGAGCAGTCAGATGCCGAACGGACGTTTGCTCGCATCATTGCGTGCGGCGGACTCGTTGTCCACAAAATCCGGCGCGTCAGCCCTTGATCCGGGTCATTGTCGTGGACCATGATCTGCCGCAAGTTATGTGAACGTTTGCCAGATCCGATTCTCGATCGAAGGAGGAATTTATGGTTCAGTCAACTGGTCCGTTGAATGGCGGCGCCGATTTCACGCAGCAGCAGGCTGAGGCACTTGCGTGGTGGGGACCGGCGATGAGTTTTCCCCTCGCCATGACCGTCGAAGCGCTGCGTTTCGCGGCGCGGCGCATGTCAGCCCAGGCCGACCATCTCGCTGAGATGGCGCATTGCAAAAACCTCGCTGACGCGTTCGATTCTCAATCGGCCTTCTTTCAGAGCGCGGCCAAAGAGTATAGCCAGGAGGCGGAAGTTCTGATGAAGGAAATCCGTGAGGCTGCGCCGTCCACCAAGGCCGCAGCCTGATCCTGGCCGAATTCCCCGCCTTTCAGGACTCGGAGCCGCTCGGGCCAAGCTCGACGCATCGTTTTTCTCGCTAAGGCTGCCCCGCGATGCTCGCGGGCGTGTATTAGGGCGGAGTTCGGGCTGATTGAATCGATTTTGGGATTCCCGACTCTAATTTGATTGAGGATGAGGGCTGGCGAGGTAGGCCGGCCTTCATGCCGCTGGCAGGCATTGCGCCGGTTCGGCGGACGTCCAAGGCCGCAACGCGGCAACGGCTGTCGCGGCGCAGTGAGCAACACTGCGATCTCAAAGCGTTCGCGGAAGACGATGGCGAATTGCGTTTTGGCCTTCGACCCATTCGCGCGGCGGCCGCTTCCTGTCGGCGGCGGCGTGGTTCAAAACGAGATCTAGACTAACGGAAACGCCCGCGATATTTGGCTAAATCGCACTTTTTTTGACCTTCGCCATCGTCCCTGAAGGGGGGTGCGAAGGGGGGCCGCAGGCGCGTCGCCGCGCGTTCTATAACATAAAACAAGGTCATTCGAAGGGCGCGCCCCGACGCCCTGCTTGGTTTTGAGGATGTCTCAAAACCCCGTCACAGCCGCCCTTCAAAAGCCCGTACGGAGATTTCTGCTACTTGTTTCATCAGCGGTATCTGATCAAGCGGCAAGTCCGAGGCAATGTCGCGCCCGACGAGAGCCAATTGTTTCCAAGGCGAGTGACGCCTTTTTTCATCACCACGCATCGCGAGCGCCGAAATCGCGCATTGCCGCGCCCAAAACAGCCGGCGTTCAGGCAGATAAGCCTTCATAAGTTTGGCGACGCGCTGTTTGGTACCTTTGACAGGATAGAGTAAATCCTCGAACGCCTCGCCAACGTCAAACCATTGATACGTAAAATCACTGTCCAGTATATGGGCGTGTGCTCTTGCCGCAGCTGTCGGATTTGTTTGTTCAGGTGGCAGATCAGCCAAGAGGCCCGCAATGATTTCCATTGGCGAAGCATGATCGGGATGAACCGGGCCAAGGCCGAGGCTCTCCACAACCTCGACCAATTTGAACGGCGGCAGATTTGCAGAGGCGAAATTGTCGGCAATCGCCAGTCCCAACATCCGCGTAATGCCAGCTAAATCTGTTTCCATCACCGGCACGGAGGATTTCATTTGGCGGACCATATCGTCCATCACAAATTTTGATAGTTCTGGAAGGACCATAGCATCGGCAACACCTGCAAGCATCATGACGCTTGCAAGTTGGTAGCGGGCGCCGACCCTTTGCGTGACGAAGAGGCTTCTCGTGCCCGAGCCATCGCAGACCGAGACATAACACTTGATGACCTTTGGCAACTCCGGTTTGACCGGCGGTAAGGCGTTTAACCGCATGGCCCGTATGGTTGCGTCCAGATAGGCCTGTCGGGTCTGCGGCAGCCAAGGCCGCATGCGGACAAGCCGTTCGATCAGCGAACTCTCAACGGGACTTTGCGTAGCGGATGCAACCAAAGCTTCCGCCACTGACTGCGCGAGAACGGCATCAGGATGCAACACGAATCCAGCGACAGCCTGGTCAATCACCGCCTTCTTGCCGGAGACAAGGTCAAACAACAGCATGATGCTAGCCTCCGGCGGAAAGCCGGCCAAAAGGGAATTCACATATTCATGGACGTCAAACGGATTTTGTCCGGCCTGATCGGCTACTTCCAACAGCGATGATACAATTCCATTTCCGGCATCACCTAGCGCATCCGGCGGGCCGGATTGTAGCGCCTCAGCCATAGCCTGCCTCAAACCATCGGGAACAGCCCATCCGGCATCAGTAAAGATCTTGCCGATCATCATCATATCAATTGGATGAAGCGAACGACCTTCAATTGCATTGTTCAATAGACCATAGATGGCTTGGATTTTTTCCCGGGCTTCCCGGTCACCTCCATTGGAGTCTACTTTAAGGTCACTCAGCTCAACAACCAAGTCAGTCAAGCGTTCGGTTGTCTCATCTTCATCAACATTACCCAGCGCGCAACTTTCCAGATATTCAGCGAATAGATCGACAGGGTTCTCCGGACCAAACATTTCGGAACCAAAACCCATCTCCCGCACGGTCTGACGCAGCATGGCGACCTGGTCTTCATCCATATTTTTCAACATGTCGAAAATAAAATTGCCCCGCCCCTTACCCTTTTGGGCGGGCGCTTCCGTTTGCGATGGCTTCCTAGCTTTATCCGCCTTCTTCATCAATTCGATCCTCAGAGTCGCGTCCGTCGTCTTTTGTCCATTTTTAGCCAAATCCGCATGAGTCGCCAAATGCTGACTTTCCATGTCCACCAATTCCTAGATGGGTCCCGCAGATTGAATTTTTTGGTTTCCCTGCGTGTTGCCTTCAGATGCAAGGTCGAGAACTGTGTGAAGGACCCTGGACGGCGTCTAGTCACGCCCAATCCGTACTGGAATGACCGGTCGCGATTTTCTCGATCAAAACGCAAAATGCGCCATGGCGCGTCGATATCCCGTCGAATCAACAAGGAAAGCGAATCACAAACCAGCCGCCGACGGAATTCCCCTGCGATTCTGCCAGCCGTAAAAATGCGCCAGCTGCCGGCTGTACCGCAAGCTCGCTGTTTGGAGTTGTAGAGGCTCGTCCGGTCCCCTGAGTGGTGAGAGAGCCACCGGGTGGGCTCCGAACCCAACCCCAGCCCGATCGAGAGAAATCCTACGCCAAACTACAGTATCGAAATGGATGACAAGGGGTAGGAGGTTTGATTTGCCCAGCCGCGATCGCCTGACAGCTGCGCACCGCAAACTGCAAGTTGCGGGACGCCCGTAACTTTGAAAAAAAGCCGATTTTTCAGCTCAAGCTTGGTAGTTTCAATACGTGCGCCTTCGCGCAGGCGATCGCCTCATCATAACCGGCGTCGGCGTGACGCATGACGCCGGACGCCGGGTCGTTCCAGAGGACGCGCTCGATCCGACGCGCCGCCTCCGGCGTGCCGTCACACACAACCACCATACCGGCGTGCTGCGAGAAACCGATGCCCACTCCACCGCCATGGTGGAAAGAAACCCATGTAGCGCCGGAGGCGCAGTTAAGCAGAACGTTCAGGAGTGGCCAGTCGGAGACCGCATCGGAGCCGTCCTTCATCGCCTCGGTCTCGCGGTTGGGGCTCGCGACGGACCCCGCATCGAGATGATCGCGGCCGATCACGATCGGCGCCTTGAGTTCGCCGCGCGCGACCATCTGGTTGAACGCAAGCCCGAGCCGGTGCCGATCACCAAGCCCGACCCAACATATGCGCGCAGGCAGGCCTTGGAATGGAATGCGCGACTTTGCCATATCGAGCCAATTGTGCAGGCGCCGATCGTGCGGCATAAGCTCCTTGACCTTGCTGTCGGTGCGGAGGATGTCGTCTGGATCGCCCGAGAGCGCCACCCATCGAAAGGGGCCAATGCCGCGGCAGAACAGTGGGCGGATATAGGCGGGGACGAAGCCAGGGAAGTCAAACGCGTTCTCGACGCCCATCTCCTTGGCCATCTGGCGGATGTTGTTGCCGTAATCGAACGTCGGCACCCCACGCCGCCAAAACTCCAGCATGGCGCCTACGTGAACGGCCATCGAGTGCTTTGCCGCGCGTTCGACGCCTTTGGGATCACTCGCGCCGCGAGACTCCCATTCTGCGAGAGTCCAGCCTGCCGGCAGATAACCGTTGATCGGATCGTGGGCCGAAGTCTGATCGGTGACCGCATCAGGCTTTACGCCGCGAGACACCAAGTCGGGCAGCATCTCGGCTGCATTACCGAGCACGCCAACAGAAAGCGGTTTGCGGTCGCGGCAAGACCGCTCGATCATCGCCAGCCCTTCGTCCAAGTTCTTTGCCTGGACGTCGAGATAGCGGGTCTTGAGCCGCATCTCGATGCGCGACAGCCGGCATTCAATCGCGAGCAGCGATGCGCCTGCCATAGTGGCGGCGAGCGGTTGCGCGCCGCCCATGCCGCCGAGCCCCGCGGTGAGAATCCATTTGCCGGCAAGGGCGCCGCCGTAATGGCGCCGCCCGATTTCCGCGAAGGTCTCGTAAGTTCCCTGCACGATGCCTTGTGAGCCGATGTAGATCCACGATCCCGCAGTCATCTGGCCGTACATCATCAGACCCTTGCGGTCGAGTTCGTTGAAATGGTCAAGCGTTGCCCAGTGCGGCACAAGGTTCGAATTGGCGATCAGCACGCGCGGCGCGTCCGGATGTGTGCGAAATACGCCGACCGGTTTACCGGATTGCACGCACAGCGTCTCATCCGCTTCAAGCGCGGTCAGAGTTGCGACGATGCGATCAAAGCTCTCCCAATCGCGGGCCGCGCGGCCAACTCCGCCATAGACCACGAGCTCGTGCGGCCTCTCGGCCACCTCTGGGTCGAGGTTGTTCATCAGCATTCGTAACGGCGCCTCGGTGAGCCAGCTTTTGGCGGAAAGCTTTGCGCCGCGCGGAGCCCGGATGAGGCGAGCATTGTCGAGACGTGGGGGCATCGAAATCCTCTTTAGGCGCGGGCAAAATTCAGGCAGGCTTCGAAGACGAGCCCCAAGGTCTGCTGGATCGGCTTGGCAAAATCCTCGTCCCAGCGCGGCGGAATGCTTTCGTCGGGTAGATAGCCGCGCATTGCGAGTTCCATTTGCACCGCATGAATTCCATCCGCCGGTCGTCCATAGGTCCTTGTGATCCAGCCGCCTTTGAAGCGGCCGTCGACGACATGCGGCCAGGGGCTTGCCGAGCAAATGGCCGCAATCCCCTCGGTCAACCCCCGGTCGCATCCTTTGCCGTCGTTGGTGCCTATGTTGAAGACCGGCAATTCGTCCGGGAACAGGCGCTGGATTTTCGACCTGATCGAGTGGGCATCATACAGCACCACGCGCTTGTTCAGGCCGCGCAGTCGCGTCAGCTCTTGCGCCAACGCCGCATGATAGGGCGTGAAATAAAGCTCTTTGCGACGCTCGATTTCCATTGCCGGCGGCGCGGCGCCATCGCGATAAAGAAGCCGGCCATCGAAAGTTTCCTTCGGCACCAGGCCCGTCGTCATCTGCCGGGGATAAAGAGAGGCGCCAGATGGATCCCGGTTGACATCGATGACCGTACGCGAGAGCGCGGTGTGCACCATGGTTGCATCAAAATCGCCGGCGAAGCCGTAAAGCCGGTCGATGTGCCAGTCGGCATCATGGCGAGCGAGGTCCGCCGAGATGAGCCCTGCCGTGCAATCGGACGGAAGTTCGAGACCGGCATGTGGAAACGAGACGATGAGCGGCGCCTCGCCACGTCTCACGGTGAGCCAGGGTTCGGTCATGCAGTGGGTCCTTCAAGGCTGGGCAGAGCGACTTGGCTTGCCCTGGCGAGCGCGCCGGAACGCACGAAATCAGCCGCCGCCTCAATGTCCGGCGCGAGATAACGGTCGTATTCGAGCGTCGCGACGCGTTCACGCACGCGCGTACGCACACGCTCAAGCGGTGCGCTTGACCTCAATATATGAAAGTCGCAGCCTTGGGCCGCCGCAATGAGCTCGATTGCCACGACATTGGTGGCGTTCTCCGCCATGGGCACAAGACGGCGCGCGCCATGCGCTGCCATCGACACATGGTCTTCCTGATTGGCGGAGGTCGGGATCGAATTGACACTAGCCGGATAGGCGCGCTGCTTGTTCTCGGAGACGAGTGCCGCGGCCGTCACCTGCGCGACCATGAAGCCCGAATTGAGACCGGGTCGTGGCGTGAGAAAGGCTGGCAGACCCGAGAGCGCGGGATCAATCAACATGGCAATGCGCCGTTCGGCAAGCGAACCGATTTCGCACACAGCGATCGCCAGAATGTCGGCGGCGAAGGCCACTGGCTCGCCGTGGAAATTGCCGCCAGACAGCGCCTCGCCGCTGTCCGCGAAGATCAGTGGATTGTCCGAGACCCCGTTCGCTTCCGTCACTAAGGTGGCGGCCGCATGGCGCAGAAAATCGAGCACGGCGCCCATCACCTGCGGCTGGCAGCGCAAACAATATGGATCTTGAACGCGATCATCATTTTTGAGGTGAGAGGCGCGGATCGGGCTGCCTGCCATCAGCGCACGCAAAGCAGCGGCAACCTCGATCTGGCCGCGATGACCACGCAAGGCGTGGATGCGCGCATCGAAGGGAATATCGGAGCCCTTGGCGGCATCCGTCGTGAGCGCACCGGTGATCAACGCCGCCTGAAACACACCTTCAATCGCAAAAAGGCCAGCCAACGATTCCGCGGTCGAAAATTGCGTGCCATTGAGCAGTGCGAGCCCTTCCTTCGGACCGAGCACGATGGGCGCGAGCCCGGCACGCGCCAGCCCAGCTCCGGCCGGCATGCGTTCGCCAGCCAACTGCACATCGCCGATACCGAGCATGACCGCCGTCATATGCGCAAGTGGGGCAAGATCACCGGACGCCCCGACTGAGCCCTGGCTCGGGATCACCGGGATCAAATCGCGTGTCAGCATGGCTTCGAGCATTTCAACGGTCGACAACCGCACCCCGGACGCGCCGCGGCCAAGGCTCGCCAGCTTCAGTGCGATCATCAACCGGACATGCGCGGGCTGCATCGGCTCGCCCACCCCGGCCGCGTGCGAGAGTACGATATTGCGCTGGAGCGCAGCTAGGTCGTCAGATGCAATGCGCGCGCTTGCAAGCTTCCCGAACCCGGTGTTGATGCCGTAGACCGGCTCACCCTTGGTGACGATGGCATCAACCGCGCGCGCGGCCGCCGCGACCGCCGACATCGCGGCGGGATCGAGCCGGACGTCAGCACCATCCGCAACGGCGCGCCAGTCGGCGAGCGTGGCGCGCCCTGGCGTCAGCGTGATCGCCGCCTTCATTGGCCTCTCCAAATCCGCGCATGCAGGGGATTGAAGCCGATTTGATAGACGAGTTCGGCTGGTCGCTCGATGTTCCAAATGGCGAGGTTGCACCATTTGCCTGACTCAAGCGTCCCGATTTCGCCCAACAGGCTGAGGGCGCGCGCCGCTTCGCGGGTAACGCCGACGATGGCCTCATCGACGGTGAGCCCAAACAGCGTCGCCGCCATGTTCAATATGAGAAGGAGCGACGTAATGGGCGACGTGCCCGGATTACTGTCGGTGGCAATCGCGATCGGCACGTGCTGCCGGCGAAGAGCATCGACCGGCGGCACGCGTTTTTCGCGTAGGACGTAGAATGCGCCTGGAAGCAGTACGGCTACAGTGCCAGCACGCGCCATCGCCGCGACCCCGTCCACGTCGGTATTTTCAAGGTGATCAGCGGATAGCGCCCCGTGGTCGGCAGCGAGTTTTGCACCGTGCAGGTTGGAGAGCTGGTCGGCGTGGAGCTTGACCGGTAATCCCGCTTTCCGCGCTGCGTGGAACACGCGCGCCGTCTGTTCCGGCGAGAAAGCTATATTTTCGCAAAAGGCATCGACCGTGTCCGCAAGCCTGTCCCGAACGATAGCGGGGATCATTGCACAGACCTCATCGATATACCGCTCCTTGTCGCCGTTCGCTTCTGGCGGAACCGCATGTGCGCCAAGAAAACTCGTGATGACTTCAACCTTACGCTCCCGCGCGAGCCTGCGGGCAGCGCGAAGCATCCGCAGCTCGGTCCCGCGATCAAGACCATAGCCCGACTTGATTTCGACGGTTGTCACGCCTTCCGCAAGCAGACAATCGAGCCGCGGCAGCGTAGCTTCAACAAGAGCGTCCTCGCTCGCCGCGCGGGTTGCCTTCACCGTTGCGACAATACCTCCGCCAGCCTGCGCGATCTCTTCATAGGAGGCGCCAGCAAGCCGTAGCTCGAACTCGCGCGCTCGGTTTCCCGCATAGACAAGGTGAGTGTGGCAGTCGACCAGCCCCGGCGTCACCCAGCGGCCGTCAAGAGCGACGCGGCGGGGCGCATCCCAGCCCGTCGGAAGCTCCGCCATAGGGCCAGCAAAGGCGATTCGCCCATCTTTGGCCGCGACAGCCCCGCGCTCGACGATCCCCAACCCGGACTGGTCAAGGGTGAGCGTCGCAAGACGTGCATCGAGCCAGACCGTATCATACAGCATAGCATCCTCGACTGAGCAGCGCCTGTCAGTTTGCTTATATCTGAAAATCAGGACGCTACTTAGCTGGAACGGCGCGCCAATCGCCTCAAATATAGGGCATATAGAGGCAGGGGCCAATGTGAATGGAGAAATCAGTTGCGACGTGAACTCTTTTTCGATCACGCGCTGCTTCCGTCCGGCTGGGCAAGCAACGTGCGAATCAGTGTCGTGGATGGCTCTGTCCGTTCGGTTACGAAAGGCGTAGGGCGCGGAGACGCCGAGCGAATTGCGGGCATCGCCCTCCCGGGTCTTCCCAATCTCCATTGCCATGCGTTCCAGCGTGGCATGGCTGGGCTCGCCGAGCGCCGTGGCTTTGCAGCCGACAGCTTCTGGACGTGGCGCGAAGTGATGTATCGTTTTGTCGGCCACCTGACGCCAGATGACCTTCAGGCGATTACCGCGTTCGCTTACATGCAGATGCTGGAGGCGGGCTTCACCGCGGTCGGAGAGTTTCATTACCTTCATCACGACATTGACGGCCGCCCCTATAGTGATCTCGGCGAAATGGCTGCGCGGACCGCCGCGGCCAGCGCAGAAACACGCATTGGCCTGACGTTATTGCCATCGTTTTATGCATTTGGCGGTTTCGGTGGCGCGCGTCCAGCCGCTGGCCAGCGGCGTTTCCTCAATGATCCGGAGCGATTTCTAAAACTCGTCGAGCGTACGCGCGCCATATTGGCAGATCTGCCTGAGGGCCAAGTCGGTATCGCCCCTCATTCGCTGCGTGCTGTGACGCCCGAGACCCTACGCATCGTTTGCGAGGCGACACCGTATGGACCCATCCACATCCATGCCGCCGAGCAGTTCAAGGAAGTGGGCGAAAGCTGCGCCGCGCTTGGTTATCGGCCGGTCGAATGGCTGCTCAACTATGCCGGCGTCAATTCACGTTGGTGCGTGATTCATGCGACTCACACGACCGAAGCTGAAAGACATGCGCTGGCGGCATCTGGGGCCGTGGTCGGCCTTTGTCCACTCACCGAAGCATCGCTCGGCGACGGCATCTTCGATGCTGCGGATTACCTTGCAGCGCGAGGACGTTTTGGCGCCGGGACCGACTCGAATATCCAGATCGACGCCGCGGCTGAATTGCGACAACTGGAGTATGAACAGCGTCTGGCGCGACGAACTCGCAATGTCATGACCGCTCAAGAGGGCGAGTTCGACAGGCCGGCGGCTCTTCGATACCGCCCTTGCCGGAGGAGCACAAGCCTTGCAGCGGCCGGTTGGAGGTCTCGCCGCTGGGTTAAAAGCGGATATCGTGCTGCTCGACGAAATGCACCCGGACCTCACATCGCGTCGAGGTGACGAATGGCTGGACAGCTGGATCTTCGTCGTCGGACGAACTGCCGTAAAAACGGTGATGATCGGCGGCGAGATTGTCGTCGAAGCGGGCCGCCACAGGATGCGGGCGACGATCGAAAAACGTTACAAGACGGTCATCGCAAATCTTTTGGCCGCGTGAGGAATGGCGGGCGTGCTCAGTCGGTCGTCTGTTAAATGGCCGAGTGATACGATTTCCGTGTGATTAGTTCGGGACGATCCGCTTTGGCCACCAATGGAAACCGGTTCGTTTCTGGATTTGCTCGCGCTGCTCGGCGAGGGCGACGCATTGGTTGGCGATTTTCGCTTCGAGATCCTCGATGGTCGCGATGTGCGTGTTGACGATCGGCTCGTCGACCAGCGCCCACAGTGTTTCTGCCGGCTGCAGCTCTGGACTGTAGGGCGGCAGATAAACGAGGCGAACGCCATCGGGGATTTTCAGTCCGGCTGGGCCATGCCTCCGCCAGCCATTCCATCGAGCTCTGCTCGACGGAACCTTTGCCTGGCTTCGCCATCCGGCAGTGTCGAGCACCAGCAGGATGATGCGCCCAACGCCGGCTTCGGCCTCGCGCGCGAAGGTTTCGAGCAGCGCCTCGAAGAACGGCTTCGACACGCCGTTGGAAAGATACCAGAAGGTTTCGCCGGTGGCCGGCGATGCGAAAGCCGTGACGTAAAGCCCGTCGAACCGATGATGGCCGGGCGCGATCGGACGCTCGCCGACGGGCGCCCACACACGTCGGGTGACCGGCTTCAGGCCGATGCGGCGCTGGTCCGTGGCGAAGACCTCGACTGGCTTGCCGGGTTGCTTCGCCGCCTCCTCGGCGAGGGCGTCCGCGAGCTTTTTTTGAACGCCGCCGCTTCGTCCGGCGTCGCCGATTGCGGGTTCTTCGGACGCGGCCTCTGGATCGACCAGCCGATCGCCTCGTATGGGGACTTCATTGTCAAGCATCGATTTCGGCCTCCCTCTTTTCCGGTCGCGGGTGAACTCCAATATTTGCGGGACGGTTGTCCTCGCCAACCTCGTATCCGGTGGGATCTGCAATCCCGAACCACGATCCCGGTATTCGGGAAGAAGTTCCGCGCGGCGGCGCCACTCTTCAAAACGGCGCTCTTTTCAGGGTCCTGGGCGATCGACGGCGCCAGCCGACCTTTGACCGGAAGGGGAGTGACGATGAGCGCGCCTTATGCCGTCCTCATCACCGCTCCTTCCGGAATCACGCCGTCCTTCGCGTAACGCCACAACGCAACGAGAAGCTGACGGGCCAAAGCCACGATCATCACCTTCGACATGCGCCCCCGCGCCCCGCCCACACGCGCATCGAACCATATCGAAAGTTTGCTCTCGGGCTGGAACCGCCGCCAGAACCAGGCGAGTTCGACGATCAAAGCGCGCACGCGCCGATTGCCGTCATTGCTAATGCCCTGTTCGCGTTCCATTTTGCCGCTCGAGAACGGTGTTCCCGTTAAGCCGGCGTAGGCGCCGAGTGCTTGTCGATTGCGAAACTCCCGGCAGAAAGCCTCCCGAACCAAAAGCGTCGCGCTCTCCACGCCGATCCCGCGTAAGCCGACGAGATCGCGAATCATGCGTTCGTTCTCGTCTTCCGGCGCCTTCTTCGTCACCACGGCGTCGCGGGCTCGCTCGACGGCCTTGATCTGCGTCATGACGAGCTCCAGTCGATCGAGTAGACGTTCGATGCGCCCGCGAGCTGCTGGGGGAACCGGCTCGCCATCCGGCTGACGCAAATTAGCCAATTGCGAGCGCCGGCCGCGCCGCAAGGCCTGGTAGCCGTCTATCCCCAATGTCGCCAATATCCCCTCGATCTTGTTCAGGATCGAACGCCGCTCGCCGATTAAGTCCTCGCGTTCGCGATGCGCTCGGCGCGCCTCCTCGTCTTCTTCGCGCGGAATCGGGACCATCGAACAAACGCGCGGTTCGCCGCGCAGCCACGCCAGCAATGTGCATAATAGCATCTCGACATCGATCACGTCGGTCTTGGCGCGTCGCGCCCGGCGATCGACCGGTAGAACTCGATGATTGCATAACATGAACTTCGACGCCGCGACGCTGCAGAAAACGCGCAAGCCAAAATCCGTCGCGCCCAGCCTCGTGCGTTACGATCACCCGCGCGATCGGCAGGCCGGCGGCTTTCGAGCGCGCCTTTAGCCGCTCGATCAATTCCACTAGTGCCGCGCCGTTCGGCGCCAGCACATGCCGCGTGTGCTTGTTTACGCCCGGGAGTTGAACGGCAAACACCCACTTTTTCGAACTCAACTCCAAAGCGCTGATCATCGTGCTATCATAATCAAGAGCGGCAGTCGAAACGGTCGGATTTCTAGTCGGTCGCATGTCGGGGTCCCTTGGGTTTGAGCAACAGGCCAAAGGATACCCGATCCTTCACCGCCGCTCGCCCCCATAGGATCTTCAAGGCCTACCTCGCCTTCGCCGCTCCGGACAATCCGCTATCGCGGAACGCTTCGCTTTGTCCGGCGACGCGGCTCCCGGCTCGCCAGCCGCGCTGCGGCGCAACCGAGGCCAGGCCGAGTTCCGCCGCCATCCAGTTCGCCACCTTGCGGCTCGACCACAGCCCGCCATCTTGCGGCGGCGCGCCAAGCCGGTCGCGCAGCTTCGCCAGGAGCCCGGGCTTCAGGATCGTCGCCGCCGCGCCGTTGCGGCGACGCAAATCGCCGAGAGCCTCGGGGCCTTCGGCGCTGTAGCGCGCCAGCAATTGCTCGATCCATCGCGCGCCGAACGCCGTCGTCGCCGAGACCTGCGAAACCGTGTGACCACGCGCCAAAAGCCAGATCGCCTGGAAATGCCGTGATGTCGTCGCGTCGCTACACGCCACATACCGCTGTTCCAGCTCGTCCACACTCAAATGCCCGTCGACCGCCGCCATGTGTCCCATCCCCCGACTCATGGCGCTCCAGCCTATCTGCTTCGCAAAGCCGCGTGAATCCCCTTACGCATCGAGTCAATCAGTCGGAAACCGTATGAAACGCTGGCGATCTGAGAGCTTGATAATTTCGCATCCGCTTGTTTGATTATTCGTACCCCTCTGTTAAGCGCGATCCTGCCGTTTTTGGGCTCGGCGCCATGCTCAACCTCGGTAGGAGAACGCGGCGATCTCCAAGTGCTCAAGCTCCATGTTCGCTTGCTCGATCGATCTTGAACGGTCCGTTTGATGCGAGCGAGGTCCGTATGTCTGCAGCAACAAGGGACAAGCTGGCCTCGTGCCGCGGCCGCAGCAGAACAGGTGACGCCCGCGCGATGCTTCCACTATCGCTCACCTTCATGACGGTTTACGCATCCCGAGCTGTTGACGAAGGACCAAGAGCTTCCAGGATGACAAAAAGAATGTCGTCCGCCGCATCTCCCGCACGCACTACATCGAACGTAAACTCCTTCACAATCCGTTCGATAATATGTTTTCGAACGGCGGGTAGATCGAAAGGAAAAGACGGACATTCCAACTGCATTTTCGCTAACCTCTGATCGCGATTATAAGACAGCCCAAGCCTGCGGCTCCGCAAGCAAGAAAGGCGCCAATGGAAAGATTTGCCTTCGACCTCGTTTTCGACCACAAGGTTTCGTCTTGGCGGACGCTTTGGACTGGGTCGCGCTGTCCTTCATTCAGCGTCCGGAAGACGTCGTCGAGGCGCGTATCGGCGATCGCGCATTCTTCATTTCCAGGCTCGAATAACCAGCGGCAGCCGAAAGGCTCGACGAAATCGTCTCTAAATCGGATGCGATCATGGTCGCGCGCGGCGATCTCGGCGTCGAGATGCCCCCCGAGCAAGCACCGATCATTCAACGTCAAATCGTGCGCGCCTGCCGCCGCGAAGGCGCCCTGTGGTCATCGCCACGCAAATGCTGGAGTCCATGAGCTGCGCGCCATGCGCCGCCAGTGCCGCTTGTGGTCGCGCTTCGCGAACCGTGGCGCATGTGTCACGCATCATGGCGCCTGCGAAGGAAATGAATGTGAAGGGTGCCGCGCGCGCTGGCACCTCGCTGTCCAGCGACTCAATGCGGTAAAAAAAAGATTGTGCTAAAAGTAAAATTACTGATGCTGGTTTCGCGGACGCAGTCTGTCGGTGGGCTCATTATATGAGCGGCTGCCAAGGAGGCAGACTTTTAAATGGAGCGGGAATGTCAGTTGTGCCCATCGAATCCGGCGACATCGCGCCGCCGCTTGCGGGCGATCGTCCGCTGATCGTCGATCTCGACGGAACCCTGATCAAATCCGATCTCTTGATCGAATCGATTTTCAAGCAAGTCGGAAGCGAACCTGCGTCGCTGTTTGGCTTGCTGGCCACTTTGCGTCGCGGCAAAGCGCATCTGAAGGAGGTCCTGGCGCGCAAAGTCGATCTCGACATCGCGACTCTGCCCTATGACGAGACGATTGTCGGCCTCATCGAAGAGGCGCGCGCCGCCGGCAGGCCCGTCTATCTCGCCTCGGCGAGCAATGCTAAATTCGTTGCGGCCGTCGCCGACCATGTCGGCCTGTTCACCGGCTGGTTCGCCTCCGACGCCAGCGCCAATTTGTCCGCTCACAACAAGGCTGATCTTCTGGTCAAGACCTTTGGCGAACGCGGATTCGACTATATCGGCAATGACAAGGCCGATTTGCCCGTCTGGGCGGCAGCGTCGAAGCGGATCGGCATAAGAACCCCGCCGCATTTGAGCGGTCGATTGGCCGCGCTTGGAGTTGACGTCGTCGAGACGCCAAAGGCGACTTTGAAGCGGTGGGCGAAGCTGGTCCGGGTGCATCAATATGCGAAAAACGCGCTGGTGTTCCTGCCGCTGCTGACGGCGCATAAATTCGATCTCGCGTCCTTGTTCACTAGCGTTCTCGCTTTTATCGCCTTTTCGCTTTGCGCCTCGAGCGTCTATATCCTGAATGATCTTATTGATCTCGCCGCCGACCGCAATCATCCGACCAAAAAGAACAGGCCGCTGGCCTCGGGCGCGATCCCGATCAAGCAGGGCGTCATCGCCATGCCGCTTCTGTTTTTGGCCTCGGTCGGCGTCGCAGCCTCGGCGTCGTGGCCGTTTCTCGGCGTGCTGTTGTTCTACTTCGCCTTGACCAACGCCTACAGCTGCTGGCTCAAGGCGAAGATGCTGATCGACGTCGTCGCTCTCGCCATGCTCTACTCCTTGCGCGTCATCGGCGGCGCCGCCGCGATCGCCGTTCCCTTGTCGGAATGGCTGATCGCTTTTTCGATGTTCATCTTCACCTCTTTGGCGCTGATCAAACGTTATATCGAACTCGCGACGCGCCTCGACAAAGAGTTGCCGGACCCGAGCAACCGCGATTACAAACTGGGCGACATGCAGATCGTCGCCGCGCTCGCCGCCGCCGCGGGGTTCAACGCAGTCACGGTTTTTGCGCTTTATGTGTCGTCCGACGCCGTGCACGCGCTCTACCGCCATCCGCAGTTCCTTTGGCTCGTCTGTCCCGTTCTGATGTATTGGTTCAGCCGCATGTTGATGCTCGCGCATCGCCGCCTCGTCCATGACGATCCGATCGTCTTCGCCCTGAAAGATCGCATCAGCTACATCGCCGGCGCCCTGATTGCGGGCATCATGCTGGCCGCGATGTGATCGCCGATATGACTAACGCGCCCTCGAGGAGATTATCCGGCGGCGAGCGTCCGGCGGCGATCGCCGCGCGCTACCTTCTTTTCGCCGTCATCGCCGGCGCCATGAATCTCGGCGCGCAGGCGATCGTCTTTGCGATTGCGCCGATTGAGCCTCTGGCGCTTTCGATATTAGCCGGAACCGGCGTCGGCTTCGTCGTCAAATATCTGCTCGACAAGCGCTGGATCTTTTTCGACGATTACGACGGCGCCGCAAAGGAGGCCCGCAAAATCTTCCTCTACGGTTCTTTCAGCGTCGCGATGACCCTGGTGTTCTGGGGCTTTGAGATCGGATTTCTGGCCATCTGGGGCACCAATACCGCCAAATACGTTGGCGCCGTGATCGGGCTGGCGATCGGCAATTTCGCCAAATATCTGCTCGACCGCACCTTCACTTTCAAACAGAGCCGCAATCGTAAGGCCCTCGATCAAGCAGAACGCCACGCGGGGGCGCGGTCGTGGAATTGACCGGCTGGGGCCGCTATCCTCGCTTCGAGACGCGGGTGTTCGAGCCGCACAGCCAGTTCGAGGCGGCGCGATTGCAGCGTCAACTCGCGGGCTTCATACCCCGCGGCGCCGGCAGGGCCTATGGCGACGCCGCGATCGGCGTCACCTCCTCAGTCAGCGTCCTGCCGCTCGATCGCTTTCAACACTTTGACGCCAGCAATGGACGGTTGACGGTCGAAGCCGGCGTCGTGCTCAGCGACATCATCGCCGCCTTCCTGTCGCGAGGTTTTTTCCCGCCTGTCGTTCCAGGAACGCAATTCGTGACAGTCGGGGGGATGATCGCCTCCGACGTTCACGGCAAGAATCACCATGGCGCCGGCAGCTTCGGCGACCATGTCGAAGCTTTGAAGCTCGCCTTGCCGGACGGCGAGGTTACGACCTGTTCGGCGCAGGAGAACCCCGATCTTTTCGCCGCGACAATCGGCGGCATGGGCCTTACCGGGGTCATTCTCGCTGCGACTTTCAAGCTGATCCGCATCGAAACCGCCTGGATCAGGCAGGAGACCGTCGTCGCGCACAATCTCGCAGAGGCCATCGCCGCGCTGACCGAGCGCGACGAAGAGCCCTATTCCGCGGCGTGGATCGATTGCCTCGCCAGAGGCCCATCGCTCGGCCGCTCGCTGGTCCATCTCGGCCGGCACGCATTGAAAGCCGAAGTCGAGAGTTCTCGCCACAGGATCGCAACGCAAAGCCCGGCGGCACTCGGGACGCCATCTCAGCGTTCCGATCGATCTGCCGGGCATCACCCTCAATCGCTGGAGCGTCAGCGCCTTCAACGAAGTTTATTTCCGCAAAGGCGCCACGAAAGCGGCGGCGCCATTCCTCAATGCGATCGATCCCTTTTTCTTTCCGCTCGACGGCGTTTTGAACTGGAACAGAATCTATGGGCGGCGCGGCTTTCTGCAGCATCAAAGCGTCATCGGCGCTGAATGCGCGCAGGCGGCGATCGGCGAAATTTTGACTCGCTTTGCCAAGCGCGGAAACGGCTCCTTCCTGGCGGTGCTGAAGAAGCTTGGCGCGGCCGGCCAAGGGCATTTGTCCTTTCCAAAGCCGGGCTTTACGCTCGCCCTCGATCTTGCGATCGATCGGGGCGTGTTCGATTTTCTGGACGAAATCGACGCAATCGTTACTGCCGCGGGCGGACGGATTTACCTCGCCAAAGACGCAAGTCAGTCGTGCGCGACGTTTGAGGCGGGTTACCCCAAGCTCGAACAGTTCCGAACGATCAGGCGGGAGATTGGGGCGGAGCGCCATGTCGCGTCGAGACTTCTCGGATCGCCTCGGCATTTGAACGGAAACGCTGACCCATGCAAAATGACAAGTTCCTTCTCGTGCTCGGCGGCGGATCCGACATCGGGCGAGCGACGGCGCTGCGCTTTGCGCAGGCTGGATGGCGGACGGCCCTCGCCGGCCGCGACGCCGCGTCCCTGAAGCGCGAAGCCGCCGATATAGAGACGCGAACCGGCGCAAAAACCTCCGCGCACGCTATCGACATTCTCGACAGCTCCGCCTTTGAAGCCTTTATCGCTGGCCTCGAGGGTTTGCCGGACGCGGTCGTCTGCGTCATCGGGCTTCTCGGGGAGCAATCCAAAGCCGCAACGGATCTGGCTCACGCGAGCCTCGTCATGCGCTCGAATTTCGAGGGTCCGGCCCTGCTTCTCGGCCTCATCGCCGAGCGCTTCGGCGCGCGAGGGGAGGGCGTCATTGTTGGCGTCAGCTCCGTTGCCGGCGAACGCGGACGCTCCTCGAATTATGTCTATGGCGCGGCCAAAGCGGGCTTGAGCGCTTTTCTGTCGGGGCTGCGCAACCGCTTCGGCAAGACCAAGATCCGCGTAGTGACGGTGAAGCCGGGTTTCGTGCGCACGAAAATGACCGCCGGCATGAAACTGCCGCCTTTGTTGACGGCCGGACCGGCGCAAGTGGCGGAGGCGATCTATCGCGCGACGGCGGTGCGCCCGCGCGACGTCATCTATGTGAAGCCGATCTGGCTGATCGTCATGACGATTATCAAACTCATTCCAGAACCGATTTTCAAACGGCTCAGACTTTGAGCCGACGCTCTGCAAGGCGCCCGCGACGACGGCGTTGAACTTGACAGCGCCCATTTTCCAGCTTCATGCCCAGTATCATCTATCCTCAGCATCCGGGTTCGCTTCTATCAAAGGCAACATTGCAGCAAATATGCCGCTCCTCTGCCGGTTGCACCAAAGCCCAACCGGAGTTATCTGAAGAATGCCGGCTAAAATATAGGCTACGTTCATGAATTGTGGAAATATGTGGGTCGCAATCGCGCTTTCTATCTTTTCACAGCTCATTACATTGAATTCATTTGCATCGACTCAAGCCCCGTTGCCTGACCTCGTCGTCACCGCCGTTTCGACGAGTCCCAACGCGTCGGTGCAGCTCACGCCAAACAACGGAAATTCAGGAGGATCCACGTGGATCGCGACAAAGGGGAATCACACGCCCAGCGCTCGGGTAAATCGAGTTGCTGAAAGCGACATGAACAACCATAGTCTTGGTGTATCCTTTCCAGTAGAGGAAGCGATTACGACCAATACATTACATGCAACACCTGTAGGGCTTGATGCATATACAAATTGGTTTGAGATGCCCTACCTACGGCTTGGAGTCCGAGCTCACATGATCAGCACCGCCAACAGGAATGGTGGGAATGACGACTCTGGAAACTTTTATCGCCAAGAAGTTGCCCCCAGCTACAAATCGACGAACTTAAACGTGATCGTCGACGAGGAGGGTGGCCCAGGATACCTCTATTTTTCGCGACAGAATCGCTGGCATGGAACCCCCATGCACATTATTGACGACGGCCAGGACTTCGCGTTTCAAAGTTCCGGGACGGTGAATCCTTACCCAACGAACTCCAATTCTGGAATCGCTCCCTTTGAGTTGTTTTCGGGTCTCCTGTCCCCGCCGCTTGCGCTGGACTGGAACACCACCGCTGGATCCGGGGTGTCATGGGCTCCGATCCCTTATCAATCGACCATCAAGATAGGTTACGAGCATATTTTCTACGCCACGGGATATTTCATATTGCACAAGCTGGTACCGGATTTTCCAACTTCGTCTCCTGTGAATAAATGGGATGGCAACTTCGATTCGGCTCAGTTGGCGGGCACCAATGCGCTCTTGAATGCCGCTGGAACTGATATCAGCGCGCAAACGAGCGCGAGCGATCCAATGACGCTCAAAACCGTCTCAGGCACAGTAGAAAGCTTGGCGCCTGGAAATGTCGTTCAACTTGCACAACTGAGCGTGAATACTCCTTCAGAGATTCGCGCCATATCGATTTCAATTCCCCGGGATGATAACGATCTAAATCCTCTAGCACTGTCTCGCGCCAGGCTCAGGGTCACCTGGGATCGTTCAAGTCAACCTTCCATCGATGCGCCCATTGCGCTGTTCTTTGGGGCGGGCACTCTCTTTAAAAGAGATCACATTCCCGGCTATTTGGTCAAAGCCCTGTTGGTAAATATTCAGTACACTCCGAGCGCCGTATTGTTAAATTGCTACTTTCCGATGCCGTTCGGTGCAAGCGCAAAGATAGAGCTCTCGGGGGTTAGTCCTTCTGATCCCGATGCGAGCACGATTCCCAATGTGTTCTGGCAAGTGAAGTATCGCAGCAACTTGGATCCCTTTGAATTTTCTAAAATGGCGCACTTCCACGCGACCTACAGAGAGTTTGACTTGAGCCGACCGACGGCCGCTAAAGAGTGGATGGGAATTGATCTCACGATGCTCGACACCGAGACGGTTGAAGGTGGCGGGCACTGGTCAGGGCATATTGTTGGAACCGTCATTACGTTTAGTCACAATGCAAATCTATCCACACTCGAGGGAGACCCAAGGTTTTTCTTCGACGATAGTCAAACCGCGCAGGTACAGGGGACAGGCACAGAGGAGTGGGGTGGCGGCGGAGATTACTGGCTGAACGGCTTGCGGACCAGCCTTCCGCTCATCGGGCATCCGGTTGGCCAGACTTACGGAAGAACACTGGCTGGTTGCCGAAATCCTAACACCTCGATCATGGCGGCATATTGCCGGAACGATCTCATTGAATCTGAGTACCAACTCCTGGTCGCTGATCTCATGCCTTTTGGCGCGCACGCCCGCGTCGGCATAGAGCATGGCGGTACAGACACGTCCGTAGAGCATTATGAAAGCGTGGTCTACTGGTATGGCGTTCCGAAAGCGAGCCTTGTTTTGACCGACCAACTCACGATTGGAAATTCCACGAGTGAGGCAGCTCACCAGTATCGGGGCGTCAATCTTTCACCCCCCTATTCTATTACATCCAATTATGAGCAAGGTCCATTTATTGCCCCAAAATTTACTGCGTGTTCTCGGTTCGTCAAAGGTAGTTCCCAGTTCGATCTCCGGGTTGATCCCAACAATTACGGAATGGTTTTGCGTCGAATGCTCGACTATGGGTTTCCCGATCAAAGAGCGCTCCTCGAGGTCGCAGATGTGAGCTCATCAGCTCTCGCTAGCAATCCGCAGTTTCAAGCCGCGGGAATATGGAAAACGCCCGGATCTACAACTTATCTAAGTATAATGAACACGCATACGGCCGCACAGTATGGTCTCGAGCCCGAAGAACTTTATGGAATGCCCTACTCTGGAGTTTATCAGGGCCAGTCATATTCTTTTGACTTCAGGTATGCATTGGCAGTCACTGGTGGACAATTCCGGTTTAGAGACGATGAGTTTATTCTGCCGATCCATCTCACACAGGGAAAATCGAAGATCCGTATTCGCGTAACTGTAGCTCCTCTAAATAAGCCGCTTTGGCCTGGAAAAGAATTCCCTTCGCCTGCGAATTCAGATGATCAGACGCTCGCCGCGCCAGGTGCGTGGACAGAAATGAGTTATTCCGCATACGTGATTCAGAAGTAGGTGTCCTCGGGCAAAATCCGAGGCATTCATGACGTCTTTGCGAGCCCGAGATCATGGGCTGCGGCGGCGTAAGATCGCAGATCGTCGGTGCCCAGGTTATCAAAGACAAAGGCTGTTCAAGAAGTTGAACTTATGAATTGCCCGCCCTTATCAGAACGCTTTGGCGCCGTAGATACGTGCGCTCCGGAGGGCCTGAAAATAGGATGGCTGAATTCCAGGACAGGAGCGTTGAAGCCGTTCCAAAAGCTCGGGTGAGGGCGTGAGAAACATTGATTCCCTTTCATCTGTATTCGATTGGGTGGCGCCGCCGAGTCCATTCGCGATCACCAGTGTGTATTCGTTTGGTTCCGCCGCGATCGCGATGCCGGGAGAACCCTCTTCATGCACGCATTGCGCCGTCGCCAGGAACCGAAGCCGGTTTGCGTAAAATGTCCAAAAAATCGCTGAGCCTGTCACGAGGCTCATGACGAGCCAGACAGCAAGAAAAGCGTGCGCTCGGGCGCTGTCGATCCGTTCGAGCCGCTGCCCAATGGCCATGAGCCCGGGGGCCCGCACAAATGATACTGTTAGCGATACAATTGCGAAAGTAACCATTGGCGTGAAATACCGTTCTGCGATGTAACCATCCGCGAAACGGGCGCTCGCAACATGCAGGGCGAGATAGATAGGTATAAGAATTAAGCTTGCCGAAAGGACCGTCGCGGCTCGCGTAAAACCCGCTCTCATGAGGCCCGGCAGCTTGACGAACCCGGCCACGATCCCCGCCAATATGATGATGATGGGTAAAATTCTTGTGACAAAGTAAAACGCGAAATACATATCACCTTGCTCCGGGAACCTGAACGCTTTCAGTATGGCGTAGAAGCTTGCCGCGGTTTGCGAAGTGTCCGTGAAATTGATGACAAACAGGATGCCAAGAACGATTGCCATGGCGTGTGGAATGAACGCCGTGAGCCTCGCGCGGCTCGCATAAAGGCCCACGCCTATGACAGGCAAGGAGGCAACTGCTAAGGGATGGCTGGCGAAACTCATCGAGGCGAGGATTGTCGCAAACCACTGTGGTTTGGCGCCGGCAAGCGCAATCCGCACCACATAGATGGAAGCGCCTAATAGGGCTGGCCAAATTAGATGAGTCAAGTTCAGATACAAATCCTCGGAGAGGAAATGTAGGCAGGCGGCTGTGGCAAGCCCCACGCCAAAGGCGAGACGCGGATGTACGCCCGCGTCGATAAGAATCGCCTTAAACTGATAAAACATCCACAATCCCGCGAGAAGAGCCGTCAAGGCATAGCAAAATGATTGTAGCAAATAGGGTAGGAAGGAATAAATGTAGGATAGAACTTGTGGTATAAAGCTTACATATCCTGCATATCGGTAAAACTCAAAAGCTCCTTTCAAGTTGTTGGTTCGGTTGAAGTAAACGTTCCCGTCCTCGTATGCCATGAACCCACGAAAATATTCCGTGGCGTTATAAGGTAAAATAACGAGGCTGATCATAAATAGAAAAGTCAGGACCGATATCCAGACAATGTATTGATTTAAGTTGTTTTTTGTCATGGAAAATCATGGTCCTCAGCCGCGATCGCAACGCCCGGGAGGCGGTTGTGCCGCACGCATTATGCGGTGGCTAGGAACTTAAGCCGATTTCCGTAAAAGTTCCAGAGGGTCGCCGGCCCCGCTACTAGGCTGAGGACGAGCCAGAGGGCCAGAAAACGGGGCTGTGACTCAAATCCGATGGATTTTGGTGGCGGCTTTGCGCTGTTTTCCATTGAGAATCAGCGCCATGCACCCGAATTTCCGGACTTCGTCTCTCGCGCCGCGCGGATTGACCGTTTAGAGCGTGAGCTGCGTTCAAAAATGATGATTGTCACCGCGGCAGCGGTCGCTGCGATGTGTTCCGTTCCCCGCTTACGACTGGGTCGCCTTCAGCTGGCTGTTCGGCAGCATGGATGAGCCTTGTGTTGCCCGTCAATCGAAAAGCCGTAAGATGGCGTCCAAAGCCTCAATCCTTGGGAGGGCGTTGTCATGGGTGCCGCGCAGGCTCTCCTGGATCAACCCGCCAGCCGCTCTTCACCTAGGCGGTGGCGGCCCCGTGACGACCAGCAGTCGAGCGTGCGCCGACACGTTATGCGCCCAACCTCGGTCACTTGGCTCGCGGATTGGGTCGAGGATCGATTTGCACGGTGCCCGTCATCCCGGCCGAAAGGATCACCCCCTCCGGCGCCTCATCGATGTGAATGCGCACCGGAATGCGCTGGGCAAGGCGCACCCAAGTGAAGATCGGGTTGACTGTAGCAAGCCCCTGCTGGTTGGCTTGCGCATTCGGGACGTTGATGCCGCGCGCGATACTGTCGACATGGCCACGAAGAAATCTTGCTGTAGGCCAGAAGCTTGATCTGCGCAGGGTCGCCTTTAGTAATCGAGGCGAGATTGCTCTCCTCGAAATAGCCGTCAACCCAGAATGAATCGGCGTCGACGACAGAGATTATATTTTGTCCGACATTTGCGTAATCGCCGAGCTGCGCCAGCAAATTCGTCACCCACCCGTTGACCGGAGAGCGGAGCTGAGTCCGCTCCAGGTTGACCCGCGCTTGGTCCAGGTTGGCCAAAGCTTGCTGATATTGCGCCTGGGCTGCAACCGCCGTCGTCGCATAGCTTTGCTGCTCCTCCACGGTTACTGCCAGCTGGTTCAGCTTCTGCCGGCGCTGTGATTCGATCTCCGCGTTCCGCGCATTGGCCTCGGCCTGCTTCACAGCCGCTCCGGCGCGGTCGACGGCGATTCGGTAGTCCCTTGGGTCGATCACCATCAACAAGTCGCCCTTGTGCACGAACTGATTGTCGGCGACCGGGAACTCGACGATTCGCCCGGCGACCTCGGGCGCCATGGTGACGACATAGGCGCGCACCGTGCCGTCGCGCGTCCAGGGTGCGCCCATGTATGCGTCCCACATCGCCCAACCGAGCGGCACCGCAAGCGCGACCATCGCGAGAGTGATCAAAACAGGAATGATCCTTAGGCGCGCCTTGACCTCATGGCGGGCAGGCGGCTCGGGGGACCAGACAGCGTCGCGTTTATCTGCCGCCTTGGAGCTCTTCGCGGTGGTTTGAGCATCAGTCATGGCCAGGTAAGCGCGCAACGATAAGCGCCATCGACGATAGCACGATCATGTAAACGGCAGACACGAATAGCGCCGGATGCCAAACGTACCGTAGCAAGCCGAAGTAGCTCGCAACCCGGCGCAGGGCGATCGTGACGAACCAAGACGCCACCATCATCAGCGACATCGGCGCTACGTAGACGCCGAGCACGTTAATCTCGGTGAACCTCACCCGGGCTATCCTGCGTCAAAATAAGAGGCATGCTCGACAAGCGCCTGCGAGATCACGAGGATACTCGCGCGCGCCCGGAAAACAAGGGGCGCGCCTGAGCGGCCGTCAGGAAGCGAGGCGAGTCGGTCATCGAGCCGGGCAAGCTGTGCGGTCACGATCGCGCTTTTTCCCAGCGCAAAGGTAGCGAGGGCTGCGTCGAGGTCCGAGCCCAGCCCAAGCCGGGGGACGATGCGGCGAAGTTGAATGATCCCGTCGCCCACGGATAGCGCCGCCATGAGCTGCGAGCGCTGCGACGGTTCTGCCACGTCCGGTAAAGCCCCGAGGCGGCCGTATATATGATCGTTCCAATCGCCGGGCGCCGGGGAGATAGGACCCGTCGCCAGACGGCGCAGATCACGCAAGGTCAGCGCCAGCAACCGCCGGGTCCGAACCGCGGGCGACGGCAGCGGCAGCAAGCGAAACGAAACAGCCGCGGCGCCGCTGCCTGCGACAATCGCCAGCGCGACGTTGTAGAACTGCACGGTGTCATAGCTCATCTGGTTCACGGGCGCGAGGAGCGGCACGAAATTGCCGGTCATGGCGACAAACATCGCCGTCGGCCATAGGGCCATCAAAGCGCCAGCGGGAACCAGGTAAAGACCAATGACGAGGCTGAAGGCCTCGAAGGTCTCAAGCCCCGGCAGCACCGCAAACGCGATAGCCGCCGAAAAAACCGCGGCAAGGGTGGTGCCGACCATGAACCCCATGGCGCCAGCGTAAGCCTCGTCGGCTCTCGGCGCGAACAGGAGAACCCCGATCGCGGTGAAGGTAATGGCGAAGGCGCCATTCGGCCATTCGGTCATGATCCAGAAGATCTCGGCCATGCCGATCGCGATGAACGCGCGCCCCGCATTGACGAGAGAAGGCAGCCAATCAGGCACGCGGAGCCGGAAGCCACGGCAGCGAGGAACGGACCGAGCAGGAGCCCCGACAAGCAGCGCGAGCCCGTTGAGCGCATTCGAAATGCCGTCGAGCACCCTAGCCGTCTGGTCGGCGAGCAGCCTCAGCGACGGCGTGCTGGCTGGCGCAGCGATCAACGTCCGCACCGCCACTTCATAGGCCCGGCGCTGGATGATGGGGTTGGCGATCCAGCCCGGCGGCACGCCGTGCTCCGCCGATCGCAGCTCCTGCGGAATGTTTTGCAGGACGGCATTCGCCCCCTGCCGAGCTTCGTCGTCCGGGAGCCACGCCAGCAGCAACGCCACCGTGCGCCAGCCGGCCAATGCGGCGAATAAACCATCCACAGCTGTCTGCAACACCGGCGAATGATAAAGAAGCTCGGAGGACTCTCCGATCGCCACGTCGATGACCGGGTCGAGCGCGATGACGCGTCGGACGAGCGCGCGCCGAGCAGGTTGGGTCTCCGGCAGGTCCGGCCCCGCGAGGGCCAGCATGCCGCTAAACCGGCCCATGACTTCAGCCGCGAGCGCTGCAAATAACGCGACGAGCCGACGCCGGGTGCCGCCTAAATCAGTCCCGGCGAGAACGATGGCGGCGCTTACTATGCCGATGCAGATCTCACTGGCGCGGTAGACTGCGAGCAGGAAGACCGCATTTGCGTCCGGGCCGCCGGTCGCGCCGAGCTCGTCGGCTGCGATGATCGCGGCCGTGAAACCTGCCAGCGCCGCCGCGTAGGACGCGAAGTTGCGCAAAAGCGTGGCGACGAGAGCGCATGCGGCGCCCCACAACGCCAGCCCGACGAGAAACAGGGGTCGGTTTTGCGGGAACCATGCCGTCAGAACCACGATGGCCACGGCGCCGATCAAGGTGCCGATCATGCGGTACCACCCCTTGCGCAGCGAAGCGCCAAGCTGTGGCTGACAGACGAGCGCGGCGGTGGTGCCGGCCCAATATGCGTTGTCGAGCTCGAGCCAGAAGGCGACGTATAGAGCTAGACAAACCGAGGCCCATAGCCGCAGTCCAAAAAGCAGCGGCGGACCCGAGGCTTCCCCCGCGTTTGTCAAAACCGCACTTAATCGAGCTAGGGCGCTCATCCCGCGGAACCAGCCCGGCTTGTTGAAGACATGACCTGACGGGTTTTGGACTGGACGATGTGAGAACTTATTACAGCGTTTTGTCCGCCGATAGGGGGTTTGGCAGACGGCCGTGGCAACCGCCGCTACTGGCTACTAATGATGGCGATCTATGCCTATCTCTACTTCGCGCCTTGGCAGCGTTTTTGCCGGGCGGTAAGCGCTACCGACTGGGCCGCGGCTGGGGAGGCCAGCGGTCGCTTCCGTCTTCTGGTAACCGCCAACCTCGTCCTGGGCCTCGTTACGGTAGTTATCGGCGCGAGCGGACGGTATTATGGATAGTCGAAACATGGACGGCGCAATCACGCGACCGGCATCATCTCACTTAAGCGCTCGCTCAACGTCTGGCGCCACTGCTGACCAGCGAAGCAGGCGTGCCCACGTCGCCTGATGAAAGAACCATTCCCGGGACCCTGAAAGGCCGTCCTTTAGCCTAAATGGCCCAATCGTAACTGCCCAGTTTGGAAAGACGGGCCGCGATTGGGCGCCGCAAATGACAGGCATTGAGAATTATCTCCGCCAGCTTTGGATTAGGTCCCGACTTTCTCGCACTTTCATAAACCGCGCTATTAGCCGCGTGCCCTGCCTTTATTATGCGGACAAATTCCATATTGCGTTCCGCCTCTGTTTTGCCGCGGACCTTGCGCCGAACGGCGCGATATCTCTGTAAGTTCATGTGGCGTTTCCGATATTGTTTGCAGCCGGCTGACAATAATATAGCGCGGGCATTGTGACATCGCGATTGGCGAGGCCTCAACTTTTCGTTAGCGGCGCATCACGCCGCGGGCGGCTGCGCGCCGGTCCCGCCCCTGGCTCCCACAACGGCGTCCGCGCTCGCAAGCAAGAAATGTGCGAAGTTCACGCTGGAGCCGCCGTCGTCGAGCGCGTCGCTGCCTGGTCTTCCGGCTGGAACCGGTCGATCAGGTTGCAGTGTGCGCTGCGAACCTCGACGCCCTTGGGACGAGCGTCACCCGCGTCGCCTGAGTCGAGAACGGGCGCTGACGTCCATGGACGGCTTCGCGACGCTCGCGCGCCTTCCCGGCCTTGGCAGGAACAGCATGATCGGCGAAGAAGAGGTCGTCGCCGCGAAAGCCCATCTTCTAAGCCGGCCCCGACGCGGCGGCCGCGGCGGTGGCCGACCGCGCCGAGCGGCGGCCCGGTTTGACGATGCCGCTGCTCATCTCAATGAAATCGCGGAGTTTCGGATAGATTTCCTGGGTCCAACGGCGCCCGCAGAACAGGCCGAAATGGCCGACGCCCGTCTGCACGTGGTGCGCTTTCATATTTTGCCGCAGGCCGGTGCAGAGGTCTTGCGCGGCGAGCGTTTGCCCCAGGCCGCATATTTCGTCCCGCTCGCCTTCGAGGGTCAGAAGCGCGGTCCGCCTGATAGCGCCGGGCTTAACTGGCCTTCCGTGCGCATCGAGCTTGCCGAGCGGGAGGAGATGGTCCTGAAAAACCGCTCGCACGGTTTGCAGATAGAATTCCGCCGGCAAATCCATGACCGCAAAATATTCCTCATAAAATGATTTGATGAACTGAAACTTGGTCATGTCATTGTCGGCGTGAGCTTGCGCCATATCCCTGAACGCTTGTATATGCCGCTCCGGATTCGTGCTCACGAAAGCGGCAAGCTGCATGAACCCCGGATAGACCTTTCGCCGCGCGCCCTCGAATAAAGGGGGCACGTCGGTGATCACATTTCTTTCGAGCCACGCGGTCGGCTTGGTCTGGGTGAGTTCGTTGACTTTGGTCGGATTGATGCGCGTATCGATCGGGCCCGCGATCAAGGTCATGCTGCGCGGCTGCGCCGGATCGCCGTCTTCGGCCATGATCGAGGCCGCGGCTAGCGCGCCGATGCAAGACTGCCAGACCGCGACGACATGCGAGCCCGGCCCAATCACGCGCAGGAAGTGGATGACGTGATCGATAAAGGCGTCCAAGCCGAATTCACCCGCGGCGAGCGGCACGTCGCGAATATTGCGCCAGTCCGTGATGTAGACGTCATGGTGCGGCAACATGGTCTTGACCATCGGCCTCAGCAGAGTCGCGAAATGGCCCGACATGGGTGCGATAATCAAGACCCGCGGCTGAGCGGCATTGGTCTCCTTCTTGAAATGCAACAGCGATGCGAAGGGAGTCGCATCGGCCGCCTCCTCCGTCACTGGCGCGATGCGATCGCCGTGGGAAACCTCGCTGATGCCAAAGGGAAGCGGCGACGGGGTAATGGCCAGATTGGGAAAGGCGTCGAGAATACCGTCGAGTCCGTAGTCGGAAAAAAGGCGCCCGACAGGGGGCCAGGGCTGTTGCCGCGCCGCCCCGCCGGCCCGGTTCGGATCGAGGACCTCAGCCTTGGCTCCACAGACTTCATGCATCATTGAACCCACCCGAGCTCGAGAAAAATGCTTATCGAGGAGTTAATTGGATAAGCTTGTACATCTTAAATTAACGCTAACGACGTGCTGGCGAGCGGCGCGCGAAATGGTGCGGCGCTCGCGCGCTGTCGCCTTTGGCGCTAGAACTAGAAATTGGCTTGGGGACCACTGTTATGAGCGAAACTCTTGCGGAGAAACCATGCACGCCTTGCCGCGGCGGCGTCCCGCCGCTCACGCGAGATGAAGCCCAACGGTTCCAAGCGCAGATTCCCAAATGGGAGCTGGGTGACGATGCCCCTCGCATCCAGCGGACCTTTCGATTCCGAAATTTCCGGGAAGCGCTCGCTTTTGTTCAGGAAGTCGGCGAACTCGCCGAGATCGAAGGCCATCACCCCGACATCAGCTTCGGCTGGGGCTATGCCACCGTCTCCTTGAGCACCAAAAAGATCAAGGGGCTGCACGAGAACGATTTCATCATGGCGAGCAAAATCGACCGAGCGCTCGACCGCACGCGCCCCATCGACCAGCAGTGACACGGCAAATCCTTTGCCCGCGAGGCGGCCATCGCGTCCGCTCGCTGCTTATAACCAGATCCATCGCCGAGGCGCCGGGACCGTATCGCAGTTGTTCGTCGAATTCCGGCCAACCGCCCACATATGGCCAAGCCTCTATTCCTCCCCGACCAGCGCCAGCATCTGACGCGCCGTACGCAACACGTGGCGACCCTTCATGCGGGCGTGCAGGAGACGGTTCAAGGAAGCGGCCAGCAAGGGTCCGTGATCCGGCAAGGCTGCGATCAGCGCCTTGCCAGCGAGCAGGGTCTTCAACAAATGCACGGAAATGATGAAGCGGTCGCGCCCGTGATCGAACAGCGCGCCGACGCTCGAGGCGAGAAAACCGGCGACATCGTCGACAGCAAAAGCCGCCGTGTCCAGCTCGGCATCGGCGTAAGCCGCGTTGCGTCCGATGAAGCAGGCGAGCTGGAGCAAGGCGGCTGGCCAAAGCCCTGACTTTAGCCCGGCCGCCGTGCGCGCCGCCTCGGCGAAGGTCAGCGCATGGGTGAAATCGAGCCAGCCGACATTATCCGCGAGCTTGCCGTCGGCGCGGTTGAAGATTCTTTCGTCGGCGTGCAGAAGCTGCCAGGCCGCGGCCTCGACCATGACCGGAAAAATCAGCTCTGGCGGATAAAGCGCGCCCCATGACGCGACCGCGCGCATCGTCACCTTCGGCGAACAGCCCAACAAACTCGCTGCATCGAGGGGCGGGTCGGGCGCCGTCGCTTCGCCCCAGGCCGTAAGCCGCGCGGAGTAGGTCGAAAATTCGGGGAGCAGATCCTCGCGCGTCGCATGGACCAGACTTCGCGTCAGCGAGAGCAGAAGCGGGTCCGCAACAGAGGGGCCCAGGCGATGCGCCAGCTCGGCGGCCTTGACGCTGTAGATCAGGGAATGGCCGAAATCGTTGTAATGGGCCAGCGCCGCCGTGGCGAGGGATGGCAGAAGGTCGTCGATGGTCAGGCCGGCCGCCAGGGCGCCGCGCGCGAGCGCAATCGCACGGGGCTCGTCTTCGGCTTCGATCGCTTCGAGGAAAGCCGCCTCCGACCATTCCAGTTCGCCCGCCGGGAAGGCAAAGCTTTTGCCGCCCCGCCCATCCTCGGCGATATGGCCGAGAATTTCGCCCAGGGCCGCGAGCTTCTCGTCCGCCGCCGTCGCGCCGTCATCGAGGCAAAGCCAGTCCGGCGCGCCGGCGAGCGCGTGCGTCATGCCGAACTCGAGCCGCTCCACCAGCCAACGGATGGCATGGCGAACCGCGTCCGCGGGGTCCGCGCCGAGGCTTTGCAGCCGGGCGGCTTCGCGCACCAGGCGGCTCGCGTCGTCATCTTCCAAAGCCCGCGCGAGGCTGCGCAAAATCTCGTCGCGGCGGCGGGATGGATCAGGCGGTGCCACCTCGAGAAAGATGCGTCCGGCCTCCAATTTCGCCGGATAAAGCGTCAGCTCGTCGCCGCCAATAAGTGTCGCGCCGGAGGAAAGATCGAACTTCCAATTATGCCAGTTGCAGGTCAGCACACAGCCCTGCAGCACGCCTTCGGATAACGGATAGCCCTCATGCGGGCAGCGGCTGGCGCAGGCGAAGACATCGGCGCCATTGTGCAGCAGAAGGATCTGGCGTCCGGCGCGTCTGACGACGGCTTTGCCTTTTGCCTTTAGCTCCGCCAGGGACATAACATCGACCCAAGCCATTCAGACCCTTCTCCTCTGTCTCTCATCTCAGCAGCAACGCTACTCTACGCGACAGGCCCGAATGGGGGTTTTCAAGCGATGGTCGGCGGGCGGTCTCTCTGTCCTAATGGGCGCTCAAAGGCGCCGCGGTCCCATCTGGCCGCATTAGCCGCCGCCTCATAGGTGGATTGCAAAAATTCAAGGAGCGCCTCATCCGGCGCTGTCCCGATTCGCACGGCGTCATAGGGAAGAATGAACTCCTGCAGCTCTTTACTGAAGAACGCAGACGCCGGACGGACTGGGGCGGATTGGAAGCCCAAAGGCGCAGGATAAGCGTAAGAATAGAAGGCTGGATAATCGATTGCGCCACCGCCAGGCCAAAAGCCGGCGCTGCTCACTTCGTGCGAGTAGGCCTCGCGCACGACCGCGTCGCTGAGATGGGGAACGCCGCCAGGATGGAGCGGAGCTCGACGGCCGGAAAAGCGCGTCACCGCAAGGTCAAAACTGCCCCAAAAAAAGTGGACAGGGCTGCACTTGCCGATAAACCCGGTGCGAAAGTGCTTCAAAACGCGATCGATTTGCAGGAGGGCTCGCCAGAATCGATGCGCATATTCGGGATCGTAGGACGCGTGTACGCGGTCTTTGCTGAAGCGGATTGGATCCGGCAATTCACAAGGCGTTTCCTTAATGGCGACCGGAACTCCCAATTCCGCCAACGCCGTCATGATTGCCGCATAGAAGTCCTTCACCGGCTGAGCCTGAAGAGGCATTCGCCAACGTCGGCCATCGCTCGTTTCTACGAGCAGCAGGTGGTCCAGGAAATCGAAATCGATCACGAAAGCGCGCTCTCCATAGGGTATCGCCGAGGTCGTCAGTCCGCGCGTAGTCACGTAGAGCGCAACATGCCACGAATGATTGAGCCATGACGCTTGAGACAAACGGATTTTACCGACGATCTGCGTCCAAAGATGGAGCGTCTGGTAAGTCTCCTTCCATGCTGGATAGGGCAGTTCGGGCCATACGCTTGAAGCGGCTTTGCTTGGCATCGCAATTCTCCCGGGAGGGCCGAGACGAGGCGAGGCTACCACACTTAATTGCGGAAGAGTGGGCTGGCGCGACCCGGAGCGCGGACATAGCGCGAAATGGTCGCCACCGCGCGAGCCGTGGCTAACGTGATCGGGGCAAAAGATCAGCGGACAACATCGGGGCCGGCGATATATCCGCATCGACAGCCCGGAGACATAACCGTACCCACGATCATCGCGCCATCTCAAAGTAGCCCTTGATCAGCTGGCGCTGTCCAGACATGATGGCCCGGCATTCGAGACTCGCATGGAAGGTTCAAAGCCCGCTCATCTGCGCGGTCTGCCATCGGTCGACGCCGTTCTGAAGACCGCCGCGGCGTCGCCGCTCTTGGAGCGCTACGGCCGCGTGGCGTCGACCGGCGCCGTCCGGGCGGCAATCGAGGATTCGCGCGTCGCGCTGCGGGCCGGCGTCGCGTCAGTCCCCGGCGCAGAACAGCTGGCGCTCGAGGCGCTCGCCAGGCTGGATGCCGAAGACAGCTCCGGCCTGCGCCCGCTGTTCAACCTCACCGGAACGGTGCTGCACACCAACTTCGGCCGCGCCGCGCTTGCCGAGGCGGCGATCGAGGCGGCAGTGGCGGCCATGCGCGATCCGGTGGCGCTGGAGTTCGACCTCGCGGCGGGCAAGCGCGGCGAGCGCGACGACCACGTGCGAGCGCTCCTCTGCGCCCTCACCGGCGCCGAAGACGCGACGGTGGTCAACAATAACGCCGCGGCGGTGCTGCTCTGCCTCAATACGCTGGCGAATGGCCGCGAAGCGATCGTCTCGCGCGGCGAGCTGATCGAGATCGGCGGCGCATTCCGGATGCCTGAGATCATGGCGCGGGCGGGCGCGCGGCTGGTCGAGGTCGGGACGACCAATCGCACCCACGCCAGGGATTACCGCGCGGCGCTCAGCGCGCAGACCGGCGCGATCCTCAAGGTCCATACCTCCAATTACCGCATTCAAGGCTTCACTGCCGAAGTCGGCGGCGCGGAGCTGGCCGCAATCGCCGCCGAAGCCAACGCGCCGCTGTTGAACGATCTTGGATCCGGCACGCTCGTCGATCTTGCGCGTTACGGGCTGCCGAAAGAGCCGACCGCGCGCGAAGGGGTCGCCGAGGGGGCAGGGCTCGTCACCTTTTCCGGCGACAAGCTGCTCGGCGGACCGCAAGCGGGCTTCATTGTCGGCAAGCGCGCCCTGATCGCGGCCGTCAACCGCAATCCGATGAAACGCGCGCTGCGCGTCGACAAGATCCGGCTGGCGGCAATCGAAGCGACGCTAAAACTCTATCGCGATCCCGACCGGCTCGCCGAGCGTCTGCCGACGCTGCGGCTACTGGCCCGGCCCCAAGCGGAGATCGCGGCGGCGGCGCGCCGCCTGCTACCGGCTGTCGCGCAGGCGCTCGGCGCGGCCTTTACGGTGACGGTCGGCGAATGCCGCAGCCAGATCGGTTCCGGCGCCGTGCCGATCGATACGATCGCCAGCGCCGGGCTAGTGATCCGTTCCTGCGCCGGCGGCGAGGCGCTGAACAAGCTGGCCGCGGCCCTGCGCGGCCTCGAAAGGCCGGTCATCGGGCGGATCGAAGATGGCGGCCTCACGCTCGATCTGCGATGCCTGACCGATGAAGCGGCCTTCCGGTCCACCCTCTCCTCGTTGGACAGTCATGCGCTGGCTTGAACGTCTGACCGGGCGGCGCCGCCCGCGCCCCGATCCGCTGGCCGAGGCGCGCGCGGCGGCCGACGCCGGCGATTACGCTGCGGCGCTCGCCCTGTGGGGGCCGCTGGCGCAAGCGGGCGTCGCGCGCGCGCAAAATAATATCGGCGCCTGCTTTCTGGAGGGGCTGGGGGTCGACCGCGATCCCGTCCTCGCCGTCAAGTGGCTGTCGCTCGCCGCCGCGGGCGGCGACCCGGTCGGGCGGCGCAATCTGGCGACGGCCTATTACAAGGGCATGGGCGGCGCGCGGGACGGAGCGCGCGCCGCCGAGCTCTATCGGGCGGCTGCCGAACAGGGCGACGGACCTGCGCAGGACATGCTGAGTTTTATGCTGCTCGACGGCGAGTTGATCCCCGCCGACCTCAAAGAGGCGCACCGCTTTGCGCGCGCAGCCGCCGAGAACGGCATCGCCGCCGCCATGACCCGGCTGGGGATGATGTATCACAACGCGATCGGGGTCGAGCGCGACGCCGCCTCGGCCGTTTGTTGGTGGCGGCGCGCGGCCGAGCTTGGCGACGCCGACGCGCAAGCCATGCTGGGCGCCGCGCATCATCTCGGCAGGGGCGCGCCGCTCGACCAGACGGCCGCGCTCGCCTGGCTGCTGCGCAGCGAGGCTGGCGGCAGCGCCCTCGCCGCGCGTTACCTCACGGTTGTGCGCGCGGCGCTGTCGCCAACAGAGATCGCAACGGCCGAACGCCAGGCGCGCCAAAAGCTTCGGGATGCGGCGTCATGATCATCGGAACCGCAGGTCACATCGACCATGGCAAGACCGCCCTGGTCAAAGCGCTGACCGGAGTCGACTGCGACCGGCTGAAGGAGGAAAAGGCGCGGGGTATGACCATCGATCTCGGCTTCGCCTATCTGCCGATCGTGGCCGGCCCCGTTCTTGGCTTCGTCGATGTGCCCGGTCATGAGCGCTTCGTGCACACTATGCTGGCGGGCGCGAGCGGAATTGATTTCGCTCTGCTCGTGGTCGCGGCCGATGACGGGATCAAGCCGCAAACGCTGGAGCATCTGGCGATCCTCGATTTGCTTGGCGTCGGACGCGGCCTTGCGATCGTGTCGAAAGCCGATCTCGCGACGCCCGACCGCCGCGCCGAGGTCGCCGCGGAAATCAGGGCGGCGGCCGCCGGAACGGCGCTGCAGGGCGTCGAGATCCTGCCGGTGTCGGCGCTGACTGGAGATGGCGTTGACGAGCTTCGCGCCCGCCTCGTCGCGGCCGCCGCGACGATCGGCGACCGTTCGGCGGAGGCCCGTTTCCGCCTTGCGGTCGACCGGGTCTTCACGCTGTCCGGAGTCGGAGTCGTCGTCACCGGCGCCGTCCTGTCCGGGTCGGCGCAGGTGGGCGACCATGTGCTGATCAGCCCCTCCGGTCTGCTCGGCGCGGGTCCGCTCGCTGCACGCCCAGAACCGCGACGCGCAGATCGGGCGGGCGGGACAACGCTGCGCCCTCAATTTGGTCGGCGAAGCCATTTCCAAGGAGATAGTCCAGCGCGGCGACGTCGTGCTCGATCCCGAATTGCACGCCCCGACGGCCCGCATCGATGCCGAGCTGCGCTTGCTGCCGGGCGAGGCGAAGCCGATCGGTCAATGGTTTCCGGTGCGGCTGCATCACGCGGCGGTCGAGGTCGGAGCGCATGTCGTCCTGCTCGGAGACGAAGCGCTCCAGCCGGGCGCGTCGGCCAATGTCCAGCTGGTGCTGGACCGGCCGATCGCCGCCGCGCAGCAGGATCGCTATGTCATCCGCGACGCGTCGGCCCAGCGCACGATCGGCGGCGGCCGGTTCATTGATCTGCGTCCGCCGCCCCGCCGCCGCCGCGCGGCCGAACGGCAAGCGCAACGCGCCGCTCTCGCCATCGCGAATCCGCAGACCGCTTTCGCCGCACTGCTGGAGGCGCCGCCTTTTGCTTTTGATCTTGCGATCTTTGCGCGGGACCGCGCCCTGACGGCCGCGCAGACGCAGCAGCTCGCCGATCAGCTCGAGTTAGTCCTTCTCGAACTCGGGCATGTCCAAAATCGCGATCGCGCCAGACCGCTGGCGGATTTTAACGGCGAACCTCATGCAGGAGCTTGCCGCCTACCATGCCGCCAATCCCGGCCTTCAAGGCATCGGCCGGGAAAAATTGCGGCTACTGCTGCAGCCTCGGCTGCCGGCGCCGGCCTTCGTCATCGCCCTGCGCCGGGCCGCGCGGCACGGCGAACTGGTTCTCGACGGAGCTTTCGTCCGCCTCGCGACGCATGCGGCGCGCTTCGCGCCGAAGGACGAAGCGGCCTGGGGCATGATCGCGCCGCTGCTCGGCGGCGCGGAGCGGTTCCGGCCGCCGCGGGTGCGCGACATTGCGGCGGCGACGCGGCGCCCGGAGCCCGATGTCCGGCGCCTGCTCAAGCTCGCCGCGCGGATGGGCTTGGCCGATGAGATCGCGCACGACCATTTCTTCCTGCGGCCGACCATCCACGAAATGACGATGATCATCTCAGAGACGGCGGCGGACGCGGAAGGCGGCGCATTCGCAGCCGCGCAGTTTCGCGACCGCCTCGCCAATGGCCGCAAGGTGGCGATCCAGATCCTCGATTTCTTCGACCGGCACGGCGTGACGCTGCGCCAGGGAGACCTGCGAAGGGTCAATAAACACCGGCTGGATCTGTTCGCGCCCGTAGATCACTATGACTTTGGACGGAATCGCTACAAAGTCATGAACGTGATCGATTCCAAAAACTTAGAACGGGATGCGGACGGAAAGCCGGTTTCCGCTTTTCCTGATCCCGCTCCAGTGGTTTCATCGGCCAACGACGACGGAAGAGAATCGTCTCTGGTGAGGCGTTCGGACTTCAAATCCGAATGGGGCAGCGAGCCTGTCTCAGGTGGGTTCAACTCCCGCTCTCTTCCGCCAGCCCCGCTCCGGAGAGGCTCGTGACGGCGCCGCCGCGCGCCACCGATTTCGACGACTGGCTCGCCCGGACATTTCGCCGGGTCGGCGCTTTCACCATGCTCATCGTGCTGGTCGAAATCGGCGAGACTTCGGTCGCCCTGCTGCGCGCCTCCTATCTCCATGTCATCGGCGATGAAACAAGTTGGCCCGAAATGGCGCGGCTCTTCGCCGGCTCCGGCGCCGCCTGGAACGGCGCCGCCTTTTTCCAGGCCGACCGGGCGGGGCTGATCAGCGACGCCCTCGCCAAGGCGCGCCTCGGCTCCCTGGTGCGGCGTCTTGAAAAGGATCGCACGCTTCTGAACGAAGGCGAATTCTTCAACGCTCAAGGATTTCGCTTGAAGCTCGAAGAGATCACGGCGCAGTGAGCCGCCTCAGCCGATGCGGATCGCCGGTTCGCCGGACGCGACGGAGCCGATGATCCGGGCGCTTGGATAGCCTGCGGCCTCGATCGCGGCGCGGATCGTTTCGGCGCGCTCCACCGCGCAGGCGACCAGCAGGCCGCCGGAGGTTTGCGGGTCGGTGAGCAGCGTGCGCCTCCACGCCGGCAGCTCTGGCGGCAACACGACCGCGTCGCCATAGCTCGCCCAGTTGCGCCCGGACGCCCCGGTGGCGAATCCCGCTTCGGCCAGCGCTTCCGCCTGCGCCAGAAACGGGATGCGCTCGTAGGCTATGTCCAGGCTGACGCCGCCGCCGCGCGCCAGCTCGAGGCCGTGGCCGAGCAGGCCGAAGCCGGTCACATCCGTCATCGCATGAACTGCCTTGTCCTGCGCCAGCTTGGCGCCGATCCGGTTCAGCAAGGTGGTCGAAGCCATCATCTCGGCGTAGGCGTCATTGGGCAGCACGCGCTTCTTGAACGCGGCAGAATAAATGCCGACCCCGACGCCCTTGGTCAGGATCAGCGCATCGCCGGGGCGGGCCTCCGAATTGCGCCTTATATCGCCTGGGCTGCAGAGCCCGATCACGGCAAGGCCGTAGATCGGTTCGGGAGAATCGATCGAATGTCCGCCCGCGATCGCGATGCCCGCCTCGGCGCAGATCGAGGCGCCGCCTTGCAAAATCGCGCGCACCGTCTCCACCGGCAGCTTGTCGAGCGGCATCCCCAGGATGGCCAGCGCCATGATTGGCGTTCCGCCCATCGCGTAGATATCAGACAAAGCGTTGGCGGCGGCGATCCGGCCGAAATCGCGCAGGATCGTCGACCATGGGCATGAAGAAGTCGGTGGTGGCGATGACGCACTGGCGGTCGTCGATCTGCCACACCGCCGCATCATCGCCGGTCTCCGTGCCGACCAGAAGCTGCGCAAAGGGTCCGGCTTCCGGCTGGCCGGCGAGAAGCTGTTGCAGCACCGATGGCGCGAGCTTGCAGCCGCAGCCTCCGCCATGAGCCAGGTCGGTCAGGCGAAAGGAAGATTGGGACATGGCGATACTTTTTTCCATCTGGCGGCCGATCGTCGTTGGGATTGGAGACGCTTTAACGATCAATTCTCGCCCATCGCGGATGGATTGAAAAGCGTGATCGTGACTATCGACAACGCAGCGACTTGTGGTTACGGTCGATGACGGGCGGACGCGATAGGGGACCTTTGAACCCAGTTTGTCAAACCGCAGAAATCAACTCCTTTCTTCATTCATCCCTAATTCCGGAATTCCGGCCGCATTCAATAAGAGCCAGCTACGAGAGGATCAATGTCAACAGCTAGGTCAATCAATCCGGCATTGGGATGGATGACTTTTCTATTGATCGCTGTGGCGGGGCTTTTCTACGTGAAGTGGTTTCCCTACTACAACCGCGCCTTTGTGGCGGCGGCGAATCATTCGATCGGCCAGTCGATCTTGATGGGCAAGGCGGCGAGCCCGCCGGCGCCCTCGCTGGAAGCCGCGCTCGGCTATGCGGCAGCCTACGGCAAGGCGATCTGGCAGGCGATGGTGCTTGGCCTTTTGCTCGGTTCGGCGATCCAGGCGCTGCTGCCGGCCGATTGGGTGGCAAAGGCGCTGGGCAAGACCGGATTCGGCAGCGTGGCCGCCGGCGGCTTGCTGGCGATCCCCGGCATGATGTGCACCTGCTGCGCCGCGCCGGTCGTCGTCGGGCTGCGCGAGCGTCAGGCGTCGCCCGGCGGAGCGATCGCATTCTGGCTCGGCAATACGGTGCTGAACCCGGCGACGCTCGTCTTCATGGGCTTCGTTCTCGGCTGGAACTGGACCGCTTTGCGGCTTCGTGCTCGGGGTTTTGATGGTGTTCGGGCTCGGCTATCTGGCGAACCGGATGGTCACGCCGAAGGAAGCCGCCGCAGCGCACTGGCGCAGCTCGTCTGCAGCTCGCCGCGCCAAGGCCAGGCATCGGGCGCATTCGCACGCTGGATGAAGATCCTTTGGCGCATGGCGGTGCGGCTGCTTCCCGAATACATCGTGTTGATCCTGCTGCTCGGCGCCGCGCGGGCTTGGCTGTTCCCGCATGTCGGACCCGAGATCGGCAACCATATCGGGTGGATCGCCGCGCTCGCGATCGCCGGCGCGATCTTCGTCATTCCCACAGCAGGCGAAGTGCCGATCGTCCAGGCGATGCTTTCGCTCGGCATGGGCGTCGGACCCGCGGGCGCGTTGCTGATGACGCTGCCCCCGATCAGCGCGCCGTCGCTGGCGATGCTCGGGCGCTCGTTCCGGCCGCACGTGCTCGCTTTCGTCACGGTCTCCGTCGTGGCCTTTGGCGTGGCTGGAGGATTGCTGGCTGTCGCGTTTAGGTTCTGAGGCGGCGACGCTAGCCGACCAGCAGCAACGGATTCGGCGCGTGGCGGGACCAGCCCGCCTCGGCCACCAGGATATCGAGACCCAGCGTCGCGAGGTCGTCGGCGAAAGGGTCAACGCCCATATCGCGCGCCTGGTAGAGCATCTTCGCGTAGCTGTGGCATTCGTTGCAGGTTTCGGCCTTGACCGCGCCCGAATCGCCCTCGATCCCCTCCAAAGTCAGCGAGCGCGACTCGCCGCAGGTGACGCATACGACGCGCGCATGGTTCCACGCCGTCGAGCAGAGCGAACAATAGAGATAGCGCGTTCCCGGCGTGTTGCCGGACGCGGTCACGACGCCCGCGATGGGCGTCGAGCCGCAGCAAGGGCAGAGCCCGCGCTGCGGCAGCAGCCGCAAGGATGGCCCCGGCAAAGCGGCGGCGAGACAGGTGAAATAGACCTGCAGCGCGGCCGCTACATAGAGCGCGGCAGCGGCATCGGCCGGGTCGACGCCGCCATGCAGGAAGCGGTCGGCGAGGTCCTCCACGGCGTCGGCGTCGCTCGCGCGCAGACTCGCCATCCGCGCGAGCGCCGGCGCCGGCGCGGCCCCCCGGTCGAAATGATCGAGCAGCAGGGCGAGTCCGTCGCGCCAGGCCGGGTCTCGCCGATGTCCATCCGCGGCGAGTGGCGGCATGCGCGCCGCCACCGCCTGCTCCACCGCCGCCGGCCGCGGAGCCGCGAACGGCCTCAGCGCGGCCGCGGCGTCCTGAGCCTTGGCGAGCTGTGCCATGAAGCGCAGCCAGTCCATCATCGGATGGCCGGCCGCCAAAGCCTCGAGCCGGGCGGAGGTGCGGGCGAATCGCGTCGCAGGATCGGGCAGGATCAGCGGCTCCGGCGCTTTGACGCCGCCCTGCGGGTCGCCGATCCAGGCGCCCTTCGGCGCGACCTCGCCTTGCCTCATCCGCTCGACCTCATCCGCCCGACTTCACGCGCTCTGCCTCATCTAAGCGGCGCATCGCCGCCGGCCCGCGGCGTCGGCCCAGCGGAGCCGCTTGCCGCGAGGCTCCGCAGCCACTTGCGATGGTGCCGCCAGGCCCAGCCGGGGGTGACATAGCCTTGCGTCATCGCCCGGATCGAGCCCTTGACCCAGATCGCGGCATAGACATGGATGATCCACACGATTATCGCGGCGAACGCCGCGAGGCTATGGATCAGAACCGCAACGCGCTGCAGCTCGATCGTCGTGTAGGGCGAGAAATAAACGTCCCAGATGACGATGCCGGTTACGAACAGCACCGGAATGAGCAGCGCCATCGACCAGAACACGAATTTCTGGCCCGGATTGAAGCGGGCGACCTCGGGAACGCCCTCCTCATCGTTAGCGAGCACGCGGGGGATCGCGCGCATCCAGGCGACATCATTCGAGTCCCACAGATTGTCGCGCCAGAACTGCACGATCAAGCCGGCGTAGCTGATGAGCAGAACGATCCCGATCCACGGATGGATTGCCCGCGTCCACTGGCCGCCGCCGAACAACCCCGACAGAAAGTAGAGCAACGGGTGGAACATCGCCAGGCCGGACAGCATCAGCAGCACGAAGCAGGCAGCCGTGATCCAATGGTTGACACGGGTGACGGTCGTGTTGCGGATCAACGTTCCTCTCGGATATGTCATCGCAGTTTGCCCGCTTCGTGCAGCAGATCTTTCGCCTTGGCCTCGTCCACCGGCTGCACCTCGTTTGGCCCATTGACGATCCAATGCGCGAATCCGGCGATGGCCGCAAATGCGATGCCGGCCAGAGCCAGCGGCTTGTACAGCCCCTTCCAGGCGGAGACGAAAGCGCTGATATGCGGGTCATCCGGCAGGCCCGCGTAGAGCGAGGGGCGGTCGGCGTGGTGCAGAACGTACATGACATGCGTGCCGCCGACGCCGGGCGGATCATAGAGCCCGGCATTGGCGAAGCCGCGCGACTTGAGCTCGACGACGCGTTCTCCCGCCCATGTCGTCATATCGGTCTTCGAGCCGAACATGATCGCCCCGGTCGGGCAGGCCTTGACGCAGGCCGGCTCCAGCCCGACCGCGACCCGGTCCGAACACAAGGTGCATTTGTAGGATTTATGATCCACCGCGCTGATCCGGGGGATGTTAAACGGGCAACCTTTGACGCAGTAGCCGCAGCCGATGCAGTACTCGCTGATGAAGTCGACGATGCCGTTGGCGTGTTGCACGATCGCGCCTGGCGCGGGACACGCCTTCAGGCAGCCGGGATCCTCGCAGTGCATGCAGCCGTCCTTGCGGATCAGCCATTCGAGATCGCCCTTGTCATTGTCCCATTCGGTAAATCGCATCAGCGTCCACACGGCGGGCTCGAGATCGCGCGGATTGTCGTAGGATCCCTCGAAATACCCGATTTCCGGCCGCAGATTGTTCCACTCCATGCAGGCGGCCTGGCAGGCTTTGCAGCCAATGCAGCGGGTGACGTCGATCAGCTTTGCCACTTCCTGCCGGTAATCGCGGATCGACGGCGGCGTCATCGTCGACGCCGAACGCCGGATGTAATCCTGAGACTGGAGATCCGCCATCGATTGCTCCTTCAGGCCTCAGGGCCGTTAGCCTTCTCGACATTGACCAGAAACGCCTTGAACTCGGGCGTTTGCGTGTTGGCGTCGCCGACGGACGGCGTCAGCGTATTGGCGCCGTACCCTTTCCGCGCCTGGCCGGTGAAACCCCAATGGATTGGCACGCCAATCACATGGGTGGGCTTGCCGTCCACCATCAGCGGGCGAATGCGCTTGGTTACATAGGCCTTGCATACCATCACCCCGCGCTTCGAGGCCAAGCGCACCCAACCCCCTTGCGCGATCCCCTTCTCCTTCGCCAGAACTTCGCCGATCTCGATGAATTCCTCAGGCTGCAAAATCGCGTTGATCAGCGCGTGCTTGGTCCAAAAGTGGAATTGTTCGGTCAGCCGGTAGGTGGTCGCCACATAGGGGAAGTCCGGCGCGGTCCCGAACGCTGCTCTGTCGTCGGCGAACACCCGCGCCGCCGGATTCGTGCGAACCTTCGGGTGCAGCACATTCGGCGACGGCGATTCGAAGGGCTCGTAATGTTCGGGGAACGGGCCCTCCGCCATCAGCTTGAGCGCAAACAGGCGTCCGACGCCCTCGGCGTTCATGATGAACGGTCCGACCCCGTCGGACGGTTTCGTCGTCGGCGCATAGTCGGGCACGTCGATGCCGACCCAGCGGCTGCCGTTCCATTCGATGATCGGCTTGTCCGGGTTCCAGGGTTTGCCGGCGAGGTCGGCGCTGGCGCGATTGTAGAGAATGCGCCGGTTGGCCGGCCACGCCCAGGCCCAGTTCGGCGCAATGCCCTGCTCGCGTGGGTCGGTCGCGTCGCGTCGCGCCATCTGGTTGCCCTTCTCGGTGTAGCAGCCCGAGAATATCCAGCAGCCTGACGCCGTCGTTCCGTCATCGCGCAGCTGGGCGAAGCCGTCGAGCAGCTTGCCCGCCGGCGTCGTCACCGCGCCGGTTTGATCCTTGAGATCCGCCAGCGCGCGGCCGTTCATGTCCTTAGCCAGCTCCTCCACGTTCGGCTCGGTCGGGTCCGTGTAGTTCCAAGTCAGATTGAGGATTGGGTCGGGGAATGCGCCGCCGTCCTTGCGGTACATCTCGCGCATCCGGTGGAAGATTCCCGACATGATCCAGATGTCGGGTTTGGCTTCGCCCGGCGGATCGGCGGCTTTCCAGTGCCACTGCAGCCAACGCGCCGAGTTGACGAGCGCGCCGTCTTCCTCGGCGAAGCAGGTTGTCGGCAGCTGGAAGACCTCGGTCTGGATCTTGGCCGGGTCGGAGGGATTCTGTGGGCCGAAATTTTCCCAGAACCGTGACGTCTCCGTGTCGAGCGGATCCATCACGGCGAGGAATTTCAGCTTGCCCAACGCCTTGCGGATCTTGCCCTTGTCCGGGAACGCCTGCAGCGGATTGAAGCCCTGGCAGATGTAGCCGTTCATCTGGCCGTTCGCCATCATCTCGAACGCCTTGATGATATCGTAAAGTGGAATATCGAGTTTTGGCAGCCAGTCATAGGCCCAGTCATTGTCGGCGCGGGCGGCGTCACCGTAGATCGCTTTCTGGAAGCTGACGAAGAACTTCCGGTAATTCTGCCAATAGCTCGTCTGCCCAGGGCGCAGCGGCTTATACTGCCGCGTCTTCATATAGTCCTCGAAGCTCGTCTCGCTGTCCTTCGGCAGCGTCATATAGCCCGGGATCAGGTTTGACAGGAGCCCGACATCGGTCAGGCCCTGGATGTTGGAGTGGCCGCGCAACGCGTTCATTCCGCCGCCCGCGACGCCGATGTCGCCGAGAAGAAGCTGGACCATCGCCATCGTGCGGATGTTCTGCGAGCCGACCGAATGCTGCGTCCAGCCGAGGGCGAACAGGCTCGTCAGCGCCTTGTCGGGGGCTGAGCAAGAGGCGAACAAAGCGCAGACCTGCAAGAATTTGTCCTGCGGCGTGCCGCAAATGCGCGACACCATCTCGGGCGTATAACGATCGACATGCTTGCGCAGCAAGTTGATGACGCAGCGCGGGTCGCGCCAAGAGTCATCGACCTTGGCGTAGCCCTGATCGTCGATCTCATAGTCCCAGCTCGACTTGTCGTAGCTGCCAGTATCCTCATTGTATCCGGTAAACAGCCCATCCTCGAAGCCGAAGCCCTCTTTCACGATCAGGCCGGCGTTGGTATAGGCCCGCACATACTCGTGCTGGATCGCGTCCTTTTCCAGGAGATAGCGGATCACCCCGCTGAGGAACGCGATGTCGGTGCCCGGACGGATCGGGACGTAAAGGTCGGCGACCGAAGCGGTGCGGTTGAAGCGCGGGTCGACTACCACCAGCTTGGCGTTGTTCTCGATCTTCGCCTCGATCACCCATTTGAAGCCGCACGGATGCGCTTCAGCAGCGTTGCCGCCCATGACCACCACCACATTGGCGTTCTTGATGTCCTGCCAAGTGTTGGTCATTGCGCCGCGACCGAATGTTGGAGCCAAACTGGCCACCGTCGGTCCGTGTCAAACCCTTGCCTGATTGTCGAAGACCAGCATTCCGAAGGAGCGCGCGACTTTCCAGGTCAGATACGCCGTTTCGTTCGAAGTGGCCGACGCCGCCAGCATGCCCGTGCTGAGCCAGCGGTTGACCGTGGTCCCCGCGGCGTTCTTGGCGATGAAATTGGCGTCGCGGTCCTGCTTCATCAGCGCGGCGATGCGGCCGAGCGCGAAGTCCCAGGACACCTCCTTGAACGCGTCGGCGCCCGGCGCCCGGTATTTCGGGACTTTCAGCCGGCCCGGCGAATGCACGATGTCGAGCAGCGCCGAGCCTTTCGGACAGAGCGTGCCGCGGTTGACCGGGTGGTCCGGATCGCCCTCGATATGGATGATGTTGGACCGCGCGTTCTTCGCTCGGTCGCCCATGCTGTAGATGAGAATGCCGCAGGCGACGGAGCAGTAGGTGCAGGTGTTGCGGGTCTCGGTCGTCGCCGTCAGCTTGAACGGACGGACCGCGGCCGCTAGTGCGGCGCCGGCCAAGCCAAAGCCAAGGGCGCCAAGACTCGACGCCGCGAGACCGGCGCCAGTGAGTTTGATGAAGCCACGACGACTTAAGTTCATTGCCACGCGCTCCGTTCAACTTTGGCGACAGGCGAACAAACCCTCTCGGGCGCGTCCCGCGCATTTAAAGTATAGCCCGTGTGGCCGGCATCACAAGCAGAAAAGCCATGATTTTCGCCGCTGTAGGCGGCCATTTGCGCCGCAAGGCGCGGCATGGGAGGCACCGCTGAAGGCTTCCTCCTCTCCGCTTCAAGCAGAGATCGAGGCGCTATCGTCGAACCATCTTGGACCGCGAGATCCGGGCGTGCTTTAATATGTCGGCGGAATGGCGAGTCCCGAGCGCGAGGAAGATGAGATGAACGCGAGCCGCTACTATGGGGTCCGCATCGAAGGGGCCAAATATGGAATTGGCTTCGGCTCCGCGTTGGCCATCACGATTTCATATTCGGCGAACCACTCCATCCTTTGGGCGATCATCCACGGCATTTTGGGCTGGCTTTACGTAGTTTATTTCGCGCTTTTCCGGGGATGAGAACCAATGGAAGCTCGACCGCTCGTTAGCGTCTACGAACTACTTAAGGCGCCGCGGCTTGACCGGATTGAGGACGCGAGTAGGCTTGCGCTGCTTCGTCAGGCGACAGGCAGGGCTGCCGAGTTCCAGGCAGTCCCAAATCGGGCGAGATGGGAGACGCTATGATTGACGCCAAAACGCTCACCGAACTCGACAAACGTATTGCCGCAATCCGGGAGAATCTCCGCGAACTCACGGAACAAGCCGCGGGCTACTCCGGAGCAGAAGATGAGAACCTTGCTGCCGACCGCATCGCCCAACAGGAAGCCATGCTACGCGATCTGCTGAAGCAGAGGGACGCTCCGACCAAGTAGACGCTTATTCTTGAATTGTATTTGCGTCTTATTTGTAAGTCTGGCGGCTTCACCGTCCGGAACGCTTGCGCTAGGAAAAGGACAGAGAATTGCGTTGGTCCCGTGAACAGGATGATGTTTTTTGCTTGCGTATCCGCTCTCAATTCTGGACAAAACTCAGGTGTTTGCTGGTTGTGACTTTCCAGCGTCCATCTTGCTGCTCGATCGATTCCACATAGCCTGCCCCTGCAAGAGGAGAGCCAACCGTTACGAGGGAAAAACCGTCATCGGTCTTGAACAGCGCTTGGTGGCCGTCGGCTTCTTTCAAAATGTATTCATTGCGGTAGACACGCTGATCGGCCGCGAATCGCGCATTCGATGAGCCGAGCGAAACAAATGCGCCATAGACCACGACGCAAACCGTGGCTCCCAGCGCGGATATGTAGAACGACTTGTGTGGACTTCGCAGGCAAAGCCTGGCGATGTGAAATGACGAGACCATGGTCCTAGCGCTTTAGATTTGCGTTCGACGAAATGATGGATGGCGGATATTATCAAATCACTTAAGCTTCGGCATCTTCGCAAAAATAGCGAATGAGAGTTTACATATTTCAAAAATCGCGAGGAGCTTTTTACTCACCTGACGACCGCGGCGTTATCGATGTCGACAAAAAACGCCGACGCCACCAGGAACGCCGCGCGAACCGAATTCGTTTCAGGAAACGATATTTTGTGGATAACGTCGAACTGGAAACAACAATTCGGCCGCGCCGCCAGAAGCGCCGCAAAGGACAGACATGGCGCGCATCACAATCGTCCATAGCACCGAATATGCCTACCGCAACCCGGTCGGGCTGACCCGCCATCGCATGATGATCCGGCCGGACGATAGCCACGATCTGCGCCTGCACCGGGCCGATCTGGAGGTCGATCCCGCGCCCGCCAAAGTCAGCTGGGCGCATGACGTCTTCAACAACTCGATCTGCTTTCTCGACTGGCCGGAGAGCTTGCGCACGAAGAATCTTCGCATCGTCTCGACGCTGGACCTGACGCACCATCCGGCCGGCCCGGTCCTGCCGGCCTACAGCCTCGACCCATCGGCCGAGGTGTTTCCCTTTTCCTATGCGGCGCAGGAATTTCCGGACGTCTCGCGCCTCGCCGAGCGCCAGCAGCCGGATCCGGCAGGCGCGGTCGACGCCTGGGCACGCCGCTTCGTTTCGGGCCGTGGCGGGACCCAAACGCTGCGAATGCTGGCGGCGATGACGCACGCGATCAAGGCCGAAGTCCGCTATGGCGCGCGTCACGAGGAAGGCACGCAGACCGCCGCCGAGACGCTGGCGCTGAGCTCCGGGACGTGCCGCGATTTCGCGGTGCTGATGATGGAGGCTTTGCGGAGCCTTGGCCTCGCCGCTCGTTTCGTCACCGGATACCTCTACGACGATACGTCGGGAACCACGCGGGGCGGCGGCAGCACGCATGCCTGGTGCAGCGTCTACCTGCCGGGAGCGGGCTGGGTGGAGTATGATCCGACCAACGGGCTCGTCGCCGGCGCCAATCTGGTCCGGGTCGGCGTCACGCGGACAGCCGAGCAGGCGCTGCCGATCTCGGGCGGCTATATCGGCGATCCGAACGACCCGATCGGGCTCGATGTCTGCGTCGCGGTCAGCGCCTTGCCGATCGAGCGAAGCGCTTCGGCCGTCGCGGGGTAGCGCGGCGGCTTCTTCATGCCGCTCATCTTCGTTCATGCGATGTCTCGCCGCGCAGGAGCCGCACATGAACACGGAACCGGAGGAGGATGCGGGAGCATCGCTTCCCTTTGTCTCGACCGGCCATCTGCCGCCGCGCGAGCAGGCCATGGCGCTCGTGACGGAGGCCTACGAGCGGTTCAAGACGAACGCGGACGGCGCCAACTCGGAGGTCTATCCCTCGCTGGCGTCGACGCCTCGAGGCCTGTTCGGCGTATGCGTCGCCGGGACCACCGGCGACATCTACGCCGCGGGCGATGCGGGTCACGCGTTCCCGATCATGAGCGTCTCCAAGCCGTTCGTGTTCGCGCTGGTCTGCCAGTCCCTTGGCGGCGCGAAGGCGCGCGAGGAGCTTGGGGTCAACGCGACCGGCCTGCCGTTCAACTCCCTCGAGGCGATCGAACGGGGCAGCAGCGGCAGGACCAATCCGATGGTCAATGCGGGCGCGATCGCGACGACCGGTCTGGTTCCGGGATCGACCAGCGGCGCGCGATGGAGGTTCATCGAGGACGGCCTCTCGCGCTTTGCTGGCCACGGCCTTGCATTGAACGAGGAAGTCTTCGCTTGCGCCGCCGAGACCAATTTTCGCAATCGGGAAATCGCCCGGCGTCTGGAAGCTTACGGCCGGATCTACCTCGATCCTCTCGAGGCGACCGAGCTCTACACGCGGCAGTGCTCGCTCAATGTGAGCGCGAGGGATCTGGCGGTAATGGGCGCGACGCTCGCCGACGGCGGCGTCAATCCGCTGACGAGGGAGCGGGTGGTCGATGCGCAGAGCTGCAAATTCGCGCTGGCGGTGATGGCGACGGCCGGACTTTACGAGACATCGGGAGACTGGCTCTACGATGTCGGGCTGCCCGGCAAGAGCGGCATCAGCGGCGGGATCGTCACCGTCTCGCCCGGCAAGGGAGGGCTTGGAACCTTCGCTCCGCTGCTCGACCCTGCCGGCAACAGCGTCAAGGGGCAGCTCGCCGCACGGTTCCTGTCCGATCGGCTCGGATTGAGCGTGTTCGCGTCCAAGCCCGAAGTCTGAAGCCGGAAGCCGAACCGCGGATGTCGCCCGCGTCAGCGGACGAGAAAGCCGATCGCCGCGGCGTTGGCGAGATCGATAAAGAAGGCCGAAACCAGCGGCAGGATGATGAAGGCGGTCGGGGCCGCGCCATGCGCTTTGGTGATCGCCGTCATATTGGCGATCGCCGTCGGCGTCGCGCCGAGGCTGATGCCGCCGAAACCCGCCGCGATGACAGCCGCCTCATAGGTCCCGCCCATCGCCGGAAAGACGACGAACAGCATATAGAGGACCGCGGCGATGGTCTGCGCGGCCAGCACGGCGACGAGCGCCGGCCCCAGCCCGCCGAGCGTCCAGAGCTGCATGCTCATCAGCGACATGGCGAGAAAGACATTCAGCGACAGATCGGAGACGAGGGCGAGTGCGCGCGTGCGGGACGGCCATGTCAGTTTGGGAAAGAAACGCGGCGCCGTGTTGGTGAGCAAGATCGCCGTCAGCAGACAAGCAACGAACAAGGGCAGCTTGACGCCGGCCTCGACGAGCGCTTCGTGGACCGCGAAGCCGATCAGGATCGCGACGTTGAGAACGAGGATCGTCTGCAGCAGGCTGACGTGATTGAGGTCGTCCCTTGGGGCGTCGTCCGGCAATCCGATCATCGGCGGCGCGTCGAGAGGGCCGGAGAGGCCGTGGCGCGCGATCAGAAAGCGCGCGACCGGACCGCCGATGAGGCTTGCGATGACGAGGCCGAGCGTCGCCGCCGCGACGCCGATCTCCATGGCGTTCGCAAGGCCAAAACGCGCGGTGATCAGCGGCGCCCACGCGATGGTCGTGCCGTGCCCGCCGATGAGGGAGGCCGAGCCGAGCAGCACGGCGACGCCTTCGGGCAGGCGCAGAGCCGCCGCGCCGCCGGCCGCGATCAGGTTCTGGATCACGAGATAGGCGAGCGTCAGCCCCAGCAGAACCAGCAAGGGGCGCCCGCCCGAGATCAGATCGCCAAGCTTGGCATTAAGACCGATGCCTGTGAAGAAATAAAGGAGGAGCATATCGCGCGCGTCGAGATCGAAAATGATCTCGAGACCCAACAGCTCATGCGCGGCGAGCGTCACCAGCGCGGCGAGTAGCCCGCCGGTGACGGCCTCGGGAATATTCCAGCTCCGCAGCGGCGCGATCCAATGATTGAGCCCGGCGCCGACAAAGAACACGACGATCGAAATCGTGAAGGTCAGCAGGCTGGGCGTTTCGACTGTCGTCATCAAAGGGCCGTCAGCGAAGGCGATGATGGACCGCGAAGGATGGTCGGTCCTCGATTCGAAAACGCGACCGAAGCTTATTTCGCAGGGTTTTGCAACTGGAGCCGAGACCAGAAAGGCAGGGCGCCGGGCCGCGCGCGTCTTGAAAGCCGGCGCGCGTTACGGCTATACCGAGCTAGGCCCCGTAAAGCTTTGCAGCCTGGATTCATAGCGGCGGCGCCAATGATGACGAGATTACGGCCTTCGCCGCCTGTTCCGCGTGGATCGCCGAGGATCGAAGGAAGACGTTCTTCGCCGGCGTGGGCGTTGGAACTGTCAAGCGCTGCTCGCCGTCCTGCCGACAAGGCGGCGGCGAGCCGCGCGGCCGGCTTTGTCAGTCTTGCTCGGGTAGTGAGACCAGTAATTCAACGAGATACGGGCTCCACACCTCAGGATGCGCCAGCGTCTGATGCCCATAGGAATGGCTGGTTTCCGGTACTTCCACGAAGCGGGCCCCCGGGATCCGCGGCATCAACGTCTGCACGACCTGCAAGTCGGTCGCATTGATCAGGTCATCCGCGAAATTAACCGCGAACAGCTTGGCCTTGATATGGTCCAATTGCGGCTCCGGATTGTAGTCCCCGGGAGGAGCGAAACCAATAGAGCACATCGTCGGCGTCATAGGAGGCATAACCGCTTACCGTCGTGCATACAGCTTCGTGGCGGCGGCGCGGTCAGGCGCGGCGGCCTGCATTCTGGCGGCGTTACCCGTCATCACAGTGAACACCGGCATGAAGTTTTGCGCGACATAGTCGCCGCTTGCCTCGACAGGAGCCGGCTGTGATGCGGCGGCTGAGGCGTTGACGGTCCAAGCCTGCGCTGTGGCAAGGGCCGACGCCGCGACAAGAGCGGTCCTGAGCATGGAAGTTATTTTCCTTTCGTGATGGATTCCGGGATCGTGCCCCGGGGGCGTGGGGTAACCGGGGCGGGATAAACACCGCGATTTCCGGCGTTGGCCGGAATGATCAGGCGGCCTGACGGAGCTTCCAGCCGAGGCTCCGTTTTCGCCACGAGGTCGCCCGCGGGCGAAAAATATAGCACGTGGACAGACAAAGCGCTGGTCGGTCTCATCCGTCGAAGGCAGCGAGCTTTGGAAGCGTCGCGGAGCTGATCGGCGACCTCGCGCCATTGGGTCTTGGCGGCCGTTACGTCGTCCTGGGCGAAGGCGGTGGCGATGAAAGCGGCAACCACCCTGCGTCCGCTCTTGCCGGCATCGGCGAGCGCATTGCGCGTGAAGTGGATCCGGCAGCGCTGCCGGATGCTCGGCCGGCACAAGCTCATGTGCGGCGATGCGCGCGAAACGCGTTCCTAACCCTGACGCAACAGCGGCGCCGCGTCGCTACGCGCCGCACGCAATCCTGCCACCGCGCTGTGCGAGGATCAAATTTGGGCGGTGATTGACACGTTTGGCCAGGAAGTATTTCTTAGCTCGATTTACCTAGCGTCACCCGGGACCGTTGCGTATGAGGTCCAAATTAAAAAACAGCCGCGTCGAGAGACAAACGCGGCCGGGATCTCGCAGAGATGTTGGCTGGCCGACGATCAATGATCGAGGACTGCGTCATGGCTCCGTGCAACGTCTACCCCGCGCAGAGGAGCGGGGTTATCCGAGGCCGGGGCAGGGCGCCGGGCTTTCCGATACTCCTTCGTCACCGGCATTCTTGAAACTTGCACGACGTAGGCGTAAGCTAATACTTGCTTTATATGTGATGGGAAATGTTGTGATGCAAATGCCAATCGTCGAACATCCTCGATCCGAGAAGGACGACAATTTCCTGTCAAGGCTCGCGGAGTGGGCGTCGCTCAGCATGACCGCGCTGGCAGTCTTTGGCTTTCTTTCCACAAGAGTCTTCGACACTAACCTAAGCTCAATTAAAATATTCGATGTCGGCTTTGAGACAATTGCGCCAATCCTTGCTTTCGTCATTGGGGCGTTTCTGGCGTACGTAATATGGCTGATGCTGCTGACTGAATTGAAGAACTACATAGGGCAATATTTGCCCACAACACCTGAAGAGCTTTACACTATTCAGGTGGTTTGCGTGATTTTATTCACAGTTGTTTCTGTTATAGTAGCTAATATTCGTAAGGTTAGACAGCATGCGAATGTAGCTTATCCCGTTGTCCCAGGCTCGTCTATGTCTAGTAGTTTCTCCGTCTCGGCCGGCTGATTTTGCGAGTTGGCTGAGCGGTCCTGTCGCATTCCCGTCGCCGTTTTTCTGTGGCGCGGCGCTCGCCTAACGGTCTTTTCGCCCTTTCGAGGATTGGCGTTTCCGGTAATGTCCCAATAACTCACGGGTTCATGATGCGAGGCAATGCCGAGCATGGTTTCGAACGAGACGTGCCGATAAAAACGGCGGTTGTAGCGGAAGACGAATTCTTCGAGATAGGTGTCGACGTGTTTTCGGCGCAGGCCGTGATAGGTGCCGAGGCTCCAGCGTTTCAGCAGCGCGAAGACCCGATGAATCCACGGCAGCACGACATGGCCCGCCATTTTGCCAACCACGCGCGGATCGTGCCGGTAGTCGCCGGACAGACCAGGATAGGATGCGTGGCCGTCAGTGAGCAGCGTGGCTCCCGGCTTCACATTGGCCCTGACGAAAGCTTCGATCGAGGCGGCGGAATTATCCGCGATCATGGCGAGGCGGATGCGGCCGGAACGCGTATCGAGGTATTTTGCGTGTTTGCGTCGCGGTTTGGCCCGGTTTGTGTCGCGATCAATCACCTCGACCGCGCCTGCGATAAGGATTTTTCCAGCGTTGCCAGGCTCGAAGAAAGTATCGCCGACCCGGAATGGAATTTCTGTCTGATCGACTTCGACGACGCCTTCGAGAGGTTCGCGGTTTGGATCGACCATGGATCGCCGCAGCTTTTGCGTCAGAAGCCAAGCTGTCTTGTAGGTGAGGCCGAGCTGATCTTCGAATTGCCGCGCCGACATGCCGTTGGAATGCGTCGCCATGAGATGCGCGGCCCAGAACCACGTCGTCAGCGGCAGCTTGGAGCGATGCATCGCCGTGCCCGCCGTAATCGAAGTCTGGCGTCCGCAATCGAGACATTCGAATGTGTATGCCCGGCTCTTCAGCGTCACCGCGCGGCGGGCGCCGCAGCCAGGGCAGACAAAGCCATCCCGCCATCGCCGTTCGAACAAGAACGCGGCGCAGCGCGCCTCGTCGGGAAAAGTCTGCTGGAATTGGGTAAGCGACCGCGCCTTGGCCATCGGGTGATCCGTCGCCACCCCTCGCGGCAGCTCACTCAGGCCGCAATACCACATTTAGTTGAACCTGGGACAACGGGATAAGCCACATGCGAATAGGGTTGACTTCCATTACATTGTGAAAAACATTGGGGCTGGAGCTAGTTTTCCGGTATCTTTAATGTTAATTTTATACCCTATATTTCCATCAATATCAACGTTGTTAAGCACGATTGTGCTGTACTTGAGCATTGCAGGAATGTTTGGTGTAATACTTAGTGTTTACTCCTTAATCCGGTGAAAAAACTCTGGTTCTCGCCCTCTTGACGGCCTCCGTCAAAGAGTTTCGCTAACAATTCCTGCATAGTTTGAGGCGATATTGTAAAGCGCTGCTGTTAAATCGCGCCACGCGCCACGCCTACAGAAGAAAGAGACGCAAGCCGGACTGGTCACGCCGCGCGGCTCAGGTTACGAATTATCGCCGCCGCGTCGGCGGCGGACAATGCGCGAGGCCGCGTTGCTTAAATCCTTGGCCCTGCCTGCCGCGCTCGTCGGCGGCGTCATCGGCTGCGGGGTGGCGTTGATCGTCGTTCTGCTTCTGGCGTTGGGTCTGGCGTTTCTCAAACCCTACGCGCCCGCGCTCGCCGCCGCTGGTTCCAGTATCATGGAGTTTAAGGTTTTGGGGGAACTCAGTCCGGACCGTCGCCGTCGGCGGGCAGCCGGCAATTGTGACGACGTTGATCTCTGTGGTTGGCAGCGTGGGTAAGGCGCCGGCGACGTTGCGCACATTCGTGAGTGAGCGGCGCGCCTATGGCTGCAGCAACTGCAGTCTCGATGGGGCCTCATCCGCACTGATGCCCCAAGAGGCGTGGCTAAGCAAGATCGAGCTACTGCACCAATCGGGCCCGCAGGCGGGCGTATTCTTGCTCTGAAATCGACCCTGTCGACTTCAGGCGATCAAGCTTCTCGATCTCGTCAGCAGTGCTGAAGCCCACGATCTGGCGCAAATCGTCTCGGGCCTGTATGGCCCGCGCCTGATTCCGCTCAGCCATGCCCCGGCCCTGCGTGAGGAGATAAGCAAAAATGCCGATATAGGGCAGTACGATGAGGAGGATCACCCAGAGTACCTTGCCGAGCCCAGAAATGTCAGTGCGGCGAAACAGGTCGCTCGATACGATGACGAGCAACCAAAACCACAGCACGAACATGAAGATGGCAAAGGCGTCAGCTAGAAAATTAGTGAATGTGAAGCCACCTTGAAAAAGCACTACTCCCTCCCATCGGTTCCATGAACCTTACATTCATCGTGATCGCGGGTTTGCTGTTTGGCAGCCAGGCGGAGATGGGGGCGTCAATTCCGAGCGCGGCAGTTACGGGGCATGCCCGGCGACAAGGTCTCATCGTCAAGACCACGTATCATAGTCATAAAAACATGGAGAAGGTTCACAAGACGCAAGGAACGGAAAAAAATTGATTGTGCCAGCGCGACGAATGGCCAGGGTCCCGCGAGGGCGCCCTTTGATGTTCTTCCAGGCTTAAAACCATTCCTTGACCTTGACGAACAACCGCTCCGATCTAGGCAAGGCAGACGCGAAACGCTCAAGGCCCCGATCGCGGACGGCGCCCTCCCACGGTCAACCAATTTAGCGATGTCCTTCACGCGTTGCAAGCTTCGGACGTTTTTGCTATTCGGGCGGGTGCTTGCGGCGCAGCATTCGGGACTTTGATCCTAGCTTTGGTATTGTCAGCTCATCCCAGGCGAAAAGGAAAAAGCTATAAGCTGCGGAGCGCGGAGCCGCTCGCCAAATACTTCTTTGATGGCTGAAAATTTCGCGAAGAGGACTACGCCTTGGCTCCATGGACTACCTATCCGAGGGCAAAATCCCGCTTCGCTGGCGCGCTCATGCTTTTGCCTGCGCTCGCCCTGCTGCTCGCCGGGTGCAAGCAAGAGACCGAGGCGAAAGCGCCAGCGCCGCGCCCGGTCCGGACCGTCACGGCGGAAAAAAGCGAAGTCGGCGAGACAGTCGTCTTCACTGGACAGATTCTTGCCGAAAACGAGGCCTCGCTGGCGTTTCGCATTGGCGGGCGCATCATCGAAAGATTGGCCGGCGTCGGCGACAACGTTAAGGTCGATCAGATTCTGGCGAAGCTTGATCCGCAAGACGAGCAGAACGCTTTGCGATCGGCGCGGGCGGCTCTCTCGGCTGCTCAGGGGACGTTGGTGCAGGCGCGCAACACTTTCGACCGCCAGAACACGTTGCTGCAGCGCGGATTTACGACGAAGGCCCTGTTCGACGATGCGCAGCGCGCCCTGCGCACGGCGCAATCCCAGGTCGACGATGCGGAAGCGCAGCTGCAGATCGCCGAGGACCGGCTGAGCCATACCGAACTCAAGTCGAATGTGTCGGGGTCGATCACTGCGCGCGGAGCCGAGGCCGGCGAAGTGGTGCAGCCCGGGCAGATGATCTTTCAGGTCGCTCGGCATGATGGACGCGATGCGGTGTTCGACGTGTCGGCCCAAGTCATAAGGTCAGCTCCGCCGAACCCTGAGTTCACGGTGGCCTTGACTGATGACCCGTCGGTGACGGCGCAGGGGCGGGTGCGGCAGGTCGATCCTCAGGCCGATCCCGTCACGCGCACGTTCCGGGTGAGGGTGAGCCTCATCAATCCGCCAGCCGCGATGCGCCTCGGGGCCACCGTGACGGGGCGGATGCAGCTGGAATCGGCCCCCGGCGTCACGATCCCGGCCAGCGCTCTCACCAATATCGATCGCCAGCCGGCGGTCTGGATCGTCGATCCTTCGACATTGACCGTGTCGCTGCGCAATGTCGACGTGCAACGTTTCGATCCGGGATCGGTCGTGCTTTCCGGCGGCCTCGATGGCGGCGAGATCGTCGTGACGGCCGGCGTTCAGGCGCTCCATCCCGGCCAGAAGGTTCGGCTGCTCGGAGCGCCTTCGTGATGGGGCCCAATCTCTCGGAATGGGCGCTGAAACACCGTTCTTTCGTGATCTTCATAATGATCGCGGTGACTGTCGCCGGCCTGTCCTCCTATTTCGGGCTCGGCCGCAGCGAGGATCCCGCGTTCACCTTCCGGACGATGGTCGTGCAAGCCTCCTGGCCCGGCGCGACCCTCGACGACACGCTGCAGCAGGTCACCGAGCGGATCGAGCGTACATTGCAGGAAACAAAAGGCCTCGATTTCCTGCGCAGCTATACGCGCCCTGGCATGACGACCATCTTCGTCAACCTCAAAGGGTCGACGACCGCCGCCGAGGTGCCGGATATCTGGTATCAGGTGCGCAAGAACGTCGGCGACATCCGCCACACGCTGCCGGCCGGCGTCGTCGGTCCCGGCTTCAACGACGATTTCGGCGACACCTTTGGACTGATTTATGGATTTACTGCCGAGGGCTTCAACCATCGCGAGCTGCGCGATTATGTCGAGGACGTCCGCTCGCGTCTGCTACACGTGCCTGACGTCTCGAAGATCGAAATTCTCGGCGCCCAGGACGAGCAGATTTTCGTCGAGTTTTCGACCGAGCAGCTCGCCGGACTTGGGATTGACCGGGGGGCAATGATCGCCGCCCTCCAGGCGCAGAATGCGGTAAGCCCGGCCGGTTCGATCGAAACCGGCGACGAAAAGCTTTCGCTTCGCGTGTCCGGCGCGTTCCGCTCCGAAAAGGACATTCTCGACGTCAATTTCCTGTCGAACGGCCGGATGATCCGGCTGCGCGACATCGCCGAAGTGCGCCGCGCCTTTTCTGATCCGCCGCAGCCGATGTTCCGCGTCAACGGCAAGCCGGCCATCGGCCTCGCCATCGCCATGCGCGACGGCGGCGACATTCTGGCGCTCGGCCGCAATGTGAAGCAAGCGTTGGCCGAGACCGTCGCCGATCTGCCTCTCGGCATCGACGCGACGCTGGTCTCCGATCAGCCGGTCGTCGTCCAAACCGCCATCGGCGAGTTCATCGAATCGCTCTGGCAGGCGATCGCCATCATCATGGCGGTGAGCATCGTCAGTCTTGGCTTGCGGCCGGGCGCCGTCGTCGCGCTCTCGATTCCGCTGACGATGGCGATCATTTTTCCGATCATGCAATTCCTCGGCATCGACCTCCAACGCATTTCGCTCGGCGCCCTCATCATCGCCCTCGGTCTTCTCGTCGATGACGCGATGACCACCGTCGACGTGATGACTTCCCGCTTGGCCCAGGGCGACAGCAAGGAAGAGGCGGCGACCTTCGCGTATAAGACGCTGGCTTTTCCGATGCTCACCGGCTCCTTCGTCACCGCGGCGGGGTTCGTGCCGATCGGCTTCGCGCGCAGCGCCGCCGGGGAATATACATTCTCGATCTTCGTCGTCGTGACCCTGGCGCTGATCGTCTCGTGGTTCGTCGCCGTTCTGTTCGGGCCCTTGCTCGGCGTCGTGCTGCTCAAGAAGCCGCAGCCGGGGGCGGCAGAGCGCCAAGGCGCGGTGGTGCGCATTTTCCGCGCCGTCCTTCTCGGCGCGATGCGGATGCGCTGGCTCACCATCGGCGTAACCCTCGCATGTTTCGCGGCCGCTCTGCTGGCGACGCCCTATGTGCCGAGGCAGTTCTTTCCGGCGTCCGACCGTCCGGAACTCGTCGTCGATCTCACTCTGCCGCAAAACGCGTCGATCTTCGCCAGCGACGAGGCGGCGGCCAAACTCGACGCCATGTTCAGGAACGATCCCGACGTCGCCAGTTGGAGCACGTATGTCGGGCGCGGCGCGATCCGCTTCTATCTGCCGCTCAACGTGCAATTGGCCAACGACTTCTTCTCGCAGGCCGTCGTCGTCGCCAAGGACGTGGCGGCGCGCGAGCGGCTCCAGGCGAGGTTGGAGAAGGAGCTGGCGGCGCAACTGCCGAGCGTCGTTTTCCGTGTGTCGCCGCTGGAGCTCGGGCCGCCGGTCGGTTGGCCGGTGCAATACAGGGTTAGCGGACCGGATATCGCAGAGGTGCGTGCGATCGCCTTGCGACTTGCCCAGGCGATGGGCGCGGACGCCAACGTCAAGCAGGTCAATTTCGACTGGATCGAGCCGTCGCGCCAGGTCCGCATCAATATCGATCAGGATCAGGCCCGGCTTTTGGGGCTGAGCTCGCAGGCGCTTGCCGAGGTCCTGAACACGGTGATGTCGGGAACGCCGATCACCCAGGTGCGCGACGGCATCTATCTCGTCAACGTAGTGGCGCGGGCGAACGACGAACAACGCGTTTCCCTCTCGACCCTCCGCAGTCTGCAACTGCCGCTTCCGAACGGGCGCACGGCGCCGCTGAGCCAGATCGCGACCTTCGAATTCGATCAGGAATTTCCGCTGATCTGGCGTCGCCAGCGCGTGCCGACGTTGACGGTGCAGGCCGAGGTCCAGGCCGGGGCCACTCCGGAAGCCGCAACGCAGTCGCTGGCTCCCGTGGTGCGGCAGCTGAACGAAAGCCTGCCGAGGGGCTATCACATCGCCGTCGGCGGGACGGTCGAGGAAAGCGCGAAATCGCAGGCCTCGGTGTTCGCGAAAGTTCCCTTGATGTTGTTCCTGATGGCGCTGTTTCTAATGGCTCAGCTGCACAGTTTCAGCCGGCTCGCGCTGGTCGTGAGCGTCGTGCCGATGGGCCTCATCGGAATCGTCGCGGCGTTGCTGATCGCCGGCCGGCCGCTCGGCTTCGTCGCCATCCTCGGCATTCTGGCGCTGATGGGCATGATCGCGCGCAACGCGGTGATCCTCATCGAACAGATCGAGACCGAGCGGGCGCAGGGACGCGACATTTGGAACGCCGTCGTCGAAGGGACCGTCTCACGCTTCCGTCCGATCATGTTGACGGCGATTTCCACGGTGCTCGGCTTTATTCCGATCGCCCCGACAGTGTTCTGGGGACCGATGGCCTTCGCCATCATGGGCGGCCTGTTCGTCGCGACGATGCTGACGCTGATCGTCTTGCCGGCGCTCTATGTCGCGATGTTCCGCGTCAAGGAGCCCGCGAAGGCGGCGATCGCAGCCTGATCCACCGGCGCTGCGTCGGCCGAACAGGTCCGGGGCGAAATTCAATCGGGTTGAACTTGGATATTCACAGCATCCTCCTTCCTCCTCCCGGACTGCCACCGTCATATTAGCATAGGCGTGTGGCCAGCATAGGCGTGTGGCCAGCATAGGCGGGTGGCCAGCATAGGCATGTGGCTAGCATAGGCATGTGGCTAGCATAGCTATGTGGGCGAGCCACATAGTAGGTAGTTCTGCCCATTGCCGTCCTGGCGGGGCCCAGTCAATATCTCGAAAGTTGAAACTGGCGGATTGATCGCGTCCCAGTACGCCTTCGCGCAGCGAGGCTCGCCGGCGCTGACGCCTTGCTGATGGCGAATCCGTGCGTCGCAGGGGCTACTTCTGCGTGCCTGAAGGACGCAGATAGGCGCACGTCGATGTCGGGATCGGCTGATCGCCAAAGCACTGGAGACAAGCGGAGGTAAGATGCCAGTTCTGGATATGGTAAGAAGTTTGGTAAGCGGGAATGGGGCGCTAAAAGGCTTGGTCGTAAACGCCCTTAACCGACAGGGATATTATAACATTGCCGGTCTAGAGGCGATCCGGACGATAGAAGATTTCCGGGCCAACTCGGGCGCCGTTATGGAGCGATCCCGCCGTCAGACGCCGGAAGACGTGGCGCAGCTCAGGAAAAAATATGAGCAGCCGATCTTGGGGGAAATGTCAGTTTACCGGCTTTTGGAGCTTCAAGCGCAGATTATTGATCCCACAAATCTCTATCTCTATTGCGGCAGCCAGCTCACACACACGCTGCAGATCATGGAAAGTATGGAGTTGGCGGGAATCACAGACCGTGAGTTTCTCGCGACAACGCTCATTCACGACCTCGGCAAGCTCGCGGTCCTGAAAGGCGAGAAATGGGAGAATATCGAGGGCGGCGGCAAATTCCCGATTGGCCATAACGAGCCGGGGGGCGGATTTGCAAATTGCACATTCAAATGGGATCATGCCGACATCGTTCACGCGCGGTTCAAACCCTACGTGTCCGAGGATATGCAATGGCTCTTGAAATGGCATTCGATTCAAACGCCGTGTGAACCTTTAATGGATGCGCACGATAGGAATTTGTTCGAAAAATACTACAAGACTTTCGTGCGGCATGACCGCACGTTTATATTTTATCATTTGCCGAAGAAGCGCCTCGACGACTACATCCCTCTGATCGAAGAATTTTTTCCCGAGAAGGTTCTGTTCTGACAGCGGGAACCGAATCCGGAATCGCGAGGGATCTCTAATGTCGGCCCGCGGCCTGCCGCCTAGCTTTATTGACCTGCGATTGGCGGCGGCTTGCGGCAGTCGATGTTCCAAATGAAATCTTTTGGCGTCCTCAAGTTCCTTTTTTTAGGCTCCACTGAAAGAGACGATCCTTGGCGTCGCTCAGCAGAAAAATTGTCGGCGGCGTGATCTGGACTGCAGCGGCGTCCTGGGTCGCCCAACTGATAACTTTTGCTGTTTTCGTCGTCCTCGCTCGCTATCTCACCCCCGAGGACTTCGGCCTTGCAACGCTCGCGATGTTGCCGCCAATCATCCTTTCGAGCCTCGTGACGAGCGGCATTCCTGACGCGCTCATTCAACGTCCCGAAATCGAGCGCGCGCATCTTGATTCCGCGTTCTGGCTGCTAGCCGGGGCAGGGATTGCGCTGACCGCGCTTATCTTCGCGTTCGCCGGAGTAATGGCGGCGATCTTTGATCAGCCTCTTCTCAGGGATCTTATCCGCTGCGCCAGCGTAAACGTCGCAATCGAAGCCCTGGCGGCGGTGCCCACGGTCATCATCAAGCGCGAACTTAATTTTCGTATGCTCGCCTTGCGCACCTCGGTAGCCACGGCCGTGAGCGCTGCCTTGGGGATCGGCTTGGCGTTAGCCGGATATGGCGTGTGGAGTCTCGTTTGCCTGCAGATCGCGAAGACCGCTGTCGGAGTCGCGCTTCTGTTCCTGGGCATCAAATGGCGGCCTAGAATGCGCTATTCTCATGAGCGTTGCAGGGAGCTTTTCGCCTTCGCGCGCCCGATAATTGCGAAATCGCTATTGGATTTGGCCAATAGCGAACTGCCGTCGCTCGCGCTCGGCGTTGCCCTTGGACCCGAGCCGGTCGGCGTGTACGCTTTCGCTCGCCGACCCTTTCAGATCCTGTGGGACGTTTTTCTCACGCCACTTATGGGTCTGGTCATGCCGACGGTCTCAAGGATTTAAGGTGACCCGGCAAAGATCGATCGCTTTTTCGATGCTGCGCTGCGAATGATTGCCATTTGCGCTTTTCCTATTTTCGTCGGATTTGCCGCCGTGGCGCCCATCGCCGTGCCTCTTATTTTTGGCAAGCACTGGCAAGGCGCGGTCGGCGCCATCGAAATTCTGGCGCCTCTAGCGGTTCTGCGGACAATAGAGGCCCTTTGCGCCTACACGATCCTCGCGCTCGGCCACTCCAGTTTGGTCTTGAAGCTGAACATAGCGTACACGCTCTTGGCCGCAATTCCGATCGTCGTCGCGGCGCGGGTCAGCGTCGAGGCGATGGCGGCGGCGGTCGTCGTTTGCCATCTCATGGTCTTGCCGTTCTTCCTTTTCTTTGCTCGACGAACAGCCGATATCGACTTGCAAAGGCCGCTCGGGATATTCCCTAAGCTTGCAGCCGTGTCGTTATTAATGTTTGCGGCGGTGAGGGCGGCGCAACTGGGCGCGCCGACGGAGGCGCCGCAAATCGCCATCCTCGGAACTGCAATCCTCATCGGCATGATAGTCTACGCCGCGGGCGCGATGGGGGTCGTGCGCGCTGATCTCCGAACCGCTCGCGACTTGCTTTTGAAGATCCGGCGCTAAGAGCGACATGGAACGGCGGACGGCGGCTTTGAAATGCGCGCAGATATCTTCATTATAGGCGTGCCGACACGCGCCAATTTCAACAAGCGATTCCGACACCAATATTTACTGACTTGGCCGCTAGACCAGGAGGGCGCTCGAATTAATTTTGGTAAGCGCGATACGCAAACGTAATTATGAAATCGCGACCCGCACCTCAGACCCTTTGTCGTGATCCACGCGATCAAGATTTGCGTCGAGAATTTCGATTTGAAAAGACTTCTCGATAATTAGAAACAATACAAAACATCGCCCACGTCAATTCTAAATACAAATAACGATACAACGGAAAATGGTCGCCTCCACTGTAACATGATTGGAGATTACATGATTGCCCTCAGACCTCTGCCCTGGCCACGGCGAGCGCCTTTGGGGCCATTTTGATTCTGAACGCCGCGCTGGCGGCCGGGCAGGCTCCGAGCGCAACCGCGGCGGCCGCGACTGTTCCGGGGTCCGCCGGCTGCGTGGCAAGCAAGAGCGTCAAAACCGGAAAGTTCACTGAGACCGGCTCGGATGGCGTCCACAACAACCGCACCTATCTGGCGCAGGTTCCAACGACTTATAAGTCCACGACGCCTTATCCAATCACTTTTGTATTTCATCAGGTGGGCGGCACGTCGCAGGACGCCTATAACTGGGGTTTGCAAGGGGCGGCGGGGGCAGCGCAGGGCGGCATTTTTGTCTATCCGCAAGCCGTCGCCTACATCGATAAATCTGGGATCAACCGGGGCGTCGGGTGGTATGATCAGGATGGCGGCATCGACATGCATTTGGTCGATAGCATCCTCGCGAGCATGGCGGCGACTTACTGCCTCGACACTTCGCGCATCTTCGCCGCCGGATTCTCGTGGGGCTGTGACTTCGTGACGGCGCTCGCGGTCGCTCGCGGCGTCACATTCAGGGCAATCGCGGCGTCATCTTGCAGCGACGAGTTCGCCAATAGCGAGGACTACAAAACCTACACCAATCTACCGTCGCCGGGCGCGGCGCACCCGGCGATCCGCTTCACCCACCAAGCGGTCGCCGATCCTCAATATCCGGCTCCCTACTTTGCGACGACGTTGAAACTTTATCAATTTCTGAACGCTGCGGCCGCCACTTCCGTTCCAGAAGGCCCGCCTCCCTGCGTTTCCTACGCTCCGGCCAAAAGCCCACTCATCGAATGTGCGTATACGAATATCGGGCATCATCTGCCGCCGAACTGGAATCGGGACACCTGGGCGTTCTTCAACAGGTTTCAGTGACATGATCTTGGGAGACGATCGGCGACTGAGCGCCCGCCGAACGATGAGTAGGTCGACCTGACGCGGTCGGAATTTGAACCTTCCCGTCGGCGCTGTTGACGCCATGGCTAAAACGACCCCGTCACCGTCCCGAATGCAATCACCGCGATAAGTCCAAGAATCGCGCATTATAGAGCCCGGTCCGGCTTTCGCCGCGGCTGTGATCAGCCACGCCGCGCTTTGAGCAAAGCTTAAAGGGAACGGCGATAGCCAGACCACAGTTGAGGTCAGGGTTTTTTGTGTCGATATAATGGCAGTTGATACATAGTAGCAGTCAATATTCGATGTCAGTCGTCAAGTCACGCGCGTTTTCGACGTCAGGGACGTGAGCTGCGCAATAAATAAATATCGATTCAAATCTCAGGTTCAACATTTCGAATTAATACGTATCGACGTGCTGATAATGTGGTCGGAATTCAGATGAACCAATTGCCTTTGCGTGGGGTGCGATAACGGTCTTAGACTATATACCTAAACAGTTGTATTGGAATTATCAAATGTTCACGCAATATTAGCTTTTGTGTGTCTGCGTTGCCAACATATTGGAAAATAATTGCAGCCAACGATTCTATGATCGGCGGCGTGGGATATAACGACGGAGAATCCTGAAATGCGTTTTGGTTTACCGGCGGCGCTCATGATAGGCACGTCTTCTGTTGCGATGGCGCAGTGCGTGTCTTCTCCACCGCAGCCTACACTCGTGCAGTTCAACACCAGCGGCGTTCTTGTTTTTACGCCTAATAGCCTCAACACTTCGCTGGCATTCACCAAATTGACGAAAGCGGGCGACGCCATCTGGGTCGCGGTCACGGTTCCGAACAACCCGAGTGGTCCGTGGACCATCAGCGTAACTGACTCGCAGGGCAACACTTTCAAAAAGCTCAACCAGGTGAACGACGGTCCTCCGGGCAATCAGACCGTGGCCCATTTCGTCGCGACAAACATCTGGGGCGACGTGACGAAGCCAGATACGATCACTGTCCACTGGCCCTCAGATAACTACAAGGGGGTCATTATCGCCGAGGTTAGCGGCGCGTCCGGCGCGGCTGTGCTCGAGGGGAACAATGCCAGGGTTATGGACGGCGTCGTCGGGCCGGGAACCGGCGACGCGCGCAGCTACTCTTGGACCGGCAAACCCAACACGCTGATCCTCGCCGTCAGCATGAACACATATGGCGGCTGCTCGGATGAGGGTGGAACTGGCCAGCCGGGGCCCGGAGCCGGAATCGGCTTCACCAACCAATTGAAAACTTGGGCGTCGTCTGATTGCCCTTCAATCCCGCTTGCCACCTTCGAAACGATAATCTCGAATGCAACCGGGAACATCAATGGGGCTTTCGATAGTAGCTCGGGCACCAACTATTACGCGAGTGTCGCGGTCGGTTTCAATTGATCTATCGGAGAGTTTGATAGCCTTTGATAGACATATCAGGCTTCGACCGCGTCGCGCGGTATTGCGACCTCGCCTCGCGGCCTTGCAACCAGGGATTGGCCTGTCCAAAAGGGTGATCCCGTAGAATCAATGTTGGCGTATTGGGCGGGCTGACGCCAGAGTTGGGCTAGGCGCGCGCCCTCGATACCTGGCCCGCTCGCCAAGGCGTGAGGGCGTGGCGCGTCCCATGCGCCGCGTCCAACGCCGCCAGCCTATGGCCGCCACAACAGACAGAGCGATACGCGCCTGTAGACGTTGAGCGTTGGCTAGTGCAGCGTTTCCGAAATACGACTCATATCAGGCGGCCTCATCGATTTTGTAGGACCAAGTGTGGACGACTGGGTGTTGGTTGATGTCATCGATGGCGGCCAAGATGCGATCTTCGAGCTCTTGTTTGGAAGCGACCCGGATATGGCGCAGCACGGAGCGCGCGAGCTTGGAGAAGAAGCCTTAGACCAGGTTGAGCCAAGAGCCGTGTTTCGGCGTGAAGACGAAGATGAAGCGTCCTTCGGGCTGCGTCGCGAGCCACGCCTTGGTCTCTTTGGATATGTGGGCGGAATGATTGTCGAGGATCAACTTGATCGCGGTCGAAGCCGGATAGGCCGCATCGAGAAGCTTCAAGAACTCAATGAACTCGCGGGAGCGGTGGCGTTCCTTGACGAGGCCATGAACCTTGCCAGTCACGAGATCGATCCCGGCAAGCAGGCTCAGCGTTCCGTGGCGCTTATACTCATGATCTCGGGCGAAAGCTGCATGAACGCCGGGTTTCGGCGGCAGGTCCGGCGCGGTCGCGCCAATCGCCTGCATGCCAGGCTTCTCGTCGTAAGAGACGATCGCTTGCCTCCCGCTTGGCTCCGCCGACGCGGCGCCGGCTGCCTTAAGGATTTCCACCTCTTTGTAAACACGGAGGATTTGCGCCATTTTAACTTCGAACTCGGGGTCGCGGCGCTCAAGATAGTAACGCGCCTTGTGTGGCTTGATCGCCTGGGCGCCGAGGATCTTGCAACCCGTGCCCTGGGCCAGATTGGAAAGGCAATCATGCCCGGCAGCCGGCCCATGTTCGCGCGCATGGCGGGCCAAAAGGCGCGTCGTCCACAGCTCATGTGGGTAGCCGAGTTCCTTGGCTTTCCGGCAGGCCAGCGACACCAGCCATGTCTTGGCCTCGGGCGTGATCGTCGCCTCTTTGCCTGGCCGGGGGCTATCATCCAGCGCCGCCAATGGGCCGAACGCCACGGCCCGCTCGACACGACGCCGGACCGTCTGATTATGCACCCCCAAGGCGCGACCAACGGCGAAAAAGGACGGGTCCTCCTGATAGGCCAAAAGCATGCGCGATCGCTCGACCCGGCTCGCTGTTTCAGTCCGCGATCGCGCAATCGCCATCAGCTTCGTCATGTCTTCTTCCCCAATGGTCAACTCGACCACAAGCCGCGCCGCCGCCATCTTAAAAGCCTCGTTCAGCGAATCACCGAACAAAGCTACAATGCATCGCCGCAAGATAGAATCCCGCTCAACTCAGCGGTTTCATGGAATCGCTGCACTAGAACGACCCGAACAGTGTCCCCAATCCGATCACGGCTGCGAGCGCGACCAGGGAGCCGACGATCCCTGCCATGACGATGTCGAGATAGCTTTCGCGGTGGGTCGCGCCGCAGACCGCGAGCACGGTGACGACGGCGCCGTTATGCGGCAGCATGTCGAGCGTGCCGGCGCCGATCACCGCGATGCGGTGCATCAGCGAAGGGTCGATGCCCTGCTCGGCGGCGATTTTCATGTAAGCGTCGCCAAGCGCGTCGAGCGCGATCGTCAGGCCGCCGGACGCCGAACCCGTCAACGCGGCGAGGACATTGGTCGCCACCGCGAGCGAAACCAGCGGGCCTCCCTCGATGCCGAGCACCCAGTCGCGCACCGCCGCGAAAGCCGGCAGCGCCGCGACGACCGAACCGAAGCCGACGAGGCTCGCGACGCTCAGGACGGGCAGGGCGGCCGCATTGGCCCCTGCGTCCATGGTCGCGCGGAGCGAGGGAAGGCGCGAAAAATTCGCGGCGATCAGCACGACGATCGCCACCGCCAGCGCGGTGACCACCGCCCAAACGCCGCTGACGGCGGAAAGCGACGTCGCGCCCCACGCCTCCTCGGCGAGATAGGATGCATCGAGGCGCGGCAATATGATGAATGACATCACAAGGTTGACCCCGATGACGACAATCAGCGGCAGGACCGCAAGGGCAACCGGCGGACCGGCGGGGCTTTGATCGCTATGGGTGATTTCGGCCGGATCGAATGCGCCAGATAAGGTCGCGCGTTCGCGCACGATTAGATCGCCCGCCGCATGTTCGGCCGGCTTTGTGTCGTCCGTCGCGGCGGTTTCGTCGCCATAGCCTTCGCCTTTGGCGCGAGCTTTGGCTTCGACGCGCGACAGCCACCAAAGGCCGAACCCCAGCATGATGGCCGAGGCGATGATGCCAAGGCCCGGCGCCGCGAAAGGCGTGGTGCCGAAAAACGGCATCGGGATGGCGTTTTGAATCGCCGGCGTTCCCGGCAGCGCGGACATTGTGAAGGTGGACGCGCCGAGCATGATCGCTGCCGGCATCAGGCGCTTTGGAATCTGCGCCGCGCGAAACAGCGCATGCGCCATCGGAGCGATGACGAAGAAAGCGACGAACAGGCTGACTCCGCCATAAGTGACGAGAGCGCCGGCGAGCACCACCGCCAGCACCGCCCGCTTGGCGCCGAGGCGCTCGGTCATGAAGCTCGCGATCGTCGAGACCGAGCCGCTATCCTCCATCAGCTTGCCGAATAGCGCGCCGAGCAGAAAAATCGGAAAGAATTGCATGACGAAGCGCGCGGCGCTGCCCATGAAGGTTTGCGTCCAGTGAGCGAGCAGCGGCTCACCCGCCAACAAGGCCGCAATGATGGCTGCGCCCGGCGCGAGCAGAAGAATGCTCCAGCCCCGGTAGGCGAGCCAGATCAACAGGCCGAGAGCGACCAGAATGCCGAGAAGTCCCATGCGTCAGATCCCCTCCAACAATATGTTGAGATCCATGGTCGAGCGCCGGCCGAGGTCGAGCGCGTGCGCGTTGAGAAAGCTTTGCGCCGCCTTTCGCCCTTCGTCGCGCAGATACGACAAGAACGCCCACTCGGCGTTGAGTTTCGAGGACGCTCCGAGCTTGGTCATGATATCGTTCCTGACTAGGTGGAGGCGCATGCCCGCCCATTGCGCGCCCTCGCTGTCGCCAGGATCTGCGACCTGCCGGAGCAGCGCCATCATGCGCAGCTCCTTCAAGGCGACGGCGTTGAACGACACCTCGTTGAGACGGTCCAAAATCTCGGCGGCGGTGCGCGGCGCGCTTTCGCGCTCGATCGGGTTGATCGGAATGAGAATGGTGTCCCGCGACTTGCACTCCCGGATCAGAGGCGTGATGGTGGGATTGCCCGAAAAGCCGCCGTCCCAATAGGACTCGCCGTCGATCTCGACCGCCTGAAACATGGTCGGCAGACAGGCCGAGGCGAGCAGCACGTCCGGGGTAATGGCCTCGTTCTTGAAAACGCGACCCCGGCCGGTGCGAACATTGGTGGCAGTAATGAAAAGCTTGATCGGCGATTGCGTGAGCCGCTTGAAATCGACGAGATCGGCGAGAATGTCGCGCAAGGGATGAGCGCCCGTCGGATTCAAAGTATAGGGCGAAAACACGCGGGACATCAGATCGGCGGCCGCGTAGAAAGGTGAAAAATCCATCGTCCAGCGCCCGAGCAGCACGTCCAGCGGACCTCGCCGTAACGGGCTGAAGCGAGCCGCTTCCGAGACGCGGCGCCAGAAGGTCTCGAGCGCCTTGCGCCCGCCGGCCGGGCCACCTTCTGCGTAGCCGGCGACCAGCACGGCGGCGTTCATCGCTCCCGCCGACGTCCCCGAAATGCCGTCGATTTCAAGCCATGGCTCTTCGAGCAGTCGATCGAGGACGCCCCACGTGAAGGCCCCATGCGAGCCGCCGCCCTGCAAGCCGAAATCGACGAGGATCGGATCGCGCGCGATTGTGGTCGTGGCCTGTTCCATTGACGTTGGACCTCGCGGAAATGTTTTTCGGGGAAAGCCACCAGAGCAATCTTATTCCGCCTAGACCGGTGGGTCACGCATTTTTGCTGCGATGCAAGAACCGCTTGCGATGCGTTGCTTGGTCGGCGAAGGGCGACGCAATCGGAAGATCTCATTTTCGGGCGGGCCGTTCCAACTTCCCGTCATATCTCAGTCATCGTCCGACTTGCGTTCAGGCTCTTGCCCCGAAAGCAGCACGGCGATCCAGCGGGCCCCGGGGTATTGCTCGCAGATGGTGAGGCAGGCGATTGCGATTGGAACGCCGATGAACGTTCCCGGCAGGCCCCAAATGAAGCTCCAGAAGAACACCGAAAAAACGACGAAGAAAGGCGAGATCGCGAGAGTCTTCGCGGTGAACAGCGGCTCTAGGTAGCTGCCGATCAGAAATTGCACGATGGTCAAAATCACCAGCACGAATAAGGCCATCTCCCACGATCCGGTTTGCGCGAGAGCGAACAGTGTCGGTAGAATGGTTGCGATCAGCGGCCCGATGAAAGGGATATAGTTCAGCGCGAAGGATATGACGCCCCATGCGGCGGCGAGTTCGAGGCCGATGCTGAGCGCAAATCCCCAGACGATGAGGCCGGTCAGTATGCTCGCCAAGGTGCGCACCAGCATGAAGCGGCGGAACTTCTTGCCGATTTTGACGCCGGCCGCGATGAGTTTTGAGCCATTGGCCTGATTTCCGAGGACTTGAAGGTTTTTTGCAAATGCTTCGGCTTCGAGAAGCCCCATCGCCATGAAAATGAAAATGAGCAGCGAGAATCCGATCAGGCTGTTCAGTCTTGCGGCGACCTCTTGGAATAGGCGCAACAGCCATACGACGTTAAATCGTTCGGCGATGATGGCGGCGATGAAGATGTCATGCTGTTCAAGCCATTTCGCCAACACAACGTAAAGATCTTGCAAGCGGTCGAAGTTGTGGACGACCCATTGCGCGATCTGTCCTCCTCCCCAAGCGATCATCGATGTCAGTTTGATGACAACGGCGAGCGTCAAAAGCACGGTGAGGATCAGCGCGAGGCCGCGCGGCATCCACGTCCGCAGCGCTTGCTGCAGCGGCCACACGACAGCGATGGCGAAGAGCGCGAAAGCGACCGGTTCGAACACCACGTCGGCGAAATAGAGCGCTCCGATCATGATCGAAGCGATCACCAGCGCCGCGGCTATGCGGAAGATATTATCGCCCATGGTCCGTCCCTGCATTTGGTCCGCCTCGGGTCCCGGCGGCGGCTTGAAAAAGCGCGGCTCGCGGCGCATTGTGCCGCGCCGTTCCGGCAAATGCGCAGCTAGGAAGAATTCCCATGTCCGATCTCGTCGTCATTGTCTACCCGACAGAAGAAAAGGCCGAAGAGGTGCGCAAGCGGCTCTTCGAGTTGCAGAAGGAATATTTGATCAAGCTGGGGGACGCGGTGATCGCCACCAAATCGCCCGATGGCCAGATCAAGCTGCACCAGGTCATTAACACGACAGCGGCCGGCGCCGTATCCGGGAGTTTTTGGGGCCTGCTGATCGGCGTTCTTTTCCTCAATCCGCTTCTCGGCGCGGCATTGGGCGCGGCGGGCGGCGCTCTCGGCGGCGCGCTGACCGACGTCGGCATCAATGACCAATTCATGAAGCAGCTCGCCGAAAGCATCCATCCGGGCGATGCCGCCTTGTTCGTTCTCATCGAGTCGATGACGGCGGACAAAGTCATCGATCAGATCAAGCATTTCGGCGGTGTCGTGCTAAAGACGTCCCTCGATGAGACGAAGGAGGAGGTGCTTCGCAACGCTCTCGCCAGCGCCACCGCGTCGGCGGCTGCTTCCCAGCCGGTTGAGCCTGCGCCTGCGGCGGGCGTTTCGTCCTGACAGGAGCGTGTCGAAAGGGGCGTCAGGCGGCGCGGCCGCCTTGACCGGCGCGGTTGAGCTGGCGAACTCGGCTCTGTTCAAGGCGTTATGAGAGGCTCAATCCAATTCAGGCTACATTGAAAGTTGAAAATATCCTTTAAGCGGACCGCCGATGCGCTTTGCAGCTCTCGTTCTGGCCTGCGCCGTTCTGACGGGATGCGGCCGCCCGGCCGGCGTTCTGGAGCCGGTGGCGGCTAGCCCGGCCAACGCCGCGAGAGTCGATCTTCTGGTCGCCACGACCCGCGCGCCCTCGCAAGATCCCGGCGTGCTTTTCACCGGGGAGCGCGAAAACCGCCTCGCCTTGACGGACATCGCCGTTTCGATCCCGCCGGCGCAAAACCGGCGTGTTGGCCAAATTCAATGGCCGTCAAACCTGCCGCCCAATCCGGAAACGGATTTCGCGACCCTTAACGTCACTCCCTTGACGGGCGCCGGGCAGCCGCAAGCCTGGCTGAAGCGGCATGCGCCGCGCAGCCGCCGCGTGCTGGTCTATGTGCACGGCTTCAACAATCATTTCGATGACGCCGTCTACCAGCTGCCGCAGATCGCCCATGATTCCGGCGCCGACGCGGCCCCGGTGCTGTTCACATGGCCATCGCGCGGGAGCATCTTCGAATATGTCTACGACCGGGAGAGCACGAATTCGTCGCGCGATGCGCTCGAGCAAATGCTGCGGAGCATTGCAGGCGATCCGGGCGTCCGGGAGGTCACGGTCATGGCCCATTCCATGGGCGCCTGGCTCCTCCTCGAGACTTTGCGCCAAATGTCGATCCGCGACGGCCGCGTGACGCCCAAGATCCGGAACGTCATTTTGGCCTCGCCGGATGTCGACGTCGACGTCTTCGCGACGCAGTGGGGGGACGTAGGTCGGCCGCGTCCGCGGCTCACAGTGTTCGTTTCGCGCGACGACGCAGCGCTGAGAGTTTCGCGCCGCCTCGCCGGCAATATCGATCGGCTGGGACAGATCGATCCGATGAGCGAGCCCTATCGCTCGGCGCTGGCGAACTCGGGGATCGATGTGATCGACCTCACCGATTTGAGCGTCGCCAACTCCCTCAATCACGCGAAATTCGCCGAACATCCCGGGGTTGTCCAACTCATCGGCCAAAGGCTGCTGGCGGGCCAGACCATCGCGGGTTCGGAGGCGACCGCCGGCGAGCGCGTCGGCGGGTTCGCCATGGGCGTCGGCGAGACCGTCGGCGGCCTGGCGGGCCTTGCCGCCAGCGCTCCAATCGCCATCGTCGATCCCAATTCGCGGCGCAGCTATGACGACCAGGTCAAGCATTTGGGCCATGTGATCGACGACGCGGTCGGCGCGGCGACAGATCAATAAAGGCAAATCGTCGTGATTGAACGGCTTCGTTCGGTCGCAAATCACCTAGCCGGGCAGCGCGCACACCTCATCTCTATCATCGGGAAAGGCGGTGATCGGAATGGTCGGAATTGCGTTGTCTCTGTCCGCCCGCCTCGCTCAAACGCCGTTCCAGTCTGGCTCCCGGGTAGTCGGAAAGGAACCGCCGCAGCACGATCAGCAAATCGGCCGCGCGCTTTAACGCTCCGAGATCGACCGACCAGCAAATATCGGTGACGATCATATCGCGAACGGTTTTTGGACCTCGCCACAAATTCAAGAGATAGCTGGAAAGCAGCGAATGATGATTGGCGGACGGGGTTACGCCCAAGATTATTTCGTTCGGACAAAGCCCCGCCAAAGCGGCGCATTGCGTGAAAGTAATCATTACGTCCGCTCCTCATTGGGCGCTCACCGCGACGGATTCCTGCGCCTTAGCTGCTGAACGATCCGCGTGGAGTTGATGTGGCAAAGCGAAGACAGCCCAACCGGCGCGTGCGCGACGTTGAGGGCAGTTGGCCTTTTTCTCCGAAAACAAGACGCGGCTCGGGACGACAACAGTCCGGCTTTGAGCCGGCATCCTCGGTAATCTTCTTAGATTGCGCGACAAGAATGGGCCACTTAAGTCCAAAAAAATTCGCCAAAAATTTATGAATAGAATCGGTCATGTATCGAGACAAAGCGAGGAAGCGCCGCTTATAGCCGGCCAGCATCGCGGCGCCGAGTGCGATCGGGATCGCCAAAAGCCAGCCATTGCCGGAGCTTCCCGCTCGGAGCTTCCCGCTCGAAGCCGCCCGATCAAAACCGGTCAGAATCCTTCCCGACGGGCTGCCGGGACAGGGCGCCGGCGGCGTGGCCTCCTCGCACGAGGCCATCCCTGCTTCTTGGCGCAAATGTCGCAACAGCGACAAAATCATGTCGGAGACCCGATCGGAGCGCGCCGCCGCGAAGCGGCATCGGCGCGATTGGCGGGATCGCGCAAATGGGGTTGGGGACGAGGATGCGACTTGGCGGGCCGGCGCGGAGCGGCGGCGCGATCGCGTCCTTAGCCCTTTTCCTGATCGGCTTCTTGAATCCGGGCGCTGCGCAAACTGCTGGCAGCGACGCGGTCAGCGACGCCGCGGAGGCGCGTATCGACGCCCTCCTGGCGACGCCGAGCCTCTCCGTTCCGGCGCCGCAGACCAATCTGTTCGCGACCGCCCCAGGCTTGGAAGAGCAGGCGCCCGCGCCGCAATTCACATTGAACGGCTTGCTCCCGATCGGCTACAACTCAAATGTGGAGGCGGCGCCGGTCGGCGGCGTGGCCGCGGCGGAAATCAGCCCGGTAGCTTCGCTCTCCTGGTCGGCCGCAGCGTTCGATCTGCCGCTGCGCCTGACGGCTAGTTTGCGCGTCGAGTCCGACCGGTTCATCGAAGCGAGCCAAGCCGATCTCGACAAGCTCGGCGGCTCGCTCCGCCTGCAATACGTCAGCCCCGATGATGATCAAAGCGTATCGCCTTACTTCGCCTTTGCGCCGAGAGCGGATTTTGCTCCGACCTTCGCGCGGGTGGTCGCCACCCGGCAGGACCTCAACTTAGGCTTCAACAAGACCTTCAATGTCGACGCGGCTTGGCAAAGGATCCCGCCCGCGGGGAATACGCGCGCTCAGACGGTCTGGTCATTCGGATTGACGGTTTTTGCGCAGCGAAGGTTTCGAGATCCCGCGCCCTCGTCCTCCGCTCTGTATCTGATCCCGTCCGTGTCCTACGTCATCACCGAACAGTGGAGCTTCAACTTTGGCGTCGAAACGATTTGGCGCCGCTTCGACAGGAATGCGGGATTCAAGCGCGAAGATTGGCTGGTCGAACCGATCGCGACGCTCGAATTCGCGCTGCCTGCCGCGTGGCTCGGCGCCGAAGACGTTGCGCGGCTGATGGGCCGGCCCGCTTTGGACTTTCAGGCGTCTTACGAAACCGCTTCGGCCAATCTGCCGACCGTAGCCTTTAGCCGATGGACAGCTGGCGTCGCGCTCAAGACGGGATGGCGCTTTTAGCCGAGGCTAGCGTTTGCGCCTGGCGGCTGGAAGAGAGCCGGCAGGCGCAAATCCGCTGCCGCGAAACCAAAGCGGGAGGGTCCCATCAGCTGGCGCCGCCGGTCGAACAGACGATCTTTTCATATTCATCGCCCTGCGGGCCGATCACCGACTGGGCGAGCTGGCTCTGGCCCCAGAGCCCGCACATGATGGCGTTTTGGACGTCTGGTCCGCGCGACGCGCTGACCGCGTTCATGGGAGTGCAGTCTTCCACCGGAGTAGATAAAGAGCAAACAAGGATCAAAATTTTGGTCATATTCGCTTTCCAGGCTTCTGGACGCCTCCCAAATCATTTTTTTGTGATAAGCAAACCTTGTGCCAGGCCGCAGATCAAAAATTCCCGCCAGCCTGCGAGCGCGCCAAATCCGTTTTCAAGCGGACCCTTTGCGGCCGTCAGCTCGCCGCCAAAGGTCAGCAGCGCAGGACAAATGAATTGCGAAAGGCGAATAGGCGGCGCGGCTGGTCGTATCTGTCTCATCGCAAAAATCGTCGCACTTATCCTCGCCGCGCTGGCCTTGGAGAGAAAAGCCCGTTCCTGCTGCGCTCAAGGCCGGAAAAGCGCCATCGTGATGTGGCCGAGCACAGCCAAAGCCGCGATGGTCCTGGTGTCGCCAGAGAAAAGCTTTGCGAAGATGTTTCATGACTTTGACCCGAATTGGGCTATTCATTCGAAAAAGTGGAGCGAACCTGCGATTTGTGCGGACATCCCGCCGGAGGTCAGCCTGCGCCTCTATCATCAATGGGACGTTTACCGGCATGCGGATGTGCCAGACCGCACAAAGGAATTGGCGCGCATCACGCAAATGAATTCGAATCGGGCGCTATGCGCGATTTCGCAGTAGTTCTTCGCCCGAACCGGAGCCGGCGACCGCCAAAAGTGGTCGAAATAAAGATGTCACATTGCCTGCGCTATAGTCCGCGCGCGGTTCGCCGCGCGTCTCGAGAGGCCGGCGAGTTACTCAGCCCTGCAGAATCGACGCGCGACAACGCCGAGCGCCATGTTGAGCGCGGGAGGATCAGGCATGAACGCCAGCGACGTGATGGTCCACAATGTCGTGACCATCGGACCGGATGACGATATCGCAACCGCGGTTCGGCTGCTCGTCGATCATGACATCAGCGCTTTGCCGGTCGTCGATGCGGCGGGGCGGGTCGTCGGGGTACTGAGCGAAGGCGATCTATTGCACCGCGAAGAAGACGGGACGGCAACGCGCAAGTCATGGTGGGTCGAGGCTTTCGACTCCGGCAAACGCGCTGGCGCTCAGTTACGCGAAATCCTATGGCCGCAGGGTGGCCGAGGTGATGTCGGACCGAGTGATCTCCGCGACTGAAGACACGCCCTTGTCGCAGGTCGCAAATATCCTCGAAAAAAATCGAATTAAGAGGGTGCCGATTCTGAAGGACGGCAAGCTCGTCGGGATCGTCAGCCGCTCAAATCTCATTCAGGCGCTGGCGTCGGCGGAAGCGGCCGGCGCGCCGCCGGCCAAGGATTTGACGGCGGATCGGATGATAAGGGACGCCATCCTCTGCAAGCTCGCCGAACAGCCCTGGACCGATTTCGGCGAGCGAAACATCGTCGTCGCCGACGGGATCGTTCATGTTTGGGGCCTTGTCGGCTCGCCGGAGGAGCATAAAGCGCTGCTCGCGCTGGCGGAGGGCGTTCCGGGGGTGCGCAAGATCTCCGATGAGATGATCGCCTCATACTGAGCAGGTTCGCAAGCCGTCATAGTTTCAATGCTTTGCTCTGGCGCTAGGCGTCAGGCAAGCGGGTTCCCACGCCGCCTGACTTTGCTCTAAGATGGACGATCGGCGCGGAATATCCGCGCCCATAGACCAAAGTGGGCCATGTCCATCTCCTCCCACCATCCCGAGACGCCCGCCGCCGATGCCTCCAAGCTGTTGATCCGGCTCGGCTTGGCGATTTTGATGGTGGCTTTGCCTTGCGCCGGCGTGGTCATGCGCGGCGCGATTTATGTGCTGATGCCGGTCGGCGCGATCCTCATCCTGATTGGCGCGGCGGTCGGCGCGCCCGACCATGGCCCGCGCCACCTCGGCACGGCCCTGATCTCGCCGGCGGGGGCGGCGGCGCTGTTTCTGGCGTTTTGGTCGGGTCTCTCGCTGGTCTGGACGCCGTTTCAGGCGGAGGCGATCCAGCGGTTCATTCAGATTGTCGCGACGACATTCCTCGTCGCCCTTGTCGCCGCCTATCTCCCGGCGAGGACGCGCGCGTTCGATCTTTATCTCTTGCCGGTTGGCGTCGCGCTGAGCGCCGTCGCCACCCTCTTTCTCGCCTTGCGCGGTCCTGACTGGTTTTTAGGCGCCTCAGAATTCGACGATTCGCTCTTTGGTCGTTCGATGATCACCTTGATCGTGCTGGTTTGGCCGGCTCTCGGCGCGCTCTCGCTGTGCGAGCGCTGGATTGCGGCGGCCGCCCTCGCAATGCTCGCCGCCGGCGTGGCGCTTGCCGGCTTCGCGCGATTCGGCCTCGCGGCGATGGGGATTGCGGCGTTTGTCTTCGCTCTCGCCATGTCCCATCCCGGCCGGATGGCCCGCGTCCTTGGCTGGGCATTGGCGTGTTTGATTTTTTTCGCTCCCGCGCTCCCTTTGATCTATCGGCTCCTCGTGGGCTTGACAGGACATCCGCCGGGACCCGCGGCGGAGTTGGTGCTGGTCTGGGCCGAACTTATCACGTCGGAATGGCCGCGCCTCATCACCGGTCATGGCTTCGACGCCGCCAATCGCGGCTTGAGCCTTGGCTATCTGCCTGAATTGACGCCAAGAAGCATTTTGTTCGTCATCTGGTACGATCTCGGCGTCATCGGCGCCGCCGCCGCGGCGTTTCTGATAGCCAGCCTGTTCAAATTGGCGAGCCGGCTTCCGCCGATCGCGGCGCCGTCCGTGCTGGCCGGGCTCGTCGCCATCCTAACGCTCTCCATTTTTGGCGTCGCCGCCGCGCAGATCTGGTGGGTGACGCTGATCGACTGCGCCATCATCGCTTTCATCATTCTGATCAAGGGGATTTATCGGACGCAGCGGCCGCCGGCGCCGACGCCAGAAGAGCTGCTCGAGCTTCAGATCGAGGATCTGAATGTCGCCGATCTCAACGCCGCGCCCGTTCGCAGCGGTTGATCGACGCGGCCTGCTGCCGGACGCAACAAAGACAATCAAAACAAAGGCCAAAGCTCGCTTTCTATCGCGGAAATCGAAGATTTTCGGACGCAGGGGAGCGTTTCGGCGCGGCGACGGTGAACAATTGCGCTATCGCGCCAAGAAAATCTTGCGGGCGTAAGGCAAGCGGATTTAACATCGGCGCATGATCGAGGCGCTTATCACCATCCGAAACGCGCGCGAAGGCGATGCCCAGGGCATCGCCGACGTGCATGACGCCGCTTGGCGGGACGCCTATCGGGGGATCATCCCAGGCCGGGAGTTGGAGCGCATGATCGCGCGCCGGGGGCCGCGCTGGTGGCACTCGGCGATCGTGCGCGGATCACGCCTCCTCGTCCTTGATTTTGATGAAACCATCGGCGGCTATGTGAGCTATGGGCGCAACAGGGTTCCCTCCCTGAGGTATGGCGGCGAGGTCTTTGAGCTCTATGTCGCGCCCGAGTTCCAGGGCCTTGGCTTTGGCAAGCGGCTGTTCGAAACGGCGCGCAAGGACCTTTTGGAGCACGGCTATCCGTCGTTTCTGGTCTGGGCGCTGGCGGATAATGAACGCGCCGTGGATTTCTATAAAAGGCTAGGCGGCGTGAACGTGCGCCAGGCGAACGAGCGCTTCGGCTCTGAGATAAGGGCCCGTCACGCCTTCGCGTTCGGTTAGCCGCCGCGGGGCTCGCCGCCGCAGGCGATTGCGCGTTAATGCTTAGGTTGGACTTGAAGAAAGCCTGCCCGGGGCGCATAACGCGCCTCGAATCCGTTTCGGAATCGGCTAAGATTCCGGTGGTCCGAAATCCGCCGATCCCGCCAAAAAACCTGTTTCGCCTCTCGAAAGCTTCAATCAACATCGTCGCGAGGGACATCGCGGGGCGCCTTGGCTGTGGAAGAGTTGCAGGCGGCGCGGCCTGCATCCATGCTTCGCGCAAAGGAACAGACCAAGGCGCTCTTCGGAACGCGACTGTGGCATAAGGAAACATAGGAGACGTTCATGCGTATTGACGCCATTTCGATCGGCAAGAATTCCCCTGCCGAAGTCAATGTCGTGATTGAAGTCCCGATCGGGGGCGAGCCCATCAAATATGAGCTGGACAAGGCGGCCGGCGCCCTGATCGTCGATCGTTTTCTCTACACCTCGATGCGCTACCCGGGAAATTACGGGTTCATTCCGCACACCCTCTCCGAAGACGGCGATCCATGCGACGTCATCATCGCCAATACCCGCGCAATCGTCCCTGGCGCGGTGATGAGCGTCAAGGTCGTCGGCGTGCTGATCATGCGCGACGAGGCCGGTCAGGACGAAAAGATTCTGGCCGTTCCGTCCGCCAAGCTGACCAAGCGCTATGAAAAAGTGGAGAATTACACCGACCTTCCTGAAATCACCCTGCACCAGATCGAGCATTTCTTCGCTCACTATAAAGACCTCGAGCCGAACAAATGGGTCAAGCTCGAGGGCTGGCGCGACGCCGGAGAGGCGCAGAAAATCATCACCGAGTTCGATCGAGCGGGCCAAAGCCGCAAAAAAATAGCCAGGCGCTCTAGCGCGGGCCGCGCGGCGCGGCGGCAATCCGGTTCGGCCGTCCGGCTGGTTGTTCGGGCTTCACGGATCGGACCGCCTTCGGCTGGGGCGGCGCGCAGGGTAGCTTAGAATAAGATAGGTCCGGTCCGGTCCAGAGGCAAACCGGTCAAAATCGTTTCACGTGAACACCAGCGCAGGCGTAGCTAGGATTTGCGCCTCAGGAGAAACACGCCCTGCTCGCCAAAAAGGTTCCAGATCCAAGGGGCGCTGTACGCCAAAGGCTTGCCGAAACGATCGAGCGCGAAGCCGCGCTCGATGCGCGCGCCGATCGCGTGCGCCAGATCGATGAAATCCTGAATTGTGCAGAAATGAATGTTTGGCGTCTCATACCAGGGCGCCGACAGATTTGGCGTCACCGGCATGTGGCCTCCGAAGGCGACCTGAGCGCGGATGCGCCAGTGGCCGAAGTTCGGGAAGGAGACGATGGCGCTGCGGCCGATCCGCAGCATGCCTTCGATCACGGCTCGCGGGCGCCTCGTCGCCTGCAAAGTCTGCGATAGGATGACATAGTCGAAGGCGTCGTCAGGGTAGGCGGCAAGGTCTGTGTCGGCGTCGCCTTGAATGACCGAAAGGCCTTGCGCGACGCAATCATTGACGCCGCGCTGCGATAATTCGATGCCGCGCGCGTCGACGCCTTTTTCCTCGGCGAGCAGGCGCAGCAGTGAGCCGTCGCCGCAGCCAACGTCCAGAACCCGGCTGTTCGCCGCGACCATCGAAGCGACGAGCAGGAGATCGACGCGCGCCTTGGCCTGCAGCGCCGCCGCGGCGCTATTGGGCGTGACGCTCAAAACACGCCCTTTGGTCTTGCCGGCGTCTTGGCGGCTGGCAACCCCCGCGCCCGCGCGGCCGAATCGAGAAAGCCGCGCGAAGTCGCGAAAAACTCGGGGAGATCCAGCAGAAAGGCGTCATGGCCGCGATCGGTGTCGATATTGACGAAGGAGACCGAGGCGCCGCCGGCGTTGAGCGCATGCACGATGGCGCGGGAGTCGCAGGTCGGATAAAGCCAGTCGGAATTGAACGAGACGACGCAAAAGCGCGCTCGCGCGCCCTGGAAGGCGCGCGCCAGCGAGCCGTCATAGTCGGCGGCGAGATCGAAATAATCGCAGGCCCGCGTCACATAGAGGTAGGAGTTCGGGTCAAAGCGATCGACGAAGCTCGCGCCCTGATGACGCAGATAATTCTCGATCTGAAATTCGGCGTCGAACGAAAAGGTCGGCGCGTCGCGGTCCTGGAGCTTGCGCCCGAATTTGCTCTGCAGCGCCTCATCCGACAAATAGGTGATGTGCGCCGCCATTCTGGCGACGGCGAGGCCCTTTGTCGGGATGACGCCTTCCTCGAGATAGCGCCCCTTGCGCCAGTCGGGGTCCGCCATCACCGCCTGCCGGCCGACTTCGTGGAAAGCGATATTTTGCGACGAATGCTTCGCCGCGGTCGCAATCGGCATGGCGGAGAAGACGCGAGTCGGAAAACTCGCCACCCATTGCAGGACCTGCATGCCGCCCATCGAGCCGCCGACGACGCAAAACAATATGTCGATCCCCAGCCGATCGATCAGCATGGCCTGCGCCCGCACCATGTCCCTGATCGTCACGATCGGCAGATCGAGGCCATAAGGGCGTCCTGTCGCCGGATTGAGCGAGGCCGGCCCCGTCGTGCCCATGCAGCCGCCGAGCACATTGGAGCAAATGACGAAATAGCGATCGGTGTCGATCGGCAGCCCTGGACCGACCATCGTGCTCCACCAGCCGGGCTTGCCAGTAATCGGATGCTGATTGGCGACATGCTGGTCGCCGGTTAGAGCGTGGCAAACCAGAATGGCGTTGGATTTGTCGGCGTTGAGCTGGCCGTAGGTCTGGTAGGCCATGGTCCATTGGTCAAGGCTGCCGCCAGCATCCATCGGCAGCGGCTGGTCGGGCCCAAAATGCGCGACGAGGCTTTGCGGCGCGTCGACCTCGCGGAGGCCGCCCGTCTTATTTGCTAAGATAATGGTCAAAGGTCTGGTTCAAGCGCTCGTCAGTCGTTCGATATTGCGAACATTCCGTCCGATTTATGGGAGACGACGACAGCAAGTGTCAAGTTTCAAGTCGGTCTCTGATCTGCAAGACAGCAGTGCGACGAGCTTTTTTGGCCTCCTCGGCAAATAGGAAGGTTGGCGCCCCCAAAGGGTCAGCTCGCCCGCTTCTGACGCACCCCGGACTTCAGGGGTGTCGAAAGGCGCGCGCCTTCTTCGTCGAGAATGGCGAATTGATAGCCGCCGGCCTCGTCGCGCGTGACGGAATAGCGGAGGCGCTCGACGACATTATTGAATGCGTCGAAGGTCAGGATCGAGGGGCTGAGATCGACAACGCTCGCGCCGTCGACATAGACGGAGCTGCATATAATCAATTCGTCGCCGGGCTGACAGGTGCGGGCCGCCGCGCCATTGAGGATGCAGCAGCGCGATCCCCGTTGGCCCAAAATCACGTAGGTGGTGATCCGCGCGCCGGAATTCTTGTTCCAGATCTCAACGAATTCGAGCGGCAATATGCCCGCGGCTTCGCAATGGGCCGGATCAAGGGTGATCGAGCCGTGATATTCGAGGTTCGCCTCGGTGACGCGGATGCCGTGGAGCTTTCCGCCAACCATTTTTCGCATCGATTCCCAACCCATTCGCGGCCCCTGCGGCGCCTCGACCGTCGCCGCGCTATCTTGTCGATTTGGGCAAATAACATACCCCGCCCGCCCTGTCGCTTTCCGCGGCGGGGGACATAGCTTCTCTCGGCGCGCCGTCCCGTCGCGAGCGCACGCAGCACATGCTCTATTTTCTTCGTTTCGACAACTATAAATGGGGCGGTCGCGCCGCCTTTGAAGATCTATCGCCCTGCTGTTTTCGCCACGATTGGAGAATTTTTGCGCCCATGCGATAGAGAGCGCCCAATAAATGCGAGGGCGGCTAAAGCAAAAATGTCAGACGTGATGGAATCGGCCATCGATCTTTGCCGCGCCCTCGTACAGCGTCCCTCCGTGACGCCGCAAGACGCCGGCGCGCAAGCTGTACTGGCGGAGAGGCTGCGGGCGGCGGGCTTTGCGACGCATTCCATCGCATTCTCGCAAAGCGGGACGCCCGACGTCGCCAACCTCTATGCGCGCATCGGAACGCGCCGGCCGCATCTCGCCTTCGCGGGCCACACGGACGTCGTGCCGCCCGGCGACGCGGCCAGCTGGCGCTTCGATCCGTTCAGCGCCGAATGCGCGGACGGCGCCATTTTTGGCCGCGGCGCAGCGGACATGAAAGGCGCCATCGCGGCCTTCGCCGCCGCCGCTTGCGCCTTCGTCGCCCGCTATGGCGCGGACAAAGGCTCGATCAGTCTGCTGATCACCGGCGATGAGGAGGGTCCGGCGATCAATGGCACCGACAAGCTGCTGCGATGGGCGTATGAGCGGGGCGAGCGCTTCGATCATTGCATCGTCGGCGAGCCGACCAATCCGGACGCGCTCGGGCAAATGATCAAGATTGGCCGGCGCGGCTCGCTGAACGGAACTTTGATCGTCAAGGGACGCCAAGGCCACGCCGCCTATCCGCAGCGCGCGAATAATCCGATCCCGCATCTCTTGCGGCTGCTCGGCGCACTGATCGCAGCGCCGCTCGATACTGGGACGGACCATTTCGACGCTTCGAACCTCGAAATCGTCAGTGTCGACGTCGGCAATCCGGCCTTCAATGTCATTCCGGCCGAAGCGCGCGGAAATTCAACGTCAGGTTCAATGATCTCTGGACTCCGGACGCGCTGGCCGGCGAGCTGCGCAAGCGGCTTGAGGCGGCGGCGGAGGGCGCCGACTATCAGCTGCGTTTCGAGCCGTGCAACGCGCTGGCTTTTCTGACGCCGCCCGACCGGTTCACGGACCTTGTCCGCGAAGTGGTCGAAAAGCGAACGGGAAGAGCGCCGGTTCTCTCCACGAGCGGGGGCACCTCGGATGCGCGCTTCATCCGCGCCTATTGCCCGGTGCTCGAGTTCGGCCTGATCAGCGCGACGGCGCATATGGTCGACGAGCGCGTTGCGATCAAAGATATCGCTGATTTAACAGAAATCTATATGGCAATCCTCAAAATCATACTTTAAATAGACGCCGCGATCCTGGGCAGGTCGTTTCGTCTCCGGCGCATGACGCGAGTTAGTCCCTGTTGACCTGTTTCGGCAGCATCCGGTCAAGAGCGCCGTCTCGCTTGACGATGATGTGGTAGGCCGTTCCCAGAATATGGAGCGCGATGAAGGCGTAGACCGCCCATTGCAAAGTGAGATGAGCGGTTTCAGCGGCCTTTGACAGCGGCTTGTTCTCCGGCAGGAGCGGCAGCGTGAACAGGTCGAAATATTTGACCGGATGATTGCTCGCGGCCGAAAGGATGTAGCCGCTGATCGGCATGGCGAGAAGGATGAAATAAAGCAGGAGATGGCTGATTTTCGCGGCTATCGCCTCCCAGGGCTCGAGGCTCCACGGCAGCGGCGGAGGAGGGTGCAGGGCGCGCCAGAAGATGCGGAAAACGGCGAGCGCGAAAATCGTCACCCCCAGCGATTTATGGAGCATGAACAGCGTTCCGACCCATGCGTTCTCTTTCGGCAAGGCGAGCATGACCCAGGCGATCGGCAAGGTCGCGAACACGAGAAGCGCGGTGATCCAATGCAGCCATTGCGAGCCGTGGTGATACTGCCGCAGCGCGTCTGTCGAGAAATCGGAAACGCTGGCCATGAATGCTCCCTGAACCGGTGGGCCGGGCTTTCTTATAAGTTGCGCGACGCATTGATCAAGCGCGGAGCCGGGCGCGATCCGCTCGTCACGTCATCACAAAATGCTTCGACAACTTGAGGCCCTGGCCCTGATAGTTCGAGCCGTCGCCTTCGCCATAGAGAACTTGCGGCGGCTCGGCCATTTTTTCATAGACGAGGCGGCCGACGACCTGGCCGTCTTCGAGGAAGAAAGGGACCTCGTAGCTGCGGACTTCGAAAACGGCTCTGGCGCTCGGTGCGATTGTCTGCCGAAGCGCCAAAGCCCGGGTCGAAAAATCCGGCGTAATGCACACGAAATTCGCCCATCGCCGGATCAATCGGAACCATCTCGGCGGCAAGGTCGGGAGGGATGCGTAATTTCTCCTTGGAAGCCAAAATGTAAAACTCGTCCGGGTCGAGGATCAGCCGCTTGTCCGCCCGCGCCCTGAGCTCGACCCAGTAATCGGCGATCCTATAGGAGCCGACACGCTCCACGTCGAGAATGTCGGCGTGCTTCTGCGCTTTGTACCCAATCACGCCGTCAACCGCGTCGGCGTCCAATCCGACCCGCAGGACGAGACCGTTGCGCCGCAGTTCTAGATCGTGGTCCGTAAGCGGCATTTTCTTATGACGTTCGCGAAGCTCCTTTCTCGTCGAGGCCAAAGTCTGCCCGCTCCAGCTGCTGGGAGTTCAATCGCCTGAAGCGGATCTGATTGAGCTTCGCGCCCTTGCGGACGCGGACGCTGAAGCTGCGCGGCGATATCTCGGCGTAAAGCGGCCCCCCATAACCTCTTGTCACGCGGTCGAATACGTCGCTCCTGTCCGTTATGAGGCGGGTGAATATATCGAGGCGTCCCGTGGAGCTCTTGGGGTTGGCCAAGGCGGAAATGCTGTCGGGGAGTTTCAATGCTCGAGCAGAGGCACGACATAGACGCAGCCGCGTTCAAGCACGGCCCCTTTTTCCTTCAGACTGATTTCGTCGTCGGCGCTCTGAAGCTGCATCGAGGCGCTCAGCCACGGTACGCTCTTTGCCCGGCAAGAAGCTCGCTCTCACCCGGTAGGCGCGCGGACCGAGCCGAAGATCGAGGCTCGCCGGTTGCAGCTGGCTCTCCTCGATCTCGCGGGCTCGCAATCATCCCGCGCCGAAGCATCAGTTCGATCTTTTCGCGTGGCAGCAGGCCGAACTGGGTGCCGAACCCTTGTCGCTGACCTCCAGACTGGCGGAACAAGGAGCGGGGGGAGAAGCGCGCAAAGTTCATTCAATGCCTTTATCAGACGGGGCGACGACATTTCTTAGGATCGAAACCGGAAGATTCTTGGGCGAAAGTCTCGCACGGCAGACTGCTGTCCACTACAAAATAGCGCCGAATGAACTTGAGGCATAGCCGGGCCGCCGGGTAAGCATGAACGGACTGGTGATACAGAGACGAAATGAGCGATCCATTATCAGAACGCGGTGCTCAAGCTTGGCGGCCTGAGACGCAGCTCGTTCATGGCGGCGGAGCCCGTTCGCCCTTCGGCGAGACCTCCGAGGCGCTGTTTCTCACCCAAAGCTATGTCTTCGACTCGATGGAGTCCTGCGAGGCGCGCTTCAAAGGCGAGGAGCCGGGGTTCGTCTATTCGCGCTATGGCAATCCGACGGTCGCCATGTTCGAGGAGAAGATGGCGCTCGTCGAAGGCGCGGAGGCGGGACGCGCAACGGCGACCGGCATGGCCGCCGTGACGGCGTCGCTGATGTCGCAGGTGAAGGCCGGCGACCATGTGGTCGCCGCGCGCGCGCTTTTTGGGGCCTGCCGCTATATCGTCGAGGATCTGCTGCCGCGCTTTGGCGTCGCCTCGACGCTCGTTGACGGCGCCGATCTCGACCAATGGCGCGCGGCGATCCGGCCGAAACGAAGGTCTGTTTCCTCGAAAGCCCGACCAACCCCTGTCTCGACGTCTACGATATCGCGGCGATCTCCGCGATCGCGCATGAGAACGGCGCGACGCTCGTCGTCGACAACGTATTCGCGACGCCGATCCTGCAAAAGCCGCTGACGCTCGGCGCCGATCTCGTCGTCTATTCGGCGACGAAACATATCGACGGGGGGGGGCGATGCATGGGCGGCGTGATCCTTCGGCGCAAGGAATTGATCGAAGACGATGTTCACAGTTCCTGCGCCAGACCGGGCCGGCGCTGTCCCCGTTCAACGCCTGGGTACTCTTGAAGGCGCTTGAAACGCTGTCGCTGCGGGTCGGGCGACAGACGCAGAGCGCCGCACGCATCGCAGATTTCTTGAGCGGTCATCCCAGATCCGCCTGGTGCGCTACCCGGGCAGGGCCGACCATCCGCATGCCGCACTGGTCAAGCGGCAGATGAGCGGCGGCGGCACCCTCGTCGCTTTCGAGATCGCCGGCGGCAAGCCAGCGGCCTTCGCTTTCGGCAAGGCTCTCAAGCGATCAAGATTTCAAGCAATCTCGGCGACGCCAAGAGCCTCATCACCCATCCGGCGACGTCGACGCATCAGCGGCTGACGCCGGAGGCGCGGGCGGCGCTCGGCGTCTCGGAAGGGATGGTCCGCCTCTCGGTCGGGCTCGAGGACGCCGACGATTTGATCGAGGATTTGACGGCGGCGCTCCGCGCGCTCGATCGGCCTCTCGCGGCCGAATGAACGCAGCAGACGAGCGCGCCGTTTTCCTCTCCGATAAGCTATGTTACGCTGGATTTAAGGCCGCATCCGAACGGCCAAAGATCGCAGCTTAGATCACAACCATGTACAGCACCGTCACGCACGACATCCAAATTACGGTTCTGCCGGAGTTCGTCCCCGAGCGGTCCAACCCCGATCAGGCGACCTTTTTTTGGGCCTATACGGTCGAGATCGCCAATCAGGGGGACAAAACCGTGCAGCTGACCGCGCGGCATTGGAAAATCACGGACGGCAACGGCAAGCTCGAAGAGGTGCAGGGACCGGGCGTCGTCGGCGAGCAGCCGATCTTGAAGCCGGGCGAGACCTTCCGCTACACCTCGGGATCGAACCTATCGACGCCGTCGGGGATCATGACCGGGGCCTACTCGATGGTGGACGAAAACGGCGAGGTGTTCGAGGCTCAAATCCCGGTGTTTTCGCTGGATTTGCCGTTCGTCCGCCGCGTTCTGAATTGAGCGGGCGGGCGCGCCGGTCCGCTTCGTGACGTTAAGGAGCGGCGTTCCATGTCTTCTGCGCAACATGCTTCTCCTGCCGGCGGCGACGCGCGGCTCGCCGCGGCGATCGACATGCTGGAGCTGCTCATCGGCTTCGACACGGAGAGCTCGAAATCAAATCTCGCTTTGGTCGCGGCCGTTGAAGCCTATTTCAAGCAATGCGGCGTCGATTACGTCAAAATCCTCAATGCGGTCGGCGACAAGGCCGCGCTTTTCCTGACCGTCGGCCCGCAGGCCGACGGCGGCGTCCTGTTGTCCGGCCACACCGACGTGGTGCCGGTCGAGGGCCAGAGCTGGACCGGCGATCCCTTCCGGCTGCGGCGCGAGAATGGCCGCCTGTTCGGTCGCGGCGCCTGCGACATGAAAGGCTTCGATGCGCTCTGCCTTGCAATGATTTCGGAGTTTCAGAAAGCGCGCCTGTCGCGGCCGATCCATATCCTGCTCAGCTATGACGAGGAGACGACCTGCCGCGGCGCGCTCGACGCCATCGCGCGCTTTGGCCTCGATTTGCCGCGCCCGGCGGCTGTTTTCGTCGGCGAGCCGACTTTGATGCAGGTCGCCGACGCACATAAGGCGATCGTCACTTATCGGACCATTGTCCACGGCCATGAGGCGCATTCGTCAAAGCCCTATCTCGGCGCCAATGCGGTCGAGACGGCCTGCGACCTCGTCGCTGAATTGTACCGATTCGCCGCCGAGCTTGCGCTTCAAGGCGATCCGTCCGGCCGCTTCGATCCGCCGGCCTCGACGATCGAGGTCGGCGTGATTTATGGCGGCACGGCGCGCAACATTCTGGCCAAACAGTGCGCTTTCGACTGGGAGTTCCGCAGCCTGCCGCATGTGCCGCAAAATCTGGCGCTCGCGCATCTTGAGCAATACATTGCGCGCGTTGCTCAGCCAAAGCTCAGACGCAACGCCAAAGACGCCTTCATCGAAACCCTGTCAGAAATTGAAGTGCCGGGCCTTAGCCCCGAGCCAGGCTCGCCGGCGGAGGCCCTGGCCATGAAACTCGCCCATTCCAATCGGACGATCAGCGTGCCTTACGCGACGGAAGCAGGACAGTTCCAGTCGGCCGGGACGCCAACCGTTGTCTGCGGTCCGGGCTCGATCGACCAGGCGCATCAGCCGGACGAATATATCGAGGTCTCGCAAATGGAGGCGGGCATGGCGTTTTTGCGGCGGTTGGCTAAGGAATTGAGCTGAGGCCGGGTGATTCGACGCACAGCCGCGTCAGGGCCGCTTTTTCCCGGCCTGATTAACAAAAGCCCGCAAAACGGCGTTGATCCGGGTCTGGTAGCCTGGGCCTTGCCGCTTGAACCAATCGACGACATCGGCGTCGAGACGAAGAGACAAAAGCTTCTTCGGCGCGGGCATCACCGCTTCTGCGGCCTCGTACCAATCCGTCGCTTCGTCGCGGAATTCGGGATCGGACTTTATGTCGCGTTCAAGTTCCGCTTCTGTTTTCGATCGCACGCGAGCGAAATCGGTGCGGCTGTCGCCGCCCGCGCGAAGGTCTTCGAGTTCAGCCGCTGAAAATCTTTTGATGTTTTTGCCTTTCTCGCATTTCTTGCTCTCCGCATTGAAATGATGCGGATGACCGAATCGCGCTTGGTGAAAACGGCGGTGACGTAGATTTCTTCGATCTTGCCTGTCGCCAACCAACGCCTTTCGCCGTCAACTGTTTGCGCCGGCGCGGTCAAATGCGGGTTCTCGAACAGCATAACCGCATCGATGAAGTCGATCCCATGTTTTTCGATGTTTGCGAGGCGCTTTTCCTCGTCCACTCAAAGTCCATAGCCCAAACCCTATGAGGTCTGAGCGAGCTATGGCGCACCCAAGACATAGATCCTTTTTGCTCATCGCATTCTCCATTTGCGTGCTTATCTGGCTCCTAAGAGCGTGCCTATTGTAGCTACAAAATGTAACTACAACACCCTTCCTGCAAAATTGCAAGTACGTGGGCGCAGAGACGGCAAAGGCACTGAAAGGATGCCAACCGGATAGCTTAGCTTTGGCGTGGGCGCGAACCAATTGGACGGCCCAGAGGCTTGCGTCCGGCGATAGTTCTTAGGGCTCCAAGACTGAATCCCAGTAAAGGTAGTCCATCCAGCTGTCGTGCAGATAATTCGGCGGAAACAACCGTCCGTTCTGGTGCAAATCATTGACGGTCGGCTGATAAGGCTTGTGGCTCGGCCACATACGGGCTTCTCTCGGAAGCCGGTCGCTCTTGCGCAGATTGCAGGTGGAGCAGGCGGCGACGACATTTCCCCAGGTCGTCCTGCCGCCCTTTGAGCGGGGAATCACGTGATCGAAGGTCAGATCGTGGCGCGACCCGCAATATTGGCAGCTGAAGCGGTCGCGAAGGAAGACGTTGAATTGAGTAAAGGCGGGATGTCGGGAAGGTTTTATATAGGTCTTCAGCGAAACGACCGAGGGGAGTTGCATCTCGAAGCTTGGACTTCGAACCGCCTTATCGTAATTGGAGACGATGTTGACCCGGTCCAGAAACACCGCTTTGATCGCGTCCTGCCATGACCACAGCGACAGGGGATAGTAGCTCAGGGGCCGGAAGTCGGCGTTAAGCACAAGGGCCGGACACGCTTCCGGCGAAGCAGTGGGATGGAAATGGACCGTCAACTCCGGCGCCTCTCCTTCAGCGTTTCCGCATTAGCTGCTATGGCTTAACTCGTCAATTCTAATTCAGCTTGCAGCAATGCGGCGATTCGCCAGGATAGTGTACGGCCAGGATGACGCCGGTGTGAAGAAGAAACGGGCGCGCGGAGGGACGCCCGCGCGCCAATCGACGGTGATTTTTGGCAATCAGCGGGCCGTTACCGCGTCGGAATTGGCGTTCCGCTGCGGTAGTCGTAAAAGCCGCGCTGGGTTTTTCGCCCAAGCCAGCCGGCTTCGACATATTTCACGAGCAAGGGGCAGGGGCGGTATTTTGAGTCCGCCAGCCCCTCATGCAGCACCTGCATGACCGACAAGACGGTGTCGAGGCCGATGAAATCGGCGAGCTGGAGCGGGCCCATCGGATGATTGGCGCCGAGCCGCATGGCGGTGTCGATGGCGTCGACTGACCCCACTCCCTCATAGAGCGTATAAATCGCCTCGTTGATCATCGGCAGCAGGATACGGTTGACGATGAAGGCGGGAAAGTCCTCGGAGACGGTGACCATCTTGCCGAGGCGCAGGACCAGCGCTTTCGCGGCCTCGAAAGTCGAATTCTCAGTGACGATGCCGCGGATCACTTCGACGAGCTGCATGCGTGGGACCGGATTCATGAAATGGATGCCGATGAAGCGCTCAGGCCGGTCGGTCACGGACGCCAGCCGCGTGATTGAAATCGACGAGGTATTCGTCGCAATCAGCGCATCCGGACGCAGGGATGCGCAGAGCTTGCTCAAGATCTTTCGCTTGACCTCCTCGTTCTCGGTCGCCGCCTCGATAACGAGGTCGCAGTCGCCGAACGCCGCATAATCGAGCGCTGGCCTGATCCGATTGAGCGCGGCGTCTCGCGCCGAGGGGTCGATCTGCTGGCGTTCGACCTGCTTCGAGAGGCTCGATGCGATCACGGAAAGGCCGGCGGCGATGCGCTCTTCCGAAGTGTCGTTGAGGACGACGTCGATTCCGGCGAGAGCGCAAACCTGGGCGATCCCCGTGCCCATCTGCCCAGCGCCGATCACGCCGATTTTGTTAATGTTCATTTCATCCGTCCATCACCGCAACAAGCTTCGCTAGCGCCCAGGGGCGCGCGCGCCGTTCCGAAAGATGGGGAAGCGAACGCGCCGTTCAATGCGTTGGCAGAGTGTCTTACCTGCGATTAAAACGCTTTGACTTCTAGAACGGATCCAACATCTTGACCACAATCAAAATCCGCTCCGGCCTGGTGATGTCGTTGCCGTCGGGTGGGACAATTCGGGCCGATTCCGCTCCGACCGGAGGTCTTTGATCTCGCCTTTGTCTAATCGACGAGTATTCAAGACGCGTGGGAGGCAAAAAGCTCCGCGTCAACCAAATTGGCGCTGCAGGACGTTGCCGGGATTGGAGGCTGCGGGCGTCATATAGCGCGGCTGCGGATCGCCTTCGAAGCCGTAAGACCCGATATGTGTAAGCCTGCCCTCGGTATCCAGCCAGATTTTTCCGCCGATGTCGCGCCATCTCTGGCAAAAGCTGAAATCCTCGCTGACATAGGCGTTGGTGTCTTTGTCGATCATACAATCGAACAGAGCGTAATTGGCGTCGCTCTTGGCGTTGGAATAGGCGTGGACGCTGGCGTAGCGGGTCTCGGGATAGGCCTCGATCATGCGCTCGATAACACGGCGCTTCAGCAGCATGAAGCCGCCGCCGCAGTAGATCCCCGTGGCGAAACGCCCCCGCCGCTCGAGTTCGCCGCTCGGGCAGAGCGAGCCCACATAGAGCAGCGGCGCGGCCTCAAAGCTCTCGCCCCTGCTGGCGGCGCGCCGGATCGCCGCATTGCTCCAATCGATCACTTTCAAGGGATAGATGCCCGCGACGAACTCCTGATCGAAGTTCAGCATGTGGAAGATCTGCTCCGCCTTGAAGCTGATGTCGGCGTCGATGAACAGCAGGTGGGAGGCGTTGGGCGTGTCGAGGAACTGGCTGACAAGCGTATTGCGGCTGCGGGTGATGAGCGAATCATGGCCGAGCAGGGCGAGCATCGCGTCGAATCCGGCGGAGCCAGCAAATCGCATGAGCGCGAGGATCGATTGCATGTAATGTTGAGAAACGAGGCCCCCGAAGCAGGGGGTTGCGATGAAGACCATCGGTTTTTGGGCGGCGGGCTCGGTCATGATTATCCTGCTTGGCGCGCGAGAGCTTCCATCGAAGCGGAATTGTCTCCGCGGTTTGTTGGTCCGCATTTCTCCGGGCAACCGGCTTTGCTTTGCCTGAACGAGCTCTGATCAGCCAAAAGCCGCCGAAGACAAAGCCACACTAGGCGGCCAAACCTGCGCGGAGCGTTCCCGCCTATGGCGCGCCGCGCGCAGCGATCTTGCGTTAAGCTTAACGAAAGGTGAAGCTCTTCGCTTGGCAAAATTAGGCTAAGCTGTCTCGACATTTTCAGAACAAGCGCGGAAGTTTCAATTCCGCGAAAATTGACGCCTTAGGCCCTGATGATCGGGTCGGGCTCTAAGAGATTTAGGACGAGCGCGAGAATGCCGCGGACGCCGCTTATCATCACGGAACGAACGATTTCATTCGGCGAGAAACTGGCCGCCTCAGATCAGTTTCTGAGCTTGTTCAAGCAAGGCATGGACCTGGTCGGCGACGCCGCCGCCTATCTAGATGGCCCCGGCCGTCAGGAGGCGAGGGCTCTGGCGCGCCCGGCGGCGCTCGCCTACGCCGTCGAAAGCATGCGGCTGACGACGCGGCTGATGCAGATCGCCTCCTGGCTGCTGCTGCAGCGCGCGGTCAACGAAGGCGAATTGACCCGGGTGGAAGCGTCGAGCGAAAAGCGTCGCATTCATCTGTCGCGCCAGGACGTCGTCTCAAACGCGGAGCTGTTGTCGGGATTGCCGAAACGGCTTTGTGAACTCGTCGAAAGGTCGCTTCGCGTCCAGGCGCGCATCCGTCACCTCGACGCGCTGATCTATCGCGCAGAGGCGGGCGGGAGCCTGGCCTCCGCGCCGAGCCCGGTCGAGGGCCAGATCGCGGTTCTCCGGGCGGCGTTTCCATCCGCGAGGCGCATCTGACAGACCTTTCGAGCCCTCGGCGGCGAAAAAATCGCGCGGCTCAATGCCAGCCGCCGGGCGCGGTCGTGCGGACCGTACGCGCGCGTCCGGTCTCCTTCGCCTTGCGGGCGCGCAGGTCGTGTCGTAGAGCGCGCCCCTGGGGCTCTCATTTCTTGCCGAAATTCATCGCGCCGAAGCGAGAATTGAAGCGCGACAGGCGGCCGCCGCGATCGATCAGCTGCGCCGAGCCGCCGGTCCAGGCGGGGTGCGTCTTCGGATCGATGTCGAGATGCAAGGTCGCTCCCTCCTGGCCATAGGTTGAGCGGGTCAGAAACTCGGTCCCATCGGTCATGACGACCTTGATCAGATGATATTGCGGGTGAATATCGGCCTTCATCGAAGCATCCTTGAAAACGTCGGCGACCCTGCGGCTAAATCAAAAAATCGGCGCGGCGCAGAGGCCGCATCAGGTCTGTCATGACTGGCGAAAGCGCCCTATAGCAAACCGCCTGGCGCGTTACAAGACCGCGCGCTAACATTGGCCCGGCGCACGCGCAGCTTTACTCGCACGCCGCGATTGTGTACCGGGAGAAGGCCCCGGCGCACGCGCCGGGATCGTTTTTTGAGAACCTTGCGCCTGATCTCATCTGTGCAATCCAACCGACGGGAGATCAAGCCCGCATTGCGCGTATTGCCACGCGCGCATCATCGCGAAGGAGCGAAATTCACCGATGGCGAATGTAGTGGTGGTCGGCGCCCAATGGGGCGACGAGGGCAAGGGCAAAATCGTCGACTGGCTGTCGATCGAGGCCGACATCGTCGTGCGTTTCCAGGGCGGCCATAATGCCGGGCACACGCTGGTCATTGGCAATCAGGTCTTTAAGCTGGCGCTTCTCCCCTCAGGGATCGTGCGGCCAGGCAAGCTCTCGGTGATCGGCAACGGCGTCGTGCTCGATCCGCACCATCTCGTCGAGGAAATCGCCAAGCTCGAGGCGCAAGGAGTTTCGATCACCACCGATAATCTGAAGATCGCCGACAATGTGACTTTGATCCTGTCGCTGCATCGCGAGCTCGACGCCCATCGCGAATCTGCCGCTGCGGGAGGGCTCAAGATCGGCACCACTAAGCGCGGCATCGGTCCGGCGTATGAAGATAAAGTCGGGCGCCGCGCCATCCGGCTGATGGACCTCGCCGAGCCGCAGTCCCTGGATGAAAAAATCGAGCGGCTGCTCGCGCATCACGATCCTTTGCGGCGCGGCCTCGGGCTGCAGCCCGTCAGCGTCGCCGCGATCCGGGACGAACTCGCTTGCGTCGCGCCGAAGGTTCTTCCCTACATGGACGCGACCTGGGACCTGTTGGAGCGCGCGCGGCGGGATGGCAAGCGCATCCTTTTCGAAGGCGCGCAGGGCGCGCTGCTTGATGTCGACCACGGCACTTATCCGTTCGTCACCTCATCGAACACGGTCGCGGCCAATGCCGCCACGGGTTCGGGCCTTGGCCCCAAAGCAATCGGCTATGTGCTTGGCATCGCCAAAGCCTATACAACCCGCGTTGGCGGCGGACCTTTTCCGACCGAGCTCAAAGACGAGATCGGCGAACGGATCGGCGATCTTGGCCATGAATTCGGCACAAACACCGGCCGGCGCCGGCGCTGCGGCTGGTTTGACGCGGCGCTGGTGCGGCAAACCGTCAAAACCTCGGGCATCGACGGGATCGCCCTCACCAAGCTCGACATCCTCGATGGATTTTCGCAGATTAACGTTGGCGTCGGCTATCGCCTCGACGGGGAGCGCGTTAACAGGTTTCCCGCGAGCCAAGCGGCTCAGGCCCGCGTCGAACCGGTTTACGAGACGATGGAGGGCTGGACCGGCACGACCGCCGGAGCCCGCTCCTGGGCCGAGCTGCCTGCCCAAGCGATCAAATATGTGCGTCGCATCGAGGAGCTGATCGAGGCGCCGGTGGCGTTGCTGTCGACGAGCCCAGAGCGCGCCGATACAATTCTCGTGCATAATCCTTTCAGGGATTGAGCGCCCAGTTCCTGGGATTGAGCGCGCCGCCGCGGACCGGATTTCCGTCCGCAATATAAGCGACTTACGGATTGACGGATCGTCGCTGGAATGGTCTGAACGGGGACATGGCTGACTATTATCCGCTGCTCGCCAAAGCCGTCGCCGGCCTGCCTTATCCTACGCCGCAGGCGCGGAGCGCAATCTATGAGCGCGCCCGCAACGCTATGGTCGGACAATTGCGCCGCCTCGATCCGCCGGTTCCCGAAGCGGAAATTGCCCGGGAAAGCTCGGCCCTCGAGGTCGCCGTCGCGCGGCTCGAAGCTGAATTTGCGCCGCCCGAGCCATCGCATGCCGCGCCGGAGCCCGGCGCGGATCTGGGCGAGGCGGCCCCTGTCAAGGAGGCAGTTGCGGCCGTCCCGGCGGCGATCGAGGCTCCCGCTACGCCTCAGGAGACGCCGCCGTCGGAACCGCAGCCGCCGATTGAGCCGGCATCGGTAGCGATGGCGGAAATAACGCCGCCCGCGCCGGCGGCCGCGCCGCCGACAACGGGAGACGGCAAGCCTTCGCCGCGCGCGCCGATGTTCTTCAAGGTGCGGCGCGACAAGCCTCCGCTCTTTCCGCCGGCCTCGCGAGCCACCGATTTTTCCGCCCAACGCGCCGCGAATTCGACGTCCGCGTTCCGCCAGCCGGCCATTCCGCCGGTTTCCCGATCGCCCTCAAAGCCGCTCGAGGACGGCGCCCTGGAGCCGCCGGCGCGGGACCATCCTTCGCCGGACGCTTTGTTGGGCGAAAGCGAGCGTCCAATCCCGGAACCGGGGGTTCCCGAAGCTTCCCCGCCTCCGACCGGCTTTGACGAAACCGATCTGCAACGATCCGAGGCCAACGGCTTCTTCGACGCGAATTCGATCGCCCCAGGCGGCTTGGCGAGCGACGCGCCGGACGCCGCCGCAGACCTCGGCCAAGCCGAATCCGGCGCCGAAACGGAGCCGTCCGCGCGCCCTCTCATCTCGGCGGCGCTGGCGAAGCAGCGTCCTTTCGCGCCGCGGCCTCCGCGCGACAGCGCCGCGCCGAGGCGCCTGTGGATTGTTGGCTTTATTGTCGGTCTTTTGGTTTTTCTCGTCGCAATCGCGGCTTTTGAGTTGCGCGACCGTCCGGAGGAACTGCGTCAGAAGGCTGCGGCGCCCCTCATCGCCCCGGAAGTCGCGTCGAATGGCAAGATTGTCGATCGCGTTACCGCCGGGCCGGATGCGGTCGAGAATTCACCGGCGCCGTCGTCCTCCGACATGGCGGCGGCGCAAGGCGCCGCAGGATCAAATAGCCCCGCTGCCGCCAGCGACCAGACCGCGCAAGCCGCGCGGCGCGCCGCGCTCCTCATCGAAGCGCCGGATGAGCCGTCTAAAGTGAAAACCTACCTCGGGGCGGTGGTCTGGAAAGTCGATAATGTAAGCAATGGTCCGAGCGATCCGCTGAGCATGGCCGTCCACGCGGAGGTCGACATTCCCGAACAGAAGCTGCAGGCCCTTGTGACGCTGCAAAAAAACTTCGACAGTAGTTTGCCGGCCTCGCACACCATGAAAATTCAGTTTGTCGAGCCAGCCGACAGTCCGCTCGGCGGGGTCCAGCAGATCAGCGTACCCCAGATGCGGCGCGAAGAAATCGCCACCGGCGATGCGCTCAAGGGAGTTCCTGTTTCGGTCACTGACAATTCGTTCCTCGTCGGCCTTACAAGAGGTCCTTCCGAGGCGGCCAATCTGGATCTCCTCAAGTCGCGCGAATGGATCGACGTGCCGATGCTCCTGAGCAATGGGAAAATCGCCAAACTGACATTCGAAAAGGGCCCCGCCGGGGATCGCGCGATCGAGGATGCGCTCGCCTCCTGGAGCGCGCAGTAACGGTGCGGCCAGCGGTTCGCTTGACGCGACGGCATCTTAGCTGGCGTCGAAAGCCGCCACCTCGGCGCTGACTCGAACGGCGAGCTCGCGTAGTCTGGCCTCAGGCAGCGGCCCGGCGAGCGCATAGATGGCGTTTCCTTGCCGCCAGCTGATTACCGTTGCGTTTATCGCCGACGATGATTGCGAGGCAAATTGACCCGAGAGAGGGAATCCTGGAGCGCCCCTCTGCGCATCGCGCATGCCGCACAAAGCAATAGTTGCCTCCTTGGCCTTGGCGTAAAATAAACAGAGGGTCTCGCCGCCTATGCCAGGGGTGGCGCGGACGCCGACAAGCGCCAGCCCGATGCTTGATAGGTTGGGAACGACCAGCGCGTTTTGGTCGATCGCAGGAGAAGGGCTAGCGGTCTCGGCGCTGGAGTCTCTGGCGGCTTTTTGCGGCTTGAAAGCCGCGAGGGCCGCCGTCGTCCGTTGCGCCAGTGAATCGCCGGCCTCAGCGGGCGCCGATGTCCGGACCGGCCATCCGCCGTACGGCGCATGCAGAGAATTGGCCAAAAAAGCGGAGACGAGGGCCGCGGCCGCTCCCGCGGTGAACGCCGAGGCCAAGTCTCGCCGTCTCGTCGAGGCGCGCCCCACCTCGGCGCAGCGGGAATTGTTTCGCACTCTTCGCCGCGCGCGCGGAAAGGTCCCGAGCCGTCGGCCGATCGTTCCGCGCAAGGCCGGAGCAAACTCAAAAAAGCGCGCTTGCGCCCGGGACGAGGCAGCAGCACTGCCGGTGGCGGCGGCTCGGCCTCGACACGCGCGAATGTCGCCCGGATGATTTCCCGTTGCCGCCGCCAGTTCTCGACGCGTTCCGCGGCAGCTGGCGAGGATGCGAGATATGTTTCGACGTCGCGACGCTGATCCGGCGGAATTTCGCTGTCGACGAAGCCGTGAAGATCTTCGTCGCTGATTGGAGGCAAACCGCCGCGCACGCCGATAGGCCTTCTATTTGACGACGCGCAGATGGGTTGGGCGCCATTTGGCCCGGCGCGAAGAAGACCGGTCCTTGAGATTCTTCGGCAGCCTCTCTCGCGCCCTTGACAAACGAGCGACCAGAATCGGGCGCGAAATTTTCAAGATCCGCGCCGCTTGCGCATAACGGAAGCCCTCGAGACTGACGAGCAGCAGCGCCTCGCGCTCCTCCAACTTGAGCGCGCACAGGGCGCTGCAGAGACTGTCATTCGACTCCAACGCGCTGGCGAGCTTCTCGGGCGGATGAAGGTCGGCGGCGCAAGAGCCCCCTGTCTTGAGGAGAGCGTTGGAGGAGATGCTGGCGCCAACGTTCATGCCTTGCATCGCGCCCTGCGAAGGCGAGCCGAAGCTTGACGTTCTCACGCTGGGAGCGTCGGGCGGCTCGCGATTGGCTTCGATAAGGAAGCTGAAGGCCGAGATATCGAGCTCTGAGGCGGTCGAGACAGCGCCGCTCTCGAAGGCCCGTCGCAACGCGACGCTGACGAGAACGTCGGCTGTCTCATTGGGACCCGGATGACCAGCGACGAGGGCCCGCGCGTAGCGGCGCAGCCTCGGCGCCAGCAGGTTGAGATCCTCTCGCAAATTCACTTTGCGCTCCGTCGTCAGCGCCAGCGCGGCCCCCCAGGCCGCCGCGCTCCTTACGAATGATACTGCTCGTCTCGTTCCCTGCCTATGCGGGAAATAAATTTTGATTGCGGAGCTTGAAGCTTCGGCTTCATGCTTGTTCGCAAACCTTGCTTTAAGTCCAGATAGTCCTTAAACGCGGCTAGCACAGCGGCCGTTCCATCGCGATCGCATCCCTCATCATCCGGATCGAGAATGACGCAACCGGAAGCAATGATCCATGCCGTGATTCGATCTGACATCCTCAAGGGCAAGCGCGGCCTCGTCCTCGGGCTCGCCAATAATCGCTCGATCGCTTGGGGCATAGCCAAGGCCGCTCGCGAGGCGGGCGCCCAACTCGCCTTCACCTATCAGGGCGAATCGCTTGAAAAGAGGGTGCGTCCGCTCGCCGCCGAGCTGGGCGGAGAGGTTCTCGGTCATTGCGACGTGACCGACACGGCGAGCCTCGACACCGCTTTCGCGGAGATTGAACGGATCTGGGGCGCCCTCGATTTCGTCGTCCATTGCGTCGCTTTTTCCGACAAAGATCAGCTGACCGGCCGTTATGTCGACACGACCGCCGAAAATTTCAGCAATTCGCTGCTGATTTCTTGCTATTCGTTCACAGCGGTCGCCCAGCGCGCCGAAAAGCTGATGCGCGACGGCGGTTCGATGCTCACCTTGACCTACTACGGCGCCGAAAAATGGATGCCGCACTACAACGTCATGGGCGTCGCCAAGGCTGCGCTGGAGGCGAGCGTGCGCTATCTTGCGGCCGACCTCGGCGAGAAGAACATCAGGATCAACGCCATTTCGGCCGGCCCGATCAAGACCCTGGCCGCCTCGGGAATTGGCGATTTTCGCTACATTTTGAAGTGGAACGAATACAACGCGCCGCTCCGCCGCTCGGTGTCGATCGAGGAGGTGGGCGAGAGTGCGGTCTTTCTGCTGTCTCCCATGGCGCGCGGAATCACCGGCGAAATTCTTCATGTCGACGCAGGCTACCACGTCGTCGGCATGAAAAATCCGGCTGCGCCCGACATCGCGGTTCTCGGCAGGGACTAGACGCTTGGCGAAGACGCTCCGCACCACCGATCGGCGGTTTTCGAGCGTGGCGTTCATGCCTTATTCAGGCTAAACTCGCATGCTCCAAAGGCGAATGCTGAGACTTTTGCCTACGCGACGACTTTGATGCGGCAAAATCGCCCGCGCGAAATTAATTTGTCACACAGCCTGTTTCGGCCTCGCACAGGTTTCACCGCACGCTCTCTAGCTTGGATGTTTGGAACCGCTTCATGCCCGACGCCAGGGAAGAGTTCCTCCTTGCTGATTGAACAGGATCCCAGATGTCGCATAATTTCGCGACTGCCGTAGCTATCGCTCCTTACGATTCCGGCATGGAGAAGGAAAGCAAGTCGATTCTGCGCGGCCAGCGCCGGCCGGAGCTGAAACGCGACGAATTGCTGTGCGAAATTTTCGCCGCAGCTGTCGCCGCCAATCCGGACGCCATCGCGATGCTGACGCGCGACGGCGCCCTGACCTACCGGGAAGTCGACGCAAAGGCTGAAGCCGTCGCGCGTGGCCTGATTCGCAAGGGTCTGCGTCCGGGCGATGTGGCTGGCCTCTGGATGACGCGCGGCCACGACCTTTTGATCGGCCAGATCGCGATCGCCAAGACCGGCGCGGCCTGGCTGCCTTTCGATGCCGACGCGCCGGTCGAGCGGATCGCCGTCTGCCTCGACGACGCCGAAGCCAAAGGCCTCGTCGTCTCGCCGGATTTCGCCGTAAAGCTCGGGAGCCGCGCGCCATGTCCCGCCTGGACGTTTCGCGACCTTATCGACCCCCTCGACGCGAGCGAGGTAAATGCCCGCGCTCTTGGCGCGACGCCCGACTCGCCAGCCTATGTCATCTACACTTCGGGTTCGACCGGCGCGCCGAAAGGAATTGTCATTTCGGGGCGCAATATTTGCCATTATCTGCGCGCCGCCAATGAGGTCTATGGCCTTAACGCCAGCGACGTCGTCTTCCAGGGCGCCTCCGTCGCCTTCGATCTTTCGATGGAGGAGATTTGGCTGCCCTATCTCGTTGGCGCGACATTGTTCGTCGCAACGCCCGAGATTTTGGGGGAAGCCGAAAAACTGCCCGACCTTATGGAAGCCAATGGCGTCACCGTCCTCGACACCGTGCCGACGCTTCTGGTTCTTCTGCCGCGCGACGTAGCGAGCCTGCGGGTGATCATTCTGGGAGGCGAGGCCTGTCCGCCGGCGATCGCCAATCGCTGGTGCAAGCCAGGACGCCGGATTTTCAATTCCTATGGCCCGACCGAGACGACGGTCGTCGCCACGGTGGCGGAGATCGCGCCCGGGACGCCGGTCACCATCGGACGGCCGATTCCGAATTATTCCTGCTACGTCGTCGACGATCGGCTCAATCTGGTCGATCGCGGCGTCGAGGGGGAGCTGCTGATCGGCGGCCCCGGAGTCGCCGCGGGCTACCTGCGCCGCCCGGAGCTCACGGCCGAGAAATTCATCGCCAATCCCTTCGTCAATCAGGATTTTGCCGGGCCGACCGACGATCCCATCCTTTACCGGTCTGGCGACGCGGTGGCGATCGACGCCAACGGCGAACTCCTGTTTCGCGGCCGCATCGACGATCAAGTCAAGGTGCGCGGGTTTCGCGTCGAACTCGGCGAGATCGAGGCGAAGCTCGGCGACGTTGAGGGCGTCGCCAATGCCGCCGTCGTTTTGCGCGGCGACAATGGCATCGAACAACTCGTCGCTTTCATCGTCCCGGGGCGCGGCGCGGTTCTCGAGGCCCGAGCGATGCGCAGCGCGCTGCGGACGCGTTTGCCGGCCTATATGATTCCCTCGCGGTTCGAGACGGTCGAGAGCCTGCCGAAATTGTCCTCGGGCAAGGTCGATCGCAAGACGTTGAAACTGGTCCCGCTTTCCGAAGCCGATGCGGGCGACGCGCAGGAGGAACCCCGCACGCCGACCGAGGCGAGCCTTCTCGCCGCCGCGAAGGAGGTGCTGCCGCCACAGCCGATCCCTTTCGACGCGGATTTCTTCACCGATCTCGGCGGTCATTCGCTGCTTGCGGCGCGTTTCATCTCGATCGTGCGCAAGACGCCGGCGCTCGCACGCATCACTTTGCAGGACGTCTATGCGGCTCGTTCGCTGCGCGCCATCGGCGAACTGATCGACCGGAAATGGGGGCGCGTCGCAGGCGTCGAAAATCTCTCTTTCGCGCCACCCCCGCTGCTGCGGCGCGTCCTTTGCGGGCTGGCGCAGGCGCTGGCGTTGCCGGTCGTCCTCGGGCTCGTCACCGTCCAGTGGCTGGGCGTTTTCGTGAGCTATATGCTGCTCACCGGCGCTGACGCTACGCTGGGCGAGGAAATCATCTCGCTCGTCACCGTCTACATGTGCATCAACGTCGCAACGGTAGCGATCGCGATCGCGGCCAAATGGCTCATCATCGGACGCGCGAAGCCGGGGCGCTATCCCTTGTGGGGCGTCTACTACTATCGTTGGTGGCTAGCGCGCCGGTTCACGAGCCTCATCCATATCAAATGGTTCCAGGGCTCGCCGTTCATGCGGTTCTATCTGCGCGCGCTCGGAGCCAAAATCGGCAAGGACGCGATGATCGGCGAGGTCGATGTCGGGGCGTTCGATCTGCTCTCGATTGGCGCCGGCGCCAGCATCGGCGCCAACGCCACGCTGGCCAACGCCAGGGTCGAGGGCAATGAACTGGTGATCGGCGCCATCGAGATCGGCGGCGAGGCCTATGTCGGCACCTCCTGCGCGATCGAAGAGGACGTGGTTATCGGCGAGGGCGCGGAACTCGGCGATTTGACGTCAGTTGGCTCAGGCGGCCGCATCGACGCCTGGGAAAGCTGGGACGGCTCTCCGGCTCGCAAAATCGGTATGGTCGACCGATCGGAGCTGGACGCGCCGTCTTCCGCGTCGCGGCCGCGCCGGTTTGTCATGTCGAGCATTTATCTGATTCTCCTCCTCGCCCTGCCGCCTCTCGGGCTGTTGCCGATCTTACCCGCCTTCTGGGTGTTCGACCGGATCGACGACATCGTCGGCATCGCCGACATCGACCGCACGGCCTATATGGCCTCGATTCCGATCATGGCTTGGCCGACGGCCTTCGTGATGGTCCTCGTCACCGTCTGCTTCATTGCGGTGTGCCGCTGGATCATTCTGCCGCGCGTGCGCGAAGGGAGATATTCGGTTCACTCCTGGTTCTATCTGCGCAAATGGGCGGTCACGCTCGCGACTGAGATCACGCTCGAGACGCTGTCGTCGCTCTATGCGACAATTTACATGCGCGCCTGGTACCGGCTAATGGGCGCCAAGATCGGCAAGGATGCCGAGATTTCGACCAATCTCTCCGGCCGTTACGACCTTGTCGAGATCGGCGAAAAGAGCTTCATCGCCGACGAGGTGGTGTTGGGCGATGAGGAGGTCCGCAACGGATGGATGATTTTGCGCCGCGTCAAAACGGGCCCGCGCGTCTTCGTCGGCAATAGCGCGGTCGTGCCGACCGGCTCTGAGATTCCAGCCAACGCGTTGATCGGCATCAAATCGAAGCCGCCGGCCAATCATCTGATGAACGAGGGCGATACCTGGTTCGGTTCGCCGCCGATCAAATTGCCGGTACGGCAGAAATTCGACGCCGGTGGCTCGAATTGGACCTACGAGGCGCCGGCGTGGAAGAAATTCGCGCGCGGCTGCTTTGAGGCAGTGACGATTTCGATGCCGACCATGCTTTTCATCACCTTCGGTACCTGGGCGGTCGAATGGTTCAGTTCAAGCGTTCTCGACGGCGATTACAGCAAGGTGCTGGTGCAGTTCACCATCTCCTCCGTCGCCATTTGCGTTGCGCTTACCGCCGTGGTCATTGTGCTGAAATGGCTGACCATGGGACGCTACGAGCCAATGACTAGGCCGATGTGGTCGTGGTGGGCGATGCGCACCGAGGCGGTCGCTGTCGTCTATTGGGGCATGTCCGGCAAGGTTCTGCTCGACCATTTGCGCGGCACACCGTTCCTGCCGTGGATATTGCGCCTTTTCGGCGTAAAAATCGGCAAGGGCGTCTATATGGACATGACCGACATGACGGAGTTCGACTGTGTCAGAATTGGCAATTTCGCTTCCCTCAACGCCTTATCCGCGCTGCAAACCCATCTTTATGAAGATCGCGTGATGAAAGTCGGCCGGGTCGTCGTCGGCGACGGCGTCACCATCGGGGCTGGCTCGACGGTTCTCTACGACACTCATATTTCCGATTTTGCGCGACTCGGACCTTTGACGCTGGTGATGAAGGGGGAGGAGATTCCGCCTCATTCCGAATGGGTCGGCGCGCCGGCCGAGCCGAAGGCCGGCGCCGATGTCATCATCGAAAAGGCGGCGGCTTAGGCTCGCGGAGGGAGAACGAGCGTAGATGGCTGAGCACGATGCGTCGAAGCCGGTGACGCTCTCCCGATTTCTCCATGCAAATCCGTACGCGGGCGGCTGGCGATTCCCGACGAATAGCCTCATGACGGTGGCGACGATCGCTTTCCTTTGCTAGACGATCTTCGCCTTAACTCTTTGATTTTATTGGTTGAGCCAGACGGAATTGAACCGACGACCTCTTCAATGCCATTGTTATGATTTTCGTTTCCTGGGGATGGATTGGTTTCCCTGTGCTTTCCAAAATCCTTTTAAAGCAACAATTAGCGTATTATTCTCATCTCCTGCTATTCCCCGAGATTGATTTTCGGTGGCGACACGGTGGCTATTTCTTAAGGCCGGCGGGCTCATGTCTACGATTAAACTCACTAAGCGGACCTTGGACACACTCGCGGCGGCCGATCGCCCCTACATAGCATTCGACGCTGATCTCACCGGCTTTGGCGTGCGCGTCATGCCAACGGGCGTCAAAAGCTGGATTGTCGAATATCGCCCGCATGGGGGCGGTCGGGCCGTCGCAAAGCGCCGTGTCACCCTCGGCAAAGTAGGAGCGCTTACTCCCGACCAAGGCCGCCGGATGGCTGCGGACATGCTCGCGCAAGTGCGACTCGGTGGCGATCCGGCGAGCGAAAGAGCAGAGCGGCGAGAGGCGGTCACCGTGGGGGAGTTGCTCAAGCTCTTCGACGAACAATATATCGGGCCGATGCTGAAGCCGGGAACGGCTGTAAGCCATCGGATTGCGCTTAATGACCTACGTCGCGCGCATGGCGCAGTTAAGGCGGAAGGACTCACTCGCGCGCATATTGCGGCTTTACATGCCCGGATGGCGGATCGTCCCTGTGCCGCGAATCGCGCCGTCGCCGTCTGGTCAAAAGCCTTCGCGTGGGGTGCGACGCGGGGACTTGTTCCTGAAGGGCTCAATCCTGCGAGGGGCCTTCAAAAATATCGCGAGCAGGGGCGTGAGCGCTATCTTACCCGCGACGAACTGTCGGCGCTCGGCGATGCATTACGTCTCGGGGAAACCAATGGTCTGCCCTACGCGGTTGACGAGGCCGGGCCGAGGTCGAAGCACGCGCCGAAACCGGAAAACCGAAAGCGCAAGCTTGACCCCTTCGCCGTTGCAGCCATCCGGCTCTTAATCCTGACTGGAGCGCGCCTTCGTGAAATTCTTGATTCGAAATGGTCATACGTCGACTTCGAGCGCGGGGTCATCTTCCTTCCCGAGTCCAAAACTGGAAAGAAGACGATTTATCTTTCGGCAGCGGCCCAATCCATTCTCCAGGGCCTTCCGCGGATCGAGGGCAACCTGCATGTCATCGCAGGTGCAAAGAACGGATCGCCCCGCGCGGACCTTAAGAAGCCATGGGCCGCCGTCGCCGCGCACGCGGGGTTGAGCGGCGTTCGTCTTCACGACTTACGCCATTCCTTCGCCAGCGTCGGCGCTGGCGCGTCTTTCGGCTTGCCAATCGTCGGGAAGCTGCTCGGACACACCCAGGCGGCGACGACGGCGCGGTACGCTCATCTTGATGCGGATCCGCTGCGGCTCGCGGTCGAGACGATCGGCGCGACTATTACAGCGGCGATGGATCGAACCAAAGGCGCGTCAATTGTGCCCTTCAAGAAGTCCGGCGGAGGCTAAGAAGCTCCTCAGCCAAATCGTGAACGGCGTCGATCCGTTCGCGCAATGCAAGTCAGATCGCGCGGTGCCGACTTTCCGTGCTGTGGCTGAAACCTATATGGCGAAGCACGTCCAGAGGCGTCGCAAAGCCCGCGCCGTCGAAAGCTACGGAGCTCTGCTGCGTCTTCACCTCCTACCGGCCCTCGCGGGAATATGCATCACTGACATCCAGCGCAGCCATGTCGAGGCCCTGCACGACTCGATGTCGGACCGGCCCGGCGCCGCCAATCGGGCTCTTAGCGTCTTTTCGGCCATATGGACGTGGGCGGCTATTAAGGCGTACGCCGACCTTAACCTGGGTGCATGTCCGGCGAAGGGGATCGAACCCAATCGCGAAGAAGGACGGGAGCGGTATCTGACAATAGACGAACTCGGCCGACTCGGCGAGGCGTTAACGAAAGCGGAAACCGACGGCCTGCCCTATATCGTGGACGCAGTTAGCCCGAAGTCAAAACATGCCCCGAAGGCGGAAAATCGCATTCGGCGCATCGATCCGTTCGCGGTCGCGGCCATCCGGCTTCTCATTTTCACTGGTGGCCGCCTGCGCGAGATCCTCCATGCTCGGTGGAATGAAATCGATTTCGAGGCCTAGTTGGGCTTCGCATCGACGACCTTCGGCACACCTTTGCGTCGATTGGCGCCGGTCATGCTTTAGGCCTGCACATGATAGGCAAGACGTTTACAACTTTTAATATAGTAACGCAGCCCCAAATCGGTCATCTTTGAATCGGACAATTGTTATAAGCCGAAGATCTTCACGTCCTACGGCTGCAGTCCCGCGCATGGAGGCGTTGTGACAGCTAGAGCCAATCCGAATCCTCTCTCATTCCAATTGGCCCGAACTTCCACGTTAGGAGCCAGGCTTAGGCCTGGCTCCTTTGTTTGCCAATGGATGGATGAAATCTGACGGTTAGTCCTTTTAGGGATCCCGCCGAGTTGTCAACGGCGGAGCAAAAGCCGGCCAGCGGGGCGGCGTAAAACCTGGCCAGTTTGCGGCGCGGGCGTAGAGCTCGACGCGCCGCGTCCGCCGCGGCGGAGATGGCCGGGGTTTCGCAGCTGCGACGGACGCGGCTTTCAGGAAGCGTGGATGAATTCGCCGGTTTCGGGATCGGCGGCCTCGTCGGCGGGGCGCGGGTCGCGCCGTCGTCTCGCCTTCGATTGCTTGAGTCGGTAGCTCTCGCCATTAAGCTCCAGAATGTGGACGCGATGCGTCAGCCGATCGAGCAGCGCGCCGGTTAACCGTTGGCTGCCGAAGACGCTGGTCCATTCCTCAAACGGCAGGTTCGATGTGACGATGGTCGAGCCGCGTTCGTGACGCTGGCTGAAGATTTCGAAAAGCAGCTCCGCGCCGGTCTGGGACAGGGGCACATAACCGAGTTCGTCCAGGATAAGTGCGGATTACGACGAAGCCGCCCGGGTATAACGGGATAATGGCGCCCGGGATTCCTGAATGATGCCGCCCACCGTAACGGAATGATGCCGCCCGGGTCGCGAGCGTCGCTGGCCGATGGATTTTCTGTCACCGGCGACGACGTTTGGTCAAGCCTTTTGGTTCTGTTTTCCTTTGGTCCGGCGCAGGCTTTCGCCGGTCAGTTGGATGCGATGGGCGTTGTGAACGAGGCGGTCCAGGATCGCATCGGCGTAGGTGGGATCGCCGATGATCTCGTGCCAGCGATCCACGGGGAGTTGGGACGTGATAACCGTCGAGCGGCGGCCGTATCGCTCCTCGAGGATTTCGAGCAGATCGTGACGGGCGGCGGCGTCGAGCGGCTCCAGTCCCCAATCGTCGAGGATGAGCAAATCGGCGCGGCCGAGCGAGCGCAGGATGCGGGGATGGCGCCCGTCGCCGCGCGCCAGGGCGAGGTCTTCGAAGAGCTTGGGCGCGCGATGATAAAGCACCGATCGATTGTCGCGGCAGGCCTTGTGGCCGAGCGCCGACGCCAGCCAGCTTTTGCCGACGCCGGTCGGGCCAACGACATACTACCCAAGAACACCTGTTCGACGTTGTCGTTGAATATCTGCATCATCCGCTTTCTGGAAGGCGGGTCGCGGTCTTTCGTCGCGTTGTCCATGGGGGCATGGTCCATTTCGTAGTGGATGGTCCGGACGGTTGCCGGACTCTGTTGCCGGCGTGGATGACCGACCCGCACGCCGCGGCTCTGCCAATGGTGGATATCCCGCGGCTTTCCCTTGACGTTTTTCACGCGCTTCGTGATCTGGTTCGTGCGCAATGCTTATCCTCGTCGTCGTCGGATCGAGCAACTCAGACGGAGGTAAACGATGAAGGGACAGCAGCGGCGAAATTGGGAACAGATCGATCTGTGGCTCCCCGACAAATGCTTGGAAGCGCCTCGGAAGCTCGATCCGGAGATTCGCAAGGAAGTTACCAAATTGCTCGGGCTTCTGCTAGCCGAGTGCGCCCCGGGCGAGGCGGTAACAAAGGAGGCGAGCGATGAGCAAGATTAGCGTTGAACACGCCTCTCGCACCGCCTTTGTGTATGTGCGGCAGTCCACCGCGGACCAACTCGCAAACAATCCGGAGAGTCGTCGCCGTCAATATGCTCTCGCGGCACGCGCGCGGACGCTTGGGTGGTCGAACGTAATAGTCATCGACGACGACCTCGGGCGTTCCGGCGGCGGGACGGCGAGGCCCGGGTTCGATAAATTGTTGGCCGCCATTTGCACTGGCGCCGCCGGCGCCGTGTTCGCGATAGAAGCATCCCGACTTGCCCGCAATGGGCGTGATTGGCATACGCTGCTGGAGTTTTGCGCGCTAGTCCACTGCCTGATCATAGACGAAGACGGCGTCTACGATCCCAAACAAATAAATGATCGGCTTTTGCTCGGCATGAAGGGAACATTCAGCGAGATGGAGCTGTCAATTTTCCGTCAACGCTCCCAGGAAGCCCTGCGCCTGAAGGCCGCTCGCGGCGATCTCCATACGACCGTTGCGGTCGGCTATGTCCGTGGTCTCGACGATCGTTTGGAACTTGATCCCGATAGAAGGATTCGCGAGGCTCTACACTTGGCGTTTCGTAAGTTCGCGGAGTTCGGCAGCGCCCGCCAGGTCGCCCTCTGGCTGATCGAGGAAGGCTTCAAGATGCCGGTGGTCCTTCACGGCGCACAAGGGCGGGTAGTAGAATGGCGTTTACCGCGCTATAATACGATCCACCGTCTCTTGACCAATCCGGTCTACGCGGGGGCTTATGTGTTCGGTCGGACTGGCTCGCAAACACGCGTCGAGGCGGGCCGCAAGGCCATCAAGCGCGGCATTCGCCGGACACAAGATGCATGGGAGGTGCTGCTGCGTGATCATCACGAAGGTTACATCTCCTGGGAGGAATACGAGCGGAATCAGCAAACGATTTGCGGCAATGCCAACATGAAGGGCGAGATGGTGAAGGGGGCGGTGCGCAACGGCGGCGGATTGCTGGTTGGCCTCCTGCGGTGCGGCCACTGCGGCCGTAAACTCAAAGTACAGCACAACGGACTACGCGGCATCGCGCGATATGTGTGCAACGATGCTGACGTCAATCACGCGCGGCGGGGCAATTGTATCGCGTTTGGCAACATGCGCATCGACGCCGCGGTTTCGGCGGAGGTGTTGCGGGTAATCGCGCCGCTCGGCGTAGAGGCGGCCATCGCGGCCATCGCGGATCGTGGGCGGGTCGACGCGGACGTGCTTCGACAGAGGGAACTTGCTCTGGAGCAGGCGCGATACGAGGCGGCTCGCGCGCATCGACAGTACGATGCGGTCGACCCAGAGAATCGTCTGGTCGCCAGGGATCTTGAGCGACGCTGGAACGAGCGGCTCGCCGAGGCGGCTCGTCTGGAGAGCGATCTTCTCCTCCTTCGCGAGAATCAAACGCCGGCGATCACCGATGCCGAACGCGCGGAAATATCCGCATTGGGCGCCGAGTTGGCGCGTCTGTGGAACCATCCGGCGGCGTCGGCCGAAAAACGCAAGCAAATCCTGCGTACGGTCCTGGAGGAGATCGTCGTCACAGCGGACCCCGGGCAACTTTCGCTCAAGCTGCATTGGAAAGGTGGAGACCACACAGCGCTTGTGGTGGCCAAGAATCGCGCAGGACAGCACCGGTGGAAGACCAGCGCCGCGACTGAGCAGTTGATCATCGACTTAGCGCGCGTGACGCCTGATTCGGCCATCGCGTCCATTCTAAATCGGCTTGGCGTCCGCACGGCCAAGGGCCACACGTGGACGCAACAACGTGTTCGCACTTTTCGAAGTGACCACGAGATCACGATATATCGCGATGGCGAACGCGCCGAGCGCGGGGAAGTCACCTTGGAGGAAAGCGCCGGCCATCTGGGCGTGAGCAAGATGACGGTAGTCCGTCTGATCAAGGATCGATTGCTGCCGGCCAAGCAAGCCTGTATTGGTGCGCCATATGTCATTCGAGAGACGGACCTAGATTTGCCGACTGTCAGGCGCGCGGTCAAAAATCGTCGTGCTGTATCATCGGATCCGCGACAGGGACTTCTGGAATATCAATGATGTAGGGAGATAGGCATTATGTCGCCAGTTCGGTCGGGCCGATGAGCGCCAGATTGTCGTGCGCATCGATCCATTCGCCCTCCGTGAGCTTCTGGAACAGGGCGCGGTCGAGACCGCGCGGGCTGCGATAATCGACATCTTCAATGGACGCCTGCTGACGCAGCTTGGCGATGCGCAATCGCGCCGTGAGCCTCTTGTCGCGACGCCATGACGCCTCGCGGTCGAGCAGGAGCGCCAGCCATTCGTGATGGCCAAGACCATCCGCTTCATTGGCGGCGGCGATTTCGACGAAGGCCTTGGCCATGCCGTAAAGGCCCAAGGCGTGGATCTGGTCGAGAGTCGGATGTTTGAGCAAGAGCGCTCTCCTAATTGTAATAGCGCGGGCCACGGATGTTGGGATGCAGGATCGGCGTTCCGTCCGAAGCGCGCTTTTGCGCGGGACGACGGTCGAGCTTGTTGTCGAGGATGGATTTGACCGAGCCATAGGTGCGCGCGCCGATCTCGATGGCGCGCTCCGCCGCGGCTTCGACGCGTTCCGCGCCATAGGGTCTGGCGAGGCGGACAATGCCCAGGCACGCCCGGAAGCCCTGTTCCGGATGCGGGCGCTGTTCGAAGATCAGTTCGCAGAGCGCCGCCGTCGCCGGCCCGATCAAGCGCGCGTCGGCGCGGATGCGGTCGATCGTCCAGTCTTTGTAGCGGCGATGGCTGGAGGGCATATGCTCCGCCGCGGTCGTGTGCTTGCGGTTGCCGCTCATGCGCATATGCGCGGCGATCCGCTCGCCCCTGAGGAAGACCTCGACGGTCCTGATCGTCAGCCGCACGTCGACTTCCGTGCGCGCGAAACGGTGGGGGACGCTGTAGTAATGGGCGTCGGCCTCGACGTGATAATCGATGCCGACGCGGCACGTGCGCCACTCGCAGAAAACGTAAGGCTCGATCGGCAAAGGCTTTAGCGCCGGGCGGTCGATCTCTTCGAGCAATTGCCGGCGGGTTGCGCCAAGCCGCCGGATCGGACGATCTTCGTTGAGAAGCTTCAGGAACTCCCCGATCGCCGCGTTGACCTCGGCGAGGCTGTAAAAAGTGCGGTGACGCAGCCGCCCGAGAAGCCATCTCTCGACGATGAGCACGGCTTGCTCGACCTTCGCCTTGTCCCTCGGGCGCCTCGGCCGCGCCGGCAGAATGGCGGCATCATAATGCGCGGCCATTTCGGCATAGGTCCGATTGACCAGCGGATCGTAGAGACAGGCCTTGATGACGGCGGTCTTGGTATTGTCCGGCACGAGAAGATGGGGAACGCCGCCGATCGCCGCGAAGGCGCGCACGTGGGCGTCGATCCAATCGGGGAGCGTCTGCGTCCAGGCCGCCCACGCAAAAGTAAAGCTCGACGCGCCGACCACGGCGACGAAGATTTGCGCCTTGCGGATTTCGCCGGTCAGCCGATCGATCACGACCGGCACGCCGTCGCCCGCGTAATCGACGAACAGCCGCTCGCCGGCCGCATGCGTCTGCCGCATCGTCGGCGACAGCTTCGATTCGAAGGCGCGATAGAGTTCGCAGAACCTCGAATAGCTGTACCCGCATGGATTTTCGGCAACATATTCGTCCCAAACGATCAGCAGGGTGACGTGCTTGCGCTTCAACTCCCGATGAATTGTCGGCCAATCCGGCTCGCAATGAAGACGATGACCCCGCTTGCTTCTTCGATTGGCGTAGAGCGCTCCCTCCAGGGCGCCGTCGGTCATGTCAGCTGGCAGAGGCCAGCTCAGCCCGGCGCCCTCGAAACGCTTTAAGGTCGGTTATGCGCCGATCACGGTGCTGGAGGATGCCGGAAGCAAGATGTGGCATGGCTGTCTATGTTATTGAAGGGAAGAGGCTTTGCTGATCGGGATGCGATCCCGTGGGGTATTTTGGATTCTGCCGCGCCCGTTCTGTGATGGATTGGGCCGCCGGTGTTGTAAGAGCGGCTCGAGCGAAGATCCACGGACCGTCCGGCAAGGGATGGACGGCCTCGATCTCGCCCGCTTCCGCAGCCAATCTGAGGGTCTTGGGTGCGATTTGGAGCAGATGCGCGGCCTTGCTGAGATTGAGCCATGGCTCGTCCCCATCTTCGGCCGTCGAGGCGGCCGTTGAGCCGCGCGGCATAGGTCTTCAGGGTCGCGTCGGCGAGCCTTTCCCGCCGTCGCCCGATCCGGCAGGCGCGGCCGAGCAGACGCCGACGTTTCCGGTAATGTCCCAATAACTCACGGGTTCATGATGCGAGGCAATGCCGAGCATGGTTTCGAACGAGACGTGCCGATAAAAACGGCGGTTGTAGCGGAAGACGAATTCTTCGAGATAGGTGTCGACGTGTTTTCGGCGCAGGCCGTGATAGGTGCCGAGGCTCCAGCGTTTCAGCAGCGCGAAGACCCGATAAATCCACGGCAGCACGACATGGCCCGCCATTTTGCCAACCACGCGCGGATCGTGCCGGTAGTCGCCGGACAGACCAGGATAGGATGCGTGGCCGTCAGTGAGCAGCGTGGCTCCCGGCTTCACATTGGCCCTGACGAAAGCTTCGATCGAGGCGGCGGAATTATCCGCGATCATGGCGAGGCGGATGCGGCCGGAACGCGTATCGAGGTATTTTGCGTGTTTGCGTCGCGGTTTGGCCCGGTTTGTGTCGCGATCAATCACCTCGACCGCGCCTGCGATAAGGATTTTTCCAGCGTTGCCAGGCTCGAAGAAAGTATCGCCGACCCGGAATGGAATTTCTGTCTGATCGACTTCGACGACGCCTTCGAGAGGTTCGCGGTTTGGATCGACCATGGATCGCCGCAGCTTTTGCGTCAGAAGCCAAGCTGTCTTGTAGGTGAGGCCGAGCTGATCTTCGAATTGCCGCGCCGACATGCCGTTGGAATGCGTCGCCATGAGATGCGCGGCCCAGAACCACGTCGTCAGCGGCAGCTTGGAGCGATGCATCGCCGTGCCCGCCGTAATCGAAGTCTGGCGTCCGCAATCGAGACATTCGAATGTGTATGCCCGGCTCTTCAGCGTCACCGCGCGGCGGGCGCCGCAGCCAGGGCAGACAAAGCCATCCCGCCATCGCCGTTCGAACAAGAACGCGGCGCAGCGCGCCTCGTCGGGAAAAGTCTGCTGGAATTGGGTAAGCGACCGCGCCTTGGCCATCGGGTGATCCGTCGCCACCCCTCGCGGCAGCTCACTCAGGCCGCAATACCACATTTAGTTGAACCTGGGACAACGGGATAAGCCACCGCCAGCCCCCAATTAAGAAGTTTCAGACGTCGAGCGGCGGGTCTGGCGTTCGATAAATCGGGCAATCTCGCGGGGGCTGTAACGGATCGCGCCGCCGACATAGATGAAGGCTGGTCCGTCGCCGCTAACGCGCCATTTGGCGAGGGTATTTTCTTTTACCTGAAGGATCGCCGCGGTCTGGACTGGGGTGAGAAGGGTTTCAATCTGCTGCGCCACAATGATTCTCCTATATCAACATGGCGCGGATTGAATCATAGGAGTGCACTTGCGTTCACGCGACGAGACTGGCCCCGATTGACCTTAGGTCCTGTCTGCATGCCGTCGAGACTGCGAATGCGTTGGATGAGCTGAGCCAGATGACCACACGCGTTACCGCCGGTATGATTCGTCAGAGGCCCTTTTTTGGAGATGGTGCGTTATCGCAGGACGTCAAAGCGGTCACCGCACGTTCAGTAAATCTTCCACAAACCCGGCGTTGCGAGCTCCAAAAGATTGCCGTCGGGATCTCGGAAATAAATGCTGTGACCGCCGCGGGCCCATTTGGTGCGACCCTCGATGGCAATGTTGTGTCGGCTCAGTCTTGCTTCCCACGCCGGCAGCGCTTCGGCCGCTATCGCGAACGCGATGTGCAACGGGCCGCGACCATCGTGAGGCGGAATTGTGCCGCCCGGCAGGCGAGTGGTTTCGAGTGACGCGCCGCGCTGGAACAGGAGCAGCACATTTTGGCCGCCGACCGAAAAAGCCTGCAGGCGAGCGTCACGAAATAGAACCGGAAGCTCGAGAATGTTGAGATAGAAGTCAGCGGCCCGCTCCAGGTCATCGACGTAAAGCGCCGTTTCGATGATGCGCTCGAGGTTGGGCGTCACGCTTCAAAGCCCCCGTGTTCATGCGCTCCGCTTCGGCATAAACGCAGGGTTGCGTAAAAGCATGGCATCGCGGCACTGCCCTAGATTGCGAGGCGCTCCTAGCGTGCCGAAGGCCAAGCTGGGCTGCGTTCGATGCGCTTAGCGCAAGCTCCATAGGATTCGGATTGCATGTCTCGTGGAAGAAAGGTCTCCAGACCCATCAGCAGGCAGACGAACGGCGTGTCGCTAGGGTTTCGGCTGCGATCTCCACCTGTCGCCAAAGGAATCGCTAAGCTTTGAGCAATGGCGACGGCCCCGGCAATGACAGGATCGTACCAACTTTGTCGCGCTGGACCGTCCGCGCTGGTCTGCTCTAAAACCGTTCTGGCGGCTTTGACATCCACCAAGATATCTCTGACGTGCGCGTGCCCGTCAGCGAATTTTCGGTTCATTGCGGCGGGCGTCAACTCCGGATTTGCCTCGATCGCGACATTCGCAATGAAACCGAGAAGATCAATGTCGATTTTCTTTCGAAGGTCGCCGCTTGAGGCGAGAATGGATTGAACAGTGTCGAGGCTCTCTATCAGCAGATCGAAATTCTCGCGCAGAACCCCGCGCCTCGCATTGAACGAAGACCAGCCGAATTGCCCGATAGCCCGAGAAAAATGTTCGGCAATTTCTTCGGCAGCTCCATCGATGGCGTCGTCGGACCATTCAGTCCCAGGCATCGCTTCGCCCAGAATCGACCGCAGATTCTTCGGCCGAAATCTCAACATCCGCGAAGCCCTCGCGCGGCAGATAATCTTCGAAGCGACGGCGCTTCTGATTTGGCACAATAATCCTTCACCGTTAGTGACATCGTCTTAATGTGACCGTCGCCCGACACTCAAAACGCCCGTGCAGGCCCCCGCGCACGAAAACGAAGACGCCGCAGGGATATCGTTGCCCGCTCTTTCCTCGGGTTTCGGATTTCGGTCGCCTGACTCTTAGGTGGCAACTGGCCGTATGGTTTCCGTGGCTTCATGGTGGCTACACGAAGAACGCCGAGGTCACAAACGGCGGGTTTCAGTGCTCTAAGTAATTGATGTTATTGGTGGAGCCAGACGGAATCGAACCGACGACCTCTTCAATGCCATTGAAGCGCTCTCCCAACTGAGCTATGGCCCCCAAATTTTGCCGATTTAGGCTTCATCATCCGGTTGGGCCGGATTATGGGCGCAGCTTTCAAGGCGCGCCGCCCCCTTTGCCGGATCGCGCGGGGAGGGCCGCTGTATAACCGCATCCCCACCGCCGCACAAGCGAAAGATCATGGCTCCTCGTCCTCCCCGTGGTCGCCGTCGATGAGATCGACGACGTCGTCGCCGTCCTCCTCGACTTCCTCGAGGAAGGTGTCGTCGGCGACTTCAATTTCGACGTCCTCGTCGACGACGGCGGCCAGCTTATCGGCGTCGGCGTCGGCATCCTCCAGCGAAACGGTTTCAGCCGCCGCCGGCTCGTGGTCCTCGTCGTCCGCGGCGGCGGCGCGCTGCGCTGCGCGCGAAAGCGGGGCGGCCTGGAAAATCGTGCCGCATTTCGGGCAAGTGATCGGATGTTTGTTAAGATCGAAAAATCGCGCGCCGCAATTCTGACATTGATGTTTATTGCCGAGCTCTGGTTTTGCCACGGACCTACCTCTCGAAGGGACGGCGACTCGGGCGGACGCCGTCGCAACTTTTGGTCCGGTTAGTGATGGAGCGCGCGCATGTCAAGGAAGTTGCGCTTGCGGCTTGGCTTTGATGACAACGTTCGCGGCTCCGTGCTACCAGCCAAATATAGCGATGGCTCATTCAGGGACGGTCTTTGTTTTGGTCGATCATCCAGCACAAGAAGTTTCTCGGGACGCTTCGACGGAGACTCAGGCGCGCCGCCTGACGGCGCAATGGAGCGGGCCGCTGCGCGGCCGGATCAGGCCCCCGGGCGACAAATCGATTTCACACAGGGCTCTGATCTTTGGCCTTCTCAGCGTCGGGGAAACGCCGATCGAGGGCCTGCTCGAAGGCGTCGATGTGCTCCACACCGCCGAAGTTTGCCGCGAACTCGGCGCCGAGGTTTTGCGCGCCGGCGAGGGCCTTTGGCGCGTGCGCGGATGCGGCGTCGGCTCCCTCCTCGCTCCGCGAAAGCCGCTCGATTTCGGCAATTCAGGGACGGGCATGCGTTTGATGATGGGCGTTGTCGGCGGCCACGGGATCACCGCGCGGTTCGACGGCGACGCTTCGCTGCGCCAGCGGCCGATGCGGCGCATTCTCGACCCGCTCGTCCTGATGGGCGCCGAAGTGCTGGAAGAGGCCACGGGGGGAAGGTGTCCGATTGCGCTCAAAGGGACAAGCGAGCCGATCCCGATCGAATATCGCACGCCGGTCGCCTCGGCTCAGATCAAATCGGCGGTCCTGCTAGCGGGCCTCAATTCGCCCGGCCGCACCATGGTCATCGAACGCGAGGCGAGCCGGGACCACACCGAGAAAATGCTGCGGTATTTCGGCGCCGAAATTGAAGTCGAAACCGTGGGCGACGGCCGCAAAATCACGCTTCAAGGCCGGCCGGAATTGCGGCCGGCGCCAGTGATCGTTCCGGGCGATCCGTCGTCCGCGGCGTTCGCGCTGGTCGCCGCGACCATCACGCCGGGATCTGACGTCGTTATCGAATCGATGATGACCAACCCGTTGCGCACGGGCCTCCTTGCGACTTTGATCGAGATGGGCGCTGATGTCGAAATCCTCGACCGGCGCCAGCAGGGCGGCGAGGAGGTCGCCGATCTGCGCGTTCGGAGCCGCCGGGCTGAACGGCGTCGACGTGCCCGCCGACCGCGCGCCGAGCATGATCGATGAATATCCGATCCTTGCGGTCGCCGCGGCCTTCGCCTCTGGGCAAACGCGGATGCGCGGCCTCAGCGAATTGCGCGTCAAGGAATCCGACCGGCTCGAGGCGGTCGCGGCGGGGCTGCGCGCGGTCGGGCTCGACCCTGAGATCATCGGCGACGATCTAATCGTTGAAGGCCGCGGCGGCGGCGACGTTCCCGGCGGCGGCCTCATCAAGACGCACCTCGACCATCGCATCGCCATGAGCTTTCTCTGCCTCGGCCTCGCTTCGCGCCAGCCGGTGACCATCGATGACGAGGGGATGATTGCGACTAGCTTTCCGACCTTCAGGCCGCAGATGGAGCGTCTCGGAGCGCGCTTTTCATGATCATAGCCATCGATGGCCCGGCGGCGTCCGGCAAAGGCACGCTGGCGCGCCGGCTCGCGCGGCATCTCGGTCTGCCGCATCTCGACACGGGCCTGCTCTATAGGGCTACCGCGCGGGTCCTGATTGACCATGGCCGCGACCTCGCAGATCGAACGGCCGCCGTCGAGGCCGCCCGGAGCCTAGCCTTGACCGATTTCGACGAGGCGACGCTGCGCGGCCGCGACATGGCCGAGGCGGCCTCGATCGTCGCCGCGATCCCCGAGGTGCGGGCCGCGCTCGTCGAAATCCAGCGCAGCTTCGCCGGCCGCCCCGGCGGCGCGGTGCTTGACGGGCGCGACATAGGCACTGTGATTTGCCCCGAAGCCCGCTGCAAGATCTTCGTGACCGCGAGCGACGAGGCGAGAGCAACGCGGCGCGCGCTAGAGCTTCGCGCGCGGGGGGAAAAGGTTGATTACGCCGCCGTGCTGGAAGATATCCGCAGGCGCGACCAGCGCGACGCTGGCCGCGCCGCAGCGCCCCTCAAAGCGGCGCAGGACGCGATCATTCTCGATACGACAAAGCTCGACGTCGAGGCCGCCTTCGGCGCCGCGCTGGCGATCGTCGGCGCGAATTTCGACGACGCCGCAGACCAGTCAAACCGTGGGTTGAACGCAGGGCTCCAAAAATTGCCGGCTTTTGGCTCTACGACACGCGCCGCGTGCAAAATCAGTCGAGCGCGACTGCGATTGGCGCTCCGAATATTCAGCCAGCCATAAGTTTCGGCGGCGAAAATGCTCTAGATGCCTTCAAAATTTCGTTCATTGCTTTCCAGGCTCGAATTTTAGCGCATGATTCTGTTCGAAGAGCGAGCTCTTCTCTGTGACAGATATTCGGCGGAAAGGCAGTTTTTGTCGCCATGGAGTTGACGCCCGACCTCCTAAGGCCTGAGTCTAGGGTTCAGCCAGACCGGTGCCTAGGCGAAGGGGATGCGCAGGCGCCGGACCAAAATGATCAGTCCAATAACGCCGGCCGACAGAAGACCTGACGCCGAGTCTCATTTCATCATCGCTAAAAACGATCGTGTCGTCGAGCCGCAGCCGCGGCGCTTGGCGCTTGGGCGGGAACTCCTGTGGATTTTGGCGGCGTCTTTGGCTGCGCACGGGCTCATCCTGTTGTTCCTTGCATGGTTCAGCCATGCGCCTCTTGAAGCGGACCGCCTGAAGGAGACTCCGGTCGAAGTCGTCGTTGACACGCCCAAACCGCCCGAAAATGGCGCATCAGCGCCGCCAGCTCAGAAGGCGAAGCCGAACTCTGCGCCGGAAGCAAAAACGACGGGCGCAAATCCTCCAGAATCTAGGCCCTCGCAAGCCGACCCACCGGAAACCAAGCCGCCGGCGCCCAACGCCGCCGAGGCTAAACCACCGGCATCCGACCCGCCGGAAGCCAAGCCCGAAAAGGCGAAAGCTGCGCCGTCCAAGACTGCGGACCGAAACGGCGCAGCGCAAAAGCAAAAGGAGTCAAGGCGCGCCGAAAGGAAACCTCCGCCCGCGCAGGCCAAGGCCGCCACGTTCGAGCGAGCAGCGGCGGAAAATCAGGCTGCCGGTAAAAATGCGCCGAAGCGCGAGGCCAGGGGGAAGGGCGCAGCCGACCAATGGAGCGACGTCGGCGCCCAATCGCATCCGCCAGGGGGCGTGCGTCTGCCGTTCGACAACGGCCCCGAAATCTTTCGCGCCGTCGCCGTGCCTTTGCCGGTCGAAGGCGGCGACGAACCGTTGAGCTACAAGGAGATCGTGTTCGGCCTGCTGGAGCGCGCCAAGCAATATCCGCAAACCGCGCGGGAGCGAGGCGCACGCGGGAGCGCCGTCGTGTCCTTCGTCCTCGATGACGCCGGAGAACTTACCAACGTGTCGCTGGTGCGGTCGAGCGGCGAAGTGGACCTTGACGTTGAAAGCCTCGCCCTTGTGGCCAGGGCCGCGCCATTTCCGAAACCGCCGCCCGGCGCGCAACGCGCCTATGCCGCGGAGATTACGTTTGGCCTTCAGAAAGCGGACTAAGCCCTGCGCAAAAGCCCGCGGCGCGCCATAATCCGGCGGCCCGCCCCATGTGCTCGCAGATAATTGCTCGGGGTGTGTAATCAAGACGAAAAAGTTTTGCTGAAAAAAGTTGATAGACCTCATCCATCAGGATGTGGTTCAATGCTTCGACCTAAGCGTCTCATAATCACGTAGATCGTGCCCGACGCAACGGGGGCCGGCATTCAGACCTTTTTCAGCAGCCGTGGCTCCTTTTTGTGAATTTTCCGAAGAATTCTTGAAGGTGGATTTCGTTGAAATCGATCATGGCCCGTCTTGCGCTGGCGATGGCGTTCGTTTTGGCGTTCCAAGTTCAGGTAACCGCGCCAGCCCGCGAACCGCGCCTTGCTCTCGTTATCGGCAATGCGGATTATGCCGGCGACCCCCTAGCGACCTCTCGCAATGATGCGGGCCTTGTCGCTGGTGCTTTGCGCTCGGCTGGCTTTGAAGTGGACGGCGCCGCCAATCTTGATCACGAGGCGTTGCGCCTCGCCTTCCGGAATTTTGTGAGGCGGGCGGAGCAGGCGGGGCCAAGAGCGATCGTCTTCGTGTACCTGTCTGGGCGCGGCCTCCAATATGAGGGCGAAAACTATTTCGTCCCGATCGGCGCCGAAATCAATCAGGATAGCGACGTCCCAATCGAAACGCTGCGCGTTTCGGACTTTACCCGGCTGCTTGCGTCGATGCCTTTGCGGGCGCAAATCGTCGTGCTCGACGTGGCGCGCGCTAATCGCTTTGCGCATGACAGCCACCCGTTCGCCTGCGGACTCGGGCTCGTCGAAGCAGCGCCGGGTGCGCTCTACGCCTTCAACGCCGCGCCTGGCACGATTGCGCCGGACGAACCGCCGCCGTACGGCGCCTATGCCAAGGCGTTGGCGGAAATGTTGCGCGAGGGCGGCATTCCGATCGACGAAGCGTTTTCCCGCGTCCGCCTCAGGGTCAACGAACTCACCCGGGGCGGCTTTGTCCCCTGGGACGTGGCGAAGCTCAATCAGCCAGTCATCCTGCTGCCCGGGCGCCGAATCCGCCGACGCCTGTCGCCGTGCCGTCTTACGCCGCGCTACGCGCCCGTCCCATCCGCGAGTTTCCCGCAGAGGAAGCCTACGTGGCCGCGATCGAGCGTGACATGCTGGCAGGATACGAGGACTTCATCGCCGCTTACCCGAACGACAGGCTGGCGGTCCGCGTTCGAGCCCTGCTCGCGGTGCGGCGCGAGGCTTTGACCTGGCGTCGCGCCGTCGACGCGGACAGGCCGAACTCCTATTGGAGTTATACACGACGTTACCCGAAGGGGCCGCATTTCGCCGACGCCCGGCGCAGGCTGATCCGGATTTCGGCGTCGGTGGAGCCGCCGCCGCGTTTCGAGGTCTATGACTTCGTCGATGTGCCGCCGCCACCGCCGGCCGAATATTTGATTGTCAATCGGCCCCTCATTGAATTCTCGATCATATTCTCAAACAGCTATCCGCCCCCCGCTTTGCTGCCAGTTTACTTCCTGCCGCCGCAGCCTGCGGCCTTCATCGACCCCGCGCCGCCGTCTCCACCGGCGCGGGGTTTCCTGCCAATTTCGGTGCCTATTTCAATTCCCCGCGCCCCGATCGCGCTGCAGACACGATGCGCAGACGGAAACTACAGCGAGTCGCTGGGTACCGGCACATGCAGCCATCACGGCGGCGTCGCGTCCCCGGCCCCAGGTCAAGCTGCGCCGGCGCCCGCCGCGACTACCCCGCAAGGGCGCAGTCCCCCCGAAGGTCATGCTTTGCCAGGGGATGGGGAGCTTCCGGCGGTTGCTTTGGACCGCGGCGCTGTGCCACAGCGCGACGCAGCGGCACTATTGCCAAGTCCTCGCGCGCCGAAGCCCACACCGCAGACGCGATGCGCAGACGGAAGCTACAGCGAGTCGCGGGGTAGGGGCACCTGCAGCCGCCACGGCGGCGTCGCCAACTAGCCTGCGGCTAAAGTCTTGCGGCCTTTAGTCGGAGTGAGAAGTCCGCTAAGTTAGCGTCCAAGACGATTTGAGACTGTTTTCTATATCCCTCATTTTAAAGTGCCCGGGACGAGACGCCCAAGGCTGGTTTCACGACGGGCCAGCCTTGGCTTCCAATCGCGACAGACGGGCCCGGCTCATCGGCAGAGGCGCAGCACGGCGATCAAGGTTCGATGCTTTCCCTGACACGCCGCCTCCTCGCGCTGCGCTGAAGCGAGCCGGCGCTCTCGCGCGGCGCCTGGTCGCTCGTGCCCATCGAGGGAGACGTGCTCGCCTATATGCGGAGCCTCGGAGGCAGGCGCTTCACGTCCTGAACCCTCGACGACATGCGGAAGTCGGCGCGCGTCCAAGATCCAATTTCTCGACGCATCGTCCTTTCGACCCATGAGCGGAAGACGGATTTGGCGTTTCGCCAAGATCTCGAGCTTGCGGCGAATGAGGGCCTGCTTGTCGCGACGTGAGCCTCTTAGGCTTGGCGACCGGCATGGGCATGCTCGGTCGCCTCTACGATCACGGGCCTCCGCCCCTTTGCGCCGTGACAATCGGCGGCGCAGCGCAGGCGCTAGACGAGATGGCGCTGGACGTTGAAGCTATTTTGTGTTGCTGCCACACGGCCGACCGATGGAGAGAAAGCTGCTAGGGTTCAAGAGCGTGGACGAAAAGCGCTTTTTCTTCGCCAATCCCGACCCAGCTGGACAGATGCCATGACAAGGAGAACGCATGCGGTACCCAAGGTGCTCGCGCATATTATTGGCGCTTTTTCCGCTCGTCTGGACGACGTGTGCGCGGCCAGCGGGACGCCAAACGGAACTCGACGCGCGCGTCAACGAATTGCTTGCCAAAATGACGCTTGAGGAAAAGGTAGGGCAGCTAAACTTACCTGGCCTCGACAAGACCGACGTGGAATCGTTGATTGCCGCAGGCAAGGCCGGCGCAGTGCTCGCTGCCTTGGGGGCGGAGCAAACCAACAGACTGCAGCGCGTCGCCGTCGAGCGTTCACGGCTGCACATACCCCTGTTGTTCGGTTACGACGTGATTCACGGCTACCGGACAATTTTCCCTATCCCCTTGGGATTAGCTAGCACTTGGGACCCAGGCGCGGTCGAAATCAGCGGCGCGGATTTCAGCCCGCGAGGCCAGCGCCAGCGGCGTCCGTTGGACGTTCTCTCCCATGGTGGATATCGCTCGCGACCCGCGCTGGGGACGCATCGCTGAAGGGGCTGGCGAAGATCCTGTGCTGGGTTCGGCAATGGCGGCTGCCTACGTTCGCGGCTACCAGGGAAGCGAACTCGCCGCCCCGACCAGCATTGCGGCTTGCGCGAAGCATTATGTCGGCTACGGCGCCGCCGAAGGCGGCCGCGACTACAATAGCGTCGATATGTCGGAGGGCCGCCTCCGCGAGGTTTACTTCCCGCCCTTCAAGGCGGCAGCCGAGGCGGGCGCAGCCAGTTTCATGAGCTCATTCAACACCCTCAATGGCATCCCGGCGAGCGCTAACCGCTTCACCTTGCGGCAGGTGCTAAAGGGGGAGTGGGGCTTCCGCGGCTTTGTGGTGAGCGACTGGCATTCCATCAGCGAACTGATTCCCCATGGCGTCGCCGCAGATACAAGGGACGCCGCGCGCGAAGCCCTGATGGCCGGCGTGGATATGGATATGTCCAGTGATGCGTACGTCGATCACGTTGCGGATCTGGTGCGCAGCGGCGCCGTTCCAATCTCCGTCGTTGACGATGCGGTGCGCCGCATTCTGCTGGTGAAGTTTCAACTTGGTCTGTTCGATCATCCCTATGTCGTCGAGCAACACGAAACCGCCGCATTGCTGACCGCGGAGAACCGCGCCGCCGCGCGCGAGATCGCGCAGAAGTCGATCGTGCTGCTGCGCAATGAGGGCAACGTTCTGCCGCTTCCCGAATCTGTCGGCGCCATTGCGGTCATCGGGCCACTGGCCGACAGCAGAGCCGACATGCTGGGCAGCTGGTCCGGCACGGGGACTGCCGCGGAAGCATTTTCTGTGCTCGAAGGGATACGCGCAAAAACGAGCGCTGCTATACTCTATAGCAAGGGCGTGGATGTCGCGAGCGACTCCACTGACGGTATCGCGCAAGCAGTCGAGATCGCTCGGCAGGCAGACGTCGTCATACTAGTGCTCGGCGAAAGCGCTGCGATGAGCGGTGAAGCCGCGTCGCGGTCGAGCCTGGACCTGCCGGGGCAGCAGGAAAAGCTGCTCGAGGCGATAGCCGCCACGGGCAAAACGATTGTGATGGTCGTGATGAGCGGCCGTCCCCTGGCGATCTCATGGGCCGCGGAACACGTCTCCGCTATCCTGGAGGCCTGGTTCCCGGGCACTGAAGGCGGCAATGCGATCGCTGACGTGATTTTTGGCGACGCTAATCCAAGTGGCAGGCTGCCAGTTTCCTTCCCCCGCACCGTTGGTCAGGTCCCAATATACTACAGTCATTTGAATACCGGGCGTCCTCCCGGCGTCGACCCCGTATACCAAACTGGATACGTGGACATTCCATCCTCACCACTTTATCCGTTCGGTTATGGTCTTTCATACAGCAAATTCGCGTACCGCAATCTGCGCTCAGATGCGCAGGTGGGGCCAGACGGAGCGATGAAGGCGTCGGTAGACGTTACGAACTCCGGTAGCTGGACTGGCGAAGAGGTCGTGCAGTTGTACATACGGGGGCTCGTGTCAACCATCGGCCGGCCGGTCAGCGAACTGAAACAGTTCAAACGCATCGTGCTAAAGCCCGGAGAAACCCGGAAGGTGGAGTTTAAGGTCACTCGCGGTGAGTTGGCTTCCTTGCATCCCGATATGCGCTTCGGCGTCGACCCCGGCACATACGGCGTAGCCATCGGTCCTAACTCGGCTGAAGTGATGGAGGCGCGGTTCGAGGTTCCTTCGCTCAAACGCGACCGCACGCGGAAAGCGGGCGCGCCTGTCCCACAGGCTGCGATTATGACCAAGCGGGCGAAGGCTGCCGCAAGTGGCCGATAGCAATGGAGCCAGGCGATCTCATGGCAACTGGGACTGAAACATCGTCGGCGCCGGCGAACACGTCGGAAACCTCGGCCAACCGGACAGCGATGGCGATCGTCACCATATTGTTCTTCATGTGGGGCCTTCTAACCAGCCTGAACGACATTCTGGTGCCGCATATCAAGGCGGTCTTCGACCTGAAGTATGTGGAAGTCATGCTGATTCAGTTCAGCTTCTTCTCGGCGTATTTCGTGTTCGCCCTGCCTTCCGGTAAGCTCATAGAGTGCGTCGGCTACAAGCGCACCATGGTTCTCGGCTCGCTGACGTCGGGCGCGGGCGCACTGCTGTTCATTCCTGCCGCCAGCGCGCCTTCTTTTCCGCTATTTCTCACCGCGCTCATCGTTTTAGCCACCGGAATCACGGCGCTGCAGGTATCGGCTAACCCCTACGTGGCGGTGCTGGGCCCCGTCGGCACCGCGTCCAGCCGTCTGACCTTGACGCAGGCGTTCAATTCGCTCGGGACCACCATCGGGCCGTTTCTGGGGAGTCTGCTAATCCTGAGCGGTGCCCCGAAAACTATCGCCGAGGTTCGTCGGCTCGCGCCGGCCGAGCTGCAGGCTTATCGCCTCGAGGAGGCCGCGTCGGTGAAGCTGCCTTACCTCGGGCTGGCGCTTGCCCTCCTCATCCTCGGCGTCCTGGTCGCAAAATCAAATCTTCCCGCTCTTAAACTCGAGCGGCGGATTACGGCTGTGAGAACGTCAGTTTGGAAGCAACCTCACCTGGTGCTCGGCGCAATCGCCATCTTCGCTTATGTGGGCGCGGAGGTCTCTATTGGTAGTTTCCTGGTGAATTATCTCAATCAGCCGGACATTGGCGATCTGCCAGAGACGCTCGCCGCGCGCTACGTTTCGCTTTACTGGGGGGGCGCGATGGTCGGCCGCTTTGTCGGCGCGGCTTTGCTACAAAGGGTGCCCACAGGCAAACTGCTGGGGGTCTTCGCCACAGTTGCCTCGGCGTTAGTGTTTGCCTCCATACTCACATCGGGGCATGTAGCTATGTGGAGCATTCTGCTGGTTGGGCTCTTCAACTCTATCATGTTCCCGAGCATCTTTACGCTCGCGATCGCCGGGCTGGGACCACTGACTGGAAAGGGATCGGGGGTGCTGGTGTGCTCGATCGTTGGCGGCGCGGTAATTCCGCTCCTGCAGGGCGCGCTGGCCGATCACTTCGGAATCCACCGCGCGTTCATTCTGCCCGCGTTTTGCTACGTCTACATCATTTACTTCGCATTGCGAGGCTCCGGGCGCCGCGCCGCAATTTTGTAACGCGGACGTCAAAGAGGCCGTCAACGTCGATGACGACGAGATTTACCCCGCAGCCGAAGGTGGTTGTTCCTGTCGAAAATCAAATCTGAACGGCCCGAGAATTCGTCGTTAATCTGTTTCGGCGGCAAAATCAATTGACTGTTTGAAGGATGGTTGGAAAGAACCTGCGCCGGCAAGGGCGCGCGGTATCGACGGCTCCGCACGGCGCACATGCGGTCAAAGGGGCGGCGCAAAGGCGGCGCCGGGCATCACGAGACGAAAAGTATGAATCAGAGCGGCTCCGCGGCGGGCGGCGGTGGCGCTACCGACGCCGGGTGAGACCCGGGAATGGCCGAGCGCCGACGTCTGTACGCTCCCTGTGACGAGGCTTTCGATCCGGGTCCGACCCTCACGAGCGCGTCCAGCGCGGCGCAACTCGACCACCCCCGTTGCGCCAAATTTCGGCCTAATGGGCGGCGGCTCGCGTAGCGCCGCCTAGCGGCTGAAGTTGCCGAAGCTCAGATCGGGGGCGGTGGAGTTGTGACGCGCCGGCACGGTTCTCTCGAACATGACGGCCTGTGCGTCACTCGATGTGAGCTCCATCACGGGGTGGATGGCGGGATTATGGCTTCCCCATGAGAGGACCGTGAGCGCCGTATCCGCTTTATCGGGCGTGACAAACATCGAGCGGATTGCCGCGAAAGGCGTCGTTCCCGCCGCCGCCGGCAAGGTGACCTCGAGCCGCGTGCGCTCGGGCGACGCTTCGGTGACCCGCAGCACCCCCATCCCCCCTTTGAAGGCGAGGTGGAAGGCGAGCTCCGACGGCACGAACTCGATTGCGGTCAGCGCCACAAACGGCCGGCGACCTTCCACGATGGGCCCCACGAGAAAGGAGCTGCCGAACTGGTTCTCTGCAAAGCCCGGCGGCGGCAGCGGCTTCACCCTCCAATACCCATCCGGTGGGTAGACTTCGAGGATCATGATGCGCTGCCCCGCGATCTTGCGAAAGAGCTGTACCTTATGGAGCGCGTGTGCGGTGACGCCGCCGACCTTGAAGTCGACGATTCCCTGGCGCCAAAAACTCTCAGTGGTACGCCCGACCAACGCATAGTCCGGCCCGTCATAAAGCACGAGGTCGCGAGGTTCGGAGGGATAGCTGGGATCGTCGTGCCCCATCTCGCAATCGGCGAAATCGGGCTCCCTCATATCGTCGCGCAGCTCCGCGAGATAGGCGGGATGGCGCGCCTCTATTGTCAATCCGGTGATGCCGGCGCCGACGAACTTGACATAGACATTGTCTTCCTCGGCGCAGCGCGTCGGCCGCGATGCATTTTCAACGCGCACGACTTCGCCGGCCCGAGCCGCCAATGCGGTGATCGCGAAGAGAATTCCGAACACCGCCAATAGACGCATGCACTGGAACCTTTTGTCCGTGTCGGAGCGACGCATCCCTTCTACCTTGCTCAACGATATTGTCGTTGGAGACGATGCTTTCAGAATCCGAGGCGTCACATCAAAGACAACTGGGGTCCGTTGTCAAGGCGCCGTCGCAATTTGGCGGAATTGGTCGTCGCGCGATCTCCCGCCTAACGAGGTTACCCTGTAATGCGGCGAGGTCAATGATCGGATCGGAGGGCTTTGTCAGGTCCGTGGCGTTGAATGGGGGCTTGCAGCGAGCGGCCCAGCGGGGTGATCGGATATTCAATCGCCATCGGAGATGCGGCGACCAGGCGTCCCTCCAGCAGTCGGTTGCGTTCCAACCGCCTGAGCGCCTCCGTCAGTGCCGTGTGGACCAGCCGCCGCTTGATCGCGGTGAAGCGCTCCGGTTGCGCACAGACGACCGCGAGGATCATCACCGACCATTTATTGGCGATCTGGTCAACGATCGCCCGGGTTGCGTGCGCTTCGGCGAAAACCGACACGGAATGGCGGAGCATGGAGGCCCAAGGCGCGGCGGTCAAGCGCGCTTGGCGTAGTTTCCGATCCTCGTCTCGACCATGTCCAACATCTCGTGACGAAGCCCGTCCCGAGTTCCGCCCACCCACGCCGCAGCAAGTGGCAGCAGGTTCGCCGATTTGTTCCTCGACCGGCGCAATGCGACGAATCGAACGCCCGAAACGTTCATTCGGGATGTCCAGCGTGGCACAATCGCGACACCGATTTCGGCCGCGACAAGGTTCACGATGGTCTGCTTCTCGTCCGCGAGCTGCGCAATCTTCGGTTTCAGGCCGGCCTCGGTGAAGAGCTTAACGGTCAGATCATGACTATGCGGCCGCGATCGCCGATCAGGGACGATCAGAGGCTCGTCGGCCAAGTCCATGACGGATAATCGCGCGCGCTTGGCTAGGCGATGATGTTCCGGAACGGCCACGACGGCGCTTTCGTTCAACAGGTGAAAAAAGGCGAGCCTCTTGTCCGGACTTTCGGGCGGTCGCACGAAGGCGAGGTCCAGCCGGCCCGAGAGCAGTTTTGGCAAAAGACGGATTGTCTTCTCCTCGACCAGCGTTACGACGACGTCCGGCCGGCGCTGACGAAAGTCGTGCAGAATCATCGGCAAGAGACCGATAGCCGCGCTATCGATCGCGCCCACTCTGAGCACCGCGGCTTCTTCGCGGCCACGCACCTTCATGCGGCTTGCAAGCGCGTCGGCGCGATCGAGCAGATCCCGGGCTTCCGGCAAGAAGGCCGCGCCAGCACGCGTGAGCGCGACATTGCGGGTCGTGCGCGCCAGCAGGCGCGTCCCGAAGTCCTCTTCAATCGTGCGAATGTGGCGACCCAGCGCGGACGGCATCATGCAGAGCCTCTGCGCGGCGCGTCCAAAATGCAGTTCTTCCGCGGCCGCCACGAAACACCGCAATTGGTGGAGGTCCATCATCAGGGCTCCCAGCGTTTTGGCGCTACAGGTATTATATCAATTTTTTATATAATTGAATGGAGATTGAAGCGGAAGCCGTTCGGCGTCAAGTTCCCCTCGCTGTGTCAGAAGAGCACGCGAGTAATAACAATTACTTAGGCGAGGAGGACCTACTGTGCCCACGGAGCTTGAATCCCGCGTTCTTCGGAAAATCACCCTACGAATTATACCCTTCGTCATGCTGCTCTACTTCATTGCGTTCATCGATCGCGTGAATATCGGCTTTGCCGCGCTGACGATGAACAAGGAACTCGGCTTTTCGCCGGCTGTCTTCGGTTTCGGCGCCGGCATTTTCTTTCTGGGCTATTTCCTGTTCGAGGTCCCGTCGAACATCATCCTGCACAAAGTAGGCGCGCGCATCTGGATCGCGCGCGTCATGATCACCTGGGGCCTTGCCTCAGGCGCGATGGCGTTCGTTCAAGGAACGACCAGCTTCTACACTCTGCGCTTCCTGCTGGGCGCCGCCGAAGCCGGGTTTTTCCCTGGCATCATCTTGTACCTGAGCTATTGGTTCCCGGCGAAAAGACGAGCTGCGGTGACGGCCATGTTCATGGCGGCGGCTCCGCTGTCCACGCTATTGGGTTCGCCGGTGTCGGCCTCCTTGCTTGAGATGCATGGATTGCTGGGCTTTTCGGGATGGCAGTGGATGTTTCTGGTCGAGGCCGTTCCGGCGATCATTCTGGGCGTCGTCGTCCTGTTCTACCTCACGGACCGCCCGCAGAAGGCGAACTGGCTGAGAGACGACGAGCGCGCTTGGCTCGTCGACGCGATGGTGACCGAGCAGGCTGCGGCGGCGCGGACGGGAGCGAAACACAGCATCTGGCGAGGCCTCGCCGACCCGCGCGTTCTCGCTCTTTCGTTGGTCTATTTCGGGACCTCCGCCGGCCTCTACACGCTTGGCATCTGGGCTCCGCAGATCATCAAGGAGTTCGGCCTGTCTTCGATGGCCGTCGGTTTCGTCAACATGATCCCCGCCGTCGTCGCGATCGCCGCTATGGTGCTGTGGGCGCGTCATTCGGATCGCACCGGAGAGCGGACGTGGCACGTCGTCATTGCCTGCCTGTTCGCGTCGGCGGGGCTCGTGCTGGCAGGCTCCGCGGGGACGCTTATCGCAGTCGTTGCGGCGCTGACCATCGTCAACATGGGCGTCAGCGCCTCGAAGCCGCCGCTCTGGAGCATGCCGACCCTGTTCCTCTCCGGCTCTGCCGCAGCGGCGGGCATAGCGACGATCAATTCGATCGGCAATCTCGGCGGCTTCGCTGGGCCTTTCGTGATCGGCTGGATCAAGACCATGACGGGGAGTTTCGCGGGCGGACTTTACTTCGTCGCAGGCCTTCTCGTTCTGTCGGCGGCCATAACGCTCATCCTGGCCCGCACGGGGCGCCCGTCGTCAACCGCCGCGGCCACCGCGGTTCATAACTGATCAACAATTCAAAAAGGAAAACTACAATGCAAGAGTATTCGATCGCCGCCATTCCTGCGGACGGAATTGGGCCCGAAGTCATCAACGCCGGCACGCGGGTGCTCGCGAGCCTGGAAAAACGCCTGGGCGACGTCAAGTTCAATATCGAGACGTTCGACTGGGGTTCTGACTACTACAAGAAGCATGGCGTGATGATGCCGAAGGACGGCCTCGATCAGCTTAGGAAATTCGACGCCATCTATTTCGGCGCGGTCGGCGCTCCCGACGTTCCTGACCACATAACGCTCTGGGGCCTGCGCCTGCCAATCTGCCAGGGTTTCGATCAATACGCGAATGTGCGGCCGACGAAGATCCTGCCTGGCATCACCTCGCCTTTACGGAACGTTGGAACCGGCGATCTCGACTGGGTCATCGTGCGAGAGAACTCCGAAGGCGAATATTCCGGCCATGGCGGCCGGGCGCATCGCGGCCTGCCGGAGGAGGTGGGCACCGAGGTTGCGATCTTCACCCGCGTCGGCGTCACGCGTATCATGCGCTACGCTTTCAGGTTGGCGCAGTCGCGCCCGCGCAAGCTTCTGACGGTCGTCACCAAGTCGAACGCGCAGCGCCACGGCATGGTGATGTGGGACGAGATCGCCGTCGAGGTTGCCGAGGAATTTCCGGACGTGACCTGGGACAAGATGCTGGTCGACGCCATGACAGTGCGCATGACGCTCCATCCAAAGAGCCTCGACACGATTGTCGCGACCAATCTGCACGCCGATATTCTGTCGGATCTCGCCGGCGCGCTCGCCGGCAGCCTCGGCGTCGCGCCGACCGGCAACATCGATCCAGAACGACGTTTTCCGTCCATGTTCGAGCCGATCCATGGGTCAGCCTTCGACATCACTGGGAAAGGCATTGCAAATCCGGTCGCCTCGTTCTGGACGGCGGCCCAGATGCTCGACCATCTCGGGCAGACGGAAGGCGCGGAGCGGCTCATGCGGGCGGTCGAGAAGGTCACCGGCGCGGGAATACTGACGCCCGATGTCGGCGGAACCGCCAGCACGAAGGAAGTAACCGACGCCGTGATCGACGCCCTCCAAAGCTCGAATGTCTGATCGCCGGAGCAAACGAATGAGCGCCGACTGGTTAGATGCGCGAGCGCACGCTGTTCTGCGACGGGCGTTCGACGCTGCTGTCGCCAGCGCCGATCCCGCCTCCGCCGTGCTCCGGCATCTGCCTGAAAAGCCGAAAGGGCGCTGCGTCGTCGTCGGGGCGGGAAAAGCTTCCGCCGCGATGGCGGCCGCGCTCGATACGGCGTGGCCCGACGTCAACCTCTCGGGCGTCGTGGTCACCCGTTACGGCCATGCCGTGCCTGCGGGGCGAATCGAAATCCTCGAAGCCTCGCATCCGGTTCCGGACGCCATGAGCGAGACCGCCGCGCGGCGCATCCTTGCGGCGGTTCGGGGTCTTGGCGCGGATGATCTCGTCGTCGCCCTGATCTCGGGAGGAGGCTCGGCGCTCATGATCGCGCCGGCGGGCGCGATGACGCTCGCCGACAAGCAGAGCGTCAACCGGTCCTTCTCGCGAGCGCCGCGACGATTGCCGAGATGAACACGGTTCGAAAACATCTGTCCGTCATCAAAGGCGGCCATCTTGCCTTGGCGGCTCAGTCGGCGCGCATCGTGACGCTCGTGATCAGCGACGTTCCAGGAGATGATCCGGCTGCGATTGCCTCTGGCCCGACTGTGCCGGACGCCAGCACGCTCGCTGAGACGAACGACATCATTCATGGCTATAATATCTGGACCATCGCGGGCGACGGCGACGGCATTGATGGGAAGCGCGCGCCTTCCTCGAAACCCATGACGGCCACAGCTTCTTTGACGCGTTGGGCGACCTTGTCCGAACGGGCCAAACGCTCACCAACATGAACGACATTCGCGCCATCCTCATACCAACCGGAGCGGCCGCCTTGGCCGATTGATCATGCGTCGTCATCGCCAAGCCAAGATTGTCGCCACCGTCGGTCCCGCCAGCAATTCGTCTGAGCGTTTGCGGGAGCTCTTCGCCGCCGGGGTCGACACGTTTCGTCTCAACTTCAGCCATGGGACGGATGAAGATCATAGAAAGGTGTTCGAGATCCTGCGCAAACTTGAGGTCGAGGTGGGCAGACCGATCGGCATTCTGCAGGATCTGCAGGGACCGAAAATCAGGATTGGAACGGTACGGGACGGCAAGCTCGCCATCGCGCCGGGCGACAAACTCTGCTTCGTGCGAGAGGGAGAAAACGGCGACGCGCTCTCGATCCCTCTCCGCCATCCGGAGATCTTCGCGGCGGTCGTGCCGGGGCAGGAAATTCTGATCGACGACGGCCGGGTTCGCGTCGAGGTGGTCGGCGTCTCCGATGCCGTCATCGACGCGCGCGTCACCGCCGGCAGCGTGATCTCGAACCGCAAAGGCGTGAACCTGCCGGGCACGCTGCTCGACCTTTCGCCCTTGACCGAGAAGGACCGGATCGATCTCGATTTCGGGCTGAAACTCGGCGTCGATTGGGTGGCGCTGTCCTTCGTCCAAAAGCCTTCGGACCTTATTGAAGCCAGCGCCATCATTAAAGGGCGCGCGGGGCTCATCGCGAAGATCGAAAAGCCCCAAGCGCTGGACTCGATCGAGGACATCGTTCGCCTTGCGGACGGCATCATGATCGCGCGCGGCGATATGGGGGTCGAATTGCCGCCGGAAGACGTTCCGGGCCGTCAGAAGGAGTTGGTGCGGCTTTGCCGGCAGGCCGTGAAGCCAGTCATTGTCGCGACGCAAATGCTGGAGTCGATGGTCTCTGCTCCCGCGCCTACTCGCGCTGAGGCGTCGGACGTCGCAACTGCGATTTACGACGGCGCCGACGCTGTTATGCTTTCAGCGGAAAGCGCGGCCGGCGCCTATCCCGTCGCCGCGGTTGAGATGATGGATCGCATCATCACCCGAACGGAGAAGCACAAGCTTTACCGCTCGATCGTCTCGGCGCTCGAGCCCGATCTGGAGACGACGCCCGCCCACGCCGTAGCAGGCGCAGCGGCCGACGTCGCCGATGCGTTGAATGCCGCCGCTATCGTCGCGTTTACGATGAGGGGAACGACCGCTTCGCGGATCGCTCGCCGGCGGCCGAATGTGCCGATCCTCGCGATCACCCCGAGTCGCGACACGGCGCGTCGCCTTTGCCTCCTGTGGGGCGCCCACGCCGTTCACTCGCAGGAAATCCACAGCTACGAGGACATGGTCAGAGAAGCCGAGGCGCAAGCGATCGGCGAAGGCTTCTGCCGCGCAAATGACCTTCTCGTCGTCGTGGCCGGCATTCCTTTCGCGCAAGCCGGCACGACCAATAATCTTCGCGTGATCGACGTCAAGCCGCGTCCGACTACATAGGCCTAAGGTCTGCTTTCCTTGGCAGCGCTCAAAAAGCGGACGGTCCGAAAAGTACCCATCGCTCACAGGGAAACTCTTTTTGCCGAAGAAGAACAAGTGTCCGGTTCCGGGAACGGCCACGGGAGCCTTCAACGGCCGGCACGGGCGCGGTGCTTGAACAAGGCGTTTAATCTGGCTTCGACGGACATTTCGGAATGAACACCGACCCGCGGTTCGGCGGAAGACAGCTGCAAGTCTTGGCGCTAGGGGTCGTGGGTTCGAATCCCGCCACTCCGACCATTTTTGATAACGCAATCAATTGGCTGTCCGGCTAAACAACTAGGATTTCGAAGACGGACCGAAAGCGTTAGCGTATAGGGTGCGAGCCAGAAGAGGGGAAAATTATAGGGTAAGCCTTAGATCGGGTGGCCAACATTCATAAAACGTAGTGTTATACATGGACTTCATATTGCAGTAATATTAAGGAGGAACGGCGATGAAGATCACGGTAATCGCAGCCGCGACGATAATCGCGGCAACTTCTGCGCATGCCGATAGCTATTGGTACTGCAAAGGCGATGAATGCGTAGGCAGATCGGTCGGACCGTCGAACCCGCTGGGCACATACAACAATCCGATACAGGATGAGTTAGAGGGTGATTTGTCGGTCCCAGTCCATCGGGGGATGTATTGCGCGGCTGGCGCATGGCACCACGGATGGCTGCGGCCATGGGAACGGACCCCAGTGATTAAAGCTAGCTGTGGCAGCGCTGTTTATCAGATGCCGCACTGACCGATCCCCAAACGTGCCCGATGGCGCACGCGCCGAAATCATGCTCGGGGCCTCATACTGCTACACCCGGCGCCTTCTCGGTTGCTCACGATGACAAGAATGGGCATCCCTTTCCCGTTCCGCTCCGGGTATACGATCAAACCATTCAAGTGCTGAAAAATCGGCGGTCAAAAACTCAAAGCTGGTCCATGCGGAGGAACTTGCCGCCTTGCGGCGGCTCGATGATCGGGCCAAGGCGATCGATCGCCGCGCGTCTGGCCTTTCTTCATCGCTCTGCGAGATTTCAAACTGTCCAGTCTGGGGACCGAATTGGTTAAAAGGGTACAACCCTTCTTTGACATGCGCCGCCGCCGCATCGGGACGCGTCTAGTGCTGGTTGGCGTAGGCGGTGATTTCGATCTTTTTCAGCAGGGCTTCGGGCGTTCTCACGAGCTCGAGATCAGCGACGCCAAACCCGTTGGGCGCCAAAGCGACAAGGTTGAGGGTTTTCGGATCGGCGATGAATTTCGCGAGCTCCGAGCCGACGACGCGGATGGGCGGCTGGTTGCCGAGCAATGCCGGGAGAACCAGAGTGGCCTTCGTCATGTCCGATTGCCGCGCCTCGTCGACCGATTGCTTTTGGCTTTTCGCCTGCGCCGCGAGCGCCTTCTCGAAAAGACCTCCATTGACGATATGAATGTCGAGCTTTTTGATCAGCAGATCGCGCGCGGCCATCGCCGCAATCCGCTCGTCGCTCGAAGCAAGGTCTTCCGTAACATTACCAATCGAGGCTGTAATATCGACTGATCCCATGTCAGCGCCTTCGATCGAAAAAACATCGATTGCGAGTTCGCTCGATGCTTCGGTCCAGACCATATTGAGCCGGCTCGACAGATCGAGTCGGGAATAGCCCATATCGGCCAGACTATGGAAGGCGCCGTCGTCCAGCAAATAAACGAAGTGATCGACGGCGACATTGAGCCTGCGTCCCGCGGGGTCCGTTTGGGCGGCATTGTCGATCTCGAAGCGGCCAAGCTCGAATGCGCCGGGTCTTGCCGCGTCCTCGCCAGTTGCGGCCGGATTGGAGACGAGCTTCGTCAAGACGATCTGCTCGAAGTCCGGCCGGAACTCCTTCGCAAGTTGATTCGACGCGCGATCGGCGCTTGTCACAGGCCAAAGATCAAGGCCGCGGAAACTGCTGCTCGCGATCGTGATCGTCCCGGATTTGCGTTGAAGCGCTACGTCTTGTCCGTCAATCGCGTCGATCTTCGCTCCATCGAGCCGGGGCATCGACGCGCGCGCGATCGTTAATCGAGCAGCGTCTCCGTCCTTGTTGAGATCAAGTCTGATATCGGTTGCGGCGGCGTCCTCGATTTCGAACGAAATCGAGCCATCTCAGCGCATCCGCAGTGGACGCTTCCAAGGAAACAGGCTCTCCAGGGGAGGGCCGGAGCGACATTCGAGGCGGCCGCGCCTTCACGGCAGCGGCTGTCAAAGATTTGATGTCCACCCCAAAATGTGCGTTGCCGAGATGGAAACCATCGATGGAAACGGACTGATAAAGCGGACGTTTTGGCGCGTCTGGGTTATCGGGCGCTTGGGTCAGGAGGTTCGCCGCAAGAACGAGATCAACATCCTTGGCGCCGATCTGGCCATAAGCGCCGGCGGCGTCGCTCGCTCGTGGATCGGACAAGGTAAAGCTCGCGCCCGCGGCGCTGGCGGTCGCCGCCTTGCCCGAGACGACGCCGTTCAGAGCAATGTCGCGATAGGAAAATTGCTGCGTCGCCGCCGAGATTCTGGTCAGGATCGTCAATTCGGGAATTGTAATCGTCGCCGCCGACAGCCTGGCCAATCGTTCAACGAGCGTTTGAGGCTGCTTCGAATCGAAGATCTGGCGTAGGTCCGAAGCCGAAAGCGACCCGCCGGCGAGATCGATCCGTTTGATCTTATAAGTCGACGGACCCGCCTCGATAGTTACGTCTTCGACGCTCGCCGACCCTGTTCCGGCGACGGCGGCGGCGACCGGCGGAAGGAGAGGCGAAGCGGCGAATTTCAATGCGCCGATGTGAACCGAGACATCCTTGCGCCGCCAATTGAGGCCGACGATGCGGGCGTCGCCGCGCCAGGGTTCGTCAACGATCCGCTCGAAGGACAAATCGTGGGCGCGGGAGGCGAAAGCGGCGACAGCTTCGTGGAAAGCATAGCGATCCGCAGCCTCGAGCGAAACGACGGCGACAACGCACACGCCCGCGCCGGCGAGCAAAGTCCTCAACTTCATGGATCCTCGCGAACTGCGCCCAGAATTCGAGCTGGCGGCGGCCAAAAACCTCCGCGGCGCGACCGGCATCCGAGAGCGATGGACCGGGGCCGTCAACACTACAACAAAGCGCGTCCGTCTCTAAAGCTTGAACGTAAGGGCCAATAATATCAGACCGCAAAGCTCGAACCGCAGCCGCAGGAGGCTGTGGCGGCTGGATTTTCAATTTTGAACATTCGACCCATCAAATTGTTGATGAAATCGATGCGGCAGCCGCGCAGAAACTGGAGCGAAATCTGATCGATCAAGACCAAAGCCCCTTCGTGATCGAGGACGAGATCGTCATCGGCGCGCTCAGTGTCGATTTTATAGGTGTAGGTGAAGCCAGAACAGCCGCCGCCATCGACCCCGATGCGCAAAAACGATCCAGCCGGCTCGGTCTTCAGGATTTCGCTTATCCTGCGCACGGCGCTTTCGGTCATTTCGACGGGAAATTCGACAGCGGCCTCGTTCATCATTGTCCTCTAGGTGACATTGGCGGATGTGCAAAATCGTTCGTGCAGACGCCCCGCGGAGACCGAGGCGCCTTGCCTAGCCCGCAAATTCAGAACATAGGTCGCAGCATTCGCAATCGCAATAAGCTCCGCCGAATTCGAGTCTTCATGCAAGCCTCAGCCTACTTGCCCGTCCGCGCACCCTACGCGGCCGACGCGGGGCGCAGCCGCGGCCGGCTCGTCGCCGAGCCACCCTCTCCCTCGCGCACCGGATTCCAGCGCGATCGCGATCGCATCATTCATTCCTCGGCTTTTCGCCGGCTCGCCCATAAAACGCAAGTCTTCATACCCCATGAAGGCGACCATTTTCGCACTAGGCTCACTCATTCGCTCGAAGTCGGCCAGATCGCGCGCGCGCTGGCGCGCGCGCTTGGTCTCGACGACGACCTCGCCGAAGCGCTGGCGCTGGCGCATGATCTTGGGCATACGCCCTTCGGCCACGCCGGCGAGGACGCGCTCGACGCGATGATGCGTCCCTATGGCGGATTCGATCACAACGCGCAGACGCTTCGCATCGTCACCAAACTGGAGCGCCGCTACGCGGCGTTCGATGGCCTCAATCTGACCTTCGAGACTCTGGAAGGGCTCGTCAAGCACAACGGGCCATTGCTCGAACCGAATGGCGCGCCCGTCAGCCGCTACGCCAAATGCGGCCTGCCGGCAGCGCTGCTGGAGTATAATGCCATTTCCGATCTCGACCTCAGCCGCTATGCCAGCGCCGAAGCGCAGGCCGCGGCGCTGGCCGACGACATCGCTTATAACGCCCACGACATCGACGACGGTTTGCGCGCAGGGCTGATCGCCGTCTCCGATATCGGCTGCGTCGATTTTCTGCGCGAGCTCGGCGGCGAGATCGAAGCGCTCTATCCCAGCCTCGAAACGCCGCGTTTCATTCACGAACTCGTGCGCAGGCTCATCACGCGTTTGATCGAGGATGCGGTCGAGGCCAGCCGCGGCCGCATCCAAGAGACGATGGTCAAAAGCGCCGATGATGTGCGCGCGCTTGGCTCCCCGCTGATCGGCTTCTCGTCGGCCTACTCCGAAGTTGATAGGCAAATCAAGGGCTTCCTTTTTCAAAATCTGTATCGCCATCCCCGCTTGATTCGTGTCCGCGACCAGGCGGCCGAGATTATTTTTAATCTATTTCCTCGATTTCTGAGCTCGCCGCAGTTGATGCCCGCCGAATGGGCGCAAGGAGCGGTCAAGATCAGCGCAAACGAAACGCGCCTTGCGCAACTCGTTTGCGACTACATGGCGGGCATGACGGATCGCTATGCGGCGTCCGAACATCTGAGGCTCTTTGACGCGGCCCCGGATTTGCGCTAGCGCACCCCTTCGGCCGCGCAAAGGCGATCCCGCCGGACTTGCGCCGCGTGCGAGACCCTCTCGACATGATTTTGAAAAGCCGCGGGTTTTTCCGACGCGGGTAGCGCGCCGAAGCAAAAGTGTCGAAACCTGTGGCAGGCATGGACTTCCGTCTTGTTCCGGCGATTGAAATCGCGGAAGCGCCGGCGGCGTCGGTCGGCGACGCGATATGGTATGGCGGCATTACGAAAAGTTGATCGAGAATGAATCTTTACACCGAGTTTCACCGGCGCATCTGCGCCATCCTGCAAAAGATTGCGGCAAGCGGGCGCCTGCCTCCGGATCTTGATTTTCAACGCTTTGTCGTCGAGCCGCCACGCGATCCCTCGCACGGCGATCTTGCGGCAAACGCCGCCATGGTTTTCGCCAAGGAGGCCAAAGCCTCCTTTTCCGCTCCGCGTCAGCTTGCGACGGAGATCGCATTTGCATTGTCGGAGGATGCCGACGTCGCCGAGGCGGAAGTGGCGGGGCCGGGCTTTATCAATATCCGCCTGAAGCAGCGGGTTTTTAGCCATATTCTGCGCGCGGCGCTAGAGCAGGGGGCGGATTTCGGCAGGGCGCCAAAACTCGATCGCGCGTCCAGAACCAATGTCGAATATGTCTCCGCCAATCCGACCGGGCCAATGCATGTCGGTCATGGCCGCGGCGCCGTCTTCGGCGACGCCCTCGCCACTCTTCTCGAATTTGCCGGTCATGCGGTCACCCGCGAATATTACATCAACGACGCTGGCGCGCAGGTCGACGTGTTGGCCCGTTCGGCCTATTGGCGGTATCTAGAGGCGCTGGGCGACGACATCTGCGCGATTCCAGAAGGGTTTTATCCGGGCGATTACCTGAAGAGCGTCGGCGCGACGCTGGCGCAACGCTATGGCGACGTGCTTCGCGGCCGCCCCGAAGAGCTTTGGCTCGACGACGTTCGGGGGGCCGCGATCGAAGGAATGATGGCGATGATCCGCGAGGATCTCGCAGCGCTGAACATCGAGCACGAGATGTTCTTCTCGGAACGGTCCTTGACGCGCGGCGAGGCCGGCGATCAGGTCGCCGCCGCCATTGCGGAGCTGCGTCGTCGCGGCATCGTGTATGAAGGACGCCTTGCGCCTCCGAAAGGTCAACCGATCGACGATTGGGAGGACCGCGAGCAGACTTTGTTCAGGTCGAGCGCTTTCGGCGACGACATCGATAGACCGTTATTGAAATCAGACGGCTCCTACACCTATTTCGCGTCCGACATCGCCTATCATAAGGCCAAGATCGACCGCGGCTATCAGCTTTTGATCGACGTTTGGGGCGCCGACCACAGCGGCTATGTCAAGCGGATGCGCGCCGCCGTCGAAGCTTTGTCTGAAGGGCGTGCGACGCTCGATGTCAAATTGTGCCAGCTCGTTAGACTGATGCGCGCCGGCGAGCCGGTGAAAATGTCGAAACGCTCCGGCGATTTCGTGACCTTGCGCGAAGTCGTCGATGAAGTTGGCGTCGACGCCGTTCGGTTCATGATGCTGTTTCGCAAAAATGACGCGCCATTGGAATTCGATCTCGCCAAAGTTATCGAACAGTCAAAGGACAATCCGGTTTTTTATGTGCAATATGCGCATGCGCGAACAAAATCGGTTTTGCGTCAGGCACATGCTGTCATTCCCGGAATTGATCTTTCAACTAAAGCTCTGTCGGGCGCTGACTTCAGCCTGCTGAGCGACCAGGGAGAAATCGAACTTATCAGGCTCGTTGCGCAGTTCCCGCGCGTTATTGAGGCCGCCGCATCAGCGCATGAGCCACATCGGGTCGCGTTTTATTTGCATGATCTGGCGTCGACTTTGCATGCGCATTGGACTCGTGGCAAAGATCAGCCACAATTACGATTTCTTAATGAAGAACTGCCAAAGCTAACCATTGCAAGGTTGGGTTTGATAAGGGTATTGGCGAACGTATTGTCGTCGGGCCTTGGTATTCTAGGGGTCGGCGCTCCTGACGAGATGCGCTAGTCCGCCAAAGCTTTTCGTTGAAGGCATCGAAACCCGCGGGTTGAGGCAGAATTACAGGTCGAAAGTCCGCGAAAAGCAGGGTCCCGGCGCCAAGCCGGGACCCGAAGATGGCTGACGGCCTCGCGCGGGCGCGCCAATATGGCGCGTGGCTGGCGACCCGCGCCATGCGTATAATGCGGCAGGAGGTAGAGAGTATGCGCGATACTGTTGCGAAACGGCGCCCATTGATCGATCTGGAGCAGTTTGAGAGGCGTCTGCGCCAACCAAGCTCCGCCAGCAGGGGGGAGGAGGACCCGCTGGCCGAACTTGCGCGTCTCGTTGGCAGCCAGGAAGATCCTTACAAGGCGGTCTTCGAACCAAAAGCGCATCCATCGGCCGCCAGCCAGCCGGTGAGCGATAATTATCTCGCCGCCTATGCGGCCGACGCTTGGGGAGTGGCGACGCCCGACGATCTCAACGCGCAAGAGCGCCTGATCAGCGGCGATTATCCCTCGATCGAAGCAGGGCTGCTCGCCGGCGGCGCGCGTCAGCCGGCGGCGCGCGAAGACGATGTGGACGCATACGCGGCCGATGGCGGCCAACCTGAAGAATGGCGCTATCAAGACGAGGCCGAATATGCGCCAGGCTCCGGGTATGTGGCCGAAAATAGATCACGCCGCCCGCTCTACATCATGGCCGCGATCATCCTCGCTGGCGTTGGCGGGATCGGCGCGAGCTTCGCTCTGAAGGGCGGATCTTCCTCCCACGATATTGCGACGATCAAGGCGGCGGATGGCCCAGTCAAGGTTCAGCCTGAAACCACCGCGGGCTCCGACGCGCCGAACCAAGACGCATCCATTTTGGACCGAACCCCGCAGTCGGCGCCGGTCGCTGTCGCCGATAGCGCCGAACAGCCCATCGACTTGTCGCAGATGCCGGATCGGGCGCCCAGGGTCATCGCCATGAACGGAGCCGATTCCGCCGCCGCCAACGTGCCTGTGCCGTCCGCGCCGGCGCATGCGCAGAGCATTGAACCCCTCAGCATTGCCGGCCTCATCGAACCGAAAAAGGTGAAGACCGTCTCCGTCCGCCCGGATGGAACCCTCATCCCCAATAATAGGCCTCCTCAGACTGCCGAGGCCGGGTCTCGCGCGGCGCAAGCGGCGCCGACGGCCAAGGCCGCGACGCCCAAGTCAACCGCCCGCGCCGCGACGACTCCGAAGCCGGCCGCCGATTTCAACGCCCGTTCAGGTCGCTGACGCCCAAACTGAACCGGCACAAGCCGCTGCAACCCCGACCGCCGGCGGCGCTTACGCCGCGCAGCTCGCTGCACCCGATTCGGAGCAGGAGGCCCGCGAGGTTCAGTTGCGCCTGATCAAAAAATACAGCGGCATGATTCCAGGGTTCCATCCATCCATCCGGAAGGCTGTCAGCGGAGACAAGACCGTCTATCGCGTGCGCACCGTCGGGCTGTCTAAGGAGGAGGCCACCGCTCTTTGCCGGAAGGTGCAAAGCGCGGGTGGCGCCTGCTTCGTGGCCAAGAACTGACCGTGGCGGCCGCCGATCGCCGCGCGGCCGGGTCCCCGCTCCATCGCGCCGACGCCCGTGGAGAGACTGGCCGCCGGCGAGAGTTCTTGTTGCCGCGGGGACTCAACAAAGGCAAGCTCTACAGGTTGATCGAATCACTCGACGGGAGCGGCGTTTTTGGAATTCGATTTTGACTCGAGACCTGACGAAGAAGCGGAGGGGAACCCTTTCGTCGTCGATGTCGAAGGTTTCGAGGGGCCCTTGGATCTTCTGCTCGACCTCGCCCGGCGGCAAAAAGTCGACCTGCAGAAAATATCCGTTCTGGCGCTAGCTGAGCAATATCTCGAATTCATTGAGGCGGCACGCAGCCTTCGCCTTGAGCTTGCCGCCGATTATCTCGTGATGGCGGCTTGGCTCGCCTATCTGAAGTCGCGGCTTTTGCTGCCCCAGGCGGCGAAAGAGGAGGAGCCCGCGGCGGAGCAATTGGCGGAGGCTTTGCAACTGCGCCTTCGCCGGCTTGAGGCGATCCGCGCTGCGGCTGAGGCCCTCGTCGCCCGGCCGAGGCTCGGACGGGATGTTTTTTCGCGCGGGCGGCCCGAACAGGTCGACCCTGACGGTCCGCCGCGGTGGCAGGCGAGCCTCTATGATCTCCTGTCGGCCTACGCGCAACGGCGCCAGAAAAAGGCGCTGACGCGCGTCACTTTCAAGCAACGCTTCGTCTGGTCGCTGGCGCAGGCGCGCGGCGAGCTGGAAAAACTCGTTGGCCATGCGCTCGACTGGACGGCGCTCGATTCGTTCCTCATCGAGTTCTGCGCGACGCCGGAAACGCGCCGCACGATCATGGCGTCTTCGCTGTCGGCGTCGCTTGAAATGGCGCGCGAGGGGTCCATTGTCATCCGGCAGGATGCGCCTTTCGCGCCGCTTTGGATCAAACTGCAAAAATCCTCTGCGGACCGGAGTCCGCAGGCGATGCAATGATGGGACCGGGCGGAGGGCGCGGCATGGGAGAGATCGCCAGGCTTTTTCCCGCGAACGGCGAGGCGGAGGCGCCGGATGCGGGTGGCGCAAACCAAGCCTTGACCGAGGCCATGCGCATCGCCGAAGCGCTGCTTTTCGCCGCGCGGGAACCCATGGCGGAACAGGATATCGAGAAACGGCTGCCGCGCGGCGTTTCCGTCGCGTCCGCTTTGGATCATCTCAAAGCGAGCTACAGTTCGCGTGGCGTGAACCTCGTGCGGGTCGGCGGCAAATGGATGTTTCGAACCGCGGATGATCTGGCTTGGCTTCTGGCCGGCGGAGAGGGGGAACCGAAACGTCTGTCGCGGGCCGCGCTCGAAACGCTCGCGATTGTCGCCTATCATCAGCCTGTGACGCGCGCGGAAATCGAGGACATTCGCGGAGTCGCCATTTCAAAAGGAACCCTCGACGTTCTCCTCGAGACGGGGTGGGTGCGTTTGCGCGGACGCAGGCGCGCGCCTGGCCGACCGATCACCTACGGCACAACCACGGATTTCCTCATCCACTTCGGCCTTGAGGCGATCACCGATCTACCGGGCCTCGAGGAACTGAAAAGCGCGGGCCTTTTCGACGGTCGGTTGCCGTCCGGTTTCGCCATTCCGCAACCCTCCGACGACGAGGCGCTCAGCGCGGACGAAGACCCGCTGGAGGGTGAGGGCGACGCTGAATGCAATGCCGCTGAGGTGGACGCGCGCGACGGCGACGAAAGCTAGCCCTTCCGCCGCTTTTAAATGAAATCCGGCGTGATCGTCGGCTTGCGCTCGATCCAGCCTGGAACCGGCAGATTTTTCGAGCGGAGAAATTCCGGATTGAACAGCTTGGATTGATAGCGCGCGCCGGAATCGGCAAGGATCGTCACAATCGTGTGGCCCGGCCCCAATTGCCGGGCTAGGCGAATGGCGCCGGCGACATTGACCCCCGATGACGCGCCGAGCAGCAAGCCTTCATGCTCGGCGAGATCGAAGACGATCGGCAAGGCCTCTTCGTCGGGGATGTAATAGCTTGCCATATTGCCGCTCGCTTACCAGTCGTTCGATAGGTGAGGCGCTTTCCGACGATGCCTTTGATTGCGCGTTCGGTACGCTCCACGTCATCTACGCCAAGCCGGGTGCGATTGCTATAGCGGAAATCAAATTCGGAAAGATAACGGTGCAGATGCTTTTCGCTGCAATGCTGGTAGATGCCGACCATGCCACGCTTAAAGATAGAGTAATAGCCTTCAACAGTATTGGTGTGGACGATACCCGCGCACGTATTCATCGGCCGAATGGTTGATGGTCTGGTGCATCCAAAATTCCTTGCCGAGACCTTGATAGGTGCGGTGCTCGTCGGTCATCAAGAATGCTTCTTTCGAGATGTTTGCGCGGATGATAGGCATCAACTGCGCATTCGCAACGCCGTCCACGTGAAAGCTGCGCGCTTCACCGCCGCGAGTGACGAAAGTCATCGCGACGTTGGAGCGGCCTGGTCCGCCTTTCTTTTGGCCTTCCTGTTTGCCGATGAAAGTCTCGTCAATTTCAACGATCTCCCCAGCGCCGCCCATGGGTTCAACGCCAATGACGCGCATCGCTTCGCGAATGCGATGGCTCATGAACCAAGCAGTCTTGAGAGTGACGCCCAAAGTGCGATGAAGCTGGTTGCTGGAAACGCCCTTCTTAGAGGAGCACATGAGATACATGGCCTGAAGCCAATAGTGCATAGGCACATGGCTAGCCTCGAAAACGGTACCAACTTTAACGGTAAATGGCTTGCGGCACTGATAGCATTTGTAGACGCCAATTCGGGTGCTTTTGCCGCCCATTTTGGAAATGCGATCGACCCCGCCACAATGCGGGCACGCTGGGCCATCAGGCCACAATCTGGCTTCAACCCATGCGTAAGCAGCGGCTTCGCTATGGAGGGCTTTGGCGTTAATGATGGAGGTGGACATGGGCTGTCGATTTCTTTTATAAATCAACGATATCACGCAGTGGTGGGTACGTCAACTATAATATCGCCGGCGAAGTCGATTGGGGCGCCCTCGAGATTGGCGGTAATCCGGCCTTGGCCGATCCCTTCGGTGATCGAGGAGCCGGAGGCTTTCAGTTCGCCAGTGGTGTAATAGGAATAAAGAGCCGCGCCAGGGGGATCGGCGAGAGCGATTTTGACCTTCGGATTCTTGGCCTTGAGCGCAATGCCGACGCCGGCCAGCGTGCCGCCAGTGCCGACGGCGCTGACGAAGCCATCGCAATCGGCCTTCGGTCTGGTCCCAGATTTCTCGGCCGGTCGTCTCGATATGGCCCTGACGATTGGCGACATTGTCGAATTGATTGGCCCAGATCGCCCCGGCCGGATGCTTTTTGGCCAGCCGTTCCGCAAGGCGGCCCGACACCTTCACATAATTATTGGGATTGGCGTAGGGGACCGCCGGAACCTCGATCAGTTCGGCGCCTTGCAGCCGCAGCAGGTCCTTTTTTTCCTGGCTTTGCGTATCGGGAATGACGATGACCGTCTGATAGCCGAGCGCATTGCCGACCAGGGCGAGACCGATGCCGGTATTGCCGGCTGTGCCCTCGACGATGAGGCCGCCCGGCCGCAGAGCTCCGCGTCTGACGGCGTCCTCGATGATGAAGAGAGCGGCGCGGTCCTTCACCGAGCCGCCGGGATTTTGGAATTCAGCCTTGCCTAGAATGATGCAACCGGTGGCTTCCGACGCATGCCTCAATTTGATGAGCGGCGTATTGCCGATCGCCTCGATGACAGTCTTCGCAAAGCTCATTTTCTCGCCGTCTCGCCTTAAACTTTAAAAACTATAGACCCTATGAAGTTTGGGTGTCGAGGCTATCCGGCTTGGTCTGCGGGATCAATCCAAAGCAAACGGCCTGCCGAGAGATACGGCAGGCCGAGAAGCAGCCTAGCAAAGCAATGAAACCCTTTTGGATACTCAGCGCTCTTCCGTGAACAGCGCGCGCGACACAAAACCCGCCAAAATGGCGCCGGCGATCGGCGCGGCCCAAAACAGCCAGAGTTGCGCGATATATTGGCCGCCGGCGAAAAGCGCCGGGCCGTGCTGCGCGCCGGATTGACCGACGTATTGGTGACGGGGATCGAAATGAGGTGAATAAGGGTCAGCGCGAGGCCGATCGCGAGGCCAGCAAAGCCGGCGGGAGCGAAGGGAGAGGTCGCGCCGTGAATGATGAGCACGAAGAAGAAGGTCAGCAAGACTTCGATCACAAGGCAGGACAAGAGGCTGTAGTGACCGGGGCTCAATGCGTCATAGCCGTTCGAGGCGAAGCCGCCGAGCTGGAAGCCCGGTTTCCCGCTGGCGACGACGTAAAGCACGGCCGCCGCCACGATCGCGCCCGCCACCTGGGCGACGATGTAAGGTACGACGGACGCCGAGGAGACGCGGCCGCCAGCCCAAAGGCCGATCGTCACCGCGGGATTGAAATGGCCGCCGGAAATGGGTCCGAGCGCATAGACGCCGGTCAGGACGGTGAGGCCGAAAGCCAGCGCCACGCCGGCGAAGGCGATGCCGAGCTGCGGGAAAGCGGCGGCGAGCACGGCGCTGCCGCAGCCGCCGAAAGTGAGCCAGAAAGTGCCGAGAAATTCCGCGCTAACGCGCTGAACCAATGTCGAATTCATGTCCCCTCCTTTAACCAGATTTGCTGCCGGATCGCGTCATATGATTCTTTCAGGAATGGCTCCGAACGCGTCGGCTTTTGGATTCTCGCCCAACCACATTTCGACTGCTGGAATAGAAAAATCGCGTCCAGGCGCTAGTTTTATCGCATTTTCTTTATTCGAGCACATCCGCCTCGCTTGAAACTTTTCTACCCGTTCTTGCAGCGAAAATATATTGAGATTGCTTGACGCAATTGGTTTGGGAACAACGAAACCCGTGCCGATTTCAAGCGCAACCCCAGGCGCGCTTGCGGCGGTCAGGCTCACGGCAGACGCAGAATTCTGCAGGGATCACCGGCTTTGGCCTCCTTTGCCTGTGGCGGACGGATCAACAGGCAACGCGCTTTCGCAAGCACGCTCAGCATTGAAGAATCCTGCGCCTCGAAAGGGGTTGCGATCGCCAGGCCCTCGCCGCCCGGCTCCAAGCGCGCCCGCAAATAATCCTGCCGGGCGTCATTGGCGCGAACCGGCGCGCCAAGAACAGCCGCTTCGCTCTGATCGCTCCCGGCGAGAGGATCGCCCGACAGCGCCCGCACCAGAGGACAAAGGAACAGCAGGGCGGTAACGATTGCCGAGACCGGATTGCCGGGAAGACCGAGAATCGCCATCCGGCCGATTCGTCCGTGAACCAATGGGGCGCCTGGACGCGCATTGATGCGCCAAAAATTCAATTCCATTCCGGCTCTGGAGAGCGCCTGCTTGATGAGATCATGATCGCCGACCGACGCGCCGCCGCTTGTCGCGAGGACGTCGCAATCTCCGTGGATCGCCGCCCTTATGGCGCGCTCCAGCGCGGCGAGATCATCGCGCGCGATGCCAAGGTCGACGGACTCGCCGCCCGCCCATTCGACCAGCGCTGCGATCGCGAAAGCGTTCGAGGCGACGATCTGATTTGGCCCGATGGCGGTCCCCGGGGGGACCAGTTCGTCTCCGCTCGCCAGAATTGCGACGCGCGGACGCCGGACGAGGGGAAGTTCGGCATGGTTCATCGCGGCCGCGAGCGCGATCGCGCCGGGTCCGAGCCGCGCGCCGGCGTGAAGCAGCGTCGCGCCTTCGGAAAAATCGAGACCTGCGGCGCGGATGAACTGTCCCGCAGCGACGCTTTGCAAAGGCTCGATCAATCCGGCCACGCTGCGTGCGTTCTCCTGAATCAGAATTGCGTCGGCGCCTTCCGGCGTTGGCGCGCCGGTGAAGATCCGCACCGTCTCCATGGCGCCAAGGCGGCCGGAAAAGCCGTGACCTGCGGCGCTTTCGCCAATCTGCTTCAGGCTCACTGGGAGGCGCGCAAGATCAGCCGCGCGAACAGCGTAGCCGTCCATGGCGGAGACGGAGTGCGGCGGCTGCGTTCGCTTCGAAGGCAGATCGCGCGCGAGGGTGCGGCCGAGCGCTTTTGAAAGGGAAACCATTTCGACCGGCCGGTCGGCCATGACATCGGCGAGAACGCGCGCCTTCGCCTCGGCGACCGACAGTGCGAACTTTCCATTCATAGACGGGGCGCCTCAGCGACCGCGTCCTCACCGAATTTCCAATCGCCCGATGCGCCGCCCGTTTTCTCTATGAGCGCGATGGCCTCGATCCGCATCGACCGGTCGACGGCCTTTAGCATGTCATACAGCGTCAGGCAGGCAATCGAGACGGCCGTCAGCGCCTCCATTTCGACGCCTGTCTGGCCGAGGACTTTGGCGCGGGCGCGCACGAGAATTCCCGGCATGCCGGGGTCGGCTTCAAGATCGACGCTGACTTTGGTCAGCAGCAGCGGATGGCAGAGCGGGATCAATTCATGGGTTTTTTTGGCGGCCATAATGCCGGCGATCCGCGCCGCGCCGAACACATCGCCCTTCTTGGCGTTGCCGGAAAGAGCAAGCTGCAGCGTCTCGGAGCGCATTAGGATGCGTCCCGCGGCGACGGCGACGCGTTCGCTCAAAGGTTTGGCGGAGACGTCGACCATGACGGCGTCGCCGGCGCTCGAGAGGTGCGAAAGGCTAGCGTTCGGCGCCATCATAATCCATGCGCGTGCTTGCCGTGCGCGGGCGGCAGCTTTCCAATGAGAAGATCTTTCGTCGCGGCCGCCACGTCTTTCTGGCGCATCAGGCTTTCGCCGACGAGAAACGTCGATACGCCAAGGCCTTTGAGCCGCAGGCAATCTTGGTGCGTGAAGATGCCGCTTTCGCTGACGGCGATGCGGTCGGACGGTATTTTTGGGACAAGCCGTTCTGTCGGCTCGAGCGACGTTTCAAAGCTGCGCAAATCGCGGTTGTTGACTCCGACCAGCCTGGTTTCGAGCCGCAAGGCGCGATCGAGTTCGGCCTCGTCATGCACCTCGACGAGAATATCCATCGCCAGATCATGCGCCGCGCGGGTCAACTGGCTGGCTTCGTTGTCGTCGACGCAGGCCATGATGATCAAAATGCAGTCCGCGCCATTCGCTCTTGCTTCATAAACCTGATAAGGATCGAAGAGGAAGTCCTTTCGAAGACACGGTAAATGGGTGGCTGTGCGGGCGGCGTCCAGATGGCCAAGATCACCCTGGAAAGGAGGGCCCGTCGGTCAACACCGACAAGCAGGCGGCGCCGCCCGCCTCATAGGCGCGCGCCAATTTCGGCGGATCGAAGTCGGCCCGGATCAGACCTTTCGAAGGGCTTGCCTTCTTGATCTCCGCGATCAAGGCGAGATACCCGGTTGTGTGTTTGGCCTCGATCGCCTTGACGAAACCGCGCGGCGGATCGTGATCATGCGCCTTGCGGGCGAGAGCCTCGAAAGGCATGCGCACTTTGGCCTGCGCGATTTCGCGCCGCTTATAGGTTTCGATGGTCCTTAAAATGTCGGCCATGGATCAAGGTCCCGCCGCGACGGTTTTGGGCGTGAGATCTGCGCGCGCTTCGACGCGGTTTGAGGTTTCGACGAGCTTTGCAAGCGTAGCGGCCGCGCGGCCGTCGTCAATGGCGGCGGCGGCTTGCGCGGCGGCTTCCCTGAGGTCGCCAGCTCTTTCGGCGATGACGAGGGCAGCCGCCGCATTGAGGACCGCGATGTCGCGGTAGGCCGATTTCCGGCCGTCCAACGCCGCCCTCAAAGCCGCTGCATTGACGGCCGGCGTCCCGCCTTTGAGATCCTCGAGCGGCGCGCGGGGAAGGCCCGCCGCCTCGGGCGTTATTTCGAAAGACCGGATCGCGCCGTTTTCAAGCGCTGTGACCAGGCTTGGTCCGGTCGTCGTCGCCTCATCGAGACCATCGGCTCCGTGGACGAGCCAAACGCGGTTCGATCCCAGATTGCGCAGCACATGCGCCAGCGGCTCCAGCCAATTGGCGGCATATACGCCGAGCAGCTGATATTTGACGCCGGCCGGATTGGCGAGCGGCCCTAGAAGGTTGAAGATCGTTCTGGTCCCAAGCTCGGCGCGGACGGGCGCCACATGGCGCATCGCCGCATGATGCGTTTGCGCGCTCATGAAGCCGATGCCGGCCTCCTTGATGCAGGTTTCCACCTCCGCCGGGCAGAGGTCGATTTTGACTCCGAGGACAGCGAGAACGTCGCTCGCGCCTGAATGCGAGGAAGCGGCGCGATTGCCGTGCTTTGCGACCGGGACGCCGCAGGCGGCGACGATCAGCGCCGCCAGCGTCGACACATTATAGGTTGCATGCCCGTCGCCGCCCGTTCCCACGATGTCGATCGCGCTGGCTGGCGCTTCCACCCGCAGCATCCGCGTCCGCATGGCGGTGACGGCGCCGGTTATTTCAGCGATCGTCTCGCCGCGCACTCGCAGCGCCATCAGAAAGGCGCCGAGCTGGGCCGGACTTACGCCTCCGGAAAATATATCGCCGAACGCCGAAGCCGCCTCGGCCTCGGTGAGGCGCGCGCCCGTTGCGACTTTTGCGATCAGCGGTTTGAACGCGTCCAAGGCCTGACCTTTAAGCGCTTCGCCGGGCGTTTTGATTCCAAAGCGCGGCGAGGGCGAGGAAATTTTCGAAAATGCGCAGTCCATGCTCGGAGGCTATGCTTTCGGGATGAAACTGCACGCCATGGGCGGGAAAACGCCGGTGCGAAAGCGCCATCACCAGCCCATCGGTCTCGGCCGTGATCTTGAGCTCGTCTGGCACAGTGTCGGCGCGCACCACCAGCGAATGATACCGGACCGCGCGAAACGGACCGTTGATGCCGTGGAAGAGCGCCTCGCCCTGATGATGTATCGACGCGATCTTGCCATGCACCGGCATTGGCGCGCGGACGACTTCACCGCCATAGGCCTCGCCCAACGCCTGATGGCCGAGGCAGACTCCAAAGATCGGAATGGACGGCGCGGCCGACTTGATCAGATCGAGGCAGATCCCGGCCTCCGGCGGCCCGCAGGGTCCGGGCGATAGCACAATTCCATCGGGGGCGCTGTCGATGACCTCATCGACGCCGACCTTGTCGTTTCGGTAGACAGTCACATCCGCCCCAAGCGAACCGAGGCAATGCACGAGGTTCCACGTGAAGCTGTCGTAATTGTCGATGAGCGTTACGGTGGTCATGGCGCTTCTTTGGTCGGACGCCGCTGTTTTGGGCCGCACTGGCGCCAAGGTCAAGGACGATCGCTCTGGCGGTAAAATCCTGACCTGTTGTCGCATTTTCTGCAAGCGAATCGCGGACAAAGGGGTTGCGCATCGCAAACCCGAAAGCCGCTCGCATGATTGGTAAAAAACCTATTCACCTGGAGCTGTCGCGCCGCGATCTCATGATGGCGACGGCAGCGACGGCGACCCTGGCGGCGACCGGCCGCGCTGTCGCGGAGCCAGTGGCGGAGCAAGAAGGCCCGGAAATCGCCACGGGCTTCGTCTTTCTGATGACGGAGCGTGAGGAGTTCACGCCGGGAGGAACGGCGCCAAAACAAAGGGTCGGCGGCGCCGGAATTCTCGTCTCGAACGGACGCGAGGTCGTCCGCACGGGCCCTGATGGCGGCTATCGCCTGCCGATCGAACCGGGCATGGCGATATTCGTGATCAAACCCAACGGCTATGCGGTTAAATCCGAGTCCCGGACCTTGCTGCCGCAGTTTTTCTATATTCATCAGCCACACGGCACGCCTTCGGAGCTCAATCTCACTTTCCCTGGGCTTGAGCCAACAGGTCCGCTGCCGCTCACCGTCGATTTCCCACTGATCAGGAGGGAGGAGCCCAAGACCTTCGACGTCGTTCTGTTCGCTGATCCGCAACCGGAAAGCGAGGCGGAGGTCGATTATATCCGGGACGACGTCGTCAATGATCTCATCGGCGTCAAAGCCGCTTTCGGCATAACTGCCGGCGACATCATGTTCGACGATCTGTCGCTCTATCGCCGATACAACCACATCATCGCGCAGATGGGACTGACCTGGTGGAATGTCGGCGGCAACCACGATCTGAATTTCGACAGCCCGGATGCCCGCGACGCCCGGGAAACCTACAAGCGCGTCTACGGGCCGCCCTGTTACGCCTTCGAACATGGCGACGCGTTGTTCATCATGCTCGACAATGTCGAGTATCTCGGAGCCGACCCGACCCAGCCGCGCAGCAGAGGCAAATACAGAGGGCGCATCGGCGAGCGGCAGCTCGCCTTCGTCGCCAATGTACTGAAGGAGACGCCGCCGGACAAGCTGATCGTCGTCGTCATGCACATCCCGCTCGAAACCTATCTCGATCCCAAAAGCCCCGTGCAAAATACGGCGGACGCAGCGGAGCTTCTCTCGCTTCTTGGCGACCGGCCGAGCGTGAGCTTTTCCGGCCACACGCACACCACGGAACATCACTACCTGAGGCGTCCCAACGCTCCGGATGGAGCGCTTCCCCATCACCACCATGTCCTGACGGCGGTCTCCGGCTCCTGGTGGAGCGGACCGATCGACCGCCGCGGCATCGCCAGCGCGGACAGCCGCGATGGGACGCCGAATGGCTTCCATATCCTCTCGATCGACGGCGCCAACTATGCGACGCGCTTTGTTCCGGCGAGCGAAGGCAACGGCCGGCAGATGCGCATCAGCCTCGATTCCAAATTCCACCACGAAAAAGAGGTGTTGCGGGATTTTCGCATGGGCCAGCTGCTTGGATCGCCTCTGCCGCAGGCGGCAGTTGGAGCGACGACATTGGTCGTCAATTTCTTCGACGGTGGCCCGAAAACCAAGGTTGAATACCGGATTGACGAAGGCGAGGCCCGCGTGATGAGCAGAGAGGCCCGGCCGGATCCTTTCATCGAAGAGGTCTACGCCCGCAACGCCGCGACCATCAAGCCATGGGTCAAGGCCGAACCATCCTCGCATATTTGGACCGCGCGGCTGACGCAAGATCTCGCGCCCGGCGCCTTCGCGATCAATGTGCGCGTCGTCGACGAATACGGCCGCGAGCACCGCGACCATTTGGTGCTGGAGGTGGCGGGGTAAGGCCATCCGTTGATCTTTAACGTCGCGCCCGCGATCCAATCGACGCGGGAACATTTTGGCGATCCGGCTTGTCAGGGAATCCTTTGACAAATTCGCCTCCTACGCTATTTGCGGCCGGAGAGGATGTTCGCCATGAAGATCATCTTGAAACGTCCGCGCTGCTCCTTCTGTGGAAAATCTGCGGGCGAGGTGAGCAAACTCATCGCGGGACTGAAAGTGTTTATCTGCGACGCCTGCGTCGGGGTTTGCGACGCAATCCTCGCAGCGACGCCGCAGACCTTCGCTGGCTGGGACGCGATGACCGACCAGCAACTGCTCGCGTCGCTGCAGCCTTCAGCGGCGTCGGTAGACGCAACTCGAGCAGTGCTGACGTTACAAGTCGGTACTTTGAGACAGCGAGGCGTCAGCTGGGAGGCGATCGGACGCGCCCTCGGCGTTTCGCGTCAAGCGGCGTGGGAGCGGTTTTCGTGAGCGCGGACGCGCGAGGCGTTTTCACTGCCCGCGCTTGGCGCGCGCCGCAAAGCGGACCGCCTCCTCGGCGGCGCGAAACAAAGCTTGCGCCTTGTTGACGCATTCGCGCTGTTCATAGGCGGGGACGCTGTCATAAACGATTCCAGCGCCAGACTGCACATGCATCACGCCATCCTTCACAACGGAGGTGCGCAGAATGATGCAGGTATCCATCTCGCCTGAGGCGCCGAAATAGCCGATGCAGCCGCCGTAAATGCCGCGCTTGTCGGTTTCGAGCTCGTCGATGATCTCCATCGCGCGCACTTTTGGCGCGCCGGAAACCGTGCCAGCGGGAAAGCCGGCGCAGAGCGCGTCGATCGCGTCATGGGCCGGGCTGAGCCTGCCTTCGACGTTCGAGACGATATGCATGACATGGCTGTAGCGTTCGATGACGAATTGGTCGGTCACCTGAACGGTGCCGATCTCCGCGACGCGCCCGACATCGTTGCGGCCGAGATCGAGCAGCATCAAGTGCTCGGCGCATTCCTTCTCGTCGGCGAGGAGATCCTGAGCGAGGGCGTCGTCTTCGGCCTTGGTCTTACCGCGCCAGCGCGTTCCGGCGATCGGACGGATGGTGACTTTGCCATCGCGCAGGCGGACGAGAATTTCCGGGCTGGAGCAGACGATCTGGAACGGCCCGAAATCGAGATAGCACAAGAAGGGCGACGGATTGACCCGCCGCAAGGCGCGATAGAGGGCGAAAGCGGGCAGGGCGAACGGCGCCGAAAAGCGCTGCGACAACACGACCTGAAAAATGTCGCCCGCGCGGACATAGTCCTTGGCCCGCTCGACCATAGCGTGGAAGCGCTTTTCGGTGGTGTTCGACCGTGGCGCGAAGGTCGAAAGAGTGAGGTCCGCGGTGACCGTTTCGTGTTGCAGCGGGCCTTCGAGGGTCGCCGTCACCGCATCGATCCGCTCGAGGGCGCCTTCATAGGCGGCGCGAAAGGAAACGCCGGGAGCAGGGCGCAGCGGCGTCACGACAAAAATTTCTTCTTTCACGGCGTCGAATACGACCATCACCGTCGGGCGCAACATCATCGCGTCGGGGACGCCGATCGGATCCGGCTTGGCGGCGTCAAGGCGCTCCATCTGCCGCGCCATATCGTAGCCGAGATAGCCGAAAACGCCGGCCGCCATCGGCGGCAAATCCTCCGGGGCCTCGATCTGGGATTCGGCGATCAGTTCGCGCAAAGAGTTCGAGCGGGGGTGCCGAGCATGGCGAAAAAGCGTCAAGATCGGAAAGAGCGCCGCGGTTGATTTCGGCCTTGTCGCCGAAGGCGCGCCAAATGATGTCCGGATCGATGCCGATCATCGAATAGCGGCCGCGCGCGGCGCCGCCCTCCACCGATTCAAGCAGAAAAATGCGCCCCTCACGACTGGCCGACAGCTTTAGGAAGGCCGAAACCGGCGTTTCGAGGTCGGCGATGAGTTTTGCTGAAACGAGGCGCGGCCTCCCGGCCGCGTAATTGGCGGCGAGGGTTGCGGACGCGGCTTCGTTCATGGACTCCGTCTCAGTAAGCGTCAGTCGGGCCCGTCGCGGATGCCAGGGCCTGCATGTTGACCTTCACCCCGAGCTCGGTTTGAAGCGTCGCCAGATATTGCGCGAGGAGATCGTCGTCGTAGGTCTTCTTCACCTGGGCGCCGATAGCGACAAGGCTTGGATCGGCCAAATCGATTGGCGGAACAACCGCATCGACGACCTTGAAGACGACGCGGCCGCCATCGTCGAGCCGCGCGGAGCCGGCGCCGCCGATGCCGACATTGAAGATCTGCGCGACGGCTTTGGACGGCAGATCCTTGCCGCCGCCTCGCCTGACGTCGTTTGCGCGCTTGACCTCGAGATTGCCTTGCGAGGCGGCGACGGAAGCCATAGCCTCGCCGCCTTCCAGACGCTTGACGATATCGACGCTCTTCGCGGAAAGGCGCTTCTCGATTTCGTCATTGCGCCATGTCTTTTCGACCTCGGGCCGCGCCTCTTCAAAGGTCTTTTGCCGCGCCTTTTCAATCTTTGCGACTTCGAACCATTGATAGCCGCCTTGCGGCAAGGACAAGGTGTCGTTGTCGACGCCGACGTCGGAGGCGAAGGCCGCCTTGAGCAAGGCCGGACCATTGGTCAGATCTACGGGCGCTCCCGTTGTGTCCTTGCCGGAGGCGTCGACGGCGGCGATCGCGCGCACCTCAACTCCGGCGCTTTTCGCAGCTTCCGTCAGCGACTTGCCGGAGGCGCGCTGATCCTCGATAGCCTCATGCAGGCGGGCGATCTCGCCCCTTGCGCGCGAAATTGCGATGTCGCGCTTGATCGCATCGGCGAGCTCTGCGAAGGGCTTGACGCTCGACGGCTCGATCTTCGAGACGCGCAGGAGAACCATCCCGAACCGCGTCTTGACCGGCGCGCTGACAGCGCCCTCCGGGAGCGCGAAGGCGGCGTCGGCGACAGCCTTGTCGATCAATTGGTCTCGCGTCACCGATCCGAGCGAGACGTCGTGCAACGACAGCCCTTGATCCTTGACGATATCCTCGAAGCTGGCGCCGCCGTCGATTCTATCTCGCGCCGCTTTTGCGGCGGCCTCGTCAGTGAAAAAAATCTGCTCGATCGCGCGCTTTTCCGGCAATCCGTATTTTTCGCCCTTGGCTTCGTCATAGCGCGCTTTCGCATCGGCGTCGGACACGGTTTCGGGCTTGGCGATAGCCTCGGGCGTCAGCGTCAAGACTGCCAGGGCGCGATATTCGGGCGAGGTGTAACCAAGCTTACGATCGTCGAAATATGCGCGCAGCTGCTCCTCTGGCGGAAGTTCGACGGCGCCGGCGCTGGCCGCGGGCAGGAGAAAGAAATCGACGGTTCGGGTTTCCGATTGAAAGCGATGAATCGCATCGAGCATGGCTTTCGGCAACTGCAGCCCCGCGCCCAACGGATCGACGAGTTCATGGCGGAGGTAGACGTTGCGCTGCTCGCGCACGAAGGCCTTCTCGTTCAAGCCATTGTCACGCAGCAGCTCCTCGAAGCGGGAGCGGTCGAACTGGCCGTCGGCGCCTTTGAACGAAGGATCGTTGCTGATCGCCCTGGCGATCTCGGCTTCGCTTATCGCAAGACCTAGCGCTTGGGCCTCCTGGCTCAGCGCAGCTTCGCTGATCAGGCGCGAGAGCACTTGTCGGTCAAGGCCGAATCGCTTCGCTTCCTCATTGGTGACGGCTCGCCGGCTTTGGCGTTGTATCCGTTGCAATTCGGTCTGATAGGCGTTGCGAAAGGCGTCGGTGGTGATTGTCTCCCCGCCGACCTCGGCGAGCTTGTTGGCGCCGAAGCCGCGGAAATCCGTGCGAATCCCCCAGATCGCAAAGCTCAGGATGATGACGCCCATCACGAGCCCCAAAATGGTGCGGCCGATCCAGCCTTGTGACGCGGCGCGCATGGCTTCCAGCATATCGACGTGATCTTTCTGCGTTTGATTAGGGTTAAGCCCAACCTAGGCCGGAGTTTACAAATTCGGTCCGGACTATAAGAAGGTGCGCCGGAGCTTGCAACGCCTCTGCTGCACATGTTCGAGCCTGAATGCCGAAAGCATGATGATGACACAAAGACAAACTCAGTCCGATCGTCGGCCGCTCGTCGCCGGAAACTGGAAGATGAATGGCTTGCGTAAAGACCTCGGCGAAGCGGAGAAGATTTGCGCGGCGACGGCCGCCGGCGAGGCGGGCGGCGCCGAGGTCGTGCTCTGCCTGCCGGCGACATTGCTGATCTCGGCTGCCGCAGCCTGCAAGAGCGCCGGAGTTGGGCTCGGCGGGCAACATTGTCATGCCGAGCCGAGCGGTCCATTCACCGGCGATATCTCAGCGGAAATGCTGAAGGACGCGGGCGCGTCTTTCGTGATTCTTGGTCATTCCGAGCGGCGGGCGGGCCATAATGAGGGGAACGCGAGCGTCCGGGCCAAAACCAAAGCCGCTTTTCGCGCGGGCTTGACCGCAATCGTCTGCGTTGGAGAGACGAGACCCGAAAGAGAGGCGGGTGACGCGCTGCCGATCGTCGGCTCGCAGTTGACCGGTTCGATCCCGAAGCAATCCTCGCCGCAAAACCTCGTCATCGCCTACGAGCCTGTCTGGGCGATCGGCAGCGGCCTTACGCCCACTTTGAAGGACATCGCCGATATGCATCGATTTATTCGGGAGCGCATTGAGGCCGATTTGCCGGGCATGAGCGACAAAATACGGCTTCTTTACGGTGGATCGGTAAAGCCGGGCAACGCTGTGGAGCTGGCCGGCGTATCTGATGTCGACGGCATGCTGGTCGGCGCCGCCAGTCTGACCGCTCACGATTTCATGGCGATCGCCGGCGCGTATCGCGATTTCGCCGATCGCTTGTAGGCAGAAAAGCCCTCCGGCGCGTTTATTCTCTGGCCCTTGCGCTTAGGACCAGTGTAAGAACGCGCTTGCAATAGACGCAGGCGATGCTTGCGCGCCCATTGGCTTCGGGCGAGCCGTTTGATGAAGGCCGCCGCTGCGGCGGCGCGTCCAACGAAACCCTATTTTGACGCCGCGCTTCGCGAAAGTCGGCTCGGGGAGAAAAAGAGTTTATCTGATGCAGTCGGTGTTGATCGTCATTCATCTCATGATCGTCGTTGCGCTCGTCGTGACCGTGCTTCTGCAGCGCTCGGAAGGCGGCGCGCTTGGCGTCGGCGGCGGCGGCGGCTTCATGACCGGGCGCGGGCAGGCGAATGTGCTGACGCGAGCGACGGCGATCCTAGCCGCCCTATTCTTCGCTACGAGCCTCGGCTTGACCGTTCTCGCCAGGGTCAACCAGGCGCCGTCTTCGATTCTGCGGCATCAGGCGCCGGCCAAGCCCGCCGAGGGACCGGCGCCGAGCCAGACCAGCGGCGGCAGTCTTCTCGATCAATTGAAGCAGATCGAGGAACAGCGCCAGTCCGCTCCGCAGCCGGCTTCGCCCGCAGCGCCTCTCGCGCCGCCGTCCAAGTGACGGCGCGCCGCTCCGCGGCGACGGGCCCGCGGCTAGGCGAGCTTTAATCTTTGACGCTTGTGGATGAATAGCGAGGTTGCCCGAATCGGCTTCCACAATCGATAAAACTCGGATAAACCTCAAAGCCCATGGCGCGGTATATCTTCATCACCGGCGGCGTGGTTTCATCGCTCGGCAAGGGCCTCGCATCGGCGGCGCTTGGGGCCCTGCTTCAAGCGCGCGGCTACACCGTTCGGCTGCGCAAGCTCGACCCCTATCTTAATATCGACCCGGGGACGATGAGTCCCTATCAGCACGGCGAAGTCTTCGTCACCGACGACGGGGCGGAGACTGACCTCGACCTTGGCCATTATGAGCGCTTCACCGCCCGTCCGGCGACGCGCGACGACAACATCACCACCGGCCGGATCTATCAGGACATCATCGCCAAGGAGCGGCGCGGCGACTATCTTGGCGCGACGGTCCAAGTCATTCCCCATGTGACCAACGCGATCAAAGACTTCGTCCTCCTCGGCAACGAAGGGATTGATTTCGTTCTCGTCGAGATCGGCGGCACGGTCGGCGACATTGAAGGCTTGCCGTTCTTCGAGGCCATTCGCCAACTTGGAAACGACCTGCCGCGGGGGCATGCGGTCTACGTCCACCTGACCCTGTTGCCGTTTATCGCGAGCGCGGGGGAGCTCAAGACAAAGCCGACGCAACATTCGGTCAAGGAACTGCGCTCGATCGGCATTCAGCCGCATATTCTGCTGTGCCGCACCGACCGCGAAATCCCGCGCGAGGAGCGCCGCAAGCTGGGGCTGTTCTGCAACGTTCGCGAAAGCGCGGTCATCGAGGCGCGCGACGTCGCCTCGATCTACGACGCCCCGCGCTCCTATCACGCCGCCGGCCTCGATCAGGAGGTGCTGGCGGCGTTTGGGATCGAACCCGCGCCAAAACCCGACATGAGCCGGTGGAACGCCGTCATGGAGCGTGTTCGAAATCCGGAAGGCGACGTCACGATCGCCATCGTCGGCAAATATACGGGCCTAAAAGACGCCTATAAGTCCTTAATCGAGGCGTTGGCGCACGGCGGCATTGCGAACCGCGTCAGCGTGCGGATCGACTGGATCGAATTGGAAGTTTTCGAGAGCGGCGATCCGGCTTCTTATCTCGACGACGTGCATGGGATCCTCGTTCCGGGCGGATTCGGCCAGCGCGGCGCGGAGGGAAAAATCCTCGCGGCCCGCTTCGCGCGCCAACGCAAAGTGCCGTATTTCGGGATCTGTTTCGGAATGCAGATGGCGGTCATCGAGGCCGCGCGGTCGCTGGCCGGCGTCAAGGAGGCGAATTCGACCGAGTTCGGACCAACTCACGAGCCGGTCGTCGGGCTGTTGACCGAATGGATGCGCGGCAATGAGCTGGAAATTCGGGCCGCCGAAGGCGACCTCGGCGGAACGATGCGGCTCGGGGCATACCGCGCCGAACTCGCTCCTGGCTCAAAAATCGCCGGAATTTACCGCGCGACGGAGATTTCCGAACGCCATCGCCATCGCTATGAAGTCAACACCGCCTATCGCGAACGGCTCGCCGAAAAAGGCCTGATCTTCGCCGGCCGCTCGCCAGACGGGCTTTTGCCCGAAACCATTGAACTCCTTGATCATCCATGGTTCATCGGCGTGCAATTTCACCCGGAACTAAAATCCCGCCCGTTCGAGCCGCATCCGCTGTTCGCCAGCTTTATCGCGGCGGCGCTCGAGCAATCGCGTCTCGTTTAGCCAAAACCGGATAGCGCGTCCACTCCAAGTCATGGCGAGGTTGGATCAAAGATAAGGTAGGCGAAATAACAGCTTGCCACCTGGACGCCAGCTTGGTGATGTAGCGGTTATTAGATAACTATTGACCCACAAAGCCTTTCACAATACTGCAACAGTTTCGTCCAAAACTCCAACCCTCCCACATGCTCTGGCTTAAGATCATCGCCATTGAGGTTGGTTGCGTTGAACGTAAATTTTGACCCGTCATCAAGCTCAATCGGATAGCTCTTCTTATACTTCTCGTGAATTACCCACTTCGGTCGCCAAGGATTGTGGGCGAAAGCATTGCGTAGTTGTTTCACCATAACTCTGATACCGACACGAGTAGGGTCTGTATCCGTCGAAACCTTGTCAAACACCTCGTGAAGCGTTTCGTCAACGTAAGCGCCGAAGCGCTAAGAGCGTTAACACTATGTTGAAAATCCATGCCCTAGTAGATTGTCCAAGCCGTTAGGCCAGGACGGACCTAAAGTTGCCTGTGCAGTGGCAATCTTATTAGCGGGGCTCTCACTTCCATATCCGTTTGTCATCAACAAACCTAGCCCATGTATCTACAAATTTGGACAGTCTGATTTTTTTACTGTTACATCTGCAAAATTTTGCGTGACTGCGTCTGAATACACATACTCAAGATTTATATTTGATTTAAGTACGTCTGATAAATTCTTATCGTTGCATGTTTCTTTTTAACCTAGATCGTATATTTACGATAAATTACTGCTTATTATTTAAAATTATACTTGTGCTTATATAGTAGATAAAGCTATTGGCTCTGAAATCAATCTTATTGAGGCTTGAGATATTATCAATTTTCCTTGGTAGGTTTCCGTTAAGCCCGGCAAGCGTAGCCTGTAATTGCATTTTCTCGTCCGGAGAGGACGAATTGATGGCAACGAAGTCTCATTTGAAGCCATCTTTGTGAGAGAAGTTCCAAGAGTGATAACACCTAAGACCACCGCAGCCTGAGCCAATCGTGCATTACCGCTCTTCGTAGGCTTCACAAGTGCATATTTTTTTGCACTTCTCCATATAGCTACAAATATAAAGACGGAGTATAAAACGTTATTGCCGTCCATAAATAATATATAGAGGATATGTCAAATTTACTTAGGCTTTGTGAATTGGCTACCAAAACATACGTATTGCTGGCGATATTAAACTGATTGCAACTCCAACTAAACAACCGTATATCCAATATGTCTTACTATGATACCTCTCCCGTCCATAATCTAAGAACAAAGCCGCTGTTCTCCTTTGGTGCAATAACTTCTGAGCATATATCTCTTTCCGACAATTATTTCACTCCACAAGCGCTGTTTATATATAATATTATATAAATTTATACATAACATTATATAATAATGCCATTTTCAATGCCTACAAGCGCATCCACAGCCTTACCCCACTTTCATCGCAAAGCGAACGCTCTCGCCACACCGCACTCATCCCCGCCCGCGATAGGGCGCAATGCCCTGATCCGGCAGCCACAGACCCTTGGGCGGCTCGCCGGTCGCCCAGAACACGTCGATCGGCATGCCGCCGCGCGGATACCAATAGCCGCCGATCCTGAACCAGCGCGGCTCCAGAACGCCGACGAGGTCCTTGCCGATCCGCAGAGTGCAATCTTCGTGAAACGCGCCGTGGTTGCGAAATGACGTGAGGTAAAGCTTCAGCGACTTTGATTCGACGAGCCATTTGTCAGGAACGTAGTCGATGACGAGCAAGGCGAAATCGGGCTGGCCGGTGACCGGACAGAGCGAGGTGAACTCCGGCGCGGTGAAGCGGGCGAGGTAGTTTTCGCGCTCATGCGAATTGGGGACGCGCTCCAGAATAGCCTCATCTGGCGAAAGCGGCGCCTCGGCCTTCGCCCCCAAAAGGCTGGTTCCCGTTCGTGTTTTCACCATTGGACAGCCTCTTTTGCGGCGCTTGCCGCCGCTCGCGGGCAGGGCCCGCAGAAACCCGTTGGATGATGATCGCGCTGTAGGCCAGCCGCAGAGGAACTTCAACCGTCTCCGCAGCGCCTTGTCGAAGGGCTCATCGAGACGCCATTCTGCGCCATTTGGCCTCGATGCGTTTCGAAATTGCAGCCACTCTGACTTCGTGCGCGGCCCAGAAGGCCCGGCTCGTGGCCGCGGTCCGAATCGGCGGCAGGCCGCGTCGCCTCGCGCGCCTGATCGGTTGCGCCTGCGGCTGCATGGGATCGAATGCGATTGGAACGGATACCCCGGCGGCGAAGGGCGAACCGATCGCGGCCAGATGCGCCCGCGCGCGCCAACAATAGGTGGCCGAAAGAGACGACATTAGTTCTTCGCCATGGCCGGCGCGATATTTCATCAGAGCGCGGCAGAGGTCGCCGTTGGCCAGGCGCCACGCCTCGGCGAGATAGGCGACGCCATAATGGATATTGACTTCAGGTCTGGCGAGTTCGGCCAGGTCGCCGCGAAAACCAAGCAGCGCCGCCGTTTCGGGGCGCACCTGCATCAGGCCGATCTCGCCGACGTCGCCGATAACGCGCGGATCATAGCCGCTTTCGATCGAAACGACCGCGTCGGCGATATCGAGAGGAAGCCCGGTCCTTGCCGCTTCACGCTTCAATAAGGCGATAAAATTCTGTCGCCCGCGCGGCTCCTGGCTCGCGGCGCCAGTTTTTCGCCGGGCTTGTCCGACCCCTGTTCGCCTCCTTGCGTCCCGTCGTCGAGGCCGTGGCGCGCCGCGTCGCCCAGATCCGCAGGTCTCGCGACCGGCAACGGCGCGCCGGCCAGAAAACCGCTATCCTCCCCCAACGCCGGCGCTACGAGCGCCATGCAGAAGGCGCCGGCCATCGCAAAACCGATTTTTGCCGCCAACACTCTATCCCTCGCCTCTACAAAAGCCTTTGTTGCCGATGCTAGACCAGAAATATTAAGAGGAATTGGGCCGCCCGCCGTCCGTTAAAAGGAAATTCCTCATCGCGCGCCGACCCGATTGGTAGAAACTTTACATGAAGACTTAAAAAATGCGAACGGTCGAGCCACACTAAGCCTTTTGTCCGGCCAACCTTCGTCGTAAAAGCCTAGCTAACTCGTCCGATAACAAAAGGAGCCTCCATGACCGCGATCATCGACATTGCCGCCCGTGAGATACTGGATAGCCGCGGCAATCCAACCGTCGAGGTCGACGTCACATTGGAGGACGGCTCGCACGGCCGCGCCGCGGTGCCGTCCGGCGCCTCGACCGGGGCGCATGAAGCCGTCGAGCTGCGCGATGGCGACAAGTCGCGTTTCGGCGGCAAGGGCGTCCTCAAGGCGGTCGAGAACGTCAACCGCGACATTTTCGAGGCGCTTAGCGGCCTCGAGGCGGAAGATCAGGGCAAGATCGACGCGATCATGATCGCTCTCGACGGGACGCCGAACAAGGCCAAGCTTGGCGCGAACGCCATATTGGGCGTCTCCCTTGCCGTCGCCAAGGCCGCCGCCGACGCCGCCGCGCTGCCGCTCTACCGTTATATCGGCGGCGTCAGCGCGCATGTGCTGCCGGTTCCGATGATGAACATCATCAACGGCGGCGTTCACGCTGATAATCCGATCGATTTTCAGGAATTCATGATCTTGCCCGTCGGCGCGCCATCCGCGAAGGAGGCGGTGCGCTGGGGCTCTGAAGTGTTTCAGGTGCTGAAGGGCTCTTTGAAAAAGGCGGGACATAACACCAATGTCGGCGATGAAGGCGGCTTTGCGCCCAATCTTCCCTCGGCGGAAGCCGCTCTCGATTTCATCCTGAAGGCCATCGAAAGCGCCGGCTTCGAGCCAGGAACGGACATCGTCCTAGGCCTAGACCCCGCCGCCACCGAGTTTTTCAAAGACGGGGCTTATGTCTATTCCGGCGAGGGCGTGACCCGTTCGCCCGACGAGCAGGCGCAGTATCTCGCCAAGCTCGCCGCGGCCTATCCGATCGCCACGATCGAGGACGGCATGTCTGAGGACGACTGGGCCGGCTGGAAGATCCTGACCGATCTCATCGGCGGCAAAATTCAGCTCGTCGGCGACGATATTTTCGTCACCAACGTCGAACGCCTCGGAGAGGGCATCAAGAAAGGCGTCGCCAATTCGATCCTCGTCAAGGTCAACCAGATCGGCTCGCTCAGCGAAACGCTCGCCGCTGTCGAAATGGCGCAGCGGGCCGGTTACACAGCGGTAATGTCGCATCGCTCCGGCGAAACCGAAGACACAACCATCGCCGATCTCGCTGTCGCGACCAATTGCGGGCAGATCAAGACGGGATCGCTCGCGCGCTCGGACCGCATCGCGAAGTACAATCAGCTGATCCGCATCGAGGAGGAGCTCGGCTCGCAGGCCCGCTACGCCGGCCGAAAAGCCCTCAAGGCTTTCGCCTGAGCAAGGTCGGGTGGAGCAGAGCTGTTCGCCATTTGAGGTTGCAAAAAACAAGACGTGAAGCGGAGCCGCTGGATCGTGAGGTCCGCTTTCAAAAAAATTCGCGAAGGAATTTTGGAACCTGCGAGCCCTGAAAAGGCTTAGAGCGTCGCGCTTTAGTCTTCTAGATGGTCGCATGCATATTAAAACTTCGCATGACGCTCTGAATTTCTTGCTGGCCGACGTGCGAGGGCGGCTTGGTCGCCCAGCCCCTGTTGCTGCGCGATGAGTCTTGCTGCCCTGGGGTGGCGCGCGGCGGAATGGGCGGCGCGTGATTGGCGGAGTGTCGCGACCGTCGCGGTCTTCCTCGCCACATTGGCCGGAGTCGCCGCCGGGCGGGCGCCCGGTTTGCGGATCGACCGCGCCGGCATGGCGCTGGTCGGGGCCGGCCTGATGCTCGCCGTCGGCGCGCTCAGCTTCGAGGACGCGCTAAGGGCGATCGATCTCGACACGCTTGCGCTGCTGCTTGGCATGATGATCATCGTCGCGCAATTGCGCGTCTCGGGCTTCTTCGAGCTCGCCGGCCGATTCGCCTTGAAGCAGGCGCATGGTCCGCTGACGCTGCTGGCGGCTGTCGTCGCCACGACCGGATTCCTGTCCGCCTTTCTCGTCAATGACGCGATCTGCCTCGCCCTCACTCCGCTCGTCGTCGCGATCACTGGCAAATTGCGCCGCGATCCCATCCCCTATTTATTGGCGGTGGCGATGGCCTCGAACGCGGGAAGCGTCGCGACCTTCACTGGCAATCCGCAGAACATGATGATCGGGGTGGCCTCGCACATCCCCTACACGCAGTTCGCCATGCGCCTTTCGCCGATCGCCGGCGCAGCGCTGCTTTTGACCTTCTGCCTCATCGCTCTTCTCCACCGGACTGAATTTTCCAACGCTTTCTTTAGGGCGGACGAGCCAGCGAGGATCCGTCGCCACCCGTGGCAGATGGCCAAGGCGGCGGTGGTGACGATCTTTGTCATCGCTGGATTTTTCGCCGGCGCGCCAATCGCGGAGACCGCGTTCATCGGCGGCTCTCTCTTGCTTCTATCGCGCGCGGTCAACCCCCGAAAAATTTACGCTGAAATCGATGGCTCTCTTTTGCTGATGTTCGCCGGGCTTTTCATCGTCATCGCGGCCGCCGCAAAGACGCTCCTGACGCCGGAGGCTCTCGCCGCCGTTGGGCGGCTTCGCCTTGACAACAGCTGGGTTTTGTCGGGCGTGACGGCCGCGCTGTCAAATCTTATCAGCAATGTCCCCGCAGTGCTCATTCTCGAGCCCTTCGTCAAGGCCTTGCCCAACGCCGATCAAGGCTGGCTCATTATCGCCATGAGCTCGACGCTCGCGGGAAATCTGACGCTCGTCGGTTCGATCGCCAATCTCATTGTCGCCGAGCGGGCGAAGCGCTCGGACGTGACGATCTCCTTTTTCGATTATTTGAAGGTGGGGCTGCCTTTGACACTGTTAAGCCTCGGCTTTGGCGCTTGGTGGCTTTCGCCTCGTTAAGCAATCGCTAACCTTCATCGATGAAGGTGCCGCAATGGTCATTCGCAGGCGCGTCCGCGCGGTCCTTTTTCCTCTCATTCTTTATTGCGTCTCGGGCGCGGCCGGTGGTTTTTTCATCTGGCACGCGGTCAATGGCCGGCGGGGCCTCAAGACCCAGGACGAATACCAAGCGACGATTGCGGGACTACAGCAGCAGTTGCAGAGCCTCAACGCGGATAGCGCACTTTGGCGGCGCCGAATCGAATTGATCAATCGCGTCGTCGTCGATCGCGATCTGCTCGATGAAAAAGCAAGGTCCTTGCTTGGGCGCGACGACAAGAACGATCTTATTGTTCTCCTGCCGGGCCAGACGAAGTGAGGCTGCCGCCCCAGGCGAAGTGAGGCGCATTATCCGGTGCGGGGGGCGCAATCAGCGTTCGGCCGACGCTTGATTGCCGATGTCCCAGGGATTATGCGTATCAAAACCCAATCATAACTGATCGGTCCAGCCAGATTAAAGCCAGCGCGCTCGCTTTCGACGGCGATCTCCGTTAGCTTTCGCGCCGGTCTATCCGCCGCCCACCGCAAATTGCAAAGGGTCTCACATGGCCGATGCATCAACCTCCGTCCGCGCCGAAACAAGGTCGCGGAAGTCGAGTGACGCGCCTGCGGTCGCGCCGCCCTTCACCAAGGAAGAAGAACTCAAAGCCTATCGCGAGATGCTGACGATACGCCGTTTCGAGGAAAAGGCGGGCCAGCTCTACGGCATGGGGCTCATCGGCGGTTTTTGTCATCTTTACATTGGACAGGAGGCGGTCGTCGTCGGCGTCATGATGGCGGCGAGGCCTGGGGACCAGACGATCACCAGCTATCGCGACCACGGCCATATGATCGCCTGTGGCATGGATCCCAAAGGGGTGATGGCCGAATTGACAGGGCGGCGCGGCGGCTTGTCGAAAGGCAAGGGCGGCTCGATGCATATGTTCTCGAAAGAGAAGCATTTTTACGGCGGCCACGGCATCGTCGGAGCCCAGGTTCCGCTAGGCACCGGCCTCGCATTCGCCAACCGCTATCGCGCCAATGGCAACGTCTCTTACACCTATTTTGGCGACGGCGCGGCCAATCAGGGGCAGGTCTACGAGAGCTTCAACATGGCCGAGCTGTGGAAGCTCCCGGTGGTCTACATCGTCGAAAACAACCGCTATGCGATGGGCACCTCCGTCAAGCGCTCCTCGGCTCTGACTGATTTCTCCAAGCGCGGCCAAAGCTTCAACATTCCTGGCGAGCAGATCGACGGGATGGACGTCCGCGCCGTCAAGGCGGCCACCGCGCAGGCCCGCGAATGGTGCGTCGGCGGCAATGGCCCGATCATCCTCGAAATGCAGACCTACCGTTATCGCGGCCACTCGATGTCCGACCCGGCGAAATATCGCTCGAAGGAGGAAGTCCAGAAGATGCGCGAAGAGCATGATCCGATCGAACAGGTGCGCGCGCGCCTGTTGCGCGATCACAAGGTCAGTGAAGACGACCTCAAGGCGATCGATGGCGAAATCCGCGCGACCATCGCTGAGGCCGTTGATTTCGCCTCGCATGATCCTGAGCCGGATCCCGCCGAGTTGTGGACCGATGTCTTGAAGTAGCTGGATCGGCAAAATCCGAACAACGCGGGAGTCGAGGAACCGAGATGACGACCAACGTTCTCATGCCGGCGCTTTCGCCTACGATGGAACAGGGCAAGCTTGCGAAGTGGCTGAAAAAAGAGGGCGACACAGTTCGTTCCGGCGATATCCTCGCCGAAATCGAGACCGACAAAGCGACCATGGAGGTCGAGGCGATCGACGAAGGCTTTCTCGCGAAAATCCTGGTCCCGGAGGGCGCCGATAATGTGGCGGTGAATACGCCGATCGCCGTCATCGCCGCCGAAGGCGAAGACGCTTCCAAAGCTGGGTCGGACGCGGCGCCAGCATCCGCCGCCGCTCCGCCAAACGGCGGGGGCTCCTCTCCGGAGCCTCAGCCGGTCGTCACCAAACCGATGCCGGATAGCCCGGCGCCCTCCGCAGCAACGGCAATCGATCGCGCGCCTGAATATCCCGAGGGAACGCCGATGGTCTCGATGACCGTCCGCGAGGCTCTGCGCGACGCGATGGCCGAGGAAATGCGGCGCGACGAAAGCGTCTTCGTGATGGGCGAAGAAGTCGCTGAATATCAGGGCGCCTATAAGATCACGCAGGGGCTGCTGCAGGAGTTTGGCGACAAGCGCGTCGTCGACACGCCGATCACGGAACATGGCTTCACCGGGCTTGGCGTCGGCGCCGCGATGGCTGGTCTGCGCCCCATCGTCGAGTTCATGACCTTCAACTTCGCCATGCAGGCGATGGACCAGATCATCAATTCCGCCGCCAAGACGCTGTATATGTCAGGCGGTCAGATGGGCTGTCCGGTCGTTTTCCGCGGCCCGAACGGCGCCGCGGCGCGCGTCGCCGCCCAGCACAGCCAGGATTACACCGCCTGGTTCTCGCATGTGCCGGGGCTCCTTGTCGTCGCCCCTTATAGCGCCGCCGACGCCAAGGGCCTCCTGAAAAGCGCGATCCGCGACCCCAATCCGGTAATCTTCCTCGAAAACGAAATCCTCTATGGGCACAGTTTCGACGTACCGAAAATCGATGACTTCATCGTGCCGATCGGCAAGGGGCGCGTCGCGCGCGCCGGCAAGGATGTAACCATCGTCTCCTTCAGCATCGGCATGGTCTACGCCCTCAAGGCGGCCGAGGAGCTGGCGAAGGAAGGCATCGAGGCGGAAGTCATCGATCTTCGCACCATCCGCCCGATGGACACTGAATTGGTCATTGAATCGGTGAAGAAAACCGGCCGCTGCGTCACCGTGGAGGAAGGCTGGCCGCAAAGCGGCGTCGGAGCGGAAATCGTCGCTTTGCTGATGGAGCATGCCTTCGATTACCTCGACGCGCCGGTCGCGCGCATTTCCGGCAAGAACGTGCCGATGCCATACGCCGCCAATCTCGAAAAGATGGCGCTCCCCAATGTGGGCGAGGTGGTCGCCGCGGCGAAAGCCGCGCTCTACCGTTGAGCGCGACAGTCCGTCCTTATCCGCTACATCATATATATGATATAAGCTTATGTTTCTTAATGTTTTTTTATTTGATATAACCGGTATGCTCCGCTTGAAGGGCCCCTAAACGAAGTCGGCGTTCCGCTCGAAATGTGAGCCTCCCATGCCCATCAACATTCTGATGCCCGCGCTTTCCCCAACCATGGAAAAAGGCAATCTCAGTCGTTGGCTGAAGAAGGAAGGCGACCAGGTCAAATCCGGCGACATCCTCGCCGAAATCGAGACCGACAAAGCGACGATGGAAGTCGAAGCGGTGGACGAAGGCGTCCTCGCCCAGATCATCGTTCCAGACGGAACCGCCGACGTCGCGGTCAACGACGTCATCGGCGTCATTGCCGCGGACGGCGAGGACGCGACGGCCGCGGCGCGCCCGGCTGCGCCAAAAGGCGCGCCGCCGCCGGTTGCGGCCGCCGAGGTCCCGGCCGCCACCGCGCCGCCGGGGACTGCGGTACAGGGCGGCCGGGTTAACGGTCACGCCGGGCCGCGCATCTTCGCGTCGCCTTTGGCCCGGCGCATCGCGAAAAGCTCAGGTCTCGATCTTTCCGCGATCAAAGGAAGCGGGCCACATGGCCGCATCATCGAGCGCGACATCAAGGCGGCTTTGGCCCAGCCGCAGATCGCGAAAGCGCCTGAAGCTCCCCCGCCCGTAAAGGCTCCAGCTCCTGCCGCTCCGGCAGCGCCGACACCGGCCTCCGACGAAACGATCCGCAAATTCTTCCAGCCTGGAAGCTATGACGAGACGCCGCACGATTCGATGCGCAAGACCATTGCGCGCCGGCTGGTCGAGGCGAGCCAGACGATCCCGCATTTCTATCTCTCGCTTGACTGCGAGCCTCGATCCGCTTCTCGCCCTGCGCGAAAGCGTCAACGCCGACGCGCCGCACGGCAAGGACGGCAAGCCAGCTTACAAAATTTCGGTCAATGATTTCATCATCAAGGCGCTCGCGCTCGCGCTGATCCGAGTGCCGGAGCGCCAATGTGACCTGGACCGAAACCGCGATGCTGAAACACAGGCGCGCCGACGTCGGCGTCGCCGTCTCGATTCCGGGCGGCTTGATCACGCCGGTCGTCCGCTCCGCCGACATCAAGAGTATCTCCACCATCTCGAATGAGATGAAGGATTTTGCAGCGCGGGCGAAAGCGAGAAAGTTGAAGCCCGAGGAATATCAGGGCGGCGCATCGTCGGTCTCGAATCTCGGCATGATGGGAATCAAGAATTTTTCGGCGATCATCAATCCGCCGCAAGCTTCGATCCTCGCCGTTGGAGCGGGCGAAAAACGCGTCATCGTCAAGGATGGCCAGCCCGCGGTCGCCACCTTGATGAGCGTCACTCTGTCGACCGACCATCGCGCTATTGACGGCGCGCTCGGCGCCGAGCTTCTCGACGCCTTCAAACAGCTGATCGAGCGCCCGATGGGGATGCTGGTTTAGCCGCTTCAAGGAGGAAGGCGTCATGGCCGACCCTTATGACATTCTGATCATCGGCGGCGGACCTGGCGGCTATGTCGCCGCCATCCGCGCCGCCCAGCTCGGGTTCCGCACCGCCGTCGTCGAACGCGAGCATCTTGGCGGCATCTGCCTCAACTGGGGCTGCATCCCGACCAAGGCTCTGCTGCGATCGGCGGAAATTTTCCATTACATGCAGCACGCCAAGGATTATGGGCTCGCCTCGGGCGGCAAGCCCGAGGCGAACGTCGGCGCGGTCGTCAAGCGCTCGCGCGCCATTTCGGCGCAACTCAACGCCGGCGTCGGCTTTTTGATGAAGAAGAACAAGATCGACGTGATCTGGGGCGAGGCTACGATCACGAAACTTGGCGAAGTGGCCGTTAGCGCCTCGAAAAAGCCTGCGGTCCAGCCGCAAAACCCCGTTCCGAAAGGCGCGCTCGGGGAGGGGGCCTATCGCGCCTGGCACATCATCATCGCAACTGGGGCGCGCCCACGCGAGCTGCCCGGAATCGAGCCTGACGGCAAGCTGATCTGGACTTATTTCGAGGCGATGAAGCCGGAATCGTTCCCGAAGAGCCTGATCGTCATGGGCTCGGGCGCGATCGGCATCGAATTCGCTTCGTTTCTATCGCACCTTGGGCGCCGAAGTGACGGTAGTCGAAGTGCTGCCTGAGGTCCTGCCGGTGGAGGATGCGGAAATCTCGGCGCACGCCCGTAAGCGCTTCGAGAAGCAGGGCATGAAAATCTTCACCTCGACCAAAGTGACGAAAGTCGAGAAAAAGGCGGACGGACTCGTCGCCGCGATCGAAGACGCCAAGGGAACGACGCGGACGCTCGCAGCCGAGCGGATGATTTCTGCCGTCGGCGTCGTCGGCAACACCGAAAATCTCGGGCTCGAAGGGCTGGGGGTGGCGACTGACCGGGGAACGATCAAAATCGATGACGCGGGCCGCACCAACGTGCCTGGCGTCTACGCCATTGGCGACGTCGCCGGGCCGCCAATGCTCGCGCACAAGGCCGAGCATGAAGGCGTCATCTGCGTCGAAACGATCAAAGGCCTGCACCCGCACCCGATGGATAAACTGATGATCCCCGGTTGCACCTATTGCAATCCGCAGGTCGCGTCCGTCGGGCTCACCGAGGCGCGAGCCAAAGAGGAGGGCTTCGAGCTCAAGGTCGGCCGCTTTCCGTTCATTGGCAACGGCAAGGCGATCGCGCTCGGCGAGCCGGACGGCCTCGTCAAAACCATTTTCGACGCCAAAACCGGTAAGCTGCTCGGCGCCCATATGATCGGTGCGGAAGTCACCGAGTTGATCCAGGGTTTCGTCGTCGCCATGAATTGCGAGACGACTGAGGAGGAGCTAATCAATTCGATCTTCCCGCATCCGACGCTCTCGGAAATGATGCACGAGAGCGTGCTCGACGCCTATGGCCGGGTCATCCATATTTAATTTAACGCACGCCGCAACGAGACGGCAGGGAACAGAAGAGACCATGACCGACGCTGCCGACCTTCCCGATCTCCTTGAGCAATCGCAGGCCAAACAGCCTCTGCGCCATCCCGAAAAGGCGCATCGCCCGGATCAACCGGTCCTGCGCAAGCCGGAATGGATCAGGGTCAGGGCGCCGGGGTCGCCGGAATGGGCGGCGACGCAAAAAATCGTCAAGGATCACAAGCTCGTCACCGTGTGCGAGGAGGCCGGCTGCCCGAACATCGGCGAGTGCTGGGCGAAACGGCACGCGACCTTCATGATCATGGGCGACACCTGCACGCGGGCCTGCGCCTTCTGCAACGTCAAGACCGGCCTGCCGCGCGCGCTCGACGCCAATGAGCCGGCGCGGGTCGCCGACGCCGTCGCCAAGCTCGGCCTCTCGCATGTCGTCGTCACCTCCGTCGATCGCGATGACCTCGCCGACGGCGGCGCGCGCCATTTCGCTGAGGTCATCGCAGCGATCCGCGGCGCCAGCCCGGCGACGACGATCGAAGTGCTGACCCCTGATTTCTTGCGCAAAGCCGGCGCGCTCGAGATCGTCGTCGCGGCCAAGCCCGATGTCTTCAACCACAATCTCGAGACGGTGGCGTCGAAATATCTGACGGTCCGCCCGGGCGCGCGCTATTTCCACTCGCTCCGCCTGTTGCAGAGGGCGAAGGAGCTCGACCCGACAATCTTCACCAAATCCGGCATCATGGTCGGCCTTGGCGAGGAGCGCCATGAAGTCCTTCAGCTGATGGATGATCTGCGCAGCGCCGATGTCGACTTCATGACCATCGGCCAATATCTACAGCCGAGCAAGAAGCACCACGCCGTCGCGCGCTTCGTGACGCCGCAGGAATTCGCCTCCTACGCCGACATCGGCCGGGCGAAAGGGTTTCTGCTCGTTTCCGCTTCGCCTTTGACCCGGTCTTCGCATCACGCGGGAGAGGATTTCGCCAAACTGAAGGCGCAGCGGCAACTCGGCGCGGGGGCCCTTGCCGCGCGGCGCTTGAGCCGCTAGATCAAAGCGCGGCCGCGGAGCATGCGGGTCGCCTCGGCGGCCATTTTGTGACGAAGCATGCCTTCCTTTCGGACCATCCATAAGGTTCGCCATAGCGCGGCCGAAATGTTCGACCTCGTCGCCGACATCGAGTCCTACCCGCAGTTCGTGCCTTTGTGCGTGGCGCTCGTGGTTCGCCGGCGCACCGAGAGCCAAGGCGTCGTGACGAAGGTTGCAGATATGTCGGTCGGCTACCGGGCGATCCGCGAAACCTTTACCAGTCGCGTCACCTGTGATCCGGCGCGCCGCCAGATTTTGGTCGAATATATCGACGGCCCGTTCCGGCATCTCGAAAACCGCTGGAATTTCCGCGACGAAGGGCCCGGCGTTTCAGTCATCGAGTTTCACATCGCCTATGAATTCAAGAGCCGCGCGCTGAGCCTTCTGATGGGACGGATGTTCGATAAGGCGTTCCACAAATTCTCCGAAGCCTTCGAGCGCCGCGCCGACATCGTCTATGGCGCGCCGGCGGCCTGATACAGAAGGTCGAGCGCGACCGCAATCGCTGCCGCCCGCACCTTCGCGCGGCCGAGATCGCCGAACCTTTTTTCCAGCGTCGCCGCGTCGCCGCCGCGTCGCGCAAGGCCAAAGTAGACCAGGCCGACGGGCTTTTCGGCCGATCCGCCGCCCGGACCGGCTATGCCGGTGACGGAAACGGCGACGTCCGCGGGCGATCGCTGCAAGAGTCCGGCCGCCATCGCTGCCGCAATCTCGGCGCTGACGGCGCCGAACTTTTCGAGAAGGGCGCCGTATCGACTCCAAGGCAATCGATCTTGGCGGCGTTGGAATAGGTGACGAAGCCGCGTTCGAACACGTCGGAAGAGCCGGGGACCGAGGTAATGAGGCCTGCGACGAGCCCTCCCGTGCAGGATTCGGCGCTCGCCAAAGTCAGGCCGCGCTGACGATAGAGCGCGACCAGCGCCGCCGCCCGCCCGCAGATATCATCATCGAACACGCCGGGCTCCCTTGGCCAAAAAAAGGGTCAGATCGGCAAGCGAATGGTCGCGATCGCCATCGACGCTATGCCTTCTTCCCGGCCGGTGAAGCCAAGTCGTTCACTGGTCGTCGCCTTGACGGCGACCCGGTCCAGCGGAACGCCTAGGATGGTGGCGATGCTGGCGCGGATCGCTTCTCGATGAGGCCCCACCTTGGGTCTTTCGCAAACGAGCGTCGCATCGATGTGCGCGATCATCCCGCCGCGCTCGCGCACCTTCGCGGCCGCCGCAGCGAGGAAAATCTTCGACGCGGCCCCGCGCCATTGCGGGTCCGAGGGCGGAAAATGACTGCCTATATCGCCATCCGCCAAGGCGCCGAGCAGGGCGTCGGTAATCGCATGACTTAGCACGTCGGCGTCAGAATGTCCGATAAGCCCATGATCATGCGATATTTTCAATCCGCCAAGCCAGATGTGGTCGCCCGGACCGAAAGCATGCACGTCGTAGCCTTGGCCGATCCTGATATCCTCGAGATCGCGGATGAGCCGCGCTTCGGCAATCGCGAGATCTTCGGCGCTGGTGATTTTCATGTTGCCTGCATCCCCCTCAAAAACATGGACGCTATGTCCAGCCCATTCGGCGATGGCCGCATCGTCGGTGAGACCGTCGGCGCCTGCGGCGGCGGCGTTTCGATGTGCGGCGAGAATGAAATCAAAATCAAACGCCTGCGGCGTTTGCACGGCCCGCAGCCGGGCTCGTGGCGGCGTCGCGACGATCGAACCGTCGGCGTCGACTTCCTTGATCGTGTCGGTCACGGCGACGCCGGGAATGGCGGCGCCATAGGATTTCGCCGCCGAAATTGCCCTGATGATCAGTTCCCTGCTTGCGAAAATGCGAGCGCCATCATGGATTAGCACAATTTTTGGGCGATTGTCTCGGTCAGCGTCAAGCGCTTCGAGCCCGGCGAGAACGCTGGCCTGCCGCGTCGCGCCGCCATAGACGGGGCTTTTCAGACGCCGCGCTGTCAGGGCGTCGAGGCCCGCCACGCTTTCATAGTAAAGATCGAGATCGTCCTCGTGAATGACCGGCGCGATCACCGCCTTGGGCGCGGCGCGATGGAGCGCCGACAAGCCATGTGCGATAACGGTTCCTCCGGCGACGCGGCGATACTGCTTGGGCGGGCCCTCGCCAGCGCGGGAGCCGCGTCCGGCCGCGACGACCAGAATGGCCAACTCTGCGCCAGGATGAGAAGGACTGCCGTTCATCTAAAGGCTTCGCTCGATTTGATCGGCGATGTTCCTCTCTCGTTTCATCAGCGGCGTCAATTTTTCAATTCTGCCAGTCCTACACATTTTGTACCATTGCCGCGGTGCACAAATTGATTATGATATAGGCATGAGCGATGGTGCGAAAAAATTAGGCAGTTTCAATCATGCCCTTCAGATTGGACAACGGCGCCTTGAAGGGAGGGCCATGCTGGCCCCGATGTCCGGCGTCACGGATGTCGTGATGCGCCGGCTGGCGCGACGTTTTGGGGCTTCACTGGTCGTTACCGAAATGATCGCCGCCGACGCTTATGCTAGAGGCGACGCGGCCAACAGGATCAAAGCCGAAGGCTGCGGCGTCGATCTCCACGTGGTGCAAATCGCCGGCTGCGCGCCCGAAGCGATGGCGGAGGCGGCGCGGCTGGCGGAGGGCTGCGGCGCAGCGATCATTGACATCAACATGGGATGTCCGGCGAAAAAAGTGACAACGGGTTACGCCGGATCGCATCTCATGCGGGACCTGCCCCTCGCGCTCGCATTGATCCGGGCGACGGTCGGCGCAGTGCGCGTCCCGGTGACGCTCAAAATGCGACTTGGCTGGGACGAAGCCTCGATCAACGCGCCTGAGCTTGGGCGCCTCGCCGAGTCGGAAGGGGTCGCCATGTTGACGGTGCACGGCCGCACTCGTCGCCAATTCTATTCCGGCAAGGCGAACTGGGCTGCGATCCGCGCGGTGAAGTCGGCGGTGACGATCCCGGTGGTCGCAAACGGCGACTGCGCCAGCCTTGAAGATGCGTCCTCGATGCTGGCGGCGTCCGGCGCCGATGCGGTAATGATCGGCCGGGGCGCGATCGGGCGGCCCTGGTTCGTCGGCGACGCCGCTCACTATCTGGCCACAGGATCGATGCGCGCGGCGCCCTCTCCGTCGGCGCGAATGGACGCCGCGCTAGAGCATTATGAGGGCCTTCTCGAACTGTTCGGCGGGGAACAGGGCGTGCGTCACGCGCGAAAGCATCTCGCCGCCTATGCGCAGTGGTCCGAGGCCAGGGACGTGGATCGCCTGCGCCGCCGACTCGTCACCGCCGAGGATCCCAAAGAAGTGAAATCAGTTTTGAGCGAAGCGTTTGCGGGTGCTCAGCGGGCGGAGGCGGCGTGATGGCGACGCTTTCGGCTCCACGATGCGATGACGCCGCGCCAATTTCCTCATTGGGGGTCGACGCCGGCAAAGTTTTGGACGCATTGCCCCATCCGATCCTCTCGGTGCGGCTTGATGGATCGATCGCCGACGCCAATGTCGCGGCGGAAGCGTTTTTCGCTATGAGCCGCGAGGCGATGGGCCACATCAAGCTCAATCAGCTCGTCGCCAGCGGCTCGCCGCTTCTCGATTTTATCGAACAAGTCAAAACGACCGGCGCCGCTTTCAATGGGTATCGCGTCGAGCTCGGTCTCGCAAAAGGCGGGACGAACGACGTCTTGGTCGATATTTTTGTCACTCCGCTCGCGGAGCTCCAAGATGGCGTTGCCGTCATGCTTCAGGAGCGATCGCTGACGGACAAGATGGAGCGCCAGCTCAATCAACGCGGCGGCGCGCGTTCGGTGGCCGCCATGGCCTCGATGCTTGCGCATGAAATCAAGAATCCGCTGTCCGGCATAAGGGGCGCCGCGCAGTTGCTCGAAATCGACGCAAATGATTTCAGATCGGGCTCTGACCCGATTGATCTGCGAAGAGACCGATCGGATCGTCAAGCTCGTCGATCGCATGAGCGCCTTCGCGGACGGTCGCCCAATCGAGCGAGAAAGCGTCAATATTCACGCGGTCCTCGACCACGTCAAAAAAGTCGCTCAGGCCGGGTTCGCCCGCCATATCCGGTTTCATGAGATCTATGATCCTTCGCTGCCGCCGGTCCTCGGCAACAGGGATCAACTCGTCCAACTGTTCCTCAATCTCGTCAAGAACGCCGCCGAAGCGATCGGCGAAACCGGAGATGGCGACATCGAACTGTCGACGGCGTACAGGCCTGGCGTGCGCCTGCCGATACCAGGCTCCAAAAAGCCCGTCAGCCTTCCGCTCGAATGTTGCGTCCGAGACAACGGATCCGGCGTTCCGGTGGAAGTGATGCCCTATTTATTCGACCCGTTCATCACCACCAAAGCCGCGGGAAGTGGCCTTGGACTTGCATTGGTCGCCAAGATCATTGGAGATCATGGCGGCACTATCGAATGTGAGTCCGCAACGAGGCGCACCACATTTCGGGTTCTCATGCCGATGTATTCGCCGCGTGACGGTAGAGGCGCGACGCGTAGCTAAGGGCGCGTCGGGTCTGGCGCCATCTCCGTCGGCAAAGAGCCCCGAAAGAGATGTGCGCCGCCAAAATGATCGCCCATTCCGCGATCGGCTCTCGCGCCTGAAGGAGAGGCTTTTCTTATGGCCACCGGAAATATCCTCATCGCTGACGACGACACAGCCATTCGCACTGTCCTCAGCCAGGCCCTGTCGCGCGCAGGCTATGACGTCCGCGCGACCGGCGCCGCCGCCACTCTCTGGCGATGGGTTCAGTCGGGCGATGGCGACCTTGTCATAACCGACGTCGTGATGCCGGACGAAAACGCTTTCGAACTCCTGCCCAAGATGAAGAAATTGCGGCCTGACCTGCCGATCATCGTCATGAGCGCGCAGAACACCTTCATGACCGCGATCAAGGCGTCGGAGCGGGGCGCCTATGACTATCTTCCCAAACCCTTCGACCTGCGCGAACTCGTCTCGATCGTCGGGCGAGCGATGAGCGAACCGAAGAATCGCGTCAAGATCGAGCGCAATGAAGAACTGGAGGGCATGCCTCTCGTCGGGCGCTCGCCCGCCATGCAGGAGATCTACCGCTCCCTGGCGCGGCTGATGCAGACTGACCTCACAGTCATGATTACCGGCGAATCCGGCACCGGGAAGGAACTTGTCGCGCGCGCCTTGCATGATTACGGCAAGCGCAAGAAGGGACCTTTTGTCGCCATCAATATGGCCGCCATTCCGCGCGACCTCATCGAAAGCGAATTGTTCGGGCACGAAAAAGGAGCGTTCACCGGGGCCAATCAGCGCTCGGCGGGCCGCTTCGAGCAGGCCGAAGGCGGAACGCTTTTCCTCGACGAGATCGGCGACATGCCGATGGAAGCTCAGACGCGACTCCTGCGCGTTCTTCAGCAGAGCGAATATACGACCGTTGGCGGGCGCATGCCGATCAAGACCAATGTGCGCATCATCGCCGCAACCAACAAGGACCTTCTCGTTCTGATCCAGCAGGGCCTGTTCCGTGAGGATTTGTTCTTCAGACTGAATGTCGTGCCATTGCGGCTTCCGCCCTTGCGCGAACGCGTCGAGGACATTGGCGATCTCGCGCAGCATTTCTTCGCGCTGGCCGCCAGCGAGGGATTGCCCTTGAAGCACATCGAGCCGGATGCGCTCGAGCGGCTGAAGCGCTACCGCTGGCCTGGCAATATCCGCGAACTCGAGAATTTGACCCGCCGCCTCGCCGCCCTCTATCCACAGGAAGCGGTGACGGCTCAACTCATCGATATGGAGTTGGCGGTCAATCCGCCGGCGCTGACGCAAGGACTTGCGCCGGCCGCCGCGGCGGGACGGCCGCAGGAGCCAGAACGCGCGGCGACGCTGGCTAGCGCCATGGAGCGATACCTCTCTGAACTGTTTCGCGGCCATGGCGACAGCCTGCCGCCGCCCGGCCTTTATCACCGCATCTTGCGCGAACTTGAATATCCGTTGATTTCAGCGGCGCTCGCGGCGACGCGCGGCAATCAGATCAAGGCCGCCGAGCTGTTGGGGCTCAATCGCAACACGCTGCGCAAAAAAGTCCGCGACCTCGATATCAGGCTGATGCGATCGCCGCGATAGGCGGCCAAATACGGGAGATTTTCGCTTTGTCGGTTGGCGTCGACGGCGCCAAGCGTTTCACGTGAAACGGTTGTGACCGAATTGGCCCGCTGTACGGGACCAGGGAATCGCCAATCTGACAAACCCTCCGCAAGCGACGTAGTCTGACCGATTAGGCCCAAGTTTTAGCGCGGGACTGCCAGCGGAGCGTCGCTCGCCAGCGGTTTGAGGCACGCTCTCGCGAAATCTATCCTTATCGAGATTGACGAGTCATGGCTTTGGCCGTGGAAATGTCGTAATCTTGCAACACCGTGGCATAAAGGCAACTGGGACTCGCTCATTTTGCGGCCCCGAGTTCCTGAAACGGCCGATGAGCGAACAATCACAAGCACAGAAGCTTTCCGGCGCCTCTCACGGCGATCGGCGATTTACGATCCGCTTCGGTCCCGCAGCGGTCATTCTGGTGCTGCTGGTCGCGCTCGGCAGCTTTATGATCTTTGCCGGCTTTACGCCGATTCCGCCAACTAGCGACGTTTTATTCTGGTTGTTGATCGCCAACGTCCTTGGCATCTTTCTCATCCTCTGCTTCATCCTCGTCGAGGCGTACGCTCTTTTCAAAGCGCGGCGCGCCGGCGTCGCCGGAGCGCAATTGCATATCCAGCTCGTGGCGCTGTTCTCGATCGTCGCGGCCGCGCCAGCGCTGCTCATGGCCTGGGTCGGATCAGTGACCTTGGAGCGCAGCCTCAATCCCGCCTTCATGCGCGATGGCAAAGCCTTTGTGCAGACTACGATCGACGCCGCGCGGCTGTTTCGGGAAGCCCAATGCAAGTCGCTGCTGCAGGAAGCGCGGCTGACGGCGTCAGATCTCGACCGGGCCAAGCTAATGTTTGAAGTCGACCGGCCGCTGTTCCGAGATTTCTTCACCTCGCGCGCGCGTTTCCTTGGGTTTACCGCGGCGGCGCTTTTGAAATCGGATGGAGCGGTCGTCGAAAAAATCGACACCGGCGCCATCGTAAGCAATGCCGTTGTCACACCCGAGGCGACAGATTTCGAGGATGCGCGGAAGAACGAGCCTCTATGCCTTGTCCTCAACGAAGGAAGAACATTCGTCGCTCTGCGCGCCCTGATTTCCTTCCAGGACACCTTCCTCTATGTCGCGAGGCCGGTCGATCCATTCACCGTCGAGTTTCCTCGGCAAGCCTCCAAACTCGTTGCGTTATATGAAGGTTTCGACACTCATCGGCGCGCTCTCAGGATCGCCTTTGCGACGATGTTCATCCTGATCGCATTGATCATGCTGTTGTCGGCGACCTGGCTTGGCCTGTCTTTCGCCAACCGCCTCGTTGCGCCGATCCGGCGCCTCATCGCGGCGACTGATCAAGTATCGTCGGGAAATCTCAACGTTCGAGTCGCTGTGCGAAAATCGGAAGGAGACCTTGCCCATCTCGGCGAAACCTTCAACAAGATGACGTCGGAACTGCGGCTGCAACAAAGCCGTCTCATTGCGGCGAGCAGCCTCATCGATGAACGGCGCCTGTTCACGGAAGCGGTTCTCTCGGGCGTTCCCGTCGCCGTCGTCGGCGTTGGTCCAAAGGGCGAAATTACGGTGCTCAATCCGTCGGCTGAACGGCTGATTCCGCCAGCCGGGGAGGGCGCGACCGCCGTCCTGGGGCGAGCAGTGGATGTCGTTTTGCCGGAGATCAGGGAAGTCTTTGCAGAGGCGCGGGCCGTCCAAACGCGAATGGCCCCGGTTCAGATTTCGATTTCGCGCGGCGGCCTCGATAGGCTGTTCAGCGTTAGCATCATCAGCGCGCCGACGGGTCGGGCCGATAAGAGCTATATCATCACGCTTGACGACATTACCGATCTCGTCAGCGCGCAACGCACCGCCGCCTGGGCCGACGTCGCGCGACGTATCGCGCATGAGATCAGAAACCCGCTGACCCCGATCCAGCTCTCGGCAGAGCGGATCAAACGCAAATACGGGCGCCTCATTACGCACGACCGCGATATTTTCGACCAATGCACAGATACGATCGTTCGCCAGGTTGACGACATCAAGCGCATGGTGGACGAATTCTCCTCTTTCGCGCGAATGCCGAAGCCTCGCGTCGAAAGCAACGACCTTGGGGAATGCATCCGACGCGTCTTATTCCTGATGCGCGTCGCTCATCCGAATATCGTCTTCGAAGATCATTTGCCCGACCAGCCGGTGGTCGGCTGCTTCGACCGGCGCCTGTTGTCCCAAGCCTTGACCAATATCGTAAAGAACGCGACTGAAGGAATTGAGGCATATGCCGGCGAGGCGAGCTTCAAAGGACACGTTTTGGTGAGCCTTTCCGTCGCGGAGGACACCGTGTTCATCGACGTTGTCGACAATGGCAAAGGTTTTCCCAAAGACAATCGGCATCGGCTGCTTGAGCCCTATATGACGACGCGAGCGGAAGGGACTGGGCTCGGCCTGCCAATCGTCGCCAAGATCCTCGCCGATCACGGCGGCGGACTTGAGCTGCGCGACGCCCCCAAACAGCGCGGCGCCTGGGTCCGGCTATTTTTCCCCTTAAGCGACGAAATGGGAGCCGCCAATGGCGGCGCAGATCAAGCCGCAGGCGCGGCGGCAATACAAGGATCGTGAAGGACTTCATGGCGAGCGACATCCTGATCGTAGATGACGAAGCGGACATTCGCGATATCGTATCCGGGATCCTGTCGGACGAAGGACACGGCGCGCGAACGGCCAAGAATTCGGACGAAGCCCTCGCCGCGATCGCCGCGCGGCGGCCAGGCCTTGTTTTCCTGGACATCTGGTTGCAAGGCTCGAAACTGGATGGCCTGCAAATCTTGCGGATCGTCAAAGAGCAACATCCGATGCTGCCGGTTGTGATGATCTCCGGCCACGGAAACATCGAGACGGCGGTTTCCGCGATCAAGCTCGGCGCCTATGATTTTATTGAGAAGCCGTTCAAGGCGGATCGGCTGGTGCTCGTCGCGGAGCGCGCGCTGGAGGCATCCCGACTCAAACGGGAAGTGAGCGAACTGCGCACGAGGACAGGCGCGGTCAACAAAATCGTCGGCCACTCCACCGCCATCAACCAATTGCGGCAGACCATCGAGCGGGTAGGGCCCGCCAATTCGCGTGTCCTCATCACCGGCGCGCCCGGTTCTGGCAAAGAGCTGGCGGCGCGCTCGATCCATGAAGCGTCGACGCGGGCGAGCGGTCCTTTTGTCGTCATCAATTCGGCGACGATCGCTCCCGAAACCATGGAGATCGAGCTCTTTGGCGTCGAGGGCAAGGACGGCGCGGGGCGCAAGGTCGGCGCACTCGAGGAAGCGCACGGAGGCACGCTGTATCTCGACGAAATCGCCGATATGCCCAAGGAAACGCAGGGCAAGATACTTCGCGTTCTGGTGGAGCAGAACTTTCAGCGAGTTGGCGGCCTCACGCGCGTTCATGTCGACGTTCGGATTATTTCCTCTTCCGCGCGCGATCTGGCGGCGCTCATCGCCGACGGCTCGTTTCGCGAGGATTTGTTTCATCGCCTGGCCGTGGTCCCGGTGCGTGTCCCCTCTCTCTCCGAGCGGCGCGAAGACATCGGGGAGCTTATCGCCTTCTTCATGGAGCAGGTGTCGATGACGTCCGGAATGCCCCAGCGCGTCATCGCCGACGACGCCATGGCCGTGCTGCAGTCTCATGATTGGCCGGGCAACATCCGGCAGCTTCGCAACAATGTCGAGCGCTTGATGATTCTGGTAGCCGGTGCTCCAGAAGCCGCGATCACCGCCGACATGCTTCCCGCGGAGATCGGCGCCCTCGTGCCTTCGACGCCGAATGGCAGCGGCGGCGAAAGGCTGATGAGCCTTCCCCTGCGCGACGCGCGCGAAGTCTTCGAGCGCGAATATCTCGTCGCTCAGATCAATCGGTTCGGCGGCAATATTTCGCGCACCGCTGAATTCATTGGCATGGAGCGCTCCGCGCTGCACCGCAAATTGAAGTCGCTTCGGGTCGATTGATCCCGCGGGCGCTCCGCGACTGCCTCACAATCGTCGACTGATAGCAAGCGTTCTTAATCCTGTCCACTTCCGCCGGCATTTCGTTCTGGTCGGGACCAGAATATCGCTCGGTGAAACATAGAACGTTTCTCGAAGTGCGAAAAAGGATCCGGCTAACAAAAAGCAGGTTTGCGAAATGGGCCAATTCTGAGCGATTGGGCTTGTCCGTCGGCTTATTTTTTCAAAGCAGAATTTCTGGTCTTCGAGGCTGAATCAGAAAATGACCGCCGCCAAACCCCAAAGAAAAACCGCGCGCGCTCTCGACCCGACGCGGCGCGCGAGCCACGGCGAGCTTTTCGCCGCCTTCTTCAAGATCGGTCTTTGCGGTTTTGGCGGCGTCGCCGGCTGGGTCCGTCCGGTCATCGTCGAGGAGCGGAGCTGGCTGGATGATCGCGAATTCGCCGAACTGCTTGGCGCCGCCAATGTTCTGCCCGGCGCCAACACGGTCAATCTCGCGGTCATGCTCGGGGATAGGTTTCAGGGGCCGTCCGGCGCCGCAACGGCTGTTTTCGCCCTTATGCTGGCGCCGCTTGCGATCCTGATCGGCGTCGTTTCCCTTTATGATCAATTCGCCTCGCATCCAGCGGTCAAAAGCGCGCTAGCCGGCGCGGCGGCGGCGACGGCGGGACTGGTGATCGCCAACGCCTATAAATTGCTCCGGGCGCTGCGCGACGATCGCGTGGCTATGCTTGTCGCCGCCTTCACGTTCGCCGCGGCCGGAATCTTGCGTCTTTCGCTGCCCGCCACTCTTGCGGTCGCAGTTCCCGCCAGCATCGCGCTCTTTGCGTTCGTTGGGCGCCGGCCCTGATGCGAGGGCCGCTCGGACAACTCGCCGCAATATTCGCCGTTCTTTCGCTCGGGGCCGTCGGCGGCGCGAATGCGACCTTGCCCGAATTGCACCGCCAGATGGTGAGCGTCTTTCATTTCATGGATGACGCCACCTTTGCGAATCTCGTCGCGCTGGCGCAAGCCGCGCCGGGGCCCAACGTCACTGTGATGAGCCTGATGGGCTGGCATATCGCTGGCCTGGCAGGCCTTTGCGTCGCGACTGCCGCGATGCTTGGGCCTTCCTCTCTGATCGCATTTCTAGCCGAGCGGACGCTGCGCCGCTTTTCGGCCAATTGGGCGATTTCAATTCTCAAAAAGGCTTTGGCGCCGGTCGCTGTAGGCCTGATGTGCGCCAGCGGCCTGGTCCTGGCGCGGGCGGCCGATAGCGGCGGGTTGACGATCGCGATCACAGGCGGCATGACGCTGCTTTGCGGAGCGACGCGGACCAATCCCTTGTACGGCATTGGCGCCGGCGCGATTTTCGGGCTTGCGAGCAACACGCTTGGCTTTTCCTCTTAAACCTCTCGGAGCGCAGGTGAGCAGAATTGCCTATGTAAACGGCGCCTATGTCGCGAACCACAACGCCGTGGTTCCGATTGAGGATCGCGGCTATCAGCTTGCCGATGGCGTCTATGAAGTCTGCGAGGTCTTTCGCGGCGCCCTCATCGACGAAGACCGCCATTTGCAGCGGCTCGACCGCTCGCTGGCGGAGCTTCGCATCGATCCGCCTGCCAATACTGCCGTTTTGAAGGTTATTCTGCGAGAAATCCTTTGCAAAAATCGAATCTCGAATGGCTATCTTTACGTTCAGGTCACGCGAGGCGTCGCGCCGCGCGATCATGTGTTTCCACAGCCGCCGGTTCGTCCGAGCCTGATCGTTACCGCCAAGGCGATCGATCCCGAAAAGGGCGAAGCCGCCGCGCGCAAAGGCGTCAGCGTTTTGACGATGCCGGATCTGCGCTGGAAGCGGGTCGATATCAAGTCCATCGCATTGCTGCCCAACGTGCTGGCGCGGCAGGCGGCGAAGGAACAAGGCGCATATGAAGCCTGGCTCATCGATTTAGACGGCATGATCAGCGAAGGCGCCGCGTCGAACGCCTGGATCATCGACCAGTCTGGAACGATCATTACGCGTCAACTCGATCATTCGATTTTGCGCGGCATCACCCGAACGACGTTGATTGAAATCATCTTGGCGCAGGGGCTTCGTCTCGAGGAGCGCAAATTCAGCCGCGACGAAGCGCTCGCGGCACGCGAGGCCTTCATAACCGGCGCAACAACGCTGGTTATGCCGGTCGTCGACATTGACGGGCATAGAATTGGGGACGGATCGCCGGGACCCGTGGCGCTGCGTTTGCGCGCTGTGTTTCACGATAAGGCCAAACATTCAATATAGGGCTTATTGCAAATGCTGTGAGCAAGAGGTCTAATGTCAACCATCAGCTTCCACGCGGGGGCGCAGCATCAACGTTGCGCTCTGCGAAACGAAGGGCTAGAGCGCATAGCATAACCGGGCCGCGTCATTCTGGCGCCAAGAACAAATAAGGATTTTTAAGATGGCAGCGGAAAGGCCACAAAACTTACAGGACACTTTTCTCAATTTTGTCCGAAAAAATAAGGTCCCCCTGACAATTTTCTTGGTCAATGGCGTGAAACTGCAGGGTGTCGTCACGTGGTTTGACAATTTTTGCGTTCTGCTGCGGCGCGACGGCCATTCGCAGCTGGTTTACAAGCACGCGATCTCCACCATCATGCCGGGTCAACCTATTCAGATGTTCGAGGCGGGCGAAGATGGCGGCTCTTCATCCGCTTGAGATGGCGGAAATCCGGATGGCCCCTTATATAATCTTGGACAAAAGCCGGCGGGCTCTTAGGCCGGCATGAGGCCGCACGAACGGACGGGGAGGACGAGAATCGAAGCTCTTGAGCACACGACATTGAGGACGCGGACCAAGGCGGCGCACACGCGCGCGCTGGTGATCGGTCCCTACCTGAGCGAGAAAGTGGGCCGATCCATCGCCCAGGCGCCGGGGAAGGTTAAGCTAAGACGGTCGGCGCAAGCGCGGCTCGGCGAGGCGCGTGGCTTGGCCGCCGCCATTGATCTCGACATCATCGCCGCGCAGGTGACTACGCTAGCTAATATTCGTCCGGCGACTTTCCTCGGGAAAGGCAAGGTCAAAGAGATCGGCGAATTCATCAGCGCCGAAGAGATCGATCTCGTCATTATGGACTGCGCTTTATCGCCAGTCCAGCAGCGCAATCTTGAAAAAGCCTTCTCAGCCAAGGTCATAGACAGAACCGGCCTCATTCTTGAGATTTTCGGACGGCGCGCGCGAACGCGCGAAGGCGCGCTTCAGGTCGAGCTCGCCCACCTCGCCTATCAGAAATCGCGCCTTGTTCGGTCATGGACCCACCTTGAGCGCCAGCGAGGGGGATTTGGCTTCCTCGGCGGCCCAGGCGAAACGCAGATCGAGACCGACCGCCGCTTGATCCAGGAGCGGATGACCAAAATCGAATTTGAGCTCGAAGGCGTCAAGCGAACCCGTGGTCTCCATCGCAAAAAACGCAGCGCCGTTCCTTACCCCACCGTCGCATTGGTCGGCTATACGAACGCCGGAAAATCAACTCTTTTCAATCGGCTGACCCGCGCGGAGGTTGTGGCGGACAAGATGCTTTTCGCAACGCTTGACCCCACGCTGAGGGCGGTCGGCCTGGCGCATGGCGGCGAGATCATATTGTCGGACACTGTCGGCTTCATTTCGGACCTTCCGACGATGCTCGTCTCCGCGTTCCGCGCGACCCTTGAAGAAGTGCTTGAGGCTGATCTCATTTTGCACATTCGCGACATCGCTCATGACGACGCCGAGGCTCAGCTCTGTGACGTCGAGACCATTCTGAGTGACCTCGGTGTCGAGCCAGGCGATCGCCGCCGCGTGTTGGAAGTCTGGAATAAGGCCGACCTTCTTGATGAAGAAGCCCTGACGGCGGCACAGAACGGCGTGAAGCGCCAAGCCGCAAGCCGCGGCGCCGACGCGCAGCCAGTCATCGTTTCGGCGATAACGGGGCAGGGCCTCGACCATCTATGCGAAATGATCGAAGAGCGTCTCGCGATCGGCAGACCCGTCTTCGAGATTGTGCTCGAGCCCGACAATGGCGAAGGCCTTCACTGGCTCTATGAAAACGCGGAAGTGATGCGCAAGAGCTTTGCGGCGGATGGCGCCGTGCATATGCGCGTTCGCGTCACGCCCGAGCGAGCCGAATTGGTGCGGCGAAGATTCCTTCAAGACCCTGGCAAATCCCAGCCAAAAGAAGCGTTTTGAATAGGTTAGAGCCTATTATTACATCTTGAGATGAACAGGCTGGCGGAGCGCGCGTAACGCATTAAATGTCATTCAAGCTCCCAGCGCTTTCGGAGCCTTCGACGGATTTCGCCGCGTTCCAAAGCTCATCCATTTCGTCGAGCGTCGCTTCGTCAAGGGTGAGGCCCTGGTTTGCGAGTTCGCGTTCGATGAAGCCGAAGCGGCGCGCGAATTTTGCGTTAGCGCCGCGGATCGCCGATTTCAGGATCCACCTTGGCGTGGCGGGCGAGATTGGCGACCGCGAACAAAAGATCGCCGATCTCATCGGCGATCGCATCCTGTCGGCCAGAGTCCAAGCGCGGCTTCGATTTCGCGGGTTTCTTCACGGATCTTGTCGAGAACTACGCGAATGTCATTCCAATCAAAGCCAACCGACGAGGCCTTGGTTTGCAACTTGACCGCCCGGCTCAAGCCGGGCAGGGCAAGCGCAATGTCGTCGAGCAGGGCGGAGCCCGGCGCCTCATGGGATTCGGCGTTCCGGCCGGCCGCTTTCGCAGTCTTCTCCTCGGCTTTGATCCGCGCCCAGACGGCCTTGACCTCCTCGGGAGGAAGGTCCCGCACGTCGGAAAACACATGCGGGTGCCGGCGGATCAACTTTTGCGTGATAGCCTCGACGACGCCGCCAAAATCGAATGCGCCGCTCTCTTCGGCGATCCGCGCGTGGAAAGCAACCTGAAGCAGGAGATCGCCGAGCTCATCCTGGAGGTCCACCATGTCGCGGCGCGCGATCGCATCGGCGACCTCGTAGGCTTCCTCGATGGTATAAGGAGCAATCGTCTCGAAAGTCTGCGCGAGATCCCAGCCGCAGCCGCTTTCTGGCGAGCGTAAGGCAGCCATAATTTCAAGCAGGCGCTTTATATCGGAAGACGGCTGCATGGACCGGCGCTAGAAGCGAGCATGGATCGGACGACAATCGCGGACGGGCATGATCCGACACCGCCGGTCACGCCCCACCGTCTTTCGCCCAGATCTATTCGAGCGAGATTGATAAAGCCTCGCGTCCCTTCGGCGTATCGACCACGCGCATGCTGACCGGCTGACCTTCAGCCAGATTCTGCACGCCCGACGGACCAAGGATCGAGATGTGAACGAACACGTCCTTGCCGCCATCGTTCGACTGCACGAAACCGAAGCCTTTATTGTCGTCGAACCATTTGACCGTGCCAGTCACCGATATGGCCGTTGACGGATCTGGCGTCCGGCGGGCAGGTCGAGGCGAATCGCCAAAGGCGCGAGGCTGCGGAGCTCTCTCCACCGCGCCTGTCGTGTCGACTTCGAGAACCCGAGTGACCTGAGCGCCTTTCAATCCATTGCTGACGTTGACCTTCAACTTGGCCCCGGGCGGAACCGTTTCATATCCGGCGGCCTGCAGCGCTCCAATATGCAAGAAAGCGTCACCCGTCCCATTGCTCAACTCAACGAAACCGAAGCCTTTGTCGCTCTTGAACCATTTAACAATGGCGTCGACGCTCGGTCCGGCCGCCGGAAGGGGCATCTCGGGCGCGCCGCCAAAGCTTGTGCGTGGCTGACGGTTCTGCCGCGGCGGATCATAGGGAGAGGGCCCGTCATCGTCGAAACCGCGCTTTTTTGGTCCCCGGAAATCTCTGCCTTTGCTCATGATATGCCTACTTGTCTCCGCCTATAACCGCCGCCTGATCGCAAATTTGATACATCGCGCATTTCACCAGCGCCAAAGAGCCGGCCACCCACAGGTGCCAGCCCAAAGTCTCGCCGATGGAATTCTTTAAGAATGCCTAATGCCCCGTGTCGCCTAGAACATATCAACAGACGGTTTGTTTGGCTACCCTAATCGGCTTAGATTGGCGCGCCGCGGCGAGAAAACAGCTTGAACTTGACAGGTCGACCAAAGCATCGGCGCCCAGACCGCCTTGATTCGCATAATCAATATTATGGAACTCGCTTAAATTTCACACGATCTCAATCGGTTACCGCAAGGCTACGGATCAATGTCGAAAATTTCAGGCGGCGATCCGCATGCCGTCGAACGCGGGTTCGACATTGGCTGGAAGCTCCGCTTTCAGTCTTTCAAAGTCGAGATCGGTGTGAAGATTGGTCAGAATCGCGCGCCTCGGCTTCAATCGGGCGATCCATTCGAGTGTCTCGCGCAGACAGAAATGGCTAGGATGCGGCATGTATCGCAAAGCGTCGACGATCCATAGATCCAGGCGCTCGAGATAGCCAAGGCTCTCCGCCGGAATGCCGTTGAGGTCCGGCGAGTAGGCAATGTCGCCGAACCGGAACCCTAGCGCGTCCATTTCGCCGTGTTCGAGGCGAAAAGGCAAGGTTTCGATCGTTCCGCCGGGTCCGGCGATCCGCACCGCAGCGCCGGCGGCGATCCGGCGCTCGCTCAATAAGGGCGGATATTGGCTGCCGGGCGGGGTCGCGAAGATGTAATCGAAATGCGCGCGCACGAGGGCCGACGTCGGCGCGTCCATGTATAGATCGATTTTCCGCCGGGCCATAATCACCAAAGGCCGGATGTCGTCGATGCCGTGAGTGTGATCGGCATGGGCGTGGGTGAGGAGAACGCCGTCGAGCCGCTTGACGTCGAGAGCCAGCAGTTGCTCGCGCAGGTCCGGCGAAGCGTCGACCAGCGCCTGCGTGCTGGCTCCATCCGGCCCGTTTTGCTGGACGAAGATCGAACATCGCCGCCGCCGGTTCTTGGGGTTGCCCGGATCGCAAGCGCCCCAGCCTTGCCCGACGCGCGGAACGCCCCCCGACGATCCGCAGCCCAAAATCGTGATCGCAAGGCTCATTCGGCCGCGGCTTCGCGCGCCGCCGGAGGCGGCATTTTTGAAAAAAGCCGCAAGGCGTTGGCGCTTGTCTGTTCGGCCAGAGTTGAAACGCTGACGCCTTTGACTTCGGCGAGAACCCTGGCCGTCGCGGCGACGAAGGCCGGTTCGTTGCGTTTGCCGCGATGAGGCGCCGGCGCCAGAAAAGGGGCGTCGGTTTCGATCAGGAGCCGGTCCATCGGCACGAAACGGGCGATGTCGCGGAGATCTTGCGATTTCTTGAACGTCACGATGCCGGAAAAGGATATCGACAGGCCAAGCGATAAGCCGACCTTCGCCAGCATCAGCGAAGAAGTGAAGCAGTGCAATACAGCTTTAAAGGGCCCCTTCCCCATTTCGTCTTCGAGGATCGCCGCCATGTCTTGATCGGCGTCGCGGCTGTGGATGACGAGCGGCAGGCCGGTCCGCCGGGCGGCGCAGATATGCGTGCGAAAAACGCGTTCGGCGACGTCATGCGGCGCTCCGTCATGGTGGTAATCAAGGCCCGTCTCGCCGACGCCGACGCATTTGCGATGCCCCGCCAGTTGCACGATGCGATCGAGATCGGGATCCTGTCCGTCACGGACATATTCCGGATGCTCGCCAATCGTGCAAAATACCTCAGGATAAGCGTCCGCGAGCGCGCTGATCTCGCCGAACCGATCGATCCGCGTTGAAATCGTAATCATACGCTCGACGCCGGCCGCACGCGCGCGCCGAATGACCTCGTCGCGCTCGGCCGCGAAGTCCGGGAAATCAAGGTGGCAATGACTGTCGATCAGCATAACTAATAATAAGCTCGGTTGGGCAAATTTAGCGCATTTTTCAAGCCAGGCGCGAAGAGGCGACGAACCGGACCAGATCGCGTGGGAAGGCAAAACGCCTAGCCAGACTCTACGGTCTCCGGCTCGACGTAACGGGGGAAAATTGGCGCCGGCGCGGGAAGCGCGGTCCCGGCCGCAAGGAGCATTGCGCGCTCAGCGTCGACGAAGCTTCGCGCGCCCTCTGGGACGCCGAGAAGATCGAGAAGCTTCGTCATCGAAGCCGGCATGAAGGGTTGCGCCATGATGGCGACGATCCGAAGGGCCTCGGCCGTCACGTAGAGGATCGTCTCCATCCGAACTGGGTCGGTCTTCCGCTTGACCCACGGCTCCTCGGCGGCGAAATAACGGTTGGCATCAGCCACGACGCGCCAAATCTCGGCCAAAATCAAATGTAGCGCGTAGTCTCGCATCAGGACGCGGGCCTTTGGCGCCAGCGCTGTCGCCTGCGCGAGGATTGCCTCGTCGGCCTCGCTGAGATTTTGCGCCGACGGCGCAACGCCGGCGCAATTCTTGGCGATCATCGACAACGAGCGCTGCGCGAGATTGCCGAGATCATTGGCGAGATCGGCGTTGATCCGGGCGACGATCGCCTCGTGCGAATAATTGCCGTCCTGCCCGAAAGGCACCTCGCGCAGCAGAAAATGGCGGAACGGATCGACGCCGTAATGGGCCGCGAGCGCAAGGGGGTCGATGACATTGCCGACCGACTTCGACATTTTCTCGCCACGGTTGAACAGGAAGCCGTGCACCACGATCTGCTTTGGCGCCTCTATTTTCGCTGACATCAAGAACGCTGGCCAATAAATGGCGTGAAACCGCGTAATGTCCTTGCCGATCACATGCGCGTTGGCCGGCCAGAATTTGGCGCGCGGCGCATCGGCCCGCGGAAAGCCGGTTCCTGTAATGTAATTAGTCAGCGCGTCGACCCAGACATACATCACATGCTTGGGATCGCCAGGTACAGGAACGCCCCAGTCGAAGGTCGAGCGGCTGATCGAAAGATCGGTCAGGCCGCGCTCGACGAAGCTGATGATCTCGTTGCGATATTTGTCCGGCGTGACGAATTCGGGATGGTCGCGGTAAAGCTTAAGCAATCGATCCCGATAAGCGGAAAGCCGGAAATAATAGCTCTCTTCCTCGACCCATTCGACCGGCGCCCCCGACGGCGCGAGCCGCGTTCCACCCGGACCTTCGCTCAATTCCGATTCATCAAAAAAGGCCTCGTCCCGAACGGAATACCAGCCGGGATATTTCGACAGATAGATATCGCCGGCCGCCGCCATCCTCGTCCAGATTTCCTGGGCGGCTACGCGGTGACGGGCCTGCGTCGTGCGCACGATGTCGTCGGCGGGCGCGTTCAGCGCATCGCCCATAGCGGCGAACTGCGCGGCTGTGCGGTCGGCAAGCTGCCGGGGGCTCAGGCCCTCGCGAGCGGCGGTCTGCTGCATTTTCTGGCCATGTTCGTCCATGCCGGTGACGAACAGCACTTCGTAGCCGTCGAGCCTTTTGAACCGGGCGATGGCGTCCGTCGCGATGCGCTCATAGGCGTGCCCGATATGGGGGGCGCCATTACCGTAGGGAATAGCGGTCGTAATATAGAAAGTCTCACGAGCGGACATGGCGCGGCAGTCTAGCGGTTCAAAAGGGGCGCGGCTGGCGGATGATCGATCTTCAGGGCGCCGAGGCCCGAGCCGCCGCCGCCAAATCGGCGAAAAGAGCGAGCACGAACGGCCGTTTGTCGAGATTGAGCGCGTCGGTTTGTTGCGCTGCGTCAGTCACTCTTTCCCATACCTCGGCGTAAGGCGCAAGCCGCCGGGGATCCTCCTTCCATTCAAGCGCACCGGCGTTCACTTTCGCTTCGAGCCAGTCATAGACCGAGGTCAGCAACATATCATATTCGTCGGCGCGCTCGCGCGGCGCGACCTGCTCGGCGAGGGCGTGCACACCCCGCCAGTCGATCCGCGGCAAATCGTCCAACATGCGCCGCAACGCGTAGTCGAATTCGAGGCTGCGGCCGTTGAGCAAACGCAAAACGCCGTGTAGCGATCCGCGCGATCTTTCCAAGGCCGCGTTGAGTTGTGGTTGGCCGCCCCCCGACCAAGGCGGTCCGAGCGTCGCGACGATTTTGGCCATGGCCTCGGCGCTGAGCTCCTTCAGACTAATCTTGCGGCATCGCGAGCGGATGGTGGCGAGGACGCGGCCGGGCCGATGCGCTACAATCAAGAAAACCGAACGCGGCGGCGGCTCTTCGATCAGCTTTAAAAGCGCATTGGCGCCGGATGCGTTGAGGTCCTCGGCGCTGTCGACGATGCAGACCCGATAGCCGCCGCGTCCCGCGGCCTGCTGAAACATATGAATGGCGCGGCGCACGTCTTCGACGCGAATTTCGGTGAAATGTTTGTTGGTCTTCTCGCTCCATTCCCGGCGCAGGAGGAACAGATCAGGATGCGACAAGGCGTCAATCTGGCGGGCCGCCGGATGGTCTTGCGCCACATGAAGATCGCTGGCGCCAACGGCGGCCGCGCTGGGATCGGAATGGGCGAGAAGAAAGCGCGCAAGACGCCAGGCAAGCGTTGCCTTGCCGACTCCCACGGGTCCGCCGATGAGAAACGCTTGAGGCAAATGCCTCGATGCGCAATCCCGCAAGATTTCGGCTTCGGCTTCGACATGGCCGAAAAAGGTCGACGTTTCGCGCGGATGCCGCGCATTCTCGAAACGATCGGCTTCGGGGGGAGCGTCGAGGTCCGGAGCCAGTCTAGACGCCATGGGCCAGATCCGAAATCGGAGAGCCCATCAACCTGCCCGAGACCGCGCTCCAAACGGCTTCCGCCACCTCCGCCTCCGAACGGCCGGCGTCGATGATTTCGCAGCGAATGGGTCGCCCGCCGCAATCGCCAGGAACGCCGCGCGCAGAGTCTCGTGAAACCGAAGGTCCTCGCTTTCGAAGCGGTCCACGTTCTCCCTCGCTCCCGCGCCGGCGCGCAGCGCTCAAAAGGCCCACTTCGGGCGGCAGATCGAGAATCAGAGTCAAGTCGGCGCGCAGATCGCCAAGCGTCACGCGTTCGAGCGCATTGATAAGACGAGGATCGATGGCGCCCGCCCCGCCCTGATAGGCGCGCGTCGAATCGGCGAAGCGGTCCGATACGACCCATGTCCCCGCAGCCAAGGCGGGCTCGATTGTTTCGTCGATATGGTCGATCCGCGCGGCCGCAAAGAGGATCGCCTCGGCCGTCGGTCCGAGCGGCTTGACGACCCCGGACAAAAGAACCTTGCGCAAGATCTCTGCCCCTTCGGATCCGCCCGGCTCGCGCGTCGCGATGGCGTCGACGCCAGCGCCGCGCAATCGGCGCAGGAGATGACCGATCTGCGTCGATTTGCCGGACCCCTCGCCGCCTTCAAGCGTAATCAGCCTTCCACGGCGGCGACCCGCGCCGTCTTCCATCGGCTCATTGAACGGCGACATATTTGTTGGCGATTTTGCTGCCGACATATTTTTGGAAGAGGCCGCCCACATACTCGAGGCCCGCGCCCATCGCGCGCCGCGGCAGCGACCCGACCTCGACCGCGGCGGCTGTTTTCAAAGGCAAATCGAGCACCTCGATCGAACCGCGAAAAACTTTCAACCGCGCAACCTCTTTGCCGGCGTCAACCGGCGCCATCAGCGGCCCATTATAAACGATGCGGCCGGTGAATTTTTCAGCGTCGACTCTCGGTGAGAGAATTTTCACCTCCCGTTCGGCGACGAGCGGCGTCTCGAAGCTTGCGCCGCCATAAACTCGCGCAAATCCGATGGTCTCGCCGGCTGCGAAAATCGTCTTCGATTCGAAAGGACCTGAATCCCCAAAGAAACAGCTTGCGGGCCTCCTCGGCGCGCTCCTTGGCGCTCGCGGCGCCATAGAGCGCGAGAATAAGACGCTGTCCGTTTTGGACAGCCGAACCGACGAGGCCATAGCCGCTCGCGTCGATATTGCCGGTCTTCAGTCCATCGGCGCCTATATCCATCGTGAGCAGCGGATTGCGGTTTGTCTGCTTAATCTTGTTCCAAGTGAATTCCTTTTCGCCAAAGTATTTATAGTAGTCGGGATATGTCGCAATCACATGGGCCGCGAGAAGGGTCATTTCGCGGGGGATGACTTTCTGCTCCGGATCGTCCTTACCCCAAGAGTTGGTGAAGATGGAGCGAGTGAGGCCGAGCTCCCGGCCGCGTTTCATCATCAGCGTCGCGAAGGCCCCTTCAGACCCCGCAACGCCTTCCGCCAGCGCAATCGCCGCGTCATTGCCAGAGTCGATGACGAGGCCGCGAATCAGATCCTCGACGCGGATGCGGCTGTTGACGGCCGCGAACATGCTGGAGGCGCGCGCCGGCGCGCCGCCGGTGCGCCAGGCGTTTTGCGTAATCAGGAACTCATCGTCGAGCTTTATGCGGCCTTCAGTGAGCTCATGGAAAACCACTTCCGCCGTCATGACTTTAACCGTTGACGCCGGAATGACCGGCGCGTCGGCGCCTTTCTCGAACAGAACGCTCTGCGTATCGGCGTCCATCAGAATAGCATGCGGCGCGCTCGTCTGAATCGTTTGGGCGCAGGTTATGTCGGCGGCGCAAAGGACGGCGAAGAACGCGACCCCGAGGATCCGCCCGAGACGAAACGACCAGCACGCCGGAGATTGAGCGATCACTTAATGATCCTTTCCGCGCATTCGAGCGAAAGCTAGCGCAATGACGGCAGAGTAAAGACGCGCGAAAATGGCAGCGCCTCTTAGTGTGGCGTCGCCTGAGGCATCAATCAAGCCCAAGTTTTTATGCCGCCTGGACGGGCGCTCTTTTCGTCCGGTGCTGGCTGCGAGCGCCGCTTAGTCGGCCTGTTTGGACCGCATGGCGACGTGGACGCGGCCCGGCGCGGCGCCAAGATCGAACGGGCGGACCGGCGGCAGCGGCGCTTTGGCGGCGAATTGACGCGCGATCCGCGGCGGCAGCGGCGCCTGTTCGGCGCCCGCCCCGCCGTCGTCGGTTGCGGCGCCCTTGGCCACCCGCCGCGGTTGGCTTTCAGCCTCAGCGCGAACTCGAGCTATACTGGGCCGATGGCTCCCCGTCGCGCAAAGGCGCAAGAGCGGCGGTCCGAACCGGCTGCAAGCCAGCGTCGGCGACCGCTGTCGGAGCCCGGCCGTCGAGCGTCGCGGGTCCATCGAGACGCAAGGTCGCCAGCAGCCTCTCGTCATCCGATCCGTCGAGGCTCGCAGCTCCTACATATTCGACTTTGACGCGGGATGTGCCCGTCCCCCGGAAGTTGAGAGCCTCGGCTGTCCTGCGCGAAACGTCCATAATGCGATTGGATGCGAACGGACCGCGGTCGTTGACGCGAACGATCATCGAGTAATGATTGCTAAGGTTGGTGACGCGCGCATAGCTCGGCAAAGGCATTGTCGGATGCGCCGCCGAAATCGAGTCGCGATCATAGACCTCGCCATTGGCGGTGCGCCGCCCGTGGAAGGCGTCGCCGTACCAGGAGGCCAAGCCGACCTGAACGTAGTGCTTTTCGCTCGGGTAATAGGTCTGGCCAGCGACTGAATAAGGCTTGCCGACCATGTAGACGCCGCCGCCGCGCGGCACGGGTTCGCCATCGGCGACGACGCGCGGACTCGCCGGGCCATATTTGGAGGACGGAAAATACTCCTTGGAATGGGCAAAGCGTTGCAACGGCGGTTGTTGAGCGCACCCGCCCAAGCTGATCGCGGCCCCCCCTGCGAGAGCGGCGATTATCAGGCCGCGAGGGGCGCGGGGACTAACGGAAAGGAGCGGGCGGGCGGTGGGAGCGTGCGATGAAGAACAAAAAAGCCGCTTCGATTGCATCGCATGTCCCATCTGGTTCCAAGCGCTAGCCGCCAAGCGGGCAGCAGCTGAATTTAGCCAGAGATGCGAAAACCGAATGTTCGCACCATCCTGTTGCCGAAGGCTTAACGGCCGCCACGATGGTTGGCAATATGCACGAGCGTTGCTGGGAAGCCGACCGGAATGTCGTCCAGACCCGTTCCAACCGGCTCGAAGAACTCTCCTAAAAGTCTAAAATTTGATTATAAATCAAGCTATTATGCAATTATGCAACAGTCGCGCGAAATCGGTTCCGGGCGCTCGCAAACGGCGGTCAAGCGTTGGTTAAGCGTCCAACTGAATCAGTTGTTATGGTAAACAGGCGCGGCTGAAGTGGCGTTGGACGCCGGGGGTCGGCGCAGAAAATCCTGAAGCCGCGTGCGAAGAAGCCCTAAATCCTTGGTTTCGCATTCCCAAACGGTCAAGACGTCCCAGCCAGCGGCCGCCAGCTCCTCCCGGACCTTGGCGTCGCGGACCTGATTGCCGGCGATTTTCGAGCGCCAATATGGCGCATTGGCTTTCGGCATGCGCGCCCCCCGTCTACAATCGTGGCCGTGCCAGAAGCAGCCGTTGACGAAGATCGCCTTGCGGCGCGCGACAAAGACGAGATCGGGACATCCGGGCAAGGTCTTGCGGTGCAATCGGAAGCGGAACCCGAGTTGATGAGCGAGGCGCCTGACGACCAACTCCGGTTTGGTGTTTGTCGATTTCACAGCGCGCATGACGGCGCTGCGCGCCGCGGCGGCAGCCTCAATCGGGCGATGCAAAGCCCCTCCCCTCATTCCGCCGCCTCAGCCGCCGTCTGACGCGACAGCAGCGGCTCCAGCAGATTCGCCGCGAGATATCGAACGACTGGAACCACGACGCCATCGCCGGTCAAGTGATAGGCCTCGTTGTAATTCGACGGCAAATGATATGTGTCGGGCAAGCCCATAAGGCGGCCCGTCTCGCGGGCGGAGATCAAGCGCGACCTCACCTCGTCCCCGTCCGACGAGCAGAATGAGCTGACGGCTCGAGCCGCCGGCCGGCGTGCGCAGACACCCCGCAAGTCCGTCGAAGCGAACCTCCGCGCGCTGGCGCCCTTAGCCAGCGGCATCGCTTCGGGTCCGCCGGTAGATGCAGCCGACCAAACGCCGCCCAGCGGCTTTCGCCGCTTTGTTGGCGTCGTTCATCAGGTCGAGGAGGCGCGCCCCTCCTGCTGCGCCGGGAGACGCCGCGATCGTCCTCGATCACGTCGCCGAGCGTTCCCGTCCGAATCGTCGGCGTCGGCATGCTCCACCAGATCCAGGCCCGCGCAGCGCTGGAGGAAGCGCAGCTTGAGCTCTGCGCACGGAGTCCGGATGCCAGAACGAGGGGACGTTCGCCGCTGCCTGCGGCGCGATGCTCAGCTGTTTGCGGACCCCGATGACAAAAAGGCGCGGACGTGATTGCGGCACGAAGCAAGCGGCGTCGATCAGTATCGCGCCGAACACATAGCCGCCCGCATCGAGATGCGCGCACAGCGTGGCGAAATCTGCGCCGCCATGTGACGTGAGAGCGCCTTTTACATTTTCAAGCACGATGAGGTCAGGCGCGCGATCATCATGGATCAGGCCCTCCATCAGCGTCCAGAACGGATAGAAGGTTCCGCTCCTCGCGCCGTTGAGACCGGCGCCGGGGCCGGCCAAGGAAAGGTCCTGGCAGGGAAAGGACGCCCATGCGAGATGAGCGCGCGCGGCCTTGGAAGGTCGCAGGGCCGCAAGGTGGCGACATCGGCGGTTTTGAGTTCGCTCCCGCCCCAGTTGGCCCGGTAGGCAGCGCTTTTCCCGGCGTCGGAATCATTGGCGAAGAGGCAAGTCAAGCCTGCTCCAAGGCCCTCTCGCGCCATGCCGCCGCCGGCAAAGAATTCGTAGAAGCGAGGCACGCTCATCTCCCGGTCCAACGCGATCGATGAAACGCGAAGTCTCCCGCCACGCGCTGTTGGGGATGGCGACCCCGGCAGGGTTCGAACCTGCGACCTGCCGCTTAGAAGGCGGCTGCTCTATCCAGCTGAGCTACGGGGCCAATTGAGTTGCGCCGCAGCGACTCAATGAGTCCATTGGCCGAGACGGGTCGACTTGAAATTATCCGAATAGGAAACGATTTTCGGCGCATGCGGCATCGGCTCCTCGACGCGAAAGGCGAGGTCATGCTTTTTTGCGTAAGCGATCGCTTCGTCCTTATCGCCAAATTGCAGGCGCACCTGGCTTTTCATGTCGCTGGAGCTGGTCCAGCCCATGAGCGGGTCGATTTCGCGCGGCGATGCGGGCTCGAATTCGAGAACCCATAGTTTCGTTCGGGCGCTCCCGGATTGAGTGGCGGTCTTGGCTGGCTGATAAATACGTGCGGTCATATCAAGCGCTCCGGTTGCAATATCTTGCGATCGGTCTTGAAGCGCCGCCAAGCGACTGCTTCAAAACGTCCGATCATGCCCATTCCGCCAAAATAGTCGGCGCTCTTTAAGCGCGCCAACGAGCCAAAGCCAATTCTGCGTTGGGCCGGATGGTCGGGGCAGCAGGATTTGAACCTGCGACCTGAAGTACCCAAAACTTCCGCGCTACCAGACTGCGCTATACCCCGCGCCGGACAACCAGCCCTAACCCCTTCGCGTTCCTCGCTATCACGCGGCGCAGGCGCGAACAAGTTCGGCGATCGGCCGCCCTGCCCTCAAATATCGCGGCTATTTCGAAAAGAACGGGTGCTTGACCCGGTCGCCAATCTTCAAGCCGATCGCGGCGGCGACGCCGGCGTTGACCTCGAGGACCGCGTAGGCCGGGGCGCCGGAGGAAATGATGCTTTCCGACAAAGGCTCCGTATTTTCGGCAAGCCCGACGACTTTGCCAGATCTCGAAATGAAGATCATGTCGAGCGGCAAATAAGTGTTTCTCATCCACATCTGCACCGGCCGCTCCGTCTCAAAATTGAACAGCATGCCGTGGTCCGCCGGCAGCGCGCGGCGAAACATCAGGCCGCGTTCGCGCTGAGGTTCGGTGCGGGCGACTTCAACGAGAAACGGATGTGCGCCGCTCCCGGTGTCGATTTCAAGTTGTTCGACGATAGAGACCGCCTCGTCGGCTGAAACGGCAGCCGGAGGAGGAGCGAAAGAAAGAAGGAGCGCGACAAAAAGGGCCCAAAATAAAGCTGCGGCGCTCTGCGCTCGCCCAAAACGTCGCCTCTTCATCCGCTTTGCCGCTTTTTCCTTTTGCGAATCTCTCGCTGCTTCGCTTGAGGCGGCGCTCGAGACGAACAACCACCCACGCGGAGGCGCGACGCCGCCCGACTCCGGCCCCGGTCAATGCGACAGCGGCGCAGCCGCGTTGAGCAAACGCACTTCCGCGGCCATCAAGCCCTTCGGTCCGTCGCCGAACCGCACAAGCAGACTCTCCCCCGGATGCACCTCCCCGATCCCATAATGCCGCAACGTCTCCATGTGAATAAAAATATCTTCGGTGCCGTCGCCACGGGAGACGAAGCCGAATCCACGCACCCGATTAAACCATTTGACCACCACGATTTCATAGCCACTCGATGGGGTGATCTGCACATGCGTGCGCGGTTGGCTTTCGCCGGGCTGCTTCGCGGAGCCGTCCATCGAATGGATCTTCAAAACCTGCAGGCCTTTAGGCCGGCGCACTGCCTCACACACGATGCGGGCGCCCTCGTGCGCAGCCGCAAACCCATCCTTGCGTAAGGCGGTGACGTGCAAAAGGACGTCTGGGCCGCCATCGTCCGGCGTTATGAAGCCATAGCCCTTGACCACGTCAAACCATTTGACCTCGCCGGACACTTCTATGAGAGGACATGACCCAAACGGAGCCGCATCCGAATCCAAATCACCTTCGGGCGAGCTCAAGTATTTGGCGGAGGATTTTTCGTCCAAGGAGCCACCTCTCAAAGACGGCGCTGTCTCAAGGCCCACGCCGCCGGCGAGAATCAAGAGCGACCGGAGCTGGCCTTCGACAAGATAGCATCGAGACACGGCCGTAAAAGTCGAATGGCGCAGGAAGGTGTGGATGATTTCAAAAATCGGATTTTGCGCGCGGACCCACCCGGCTTTTAACGGCGCAAGGCTGTAAAATATCACCGATGTCGCCGCGCAGGACGAGATCGGCTTCATCGTCGAGCGCGGTCTCTTCGCGGTTCAAAATGACCAGCTGGACGTTGCGCTCGCGCGCCAACAAGGGAAAGGAGGCCGCCGGATAGACAATGAGGGACGAGCCGATGGCCAGGAAAAGATCGCAGCGGATGGTAGCTTCAAAAGCGCGTTCAAGGGCCGCCTTCGGCATGGGCTGGCCAAAGGAGATTGTCGCCACTTTGACGGGGCCGCCGCAGCAGCTGCACGCAGGGGCCGCTCCGGTCGCTTCGAAATCGCGGCGGATCGGGCCGAGCTCATGACGCATGCTGCAGGAGAGACAGGACGCGTAAGAGCCATTGCCGTGCAGCTCAATGATGCGCTCGTCCGGGACGCCAGAGGCCTGATGCAGATTATCGATATTCTGGGTGATGATCGCGGCGGCCTTGCCGCTCGCGATGAGGTTGGCGAGCGCATAATGGCCGCGCCCTGGCTGGGCGTTGGCGCAAACATCGTCGAGCGCGAATTTCCGCCGCCAGGCCTCTTTGCGCATCCGCGCGTCGGACATAAAAAGGCCGAAGTCGATCGGCTTATGGCGCAGCCAGGGCGAGCCTTTGGAGCGGAAATCAGGAACGCCGCACTCGGTCGATATGCCCGCGCCAGTGAAGGCCACGATGCGGGCCGACTGGCTCACCAATTCGCCCAAGGCGGTGCGCGCTTCCTCAACCCCCGTGACAATCAATTCGCGCCCTCCATTTGCGCGCGTGGGACGCTAGTCTCGCCACGCTCTGTTAGTTTGCGTTGTTATGTCGCGTCCGCCGAACAAAATTTGACCGGAGGTCAGGTCGAGCTTTGCTGGACACTCGCTCGGCAAACCGTTATCAGCGCAATCGATTGTTTGTGAATCACATTGGTGCAGTCGATGGCAAGAAAACTGTTTTTTTCACTGAAGCTTGCGGTACTCCCAATTCTGATCGGCCTCATTGTGTGGCTAGAGCTTAAGCATCCTTTTCTTGCATTTCGCCTCGCCACTCTGATTTTGGTCTTCTTCCTGCTCGTCTATCTCGCGACTATCAGATCAGGCAAAACGCGCGACTTTATGGTCGTGCTCGCTGCGCTCGCTTTCGGGCTTTCGATCGCCGAAGGCGTCGCAAACCTCAGCGCGCGCGGCACAATCCTCAATATAACGCGTGGTTGGTCGGTTCGCCAGCCGATCATGGGTTGGGGACCCGAGCGCCCTGGAACGTTCCACGCGGAGATGACGGCCCCCACAACTCATGCGCTCATCTACAAGGCCGACTACACGATCGATTCCGATCTTTTGCGCCAGACGCATTCCGTCCAATCCGGCCCGGCGATCGTCTTTTTCGGCGATTCCTACACATTTGGCGACGGCGTTCAGGACGACGAAACCTTGCCCCAAGTCTTCGCCGATTCCCTCGACCCAAAGCAGCGCGTCGTCAATCTCGCATTCACCGGCTACAGTCCGCAGCAATTCCTGCGCGAAATGGAAACCGGCCGCTTCGACTCCATCATCGGGTCCAACCCCCAATTGTTCGTTTTTCTGACGGCGGCTTGGCATGCTGAAAGAACGTCCTGCAAGGCGTTTTGGACTCCGTACGCGCCGCGCTATGCGCTCGAGAATGGCGTCGTCGTCTACAAAGGTCAATGCAACGAAGGGGCAAACCTTCACCTTCGCGAATGGCTCGAAGGCTCCGCCGCCTATCGGATGCTGATCGAGCCCTACCGCCATCAGGTCAATCACGGCGACGTCGAGGTCTACGTCAGCGTGCTGGAGGCTGCGGTGAAAATGGCGAAGGACAAATACGGCGTGCGCACGCTGATCCCATTCTTGCGCGTTCCGCCGGAGTATCTGCGCGCCTCCGGCTTTAGCGACGACGGGATTATGACGCGTTTGAGAAACGCCGGCGCGATCGTCATCGACGCGTCTCTCCGGAAGGAGCAACAGGCGGGGGCGGTAATCGGCATTCCGGGCGATGGACACCCGAGCCCTTACGCCAATCGCGTCAGGGCCGAGATGATCAAGAACTACATCTCCGAGAACATGTCGAACGTCCTAGTGTCCGGCCTCAAATGAGGAAGGCGGGACTCGAACGGAACGCCCGCCGGCGCGGATTCGCCGAACAACAAATCGGGACACACTCGGAACGGCGGCGCAATCGTAGGAGGGACCATCGAGCGCCCCGAGCGAATCGCATCAGGGCCGGAAATCTCAAGACTAACTCGCGCAGCAATGTGCGAAACTCTACTCTCGAAGCTGGAGTAACCTATCCTGAACGTTCGATATCCGTCAACCGAGCCGGGGCCGGGTCCGGGCAATCGACGCGCCCTGTTCACGCTCGTGCGGTTGGCAGCGATTCCGCTCCTCTGCGCCATCGTCGCAACGGTGGAAATCCGCCGCTCGCCAGACCTCTTTCGCCTGCTCACATTCTTTCTGACCTTCCTCATTGTTGCGGATGTCGCCTCGCTGCTGCGTGGCGCCGCGCGCGACCTCATGCTGGCATTCGCCTCGCTGGCGCTTGGCCTCACCTGCGTCGAGGCCGCCGCCAACATTCTGGAAGCAAAGCAGGTGATTATATCCACTGACGGATGGTCGGTTCGCCGGCCCATCATCGGCTGGGGACCGCAGCACGCGGGTCGGTTCCATTCCGAGAAGACGGATCCGAGGACGGGCGCGGTCATCTACAGCGCCGACTACACGATCGACGCCAATCTCACGCGTCAAACCCGCTCGGCGGGAACCCGCTCGACCATCGCTTTCTTCGGCGATTCCCTCACCTTCGGCCTCGGCCTCAATGACGTCGATACGCTGCCGCAGCTCTTCGCCGACTCGGTTGGGTCCAAAGAGCGCGTCATCAACCTTGCTTTCACAGGCTATGGGCCACAGCATTTCCTGCGTGAGCTGGAGACCGGCCTCTTTGACTCCGCGATTGGAGCCGATCCCAAATTATTTATTTTTCTGACCATGCCCTGGCACGCCGAGCGAACCTCGTGTGTGGCGTCATGGGTGCTGAACGCCCCGCGCTATGAACTCGAGAACGGAAAGATCGCATACAAAGGCAGCTGTTACGAAGGCGCCGCTCTACAGCTGCGGGAGTTCCTGTGGAATACCGCCGCCTACCGCGTGATATTCGATCCGTTCCGCCGCAAAACCACGCATGATCAGATCGAAACCTACATTCGCATCCTGTTGGCTGCTGTCGACCTAGCGCGCGAAAAGTATGGCGTTCCGACGCTGATCCCGTTTGTTCAAAGCTCCAACGAATATTTGCGCGGAACCGGTTTCACGAACGAAACGATCGTCGACCGGCTGAGGCAAGGCGGCGCCCGCGTCGTCGACGTCTCCCTTTTAAGAGAGGAAGCCAACGGCGCGATAATCAGCATTCCAGGCGATGGGCACCCGACAGCGCTGGCCAATCGACTGAGAGCAGCGATGCTGAAAGATTATATCGAGCAGAATCTGGCCGGCGTGCTTTATTCGCGGTTGGACTGACGCCGAGAGCGCCAGCGTCAGCGGCGTCAGTCGAGCTCGAACGCATTCTTGTAATCGCGCTTCAACGCCGGGTTCTGCTGATCCTTGAGGAGAACGCAGTTTCCAACTGCGAGGAACTCGATTTCACTGCCCATGAAGCAGCGGAAAGCGTCCTCGGGCGTGTTGACGATAGGCTCGCCGCGCACATTGAAACTTGTGTTGATCAGGACCGGGCAACCCGTCAGCGCCTCAAACCGGCTGATCAGCGCATGGTAGCGCGGATTGGTCTCTTTGTGGACGGTTTGCACCCGCGCCGAATAGTCGACATGGGTGACCGCCGGAATGTCCGAGCGCCGCACATTCAACTTGTCGATGCCAAATAGCACCAACTCATCCGCCGACATCTTGCGGCAGCGCTCTGATTTCACCGGCGCGACGAGAAGCATGTAGGGCGAATCCGCGTCGAGCTCGAACCATTCGTCGACATTTTCGCGCAGCACCGAAGGCGCGAAAGGACGGAAACTCTCGCGGTATTTGACCTTCAGATTGAGCGCCTTCTGCATGGTTGGCGAACGCGGATCGCCAAGGATCGAGCGATTGCCGAGCGCGCGCGGACCGAACTCCATCCGCCCCTGATGCCAGCCGACCGCCTGCCCTGCGGCGAGCGCCGCTGCGGTTTGGTCGAGCAGCTGTTCGTCATCGACGACCGTGAACGCCGCTCCCGCCGCCTTGAGCCGCTTCTCGATATCGGCCTGCTCATAGCTCGGACCGAGGTATGCGCCCTGCATCGAATCTGGCTGCTTGAATGTTTTGAGTGCGCTCTCGCTGTTTTCGGCAAAATAGACAGCTAGCGCCGCACCCAGCGCGCCGCCGGCATCCCCGGCCGCGGGCTGAATGAAGATTCTGTCGAAACGGCCGTCGCGCAGAACTTTGCCGTTCGCAACGCAATTCAAAGCCACGCCGCCGGCAAGGCAGAGATTGCGTTGGTCTGTTTCTCTCGCCAGCGACCGGGTCAGACGCAAAACGATCTCTTCCGTCGCCGCCTGTACCGAAGCCGCAAGATCCATATGGCGCTGTTCGAGCGGCTCGCTGGCGCGGCGCGCGGGACCCCCGAACAAGGCGTCGAAACGTCCATTCGTCATCGTGAGGCCGGTGCAATAGCCGAAATAATCCTGGTTCAGCCGGAACGAACCGTCATCCTTGACGTCGATCAGATGATCGAAGATCAGCTTCGCGTATTTCGGTTCGCCATAGGGGGCAAGGCCCATCACTTTGTATTCGCCGGAGTTGACTTTGAACCCGGTATAATAGGTGAAGGCCGAATACAGCAGACCGAGAGAATGGGGAAAGTGAAGTTCCTTGGTGATCTTCAGCGCGTTTCCTTCGCCGATCGCCGCGGAGGTCGTCGCCCATTCGCCAACGCCGTCCATGGTCAAAACCACCGCGGACTGGAAGGGCGAGGGATAATAGGCCGAAGCTGCATGCGAAAAATGATGTTCGCTGAAACGCAGTTTGGCTTTGTCGCCGAGCGCCGGATCGATCTCCGTCAGCTCGCGCAAGAGAAGGTCGCGTTGAAATAGCTTCTCGCCGATCCACAGCGGCATCGACTTGCGGAACGACGCAAACCCTGCGGGCGCGAAAGCGAGATAGGTCTCGACGAGCCGCTCGAATTTCAGGAACGGCTTCTCGTAGAAGACGATGCGATCGACAGCCCCCGCTCCAACCCTCGCTTGGCTCAGGCAGAAACGGATCGCATTGGCTGGAAAATCCGGATCATGCTTCTTGCGGGTGAAGCGCTCTTCCTGCGCGGCGGCGATGATTTCGCCGTCGCGAACGAGCGCGGCGGCGCTATCGTGATAGAAGGCCGAAATGCCAAGAACAAGCATTTTGAACTCGTCAAAACAGAGTATAAATAAAAGGCGCGATGACGGAACCTTGGCTCAGCACGAACAAACCACCAAATATCAGAAAAAGGGCGAGCAAAGGCAGCAGCCAGAACTTCTTCCGGGCGCCCAGAAACTCGAAGAGCTCAGCAAGGATGGACATCGTATCTCCTCAAAACTGTTTGGTCATGTCGCCTTGGCCGGAAGGCGACGTCTCTCGCAGAGTCCAGTAGCTGTCGGCTTCCCGCTTGATCGTCAGACCAAGTAAATCGCCGCCCATTTTGCGCATCGCCCAACCGAGCGGCGTCACAGCTGCGAAAAACATCAGGCCCATAATCACCGGGTTGACGATCCGGTTCAAAAGCAAACCAAGCTTGAACCAGGCTCGATTAAGCGGCGTCAGCCGGTCCGGCGCCGCCAGGGCGAAAGCTGCGAGCACAGCGGCGGCCACAACGAGTCCCCAACGCGGCGAATGGTGGTGAACGAGAGGCCATACGCCGAGCAGCGATAGAATCAGCCCAAAGGTCAGACCGAATTTCCGATTCGAGCCGAGGACAACTTTGCGGAAGCTGGAGACATTTTCATGTGTCTGCATATTAGTTCAGTCATTCGCTCCACTTCGATCGACACAGCTCTCCGCCTGTTTTGGTTCGCCTCGCTCGAAGGCGGCGACGCGTCTTGCGATGGCGGAGAAGGCGCGAAGCGAACCGGTAGCCGACCCCTCTCCGCGACAGCTCTTTGTCCTTTAATTGCGGCTCTTTTGTCATTTCAAGGAAGCCAAAACAAGGCAAAAGCCGTTTTGGGCCCGCTGAGCGGCGCATAAGAGAGCTCGCCAAACCGGCTCATTGAGCAGGAACTTCCGTTTATGCTCAAACTAGGGTTAAAAGTCTTGAAACCCTACAAAATGAATGGGCATTAGGCAGGCGCCACAGATCCACTCGACGAAAGCGACATCGGCTGATCACGTCGCCTGCGCCCGAGAAATTCCCGGGGGAGTCCATGCTGACCAAGAAAGGCAAATATGGGCTAAAGGCCATGGTTCATTTGGCGGCCTACCCGCCCGGGGAGCCGACCCTCGTCACCGACATCGCCGATTCAAATCAGATTCCAAAAAAATTTCTCGATACGATTCTCGGCGAGTTGCGCAATGCAGGGTTTGTCAATTCAAAAAAGGGGAAGGGCGGCGGCTATACGCTGGCTCGGCCGCCACACGAAATCAGGGTCGGCCATATCGTTCGCGTACTCGACGGCCCGCTCGCTCCCATCCAATGCGCGAGCAAATCCTCTTATCGCCGCTGCGACGATTGCCCTGACGAAAAGCATTGCAGCGTCCGTCTGATCATGCTCGAGGCGCGTCAAGCAATCGCCAGCGTTCTCGACAATCGCACGCTGGCCGAGATGCGCGCTCTCAGCGAAAGCGATGACGCGCATCTGATGTATTACATCTGATGTTGGTTCGGGGCCCCGCCAATTAAACCCAGGCGCCTGGCGCAGGCATTGTCCACCACTGTCCCGCGGGAAGGATCAGCCCTTTAGGGCGCGTTCAATGGCCGCCGACACGTCATCGATCGGCGCCATACCGTCAACCGCCTTCAAAGCGCCTTTTGAGGCGTAAAACGCCGACACGGGCGCCGTCTGCGCATGGTAGGATTCGAGACGCTTCTTGAAGGCCTCGGGATTGTCGTCGGCGCGAACTGCCTCGCCCCTTTCGATCGTTTCTTGAGCCCGCTTCTCTATCCGCGCCAGCAGAGCCTTATCGTCGACTTCAAGCTCGATCACTGCGTCAAGGTCCATGTTCTTGGCATGGAGGATCGCGGCCAGCTCTTCCGCCTGCTTCACTGTGCGCGGAAATCCATCCAAAATGAAACCGTTCTTGGCGTCCGGCTCGTCGATGCGCTCGGCGATAATGCCCACGACGATTTCATCTGGAACGAGGCCGCCGGAGTGCATAATAGCTTTGGCCTTCAGGCCGATAGGCGTGCCTGCCTTCACGGCGGCGCGCAACATGTCGCCGGTCGATAATTGCGGAATTCCGTATTTGTCTTGAAGGCGCGCCGACTGCGTCCCCTTCCCGGCCCCCGGCGGACCCAGCAAAACAAGTCTCATCTGCGTCTCCCCCTCAATTTTGCTTTTTTGACAAGACCCTCATACTGATGCGCCTGGAGATGCCCCATGATCTGGGCGACAGTATCCATAGTCACGCTCACCACGATGAGGAGCGACGTGCCGCCAAAATAGAATGGAAGCGCCGCGTAGGAAATAAGCATTTCGGGCAATAGACAGATTACCGCGAGATAGGCCGCGCCGATTACCGTGATCCGCATCAAAATCGTGTCGATGTATTCTGCCGTGCGCTCCCCGGGCCTGATCCCTGGAATGAAGCCGCCGTGTTTCTTGAGGTTGTCCGCCGTCTCAACCGGATTGAACACGATAGCGGTGTAGAAGAACGCGAAAAACACGATCAAGCCGACATAAGCGACCATGTAAAGCGGCCGGCCATGGCCGAGATAGCTCGAGATGATACCGACAAAACCAGTCGGATTTTGCGAAAAATTCGCGATCGTCGTTGGAAGCAGAAGCAGTGAAGAGGCGAAAATCGGCGGAATGACGCCCGAGGTGTTCAGCTTAAGCGGTAGAAACGAGGTCTGCCCCTCATACACCTTATTGCCCTGCTGCCGCTTCGGATAGGTGATCAGCAGCCGCCGTTGCGCCCGCTCCATGAAGACGATAAAGGCGATGACGCCAACCGCCATGGCCAAAACGCCGATGATGACGCCCGTCGAGATCGCGCCCTGGCGGCCAAGCTCGAGCGTATTGACGATAGCCGACGGCATCGCCGCGACGATGCCCGCAAAGATGATGAGCGAAGAACCATTGCCGATGCCGCGCGAGGTGATTTGCTCGCCAAGCCACATCAGAAACATCGTGCCGCCCACCAATGTCAGCACGGTGGAGATGCGAAAGAAAAATCCTGGATCTGTGACGACGCCCGGCTGGCTTTCGAGGCCGACCGAGATCCCATAGGCCTGAAAGGCGGCCAGCGCCACGGTCAGATAGCGGGTGTACTGATTGATGACCTTACGCCCGGACTCGCCCTCTTTCTTCAACGCTTCGAGCGTCGGAAACACCGAAGTCAAAAGCTGAATGATGATCGAGGCGGAGATGTAGGGCATGATGTTCAAAGCGAAAATCGCCATGCGCTGCACGGCGCCGCCCGAAAACATATTGAACAGCTCGAGCACGCCCTGCTTGTTGCCGGTAAAGTTCGCTTCGAACGCGGCGGGGTCAATGCCCGGCAATGGAATATAAGTGCCGAACCGGTAAATGATCAGCGCGCCGAGAGTGAACCAGATGCGCTTTTTGAGTTCCTCGGCCTTGCCGAACGCGCTCCAATTGACATTTGCCGCAAGCTGTTCTGCCGCCGAAACCATTCAATGCTCCTCAGGCGCCGCTAGCGCCGGAATGCTCGTATTCAAGCCCGGCGCCGGGCGCTTTGACGATGCGGGGTCCGAGGCGCCATCCAACCGCATGCATCATGCGACCTGATCCGGGAGATCCGCCGTTTTTGTTTTTGCCCTTGAACCGGCGCCAGCGATTTCCTTATAGGTCAGACGCGAGAGGATCGAAAGCCCTCCATCTCTGCGTTTCGACGTCGAAGGCGGGCGAACGCCGCCGGCGGTTCTGCGCGGCGGCCGGGCCAAGATCGAGCCGGAGCGCCAGCTGACAAGCTCAGCCGGCGTTGCCCGGAGCCTCACTTTCGACCGAGGCGCGCGTCAGCTGGATCGAGCCGCCCGCCGCCTCAATCGCGGCGATCGCGCTTTTCGAGGCGGCTGCGACCTCAAACGAGAGTTTGGCTTCGAGCTTGCCGACGCCGAGAATTTCGACTCCGTCGCGCGGCTTCGAAATCAGCCCGCAAGCGACCAAAGATTCATTGGTGACGACAGCGGAGGCGTCGAGTTTGCCGCGGTCGACCGCTTCCTGGATTCGGCCGACGTTGATCTCGTTGTAATGCGTTGCAAAGGGATTCCAGAACCCGCGCTTCGGAAGCCGCCGGTGCAACGGCATCTGCCCGCCCTCGAAGGCCTTGATCGCGACGCCCGTGCGGGCCTTCTGGCCCTTTACGCCGCGGCCGCAGGTCTTGCCTTTGCCGGAGCCGATGCCGCGGCCGACGCGCATGCGGGATTTCGACGCGCCGGGATTGTCGGAAATTTCATTAAGTTTCATTTCAGTGTCCTCAGCCGGCCGCGGCTCACGCGCCATCGACGATGCGCACGAGATGAGCGACCTTTGCGATCATGCCGCGCACGGCCGGAGTATCCTCGAGCGAGGACCGGCGGCCGATCTTGTTGAGCTTAAGTCCGATCAGCGTCGCGCGTTGTTGAGCCGGCCGTCCGATCGGGCTCTTGATCTGCTCCAAGGTGAGCTTGGCGCGGGATTGGGTTGCGGAGTTGGCGGTCATCATCGGCTCCTCACCCTTCGCTGACGGCTTCCGCCTCGCCACCTTGGCGACGCGCCTGAAGGGTCGACACTTTGAGATTGCGCCGCGCCGCGACGCCGCGGGGGGAGTTTTCGCGGCTCAGCGCGTCGAATGTTGCGCGGACCATATTATAGGGGTTCGACGATCCCTGTGACTTAGCGACGACGTCATGCATGCCGAGCGTCTCGAAAATTGCGCGCATCGGGCCGCCAGCGATGATGCCCGTGCCGGCCGGCGCGGCGCGAAGCACGACGCGTCCAGCCCCGTGCCGGCCATTGACGTCATGATGCAGCGTCCGCCCCTCGCGCAACGGCACGCGGATCAGCGAGCGTTTGGCCGACTCGGTCGCCTTGCGGATCGCTTCGGGCACCTCGCGCGCCTTGCCGTGACCATAACCGACGCGCCCCTTCTGGTCGCCGACGACGACAAGCGCCGCGAAGCCGAACCTGCGGCCGCCCTTCACCACCTTGGCGACGCGATTGATATGGACCAGCCGATCCATGAATTCGCTGTCGCGCTCCTCGCGGTCGCGGCCGCGGCCGCCCTCATGCTCACGCGCCATGTGTTTGTTCCATCTTCACTTCGTATTCCTGTCCGTTGCTTCAACGCGGCCCGCATCCGGCGCGGCGCCGCCCGCTCCGGTCTTGATCTTCAAAAATTGAGGCCGCCCTCGCGCGCGCCATCGGCCAGCGCTTTGACGCGCCCATGGTACATATAGGAGCCGCGATCGAACACGACGTCCTTGACGCCGGCCTGCGCCGCGCGTTCGGCGATCAGTTTGCCGATCGCTTTCGCCGCGTCGACGTCGGCGCCGGTCTTGAGGCTCTCGCGGTTGATCTTTTCCAACGACGATGCGGAAGCGAGGGTGCGCCCGGCGGCGTCGTCGATGATCTGGCAATAAATCTGCCTCGACGACCGGAACACCGAAAGCCTCGGCTTGCCATAGGCGCGGGCGCGCAACGCGCGTCTGACGCGCGCCTGACGGCGGACTGTGGCCACATTGTCCTTTGCCATGGCTGGCTCCTGACCCTTAACCCTGAATTACTTCTTCTTGCCTTCCTTACGGAAGATGAATTCCTTAGCGTATTTGACGCCTTTGCCCTTGTAGGGCTCCGGCGGGCGCAAGGAGCGGATTTCGGCCGCGACCTGGCCGACCTGACGTTTGTCGATGCCGGTGATCGCAACTTCCGTGGGCTTCGGCGCGGAGATGGCGATGCCGTCCGGGATCGGAAAGGTCACGTCATGGCTGTAGCCGAGCGAAAGCTGCAGATTCTTGCCCGCAACCGCCGCCTTGTAGCCGACGCCCGTAATCTCCAGCCGACGCTCGAAGCCTTTCGACACGCCGGTGACGAGGTTATTCACCATCGAACGGGTCATTCCCCATAAGGCGCGGGCCCGCTTCGTTTCGTTGCGGGGCGAGACTTCAATGCCGCCGTCCCCCAAAACGACAGCAACGTCGTCAGGCGCGGAGAAAGTCAGCGAGCCCTTGCCACCCTTGACCGAGACCAGCTGCCCTTCGATCTTTGCCGTGACGCCGGCGGGAATGGCGACCGGCTTCTTTCCGATACGAGACATAACTCAATTTCCTCGGTCGTTCGGTCAGAAGACCTTGCAAAGAACTTCGCCGCCAACGTTGGCTTCGCGAGCGGTATGATCCGCCATCACGCCTTTCGGAGTGGACAGGATCGTTATGCCGAGCCCATTCGCCACGCGAGGCATGGCGTCGACCGCGACATAGACGCGCCGGCCGGGCTTCGAGACGCGCTGAATCTCGCGGATGACCGGAAGGCCGTCGAAATATTTGAGCTCGATTTCGAACTCGGTGCGGCCATTGCCATATTCGGTGGTCGAATAGCCGCGAATGTAGCCTTCCGATTGCAGAACCTCGAGCACATGCGCGCGCAGCCGAGAGCCCGGCGTCTGCACCTTACCTTTGCGGCGCATCTGCGCGTTGCGGATGCGGGTGAGCATGTCGCCCAACGGATCGTTGACAGCCATGATCCGCCCTCCCTACCAGCTCGATTTGACGAGGCCGGGAATGAGGCCCTGCGACCCCAACTCCCGTAGAGCGATGCGCGACATTTTCAGCTTGCGGGTAAACCCGCGCGGCCGGCCGCTGACCTCGCAGCGATTGCGGATGCGCACGGCCGACGAATTGCGCGGCAGCGTGGCGAGCTTGAGGCGCGCGTCGAAGCGCTCCTCAAATTTCAAGCTTTCGTCATTGGCGAGCGCCTTGAGGCGGCTCCGCCGCGCCGCATATTGCTTTACCAATTTGAGCCGGCGCTTGTTTTTCTCGATCGAACTCTTCTTCGCCATATACCTCTACCCCTGGTCGCCGCGTCTGAAACGATTGTGTCTCACTGCCGGAACGGGAAGTTGAATGCGCGCAACAGGGCGCGCGCCTCGTCGTCGGATTTCGCCGTGGTGCAGACGATGATGTCCATGCCGACGATGCTCTCCACCTGATCGTAATTGATCTCGGGGAAAATAATATGCTCCTTGATGCCCATGGCGTAGTTGCCGCGGCCGTCGAAGCTCTTGGGGTTGAGGCCCCGGAAATCGCGGATGCGCGGCAGCGCGATCGTCACCAAACGGTCGAGAAACTCGTACATCCGCGTCTTGCGCAAAGTGACCTTCGCGCCGATCGGCATGTGCTCGCGCACCTTGAAGGTGGAGATCGCCTTGCGGGCCCGCGTGATCACCGGCTTCTGGCCGGCGATCAGGCCGAGGTCGGCCGCGGCCAAGGTCACCTTCTTGGTGTCATTCACAGCTTCGCCGACGCCCATGTTGAGCACGATCTTTTCGATGGTCGGCACCTCAAGAGGATTCTTGTAGCCGAACTGCTCGGTGAGCTGCGCGCGCACCACCTCTTCATAGTGCTTCTTAAGGCGCGGCGCATAATCCTTCGGCGAGGCGAGATCCGCCGCCGATGCGGTCGCATAGGCGGCGCGCTCGCGTCCGCCGCCCTCGCCGGCTTTGGCCGTGGACTTGGGCGCCGCGCCCTTGGCGCTCTTGGCGTCCTTGCCGGCCTTGGGAGCGGCGCCCTTGCCGCCTTTCCCTGCTTTGGAATCAGCCATCAATCAGGTCTCCAGAACGTTTCGCGACGCGAACCTTGCGGCCGTCATCGAGAAACTTGAAGCCGACGCGGGTCGGCTTGCCATCCTTGGGGTCGGCGAACGCCAGGTTCGACAAATGAATGGTCGCCTCCTTGGAGACGATGCCAGCCTCCTGGCTTGCGGTCTGCCGCTGATGCCGCTTGACGAGATTGACCCCGCGAACGATGGCGCGCTCCTCTTTCGGAATAACCCGCAGCACTTCGCCCGAACGGCCCTTATCCCGGCCGGCCAGCACGACGACTTTGTCGCCCTTTTTGATCTTGGCGGCCATTACAGAACCTCCGGAGCGAGCGAAATAATCTTCATCTGGTTGCGGGCGCGCAATTCGCGCGGCACCGGGCCAAAGATGCGGGTGCCGATCGGCTCGGCCTGATTGTTGATCAGCACCGCCGCGTTGGAGTCGAAGCGGATCACCGAACCGTCGGCGCGCTTGATGGCCTTGGCGGTTCGCACCACCACGGCTTTCATGACATCCCCCTTCTTGACGCGGCCGCGCGGGATCGCCTCTTTGATCGACACGACAATGATGTCGCCGACCCCGGCATATTTCCGCTTGGAGCCGCCGAGCACCTTGATGCACATCACGCGGCGCGCGCCGGAATTGTCCGCGACGTCGAGGTTCGTCTGCATCTGGATCATCGTTTCACACCTTTCTGGTCAGAGCGGGTTCCGTGGCGAACAGGCCGCGGATTTCGTCTGAAGGAGACCGCCTCCCAGCGTCCAAAAACAGGTTCAAGGCCTCATGCGTTTTCCGCCGGCAGAACGATCCACCGTTTGAGTTTCGAAATCGGCTTGGTCTCCTCGATGGAAACCGTATCGCCGACCTTGAAGGCTTTCGTCTCGTCGTGCGCATGATAGTTCTTCGACCGCCGCACCGTCTTCTTCAAGAGCGGGTGCGTGAAACGGCGCTCCACCTTCACGACGACGGTCTTTTCCTGCTTGTCGCTGACCACGACGCCCTGGAGAATTCGCTTCGGCATAGTCTTTCAAACCTGTTCTTTTCGGAACGGGCGGAGCCCGCGAAAACCTATTTTGCGGTCCCGCTCCGCAGCTGCGCAGCGATCGTTTTCAAACGGGCGATGTCGCGGCGAACCACCCGCACCCGCGCGGTATTTTCGAGCTGCCTGGTAGCCCGCTGGAAGCGGAGATTGAACTGCTCTTTCTTGAGGTTCAAAATTTCCTGCTCGATCTGATCGCCGGACATGACTTTGAGATCGGACAAACGCTGTTTCGCTTTCACTGCCGCTCCCCTCATTCCTGAATGCGCTGGATGAAGCGCGTCTTGATCGGCAGCTTGGCCGACGCAAGCAAAAGCGCTTCGCGCGCAAGTTCGACCGGCACGCCGTCGAGCTCGAACATGATGCGGCCTGGCGCCACGCGAACGGCCCAGAATTCGGGGCGCCCTTGCCCTTACCCATGCGCACTTCGGTCGGCTTCTTCGAAACCGGAACGTCCGGGAAGATCCGGATCCAGACTCTGCCGGCGCGCTTCATGTGACGCGTCATGGCGCGGCGCGCAGCCTCGATCTGACGCGCGGTGATCCGCTCGGGTTCGAGCGCCTTCAACCCGAACTGGCCAAAGTTCAGTTCGAAACCGGCCTTCGAGGCGCCGCGAATGCGGCCCTTGAAGGCCTTGCGGAATTTGGTGCGCTTGGGTTGCAGCATGATTCAAAAACTCTCAGATGTTCAGCCGCTCAGGCAGCGTCGCGATCGCGGCGGCGTCGTTCGCCGCCGCCGTGATCCTGCTCGGCCAATCGCTTGTCTTGAGCCATCGGATCGTGCTCGAGGATTTCGCCCTTGAAGATCCACACCTTGATGCCGCAGGTGCCGTAGGCCGTGTGCGCCGTCGCGGTGCCGTAATCCACGTCGGCGCGCAGCGTATGCAGCGGCACGCGCCCCTCGCGATACCATTCGAGCCGGGCGATCTCGGCGCCGCCGAGACGGCCCGAGCAATTGATCCTGATGCCCTCGGCGCCAAGACGCATCGCCGACTGCACGGCCCGCTTCATTGCGCGCCGGAAAGCGACGCGGCGCTCCAGCTGCTGCGCAATCGAATCCGCGACCAGCGTCGCGTCGATCTCGGGCTTGCGCACCTCGACGATGTTGATGACGACTTCGCTGTCCGTCATCTTCCCGACGAGTTTGCGGATTTTGTCGATGTCGGCGCCCTTCTTGCCGATGACGACGCCGGGACGCGCCGAATGGATCGTCACGCGGCACTTCTTGTGCGGGCGCTCGATGATGATCTTCGACACGGCGGCCTGCTTCAAGCTCTTCATCAAAGCCTCGCGGATCGCCATGTCTTCGTGCAGAAGCTTGCCGTATTCGCCCTTGCCAGCGAACCAGCGCGAATCCCAGGTCCGGTTGATGCCGAGCCGAAGGCCGATCGGGTTGACTTTCTGTCCCATTTCTCTCCTCAGGCCTCCGCCGCCGCGGCAACTTCGCGTAAAACGATGGTCAGATTCGCGAACGGCTTCTCGATCCGCCCTGAACGGCCGCGCGCGCGCGCGCTGAACCGCTTCATCACCAGCGCCTTGCCGACATGGGCCTCGGCCACGATGAGATCGTCGACATCGAGGCTATGGTTGTTCTCGGCGTTGGCGATCGCGCTCTCCAACGTCTTCTTGACGTCGAAAGCGACCCGCTTGCGGGAAAATTCGAGATCCGCCAGCGCGCGATCGACCTTCTTGCCGCGAATGAGCTGGGCAAGCAGGTTGAGTTTCTGCGGGCTGACGCGCAGCATCCGCGCCACCGCCTTGGCCTCATTGTCTTTAAGCGCTCGCGGCGTCTTCTCCTTGGACATGATCAGCCTCTCTTGGCTTTCTTGTCCGCCGCATGGCCATGAAAGGTCCGCGTCGGTGAGAATTCGCCGAACTTATGGCCGATCATCTCCTCGGTCACGATGACCGGGACATGCTTGTGGCCGTTATAGACGCCGAAGGTCAGCCCGACGAACTGCGGCAGAATGGTGGAGCGACGGCTCCAGATCTTGATAATTTCGGAACGTCCCGAGGCGCGCGAGGCGTCCGCTTTTTTCAGCAGATAGCCGTCGACGAACGGGCCCTTCCAGATCGACCGAGCCATGATCAGCCCTTCTTCTTGCTCTTGTGACGCGAGGTCACGATGAATTTCGTTGTGGACTTGTTCGAGCGCGTCTTCTTGCCCTTGGTCGGCTTGCCCCAAGGGGTCACCGGATGACGGCCGCCCGAGGTGCGGCCTTCGCCGCCGCCATGCGGATGATCGACCGGATTCATGGTGACGCCGCGATTGTGCGGACGCCGGCCGAGCCAGCGGCTTCGACCGGCCTTGCCGATCGATGCGTTCATGTGATCGGGGTTTGAAACCGCGCCGACGGTGGCGAAACATTGACCGTGGATCAGCCTCTGCTCGCCTGAATTGAGGCGAATGATGACGTAGCCCTGATCGCGGCCGACGACCTGCGCGAAAGTGCCGGCCGAGCGGACCATCGCGCCGCCTTTGCCGATTTTCATTTCGATATTATGCACGATGGTGCCGACCGGCATGTTGGCGAGCGCCATGGCGTTGCCGGGCTTGACGTCGGCCTGCAGCGACGAAATCACCTCATCGCCGACGCCAAGCCGCTGCGGCGCGATGATATAGGCCTGCTCGCCATCCGCGTAGCGAAGGAGCGCGATGAAGGAGGTCCGGTTCGGATCGTATTCGATCCGCTCGACCTTGGCCGGAATGTCCAGCTTGCGGCGTTTGAAATCGATGATGCGATAGCTCTGCTTATGGCCGCCGCCGCGAAAACGGACGGTCACGCGGCCGTTGTTGTTGCGCCCGCCCGACGACGGCTTGCCCTCGGTCAGCCGCTTCAATGGCTTGCCTTTGTAAAGGTCGCCGCGATCGACGATCACGAGCTGGCGAAGGCCCGGCGTGACCGGTTTGAACGTCTTCAGTGCCATAGGCGCAATCCTCAAAATTCCAAGGTTCAAAGACCGGTCGTGACGTCGATCTTATGGCCGTCCGCCAGCGTCACGATCGCCTTCTTGACGTCCGACTGGACGCCGCGCGTGCCTTTGAAGGTCTTCTTTTTGCCCTTGCGAATCAGCGTGTTGACGCCAGTCACCTTGACGTCGAACAGACGTTCGACCGCCTCTTTGATCTCAGGCTTCGTCGCGGTCCTGCGGACCTTGAAGATCACCTGGTTGGCCTCCGCGGCGAGCGTCGCCTTCTCGGTGATGACCGGAGCGATGATGACGTCGTAGTGATGCGCATCAAGCGCAAGCTTACGGCTGCTCATTTGAAACGCGCCTCCAGGGCGTCGATCGCCGCCTTGGTCAAAACGAGTTTGTCCCGGCGCAAAATGTCGTACACATTGATGCCCTGCACAGGCAGCACGTCGATCTGCGGAATGTTGCGCGCGGCGAGGCGGAAATTCGCCTCCGGCTCCGCTCCGTCGATGATCAGGGCGTTGGTCAGGCCAATCCTGGCGAAGCTCGCTTTCAAGCCCTTGGTCTTGGCGTCGGCGGCTGTGGCCTCGGACCAGACGATGATGCCGCCGTCCTTGCGCCTTGGCCGACAGCGCGTGCTTCAGAGCCAACGCCCGCACCTTCTTCGGCAGGTCGTGCGCATGCGAACGCACGACGGGCCCGAAGGCGCGCCCGCCGCCGCGGAACTGCGGCACCCGCGCCGAGCCATGCCGCGCGGAGCCGGTGCCCTTCTGCTTGTAAAGCTTCTTGCCGGTCCTCGCGATTTCGGCTCGGCCCAACGTCTTATGCGTGCCGGCGCGGCGCTTGGCTAGCTGATAGCGAACCATGCGCGCAATGAGGTCCTGACGAGGCTCCAGGCCAAAAATCGCATCGTCGAGCTCGATCGACCCGGCGGCGTCGCCGTTCAAAGAAGTGATGTCGATCTTCACGCTTCCGCTCCCGTCTCGGCCTCGGCCTCGGCCGTATCGCTCTCGCCGGAGCTCGGCGAGACGATATTTGCCGGGCTTCGGCGCCTCCTTCGGAAGCGCCTTCTTCACCGCGTCGCGCACATAGATCCAACCGCCGGCGGTGCCGGGCACCGCTCCTTCGACGAGGATCAAGCCGCGCTCGATATCGAGCTGGACGACGCGCAAATTCTGCGTCGTCACCCGCTCGGTTCCCAAATGGCCAGCCATCTTTTTGTTCTTGAAGGTCTTGCCCGGATCCTGACGGCCGCCGGTCGAACCATGCGAGCGGTGCGACAGCGAAACGCCGTGCGTTGCGCGCAAACCGCCGAAGTTCCACCGCTTCATCGGACCGGCGAATCCCTTGCCCGTGCTCGTCCCCGTCACGTCGACGAACTGACCGACGACGAAATGATCCGCCGTGATCTCGGCTCCGACCGGAAGAAGCGCATCCTCTCCGACGCGGAATTCGGCGAGCTTCAGCTTTGGCTCGACTTTTGCGACAGCAAAGCGGCTGCGCTCAGCCTTAGACACATTTTTGACCTTGGCGCGACCGATGCCGAGCTGCACCGCGGTATAGCCGTTCCGATCCTTGGTCCGGTGCGCGACGACCTGACAACCGTCGATCTTCAAAACCGTGACCGGCACATGCTCGCCGACGTCGCTGAAGACGCGCGTCATGCCGAGCTTTTGTGCGATGACACCTGACCGCATGGTTAAATCCTTCAAGTCCCAGCATGACCCAGCCAAATGGCCGTCGACCGAAGGGTTCTTCATTTCTCAAAGCCCGACCGCGCTAAAGCTTGATCTCCACATCGACGCCCGCGGCGAGATCGAGCTTCATCAAAGCGTCCACCGTCTGAGGCGTCGGATCGACGATATCGAGCACCCGCTTGTGCGTCCGGATCTCGAACTGCTCGCGTGACTTTTTGTCGACGTGGGGCGACCGGTTCACCGTGAATTTCTCAATCTTCGTCGGCAACGGAATGGGGCCGCGAACCTGCGCGCCCGTCCGCTTCGCCGTCGAGACGATCTCTTTCGTCGAAGAATCCAGGATTCGATGATCGAATGCCTTGAGGCGGATGCGGATATTTTGGCCGTTCATAATTCAATCCCTGTCGGCCTGCGTCCGAACATCCGGTTCGCCGGCTTTATCCTATCCCTTGACGCCCCCGCTCGTCTGGCGCGTCGAACGCGCCAGTCTGGGAGCTTTCATCGCAACGCTCGATTTCCGCGTTACTCAGTGATCGAAGCGACGACGCCCGCGCCGACCGTCCGGCCGCCCTCGCGAATAGCAAAGCGGAGCTTTTCCTCCATCGCGATCGGCACGATGAGCTCGACGTCCATTGTGACATTGTCGCCGGGCATCACCATCTCCGTGCCCTGCGGCAGGGTGACGACGCCGGTCACGTCCGTCGTGCGGAAATAGAACTGCGGCCGGTAATTGGTGAAGAACGGCGTATGACGGCCGCCCTCGTCCTTGGTCAGAATGTAGGCTTCGGCCTTGAACTTGGTGTGCGGCTTCACGGAGCCCGGCTTGCACAGCACCTGGCCGCGCTCGACGTCCTCGCGCTTCGTGCCGCGCAACAGCGCGCCGATGTTGTCGCCGGCCTGGCCTTGATCCAGCAGCTTGCGGAACATTTCAACGCCGGTGACAACCGTCTTGACGGTCGGCCGCAGGCCGACGATCTCGATTTCCTCGCCGACCTTGACGACGCCGCGTTCGACGCGGCCGGTCACCACCGTGCCGCGGCCGGAGATCGAGAACACGTCTTCGACCGGCATCAGGAAGGGCTGGTCGACCGGACGCTCGGGCTGCGGAATGTAGTCATCGACCGCGTCCATCAGTTTGAGCACGGCGTCATGGCCGATTTCCGGTTGATTGCCTTCGAGCGCGCAAAGCGCCGAACCTTTGGTGATCGGAATGTCGTCGCCGGGGAAGTCGTATTTCGACAGCAGCTCGCGCACTTCGAGTTCGACGAGTTCGAGGAGCTCTTCGTCGTCGACCATGTCGACCTTGTTCATGAAGACGACCAGCGCAGGGACGCCGACCTGGCGCGCAAGCAGGATGTGCTCGCGAGTCTGCGGCATCGGGCCATCGGCGGCGGAAACGACCAGAATCGCGCCGTCCATCTGCGCCGCGCCGGTGATCATGTTCTTCACATAGTCGGCGTGGCCGGGGCAGTCGACATGCGCATAGTGGCGCTTCTTCGTCTCATATTCGACGTGGGCGGTCGAGATCGTGATGCCGCGCGCCTTTTCTTCGGGCGCCTTGTCGATCTGATCATAGGCGGTGAAGGTCGCGCCGCCCGTTTCAGCAAGCACCTTGGTGATTGCAGCCGTCAGCGACGTCTTGCCGTGGTCGACATGGCCGATCGTGCCAATGTTGCAATGCGGCTTCGTCCGCTTAAATTTTTCCTTGCCCATCGTGTGGCTCCTCTAGATCGCTTAGCGCTTGGCTCGCTGCTTAAGCGTATTTGGCCTGGACCTTCGCGGCTTCGCCGGCGGGGACCTGTTCATAATGATCGAATTGCATCGTGTAATTGGCGCGGCCCTGGCTGAACGACCGCAACTGATTGACGTAGCCGAACATGTTCGCCAGCGGCACCATCGCGTTGATGACCACCGCGTTGCCGCGCATGTCCTGCCCTTGCACATGGCCGCGCCGTCCGAGCAAATCGCCCATCACCGACCCGGTGTAGTCTTCCGGCGTCGTCACCTCGACTTTCATGATCGGCTCGAGCAGCACGGTGCCGCCCTTCTGCAGTGCCTCCCGGAACGCCGCGCGCGCCCCGATTTCGAAAGCGAGCACCGACGAGTCGACGTCGTGGAAGCCGCCGTCGATCAACGTCGCCTTGACGTCGACGACCGGGAAGCCGGCAAGAACGCCGGAGCCCATGACGCTGTTGATGCCCTTCTCGACGCCGGGAACGAATTCCTTCGGCACCGAGCCGCCGACGACCTTCGACTCGAAGACATTGCCGGCGCCGGGCTCGTTCGGTTCGAAGACGATGACGACTCGCGCGAACTGACCGCTGCCGCCGGACTGCTTCTTATGCGTATGGTCGATCTCGACGCGCTTCGTCAGACGCTCCCGATAAGCGACCTGCGGCGCGCCGACATTGGCGTCGACTTTGTAGGTGCGGCGGAGGATGTCGACCTTGATGTCGAGATGCAGTTCGCCCATGCCCTTCAGGATGGTCTGGCCGGATTCTTGATCGGTCGAGACGCGGAAGGATGGGTCCTCCGCTGCGAGCTTCGCCAGGGCGACGCCGAGCTTTTCCTGATCGGCTTTCGATTTCGGCTCGATAGCGATTTCGATGACCGGCTCCGGGAACTCCATCCGCTCGAGGATGACCGGCTTGTTGATGTCGCAAAGTGTGTCGCCGGTGCGCGTGTCCTTGAGGCCGGCAAGCGCGACGATGTCGCCGGCGTAAGCCTCCTTCACGTCCTCGCGGTTGTTGGCGTGCATGAGCAGCATGCGGCCGACGCGCTCTTTCTTGTCCTTGGTCGAATTCAGAACGGTCGTGCCGGACTCGACGTGGCCCGAATAGACGCGCGCGAAGGTCAGCGTGCCGACGAAAGGATCGTCCATGATCTTGAAGGCGAGCATTGAGAAGGGATCTTCGTCGCGCGGCAGGCGCACCACTTCCGCGCCTGTGGCGAGATCGACGCCCTTGATCGCTTCGCGATCGACGGGCGACGGCAGGTAATCGACGACGGCGTCGAGGAGGGGCTGCACGCCCTTGTTCTTGAAGGCCGAGCCGCACAGGATCGGGATGAAGGCGATGTGACGGACGGCCTTGCGGATCAGCCGCTTCAGCGTCTCCTCGTCCGGCTCGACGCCGTCGAGATAAGCGGACATCACATCATCGTCGAGTTCGACCGCCGTTTCCAGAAGGATATGGCGGTATTCATCGGCCTTTTCCTTGAGGTCGGCGGGAATTTCAGCGTCGGCAAATTTGGCGCCGAGCGCCTCGTCTTGCCAAACGACCGCTTTCATGCGGATCAGATCGATGATGCCCTTGAAATCGGATTCGGCGCCAAGCGGCAATTGAATGCAGACGGGGCGGCCGCCAACCTTGGTCTTGATCTCCTCGACGCAGCGATAAAAATCAGCGCCGATCTTGTCCATCTTGTTGACGAACACAATGCGCGGAACATGATATTTGTCGGCTTGGCGCCATACGGTTTCGGTCTGCGGCTCGACGCCCTGGTTGCCGTCGAGCACGCATACCGCGCCGTCGAGCACGCGCAGCGAGCGCTCGACCTCGATCGTAAAGTCGACATGGCCGGGAGTGTCGATGATGTTCAGGCGCTTGCCGTTCCAGAAAGTGGTCGTCGCGGCGGAGGTGATCGTGATACCGCGCTCCTGCTCCTGCTCCATCCAATCCATGGTCGCAGCGCCGTCGTGCACTTCGCCGATCTTATGCGATTTGCCCGAATAATAGAGGATGCGCTCCGTCGTCGTCGTCTTGCCCGCATCGATGTGGGCCATGATGCCGAAGTTGCGGTAGTCCTCAATTTTGTGGCTGCGCGGCATAATAAAACCCTTTCAAGCGCGAAACGCTCAAAATTCCTCACCAGCGATAATGCGCGAAGGCGCGGTTGGCTTCCGCCATGCGATGCGTGTCCTCGCGTTTCTTCACCGCATTGCCGCGATTGTTGGCGGCGTCCATCAATTCGGCCGACAGGCGATCGACCATCGTCTTGTCGTTGCGTCCGCGCGCGGCCGTGATGATCCAGCGGATGGCCAGCGCTTGACGGCGCTCGGTGCGCACTTCGACCGGAACCTGATAGGTCGCGCCGCCGACGCGGCGAGAGCGGACTTCAATCGCCGGAGCGACGTTTTCCAGCGCCTGCTTGAAGACCGCGAGCGGCTCGGCGCGGGCCTTCTGCTCGATGATGTCGAAAGCGTCATAGACGATCGCCTCAGCGACCGACTTCTTGCCGTCATACATGATCGAGTTCATGAACTTGGTGAGAATGACATCCCCGAATTTCGCATCGGGGATGACTTCCCGCTTTTCGGCGGCGTGGCGGCGAGACATTTCGTTACACTCCGTAGACCTTCAATTCCAAATGCGGCCAGGACTGACCGGCCAATCGGCCACTTACTTCGGCCGCTTCGCGCCATATTTCGAACGGCGCTGCTTGCGGTTCTTGACGCCCTGCGTGTCGAGCACGCCGCGCAGAATGTGATAGCGGACGCCGGGCAGATCCTTGACGCGGCCGCCGCGGATCATCACCACCGAATGCTCCTGCAGATTATGACCTTCGCCGGGGATGTAGCCAATCACCTCGAAACCATTGGTGAGCCGCACTTTGGCGACTTTGCGCAGAGCCGAATTCGGCTTTTTCGGCGTGGTCGTATAAACGCGCGTGCAGACGCCGCGCTTCTGCGGCGAGGCGCCGAGATGGCGGGCCTTCTCCCGGTAGATTTTTTCCTGTCGCGGCTTGCGGATCAACTGACTGATCGTCGGCATGCTTCGTCTTTCCATACAATTGAAGGCGAAAGCGCGGATGCCCTCGCCTGAAACGCCCTAGCGTCAGAAACCCCGCTTCGCCCGCCCGGACGGCGCGCAAAAACGCGAAAAAATCAGCGCCAATAGCCGTTCAAGGCTTTCGGCGCTGGGTCCACGCAGAGGACCACGGACGAACCCTGGTCTTGCCTCTCGGCGATCCAGGATGTCCCGTAGCGTACGGGCCCCGGATCTATTGTGACTTTACGTCGCTGAATCCGACAGCGTTTAGATTTCGATAGGTCCAGGACGCGACGCCCCGAAACGAAAAAACCTACGGCCTGTCTGAAGTGCGCGGAACTTAGTGACGTCCCGTTTGCGCGTCAACCCCTTTCCGCAGCAAATTCATCGTCGCGTCATCAACCCGCTTTTTCGATGCGCGCGAGGCCGCCCATATAGGGTCGCAGCGCCTCCGGCACGGCGATCGAGCCGTCTTCGTTCTGATAATTCTCGAGAACGGCGATGAGCGCGCGGCCGACCGCGACGCCAGATCCGTTGAGCGTATGCACGAAGCGCGTGCTTTTGGCCCCCTCCGGCCGGTAGCGCGCATTCATCCGCCGCGCCTGGAAATCGCCGCAGACGGACACGGAAGAAATCTCGCGGTAACGGTCCTGGCCCGGCAGCCAGACCTCGATGTCATAAGTTTTTTGCGCGGCGAAGCCCATGTCGCCGGTGCAGAGCGTGACCACGCGATAGGCAAGCCCGAGGCGTTTTAGCACTTCCTCGGCGCAGCTTAGCATGCGCTCATGCTCGGGGAGGCCTTGCTCCGGCGTCGTGATGGAGACCAGTTCAACCTTCGTAAACTGGTGCTGGCGGATCATGCCGCGCGAGTCTTTCCCTGCGGCGCCGGCTTCCTGCCGAAAACACGGGGTGCAGGCGGTGACGCGGAGGGGAAGATCCCTTTCGTCGAGGATTGATTCGCGGACAAGATTGGTGAGGGGGACTTCGGCGGTTGGGATGAGCCAGAGGCGCTCTTTCTCAACTATTTTCTGGACGAGCGGCGGAGTTTCTGGCGGACGCTCCGCTTCGGATATTTCACGGACACTTGCTCCAGTTGGATTTGGTGGGTTCAACCGGTATCCATACCCCACAGTTTCAGCGACCAATCGATAATGTTTCCGTATATATTTGTTGATGACATCAGTTGAAAACTGATCGTCCTCGAACTTCGGCAGCTGCGCCGTGCCGAACATAGCGTCGTCGCGCACAAGAATCGGCGGATTGACTTCGGTATAGCCGTGGTCGCCCGTGTGCAGATCGAGCATGAACGCGCCCAACGCGCGCTCCAGCCGCGCCAGCGCGCCTTTGTTCACTACGAACCGCGCTCCGGACAATTTCGTCGCGGTCTCGAAATCCATGAGTCCCAAAGCTTCGCCGAGCTCAAAATGCTCGGCAGGATCGAAGGAAAAGCGCGGTTTCTCGCCAGAGGCATGATGCTCGCGGTTGTCATTTTCGTCGCGGCCGAAGGGAACGTCCTCAAGCGGTAGATTAGGAATTTCTAATAAGACTTTATCAATCATAGCGTTTGCTGCGCGCTCTTCAGCTTCGAGAGCGGGAAGGTGTTCCTTGAGCTCCGCGACCTCCGCGATCAGCGCATCGGCCTTCGTCTGGTCTTTCGCCGCCATCGCCCGGCCGATTTCCTTTGAGGCGGCGTTGCGTCGTTCCTGCGCCGCCTGCAATTTGGCGATCGCTGCGCGGCGGACATCGTCGAGGGCCAACAGTTCGGCCGCCAAGGGTTCGAGCCCGCGCCGCTCCCTCCCCTTATCAAAAATATCAGGATTGTCGCGAATCCATTTGATATCGTACATTAATTCTTTCCAATGCCGCAAACGCCCTTCCTGAGGCTCGCGAGGCACGAGACGCGCCTTTCAGGCGCTCCTCACCACGAGCGCTCAAGGCTCGACGTTGTGCAAAGTTTCGCTTCAGGTCGCTGGCGTCGCTCCCGCGGACTTTTCGTCCGCCCGCTTTTTTTCCATCATCTGAACCGCCAATATGGAAAGCTCGTAAAGAAGCAGGGCCGGAGCCGCAAGCGCGAGCATCGAAAAAATGTCGGGCGGCGTCAGCACCGCCGAGATGACGAACACGAGCACGATGGCGTAGCGGCGCTTGTCGCGCAAAAAGGCCGAATCGATGATCCCGACCTGGCCGAGGAGGGTCAAGACGACAGGCAGTTGAAAGGTCACGCCAAAAGCAAAGATCAAGGTCATGATCAAAGACAAATATTCGCTGACCCGCGGCAAAAGCTCGATCTGAGCCCTGCCCGGCTCCTTCGCCTGCTGCATGCCGATGAAGAAGTGCAAAAGATTCGGCATGACGACGAAATAGACGAGCAGCGCCCCGGCAACGAAGAAAATCGGCGTCGCAATCAGATAAGGCGCGAAGGCGCGGCGCTCGTGTTTATAGAGCCCCGGGGCGACGAAGGCGTAGATTTGCGAGAAGACCACCGGACAGGAGAGAAAGGCCGCGGCGAAAATCGCGACCCGGATTTGGGTGAAGAAATATTCCTGCGGCGCGGTGTAGATCAGCCGCGCGTCAGGACCGGCGACGCGCTCGAACGGCAGCAGGAGGATGTTATAGATGTTTCGGGCGAAAAAAAAGCAGATGAAGAACATCAACAAGAAAGCGACAAGCGACTTGATCAGCCGCGCGCGCAGTTCGATCAAATGATCCAGCAAAGGCGCCTTCGTCGCCTCAATATCTGCGTCAGTCATATGAGACTCGGCTAACACTCGGCGCGGCGCGCTGTTGGGCGGTCGGATTGACGGGCATCTGACGAAATCCGATCGGGGCTCTGGCGTCGTCCGGGCCGCCGCGCGCGAATTTTCGCATCGCTCCTGAGCGCTTGAAAGTTAACGCGCCTCATACGCTGTCTTTGAGTGCGGCGCCGCTTTTGAGCGTGGCCGGCCGGCGCAGCGTGGGATGCGCTACCTCAACCTCGCGGCGGGGCCTCTCGATCTCGGTCTTGAGGGCCTTCGCCAGAGCCTGCATTTCGGCCTCGATCACTGGATCGGGCTCTTTTGCCTCATTGCCCGGGCCACGATCCAGCGCGATCTCATCCGGCTCGTCGGCGTGGGCCGGCGCCTCCGAGGGAGGCGCAACGGCCAAGCGGCTCACGGACGGAGCGGCCTCAGCCGTAGCCAAATCGGACGTTGAGGCGGCGCTTGGCGTGGCGGCTGGAGCCGGCTTGTCGATCGCGCCCTTGATTTCGTTCTTGATCTCCATGACCGGATCGAAGGCGGCGTCGATCTTGGCGCTTTGCGCAAGTTTGTCGACCTCGGCCTTGACGTCGGCCACATCGGCTTCGCGCATCGCTTCCATGAACTGGCTTTGGAACTCCGCCGCCATGCGCCGCATTTTGGCGACCGCCTGGCCAAGCTCGCGCAGCACGCGCGGCAACTCCTTCGGCCCTATGACGACCAGCGCCACAACTCCGATGATGATGAATTTGCCAGCGTCGAAATCGAACATGCGGGAATATGACTCGAAAGGCCTTGCGGCCGCCGGATCTAGCTGATCTTGCGAGTTTCCGAGACCTTACCCGCATCGCCAACGCTCTGATGGTCGATGCTGCGTATTGGCGCGTCCGCGGGCCGCCCGGCCTCGGGCTTCTCTTCTTCTTCCGCCAAGCCCCTCTTGAAGGATTTGATGCCCTTGGCGACATCGCCCATAATGTCGGAGATTTTGCCTTTCCCGCCGAAGACCAGCAAAATAACCGCGCCAACGATAAGCCAGTGCCAGATCGAAAGTCCGCCCATGGCGAAATCCCTTTACAAAAGCGCAACTCGACGCGCATGTTTGAGCGCAGAACTTATGCTTCCCCCAGCCCAAAAACAAGCAACTCCCTGATGATTGTCGGGCCAGATAGGGGGGCGAAGCCGTCAAGCCCTGCGAGAATGGAGACGGGGAGCGCGCAATCGCCGGTTTATGTCTCGACGGACGCCTGCTAAGCTTCCGCCGGGGTAGGCTCTGACGCTGCGGCCGCGCGGGCGAAAGCGATCACTACATGCAGGCCGCGCCCGGGGCGCGAGTCGACGTTTAGCGTCGCCTTGGCGTTTTGGAGCAAGGACCGGACGATCAGCTCGCCGAGTTTTCCCCGCCGCGGCCATTCAACGCCTTCCGGCAAGCCATTGCCATCGTCGGCGATCTCGACGCGGCAGCCTGAGTCGTCGGCAAGACATCTTACGGAGATCACGCCGCCCTCGCGGCCTTCAAACGCGTGCTTCAGGGCGTTGGTCAAGAGTTCGTTGACGACGAGGCCAGTCGGCATCGCGATGTTGACCGACACGGGACAGGCGTCGACCTTGAGATCGAGCCGCACGCCCTCCCTCGCATGGGCGCGCATCACCGCCGAGGCGATCTGACTGAGATAGGCGCCAAGATCGACCTCCTGGCCGCGGTTCTCCTCGCCGAGCGATTTGTATAGCAATTGCAGCGCCTCGATGCGGCCGGCTATTTCATTGAACGGCGATTTGGCGTCTTTGTCTCTCGCGGTCCTCGCCTCGTAGCGGATCAGAGCCGCGATCATTTGCAGATTGTTGCGCACACGGTGCTGAATTTCCCGGAGCGCCGTATCCTTCTCGCGCAATTGCCGCTCGAGGTCTTCGCGCGCGTCCTCCGCCTCGCCATGCGTCGGGACCAGGGCAGCCAGCCGGAACACCGCCGTCCCGTCGTCGTCTTCAATGGTGTTGGAGTAGACATCGACGATAAGTGCATCTCCGCCGGCAAGCGAAATCGTGAAGGCGCCGACGCGATCGCTCCCTTCCATGATGGCCGAGCCAAGGGAGCGGTCCCCATCTTTTTCCGTCTCACGCCCGTGCAAGACGCTCCAAGGCTGACCTTCGATCTCGGCGGCGCTCTGGCCGGACAGTTTCTCGAATTCGGGATTCGCGTAGACGATGCGTTCCGTCTCCTCCGCCTTCGCGACAACAAGGGCGACCGGAACCTGATCGAGAAAGCGCCGGAAGGGCTCGCTTTCAAGCGCGTCGACCAGATTGGGAGTTGCGAGCAGGTTTTCGACCTGCTCCGCCTTGTCGTCGTCTGCGGTCATGGCGCGGGAGTCGAGCCTTTTGTCGGCGGCCGCCGAAAAAGTGGGCGCGGGAAAACCAGCGGCGGCGCGTTTCTTGAATATAGACGCTCTTTGCCATGATAACAGAAAAACCGCCCGCGAATTCGCCCGCCAACTCGAGCGCAATCCTGTTTCAGCGATCGGGCGGTTGGGCCGCGCGTTTTCAAACGTGCCATTAGATGAATCAGAGGCGCCCGTGACGCAAACGACCAAGCCCAAGGAAGCCTACTCGGTCAAAGGCGTGCTGCTCGACATCGATGGCGTCGTTTCGGTCGGCAATGCGGCTTTGCCGGGTTCGCTTGAGGCGGTCGGCCAGATTCGCAGATTCGGCCTTCCGCTGCGCTTCGTGACAAATACGACGCGACGCCCGCGGCGCAGAATTGTCGAGGATCTGGTCAGCCTCGGGCTCGAGGTTTCGAGCGAGGACGTTTTCACGCCGGCGAGCATCGCGCGAGATTTTCTCGCCCGCCAGAACCTAAAGCCCCTGCTCGTCGTCCATCCGGACCTGGCTGAAGATTTCGCCGGGCTCTCGACCAACGGGGGCGAGGCTGTCGTCGTCGGCGACGCCGGCGCCTATTTTACTTACGATCTTCTCAATCAGGCCTATCGGAAACTGGTCCATGGCGCGGAATTTCTGGCGCTGGCGAAGAACCGGAACTTCCTTGATCGCGACCACGAACTGAGCCTTGACGCCGGTCCGTTCGTGGCCGCGCTCGAATTTGGGTCCGGCAGGACGGCGTCCGTGCTTGGCAAGCCGTCGCCGGCGTTTTTTAAGCTCGCCGTCGAAAGCCTGGGATGTGCAGCCGGGGACGTCGTCATGATCGGCGACGACGCGGAAGCCGACGTCGGCGGAGCGATGGCGGCGGGTCTCCTTGGCGTCCTGGTGAGGACAGGGAAATACCGGCCCGGCCAGGAGACGCATCTGCCCTCGCCGCCAACGGCGATTGCGGAAAACCTTGAAGCGGCCGTCGAAGTGCTGTTTGGCTGATAGTCGATCCGCCTGCCGTTGGGCAAATCGTGCCGGAGGAGCCCATACGCTCAAACGCAAGCGCCTTGGAGGCCCTGCCGTCTCTCTATAAAAGGATGCGGATGCAGTCTCGTTGGTTCTTCGCGTTCATTTGCCTTTTGCTGGCCGTCGCCCCCGCGCTTGCGCAGCAGGACGGCGCCAAGTCCGCCGCCGGCACTGTTGACCCCGAATTCGTCGGCGGCGCGGCTTGCGCCGGCTGTCACGCGGCGCAGGCTCAAAGCTGGGCGGTTTCGCACCATGCCATGGCCATGCAACCCGCGACCTCCGCGACCGTGCTCGGCGATTTCGCTGATGCGAGCCTCACCCATCATGGCGTGACGACCACGTTCGCCCACAAAGGCGACGCGTTCACGGTGCGGACCGAAGGGCCCGACGGCGCGCCGCACGACTATCAGATCGCCTACACATTCGGCGTCTATCCGCTGCAGCAATATCTGATCGCCTTTCCCGGCGGGCGCTATCAGGCGCTTGGCGTCGCTTGGGACGCGCGCGCTAAGGACCAGGGTGGCCAGCGCTGGATCTACCTTTATCCGGGCCAGACGATCCCGGCCGGCGACCGGCTGCACTGGACCGGGCGCGATCAGACCTGGAACTATCAATGCGCCGCCTGCCACTCGACTGACCTCAAGAAAAACTACGACCTCGGCGCTAACTCCTATGCGACAACGTGGCGCGACGTGAATGTTTCCTGCGAAGCCTGCCACGGCCCGGGCTCCCAGCATGTCGCTTGGGCCGAAGCCAAGGCCGAGGGCGGAGCGGCTGGCTCGCAGCCCGCGCCCGCGGAGCCGCAAGACCAGCATATGGGCCTTACGACATGGCTTCCGCCCGTCGCCGAAGGCGTGTGGCGCATGAACCCTGAGACCGGGGTCGCGCAACGCGCCACGCCTTCGAACGCCCAAGAACTCGACATCTGCGCCGGATGCCATGCGCGCCGAAAAGTCCTCGCCGAGGGCGCCCGGATCGGCGCGCCCTTTCTCGAACTCGAACCTGCCGGCCCTGCTCGAACCCGGCCTTTATCACGCCGATGGCCAGATCGACGGCGAAGTGTTCGAATATGGGTCCTTCGTGCAAAGCCGCATGTATCATGCCGGAGTCACCTGCTCCGATTGCCATGACCCGCATAATCTCAAGCTGCGCGCCGAAGGCAACGCGCTCTGCGGGCAATGTCATTTGGCGGCGAAGTTCGACGTCGCCTCGCATCACCATCACGAGCCCGGCGGCGCGGGCGCGCAATGCGTCAACTGCCATATGCCCGCAAAGACCTACATGGTCGTCGACGACCGCCGCGATCATAGTCTTCGCGTTCCGCGCCCCGATCTCACGACGGCGATCGGCGCGCCGAACGCCTGTGCGTCCTGCCATGCCGACAAGGGCGCCGAATGGGCCGCGCGCTCGGTCGCGGCGTGGTTCCCGGAGGGCCGGCAGACGAGGAGCCACTATGGCGTCGCCTTGAACGCCGGCCGCACCGGCGCGATTGACGCCGAGCGCCAGCTCGATCAACTCATTGCCGACGCCAGCCAGCCCGCGATCGCGAGAGCCAGCGCTCTCGCGCTTCTGCCGCGCTATGCCTCGCCGCAATCCGAGGCGGCCGTCAAGGCGGCTCTCAGCGATCCGAACGCGCTCGTTCGCGCCGCCGCGCCGCGCGCGCTGTCAGCTACGCCCTCCCCTGCAATGGTGGCAGCCGCCGCCCCCCTCCTCAGCGATTCCGTCCGCGCCGTGCGCATCGAGGCTGCCCGAGCCTTGGCGGGGGTCGACCCGCGGTCGATGACGCCGCAGCAGCAGACAGCCTTCGCCGCCGCCTATCTGGAGCTGTACGCGGCCGAGATGGTTGACGCCGATCGGCCGGAGACGCATCTCAATCTCGGGCTGCTCGAGACCAGGCAGCGGCGGGCGGGCGAAGCTGAAACGCAATATCTGACGGCGTTGCGCCTCGACCCAAATTTCGTGCCGGCGCTCGTCAATCTCGCCGATCTCGACCGCCAGCGCGGCATGAATGAGGATAGCGCCGCCCTCCTGCGCAAAGCGATGGCGATCGAGCCGGACAATGCCGAGGTCCGCCATTCGCTGGGCCTCGCATTGGTGCGCCAGAAAAATTACGTCGAGGCGTTGGATCAACTACGCAAGGCGACCGAGTTCGCGCCAGAAAATGCGCGCTACGCTTATGTCTACGCGATCGCTCTCAACTCGACCGGCGCGCCGGTCGAAGCTATGAAACTCCTCGAGGCGGCGCATGAGCGCCATCCGGCCGACCGCGACATCCTCGTGGCGCTCATATCAATGGCGCAGGAGACAGGCGATCTGCCGACCGCGCTGGGGCACGCCCGCGAACTCAGCGCGCTCAATCCGGCCGACATGCAGCTCCACATGCTCGTCCTCCAACTTGAGAAACGCCAAGCGCAGTGAGCGTGGAACCTTGCCGACCTTTCCATGAGCGCCCGAAGCCGTTTGACCCGGAATGGCCGCCCGGCAAAACAGGTCTCACGGCGCGGGCGGTCCCGCCAATTCGCGGTCCCCATTGCTGCGTATCAGAAACGCCTTGTTCGCTTGAACTTGAAGATAGTCGGCGAACGCCTTTTTTAGCCCCGGCATTTTGAGGCGCATCACCAGGCTGTTCTTGTTGCTTTTCTTGAATACGGACGAGGGGTTGAAAAACTCGCGCGCATTCTTCGGCGTCAGCACGAATGGCGGCCGGCCTTCGCGCGCGAGCAGATAGGACATGATCAACGCCCCGGTCCGGTGATTGCCCTCGATAAATAATTGCGGCTCGCTCAGAATCCGGATGTACACCCCGGCCGTGCGGCGCCACACGCTTTTGTCGTGATGGAGGTTATACCAATCCATGACATCACGAATGCCACCGTTGGGTTGCTCGTAGAAGCGCTTGTCGGTTTCCGCCATGAGGCGGTGATAGCGTGACCGGACGCCGGCTTCGCCGCCGCAGAGCACGACTGCATTCAATTCCAGCCAATGATTTAGATGGCCCATGGCGAAAATATCAACGCCCACGTCGATCAGACGATCGACCAGCGCGTAGCCCTCAAGCATATTACTGATGACGTCATCGTCGAGTGGATCGCGCCGGTCGAACAGCTCCTTGTTGATATCGGGAAATACGCGCTGCACCTCGCGCAGCGCCGCCCTGATGGCGGGAAGATTGAGCGCCGCCAATTCAGTCCCCGGGCCCGTCCGCAACCTTGACGCCCGACAACGCCGCCTTCCCAAGATCGGCGACATCGGTGGGCAAAGCGAGATATCCGAGGCGCGCGGCGAATGCCTGGCCTTGGTCGAGCCCCCATTTGACGAAAGAGGTTAGCGCTTGCGCCCGTTCGGCCGGGTAGGTTTGATGCAGCAGCAGCCAGCTGTAGGTGACGATCGGATAGGCGCGCGGGCCTGCCGGATTTGCTACAGATTGCGCCAGTCCGTCGAGCCCGGAGCCCGCCGAAGCGGCGAGAGCGGCGACGCCGCCGTCATCGGTCGGTCCGACGAACTGGCCGTCTTTATTCTGTAGCACGGCGACGGGAAGGCCGAGGCGATGGGCGAACCCGAACTCGACATAGCCAATCGACCCCTCGCTGATTTTGATGCGCGCGGCGACGCCCTCGTTTCCGCGCGCCAGCATCGCGCCGTGCGGCCACGCCACGATCTTGCCAACGCCCGGCCCTACATCGCTCCATTGCGTGCTGACCGCAGCCAAATGACGCGTGAAAGCGTAGGTCGTCCCGCTCGCATCCAGGCGGCCGATCACTGCTATGTTCATGTCGGGCAGAGAAAGGCCCGGGTTGGCGGCCTTTATCCGGGGATCGTTCCAGTTTCGGATCCGCCCCAGGAAGATGTCGACGTAAACGTCTTGCGCCAGCTTCAGCTGGCCGTTGAGGCCGGGAAGATTATAGGCCAGCACGATCATGCCGGCGGTGCTTGGCGTCTGGATGGCGCCGCGCTCGATGGTCGCGGCGTCGGCGGCGGACAAAGGTACGTCGCTCGCGCCGAAATCGACGGCGCCGCTGCGGAACCGCGCGATGCCCTCGCCCGACCCGACAGCGTCATAGTGAATCGAGACGGACGGATGCGTCCGCTCGAACTCGGCGATCCATTTCTCGTAAAGAGGCGCCGAAAAGGTCGAGCCGGCGCCCTGAAGCGGAAGCCCGGCCGCCATCACGGGGGCGGGCCCGGCCGAGGCGGCGATCGAGAGAGCGCCCATGAAGATCGCCGCAGCATTGGTCATCAGCGTGCGCGGAGATAGCATGATCAGTTCCTCAAGGTCCCGGATTAGCTAAATTCGCCGCGGATATATTCCTTTGTCAGCTTCTCTCTCGGCGCGTCGAAGATTTGGTCGGTCTCGCCCATCTCCACCAGATGGCCGGTCCGCCCTCCTTGTGAGATATCGACGGAGAAAAACGCCGTCACATCGGCGACGCGGCGGGCTTGCTGCATGTTGTGAGTGACGAGCGCGATGGTGTAGTCATTCTTGAGCTCGAGCATCAGCTCTTCGACGCGGCGAGTGGCGATAGGATCGAGCGCCGAACAGGGCTCATCCATTAGCAGCACCGTCGGCTCGGTCGCGACGGCGCGGGCGATACACAGGCGTTGCTGCTGTCCGCCCGACAAAGAGAGGCCACTCGCCTTCAGCTTGTCCTTGACTTCGTCCCAAAGCGCGGCGCGGGTCAGCGCCTGCTTAACTCTTTTCTCGAGGTCGCCGTTGAAGCGATTGAGCCTGAGGCCAAAAGCCACATTATCGAAAATGCTCATCGAGAAGGGGTTGGGCTGCTGGAACACCATTCCGATATGGCGCCGCACGACCACCGGGTCGACCGCGCCGGCGTAGATGTCCTGGCCGAGGAAATTTACTTTTCCCTCGAGCTTGAAGCCCTTTACGAGGTCATTCATGCGGTTGAGGCTGCGCAGCACCGTGCTCTTGCCGCAGCCGGAGGGCCCGATGAATCCGGTGATCTTGCCTTTCTCGATGGGAACATTGCTGTCCCTGACGGCAAGAAATTTGCCATAGAAAATCTTGTCCACCTGGCAGTCCATCGCAAGGTTAGTTGAATTGCCCGCCGGCGTTCGTTCAAGAGATGTCGCGCTCGACATTGAATTCTCCTTAGATCTGTGGGCGGCCGATGAAGCGACTGAGGATATTGAAGGTGAGCACGATCAACACGAGCACCAACGAGGCCGCCCAGGCGAGCTCGATCTGGTTGTCGAACGGCATGCTCGAGAAGTTGAAAATCAGGATCGCCAGCGAAGCGGTCGGCTCCCTGAGGCTGCGCAGCCAGTAGTTGCTGAAAAGAGCTGTAAACAGGAGCGGCGCGGATTTGCCGGCGACGCGGGCCACCGCGAGAATGATGCCGGTGACGACGCTCGGCAACGCGGTCGGCAGCGTCACGCTCCAGACGACCTGAGCGTTGGTGCAGCCCATTCCGATTGCTGCGTCCTTCATCCGCTGCGGCACCATCCGCATGGCCCCCTCGGCGGTCAAAGTGACGGTCGGCAGCATGAGAACGGCGAGCGCGATGCCGCCGGCGAGGGCCGAATAGGTGCCCATCAGCAAAACGACGGCGGCGTAAACGAAAACGCCGGCGAGAATCGAGGGGAAGCCCGTCAGCACCTTGGACAGGAAGCGGGCCAACACGGAGACTTTGCTGTCGGGACGAAACTCGGCGAGGTAGATTGCAGCGAGCAGCGCGATTGGTATGCTGATGATCGAGGCGATCGCGACCGTGACCAATGTGCCCTGTATGGCGTTGCCGATGCCGCCGCCGAGTTCAAATCCGGCCGGCGGCAGTTCCGTGAAAAGCTCCCAGTTTAGCCGGGCCCCGCCTTTGACGATCAGCATGTAGAGGACGGAAACGAGCGGAACGGCGCCGAGCGCCGCTACCAGCGCGGCGCCGACCGTCAGGAATACGCTCCAAAGCGCCCTCGGCTCGAACGAATTGCGCCCCAGGTCAAACGATTGTGCCTCTTTCGCCTTCATCATCATGCTTTCGTCATCTTGCGCGAGGTCCAGGCTAAAATGAGCGTGCCGATGACGTTGACGACCAAAGTGATCGCCAGCAGCACCAGCGCCGCATACATTAGAGCTTGCCGCTCGACCTGCGCCGCCTCCGGAAAGTTCGAGGCTAGCAGAGCGGCCAGGGTGTTCGCGGGTGAAAACAGCGAGAGCGAAATCTGATTGGCGTTGCCGATCAACATGGCGAGCGCCATGGTCTCGCCGAGCGCGCGCCCGAAGCCGAGGACCAGCGCGCTGGAGATGCCGCCCGCCGCCGTGGGAACGATGACTTTGAGAATGGCTTCCCACCGCGTCGTGCCAAGGCCGTAGGCCGCCTCCTTAATCTTATACGGAACGAGGCCGATGGCGTCCTGAGAGATCGCGGCGACAGTCGGCAGGATCATGATCGACAACACGATCACCGCGGGCAGCATCCCCGGTCCGCTGAGCGAAGTTCCGAAGAACGGGATGAAGCCGAGAGTCTCATGCAGCCAGTTGGCCGCCGGCCGAATGAAAGGAATGACGACGAATATGCCCCAGAGGCCGAAGACGACGCTCGGAATGGCGGCCAGCATTTCGATCAGTGTGCGAAAGGCGACCGCCAACTGAGGCGGCAGGAAATCCTGGGTGAGAAAAATCGCGATCGTAACCCCGATGAATCCGCCGATCAGCAGAGCGAGAAGCGAACTGTAGAGCGTGCCCCAGATCTGCGGCAGAATGCCGAACGAGGCGCCCTGAACGTCCCAGCTGGTGCCGACGAGGAAGGAAGCGCCGCTTTTCTGGATCGCCGGCACCGCTTGGCCGCCAATTTCCCATAGGATGTAGATCACGAGCGCGATGATCGCCAAAGCCCCCGCGGCCGCGGCAAAAAAGAAGGCGCGATCCACAAAATAGGCCGCGTTCGACGGCGGCTTGGAAACGGACTTTGTATCTGAAAGTACAAACTGGACCGACACCGACGACCTCTTTTAGGATTCTTGCAGCCTGTCTTGACCCGGCGCGCCGCGCCGCCAAGCCGGGCGACGCGGCAAAAAAGGCCCTACCTATTGGATCTTGGCGGAAGCCGCTTTGACCTTTTCAACGACACTGGGCGGCAGCGGAATGTAGCCCATGGCATCGGCAATCTTCTGCCCGTCGGTCAATCCATAGTTGACCATCTGGCGAAGATACTCGGCTTTTTGCGCGTCCTGCTTCTGGTAAAACAGCTGCCAAGTGAAGGACGCGATCGGATAGGCCCCGGCGTCAGCCGGGTCGTCGACCCAGGCGATCAGATCCGGAGGGAAATCGACACTGGCGAGGGCCTTGGCTCCGCCCTCGCTACCCGCCGGAACATAATTGCCGGCTTTGTTCTGCAAAACCGCGGAATCGGCTTTGGTCAGCTTGGCGTAGCCATATTCGATATAGCCGATGGCTCCAGGCGTTTGCTTGATCGTGGCCGTTACGCCGTCGTTCTTGGGGGCGGCGACCATCTTATCGCTCTGCGGCCAATTGACATTCGTGCCGAATCCGACCGTCTCCTTGAACGCCGGGTTGATCGCAGAGAGATGTTTGGTGAAGACGAATGTCGTGCCGCTCGAATCCGACCGCCTGACCACGGTGATCGGCAGATCCGGCAGTTTGATATCGGGGTTCGCCGCCGTGATGCGGGGGTCGTTCCACCGGGCGATCTTGCCGAGGAAAATGTCCGGATAGACGTCGCGCGGCAGCTTGAGGTTCTTTGGCTGGCCGGGAAGATTATAAGCGAGCACGATCTCGCCGGCGGTCATCGGCAGAAGAACGACGCCGTTGGCGACCTTGGCGATCTGGTCGGGGGTCATCGCCGCGTCGCTCGCGGCGAAGTCCACCGTGTTGTTGATCAGGTCCTGGATGCCCGCACCGCTTCCCTTCGCCTGATAATCGACCGTGACGCCTGCGGTTTGCCTGCTGAAGGATTTGAACCAAGCCGAATAGATCGGAAACGGAAAGCTGGCCCCCGAACCGATCAGGCGCATGTCGGCCGCCCCAGCCTGCGAGCTATGCGCGGCGATGACCAACATGGCTGCAATGACAACGAATTTACGCTTCATATTGTGGTTCCGTGTCTTGAGCCAATAACCGAAAAGGCGGGAATTCACACCGGAGCGCCCCGGAGCGGGAAGCATGTTCCGCCACAGGACCGTCAAGAAGGAAATCTTTGTTGATCTAGTTTTCGTCGCCGTCCGCGAGCGGCAAGCAGGCAAGAACCGGGCGTCGATTGCCGGTAAGCGGCATCCGGCGCGTGGGCAGACCGTTCCCCACCCCTTTAGGCTAAGCGCCGTAAGTGACAGTGCGATGACATTTGCGACGCGAAGCGCCGCCACCGCTGTATTCAATTCACCGGGCCATTCGATAGCTCAAATCTGACGTTTAAGGGTTGAAATCAGCCTAAACTGTTCAAGATATTCGCACCTATATCAAAAGCGTAACGGCTTGGACTGGTAGACTGGCGGTGGAGGCGTCTCGCGCATTCATCGGGCCGCCCCCATTGCCGACACGGGCGATTGACTCTTTGTCCACAACGCTCAGATTGGAGATCGCTTTGCGTTGCGTAGGAGTGGCAAATGGCGCCGTCTCGTCCATACTGGAAGGGTTATCTCAAGCTCTCGCTCGTCTCCTGCCCGATCGCGGTCTATAGCGCGGCATCCTCGTCCGAACGCGTGGCGTTCAAGCAGATTAACAAAAAGACCGGCAATCGGCTGAAGCAGCAGCTGGTCGACGAGCAGACCGGAGAAGTGGTCGAGACGACGGACAAGGGCCGCGGGTTTGAGGTCGCCAAGCACACCTATGTGGCGGTCGAAGACGACGAGATCGATGCGATCGCCATCGAAAGCAACCACACAATCGACATCGGCAGTTTTGTCCCGCGCGCACAGATCGACGAGCGCTTTCTCGATAGCCCCTACTATCTCATTCCCGACGATCGCGTCGGGCAGGACGCCTTTGCGGTGATCCGAGAGGCCATGCGCGGCAAGGAGATGGTCGCCATCGGCCGGGTGGTTTTCGCCAAGCGCGAGCGCATCATCATGCTGCAGCCTTGGGACAAGGGGCTTTTAGGGACCACGCTGCGCTTTGCGTACGAGGTCCGCGACCAATCCCTTTATTTTGGCGATCTGCCTGACATCGTGATCCCAGAGGAAATGCTGAAGCTCGCAGAGCACATCCTCGACTCGAAGACATCCGATTTCGATCCGTCTCGGTTCACGGATCGTTACGAAGAGGCCGTCGTTGCGATGCTTAAGTCTAAACAGGAGGGCGCGCCGGCAAGAGCGATCAAAGCAACCTCTACCGAGAACCGCAACGTCATCAATTTGATGGAGGCGCTCAAGCGCAGCCTGGCCAACGAGCCGAAAACTGTTCAGCCGGCCACGGTGAAGAAGCCGCGTAAGAGGATACAGGGTCAGGGTGAAATGCTGCTCCCGATTTCCGGGAAAGGACCGCCGAAGGAAGTCGCAGACAAGCCGGCAGCGGCGAAGCCGTCGAAGGCCTCCAGGACGGCGGGGTAGTCGGTTCAAGGAACGATTTGGGCGCTGGCTCGGCAGCAAACCGTCAACGCGATAGGGCGCCATTGCGTCCGAGCCTTTTTGGACGCGGACACCCATTAGTGACATTCGTCGAATTAGCCGCAGTCGCGCCAAGACCGCCGGTATCCACCAGCCGGTCTTCGCCTTCAAGGCGCCGACCTCAACATCCAGCGCCAACCTTGTTTCAGGTTGAATGTGACAGTGCCGATTGTGCTGTAACGGGAAACGTCCCCTCATAAAAGTCGGCGGCGGGCGGTATCAATCCCCGACATCAGGAGTATCGTCGGCCGTGAAGGCCAGCCGTGTTGGAACAGCCAAACTCAAACTTCGGCTCGGGCTGCTGTCGTGCAGGCGCGCTTAACCCCGACGCGCATCCCCAATTCCCGGTTCAAGAGCCTTGAGTTGCATTTAATTGAAGATTGTCCTTAACATTGTCCGTGGGCGGTCAATTGGGGAAATAATTTGGATCCGGCCGCGGCCCATCAATTTGCTTTTGCACGTGGGGTGGCTAAGCCGCACGCCGCCCGTGGGCCCGATTCGATGCGCCTCGCCTATGAGTTCACGAACCAGAAATAGGAAAGGTGAAGTTAGACACAATCCAGACTGAATGCCATCGCCCGCCGTCCGCACTCGAATTGTAGCCAAAAGGCCTTTCTTCAACCTCTAACTAAGGAGATAACAGCAATGGCTCTCTTTGACGCGCTCATCAACGATGTCGCCAGCCGGTTCGGGCTCGGCGCGAACGCTGCTCCCCTCGTGCGGGAAGTCGTGAATTTGGTCGTCGGATCGCCTGGCGGCGTCTCTGGCTTCTTCGAAACCCTCAAATCGGCCGGTCTTGGCTCCGAAGTCGCCTCCTGGCTCGGCCGCACCGACGCGCCGGCCCTGCCGACGCAGCAGCTCGAACGCGTGGTTGGCTCCAGCGTTCTCGGCGGCATCGCCAGTAAGCTTGGTCTCGGCGGATCAGCCGTTTCGACCGCGATCGGATATATCCTGCCGAAAGTGATCGGCGCGCTCACCCCCGGCGGCGTGGTCCCGACCAGCATTCCTTCAGAAATAACAAGGTTTGTGTCGCCGGCCGCCGCCCCGCGGGCGGCTGAACAAGTCGCTCCGCGCCGCATCAATGTCGTCCCTGACAAACCGGCCCCAACGCGCTGGCTTTGGCCGGCGCTCGCCGCCGCCGCTCTGATCGGGCTCGGCTCCTGGTACTTGTCGAGCCGGAGTCACGCGCCGCTTCCCGTCACTCCCGTCGCCCAGCGCGAGCCTGTGGTTCCGCCGGCGCCGGCGGTTCCCCCCCGCCTCGACATCAACAATGACAATGGGACCATTCGCTACTCAGGCGCAGTGCATGACGAAGCGACGCGCACCTCTATAACCGACGCGCTGAGGGCGGTGTTTGGCGCCGATCATATCCGCGGCGATATCGGCATTGATCCAAATCGCGGCTCGGCGCCGTGGCTAACGAACCTTCGTGCGGCGCTCGAAAACTTCAAATTGCCAGGCGTGCATGCGGTGTTTGACGGCAATTCGTTCAACCTTGGCGGCGTCGCCGGCGCCGATCGTGATCGGATCATAAACGCGGTTAAGGGGTTGTTTGGCGGCCTCTCGATCGGCGCCCTGGCCGACAAAGCCATGGGCCTCGGAAATACCGCTGGCGAAAAGGCTGCCGCTCTTGGGGATAAGTTCAGCGACATGGTGTCGAACGCCAACTTGAAGTTCGCTACATCGTTGACGTCGCTGAAGGCTGGCTTTGAGGCCAACGACCTCGTCAATGTTTTAAATCAGTCGATCGTCAATTTCGCGACAGGCGACTCGGTGGTGCCCCCAGCGAACTATGACGCTTCTGCAAAACGCCGCCGCCCGGTTCAAGCAGCTGGCGCCGGGCACCGTGATCGAGATTGCCGGGTACACCGACAACACCGGCGATGCAGCGGCGAATGTGCTGCTGTCGCAGCAACGCGCCGACGCGGTTCGCAACGTATTGATCCACGCCGGCGTTGATCCGTCCCTGTTGGTTGCGAAGGGATATGGCAGTGCCGACCCGATAGATAGCAATGCTACAGACGAAGGCCGCTTCCACAATCGCCGCATCGCTTATCGCGTGATCAGGTCCTAGGACGTCGACCATCGGCGCGGGAACCGTCGCTCCCCGCGCCAGTCCCCTGCGGGTCGACAACAGTAGGTCACAAGACCGCGGCGGAAATCAATGTCAAGCGACAGTGGACTTGCGCCTGTTGAACTGACAATCCTCTTGGGTAGGGACCACTTAACGCGACATCGCGGCGTCAGGTGCGTGGGGCATCTGCTTTTTAGCCGAACAGCGCTATCATTGAACAATAAGGGAGACCAAAATGGTAACGAAGGCGAGCTTTACCCCCGAGGAATGGAAGCAGATCCTGCAAAGCCCAATGGTGGCGGGGATAGCCGTTTCGGCGGCGGAACCCAGCGGCCTGTTCGGAACGCTCAAGGAAGGCATGGCGAGCGCGCGAGAACTCCTAGCGGCGAAATCCGATCCCTCCGCGGATGAATTGATCAAGGCGGTGATCGCAGATTTTGAAACTTCGGAGGGCAGAACATCCGCCCGGGACAGTATGAAGTCCATGTTTACCGGCATCAAGCCTGCCGACGTCAGGGCAAAGGCCATTGAATTGTTGCGCCAGGTTTCCGCTCTGCTCGACGCAAAAGCGCCCGCCGACGCGGCCGCTTTCAAGACGTGGTTGCGACACATCGCACAATCTGTGGCCGAGGCGGCGACATCGGGTGGTTTCCTCGGATTTGGCGGTGTTGCGGTGAGCGACGCGGAGAAAGCGACGCTCGCCGAGATCTCAACCGCGCTGAGCGTCTCGGCAAACGCGTGAGTACCAGGACTGGCTCCCCAATTTGAAGGACGCCATCAACGCTGATTACGTCGCGCTAGTCTTCATCAGGCGGCAGCCATTGTCTTGCGTGAAGCGATAGCGGGCGAGGGCTGACAAGCGGCGAATAAGGGGGGCGGCGCGTGATGGTATTGGATCTACGACTATCCGAGCTGGGCCATCGGGCTCCTGTTCTGCGGCGTGTTTGTCGGGTTCACCTGGATCGGCATTTTTCTGATGCGCGCGACGGTTCATTCGTGGATTTATCGGGACGAGCGCGCGAACGAAATGGTCAGCCTCGCGCTGTCGAGTTTTTTCGTGATATTCGGGATCCTGCTCGGCCTCCTTGCGGTCGCCACTTACCAGAATTACGCCGCGGTCGGCGATATTGTCGACAAGGAGGCCTCCAGCCTCTCGGCGCTCTATCGCAATTTTAGCGGCTATCCGCAACCGATCCGGGGCCAGTTGCAGGATGGATTACGCGAATATACCCGCTACACGATCGAGGAAGGCTGGGACCAGCAGCGCAAAGGCGTCGTGCCAACGGACGGCAGTAAACTCATCACATCGGTCCTTCAGACTTTGTTACGCTTCGAGCCGAGCAAAGAAAGCGAAAAGATCATCCATGCGGAAACTCTCCGGCAGTACGATGAAAAAGTTCGCTATGGTCGCGCGCGGCTTTCAAGTGTCACGACTGGCCTGCCGGCGGTGCTTTGGTGGGTGGTCGCCTTGTGCGCCCTGCTGAACATCATTCTGATCTGGATGCAGGACATGGAAATTCACGTGCATCTGATCCTCGGCGGGGTCCTTGCGGCCATTCTCGGCGCGGTCATTTTCCTCGTCGCCGAGCTCGACAATCCGTTTCGCGGCGAGGTCAGCATCGGTCCGGAATCGATCGCGCGCGTTTATGAGACCGTGATGCAACCGAAGGACGCCGGAGCGGCCCGAGAACAGCGCCGATCGGACGCGCGGGGCATACGCGTTAGGGACAAAGCCAACGTAGCGCAGAATAACGATTGCGGCTCTTCAACCGCGCCAGCCGGTTGTTACCTCAATGCAGCCTAAGCTAAAGGTCCCGTCCGTCTCTGGCTGAACAACGGCTCGTGCGCGCGTACGCGCGGCGTCACTTTTCACACATGCTCGCGGCGTTTTTGTTGACAAGCGGCAACATTTCCCGTCCGACCGCTTCAGGCGTTACGTGAATGTGAATTTGCGTTCAAAGTCTGAAAGCCGCAGCTCCCCCGCCTCCGCCAGCCGCCGCACTCCATGTCTTGTGCCATGCGTTGCGTGCCGGTCGGCCACCCGGCCAACAACGGGCGAAATTCAAGACCTTAGACGACCGACTTTATGATCGAAATCATGCTCGCCGCCCTTTGAAGCGCTTCCAGCTCGTTTCTAGCTGGCGGTATTTTTCCCGTTTCGACCAGGTCGTAAAGATCAAGCACCAAATCTGCCGCGTCAGTATAAGCCTTCTTCATCGCTTCCCGCGCTTCATCGGACATAAAATCTTTTATATCTGTCATAAAACTAAGGTCCTGTTACTAGTATCAAAAAACGGGGACCTTCAAGCCGAGGTCGGATCGGAGCAGACACGTCGAGCGTTTTCCCGCCTTCCTCGATACTTTGAGCAATGGCTTTTTCGGTAGCGGTCGCGGCAACTTGACCCCACTCGACGCACCGAAGCAAGGACAATCCACCCGTCTGCCTGAGAGCTGCCTTGCGATTGAGCAATCCATTACGAACTTCTGTTGTTAGTGCTAGAATACGAGCAGTCATGATCAACTACACCACCTCACGCGCATTTAGAGGCCGCAGATGCGGCCCGCTCCTCGCACTTCTTCAGCCTTACACTTCGGGTTTTCCCCAACGCCCGCAATCGGGCAAAAAGTCGCAAGCGACTTGGCAAGGCTTGACGCCGAGGCCAAGGCTGCATGCACAAGCAAATTACATGCCAGGCCGCAGCATTCGACGCTGAAGCGATCAAGACGACCCAGCTTTTGTTTAAGGCGACCCGGAGCCGATCCGGTGGAGGAGCCTCCCAAACGGCGTCAGAAAGTAAATCGCCGTCAGGAGTGACGGGCGAAATGTTTGTGGAAGGCGCCGCCCTCTTCAGGAGAGGCTCGGCCTTTCCTCGACCGACGATCAATGACGCCGCAGTGTATCATCCGGCGCTGCCTTCAGGACTGGATCGTTCTTAAGCCGCGCCTCGATCGTCTCGGAGATCAGATCAATCTCTGTGGCGAGATCGTCGGCGACGGCCGCTGCGCCTTCTCGGGTCAAGGAATGGCGCTTGATGTCATGATAGGCGGAGTTGACCAGGAACGTCTGGAATAGCGGGCGGATTGTGATGGGATAGCCGAGCATACAGAGCCGGCCGCCTATGTCACGATATCGTCTCCTCGTCATTGATGTGCTCGCTGCCTATTCGAACCGATGGCCGCAATATATCGGCGCGTCAGCACCCTCGTAGTGTCGTCTCGCACTTGGCGAGACGGGGAAGAACCGGCGTTAGCGCCCACCAGCCCTCCCCTTCCACCGCGCCACAGGCTATTGCTCCTGCGCTTTACACCGCTCGTTTTTCCATTGCGGGACTTCCTTTTTCAATATTTGTCTCCAATACGCGTTTAGGTCTACCCAATTTTTTTCCAATGACTCATGCGGCGCGCGCAACATTTGCTGCTATAGAAGAGAGATCTGCGAATTGCCGCCTTGTCACAACAGGCGGTGTAGATGCGATTTTTTCGAGTTCGATTGCGCGGAATGACGGCGGCGATCGCGCCACAGTCCGCCTGAGGCTGCCATTGGTCCGCGCGGAAGCGTTACCCGCGATGAATTTGATAACTTATTGACTTTAAGGCGTTACGCCTCGCCGATGCCAAATCGATCGCCTCGCGAGCAACGGCGGAAAGCCTCAATCCGGCTCCGCAGGCCATAGCCAGGCCGCACCGCGGACACCGCTTGAATTGCCGTGCGCCGCGCGAACGACCTTTGTATCGACGCCGTCGGAGAACGCGTAGCGCGCGATCATTTCAGGCAAGCCTGCATAGAGCTTGTCAATGTTCGACAGGCCCCCGCCGAGCGCGACGACATCCGGATCGAAAACATTGATCACCGAGGCCAGCGATCGGGCTAAACGATTCCGATAGAGCCTGAGGCAGTGGGCGGCCGCTTCGTCGCCGCTAACCGCCGCGTCGGCGACCGCCGCCGCGCTCAGATCGCGGCCGGTCCGCGAAAAATAGTCACGTCCGAGAGCGGGCCCCGAAAGGAACGTCTCGATGCACCCCGATTGGCCGCAATAGCAGACGGGTCCCGGGCGCTCGTCGTCCAGCGCCCATGGCAAGGGGTTATGACCCCACTCGCCCGCTATGCGATTGCGCCCGGAGACGAGCTTTCCATCGACCACGAGCCCGCCGCCAACGCCGGTGCCGATGATCACGCCGAAGACAGCGCGGGCGCTGGCTGCTGCGCCATCGGCGGCTTCCGACAACGCAAAACAGTTGGCGTCGTTTTCAATCCGGACCGGCCGGCGTAGACGTTCCTCGAGATCGCGGTCGAGCGGCCTTCCGTTGAGGACCGTGCTGTTGGCGTTCTTGATGAGGCCCGTCTTCAGCGACAAGGCGCCAGGCGTCGCGACGCCGACGCTGCCGCGACGGCCGGTTTGCGCCTCGAGAAAATCGACAAGAGCCTCGATGGCGGCCAATGTTCCGTCGTAATCGCCCTGGGGCGTCGGCGTTCGCTGACGCAGAAGGACCGCGCCCGACGCATCGAGTGCGATCGCTTCGATCTTTGTCCCGCCAAGGTCGATCCCGATCCGCATCGGCGCGAACAACGCCCCTTGTTGGTCTCGTTTGCAAACGACCGGATTTTCTTCTCGCGAACGAGAAGCAAATTCAACTGAATGTCATGGGAGCGAAAAAAAAGGCCGGCGATCCGCAGGCCTTTATTCGAAAAGCAGTGAATTTAGTGGCCGGTCCGGTCGGCCCCGCGGCTCGCTTCAAACAGAAACCACGTCCGGCGCTCCGATTCGTCGATGTAGACTTCGAGAATGCTGGTCGTGGCGGAATCATTATGGTCCGAAGCGACCCCGTGGGCCGCGCGAAGCGATGCGGTGAAGGCCCTGTTATCTGCTACCAATTCGTCGAGCATGTCGGCTGGCGCCACGAACTCGGCGTCATTGTCCTTAATGCGCGAAAGCTTGGCGATATGGCCTATGGAGTGCAGCGTTCTTTCGCCGAGCTTTCGCGACCGCTCCGCCAGCGGATCGATCGTCGCGAAAATCTGCTCGCCCTGTTCGTCGAGAAGCAGATGATAATCCCGAAAATGCGGCCCGCTCATATGCCAGTGGAAATTCTTGGTCTTCACATAGAGCGCGAAGGCGTCCGCTGCCAGCCTGTTGAGTTCGGCCGCGATCGCCGCCGTAGCGTTGCCGCCGAGATCGGACGGCGTGTCCAGCGCCTTGATGGTCGTATCGTCGGCGCGCGCCGCCTTGTTCGAGGTTGCCATAGTGGGGTCTCCATTTGGTTAGAAGTGGATTTCGCGAGCGACCGTGAACGCTCAGGACAGGGCTCCGTCTGTTTTAGGCATTACGCTACAACCGACGTGCTTCCCGTACGGTCTTTGGGACGTCCGACCAAACTCGACACGCAATGTCCTGATAAGCGATGCCGCGTGCGGTTGCACTTTCCCCCATAGCCGGCATCGGCGCCGCTGCAAAGACATACAGCCGCCAATGCGGAAACGGAAAGCAAGGCGATCAGTTTGCCCACAGCTCGTCTTAGTCCCATCGTCTTGCGCCTTTCGTCGTCTTGCGCTTGAATTGCCTGCGGGACATCGTCCGGCGGCCAATCTGACCGTCATGCCTCCTCAACGCGCGGCCAGGCCCGCGGCGGTCGCGTCGATATGCGCGACCAGCGACGGATCGAGCGCCAAAGCCTGCGCCAGCGTTTGCAGAAACGCTTTTTCCGGGGCGCTGCGCGCCATGAGATGCGCCGCCGCGTAAACCTGCAGAGCCAGCTCTTTGGAGGAGCCGACCTCTCTCGCGATTTCCGCGGCGCTCACCGGATGCTGGATTTCACCGTCAAGAAACTGAGCCGCGTCGGCGTCGAGTCCGGCGCCTTTCATATCGCCGAGGATTTGCGCGCGCTGGCCGGCGTCGACGACGCCGTCCGCGGCGGAGGTCGCGACCATAGCGCGGATGAGAAGCAGCGCCGTGTCATTGGTATGCGACCGCGCCGAGAAGCTCGAATCCTCAGGAGCGGTCAACTGTTCGAGGCCGGGAACGCCCTGCGTGAGCGGCTTGCCCTCCTGATAATTGCGTAGCGCCTTGTAGGCGAGGCCGCCAATCGCGGCCAGGCCGCCGATCTTGACCAGTCCTCCTGTCGTGGCGCGTCCGCCCGGCGTGCCGAGCAGCAGCGCCGCCAATCCGCCGAGAGTAGCGAGAGTGCCCACCGGATTTTGCTCGACCAGCTCCTTGGCCTTGCCGATATATTCGGCGGCCTGGGTTCCTCCGAGCTGCGTCTGGGCTTGGCCAAGAACGCCGGAAAGCGTCGAAGCCGTCGTCGCGGCCGCCTGAGTCGTGGCGTCCTTCGCAGCGGCGGCGGCCTCGGCGGCGGCGGCCTTGCCGCGTTCGACGGCCTCATTGACGTTGGCGGCGGCGGCGTCCGCACCGGGTCCGAGCCGGCCCCCAGCGAGCAGGTCCAAAAGCTGTTTTGCGTCAAACATGAACGTGCCTCCCAAGATGCGGCGGATCCTCCGCCGGTTTCCGCCAGTGGCTGCGCCCGAGCGGAGTTGAACTTATTATTGTAACGACTTTATCGATCAAATGAGACACTTGAACGACTCGCCGCGTCGCTCAATTGGAACGATTGCCGCGCCGAAAGCGTTCCCTTCGCGCGGGAGTGTCTTCTCGCGCGGGAGTGTCTTCGCCATTGCTTAAGCGCAGCCGAAAAGGCTGCCAGCTCGGTCGAAGCGATCGAAGGAGGAAACGCTCGTGACCACCTTTCACGTCATCGCAGGCAGCGCCGAAGCGCCTGTCTATCCGGTCGTCAGGAAAATCGGCTTTGCCGATATCGGAACAGCTCTCGCCAAGGGCTTCGACGATTTTCGCGCCATGCCTTCTCATCTCGTGTTTCTCGCCCTCGTCTATCTGGTGATAGGCATTTTCCTTTATCCGTCGACGTCGGGGCAAAACGCGCTTCCTTTGCTGTTTCCCATTCTCGCCGGCTACGCCTTTATCGGACCGGTCGCCGCCATCGGGCTGTATGAGGTCAGCCGGCGGCGCGAACAGGGACTTCCGCATTCATGGAGCTACTCGTTCGCCGTTCTGCGCTCGCCCGCCTTCCCCTCCATTTTGGCGGTCGGCTTCGTGCTCATGGCCATTTTTCTTCTATGGCTAGCGTCGGCGCAGGCCTTGTATCAATCCCTTTTTGGAGTTTGGTGGGCACCACACTCGTATAGCCAGTTCTTCAATGAGATTCGGACCACCCACGCCGGCCACATGTTGATCGCCTTAGGCGTCGCGATCGGCTTTGTCTACGCCGTCGTCGCCTTCAGCATCGGCGTTATTTCTTTCCCTCTCATGCTCGACCAGGACGTCGGAGCGGCCGTCGCGATTCTGACCTCCGTGAGATCGGTATTGATGAACCCTGTCGTCATGGCGGCGTGGGCTTTCCTTGTCGCCGCCGCGCTGATCTTTGGTTTTGCGACGCTATTCGTCGGACTCTGCGGTGGTGGTGCCGATACTCGGTCATGCGACTTGGCATCTTTACCGCCGCGTTATCGCTCCAGAAAACGCATCGCGCGGAGCATAGGCCGCGGCCTACTTTGCGCTCAGGGGTCCGACAGGCGTCGCGGGAGGCCGCTTCGCACAGCAATTTTTGCATCCGAGCGCGCGGACGTGTCACCATTGCGCACTGCGATATGATAAGGTCCGTCTCAGCTCGACGCGGCGCGGAGCGCTTGTCGAAGCACAGCATTTTCTCATGCAGCCGGAGACGCAGACATGAAGGGCCTAACCCCGGAGGGCCAACGAATTGTCGAGGATATCGCCAGCCGGAATGGCTTCAGCAGCGACACCGCTTTGACCTTGTTTCGCGCCATAGCGCTCGGAAACGGCGCGCAGGCGCAATTCAACCATCCCGAACTCGGCGGCATGGGACAGTGGTCGCAAGGCGGCATGATCATGATCGGCGACATGTTCAATCAAGGCCTGAAGCAGCGCGTCGACACGCTTGCCAACGACCTCGCCAACGCCCTGCACCGCCCGGAGATGTTCGCGCATGACGAAAAGCCCTCAGGACCGGCGTCATGGCAAGCGCAGAATTACAACATTTCGGGAGCGAGCGTCAGCGTTCTGGCTCAAGCCTTCGGCCATAATTGGTGGCCCGATGGATTGGGCAAAGTCGCTTCGTTAGGCAGCCAAAACGATTTGCAATACGCCTATTTTCCTTCCTCGCAGCGCTTGGCGATCAATCAAGGCGGCCGCGTGACTGTCTACGATACGGCCGATCACAACATTTCGGGGGTCTCACAACAGCAAAGCGGCGATCAATCGCTGACTTTCACCAGCCAGCACGGCGTGGTGCGGCTCCGTGACCTCAAAGTGGTCTCGCCCGAGGCGGCGCCGGGCCCGGCCGCGGCTCGACCGCCGGCTCCGGCGGCCGCGCCGCATGCGCCTGAACCCCTGCCGCCGGTCCGGTCCGCTGCGCCGGTTCAGCCGCTATCGAGCATGGCGACGACGGCGGGTCAGGGGACCCACGATATTTTCAGCGCGATCGAAAAGCTCGCGGAGCTTCGCCAGAAAAACATCCTCAGCGAGGAGGAGTTTTCAACCAAGAAGGCTGAGCTTCTCGGCCGTCTTTAGGACGTATCGCGATCCGACAAAAGATGAGGCTTTACGGCGCGCCTCAGCGATTCGTCATTTCGATAATGTCGCGCAGCTTCGGATAGATTTCAGTCGCCCAACGGCGCCCGCTGAAAGTGCCGTAGTGGCCGACGCCCGTTTGAACGTGATGCTGCTTCATATATTGCCTGAGGCTCGTGCATAGCTCCTGCGCGGCCATGGTTTGGCCGAGACCGCAAATATCGTCGCGCTCGCCCTCAACGGTCAGCAGTGCGGTGCGCCTGATCGCCGCGGGGTTCACGACGCGGCCATGCACTTCGAGCTTGCCGAGCGGCAGAAGATGATCCTGGAAGACAGCCTTGACCGTCGGCAAATAAAATTCCGCGGGTAAATCCATCACCGCGAAATATTCATCGTAAAATGACTTTATGATCTGAAATTTGGTCATGTCGTTATCGGCATGAGCCTGCGCCATGTCTTTGAAAGACTGAATATGGCGGTCGGGATTCATGCTGACGAACGCCGCGAGCTGAAGAAACCCCGGATAGACTTTGCGTCCCGCCCCCTTCAAAGTCCGCGGCACGTCGGCGATCAGATTCTTTTCGAACCACTCGATCGGCTTCGTCGTCGCCAGCTGATTAACCTTGGTCGGACTAACGCGGGTGTCGATCGGCCCGGCCATCAAGGTCATGCTGCGCGGCTGCGCCGGATCCTCGGCTTCGGCCATGACCGACACCGCGGCCAGCACGGCGACGCAGGGCTGGCAAACCGCAACGACATGCGCGGGAGGGCCAATAACGCGAAGACTTTCGATCACGTGATCGACATATTGATCGAATCCGAATTCGCCCTCGGCGCTCGGCACATCGCGAATGTTGTGCCAATCGGTGATGTAGACGTCATGATGCGGCAGCATCGTCTTGACCGTCGCCTTCAAAAGCGTCGCGAAATGGCCGGACATCGGGGCGACGAGCAGCACTTTCGGCCCCGGCGCGTCAACCTCCTTCTTGAAACGCAGCAGCGTCGCAAATGGAGTCTTGTGGACGACTTCTTCGGTAACCGGCGCGACGCGGCCACCGTCGGAGACCTCGGTGATGCCAAAAGGCACGCGCTCGTGGGTTATGGCGAGATTGGCGAAAGTTTCGAGGGCGCCGGCGAGCCTGCGGACAGTAAAGATCTGGCTGAAAACCGGCCAGGGCAGCCGCAACGCCGATCCCACTGCAGACGCGAGGGGCCGCAAAAGATCATGGATACTAGCCTGGGCTCCGTAGGCTTCATACATCATTGAGCGCATCCAATCTGAAGAGAAATTGATCATCTAGGGATATTCAGGACGACGGGCGGCATGCAATATGCTCCGCGATAACGCCAAGCCTATGCAGTATTGCATGAATTCGCAAGCGAACCCAAGCTCCACGGTTGCAGTTCACGGTCGAAGAGGTGTTCATTGAGCGAAGCCATTCTCACCATCAGCAGCAAGAACTATTCCTCATGGTCGCTCCGGGGTTGGCTGATGACCCGGATGTCAGGCCTCCCCTTTGAAGAGAAGATCATCTCCCCCGATGATCCAGCGATGCGGGCCGAGCTTTTGCTGCTGTCTTCGTCATTTCTCGTGCCCAATTTGGCGCATAATGGACTGAAGATTTGGGATACCCTCGCCATCGGCGAATATCTGGCCGAAATCAAACCCGAGGCTCATTTGCTGCCGCTCGATCTCGAAAAGCGGACGCGCTGCCGGTCGATCAGCGGCGAAATGCATTCCGGCTTCGGTCCGCTGCGTTCGGCGCTGCCGATGAATCTGAAAGGCGATTTCCCCAAATTTAACGTGTGGTCGCGGGCGCAGGCGGATATCGACCGCATCGCCGAAATATGGCGCGAGCACCTCGATCTTTATGGCGGGCCTTTCCTGCTCGGCGAACGCTCCATGGCTGATGCGATGTACGCGCCGGTCGTCACCCGCCTGTTGACCTATCACGTCAAAATCGACCCCGAGAGCGAGGCTTATTGCAAGACCATCATGGCGATGCCGGAGCTGCAAGAATGGATTGAAGCTGCGAAGCTGGAGCCGGAAGATATGGAGGAGCTCGAGGTCGAATTCTGACCAAAATGGGCGCCGTCGTGCCCCATCAGCGCTGCGGCCAATTGGCGGGCGAAAATGAGCCGCGCCGCGCCCCTCCCGCGCATCGGCGTTAGGCTTCGAGACTATTTTTTGTGCAGTCAGATTCTCGCCTAACGAGCATGGCGCAGAAAACCCACGGCTCGCGAATTACCTCAGGGACAAGAGCGGCGGCGCTTGGCGGCCAGTTAGCCGATAATCCAAACACATCATCTGTTGAAAAGGGGCGCTTTCCCGGCCGAGGGCGGCGCGATCCGGCTTCGAACGGCGGCCCGCCCAAAAGGGGCGTCCGAGCGGGACGCACCTGTCACGTTTTTCGCTTGCGGATTCGTTCAAGCGCCATCGCGCTCCCATTCGCTTTGTGAAGGAGAAACATCATGAGCGCCGTCGATCTCAATGAAGCGGCCGATGCTGATCAGCAGCCGAAAACCAAATTTTCCCATGTCAAGCCAAACGACACGAAGTTCCACGGCGACGGGCTGCGCGACTTCTTCGAATATCGCGACCTCGGGATCGCCGATGCGACGAATGGGCAAGTGGTCGCTCATCTGGTGCGCGCCAACAAGCCGCCGGAGGCGGGCACCGGCTGGCACCGGCACGTCGCCGACTTTCACATCGTCATCATGACCAAGGGTTGGGCGCGGTTCATGTATGAAGACAAGGAGACTCTGGTCGAAGCCGGCGACTGCGTGCACCAACGGCCGGGCATCACCCATTATCTGTTCGATTATTCGCCGGACATGGAATATTTGGAGATTACGGGTCCGGCGGATTTCGGCACGGTGGACGCAGCGTCCCCAGCGGGCGTGACCGTGCCCTCAATCACGCCATGGAAATAGCGCCGACTGGCTTTAAGCCAATGGTGTTCTACCGCACCGTAAGGTCGATGGCCTGTCCATCTTCTATCGCGAGGCCGGGCGGCCGGATGCGCCGACGCTCTTGCTCCTGCATGGCTTTCCGTCATCCTCGCGGATGTACGAGCCGCTGCTGACGCGTCTGCCGCGTATTACCACCTCCTTGCTCCGGATTATCCGGGGTTCGGTCACAGCGATGCGCCGGCGCCAGGTGTTTTCCTACACGTTCGATCATATTGCTCAGGTGATGGAGCACTTCACCGAGGCGCTCCGCCTCGATCGCTATGCGCTGTACTTCCAGGATATGGTGGGCCGGTCGGGCTCCGGCTCGCCATGCTCATCCTGAACGCGTGCAGGCGCTCATCATACAGAACGCCGTCGCCCACGACGAAGGACTCGGCCCGCTCTGGCAGAAGCGGCGAGAGTTCTGGGCCCACCGGCCGCAAACGAGGCCGGCTCTACGAGCGAATTTCTCGTCCTTTGCTGCCACCAAGCAGCGTCATATCGGCTCAATCCAAATCCCGAGACACTCGATCCCGATCGATGGACGGACGAGTTTGCGTTCCTGAGCCGCCCGGCGAAGCCGACATCCAGATCGATCTGTTCTACGATTACCGCACCAACGTCACCAACTATCTCGCGTGGAGCGCTTGGCTACGGCTGAACCAGCCGCCCACGTGTTATTGGGCTGACGACCCTTCGTTCCTGGTTGCCGAGACGGCCGCTATCAGCGCGATCTGCCCGGCGAGGTCCACATCCTCGATGCCGGCCACTTGCGCTCTACAAAGCCAGACAGATCGCAAAGCTGTTGGAATTTCTGGACGCACGCTCATCAACAGCAGAGCTCGCGCAATACCGCGACGCCCATCCATCCGTCGCTAAGCCCAATTAATAAGTCATCTTCCCCTGTGCTTCATTAAGTTTCGTTTTGACGGCCTGCATGTCGCTCGTGCAGCTGGCCCGTGCTCTTCGCTTGGGCCGGCAAAGCCTTCGGCGGCTCGGCGCTACCCCCGCTGGAACGCATAGATCGGGCCGAGGTCCAAAATGGCGGTGAGTTCGTCGAGCGCCGCGCGGCTTTCCTCCAACAGGCTCGGATCGCTGAGATCGTCCGCGCTGAGGCGATCGCGATAATGGCGCCGCACGCAATCTTCGAGGCGCGCCAGCAAAGCTTGATCCAAGAGGACGCGCCCCCGCAGCGCTCGGCGCTCCTTTTCAGTCATAACGACGCGAAGGCGCAAGCAGGCAGGACCGCCGCCATTCCACATGCTTTGGCGGATGTCCACGAAAACGAGCTGATCGATCGGGCCGTCGCTCGAAACCAGCCCTTCGGCGAAAGCCAGCGCGCGCGGCGAGGATTTGACGTCTTCGGGCAGAATCAGGACCATTGCGCCTGAACGACCCGGCCGGGTCACCAGCTGGCTGTTGAAGAGATAGCTTCGGGCCGCCTCGTCCAGCGGCAAGTCCGCTTCACGCGCCTTGATAATCAGGGGCGCGAAGGGGCACGCCTTTGCAATAGTGTCAAAGGCCTCGCTTCCGGTCTCGAAGGCACATTCATGGGCGAGCAGTACCGGTCCGTTCGCAACCGCCGCGACATCGTTGTGGAACACGCCGGCGTCGACGGCTTTTTGCGCCTGCCGTATGAACAGCGCGCGGGCGGGATCCAGCCCGTGCAGCCGCGCGATAGCCCTTGAGGCCTCCAGCGCTTGCCGCGGCTCAAACCGGCGCGGCGGCCCGCTCTCTTCGAACGCGGAACGGCCGAAGACGAAGATCTCGACGCCCGGCTCCCCGTGCGAGGGGGTGAGCCTCATATGGTTCGCCGCGCCTTCGTCGCCGAATTTTCCGCCGCAGGGCAACGCGTCGTGGACGACGAAGCGCCCGTGGTCCGCGAAAATCGCGCGCAGCGCCGAGGCCGTAAAGCCGCTCTCAATAGAGCGGTGGAGCTTGCTCGCCAAATTGGCCACGGTCAGATGCAGGCGCCCATCCGCTGTATCCGCGCTCGGCGAGACCGTGGCCGCATTGGCGGTCCACATGGCGGAGGCGGACGAGACGTTCGTGACCAGCAAGGGCGCGGTCTTCCAGGCCTGCGCGACGACCGCCGCGTCCGAACCGGAAAAGCCGAGGCGCCGCAAACTCTCGACATGGGGGCGCTCGTGCGGCGGCAACACGCCTTGCGGAACGCCCAGCTCCATCAAAAGGCGCATCTTCGCCAGCCCCTGCAGGGCCGCCGCGCGCGGGTTCGAGACGCGTCCCCGGCTCTCGATCGATTTGATATTGCCCTCCGAGAGGCCGCCGAAATTATGGGTCGGCCCGACCAATCCGTCGAAATTGACTTCGTCGGCCTCGCCGTTCCTAGGCCCCGACATGGTCCGACCGTTCGCGCTCGCCGGCGAAGGACGCGAGCGCCGCGCGGTGCGGCTCCTTCAAGGCGTCGATCTTCATCGCGACCGACATAAGCTCGCCATTGGCGCGCCAGACCGTCACCTCGCCTTTGCGCAAAAGCGCGGCGATCTCGTCGCGCTGCCTGTGTTGCGGGATGTAGAAAAAGTCGCAGCAGCAGAGCCTTTCAGATGTTGCGCCCGGCCGGGCGGCGCAATAGGCGCAGAGCTCTGTCAACAGGCGCGCGTCCTCCGTCAAGGGCTCAAAACCGGCCTTAAGGACCGATGCGCGAGAGCCAAGATTTTGCGGAGAGATCGCCGTGAGAATACGGGCGTCCGGATCGACGAGGGCGATCGCGGCGGCGATACGGGCGCGGACCAGCAGCTTCTGCAGCCCGAAGCCGCGAAACGCCGACGTCACATAGCAACTTCCCATCTCGATGAGAATTGGCTCGACGTCGCTCAGGACGAAGGCGCCGGCGACGGCGATGCAGTCTCCCTTCGCTGCGCGCGACGCAGAACAGGCCTCTTCCGATCGAGCGCACATAGTCATCGGCCGGGCGCGGCAGGAGCTTTTCGTCGCCGGCGCTGCGGAGAAAGCCAAGAATTCGCTTCCGTAGCGGACGGGCGCGCGGTTTCGATGACGGCTGTAAAATCCATGGCTCACCTTCGGAGTCGAGACCGGCGCGGCCATCGAATCAACGCCAATTGTGCCTCTAATTTGTAGCGTTTGGCGGTTTCTCCAAGCTAAAGCGCGCCATTTTTTGGATGACCGGCTGGCGGGAGCATGTCCACGCCGACCGTGACGGCTTCGTGTTGAAAAAACGAGCAAATGCCTGCGCCGCTTATTGCGCCGGCTTCGCCACCTCGGCCGCGGGCTTCTTCTTACGGCTCTTCCGTCGCTCCTCGAAGTTTTGCAGAACCGTGAAGAAAGAGGGGACGAAAAGCACGGCGAGGAGGGTCGATGCGATCATGCCGGTGAAGACGCTGATGCCGAGCGATTTGCGGGCGTTTGCCGATGCCCCCGTCGCCAGGACGAGCGGCAACACGCCGAGGATGAAGGCGAAGGAGGTCATGAGGATCGGCCGGAAGCGGGAGCGAGAGGCCGCCACGGCGGCTTCCAGAATAGAAAGTCCCCCCTTGACCCGCCCTTCGCGGGCCATCTCGACGATCAAGATGCCGTTCTTGGCCGAAAGCGCGATCAGCAGCATCAGGCCGATCTGCGTATAGAGATTGTTGGCGACCCCGAGGCTGGTCAAGGCGATGACCGGCCCGAGCAGAGCGAGCGGCACGGCCGAGAGCACCGCCAGCGGCAAGATCCAGCTTTCATATTGTCCGGCGAGGACGAGATAGACGAGAAGGATCGAGAGGGCGAAAATATAGACGAGCTGATTGCCGACCAGCTTCTCCTGATATGACATTCCGGACCATTGGTAAGTGACGTCATTCGGCAGGGTCGCCTTGGCGATTTGCGCCATCGCGTCCATTGTCTGGCCCGAGCTGAAGCCTTGCGCCGTCGCCCCCACGACTGTCGCGGCGGGATATAAATTGTAGAGCGTGATCAGCGGCGGGGCCACCTGATGGCCGAGATAGGCGACCGAACTGATCGGCACCATTTGCTGATCCTTATTGCGCACATAAAGATTGAGAATGTCCTCCGGATTCAGCCGGAATTGCGAATCGGCCTGGGCATAGACCTGGTACGATTGGCCGAATTTGTTGAATTGGTTGATGTAGGTCGAACCGAGATAGGCGCTCAATGTCGAGAAGATGTCGCCAACCGCGACTTTCAAGGTTTCGGCCCGATCGCGATCGACAGTGACGGCGACTTGCGGCGCCGCCAGTTGGAACGTAGTAAGAGAACGTTGTACCGTCGGATTGGCGGATGCGGATTTGAGGATCTGCCGCGTCAGTTCATTGAGCTTCGTATAATTGAAGCTGCCGCCAAGCAGTTCGACCTCCATCTGGAAGCCGCCCGCCTGGCCGATGCCCTGGATTGGCGGCGGCACCAGCACAAATCCTCTTCCATCCGGAAGATTGTTGAGTTTGCCCTGAATGCTTTCAAGGATCGATCTGAGATCCTGATTCTTGGCCTTCAAACGATCGGCAAAGAAATCAAAGATGACGTATTCGACACCGCCATTGGCGAGCGTCGCATTATTGTCAAGCACGGATTCACCTGATATCGCGATTACGTTTTTGACTCCAGGGGTCGCCTTAGCGATCTCCGTCGCCTGCGCCAAGGCCGCGGTGGTTCGCTCGAGCGACGCGCCGTCCGGCAATTGGACGGCGATCATAGCATAACCCTGATCGTCAATGGGGATGAAGGCCGTCGGCAATCGAGCAATGCCCCAGAAAGCCGACACCCGCCAGCGCGATTGCGATGAGAACCATCAAGCCCGCGTGGCGCACCATTCCGGCCGATCAGGGACGCATAGGCGTTCTCCGCCTTCTGAAAGACGAAATTGAAGCCGCGATAGAAGAAATTGCGCTGGTCGGGCGGCGTCTCTTGGCGCAGCCAGAGGGCGCATTGCGTCGGCTTCAGGGTCGCCGCATTGACGGCGCTGATCAAGGCCGTGACGGCGATCACGAGCGCGAATTGGCTGAACATCTTCCCGGTGAGTTCAGGCATGAAAGCGGCTGGGAGAAACACCGACATCAAGACCAGCGTAATGCCGATGATCGGTCCGAATAATTCATCCATCGCCTTGATCGCGGCGTCATGGCCCGACAAGCCGCGCTCGATGTGTTTCGACACGCCTTCGACGATCACGATAGCGTCGTCGACGACGATGCCGATCGCCAGCACGATGCCGAACAGGGTCGACAAATTGACGCTGAAGCCCAGCGCCGCCATGCCGGCGAAGGCGCCAATGATAGTGACGGGAACCGTCGTCGCCGGCACGAGCGTCGCCCGAAAGTTCTGCAAAAAGACGAGGATCACGATGAGGACCAGAACGCCGGCCTGCCATAAGGTCGTGTAGACGTCGCTGATTGAATTTCTAACGAAGATCGTCGTGTCGAAAGGAATGCTATATCTCAAGCCCTGGGGGAAGCGTTTTCCGAGCTCCTCCATCTTCGCCTTCACTTCTTTCGCAACCGCCAGTGAATTGGCTTCCGGTGTCTGAAAGATTGCGATGCCGGAGCCGGGCCGCCCGTTTAGCTTGAAATCCTGCGAATAGGTTTGCGCGCCAAGCTCAATGCGCCCGACATCTTTCACCCGGACGAGGCGTCCGCCCTGGGCGGTCTGATCCTTGATGATGATCTCGGCGAATTGGGAGGGGTCGTTGAAGCGCGACAGGATGTCGACCGTATATTGGAACGCCTGATCTTGCGGCGCTGGCGGCATGCCGACCTGGCCGGCGGTGACCTCCTGGCTCTGCTGGCGGACGGAAGTCGATGACGTCCTTCGGCTGGAGACCGAGGGAATAGAGCTTGTCCGGATCGAGCCAGATCCGCATCGCGTAACTACTGGCGCCGAAGACGGTGACGTTGCCGACGCCGGGCAGGCGCGCCAGTTCATTGACAAGATTGATCGTTGCGTAATTGCTCATGAACAGGCCGTCATATTGCCCGTCCGGCGAATCGAGCGTCACGATCTGCAGGATCGCGGTGTTCTTTTTCTGGATCGTGACACCCTGCGCTTGTACCGATTGCGGCAGCGAGGCCAAGGCGCTTTGAACGCGGTTTTGCACCAACACCTGATCGATGTTCGGATCAGTGCCGATATCGAACGTCACCGTCAGCGTATAGGTGCCGTCGGCGGCGCTGGTCGACTGCATGTAAAGCATGCGGTCGGCGCCATTGACCTGCAATTCGATCGGCAAGGCGACGGTGTCGACCACCGTTTGCGGGCTTGCTCCCGGATAGCGCGTGGTGACCTGCACGGTCGGCGGCACGACATTAGGATATTCGGAGACCGGCAGCGTGTAGAGGGCGACGCCGCCGATCAGCACGATGATGATCGCCAGGACATTGGCGAGGACCGGATGCTCGATAAAAAACTTCGATATCATGCGCCAGTCCTACTGAGCGTCGGGGCTCGTCAGCTTGGGGACGACCTTGAGGCCAGGCGAGACCCGCCAGAGGTCGCCAATGACAACAAGATCGTCGGGCTCAAGGCCGGAGCTGATGACCCGAAAATTACCGACAGGCTGCTGCGCCGCTTTTATATAGCGCTGTTCGACAACATTGTCCTTATTGACGATCATGAGATAAAGGCCGCCTTGATCTTCGCTGATCGCCCGCGCGGGCACCAGCAGGCGCCCTTAGCCACATGTCCCTTCGGTAGACGCACCCGCACGAACAGCCCCGGTATGAGGTTGCGATCAGGGTTTCTCAAAATGCTGCGCACCTCAATGGTCCCGGTGGTGGGGTCGAACTGCGGCGCGACAAATTCGATGTGGCCGTGATAGGGAAAGCCGGTCCCGTTCTCTAACCCGACGTCGACTGGAACCTTGAGGAGTTCGGCGGGCGTGAGCCGGCGCGGAGCAATGTTGCCGCGGATTTCTAGGGCCTGCTGCTCGCTCAAAGTCGCGTTCACATAGATCGGATCGAGCTGGGTGATCTCGGCCAGCGCCGTCGGTTGGCCGCCGCCGCCGACCGTGTTGCCGGGATCGAGGAGATGCTTGCCCATCAGGCCGTCAAACGGCGCCTTGACCTCGGTATAGTCCAGATTTAACTGGGCGACTTCGATCTGACCCTGGGCGTTGAGGATACCCGCCTCGGCAGCTGCCTTCTGGTAGACCCAGTGATCGACCTCGGTCGCCGTCGCCGCGTGTTTATGGAAAAGCTCCGTGTAGCGCACGAGCTCGGTCTTCGCATAGACCAAAGCCGCCTGCTGCTGCAGAAGCTGAGCCTTCGCCTCCTGCAGCTGCGCCTTGTACTCAGCTTGCTGTATCGTGAAAAGGAGATCGTCCTTCTTCACCAGCGCCCCGTCGGCGAAATGGATCTTTTCAAGATAGCCTTCGACGCGCGCGATCAGCTTGACGATATTGGTCGAAGCCGCCGTGCCGGTGACTTCGACATCATCGGTCACATTTTGGACCTTCGGCTGCACGACGGGAACCTCCGGTGGCGCAGCGGCATATATCGCCTCGGCCGCCGGGCCGCTGGCTCGCGCGGTGTTCGCGCTTGGCGTCGTCTCCGCATGAGCAGACGCGCGCCATCCGCCGCTCGCCAGAAGCAGCGCGGCAAAGGCGCCGAGCCAAGCCCCCGCGCGCCGCGCCGGCAGAGCCACTGTTTCGCTTCCAAGGCTTGCACGCTGATGTTCCATCGACCTCGGCTTCATGGCGAAACGCCCTTTTGCGAAAAATATACTAAAATTCCGGCGGGCGAACCGTCGGACCCGCGTCCTTGGGCCCGGGAAGCCCAGGTGTCGGTCCGGACAGCGCCGGCATCGGTACCGGGGCGCCAGGCGCCGGCAGTACATTCCCCCAATCGGTGCGCGCCCGCATCTCGGCGTTGGTCGCAGGCGGCACGAAGTCATTGCCCTCGCGGATCTGCCATCCGCCACCGAGCGCTTCATAGACCGTGGTGACCCCGAGCGGCACATTGCCCTCGGCGATGGCGAGATCGTTCTCGGCGGTGAGGAGATTCTGCTCCGACGTCAGCACGGAGGTAAAGTCCCGCGTGCCTTGCTGATATTGGAGAATTGAGATGCGGACCGCGCCATTGGCTGCCGCGACGCTGTAGCGAAGCGCATTGACCGCAATCTTTGACTGCAAATAAGTGGAAATGCCGTTCTCGACGTCTTGCTGGGCTTTTAGCACCGTGTTTTGATAATCGACGAGATACTGCTGCAAGGTCGCATCCTGCAGACGTACATTATTGGTGATCTGTCCGTAGTTCAGAATGTTCCATTGGAAGGTAGGGCCAAAGGAATAGGCAAGGCCAGCCGACGAGAAAATATTAACCAGCTTCCCGCCATTGATGGTGCTCGCGGAGCCTCCAACCCTGCCTGTGAGGCTGATCGCGGGATAAAGGTCCGACGCCGCGACGCCGATTTGAGCGCTTTGCGCCGCGGCTTTCAATTCCGCGGCGCGCACATCCGGCCGCCGGCGCAGCAAATCACTTGGTATACCGACGAAGATCTTGGCCGGCGCGACCGGAATCTTGGTGGTCCCCCGCCCCAGCAACGGCCCGAGCGGCTCCGGCGGCATGCCGAGCAAAACGCGCAGCGCGTTCTCGCCTTGCTGCAATTGGATGGTCAACTGGGGAATTGAAGCCTCGGTCTGCCCAAGCACATTCTCAGCTTGGTAGGGGTCGAGCTCGGTCGTGGCGCCTCCGGCAAACCTGTCGCGCGCGATCTGCAGCGCTTCTTTCTGGCGCACGATATTGGCGCGCGCGATGGCGATCTGCTTCTCCAGCGTGCGGATGCCGATGTAGGTCTTCGCGACATCGCCGAGCAGAGTGACGAGAACGTCATCATAGGTTGCGATCGAGCCGAGATAGGCGGCGTCGGCGGATTCGACGCCACGCCGGAACTTGCCCCAGAAATCGAGTTCCCAGGCGGCTTGGAGTCCGAGCTCCGATTGCCAGAAATTAGTGATCTGGAGCCCCGGAACCAGGACCTGCGGATTGGCGGCGCCGTCGGCGTGGCTCGGCTGGTTATAGGTCGTCAGTCCGACGCCTTGCTGCGTTTGCGGATAGAATTCGCCGACAGCGACGCCAAGTTGGGCGCGCGCCTGCAGCACCCGCGTCCCAGCGCTGAGCAGCGTCAGGTTCTGGTCGTAGGCGATCTCGACCAGGCGATCGAGCACGGGATCGTGGAACACCTTCCACCAGTCGCGGTATTCCTGCTTGCCCGTGCCGATTGAGCGGTTATGCGCTTCGAGATATTTATCGGCGACCGGCGCGGCGGGAGAGACGAAATCTGGCCCGACGGCGCATCCCGCCAGTGATGGAAGCAACGCGGCCAGAACCGCGCGGCCAATGAAAACGCCGCGACGCCCTGCGCGCGGCGGCGCGGCGCCGGCCAAGCGCCTATCCGCCACGGCGGGCATGGGCCATCCTTCGGGCGACGGCGCGCCAGGCGCAGATACTTTGATTCACTAGAGAATGGCCCGCTTGCAGCGTTTATCTTGCGAAAGATACCATCAACTGGGCTCTCAATGCTGTGATAGTTTAGCCACGCTTAGGCTAAAACTTACCTGGGCGGCAAGACACGAGAATGGGGGCCGGCCCCGAGGTAGAGCAAGGACGTGAATTGCGGTCAATCCCCATAACAATTGGTGCAGATGCGCCCTTCGATAAGGTCGTCCATGCTGTTGGCTATGGTTCGTTCCCGTTCTTCCCGGGCGCGGTCGCGCGGAGATACAGAGACCTTCGGACCCCCTGGCCGCGGCACGGTCTCGCCCGTCGGGGTCAGGTAATCCTTGTTCAACAATTGCCCCGGCGTCTGGGCGCGCGCCGAACCGTTAGCCAGCAGCGCGCTAAAAACCATTGCCGCCAACGCCAATTTCGTCATGGCATTCCTCCTATGCCCCGCCTCCGTCGACCACCAGTCAATTGATCATGAAGGCCTGCGATGATACACGAATTTCCATTCGATCAGAGTGCCGTCATGTCGTCCCCACCGCCATCGAAGTTGAAGTCGCACGTCGTCAAAGAGCGCCCGCATTTCGAGCGCATCGCGCTTTTGCTGCAAGGCGGCGGCGCCCTTGGCGCCTACCAGGGCGGCGTTTACGCCGCGCTGGCCGAGGCGAACATCGAACCGGATTGGGTGGCGGGAATATCGATCGGCGCGTTAAACTCGGCCCTAATCGCCGGCAACCCGCCGGAGTTGCGCGTGGCGCGCCTGCGCGCATTCTGGGAGGAGATCACTGGCGGGCCCCTGGGCATTCCGTTCCATCCAGGGGGGATCAAGGGCGATTATCTGCACAGCGTCATCAATCAGTTTCGCGCGGCGGGTGTTCTTTTCGCCGGCGCGCCGAACTTCTTCAAACCCCGCCTGCCGCCGCCGTTTCTCCAAGCCCCGGGCACGATCGAGGCCTTGAGCTTTTATGACCCGACCCCTCTGCGGTCGACGCTTGAGCGCCTCGTCGACTTCGACCGGATCAACGCTGGAGAGATGCGGCTCAGCGTCGGCGCGACTAATGTGCGAACCGGAAATTTCGCTTATTTCGACACGACGACGCATGAGATCCGGCCGGAGCATGTCATCGCCAGCGGCGCGCTGCCGCCGGGCTTTCCGCCGGTCGAGATCGAGGGCGAATTTTACTGGGACGGCGGTATCGTCTCGAACACCCCGCTGCAATGGGTGCTGGACAGCACGCCGCGTCGGGACACGCTCGCCTTCCAGGTCGATCTTTGGAGCGCGCGCGGGGGAGATGCCGCGCGATATTACGGAAGTCGACCTCCGCACCAAGGAAATCCGTTATTCGAGCCGCACCCGGCAAGGTACCGACCAGTTTAAAAAGCAGCAGCAGCTGCGCCGGGCGGTCGATCGCCTGCTGAAGCAGCTGCCGGGCGATCGCCGCAACGATCCAGAGTGGAAATTGCTGGAAGCCGAGGCCGACGAGAAAGTCTACAACATCGCCCATCTCATCTATCGCGCCAGCAGATACGAAGGCTCCAACAAGGATTTTGAATTCTCCCGCCGGTCGATGGAAGATCATTGGCGCGCCGGCTATCACGACACCGTGCGGACGTTGCGCCATCCCGAGGTCCTGGAGCGTCCCGACTAATCCCGAAGGCTTCAGCACCTTCGATCTCGCTGTGGATGGGCGAGAGTAGGATTGGCGTTCAAACGGTCCGTTCGCGAGCCCGAACTGGTCAAAGGCGTTTCACGTGAAACGTCTAGCGCCGTCTTCCGAATTCGGTCCGATCGGAAGGAGCCCCGGGCTTTTCCCGCGCGGAGGCGGAGACGGCTATTTTTTCGCCGCCTTGCGCGCGGCGTAGCGGGCGTCGCGGACCTTTTTGCGCTCGATCTCGAGCGCAGCGGCGCGCTCCGCCTCGGCCGCCGCCTCTTTTTCGCGCGCGTCCTGTTCTGCCTTCAGCTTGGCGTCGCGCTGGGCTTTTTCCGCCGCCTCCTTGGCTTGCTTTGCCTCCTCGGCGGCTTGGCGCCGTAAGGCGCGAGCCTCGCGCGCGGCGATGATTTCCTGGCGCGTCGCCTCGCGTTTGGCGAGGGTTTGCTCGTCGACATCCATTTTCGAGCGGAACCGCTCTTTTGCGCCTTCTTCGCGCGCGCCGCGGCGCTCAGGCGATCACCGAAACTATCAAGCTTAAATGCGCACATCGAAACGCCTTTGACCACTCACCTAATTCGAGGACATGAAAATTGCCGCTGACATCTATCCGCACAAAAGTTTTTTGTCACGGCTTCAATCAACTTCTGGGCCACTCGCGCCCGGCGAGTCCTTAAACTCGCGCCCATTTGCGTCAGCGGCCCTCAAGACTTTGGTTAATCGGCGCCGCCAAGCTGCAGCGGCCTGATATTTAACCGCTCATTAACTATACGTTGCGTAACTTACGAATAGTCAAATCTTGAGGGGCCCACGTGACCGCCGCAGCCCGCCCACGACATTCGATCCGCTTCCACAGCCGCTCGTTCCACGCCATGGCGCTCGCGCCGCAAGCGCCATTGGCCGATTGGCTCGCTGAACTCGACGCCTGGGTCGAGCGCTCGCCTGGCTTTTTCGCCGGCCGCCTGATCGTGCTCGACGTCACCAATCTTGAACTCGGCAAGTCAGAAGTCATTGAGCTGACGAAAAATTTGTTTGAGCGCAACGTCCAGATCATGGGGATGAAGGCGGCGATCCGAGTTGGCGCGATTCGGCATGCCGCCGCCATTCGTCAGCGGCGGGCGCTATGTCAACGAAACCGCGCGAACTGATGTCGACGCGATCGCCGAAGCTCATCGAAGGGCAGATCGCCAAGGTCATCGAAGGGCAAGATGACGCCAAGGCCGAAGCGCCGGCGTCCGCGCCCGCCCGTGCCCCCGTTCACCGTTCGAACGCGTTGCTGGTCGAAACGCCGATGCGTTCCGGACAGTATATTGAACATCTCGACGGCGACGTCATCGTCGTCGGCTCAGTCGCATCGGGCGCTGAGATCGTCGCTGGCGGCTCCATTCACGTCTACGGGAGTTTGCGCGGCCGCGCGATCGCTGGCGCAGGCTATCCGCGGGCTCGAATTTTCTGCCGCAAACTCGAAGCCGAGCTGTTGTCGATCGACGGTCTTTATTTGACCGCCGACGATATGGAGGCGAGCCTGCGCGGACGCTCCGTGCAGGTCCGGCTCGATGGCGATTCACTGCTGATCACGGCTCAAGACTAAGCAAGGCGGCTTCCGACTACGGCGGCCTCGGTTCGACATGGTTCAACGCTGATCGATTCGAAAGTCGCCGACTTTCCGGGTCCACGCACGAGAGGGGAGATTGCGCTTATGGCCAAGGTATTGGTCGTCACGTCAGGCAAAGGAGGGGTCGGCAAGACGACCTCCACGGCGGCTTTGGGCGTCGCTCTAGCGAAGGGTGGCAAGAACGTCGTCCTCGTCGATTTCGACGTTGGATTGCGCAATCTCGATCTGGTGATGGGCGCCGAACGGCGCGTCGTCTATGACCTCATCAATGTGGTCCAGGGCGACGCCAAACTGGCCCAGGCGCTGATCCGCGACAAGCGCCTTCAGACGCTATCCCTGCTGCCGGCCTCGCAGACTCGCGACAAGGACGCCCTGACGGATGAAGGCGTCGCCCGCGTCATCAACGAGCTCAGAGAAAAGTTCGACTGGATCATTTGCGACAGCCCCGCCGGCATCGAACGCGGCGCCACCCTGGCGATGCGCCACGCCGACGTCGCCATCGTTGCGACCAATCCCGAAGTCTCGTCCGTACGCGACTCGGACCGCATCATCGGTCCTGCTCAATTCCAAAACCGAAAAGGCGGAGAAGGGCGAGCGTATAGAAAAACACCTTCTCATCACGCGCTACGACAAGGCCCGCGCCGAACGCGGCGAAATGCTGAAGGTCGACGACGTGCTTGAAATTCTTTCGATCCCGCTCCTCGGCATCATCCCCGAAAGCGAGGAAGTGCTGCGGGCGTCCAATGTGGGCGCACCAGTGACGTTCAGCACGACTCCGAGCGCGCCCGCCCGCGCCTATTTCGATGCGGCGAAGCGCCTCAACGGCGAGACCCTCGCGATGACGGTGCCAAACGGCAAAAGAGGTTTCTTCGGCAAGTTTTTGGGCGGAGGGCTTAGGCATGAACATCATTAGTTTCTTCAAGCAGGCCGTTATTACAGCTCCGGTGCGCCCAAGGATCGTCTAGAAGCTGCTGCTCGCCCATGAACGCGCGGTCGATTGGAAACGCCCGAACAGTCTCGCTCTTCCTGCGAGAAGAAATTGTCGCCGTCATCGCCAAGCATTTTCCGGTCGAGCCGAGCTCCATCAAGGTTCGGATGGAGACCGGCGACACCATTTCGACGCTCGAAGTGGAAGCCGAGATTCCAACGCCGCTCTGCGCCAACCCCAAGAGGACCGCGGAGATCGCCGTTGAGGTTGCCGCCGTGCAAAAAAAAAAGACAGCCGACGCCGCCGCCGGAGGCTAAGGGCGGCGGAAAAGGCGGTCGCGGAGAGGCGCGTCGGCGCTCCCGCCTAGGCGCCCTCCTTACGCCAGGAGCGTCTGCGGCACTTCGAACGCCGGCGCGGTTCTTTGCGGGTAACCTTCTTCAATAGCTGCATCAATTCGTCCGAATCTCCCGCGCTGTCGGCGCGCTCCCTTGCAATCGCTTAGCGAATCAATCCTACCGCACGATTACCCGCCGCGATCGCATAGGGTTCGGAAGCGTCCAATTGGCGGCGTTCTTGCCCAGCCCGATGTCGTAGGCATGCTATGGGTCATGCTCATCTCCTGGGCGCGCGTCGCCCCTATGCGCGGATCGCCAGCAGCTCCGAAAGGTGCCCGTCGACCTGGGCGAGAAAAGCCGGATCCGTACCGAACAGCGCCAGATGGCCGTCGATGCTGCGCAGCGGCCGGAACTCGCTGCCCGGGATCAGTTTCTGCTCGGCTTCGCAGTCGCGCGGCCGGAAGAACATGCACTCGTCGACCGGCATCACGAAGGTCTTCGCCTTGATTCGACCGAGCGCCTCGCTCAGCTTGCCGCCGGTGATGCGGCTCACGTCGGCGCGCTGGCATTTCCATCCCATACAAAGTAGGTCGTTCGGGTCCATCGGAGCGAAGTAGCCGGTCATGAAGTTGTCGACGAACGCCTCGACCGTCGGGAAGCCCAGCGCCGCAGGCCGGCCCTGCTGGTAGAACTCCGTGGTCCAGCCCATCACCGCCCAGATCGTCGCGTGGCGCTTCAGACCCGCGGCCACGTCCGACGATTGCTTGTAGTTGCCGCCGTTGAACGCCGGATCGGAGGTGATCGCGGCTTCCAGCGTGTCGAAGAATACGCGAAAGTGGTCGGTGCTTTTCGCCGTGCCGGCGATCGGTGCGGCCCGCCTTACCATCTCCGGGTAGCGCACCGCCCACTCGTAAGTCTGCTGCGCGCCCATCGAGCCGCCGACGACCAGAGCGAGGCTCTGCAAACCGAACGTCCCGGTCAGCAGCTTGTGCTGCGCGCGAACGTCGTCGCCGATGCGAACCTTCGGGAAGTTCGCCATGCCAATCGGATCGGGCGCGTTGTGCGGCGACGTCGACAGGCCGCCGCCGATCTGGTTGACGACGACAATGAAGTACTTGTCGGGGTCGAGCGCACGGCCCTTGCCGATGTAGGCCTGCTCGATGATTTTGCTGGTCCCCGAGTACCACGTCGGGACGAGAATCGCGTTGTCCTTGGCGGCGTTGAGCTGGCCGTGCGTCGCGACCGCGAGCTTGCAGCCGCGCAGCGTCCCGCCTTCCTCCAGGTCGAGGTCGCCGATGTCGTGCAGCTCATAGGGGCCGTGGCCCTCCTGGGAGTAGTAAGGGTTCTCGATCACTCTATGTCTCCATGGAGTCCGCTCAGGGCGGACTCTAGGTTGTGAAGGGCTCGTTCAGTAGTGCATTACAAAACCGGGGTAGCCCCTGATGGCCAGTTCTTCGCATTTCTGGTGATAGGTTCCCACGCCGCCGGCGAACGACAGCATTCGCCGCTGCTTGCCGGGCACGTTCGAGCCCATGTACCAGGAGTCGGTCTTCGACATGAGCGTCGCGTTGGCGAAGCCATCGTGGTAACTGATCCATTCGTTCTCCATCAGATCGGTCGGCTCGATCTCCGTCAGGTCGTGGGCCTTCAGGTAGCGGATGCAGCCGGTGATCCAGTCGACCTGGTGCTGCAGGCAGGTGGGCATGTTGCACAGCGCTGCCGCGGGCGCGAGCGGCGCGCCGGTGGTGAAGAAGTTCGGGTAACCGTGGATCAGCAGGCCCAGCGTGGTGCGGATCTCCCTGCTCCAGTCCTCCTTCAGCGAGCGGCCGCCGCGTCCGCGAATGTCGATTCGGGTCAGCGTACCGGTGCCGGCGTCGAAGCCGGTGGCGAGGACCAGGATATCGATCTCGCGCAGCTTGCCGTCGGCGGTCTGCACGCCGTGTTCGGTAAGGCATTTGATCGGCGTTTCATTCACGTCGACCAGCTCCACGTTGTCGCGCCCGTACACTTCGTAGTACTTCGTTTCCAGCGGGACCCGTTTTGCGCCGAAGCCGAAGTTTTTGGGAATCAGTTTCTCGGCCAGCTTTGGATCCTTGATGCGCGCGCGAGTTTTTCTTTGACGAACTCCGTGACCACGTTGTTGACCCCCTCATCGACGAACACCTCAGGGAACGCGCCAACCCAGAAGGCCAACGAGCCGTCTCCCCACACCTCTTCCAGGTCCTCCTGTCGCTCCTCGGGTGTCAAGTCGGCCCATCTGCCATACATGAAGTCGAAGTCGAAACCAGCGTTCGTTCTCATCACGCGGTGGCGCAATTCATTGAAGCGCTTCCGGTAGGACTCCCGATCGGCATCGGTCAGCTTGAAGTTCTTCATGGGGATCGTGAACTCCGGGCTTTTCTGGAACACCGTGAGTTGAGCCACCTCTGGCGCCAGGGACTGGATGACCTGAATTCCGGTTGCGGCGGTCCCGATGACACCGACGCGCTTGCCCTTGTAATCGACGTCCTCGGGCCAGCGCGCGGTGTGGAAGATCCGGCCCTTGAACTGGTCCTGGCCGGGGAACTGCGGGATCAGCGGCGCCGCAGCATCCCGGCGCAACTGATGAAGTACTGCGCCTGGAAGGTCTCGCCCCTGTCGGTGGTGATCGTCCAGCGCTTGGCCGCTTCGTCGTAGCTGGCCGCCGTCGCTCGCGTGTTGAACTGGATGTCCTTGCGCAGATCGAAGCGATCGGCCACGAAGTCGAGGTAGCGCTGGATCTCGGGTGAGCCGGGGTAGCGCTCGCTCCAGCTCCATTCGTCGTTCAGCTCCTTGGAGAACCAGTACTGATAGACGTTCGACGGCGAATCGAGGCGCGCTCCTGGATAGCGGTTCCAGTACCAGGTGCCGCCAACATCGCTTCCGGCTTCCAACGCCCTCACCTTTAATCCCTGCTCGCGCAGGCGATAGAGCTGGTACAAGCCGGCGACGCCTGCGCCGATGATGAGGGCGTCGAACTCGGTGGCCTCCGTCGGGTGGCTTGCGAACGAAGCATTTTGGGCGGTTGGGGTCATGGTCTCCTCCGGTAATATTATTGACTTTTTGCTCGGTTTTCGGGCAAACACGATGCTCAGTGGCTTGGCGGGCTTGGCCTCTGCGACGCCGCGCTATGACGATGCCCAAGAAGCCCGTCTATACGGCGATCCGGCCTGAGAAGCAGCGAGATAACTCAACATTCCCGGGCTACCAGTCTCGACAAGCGGTTAGATTGCCGGCTTTCGTGCCGCCGACGCCGTTGCCGGCCTCCAGGACGCGCGCGCTCAAGCCGAGCTTGTCGCGTAGCGAATGCAGCATGTACATCCCGGAGAAGCCGGCGCCGATGATCAGGGCATCGAAGTGGGTCGTGGGGGTTCGCTCGATGGACCTGGCTGTTTCCCGCATTTGGACCGCGCTGAAGTCGCTCGACGTAAAGGCGGCGAGGGTTGCGAGTTCGACATATCGGCTCCTCCCTGGGATCTAAGTTTCATGGCGGAAGAAATAGCTGGCTGCTCGACGCTATTGCCGTCGCGAAAGCCGCGGCGACGCCCGGAATCGCTGGGATTGGTCATAAAGGTCCTCCCCTTGGTTGTCGCGCTCGCTTCCGTCACGGGGGTCGGGCGGGCGTCGACGTTCCATTACTAAGGCGCGAGTCAGAGCCTGGAAACTACCCGTAAAGGTAGTTTCCAGGCGCCTATCTGACGAATTATTGCTGCTTGGACACATGACAGCCGTCGTGGCGTTGCAGACGCTCGGTTCTAATCGCAGCGCCTTCCGCCGATAGCATAATCGAGCCGGAGCCAACGGCAAATGAAATGCCGCCCCAAAAAGCGGCGCGCCTCCGGTCGCGCGCCGCTCAGGCCAAGCTAGGGCGACGATACCGCGTTCGCCGCGCACTCGTCGGCAATGTCGGCGGCTATATAGCGCCCTGGCCTTCCTTGTGCAGCATGCGTCGATTTGGATCGCGGCTTCCGGAGAGCGGATCGCCTTGCCTGACGTCGTTCTAAATTTCGCCGCGTCTTCAGAATTCATTTCCATTTTCGGCGCGGCGATTGTGGCCCGCGTTGCGCCAGCCCTCGATGCCTCCGGATACCAGTAGACGTAACGATAGCCGAGGCTTGATCGCGCGCATGGCGGCTATGAGGCTGTTTTGTCCCTTCGCGTGACCGTAAAATACGATTGGCTGGCCCGGGTCGTCGTTAGTCAGCGTCTCCAGCCGATCGATAAAGCTATCGTTTTGTCGCGTATCGAGAACGGCGGCGCCGACCCGGGCATCCAGACGCTCCCTGCGATGTCTTGATGGGCTGGCGCCGCAGCCGATGTCAGAAAGGCCACCCGGCTCAGCGCCGAAGGATCCGAAACATCGATCGGATGGCGTCCTTCAAAAGCTGTATCAATTCGTCGGTATAAATCTCCCGCGTTGCTCGGCTCTTCCCGGAATGCGAACTCCGGCGACGAAGTCGCGGCCGAGTCGGCGCCCGCGACTCCGTCATCAGAGGCCAGAATGAGCGCACACAGAAAACGCATCTTGATTCTTCCACAAGAGCAATAGACGGACCGCGCCATGACGCAGAAAATTCAGCGTCATTGCCATTCAAGCTCCTTGTAAGCCGATATGACGTTGCGGGCGTTATATTCTCAAACAGCGTCCACTCGCCCCGCTCGGATTGCGCGGCGGATCCGGAGGCCGCGTCGATCTCGACGCCATCGGCGATCGCCTGCTTCACGTCGCGCTGCAGCGTCGTCAGCTAGCGCTCGATATCCGCCGCGCCCGCCGGCCAATTTATGGTGACGGGCCGTGACCAGGGACAGCGCGCGAGGCGGCGATCCCTTTGAGCTCGCAAGCTCTTTCAGCCAGCCCGGCAACGATCCGTCGAGCGAAGGCACGCGCCGGACAAAGACGAGATCGGCGGTCAGAAGGATTCCCGTTTTCTGATCAAATAGGCTCAGGTCGCATGTTGTTGGGCCGGGCCATGGGCATGCGCTGTGACGGTTCGATCACCGAGGTCGATCGTCGCGACGTCCTGAACTTCAAGCGTCGGCCGAACGACAGTCCCGGCCCGATCGGCGCCGACGATACCGGCGAGGACGCCGCGGTAATATTCGCCGCGCTGGCTCATCGCCTCGGCGAGAGCATGATGGCCGACATAGATTGGCGAGTTTTGCGAGAAAAGCGCCGGCGCCGAAGATGTGATCCGGATGGATATGGCTCATCACCACATATTTGATCGGGGCGCTTCGTTCTCTGCCGGATCGTCGCGCGCAAATTTTGGCCGTCGCCGAGACTACCCCGGGGTCCGTGACGAGGACGCCATCGCGGCCGATAATGAAGCCCGTGTTGGCGATCGCGTCGTCATTCGCCGGATGTCGCGTCTTCGTCCATGCCGCGCCGGATGTGGATGCCGTCGCCGACTTCATCGGTCGCGAACGGCCCGTCAGCTGCGAACGCCGACCTCGGCCCCGGCAGACAGCAAAGGCAAAAACCGCCGAGCATGAGGCGGCGGCGCGTCACGGCTTCAAAAGTCAAAATCGCTTCTCCCATGCCCCTCGCAGAGCGGCCGCCGAAATGTCGCGTGCAAGCGAGCATAGTAACGACTAAGCCAAACTGGAACCGGTATCGCCTTTTCTTTCCTATTTTAACTTCTTTCGGTCCCTCAACCGGATCAATTTCGCTTGAAGTGCTTTGGCCCACGACTCGCGCATTCAAGGAATAACCGGCGGCGTATAGACGAGCGTGCGCGCGAGCGCCCACAGCAAAAAAAGCACAATTGGCAGGTGAAAGGCGAGCTGCAGCGCCGTGAAGCCGACGACGTCGCGCGCCTTGACGCCCAGCACGCCGAGCAGCGGCAACATGAAGAAGGGATTGATGAGATTGGGCAGCGCTTCGGCTGAATTGTAGACTTGAACCGCCCAGCCGAAGTGAACCTTCAGTTCATTCGCGGCTTGCATGACATAGGGCGCCTCCAACACCCATTTGCCCCCGCCGGAGGGGATGAAGAAACCGAGCGCGGCCGAATAAAGGCCCATGACGACAGGAAACGTCTCCTTCGTATTGATGCTGGCGAAGAATTCGGCGAGGCGGTGAGCGAGCGTGGGGCCTCCGGCCGCGGCGGCTGTCGTCAGGATCGCGGTGACGCCGCCATAGAGCGGAAACTGCATCAATATGCCAGCCGTCGCGGGAACGGCCTTTGCGGCGGCGTCGAGAAAGCTTTTGGGGCGCCAATGCAACAGAAGGCCGAGCATGAGCAACAGGAAATTGTAGGTGTTGAGATTTGAAATCGCGAGGATCGGATCCTTGCTGGCGAACTCCTGCGCCAGCCAGCCGCCGCCGAGAGCGAACAGCAGAAGGGTGATGACGGGACTATATTCCAGCCATTCGCCGGGGCGCTGGCGCGGCGGAGCGGCGCCGCCTTCGTCGTGACGTCGACGCCCATCATCGCGGCCGTCATGGCGTGCGAGCCTGACGGGGCGGACAGATAGGCGATCACGGTCGAGGCGACCAGCAACACCGCCAGCATGACGCCCGATTGCCACAAGAAAATGGTCTGAGCGAATGGAATGACGCCGGTAATTTGCAGTAGAGACTTCGGGATGGCTCCGGCGTTCGCCTGCAATTGCGCCGCTGACGAGCTGAGCCCCAAGGCCCAGGTGCAGCCAAGCCCCATATAGGCCGCGGCGCCGGCCGCGCGATAATCCATCTCAAGGTCAGTTCGCTCGGCGACGGCGCGGGCGAGCAAGCCGCCGAATATCAGGCTCAGCGCCCAATTGATCAAAGACAGCAGCATCGTCACGAGGGCGATGAAGGCTACCGCGCTGCGGCCGTTGCGCGGCAGAGCGGCGATCTTGTCGATCAATCGCGCGGCCGGCGGCGAACTCGCGATGATATAACCGCTGATTACCACCATCACCTGCTGCAGGGTGAAAGGGATGAGGCTCCAGAAGCCGTCGCCGAATGATTTCGCCACCAGCGTAAGGGGCGCGCCATTCAACGCCGCGGCGATCGCAACCACGACCACCGCGATCGCCGCGAAAACGAAGGCGTCTGGAAACCACCGCTCCGACCAAGCGGCGAAGCGCAGCGCCAATCGCGCGAGAAATCCTTCCGCCTTCTTGTCACGAGGAACAGGGCCAAAGCTCGGCGTCATCTGTCGCTCCCTTCTATTTGCGCGATTCGCTTATTCCGAGCGGCATGAACAATACAGTGACTTGGAGGTCGGCGAGCCCAACTGGAGCCGATGCGCTCCTGTGCGCAGCAGCCGGAATGGAGGCTTGCCGGCCGATCGCCGAGAAAACTGCGACGGCGAGATCAAGAAAACAGCGGTAGCGCCAACGGCATCCACAGACAAGCCTCAGTTCGATTTGCCTAATCGGACTCTGAGGCTGCGCAGCGCCTCCTCCGTGTCGACGTCGATCAGAGCCGCGTCGTCTTCGACGAGGCATTCGACGAGGCGCGCACCGGCCAGGTCGATCAAGGCGTGGCGCCGCGATCGCCTTTGAGCTTTGCAATCTCCGCAAACAGGTCTCGGCCGATCAACGCTGGATTGCCCCGCACGCCCGCCCGCACCGGCGCGGCCGCGAGCGGGGCTTCCGGCGAGGCCGCAAGCTTCTCAAGGAAAGCGCCGATCAGCCGATCGATCAGCGGCCCCGAGACAAGAGGCATATCGCCGAGAAGAATCACCGCGCCCGCGCATGTTCGCGGCAAGGCCGAGATCCCACGGTTCAACGAGGCGGAAAGGCCGGCGGCATAGGCCGGATTGGCGGCGAAAGAGAGTTCGAGGCCCGCAAGGCCGCCTCGACCTCGACGTTGCGATGGCCGGTGACCACGATGACCGGCCTTGCCGAGGACTGTAACGCAGCCTCGGCGACATGACGCACCAGCGGTTTTCCGCGCAAGATTGCGGCGAGCTTGGTCGTCCCCGAGCCGCCCGCGAACCGCGTTGAGCGACCCGCCGCCAGGATGATCGCGCCGATGTCACCCATCCGCGCGCAGACGCGGCTGCGGGCGCGACTTGATCTCGGTGAGCAAGCCGCCGACGCCCATCCGGCGGATGTCTTCACTGCCGACGTCGAGGCCGGCCAGCAGCCGGTTCAGCACGAAATCGAAGCCGTTTTCCTTAGGGGATCGCGCGCAGCCGGGCGCGCCGATGACGGGCTTGCCTGAATGTTGCGCGAGCCCAGGCAGCGAGCCGATCAACAAAAGATTGCCGGGATCGACCGGCATGCCGAAATGTGTGACGCGCCCGCCTGATTTCTCGATTGCCGTCGGGATGATGTCGCGGCGATCGGTGATCGCGCTGGCGCCGAAGACGATGATGAGGTCGCTTGATGCTTCGACGCGGCGGAGCGCGCCGACGATGGCGCTCGCCTCGTGCCGCGCGCGTTCTTCGGCGACGATTTTGCTGCCCGTTCCATTGAGGCGCTCCTCGAGCGCAAAAAGAGTCTTGTCGACGATCGAGGCTTTCAAGCCCGGAAGTAGCGTCGAAACCACGCCGACGCGCAGCGCCTGGAACGGCGCGACCCGCAGCGCCGCTTCGCCGACGCTTGAAACCGCCCGCTCCAGTACGGCGCAAGGTATAGCGAAGGGAATGATCTTGACCGTCGCCGCCATCTCGCCCGCGCGAACCTTGTGAAACGCCGGCAGAGTGGCGACCGTGACGCTTTCATCGACGCCATTGATGCGACCGACGGCCGGTGTATTGACGACGAGCACCCCGCTCGCTTCGGCCATGAGGTTGCAGCGCCCGGTAAAGGGAGCGTCAAGACGCAAGTTGGCGCCAGCGAGGCGGCGGGCGATGCGGAGCGCGGCCTCATTCTCCTCCACGTCGCCCGGTTCGATCTTCGCGACGATGATCTCGGCGATTCCTGCGGCAAGCAGCGCGCCGATATGGTCAGGGCTGAGGCGTTCGCCTTTCTTCAAGGCCAATCCGGGCCTTTTGATCGCATGGGCGAGCAACGCGCCCTCCGCTTTTTCGACCGGCGCGGGACCAAATCTCATGCCGCTCGCTCTGACTTCGCCGACGGGGAATGATGCATCGCCTCGATGATTTCGCCGAGAATGGCGACGGCGATTTCCGCCGGGCTTTTCGCTCCGATCGAGAGGCCGATAGGCGCGTGAATCCGTGTCAGAGCGGCCGCGCTAAAGCCAGCCGCGCGCATGCGCTCGACCCGCCGCGCATGAGTTTTTCGGGAGCCGAGCGCGCCGATGTAGAAGCAGTTTGCCTTGAGGGCGGCGATAAGGGCCTCATCGTCGATGCGCGGCTCGTGGGTGAGCAGCACGACCGCCGTCGCCGGATCGAGTTCGAGCGCGGCTAATGCGTCTTGTGGCCATTCGGCGACGAGACGGGCGCCGGGAAAGCGGTCAGCGGTCGCGAAAGCCGTGCGCGGGTCGATGATGATCGTCTCAAATCCGGCGAGCAGAGCCATCGGCGCAAGACTTTGCGAGATATGGACGGCGCCGATGGCGATGAGCCGGATCGGCGGCGCGTAGACGGTGACGAATTCCGATTCGCCATTGCTCTCCTCGACGCCGCTCTCGCGCTGTCGCAGGCGCTGTTCGAGCTTTGCAGCCAACGGGTCGGCGGCGAGATCGCGCAGCCGAACAAGCCGCTCGGCGCCGGAGCCAAGATTGGCTACGACCGCACATGGGCGGCGAGCGGCGCGCTCGACAATGATCGCGGCGAGCAGGGAGGGGTCGAGCGGGCGCACATAGACTTTTATGCGGCCGCCACAGGAGAGCCCCGCCCGCCACGCGGTCTCGTCCGCGACGCCGAATTCGAGCACATGGCGACTACCCGCCAGGATCGCCTCCTGCGCCTGGGTAACCACCTCGCCCTCGACGCAGCCGCCGGAAACAGAGCCGAGGAAATTGCCTTTAGCGTCGATGACGAGATGGCTGCCGGCCGGACGCGGCGCGGAGCCCCAGGTTTCCACCACCGTGGCGATGGCGACGTCGCGGCCGGCGTTTGTCCAGCGCTGCGCTTCAAGGAGAATGTCGTCGTCGGAGGCGAGCATATGAGAACTACTCTTTCAAGAGACGCTGGACCGAAATATAGGGCGCCGGCCGCTGAATGTTCAGATCATGGCTTTCATCTTGATATCAAAAGACGCCGCGCGGACGCCTAGTCGGGGCTGGCCGAAGCCTTGGCTGGGAATGGCTCGAGCGCCGCCACGATCTGAGTTCGCACGCTCTTTGCGGCGCGACGTCGTCCGTGCTGGCGAAAACTGGTGATGAGTTCGTTGAACGCGAAAATGGCGACGATCGCGCCGGCCGTCAAAGCGATCCGTTGCCCTGTCGTCACGCTGCGGCTTGCTCCTTGCCGCGCCAATCCAGCCGGTCGAAATGGCGCTCAAGCCCAGCTTATGGTATCGCTTCCGCGAAGCGAAGAATTGCGGAAAACGCCCTATCGATCTATGGGCGTTTGCTGATTGAGACGAGCGATCGGACACAAAGCTTTGATGGCTTTCGCCGCTCGCGCGGGGGCGCAGGGAGGCGCAGCATGTCCGGTTCCGGGATCGAGGCCGTTCGCGCCCTGCTGAGTTCAAAACCTCGCCCGGTCGGCTTCGCCGCCCGCCGGGCGCGGCTCGACGAGGTTGCCGCGCATCCGGCGGGCGACGATATTTCGCTCGAAGCCGACGGCCTCGACGGACTTCCGCTCGAATGGTCCTTGGCCAAAGGCGGCGATCCGTCTCGCGTGCTGGTTTATTTTCATGGCGGAGGCTATTGCTCGGGCTCGATCGCCGGCCACCGCGGCATGGTGACGGTGGGACGATCCGCCGGCATCCGCACCCTGGCGGTCGGCTATCGGCTCGCCCCCGAGCATCCTTTTCCAGCCGCGCTCACGGACGCCAAGGCCGCCTATTCGATGCTGCTCGATCGCGGCGTTTTGCCGGTCCACATCGCCATTGGCGGCGACAGCGCCGGCGGCGGCCTGACGCTCGCCCTGCTCACGAGTTTGCGCGGCAGCGGAGAGCCTTTGCCCGCTTGCGCATGGTTGCTGTCGCCCTGGGTCGATCTTGAAATGCAAGGCGCCAGCCTGGAGAGCAAGGCGGCGATCGACCCCTTGATCCAGAAGCCCTATCTCGAGGAACTCGCAAGCGCCTATCTTGCCGGCCATGATCCGAAAGATCCGCTGGCCTCGCCTCTCTTCGCCGATCTTGCCGGGCTCCCTCCCCTGCTGGCTCAGGTCGGCTCGGCCGAGACCCTGCTCGACGATGCGGTTCGGATCGTCGCCCGGGCCGGCGCCGCGGACGTTGCCGCGACGCTCGAGATCTGGCCGCACATGATTTCACGCCTGGCCTTTGTGGGCCGATCAACTCGACGCCGGGCGCGCCGCGCTGGAGTTGGCGGGAGCGTTCATAAAGGCGAAGCTGGCATGATTTTGTTCGCGGCGAGAGACGACGGATTGAGGGTTGGCCGCGGCATCCAGCGCGATAGCCTCGCTGAGCGGGCGGCGCTCTGCAATCAGCGTCTCCATGTCGGCGGCGAACTTCGACCACCTCCGTAAGGGCGTCGCCGCCATCCGGCGCTGAAAGATTTTTCGCTCCTCGACGCTCAACAGGCGCCGGATGGCCGCTTTCATGTCTTCTCGATGATGCGGCGAGAAAAACGCGCACAGATCGCGGGCGACAGGCGCGATGGATTTCGCGTTTGACGCCGCGCAGGGCTTGCCGAACCAGAAACTTTCACCGACCGGCAAGCCCCAGCCTTCGAAGAAACTCGGAAACACCGTAAAGAGGCAGGAGGCGTAAAGCCAGCGCAGTTCCTCATCGGTCGGCGCCTCGACGAAAACGATCGGCCCGTCAGGCTCCAGCGCGTCGAGCTGCGCCAAGGTGCCATGCGCTTTCCACCCGCGTCGTCCAGCGATGACGAGTTTCGGCATCGAGGTGCCGACCTCCGCCGCGAGTTCGCTCCAGGCGGCAAGCAACGCGTGATGATTCTTGCGAATCTCGATCGTCCCGACGCAGAGGGCGAACTTTTGGCCCGCTAGTCCTTGGAATCGTTGGGGAGGGAATTGAGGCCTCTCGCCGCGTCGCGAACCTGGAAACTCATCCGCGAGGGGCAGAACCGTCGACGAGGTCCGCGCGTTCGACCGGTTGATTTGCCGTCGCGCCCGCTTCAGCTCGTCTCGATTGAGCTCTGTCGTTACGACAAAATGCGCCGGAAGTCGCAGCATGTCTCGGTATTCCTGCGCAAAGTCATGGCCGGTGAATGATGGCTGGGCGAGCGGGATGAGATCATGAAACAACGCGACGAGATTGGCGCCGTTCGCCGCGGCGCGCTTGCAGAGTTCGATGGTCTTCCTGTTGGTCCAGAACGCGCCGCCGATGAACAGGCTATCTTGCGTCCTGATTTCTGGGACGCGCAGATAACGCGGGGTTTTCAAATGGCGCCGACGCCTTCGCCAAAGAAGCTTCAGCCCTTTGAGGCCGATCTTGAAATCCGAGAAGGTTTCTTTGAGCAGCGCGAAAGTCTTGTCGACGTCGCCATCCGCGTCATTGATCAGGGCGCCGAGCTCGCGCCAGCTTTTCTGATGGAAACCCAAGAGGGCAATCGAAGGGTTCGACCGAAAAAGCCGGCTCGCGACCTCAAGCTGGACCCGAGGAATCCCGGCGCATGTGTCATGCCAGATCGCATGGCAAAGAACATCGGTGAGATCGATGAAAATGCGTGGGTTGGACCGTTCGTGATCGTTTGAGGCTGCTTCCCCGGCGAGTCCGGGGGCGGTCGTCGAAGCCGGGTCTCGCTGCGGGGCGACGCCATGACGCGCCCGCCGCCCGATTGGCGGCGCAAATCGCAGGCCAAGGCTCGTCAGCCACGAATAGAAAATCTCCGGCGTCGAAGGGCGCGCAGCCTCTGTGCGAGGCGAGCCGTCCCGCGCATCGTTAAACGCCATTTTGGGTGTGTCGAGAGTGTGTAGCCAATAGGAAAGCATCTGACAGTCCTGAGGAAGAGGCGGCCTCGGGCATTCGCGGCCGAACTCGATCGGGCCGCGTGCGAGGCGTTCGGGTTGATTGGAGAGAGCGAGGAGCGCGATCGGGAGGGGTCTGCTCCTAGTGGTCGCAGGATCGGACGGCGAAAAACTCCGCTTCGCCTGATCCCCTTAGCGACTGATGTCGCCGGGGCCGGGCGTCGAGAACGATTTGCCGGCGTCGCGCCCCGTCGAGAGTTCGAGCGGCCATGACCGCGCGAGGCTCAATTCCGCGTCGCCCCGCCATGCCGCAATGGCCATCGGGACGAAAGTGAGATCAGCGCCGCCGCAAACAGCAGGCCGCGCTTCAATGCAAGGATGTGAAGCGAAACCGGCGTGGGTTGAGGTTGAATCCGACCTCTGCCGGAGGAGTTCGCATTGCGGTTCGAGGCTAGAGAAAGCTGTCGCGCCATGGCCATGTGCTTGTGTGGGAAAAATTCACACGCAATGGATACGTGGGAAATTTACCCACGTCAACCCATTTGTGGGATTGTGTCCCACGGCGGTTTCCGTCATATCTGCGCAGATGAAGGATCGTTCGAACCAAACGCCGCCGGATGCGGAGAGGCTGCAGTCTCCGGTCGCGCGTCTTTTGCGTCCGCTCGTTCAACTGTTCATCCGCAGCGGGATGACCTTCCCTGGCGTCGTTGATCTCCTCCGCGAACTTTACGTCAACGTCGCCGAATATGATTTCGCGCTGAAGGCCAAGGAGCAGACCGACAGTCGCGTCAGCCTGCTCACAGGCATCCATCGCAAAGAGGTTCGTCGGCTGCGCGGCGCCGGCGCGCCGATCAGCGCGACGCCGGCCACAGTTTCCCGCGCGAGCCGCATCATCGCGCGCTGGCTGGCGGCGCCGGAATTCACCGACGCCAAAGGACGGCCGCGGCCGTTGAACAGAAGTTCCGACCAGGATTCGGCGGAGCCTTCTTTCGAACAGCTCGTCGAATCCGTGACGCGCGACGTGCGCCCCCGGGCCGTGCTCGACGAATGGCTCGACCGCGGACTGGTGGCGATTGACGAAGAGGGCCGCATCATTCTCGCCGAAGCGGCTTTCGTGCCGCAGGCCGGCGCCGAAGAGCAGCTCTATTATTTTGGCCGCAATCTGCACGATCATATCGCGGCCTCCGTCGCCAATGTGCTGCAGAAGCGGCCGCGCTTTCTGGAGCGCGCGGTGCATTATGACGGATTGTCCGATTCCCTGGCCGCAACCCTCGAGCAGCGCTCGCGCGAAATCGCCCTTTCAGCGTTGCATGAGGCGAACCGCGAGGCCCACGCGGCTTGCGCGACAGATGCGGGCGGCAGCTGCCGCTGGATCATGGGGGTTTATATTTATCGCGAGGGCGACGGCGCCGCCGCCGATGCCGCCTCTGCCGCGCCAGAGGGCGAAGGAAATAACAACGGAGGCAAGGCGTCTTGAGCAGCCTGCCGCCCTTTAGCCGCAGAACCGTTCTGGGGTTTTTGGCGGCGCTGCCGGCCTATTTCGGCCAAGCCCAGCGAGGAACGGCGGGACCCTACGATCAAGGCATCGGCGGCACTGGCGCGACCACTTCGCCCCAGGGAAACGAAGACGATCACGACAGGGGCATCGGCGGCACCGGCGTCATCGGCACGATCCGGCGTTTTGGCAGCATCATCGTAAACGATTTGCGCATCGCCTACCCCAAGGACGCGGCGGTGCGCATCGACGGCGAGGAGTTCGAGCGTCAGCGCCCTCAAAATCGGCCAGGTGGTGCGCGTCGTGGCGCACGAAAGCGGCGGCCAGTTTTCGACGCGCCGGATCGACGTGACGAGCGAGGTGGTCGGCCCTGTTGAGAGGGTCGGCGCCGACAGGCTGACGGTGCTTGGCCAAACGGTGTTGCTCGCTCGCTTGCAGACGGCGGATGGCCGGTGGAGCGTCGGCGACCACGTCGCGGTCAGCGGTCTGCGGCGCCCCGGCGGCGCGATCGTCGCGAGCCTGGTCGAGAAGCGCGGGTCCCGTCTCGAACAGGTCGCTGGGCCAATCGAGATCGCCGCGGACGGGACGCCGATGATCGGCCATCTCAAACTCAGCGGCGTGGACCCGGGCCTTATCGGCCAGCGCGCAGTGCTGCGCGGCAGCCTCGCCAATGGCGCGTTCGAGGTCCTCCATGGCGAGAGCGAGCGCGCCTTGCTAGGGAGCCATGTCCACAAGCTTTCGATCGAAGCCTATGTCGAGCGGAGCGCCACCGGCCTCCGTCTCGGATCAGGCCTGCCGGTTAGCGGCGACGTTGCTTCGCTTCCGGTTGGCCGCGTCATGCGGGCGGTGCTCGAAACCCGGATCGGCAGCGACGGTGAATGGCGCGTCAACGCCGTTCACGTCAACGGAAGCGGCGCGATGCCGGCGCGCTCTCGAGGGCCAGATGGAAGGGGCGGTGGCGAAGGCCCTCAGCGTCCCGGCGCCATCCCCGGAGGGCCGAATCCTCCTGGATCGCATGGAATCCCGCGCGAGAACGCGCCAAGCCCGCACGGTGATTTCGGCGCGCCAGGCGGCGCTGGCAGTCCCGGCGGCTTGGGCGGGCCGGGCGGCGTTGGCGGCCCGGGCGGATTCGGTGGGCCGGGCGGATTTGGCGGTCCCGAGGCCGCCGGCCCTCCGGGCGCTCGGCCAAGGTGATCGCCCGGGTGGCCGCGTTTAAGCCGGCTCCAGCACGAGGCCCTCATTCGGGCGCAGGCATAAACTCGTCCGGACGGCCTCTCCCCGCCGGTCGCAGTGTGTCGAAATCGCGATCCTCAATCCGCGCAACTCCGGTGGAATTGACCAGGTTTGCGCCCCCCCGCCGAAATTCAGCACGACGAAGATTTTCTCGTCATTGCAACAGCGCTCATAGGCAAGGAGATCGCCGCGCGAACTCGAGACGCCGCCAGCTTCCGCGCGAAAGAGAATCATGCGCGCGGCGGTAGTGCAACAGGAGGCGCACCAGCGACAACATCGAGGCCGGATCGGCGCTTTGGGCGGCGACGTTTCGCGTCGGCCAATCCGGCGTCAGCGGCAGCCATGGCTTCATCGTCGAGAAGCCGGCGTAGGGGCCGGCCTCCCATTGCATGGGCGTTCGCACGGGATCGCGCCCAAATCCGAGCCCCGGCTCACGCAAGGCCCACGGATCGCGGATGCGCTCAGATGGGATTTCGATATCGCCGATTGCAAGCTCATCGCCATAATAGAGCGTGGGCGTTCCACGCAACGTGAGCAGCAGCATCGCCGCGACGCGCGCTTGGGCCTCGCCGACCCGCGCCGCGATGCGCGCCCGATCATGATTGCCGAGCACCCAATTGGGCCAGGCTCCGCCAGGCAGCGCCGCCTCGTAGGTCTCGATCAGCTCGCCGATCTTCTTCGCGCTCCAGGGCGCCTGGATGAGCTGAAAGTTGAACGGCAGATGCGCGCCGCGAAGAGCCTCGCCATAATAGGCGATCAGCCGATCGACTGGCAGGTAGATCTCGCCGATCAGAAGGCGATCTCCGAACGCCTCTAGCGCCTCGCGCATCTTCGCGATGATGTCATGGACTTCGGGCTGGTCGCCCGAATAAATCGGCAACAGCCGCTCGACCTCCGGCTGCATCGGCGTCCAATCGGGGTTTGGCGGGTTGTCGCGCAACGCCTCGTCCTTGATGAGCTGCCAGATCACGTCGACGCGAAAGCCGTCGACGCCGCGCCGCAGCCAGAAGCGCAAAACCTCGAACATCGCCTCGCGCAACTTTGGGTTGCGCCAGTTGAGGTCTGGCTGCTCGGGCAGAAAAGCATGGTAGTAATATTGCCCGCGCGCCGCATCGAAGGTCCAGGCCGGGCCGCCGAAATTGCTGATCCAATTGTTCGGCGCGTCGCGCCATATGTACCAATCGCGCTTTTCATCTGTCCCCGCCCTGCTCTCCTTAAACCAGGGATGGTCGATCGACGTATGGTTCGGCACGAAGTCGAGGATGATTTTCAATCCGCGCGCATGGGCGTCAGCGATGAGGGCGTCAAAAATGTCGAGTGACCCGAACAACGGATCGACGTTGCAATAATCGGCGACGTCATAGCCGAAGTCATGCATCGGCGAAGGATAAAATGGCGAGATCCAAATAGCGTCGACGCCGAGCCAAACGAGATAATCGAGCCTTCGCCCGACGCCCTCGAGATCGCCGACGCCGTCGTCGTTCGAATCCTGAAAGGAGCGCGGATAGATCTGATAGATGGACCCCGCGCGCCACCAGGCGACCGGCGTTTTCGGGAGCGAGTTGACTGTCATAAAATCTTCATCCCTCAATGATCGATAGGCCGCCAGATCAGCGCTTGAAAGCTCGGCCCATGCTCGACCAGCCCCTTCCGATCATTGTCCGCGCCTCGACGGAGCAGGACGTGCCGTTCATGGTCGACATTTACGCCTATCATGTCCAGAACGGACTGGGCGACTACCACGCCGAGCCTTTGCATCCCGAGGATATCAAGCGGCGGCGCAAAGCGATGCTGAAACGCCGCCTGCCGCACATTGTCGCCGAACTCGGGGGCGTGGTCATCGGCTATGCCTATGCGGTCCCTTTCCTCAAGCGGCCGGCCTATCGCCACGCCGTCAAACATTCGATTTATGTGCACAAGGATCATCTCAATTCCGGCGTCGGCCGGCTGTTGCTGCCCTCGCTGATCGAGGCCTGCGCGGGCGCTGGATTCCGCCAGATGGTTTGCTACATCGACAGCGCCAACCAGCCCTCCCTCCGCCTGCATGAGGCCTTCGGCTTTGTGCGCGCCGGCATGCTGAAATCGGTCGGCTACAAATTCGGGCGGTGGACGGATACGGTCTTGCTGCAGCGCGCGCTCGGGGATGGAAATGCGTCGGCGCCAGGGCGCCTCGACAACGCAGCCGACGAGCCCGCTTCGCGAACGACACATTAGAATACGACGCCCCTTGGAATCGCCTAGCGAGCTTCCATCTCTGCGAATTTTATTATCGCACCTATCGGCGCCCAACTTATTCGCGCACGACGTAGGTATAGAACCGCACCGTGCCGTCCGGCTCGACCTCGCGATAAAGCCCCTGAATTTCAGCTTCAAATCCGGGAAAAAGATTGGCGCTGCGCTCGAACATCTTTAAATATTCAAGCATCGGCGACGCATGCGCGCCGATGCGCTCCCCAGGCACGATAGTCGCTATGCCCGGTGGATAGACCACGAACAGCGTCGTCGCGATCCGGCCCGCGAGCTTGTCGAGCGGCAGGTAATCGACCTTGTTGCGAACCATTTGCCGCACGGCTTCCTGCGGCGCCATCGCCATCTCGGGCAAATGCTCCGGCATGAACTGCGCTTTCTGCAATTTGCTGACGCCGCAGCTTAGATAAAAATCGTGCATCTGCGCACAGAGGTCGCGCAGGCGAACGCCCGCATATCGGGCCGGGCGAGCCCGGACGAATTCCGGAATCGCGTCGATGATGCGCGCATTCTCGTCGTGTAGCTTCTTGAAAGCGACGAGCGCGCTGAGAAGCGTCCACGCCTTGCTGGATTTAACGCCGGGAGTCAGCAGAAAGAGCAGAGAGTTGAGATCGTTCTTCTCCGGGACGATGCGATTTTCGCGCAGATACTGGGCGACGACCGGCGCCGGAATTCCGTGCGCTTCATAGGCGCCGGTGGTCCGATCGAAACCCGGAGTGAGCAGCGTCAGCTTGTTTGGATCGGTGATCGCAAAATCCTCCGCGACGTGAGTAAACCCGTGCCAATGCGCGGCGGGACTCAATTCCCAATAGTGCGCTTTGGACGCGAGTTCGTCTGTCGCAACATCCTCCCACAGGACCTCCTTTTGCGCCTCGCCGGCGCGTGCCGGCAGAGCGACCGCATCGGGTACGAAAGCGTCGAAAAACCATTTGCGCGCGGGATCTTTCTCTTTCTCTTCGAACTCGCGCCGCGCCGCGCGCAGTTTTTTGCGCAGTTCGATGCCGAGCCTGATCGTGTCGTCCCATAGGATTTCGCCCGAGCGGCCCTTCATCATCTGCGCGCCGACGTCGAGCGAGGCGAACAGCGGATAGAATGGCGAGGTCGACGCATAGAGCAAGAAAGATTTGTTGAAGCGGCGATGGCCGAGGTAGCGCTCTTGGCCCCGAAGGTGGCTGTCCTTCACGTGGATCTGCGAGGCCTGCGAAAAGCCCGCGAGTTGCTTGTGGGTCGATTGCGTCGCGATGATTCCGGGCGAGTCGGGGCCGAGGCCGCGAAGGTCCATCGCGAAGCGGCCAGCGTACAGGGGGTGGAATTTCATGAATCCCGCCCAGGCCTCGTCGAACAACACATAGTCGCAAAGGCAGCCGATTTTTTCGAGGATCATCTTCGCATTGTAGATTGTTCCGTCGTAGGTGCATTCCTCGATGACGGCGACGCGGAATGGGCGTTCCTTGCGCCACGCCTCGCTGTTCTTGACAAGCGGATGGCGGCGGATTTTTTCGCGGATGCGGGTTTCATCCAACGCCTCGAAATAGATTGGTCCAATGAGGCCGTAGGCATTGCGGTCGGTCTCGAGAAAGATCGGAATGCCGCCAGTCAAGGTCAGCGCGCCATGATGCGCGGCCTTATGATTGTTGCGATCGAACAACACGAGATCGCCCTCGGCGACGAGAGCGGACAGAGCGATCTTGTTCGACGACGAGGTGCCGTTCAAAACGAAATAGGTCTTTTCCGCGCCAAAGATGGCGGCGGCCTCTTTTTGAGCGCGCAGCGCCGGTCCTTCATGCGTCAACAGGTCGCCGAGTTCGAGCACCGAATTGTCGAGATCGTCGCGGAAAATCGCCTCGCCGAGATGTTCGACGAAGATGCGTCCGATCGGGCTGCGGCTGTAGAAGACGCCGCCATTATGTCCGGGGCAAGTCCACAGTTGATTGCCCTCCTCCGCATAGTCGACGAGGGCGCCGAAGAATGGCGTCTTCAGCGTATCGGCATATTGCTTGAGGCGGCTGACAAGATTCTTGGCGATGAATTCGGGCGTCTCCTCGGCAAGAAAAACATAGCCGTCGATGTAGTCCAGAACCTCGACGGGGATGTCCTCGAACTGTTTGCGGCGGACGAGCATGACGATCGGCATTTCAAGTCCGCGCCGGCGCATGAGATTGATCAAGGCGGCGGTTTTTCCCCCAACGCCTTTCTTGCCCCAGTCGATCACCATGCAGCCGATCGCGGCGTCGGTCTGCACCGCCATTTCGGCGTCCTCCGTCCGCCTTGCGCGGACAACCTGAATGCCAAGCCGCTCGATCGCCGCGATGATCTGCTGCAGTCGCAGACCCTCGAGGTCATTTTCATCGAATGCAGGAGCGCAGACAAGAAAAGTGAAACGCCTGAAGAAATCCATCGACCAGCTCCACCGACGCCGCGTGGCGGAATCATTTGACGCGGCGCACTTATAGCAGAGGCCGAGACCGGGCGCGCCAAAAGGTTGATGACGAATGGATGAGAAACGTCGCCTCAAAGAACGTCGCCTCAAAGTGTGATTCCGCACCCATGGGCCCTCCGTCGCCGCGCTACACGCTATGGGCCGGGCAAGTTGCCCGGCATCGAAGGGCGCAAGGAGCGCGGCATGGGCTTACGGGAAGGCGGCAAAAGCAGAGTTCGCGACATCGAACTCGCCACCCCACTAGAAATCGGACGAGATTTGAGTCCGCGCGGCGCAATTGCCGGAAAAAAGGGGACCCCGCCTCCGTTCGCCTCAAGCTCTCCTGCCGCGTTTCGCCAGGCGGCAGCGTTCGCCGGCTTCGTGTCGCGTTGCTTTATTGAATTTTCGCTGTTTCAGAACTTTTTCCGGTTTCCGTGAAGCTGGAAAGTGCTCTAGTGTGGCCGTCGACTGTCAAGGCTCGTCCCTGAGCCACTTTGGAGCGCGGGGGTTATGCTTTTTGCCGCTCCAGGCGAGGCCGGCTCATCGCCGTTGCGCGCCTCGGCTGTTACACGGCATTCGCAACACTGGAGCTGCGTCCATGAATGATCTCCTCGTTATCGCTTTTTCGTCCGAGCAGAAGGCGGAAGAGGTCCGCCACAAACTGTTGGAGCTGCAGAAGGAGTATCTGATCGAGCTCGGCGACGCCGTCGTCGCGGTGAAGGGCGAAGACGGCAAGATCAAGCTGCATCAGATGTTCAACACGACTGCCGCCGGCGCGGTGTCCGGGACCTTCTGGGGTCTTTTGGTCGGGACGTTGTTTGCTCTGCCGCTCGTCGGCGCGGCGATCGGCGCCGCCTCTGGCGCTCTCGGCGGGTCGCTCACGGACTTCGGCATCAATGATGGTTTCATGAGGGAAGTGGCTCAAGCGGTGCCGCCAGGGGGCGCGGCCCTGTTCGTTCTCGTCAAAAAGATCACCATCGACAAGGTTCTCGCCGACTTGCAGGGCGTCGGCGGCACGGTGCTGCGCACTTCCTTTGACAGGACGCAGGAAGAAGCGATCCGGGCGGCGCTGGCCGGCAAGCCGGACCAGACGTCAATGCAACGGCCGAGCGACCCCGGCGAGCCTCCGACCGCCACGGCTCCCGTCACCGCCTAAACGATGCGGGAGATCCGTGCCCTGGCTTGCGATTGAGGCCCGCCGGCCGCAGCCAGATTGGCGCTTCGCGCAAATTCAACGTATGACGCTGCGGCGTAACCGTCCGCGGGCGCGGACTTCTTCGCTCACAAGCGTACCCTTGCGTTTGAAGGACCATTTCCGACTTGGCTTTTCGTTCAACCATCCCGGCTCTGTCGCGCGCGCTGGCCGAGCGAAACTACGATTCGGCGACGCCTGTTCAGACGGCCGTGATCGAGGCCAACGCTCTCAATCGCGATCTCCTCGTCTCGGCGCAAACGGGGTCCGGCAAAACGGTCGCTTATGGTCTTGCGATCGCCCCCAATCTCATCGGCGAGTCGGACGCAATGGGCGCGGCGGCGGAGCCTTTGGCGCTGATCATCGCGCCGACGCGCGAACTGGCGCTGCAGGTGCAGCGCGAATTAGCCTGGCTCTACCAATACGCCGGCGCCCGTGTTGTTTCCTGCGTCGGCGGGATGGAGCCGAGGCGCGAGCGGCGCGACCTTGCCGCCGGCGCCCATATCGTCATCGGGACGCCCGGACGCCTTCGCGACCATATCGAGCGGGGCGCGCTCGACGTTTCGAAACTGACAGCCGTCGTGCTCGACGAAGCCGACGAAATGCTCGATCTCGGCTTTCGCGAGGATCTCGAGTTCATTCTCGAGACCACCCCGAAAGAGCGGCGCACGCTGTTGTTTTCGGCGACCCTGCCAAAAGGCATTGCGAGCCTCGCCAGCCGCTTTCAGCGGGCCGCGATGCGCGTCGAAGTCGCGGGCGGCGACGGCGGACACGCCGATATCGAATATCGCGCCGTTCGCGTCGCCCCGCACGAAATCGAGCGCGCCGTCGTCAATGTGCTGCGGCTCAATGAGGCGCCGGGCGCGCTGGTGTTCTGCAATACGAGAGAGGCCGTGCGCCACCTTCAGGCGATTTTGCTGGAGCGCGGCTTTGCCGCTGTGCTGCTCTCCGGGGAACTGAGCCAGAACGAACGCAACCATGCGCTTCAAGCGCTGCGCGATGGGCGCGCGCGCGTGTGCGTTGCAACCGACGTCGCGGCGCGCGGCATTGACCTGCCGGGCCTCGCCCTTGTCATTCACGCCGATCTTCCGCATGACGCCGAAATTCTGCAGCATCGCAGCGGGCGCACCGGCCGCGCCAAACGCAAAGGCGTCAGCGTTCTGCTAATCCCGAATTCGCGCCGGCGCCGCGCCGAACAATTGATGGCGATCGCGGGCGTTCAGCCGGTCTGGAGCGCGCCGCCGTCGGCCGGCGAAATCCGCAAACTCGATCAAGAGCGTCTGCTGCGAGACCCGCTGCTGACCGAAGACAGCAGCGAGGAGGACCGCGTTATGGCGCGAGCGCTGCTGAAAGAGCGATCGCCCGAGGATGTTGCGGCGGCCCTGGCCCGCGCCTATCGCGCCCGCCTGCCGGCGCCTGAGGAGGTGCAAGACCCGGGAGAAGGACCAAGACAAGGGCGTGAGCGACGCCCGCGCGAAGGCAAGCGAGAGGGGCCACAGGGGCCGCGCGAAGGCGCGCAGGGCGTCTGGTTCAAGCTTGACGTCGGATCGAAAAAGAACGCCGACCCGAAATGGCTGCTGCCGATGCTCTGCCGCCGCGGCAAAGTCACCAAGCAGGATATTGGCGCGATCCAGATATTCGAGCGCGAGACGAAATTCGAAGTGGCGGAGAGCGTCGCCAAGCAGTTTTTGGCCAATGTCCAGCGTCCTGACGGCGACTCGATCCGCGTCGCGCTGGCTGCGGAAGGATTTGGGCGAAAATCCGAGAGGGCGCGCCCCCGGCACGCTGACGAGCCGCATGCGGCGTCAGAGAAAGCGCCCGGCAAAAAACGCGGGAAAAAATGAGTATTCGGCCACCGACGACCGCAGCCAAGCATCCGCCCGCTCGATTGAGGTCGATGCGACGCCGTTAAATGCGGAGCCTCCGGAAGCGCGGCGAGACCGATCCAGCCTTTTGTCTGACTCGGCCTCGCCGACGTTCGTTTTCGACGCAAACGTGCGGCGACACGAACGCTACTTATACTTTTCGTTTGAGTTCATGTTGCTCTTTGGCATGTCGCCGCTCTGAACGCCCGGCTTTGCTTCAACGCCGGGCGCTCCGCCACCTCTGGGCGCCTTCATCTCATCGGCCGAGCGGCCTTCTTCCTTTTGGATTGCAGTGCTTGGATCAACGCTTTTTCCGGCCGCCGGCCCGGACGTAGTGCCCGCCGTCTGCGCCAATGCGACGCCGCTCAAAAATAGAGGCGCGGCGCAAAGACCAAGCAAAACCCGTTTTGACATGGCAGTCCTCCTCGAATTGTTGAATTGCGCGTCTAACGGAGGACTCTGAATTGGGTTCCAGCCCTTATTCGGCGAAGTTGAGGTGATTTATGCTCTTTCGCGCCGGCGCCCGCGCGAAAAGTGGTTGAAACAGCCATGGCGCCGCGGCGCTCGACCGTAATCTAAATGACGTCGTTCTTTGGTATAAAGTTGAGGGTCGGCTGAGAGAGCCGCAACCGGAGATCGCTGGCGAAGGCGACGCAAAAAGACAATTGAACTCCGGCGACTCAAAACGGAGTTCTGACATGAAAGGCGCAAAATTGCGCAAACCCGCCAGACGGAAGACGTCGCCCGTGCGGTTGCAATATGGCGCTTTGCCTTACCGGTTCGCGCAGTCGGGCGCGCTCGAAATTCTCCTGATTACGACGCGGCGAAGCAAACGCTGGATCATTCCGAAAGGCGACCCGATCAAGGGCTTGAGGCCGGCGAAGTCCGCCGCGCGGGAGGCTTTCGAAGAGGCTGGCGTTCCTGGAAGGGGCGCCAAACATTCTGTGCGAAGTCAAAGTCTTCGCCTTAAATGTCAAAACGCAGATGGGGTACTGGCCCGAAGCGGCACAACGCGAATGGCGCTGGTTCGAGCCGAACGATGCGCTGGCGGCTGTAAATGACGCCGAACTGCATTTCCTGATCGGCCGCTTCGCCAAAAAAATGTCCCCGAAGCCGGCTGCTGGCCCGAAAGCTTTGATCCTGGCTGAATTGGGCTCGGACCGCGCCGGCTAAGGCGTCCGCTCAAGGCGCTTTCGGGGCTCGATCCGGAAAAAATCGCGACCCCTCGGACCGCGTTCGGAGTCAAAGCCGTGAAATGACGCGCGCGACGATTGAAATTTGCGGCGCGATGCGGCGAACTTCAGATCGCAAGGATCCAAGCGGACAAAGGATAGGACAAAATGAAGCCGAGGGCGGCCCCGGCGCAAATGTCGGTTGGGTAGTGATGTCCTGAAGCAATTCGCGCCCAGCCCATCAGGACGAGGAGAGCAATCGCCGCGCCGAGGCAGCCCGGCCAGGCAAGCACGATCGGCACCAAGACCCCGCACAAGGTCATCGCGTGGCCGCTCGGGAAGGAGTGCTCGTCGAGAACCCCGAACAGCGAGGACAGTCTGTCGTCCGCCCGGAATGGACGAGGGCGCCCAATGTAACGTTTGATGACGGGATAGAGACAGTGCAACAATGCGGCGTTAAGGCCGGCAGCGAGGATCACCTTGATCGCTTTGGCGCCGAAATGTTCGAAAATCATCAATGCGAGAATCGGGTAGAGCCAGCCATTCCCGAGCTTGCTGATGACGAAGGCCGACGTCCTGCCGATCCTCCATTTGACGGAGCGAGAAAAGAAATGGACCGCCACGAGGTCGGCCGCGGAGAGCCGCTGCTTCGACGTCGCCCAAAGGGCGGCATATCGCCCGGCCTCGCCCGCGGATTGTTCGGCGGTCTGGCCGACGGAATGGTGGCCGAGCTGAAGCTCGGCGTTTGTTCGGTTGGCGATCGAGGCGTCCTCAATCATGCGCGAATAAAGCCTTTCGTCACGGAGCGGCCAAAATCACGTTATGATACCGCACAACCATGACGGTTTGACAATTTGATTGTCGCGAATCGAATGGTCCCCAAGAATCCCGTCTTGCCTGTGGCAACGCTCAAGGTCTAAACGGTGGCGAAAGCGCCAGCCCCGCGAGGTTAGCGCCGCAGGCGGCTCGAGGCAAGCGACCGGTGGGCGAAACCGCCTAGCCCGCCAGCGCGCTTGGCGCAGAGCGCAAAGCTGTGCGAAAATGATCCATCGAAGCGCGCGCCAACGCGTCCTTCCGATGAGCCGGCCGATCCAGCGCCCGCGAACGTCCGCCGGCCCTTAGAGGAAAGCACTTGGTCGCAGCAAAGCCAACCCCTCAATTCTTCAGCGACCTCATCGTCGATCTTTCCGCGAAAGGTGAGATCTTGAGCTGGGGTCCAACCGCGGAATCCTTTACGGGCTATGCGACCGAAGAGATCATCGGCTGCGGAATTGATGCGATCATCGCCGATCCTGTTCCGCTGGAGGGCCAGAAGGCGATCGCCTCGCTGCGCGAAGGCAACGCTGTCATATTCGAGACTTTGCTGCGCCGCAAAGATGGAACGCTCGTCGAAATCGAGATCGACGCCAACGCGCGCGCCAATCGCCAAGACCCCGCTGCGGCGATCATCCGCGATCTGACGGAATCGCGCCGCGCGCGCCGCGTCAGGCAGCAAAATGCAGAGCGGCTGCGCCTCGCCCTCAGCGCGGCCGAGATCGGAACCTATGAGATCGATCTGCTGACGCAGTGCTATAGCCTCGATCTGCGCGCCGCTGCGATCTGGGGCCGCGATCCGACTGAAACGGTGCGTTATGAGTTCCTGGCGGCTCAAGCGCTGGACGAGGACCGGCCATCGGCCGAAGCGGCGCTCGTCGCCGCCGCCGATCCGCGAGGAGATGGCGGCTACGCCCTCGAATTTCGCATTCGCCGCCCGAATGACGGCGCGGTGCGCTGGGTCGCGCTGCAAGGGCGCACCTTCTTCGAAAGCGGGCGGGCGGTCGGCCGCGTCGGCGTCATGCTGGACATAACCGACAAGAAGAATGCGCAGGAGGATTTGCGGCGGCGCGAGCAATTTATGCGCTGGATCGTCCAGGATGCGCCGATCCCGATCATGCTCCATACGGTGGGCGGCCGCCTCATCAACGTCAACCGCCGCTTCACTGACGAAAGCGGCTATGCGCTGCAGGATTTCCAATGCGAACGCGACTGGTTTACCCGCGTGCGGCGCCTGCCTCCGCAGGCCGCCGACGAACAGTTGGAGATCCTGCGCAAAAGAGCCGGCGCGCGCGAAAAATGTCCGCCCGAAGAGATGTCGGTTTGGATCAAGAGCGGCGAAGAACGGCTTTGGCTCGTCTCTCGAAGCGCACCCTTCGTCTCCCCCGAAGGCGTCGAAATCATCGTTTCCGCGGCGCTCGACGTGACGGAGCGCAAGCGCGCCGAGGAGGCGAACGCGCACCTTGCGGCGATCATCGGCGCCAGCGACGACGCTATCTACAGCTTGACCCTCGACGAGGGGATCGTGCTGAGCTGGAATGCGGCCGCGGAGCGGGTCTTCGGCGCGAAAGCTGACGCCATGATCGGATGCAGCGATCTGCTCCTTGTCCCGAATGAGCTGCGCGCCGAGCGGGACGCCTTGTTCGCAGCCGCGAAAACGGGCGCGGTGATCCGGCGCGAGACGAGGCGTCTACGCCGGGACGGCGCGACGATCGACGTCTTGCTGAGCATCGCGCCGATGCGCGCCTCGTCAGGCGAAATAACCGCCATTTCCGTCCTCGCGCGCGACATTACGGCCGACAACCGCGTCCTCGCCGAGTTGGAGCGGGCGCATGCGAAGATGGCGCAGCAGACCGCGGAGCTCGACGCGATCTTCGAGGTGCTGAACGTGCCGATCACGGTGTACAACCGTCACGGCGAGATTGTGCGAACCAACGCGGCGGCCCGGGCAGTGTGGGGCGTTGCGGAGGATGCGCCGCAGCCAATCAATTTCCAGCACGTCGCCGCGCTGCTCAGCGTTCGCAGCCGCTCCGGCGAAGAGGTCGATCCCGCCGCGCTCTCGGCGCGGCGCGCCCGAAGCGGCGAAGCCGTCACCGGCGAGGAATATCAGATCATTACGCCAAGCGGCCTGCGGCATGATTTCGAAGCCTCCGAACTGCCTCTCGTCGTCGGCGGCGAAATCAATGGCGCCGTCTCTGTCTGGCACGACGTCACCGAGCACAAGCGAAAGGACGAGCAGGCCGCGATCCTCCTTCGCGAATTGTCGCATCGCTCGAAGAATCTCCTCTCTGTCATCGAGTTGATCCTGCGTCAGTCCGCCAAGGGCGTGGGGTCGAAAGAAGAGTTCGTCAGAAGGTTTAGCGAGCGGCTGCGCGCGCTCGCCAATTCGCATGATTTGCTGGCCAAGCATAATTCCTTGTGCGTCTCTATGACCGATCTGATTTTTTCGCAGGTCGGCCACCATTGGGAGCCCGGCCAAAGGCGCATTTCGATCAGCGGCCTCGGCCTTAGACTGAAGCCCGACGCCGCGCAGATGATTGGCATGGCGCTGCACGAATTATCGACCAACGCCGCAAAATATGGCGCCCTGTCCAATCAGACCGGAAGCGTGTCGATCAGCTGGACGGTCGATTTCGAGGGCGCCGGCGAACCGATGTTCCAGTTGAAGTGGGCCGAGCGCGGCGGTCCTCCCGTCAGGGTTCCGGAACGCCAGGGCTTCGGCTCGACCGTCATTCAACGCGTCACCGGCCAATCCTTGAAAGGATCCGCGAGCCTTGATTATTTTCCCGAGGGAATCGTCTGGGTGCTTCGCGCTCCGCGCTCGTCCATCGTCGATTCGGCGCATCAGGAAGCCTCGCGCGGGGAGCGAATGCGGTCCCCCGAGCTGGAGACGTTGCAACGCGTCTGGGCAGGCCTCCACCGCGATGGCCGCCCTCCCCGTCTCGCCGACATGGCCCTCGGCGAAATCGGGCGGCAAGACAATCTCATCATCGCCAGCGTCGACCACGAGACGACGCCGCCTGGGCTGCGTTTCGTATCGATCGGAAAAGCGCTGACCGAACGCCTGGCGTTGCGCGGCGAGGGGCGAGAAATCGAATTCACCGAAGCCGAAATTCTCGGAGCTGAAGAAGGCGCATATCGCCGCTGCATCCGCTCGGCCAAGCCCGCCTATGAATACGCCTATTTCAATTTGCGCGAAGGGCGATCGTTCTTTTTTGAAAGGCTGCTGCTGCCGCTCTCCGATGACGGCGAGACGATTTCCCATATCATCGGCATGGCGAGCTTCGAAGATGGCCTTTCCGGTCCGTCGCGCAACTGAGCGAAGCCGCCAGTCTCGATCTTTCTAAACCACCGTCCAAATTTCCGGGCTGGTCCGCGAAACCAAGTTGCATCCGAACCGTTATCGCGCCGGAAATAGGAGATTTTGGATGAAACCCGCTCAGTTTCGAATGTCCATTGCGCTCGTGAAATTCGCGCTCGCCGCATCGCTCCTGATCGGCCTCGCGGGCCTCGCTGGCGAGGCCGAGGCGCGTCCGGGCGGCTGCGTCAAGGGCGCGATCGTCGGCGCTGTCGCAGGTCACCTTGTCGGCCACGGCGGCATCGGCGCCGCGGCGGGATGCGCCTATGGCATGCATGAGCGACATCAATATGATCGCCAGCAAATGGAGCAAGGCCGCTCGAGCTCCACCCAAGGCCGCGCGCGGTGACTGGGTGAGCGGCGAAAGGCGGCTTCAAGGCGCGGATTCGAGTGTGATCGCTGAGATTCCAGCCGCCACATCAACGCCGACCTGGCCTTCGACCGAGACAGGCTGCAATGAGAAAACGCGCTGCGATCCGCCAATGAGGGCGTTGGCGCCGAGACCGCCGCTGCGGTCGCTTCCGCTCCGATCCCGGCACAGGTTCCGGCCAGCGCGCCATGCGGCACGCCATCGATCGAACTCAACACGCCCCAAATGAGATGGCCCTTCTCCACCGCGCCAAGGGCGACGCCATAGTCAGTGATCGTGCCCACGTAGTCTTCAGGCGGGCCGCCCGCCTGATTGGTGAAGACGCATTTCAGCTGCTTCTTTTGCACGAGAATCAGGCCTAGTCCGGCGGAGACGTCACAGGACAGAAACCCTGCCCTGGCGAAGGTCTGGCCTCGGCCGATTCGCCGCAAAAAGCCAGGACGATTGAAACAAAAAGCAGTCGGGATCGTTTGGACGGCGCCGGCATGAAGCGTTTCTTCCTTAAGATGGACTCGGCGGGCGGAACTTCGTCTTCGCGGCCCGGATCATGCGTTCGTCCTAAAGGATAGGCAACATGCTTGAGGGCGCAGCGGCCCTGTTCTCCTTTGATTGTGAGGAAAGTGGCGCCGATGGCCGGCGCGTGCTTTGGATGCTTCGGCAGCGCCGCATTGTCCTTCGACCTCGCTTTATTGGCCTTCGCCCATACGCTAGGATGGGCAAACCTTGGTTCGACATTGGATCGCAGGTCGAAGCGTCGGCGTTCCCTTCCTTGGCCCGCGCTTTGCTCCGAAGCGTCACAAGCAGCTGAGATCTGCGCAAAGTGGGAGCGCCGCCGTGATGGATCGGGAAACAGACGCCACGCCGGTGGCGGAAGCCAGCCAGCCGAACGGCGCCGTGCCGCGGAGCGCGGAGGTCGCGGCGATTCGCGAGCTCATTCTCGACAAGCTCAAATATTCGGTCAGCAAGAGCGTCGCTTCGGCCAGCGCGCACGACTGGTTCATCGCCACGGCGTTGAGCGTGCGCGACCGGGTCGTCGAAAAATGGCTGGGCTCGATCGGCGACGCCAAAAAAGCCGGCCGCAAGCGGGTCTATTACCTCAGCCTCGAATTTCTGATCGGCCGGCTCCTGATCGACGCGCTGACCAATATGGAAATGATCGATCAGACCCGCGCCGCGCTCGCCGAACTGGGCGTCGATCTCGAGACGTTGCGCGAGGTCGAGCCTGACGCGGCGCTCGGCAATGGCGGCCTTGGCCGGCTCGCCGCCTGCTTCATGGAAAGCATGGCCACGCTTTCAATCGCCGCCTATGGCTACGGCATCCGCTATGATCATGGCTTGTTCCGCCAGCGCATTAAAGACGGGCGCCAGCTCGAATATCCGGAGGACTGGCTGTCTTTCGGCAATCCGTGGGAGTTCCAACGTCCGGAGCTCGTCTACCCCATCGGCTTTGGCGGCCACATCGAAGAGGAGACGCGGGCCGACGGCGAACTGAAACAGGTCTGGCATCCGACCGAGACGGTTGAGGCGCTGGCTTACGACACGCCGATCCCGGGCTGGCGCGGCGCCCACGTCAACACTTTGCGCCTGTGGTCGGCGCGCGCGCTGGATCCACTGCATCTCGGCCAGTTCAATAGCGGCGACCATATCGGCGCGCTGATGGGTCAGGTGCGCGCCGAATCCATCTCGAAGGTTCTCTACCCGAGCGACGCGACTCCCGCGGGCCAAGAACTGAGGCTTCGCCAGGAGTTTTTCTTCGCCTCCGCTTCGTTGCAGGATCTCGTCCGCCGCCATTTGAGCCTGCATGGAGATATCAGGACGCTCGCGGACAAGGCCGCCATTCAACTCAACGACACCCATCCGGCGATCGCCGTCGCCGAAATGATGCATATTCTCGTCGATCGCCACAACATCCCTTGGGATGAGGCTTGGGCGATCACGCAAGGAACATTCAGCTACACCAACCACACGCTGCTTCCCGAGGCGCTCGAGACATGGCCGGTCCCGCTGATGGAGCGGCTGCTGCCGCGCCACATGCAGATCATCTACCTCATCAACGCGCTGCACCTCGAAAGGGTGAGCTCCAGCCCCGATTCAAACGGCGAACGGTTGGAGGCGCTCTCCCTCATCGACGAATTGCATGGCCGGCGCGTCCGCATGGGGCATCTCGCCTTTCTCGGGTCTCACAAGGTCAACGGCGTTTCGGCCTTGCACTCCGAACTCATGAAGACGACTGTGTTCCGCGATCTCGAATCTATCGCGCCGGGCAAGATCACCAACAAGACCAATGGCATCACGTTCCGCCGCTGGCTGAAGGAAGCCAATCCCGGCCTCACCGCCCTGTTGACCGAAGTTGTCGGCGACAGACTTCTCGACGATGCGACGGTTTTGGAAAAAGTCGCTGACGTCGCTGGCGATTCCGCGTTCCAGGCGCGCTACGCCGCGATCCGCCGCGCCAACAAGACGGCGCTGGCGCGGCTGGTGCAGGAGCGGCTCGGCGTCAAGCTCAATCCAGACGCCCTGTTCGACGTCCACATCAAGCGCATCCACGAGTACAAGCGTCAGATCCTCAACATTCTGGAGGCCGTCGCGATCTATGAGGAAATCCGCGCCCAGCCCTTCAGAGACTGGATCCCGCGCGTCAAAATTTTCGCCGGCAAGGCGGCGGCGAGCTACACAACAGCGAAATTGATCATCCAGCTCGCCAACGACGTCGGCAAGGTGGTCAATTCGGATCCTACCTTGCGCGGGCTTTTGAAAGTCGTGTTCCTGCCCAACTACAACGTCAGCCTCGCGGAAAAAATCATTCCCGCGGCCGACCTCTCAGAACAAATCTCGACGGCGGGGATGGAGGCGTCCGGCACCGGAAACATGAAATTCGCGTTGAACGGCGCCTTGACCATCGGAACGCTCGACGGCGCCAATGTGGAAATTATGGAACATGTCGGCGCGTCCAATATTTTTATTTTCGGGCTGACGGCGGAGGAAGTCGAAGCCAAGAGGCGCCAGGGCATTAGCGGAGAGGATGCCATCGCACGCTCGCAAAAACTCTCGGAGGCGCTGGAATCCATCGCGTCCGGCGTATTTTCGCCGGAGCAGCCGCACCGCTACCGCCATCTCGTCGACGCCCTGACCCATCATGACTTCTTCCTGGTGACTGCCGATTTCGACAGCTACTACAAGGCGCAGCGCAGCGTCTTCAAACGCTGGCGCGACAAATCCTCCTGGTGGCGATCCGCGATCCTTAACACCGCGCATATGGGCTGGTTCTCTTCCGACCGAACAATTGCCGAGTATGCGCAGGAAATATGGAACGTGCCGGTGACGCCGCCTGCACCCCATTGAGCATGACGCAAGATATGCAAGCAGAAACGCCTTCGCGGCCGGCTTGGCGGCTCGGCGAAGACGACGTCGAAGCGATCCGCGCCGCCCGCCATGGCGATCCTTTCGCCATCCTCGGGCCGCATGAGACCGAGGACGGCCTCGTCATTCGGGCCTTCGCACCGCATGCCGAAAAGCTGGCCGTCTTGGCCGAAGGCTGTGAGCCAATCGCGCTCGAAGCGCGCGGCGGCGGTTTCTTCGAAGGCTTGGCGCAGGGTCGAAAAATGCCCTTCCGCTACCGTCTCGAAGCCGCGAACGCGGGCGGCTCATGGGACTATGCCGACCCTTACGCGCTGCCGCCCGTCCTCGGCGCCATCGACGACTATCTCCTCGTCGAGGGCACGCATCGCGAACTTTATGAGCGTCTCGGCGCGCAACTCATGCGGTTCGAAGGATTTGAAGGCGTTCATTTCGCGGTCTGGGCGCCGCATGCGGCGCGCGTTTCCGTCGTCGGCGATTTCAACGGTTGGGACGGACGGCTGCATCAGATGCGAAAGCGCATCGATTCGGGATTATGGGAAATCTTCGCGCCCGGCGTCGCCGAGGGCGCCGCTTACAAATATGAGATCATTTCGCGCGACGGCCGGCTTTTGCCGCTCAAGGCCGATCCCGTCGGATTCGCGGGAGAGCTGCGCCCGTCAACCGCCTCGCTCGTCGCCCGCACCGATCATTTCGTCTGGTCGGACGAAGAGTTCCTCGCTCGCCGCACGAAAGCCGAGGCGTGGCGCCAGCCGATGACGATCCTTGAGGTCCATCTTGGCTCTTGGCGGCGCGGCGAAGGCGGGCGCTTCCTGACCTATGACGAACTCGCCGAACAGTTGATCCCTTACGCCACAGATCTCGGCTTCACGCATGTCGAGCTGATGCCCGTCTCGGAACATCCGCTCGACGAATCCTGGGGCTATCAGCCGATCGGGCTGTTTGCGCCGACCCGGCGATTCGGCGATCCAGCCGGATTTGCGCGCTTCGTCGACAAAGCCCACGCCGCCGGGCTCTCGGTCATTCTCGACTGGGTTCCAGCGCACTTTCCAACCGACGTGCATGGCCTTGCGCTGTTCGACGGCCAGCCCTTGTACGAGCACGCCGACCCGCGCCGCGGATTTCATCCGGATTGGAACACGGCGATCTATGATTTCGGCCGGCGCGAAGTGTCGGCTTTCCTGGTCGCCAACGCCCTCTTCTGGCTCGATCGCTATCACATCGATGGATTGCGCGTCGACGCCGTCGCCTCGATGCTCTACCTCGATTATTCGCGCGAGCCCGGGCAATGGCTCCCAAATCCCGACGGAACCAACGACAACCGCGACGCGGCGGCCTTTCTCAAGAGCTTCAATGAGCTCGTCTACGGAGCGCGATCAGGAGCCGTGACCCTCGCCGAGGAGTCGACGGCGTGGACCGGCGTTTCGGCGCCGACCCGTTCCGGCGGCCTCGGCTTCGGCTTCAAGTGGAACATGGGCTTCATGCATGACACGCTTGAATATATGGAGCTCGATCCCATCCATCGCCGTTGGCATCATGACAAAATGACCTTCGGGCTCGTCTATGCCTTCTCGGAAAATTTCGTGCTGCCGCTCAGCCATGACGAAGTCACCCATGGCAAGGGATCGCTCCTCAGCAAGATGTCGGGCGACGACTGGCAAATGTTCGCCAATCTTCGCGCCTATTACGGCTTCATGTGGGGCCACCCCGGCAAGAAGCTCCTGTTCATGGGCCAGGAGTTCGCGCAGCGGCGCGAGTGGAGCGAGACGCGTGAACTCGACTGGGGGCTTCTCGACGCGCCGGCGCACAGAGGCGTCCACACGCTGATCCGCGATTTGAACCGGCTGCACAGGGAATGGCGGGCGCTGCACGCGCGCGATAGCGAGAGCGGATGTTTCGCGTGGATCGTCGGCAATGATCGCGATCAGTCCGTGTTCGCCTTCGCCCGCTACGGCGAGGAAGGCGATTCGCCTGTCGTCGTCGTCAATAATTTTACGCCGGAACCGCGCCACGGCTACACGATCGGCATGCCGCATGCGGGGGTCTGGCGGGAAACACTCAACACCGACGCCAGCGTCTATGGCGGCTCCGGCGTCGGCAATTTCGGCTATGTGACAGCGCGCGACGTTCCTTCGCATGGCCAACCCGCGTCAGCGCAAATCACCCTGCCGCCTCTCGCAACGCTCTATTTCGCGGCGGAGCATTGACGCGGAGCGAAATAACCGCGGACATACCTTTAGGGAGGAGCGATCCGCATGAGAGTGAGCGCGCCATTGGGGCGCCAAGCCATGGCTTTTGTTCTGGCGGGAGGCCGCGGCAGCCGCTTGGTCGAATTGACGGACCGACGCGCCAAGCCTGCGGTATATTTCGGCGGCAAAATGCGCATCATCGACTTTGCGCTTTCGAACGCGCTGAATTCCGGCATCCGCCGCATCGGCGTCGCGACGCAATACAAAGCGCACAGCCTCATCGGGCATCTAACGCGCGGCTGGAATTTCTTTCGGCCCGGCAGCAATGAGAGCTTCGATATCATGCCGGCGAGCCAGCGCGTGTCCGAGAATCAATGGTACGCCGGCACCGCGGACGCCGTGTTTCAAAACATCGACATCATCCGCGACCGCGCGCCGAAATATATGGTGATCCTCGCCGGCGACCACATTTACAAGATGGACTACGAGGTAATGCTGCAACAGCATGCCGATTCAGGCGCTGACGCCACGATCGGCTGCCTCGAAGTTCCGCGCCAAGAGGCCACGGGCTTTGGCGTCATGCATGTCGATGCGGACGACAGGATTGTCGATTTCATCGAGAAGCCCGCCGACCCGCCGCCGATGCCCGGCAAACCGGATAAGGCGCTGGCCTCGATGGGCATTTACGTCTTCGAGACCAGCCTCCTTTTCGATCAGCTCGAACGCGACGCCAAGGATTTGCGGTCTAGCCGCGATTTCGGCAAGGACATCATCCCCTTCTTGGTGAAAAACGGCAAATCGGTCGCGCACCATTTCGCCGAATCCTGCGTGCGTTCCTCTGATGACGACTCCGTCTATTGGCGCGACGTCGGCACGGTCGACGCCTATTGGGAGGCCAACATCGATCTGACGGACATTGTTCCCGATCTCGATCTTTTCGACAAGGATTGGCCGATCTGGACGGACAGCACGGTGACGCCGCCGGCAAAATTCGTTCACGACGAGGAGGCGCGGCGCGGCATGGCGGTTTCATCCGTCGTGTCCGGGGGGTGCATCATATCCGGGGCCAGGGTCAAACGTTCGCTGCTGTCGACCGGCGTGCGCGTTAATTCCTTTTGTGAGGTCGAGAATGCGGTTGTTCTGCCCTATGTCGAGATCGGCCGTTCAACCCGGCTTCGCAATGTCGTCATCGACCGCGGCGTCAAGGTTCCAACCGACTTTGTCGTCGGCGAAGATCCTGTCGCCGACGCGAAGCGCTTTCGCCGCACCGACAAAGGCATCTGCCTGATCACGCAAGCCATGATCGACGGGTTGGGATGAGCGACGTCACGGTTCTGGCCGTCGTCTCCGAGATCTTTCCGCTGGTCAAAACCGGCGGCCTCGCCGACGTGGCTGGCGCGTTGCCCGTGGCTCTCGCGGCGCAAGGCGTCAACGTCACAACCCTGGCACCCGGCTATCCCGCTGTGATGAAGGCGATCCAACGCGCGGAAACGGCGATCGAGACGCAGGCGGTTTTCGACGGCGAAGCCAGGGTTTTGCGCGCGACCGCCGCCGGCCTCGACATGTTCGTGCTCGACGCGCCGCATCTTTTCAACCGCCCCGGAGGCCCTTACGCCGGACCGGACGGACGCGACTGGCCGGATAATCCTTTTCGTTTCGCAGCTCTTTGCCGCGCCGGCGCCCAACTCGCGCTCGGATTCGCGCCGCAATTTTCGCCCGACGTGGTTCACGCTCACGATTGGCAGGCGGGTCTCACCGCGGCCTATCTCCATTATGACGGACGCCCGCGCCCGGGGACCGTCATGACAATCCACAATCTCGCGTTCCAGGGTCAGTATCCGGCCGAGCTTTTAGGCGCGCTCGGCCTGCCCGCCGCCGCCTTCTCGATCGAAGGCGTCGAATATTACGGCATGATCGGTTTTCTGAAGGCCGCCCTCGCTCTCTCGGACCGCATCACCACGGTCTCGCCGACCTACGCCGCCGAGATCCGCACGCCCGACTACGGCATGGGCCTCGATGGACTGCTGCGCGCGCGAAGCATGTCCGTTGCGGGCATTCTCAACGGGATCGACGAAGACCTTTGGGATCCATCGACCGACACTCTGATCGCAGAGCCGTTCGACGTCGGCGCGGTGGCGCGTCGTCCCGCCAATAAGGCGGCGCTCCAACGCAAATTGGGCCTTGACGTCGACCCGGGAGCGCTCCTTTTCGGCGTCGTGAGCCGTCTTTCATGGCAAAAGGGTCAGGACCTTCTGCTCGCCAATCTCGACGTGCTCAAGCATCTCGGCGCCCAGCTCGCCGTCCTCGGCTCGGGCGACCCGGACCTCGAGCGCGGGCTTCTTGCCGCCGCCGCCGAGAGTCCTCGCCGGATCGGCGTCCGCATCGGTTATGACGAGGCGATCGCGCATCAAATTCAGGCGGGGGCGGACGCCCTGGTGATTCCATCGCAATTCGAACCCTGCGGACTGACGCAACTCTGCGCCCTGCGTTACGGCGCCCTCCCTATTGTCGCGCGCGTCGGCGGCCTCGCAGACACGATCATCGACGCCAATGAGGCGGCGCTCGCTTTAGGCATCGGCACCGGCCTGCAGTTTAGTCCGGTCACCGCCGAAATGCTGGGGGCGACGCTCGAGCGAACGGCGCGGCTTTGGAGCGAACCCGAGATCTGGGACGAATTGATCGAAAATGGCATGTTGACGGACGTCTCCTGGCGCCGCCCGGCGGCGGCATACGCCAAGCTCTTCCGTGACCTTCGCGCCGAGCGCCGCTCGAGCCAAAAACCCTCAAACTGATGATCCGGACGCCGCATGATCGTAACTTACGCGACGACGCCCTTCGAGGGCCAGAGGCCCGGAACTTCGGGGCTGCGCAAGAAGACGCCGGTCTTCCAGACGAAATCCTACCTCGAGAATTTCGTCCAATCGATCTTTGATTGCCTCGAAGGCTTTCAAGGCGGCACATTGGTGGTTGGCGGCGACGGGCGTTTCTTCAATCGCGAGGCGATTCAGATCGTCCTTAAAATGGCGCTGGCCAACGGCTTTGGCCGCGTCCTGATCGGACGCGGCGGCATCCTGTCGACGCCGGCGGCATCCAACCTCATTCGAAAATATGGCGCCTTCGGCGGCGTCATTCTCAGCGCCAGCCATAATCCGGGTGGTCCCGACGGCGATTTCGGCGTCAAATACAACGCCGGCAACGGCGGTCCCGCCCCGGAAAAAATCACCGAAGCGATTTTCGCCCGCAGTAAAACCATCGCTCAATATCGCACCCTCGACACCGCCGACGTCGATCTCGACTGCATCGGCGCGCTTCGGCTCGGGCCTGGAACCGTCGAGATCATCGATCCTGTCACCGATTACGCCGAGCTAATGCAGCAGCTGTTCGATTTCGACAAAATCGCCAGCCTTTTCAAAGCAGGCTTTCGTCTGCGTTTCGACGCCATGTCGGCCGTGACCGGTCCCTATGGGACGCGGATCTTTCAGGATCTCCTCGGAGCGCCGGCGGACTCGGTCCTGAACGCCAAGCCGCTGCCCGACTTCGGCGGCCATCATCCCGATCCGAACCTCGTCCACGCCAAGCATCTTTATGACCTCGCGATGGCGCCGGACGGCCCCGACCTCTGCGCCGCCTCGGACGGCGACGGCGACCGCAATCTGATCATCGGCCGCGGCCGTTTTGTCACGCCGTCCGACAGCCTCGCCATCCTCGCCGCCAACGCCCGTCTCGCGCCCGGCTATGCGCGAGGCCTCGAAGGGATCGCCCGCTCGATGCCGACCAGCCGAGCGGCCGACAGAGTGGCGGAAAAGCTCGGCGTCCCTCTTTTCGAGACGCCGACCGGATGGAAATTCTTCGGCAATCTGCTCGACGCCGGCATGGCGACGATCTGCGGCGAGGAGAGCGCGGGAACCGGCTCCGACCACGTCCGCGAGAAGGACGGCGTTTGGGCGATCCTGCTCTGGCTTAATATTCTCGCGGCGCGCGGCGAAAGCGTTGACGCCATCGTTACTCAGCATTGGGCGCACTATGGACGCAATTTCTACGCCCGGCATGATTATGAAGAGGTCCAGGCCGACGGCGCTAACGCGCTGATTGCGGCGTTGCGCGACGCCTTACCTGGGTTTAGCGGCAAGAAATACGGCGCGCTGACGATCGCGAGCGCCGACGATTTCGCCTATCACGATCCGGTCGACGGCTCGGATTCGACGCAACAGGGCATTCGCATCCATTTTGAGGATGGCGGGCGCATCGTCTATCGCCTGTCCGGCACCGGCACCGCCGGCGCGACGCTGCGAGTTTATCTGGAGCGCTTCGAGCCTGACCCCGCGCGGCAGCATATCGCAACCGCGGCGGCGCTCGGCGATCTCATCGCGCTCTCGAGCGATCTTGCCCGCATCAAGCAATTCACGGGGCGCTCGGCGCCTTCGGTGATCACCTGAGCGCCCTATCTCCCGAGGCGCCTTATGGCGTCGGCGCCGGCCGGCCGGAGCCCCTCGGGGTCTCGCTGGAAGATGGCGGCGTCAATGTCGCCGTCGTCTCAGGCGGCGCCGTGGCGATGTTTATCTCGCTGTTCGACGAGCACGATCGCGAAACGGCGCGCATCAAGCTCGCGAGCCGCACGGGAGACGTCTTCCACGCCCATATAGCAGGAGTGAGCGCCGGCGCGCGCTACGGGTTCCGGGCGCAGGGCGCATTCGACCCCGCGCAAGGCCATCGATTCAACGGCGCCAAACTGCTGGTCGACCCCTTTGCGACTCGCCTTGACCGCCCTTTCAAGCTGCATGCCTCGCTGTTCGACGCGCGCATTCATGGCGCGAACGAGGATGACGCCGACAGCGCCCGCTTTGTTCCGAAGGCCATCATCGAGGCGCAACCGCCGCTTCCGCAGCCTCGACGATCCGCCGTCGATTGGCGCGATCTGGTCATCTATGAAATGCATGTGCGCGGCTTCACAAAAACGCGCCAAGACATTCCGGAGTCGATCCGCGGCACGTTCGAAGGCCTCGCGCACCCGGCCGCCATCGCGCATTTGACCAGGCTTGGAATCACGGCGGTCGAGCTTCTCCCGATCCAGGCCTGGATCGACGAGCGTCATTTGCCCGCGCTCGGCCTATCGAATTACTGGGGCTACAACCCGGTCGCGCTGCTTGCGCCGGACCCGAGGCTCGCCCCCGGCGGCTGGCCTGAAGTGCGCCGCGCCGTCGAGGCGCTGCAGGGTGCCGGCATCGCCGTCATCCTCGATGTGGTCTTGAACCATACCGGCGAGAGCGACGAGCTTGGGCCGACGGTGTCGCTGCGCGGCCTCGACAACGCCGGCTATTACCGGCTCCAGCCGGGCAATCCCGCCCTTTATGAAAATCACGCCGGCTGCGGCAATGTTCTGGCGCTGGAGCGCCCGCAGGTTCTGCGGCTTGCGCTTGACGCGCTCCGCGCCGCCGCCATCCGCGCGGGCGTTGATGGCTTTCGCTACGATCTCGCAACCGTGCTGGCGCGGCGCGCCAACGGCTTCGACCCCGAACATCCAATTCTCGCCGCGATCGCTCAGGACCCGATTCTGCGCGGTCTCATCCATATCGCCGAGCCGTGGGACCTTGGCCAGGGCGGCTATCAGCTGGGGGCTTTTCCACAAACTTGGGGCGAATGGAACGACAAGGCGCGCGATTGCTTTCGCCGCTTCTGGCGCGGCGACGACGGCCAGTTGGGCGCCCTCGCAACGCGGCTTGCGGGCTCCGCCGATATTTTCGCCCCGCGCCACCGATCCTTGTCGCGCTCGATCAATTTCGTTACGGCGCATGACGGCTTCACCCTCGCCGATCTCGTGTCTCACTCGCGAAAACACAACGAGGCGAACGGCGAAAACAACCGCGACGGAACCGACGATAATCTGTCGTGGAACTGCGGCGCCGAAGGCGTCAGCGAGGATCCGGCGATCCTCGCCCGCCGCAAAGGCGACGCGCGCGCGCTGCTCACGATGCTGATCGCCGCTCGTGGCACGCCGATGCTCGCCATGGGCGACGAACTCGGCCGCACGCAGCTGGGCAATAACAACGCCTATGCGCAGGATAACGAACTCGCCTGGATCGACTGGTCCAACGCCGATGCGGAGCTCATCGATTTTGTGAGCCGCCTCATAAAATTGCGCCGGACGATGGGAGCGCTCAGCGCCGAGGCGCCCCTCACGGGCCGGCCACCCGACGCCTCCGGCGTTCCCGACGTCGAGTGGCTGACCCTCGCAGGCGCGCCAATGACGGCCCGGGACTGGGAAGACCCACAGGCCCGCGCCCTGATCGCCGTGTTCTATGACGCCTCCGCAGCGGCGCCGAGCCGGGCGGCTGTTCTATTGAACGGCGGCTTTGATCCGGTTGAGGCGCAGTTGCCCGGTCCGCGCGACGGCTATGTCTGGACTCTTCGAAATCAATTCGGCAGACCCGGCCGCGACAAAACTACCCTTGGTCGATCAGCGCATTGTCGTTGCCGCGCGCTCCGTCGCAATTCTCATAGAGGCCCCGGCGCCGGCGTTGCGGCGCGGGGGAATCGACAATCACGTGCTCGATGCGCTCGCTACTGCCGCGGGCATATCCGCGGAATGGTGGGATATCGAGGGGCGGCGCACGGTCGTCGGCGCCGACACCAAGCTGGCTTTGTTAACGAGCCTTGGGCTTTCCGCCGCCAATACCGGCGAGGCGCGCGCGCGTCTTGCCGAACTCTCCGACGAGGGCGCGTTCCGGCCGCTGCCCGTCGCGACCACTCTCGTCGATGGGGGGACGCGAAACCTTCGGCTCGGCGGCGCCCTCGCCGACCGCCAGCTGCCCTTTGCACTAACCATTGCTTGTGAAGACGGCTCCGCTCACGTCGTCGAAGTTTCTTGTGAGCTTGGACTTCGTCGCGAAGTGATCGCGCCGGACGGGCGCCGCGCGCTCGTACGCGACATTGCTCTGCCGGATCTGCCGCCCGGCCGGCATGAAATCATGTCGGACGCCGCGCCGGACAGCCCGGGGCACATTGCCGTGGTTCCCGCCGCCGCCTTTCTGCCTTCGAGCCTGCGCGATAGCCGCGTTTTCGGCGTCGCCGCGCAAGTCTACGGCCTGCGGCGCGACGGCGCAGACGGGTCCGGCGATCAGGGAATCGGCGACTTCACCAGCCTGCGGCTGCTTGCCCAGGAGGCCGCGCGCGCCGGCGCCGCGACGGTCGGGATCAATCCGCTGCACGCGCTCTATCCGCACGACCCAGAGCGCGCGAGCCCGTATCATCCCTCCGACCGCCGGTTTCTCGAGCCGCTCGCGATCGATGCCTTCGACGTGCCCGCTGAACTTTTGACCGATTCCGTCCGCGCCGCTTTCGCGAGGCTTGCTCCCGAAGCAGCCAGGCTTTCGGACCTCGGTTTCGTCGATTACAGCGCCGTGTCTGCTCTGAAGAACCGTCTTTTCGACGTCGTCCACGCCGCCTTCCACGCGCGCCACTTGGCCGTCCCTAATGACCCCCTCGTCATTGAGTATGAGCGTTTCGTCGTCGCCGGCGGCGAAAACCTGCGGCGTTTCGCAATCTTCACGGCCATCGAGCGGACGATCGGCGGAACCCTCGGCCAGTTCGGGGCCGCGCTCGGCTCGCCGCATGCGCCGGGAATCGAGAGCTTCGCCGCGGGCCACGAAGAAGAAATATCGCGCGCGCAATTCTTGCAGTTTCTCGCCGACCGGCAGTTTGCGGCGGCGGCGCGGGCCGCTCGCGACGCGGGGCTTACGCTCGGCTTCTATCGCGATCTCGCAGTCGGCTGCGCGCCCGACGGCGCCGAGGCTTTTTCCGAGATGGACCGCCTCATGACCGGCGTATCGATCGGCGCCCCGCGCGATCCTTTGGGCCCGAGAGGTCAGGTTTGGGCCTTGCCTCCCTTTGATCCGCGCGCTCTTGCCCGCGACGGCTTCCATGGCTTCGGGCGCCTCATCGCGGCGAACATGGCCTATGCCGGCGTTCTGCGCATCGACCACGTGCTCGGCTTGAAGCGCCTGTTTCTGGTGCCGGATGACGCCGAGGGCTGCGACGGCGCCTATCTCGCTTGCCCCTATGAAGCGCTGATCGGCCAGGTAATGCTGGAGAGCGTGCGCAACGAGACCGCCGTCGTCGGCGAGGACCTTGGCACCGTTCCCGAGGGCATGCGCGCTGACCTCGCCGCGCGCAACATCCTGTCCTATCGCGTGATGCGCTTCGAACGCGAGGGACCGGCGTTTGTCGCGCCGGAAAACTATCCCGCCCTCGCCGCGGCCTGCGTCGCGACGCATGATTTGCCGCCGCTCGCCGGCTGGTGGCGAGGCGTAGACCTCACTGAGGCGGCGGCGCTCGGCCATCTGGCCGATGAGGCCCAGGCTTTTGCCGCCCGCGCGGAGGAAAAAGCGGAGCTGATCGGCGCTCTCCAAGCGGCTGATTCTTGCTCTGAGGAAATCGACCTCGACGCGCCGCTCGGCGATGCCGCGGCCGCGGCCATCCACGGCTTTATCGCGCGGTCCAACGCCGCCCTCGTTCTGATTCAGGCGGACGATCTCGCCATGGAGACAATCCCGACCAATATGCCGGGCACCGATCGCGAGCGCCCGAATTGGCGAAGAAAGATTGCTTGGCCCGTCGGGCGGCTGTTTGAATTGGAGTCGGCCCGGAAAATTCTCGATGTGGTGCGCCGTTGGCGCGCCTTTTTGGTCTAGTGGCAGCGATCTGACACTGGTACCCGAGCTCAAGGGCTTTCTCGGGTGGCAAGCGGTCACTCAGCTGAAGCGAGCGGTTGCAACGCCATGTCGAAGCGTGGATCGTCTTTCACCAGTCGCCCAAACTCGCCTTGCACGGTCGGATGTCTTTTGAACACGCGACCATGCGTCTCGAAGATCAGGGCTTGCGCGGCATGGAATCCCGCAAGGTAAGCGGTGCGTCCGGCGGCCTCGTTTAAACCGACCCCCAGCATGGTCTCGGCTTGTTCGAGAAGCTCGCGCGATTTTTCGAGAAACAGAGCGGTTTCCGGCTTCAAAGGTCGAGGCCATCCGCGCGGATTTCGTGCATCAAAGGCGTTCGCTCATTGTAGGAACCGGCGCGGTAAGGCATGGCATGAATGAACCCGCCTCCGCTATAAAGAATATCCGTGGCGACATCGGCAATCCGGTTCATCTCGGCAAACCGGTCGGGCATGTCGCGCAGAAACACCGCTATGTCGTAATCGGAATCCGGCCCCGCATCGCCCCGAGCCCGCGAGCCAAACAGCACAACGCGCTCAAGCCGGTCGCCGTAGATTTCCGCCACAGCGGCACGGAAGCGTTTAAGGATCGGATCGCTTGGTGATGCGATTGCCATCTTAAGTATATAGCACATTTCGGCCATAGGCGCCAATTGAGTTGTTTTCGCTATACTTACCATCAGAAAAGACTTTCTGTTTCCCCCTAACACTGGCGCCCGAGCTTAAGCGCTGTCTTGGGTGGCAAGCGGTCACTCAGCTGAAGCGAACGGTTAGCCCGGATGCCCCATGAGCGGACTTTTGCATCAGGTTTATGTACCGTCTAAGTCATTGATTTGGCTTACCCGAAATGGTACCTTGTTGCTTCGTCCCGTCAGGACGGCCCGTTCGCCTAAAGAGTGCGCGGTATGTGTGCTACCGCACACTAACGCCGCCATCTATAGAGATAAGATTAGCTTGAAGAGTGATGTCTATCTGGGGAATGTCGGTTGCTATGTTGAGCCTTCAAATTGTAATCCCTGTTGAGATACCGGTTGATGATAAAGGGCGCTGGATACCCTTTGCCGTTGGCGCTGTTGTATTGGCGAAAAATCGGCCAAACCGAGGTGAAAAATGCCAGCAAAATCAATAGGCAATTTTGCGCATTTTCGCTCAAAGCGCCTTAATGCAACAGAGTTCTAAGAGCAGCCCTTCTCCCAGGAGGTAAAGCAATGGAACTTCCCCTCTTCGCATACACGATTCCCGACAGACTAATCGTCAACAAGAGCCACGGCAAATTTGCGGATCGCTACTCCCACGTTTCCGTCTTCGAGGTATCCGGCGGACGCAATAACTTCGCCGCCTTCGTCTACATGTGCCGCCTCAACCTCGATAAAGACGGCGCCCCAAACACCTATGGTTACGACAACCCGGCGAAGGGCTCCATTCAAAAGCATCTCGCCCCGCTCGAATACTGGGTCCCAGGCAAAGGCCAGAAAGCCGTCTCCAATTCCTATTCAGAGAAAGTAGGGCTCGGCAATGCTTGCGGCGATCCCAATGATGGCTCAAAGGGATGGAGGAACTTCCTCGCCGGCAACCGCAACTTCTATTGGGCCGGTGTCAAGGCCCTGACCAAGCAACAAGCTCATGCCCTGAAACTGCTCGTTGACGACAGGCCTGAGCTGGAGGCCGGTCTGGAGACCTACGCCAAGGACGGCAAGCCAGTCCTACAACCGATAGGCAGCGGCTGGTTCCCTGTCGTCAATCCGGATACGGGGTATTACATATCCGGAACGAGCTTAGCTGCCGACGGCTCTGCTTCCGCATACAGCTCCGACCACTATCTCGACGCTAGTGTTGTTCCTTATGCCGTGTGGGCGAACAACTGGAACCACATCAGCCTTGGCGGCAGCAAACTGCGACTGGGCGACTTTGGCCTGGCTATTGAAAACAACACCGGCGCCAGCATCGGCTACGTCTACGGCGACAGCGGCACGCAAGACAAGGTCGGAGAGTCTTCGCAGAAACTCAATGACACCTTGGGGCGCGGCACCGGTCACGTGACCTTCATCGCCTTCCCCGGTTCCGGCTCAGGCAAGATGATCCACGGCCGTTATGTCGCTTCTCCGTTAGGACCAAAGCCTGACCTTGTGATTCGTTTAATGGTTTTGAGGCACATGTTCAGGCTTCATACGAATGCCGGCGACTTGGCTACGCACCTGTCAATGGGACGCGAATTGTCCGCGCCGGCGGGAACCACCAATCCGAGCCCGGACCAGGCCCGCCTCTACAATAACTTCATGTCCGCACTCTCCGCCTGGACCATTCCGCGTTGACGTTTCTGCACGGACACCGCAAATCGGAGACCATTCTGGCGGCTATGTCGCCGCAGACTGCCAAAATGGCGCCGCGAGGCTCGCACCCTTCTCAAATTAGAAGAACAGTTTGTTCCAATACAGCGACCTTCTGGAAAGGCCAAAAAGCTCGGTTTCGCCCTATTTCCTCGGCGACTGCGGTGATATTCAAAAGTCTTGCAGACCGTGTGGAAACGGCTCGGGCTGAGCGGTGACAATTCGCGGAAGCTTCTTTTGGACGATATTTGAGCATTTCGGCGCAGGATGCCGGCTGTGTTGACGCGATAATCGTTCCATTTGGGCCGGTCCGGTCAGTATCGCATCTTCTTTCACCATTTACCTCCGGACCGCCGCGATCATGGCCTCGGCGCCGAGGATGTTGAGCGCCCTCCGGAGATTGTAGGCGAGCGCCGTCAGGCTGAACTCAGCTCGTACGTTGTCGAGGCCCTGCATCAGGAAGGCGCCCTGGTTCATCCATTGCTTGATCGCGCCGAAGGGGTGTTCGACGATCTCGCGACGCCGCGCGAGAATGTCGGGCCCCGCCTTCGGGCGAGCGGCCATCCGGTCCAGCACGGCCTCGTTCTCCAGACGCGAAACCCGGCGCCGGTCGGTCGTGCAGCGCGAACGCAGTGGACAGGCGGGGCAAGCCGTCGGATTGCTGTAATCGATCTTCTTCAAGTCGCGCAGCTTGCCCTCGTGGTTCGGCGATAGGGTTTCCCCGGCAGGACAGACATACACATCCAGGTCCGGATCATAGCGGAACTCATCCTTGCGGAACAAGCCATTGCGCACCGACGGTCCGCGCTGGGGCTTGGGAACATACGGCGCCAGCCGCGCCTTCTCGCAGGCCTCGATGTCTTCGATCTTGAAGTAGCCGCGATCGGCGACGACGTCGATGGTCTCGACATCGAGAATGGCGCGGGCCGGCTCGGCGGTTTGCGTCAGCAGGCCCATGTCGACGACCTGGTTGGTCACGGCCTGCTCGACGATCATCTTGTGCTTCGCGTCGACGGCGACCTGGATATTGTAGCCGACGCCAACCTTCGTATGGGCGGCCATCGCCCGGCTGTCGGGATCGGTCAACGATATCTGGCTCTCGCCGGTTCGTTCGAGATCCGCCAGCATCGCCCCGTAGCGGCCGCGCTTATCGCGCAGCGCCGCGATCTTCTCGGCGAGATTTTTCGTGCGCGCGCCGCCGCCCGTTCCGCCTTCCTCGACATCGCCCTCGTCGAGCCGCCGAAGATAATCATCCAAGCGTTCATCGGCGGCGCGAATGAAATTTTGCAGCGAGTTCCGGGTAAAGTTGCGGTCCTTGTTGTTGACCGCCTTGATGCGAGTTCCGTCCACTGCCAACAACTCGCGCCCATAGAGGTTGAGCCGCCGGCACAGCAGCACGAACTGACGGAACACGGACCGGAAGGCCGCGCGATTGTCGCGCCGGAAGTCGGCGATGGTCTTGAAGTCCGGCTTCAGGCTCCGGAGCAGCCAGATCAATTCGATGTTGCGATGGCATTCCATCTCCAGCCGGTGGCTCGACCGCACCCGATTCAGATAGCCGTAGATGTAAAGCTTCAAGAGATCGGCTGGCGCATAGCCGGGCCGTCCCGTCGCCTTCGGCTCGACACGCACAAACCCCGCCGCCGCAAGGTCCAGCTCACCGACAAAAGCATCAATGAACCGCACCGGATTGTCGACGCCGACGTAATCGTCGACGGCCTCCGGCACCAACATAAGTTGCGAACGTTCGAAACCGGAAATATGTGTCATGCGCGATTCTAGCGCGACAAAAGCGACGACGGAATCCGCTCAGTCGGACTTTCCACACGGTCTGCTTGAGTTTTGCACCACAATTCGATTCCGCGACGGCTGCTTTGGATCAGGATGGCCAATAGCTAACCCCACCCAAAGGCGTCGAAATCGGTAATCCAACCATACTGGGGTACCAAGCGTCGGGTCCACGCCATTAGATTAGGGGGCCCGTTCCCTTCAGGCCCCCCGTGGGCGGCGCAGATCCAGAGTCAGCGGAAAATCCGCCGCCGGCTCCTCGGGCGGCGCGACGACCGGCCCCGGCGTATGGCCGAAGGGCTCGAAGCGGGCGAGGCGGCGCGCCTCGGCCTCATAGGAATTGACCGGGAAGGTCTCGTAGTTGCGCCCGCCCGGATGGGCGACATGATAGACGCAGCCGCCCATCGAGCGGCCGTTCCAGCTATCGATCACGTCGAAGGTCAAAGGCGCGTGGACCGGCACGGTCGGATGCAGGCCGACCGCGGCCTGCCATGCCTTGAACCGCACCGCGGCGACGGCTTCGCCGGAAACGCCCGTCGCCGTCATCGGCAGGCGGCGGCCGTTGCAGGCGATCACATGGCGGCCTTCGACGAAACCGTCGGCCTTGATCTGGAGGCGTTCGATCGATGAATCGACAAAGCGCACCGTGCCGCCGATCGCGCCCGTCTCGCCCATCACATGCCATGGCTCCAGCGCCTGACGCAGCTCCAGCTTGACGCCGCCATATTCGATCGCGCCAAAGAAGGGAAAGCGGAACTCGCGCTGCGCCTCGAACCAGACAGGATCGAACTCATAGCCGGCCCGGCCGAGATCGGCGAGAACGCCGAGGAAATCCTGCCAGACGAAATGCGGCATCATGAAGCGATCATGCAGCGTCGTGCCCCAGCGGACGAAATTGCCCTGCTGCGGCTCGCGCCAGAACCAGGCGATAAGCGCGCGCAGCAGCAACTGCTGCGCAAGGCTCATGCGCGCGTCAGGGGGCATCTCGAAGCCGCGGAACTCGACCAGCCCGAGCCGCCCGGTCGGCCCGTCCGGCGAATAGAGCTTGTCGATGCAGATTTCCGAACGATGCGTGTTGCCGGTCACGTCGATGAGGAGGTTGCGATAGAGCCGGTCGATCAGCCAGAGCGGAATGGACCGGTCCGGACCCGGCGTGTTGGCAAGAGCGATTTCGAGCTCGTAGAGCTGGTCGTGGCGCGCCTCGTCGACGCGCGGCGCCTGGCTGGTCGGGCCGATGAAAAGGCCGGAGAACAGATAGGACAGCGCGGGGTGGCGCTGCCAGTAGAGGATGAGGCTCTTCAAAAGGTCTGGCCGGCGCAGGAAAGGCGAATCCTGCGGCCTCGCCCCGCCGAGGACGACATGATTGCCGCCGCCAGTTCCGGTATGGCGTCCGTCCAACATGAATTTGTCGGCGCCGAGCCGAACCCGGCGGGCGTCCTCATAGAGGCCCTTCGTCGTGTCGACCGCCTCACGCCAGCTTGCGCACGGCTGGATGTTGACCTCGATCACGCCGGGGTCAGGCGTCACCTTGATGACGTCGAGGCGCGGGTCATAAGGCGGAGGATAGCCCTCGATATGGACCGGAGTATTGATCTCCTCGGCGGCGACTTCGACGGCGGTGACCAGCTCGAGATAGTCATCCAATTTCTCCGTCGGCGGCATGAACACGCAAATCACGCCATCGCGCGGCTCGACGGACAGAGCCGACCGCACCGACCCTTCGATCAGCTGCTGCTCGATGCGATCCTGCCGATTGGTCGCCGGCTCGGGCGAGCGTTGGAAATGCTCGACCCGCTGCTTCAGCGTAATCACATCCGGCAACGGGCCGCGCTCCTCTAGCGGGTCCTGCGGATGGATGTAAGGATAGGAGGAGGCCGGAATAAAAGGCAGGGAGGCCAGCGGAAGCCGGTAGCCGACCGGCGAATCGCCCGGCACAAGGAAAAGCTTGCCGCGCCGCAGAGACCATTTTTCGCTGATCCAGCGCAGGCCGCGCGAAACGCCGGCCGCGGCGTTCCAGCGCTGCACCGGCAGCACGAAGCCGGTCGGCTTGGTAAGGCCGCGCGCAAAAGCGCGGATCATGCGGTTGCGCTCTTCCGGGTCCTCGAGTTTTGGATCGAGCGGCTCGACATTGTCCGGCAAATTGCCTTCCTTGACGAGCCAGGTCGCAGGGTCCTCATAGGCGGCCAACACGCATTCCTCGTCGACGCCGAGGAACGCGGCGACGCCACGCGTCAGCGACTCGGCCTTGGCGCGCTGGTCGTCGGTGAAGGTGATGTGCGAGGCTTCGGGCGCCTGCTCCGACTCTGGCGCGACGGTGCGACCGACCGCGTCGATCAGATCGGGATTGCGCCAGATCGGCTGGCCGTCCTTGCGCCAGTAAAGCGAAAATCCCCAGCGCGGCAGGGATTCGCCGGGGTACCATTTTCCTTGGCCATAATGCAGCAGACCGCCCGGCGCCACACGCCGCCGGATGCGGCGGATCAGGGCGTCGGCGAAGCCGCGCTTGGTCGGCCCGACCGCGGCGGTGTTCCATTCGGGCGACTCGAAATCATCGACCGAAACAAAGGTCGGCTCACCGCCCATCGTCAGGCGGACGTCATGCGTCCGCAAATCGGCGTCGACTTGTTCGCCGAGCGTGTCGAGCTTGTCCCAGGCCTCGTCGGAAAACGGCATGGTGATGCGCGGGTGCTCGGCGACCCGCGTCACCCGCATGTCGAAAGCGAAATCAACTTCCGCGCCTGCCTCAATGCCGCCCGAAATCGGCGCAGCCGTGGCGTAATGCGGCGTCGCCGCCACCGGGATATGGCCCTCGGCGCAGAACATGCCCGAGGTCGCGTCCATGCCGATCCAACCGGCCCCCGGCAGATAAACCTCCGCCCAGGCGTGCAGATCGGTGAAATCGACCTGCGTGCCTTTCGGCCCCTCGATGGGTTCGATGTCGGCCCGCAACTGGATCAAATAGCCTGAGACGAAGCGCGCGGCGAGGCCGAGATTGCGCAGGATCTGAACCAGGGTCCAGGCGCTGTCGCGGCAAGACCCCGAGGCCAGCGCCAGCGTCTCCTCAGGGGTCTGGACGCCGGGCTCCATGCGGATCACATAGCGGATCGCCTTCTGCAGATTGGTGTTGAGGGCGACCAGAAAGTCGACCACATGCATCGGCTCTTTGGGCAGGCTCGCCATATAGGCGGCGACGTGCGGACCCAAGGGCTCGGGTTGCAGATAGGGGGTCAGATCCGCCTTGAGTTCCGGCTCGTAAGCAAACGGAAACCGTTCGGCATAGGGTTCGATGAAGAAATCGAAAGGATTGACGACCGAGAGATCGACGGCGAGGTCGACCACGACCTTGAACTCGCTCACCTTCTCCGGAAAGACGAATCGCGCCTGCCAATTATTGTGCGGATCCTGCTGCCAATTGGCGAAATGATCGGGCGGCGACACCTTGAGGCTGTAGGACAGGATCTTGGTGCGGCAGTGCGGCGCGGGACGAAGCCGAACGATCTGCGGGCCGAGCGAGACGGGGCGATGATATTTATAATGGGTGAGGTGAAAGATTGCGGCCGATATGGACAATGCGCTGACCTTCGCCTGGTTGAACCGGCCGTCCCCCGCTTGGCCGTCGGCAATGGAGCCGCCGACAGGGCTTGACTATCGTATAGCAATCAATTGCCTGGGGCGAAAGGTTGGCCGGTTGGCGCGGCGCCCATGTTTTGCTCAACAGCGTGACAAACGCGCGCCAAAACGCCCGAAGACGCGACTTTTGCGGGTCGTCGGGTTATTTTGAGTTTCGCGTGTCTTGCGTGGCGCAAAAAGCGTTGAGCTTGTTGCCGTCGGGATCGCGGAAATAGGCCGCGTAAAAGCCGCCGCCGGCTCGCGGACCGGGGGCGCCTTCGTCGGTGGCCCCGTGGCTCATGGCGATTCGATAAAGCCTATCGACCTGCGCTGGGTCTTTGGCCGGCAGCGCCACCATCGTCCCGTGGCCGACCCGTGGCCGGCTTGCCATCGAAAGGCTTGGTCAGCCCCACGCCCGCTCCGCCGCTGGGCATGCCCCAGGCGATGAATCGCTCGGTCTCCATGAAGCGCGGGACGCCAAGCTCTTTTGCGATCGCGTCGCAGAATGACGCCGCTTTGACAAGATCGTTCGTTCCAAGCGTGACATAGCCAATGAAGAGAGTTCCTCCTCAAGGCCCGCAGAGGCGCGCCAAAGAGCTATTTCTCCGGCAGATTGAGCTTGATCGAAAGCTCGCGCAATTGCTTCGGCGTGACGCTGGAGGGCGCGCCAAGCAGCAGGTCTTCGCCACGCTGGTTCATCGGGAAGGCGACGACCTCGCGTAAATTCTCCTCCGCCGCGAGCAGCATGACGATGCGGTCGATGCCCGGCGCGATGCCGCCATGCGGCGGCGCGCCATAGTGGAACGCCCGGTACATGCCGCCGAATTTCTGTTCGAGAACGTCCTCGTCGTAGCCGGCGATCGCGAAGGCTTTGCGCATGACGTCCGGGCGATGGTTGCGGATCGCGCCGGAGGATAATTCGGAGCCGTTGCAAACGACGTCATATTGGAAGGCCTTAATGCCTAAAATGGTCTCTTTGTCCGCAGGATCGAGCGCGACGAAAGCGTCATGGTCGTAATTCGGCATCGAGAAAGGGTTATGCGAAAAGTCGATCCGATTTTCCTCCTCGTTCCATTCGAACATCGGGAAATCGACGATCCAACAGAAGTCGAAAACGCCGGTCTTCGAGAGCTTCAACTCATGGCCGATCTTGAGGCGCGCGGCGCCGGCAAGCCTGGCCGCCTTGTCCGGCCTGTCGCAAGCGAAGAAGACAGCGTCGCCGACCTTGAGGCCGGCTTTTTTCGCGATCTCTCTTTGCGCCCCAATCGGCAGAAATTTCGCGATCGGGCCCTTGCCGGCAAGCGCCTTGTCCTCGCCTTCAAAGACCACATACCCAAGCCCCGCCGCGCCCTCAGCCTTGGCCCAGTCATTGAGCTTGTCAAAGAACGAGCGTGGCTGCGCGCCTGCCCCGGGCGCCGGAATAGCGCGGACGACGCCGCCTGTCTTAATGACGCCCTTGAAAGCGTTGAAGGTGACGTCGTCGCGGGAAAATTCCGCGGTGACATCGGCGATAATCAGCGGATTGCGCAGGTCCGGCTTGTCCGTGCCGTATTTCAGCATCGCCTCGGCATAAGGAATTCTCGGAAACTTTTGCGTCACCGCAAAGCCTTCGCCGAACTCCTCGAAGACGCCACGCAAAACCGGCTCGACGGTCGCAAAAACATCCTCTTGCGTGACGAAGCTCATTTCGAGATCGAGCTGATAGAATTCGAGGCTGCGGTCGGCGCGCAAATCCTCGTCGCGAAAACAGGGCGCGATCTGAAAATAACGGTCAAAACCGGCGACCATCAGCAGCTGCTTGAACTGCTGCGGCGCCTGCGGCAGCGCGTAGAATTTGCCGGGGTGCAGACGCGACGGCACGAGGAAATCGCGGGCGCCTTCAGGGCTGGACGCCGTCAAGATCGGCGTCTGGAACTCGAAAAAGCCCTGTGCTTTCATCCGCGCGCGAAGTGAATCAATGACTTTTCCGCGCAACATAATGTTCCTGTGCAACTTGTCACGGCGCAGATCGAGAAAGCGGTAGCGGAGCCGCATGTCCTCCGGGTAACTGTGGTCGCCGAAAACCGGCATCGGTAGTTCCGCGGCCGGCCCCAAAACCTCGATTTCGGTCACATAGACCTCGATGAGGCCTGTCGGCATTTCGACGTTTTCGGTTCCGGCGGGGCGGCGCCGGACCGCGCCGTCGACGCGGACGACCCATTCGGAACGCAAGGTCTCGGCGCGGGCGAAGGCCGGAGAATCCGGATCGACAACGCATTGCGTGAGGCCGTAATGATCGCGCAGATCGATGAAAAGAACGCCGCCATGATCGCGAATCCGATGGCACCAGCCGGAGAGTCGAATGGTTTCGCCGGTGTGCGCCTCGCGGAGGTCGCCGCAGCTATGGGTACGGTAGCGGTGCATTCTGTCGTCACAAAGAGGAAACGGTCGGCGGATAACCGCATGGGAGACGTTTTCTGTCACGGCGCGGCGCGGCGCGTCAAATCCTCGCTGGTCCGGATTGCAATTCTGGCCGCCACGAAGGCTAACGCGCCTATAGCCGACGGTTGAGCTTTCCTTTATCTAAAAATTCATGAGCCTCATTTCGACGACACGTTCCCTCAGCGAGGTCTGCAACCGCCTGGCAACCCATCCCTTCGTGACGGTTGACACCGAATTCTTGCGCGAGACGACGTTTTGGCCGCGGCTGTGCGTCGTTCAGCTCGCCTCGCCCGAGGAAGCGGTGGCGATCGACGCCATGGCCGAAGGCCTGGACCTTTTGCCCTTATTCGAGCTGATGGCTAATCCAAACGTCACGAAGGTGTTTCACGCCGCGCGGCAGGACATTGAAATTATTTGGAACCTCGCCAAGCTGATCCCTTCTCCCCTGTTTGACACGCAGGTCGCCGCGATGGTCTGCGGCTTCGGTGACCAGGTTTCTTATGGCGATCTCGTGCAGACCGTCACAAAGGTTTCGCTGGATAAATCATCACGCTTCACAGACTGGTCGCGCCGCCCCCTGCTGCCGGCGCAGATCGACTACGCCATCGCCGACGTCACTTATTTGCGCGATATCTATCTTTTCCTGCACCGCAAGCTGGAGCAGACCGGCCGTCTCTCCTGGCTCGGCGACGAGATGGCGCTTTTGACGTCGCCCGCAACCTATGAACAGCATCCGGACAATGCCTGGGAGCGCTTGCGCAACCGCGTCCGCAAGCCCCGCGATCTCGCCGTCCTGATAGAGGTCGCCGGATGGCGCGAGGCCGAGGCGCAGTTGCGCGACGTGCCGCGTTCGCGGGTGCTGAAAGACGACGTGCTGGTCGAATTGGCTCTTGCCGCGCCGCGCACCGCAGAAGCCTTGGGCAATCTGCGCGCTTTTCCGCGCGGCATGGAGCGTTCGCGCGCAGGGACCGACATTCTGGCAGCGATCGAACGGGGTCTTGCCCGCGATCCGAAAACATTGCCGAAACTCGAGCGCGATCGCCGCTCGGGCGGCAATGGGGCGACTGTCGAGTTGTTGAAGGTGCTGCTCCGCCATGTCAGCGAGAACCACGGCGTCGCCGCCAAAATGATCGCCACCATCGAGGACCTCGAAGCGATCGCCGCGGATGACAAAGCCGATGTCGCGGCGCTCGCCGGATGGCGACGCGAGCTCTTCGGCGTCAAAGCTCTGGAGTTGAAACAGGGCCTCCTCGCGCTCACGGTTGAAAACGGCCGGGTCGTGACGCTCGAATGGCAGGAGGCTTTGCCAAACGCTTCCGATCAGAGAGTCGCCGAATAAGCTCCGCGGCGCGCCCCCGCCTGAAATCAACCTGATATGGTGATGACGGCGTCGCGTCCGATCAGCCGCGCCAGCTGTTTGACGCGGCTATAGAGCCTGTCGCTGGCGAGATCGGCGAGATCGGCCGGAAGCGTCAAAACCACGTTGCTCTTGACGCAGGCGACAGGCGTGCGCGGCAGAACGTCCGACATCGCTCCCGAGATAAGATAAGCAAGGCGCGCCGCCGCCGCGACGATCCGCGCGCGGTCGAGCATGCGCGCCGACGCAAGCGCCCTGATCTGCGGACTGACGTCATCATCGTCGAGGCCAAGATACCTATAGGAAATGGTGAGGGCGAGAAAAGCGCGGCCCGGATGGTCGATCGCGGTCAGAGACGTGTTCTCGACGAGATTCGAGACTTTCCTCGGCGCGATAGTCGGGATGCGCGCGCCAGTTGACGTCGGCGAGCAGGCATGCGGCGTGGCGCAACCGCCTTTCATCGGGCGTTTCCTCAAGGTGCGTCGACTTCATGAAACGATCCGTCCAGTCGCACAAATCGTCGGCATGGCGCGGCGCGCGCGAAAACAGAAGATTGGCCTCGCCGGCCGCAACGATCAGCGGATCGCGCCGGCGCTGTGCGTGATCGAGCTTTTCATAGAGTAGCCCCTCGCGTACGCCCGCGGTTGAAATCATGATTTCCTTCGGCGTCGCCCGGCGGATGATTTCATCGATCACGATCGCTCCATAGGGGAGCAGAGGCCGGCGCTGAGCGTTCACCGCCTCGATCGAGATCAACGTCTCGGTATTGACCCGCTCGACGATGCCGACGAAATCGGCGGCATCCTGCGCGGGAATGACATAGCCGTGGATGACGGACAGGGGATAATGGCGCTGTCGCATGTGCAATTTGGCGAGCGCGCGCCAGGTGCCGCCGACGGCGTAGAATGTGCGCCCCGCGACGCGTTCGACGACGCGCGAATGCGCCAAGGCGTCGCGAACGATTTTGACTGCGGCGCGCGGCGAATTGTTGGAGGCGTCGATCAGCGAGAGGCCGCCGAGCGGCAAGGTCGTTCCCATGCCCAACTGCGAGCCCCTGACGTCGATCAGTTCGAGCGACCCACCGCCGAGATCGCCGACGACGCCGTCTGGCCGATGGACTCCTGAAATGACGCCATGCGCCGAAAGCTCGGCCTCCCGGGATCCGGACAGCAAAGCAATCGGAGCGCCGATCGCCTGCTGCGCAGCTTCGATGAATTCGGCGCCGTTGGAGGCGTCGCGCGCCGCCGCTGTCGCCAGGACATGCAATTCTCCGACCTGCAGGATGTCGCTCAGCGTCTTGAAGCGGCGCAAGGCAGCGATGGCTTTCTCCATGCCGGCCTTCGGCAGCTTTCCCGTGGTGGCGACGCCACTGCCGAGGGCGCACAGGGATTTCTCGTTGAAGATCTGGCGCGGCGAGCGGCTGAGGCCTTCATAGGCGACCAGCCGCACCGAATTGGACCCGATGTCGACGATCGCTACCGGCTGCTTCAGCGGCGCGCCCTCGCCGGCCCCAGAAGGATTTTCCTGCAACGCCGCATCAGCGGCCGTCAAGCCTCTTGAAAAGGGTTTTTGGGCTGGAGGTCTTAAGGGATTTTCCACGGCCTGACAAACTCGGGTTGGTCATGAAGTAGGAATGCGCGTTGAACGGCTCTTCGTTCGGCGGCGCCTGTATGCGCGCGCTGGAGCCGTCAGGCAAGACCCTATAACTCTGCTGATTGTCGATCAGATTGGCGACCATGATCTGGTCGAGAACCTGCTCGTGCACGGTCGGGTTCAGAATTGGCGCCATGGCCTCGACCCGCCGGTCGAGATTGCGCTGCATCAGGTCGGCGGAGGAAATATAAACCGTGGACTTCGGATGCGGCAGATCATGGCCGCCGCCGAAGCAATAGATCCGGGCGTGTTCGAGGAACCGGCCAATGATCGACTTGACGCGGATATTCTCGGATAAGCCTTGCACGCCAGGGCGCAAGCAGCAGATTCCGCGCACGACGAGGTCGATCTTAACGCCCGCCTGGCTCGCGGCGTAAAGCGCGTCGATGATCTCGGGATCGACAAGCGAGTTGCATTTCGCCCAGATCGCGCCGGGCTTGCCCTGCTTCACAAACGCGATTTCCTCTTCGACGTGCTGAAGAAGGCGGGACTTGATCGAGATCGGCGAGACGGCCATCAGCTCCAGGCCTTCAGGCTCGGCGTAGCCGGTGATGTAATTGAAGATGCGCGCGACATCCCTGCCAATCGCCGGATCTGCGGTGAAGTAGGAAATATCAGTATAAATCTTCGCCGTTATCGGATGATAATTTCCGGTGCCGACATGGCAATAGGTGGTAAGGCCGCCGAATTCGCGGCGCACGACCATCGACAATTTGGCGTGAGTCTTCAACTCGAGGAAGCCGAAGACCACCTGCACGCCGGCGCGTTCGAGATCGCGCGCCCAGCGAATATTGGCGGCCTCGTCGAAACGCGCCTTGAGTTCGACGAGCGCCGTCACCGACTTGCCGGCTTCCGCCGCCTCGATGAGGGCGCGAACGATCGGACTGTCGGCGGATGTGCGGTAAAGCGTCTGCTTGATGGCGACGACATTGGCGTCGGCGGCGGCCTGGTTCAGGAACTGGACCACGACATCGAAGGATTTCATAAGGGTGATGGACGACGAGATCCTTCTGCTTGATGGTGACGAAGCAGTCGCCGCCATTGTCGCGCAGACGCTCCGGGAAGCGCGGATTGTAAGGTTTGAATTTCAGCTCCGGCCGATCGAGGCCGACGATCTCGGACAATTCGTTCAACGCCAGCATGCCGTCGAGTACGAACACCTCTTCAGGCAGGACGTCGAGCTCTCCCGAGACAAACGCGCGCAGCTCATCGGGGGTCAGGCTGTCGAATTCGAGCCGGATCACCGATCCGAGACGGCGGCGCTTCAGCGCGCTCTCGAACAGGAGGACCAGATCCTCCGCCTCCTCCTCGACTTCGAGGTCGCTGTCGCGAATGACTCTGAACAGCCCGCGCCCTCGAACGCTATAGCCGGGAAACAGATTTTGCGTGAACAGCCCGATGACGTTTTCGAGCGCAACGAAACGCTGGCGTTTTTCGCCCTCCTCTTCGGGCAGGCCGATGAAGCGCTGGATTTTGACCGGAAGCCGGATCAATGCCTTCGAAGTCTTGCGGTCGGGCCCTGTTAGTTCAAGGGCGACGGTGAAGCCGAAATTAGGAATGAAGGGAAATGGATGGGCCGGGTCGACGGCGAGCGGCGTCAGAACCGGAAAGACATGGGTGAGGAAATATTGTTCGAGCCAGGTCTTATCGTTGGCGTTGAGCTCGGCCGGCTCGAGCAGCGTTATGCCGACGCATATCAACTCCTCGCGCAACTCGCGCCAGCGGCGTTGCTGCTCAACGGCGAGAAGGCCGACGCGGTCGCGGATTTTGGCGAGCTGTTGCGTCGGAGTCAGTCCGTCCTCGGACGGCGCCGTCACGCCCTCGCGCACCTGGCCGCGCAATCCGGCGACGCGGACCATGAAAAACTCGTCAAGATTGGTCGCCGAAATCGACAGGAAGCGCAGTTGCTCGAGCAGCGGGTGATGGCGGTTTGAGGCTTCCTGCAGCACTCGCCGGTTGAATTCGAGCCAGGAAAGTTCGCGATTGATGAAGCGGCGGGGCGATTGGGGAAGATCGCTCGGTGGTTCGTCGACGGCCCTTTCCGTGAGTGGGGCTTTCCCGGCTTCGTCGGCGAACGCGACGGGATGCGCGAAAGCCGCCTCCACATGGGTCTGGTCGCCGCCGTCCTCAGAGGCGTCGTTGGCGCCATCGGCTTGGGCCTCGGCCGGTTCCAAGACAAGGTCCGATTTTGCGGCGCCTCCGCGCCTGACTTCCGCCAATTTGGGTTCTTCAGCTTGCGAAGTCACTGACATCTCCTCCTTAATGGGGAAGCAGCCGGAATGTGATCATTCTTCGTGACGGTAGCGTGAACGATTCCGGCGCATCCGGGATCAGTTCTTGCGTCGTCTGAATTGCTTCACGCGGCGAATACGGACCTCTTCGCCCCTTGGCCGACTGCCGCGCGCGGGACCCGCTTATGGCGGCAAGCTTGATGGCTGAAAGCGAAGTTGTAAAGAGGCCGGCTGCGCAGCGAATCAGCGCCGTTTGCCGCGTCCAGCATCATCGCTTCGCCGGGCCGCCAGCCAGGTCAGCGCGAAGTAGAGGCAAATAAGGACTACGGTGACGCCAATCCAGAGACCGGCGAAAAAACCCGGAATCATCAGCGCCGCAAAGATTTGCGCGACCGCGCAAAACAGCCAGATCACCCCGCCCCAAGGGGTGGCGAGCCACAGGCCGACCGCCGCGACGAGGTCGAGGACGGCGAAAAAGATGACCGCCGCGCCCCAGATTTCCGTCGCCTGATCGAACAGCGGCTCACGCGGCAGCAGGATGGCGGCCCATTGGCTCAGCCCTTGCCCGACCCATAACACCGCCAGCAGGCGCATGAAGACGACCAGCGCCAGGCCCCAGGGCGAGGCCTCGCCGGCGCCGCCAGCCGCACCCAGGCGGATCGCAGCGCCGGAATCGGCGCGCTCATCTTTCCTCGCGGGGCCGTGCAGGATTTTCATTGTGCTAGAGCCGGAGCTTGAAAGGTCAGATCGTTCTGGAGAGGCTCGAAATAATAATCAATGTCGGCGGCGCCGACCGCCTCGATCGGCGAGGGGCGCCATTTCGGGCGTTGGTCCTTGTCGATGACGATCGCACGCACGCCCTCATAATAATCATGCGTTTGCAGGATCCGCGCGGCGATCCGAAATTCGACGCGCAGCGCCTCGTCGATGCCAAGATCAGCGCCGATTTGCATCTGCCGAAGCGCGATGGCAAGGCTCGTCGGCGATTTCGCAGAGAGCGCCTCGAGGGTGGCGCGGCCGAAATCGGAACTTTCCGCGGCAAGATTTTCTTTGATGGCGGCGACCGTCAGAGCGCTGAAACATCGACCTATAAGCGCCTGCTGTTCGACCAGCTCGGAGCGAGGCTCCGGCGCGCTCTCCGCAGCGATCGCGGCGCCGGGATCCTCGCCGGCGACCAGTCTTTGGATGAGCGCGTCATGACGCGCTGACGGAACATAGGCGCAGGCGATGCCGAGCGCCATGGCGTCGCCGCAGCCAATTCTGGCGCCAGTCAAGGCCAGATAGGCGCCCATGAAGCCCGGCAGGCGCGGAAGGAAATAGGTCGCGCCGACGTCGGGGAAGAAGCCGATGCCGACCTCCGGCATGGCGAAGGTGAGCGAGTCCCCCGCGATGCAGTGCGACCCATGCACGGAGAGGCCAGCGCCGCCGCCCATGACGATGCCGTCGATGAGCGCGATATAGGGCTTGCGGTAGAGCTTGATGCGCCGATTAAGCCGGTATTCCGCGGCGAAGAACGCCAACTGCGCGGCGCTCTTCCCTTCCTGGCCCAATTGATAGAGAGCTCGAATGTCGCCGCCTGCGCAGAATGCCCGGTCTCCCGCGCCTTTGATAACAACGCAACCGAGACTGGGGTCGTTTCCCCAGCGGTCGAGCGCCTCGCCTATTCCGCGCGCCATGTCGAGATCGAGCGCGTTCAAAGCTGCAGGCCGATTGAGCGTGATTAGACCGCAGCGGCCGAGCGTATCGAAAAGGACTTTTGCTTCGGTCATGATCTTTCCTCGCCCGAGGCTTATCTCCTGAGGCTCGCCTGCGTCAATGCGCCGAGCGCCCCGGCGAGGCCGCATAGCTTCTTGTGCGGGAAAGATCGTTGCGCTTTTTCGCCAGCGCGACCTCCTTGATCCAAAACACGCGTTCGTTTTCTTGCAAAGACGCTCAGAATTGGACCGTCGTGCGCAGGCCGAACACCGCCGCGTCCGGAATGCGGCCGTTCGCCGGGTTCAGGGGATTGACCGCTCCGCCGCCGGGATGGAAGACATATTCAAAGTCTGGCTGAAGGGTCCAGCCGGGCATGATCTGCGCTAGATAGGTCGCCTCCACCAGCAATTCGTAATTGCGCCCAGGCAGTGGCGCGCCGGCGAAAAACGCCGTGTCAACATCGAAGTCGTGAACCGCCGGCGACAGTTCGGTATAAGCGGCGAAGGCGCCGAACTGATCGTCCGGCCGCTGGCTCCACAGCCCCTGGAAATTGACGCCTGCTTCAGCGTAGAAGCTGACCAGGTTGCGGTCGCCGGGGGCCGCGGTCACGCGCGCGAACGCGCCGATCCCTTTCTTTGGGTCATCGCCGGGCAGGCGCCAGAGCATCTGGTCAATCACGCCATAGAGCCCGTAATTGCCGGCATGCGTCCGCGCGCGGCCGCTGCTGTCGGGGCTCGCGAGCGAGACGCCCTCGAAATCAAAATGAAGGTCGTCGAAACTGCCGAAATGATACCAGCCGCCGAACTTCAGCTGTCCATAAAGCCCCTGCGATTCCTTGTTCTGATTGTATTGATACCGGACTTCTCCGATCACGAAAGGCGGATCCTGCACGCGGAAGTTGACGCCGGAAGGGTCGAGTTGCGCTTGCTTTCCAGTAAATCCCGCGCCTGTCGGGTCGCCATTAAAAATAGCCGCACTCAAGCTTAACTGGTCGCTCGCGGAGATTTTTAGGCGGACGGCGGGCGTCGCAAAGGGATAGGCGGGACCGCCGCTTGGGAGATCGGCGGCGAGGATACTCGGCCAACCCCACGTCGAGTTAAGGGGCTGACCTATGTCGCTGATAAAGAATTCGCTGTCGGCCGCGAGTTGGCCGACGCGGATCGACATCTTATCGTCAAACAGCCTTTGCTCCGCCCAGGCTTCAAACAGCAGAAGCGCCGGATGCGCCGCGATATATGAAATCGTCGAGATGTTGAAGAGATTATAGGTCGAAAGGCTCTGTCCCGCGATCGCATAGGAATTGATGTGGAACGTCAGACCTTTGATTCCGGCGATCTTGTCCATGTCGCCGTCCAGCCCCAATTCGATGCGCTGCTCGTAGCGCGCGCCCTGTTTGATGCCGCCAGTAGGGTTGCCGAAGACCTCCCCGATATAGTTCACCACCAGGCTGAAGCCGCGGTCGCACAGCGTATTTTTGAACTCGCCCAACGCTGGAAGGCCTGTGGAAATGGAGGGCTGATCGCCGCAAGATGACGCCGCCGGCGCCGGCTCAGGCGCCGGCGCGTTGGCTGCGACGTCGGCTGCATGGACGAGCCCGGGCGACGCCATCGCCAGTGCGGCGACAGCCGCAGCGAGCCGCCATCTAGCGCCTTCCGAGCGCCGGCGACGGGCAACGCCTTCAAAGAATCCGCGCATCTCACTCTCCTTCACAAAGGCGTGCTGCTCATCAATATTCGGTAAGCAGAACTGAGGCGGTTTGCAAGGCGCATAGTTTAGGTCTATTCTAAATACAAAATATCGTCTCTTTGTATACTTGAATTGATTGCAAAAATGAGGAGAGAGATGCAAGACTGCAACACTATGGTCTTACGCTGTCGCGGCGGGAGAATCGCTCTGAGCGGGCGGCTGCCTTGCGGAATTGGCGCGCCGCTACTTTTCGCAAAGCGCGCTTTAACTGAAAGAGGGAACAAATTGTTCATCGGCTTCTTTTTGAAATATGTCTTCAAATAGAAATCTGCTCGGGTAGAAACTCCTCGTTCAAATATGCGTGGAGTAGATGATGATGATGCTTGGGCAAGTCGCCATCTTGCGAAAACGGGTCGCCGTGCTCCTTGTTTCCGCGTTGGCGGCCGTAAGTCTCTGCGCCAGCGCGGAAGCCGGCGGCAAGTGCGCCCGCACGCGGCACCGCTTAGCGGGCCATTGCGTGTCGGCCTTGACCGCACATTCGTGGTCAGACAGCACCCGCATGGCCTTGCTATCTATGCGGTCCTCGAGCCGCTAATTTTGACAGTCCCGGCCCAAGCGCTACGCCGCGACGGCGCCGTGCGCGGCAAGTGAAATGCGAGGTCGCGCCGGGGCCGTCGTAGAGGGCGATATGACGACGTTTCGCCAACGAGGCCGTACGAAACGACGTCAATGGCGAAGTCCGATACAGTCCTGACGCCACGTTTTTTGTACCACGGATTCGTCGCCGGGTCGGTTGATACGAGTTCTTCTCGAGGCCGCGGATCTTCCGCCGTCGCGATGTTCTGAAAGGTTGGAGCGGGTGAAGGGAATCGAACCCTCGTATTCAGCTTGGAAGGGTATGCACAAGCTTAACGTTTTCAATCCGTTCGGAATTTCTTAACACGCGACAGCGTGCACGTAAATCGGGCGTTTTCCGAATGACTTAGCTGAAGTCACCGCCGGCGAAGCGGCGCGCGCCGATCCGCCGGCAGTCCACAACGGCGAAGGCGTAATTCCATCTTCGTCGAACGCGAAAGAACCGCAAGCTCGACTGGCTCATCCGCGCTCCACATAATCGCCGCGCCTCTGGACGGATCGTACGCGCGCCCGCCGCCGCGACCGCGTCCATGCATAGCGTCCCTCGCCCGCACCAAAAAGATTTCCCGTTCGCGCGCCGCTCACTCACGAAAGGCGGACGAAAGCGAGAACTGGACAGATGGCTACCGCTAACGCCGGCCGCGCCGACGAGGGTGCGTCGCCAATGCTCCCGCGCACCGCGCGCCCTTGTGGCGCCCCCGCCTCGCGGTCGGCCGGAAGAGTCAGGGCTGGGAAAAGGACGAATGACGCCGGTCTCCCACCTGAAAGCAGCAAGCGGGAGCCATCGTCATGCCAAACCCTGATCGCGAACTCGAGATCTTGCGCGCAAATGTCAATTGCGCCCGCCATCCTCGAGGGCTGGCCATCGCCGTGGCGGCTCGACGTCAAGAAAAGCACGACAACCGCCCTTAAATATCGCCGTGGCGTGGGAGAAATCCTGATCGTCAACCACGGCGGCCGCGGATGGTGGGATCCACAAAGCGATCGCAAGGGCGACGTCTTCAGCCTAGTCCAACACCTCGACGCCCGCCTGAATTTCGGCCATGCGCGCCGGATCCTACGGCCATTCGCAGGCGTCTGCCCAAGCTACCCGGCCGCCGAGCGGCGGGAGAGATTGCCGGATGTGCCGATTGGCGTTCGATGGTCGCACCGCAAACCGCTGCGCCGAACGTCGGGCATTTGGCAACGCTTCCGGAACACGCGCGGGAACAGGTCGACCTGAGCCTCTCGCGGGGACTGCAGTTCGTGCGGCCGCTGTTCGAATTCTCCAGCGCATGCGCCGGCTGCGGCGAGGCTCCTTATCTGAAGCTTTTGTCGCAATTGTTTGGCGACCGCTTGCAGATCGCCAACGCGACCGGCTGCTCTTCGATCTATGGCGGCAATTTGCCGTCGCTGCCGTGGCGCGCCGGTTCCGACGGGCGTGGTCCGGCATGGGCCAACAGCTTGTTCGAGGACAATGCCGAGTTCGGCTTGGGCATGCGTCTCGGCGTCGACCATCAGGCCGCCATGGCGCGCGACCTCGTCCAAAAGTTGGCCGATCGCGTAGGACCCCGCCTTGCCGAGGAGATTCTCGGGGCGGTCCAGGGCGCCGACAGCGAGATTGTGGCGCAACGCGGCCGAGTGGCCGAACTGCGGCGCGTGCTGGCGGGCGCGACGGACGGGCCGGCCTGCGATCTTCTTGCCTTGGCCGAGTATCTGGTGCGCCGGAGCCTGTGGATCGTGGGCGGCGACGGATGGGCCTATGACATCGGCGCCGGCGGACTTGACCACGTGCTGGCGCAAAACCGCAATGTCAACGTCATGGTGCTTGATACGGAGGTCTATTCCAACACCGGTGGCCAATCTTCCAAGGCGACGGCGATCGGGGCCTCGGCAAAATTCGCCGCCGCGGGCAAACGCACCCCGCGCAAGGACCTGGCGCTTCAGGCGGTAGCCTATGGCTACGTCTACGTCGCACAAATCGCCTTGGGCGGCAGTCCGGAACAGGCGATCCAGGCTCTGCGCGACGCTGAGGCTTATGAGGGGCCGTCGCTCATCCTCGCGTACAGCCATTGTATCGCGCACGGTTTCGATCTGCGCGATGGGATGAACCAGCAGGCTCGGGCGGTCGCCGCCGGATATTGGCCGCTGTTCCGGTACGATCCAAGGATGCGCCGGGCCGACATGAATCCCTTCCGCCTTGACAGCACGCGCCCGAGATTGCGCTACGAGGACGTCATTTACCGTGAGTTGCGCTTCCGCATTCTCACCCAGACGCGACCCGAGGAAGCCCGCGTGTTCCTGCGCCAGATGCAAGCTACTGCGGACGCGCGCTACAGCCTCTATGAGGACATGGCGGCGCGCGAGGGAACCCGGTTCCACCCGTTCTGGCAGGATGAAGCTGTCACCCGTGACGAGAAGGCAAAGGAGGCTGCGCAATGAACCTGCAGACGAACTATCTCGGCCTGTCTCTGGCCCATCCAGTCGTCGCCAGCGCCTCGCCGCTTTCTGCGACCCTCGACGGCATCCGCCGGCTGGAGGATGGGGGGGCGGCGGCGATTGTCGCGGCATCAATCTATGAGGAGGAAGTTCAGGCCGAGGAAGCGGCGTTCGAGGCCGCCGGCGCGATCGGAGCCGAGAGCCATGCCGAGGTGACGAGCTACTTGCCGCCGCTTCCGGGTTATCGGGGTGCGCTCGCGGCCCATGTTGAGATGATCCGGCGCGCCGCCAAAAGCGTTTCGGCGCCGCTGATCGCCAGTCTCAACGGAATCACGCACGAAGGCTGGATTGGCATCGCCGCCGATCTACAGGAAGCGGGGGCGGCGGCGCTCGAGCTCAATCTCTTCCACATCCCCACCGACCCGAAGGGGACCTCCGCCGAGGTCGAGTGCAGACTGGTAGAGACCGTGCGCGCAGTTTGCGCAGCGGTAACTATTCCCGTCGCTGTCAAGCTCAGTCCGAACTTCACCGCGCCGGCTCATCTGGCTGCCGACATTGCTGGCGCCGGCGCCAGGGGGATCGTCCTGTTCAACCGGCGCCTCGAGCTCGACATTGATCTTGAGACGCTAACGTTGCGCCCCAGCTCTCGTTTGTCGACAGCGGAGGAGATCCGGTTGCCGCTCATGTGGATCGCCTTGCTTGCCGGGAAGACGCCGCTGAGCCTTGCAGGTGGACGAGGCGTGGAAGGATCCGAAGAGGTGATCAAATACTTGCTTGCCGGCGCGGATGTGGTCCAGACGGCATCTTCATTGTTGCGCCACGGACCCATGCATCTCGGCCGGCGGTGGAGGGCTTGGCGGAATGGATCGATGCGCATGACGCCAGTTCGGTCGAGGAGATCCGGGGCCGCCTGCGCGCCGATCGGCTCGCTCAACCCGAGGCGCTGCTTCGCGCGAACTATGTTCACGCGTTGCTGCTGGAACATCCCGTTCGCTATGTGTATGTAGGAGGAACAGCATGAAGATCGGGGTCGTCGGAGCCGGGAATGTCGGCGCCACCGCTGCTTATGCCATGACGATGCATGGCGTAGGTTCGGAGATTGTGCTGGTCGATCGCAACGCGGATCTAGCGGTGGCCCAGGCGCACGACATACTGGACTCCACGCCTTGGACGCATCCCATCCGGGTCCGAGCCGGGGTGGCGGCCGATCTCGACGGCGCGGGCATTGTCGTGCTTGCGGCCGGCGCTGCCCAGAAGCCCGGGGAGAGCCGGCTGGACCTGCTGTCGCGCAACGCGGACATCTTTGCCGAGATCGTGCCGAGCGTGCTGGCTGCGGCGCCAAACACCATCTTTCTGGTGGCGTCGAATCCGGTCGACATCATGACGCGGATTGTGACCGTCCTCGCCGCCCGGCACGGGATCCCGCCGGAACGGGCAATCGGGTCCGGTACGATCCTCGAACTCGGCGCGGTTCCGCACGCTGCTCGCCGGACATCTCGGGATCAGCCCGGCATACATCGACGCCCGCGTGCTGGGCGAACATGGCGACAGCGAGGTGTTGCACTGGTCAGGCGCCGTGGTCGGCGACCTGTCGGCGGCGGACGCCGCCCGCCAGATGGGGCGGGAACTGACAGAGGCTGACCGCAGCCACATTGATGGCGCGGTCCGCCGCGCCGCCTACGCCATTATCCAGGGCAAAGGAGCGACCTGGTTCGGCGTCGGCGCCGGCCTCGCCCGGATGGCTCAAATTATTCTGGATGACGAGCGAGCGCTGATCACCTGCTCTATGTCCATGGCGGAATGCCACGGCGTGCGCGATGTGGCTTTGTCTCTGCCGCGCGTGCTCGGCGCAAGTGGCGTGGTGAGGACTTTCATGCCAAATTTCGACGCTGGGGAGCTTGCCGCATTGAAGCGGAGCGCCGAGATATTGAAAGAGGCGGCAGAAGGGGTACGGATCTAAAATCGCGGGGGGAAGCGCATTGTCGCATTCGAGAAATAAGGCGCTGTTGATTTGCTATCCCATGGTCACGGTATGGGCCCAGAGAAACGGAACCCTTCCGCATGGAAAATAGATGAAGCGGCGCGAGGGATCACCACGACCCATGACAAGATTGGGACCTAAATGGCGCCGCTTCTGCTTGCAGCAGCTCTTCGGCCAAGGATATCCGACTACGAGCCCCGTGCGTGACGATCTTCGCCTTTATGTTTGCGCGATCGGACGTCGCGCCCCTCAGTGTTCTCATCCGTGGCCGGCCCATCAGTCTTGACGCGCTGCTCGCCTGCCGCGGCGCCCGCGGAAAGTTCAATGATCTCTGCGGTAATCTCCTCCTGGCGCAGGGTTCGGTAACTGCCGACCAGCTCAGTAAGCTTGCGTTCCACATTGGTGCGCGCAGCGATCATCGCCTGCATCCGCGCCTCGTTTTCGGCCGCGTAAGACAGTATTACTGCCTCGCACAGCTCCGCATAGACGTACTCTTCGGCAAGCTCGTCAAGCAGCCGTTGGGGCGGCAGGGTCACGATCGGAGCGATCGCAGTGTGCGGGACCTTAAAGCGCTCGAAGTCGAAAGGCAGCAGCATTCGTTCAACGATTTCGATCGAGCCCGAAGGGCCGGGAACCGCATGAACAGCCGTCACTCTCGTCGCGCGCCCGGCCCGCAGGCGGTCATAGAGAGCGTCCGTGATGCGATTGGCGAGAGCCGGCGCCTCGTCGGCATGCAACACCATCGACGCCGACCAGTCAAAAGCCATGCCACGCTCCGCCGCGACCGCCGCGCCGCGGTGGCCAACGAGGAGTAGCTCGGCCGGCCCCGACCCGAGAAGTTGAGCGGCTTTCTCCATAACGCGATCGTTGAAAGCGCCGGCGAAGCCCTGCTCGGCGCATAGCGCGATCACGACCTGTCCGCCCGGGCGGTGGCCGCGCGCCTCGGCGGGCGCGGTTTGCGACGTCAGGGCGAGTGCCTCGCCGATCGCCGCGCCAACAACGGAAGCATAGGCGCGAACGCCATCGAGTTCGGCCGCGCGCTTCCCGCGAACGGGCGGCGGCCAGGCCACGCATGGCGGTGACCACTGTGTCCAGCTGGTGAACAGTGCTTATTCGTTTCTCGACCTCGCTGAGTTTGCCGCTCATGGGACTGGCGCTTCGCGCTTGACGGCCGCTAGATCCTGGGCGAGGTTGCGGACAGCCGCTACGAGAGTTGCGAGCGTCACGTCGTCGATCGACCCCGTTTTCGTGACCGCTTTTACGACGTCACTTTGATGTGCGTCGAGATGCGCGGCGAGGCGTCCCCGGACGGCTGCAACGACCTCCACTGGGAGCGGATCGAACACGCCCTCCGCCAGCGCGGCGAGGAGCGCAACTTCGTCCACGAGCCGGAGCGCGCTGAAACGAGGCTGTACGATGAGCGCGCGGATGCGCTCGCCGTGGGTGATCTGCGCCTTCACACGGGCATCCGAAAGGCCGCCGAACCGGGTGAACATCTCGAGCTCGAGGAACTGCGAATATTCGAGACGAAGCCGTCCGGATACTTTGCGCAAAGCCGGCGCCTGGGCCTTGCCGCCAACTCGGCTGACGCTAAGGCCGGCGTCGATCGCGGGGCGCTGGTTTGCGGCGAACAATCCGGAATTGAGGACGAACTGCCCATCCGTGATGGAAATCAGGTTGGTGGGGATATAGGCTGACAGATTCCCCATATCGGTTTCGGCGATGGGCAGCGCGGTCAGCGAGCCGCCGCCGAGCTCGGCGGAAAGTTTGGCGGCCCGCTCGAGCATACGCGAGTGCACGTAGAAAATATCACCCGGATAAGCCTCGCGGCCGGGCGGCTGGCGGGACAGCAGGGCGAGTTCGCGGTGGGTGACCGCGTGCTTGGTCAGGTCGTCGATCACGATGAGCGCATGTTGGCCTCGGTCGCGAAAATACTCGGCGATGGTGAAGCCGGCGTAGGGCGCGATCCACTGCAGGCCGGCCGAAGACGCCGCGGCGCCGACGACGAAGACACAACGTTCAGGATTGCCGTGTTGGCGGACCGCTTCGATGACCCGTTCCACCGCCGTTGCGCGCTGGCCAACGGCGACATACACGCAGATCAGGTCCGAGTCCTTTTGATTGACGATCGTGTCGATGGCGATCGAGGTCTTACCGGTGGCGCGGTCACCGATGATGAGCTCGCGTTGACCCCGCCCGACGGCAAATAGCGCGTCGACGATGAGGATTCCAGTCTGCACCGGTTCGCTGACGAGATCGCGCTCGATGATCGCAGGCGCCGGCCGCTCGACCGGGAGATGGTCCTCGGCCGCCACCGGCTCATCGCGATCGAGCGGGCGGCCGAGGGGATCGACAATGCGGCCGAGCAGGCCCGGCCCGACCGGGACCCGGACGACCTCGCCGGTCCCCGTCACGCGCGATCCCGCCTCGATAGCCTCGAAGTCGTCGAGCAGGACGGCCCCGATAACGTCCTCGTCGAGGGTAAGCGCGAAACCGAGCCGCCCCCCGTCAAAACGAAGAAGCTCGTTGAGGCGCACCTCCGGCAGGCCGGACACAAAAGCGATTCCGTCGGCGACACGTTCGACGACGCCCACTGTTTCGGCCTGAGGGGCGAGTTCGGTCTGGGCGACGGTCTTGCGGCTGCGCGAGAGCCACGCGTCTTTGGCGTCGTCAGGTAAGGTTTCTGTCATGACTGATCAACTCGGATTTGAGGCGGGCGAGATCGGCGCGGAAACAATTGCGTACGACCGCATCCGGGGCTTCCAGCTCGATGCCGGCGATGAGTGCGGGATCCTCGGTGACGTCGACCGCGACAGGGCGGCCGAGGACCCCGGCGAGCGCCGTGCGACAGGCTTGGCTTTCCTCGGCGGTCAACGCTCGGGCCACGGTGAGATGGATCGGCGCGTCATTTGCAGCCAAGGCCGCGCGGGTCCCTTCCGGCAGTGAGGACAGCCCCGTCGCGATCCCTTTGACGAAGCCGGCGACACGCGCCTCGCTCGGCAGCCGGTCGAACAATTTGGCGGCGATGTCGACTGCAAGCTGTCCCGCCCGGTCGGCCGCGGCAGCCGCCTCTGCCTGGCGTTCCGCGGCAATCTCGGTTTTCGCGGCGGCTTGAAGTTTCTCGGCCTCGGCGCGGGCCGCGGCAAGCAGCGCCGCCTTTTCATTCGCGGCTTCGGCCTCGACTGCTTTCAGCGCCTCCTTGCGGCGTTCGGCGAAACCCGCGGCTTCAGCTTCGGCCTTTGCTCGCGCGCCTTCGACCGCAGCTTTTGCGGCCTGCGCATCGGCGATCGCCTGTTCGGCCTGTTTTTGACGTGCGGTGAGCATATTCTCCACCGGACGGAACAGGAAACGGGACAACAGCCAGATCAGAACGAGGGCGTTGACCACCTGAAGCCCGAGCGTCCACCAATCGATCTTCATGGGCGAACTTTCTCATTTCGAGATGAACGGGCTTATTTCGCGATGAACGGGTTGGCAAACAACACCAGAAGCGCGATGACGAGACAGTAAATTGCCATGGTCTCAATCATGGCGAGGCCGACAAACAGGGTTCGCGATAGTGTGCCGGCCGCCTCTGGCTGCCTCGCGATCGCATCCATCGCGGCGGCAACCGCCCGTCCTTCGCCGAGAGCCGGTCCGATTGAGCCGGCCGCGACAGCCAGGGCGGCCCCGAAAATGCTGACGATTTGGATGAGGTCGTTCATGATGTTCCTCGCTGTTGATTGGAAGATTCTTGTTGCCTTTCAGCAACGGCCGCGCCGATGAAGACCATCGAAAGCACAGTGAAGATATAGGCCTGGATCAAACCGGTCAGCAGATCGAGGGCCATGAATGGAATTGGCACCAGAAGACCCGCCAGCGACAGCAGGATGGCGATGATGAACACGCCGCTCATGATGTTGCCGAATAGTCGCACCATCAGCGAGAAGATGCGCGTGATTTGCTCGACCACGTTGAGCGGAATCATGATCCATGTCGGATCGGCGAAGGTGGCGAGATAGCCGAAGAGCCCGCGCGTCCGAATCCCATAAAAGATGGTCGCGCAGAAAACGATCAAGGCGAGCGCCGCATCGGTCTCGATATGAGAGGTCGGCGGTTCGACGCCCGGTATGAGCGAGGACCAATTGGCGGCGAGCACAAAAATGAAGATCGTTCCAATCAGTGCGCGATACGGACCAGGCTCAACCTGCATGGTGGCGCGAATTTGGTCGTCGATCGTCGCGACCAACATCTCCAGCGTGACCTGGCGCTTTGAAGGAGAGAGAGAGAGGCGGCGGGTGACGATGGCGGCGAATAGCACGAGGAGAGCCATGATCGCCCAGGTGACGATCACCGGGTTGGTGATCGGAACCGGGCCCAGCCGGAACAGCGGCGCCATCTCGAGTGGCGAACGGGTCATCTCGGCTCTCCGAAGCGCCGCAGAAGCGGGCGTCGCGCACATAAGAGGCCAAGGCCGCCCCCGAGAAGTGCGGGCGCGCCGAGCTTCGCAAGCGCCGTTAGCACGGCGGCCGTCATGGCGAACCGCGCAAGTTGCATGACGACGGCTTTCGCCGCGCTTCCAGTCACCAACAGGCGTGTGTTCCACCAAAGCGAAGCGAAGTGAAGCGCGCCAGCGAAAAGCCCGGCGATGAGCCCGACGGCGAAGGTTCCGGCGACCGCGAGAGCTGGATTTGTCATGGCCCCCTCCGATGCATCCATCTCCAGGCCGACCAGAATCCGATCGCTACGCCAATCATCAGGAGAGTTGCGGAAAAGAACACGTCAGTTTTGAAAGTGCGATCGAGCCATCGCCCGATAAAGAGACAGAGCAGCGTCGGCACGACGATCGTCCAGCCGAGGATGCCGATCTGCCCGAGTCGTGCCCCGAGTGAAGGTTCTGGCATTTCGCGGCCGCGCTTCTCGCGCTCGATAGCCTCACGCGCGGCGCGCAGCAAGCGGTCCGCATTCTTCGAATCGGGTCGATCAGGCGTCATGGAGCGTCCCCATCATCGCCGGTCACGATCGGCGCCTCAGCGCCCCGCCCCGGACCGGGGCGCAGATATCGCACCAGTTCACGCACCGCAGCGGCATGCAGGCGGACCTGCTCGACATGGGCCCGGCGGTCAGCGTCTAGCTGTTGCGCACGAACGGCGCGTACCTTCGCCTCGAGGTCTTCAAGGGCGTCCCCGACAATTCCTTCACGGCATGCGATTGCCACGCGCTGACCGAGGGAAACCGCGAACACGCCGCCCCGCACGGCGCAGAACCGGGTCGCGCCTGCGACCGTCCGCCAGCGGACGACGGACGGCGTTAGCATGGTCAGCAGATCCGCATGGCCGGGCAGGATCCCGAAACCGCCGCTCTCATCCTCGGCCCGCACAGCGATGACGTCCTCGCTGTCCACCAGGACGACGGCGGGCGTGGTGATGATGAGGTGAAGGGTTGCGGTCATCGGGCTGCAGCGCTCGGCTTTGCTGATTTCGGGCTTGACTTTGGCGCCGTCAGCGGGGGTCTTTTCCGTCCTTTGACCTGGTTTGGATTTTGCGGCGGTGCCGGCCGCCTTCTCCTTTTCGCGGGCCTCGTCGAGCGTGCCAACCATATAGAGGGAGCTTTCCTGCCATGCGTCGCACTCGCCGGCGAGGATGGCCTTGCACCCGGCAACGGTGTCGGCGACGGGCACGGAGCGGCCCGGCTGGCCGGTGAAGGCTTCCGTAACCGCGAACGGCTGGGTGAGGAAGCGATGCAGTCGCCGCGCCCGCTCCACGATCCGCCGGTCGTCGGCGCCGAGCTCTTCGATGCCGAGCAGGGAGATCACGTCCTGCAACTCGCGATAGTGCTCGATTGTTCGGCGGACCTCGGTGGCGACGGCGGCGTGCTCTTCGCCGACGACCAGGGGATCAAGGAGGATCGATGACGAAGCAATCGGATCAACGGCCGGATACATGCCCTCCGCCGCCATGGCGCGCGAGAGAACAACCATGCTGTCGATGTGCGCGGCGATTGTCGTCACGGCCGGATCGGTGAAATCGTCGGCGGGAACGTAGACCGCTTCGATCGCGGTCACGGCCACCCCGCCGACGGAAACGATGCGTTCCTCCAGAGCGGCTACCTCGCTCGCTAGGGTCGGCTGGTACCCCACCCGCGAAGGTAGCCGTCCGAGCAGGCCCGACACCTCGGAGCCCGCCTGGACGAAGCGGAAAACGTTGTCCATGAGCAGAAGCACATTTTGCCGGCGTTCGTCGCGAAAGTACTCCGCGATGGTTAGAGCTGTGAGCGGGACACGCCAGCGCGCGCCCGGCGGTTCGTTCATCTGTCCATAGACGAGCACAGTTCGATCCAGCACGCCGGAGTTGGTCATATCATGCAACATCTCATGACCTTCACGCGAGCGTTCGCCCACGCCGGCGAAAACCGAAATCCCTTTGTAGAGTGCAACCATGGCATGGATGAGCTCCATCACAAGAACAGTCTTGCCGACCCCGGCGCCGCCAAACATCGCGGCCTTGCCGCCATGAGCGAGCGGCGTTAACAGGTCGATCACCTTTATGCCGGTAGTGAAAAGATCAGCGGTTCCACTTTGGGCCGAAAGCGGCGGCGGGCTGCGGTGAATCCGCCGGCGCGGCACATCGGACGAGAAGGGCTTGCCTTTGTCGCCAATCGCCCCTGTGATATCGAGCAGTCGGCCAAGCACCTGCTCGCCGACCGGGACCTCGAGCGGGCCGCCGCAGCTATGGGCTACGGCGCCCCGGCTCAAGCCCGGCGTCGACTGCAAGGCGATGGTGCGAACGGTCGTCTCGTTCAAATGCGCCTGCACCTCGACGGTGATCGGTGCGCCTCCATTCGGCGTGATCACCAGCGCGTCCTCGATCGGCGGGAGCGCGACGCCGCCGAAAGCGACGTCCACGACCGCCCCGCGAACGGCGATTACACGGCCCTCAATCGTTTTCGTGTCTTCCATTGTGCTCTTTCGTCGACTTGCTTGTGTTCCGTCGCCCAGGCGACCAATGGGTTCGCAAGAATGCCGCACCACATCTTGCCTATGCTCACGCGGATCCACACTAGATCTGTGACGGCACCTACTTCCAGCGCTGCTCCGGTATTCCGCCGGGATTATTTTTCCTTGACGCAGACGACGCGCGCATCGAGCCGCGTCACGCCATAGCCTTCATCAAGCGCGACTTCGCGCGTCACGCATCCCTTGCCCGGCGCGGCGCCTGCTTGCGCGTCCGGCAAGGACGCTTCCGGCGTTGCCGTATAGGCAAGAAATATCACGGCTAAACTCGTCGCCAGACCCATGATCAATCCCAGTTTGATCATTCGCTTGCTTCCCAATTCGAATTCCACATGACCATCACTACACGGCTGGCGGGGCGGCGCCAGTAAAGTCAGCCAAAAGTGTGCAAATCCCTGTGAAACCCTGCATCGCGTGAACCTATTGAGTCTTCGTCAAGCCAGCAAGCGCGGCGGCGTGCTGGGCGATCATCAACTCCTCATTCGTCGGGATAACCCATACCGAGACCTTGCTGTCCTCCGTCGAAATGCGCGGACCGTTACGGTTATTGGCGTCGACGTCGAGCTTTGCGCCCAACCATGCGAGCTTTTCAACCACCGCGGCGCGCAGCGGCAGGTCATTCTCGCCGATGCCGGCGGTGAACACGAAGGCGTCGAGGCCGCCGAGCACGGCCGTATAGGCGCCGGCGAACTTCACAATCTGGTAGACGAAATAATCGATCGCCTCCGCCGCGGACGGCGCTTTGCTGTCTTTCAGCACGCGCATGTCGCCGCTGATGCCGGAAATTCCGAGCAGCCCAGACTTCTTGTACAGCAGCGTCTCGAGGTCGGCCGCGCTGAGATTCATTGCTCTCATCAGGAAGTCATCCTTCCCACCCTTTCTTCTTTCAGCAACTCATTCACCACTATACCTGAAATTCCTAGAAAATTAAATTATTATAATATAAGCAGAATGTCGGGATCAATCGAGCCACAGCGCGTGGACATAGGCAGGCCGTCGATTGCGCTGAAGCCCGCCGTAGTATCCATGCTTTTGCCGTCGAGCATGGCGCACATGGTGTCGCCGCCGCCCAGATGAGCAACAATCACGCGTTGAGCGGTAGGCGCGTAGCGCGGCAGCGCGCGGGAGATGTAGTCATATGAAATGCCGTGATAACCCCAGCGTCGTATCAAGTCCCCTGCGATCGCTGCGGGCAGCGCGTAGCGCTGAGCCACCGCCGGCATGGTCCGGTGAAAGGACGTGTCGAACACTGCAACCTGCGGCAGTTTGGGATGAGACCTGGCGATGGCTCGCATGGGGTCGACCTCGAACGGCTGATGCGAGGGCTCGACCGTTTCGAGCTTCTCAAGCGTCGAAAGCACCGTTTCGTCGACCAGGACCGGCCTCTCGTAAGGCCCACCCAAAAGCACCCGGTGACCGACGGCAGCGATTTCGAGGTCTGTCTGGTGGGTCTCAAGCCAGGTGGTGATGAACCTTAACGCACCCTCCTGGTCGAGGGGATGCGCCTCCTCCCAATCATGGGCCTCCATCGGCTTGCCCTTGGAGTCCTTCACAACAAAGCTGGGCTGCGAGCCAATGCCCTTGACCTGGCCGCGACAGACCAGATCCAGGGAGTCGGCGCCACCGCAACGGTAGGTGGCGAACTTAACGCTCGTTGATCCGGCGTTGATGACAAGAATGCCCTTTGCCATGGCGTCTTACTCACAGGTTGCGGGATGAAGCAGGGAGGGCAATTGCTAGCTCTTCGTCAAGCCGGCAAGCGAGGCGGTGTGCTGGGCGATCATCAACTCCTCATTCGTCGGGATAACCCATACCGAGACCTTGCTGTCCTCCGTCGAAATGCGCGGACCGTTACGGTTATTGGCGTCGACGTCGAGCTTTGCGCCCCACCATGCGAGCTTTTCAACCACCGCGGCGCGCAACGGCAGGTCATTCTCGCCGATGCCGGCGGTGAACACGAAGGCGTCGAGGCCGCCGAGCACGGCCGTATAGGCGCCGGCGAACTTCACAATCTGGTAGACGAAATAATCGATCGCCTCTGCCGCGGACGGCGCTTTGCTGTCTTTCAGCAGGCGCATGTCGCCGCTGATGCCGGAAATTCCGAGCAGCCCAGACTTCTTGTACAGCAGCGTCTCGAGGTCGGCCGCGCTGAGATTCATTACCCTCATCAGGAAAAGCAGGATGTCGGGATCGATCGAGCCGCAGCGGGTGGACATGGCAAGACCGTCGATTGGACTAAAGCCCATCGAAGTATCCATGCATTTGCCGTCGAGCATGGCGCACATGCTGGCGCCGCCGCCCAGATGAGCGACGATCGCGCGGCGGGCTGTCGGCGCGTAGCGCGGCAGCGCGCGGGAGATGTAGTCGTATGAAATGCCGTGATAACCCCAGTGTCGTATCAGGTCGCCTGTGATCGCTGCGGGCAGAGCGTAGCGCTGGGCCACCGCCGGCATGGTCCGGTGAAAGGATGTGTCGAACGCCGCAACCTGCGGCAGTTTGGGATGAGACCTGGCGATGGCGCGCATGGGGCCGACCTCGAACGGCTGATGCGAGGGCTCGACCGTTTCGAGCTTCTCAAGCGTCGAAAGCACCGTTTCGTCGACCAGGACCGGCCTCTCGTAAGGGCCACCCAAAAGCACCCGGTGACCGACGGCAGCGATTTCAAGATCTGTCTGGTTGGTCTCGAGCCAAGTGATGACGAACCGTAGCGCACCCTCCTGGTCGAGCGGATACGCATCCTCCCAATCATGGGCGTCCAACGGCTTGCCCTTGGAGTCCTTCACGATGAAGCTGGCCTGCGAGCCAATGCCCTCGACCTGGCCGCGACAGACCGGATCCAGGGAATCGGCGCCGCCGCAACGGTAGGTGGCGAACTTAACGCTCGTTGATCCGCCGTTGATGATAAGAATGCCCTTCGCCATGGCGTCTTACTCGCAGGTTGCGGGGTGCAGCAGCGAGGGATCCTTCGCCGTCGCCTCGGCCAGCAGAACGGCCAGCCCGCAGGAGAACAATCGCGTCTGCGCGGTGTCAGCGCGGCTCGTCAGGATCACCGGCACGCGAGCGCCCATCACCAGCCCTGCCGTTTGCGCTCCCGCCATGAACGTCAACTCCTTGTACATCATGTTGCCGGCCTCGATATTCGGCGCAATGAGGATGTCGGCCTTCCCGGCGACCGGAGACTCCACGCCCTTGATCCGCGCCGCCTCTTCGTCCACCGCGATATCAAGATCCAACGGACCATCAACAATGCCGCCGACGATCTGCCGGCGATCCGCCATCTTGGCGAGCGCGGCCGCGTCCATGGTCGCGATCATCTTGGAATTCACCGTCTCGACGGCCGCAAGGACCGCGACCTTAGGCAGCTCTATCCCCAGCGCCCGCGCCAGGATGATCGCGTTCTGAACGATGTCACGCTTCTGATTGACGTCGGGAGCGATGTTCACCGCGGCATCGCTGATAATGATGATACGGGAATAGGCCGGCGCCGCGATGAGCATGCAGTGGCTCAGGAGACGGCTTGTTCGCAGGCGGTTCTCCTTCTGGAGCACGGCATGCATGAACTGATCGGTGTGCAGGCTGCCCTTCATCAACGCGGCCGCTTTGCCGCCGCCAGCCAGATTGGCGGCGACCGCCGCCGATTCCTCGGGATCGGCGGTCGAGACGATCTTGTAGGGTGACAAGTCGAGGTTCGCTTTCGCGGCAATATCGCGGATCTGCTCCTCAGGCCCGACCAGCACGGGCTCGATTAGCCCGGCTTGCGCGGCCTCGATCGCTCCCTCCAGCGCATCCACGCTACAGGGGTGGACGACTGCGGTCGGCAATGGGGCCGCGCCCTTGCGGCGAGCCAGCATCTCGTCGAAACGGTGCTTTATGTCGGCCATCAGGCATAACTTCTCGTCATCGGATGACTCAAATGAAACCACGGATTCGAGCCGAGCTTGAAAGCCGCGCGGGCCCTCAGGTCAGACCACCTCTGTCAGGAAGCCGATAATTTGCGCTGCTCGCTCGACCCGGACGAATCCGCCTTGGTCTCGCCGAACAGCCCTTCAACTCGCGCCAGGCGGCGCTTGCCCTCGTCCGGCAGCACGCCGCCCGCCGCGAGGATCCGGCGGATCACGGCCATCGCCGCACTGCGCTCGGCGCGATCCGCGGGCAGCAGCTTCGAGATAGCGGCCGCGGCGCGTTCCTGGTCGAGCGTCATGATCAGGCTTTGCTCCTTCATCATCTCTTTGAATTTGGCGAGACTGATGCGTTGCGACGGCGGCCGCTCTGAGTTGATCTCCTTCAGGACCGTGAAGCTGCGCTCGTCGAACCGGCGTTCGGGGCCTCGAATATAGATCAGGGCGCGCAGCCCGGCCTCGATCACCGAACCCTGCTCGATGCGGTCGTTCAGTTCGGCTCGCAACCGCTGGATGGCGGCCTCGCGCGTCAGTGTACGTTCGACATGCCGCCGCGTCTCCGCCCCATCGGCGCGCAGACCGATAAGCGCCTGCAGCCACGGCTGGTCGTAGGTAGCCGTGAAAATCCCTTCCACCGCTGCGTCGCGCGCATCGCCGAATGTATCGAGGAATTTGACTATATGATCTGACGTCATCTGCTCTATTTTCAGCAGGGGATTGCTAGCGGAGACCGGCTTTCGTTGGGCCCTTATCAACTCCGCCCACGCCGCGACCGGCTGCATCAGCGGGTTCTTCTTGTCCGAGAACATCTCGAAGCTCATGCGGTTGGGATGCATGTGGCGCAACAACTCCGCGCTGTTTTCGGTAACCAGACTGCGCACCAGCGGGCCAAGAAACGTCCGGTAGAGACCCAGGTTCGCCTCAGAAACGGCGCGAACGGTAGCAAAACGCCGTTCGTCCGCTGCGTCGTTGCCGCCCAGAGCGCGGATGTCGCCCAAGGTGCGCGCCTCCAGGCTGAACAGGTAGCGGCCGTTGATCAGTTCCCGGTTTTCGGCGTCATCATTCACTTCCGATCACTGCCTCGTAAAGGCCGGGCGGCAGCAAGTCGATCATGTCCATGAAGTCGACAAGTTCCTTGTCCTCCTTGTTGGCCACCTTGCCGGAGACGAAAATTCCGAGATGTCCGATACTCTGATGCAGCGTGTAGACAATCGTCTGGCCGTTCTCGATCACCTCGTCCTCATGATTGTAAAGATCGAGAATCCAGTCCAGCGCCTGCTGCGGCGGCGTTATGTTGTCGCCTCTGGAGCAGAACACGACGATGGGACCTTTGATGTTGCGCAAATCCACCCGGAGGCCGTCGGAGGTGTGCAGCTCGCCGCTCGAGAGTTTGTTGCCGACGAACAGCTGGTCGGTGATCCACTGCATCTCCTCAGCGTTGAGCAGGATCAGATTGCCCCACCATTTCTCGAACCCCAGGAAACGCGGAGCCTCCGTGTCCACTTTAGAATACAGGTTGTGGAGCTTGGTCCAGAGAGTGTTCGAGGGCTTCAGGGACTCGAAGTTCTCCACCAGGAAGGCGCCGTCAAACCGGCCATTGCCGAGATCCCCCCACAATGCCGTCAACCACGTGCCGCCAAGCAGTCCGCCAGAATAACGCATTGAGGACCCGCCGTGCACCCCCGCCCAATAGGACAGCGGCGAGCCCGCCAGCAGCAAAGGGCCGACGACGTCCGGGCGGATGGCGGCCATCAATGCGATCTGCCAGCCAGCCTGGCAATTGCCGATCAAGCACGGCTTTCCTTCCGCTTCCGAGTGCAACTCCAAAACCTTGGCGACAAAGCGCGCCTCGGCCCGGCAGACATCCTCTACTGTCTGTCCCGGCATCGGGTTTTCCAGGAAGCCGACAAAGTAGCACGGATGCCCGGCCTGCAGCACTTCGCCGATTTCGCTTTCAGGGTGCATCCCGCCTATGCCCGGCCCCTGACCGGCGCGCGGATCGAAAACAATGAACGGACGCTTGCGCGGATCGATCGTGACGCCGGATGGCGGCTTGATGCGAACGAGACCGTAGTTCACAGGTCGCTCGAACGTTCGGCCGTCCATCATCGCGTCGTATGCAAAGTTCAACACAGAAGGTGTGATGAGGGCGGCTCGCTCCAGATAGTTGTTGCCGCGCTGCCGCAGCACGTCCAGGGTCAGAATAAAACGCTGGCAGGCGTCCACCCAATATTCCAGCACCGGATTGGCCCCGAAAAGGTCAAGCTTGCCAAGGCTGAAAGCCGCATCTTCCGCAGCCTGAAACACCGGGCTTGATGCGCTTCCGGGAGTGCGAGTTGTCGCCGATGCCTCGCTGAGCTGAATCTTCATGCAGACCTCCTATCTGCGTTTTACTATTATCTATCTTGCTATTATCAATCTTACGTAACGCCGCGCCAAAGCCCCACCAAAGCGTGCCAAATTTCGGCAAATTTTGCTAAAAGCCGCCAGTGATGTTGGCATGTTCGTGACAGCGCCTAATCGGCAGATTTAGCAACACCGGAGGCAACGTAACTTCTACGCGGTCGGCCGACTCAGCGTAAGTCCCAGTCTTTCGATTTGAACTTTTCGTGACGCACTTCGAGCGCCGCTCGACAATGTTTGGGAACCGCCTCCGTCAATTCCATTCGTCAGATCACGAGCTCGTTGGTATTCCTATAAATTCGGTCGAGGCTCTGCCTCGAACGCAGATTACCGTAATGTAGAAATTGGTAAGCGCACATGACGCAGATCAAGCGCGGCGCAAAATTCTCGTCCGATGGCCCCGAAACAAACTGCAGCTACGCAGATTGTCCGACGCAGCGAAGCGATTGGCCGTGAATTGCCACGCCAGCCCTTCGTCGAGATGCCAGCGACCATGCGCCCCTGGCCGGGTCTGACGCAAGTTCCGGGGCGATTACCGGCGCAAATTCGAGAACCCAGTGACGGCTCGTTTCGTTGCTGACCAGCAGGCCCCGCTCAGCGAGGAGATCCTCGACGTCTCGATAGCTACTTACCGCAGCCGACTAGTAAGGCGGAAACGAGGTATGCTCATGGCGAGGCCTGACCATGATCGATTCCTTCGTTCGATGTTCCGACATTGCCCGAAGATTCCGCGAATGCGGCTTCGGCGAAGCGATTTGCAACGTACCACCTCTGCACTCCTTTTCGGACGAGACACCACCTCAAAGCCGGCGGTGCTATGAAGCTCGGGTGAACTAGCGGATTTTGCTGGGCCTGACGGAGACGAACTCGAACGTGCGGACGAATGATATGAGTACAGCTCATCCAGCGACTCCCGCCGCCTCTGTAGGCACTGTGGGGCTGACCTTGGGCTGATCAATCGCAGCCGCCGAGCATTGTTGCGACACTAAGGGAAATTATAGTAGTTGCAGAAGCCAATACATAGGAGGTTTCATCGATGGCCCAGTTCCCCTCGTCGTGTCCGCACAGGAGTAAAGAGGCGCGGCCGGTCCCGGGAGGAAGGACCGGCCGCTCGGGCAACCCGGCTTTGAGGGGGAACATCCGGATGCCCTAATCGCGACTGGCTTTTCTTATCCCGGATTGTGTGTTTTGCATCCTAAAGCGTTCCAAATCTGAGCAAATTGCTGCGAAGCCGAGAGCAATCACTGTAGTGACGCCTATTTCGATCACGCGTGGTGGAAGTAGAAAAGACGCTCCCACCCCAACTCAAGCAGTTACCATTGACTCTGTATCCCAAAAGCCGCACTGCTCGAGGTTTCGAAGTACCGCCTAATGAGCGATGCGTTCGAAGCTTTCATCCAAACTGGATTGTTGCGCTCCTGTAATGGGCGGCCAGTCAGCACCCTGTCGACGAATTGTTCATGATTGTTTCCTCGCTGCCGACATACAGCACACTGCTCAGCACAGCGATAATGGCGCCGAATGCGAATATCCATTTGAGAAATTCTCGCCAACAACGCTGACGCTCCCAATCGGGGTCACGCTGCCGCCAATCAGTGTCATTTTTCAGTGATCTGACGAATTCTCTCCTATTGCATGGAAAGGCGCGCCAAACGAGTAAAGCCCGCCAAATCTAGCCAAATGATTGTTAACCGATCGCCACGCGCCGTGGCAGTGCTTGGAAGCGCCTCACGCGCGCGACAAATCTAACATCGTGGGCAAGTCATGCGAAAGATGCGCGCGACGTCCTTGGTCGGTTCTGGTGCGGATGGCCGACAAACTCGGCGTTGCGCCAGACCGTCGTGACCGATCTAAACCAGAGCACTAGTCACCTCATCCCGCCTGCCTCGGTCCCCTATAACGCGCATTTTGGCCTTACCCACATCGGCTCGGATCCGATGCTCTCTGCCGCTTTCGGCCCACGCTTCAGCTGGCTCGCCACAAGCTCTTCCACGAGACCAATCGAAACGAGGTGACGCGCGAGTTACTCGCATGGCTGGATGAGACGACTGGGTTCGCGAATTACTCGCGCCGGGGCCGTTTGCAGCCGACGGGACGCCGACCTCGGGGCGTGAGGTTTGCACTACTTGCCGAAAAGCTCTCGATATATTTTGCGAATAATGGGTTCAGCGCGCTACAATCGCGATTTGCTGACCCGTCGCTTGACGCAAAGCGCTCGCCAGATGTTCGTGCAGGCTTGCTCCCATAAAACATGTCCCCTCCGGACGCGAGCCATTGGGCAATTCGCTCCCCCGGATAGTGTCGTTCAGTCCCCCCATTGGGGGGATTGGAAAGACCCGTAATAGGCGCAGATCAACGGAAGTGAGGTTCAAGCTGGACGATTGAGCTGATGGTTCCTAGAATATCGCCAGCGGCGTTGACGGCGATTTCTCAATCCCGTCGCGGAGCATTTCGTTACTCCGATTATTGCGGCAGCAAGCGTGTGGCTTTGAAGATGACGGGGCACTGGTCGGCCAAGTTCTGGCGTTCGGCTGCGCAAGTTTTCTTGGGCGGGATAGGTCTCGCATTGCTGACCTTTGTCTGCTTCCGGCTCGGGCTTAGCCCCGCTAAAACCGGCTACGCCTATCTGATCGTCATCGTGCCGCCGGCCTTGATGGGGAGCGTCATAGCATCGGTCGTTTTTTCCATCGTCGCCGCTGGGTGTCTCAACTACTTCTTTACTCAGCCGCTATTCACTTTCCGGGTCGATTATCCGCAGGATTTGTTAGCGATAGCCGCTTTTTTGACGGTCTCACTTGTCGTCAACGCTGTCGCGGCGAAGGCGCGCAAGCAGGCGGAAGAAGCCCAAGCGTCGCAGAAAGCGCTGATCGACACGATTCCTGCATTGGTCTGGAGCGCTCTGCCTGACGGTTCGCACGATTTCCACAGCCGGCGTTGGCTCGAATATTCGGGCCTTTCCGCGGCGGAGGCGGCCGGCATGGTTGGATTGCCGCAATTCATCCCGAAGACCGCGCAAGGGTGATGGACAAATGGCGCGCTGCCATAGCAACTGGAGAACTGTTCGAAGTCGAAGCGCGCAGGCGCAGCGCCAATGGGGAGTATCGCTCGTTCCTGCTCCAGGCCCAGCCGTTGCGTGACGAGAAGGGGACTATCGTCAGGTGGTATGGATCAAGTTCCGATATCGAGGACCGCAAACGCGCCTTAGAAGCGCTGCGCGAAAGCGAGGAGCAATGGCGAGAGGTCTTTGAACACAATCCGGCCATGTACTTTATGGTCGACACGGCCGGCATCGTCCTGTCGGTGAACAACTGTGGCGCCGTCCAACTCGGCTATGTGGTCAACGAACTAGTCGGCCAATCCGTTCTGAATGTTTTTTTTGAAGCAGACCGGGAGTTCGTTCAGAGAAACATGCCGTTTGCATCGAAAAGCTTGGAGAATCAGTCAGCCGGGAAACCCGAATGGTCCGCAAGGACGGTGCGGTGCTCTGGGTGCGTGAAGATGGCAAAGCCGTGCGGCGGGCGGGGAACCGGCTGATCGTCTTGGTCGCATGCCAAGACATCACCGAGCGCAAGCGGGCCGATGATGCTCTGCGGCAGAGCGAGATGTACTTGGCCGAAGCTCAGCGAATAAGCCGCACGGGCAGTTTTGGCTGGAGCGTCGCCAGTGGCGAACTCATCTGGTCAGAAGAGACTTTCAGAATTTGCGAAGTCGACCGAGCGACGAAGCCCACATTGGAACTGGTGTTGCAACTAACGCATCCGGAGGACCGCGATCCGCTCCAGCGAGTCTTTGAGGCCGTCTCGCAGGATGGGAAGGATTGGGAAGTTGAGCATCGATTGCTCCTGCCTGACGGCTCAGTTAAGCATATCCATTCTGTGGCTCACGCCGCCAAAGATTCGTCGGACAAACTCGAGTTCGTTGGCGCCGTGATGGACGTCACGGTGACGAGGCGAGCAGAAGAGGAACTCCGCGAGGCGCAGGCGGAACTGGCGCGCGTCACTCGCGTGACGACGGTGGGAGAGCTGACCGCCGCGATCGCCCACGAAGTCAACCAGCCGCTCGCCGGCTTGGTGAGTAGCGGCAATGCCTGCTTGCGCTGGCTCGCCGCCGAACCGCCCAATCTGGAGGCGGCGCGGCGAGCGGTTGAACGCATCATCAAAGACGGCAGCCGAGCCGGCGATATTATCAGCCGGATACGAGCCCTAGTTAGGAAGTCTCCTCCTCGGAGGGATTATTTGAACATCAACGCCACCATCGTGGAGGTCACCGCGCTGATCGGTAGCGAAGTTCAGCGAAATCGCATCTCGCTGAAGACCGAGTTTGCCAATGATTTGCCGCTGGTTTCAGGAGATCGAATCCAGTTGCAGCAAGTGATTCTCAATCTCATCGTGAACGCCATCGAAGCCATGAGCGGAATTGGCGGGGCGCAGCGAGAGTTGCTGGTCGCCTCGAGGAAAGACGGGCCGAAAGCTGTGCTCGTGGAAGTGCGCGATTTGGGCGCGGGGCCGGACTGGACGACGGTTGACCGTCTGTTTGACGCCTTTTACACCACCAAGCCTGACGGCATGGGAATGGGGCTAGCGATCAGCCGAACCATCATCGAGGACCACGGCGGCCGGCTTTGGGCTTCGCCCAACGTGCCGCAAGGGGCCATATTCCAGTTCACGCTGCCCACGGACGGCGAGGAGTTATGAGCATTGAAGCAGATGTAGCTGATCCTCATCGGCGCGCACGAGAAGGGCGAAAAAGCTTGTTCACGCCTCGGCGAGAGCAGCTCCAAGTCCTTAGCTCTTGGTTGCCAATCCGCCTTACGAACGCCTGCCCGTGGGCGTTGCGGCGGAGTTCAGGCGTCGCAATCTTGCAAGCAGCATCCGGTCTTGTCCCATGAGCGAAGAGCAACCTGTCGTTTTCGTCGTTGACGACGATGCATCGGTGCGCGACGCCTTGGAAGATCTTCTTCGCTCGGTCGGCCTGAAGGTCGAGTTGTTCGGGTCGACGCAGGAATTCCTTGAGAGCAAACGCCCCGACGCACCCGGCTGCATCGTGCTCGATGTCAGATTGCCGGGGCTGAGCGGACTGGAATTCCAGCGCATACTAGAGAAATCGAGCATCCATCTTCCAATCATATTCATGAGCGGCCACGGCGACATTCCCATGTCGGTGCGGGCGATGAAAGCCATTGAGTTCCTGACCAAACCCTTGAGGGAACAGGAGCTGCTCGATGCTATCCAGGTGGGGATCGAGCGCGACCGTGTCCGGCGCCGAGAGGCTGATGTTGTGGCCGAACTGCGGCAACGCTTCGATTCCTTGACGTCGCGCGAACGGGAGGTCTTGACGCTTGTCGTCACCGGCCGCTTGAACAAGCAGATTGCGGCCCAGCTCGAATTGAGCGAGATGACGGTGAAGGTCCATCGCAGCCAAGTCATGCGCAAGATGCGCGCGACGTCATTGGTCGATCTCGTGCGGATGGCTGACAAGCTCGGCGTTTGCGCCAAACGTTCATGAGCGATCTAAACCAAAGCACTAGTCGCCTCATCCCGCCGGTCTATGCCGGTCCCTCCTAGGCGCATTCGGGCCTTACCCATATGGACTCCAATCCGACCTACGCGCAGTTGCTTCGCCGCGTTGCGGCGCTAGACTGGATGGCGATATGGGAGGCCGAAGTGGCGAAGAAGCCTGTGATCTCGATCGTCGATGACGACGCCTCGGTCCGCGAAGGCACAGCGGATCTGATCGAAGCGATGGGCTTCAACGCGGAGGCGTTCCCTCGCGCCGATGATTTTCTGAAATCCAGCCGCCTCCATAGCACCTCCTGCCTGATTGCGGACGTGCGAATGCCTGGGATGACTGGCTTCGATCTTCACAACCATCTGGTTGGGTCGGGCAATTTCATTCCGACCATTCTGGTCACGGCCTTCCCCGATGACCGAGACCGGGCGCGCGCGCTGCAGGCCGGCGTGATTTGCTACCTCGCCAAGCCTTTCAATGAGGATGATTTGTCCGCATGCCTCCAGTCGGCTCTCGAGCGCCGGAGGGGATCATGACTATTGCCGCATCGCCGCCCCGCGGACGTTTTCTTTTTGAAGAAGGGCGCCCGCCGCATCGAGACCATTGGGGCTCTACTCTCCAACCTGAGGGCCACGCAGTGAACCGACAGATTGACCAGCATTTGGAAGCAGATCGGATCAGCGGCTCCGCAGCCAGCGCGATCTCGTTTGGACCGTTCCGCCTGCTTTCGGCGCAGCGGCTGCTTCTGGAGGGCGATAGACCCGTGCGCCTCGGCAGCCGGGCGTTGGATATCCTGATCGCGCTGGCCGAGCGACCGGGTGAGTTGGTCAGCAAGCGCGAGCTCATGGCCGCAGTGTGGCCTGAACCATCGTGGTGGAGGCGAATCTGACGGTCCACGTCGCCGCGCTGCGCCGGGCGCTCCGCGACGGTCAGGCGGATAACCGATACATCGTCAATATTCCCGGACGCGGTTATCGTTTTGTTGCTCCCGTCACGTTCGTCGATCAGCAGAGATATGTAACGCCGCCGCTTGCGGCAGCTGTCCGCCCACACAATTTGACCGCCCAGCTGACGCGTTTGATCGGCCGCGCCGAGGTTGTCGCTAACCTCGCGCAACAACTGACGACGCAGCGTCTGCTGACGATCGTCGGGCCCGGCGGCATCGGCAAGACCGCCGTCGCCCTCGACGCGGCCGCGCGGCTGGTCGGCGATTATGAGGACGGAGTTTGGCTGATCGATTTGGCGCCGATCGCCGACCCTCGCCTCGTGCCGACCGCGCTGGCTTCGGCGCTGAGGCTCGAGATAAGCTCTGACGACCCGGTTCCCGGCTTGATCGCCGCTGTGAGGGACAGGCAGATGCTGCTCGTGCTCGACAACTGCGAGCATGTGATCGAGGAAGCCGCCGCCCTCGCCGCCGGGGTGTTGAGAGGCTCGCACGGTGTGCAGATCCTGGCGACCAGCCGCGAACCGCTGCGCGTCGAAGGCGAGCGCGTGCACCGGCTTTCGCCGCTGGGAAGTCTCCCTGCTTCGGTTCGGCTCGGAGCCTCCGAGGCTCTGAGGTTTCCCGCCGTTCAGCTGTTTGTCGAGCGTGCGGCGGCGGCCATGAACGAGTTCGAACTGAGCGACGCGGACGCTTACAGCGTTGGCGACAGCTGTCGCAGGCTGGACGGAGTCCCGCTCGCCATCGAGCTCGCCGCCGGCCGCGTCGATCGACGGACTCGCGGCGCGCCTGGACGATCGTTTGCGCCTGTAGACAGCCGGCCGCCGTGCGGCTCTGCCCCGGCGCCAGACGATCTGCGCCGCGTTTGACTGGAGCTATCAACTGCTCAACCCGAACGAGCAAACGGTCTTCCGGCGCATCGCGATCTTTGTCGGCGGCTTCACGCTGGAGGCGGCGCGCGCCGTCGCCGCGGACACTGATGGAAGCCCCTCGGATGTTGCCGATAGCCTCGCGAGTTTGGTCATGAAGTCGCTGATTACGGCGGATATCGGCGACGGCGCGGCGCGCTTCCGGCTGCTCGAGGCCACGCGAGCCTATGCCCTCGCCCAACTCGCCGACAGCGGCGAAGCCGACGCGCTCGCCCGCCGCCATGCCGCCTACTATAGAGATTTGCTAGAGCCATTGCAGGACAGAACCTCAGGGGTGGATCTTGCCGCATCTTATGCGCCCGAAATCGACGACATTCGCGCAGCGCTCGCCTGGGCCTTCGGGCCGCGGGGCGACGCATGCTCTCACTCTAAAGTCGGAAGATCGCCATGAAAATACCGGACCACCGGGGTGTCGTCGAACGTCATCTACTCGAGCGCGCCGCCCACGAACGTCGCGCCGCCCTGCGCAGGCTCGACGCTAAACTCAGCGAGCAAGCCCGCCTGCATCAAGTCGAAATGGACTCCAAACTCAAAGCGTGGCTGACCGGAGACCGGCAATGACCAAAAGCCTCAATCGACAGCGCACGATGGAGTTGCTGTTTTGGATCATCCATCGCGGTCCGCAGCATGCAAATGCCCGACGCGAGTTGGAGAGCGATTCCAAATGGCCGCTCAGCAATGCCGCGTACGCCGCGCGGAAGCGGTTTTCCCGAACCGAGGGGTGAACCCGTTTTCGTCTGAAAATTGATGCAGGGCGATGATGAATTCGATGACACGCATAATCTCTGGCGTCGCTCCCACCGAGCTGAGGCGGAACTTGGCCGGGAGGATTGTGGCAGCCCTGAATGGGGAACTCGTCACTGCCGTTATTTTTTCATTGAAAACATTCGGAGCGGCTCTTCTCGCGCTTTTCATTGCGTTCTAGCTCGCGCTCGATGAACCTTATTGGGCGCTCCTCACGGTCTTCGTCGTCGCGCAGCCGGACAGTGGTCTGGTTCTCGCCAAGGGCTTCTACCGACTCCTCGGCACCGCTGCAGGACTGCTCATTACGGTTGCGCTGGTGTTCACAGTTGACCAGTATGGCGAGCTATTCATCGCGTCGCTTGCGGTTTGGATTGTGCAGCTTCGCCGCGCGGGCAGCACGCAATTTCGCCTCATACAGCTTTCAGCTGGCGGGCTACACCGTGGCCATCGTCGGATCCCCGCGCCGCTGAACCCCAATGCGGCTTACACGATCATCTTGGCGCGCGCCACGGAAATCTCGCTTGGGATCGGTTGCATGGCGCTCATAAGCCGGCTGATATGCCCGCGTGAACTCGCGCCAAAGCTCGTCGCGCTCGTCCGTGAGCTGATGCGCCGCGTGGACCGTTTTGCAAAAGCCGCGATGGAACCGGCAGAAGCTCAGGACCGACTCTCCGCCAAACGCGCTGGGCTCGCCAATGCTTTCGGAACGGTCGAGGCGATGCGGGCCTCTGCTTTTTTCGAGAGCGCAGACGTCCGTCTTTTGAACGAACCCTTACAAAGAGTAACGCATGCTGCCGTAGACTTCTACGCGGTCGCCAATGAGGCCGCGGCGCGCCCTGGCGCAGGGCCGCATGCCATAAGTCCTCAGGTTCCTGAAGCCTCGATCGCCAATACTAATGGCAGCCCCCGCGAAAACGCCGAAGTTGTGTCCGCGCTGCTAAGAGAGGCTGATCGGCGAGCCGTCGCCTCTGCCCGGCTGAACCTTCGTGACGCTGGGGTCGCCTTGGACGGAGGAAAGAGCGTGACAGGGCGGAGCCCGGCGGCCGGCGTTTGGTCGGACCCCCTGGCTGCCGCTCTGACCGGAATTCGCTCCGCACTTGCCGTTGCGATTACGACGGCCTTTTGGTTTGCGACTGCTTGGCCGAGCGGTCCTATTGCCGTCATCGTCGCAGGCGTCGCATGCACCCTCCTCGCCTTGATGGAGCAGCCAGAGAAGACCACCGTCGCTGCTGCGTTGACCATTCTTGTCGCGGCGACCCCAGTATACCTCACTTTGTTTCACCTCGCCCTATGCTTCGGACCTCCTCTCAATGGCGGCGGTCCTCGCGACTGTTTCTTGGATGCGCCTTCATCTGCGAGTTCCGACGATGTCGGCCATGCATTCCAATCTGAAGCCGGCCACCTGTTCCAATCTGAAGCCGGCCAGCGTTCCGATTTGATGTCGGCCACCGGCGTCTTGCTTCCGCAGGTCGGATTGGATGATGTTTTGATCGATGGCGTCGGTCAAGTGGTCGTCGTCAAGATGGCGGCGCTCTTCGAGCTTTTTCAATTTCAAAACAGATGAACATGTCCGCTTCTGTGTCTGCTGTTCTCCTTGTGGGCGGGGTGGGCGGTCCGCAGGGCCGTCCATGCCGTCCACAGGTTTCATGGCGGGCAGACAGAGGGCGCTTCGCCTCACGATGAAGAATGCTGTTTGCGCAGGCTTTCACCAGAGAGATCGATCCGATAGGCGTTGTGGATCACCCGATCGAGGATCGCGTCCGCAAGCGTTGGAACGCCGATCATATTGTGCCAGCGGGGTATCTGACTGGTGATCATGACAGAGCCGGCGTCGTAACGATCCTCGACAATTTCGAGAAGGTCGCGCGCCTGGTCTGGGGTGAGCGTTTCCGGTCCCCAGTCGTCGAGGATGAGCAGCTTGGTGCGGGCGATTGCGCGCAGGAGCTTACTGTAACGCCCATCGCCACGCGCCAGCGCCAGATCGGTGAAGAGCCTCGGCATGCGGTGGTAGAGGACGGACACGTCCTGCCGGCAGGCTTTCTGGCCCAGCGCGCAGGCGAGCCAGCTTTTGCCGAGACCGCTCGGGCCAACGACATACTACCCA
>CAWBLM010000015.1:0-381185 GCA_963789645.1 uncultured Alphaproteobacteria bacterium | reverse complement strand
ATGATGAAAACGAGACGCATGAAATTGCGGGATTGCCGCTCGCCTTCGCCAAGGCGGCTGGATGGAAGCCGGACCTGATCCTGCTCGCGGCGTCGATCGTGCGCGGCGAGGGCGTCGGCGTCGGCGTATTGTCCGAAATACGCGAGCGGATTCCCGGAGTGAAAATTCTGGTGGTGGCGGATGGGCCCAAGGACGACATCGCGCGGCAATGCCTTGCCGCGGGCGCGCATGGCGTGCTCGCCAAGCCGCTGACGATCGAGTCCGTTCGAGAGAAGGTCGATGTTGTCTTGGGCCGCCGCGTCGGATTTGCGATCCCGCTGACGATACTCAAAACGCCTTGAGGACAGGCTCGGGAAAGGCCTTGGCTTCAGCGCACAAAGCCTGATCGATTAGTCGATCAGGCCGATTTGTTGGTCGGCCGAAGAAGTCATTGACGCGATGGAGGGTGGCCGATCCTATGGCTTATCCACCGCGCTTGTTCCCGGCTGATCCTTTCCGCAAGTCCGAGATGTTCGTAAGAGGCGAGCGTTAGCCGATTGGCGCCAATTCGGCATTGCTGTTGGCGCGCTCTGTCAGTTTCTCGACAAAGCTGTCCAAAGGCATGTCGATCCGGTCGATGTTCTGGTCGCGCAAGAACTTTTCTTCGTTGCGGGTCAGCGGACCCGGCAGCACGGCCCAATGTTGGTCGGATGAGCGTTTCATGATCTGACGCGCAAAACTGCGCTCCAGCTGGCTGGAGAACCGGCAGCCGAGGAACAGAAAGCTCTTGCCGCGCCGGATCGACTGAACCGCTTCGGGGATCGGCGTTTGAATGTCGATCTCGGTCAAGACCTCGACATCGTCAGAATCGGAAATGATGAAATTGGCCGCGGGCGAGATCGAGCCGATCGGTTGATACAGCAAGGTCGTCCAGGCCAATGTTTCTTCCGGCGCATCGGCGGGCGCCTTGGCGCCCGACCCGTCTTGTACGCGCGCGGCACCCGCGACGCGCGAACCGTCAGGACGAAAATAATGCGCCCACTCGCCGAAATGCTCGGCCTGGCTGACGCCTTGCGCCATGCCCCAATTGCCGCGCGCGGCCAGCGCTTTCTGCGGCAGGTCGTCGTACCAGGCGTTAACGAGCAGCGGCAACTTCGGTCGCGCCGCCAGCCATTGATGCAGAAGCGTCGGCTGCGTCGGTTGATCGAAAGTCTTCGTCATGACCGAGGTGACCGTCTTGCGGTGTTTGAAGTTCTCGATGAACTGCGCCGCCGCCGTCAGATTGTTGCGAATCTTGTGCGGCACAGTCGCCGCCGCCGTCAGCTTTCCGACCAGCGTGTCGGGGGAGGAGGGCAGGGCGCAGCTCTTCGCCCACGAGAATCAAAACCCCGGGGCCGAGATAGGGAACCACATCGCCGCGATCGACGGCGGCGCGAATTTCACCCAACATTGGACCTTCTCCCTGTGTTGAACGCCCCGCAGCAGAACTCATTGCAGCGCGGTCGATTTCAGCGCCGTCACCTCTTCGGGCGAAAGGCGAAAGATGCCGCGTCCGCCGGAAAGTGCTTCAAAAGACGCGCCGGCCGCGTTGGTCAACTTGTTGAACCATTGCTGCGGAGCGAGGCCGGCTGGGCGCTCGGCGATTTCGCTCACCGAGCCGTCCGGGTAGAAGCGAACGTGAATCAAAACTTTGTCTTGGGCGGTCATGGCTTAGGTCTTTCGTTTCGATTTGCGACGCAGGGCCTTTCCGACAGGGTCATGCGCTGGATGGGCGGTGTCGATTTCGATGTGAATCGCCGATGTTCTAGACGAAGCTCAACACTTCTACGGTGACGGGCTCGGATCCGAAACGGGTTTGACACGCGAGGCGGGACTTCGAACCGACGCCGATGATCGTGTCGAGCTTCTCGTTTTCGAGCTTGGTCATTTTCGAGACGCCTTTGCGGCCTTCGAGAACGAAGATGTGGCAAGCGCCGCATTTCGCCTCGCCGCCGCACTTCGAGATGATCTTTTCACCCGCAGTGAGGAGAGCGTCGAGCAGCGTGCTTCCCTCGGCAGTCTCGACTGTCTTTCCTGATGGCTTGATTGTTAACAGCGGCATTTGGTTCTCCTGTCGTTCAAAATGCGACGCCGCGATCAATAAATGGCCGTGCCAGCGCCGACGTTGATTGAGGCGTCCTTCATCGTGCCAACTATGAATGAGACTTGCTCTTCCGTCAGATGCGCGTGGAAAGGAAGCGCCACGGCCCGGTCCGCCACCTTTTCGGTGACGAAGAAATCGCCGCGCCGGTAGCCCATGTCGAAATACCGGCGCTGCAGATGAAGCGGCTGCGAATAGGCGGCCGACTCGATCTGTTCGGTGCGCAAATCATCGACGATCGAATCCCTGCTTGATCGAGAGAAGCGCGTTCCAAGATGGACGACGTAAAGGAACCAATGCACCTCGTCGACGTCCGGAGCGATATAGGGATCCTTGATGCCCTCGAATGAGCGCAGATAGTCGAAGTAATAGGATTCAACGCGCTTGCGCCGCGCAAGCAGAACGTCGAGCCGCCGCAATTGCGCTAGGCCAAGCGCCGCGGCGAGGTCGCTGAGTTGGGCTTGCAAAGGCGCCACGGCCCCGATCACGACCGAGGCGCGTTCGTCGATCCGGCGCGAACGCAATTTGCGGATCGCAGCGGCGCGATCGTCGTCGTCGGTGACGATCATGCCGGCCTCGCCGCAGATCAACGCTCCGGGCTGTGAGAAATCGAAGATCGAGCAGTCGCCGAACGAGCCGACGCGCGCCCCTTTATAGATGGATCCGATCGCTTCGGTTGAATCCTCGAGCAAGGGGACGCCGGCGCCGTTCGCGAGTTCGCGCAACGGCGCCCATGGAGCGGGATGGCCGTTGGCGTTGGCGGCGAGGATGGCGCGCGTGCGCTCGGTCAGGCAGGCGGCGACTTTATCGGGGGCGATCGTCCCGGCCCAGTAGTCGATGTCGGCGAATACCGGCCGGGCTCCGGTCAGCGCGATGGCGTGGGCCGTTTCGCGGAAAGAGTGAGACGATGCGATAACCTCGTCGCCCGCTCCAATCGCCAAGGACTGCAGCGTGAGCAGAAGTCCAATCTCGCCGCTAGCGACGGCGATAGCATGCTTCCTGCCGAGATATTGCGCAAATTCCGCCTCGAACGCTTCGACGACGGGACCGGCGGAAATCCGCGGCGACACGAGGACGTCGCGGACCGCTTCGAGTTCGATTTCCGACACATCCGGATCGCAAAGGGGCAGCCATGTGGTTTTCATTGATCCCCTCCTTTCGATGCGAGCATAATCCCAGTCGCCGATCCGGGGTCGGATGAGATTTTCCAGCAGTGGTCGCGCCCATCGAGCAGATAGAGATTGCAACGCGCGAAAGTGCGAAAGGGCGTCTCGTCCGCGACGTCGCGGGCGTCGCACCGGCTCAGCGACAGCCCCGGAAATCGCTTGCGCAATTCGCCGATCGCGGCCGCGTCGGCCTCGGCGGAAGCCAGAAACTCCTCGATCGCCGCAAGGCTTTGCTCGTTGAGCGTCATGTCAGTCGCCGCCGCTGCTCAATCGCCGCGCCTCGACAGTGATCGGAAGAGTGGTCTCCGCGCTCAATTCCGGCAAGGCAAGTTGCCAGCCGTTCGCAAGCGTGATGCGCCCGCCCCACATTTCCGGCCGCTCGACGTCGACGATTGGCTCCTCAAGGTCCTTCCTGGGCACATAGGCCGAGAGGATTCCTTCTGAGCTTCTGCGGATCATGACTTTCACGGGGCGCCTTTAAGGGTTCGGTTGCATGGACGATGACTGACGGACGAATGGGCCGGCTGATTAAACCGGGGTGATTTCCTCTTCGAGACAGCCGACGACCTGATGTTCGCCGAACTCGACGAGATAGATCGGGGTATCCGTTTCGACATGGGCGCCGACCTGGACGATCTCGCCGGCGTCGCCCGCCCGCACCAGCAGGGCATCGACAGGTCGATCAGGGAACGAGCCGTCGTTGAAGAGATCGGCGGCGGCGCGGACGCGCTGCCCCCATTCATATTTTCCAGCGCCTGGTCCGCTCATCGGGAGCTCCCGCTTTTGACTTCGGTGATGACGTCGATCGGATCAAGCTCCTTGCGCTTCATCCCGACGCGATAGCCGGTGGAGATGAACTCTACTCCATAGATGTAAAACTGTTGCAGGAAGGTGCCGATGCTGACGACATAGCCCTCGTCACCCTTCTTGCAGAGAATCTCGCCGATCTCCTTGCCCATAAAGGTGCCGTCGTTGCGTATGGTCCTGCGCGCGCGGACCTTATCGCCATAATCGAACAGCGGCGGATTGTTGAGCTCGACGACGTCGCTGTCCCGGCTGATATTTGTCATCTGCTTTCCTCCGCGATTGCACGCTCGCTTGCGTTCGGCGAGGCGAGGCTTGGAGATGCAAAACTGGCGCAAATTTGAGAGCCTGCGGGCGGTCGTTGCTCGACGCCGCTTGAAGAAATCCTGTCGCGCGCGGCGTCGCGCACGAGGGGATCTTCATCGTCGATGAGGGTCCGGACGACCTCGACATCGGCGCGCAGTACGATTTCGTATCGAACCCTCCAGTCGGGATCGCCGGCGAGTTTCGCGAGACCCGCGGGATCGAGACGCCGCGCGGCTTCCAGCCGGACGGCCGCCTCCTGATCGGCCGCCATCCGGGAGAGATGGTCGAGTGGGATGCGAACGGCGACGACGCGCCTGACCTCGACATCGGGATCGCCGATCATCAGGACGAGAAGATCGGCGGGAACCCGGTGCGCCACGGTCTGGCGAACGTAATAGTCGGGATCGTCGATCATCGAAATAAGATCGGCGCCCTCGAGACGATGCGCGACGCGGATGCGAACTTCGCGATGCGGATCGGAGCGCAAGCGCAGAAGATAGCGCGTCGGCAGCCGCCTGGCGGCGCTCCACCGGACCGCCTCCTCCGGATCGTCGAGCAGCGCCGGCAGACGGAACACGTCCGCGGCTTTGGCCGCGCAGGCGCGCACCTCGGAGTAAAGATGCTGGAGATAGTTTCGCGCGAGATCCGGGTTCCAGTCGAAGAAGCGGTCGATCCGCCTCGCGTAGCGATCGTGAACGCAGGCCTTGAGCGGCTGGCAGAGCTGCATCCCCAGAAGGCGGCGATGCGCGCACGACGCGCATTCCACGGCCTCGCCGCGCCAGTCCAACGCTTCGTCGATGTCAGTCATCATCTTCTACTCCCAACCGGTCGGCGACGATCAACAGGAGGCGGGCGTTGACTTTGTCGGAGGGGTCGAGGTCGAGGAGCTTTTCCACCGCTGCCCGGCCCTCGTTGACAGCGCCGACGCGCATCTGCAGATAGGCGTAGCCTTTCAGCGTGAACAGGAAGAACCGCGGCAGCACCGCCGAGAAGGACCCGAAATCGGCGTCGCGCCGGGTGACCTTTCGCCAGTCGGCCGCAAGTCCAAGCTCGCTTAGCGCTTTGGCGAGACATTTGCGGGCGACGCCAAGGGCGTCAGTCAGGCGGCTATAGAAATAGAATCGATAAAGCCCGATCAGCACGGCCGGATGGTCCGGCGCGGCGCCGAGCGCCGCAAGGAGGTGGGTCTCGGCTATATCGTCTCGGTGATACGCCGCTCCGGCTTCGCGCAGATGCCGCTCGGCGGCGGACGGCAATTCGGCGCCGAGGATCGACGCGGCTGTGGCGTCGAACTCAAGGTCGGACGCCGACTGCGCGCCGAGGTCGTCTGTCGCGAACATGCCTTGGATCCTATTTCGCCGCCGACAACGAGGGCTCTGTGAAAGCCGCCGACCGACTGCTACTGCAGGCGCAGGATTCTTTCTTCGGATCGATGAAGGCGAATCCGATTTTCGCCGGCGTATCGACGAAATCGATCGTGATTCCATCGAGCAGCATGCAGCTTTCAGCCCCGAGAAACAGCTTCACGCCGTCCTGCGTAAACACCGCTTCAGTGTCGCTGGGAGCTGCCTCGACGCTGAATTCAGCGGAGAGGCCCGAGCATCCGCCCGGGGTGACCGACAATTTGAGGCCGCTTCCAGGCGCGCCGTCGAACATGACGAGGCGCCGGATGAATTTGTGAGCGGCCGGCGTCAAGGTAATGTTCATGCCGCGCTCGCGGAGGACTGGTAGCGCGGATAGGACGTATCGATGACGCAGGTGTTGTCGACCGGGCAGACGGCGACGCATTGCGGCGTGTCGAAATATCCGATGCACTCGGTGCATTTCTTTGGATTGATGACGAAGGTGCCGTTCTTCTCCGAAATCGCGACGTTCGGACATTCGGCCTCACAAGCCGAACATGAGGTGCATTGCGATGCGACGATCTTGTAAGTCATCTGTATCTCCTTTCTGTAGATTTAGTCCCCGGTCAATCGCTCAGACCGGGACGTAGGCGCCTTGACGGATGTCGGCGTCGCCGCGCGCGACGTGTTGTATTTCGCGGCGACTGACCCTCGCGAGATAATCCTTGAAATAGGCGATCGCGGACTGCTCAATGAATTCGAAGGCATATCGATCGACCGGCTCGATGCCGGCGGCGATCAGCGACTCTTTCGGACAGCCGCCGATCTTGGCGACGAACACGGCGGCGCAATCATTGATGGCGCGAATGACCGTGTCGAGGCTGTCTTTGTCGCCGAAGCCGCCCTGACAATAAAGGTCGACGCGGCGATGTCCGACAAACTTTGCTCCGCGGGTGCTGAGCTCGTAGATCTGGAACTCTTTGGCGTGGCCGAAGTGTTCGTTGACGCGGCCGCTGCCTTTGGTTGCGACGGCGATGAGGATCGAGATGTCGCTCGCTTCGCCGGCGAGCGTTTGGAGCTCGGCGTTCTTCGCCTCGACCTTCGCCTGGCGCTCCTCTTCGACCTTGCTCTGATAGGCCTGGCGCGCGTCGAGATCGTAATTGACCTCCATTTCCATGATCTTGTCGGTGGTGAATTCGGCGCTGCGATCCTCGCCGAGGAGCCCGACTGCGTCGGCCCGGCATTGGCGGCAATGCCGCATCATGTTCATCTCGCCTTCGCAGCTATCCTGCAGCGCTTTCAATTCCTGCGCCGAAGGACCGCGCTGGCCGATGAGGCCGAACACCGTGCCGTGCTCGGGCGCCGAGATCAGCGGCATGATGTTGTGCAAGAACGCGCCGCGGGATTTGACCGCCCTGTTGACTTCGACGAGATGTTTGTCGTTGACGCCGGGGATCATCACCGAGTTGATTTTGCAGAGGATGCCGCGCTCGGTCAGCATCTCGAGGCCTTGCAGCTGGCGGTCCGTCAGGATCTTCGCCGCCTCGACCCCGGTGACCCGCCTGTTCTTCCAGAAAATCCACGGGTAGATTTTGGCGCCGATTTCGGGGTCGGTCATGTTGATCGTGATCGTCACGTGATCGACGTTGAAGCTCGCGATCGTGTCGACGTGGTCAGGCAGCGCCAGGCCGTTGGTGGACAGGCAGAGCTTGATGTCCGGCGCGGTCTTCGAGATGAGCTCGAAGGTCTTGAACGTCTTCGCCGGATTGGCCAGCGGATCGCCGGGACCGGCGATTCCAAGCACCGTCATCTGCGGGATCGTCGAGGCGACGGCCAAAACCTTCTTGGCGGCTTGTTCGGGCGTCAACTTCTCGCTGACGACGCCAGGGCGCGACTCATTGGCGCAATCATATTTGCGATTGCAGTAGTTGCATTGAATGTTGCAGGCGGGTGCAACCGCGACGTGCATGCGCGCGTAATGGTGATGAGCCTCTTCGCTGTAGCAAGGATGGTTCTTGACCTTTTCCCATACTTCGGGAGCCAGGTCGGCTGGGCCGGCGGACGTGCCGCAGCTGGCCTTGCCGCTACCGCCCGATGTCCCGCAACCTTTGTGATCGGCAATTTTCTGCATGATGTCGCCGAGTCGTTCGGCGGCGTCGGCATCGCTTTCGTTGGGTTGATAGGCTTCTTCCATATCGATTCCTCGCGGTAGGCTCTGCGCCAGAACATCCCGGATCGCGGGCTCGAATTTCGTGACGTCCGTCGCGGGCGAGCAAAGCGTTGTGCAAAGATCTATTTGGCAACAAGCGTGCCATCGACATGGAGCGATGCAAGCGGCTGATATTTAGAGACGTTTTAGATTAGCGGCGCAGATGTCGCGATGCTGACACTGTCTGGAAACGGATAACAGACCTGTCGGCAAATCGACATTGTAATCCGCGAGCTGGCAACCGCCGGATAGGCTATCAATGTCGGGAATCGCGCCAACGGACTGCGCCGTCAGCGACCGCGACAATCGAAAAGCCGAATGCGTGACCGGGTCCGTGACTTTAGATCAAACGACCCGCAAAGGCGGACCTTTTTTGCCTGAGATCTCGTGACCATCGATCGAAGCCATGGCCCGATCGCAGATTCCGCTCTAGACTAGGGCTGCGCTTGCGAAGCGACGGGCGTCGCTCGCTCCTCGCGCGGAGCCGCGCAGCTCTGAATGGCGCGCATCACGGCTTTCGCCGTCGCTCGTCCTGCCGGTGCCATTCCGGTCCATGTCGCGTGGCGCGTGCGCGGATCGACTTCGGCGAGGATGTCGCCCTCGCTCACTTCGGCACCGTCCCGCGCCACTCCAACCAGAATTCCGTCAAGCGATGCACTGCAGGCGGCGCCGTCGACGTGGCCAACAACAAAGCCGCGGAAAACGCGCGATCCGAGGTCCACAGCCGTCCGCCACAATCCGCGCCTTTCGGCGTAGAGAAACCCCTGCGATGTTGCAGGAAGCTCGTTCCCGGCCAATGCAAGTGCGCCCCGCATGGACTGCGCGCATCCCCAAGATGCGCCCGGTAAGGCGATGTCGCAATTCACGCTTGTTTGGAAGCTGGATCCAAGGCCAATCGTAATCCGCGCGAGATTCCTGAAGTCGGGCTTCGGCGCCAGCGCTTGCAATCGCGCGTCGACGACCAGATCAAGCCGGCGAAGCACCAACAGGTCCAAAAGTCCAAGCGGCGTGACGGCAACCGTATTCGGGCGCGCGATGGCGGAGAGCACTTCGAGGCCGGTCTCCACACGCTCGCCGGAAACCTCAAAGATCGCCGTGGGGTCGCCGAACAAAGCGTCATGAAACGTCATCCCGCGACGGAAAACCGGAGGACTCGGATCATGAGAAAGCGCGACACTCCAACCGCTGCGAGTAAGATACACAGCGATGGCTGACGCGATCTCATTCGTGCCCAAAATGACGCCAAACAGTCTCGGCGGCAGATGGCGCGAAACCATATGCTGGTGGCTCATGCCCAGTTCCTCCAAAAGTTGTATAGCAAACCCTGGGCCATGGTTGCGGCGGGCGGCGTTTTTTCCTCCGGCACAGAGCAAAAGAGCGGGTCCAAAACGGCATCGTGAAGGAAGAAATGCGCTCGAATGTCGGCTTTTGTGCCAATTCGAACAATTAATGTCTCAAAATGGACGGAAAACGCCAAATTTTGGCGTGGTCGAGCGGCCGCCAGCGAAAGCGCCTGCGTTTAACTTTCGATTCAACGTACGAATGTCGACAAAACGGCCCGGATGTTGCGTTGCATTCCTGCTAGACGCCCCTTTCGTGAAAGGCGGATCACATGGTTCAACAGCCGATGTTTGCGGCGAGCGGCGGTGCCGCCCGCGCGAACGATCTTGGTGAAACGACGCTCGTTGGCGTTTACGAAATTTCCAAACTGTTGGCTTCGGTCAATCGCCTGGAAGTCACTCTCGCCGGGGTGCTGGGGCTGCTGTCGAGTTTTCTCGAAATGCGCCATGGGCTCATCGCTCTCCTTGACAAGGCTGGCAAACCCGAAATCGTCGTTGGCTCCGGATGGTCGGAAACAAACGCAAAGCTTTATTTCGATCGCCTGCCCGAGCGCGCGATCGGGCAAATCGTCACGACGAAAATGCCGCTCGTCGTCGAGAATGTTCATTCATCGATCCTATTCAAAGGTTCGGATCTCGCCGGATGGGGTCCGAAGGACGGCGAGCCATTCTCCTTGATCGGCGTTCCGATCAAGGATGGCGACAACGTCGTCGGCACTCTGACGGTCGATCGAAACTTCACCAGCCGGGCGAACATCCGCTTCGACCACGATGTCCGCTTTCTGACGATGGTCGCCAATCTTGTCGGGCAGACCGTGCGGTTGCAGAAGCTGGTCGCGCGCGATCGCGAAAAGCTAATGCTGGAGAATGCGCGCCTTGAGAAGACCAACCGCCCGCGCTCGCAGGAGCAGCGGTTCAGCGGCATTGAGGGGATCGTCGGCGATAGCCCGGCCGTGCGCGCCGTCGTCAAGAAAATCAGGATCGTCGCCAAGAGCCAGTCGACAGTGTTGTTGCGCGGCGAATTGGGGACCGGCAAGGAGATGTTCGCGGCCGCGATCCACAATCTGTCGCCGCGGCATGGCAAACCTTTCGTCAAGCTGAACTGCGCGGCCTTAGCGGAGAGCGTGCTCGAATCGGAGCTCTTCGGGCATGAGCGGGGCGCCTTCACGGGCGCGTTGGCGACGCGCAAGGGGCGCTTCGAACTTGCTGACGGAGGCACCTTGTTTCTGGACGAAATCGGCGACATCTCGCCGGCGTTCCAGGCCAAGCTCCTGCGCGTCCTACAGGAAGGCGAATTCGAAAAAGTCGGCGGCACGCGTCCGATCAAGGTCGACGTTCGGCTCGTGTGCGCGACCAACAAGGATCTCGAAGAAGCCGTGAAGCGCGGCGAATTCCGCGCCGACCTCTACTATCGCATCAATGTCGTTCCGGTATTCCTGCCGCCGCTGCGGGAGCGGGACGGCGACCTGATGCCTCTCGCCAATGAATTTCTGCGCCGCTTCAACGCCGAACACAAATCCGATTTGGTTCTGACGGCGTCGGCGATCGCGGTCCTATCCCATTGCAAGTTCCCGGGCAATATAAGGGAGCTTGAAAATTGCGTGCGCCGCACCGCCACCATGGCCCATAACGACTCTATCGAGGAAAGCGATTTCGCTTGCCATAATGACGGGTGTCTGTCGGCGATCCTGTGGAAGGGCCTAGACCAGCCGGCGTCGGCGGCTTTTGGCGTCGTCAATTCGCCTCGGGTCGCGCGAGCGCCGGCGGAGGCGGCGGTTGAGGCGCGCTGGCCCGGGGAGGCGAGGGCGCCTTCGCCGCCGCCGCTTGGCACGCCGCCCGCTGCGGAAAGCCGCGCCGCGGTGGGGTCCGATGATCGTTCCGACCGCGCGAGAATCGTCGACGCCATGGAGAAGGCCGGATGGGTCAAAGCCAAGGCGGCCCGCATTCTCGGCTTGACCCCGAGGCAGATCGGCTACGCGCTGAGAAAGCACAATATCAGGGTGAAGAAATTCTGAGACGGCGCTTACAATCTAAAGTCGCGCGAGCCGGGAGCTCATTGAGCGTCTCAGCAGGAGGCCGCCTCGTCGCCGCCGTAGCAGGATATGGCGCGAGTCAAGATAAAATAGCGGTCATCATATGGCTGGATGCGCTTGTCCGACTCCATGGAATCGAAGAGCAGCATCGAGCCTGTGGCGTGGTTTCTATCGGCGCCGGCCGCCGCCGTCAATCAGACGGGCCTATGCTCGTCGCGATTGCGAACCGGTCCCATCCGTTCGACGCCTTGAGCGAAGGTGATCTCGTCGAACTTCTCGCCGAACCCCTGGGCGGCGTCGGCGACGGCGTCCGTCTTGCCGCCGATCGACAGCTTTTTCAGACTGGTCTTATCGAGGTTGAGCAGTTCGAGGAGTTCGTTATAGACGGTCGATTCGTCGAGCGGCAGAATGTAGAACGGAACGCCGCCGATTTCGACGCTATATTTGCTCAGAAGGTCGATGTTGTTGCAAAAAGCGAAATATTTGCCGGTCGGACTCAATTTGCCTTTCAGCACCTCGGCCAGCGCCTCGAGATGTTCGAACGACAAAAGATAGGCGGCGAGGAACGGAATGGTCGGCTGCCCGGCGTCGCCGACGGCGATGACCTGTTCGGACGACACCTCTGGCGGGCGCTTCTCATCGGCGAATTGCTGCGCGAATTTCAAGGCGATGCCGCCCCGATAACCGAAGCGGCCCGCTTTGGCCGTCGGGCCCTTGAAAACGGCGTTGATGAGCCGTCCCTCAGCTTCGAGCGATGCGAATGGCGTATCAGTGTTTGTCATGTTCATTTTCCAAATCGTTGCGGACCCAGTCGGCCAGTTTGTGGAAGGAGCCCTTTAGTCTGTCGCGAAAACTCGGCTCCGCTACGACTTCATCGAGAGCCGCGTCCATGCAGCCGAGCCACGCGTCGCGCTCGGCGGGACCGATCGCGAACCCGGCGTGCCGCCTTCGCAGCCGCGGATGACCGCGCTAACTCGAATAGTCCTTGGGGCCGCCGAGCCATTCGCGCAGGTAGAGTTTCAATATTTTTCTGGTCGGTTCGAGATCGTCGGCGTGCATGGCGCGGATCGATCGCGCGTCGGGGCGTTGATCCATATTGCGGTAAAACGCCTCGACGAGCCGGTCGACGCCAGGCCCTCCGCCGATCAGATCAAAGTCCGGATTCGTTGGTTGTAAGACGTCAGCTTCCATGACGAAAATTGACCAAGGCCTATGCCAGCGAAGCTGGTCTGGTTTGATGAACTGTCACGCCAAAACGCCGAAGTAGGGCTCGGTAATGGCGCGAGCGCGCGGTTTTCAAACTATGCCGTTAGTTGCCCGGCCTGAGATATTGCATGCGAGATCCACAATCCCCCACGTCGGACCGAAGAACTTCTCAATCTGGTCGCGACTGAGAGGCCGAGAGACGCCGTCGGGTTCACTGCTTCGGATCGATCTTTCGTACTCGAACGATGAGGTCGGCGCCGATGATCTCCATCCCTTCGGGCGGCGCGGGTAGGCCGAGAACGCCGACCGCTTCGGCCGGTATGTCGAGCAGATCGTCATCGTTCTCGACGAGAAAATGATAATGGGGGCCGGTATTGGTGTCATACCAGGTCCGCGATCCCTGCAGCGCGATTTCGCGCAACAGCCCGGCCGCGGTGAATTGATTGAGGGCGTTGTAAATCGTCGCCAGGGAGATCGGGGGGCGCGCCTGCTTGGCCTCAGCGTGCAATTTTTCGGCGGTGACGTGCCGGTCTCCGTTGGCGAACAAAAGCGCCCCGAGCGCCATCCGCTGACGCGTCGGCCGCAATCCGGCGGCGCGCAGCTTGGCTCGCAAAGCTGCGTTAAACTCGCGGCCCTTGGGCTCGATTAGCTGCGCGGGCCGGAGAAACGGCGAGGGCGTTGCGTACGGGTTCACTAGGTGCGGGCCTCGAAATTGATGTGGCGAGTGCTAACGCTCGGATTTGTCGGATTTCTGTCATATCGGGACGCGGAGCGACAGATTTTGTTCGAGTTCAGCATGCATCGTGCCAGTCCGGCGATTTCGCGCGGGCAGCGCCTCCCGCTGCTCTGTCACGCTGTTCGCATGGCCAAACCTAGACCCGGCGTCGCCTTTCTCACATCTCGGCGTTGTCCGAAAACGGACAAGCCAAGCGCAAGCGCCTTTGTCTTTCGCCTTGAGCAGGATTTCGTAGGCTCCATCCGCTGGAACCAGTGAAGCGCGTTAATCAGGGCCGTGGGCATTGACATATGTGGACGCGCCCGGTCGGCAAGAATTTTTATGAGCGTTTGTGCAATACGATCGAACCGCTTGCTGGTCGGCGCTCTTGACCGGCACAAAGCGCATGTTCGGCCGCGTAACGGCCTCGCAAATCGCCTCCGCATCCGTGGCGTCGTTCTTCCCACGCTTGACATAGGGCTTGACATAGGCCGGCGGCATCAGCTTTACGGTATGCCCGAACTTGACCAGTTCACGCGCCCAATAGTGCGAGGTGGCGCAAGCCTCCATCCCGATCAGGCACGGTTCCACACCGGCAAGAAACGGAAGCACCTCCGCACGTCTGAGACGTTTGCGAACAACCGTCGCGCCATCCGCATCGACGGCGTGAAGCTGAAACACGTTCTTGGCGAGATCAATCCCGATCGTGGCAATCTGCTTGGCGGACGTCCCTTCTCTCAATGTGGTCCTCTTCATGACGATCACGCTATGGCGCCCCGGTGGCGCTGAGTAGGGCGCGTCCGCACCATCACGTTAACTCCCTGAGATCGGGAATGTCGATTGCTGAGAGATCTATTTATGCCGCTGTCGAAAGTCGCGTTGCGCCAGGAATTATGGGCTGCGGTCCGAAACTGCCGATGCGTCGAGCGGCGGATCATGTGACGTTGCACGGAGAAAACATTGTAAACGACCGCATGGGCGGAAGAAGCGCTGAGCCGACCTTACCGATTTGGAGCCTTGCGCCTTTCGTTCGCGTCGTCGAAGCGGCTGATGCGAGTTCTCGGCCCGATTGTTGGCGCGTGATCCTTGCTCATGCAATCGTGAAAGGCCACTTTCGCGAAGCGCCGCGCCATAGGATCTGAGTTTGTCGGTGACGATCGCCGTGGGAACGAAGCTGACCTCGAATACGAGGAAGTCGTGCGAGCCGGAGAGGAGACAGCCGGTCAGGAAGCCGGCATCCATACTGTCTGCAATGCGTCCCCTTATCGACTGACATACTCATAATCCACCCGAGCCTGCGCCAATGTCGCTTGAAGAGCGTCGAGTTGCGGACGCATCGTCTGTCTGACGGCTGTGAGTCTCGCATGCGCCAGCATCGCTTCCGCATGCGCCGCTTTGGCCGCAGTTTCTGTCTTTGTACGGAGTGACAGAATATCCTGCTCCACTTTAGCGATGTCTCATGCATCGATCGCCTTTGCTGGATCAAAGACAAACTTGGCTTCGATCGATCTACGCCATTTCATCAGCCGCTCTATCATCTTTGGGCCAAAGCCCGGAACGGCGTTGATCCGGTGCAGGACGATGTCCTCGGCCGTCTCAATCCCGTAGGACTCCAGCGTGCGCTTCCGACCGGGACCGATACCCACGATCGTGGCGTTCTCGAGCTCAAATTTGTCGAGGAACCGATCGAGCTGGAGCTTGCGCTGGCTCTGCTTCAACCGGTCAAGAGCCCAATTTCGTTTAGCTGGAATTTGGGCGATCTCCTTTTTGAGGTCAGCAAACTTCCGCTTAGCCTTACCAAACGCCGCCTCGCCAACGGGGCTATGCCAATCGGCTTCCGCCCGCTTAAAATCGGCCTCGGCGGCGCTCATCGCCTTCCTAAAGCGCTCGACTTCTTCAGTTCTGCTAAAGGCTTTCAAGGCACCGTTGTAGGCAAGCACGCCGATGAATGCCCAGACAAGGAATAGAGGTGGCAACATCACCGTGCCGGCGAGGAACGCACCGACGCCGACGATAAATGCGATAGGATTGGCAAATTTTCTGGGCGTGCCCAGCTTTTGCGCGGCTACGGACGGAGAAACTTGCGGTATAGGTATCGTCGGTGCCGGTCCGAGCGCAGGTAATGCGTCGATCTGGTGCCACAGGGATTCGAGATCCAGGATGGGGGCTAGATGAACCGAATGTCGCCGGGAGGACGAAGGGAAAGAGAGGGTTTGCGCCCTGTGCTTCCATGCGACACCACGGACACGCGGAAAGGTGCGACGGATGCCAGTGTCCGGGATTTATCCCACAATGCTTAGTGTTTTTCTCCAGGACCCCCATGGCCGTCACCCAAGTGCGAGCGGTTGGGCGCTGATCCTTGATCGCCGTTTGAGAGAACGCCGTCTCGAACAAATGCGCCACCTCAGCACCAACGAACGAGAGCGGCGGCGTTCCGGGTGGCGGGTCCATCTGCATCGCTTTGGGATTCGCGCTGTATGGGAAGCGGCATTCCTTAATGGCGCGAGCGATTGGCATGTCACCAGCGCCACTGAACCGACCGGCGAACGGGTGGCGGCCCATGAAGAGCATGTGAAAGATCATCACCGCCAAGCGAAAATTGTCGTGATTGGGGGTCTGGACAATGCCGCGAAACGGCGTGTCTTGGAGCTCTGGCGGTGTAAACGTTTCGACACCAACTTCACATAAGAATTGGCGTGTTGGCGCGTTCACTTGGAAGCTATCACAGTCGACAAGCTTGACCGTGGCATCGGCCGCTACAAGCACTGATCCATGATTAACATCACCAATGACATGGCCTGCGTCGTGAACGACGGCAAAGGCCCGAGCCACGTTTGCCGCGGCTCTGACGAGGAAACGCCAATCTGCGGTTGGAAACGATTCGAGTCTGCTTTTTGGGCCGTAGAGGTGATGAATATCCTTCCGATTTGGAAAATTGGGCATCAGAAACCCAATTGGCACCCCGGCACGCCGATCCAGGATCACGTCAATCGGCCACGCTGCGAGTTCCGACAATGCTGGCGAGAGCGGGATCGCAGGCATTGTTTGAAGCTTCTCTATTCGCTCTGCGGAGAGTGGCTTGAGATATATTTTGGCGAGAACTTCCGCCGAACCAGGAATATCGTAAACAGCGCCTTCGCCTCCTTTGTTGAGGCGCTTTCCAAGTTTGATGGATTTCCCCTGACTGTCCATGAAGTCGGGCAAACTCATGGCCGGGGCCTCGCCCGTGGCAGCCGCGTCGCCATGACGAGGGATTTATCGTCATTGGTTCTAGCATTGACAACGGTCGAACCAAGATACTTCTTGAGCTGCGCGGAAAGCTCACGATCGAATCCACGAGCTGTCGACGCGCGAACTGGCGCAAGCATTTGGTCGAAGAACTTGTCGTTTACGGTCTTGCTGGCACCATGCAGCACCATGCGTTCGATGCCGTCCGAGAACACGGCGAATTCATCGACGCGCCTCGGCGCCAAGTCAAACTGTAATGCTTCAGTGGCGTTTGCCGACAAGACGAATACAGTCTGGTTGGCGTACTCGCCATGCTGTGGCCAGAACACCCAGTTCCAACCGTCTTCTTCACCATGGCTGACGACGATGGCGCCGTCGCCAATCTGAGCAAAGACTGCGGCCTCGGTCCCGACGATTGCAGCGAGCAGCGTGCAGGAATAGTCCTTAGATAGATTGCCGTCTTGCTGTGCACGCGCGATCAATCTGTCGGCCGTGCGCTCGACCCATTCCGCGATGATTGAGCGATCAATATCGACCAGACGACCAGCTTGCTCAAAATATAGCTCAACCAGCTCAACGAAAGTCGTCGAAGCCAGCCAAGATCCTATCTCGGAATGGGCAGCGCTGCCGGCGCCATCGCAGACCACCGCCACCAAGACTTGGCCTTCCCTCGTACGGACCACCGTATGCGTCGCGTAGTCTTGACAGGGTGTGCCAGAGCCGATGTGGGATGTGCCGATCTCGCAGGCTGATGCAACGCGCCACGAGGGACGCGCCATGTTAGCCGGCTTCACCACTACTCGATTTTTGCGATTTTTCGGTGTTTGATCACAAACCCTTGGTTTTAACCATGCTTGTGAAACGCTTGTGTGCCACCAAGTCTCTTGCGCTGCTATTGGCTAGGCGCGAGTTTGCGTCATGTTTTTGCGCTCCAAGATTCGCCGCAAGGACGGCAAGGAACATCGCGCGTGGTCGGTTGTCGAAAACCGGCGCGTTCATGACGGCCGCGTGGTTCAGCGGCAAGTGTTTTATCTTGGAGAGATCAACGACAGCCAGAGAGCGGCCTGGAGCAAGGCGATCGAGGTCTTTGATGAAGGCGCCGGGCAATCCAAACAGATCGCGTTATTTCCCGAGGATCGCCTTGCGCCGGTTCTCGATTGCGATGTGGTGTCGATCCGGTTGAGCGCGATGCGGCTGCGCCGGCCTCGTCAGTGGGGCGCCTGCTGGATGGCCACTCTTCTGTGGGATCAGTTGCGACTGGACGAGTTCTGGTTGGCGGCGCTGCCGCCTTCGCGCGAAGGAACAGCTGGCTGAACATCCTGAAAACGTTGGTCAGCTACCAGTTGATTTCTCCCGGCAGCGAATGGAGCTTGCACCGGCATTGGTTCGAGCATAGCGCGACGGGCGATTTGCTCGGCGAGAATATCGCGCTCGTCAACCAACAATCTCTATCGTTGCCTGGACAAGCTCACCGCGCATAAGCAAGCGATGTTCACGTTCCTTTGCGAGCGCTGGCAAGACCTGTTTCAGGCCGATTTCGAGGTGCTCTTGTATGATCTGACCAGCACCTATTTCGAATGCGATCCGCCGGACGAAGGCAAGCGGAAGTTCGGCTACAGCCGCGACAAACGTTCCGATTGCGTGCAAGTCGTAATCGCGCTGATCGTCACGCCGGACGGCTTTCCATTGGCTTACGAAGTCATGGGCGGCAACACCTCGGACAAGACGACACTGAAGGAGTTTCTGGCCAAGATCGAGAAGCAATATGGCAAGGCCAAGCGCACGTGGGTGATGGATCGCGGCATTCCGACCGAAGAAGTGTTAGCCGAGATGCGAAATTCTGAAACGCCGGTGCATTATCTGGTCGGCTCGCCGCGAGGACGGCTCACCCAACTTGAGAAAGCCTTTCTGACCAAGCCGTGGGAGGACGTGCGCGAGAGCGTGCAGGTCAAATTGATCGAACACGAGGAAGAGATTTATGTCCTCGCTCGCAGTCAAGGCCGGCGCGACAAGGAGCAATCGATGCGCCGGCGCCGGCTGAAAAAACTGATCAAGCGTCTGCGCGAACTGCAACGGCAAGACCTGACGCGCGACGACCTATTGCTCAAACTCGGCGCGGCCAAGAAAGAAGCGGGAAAGGCCTACGCGCTGCTGGTCATTCACATGCCCACAAAGGATCAGCCGGTCACATCCGAAACGTTTCATTTCGCGCTCGACCGCAAGAAATTGCGGCAGGCGCGGCGGCGCGAAGGCAGCTATTTGCTGCGCTCCAATCTCAAGAGCGATGACCCCGGCCATCTGTGGCGGCTCTATTCGCAATTGGTCGAGGTCGAGCAAGTGTTCAAGGACCTGAAGAACGATCTCTCGGTCCGTCCCATCTATCATCAGCTCGAAACCCGAATCGAAGCCCATATTTTTACTGCGTTTCTGGCCTATTGCCTGCTGGTCACGCTGAAACAGCGGCTGAAGGCGCTGGCGCCAAGATTGACCGCAAGGGTCTTGCTCGAAAAACTCGCCACGATGCAGATGATCGATGTCGAGCTGCCCACGACAGACGATCGGGTGGTTGTCTTGTCCCGCTACACAGAGCCGAAAAGGACCTATCGCTCCTGCTTCGACAGTTGAAGCTCCAATTACCTGCTCAGCCACCGCCGAAAATCATAGCTAGAAACATCCAAGAAGTCGCGTGAACGCTCATGCCCTGTAGTGCCGACTTTTAATGTGGCGCCTCAGGGATTTCAGCCGCTGGCGCCGCTCAATCTTCTCAGTTACCTCTGACCAGCCTGTGGGCGGCGCAATCTGCACGGTGGTACCCGGTTGCGAGGACGAGACGCTGGAGAGCGAGGAAGACAGCCAAGCGAACATATCCTTGAACTTGAGCCCGGCCATCTTTACCGGCGTCCGGACGCAGATTTTCCCGAGGATTTCCATGTTGGCTCCCTCGACGCCAACGCCAAAGAAGGCGAAACCCTTGTTTGCTTCGCCCTGACGCACCAAGTCAGCGGCCTGCTGCCATCGGTCGGTAGGCCCGCCATCCGTTATTAGGAAAACCCAAGGCCGAAACACTTCGATTGCGTTCGCGCGGTACTGATCTTTGCGTTGACGCAGCATCTCAAGGCCCTTCGCGATAGCGGCGCCCATTGGGGTATCCCCAGACGCGGTCAGATGGGGTGGCTGCCAAGTGTCGACGGTCTGGAAATCGGTCTCGACCTTGACGGGGCCGAATGACACGACGGCAATCTCGACGCGCTTCATCGCGAGGCTGTCTTGTGCCAATTCTTCCTTGAAAGCGAGCAGGGCGGCGTTGAGCTCGCGAATCGGCGCTCCACCCATGGACCCCGAAGTGTCGAGGAGAAGGGCGCACGCGCAGCGAGGTTCCGGGTTTTCCGTGAACTCGCTGAATGTGAATGGTGATTGATCCATTTCCGACATAGCCGTCTCCTAAAACAGACGAGTAAAATGAAGTTGGGAATTTAAAAACTTTCCGCCTGAACGTTCCACGGAGTCGGAGTTTTGGCGTCCCGGAAGGGATTCGAACCCCTGACCTACGGTTTAGGAAACCCTGCTCATGGGGTGACACAGCTGGAATAAACCGGACATCATGCTTTGGATAACTATCGGCAGTTTCTTGAGTTAATCGCCTTTGTCCCGTACTGTCCTAGACACACTGGGTAACTAAGAGACAGACCTATTCTGTTACCCACGGCGCGATTGGGTAACGGATATGGCGAAGGCTCTCACTCAGCTTGCAATCGACAATCACAAGCCCGGGCCTACCCGGCGCGAGCTTCCTGATGGGAAAGAGCGCGGCCTCTATCTCGTTAGCCAGCCGACAGGCGCGAAAGCGTGGGCGTTGCGCTATAGGTTTCAAGGCAAGCCCCGGAAGCTCACAATCGGCTCTTACCCGGAAATCGGAATAGCCAAAGCTCGGGTATGCGCCGCCAAAGCCAAAGTCTTGCTGGCGGATGGGATTGATCCGGGCACCGCCAAGGAGACTGCCAAGGCCGTGAAAAAGGCCGAGAAGATCGCAAGCGATCTTGTCGAGAAGGTGGTCGCCGATTTTATCGAACTCCATGCCAAGCCCAATACGCGGGATTGGAAAGAAACCCAGCGCCTATTGAAGCAATTTGCCGACGCCTGGAAGGGCCGCCGGCTGCCAGAAATCGGCAAATCGGACATTCATGGGGTTCTTGATAAGATCGTCGCCCGTGGCGCTCCCGTTGGCGCAAATCGCGCCTTTGCCCAGCTGCGTAAAATGTGCCGCTGGGCAGTATCACGCGGAATCATTGAACGCAGCGCCTGCGATGGAATTGAGCGGCCATCTAATGAAAAGAACCGGGATAGGACTCTTGATACGGATGAGCTACGCCTCGTGTGGCGCTCCGCGCAAAATCTCGGTTTCCCGTTCGGGCCAATCGTCAAGCTTCTCGTCCTAACGGGTCAAAGGCGCAGCGAAGTTGGCGGCATTGAATGGCGAGAGCTGGATCTTGAAAGGGGACTATGGAGGCTCCCCGCGGAACGTTCGAAAAACCGGCGAGGCCATTCTTTACCGCTGTCGCCGCAAGCCCTCGAGATCCTCAGAGCCTTGCCACGATTTGCTGGTTCACGGTTTGTGTTCAGTCCCGGCAAAACTCCGCCCTCAGGCTTTTCTCGCGCCAAGACGCGCTTGGACAAATTTATTGCAAACTTGAACAACGGGGACCCAATCGCGCCCTGGATCCTGCATGATATCCGGCGTTCCGTGGCCAGCGGCTTGGCCAGCCTTGGCGTAAGTCTCCCGACAATTGAAAAATTGCTAAATCACGTATCAGGCTCTTTTGGCGGCGTGGCCGGCGTGTATCAGCAATATAATTTCGCGGATGAAATGCGAGCCGCGACAGAGGCTTGGGGTCAATTTGTACACCAGCTCATCTCCGATCAGCCAATAGGTGACGTAGATACCCTTCAGGATGCGAAGGCGCTCAAATGACCGACCATTGGCTTCCCATCGATATTCTCGTCCGAAACGGCCTCAAAGACCTCGGCATCAGCCGTACCGAACTTTCGCGACGTTGCGGCTATAAGAACCTCGCCAAAGGCATTGACCAAATCGACAACGTTTGCCGGGGAGACCTGACCTCGAACCAAGCCAAAACTATCATAGAGGCGCTTCCATCTGCTCTCGAAATCAGCCAGGAACTTGTAGACGCCGCCGTTCTCGAAACCGCGAATATAATTGAGGAAGCTAAGCTCAAGGAGGCCGCCGAACAGGAAGTAGCTTGGCGAACTGCCTTTAAACCACATGCAATAATTTTGACTGAAAAAACCAGACCCGAACCGCTTTTTGTCGCTGCATTCATTGGGGTCAACCGCATTTTGCGAGTGGATTTCGATCTGACGGCTGATCGCGCGAGTTTTGTCCATCAGGGCTTGAATGGCATTCGGCTAAAGCTGGCGGAATTTCCAAATCCTTCTGGCCTCCTTCCTTGTTTTGGTCGTCCCACGGGTTTTGTCGTGAATTACGCGCCTGACCGAGCCGTTCGGTTTGACCTTGAGGGCAATGCCATTGCCATTTTTCCGGAGGCGTTCCGCGTAGGGAACGTTGATTTGTTAGTTGGCAAAAGCGAGGTTTCGCCGGACCTGTTGCAGGAAATTTTCTCAGGAGAGTGATTCCGCGATCTGGACTGGTGTTGCGGCCCTATTCAGCGCCGTAACATCGGTTTTGGGGGTGTTGTAGAGGAAAGCCCAGATCATTTTTCATTTTTGCGACAATGGCCGGACGGCCAGAGGATCATCCATGCACGACAAATTATGGGCAGGCGTTGAGTTGAAGTTCGAAAACGCAAGGTTTCACTTTGAAAAGATGGGGCAGTCACTTGAACCGCCCGAACGCACCGCTATGAATGTTGTGCTGCAATCCGCAGGGGCGATCATCGACACCAACTGGCAGCGCTCATTCTATGCCCATTTGGATGCGTTTCTCTCGACGACCCGAAGCGTCGCCGAGGTCATCAAATGTTGCTTTGGTTACGATACCGCTTCGCAGATGAAAGGCAGGTTCGCCAACCTATCCTCTGACGAGCAAGATCGCCGCCGTCAGTTCTCGAATAAATTCAAGAAGGACTATGGTCGCTTTATTAAGCTCCCTCTCAGCACGGCGCGAAATATCAGCGAACATCGAACGGGCTACCCCGACGTGACGGTCTCGATCAACGGGATGTTAGGGGTGATATATACGGGCGGCCCGACTAATCCTGTTCCGATTTCGGAAACTCCGAAGATTGACGATCCCAATCTGGCCTTTCTGGCTCGGTCCCGCCCACTTCATCCAATGTGGTCCGACTTCCAGATCGACGGGCAAGGTCTATTCGAAGCCTGTGACGCTTACCTTGCAAACGCGCAAGACCTCATAAATGCTGCGCGGGGCATAGCGCAGCAGGTGCATGGCAACAACGCCCTTACGCCACCGTCCTAAATATCTGTCAAACCTCGCTTTCGGCGCGCCTCATTTTCCCTTAAAGCGACCTGTACCTTCCACGCAGAAAAGCGCACTATGGGCGAGCGCTCTGGGTAGCTGAGACTGAGGGTAGTATTTTCGATGCTACAACCGCTAGGAGGGCTCTACACGCCTTCTTTTTTGTATACACTGTTCAGGTAGTCTATAGGGCAAATATACGGCCAGCGAGGCCCGCAACCGCCTTGGAGCGGGTATTTGTAGGAGTAATCACCAAAAACTTTGGAATTGTGAACTCGAGCCGTAGGATGACGAGCAATAGGTAACTCTGGAAGCGCCACCAGCTCAACGTGTTGCAAAAAAACTGCTAAAGCGGCTCACTATCAGCAATTGGGTCGGTCAGGTGTTTCCGATCACGTATTGGGAAAAGAAAACCCGTCGATCAAATCACAATAGTATGGAATAATTCGCGATGCATCCAGGTTATGTGACTCCAACGTGCTTTGAAGTTTAGCGCTTTCTGTCTGGTCATTTAATTCACCTAAAGCAAAATGCCACAGTAGCTCTGTCCTAACACTTTGATGGCTTCTTTGCGTGGGGTTATGTTTGTCGCGCCAGCGGCCTATGTCTAGTAACCCATTAATCTGCGAAAACGTAATCTCACATTTTCTGGCAAATTCGTATAGCTCTGGCCTAACTACTTTAAGAATACATAATAGAGCAATTATTTGGGGCAAAAAAATCGAGTCTTTTGGCATACTCACATCTACTATTTTGCAATATGACCCTATTCGCTCCAAAGTGCGGAGAGACAATGGTTTTACATGAGAGGCCTGCTCAATTATATTGGCAACATTCTCGTTGCACTTAATATGACGCAGATACGTCGCTGCCGCCATGTCCGGCCGCCCCGGCGTCCCAGTAGGAAATAAAATCCGCAGATGATAGAATTTTTCGAGATACGTGTGCGCGTCAATTTCGCCATAAGCAAAGTGAACGGCGGATTCGAGCTGAGATAAGCTGCTTACTAAAAGAACCACCACACCCTTAACCGTATAGAAATGCTTTATTTTTTCTAAAATCTCAAGCGCAAAAGAGGGGCGGCATCGGTCTAGCTCGTCAATGATAAATATCAGCGGCAGAGGGCACCCAGGTTGACTGTCAGCCCGGTCATTCGGAGATGAAAGTGCCGCCGCCAATTTGCCCAGCGCCGTTCTGAAATTCTCGAATATTTCTCGATCCGCATCATGGCTTTCGAGCCTTTCCTTAAGAACCTCGTCAATAATTTTCGTAGTTTCGTCGCCCACGTCTTTGGCAATATCGGCGGCCGCCTTCTCTAAGGCTTCCCCCTCAATCAGGCCCGCCGTGGCGGCGCGAACACCAAGCCGGAGCGATGCGCGGCCAAGTGCCTTAGCCGCTTGCAATGCCTTTTCCTTAAACGCCTTTAATACCTTTTTGCCGCTAGGCGCGATGTCCTCAGCCTCTGCAATTATCTGGCTCGCGACCGCAAGGAAGGCATCCTGTTGATAGTCGTTCGCAAAGGCATCGAAATAAACTGAGGGAATACCAGCTTTCGTAAGCTCACCGCGCCACATCTTCACGAAAGTCGTCTTACCCGTCCCCCATTGAGCATCAAGAAGCAAAACGCTCGGGTTTTCGAGCGCACGCACGATTCTGGTCAGCTGATCTCCGAAGGGTTTTCGCCCGAAAATATCCTTCTCAGGCGTGAAGCCCTCATTTGGGCCCACCTCTACCTCCTGTGGAAAAAGCTGCAAAGCGCGCCCCCAAGCGTTAACGTGTTTGATTCGTCAGGCAGACTGTTCCGGTCGGACGTAAGCTTTTGGACGACGCATGCATTCATCGTCGAGCCGTTATGCCTAGGGTGTGGAATGAACGAGTGATACATTCCTCCGCTACTCGGGTCACTATTCATCCTCAGTTCGAAGCAAAATTCCGTCCTCCGGCGCGGCGTACCATCGAAAACGTCTTTGTACTCCGCCCATCCCCACAAATACAATTTGTGGCTCCCCCTCCCGAGTTCTATCTAATACATCTCTATGGAGAACTAGGCTATTTCCAGGTATCTCCGCCTTCGGCCCGATGAGACAGGGTTGCGATGCTGCGTCCGGAAAGTCAAAATTCTTGGGCATCGCGCCCAGAAATTCCTTGTAATTGAAATTAACCAGCATGTTTCTCGCAGGCGTATCCCCGCCATTTTTCCAGACAACCGTAAGCCGCCACGATTCTGTCTCTCCAGGTATTGACGTGCTGTTGTAGGTAGACAGCCTGTCGGGAGTACGATTATAAACTACCGCGATTTCCTTCACGAAGACAAAGGCGCGCTAAGTCTGTTTGGAAATGTTATATTGGTTTTCGATCAGCTCAGATTGCTTCTCCATGATGGTAGCCTGTCGGCGATACACCTTCCATTGCAAGAAAGCGACAACGACAAGGGCCGTCGTCAGAAGAATGCCGGCAATTGCCGCGACCCCTTGTGCTTGATCAACCCATCTCATTGTCGCGCGCTCATCGTCTGCGGGGGTCGCCCCGACGCCAGTGTTTGTTCCCAGTCTAAGAGCCTGACTCAAAAGCAACTAACGCGCGAGTCTCCGGACCGCGATCTGGATGCAGGCCAGTGTGACGAAAGCGGCGAGGGTCTCGGCAAGGTTTTCATAATCCTTGGCGATGCGGCGGTTGCGGCCAAACCAGGAGAAGGTTCGCTCGACGACCCAGCGGCGCGGCAAGACGACGAAGCCTTTCAGGTCGTCGCCGCGCTTGACGATCTCAAGGCGCAACACAGGAACTTTGGCGACGGCAGTCTCGACTTGCCAAGCATTATAGCCATGATCGGCCCAGACGAGTTCGAGCCAAGGGAAGCGATTGCGGATCTTATCGAGGACGAGGGCCGCCCCGTCACGATCTTGGATACCCGCGGAGTGAACGACGACCCGTATTGGCAGTCCTTCCGTATCGACGAGCGCATGGATTTTGCGGCCCTTGACCTTCTTGCCGGCGTCAAAGCCTACCTCGCCGTCAAAACCGCCCCTTTTTCCGCCGCTTTCAGCGACTGGCTGTCGATGACAGCGGCCGTGGGAGAAGCCTCTCGCCCGAGGCGCTCGCGCAAGCTTATGTGCAGGTCCTCCCAGATGGCCTCCCACACGCCGTCCTTCTGGAACTTGCGGAAAATGTGCCGGTGACCATCCTAACCGTCCCAAGAATTGAGTGGTTAGCCACATAACAAGCATGAATATTCCGGATATTCCTGCAATAATTAACGCATTTTTTGTTTGCTCTGCCGGAGTGGCACCGCGCGCGGCACAACCGCCCGCCACAAACGCTACGGCGACCCAGAAGCCCAGCAGACGTACTAGTGGATGCGCCGTTGTCCGCATTGCCCATGCCCTTGCCACCTGCGCATATCACGTCATGAATCAAAAAGGGAGATAGGCACCTTGATTGATCCTATCGCGCTCAGCATTTTTGGGGTGCCACTCCGTTGGTACGGAGTGTTTTTCTCATTTGGACTTGCCGCAACTTGGCTTGCGATGCGGCGGTTGGTGGCGTATACGCCAAATATGACACCTGCTGATGTTGATCGCGGAATGTTTTGGATAAGTATAGGTGCGGTAATTGGTGGTAGAGTTGGCAACCAAGTATTCTATTCGGATCAAACCGTTTTTGAGAGAGTACGAATATTATTTGATCTGCAAGATGGCGGCATGTCATTTCACGGCGGCTTGATAGGAGTAGGGGTAGCTATATTCTTTTTCTCTAAAGCTGATTCCTTGGGATGGCAACTTGCTGACGTCGCCTCATGCTCTGCGCCAATTGGTCTTGCATTGGGAAGAATTGGTAACTTCCTAAATCAAGAACTTTTTGGCCCTCCAACTACGTCCGTCCTTGCGGTGAGCGTCGATGGGATTAGACGCCACCCCACCCAATTGTACGAGGCAGCCATAGAAGGTGTATTGCTTTTTCTTATGTTATACGTTTTCATTCCGCGTTATATTAAGTATCGAATGGCACTTCCTACTAGTTTGTTTCTCATCTGTTATTCGGTGATAAGATTTGTCCTGGACTTCCTCCGAAATGAAGAATTTGTTGCGGCCGGTCTGAGGGCAAGCCTGTTATTATCCGTGGGTACTCTCTTCATAGGATTGGCGATGTTCATTTATTCGACGTCTCTTGGCACAAAGACCATTCCTTTGTCCAAAGATTGATAGGACAGAGATAACGAATGCCTAATGGTTTTGCAGTCGCCTCGCCCAAAAGAGTTGGGCACGTTTAACAAACGTCAGAAGTCGATCCGCCAGTCTAGTCTAGAAATTTCTCTGACGAACCACTCTCAATTCGCCGCATCGATCTCCAGCATGTATCGCCGATGATACATCCGTTAGGAGGGTTCTACACAGCTTCCTTTTGGCACGGGCTGTTAGGTAGTTTATCAGTCAAAAGTGCCGCCAGCGAGGCCCGCGACCGCCTTGGGTTACGTTCCACAGGTACTGTCCCCAAAGAAACTTGGAATTGTGAATCTCGAGCCGCAGGATAACGCTCAATAAGTAACTCTGGCAACCTCTGTCCAATGTTTCCTGATTACCATCGTATCAGCTTCCATTTCTCAGCCATCCCCTCATTTCAAAGGTGAGAATGCCGACTAAAAAAAGAATCTGGCAAGGTGCTGGGACTTTCTGAAAAATAGAGCATCACGACAGGCCGGCGTGGATTCCTATTCCGCGCACGTCATGGATTGGTTGCCCCCGAGGCGGCAAATCGCGAATCTCCGCGTATGCAACCATGATTCGCGGGGCCAGACGATGAGACGGAACCAGACCCTTTGCTTTGGGGAAGTCCACCGCTTCCTTGACGGCCTGTTCGATGGTGACCTGCATGCCAAGCGCATCCTATCATTGACCAACGCCACCCTCGGCGTCATCAAGACCGCTTCCCTGGCGGTCAATACGATCGGCCAGGGCCTCGCCCTGGCGCGTGGCCTAGTGACCAAGCATGCGATCAAACAGGTGGATCGGCTGCTGTCCAACGAGGGAATCGATATCGACGCCGCACTGCGCCACTGGGTTCCCTACGTGGTGGGATCCCGCGCTTGCATCAATGTGGCCATGGATTGGACCGATTTCGACGCCGACGGCCAAGCCACCATCATGCTCTCGCTGCTGACCCGGCATGGGCGAGCTACGCCGCTTCTGTGGCTCACGGTGGACACATCCACCCTCAAGAACCGGCGGAACGAATATGAGTACCAAGCGCTTGTCCGCTTGGCCGATGCCCTGCCGGCGGACATCAAGGTGTGCATCGTGGCCGATCGCGGGTTCGGCGATCAAAAGCTCTACCGGGTGCTGACCGAGGAGTTGAAATTCGACTACGTCATCCGCTTCCGTGGCAACATCACAGTGACCAGCGCGGCGGGCGAAACTCGCACCGCCGCTGCCTTTGTTGGACCCGGCGGACGCGCTCGCGTCTTGCGCGGCGCCTTGGTGACGGCCGACCGTTATCAGGTGGGAACCGTGCTGTGCGTGCAGGACAAGGAGATGAAACAGGCCTGGTGTCTGGCCGCCAGCAGCACCAGCGCGACTTCACGGGCTTTGATGCGCCTCTATGGCAAGCGTTGGGGCATCGAGTGCGGGCTGCGCGACACCAAGGATTTGCGTTTCGGCATGGGCTTGGGATCAATTCATGTCAGCACGCCCGAACGGCGCGACCGCCTGTGGTTGCTGAACGCGTTTGCGATCGCGCTGCTGACCTTGCTCGGGGCGGCCGGCGAAGCGCTCGGCTATGATCGATATCTCAAGTCAAACACCACCAAGCGACGCACCCACTCGCTATTCCGGCAGGGCCGCATGTTCTACGAATTGATCCCCACCATGCCGGAGGTGCGATTGCTGCCGTTGATCGAACGGTTCACCACGATGCTCGCCGAACTCCCGGTCTTTGCCGATACTTTCGGGGCCATCTGAAAATGAGGGGAGTTGTGAGGCTTCCATTAGGAACAAGTCGGACGACGTGTCTGTCAGTCCGAGAACTGCTTTCATTGTGTGGTAAGACCGTAAAAAGATCACAATCGGGGATAGTCCATTGTATTTGCAACTTGCTGGAATATCTAATCCAGCCGCACACCTTTTCGAAAATAACATTGTCGTTTTCGCCGACGTTCGACATGAGGTGCCGAAACTCGACAACATCATCGATGTTGACTTTAAGGGTTGTGTTTCTATCGCTGAGTTTCCGCCACAGCGCCTCAAGTTCCGATTGGACCTTTAAGAATTTCTCGGCGAGGTCAGGATGGATGACCATAACCGCATGTACGTGTGGTGCGACCTCAGGATGATCCGCAAAGAAGGTCGGCCGTTTACCTTTGAGTTTAGTCGAAGGATCATCAAGAAAAACAATCGTAAATGGACGAAGATGTTTCTTATTGGGACGATCGATATTATTGACAAGCTTTCGACATAACCAGCTATAAAACCGCTCGAATTCCCCGAGACATTGGTCAGTTCGAATCGATCCAATTGCAAAAGTCACTGTCAGAGGAACAATAAGAGGACATCCATTGTGTTTTCTTAACCTGTTAGCCTCCTTTATAACCCATTCAGAAAAGCCAAGTACATATTCTTGGTAGAGAATTCGACTCTGGTTTGTTGTGATGTGGCTTATCCCGTTGTCCCAGGTTCATCTAAATGTGGTATGGCGGTCTGAGTGAGCCGCCGCGAGGGGTGGCGACGGATCACCCGATGGCCAAGGCGCGGTCGCTTACCCAATTCCAGCAGACTTTTCCCGACGAGGCGCGCTGCGCCGCGTTCTTGTTCGAACGGCGATGGCGGGATGGCTTTGTCTGCCCTGGCTGCGGCGCCCGCCGCGCGATGACGCTGAAGAGCCGGGCATACACATTCGAATGTCTCGATTGCGGACGCCAGACTTCGATTACGGCGGGCACGGCGATGCATCGCTCCAAGCTGCCGCTGACGACGTGGTTCTGGGCCGCGCATCTCATGGCGACGCATTCCAACGGCATGTCGGCGCGGCAATTCGAAGATCAGCTCGGCCTCACCTACAAGACAGCTTGGCTTCTGACGCAAAAGCTGCGGCGATCCATGGTCGATCCAAACCGCGAACCTCTCGAAGGCGTCGTCGAAGTCGATCAGACAGAAATTCCATTCCGGGTCGGCGATACTTTCTTCGAGCCTGGCAACGCTGGAAAAATCCTTATCGCAGGCGCGGTCGAGGTGATTGATCGCGACACAAACCGGGCCAAACCGCGACGCAAACACGCAAAATACCTCGATACGCGTTCCGGCCGCATCCGCCTCGCCATGATCGCGGATAATTCCGCCGCGTCGATCGAAGCTTTCGTCAGGGCCAATGTGAAGCCGGGAGCCACGCTGCTCACTGACGGCCACGCATCCTATCCTGGTCTGTCCGGCGACTACCGGCACGATCCGCGCGTGGTTGGCAAAATGGCGGGCCATGTCGTGCTGCCGTGGATTCATCGGGTCTTCGCGCTGCTGAAACGCTGGAGCCTCGGCACCTATCACGGCCTGCGCCGAAAACACGTCGACACCTATCTCGAAGAATTCGTCTTCCGCTACAACCGCCGTTTTTATCGGCACGTCTCGTTCGAAACCATGCTCGGCATTGCCTCGCATCATGAACCCGTGAGTTATTGGGACATTACCGGAAACGCCAATCCTCGAAAGGGCGAAAAGACCGTTAGGCGAGCGCCGCGCCACAGAAAAACGGCGACGGGAATGCGACAGGACCGCTCAGCCAACTCGCAAAATCAGCCGGCCGAGACGGAGAAACTACTAGACATAGACGAGCCTGGGACAACGGGATAAGCCACGTTGTGATATTGTTCATTAATAGAGGTTTCCTTTCATTTTTAGTAAGTTAATGATTATCCGTCCATGTCTTAAATAACGTCAATATAAGCATAATACTAATCATTGATTTGTTTGAATAAAAGTTCTTTCTTATGATATCAATGTCGTACGTTATCATGATGTCATACTGCCGTATACTATCTATTTCGGCAATATTATTGAAATATAAGCTTCTTTCATATCATATCATGTCATGTCATACATCATCATGACGTTATATTAATACGATACTATATATATAGATAATACTATTCGATTAGGTCAGATTGCGCTGACCCTGATGTCCGTAGATTTAGAGTATAAATCAAACACGCTGAATATCATCGTTTCGTTTCAACACTCATTGTCGTTTTATTTATGAATTTGTAGTCGCCCCCTGGAGCGAAAACGCTCCGGAATTAAAGGTTTGGTTCTTAAAATTCCGTTTTGATGTCCTGATGGACCAGCGAACAGATGTCTTTGGGGCCAATTTTCACCGCTTGTGGGAAACGGCCCGATTTGACGCCGGCCCACCACGTCGAGTTGCTGACGGGAAATGGTCCTTATGGACTGAGGATCGATTTAACCTCAGAAGGCGTGTAGTTCGAAATTCGTCTTTTGTTGGGGGCGAGCATTGGGCTTACGGCGGGTAGACGCGGAGCCTTTGGAGGCAAGCTTGCGGCCGGGAACAGTCTTGCCTGCGGATTACGACGAAGCCGCCCGGGTATAACGGGATAATGGCGCCCGGGATTCCTGAATGATGCCGCCCACCGTAACGGAATGATGCCGCCCGGGTCGCGAGCGTCGCTGGCCGATGGATTTTCTGTCACCGGCGACGACGTTTGGTCAAGCCTTTTGGTTCTGTTTTCCTTTGGTCCGGCGCAGGCTTTCGCCGGTCAGTTGGATGCGATGGGCGTTGTGAACGAGGCGGTCCAGGATCGCATCGGCGTAGGTGGGATCGCCGATGATCTCGTGCCAGCGATCCACGGGGAGTTGGGACGTGATAACCGTCGAGCGGCGGCCGTATCGCTCCTCGAGGATTTCGAGCAGATCGTGACGGGCGGCGGCGTCGAGCGGCTCCAGTCCCCAATCGTCGAGGATGAGCAAATCGGCGCGGCCGAGCGAGCGCAGGATGCGGGGATGGCGCCCGTCGCCGCGCGCCAGGGCGAGGTCTTCGAAGAGCTTGGGCGCGCGATGATAAAGCACCGATCGATTGTCGCGGCAGGCCTTGTGGCCGAGCGCCGACGCCAGCCAGCTTTTGCCGACGCCGGTCGGGCCAACGACATACTACCCAAGAACACCTGTTCGACGTTGTCGTTGAATATCTGCATCATCCGCTTTCTGGAAGGCGGGTCGCGGTCTTTCGTCGCGTTGTCCATGGGGGCATGGTCCATTTCGTAGTGGATGGTCCGGACGGTTGCCGGACTCTGTTGCCGGCGTGGATGACCGACCCGCACGCCGCGGCTCTGCCAATGGTGGATATCCCGCGGCTTTCCCTTGACGTTTTTCACGCGCTTCGTGATCTGGTTCGTGCGCAATGCTTATCCTCGTCGTCGTCGGATCGAGCGACTTAGACGGAGGTAAACGATGAAGGGACAGCAGCGGCGAAATTGGGAACAGATCGATCTGTGGCTCCCCGACAAATGCTTGGAAGCGCCTCGGAAGCTCGATCCGGAGATTCGCAAGGAAGTTACCAAATTGCTCGGGCTTCTGCTAGCCGAGTGCGCCCCGGGCGAGGCGGTAACAAAGGAGGCGAGCGATGAGCAAGATTAGCGTTGAACACGCCTCTCGCACCGCCTTTGTGTATGTGCGGCAGTCCACCGCGGACCAACTCGCAAACAATCCGGAGAGTTGTCGCCGTCAATATGCTCTCGCGGCACGCGCGCGGACGCTTGGGTGGTCGAACGTAATAGTCATCGACGACGACCTCGGGCGTTCCGGCGGCGGGACGGCGAGGCCCGGGTTCGATAAATTGTTGGCCGCCATTTGCACTGGCGCCGCCGGCGCCGTGTTCGCGATAGAAGCATCCCGACTTGCCCGCAATGGGCGTGATTGGCATACGCTGCTGGAGTTTTGCGCGCTAGTCCACTGCCTGATCATAGACGAAGACGGCGTCTACGATCCCAAACAAATAAATGATCGGCTTTTGCTCGGCATGAAGGGAACATTCAGCGAGATGGAGCTGTCAATTTTCCGTCAACGCTCCCAGGAAGCCCTGCGCCTGAAGGCCGCTCGCGGCGATCTCCATACGACCGTTGCGGTCGGCTATGTCCGTGGTCTCGACGATCGTTTGGAACTTGATCCCGATAGAAGGATTCGCGAGGCTCTACACTTGGCGTTTCGTAAGTTCGCGGAGTTCGGCAGCGCCCGCCAGGTCGCCCTCTGGCTGATCGAGGAAGGCTTCAAGATGCCGGTGGTCCTTCACGGCGCACAAGGGCGGGTAGTAGAATGGCGTTTACCGCGCTATAATACGATCCACCGTCTCTTGACCAATCCGGTCTACGCGGGGGCTTATGTGTTCGGTCGGACTGGCTCGCAAACACGCGTCGAGGCGGGCCGCAAGGCCATCAAGCGCGGCATTCGCCGGACACAAGATGCATGGGAGGTGCTGCTGCGTGATCATCACGAAGGTTACATCTCCTGGGAGGAATACGAGCGGAATCAGCAAACGATTTGCGGCAATGCCAACATGAAGGGCGAGATGGTGAAGGGGGCGGTGCGCAACGGCGGCGGATTGCTGGTTGGCCTCCTGCGGTGCGGCCACTGCGGCCGTAAACTCAAAGTACAGCACAACGGACTACGCGGCATCGCGCGATATGTGTGCAACGATGCTGACGTCAATCACGCGCGGCGGGGCAATTGTATCGCGTTTGGCAACATGCGCATCGACGCCGCGGTTTCGGCGGAGGTGTTGCGGGTAATCGCGCCGCTCGGCGTAGAGGCGGCCATCGCGGCCATCGCGGATCGTGGGCGGGTCGACGCGGACGTGCTTCGACAGAGGGAACTTGCTCTGGAGCAGGCGCGATACGAGGCGGCTCGCGCGCATCGACAGTACGATGCGGTCGACCCAGAGAATCGTCTGGTCGCCAGGGATCTTGAGCGACGCTGGAACGAGCGGCTCGCCGAGGCGGCTCGTCTGGAGAGCGATCTTCTCCTCCTTCGCGAGAATCAAACGCCGGCGATCACCGATGCCGAACGCGCGGAAATATCCGCATTGGGCGCCGAGTTGGCGCGTCTGTGGAACCATCCGGCGGCGTCGGCCGAAAAACGCAAGCGAATCCTGCGTACGGTCCTGGAGGAGATCGTCGTCACAGCGGACCCCGGGCAACTTTCGCTCAAGCTGCATTGGAAAGGTGGAGACCACACAGCGCTTGTGGTGGCCAAGAATCGCGCAGGACAGCACCGGTGGAAGACCAGCGCCGCGACTGAGCAGTTGATCATCGACTTAGCGCGCGTGACGCCTGATTTGGCCATCGCGTCCATTCTGAATCGGCTTGGCGTCCGCACGGCCAAGGGCCACACGTGGACGCAACAACGTGTTCGCACTTTTCGAAGTGACCACGAGATCACGATATATCGCGATGGCGAACGCGCCGAGCGCGGGGAAGTCACCTTGGAGGAAAGCGCCGGCCATCTGGGCGTGAGCAAGATGACGGTAGTCCGTCTGATCAAGGATCGATTGCTGCCGGCCAAGCAAGCCTGTATTGGTGCGCCATATGTCATTCGAGAGACGGACCTAGATTTGCCGACTGTCAGGCGCGCGGTCAAAAATCGTCGTGCTGTATCATCGGATCCGCGACAGGGACTTCTGGAATATCAATGATGTAGGGAGATAGGCATTATGTCGCCAGTTCGGTCGGGCCGATGAGCGCCAGATTGTCGTGCGCATCGATCCATTCGCCCTCCGTGAGCTTCTGGAACAGGGCGCGGTCGAGACCGCGCGGGCTGCGATAATCGACATCTTCAATGGACGCCTGCTGACGCAGCTTGGCGATGCGCAATCGCGCCGTGAGCCTCTTGTCGCGACGCCATGACGCCTCGCGGTCGAGCAGGAGCGCCAGCCATTCGTGATGGCCAAGACCATCCGCTTCATTGGCGGCGGCGATTTCGACGAAGGCCTTGGCCATGCCGTAAAGGCCCAAGGCGTGGATCTGGTCGAGAGTTGGATGTTTGAGCAAGAGCGCTCTCCTAATTGTAATAGCGCGGGCCACGGATGTTGGGATGCAGGATCGGCGTTCCGTCCGAAGCGCGCTTTTGCGCGGGACGACGGTCGAGCTTGTTGTCGAGGATGGATTTGACCGAGCCATAGGTGCGCGCGCCGATCTCGATGGCGCGCTCCGCCGCGGCTTCGACGCGTTCCGCGCCATAGGGTCTGGCGAGGCGGACAATGCCCAGGCACGCCCGGAAGCCCTGTTCCGGATGCGGGCGCTGTTCGAAGATCAGTTCGCAGAGCGCCGCCGTCGCCGGCCCGATCAAGCGCGCGTCGGCGCGGATGCGGTCGATCGTCCAGTCTTTGTAGCGGCGATGGCTGGAGGGCATATGCTCCGCCGCGGTCGTGTGCTTGCGGTTGCCGCTCATGCGCATATGCGCGGCGATCCGCTCGCCCCTGAGGAAGACCTCGACGGTCCTGATCGTCAGCCGCACGTCGACTTCCGTGCGCGCGAAACGGTGGGGGACGCTGTAGTAATGGGCGTCGGCCTCGACGTGATAATCGATGCCGACGCGGCACGTGCGCCACTCGCAGAAAACGTAAGGCTCGATCGGCAAAGGCTTTAGCGCCGGGCGGTCGATCTCTTCGAGCAATTGCCGGCGGGTTGCGCCAAGCCGCCGGATCGGACGATCTTCGTTGAGAAGCTTCAGGAACTCCCCGATCGCCGCGTTGACCTCGGCGAGGCTGTAAAAAGTGCGGTGACGCAGCCGCCCGAGAAGCCATCTCTCGACGATGAGCACGGCTTGCTCGACCTTCGCCTTGTCCCTCGGGCGCCTCGGCCGCGCCGGCAGAATGGCGGCATCATAATGCGCGGCCATTTCGGCATAGGTCCGATTGACCAGCGGATCGTAGAGACAGGCCTTGATGACGGCGGTCTTGGTATTGTCCGGCACGAGAAGATGGGGAACGCCGCCGATCGCCGCGAAGGCGCGCACGTGGGCGTCGATCCAATCGGGGAGCGTCTGCGTCCAGGCCGCCCACGCAAAAGTAAAGCTCGACGCGCCGACCACGGCGACGAAGATTTGCGCCTTGCGGATTTCGCCGGTCAGCCGATCGATCACGACCGGCACGCCGTCGCCCGCGTAATCGACGAACAGCCGCTCGCCGGCCGCATGCGTCTGCCGCATCGTCGGCGACAGCTTCGATTCGAAGGCGCGATAGAGTTCGCAGAACCTCGAATAGCTGTACCCGCATGGATTTTCGGCAACATATTCGTCCCAAACGATCAGCAGGGTGACGTGCTTGCGCTTCAACTCCCGATGAATTGTCGGCCAATCCGGCTCGCAATGAAGACGATGACCCCGCTTGCTTCTTCGATTGGCGTAGAGCGCTCCCTCCAGGGCGCCGTCGGTCATGTCAGCTGGCAGAGGCCAGCTCAGCCCGGCGCCCTCGAAACGCTTTAAGGTCTCCCGCACGGTCGAGGCGGCGAGCCCCAGGCGCCGCGCGACTTCGCGGGTCGGAACACAAGCTGAAAATTTCAGACGAATAATCTCGCGCGCCTGGCGCATCGCAACTCTCTCCGCTGGCATCGGCCGCTCCTTTGGATTGCCAAAGGCGCGACCCTAAACAGGCCAGCGAAGAGCTCGTCACCCTGGAAGACCCCTGGGCGGGATCATTCCGTTACGGTGGGCGACATCATCTCGTTATGACGGGCGGCATCATTCCGTTTTAGTGGGCGCGATCATCTCGTTTTGGTGGGCGGCTTGGATCGGAATCAGCAGTCTTGCCCCGATGCGAGCCTTTCCGGGACTTACAGCAACTTCGCACGGCGCGCGGTGGCACGATAAAAAGGTGGCAAGCCAGGCCATCCCTTCGTGTCGGCAACTTCGCTGAATGATTAATCCAGTCCCCAAGCTTTGAAATAATCTTTTGTTCGTTGTCGCGAAAGTTCGACATCAGCTGCCGAAATTCCAAAATCTCATTGACCTCCAGTTCGAGGGTCGTGTTTCGACGGTGGATCTTTTGCCACGCCGCCTCAAGCCCCGGAGCGATTTTGATAAATTTCTTGGCGAGCCTGGGATCAATAATCATGATCGCATGAACGCGAGGGACGGCCTCCGCCTTATCTGCCGATACTGTTGGCCAAGCGCCCTTAAACTCTGTCGTGGAACCGTCCAAGAACGCTATGAATACGGTCGAAAATGTTGTTTGCCAGGTCGTTCGACGTTGTTCATCAACATTTGACATATTGAAACATAAAGACGTTCGAACTCGTCGAGGCAACGTGCCGGTCTAATCAATTCCGGTCGGAAGGTAACTGTCAATGGAACAATAAGCGCATGTCCATTTTGGCCATCGAGACTGCATGCAGTGTCATTAGTAAATTTGATAATTTCCGATACGCGACGTTTATAGGAACTGTCAATTTTGTTAACGCTAGAAATATCCATTTTAGTTTTAATCCTTTCTGTCTGTTACAAGGTTGTTTGAATACGTAAATTTACTTAAAAGCAAAATTAAAGCATTCACTGAATTTATTTAGGGCATTATCCGTCAAAATATTAAACTTAGTAATACATAGATAGCGATACTAAATCTGTATTAATTGGAGTTATAAAGAATAGTAACCCACTTAGCGAGCATTATACATGAACGATATGACGCAGTTAAACATATTGATAGCTGGATTGAAGTACATATTAATGACGTGTTGTTGTCGGGCGAACAGCAACTCATGCGTCTGGTTCTTGGAATAATCTCATTCCATCGAAATCTTGTCGTAACGTGTCGATTGTAATATGTATGTCGATGGTCAATACCACTTAAGTACCGTCAATTAACGTATTGTTTGGTGAGCAATACGCAAACACTTATCAAATTATTGCGTATGAGGAAAGATACTTTTTTGTGAGGTAAAAAAAATCGATAATCTTATAATAAGAGTTTGGAGCAGTGGAGAAAGCGCTGGGCGACGTTACCAATACGAATTGATCCAATATTGCACCGCGAGAACGCACGGCTACGCGGGCGCGTCGATTTGTCTTGATGGCATTACAGATTAAAATGATTAATGCGCATTCCGAAAACGCGGAAAACTTAAAATGTTTTTTAAACACGGCTCGAGCATCAATATCTCGCGGAACCGGCCCGCAGCTTTGATATCCAATTGAGCAAACCGGATTTTGCGTTGAGCCACCCCAGAGCAAGTTCCGATGTCGCGATAGATGCGATCGAATTGCTGACGCGACGCCTGTGAGAGGGGAAGCTTGTTGACGTCAAAAATGGGCCAGCAGTCATTCTGCTGCTCCGCTTTGGATATCGCCATCGACAAAGGAACATTTTTTCAGAGCCTGCGACGGTAACGTTTCCAACATTAGATATACGAAAAAACAAATCGGGTAATAGCATGTATTACTGTAATGCGTATTGGTAATAATATTCATTGTACTTACAATACCTCCTTTAAATGAGTGTGATAGTTTGGATATACCAAACAATTGCGATAATCTCATTGAGCAACAGTAATGTAATCAAGCCCGTATCATCGGTTAGATTGCAGGTGACTATTCACTATTGTATCATCAATGTACTACAACAACATATTAAATAACCATTACCTACATTAACGTTGTTTGGTATACTGCACAATTGACTGTAACATTATTGTCGTATTAGGGTATTTCAGTTACACATACGTTGTTGTGCGCGTCTATGTACTTGTAGAACATATTCGAGCGCATCCACCCGGAAAACACCTGTTTTCCGTCATCGCCGCCAATCCCACCCAGCAATTCGCCTCAGCCGCAACTCATTGAGTTTCATCGATATCAACTAATTCAGCGTTCTTGCTTCGTCTCTTTATGCGTACCAGAGAGGCGTTTCGTCACCTCTGGCCATAACGGGCCCGGAAGCCAATGGCGCGACCGCTGTTTTGCGCGACCATCCCTTGAGCCAAGAGCGGCTCGACGTTCTCGCCGCGTGGGACCCACAGCTGCGGATCATCCACAGTTCGTTCGATCGTCGCCCTGGAATCTGAATCGTTTTACAGGCTTGTGGTCCCGGCCCAGGATGCCTGCCTCCTCGGTCGTCTTGGTCGCGGCACCGAGGTACGACCCGATCCAATCCACGACTGTGTCCGTGTATCCGAAGTGCACGAGTCCTTCGTTCGGCGTTGACACGCAGTCAGTCAGGTCTCTCACGAGCCACAGCGATTTTCCGGCACGGTGCATTGTGCGCATTCCATTGTGGCGACGCAGGATGCATTGATTCGTGTGGACTCCGCAGTAAATGAGATTTGGCCGGTTGGCTGTAAGGCCAAGCAACTGCTGATATGCGAGATTGGAACCCAGCCCGTCATCCAGCCCGTCCGCGCAGAGCACATCTTTTGCGTGAACCTTGATTCCTGGATGCTGACGTGTGGGCTCCTGCCCACCTTTACTCATGGAACTGTACGCCACGATCATAAAGAAATCGTCCCATGTCTTCAGTTCGTCGATCGAGTAGTAGTTCTCCCGAGTACGCGTGGACCCGCCGCCAGCCGTTGTCACGTCGTCAGTTACAGAAGCTCGACCACGCGCTCGCGCTTGCTGCTCGTCGAGATCCGTTGTGGTCTTATAGTAATTAGAGACGTAGCCCGTATCTGGTGAACTTGGAGAGTGGATGATCAGCGCACCGCCGTTGCGCAAGAGCCCCACGAAGTCATTTATTGGTTCCGCCAGCTGATTTCACGCGATCCGCAGACGGAAGGTATGGATGATGATTCCACATATCCATGATGATGACGGCTGTTTTATTCAAATCATCGAACTGGAAAGGAAAATTCCTGATTCCTGGATATTCGCCGGTCTGACTGTTGCCGTTAAAGATGCTGTTGTCACTCGTAATATGGTTCACTGACGAACGCTTGTCCATCGCCACGCATGAGAAACCGTTTATCCGGCAGGGGCTCGGCGTAAGTGGGCATGGTCCAGTGAATCGGGTGTGGTAACAGACGACATGCTCCTGGTCGGAAACCCAGGCGCAGTTTCCCGCGTTGTCCGCCCGACAGGTATCTCCATTCGGACTACCGGCCCAATTGTGGTGACAGACTTTCGTCATCGTTGTCGTGGAGCCGTCGCCGGTCCGATAAGATTGCTGTATCAATTTCTTCTCCTCCAACTGGGACTCCTTAGCGGACAATTCGTATACGCGCAACAACAGTTACATGCATTGGGCATTTTATTGCTATTATAGTGCTTGTATTCGGATAATGTTTTTAAAGGCGGCTCGAGCATCACGTTTTCGCGCAACTCCCGCAGCTTTCATATCTAGTTGAGCAAATCGGATTTGGTTTGAGCCACTCCAGAGCAAGTTCCGATGTCGCGATAGATGCGACCAAGTTGCTGTCGCGACGCCTGTGAGAGCGGAAGCTTGTTGACGTCAAACATGGGCCAAGCAGTCATTGTGCTGCTCCGCCTTGGATATCATCATCGAAAAAAAAATCCGCAGATAGCCAACCAGTTTATTTTTTCAGGGCATGCGACAGCAACGTTTGCAATATTAAATATACGAAAAATACAAAAAATACAAACTGGGTAATAGCATGTATTACTGTAATGCGTAATAATATTCATTGTACTTGCAATCTCCTTTAAATCAGTGTTATACGTTCGATATACCGAACAATTCAGTAGCTCAGTGCAATTGACGTAATTCAACACCGTACCAGTAGTAATGTAACCATAACTACACATTTAACATACATCGAAAGTGATTACTCTATCATTCGACGGTAACCTTATCGTAGCATTAGCTATCTTAGTTACTAACCGTTTTTGTGGGCGATGTAATGTTAGCATACTATTAGTGGCTTATCCCGTTGTCCCAGGTTCATCTAAATGTGGTATGGCGGTCTGAGTGAGCCGCCGCGAGGGGTGGCGACGGATCACCCGATGGCCAAGGCGCGGTCGCTTACCCAATTCCAGCAGACTTTTCCCGACGAGGCGCGCTGCGCCGCGTTCTTGTTCGAACGGCGATGGCGGGATGGCTTTGTCTGCCCTGGCTGCGGCGCCCGCCGCGCGATGACGCTGAAGAGCCGGGCATACACATTCGAATGTCTCGATTGCGGACGCCAGACTTCGATTACGGCGGGCACGGCGATGCATCGCTCCAAGCTGCCGCTGACGACGTGGTTCTGGGCCGCGCATCTCATGGCGACGCATTCCAACGGCATGTCGGCGCGGCAATTCGAAGATCAGCTCGGCCTCACCTACAAGACAGCTTGGCTTCTGACGCAAAAGCTGCGGCGATCCATGGTCGATCCAAACCGCGAACCTCTCGAAGGCGTCGTCGAAGTCGATCAGACAGAAATTCCATTCCGGGTCGGCGATACTTTCTTCGAGCCTGGCAACGCTGGAAAAATCCTTATCGCAGGCGCGGTCGAGGTGATTGATCGCGACACAAACCGGGCCAAACCGCGACGCAAACACGCAAAATACCTCGATACGCGTTCCGGCCGCATCCGCCTCGCCATGATCGCGGATAATTCCGCCGCCTCGATCGAAGCTTTCGTCAGGGCCAATGTGAAGCCGGGAGCCACGCTGCTCACTGACGGCCACGCATCCTATCCTGGTCTGTCCGGCGACTACCGGCACGATCCGCGCGTGGTTGGCAAAATGGCGGGCCATGTCGTGCTGCCGTGGATTCATCGGGTCTTCGCGCTGCTGAAACGCTGGAGCCTCGGCACCTATCACGGCCTGCGCCGAAAACACGTCGACACCTATCTCGAAGAATTCGTCTTCCGCTACAACCGCCGTTTTTATCGGCACGTCTCGTTCGAAACCATGCTCGGCATTGCCTCGCATCATGAACCGGTGAGTTATTGGGACATTACCGGAAACGCCAATCCTCGAAAGGGCGAAAAGACCGTTAGGCGAGCGCCGCGCCACAGAAAAACGGCGACGGGAATGCGACAGGACCGCTCAGCCAACTCGCAAAATCAGCCGGCCGAGACGGAGAAACTACTAGACATAGACGAGCCTGGGACAACGGGATAAGCCACTACTATTAATACCGTTTGCATACGCGCGACAACAGTCGCATGTAATGTAACAGTGTTGGTATGTGATGAGCACCTATAGACCAAACTACATCACAGTTATTGTCTATATTAAAGCGTACCGTGATGAATATTATATTTGCACGTCATGACAGCGGTAATTGTCTGCTCAGAATAAACGTGTTGTATGTATCAACTTTCTACCATGTCAATGCGGGCAACAGTATCGTGATGTTGGGTTTCTAACGTTGGGCCACAGTATTGTCGTCTAATGTTGGCGTACTACAGTCGTTTTCAAACGGTTGATACCGCGTTGTTCCGGCATAAACGCGTATACATACAGTTAGATACTATTTGTGTAAACACCTAGGGTAACCATTGTATACGCGCTGCAGTGTTAGTATACCGTCGATACCAAACTGCATACACACGACAACGGTTACATGTAACTGTAAACTGTAGGAATAATAATCGCCTGTATATATGCTATGATGACTTGTATAGTGATGCTGTAGTTGACGTAGCTGTAGGTTTTATGTTTCTACTTGTATAAACTGCCGCATATATATCCATTGATTTAACTCAGATCCGATGAAGCACCATCTAGTATTGATTTTATGACCATTCGGAAAAGCCGCCACTTCATTGTGGATAAGTCGATAAATTTTTCTTGAACAGACGCCTAGCTTCTTGGCGACAAGTCGTAGTGGTATAAGATTTTTTTCCAATGTTAATGCTCCTTCTAAAAACGATTGCTTCTAATGAATGTATTGCTTGATGAGCAATACGCCAACGTTACAGAATGATTGCGTATGGTGGAAGATGCTTTTTTCGGCAGAGTTGATAGAAATGAATAGTAATAATCTTATAGCAGTTGCTAGCAATGGGGAAAGGCGCTGAGCGACTTCATGTCTACGCTGGGGGTGAATCTGCTTTGGCCGCCTTAAGCAGATTAAAAAATTAATGCGCGCGTTAAAACATAGGAAAATTAAAATGTTTTAAAGGGCGGCCCAAGCATCAGCGTTTTCGCGGGGACTGCCTAGGCTTTTTATGGATGAGCTGTTAACAGATCAGGCACTCTGACTGCGCCTACGCTGAAGTCTCAGTATGTTAGTAAACCTCAGATCGGCCATATACTGCAGGGGTAACACTGGGGGAACAAGCAGACGAAATCAAAGCTTCGTCGGTCGATGCCGCGCTACTGGAAAATTGGAAAATGCTACCAGCAATGCGCAAGTTACCGCCATGGCGCGAATGAGCAGTGGCAAAGCTCTAACGCATTTGGGCCTTACCAGCCTAAGCAAATTGATCAGGTTAGCCTAAGGATTGGAAAAGGACTTGGATGCTGAATGTTATTCGTTTACAATTGACAATTATCAACGTATAAGACATCACAGCATTTGAAAGTTTTTTCCGATGAAAAATTCATCCCAACTTAAAGAGCGCGACACGCAACTCATCATTGTTGACGCCGCTGAGCGGTTGTTCAACCAGATCGGTTTCAAGAAGACCACAGTCACCAATATCGCCCAAAATTTGTGTATGTCGCCCGGCAACCTTTATCGCTTTTTTACCTCAAAGGCCGAGATCAATGAGGCGGTCGGACGCCGCCTCTTGAGCGAAGTCGAAGCCGCGGTTGATGATGTCGTCAAGCATTCAGGCCACGCCAGCGAGAAGCTGCGCGCTGCCATAGCTGCGATCGAAAAATTAAATTGGCAGCGCTTCCAAAACAATCCCAACTTGCACGAACTCGTTGAAACGGCGTTCAATGAACATTGGACGATCGTCTATGAATATGACCAAAAATTAGACGAATCGCTGGCCAAAATCATTTCCCAAGGCAATCGCGCAGGAGAGTTCCATGTCGAAGATAGCGATGGCGTGGCGATTCTCGTGCACAGCATCTTCCTTCGATTCTGCCATCCGCGCCTTATGGTTGAGTGTGCTGAGCAGCCAGAGCCGTCCGTTGATCAGATGGTCGATTTTTGCATCGCCGCACTTGCGTCAGGCCCTTCGACGTCGGGGAATTTTCTCTGCTCGCCGGTGTCGTGGGAACTCTGATAATATTCAAACAAGCAGATCGTTCGTAACGTGGCCCGACGGCTGCGAGGGCATACAGCGCTGATAAAGAACGCCCGAGCTTCGCTCCTGGATTTTCTTCCTCACGTCCGGAATCACGGCTGCTTCCCGCGTTGCTCGAGGTATCATCCTTCTGCGCTGCGATGGCGTGGAAAGCGACATCGTTGGCCGACGATCGCCCGGCGAAGTCGTGGAAGCGCCTTGCGTCGCCGTTCCAACAAATTCTAAAGCGTCAAGGGAATGGACCTCGAAGACCAGCGTTTGCGTTCTCATCGATCAGTTGTGATAGCGAAAGGCAGGCCGTGGCAGAGCACTCATCTCTTGTCCTGCGTTGGCTCACCGAGTTCTCGCGTATTTTGGTCAACAAAGGCCAAAGGTATACCTAAGAATCTCGAAACATCTACGCAGTTTATATCTGTCTTTCAAAGTGCGCTAGCTGCACGAACATACGAGCTTACTACATTCTTGACTTTGAGCTGCCCGGGTCTCGGGGAGCCCTTTTCGTTAATGAATGCAGCTTCCTGGGAAATGTTGTTGGCGTTTCTACGATCGCGATGGCCATATCAAAGACACCGGATACGAGGGGATCATCGCCAATCGGGTCTTCTCTCCATCGAATCCTCCCATTGCCCTGCCGCGAGCAAGAGTTGGGGCCGAGTTCGGAAAATTCTGGTCGTACGCTGGTAAGCCGGGTCGCCTTTTTGTTTATTTTTCTACGGGTCGCCCTTGCCTGGCGCTGGCCTAGGCGATGAACTCGCTGTTGTCCATCCTCGAACGGTAGAGATGCGAAAAGCTGAGCTTGGCGTCGAATACAACGCAGCCAGAGGCATCAATTAAGCGATAAGCAGTCGCCCGACCCCAAGAAAATGTATTTTCCGCGGCGCATTCGGCTGTCTCGATTGCCTCCGTGAGCGTGGCGAACGTCTCCGTCACCACGTGTCGGCAAGCAGTTCCGTCTGTTCCGTTCCTGTAAAGTTCAACCCTGAACATATCCGTTGCCCCCGCGCACTCGCCCTTGCGTTCATTGCCTTTTCGCTGAGGCTTATCTTTAACATTACGACAAAAAGGGGCTTTTCAAAAGATGAAAATGAAATTTTCGTTATTAATGCTTCTATTATCGCAATCGTCACGAAACGCGCGCACTGCTTTGGATCAGCGGCCAAGTTCAGACGCGCGGGTCCGGCTTCTAAGGCAAGGAGGAACACCCCGATAAGTGGGGATCGAGGCAGATAGGATTTCGACGCAAGAAACGAAGCCGTTCAACGGTCCAAGCGGCAACCCCATCGCTTTGCAATGCTGACTTCCCGGTCTCACTTCTTCGGCGATGAATTAGCGTCCCGGGCCAAGCGATCAGTGACAAGTAGCGAGGTCTTGGCATGCCGATGCGCGCCAATTGCAAGAGAATGCCTGCGCCAATGCGCGCGATTCGCACTCGCATCAAGCCAACCGTCTCTCCAAGCATCGTACGCTTCTGAAGAAATTGCGGGATCGTAAGGACAGTCAGTCAGCGTACTGCCAGCAAGATAGGCTTTCATCCCAAGCTCGTAAATCTGAGCGTGTATCATGGCGTATCCTCCACTAGATGGCCATACCGCATCTCATCTTCATGAAGTATATAACAACACTGGTGCGCGCATATGTGATGCAGCACTTCCCAAAATAGTAAGTCAACTTGATAAATCAGACTTGCCCTACGCCGAAATTATGGCTGCATGCGTCTCTACTACCAGGCGTGCTAAGTTCGTTACTATCGCTAGCCTGCTGAGTAGTGCTAAGTATTCAAGCGCATTATCAAGAATCGTGAGATCACGACGCTCGAGGCACGTGCTGACGGCCTCATAGATCGAAGGCGCAAACTTTATTTATGGTAAATAAATATTGACATTTGTCAATATTTGGCACCAATGTTGGTTTGTCAACTATCTGCGCCTCCTTTTTAGCGTCCGCTTCTCATGTCTTGAGGGCGGACGTTTTTTATCCCGATTTACGTTGCGAGCAATCCTACCGACATTGGTACGAGCCACCGCCAGCGCAGTCGCTGCAGGGAGCGTAAGGCTGGTCCTTCGATCCCCTCCTGGCAAACAAAGGAGCCAGGCCTAAGCCTGGCTCCCAACGAGGAAAGCTTGGGGGCAAATCGGAAGAGAAAGGGCTTCTAATTCCGATCGGCTCCAGCTGTCGCCCACTTCCCCGGCACGACAGCGGCCGTAAGACGTTAACGTCCTCGGCTTACAGCGACGATATAGCTTAAACAGTTAAAGATTTGTGACTGACCTAATATACCAAAAGTTGTATTCGTCTGTTGGCCTGCACAATTTTGCGTCGTCTAAAGTTAATGACTTAACCGGATGAAGGCCAACCCGGCACGCTGCAGTCGTGCCGGCAGGCTCCAAAGAACCCTGAAATTGCTACGTTCTAAAACACGGCAACATTGCGGCACTTTAAGTTAGATGTCGATCTATAATTATGCTTTGAGCGCGGTAAAATAACGATTACTGGTATCAGCTAAGACACAGCACGCAACGGTTGAGGCAATGGGGAGCCTTTCCCGCTCTTTTTGCGATGGAAAGCTTCGCTATGAATGACCCACTTATCGCGCAGACGCCAAAGCCCATACCTTCCGTTGACATTGCGGAATTTGCCGCCTTGAAGGCAATTGTAACCGTCTTGATTGCTTCGATTGCGATGGAGCGTGAACGATGCGAGGAGATGACGGCGCAAAGTTTGGGTCAATGGCCTCGCAGAGATCGCAGCATAGCTATCCAGAACCTATCAGTTCCCGGAGCAAATAGCTCAGATCTGGATATGTTCAAACGGCGAACTCTTGACGCGATGAACACAACGCTTGCTGCAATAAAATTGCCCAAGATCAAAAAAGCTCCGACGCAATAGCGCCGGAGCCTTTACTCATCGCATCCCGCCTTTCCAAGGGGGCCATTCGGAGGTCGCGAGGTGGCTTATCCCGTTGTCCCAGGTTCAACTAAATGTGGTATTGCGGCCTGAGTGAGCTGCCGCGAGGGGTGGCGACGGATCACCCGATGGCCAAGGCGCGGTCGCTTACCCAATTCCAGCAGACTTTTCCCGACGAGGCGCGCTGCGCCGCGTTCTTGTTCGAACGGCGATGGCGGGATGGCTTTGTCTGCCCTGGCTGCGGCGCCCGCCGCGCGGTGACGCTGAAGAGCCGGGCATACACATTCGAATGTCTCGATTGCGGACGCCAGACTTCGATTACGGCGGGCACGGCGATGCATCGCTCCAAGCTGCCGCTGACGACGTGGTTCTGGGCCGCGCATCTCATGGCGACGCATTCCAACGGCATGTCGGCGCGGCAATTCGAAGATCAGCTCGGCCTCACCTACAAGACAGCTTGGCTTCTGACGCAAAAGCTGCGGCGATCCATGGTCGATCCAAACCGCGAACCTCTCGAAGGCGTCGTCGAGGTCGATCAGACAGAAATTCCATTCCGGGTCGGCGATACTTTCTTCGAGCCTGGCAACGCTGGAAAAATCCTTATCGCAGGCGCGGTCGAGGTGATTGATCGCGACACAAACCGGGCCAAACCGCGACGCAAACACGCAAAATACCTCGATACGCGTTCCGGCCGCATCCGCCTCGCCATGATCGCGGATAATTCCGCCGCCTCGATCGAAGCTTTCGTCAGGGCCAATGTGAAGCCGGGAGCCACGCTGCTCACTGACGGCCACGCATCCTATCCTGGTCTGTCCGGCGACTACCGGCACGATCCGCGCGTGGTTGGCAAAATGGCGGGCCATGTCGTGCTGCCGTGGATTCATCGGGTCTTCGCGCTGCTGAAACGCTGGAGCCTCGGCACCTATCACGGCCTGCGCCGAAAACACGTCGACACCTATCTCGAAGAATTCGTCTTCCGCTACAACCGCCGTTTTTATCGGCACGTCTCGTTCGAAACCATGCTCGGCATTGCCTCGCATCATGAACCGGTGAGTTATTGGGACATTACCGGAAACGCCAATCCTCGAAAGGGCGAAAAGACCGTTAGGCGAGCGCCGCGCCACAGAAAAACGGCGACGGGAATGCGACAGGACCGCTCAGCCAACTCGCAAAATCAGCCGGCCGAGACGGAGAAACTACTAGACATAGACGAGCCTGGGACAACGGGATAAGCCACGTCGCGAGCGCAGCGAGTTCGCCTTTATACGCTAGCCTCACAAATCGGTCTAGAAGCCTGGTAATTCAGGTTTTCTTTATCCGTTGAAGCCTAGTGGCTCATCGGCTGCGACGCATAGCGCCGAGCGTCGCGCGACGCGAGCGTCGAAACCCTGGAGAACAGTTCCTCCGGTCCTCTCAGCGCCAAGTCCGACAGCGATACGATGCCGGCCAGCCGTTTCTCTCGGTTGAGAACTGGGATATGGTGGATTTGCTTCTGCTCCATGCGCTCCACGACGTCAGCGAGAGCCTCGTCGTCGAAGCACCAGGTGATGCCTTGCGTCATGACCTCCCGGGCTGTGGCGGTCTTCGGGTCCAGCCCCTTGGCCACCGCGCGGCAGACGATATCCCGATCGGTGATCATGCCGATCAAGCGATCGTTCTCGCCAACGGGCAGGCATCCGATGTTGTTCTCGCGCATGCGCAAAGCAGTTTCGGTCAACAACAAGTCTGGCGCGATCCACTCCGCGTGCGCGGTCATAGCCTCTCGGGTCAGCATTACTTACCTCCTCTGTCAGGCGCGCCTCCGGATTCGTATGTTCTGGCGGAACTAACCCGTGTGGCGAAAGTTCCATAAAATTTTCGGGTTCGCGGGGGACTGCGCCCCGGGTGCTTAACCGCGCAACTATATTTTAACTTTAACTATACTTTGCCCTCGCATTATAGTTAAAGCTTAGCTATAAGCGCCCCGAGACAAGCAAAGCAATTTTTAGAGCGAGAATATGGTGGAAGACGGCGCGAGGTCTGTACCGGTTACGGCGGTCACGGTTGAGGCCATGTCAACAGTAGGGATCGTCATGTTTACAAACCTCTCACAGAAGCAGAACAAGCAACCAGGTTGGATGGAGCGAGTACCGTACCCTGCAAGGGGAAGATCACGCCGGATAGACCGATTGCGTTTAACGCCGAACAAATTCGCGGAATGATAGCCAAGAAGACGTGCGAACCCTGACGCAATAGCAGTGCCGCTTCGCTAACCGCGCTGATCAACCACCTGTCCCTCGTGCAAAAATCAGGCTTTTCTCAGCCACGAATTAGCTGGTTTCCGCACAATTCGCCTTGCCAACGACAATCGCAGCAACAATTATGAACCCCACCGCGGTCGTTTTATCTCATCCTGATTGACGCCGGCTTCCATCCTAACTGACGCGCTACAGCTGAGGGAACCGATCCTGGCTTTGAAGGAGAGCGAGCCCTGCACGAGATCATAGCGCCGGCCAGCGGTCGTCTGACGATTGTCGCGGCTGCGAACACCGTCATTGAGCCCGGTTCTCTGTTAGCGACATTGGCCGTGGACGAGACGCCATCACGCGGTTGATGGGCGATCATCGAGACTAGATGAAAGCGGATCAAAACATCGACACCCTATATGCTGCTGTCGGGCGCGCAATGTCCGCATGGGAAACGCTTGAGGCGCATTTCTCGCATCTCTATTCGATTTTTGTCGGTAGTCCGATGGAAGTCGCAGCTTTGGAAGCTTACGGGAGAGATGCTCGCATTTTTAGGGAGCGAATGACGGTGCTCAAAAAGGAAGCCGAGGTCTACTTCATAACAAGCCTCTCGCAAACACGTGAAGGTATGTTTGACGCCTTAATCGACGAAGCAGGGCGGCTATCGACCGCTCGCCACCAGATTGCACATGGCATTGTGTGTTCGATACCAATTGTCGTAGGAGACTTAATCCAGCCGGGCTATGCCATGGTTCCACCGTGGCACGCAGCGTTTCATCTTACCAAGGCAACGGGACAGTATCGGTATTCATCGCGCGAGATTGATTCATACACTCAACAATTTCTTGCCTTAGGTGACCGTGTTGCAAGGTTCAATGAGATGCTTCATCCGACGGCTTGATAGAGCAAAGCCCCGCGTCTAGCGGAGCTTCTGTGTACCGAATCGGGCTAACCTAAGCAGACTGCCTTCCTGAGAGCCGGCCGACCTGATAAAATTAAGGATACTGTTGAAAAGCTCCGAAAAGGATTTTCGAAAAAATCGACCGAATCACATTCCGAGCTAACCTGCAAGCGCTGTTGGCAGCGCAATCCGCATCTCGAAAAAACAGTTCGCAAGCCGAACCTCCGATTCGCTCCAAGCAAATCCTTGTGTAAGCGCTCTGGGTGGCTGAAACTGTTGGACAGTATTGTCGATGGATATAATCGTTAGGAGGGCTCTACACAGCTTCTTTTTAGCGGGTGTTGTTCAAGGTAGTTTATGGGTAAAAAGGCCGCCAGCGAGCCCCGCAACTGTTTTGGAGCGGGTGTTCGTAGGAGTAATCACCAAAAACTTTGAATTGTGAAATCTCGAGCCGCAGGATTAAGTTACGAGGGGCGGAGTATCTATCACCCCGCGCGCCGCTGCGTTTGTACAAAATTCAAGACTTTCGAGACACGGAAATAACCTATATGCGACAGGCATTTCTTGCTGAATTTGACCCGTCAAGCCTTGAACGAAGCAATTTCTCAAAACTTGGACATTTGAGAACGGCAGCACTACCCCAAAAGTCGGACGCTCTGAACAGGGGCTTGAACTTCAGGGATTGGTGCGAACGTCTGTTGAGGGTCAACGCCGGAAAGGGGTCACATTTCCCTTGTCGAGGAATGTATGCATTCCTTCTTCGGCGGCCGTGCGAAGGAACTCCTGGTAAGCATCATTATCACTGGAGAATAGATCGTCCCAAACAATGGATGTTCCTACGTCATTGATAACTTCGAGCGACCAAGCCGTTTCGTTCTCAAGTCGGACGATACTGACCTCGACGGTCACTTGATCCTTTGTAACCAGCCTCGATAAGCCAGAGCGCACAAGATTTGGTTCACGTTGTTCCATGGTGTCCTCCAAACTCGGGACAATGCTACGCGGACGAAGACGCCAGATCAATGCGTCGCCACCAGTGTGGCTTGACCCCCGGAAACCAGCGAAGCAAATTGCGCCGCAGGGCGACTAACATTCCCGGCTTCTTGGTTAGGTGGGTAGCGTAAGCCGGTCGTGTGCCGCAGGTTACGTCCGTGTCCAGCCGTGCGAAATTCAGCCCGTCTTCAGGCGCGTCGGCGTTCATCCGACGATCCATTGCAGTGCCTCGCCTTCGTGGCCCTTATCGTAGGCTCTTACCTCGGGATGGACAAATATTCTGACCGCGCCGATCAGCCAATGCTGCCAATCATGTTCGGCGATCACTGCAATGCGCTCGACCTTCTGTTGGTGGTCTTTAATGAACCCAGCATGATTTTCAAATGCCGCAATATTTTCCCAGCCTTTGAAACCGGAAGCATCAATCAGCAATCTGATCGTCCCGTGCTGACTGATGAGAGAATCGATTTGTGGCGCAATTTGGCGGAAATCGTCGGCTTTCAATTTGTCTGGTGCCGTAATCCTCAACGCGTTGGCGGAGATAACTTCTGTTTTGATCATGTGAACCACCTCAATCACCATGGCGGGCTTCAGATCGCCAAAACATGCACACGAACCGATCAGCCTCAATGAGGCGATTCTAATCCCAAAGGCTCTGGCACGCGATCATCCAAAAAAAGCATCGCATTTTGGCATCAACATTAGGTGTTTTCTGCATCAAGAACAAGAATCAGACGCGCTCGGCCGATGACAAGCCCCGCGGAATCCGGGCCAAAACGAATTGGCAGGCTGCGGTTATGTCCTGATTTGATGACGCAGGCCTGACATCAATTTTGCGGAATTCACAGTTCTTAAATTGCTGTACAAACTCGGAAACGCCGGCGGCATCGCCGTCCGGCAGCGACTACGTCATGCGCGCTATTGGACTCCTCGTCGCCTTCACCTTCCGAACGCGACGAGAATAAGCCCCACCCATCAAAGCCTAGTGGCTCATCGGCTGCGACGCATAGCGCCGAGTGTCGCGCGACGCGAGGGTCGAAACCTTGGAGAACAGTTCCTTCGGTCCTCTCAGCGCCAAGTCCGACAGCGATACGATCCCGGCCAGCCGCTTCTCTCGGTTGAGCACTGGGATATGGTGGATTTGCTTCTGCTCCATGCGCTCCACGACGTCAGCGAGAGCCTCGTCGTCGAAGCACCAGGTGATGCCTTCCGTCATGACTTCCCGGGCTGTGGCGGTCTTCGGGTCCAGCCCCTGGGCCACCGCGCGGCAGACGATATCCCGATCGGTGATCATGCCGATTAAGCGATCGTTCTCGCCAACGGGCAGGCATCCGATGTTATTGTCGCGCATGCGCAGAGCAGTTTCGGTCAACGACAAGTCTGGCGCGATCCACTCCGCATGCGGGGTCATAGCCTCTCGGGTCAGCATTACTTTGCCTCCTCTGTTTAGGTATGGCGGAACTAACCCGTGTGGCGAAAAGTTCCATAAAATTTCGCGGGGGACTGCGCCCTCACTCAAGCGGATGCCCGGAAGCCGATAAAGAAACGTCTTCGGCGTGCCGGTCCAGAACAGGGCAGTGTCGCAAAGTGTGAGATGTGCCGATTCCGGTAGTATGATCGAATCTATTGAATACGTTCGTACGAATAGCATGAAACATCTCATGAAATTGATCTTATTTAAAATCACCATCCTCAAATTTTTAGCCATATCACCTATGTCCTCATTGTTCTCAATTTCTCTTTTTGTACAGGGGTCTTTGTTAATAGCTCTTCGCGAGCCGAACTCCTGATTTGCTCCAATCCTATTCTTGTGACTGAGCACTCTGGATAGCTGAAACAGTTGGACGGTATTGTCGATGATACAATCGTTAGGAGGGCTCTGGGGCAGCTTCTTTTTAGCGGGCACTGTTCAGTCGTCTGCAGTTCAAATGTGCCGCCAGCGAGGCCCGCAACCGCCTTTGGCACGTTCTATAGGAGTAGTTGCAATAGCAGTTGGAATTGTGAATCTCGAGCCTCGGGATAGCGCCATCAGCTCAACGTGCTCCGAAGAAAACTGCTAAAGCGACTCGCTTTCAGCAATTGGATCGGTCCGGTGTTTGCCGGCCGGATGCCTCTAAAAACTGCTGCGGTTAGCATGGCTGAAAAAATGAATGCACTCAACACGAAATCTTTTCGAGGCCTTTCAACTGCTTCAAAATATAAGCTTTAACATCGTCGCCTGGGGCGAAGATTAGCGTTCTAAGTTGCCTACCGAGTCAGCACTGTAGAAAATCTGCTTGTAGCCTTCTTTAAGCGCAATATCTCGAACCTTCGCAACCGCTTCATCATGACCTGTTGCACGTGTGGAGTCAGACTGGTATAACTTGGCCCGGTGGGAATGCCAGCTGCTCGCGGCTTCGCTTCACACTGGTAGGACTGTCACCTCAAAGGTGGAGGCCAAAACAGCAGCACCAGAACAATCGCCCAAACAATACCCCAGCCGATCCATGTGATATTAGGGTGAGCCGCCTGCCATTCGAGAATTTGTTTATGAATGGTCATCACGAATGTTCCAGTCTCTGTTCAATTAAGCTCCGCAAAAACCTAGTCTCCAGACAAAGCCCGGTCCGCAGACAAACTCAAGGGTCAAACGCCTGCCAGCAAGGCGCGCAACTGGCGCGGGGACTGTCGCGCCTCGACGAGAAAATTCTGAACCGCCGCGATTTTTCCCGTTGGCAATACTATTCGATTCCTCGCCCACGTCATTTGACCGCGACTTTCAAATTCTTGTTGAGATGTGAGGGCGGAGCGCCTGTATTGTACATCCAATGAAGGGAGCCCAGCTCGACAATATCATAATAGTCGGCCGACCAGGTCTTAAACTGCTCGGAATTGCGGAATAAGTCCGGCAAGCTTTCCGCATATTTGCCAGGGACGTAGGGGATTTGCGCTTTCTGCGCCACGGCCATCGTTTCGTGATAGCTGTGCATTCCGCCACCCACCAAATAGCCGATGATGGCCAAGACATATTGCTTGAGCAATTCGGTGCCCATTCGGATTTGCGCGGGGGCAAAGGCCAAGGCTGCTTGCATCAACGTGCCTGTGGTTCCCGAAATGCCCGCGCCAAACAGCAGGTTGCGGATATCGACTTCATCATAATAGGCATCAGCCGGAGGATGACGCGTGCGGTTGTTGTCGCGGCTGAACATATCGACACCACGGTTCCGATCAATGGCAACAGTCCCGATTTGATTGGCTTGAGAATTTTTGACAATTCCGCCAACAGTCGTTGCGCCAGGTTTAGGCGTGACGTTGGAGCGGCCGCGCTTCGCCGTATCATCGAACCAGTCTTCGCGCAGAAACTCGCCCCACATGCGATAGAGCTTAACGGTATGGGTTTCGAGGACGGAGTTATCGTCAGCTAAAACCTTGCGGCCAATAGCGTCATGAATGGCAAGCTGCTGATCGAGCCGCCCATTTTCCAAGGTAACGTAAATGCCTTTGAGGACTCCGTCGGCTTGCAGAGTGGAGGGGTTTTCCTCGCCGATCCGGCCAAAACCTTTGCCAATTGTTTCCACATTCGAGGTCTTGTCGATGCTCTTGGTGTAGAGGTAGTGACCGACGTTTTTAAAAACCCCATCTTTGAAGCCATTATCGAACACATGTCGGTCGAGATAGGCTTTGATGCCTTCGCTCACCAACCTGACCGCCTGCCCTGTAAACTTCGCGTCAGCCAACGCATTGAGACCCAACGCCAATTCGGCAAGACGCCTGCGATCCTGACTGACAATGGCATCATAGGGCCGCAGCCCAAGACGGGCGTTGAAGCCGTGATGTTCACCGGTTAAAGCGTAAACCACCTTGCTGTCCAGCGTGATCGCCCAGGGCACATAACTTTCATTTTGGTTCCTGGGTAGCGTGACACAGTCTCGTGTCTCATAGCCGTACTTATTGTTAAGGTCGAAACTGCGGATCAGAAATTGAGGCATCGGAAAAATTCCATGGAGGTCGCCGTTCACCGGCGACAAGATCACCGGATTCCACGTACGCCATAGGTGGGATTTCCCACTTTTCGTGCTGGTTTAAAGAGAGGCTGGTTGTAAAAATTTATCTGACGAAACCGCAACACGCCGCATCGATCTCCAGCGCATGTATCGCCGATGATAGAACCGTTAGGAAGCCTCTGGGGCAGCTTCTTTTTAGCAGGCACTGTTCAGTCGTCTATAGCTCAAATATACCGCCAGCGAGCCCAGCAATGCCTTGGAGCGGGTATTTGTAGGAGTAAATCCCAAAAATTGTGGAATTGCGAATGTCGAGCCGCGGGAAAACGCCCAATAGCTAACTCTGGAAGCGCCATCAGCTCAACCTGCTGCAAAAAAAAACTGCTAAAGCGGCTCGCTTTCGGCGATGGGATCGGTCCGGTGCTTGCCGGCCGGATGCCTCTAAACCTGCTTTTCTCATGAAGCAAACGTTTTGTCGCTCGCTCCTTACGATCACGGCGCGATAAAGCGGATGACAAAGACCTGTCCCGCAATGTTGGCCGCCAAGTGCGGTGTGAATTGGAGCGGCAGGCACGAATCGATCGCCTTGAAGATGGATTCGGTGAGCGCCTGAGCGCTCGAGCTATTCATCGGCTTCACATAGTTGACCCTTGGCTTGCCGAAGATCGAACCGTCGCGTCTAAAACTCAGCTGGACGGTGACTTGATCGCCCTGATGTGGCGCTCGCCAGCAGGCCGCGATGGAAGGTCCGACTTCCGGCGGAAGATCGACCGGGCCGCTGCGCCGTTCGTCCGTCGTTACGATGATCTGGCTCGAATAGTAGGAATAGACCAGCATCGCTCTTGCCTCGGTGCTGACCCAGGCCGCGAGCACGGCGACCATGAACATTCCAGCGGCATTCATGAGATTGCGAGCTTCAACTTTCGACACTCCATCGGGCCGTCTTTCGGCCTGCACACGCACCGCGAACACAGCAGTTGTCCGCCATCGTCATCCCGCTCGTCATCGTGCACCGCTTTCAGCGCGCGAACATCATTACGTAAAATAGCATTGTCGTTTTCGCCGACGTACCCTTGCCCAGTGGACCTGTAGATGGTCTACAATCATCGGATTGGTATCTCCGCGATTGAGTCGCCCATGGCAAAATCCGAAACGAAAAAAAGTGACGTCGAATTACGCTCGGATAGCTGGAGTCAATTTGAGCGCGCTGTTGACGCTGCGGTCAAGAGCGGGCCGCGACACAAAAAGAGCAACTCGTCGCGCAAAGGTACATCAAGGCCTTTGGTGAAAGCAAAAGAGCGTCCAGCATCAAAGGGACGCGTTCACAAAGGAAAGACGCGCGCTTGAGCGTTTGATTTTCGCGGTACAACATGCTTCTTTATTGGGGGCTGTTATGGAAATCGAAATTCCTATTAAGATAGAAGATGGCGAAGGTGGTCGGAACCTGCCGCTAGGAATTCACTCAGCTAAAGGTTTTATACTTTGGCTGTCGCTGTAAAGCGCAATTATCCGTTTTTATAAATCATGGAAAGAACGCTGTTATGGATCAGTTTATTGCCGTTTTGGTTGTTTTTCCCCGTTGATTATCGGTAGCGCGTTTGTCTGCTTGCTGATAACCGATATCTATTTCAAAATCTTTCGCTGGATTTTTGGAAACGCTGTGCGATATACTTCCCGGAACTGGCGTGGGATTCAATGAACATTTCTTGAAAAGGATTGCCTCGACATGACGCAAGCCGCGGACGGAAGGGAATTTTTCGAGCCACAAAGAGCGTGCGATATCGTGATGAAGGGAGGAATCACTAGCGGCGTCGTATACCCCCTTGCCCTTGTCTCATTGGCCAAGGATTATCGCTTTTCAAGCATCGGCGGAACGTCGGCTGGTGCCATGGCTGCCGCCGCCGCCGCAGCGGCGGAATATGGCCGTCAAACCGTCAATGGGGGGTTCGTCCGGTTGAGCCGGGTTCCCAACGAGATCGGTCCCGATTTGCTTGCGTTATTTCAGCCAACGCCGACATTAAAACCCCTTTTCGATATGCTCGTGGCGGCTCCTAAGCCAAAGTCTGCCATGGAAGGGGCGGTTACCGTTTTTTGGGCCGCAATTTTAGGCTATTGGAAAGTTGCGCTGCTGGGTGCTGGCGGAGGCTTTTTGGTAGCGGCACTGATAGCGCTCTTATTGAACGGTGGTTCCGGTTTATTTGCCTTCGGTCCCGTTTTGGCGCTGGTGGGCTTAGTTGTTGCGGTGATTTTGCGGGTCATCAAAGCCCTACAGTCCGAATTGCCAAAAAGCAATTTCGGTCTTTGTCCAGGAATCCAACAAGCCGCTTCCAACAAACCTGCATTTACCGATTGGTTAGCGGATTTGATCGATGAGACCGCTGAACTCGGGACCAATGCCAACCGTCCCCTAACCTTCGGCGACCTTTTAGCACCGCCTAACGGCCGTCCTCCCATTTATCTGGCCATGATGACGACTAACCTCATGGAAAAGAGGCCTTACACATTGCCGATGGAGAGCAGGGTCTTCGTCTTTGAGAAATCTGAATGGGCTCGGATTTTTCCCAGACGAATAATGGATTTTTTGATCGAAGTTTGCGAGCCGTTCCAGCCTTTGAGTGGCGAGAAAGGAGATTTCTTTTTTTTTCCTGACAAATCTCGATTACCTATTGTCGTTGCGGCCCGCATGAGCCTGAGTTTTCCTGGGCTAATTTCTGCCGTGCCTCTGTGGCGTCGCGACCACACTTTCACGAGCACCGATGATCAAAACAAGCTTCGGCAATGCCTATTTAGCGACGGCGGCCTGTCGAGTAATTTTCCAATTCATTTTTTCGATCACCTTTTGCCTAATAGTCCAACCTTCGCGATCTCAATCGATGATTTTGATGAAAAAAGAAGTCGCGGCGGAAATGTCTGGTTGCCGTCGTCTGCAGGAGGCGGGATCAATCTCCCGGTTCAACCATTCGAAGGATTGAGCGGCTTTCTAATGCGGCTGATCAACTCGGCAAAGGACTGGCAGGATAATCTGCAGAGTATACTGCCCGGATATCGCGAGCGGATCGTGCATATCGGTCTCAAACCGGATGAGGGCGGTCTGAACCTAACGATGGACGACGCGAAGATTTCGCCGACGTACCCTTGCCCAGTGGACCTGTAGATGGTCTACAATCATCGGATTGGTATCTCCGCGATTGAGTCGCCCATGGCAAAATCCGAAACGAAAAAAAGTGACGTCGAATTACGCTCGGATAGCTGGAGTCAATTTGAGCGCGCTGTTGACGCTGCGGTCAAGAGCGGGCCGCGACACAAAAAGAGCAACTCGTCGCGCAAAGGTACATCAAGGCCTTTGGTGAAAGCAAAAGAGCGTCCAGCATCAAAGGGACGCGTTCACAAAGGAAAGACGCGCGCTTGAGCGTTTGATTTTCGCGGTACAACATGCTTCTTTATTGGGGGCTGTTATGGAAATCGAAATTCCTATTAAGATAGAAGATGGCGAAGGTGGTCGGAACCTGCCGCTAGGAATTCACTCAGCTAAAGGTTTTATACTTTGGCTGTCGCTGTAAAGCGCAATTATCCGTTTTTATAAATCATGGAAAGAACGCTGTTATGGATCAGTTTATTGCCGTTTTGGTTGTTTTTCCCCGTTGATTATCGGTAGCGCGTTTGTCTGCTTGCTGATAACCGATATCTATTTCAAAATCTTTCGCTGGATTTTTGGAAACGCTGTGCGATATACTTCCCGGAACTGGCGTGGGATTCAATGAACATTTCTTGAAAAGGATTGCCTCGACATGACGCAAGCCGCGGACGGAAGGGAATTTTTCGAGCCACAAAGAGCGTGCGATATCGTGATGAAGGGAGGAATCACTAGCGGCGTCGTATACCCCCTTGCCCTTGTCTCATTGGCCAAGGATTATCGCTTTTCAAGCATCGGCGGAACGTCGGCTGGTGCCATGGCTGCCGCCGCCGCCGCAGCGGCGGAATATGGCCGTCAAACCGTCAATGGGGGGTTCGTCCGGTTGAGCCGGGTTCCCAACGAGATCGGTCCCGATTTGCTTGCGTTATTTCAGCCAACGCCGACATTAAAACCCCTTTTCGATATGCTCGTGGCGGCTCCTAAGCCAAAGTCTGCCATGGAAGGGGCGGTTACCGTTTTTTGGGCCGCAATTTTAGGCTATTGGAAAGTTGCGCTGCTGGGTGCTGGCGGAGGCTTTTTGGTAGCGGCACTGATAGCGCTCTTATTGAACGGTGGTTCCGGTTTATTTGCCTTCGGTCCCGTTTTGGCGCTGGTGGGCTTAGTTGTTGCGGTGATTTTGCGGGTCATCAAAGCCCTACAGTCCGAATTGCCAAAAAGCAATTTCGGTCTTTGTCCAGGAATCCAACAAGCCGCTTCCAACAAACCTGCATTTACCGATTGGTTAGCGGATTTGATCGATGAGACCGCTGGAACTCGGGACCAATGCCAACCGTCCCCTAACCTTCGGCGACCTTTTAGCACCGCCTAACGGCCGTCCTCCCATTTATCTGGCCATGATGACGACTAACCTCATGGAAAAGAGGCCTTACACATTGCCGATGGAGAGCAGGGTCTTCGTCTTTGAGAAATCTGAATGGGCTCGGATTTTTCCCAGACGAATAATGGATTTTTTGATCGAAGTTTGCGAGCCGTTCCAGCCTTTGAGTGGCGAGAAAGGAGATTTCTTTTTTTTTCCTGACGAATCTCGATTACCTATTGTCGTTGCGGCCCGCATGAGCCTGAGTTTTCCTGGGCTAATTTCTGCCGTGCCTCTGTGGCGTCGCGACCACACTTTCACGAGCACCGATGATCAAAACAAGCTTCGGCAATGCCTATTTAGCGACGGCGGCCTGTCGAGTAATTTTCCAATTCATTTTTTCGATCACCTTTTGCCTAATAGTCCAACCTTCGCGATCTCAATCGATGATTTTGATGAAAAAAGAAGTCGCGGCGGAAATGTCTGGTTGCCGTCGTCTGCAGGAGGCGGGATCAATCTCCCGGTTCAACCATTCGAAGGATTGAGCGGCTTTCTAATGCGGCTGATCAACTCGGCAAAGGACTGGCAGGATAATCTGCAGAGTATACTGCCCGGATATCGCGAGCGGATCGTGCATATCGGTCTCAAACCGGATGAGGGCGGTCTGAACCTAACGATGGACGACGCGAAGATTTTGAAAATTTCCGGGTACGGCGAAGAAGCCGGCAACATACTTCTAACAGAGTTCGACCTCGACTCCCATCGATGGCGGCGTTTTCTGGTTGCGATGGCCCGTATGGAACAGACCCTTGATGAGGTTGCAAGGGCGTATCAGGAAGCGCCAGCTGGCGGTGAAAACTTTGACGAGTTTCTTACTCGTTACGCTGAGCATCCAGAGCAGTACAAACAAGACGCGGTGCGGTTGTCTGCGATGTTAAATCGCGGGGCTGAATTGGCCGCGATGGGAGCAAATTGGCGGCAAGAGCCCACCATTCGCGGCGGCAATATACCGAAGCCAGGAACAAATCTTCGGATTTCACCGAAGCCGTGAGTGTTGTCCTTGCTCTATCTTTGCATTCAAACCAAACGTCCGAATCGGGTCAACCTAAGCAGCCCCTCGTTGCGAGTTTGCCGACCTGAAAAAATCAGGGATACTGTTGAAAAACTCCGAAAAGGATTTCCGAAAAAATCGACCAAATCACATTTCGAGCTAGTCTACAATCGCAGTTCAATGGCAGCACAATCCGCACCTCGAAAAAATAGTTTGCAAGCCGAACATCCGATTTGCTCCAAGGAAATGCTTCTGACTGAGCGCCCTGGATAGCTGAAACTGTTGGACAGTATTGTCGATGATACATCCGTTAGGAGGCCTCTACACAGCTTCTTTTTAGCGGGTGTTGTTCAAGGTAGTTTATGGGCAAAACGGCCGCCAGCGATGCGGATTACGACGAAGCCGCCCGGGTATAACGGGATAATGGCGCCCGGGATTCCTGAATGATGCCGCCCACCGTAACGGAATGATGCCGCCCGGGTCGCGAGCGTCGCTGGCCGATGGATTTTCTGTCACCGGCGACGACGTTTGGTCAAGCCTTTTGGTTCTGTTTTCCTTTGGTCCGGCGCAGGCTTTCGCCGGTCAGTTGGATGCGATGGGCGTTGTGAACGAGGCGGTCCAGGATCGCATCGGCGTAGGTGGGATCGCCGATGATCTCGTGCCAGCGATCCACGGGGAGTTGGGACGTGATAACCGTCGAGCGGCGGCCGTATCGCTCCTCGAGGATTTCGAGCAGATCGTGACGGGCGGCGGCGTCGAGCGGCTCCAGTCCCCAATCGTCGAGGATGAGCAAATCGGCGCGGCCGAGCGAGCGCAGGATGCGGGGATGGCGCCCGTCGCCGCGCGCCAGGGCGAGGTCTTCGAAGAGCTTGGGCGCGCGATGATAAAGCACCGATCGATTGTCGCGGCAGGCCTTGTGGCCGAGCGCCGACGCCAGCCAGCTTTTGCCGACGCCGGTCGGGCCAACGACATACTACCCAAGAACACCTGTTCGACGTTGTCGTTGAATATCTGCATCATCCGCTTTCTGGAAGGCGGGTCGCGGTCTTTCGTCGCGTTGTCCATGGGGGCATGGTCCATTTCGTAGTGGATGGTCCGGACGGTTGCCGGACTCTGTTGCCGGCGTGGATGACCGACCCGCACGCCGCGGCTCTGCCAATGGTGGATATCCCGCGGCTTTCCCTTGACGTTTTTCACGCGCTTCGTGATCTGGTTCGTGCGCAATGCTTATCCTCGTCGTCGTCGGATCGAGCGACTCAGACGGAGGTAAACGATGAAGGGACAGCAGCGGCGAAATTGGGAACAGATCGATCTGTGGCTCCCCGACAAATGCTTGGAAGCGCCTCGGAAGCTCGATCCGGAGATTCGCAAGGAAGTTACCAAATTGCTCGGGCTTCTGCTAGCCGAGTGCGCCCCGGGCGAGGCGGTAACAAAGGAGGCGAGCGATGAGCAAGATTAGCGTTGAACACGCCTCTCGCACCGCCTTTGTGTATGTGCGGCAGTCCACCGCGGACCAACTCGCAAACAATCCGGAGAGTCGTCGCCGTCAATATGCTCTCGCGGCACGCGCGCGGACGCTTGGGTGGTCGAACGTAATAGTCATCGACGACGACCTCGGGCGTTCCGGCGGCGGGACGGCGAGGCCCGGGTTCGATAAATTGTTGGCCGCCATTTGCACTGGCGCCGCCGGCGCCGTGTTCGCGATAGAAGCATCCCGACTTGCCCGCAATGGGCGTGATTGGCATACGCTGCTGGAGTTTTGCGCGCTAGTCCACTGCCTGATCATAGACGAAGACGGCGTCTACGATCCCAAACAAATAAATGATCGGCTTTTGCTCGGCATGAAGGGAACATTCAGCGAGATGGAGCTGTCAATTTTCCGTCAACGCTCCCAGGAAGCCCTGCGCCTGAAGGCCGCTCGCGGCGATCTCCATACGACCGTTGCGGTCGGCTATGTCCGTGGTCTCGACGATCGTTTGGAACTTGATCCCGATAGAAGGATTCGCGAGGCTCTACACTTGGCGTTTCGTAAGTTCGCGGAGTTCGGCAGCGCCCGCCAGGTCGCCCTCTGGCTGATCGAGGAAGGCTTCAAGATGCCGGTGGTCCTTCACGGCGCACAAGGGCGGGTAGTAGAATGGCGTTTACCGCGCTATAATACGATCCACCGTCTCTTGACCAATCCGGTCTACGCGGGGGCTTATGTGTTCGGTCGGACTGGCTCGCAAACACGCGTCGAGGCGGGCCGCAAGGCCATCAAGCGCGGCATTCGCCGGACACAAGATGCATGGGAGGTGCTGCTGCGTGATCATCACGAAGGTTACATCTCCTGGGAGGAATACGAGCGGAATCAGCAAACGATTTGCGGCAATGCCAACATGAAGGGCGAGATGGTGAAGGGGGCGGTGCGCAACGGCGGCGGATTGCTGGTTGGCCTCCTGCGGTGCGGCCACTGCGGCCGTAAACTCAAAGTACAGCACAACGGACTACGCGGCATCGCGCGATATGTGTGCAACGATGCTGACGTCAATCACGCGCGGCGGGGCAATTGTATCGCGTTTGGCAACATGCGCATCGACGCCGCGGTTTCGGCGGAGGTGTTGCGGGTAATCGCGCCGCTCGGCGTAGAGGCGGCCATCGCGGCCATCGCGGATCGTGGGCGGGTCGACGCGGACGTGCTTCGACAGAGGGAACTTGCTCTGGAGCAGGCGCGATACGAGGCGGCTCGCGCGCATCGACAGTACGATGCGGTCGACCCAGAGAATCGTCTGGTCGCCAGGGATCTTGAGCGACGCTGGAACGAGCGGCTCGCCGAGGCGGCTCGTCTGGAGAGCGATCTTCTCCTCCTTCGCGAGAATCAAACGCCGGCGATCACCGATGCCGAACGCGCGGAAATATCCGCATTGGGCGCCGAGTTGGCGCGTCTGTGGAACCATCCGGCGGCGTCGGCCGAAAAACGCAAGCGAATCCTGCGTACGGTCCTGGAGGAGATCGTCGTCACAGCGGACCCCGGGCAACTTTCGCTCAAGCTGCATTGGAAAGGTGGAGACCACACAGCGCTTGTGGTGGCCAAGAATTGCGCAGGACAGCACCGGTGGAAGACCAGCGCCGCGACTGAGCAGTTGATCATCGACTTAGCGCGCGTGACGCCTGATTTGGCCATCGCGTCCATTCTGAATCGGCTTGGCGTCCGCACGGCCAAGGGCCACACGTGGACGCAACAACGTGTTCGCACTTTTCGAAGTGACCACGAGATCACGATATATCGCGATGGCGAACGCGCCGAGCGCGGGGAAGTCACCTTGGAGGAAAGCGCCGGCCATCTGGGCGTGAGCAAGATGACGGTAGTCCGTCTGATCAAGGATCGATTGCTGCCGGCCAAGCAAGCCTGTATTGGTGCGCCATATGTCATTCGAGAGACGGACCTAGATTTGCCGACTGTCAGGCGCGCGGTCAAAAATCGTCGTGCTGTATCATCGGATCCGCGACAGGGACTTCTGGAATATCAATGATGTAGGGAGATAGGCATTATGTCGCCAGTTCGGTCGGGCCGATGAGCGCCAGATTGTCGTGCGCATCGATCCATTCGCCCTCCGTGAGCTTCTGGAACAGGGCGCGGTCGAGACCGCGCGGGCTGCGATAATCGACATCTTCAATGGACGCCTGCTGACGCAGCTTGGCGATGCGCAATCGCGCCGTGAGCCTCTTGTCGCGACGCCATGACGCCTCGCGGTCGAGCAGGAGCGCCAGCCATTCGTGATGGCCAAGACCATCCGCTTCATTGGCGGCGGCGATTTCGACGAAGGCCTTGGCCATGCCGTAAAGGCCCAAGGCGTGGATCTGGTCGAGAGTCGGATGTTTGAGCAAGAGCGCTCTCCTAATTGTAATAGCGCGGGCCACGGATGTTGGGATGCAGGATCGGCGTTCCGTCCGAAGCGCGCTTTTGCGCGGGACGACGGTCGAGCTTGTTGTCGAGGATGGATTTGACCGAGCCATAGGTGCGCGCGCCGATCTCGATGGCGCGCTCCGCCGCGGCTTCGACGCGTTCCGCGCCATAGGGTCTGGCGAGGCGGACAATGCCCAGGCACGCCCGGAAGCCCTGTTCCGGATGCGGGCGCTGTTCGAAGATCAGTTCGCAGAGCGCCGCCGTCGCCGGCCCGATCAAGCGCGCGTCGGCGCGGATGCGGTCGATCGTCCAGTCTTTGTAGCGGCGATGGCTGGAGGGCATATGCTCCGCCGCGGTCGTGTGCTTGCGGTTGCCGCTCATGCGCATATGCGCGGCGATCCGCTCGCCCCTGAGGAAGACCTCGACGGTCCTGATCGTCAGCCGCACGTCGACTTCCGTGCGCGCGAAACGGTGGGGGACGCTGTAGTAATGGGCGTCGGCCTCGACGTGATAATCGATGCCGACGCGGCACGTGCGCCACTCGCAGAAAACGTAAGGCTCGATCGGCAAAGGCTTTAGCGCCGGGCGGTCGATCTCTTCGAGCAATTGCCGGCGGGTTGCGCCAAGCCGCCGGATCGGACGATCTTCGTTGAGAAGCTTCAGGAACTCCCCGATCGCCGCGTTGACCTCGGCGAGGCTGTAAAAAGTGCGGTGACGCAGCCGCCCGAGAAGCCATCTCTCGACGATGAGCACGGCTTGCTCGACCTTCGCCTTGTCCCTCGGGCGCCTCGGCCGCGCCGGCAGAATGGCGGCATCATAATGCGCGGCCATTTCGGCATAGGTCCGATTGACCAGCGGATCGTAGAGACAGGCCTTGATGACGGCGGTCTTGGTATTGTCCGGCACGAGAAGATGGGGAACGCCGCCGATCGCCGCGAAGGCGCGCACGTGGGCGTCGATCCAATCGGGGAGCGTCTGCGTCCAGGCCGCCCACGCAAAAGTAAAGCTCGACGCGCCGACCACGGCGACGAAGATTTGCGCCTTGCGGATTTCGCCGGTCAGCCGATCGATCACGACCGGCACGCCGTCGCCCGCGTAATCGACGAACAGCCGCTCGCCGGCCGCATGCGTCTGCCGCATCGTCGGCGACAGCTTCGATTCGAAGGCGCGATAGAGTTCGCAGAACCTCGAATAGCTGTACCCGCATGGATTTTCGGCAACATATTCGTCCCAAACGATCAGCAGGGTGACGTGCTTGCGCTTCAACTCCCGATGAATTGTCGGCCAATCCGGCTCGCAATGAAGACGATGACCCCGCTTGCTTCTTCGATTGGCGTAGAGCGCTCCCTCCAGGGCGCCGTCGGTCATGTCAGCTGGCAGAGGCCAGCTCAGCCCGGCGCCCTCGAAACGCTTTAAGGTCTCCCGCACGGTCGAGGCGGCGAGCCCCAGGCGCCGCGCGACTTCGCGGGTCGGAACACAAGCTGAAAATTTCAGACGAATAATCTCGCGCGCCTGGCGCATCGCAACTCTCTCCGCTGGCATCGGCCGCTCCTTTGGATTGCCAAAGGCGCGACCCTAAACAGGCCAGCGAAGAGCTCGTCACCCTGGAAGACCCCTGGGCGGGATCATTCCGTTACGGTGGGCGACATCATCTCGTTATGACGGGCGGCATCATTCCGTTTTAGTGGGCGCGATCATCTCGTTTTGGTGGGCGGCTTGGATCGGAATCAGCACGCCAGCGAGCCCCGCAGCCGCTTTAGGACCGCATTTCGTAGGTAGTGCAATGTAGCCAAATTTTGATTTTTTTAGAGCAGCCAGGCGAGGCGCAATAGGCAACTCTGGCAAGTTCTGTTGAATGCATGCCAATCACGATAGAAGTGGCTGCCCCTGCCGCCGGCTACCAGTACCAATGCTGTCACGCGAGAGTTGGGAGCACCTAGAGCCAATTCGCCGTATAGGTGCATTGGCGTGAAAGAGCTTTGCCGGTCTTGCCGAGCTTTCTGGCAATCCATCGTAAACTCCTGTGACTCCCGACACACACACACAGGAGAAAGTCCGTGGGCCGGTGGCAATCGGCAACAGGCAACGGTTCAGGGGGCTCGGGGCAATTGGTACGGGGCGCGCCGGGCCATTGCCTTGTGTTGATTCCGACGAAGGCCAGATTTTTATTTTTCCGAGTTGTCTACGCGTCGTTGACTATACCGGCTTTCTCATCCTCGGGCCAATAAAGCGCACCTGGCGGAATTGCTCGGTTCACTTCTTTTTGTAAAGCTTCTAAATGTTTCGGCCTCGGACGTGGGTCCTCTAGAGCGACAAGTTCATCAAGAAAATCTCGAACATTCTCGATTTTTTGGCGAAGCTCATCAGTAAGACCACGCTGGATGCGGACGCTACCTGCGATTCTTTTCAGCTGGGAGGTTTGTTTGCTATAAGCGACATACAAAGTAGTATAACGCTCTACCTTCTTCTCAAAGAAAAGAAAGGGTTTCACAGTCGCAACAATTGCAACCAATCCTGTTAGCACCAATACGACCGTGCTAAACTCAATGCAGAGAGGAAAGGGCTCATTGACACAGAGCTTTGGAAACAATTTGTTGAGATCGTCCAAGCTATGAAAAATATCGAGTGTAATAATTGCGAAACCAATCACCGTTCCTATTCCAATAAACACATCAAGCCACAGCGCGCATCTTTGCGTGGAGGCGAGCCGGCAACCATAATACTTCTCGTTCAGGTGAGCTGTCCGGTAATCATCGTATAGCTCTACAAGCTCTGCACGCTCATCAAGCTGTCTGTTGCTTTCACCGCGCGTAACCGTATTCATTTACATGGCCATGGTTCAGTCGGCATCACACACGGATTGTTCACAGGGCCGGGCCAGGGTTTGGGGGGCTGCCCTCCTCCGCCTGTGTTCCGAGCAGCGTCTTCCAGTTCCTGCTGATAACGAAAAGCGTCTTCCCGGTCCTGCTGGTCTTGGCCTGGGTTCTGGGGATGGGGTTGGTTCGGCGGAAGTCCTTGAGCCTCGTATTTATATTCTTCATTGCTATTAAATTCACTGGCGCGGGCTGAAGAAATCTGCCCGGTAGCCCCGAGCAGCCAGAGCAACGCAAAAATTATGGCAAGTCCGCCGATTGTTTCCCTTACAGTCCTCCTGTTAAGCGGCATTTGGCGACTCGATTTATACAAAGCCATCAATGGCATGAGGAAGGTTCCATCTGGCTCACCGATGATAGCTCAAGCCGGTGGTCAGATGAAGGGACTTGCACTCATTCGCCGGTTCAAGGCGTCTGACTCTTGCCATTAGCTCGTGATCCTCACCCAGCGCCCCGCTATTCGTTTTCCTCAAGCTTTCCATAATGCCGGGAATCTGTCGCCTCCTATCTCCAGGACTTTTGCCGTGAGTCGCCTCCTCTCGAAAGGTGGCGTCAATATCGACCTCGTTCATTCCAGCTTGACCCAAACGAACCGCCAAATGGAAGAAGGCTTCATTTCCCATTCCTTCGGGAGTGCTTCGCCAATTCGCTTTCGCAGCGGCAATAAGGGCCTGATCTGGCTCAAGATTGTTTTCAGGAAAACTAAAACTACCATCTGCAACAGGATCAAAATCGAAGATGCCGTGGTCAATCCATTCCTGGGGATTTAAAGCTGATCGTCCATCCAGATATTTCTCGAAAAAACTGTCTCTCGAATCTTGAGCTAGGCAAGGTAGGTAAAACAGACTATTTGGAGTTCTCTTGCCTTTATCCAAGCCTGAATTTTTTAGCTTTGTTTTGCGTTCTTTGTTTTGTCTTCCGACATAGTACCCCCGATCTTCAAGCTTATATTTAATCTGATCCCAGACTATCATATATGCCTCCGGAGTCATTTTACTTGTGGTTGGAATGAAGACCCGAAATCTTGGCTTGTTCGGGGTATGGCTATAGGTATTACAAATAGCCATTTGAATGTCTGGAAACAGAGCAGGAAATTCGTTTGGTTTCAAGTCACCTTCTTCGAAGTCAAGCCAAATTCATTTTTAAATATTCAATGTTATCAATACCTCGTTTCTTTCCTAGACATTTGTCTGGATTGAAGATTGCTGGGCTAATAAGCATATTATCGTCTTTGGACTGAATTATCTTCTCGTGAAATATGGATATGAATTCGATGAAGCCTTCATTTGTGTAAGAATCAACATATCCAATTGGAATAGGAGATTTTTTCCCCGAATACAGTGTTCCTATTGTATGTGCCGTTACGAATTCACTAATAAGAGTGTTATTAGTAATATCGTTACACAACTCAGTGTCTGTATGCGGAATATCATGATTGATGTTAAAAGAAAAAATATCACTTATAGCCTTCCTTTTAACCGCTCTAACATGTTCCCTATGTCGTCTGACCTTTTCTGAATTTGACTGATGTTTTTGTTTCCGTCCAGCTCTCCTTAATTCGAACCCATCTAATTCAGAATTGTCTAATTGCTCAAGCTTACAATCGTGAAATAATTAAGCCAAATAGCAAGCCGTGTTATTATCAGGGACTAATATCTTCTTCGGAGAAATAGATGGGGACCTGATTGAGGTTCTTAATACTGCCTGATAAACGCTGTTCATATGAATGCCGTCCGAACCTGTTCCCCAGTGATGCCACGTGATTGTAAGAATGCAAAATGGGCAGGACTTGGATTCGACGCAGATAAAACGACAATGTTGTCAACATCAGAGAATTGATTGAACCCATGCGGAACATTCTGCAAACGAGTTATGTTCTCTGTTGCAAAAGGAGAGTTCGCAAGAGACTTATTTCCGATCCAAAGAAATGGCTCATTGTTGAATAGTTTATTTGCAGCCTCAACGATACAGTCTAGGCTTGTAATATCGTCTGTGGTAGCCGATTTCCGAGTCTGCTTGTTCTTTGACCAGAACCCCGAAAACGCATAGTAAATCGTGACCAAATGGCCATTTATATGCGAGCGATATCTAAGCATTCCTGCGAGCTTCTCATCAACTTCAAAGGAAACGCTTTGTTGCGTAAACAAATGATAGAGGATCGAAATTTCGAGATTAGCGCCGGCGATGGTGACCCGCTTGTATCCCTCAAATACTTCGGGGCGAAGGGCGCAAAAAAACGTTAGTTGACGGCCCTTGCCAGCCCGCAATTTGCGGTATTGCTCCATGTTGACGTGGACCTCCCAGGCGTCGCTGAGCAGCACCCAAGCGGTATCGCAGAGGTTCCCCCAAAGATCGTCATTCCTCCTGTTTTTTGCGATTTCCTTTAGACCCTCTTCGTCCCTCACTGAGACCCGGCCGTAAATTGGCCCTTCAGCGACAACGTCAATGCGGTCCGTGAGAAATTGATGAGTTTCAGGAAGATTGTGAGTCAGGCACTTTTCGGCCGCCGGAACTTCGTCAATGAAACGATGATGTCGTCCCGTCCTTCGATCAACTGAAGCTTGATAAATTCGGCATGCGTGATCAGGGTTATCTGGCCTCCAACGCCCTCCTCGTAATCCGTCTTGAGACGATCGACAACGTCTCGCAAAACATTGCTTGAACGTTCACTGTGGATGGCCATGCAATCGACCTGCGGAAGAAGCGGCTTGATTTCATCGGCTAGGGTTTTTTCGATCAGCTCTATCGTTGGCTGCACGATCAATACTCTGCGACCTTGCCGAGCCAGGCTGTGAGCTTCACGCGTGATGGTGTGTGTTTTTCCAGAACCGCTGGGCGAAGGTAAAGTGTAAATGCAAATACGGTAATCATTATCGTAAGTGTGCGTCATGGTAGTAGTAAGTTCCCTTTCCTTGTAATAGTGTTGTGATGTATGAATGTGTTGTATACTCGTAATATCATGGTCAAGTTACTGCAAATACCATTACATATTGCAACACTACAATGATACAGAGTTTTATGATGTTGGTTTCTAACGTTTGCGTACTACCGTATTGTAGTATAATGTTGGCGTACTACAGGCATTTTGCAACCGTTGATACCGCTTCGTCACAGCATAAACGTGTATACATACAGTTAGATACTTTTTGCGTAAACACCTACGGCAACCATACATAAAACTATAATGTTTTTCTGACAGTGTATTACACGTGTATTACAGTAACATGCCTGTTGTTGTATACGCGCTGCGGTTTTAGTATACCATCAATGCAAAGTTGCGTACGCAATTCAACAATTACGTGTATATGTAGACTATATGAAATAATAATAGTCTGTATGCCTGCTATAGTAAATTGTATTGTGATGCCGTAGTTGGCCTAGCTGTTGGTTTCATGTTAGCCACCTGCATCCGTCGCATACAGATCCATTGATTTATTTCAAATTCGATGAAGTACCATCTGTTGTTTAGCTTGCAACCGCTCGGAAATACCGCCGTTTCATTGCGCATAAGGCGGGTAACGGTTCTCGGACAGATGCCAAGCTTTTTGGCGACGAGTTGTCGTGGTATAAGATTTAGCTCTTCCAATGTTAATGCTCCTTCTAAAAAAGAATGTTTTTAATGAACGTATGCTCGATGAGCAATACTCAAACAGTTATCAAGTGATTGTGTGTATAAGTAAATATGCTATCTTGGTGACATAAGAAAAATATGAAAATGCAAAATCTTATAATAAGAGTTTCGAGCAATGGGGCGACGGATGAGCGACGTTAATTGTTCAGTTGACGTAATAGTAGACAGCGAGAGAGAGCGCATGTCTGCCCGGACGCATTGATTTGCCTTGATGGCATTAAACAGATTAAATGATTAATGCGCATTCCGAAAAGCGCGGAAACTGTTTTAAAGGCGGCCCGAGCATCAAGTTTTCGCGGGGACTGCCTCGGCGTTTGTGCGAGGACACAGGAGGTCTTAATTATAAAAGACCTATAACTCAATATGTTATGGTCAACACCATCAGGGATGGCCTAAAGGGGTAATGCATGGGGAACGGGCGGACAAAATAAGTTTTCTCGATCGGCCCCGTTCCGACATTCGCCGACCGATAGCAGGCGCAGATCGGCGTTGACCGCTACTCCCAATGATCTACTTCGCCGTGATGCGCATGTTCCTGCATGGTGCTTGAAAAGCTGTGGGAGCCATCGTTGCAGATGGCCGTCTCACCCTCTTGAAGTGTCGTCAGGCATTCGGGCCGGTGCACTTCTTGCCCATCTGAATTGGTATAGAAGCCCGGAGTCTCGTGGCATTGAAGGGCTCCAGAGATCGCGCCGCCGGACGATACCATCAGAAAACTAGATGGTCGTCTCGCATAAGGTCACGAAGGCTAGGGTGCGCATTCTCATAACCTTCTCGCTCAGTGTCCCATATCGGCTCAAGTTTGACCCACCTCGATCCTCCGCGTGCCCGCAGCCTTCTAAATCTTCCTCAACCTCATCCTTGGCCCTCCGACTCGTCCGTCCTCAAAACGTTACCGTTATTGTTTCTGTTCGCCAGCACCATCAACTGGGAAAATTGATAGGTGATGAAATGTGTTATAAGTTAGACGGCTTTGCCTGATCGTCGAATTACAATTGTTCGTCGCCTCGCCGCGACCGTGATCTTTGCGAAATTCGACCAGTGGTTTGAGCTAGAATTTGTCGCGCTTTGAGGCCCGCATGCCACCGCTGCGGGGCCACGCCTCCGCGTCGGACCACCGCGCACGTTGCGCCTGATCACTTTCGCCTGAACATCCGCTACCTTTTGCGGCCGTAGCTGAAGGATTTATCTGTTACCCGCATGCTACCCCGAATGATTTTCAAGTTTAGCCCAAGCTTCTAAAAATAACCTATCGCGTTGATTTCATTGGCGTCCCGGAAGGGATTCGAACCCCTGACCTACGGTTTAGGAAACCGTTGCTCTATCCTGCTGAGCTACCGGGACGCGCGAGCCAAAATCCTCGCCTTTGGCGTGTCTGATCTATCATGTTCCGCCGCGCCGGCAAACGGCTGCGGTCGCGGCGCCGCTCGAATTTCTTGACTTTGCCGGCTCGGCGCGCGAAGAAACCGCCTCGGCCTTCCGAAACAGAGGGTTTTGAACGCGCAAGCCGACTTGCCTTTCGAGGCAAGCGGTGAACGTCCGGCAGCGCTTGGCGCCCCCGGGCGCGTTGGGCGTTGGGTTTTTAAAATAGCGGATGATCGGGCTGTCGCGCGAAAACGGCTTCGCGCTCGGTCTTTAACGGGACCAAACGCATGTTCGAAGGGCTTTCGGAAAAGCTCTCTCACATATTCGACGCTCTGACCCGCCGCGGTGCGCTCTCGGAGGAGGACGTCAACCTCGCATTGCGCGAGGTGCGCCGCGCCTTGCTCGAGGCCGATGTCGCGCTCGACGTCGTGCGTTCATTCGTCGACAAGGTGCGCGGGCGCGCAATCGGCGCCAATGTCGTCAAATCGGTGACGCCCGGCCAGATGGTCGTCAAGATCGTCAATGACGTTTTGATCGAGACGCTCGGCGCCGACGCCGATCCGATCAATCTCGACGCCGCGCCGCCCGTCGCGATCATGATGATTGGCCTCCAGGGCGCCGGCAAAACGACCACCACCGCGAAAATCGCCAAGCGCCTCAACGAGCGGATGAAGCGCAAGGTGCTGATGGCCTCGCTCGACGTCAAACGGCCGGCGGCGCAAGAACAGCTCGCCGTGCTTGGGCGCCAGATCGGCGTCGATACGCTGCCGGTCATCGCCGGGCAGACGCCGGTGCAGATCGCGGTCAGGGCCGAGCAGGCCGCGCGTCTGCAAGGCTATGACGTCGTCCTGCTCGACACCGCCGGGCGCACCCATATCGACGAAGCCTTGATGCGGGAGATGGCCGAGATCAAGGCGGCTTCGCGCCCGCATGAGATCCTGCTCGTCGCCGACGCCCTCACTGGTCAGGACGCCGTCAATCTCGCCAAAAGCTTCGACGAGCGGGTCGGCGTCACCGGCATCGTCCTGACCCGCGTCGACGGCGACGGCCGCGGCGGCGCGGCGCTGTCGATGCGGGCGGTCACCGGCAAGCCGATCAAGCTGCTCGGCGCCGGCGAGAAAATGGACGCGCTGGAGGATTTCCATCCGGCGCGCATCGCCAACCGCATTCTCGGCATGGGCGACATCGTCTCGCTGGTCGAGAAAGCCGCAGAGACGATCGACGCCGAGAAGGCGCAGCGCATCGCCGAAAAGATGCGCAAAGGCAAGTTCGATCTCGAAGACCTCTCCGAACAGCTGGCGCAAGTGGAAAAAATCGGCGGATTAGGCGGCATCATGGGCATGCTGCCCGGCATGGCCAAAATCAAGGATCAGCTCGCCGCCTCCCGTCTCGACGACCGCATCATCAAGCGTCAGCGCGCGATTATTTCATCGATGACCCGGCAGGAGCGGCGCAACCCTGACCTCCTCAAGGCTTCGCGCAAAAGACGCATCGCGGCGGGTTCCGGGGTCAAGGTCGAGGACGTCAACAGGCTGTTGAAGCAGCATCGGCAGATGGCCGACATGATGAAGGCCATGGGCGGCGCGAAGCGCGGCGCGCTCGGCAAGATGGCGCAGGCGTTCGGAATTCCCGGCGCGGGCGGCGGCATGCCGCAACCAAGCCCCGAGCAGATCGCCGCGCTGCAAAAGCAATTCGGGCCGATGCCTGGCGCGCCTTCGGCCCCCGCGGCGCCGGCCGCGACGCCAAAACCCGTCGCGCCGCCCTCTGGGCTCGTCTCCAGCGCGCCGAAGCTGCCGGGCCTCGGCGGGGGCCTTGGCACCGGGCCCGGCGCGGCGCCGGGCAAGCTTCCCGGGCTCGGCGGCGGACTTCTGGGCGGGCTCAACCCGTTCGGAAAGAAGAAGTAATGGCCGAGACCGAAAATCCAATCCTCGAGCATCTGGGTCATATGCGCGGGCAACTTGATCGCGTGGAACATGGGCTCGACGACGTTGTTGCGCGCCTTGGTCATGTTGAACGCACTACCTCCGACCATTCGGTTCAGTTCGCCGAGATCAACTCCGAGTTCGATCGTCTCGACGCCCGCATCGCCGGATCGAAAAACGCCTCGGCCTTGTCGAAGGTTAAAACTTGCACAGTGTAGAAACCGAAAGGACCAACCGAATGTCGCTGAAAATTCGTCTGTCGCGCGGCGGCGCCAAGAAGCGCCCGTTCTATCGCGTCGTTGTCGCCGACTCGCGGATGCCGCGCGATGGCCGTTTCATCGAGCGGCTCGGCGTTTTCGATCCGCTGCGGCCGAAGGACGCGGCCGACCGGATCGTGCTCGATTTGGAAAAGGCCAAGGCCTGGATCGCCAAGGGCGCCCAGCCGACCGACCGCGTCGCGCGCCTGCTCGACGGGCTTGGCGTTTTCACCCGCGAGGCGCAGAACAACCCGAAGAAGGCGCAGCCGAAGAAAAAGGCGCAAGAGCGCGCCGCCGCCGCCGCGGCCGCCGCGGAGAAGGCCGCCAAGGCCGCCGCCGAGGCCTGATTAGACTTGAGGGCGCGTTGAAACGTGACCCTATGGCGCCGTCCGGCCGGTGGAGCGCTGTCACGCCCGCTTTCCAGACAAATCGGTGTTGAGTCACAGCTATATTCCGTCCCCCGATAGCGAGGCGGGACGCGCCCGCTCATGCGCAAGCAGCCAGCGCTTGCGCTCCAACCCGCCGCCATATCCGGTCAAGGTAGCGTTCGCACCGATTACGCGATGGCAAGGCACGACGATGGCGATGGGATTGGCGCCATTGGCGAGCCCCACGGCGCGGGTCGCTGTGGGGCGACCGATCCAGTTCGCCAAGACGCCGTAGCTGATGGTGCGCCCGGCCGGGATGCGGCGCAGAGCCTCCCAGACGCTGCGTTGGAAATCCGTCCCTTTGAGTGCGATCGCCAAGCCGGTTAGCGCGTTTATGTCGCCGATGAAATAGGCTTGAAGAGCGCGCCGCGCCGGGGAGGGGTTTTTCCTTTCGCGCAGTTGGATCGCGTCCGCGCCATAATGGCGCTGCAGCAATCGCTTCATGCGCTCGTCGTGGTCTTCCCAGTCCAGCACCCGCAAACGGTCTTCGTCGTCCGTGACGATCAGTATCGGGCCGGTGGGCGTCTCGAGGCGTTCGAAACTGAAGGTAGGCATCAGCTTGCTCCATATTGGCGCAACCGATATGGGAACAGCTTGCCTTCGCATCTGGCGGTTTTCGGACATGATCATACTCTGGCAGGTCTTGACGGCGTCCGAAAACCGCTAGACGTGGACGCGATCGCGCCTAAATTTTCAGGATGGATCTCGATCATGACGCTTGCTATCGCGCGCTTTGCCTGCGCGATGCCCGCTTCGACGGACGATTCTTCGTCGGCGTCAAGTCGACGGGCATCTATTGCCGGCCTGTTTGCCCGGCGCGGACGCCGCGCTCGGAGAATGTGACGTTCTATCTCACCGCGGCGTCGGCGCAGAAGGCTGGCTTTCGCCCCTGCCTCAGGTGCAGGCCGGAAACGGCCCCAGATCTCGGCGCGTGGCGCGGCACGTCGAATACCGTGTCGCGGGCGCTCAGCCTGATCGAACTCGGCGCCTTGGACGAAGCGCGCGTCGATGATCTGGCCGGACGCCTCGGCGTTGGCGAGCGGCACTTGCGGCGCCTTTTCCGCCAGCATCTCGGAGCGTCGCCAATTATGGTCGCCCAGACGCGCCGGGTTCTGCTCGCCAAACAACTCATCCACGAATCTTCGCTGCCGATGACCGAGATCGCCTTCGCGTCGGGCTTCGGCAGCGTGCGCAGATTTAACGAAACCTTCCAGACCCTGTTTGGGCGCCCGCCCGGCGCCTTGCGGCGCGCGAAGGGCCCCGAGGTTTCGGCGGGACCGCAGGGAGAGATCGATCTTCTGTTGCGTTATCAGCCGCCTTACGACTGGGTCGCTATCTTGGAGTTCCTGCGCCGGCGCGCAATCCCGGGCGTCGAAATTGTCACGGCCGACAGCTATGCGCGATCGGTGGACTTGGAGGGCGTGACGGGAACGGTCAAGGTCCGGCGCGGGGAAGGGAATGCGCTGCGGGCGTCAGTGGCATTTCCTAAGCTTTCAGCTTTGCCGGCCATTATTGCAAGACTACGCCGCGCGTTTGACCTCGCCGCCGATCCGCTCGCCATTACCGCGCATCTCGCCAAAGATCCGGTGCTTGCCCCATTGGTGGCGGTGCGGCCCGGTTTGCGTGTTGCAGGCGCATGGGATGGCTTCGAACTCGCGATCCGCGCGGTGCTGGGACAGCAGATCTCCGTGTCCGCCGCCACGTCTTTGGCGGGACGCTTGGTAGCCGCCTTTGGCGCCCGCTTGGCGGAGCCGGATGGCGGGCTGACGCATGTGTTTCCACGGCCAGAAACGCTGGCGGCGGCTGATCTCGCGGCCCTTGGCAAGCCCCGTAGCCGCGCGGCGGCGGTATCCGCCGTGTCGGCGGCCGCAATGGCGGACAACCATCTCTTTGACGCGACGCTAGGGCTCGAGGATTCGATCAGGCGGCTGCGGTCTATACGCGGCGTCGGCGAATGGACGGCGCAATACATAGCGCTCCGGCAACTTCGCGAACCGGATGCTTTCCCCGCCGCCGACCTCGGCCTCCTCCGCGCCATGGCCAAGCAAGAAGGACGCAGACGTTCCACTTCGGAAGTTCTTGACCGAGCCAATGCGTGGCGACCCTGGCGCGCGTATGCCGCCCAACACCTCTGGGCTTCGGCTTGAGGCGTTTGCGCTTCTTGATGCATTCCTCCCGAAGGGCAAGCCGCAAGTGCACGGGCGAAGGGCCCCAACTCGTCATCCTTGCCAACAGGCTACGGTCCGAAATGTGCTCGCTGCGGCGGTCGAGGCAGTGCCAAAGCGACAACGCGACAATCCGTCGGAATAGCGCGGCCGGAGCCCGCGCCGGCCGCCCTTTCAGGCGCTAAGCGACCTGCTCCAGCATCTTCTCCATTTCCGCCGCCGTGAAGGCGCGCAGCGTCTGAGCGCGGACGTTGCCAGTGTTGAGCAAGTTGAACAAGAACGCGCCCGCAACTGTTTCGTCCGACGTTTCCGAGATTGCGACGAGGTCGTACTGCCCCTGCGTCCAGACGATTTCTTTCAACTTGATCCCAATTTCCGATGCGGCTTTCTCGGCCGCTTTCACGCGCTTGACCGTATCCTTGATGTTGCGAAGCCCTTGCTCAGTAAAGTTGTAGAGCGTGACATAGGTCGTCATGGCGTTTTCCTCCATAACCGAGGCCGGTTTGCGATCGGAACCCGGCTCAAGCTCGCGGCGCTGGCGCCCCCATCATCAGCGTTTCTCGCGCGCCGGCAATGTAAATTGTCATGATCAGTATGCGAGGCGCTCGAAGGATCTAGAGCGCAGTTCGGACCATCATCCTCGAACTACCGCAAAGGGGGGCGAGCCGCCAGCATCGCTGGCCGCGTCGTTGCTTCGATTAGAATAGCCGCTCCGCTCGAGCGCTGCGTTACGAGGGCTCGACCCTCACTGTGATGGTTATGGTCGCGCCCTTGTCCGCGGGCGCCGACAAGGCGATTTCTCGTTGCGGCGCGGCCGCAGCAAGGGCGGGGCTGGCGCGCAGCCTGGCGCTCGCCAACGACGCGCGCAAAACTTGGCAGCCTGGCGGGAGCGGCTGGTTTGGATCGAGCAAATGAAGATAGGTGTCGAGCGAATGACAGCAGCTCGGCAACAGAGGATTTACCACAAGACCGGAATTGTAGGCATAGAGCGTGTCCACATGCTCGAAGCCGACCGGAGGCAGGTTCGGCACGATGTCGAGTTGATTGACGACGCGCCAGGACTTGAAGCCCGTCAGCTGGTCGAAACTCGCCGCAAAATCGTGATCGCCGACTTTTGGCGAAGCGAAGGTGCAGAGCAGGTCGAGCCGCAGCTTCCCCACTTCGACGTTCTCGGCCGCGTAGAGCGTCGCGAGGGCGCCCGAGACTGTGGGCGGCGACCCTTATCGAATTCTCTTGCGGCGGAGCCGCCATTTCGCCAGGCCGCAGCGGCGGGCGCGCGGCCTGGCGAACGACATTAGCAACCTGCTGGGCGAAGGGCGCGGCCGGCTCGGGCGGTCGCGCCATTGGGGCGGCGGCGACGGCTGACGGCTCGAACGGGACGACGCGCAGAGTTTGATAGATGCGGTTGAAGCCATAGCCGACGAGGCCCGTTCCGGTCCACGGGGCCGGAACCAAGGAAGTGAGATTATCGAGCCATTCCTCGACGGTCTGCGTCCCGCGTATGGCGAGAATGGAATTGCCGCCGTCGGGGCTGTGGGCGATCAGTCCGTAGAAGAGCAGATCGCCGCTTGCGAACAGAAAGTCGCGCATTTGCACCCAGGCGGCGAAGCTGTAGCCGTCTGGCAGCTGCGACGGCGGCGGAGGGGCCGCGACGCCGGGATGATTTTTCCACATCTGATAGGCGGCGTCGATGAACAGCCCGAGCTTGACGGCTTGGGCCGCGCGGGTGGGATCGAGAGCTTGGCTGCTTTCCACGATGGCCCCCTTTCGCCGCCTCCGGACGAAGCCCATGTCGGCGCGGTTTTTTCCATTATAGAATGGAAAGGGCCAAGGCGTCATGACGGACGAAGAACGCCGGGCCGCTTTCGGACCGATTGCGCCCATCGCCGCCGGCGCGGTTCCCGCCGGCTCCATGACCGAGGCCCAAACAGGCTCTTTGCATGAATTCTTCGCGGCTCATCATCCTCGCAACCGGCGGCACGATCGCCATGGCGGGCTCCGCATTGGTCGATCTCGCCGCCGCCGGCCTCGCCGCGGCGCTGCCGCAGCTTCGCGACGTCGCGGAAATCGAGACCCGCGACCTTCTCGCCAAGCCCTCCGCCAGCCTCACGCTCGCCGATCTCGCGTTCATCGCCGAGGCCGCCTCTGAGGCGGCGCAAACGGCGAACGGCGTCGTCATCACGCATGGGTCGGATACGCTGGAGGAGACCGCCTTCGCGCTCTCCCTTCTCGCCCAGACGCAAACGCCGATCGTGCTGACAGCGGCGATGCGCCAGGCGGACCAGCCGGGCGCCGACGGCTCGGCCAATCTTCTCGCCGCCGCGCGCGTCGGAACCTCGGAGGTGGCGCGGGGAAAGGGGGTGCTCGTCGTCGTCGACGATGAGATCCACGCCGGGCCGCTGATCCGCAAGGCGCACAGCTTTCGCACCCATGCTTTCTCCTCGGCGCCGTTCGGCCCGATCGGCTATGTCGCCGAAGATCGCGTGCGCTTCGCGCTCGCCCCCGCCGCGCTCATGCCCCGGCTGACCTATGGCGGCGGCGCGCCCATCGTTCCCATTCTCGAGGCGGGGCCAGGCTTTGAGCGCGAAAGCGTCGCGGCTCTGGCGGGCGCCGCCGACGGGCTCGTGGTGAGCCTGCCAGGGGCGGGGCACGTTTGCGCCGACGTCGCGCCCGACCTTGGCCGTCTCGCCGAACGCATGCCCGTCGTTTTCGCCAGCCGCACGGGCGCGGGTGAGACGCTGCGCGCCTCCTACGGCTATCCCGGCGGCGAGATCGATCTGATTTCTCGCGGGCTTATTCCGGCGCAAAATCTCGACGCCCGCAAAGCGCGGATCGCCTTGCAGCTTCTTTTGTCGATGCGAGCCGACGCCGTCCGCGTGCGGGCGACGTTCAAAAGATTTTGACGTCCATCCTCGCGCCTGCGCGGGACCGACGCCAAGGCGCAATGCCTTCGCGCCGGGCCTTGAAATTTTCTCCCGCGCCGAATGCGTGGCGTCTTTCGCCTGCTCAGCTCTCGGCCTATAAGAGAACTGCCGCCTGCGAATTCCCCGCCGCTTGCGCAATCCGAAATCTTTCTGTCCATGTTTTTGTTTTTTCGCATTTTCCTAATTCGCGAGCTCATATCCAATCCGCTTGACAAAGCTTTTCAGCGGCGGATCGACCAGGAGCGTCTTGGCCTCATGCATCTCCTTCACCTCCCGTGCGTGGCCGTCGCGGTCGCAACCGCCCTTGGCGCGGTCTCATTGCCGGCCTCAAGCTTCGCGGCGACCGGCGACGGCTCGGCGCCAAAGGCAAGCCCTGTCATGAATGATCGAGGCGCGGGCTGGCGCGAGGCTAAAAAAACCCATCCGAAAAAGGAAGACGCCAAAGAGGGCGAGGCGAAGGGCGATTCCAAATCCGGCGACGACAAGAAAGCCGGCAAGCCGGTTCAGGTCGGCTCTTATGGCGATTGGGGCGCGTTTCTGGCGGAGAGCGGCAAGGACAAGACCTGCTATGCGCTGGCGACCCCGAAGGAGCGCGCGCCGGCCGCGCTGAAGCGCGATCCCGCCTATTTGTTCATCTCGAACCGGCCGGCCGAAAAGGTGCGCAACGAGGTGTCGATCATCATGGGATTTGCGATGAAGGATGGGGCCGAGGCGCGCGCCGACATTGGCGGCTCGAATTTCGACCTCGTCGCCAAAGGCTCCAACGCTTGGATCAAGAACCCGGCTGAGGAGAGTTGTTTCGTCGAAGAACTAAAGAAAGGCTCCAAACTAATAGTCAAGGCGGCGTCTTTGAAAGGGAAGGTGACGACCGATAGCTACTCCCTTTCGGGGATATCGCAAGCGCTTGAGAGAGTTCAGAAAGATTGCCCGTAAACAGCCTGGGCGTCTTTCATGTCGCCGCAAAATGATCGCATTATGCATCTGATGGGCGCATAATTGATTTTTGTCGAGGAAGGCGCAGAGAATGCGCCACCGGGGAGGAAGTTGCACAATGGCCGACACTATTTACCCTGTTGCTCCAGAATGGTCTAAACACGCCTATGTCGACGCGGCGAAATATAAGGCCATGTACGCGAGTTCTGTGAACGAGCCGGATCAGTTCTGGGGCGAGCATGGCAAGCGAATAGATTGGATCAAGCCCTTCACCAAGGTGAAAAATACCTCGTTTGATCCGCATAACGTCTCGATTAAATGGTTCCAGGACGGCACCACCAACGTCTCCTTGAATTGCATCGATCGTCATCTTGCCGAACGGGGCGACCAAACCGCGATTATCTGGGAAGGCGACGACCCGAATGAAAGCAAACATATCACTTATAAAGAGCTGCACGACCAGGTCTGCCGCCTGGCCAATGTTCTAAAGGCGCAAGGGATCGGCAAGGGCGACACCGTCTCGATCTACCTGCCGATGATCCCCGAAGCGGCTTATGCGATGCTGGCGTGCGCTCGCATCGGCGCAATCCATTCAATCGTGTTTGGCGGATTTTCCGCCGATTCTTTGGCCGGCCGCATCGAGGGATGCAAGGCGAAACTCGTCATCACCGCGGACGAAGGCTATCGCGGCGGCCGCAAAGTGCCACTCAAGGCCAACGCCGACGTGGCGGTCGAGAAAGTCAGCGGCCTCGTCGAAACGGTGCTGGTCGTCAAGCGCACCGGCGGCAAGGTCGCCTGGACCGAGGGCCGCGACCTCTGGTACGACGAGGCGGTCGCCAAGGCCAGCCCGGATTGCCCATGCGAAGAGATGAATGCGGAAGATCCGCTGTTCATTTTGTTTACCTCCGGCTCGACGGGCTCGCCGAAAGGCGTGGTCCACACTACGGGCGGCTATCTCGTCTTTGCGGCGATGACGCACCAATATGTCTTCGACTATCATCCGGGCGAAGTCTATTGGTGCACCGCGGACGTCGGTTGGGTCACCGGCCACAGCTATATCGTCTACGGCCCGCTCGCCAATGGGGCGACAACGCTGATGTTCGAAGGCGTGCCGACCTATCCCAGCGTGTCGCGGTTCTGGAACGTCGTCGACAAGCACAAGGTGAACATCTTCTATACGGCTCCGACGGCGATCCGTTCGCTGATGGGCGCCGGCGACGGGCCGGTCAAAGCAACGAGCCGAGCCTCATTGCGGATTCTTGGCTCCGTCGGCGAGCCGATCAATCCAGAAGCCTGGGATTGGTATTACCGCGTCGTCGGCGACTTCGAGATGTCCGATCGTCGATACCTGGTGGCAGACGGAAACCGGCGGCATTCTGATCACCGCTTTGCCGGGAGCGATCGCGTTGAAGCCAGGTTCGGCGACGCTGCCGTTCTTCGGCGTTCAGCCGCAAGTCGTCGACGCCGCCGGCGACGTGCTGGAAGGCCCTTGCGCGGGCAATCTGGTCATCGCCGATTCCTGGCCGGGCCAGATGCGCACCTTGTACGAGGACCATGAGCGCTTCGTTCAGTCCTATTTCACGACTTATGTGGGTAAATATTTCACCGGCGACGGCTGCCGCCGTGATGAGGACGGCTATTATTGGATCACCGGGCGCGTCGACGACGTCATCAACGTCTCCGGCCACCGGATGGGCACGGCGGAGGTCGAGAGTTCTCTCGTCGCCCATGGAAAGGTCGCCGAAGCGGCCGTCGTCGGCTACCCTCACGATCTCAAAGGTCAGGGCATCTACGCCTATGTCACCTTGATGGACGGCGTCGAGCCGAGCGATGAGCTGCGCAAGGAGCTCATCACTTGGGTGCGCAAGGATATCGGGCCGATCGCCTCGCCCGACGTCATTCATTTCGCGCCAGGATTGCCGAAGACGCGATCGGGCAAGATCATGCGGCGCATCCTGCGCAAGATCGCCGAGAACGAGTTTTCCGCGCTCGGCGACACGTCGACTCTGGCCGACCCTTCGGTGGTCGATGACCTCATTCGCAACCGCGCGAGCTGAGGCCGGCATCGTCACGCGTCGGGGCGCCGCCATGCGATCTGGGGCGGACACGTGCCGCTCCAAAAGTCGCTTCAAAGACTGCGGCGAAAAAGCCGCAGTTAAGCCCTGTTTTGGCGGGCTACGCGCGGGCGCCATCATAACGTCTTCGCCCTTGCGCCGGGCGCCGCGGTGGTGCGCGAAACCGTTTTCCAGGGCAAGTGCGTGCGGCCGGCCTGGTTCCGCCGCGCCCGGTTCAGATCACGCCTTGTGACAAGGGCGTCGACAACGTGATCGGTAAATAGGATCCGATTGGGGTCGGACGGCTGCGCGCTCTTTATTTCCGCGCCGTATTGGCGTAACCAACCATTTGGCCCGGCGATAGCGCCGCCGCAATTTCGGCCGCTTTATCGAGCGTCTGGTTTCGGGCGAGTCTCTCGTTTTGGGAAGAGCGCGCGCGCAGTTGACGCGGGCGCGCCGGTTGTGCTGATTGTGCGCGTAGTCCAGCTATCGTCGGCGCTGCGGGCGTAATCCCCTCGACGAACGCTCGTTCCCGCATAAAGCCGGCTTTGAGCGCAACTGTCTAGCAATGCTTGGCGTAGGAGTAATCGGTGGAAACGAAGGATCTCGATAAAACCGAGCTCGTCAATGAGATCGTGGACGTCATCGTCAAGGAAGGAATGATCGATCGCGACAAGGTCACTCCGGACGCGACGATCGAAAGCCTCGATCTCAAATCGATCGACATCGTGATGATATTGACGGCAATCGAAGAAAAATTCGATGTGTATATCCCCATGGATGGTCCTTTCCACGAAGCAAAGGACATCAAGAGCCTGATCGACGCCATAGCGGCCTATATCATCAAAGAAAAATCCTGAGATGAGGCAAACGCGACGGGTGGTCGTCACCGGCATGGGCGCCGTGTCGGCCGCGGGGATAGGAGCCGACGCTTTGTGGCGCGCGGCGCGGGATGGGCGGTCATGCGTCGGAGAAACCCAATTCAATCGGCCCTATCGCGGCCGCATCAAGATTTCGGCGCAAGTGCAAGGGTTCGATCCCGCCGCGCATCTTGAGGAAAGCCTGCTGGCGTTCTGCGATCCCGTCACGCAATATCTGCTGGCGGCCGCGGACGAGGCGATCGCGCAAGCTGGTCTCTCGCGCGCCGAGCCGATGGGCCCGCGCACCGCTTCGATCATCGGCACCGGGGTCGGCGGCATGCACACCCTCGAGGATGGACTTTACCTCTCCCTCGTCGAGCAGGGACGTCCGAATCCGCTTACCGTACCTCGTCTCATCCCGAGTTCGCCGCCGTCCAACATCAGCATCCGCTACGGCGCGAAAGGGCCGTGTTTCGCCGTCGCCAGCGCCTGTTCTTCGGCGACCCAGGCGATCGGGATTGGAGCGCATCTCATACGCTCCGGGCTGGTCGATCGCGCGATCGTCGGCGGAACGGAGGATTGCATCACCAACAGCTCCATGCTGGCTTGGGAGGCGCTCAGAGTTCTGACGCCGGACCTGTGCCGGCCGTTTTCCAAAGGGCGCAACGGCATGATTCTCGGCGCCGGTGCCGGCGTATTCGTTCTCGAGGACGAAGCCGCCGCGCGCGCCCGGGGCGCGAAGCCGCTGGTCGAACTCGCCGGGTACGGGACAACGGCCGACGCCAGAGACCAAGTTCGCCCTGACGCCGCAGGCGCTGCGGCGTGCATGCGCCAGGCGCTCAAGGACGCTGGTTGCTCCGACGAGGAGATCGATTACGTCAACGCGCATGGGACCGGGACGACGGTCAACGACCTGACGGAATCCGAGGCGCTCGGCATGGTGTTTGGCCAGCGTCTGCCGCAACTGCCGATTTCGTCGACGAAACCGATCCATGGTCATGGCCTTGGCGCCGCCGGCGCGCTCGAACTTGTCGTCACCATCGGCGCCGTTCGGGAGGGCGTTGCGCCTCCGACTATCAATTGGCGCGAGCCTGACGTCAAATGCCCGGTCGATGCGGTACCGAACGAGGCGCGGCCCATGCCGATCTGCACCGCTCTCAGCAATTCCTTCGCCTTCGGCGGCATCAACGCCAGTCTCGTCGTGCGTCGCGCCGAGGCGGCATGACCGCCAAGGATTTTGGCGGAACCGCGCGCGAGGCCGGTGCGGATGCGCCGGTTCAGCTGCCCGAGATTTTGGTCAGAACCGACGCAGAGAGAGTCGCCGCTTTCAAGCGGGCGGCCGGCGACTCTGCGTGGCACGGCGCCGCGGACGAACTGGCGAGCCGGGTGTTGGGCGAGCCGGCCGTGCCGCTGACCTATCCTTTTTGCTGGCTGACCATGCAGGAGGTCCGGCTAACCCTCGAGCGCATGATTGGCCGGCCAGCGTATCTGCCGGTCCACGAGGCCCAGAGCTTCGACTATGAGTGCCCGCTCGCCCTAGACGCCGATTACCGGCTCGCCTTCAGCTTCAGGCGAGCCAACGAACCACTGCGGCTGATCGTCAATGCGGAGATTTCGACGCCGCAGGGACAGTCCTGCGCTCGATTCGAGACCATTCTGCGCCTTGTCCCGACGGCCGCGCATGGCTGACGCGCAAGCCGGCCCGCCGCGCGACTGGCCCAAGGTCGGCGAGACCATCGGCAAAACCGATTTCGGGCCATTCGGACCGGAGAGCCTCGCGCGCTACGCGCAGGCATCGGGCGACGACAATCCGCTGCATCTCGATCCCGCCGTCGCCCCCGCTCTGGGCCTTAAGGCGCCACCCATCCATGGCATGCTGATGATGAGCTGCTTCGAGCCTGCGCTGCGGCGGTGGCGGCGCGATGTCGCTATTTGCAGGCTGTCCGGCAAATTCTTGCGTCCGATCTTCGTCGGGCGCGCGATCAGCGTTACCGGACGCGTCGCGCGCGCCACATTTGACCCGCGCCCCGAACTGCTCGTGCGTCTGATGGCGCATGGCCCAAACGGCGAACTCGCCATATTGGCGGAGGCGACGATCCGGCCCATCGAAGCCGCGCCGCTCTGACATGAACAGTCGCTCTATCCTCATCTCCGGCGCGTCGAGCGGCATCGGCCGCGCGCTGGCGCTGGCCTATGCCCAGCCCGGCGCTTTTTTGGCGCTAATCGGGCGCGATCGGGACCGGCTCGAGGCGGTCGCGGCGCTTGCGCGCGCGCAAGGCGCCGAGGTCGAAACGGCGTTTTTGGACGTGCGCGATCAGGACGCCATGGCGCAATGGATCGCCGCGGCCGATTCCCGCCGGAACTTTGATCTTTGCATCGCCAACGCTGGAATTACGACAGGTCTCGCGCCAGGCGAACTGTTTGAGGATCCGCAAGCTGTGCGCGCCGTTTTGAGCGCAAACCTATTGGGCGTCCTCAATACGGTCGAACCACTGCTCGCGCCAATGTGCGCGCGGCGAAGCGGTCACCTCGCTTTCATCGGCTCGATCGCTGGCTTGCGCGGTCTCCCCTATTCGCCGGCCTATTGCGTGACCAAAGCTGGCGTGCACGCCTATTCCGAGTCGCTGCGCGGCCGCCTCGAGCCCCAAGGCGTCTGCGTCAGTCTCGTCATCGCCGGCTTCGTAAAGACGCCCTTGAACGACAGCATCGAGGCCATGAAGCCGCTCGAGATCTCCGACGCGAAAGCCGCCAGGATCATTCGCCGCGGCCTCGACCGCCGCAAGGCGATCGTGGCTTTTCCTTGGCCGCTGTATCTTCTCGCGCGCCTTGGACGGATCCTGCCCATTCGGCTTGTGGACAAGATCTTAGCGCATGTCGAAGTCAAAGCGCCGAAGACGCGGGAGCGCGCTCCTTAGTCAAACGCGTCAAATAGAAGCGCGTCAACCTGACCTGGCCACAAATAAGGCGCTTTTAAGACTCTGGTAATGTTAAGACTTTCCTAGCTGACGCTCACTCAATTCCTGCAACAATCTGTTGCAATTTGTTGGTTGTTTCGACGTTCATTTCGATGCTTTTTCAAGCTTGAGTGTTTCTGTCCGCAGAAGTCGCTTGAGCAGTCGCTCCAACTGAAGCGCAACGCGCAAAGGTCTGGGGCCAATCCTCCGGCGACACCTTCGCCCATTTGTTGGCGGTGATCGGGCAGTGAACGACAGATCGTTCCCTCCGGCGCGCAAGCGCGGCGAAGCGGATGACGAGATTGAACTTCGGGGGTTGTTGCTTGACCTTGACTGATTTTTTGACGCTGCTGAGCGATGCGACCCTTGTGATATCCGTATTGGGTCTCCTTTTCGTCGCCGGCGGATTTCTTGCGCTGATCGGCATCAATATTTTCGAGCGGGTCACAGGCAGGAAATTGGGCCGGCCGCTCCGGCATCTCATTCTGACCGACGCCGATCTGCCTCATGTCCTCGTGCAGATCCCCGTTTTCAACGAACCCGAAACAGTCATTGGCGCCCTGCGGTCCGCCGCGGCGCTCGATTGGCCGCGCGACCGGCTGCATATACAGTTGCTTGACGACAGCTTCGACGAGACCAGCGTAATCGCGACGCGCGTGATTGGCGAGCTGCAGGACCGCGGATTCGACGTCTTGCACCTGCGCCGGGGCGACCGGAGCGGCTACAAGGCGGGCGCGCTCGCCGCTGGGCTTCTTCATTCGAACGCGCCTTACGTCGCCGTGCTCGACGTCGATTTCAGGCCGCCCGCGAACTGGCTGCGCAAGGTCATGCCGGCACTGATCGGCGACCCCAAGGCGAGCTTCATTCAATCGCGCTGCGAATTTGCCAACGCCAGCGCCAATTGGCTGACTCGCGCACAAGGCCTTATGCTCGACGCCCATTACGTCCTCGAGCAGGCAACCCGCTATCGCGCAGGGTGGCTATTCCAATTTAATGGCACGGCTGGCGTCTGGCGCCGCGCCGCGATCGTAGCCGCCGGCGGATGGTCCTCCGACTCGCTGTGCGAGGACCTCGACCTTACGGTGCGCGCGGAAATCGCCGGTTGGCGCGGGTTGTTTTCGATGGATCCGCCGGTACCCGGTCTCGTGCCCGATAAGGTCAAGCATTGGCGCGTCCAACAAAGGCGCTGGTCGAATGGTTTCGTTCAGGTCGCGCGCAAGCTTTTGAAACAGATCTGGACCTCGGATTGGACCATCCGGCGCAAATTTTCTGCAAGCCTCCTTATTCTCGTCCAGGCCTTCTATCCCTGCGCCGCCATCGCAACTGGCGCTCTGCTGTCGAGCCTTGCGTTTCGCGAAGGCGATCCAACCGCCTATCTGCCAATCCTCGGCGTGATCGCATTCTTGGTCGCGATGGTCGCGATCGGCATGACCCTGACGCCTTATCTCTCGCTGCGGCGCGGCTCTTTTTCCCGCTACGTCGCGACGCTGGCTTCGCTCACGCCGTTGATGATTTTTGTCAGCCTCTCCAATGCGCCATCGATTCTGAAGACCGTTTTCGGCGCGGCCGACACCTGGACCCGGACGCCGAAAACGGCATCGATCCCGATCGCGCCGAGCGATTCGATCAGCGGCTTTTGAGACGCCTCCAGCCGTTGCGGCGAACTGTTCTCGCCATTTCCCGGTGAATGGGCGAAGGATGATCCTCGCCGCGCGCGGCAAGGCCCTGGAGCTTTTGCGCGAAGTGGGGTAGACGAAAACGTCCGCATGGTCTGAGCAGGAGCTGTCTTCGGATGCAACTGAGCAATTTGATCCGCGGCGCAAAAGCGTTTTGGAGCGCGGCGGACGCAGGTTCAAGCAGGAAAAAAGCGATAAAGGACAGAGCTTGGGTCCTTTCCGGATCTTCTCGAGCCGGAGAAAAATGCGCCGGTGCGGGGATGGTCGCCATTACGGCGCTCGGCCTGAGCGGTTTTATCGGCGGCGCCGCGGCTGATTCCGGCGGTCTGTTCGACGGCTTGAAAAACCTTTTCCCCGGCCAGCGATCAAACGAGCAACAAGATGACAAGGCCGGCTCGCAAGGGTCGCAGGGTCACCATCTGTTCTGTCCCGAGATCATTGTTCTTGACGGCACGGCCGCTTTTCAGGCGTATGCGGGCTCGCCGCCGACGAACATGAATCTGCGGTACCAATACGCGCTTGGCGACGCGGTCCGCCAATGCGAGCTCTCCGGCGATCAGCTTGCGATCAAGGTGGGAATCGCCGGAAACGTGCTGCTCGGTCCGGCCGGAACGCCCGCAAGCTTCAGCGTTCCCTTGCGCGTCGCTATAATCGATATGAAAGACAATCAACCAATCGTTACAAAGCTTTATCGCGTCGCGGCGACAATTCCCCAAGGGCAGGCCCAGACAGAGTTCCAGCTGGTTACCGAGCCTCTCCTCGTTCCTTTCAGACAGGATCACACCGAGCACGATTACACAATCAAAGTCGGCATCGACGAGGGTCCCGAAAAACCCGCCGCGAAGGATCAAAAGCAAACCGAAGCCAACTGAACGCCGGGTTTTCATGGCGCACAAAATCCGCAAAAATAGCGGCGTCCGAACCCGTGATTATTGCGATGCACCATTGACTTTTTGCGGCCAACGGCCGATATTGTAGGCGTCGAAAACATCCCAGCGGAAGAGTTCGGCTCGCGTGTTGATGAGCCGGCGCCGAAGGCGCAACCGCCCCGGAAACGCTCAGGCCCATGGACCGCTGGGGGATGACGCTCTGGAAAGAGATTTTCCGCCATCGCGGAGAATCCACCGACGGACGCAACCTTGCGCGAACCGCTTTGGGCCGAGCAAGGGAACACTCTCAGGTCGCAGGACAGAGGGGGCTTAAGGTCTCGCGCGGCATGTGCCGGGCGAAGGCCCTGTTGGCGCTCATCTGTCCGAGGATCTAATGACCGTCCGTCCCGCCGTTTCCGCCCTCGAGCGCACCCCTTTGCACGATTTGCATCTCGCGCTCGGCGCGCGCCTGGTGTCTTTTGCCGGCTACTCCATGCCGGTGCATTACCCGGCCGGCATCATCCAGGAACATATCCACACCCGCAGCCATGCAGGCTTGTTCGACGTGTCGCATATGGGGCAGGCGATAGTCGAGGGGGTCGCCGCCGCGCGGGATTTTGAAACGCTGGTCCCTGGCGACATCGAGACGCTTCGCCCCGGCCAGATGCGCTACACCCAATTCCTCGACGAGAGCGGCCATATCCTCGACGATTTGATGGTTACGCGTCTTCCGGACGAGCTTGGCCGCCAGCGTCTGTTCGTCGTCGTCAACGCCGCCGCCAAAGCGGCCGATTTCACCCATATCGCCAGCGCCCTGCCTGACTGCGCCCTGACAGTTTTGGACGACAGCGCGCTGCTCGCCTTGCAGGGCCCGAAATCGGCCGCGGCGCTGGAGCGCCTGGTCCCCGGCGTCACGGACCTGACGTTCATGACCTCCGGCGATTTTGCCGCCAACGGGGTCGCTCTGCGAATTTCGCGCTCGGGTTACACCGGAGAAGATGGCTTCGAAATTTCTATCGCCGCAGCTGCGGCGCGGGATTTCGCCAAGGCCCTGCTCAGCGATCCGGAAGTCTTGCCGATCGGCCTCGGCGCGCGCGATTCGCTCCGGCTCGAGGCGGGTCTGTGCCTTTGCGGCCACGACATCGACGCGACCACCAATCCGGTCGAGGCCGGCCTGCTCTGGTCGATCTCGAAACGCCGCCGCGAGCAGGGGGGATTTCCCGGATACCGGCGCATCGCGCAGGCGATCGCCCAAGGCGCGTCGCGCCGCCGAGTAGGCTTTGTCATAGACGGCAAACTTCCGGCGCGCGAAGGGGCCGAAGTCAGAACGCTTGAAGGGCGCAGGATCGGCGTCCTGACATCGGGCGGCTTCGCGCCGAGCCTCGGCCGTCCGGTCGGCATGGGCTATGTCGAAGCGGACGTCGCCAAGATCGGCGCGCCGGTCCATTTACTGGTCCGCGACAAAGCTGTGGCTGCAGCGATTGCGCCGATGCCGTTCACGCCGCACGCCTACTTCAGGGGAGCTTGATGTCGATCGTTCGTTACACCAAGGATCATGAATATATCCGCGTTGAGGGCGACGCGGCCGTCGTTGGCATCACGGATTACGCGCAATCGCAGCTCGGCGACGTGGTCTTCGTCGAGCTTCCAGTGCTCGGCAAGGCAGTGGCGCAGGGCGATGAGGCCGCCGTCGTCGAAAGCGTCAAGGCCGCCAGCGGCGTCAACGCCCCTGCCTCCGGCGAGGTCGTCGAGATCAATCAAGAGCTCGAGCAGTCGCCGGCCCTCGTCAACGAGGACCCGAGCGGAAAGGGGTGGTTCCTGAAGCTCAAACTCTCCGACGCCGCCGAGCTCGAGTCCCTGATGGATGCGGAGGCTTATGAGGCCTATGTCAAAACACTCGGCTGATTAGCGGCGTTTCTTTAGCACGCGCGCGACCACGAAGATCGTAACTCGATTGGAACACCATGCGCTATTTGCCCCTAACGCCTGACGACCGCGCCGACATGCTGGCGCGCGTCGGCGTCAAAGACATCGACGCCCTGTTCGAATCCATTCCCGTCGATAAGCGGCTTTCCCGCGATCTCGACCTGCCTTTGCGCCGAACCGAAATGGAGACGCAGCGGTTGTTGACGAGAATGGCGGAAAAAAACCTCTCTGCCGGATCGGCTCCGTTCTTTGTCGGCGCCGGCGCCTACAAGCACCACATCCCAGCCAGCGTCGATCACCTGATCCAGCGCTCGGAATTCTTGACGAGCTATACGCCCTATCAGCCCGAGATCTCGCAGGGGACGCTTCAGTCGATCTTTGAATTCCAATCCCAGGTCGCGGCCCTGACCGCGATGGATGTCGCCAACGCCTCGATGTATGACGGCTCGACCGCGACGATCGAGGCCGTCCTGATGGCCCACCGCATCACCAAGCGGCGCAAAGCGGTGATTTCCGGCGGTCTGCATTCGCATTACGCCGAGGTCGTTCGCACGGTTTCGCGGATGACCGGCGACGAGGTGATGAGCCTCAAGCCCGATGTGCTGGCGCAGGAGGATCTCGCGGGCGAGATCGATTCGGAGACGTCCTGCGTCGTCGTCCAGAATCCGGATGCTTTCGGAAATCTGCGTGATCTTTCCGGCCTCTCCACGATCTGCAAGGCGAAGGGCGCGCTTCTCATCGCCGTTTTCACCGAGGCGGTCTCGCTCGGCCTCATCAAGCCGCCGGGCGAAATGGGCGCCGACATCGTCGTCGGAGAAGGCCAGTCGATTGGCAACAGCCTGAATTTCGGCGGCCCTTATGTCGGCCTTTTCGCGACGCGATCGAAATACGTGCGCCAGATGCCGGGGCGCCTCTGCGGCGAGACGCTGGATGCTGATGGCCGCCGCGGCTTCGTGCTCACCCTGTCGACGCGAGAACAGCACATCAAGCGCGACCGGGCGACCTCCAGCATCTGCACCAATTCGGGTCTTTGCTGTCTCGCTTTCACCATCCACCTGACTCTGCTCGGCGAAGCCGGCCTTGGGCGCCTCGCGCGCATCAATCACGCCAACGCCGTCGATCTCGCCTGCAGGCTTGAGGCCATTCCGGGCGTCAAGGTGCTCAATCAGACCTTCTTCAATGAATTCACCCTTCGCACGCCCTTGCGAGCGGACGCGCTTGTCGAACGCCTGGCTGAGAAGGGGGTACTTGGCGGCGTTCCGGCCTCGCGCCTCTGGCCGAATGAAAATCTAGACGATCTGCTGCTCGTCGCTTCGAGCGAAGTGAATACGCCGGACAATCGCGCGGCCTTCGCCTCCGCCCTCAAGGGAGCTCTGTCATGCTAAATCGGCCCGAGCATCCCATCCAGACCGCCGATTCAGCGCGGGTTGGACAAACCTTCACTTCCAATCGCGGGCTCTTCCTGGAGGAAGGCCTGATCTTCGAAATCGGCCGGCCGGATGTCACCGGAGTCGACCTCGACGAGCCGGCGGCCTTCGAATCAAGGCTCGGCGCGCTCGAGCGCGCGGCGCCGATCGGCCTGCCTGGCCTCAGCGAGCCCGAAACGATGCGACATTATGTGCGTCTGTCGCAAAAGAACTACTCGATAGACGCGGGGCTCTATCCGCTCGGCTCCTGTACGATGAAGCATAATCCGCGTCTCAACGAGGCGATGGCGCGGCTGCCGGGCTTTGCCGACATCCATCCGCTGCAGCCGCAATCGACGGTCCCCGGCGCGCTGGAGCTGATCGGCGAACTCGCCTGCTGGCTGATGGAGATGACCGGCATGCCGGCGGTCGCCATGTCGCCCAAGGCCGGCGCGCATGGCGAGGCCTGCGGCATGATGGCGATCAAGGCCGCCATCGCGGCCAGAGGCGAGGGCGCGACCCGCAAAATCGTGCTGGTTCCGGAATCCGCGCATGGTACGAACCCGGCGAGCGCGGCCCTGATTGGCTTCGAAGTGCGCCCGGTTCCGGCCGGCGCCGACGGCAAGGTCGACCTCGCGGCGCTGCGGGCTGTGCTTGGACCCGAGGTCGCCGCGATCATGCTGACCAATCCGAACACCTGCGGGCTGTTCGAGAGCGATATCGTCGAGATCGCCGCAGCGATGCATGCGGCGGGCGCTTATTTCTACTGCGACGGCGCAAACTTCAACGCGATCGTCGGCAAGACGCGGCCCGGCGATCTCGGCGTCGACGCCATGCACATCAATTTGCACAAGACCTTTTCGACGCCGCACGGCGGCGGCGGCCCCGGCGCAGGGCCGGTCGTGCTGTCGGAGCGGCTGGCGCCTTTCGCGCCTGTGCCTTTCCTGCGCCAGGAAGAGGCGGGGCTTCGCCTCGTCGAGCACTGCGACGACCAGTCGCGGTCGTTTGGCCGCATGACCGCATTCCACGGCCAGATGGGCATGTTCGTGCGCGCCTTGAGCTATATGGTCTCGCATGGCGCCGACGGCTTGCGGCAGGCCTCGGAAGACGCGGTGCTCAGCGCCAATTACGTTCGCGCCAACCTCAGCGATCTGATGACTCAGCCGTTCGGCGACAAGCCCTGCATGCATGAAGTGCTGTTCGACGACTGTTGGCTGAAGCCGACCGGGCTCTCGACGCTTGATTTCGCCAAGGCGATGATCGATGAGGGTTATCATCCGATGACCATCTATTTCCCGCTCGTCGCGCATGGGGCCATGCTCATTGAGCCGACGGAGTCGGAATCGAAGGCCTCGCTGGATCTTTTCATCGCTACCTTGCGCGATCTCGCCCTCTCGGCGCTCGGCGGCGAGACGGAGCGCTTCCTTGGAGCTCCGATCCACGCCCCGCGCCGGCGGCTTGACGAAACCAGAGCCGCACGCAACCCCGTTCTCAAATGGACGAAGCCCTCGCCACAACGGGAATTGGCGCGCTAGCGGGGGCGGATGATCATGGCGAATTGCCGAACCCGTCCTTTTCGAGCGAAAAGGGCTAATTGAAGCGGCATGCGAAAGCCAAGTCGCCACTTCGGCCGCCGTTTCGGGCGGCCGTGGAAGAAATTCGGCCTATTTCTTCTTCGCGGGCGAGCCCGTTTTCAACGGATTCGGGGCGGCCGCCTCTTTCGGCTTATCTTTCTTGGGCTTCTTCTCCTCGCGATTGCTGCGAAGCTGACCCTTTGCCATCACAATTCTCCTTTACATTTGAAACGACGCTCTCGGCGCTCGTTGCTTTGCGGGCGCACAGCGTCAACGAGAGATGCGCTCCGCTGGAGATCATGTCCAGCGTAAAGGCCTCCGAAAGGTTTGCAGCCTAATACCTCATAAAGTGCGTCAGCTTGCCTCACAACCGGACTTTGGGCTGAGGCGTTAGCGTACGGACGACGCTCTGGTCACGACAAAGCGGGCGCCTTCGTCAAACTTGTGGGCCCGACGCATGCTAAGGGTGAGCTGTAACATGCCGAGCGGTCCGTCTGCCTCCAGCGCCGCTGGTAGCATTCTTGTGAACAACCTCATTTCGCACTTGCGAAATAAATTAAATCCATCCATATACCATCCAGATGGATGGAGAAAAGGTTATGAGCGCGGAAATTCATCGCTTGCGAGCGTGCGACAGCGAAAAGATCACGATCAACCTTGGTTACGTCGACCTTGGCCATATCGATCTCCTGGTCCGTGAAGGCTTTTACTCCAATCGTACTGACTTGATCAGAACGGCGATCCGCAATCAGCTCGCGCGGCACGCGGAGGCCGTGAATCAAACCATCGTGCGGCAAACCTTTGAACTTGGGCTGCGGCACTACACCAGGGAGGATCTCGAAGCGGTTAGGTCTGCGGGCGAAATGCTCAGCATCAAGGTCGTGGGCCTCGCCATCATCGCCGAAGACGTTCCTCCTGAACTCGCCTGCGCCACCATTGAGGCGATCACCGTTCTTGGAGCTCTTCAGGCGAGCAAAACGGTCAAGACAGCGCTTGCTGATCGCATTCGCTGACTGCCTTTTCGTCGTTCTTTTTTGAAGAGGGACTTTTGAAATGGTCTTGGCCGCCCTGAAAAAAGGATCAAGCAAAATGAAATCCATTCTCGATGTGGCTCTCCGCAAAGTCACCCCACATACGCCGCTTCATGATTTGACCGAGGCGACGAAGGCAATTCAGACGGCGCTCGCCGGGCAGGGCAAAGACGCAGGCTCGAACAAAGGGTCGAACGGCAAGGGTCGGGCGAAACGCCGCGCCGAGCCTGTTCCAGGTGGTTTTGCGCCCAACGAAGCTTCAGAGCCGCCGCGCGTCGCTCTGGAGGGAATTATTGAGAGCAAAGGCTTCGCTGAGGCCCGGCGGCCGAACTCGACATCGGAGAGCGGGATCGCGCCGGAAGAGCCCCGACCCTCGAATCCGGCCGCGGATCTCTTGAGCGCGTTCTCCGCGTTTCAAAAGGGCTTGGCTGTTCCCGGCTCCTTGGCGGAAGACGCGCATCAAGCTTCGCCAATGGGCGAAGTCATGGAAATGTTCCAGCGCCACATCGTTCCGGGCTGGGGCCTGCCGGTCGAGCCGGAGATCGTTCGCCAGAGAGTTGTCCCGACGCCAGAAGGGGCGCAGTTCTTACGCCGCACATATGAAAGCGACGCCGGTTCGCGAGACTATAAACTCTATGTTCCGAGTGGAGTGGCGGGCGTCGCGCGAGCCGAGCGATTGCCGTTGATCGTGATGCTGCACGGCTGCAAGCAAGATCCCGACGATTTTGCCTTAGGCACCGGCATGAACAAGCTGGCGCAGGAGCGCGGCTTTCTCGTCGCCTATCCGGAGCAATCGGCGCGCGCCAATCAAATGGCGTGCTGGAATTGGTTCCATGTCAAAAATCAGGAGCGGGAAACCGGAGAGCCGAGCATCATCGCCGGCATAACCAGTGAGATCATGTCGGAGTTCGACGTCGATCCAGATTTGGTCTTCGTCGCCGGCTTGTCGGCCGGCGGCGCGATGGCGGCGATTTTGGGCGCGACCTATCCGGATTTGTTCAAGGCGGCAGGAATCCACTCCGGCCTTCCCTGCGGCGCCGCGACCGACATCGCGACGGCGTTCAACTCCATGCGCCACGGCGCTGCAATTGATGCGCTATCGGCGCCCGGGACGAATGTGCGCACGATCGTGTTTCAGGGCGGAGCCGACCGCACCGTTCATCCGTCTAACGCGGATCTGATTGTCGCCTTCGCCAGCGCTGGGCTCGACGGCGTCGTCGAGACGAAGCTGAAGGGCCGATCGAAGGGCGGCGTCGCCTACGAGCGCACCGTCATCGCCGATTCGAGCGGCGCGTCGCAGGTCGAATACTGGGCGATCCAGGACATGGGGCACGCCTGGTCCGGCGGAAATCGGGAAGGCTCCTTTACAGACCCCTATGGTCCCGACGCCTCGCGCGAAATGCTGCGTTTCTTTCTGGAGCATCGATCCCAAAAGAAGGACTGAGGGCCTTCTCCCGGGACGCCGCCTGGGCGGCCAAGCTAAGGCGTGGATGAAGATCCGGCGCGGCTGCGAGGCGGCGCCGGACTATCCTTTTCCTTTTTGCGCCAGCAAGGCGTCGAGGGCTTGATCGAGGCCCTTCGACGGCACCTCAAGCAACAGCGTCTCGCCCCCGGCGTTCTTGATCGTCATCCGGCCCGTCTGCGTCAGCGAACGGAAGCTCTGCGCTTGATCCGCCGACAGTTCCGCGTCGGCGAGGCAGGCGGTGTTGAGACAGGACCTGAACCGCAGAATGATCCCCGATTTGGCGGGATCGAAGGCGATCTCGACGCCGGGCTCGAGCGTGAGATTGGCCTGCACGATAGCCACCAGCCGCAGCGGTTTATCCTTCGTGCCGCGCAGGAAGGCGATTTTCGCCACGGCCGGCAGCTGATCTCCCGGCTGGAGCGCGACGTTGGCTTCGCAGCTTTCTTCTGAAGCGCCTGGCGCCGTCGCGCAGATCAGCGTCCAATCGCCGAATGTCTGCCTCCGCGGCGCGGGCGCGTTTTTAAGCGGAGTTGGTTGCGGCGCGGCGGCGTCTTGCGCCTGTCCGCCGGAATGCCAGGCAAGCGAGAGAAGAACGGCGGCTATTAGATTTCTGCGCATCAATTTCAATCCAAGCGTGTCGAGCGTCTGCCGATGGCGGCTGGCGCGGTCTGCGCCTTTAAGCACGATCTCATTCGCATTGTCTGCAATTTTTGCAAGATCAGGCGCGCGGCTCACTCGTCCTTCGCTCTGCGCCCGAAATCGGGCGCGGCGGTTTCCTGGCCCTGATCGATGATGCTGCGCCGGATCGCCCGCGTGCGGGTGAAACGGCTCTCGAGGCCCTCGCCGTCGCCGCGCCTGATCATGCGCTGCAAGGCGATCAAATCTTCGCTGAATCGTCCGAGCATTTCGAGGACGGCCTCTTTGTTGTTCAAAAAAATGTCGCGCCACATGATCGGGTCCGACGCCGCTATGCGGGTAAAATCGCGAAAGCCGCCGGCCGAGAATTTAATCACTTCGGACCGCGTCCCTTCTTCGAGGTCGGCGGCCGTGCCGACGATATTATAGGCGATGAGATGCGGCACGTGGCTGGTGATCGCGAGGACGAGATCGTGGTGCTCTGGCGCCATGGATTCGACATTGGCCCCTGCGCTTTGCCAAAGCGCCGCCAGCCTTGCGGTTGCCTTCGGATCGGCTCCTTGGGGGGGCGTCAAAATCGTCCAGCGGTTGAGAAAAAGTGTAGCGAAGCCCGAGTCCGGTCCGGATTCCTCCGTGCCGGCGACCGGATGGGCTGGAACGAACTGAACCGAAGGCGGCAAATGCGGCGTGACGGCCGCGATGATCGAAACTTTCACCGATCCGACATCGGAGACGATCGCTCCGGCTTTGAGATGCTGGCCGATCGCTTCGGCAATCTCGCCCATCGCGCCGACCGGCGCGCAGAGGATCACGAGATCGGCGCCGGCGACGGCTTCGGCTGGCGTCTCCGCAACCCGATCGGCGATGGCGATTTCGCCGAGGCGACGGCGCACCTTCGGTGAAGAGTCATAGGCCACGATTTCGCGCGCCAGCGTTTTGCGGCGAATGACGCGCGCGAGCGACGAGCCGATGAGCCCGACGCCGATGATGGTTATGCTTTCGAAAAGAGGCTCGCTCAGCGCGGGCCCGAGACCATCGGGCAATTGGGTCAGCCTTTCGCGCCGCTAGCGAAGTCGCGCAACCCTTCGACGACAAGCCGGTCCGCCTCTTCGGTCCCGACGGTCAGACGCAGGCAGTTCGGCAGACCATAGGCGCCGACCGCGCGCAGAATAAGGCCGCGGCATGTGAGAAACCGATCGGCGTCGGCCGCCTGCGTCGCCTCGTCGAAATGCAGCAGCAGGAAATTGCCAGCGCTCGGCGTCGTCTTGATCCCGAGCGCGCCGATCTCCCGCGCCAGCCAGCCGCGCCACAGATCGTTGTGGGCGATCGCCTTCTCGAGGTGACCTTTGTCTTCGAGCGACGCGATTCCGGCGGCGCCCGCCGGGCCGCTGGTATTGAACGGCAGCCGGATGCGATTGAGCGCGTCGCAGACCTCGGCGGGCGCGTAACACCAGCCGAGCCGGATCGAGGCGAGCCCGTGGATTTTGGAGAATGTGCGGGTCATCACGACATTTTCCCGCGTCGAGACCAGCGCTTCGCCCGCCGCATAATCGGCTTTGGTCGCATATTCCGCATAGGCCGCGTCAACGACGAGCAGGATGTCGCGCGGCAGGCGATCGGCCAGCCGTTCGACTTCGGCGATCGGCAGATAGGTGCCGGTTGGATTGTTCGGATTGGCGATGAACACGATTTTGGTGCGCGGCGTGACTTTCGCGAGGATCGCCTCGACGTCGGCCGTAAAGTTGGTTTCCTTGGCGACGACAGGCGTTCCGCCGGCGGCGAGAATGGCGATCTTGTAGACGAGAAATCCGTGCTGCGTGAAGACGCCTTCGTCGCCTTCGCCGATATAGGCCGCGGCGAGGAGATGGAGCAATTCGTCGGAGCCCGTGCCGCAGACGATGCGGGCCGGATCGAGGTCCGAATGTTCGGCCGATCGCCTCGCGCAGGGCGCGCGCCGTTCCGTCCGGGTATGCGTCGAGACGATCGGCCGCGGCGCAAAACGCCTCTTTCGCGCGCGGCGAGGGGCCGAGCGGCGTCTCATTCGAGGAGAGCTTATAGATTTTGGCGACGCCCGGCGCCGAGCTTTTGCCCGGAACATAGCGGTCGATGCTGAAGACGCTCGCTCGCGGGCGCGGGCGCAGGGCGCCCTCCGTCTTGGTCATGAAAGCAAACTCCGAGAGAATGTCATTGCGCCGCTGCGACAGACTCTGTTTGGTCCCTCGCCTCTGGCACCGCAAAACGCGCCGCATGACCGCCGATTTCGGCGATTTGGGGCTCGTCCGCGCCGGCTGCGATCAGCGCCTCGCGCAATTGCCGCGCGTCGACGGCGCCGTCCGCCGCCGCAATGAGCAGCGAGAGATTTTCGCCATCCGCCGCGGCGCCGACAATATCCGCGGCGATCGCCTCAATATGGGAAGGCGGCGCTTTGCGCCAGCCATCGAGCTCGACATCATAGAGCACGATGTCGCGCGCGGCGGCTTCGGCCAGCGGCTGCGCGACAACGAACAGCGGCATCCCCGCCGGATGGTCCGGCCGCTCGACGAAAGGCAGCCGCGCGATGATTTTTGGCGCCTGCGGCTGTTTCAGCCCTCGCCACCAAGGCCCGGATAGCACGCCCCCCTCGAGGCGGACCAGGCCGAGATCGCCTTTGGAGTTCGCCACCGCGTCGATGACGCGGGCTGCTCCTTGATGCGCGACATAAGGCACGGTGAAGCCGAAATGGAAGCGGCAGCAATCGCGCATCTTGGCGTCGCCGCCCGAAATATCGGCGTGCACGCTGTAGGGCGATTGCACATAGGTGAAGGTCGAGATGATGATGCGCCAGATGCTCTCGACCGTGTCGAGCGGCAACAGCCCTTCGTGGCGGGAGACGAGTGCGCGCATCATGTCGGCTTCGCGTCCGGGCCGGAAAGCCGAGCCGCCGCCCTGTCGCGCCTTGGCTTCGATCAGCCTATGGATGATCTCGCCGCGCTTGATCAAAAGCTGATGCAGTTCGGAATCGATGCAATCGATCTCGACTCTGAAGGTCAGCCAATGTCTCCAGGCGGGCAGGGTGGGTCATGATGACGGCTCGATGCGCGATGCGCTGTCTTAGCGCATTTTTCGCCGGAAGTTCAAACCGGGAGAGGTGGTAGCGGAACTCGTTTACCGCGATTTGAGGCCGAGCGGCGCCCTGAACCCCAGCTCCAGCAGGGTCCAGACGATCGCCCCGACAAGAAGCGCGTCGAGGGCGGCGACATACCAATAGGATAAATATTCATTCACCCGCGGCTGCAGCCAATGCGCCGCACTGGAAAACAGCGCCGCCAGCGGCACGAGCCCGGCAAGCCCCGTCGGCAGTTTCCTCGCGCGCAAACGTTTGGCGGACAAATTATAAAACGAAATGCCGATGAACAGGACCGCGAAGGCGTAGAAAAGCAAATAGACGAAGGTCAGAAAAACCTTCCATTCGAATAGGGGCGAGGCGCGGGTTAACTCGCGATAGGCGTTCGGCTCTAGAAAAAGCCAGATCGCGGTCAGGGCCGCGAAAATGACGGCGAGCAGCGCCGCGCCTTCCCGCCAGGTTCTGGCATCCAGAAGCCCTTCATCGGTGCGGAAGCCGAAGCGCGCGATGTAGGCGGGCGGCAACCCGGCCATCAGTCTCTCAACAGATCGTTGATCGCGGTCTTGGCCCGCGTCTGCGCGTCGACAGTCTTGACGATGACGGCGCAATAGAGGGAAGGGCCGGGCGAGCCGTCGGGCAGAGGCTTTCCGGGCAGATTACCGGAGACGACGACGGAGAACGGCGGCACATGGCCGATATGGATCTCGCCCGTGGCGCGGTCGATGATCTTGGTCGAGGCGGAAATGAAGGTCCCCATCGAGATCACCGAGCCTTCGCCGACGACGACGCCCTCGACGATCTCGGAGCGCGCGCCAATGAAGCAATTATCCTCGATGATGGTCGGATTGGCCTGCAAAGGCTCCAGCACGCCGCCGATGCCGACGCCGCCCGAAAGATGCACATTCTTGCCGATCTGCGCGCAGGAGCCGACCGTCACCCAGGTGTCGACCATGGTGTTGCTGTCGACGAAGGCCCCAAGATTGACGAAAGATGGCATCAGGACGACCCCCGGCGCGATATAGGCCGAACGCCGCACGACACAGTTCGGCACGGAGCGGAATCCTGCCGCCGCATGCTGCTTCGGCCCCCAGCCAGCGAATTTCGAGGGGACCTTGTCCCACCAGGTCGCGCCGCCCGGGCCGCCTGCAATCTCCGCCACATCGTTGAGACGGAAAGACAGCAGAACGGCCTTCTTCAGCCATTCGCGCACCTGCCAGGAGTTCGGCCCAACGGCGCCCGGGATTTTTTCCGCGACGCGGAGTTTTCCGGCGTCGAGCAGGTGTAGGGCGGCCTCGACGGCTTTGCGTGTCTCGCCCTGGGTGCCGGCGTTGACATTGGCGCGATCCTCGAAGGCGGCGTCGATGATCGTTTCGAGGGCGGTGTGCGGCATCTTTTGCTCTTTCGTTTCAAAACGGGCTGAGCAACGCGTTACAGGGTTCGCTCGGCGCGATCAACGGCGGCTTTGCGCCGCCTGCGCTCAGCTTTCCGGCGCCTGAGGGGCGTAACCGTTCAATTCGGCAGTGATCCCGGCGAGGAAACCCTCGAGGTCGTTGGTGATGAAATCGATATGCGCCGGCGCGGCCTCGCGCATGATCTCGAAGGCTTCGCGGTGGTCAATCTGGCCCGGCTTTGGCACGACGAGCGCCGTCGTCATTCCCCGTGCATGAGGCACAACGAGATTGCGCGCGATATCTTCGAACATCACCGAGCGTTTGGGATCAACGTCATGCCTGTCGAAGAAGCGCTCATAGGTGGCGGCTTCCGGCTTGGGCACGAAATCTGCGGCGACAATGTCGAAAATATCCTCGAACATCGTGTCGAGTCCGAGCGCTCTGGCCGTGCGCAGCGCATGGTCCCGTGAGCCATTGGTCAAGATCAGTTTGCGGCCGGGGAGCGCGGTGATCGCGGTTGCCAGCGAATGGTTGGGCAAGAGGCCCGTACGGTCGATATCATGCGTGAAGTCGAGATAGGCCTCGGCGCTGATTCTGTGCTCCTCCATCAGGCCGCGCAGCGTCGTCCCGTAGCGCTCATAATAATATTTCTGCAGAGCGCGCGACGACATGCCGTCGAGGCCAAAAAGATGCGCCAGAAACAGCGTGATCCGCGCGTCGATCTTGGGCCAGAGATCGCTGTCCGCCGGATAGAGCGTGTTGTCGAGATCGAAAACCCAGATGTCCTTTTGCGCAAACGCCTTGGCGGGGAGCCTGCGCTGCGCCTCCGGCGCCTCGGCCGGATCGGAGGCGTCCGCGACGCCGTCTTTCACGAAAGGTTGGTTCGCGTCCTTCACCGTGTGATCAGCGTTCCCGCGCCATGGTCGGTCAAAAGTTCGACCAGCACCGCATGCGGCGTCTTGCCGTCGAGGATGACGACGCCTTCGACGCCTTGCTCCAGGGCGTAAATGCAAGTCTCCACCTTGGGGATCATGCCGCCCGTAATGGTCCCGTCGGCGATCAGCGCGTGGATCTCGTGGACGCGCAATTCCTTGATCAAATTCCTGTCCTTATCGAGCACGCCCGGCACGTCGGTCAGGAACAAAAGCCTTTTGGCCTTCAACGCGCCGGCGATCGCGCCGGCGAAAGTGTCGGCGTTGACATTATAGGTCTCGCCGTCTTCGCTCGCCGCGACCGGGGCGAGTACAGGGATCAGTTCGCGGCCCAGCACCTGGTCGAGCACTATTGTGTCGATTTTGGCGGGCTCGCCGACGAAGCCGAGATCGACCGCTTCGCTCGTCTGCGGCGCCTTTTTGGCGATGACCATATTGCCGTCCTTGCCGCAGAGCCCGATGGCGTGGCCGCCCTCCGCGTTGATGAAGCCGACGATCTGCTTGTTGATGGAGCCGGCGAGCACCATTTCGACGATCTCGATCGTGGCTTTGTCGGTTACCCGCAATCCATCCGAAAACTCCGACTTGATCCCGAGCTTCTTCAGCATGGCGCCGATCTGCGGCCCGCCGCCGTGAACGACAACCGGTTTGACGCCAGAGAGTTCGAGCAGGACCATGTCCTTTGCGAAATCACGGGCGACTTTTTCGCCGCCCATGGCGTGGCCGCCGTATTTCACGACGACGATCGCCTCGTCATACCGCAGCATATGCGGCAAAGCCTGCATCAGGATTGCGGCTTGCTCCTGGGCTTTTTCCTGGTCGCTTGCGATGCTCGCTTCGTTCATTGATTCGCCTGCGTCGACTATTTCGCCGGAATTTGCTTCGCGCGATGGCGCCCGCTTCGTTTGGGGACGCTTTATCTAGGCGCTTGTTGTGACAAGCTCAACGCAGTCATGCCGGCAATCATGAGCCGCGCTCGGCCAAAAGCTTCGCGATCGCCGCGCGCAGCTCAGGGACGCCAGCAAAGGTCTGCGATGAGGTCGAAGATTACATCCGGAAACGCGGCTGGACGCTGTTCCAGCGCTTTCAGCGTCTCCTCGATGCGCTGGTCCTGTTCGCTCGCCTTGACCTCGTCGCGCTTGGTTAAAATGATCTGGTAAGACACGGCCGAGCGGTCGAGCAGATCCATCATTTCGGCATCGGGCGCTCTCAGGCCATGGCGGCCGTCGATCAGCACGAAGACACGCAGCAAACGCGCCCTGCCGCGCAAAAAATCCTGCATCAAGGCGGTCCATTCGGCGATTCGCTGCTTTGACGCCACGGCATAGCCATAGCCCGGCATGTCGACCAGGCGCAGCCTGGCGCTTGAGATGTCGCCGCCGAGCCCAAAGAAATTAAGCTCCCGCGTGCGGCCAGGCGTGTTTGACGTGCGCGCCAGGGTTTTGCGATTGGTCAGGGCGTTGAGAAGTGACGACTTCCCGACGTTGGAGCGGCCGGCGAAGGCGATTTCCGGCGCGCCGGGCGGCGGCAGCCCGTTTACTGAGTTCGCGGCCCAGAGAAAATCGCATGGTTGCGCGAAGAGCTTGCGTCCGGCCTCCATGAAGTCGGGCTCGCCCGCCGCCACGTCGCGAGCCCGCTCACTCACCCTGTGGCCTTTTTGCGGAACATGCCGGCGATGTTGTCGAACAGCTCGATCTTGACGCCGGCCTTTTTCATGATCAGCGTCTGCTGGGCGACCGACAGGATGTTGTTCCAGGTCCAGTAGATGACCAGCCCCGAGGGAAAGCCGCCCAAGGTAAAAGTGAAGATCACCGGCATCCAGGTAAAGATCTGCTTTTGCGTCGGATCGGCCGGCTCGGGATTGGCCTTCATCTGCACGAACATCGACACGCCCATCAACAGCGGCCAGACGCCGAGGGCGAGAAAATGGCCGAACACCGGCAGCTGCGTCGGATCAAAAGGCAACAGCCCGAACAGGTTGAAAATATTGGTCGGATCGGGGGCGGACAGATCCCTGATCCAACCGAAGAACGGGGCGTGCCGCATCTCGATCGTCACGAACAATACTTTATAGAGCGCGAAGAACACCGGGATCTGGATCAGCATCGGCAGACAGCCCGACACCGGATTGATCTTCTCGCGCTTATAGAGCGCCATGGTCTCCTGCTGCTGCTTCATCTTGTCGTCGGGATATTTGTCCCGGATCGCCGCGATCTGCGGCGCCACCCCCTTCATCTTGGCCATCGACAGATAGCTCTTGTTGGCGAGCGGGAAGAACAGGCCCTTGACGATCACCGTGGCGATCAGGATGGCGACGCCGAAATTGCCGGTCAGCGTATAGAGAAAGTGCAGCAGCCGGAACATCGGCCGGGTGATGAAGTAGAACCAGCCCCAATCGATCAGCAGATCGAATTTCTTGATGCCGAGATCGGCCTGATATTTGTCGAGCGTATGCACTTCCTTGGCGCCGGCGAACAGGCGGCTCATCGTCTCGAGCGAAGCGCCCGGCGCGATCATCTGCGCCGCGCCGACGAAATCGGCGCGATAGCTCTTTTCGGCGCCAAAAAGCCCGGCCGAAAAGCGCGCCTCGATCGGCGCGCTCTGGGCCGGGATGACCGTCGCCGCCCAATATTTGTCGGTGAAGCCGAGCCAGCCGCCGACCCCCGAAAAGGTCTTTTGCGCGCCCTCCTCCTTCTCGATCTTGTCGTATTTGAACTCCTCGACGCCGCCGTCGCCGATGACCCCGACGAAGCCTTCGTGCAGCACCGCATAATTGGCGGTCTTCGGCACGCCGTGGCGCGTCACCAGCGCGTAAGGGGCGAGCGCGACCGGCTGCTGCGATTTGTTCTCGACGCGGTCGGAAATGGTGAACATATAGCGCGCGTCGACCGCGATGGTGCGGCGGAAGACGAGGCCCGCGCCATTGTCATAGGTCAGCGTCACCGGGCTTTGCGGGGTCAAGACGTCGCGATCGGCCCGCCACAGCGTGTCGGGGCCGGGCAAAGCCAGGTCCGAGCCGGGCGCAGAGCCAGCCGGGGCGAGGAAACCGGCCTCGGCGTAATAGGCGTCGGGGGCGCCGGGCGGCGACAGCAGGACGATATTGGGGCTGTTGGGATCGACCGTCTCGCGATAGGCCTTGAGCGCGACGTCGTCGAGCCGCGCGCCTCGCAGCGACAGCGAGCCGGCGATCGCCGGCGTGTCGATTCTTATGCGCGGCGCAGCGGCGAGGGCTTGGGCGCGGGTCTGGGCTCTGGTCTCGGGCGCGGCGGCGAGCGGCGCAAGCTCGCGCGAAACGGCCGGCGCGCCCGGCGCGGGGGCGCCCGCCGGCTGGGCCTGGCGCTGCGTCTCGGCCAGCCGCGCCCGGTCCGAAGGCTTCGGCGCGAACAAATAGCTCCAGCCGACAATCACCAGAAAGGACAGGCCGATCGCCAGATAAAGATTCAACGAATCCTTCGTCATCAATGATCAGACCTTGTGCGAATTTCCGGCGTCAATGCCGGATTGAATTTCGATGCTTAGCCCGCGGCGTTGTCACACGCACGCCGGCTCCGGCCGCGAATGCTGGGGTCAGGGCTCTGTTTGCTTCGATGCGTCTTTGCCGCGAGCGTCCCCTTTTTGTGGAGCCGAATTCGCATGTGGCGCCCTTGGGCGCAACGCCTCTGCCTTCGATTTGCCCGCGTCAAATTTCCCGAGCGCGCGAAAAAGCTCAGCCCGCAGCGAAGCGAACGCCAAGCGGAGCGAACTCGATGCGCGCAATCAGTACATAGTCATGCCCGGCCCGCGCTGGAAGGGCGGAAGTCGTGCGCACCGCCTCCTTGAGACGGCGGCGGATCCGGTTGCGAACAACCGCGCTCCCGGTTTTTTTCGTCACCGTAAAGCCGAAGCGCGGCGGGACGTCGCCGCAGAGGCGCGCCTCGTTCGGGCCAGGGTCAATGCGAGCCGCCGCCTGCAGTGTGAACGGCTTGGCATGAAACCGCTTTCCCTTTGCGGCGCGCAAAAAATCCGCCCGTCGTTTCAGGCGCTGCGGCGCTGCCGTGGGCGGAAGATCCTGCAAATCCGGTTTGCCTGTTTTATGCCAGCCGCCCTGCCGGCGGTTCAAGCTCAGGCGGACAATTTCTTGCGGCCGCGCGCCCGGCGCGCCGCAATGACCCGGCGGCCGCCTACAGTCGCCATCCGGGCCCTAAACCCATGCCGCCGTTTGCGCACGAGCTTGCTGGGTTGATATGTCCGCTTCACCGTTCCGTTCCTTTAAAAATAGCTATCCGCTCACCCAAAGATGCATCCCCGCGCATTATTTAGCGAAAGCGCAGCAATCAGGTCCGGCAAGGAACGCGTCTTATAAGGGCGCTTTCCCTGCGAAGTCAATTTCAACGCCGCGAACGCGGGACCCCGTCACCGCCGACGCCTCTAACATCGATCGCAAACCGGCGAGATCGACGAATCCTTTGCCGAAGCGCCAGCCCGCGATGTGGCGGAGCGGTTCGCGAGGCTCCCCAAGGTCGCTCAAAACGCTGGCGGCGGCGGAAAAATCATCTTCGCTGGAATAAAGGCTTGGGGTCGCCACCACGGCGAGGCCTGCGCGGCGCGCCGCGACGGCGCCGTTAGCGGAATCCTCAAAGGCGACGCAGTCCGAGGCGTTGCAGCGAAGCTCATTCAGCGCATGAGCGTAGACATCGGGCGCCGGCTTCTTGGCGGGCACAATGTCGCCGGCGGCGATCACGCCGAACCAGCGGCGAGCACGGGGTCCAATCAACGCGTCGAGCAAAGGCTCGACGTTGCTCGGGCTCGTCGTCGTCGCTATGGCGAGGCGCAGCCCCGCGTCATGGGCCTCTTCGATCAGCCGGCCCACACCTGGCCGCGCGGCGACGCTGCCGATTCTGACGAGCCTTGCATAGCGGTGGGTCTTTTCGGCGTGCATTTGCCGCAGTTTTTCAACTGCGCCTGCGCCGCCGGGCGGGGCGTATTCGTCAATATAGTGAGCGATGCGCTCCCGCCCTCCGGCGACCCGCAAGAGATCGCGATAAATCTTCTTGTCCCATATCCAATCGAGGCCAAAAGCGCGAAAAGTCTCGTTGAAGGCTTGCCGGTGCAATTCCTCGGTTTCAGCGAGCGTCCCGTCGACGTCGAAGATCAGCGCCTCAAGCGGCATCGCGGCGCGGCTTTCCTTCGGCGCCCGCGCGGATCGCCGCGATATTGGCGGCATATCGATCCGGGCCGCCCTTGAAGACGGCCGATCCCGCGACGAGCGTATCGGCGCCGGCGGCGGCGACCAGCGCAGCGGTTTCCGGGTTGACGCCGCCGTCGACCTCGATGCGGATCGGACGATCGCCAATCATCGCTTTGAGCTCGGCGATCTTGTCGATCGCCGAGGGGATGAAAGCCTGGCCGCCGAAGCCGGGATTGACAGACATCACCAACACCAGGTCGATAAGGTCGAGCACATGTTTGACGCCCGCCGCCGGGGTCGCCGGATTCAAGACGACGCCCGCTTTCTTGCCGAGCCCGCGGATCGCCTGCAGCGACCGGTGCAGATGCGGACCCGCCTCGACATGGACCGCGATGAGATCGGCGCCGGCTTCCGCGAACGCCTCGAGATAGGGATCGCAAGGCGCAATCATGAGGTGGACATCGAAGGGCAGGCTCGTGTGGGTCCGCAGGGCCCCGACGATGGCCGGACCGATCGTGATGTTCGGGACGAAATGGCCATCCATGACGTCGACGTGGATCCAATCGGCGCCGGCGGCGGTGACGGCGCGAACCTCATCGCCGAGTTTTGCGAAATCAGCGGACAGGATGGAAGGCGCGATGATCAGCGGAGTCATGCGGCGTGGCCTTTTCTTCAGTCGGGCGGAATGGCGCCGAAAACGCGGCTCGCCAGCACATCTGCGGCGTCGATCGTCATCAAATCCTCGACCCGGACGGGACCGTCCTGCTCGAAATAGCGATTGGCGTGACGAAGCCGCGCGCGGTCGAGCGCGTTGCGGATCGAGCGCGCATTGGAGAAAAGCGGCTGCTTGCGGCGCGCCTCGATATAGCTCTCGAACGCTTTCGCGCCCTCGGGGCTGAATTTGTAATTTTGCGCGGCGAGCATGGTCCGCGCGATCGACATCAGTTCGGCGTCGGCGTAATCGGGAAAGTCGATGTGGTGTGCGATGCGCGAGCGAAAGCCGGGGTTCGAGCGGAAGAACTGGTCCATGCGGGCGGCGTAGCCGGCGAGGATCACGACGAGATCCTCGCGCTGGTTCTCCATCACCTGCAGCAGGATCTCGATCGCTTCCTGACCATAGTCGCGCTCGTTCTCCTGGCGATAGAGATAGTAGGCCTCGTCGATGAACAGGACGCCGCCCATCGCCTTTTTGAGTATTTCTTTGGTCTTCGGCGCCGTGTGGCCGATATATTGCCCAACGAGGTCGTCCCGCGTCACCGACACGAGATGGCCTTTGCGGACATAGCCAAGCTTGTGCAGGATTTCCGCCATGCGCAGCGCGACCGTGGTCTTGCCGGTGCCGGGATTGCCGGTAAATGACATATGAAGCGTCGGCGTCTCGGAGACAAAGCCGAGGCGGCGCCTCACTCGGTCGACGACGAGCAGGGCGCAAATCTGGCGGATGCGCGCCTTGACCGGCGCGAGGCCGACGAGCTCGCGGTCGAGCTGATCGAGAACCTCCTGCGCGTGGGTGTCCTGCAGTTCGGCGCGAAGATCGATGGTTTGCGGCGCAAAGACGGAGGCGCCTTCGGTCGCGTCATCGTTTGACGGCATGATTGCGGGCCTCGCCGTTTTTTTTGAGGGACGCCAAAAGGCGCGCCCGTCTTACGCTTCGTAGCGCTCCGATTCCGGAAGATCGACCGCATAGGATTGCGTCGAATAGATCTGGGTGCGGCCAGGCCCTTCGGTGCGCAGGAGACGGAAGCCCGGCTCGTTGTTCGGCCTGTTGACGATGAAGGAGATGCGCACGCTCTCCCAACCGTGCGAGGAATCGAACCCCGAAAGGCGGATGTAGTAGCGGCCGGCATGCGCCTTGCGGCAGGCGTCGAGTTCGAGCATCACACCGGCGGCGTCCTTGATGTCGAACATCGGCAGATCCCACATCTCCCAATAGGTATTCCGCGGATGGGGATCATCGGTATATTCAATGTTCACCGCCCAGCCCTTGTCGATGCAATATTGCACCTGGGTGCGGATCTGGTCGTCGGTGAGATCGGGAAGAAACGAGAAGCAGCCTTGCGTGATGCGCATCGCAAAATCCTTATTATTCCGCTGCGGTCACAGACGGGACGAAATCCGGAGAATCTGTCGACGCGTAATTGAAACTGACGTCCCGCCAGACATCGAGCGCCTGCTTCAACGGCGCGCAGCCTCGCGCCGCTTCCTCGAGGATCGTTTGTCCTTCGGCCAAAGTGTCGCGCCCGGCGTTGCGCGCGAAAATCATCGCTTCGAGCGCGACGCGGTTGGCGGTCGCTCCCGCCGCGATGCCCATCGGATGGCCGATGGTGCCGCCGCCGAACTGCAGTACGACGTCCTCGCCGAGGAGGTGAAGCAGCTGATGCATTTGACCCGCGTGGATGCCACCTGAGGCGACGGGCATTAACTTGTTCAGCGAGGCCCAGTGCTGATCGAAGAAGATGCCATGTTCGAGCTGCTGCGGATTAAAGTCTTCGCGGCAGATGTCGTAATAGCCGCGCGTCGTGGCGGGGTCGCCTTCGAGCTTGCCGACGACCGTGCCGGCATGGATGTGATCGACGCCGGCGAGGCGCATCCATTTGGCGATGACGCGGAATGAGACGCCGTGAATCTTCTGTCGCGTATAAGTCGAATGCCCGGCGCGGTGCAGATGCAGGATCATGTCGCTCTTGCGCGCCCATTTGGCGATTGACTAAATCGCGGTGTAGCCGATCACGAGATCGATCATGACGATGACGGAGCCGAGCTCCTTGGCGAATTCCGCGCGCTCGTACATGTCCTCCATGGTGGCGGCGGTGATGTTGAGATAGGTGCCTTTGACTTCGCCTGTCGCGGCCTGCGCGCGGTTTACCGCCTCCATGCAATAGAGGAACCGGTCGCGCCAATGCATGAACGGCTGCGAGTTGATGTTCTCGTCGTCTTTGGTGAAGTCGAGGCCGCCCTTCAGCGCCTCATAGACCACGCGGCCGTAATTGCGCCCCGAGAGACCGAGCTTCGGCTTCACGGTCGCTCCGAGTAGCGGGCGTCCGAATTTGTCGAGCCGCTCGCGTTCGACGACGATGCCGGTCGCCGGACCCTGAAAGGTCTTCACATAGGCGACCGGGAAGCGCATGTCCTCGAGACGCAGCGCTTTCAGAGGCTTGAAGCCGAACACATTGCCGATGATCGAGGCGGCGAGGTTCGAAACCGAGCCCGGCTCGAAAAGATCGAGCTCATAGGCGATGAAAGCGAAATATGAGCCGGGCGAATTCGGCACCGGATCGACCCGGTAGCATTTCGCCCGGTACTTGTCGCAGGCGGTCAAACGGTCGGTCCAGACGACGGTCCAGGTCGCGGTCGATGATTCGCCCGCGACGGCCGCCGACGCCTCGATCGGATCGACGCCATCTTGCGGCGTGACGCGAAAGCACGCGATGATGTCGGTATCGTTCGGGACATAATCCGGCTGCCAATATCCCATCTCGCGATATTCCATGACGCCCGCCGAATAGCGAGAGCGGGATTTGGGTTCTTTTGTGGCCGCCATGAGAACTCTCCCTTTGATGATGTCGCCTATTCCGCGGCGGAGCGCTGCAATTGCGCGCGGGGCTCGAGGGCGCCTGAAGCGTAGCGCTTGGCCATCGCGGCCATCGGCAGGACTTTGATCTTCGAGGCGTTGCCCGCCGTGCCGAACTGTTCCAGGCGCAGCTTGCAGACGGCGCGCATGGCGTCCATCGCCGGCTTTAAAAATTTGCGCGGATCGAATTCATCGCGGAATTCGGTCGCGACGCGGCGGAACTGCCCGGTCATGGCGAGCCGGCAGTCGGTGTCGATATTGACCTTGCGCACGCCGTGTTTGATGCCGCGCACGATCTCCTCGACCGGCACGCCGAAGGTCTGGCGCATCGCTCCGCCATTGGCGTTGAAAATATCCTGCAGATCCTGCGGCACCGATGACGAGCCGTGCATCACGAGATGTGTATTCGGCAGTTTGGCATGGATCTCTTCGATCACCTTCATCGAGAGGATCTCGCCGTCGGGCTTGCGCGAGAATTTGTAGGCGCCATGCGAGGTTCCCATCGCGATGGCCAGCGCGTCGACTTTGGTGCGCAGCACGAAATCGACCGCCTGGTCGGGGTCGGTCAAAAGCTGTTCGCGGCTGAGCTTGCCTTCCGCGCCATGGCCGTCTTCCTTTTCGCCGGCGCCATGCTCGAGCGAGCCCAGAACGCCGAGTTCGCCTTCGACCGAGGCGCCGACGAGATGGGCGAAATCAGCGACCTTGGCGGTGATCGCCACATTATAATCGTAGGAGGCGGGCGTCTTCGCGTCCGCTTCGAGCGAGCCGTCCATCATGACAGACGAAAATCCATACTGGATCGCGCTGAGGCAGGTCGCTTCGCCATTGCCATGATCCTGGTGCATGCAGACTGGAATGTCCGGATACATCTCGATCAAGGCTTCGATCATCTTGGCGAGCATGATGTCGTTGGCGTAGGCGCGCGCGCCGCGGCTCGCTTGTATGATGACCGGCGCGTCAACCGAGGCCGCCGCCTCGACGATCGCGAGGCCTTGCTCCATATTGTTGATGTTGAAGGCGGGAACGCCATAGTCGTGTTCGGCCGCGTGGTCGAGCAATTGACGAAGCGTAATTCGGGCCATGGATAATTCTCCCTCGCACATTGAAGATGCCGGCGTTGCGACGCCACCTGCGCCCGGCTCTTCAGCCATACCAGTCGATGCCCCGAAGGCAATCGCGAAGCGTCATCGCGACTGACCGTTTCCTCTCCTTGCCAAACCGATCGATCGCCGCCGCTTTTCATGCCGCTTTGGCGCGACCTTCACTGTTTCTTCGGCGCCAGCCGGGCGTGGACCTCATCGATGATCGCCTCGACTGTAATTCCGAACTTTTTGAAGAGCGCGCCGCCAGGAGCGCTGGCGCCGAATGACGACATGCCGATGAAGCCATCCTCCGGCCCGAGCACGATGTCCCAGCCCTGCCGGACGGCGGCCTCGACCGCGACGCGCGGAGCCGTTCCGATCACGCTTCGCCGATAGGCGGGGGGCGCCTTGGCGAAAAGTTCGAAACAGGGCATCGAGACGACCGCGGCCTTGACGCCTTCGCCGGAAAGGCGCTCCGACGCCTCGACCGCCAGTGAAACCTCAGAGCCCGTCGCGAACAAGGTCACGTCGCGCTCGCCCTCCGGCGCGCGTAGAACGTAGCCGCCCGCGGCGGACAGATTCTCGGCCGTATGCGCCCGGCGGACGAGCGGCAGGTTCTGCCGCGTGAGCGCTAAGACCGAAGGCGTTGTTCCGGCTTTGAGGGCGAGCTCCCAGGCTTCCGCCGTTTCCACCGCGTCGGCGGGGCGAAAAACGAGGAGGTTCGGAATGGCGCGCAACGCGGCGAGGTGTTCGACCGGCTGGTGGGTCGGCCCGTCTTCGCCAAGACCGATCGAATTGTGAGTCAGGACATGGATGACGCGGACGCCCATCAGCGCGGCGAGGCGGATCGCGGGGCGGCTGTAGTCGGAGAAAACGAGAAAAGTTCCGCCATAGGGTATGAAGCCGCCATGCAGGGCGAGGCCATTCATCGCCGCGGCCGTGCCGAATTCGCGAACGCCGTAATGAATGTACCGGCCGGAAAAATCGCCGGCCGTGACTGGCCGCATGTCCGCGGCTTTGGTGTTGTTGGAGCCGGTGAGGTCCGCGGATCCGCCGATGAGATTGGGCTGCGCCGGGCTCAGCCTGTCGAGCAGCTTCTGCGATGAAATGCGCGTCGCCTGCGCCGCGCCGCTCTCGCTCGCGGCCTTCTTGAAAACCTTGACCGCCACGGCGACGCCAGGCTCGATCGCGCCGCTAATATCGGAATCGTAGCGCGCTCTGATCGCCGGATCGAGCTTGGCGCGGCGCTCCGCCCAAGCCGTCCGCGCGTCGGCGGCGCGGCTCGCCGCCTCGCTCCAGGCTTTCTTGATATGTGCGGGGATTTCGAACGGAGCGGCGGTCCAGCCGAGCGCGGCCCTGGCTCCCGCCACCTCGTCCTTGCCGAGCGCCGCTCCATGCACCCCATGGGTTCCGGCTTTGGTCGGCGCGCCATAGCCGATAATCGTTCTGCAGGCGATGAGCACCGGCTTTTCAGCCGATTGCGCGGCTTCGAGCGCGGCGGCGACGGCTTCAGGATCGTGGCCGTCGACACGCGACGCGGTCCAGCCCGCGGCCTCAAAACGCGCCAGCTGATCCACCGAGTCCGCGAGCTGGATCTTGCCGTCGATGGTGATGCCGTTGTCGTCCCACAAAACGATCAGCTTGGATAATTTGAGATGGCCGGCGAGCGCGATGGCTTCCTGGCTGACCCCCTCCATGAGGCAGCCGTCGCCGCAAATGACATAAGTGCGATGGTCGGCGATTTCGGCGCCGTAGCGCGCGGCGAGCAGCTTTTCGGCGATCGCCATGCCGACCGCGGCTGCAAGGCCTTGGCCAAGCGGGCCGGTCGTCGTTTCGACGCCCGGCGTATGGCCATATTCGGGATGGCCAGGCGTTTTCGAATTGAGCTGGCGAAAGCGCTCGAGCTCGGTCCGGCTCATGTCGGGGTAGCCGAGTAGATAGAGCAGCGAATAGAGCAGCATCGAGCCGTGGCCGGCGGACAGCACGAACCGGTCGCGATCGGGCCAAGCTGGATCCGCGGGATCGAATTTCATGAATCGCGTGAACAGGACGGTGGCGACGTCGGCCATGCCCATCGGCATGCCGGGATGACCGGAATTGGCTTTTTCGACCGCGTCCATCGCCAGTGCGCGGATGGCGTTGGCCATCTCGGGGTGCGTCGCCCTCTCAGAAACTTTCGCCAGCACGTTCATCAATTTTTCGTCCTTGCGTCAGCCGCTTGCGCCGCTCGACGAGTTGCAGAATGAAAGGCGTCAAAATCAGCTGCATCGCGAGATCGAGCTTGTTGCCGGGGATCACGATCGAATTGGCGCGCGACATGAAGCTGTCATGGATCATCGTAGCCAGATAAGGGAAATCGATACCCCTTGGCTTCGCGAAACGGATGATGACCATCGATTCGTCAGCGGTCGGGATCCACCTCGCCGTGAACGGATTCGAGGTGTCGACGGTTGGAACGCGCTGAAAATTGATGTCCGTCTCGGTGAACTGCGGGCAGATGTAGCGGGTATAGTCCGGCATTCGGCGCAAAATCGTATCCATCACCGCTTCGGTCGTATAGCCGCGCTCGGCGCGGTCGCGGTGGATTTTCTGGATCCATTCGAGATTGATCACCGGAACGACGCCGATCTTCAGGTCGGCGTGCCGGGCGACGTTCACTTTGTCGGTGACGACAGCGCCGTGCAGGCCCTCGTAGAACAGAAGATCGCTGTGCGCCTGCATCAGCTTCCATTCGGTGAACATGCCGGGCGGGCGGCCATAGAGCGCTGCCTCGGTTTCGTCATGCACATAATGGCGGGTTTTCGCCGTGCCGCGCGCGCTGTAGCTGCTGAACGCCTCCTCCAGCTCTTCGAGCAGGTTGGCGCTCGGCCCGAAGTGGCTGAAATGAAGGTTTCCATTGGCTTCCTCTTCAGCCATCACCTTGCGCATTTCGGCGCGGTCGTAGCGATGAAACGCGTCTCCTTCGATATACGCGGCGTTGATGCCTTCGCGGCGGAAGATCTGCTCGAAGGTGCGTTTGACGGAGGTCGTGCCGGCGCCTGACGAGCCCGTGACCGAAATGATCGGATACCTTGCCGACATGATCTTACGCTTTCTTCCCGCGGATGCTCGGCATTGGACTTTGAAGTTCTAATCGCGAATTAAGCCTCTGACGCCGAACAAGGGCGCGCGCTCGGCCGACACCCTCGGATCGGTCCGATAGCGGGCGACGAGGCGCGCCGGATTGGCCGAGCCGAAGACCAGCGGCGTCCGCTGATGAATAGCGGTGGGGACGACATCGAGAACCGGATTGTCGCCGTCCGTCGCGATCCCGCCGGCGCGCTCCACGAGGAACGCCACCGGGTTGCCCTCGTAGAGCAGACGAAGGCGTCCGTCGGCATAGCCGGGCCTTTGATCGCCGGGATAGAGAAAGAGCCCTCCGCGCAGAAGGATGCGATAGGCTTCGGCGACGAGCGACGCGACCCAGCGCATATTGTAGTTGCGCTTCATCGGGCCGTCGGCCCCTCGCGCGCAATCTTCGATGAAGGCGCGGATAGACGGCTCCCAGTGCCGGTAATTCGACGAGTTGATGGCGTATTCGGGGGAGTCTCTCGGGATCGGCCCGACCGTGACGGCGTGGTAGAATCGGCCGTCATTGCGATCGAGCGTGAAGATCTCCACCGGGCCCGCGCCAAGCGCGAAAACGATCGACGTCTGCGGACCGTAGATAACAAAACCGGCGGCGATCTGTCTGCGTCCGGGTTGCAGAAAATCCTCTGCGAGGCTTCTGGCGCCGGGCAGCGCCGGAAGCACGGAAAAGATGGTTCCGATCGACACATTCGTGTCGATGTTGGAGGAGCCGTCGAGAGGGTCGATCGCGACGACGATCGCGGCGGTGGGGTCGAGCAGCGCCGCTTCAGGCATCTCCTCGGAGACGACGGCGTAGACCGGGGCGCGCCGAAACGCGTCGACGAATATTTCGTTAGCCAGCACGTCCAGCTCTTTCTGGACGTCGCCATCGACGTTGGCGCTGTCTCGGCTTGCGCCAAGACGGCCATAGAGCTGGCCGAGTCCGATGAGGTCGGACATTTTTGCCGCGGCGGCGGCAATCTCTACAAATGCTTTGGCGACAGCGTCCAATTGCTCATTGGCGGCAACGGTCTGCTCAAGATAGGCTTCGAGCTCCTGCGCCCCGGAAATCCTTGGCATGTCGCCCATTTTCCTTGTTTTTGCCTTCAGCGTTATCGCTGAAAGCCAATCGAATGAAAAGTGAATAAGATTGAGGTCGCCCGTAGAAAAATTTACAGAACGCGGATGCGCCGCATCACCTTAAAACATCTCGAAACCATAGTCGCCGTCGCCCAAAGCGGCACCATCGCGGCGGCCGCCGACCACCTCCATGTGACCGCTGCGGCGTTGACCTCCCGTATCAAGCTTCTTGAGGATGATGTCGGCCTCGCTTTGTTCGATCGCGCCGGCGGGCGGCTGCGCTTGACGAGCAGCGGTCAGGAGGTGGTCAATACCGCGACGCGCATAGACCAAGTTCTTGCCGAACTAAAGGCCACGCTTTCGGCGCATAAAGATCGGCATGCCGGACGCCTCACGATTGGAGCCGTCTCCACCGCGCAATATTTCGCCCCGCGCCTGATCGCCGCTTTTGCGAGGGGACACCCCCGGATTGAAATCAGCGTCACCGTCGGCAACCGCGCCGCCATCGTCGGAGCGCTGCGCGACCAGGCGATCGATATGGCGCTGATGGGCAGCCCTCCGGCGGAGGTTCCAGTTCATAGCGAAATTTTCGGCCCGCACCCCCAAGTCGTCATCGCCGCGCCTGAGCACACTATGGCAAAACGCGTCGGTATAGACAAGACCGAGCTTTGTCATGAGCGCTTCATCATTCGCGAGAAAGGCTCAGGCACGCGCGCGATATTCGACTCCTTCTTCGCCGGATTGATCCTGCCGCCACCGCGCGTGCATTTTGAAATCGGCTCGAACGAGACGATCAAGCAGGCGGTGATGGCTGGCCTCGGCCTGACGTTGATCTCGGCCCATACGATAGAGGCCGAGGTGGCGGAGGGGCGTCTCGTCATCCTTGACGTCATCGGCATGCCGGTCATGCGACAATGGTTCGCGGTTCATCACGGCGCCCGCGATCTGTCGCCTGCGGCGCAAACCATGTGGGATTTCATCCTGTCGGACGGGCGCGGCTTTTTGCCGAAGGTGGCGATGCCGACCGAGTGAGCGCGCTCACGCCATTGTTGGCCCTCCGGCCGACGCCGGCGAAAGGATTTTGCGCAGAAAGTTGCCGGCTGCCGCGACGCTGGCTGCGTCGATGCCGTGGCCAAGACCCCGGCGCGCCAAGGTTGTGACGGGAACCCATTCCGCTTCGAGAAACGCCTTTGCCTGGCTCAACGAGGCGAAAGGGACGACGTCGTCGGCCTCGCCATGCACAAGCAGGACAGGGGGCTTCGTTTTAATCTCGGCGTGCAGAACCTCGCCGCCGCGCAACGCGCCGGAAAAAGAAACGACGCCGGCAATTTTCTGCGGACCGCCGCAGGCCGACGTGCAAAGCCATCATAGCGCCTTGCGAGAATCCGACGAGCGCCAGACGATCGGCGGCAAGGCCGCGCTCGCCGAGGAGGCGGTCGAGGGTGGGATCGAGAATGCGCGCCGCCGTGCGCGCGCCGTCGAGCAATTTCGCTGGCGTCCGGTCGGCGACGCTGAACCATTGCAGCCGATCGGGCGCGAAATCGCAGGCAAACGGCGCGTTGAGAGAGATGAATTCAGCCTTCGGCGCGAGGCCCCGCCAATCGAGGGCGAGATCGATCAGATCGTCGCCATTGGCGCCGATCCCATGCAGCAGCACGACGAGATTTTCAGGCCGCCCGCCCGCCAGAGGCGAAACGCGCGGCCCGTCGAGATCGAACGCCATTCTGTGTCCCTCAGCTGTCTTCAGCGCCGCCTCTCGCAGCGCTTTCTTTCTTCAGCTTCGCCAGCCAGCGCCGCGCCTGGGTCTTGACGTTTGCCGGCGCCGTCCCGCCTAAGCTCTTGCGGCTGCGGACGGATTTTTCGACGCCGAGGACGCTGAAGACATCCGCCGTAATGCGCGGCTCGACGGCCTGCATTTCGGCGAGCGGCAGTTTTTCGAGGCTTTTGTTTTGCGCCGAGGCGATGGCCACGAGGCGGCCGGTGACGTGATGGGCCTCGCGAAACGGCAGGCCGAGAGTCTTGACCAGCCAGTCGGCGAGGTCGGTCGCGGTCGCATAACCGGCGCCCGCCGCCGCCTTCATCCGCTTGAGGTCCGGGGCCATGTCGCCGACCATTCCGGTCATGGCGGCCAGGCAGAGCGAGAGAGATTGCAGCGCATCGAACGCGCCTTCCTTGTCCTCCTGCATGTCCTTGGAATAGGCCAGCGGCAGGCCCTTCATGACGATCAGGAGGCCGGTCAGCACGCCGATGATCCGGCCGGCTTTGCCGCGCACCAGTTCGGCGGCGTCCGGATTGCGTTTTTGCGGCATGATCGACGATCCGGTCGAGAATCGGTCGGACAGCCGCGCGAAGCCGAACTGGGGCGTCGCCCAGAGTACGATTTCCTCGGCGAAGCGCGAAAGATGCACCGCGCAGATCGCTGCCGCGCTCAGCGTCTCAAGCACGAAGTCGCGGTCGGAGACGCTATCTAGCGAATTGGCGGTCGGCCGGTCGAAGCCGAGCGCCTTCGCCGTCGCTTCCCGGTCGATCGGAAACGAGGTGCCGGCGAGCGCCGCCGCCCCGAGGGGGCATTCGTTGAGACGCGCGCGCGCGTCGTTGAGGCGCGAGCGGTCCCGCGCAAACATCTCGACATAGGCGAGGAGATGATGGCCGAAGGTGACCGGCTGCGCCGACTGCATATGGGTAAAGCCGGGCATCACGCTCGCCGCATGGACAAGGGCCTTTTCCGCGAGCGCCTGCTGCAAATCGCGAATTTGCCCGTCCAGCGCGTCGATCGTGTCGCGCACCCACAGGCGGAAGTCGAGCGCGACCTGATCGTTGCGCGAGCGCGCCGTGTGCAGCCGCCCGGCCGCCGGACCGATCAGCGCCGCCAGCCGCGACTCGATGTTCATATGGATGTCTTCGAGAGCGCGCCAAAACGTGAATGTTCCGCTCTCGATCTCGCGCCGGATCGCGGCTAGTCCCTCCTCTATCGCGGCGGCGTCGTCCTTTGAGACGATTTGCGCCTCGGCCAGCATGGCGACATGCGCCTTCGATCCTTCTATATCCTGCAGCGCGAGCTTGTAGTCGAAACCGATCGAGGCGTTGATTTCCTCCATGATCGCGTCCGGGCCGCTGGCGAACCGGCCGCCCCACATCTTATTGCTCATTTTGTCACGCTCGTTAGAAGAAGACGCCTTAAAGGCTGGCGACGCCGAGGACACAAACCGCATGACGCATCAAGTCCCGCAAACGGCCAAAGACCCAAGATCCAAGCGCAGGCTGCTCATCGCGGCTTCGTTGATCGCCGCCGCAGTTGTGGCTTTTGTTTATGCGATGAAAGCTAAGGAGGGCAAGGAAATCGCGGGCGATGCGGCCTGCCCCGGCGCGCGCGTCAAGGTCGCGGCGATGAAGCCCCTCGTCCATGGCGAGATCGCGGCCCTCAGCGTCGCCGACGCGCCGCGTCCCATGCCGGAGCTGACATTCGCCGGCGCCGACGGGGGTAAGGTAAGCCTTTCGGATTTCAAAGGCCGCATTGTGCTTTTCAACCTCTGGGCGACTTGGTGCGTGCCGTGCCGGCAGGAAATGCCGGCGCTCGACCGGCTCGAGGAGAAGCTCGGCTCAAAGGATTTCGCCGTCGTAGCGGTGAACATCGACACGGCGCGGCTCGATCGGCCCAAAGCCTTCCTGAAAGAAATCGGCGTCAAGCATCTCGCCTTCTATGCCGACCCGACCGCCGAGGTTTTCCAGAGTTCTGAAGGGCGCCGGCGAAGCGCTTGGGCTGCCGACGACTGCCGTCGTCGACGCCAATGGCTGCGAACTTGCCGTCATGGCGGGACCCGCACAGTGGGATTCGCCGGAGGCCGTGGCGCTCCTCGCGGCCGCCAAGAGCTGAGGCCAGGACCAGAGGATCAAACCTTTGGATCCTGGAAGCGGATTCCCGACATTCCGCTTGGCGGATTTGCGACATGCGCGGAAAGAGCGGCGGCTTCGACGGGCGTCAAGCCGGGCGGCGAATCAGGCCTTGGCCGGCTGCTTGACTTCAATGCCTTTGCTGGTGAGGTAGGTGACCAATTCGCCGCTCTGGAACATCTCGCGGGTGATGTCGGCGCCGCCGATGAATTCGCCTTTGACGTAGAGCTGCGGAATCGTCGGCCAATTGGAGAACTCTTTGATTCCCTGGCGGATTTCATCCGTCTCGAGGCAATTCACATCCTTGAAGGGAACGTCGAGATAGGTGAGAATCTGGACGATCTGGCCGGAGAAGCCGCATTGCGGAAAATTGCGCGTGCCCTTCATGAACAGCACTACGTCATTGCTGTCGATCGTCGACTGGATCTCATCCTTGATGGCCATGGCAAAATATCCTTTCCGGTGACTGCGCGCAGGGTGGGGGCGAATGATGCGCTTCTATTTGGGCGCTTGGGTCGTGAGCTGCAATGCATGAAGCGGGCCGCCCATCTTGTCTCCGAGCGCTTTGTAGACGATCTGATGCTGCTGAATTTTGCTCTTGCCGACAAATTCCGAGGATGTAATCGTGGCCGCCCAATGGTCCTTGTCGCCGACGAGATCGGTGAGTTCGATCTTTGCGTCCGGAATCCCGGCTTTGATGAGCTTTTCGATATCCGAGGGTTCCATAGGCATCAGGTGTTATGTCCTTCATATTGCGGCGCCGGCCGCCGCGCCAGCGCCCCGAAGCAAAATGGAGACCGCTTCGCACAAGAAAAGCCCTAAAGCGAGCCGGCCATATAATCGGGCAGCCACTCCTCGGAGTTCCCTAAGAGGTCGCTCAGCAATATGGCGGTCTCGCCGCCAAGGGTCAATGTCGGGCCGCCTGTTTCGCCGATGCGCGCGCATGGAACGCCGGCCTCGCGCGCGGTCGCGAGGATCGCCTCGCAGCGCTCCCGCGCAGCCGCGACGACATAGCGCGCCTGATCCTCGCCGAACCAGAACGCGTGGGCTGGAACGCCCTCGGGCGCTTCGATCGTCGCGCCCATGCCGCCGGCGATCGCCATTTCCGCCAGCGCGATGGCGAGGCCGCCGTCCGAGATGTCGTGAACGGAGCAGACTTCGCCCCGCCAGATCAGCCCGCGCACGAAATCGCCGTTGCGCTTTTCCGCGGCGAGATCCACCGGAGGCGGCGCGCCTTCTTCGCGACCGCAGATATCGCGCAGATAAAGAGATTGTCCGAGCCAGCCGAGCGTCGACCCAATCAGGAGGATCTGTTCGTCCGGCCGCCTGAAGCCGATCGTCGCGGTCCGGCTGACGTCGTCGATAATGCCCACGCCGCCGATCGAAGGGGTCGGCGGGATCGCCTTGCCGCTGCTCTCATTGTAAAGGGACACATTGCCCGAGACGATCGGGAAGTCGAGCGCGCGGCAGGCCTCGCCGAGCCCGTCAAGGCAGCCGATGAGTTGTCCCATGATCTCCGGCTTTTCCGGATTGCCGAAGTTGAGATTATCCGTCACCGCGCGGGGAAGGGCGCCCACGGCGGTAAGGTTGCGCCAGGCTTCCGCCACCGCTTGCCTGCCGCCCTCGACGGGGTCGGCCTCGCAGTAGCGCGCCGTCACGTCTGTCGTCAACGCCAAACCCTTGGGCCCGTCGCCAAGCCTTATCACCGCCGCGTCGCCGCCCGGCGTTTGGATGCTATTGCCTAGGATGAGGTGGTCGTATTGCTCGTAGATCCAGCGCTTCGAGCAGAGGTCCGGGGTCCCGATGAGGCGCAGCAGTGCCTCGGCGTTGGAGATCGGCGCCAATGCCTCGCCGGGTTCGATGGGTTTGTACGGGGGCTTTGCGGCATGGGGCCGGTCGTAAACCGGCGCGGCGTCGCCGAGCTGCTTGATCGGCAGATCGGCTTTGACCTCGCCGCCGTGCTTGACGACGAAGCCAAGCGTGTCGGTGGTTTTGCCGATGATCGCGAAATCGAGGCCCCATTTGTCGAAGACCGCCTTGGCCTCGGCCTCCTTGGCGGGGTCGAGCACCATCAGCATCCGCTCCTGGCTCTCGGAGAGGAGCATCTCATAGGCGCTCATGCCCGTCTCGCGGCAGGGCACGGCGTCAAGGTCGAGCTCAATCCCGAGATCGCCCTTGGCGCCCATTTCGACGGCCGAAGAGGTGAGGCCGGCCGCGCCCATGTCCTGGATGGCGACGACGGCGCCGGTGCGCATCAGCTCGAGGCAGGCCTCGAGCAACAGCTTTTCGGTGAAGGGATCGCCGACCTGCACGGTCGGCCGCTTGGCCTCCGCATCCGCTTCAAAAGTAGCCGAGGCCATGGTCGCGCCATGGATGCCGTCGCGCCCCGTCTTCGAGCCGAGATAGACGATCGGATTGCCGACCCCCGTCGCCTTCGCATAGAAAATCTCGTCCGCTCGGGCGATCCCGACCGCCATGGCGTTGACGAGAATATTGCCGTCATAGCCGGTATGGAAGGCGGTCGATCCGCCGACGGTCGGCACGCCGAAACTATTGCCGTAGCTCCCTATTCCGGCGACGACGCCGGCGACGAGATGGCGCGTCTTCGGATGCTCCGGCGCGCCGAAACGCAACAAATTGAGGCAGGCGACAGGCCGCGCGCCCATGGTGAAGACGTCGCGCAAAATGCCGCCGACGCCGGTGGCGGCGCCCTGAAACGGTTCGATGTAGGAGGGGTGATTGTGGCTCTCCATCTTGAAGACGCAGGCCTCTCCGTCGCCGATGTCGATGACGCCGGCGTTTTCGCCGGGCCCCTGGATGACCCAGGGCGCCGTCGTCGGCAGGCGGCGCAGATGCAGCCGCGACGATTTATAGGAGCAATGCTCGTTCCACATGGCGGAGAAGACGCCGAGCTCGGTGAAAGTCGGCGCGCGCCCGAGAAGAGCGAGGATGTTCTCATATTCCTCCGGCTTCAGGCCATGCGCGGCGACGAGGTCCGGAGTGATGGCTGGTTCCGCTGGGGACATGTTGACTTGGTGCTCGGCTTTGGAGTGATAGCTCTAGCGCTGGACCAGGGCTCGATCGTAGTTTCCGTTGAGAAAATTCAGTGATGACCTCAGGATGGGCGCCAGATAGAAACTTCATGCGGTTCATATCTGGCTTGAACGCCAGCGAACCTCGCGACCCAGCCCCGCGCTGGGCGCGATAGGCCAAGACGAATCCATGATCGCTCCAACTGAAACTCAAGGCGGGACCGATGGCAACCTGGAAGATCGATCCGAGCTTCTACCCCTCGCCGCGGCAGGCCGCGCGCGCTCAACCCGAAGGGCTCGCCTATGTGGCGGCCTTCGATCCGGATCGAAATGAGCCCGATGCGATCGCGGTCGTCGACGTCGATCCCGGCTCTTCAACATATTCGCGAATTGTTGGATCGACATCAATGCCGAATGTGGGGGACGAGCTTCACCATTTCGGTTGGAACGCTTGCTCATCTTGCCTCTGCCCGAACCATCCGCATCCGCATGTCGAGCGCCGCTACCTGGTCGTTCCCGGCTTGCGCTCTTCCCGAATTCACATTCTCGACACCAAGCCGGACCCGCGTCAGCCGAAACTCGTCAAGGTCATAGAGCCTGAGGAGATCGCCGAGAAAACTGGCTACACGCGTCCGCATACGGTGCATTGTGGCCCGATGGGAATCTATGTCACGGCGCTTGGAAACGCGGAAGGAAAGGCGCCCGGCGGCGTCTTCCTGTTAGATCCCGAGAATTTTGAGCCCCTTGGACGGTGGGAGATCGAGCGCGGCCCGCAAAAGCTTAGCTACGACGGATGGTGGCACCTAGGCTATGACGTGATGGTGACAAGCGAATGGGGCACGCCGGACACATTCGAACAAGGGCTTGTTCCAGAAATCCTCCTCGGATCAAAATATGGCCGTCGTCTGCACTTCTGGGATTTCACAAAGCGCCGGCACTTGCAGGAAATCGACTTCGGCGAGGAATATCAACTCGTCTTCGAGTTGCGACCGGCTCACGATCCGACCAAGGCATACGGATTTGTCAATTGCGTCATCAGCCTTAAAGATTTGTCGTCCTCGATTTGGACCTGGTATCTCGAAGGCGATCGCTGGGCCGTGCGCAAGATAATCGAGATTCCGGCGGAACCGGCCAATCCCGCCGATCTCCCTCCTCTGCTCAAGGGCTTCAACGCCGTTCCGCCGCTCGTGACTGACATCGCCCTGTCATTGGATGACCGCTTCCTTTATGTCGCCTGCTGGGGCACAGGCGACCTTCGCCGGTATGACGTGTCGAATCCTTTCGAGCCCAAGCTCACCGGCAAGGTGCGCATTGGCGGCGTCGTCTCGCGTGCACCCCACCCGCGCGCCACGAACGGCGCGCTCACCGGCGGGCCGCAAATGGTCGAGATTAGTCGCGACGGCAAGCGGGTCTATTTTACAAACTCGCTCTATGGAGCGATCGATCCGCAGTTTTATCCTGAAGGCATCGACGGCTGGATGGTGAAGCTGGATGCCGGCCCGAACGGCGGCATCGATTTCGATCCCAATTTTTTTGTCGAGTGGCCGAAAGGGCGCCGGCCACACCAGATAAGGCTCGAAGGAGGCGATTGCTCTTCCAACTCCTATTGCTACCCTTGAAGGAAAACGCATGGCCGGTCCACCGCCCATTGATCTCGCAGTTTGGAGCGCTGTGGCCGGTCTTGGCGTCTTTCACGGTCTAAATCCGGCGATGGGATGGTTGTTCGCCGTTGCGCAAGGCATGCATCACAAGAAACGCAGCGCGGTCTACGCGGCCGTTGCGCCAATTGCATTCGGCCACGCCGCCTCTGTCGCCGTCGTCATGCTTGCATTTCTCACGCTCGGCCTCACTTTCGACCGTCTCGTTGTCACCAGAATTGCCGCGGGCGTCTTGCTTGCGTGGGGGCTTTGGCTTATCGCGCGGCGCCATCGCCCGCGCTGGCAATTCGGCATGAAGACGAGCCTGGCCGGGCTCGGCCTCTGGTCTTTCCTGATGGCTGGCGCGCACGGGGGCGGACTCATGCTGATTCCGATTCTGGGGCCCCTCTGCCTCGCGCAGGCGCCCGGGCAGCGGCTGGTCCCGGGCTCGCTTGCGGCAAGCGCTGGCCTCTTGGCCGTCCATACAGCCGCTATGCTGCTGACAATCGCCGCAATTTCGCTCGTCGTCTACGAATGGGCGGGTCTGGCCTTTCTGCGTTGGGGATGGATCAACCTCGACCTTGTCTGGGCCGCCGCGCTGATTATTTGCGGCGGGCTCCTTGTCGTCTTATGAATGGTCGGGCGGTGATGCGGCCGATTTCTGAAATCTTGCGAGGCTCTCGAAGACGCCGCGTCCGTCCGTGCCGCCAACCAGGGGATCGATCAGATTTTCCGGGTGCGGCATCAGGCCCAAGACATTGAGGCGCTCGGAATAAATGCCGGCGATGGCGTTGGTCGAGCCGTTGGGATTGGCGCTTTTGGCCAGCTTGCCCTTTTCGTTGCAATAGCGGAAAGCGACGCGGCCCTCGCCTTCGAGGCGGCGAATGGTCTCGGCGTCCGCCGTGTAATTGCCCTCGCCATGGGCGATCGCGATCTTGATCGCCTGACCCTGCTTGTAGCGCCAAGCGAATTTGGTGTCGCTGCGCTCGACGCGCACATGCTGCATGCGGCAGATGAAGCGCAGGTGCGCGTTGCGCATGAGAACGCCGGGCAAAAGTCCGAATTCGACGAGGATCTGGAACCCGTTGCAAATGCCGAGAACGAGGCCGTCGCGCTCGGCATGGGCGCGCACCGCCGCCATGACCGGCGAATGAGCGGCGATGGCGCCGCAGCGCAGATAATCGCCATAGGAAAAGCCGCCCGGCAGGACGACGAGATCAGTCCCTTTCGGCAGTTCGCTCTCGCCGTGCCAGATATATTTGGGCGCGCCATAGGGCTTTAGCGCGCGAAAGACGTCGCCTTCACGATTGGAGCCGGGAAACACGATGATGGCGGCGTTCATTGGCCTATGTATCCTCGGGCATTTCGTCGCACAGGATTCCTTTCAGCGCGGGCTTTCAGGGATCTCCACCTCAAAATCCTCGACCACCTGATTGGCCAGGAGTTTTTCACAGGCCTCGCGCAAAAGAGCTTCGGCGGCGGCGCGATCATTGGCGTCGAGCTCAATGTCGAAGATTTTGCCTTGCCGCACGCTTTTGATCCCATCGACATGCAGCGCCTTCAGCGCGCCTTCGATGGCTTTGCCTTGCGGATCGAGGATGCCGTTCCGGAGAGTGACGACGACCCGGGCTTTCATAGCGGTAAAATCCCTTTTGCCGATCGGCTCGCCATCCTCGGCTTTTCGCCCTGTAGATATGGCGCGACGAAGTGCTGGAAAGAAAAACGGAGGCCGAAGCCTCCGCCGAGTTTGATTTGCGGACACCGCAAATCCGCTCTTCGATTTAGCCGCCAGGAACGGTTAAGTCGGCGGAGGCCTCGAAGAGCGCCATTGCGAGAGAGGTTAGGGGCTCGCCTGCAATGGCTTTACCGTGGGCTCGCGGGAGCCGAGGGCGGGGTCTTCAGCGTGTTCGCGAACCATTTCTCGGTCCGCCCGTCACATCGACTATCGATGATGCGGTCCGTAAGGCCCGTGACCTTCCGGGCGCCTCATTCTAGCGAACGAGTTTCGGCCCGCTCGCGCGGGGTTGTTCATTTTCCTGCAGGATTCCGAGCCGGCGCGCCACTTCGGTATAGGCCTCGACGAGACCGCCGAGATCACGCCGGAAGCGGTCTTTATCGAGTTTGTCGTTCGATTTGATGTCCCAAAGGCGGCACGAGTTCGGGCGAAATCTCGTCAGCGACGGCGATTCGCATCATGTCGCCTTCCCAAAGCCGGCCGCACTCCATCTTGAAGTCGACGAGGCGGATGCCGACGCCGAGGAACAGGCCGGTGAGAAAATCATTGACCCTTATGGCGAGCGCCATGATGTCGTCGATTTCCTGCGGGCTGGCCCAGCCGAAAGCGGTGATGTGCTCTTCCGACACCATCGGATCGTTGAGTTCGTCATTCTTATAATAGAATTCAATGATCGAACGCGGCAGCTGCGTGCCTTCCTCGATGCCAAGGCGGGTCGCCAGCGAGCCCGCGGCCACATTGCGCACGACGACCTCGAGCGGCACTATCTCGAGTTCGCGAATCAGCTGCTCGCGCATATTGAGGCGCCTGATGAAATGCGTCGGCACGCCAATATCATTCAGATTTTGGAAAATGAACTCGGAAATCCGGTTGTTAAGAACGCCTTTGCCGTCGATGACCTCGTGCTTTTTGGCGTTGAAGGCGGTCGCGTCGTCCTTGAAGTGCTGGATCAGCGTACCAGGTTCAGGTCCCTCGTAGAGGACCTTGGCCTTGCCTTCATAAATGCGCCGGCGGCGATTTATTGGGATTAACCGTGGCTTGAGAGGATCCATTGGCGGCCGTGGCTCCTGTGAACGTCCTAGGCCCACGCCCAGACAGGAGTTTTTTGCTGTCTGGATGCAGTAAGGAGTGAAATGGGGTCGAGGCGAAGCCGATTTTTCGTGCGTCTTACACGCTTTTCGGTCATAAAGACAACCTGAGCCACAAGCTTCGCTGAAAAAGGGCTTGGCAAGCGGCTCACTCAACGCATCGAGACAATCCTGAAAGTGATTCCCTGCTTTTTCTAATCTGATAAGGCGTTTTAGCAGACATCCGTTACCGGATACAGAAAAACAAATCGGCTCGCCAATCCCCTCTAATCGCGTCCATCTCTGCTATGCGACCATGGCCTTTTCAAGAAAGCGTGCTAAATTAGCAGGGTAGCTAGGGCTGAGCTGGAGCGTCTGCTAAGATGGATCGGTTCTGATGACGACTTTCGACAAACGAGAACAAAATTTCGAGGCGCAGCTCGTTCACGACGAGAAGCTGAGGTTCAAGGCGATCGCTCGCCGGGACAAATGGATCGGGCTGTGGGCGGCCCAAAAACTCGGCAAAAAGGGAGCGGAGGCGGAAAGTTATGCCGCCACGGTCGTAGCCGCCAATATTGAGCGAGGCGGCGATGAAGTGTTCAACAAAATTCGCGCCGATTTCGACAAAGCCGGGGTTAAGCAGTCCGACCACCAGATCCATCGCAAGCTGGACGAATTGCTCGCCGCCGCAACCACGGAGGTCAAGGCCAGCGGCTAGCCGATCGTTCGCGCTGGACGATCCGTAAGGAATTATTAGCGCTCGCGGGGTCAGCCTCATCGCTATGCCCCGCGCGAAGCCGCCCACTATCATTCCCTTTTCCAATGGCTTGCCGCCATTTGCTCATGCCGACGCGGAGCTTACGGAGCTGGCAGGCGCATGGCTTGGGCATCTGGCGGGAGAGCGTCGCGCCGCCGCGCTGACGCTCGAATCCTACGCCCGCGACCTGCGCCAATTCCTCGCCTTCGCCGCCGTCCATTTCGGCGCCGTTCCGACACTCGCGACGATCGCCGGTCTCTCGCCCGCCGATCTGCGCGCTTTTCTGGCCGCGCGGCGCGAGAAAGGCGCCGGCAGCCGTTCGCTGTTGCGCCAGCTCGCGGGCCTGCGCTCTTTCACGCGCTATCTTCAGCGCGGCGGCAAGGCGCAGAGCGCGGCCTTCGCCGCCGTGCGCGCGCCCAAAGCCGCGCGCCGACTGCCCAAACCCTTGACCGTGGGCGCGGCCTGCGAGGTTACGAACGCCGAGGCGCGGGCCGGCGAAGACCGGCCGCCCTGGATTCTGGCGCGCGACGCCGCCGTCCTCGGGCTTCTCTATGGCGCGGGCCTGCGCATTTCCGAAGCCCTGGGGATCAGGCGCGCTGACGCTCCGGTCGGGGAGAAAGACGCGCTGCGGGTCGTCGGCAAGGGGAGCAAGACCCGCGATGTTCCGGTCATTGAGCCGGTGCGGCGCGGCATCGAGGCGTATCTCGCGCTTTGCCCCTATGCGCTGCCGCCTGACCGGCCTCTCTTCGTCGGCGCGAAGGGCGGCCCACTGTCGCCGCGCATCATTCAACTGGCGGTCGAGCGGCTGCGTGGCGCCCTCGGCCTGCCGGACACAGCGACGCCGCACGCGCTGCGCCATTCCTTCGCCACGCATCTGCTCGGGCGTGGCGGCGATCTGCGCACCATTCAAGAGCTTTTGGGCCACGCCTCGCTGTCGACGACTTAGATCTATACCGCCGTCGACAGCGCGCGCCTCGTCGAGGCCTACCGCTCCGCCCATCCACGCGGGACATGACGGTTCGAAAGGTCGAAGCTGGCTCGCCGGCCTTGCCGAAACATGGGGATTTCCGGCTTGCGGTCGGTCCCGCTTGAAGGCAAGGTCACGACGACGGCAGGGGAACGCCGCCGCGCGCCTGGCGCCAAAGGATCGAGATCATGGTTCCAACCTCTTCGACGCGGGGCCCTGGCGGTCATTTTTGGGCGCTGTCCTGGAAACTCAAGCTGGCCGCGATATTGGCTTTCCTCGTCTTGCTTTTTATCGGCGTAACGGCTCTGTTGAATGCTTATAATTACTCCATCGGCACGCGCACCGGCCTCATTGATAAGCTTTCCACCAAGGGCTTTATATGCTGGACAATGGAAGGCCAGCTCGCTTTGCCCAATTTCTCGAAATCCGGCGCATTGCGTCCGGGCAAAGACACTCTCGAAGCCCCGACCTGACAGAGTCGATCTTGACTTCGAGCTCCGCCTTTACGGCATCGATCCTGTGGGTAAGGTCCTTGATGTAGTTCCTTGGTCGCCAGATCGTCCTGAGAGGCGTTCGCCTGCTCCGGCGTGAATTGGCCTTTCTCCTGAAGCGTCTTGGACAGCTTGAGCGTATCAAACAGCAACGTCGTCATTTGGCGCGCTCATGTTGGAATTCGACTTCGTGCTTAAAATGTATGGGCGCTGCCAATGCGGCGCAAACAGCTTTCGCAGAACGCCCCGTGCAACGCATCAATCCGGCTCCCGCCTCGCGCCGGTCTCAGGGCCTCGCAGGGACCGGAGCAGCGGTGGGGTAGGCCGGCGCAGCCTTGACGCCGACGATTTCATATTCTGTTCTGCGCAGGCAGAGAAAGGGAATTGGCAAGTCGAGCGCGAAAAGTTTTTGATGGTATTCGAGAGTGACCGGGCTGCCGGGGGGAATAGCCTCGATTTGCTTTTGCACTACTTTGTCGGGCACGGAAAAATAGAACGTATTGTTCCTTGCAACGATCGCTACAGTTTCGGTCGCGCTTGTCGGGCCGTCTGCATGGATCGCTCTTACTGGAACTCCCTGTCAGTCTCTTTCGATTGAGGCCTGCGTAACTGAAAACAAGCAGGCCTTAGCTATCGAACTCAAGATCGAAATCTCTCCGAAGCGATATCCTAAAGAAGATCTTGATCGGCGCGGTCGGCCTCCAAACCGTGGTGATTATCGGCGCGTTAATCGCGCTCCCCCGTCTGGTACAACGGGCGCGGTCTTAGTGGGGATTGCGGGGCTATGTGCTTGGATCGTTGCCCAATGGCGAGAGAATGAACGGCGGCGGTTCGACACATTCTTCAAGATGCGGGAAGAGTTCCGAAAAAATAAGAGATTTGGCAAAATATTTAAGGCCTTAGATGGAGATATCGACGCAAAATCGTGGGGTAAAATAACAGACGATGATGCCACCGAACTCGCATCATTTTTAGAAGAAATTGCGGTTCTCGTTCAATCAGGTGTATTACCATCAAAATTAGTTAGCTATTTTTTCGGATACTACGCGATTGAGATCGTTGACAATACCGAATTCATGAAGAAGATTGATCCAACGGGCCAGGAGCCGTATTGGCAACTATTGAGGCGCTTTGCTGAAATGATGAAAAAGGAACAGGAGTATTTGAAAAAATCCGATGCTGGAACCCAAATCATCCCGCGACTGAGGGTGTGACGATCGCTGTACTTGCGATTGCCACGTGTGGCTTTATCGACCGAAGCAACGTTCCGGCGGACGGAGTCAGTTCGCGTCGAGCGTAGCGAGCGTACTGGGGCTTCCAGAACTAAACTCGTCCCGTAGGAATGGCGAACCCATAGATTGACCGCCGGTCTGTGACCGCGTGGCCGGCGCAACGCGCACTACGCGCGGAACCCCGTGCGGCTTGTTGGGCAAGAGCGGCTCGATCACCGACCATTCGAAATCCGTCAAATCAAAGCGCGCCATCTCAACCTCCATGATCTGAAGGTTGAATCACGCGCCAAGCGATTCGGGAATCCCTATAATGGGTCTATGACCTAGACTAGCCGCCGCCTCGCCCTCCGCGCGCCTTTCCTTCACGGCCACCGCCTGCTATCTCGCAGGCATGGCGTCCCATCCGATCGAAAACATTCGCAACTTCTCCATTGTCGCGCATATCGACCATGGCAAATCGACGCTGGCCGACCGGCTGATCCAGACGACGGGCGCAGTCGCCGAGCGCGACATGGTCGAGCAAGTGCTCGATTCCATGGATATCGAGCGCGAGCGCGGCATCACCATCAAGGCGCAGACGGTCCGGCTCGACTACACGGGGAAGGATGGCCGAAACTATATCCTGAACCTCATGGACACGCCGGGCCACGTCGACTTCGCCTATGAGGTGTCGCGCTCGCTCGCCGCCTGCGAGGGTTCGCTCCTCGTCGTCGACGCGAGCCAAGGCGTCGAGGCGCAGACGCTCGCCAATGTCTATCACGCGCTCGACGCCGGCCATGAGATCGTGCCGGTGTTGAACAAGATCGACCTGCCCGCCGCCGAGCCGGAGCGCATCAAGGAGCAGATCGAGGATGTGATCGGCCTCGACGCCTCGAATGCCGTGTTGATTTCGGCCAAGACCGGAATCGGCATCGATCTCGTGCTCGAAGCCATCGTCGCCCGCCTGCCGCCGCCGAAAGGCGACGAGACCGCCCCCTTGAAGGCGCTCCTGGTCGATTCCTGGTATGACGCCTATCTCGGCGTCGTCGTGCTCGTGCGCGTCGTCGATGGGACGCTGAAAAAAGGCCAGCGGATCAAGATGATGGGCGCCGACGCCCATTATGAGATCGACCGCATCGGCGTTTTTCGCCCGAAAATGCAGGATGTCGCCGAGCTTGGCCCCGGCGAGGTCGGCTTCATCACCGCGCAGATCAAGCAGGTCGCGGACACGCGCGTCGGCGACACCATCACCGACGAGCGCCGCCCCTGCGCCGAGGCGCTGCCCGGCTTCAAGCCGGCGCAGCCGGTCGTGTTTTGCGGCCTGTTTCCGGTCGATGCCGCCGATTTCGAGGATTTGCGCGCCGCGATGGGGCGCCTCAGGCTGAACGACGCCAGCTTCTCCTATGAAATGGAAAGTTCGGTGGCGCTCGGTTTCGGCTTTCGCTGCGGTTTTCTGGGGTTGTTGCATCTCGAGATTATTCAGGAGCGCCTCGAGCGCGAGTTCAACCTTGACCTCATCGCCACCGCGCCGTCGGTCATCTACAAGATCGTGCGGCGCGACGGCGGAACCGTCGAATTGCACAACCCGGCTGACATGCCGGATCCAACCAAGATCGAGGCGATCGAGGAGCCGTGGATAAGGGCGACGATTTTGACGCCCGACGACTACCTCGGCGCGGTGCTAAAACTCTGTCAGGAGAGGCGCGGCGTGCAGGTCGATCTCAACTATGTCGGCAGGCGCGCGATGGCGGTCTATGACCTGCCCCTCAACGAGGTGGTGTTCGATTTCTACGACCGCCTGAAGTCGATCTCCAAAGGCTACGCCAGTTTCGACTACGCCATCACTGACTACCGGCCTGGCGATCTCGTCAAAATGTCGATCCTCGTCAACGGCGAGCCGGTCGACGCCCTCTCCATGCTGGTGCATAGCGACCGCGCCGAAACCCGTGGTCGGGCGATGGTCGAGAAGCTGAAAGAGCTGATCCCGCCGCATATGTTCCAGATCCCGATCCAGGCGGCGATCGGCGGCAAGATCATCGCGCGCGAGACGGTGAGGGCGCTTCGCAAGGATGTCACCGCGAAATGCTACGGCGGCGATGCGACGCGCAAGCGCAAGCTCCTGGAAAAGCAAAAGGCCGGCAAGAAGAAGATGCGCCAATTCGGCAAGGTCGAGATACCGCAAGAGGCTTTCATCGCGGCGCTGAAAATGGATAGCTGAGCCGTGCCGGCGCGCCATTTGGACGATGAGGCCTACATGTCGGTCGCCAGCGCCGGTATATACATTGCTTGGTCGTGAAGGCGGCCGTCTGATGATGAAGGGGGATTGGCCGTCAACGGAGATCTCCTTATGATTACGCTATACACCTTTGGTCCCTATTTTGGCTTGCCCGATCCCAGTCCCTTTGTGACCAAGGCTTTGCTTCTATTGAAGTTCTCCCGCCTCCCTTTCGAGGAGAACCGGAACGGCTTCGCCAAGGCGCCGAAAGGCAAGCTTCCTTATATCGACGACGACGGCGACAGGATCGCCGACTCGACCTTCATCCGCTTTCACATAGAGAAGAAATATGGCGTCGACTTCGACGCTGGCCTCAGCGCCGAACAAAGAGCGATCGGCTGGGCGCTCGAAAAGATGTGCGAAGACCACCTGTATTGGCTGGGCATCGTCGCCGACCGTTGGCTCGATGACGCCAATTTTCAAAAGGGCCCGGCGCATTTTTTCGAAGCCGCGCCCGCCCCGATCCGTCCGCTGATCCAGGCTGTGATTCGCCGCAAGGTGCGGCGGGACGCCCATGCACAGGGGCTTTCGCGCCACTCCAAGGCCGAGCGGGCGGAATTGGCGCGGCGCGGGATGGCCGCCGCCGCCACCCTTCTGGCCGACAAGCCTTTCCTCTTCGGTGATTCTCCGCGCGGGGCCGATGCGACCCTCGGCGCCTTCGTCATGGGACTCCTCTGCCCGCTTTTCCAGAGCGCCTCTCGCGCGGAGGCCGAAAGCCATCACAATCTCGTCGCCTACCGCGACCGGATCGCTTCGGCCTATTTCCCCAAACTTGCGTAGCGTTGCGACGCTCGCCGGGCTACGCCCCGATCGGCTTCAAAGAAAATTCCGCGGCCAGATCATCGAGCGCCACATATGCGCGACCGGGGAATTATCGAAGCCGAGGCCTTCCTTCGGCTGGCGGAAATGGCGCCCGATAATGTCCGTGAAATCCTCGAGTTTCGCGCTGCTGTCCGGCGCGAAGGAGTAAATGTCGTTGACGGTGATCATGCGCGCCTTGCCATACCATTTGTGGCCTCGCGCATATTCGTAATCCGCCACGATATAGGGCTCTGGCTGATAATCCTCGCCAAAAAGCTCGACATAGGTCTGCGGGTAGTCATAGCCCCAATCCGGATCGGGAAAGAATCGCAGCGCCTGATGGTAGCGGATCGCCCAGGCGACGTCTTCGTCGACATAGGGCTCGATCAGTTGCGCGCCCCAATAGCCGTGGTCGCCTTGGATGAGGCCGGCGATGGAGATGTCATGCAGCAGGCAGGCGAGCACGCCTTTCTCGTCGATCCCGGATTTCAGGGCGAGGGTGGCGCTTTGCAACAAATGGTTGATGGTGTGCGGGACGAACCTTTTTTCGAAGAACTCGATCAGCGTGGGCGCGGCCGACATTTTGGGCAATGCCGGGTCGTCGCCCATCATGAGCTTGCGGTCCCCGATTTTGCTCGTTGGGACAATCGCGTCGAATTTGGTGAAATGCTCCGGCGTCCCCATGCTCGCCAGCGCCGACGCTATGACGATTTTTTCGGGTTTCGCCGCGGCAGCCGCCGACTCGACGAAAGCTTGGCCGTCGTTTCGATCAAACATTTGGCGTCCCTTCAAACCATTCGCGGTAAAGATAGGCGCCGCCAATTCCCCCTGCAATCGCCTTTGATTCGCCCAGATGGGCTTTGGAGACGTCGTCTCGCTACACCAGGCCGCGCGCAGGCTGCGTTCTATTGATTCCGGTCAATCGCCGAACTAAAGTCTCTGCCAGGCCTTTTCCCAGGCTTTATCCATTTCGGAAATCGAGGTGACAATGAGCGATCAAAGAGCAGCCGGAAAACCCCTCCTCGACAACGAGACCTTCATGTCGGTCGCCGCTCTCAAGTCCTATGTCGCCCAGGTGGAATCGGCCAAGGCCTCGCAATCCTATGGGGCGATGGAGTCGGCGGAGAAAGCGAAGAGGGAGCTGATCGAAAGGCTTTCCAAGCCGATGGAGGTGACGCCGGAAAAGGTCCAGGCTTTGATGAATAGCGTGAAGCTCGCGGCCGAGCGCGGCGACAACGAAATGCTGATTGGACGATTCCCCTCCGAAATGTGCACGGATCACGGGCGGGCGATCAACAATACCGAGGAGGGCTGGCCCGACACGCTGATCGGCTTGCCGCGTCAGGTCTACGAAATCTGGAAAGAAAAGGGGCAGCCTTTGGGATACGGGCTGAAAGCCATGGTCATCGAATGGCCGGGCGGATTTCCGGGAGATGTCGGCATGTACCTTACCTGGAGGTAGAGGATAGCGCGCCATGGCCAAGGACAAGGAAGAAAAAGACCGGGACAGGGAGGGCGACGACAACAAAAAGGAAGGCAAGGAAAGAACGACAGACGAATTGGCGGGCGGCAAGCTTAAGCGCAAGGATTATGAGCGCGAGCTCGCGAAGCTTGCGGTCGAGACGGTCAAGCTTCAGGAATGGGTCAAGCGCGAAGGCAAGAAAGTCTGCATCATCTTCGAAGGCCGGGACGGCGCGGGCAAGGGCGGCGTCATCAAGGCGCTGACCGAGCGCGTCAGTCCGCGGACGTTCAGGGTCGTCGCCTTGCCCGCGCCGACCGAGCGCGAACAATCCCAGATGTATATCCAGCGCTATGTTCGGCACTTGCCGGCGGCGGGGGAAATCGTGATCTTCGATCGCAGCTGGTATAATCGGGCTGGAGTTCGAGCGGGTCATGGGCTTTACCCCTGAAGCGGTAGTCAAGGAGTTTCTGGCTCTGACGCCCCTCTTCGAAAAGTTGATGCAGCAGTCTGACATCATCCTTCTGAAATATTGGCTTGAGGTTACCCGAGAGGAGCAGACGCGGCGGCTTGAGGATCGCATCGAGGACGGCCGGAAAATCTGGAAGCTGTCCGATATGGATCTCAAATCCTACAGCCGCTGGTACGACTATTCGCGCGCGCGGGACGATATGTTCGAGGCGACCGATACCGCCTGGGCGCCATGGTATGTCGCCCGCTCCGACGACAAGAGGCGGGCGCGCCTCAACATCATCAAGCACCTGCTCGCCCACATCCCCTACGAAGAGATTCCGCGCAAGAAGATCCAGCTGCCGGAGCGCGAAAAGCCGGGAGGCTACAAGGAGCCGGATTACCCCTATAAGTGGGTCGCTGAAGCGTTCTGAACGCCCCTCCAGCAAAAATGGCGTCCGCCCCCAATTCCTGGGGGGTGGCCGTCACCGCATAAGCAAAAGTCCCGCCCACGCCGCGGCGAGGGCGAAGACGAGGCCGGGCGCGATCCGGATGGCCAAGGCGCGTGTGCCGGCGGCAATGTTTCAGCCCCCAAGATAAGCTTTGGAAATGTCGTCGCGCTGCAAAAGCTCGCGCGCGGCGCCTTCGGACGCAATCCGCCCGGTCTCCAGCACATAGGCGTAATCGGCCAGCTCCAGGGCGGCGTGGGCATTCTGCTCGACGAGCAAAATCGTGCGGCCTTCCGCTTTCAGCGCCGCGAGGATTGAAAAGATCTCCTCGACGAAAAGCGGCGCCAGCCCCATCGAGGGCTCGTCGAGAAGAAGCAGCCTTGGATCGGCCATCAAGGCGCGGCCGATCGCCAGCATCTGTTGTTCGCCGCCGGAGAGCAGCCCGGCGCTTTGCGTCAGCCGCTCTCTGAGGCGAGGAAAGCGGGCGAGGACTTTTTCGCGCCGGCTTTCGATCTCGGCGGGATTTCGTTCGAGATAGGCGCCGGCCGAGAGGTTTTCCGCAACGCTCATCTGGGCAAAAATCTGCCGGCCTTCGGGGACATGCGTGATTTTCTTCCGCGCTATGAGGTGGGCCGGACGATTGGTCAGGTTTTCGCCCTCGAAACGGACCGAGCCGGCGTGGATTTTCAACAGCCCCGACAACCCGCGCAGAATGGTGGTCTTGCCGGCGCCGTTGGCGCCGATCAGGCAGACGATCCGCCCCGCGCCGACGGCAAGATCGACGCCCTTGACGACGAGGCTCTCGCCATAGCCGATCTCGAGGCCGCGCGCTTCGAGCATCGCGGCGGTCATGAGGCGGCGCCCCGCAACTCGGCCGCGCCTTTTACGCCGAGATAGGCTTCGATGACGGCCGGATTAGCGCGCACCGCGGCGGGCGCTCCTTCCGCGATCTTGCGGCCGAAATTCAACACGGTGATCTTGTCGCACAGTCGCATGACGAGGCTCATATCATGCTCGACGAGGAGTATCGAGACGCCGCGCGCCTTGATCGCGCCGAGGAGATTGTCGAGCGCTGAGGTCTCGGCCGGATTCATGCCGGCGGCGGGTTCGTCGAGCAGCAACAGCCGCGGCGATGAGCCGAGCGCGCGGGCGATCTCGAGACGGCGCTGGTCGCCATAGGATAAGGCGCCGGCCGGCGTCGCCTCGCGCGCCGCAAGGCCGACAAAGGCGAGCAGCTCGCGCGCCTTGCACACGGCTGCCCGCTCATTGGCGCGAAACCGCCCGAGCCTGGTCAAAATCTCAAAGAGCGATGCCGCAATATGCAGGTGCATTCCGGTCAGCACGTTTTCGAGCGCCGTCATCTGCGAAAACAGACGAAGATTCTGAAAGGTCCGGGCGAGCCCCAGTCGCGCCCGCGCGTCGGGCGAGAGCCGATCGATCCGCGCGCCGCCGAGTTTGATCGCGCCGCTGTCCTGCCGCGCGAGGCCAGTGACGAGATTGAAGAGGCTCGTCTTGCCGGCCCCGTTCGGTCCGATCAATGCGTCCAGGCTGCCGGCCTCGACCCGCAGATCGAGGCCGTCAATGGCGGTCAGCCCGCCATAGCGCAGGGTCAAGGCCTCGATCTGCAGCGGCGGCGCGTTCACAGGGGCGTTCCGATGCGGCCGATCCGCCAGGGGAGCAAGCCCCGCGGCATGTAGAGAACCGCGATCACGATGATGAGCCCGTTGACGACGAGGCGGTAGTCATGGAGCGGGCGCAGGATTTCGGGCAGAAGAGTCAAAACCATCGCTCCGGCGAGCGGGCCGAATGGCGAACCAATTCCGCCGAGCAGCGCGTAGCTCAAAATCGTCACCGCCGCGTCGAACCCATAATCGTTCGGGGAGATGAAGGAAGACGCATGGGCGTTGAGCGCGCCGGCGAGGCCGGCCAGCATCGCCGATGCGATCAGAGCCGCCATCTTGTAGCGGGGAAGACAAACGCCGCTGACGGAGGCCGCGACCTCATCCTCGCGGATCGCCTCCATGGCTCGCCCGATGCGCGAGCGGCTAATCAGAATCAGCGCCAGCAGCGCGGCGCCAGGGCAGCCATAAATAAGCCCGAAATCGGCCCTGGCCGGAATGCCGGAGAGCCCCAGCGCGCCGCCGGAAAAGTCCGATTGAATGAGAAAAATGCGCAGGATCTCGCCGAGGGCGATCGTCGCCAGAGCGAGATAGACGCCGGAGAGGCGCAAGGTCGGCGCGCCGATCGCCAGCGCGACGGCCGCGGGGATCAGCATGGCGGCGGCGAGAACGAGTGGAAACGGCAGGATGGAATTGAGGCTGATGAGGGCCGAGGCGTAGGCCCCGATCCCCATGAACGCGGCTTGTCCGAGCGACAATTGTCCGATCGCCAGCGCCACATACATACTGAGCGCCAGCAGTCCGTTGACGCCGAGCGCGGCAATCAGGCTCTGGTAGGTCCAGAGGAAATCGTTGATGTCAAAGCCGGTCATATGAGGATGCCAAAAGCCCGCATTTCGTTCCGGTTGCGCCGGGAGCGAAAGACGTGACGTCGACCGCTCCCGCGAGCGTCACGGAGTCGGCCCTTCGATTTTGGGCTTTGACCTGAACTTTATGGCGGGGCCTTCCCCTTTATCGGGGAAGATGACGCGAGTGGTTTTGGGCCTCTGCCCTTTCCGTCCCGGCGGATGCGCCCGGCGTCTCGCCAATACGATGCCGAGCAGGGCTCCAGCGCTGCTGGCGGCCCAATTATCAAAACCCGCCGATCTGCCTGTAATCCAGATCTGACAAACCTCGAAGAAGGCCGCCGCGCCTGAAAACGCTAGAAACTGCCAGCGGCTTCCCGTTCGTCTCAAAACCAGCCTCGTGACGAAACCGGCGAGGGCATAGGCCAAGATGTGCTCGAAGTTGCTAGGGATGCCGATATGAGGACGGTCACGTCCAGGAACGAGGGACAGCACTGCAAGCGCGATCCACGAGCAACTGGCAGCGATTCGAAGCGCCCTTTGCGCGCGGCGGCCGAACAGCGAGATGCGCATCAGAGCTTCCCGGCGGAAGCGCTGCTTTTCCTCAACCTGACGCCTGGCCCCTCTCCATTTTCCTCCATGAAGATCACCCCCGCGGCTTCGAAAGCGCGGCGCATCACGTAGAGGGTCGGGCGTCGGGGCCGCGAACCGCCACCCTCAAACTGACGCACAGTAACAATTCCGACCTGCGCCGCGTCCGCGAGTTGCTGCTGAGGCCAATCGAGGAGTGCTCGGGCCGCTCTGCATTGAGAGGGGGTGATCATCCCCAACCTTATAGCACGAAACTATCATTTTTCGTCACACATCAATCGAAATTTGATCGCTTTTCCATCAGCGCGGCGGAGAGGAACGTTCTGCCAACCACTGGCACACAAAGGAGCCAGGCGTAAGCCTGGCTCCCAGCGAGGAAGTTCGGGGCCAATTGGAAGGAGAAAGGATTCTGATTGTCTCTAGCTGTCCCAACGCTTCCACGGGCGGGACAGCAGCCGTAAGACATGAAGATCTTCGGCCTATAACTATTGTCAGATTCAAAAATGACCGATTTTGGGCCGTGTTACTATCCAAAGGTTGTATATGTCCGTTGCCCGCACAATTTGCGCCGTTCAGTTAATGACTTTAATCCGGAGCAGGCCAACCCGGCACGCTGCAGTCGTGCCGGCAGGCTCCAAAGGAACCTTAAATTGCTACGTTAATTAATGTGGCCACATTGAGGCTGCCAGGGTCGAGCCGTCAAATCACGAACGCAAACAAAATCAGCAATTCCCGTGATTGTTGCAAATTTGTCGGGCTGAGGCTCTTTCACCCTCGCATCGTCGGCTTTTTCGAGCGGCTGCGGGGCCAGCGTTGACGCTGCGAGGTCTTGATGGGAATCATGGAAACCGCCTCGCCTCGCTCCCAAAATCGCGCCCGCAGGCGCAGCCGCGATCGGTTCGCTCACGGAATGCGCCACTTACTCTTGAGACGCTCCATGCTCCCGTCCCTTTTCATCGCAACGAGCGCGTCATTCACGGCCGCCGCCAAGGCTGGCGCGTTCTTCCCGAACCCAATTCCAAGCGGCTGCGGATCGTCAGGAACTTGCGCAATAATGCGTAGACCGACGCTTCTCTCCGTCATCCAAGCCGCCACTGGAGCGACCTTCATCACCGCCGTAATTCGTCCTGCCTCAAGATCCGCCATCGCCTCCTCGATTTGGTCGAATGGATAGACTTTGACGCTGCCAATCTCGCCACGTTTTTGCATGGCCACCGCCGCGTCGTAATCCGTAGTCGCCGCCTGTACGCCGACCGATGCGTTGTTTAGCTCAGCGAGGCCGCGAATTGTTGGCGTCTTTGCGCTGTTCACCACCAGACTCAGCGTGGTTGTGATATATGGCGCCGACCAGGCAAGGATCTGCTCGCGCTCCGCAGTGATGGTGATTCCGCCCACGATGCAGTCGTAACGCCCATCCTGCATCTCCTGCAGGATCGTTTCCCATTTCGTATCGACGAATGCAGGCTTGAGCCCAAGTCGCTGCGCGACGTCGTCCATGAGGTCGACCTCAAAGCCCACGTCCGTGCCGTCTGCTACATATTCGAACGGCGGGTTGACGAAGTAGGTCCCGATTCGAAGTTCGCCGGACGTTAGCGTCCGCACAGGTTCAGTGGTCACAGCGCCTGACGCCATAGCCAACAACGCCGTCGCGATCGCGGCTCTCTTCCAAAGCATCGTGTCTTCCGCGAGCCAGGACGCGTCAAGCGCGCCTCACGCTCGCCCGGCCGAACAACCCTAGCGGGCGCGCCCACAAGGTCAAAACAAGAAGCATAAATCCGACCGCTTCCTTGTAGACGGAGGAGACATAGCCCGCGGTCAGCGCTTCTAGAAGGCCGATGAGAACGCCTGCGATCAGCGCGCCGCCGACGTCGCCGAGGCCGCCGAGGATGATGACGGCGAAACCCTTCAAGGTCATGGCCTCGCCCATATAGGGCGTGATCGCATTGTATTCGAGCCCGATCAGAACGCCGGCCGCGCCGGCGAGCGCGCCGCAGAGGAAAGAGACGCGCCGCATGATCGCGCCCGTATCGACGCCCATTAGCTCCGCGGCGTCGGGGTTTTCGGCGAGAGCGCGCATGGCGAGGCCGGTGCGCGTCGCCCGCAACAGGATGACGAGGGCGAACGCCAGCCCCGCGACCGTGCAAAGAATCAGGACCTGCGTCAGCGAGATGGTCGCGCCAAAAATGTTCAGCGGCGCGCTGTCGATGAGGCCGATCGGGAAGCGCCGGATCTCGGAGCCAAACAGCGCCGTCATCCCCGAATAGAGAAACAGCGTCGCGCCCAAAGTCACCATCAGCGAGGCGAGTTCCGGCGCGTCTGTCCGCCGCAGGCGGGATAGCAAGACGGTGTCGAGAACGACGGCTATGAGGCCGGTCGCGGTTGCGGCGAGCGGCAATGCGAGCGCGAGCGGCGCTCCTTTCAGCGCCGAAAAGAGCGCCAAATAGGTGCCGGCCGAAAAATAAAATCCATAGGTGAGATTGACGACGCCGAGGACGCCGAACATCAAAGTGAAGCCGAGCGCGAACAGCGCATAGGCTGAGCCCGCGACGAACCCATTGATGATTTGCTGAAGAAGCATGTCGGACCGTGTTGCGGCGCGGGCGCCGGCCTACTTCAGGATCGTGAATTTGCCGCCGGCGACTTGGAGAACGAGAACGCCCGAGGTCACCGCCGGATCGCGGTCCGGCGTGAACGAGAATTCGCCCATCACGCCGTCGATTTTGGTCTTGAGCAAAGCCTCGCGGATGGCGTCGCCGCTCAGATCCGACGCGGCGTTGAGCGCGCTCGCGGCGATCTTCAAAGTGTCGAAGGCTTGCGCGGCGAACTGGTCGGGATCGGCGCCGTACCTGGCGCGATATTCCTTGACGAATTTTTCGTTGAGGTCATCGCTTTTGCCGACGAACCAGGGGCTGCCGACGAGGAGGCCGTCGGCCGCGGCCCCCGCGATTTCGACCACCTTCGGCGAATTGAGCCCGTTGCCGCCGATCACCCTTACGGAGGCCGGAAAGCCCAGCGCCTGCTTGGCGAGCAGGATGCCGGCGCCGGCGTCGGCCAGCGCCGAGACGACGATCGCATCGGGCTGGAGGCTCTTGATCTTGGTGAGTTGAGCGGAAAAATCGGTGTCTTTGGCCTCGAAGGTTTCGATCGTCAGAACTTCGTAGTTCAGATTGGCGAGCGCCGCCTTCATGACGTCATAGGCGGATTTGGTGAAGGCGTCGTCGCGGCCGTAAAGCACGGCGACTTTCTTGACGCCAAATTTGTCGCGGGCGCGGCGCAGCGTGACGGGGATGACGTCGGCTTCCGGAAGCGACGTCCGGAACACATAAGGGCCGATAGCGGTGATGCCGTTCGCCGTCGTCGAGGTGCCGACGATCGGCGTCTTGCGCTCGACCGCGATCGGCGCGACCGCGAACATTTCCGTAGACAAGGTCGGCCCCAGCAACAGGGGAACTTTGGCGCGCCCGAGCAATTGCCGCGCGGCGTTGATCGCCTGCTCTTTGCTGCCGGCCGAATCCTCGTAAGCGATGGCGAGCGGGCGCCCATGCACGCCGCCGGCGCGGTTAGCCTCCGCGGCGCCAAGGTCGAAGCCTTGTTTGATCGAGACGCCATATTTGGCGTTGGGGCCGCTCAAAATTTCGATCGCGCCGATGGTCACAGGCCCGGCGTCCTCAGCGAGCAAGGGCTGGGCCGTGAAGAGCGCGGCGGCGCATAGGAGCCATAGTTTCAAATGTCTAATCATGGGGCATATTCGCGGCAGGATCGGCGACGAGGTGCGGCAAGGAGACGCGTATCCAGAACGGTCTAAACCGAAGCAGGGGCGATGCATAGGCCTGCGGCGCGGGTGCCCAAGAGGGCATCGAGGCCGATGCGCACAAATTTACGAACGGCGGCTTAACTGTGGCATAAAGGCGGCGGAACTATGCTGTTCCGCCCGGAGTTACCCCACGCCGGGCGCCCCTGTTTCATTCGGGCCTTATCTCCGGCTCGGAATTTTAGGGAGAACATAATGAAACGCTTATGTGCATTGACGGGCGCCGCCGCGCTTTGCGGCGCGCTTGTCGTGAGCGGTCCAGCGTCGGCCTTCGGCGGCGGCTTTCATGGCGGCGGATTTGGCGGCGGCGGCTTTCATGGCGGGGGCTTTCATGGCGGGGGCTGGGGCGGCGGCTTCAGGGGGGCTGGGTTCGGAGGCGGCGGCTGGCGTGGAGCCGGCTGGGGCGGCGGCTGGCGTGGCGGCGGCTGGCGTGGCGCCGGCTGGCGTGGCGGCTGGAACGGCGGCTGGAACCGCTGGAATCGTTGGAACGGTTGGGGCGGAAATTGGGGCTGGGGTTGGGGCGCGGGCCTGCTCGGCGCGGGCCTCGGCTATGGTCTGGCGAGCGGCTGGGACTATCCCTATTACGGTTATGATTATTATTATCCGAACTACGCCTATTACGCGCCTGCCGTTGTCACGGGCCGCAGCGTTGCGGCGGGCGGCGTCGGCGATTTCTGCGCGACGCCGGTTCGAACTTGCCAGCTGGTCCATGCGTCCTTTGTCGGCGGCGGCTGTTCATGCCGGGTCGCCGGCGGCCGCGCCAGAGGTACGGTGGTTCCTTGATTTGCGCGCCCCGGTCCGACGCATCTAATGAACAATAGTTTCGTCCGGCTCAAACGCGCGGGCGCCCGAACGTTAAAGTCCGAAATAAGTGCGGTACCAGGCGATGAAGGCGGCGACGCCTTCAGACAGCGGCGTCGCAGGCCTGTACCCCGTCAGCGCAAAAAGAAGCTGCGTATCGGCGAAGGTCAGAGGCACGTCACCCTTCTGCATGTCGAGATAATTGCACGTCGCCGAAAGGCCCGTAGCGGTCTCAATGGCTTTGATAAAATCCATCAATCCGACAGGCGTTTGCGCGCCAATGTTGACGACCCGCCAGGGCGCGACCGGCGACAGGCTGTCGAATTCGGGCGGTGGCAAAGGCCGAGCCTCCGGCGCCCTCGGTATTCGGCGAAGGAGCCGGACCATGGCCTCGACGAGATCACCGACGAAAGTGAAGTCGCGCTTCATGTTTCCGTGATTGTAGACATCGATCGGGCGCCCTTCGAACAGCGCCGCGGCGAATTTGAATAGCGCCATGTCCGGCCGTCCCCACGGGCCGTAGACCGTGAAGAACCGCAGCATCGTGATCGGAATCTTGAACAGATGGCTGTAGGCGTGCGCCATCTCCTCATTGGCTTTTTTTGATGCGGCGTAAAGCGTCAGCGGATGACTTGTGCGATCGATCTCGCGGAAAGGGATCGAGAGGTTGGCGCCATAAACGGACGATGTCGACGCCATTAACGCATGTTGCGGCGCAGCATGACGCATCAGTTCGAGAAGATTGAAGGTTCCGACAAGGTTGGCGTCGACATAGGCGCGAGGATTGTCGAGGCTGTATCTCACCCCCGCTTGCGCGGCGAAGTGATAAATGGCGTCGAAGCCGGCGCCATAGATTTCGGTCAAGACGGCGAAGTCTTCGAGCAACACGTCATGGGCGCGAAAGCGTGGGTTTTGCTGCAGAATTGCGGTGCGGCGCCGCTTGAGGTCGGGGTCGTAATAGGGGGTGAAGCCGTCGATTCCAATGACCTCGTGCCCCTCGGCGAGCAGCCGGGCGGCAGTATGAAAACCAATGAAGCCGGCGCTGCCGGTGACGAGGATGCGCATGTTGCAACTGATTGGAGGGGAAACTGATTTGACGGCCCGCTAGAAGCTGTCTAAAGCAAACCGACTGGCTCGCGCGATCAATTCGCATGTTTTTCGCGCAATTACCAACCTTCGTTCGCGCCCCTAAGACTAAAGTGTCGCTTGCGGGACAGTTTGGAAGGATTAAAAAGGCGGTTAACGCCTGTCGTGAGGACAAAGCCCTGAGCGGGGGTTCCGCCCATCCGGACTTTTGGGCCGGATCACAAGGGAACGCATCATATGGAGTATCGGCGCTTCTTCGACGACGCGATCTCGAAGTTGAAGAGCGAGCGGCGCTACCGCGTCTTCGCAGATCTGGCGCGCGACGCCGAGGCGTTTCCGCGGGCCGCCTGGCGCAAGAACCGGGGGAAGGCCCCCGTCGACGTGGTCGTCTGGTGCTCCAACGATTATCTTTGCATGGGCCGCCACCCGAAAGTGATCGCGGCGATGACCGCCGCCGCCGCGGCGCATGGGGTCGGCTCCGGCGGAACCCGCAATATTTCCGGCAATAATCACCCCATCGTGGAACTCGAGGCCGAACTCGCCGATCTGCACGGCAAAGAGGCGGGGCTCGTCTTCACTTCCGGCTGGATTTCGAACCTCGCCGCCATCTCGACCATCGGCGACATTTTGCCCGACTGCCTGATCCTCTCCGATCAGCTCAACCACAATTCGATGATCGAGGGCGTGCGCCGCTCGAAGGCGGAGCGCAAGGTTTTCCGCCACAATGATCTCGCCCATCTCGAGGAGCTGCTGGCCGAGGCTGGCCGCGAGCGGGCCAAGCTCATTGTCTTCGAGAGCCTTTATTCGATGAACGGCGACATCGCTCCGATCAACGCGATCGCCGATCTCGCCGAGCGCTACAATGCGATGACCTATATGGACGAGGTCCACGCCGTCGGCCTATACGGCGCGCGCGGCGGCGGCGTCGCCGAGCGCGACGGCGCCATGGCCCGGATCGACGTTATCGAGGGAACGCTGGCCAAGGGCTTTGGCACGCTCGGCGGCTACATCACGGGCGATGCGGCGATCATCGACGCGGTGCGCTCGTATGCGCCGTCCTTCATTTTCACCACCTCGCTGCCGCCCGCCATCGCCACCGCCGCGAGGACGGCCGTCAGCCTTTTGAAGACGAGCGAAGGCGCGGAACTCCGCGTACGCCATCAGCGCCAGGCCACGCTGACCAAACATGCGCTCTCCGCCGCCGGCCTGCCGGTGATGGCGAATCCGTCGCATATCGTGCCGGTGCTCGTCGGTGACGCGGAACTGTGCAAGGCGGCGTCCGACATGCTGCTCGATCGCCATTCGATCTATATCCAGCCGATCAATTATCCGACGGTGGCGAAAGGCACGGAGCGGCTGCGCATCACGCCCAGCCCGCTGCATAGCGACGCCCATGTCGCCGACCTCGTCGAGGCGCTTGTCGACGTCTGGCAGAGCCTGGGGCTGCCCTTCGTCGAGGAGCCGAAGGTCGTCGAGTTCCGCCGCGAACGGCCCGTCGCCGACCCGCAGTGCGCCTTCCCGGAATTCAAGCGCGCCGCGGAGTAGGGCCGCCGAATAAGGGCGCAACCGCCCGAACTCGTGCGCCAGGTGCGCCGCGGCGGTCTCTTTCGTCCCGCATGCGGCGGCTCTATCTCGCGGCCAGCCATCCTTCAGAAGCGGAAGCGAACTCCGGCCGTGGTGGCGAGGTTGTTCCGAGCAAGGAAGCCGTTGGCCAGTCCGCCATTCATCTGCGAGAAAAACGTGCCGATGTAGGTATCCCACTTAGGCGCGAACTTCCAATCGATAAGGGCGGAAAACGCATTCATCGTACCCGCGCAATAAGACTTATTGCGCGAGGAGATAAGGCAGCCGGCGGCATTGGCCGTGCTGAGGGCGAAGTTGTTCTGGCTATAGTGATAATAGGCGCCAACCACATCCACTGCGTCGGTAACGGCGTATCGCGCGCCGGCCCAGACAACTTGCAGAATTTTGTCGCGAAAACCAGGGGAGTTGAAGGCCGTGCTGTTGATATTGGTGCCGCCGGTAGCGGTACCGCATTGAAAGCAGACGAAGTCTCCCGCGATGTTGATAAAGCCAGTAAAGGGAACGGTGAACGGGTCGCTGGGAGGCGCGAATTGCATCCATTCGTAAGCGGCGTACAGCTTCAGTCTCTCGACAGTGTATTTAGCAGCCACCATCACGCTGGTATTGTTAGAGAGGGTGGCGGTGAGAGTCTGCGGCAGCATCGTCCCTATCGGCGCCCCTTGGGCGTTGGTGGGAGCTCCAGCAAGAGACGTAGCTACTGCGTCTCTATTGTAGTCGAAGAAGACGTCGAACGACAGCGTGCCGGGACCCAGATCGCGCAGGTCGCCGCCGAGTTGGCCTTCCCAGGCGCCCCTCGAGGCGTTGTTCAGACCGTAGCCGCCGAACTGCCATAGCGCCGCCACCCGGAAGTCGGCGAGTTTGATGCGATATTTCACCGACGTGCTGTATCTCGCAGTTTCGGTGTAGCCGCCGCCGGCGACCACGCCTGAGAAGCCGATCGGCGAAAAGGCGGTTGAAGCGGCCATCGGATCGTAGGCGATAACGCCATCCAACGTGAGCGCGTTTTGCCTGAAGACGGTCAGGGTCCCATAGGTATCTGAGCCGACGCCAACGAAACCTGCGCCATTGTAGAACTGGCCTGCGCGGCTCGAATCGCTATTGGTGGTTTGTTGGTTAACCGGCACGCCGCTATTGAAGAAATTCGACCCAGGTCCGTTGGCAAATCGCAACGAATAGGGATCGAACCCCGCGTCAAGCTGGGCCAGAAAACTCCAGCCGAGATCCAACGGTTCTTTTATTTGAACACCAAGGGCTGATTGGCTCAACCCGTTGGGCGCGAGGGTCCAGATCGGGATTCTGTTCATCTTCCCGATAAAAGAGGATTCTTTGCTTACATTCCGATCATACGGCGCCCCGTGGGTCTGGTAGCCGCCGCCCATATCGACCGCCCCGAAGATCTTGACGCCGTACCAGCTCAACTGACAGTCGGTGAGAAGAAAGTCCGGGAGGTCGCCGCATGTAGGCGGGCCGGAGTAGGCAAGGGGAAAAACATTCTGCGCATGTGACGCCACGGGGGGATATCCAACCGCTATAGCACACCCCGCGGCCATTGCGGACGCCCCAATTCGCGTCCAAGCAAAGAGGCGCGATCCCTTGCTGCGAAACCAAGCTCTCGTCCACACGCCAGGTCTCCCCTCGCGCATTCAAGGGAACAAACCGTAAGCGATAGTCAATTCCATTCAAGTATCTTTCCCAACGCCCGCGGGGAAAATTGCGGGAATGGCTCCCTGCGTTGCGGCCGCGCAACACATGACATCATTGTGGTCCTCGCCGGTCTCGACCCCCTCACAAAAACTTGAGCAGCGCCTCCAGCGTGGCCTCGGGATTCTCCTCCGGCAAAAAATGCCCGCCCTCGATCGGCTGGCCTTGCACATGGGTCGCCCACTGACGCCAGATGTCGAGAGTCGAGGCGTCGCCGCCGCCTAAGCCGCGTCCGCCCCAAAGGACCAGCAGAGGCGCCGAGATTTTCTTGCCGGCGGCCTGGTCGGCGTCATCGTCGGCCCGGTCGATCGTCGCGCCGGCGCGATAGTCCTCGCAGGTCGCATGAATTCGGGACGGCTCGTTGAGCGCCGCGCGGTAATGGGCGAGGGCGCGGGGATCGAAAGCAGACAGGTTTTTCGCGGCGGTCCAGCTCGCCAGCGTGTGATCGACGAAAAAAATCGCCGCGCCGCCGATCAGCGTTTCCGGCAAGGGTTCGGGCTGCGCCAGAAACATCCAGTGATAGGCTTTGAGCGCCTCGCTCGCCGTGAGGCTTCGCCAGCGCGCGGCGGTCGGTATGATGTCGATGAGAGCGAGCTTTTCGAGCCGCCCCGGATGGTCGAGCGCAAGGCGGTACGCGACGCGCGCGCCACGATCATGCCCGACAAGGCTGAAACGGATATGGCCGAGCTGCTCCATCACCGCGATGGCGTCCTCGGCCATCAGGCGCTTGGTATAGAGCGCGCCCTGTTTGCTGCGCGGCGCGCTCGACCAGCCATAGCCGCGCAGATCCATCAGCGCGATGGAGAAACGCTCGGCGAGTTTCGGCGCGATTCTGTGCCATTCGACATGGGTTTGCGGATAGCCGTGCAGCAGTAAAAGAGGCGGTCCTTCCCCGTGCGTGCGCACAAAGAAGCGCCCCGCGTTGGTGTCGATCCAACGCGTGGCGAAGCCTGGAAAAAGATCGGCCAAGTCGGCCATCGACGATCTCCCTCAAATGGTTAGGCCACTCTGCGTTCAGGAGCCGCACTTGACATCAGAACCGTCAGACTCCTAAACGTCAACCATCTCAGGCCGAGCGCTTCATGTCCATCAAACCGAAACTGAACGTCCTTCTCTGCGCGCCGCGCGGTTTCTGTGCCGGCGTTGTCCGCGCGATCGACGCCGTCGAGGAAGCGTTGCGCATCTATGGCGCGCCCGTCTATGTACGCCATGAAATCGTGCACAATAAATATGTGGTCGAGAAGCTGAAGGCGAAAGGAGCGATCTTCGTCGAGGAACTGGACGAAGTGCCGGACACCGCGCAGCCGGTGATCTTTTCCGCGCATGGCGTGCCGAAATCGATTCCGATCGAGGCGGCCGCTCGCGATATTTTTGCCATCGACGCCACTTGCCCGCTGGTCACCAAGGTGCATCGCGAGGCGGAGCTGCATCATAGGCAGGGCCGGCAAATTCTTCTCGTCGGTCACGCCGGACACCCGGAGGTGGTCGGCACCCTCGGACAATTGCCGTCCGGCTCGATCATCCTTGTGCAGACTGTCGATGACATCGCAAATTTGCAGGTCAAGGACGAGAATAATCTCGCTTATGTGACGCAAACGACTCTGTCGGTCGACGACACGCGATCCATGGTCGAGGCTTTGACGCGGCGGTTCGCGAAAATCGTCGGGCCGCACCGCCAGGATATTTGCTATGCCACCACCAATCGGCAGGAGGCGGTGAAGCGCATCGCGCCGATCGTCGACGCGCTGATCGTCGTCGGCTCGTCGAACTCATCCAATTCGCAACGGCTCAAGGAAGTCGCCGAGCGCTCTGGCTGCAAACTGGCGCGTCTCGTGTTGCGCGCGGAAGATGTCGAATGGGAGCTGTTTTCGACTATTTCTTCGCTCGGAATTACGGCGGGGGCCTCCGCGCCGGAAATTCTCGTCGAAGAGATCATGGACGCTTTCGCCGAGCGTTTCCAATTGCACGTCGAGGAAATCTCGACCGCGAATGAGGGCGTGTTCTTCCCGCTGCCGCGCGAATTGCGCCGCGCGACGGCCTGAATTTCAGCCATCCAAGCCAATCCCCTCCGGGCGCGAACGGCGCCGTGCGCGCCGGCACAGCGACGCGGCGCGCGCCGCGCCATTGGTGCGATCGGAGAGCCGGCGGTTTGGCGCTCCGGTCATGATCATAGCGGAAGGCGAGCGATGCGGTTCGAGCAGTTTGATAAGGGAGACGCGGGTCCGACCGCCTCATCGGCGAAACATGCCGATAAATTTCCGTGCTGCGGGAACTATCTGAAAAACTGGCTGAACCCGCAGACGATGAAGACGAAGGTTCCTTCGTCAAATGGTGCGGCAACGAGGTTTGGGCGACCGAGGCCTGCGCGTGGGGGAAGGGGCCAATGGTCCAGATCAATAGCGCCAGGGTGGGCCGCGCCATGGGGCGCACCACCGGCGACGACGTGGAGCACGTCATGTGCTTCATCCACGGCAAGGTGGCGAACGCCTATGAGCAGGGCAACGGCTGGATCATCTGGGAATTGACGGTGCTGCACGAGCTCGTCCATTGGGCCCGCTGGAAGCAGAAGCTCGCCGATCCGACCGATGAAAGCGGGGCCGCTATCGAGGTCGGGAAGGCGTTCGAGACGGAAGCCTATGGCGCCGACGTCACGCTGCAGACGCCTTGGCGCGCAGGCCCATGAAGCGCCCGGCGCCAAAAAAGCTCATGACTTTTCGCAAAGATCGCGCCTCAAGCAGAGGCTCGGCAACAGGCGCGATCGCCCGCGAAGTTGACAACGATACCGGAATCTCCCTCCGCGATTCTCATCGCGGGACCGACCGCCAGCGGCAAGTCGGCTTTGGCGCTGCGGCTCGCGCTTGCTCTGGGCGGAGTCCTGATCAACGCCGATGCGATGCAGGTCTATCGCGACCTGCGAATTCTCACCGCGCGCCCCCGCCTCGAGGACGAGGCTGCCGCGCCGCATCGCCTGTTCGGGCATGTCGATGCGGCGGTCAATTATTCGGTCGCCCTCTGGCTCGAAGCGGCGCGGGCGGCGCTCGATGAAGCGCGCCGCGACGGCCGTCTGCCCATTTTCGTCGGCGGCACCGGGCTTTATTTCAAGGCGTTGACGCAGGGGCTTTCGGCCATCCCGCCCGTTCCCGGGGAAATCCGCGCTCGGGTGCGCGCCGGCGCGGTAGGCGTCGCGCCAGCGGAGCTTCATGCCGAACTCGCGCGCCGGGATCCTGCGACAGCGGCGCGTTTGCGCCCGAGCGATCCCCAACGCATTTTGCGCGCGCTCGAAGTTTTGGAGGCGACGGGGCGAAGTCTCGCCTCCTTTCAAGGCGGCCGAACGGCGCCCTCGCTCGACCTCGCGGGCGCGCGGGCGTTTTTTCTAAGCCCTGACCGCGACGCGCTGAAGCGGCGCATTAACGACCGGTTGGACGCCATGCTGGCTGCGGGCGCCTTGGAGGAGGCCGACAGGCTGCGCCAGCGCAATCTCGACCCCGGGCTGCCGGCGATGCGGGCGCATGGCCTGCGCCATCTGATCGCTCATCTTGACGGCGAATTGCCGCTTGCCGAAGCGTGCGAATTGGCGAAACGCGACACGCGCACCTATGCGCGGCGGCAATATACTTTCGCCCGGCATCAACTGCCGGGCTTTCGATGGGTGGATGCGGCCGAGGCGGAGGCCCTGGCGCTTGCATCGCATTGTAGATAGAGTTGTCGCTGACTTACGCGCCGGCCGCATTTTTTCCACAGTCAGAGGCCAGCTGGCCTACAGCCTGATCGATGCCGCGCGAGGAGCCAACCGCAAACGCACATGTTTGCCAGCGGAACAAGTGGCGGCGCTTGGCGCGTCCACCTATCGCCAAAAAGCGAAAAAAAGAGGAAAATAACGCTGATCGGAGCGAACAGGCTTCGAGCGCGCGCGTGGACCCTACGTTTGACCAGATGGATGCTGACCTGTGAGCGACGACAACATGATCAATGGGCGTGCGCAAAGATGAAACCCAGAGTCTCATCGCCAACCCTGAGCAGAAAGGATTCAAATCATGGCCGTTACACCTGGGATGATAGCTTTGGCGCCCGCGCCAGGTTATCCGGGGCCAGCCACATCCGTCACCCCATCTCAAGCCGCCGCCGCTGTTAATCCTGCCAAAGGGTTCAGCAACCAGGTTTGGGTTCTTGGCGGAACGTTTCGCGGCGTCTACTGGAACCGCGTCGCGCCTGCGGCGCCCGCTGTCACATTGGCAAGCGGCGACTCCTATTATGACGTGGCCCGCAACGCTTACCTCTTCACCGATGGTACGGGCGTATGGTGGCATATCGGATCCGCAGCGCAGCAAGGAAATTGATGCTTTTTTGAAGATTGACGCAAGGGATATAGGAGGGCGTCGCCTTCATTTTGCGGGCGCAGTTTGCTGAAGCCTATCATTTCATCGGGATTTCTGTTAGGCGCCGATGTTGTGTAGGCTTGTTTGATTGATTGGTGTGACCAGGGTTGTTCTGACGCGCCAATCCGCCACAACAAAGCCTTTCCGTCGTCGAGCCATGGACGCGCTTTCGCGCTGCGTCCGGACTGGCGATCGATCGGCGTAAGGCGCGCCGTTGCAACAGCAATTGCTCATTGCGAAGGGACGACGGTCTCTTCGTCGAGGCCGGCGATCGCTCTTGCGAAGTCGCGGGCCTCGAAAGCTGCAAGGTCGCCGGAGCCTTCGCCGACGCCGATATAGTGGATCGGCAATTTGAATTTTTCGGCGATCGCGACGAGGATGCCGCCCCGCGCGGTGCCGTCGAGTTTTGTCATCACAAGTCCGGTGACGCCGGCGATCTTGCCGAACATCTCCACCTGGCTAATCGCATTCTGGCCGACCGTGGCGTCGAGGACGAGAAGCACCGCGTGCGGCGCGGCCGGGTCGACCTTCTTCATGACGCGGATGATTTTTTCGAGCTCGGCCATAAGCTCGGCTCGATTTTGCAGTCGCCCAGCAGTGTCCATCATCAAAATGTCGGCGTTTGCCTCTCGCGCCTCGTGGATCGCGTCGAACGCCAGAGCCGGGGCGTCGGACCCTTGCTCGCGGGCGACGACCTCGCAGCCGGTCCGCGCGCCCCAGATCCGCAACTGCTCGATTGCGGCGGCGCGGAAAGTATCGCCCGCGGCAAGGACGACGCGCCGGCCTTCGCCTGTTAATTGCGCCGCCAGCTTGCCGATGGTGGTGGTCTTGCCCGACCCATTGACGCCGACGACGAGGATGACGAAAGGCTTGGCGTCAAGGTCGATTTCCAGCGGTCGCGCGAGAGGGGAAAGAACGCGTTCGACCTCGCCCGCCAGGATTTCCCTGACCTCGGTGACTTCGATCGTCTTGTCGTAGCGGCCTTTGCCGACCATTTGCGCGATGCGCGCGGCCGTCGAGACGCCAAGATCCGCGCGGATCAGCACGTCCTCGAGATCTTCGATCATTGCGCTGTCGAGCTTACGCTTGGTGAAGACCGCTTTAAGGCCCGAGCTAATCGAATCCGACGAGCGCGCAAGACCCTGACGCAGCCGCGCCCACCAGCCTTTTGGCGGCGAGTCGGTGGAAGCCGCGGAGGCGGCCTCTGTCGGGGGAGCGAGGCGCCGCTCTATTTTGGGCTCGAGCTGTTCAGGCTCGCCGGGATGCGCTTCCTTGCGGCCGAACACGCGGCCGAAGATGCCGAGCTTAGGTTTTGCCGTTAAATCCCCACCGTCTCCGTCTTTGGGCATTCAGGGTTCCGGTCATTGGCGTTAGAAACGGCGCGACGAGGGCGCATTGAAAATCGCGGCGGGCCGCCACGCGCGGAGGCCGGTCCCTTGACCCTATATAGGCCATCCGCGCTCAATTGAAGGCGCGGATCTCGCCGGGCGTCACTTTCAGCATTTGCGCCCGGCCTTCGAGAGCGGAGAAAGTGGAAGGGTCCGCGCCTGTGAGCCAGACCTGCGCGCCAAGCGCCGCGAGAAGATCATAGAGCGCCGCGCGGCGCGTCGGATCGAAATGGGCGGCGATTTCGTCGAGCAACACCAACGGCGCGATTCCGCTCATCGCCTTGATGAGGCGCGCCTGCCCGAAGACCAGGCCGACGAGAAGAGCCTTTTGCTCCCCCGTCGATAGCTGGGCCGCCTCGGCCTGCTTGATGCCATGCCGGACCCTGAGATCGCTCGCCTGCGGCCCGACCAGCGCGCGTCCGGCGGCGGCGTCGCGGGCGCGGCTTTCGCGCAGGATTTTTCGATAAATGTCTTCCGCCTCTAGCGCCGGCCGGTTTTCGATCAGGGCGTCGATTTCGCCTTGAAGGCTGAGTTCGGCGAAAGGAAACGGTGGATCGTCCGAGCTGCGCCAATCGGCGATGAGGGCGGAGAGTTTCGAGACCGCTTCGAATCTGGCCGCCGCGACGGCGATCGCCAGCTCGGCGATTTCGCGCTCCATCGCGTCGAGCCAGAGGCGCTCGCTGGAGCCGAGGCGGTCTTCGAGGAGGCGGTTGCGCCCGCGCAGTGCTCGCTCCAGCGCATTGACCCGCGCGCCGTGGTCGGCGTCGATCCCGAGCACCAGCCGGTCGAGAAAACGCCTGCGGTCCCCGGCGGGGCCGGAAAATAGCCCTTCCATCGCGGGCGTGAGCCAGACGACCCGGATATGATCGCAGAAGGCGCGAATCGAGGGGGCGGGTTCGCGGTCGATGCGATACTTGCGCAAAGGCGAAGCGCCGGCCTGCGGCTCGATTCCAATGCCGAGCCGGACGCCGCCATGAGAGGTTTCGATTTCGGCCGAGACGGCGAAGCCGCCTGCGCCCCCGTTCCGCGCACAATCTTGAAGCTCCGCCCGGCGCAGTCCACGGCCCGGCGTCAGCAACGACAGCGCCTCGAGCACATTGGTCTTGCCCGCGCCATTGTCTCCCGTCAGCACCACCGCTTGAGCAAAAACGTCGAGATCGAGCTTGGCGTAGGAGCGGAAATCGGCGAGGACGAGCCGCCTGACGCCGCGCTGAGCCGGTTGTTCGCGCATCTGCGTCAAAGAGTATGTTCGCAAGGCTCCAGTATGCATCGATCGCCGGTAATCCGCTCGTTCCAGATGCGCCTATGGGACATGATTGATTCGATGTTGGATCATCTTGCTATAGCCTCTAGACATCGCCGCAAAAACCGAAACCGATTCGAACCAGAAGTTGTCCTCGACCATGGCGCCCGGAGCCCCTTCATTTCAAGGCGAGTTCTCGCGCCTTCGCCTGCGCTCGCGAAGCGACGCCGATATGGAGGCGCTTGCAGAGCTGTGGGCCGAAAGTTGGCGCGAGGCGATGCCGGCCATCGACTTTTCGGCTCGAAAATCCTGGCTTCTCGGCCATTTGCCCGCATTGGAGGCGGCTGGAGCCGTCACCATCTGCGGTTTTGACGCCGAGGGGCGGCTCGTCGGATTCGTCACCGTCGATCCGGCGACGGGCTATCTCGATCAGCTCGCGGTCGGCCGCCATGCGAAAGGCTCCGGCGCAGCGGCCGCGCTTCTTACCGAGGCGCGGCGGATCTCGCCCCACCCGGTTTTTCTCGATGTCAATCAGGACAATTCTCGCGCCCTCCGCTTTTATGCGCGAGAGGGGTTCGAGAGGGTCGGGGACGGGGTCAATCCTCTCTCAGGACTCAAGACCTGGCGAATGCGCTTCGTGCAAGACCGCTGAAGAATTCGCGCCTTAGGAGCTTTTGCTGATTCCCTAGACGAAGTATATTGTCTCGCGAGAAAAAGACTCCCGGCAAAAAAATTTGGGAGGGACTTGAGAAAATCTTCCAATTGCGTCATGTAATCGGCGCTCAACTCGCGGCCGTCAAAAGATTGCCGCGCGTGGTCGCGCATGGAGTTCTCACCGATGCTTCAACAGTTTGTCACAGTACAGGATTTTGGCGGCAAGCCGCTCAAACGCGTTCTGATGACGACATCCGAGCAGGGCGTCTATGTCGCCGATCCAGGCATGCTGCACGCCATCAAATTCGGCATTAGCGCCGCGACCGCAGTGAATCCCGAGCATGTTTTTAATTTTGACGAGCCGATCTTCGACGATCTGATGGCCCAATGGCAAGCAGAAAAGCAGACCTGCGCCACAACTTGGGCCAAGCTTGGACAATTCCAGCCGTGCGACCATGACGACGGCGATTGCCGGTGCGGCGATTAGCCGCAGATTGGCCGCCGCGCAGGCCGTCCCGATATTTTTGACTCGCTGAGCTTAAGGCTGCGCCCTTTCGATCGAAAGGGCGCCGTTTATTCCGCCGCGGCCTGGTCGGCCTTGAGGGCCGTCGCGCCAGTTTCGAATTGCAGCTTGGCGAGCCGCGCGTAGAGGCCGCCTTTGGCGACGAGGCTCGCATGCGAGCCTTCCTCGACGACGCGGCCCTTGTCCAGAACCAGGATGCGGCTGGCATTGAGCACTGTAGCGAGGCGGTGCGCGATGACCAGCGTTGTGCGCTCGGACATCACTTTTTCGAGCGCGGTCTGCACCAGCACCTCATTTTCCGAGTCGAGCGCCGAGGTCGCCTCGTCGAGCAGCAGCACAGGCGCATCCTGCAGAATCGCCCGCGCGATCGCGATTCGCTGGCGCTGGCCGCCCGAAAGAGTGACACCGCGTTCGCCCGCGCGGGTCTCGTAACCCTCTGGCAGCGCCCGGATGAAATCATCCGCCGCCGCGCGCCTTGCGGCGTCAATTACTTCATCGAGGCCCGCCTCGGGCTTGCCGTAGCGAATATTGTCGGCGATCGAGACGCCGAAGATCACCGGATCCTGGGGCACGTTTTTGATGCGCTTGCGCAGATCGGCGGGATCGGCGTTCTTGATATCGACGCCGTCGAGCAAAATCCGGCCGCCGCTCGGATCATAGAAGCGTTGGAGAAGCTGGAACAAAGTGGTCTTGCCCGCGCCGGACGGGCCGACGATCGCGACGGTCTCTCCTGGCGCGATTTGGAATGAAAGGTCAGTCAGGGCATCGTCGTCGGGCCGCGTCGGATAGGCGAACGCCACATCTTCGAAGCGGATTTCGCCGCGCGCCGGGGAGGGCAGGCCAACCGGGGCGGCTGGAGCGACAATGCTTGGTTTCAGCGCGAGGATCTCGCCAAGGCGTCCTGCGGCCCCCGCGGCGGAGGCGACCTCGCCCCACACCTGGCTGAGTTCGCTCAAGGCGCTGGCGGCCAAAACGGCGTAAATCAAGAATTGCGACAAAAAGCCGCCGGTGATGCGGCCCGCAAGGACGTCGTGAGCGCCGAACCAGAGAACCGCGACAATGCTGGCGAAGACGAAAAAAATCACGACGATAGTGAGGCGCGCGCGCGCCGCGGCCGCCTTTTGGGCGGCGTGGTAGGCGTTCTCCACGGCCGCGTCAAAGCGCCGCGCCGTCGCCTGTTCTGCCCCATAGGCCTGCATGACCCTGACCGCGCCGAGGTTTTCCGAGGCGTAGGCGGTCGCTTCGGCCAGCGTATCTTGCGCCGCGCGCGAGCGTTTGCGCACCAGCCGGCCCGAGGCGACCAGCGGCAGCACGATGATCGGAATGGCGATCAGGACGAAGGCCGATAGTTTGGGGCTCGTATAGATCATCAGCGCGATCGCGCCGACGAAGAGGAAGAAATTGCGCAAAGCGAGCGCCGCCGTCGCGCCGAAAGCCGCCTTCAGCTGCGTTGTGTCCGCTGTCAGCCGCGACATCAATTCGCCGATCCGAGCGGTATCGAAGAAGGCGGCGTCGAGACGGCAAAGATGTTCGAAGACCTTCGCGCGCAGATCGGCGACGACCCGCTCGCCGAGCGTCGTCACGAAATAGAAACGCGCTCCGGAGGCGATGGCAAGGACGAGCGCGACGCCGAGGAGCCCGAAGAAATATTGGTTGATGAGCCCCGCGCCCTGCCGCGTGAACCCGAAGTCTATGACGCGCCGAAGCGCCATTGGCACCGCCAAGGTCGCCGCCGCGGCGGCCGTGACCGCAATCAGCGCGCCGGCGATGCGCCCTCTGTAGCGCAGAACGTACGGCAAAAGCGGCAGAAGCGTTCGCGGCGAGGGCTTCTTCTGCGGTCGATCGGCAGGCTCCAGAAGGGCGGCGGGTGCTGTGACGTCGGTCATATCAGGGTCCATGCGCCGGGCGGCCGGCTCTTCATCTCGGTTTATGAAGTCTTGCTATGAAGTCTTGATCGCTCCGACGCAACTCTTGCTTTAGGAGGCGCGACGATAGCATTATGCGATCATCGCAATCGGCGAGTTGTTTCAGCTTAAAGCGGCATTCAAAATCGCGCGGCGGCTGTCGATTGCGGCTCAGGCCGCCGATTCGGCGCGCCGCAGTAATTGCGCCTCGACCGCCGCCAGAAGAATGCAGAGCGCTATGCCTTCCGATGCCGAACGCACCTCCGCGAGGGTTGGGAAGGTCGGCGCGAGTCGCAAATTGCTGGCATGCGGATCAGCGCCATACGGCCAGGTGGCGCCGGCCGGCGTCAGGGCGACGCCGGCCGCCTTGGCGAGTTCGACGACGCGCTTCGCCGTGCCGGCGGTCGCCTCGACACTGATGAAATAGCCGCCTTCCGGGACAGTCCAGCGGGCGGCGCCCGTGCCGGCAAGATGGCGCTCCAGCGCCTCATGGACGGCGGCGAACTTCGGCGCGAGCAAGGCGCGATGCGCGTCCATGTGGCGGTGGACGCCTGCGACGTCGCGCAGGAAGCGCACGTGGCGGAGCTGATTGAGCTTGTCGCCGCCGAGGGTGCGCCTCGACATGCTGGCGAGATACCAGCGCACATTGGCGGCGGAGGCGGCGAAAAAGGCGAGGCCCGCTCCAGCCAAAGTGATTTTCGAGGTCGAGGCGAAGACGAAGGCGCGGTCGGGATCGCCGGCGCGCTTGCATGCCTCGAGGATGTTGGGGATCTCGTTGCGGCGCTCGGTGAGGTGATGGACGCAATAGGCGTTGTCCCAGAACAGCCTGAAGTCCGGCGCGCCTGTTTGCATCGCCGCCAGCCGGGCGATGGTCTCATTCGAATAGATCTCGCCGGTCGGATTGGAATATTTGGGCACGCACCACATGCCTTTCACGGAAGGGTCGCCGGCAAGCCTTTCGACGGCGTCCATATCGGGCCCATGACCCGTCATCGCCACAGGCAGCATGCGGACGCCGAATTCTTCGAGGATCGCGAAATGCCGGTCATATCCGGGCGCCGGGCAAATAAAGGCGGGACTCGTCTCTTTCGACCATGGCCGCACAGAACCGGGCGCGCCCTTCAGCAGCGCATAAACCAGGCAATCATGCATCATCGCGAGGCTCGAATTGCCGCCGACAATGATATTCTGCGGCAACGCCCCCAAAATCGGCGAAAACAGCGCGCGCGCTTCGGCGAGCCCTTGCAAAGCGCCGTAGTTGCGCGCGTCTTCGCGCGCCGCGCTGAAATAATCGCCGTCGCCCGGCAAAGCGAGCATGGCGTTGGCGAGGTCCAGCTGATCGGCTGCGGGTTTTCCGCGAGTCATGTCGAGCTTCAAGCCTTGAGCGCGAAAAGCATCATATTCGGCTTGGACTTTACCGCGCAGAGCTGCGAGTTCCGGCTCTGAGAGATCGGCGATCAGGCTCATAGGCGCTCTTTTTGGTGTCATGCGATAAATTCGCTACTTTCATAACGCTCCGCGGACGTCAGCGCCAGCGCGCCGCTGTTGTTTCAATGCCGCCGATTGGCGCCTGTTGCTGAAACGACGGCATAAATGATATTGCCGCATTGCGGCGGAGGCGGAAGATCATTTGCGTTTGCAGCGGAAACGGGTCGGCGTGACGGGCGACAGGGTTCTCATCACAGGAGCGTCGGGCTTCGTCGGATCCGCTGTCGCGCACGCTTTGGCGGAGTCGGGCTATAGCGTCAGGGCGTTTTTGCGGCCGACCGCCAGCCGGCTGAACCTGGTCAATCTGGATGTCGAGATCGTTGAAGGCGACATATGCGATTGCTCGTCCGTCGCCAAAGCGATGGCGGGCGTTCGTTTCCTGTTCCACCTCGCCGCCGACTATCGGCTTTGGGCGCGCCGTCCGGAGGAGATTATGCGCACCAATGGCGAAGGCGCGCGCATCCTGATGCAGGCGGCTCTCGCTGCGGGCGTCGAGCGCGTCGTCTACACCAGCAGCGTCGCCACGCTCGCCTGTCCGGCGAACGGCGCGCCGGGCGACGAAACGATGAGCCTGCCCGAAGCTCATGCCGTGGGAGCCTACAAACGCAGTAAAATCGCTGCTGAGAAAATAGTACAAAATATGATCGTGCGTGATCACCTTCCGGCCGTGATCGTGCATCCCTCGACGCCGATGGGCCCGCGCGACGTCAAGCCGACGCCGACCGGACGCATCATCATCGAGGCGGCGATGGGACGGATGCCCGGCTATGTCGACACGGGGCTCAATCTCGTCCATGTCGACGATGTCGCCTTCGGCCAAATCGCGGCGTTGCGCCGGGGAGTCGTCGGCGAGCATTACATCCTTGGCGGCCAGGACGTCCCGCTGGCCGCCATGCTGAAGGACATCGCGGAACTCTGCGGGCGCAAGCCGCCGCGGCTGTGCTTCCCGCGTCCGTTGCTCTATCCATTGGCCCTTGCGGCGGAGACTGCAGCCCATCTTACCCGCAAGGAGCCTTTCGTGACGATCGACGGATTGCGCATGTCGAGGCACCGAATGTTCTTCAGTTCAGCCAAGGCCGAGCGCTGCCTTGGTTATGCGGCGCGTCCATATCGCGAGGCGCTGACCGACGCGCTGGCCTGGTTCACCCAGAACGGCTATTTGAAATGAGCGTTGTGGCGATCCAACCCTCGAAAACCCATAAGGGCGAGAATTTTCCAGTCGCCTCGCTCCTTATCGCCCCGCGCCACCGCGGCGCGATCCTCGCGTATTATCAATTCGCACGCGGCGCCGACGACGTCGTCGACAACGGTCAGCTGACGCCTCAAGAAAAGCTCGACGGCCTGGCCGCCTTCGAGGCGACGCTGCTCGAAAAGAGCGAGGCGGTCGAGGCGGCGAAGCCTTTGCGCGCAGTCCTTGCGGCCAACAAGCGTCTGTCCGCGCGCCACGCGCTCGATCTTCTGCGCGCCTTCCGTATGGACGCGGTCAAGAAGCGTTATGCGGATTGGGACGATTTGATGGGCTATTGCGCCTATTCGGCGGCGCCGGTCGGGCGCTTCGTGCTCGACGTTCACGGCGAGAGCGAGGCGACCTGGGCCGCCTCGGACGCCCTCTGCTGCGCGCTCCAGATCATCAACCATCTGCAGGATTGCGCCGCGGATTACCGAAATCTCGATCGCGTTTACATTCCTAAGGATGCGCTCGCCTCGGCGGGCGTCGGCATCGAAGCGCTGGCGGCCGCGAAGGCCTCGCCCGGCCTTAGGGCATGCCTCGACGCCCTCGTAGCGAAAACCGCAACGCTCGTTTCGGCTGGCGGCGCCCTGCCGGCGCAGGTGCGAGATGTGCGCCTCAGCCTCGAGACCGCGGTCATCGTCAAACTGGCGCAGCGGCTCAATCAGATTTTGCGCGAACGCGATCCCTTGAGCCAAGAGGTTCATCTTGGCAAGTTGGCGGCATTTCGCTTCGCCTGCGCCGGCGTCGCTTTTGGCCTCTCGGGCATAGCGAGACGTTTCCGTCCGCGCCAAAGGCGGCGGCATGACGAGCAACGCCGAGCCCGAGGCGGGGGGCGAAGCCGGTCCGGCGCGTCCATTCGCAGGCAACGACGCGGCGGCGCATTCGCGCGGCAGCTCGTTCTACGCGGCCATGCGCATTCTGCCGAGGCCGCAGCGCGAAGCGATGTTCGAGGTCTATTCGTTCTGCCGCGCCGTCGACGACATCGCCGACGATGGCGGTCCTGTCCCCGGGCGCCGCGCCGCGCTCAACACCTGGCGGCGCAATATAGACACGCTTTATGCTGGGTCGCCGCCGGGAGCCCTGCCGCCGGGGCTCATTGCGGCCGTCAGGACGTTCGATCTGCAGCGCGCGGATTTTCAGGCCGTCATCGACGGCATGGAAATGGACGTCGACGCCAACATCAGGGCCCCGGACTTTGCGACGCTCGATCTTTATTGTGACCGCGTCGCGAGCGCGGTCGGGCGCCTCAGCGTGCGGATTTTCGGCGTCCCCGCGCAGGAGGGCGTCCCGCTCGCGCATCACCTTGGCCGCGCGCTGCAACTTACCAATATTTTACGAGACCTCGATGAGGATGCCGCCATCGGCCGGCTTTATCTTCCGCGCGAGGCTTTGCTCGGCGCGGGCATCGGCGAGACCTCGCCACAAACCGTCCTGGCCCATCCGGAGCTTGGCGCCGCCTGTGCTCGCCTCATCGCCAGAGCGGCAAGCCATTTTCGCGAGTTGCGCGCCATTATGGCGCGATGTCCGCGCAAAACCGTGTGCGCGCCGATGATTATGGCAGAGGCCTACCAGCCTATTCTGGCCCGCCTGAGCGATCGGGGCTTCGCCGCCCCTCGCGCGCGGATCAGGACGTCGAAATGGCGAATCGTGCTGGCCATCTTGCGTTATGGGCTCTTCTGATGAGCCGGCGTTCATGAGAAAGCCGATCGTTCACATTATCGGCGCGGGTCTCGCCGGTCTCGCGGCGGCGGTGCGGCTCGCCGGCGGCTTTAGAGACATTATCGTTTATGAAGCCGCGCGGCAGGCCGGCGGACGCTGCCGCTCCTATTTCGACGCGTCGCTCGGCATGGTGATCGACAACGGCAATCATCTGCTGTTATCGGGCAACGCCGAAGCGCTGGACTTTCTGAAAATCACAGGGGGATTCAAGGCGCTGTCGCGGACGGGCGAGGCCGACTTCGCCTTCGTCGATCTCGCGACGAAAGAGCGATGGCGCGTACGCCCTAACGCCGGGCCGCTCCCGTGGTGGATCTTTTTTAAAGACCGCCGCGTGCCCGATACGCGCTGGCCCGACTATCTCACGCTGGCCGGCCTCCTCAAGCCCGGCGAGGATCGGCGCATCGACGAAGTCATGGCGTGCCAGGGCGCCGTTTATGACAGGCTGTGGCGGCCGCTTCTCCTTGCCGCGCTCAATACCGATCCGCCGGAGGGCTCCGCGCTGCTTGCCGGCGCGATCGTCCGGGAAACGCTCGCGCTCGGCGGCGGAGCATGCCGGCCGATCGTCGCGCATGGCCTCTCCGCTGCCTTTATCGAGCCGGCCGTCGCCTATCTCGTCAAGCGCGGCGCGGATGTCCGGCTCGACCACAGATTGCGGAAAATGACCTTCTCCAGGGAGCGCGCCGCCGCGCTCGATTTCGGCGACGCGCAAGCCGAAATCGGCGCTGAGGACGAAGTGATCCTGGCCGTTCCGCCGCCGGTCGCGCAGGATCTCGTCGAAAACCTCGTCGCGCCGCAAAATTTCCGCGCCATCGTCAACGCCCATTTCAAGGTTGCGCCGCCGAACGGACTGCCACCGATTCTCGGCGTCGTGAACGGGACCATCGAATGGCTGTTCGCTTTCGAGGATCGGCTGTCCGTCACGATCAGCGGCGCCGATCGCCTACTCGACGTCGGCCGCGAGGAGCTGGCGCGGCGGATCTGGGCGGAAGTTGCTGAAGCGTCACATATTGATCAGCCGCTGCCGCCGTGGCAAATCATCAAGGAGAAGCGGGCGACTTTCGCCGCGACGCCGCAGGAAAACGCGCGCCGCCCCGGAGCGACGACGGCGTTCGCCAATCTGACGCTGGCCGGGGATTGGACGGCAACAGGCCTGCCCGCGACGATCGAAGGCGCCATCCGGTCGGGCCATCGCGCGGCGGATTTGGTCGCCGGTCGAAACCGGCGCCGAGCGAAACAAGGAGCCTCTCGTGCAACATGATGCTGACTTGGTTACGGCGCCGGAAGAAGACGCGGCGGCCCTCGGGCTCACAGAGATCGAGGCGGCCATCTCGCGCGCCGAGACAGCGCTTCTTGGCGCTCAACGCGCCGACGGGCATTTTGTCTTCGAGCTCGAAGCCGATGTGTCGATTCCGGCCGAATATATTCTGTTCCGGCATTTCCTAGGCGAGCCGGCCGACGCAGGGCTCGAGGCGAAGATCGCGGTCTATCTGCGCCGCCGCCAAACCGCGGAGGACGGCTGGCCCATTTTCGCGGAGGGCGCGTTCAATAACAGCTCATCGGTCAAAGCCTATTTCGCGCTGAAGATGATCGGCGATTCGCCGGAGGCGCCGCACATGCGGCGCGCCCGCGCGGCGATCTTGCGGCATGGCGGGGCGGCCAACACCAATGTCTTCACGCGCTCGCTTCTCGCGCTCTACGGCGAGGCGCCCTGGCGCGGCGTCCCGGTGATGCCGGTCGAAATCATGCATCTGCCGCGCTGGTTTCCATTCCATCTGAGCAAAATCTCCTATTGGGGCCGCACCGTGCTCGCGCCCCTGCTGGTCGTTCACGCCCTGAAGCCGAAGGCGATCAATCCGCGCCAGGTCAGGATTGAGGAGCTGTTCGTCGAGCCCGCCGAAACCGTACGGCGTTGGCCTGGCGCGCCACACCAGACTTTCCCCTGGACGATAATTTTCGCGGCGATCGATCATCTGTTGCGCTGGTGCGAGCCATATTTTCCCAAGCGTTCGCGCAAAGGCGCCATCGACAAGGCCGTCGCCTTTGTGACGGAGCGTCTGAATGGCGAGGACGGGCTCGGCGCGATCTATCCGGCCATGGCCTATTCCGCCATGATGTTTTTCACGCTCGGCCTTCCGAAATCAGACCCGAGGCTGGATCAGGTGCGAAAGGCGATCGACCGGCTTCTCATCGTCCGGGCGGACGAGGCCTATTGCCAACCTTGCGTCTCGCCCGTTTGGGATACGGCGCTCGCCAGTCACGCCTTGATGGAAAGCGCCTCGCCCGGCGCCGATGCGAATGATGGTCGGGCCGGCGTTGCCGTGCGCCAGGCGCTGAGCTGGCTTGCGCCCTTGCAAATCCTCGATGTCGCGGGTGATTGGGCGACGCTGAAGCCAGACGTGCGTCCTGGCGGATGGGCGTTCCAATACGCCAACGCCTATTATCCCGATCTCGACGATACCGCCGTCGTCGCTTTGGCGATGGATCGCGCGGCGAAAACCTTGCCGACGAAGCCCGGCGACATCGACCCCTTCTACCGCGAGGCGATTGCGCGCGCGAAGGAATGGATCGTCGGCTTGCAGAGCGCCAACGGCGGCTTTGGCGCTTTCGACGCCGACAATGACCGTGAGTATTTGAACTATATTCCCTTCGCCGACCACGGCGCGCTGCTCGATCCGCCGACAGCCGACGTCACGGCGCGCTGCATCTCGATGCTTGGCCAGCTCGGCGAGACCATCGAGACTAGCAAGGCTCTCGAGCGGGCGGTCGATTATTTGATCCGCGAGCAGGAAGAGGACGGCAGCTGGTTCGGCCGCTGGGGCATGAATTATGTCTACGGGACCTGGTCAGTCCTCAGCGCTCTCAACGCAATCGGCTATGACCGCCGCCTCGAGCCGGTGCAAAAGGCCGTGGCCTGGCTGAAACGCATCCAGAATGCGGATGGCGGCTGGGGCGAGGGTGGCGAAAGCTACGCGCTCGGCTATAAAGGCTATGAGCCGGCGCCGAGTACGTCGTCGCAAACGGCATGGGCCTTGCTCGGGCTGATGGCTTCGGGGGAAGTCGATGCGCCTGAGGTGGCTTCGGGCCTTCGCTATCTGACCGAAACGCAAGCGGGGGACGGGTTTTGGACAGAAGAGCGCTTCACCGCGACCGGATTTCCGCGGGTTTTCTTCCTGCGCTATCACGGCTATTCAAAATTCTTCCCGCTGTGGGCGATGGCGCGTTATCGCAATTTGAAGAGCGGCAATCGCCTCACGACGCAATTCGGGATGTAGCGCTGCCGGAAGCGTTCGCGCGCGTTATCGCCGTCACAGGCCTCAAGTCAGAGGCGAAACTCGCGGCGGGACCGCAGGTTCACGTCATAGCGGGCGGAGGAGACAGCGCGCGCCTTAAGCGCGAGCTGGAAAAAGCCGCAACTTCGCGAGGCTGCGCCATCATCAGCTTTGGCGTTGCCGGAGGTCTCGCTCCCGGTCTGGCGCCCGGGGCGCTGCTCGTCGCGCGTTCGATCATCACAGAGGGCGAAAGGTTCGACGCCGACCCCGCCTGGTCGCTCGCTCTGGCGAAAGTCCTCGGCGCTGCTCTGGTCGATTTTGCAGGCGTCGACGAGCCGGTCGCTGGCAGCGCGGGCAAGCAGGCGTTGCATAAGCGGACGGGCGCCCACGCCGTCGATATGGAATTGCATATCGCGGCAAAGGTCGCGGCGGACCGCAATGTTCCTTTTGCGGCCCTGCGGGTCGTCGCCGATCCCGCCGAGCGGCAATTGCCCCTTGCGGCGTTGGCCGCCATGCGGCCGGACGGCGCCATTGCGTTCGGGGCCCTGATCCGTTCGGTGCTCGCCAATCCGGGTCAGATTCCGCAGCTGATCCGCACCGCCCTCGACGCGCGCGCGGCGTTCAAAACTCTATTCCGCAGCCGACAGATGCTCGCCGTCGGCTTTGGCTTGCCGAATTTCGGCGAGCTTGTGCTCGACGTGCCGGCTGAAGACGAACTCGGCGGGTCTTTGCCGGTCTAGCGGAATGTCCGTCGCCATCGGCCCCGTGGTGCGAATGCCGCTAACAGCTACTTTCAGCGCTTCCAGCGGATTTTTGAAGGCCTCGTCGACAGCGGTCGGCTCGAAGCCGCAATGGACCATGCAATTGGCGCATTTTTCATAATTGCCGGTCCCGTAGCGTTCCCAATCCGTGTCTTCCATCAACTCCTTGAAGGTTTTGACGTAGCCTTCGCCGAGGAGATAGCAGGGCCGTTGCCAGCCGAACACCGTGCGCGCCGGATTGCCCCAAGGCGTGCAGTGATAGGTTCGGTTGCCGGCGAGGAAATCGAGGAAAAGCGTCGACTGGAAGAACGGCCAAGCTTTACCACCTTTCCCGCGCGCGAAAATGTCGCGGAACAAGGTCTTGGTTTTCTCACGATTGAGGAAGTGCTCCTGATCCGGCGCGCGCTCATAGGCATAGCCGGGCGAGACTGTGATCCCCTCGATGCCGAATGCCGAGACCGTATCGAAAAAGGCCGCGACCCGGACCGGGTCGGCGTTATTGAACAGTGTGCAATTGATGGTGACGCGGAAGCCTTTGTCCTTGGCGAGCTTCAGCGCTTTCACCGCACGCTCATAAACTCCCGCCTGGCACACCGAATGATCATGCATGTCCTGGTCGCCATCGAGATGAATCGACCAGTTGAAATAACGGTTGGGCTTATAGCGATCCAGGTTCTTCTCGAGCAGCAGCGCATTGGTGCAGACGGTGACGTATTTGCGCCGCGCGATCGCGCCCTCGACAATCTGAGGCAATTCCTTGTGCAGCAATGGCTCGCCGCCGGCGATGACGACGACTGGCGCGCCGCACTCGTCGATCGCCTCGAGGCAATCGGCGAGCGGCAGGCGTTGATTGAGAATCTCGTCAGGATAATCGATCTTGCCGCAGCCGGCGCAAGCGAGATTGCAGCGAAACAAGGGCTCGAGCATGAGCACGAGTGGAAAGCGTTTGCGGCCGGAAAGACGCTGCCGGAGCACGTAGCCGCCGATCTGAGCCATTTGGAGGAAGGAAATTCCCAATGCCTGCTCCTTGCCTGTGTCGCCCGCCGATTCCAATCGGCGCGGGGCCATGATCCGCTGAACCGGATCCCTTATTGCACCTTTTCATAAACCCCGAAGCTTGATTTACCAAGACCGACGAAGCCAAGGTTCCGTTATGTAAAGCAGAACGACCCTGGTCAAGCTCGTCCCCCCGCTGATTTACCGGATAGAAAGCCGTGCTTTTTCGGAGCGCCCCGCCGAGGGGAGGGCGATGTTCGATAGAGCGGCGGCGGGAAGACTGGCGGGCCGCCATATTTTTCCTGCGCCTCTCCCAAAAGCCATTGGCGCGACCGAGCCCGGCGCCGAGTTTGCGGGGGATCAGATAAGATTATCTTCGCAAATTTGGCTAGCGCAGAACAAAATGCAGCCTTACAAGCGGATCACGCTCACCTTTGAGCTTTTCAGCTCAGCTTGTAATTCAGCTTATAATAATGACACATCTTGCGCCGCACGCCCCCCTTTCCGAGCGCGGAACGCTATCGAGGATGAAGGGATCCTACGGACCTCGGCGCAGCGCGATTCTGAGGCGCCTGGCATCCCACCAGGCCGCGACCGGGCTTTTTTGATTGGCGATAACACCGCATGATCACTCCATCCGATAGCCCTGATAATCCAAACGCCGACCGGAAAGCCTCGGAACCTATCGCCAGAACGATCACTGCGATCGTCGATTTTTGCAGACGTTTCAAATGGAGCGTCATCGCGCTTGCGGTGCTCGTCACCATCGTCTCCAGCCAATATGCCGCGACGCATTTCGATATCAATACCGACACCAACGAATTCATTTCGGCGAATTTGCCCTGGCGGCAAAATCTGACCGCCATGGACAAGGCTTTTCCACAACGTACCGATCAGATTGTCGTCGTCATTGACGCCAAAACCCCGGAACTCGCGGAGGCCGCGACGGAACAATTAACCGAGCGGTTGAAGACGCGTCCTGACCTCTACTCCTCGGTCCTGCGCCCGGACGGCGGGCCGTTTTTCAACCGGAACGGCCTTTTGTACCTGCCTGTTGCAGACGTTCAAAGCACTGTCGACGGCCTGTTCAAGGCGCAGCCTTTCCTGTCCGTGCTGGCGTCGGACCAGAGCCTGCGCGGCGTGACCGACGCGTTTTCCTTCATCAACAAAGGCGTGCGCACCAAGGCCGGAACCTATGACGATTTTGACCGGCCTCTCGTCGCGCTTGGCGACGCCTTCGAGAGTTTGCTCGCCGGACGCCCGACATTCTTTTCCTGGCGTGGCCTTCTTACCGGTGAGCCGCCGGACCGGCGCGAATTGAGACGCTTTATCCAGGTCAAGCCCGTGCTCGATTATGCGGCGCTGAAACCAGGCGAAGTCCCGAGCAATTACATCCGAGCGAGCTGGAGCGAACTCGGCTTCGCGTCGACGCCGGGCCTGCGGCTGCGGCTGACCGGCCTGGTGCCGCTCGCCGACGAAGAATTCGCTACGGTAGAGGAGGGCGCTGGCGTCAACGGCGCCGTTACTGCCCTGATCGTGCTGTTCATCATCTGGCGCGCCTTGAAATCGCCGAGCATCGTGCTCGCCGTGGCGCTGAGCGTCGTCGTCGGTCTCTGCGTGACGGCCGCGGTCGGACTTTGGATGGTCAAGGCGCTCAATCTGATTTCCGTCGCCTTCGCCGTTCTGTTCATCGGCATCGGCGTCGATTTCGGGATTCAGTTCAGCGTGCGCTACCGGGCCGAGCGCCACAAGGCGCCGGATTTCGACAGGGCCTTGTCGCTGGCGGCGGCCCATGTCGGGCGCCCTCTCGCGTTGGCGGCGGCGGCGACGGCGGCGGGGTTCTATTCATTTCTTCCGACTGACTATCGCGGCGTCTCCGAACTGGGGCTAATCGCGGGCACCGGGATGTTCATCGCTTTCTTCGCCTCAATCACGGTGCTGCCCGCCCTGCTCGCCATCTTCAAGCCGCCGGCCGAGGCGGAGCCGGTCGGCTATCAGTTCCTCGCTCCGGTCGACGAGTTCATGGCCCGGCATAGATACGCCATCGTGATCGGCACACTGGGGGTCGCCCTCGCCGGAACGCCTCTGCTGGCCCATCTGCATTTCGATTTCAATCCGATCAACCTGCGCAGCCCCAACGTCGAATCTGTCGCGACGCTACTCGACCTCATGAAAGATCCGGCGACCGACACCAACACGATCGACGTCCTCGCGCCCTCTATTGAGGAGTCCCGCAAGCTCGCAGCCAGGCTCTCGGCGCTTCCGGAAGTCGCTCAGGTGGTGACTATCGAGAGCTTTGTGCCGACCGATCAGGACCAGAAACTCCCCATCATTCAGCGCGCGGCGGCGGCGTTCGCCCCGATTTTGGATCCAAGCCGCGCGCTCGAGCCGCCGACGGACGCCGAGGATATCGAGGCGCTGAACAAGGCCGCCGACGGCTTTGCGACCACTGCTGACAATCTGAAGGGCAAAGGCGCCGACGACGCCCGGCGTCTTTCAGGCCTTTTGGGCAAAATGGCGGAGGCGCCGCCGGCGGTGCGGGAGGCGGCCCGCAAAGCTTTGCTGCCGGGTCTCAAGACGATGCTTGACCTTTTGCGCGATTCGCTGTCCGCGCAGAAAGTAACGATCGCGTCGATTCCGCCGGATCTCGCCCGCGACTGGGTGACGCCCGATGGAAGAGCCCGCATTGCCGTTTCGCCGAAGGGCGATTCGAACGACAATGCGACGCTCGCCCGCTTCACCAAGGCCGTACAGGAGATTGACCCTAAAGCCACCGGCGAGCCGATCGCCATTCAGGAATCCGGGAACACCATCGTTCGCGCCTTTATAGAGGCTGGCCTGTGGGCGCTCCTGTCGATCAGCATCCTGCTATGGGTCGTGCTGCGCCGCTTTTCGGACGTGCTGTTGACGCTTGTCCCACTGCTCCTCGCCGGCGCCGTCACGCTTGAAATCACGGTGCTGATCGGCTTGCCGCTCAACTTCGCGAACATCATCGCCCTTCCCCTTCTGCTGGGGCTCGGCGTCGCCTTCAAAATCTATTTCGTCATGGCTTGGCGCGCGGGGACGACTAAACTTTTGCAGTCAAGCTTGACGCGGGCCGTCTTTTTCAGCGCGATGACCACGGCCACCGCCTTCGGCAGCCTTTGGCTTTCGAAGCATCCAGGCACATCGAGCATGGGCAAACTTCTGGCTTTGTCGCTGGTCTGCACCTTGGCGGCGGCGATCCTGTTCCAGCCCGCGCTAATGGGGCCGCCGCGCAAGATCGCCGCAACGGGCGAGGACGCATGAAGCGCGGGCGAGCGACCCGTCGGGCCTAACCGCCGTAGACGCTCTATTGAATCACCCGGAATCGCGGGGCGTTGTCGCCTTCTTTGGTGCCGCCGGTTTGAGCGCCAAGACTATTCAAATCGGCCAAACCGCCGGTGCCAGCTCCAATAGCGCTGCCCTGAATCCCTCCGGTGTTGATGCTCCCGCCGTTGACGCCGCCGACCGGGACATTGGCTCCGAGGCCAAATCCCGTGACGCCGCCCGTAACGCCGCCGCGCGTCGTGGTGTCGTTATTGCCGCCTGCCCCCGCGCCGTACGCGACGTCGTGGATGCCGCCCACGGCGTTACCCATTCCAAGCCCTAGGCCCCCGGTGCCCGCGCCGATATGACCAGTGCCCGAGAGCACCGCAGCCGAACGCGCCGCCGCATTGAGCGGCGTCGCCGAGGACGTCACTATTGACGTTGATGTGGCGCTGGAGGTTGCTTGGGATGCAGTGTTGGTCGAAGTGTTGGTGACGGTCGGAGTGACGGGCTTGGAGGTCACAGCGCCCGCAGCGGCGTTCGCGTTCCCAAACGCGGTGCCAACGATGCCCCCGTTGCGTGTCAGAACTTGCTGCGCAAAAGCGCAGGCGGGCGCCGCCAGCATAACGGCCGCCGCCAGAAACAGGGTCAATCTGCGCATTGCTAAATCCTTAGGTTCGGCGTCAAACAGATCTCAGTGGCGTCGAAAAAATCGCATTCTCCGCCATAGTCTTTTACATTATAACCCTTGACATGGCCATTCGCATCTTTCCAAAAAGCCGCGTCAGCTGTCCTGCTTGTTTTTTTCCTCCATGCTGGCTTTCAGCACAAGCAGTTTGGCGAAGGGTGAATTTGGATCGGGCGGCCGATCATAGGATTTTTTCTCCCGCGCTGAGGGGCCGCCTCGGCCTTGCCTGCGCTCGGATTCGTTAAATCGGCCAGGAGCGCTATTTGCGGCGCCGCTTCCGTCGCGTCGGTCGCGTTGACCCTCGAATCGTGGCCGCCTTTGCCCAGGCCCCGACTTGATCGACGATCCCGGTTGACGCCCGGCCTCGTCTCCGAGTGGGCGGCTTTCGCCGGGTGGGGGCGAAGAAGGCGCGGCGCTCTCCGCCGTGGAAATCTCTGCGCAAATTTCGCGGCCGGATCCTTCGCTGTCTCCGGGCCGGTCGGCTCGGCGCCTGTGGGTCCGCAGCGATTCCGCGGGGCGCGGCCTCGCGTTGACCTCATGATGTCGATCGGGCCTTTTTCCAACGCGCGCTTCCGGCCGGCGCGCATGGTGGTGCGGCCGATGTGGGCGCCACACATCGATCATCACAGGGGCTGCGGCTTCGGCTGCATCCGCGACGTCCGCCGCGTCGATCGATTCGGCGCCGTCGCCGGTGAACGCGGCGCGCGGTTCTGGTTCGGGGCCGAAGGCGAAATCCGCCGCCTGCGCTTGAGCCGCTGGCCCGGGTTCGCTCGGGGTCCCGGCTTGGCTTTGCGCGTGGCCAACTGGCGCGGCCGGGGCGGTCGCATCGCTTGGCGCTTGAAGGGCGACCTCTTCGAGCGCTGACGCATTTCGGTGTTCGGTATTGCGGCTTGCAATGACGGCGGCATCGCGCGGATCGGATTCGGTCGACGCAGGTTCAGGCTTCGGCTCGGCGCCCGCTTCCGAGTTGGGCGTCTCCTGAGCGCTCGACCCGAGAGGAGGCTGCGCAAGCGGCTCAGTTGCGGCCTTGGCGAGCAGAGGAACGGTGATAGGCGGACCGGCCCTGCGTTCGGCCCCATAGCCGAGGGAGCGCAGAATAGAAGCGAAGCTTTCGCCTGAGCAGCCCGCAAGCGACGTCATCGCGACGGTGACGACGAAGCCATCTCCATCGGCGGCGCCCGGCGGCGGGTCGCCTGGCGTCACGCCTGGCCGGTAGGCGATCGCCGGCCGGATGAGGTCGGCGAGGCGCTCCAAAATATCGACGCGGACGGCGCGTTCGCCACAGACCCTGAATCCGGCGGCGCGATAGAATCCCTTTTGGACCTCCTTGTCGGCGACGAAAGAGGTTCGGCCGGAGGCGGCGAGATGAGGAACGTCCTCGAGCCCCTTCACCTCGTCGACGCCGCCATTCTTCAACGCCCAGAGCTGCGCGGCGAGCGCGCGGGGCGCGGGTTTCAGCAAATTGGGTAGATAAAGATGATAGGCGCCGAAGCGAACGCCGCATTTCCGCAAGGCCGCGCGCGCATCCTGCGGCAGCGCCTTGACGTCGTCGGCGACCTTCGCGCGGTCGAGCACGCCAAGCGCTTCGGCGACCTGGAAGGCGACGCCGCGCGCGAGACCCTCGACCCCTTCGGCTTTTTCGAGATCCGTCAGCGCTCCGAGCAGTTTCTTTACATGCTGCGTCAGCCAGAGATCGAGGCGGCGCTGAACGGTTGCAAGCCCAGACCCGGTCAGCTGATCGTCCGCGAGGATGCGCGCCGTCGGTTCCAGCACATGCGCGCCAGCTGCTATTTTGGCCACGGGCTCGCCGAGCCAGCGGATGATTCCATCATTGGCGAGGACGAAGGCTTCGTCGACCGCCTCATGGACTCGCCCCGCGCGGCCTTCGATCTCGCTTGCGAGAGCCTTTTGCGCGGCGGCGTTCAGCGCCTTTGCGGCTTCGCCGACCGCGTGCGGATCGGCCGTGAAGCGAAATCCATTGAGTTGGCCGACGTGCTGACCCTCGACCATCACGTCGCCGCTTGTGGTGACTTCCGCTTCCAGCATGGCGTTCTCTCTCAAGCGGCGCATCAACACGCTGGCCCTCCGGTCGACGAACCTCTGGGCGAGACGGGCGTGCAACGCGTCCGATAACGTGTCCTCTACTTGACGCGCGATCCCTTGCCAATGCTCAGGATCAAGCAGCCAGTCGGATCGATTGGCGATGAAGGTCCAGGTCCGCACCTGCGCGATCCGCGCCGACAATGCGTCAAGATCGCCGTCGACCCGATCAAGGGCTCCAATATGGCGGGCGAACCAATCATCCGGAATATGCCCGGCGCGCACGACGAACCCATAAATCGACAGGACAAGTTCGGCGTGCGCCGCGGGAGATAGTTTACGATAATCGGGAATTTGGCAACACTCCCAAAGCCGGGCGATATCGGCCCTCGTCTTCGTTTCGCGGACGACTTTCTCGTCGCGGGCGGCGATATCGAGGACCATCTGGTCTTCGGCCAGCGGCGCGCGCGTCAGGCCGGGTTGCTTTGGCAGGACGTCGAGTGATGCGATAAGATCGGGGATCGATGAAAAATCCAGCGACGCGTTGCGCCATTGCAACATTCTGACGCTGTCGAAGCAATGATCCTCCAGCTTTTCGACGAGGTCTTCGTCGAAAGGCGGGCAACGTCCGGTGGTGCCGAAGGTTCCGTCTTGCACATGACGGCCGGCGCGTCCTGCGACCTGCCCGAACTCGGCCGGGGTCAGGCGCCGATGCTGCCAGCCGTCGAACTTTCGGTCGGCCGCGAAGGCGATATGTTCGACATCGAGATTGAGACCCATCCCGATCGCGTCCGTCGCGACGATATAGTCGACATCGCCGCTTTGAAACATTTCGACCTGGGCGTTGCGAGTGCGGGGCGAGAGCGCGCCGAGCACGACCGCAGCGCCGCCCCGCTGGCGGCGGATCCACTCGGCGATGGCGTAGACCTCCTCGGCGGAAAAAGCGACGATGGCGCTGCGGCGCGGGAGGCGCGTGATTTTTTTCTCGCCGGCGAAGATAAGTTTGGACAGTCGCGGACGCGACAGGATTCGCACGCCCGGCAGCAGCTCCTGCAGCGTCCGCTGCATCGTTGCCGCGCCGATCAGCAGCGTCTGCTCGCGGCCACGCTGATTGAGGAGCCGGTCAGTGAAGACATGGCCGCGGTCCAAATCGGCGGCAAGCTGAATTTCATCGACCGCCACGAAATCAAGATCGAGGTCGCGCGGCATCGCCTCCACTGTCGAGACGTAATAGCGCGCTCCTTTTGGCTTGATTTTCTCTTCCCCGGTAACGAGGGCGACGGATTGGGGGCCAGTTTTCTCGACGACGCGATTGAATACCTCGCGCGCGAGCAGTCGAAGCGGCAGTCCGATCATCCCGCTTTTATGCGACAGCATGCGCTCGATGGCGTAATGCGTCTTACCGGTATTGGTCGGCCCGAGCACGGCGGCGACGCCTTTGGCGCGATCAAGGTGAGGCGATTTGGCGGCGAGATAAGTGACGTACATGGTTAATCGCTGGGTGCGCGCGCCGCTGGCGAGGTCCTAGGACGAGGCGTTGAGAGGACCAAAAACAGAATTAATTTCGGCCTCGCGCAACTGCGCGGTCGCGCTGGCGAGGCGTCTTTTCGTTCGGGCTGATCTCCTTCCGCCCTGTTTCTATGTTGGACCTGGTGAATCGCGGCAAGGCCCGCCTTGGGGCCGACCATCAATATTCTGTATCACAATGATGCTCGCATGCGCAGCATTCTTTAACGCTTCGAACGAGAGAGGAACGAATTGCGCCCGAATCGGCGCCCACGCCGGAATCAGGATTTGTTCACCGCAATATCTTGGCGGCGTTAGGTATTACCACACTATGCTTAGTCATTTCCGGAATTTTTAACCCAGTTCGCGAGACCTTTGCCGGGCGCAACGAAGCACAGCGTGGGGACTCAGAAGGGCTGTCCTGTCAAGCGTCGCGCTTGCAGATTATGACGGGAAATGAAGGCGCATTGCCCAAAGGGCAGCGCGCATTCGCCGCGCATTCGCGCGGAGCCGCGAATGGGGCGAAGCTCAAGCGTGGTTTTTGGAAGCCTCAGTTTGAGACTGTCTCCATAGCCACATTGGCGAGGCCCGCCTGGCGGAAGCCGAGCGCATTGGCGGCGCTGGTCGAAACGTCGACGATGCGGCCTGCGATGAAAGGTCCGCGATCATTGACGGTAAGCACGACCGAGCGATGGTTGGACAAATTGGTGACGCGAACGCGGGCGCCAAAAGGCAAGGACCGGTGTGCGCAAGTCATCTGACCCCGCGCCCCATAGTATGAGGCTTTGCCAGTCCAGGTCTGCGCCTGCGCGCCGACCGAACTAACGAGAATCGCGGCGGATAACATGAGAATTTTATGCAATATTAATGCTCCATGTACCAACAACGTTTGCTCAGATGAACGAGCGTTACGCTGTATGCCTGGATTATGTGCTCAAAAAATGGCAAAGTATCCAATTATACATTACATGCAAACTTCCATTACAATAATGATAACCATGAACGTTATTACTTGACTCGAAGATACTGCGCAAATAGATTTATATATGACATCGATTTTGTGCTGACGTAGCTTCAAGTCTGGCGTGAAAAGCGCGTGCGGTAATGCCGCACTTAAGATTAGCCAAGCTACGCGATTGCGGGAGTTCTCAAAAACGGAGCATCTGCCAAGATCACGCCGGTGGCGAGATCATGCCCACTCAATCATGCGCCTCGGCGCGCGCGGCCGCCGACATCAATCCGGTGGCGGAGCCCAAAGCTCGGCCCTTCGCCGCCGTGCGGCCGACAGCGGCGACGATGACCCCCGACTTCGTGAGCGAGAACGGCCCAGCGCGCCGCCATAGGGTGGGAAATTGTTTTCTTTTTTGCCCATTTGAGCAAAACGCGCGCGGCGCGAACGATTCGCGCGCATGTTGCAAAATTTTTTGCGCCTCTCATAAAGCGGAGTTAAATCAGATGGATAGCCCTTTCGACTTCTGCCGATGCCCGCGGATCGCGGCTGGAGCGCGGTAAAAAACGGTCGATTCGTCGCTGCGCGTCTTTTCAATCACGAAAAAATGCACTAGCGTTAAAGATGTGAAGGGCCTAGCCGACGGCAAACTCTCGTCGGTGTGATCCGTTTGCACGAGCCGATTTCAATCCGGCGGAAGAACCCGGAGCATCGGCCAAAAATGAAGAAGCCGACGGCGTTGCCAGAAGCGGTCCAAGTCTAGGGGGGTTAAGAGGAGTGTCTGCGACAGACCCCTTGGGGCTTCGCTCTCTCGTAAAATAAGGTTCGAGCTGCAAGGCGTCCAACGTAATTCCGCGGAAACCCATAACACTAACTCGAAAGGAGCGGTTCGGTCGCCGCCCTCGTCATTCAAATTGGTGATGATGGTTCCGCTGGCCGCGCGTTCTGTCGAGCGACTTGATGGCGGGGCCGCGCAAAACGCGACCCCGCTATTTTCGAAACATAGCCCGAGAAGACGCGGCGTTTGACGGACTTAGCCGAATTCCGGGCGTTCTTTTTTCGAGTGTAGGAACAAAAAATATAAAGGGGCCGCTTGCGTTGCCACAAGCGGCCCAAGTCTAGGGAGGAAACGCCCAAGGAGGGCATCGGCGACAACAGCGTTGCCGCACCGCAACAATATGCGCGTGCGCTGCACAAAAAGCAAGGGCTAAATCGGCGGGTGGCGCGTTTGGCCGTGCATGCCAAAGCTGGGGCGTGATTTCCTGGTGCGATCGGCGTGTCGCGCCTCCCGAAAAATAAAGAGGCCGCTTGCGTTGCCACAAGCGGCCCAAGTCTAGGGAGGAAACGCCCAAGGAGGGCATCGGCGACAACAGCGTTGTCGCACCGCAACAATATGGACGTGCGTCGCACAAAAAGCAAGTCCTGCTGACCTATTTTTTGCCGCTTACGTCAATAATGCATATGTATTTGTTTTATCCGATTTTTTTTGCCGTGGCGAAGGCCGGCGGAAGTCTTTTGGCGTCTATTGGGCAAATCAGCAACATCGCCGGCGACGTTATCGAGTTTCGCTTGCGAGCTTTGATTCGGCATGGCAACCAGCACCAGTCAGATATTGATCGGCTAAAAACGGCCCGAATCGGCCAAGGAAGACGCGCTCATGACTGCTGTGGATTTCGCCGCCTTCGTAGGGAAACTCGCCGATATCGCAGCCGAAATAATTCTTCCTTTCTTTCGAACCGCGCTCGGGGCCGAGAATAAAAACTTTGGGGGAGCCTTCGATCCGGTCACCGAGGCGGATCACGCCGCCGAAGCGGCCATGCGCCGGCTGATTGTCGACACTTTCCCCCATCACGGCGTGATCGGCGAGGAGTTAGGGTCGATTCGGACCAACGCGGATTATGTCTGGGTGCTCGATCCGATCGACGGGACGAAAAGCTTCATCGCGGGGCTGCCGACATGGGGAACCCTCATTGGCCTCTTGCACAAGGGCGCCCCGACCTATGGGATGATGGTTCAGCCATTCACCCGGGAGCGTTTCATAGGCGATGGCGGAGGCGCCGTTTGGCGCGGCCTCGGACACGATCGCGAGACCGTCGAACGCAAGCTCAAAACCCGCGTCTGTCAGGACATCGCCAAGGCGACTTTGCTCACCACCTCCCCTCTGCTTTACGAGAAATCGAAGCTTGAAGCGTTCCACCGGGTGGAGCGGGAGGTTCGTTTGTCGCGCTACGGCGGTGATTGTTATGCTTTCGCCATGCTGGCCGCAGGCCATGTCGACAGCGTGATCGAATCGGGACTCAAAATTTACGATATTGCGCCGCTGATTCCGATTATCGAAGGCGCCGGCGGGATCGTCACGAGCTGGGATGGCGGCAGCCCGACGGACGGCGGCGACGTCCTTGCGAGCGGCTGCCAAAACCTCCATGAAACCGTTTTGAAGCTGCTTCAAGGATAGGCGTCGAGAACCGCGCCGCGCAAGGGGCATGGCCCGGTCGGCCGAGGCCATGCTCCGAATGCGACGAAGTGGCGAAATCGCCTATTCCATGGCGCGCAGAACGGATTCGACCACTTTCTTGGCGTCGCCAAAAAGCATCGTCGTATTGGGGCGGAAAAACAGTTCGTTCTCGACGCCGGCGTAGCCGGATCCCATCCCGCGTTTGACGAAAAGCACGTTCTTGGCGTTCTCCACATCGAGAACCGGCATGCCGTAGATCGGCGATTTGGTATCGGTCTTGGCGGCCGGGTTGGTGACGTCATTGGCGCCGATGACGAAAGCGACGTCCGCGTGGGCGAACTCCTCATTGATCTCATCGAGCTCAAAAACTTCATCATAGGGAACATTTGCTTCGGCGAGCAGAACGTTCATGTGTCCGGGCATGCGGCCGGCGACCGGATGGATCGCATATTTGACTTCGCCGCCATTCTTCTTGACTTGGTCGGCCATTTCTCGCAGGGCGTGTTGGGCCTGCGCCACGGCCATGCCGTAACCCGGCACCACGATCACCAATTTCGCCGTCTTCAACAGTTTCGCCGCCATTTCCGGCGTGCCTTGATTGACGGGGCGCGCCTCCGCGGCGGCTCCTCCCGCAGCCGGGGCGGGGGCCTGCGTTTCGCCGCCAAACCCACCCAAGATCACCGATATGAACGAGCGGTTCATGCCCCTGCACATGATGTAGGACAGAATCGCGCCCGACGATCCGACCAGCGCGCCGGTAATGATCAGCGCGAGATTGCTGAGAGTGAAGCCGATGCCGACCGCGGCCCAGCCCGAATAGGAGTTCAACATCGAAATGACGACCGGCATGTCCGCGCCGCCGATCGGCACGATCAACAGGACGCCGAGCGCGAAGGACACGAGCGTGATAAACCAGAAGACGACATGGTCGCCGCTCGACGCAAAAGCGATAATAAAGAGAAAGAGCAGCACGCCGAGGCAGATATTGATCAAGTGGCGGTGCGGCAGAAGGATCGGCTTGCCCGACATCCGGCCGTCGAGCTTCAAAAACGCGATCACGGAACCGGTAAAGGTCAGAGCGCCGATGGCGGCGCCAAGAGACATTTCGATGAGGCTGCCGGCGTAAATCGGCGAGCCCAGCGCGAACGCCTCCGGCGCGTTGAGCGCGCTCGCCGCGACGAGCACCGCGGCGAGACCGACGAGCGCGTGGAAGAAAGCGACGAGCTGAGGCATCGCCGTCATTTGAATGGTCCGCGCTCGCCATGCGCCAATGGCGCCGCCGATGGCGATCCCGGCCAACACGATGACGAAGGAGACGAGATTCGCCGGTGGTTGATAGAACAGCGTGGTGAGGATGGCGATCGCCATACCGATCATGCCGGCGCGATTGCCCTGCCGCGATGTTTCCTGCGCAGACAGGCCGCGCAGGGCGAATATGAACAGGATCCCGGAGGCGAGATAAAGCAGAGCCGCAATATTGGCGTTCATCGATCACCCCTTTTTCTTGAACATGGCGAGCATGCGAGCGGTGACCAGAAAACCGCCGAAGATATTCACCGAGGCGAGAATGAGGGCGATGAAGCCGAAGATCTTTGCGGCGAGAGCGCCAGGAACGGTGTGAACGCCGGTGTTGATCGTAGCCGAAAGCAGGGCTCCCACGACGATCACGGAAGAGATCGCATTGGTGACCGACATCAACGGCGTGTGCAGGGCCGGCTTCACCGACCAGACGACGTAATAGCCGACGACGACGGCGAGCGCGAAAATCGCCAGGCGGAACACGAACGGATCGATGACGCCGCCGCTCAGCGCATGCGCGCCCCCGGCCAGTTGATTAGCATAGGTTTCCGCGTTCTCCGCGGCATGACGCGCCGCCGCCACCGCGTCATGCAGTTGTCGCAGCAATTCTTGATCGAGTTCGGTTGCCATCCCTGATTCTCCTCCGGAAATTCATGCCGTAACAGGCGCTTTGGCTCGCCTCAGCGAGCCGTCATGACGCAGGCGGGTTGGAGCTTTTGCCTGATTTCGTCTTTTGCCGCGGTTTAGACGCTGGGTTCGTTGGAGCCAGCGGCCCGGCGCCTGGCGAAGGCGCAACTTCGGTCTCTTGGGACAGCTCCGGCGCCGTTGGCTCGGTCGGCGCGCCGGAGGCTGCTGTTGAAAGCTCAGCTTGCGCTTCCGCCGCCTGGTCCTTGGCGGAAGCCTCCGGCGGGGCCTGGAAGTCCGGATGAGGCAGCGCGCCGCCGTGCGTCAGAACGGTCGCTTTGACAATTTCATCGTCCCAATTGATCGCGAGCTCCTTCGTCGCCGGATCGATCAGAGGCTTCAGAAAGGCGAGGAGGTTGCGGGCGTAAAGCGCGGACGCGGTCGCCGGGACGCGTCCCGCGACATTCAGATTGCCGATGATCTTGACGCCGTTGTCGCTGACGACGGTTTCGCCCGGCCGCGACAATTCGCAATTGCCGCCGCGCTCGACGGCGAGATCGACGATGACCGAACCCGGCTGCATCGAGCGCACCATATCCCCGGTGATGAGAACCGGCGCCGCACGGCCTGGAATAAGAGCGGTCGTCACCACGATATCCTGCTTGGCGATATGCGAGGCGGTGAGGGCCGCCTGTTTCGCCTGATATTCCGCCGACATCGGCTTGGCGTAGCCTGCGGCGGTCTCGGCGGCGGCGAATTCCTCGTCTTCGACGGCGATGAACTTTGCGCCGAGCGAGAGAACCTGCTCTTTCGTGGCCGGCCTGACGTCGGTTGCAGTCACGATCCCGCCAATGCGCCGCGCGGTCGCGATCGCCTGCAGGCCGGCGACGCCGACGCCCATGATGAAAATGCGGGCGGGTGGAACCGAGCCCGCCGCCGTCGTCATCATGGGAATGGCGCGATCATAGGCGGCGGCGGCGTCGATGATGGCGCGATAGCCGGCGAGATTCGCCTGGCTCGACAACACGTCCATCGCCTGCGCCCTGGTGATCCGCGGGATCAGCTCCATCGCGAAAGCGCTGACACCGGCCCCCGCGAGCGATTGCAGTTCTTCGACGTGTTCATAAGGATCGAGGATTGCGAGCACCACCGCGCCCGGCTTGACGCCTTGGAGCTCCGCGGCGCTAGGCCGGCGCACGCGCAAGACGACGTCCGCGCCGGACGCCGCGGCGGCGGCGTTTGGCGCGATTGACGCCCCGACTGCGGCGTAAGCTTCATCGAGAATTGCGGATTTTCGACCGGCCCCCGCCTCGACGGCGACGTCCGCGCCTAGCGCAATCAGCGCTTTCGCCGTCTCGGCAGTCGCCGCGACGCGGCTCTCATTGGCGTCGGTTTCGGCTTGGACGGCTATGCGCATGGGAACCTCCGATTGAACATTGAGCTGGGGCGGCTTGAGGCTCAGTGCGGCCGGCTGAGCGCCGACGGTCGGATACTTACTCTGAATCAGCCCGCGATGATGGCCAGCAAAATGAGAATGCAGGCGACCGCAGCGGCGCCAAAGCCGAGCAGCCGAAGGAAGATTCGAAAGGTTCTTTCATGTTCGTCGTAATCGAGGGCAGACTGGCCGACGGCCTCTGCGTGTTCGTTCGCCATGAAAGGGTCTCCCTCCCGCTTTTACCCGCACGAAGCTTTGGCAATGAATCCCCCGCCATGCAAGTGGCCAAAAAGAGAAAATTTTGCCCAAAGGCGTTGGTGGCGTCGGCTGATCATGAGGGCGATGACGTCAGGGGGGCGTCAGGCCGGCCGACGTAAGGGCGGCCGCCTGGCGCTTGCGCAGGAGGTCTGGTGAAAAACCGTCGATCGCCTCATTGAACATGCGATGGAAGTTCAGGCGAGCGTCAAGGTGGAGAAAAGCTCCGCCGAGGCCGATCGCGGCCCGATCCATGAACACAAATTCGCGCGGAACGCGGACGGGCCCTTTCTGTTTCAGGGCCTGATGCACTTGAAAGGCCTGCTTGCGGCCATATTGGCCGGGAGATACGCCGTCTGCGACAGTGCGCACCCGGTCGTCGAGCAAAGGCCCGTAGATGAAACGGGCCCAGATATTCAAAATTTCGGCAAGCTCCTTGGTCAGACCATGGAAACCCCAGCTCTCGTAGGCGTGGAATGTGCGGGGGAAGTCTTTGTGAAGGAGGCCCTCATAAAGATCGATCACGCCGGCGACGAAAGTCGGCTTGAAAACGCGGATGCAGCCGTAATCCAGCAGATTTATGCCGGCAGGCTCGCCCTCTTTTTCGAAAACCGCATAGTTGCCAAGATGGGGATCGCCATGGATCACGCCGAATTGGCTGAAAGGGATCCACCAGGCCTTGAACATGGCGGCGGCGATCCGAGCGCGCGCGGCCTCGCTTGCGCCGGTAAAGCCGAGAAGCTTGCCTCCTTCGAGCCACTCCATCGTCAGCAGGCGCGCCGTCGACAGGTCGGATCGCACCTTCGGAACGCGAATGTCATCGAAATCGGACAGAATGCCGCGGTAGAGCGCCACATGCTTGGCTTCGCGGCTATAGTCGAGTTCCTCTCGCACCCGCTCGCCGATCTCCAGCGTCATCTCCCTCGTGTCGATCACGGGATTGAGGCGCCGGTGTAGAGCGAACAGGATGTCGAGCTGGCTCAAATCGGCTTCGACGACTGATTTCATGTCCGGATATTGCAATTTGCAGGCGAGAGGGCCGCCATCCTGCGCGACGGCCCGGTGCACCTGACCGAGCGAGGCCGCGGCGGCGGGATGGAGGTCGAAGCTTTTAAAGCGCAACCGCCAATTTGGGCCGAGTTCGGCCTGCATCCGCCGGCCGACGAAGGCCGCGCCCATTGGCGGCGCGTCGGCCTGCAGCTTTTGCAATTCCTCGGCGTATTCCGGCGGGAGGATGTCGGGTATGGTCGCCATCATTTGGGCGACTTTCATCATCGGGCCTTTGAGGTCTCCGAGGGCTTGGGCCAGGGCGGCCGCATTGGCCGCGTCGCCGCTCCGCGAGCCGATCAGCCGGGCGGCGGCGATGCGCGCCGCGACGCCCCCGACATTTGCTCCGACGCGAGCGTAGCGCGCCGCGCGCGCGGAGAAGCGATTGACCTCGTTGTCTTTCATGCCGCCCTGGGGCGCGATCTTACCGAAGAGGCGCGTCAAAACAAAGCTGCGGCGCACGATGGTTCGATCTGAACCGTCATGCGCCGACGTCATCATGACTAGAGTCGATCGCGCAGGCGTCTGTCAATGATCTGCGCCCGAGCCGCCGGGGCGGCGGGAGGTCAACTCGCCGAGAGCTCAGCCTCGACGCGGGCGTCATAGTCGGCGAAATCGAGCCGGACTTCGACGCAATTGAATTCGGTCCGCTTCGAGCGGAAGCCGAGTTCTCCCACCATTTGCAGCATCTTGAAATTATCGGCGGAAATGGTCCCAATCACCGCTTTGAGGCCGCGCCGTCTGGCGCACATCAGAATTTCTGTCATCAGGCGATATCCGAGTCCGTGCGCCTTGAAGTCGGAGCGCACCATAATGTCGTATTCGGCCGTATCGGACTCGGGCGTTTCCTGGCTGAGATGAACGATGCCGAAGATTTCCTCCGGTCCCGAGTCGGGCAGGGTCGTCGCGACGATGGCGATATCCTTTTCAGGATCGAGATGAGTAAATCTTCAGCCATATGCGCGGCGAAACCGCGCACCGCGCCGAGCAGCCGAAAATAAATGTCTTCCTGCGAGGCGCGCGAAAACATCTCTTCGAGACGCTCCCGGTCGTCCGGACGCACGTAGCGCAACTGAAACCGCTCGCCGTCTGGGAGCCTGATGGTGTGCTGACGGTCGGACCGTCTGATCGGCTTGTTCATGAGTTGGGCCTCGTCGTGACCTTTGTGTTGGCATAGCCGCGCCGCGATGGGGGTCACCCATCTGGCGTGAATCAAGCTGCGTCTTCCGCGCTTTGGCTTGACGATGAAATATACGGAGCAAGATAACCGCGAGCCTAATGGAATGACCTGTCGCCAAGCTGGATCAACTTGGCCAAGCGGGCCTTTGATTATTCCTGCTCCTTGTTCGACCTACGTCGAGTTCGATTCATTCGGCTTCTCTCATGCCGGTAATATGCCTCCATTTGAGTTATTTCGCAAGTGCAGCAATTACGGAGGACAAGGCGCGGAGGCTTGCCAACGGCCTGTTTCCATTCCTCGTTTGTTTTTTATTATCGATTTTTTTATCTTTTTTCAGCGACGCCAAGTCGCAGGATAGTGATGTCGCGCGCTCCGAGGGCGAGAGCATTTTTCACGCGAACTAAAGACCTGCGCGCGTTAACAGAAGATGAATAACTGGTTCAGGTTAAGCTTATTCGTGATCCCCCAAACATCTCATTCGGCGGCTACGATATGAAAGAAACCGCCGCTGACGCGCCCACGCCGCGCGCCTTCCATCCGTTCGGCGCCGCCATGTGCGTCTGAAACGAAGGCGAAAGGCGGGTCGTCCGCGCCGAGCGCTGGCGTCATGGTGGCGTAATGAAATTCGTGGCCGCGCAAGCGCGCGCCGGCCGCGCCTAAGGCGTGGGCGTCGGCGAGCCGCGCGTCGCGGTACCCGAGATTAAGCTTGCGTTTGGCGAAACTGAACGTTGGCCCGAGCAGCCCGGCCATGCGATGCGTCGCGCCCGATGCGTCGATGAGGCGCTCGCCCAAAACCATGTAGCCTCCGCATTCGCCATGCACCGGTCTGGTCTGGGCGAATTGACGCAGGCCTTCGAAAAATCGGGTGGCGGCGGCGAGTTTGCCGGCATGAAGCTCGGGATATCCGCCGGGCAGCCAGCAAAGGTCGCTATCGTCCGGGGGCGGCTGATCGGCGAGGGGCGAAAAGAAGCGCAATTCCGCCCCCTCTCTCCGCCAGCCCTTCACAATATGCGGATAAAGAAAAGAGAAGGCGACGTCGCGAGCGATCGAGATGCGCTGAGCCGGCGGACGCAGGGCGACCAAATGCGCTCCGGCGGCTGCGGATCCGGCGCCTGCCGCGGCGAGAATGGCGGCCAGGTCGCAATGCTCGGAGATAAAACCGGCGATCCGATCGAGCAGCGCGTCGAGATCGCTGATTTCCTCAGCCTGCACGAGACCCAAGTGGCGCTCGGGCAGATCGATTTTTTCGGTCCGCGGCAGAGCGCCCAGGACTGGAATGCCCTGCGCTTCGATCGCTTGCGTTGCGAGCCTTCGATGGCGCTCGCTGGCGACGCGGTTGAGGACCACGCCGGCGATTTTGATGGTTGGCTGATAGGTCGCGAAGCCCTTGACGATCGCGGCCGCTGATTGCGCCTGCCCGCTGACGTCGAGACAGAGCAAGACGGGCCACCCAAGCGCCGCGGCGACGTCTGCGGAAGCGCCGGTCCGCCCCGGCGCGCCGGGGACGCCGTCGAACAGCCCCATCGAGCCTTCGCAGATGAGAAGATCGCAATCAACGCCGTCCTTTGTCCGTCCGGCCGCCTCGGCGAGCGAGCGTAAAAGGGGCGGCACCATCGCCCAGCTGTCGAGATTGACGCTCGTTCGCCCGGTCGCGACGGCATGGAAAGCCGGGTCGATGTAATCCGGCCCGCATTTGGCGGCGCCGACGCTCAGGCCCTTATTCTTGAAGGCGCGCATCAGGCCAAGAGTTAGAACCGTCTTGCCGCTGCCTGACCGGGGCGCGGCGACCAGGAGGCCCGGGGCAAAATTCATAAGGGCTCCCTGCGAAACCGGCGCCGGTAATCCTTGTCGTACAGCGCGCTGTCGCGAAAGCCGCTCGCCTCCAGAACCTCGCCGACGAAGATCAGTGCTGTGCGTTCGATGGGCGCGGCTTGGAGCTTTTGCGAGATGGTCGCGAGCGTCGCGCGGAAAATCGTCTGGTCCGGCCAGGAGGCGCGAAAGACGACCGCCACGGGGCAAGCAGCGCCGTAATGGGGCGTCAACTCGGAGACGAGGCGGTCCATCGCGTGGATCGAGAGATGGATCGCCAGCGTCGCGCCCGTCGCCGCGAAGGCCGCCAGCGTTTCGCTCGCCGGCATGGAGGAGGCGCGCCCCTGCGTGCGCGTCAGCACCAGCGATTGCGCGACCTCCGGCAGGGTGAGTTCGAGGCCCAGGGCGGCGGCGCCGGCGGCGAAAGACGGAACCCCGGGCGTGATCGTATAGGGAATTTCGAGCTCATCGAGACGGCGCAACTGCTCGCCCATGGCGCTCCAGATCGAGACGTCGCCGGAATGCAGGCGCGCAATATCCGCGCCGGATCGGTCCGCATGCAAAAATTCGGCGGCGATCTGGTCGAGGTCCATTCCGGAGGTGTCGATGATGCGCGCGCCGGCGGGACAATGCTGCAGCAGCGCGCGCGGAACGAGCGAGCCGGCGAACAGGCAAACCGGACAGCGCGCAATGAGATCGCGGCCCCGCAAGGTGATGAGATCCGGCGCGCCCGGCCCGGCGCCGATGAAATGAACGGTCATGGGTCGCACTCTTTCGGAACGGCGTCCGCTTCCCCCGAACAAGCTCTCGCGATGGCGCAGCTCGCGCCGGCTGAGCTGATGCGGGAAACGAGCAGCTCGGCCCCGGCGCCGGCGCCGGCCAGCGCGGCGGTTTCGGCGATCGAGGGAAGGGCGAACAGGGTCATGACTTTTGTGGATGTCGTCGCCGCGTGGGGCGAGGCTGCGCGAAGGCAGGTTTGATCGAGAAGGATCAGCGGCAGACCCAGCTTTTCGGCGGCCTCTACGAGCCCAGGCTCAAATCTTTTGGCTGCATGCGAGAAGAGCCCGGCTGGGGCCGACTCACACGCCGCGCGCGCCATAGCGCGCCTCACCAGGGCCACGATGGCCTCGCTTGCACAGCCTTTTCTGCATCCGACGCCGATTGCGATCTTCATTTTGTCACCGCCCATTGGGTAATCGGCATGGCGGGACGCCAGCCGTGAAAGCCGCCGAGCGGATCGGCGCGCGCAATTTCAATTGTCGTCAGTTCGCCGCCCAGCGATGTGAAGCGGCCGATGAGTTTCGCTTCGGCCTCCAAGGTCACGGCGTTGACGACAAGGCGGCCGCCCGGCGTGAGCGCCGCGAAGGCGGCGTCGAGAACGGCTTCATCGCTGGCGCCGCCGCCAACGAAGATCGCCTGCGGCTGTGGCAAGCCCGAGAAGGCGCCGGGCGCCGCGGCGCATCTGATTTCGATTTGCGGGACGCCGAGATGCCTGGCGTTGCGTCCGATCCGCTCCGCGCGGTCCGGGCGCGCCTCGATCGCAATGGCGCGATTGGCCGGATCGAGCCGGAGCCATTCGATCGCAACCGAACCGGACCCCGCGCCGACATCCCAAAGCACATCGCCGCGCCGGGGCGCCAGCGCCGACAGCGTGATGGCCCGCACGTTCCGCTTGGTGAGCTGGCCGTCGTGCTCGAACAGCGCGTCGTCGAGGCCGGCGCCGATCGGAATGAAGCTCGATCGCGGCTCAAGCATCACGTCGATTGCGACGAGATTGAGAGGGTCGATGTCGGTCCGGTCGAAGGCGCCGGCAGCGCAGCTCAAAATGCGCTCCCTTTCGCCGCCCATCGCCTCCATGACGGTGATCGTCGACTGACCGAGCCGTTTTTCGCACAGGAGATTGGCGATGCGCGGCGGCGTCGTCTCATCCCAGGAGAGGCAGAGGATTTTGGCGCCTGGCTGCAGCGCCGGGATGATCCGTTCAAAGTCGCGCCCATGCAGAGAAATCAGCGCGCAATCCTGCAGGCTCCATCGCAATCGAGCGGCGGCGAGGCTGAAGGCCGAGGGCGCCGGAACACAGAGCATTCCATCGGCCTCGACATGAGCGGAAAGGAGGGCGCCGACGCCGTAAAAGAAAGGGTCGCCCGAGGCCAGTACGCAGACCGGCTCGCCCCGGCGCGCCAGAATTTGCGGCATGGCGTCAGCAAGCGGGGATGGCCAGATCATCGAGTCCGCATCGAGCGGCCCGGCGAGGGCGAGGTGACGCGCGCCGCCGATGACCAAACGGGCTTGCGCCAAAAGCTTTCGCGCGGCAGGGATGAGGCCGCCAACGCCATCTTCGCCGATGCCGATGAGAAAAAGCCACGGTTTGAGCGGCGCGGGACCGGCTGTCATGACGCGGACGAACAAGGCTTGAGGAGCGATGAATGCGGGTTCTCGTGCTCGGCGGAACCTCTGAGGCGAGCGCGCTCGCGGCGCTCATCGCCAAGCGCCGAGACATTGAAGCGATCATGTCCTTCGCCGGCCGCACCAAAGCGCCCGTCGCGCCGCCAATCCCTTTGCGCAGCGGCGGCTTTGGCGGCGCGGACGGGCTCGCGCTCTATCTCGAAGCCGAGCGCATCGACGTCGTCGTCGACGCCACTCATCCCTTCGCCGAGCAGATCTCGCGCAACGCCAGAGCCGCGGCGCAAAGATGCGATATTCCGCTCGTCATATTCTCTCGCCCGCCCTGGACGCGCGACGCCGCCGATCGCTGGATCGGCGTTCCAGACATGGTGAGCGCCGCCGCCGCGCTCGGGCGCGAGAGCCGCCGTGTCTTTCTCGCCATAGGGCGGCTGCAGGTCGCGGCTTTCGAGGCCGCGCCACAACATTTCTATCTCATCCGCAGCATAGAGCCTGTGTCGCCGAGCCTTCCGCGCCATCGCGTCATCGAAGCGCGCGGCCCTTTCGACGCCAAGACCGAAGAACGCCTGTTGCGCGATGAAATGATCGACATCATCGTCACAAAGAATAGCGGCGGCGCCGCGGTCTACGGCAAGATCCTCGCCGCCCGCCGTCTCGGTCTTCCCGTGGTCATGGTCCAACGGCCGTCGAACGGCGCCAACGCCGCGCATGATCCCGCAAAGGCGCTCGATCTTATTCTTCGTCATGGCGCGCGCCCGGCGCCGCGGGGCGTATAAACATAAGGCTGTCGGCCGCCGCGAAAGATCAGTTTGGTTTCGCTCGAGCCAATGATGATGAGCGTCGCCATATCGGCGACTTCGGGATCAGCGTCCTTCAGCGTCGCGACGATGATGTGCTCATCGGCGCGGCCAACGGATTTTGCGAACATCACGGGCGTTGCGCCCTCTTTACAACGGCGCAGCAAAGCGAATGCGGCGCGGATCTGGTCGCGGCGCGTTCTCGATGCGGGATTATAGAGCGCCATGACGAAATCGCCGTCCGCTGCGGCTGCCAGTCTTTTCTCGACGAGCGCCCAAGGTTTCAGATTGTCCGATAACGAGATTGCACAAAAATCGTGGCCAAGGGGCGCTCCTAATCGCGCCGCCGCGGCCTGCATCGCGGAGACGCCCGGCAGAACCGCGATGTCGATGTCGCGCCACGCCGGATCGCCGTGATCTAACGCCTCGAAAACCGCGGCGGCCATGGCGAAAACGCCGGGATCGCCGCCCGACACGACGGCGACATGCCTGCCTTTCTGCGCAAGCCTCAAGGCGTCGCGCGCGCGATCGAGTTCGACGCCGTTGCCGCTGCCGTGGCGCGTCTGGCCGGATTGCTGCGGGCACCGCGCGAGATAGGGGCGATAGCCGATGAGATCGGTCGCGCCGGCGAGAATGCGCGACGCTTCCGGCGTGATCCACTCCGCCGGGCCTGGGCCGATGCCGATGACCCGCAGCGAGCCCGCTTTAAGGATCTCATGTCGTCGATCATTCATCGCCGCCTGCCTTCGCCGGGAATGAGGATCAACGAGAAGTAAGGCGCCAGATCGTCCGCTTTGTCTTGCAGTCTGATGATCCTTTCGGCCTCCTGCGTTCCGTGTTCGACATAGATCGCCGCGCCTTCGCGTCCGGCTTGCCGGATCGCCGCGCGCACTTTGCCAAGATTGGCCCCGAGCTTGATGATGATGGCGGCGTCGCAGGCCTCGATCCGATGCGCGAGATCAGATCTATTCAACGTGCCGGGAAGCACGCTCAAGACATCGTCGCCCCAGGTGATCGGAATTTTGGCCGAGCTCCAGCAGCCCGACATGCCCGTCACGCCTGGCACCACCTCAACAGCGAAGCGGTCCTTCAGCCGAACGTAAAGATGCATGAACGAGCCGTAGAATAAAGGATCGCCTTCGCAGACGAGGGCGACGTCGCGCCCTTCGTTGAGATGGTCTGCGATCGTTTCAGTCGCCTGCTCATAAAAAGCGCGCAAGGTCTCAATATAAACCGGATCGGAGAAATGCCTCTCGGTCGTTATCGGATAGAGAAGCGGCAATTCGAGACATGCCGGGCAAAGCCAGCGATCGACGATCGAACGCGCCTGCCCGCGCCGGCCTTTTTTGGCGAAAAAGGCCACGACCGACGCGGCGGCCAGAATCTTGGTCGCCTTGATGGTTAGAAGATCGGGATCTCCTGGTCCAAGCCCGACGCCAAAAAGCCGTCCGATCGGCGATGACTGGCTCATTCGGCTTCGCCCGCCAGCGCGTTGAGGGCGGCGGCCGTCATGGCGCTGCCGCCTTTGCGTCCGCGAAGGGTGATAAAAGGCGCCGGCGCGAGGGCGATCAACGCCTCTTTCGATTCCGCCGCGCCGACAAAGCCGACCGGCATGCCGATGATGCAGGCGGGACGAACCGGGGAGCGTTCCAGCAGATCGATCAGATGGAACAGCGCCGTCGGCGCATTGCCGATGGCGACGATGGCGCCGTCGATCCGCTCAAGCCAGAACTCCAACGCGGCCGCGCTCCGCGTATTGCCGATCTCATCGGCGCGCGTTGCGACGGAAGGATGGTCGAGCGTGCAGATCACTTCGTTCTGCATCGGCAGACGCCTGCGCGTCACGCCCTCGGCGACCATTTTGGAATCACACAGGATGGGCGCCCCGATCCGCAATGCGCGCCGCGCGAGGCTCGCCGCGTCCGGCGAAAAGCAAAGATCGGCGGCTATCTCGATCATGCCGCACGCGTGGATCACGCGCACGGCGACCATCTCTTCGTCTTTCGTGAAGCGCGCGAGATCGGCCTCGGCGCGTATCAAAGCGAAAGAACGGCGGTAGATCTCCGCGCCGTCGCGAACATAGTCGAAGCGGCTTGCAATTGGCTCGGCATTCATGCGCGTGCGCTGATCCGGTCTTCGCCACAGCCCGGGGTGATGGAATCCGCCATGGCTTGCAACATCTCTTGCGCTGCGGTCAACGTGAGATTTTGGGCGACGCTCGGATCGAAAGAAGTTCCATGGACGACGAGATTGTAGAGCCCGGCGTCGCCGACCAGCGTGAAGGGGCTCGCGCGCGGTCGGGCGCAGCCTTTGGCGCAACCGGAAACGTGCAGCGCGATGCCCACGCTTTTGAGGCGCCTGGCGATCGGGGCGAGGACCAAAGCGTCGCCATGGGCGAAGGTCGTAGCTCGCTCGCAGGCGCCGGCGCCGCCGCAAGCCGCAACGGCGAGGCGCGGATCTTCACGCTCGACGATGAAATTTGCGGCGGCGAAATGGCGGTGGAGGCCGTCCTCCCGCTCGGCTTGGACGCGTGGGAGGAGCAGCGCGCGCCACGGCGTTAGGCGAATGTCTCCTTTGGCGAATGACGCGGCGGCGTCAGCGGCCGCGTCAAGCATGTCGGCGCAAAGGCGGCCAAACGGCGCGCCCGCGCCAAAGCACGTTGCCGCGCCAACGGCCATGAGCCCAATCGGTGAGGGCGCGTCCAAACCGGCGCGTTTCCGAGCGGGCGCGACAGAAAGTCCAGCCGCTTGCGCCACCGCCGCCGGACCGCAGGCGGCAATAAGCCCCGCCATGCGTCTTGGCCGCTCCGCCATTGAGGCGCCGACGGCGAGGAACGCACGGGCGAGCGCCAAGGAGATTTCGACGACGCCGTTCACCGCGCAAACGCCGACGCCGATCGCCTCGTCGGCTATTCCTCCGATCGAAATGGAGAAATCGCCGCGCCCCTTGTGATATTCGAAGCGGACGTCGGCTGGCTCATCCGCGAGAGACAATGCGTCGCCGGCATCGATCAGGAAGCCGAATTTTCCCGGCAGCCGATGCAGGTCCTTGGCGCCGGCGAGCGCCGCCTCGAGCGCCTTGCCGATGGGCGCGACGTCGATCGCAGAGCCAATGCCGGCGAGGGGGCTGATCAGCACATTACGCACCGCCTCGGCGCCCGCGTCTTCGTCGATGAGGTCGCCGAGCGCCTCGATGAGGCGAGGAAGACTGGCCTCCGATACGCCGCGCAATTGCAGGTTGGCGCGCGAGGTCAGCTCGATGAGGCTATTGCCGTAGTCGCGAGAAGCGCTTGCGATGCGGCTCAGAGTTCCAGGGTTGAGTCTCCCGCCGCTGACGCGCAGACGCACGAGGAGCCCGTCGCTCGCCAGCATCGGCGAAAGCGCGCCGGGGCAGCGCCCCTTGCGCAGGTCTGCGCGCGTCACCATGCGAGGGATTCCCGCATGCTGGCGAGACAATCGGAAACGGAATTGCGCCGGCTGCGCCAAAAATCTCGCTCCGCCGCGTCTTCGAACCGGGCGACGATGGCGAGCGCCGCTCGCGGATTGGCTTCAATGAGAAACGCTCGCACGTCGGGATCGCCGCAAGTCGCCTCGAAAAGCAGATCAAAATGGTAGCTGGCGACCGCGTCTGTCAACGCGGCGAGCGCGAAGAGATGGTCAACCGTCTCGGCGATTTCCGCGCCGCCGCGATGGCCGTGCCGCATCTGCCCCTTGATCCAGCGCGGATTGGCGGCCCTTCCGCGAACGATGCGGGCGACCTCCTGCTCCAGAGTTCTGACCTTGATCGCGCCGGGGCGGCTGGTCGCCACATGATAGACCGGCGCATCATTGCCGAGCGAACGCGCTGCGGCGACAAAACCGCCTTCGTGATCGACAATTGCGTCCAACTCGAGGAGGTCCTGCTCGTCTTGATCCTGTACGTGGATCATGGCGTCGGCGCTCGCAACGCGCTCTGCGAAAGCGGAAGATTCGAATCCCTCGCCCCGCGCGCCGCCATAGGCGTGCGTGGTCGCATCGAGATAGAGCTGACCCAGTTCTCGGCGCGACATGCTCGGGTTCTGATCCATCGCGCGCGAGAGGCCAAGACCGTAAGCAGCTGGCGCGGCGCCGAAAATTCGCAAGGGGACGCTTCCGGTCGCGCGCCGCGACGCCGCGATTGGATTACATTCGTCATCTTCATCGCGCTCGCTGATCGCGCGCACCGCCTGATCATAGAGACAAATCTGCGCGGGGAAGACGTCGCGGAAGAGACCCGAGATGCGCAAGGTGACGTCGACGCGCGGCCGATCGAGTTTTGCAGCCGGAATGATGTCAAACCCAGTTACGCGGGAGGATGCGCTATCCCAGCGGGGCATGACGCCGAGCAAAGCAAAGGCTTGCGCCAGATCGTCGCCGCCGGTGCGCATGGTCGCGCTCGCCCAAAGATCCATGACGATGCGCTTTGGCCATTCACCGTGGTCCTGCGCGTGGCGATCCAGCACTTCGCGCGCGGCGCGCCGGCCGATCTCCCACGCGGTGCGGGTTGGAACCGCGCGCGGGTCGAACTCCGTAGAGATTGCGTCCCGTCGGGAGCACGTCGATGCGTCCGCGCGATGGCGCGCCGCCTGGGCCGGGTGCGACGAACCGGCCGCTCAGCGCTTTGACGAGGCCGTCGCGTTCGGCCTCGGCGCAGCTGTCGATCAGCGCTGAAATATGAGGCGCCTCCGCCTCGCCGGCGGTCTTTGCGAGGCTCGCGACATTTGCGTCGCGGATCGGGGCGTCCTGCGCCCGCCCGAAGACGTGCAGGCCATCGCCAATGCGCATGTCCTTGAGGTCGCAGAGGAAAGCGTCAAGCCGTCGCAAGGCGTCGACGGGATCGGCTTCACCGTCGAGGCCGCAATCGCGGGCGAGGCGGGTTTCCTTCGCGCGGTCCAAAACGGCTTTGGCGAGGAGTTTCGCGCGTTTGGGGTCGAGCATTTGGGCGCCTGCGTATTCCTCGAGGAGAGCCTCGATCTCTAATGCGGCGCCATGGCTTTGAGCCTCCATCAAAGGCGGCGTCAGATGGCCGATGATCAACGCGCTCAAACGCCGCTTCGCTTGCGCCGCCTCGCCTGGATTATTGACGATGAAAGGATAGATGGTGGGCGTCGGTCCGAGAATGGCTTCAGGCGCGCAAGCCTCGCTCAGCGCCGCCGCTTTGCCCGGCAGCCATTCGAGCGTGCCATGCGCGCCGCAATGGATCATCGCGTCGATCTTGGCGACCTGGCGCAGCCAAACGTAGAAAGCGACGTAGGCGTGGCGCGGCGCAAGAGTCGCGTCGTGATATTGCGTCTTGCGTTCGGCGCTCGAGCCGCGGTCGGGCTGCAGCGCGAGGAAAAAATTGTCGGAGCGCAAAACCGTGAAGCAAAAGAAACCATCGCTGGCGTCGGCGGCAGGGGGCCCCCAAGCCGCGGTGAGCGAGGCGACAAATGCGCTCGACATCGCCTGCAGCGCCCACTCGTAATCAGAAAGGCTCAAGCGCTCTGTCGCCGCTCCCGATTCGAGACTTTTCATAAGGTGGTTTTTATCTGGCAACAAGCCAATGGCGTAGCCCGCCCCGCGCAAAATCTCCGCGATCGACGCGACGCTCCTCGCTGTATCCAATCCCACGGCATAACCGCCTCGGCCCCCCTTGCCAGGATAGTCCGACAGAACGCAAGCGAATTTGACCTTGCCTGCAGGGGTGGCGCGCAGCTTGACCCAGCGCGCCGCAAGCTCCGCCACGAAGTTGACCCGCGAGGCGGCGGCCGCATGAAAAAGCGGCGTGAATTGGAGATCCGGGCGCGGCGGAGCTTCTCTCTTGAAGGCGATGGCGCGCGTGATGAGGCGGCCGTCCATTTCCGGCAGGACGACATTCATGGCGAGGTCGGCGGCGCCGAGACCGCGCGCATCTTTCTCCCATTGCTCCTGCGAGGCGCCGGCGAAAATCACCTGCAGCACCGGCGCGTCGGCTTCGTCGAGAACGCTTACTCCCTCGTCGATGCGCGCTGAAAAGGCTGTGGCGTTCAAAATCACGTCGGGCTTTGCGCAGGCGATCGTTTCGCGGACAAAGCGGATCGCCTTTTCGTCCTTGAGGCTCGTCACGAAAACGGCCTCGGCGCCAAGGTTATTCGCCGCGAGCGCGTCGGCGAGAGAAATGATCGGCGCGGTATCGCCGACAAGCATGTATGATCGATAGAATACAATCAGCGCCCGCCCGGCGACGCCGGGCGAATTGCGGCGCGCGGCCTCATAAATCCCGGCGGCGGCGATAGACTGATGCGGTCCCCATGTCGCTGGTCCATCAAGTCCCAGTTCGATCCAGTCGAGGACCGCTTTGATATTGGCCTCGCCGCCATTTTGAAACCGCGCGAAGATTTCTCGAAGATCCGCGACCGGCACGGTCGAGGCTTCCGAAAGACGCTGATCCTCCCTCCCATCGCCCGGGACTATGGCGAGATTCACGCCATGCGCCTGCGCGGCGCGAAAAAACTCCTCGACGCCATAGCGCCAATAGTCGAGGCCGCCGAGAAGGCGCACGAGGACGAAGCGGGATTTGGCGACGACTTTCTCGACGTAGAGATCGATCGAATAGGGGTGCTTGAGGTCGGCGAGCTTCGCGAGGCGGACTGTCATGGCGCCAGCGCGCGATCGCACGGCGGCGGCGACGGCGCAAAGATCGCTGTCGGTAAAGGAGAGAAACGCCAGATCGGCCGGCGTCTGCGCGAGATCGACGGCGGCTTCGGCTTCATCCAGCGATCTGCTTTCCGTCCGCAGGAGGTGCATTCAGCGCTCCAGCATCTGCCTGATCGCGGCGCCGTCGAGGCCCTTTTCGCCGATCATCACGAGGCGTCCGCGACGCTCCTCGCCGGGCCCCCAGGGGCGATCGAAGCTTTGTTGCAGCCTTTTGCCGACGCCCTGGACCAGAAGCCGCATCGGCTTGCCCCGCACCTCGACGAAGCCCTTGATCCGAAGCACCTCATGCGTCTCGGCAATTTCGGCCAAACGGCTGGTGAAGGCGGCGGCGTCGATGACCGGCGGCGCCTCGATGACGAGGCTTTCGAAATCATCATGGTCGTGCCCCGCCTCGGCGTCGTGATGCGAGCGGCGGTTCAAGAGATCGTCTTCGGCGGCGGCGGCGAGACCGAGCAACACTGCCCCATCGATTCGGCCGTGCTCCGAGGCTATAATTTTGACCGCGCGTGGAAGCAGCGCCTTGATCTCCGCGCAAACGCGCGCCTGTTCGGCGAGGCCGATGAGATCGGCCTTGTTGAGGACGACTAGATCGGCGCAGAGCAGCTGATCCTCAAACACTTCTTCAAGAGGATTATCGTGCTCGATTGCGGGATCGGCCTGGCGCTGGCGCGCCAGCTTCCGCGGATCGTCGGCGAAGCGGCCGTCCGCGACCGCCGCCCCGTCGACGACCGCGACGACGCCATCGACCGTCAGCCTGGCCCGAACCTGCGGCCAGTCGAACGCCTTGACCAAGGGTTTTGGCAGAGCAAGGCCCGAGGTCTCGATGACGATATGGTCCGGGGGTGGATCGAGCGCGAGAAGCTGCTCGATCGCGGGCAGGAACTCATCGGCGACGGTGCAGCAGATGCAGCCGTTGGCGAGTTCGATAAGGCTGTTCTCGGCGCAGCCAAGGTCGCCGCAACCCTTGAGGATCTCGCTATCGACGCCGATGTCGCCGAATTCGTTGATGATCAGGGCGAGGCGGCGTCCGTTCGCGCCGGCGAGAACATGGCGGATCAGCGTCGTCTTTCCGGCGCCGAGGAAGCCGGTGATGATAGTCGCCGGAATCCGCGACAGCCGATGGGTGCGGGAGAGGTCGTTCATAAAGCCCCGGTCCTCGTTAACGCGGGAGCTTTAATTTGGAGGCGGCGCGCCTCCTTCGCCGGACGAAAATCGGCCGGCATCGATTGGGGCCGGAGCGCCCCGCCGGCCTTTCCTCGATCGAACGGCAGGTTTCCTGGCTCGCGGATCGGCGTCGCGCGCCGCCTTCCCAGGAGCCTTCAGCTCCCAGTGGCGTTCCGGCATGCGACTACCCGCTCACAGTTGCGGGGGCAGCTGTGGATGGCCGCTCTTTCGAGCGGCGCCCACATTCCCTTTTACCCCTCTATAGAGGGACCGTTGCGCAGACGACAGTAGACCGAACCGGGGCTATGTCAATCGCAAGCCGGCCTCTTACTGGAAGCATTCGTCGATGGTTTTCTCCCAATCCGCCGGCCTTGGCTCATGCTCAGTCGGCCGCTCGCGGCTCAGCGCGCCATCGGAGCGCGCCCGCAGATAAACGTAGATCGGGTTCAGGTAGCACATGACATTCTTGTTTTCGCCGAATGACGGCATCACAAGGTCCTGCGACGCGGAGACGTCGCGCTTGCCGCCTATGATGGTTCCGAGCACCTGCTGGGTGCTGAGCGACTTCAGCGAATCGACGAGGGAGGGCGCGTAGGATGAGCCAAGAGCGTCCGGGCCGTGACAGACCAGGCAATTGGCGCCATACATCCGGTAGCCAATAAATGTGGACCAGTCGACCTTGCCGTCCTTTTCGATCTTGAAGGTCGGATTGCCGTCTTTGTCGAAATATTGCCCGTCCGTGGAGGTTACCGGCGTCGGGTCGCCGGCTCCGTCGCAGTGAGCCGCTGTGGCGGCGGCAATGAAGCCGCCAGACAGCAAACAGGTAAGCAAAGCCCTGAACGTCATTCTCATCCTCCCTGGTGATCGCTAACGAAACTTTCTTTTTTCCGCCGGCCGAGGCTATAGACTGAACAATGCGAAACTTGCAGAGCGCCATAAAGTCGCAACCCCCCGGGCTTCAATTTGCAATGAACAGATTTTAGGCGCGGCGCCCGCCCGAACAGCTTCGGAGAAGCGATCCACTATGAGCGAACCTTTGGATGCGGCGGCGCTGCGCCATCGCCAGAAAATGGAAAAGCGCAAAGCCGCGCAGGATGCCGAGGTCGCGAGCAAAACCATCGCCGAGAAAGGCCTGCTGATGGTCCACACGGGATCCGGCAAAGGCAAGTCCACCGCGGCCTTCGGTCTGTTGTTGCGGGCGCTGGGGCATGGCTGGCGCTGCGGCGTCGTTCAATTCATCAAGGGGGCCTGGGAGACCGGCGAGCGAGCCGCCTTGCTGAGGTTTTCCGATCTGCTCGCCTGGCATTCGATGGGTGAGGGATTTACCTGGGAAACGCAGGATCGCGCGCGCGACATCGCGGCGGCGCGGGCGGCGTGGGCCAAGGCGCAACGGCTGATGGCCGACCCCGCGGTCAGGGTGCTCGTTCTCGATGAATTGAACATCGCGCTGCGCTATGATTACCTGCCGCTCGCGGAGGTCGTCGCGGCGTTGCGCGGCCGGAGGCCGGATCTCCATGTTGTCATCACAGGCCGCAACGCCAAGCCGGAGCTGATAGAGGCAGCCGATCTCGTGACCGAGATGACTTTGGTGAAGCACCACTTCGCCGCCGGCGTCAAAGCCCAGCAGGGCGTCGAATTCTGACGCGGCGGGCCTTGATGTTCCAGGGGACAGGCTCCGACGTCGGCAAATCGCTGATCGTCGCCGGGCTCTGTCGCGCCTATCGCAATCGGGGCCTGATCGTCCTGCCGTTCAAGCCGCAGAACATGTCGAACAACGCCGCCGTCACGTCCGACGGCGGCGAGATCGGCCGGGCCCAGGCGCTGCAGGCGATCGCTTGCGGCGCAGCGTTGAGCGTCGACATGAATCCGGTGCTGCTGAAGCCGCAGAGCGGCACCGGCGCGCAGGTGGTGCTGCGCGGACGCGTCGCCGGCGTCGCCGCCGCGCGCGACTATCAAGACTGGAAGCCGAAGCTGTTGGGGACGGTGCTGGAGAGCTTCGCGCGCCTTGCGGAAAGAGCCGATCTCACCCTCGTAGAAGGCGCAGGGAGCGCTTCCGAAATAAATCTTCGCAAGAACGACATCGCCAATATGGGTTTTGCCCGCGCAGCCGATGTGCCGGTTGTCCTGATCGGCGACATCGACCGCGGCGGCGTCATCGCCCAGATCGTCGGAACAAAAGCGGTTCTCGATCCGGCCGACGCGGAAATGATCAAAGGCTTTGTGGTCAATAAGTTTCGCGGCGATCCGGCGCTGTTTTCAGATGGCATGGCGCTGATCGAGGAGAGAACCGGCTGGCCGGCGCTGGGGCTCGTTCCCTATTGTCCGGACGCGGGCCGCCTTCCGGCCGAGGATTCTTTTGGCCTTGCCGCGAGCGAGCGCCCGGCGACCGGAAAAATCATCATCGCCGCGCCGGTGCTGCCGGGGATTGCTAATTTTGATGATCTCGACCCCCTGGAACTCGAAAGCGACGTTTCGCTTGTCATGGTCCGGTCCGGCGAGCCCCTGCCGGCCGAGGCAAAGCTTGTCGTTCTGCCGGGTTCGAAGACGACGATCGCGGACCTTGTCGCTTTCCGCCGAGAAGGTTGGGACATCGATCTCGCCGCGCATGTGCGGCGCGGCGGCCATGTGATCGGCCTCTGCGGCGGCTATCAGATGCTCGGCCGGAGCGTGCGCGATCCGCAAGGGTTCGAGGGGCCGCGCGGAGCTTTGGGGCTCGGCCTGCTCGATGTCGAGACCGAACTCGCTGGCGATAAAGCGCTCTCGCCGGTGCAAGGCGTGACCGCCGGGGATGGCGCGCGGTTCAAAGGCTATGAGATGCATCTCGGCCGCACCTTTGGGCCCGGCTGCGACCGGCCGATGCTTATCTTCGACGACCGGCGATGCGACGGCGCGGTCTCGGCTGGCGGCCGCGTCCGCGGCTGCTACGCGCATGGGCTGTTCAGCGAGCCGGCGCAGCGCAGCGCGCTGCTGGCGCGGCTTGGCGGGCAGGGGTCGGGCCTTTCCTATGAGGCGTCGGTGGATAGCGCGCTCGATGCCATCGCCGCTCATCTTGCGGCGCATATTGATCTCGACCGGCTGCTTACGCTCGCGACATGACAGCGAGAGCGAGCGGGGCGAGGGCGCCCCAATGGACGAGACAAGCGCGTCGATAGACGCCGAGCGCCCGAAAAATGTCGCGGGGCGTCGCCGCGCCATCGCCGAAGCCGATCCAGCCGTCGGCGACCTCTTTGTCGCCATAGCGGCGCGGTCCGCCGAGCCTCAATCCGAGCGCTCCGGCGAAAGCCGCCTCCGGCCAGCCCGCGTTGGGGGAGGGGTGGCCGCGCGCGTCGCGCCAAACCGCGCGCCACCCCGCGGCCGGATCGCCGCCTCTCGCAAAAGCGGCGGCGAGCAAGATCCAGAGAGCCGACAATCGCGCTGGAAAGAAATTGACAAGGTCGTCGAGTTTGGCCGCGGCGAAGCCGAAGGCCTCGAACCGCGGCGTCCTGTGGCCGATCATGCTGTCGGCGGTGTTGATCGCCTTATAGCAGACGCCGCCCGGCAGCCCGCCCAGCGCGAGCCAGAATGCCGGGGCGACGACGCCGTCGGAAAAATTCTCGGCGAGGCTCTCAATCGCCGCGCGGCACACGCCCGCCTCATCAAGGACGCTGACATCGCGGCCGACGATGGCGCCGACGGCTGCGCGGCCGGCCTCCAATCCTCGGCTTTCCAGCGCGAGCGCGACGGCGAGGACATGCTCGTGTAAGCTGCGTTGCGCGATCAGGCTCGAAGCGATAAGCGCAAGGAGGAAGAGTCCAATCGGCGCCGGAAGGCTTGAATCGGCGAAAAGGAATTCGATGAGAAAAGCCGCGGCGGCGCAGATGCACAGGACCAAGCCGAGGGCGAGGACGCCAAGCGCGCGCCGTTCCGCGAACGGCCGATCCTCACGATTGAAGCGCCGGTCCAAAGCCGCGATCAAGGCGCCGATCCAACTGACAGGATGGCCGGCCATGGAAAAAAGGCGGGGCGGATAGCCAAGCCCCGCCTCGACCGCGACCGCGAGGGCTGCGAGTTCGAAAGAGTTGGGGAGATTCATGAACACTGTTCCGGCGCGACCACCCGCCCCATTCCCTGCCGTTTTGATCCGCTTCGACATATTCAGCCACTATGATTAAGTCATTCCCATGCCAAAAAATAACTTAAATCAATGTATTGTTTGGACATCTATAATAACTTTTCTATTCATGATCAGTTTAGTTAGCATTCCTTCTCCTGATTACAGGGAAGGGTTCATGGCCTGGGAAGACGCAAGCGTTTATTTCAACCGGGCCAACAATTGGAATGGAGGTTTTGAGTTTTACCGCTATGGGGGATATGTAAGTTTTACGCCGGAGGTCCTGGCATATCTTTTTTCCTGCCTTCCCTACCTCCTTCAATCATTTTGCTATGCCTTGACCGCTCTTCTCTTCGGCTTATGGATGTTTTATCAATTCGCGGCAATTCTTATCGACGCGGGTATAAGCCGGCGCCTCGCCTATGGTGTGGCGCTCGCCGCCGCAGCCTATTTACATATCCTCACCGCGAGTTTCTATCTGAACTTGACCTTTGCAATCTGGCCCGCATTAATCAGCGCCTCCATCTATGTCGTGCGGATCGCGCTTACCGGTACCAAACCACTTTGGATTGCGACGATCGTTGCCGCGATGAGTTTCGCCAGCCATCCTTTGGCGGTCGCCTCCTTGCCGATCATCGGCGCTGGCCTTTACTTGCGGCGCGCGCAGCTCGCGACTTTCATCCCGCACGTGATTGTACTCGTTGTCGGCATCCTGCTGGTCATCACTTTCGCGGACGTTTCGGGAAATGCGGCAAGCCTCCACTCCCTACGGGACACGCTCCCGCTCTACTTGACGAGTTTGCTACATTTCGACGCTGGTGAATTCATCCGAAACGATCTACCCATCATCATTATATTGACGGGATTCGGAGCCGGGCTTGTCAGGTTGCCGGGCCTGATCAGATCCGGTTCAACGCAGGCCACCGCTATCCTTTCCGGAAGCTTGTTCCTTGTCTTTGTTTATCTCGTCCTGTTCCTTGCGACCAACCGTTTGGCAAAATTCGGCGCTATATTCGAGCGGTATTTCACGCCAATGGTCGCTTTCGCGGCCCTGGCGCTCACCGTGTCTTTTGCGGGCGCTCCGTGGCTTACGGCCTTAGGGCAAAGGCTCGAAAAGTTCGGCAGCACTTCAGCGCATGTTTTTTTGACCGTCTGGCTCGTCTTCAGCCTTGTAGCGGGGCCAGCGATCTTCTGGAAATATTACGCAAACCGGCTTCAGTTTCTGGCTGCGGCGCAATGCTTGCGCGATAACGGCCTCTCCGACTTTGCGTTCGCGGCCGAGGACCGCATTCACACCCTGCTGATCGCGAATGGGCGGGGCCATTTCGATCGCTCGAGCCGGGAAGTCGCATTCAACGATCTCGTCAAGCCTTCCCCTGAGCGTTTGGCTGAGTTTCAACGCGTCTGTCCCGGGATCGAGCCATCCTATGTTCAGGCCCTGCGGAGCGCACGTATCTATCTCGGCGCCAAGGCGTTCTGAAAAAACAGAGTCACTTAACGCCGCCGCCTATCGGGCTGGTCCCCAGGCGAGCGTCGTCGCGGCGCCCGGAACGCAAGCGATCATCCCGCCTCGATCGCGACCGCGAGGACGGCGAGTTCGAAAAAGTTGGTGAGATTCATGGTTCGGCCCGACGTGGGATATAGCCTTCGTTCGCCTCAGGGCCCAGAATAGAGCGGCCGTGACCAAGCCGCTGGCCATCGGCGCGACGGCAAGACGGAGGACTGTCCCACCATCCGGCATACGGTTGCAGGCGTCCCAGCATATTCAGCCACTATGATTAAGTCATTCCCATGCCAAAAAATAACTTAAATCAATATATTGTTTGGATATCTATCATAGTTTTTCTATTCATGATCAGTTTAGTTAGTCTTTGTTGTCCTGATTACAAGGAAGGGTTCATGGCATGGGAAGACGCAAACCTTTATTTCAACCGGGCCAACAATTGGAATGGAAGTTTTGAGTTTTACAGATATTCGGGATATGTAAGTTTTACGCCGGAGGTCCTGGCATATCTTTTTTCCTACCTTCCTTACCTGCTTCAATCATTTTGCTATGCCTTGACCGCTCTTCTCTTCGGCTTATGGATGTTTTATCAATTCGCGGCGATTCTTATCGACGCGGGTGTAAGCCGGCGCCTCGGCTATGGTGTGGCGCTCGCCGCCGCAGCCTATTTACATATCGTCACCGGGAATTTCTACCTGAACTTGACCTTTGTAATATGGTCAGGCCTGATCGGCGCCTCCATCTATGTCGTGCGGATCGCGCTTGCCAGGACCAAACCACATTGGTTTGCGACAATCGTTGCCGCGATGAGTTTCGCCAGCCATCCTTTGGCAGTCGCCTCCTTGCCGGTCATCGGCGCCGGCCTTTACTTGCGGCGCGCGCAGCTCGCGACTTTCACCCCGCACGTGATTGTTCTCGTTCTTGGCATCCTGCTGGTCGTCGCTTTCGCGGACGTTTCGGGAAATGCGGAAAGCCTCCACTCTATACTGGAAACGCTCCCGCTCTACTTGACAGGATTGCTGCATGTCGACGTGTTTGAGGCCGACAAAATCTATCTGGCCATCATTATCATAGTAGCGGGGCTAGCGGTGGGACTTGTCAGGTTGCCGGGCCTGATCAGATCCGGTTCAACGCAGGCCACTGCTATTCTTTCCGGAAGCTTGTTCCTTGTCTTGGTCTATCTCGCCCTGTTCTTTGCGAGCAACCGTTTCGCGGACTTCCATGCGAGCAACCCTCTCGCGGGTTTCGGCAACATGTTCGGGCGGTATTTCACACCAATGGTCGCTTTCGCGGCCCTGGCGCTCACCGTGTCATTTGCCGGCGCTCCGTGGTTTACGGCCTTAGGGCAAGGGCTCGAAAGAATCAGCAGCGCTTCAGCGCATGTTTTTTTGACCGTCTGGCTCGTCTTCAGCCTTGTAGCGGGGCCAGCGATCTTCTGGAAATATTACGCAAACCGGATTCAGTTTCTGGCCGCGGCACAATGCTTGCGGGATAACGGCCTCTCCGACTTTGCGTTCGCGGCCGAGGACCATATTCACACCCTGCTGATCGCGAATGGGCGTGGCCATTTCGATCGCTCGAGCCGGGAAGTCGCATTCAACGATCTCGTCAAGCCTTCTCCTGAGCGTTTGGCTGAGTTTCAACGCGTCTGTCCCGGGATCGAGCCATCCTATGTTCAGGCCCTCCGGAGCGCACGTATCTTTCTCGGCGCCAAGGCGTTCTGAAAAAACAGAGTCACTTAATCGAACTCGCGCTTTCAAAAGTGAAGCGCCGCGCATGATCGCTGCGGCCCACGGGATTGAGGTGTGAATGCGTTTGAACGAAGAAACAGAGCTCGCATTCGAACTTAGCCAACAGGGCCCGGTTGTCGCGCGCGAATCCCATGGCGGCGATCTCTCCGCCGCGCGGCAAAAATTTCCGCGCGCGCCGGGGCCTTGGCTCGATCTTTCGACCGGCGTCAATCCTTATCGCTACCCATTTAGCCCTCCGTCGCCGGAGAGCTGGACGCGTTTGCCGGATCTTGCTGCGCTGGCGGCGCTCGAGAGGTCCGCCGCCGCCGCCTATCGGGTGGGTCCCCACGCGAACGCCGTCGCGGCGCCGGGAACGCAAGCGATCATCAACTGGCTTCCTCATCTCTTCCCGGCCCGGCGCGTCGGAATCCTCGGCTTCACCTATTTCGAACATTTCGCTGCCTGGCGGGCCTCGGGGGCGGCGACGTCCATTGTCGAAGATCTCGCCGAATTCGAAGACAAGGATGTCGGCGTCATCGTCAATCCGAACAATCCGGATGGCCGAATCGTCGCCCTGGACACGCTTCGCGCCTTGGCGGAAGCCTTTCGAAAGCGCGGCAAGCTTTTGATCATTGACGAAGCCTTCGCCGATTTTTGCGAACCCGGCGTCAGCCTGGCGCCGCATTTGCCGCCGTCCGGCGCAGTAATCTTGCGCTCCTTCGGCAAGGTTTTTGGCTTGCCTGGTCTGCGGCTCGGCTTTGCTCTCGCGCCGGCGGACGTCGCCGCCAGGCTGCGCGCGGCGCTCGGCTGCTGGCCGGTCTCGGGGGCGGCGATCGCGATTGGCCTCGAGGCTCTTTGCGATGAGTCCTGGTTGTCTGCGACGGGCAAGAAACTTGCCGCCGCCGGCTCGGCGCTGGATGCGGTCCTCGACGCCGCGGGATTTCAGCTTCGCGGCGCCGCGCCGTTGTTCCGGCTGGCTGCGTCGCCCGATGCGCGGCAACGTTTCCAAACCTTGGCTCAGGCTGGGATCTGGGTGCGGCGTTTCGACGCCCGCCCGAATGATCTTCGCTTCGCAATTCCAAAAGGCGAGGCCGAGCGCGCCCGCCTCAGCGCCGCTCTCGGCGTCGAGACGCGTGAGTGATAGCCCCCGCACACCCAGTTTATATTGCTTCTAAACTTCGTCTATTAGACCAATTATAAATTCTTGATTTGCTATTTCAAGTCGTCGCGATTTAAGTCTAAGAGAAGTGATCCAAAACGACGCGGTAATCGTGTCTCGTTACTGAACGCCGGCGTTTGACGCGCCGGGTGCTTCGATGAAGGGAAAAAACGATGCGGCTCAAGATCGGCCTTCTCTCTCTCGGCGTCGCCGCTCTGGCGGCTTTCGCCGCGACGCCGGGCATGACCAAGGAATATCCGATCGGCAAACCACAGCAGCAGAGCGGAATGGACGTCGGCGCGGTCTATCTGCAACCGATCGAAATGGATCCGCCCGACATCATGCGCCCGGCCAAGGATTCGGACGTCCATCTCGAAGCCGATATTCATGCGGCGAAGGGCAATACCAACGGCTTCGCGCAAGGGGACTGGATTCCCTATCTCGGGGTCGACTATGTCTTGACCAAGGTCGACGATAATCAGACCTTGAAGGGGAGCTTCATGCCGATGGTCGCCGACGACGGCCCGCATTACGGCGATAACGTCAAGCTGTTCGGCCCCGGCAAATACCAGCTGGCGCTGACCATCATTCCGCCGAGCGAAAACCCGCACGCCCATTTCGGCCGCCATGTCGACAAGGAGACCGGAGTCGGGCCGTGGTTCAAGAGCTTCACGGTCGAATATGAATTCACGTACGCCGGAGTAGGCAAGAAGGGCGCCTATTGACCGTAGTTTGGGCCAAAGCGCGGGTCGAGGCCGCTTCCTGAGGACCGCCAGTTGAGATGTGACAGGGGATCGCTTGAGGAAAATCGCAGGTTTCTTACTAATCCTTTGCCTCGCGTTTGGAGCCGCGCCGCTTAAAGCCGGCGAAGAGCCGACGTTCGCGCTCGAATTTCATGACGGGGAGGTCTCTCCCTTGCGCATTGAAGTTCCGGCCAATACCCGCTTTACGCTGGAATTACGCAATACGGGGGAGACGCCGGCGGAATTCGAGAGCAATGAGCTGCGCAAGGAAAAGGTCGTCGCCCCAAATTCAACGGCGATCCTGGTGTTTCGCACTCTCGACCCCGGCGAATATCCGTTCTTCGACGATTTTCACCCCGACGCGCCAAAAGCCGTGATCGTCGCCAAATGAGGCAACGCTCGAAAAACTGAGGGTGCGTCGGCAGCGCGAGAGGTGAAAATAGGGAACCTGGGATTTATGGCGAATTTTCTGATTGCGGCCGAAACGGCGGCGCGGATGGATCCTGGCGCGGGCGCGCAGCCGCCGGGCCGCCGGCCCGTCGCTGGCCTCGTCAGCCGCTATGGCGATTGGCTGCGGCGCAACCAAAAGCTGATCCAGCGCGTCCAGTGGCTCATGGTCATCGCCTATCTCGCGCTCGTCTCGGTTCCCGCATTCCTGCCTTTGCCGGACCGGACGGCGCATATCTGGACCAATCTCACCCTCTTCGCGCAATTTGCTTTTTGGGGCCTCTGGTGGCCTTTCGTATTGCTCAGCATGGTTCTGGTCGGGCGCTCCTGGTGCGGCGTCTTCTGTCCGGAGGGCGCGCTGACGGAGATGGTGAGCCGCCGCGGCCGCGGACATGCGATTCCGCGCTGGGTCACCTGGAAATTCTGGCCTTTCGTCGCCTTCGTCTGCACCACGATCTACGGCCAGATGATCAGCGTCTATCAATATCCAAAGCCGGCGTTGGTGATCCTCGGCGGCTCGACCGCCGGCGCGATCGCCATCGGATATCTTTACGGCCGCAACAAGCGCGTGTGGTGCCGCTATCTCTGCCCTGTCAACGGCGTCTTCGGGCTGCTCGCGAAACTGGCGCCGGTGCATTTCAACGTCGACGAGGAGGCCTGGTCGAGATCGCGCCAGGCGCATAACGCCGGCGTGTCGCGCGTCAATTGCGCGCCGCTCGTGCCGCTCCGGTTGATGAAAGGCAATCATGATTGCCACGTGTGCGGCCGCTGCGTCGATTTTCGCGGCGCGATCGAGCTTGCGCCCCGCTCGCCGAACCGGGAGATCGTCGAAATCGCCGGCGCGTCGCCAAAACCCGTCGAGACGCTGCTGATCGTCTTCGGCCTGATGGGCGTAGCGGCGGGCGCCTTTCATTGGGGCGCCAGTCCCTGGTACGTCGAGATCAAACAAAATCTCGCGACATGGCTCATCGATCACGGCGTGATGTGGCCTTTGCAGGCCTCAGCGCCATGGTGGATCTTCACCAACTACCCCGACGTCAACGACCAGCTGACGCTTCTCGACGGCGCCGTTCTCATTTTCTATATCGCGGCGACCGCGCTCGCCGTCGGCGCCCTCGTCTCGGCCTGCCTCTACGCGGCGACGCGCTGCATCGGCCCCTTTGCGTCGAAACGCTATCATCATCTCGCGCAGAGCCTCATTCCGATCGCGGCCTGCGGGGTTTTCCTCGGCCTCAGCGCCACCACGGTCTCTTTGCTGCGGGCCGAGGGCCTGACGTTCGGCTTCCTTAGCGCGCTCCGCGCGGGCCTACTCGGCGGAGCGGCGCTGTGGTCGGTCGTTCTCGCCTGGAAGATCGCCGGCCGTTGGACTGGCGACTGGCTGCGCCGCTGCGCGGCGACTTTCAGCGTCGGCCTCGCCGTTTCGATCGGCGTTCTGAGTTGGGCGCTGCTGTTCTGGATCTGGTGAGTCTCCGCGCTCTCGCGCCAAGGTCGCCTCCTTGCGAGCCGTCCATCACGCGTTGCCGTTAGATAAGGTTGTGCTTAACGACGCTGGCGCTTGACATCGCGATCGGGCGTCGGGAGAAGTCCGCGTGGACTTCCAAAGGATTTACGGTGATCGGCACGGATGATCTTTATCCCGCGACCATCATCTTGATCGCCGGCGCGGCGGAGTTCGGCAATTGGATCGGACGGCGCAACCGCGCCGCTGAGGCTCGAGGTGATGACTTTGGCACGCTGACAGCCGCCGCTCTTGGTCTGCTCGCGCTGCTGATCGCGTTCAGTTTCTCGATTGCGCTGTCGCGTTTCGACCTTCGCCAGGACTTGGTGTTGGAGGAGGCCAATGCGATCGGCAGCACGGCGAACTTCGCCCGCATGTTGCCTGAGCCGGCGCAGGGACCGATCCTCGGCCTGTTGCGCGACTACGCCGCCATCCGGGTGACGCTCGGCGTTTCCCCTGACCCATCGAAGATGGAGCGCGACGTCGCACAATCCCTGGACATCCAGACCAAGCTTTGGCGGCATGCCGTGGCCGTGAGCGAGGCGGCGCCGCAGTCGCTCCCTGTCAATCGCTTCGTCGCGTCCTTGAACGAGATGAACAACATCCATGAAAGGCGGGTGACGGTGCTGCGCTACCGCGTTCCTGGCGCGGTGATGGCCATACTGATTTGCGTCGCGATGGTGGCGATGGGGTTCACCGGTTACAACTCCGGCCTCGCCGGTGCCAAGCGGCGCCTGCCGGACTTCATCATGTCGCTGACGCTCGCCGTATTGATCACGCTGATCGTCGACCTTGACGAGCCGTCCCAGGGATTGATCCGCGTGCCCGTGCAGCCGCTGCTCGATGCGGCGCGGGGCATCGGTCCATAAGGCGCGGAAGCCGACGATCATATTCCTATGCCACTTCTCACGTCCTCATTTTTAAAAGCAGCTCGCGTGCACTCTGCAGATCGGGACGCACAAGGAGGATCGCGGCTACGCCGAAAACGATGGCGCCGATGATGACCGCGCATCCAATCGCGACCATTTGCGGCGCATTTTCGGGAGCGCCGAGCCGCACGGCGGTTACTGCTGCGAACATCAAGGACGACGCGATCGCCAGCTTTGGGAATATAGCAAGAGGCCGGCGAATGTCGATCCGCGCGCTCCGCTGAGCAAAGAAAAGGAAGAATGGCAGAAGCGCGATATTGCAGGCGACCATCGCCGCCAACATCGCCTCGACGCTAATACGAGACGCGACGACGACCGGGATAACAGCCAGGATCGTGAATGATAGGTTGATCTTCAAAACTAAGCTGGAATAGCCGAGCGCCAGAATGGTGTAGGCGCAAAGCGCGTCGATAGTGCGCACCACTGCCTGGGGCGTGATGATCTGGATAGGGAGGACTGCGCTCTCCACTGCTTGCCGAAGATGAATGGCACGGCAATGGGCGCCACCGCGGCGAATCCGATGAAAATGGGAAAGGCTACGATCGCAGTCATGCGCACTGCTGTGTCGAAAAAACGGTCAATCCGCGCCGGGTCGTCCTGCACCCTTGAGACTGTCGGCATAACCAAACCCATGAGCGGGTTGAGAAAGACGTCCCATAAGATTTGAAAAGGACGGCGAGCGAATGCATATACGCCTACCGCCTGGGGACCGAGAAACATCCCGAGCGCGACTGCAGGTAGCTCGTCATTCGCCAAAGCCAGGAACGATTGCGCGACGATCGGCCTCGCGAAGCCATACAGCTCCCTGCAACGTGCATGTGAATAGCGCAGATTAGGCCGCCATGCGCTACCCAAGAACACAAGCGCCGTTCCGATCGCCGCCTTCGAGATCTGGATCCAGACGAGACTCCAGACGCCGAATCCAGCGATCGCCATGCCGATTCCCAATGCCGCGCTCACAGCCGTTGCCACCAGAGTACGCAAGGCGAGTACGCGAAAACCGAGTTCGCGCTTCAGTACAACGGTTGGAATAGCCGCCAAGGCTTGGACTGCGACGACAATGCTCGTCCAGCGGACAACTTGTTCAAGAGAGGGTTGGCCGAAGGCAGCCGCGACCGGTCCTGCGAACGCCCAGATAAGAGCGCTAAGCACGAGGCCCACCCCAGTGAGGAGCCAGAAAGCGGAGTCAAGATGCGCGTCTGTGACCTCTGGGCGTTGGACGAGCGCGTCGGGAATGCCGGTCGTCACAAGCACTGACAGGACGAGCGGCGGCAACATCGCCAGCGTCGCGACGCCGAAATCGTCGGGACCGAGATAGCGGGCCAGAACGACGAAAACAGCTAGCGTAATCAGTTGAGAGCCCCACGACGCCCCCGCAGTCCAGATCGCGCTGCCGACAATCTTTCTTCCTAGTGACGCCACTCGCTTTCTCTCCTGGCCGACCCTAAGAAAACGGCCTGTTCAAAGGTCCGCCATCGATGGCGTCATTCATCAGCCTATGCTTCGCGAAAGTGACAACGCCGCCGTGTCCCTGCTGCGCACACCTGGCGCCTCGTCGCGTCAGCGCCAGCAGGCGCGTCGCTCCGGGTTTCAAAGTTGAGAGGCGCCGGTTTGTTCTTATTTAGAGTTATGACTGGGCCCGCCAGGACGGCAATGGGCAAAAACTACCTACGCCTTATTTCGTCTATACGTTGGCGCCGAGGATCCGGCACAATCGGGAAGATATCGAAAAATCGGCTGCTCAGACTTTCCGAATAACGGCTGTGCCCCACGTGTCAGGGATCGGAATGACCGTCTCGGGCTTATTGGCGAAGAACTCGTCTACCGCCTTTTCGACCCCGGCCCACTCGAGACTTGAATAATCGTGCATGATGAGAAAGCCGCCCGGCACAAGCCGATCATAGAAGTACTCCAGCGCCGCCCGAAATGGCGCATAGAGATCACAATCGAGATGGACGAGGCAGAACGATAGATCATCCGGAACAAGCGACGTCGACTGGGGAAAATAGCCTTGAACAAACCGGACGTTCTGTTCGCCTACCAGGGATTTCACGGTGGCTAACGACGTATCATCGAATCGATCTTTGCTGGCCTTATCTGCGTCGACATCCTTCAAATCGCTTTTATCGAATCCCGCAAAAGTATCAAATAAATAAGCGTTTCTACCCAGCCTTCTGGCTGCATCAGCAAATAAAAATCCTGTGTTTCCCTTATAAACGCCGAGCTCAGCAAAATCCCCCTTGAGACCGTCCTTTACAAGCTGATCAATAACTAAATTCAAGAAGAAATATCTAGTAATGTCTCCTTTGTGGCTTGCCTGGTTACCGAAAAACTTCTTAATATCTTGAAATATATTTCGTCCTGTCCGCTCAATATACTTATCATTAAACATTGAATATCTGGCTGGACGATAAATGACGCATGTGCCTGGCCCTATGCTCCACAGGCCGAGATTAAAACGCCCCAGTCGAAGGGGAAAGTCTTTAAAAAACGAGCGCCATCTAGTCGGATCAGACAATTTGCTGAATAAAGAGGCCGGCTGTGCTCTCATGGACGCGTCCGATCGATGCTTGATAAAAGCGGCATCTCATAGAATTAGCGAGCCGCTGGCTAGAGCTGCACGGTGGAATTGGCTGCGAAAGCCTTTCGCCATTTGCCTAATTCAAGAGCATGTACACCAATTAGTAGTGTTCGACAAGCTAATATCTATTTCGCAACTTGCAGTTCTGGTGGAGGCCACGGCGACAAATGAATTTCCGGCCGGCAAGCCGCCCACATAGGTCCAGGTGGTCTGGCTCGGTACCCCGCAGCTTGCGGCTCTCCTTTTTTTCAAGTTTATGATATAGATAAAGGGTAGTGGGCTTATTTCGAGACGATGGGTTTGTGATGGCGAAGGAACGCGTTGCCGCAACGCAACCGACGATGGCAACGTTGAACTCGCAGCGATTGCGGAAGGAGGCCGGCGAATGGCTGAAGGCGCGACGTCAGGCAGCCACTCTTTCGCAAATGGATCTCGCCACAGGATTGGGGCTGAAATATTACACATTCGTTTCTCAAGTCGAAAACGGATATGGCCGAGTCCCGTCGGAAACAATGGAGCGCTGGGCTCAGCTGGTCGGCGTTGAGCCTGCCGTTTTCGCGCGGACGCTTTTGGCATATTACGATCCCGCGCTTCATCGCGTGCTTTTTGGGGAAGCAGCTCATGACGCTGGTTGATTTTCGACGTGATAAAGGGTCGACGTCGCAAAATGAATGGCGACCCGATGAAGTAAGGGAGTTGATGCGGCTTTGTCTCAAAGTCACGAGCGCCACCGCAGTCGAGACCTATGCGTACGGCGAAACTGAGCACCTCGATCCCCAGTTTTATGTGGTTACTTCACATCCTGCGCTCCCCAGCATCATCTGCGCATCTCGAATCTCGAGATGTGGGCGCTGCTGGTACGTCATCGTGAACGGAAGGGGTGATCTCCTTGGAGAGGGCGACAATCTTGCGACTCTTATTGACGCCGTGCTCGGTCAAACTCGTTCACTAGGCCTGCGGGTGCGCCCAGAGGCCTCGAAGCTTCGTCATCTGCTTCTCACTTTCTTCAGAGTGCTGTGTTCCTCGGAAAGGCCTCAGGAGCGGCGCTCAGATCGATGGGCAGTGCACTGATCCGGGCGCAGCCGCTGCTCGATGCGGCGCGGGGCATCGGCCCATAAGGCGTGGAGGCTTGCGCCTAGAGGCCTCTATTGCGCAGCTCCGTCGACGACTGCGTTGAACGCGGCCCGTGCAGGAAGACAAAGGCCGGCGGCGGCGCGGTTGCGAGATGGGCGGCGGCGTTTTCGTCCAGCCGGTAGGGCGCAAGCACCTGCGCAGCGCGCGTCGACATCGACTTGAGCGTCGAGCCGGGCCGGTCGATGATCGCGATGGGCGCAAGGTTGATGAGGTCGCGCCAGCGCCTCCACCGGTGGAAGCCGGCAAGATTGTCGGCGCCCATGATCCAGACGAAATGAACGCCGGGACAGCGCCGCTTCAGATAGGCGACCGTCTCGAAACTATAGGTCATGCCGATCGCGGTCTCGATTCCGCTGATTTTTATGCGCGGGTGCGCGGCTATTTCGCGCGCGGCCTCGATGCGGGCGGGCAGGGGAGCGAGTTCGCGTTTGTCCTTTAGCGGATTGCCGGGGCTGACGAGCCACCAGATGCAATCCAGCCGCAGCCGCCGCAGAGCGAGAAGGCTCGCCGCGCGATGGCCCTGATGGGCCGGATTGAAACTGCCGCCGAAAAGTCCGACGCGCAACCCTGGCGCGTGCGGCGGCAGCTTTACATGGGAAATCGAGCGATCAGCGCGGAAGATCTCCCTTTCCTTTAGGCTTGCCGCATTTTCTTCCAGCGACAGGTCGGGCGTTTCACGTGAAACCCGCTTCGGGCGCGGCGGCGTCGCCTTCACGGGCGAATTTGCCCGTCGCCATGCACCCGGTACTTGAAAGAGGTCAGCTGCTCGAGGCCGACCGGGCCGCGCGCGTGCATCCGGCCGGTGGCGATGCCGATCTCCGCTCCAAAGCCGAATTCGCCGCCGTCGGCGAATTGCGTCGAGGCGTTGTGCATGACGATCGCCGAATTGACCTCTTTGAGGAAGCGCTCCGCCGCCGCCGCATTCTCGGTCACGATGCAGTCGGTATGATGAGAGCCATATAATTCGATGTGCTCGATCGCCTGATCCAACCCATCGACGACCCGCACGGCGATGATGGCGTCGAGATATTCGGCGCTCCAATCTTCCAAGGCCGCGGGCGTAACGCGCGGGTCGGCGGCGCAAGCCTCAGGATCGCCGCGCACGGCGCAGCCGGCGTCGAGAAGCATTTTTATCAGCGGCGCAAGGTGCGTCGCCGCGCAGGCGCGATCAATGAGCAGCGTTTCGGCGGCGCCGCAAACGCCGGTGCGGCGCAGCTTGGCGTTGAGGATGATCTTCGAGGCCTTGGCTAGATCGGCGTCGCGATCGACGAAAATATGCACGATACCTTCGAGATGCGCGAAGACCGGCACGCGCGCTTCGGCCTGGACGCGAGCGACGAGGCTCTTGCCGCCGCGCGGCACGATGACGTCTATATTGCCGCCGAGCCCCGCCAGTATGCAGCCGACCGCCGCGCGATCGACGAAAGGCACCCGGGCGATCGCCGCCCGCGGCAGCCCCGCCGCGTCGAGCCCGGCGACGAGACAGTCATGGATCGCCTTGGCCGAACGGCTGCTCTCCGAGCCGCCGCGCAGAATCGCCGCATTGCCGGCCTTGAGGCATAGCGCGCCGGCGTCCGCAGTCACCGCCGGGCGGCTTTCGTAAATGACGCCGATGACGCCGAGAGGGGTCGCGACGCGCTCGATCAAGAGGCCGTTGGGGCGCTCGAAGCGCGCCAGCACGCGTCCGACAGGGTCGGGCAGAGCGGCGATCTCGTCGAGGCCGCGCGCCATGGCCTCGATGCGGTCGGCGTCGAGGCGCAGCCGGTCGAGGAACGAGCCGGCGACGCCTTTGGCCTCGGCGGCGGAGAAGTCTTGCGCATTGGCGGCCTCGATGACTGGCGCATTGGTCCTGATCGCGGCGGCGGCCGAGCGCAGCGCGTGGTTTTTGGCTTCCGTCGAAGCCAGAGACAGTTGGTGGGCGCCTTTCCGGGCGGCGCGGCCAAGCTCGGCCATCAGCGCGCCGACGTCCTGATCGCTACTCTCGACGCGTTTCAGATTGTCCATCGTGCTTGCTTCCGCAGGTTTGTAGACGCTGGCCTATTTCTCCGAGACTTATGCAATATTTTTGAGGGACGCAATGCGCAAGGAGCTCCGTGCGCGCCCCTCGCGCGCGCGGATTGCCACCCGTCGGCGCGTGATCTGTAGCTGATGTCGGTGCCGCGGCTAATCTTGTTCGCCGAGAGTTTGGACGTAGGTCTTGCCGTACGGGTAGAAGAGCTCCTTGCGGCCTTGCCGCCACGCCTCTTTGAGTTCGGGCGTTGTGATATCCCAGTCCGGCCGGCATTTCTTGGTGACGGCGCGTAGGTCCTGGCGCAGATCTTCCAGAGTGGGCCGCCCGAAGAACCAGTAGCCATTGTAGATTTTATAGATCACAAGACCTGGCTCCAGCACAATCGTGTGCGGGATCATGGGATTGTTGACGGGATCTGTGTATTCGGCGATGTCGAGATCCTTTTGAATGACGCGCCGCGCGTCGGAGAGGAAAGGCCAGTGGGCGCCTACTCCGCTGCGAAATTCATTCGTCTGCGTGATGTTGTCGGTGCTGATCGTGACGAGCCGGCAATATCCTACTTCGAGCTCGCGGTGGAGTTCAACAAGGTTTTCATGCTGGCGCCGGTCCTTGGGGCAGAAGCCTCCGCGGCCGAGGACGAGAACCATTGGATTTGGTCCTTGTAGTTCGGATAGCTTCCGGCGCTTCGCCGTGTGGTCCGAAAGCTCATAATCAGGAAAGAGTGCCCCGGGAACGATGTCAGATCGCATATGAGATCCTCAAAAGTTGGATGTTGGCCGCGCAACTCAAAAACTGCGCAAGCGGTTCAGCCGGTGCCGCGCCTCTCGCCGCGTCTGTGGCCAAGGTCAGGCATCGGTGGCCTCAGATTGCGAGACTTATGCAAAATTTTTGAGAGCGCAATGCGAAGCGTAACATCGGCCGGCGCAGCGCCCGCGTCGCAAGAGCTTTTTGGTCCGGATCGGAGTACGCGCTCGGGGCGCGTTGAGCTCCGCGCTCGATTCCTGGAGACGTCCGCTTTTGACCCAGCGGAAGAAAGAGGGTCAACGCCCGGCTTCTGAGTTGCACCCATGCACGAACCCGCTTCGCGGGATTGCTAGAGCTGGCAAGGTAGCGCGTTTTCCCTAGAGTCTTGAGCGAGGCGTGGCGGCGCCTTGAGCATGGAGTTCCCTTCATCATGAAAGGAACGTCCGATGTCCGTTTCATCTGTCGAACGCCCCGTCAGCGCGCTGCGGCAGCGCATGCTCGAAGATATGGCCATGCGCGGCCTGCGATCGGATACGCAGCGCGACTATATTCGCTTTGTGCGCAGCTTCGCAGCCTTCCTCGGACAGGCGCCGGATACCGCGACGGCCGAGGATATTCGCCGGTTTCAGGTTCACCAGCGTGAGAGCGGGGTGCAGCCGCCCACCATCAACTGCTCCGTTTCGGCGCTGCGCTTCCTCTTCACCGTGACGCTCGATCGGCCAGATCTGTCGCGGCGTCTGGTCCTGGCGCGCTATCCGCGCAAGTTACCGGCGGTGCTGAGCGTCGAGGAAGTCGGCCAACTACTCGAGTTGGCGCCGGGGATAAAATACAAGGCCATACTCGGCGCCGCCTACGGCGCGGGCCTGCGTGTGTCCGAAGTGGCCACCCTCAAGATCGACGATATCGACAGCACGCGCATGCTGATCCGGGTCGAACAGGGCAAAGGACGCAAGGACCGCAACGCCATGCTTTCACCGCAGCTACTCACGCTGTTGCGGCTGTGGTGGAAGGAAGGCAAGCGACGCGGCGTCATGCTGCCGCATGGCTGGCTGTTCCCTGGACGCAGTCACGGCGATCCCATCTCAACCCGGCAGATCAACCGCGCGATCCACGAGGCGGCCGAAGCGGCTGGCATCAGGAAACGGGTGTCGCCTCATACGCTGCGCCACAGCTTCGCCACCCATCTGCTGGAACAGGATGTCGATATCCGCGTGATCCAAGTCCTGTTGGGGCACAGCAAGCTCGATACGACCGCGCTCTACGCTCGCGTCGCGACCAAGACGATTCGCTCGGTGACCAGTCCTCTCGAACATTTGGCGGCGCTGATGCAGGGCGAGGAGCATAGCGACTGAACCCGCTTGGGCGCCTCGCTGGAGGTCGCCGATATCTTCCGAGCTGAAGGGGCCGGCTATCGCGCCTTTCAGGCCGGTCACCTGGGCCTTACCCAGCTCAAGGTCATGTCGGCGATCGAGAACTGCCGGACGGCGGCGCTTGGCGGCCATGTCGATGGCTGCGACGACTGCGGCTATCTTCGGGTCGCCTATAACAGTTGTCGCAACCGGCATTGCCCCAAGTGCCAAGGCGCCGCCGCGCGAGCCTGGCTCGCCGAGCGCGAGGCCGACCTGTTGCCGATCGGCTATTTCCACGTCGTGTTCACGCTGCCAGCCGAGGTCGCCGACGTCGCCTGGCAGAACAAGGCGCTCCTCTACGACCTGCTGTTCCGGACGGCGTCGGAGACAATGATGACGATCGCGGCCGATCCAAGACATCTTGGCGCCCGGATCGGCATCACCGCCGTGCTCCACACTTGGGGATCGGCGATGACGCATCACCCCCATATCCACATGATCGCGCCAGGCGGCGGCATCTCGCTCGATGGGCGGCGATGGATATCGTCGCGTCCGGCCTTCCTCCTGCCGGTGCGGGTGCTGGGCGCGCTCTTCCGCCGCCTGTTTCTCACCCGGCTGATCGAGTTGCACGATGCCGGCAAGCTCGTCTTCTTCGGCGCTCACGCCAATCTAGCCGACCAGCGCCGCTTCCTGCGCCACCTCGCGCCGATCAAGAAGAAGCGATGGGTGGTCTATGCCAAGGCTCCGTTCACCGGCCCCGAGGCTGTGCTCACCTATCTCTCGCGCTACACCCACCGGGTGGCCATCTCCAATCAGCGTCTGATCGCCTACGATGAGACCGGCGTCACCTTCCGCTACAAGGACTACCGCTGCGATGGTCCGGAGCGGCAGCGCGTGATGACGCTCACGCCGCACGAGTTCATCCGCCGTTTCCTGCTCCACGTCCTGCCACATGGCTTCCACCGCATCCGCCATTACGGCTTGCTCGCCAGCTCCGCACGGAAGGCCAATATAGCGCGCGCCCGCGATCTCCTTGCCGTAGCGCCGGCGCCGCCAGAGCCTGTCGAAGCGCCAGAACCGCTCGATTGGCTCCCACCTTGTCCCTGCTGCGGCGGGCGCATGCGCATCATCAAGACCTTTGAACGCTGGATGCAGCCGCGCGCGCCGCCCCACGTTCCTGCAGCAACCGGGACGCCGTCGTGACCCGGCACGGCCTACGCTTACCTCGCGCCGCAACGTCCCTTGTTCCGGCGACCGCCATCTGCACGCCCTTCGCCAACTCCGTGACAGAAGACTTGCACTTCGCATGCGGCCAGCTCCCAATCCAGCGACCGCCTGGAGCAAAGTCTCACTCGCCGCGCTCTCGGCCGCGCCGTCACCGCCCCGGCGCCGCCGTCATCGCCCTCAGGCAAAACCCGAAATCCCCATAGACCGTTGCCGCAGGCCCGCGGGTTCGTGCTTGGGCGGTTTTCGTACGCCTGAAGGCATCCGAAAACCTCGTATGAGGGCCGGGAAGTCAACAGCCGAATTCCGGTTGCGGTGAACTCCGATTCGTAAGACAGGATTCGCTTCCTGCCAACCTCGTATCCGGTGGGAAATTGCTATCCCAAACCATGATCCCAGCATTCGGGGGAAGGAGTTCTCTGCGGCGGGTCCATTCTTCACAACGGCACCCTTTTGGGTCCTCGGGTTTCTGCGGAGACCGCCGACTATCAGCCGGAATGGGAGTGAAGATGAAAGTCTTCTTATGCCGTCTTCATCTTAGCCCCCTCCGGAATGACGCCATCCTTGACGTAACGCCACAAGGCAACGAGCAGCTTACGGGCCAGCGCCACGATCATGATTTTCTTGATTCTGCCTCGGGTTTGCCCAACACGAGCACGGAACCAATTGGATAAGGAGCTGTCAGGTTGCCAGCGCAACCACATCCAGGCGAGTTCCACCATGGCCGCACGTAATCGTCGGTTCCCATCCTTTGTGATTCCTTGTTCACGTTCACTGCCGCCGCTGGAGAATGGCGTTCCTCCAAGCCCCACATAGCCGGCGAGAGCGCGCCGATTGCGAAACTCTCGTACGAACCCTTCGCGTACCAAAAGCGTGGCGAAGTCCGGACCAATAGACCGCAGGTCTGCGAGCGAACGGATCATTCGTTCGGCCTCGTCCATCGGCGCGGCTTTTTCGAGAACGGCGTCGCGCGTCGCTTCGACCTCTTCTATTAGCTTCAAAATGAGTTCAAGCCGATCGAGCAAACGTTCGATGCGAGCGCACGCCATTTGTGGAAGGGAATTGCCGTCCGGTTGGCGCAACAAAGTCAGTTGCTCGCGTCGATCACGCCGCAAGGCTCTAAATCCCTTAACGCCCAATGTTGCAAGAACGCCATCGATCTTGTTGACGATCGATCGCCGTTCGCGGGTCAAATCCTCGCGTTCCCGATGCGCCCGCCTCGCTTCCTCGTCGGCTTCATTTGGGATTGGAACCATCGAGCAAACCCGTGGTTCGCCGCGCAGCCAAGCCATCAGGGTGCGCAACAGCATCTCGACGTCGATCACGTCTGTCTTCGCTCGCCGCGCCCGGCGATCCACGGGAAGGCTCGATGGCTGCATCACATGGACTTCCACACCGCGCCGAACCAGAAAGCGCGCGAGCCAAAATCCGTCGCGGCCGGCCTCATGAGTTAATATCACCCTCGCAACCGGATGGCCCGCCGCGGTGCAGCGGGTCTTTAGTCGCTCGATAAAAGCGGCCAGTTCGTCTCCGCTTGCCCCCAAAACATGTCGCGAATGGCGCTTGACACCGGGAAGTTGAACCGCGAGCACCCATTTCTTTTCGCTCAACTCCAGAGCGCCAATAATGGTCCTATCGTAATCGGGTGCGACGAGCGTCGGTCTTGCGAATTGTGACATCTCATTATTCCTCGAGTCTTGCGATCGACCAAGGATACTTGGCCGCCGCTCGCCCTCATAGGATCTTCACCAAGCCGGTCATTACGGCCGATCCGGCAATCTCTCAAAAGCGGACGCACCAGAGGCCAAGCCTCGGGCGTGACGGTTTATCAGAGGATGGGCCGCTGTGTCCGACGCATTCAGTGTCGTCACTCGCCCTACGGGGCCTTTTCCTTGCTTGGAACCCCGAACAATCAGTTGTATGTGCTGGTGAAAGTCATATTGGAGATTGCGAGTGGTCGAGGTCGAAGCCGAATTACTCGTGAAAAAGGGGCTGCTCCCCGAAAACCTCCCACCAGTCTTTACTTCGGATGAGCTATGGACAGCCCTCTGGCCTAAATCGACCACCTACCAAGTGACTGCGAAGGCTGTGGGTGAAGGCGCTCACTATAACGCCAGCAAAAGAGGTGGACAGCGCCGAGTTTTTCATATTCCGCACCCCGTTTACATCAAAGAACAGGGCATTTTCTACAAGACACATTGGGCCGATATTCAAAAGCTTTTCGATAAAGCGCCAGGCTCTCTTTCGAAGCCAAGTTTTGAAGAGGACGAGGTGCGACATGTACGCATTACGCCTCATTCTCAATTGCCTAAAGAGCGTTTGAAAGCCTTCTCGCGCTTCAAATACGTCTTGGTGGCTGACGTTTCTCGCTTCTATGAGTTGGTCTATACGCATACCCTCCCATGGGCCATTAACGGCAAAGACGCTGCAAAGGCTGACAGCGATTGGAAGTCGAAAGCAGTCTTCGGGAACAGGCTCGATTTCCTGATCCGCCAAGCCCAGTCGCGCCAGACCCAGGGAATCCCTGTTGGGCCAGACAGCTCCGACATCGCTGGCGAGATAGTGCTTTCGGCGGTGGATAAGGAGTTCATCCGGAGGTCAAAGCCAACCGATGTTGTCTATCGCCGGCATGTCGACGATTACTGGGTCGGGGGCCATACCATTGAAGAGTGCGAGCGTCATCTCGCGCTTCTTAGGCTCACGTTACGCCAGTATCAGCTCGACATCAACGAGGCCAAGACCAAGATCGTCCTTACCCGCACCATCCTAGGCGACACGTGGCCGAAAGAATTTGAGAAAGAGATTGCAAAGACACTTGGCTACAGCACCTCTGATTTTGATGTGCTCGCTGTTCTGGCGAAGGTCGTAGATTTCGCGGCGGCCAACAACGACGACGGTATTATCCGCCATATTATGCGCGTTATCGACCGCAAGGAATTATGGGCCCCAAATTGGAGCTTACTGCAGCACTTCATCGCCCAATGCTCCGTCCAATTCCCTCACTCCTTCGATTACGCCGCGCGTGTTGTCGCCTGGCGCTTAAGGGTAGACCGATCCCAGGTTGACACCGAGCTTTGGTGGGATATAGCGAAAAACACGATTAAGCTGAACACACCGTTGGGCCGAGATGCTGAGGTTTGTTGGGGCCTCTATCTCGCCAAAGAGCTGAACAAGAATATCACTAAGGCGATTTCGGACCCCATCATCGATTCCTGTAATGGGCTGGTTCTGGCTTTCTTAGCGCATTTCAAACAGCACAAGGTAGCGACCGACCCGAAGATATACGACAGGGTTAGAAAGGCTGTTGATGGAGAGCCCTTTGCTGGAAGGTTTTGGCCGCTGGCACTTGAGCTTGCTTACTTAAAACAGGCCGATACCGCCTGGGCATCAAGCGAGACCTTAGAGGTCTTACGCAGTTTGCATAAGCACAAGGCCTCGATCATCGACTGGAGTGCATCTCCCAAAGTCTTTGTCGAAACAGATTTCGAAGGCGAATATCCCGATTATGCCATTGAAGATTACGGCCTCGACTACGACAATGACGATGAAGATGAGGACGATCTTGATGACGAGGATAAGCCCGGCGAGTTCCCGACCGCTAGGCCTCCGTCATGGCCGCCTAAAGGCTTCAATCCGTTCAATCGACCAAAGCCCCCGGCGCAGCCGGAGCCGTTGAGCGACAGCGAGATAGACAAGTTACTGGATGGCAAAGAGTAGCCCCGGGGTTGGTCGATAGTCAGGCGACATGCCGATCTGGTTCCTTCGGTACGCCGAACATCCGCCGCATCTGACGCGACCCGCAGCGAGGGCAGATAAAGAGAAACCCCGGCTTGCGCGGGGGTCTAAAACTGGTGTGAGGGGAAGGCTTTCGCCTCCTGCACGATGGCTCTCAACAGATATTGGCACTCATCGCCTCGAAACATCGCTGGCGTGGCTGCTACACTTTTTCAAGCCCTCACAGCATCGTAAACATATCCACACCGGTAAAGACGTAATTTGCGTTCATATGTATCTCCATAGATAGGGTTATCGCCACACTAATGAAGACCTGAAGATGAGGCAGCCACGCCGCGAGGTCATTCCAGACTGAGAAACCAATATCCTTCACTGTCGAGCACGAGTCCCCAACAGATAAGAGGCCAGAGGGCCGGATTTAAGAGTTAGAATTGCCGGCGCGAATGCCGTTGCGGAGACCATGGGGCGTACATCACTCGCGCAGCTTGCCTGCATCAGCGCGGTTTGCAACTGACTTGCTACCAGAAACAACCCAGAGAGTCGGTACACCACCTGTCCGACGGCGTACCGGGTTGTGTCCTTCTCAGAGGCGGAAGCGGATTGAATTGGTCCAAAAGCGCTCGGCCAGCTTCGCCGTTCGACTGAGATAACTCAATAGGACATGGTTGACGAGCTTGCCGAGCTTGAGCGGCGTCGCATCGACGAACCCGGCCTCGGTCGAAGTGAGCCGCATGCCGGTGAAGAAGGGTAGCGACCGGAGATGGAAGTCAAGGTGTGCGTCTGAGGTGGCAGTCGAACGTCATGATGCAGCAAGAGCTCAGACTTGCAGCCGCGGTAGCCCGCTTTCCAGCTGGATCAGCCGGAAGCAGCCTGCAATCGGCCAAGACCGGTCCAAGGGTGAGAATTCTGTGATGTCTGGAGGTGGCGCAAGTGCGTCATCGATCCAAGGCAGCTGCAAGTCACCTTCCACCGCGCGCTAACGCTTGGTTGTGGCAGCACACTTCCGATATTCTCGACGAAAGCTCGCCTCAGGTAGAGACCGAATCGCGCCTCACATCACCCTGTCCCCCGCGAGGGCCATGTCGTCGCGGTGGATCAGCGAGGCGCGGCCGGGCTCGCCCAACAACTTTTCGATATCCTGCGAATTGCGGCCGGCGATCAGCACCGCCTCGCTGGCGTCATAGGCGACGAGCCCGCGCCCGATTTCGCCGCCGCGCGCGTTGCGCATCACCACGCAATCGCCACGCGCGAAATTGCCTTCGACGCGGGTGACGCCGGCCGGCAACAGGCTCGCGCCCGACAGGATCGCGCGTTCGGCGCCGGCGTCAAGATGCAGTGCGCCGCGCGGTTCGAGCGAGCCGGCGATCCATTTTTTGCGCGCCGTCACCGGGCTCGAGCCGGTGAGGAACCAGGTGCAGGGCGCGCCCTTGTGGATTCGCGCCACCGGATGCTCGACCCTGCCGTCGGCGATCAGCATATGCGCGCCGCCGGTCGTCGCGATCTTGGCCGCCTCGATTTTGGTGCGCATGCCGCCGCGCGAGAGGACTGAGGCCGCGCCTCCTGCCATCGCCTCGATCTCGGCGGTGACGAGCGGCACCACCGGGATCAGCGCGGCGTCCGGATTTTCATTCGGTGGGGCGGCGTAAAGGCCGGAAACGTCGGAGAGAAGAATCAACAGATCGGCGCTGGCCATGGTGGCGACGCGCGCGGCGAGCCGGTCATTGTCGCCATAGCGGATTTCGGAGGTCGCCACCGTATCGTTCTCGTTGATCACCGGCACGGCGCGGAGGTCAAGGAGCCGCGCGATCGTCGCCCGCGCGTTGAGATAGCGGCGGCGCTGTTCGGTATCGCCGAAAGTCACGAGAATTTGGCCGGCTGTGATCGAGAGATCGGCCAGGGTCTCGGCCCAGATGCGCGCCAGAGCGATCTGCCCGACGGCGGCGGCGGCCTGGCTGTCTTCGAGCTTCAAGACGCCGTCCGGCAGGCCTAGCACTGTGCGCCCCAGCGCGATCGATCCCGATGAGACGACGAGGAGATCGGCGCCTCCGCCATGCAGCGCCGCGATATCCTGCGCGAGGCAGGCGAGCCATTCGCTCTTGACGCGTCCCTGCGCCCGGTCGACCAGGAGCGAAGAGCCGACCTTGATCACGATCCTGCGGAACTGCCCGAGTCGGGGCGCGTCGGCGGGCGCGGCGGTGGGCGAGGATCGGCTCAAGGCGTCCATGCGACGGCCTTTGCTTTCGACGCCTCCTCTTGCGCCTTGGCGGCGTCGATCTCGGCCTGCAGGGCGCGCAGAGCCTCGATGAGATTGACGTTCGCCGCCGCCGAAATTTTCAGTGGCGCGCGCTTGGCGGCGCGCTTCAGGCGCAGGGCCTGCTGTTTCAGCGTTTCGGCGTCGACGCTGTCGATTTTGGAGAGAGCTACGATTTCGGGTTTGTCGGAGAGGCCGCCACCATAGGCCTCGATTTCATGGCGCACTGTTTTATAGGCCTTTCCGGCATGCTCCGTATTGGCGTCGACGAGATGGAGCAGCACGCGGCAGCGTTCGACATGTCCGAGGAACCGGTCGCCGAGCCCGACGCCGTCATGCGCGCCCTCGATCAAGCCGGGAATGTCGGCGAGCACGAATTCCCGGCTGTCGCAGGCGACGACGCCGAGCTGCGGGTGGAGCGTCGTGAACGGGTAGTCGGCAATCTTCGGACGCGCCGCGCTGACCGTCGCGAGGAAGGTCGATTTGCCGGCGTTCGGCAATCCGACGATTCCTGCGTCCGCGATCAGCTTCAGCCTCAGCCAGATGACCAGCTCTTCGCCCTTCTGGCCCGGATTGACCCGGCGCGGCGCCTGGTTCGTCGCGGTCTTGAAGTGGGCGTTGCCGAAACCGCCGTTGCCGCCGCGCGCCAGCGTGACTTGCTGGCCGACCTCGGTCAGGTCGGCGATGAGATGTTCGCCGTCCTCGTCGAGGATTTCGGTCCCGGCGGGGACCTTGAGGATGGCGTCGGCGCCTTTGGCGCCTGCCCGATTGGCGCCCATGCCATGGGTTCCGGTCTTCGCCTTGAAATGCTGCTGGTAGCGATAGTCGATCAGCGTGTTCAGCCCGTCGACGCAGAGGGCGACGACATCCCCGCCGCGTCCGCCGTCGCCGCCGTCAGGGCCGCCGAACTCAATGAATTTTTCGCGGCGAAACGACAGGCAGCCGGCGCCGCCATCGCCGGAACGTATGTAGACCTTGGCGGAATCGAGAAATTTCATCGCGCGCCGTCGCTTTGGGCAGACATGAGTAGTCGGGGGAGCTGATTATTTCAAGGGAGTTGAAGCTCCCGCCTCGCTGGCTCCGAGGCCGTCAATGCACTAACATTCAACCTCGTGTTTGTCATGAGGAAGCCGAAGCGCCGGCATTGCCGCCGATCTGCGGAGTGTAACGCCCGACCCGGAAGCGGCGGAAGGCGGTGGACATTTCCGGTTTTTGCGGATCGGCCCCATCTGGGGAATGCCGGACGGGATGCTTCAGCGACAGCGGAATTGGGAGGTCAAAATGACGCGCAGGCTTAAGATTACCTTTTTGGGATTTCTCGGATTGCTGAGTTTATTCAATTTGATCGCGCTGGTCCTTAACATTTCCCAGCCGTCCAGAGCAGCGGTTCGAGGGATGAACTATGAAGACCTGATGCATGATCCTGACTTCGCGCGAGCGGTAAAGGCAATCGTGCAGGAATGCAAAGTCAATGTCGACGTTGCCACGATAAAGTGCTGAGCGGTCAAACCAGTGGTTTCATGGCGGAAGAAGCAAGGGGCGGACGAACATGAGAAGATATGCTGTTCTACTGACGTGTTCGGCGTTTGCTACCTCGGGCGCGCTGGCACAAAGCGTTCCGCGTTACAACATCGATAAGATCTGCGACGCGGCTAGAGCGCATCCGATAGGCTCCCCTGAAACTGTCTATGCGGAATGCATTCGCGGTGAGACACATGCGCGCCAGCAACTCGAGGAGCACTGGGATAGCTTCTCGGCGCAATCACTGGAAACATGCGTTCCCATGGAGCCGTCGCCATCCACGTCGAGCTATACCTATGTCCTAACCTGTTTGCAGGAAGAAAATTCGAAGCAGTAGGTCGACGCACCGGGTCCGGTTGGGGATGACGCCCCAGCCGGCCTTTCGGTCGCAATCCTGTCCGATGTTTTGTTCTAGACCTCTTCGGAGCCGCGTTTACGCCTTGGCGCCGGAATTTACGAGCCGATCTTGGTCCTGACCGTCTGATAAACGGATTCCGTCGCCTCGGCCGCCTGTGCGAGCAGCGCATTGACTTCGGCGATCTGCTTTTCGGCGAAATCGCGATCCTTGATCGCCTTGGCGTTGATGAACACGTTCAGCGCCGCGCTGCGCAGCCCGGCGTTGGCCGCAAGCGCGGCGACCCCGGCGTCGCTGATGACATTGAGATTACCTTTTTCCGCCACGTCGGCGGACAGGCGGATGACCTCGAAACAGGCTTTGACGGCGCGCAAGGGCGCGATCGTCGCGTCTTTCAAGGCGGCTTGAATTCGACGCGGCGCGCGCAGCCTTCTCTTCGTCGGTCGCGCGCGGCAGCCCATACGCGCCCATCACGGAATTGAACGCCGCGACGTCCTCTTCGATCGCGCCGGTCAGCTCGGCGCGCAACGCCTCCGCCTTGGCTTTCACGGCCTCGAGGTCTTGCCAGACCGCTTCATAGTTCTTTTTGCCGATGGTGAGATTGGCCACCATGGAGACGAGCGCCGCGCCAATGGCGCCGCACACCGCCGCCGCGCCGCCGCCGCCGGGCGTCGGACGTTCGCTGGCGAGATCATCGAGAAAGGTCGCAATCGAGCTGTTCTTGGTCATGGGACGTCGCGGTCCTCAAACATTGCACGGGAAAATCACGCCGGAAAAAATTCACGCGAGCGCTTTGGCCTGCGCATAGACATTCTCGGCGTCGAATACTTTGTCGGAACTTTCGAACAACTGGCTGACGCATTCGCGATGCAGCTTCAGCTTGAGGCCGCCGAGCCCGAGGGCGCCGATCACGATTTTGCCGTGACGCTCCTTCGCCTTGTCGGTCGCCTCGACGCCGTCGACGCCGAGCGGCGGCTGCGCATTGCAGTCGGCGATGAGCTCGATCGTCGGGTTGTCTTTCCAGTCCTTTTCCTCAAGCAGCGTGATGCCAATGCCGCCGGCAGCGACCACGACCTGCGCGCCGTTGACCGCCGCGGCGCGGGCTGCATTGTCGACAGCCTCGATCGGCGTCGGCGCAAAGCCGAAGCGCTCGTTGATGGCCTTGCTCGCGGCCTCCGCGCGCTGTTTCGTACGCGCGGTGATGGCGACTTCGGCGCCTTCAATATGCAGCATCGCCGCTGCGCGCATGCCGACCGGCCCCGTGCCGGCGAGCACGACCGCTTTCTTGCCAGCGAGCGGCTTGGCTTTGGCGAGCAGCGCCACCGCGGCGGCGGCCGTGGTGTTGGAGCCATTGCTGTCCAGCATGACGGAGACGCGGAAATTCGAAAAGAAGCGCTTCTTGACCGCCTTGAACACAGCTTCGCCTGCGGTCATGTTGCCGCCGCCGACGAAGATCGCGGTGTATTGCTTTTCCTTCGCTCCCCGGGTGTAGATCGTTCCATCGACGAGGGCGTCGACGTTTTCCACCGTCACGCCGCCATAGCCAATGACATGATCGGCGCCGCCGTCATAGCCGACGACGGTGTCGAAGACGCTGGGCGCGGGATCAGTGTCGAACAGGAACAAAAGCTTTTTTGTCATGACGGTCTCGTTGGGTTGAAATCGTTCCGCGCGGCTAGGTCAGGCAGCCACGACAATGCGCGGGCCGCCCGCGACAAAGGCGCCAATATCGTCGATGGGCTGATCGGAGAAAAAATGCCAGAGTCATTGACGCGGGCGTGCACACCGCCGCCCTTCGCCGCCGTTGGTCCTTGCGCTGCGAGGCCGCGCGTTTTCTCGGCGTTTTCGGGGAGGATCTCTTCGGAGGCGCGCTTTCCGTCGATCAAAAAGGCCTTCGCGCTCGACGGGTTTAGAACGCCAGCACCAGCAATCGACGTCGGAACGACGGACATCGCGTTTTCCTCCAGAGAGCGGGCTTTTTCGAAAAGACGGCTTATTTGCCCGGTTGGCCTTGTTGTCTCAGAATTCGGCGGCTCTGCCAAGTTCGCCCCGGCTGCGGCTTTTTCGCGCGCCCAGGGCGCGGTCGAGACCGACGAAGGATAGGCCGAGGCAAAGAAACGCCGCAAGCAAGCCCAGCGCGTTCAGGAAAACCTGCAAATAGCCAAGTTTGGCGACGTTGAGGAAAGGATAGGGATAAAGGTCGAAAACCGCGCCGCGCGCCAGGATATAGACAAAGTAAATGATGGGATAAATCAGCCAGCGGAAAGGATCAGCCCGGCTCGTTTCGCCCTTCGGCGCAAAGGCCAACCAAAAGAGCGGATAAAAAATCGGCATGACGATATGCAAAAGGCGATCGGCGAACAAACGCGCCCCTTGCGGATTCCATAAATGCCGCAGCAGCGTAGCGTAGACGACGCCGACGACGATGATATAGACGACGCCCGCCAGCTTGACGCCGGGCTGCAGGAAAAAGGACTCTGCTCGCCGGCGCAATGCCGTGGCGGTCAAGATCAACGCCAGCAGTATATTGGTCTCGATTGTGAAAAAAGTGAAACAGCGAACGAGCTCCGCCGCGACGGAACTCTTGTCCGAGACCGCGCGGTTTATGGTCAGCGCAACTTCGATGCTGACCGCCGTCCATCCGACGCAGGCCAGGGCGCCGGCGCAAAGGCGCTCGACATTGAAGGGACGCCCCGTCGAATGGATTTTCGGTCCCCAACCGCCAAGCATCGCCGTCTCCGCTTTTCAAGACTATGCGCCGGCCGCGGTGCTGACAATGCGGCCGGCGTTCCGGGACCGCGCCTTCGGCGTTCAGAAAGCGGGGGCGAAAGAATAGCGGGCGACATGATGGGCGACAGCGCCTGGCGCCAGAACGCGCATCGACGGCTTTTCAAACAGGTCGCCGCAAAAATCCACCGGATCGCCATGCCCGGTCCAGGATTCGATGGCGAGAAATTTCGCTCCCGGCTTCGACCAGAGCGCGAAATGCGCGAAATTCGAGGTCTCGACAACGATGGCCGCGCCTGAGTTATGCGCGAACCGCAGGCTTTTGCTGCGGGCGTTGAGGAAACAGAGCGCCTCCGCGGTGAAGAGCTCAGGCTCGAGCGCCAGCGTCCGCCCCTCCAGCGCAACGCCGCGCCGCTCATTCTCGAAAAGGCCCTGCTTGGAAATTTTGGGAACGGCGCGATCTTCCTCTTTTGCAAAAAAGACGGCGTAGTCCCTAAGCTCGCCGCCCGCGAAGGGCCAGCTGAATCCGGGATGCAAACCGCAAGCATAAGGCATTGGTCCCGCGCCGCGATTTTTGACGGTGAGAGTCGTCGTCAAGGCGTCCTCCGACAGGCGATAGCCGGCGGACAGCCAAAACTGGAAGGGATAGAGCGCCAGAGTTTGCGCGCTGCTCGCGAGCGTGAGACGCACCCGGTCCGGCGTCACGGTCTGCGGCGAAAATATCATGCTTCTCGCAAAGCCGTGGAGCCCGAGGGGATAAGCCTCGCCGCCGACGCGAATCTTGCCGCCGCGGGTCCAGCCGACGAGGGGGAACAGAATTGGCGCAGTCTCGTCCCAGCAAGACGGGTCTTTGTCCCACAAAAGCGACGCTCCGCCGACGCTCCATCGCAACAGCTCCGCGCCGCGGAGGGCGAGCGAGGCGCGCGCCGCGCCGCGGGCGAGTTCAATCCGGTCCATCTGGCTTCGAGCGCTGCGGGAAGGTGGCGGAGGCGCAACAAGAAGCGAGGATGGCGGATGCGTCAAGGCGGCCGTCTTGCTTGACCTCCTCTCGTGGACGACGCTTCTTGTGCGGAGTCTCACATTGTGCGGAGTCTCACAAACGCGGGAGCCGGGAGAGGCCATGGTCGCTTAACAGATTTCGGGCGGAGATTCGAGGAGAACGCCATGAAACAGCTTGCCCTCGCCGTCGCGATCCTCGCCAACCTCGGCGTCTCCGCCGTCGCGAGCCCGGCTGGAGACTGGCGCATCGCCGACGGCTCCGCCCACGTCGAAATCCGCGCCTGCGGCTCCAATTATTGCGGCTATGTCTCATGGGCGAAAGATTCCGATATGATTGGCAAGCCGGTCCTGATCAGCATGAAGCCGAACGGCAGTGTCTGGACCGGCTCGATCGTCAACGCGAGGGATGGCCAGAAATATAACGGGCGCGTATCGCTGCGTGGCGAGCAGGCGCTGAAAGTCGAAGGCTGCGTCCTCGGCGGCATGGTTTGCGGCGGCCAGCAATGGTCGAGGGTTAAGTAACGACGCGTCCCGACGCGATGCCGAGCTGTCCCAAAAAGCTGCGGACTCTTCGGATCGCGCCCAGGTTAAAATGATATGATCAAGGGTGGGATTGATTCAGCTACTGAATCATCATTCTCTGAAGTGGAGCGCACTAAGGCACAGCCGAGACATTTTGGCCATCCGGCTCGGCGGCCAAGCAAAGCGCGAGAGCGCTGGCCGGGCTGAGCCGCGCCAGTTAGTTTCAAGTGCGCTGGCGCCCGCTTCGCTAAAACAGGACGAAGACAACTTGAAGCTGGCCCATGCAGCGTCTCCCTCCGACCTGTTGCGACACTTGTTCCGGCAACGGAGCCTCTTCGCCAAATACGTGGCTTATTTCGTCGGACTGGTCGTCTTTGTCCTGACGATCTCGAGCGCGGTCGACGTTTGGATCACCTACCGCGACACCAAAAACATGTTGCTCCACGCGCAAGGCGAAAAAGCCGATGCGGCGGCGCGGCGAGTCGAGCAATTTATTGCTGAGCTCGAACGCCAGATCAGCTGGGCGACGCGGGCGAGCGCCGCGACGGCGGACCAGCGCCTCGACGATTATCGACGCATTCTGGCCAACACCCCGGCGATCGCCGAAATTACGCAGATCGACGGCGCCGGCAAGGAGGTGATGACCCTTTCGCGCGACGGCGGCGTCCTCCGAACTGGCGACGACTGGACCCTGACGGCGGCTTACCGCGAGGCCCGACAGGACGCCGCCTGGTTCGGACCCCTCGTCTTCGCCCCGAACGGCCCGCGCATGCAGATTGCGATGGCGCACGCCGGCAGCGGCGCCGGATTCACGGTCGCTGAAATCGAGCTCAAATATCTCTCCGACATTCTGAACGGCATGGAGGCCGGCCCCGGCATTTCGGCTTATATCACGACCAGCGAGGGCCGTCTGATCGCTGATACGGATTCGAGCCTCGTCGGCCGCGATCTCGACCTCTCGAAGCTGCCGCAGGTGCATGCGATGAGGCGAGCCGAAACGCCGCTCGACATCGGCTCCGATCTCGAGGGGCGATCGGTTCTGAGCGAGGCGGCGACGGTGCCGCGCATGAACTGGCTGTTGTTCGTCGAGCAGCCGGTCTCGCAGGCGTTCGGGCCGGTCCTCGCGCTGCTCGCGCGCCTCGCTTGGCTGTTCTTTCTCGGACTCATTCTCTGCGTTGGCGCGGGTATGTTGCTGGCGCGGCGGATGACGGTGCCGATCCGCGCCGTGCAGGAGGGCGCCTCGCGCCTCGCGGCCGGCGATTTCGATCATGCGATCGAGGTTCATACCGGCGATGAGGTCGAAGTCCTCGCCGACGAATTCAATCGCATGGCGGCGCAATTGCGCGAATCCTACTTAAGGCTCGAGCAGAAGGTCGACGATCGCACCCGCGACCTCGCCCGCTCGGTGCGTGAGCTCAAGGCTCTCGAGGAGATCGGCCGGGCGCTCGCCGCTTCATTGGAGCTCAGCCAGGTGCTGCAGACGGCCTTGACCCGCGCGGTCGAGCTCGCCGAGGCGGATGGCGGCGCCATCTACAGCTTCGATCGCGAGCGCGGCGCCTTTCATCTTGCCGAAGCCCACGGGCTCGATCCCTCCTTCGTCGCGGCCCTGCGCGAAGTCAAGCTGACCCGCCTCGACGGGCTGCTCGGCGAAGTTTCCGAGCAAGGCCGCACCGTGCAAGTTCCTGAAATCGGCGATTGCGCGGGCTTTCCGTTGCGCGCGGCGACGATCGCGGCAGGGTTCCGTTCGGCGCTCGTCGTGCCGCTCATTGCGCCCGACGGCGTTCTCGGCGCTCTGCTTGTCGAGAGCCGCAGACCGGGCTTTTTTTTGGCCAGTAAGGTGAGCCTGATGCAGGCTTTTGCGCATCAGTCGGTGCTCGCCATGCGCAATGCGCGGCTGTTTCGCAAGGTCGAGGAGAGCCGCCGCCAGTTAGCCATCGCGAGCGAGCATAAATCGCGCTTCTTCGCCAATATGAGCCACGAGCTGCGCACCCCGCTCAACGCCATTTTGGGCTATGCCGAGCTTTTGCGCGACGGCCTCTACGGCGAAATGCCGGAGGGCGCCATCAGCGTGCTGGAGCGGGTTCAAAGCAATGGCGCGCATCTGCTCGGACTGATCAATGACGTGCTCGACCTTTCCAAACTGGAGGCCGGCGAATTGTCATTGGCGCTCGACGAATATTCCATGCGCAATATCATCGAGCAGGTCGTTGGCACGACCTACGCGCTGGCCCATGCGAAGGGCTTGAAGCTGACGGAGCATGTCGAGGAGCCGCTGCCGCTCGGGCGCGGCGACGAGCGCCGCCTGATGCAGGTTCTTTTGAATATCCTCAGCAACGCCATCAAATTCACCGATCAGGGCGGCGTCGCGATCAACGCGCGCGTGGTCGACGATATGTTCGAGATCGTCGTGACGGATACGGGGCCGGGCATAGCGCCGGAAGATCAGGCGCGCATCTTCGAGGCCTTCCAGCAGGGTGACAACACCAGCACGCGGCAAAAAGGCGGCACCGGGCTCGGCCTTTCGATCAGCAAGCGCTTCATCGAAATGCACGGCGGAACGATCAGCGTCGCCTCGAAGCTCGGCGAGGGGTCGACCTTTTCGATTCACATACCGATCCGCGTCGAACGGCAGAGGGCGGCGGCGTGAGATGAGCTGCGTCTTGGCAAGGGGAGGCGCCTAATGCACAATCCGCCGCGCATTCTCGCCGTCGACGACGTCGCGGAGAACCTCGAGATCGTCGTCGTCCGCCTCCGGGCGCATGGCTATGAGATCATCACCGCCGCCGATGGCGAGGAGGCCCTCGCCAAGGCACGGGCGCACAAACCAGACATCATTCTGCTCGACATCATGATGCCGAAGCTCGATGGCGTCTCCGTGCTCAAGGAATTGAAGCGGGACGAAAGCCTTGGCTTCATTCCGGTGGTTCTGCTCACCGCCAAGGCCGACCGCGCCGACGTCGTCGCTGGGCTTGACGCGGGCGCCGACGATTATCTGACCAAACCCTTTGACCAAAGCGCGCTTGTCGCCCGTGTGCGCTCGATGTTGCGCATCAAAACGCTGCATGATCTTGCCCAGGAGCAGGCGCAAAAACTCGCCGAGCAAACCAAACAACTCGCCGCCTTCAATGCGACGCTGGAGGCGCGCGTCGATGAGCAGGTCCGCGAAATCGAGAGGATGAGCCGCCTCAAGCGCTTTCTCTCGCCGCAGATCGCCGATGTGGTGGCGGCGTCGGGCGACGCGCAAAGCCTGCTCGAAAGCCACAGGCGCGAAGTCAGTGTGCTCTTTTGCGATCTGCGCGGCTTTACTTCCTTCACCGAGACCGCCGAGCCTGAAGAGGTGATGAGCGTCCTCAACGACTACCATGAAACCTTGGGCGCGCTGATCGATCGCTATGAGGCGACGCTCGAACGCTTCGCCGGCGACGGCATGCTGATCCTGTTCAACGATCCGCTGCCTTGCCCCGGCCACGCCGAGCGGGCGGTGCGCATGGCGCTCGACATGATGGCGGCGATCAAGGCGCGGGCGGCGGTCTGGCGCAAACGCGGGCATGAACTGGGCTTCGGCATCGGCATCGCGCTCGGCTATGCGACGCTGGGCCGGATCGGTTTTGCCCGCCGCTTCGACTATTCCGCGGTCGGCAGCGTCACCAATCTCGCCTCGCGCCTATGCGATGAGGCGAAATCGGGCCAGATCATCATTCAGGCGCGGGCGCTCCACGCCGTCGAAGAGCTGTTCCAAGCGCGGGAGCTGGAGCCGATGACGCTGAAGGGTTTTAGGCGGCCGGTGGAGGCGTTTGAGATTCTTGGGCCTGCGGCCGAGGCGAAACCGCAGGGTTGATGGAAGACTGTTTCGTTTGGGAGGATTTGATGTTCTGGCCGCACTGGAAATATGTGGAGTATGTGAAGAAGAACGCCGGCCCGGCCGGCGCGCAGGAATTGCTCGAACCCGCCTCCGAGCCGGTCGATCCGAAATTCCCCAACGTCCTCGTGACCTTCCGCTCCATGCCGGATTGGATGGACTGGTACGACTTCACCATCGACGACGACTCCTTCAAGCTCCTGCTTCACCGCTACCGGTCGCAGATGAGGGACTACAAAGAAAAGTTGCGCCGCCAATTCCAGCCGCTCACCGCCGGGTCGGTCGGCCCGGCGCTGTTGAATGAGCTCGGCGGCGTCAATCGCGTGGTGAAATTTCGCCCCTACTGGAACTGGCTCGATCCAGTCGATTCGGACACGACGCCGATGGACGTCACCCATCCGGACACCGAGGATTACGCCGACGCCATCGCCAAGGGCGCGCGGTTCCGGCGCAACGGCCAACGCGTCGTCGGAACGGGCGCTGGCGCCAATTCGATCATCGGCTACTCGCCGGAGCTGTGGGGACCTGGCGGCGCTTCAAGAATTCGCGGGGCGGGATATGATCCGGACGAGATCATGTTCCACGAGATGGTTCACGCCTCCAGGCAAATGCGGGGCGTGCAGGATTACACCTCGGTCTATCCCCTGTACGACAATGTCGAGGAATATATCGCCATCGTCCTTTGCAATATCTATATGTCCGAGAAAGGGGCGACGACCCTGGTCGGCGGGCATGGCGACGAGCCGTTGCGGCAGCCGGAGAAATTTTTGGACAATGTGCAGAACATCGACCTGCCGCCCAGACAATTGATGTTGCAATTCAAAGGCGACCAACCGAATTTCTATAGAGATCTGGCCAATCTCGGGCCGCCGGTCCCCGCCTTCAATCCGGTTTGGCAATTCGACCGGGATCTCAGAGCCGGCAAGGCGCTCGCTAATGTGATGCTCGGCGACAGTCCGTGAGGCAACGCTCATAAAACGCGCCTCGCGCCTCTGCGACGAGGCGAAATCGGGCCAGATCATCATTCAGGCGCGGGGGCTGCACGCCGTCGAAGGGCTGTTCGAGGCGCGGGAGCTGGAGCCGATGACGCTGAAGGGTTTTAGGCGGCCGGTGGAGGCGTTCGAGATTCTTGGGGGCGGTCGAGCAAAAGTAGGCCTGTGGACGAGAGAACAGCGGGTTTCATCGAATCTAAAAATTGTCTCTCTGTCTTGTGCTCTTCTGGATGCGACCAATGTCAGTAGCGCTGCAGATCGAATTTCCGCGTTGCGCCAATTGCGGCCCTCGGCCTTAATTCCCTCGAATGGCCGGAGTTCGACCCAGAGCGGCCCTATTGAAGCAAACCTACGAACGGGTGATAGGAAAGCCGACGCCGTCCGGTTGTGCTGCTGTTGCGAAAATCAAGAAAAATGCGCAGCGCCCAAGGCACTGTGACTGCGCTCTTTCAACAAAAGAACAGCTGTCCAAAAAGGAGGGCTTGAGAAAGGTCGATCGAGCGATACATTAGGTATCTGCATATTGATCGATTACTCATTCCAGCTTTGGAACGCGCCAGTTTTGCGGCAATATGAGATCTTGCCTATTATTTGCAGGGGGGCGTGGTGGCGGAATTAATCCAGCTTGCGTCTCCACGCGGCGCTCTGACCAGGAGCGTCATTTTCGTCCATGGGCTTGGTGGTGATCCGCTCGAAACATGGACGAGTTCGGCACAAAAGAGCACTATTTGGCCGAATTGGCTCGCCGAGGATGTCGAAGGTCTAGCTGTTTTCTCCGTTGGCTATGATGCGCCTGTTTCGGATTCGACCGGCGCTACGATGCATCCCACTGATCTTGCCAACAATATTCTCAATCGGTTCTACGTCGAGCCATCACTTGAAAAAGGCGATATTATTCTTATCGGCCACAGCCTCGGTGGTCTGCTGATCAAGCTGATGTTGCGGCGCGCAGAAACCGAAAGTGAAGGGCGTTCTGAGGCGGCGAGTTTCCTCTATCGCGTGCGAAAGGTTGCTTTCCTGGCGACGCCTCATACCGGGGCGGACTTGGCGCGATTGGGCGATATGCTGCGCGTCTTGGTTCGTCCATCAGCGGCAACTTATTCTCTCGTTCGCAACGATGCGTATCTTCGTGAGCTCAACGAGGGATATCGCAAGTTAGCGGGGAATCGCGATATTGCTCATCTGATTTCTGACCGAGACAAAACCTCTCATAATTCGCAAAAAGAAATTGGGCATTTCTCTTCTTTGCGTCAATCTAGGTGTGATCGTTAAACCGGACAGCGCTGATCCCGGTCTTTCGCGGGACCCTATCCCGATCCCGGCCGATCACATCGAAATCGCCAAGCCCAAGAGCCGCAAAGATGAAATTTATATGCATATCCGCGCCTTCATTGAGCGTCAGGTCAAGCGGCCGATCTCGGCTCAGGAAGAAAAACTCGACCGATTGTTGGCGCTGGCAGAGGCCGACGGAGCGGTAAAACTTGCGAGCGATTGGGGGCTCACCAAAGACGCCGTTCGCGCGCTGATCGAAATTCTCATGCGCGAAGGTGTGGGATCGAAGAACCTCATTACTTGGCTCCAGAACATCATACCGCGTGCTGGTCGAGAATTCGCGAGACATACGAACGAAGACGAGGCGTTCGAGGCAGCACGGCGCGAAGCGCTGCGGCTATTCAACGAAGGCAAGCTCACGGAGGCGTCATCCGCGCTTATGGAAGAATTCGAAAGGGACAAAAAAGCCGAGCGTGAACGTCAGGAAGAGCATCAATCCCGCCAAAGGCGCCTGTTGGGGGAAGCAATCAGTCTCGACGAATTAGCCTTCGACGGCGAGGCTGCCGCTCAAAAGCTTCGTTTGATGGGAGAGGTCGAAGGCGTATCCGGTCCGGATGCGATCGGCCAGTATCTGGTCCAGAAGGCTGACGAATTCTACGAAAGGGGAGATAAGTTGGGTGAGAATTCGGCCCTTTTTTGTCGCCATTGCTACCTTTCGCGAGGCGCTCAAGGATTGGACGCGTGAGCGCGTCCCGCTTAACTGGGCGATGACGCAGGTGCACCTCGGCAATACGCTTACGGAACTCGGGGAGCGCGAGGGCGGAGCGGGGAAGCTAGAAGAGGCGGTATTGGCCTATCACGAGGCACTAGAGGAATATACGCGCGACCGCGCTCCTTTCCAATGGGCGATGACGCAGATGAATCTCGGAACCGCGCTCGGGACGCTTGGGGAGCGGGAGAACGGAACGGGGAAGCTCGAAGAGGCGGTGGCGGTCTATCGCGAGGCGCTGAAGGAATTGACACGCGAGCGCGCGCCGCTCGAATGGGCGACGACGCAGATGAATCTCGGAACCGCGCTCGGGACGCTTGGGGAGCGGGAGAACGGAACGGGGAAGCTCGAAGAGGCGGTGGCGGCCTATCGCGAGGCGCTGAAGGAATTGACACGCGAGCGCGTGCCGCACAAGTGGGCGATGACGCAGTTGAATCTCGGCGCTGCGCTCGGGAGGCTTGGGGAGCGTGAGAACGGGACGGGGAAGCTCGAGGAGGCGGTTGCCGCCTACTGCGAGGCGCTGAAGGAATTGACGCGCGAGCGCGCGCCGCTCGAATGGGCGCAAACGCAGATGTGCCTCGCCAATGCGCTCGAAAGCATTGGTACGCGCGAGAACGGGACGGAGAGAATTGAAGAGGCGGTGGTGGCTTATCGCGAGGCTCTGAAAGAATATACCCGCGAGCGGGTGCCGCTCCAATGGGCGACGACGCAGGACAATCTCGGCACCGCGCTCAAGTGCCTTGGGGAGCGGGAGAACGGAACGAGGAAGCTCGAAGAAGCGGTTTTGACCTACCGAGAGGCGCTGAAAGAAAGGACGCGCGAGCGTGTGCCGCTCCAATGGGCGATGACGCAGATGAATCTCGGAACCGCGCTCGGGAGGCTCGGAGAGCGGGAGGACGGGACGGGGAAGAAGCTCGAAGAGGCGGTGGCCGCCTATCGCGAGGCGCTGAAGGAATGGACGCGCGACCGCGCTCCTTTCCAATGGGCGGGAACGCAGATAAATCTCGGCGTCGCGCTCGCGATGCTCGGGAGGCGTGAGAACGGGACGGGGAAGCTCCAGGAGGCGGTTGCCGCCTACTGCGAGGCGCTGAAGGAATGTACGCGCGAACGCGCGCCGCTCCAATGGGCGATGACGCAGGCCAACCTCGGCACTGCGCTCACAACCCTGGGGTGGCGGGAGAGCGGGACGGAAAAGCTTAAAGAGGCGCTGGCGGCCTATCGCGAGGCGCTGAAGGAATGGACGGAGGAGGCGGCACCTTATTGGCATAACATCACGCGGGAAAATTTCGAGCGGGCGAACGCGTTGCTTGCGCAGCGGCGCAAAAATTGATGCTTGAGCGAAGTCAACTTTCGCACTGCTGTTTCGGTTGGGCCAAATCAAGACCTTAGCCGGTGCAGAAATCCGGCGCGATAGTCCGCTATGGGCGCAATCCCGCTGTTCATTTATTTCAGCTGAAGGGCCGGAATCCACCCTTCTGCGACGTTCATCCGGGCCGCGGGAATGGCGGGATTGGGTCCAAAAGCTGAATATCCTTATTCCGCCACGCCTCCCGCCGCCCCCGGCGCGCCCTTCTTCGCCGCGACCGGCGCACCCGTCCGCGCGGCGGCGAACCGCCGCCACAAGCCGCCTATGCCCGTTCCGATGTCGTCCATCATGGCGAAAAAGGCCGGCACGAACAACAGCGATAACACGGTCGACACGATCAACCCGCCGATGACGGCGATCGCCATCGGCGAGCGGAATTCGCCGCCGGCGCCGATGGCGAAAGCGCTCGGCAACATGCCCGCGACCATCGCCACCGTGGTCATGATGATCGGCCGGGCGCGCTTCTTGCCGGCCTCGACGATCGCCTGCCTGCGCTCCATGCCGCGCCGCATCGCCACGATCGAAAAATCGACCAGCATGATGGCGTTCTTGGTGACGATGCCCATCAGCATCAATATGCCGATGATGACCGGCATGCTGATCGGCCGCGAGGTGAGGAGCAGGCCCAAGATGGCGCCGCCGATCGACAGCGGCAGCGAGAACAGAATAGTGACCGGCTGTAGAAAACTGGCGAACAGAATGACCAGCACGGCGTAGACCATCATCAGGCCGTTGCGCATCGCCTCCGCGAAGCCCGCGAACAATTCGGCCATCGCCTCGGAGTTGCCGGATTTCGCGACCTTGATTCCTTTCGGCGGATTTTTCATGAGCGGCAGATCGTAGATCGCGGCCTCCGCCGCGCTGAGCGTCGCCGCGGGGGCGAGGGCCGCCTGGATCGTGGCCTCGCGCTCGCGGTCGAAGCGGTTGATGCTGGCCTCGCCCTGGCCGAGCCCGACCGATGCGATCGCGGAAAGCGGCACGACGGCGCCGGCGCCGGTCGGTACGCCGATATTCTCCAAGATCTGCCAGTCGCTGCGCGCCTCGCCGCCGAGCTGCGCCCTGATCGGGATTTGCCGGTCGCCGGCGTCGAATTTTGCCAGCGCCGGCCCGGCGTCGCCGATGGTCGCGACGCGGACGGTCTCGGCGAGCGCTTCCGTCGAGATTCCGAGCCGCGCGGCGAGATCGCGGTCCGGCCGGATCAGCAGCTCCGGCCGCTCCAGCGAGGTCGAGGCCACCACATTGGCGAGCGCAGGGAGGCGGCTCATTTGACCCGCGAGTTCGGCGGCGAAGTTCGCCACCGTCACCGAATCGGGGCCAGTCACCACATAGGACACTGGCCGCTGGCCATAGTCGTCGACGAACCAGCTGCGGATGTCGGGTAGCTCATTAAGCTCGCGCGAAATCTCCGTCTCGAGCTCGCGCACGGTTTTCGCGCGCTGGGAGCGCGGCGTATAGTTGATGACCAAAGAAGCTTTGCGCACGTCCGACGTGCTCGGCGGAATATGGCCGCCGTCGATGAAGACGTGAGTAATCTCCTTGTGGTTGCGCAGCATGCGCGCCACCCTGCCCGTCACCGATTGCGTTTCGCCGAGCGTCGAGCCGGCCGGCAGCTCGACGGCGAGATGCGAGCGCCCGGCGTCCTGCGTCGGCTGAAAGTCGGTGCCGATCAGCCTGGTGCTGAGGATCGACAGCACAAACAGGACGAGGCCAATCGCCACCGTGCGGTAGCGCCGCTCGACCGACCAGGCGACAAGCCGGCCATAACGCTGCGTGAGTTGGCCTTCCGTCGTCTCCTCGCGCCCATGCGCCTTGAGGAAATAAGCGGCGAGCATCGGCGTGATGAGCCGCGCGGCCAGAAGAGAGAACAGCACTTCGGCCGAGACGGTGAGGCCGAACTGCTTGAAATACTGCCCCGCGATGTTGTTCATGAAGCTGACCGGCGCGAACACCGCGACGATTGTGAGGCTGATCGCAATGACGGCGAGGCCGATCTCGTCGGCGGCGTCGATCGCCGCCTGATAGGCCGATTTCCCCATGCGGATATGGCGGACGATGTTCTCGATCTCGACGATCGCGTCGTCAACGAGAATGCCGGTCGCGAGCGTGATCGCGAGCAGGCTGACGAGATTGAGCGAGAAGCCGAGCTGATCCATGACGAAGAAAGCGGGCACGATCGACAGCGGCAGGGCGATCGCCGCGATCACCGTGGCGCGAACGTCGCGCAGGAACAAAAACACGACGGCGACGGCGAGGATCGCGCCTTCGAACAGGGTGCTCATCGCCGAATGAAAATTGCCGATCGTGTAGGCGACGGAGGTGTCGATCAGCTTCAAGGCGACGTCGCGATTGGCGGCTGCTATTTCGGCGATGCGCTTTTCGACTTCGGCGGCGACGGCGACGTCGCTCGCGCCCTTCGAGCGTTGAATAGTGAAGGCGACGATCGGCTCGCCGTCGAGCCGGGCGAAGGTGCGCGGCTCGGCGATCGTGTCGGTGACGACGCCGAGCTCATCGAGGCGCACGGCGCCGCCTCGCGGCAGGCTCATCATCGCCCCGGCGAGTTCGTCGAGCGTGCGCGCCCCGGCAAGCGTGCGAATGGATTGGAGTTGGCCGCCGAGTTCAGCCTGGCCGCCGGCGACGTCGAGATTCGAGCCGCGCAGCCGCCGGCTGACGTCCGACGCCGTCAGGCCAAAGGCCTGAAGCCGCGCCGGATCGAGCGAAACGAGAATCTCGCGATCGACGCCGCCGACGCGCTCGACATTGCCGACGCCGCGCACCTCCTGCAGCCGGCGCTGGACAACGTCGTCGACAAAATTCGACAATTGCTCGGGCGTCTTGCCGGGCGCGATGGCGGCGTAGGTCAGGATGCTCGCGCCGACGACGCCGACCTGCCGGATCAACGGTTCGTTGATGCCGCGCGAGAGCTGGCCCCTGATGCGGGTGATGGCGTCCTTGACGTCGTTCAGCGCGCGGTCCGTATTGGCGTCGAGCGCGAGCGTGATCGTCGTCGCCGAGAGGCCGTCGGTGACCTGGCTGAGGATATGGCGCACCCCTTCTACGCCGGAGACCGCGTCCTCGACCGGCTTGGTCACCTGCGTTTCGAGTTCGGCCGGCGCCGCGCCGAATTGGGTGATGACGACGGTGATGATCGGTTGATCGACGTTGGGCAGCAGCGTGATCGGCAGTTTCTTGAAACTCGCCGCCCCAAGCGCGAGAATGACCAGCGCGAAGAGGATCGCGGGCAGCGGCCGCCTGATCGAATAGGCGGAGACATTGATCGCCATCTAAGCCGATCTTCCCCAGATAGCCGCCAGAGTTCCATGCCGTTCTCTCTCATTCTGGCGCTTCTGACAATCCAGAGCCGTTGTGGGCCGCCTGTCAATCGGGCCGGAAGGAGCCGGCACATCCCGCCTGGCGCCTAAAAGCGCCGATTTTTCTGTCATCAAGGCGGACCATTCCCGTGCTTAGCAACGGTCGCATGACAAATTAACGGGCATTCCCAATTGGAGTCGGCAAAGGATTCGTCGTTCCCTGGATACGCGCAATTCACCAAATCTGCCGAGCCTAAGCGTCAATTTCCGGCCACGCGGGGAGCGTTCGGCACAAGCTCACGCGAAACAGCGTGATTTTCAACTTCGTAACGGGTGCGATACACCGGCCTCAGCTTTTTCGCGTCAAAGAAAGGTAGCTGATCGGTGATATGTGGGGATCCAGGTCGGGACGCATTCCCGTAGCCGAGCAGCGCCTCTGCTTGGGCGCCTTTGACCCGCGAATTCAACGACCTGCACATAGCCGTCGCCGCTGTAGGCCCAGAAGTGCTTACCGTCGGGCGCCGGCAACCGGTAAACAGTGCGCGGCGCGCCGAACGGATCGTCGGCGCCGCTCTGGGGATCGGCGGAAAGGGGAATGATGTTCTGGAATGCCGGGTCATGGGTGACGAGCACGACCTGGTGCACCGCGCCCCATGGCGCGTCGAGGGCCCCATAGGCTGAATAAACCTGCTGGGCGGCGGCGATAAGGTCAGGAACCGTAGCGGCCGCATTGGCCAATCCTGTCGGCGTGTTCAACGGATCAGAGGCCGACCAGCCCACTCGAAATTGAGGATGGGGAGAATAAAAGTTGATCGTCGTTGTCTTTCGGCAGGCTGGGATCGTTGATGACATTGACCCACCATGCCTCGAACAGCGCAGCGCCTTTGCTATTTGCGGTCGGAGGTGCGGTCCCAGGCGGCGAGGGTTGCGGCCGCCTGCTTGGCGATAGGGTTGCCGGATGCGCGCGCGGCGGAGATTAGATCCGGCAACACTCGGTCAGCAAGAAGCATGTGGGTCGATTCTTTGCCCAAAAGAACCTGCGCCGGCGACAGGCCCGCGCTCGACTGCAGAAAGCGAGCGCCGTTTTGCGCCCGAAGATCCATGAACTGCGGCGAAACGTAGCTGGGAAAATTACCGGGATCATTGCTGGGGGTCTGGGGGAAGGTCGAGGTCCAGGGCGGATCGTTCCCGTTGGCGACGAAGCCGCCTGGCGGGTCAATGGCGTGCGGAAGGTCCCACCAGTCGAAGGTCTTCGTCCAGAGCAGGGAGGGATCGCTGCCATCGAGGATGCCGGCGTATTTGCCCCAGTCGCCGCCTTGCCGCACCGGCTGTCGGCCACCGAATGAATATAGGATGTGACCGTCGCGGTCGGCATAGACGACATTGAAAAAAGGCATCTGCAGACGGGAGTTCGCGGCGATAAACTCCTTCAAGTTGTGCGCTTTGATCATCCCCCAATATTGCGCGACCGCGGAGGGCTGCTGCAGTCCGGCGACGCGAAGGGCGAGCGCCTTATTGCCGTTTCGCGCGACGATCGGTCCGTGCACAGAGGCATAAATGTCGATGCTTTGGCTGGCGAGCGAACCATTGGGCTGTAGCACCTTAATGGCGTCGGTGCGATGCTGAAGCGGCAAGACGGCGCCGCCGAAATTGTACGTTCCGTTCGGGTTCAGCGTGAGTTCATAAAGATTTGTATTCTGGATCGTATTATCCGTGTGCGTCCAACCTATGTCATCGCTGTAGCCTATGCCGATGAACGGCGCGCCTGCGAATGCAACGCCGCTGGCGTTCAGTTCAGGCTGCATGGGATCGCCGACGACAAGGTTGACCTCCATCCATTGGAAGATGCCGAGACCCTCGGTGGGCGGAAGGGGCGCATTATTGCCCCATGGTGTATGCGGATTACCCATTAGAATGGCGTGGCCGGACGCGCTTTTTTGTGGCCCGATCGCCCATCCGTTCGAGCCGCTTGGGGTGTAGCTGCGCGCTAGCGCATTGGCGGCGGAAATGCCGCCCTTGTTCCAGGCCGCGATCAAATCAGGCACGTTGTCTTGCTGTGGCATGAAGGTGAAATGGACAGTGTGTTGAATCCCGGCAGTGACATCCGTGGGGACAAGAGGCAACACTTTGAGGATGGATGGGGCGATCGTATCGGCGTGGAGTTTGGCGTACTCGTTCGCCCCATCAATAAAAGCTTGTATGATGTCGGCTTGGTCGTCGCCGCCGGTTTCGAGCCAAGCCCGCGCCCGATTTGGGATGTCCTCAATACGCACCTCGGTGTCGTTTTCGATGTTCGCGCCGCCCACCCCTGGGCCAAAATACTCAGCATACCGACCGCGAGCAGACGCTGCGTTCATCAGGATCGTTTCGGCATGGTTTTCCATTTCGGCGTAACCAAGGCCACGCACGACGGTCAGCACGTCGGGACCATAAATGTGCGGTATGCCAAACTCATCCCAGAGGATCTCAGCCTGTGAGGTCCGGTGACCATCGCCAGCGAACACGCCGGTAGGAGGCAGCAGCGCAGTGATCGCGGCCAGCGTGGCCGCCGCTCCGCAGGAGGCGAGAATAATGGCGTCCGTTGAAAAGCATCTGCGTTTCCCCCTTTGGCGCGGACGGCTCATTCCAAATTCGGACACTAAAGTCGCACAAGATTATCAAACGGTCTATCCCCGGCAGCCGAACCTCGGGCTTCTAAGCGCCGCTCGGCAACTAAGGATGCTCCGTGGATTTGCTCGCGTCCTCCGGGAGGATCGGGACGACGACATCGCCGTCGCGAAGCGATGCGCCGGCGTTGGCGACGACAAGATCGCCGGCGTGCAGGCCCGCCTCGATTTCAACGTCGTCGCCGGACCTCAGGCCGACCCTCACCCGCGCCGTCCTGATGACCCGCCCGCGCACGACCTGAACGCTCGCGCCTTCCGCCCCATAGGATACCGCCGAGTGGGGGATGGAAACGCCACAGCTGTGGCGCGCCTCAATCGTGGCGCGGATCAGCCGGCCCGCGCGCAGGAGAGGATCGCGTTCGAGCGCCACGCGGACCCGACCCATCTGCGTCGAGGGATCAATTTCCGATCCGATGCTGCGGACGCGGCCAGTCAGTTCGCGCCCTTCCTCTGTCTCGACGCGCACGCTCTGGTCTGGGTTGATCTCAGCCAGATAGACGCTCGAGACCTCGGCGACGGCTTCGATCAACCCGTCGATCGCCAGACGAAACAAAGCGTCGCCGCGCGGCGACGCCGTCGCTCCGATCCGCGCTCTCGACTGGATGATGGACCCGGCGGCCGGGGCGCGCAGCACGATCGAAGAGGGTAGCGCTGGCTGCCCCTGGGCGGCGGCCTGTTGCGCGGCGGCTTGGGGATTGGGGCTCAAACTCTCGATGCGCGACAGACGCGCGACCGGCTGGCCCTCGGCGACAACGTCGCCCTCATGGGCCAGCACCTCGGCGACCTGATAGCCCTCCTGCGTCAAGGCGACGATAGCGTCGCCGCGCGGAGCTAAAAAGCCGGTCGCGTGGATCGCCTGCGAAAAGCAGGCGGTGAAGGCCTGCGCCACCGTGACGGGGATTCCCGGCGGCTCGCCGGCTCCCTCGCCAGTCCTCGGCGGAACCTGCTGTTGCGCCGTGGCGGCACCCCCCAGGACCGCAAGGGCCGTAGCGAGCGCCGATGGCGAGAGAGACAAGGCGCGGGTTGAAAAATCTGCGACGCGCCGTCTTTTGGCGCGCGCCAGCGCAGACGCGAAAGAGCGATTTCGAAGCTAGCCTCGAAGGCCTGGCGCGCAACAAGGTCATGAGAGCGTTTCTGGATCGGGCGGTCGCATGGCGGGCGGTAAAGCGGGGGCGCGGCGAGTTGGCGGGCGCGGCGAACAGGCTGGTTTGCGTCAGCTTAAAGCAATTGATGAAATCAGGCATTCGAGAAAATGAAAAATCCGCGCAGGTCATGGAAGGTTGCGCGCGACGCGAAAGCCATTAGTGTAATAGCGCAGCTCGGCGTCATATAAAAAGCGTGATGCCGACCGGACATAGCGTGGTCCGGCGTCGAACGACCCGCCGCGAACCACCCGCTGTTTACACGGTCCGTCCTCAGCGACGGCGCCGTCGCGCGGCGCCCCAACGTAAGAGTTGGTCCAGCAATCTTCGACCCACTCGGCGACATTGCCGGCGGTGTCGACGAGGCCGAAGCCATTCGCGGGGTAAGAGCCGACGGGGGTCGGCTGACCAGGGCCGCCGCAGCCGCGGCAATTGGCGTGGCCGGTTCCGGCCTCGTCGCCCCACCAGAACCGCGTCGCCACGCCGCCGCGGGCGGCATATTCCCATTCCGCCTCGCTGGGCAGACGATAGGCGTGGCCGCTCTTGCGGGACAGCCAGTCGAGAAAGCGATGCGCGTCGCTCCAGCTGACTTCGCTGACGGGCGTGTCGTTGCGGCCTTCGCCGCGATCGTCGGGACGCCAGCCGGCGCAGCCGCCGTCGGCGACGCATGCATCCCACTGCGCGAACGTGACTTCGCCGCGGCCGATGGCAAAGGGTTTGGCGATGACGACGGAGTGCGCCGGCTGCTCCGTATCGAAATCATCCGAACCCATGTCGAATTCGCCAGCCGGCGCAACGACGAGATCGGGACAATTGGCGCAGTCGCGGAAAACGGTCCCGGGCATCGCATCAGGGGAAACCCCAAATCTCTCGGCCCCGGCGTTCGATTCCGCCTCCTGCGCCTGTTCCGGCGCGGACGCGCCGCCAGCAGGAGATTTTAGAAAAAGCGGCGCAGCCGAGAGTCGACAGCATCCAGGGGGTCTGCTGGTTGTTGGTCACGCGCGAAACGCCAAGCCGCGTGCGGCTGAATACGTCCTGAACGCTTTGGTCGGGCGCGCGCAACTCTTTCAAGAGTTCGCTCAAGAACACATCGCCGTCGCGCCCGGCGTCGCTGACGACCTTGCCGGGTTCCGCCGCCGAGAAAAGCAAGGTCTGCGGCGGGATGTCAATTGAACCTAAGCCTGTCGAAAGGCTGCGAAACCGCCTTTCGAAAGGATTTCGCCGCGAGGCGTCGAGGATTACGATTTTGACCTTCGCTCCAGCCTTATCCATCGCGCTCAGGATCGAATCGATGGCGATACCCTGCGCACGGACGTCCGCCTCCGTCCAAATGCTGGCGTCCAGGGGGATCAAATAGCTCGATCCCTTGTCTTCGATGCCATAGCCGGAGAAAAAGAACAGGTCGGCGGCGCCGGGCTTGATCGAAGTGGTGAAGGCGTCGATCGCGCGGCGCAAGGCGCCCTCGCCCAAGTTCGTTTCGAAGTTGACTGTAAATCCGAGGCGGGACAACTCGCGCGCAAGGCTCTGCGCATTGTTGAGGGCGAGGTTCGACGGCGCGATGCCGGCGGCGTAGGCGCTCTCGCCAATGATGAGAGCTGATCCCGCCGTGGACGCAGGGTTCGACGAGGCCGCTTTCCGTTGCGCCAGTCCGGGCCGGGCCGCGATCGCAAGAGCGACGACGACGCTCACGAAAAACACCAGGAGGAAACGCATGGGCGGACCGCAGGCGGGCGATAGTAGGTCTCGACCCGCCAAGCGGTAGGGACGCGGGGCGATTTTGTGCGCGACGTGACTTGGAGGCTAACATGCCCGGCGGGAAAGTCTATGCGCCGCAGTGGGGGTCATCGACGCGCCGACGGCGCCTCGAATAGAAGCATGCGCAATGAAGGAGACTGTTGCGTGAAAAAGTCCGCCCTGCGCGCGGAGCGGCTTTACTTGCCTTCCAAAGCCGATACCCTTTGCGAATCAGTCTAAAGGCCTCTCCATGCGGGAGGATCGGAACGTCGGGCGGAGCGCGCCTGACGGCGTCGGAGTTGTTTGGCTCGGCTTCAACGCTCCAAAGTAAATGTTGGGACTTGAGATTTCTGGCGCCGTCGCGGGAAGTCGCAACTGTCCGTTCATATCTTGGCGGCGAGTGTGGCGAGCGGGTCGATTCTGTCAAGGACGCGAGCTTTGCTCGCGCCGGCGAAGCCGGTGCTTCGCATCCTTGACAGGATCGCGCCCGTCTCGCCGATAATGCTCGCCCGTGAGATGAATGGCGGAATCTGACGCTGACCGATGGATCAAACCCAGACTTTTACAGCTTAAATCCGCGCCGCGTCGAACTTGCCGTCCATTTTCGCGTTCGTCGCGCTGGGCATGTTCGCCTAAGACCTCCTTATCTTCGCCGCTTTGACTTGGCTTCCTTGTATTGGAAATGAAATTGCCGTCTGCGATTGAAAACGAAAGGTCGGTCCCTTGACAGAGAGCGCAACCTTGTCGGTCGCCAGAAGCGGGCCAAAGCGCCGCATCCTCTGCGTCTTCCCGCGCTATGTCCCCTCGTTCGGCACCTTCGAATACTGCCTATCCGCTGACCCCCGCGGTCAAAGCTTTCATGCCGCCGCAAGGCCTTCTCGTGATCGCCGCGGCCCTGCCGAAACATTGGGAGGCGCGATTCATCGACGAGAATATGGGCGCGGCCCGCGCTGAGGATTTCGCCTGGGCCGACGCCGTTTTTGTCAGCGGCATGCACATTCAACGCCGGCAGATGGAAGACATTTGCGCCAGGGCGCACGGTTGCGGCCGGCCGGTCGCGCTCGGCGGCCCGTCAGTTTCCGCCTGCCCAGAGCAATATCCGAATTTCGACTATCTTCATGTCGGCGAACTTGGCGACGCCACCGACGCTCTGATCGCCATTTTGTCCCGCGACGCCGCCCGGCCGCCTCGACAAGTCGTCCTAACCACGAATGAGCGCCGCGCGCTCAGCGAATTTCCAGCGCCGGCCTACGAACTGGCGCGGATCGACCGCTATTTTCTCGGCAGCATCCAGTTTTCGAGCGGCTGCCCTTATGCGTGTGAATTCTGTGACATTCCCGGCCTTTACGGGCGGGTTCCGCGCCTAAAAACTCCGGAGCAAGTCACCGCCGAACTCGACAAGCTTCTGGCTTGCGGCGTCAACGGCGCAGTCTATTTCGTCGACGACAATCTCGTCGGCAATCGGCGCGCGTTGCTTGATCTTCTGCCGCATCTCGTCGCGTGGCAAAAGCGCAATGGCTACGCCCTCAGCCTCTCCTGCGAAGCGACGCTGAACATCGCGCGCCATCCGCAGATCCTGAAACTGATGCGGGAGGCGGCGTTCGATACGATTTTCTGCGGCATCGAGACGCCTGAAACCCATGCTTTGAAAGCCATCCAGAAGTCACACAATTTGACGGCGCCGATCCTCGAATCCGTGCGCGCGATCAACGGCCACGGGATGGAGGTGGTCACCGGAATCATTCTCGGGCTCGACACCGACACGCTTGAATCCGGGGAAACAATCGTCGATTTTCTCAAGCAGTCGCAGATCCCTCTGGCGACGATCAATCTGCTGCAAGCCCTGCCCCGGACTCCTTTGTGGGACCGGCTGGAGAGCGAGGGGCGCCTCCGCGACGACGCCGGGCGCGAATCGAACGTCGAATTCAAATTACCTTATGAGGACGTTCTCGCCATGTGGAAAAACTGCATGGCGAACGCCTATGAGCCGAAGGCTCTGTTCGCCCGGTATGAGTATCAGATGCAGGCGACGCGGCCAAACCGGCTGAAGCGCCCCAAGAGCCGGCAGCGCTGGTCGCCGCGAAATGTGCGCATGGCCATGATCATGCTCTCGAAGCTGTTCTGGAAAGTCGGCGTCCGCGGGCAATACCGGCGGACGTTCTGGTCTTTCGCGCTGCGCCGGCTCGCACGCGGTCAGATCGAGCCTGTCTTGAGCGTCGGTCTCGTCGCGCATCACCTCATCATGTTCGCGCGGGACGCATGCTCGGGGCGAAGCAACGCATCACATTACTCGGCGAAGACGCGCGCATTCGAAAGCGAAGAGCCGTTGGAGCAGCATTCTCCTGCCGAATGAGGAGGAGCCTAACTCGGGCGCGCCACCGGCCGTTTTGGCCTCGTCCTGCAGCCTTTCTTGACGGCCAGCGTTTGGCGCGAGTTTGCTGACAACACCAACACGAGGTTTAAAAGCGGTGGAACGTTCGCGCCGTTGACCGACACGCGAAAATCTCAGCGGCTATGACTTCTTCGCTGGTCCGCGCTATCAATTTTGATGGGCTGTGGTTGTCATGATCCTGATTCTCGCGTGTTGCGGAGCTTCGCCCAATAGGCGAGGCGCTCGCGCAGATCCCGCTCGAACCCGCGATTGGTTGGCGCGTAGAGCCGTCGTCGGCCCAGCGCCTCCGGCCAGTAGTTCTGGCCGGAAAACGCGTCCGGCTCATCGTGGTCATAGGCGTAGCCGGAGCCATAACCCTCGCTCTTCATGAGCTTCGTCGGCGCGTTCAGAATGATTTTCGGCGGCATCAGCGAGCCGCCCTCCTTGGCGAGGCGCAGCGCGGCTTTGTAGGCGATATAGGCGGCGTTGGATTTCGGCGCCGTCGCGACATAGATCACGGCCTGCGCGATGGCGAGCTCGCCCTCCGGGGAGCCCAAAAAATCATAGGCGTCCTTAGCCGCATTGGCGACAACGAGCGCTTGGGGATCGGCAAGGCCGATATCCTCGACCGCCATCCGCACCACGCGCCTTGCGATGAAGAGAGGATCTTCGCCGGCGTCAAACATGCGCGCGAGATAATAGAGCGCGGCGTCGGGGTCCGAGCCGCGGACGCTTTTGTGCAGCGCGCTGATGAGATTGTAGTGTCCCTCCTGCGCCTTGTCGTAGATCGGCGCGCGCCGCTGCACGATCCCGGCGAGCGAGGCGGCGTCGAATGTCTCGTCGGGCCCGGCCGCCCGCCAGACTTCCTCAGCCAGCGTCAGCGCCGCGCGGGCGTCGCCATCGGCCATGCGAATCAGGGCGTCGCGGGCGATCTCGTCGAGGGGCAGAGGCCGCCCTTCGAGATGTTCCGCGCGCGCGATCACCTTGCCGATCGCGTCTTCGTCGAGGGGGTGGAAAATGAGGACGCTGGCGCGGGACAGAAGCGAGGCGTTTAATTCGAAACTCGGATTTTCGGTGGTCGCTCCGATCAGGGTGACGGAGCCGTCCTCCATCACCGGGAGGAAGCTGTCCTGCTGGGCGCGATTGAAGCGGTGGACTTCATCGACGAAAAGGAGCGTGCCTTGTCCGACGGCGCGGCGCCCCGCGCGTCCTCGAAGATTTTTTTCAAGTCGTTGACGCCGGAAAAAATCGCCGAGATCTGGATGAAAGCGAACTTCGTCTCATGAGCGAGCAGGCGGGCGACGGTCGTTTTGCCGGTGCCGGGCGGACCCCAGAAGATCAGGCTGCCAAGCGAGCCGGAGGCGATGCGCCGCGTTAGCGCGCCCTCTGGTCCCAAGAGATGGTCTTGCGCCACCACCTCGGCGAGCGTTTTCGGGCGCAGCCGGTCGGCGAGCGGCTGGGGCGCGCCCTTTTCGAGACCCGCGGCGGCGAAGAGATCAGTCATGGCGCGCGCAAAGCTGAAATCGGTTCGTCCATCAATCGAGGCATATCTTAGCTGGTTTCGTCTATTCGTGAACAACGCTTCCGTGGCCGTTTCTTCACGTCTGATCAGGGAAGGCGCCGTCGCCGCTTCCTTCCCCCATTACAAATGCTTCAGCTTGCTCGAGAACCGGCTTTAAGCGAGAGTCGGGCGCGGGCAGCCGCTAGCGGAATGCCGTCAAGCAAAAGGGGACCTCCATGTCGGTTCGGCCCGAAGTCCTGAAAGCCAATGAGGCTTATGCCGCGAGTTTCGGCGACGAAGCGAATCTAGCGTTGCCGCCGGCGCGCCGCTTCGCCATTCTCACCTGCATGGACGCGCGGCTCGATCCCGCCAAGTTTGCTGGTCTTACCGAGGGCGATGCGCATCTATAATAATCCGCAATGCGGGGGGCCGAGCGAGTGACGACGCCATCCGCTCGCTGGTCATTTCCTATAAGCTTCTCGGCACGCAGGAATGGTTCGTCATCCACCACACAGATTGCGGAATGCAGCTGTTCGATGATGAGATCATCAGCGACCTCCTTGACAAGAGCTTGTGCGCGGCGACGGGGCTGGCATGATCACGGCCCGGGTCCTGGCAGCGTGCATGGCCATTTCATCAAATGGCACACCTTCAAGTAAGGCCCAGTTCGGGCTATTCGCGTCCGCTAAGCGCGTATTCTGTCCGACAACCCACGCGCCTTCTATGGGATCCCGTGGTATAATGGGTCGCGTTACGATGCGTTGTTTTGGACGAAGGAGTACAACAAGTGGTCGAGCCTTTTCGCAGAGACCCTGTCGAAGAAGGAGACCCCGCGGCCGATTCAAAGGCCTTTAGGCGCTGTCTAGGGCAATTTTCAACAGGCGTCGGAGTGATGACTACGGTCGCGAACGGCGAACCGGTCGGTATAACCGCGAATTCGTTCTCATCGCTATCGATGGATCCGCCCCTGGTGTTGTGGTCTATTGTGCACACTTCACGCAGTTCGGCAACTTTCAAGAATGCGAAGCACTTCGCCGTTAATATCCTCGCTGTTGAGCAGGTGGAATACTCACAGCGATTCGCGCGGCCCGCACAGAACAAGTTTGAAGGCGTTGATTGGCTCCCCGGTGTCTTGGGTTCTCCAATTCTGCCGAACGTGTTAGCCTCGCTGGAGTGCACGCTGGAGACGACGCTTCAGGGCGGGGACCACGTCATTCTGATTGGCCGTGTAAAGAAGTATTCGCGCTACGCAGGAAATGCGCTTCTGTATGCGCAAGGGCGGTACGCCGTAGCGGAGGATCATCCCTCCCTACAGCTCAAGCCTTCAGGTGTCGCGAAAGCCGACGCTGAGCTTAACGTCAGCGACATGCGTTTGATGGCACTGTTGGCCTACGTCGAAATGTATGCGTCTGATGCTTTCGATAAGTACCGCCAGTCGCAAGGGCTCAACATCACGCAAAGCCGCATTCTGTTCGCGCTGAGCGGAGGAAACCAATTGTCGCTGGAGGAGATCATAGCGCGATCTTTTTTGCCTCGCAACTCCGCGGAAGACGCGCTCGATAGTCTCACCGAAAGGGGCTATGTTGCGGGCCAGCCGAAAGCGTTTGCTCTCACAGAAAGCGGGAGCACCCTTTTAACGAGGCTTATCGCCCAGCTGGGCAAGTTCGAAGCTGAGCAGTTCAGCGGCATCTCACAGCAGGACCTTGCAGTCACGCGTCGCGTGCTCGAGAAACTCTACGACCGCTTAAGGCCTTCATAGCGGCTTTGTAAAAAGATGATTTGCTGATAGGTGCGGATATCCTTCGGTGCAAAGGCTTGGCGGACCCGGTTCCACACGCCAAATTCGGCTCATCAGTGAACCATATCGAGTTGTCGGCGATGTATCCAGTCGCCCGTTAAGAAGCCCTCATGAGCACAAGTTGGATTTGAAGCCTTGCGCCTGTCGTTCGCGTCGTCGGTGACGATCGCCGCAGGAACAAATCCCTATCGAGGATCTTGCCGCGAGCATCGTCGAGGACGTCAAGAGAATCCGATCTCACCCGCTGGTTCCGGGCCATATTCCGGTCTATGGCTACTATTACGACGTCAAGACCGGTCGCCTTGTCGAAGTTCCCGAGGGGACCGCCGCCGGCGCAGCCGTCTCGTGATGTAGTCGTCGATTGGCAGGGGGTGACCACGGCGGGGATATGCAACCCCGAACCTTTCATCGAGGATAGGACGCCCTATACAAGGGTGCAATGGCTGCCTGCGGTCTAATGTCGCACATGAGGGCGGTAGCCCGGATGCAAACGCGGACCTTTAATCTCGATCGTCGATGATGAGGAGTGGGTCCGCGGGCTGCTAAGCCTGGAAATGATCGGCGAAACTTTTCGGCGCAACCGGCGTTAGTCTCGCGTTTGCTACAGAGCCAACAACAAGGGAAAAGTTATGAGACGATTAGGTACATTCGCGAGCGCCGTCGCGCTTGGCGCTTTGGTTGTTTGCAGCGGTCCCGCTTTTGCCAGAGGCGGCGGCGGAGGCCATGGCGTCGGCGGCCATTTCAGCGGAGGCGGATTCGGCGTTGGAGGTATGCGAAGCTCGGGACATAGCAGTTTTCAAGGTCGCAGCGTAGGTTTCAACCGCAGCGTCAACCATAGTGTTATGGGCAACCCAAATTGCAACCCTTTCTCAATTTGCTCTAGCCAATGAGGATTTATGAGACAATCAGAACGGCCGGGTTGTCCCTCGCCTGACGAGAACGGCTACCCGCCGAGCACGGTGGTGACGATCTCGCCGCCGCGTCCGATGGTCAGCTTCCAATAACTATGTCTGCCGCTGACGGCGCGTTGGAGATCATGCGTCGTCTGGACCTTGACGCCGTTGACGGCGACAATGACGTCGCCCTTTTGGAAATTCACTTCCGCGGCGGTCGATCCTTCCTCGATGTCGCTGATGACGACGCCCTCGCTGACGCCGTGCAGCGACATGTCTTCGATCACTGCGGGCGACACATTGACGACGGTCGCCCCCGCAAAAGGGGAATCGCCGCTGAGCTTGATCGGATCGCGGGCGGGAATTTCCGCCGCCGCCTCCAGCGTCAGCTTCACATTGACCGGCTTGCCGGCGCGAAGAAGAGCTAGCGAAGCTGTGCCGCCGAGCGGCTTGGTCGTGATCCGGTAGCCGAAACTCTCCGGATCATCGACGCCTTGTCCATCGATCGCGGTGATGAGGTCGCCCCCTTTGACTCCCGCCTTGGCGGCCGGGCTGTCGCCCGTCACCTCGGTGACGAGGGCGCCGGAAGGGCGGTCGAGGCCAAGCGAATCGGCGATTTCCTTCGAGACTGTCTGCAGACTGGCCCCAAGCCAGGGGCGACGCACCTGCTTGCCGCTCTTGGCCGCGGCGACGAGGATCTTCACCATATTGACGGGGACGGCGAAACCAATGCCGACGGAACTTCCCGTTTGCGTGAAAATCGCCGAATTGACGCCAATCAGCCGCGCCTTCATATCGATCAGGCCGCCGCCGGAATTACCGGGATTGATCGCCGCATCCGTCTGGATGAAGAACCCCGACTCGGAAATGCCGGCTTGCGTGCGCGCCAGAGCAGAGACGATTCCTTGCGTTACGGTCTGGCCGACGCCAAACGGATTGCCAATCGCGAGCACGATGTCGCCGACCTCGATCGCGTCGGAATCGCCAAGCTCCATGAAGGGGAAATCAGCGCCCCCCTTGAGGCGTAAAACCGCAAGGTCCGTGCGCTGGTCGCGCAGCACGATTTCGGCGTCGAATTCGCGCTTGTCGGACAGCGCGACTTTGACGTCGGTCATGCCTTCGATGACATGGTAGTTGGTGACGACAAGACCCGAACGGTCGACGAGGACACCCGATCCCAGCGAGCGCGCCGTTCCGCCGCCGGGGCGCGCGCCGCCGCCGAAAAAGCGCTCGAAAATGGGATCATCGAAAAGCGGATTCTTCGGGCGCTTGTCGATGCGCGAAGCGTAAACGTTGACGACGGCCGGTTGCGCCTTTTTGACCACAGGCGCGAAGGACGGGACAATGTCGCCGGCCGTCGCGGGCGCCTGCCGCGTCGGGTCCGGCGCCGCAAAGCCAGCGCCGGCGCTGACAGCAAGCGCGAAGGCCGCCGCCAGCACGCAGCGCACAAAAGCGCGAGGAGTCGGACATGAAGCGGTCATGCTCTTGATCGCTTTATTCTAACGCATGAGCCGTTCCAGAGAGTCCCGCAAACTTTCGGCCTCATGCTGCCGCGCGCCTGATAAATCACCCGGCGGCTTCGTCCTGCCCAGCGAGCGCGGGGCCGGAATCCCGTCCTTTGGCCGTCACATCGCGGTCGACGAATTCGATCACGCCCATGGCCGCGTTGTCGCCATAGCGGAAGCCGGCTTTGAGCACGCGCGTATAGCCGCCGTGCCGGTCCTTGTAGCGAGGGCCGAGGACCGAGAACAATTTGCCGACCAGCGCGACATCCTTGATCTGGGCGATCGCCTGGCGGCGCGCATGCAGGTCGCCGCGCTTGCCGAGGGTGACGAGCTTCTCGACGACCGGGCGCAAATCCTTGGCTTTCGGCAAGGTCGTGACGATCTGCTCATGCTTGATCAGAGCCTGGCACATGTTGGCGAACATGGCCTTGCGATGCTCATGCGTGCGGCCGAAGCGGCGATGGGCGTTGCCGTGATACACTGGCTCTCTCCGTTATTTTGCGGCCGCCGTGCCAAGGGACGGCCGCTCTTTGTTTTCCCTCTCGAGGAAGGGGCGGGTGTGATGAATTAGTAATGCTCTTCGAAGCGCTTGGCGAGTTCGTCGATATTGTCCGGCGGCCAGCCATTGACCTCCATCCCGAGGTGCAGGCCCATTTGGGCGAGAACTTCCTTGATTTCGTTCAGCGACTTGCGGCCGAAATTCGGCGTGCGCAGCATTTCGCCTTCGCTCTTTTGAATGAGATCGCCGATATAGACGATATTGTCGTTCTTCAGACAGTTGGCCGAACGGACCGACAATTCGAGTTCGTCGACCTTTTTCAGCAGAGCCGGATTGAAGGCGAGCTCCGGGATCGACGGCGTCAATTCGACCCGGCGCGGCTCTTCGAAGTTGACGAATACGTTCAGCTGGTCCTGCAGGATGCGCGCGGCGAAGGCGACGGCGTCCTCCGGCGTCAAGGCCCCGTTTGTCTCGACCTGAATGGTAAGCTTGTCGAGGTCGAGGTTCTGACCTTCGCGCGTATTCTCGACGCGATAGCTGACCTTTCTCACCGGCGAATAAAGGCTGTCGATCGGGATGAGTCCGATCGGCGCGTCTTCAGCGCGGTTGCGGTCGGCGGCGACATAGCCTTTGCCGGTGTTGACTGTGAACTCCATGCGGATCTCGGCGCCCTCGTCAAGGGTGCAGATCGCCAGCGCCGGGTTCAGAATCGATATGTCGCCGGTGGTCTGGATGTCGCCGGCGGTGACCTTGCCGGGTCCCTGCTTTTTCAAGACGAGGCGCTTCGGTCCGTCGCCCGCCATCTTGATCGCGATGTCCTTGATGTTGAGGACCATGTCGGTCACGTCCTCGCGCACGCCAGGGATCGACGAGAATTCGTGCAGAACGCCATCGATGTGCACGGAGGTGATCGCCGCGCCTTGCAGCGACGACAACAGGATCCGGCGCAGCGAATTGCCGAGCGTGAGGCCGAAGCCGAGCTCAAGCGGTCCCGCGATGACGGTCGCGGAGCGCCTCGGATCATCGCCCGAGATGACTTCGAGCTTGTTCGGTTTGGTGAGCTCTTGCCAGTTTTTTTGGATCACGAAAGAGCCTTTCTGACGGTGCGGCGCCGGCCCGGCGCCTGGACACAAATCGCCGAAAACGGGACCTGATCGACGGTCCATTTTCCGGCTGGCAGCGATATGGCCGTGATCGCGCAGGCCGCATCGCCCGAACCTTTTGTTTCGCTGCGGACCGGAGCGCGAACCAGTCCGCTGCGCTCGCCGATGGCCTAGACCCGCCGCCGCTTGCGAGGGCGGCAGCCATTATGCGGGATTGGCGTAACGTCGCGGATCGAAGTGACGGTGAAGCCCGCGGCCTGCAGCGCGCGCAAGGCCGATTCGCGCCCGGAACCCGGCCCCGACACCTCGACCTCGAGCGTCCGCATCCCGTGTTCGGAGGCTTTGCGGGCGCAGTCCTCGGCGGCCATCTGCGCCGCATAGGGCGTTGACTTGCGCGAGCCTTTGAATCCCATGGTTCCGGCGGACGACCACGAAATAGTGTTGCCCTGAGCGTCCGTGATCGTGATCATCGTGTTGTTGAATGTCGAGTTCACATGGGCGACGCCCGACACGATATTCTTGCGTTCGCGACGGCGAATGCGGGTAGCTTCCTTGGCCATACTCTATGTTCCTTCAGGCGCGCCCGTAATGCCAGGCGCTCGGGATTGTCCTTCTCGAGCATCTTCCGAATGTTGAAATCGAATATCCTCCTTCTCCGCCCGCAATTCACACGAGGCGGATCGCGGTCCATTTCGTTGGATGACGCTGCCCAAAAGCGGACCTGTGGCGCTTATTTTTTCTTTCCGGCGATCGGCTTCGCTTTGCCTTTACGGGTCCGCGCATTGGTGTGGGTGCGCTGGCCGCGGACCGGCAATTGGCGCCGATGACGCAGGCCGCGGTAGCAGCCGAGGTCCATCAGCCGCTTGATATTAATAGCGACTTCGCGGCGCAAATCGCCTTCGACGATATAGTCGCGGTCGATCGTCTCGCGGATTTGCAAAACCTCGGCGTCGGTCAGCTCCGAGACGCGGCGCTGCGACGGAATATTCACCTTGGCGCAAAGCTCCTCGGCCTTTTTGGGGCCAATGCCGTGGATGTATTGAAGGGCGATGACGACCCGTTTATTGGTTGGAATATTGACGCCTGCGATACGTGCCAAAACCTGCTCTCCATATCGGCCGCGCCAACCGAGAGCTACGCGGCGCCATGTTTGCCCGCGTCCGGTGGAGGCCGGCCCATGCGGGGCGCTTGAAAAACAAAAGTCCCGGGCGCGCGAAACACGCCCGGAAACTTCGTTTCGAGCTGGAAGGGGCGTCCATAGCCGATGCGCGGCGTCGCGTCAATCATGAACTGTCGCCCGTCTTGCGGCGGGAGCGCCGGGCGACCTGGCTGCGAACACTCGCCGGCTCAGCTTTCGCCAGGCAGCTAAAGGCGTGAGATGGAAAAAAACGGGCAGTTGCATTCGCAAATCGTTTGCGCCATATAGCGCAAACCGTCGGCGTCGCCGCCTGCGGCATGGATGCGGGTGTAGCTCAGGGGTAGAGCACAACCTTGCCAAGGTTGGGGTCGAGGGTTCGAATCCCTTCGCCCGCTCCAAATAAAACAATAGCTTACAAGCTTTAGCAGATCGTAAGCGTCACGGCCCGGCAACGCCTCGGCTACAGAATTTGGCTGCGAGCTGCCAGACCGAAACCGCACTTTGCCTTCCCCTACGGTCGCCATGCTCTAGGCGGCTGGGCTGGATTCCCCGCACAGATAGTCGAGCGCACGACGCACAACTCGCCGGCGCTTCCTTATCGTCCTCAAGGCGTTCGACGAAATCAAAGAGCGCCAAATTGCCGCGGCTCGGACGCTTATCGGGATGACGCAGTCTGAGCTTGCTTCGCGGGCGAACCTATCCGTTCCCGCGTTGAAGCGGATGGAAGCGGCTGACGGTCCTGCCGCAGGAATGCCCTCCGACGCGCCCTTGAAGCCGCCGGCGTCCAGTTCATCCCATTGAACGGCGGCGGATCGGGCATACGCGTGAAGAAACATCTCGTCAAAGGCAAACGAGACAAAGCTTTGGGTTAAGCGGACACCGATCAGCAAAAGGCGGAAACAGCCTTGACCCGAATCATCCAGACGTGCATGGCGGAGGAGAGCCTCGGAATGCACATAAGGCAGAGAGAACACATATGGTCACGTGGACTGAACGACTTATCCTGTGGAATCAATATGAAATCCTGAAGCGGCTAGACCCCGGTGACAAGGAGGAATATAAGATAAAACAGGAAATTCTTTCTAATGGCTACGAACAATACTATTCCGAAATAAACCTAGAAATTTATCCGAAGACCACAGATCCAGGGGTTTCCAGCGAAGTAGAGGATATCCTCGACCTTTTCCGCTGCATCAAATTCTCTTGCCGTAGGTTAGGATACACTCCGAAAAGCAAATGGGCAGAGTTCGAAGGCTTCGATGCGAACAACGATGGCGGGCATTATGGCTTTGCACACTTTGTCCGCCGCACGCTCGGCAAGTGGGAAGAGCTGAAAGATCGGCCTGACAATTCGCATAGCAGCATATCTTTGGAGTATTATCGCCGGATGCTCCGCACATGGCACCGCCTTGACCGAAAGCATGAGCTCACGGAAGCCGAAATTGAGGAAATCGCGGAAGCTTTCTGACGAAAAGTTAGAGGCAGCGCGCGTCGCAAGGCGCGACAGACGCTTTCTTCTTCCTCGCCCCGCGGCATTCACGACGTCAACCGGGCCAGCAAGACGCGTGCTTCCGGCGGCCGGGCGCACCAATCGGCCGCCTCAAGCTTCCGACCCCGGAGCTGCCTCCAACAAGCTTTGCGTCGCCGCGCGACGCCATTATGCAGCGGCGGCCCCGACTATCGCGGTTCCGAGGCCAATGTCTCAGCTGGAAAACGCTCAACAGCGTTTGCGGCGTGCGCCCGAGACCCGCGTATCAGCAAGAAGCAAACCGTGAGCGGCGCCGGCACTCTCTTAGATGTAATATTGCCTTGATAAATTCATTCGCCTGATGCTCAAAGTAATTAACGGGGTGTGCCTTTGACAACCATCGATCTACGAGCCCAGACTATCTCGCTCGACCAGCGCGTTTGGCGGCTTTTCCCAGGCACTAGTTACAGATTCCTCCGAATATTTCTCGACGAATCAGTCGGTTTTTTAGACTTTCCAGCGCTCAAGTTCCCTAAGGGAAAGCTCGCCGATTCTTCCGACTTGATCGCGAGAATAGCGCTGTCGCAACATGCTCAATCGATTCTTCAGCAGCACGGCATTGACGCGACAATTGACGAGGATGTAGCGCACTTCGCTCACGCCAAGCGCACCAAAAACAGGGGACGATTACGTCAAGCACTTATCAGTTTCTATGAGGAGGCGAAGGCGAACTCGTCGTGATGCCGGAGTCTCTGGTGTCTAATCAAATTCAAATCGGCCGATTTCTGTCTAACGAACGAATCAAAAGTTTTTATCCACGCCATTATGGTCAACACGAAATACCTGCAAGGTCAATTCGATGGCTTGGGCATTACATAGAAAATAGCGTCTCGACAAGGCTAAGTGAAAAGCTTCGTCACTCTCATCCATTTACGTTATTAGAAAGCTCGCTTTTCCCTGAGGTGTTTTCGTTGGCCTTCGGGTCTTTCTCGTACGGAGAATTGAAAGCATCAACTGTCTACAGTGGCGACGATTTTCTCGATACAGATTCTGCTTTTATTGGAAATATATCAAGATTAGCAGCAACTGCTTGCGCAGCTATAGATAATGGCGACATTGGGCTAGGAAGAGGCGCGATTGTATCGATGTTGTTATCAAATCCTCCAATTCAATATACTTGTACGCAAGAAGTTGATATCCACTCTCCAGGATTTAATCGATTTCTAAGCGTTACAATTGTGCCACTAGTCATTTCAGCGCTCATAGCCTCGTTTATTGAATTATCGAAGGTCAGCAGTCCGACATCGTTACAGTCTGATGTTCAAGCGTTACACTACGTAAACTCTGCGAGCAATGCCGATCCTCACGTTACAGCTATGGTTTCTGAAGCCTCGAAGCGGGTATTGCAGAGCCTAGGCGTTGACAATACATGGGCGATATGCGAGGCTGCTAAAGCGGCACATGACCGCGCTGGATTGAGGGCTGTCGCCGGTCCGAAGAGGTAAGCTCCATGGGCCAACTGGCTGATTCCCTCTCTCATAATGCGACATTTGCAGCCTGCATTGGAGCGGTATTGTCCGCTCTAGCTTCGGCGGGCTCAGCATTTGTGATGCGTCCGCACTGCAATAAATATTCAAGAGGTGCAATCCCGCCAGCAGCAGATAAGCTCAGTGGATGGTGTCTCTGCGCAGATCGTTTCAGCAGGTGCGAATTTAATTGCCGCTGTCAACGCGTCGAGATCAGTTAGCGAACCGAAAGAGAAGATTGAGGCACTGGTCGCCCAGGCGGTACAGCAATCTGAAAGCATAAAAGCCCCGCTTGGCATGACTGATCAAGATCTTAGCTATTATCAGGACGCCTTAGAGGAATTATCGCGCAGAACTGAAGCCGTGCGAGAGCCGTCCGACATGCCTGAATGGGCCGTGAGCTTCGGGCATGTCCTTGATGTACAAAGGGTTATTTGTCAAAAATTTTCAACGCGCGGTGTTTGAACGTTCGGGGCCCGGCTTAGCTGTCTCGGTCGCCAAGCCGCCTTTCACTTCTTCGAACCGCCCACCACGCGAAGCCGCCGCTGCCCCTCGGTCGGCAAGTCCGGCGGCTTCGGCGGCCAGTCGAGATCGACGAAATGAGCGCCGCACTTCGCCGTCGCGGGATGCCTTGATCTTGAGGTGGGCGAACAGCATCTCGACCTTCTTGCGGGCGCGTTCGGCGCAACTCAATCGAGATCGCCCAGATCGACGGGCTCAGCGGGGGCGGGCTGCGCAGCGCCCGGTTCGAGCGTCCCCGCCACCCATCGCGCGACGTGCGGACCAACCAACAGCACCACGATCACTCGGAGAGTCTGCAGGGCCATCACGAAGGAAGTGTCCACCTTGGTGGAGGCAGCGATGATCGCAGCGGCGTCTACGCCGCCAGGGCTGGTGGCGAGGTAGGCGGTGAGCGGATCGATATGCAGGAGCGCCACCAGCATCCAGGCCAGGAGGCCGCAAAACGCCATCAAGAGGACTGTCGCGCCCAAGGTCTGCGGGAGCGCCCGGGCGGCGGCGGCGAGCACGTCGTGGGTAAAGCGCAGGCCCGTGTTCCAGCCGATCAGCGCGTAGGCGGCGATCAGCACGACCGGCGGCAACTCGATCGTCACCCAACCCAACACGTTCAGCACTGCGCCGAGCGCAAAGGGCCCGAGGAGCACGCCGGCCGGGATTCGCGAGGCGAGGCCAAGTCCGCCGCCGACGAGCGCCACCGCTGCGGTCGCCGCGAGGTTCGGCAGATCGACCGGCGGAAAGTATCCTCCCGCGAAGAGAAGGCCGCCGCCGTGCACGAAGAGCAGCGCCGCCACGGAGGCGGCCGCAGCCACCAGCACGACCCGCAGGTACTGCATGAAGGCGACGAGCCGGAAGTCGGCGCCGTGGGCCTCGGCCATCACCATCATGGCCACCGCCGCGCCTGGAAGCATGCCCCACACCGCCGTCGTTCCGGGCACGACGCGAAAGCGACTCATGGCCCAGCCGATCGCGACGCTGGCGGCCAGTGAGAGCACCACCACGCCGAGGAACACGGGCCAGTGGACAGCAAAGCCGCCGACAATCGAAGGCGTGATCGAATGGGCGACGAGGCACCCGATCACCGCCTGCGCCGCCGCCACGAAGGCGCGGGGAATCTTCACGGCGCCGCCCGCCGTCTGCACCAATACGGCTGCCGCCAATGGCCCGAGCAACAGGGCGGCCGGCAGCCTGGCCCACTGAAGGATCGCCGCCGTCAGGGCGGAGGCCGCAAGAAGCACGGCCCAACGCGCGGCCGCGTGCAGGGGCTGCAGCGGTAGGCCAGTCGTCGTGGATGGAAGCTGCTGATTCACGCCTGAAGCCTGATCTCGTCGGCCTTCGCCACCCGGCCGAGCAGCGGGAATATCTGCTCGAAAGCGAACGCGTGCAACTCGGCTGAGAAGCTCGCGGTGGCGTCCTCGGCCAGCACCACGCCATAGCCGTGCTCGTGCGCGGCGCGGGCGGTGGATTCCACGCCCATGTTGGTGGCGATGCCGCCGATGACAACCGATGTCACGCCGCGCCGACGCAGCTGAAGGTCCAGCTCCGTGCCGTAGAACGCGCCCCACTGGTGTTTGGTGACTCTGAGGTCGGAGGGTTCAGCGAGGCCGTCCACCAGTTCCGACCAGCCTTCGGGAAAGCCGCCGGGGCGCCACAGCGATCGATCCACCGGCGCCTTGAGTGCGTCGGCGAAATCCGCCGAGTAGGCCACGTTGACGAGCACGACGGGCGACTTGGCCGCCCGGAAGCGTCGCGCCACGTCGGCGCTTTTTGCGACCACGGCTTCGGGGAGATAGGGCGCGGTCGGCAGGCCGACGATGCCCTTCTGCAAGTCGATCAGGATCAATGCCGTCGTCGCCGTGGGGAGGGTGATCATTCGGGCGTCCTTCCGCTGAACTCGAGGCGTCCATCTCCACAGTTGCCTGTGGCGGAAGAGACCGCTACAGGCTTGAGGATAGACTCAAGCAGCATATCTATTTGAGGATGGACTCAACTTTGTCAAGGCGAAATCGTGCGCCCCTGGAGCCACAGCGCGGCGTCGGCCGCCAGCGCGTCGCCGAACTCCTTCAGGCTGCCGCCGCCGTGATCCAGGAGCGGGGGTTCGAGGCGGCGACGATGGCCGAGATCGCCGCGCGGGCCGATGCGAAGATCGGCTCGCTCTACCGCTTCTTTCCCAACAAGGATGCCGTGGCCGAGGCGCTCATGCGCCAATACGCCGAGGCTCTGCAAGCGGAGTACGACGCGATGCACGCGCACGCCGCCGACGCTACGCCGGAAGAACTCGCCGATATCCTCATCGATCTGATGGTGAAGCTGCATCCGCAGACGCGGGCGCTAGCCGCCTTGCTGGACTCCCGCACCGACTGGACGGAAGTCCGCCGGCGGCTCCGCAGCCAGACGTTGGCCGGGATCAAGACGGCGCTGACGACGTGCGCGCCCGATCTCGACGACAAGGAGGCCGAGGATGTCGCCGCCGTGGTGCTCAACAACATGAAGACCATGGTCGGCATGACCATGAAGGATGCGCCGACGACCCCCGGCGTGCCTGATCAACTGAGGCTGATGAACCGGCTCTATCTGACGGCAAAACTCGCGCCCAGCCGGCTGACCGCTCAATAGCGGACAGGCTGAAGAAGGGCGCGATCGCGGGCCGGCCGGCGTCGCTGACCGCGAAGCTCGTCGGGAGACTGAACTGGCCCCGCGGCGATTTACATCACGCGCCCCATTTGTGGACCGTGCGCGCGCTCTTGCCGAGCAACCACGTCTTTTCCGACTTCGAGAATAGCTCAGAGTCGAGTTGTAATTCGCATCCTTGGCTCGCGCGACCGCCCGGGAGTTTGCCTCGACAACGTCTTCGGGGACCGCTGCGGCATGACGGTAGATGCGACGCATCTCGCGAAGATTTGATCTCCGCCAGTGATCAAGGCCATCGGACGTCCCGGCTTGATCCAAAAGCTCGGCGGTCTCGACCGCGACAAGCAGCCGATGCGCTATTCCCTCCAAAGTGGAAAGCGGCTCCGAGCGGCTGTCGGCCGCTCCATCGGGCATGAGCGTCTCGGCGTCCCAGTTGAGGAGCCCGATAGCGTCTTTGATCGCCCTATGCGTGAAAAGATCTGCTCGAGCGAGCGATAGGAATCCATGAATCGTCCGGCCGTGGCGTGCTTATCACTTTAGGCAAGGAGAATGGGAGCTTGCTTGGCCGCATTAGCATTTTCGCCGCGCCGCGTCATGCGCGACATTGGCGAAGATCTGCGAAGACCCGGTCGTTGCGCCGCTTAAGGCGCCGAAGCGCAGCCTAAACCCTATCGACGCCGCCCGTTCGCAGGTATGATAGCGCCAGCAGCGCCGGCCCTACGAGGCGCGCTGGGAATGAGGCGGATGTGACCTTTAGAACCGCGATTGGCTTGATGAGCGGAACCTCGATGGACGGGGTCGACGTCGCTTTGATAAAGACGGATGGCGAGGGCGCGATCGATTTTTGCGGGGCGGGGTTCTTTCCTTATCAGGATGAGGATCGCGCGCTGCTTCGCGCCGCGATCGCTGCCGCCGCCCCGGTCAAAGAGCGCGGCGCGCGCCCGGGCGCCCTGGCGCAAGCCGAAGCGATGGTGACGCAGCGCCACATCGAGGCCGTGCTTGGTTTTCTAGGGGCGCAGGGGGCCGATTGCGGAAAAATCGACGTCGTGGGCTTCCACGGGCAGACGGTGCTGCACCGGCCGGAGCGCCGGCTCACCATCCAGATCGGCGATGGCGAGGCGTTGGCGGAGACTCTCGGCATCGACGTCGTCTATGATTTCCGCGCCGCCGATGTTTGCCGCGGCGGGCAGGGCGCTCCCCTCGTTCCCGTCTTCCACGCCGCGTTGGCCGCTGCGGCGGGCTTTGACGAGCCGGTCGCTGTCATCAACATCGGCGGCGTCGCCAACGTCAGTTATATCGCGCCATGTTCGGAACCAATCGCCTGCGACGCTGGACCCGGCAATGCGCTGATCGACGATCTGATGCTTCTGCGCGCGGGCGTCGCCATGGATCGCGACGGCGCGACCGCGGCGAAAGGCAAGACCGACGCGAAACTCCTCAAAGAGCTGTTGACGCACCCTTATTTCGCGCTGCCGCCGCCAAAGTCGCTCGATCGCAATGATTTCGAGGCCGGCCTCGTGGCGCCGCTTTCGACAGAGGACGCGGCGAGAACGCTGACGGCCTTTACGGCGGCGGCGATCGCGCGCGCCTTGGAACATATGCCTAAAATGCCGGTGCTCGCCGTCATCTGCGGCGGCGGCGCCCGCAACACGACGCTGATGGGCGAACTGACGGCGCGCCTGCCGTGCCGGGTCGCGGCCGCCGACGTCTTCGGCTGGTCGATTGACGCCATGGAGGCGCAAGCTTTCGCTTATATGGCCGTCCGAAGGGAAAAAAATCTCCCCATCACCTTCCCGCTGACGACCGGGGTCGATGCGCCATGCCCGGGCGGGCTCGTCGCCAATCGGCGGCGGAGCGGGGCGCCATCGAAATGATATGATCGTGGGTCAAGCTCAGCTTGTGGATCGAACTTCCAAGGAGCTCGCATGCGTCTTCCGCTGATCCCTCCCTCCGACCTCACTCCTGAGCAGCGCGCGCTCTACAATGATATGAGCGAGGGCATCGCCAAGAATTTCAAAGGATTTGTCGCGGTGCGCGAGGATGGCGCCCTGGTCGGGCCATGGAACCCTTGGCTTCATTACCCCTCTTTCGGCAAAGCCAGCTGGGATCTCGTCAAGGCGCTGGCCGACAACCCCTCGCTGCCGAAGCCGGTGCGCGAAGTCGCCATTCTCGTGACCGGGGCGCATTTCCATTCGGCCTATGAGATTTACGCCCATACCCTCGTCGGCGAGCTGCGCGGGCTGTCAGACGAGAAACTCGCGACCATCATCGCCGGGCAGCGCCCGAACGATCTGACTCGCCAGGAGGCCATCGCCTATGACTTCGCCAGCGCGCTGGTCAACGGCGGCGTTCTGCCGGAATTGACCTACAAGGCCGCGATCGAGGCTTTCGGCGAGCATGGCGCGGCCGAATTGTCCTATCTCGTCGGACTTTATTGTCTGGTGTCGGTCACGCTGAACACCTTCGACGTGCCCGTTCCCGAGCCGAAAGCCTAGCGGCGTCAACGCCGCCTCGAAGGCGCGTCAATTTGGGGACGCCTCGCCGGCTTTTTTACCGTTTCTCCGCTGGATCGGCGCGGGTCGGCGTCGGCAAGCGGGGCGGATTGCCAAGGCGGCGGTCGAGATAGATGCCGACTTCCTCGATCAGCGGCTCGACGCAATTTTCGAAGAAGTGATTGGCGCCCGGGATTACGGCGTGTTCGATCAGTATACCTTTTTGCGTCTTGAGCTTCTCGATGAGGGCGGTCACCTCCTTCAAGGGCGCGACGCGATCCTGATCGCCATGCACAAACAGGCCGGAGGAGGGGCAGGGCGCGAGAAAGGAAAAATCGAACCGGTTGGCGGGCGGCGCGATCGAGACGAAGCCTTCGATTTCGGGCCGGCGCATCAAAAGCTGCATGCCGATCCAGGCGCCGAAAGAAATGCCGGCGATCCAACAGGCGCGCGCTTCCGGGTTGATCGCCTGCGCCCAGTCGAGCGCCGCGGCCGCGTCCGACAGTTCCCCCTGGCCGTGATCGAAGCCGCCCTGGCTGCGCCCGACGCCGCGGAAATTGAAGCGCAAAACCGCGAAACCGCGCTCGGCGAAAGCGTAATAGAGATTATAAACGATCTGATTATTCATCGTTCCGCCGAACTGTGGATGCGGATGCAGAATAATGGCGATCGGCGCGCCGCGCACGGTCGAGGGATGAAAACGGCCCTCGAGGCGGCCGGCCGGCCCGTTGAACATAACCTCAGGCATCGTCGCTCCATCCTAGGATCGTGAAATTCAGCGCGTCTTTTCCGCGTTGCGCCGTTGAAACGCAAGGCTTTGCTTTTGCAGCTCCAGTCGATCCCTTCGAGAGAACGCGCCGGCGCCCCGCTGTCCGGTCATGCCGGAAAAGCTCCGGTTAAGCGCCTCGACTTTGCTTGTCTTGACTTGCAAACCAAGCGCCCGCTAAATGAAAAAGGCTCTTTGATTGTTGAGATTAGTTGGCGGCGGGCTGAATTCAAGAGAAACGCCTAAGGCTTGATCCGCAGAAGCGGCTCCGGGGGAGGTCTTTTGCGGCCTCGGCCCGAAGCTCTGGACCAATGATGCAGCCTTTTTAGCACGTTGACGCCGACGGAGTGCAAGTACTTTAGAGCGGCGGACCACAATTTGTAGGTTCATAGAGATCGCTGCAACCAATCGCTTATATGGAATCAATCTATTTCACCTATCGCCAATCCTTCGCTAGGGTCAAGACGTGAAAAATCCTCGTTTGTCTCTATGAACGGAAGTACGCCGTGTCCCAGCGCGTCTATCTCGATCATAATGCCACGACGCCTTTGCATCCGGCGGCGCGGGAGGCCATGCTTGGCGCGCTGGCCCGGCCCGGCAATGCCTCGTCTATTCACGCCGAGGGGCGCGCGGCCCGCGCTTTGATCGAAAATAGCCGTCTGGAGATTGGCGATTTCCTCGACGCGCCCGCCAGGGCGGTCATCTTTACCTCTGGCGGCACAGAGGCGCTCAATCTGGCGCTGACGCCCAACATCGACGTCGCGGGCGCGAAGCCTTTCGATCTGCTCTTGATCGGCGCCGGCGAACATGCGGCTGTTATCGCTGGCCATCGCTTTCCGGCCGGCTGCGTCGAGACCGTCGCGCTGACGCCCAAGGGCTCGCTCGACCTCGCGGCTCTGAGGGACGCTCTTTCCCGACATGCCGGGCGCCGCGTCATGCTAGCCCTTCAGGCCGCCAACAATGAGACGGGGGTGATACAGCCAGTCGCGGAGGCGGCGAGCCTCGTCCATGCGGCGGGTGGGTTTGTCGTTTGCGACGCCGTCCAGGCCGCCGGCAAGATCGATTGCTACGTCAACCGGCTAGGAGCGGACGCTATCGTCGTTTCGGCGCATAAATTTGGCGGACCGCAGGGCGGCGGGGCGCTTTGTTTTGCCTCCCCCGCCTCCCATATAAAGGAAACGATCATACGCGGCGGCGGTCAGGAGCGTGGTGTTCGCGCGGGGACCGAGAATGTCGCGGCGATCGCGGGAATGGCGGCGGCGATCCGCGCGGCGCGGCGGCGGGAGCAGGGGGATCTGGCCTTGTGGCGGGACTCGATCGAGGCCGAGATTGCGCGCATCGCCAGCGACGCGACTTTTTTTGGAGCCGGCGCGGCGCGGCTGCCAAATACCTCGTGCTTTGCTATTCCCGGGGTCGAGGCACAGGTCTTGCTGATGCGTCTTGATATCGAAGGCGTCGCGGTCTCATCCGGATCCGCCTGTTCGTCCGGAAAGGTCAAGCGGTCGCATGTTTTGGGTGCGATGGGCGTGGCACCAGACTTGGCGAATGGAGCGATCCGGGTCAGTCTGGGCTGGGATTCGTCCGAAGGCGATTGCGCATTGTTCGTCACGGCGCTCGAAAGGGCCGTTAACGCTCTCCGGGCGAAGCGGCCGCGAGCGGCAGGCCGCGCGGCGTAACGTTAATGACGGAGGGCGAAACCCGGTCTATGGTTGAAGTCTGAACCGGCGGTCCTTGAAACCGACAGGGTGAGGAGAATAGAGTATGGCAGCGGTCCAGGAGACCGTCGACCGGGTCAAGTCGGTTGACGTCAGCGAGTACAAGTACGGTTTCTTTTCCGACATAGAGTCCGAAAAGGCCCCAAAAGGTCTGAATGAGGACATTGTCCGATTCATTTCGGCCAAAAAGAACGAACCGGAATGGCTGACGGAATGGCGCCTTGGAGCCTATCGGCGGTGGCTGACCATGTCCGAGCCGCGCTGGGCGCGCGTCGATTTCCCAAAGATCGACTATCAGGATCTCTATTATTATTCGGCGCCGAAGACGGCGGCCGGCCCCAAATCGCTGGATGAGGTCGACCCGGAGCTTTTGAAAGTTTACACCAAGCTCGGCATTCCGCTGCGCGAACAGGAGGCCCTGGCCGGCATCGCCCCCGAGCGCCGCGTCGCCGTCGACGCCGTGTTCGATTCGGTCTCCGTCGTCACGACCTTCAAGGAAGAGTTGGCCAAGGCCGGGGTCATTTTCTGCCCGATCTCGGAGGCGGTGCACAGCCACCCTGAACTCGTCAAAAAGTATCTCGGGTCGGTCGTGCCAACCACCGACAATTATTATGCGACGCTGAATAGCGCCGTCTTCTCCGACGGATCGTTCGTCTATATTCCGCCGGGCGTGCGCTGTCCGATGGAGCTCTCCACCTATTTTCGGATCAACGAACAAAACACCGGGCAGTTCGAGCGCACTCTCATCATCGCCGACAAAGGGGCCTATGTGTCCTATCTCGAGGGCTGCACGGCGCCTAAGCGCGACGAGAATCAGCTTCACGCCGCCGTCGTCGAACTCATCGCCCATGAGGACGCCGAGATCAAATATTCGACCGTGCAGAACTGGTATCCAGGCGACGCCGACGGCAAGGGAGGCATCTACAATTTCGTGACCAAGCGCGGCGATTGCCGCGGCGACCGGTCGAAGATCTCCTGGACCCAGGTCGAGACGGGCTCGGCTATCACTTGGAAATATCCGTCCTGCATTCTGCGCGGCGACGAGTCGCGCGGGGAATTTTATTCGATCGCGATTTCAAATGGACGCCAGCAAGTCGATTCGGGCACGAAGATGATCCATCTCGGCAAGAACACGACGAGCCGGGTCATCTCGAAAGGCATCGCCGCCGGCCATTCGCAGAACACCTATCGCGGCCAAATTTCGTCACATCGCAAGGCCGTCGGCGCGCGCAATTTCACCAACTGCGACTCGCTTCTCGTCGGCAATTCCTGCGGCGCGCATACGGTGCCCTACATCGAATCGCACAATACGAGCACGCAGTTCGAACACGAAGCCACGACCTCGAAAATCTCCGAGGACCAGCTGTTCTATTGCATGCAGCGTGGGCTTTCGGCCGAAGAGGCGACGGCGTTGATCGTCAACGGCTTCGTACGCGACGTTTTGCAGCAGCTGCCGATGGAGTTCGCGGTTGAGGCGCAAAAGCTGATCGCAATCTCCCTAGAAGGCAGCGTCGGCTAGCGGCAGAGGCGCGAAGCGGGCGAAGGGCCGGCGGCGCCGGTCTCTAGCCGACACGAGACACGTTCAACACTCGAAAAGGCGGCGGCCGCGCGCCTCATCGGCCAAGGAAGCGACACAGCTACGCCGGCCGCCAGCTCTGTCAATGCAAGGATTTACAATCATGCTCGAAGTCAAGAATCTCACTGTTTCGATCGATGGACGGACCATTCTCGATGATTTCAACCTGACCGTTAAGGACGGCGAGGTCGCCGCGATCATGGGCCCGAACGGCACCGGCAAATCGACGCTCTCTTATGTCATCGCCGGCCGCAAGGATTACACAATCGAATCCGGCGAGATCCTGCTCGACGGCGTCAATCTCCTCGACCTCGAGCCCGACGTGCGGGCGGCGAAAGGCGTTTTCCTCGCGTTTCAATATCCCATCGAAATACCCGGCGTTGCGACCATGACCTTCCTCAAGGCCGCCTTGAACGCGCAGCGCAAACAGCGCGGCGAGCATGAGCTGACGACGCCGGAATTCATGAAGCGCGTCAAAGGCGCGGCCCAAAAGCTCGAGATCAAGCAGGACATGCTGAAGCGCGCTCTCAACGTCGGCTTTTCCGGCGGCGAGAAGAAGCGGATGGAGATTCTGCAAATGGCGCTGCTGGAGCCGTCCTTCGCCGTTCTCGACGAAACAGATTCAGGACTCGATATCGACGCGCTCCGGATCGTCGCGAGCGGCGTCAACGCGCTGCGCTCGCCACAGCGCAGTTTTCTCATCATCACCCATTACCAGCGCCTGCTCGACTATATCGTTCCCGATACTGTCCATGTCATGGCGCAAGGCAAGATCGCCAAAAGCGGCGGCGCGGATCTGGCTGTTGAACTGGAGAAGAGCGGCTACCGCGACTATGTCGAAGAAGCGGCGGCCTGAGAGGGAAGATGATGATGAACGCTCCTATCATCGCGCCGCGCACGCCTACGGAAACCGCTTTGGCCGAGGCCTTTGACGCAGCCCTTCCGGCGCTGCCGGGCGGCGACGCCGTGCGCAAATTGCGCGAGGGCGCGTTCAGCGCCTTCTATACCGCGGGCCTGCCGCATCGCCGCATAGAGGCCTGGCATTACACCGATCTGCGCGCTCTGATGCGCGCCGCCCTGCCTCTGGCCGCGCCGCCGACCGCCGCTGCGATCCTCGCCCTGCGCGCTGAACTGTCGAAATCGGCGCCGGCCCAGCGCCTCGTCATCGCCGATGGCGTGTTCATCCCTGAATTGTCGGATCCGCTTCCGGCCGGGGTTAGCGTCCGATCGCTCGCCTTCGCGCTGAGCGAGGGGCGTCTCGAGCTGATCGCCCTTCTCGCCGCGCAGGATTTTGCGGGAACGGACACGATCGTCTCGCTCAACGCCGCCTTGATGCAGGATGGCGTCGTGATCGAGGTCGAGCCCGGCGCGGTCATCGCCGATCCGATCCGGATCGTCTACGCGACCGCCGCCACCGCCCCCTCGGCCGTTTATTCTCGCTCGGCGGTCATCGTCGGGGCCGGCGCGTCGGCGCATATCGCGGAAGAGAGCTTCGGCGGCGGCGCGCGCAGGGGCCAGACCAATGGCTGCCTGATAGTTTCGGTCGGCGACGGCGCCAAGTTGGAACATACCGCCGCCTTGACCGGGATGGAGCCGGGAAGCCTTCGCATCGAAACCCTCATCGCGCGCGTCGGCGCTCGCGCCAAACTCGACAGTTTCGCGCTCATCGCCGGTGGCGGCCTCGTTCGCCGCCAGGTCTTCGTGCGCTTTGACGGCGCTGACTCCGAAGGCGCGCTGCGCGGCGTTTCGCTGCTGCGCGGCCGGGATCATGCCGACACGACTTTGCTGGTCGAGCATGCCGCGCCGGGCTGCCTGAGCCGCGAGACTTTCAAATATATTCTCGACGAAGAGGCGACCGGCGTATTCCAGGGAAAGATCAATGTCGACCGGGTCGCGCAAAAGACCGACGGGCGGATGCTGAGCAAGGCGCTGCTGCTTTCGGATGGAGTTGCGATGAACAATAAGCCGGAGCTCGAGATCTTCGCGGACGACGTGGCCTGCGGCCATGGCGCCACTTGCGGCGGGCTCGACGACAACCAATTGTTCTATCTTCAGGCGCGGGGATTGCCCTTCGTCGAGGCCGAGGCGCTCCTGCTCGAAGCTTTCGCGGCGGAGCTTGTCGACGAAATCGGCGATGAGAGGCTGATTGCCGCCTTTCGCGCCGAAATCGGACGGTGGCTGGCCGCAAGGGGGGGCTCCGCATGAACAAGCATATCATCGCGCCGGCGGCCTATGACGTCGCCAAAATCCGTGAAGACTTCCCCATCCTGTCGATGGAGGTCTACGGCAAGCCGCTGGTCTATCTCGACAATGGCGCTTCCGCGCAAAAGCCGAAAGCGGTGGTCGACCGGATGGTCGAGGCGACCTATCATGAATACGCCAATGTCCATCGCGGGCTGCATTATCTGGCGAACGCGGCGACCGACGCCTACGAGGCCGCGCGGGAGAGCGTCCGGTCATTCCTCAACGCCGAGACGGTGGACGAGATCGTTTTTACCAAATCAGCGACGGAATCGATCAACCTCGTGGCCGCCTCGTTCGGGCAAGCCTTTATCGAGCCGGGCGACGAGATCGTTCTGTCCATCATGGAGCATCACGCCAATATCGTGCCCTGGCATTTCCTGCGCGAGCGCAAAGGCGCGGTGCTGAAATGGGTCGATATCGACGATGAGGGCGAGTTTTCCCTCCAGCGCTTCGAAGAGGCCTTGAGCCCGAAGACCAAGATTGTCGCGATTACGCAAATGTCGAACGTGCTCGGCACGGTGACGCCGATCAAGGAGATCGTGCGCATCGCCCATGAGCGCGGCATTCCGGTCCTCGTCGACGGCTCGCAGGGCGCGGTGCATCTGCCCGTCGACGTCCGCGACCTCGACGCTGATTTCTATGCCATGACCGGGCATAAGCTCTATGGGCCGACCGGGATCGGCGCGCTTTACGCCAAGGCGAAATGGCTCGAGCAGTTGCCGCCGTTTCTCGGCGGCGGCGAGATGATCAAGGATGTGACGCGCGATTTCATCACCTACAATGATCCGCCGCAACGCTTCGAGGCTGGCACGCCGCCGATCATCCAGGCCGTCGGACTTGGCACCGCGCTCGACTATATGCAGCGGCTTGGCCGCGACCGAATTCACGCGCATGAAATGGCGCTCAGCGACTATGCGCATGAGCAATTGTCGCGCTTGAACGCTCTGCGCATCTTCGGCCGCGCCAAGGGCAAAGGCGCGATCATCTCATTCGAACTGAAAAACGCTCACGCGCATGATGTCGCCACCATCCTCGACCGCGCCGGGGTGGCGGTCCGCGCCGGCACCCATTGCGCCCAGCCGCTGATGACCCGGTTCGGCGTCACCTCGACATGCCGAGCCTCTTTTGCGCTCTACAATACTTTCGAAGAGGTCGACAAACTGGTCGCAGCCTTGATCAAAGCCGAGCGTCTATTTGCGTGAGACATGATTTGAGAGCAAGAGTTAAGAACTGGGAGTTAGGAAGTGTTGGCATTTTGGTCCGCTCTCCGGCAACCACGCTTCAAGGGCCTGCGAGGGCGTGACGTTTTCGGAACTGCGGACCGAGTTGAGGTGAGCGCGCCCGGCTTTGAACCGGAGCCTGCGCAAGGAATGAGGAGCCGATCCATGGCGGAAGCACAGACCAGCGACGTTGCGGAGATCATGCCGAACGAGCCACGATGGATGTTCGACAGTTCGATTCCGCAAGCGGAGCGGCTTCGCTTCACGGATGCTGCGGTGGCCGCCCTCAAGACCGTGTTCGACCCTGAAATTCCCTGCGACATCTATGAGTTGGGGCTGATCTACAGAATCGACATGGACGCCGATCGGATGGTCAAGGTGGAAATGACTTTGACGGCGCCGGGCTGTCCGGTCGCCGGCGAACTGGCCGGCCAGGTGGAGGTCGCGATCGCCTCGGCCAACGGCGCCTTGGGCGTCAAAGTCGACGTTGTTTTCGATCCGCCCTGGGATCAGGCGCGCATGTCGGACGAGGCGCGCGTCGCGCTCGACATGTTCTAACGCATCGCCTTGAAAGCCCCGCTGGCCTTGGAGGACCTTAGGCCGTCAATCGAATCAAGGGTGACGGGTTCTGACCCGTTTCGGCGAGGCGGCCACGCATCCTTTCGAACGCGAACCGCCGCGCTTGAATGTCGCGCTTCAACTTTTCAAGAGCGGCTGCAGCAGTTTGTCGAGCGCTTCCGGCGTCATCTCGCCGGTCTCCTTCTGACCGTTGACAAAAAAGGTCGGCGTCGCGGTGACGCCGAACTTTTCGGAGGCGCGATCGCGCACTTTGTTAATCTTATCATAAAGATCCTGATTCTTGAGGCAGGCCCCGAAGGCGTCCTGCCCGATGCCCGCCTGCTTTACGAGATTGGCCAGCGACTCCACGGGCTTGTCAGTGAACGCCCAATTCTTCTGCTGGGCGAAGAGCAAATCGACGATGGCGTCGCGCTTGTCGTCGCCTGCGCAACGGGCCAGCATGAAGCCCGCGGTCGCCAAGGGATCGAGCGGAAATTCGCGCAGGATGAAACGGACTTTGCCGGCATCGATGTATTTGCTTTTCAGGATGGGAAAGGTCGTCGCGTAGAAAGCCGCGCAATGCGAGCAGGTCATCGAGGCATATTCGACGATCGTCACCGGCGCGTCGCTTTTGCCGATGGAAAGATCAGGCAACGCCTCGGCGGCCATCAGCTGATCGACCGGGACGCTCGCGCCCTCCGCGAGAACCCCGCCGAAGAGGCCGGACGACAAGAACGCCGCGGCGGCGATCTGGAAAAGGCGGCGGCGGCTATGAGCGGCCGGGCTATTGGTCAGCAACTGCATGAGTCTCGATCCATCCGAATGGCGAAAAACGTCGCTGGATCACGATGACTTTGGACGGAATCGGTCCAAAGTCATGAACGTGATCGGTTCCAGCGGGATGCGGGCCGAAAACCGGTCTCCACTTTTCCTGATCCCGCTCTAGAGCATTTTTCAATTCAGCGGAATCGAAAAACGGCGTCCAAGTCTTTGTCTTGTCTGCAAGTCTCTGTCTCGATCTGAACGCACTCCTGCATCGTGCATCGCATTTTCTGCGCGCAGTGGTTTTCGTTCCGCGAAAATGCTCCAGTTCGCTCAAGGCGCCAACAATCCGGCGCGAAGCGCAAAAAAGGGTTACGACGGCGGGTTGCAATTAAACCTCGCCTTGCTCGGCGGCGTGGGTCAAAACGCCGGCGCCGAGCCGCGTCAAGGCCTCGCGCAGACCATCGTCGGCGATCGGTCCGACCAGAGCCGCTGCGGCCTTCGCCATCGCGGTATCGGGCGGCGCGCGGGAAGGCGGCGTCGGCTCCCTCCGCTCCACCGGGCCTTGCTTCAGCAGCAGCCTGTCGACGCAGCGCCAGCCAAGATGCGCGTTGACGCGCTCGATGACGACGCCGGAGAGATGCTGAAGCTCGAGAGCGAACCCCGTCTCGACGCGCACGATGAGCACGCCCGGGCAAAATCCGCTTCCGCCGCCCGGATGGCGCGGCGGCCATTGCAGCTTGATCGGCTGAGATGCCGCCGCGAGCCGTTCGCCGACGATCTCGTCCCAGAACAAGATGACATCGGATTGGCCGAAGCCGCGCCGCGCCAGAACCGGATCGATGATCGGTCCGACAAAATCGGCGATCGGCTGCGACCACGCATTTTTGAGGCTCCGCCTTCGCATGGGCTTTTCTAGCTCTTTTTGCGCGCGGCGGCAAAATTGTGGAATGCCGGCCAGAGCGCCTAACCGCCTTGATTCGGCGGGGCGCTGCTGTAGAGCGCGGCGGCGCGTCGGTGGATCTCGTCGAGCGAGACGTCCTCGATGTGGCTGGCGATCCACCACCGATGGCCGAACGGATCCTCGAACTTGCCGCCGCGATCGCCGTAAAACTGGTCGGCGACCGGGCGCAGAACCTTGAGGCCCTCATCCTTGGCGCGGCGCGTAAAGCCGTCGACGTCCTCGACGTAGAGGTGGATCAGCACCGGCGTGCCGCCGATCGATTGCGGGGAAAGGGCGTCGTAATCGGGAAATTCGTCCGAGAGCATGATTCGGGCGTCGCCGATTTCGAGTTCGGCGTGGCCGATGCGGCCTTCATTCTCGATCCTCAGCGTCTCTATCGCCCCGAAGGCGCGCTTGTAAAATTCGATGGCCCGGCTGGCGCCCCGCACGCTCAGATAAGGGATCGCGCCGTGGCGCCCATCTGGAACCGCGCGGATTGTTCCGCGCGAAGGCTCATTCATTCGTTTGCTCCCCCCGAGCATGATGTGACGGCTTTGCCGCGAGCAAGAGAGCGGCTAAACGAGGCGCATGTATGACGCTTTATCCCAAGCCGCCGCTCTGCTCGCCTGGTATGACCGGCATCGCCGCATTCTGCCGTGGCGCGCGCCGCCGGGGCAATCCGCCGACCCTTATGCCGTCTGGCTCTCCGAAATCATGCTGCAGCAAACCACCGTCGCGGCGGTCAAACCCTATTTCAAGGCCTTTCTCGCGCGCTGGCCCGATGTCCAGGCGCTGGCGGCTGCGCCCGCGGACGAGGTGATGCGCGCGTGGGCGGGGCTCGGCTATTACTCCCGCGCCCGCAACCTCCATGCCTGCGCAAAGGCGATCGTCGAGCGGTTCGACGGCCATTTCCCGGACAATGAGGCGACCCTCGTCACTTTGCCGGGGCTTGGGCCATATACGGCCGCGGCCGTCGCCGCGATTGCTTTCCGCCGGCCTGCCGTCGTCGTCGACGGCAATGTCGCGCGGGTCGTCGCGAGGCTTTTCGCAATCGAGACGCCGCTGCCGGCGGCCAAGCCGTTCATTCGCCAAAAGGCGGCGGAGATTTCGCCCGAACAGCGTCCCGACGATTATGCGCAGGCGTTGATGGACCTTGGCGCGACCATTTGCACGCCGAATCGGCCGGCCTGCTCGATCTGCCCGCTGTCGAACCAGTGCGCCGCGCACGCTTGCGACGATCCGGCGCATTTTCCGATCAAGGCGCCAAAAGCCCTCCGCCCGCAGCGCAGCGGCGCAGCCTTCTACCTCGCGCGCGCGGACGGCGCGGTTCTGGTTCGCACGCGCCCGCCCAAAGGTCTGCTCGGCGGCATGACGGAAATTCCCGGGACGTCCTGGGGCGCCGATTTCGATGAGAGTTCGGCGCTCGAGCACGCGCCGCTCAAGGCCCGCTACCGCAAACTCGACGGCTGCGTAGAGCATATTTTCACACATTTTGCATTGCGGCTTTTAATATATGTGGGCGAAGTCGAGGCGGCTCGCTCCGCGCCCCGAGGCTGCCGCTGGGCGGCGCCGGAAATGCTCGACAAAGAGGCTTTGCCGAGTCTTATGCGCAAAGTAATCGCGGCCGCTAACGGCTCGCTCGCAAAGGGGGTTCATTGAGCATGGCCAAGCGAAGCGGAGGGCTGCATATTACGCTGACCGAAGGCTCGATCCGCGTTGTTTGGGCGGACAAGGTCCTGACGATCATGCCGGCGGCGCAACTTCCCGATGCCGAGGAGCCGGCCGATTTCGTCGTCGACATGGACCAGATCCTGAGCTGGGATCCGCCGCACGATGCGATTGAAATCGGCGTCGAGGAATTGCAGGCGATCACCGAGACGATTGAAGCGGAATTCGAAAAGCGGGGATTGGTCGTCGCTTTCGAATGAAGCGGCGCCGACGCCGGCGGTACGGGAGTTTGGCGATGGCGCTCATCGCGGGCGGTTTCGAGGCGGCCGCGTTCAACCAGTCGCCGCCTTTTCAAAACATCGATCTCTTTGCGAAAGACGTCGCGTTGCGCGAGACGCTGTTCCGCGCCGGCGTCGATGCTGAGCGCTCGGGACTTGCTTCTTTCGGCAAAGACTATGGCTCGGCCGAGACAATGGAGCTTGGCCGCCTCGCCAATGAACATCCGCCGCGATTGCGCATTGTGGAGCCCACAGGCGATCGCGCCGACAGGATCGAGTTTCATCCGGCCTATCATGCCTTGATGCGAAAAAGCATGGCCGCGGGCCTTCACGGTTCGACCTGGGAGGCGGGCGCAACCAGGATCGCCGAACGCGTCGCGCGGCTTTATATGGCGACGCAGATCGAGGCCGGCCACGTCTGCCCCTTGACGATGACCAACGCCGCCGTCGCGGCGCTGAGAGCGGCGCCAGCGCTGCTCGAGGCGTGGATGCCGCATATCATTTCGCGCGAATATGATGGCGGCCTGAAACCGTGGTTCGATAAAAAGGCCGTGACGCTCGGCATGGGCATGACCGAACGGCAATCCGGCACGGACGTGCGCGCGACGATCAGCGTCGCCACATCCGCGAACGGACATTACGAAATCACCGGCCACAAATGGTTCATGTCCGCGCCGATGTCGGACGCTTTTCTCGTGCTAGCGCAGGCGCGAGGCGGCCTCACCTGCTTCCTGCTGCCGCGTTTCCGGCCAGACGGCAGCGTCAACGGGCTGCGATTCCAACGCCTCAAGGACAAGCTCGGAAATCGCTCCAACGCTTCGTCCGAAGCCGAGTTCTCGGCCGCCTATGCCGAGCGCGTCGGCGACGAGGGCGAAGGCGTGCGCACCATCATCCAGATGGTGCAATTGACGCGGCTCGACTGCGCCGTCGCCGCCGCCGGACAGATGCGCTTCGGACTGGCCTTAGCGGCGCATCATGCGCGCCATCGCTCCGCCTTCCAGCGCCGTCTCATCGATCAGCCGGCGATGCGCGCGGTTCTCGCCGACCTCGCCCTCGAAAGCGAAGCCAATGTCGCGCTCGTGTTTCGCCTCGCCCGCGCCTTTGAAAACGCGGATGCCAATCCCGCGGAGGCGGCCTTCGCCCGGTTGATGACTCCGGCGGCCAAATATCTCGTCGCCAAATCGGCGCCGTGCTTCATCTATGAGACGCTGGAATGCCTCGGCGGCAACGGCTATGTCGAGGATTTTCCGATGGCGCGGCTCTATCGCGAGGCGCCGCTCAACGCCATCTGGGAAGGCTCCGGCAATGTCATGGCCCTCGACATATTGCGCGCCTTGCGCAAGGACCCCGAGGCGGCGACGGGCGTGATCGACGCGCTGGCGAAGATTTGCGGCGCGCCCGGCAAGACGGCGGCAGATGCGATCATGCAGCTTGCGGGCGGCGGCGAGGCCGAACGCTGCGCGCGCATCATCGTCGAGAAGCTGGCGCGGCTCGGCGCGCTCGCCGCGCTGCATGAGGCGAACGGCGCTCTCGCCGAGGCCTACGCCGCCACGCGCCTCGCAGGCGCGCCGCGCGCAACCTTTGGCGCCTGCGAACTCGGCGCGGCGCAAGACCTCGTGCTGTCGCGCGTGTCAGCGGGGTAGGGCGCGTTTCTGGCCTCCTGAAGACGACGAAGCGGCGCTTGCGCAGACGCCCCGGTTGGCTCCAAAAGAAGCGGGTCACCGAAAGGAGCCAACCGCCATGTCTACGCGCACGCCACAAAAAGTTATCCAATACCATGCCGAGAAGCTGATTGCCGGCGGGGTCCGCGCGTTGTAGCTTTAACCTGGGTTTAATCAGTAGCCATAACCGTAGTTATTCCCATCACAGGCGTTGATCCACTGCCAGCCATAGCCGTTCCATGCCTGCTGCCAGCATCCCCCGTAGTCGTATGGCCAGCCCCAACCCCAGTCCCAACCCACGGCGAATGGCGCGCCAACGAAAGCAAAGCGGCGGCCATGCCGGAAGAAAAAGCGGTTATTCCGGAACGCGAAGTGGTTGAATCTGTTGCCCGCGAAACGGTGGCCGGCAAAGGATCCGCCAGCGAAGCGTCCTGCCCCCGGTACAAACGCGCTCCGGCCGGTGACCATTCCCCCTCGCTGGCCGCCAGCGAAGCGTCCTGCGCCGGGTGCGAACGCGCTTCGGCCGGTGACCACCCCCCCTTGGAACCCACCGCCCGGGAACCCGCCGAAATGCATTCCGCCGCCGCCGAAGCCGCGGCCGCCGAAATGCGTTCCGCCGCCGCCGAAGCCGCGGCCGCCGAAATGCGTTCCGCCGCCGCCGAAGCCGCCGCCGCCGAAATGCGCTCCGCCGCCGCCAAAGCCGCCGCCGCCGAAATGCCCTCCCCCACCGCCAAAGCCGCCAAACGCCATAGCTGGGCTTGGAAGGGCAATTGCCACTCCGAGCAAAGCTGCAGAAAGGCACCCGAGGATTCCGCCATTCATACTCTGATCCTCCTTCAGAAATCTCAAATCAGTGCCTGACTGCCTAAGATGCCGCTGGGTCACCGATCAGGCCAGTCACGGCGACGCCAGCGTTCTTTCAAAGGAAAAACCCGCCGAATGTTGACCGCGCTGGTCACCTCGCTTGACGGCTTTTGCTTAACAGTGAGCATGATCGCGAGAAACGCCGATAAAACATCCAAATAAGCAATCAAGCGAAAATACTCAAATGACTAATGCGACAGTTTCTAAAGAAAAAGTCACATCCTGGGCTGCGCTGCGCGGACCGAACCACGAAAATCGACGCCGCCTGCCGACCGATCGCTTACGCGGCGGCCAGATCGCCAACCAGGAACTCGGCGTTACTAGCAGTCCGCATCGAGTTCATTTCCATCGTCGAGGTGGGCTTTACCCGAAACGCTTCGACCATCATGGCTTTCGGATACATGAAACGTGGCCGCTTGCGCCTCTGGCGTCGATCCATCGCCGTTCGCAGAAAGCCCGAAAACTGCATCGCTGTTGGGCCTGCCTCGCTGCCATCGACTTCCTCCACGCGCTGATTGCGCCAATTGCGACGCGAAGGTCTCGTGACCGGGTGCGCGCGGAAACCATGCCGCCAAGCGTCCTTCACGGATGGTTTTCTTAGTTAGACTTCTCTTGCCGCACTGCTATCCACGCCGAAACGCAGTCGCCGAGAGCAGAGCCCGCAGCTACGATAAATATCGGCGCGACTAGCTTAAGAAATTGGGCCGTAACATTCAAATTACTTATAGGTCAATTTCTAACTTATAAGTCATTTTCCAGATACGCGAGATATGATAGTATATGACAAAGTCCAAGCACCCTCGGACATTGGTTAGGAGGCGAGATATTATGGCCGGCGGAAGATGCCGCATTCTCGTCATTGAGGACGACCGCGAGACAGCCGATCAGATCGTCGAATCCCTTGTCGCGAGCGGCTATGAAGTCGATCTCGCCGCCGACGGCGATGACGGACTGGGTCGCGCCCGTTCCGGCGAATATGCCGTGATGACGATCGATCGCATGCTCCCGGGCATTGATGGAGTGTCGGTCATCCGACGTCTGAGGGAAGAGAAGATCTACACGCCGGCCTTGATCGTCAGTGCGCTCGGCGAGATCGATGATCGGGTGCGCGGATTGCGCGCCGGCGGCGATGACTATCTGGTGAAGCCTTTTGCGTTCGCGGAATTGCTAGCCCGTGTTGAGGCTCTGGCCCGGCGCAGCGACCGCGTTGTCAAGGAACTGGTGTTGCGCGTCGGTGATCTCGAGCTCGACCTGGTGTCACGAGAAGTGAGCCGCTGCGGCCGGAAAATCGACTTGCTGCCCAGAGAATTCCAGGTTCTCGAATACCTGGTTCGCAACCAAGGCCAAGTTGTCCCGCGCGCGATGTTGCTGCAGCACGTATGGGATCTTCATTATGATCCTATGACCAACATCATCGACGTTTATGTCGGACGAGTCCGCCGCAAAATCGACGCCGCTCAATCCTATCCGCTTATCCATACCATCCGTGGCATCGGGTTTTGTGTCCGTGCTCCTGGGTAAGACCTTACGATCGCGCACGTTCAAGCTGGCGCTAGTCTCTATCGGGGTTTTCGGTGCGATGGTCATTGCGCTCTTCAACTACGTGTATTGGTCGACCGCTTCTTTCGTGCGCACCCGTTCTGACCGCGCGATCATGGCAGAATTGGCAAAGCTACAAACGGTCTATGCCAGCGCGAGCCGCGGTGGACTGGTTGCCATGATCACCCAACGACTTGCCGACCGACGCTTCGAGGGAGGCATCTACCTTCTCGCGAGCCCCTCGTTCGCTCCCGTTGCCGGCAACCTCGCTGACTGGCCATCTGGCATGAAACCAGCGGGAGGATGGAGCAACTTCTCCGCGCATGACGGCCAAACGCAGCTGCGGGCGACCTTCGCGACGCTTCCAGACGGCAGCCATTTGCTGGTCGGAAAAGATATCGGCGACCTTGATGAGTTTACGCGAAGAATCAAGTTGGCGATGGCGTTATGCATCGTGTTGATATGCGTGCTTGCGGGAGTAGCCAGTGTGTCTGTCACCAGGCGCACAGTTGGGCGCATCGAATCCATCAACGCGACCAGCCGGGCCATAATGCAAAGCGGCCTCGGCCAGCGGATACTCCTGCGCGGAACACGCGACGAGTGGGACGAACTCGCCGCGAACCTCAATTCAATGCTCGACCGAATCGAAGCGTTGATGGGTGAGGTGAAACAAGTCACCGACAATGTGGCGCACGATTTGCGCACGCCATTGGCCCGAATGCGCGGACGGCTGGAGAAGGCCTATAATATGCAGCGTAACGGCGATTACGACCAAACGCTGATTGGCGACACAATGGCGGACCTCGACGGCGTCCTCCGCATGTTCTCGTCGCTCATGCGGATCTCTCAAATAGAGGCATCTGATGGAACACTCATGTTCCATCAGGTTAACCTTTTTGAAATCGCCGGGGAGGTCGTGGAGCTATTCGAAGCCGCTGCGGAAGACAAGGAGAAGCATCTCAAAGTTGTCGGCGATCGGCGCGCTCTAGTTAGTGGCGACAGAGATCTGTTGTTCGATGCAATCGCCAATCTCGTCGATAACGCCCTTAAATACGGGAGTGAAGCGGGCCAAGTGATTGTACAAGTCAAGAAGAGTGACGATGGCGCCGCGATTTCTGTCGCGGATGACGGGACAGGAATTCCCGTCGCTGAATATGCAAACGTTTTCAAACGTTTTTACCGGCTAGAACGAAGCCGCCGTACTCCCGGCAATGGGCTCGGCCTCAGCCTGGTCGCCGCTGTCGCCCGTCTCCACGAGGCCCATATCGAACTGTTTGACAACGCGCCCGGCCTTAAGATCCAACTTCAATTTCCCTTGCAAACGAAATCGAATTTAGCGAGTTGTGTTACGGCAACACCGCTGCGCCCAGAGCTGTGAGGATGTCCAATCCGAGCGAATTTGGACAGTGCGCCGGCTTCTGCGGGCCGAATCAGGCCGCGCAGCCGTACGTACGGCATTTTCGCGCCAGCAATTGCGCCGAAGCGCGGCGCTTGCGGCGTTGCGCTCGAGTAGAACAAGAGGCATGCCGATGGTAAGTTCAGGGGCGCGAAGAGCGAGAGTGGGCAGCATCACCGCGTGCCTACTCAAACCAGGCGCCGCCATTGCCTCTATTATCGGATCGGTAGCCCTCTACGGCGGCGCCTCGGCGGCTGAGGCCGATCCGCAGGTGGTCGAATTCCTGACGTCAGTCAACAGGAGCATCACAGAACTGTCAGGACGCCCCGGGCCCCAGGCTAGCACGATTTGCGGCCGATTTGTGGCATCCGCCATAAACATGGACGCTGTTATTAATCGCGCACTGAGTCACATTGCGGACGGCCGCTTAACGCTCCAGCAGCGGACCGCCTATCGCGCCGCGGCCCAACGATGGGCGGTCCGCGACTGCATCCGGCGAAACCAGGACAACGGCGGAAATCCCCTCGAATTTCTTGGAGTGCGTCTTGGCGAAGGCGGCGAACGTCTGCTTGCAACACGATCCAGTGAGCCTGCCCACACCGTCATCTGGAGCCTAAGCGGCTCCACAACGCTCCGGGCTGTAGATATCGTAATCGACGGCCGAAGCATGATTCTCGCGCTCCGTGACGAAACGAAGACGCTTCTCGATCGCAACGATGGCGACATCGACATAGCTACCGAGATGCTCGGCCGCTAACCGCTCACTCCGAAGGGCTTCTCGACAATGACCGCTTCCGCGCCCTTGATACGCTTAGAGAATGTCACTCGCTCCTTTGACGGCGGCGCAGTCGTTGCCTTGCGGGATGTCAGCTTTTCGACCGATGCGCGAGGTTGCGTTGCAATCTCAGGAAAGAGCGGCAGCGGCAAGAGCACGCTCATTCACGTTCTATCTGGCTGCGACGAAGCGACCTCTGGGAGAGTTTACTGGCGCGAGGAGCCGGTGCGCGATCAGCGCGTCTGGAGACTGCTGCGCGCGACTCATATCGGCATCATATTTCAGGAATTCCATTTGCTGCCGACATTGACTGCAATGGAAAATGTCGAATTGGCGCTGATGGGAAAGAGGATAACGTCCCGAGAGCGGACGCGCCGGGCCGCCGAACTGCTGGCGAGGGTTGGGTTGGAATCACGCATGCGCCACCTTCCGGCCTCATTGTCCGGTGGCGAGCGTCAACGTGTCGCAATCGCCCGCAGCATCGCGAACAAACCGTCCCTGCTTTTGGCCGATGAGCCGACTGGCAATCTCGATTCGGCAAACGCCGCTTCGATAATGGACTTGCTGCTAGAGATCCAGCAAACGCACGGTGCGGCTCTGGTTTTGGCGACCCATGACGAAAGCCTCGCTATGCGATGTCGGCGTCGCGTCACGCTCAAAGACGGGCGCATCATTGACGACCGGATCGCAACTCAGGCTCAAACCGCCGGCCGGGGATTGCCGACGTTGTCATAACAACTCCGCGGATGCGGCTGACGGTAACGTGAGCCTTCGGCGCAAATTGTGTCAACCGGTGCAGGAAAAACGATGAGGGCCTGTCCTTGAATCTATTCACACTCGCGCTCAGTAATCTCCGGCGGAGAGCGACACGCACGGTCGTCGTCTCCATCAGCGTCGGCCTCGCTGTGGCCTCCGCTCTGAGTTTGGTCGCGCTTGCGGATAGCATCAAACGCAGCGTCGGCGAGGGCGCGGACGAGCGCGGCGCGGACCTCACAGTGTTGTCCCGTAACGCCTCGGATATTTTTTCTGGCTTCATTGGCGAGGACATTCAGGACAAACTCTCCTTGGTCCCAGGCGTCCAGGCGGTCACCGGTGAACTTGTGATGTATGCGCCAATCGACCATGACCAGCAAAAAGTCTTAACCGGTTGGGCGGCCGATAGCTTCTTCTGGAAATTAATGCCGATTAGCAGCGGGCATCTTCCCGGGCTGCACGAGCGGCGGGTTGTCGTACTTGGCTCGGGAGCCGCAGAAGCTTTGCAGAAGGGTATAGGAGATGATCTCGATATTCTCGATGCGCGTTTCAAGGTTGTCGGGATTGCGAATTATCAGTCCGCGCTCAACCGATCGATGATCTACATGACTTTACCCGAGTTGCAGGAGATAGCGTTCAGACAAAAACAGGTCACGATGTTCGAAATGAAACTGCAGCCAGCGCTCGCGACTGCCGAGATCCAGGCGATCAAATCCAAGGTCAGTCGAATGGGTTCTCTGTTGGCCACGCCGACAGATCAGTTGCTCCAGCACGATCGCAATCTTTTGGTGATGAACGCTATATCGCGTTCAATATCGTTGATCGCGCTCACGATGGGCGCTCTGAGCGTCCTCAACGCTCTGCTTATGGCGGTGCAGGAGCGCACGAGGGAGATCGGCATCATGGCGGCAATCGGATGGTCGAGGGCGCGCACGATGGCTTCGATCGTGTTTGAGGGCGTGCTGATCGGCGTTGCAGGCTGTTTCGTCGGGGTCCCGTTGTCCTACGGCATATCGATGCTTTTTGGATATTTGCCGACGATCGGCGACATCCTTTCGTTTCATCCGAATTTGTCGATCGTTCTGCCTACGCTGCTGGTCTCGATTGTGCTTTGCGCCGCTGGATCGATTTATCCGGCCTGGCGTGCGGTGTCGATGCGTCCGGCGGATGCATTGCGCCGGCCGTAAATGGCGCGCATCCGCCGACAACCTTCGATTTGGGTCAACTGGCTAAGCCTGGATCGGACGATCGCAGAATAGGATGCGCGCTACGAAGGGAGAAGAAAGATGACGTCCTTGTCCGATTACGAGGATCTTCTTGCATCGGCTCGTCACCGATTTGCCGAGAGTTTCGGGGTGCGCGCCTTACATTCGAATGGCGATGCCGCGTTCTGCGAGCTGTTCCTCGTATATTTCTGCGCCTTGGGCGTGCACATGACACGCCCGGTGGAAGATTGGATTTGGCGTGCGGCCGCTCGCTGCGCTGGAATGGGATTTTCCGAGCTCGGACGCGCGTTGAGTTCTCATGCCGCCGCCGAAGCCGATCACCACCTGTTGATGATTGCCGATCTGCGATCGCTTGCCGCGCGCTGGAATGCCAGTCACTCTCCGTCGCTCGACGCCGACGCGCTCCTTGCTCGATCTCCAAGCCCGGGGGCTGCGAGATATTGTCAACTTCATGAGGACAACATCGCGAGCGAAACCCCGTTCGCGCAAGTCGCGATCGAATATGAGATCGAGATGCTGCCGTCGCGGTACGGGGATTTGGTTGTTGGGCGCTGCGTCGAATTGCTCGGCGCAGACATCTTGTCCTGCCTTAGCTTTATAACACGACACATAGCCCTCGATGGGTCCCACACAGACTTCAATGCTCGCACGTTGACCGATTTGATCGAGCGCGCGCCATGGACTCTCTCTTCGCTTGCGGCGGCGGGCAGTTCCGCGCTCGATGCTTATGCGGGATTTCTCGATGACTGCGTGCGGCTTGCCGAAGACCATGCTCGGAGCGCGCAAAATCGGTGCAGCGTCCGGCCGCCATCGCTGGATTGGCAGAAAAAGCCGCCACCGTATTGGAGGCGGTCGAGCTGTGACAATGGCTCGTCATCCCTTGACTGGCTCAAGGAGGTCCGCGCGCTGCGTGGAAAGGTTCTGTTCGATAACGGAGGGCGACCGGCGTTTAGAACCCAAGACGGCGGCTTCTTCGATTCGGATCCTATTGATGTCCATGCGTTTCATGTCTTGGCATATCACGGCGCGGCCCTCGTCGGGTGCGTACGATTATATTGTCTCGATCCCGACGGGCCTGCGTGCGTTACGGAAAGAATTCTGGGGAAAAGAATGTTTTCGCAGTTGCTTCAAACGTTGGACGCACAACGGACCGAGATCGTTGAGATCGGACGATGGGTTGTTGACCCTCTATACCGAGCGACAAATCATGATCTTGGACTTCAGCATTCAATTGGCGGCGGCATCGGCGGCGATTGCGAAAACTCTCGGCGAAGCGTCAGGCGACTTGCGCGGGTTTGCGATTTGCGCTGCGGGAACGAAAGATCGCCAAGACAGATTGCTTACTAAATTTGGCATGGCGCCGGTTTCGGGCATCGACCCCGTATTTTACGAAGACTATGACGACGATGTGCGTATACTCTGCTGCTCCCGAACGCAGCGATTAAATCCCCAATTCACAGCGTTCGTCGATAAAATGGCGCAACAGGTGGTACTGGAAGAGTGTCTCTTGGAGCCTTTTCGTTTCAGATTGAAAGGCGTGCGACGCGACGAACCCGGTTCGCATGCTCCTGGGACGCGAAGCTTTTGACGAAAAATGCCGGTCCAGCGGAAGTTGCCATCCGCGCCGCAGTGAATAGGACGAATTTGACAGGGCCGCATCGCGTGGTATGGATCTGAAGGCGAATTACGCGCTGCGCTGTTTTTCGTTGATCGCTCTCAAGATTGCCGCCATTTTTTTGAGGTATGACGTTATTCAAATAACTTAATCTTTATATCGCGCTGCCAATCCATCAATCTAAGTATCTAAAGCTAAGTTAAATTAGCGATAGAAATATTTATTCTTCATCAGTTTATATTCGTTGTTCTGACAATGTGTTGATGTGTTCGTAAGAATCGAAGTGCTTTTTGCGCTGGGAACTCCTAAAAAATGGAGTGTTTAGATGACTCAGCATCGAATGTTTACAGATTTAGAAGAAAAATACGCTCCGCAACTGTGGGGCCGCCAGCCGATCTGCCTTGGCCACCGCCTGCATGAGTCGCCTTTATTTGCGCGGGATACGCTTGCGGCGCTCATCGACGCCTATCCCCGGGAACATTATGGCCTTATCCATATGGGCGGGCAGGACGGCGATCGGCGATACTGGAAAGAAGGCGATCTGAGCGGACTACCCGGCGAGCAGGTCCTTGATGCGATCTCGAAGGGACGCTTGTGGCTAAATCTCCGGATGACGAGCGATGTGGACGCTCGCTACCGCACTCTTCTCGACGCGATTTTCGATGAGCTTCACGAGCGCATACCGGGATTTGCCAACTATGGCAAAAAGAGCGGAATTTTAATCTCTTCGCCGAAAGCGCAAGTTTATTACCATGCCGACAATCCCGGCCAAATGCTGTTTCAAATCGCGGGCCGCAAGCGGGTCTATGTGTACCCGCCCGAAAAACCATTTCTCGCCCCCGAAGACCTCGAGAATATTGCGATATCGGGCCTCGAACTCAATGTGCCTTATGCTGACTGGTACGACGAATACGCCCGCATCTTCGAGGCGGAGCCGGGGCAGATGATGTACTGGCCCCTGAATTCGCCGCATCGGATCGAAAACCACGACTTCCTCAACATATCGATGACGGTTGAATTTTTCTCGGGCGACATTCGCCGTTCGAATGTCGTCAGTCGCGCAAATTGGCTGTTACGGCACCGGTTTGGCTGGCGGCCGCGCAGCCGCGCTACCGCGGGACCAATTTTCTGGGCGAAGGCCGCAGCGTGGATGGCCTACCGGAAATCATCTTGGATCGAGAAGCAAAAGTCGGCCCATAAGCAGATCCAGTTCCGGCTCGATCGGACGGCACCGGGGATGGTGCGGGATATCACGCCGCCCGATTTACATGTGGACGCGTAGCCCGGTGCGCATGATCGAGACCGCCGCCAAGCGGCGTGCCGCCGGGCAACTGAAAACTCTCTTTAGGGGTTCGCAAGACGATCGTTTCGAGGTCCTCGTCGACCATCAAGACGCGGATGTGGCGGGGCGATGGAATGCTAACGCGCCTTCGGCTGCGGCGATGGTGTTTCAAACCAGCAGGTGGCTGGACGCTTGGTATTCGACGATCGGACGCGTCGTCGGGCAACCGCTTCTGGTCACAATCCTCGACCGTACCTCCGGTGAGCTCGCCGCGATGCTGCCGCTGGTCCTGCGCGCTGATGGGATTTTCCGCACCATCGAATTCGCCGATGCCACGGTGAGCGATTACAATGCCCCCGTGCTCGGACCGGCCGCGCCAACCGATGGTGTGAGGGCGCAACAGCTCTGGTCGGCGGTGCAGGCAGCTTTGCCCAACGCGGACTTTTTGCGCTTCCAGAAAATGCCGAGGGAAGTCGAGGGCCGCGTCAACCCTCTCGTCCTTCTTCCACAGGCAGTGGAATTGTCATTCAACAGCAATGTTGTCACTATCGACGGAAACTGGAGTGATTATACCAAATCGCTTGAACGGACCTTTCGCAAAGAACTCGGCCGCAGTTGGCGGGTTTTTTGCGCTCGCGACGGTGCGATGTTTCGCCGGATCGAGGATCGCGCGGAGAGCAGCAAGGTGCTCGCAGAACTTGACCGCCAACAGCGCGATCGCCTTCGTCAAAAAGGTGAATATCACCTCGACGAGCCAGAGTACACCGCATTTTACCGCAAGCTCGTACGCGATGGCATAAGTGAAGGCAGCGTTGTCCTCACTGCCCTCACTTGCCGCGATGAAGTCGTGGCGGTCCTCCTCGGCGTCGCGCGCGGCGCAACCTACGTGATGATCCGCATCTGTTCGGGCTCGGGGGAATGGTCCAATTGTTCTCCAGGTCGTCTTGTCATCACGCAGACAATGCAGATGCTTCATGCGCAGGGATACCGGCATTTCGACTTCTCCATCGGAGACTATGCCTACAAACGCCGATTGGGTGTGTCCAGCCGGCCGCTTTTCAGGCTCCGAATGGTGATGTCAATCCGTGGACTACCGCTCCTCGCCTATGACCAGTCCAAAGACTTTATCAAACAACACCCGGCGATTTTGATCCAAGCCAAACGTCTTCGAAACTTGCGGTCCGGCCCTCAGGCCGCGCGAAAAGGCGAAATAAGACCTGCCGAAGGGCCTACCTCCGATGAATGAGAGCCGCGGAAAATCGCTCGTGTTGGAAATCTCGACTTTGAGGCCAGGAGTGCGGTATCTAGTCTTCCACGATTTTTATAGAGGATAGCGACCAAGGGCGCCTGAAGCGCAGACCTGATGCGGTTCCGCCTCAAATTGCCGATCTTGGCTGACCACGGCCGCTGTGGTTTCGATTGACTCGGCCACTATAAGGAGCCCTGACTCCGCGGTTTCGGCGGTTTTGCGCCGGCTGTCAGACCGGGACGCTGCCGCGACGACCCTTCGGAAGCTTCTCGACGTCCCCCCGCGTCAGATTGAAATGCTGCGCGAGCAGCTCAGGCGGAAGGTGGCCGAACCAGTCGGCAAGCGAGACCTCTTCGTATTTGTGGGTGCGGAACACCTCCAGGAACTGCATAACGTCGCTGCCGGTGTTCTCGACGTAGTGGCCGAGGTTCTTGCGTATCACCCCGACGTCGCCCGGGCGGAAGTCGTTGGTCGTCGCCTTTGGCCCGGTATTGAAGACCGTCATCCGAGCCTGCCCGCGCAGGTAGTATTGCCATTCGTCGGCGTTCGGGCGCCAATGCATCTCTCGCATCCCGCCCGGCTCGACGGTGACCAGGGCCGCCGCTACGGTTTTGGAGATCTTGAAATTGGTGCTGTCGGCGACCTGAATGCGGCCGCCACTGTTTTCCTTGACCGGTTTGGAGCGGGACAGCCGGAAGATGACCGGCTCGGTATCCGGTTGAACGCCAGCCGCAGCCCTATCGGCCGCCAGGTCCCCCGGCTCCGCGCCCTGGAAAATCCAGAGATTGTTGAGGGGAATGTTCCTGAAGACCTCTTTGGACACGCCGAAGTTTTTGGCCAGCACCTCGGGCGGCGTATGCGCGATCCAGTCGGTGACGAGCAGCGTATTGCTCTCGGACTGCTGGCCGTTGTCGAAGGCGAGGACGAACTCGGCGCCCTCCGGGCCGAGGCCTTGCAGCGAGTGCGGCAGGCCGGCCGGGAAATACCAGAGGTCACCCTCTTCGACGTCGTCGACGCTGGGACGCCCTTGGCTGTCGATGGTGGTGATGCGGCATTTTCCGCGTGTCATCACGGCCCACTCGGCGGTCTGGTGCCAGTGCAATTCGCGGATGCCGCCCGGCGCCAGGTGCATATTGACGCCGGCGATCTCTTCAGAGATCGCGAAGTCTTCAGACGTCAGCTCGCGCGCCCAGCCTCCGTTCTGGATCCGTTTCGGCGAGATGTTGAAAGAGGACCAGAAGAAGGGCTGTGTGCTGATATCGGTGGCAGGCGGGTCCATCTGCGAAGGGAACTGGCTTGCGATAACCTCGTTGCGCGGGCCGTCGCTGCGCAGGCTCTCGGGGTTGCCAACGGTGTTCAGCCGGCCTTGAGGCGGCAAGTCAGGATTGCCGAAGGTTGGCGTCGGACGGTTCGGAACGGCTCGAGCCGCGCTCGTCTGATCGGTGATGGGCATTGGCTTCTCCTTTCGAAGGCGTGCCGGGCTCAGGCTGAATCCAGCTCGGCCGCCGCAACGTACGTTCGTAGGGAAAGCGCGACAACTTTCTTTCGCTGTAAATGTTGGGACTTGAGATTTCTGGCCGTCGCGGGAAGTCGCAACTTTCCGTTCTCCTCTTGGCGGCGGGTGTGGCGAGCGAGCCGATTCTGTCAAGGATGCGAAGCACCGGCTTCGCCGGCGCGAGCTTCGCGTCCTTGACAGAATTGAGCCCGCCTCGCCAATAATGCTCGCCGTGAGATGAATGGCGGAATCTGACACTGACCAATGGATCAAATCCAGACGCGGCAGACGCGGCGCATCGAGCTCCCGCCCAGCCGACAACCGGCTTTGTTCCGCCCCGTTGGTGGCGCAATTCGGTTTCCCTCCAGCCAGGGTCGGCAATATTGCGTTGCGGCATTAAATAAAGATTAACTTAACTTTTCTAAGGGAAGGTCGATTCCAACCGCCTCGGCCGGATGAGGAGTCGGTGCTGTTCAATGAAGGACGTGATGACATGGATATGACCAAGGAAGCGGCGCTGACCGAAATGAAGGACCAATCCCTGCCTCAGGCTGAGCGAGAGGCCTGGGCTAAGGTCGAGGGGGAAGCGGCGCGAGCTAAATTCCCGCAGCAGGGCAAGGAAGCGGCCAAGGTTGGGAAAAAGGTTCCGACGAAAACTAAGTCGGAAGTGGCCCGCGCCAAGGCTGAGCAAGAGACCCGCGCCAAGGCTGAGCAAGAGACCCGCGCCAAGGCTGAGCAAGAGGCCCGCGCCAAGGCTGAGCAAGAGGCCCGCGCCAGGGCTGAGCAAGAGGCCCGCGCCAGCGCTGAACAGGAGGCCCGCGCCAGGGCTGAGCAAGAGGCCCGCGCCAGGGCTGAGCAAGAGGCCCGCGCCAGGGCTGAGCAAGAGGCCCGCGCCAGGGCTGAGCAAGAGGCCCGCGCCAGGGCTGAACAAGAGGCCCGCGCCAGGGCTGAACAGGAGGCCCGCGCCAGGGCTGAACAAGAGGCCCGCGCCAGGGCTGAACAAGAGGCCCGCGCCAGGGCTGAACAAGAGGCCCGCGCCAGGGCTGAACAAGAGGCCCGCGCCAAGGCTGAGCAAGAGGCCCGCGCCAAGGCTGAGCAAGAGGCCCGCGCCAGGGCTGAGCAAGAGGCCCGCGCCAGGGCTGAGCAAGAGGCCCGCGCCAGGGCTGAGGAAGAGGCCCGCGCCAAGGCTGAGGAAGAGGCCCGCGCCAAGGCTGCGACCACGGCTGCGAACGTTTTTGCCACGGGCTTCGAGACCGTTGCCGCGGAGACGATTGAGTATTCGAAAAAGTCCACAGAAAACGGTTCTGCTTTCGTCGAAAAGCTGCTTGGCTCCAATTCTTTCAAGAGCGCCGTTCAAATTTCGTCCGAATATGCCGAGAGATCTTACGCAGACTTCGTCGAGTATTTGACGAAAATTGGCGAACTATACGTCAAGCTTGCTAGAGAGGCTTTCGGGCAGCGTTTTACTGACTAGAGTCAGGATTCCATAAAGGCTTTTCTAGGCGAGGTGTGAATTGGCTTGAACCGATCTCCGGGCTTCCGGTGAACGCTCGGGAGATCGGGGCGAACAGGGGCAACGGAACTCGCTCCTTGGGTCGTCGACGCCCCAGCAAGCGTTGACGCTCAAAGGGGCGAGTTCGCGCAGGGGATCGATTATTGCGAGCGAGGCGGCGCGTCCCCATGCATAGGATCGAAAAATGGTCGATCATGAAAGGGCGTGCGGCTTGGCGAAAGGATTGACGTGAAGAAGGCGAAGGTAGTCGCCGTCATCCTTTATTGCACCTTGGGTGACGGAATCGCATTCGAATCCAGTCAAACAAAACCAGCTCGCTGGACCCGCAACGATAGAAGGATCTCCGGCTTCGCGCGACGCCGGCGACATCCGCGTGGGGACCGGGGTCGCGAAGACTGCGGCCGATGGGCCAGAGGGCGGCTCGCCTACACATGTTGAGGCGCCCGCCTCAAACCCAATCGTGGGGTCGAAAGGACGCTGATCCCGGCACACGGGGTCACGACCACAGTCGAAAATCATTTCATGAGGACGGCATTGAAACGTCGGGGGAGCGAGGCCACGTCGCCTTTCGCCCCGCGATCGCCGCCGCTTTGAAACTCGGCCAGCTTCGGCGATCGCCACGAGGCGCTCACAAGAGACTTGATCCACCGCCCGCTATTAAGGGCCGATTGACGGCCGAGAACCCCTCGCGCCGGTCGAAGTTGCCTATTCCTTGTAGCTTTGAACCCTGGTGATTCCCGCTTCGATCGGCTTCACGGCCTCTTTGAAGAGGTTGGACCAGAGGTTGCCGATTTTCGTCGTCTGCTCGACCAAGGCCTCGTAGGACGCCTTGACATATTCCGACTGGATCTGAATGGCGCCATCCAAAGACTTTGCGCTGAGCAGCTTTTCGACGAAAGCAGAGCCGCTTTCCAAGGATTTCTTCGAAAACTCATTCGCTTCAGTAGCGATCGCCTGGAGGCTCTTGACAAAGCAAGAATGCGACGTGATCGCGGACTCGAGTTGTTCTTTGCCGACTTTCTGCAGATCTTCCAAATACTTTGCCATCTGAGCGTCCTTTGCGCCAATGGGCGGCCCCTTTATTGGGGCGCCTAGCCTATGGCTATAGCGCAACGCAAAACACGTCAAGCCAATATGTTGCGTTGCAATACCAATTGTCGAATCAAGAAAGCTCCTCGGCCTGTTCCGGGCGGGGACCGTTGTGAAGCGGCGCCACAGACAGGGATCTCGAAGTGATTGCATGCGGTGCGACAAATCGACGTTTTGCCGATCGGCCGATCGCGGGGATCGGCGAGGTTCGCGGGGCCGCGCCAACTTGGCAGTTTGTTGCGTCGCAAGATAGGTTTGACGCGATTGCGCGCTTCGCTATAAAGCAGCCTAGCTACGAAGTCGCCGTAGCTTCCAACCATCGCCGAGGACATGACGACATGGCTAAGACCAAGGGAGAACCTCTAGCCAAGGTCAAGGTAGCTGGGCGGGTCATGCGCAGGGGATTTCCAGAGCCACGGCTGAGCGAGGCTCTCGGGTCAAGGCCGAGGCGGGGATTGGCGATCTTCAACCCCCCGAGCAGGAAAATCCGGCGGCGAACGCGACGACCGCCGCCGCCCGATTCGAGACGATTACTGCTGAGGCAAGCGATTATTCAAAAAAAAATCTGTGGAAAACGGCTTCGCGTTCTTCGAGGAACTTCTCGGCGTAAAGTCATTCGAGAATGTGGCACATTTAGGCTCTGAATATGCCAAAACATCGTATGTGAACTTCGCGGCCTATCCGACAAAAATCGGCGAGCTTCATACCCATTTCGCCAAATCTTTCGGGGAGCTTCCTCACGTTGCCTGAGAAGAGAACAGGTCCCGGCGCGCCCCAGCCTCCCGGAATGAGACCCGGAGGCTGCGCGGCTCCAAAAGCCGATTTGAGGGAGGCCGTGGAGGACGCCGTCGCCCTCCCGGACGTACCGCCGAGCATCGTGAACAACGGCGAGACAGGCGAGGCGGATAGCGCGGTCGAGCGCTCGGCCGACCTGTCCGCAATGCTATCGAATTTGGAAGGGCGGTTACTTGACGCTTTCGATCAAAAGCTAGCGTTTGACGCTTTCAAGGAAAAACAGATCGATCGTCTCCATGAAGAGGTTCAAGGCTACAAGAGCGACCTCCTCCTCAAGGCCGCGCGGCCCTTGATTGCCGCCATGATCAAGCTGCACGCTGACATTGGGCGCCTGATCAGTGGGATCTCGATGGAAGATCCAACCAGGCTGACGGTTGAGCGGATTATTGGCTTCTTTGACGGTTTTCGCGACGAGATTATAGATCTCCTCGGCGCGCAAGGAGTTGAGGTGTTCAACGCCGCCCGCGACGATGACCGATTTGACGCACGGCGACAATCTTCGGTTGGAGTAGTGGAAACATCGGACCCTGAGTTAGTCGGTCGCATCGCCGAGATCGTACAACCTGGATTTGAACAGGGATCCACGATTCTGAGCAAGGAGAAGGTCAAGATCTACACGGCCGCTCGTTCTGATTATCGCGCGCCCAAGCCCTCCCCACGGACAATGACACTTGAACGGAACATCTGATGGAATCGAAACCAGTCTTCGGTATTGATCTCGGTACGACCTATTCGTGCATCGCCTGCGTCGACGAACATGGCAGAGCTGTCGTTAGCCCGAACTCCGAAAACGGCCTCACCACCCCGTCGGTCGTCTATTTCGAGTTTGGAGGCAACATTGTCGTCGGACAGGCCGCGAAAGACGCCGGCAAGGTCTATCCAGATTTGGTTGTGCAAACGGTAAAGCGCCACATGGGCGACGCTCATTGGTTGCGTGCTTTTGATGGCCGAAACCATCGGCCGCAGGACATCTCCGCTCTGATTTTAAAAAAAATAGTCGGCGATGCGGAGCAGGTGCTTGGTCAGACCGTCGAGGATGTCGTGATCACTTGTCCCGCCTATTTTGGCAATGTGGAGAAAGAGGCTACACGGCAGGCCGGAACAATCGCGGGGCTGAATGTCCGCTTCGTCGTTCCCGAACCTATGGCCGCCGCTTTCGCCTACGGGGTCGATGCGATCGAAGGCCAGACTATTATGGTCTACGATCTTGGAGGGGGCACGTTTGATGGAACGCTGCTGCAAGTGCCTGGCACAATTCTATCTACTGTTGGCGACCAGAGTCTCGGCGGAAAGGACTGGGACGATGATCTGGTGACATTGGTCGCACAGAAGTTTCACGAGGCCACCGGCGTTTCGCCTGTCGACCTCCTCGCTGATGTGCAGATAAACCAGGAACTCACCAGCGAGGCCGAGCGATGCAAAATAGCCCTTTCGTCGTGTAATTCTTACAAGCTGAGGGTCAAATGCGGCCTCCATAACGTAGCCATTGAGGTCACCCGCGCTGATTTCGAACAAGTCACGCGTCACCGGCTCGATCGAACGATTGAGTTGACTAAGTCCTTGCTTGAACGAGGCAGCGAGCACGGCGTTTTAATAGAAACCATTTTGCTGGTGGGTGGCTCGACCTTCATGCCTCAGGTAGAAGCGCGGCTGAAGCAGGAGTTTCCGCTGTGCAAGCTGGTCCGCAGAGACCCAAATCAGATCGTCGCCAAAGGAGCTGCTCTGATCGGATACAAATATCGGATCGACGAAGAGATCGAGAGACTAAAAACACCCGGGGTGAGTCGGGGCAAAGCCATCAAGGAAGTTGCTAACGCAACCGGGATGACGCCCAAGGCCGTCACCCTTTTGAACAAGATCGTCCTTAGAACAGTTACAGCCAAGAGCTTTGGCTTGGTTACATTCAACAAGAAGAAGAACGAGGATGAGGTTATGAATCTCATTCAAGTAGATGATCCTTTGCCGATCCATGTGACGCGTCCGGTCTATACAGTCGCGGATCAACAAACTCGCGTCGTTTTAAGTGTTGTTGAGAACACGCACAGAGTGACAGGCGATGAGCATCCAGTGCCCGCGAACGAGTGTGAGGAAATTGGCTCGGCAGAGGTCGTTTTCAGAAATCCACTTCCAGCGCAGTCACAGATAGACATCACCTACACCCTTGACCTTGATGGGATACTTAAGGTCGCGGCGCAAGACGTGACCACGGGGGCTACAGCCCTTGGTGAGTTCAAGTCAGGGGCCTTGCTGTCGACCGATGAGTTAGCAGAATCGCGCAAGAGGGTGATGGCTGCTGGCGTACATTGAAGCGCGCTAGCAGCTTGCTGAAAAACCCCGAAATTTGAGGTTTGTCGGCTTTGGCGACGTTCTTCGGATGGGGGGCGAGTGGTTCGGCTCGACATGGCGTGAGGTTCCTCGGCATTGTTCGGAGTTCCGCCTGGGCGGCGATCAATTTCGGAATGCGGATCAGGTTGTAGGCCGAATCTTCCGATCCTACGAGGACATCCTCGAACGAGACTGGCCTATAGGTCCTGAACAACAAGACTTGGCATAAGGCGCGGTTTCAGCCGAGGGTCGTTTGCCGGCCCCCGCGCCCTTCATAGAGCCACGCTGAAACAACGCTTGCGAGCAGGGCGAGCAGCCCCAACAGCCCGATCGCTAGCGGCATGACGCCGACCCCTTTGACCTCGCTGGCGCCATTGCGCTTGATCGCGGCATAATCGGAGCCGCCATAGACCGGACTTTCCCGCATGGCGACGACCCGGGGCAGAGAAACGTCGCCAGACGCGCCGCTCGCGATCCGCCGCACTGTCCCGCCGGTCGCATCAGTGAGCGGCCGCAAGCGCTCCGTCGTCGAGACCACCTCCTGGAATTCGCGCGGGTTTTCGGGTCCGACATTGGCCAGAACCGACAGCGTCCCATCGCCCAAGCGATAGAGCCCGAGCTCCCCGGCGTCGACGCTCGCGCGCCAAAGCCCCGGCTCGGCGGGGCTAAGCGTCACCGAAGTCTCCTCGCCCGAGGGCGCGAGGACCTTGACCGGCGGAACTTCGGCGTGGAGGCTCTGGCGCTCGATCTCGATCTTGTGGCCGCGCACCGCAGCGCGCAGCGCCTCTTCCTCGAGCTCGGGCTCCTTCATCAGCCAATGGGCGAGGCGGCGCAACAGATCGAGGTAAGGGCCGCCGCCCTCAAAGCCGCGCGCCCACAGCCACATCTGGTCGCTGAGCAGCAAAGCGACGCGGCCTTTGCCCTCGCGCGAGAGCACGAGAAGCGGCTTCTGGTCCGCGCCGTCGAGGACGCTGGAGCCGCGGGTCACTTGCGCATTGACCTGCCGGAACCATCGGCTCCAGGCCGGCGGGGTCTCGTCGGCGCCCGGCAGCCCGCGCGTCACCGGATGTTTCGCCCCGTCCTTCGAGATCGCCGCGCGGAAGGCGCGCTCGGTCAAAACGCCGTCCGGGCGCGCCGGGGCGATCCGCGCCGAGCGGCGAATAATAGAGCCCGTCGGGCCCGGAAAAATCGGGCCCCGCGGCAAGCATCAAGGCTCCGCCCTCGCGCACGTAGCGGACGATGTTGTCGAAATAGACCAGCGGCAGAATCGCTTTGATTGGAATAGCGGTCGAAGACGATGAGATCGAAGTCCCTGATCTTGCGGCCGAAGAGATCAGCGGTCGGAAACGCGATCAGCGACAATTCATTGATCGGCGTGCCGTCCTGCTTCTCCGGCGGTCGCAAAATCGTGAAATGAACGAGATCGACATTGGCGTCGGATTTCAAAAGGTTGCGCCACATGCGCTCGCCATTGTGCGGCTCGCCGGAAACGAGCAGCACCTTCAGTTTGTCGCGCACGCCCTCGATCGTCACCACCGCCTTGTTGTTGATCGCGGTCAGTTCGTCAGGCAAGGCCTCGACTTCGAGCTCGATGACGTTCTGGCCGCCATGTTCGATCCGCACCGGCACGCGCACGCGTTCGGACGGCTTTGCGATCATGGTCGCAATGGGGTTGCCGTCGCGGCGCACTTTGAGCACGACCGGATCGGTTTTATCGGCGGTGTCGAGCACGCGCAGTTCGATGGTCTGATCCTTGCCGACGATGCCGAAGCGCGGCGCTTCCAGAAGCTCGATGCGGCGGTCGCGCTCGCCGTCATGGCCGGTGATTAGCGCATGCAGTGGCGCCTTGAAGCCGAGCGCGTCGGGATTTGCCGGAATGTCATGGACGACGCCGTCGGTGATCATGAAAACGCCGCCGACGCGATCGGATGGCACGTCGGCAAGACCGGCGTTGAGGGCGGAAAACAGGCGGGTGCCGTCCTCCTCGGCGTCCGTGCGGCCGCTTTCGATGACGCGAACCTCGACATCGCCAAGCGCGGCGAGCTGTTTTTGCAGCGCCTCGCTGGCCTTGTTCGTCTGCTCCATGCGCTCGCCGATGGTCTGGCTGCCGCTCCGATCGACGACGATGGCGACGACGTCCTTGAGGCCCGAGCGGTCTTCTCGCACCAGCGACGGGTCAGTCAGCGCCAGCAACAGGAGAGCGAGCCCCAGCGCACGCAACCAGGTCCCGCGCCGCCGCGCGAAAACGCCGAGAGCGACGACGAGAAGCGCGAGCGCGGCGAAGGCGATGAGCGCGGGCCACGGGAGCAAGGGCGCGAAAGAAAGGTTGAACTGGTTCATAAATATGTTGGAGCCCCGGAGATCATGTCTTGCAAGTAACGATCCCGCTAGTTCGAGGCCCCCGCGTGCTCCAAATTAGCTTCATCGCCTCTCGCCGATCGGCGTTCGCGCACTTAAACCGCGAATTGTGGTCAATTTCAAATCGGGGGCGCTTGACCAGCGGCGTCTCGGTTTGGGTCCGGCGCCGCCGTCTGCCGGCCGTGATTCCTTGCGCTCGTTATTTTCAAGAACGCGCAAGCGGCGCACCGTCAATTCGTCGACCTCGAGCGCCTCGAAACGGGCCTTCTTGATGGTGAGGCGACCGACCGCGAGGCGGCCTGGCGCGAGCGCGCCGACCCCGATCGCGCCGAAGGCCGCCGCGCCCGCCGCGAGCGCCAAAAGTCTTGCAACGGGGGAACCGCCTTGTATTGATCCGTGACGTTGCGCGGCATTCGCGGCCTCCAGCCAGCTCGGCGGCCGAACGCGCAGCGGCGAATGCCCGTTCAATGGGTCACTCCAAGCGATTCGGGAATCTGATAATGGGGTCGATGACCTAGCGCCCGGCAAGTCCTCCGCTTTGTACTCGCCGTCGAAACCCTGTGCCGACCGACGCAAGTCGTCAAAGAAAAGTTGACCAACACGGCGATGGATGTCACAAAATGACAGATGTCACAGAATTCAGGCGCGATGGGGTCGCTCGCCTGATTTGAAAATCCGGAAGGCGGCCGCCGAATCGCGAGCGGTTTGGCCAGAATCAGCGTCTCGCCAAGGCGCGAGCGAGTTGTGCATGGCCCGACTTGTCGAGGGGAGGAGCGCAAGGCGGCGGAAGAGGTATTCGGATTGATTCCGGAGACAATCGCCAAGATATGTCGCTATCGGCGCCGCACGGCTAAATGTTAGCACGCGTCCTCGCTCTGCTAAACGATGCAAGCATTGGAGATCGATCCTAATTGGAGATAGATATAAATGTTTTTTGGGCGACCAAAGTTAACAATTGGTGTATTCATCATTCTAACTTTATTTATGGGGCTTGAGACCTATCTCCATTTGGCTGGCTTCGGATCATACCCAATATACTTGCTGGATAGCCAAATCAAGTATATTCCCGCATCTAACCAAAGCGGTGTTTTCCTGAACCGCAACCATTGGTTTTTTAATGACAGACATATGGGAAACTCGGACAACTGGACTCGGGACATACATCCAGACGTATTGTTACTCGGCAATAGTATAGTTCTCGGCGGTAATCCATACGATCATAATGAAAGCTTGGGCCGCTCCTTCAAAATGCGCTTGATGACAAATATAGTGTGTGGTCGGTCGCAGCCGGAGGATGGACCAATATCAATGAAATGGCCTATCTCGATCAGAATAAAGATGTCGCGCAAAACGCCGATATCGTCGTGATCGAGTATATGGCGGGAGGGCTTTCCATCGCGTCTCCTTGGCCGGGATATTATGTTTTTCCAGACCACCGACCTCTTCTATTGTCGAGGTATATTCTAGAAAAATATGCGCTTCCTAGCCTCAAAACTAGGACACCAATCAATGAATCGGGAACGCTACCTCATGTCGGCGAAATAGACCTGACACAATTGGAGCGATTTACCAATCTTCTAACTGCTCTTTTGAAAACGAGCAAGGTCATTATTTTTTTCTACCCGACTAAGTCAGAGTTGGCGAACATTAATGCATGGGAAACAACGATTGAACCTGTGCTTCAAATTTGCAAACTACTTCCGTTGACGTGCGTGGATGTAGCGGGAGAACAGTCGTGGAGCGCCAGTATGTACAGAGATGATGATGGTGTGCACCCCACGGTTGAAGGAAATAGACATCTCGCGGGCATCATCGCCAGCGCAATTGCTAATGGAATGACCTTTAGCGGCATGACCCAGTCGGAGGATATCCGAATCCGGTAAATTGGTGGATGTGGCGGAGGCAGCTCGATCACGAAAATCGGAGTTGATCTGAGATTGGAAATCAGAGCTTGACTTCAAACCCCTAATAGGAGGTTCCGGCGGCTGCCTCGCTAGAAAAGTGGGCTTCACCGCGCCCGCACGCGCCGAACTCTGCCGTTGGCGGCGGCGAAGGCGCCCTCGACGAGCTCGCAATAGAGCAGGCGATCGGGGTCGACAGGACCGATGAAGCTGAGCTTTTCGGGTGGAACGGGCCGGAATCCCATGCGCTCATAATAGGGCAGGTCGCCGACCAGGAGCACGAGCCCATGGCCGGCCATCCGCGCCGCCTCCAGCGACTTCTGGGCCAGCGCCTCGCCGATGCCGCCCGAACGGAACGCCGGATCGACCGTCAGCGGGCCAAGCAGCAGGGCCGGAGCCTCGCCGCAGCGAATCGGCGTCATCCGGCTCGCGCCGACGAGCAGCGTCCCCACCCGCGCCGCGAAGGATGAGGCGTAATCGGGCTCGACTCCCTCACGTAGGCGATAGGCCGAGCGGGCGAAGCGGCCGGGCCCGAAGGCGTGCTCCTCCAGCCGTTCGATTGGTGCTGCGTCGCCCGGGGTTTGCGCCGTCAGAACGAGGGAAAGATCTGCCATAAGCGAATTTCGGCCTGCGTTTGATGCGGATCTCGCGTTGAAAAGCCGTTCGAGGACGGAGCTGCGTACCATCGCCAGGATTACGCAATTTGACTAAGATCAAACTTCTCTGCGAACAACGCTCCAACCCAGCAATTTGCCGAAATTTGGAATTTTTCACTCGGGCTGATCGCGATCTTAGGATAATTGTTTAGATTATTTCTAATCACCGTAGGAGGCTCTGAGGATTGAAGAAATTTGGCGATCTCAGCGAACGCGAGATCCTGTCGGTGGCGATTGCCTCCGAGGAGGAGGACAATCGCGTCTATCTGATGTTCGCCGAAGATTTGCGCGAGCGCTATCCGGCGACGGCTCAGACCTTCGCGAAGATGGCCGACGTCGAGGCCGGCCATCGCGACCGGCTGACGGCGCTTTACCGGGAGCGTTTCGGCCCCGATCTCGTGCCGATCCGGCGCAGCGACGTAAAATCGTTCCTGTGGCGGCAACCGGTGTGGCTGACGCGCAATCTGCCGCTGCGCGTCATCCGAAAGGAGATTGAGGCGCGCGAGGCCGAGTCGGAGCGGTTCTATGTGACGGCGGCCGAATTCGCGAAGGATCCTGCGGTGAGGGCGCTGCTATGCGATCTCGCCCGCGAGGAGCAAGTCCATGAAAAGGTTGCGGCTAACCTTGAGAAAAAGCTCGAGACGGGCGAGGCCGGAAAGGCGGAGGCGGAGGAAGGCAGAAAGCGATTCATCCTCGAGTATATCCAGCCCGGCCTCGTCGGCTTGATGGACGGTTCGGTGTCGACGCTGGCGCCGCTATTCGCCGCGGCGTTTGCGACTCACAATAACTGGCAGACTTTCCTCGTTGGTCTCGCCGCCTCGCTCGGCGCCGGCATCAGCATGGGTTTCGCCGAAGCCCTCGCCGACGACGGCCAGCTCAGCGGCCGCGGCTCGCCGCTGGTGCGAGGCGTCGTTACCGGCCTCATGACGACATGCGGCGGGCTCGGCCATTCCTTGCCCTATCTCGTGCCGGATTCGCTGCCGAACGCTTTCTTCATCGCGACCGCGATCGCCGGAGCCATCGTCCTCTGCGAGCTCTGGATCATCGCCTTTGTCCGCGCCCGCTACATGCAGACGCCCTTCTTCAAGGCCGCGCTGCAAATCGTTCTTGGCGGCGCCATCGTTCTGGCGACGGGCATTCTCATCGGCGCGTCTTGACGGACGCAAGCCTTGACGCGGGAGGTCCGGCGCCGATAGTGGCGGCGTGAAATTCCGCCTCGCCCATTTGACCGACCCCCATATCGGGCCGCTGCCGCGCCCGCGCCGGCGCGACCTGATCGGCAAACGTGTCACCGGCTATCTGAACTGGAGGAGAGGCCGCCATCTCGTCCACGACATGGCGACGCTCGGGCACATCGTCGCCGACCTCAAAGCCCAGCATCCCGATCATATTGCGATGACCGGCGACATCGCCAACATCGGTCTTCCGGCCGAATTCCAGCTCGCGCGCAGATGGCTGGAGATGCTCGGGCTCGCCGAGGACGTCAGTTTCGTGCCGGGCAACCATGACGCCTATGTGCGCGGGTCGCTGCCGGATCTCGCCCGCATCTTTGCGCCGTGGACGACCGGGGAGGCGAACGCCGTCGGCCGGTTCCCATTTTTGCGGGTGCGCGGAAACGTCGCCTTGCTCGGTCTGTCCTCCGCCGTTCCGACGCCTTTCTTTATCGCTTCGGGCCGCCTTGGGCAGCGCCAGCTCGAGCTGGCCGAAGCGCTCCTTGCCGAATGCGCGAGGCGTAGTCTGATCCGCGTCGTGATGCTGCATCATCCGCCGCGCATCGACGCCGCCAGCCTCGCCCGCGGCCTGACCGACGCGCGGGAGTTCGAGCAGATGATCGGCCGCGCGGGCGCCGAGTTGATCCTGCACGGCCATAACCATAGACCGAGCGTCGCCTATATCGAAGGGCCCTCCCGGCGGACGCCCGTCGTCGGGGCGCCGTCGGCCTCGGTGGCGAGGGAGGCGTCCCGTTATCGCGCCGGCTATCATCTGTTCGAGATCTCGGGAAGCCTGCGCGATTACGAAATCAAAGCATCCGCCCGCGGCCTTCTGCCGGGCTCATCGGCAATCGGCGATCTCGGAGCGATCAAACTCTAGTTTCGGCCCTGGCCGGCGCAGAAATCAGCGGTGGACGAGAACCGGGATTTTGCAGTGGGTTAGCACCTTCGCTGTCTCGCTGCCCAAGAGCAGCGCGGAGATGCCTTTGCGTCCGTGCGAGGACATGACGATCAGATCAGCGCCCTTCGACGCCGCCGTATCGATGATCGCCTGATACGGTCGGTCATCCTCGACCTGAATCGTCTCGACGGGAACGCCGGCCGCCTTCGCCACGGCGGCGGCGGCGATCAGGGTCTTTTCCGCCATCTCGTTGATCCGGGCCGTATAGTCTGCCGGCGTATCCTCGATCATCGCCGCTTCCGCCGAGAACACGCGAAACGGCAGAGTGACCGTGAGAATCGTGACCTTTGCGCCGAGCTTCTTGGCCAGCTCGACTCCATCGTTGACGGCGCGGCCGGCCAATTGCGAGCCGTCGGTTGGGATCAAGATGTGGCTGTACACGCGTCTCCTCCTCGATTTTGATGATCTGGAACGGCCTCGACGATTTGTACCATCGCGATTTGTACCATCGCACATTTTGCTTGCGCGATTACGAAATCAAAGCGTCCGCCCGCGGCCTTCTGCCGGGCTCATCGACAATCGGCGATCTCGGAGCGATCAAACTCTTAGCGGTCGCAAAAAAACTCAGCGATGGACCAGAACCGGGATTTTGCTGTGGGTCAGCACCTTCGCTGTCTCGCTGCCCAAGATCAGCGCGGAAATGCCTTTGCGTCCGTGCGAGGACATGACGATCAGATCAGCGCCCTTCGACGCCGCCGTATCGATGATCGCCTGATACGGTCGGTCATCCTCGACCTGAACCTTCTCGATGGGAACGCCGGCCGCCTTCGCCACGGCGGCGGCGGCGGTCAGGGTCTTTTCCGCCATCTCTTTGGTCCGGGCCGTATAATCGGCCGGCATCTCGATCATCACCGCTTCCGCCGAGAACACGAGAGGCGGCGCGGTGACCGTGAGAATCGTGAGCTTTGCGCCGAGCTTCTTGGCCAGCTCGACTCCATCGTTGACGGCGCGGCCGGCCAATTCCGAGCCGTCGGTTGGGATCAAGATGTGGCTGTACAAGCGTCTCCTCCTCGATTTTGATGATCTGGAACGGCCCCGACGATTTGGACCATCGCATATTTTCAGGATAAGCGTACAATTCACGGGCGCCGTCGGCGTTGACGCGGATCAATTGCTCGTTGAAATGACGCGCTTATAGTTCGTTGTTTGCTCTAGCCAAAGCGCCAGTAGGCGCCGTCCCGATCGAGATCGTTTGCAACGCGATAGGTTCGAATCAGGCGAATATGCAGTGACGCTTCGTCTGACGCAACACAGCCCTTGTAGAATATTGAACGTCCCATGCTATCGATTGCCGCCAAAGCGACGCCTTGCCCGGATGGCCGGTAGAGGCCTGCCGTCGATTGAAATGCGTTGGAATCAGTTCAAGCCATGACGACACTCAGGAGGTAGATCATGATCGAATCCCCCGCGCCGAGCTCAGTCCCGCCACTTGATCCTTCTGGCGTCGCGACGGCGTTCGGCAAATCCATCGGCGCCCATTGGAGGTTGTTTCTCGCCGAGGGCATCATCCTGGTCGCGCTAGGCGTTCTTGCCGTCGCGGCTCCCTTTGTCGCCGGCGTCGCCGCCACGCTCTTCATCGGCTGGCTGTTTCTGTTTGCGGGTGTCTCCGGCCTGACCTTCTCCTATCAGTGCCGGTCGGCGCCCGGGTTTTGGTGGGCGCTGTTGTCCTCAGCCGTCGCGCTGCTCGCCGGCCTGGCGCTGCTGTTCAACCCGCTCGCCGGCCTTTTCAGCCTGACATTCGTCTTGATCGCCTATTTCCTCATCGACGGCGTCCTGACCATCATGCTCGGGCTCGATCATCGCCGCGATCTTTCCGACGGGTGGCAGTGGATCGTCGTCAGCGGCGTCATCGATCTGATCCTCGCCGCTATACTGATTTCGGGGCTGCCTGGCTCGGCCCTCTGGGCGCTGGGACTGCTCGTCGGCATCGACCTCATATTCGGCGGGATCTCCATCATTAGCGTCGCCCTGGCGGCGCGAAAAACGGCGCTTTGACGCGCCGCATCGTCCGAGAAGAGAGCGCAACCCGCATCAGGCGCAGCCAGCCGGGGCGTTTTTGGCGCCTTTCAACGCCGCGCTCACTTTCCGAGCCAATTGCTCGAGAGTGAACGGCTTCGCCAGGAAGTTGACGCCGCGGTCCAACACGCCATTGTGGATGACCGCGTTGCGGCTGAACCCGGTCGTAAAGATGACTTTGAGGCCAGGGCGCCGCCGCAGCGCCTCTTCCGCCAGCGCCCGCCCGCTCATGCCTGGCATGACCACATCGGTGAACAGGAGATCGATGTCGGACCGCTCGGAGATGATCCGCAACGCTGCCGACGGACCATCGGCCTGAAGCACGCTGTAGCCGAGATCGCGGAAGCCTTCGGAGGCGAGGCGAAGCATGCGATCTTCGTCCTCGACGATAAGGACGAGGATGTCGGGGCTGCCCATCGGGATCGGCTCGGCGGTCGGCGGGCGGGTCTGCGCAGGCTCGGCGTCATCGCCAAAAAAGTGCGGCAGATAGATCTTGACCGACGTCCCCTGGCCCAGCTCGGAATAGATTTTCACGTGGCCGCCCGATTGTTTCACAAAGCCGAAGACTTGGCTGAGCCCAAGGCCGGTTCCCTTGCCGACTCCTTTGGTGGTGAAGAAGGGATCGAACACTTTGGCGACGACGTCCTGGGTCATTCCCGCGCCTGTGTCCGTCACCGTCACAAGAACATATTGGCCGGGCGCGACGCCGACGTTCTGCTCGCAGTAGTCGTCATCAAGGCTGGCGTTTGCGGTCTCGATGGTCAGCTTGCCGCCATCCGGCATGGCGTCGCGGCCGTTGATCGCCAGATTGAGAATGGCGCTCTCGAGTTCGCTTGGGTCGACGAAGGTGCGCCACAGGCCGCCGGCCAAGACCGTTTCGACTTTGACCCCATCCCCCAGCGTGCGCTGCAGCAGATCCGACATGGCGGCGACGAATTTATTGCAGTCCACTGGTTGCGGCGCGAGCGGTTGCTGGCGGCCGAAAGCGAGCAGACGATGGGTCAGGGCGGCGGCGCGTTCGGCGCCTTCGATCGCGCTATCGGCAAATTTCAAGAACTCCTTTTCGCCGCGCTCGGCCTTGCGCTTCAAAAGGTTCAGGCTGCTGATTACCACCGCCAGCATATTGTTGAAGTCATGCGCGATGCCGCCAGTGAGCTGGCCGATCGCCTCGAGCTTTTGCGATTGCCTCAACTGTAGCTCCAGACGCTCCTTTTTGAGCATCTCGTCCACCAGCCTTTTGTTCGAAGTCTGGAGCGCTTCACTGGCGCCGACGGCCGCCGCGAAAAGCCGCTGCGAATCCCACAACGCCAACGCCCCGAGGAGGGCCGTCAGGACCAATGCAAGGACTATCCACGCGCGCGCCAGATGCGCGGTGTGGATCGAACGGGACTGTCTCTGGCTGAGCAGTTGCTGTTCCGACGCATTCATAACCTGAACCAGGTCGCGGATGCGGTGCATAATATTTCGGCCTGCGCCGTCCCGGACGCGTTCGATCGCGGCGTCTCTCTTGCCGTCGCGCGCGAGTTTGATGGTTTGGCTGAGTTCGTCGAGTTTTTCGCGTGTGGCGTCGCGCAGCGCTGCAAGCTGCTGGCTCTGGCCGCTATTTCCGGCCACCATCGATCCGAGCGCCGCCATTTCGGAATTGATAGTCTGGACCGCGGCGTTGTATGGATCGAGATAGGGCTCCTCGCGCGTCAGGAGATAGCCGCGCTGCCCCGTCTCCGCATCCTGCAGCATCGAGAATATGCGGGCGAGGCGGAGTTCGACGTTCAGCGAATGCTGAACGCCCTCCTGATCCTGCAGCTGGCGGGCGTTGAGGAAAAAATTGGCGGCGATGACGGCGAGCAGCAGCCCCAGGGCGGCGATGAGCGAGACGATCGAGCGTTTGCGCAGTAAGATCGGCATCAAGTCCCCTTTGCGGAGCCTCTGCTATTTGTTCGCCTCATCGGGAGACATGGATGGCGTTGGCTGATCCGCGACAACCTTGCATAGACCAAGCGCCGACTTTTAGTAAAACCGAGGATAATCCGCCTTGCAAACAGCGGCAAGTTGGCGGCCGTTTCCGGCCGGAGACGTCGCGCCGCGGGGTTCGGGCGGCGCGTCAGCTCAACTGGCGATCGGTTCGGGCGGCGTGGCGATGCTTCGCCCGCTCGGCCGAATCCCGATAAAGAGGGAAAGGAGGGCGGCGAGAAGGCACAAAAGTCCCGCCGTCAAGAAGGCGCCGAAATAATCGCCTGTCTGCGTGCGCGCGATGCCGGCGCATGCGGCTGCGGCGCCGCCGATTTGATGTGCCGCCGTGATCCAGCCGAACATCAGCGCGGCGTTCTCTTCGCCGAAAGCCGCGCCGGAAAGCTTGACGGTTGGCGGCACGGTGGCGATCCAGTCGAGGCCATAGAACATGGCGAAGAGCGGCAGGCCGTAGAAGGTGAAATCGAATGCATAGGGCAGCAGGATGAGCGACAGCCGCGCAGCCCGTAATACCAGGCGAGCAGCTTGCGGCCTCCGCCCGCGCGACGCCTGCGAGCCAGGCTGCGGCTTAGACCACTTCGGTGGTCACTTCAATGTTGTTACGGGTGGCCTTGGAGTACGCGCAGATCTCGTTGTGCGCCCTGGCGACCAGACGCTCGGCGGTGGCGCGGTCGACGCCCTCGACATGGGTCTTGAGATGGACCGAAAGATAAAAGTTCCCATTGTCGACGTGCAATGTCACGTCGGCGGTCACCGTCACCTTCCCCGCCTTCACTTTTTCGAGATGCGCCGCATATTCCACCGAGCCGCCAAAGCAGGCCGAGTAGCCGGCGGCGAAGAACTGCTCGGGGTTGCTGGCGCCTTCCTTGCCGGGGCCGCCGATGCTTTTCGGCATCGACAGATCGGCCTTCAACAGCCCGTCGCTGGTCTCGACACGGCCGTTGCGGCCGCCAATAGTGGTGGCGTGGGCGACATATTCCGGCATACCCATCGCTCCATTTGGTCGGACCGGCCTCCGCTGGAGGCCTGAAGATCCGGCCATCATATTGTTTATCACTGCGCGTCAGATTATTCCCTATTTCGATCGAAAAATGACGCTCATCATCGTAATCGCGCCGGCATGATATCAAGCTCAGGGCGCGGTCCGGCGCGGCACGACGAGCTTCGCCGTCAACATCTGCACGACTTCGCCGCGCTGATTGCGGGTCTCGCTGCGCATCGTGACCATTCATCGATCGGGCTGCGAGCGCGACGGGCCAGCAGCGCCGCCATCTGCGGCTCGTTCATCCGGATGCCCACCCGGTACCTGGTTGACGCGCGGCTGCGTCACCTCGAACAATGCGCTGCGATCGGATAATGACCGCCGACAAACGCCTCTTCGTCAGACAGGCGCCGACGGTGAAGTTCTCCCCGAACTGCCCATAGGTGAGAGCCCAGCGATGGGCACGTCGCCTCATGCCGATCAGGCCGGGAAACGGTCGCCGAACATCGGCAGACCGCTGACGGATTCCGCTTTGGTCGCCTCGTCCTGAAGAACGTCCCAGTGCTCGGCGAGCTTGCCGTCTTCAAAGCGCACGACATCGGCGGCGATCCACGCCGCGGGGCGACCGTGGCCCGAAAAGCGCCCATGGGCGATAACGTAATCCCCTTCGGCGAGGATCACGTGATTTTCGTAGCGGAGTGTGTCGGGGAGGCCGCGAACGAGATTGAACAAGCCACCGCGGCCCGGCGGAATATGGGCGCTGTGCTGGATGTAGCGGCCCGACCAGAAGCGCTCCGCGGCGACATAGTCGCGTTTGTTGAACAGCGTGTCGAAGGCTTCGAGCACCAGCACCTTATTCTCTTCTGGTGAAGTGGTGGTCATGTCATTCTCCATGAGGAAAGAGTTCAGGCGGCGGCGCTATTCCGCCAAGAAGAGCGCGGAGTGTCTGATGAAGCGCTCCGGACATTGAACAGCGCTCCATGTCGAATACCGTCACCGGGCGGCCTCTTCGGCGAGAGCGTTCACGACCGCCGGTCGATTGTTCCCGCGAAGTGCTGCAGGCAGACAGGCGTTCCGTCGCGTGTACCCAGCCTGCGAAAGGCGAAGTGCGTTCCTGCCGCCTCGAGGAAATCCGTGGGTGTAGTTTCGAGCGTCATCGGCGCCTCATAACGTCCGGGTGAAAGGAAGTTAGATAATATAATTTTTGGCGCATGGCGCGCGATCCTCAGGTCGGGGGCGCCGCCCTGCGCGGAACGACGAGCTTCGCCGTCAACGTCTGCACAACTTCGCCGCGCTGATTGCGGGTCTCGCTGCGCATCGTGACCATTCCGCGATCGGGCCGCGAGCGCGACGGCGTAATTTCGACGACTTCGCTCTCGACTTGCAGCTGGTCGCCTGGCCTCGTTGGACGCGGCCATGCGATCTCGCCGCCGGCGCCGATGACGCCGCCGGCCAGCGGCGCGCCGCCTTCGACCAGAAGCTTCATCGTGATTGCCGCCGTGTGCCAGCCGCTCGCGGCGAGCCCGCCGAACAGCGAGTGCTTGGCCGCCTCGCCGTCGAGATGAAACGGCTGCGGATCGAATTTCGCGGCGAAAGCCTTGATCTCATCTTCGTCGAGCTCGTGCGTGGCGCTGACGAAGCGCTGGCCCACGCTCAGATCATCGAGGTAAAGCGGCCCATCGGCGCCGCCCTTGCTTCTGTCCATTGGGAGCCTCATTATATTATTTATATAATATTTTGTTGAAGATCGAGCGTTGGGCCCTTGTTGGTGGCGCTTCATTCATTCGCGCATGTCCGAAATCTCAGACAGGCGGCGGATTGCGCTCGGAAAATCCGCGCTGGTGCCAATAGGGGTAGGGCGCGGGGCGACCGCTGGCGGCGTCGAGCTTGGCGATCTGCTCCGGGCTCAAGGACCATCCGACCGCCCCAAGATTTTGCCGCAGTTGCGTTTCGTCCCGCGCGCCGACGATGACGCTCGCCACGGTCGGTCTCTGCAGCAGCCAGTTGAGCGCGATCTGCGGGACGGTTTTGCCGGTCTCCTTCACGATGTCGTCGAGGGCGTCGACCACCCTGTAGAGATACTCGTCGTCGACCGGCGGTCCTAAATCGCGCGTCTTGTGGAGCCGGCTGACTTCCGGGACTGGCTGGCCGCGCCGGATCTTGCCGGTGAGCCGCCCCCAGCCGAGCGGACTCCAGATGACCGCGCCGACCTTCTGGTCGAGGCCAAGCGGCATCAGCTCATACTCGTAGTCGCGGCCGATGAGGGAATAATAGACTTGATGCGCCAAATGGCGCGGCAGATTGTAGCGGTCCGCGACGGCGAGCGATTTCATAAGGTGCCAGCCGGAAAAATTCGAGCAGCCGACATAGCGGATTTTTCCGGCGCGAACGAGATCGTCCAGCGCCGACAGGGTTTCCTCGACCGGCGTCAGCGCGTCGAAGCCGTGCAGCTGAAACAGGTCGATGTGATCCGTCTGCAGGCGCCGCAACGCGCCCTCGACCGCCTCGAGCAGATGGAAGCGGGACGAGCCGACGTCGTTTGGACCCTCGCCGGATCGGAAACTCGCTTTGGTCGAGATCAGCGCCTGGTTGCGTCGCCCTTTGAGCGCCGCTCCGAGGATCTCTTCGGCCGCGCCCGATGAATAGATGTCGGCGCTGTCGAACATGGTCAAGCCGGCCTCGAAGCAAATGTCGATAAGCCGGCTCGCCTCCTTGACGTCGGTCGCGCCCCATGCCGCGAACAGTTCACCCTTGCCGCCGAATGTGCCCGTGCCGAAGCTGAGGACCGGGACGCTGAACCCTGATCCACCGAGACGTCTATATTCCATGGGTCGGCTCCTTGTTCGCCGATTGCCGGTCGCCGCCTCGCGAGGCGATCCACGGCGATCGATCCCATTTCAGTCGATCGCGGCTTTCATCCCTTGCTAGGCGCTAGGCGTATTGCGCCTCGCCATTGCCGAAGGACCAGTTCTCCTTGACGACCTCAATGAGGTTGATGAAGACGTCCTCGCGGCGCAGCTCGAGGCGATCGTGCAGTCCATCCGCAACCGCCTTGTAGAAGGCGCGCTTCAACTCGACCGAGCGGCCGGCGTTGAGCGTCACCTGAATGATGACGGCGTCGTCGGATCGCTCTATCCCCAGATAGGTCTTGTCAACGATGAAGTCGTTCTCCGCATGCTCCGCGATGATCTGAAATCGATCGTCGGCGGGCACGTTCAGTGTTGTAATCATCGCGTCATAAACCGCGTCGCCGATAGCGCGCCGATAATGTTCGGTCTTGCCGCGGGCCAGGTCGATTCGAACGAGCGGCATTGGCGTTACTTCTCGCTTTCAAACATGTCTAACGTCATATGATGACTTCCGCTCCGCCTCGTCAAGCGTGACAGTCGCCTTTCGATCGTTCCGGCCGCGTCCTCGCCCTAACGCCCGCAGCCTACCACTGGAGGCGCAAGGGATCAGCGATCGGCATCGCCTGCGCGTAAAAACGATGGTCACTTCGAGGGCGTGTCGCGCCTATGTTCTTTCGTTGACGTAATCGGCTAGGGCGAGCGCATTATTATGCTCCTCGTCGCGAGCGCTATAGAGCAGAGTTGCGCGGCCCGTTCGCAAGAGGCCGCGCAGACGATCGACCGGCTCCTGGTTCGCGTCGAGCTCTGCGCGATACCGCCGTTGGAATTCCGGCCATCGAGCCGGATCGTGGCCGAACCATTTGCGTAGTGCGGCGCTCGGAGCGATGTCCTTGAGCCACAGCGTCAGCGCGGCTTCAGTCTTGGTCAATCCCCTCGGCCAAATTCGGTCGACGAGAATGCGATTCCCGTCGTCCCCCGCAGGCGGAGCGTAAACGCGTTTCACCTTGAAATCATAGCCCATGGCGACTCGCGAACGGCGCAACGCAGCGCAAATGCCGCAGCATTATTCTTTTCGTCAGTCCCCAATATAGTTCCGGCGCTTTTCGAGAGCAACAATCGAGGCGCGCCGTGTCGGTAGCAGACGATATGTCCGGTTTAGGCAGCGCACGATCTGTCCGGTAGTCCGAGCCTTTTGGAGGGTCTTGGATGCGCCGGACGGAAGCCCTTCAGGGTGTGCGCATGGCGAGGTTTTTGGACATCCTTGACCGTTGGGAACGGTCGGAGCTCAGTCAGGAGGATGCCGCGGGTCTGCTTGGCGTCAGCGATCGGACGTTCCGGCGCTGGCGGGACCGCTACGAGGAGGATGGGGAGGCGGGACTCCTGGACCGGCGGCTGGGCAAGCCGTCGGGCAAGCGGGTTCCGCCGGAATGGGAGGACGAGGTGGAGGCGCTCTACCGGCATCGCTACGCGGGCTTCCGGGCCAAGCATTTCCACGAGCATCTCGAAAAGGATCACCGTTTCCGGTGGGGCTACACCTGGACGAAGACGTTCCTGCAATCGCGCGGTCTTTTGGAGAAGGCTCCGCGAAAAGGGGCGCACCGGCGCAAGCGGGAGCGGCGTCCTTTGCCGGGAATGATGCTGCATCAGGACGGCTCGCGGCATGCGTGGCTCGAAGGCCAACCCGCGCTTGATCTCATCGTTACGCTCGACGACGCGACGGGGACGATCTACTCGGCCTTTCTCGTCGAGGAGGAAGGCACGGCCTCGACCTTCTGGGCCTTGCGCGAGGTGTTGGGCGAACATGGCCTGCCGATGAGCCTCTACACGGATCGTGGCTCATTATTTCCGGGCGACGAAAGCCGGCGAGATCGACCGCGACTGTCTCACCCAGGTCGGCCGGGCGCTCGACCAGCTCGGGGTCGAGCATATCGGGGCCTTCTCGCCGCAGGCCAGAGGGCGCTCGGAGCGGATGTTCGGCACGCTTCAGGACCGGTTGCCGAAGGAATTGCGGCTCGCCGGAATCTCGCGGATGGAGGCGGCCAACGCCTTCATCCGCGACGTCTATCTGCCCGCCCACAACGCCCGCTTCGCGGTTCCCGCCGCCGGGCAGGGCTCGGCCTTCACGCCGGCTTTGAGCGTCAATCTCGACGAAATCCTGTGCGTGCGGGAGGAGCGGAAAGTGGGCCAGGACAATTGCGTTTCCTATCGGACGCTGAAGCTCCAGATCCCCGAAAGCCCGATGCGGCCCCATTTCGTCAGGGCGACGGTCCGCGTCCATCTCTATCCGGACGGATCGCACGCCCTCTTCCACGGGCCGAAATGCATCGGCCGCTACGACGAGGACGGAAACCTAAAGCTATTCAACGAAACACCGCGCCGCCTAAATCCGCTCGACGGCCCCGGAGACCCTTGTGGACATGTGGACGACGCTACGCCTCGCCCACATCCCCACAAGGAACAAAACCAGAAGAAGCGGACAGACGATGTGCTGCCAAAACCGGACAACTTAATTCGCTATCGACACAATCGAGGCGCGCCGCCGCCGTTCAGAACAAAGACCATCCCTGGCTGCCGGCGACGGCTCCAAAAATCGTAATAAGGCTCAGCGCGAGCAAAACCCTATGGCCGCGTTGCAATGCTGATAGAGCGGCGTCTGGATCGCGCATCGCCCATCGCTGGATGCGCTTATGCAGCACCAAAGGCTCCAGGACGAAAAGCAGAGCCGCGAAAATGAGCCACACGAAAATCATCGCGTGCATCCACCAAAATTCGGCGAGGCCGAACCGAGCCCAGGCGTCGAGCCGGTAAAGCATGTAGAGGCCGCTGAGTCCGGCAAGGATGACGGCGATGCGCGCATGTCCGGCGAAGCGGCGCTCGATCGCTTCGAAGGCCGCGATCCGGTTCGGACCGAGATCGCCGCGGCGGATGGCCGGCAGGACCGACAGCGTGATCGTTGCAACGCCGCCGATCCAGACGACGATCGAAAGGACATGGATCGCCCGGGCGGCGATGACGTCATTCATGGCGAACCCTCGCCCGTGGATCGGCGCGGCGAAAAATTGCTTATCGCCGCCTTTGGGCCCTTACTCCAGCAGAAACCGCGCGCGCTTCCAACGCTCGCGCAGGGGCCAAAGTCAACTTCGCTTCGATAGGCGCTCGGCGAGAAAGTCGCCCAGAACCTCGAGGCGAGCGGGTCGGGGTCGCCCGGCGGCGTCACCAGATAGAGGCTGCCCTGCGGCGTGAGCCAGCCGCTCAAAACCCGCTCGAGCCTTCCATCGGCGAGCGCTTCCTTGACGATGAACTCTGGCAGATCGCCAATGCCGAGGCCTGCGATCAAAGCCGGCATCAAGGCATCGCCGTTATTGGCGCGCAGCCGCCCTTTCGGCCGGACGGCGACCTCTTCGCCGGCCGCATTGGAAAAGCGCCAGACGTGGGGCGTCGCAAGATAGGTGTAGTCGAGGCAGACGTGATCGGCGAGCTCGGCGGGGTGCGTCGGTCGTCCATGCCGCTGCAGATAGGAAGGGGACGCGATGGTGTAGCGCGGCGCGGAGCAGAGGCGGCGCGCGACCAGCGAGGAGTCCGGCAGGACACCGAGGCGCAGGGTCGCGTCGAAGCCGTCGCCGATGAGATCGACGATGGCGTCGCTAAGATGCAGATCGATCGAGATCTCCGGATAGCGCGCAAGAAACCCCGGCAGGATCGGCGCCACTTCCCGGAGGCCAAAGGACATCGGCGCGGCCAGCCGGACGAGCCCGCGCGGGGTCGCTGATTGCGCGAGTAGTTCGTGCTCGGCGGCCTCGGCGTCGGCGACGAGGCGGCCTGCGCGTTCGGCGAGCTGATGGCCCGCATCGGTAAGGGCGAGGCGGCGCGAGGTTCGGTTGAACAGCCGCGCGCCGAGCCGTTTTTCGAGGCGGCTCAGGGCCTTTGAAACCGTTGGCGAGGACAGCCGCAACTCCGCCGCGGCGGCGGCGATCGAGCGCGTCTCGACCACTCTGGCGAAGATCGCCATCGCTTCGAAATCGGGCAGCTCAGGCATTAAATTCTCGAAAGAGTGTCTTTCCGAGCTTTCTATTTTTTATTCCATCTTCTGGCATAGATTTGCGGGGCTGGCTAGGACCTGATCCCTCAAAGGCGAAGGTTCGGCGTCGAGGCCAAAGTTGTTTTTGAGACGAAGCCTGACGGCAAAAATTTCCCGCTCCTGACTTCGTTTTTAGGAGGATTGAGATGATCGAACGCAGAAGCTTCGACGGACTTGGCGGCGCAGACCACGGCTGGCTGAAGGCCAAACATCATTTTTCGTTCGCCGGATACTACGACCCGAAGCGCATGGGGGTCGGCGCCCTGCGCGTGTGGAATGACGACGAGATCGCGCCGAACACGGGCTTTCCCGCCCATCCCCACTCCGACATGGAGATCATCACTTATGTGCGCGAGGGCGCGATCACGCATAAGGACAGTTTCGGCAACGAAGGCCGCACGAAAGCCGGCGACGTTCAGGTGATGAGCGCGGGGACCGGCATCCGGCACTCCGAATATAATCTCGAGGCGGCGCCGACCAAAATTTTCCAGATCTGGATCGAGCCGAGAGGCCGCGGCGGCGCGCCGTCCTGGGGGGCGAAGCCTTTTCCGAAATCCGACCGCGACGGGCGTCTCGTCGCCCTGGCGAGCGGCTTTGCGGATGACTGCCGACGCCCTGCCGATCCGCGCCGATGCGCGGGTGTTGGGCGCGACCCTCAAGACCGGGCGAGGTCGTCGAATATCCGCTCGGGGCCGAGCGCAACGGCTATCTTGTACCGGCGAAGGGATCAGTCGAGGTCAATGGCGTCGCGTGTCGACGCCCGCGACGGGGCGGCGATCCGGCGCGAGGCGGTCTTGAAAATCGCCGCTCTCGAAGATTCAGAGATTGTTCTGGTCGACGCGGCCTAGATCGCTTTTGAGCGGCGCGGGCGTATGATAGTCCTCGCCGCCCGCGCCATTGAACAATGCAGAAATAATCATCCGAAGGGGATCAAACATGGCGAAAGTTCTTGTTCTCTATTATTCCGCCTATGGGCACATCGAGAAGATGGCTGAGGCCGTCGCCGAGGGCGCCCGCGCCGCCGGCGCGACCGTCGACATCAAGCGCGTGCCTGAGCTCGTGCCGCTTGAAATCGCTCAGAAATCCCACTTCAAGCTCGATCAGGCGGCGCCGGTCGCAATCATCGACGATCTCGAGCATTACGACGCGATCATTATCGGAACGCCGACGCGCTTCGGGCGGATCAGTTCGCAGATGGCCAGTTTTCTCGATCAGGCCGGCGGCCTGTGGATGCGCGGCGTCCTCAACGGCAAGGTTGGTGGCGCTTTCACTTCGACGGGCACGCAGCACGGCGGCCAGGAGACGACGCTGTTCTCGATCATCACCAACATGCTGCATTTCGGCTTTGTCGTCGTTGGCATGGATTACGGCTATGGCGGGCAGATGCGGCTCGATGAGATCACGGGCGGCGCGCCCTATGGGGCAACCACGATCGCGGGCACCGACGGATCGCGGCAGCCGAGCGCCAATGAATTGGACGGCGCCCGCTATCAAGGCCGCAAGATCGCCGAGGTCGCAACAAAGCTGCACGGCTGACGGATTTTTTCACAAGCCGGGCGGCCAACGCCGCCTTTTTCTGCGAAGGGTCCACCCCATGATCGATGTCGAAAGCTATGCGGGGGCCATCGGCCGGCTGCTGCTGATCGCCCTGTTTTTCGTCAGCGGCATCGGCAAGCTGGCCGCGCCGGCCGCGACCAAGGCCTATATCGTCGCCAAGGGCCTGCCGTTTCCCGAGCTCGCTTTTTGGATCTCGATCCTCGTCGAGCTTGGCGGCGGCGCTTTGTTTTTAATCGGTTATCAGACCAGAATCGTCGCTTTGGGCCTCGCGCTCTATTCGATCGCCACCGCGCTCGTCTTCCATCATCATCTCGCCGAGCAAAATGAGATGCTTCATTTCCTCAAGGACCTCGCCATAGCGGGCGGCTTCCTTCAGGTTGCGGCCTTTGGCGGCGGCGCCTTGAGCCTCGACGCGCGCCGGGCCGGTCAAGGATCTTGACGGCGCCGCCATTGTGTGAGGATTTTGATCAGCCGGATCTTTCGAATCAACGAGTTGCCGGCGCGGCCAAAGGAAAGAGGGACGCCCTGCATGACCGATCACCTTGCCGACATCAAGAAATACGCCAAGAAGCCGGTGAACGAGGCCGTCGTGGCCGCGATGGAAAGGACCTATCGCCTCGTGCTGAGCAACGCCAATTCCCGGTATGTCGCTTGTTCCGACCCGGCGGAGGTCGAAACGGTGCGCGAAAATTTCTTGAAGAAAAAATTGGGACTTTCGGGCGGCGATCTCGACGGCGCGATCAAAGCCGTTTGCGAGGCGATGAAAGACGAGCGGCTGAAGTCGCGCCTCACATTCTACTATCTGCTGGCCGAGCATTTCGACAAGCTCGATGAATTTGCCGCGTAGTCGCGCAGCTTGCGCCAAGCGTAGTCAGTATTTGTCGAAATTTCTTTCTATGTTTCCTTCGGGGTATAGTGATGTCCAACTGATGTTGTTCAAGCTAATCATGGATGCATGAAAAATTTGCGGCAATTCAATGGCGAAAAGTCGTTGCCGAAAGTCATCCAAGGCGTAAAATTCTCCGAGACGGTTATTGAAGGCCGCTCACAGAACTCCGCCTGATCAATTCGTCACCCAAATTCCCGTATAGCTCTCGCCCACAGCATATTGCCGCAGCTTGGCAACACTGTTAGTTTTCAAAAATCTGCAAAATAGGGGTTATGTAAAAATGACCATAAAATTTTTTATACCCACCGCAATAGCCGTAGTAACATCGACCTTCTTGTCTCCTCTAACGAAGACCACGGTAACGCTGCCGAGCAGCGAGCCATTGCAGAGGACAGAATTTGATCTTCAAAACTATCAGCGCGGTGCGAGCGAAGCGGGACCGGTGCCGCCGACGCCTAATGTGTCGGACTCGATAGTGCTTAGACCGCCGTTCAAGCTTGTTTTTTTGGGAGTTTTGGGCATCACGGTGTTGTCCGTTCTTCTGCAAATCGCACTTGCGTTCGTCTGGAGCCAACCAACTCCAAGTCAGCAAGCAACTTTCGAAATCGCTTGGTTTCGGGTGGAAAGCTGGCCTCGGCGCTATATTTGGCTTGCTTGGGGGAAAGATTACTTAAGCTGGAAGGGAAGTCGCGCAAATAGGGGTTTATTTTGAACAAAATCGTTACGCTAACCTTTATTTATCCCGACGGTCAGTCGGCGATGGCCGACGTTACATTGTTTTATACTGTAGATGGTCGCGACAAGTCTCCTTGTCGGATGTGCGATCGCGCGGGGACTGTCCGCTTCAGTCTTCCATCCAACGCAACAATACAGGATCTTGTCGCCGTATCGAGGCTTCCCGGATTCTGGGCGATCCAAGCGGAGAAAATTGAAAACTTCAAAACCTATATATTTAAGGAAATCGAAAGGTTTCGTGAGCCTGCGTGGTGGCTGAGATGCATGGGCGTCCCGGACATTCAGAGGCACGGCGAGGGAAATCAAGATTGGGGTAATAGATGCGCATTTTAGGGAAGGAGACGGTCTTGAGAACGTCAAGGTTTGGAGTGACCCGGACGGCATCGTTAACCCAAAGCTTTCATTGCCTACGTATGGTTGGGGGCACGGGGAAGTGGTCTGCCGACTGCTCGCCGATCGATCGAATGCAGCATCTCGGCTGGCAATCGCGCCAAGTTCTAAAGTTATTTTCGCCGATGCGTCGAATATATCAGGAAAAATTGATCCAGCATTAGCATTCACAGCGATAATAGACCTGGTCCTTGCAGAAAAGGTTGATATTCTTAATCTTAGCTGGGGTAGCCCGGACGAAGACAATAACCTTCGGGAAGCTCTTGAGATCGCACATGAGCAAGGTGTCACAATCGTAGCTGCTGCTGGGAACAGTCCGGGACTGTCTCGGCCTTGTTTTCCTGCTCGTTTGCAGGAATGCGTTGGTGTTGGGGCATTGGGCTTTTATGATTGGGGACCCGACGGAACCTTGTGCCGCTGGCATAACGTGGAAAGCGCTGCAGCCGATAGGCGCGGCCACGTCCCAGATTTTGGTGATATTTACGCTTGGTTCAGTACCTCTCGTGGCGACGGGTTAGATGTGCTCGCGCCTGGCGTGGGGATCGTGTTTGCGCGCGAAGGAAAGTGTGGCTGGGACGTCAGCGGAACTTCCTTCGCCGCGCCGATGGTCACGGGATTAATCGCTCTTGCCTTGGCACAGGATGACGCTTATTCTAAACTCGAGCCGTCGCTTGACAGGACGAGGTGGGTCCGTCAAAAATTCAAAAACATGTGTTTCGCTTCGAGGATCGCGTCTGAATTCGAGGGTTCAGGAATAGCTAGGTTTCATGCTTGATTGCTAGCATCCTGGTCCGAGGGTTCACGTCGAGTTATGTCAGTGACGGCCAGGACAATGAAGTTGCTTGTAAGTCTCAATAAGGCCAGTTTACGGCAGGTTGTCCGCGAAAACGCTCGGTTTGATATTGGCGAAATGATCAAGCCCGTTCCGAGTGCGACTATCGTTTCAGGAAATCCGAGGGTTGCCGTTCAGGTTGAGGTGGAACCAATTTACGCGGATTTACTCCGCGCTGCCTTGGATGGAATTTGCACGATCGGTCCGTATCGTGAGCTGGAAGTGTTCGGCAATGGTTTACGCACTGGTCGGGGGTTTGCCAGGGCCACTGATTAAGTTTTTATAGCGCGCTGCAAGGCCCCCCTTGGTATCGGACAGAAATCATAGCCGTGCGAAGGGACGCCGAGTAGCGTGACACTGATCCGCTTAGCTACTGCAATTTCCCCGAGCGCAATTTAGTTTGCATCAATCGCTTCATTACTGAGCCGCAAGCGTCGTATCCCAACGACCGGAGCCCGATTTCTTCAGGTTCGCGCGGATGGCGTTTGCCGTCTCGACAGGGCTTGCCGATCCATCCACATGGACCGCCGTAACCGTCTATGGCAGGGTGTAATTGTGGCGCGGCCGTCCGCCCGCCGCCCCGCGCCGCGGTCGCCGCTTCCGCCCCTCGCCGCCGAGGCGCCCGCGGCCAATTGACATTCAAGGGTGAATTGAGCACGCTGCAGCCCGAACTCAAGGCGCTGCTTGATCTCCGTCAACTTTGCTTCTTCGATTTTCAGCTTTCGACCGCCTGCGGGCTCAAATCGCCGACATACGCAAGCGCGCTAACACCCAATGCCGGGCTTGCCGACCCTGGAGCAAAGCGATGCGCCTATCGATCTTCGCCGCGACGATCGGCTTAATGATTCCTCTCGCGACCGGCGCTTGGTGTTCCGCGTCGGCCCAATCGCCGGCGCCGGCGCGCGTCGGCACTGTTCTGGCCGAAAAGGCCCCGATCAACCCCGCCAAGGAATTCGTCGGCCGCGTCGAGGCGGTCGAGCGCGTCAGCGTGCGCGCCCGCGTCACCGGCTATTTGGAGGACGTGTTGTTCAAGGAGGGCGACGTCGTCAAGGAAGGCGCGCCGCTCTACCGTATCGAGCCGGAGCCGTTCCAGGCCGCGGTGCAGCAGTCCGAAGGCGCGCTGGTCAAGGCGCAGGGACAGGAGGCGAACGCTCAGGGTCAGCTCGGTCGCGCCGAGACGCTGCTCAAGACTCAATCGGGCTCGGCCGCCGTCCGCGACCAGCGGCTCGCCGAGGAGCAGACCGCGAAAGGCGACGTCCTCGTCGCCGAAGCCAATCTGCGGACCGCGAAGATCAATCTCAGCTATACCGAGATCACGGCGCCGATTGCCGGCCTGATCGGCCGTACCAGCGTCACCAAAGGCAATGTCGTCGGACCCGACAGCGGCATCTTGACGACGATCGTCAGTCAGGACCCGATGTATGTCGTCGTGCCCGTCAGCCAGCGCGAATTTCTCCAATTTGAAAGCGAGAAGCGCCGAACCGGGCAGGCGGCGGTCACCGTCAAAATTCGCTTTTCCGACGGATCCGCCTATGAGTATCCCGGCCAGCTCAATTTCGTCGATGTTTCGGTCGACAAGGCGACCGACGCCGTCACGGTGCGCGCTAGCGTTCCGAACCCGAAGGGGCGGCTGATCGACGGCCAGCTCGTTAAAGTCTCCATTGAGGGCAAGAAGCCGGAAGAGAAAATTCTCGTTCCCCAGGCGGCGCTGATCGCCGACCAGCAGGGCGTCTATGTCTTCGTCGTCGAGGACGGCAAGGCGGTCGTGCGCCGCTTGAAGGTCGGCGGCGAAGTCGGGCCGAACGTGATCGTCGATTCCGGGCTCTCGGCCGGCGAGCAGGTCATCGTCGAAGGCATGGAGGCGTTGCGCCCCGGCGCGCCGGTGATCGCCTCGCCGGCGGTGCAGACGGTCGGGCGGGGCTGAACGATGCTCTCCTCCGTCTTCGTCGACCGGCCTAGGCTCGCCATCGTCATCGCGCTGGTGACGACCATCGCGGGGCTGGTGTCTCTGCTGGTGATCCCGCTCGCGCAATACCCGGACATCGTGCCGCCGCAGGTTTCCGTATCCACCACTTATCCCGGCGCCTCCGCCGCCGTGGTCGAATTCGACGATCGCCCAGCCGCTAGAAAGCGAGATCGTCGGCGTCGACAAGATGATCTATATGAAGAGCGTCAATGGCAACGATGGCAGCTATTCGCTTCTCGTCTCCTTCGAGCTCGGAACCAACCCGGACATCAACACCGTCAATGTCAACAACAGGGTGCAGGTCGCCCTCTCGAAACTGCCGGAAGACGTTCAGCGGCAGGGCCTCAGGGTCAAGAAACAGTCCTCCGCTCTGCTCGGCGTGATCGCCGTCTATTCACCGAAGCAAACGCACGATGAGCTGTTCATCTCGAATTACGCGACGATCAATCTCCTCGACGACATCAAGAGCACACCCGGCGTCGGCGACGCCAAGCTGTTCGCGGCGCAGGACTACGCCATGCGGGTGTGGGTCCAGACCGACCGGCTGACCGGCCTCGGACTCACCTCGGCCGACATCATCGGCGCGATCAAAGCCCAGAACGTTCAGGCCGCGGTCGGGCGCATCGGCGCGCGGCCGATCTCCAATGATCAGCAATTACAGCTGAACGTTCAGACCAAGGGCCGTCTCTCCTCGGTCGACGATTTCAAGAAGATCATCATCCGCACCAACCCCGACGGCTCCGTGCTGCGGCTCTCCGACGTCGCGCGCATCGAGCTCGGCGCCGCGAACCTCGATCGCTCGACGCGGCTCAACGGCGTGCCCGCCACCTTGATCGGCCTCTATCAGGCGCCGGGCGCCAACGCCTTGCAAACCTTGAAGGCGGTGAAGCAGAAGCTCGCCGGCGCCGAAAAGGATTTTCCCGAAGATCTCGCCTGGAAGATCACCTATGACCCGACCACCTTCGTCTCCGCGACGATCGAGGCCGTCGAGCACACGCTCGTCGAGGCCTTCGTCCTCGTGGTTCTTGTGGTGTTCCTGTTCCTCGGCAGTCTGCGCGCGACGCTGATCCCGACGATCGCGGTGCCGGTCAGCCTGATCGGCACTTTCGTCGTGTTGAACGCGGTCGGCTATTCGGCCAACACCGTTTCTCTCCTCGCTCTGGTGCTGGCGATCGGCATCGTCGTCGACGACGCGATCGTCGTCGTCGAGGCGGTCGAAGCCAAAATGGAGCAGCATCCCGAGTTGACGCCGGCCGAGGCGACGAAGGCGGCGATGGCGGAGATCACCGCCCCGATCGTCGGCATCACGCTGGTGCTTCTCTCGGTGTTCGTGCCCGTCGCATTCATTCCCGGGATCAGCGGCGAATTGTTCCGCCAGTTCGCCGTCACCGTCGCGGTGTCGATGTTCCTGTCGGCGATCAACGCCCTGACGCTGTCGCCGGCGCTCTGCGCCATTTTGCTCAAGCCGCACCACGGCCCGCGCCGCGGGCCGATCGGAGCGGTCATGCGCGGCATCGACCATGTCCGCGACGCCTATGGCTTAGTCGTCGCGCGGCTGGTGCGCATTTCGATTATTGGCCTCGTCATGGTCGTCGCCTCGATGGCCGGGGTCATCGGCCTCAACAAGATCACGCCGACGGGATTCCTGCCGGAAGAAGATCAGGGCGCTTTTTTCGTCGTCGTCCAATTGCCGGACGCCGCCTCCGTCGGCCGCACCACCGACGTGATCAAGCAAGTCGAAGAGATATTGAAAGGGGAGCATGCGATCGAGGATTATTCGTCGATCATCGGGCTGAACTTCATCGACAATTATTCGCAGCCCAACGCCGGCTTCGTCATCGTGTCGCTAAAGCCGTTCGACGAGCGCGAGGATAAGGCGGATGGCGCTTCCGCGATCATCCAGCGGTTGGGCCAAAAGTTTGCGGCCGTGCGAGGCGGCCGGGCCATTCCGCTGGCGCCGCCGCCGATCATCGGACTCGGCACGGGCGGCGGCTTCAGCTTCGTGCTGCGGGCGCTCACCAGCAACGATCCGAAGGCGCTGGCGCAAGTGTTGCGCGGCCTCCTCGTCTCGGCCAATCAGGATCCGCAAGTGTCGAGGGTGTTCAGCACCTTCTCGGCTAGCAACCCGTCGGTCTATCTCGATATCGACCGCGACAGGGCGCAGATTCTCGGCGTCGACATCAGCAGCATTTTCCAGGCGCTGCAGACCTCGCTCGGCGGATTCTACGTCAACGACATGAATTTGTTCGGCCGCACATGGCAGGTGCAGGCGCAGGCCGAAGCCTCGGACCGCGCGTCGGTCGAAGACATCAACCGCATCAACGTGCGCAGCAAGGGCGGCCAGATGATCGCGCTGCGCAGCCTCGTCGAAGTCAAGGTGGTCATAGGCCCGCAGGCGCTGATCCGCTACAACAACAGGCTCGCCGTCACCGTGCAGGGCTCGCCCGCGCCGGGCGTCTCCTCCGGCCAGGCGCTCGCCGCAATGGACAATATCGCCGCCAAGGCGCTGCCCGCCGGCTATCGCGGCGAATGGACCGACATCTCGTTCCAGGAGAAGCGCGCGGAAGGCAAGACGGCGATCATTTTGGGCTTCGCCGTGTTGTTCGCCTTCCTCTTCCTGGTCGCGCTCTATGAGAGCTGGACGATCCCGGTGCCCGTGCTGCTCTCGGTCACCGTCGCCATTCTCGGCGCCTTCGCCGCGATCGTTTTTGCCCATCTGACGCTCGATCTTTATGGCCAGATCGGCATGATCGTGCTGATCGGCCTCGCCGCCAAGAACGGCATTCTGATCGTCGAATTCGCCAAGGAGCGCCGCGAACATGGCATGCCCTTGCTGGAGGCGGCGACGGAAGGCGCGCGGCTGCGCTTCCGGCCCGTGATGATGACCTCCTTCGCCTTCATCCTCGGCCTCGCGCCCCTGGTGTTTGGAACGGGCGCCGCCATGCTGGCGCGGCGCAACGTCTCGACGCCGGTTTTCGGCGGCATGATCCTCGCGTCGTTCCTCGGCATTTTCGCGATTCCCCCGCTCTATGTGATGTTCCAGGCGCTGCGCGAGCGGGTCAAGGGCGGCCCGGGCAAGAAGACCGCGCCGGTCGTCAAGGATGCGTGAGCGATAACCGTTTGGTTTCGGCTGGCGGATCGGCACACTGGCCCGGTTCGATCATCCTTTCATTCAATCGAAAAGATACGATACGGGGAGTGCCTGGGCGGTCTTTGGTCGAGGGAAGCCGGTGATGGGCGCGGAAATACCGGCCTGGCGTTGCCGCGTGGCGCGCCAAGATCCGCCGCAACCCAAACCTTGCGACGACCACTTGCCCGAGCCAGAATGACCTCGGATCTTGCCCGTGACATGCACAGCGTGGCGCACAACTCGGAGCGTCACCAAAACGGCGCCCCCCGCGCCGATATGACCGGACCCCCGTATAAGAGCATGCCCCGTTGCGCAAATTTGGGCGCCGCTTACCGCCATTTTTGTCGTGTAAGATTTACGGCAAGAACCTTGGTCAGTGACGACGTAGATCGAATAGACGCCATCATGAGCATGCGTGGGCGATCCTGTTTTCGCATGAGCCGCCGCTTCAATTCCCAAAATGGAGCCCGCCCCGGCAAGCGCCGCCAGGGCGATACCCGCGTATTTGGCGGACCTCATCGTTTCGGCGGAAGCCACTGAACGGACGCCTTGGCGAGCGCATTCCGGCGCCGCAAGACGCGGCGCCGGATGAGAGCGCGGTCAGAATTCAGCGTCGATGTCGACGACATCGATGAGCTTGTGGTTGACGAACTCCTTGAGGCCGAGGCCGAGCAGTTCGCGGCCGTAGCCGGAACGACGGACGCCGCCGAAGGGCAGGTCCGCCTTGACCATCGTCGGATGGTTGACGAACACCATGCCGGTTGAAATTTTCCGGGCCACTTCCGCGCCGTGCTTGGTGTCGGAGGTGAATACCGAGCCGCCCAGACCGAATGGAAAGTCATTGGCGATGCGCACGGCGTCAGCCTCGTCCTTGGCGCGGAACAGCATCGAGACCGGCCCGAAAAATTCCCAATAACGCGCTGGATTGTCATCGGCGATATCAGTCAGAAATCGTCGGCTGCACAAAGGTTCCCCGGTTTGGAACCGCGGGCCCGACCTCGATCGCCTTGGCGCCATGGGACACCGCCTCACGAATCTTGTCCTTGAGCTCGTCCGCCGCGCCCTGCGATGAGAGCGGCGCTAATGTAGTGTCGGGATCGAAAGGATCGCCCGCGCGGAGGCCAGCGACGCCCTCCTTGTAGCTTTCAAGGAACTTGTCATAAACCTCATCAACGATGATCATTCGCTTGGAGGACACGCAGCACTGCCCGCAGTTAAAGTGACGGCCGAATACCGCCCAGTTGGTCGTCTTTTCCAGATCGGCGTCGGCTAGCACCACGAATGCGTCGGCGCCGCCGAGCTCCATCGTCGACTTCTTCAGGGCCTTGCCCGCGTGGGCCGCGACCACCTCGCCGGCGCCTTCGGACCCGGTGAGCGCGACGCCATGGACGCGCGGGTCATTGATGATCATCTCGACCTGGGAGCGCGTCGCGTAGAGATTCTTGAAGCAGCCTTCCGGCAGACCGGCGTCCCGCATCAGCTTCTCGAACGCGGCGGCGCTCTGAGGCACATTGGCGGCGTGCTTCAGCAGCATCGTGTTGCCCGCGGACAATTGCGGCGCGATGATGCGGGCGATCTGGTAGTAAGGGAAGTTCCAGGGCTCGATCGCCAGCAAGACGCCGAGCGGGTCGTGCACGATTACCGCCTCGCCTTCGGCCGGATTGGCCACAGACAGTTTCTCCGGCGCAAGCAGCGCCTCGGCCTTTTGGGCGTAATACTCGAAAATATCCGCCGACAATTGCACTTCCGCCTTCGCCTCGGCCAGCAGCTTGCCCATCTCGGTGGTCAGTATCGGGGCGTAGACATCGATTTCCTTGCGCAGGATGTCGGCCGCGTTCTGCATGATCTTGGAGCGTTCGGCGAAGGTCGTTTCTTTCCAGGACAGAAAAGCGTTGTGCGCGCTATCTATAGCCTGAACGATTTCGGCGTCGGTGGCGTCCGGGAACGTCGCCAATACTTCGCCAGTATAAGGATTCTTGGTTGCATAGCCCATGATATAGTCCTCCCTAGGTTGCGCCGCGCTTCCCCGTCAGCCGGCTCTATGGTCCTTCAGGCCGCCGGGACACCCATCTCAGCCGAGATTTTCCGATAGCGGCCGGGTCGCGCGTCAATTTGCGCCGTTCCCGCGTTTCGGGCAACCTACACCCTTGGAGTAGTCTGTCGCGGAGAATGGACACGCGAACGTCGCCCGCGAGCGATTGACCCGAAGCGGGCTTGACCTACGCAGGCGGCGCCGATCCGCTCTTTGCCTGGGACCCAGCTGAAGTAGCTATTTGGCAGACGTCTGGACAAATGTGCGGATCTCCTCGATAGCGCGGGCTTGATCCCCGACCCAGATCCAATGATCATCGCCGGGCAGCTCAACGAAATGCGCTTTGCTAATTGCAGCGGCGAGGTGACGGCCCGCTTCGATCCGGACGGCGCGGTCGCCCGTGCGATGAAGCACCAGCGTAGGCACGGCGATGCGTGGCAAGAGGCTTCTCACATCCATATCGCGCATCGCTTCTAACACCCCCTTGACCGCACCGGAACTCGAGGCCGAGCGCAGCAATCCGGCCCACCAGGATTCGGCAGGCCGGTTGCCTGCTAAACTCGGCGCAAAAACTTCTATGCCGGCTGGCCCGCCCCACTGGCCAATGAGCCACCGGAGCCAGGTCTCATACTGAGCTGTTGTCAATGCGAAGGGATAGTCATTCGCCCGACTACCCTTGGCTAAACAGCCGCATAGGATAAGTCCCCGTACCCGTTGCGGCGATGTCGCTGCGAAGTAAACGCAGCTTGGCCCCCCTTCAGAGCAACCGATCAGGACCGCCCTTCGGCTTCCTGCTGCGGTCATGACGGTCGCAATATCCTTTGCCGTCGCTTCGACATCCGGCGTCGCCCCGATGCGATCCGATAAGCCCATGCCCCGCCGGTCAAAAATAATGAGGCGGCCGATCCTGGAGAGCGCCGTCAGGAATGCCCTCGCACAAGGCTCACCCCACATCCTTTCGACGTGCGTCACAAAGCCGGGTACAACAACGATATCAGGCGGCCCGCCGCCAATGACCTGGAAGGCGATGTGGACGCCCTCGCTGCTTGTGTAGGATGTTGAAACCGTCCCCGCATCCGAGAGGTGTGTTGGCGTATTCATAAGTGCCGCGATATCCGGGCTGGGCAAAATGCCGAGTTCCTTCTGTAAGACCTGAGCGCAACTTTCATATTGGCGTTGCGCAGCAGCGTTGTCACCGGCCAGCAGGTGGCCGCTTATGAGGTGACGGTGCGCGGTCTCGCTCAGGGGATCGAGTGTAACAAACCGTTGGGCATGAACTATCATCTCCCCATACTCGCCACAGAGGCGCTTCGCCTCAATGAGACGCTCAAGCGCGTGAATAAAACGGCTCCGCAGCGCTTCGCGCCTGAAGAAAGCCCATTCATCGAAATCCGGGCAGCCCTCAACGGAGAAGGTTCCCAAAAAGTCGGCACGATAGAGGCGGCTTGCACTTCCAAAGTCGCCCTCCTGACAAGCCTGCTCGAATGTCTGGGTGTCCACGCGAAGTTCGACGCCGGGTGCTGCACAGAGCGATAGCCGGCCGGAGGCGATGAAGCCGACACCGAGATACTGGTGCATGCGATGCAGTAAGCGGCGAAGCCGGCTATGAGCTGTCGCCTCATCGGCCTCCGGCCATAGCAGGGTCGCAACAGCATCGCGGGAAACAGGCGTCTGCGCCTCAACCACGTAAGTCAAAGCCGCGAGCGCTTTCCTCAGGGGTAGCGAGACCGGCCGCCCGTCGACGCGGATTTCAGGATAGCCGAACAGCCGCAAATCGACCTGAGACATTGCGCTCATTGCCTGGCTTCGGATTGCTAAGGGACGAAAAGGGGACGGACTGCCCGTAAAGTCAGAAAAATGTTGGCCGTCCCCGGCCCCGTCTCAACAAATGTAGCGACAAATTACGGAGACTCCTATGTCAGCGCCCGAATCTTCTTTTAATGTAGCCTACCCCAATATCCTGCTAAGAACGTTGACAGTCCTTTATGGGATTGTGGCATATCTGGTCTCTCTGGCGGTAGTTTTGTATTCGGTTGGCTTCGTGGGAAACCTTTCCTTGCCTGCCACGATCGATAGGGGGCGCCTTATCCCGCCGATACAATCGATCGGTATCGACTTGGCGCTGCTATTCCTTTTTGCAGCGCAGCATAGCGTGATGGCAAGGCAGTCCTTCAAACGCTGGTGGACGCGATTTATTCCTGTTTCAATAGAACGAAGCACCTATGTTCTTTTGTCGAGCCTCACGCTAATTTTGCTTTTCTGGCAGTGGCGCCCAATCCCAAGCACGGTTTGGTCTGTAACTGATCCGCTAGCCGCAGGAGCGATTATGGCCTTGTATTGGATCGGCTGGATCGTTGTGCTCAGCAGCACCTTCCTCACCAGCCACTTCCAGTTTTTCGGACTCTCTCAGGTCTTCGCGCGCTTTTTCAACCGGAAGCTTCCAGCCCCTTCCTTCAAAACTACTCTTATTTACAGGTATGTGAGGCACCCGCTTTATTTCGGCCTTCTATTGGCGTTTTGGGCGGCGCCTTTAATGACGGCAGGTCATCTGCTGTTTGCACTGGCAACGACCGGCTACATTCTCATCGGGATCCAACTCGAGGAGCGGGATCTTATCGGGACCTTCGGGGAGAACTATCGCCGTTACCGCCGGCAGGTCGCCATGCTTATTCCACTGCCCCGCCACAAATTTGCTGCGCGGGAGACGGCAATCATCCAAGATCCGGTCAGTACGTCTCTGCCGCCAAGGAGATAATTGAGCAGTGCCGATGACGTTGCCCCTGTAGTCTAAACCCTGCCTATCCGCTTGACGCAGACACCCGCTAGGGATAGATATTTGTGCGGTAACCGGATTGACGCACATGGATGTTCTCGACCGCTATGAGCTTCCGTTCCCGGAGTCTCTCCCGGACTTCCAACAGCTCTTTCCCGATGATGCGGCCTGTGCCGCCTATCTGGAAAAGGCCCGGTGGGCCGATGGATTTTCCTGCCCTCACTGTGGCGCCGTCGGCGAACCGTTCCGCATCGCCACGCGGCCCGGCGTGCTGACATGTCGCGCTTGTCGCCGCCAAACAGGATTGACCGTAGGCACGGTCATGGAGCGCAGCCACACGCCCTTGAGCACATGGTTCTGGGCTGCCTATCTGGTTGCCAGCCAGACGCAGGGCATGTCGGCGGTGCAGTTTCAGCGGCAGCTTGGGCTGACGCGATATGAGACCGCCTTCGGCATTCTGCATAAGCTCCGTGCGGGCATGGTGCGACCCGATCAGGACCGGATTGGCGGCAGGGCCGGAGAGCATGTTGAGGTGGACGAAACCTACGTTGGAGGCCGGACTCGTGGTGAAGGGCGAGGTATCCACCACAAGACGCTGGTGACGGCCGCCGTCGAGGTTCGCCACCGGGAGCCGGGCACGGCGCAGGACAAGCGGAAGGATGGTCGCTATGCCGGTCGCGTCCGGCTGTCCGTCGCTGACGACCGCGGCGCCGAATCGCTGGCCGGATTTGTCGAGAGTGCCGTCATGCCGGGAACGCTGGTCATCACCGATGATTGGAGCGGCTATGCCTGCCTGCGGAAGCGGGGCTACGACCACCACGCGATTGCCGAATGCGGCGACCCGGAGGTGGCCGATGAGTTCCTGCCGATCATCCATCTCGTCTTCTCGAATCTGAAGACGTGGCTGAACGGCATCCACCACGGCGTCAGCGCCAAGCATCTGCAAGCCTACCTCAACGAGTTCACGTTCAGGTTCAACCGCCGCTTCTACCCCTTCAACGCCTTCCGTTCGCTCCTCGGTATAGCTGGAGGGGTGGCGGCCCCGACCTACGCCGAACTCTATTCCGGCGATTGGATGCACCCTACATGTAGCGGGTGTCTGCGTTAACAGGATAGGCACGGTCTAAACCAGTTTGAAGTTCGCTCTGGCCCAACCTGAGGACCAGAGCATGAAGCGCGGCCGCTTTTCGGAAGAGCAGATTATCGGGATATTGCAGGAGCACGAGGCGGGCGGCCGGGTCGCGGATTTGTGCCGCACGCACGGGGTCAGCGACGCCAGCATCTGCAAGTGGAAGGCGAAGTTCGGCGGGATGGACGTGTCCGAAGCCAAGCTGCTGAGGGCGCTAGTCTAGTTCCGCGTCTCCCGCCAAAAACTTTCGTCGAGCAGCCGCCGCATCTGCGGCGCGGCCTCCTCCGCCGCGGAAAGCGGCAGCACAGGGACGCCGATCTCGCGCTCGAAAGCAAGGATCTCTCGCGAATGCGCGTCCGCATAGTCGAACAGGCTTCTGCGAATACGCCCCGCCCCGAACTCCGTGTCGATTTGCAGTTCGCCGCGGCTGAAGATGATCTCGCCGGTCTTCGGCAGATCCAGCAGAAACGGATCGAAGACGAGAACGGCGACGACGTCGTTACGCCCGGAAAGCCGGATCAGATGCTCGCGAGTGCGCGGACCGTGACCGTAAAAATCGCTGATCACCACGATGAGATGATCATGCGTCGTTTTTCCGGCCGCTGCGACGAGCGCGGCGTCGAGCTGCGTCGGGGCTCGCGCCTGCGTCGAATCCGCGCGCAGCTCTGCGTTTCGCGACGCCATCGCCTCGATCAGCCGCATCGCCGCGGGGCCGCCAAGCTGAGGCTCGAAAAGCGCGATGGAGGAATCATTGAAGACGGCGCCGCCGACCGGCGCGCCGTGATCGTGAGCGCGCCAGACGCAAAGCGCCGCCGCCTCCGCCGCCGCCACCGATTTCATCGAACGGCGCAGGCCGAAGAACATGCTGAGACGCTGATCGACGATAATCAACGCCGGCCGGACCTTCTCGTCATGGCCGCCGCGTCCAAAGGGCCGCCGTGCCTGCGGCCCTATCGTTCGATCCGCCGCCGCACTGCCGTCGACGGAGATCGGTTCATGGGGCTGGAGAGCGCTGGAAAGCAGGCTCTGCACCGGTCGACGCGGGGAAAAGCTGACTTCGCGCGCCGCGGAATGGAGCGCGACAAGATCGGCGGTCGAGGTGTAGACCCCATGTCGTGCGGCGGAAGCCTCCCGCGTTCGGTGACGTCCTGGCCATCGGCCCATGGCGGCGTAAGAGAGACCCATTGCAAATCCCAGGCTTGAGGGCGTGCCGTCTCTCGACACAACTAGAAAGCCTCGCGCCATTGGATGGAGCGAGCGGGGGAACCGTGCGTTCGTCTAGAAAATCGTTTCACTTTGATATCAGACCTCAAGCCGCACGCAAGCATTTAAATCTTCTCAATCTGATCGCGCCGCGTGTGGCCTCGGCGCGCGCTCGTCGCGCAAGCTGGACGCAAGGCGAAGCTGAGGATAGTGAATAGCAAAGAGGATCCCCCTGCGCCGCATGTTGACCAAATCGCCTTCGCCTTCCCAGTCAGCCGAAACAAAGACGCGCCGATCGAGGCCCGCCGTCGCGGCTATCGTCGCCGCGATGTCGCTCGCCGGGATTGGGGTCGCCGCCGCCGTCGACCATGACGCGCTGTGGAAAGTCGTCCACGGATTGTGCGTTTTCGACGAGACCCATCTGCACTCGCCGGCGCCCTGCGCATCGGTCGATCTCGATCGCGGCGAGGAGGCAGGGTGGGCGGTTTTGAAAGATCTCGTCGGGCGGACGCAGTTCCTGCTGATCCCGACGCGTCGCCTTACCGGCATCGAAGATCCGCTGATCGGGACCGACGCCGTGCCGAATTATTGGCGAGCCGCCTGGGCGACGCGCGATCTCGTCGCAAAAAACGCGCAAAAGGATCTGACGCGCGCCGACATCGCCATGGCGATCAACGGCCAGGGCGCACGCAGCCAGAGCCAGCTGCACATTCATATCGACTGCGTCCGCCCCGACGTCCGCCGCATCCTCGCGAGCCGATCGGCTGAGATCGGCGCGCATTGGGGCGATTTCCGTCTTCTCGGCCGTCATTATCGCGCCCGCCGCATCTTCGGCGAGGCGCCGGACCTGGACCCCTTCCGCCTCCTCGCCGAGGACGCGCGCTCGGCCCCGCTGCGCGATGACTCGCTGGCGGTCATCGGCGTGACATTCGCGGGCGGTAAGCCCGGTTTCGTCCTCCTCGCCGAGCGGGCGCCGGGGGGCGCCAGTCACTTGGAGGATCTCCTCGACCACAGCTGCGCCGTCGCCGCGGGGTAGGATGGGGGGATCACGCTTAGCTGGCCGCGGCCCGCAGGATCGGCGCGCTGGACTGTCCGGCTAAAGCGCCAAACTGGTCAACAGCGTTTCACGTGAAACGTGCGCCGCGTCGTCAGCGGCCGAGCTGTTCGACGTCGCGGACGGCGCCGCGCGCGGCGCTGGTCGCCATCGCGGCATAGGCCTTGAGCGCCGTCGAGATTTTCCGCGTCCGCTTGGCCGGTTTCCAGGCCGCCTTGCCTTTTTCCTGCACCAGAGCCCGGCGTTGGGCGAGCGTTTCGTCGGAGACGGCGAGGCGAATGCGCCGGTTGGGGATGTCGATCTCGATCAGGTCGCCTTCCTCGACGAGGCCGATGGCGCCGCCTTCGGCCGCCTCCGGCGAGACATGGCCGATCGAAAGGCCGGAGGTGCCGCCGGAAAAGCGGCCGTCGGTGATGAGAGCGCACGCCTTGCCGAGCCCCTTCGACTTCAAATAGCTCGTCGGATAGAGCATCTCCTGCATGCCGGGGCCGCCGCGCGGTCCCTCATAGCGGATGACCACGACGTCGCCCGCCTTGACCTTGTTGCCGAGAATGCCCTCGACCGCGGCGTCCTGGCTCTCGAACACGCGCGCCGGGCCGTGGAAGACGAGGATCGACGGGTCGACGCCGGCCGTCTTCACGATCGCCCCGTCCTCGGCGAGATTGCCATAGAGCACCGCGAGGCCGCCGTCCTTGGAGAAGGCGTGATCGACATCGCGTATGACGCCCGTCATGCGATCGATGTCCGTCTCCTGCCAGCGCGCGCCCTGGCTGAAGGCGACCTGAGTCGGCACGCCGCCCGGCGCCGCGCGATAAAATTCGCCGACGGCTTCGCTCGGCGTGCGCCGGACGTCCCAGCGCTCCAGCGCGTCCTTGAGGCTCGAAGCGTGGACGACGGGCGCGCCGGCGTGAAGCAGGCCGCCGCGCTCCAATTCGCCGAGGATCGCCATGATGCCGCCGGCCCGGTGCACGTCCTCCATATGGACGTCGGGGACCGACGGCGCGACCTTGCACAGCACCGGCACGCGGCGCGACAGCCGGTCGATGTCGCGCATGGTGAAGTCGACCTCGCCCTCATGCGCCGCGGCGAGCAGATGCAGCACGGTATTGGTCGAGCCGCCCATTGAGATGTCGAGCGTCATGGCATTCTCGAAGGCGTCGAAGCTGGCGATCGAGCGCGGCAGAACGGAGGCGTCGTCCTGCTCGTAATAGCGCCGCGCCAGATCGACGATGAGATGGCCGGCCTCGACGAACAGACGCTTGCGGTCGGCGTGCGTCGCCAGCATCGAGCCGTTGCCCGGCAGCGCGAGGCCGAGCGCTTCGGTCAGGCAGTTCATCGAATTGGCGGTGAACATGCCGGAGCAGGAGCCGCAGGTCGGGCAGGCCGAGCGCTCGATGACCGCGACTTCTTCCTCCGCCATCTTGTCGTCGGCGGCGGCGACCATCGCGTCGATGAGGTCGAGGGCCTTCGTCTTGCCGCCGACCACGACCTTGCCGGCCTCCATCGGGCCGCCGGAGACGAACACCGCCGGGATGTTGAGGCGCAGCGCGGCCATCAACATGCCGGGCGTGATCTTGTCGCAATTCGAGATGCAGACCATCGCGTCGGCGCAATGGGCGTTGACCATATATTCGACGGAATCGGCGATGATTTCGCGCGACGGCAGGCTGTAGAGCATGCCGTCATGGCCCATGGCGATGCCGTCGTCGACGGCGATGGTGTTGAATTCCTTGGCGACGCCGCCCGCCGCCTCGATCTCGCGGGCGACCAGCTGGCCGAGGTCCTTGAGATGGACGTGGCCCGGCACGAATTGGGTGAAGGAATTGGCGACGGCGATGATCGGCTTGCCGAAATCGGCGTCCTTCATGCCGGTGGCGCGCCAGAGGCCGCGCGCGCCAGCCATGTTGCGGCCATGCGTCGTCGTGCGGGAGCGATAGGGAGGCATCGGTTCAGTCCACGCTTTTAAAATGCTAGTAACGCGCAGTTTATAAGCAAAGCCGACGGTGCCGCGTCACCTTTTTTGGACGATCGTGTCGTGGGTCTAAGTTGCCTAGGCGCAATAGGTACAGAGGGCACCTTCCCTTTGTAGCGGTCACTTTGGCCGTTCAAAGAGCACGCCCAAAACAGGCCATATCGTATTTACGTAAGGCGCCGCGCCTTGTTTTCGCCCAAGCACGATTGGGGCGAAGGCGCCGCCGATTTCTAGGCTTTCCAAGATAACCACGCCACCGCCGGCGCGATACCGCTTGAAGTATTTGCTGCCGGTGGAATCCTCCGCGATAACCGGGCGCCCCTCCAACTGCGTGTCCGCCTCCTCGAAAGTGACGGGCTTGCCAATGAGGAGGAACTGCTTGTCAAGGGCTTGGGGCTCGGCGCTATGCCCAGTGACCTCTATAAGACCCTGCACACCTGCGAAGGCCGACTTAACATAGGCCTCCCCTCCGCAATCGCATATTTCCATTTCGCCATGCTTGCTGGAGATGCTCTTGCTGCGATCAAAAATTACGCCGACAATCTTCTGTAGCGATAGCGTCGAAAGCTTGGACACGACAGGCGGCGCAATCAACCTTGGGTTGATCGCGTTCGCGGTGAGCACAGCGACATCGGAGTGATTGTCTGCGATCTCTAGGCGTCGCGCGAGGAGCCGGTCTTCGTTCATGGCAACCACAAGCGACTTGGCAGTGGGCCGGGTGTGCTCGCTCACCAGAAGAAAGTCTCCCGGTCTCGCCACTGGCTCGAGCGTTGGCTTGGTGATCTGGAAAATGGCATGATCTTTGAGCTCAATGATGTCCTTGGACACAGCTTCTATATTGAAATCCATGCATCCGTCTGCTGCTCGGCCGTCGCTTAGAGCGGCGGCTGTTCCGATCAAGGGCAACTGGATCGCCCGAACAATGGCCTTGTATCCTTCGGGAAGGGTAGCTGTCGGCGGCATCGCGTGAAGCGCTGTCAAACCGCCGTGCAGGGCGCGGTGATCACGCGCGATGCGAAAGGCCTTTTCAAGGGCAGGTCGCAGCGTCTTTCGCCAATAATTCTCGACATCGATCGCCTCCGTCATTCCCAGATGAGCGCCGGATGCATGATGCGCGATTTCGATATACTTGATCTCAGAAACGCCCCTGCCCAACTTGCCGGCAAGAGTGGCAAACGCGCCTCTGTTCCAAGGCTCAAGGCCTGCTTTGTTTAGGTTAGAAATTTTATCGCGGCAGCCCCCGATAACGGACCCCGTCACGTCTGCATCCTCGGCCCGAAGCATCAACTTGAGCATCCCCTCGACGAACACGCGAATGGCGGCCATGAAATCTCTCGCCGCCGCATGCGTTTTGTCCTTTTGCACCACGTCCCACCGTCGAGTGAGTGCATCACCCTCGAACAGGCCGACATGCCCGAGTTCTAGTCCTGCAGAGCAGATCAGGCATGACGGCCTCTCACACCGTCGATGTCCAGAAAGGACAGAAACAGCTCCTCATGGGTGGTTAATAGAAGTTGCACTCCGGGGTTGCCCTTTTGAAGTTTGGCGATTTGCTCGGCCCAGCGATGCCGGTGCTCGCTGTCGAAAGTTTGTTGCGGATCGTCCAGCACCAAGACCGGAAAGAAATCGCCGCCTAGCTGCTCCACTGCCTCCTCTCGAAGCGCGAAAATGAAGGCCCATAGCACGCCCCTGAGCCAGGAGGTGTTAGCCACCAGCGTCGCGTCAATTCTGATCTCGTTCGAGAATTTTCCGCGCACCACCAGGCCGGTTTTCTTCTCCAACGCGGCCTTCTGAAACTGAAGGCGTTCCGCGATATAAGTCTCCCCATAAATCTTAGCGATGCGGTCAGACAGCTCATTAATTGCTGTGCGCGCCTGAGCTTCGGCGAGATTGCCCAAATTTTTTACTGGAGAAAGAGCTTCCGCAATTTCGGCTCTGCGTGCATGCTCTTTCTCGATCTTTGCAGCGGCTTTGCCCTCCTTCCATGCGTTCCGCATGGCTTCAGCTCCGATGCGGTATGGTTCCGCTTCACCAAGGGACCTATTGAGCCTTGTCAGATGAGACTGCAGCGACTCCGATTTTCTCTCGGGGATTGATCCCTCCGGCAGCGGCTCGCCCACAGTGAGGCTTTGCCACCACGTCTCCCAAGCTACGTAGTGATCCTCGAACCACTCTGCCAAAAAGCACATTCCCTCCATCTTTAGGATGCGTTGCACAACTACAAACGTTTCTGGCGCCGACTCGCCTTCCAAGGAGACGGCGAGTTCGGCAGGAGGAATATGAGCGCATGCCGCGTCAACCAGCGCGGCACATTTTGCCAGATATCTGGCGTAGCGATCAGCCGAAACGAATTTGGCGCGAACTTCGGCCAGAAGCGTCGCTTTGGGCGTTTTGGTAAGTGAGTCGGATAAATACCGTCTCAACGGGTGGGGAACGGCCTTTTCTAGGTCGACCGAAATGGCATTGACATTATCGACCAACCGGCGCGTCGCGGCCTCACCCGCGGACCGTAGGTCATCAAGCTCCTTCTGCAGGTCGGGCTTATCCTTAAGCGATTGCGCGCAAAGTGGGCAGGTCTCGATTGATCCATCGCCATGTTCAGCGTGCCATCGCGCGCCAGCGGCCTTTAGGCGGTATCGATTGTCGGCCTGTTCCCTTTTAAAAAAGCCAAGCGCAGTATCCAAAGCCTGCTGGCCTGAAGTAATCGCCTCCCGCAGTTTGGCGCGTGTGGTCGCGTCGAGCGCGGAATGAACGGATTGCATCGTCTTCCAAATTGATAGCGCCTCCAGCCCGGCACTGACATCCTGTTCGGCACCCGCCAACGCCAGGCTGATCTGCTTTTGCACCTGCGCGTCGCCGAGGTCGAGACCGGCAGCCAAATCCCCCGATACTAATTTTGTCAGGTCTGACGCCTTGTCATTCAGCATCTTGCCCAAGGCCGCCATTTCTCCGGCGGTGTCGTCGGTATCGCTCGGCTTGAAATTCGGTACGGTTACCGAAAAGGGGGCGAGAGCCGCACGGGCCTTTTCGATTTGGCGATCAAACTCCGACTTGGCCGTCGTCAGTTCCGCGGTCTTGTAAGAAAGGTAGTCTCTGCCCTTATGGCAAAGGCCCTGAACGAAGGTGCCCAGCTCGACCAGGTCGTCAAGGCCGGTAAGTTTTTGCACTGCGTCAGTAAGGCGCCCGCGGCCTTCATCCAGTCGAAGCTGCGGCAAGCGCGCCGGCATCAACAGGCCGGCTTCAAGCAGGATCGAAGGAATGTGCAGGCCAGGGTCGACGCTTTCGGTCGTGTTCTTGCCGTCGAAGTTTCTTTTGGCCACCGCGAGCGTTCCCGTCGGGTTCCGAAACGTGATTTCGACACTGACGGAAGGTGAGAGCTTGAGGTCGAGAAGGCTGGTGGGGTACGTCGCAACGGGCGGCCAGTGCCCTGCTTCTTTGTCGTCGGCGCCGAAAACGGGCCGCGCTTCGTCGCACGGGCTTTTATCCTGATCTCTGGGCCGTTCGCCCGTTAGTCCCCAAACGATAGCGGAGGTCAGCGAGGACTTGCCGCTTCCATTCGGACCTTCGATTAACAGGCTCTCGCCATCCAGCGGGAGATCCAGCGGCTTGCCTTTCCAGGCGTTGACGCCGCCAAAGCCATCCACTTTAACCGCGTGGATTTTCCAAGGGCCGCCGCTTGCGGAACCTGCGGCAGTCACCGCGCGGTCGGCGGCAGGATCGCCTGCGGCCACAAATGCCGCCGCGAGACCATCAACGAAATCAGCGGGCAGACCTTTGACTTCCCGGACCTTCGATTTCAGAAGAAAGAAAAAAAGTCGCCGCTGCTTCGCCGTATCAAGGAGAATCGACGCCGACTTGTTGCTCGCGTCCTTCCAAGAGATCGGCTGGCCGGAAAGCAACCCCTGCTCGATGTCGGCCTTTGTCAGACGTGGCATTTTTTCCCCCCTGCGCTCTGTTATTTATCTCCGCCAAGGATTGGGGGGAACCCAAAGGTTTTGCAACGGTCAGGCTTGTCCACAAGGTGATGCCCATGGGTCGAATAAGTGCCGCTTCCTTATCGTTTCGGTTTCGGAATTGGCGATCCTGATTTCCGTGCGAAATTTCGAGGCGTAGTCTTAGTGACGTCCGCTTCGGGTCGGGACATTCAAACTGACCCACTATCGGCGATTGGCGCCTCGGCGGCGCCTGACGCCGGCAGGGACAGCGGCGGGATGCATCGTCTTGATTCGCTTCTTGATTGCGATTGAATGACTTCGAAGGCGGAGGGCCAAGTTTTGCTGACCGGCGGCGCGCCGGGGCCATAATTCCCGCTCCGCGTTGAATTCGCGGCGCGCAGGACTATGTGACTTAAGGCTCTTCGATAAGCCATGCGGCGCCGCTTCCGGCGCGACCGCTTGTCTGTCCGTTCAAGCGGCGCCGCCGACAAGACTGAACGGGAGAAACGGTCCATGAACATACGCGCTAATATTTCCATGCCGAAGGCGGTCGCTCCGCCCGCCATCCGCGAGTGGCTCGCGACCACGCGTCCAATGCTGATCGACGGCGAATGGGTCCCGGCGCAATCCGGCAAGACTTTCGAGGTGTTCGACCCGGCGACCGGCGAGACGATCGCGCACGTCGCCGAAGGCGACAAGGCTGACGTCGACCTTGCCGTGAAGGCCGCACGCCGCGCCTTCGAGGGACGCCCGTGGGCGCGCATGACGCCCTCGGAGCGCGGCCGCATCATCCATCGAATCGGCGATCTCATCCTCGACAACGCCGACGAGCTCGCGGCGCTCGAGGCGCTCGACAACGGCAAGCCGAAAGCCGTCGCCAAAGCCGCCGACGTGACGCTTTCCGCCGACATGTTCCACTATATGTCCGGCTGGGCGACCAAGATCGAAGGCAAGACGATCCCGATCTCCGCCCTCGCGGCGCCCGGCGCCGAGTTCCTTTCGATGACGCGGATGGAGCCGATCGGCGTCGTCGGCCAGATCATTCCCTGGAACTTCCCTCTGCTGATGGCCGCCTGGAAGCTGGCGCCGGCGCTGGCGACGGGCTGCACGGTCGTTCTCAAGATCGCGGAGGAAACGCCGCTTTCGGCCCTGCGCCTCGGCGAACTCATACTCGAAGCCGGCGTGCCGGCGGGCGTCGTCAATATCATTCCGGGCTTTGGCGAGACCGCGGGCGCGGCTCTTGCGGGACATCCGGACGTCGATAAGGTGGCCTTCACCGGCTCGACGGAAGTCGGGCGGCTGATCGTGCAGGCCGCCTCGCGCGATCTCAAGAAGGTCTCGCTCGAACTCGGCGGCAAATCGCCGAACATCGTTCTCGGCGACGCCGACCCGGAGCTCGCGATCGCCGGAGCGACCGCGGCGATCTTCTTCAACCATGGACAATGCTGCAACGCCGGCTCGCGACTTTTCGTGCAGCGCAATCTGTTCGACAAAGTGGTCGAGGGGATTGCGGCGCAGGCCGACAAGATCAGGCTCGGGCCCGGGCTCAACGAGGACACCGAGATGGGGCCGCTGGTGTCGCGCGTGCAATATGACCGCGTGACCGGCTATCTCGCGTCCGGACGGCAGGAGGGCGCGCGGGCGATTTGCGGTGGCGAGGGACTTGCCGGCTCCGGCTATTTCGTCGCGCCGACGGTGCTCGTCGATACGAAGCCCGAGATGAAGGTGGTCCGCGAGGAGATCTTCGGCCCGGTGCTTGTTGCGAGCCCCTTCGACGAGGTCGACGACGCGCTCGTCGCCGAGGCCAACAACACGGTCTACGGCCTCGCCGCCGGCGTCTGGTCCGGCGATATGGCGCGCGCGCTTCGAATCGCCAACCGGCTGCGCGCCGGCACGGTGTGGATCAACTGCTATCATGTCTTCGACGCCGCGCAGCCTTTCGGCGGCTACAAGCAATCGGGATGGGGCCGCGAAATGGGCCAGGCGGTGCTCTCGAATTATCTCGAGACCAAGGCCATCGCCGCGCGAATAGGCTGAACGCGATTGGAAAGCCAGCGTGATCTCAAAATGAGATCACGCGAGGCCGCGCAGCTCTGAACGCGCCGGGGCGTACGCCGCTTCAAGAGACAAAAGGGTGATCGATCCCGACGGGTTTATGCTGCTCGTGAGTTCGGCCTTGCGGGGATCGACGCGCCCGCCGCGGCCACTGCGCCCACGATGTCAGGCTTGGCGACGATCGAGAAGAACCGGATAGGCGTTTCGTCGGCGCAGGAAATGCGCGTCGGCTCGCCGACAGACTTGTCGCGAAAGACGCACGGTTGACGCGGTACCCTGGTGGTTCGCCGCGATTAATTTCGAGCAGCGCCTCGGCGGCGCCCGGCGCGAGAGGCCGGCCTCGAGGCTCGGCGCCGACAGCGCGGTCGCGCCCATGCCGGCCTCGACCGCCGCGCGGGCGGCCTTCCGGTTCGAGGGCATCTCGAAAGCCCGACGGATGAGGCCTTGCGCCTTCGCGGATGCGTCGATCGAGGGTCGCACACCCACCCGAGCGTAAAACCGATGATGCGCAGCTGGGACACCGTGCGTGTGCACACTCCGGCGCGGTGCGTTATAGTTCACAAAAACGAAAGGAATTGTGGAGGAAGCGACGTGGCCAAGACGACGATGTTCGGCACGCCAGTGAAGCCGATCACCAGGAAAGTGCACGCGACCCCATATCTCCATGCCGCTGGCGTTTGGTGGGCTATCCTACCTTTCACGACTGGCGTCGCCTTTACGATCCGTACAAAATGAAGAGTGATCCGGCCAACCGGGAAAAGTTCGCGGAGATGCGCGAAAGCTACGAGCGGTCCGTGACGCGGCAGCTGGACCTCATTTACCATCACGCCACCGGGCGCGCGGTTCTTAGCCAGATGACTGCAACATCACCTTCGGTGACGATTCTGCCCTATGTGTTTCAAGACCTGCCTTGGGATTCGCACGACCAAGCGGTGGAGGAGTCCAAAAGCGAGCGCAAAGCAACGCTCAAGGGCTTGGCTTTTGGGACCGACGAAGACGGCGACCCGAAGCTCGGTGAGGGGACCGGCAGCGACGCGACTATTTTTTACAGCACGACCCGGGTGAATTCGAAAGAAGCCGCGGACGATATCCTGCTGCACGAGCTCCTCCACGCCTCGCGGGATATGAAGGGTGTGAATAATCTAACGCGACTGGACGGCGGATATGGCAATAACGAGGAATTCATCGCCCAGGTCGTTCAGAATATTTATCGGTCCGAAGACCATAAGAAACCGGTTGACTACCATGGCCGCCCGATCAATCCAGCGACGTTTCTGGATACCGAACTGAGCACTACGCCCCGGCTACTGCTCGCCCTCCTGCGGAAAAACCAGCCGGCGCTTTTTGCCGCGCTCGCGAAAGTCAAAGCGGGCTTCAACCCGATTGCGCAGGTCGACGCAGACGAGAAGGCGTATGCTTACAGAATTGAGCATGGTTAGCAGGGAGAAGCGCGGAAGGGCGTGGAGCCGCCGGCGGAGCGCATCGCCTTTTTAGCGCGCTGCCTTCGGAGCCGTTTTGTCCGGCGCGATGCGGCTCCTTCCCCCCGGCGCCGATTGCGCGATGATAGCGAGCAGCGCCTCTGCGGCGCGGCTGCGGCGGCGCGCGCGATGGCTCACGGCGTAAAACGCCCGTTCCGGCGGATCGAGCGGCGCCTGGCGCAGCAGGCCGGCTTCGAGGCTCGGCGCCGCGACCGACGCCGACAGCGCGGTCGCGCCCATGCCGGCCTCGACCGCCGCGCGCGCGGCCTCGTTCGAGGGCATTTCCATGACGACCCGCAGCTGCGACGGATCGACGCCGAGCCGCAGCAAGGCCGCCTCGAAGGCCGAACGGGTGCCGGAGCCTTGCTCGCGCAACACCCATTCGCCGGAAAGGAGTTCGCTGGCGGCGAGCTCGTCGCGCTCCGCCCAGGGATGCTGCGGTCCGACCACAAGCGTCAGCTGATCTCGGGCGACCGTCGCGAGGTCGAGATGCTCGCCCTCGATGACGCCCTCGACAAAGCCGATGTCGGCCTTTCCCTGCAGGACGGCCTCAGCGACCTGCGCGGTATTGCCGATCGAGAGGCGGACGTCGATCAAAGGATAGGCGCGCCGGAAGGCGACGAGATGGCGCGGCAGCCAATATCCGGCAATGGTCTGGCTCGCCCGAACGGCGAGCGCGCCCCGCGTGAGGCCGGCGATTTCGCGCAAGGCGCGCTCCGCCGCCTCGGCGCAAGCCAGAACCGAGCGCGCCTCGTCGAGGAACAGGCGGCCCGCCTCGGTCAGCTCGATCCTGCGTCCGACCCGGTCGAACAATTTTGTATTATGCCGCTCCTCAAGCGCGGCGATCGCGGCGCTGGCCGCGGACTGCGCGAGGTTCAATTCGCGCGCGGCCTGCGTCACATGCTGCCGCTCCGCGACGGCAACGAAAATGCGCAGCTGCTCCAGAGTCATGGCGAACTCGTTCCGGTCTCCCTAATAAATCATATTTGAAGATTAATTCAATGCAAATAATGTATTTTTAGGATCGAATGCCTGGCGTTAAATGTGGCTCCGGAACCTGACGCGGAGCCGGATCATGACACAGATCGACACATCATTTTCAACCTTGGCGCAGCCGGAATTTAGCGCCCGCCCCTTACGCGAAATAACGCGCCATTTCACGCCCAACTGGTTCGCGGCCACGATGGGAACCGGCGGGCTGGCGCTGGCGCTGAACCAATTTCCATTTCCGGTTCCCGGCCTTCGCGACGCCGCGCAGGCCCTCTGGATGTTCAACATCGGCCTCTATTGCCTGTTCAGCCTCCTGTACGCCGCACGGTGGGCTTTTTTCTTCGAGGGCGCGCGGCGCATCTTCGACCATCCCGCGGCGTCAATGTTCTTTGGGTGCATTCCGATGGGGCTTGCGACCATCGTCAATGGCCTGCTCGCTTTCGGCATTCCGCTTTGGGGCGAGCGCGCGCTTGCGATCGCCCATGCGCTGTGGCTGGCGGACGTCGCCATGTCGCTCGCTTGCGGTCTCATGATCCCGTTTCTGATGTTCACGCGGCATGACCACAGCCTGCCGAAAATGACCGCCATCTGGCTGTTGCCGGTGGTCGCGGCCGAGGTCGCAGCCGCGAGCGGCGCTTTGCTCGCACCGCATCTTACGGCGCCCGAGGCGTTGTCCGTCGTCGTCATCAGCTATGCGCTGTGGGGCGTCTCTGTGCCGCTGGCGATGAGCATTCTCGTCATCCTTGTGCTGCGCCTCGCCCTGCACAAACTGCCTGAGCGCGACATGGCGGCGTCCGGCTGGCTGGCGCTGGGGCCGATCGGCACAGGCGCGCTCGGCCTTCTGCTGCTCGGCGCCTGCGCTCCGCGCGTCTTCGCGGCGGCCGGGCTGGCCGGCGTCGGCGACGTCGCTTTCGGCCTTGGCGTTCTGGGCGGCGCAATCCTCTGGGGCTACGGCCTTTGGTGGCTGCTGCTGGCGGCGCTGAAGACGGCGGTTTATGTGCGCCGGGGGATGCCCTTCAACTTGGGATGGTGGGGCTTCACCTTTCCGCTTGCCGTTTATACGCTGGCGACGCTGGCTCTTGCGAACGCTACGCATCTCGGCTTTTTGTCGGTCATCGGCGCCGTTCTCGTGGTTTGCCTTGCGGCCTTCTGGCTGATCGTCGCGGGGCGGACGGCCCATGGCGCGTGGCGCAGGACTCTTTTCGTCGCGCCCTGTCTTGCGGCCGCTCCGATCCGGCGCCGGCTCGAAGCGAGCGAGGTACTTTGAGGCGGGCCGATCATCGGCGCGGCTTGCGCAACAAATAGACGTCCATGACCCAGCCATTGTCGCGCCGGAGCCGCTCGCGCAGCGCCTTGATGTCGTCTCGCACGTCGGCGAGCCGGCCGCGGGCCAGCGCCTCGCCGGGCGCGCCGATGTCGGCGCCCCAGTAGATGTCCATCTCGCCGGCTTCGATCGATGCGAAGGTCTGCTCGCCGTCGAGCAGCACGACGAGGCTGTCGCCGTCATCGGGAAATTTTTCGGCCAGTTTGCGGCCGGTGGTGATGTGAACGGATTCGCCGATCCGGTTGAGGGCGATCTTGTGTTTCGCCGCCAGCGCCTGGACGCTGGAGACGCCGGGGATGATCTCGTAGTCGAAGGCGATCGCGCCCTTGGCGTGAATTTTCTCGACGATGCGCAAGGTGCTGTCGTAAAGCGTCGGATCGCCCCAGACGAGAAACGCGCCGCATTGCGCCTCGCTCAGTTCGTCGGCGAACATGCGTTCATAGGCTTCTTCGATGGCTGCATGCCAGTCCGCAACGTTCGATTTGTAGTCGGTAAAATCCTTGGCGCGCTCCGGCGTGCGAAAGGTGACGAAGCGATGCGCGCCCGGTTTGAGATAACGATCACAGATGGCGAGCCTGTGCTGGAGCAAGCGCCCTTTTTCGGCGCCCTTGTCGGGAATTAAGAACACGTCGGCGCGGTTCAGCGCATTGATCGCCTGCACCGTCATATAGTCGGGATCGCCGGCGCCGATCCCGATGATCAGAATTTTTCGCAACCCGTGCTCCTTCTTCCCGCGTCGTCCGCCGCCGACCAATAGCAGCATCAGGAACGGCTAGCGATGGTTCAATGCGGCAAGCGCCGCCGCGAATAAGGCCGAAGTTGACGAGCGGCCCTATTCGATCGATCCTTTTAGCGGCGCGACGATGCTCGCCTGCCAAGGCGTCGGCTTTCGGCGGCGAGACCTGTTTATATTACATCTATAAGATAAAGGCGCCGCCTCTCGGTGCGGAGAACAAGCGATGACTCCCTTGGTTCTGGCCTTCCTGATCGGCGCCGTCGCCGGGCTTCGGGCGTTCATGCCGCTCGCGGCCGTCAGCTGGGCGGCTCATCTTGGCTGGCTGCATTTGACCGGCGGACCGCTCGCATTTCTCGGCGCGGCGGCGGCGCGCTTTATTCTCACGGCTTTGGCTCTGGCGGAGCTTGTGGCAGACAAGCTCCCGCAAACGCCGAGCCGCAAAACCCCAGGCCCGTTTGCCTTTCGAATTATCTCCGGCGCCGTGTCGGGAGCGGCCGTCGGCGCCTCCGGCGGATCTTTGATCGGCGGGCTGATAGCAGGGGCAGTGGGCGGCCTCGCGGGAACCTTGGGCGGCTATCAAGCGCGCGCGCGGCTGGCCGCGGCGATTGGCAAGGATCTTCCCGCCGCGCTGATCGAGGACGCGATCGGCGTCGTTCTCGCGCTCCTCGCCGTCCGCTCGGTATGAACCGGCGACGCCATCATCATCGGCGCCGCTGCCTACGCTACTTGGCGAGCTGGAGCCGCAGGTTTCGCCAGCCAGCAGGGGCGGTCACGCGCCCGTTGGCCAGATTTGAGGGATGGCCGGGAAGATCCCTACGCTTGGGCGAGCGCGGGCGCCGGGTCGCAGGGCGCGGGTATTTCGCAAAGGACGGCGGCGGCATGGGGATGTTCGTGCGGGTGAGCATGCGCCGTATCCAGCGACTCTTTGATGATCTGGCGCACCGTCACAAAGCATCGCCCGCAACACGGGCTGCAGCCGAGGCATTTGTAGACGGCGCTCGGCGTGCGCGGGGAAATCCGGCCGTCCGACGAATCGAGCGCCGCTCTGATCGTCGAGTCGCTCAGGACATTACAGGAACATACAATCATTTGAATGCCAGAAATTCGAAACCGCTGCGCTTAGCGCCACAGCTACGGTTTGTTATTACCTCGCTTAACATGAAATCGCAACGCATAATCCAAGATTAGATTGAGTCTATATGACAAAAGGCGCCAAGGCTCAGTTTAAAATGATTCGAAATACAGCAAAGCCCGCTTAACTGGGCCAGCCCGATCGACGCGCCTGCCAATGCCTTGCGCGGGAGGAGCCAGTCGGCCGCCCCTGCCAAAGCCGCGAATGGCGGCCGGGGCGGGCTTATCGAGTTCGACACCCGCGAGGCTCATCGGGGCAAGCCCTGGCCCAGCGCCGGCGCCTCGGCGAGCGGCGTCGCGGCTCCGGCCCCCTTGGGCGCGCCGGGAGGCGGCTCGTTCTGCAGGAACGGGGGCGGCGGGACGAGTGGCGGCGCGGGCCGGAGCGCGGAATAGAGGCGCGGCGCGGCGGCGGCGACGCCGATGATGGCGCAGATCGCCAGGATCGCGGCCAGGCGTCCAAAGGCCAATCCAGGTTGCGCCGGCTTCCCCGTCCCGGGCGGCGGAGCGCGCGGCCGCGCCGACCGCGCGGCCGGCAAAGCGTCGGCGCGCCACGCCGCGACCTCGACCATTGACGCCGGCCGGTCGTCGGGATTGGGCTGCAGCATATGCGCGATGAGCGGGCGCAAGCGTTCGTCGATCGGCCCGACGTTGGGCGCAATGCGGCGCTTTTCGATGACCTCGACGTGATTGCCGCCGATATCGATCGGTTTGCCGCGCAACGCTTCCGCGAGGACGAGACCGAGGCTATAAATGTCCGATCTTGGCGTGATGTGGCCGCCGAACAGGCCAAGCTGCTCCGGCGAGACATAATCGTATTTTCCGGCGAAGCCCGCGCCGATCACCGTCCCCTCGTCCCCGAGGCGGGTCGAGCGCGCGATACCGAAATCGATGATCTTCGCGCGGGCCATGTCGCCGCCTGGAATGATGATGTTGTCTGGCGAAACGTCGCGGTGAATGATGCCGCGTTCATGCGCAGCGTGGAGGCCTGCGGTGATGCGCAGCATCAGTCTCTGCACGGCCTCGTAAGCGAGCGGGCCGCCGCGCAGCATCGTCGAAAGTGACTGGCCGTCGACATATTCCATCGCGAGATAGGGACGCCGCAGCACGGGGTCGATCGAAAACACGTAATAGCGGACGATCGCCTCATGATAGAGGTTGTGCAGGGCGGAGGCTTCCTTGCGGAACAGCGCGAGGGCGGCCTCTGCCCCGGCGAGATCGGAGCGGATCAGCTTGATCGCGACGATGACGCCGGTCTGGATTGCATGGCCTTTGTAGATTTCGCCCATGCCTCCGGCGGCGATCGGCTCGTCGATCTCATAAATTCCATTCAGCTGCGTCCCGGCCGGAATGATCGGCCGCGTCGATTCGAATGTCGCAGCTTGGTTCATCGGTGCATCCGGTCGGCCAACGGGGTTTGATCCTGGGCGAAGACGACGGTCGATCCGCGCGGCGCATAGCGGACGATCACGACAGTTACATTATCGATGGCGCCGCGTTCGATGGTGAGCTCGACCAACTGGTCGCAGGCGCCTTGCACGCCTTTGCCCCGGACAAGCTCCAAGATCTCGGCGTCGCTGACATGGGTCGTCAATCCATCGCTGCAGATGATGAAGACGTCATCCTTTTCGAGGATGCCCTGGGCGATCTCGAGCTCGACCTCATGATAAACGCCGATCGCTCTCGTGATGACGTTGCGCCGCGGCCAGGTCTGCGCCTCTTCCGCAGTCAGAATCCCCTCGGCGATCAGCTCGGCGACCTCCGTGTGGTCGCGGGAGATCTGCTGGATTTCGCCCTGCCGCAGCAAATAGATGCGGCTGTCGCCGGACCAGACGCAGGCGTAATAGCCTTCCCACGCGAGCAAGGCGGCGATCGTCGCGCCGATGACGATGCCGCCTCGTTCGCCGGCGATTTCGAGCAGCTGGTCATTGGCGCGCGCAAGCCGCTCCCGGCAGCGCGTCAAAAGTTCGGCCACCGAGGAAGGCTCGGCGATTCTCCGCAAGGCGTCGATGACGACGGCGCTGGCCAGTTGCCCGGCTTGATGTCCGCCCATGCCGTCGGCCACCGCAAAGATGCCGCTTTCCGGCAGAACGAGATAGGCGTCCTCGTTTTCCTGCCGCACCCGCCCGACGTCAGTGGCGGCCCCGCTCTCGAACGTCCGGGTCATGTCTTTCATCGTTTCATCCCAATTGCGCGATCGCCTGCAGGCGACTCTCCTTCTCGGCGTTTCCACAGGGGCTATGGCGCCGGCTCAGCATATCGGCGAAGGTGGCCGGCGCGGGCATCGATTGATGCATCATCGCCAGCGGCGGACACTCGCCGCCGCCGATCGTCCACCAGAACGTCGCCGCCTCCGGCGGGCAGCCCGGCTGTTCTCCCCGCATGGCTTTGAACATCATGCCCAGAGCGCCGTCCTCCGCGGCCCCGGCGCGCGTCGCGATATCGTCGCCCTCAGAGATCGTCTTTGCGCGAAGCGGCGCCTGTTTCGCTTGAAAACGCTCCAGCGCGCTCCGATGCGCCGAGGCGAAATCGCAGCCAAGCTCGTCGAGCCATTTAATCAGCGCTTCGAGAGACGCATTCGGATCGAGCGCGTCGAGAAGCAACGCCTCGACCGCCGCGAACCACTCCTCGCGCGGATCGACGTCGGGCGGGGCGGCGTTGGCCGACGCGCCGATCAAAGTCAGCGGAAACATCCGTCCGAGCGCGTCTACGGAGGGCATGAAGGCGCCGGCGAAGGCTTTGCCGCAGAGCGCGGGTCCGAGCCAGAAACGCCAGATCGGCGCCGAGTTGTAGGCCGCCGCGAAATCGTCCTGGGCGACGTGCGCGCGGGCCTCGGTCAGCCCCTTTTCCAGCCACGGCTCCCAAAGGCGGAGAAAAGCGCGCGGCGCCGACACGGCGATGAAATCGCGTTTGGCCGGCAGTTTTCCAAAAAGCCCGCAGCGCATGGCGATCAGGCTCCGCCCGGACAATGGAAGCTGCGCAATTGGCTGATGTTGAGCGGTTTCAGGCTGGCCCCGGGCGTTGCCGGGCTGGAGCTAAAACGATAGGTGAGATCGCGTCCGCCGAGCGTGAAAGTCGCCACGGCCGCCTCGCTATTGAGGCGGGCCGCGTCGAGCATGCGGTAGATCGACCAGACTCCGGGCTGCACCAGGATCGGCGCGCGCTCGCTGTTCGAGCGCAGCGTCAGCAGCGACCGATGGTTTTCGGCGGGTCCAGGCCATTGCACAGTCGTCGCGCCGGCGCCGCCATTGATGACCGTCTGGTCGATTTCAAGACGCGCGGCGCTGACCGAGGGCGGCGTCACTGTAAATGTGAAGCCGGGGCTCGCGGGGTCCGCGCCAAAGAACGCCGCCTTGATGTCGGCCGCGAGCTGGAAGTCGGCCAGCGCCGTCGGCGTCAACCGCTTGGCGAGCTGGCTGTCGTCGCGCCATTTCCATTGCGCGCCGGAGGTGTCGGCGGCGGCGACGACGTACGAACCGATGAATTGGTCGATCAATCCCTTCGGTCCGAACATGCGGGCGAAGTCGTCGAGATCGACGTCCTGCTGGGCGGCCTTGGCGAAAGGATAGCGGCTCGCGATCCTCTCCTGGCAGGTGAAAGTAACCTTCTCGCGCAGCCGAGAGACCGTGAGCGCGACGCTGGAATCGGAAATTTCGCGGAGAATGTCTACGCCCGCATCATCCATCATGCGCGCGAAAGGCTGCGGCAGGCTGGCGGCGTCGGCCCTGAGCTTGCCGACCCCGGTGGTGATGCGCTCGCCCAGTTCGTCCGTCGGCGCCCCATTCGCCGCGAGACGGCTCAAATTGACGCGGATCTCGTTCAGTTGCGACAAGATCCGATCGATTGGCCGAGCTCCAGGGTCGCCTTCGACCAGCTTGTGGTAGGGTGCAAGCGCCGCATTGACCGCGGCCGCCGCCGATCGTGAGGAGGCGATCGGGACGCTCGCATCGTCGGCGCTTGCGGGCTGGACGGCGTCGACGTCCGGCTCGGCCGCGGGCAAGGTGGTTTCGTCGCCGATCGATTCCAGAAGGCGGATGAACGGCGACGTGACGGACGAAGCGGCGGTCAGCAGGGGATAGGCTGGCCGCTCGACGGTCAGGCGGCGCAGCTTCAATTTGTCTATCGCGCCGCGCCAAGCGCCGATGAAGGCCTTGGCGTAGGCGTCGATGAGATTGGCGCGCAATTGGTCATATTGGGCCGAGATCGCCGGCGCGTCGCCGGCGGCGCCGAGGACCCAGCGATCGCGCGCCAATTCCTCGAGCATGCCGGGCAGGGCTTGCGTAAAGCCCTCATAGCCGGACTTGGTCAGAAAATAAGGAACCGTGACGCTCTCGATCGATGGGTCGAAGATCACGACGGCGCCGGCGCCTCCGGCTTTGCTCGCGGCCCAGTCCGGCCGCAAGCTCGCTTTCGCCCGCGCCGCCAGGATTTTCAGCGCTCGCTCCGCGACGTTCTCGCGGGCCAGCGCCGCTTGCGCCTTGCCGACCAGCGGTCCATTGAGCTGGATGAAAGAGCCATGTCCGGTTTCAAGATCGAGCATGGCGACAAGATGCTGCTCGAGCTCCTTGCGGCCCTCGGCGTTCCTCGGGCCCGGATAGAGATTTTCCGACCAATCGCGCTCCAGCCACTCGATCAGCAATTGACGATCAACCGTCTCGAGGCCGCCGAGCATCAAATAGACTTTCAGAGCGTCGAAGAGCGCGGCCGGATTGTTGGCGCTCGCCTCCAATTGCTCTTCGAGACGGTAGACGAGGCGCGGCCGCAGCATGCGCTCGAGGCCGACGCCATAGGCGCTATCCGCGGCCGAGCGGAGCCGCCCCGACTGGTTCAGCCCAAGGCCGCCGGCCGAGACGTCGGTCTTGTCGGCGCCGTAGCCCCCCGGCAGGAAACGCAGGGCATGCAGCGCGGGCAACACCTTGCTGAGATCGCGGTCGCTGATGACGTCGGATTGGGCGACCCCATGCGAAAGCGCGGCGTATTTCTCAGCCGCTCGTTGGCTTTGCTCGATGCGGTCGGCGTTCTTCGCATAGGCGACCCATAAGGCCCCGAGGATCAGCGGCGCTGCGACGATGAGGCTCACGAAGGCGGCCATTTTGAGAAGACGATTGCCGCGGCCGGTCGCGACCCAGCCGGCTTCGCCGATGACCACCTTGCGGATGAGATCGGTCAGAAAGAAGCTTTTTCCCTGGCCGGAATAGGCGGGCGCTCCCACCGCCTCGGCCCCGAACCCCTTGGCCAGCGCGCCGAGCAATTGATCGATCGGGGTCCCTTGCTGCGTGCCCGAGGTGAAATAGAAGCCGCGCAAGGCCGCTTTGATGTGGTAGCGCGCCGGGTCGAAGATCGCGTTGAGAAATCCGAGAACGGGCCCCCGCAGGGCCGCCATCTGCGCGGGAAAACCAAACAAGAGAACGCGATTGGCCGCGTTCTTTTCCTGGCCGAGTCTCGTCTGCGCCAACTTCGTCAAGGGCTCGACGAGCGCCTCGAATTCCTCGGGGGCCTCGCCGATCGTCGATTTGGCTTTGTCCATGGTCTGGAAAGTGGCGCCCCAGACCTGCGCCCGGCCGGCTTCGTCGAGATTGCCGAAGAATTCCATAAAGCCGATGACGAGGTCGGCTTTGGTAAAGAGCGCATAGACTGGAAAGTCGACCTTCAGCCGATCGCGCAATTCGATGAGACGCGCCCTGATCGCCGCCGCATGGGCGGCGATTTCCTCTTGCGAAAGGGTCAGCAAATCCTCGAGGCTGATCGCGACGAGGACGCCGTTGATCGGCTGGCGCGGACGGTTGCGCTTGAGGAGATCGAGGAAGGAGAGCCAGCTCTTTTGATCGGCCTTGGCGTCGGAGTCCTGCGTCGTGTAGCGTCCGGCGGTGTCGATCAGGACGGCGTCCTCGGTGAACCACCAGTCGCAGTAGCGCGTGCCGCCGACGCCTTTGACGGCGCCCGGCGCCGCTCCCGCGGCGAGGGGGAACTGCAGCCCCGAATTGACGAGGGCGGTGGTCTTGCCGGATCCCGGCGGCCCGATCAGCACATACCACGGTAGGTCGTAGAGATAATTCGCCCGGCCGCCGCGGCTCTTCAGCACGGCGAGCGCTTCATTCATGCGTTCGGCCAGCACCGGGGCGTCGCTGTCGTCGGCGCCGATGCCGCGCGCGATGCGCTCGGCGCCTTCTTTCCTCCTGTAGAGGCGATAGGCTCCGGCGCCGGCGATGAGAGCCAGCGCGACCGCGATCGCCGCGAGGCGGGGCGCACCCTCCTCGAGCGGGTGGGTGTCGCGGAAGGCGAAGAGCGGCGCGGCAATCCAGATCAGCGACGCCACCGAGGCTGCGCCGATGAGGCTGATGAGGATGCGGAGCCAGAATTTTCTATTCATCGAACTCGCCTGCCGGATCATGAAGACTTCAGGATGCGCGAATTAACCATGCCGGCTGCTTCAGTCGCTGCGCGGGACGACGATTTCGACCCGCCGATTCTTGGCCCGTCCTTCCGGCGTTTCGTTTGAAGCGATCGGCGCGTCGGCGCCTTTTCCTTCCGTCTCGACGCGCTCGGGATGGGACAGGGATTGCTTCAAAAGGCCGCCGACGATTTTCGCGCGTTCGAGCGACAGCTCGAAATTCGAGGCGAAGCGCGCATTGGAGATTGGCGTGTTGTCGGAATGCCCGACCACCTTGACGGCGCCTTTGTCGTCGTCGAGCGCCATCGCAATATACATCATGAGCGGCTTTACGTTATCGAGGATCGCCGATTTGCCCGGCTGAAACAGGTCTCGAGCGACGATGCGGATGACGATCTGATTGGCGCTCGGCTCGACGCTCAGCGTGCCCGCGGCGATGTTCGGCGCGAGAACGTTGCGGATGTGTTCCAGCTGCGTGGCCTGCGCGGGGGTCGGCGGCGGCGCCGGCGGCGGCGCGACGGCGACTTTGCGGCCCAGCGTCACCGGCGTCAGCGGGTTCAGCTCGCCGATGTTCTGCGCCGCCGCCTCGGCGCGGCGGCCGAGCGAAATGCGAAATCCAAGGAAGGCGGCAAACAGCAAGAGCCCGACGATGCCGGCGATCGTCCAGAACGGCACGCGCAGCCGGACCGCGTGGCTGGCGAGCGGCTGGCCTTGCCAGCGCGGCGATAAACCCTGCGGCGGCGCCGGACCGGTCTTTTGGAGGAGTTCGCTAATGTCGGCGCTGATGGCCTCGAGCGCCGCGGCGCCGCTCGGCCTCGCTCCGCGACCGCCTTGAAACGCTAGGATCAGGCAGGCATGAAACAATTCGAGCAGGTCATAATGCGCGCGCGGATCCTTCTCGGCGCGCTCGAGTTCGTCGAAAAACCGCCGACCCTTGCTGTTCTCGCCGAAGAAGCGGGTGGTGAGGCCGGATTGCGCCGAGGCGCCGCGCTCCTCGGCGGGCAAATTGGCCAGCACCGCGTCGGCGCTCGCGCACAAGACGTATTTGGCGGATTTGGCCTCCTCCGGCGCTACGCCGGCTTTGGTCATGTCGCGATCGCATTTTTCGATCGCCGCCGCGATCTGCGCCGTCAAATTCGATCCTGGCGCGCGCAACAGCGCGGCGCGCAATCGGCCGAGCAGAAGCAGCAGCGGGCCTGCCGCCTGCATGATCGGGTTGACGTTGGGAGCGGCAAGATCCTGGCCTTGAACCGCGGCCTTGCGCGGCGCCGGAGCTGGCGGCTTCCGCGCCGGGGATTTTGGCGTCTGGTCGCCGCCCGGCGGCTGCGGACGGCGCCCGGCGGGATTGGGCCGGAAAACGGTGCGGTCTTCGTTCGGTCCTTGAGCTGGCGCTCGGCCGAACGCCTGCCCTCCGACCCGATTTGGCGGCACCAGCGCGCTGTCTTCGGAATTTGGCTTTGGCGGCTTTGCCCCCGCGCGCGATGGCGGCGTCGGACGAAAAATCGTCCGGTCGTCTTCGGGGTCCGGGGACTGATCTTTCCCGCTCATCGCCTCATCTCTGGCATGGTTTCCCGCCTCGTCCGCCACATTCCGCATGAGATTCGTATTGTTTCAAGGACATGCCGCAGCCTTTTCTGTCGCTACATGAGCATGATCTCGGAAAAGTTGCGGATTCCTCCAATTTCTCTCATTAAATCAGAAAGGCCAAGCGATCGATAAGGTTTCCAATCATCGCTCCCCGCGAAAGCGCTTTCGCCTCCGCTGTCCGATTCGAACCTGCTCGCCCGAGATTGCGATAAGTTAGGGTCGCTTCGCCAACGCTCGAAAGCCTGGGCGCCTGTCGATTTTGCGTCCCGAGGGATAAAATGCCAATCCCGGCGCGAGCCGCGCATGACTGATTATGATTTCTTTCGATTTTTTGGTTTCCTTCGCTTGATCATAGCATTGCGCGAAATAGAGCATGAAAGCGTCGACGAGCCCGTCTTCGTGGCGCAACGATTTGGCCTGCCAGCGGGCGAAAAAAAGATCCCAAAGGCGCGCTTTGTGAGCGCCAAATAGCGCCGCAAGACCCTTGTCCTCACCGGCGGCCTGTTCGATCGCCTTCGGATCGAAGTCCTCGACCAGCATGCGGACAGCCTGCTGCATCGCCGCGAACGTATTGATCTGATGCGTTTTCAAGTCGGTGAACGCGCTCTCGAAGGCGCGCCTGGCGTCGAGATATCCGCTGGTGCGGGGGCCGAACATGATTTTGAGGGCGTCGTCCGCGGTTGGCGCGAATTTCAGCGGATTATTGTCGAGCGCTTGGATCATCGTCTGGCTCGACGTGCGCGCAAATCGCTTCGCCTTGAAGCGAGCGCTCAGCAATTGAGTCAGATCCTCGACCGCCATTCGCATCAGCGCGCCGAGGTCTTCGGCGACCTTAAGCCCGTCCTGGCGCGCAAAAACATTCTCCGGGATGCCAGCGCCCTTCGCGAACCGGCGCAAAAATTCGCCGGGGTCCGGGGTCGTTTGGGGCGCCGGCGAGGGAATGTCCGGCATTTGCTGGTCGAGCCCATGAAGGTTTCGCGCTTGCAACTCGGCGGCGTGCGCGTTTTGCGGCTCCCTCGAGAGTTTTTCTCCGGGAGCGTTCGGCGGAAAGTCGGCCGCCTGCTGCGGCGCGCGCTGCGGCGCGCTCCAGGCCAGCGCCTCCTGGCTACGGGCGTCGAGGCTGGCAGCGCCGGATGCTTCGGCGTCGAGACCTTTGGCTTCGTTCTTCAAGGGCCCAGGGCCAGCCTCATCGCAAGCCGGCGACGCGGCAGGCGGGCCCGGCGCCTTGCCTTGCGCGGGCGACGGCCGTTCGGGCGAAGCTTCCCCGGCCGCATCGGCTACCGGCTCCCCGAAGAGGTCAGACCGCTCGGCGGCGTCGAGCGACGGCGCGGGGGCGGCGAAAAATCCGCGCGCCCTAACCATTGTGAACGGCGGTTGGGACCCCGCAGATTCGCGGGCCGCGGCGCCCACGAGGTCGCGGCGCTGCGGCTCGCTTTCGAGAAGGTCCCCGAGAGAGGGGCCGGCGGCGCTCGGCGGGCCGGATCGCGGCTCGGCCGCCGTATAGGGCGGCGCGGTCTCGACAGTCATCGCCTCCGCGATTTGCGCGTCGAGCTCGGCTGTATCTCTCGGCCCGACCGGCGCCGGGGCGATGCCCTCGGTTTCGGGGAGGTCCTGCGCCGGCGCTTCGTCCGCTTCGATCGAAACCGCGATGACATAACTACCGATCGCCAGCCGATCCCCGTGGCGGAGCTTGTACGGGGCCTGAATGCGCCTCGGGCTATCGTTGAGGAAGGTGCCGTTGGTGGAGAGATCGTTCAGCCAATAGCCGTCGTCGCGATAGCGCACTTCGCAGTGCCGGCCGGAAATGAAGCGCGTCGGATCCGGCAGCGGCCAATCGATCGTAGCCGAGCGGCCGATGTCGATGCCGCGCCTGTCGGTGAGCCTGACGCTCACGGGAGCCCCGTTCGGGAGGCTCGGCTCGTTTTCGATCGTCAGGGTGAGCGTCATTTCAGTCCCTCCCAACTCAAAAACTCAGAAAGAGAGGCTTCCTTAATAAAATCGCCGGTTTAAATGAAATCGCCGGCTCAAATCCGCTCATCTGGCATAGCCCAAATGAGTGATCCGCGCCACAGCATGGCCCTTATTGCATCCGTCTCCGTGCGCAGGCGCACGCGCCTCACAGCGCGCCTCAACGCCGTGATCATCTAAATCCTAAACCGAACCTATCCTAGCGTCGATATTTTACGGCCGTCCGGCGTGATTGCGGCTTCCGCGGGACAGCGCGTCGAGCGCGAAACTCGCAACCTGGACATAAAAAGTCACTTCGAGCGGGAGCCGTCCTCGATTGCGGCCTTCTGGACTAGTCATCGGCGATAAGAATCCGGCTCCCTCGATTCTCAACGCTTGCGACGACGCCAGGACGTCGCAGCGCCGTTGAGCGCGCTCGGCTTTGAGATTCTCTTGCAAACCGATGGCGACGTTCCGGCGGCGAGCGAGGCGCCATCCGCGTAGCGATCAAGGCGCCAAATCGGCCGCAAAATATATGAATTCTTTGCGACTTGCGCCCGTTCGCGCCAGCCTTTATATCCTGTCGCCGAAGCTGTTCCCTTCCACCGAGGGTTCGGGCGCGTAGCTCAGCGGGAGAGCACTACGTTGACATCGTAGGGGTCACAGGTTCGATCCCTGTCGCGCCCACCATTGAATTCCAAAAGAAAATAACAATGGCCTCGCAGGCGGCGCAGTCCTTCGCGGGCAAGGATAGGCTGCCCATGCGTCTATGCCGCCGGCGGCGATGCGCTGACCGGCCGGTGCAGGGCGTCGACGGCCACCATGACGAACGCGCCCTGTCCACACCGGCGCCGTTCGCCTGAGAGAAGATTCTCGGCCAAAAGTTCGACTTCGACCGTCATCGAGCTTTTGCCGACGGCGGTCAGGCGCGGCGCCAGCTCCATCACTTCGCCCTTGTTGATCCGGCTCTCGAAATCGACCCGGAGCGAGGAGGCCATGACGACGGCTTTGCGGCAATGGCGCGTGGCCGCGACGAAGGCGGCCTTGCCCATGGCGGCGAGGGCATGCCCGCCATAAAGGCTGCCGTAATGGCTCGTCTGTTGCGGCAGCACCAGCTCGACCATGTGAAGATCCGCCTCCGGCTCGGCATCCGTTCCGGGAATGAGCGGCGGCAGGCGGCCGCCGCTATGCTCCAGGCCGTCGCCTACGGCGACCGAGTGGAAGACAGCGTGGCCGCAACGGCGCCTTTCGCCCGAAAGCGGCGCCTCGGCGACGAACTCCACCTCCACGCTGAGGGAGCGGCGTCCCACCCGGACCACCTTGCCGGTCAGCTCCACGATGTCGCCGAGATTGGCCGGAGCTTCGAAATTGATGCGCTCGCAAGAGGCCGTCACGAAGTCGACGCGGGCGTGGCGGGCGGCGGCGATGTAGGCGACCTTGTCCATATGGGCGAGGGCGACGCCGCCAAACAGCGTGCCGTGATGGTTGGTGTCGCCGGGAAAGACGATGTCGACGAGGCGCGTCATCGCCAGCGCCGGGCTCATCGCGGCGCCTCCGACGGGGCGGAGCAAGCCTCGGCGGAGGCTGAAAATCTCATTGGGCGATCGAACGAAGGCCAAGGCCCAGGGTAGTGATCGCCACGCCCCTCAAGATGAGGTCGACCCCGACGAACAGTCCGATCGCCCACAAGCCCGTGACGGGCCAGCCGGAGAGGAGCAGCGCGCCGAGCGCCACGCTCACAGCGCCATCGAAAATCGAGAGCCATTGGCCTTCGGCATGGGAGAACAGGGCGAAACCGATGCCGACAACGCCTGAGACAAGAAAAAAGAACGCCATGACCAGCGTGATCGCCTCGGCGCTGAGGGCTGGGCGGCTGACCAGGATGAAGCCGATGATCGCGAGCAGAATAGCCCACAGGATATGGAAGAAAAATGCGGTCCAATAGCCGGTGAACGAAAACGCGACGACAAAAACGGCGAGCGCCGCGGCGAGAAGCAGCGCCCCAAGAAAAACGACATAGACCAGCGTTGCCGTTCTGGCCCGCCAGATCGCCAGGGCTCCCAGAATGACGAGACCAAGACCGAGCGCTACGATCCAGCCCCAATGGACCGCGAGGCCGCTTGGCGCCTGGGCGACGAAGACATCAAATTGGCGTTGCATGAGGACTCCTTGTCCGACATCGCCGATCAGTCATTTTCGAGAAAAGCCGGATCTCGGCTCGCGTTGAGAAAATGCTTCTGTCGTCGATTCGGACCCATCCTGCTTTCTTTCCGCGCCGGTGACAACGCGCGGCGCGCGCCTTTATGCGATCCGTCGAATTTCTGCTCGCTGGCGGCCGCAAGAGAGGGCGCCGGCATCGCACGGTTTTCGATCTTATCGCCAAACGCGCCGGCGCTCAGCGGATGGGGAAGCGGCCTTCAGCGTTCGCGCGCGCGATGACCTTGCCGCTCTTATCCAAGGCCTCGATCGTCCAGACGTAGCGATGAACCGAGCCCGCTGGCGGGCACGGGCCGATGTAATTGATCGCGCCTTGCGGCACGGTTCCGCCGCCGTCATAGGCGACTGCGCCGCCGCCGTGCCGGAAATTCGGCGCGTCTTCGTCGCGCATGGTCAATCGCAAGCTTTGCGTGTTCTTCGGCGCGTCAATGATCGTGAAGGCGGGCGAAACCCTGTCGCACGGTTTGATTCCCGACCATGAAAAACGCGCGGTGAAAGCCGACGCATCCTGGATCGAGGCGAGCATGAGCGCGGCGGCGAACGAAAGTGACTGAGGCGAGCAGCGCATCTTCGACTCCTCTCCAAGGCTTTGACGCATGACGTCATGAATTGATCTGGCCCAACTGCCACTATTAATCGACTCTTTTGGAGTCGCGAAGCCTTCAGATCGGCTGCGCAGTCGCGCCATAATATCGAAAATCCCTGTTCTTTTGCCCTCCAGCGGGGTATTTCTGCGCCGGCGCGCATTGCGCAAGCAGGAGTCCGCAACCCTCTAACGAAGGGATCGTCATGAGCGAAACTGAATTGGCGGACGACCTTGGCGGGCGCGCGACGCCCTCGCCAAAAGCCAGCTTCTGGCTGAGAGAGCTTCCCTATCTCGTCGTGCTTGTCCTGATGCTCCTCGGCGTCGCCTATACGAGCGTGTCGCGGGCCAATCTCGTCGGCTATTGGGAGTTCATGGCGCTGGTCATCGGCGTCACCGTCGTCTCGACGGCATGGCCGGAAACACGTGACCGAAAGGCGCGCTTTCGCCTGATCCTGACGCAAGCCCTGCATTGGGGCTCGTTCCTCATCGCGATGAATCTTGCGCTTTTGCCCGGCGTTCAACGATTGCTTAATCCGGAGGCGACGGGCCTCACCGTGCTGCTGCTTCTGGCGCTCGGCACGGTGACCGCCGGCATCAACATCCTGTCCTGGCAGATCTGCTTCATCGGCGTCGTCATGGCGCTGTCCGTCCCGGCCATCGCCTGGCTGCAGCAATCGGCCATCGTCATCGTCCTTGGCCTCGTCGTCGCCCTGGTCGGCCTTGGCGTCGTCTATTCCTGGCATCAGAACGCCCAGCGCGGCGGGGCTTCGCCCGCCGACGCAAAAGTGGCCAAGCGGGACTGAATGTTCGAATTGAGCGCGCCCAGCGGATCGAGCGCTTTTTCCACGGACGGACGGCGATGAGCGAGACGACAAAAGCTGACGATTGGGACGATCCGCCCGAGGGCCCGGGCTTTTGGGTCCGTGAGCTGCCTTTTCTCATCATCCTCGCGCTGACGCTCGGCGGCGTCGGCTATATCAGCATGACGCGCCAATCGCTGGTCGGCTATTGGGAGTTTCTCGCGCTCGTCATCGCCGTGGTCAGCATCGCTTCGGGCTGGCCGCACGCCCAAAATTCCAAGGCGCGCTGGCACCTGATCTGGACGCAGGCGCTGCATTGGGGGGCGTTTCTGGCCGCCATGAACCTGGTGCTGCTGCCGAGCGTCCAGGCCATCGCCAACACCGACGTCACGAGCCTTACGATTCTGCTGTTGCTGGCGCTCGGCACCTTCATCGCCGGCGTTCACGTCGCGTCATGGCGGATGTGCGCCAATGGCGCCGTCATGGCGCTCGGCGTTCCCGCCATCGCCTGGCTCGACCAGTCGGCGCTGTTGATGACGCTGATCGCGGTCGCCGTCGTCGGGCTCACGGCTGTTTTCTTCTGGTGGCGGCGGGAGAAGCGCGAGGACGAGCGCTTTTCGGCGAGCCTCAAAGAGTAGAGCCCCACCGCCCGGGGCGCAAAGAGCGACGCGCGAGCCCGGCCAATCCGCCGTAACGAAAACGAGCGCCGCCCCGAACACGCAACAGAACGCGGCTTGCCGCCGCGCCGCATGCTGCGGCCCTCGCCTGTGGGCTGAGGGCGGGAATTGGTCTACGGACAGGGGATACATCGATGCGACAGGATCATCCTTCCGGCGCTCTGGGCGATGCCGCGGCGGCCGGCGCCGAAAAAGGCGTTGCCGGCGGCCTGTCCGACCTTGGCCAGATCGTTTTGGTGTTGCAAGGCGGCGGCGCGCTCGGCGCCTATCAGGCCGGCGTCTACGAAGCGATGCATGAAGCCGGCGTCGAGCCGGATTGGGTCATCGGCACATCGATCGGCGCGATCAACGCCAGCCTGATCGCCGGCAATAAGCCGGAGCGCCGGCCCGCCAAGCTGCGCGCCTTCTGGAAGCGGGTCGAACAGGACCCGGCTCTCGAAGCGATGGGACGAATGCCGTTTTTTGGGGCGAGCCTCACGAATTGGGCGACTTTGACCTCTGGCGTCGCGAATTTCTTCAAACCCAATCCGCTCGCCTTCTTTGGGCAAAATGTTCCGCTCGCGGCGGATTCGGCCGGCTATTATTCGACGGAGCCGCTCGAGGCGACCTTGAACGAACTGGTCGACTTCTCGCTCGTTGCGAACCGCGCGCCCCGCCTCACTGTCGGCGCGGCCAATGTGCGAACCGCCGAAATGCGCTATTTCGACAGCCGCGACACGCGGCTCTGCGCGCGGCACGTGATGGCCTCCGGCGCGCTGCCGCCTGCGTTTCCCGCCGTGCGAATCGAGGGGGAGCTCTATTGGGATGGCGGCATCCTTTCGAATACGCCGGTCGAAGCGGTGTTCGACGACAAGCCGCGCCGCAATTCGCTGATATTCGCCGTGCACGTCTGGAACCCTGACGGACCGGAGCCGGAGACGATCAGGCAAGTGATGAACCGGCAAAAAGACATTCAATATTCCAGCCGCACGGTGACGCATATCAGGCGGCAGAAGCAAATTCACCGCCTGCGCCACATCGTCGCCGAGCTGGCGGCCCGCTTGCCGCAGGAGGAGCGCGAGACACCGCTCGTGCGCGAGATGGCGAGCTATGGCTGCCTGACGCGGATGCACGTGGTCCGCCTCCTTGCGCCGCAACTGGAAGGCGAGGATCATACCAAGGACATCGACTTCAGCCGCGCCGGCATTCACGCGCGTTGGGAGGCCGGCTTTTCCGATGCGCGGCGGGTCCTAGCCGACGCGCCCTGGCGCGGCGAGTTCGATCCACTCGAAGGCTTTTACCTGCATGAGTGCCGGCCGGCGACGGAGCCCATGAGATAAGAGCCAGGGCGGCCTTGCTTAAACTCGAATGGAGGCTAAGCCTTCACCGGCGCACATTGTCATCAGTGGCACGGTGGAAGGCCGGGCAGGCCGCACTTGCTTTGCTGCTGAGGCGGCGGGTGCGACTGTTGCGGTTGCTGCGGCGCGCGGAGCTGCTGCACTTGCTGCGGTGCGCGGGGCTGCTGAACCGCCGGCTGCGGCGGGCGAGGCTGCTGCGCTTGCTGCGGCGCGCGGGGCTGCTGAACCGCCGGCTGCGGCGCGCGCGACGGTTGTACCTGCCGCGGGGGCTGCTGGGGCTGTTGTGGTTTCGGAACAATGGCGGGGGCAGGTCCTGCAACCGCAGGCTTGCCCGTTGGTCCGGATGGAGCAAGTCCGCTTTGCCGTGGAATCTGGCTCTCGGGCGGCTTGGTCAAAGGTTGCCGCACCGGCGGCGGCGCTTTGGGTGGCGCGGGCTGACCAGGCTCTGCGCCGGGGACGGCATGCCCAGCCTGATGTTGCCATGGCGCCGCCAGCTGTCCGTCCGGCGCCGGCGACGGCTTGCTATTCTTCGCCGCTCCAGGGGCGGCATGCCCGCCGGGCGGGAGCTGCTGACCGCTTGGCAAGGCGTGAGCGGCGGGAGGGCCGCTTTGCGCCGGTCCGCCTGGCCCTGGCGACGGCTTGCCATTCGGGCCAATCTTTGCCGCTCCAGGGGCGGCATGTCCGCCGGGCAATGGTGGAAGCTGCTGAGCGCCTGGCAGGGCGTGGGCGGCGGGAGGGTTGCTTTGCGGCGGTCCGCCGGGCCCCGGCGACGCCTTGACGTGCTCGCCCGGCAAGGGGCCTCCGTGCGGCGAACCAATTGGTGGCACAGCCCCGGGGTGGGCCGGGAGCGGCCCGGACGCAGGCGGTTTGGGGTTGAGTCCCGGAGATCCTGGGCTACCGGCTCCAATCAACGTCGCCTTTTTCGCCACCGATGGGGGCAGGGCGACTTTCGCGGCGATCGCCGCCGCCGCAACCCCGGCTCCAACAGCGGCCGTCACCGGCAAACCGGGCGCCGCGGCGGGAAGGTGCGGCGCGCCCGGATTGATGACGGTGGTATTGTTGTTGATGATGGTCGTGTTGTGGATGTTGGCGAAAATTACGTTTTCAGGCGGCGGCGCCACATAGGGAGGCGGATTGATCCAAACTGGGACCGGAACAAAGACAGGGACCGGAAGCACGAATAGTTCGTCCGGCGGCGGCGGCGGCGAGAAGACGAGATAGGCCGGAGGAGGGGCAAGGAAGACGATTGGCGGCGGCGGCGCGAAGCCGAACGCCGGATCGTCCAAGACAAGCACCGGGCGGTCGACATATATGATTTCCGGCGGCGGCGGTGGCGGCACGTCGTAGGCGATGGGCGCAAAAGAGGGAGGCGGCTCTTCGGGAGCCGCAAAAGTCGTCAGGCGCTGACGCGCGCCGGCGGCGTGCGGGCCGCGCGGGTACCGGCTGAGATAGGACCAGTAGGCGTCCGGCGTGTTGACGCGGCAGGTTCGCTGCCACGTCGAAGCTTCGCGGCGGGCGGCGAGCAGGGCGCGGACCCGATTCGCCAAGGGATCGGATGGATAAGCGGTGAGGAATTCCTCGTAGCCTTGCAAAGTATCACGATCGATCGCGGCGGCGTAGGCGTCCTGCGCGCCGAGATCGCCGAGCGGCCGCGAGCGAAGCGCGTCGACCTGTTCCGTCGCGAGGGCCGGAGGCGGCGAGCCCTGCGCGCGCTCGAAGAACACGAATGGAGCAGCGATCCTGGATGCGTCCCAGGGCGCCTGCGCCCCTTTGGTCTCTTCGTTGACACGCAGACGCACCCCGTCAAAGACCTGCGCTGGCGACAGGCCGCCTTCCCGGATCATTTCGGCGAGCGCCCGGGCGTAGGCGCCATAGGGCCCGCTCTCGGAGGGCGCGACCGTGCCCGGCGCGGCGTTGAATGCAATGAGCATATTCGGCTCGGCGTCGGCGAGCGCCAGCCCGCCGGCCAGCGGCTGACCGGACCTGGCGAAGGGGGAGGCCCTCGCCGCGTCGAGGATCATAAAGCTCGCCTTCAGGGGAAGCCCGGCGAGACGCTTTGTATAGTCGGAAACGCGCAGCGCCTCGACCGCCACGTCTGGCGCAGCAGCTATTTTCGCGTCCACCGGCGCGAAATAGTTCTCGCCGTCGAGCTGCGCGCCATAACCGCTGAAGTAGACGAACGCGACGGTGTCGGGTCCCGACGCCTGAGCCTTGTCAAGAAAGTCGCGGAATGCAGCGCGCAACGCTTCGCCGTCGAGGTCACGCGCGCCGGCGACATCGAAACCGGCGGCCTGCAAGGTCTGGGCGATAAGGCCGGCGTCATTGGCGGAAGTGGCGAGGGAACCCGCCGGATAGGCGGCGTTGCCGACCACGAACGCGATGCGTTTTTCCGTTTCCGCCCGCAATGGCGAGGCGAGAGCCAGCAGGATGACCGCGAAACAGGTGAGCAGCAGCTTTGAAATGGGTTTCATGATCTTCGAGGATGCGGACAGCCGATGATGAGGTTCACGATGCACAAGGGGAGTTGAATGAGATATGAATGAAACTTGGCTTTGGAAAGGCGAACGCTCCGCAAAAGTTCCATCCCGCGCCCATGACGATTGGGCGCCCCGCTTTGCCGCTTGGAAATCGAGCTTTGCATTTCTGCGCCGGCACGAAAATATATGTTTTTTGCTCTTCCAGAGAGTTCGAGCAGCTTTTTCCCCGCGACTCTGTGAGGGTGGCTTATAGTACATATTAAATATGTATGATAGCCATCACGCCGCGCCGAGCTCATCAATCGGGCGCATGGGGTGCTTAAATCTTGCCGCCAGAAGCTTCAGAAAAAGGACGGGCCGCCGTCAACACTATTTTAACTTTAACTATACTTTGCCCTCGCATTATAGTTAAAGCTTAGCTATAATGCACCCCCAAGACAATCAAAGCAATTTTTAGAGCGAGAAAATTATGGTGGAAGACCACGCGAGGTCTGTACCGGTTCCGGCGGTCACGGTTGGTGAGGCCATGTTAACGGCAGGGATCGTCGTGTTAGCAGCAGGGATCATGGTGTCGGTTTACGTAGAAGACAAACCTCTCACGGATACAGAACAAGCAACCAAGTTGGATGGGGCGAGTCCCGCACCTTGCAAAGTGAAGATCACGCCGGATAGACCGATTGTGTTTAACGCTGAACAGGTCCGCGGAATGATAGCCAAAAAGACGTGCGAACCCTGACGAAATAACGGTGCCCGTCGCTACGCGCCTTTGACCGGCAAAACCGCATCAGTGTGGGTGATTAACGCTGGGGGCGAAGCAGCAACGGAAGTTGAGCTAACTTTCAACTTCAAACCGCAAAACATAACGTGTGGCCGCCACGACCATTTGAGGCGGAGTATAGCAAAGACCACCGCCATACGTTGAAGTTTTCAAATATCGTTCTGCGTTAATTTCTTCAAATTGAGATGATAAGTACCTGTCAAAAATCATCAATTACTAGTTTTCGCAGTAAAGAAGGAGTTGCGTGACAAATTAATTTGCGGCAGATGCGAATTTTTCCAAAATATGTGACGGTGTTCCTTTTGAGTTTAGAGTCTTTTTGGTCTAGCTACGGTTCTGTATTTGGTACTTGTGTTGATTGCGCCCTATGTGCCTTTTCTAAATCAAAGATGACGATTTTAGGTCTTTGATCGCGGCGCTCGCGGATTCGCGTCGGCGGTGTTACCCGCGCGGCAAATGGAAGCTGTCCCTTTCTCGCGCGACGGCCGCAGCGTCGAGCAGTTCCTCGCTGGCGGCCGTTTCTGATTTCGACGGCATACAGCCTGCGCCGCCAGTAAACATTCATGCATCAAAACAAAGGCTTAAAGGGCGGAATGCGATTTTCCGCTTGAACCCGTCCCGCTCTAATTGCCGCAGACGGTCAAGGCTTTACCGCAACGGTTCCGACAAAAGGGCGCGGACGCGCTCGGGGAACGCCCTCGCCAGGGCCTCGCGGCTGGCTGGGATCACGCCCCGCTCGGTGATCAATCCGGTGACGAGACGGGCTGGCGTCACGTCGAAGGCCGGATTGAGCGCCGCGGCGCCTTCGGGGGTGAGCCGCACGCTCAATACTTCGCCGTTGGCGGCGAGCCCAGAGATGTGAGTCACCTCCTCTTGCGGCCTGATCTCGATCGGAATCTCCAAAGCCCCGTCGGAAATCGAGAAATCGATGGAAGGGGAGGGCGCAGCGACAAAGAAAGGAACGCCATTGTCTTGCGCCGCCAGCGCCTTCAGATACGTGCCGATCTTGTTGCAGACGTCGCCCGCCGCGGTGGTCCGGTCGGTTCCGACGATGACGAGGTCGACCTCGCCACGCTGCATCAGATGTCCGCCCGCATTGTCGACGATGACGGTATGCGGCACGCCGTGATGGGCGAGCTCCCAAGCGGTTAGGGACGCGCCCTGGTTGCGCGGACGCGTCTCGTCGACAAAGACATGGACCTTGAGGCCGGCCTCATGCGCCTTGTAGATTGGCGCCGTCGCCGTGCCCCAATCGATGGTGGCGAGCCAGCCCGCGTTGCAATGAGTGAGGATATTGACGCCGCCGCTGGCGGGCTTGCGCGCGGCGATCTTTTCGATGAGGGCGGCGCCATGCGCGCCGATCGCTTCGCAGAGAACGACGTCGTCCTGCGCCATTGCGCCCGCCTGACGGAACGCGGACTCGAAGCGCGCCTGCGGCGGAAGCGGCGCGAGAAGTTCCTTCATCGCTTCAAGCGCCCACTGTAGATTGACGGCGGTCGGCCGCGTCGCTTGAAGCGCGGCGCAGGCGCGCTCGATATTGTCGGTTGAAGGATCGGAGCGCATCGCGAGCGCAACGCCATAAGCGGCCGCGATCCCGATCAACGGGGCGCCTCGGACCTGCATGTCTTTTATGGCGCGAGCCATGCAGGCGACATCCGCGATCGTGACGAGCTCGAAGCGGTGCGGCAGAAGGGTCTGGTCGACGATCGTGACGCTCGCCGCGTCGTCGCTCGCCCAAATCGTCCTATACGGCTTGCCCTCGACGCGCATCGCTCGCCCCTCTGCCAAGCTTCAGTCCAAGGCGCGATAGCGACAAGTTGCAAAGTTTTCGCGCCAAGTCATGCGTCAAAAAGCGAAGCATGTCGGGCGAAGCGCAGGCCTCAGCAATTGCCGCAGATGCTCTTGATTAGCTGGTTGTCGCGCTGCTGGATGCCGCGGTCGAGAGGCGTTACGCCAGCGCCCTGCGAGGCGCCAGGATGCGGCACTGTCTGGCCGGTCGAGGTCAAATAGTCCTTTCTCAAGAGACTTGTGGGACCAGGTTCGCTCGTCGGAGGCGGGGTCTGGATCTGCGCCAGCGCCGCGCCGGACAAGGCGAAGAGGCTTTCCGCGATGAACATCATGGCCGCCAGACTGGTCTTGGCCATTGCGCCCTCCATCATTTCGTCGCTCAGACTTCGTCCGAAAGCGCGATCTGATTTCAATCGCGCGGTTCAAATTACGGTGAGCATTCGAGAGCAAAAGCCGCGGTTTCACGAGAGAGAAAGGTCGACATGGCCCAATCCGGCTCCGGATCTCGCCGCTCCCCGCCCTAACTTTAACGCAGATTTAAGTGAACAAGTTCAATTGTCATCGTGAATTGTTAACCAAGGACAAAGCCTATGGACCATTTCGACGACAAGGCCGCTATGCCGCCCGGCGACCGCCGCGATGGGGCCGCCGGCCAGCTCGATGCAGACGAAATCAAAGCGACCGAAGCGAGCGCCTGCGCCGACGCCGCTGCGCAGGACGAGGCGAGCGACGGCCAAGCCGCTGCAAACGACCATCACGCGGAAGACTCGGGTCGCGCAATCGTAGGAGCGTCGGGGACTGGCGCGCCAAAGGCTCAAGGCGCTGATCTCGGGCCAATCAACGCTGAGCTCGCCGATCTGACGCCTTTCTTCGAACGCAAGGCTTTTGGGGCGGGAAGAGAACTGCCGCCGCGCGGGCGCTTGGCGGGCGCGCTCAATTTTGGTTCAAACGCGGCTTTCGTTTTATGCGTGCTGGGTTTCGCTTTCGCTGCGGGAACCTATTTATTTGGCGCCGCGGGCAATGGTGAAAAGACGGCCCCTCCGCCCGCGGTCGCCTCAGCGGAGAGCGTCGAGCGCGCCGAAATGCTCCGCAAGACGGAAAAAATGGCCGACGATATCAGCGCGCTGAAGGCCAATGTGGATGCGCTCCGGGTCTCCGTTGCGCAGGGGCAGGCCGCCAAAGACCAGCATGGCCTCGAAAAAAGCGTCGACGCGCTCAAGGCGAAATTGGACGCCGTCAAGGCGGAGACGAGCGGAACTCTCGCAGAAATCTCGAACAAGGTCGATCATCTTCAGCGCGATCCGGCGATCAAACAGATGGCCGAACGGCTGGATCGCATCGAGAAGCGGACCGCGCTTCCGACCGGCTCAATCGGACCGAAGTCGGAGGCGGCGGCGCAAAACCGCAGCCCGTCGCTACAGACGAAGGCGCAGCCTGCGGCGGAGCCGCAAAAACGGCTCTCGCTGATCACCGCCTGGGTTGTGCGCGGCGTTTACGATGGCGTTGCGCTAGTGGAAAACGCGCGGGGCTCGATGGAAGTCGCGTTGGGCGACGAGATCCCGGGGGCCGGAACCGTCAAAGCGATCGAGCGGCGCGGCGGCGGATGGATCGTCATCACTAGCCGAGGCCTCGTCGATTACGACCACAGCATCATGGTTCCCTAGAGCGCGTGGCGATCGCGGCGGCCTTCGACCGCGATGGTCGAACGAGGGATTGGCTTCGGCCTTCGGGTTTGACCGCCCTCGCGCGAGGCGAGGCTCTTTACTCAGCGAGTCGCAAACCAGCCGTCGACGGCTGGATGCGCCCCCTTGCGGAGACCGCCTCGGCGTCCTCCGCGGCGCGCGCCTCGTCCGGGGTTCGGAGGCGGCGCGGCTTCAATGGCCGGGCCGGATTGCCGCCGTAGATCATCCAGGGGTCGAGATCGCGGTAGGCGCATCCGCGCGCGCCGAGTACGGCGCCGTCCCCGACCTTGACGCCCGGACCGACAAAGGCTTCGGCCGCGACCCAGGCCCGCCGTCCGATCGTGATCGGACGCGCCACGGTTTGAAAGTGATGGTCTTCGACGTCGTGTCCCGCCGTGCACAGATGCGAGCCTTGCGACACGATCGCATAGTCCTGGAGCGAAATTCGTTCGACGCAATAGACGGTGACGCCGGGTCCTAGAACGGCGAACCGGCCCATCTCCAGATGCGGCGGATACCAGATCCTGGCGCTGCCATAGATCGCCGCGGTCGGCGCGATTTTGGCGCCGTAAAGGCGCAGCAGGCGCCGCCGCCATCCATGCAGCATTGGCGGGGTCCACGACGCCAGAAGCAACCACGCGATCATCCAGCTGGCCCGAAAAGCGCGGTTCGCCAGAGAGTAGGTGGGGCCGCCTTCCAGCGGCCGGGCATAACTCGCATCCAGAATTTCCATGGTCATCAACCGCGCTGGGCATGAGCCAAGTCATTCAGATATAGTTGACGAATATTGATAAATGATAATTCAAGATTCCGCAACACGAATTGTAATTGCGACGAACCTCGTCAGCTGCCGGCCAAAAGGTTGCGCCGAGCTTTTCGCTGGTTCGGCCGGAGGCGTCTAACGGACTGATTTTTTGGGTCTGCCGGGGAACTGCACCTTTTGCCTTTTCGACCACGGGCGGGCGGCAGCCGGTATCCGGTTTCTCCGAGGTTAAGGCCCGGCTGGACGACTTACTGGGTGAAGACTTCGAACCTTGGACCTTCCACGACCTCCGCCGCACGATGTACCCATCTAGCGGCCTGCCGGTTCCGACCAACGTCGCCGAAATGGTCATCGCGCATGGCCAGCCTGGGCTCCACAGAGCGTATGACCGGCGCGAATATTAAGGAGGAGAAGCGCCGAGCGATGAAGCTGTGGGAGGGCCAGCGTTGATCGTCGAACTGCGCCGGGCGGAGAGGGGAAAAATTTTGGTCGGCCCTTGGCGTTGCGTTCGTATTCGTAATCGGGCCTGGCTGGCGTTTTGCGGTTCAGCTCGCGCCGAAGCGTGGGCTAAGCGGGTTTTAAAAAGGACTGAGTTCTCGGCCACGATCCAACAATATGCCGCCGTGTTTATGGGCCAAAAGTAGCTATGCGGTAGCTGGACCCGCCAGACGCTCCGAGGATTTTTTGCAACCAATATTTATGGTGCTGCCAGAGAGGATTGAACTCTCGACCTCTCCCTTACCAAGGGAGGTGGGATGTCCCAAATCTACAGTGTTCAGAGAGCATTCTCTTTTTTGGAGAGACTTTCCCCCAGCACTCCCCCAGGAAGTTTGTTAATTGTGTGGGCATGCTCGGCTACGTTGGTGTGAGCGTAACGCATCACCATCGATAGCGTCTTCCATCCGCCTAGCTTCTGCAGGGCGCCAAGATCGCGGTTTTCACGATAATGCCATGTAGCCCAAGTATGACGGCAATCGTGGGGATGGAAATCTTCAATGCCAGCGCGTCTGCAGGCCCCTCGGAACGCCGTCTTAATCCGCGAACCTGTCGAGGTATCCCAGTCCTCGCTCGCAGCTGGCCGCCGATAGGGTTTGCCATCAGGCCTTCGAAAGACCTCGCCCTCGCGGTGGGGTAACGCTGCGAGTGCCGCAATGACCAAAGGATGCAAGGGGACGCCGCGCGGCTGGCGGGTTTTGGTCCTCAGAAACTGGACATGCGCCCTCGAGAGGTCGACGTTTCTCCATTCAAGCCAAAGTGCCTCGGCCATACGTGCCCCCGTGTAAAGCATGAAGATTATGAGCGGTCGAAGATGCTCCCCAGAGGCTAAGATCAGCCGGTCTGCCTCGTCAGGTTCGAGCCAACGTATGCGGCCAGGCGGTTGCTTAGGTCTCACGATTAGGGGCTTCGTGCACCATCCTTTGTGAGCAGCATGATGCAGCACAGCTGACACCGGGGTATAAAATTGTCGGTTTCTCGTGGAGGAGGACGCACTCGGAAAGAGCCTCTTTGCTCCGGTATCGAGTGTATCTTGATCAATTCCAGTTAATGGAGCCGTTCCAAAATAGTCCAAAATCGGCGCAAGGAAACGTCGACTTCCGCCACTTTCCAGATAGCTGTGCACCGCGTGAGCAAAGGTTGCCGTGGACTGCTTTCCATAAATCAATTCCTTGTAAAGTACCGCTTCTCGGTTAGCGCGGATTTCTTCTGCTGACTTTCGGCTAGAAGTGCCTGTGCTCTCTTCAAAGCGTACTCCGCGGATCGTGCCGCGCATGATCCAATGTGGCGATTTTGGACGTTTAACGAGCCGGAGCGACAAGGCGGGAGTACCTCGTAAAGACGATTGATATCTTCATCTGAATAGAGACGGGTTCGACCCATCATTTTGCCGATACTGTACCTCCGTGCATTGTATTGCAGCACAGCTTCCGATACTGGAAATGTACCGTCACTAACCAGTTGCGCGGCCGTTCTAAAACGAAGCCTGTTTGCGATTAAATTGACTGCCACCGGGAACTTCCTTTTCTGACCAGGACGTACTCGCATTTGATCATTGCATTCCTTTCCATGTTTATCTCGTCACGCCGCCCGGGCGCTGATTGCCTTGCGCGGCAAGCGATATGGTGTTTGTAGCAATATAACTTGCTATTATATCCATATTCTTGTCCTTGATGTCAAGGATAAAAGTAGATAAGAAAGCAACATAAATGTTCGTCAGGTGAAAATGCTTTGTACTGGCAACCAGTTAGCTGCAGCCCGTGCTCTTGCCGGCGTTGACCAGGTGACCCTCGCAAAGGCCGCAGAAGTGTCGGCGACGACGATCAGGAACTTGGAATCAAATGGCCCCTATCCGCTTTCTGGCCGGGCTGACACTGTCCGTCGAATTCAAATTGCGCTTGAGCGGCTGGGCATTGAATTCTTGGATCACGGGCGGCCAGGGGTGAGGCTTAGGAAAAGCCCAATCGCAGTTCCTGCCGGGTCAGTCTCAGCCGACAAACTCGCGGCAGAGAGTGGCGAATAGCGCCGATGTCCAGTTCGATGTGGAGAATGGCGGATACGCCTGCTCCTACAAAAAAAGCTGGCTTGGGTCAGAGGGCATGTAAAGCTAAGCCATCAGATGGCATTCGAGATACTTGTTGACGCTTTCAAATTCGCGAGGCGCCGCACCGCGAGTGGTTGATGGAGTGGATGCCCCCTCCCGACGGCATCGTGATGTGCCAAGGTGGCGATGTATGCGCATCCAACGAACGAAGAGGGCATCCATGGAAAAGGCCCTGTCACATTACCCTAAAAAAGCTCGTAACAAATCACTTGATACGTCAGGCTCACGCTGCGGCGGCGACTTCGCGCCATGTCTGCATGGCCGAGGCCCGGAAGGCTCGGTGCGTTCTGGCTGAGATGAGATGGCGCTGGACGTTGAATGTGTTGTAGATCGTGGGGTGGATTGAGAGAAATTTTTGCGCCGATCCGGCGCTCTTGAAGCCCTGCATCTTGCGTTCTCGTCGTCGGGTCGGTTGATGCGAATTCTCCGCCCTGTTGTTTCGCCATTGGCCAGTGCAATGCCGATGCTCGATCCCAAGATCGCGGGCGGCGGCGCGGTAAGATCGCAATTCGTCCGTGACCAGAGCCTCCGGCAGGAAGCCATATTTTTTCAAAAGCTTGCGCATGAGTTTCAGCGCCGCCCGCTTGTTCCTTTTCGCCTGGACCAGCACATCGAGGACCTCGCCCTCGGCGTCGATGCTGATTCCGATCCAAGCCGCCCACCAAAACGAGATGATCGCGCCCACTAAAACGGAATGATGCCGCCCGTCATAACGAGATGATGTCGCCCACCGTAACGGAATGATCCCGCCCAGGGGTCTTCCAGGGTGACGAGCTCTTCGCTGGCCTGTTTAGGGTCGCGCCTTTGGCAATCCAAAGGAGCGGCCGATGCCAGCGGAGAGAGTTGCGATGCGCCAGGCGCGCGAGATTATTCGTCTGAAATTTTCAGCTTGTGTTCCGACCCGCGAAGTCGCGCGGCGCCTGGGGCTCGCCGCCTCGACCGTGCGGGAGACCTTAAAGCGTTTCGAGGGCGCCGGGCTGAGCTGGCCTCTGCCAGCTGACATGACCGACGGCGCCCTGGAGGGAGCGCTCTACGCCAATCGAAGAAGCAAGCGGGGTCATCGTCTTCATTGCGAGCCGGATTGGCCGACAATTCATCGGGAGTTGAAGCGCAAGCACGTCACCCTGCTGATCGTTTGGGACGAATATGTTGCCGAAAATCCATGCGGGTACAGCTATTCGAGGTTCTGCGAACTCTATCGCGCCTTCGAATCGAAGCTGTCGCCGACGATGCGGCAGACGCATGCGGCCGGCGAGCGGCTGTTCGTCGATTACGCGGGCGACGGCGTGCCGGTCGTGATCGATCGGCTGACCGGCGAAATCCGCAAGGCGCAAATCTTCGTCGCCGTGGTCGGCGCGTCGAGCTTTACTTTTGCGTGGGCGGCCTGGACGCAGACGCTCCCCGATTGGATCGACGCCCACGTGCGCGCCTTCGCGGCGATCGGCGGCGTTCCCCATCTTCTCGTGCCGGACAATACCAAGACCGCCGTCATCAAGGCCTGTCTCTACGATCCGCTGGTCAATCGGACCTATGCCGAAATGGCCGCGCATTATGATGCCGCCATTCTGCCGGCGCGGCCGAGGCGCCCGAGGGACAAGGCGAAGGTCGAGCAAGCCGTGCTCATCGTCGAGAGATGGCTTCTCGGGCGGCTGCGTCACCGCACTTTTTACAGCCTCGCCGAGGTCAACGCGGCGATCGGGGAGTTCCTGAAGCTTCTCAACGAAGATCGTCCGATCCGGCGGCTTGGCGCAACCCGCCGGCAATTGCTCGAAGAGATCGACCGCCCGGCGCTAAAGCCTTTGCCGATCGAGCCTTACGTTTTCTGCGAGTGGCGCACGTGCCGCGTCGGCATCGATTATCACGTCGAGGCCGACGCCCATTACTACAGCGTCCCCCACCGTTTCGCGCGCACGGAAGTCGACGTGCGGCTGACGATCAGGACCGTCGAGGTCTTCCTCAGGGGCGAGCGGATCGCCGCGCATATGCGCATGAGCGGCAACCGCAAGCACACGACCGCGGCGGAGCATATGCCCTCCAGCCATCGCCGCTACAAAGACTGGACGATCGACCGCATCCGCGCCGACGCGCGCTTGATCGGGCCGGCGACGGCGGCGCTCTGCGAACTGATCTTCGAACAGCGCCCGCATCCGGAACAGGGCTTCCGGGCGTGCCTGGGCATTGTCCGCCTCGCCAGACCCTATGGCGCGGAACGCGTCGAAGCCGCGGCGGAGCGCGCCATCGAGATCGGCGCGCGCACCTATGGCTCGGTCAAATCCATCCTCGACAACAAGCTCGACCGTCGTCCCGCGCAAAAGCGCGCTTCGGACGGAACGCCGATCCTGCATCCCAACATCCGTGGCCCGCGCTATTACAATTAGGAGAGCGCTCTTGCTCAAACATCCGACTCTCGACCAGATCCACGCCTTGGGCCTTTACGGCATGGCCAAGGCCTTCGTCGAAATCGCCGCCGCCAATGAAGCGGATGGTCTTGGCCATCACGAATGGCTGGCGCTCCTGCTCGACCGCGAGGCGTCATGGCGTCGCGACAAGAGGCTCACGGCGCGATTGCGCATCGCCAAGCTGCGTCAGCAGGCGTCCATTGAAGATGTCGATTATCGCAGCCCGCGCGGTCTCGACCGCGCCCTGTTCCAGAAGCTCACGGAGGGCGAATGGATCGATGCGCACGACAATCTGGCGCTCATCGGCCCGACCGAACTGGCGACATAATGCCTATCTCCCTACATCATTGATATTCCAGAAGTCCCTGTCGCGGATCCGATGATACAGCACGACGATTTTTGACCGCGCGCCTGACAGTCGGCAAATCTAGGTCCGTCTCTCGAATGACATATGGCGCACCAATACAGGCTTGCTTGGCCGGCAGCAATCGATCCTTGATCAGACGGACTACCGTCATCTTGCTCACGCCCAGATGGCCGGCGCTTTCCTCCAAGGTGACTTCCCCGCGCTCGGCGCGTTCGCCATCGCGATATATCGTGATCTCGTGGTCACTTCGAAAAGTGCGAACACGTTGTTGCGTCCACGTGTGGCCCTTGGCCGTGCGGACGCCAAGCCGATTCAGAATGGACGCGATGGCCGAATCAGGCGTCACGCGCGCTAAGTCGATGATCAACTGCTCAGTCGCGGCGCTGGTCTTCCACCGGTGCTGTCCTGCGCGATTCTTGGCCACCACAAGCGCTGTGTGGTCTCCACCTTTCCAATGCAGCTTGAGCGAAAGTTGCCCGGGGTCCGCTGTGACGACGATCTCCTCCAGGACCGTACGCAGGATTCGCTTGCGTTTTTCGGCCGACGCCGCCGGATGGTTCCACAGACGCGCCAACTCGGCGCCCAATGCGGATATTTCCGCGCGTTCGGCATCGGTGATCGCCGGCGTTTGATTCTCGCGAAGGAGGAGAAGATCGCTCTCCAGACGAGCCGCCTCGGCGAGCCGCTCGTTCCAGCGTCGCTCAAGATCCCTGGCGACCAGACGATTCTCTGGGTCGACCGCATCGTACTGTCGATGCGCGCGAGCCGCCTCGTATCGCGCCTGCTCCAGAGCAAGTTCCCTCTGTCGAAGCACGTCCGCGTCGACCCGCCCACGATCCGCGATGGCCGCGATGGCCGCCTCTACGCCGAGCGGCGCGATTACCCGCAACACCTCCGCCGAAACCGCGGCGTCGATGCGCATGTTGCCAAACGCGATACAATTGCCCCGCCGCGCGTGATTGACGTCAGCATCGTTGCACACATATCGCGCGATGCCGCGTAGTCCGTTGTGCTGTACTTTGAGTTTACGGCCGCAGTGGCCGCACCGCAGGAGGCCAACCAGCAATCCGCCGCCGTTGCGCACCGCCCCCTTCACCATCTCGCCCTTCATGTTGGCATTGCCGCAAATCGTTTGCTGATTCCGCTCGTATTCCTCCCAGGAGATGTAACCTTCGTGATGATCACGCAGCAGCACCTCCCATGCATCTTGTGTCCGGCGAATGCCGCGCTTGATGGCCTTGCGGCCCGCCTCGACGCGTGTTTGCGAGCCAGTCCGACCGAACACATAAGCCCCCGCGTAGACCGGATTGGTCAAGAGACGGTGGATCGTATTATAGCGCGGTAAACGCCATTCTACTACCCGCCCTTGTGCGCCGTGAAGGACCACCGGCATCTTGAAGCCTTCCTCGATCAGCCAGAGGGCGACCTGGCGGGCGCTGCCGAACTCCGCGAACTTACGAAACGCCAAGTGTAGAGCCTCGCGAATCCTTCTATCGGGATCAAGTTCCAAACGATCGTCGAGACCACGGACATAGCCGACCGCAACGGTCGTATGGAGATCGCCGCGAGCGGCCTTCAGGCGCAGGGCTTCCTGGGAGCGTTGACGGAAAATTGACAGCTCCATCTCGCTGAATGTTCCCTTCATGCCGAGCAAAAGCCGATCATTTATTTGTTTGGGATCGTAGACGCCGTCTTCGTCTATGATCAGGCAGTGGACTAGCGCGCAAAACTCCAGCAGCGTATGCCAATCACGCCCATTGCGGGCAAGTCGGGAGGCTTCTATCGCGAACACGGCGCCGGCGGCGCCAGTGCAAATGGCGGCCAACAATTTATCGAACCCGGGCCTCGCCGTCCCGCCGCCGGAACGCCCGAGGTCGTCGTCGATGACTATTACGTTCGACCACCCAAGCGTCCGCGCGCGTGCCGCGAGAGCATATTGACGGCGACGACTCTCCGGATTGTTTGCGAGTTGGTCCGCGGTGGACTGCCGCACATACACAAAGGCGGTGCGAGAGGCGTGTTCAACGCTAATCTGCTCATCGCTCGCCTCCTTTGTTACCGCCTCGCCCGGGGCGCACTCGGCTAGCAGAAGCCCGAGCAATTTGGTAACTTCCTTGCGAATCTCCGGATCGAGCTTCCGAGGCGCTTCCAAGCATTTGTCGGGGAGCCACAGATCGATCTGTTCCCAATTTCGCCGCTGCTGTCCCTTCATCGTTTACCTCCGTCTGAGTCGCTCGATCCGACGACGACGAGGATAAGCATTGCGCACGAACCAGATCACGAAGCGCGTGAAAAACGTCAAGGGAAAGCCGCGGGATATCCACCATTGGCAGAGCCGCGGCGTGCGGGTCGGTCATCCACGCCGGCAACATAATCCGGCAACCGTCCGGACCATCCACTACGAAATGGACCATGCCCCCATGGACAACGCGACGAAAGACCGCGACCCGCCTTCCAGAAAGCGGATGATGCAGATATTCAACGACAACGTCGAACAGGTGTTCTTGGGTAGTATGTCGTTGGCCCGACCGGCGTCGGCAAAAGCTGGCTGGCGTTGGCGCTCGGCCACAAGGCCTGCCGCGACAATCGATCGGTGCTTTATCATCGCGCGCCCAAGCTCTTCGAAGACCTCGCCCTGGCGCGCGGCGACGGTCGCCATCCCCGATCCGCGCTCGCTCGGCCGCGCCGATTTGCTCATCCTCGACGATTGGGGACTGGAGCCGCTCGACGCCGCCGCCCGTCACGATCTGCTCGAAATCCTCGAGGAGCGATACGGCCGCCGCTCGAAGGTTATCACGTCCCAACTCCCCGTGGATCGCTGGCACGAGATCATCGGCGATCCCACCTACGCCGATGCGATCCTGGACCGCCTCGTTCACAACGCCCATCGCATCCAACTGACCGGCGAAAGCCTGCGCCGGACCAAAGGAAAACAGAACCAAAAGGCTTGACCAAACGTCGTCGCCGGTGACAGAAAATCCATCGGCCAGCGACGCTCGCGACCCGGGCGGCATCATTCCGTTACGGCGGGCGGCATCATTCAGGAATCCCGGGCGCCATTATCCCGTTATACCCGGGCGGCTTCGTCGTAATCCG
>CAWBLM010000014.1:0-360844 GCA_963789645.1 uncultured Alphaproteobacteria bacterium | reverse complement strand
AGTATGTCGTTGGCCCGAGCGGTCTCGGCAAGAGCTGGCTCGCCTGCGCGCTGGGCCAGAAAGCCTGCCGGCAGGAGTGTCCGTCCTCTACTACCGCATGCCGAGGCTCTTCACCGATCTGGCGCTGGCGCGTGGCGATGGGCGTTACAGTAAGCTCCTGCGCACGATCGCCCGCACCAAGCTGCTCATCCTTGATGGTGTGGACGGCCTCGCCTCAACGGCATCATAGTGCCAAGGCGCGAGAGCGCCACAAAGAGGGAGACCATCCGTGGCAGAGTATATCAGAATAGGCGTCGATCTCGCCAAAAACTATTTTCAGATCCACGCGCTATCGAGCGAAGGCGCGCCAGCCGTCAAGCGCAAGGTGACGCGCGGGAAAATGCGCGAGTTTTTCTTACAGATCGCGCCGTGCCGCGTCGGCATGGAGGCCTGCGGCTCGGCGCATTATTGGGCGCGCGAACTCAAGGCCATGGGTCACGATGCGCTTCTGATGCCGCCGGCCTACACGAAACCCTATGTCAAGCGCGGTAAGAACGACGCCGCCGACGCGGAGGCGATCTGTGAAGCGGTCTCGCGCCCTGGCATGCGCTTTGTGCCGATAAAGAGCGCCGACCAGCAAGCGACGCTGATGCTCCACAAGACGCGAGACCTTCTCGTCAAGCAGCGGACGATGAGCGTCAACGCGGTACGTAGCCATCTGGCCGAGTTCGGCATTGTCGTCGCCAAGGGCATTGGGCGCGTCGACGAGCTTCTCGATCTCGCGGAGGAAGACGCGACGCTTCCGAACGCGACCGCCATGGCCGTGAAGGTTCTGGGTCGGCAAATCGAGGCTCTCGAGAAGGGGCTCGAAGATCTGGAGAAGGAGATCACCAAAGCCCACGCGCGCAGTGAGATGAGCCGTTCGCTCAGCGAGATACCGGGCATCGGCAAACTCGTCGCCTCTGTGATCGCAGCCAGCGTGCCGGACCCAAGCGTATTCAAATCTGGGCGCGATTTCGCGGCGTGGCTCGGCCTCACGCCGCGGCAAAACTCAAGCGGCGGCAAACAAACTCTTGGGGCCATCACCAAGGCGGGCAATCGGTATATAAGGAAATTGCTCGTTCTCGGGGCGACCTCGCTCCTGAGCGTCGTCGGCAAGCGCAAGGGCGGCTTGCGCGACTGGATCGTCGGCTTGCTGGCGAAGAAGCCGGCGCGGCTTGTGACCGTCGCGCTCGCCAACAAGCTCGCCCGCATCGTCTGGGCGATGATGAAAAACGGAGAATGCTTTCGCACCGAGATCTTCGCCAGAGCGTGAACAAGGACCTTCTTCGCGGCGACGTTCGAATGGAGGTTTTCTCGGTTGCAGCTCGGTAAGCGCGACAAAAGCGTGATGAATGACAACGGTCGCCACCGAAGACCAGGAAAGCCCGACCAGTCGTGTGAGCTTAAAGCTCGCATTCTTGATGTGGCTCCAGGTTGTCGGACTTCATCAAGGCCAGCGGAAATATGATCCGCGTCGAAAGGCCGGACATACGATCGCAGCCGTCCAAATCGTTCGAAGCGCCAAAATCGTCCTTGCCATCAGAGGCCGTCCACATACGACGACTGGGGACCGGAAACGCTCACCCCAGACCAGGCGCGCGACCTTCTCGAAATTGTCGAGGATCGTTACGACGCCGGCTCTGTCATGATCACCAGTCAGATACCGGTCGACCGCTGGCACGATATGATCGGCGTTCCGACGCTTGCGGACGCGATCCTCGATCGGGTGATCCACAACGCCTATCGGATCGATCTCTCTGGTGAAAGCCTGCGCAAACAGCGTTCTTCATCGTGAGGCGAAGCGGGCGCCCTCTGTCTGCCCGCCATGAAACCTGTGGACGGCATGGACGGCCTTGCGGACCGCCCACCCCGCCCACAGGAGAACAGCAGACACAGAAGCGGACATGTTCATCTGTTTTGAAATTGAAAGAGCTCGAGGAGCGCCGCCATCGTGACGACGACCACTTGACCGACGCCATCGATCAAAACATCATCCAATCCGACCTGCGGAAGCAAGACGCCGGTGGCCGACATCAAATCGGAACGCTGGCCGGCATCAGATCGGAAGGGGCGGCCGGCTTCAGTTTGGAATGCATGGCCGACATCGTCGGAACTCGCACATCCTCGAACTCGGCGCTGAATTAGTCTCGAGCCGGAGCATTTTCTCAATGGCGTCCAATCTTCCGGAGTGTTTATGTTTCGGATCGTACGCTCCCATGTTTTTACGTTTCTGCGCGCATTATTTCGCCGCGGCAATCTTCCCAAATTCCCCGTTCATAGTTATTCGCAATTTTCTTTTAGCCCCTTGGATCGGTTGGACTGGCTGTCAGCTTTTTAACTATACTAACGTCTCGCAAAGAATACGCGCCACATGCCTCGCCATTTCCGGATTGAGCCTACACAAGCCATCGGACCGGATCACGAAATCACTCGGATCAAATACGTGGCCTTTAATGAATTCCACCACATTCCTGTCCACCAAAGGTCGAAACGGCTCCATTAAATCGAATATAAACGCCGCCGAGCCATTATTGCCTTCGTGCATTATTCCAATTGTTGGATCATAGCCCTCGGCGATTGCGGCAATTTGCAATTGGCTCTGGAGCACCGTGTAGGCGTAGTTCAGAATTGCATTTACCGGGTGAGACGCATTGCGATTGCCGGCGATGTGGAATAACGAGCCGCGCTGACTTATTTCTTTCCATGAATCTGGAATTGGTCGCCGGCTCGTACCTCGCCATTTAATTGGCAAACCTCTCCAGGCCCGAAAATAGGCTGCAGCGGCGTTTGCCTCCAGGACGCGCAATTGTGGTATTGTTTTTGGTTGTTTTTCATCGAGCTGCGCGAGAGTGGAATATGCGCTTTTCATCGCCTTTTCCCATGTGGCAGATCGCTGAATTGTTTTTTCGAGCGTTAAAATTGAATTTTCGATTTTCGATGTAATTTTCGAAATTGAAAATTCCATTCGCCGAATTTCGTCGGCCCGAGTTTCGCGCTGCCATTGCACCCGAAATGGATTTGCTGAATAGCCCGAGCGGGACGCAATGCAAACGACCTCCCCGCGCCAATCAATGCGGATGAGCGAGACACCCTGTTCGGCGAGCCACGACAGCACGTCAAATGACACGCTTCCCGAGCCATCAAGAACGATGATGCGCTCTGGAATTGAGAGCTCACCCTTGAAGAACCGATAGGTTTCCTGCTGCTGCGGATAATGGGTGTACCCATTACGAATTGTCAGGGTCCCGTTTTCGACCCGCAATATGACGCCATGGCCGGACAAAATGAGCGGCTGGCGCGGTCGTTCGCGCTTGGCCTGACGACTGCAAGCTTTCTGCGTTTGGGTCGCCCAGTGCTCGCAGCGCTTCGCCCAGTCCAAATCATCGTCCTCGAGTCCGCAGTCAGCGGGCGCGGGTTCGGCGCAGCGCAGAGGCGGCGGTTTCTTTAATAATTCCATTGATTGAGGAGCTGTCATGGCAGCCTCCGAGAGGAGCCGATAAACCGCAACTTGGCTTTATTTCTTGATTCTAGCAGCTTCAATTTCTTTGAGATGATTCCAGTGCTCGTCTGGGGTTCGTAACCCTCGCCGTAATCGCTTGGCAGATAGGACTACAGAAAACCTGGGATCGTTTTGGAGGGCGCGTAGCCTTGCCGACTGAGTGCGTACTATGGCGGCGTCATCTGCCAGACGCTTGATCTCATCAGATGACAGGAACGAATGTCCGGCACGTCTACGAATTGAAAAGACCATCGCAAAAACTGCTCGATAAATGGGGGACGAATTTCGCGCCACCCATGCGGCAAGGCGGAGTCCGAATGATTTTGGCCCGTAAACCCAACCTGTCGCCTCATAGAAATCCGAGATCATGTGTATCACGCCGCGAACATCATCGCGAGCCGCCTCTAATTCGACCCTCGAGGATAGGGCTACGTCTCCCAACGAATAAACTTCGCTGACGCGAGCTATATCGCGAAGCACCTCCGGAAGCGCCGACATCAGCCTCAACCGTTTGCCGAGGATCTGATCACTCTTTGACTGCTTTATATCGAAGGCTCTTACCAGCGTCGGCTCCAACTCCTCTGAAATAGCACCGTTAAAGTCGCCGGTGGCAATATCGAGCATGGCTCCAACGAGAGAAGGAAATTCATCCTTCGCAATTCGACGTTTGATTTTCAGGTACAGTGAGTCCGATGAGACGGTGTGGACTATACGATCCGAAACTGCTGTCGGAGAATTTAGCGTTTCATCGCGGCGATACAATTTTCTGAGGAATGCGAGCGCTCGATCTCCGAATCTGGCAGCCTCGATAAATTGTGGTCGCCAGTGGCGTTCATCGACGAACCCCCCGCGCCACCACAATTCCCAGCCTACGTGATCGAATTTCCTCTTCTCATCTAGCAGCTCTTGAATGGCGATTGCCTGTTTGGCTGTGCCCACCGGGTAGCGGACTTCGCTGCCTCTGTAAGCCAGTGGGATCTGATCAACAGGGGGAAGAAGGCGCTCTTCACGCCAGCGTTCCAATTTCCGCTCGAAAAACGTCAGGCCTTTCGCCTCGAATGCGGCTCGGATTTCCTCTTTCGTCTCCCAACCTTGGTCCATGTTGGCCGTCCAAAGAGCTCCCCGCAAAACGCCGATTTCCAGGATTCGCATGCCTGATTTTCGCGCTCCCTCAAACTCGGGAGCCGATCATGGCAAGGAAGTCGAATCGAATACGGGACTATCGCAAGGAATATCAGGACAGAATCGCGTGCGGACTTTCAAGCGGGAAAAGCCGCTCTCAGGCCCGCGGTCACACCAGGGCGAGCGATCTTGAAGCAGCGCTGCAGCCTGTCGAAAAGGGCAGTCCGCTCGAAAAAGCCCTGAAGATGATGAAACAGGGTTCGACGCAAAAGCAAGCCGCCAAGGCGGTGGGCGTGTCGACGGAGACGCTGCGGCGCTTCCAGAAGCAAAACACGTCATCGCGCCGCGAAGGACGCCGCTGGATCATCGTCGACATCCGCCCGGTCACGATGGTGATGGCGACGCGGGGCAAAATGCGCGACGTGACCGTGTCCCACGACGCGGGCAGCGACATCGGCCGCCATTGGGTCGCCATCAACAAATTCCTGGAGACCAACGATCCATCGCATCTTGAGGCCTTCTTGGGCTTGGGGCTTCGCGACAACCAAGGGCGGTTCCACCCCTTCGAGACCCGCCCAAACGTCCTCCGGAAGCTCGATAGCGTCGGCGAATTGTCCTTCGTCGATATTTATCGCCAGACGGCGCAGTGAGGGCGCGCCGCCATGGACGAATACGAACGGTTCATGAGCCGCGCGCGAGCGATATGGCGTGCCAAGCTGAAGAGAAAGAAATTCGCATCGCTCTGGTGTTTTGAAAATTGGTTTCAGGAAGGAACCCAGGGGCATCACGTCGGCCGGGAGAAGTTCAGCGATCTCGTTATCGATGTTCCCCGGAGCATGCATCCCGAGTTGACCCGCCGCCAAATGGAGGAGCACCCTCCCGAGGGACCTGATCCGGACAACCCTTTGGAGCGCCAGGGGCGGGTTCACTTGGGCTTGACCGATATGCATGAAAGCGTCGCCGATGGGCATCGGTTAATTGGGGAGCGTATGCTCGAAGCGGCCAGACGCGGCGAACGCGACTTTAAGGCGGTTGACATCCCCAAAGGTCTCCTCGATTGGGTGCAGCGCTTGGCCGACGATCTCGCAACGGCCAGCAAGCGCGCTAGGTCACTGTTAGATTCCCTGCCGAAAGGGTGATCTCATGCAGCCGGTCGATCGGGACTTCGGCGAGGAACTGTCGGACCCGGTCGACCGGCTGATTATTTCGCTACGCGCATATATTACGCGGGCTCCGACCAAACCAAAGAAGGGCGAAAAAAGCGCAAAGCCCAAGAAGGCTTACGCTGACCCGCGCGATCATTATGGTGAACGTATTCCGCCTAGCGACTGGGTATTGGTATTCGACTGCGAGACCCGGACGACGCCTGACCAGCGGCTCCGCTTCGGAGCCTATCAGCTGCGCTACAAGGGCCGGATTTGGGAACGCGGCTCTTTTTACGAACCCGAGGTTCTGTCGGCGGCCGAACAGGCGCTCCTCCACCAGGTAATGGACGAAGAGATCGCCGCATCGGACGGCGAACGGATCCGCGTAATGACGAGAGCCGAGTTCGTGGAGAAGGTCTTTTACGATTCCGCCTATGCTGTCGGGGCGCAAATTGTCGGCTTCAACCTTCCCTTTGACCTTTCGCGCCTGGCGATCTGCCACAGCAGCGCCCGCCGTAGTATGCGAGGCGGTTTCAGCCTCGTTTTATTGGAGACGCAGCCGGCGGTGGCCGTCAAACATCTCTCACAACGAGCGTCGCTCATCCGGTTTACCGGCATGAAGCCCGAAAAAAACGAACGTGACGAGGATATCGATCCCGACGCCCCTGACGAGACCGAAGAGAAGGACGAGCCTGACCGCGGCTACTTCGTCGACCTGAAGACGCTCGCCGCGGCCTTGACGAGCAAATCGCACTCGCTTGAATCCCTCTCGGCGCTTTTGAAAGTTCCGACGCCAAAAGAAGAGTCTGGCGAGCATGGTGGTCCGCTGACATCGGAATATGTTCGCTACGCGCTTCGCGACGTGCAGACGACCTGGGAGTGCTTCGACGTGCTGGCGCGACGGTTTGAGACCTTCGGACTGGAGAACGCCGGCCTATACGATCTCTACAGCGAAGCCAGTCTCGGCAAGGCCTATCTCAAAACGATGAACATCAAGCCGTGGCGGGAAGTTCAGCCAGATTTTCCGCCGAAGCTCATCGGCCACATCCTCAGCGCCTACTACGGCGGCCGATCCGAAGTTCATATCCGCCGCGAAATCACGCCAGTTATCCATTGCGACTTTCTCTCGATGTACCCAACGGTCTGCACTTTGATGGGATTGTGGGAATTCGCCCGAGCAAATGGCGTTACGCATACCGACGACACGCCCGCGATTCAGGATCTGCTGGCAACTCCGCGCGAGGTTTTGATCGAGAGCCTTCGGCAAAAGGACGGCTGGGCAGCCTTGACCGCCTTGGTGCAGGTTTTGCCGGACCGCAACCTCTTCCCAGTCCGCGCCCAATATCCTGACAGCGACACGGCCACCATCGGCTTGAACTTTCTCAGCGCCGATCAGCCGCTGTGGCTCACGCTGGCCGATGTGTTTGCATCCAAAATTCTGACCGGCGACACGCCGAAAGTGTTGCAAGCCATTCGCTTTGAGCCGAAGGAAAGGCAAGATGGCCTCAGGCCGATCAAAGTTGCAGGACAGACGATTGATCCTGCGGAGGATGATTTTTATCAACGCCTCATCATTCATCGAAACAGCATCAAGGCGCGGCTTGAGAACGCCAGCGACGTCGAGAAGCCAGCGCTGAAAAGCGATGAGCAAGGCGTCAAGATTCTTGCGAACGCCACCAGCTACGGAATTTTCGTCGAGCTGAACGTCGAAGACTTTGTCGCCGCCAAACCCATGGTCGGCTATGGCGTTCGGTCTCAAGCGTTCAAATTCAAATCAAAGAAATTCGAGAAGCCTGGCAGATATTTCCACCCTCTGCTCGGAACCCTCATCACCGGCGCGGCCCGGCTGATGCTGGCGCTCGCCGAATATCAAGTCATTGAACAAAAGCTCGATTGGGCCTTCTGCGACACGGACAGCATCGCGATCGCCAATACAGCCAAGCTTAAGCTAGACGAGTTCAAGGCGAAGGCGCTTGCCGTCCGAGACTGGTTCAAGGACCTCAATCCCTATGGCGAAGCCAAATCGATCCTTCAGCTGGAGAAGGTGAACTTCCCCGCGGAGAAAGATGGCGACCTGGAGGCGCTCGATCCGCCATTCTGTCTGACGGTCTCAGCCAAGCGCTATGTGCTGTTCAATCGAAAGAATGGCGCGCCTGACATCCGCAAAGCCTCCGGGCATGGCCTGGGCCATTTGTTAGCGCCCTACGACGAACTGCCCCGCGATCGTAGAAAACGCATCGAGCGAATTGGCGTGCCGCTGTGGCAAGAAGATCTTTGGAAGGAAATCATCCGCGCCGCTAACGGTGACACGCCCGATCAAACCCGGTTCATGGAAATGTCCGGCTTCGACGTTCCAGCCGCCAGCCAATATGCGGCGACGACGCCGGAGCTTCTTGCTTGGTTCAAAGGCTACAATGAGCGCCGCCCGGAGGGGGAAAGGGTGTTCCCCTTCGGGTTCCTGCTGTCGCTTCAAGCCAAGTCGCGGATCGAAATGGCCAAGGATGACCCAGAGGCTTTGTCCGATGAGCTTTGGCGGTGTCGCGAGCCGCGTCCGGCCGCGCCTTATTTCAAGCGATCGATCGACGCCAAGGATCACGCCTTTGATCGCGAACGAGACGTGGCCGTCCCCGCATCTTGGCTGAAATCTCATGGCCGCAGCTTGGTCAGATACCACCTTCATCAGGAGACAAAGTTCTGGGGTGGGGAATACGAACAGCGCGGCCCACTTCGCCGCCGCCACGTCTTCGCCCTGACGCGTCAATCGATTGGCAAGGAAGCCGACAATCTCGAGGAAAATGAGTTCATCGGCGAGGATGCGGGTCCGCAGGAACACCCTCTTACTGTCAAGGATCGCTCCGACCTCGCGGCTTTCATTTTCGAGGCGCAGAAGCGATACGAGATTAGCGACCGCGCTTTGCTCGGTCGGGCGGAGGTGTCTCATCATGCGCTCGCAGGTCCTCGCGAAGGCAAGCGCATCGCTGATGAGTCGCTCTTCCGATTGGTCCGCGCGGCGGAGGCGCTGAGCCACGAAGTCGGATCCAGTTGCGAAAGAGAATCAGAAATGGCTCGAAAAACTGCGGCAACTGCGCGACAAAGTGGGCGGGCGGAACAAGCTTGCGAAGCTGCTTGGCGTCAGCGGACCGTACCTCGGGCGGGTGCTGAGCGGGGAAAAGCCAATTACGGCGGGGATCATCGAGAGGCTGAAAGCAAATTCGTATTTAGTTCTACTGAATCACAAAATTGCGGGAGGTTCGCGTCGCGACAAATCTGGTAAGTTGCTGATTCGATAATCGATACTCGGTGTTTGATGTGGATCTCTCCAGGCGAACCAGCCAGGCGCGTTTTGCGGCCTATGTCGAGGCTCTTGCCGAGGTGATCGGGCATGCCGATCGGGCGAGGCCCCTGAACGATTATTGCGTCGGGCTGTTGATGCCCGGCGAGCGCAAGAGCGTCGAGCCCATGGCGGCGATTGTCGCGCCGTCGCGCGTCTCGGCCAAGCACCAATCGCTTCTGCATCTGGTCGGCGAGGCGCCCTGGTCGGACGAGGCGATCCTTGACAAGGTTCGCGAACTGGTTCTGCCATCCATCGAGAGGCAGGGCCCCGTCGAAGCCTGGATCATCGACGACACTGGCATTGCGAAGAAAGGGACCCATTCGGTCGGCGTCGCGCGACAATATTGCGGCAGGCTCGGCAAGCAGGACAATTGTCAGATCGCGGTGACGCTGTCGGTCGCCAATCATGCGGCAAGCCTGCCGATCGCCTACCGGCTCTATCTGCCGGAGGCCTGGGCGAATGATCCGGCGCGCCGCAAAAAGGCGCACGTTCCGAAGGAGGTTGAGTTCAGGACGAAGCCGCAGATCGCGCTCGATCAGATCCGTGCGGCTCATGCCGCGGGCGTTGCGCCGGGCGTCGTTCTGGCTGATGCGGGATATGGCGTCAACGGCGGCTTTCGCGCCGGCGTGACGGCGTTGGATCTGCCTTACGTCGTCGGCGTGCAATCGACGTTGACCGTTTGGCCGCCCGGTCAGAAGCCGTTGTCGGCAAAGCCCTGGAGCGGCCGTGGCCGCAAGCCGTCCCGTCTCAACCGCGATGTTGAACATCAACCCGTCACGGTCAAGGAATTGGCGTTGAGCTTGAAGAAAAAGACATGGCGCGCGCTCGCCTGGCGTGATGGTTCGAACACGCCGCTCGCCTCGCGCTTTGCCGCCGTGCGTCTGCGCCCGGCCTCGCGTGATTACAATCGGACCAAACCGCATCCGGTGGAATGGCTCCTCATTGAATGGCCGGATGGAGAAGCCGCGCCGACGAAATATTGGCTCTCGACCTTGCCCAAAGACACGCCTTTGCAGGTTCTGGTCGACAAAGCCAAATTGCGCTGGCGCATCGAACGCGATTACGAGGAGCTGAAAGGCGAACTCGGATTAGCCCATTACGAAGGTCGGGGCTGGCGTGGTTTTCATCACCACGCGACGCTCTGCATCGCAGCTTACGGCTTCCTTGTCTGCGAACGGGAAGCGATTCCCCCCTCAGCCTCCTGGCGACGCAGGACGCCTCCGCTACCCAAAGGTTTCCGACCCCGCGGCGCCGCCGATCCGACCCGAACGTCACGTCCAGAACTCGATCGCGACTATGAGAAAACAGCTCACAGTCGCGCTCGTAAAAACCTTGATACGATGTCCATGCTGTCAAACAATGCGCCGACACAAAGCTGTTCCTATCAATTCATGACACAGTAGAATTAGGCGGGGACATGGCTAGGCCAGCTGATACAAGATAGATTGTGCCGCTTCCCGTCGACAAGGATCAATTAGCATCACCTTCCAATTCCACCTATCGTCGAAACCTTGGCCAATGCGAATGCTACATGTCAACTTCTAATGAACCAATCAACCTGTTCTAAATGAACCAACTGGATGCCCAATTGAAGACGGTTTTGGAGACCGCGTGATGTGGTCGGCAAGTAATTCCTATCGCATTAGGCAGATCATCAAGCAGAACAAGGTAAGCGAATGACTTCCCGAAATGATGACGTCAAACCCGTCGCTCTAGAAGTGGACGAAGAAGAAGAGTCCGGGGTTGAACGCGAACCCCAAGAATTAGGGCTCGTTATCGATCGACCGTTCGATCCAGAGAAAATTAAAGTCAAGACGAAGGCGGCGCTTGTCGATTCCATCGTAAGCCGGATATCTCATGGTGAGATCGATCTTGCACCGGATTTCCAGCGGCACGCGGGCATATGGAATCCCGTCCGGAAAGCCCGCTTGATAGAATCTTTATTATTGCGGATCCCACTGCCGGTATTTTATGTCGCGGCCGATGTGGACGAAAATTGGTCGGTTGTGGACGGCTTGCAGCGGATGACGACGATAAATGATTTCGTCAACAACCGTTTTCTTCTTTCGAACCTCGAATACCTCACTCAGCTCAACGGTCTCTATTTTGATGCGCTCCCGCGTCCGATGATGAGGCGTATCCGTGAGACGGAATTGGTTGTGCACGTCATCGAACCAGGTACGCCCGAAGAAGTGATGTTCAATATCTTCAGGCGTATCAATACCGGAGGTATGAGCTTAAATGGCCAAGAGATTCGTCATGCACTGCACAAAGGTCCTGCTCGCGATTATTTAAAACACCTTGCCGGAACAGAGGAGTTTTTGGATGCCACTGAGCGGTCCATTCGTCCCGATCGGATGGCTGACCGCGAATGCGCCCTGCGGTTTTTGGCTTTCAGAATAACCCCGTGGGAAGAATACAAGACAAATGACCTGGATGGCTTTCTCAGCGAAGCCATGAAAAAGCTAAATGAAATGTCGGATGCGGATCGCAACCGTCTGGAGTTTGAGTTTCGCCGAGTCATGCACGCAGCTAGTGCAATCTTCGGTAATGATGCGTTTAGAAAACGCTACGCAGAGGGAGCAACCCGCAATCCTATCAGTAAAACGCTTTTTGAAGCATGGAGTGTAGCTTTCGCCGGATGCGATGATGAAAAAATCCATCGTCTCCTCAAAATCAAGGATAAGATCAAACAAGACTTCATTGAACTTATGAAAACCGATCGCTTTTTCGATGATTCAATTTCATATTCAACTGGTGTTCCGCAACGGGTTGTGAAACGATTCGGGGCGATTGGCACGCTCATTGAATCAGCCCTGAGGGAAGCATGATAGGTTCAATCCATCTTCGGAATTTCAAATGCTTTCGTACGCTTGATCTCAGGCTTGCGCCGATAACTTTGCTTGCCGGTTTGAACGGCATGGGCAAAAGCAGTGTCATACAATCAATCCTCTTACTTCACCAATCCTTCGAAAGCGGTGACCTCGCCGCCGGACGGCTTCTGCTTGGAGGTGATTTTGCAGATCTGGGTTCCGGTGTTGACGTCCTCTATGAAGATGCTGACGAAGACATGATTGAAATTGGACTTGGAATTTTCGACGCGGCTGAAAGGTCCCCGCCTTATGAGTATCTTCATAGGTTTGTTTATGAGCGCGAGAGTGATCGTTTACTAGATCCAGAGGCCCTACAACGCGTCGCAAAGCAGGGCCCTTATGCTTCGGACCCGCCATTTCGGGCGGGACTTACCTATCTAAGTGCTGAGCGCTGGGGGCCCCGCAAGACTTTACCTCTCTCGGAGTTCTCGCGCTCGCAAGAGCGATCTCGGCATTCACGGCGAATATTTCCTGCATATGCTATTGGAAAACGGCGCGCAGCAGTTGCGCGAATTCGATCCCCGTTTGCGCGATGCCCCAACGTTGCGCCTTACAGATCAGGTTGACGCGTGGCTGCAAGAGGTCAGCCCGGGCTCGCATTTCGATTTCGAGGCTGTGCGAGCTGCCGACATGGCAATCTCGGGGTTCAATTTTGACCGGGAGGGCGATGTTCCGTCCCGCCGTTTCCGTGCAACCAATGTAGGCTTCGGATTGAGTTATGTCCTACCAGTCATTGTTGCGCTGATCTCATGCAAACAGGACAGTCTCTTGGTCATCGAAAATCCCGAGGCGCATCTGCATCCAAAAGGACAGACTCGGCTTGGTCAACTGGCAGCCCGCGCGGCGGCGGCTGGCGTTCAAATAATTGTAGAGACTCACAGTGATCATTTTATGGATGGGGTGCGCATCGATGTCCGGGAATGCCGGCTTCCGCCCTCAAACACAGCGTTTCATTATTTTGTCCGAAAAGGGATCGAGGCTACCGTTATCAGTCCAGAAATTGGCATTGACGGTCGTCTAAGCGAATGGCCGGATGGTTTTTTTGATCAACACGACGAGAACTTAGCCAGGTTGCTGGCACCTCGGAGTTGACGATGCGTGAAATGATATTCAACGAGGCTTCCGTTCAAATAGTAGTTACCTCGATTTATCAAATTCGGCCGCTGCTGGTCGATGTGGCGCGAGGAATGGCTGGTTTGGTTTCAAATGGTGTCAGCACGCCAATCCTGCGGATGACTAACAGTTGGAACGGCTATCGCTGCGCCACCGATGGATCGCTTTGGGACCTATTATCTCTTATGCTGAGGGAGCGGCGCGAGGTCGAGGAGACGCGATTTCTAATGCGCCTCAGTACGAAATGTCCGTTGCTTGTCGATCTACCAGATCAAGTCGCGAATTGCTTTTACGGGTGCGAGTTGGCAGATGAAGGCGGCTTGCATAATGAATGTCTTATCCTATGTGCGCATGTTTTCGGCATCGCGATAAGTTTACCTCTTTTACCGAAGTTCGATCATGATCAATTGCTTATTTGTTTTCGAGAGATGGCCCCTGATTTACTGGTCAACGATGTGCAGGAAACAATAGATAATCTCGCTCGTAGCGTACACCTTTCGCCAATATTAGCCAGGTGGAGGCAACAGCTTTTTTGCAAATTAGCCCTTGACGATTTGTGGACCACACGCACTTTGGCATTTCCTCACTTAACGTTCGGGTTGGATGTCGAAGGACAACTTCGACTGCTTAACCCGCAATTTGTCAGTGCGGTGGTGAAGCGGCTTGGTGAATTGGACGAGGCAGCAAGGGAATGGCGGAAGGTAGGAACTTCCGCGCCGCGATGGCGGTCAAAAGTAACTCCGGAAAGCGAACCTGTCATGAACAATGAGAGACTGAAAAGCTATCGTATGTTCCGTGACTCGTGTGGCCAGGCTACCTTGTTTGCATGGCACGCACGGATTGGAGCATCGCACCGAATTCATCTGCTATTTGATCGGGAAACATTTCGAGTTGAGGTTGGATACATAGGTAATCACCTTCCGTTGGCCTAATCGGTGACAGAGGACTTAGCGCGCGACGCTCTGCTCGGCTGGCTAAAGCTCTCCATATGATCTTCAAACGTGGGCTGATGGGCCGCCAGAAGTTGCCTGTCAGCCGAAAAACGTGTCTCGCTTGACCCAGTCGCCAGGGGATTCCGATAGTTGAGCACTTTAGAAAAGATATTCGAATTAGAAAATCTTCGACGTGCCTATCGCTGGATTCTGTCCAATACAGATGCGCAGTACAAAGCATTCTTCCGGGATTCCTACGTCGCCTTTGCGATTTCGTCCGATACTGCGCTCAGGCAGCTGGTCGAGGATGGCCTTTCATATCGATACCTTCCCAGCCATGCGTCAAAAGTCATGGTGCCGAAGCCATCAGGCACTTTGAGGCCGCTGACTTTACTGACCGTTGAGGATCAAGTTACCTATCAGGCGTGCGTTAATGTTATTTCGGATCAACTGAAACCAAAGACAAAACATCGATATAGAAAAAGCGTGTTTGCTCATTTATACGCGGGAAAGTCGTCGCCATTTTTCTATATGCGCTGGCAAGATAGCTACCAACTTATGAGTTGGACCATCCACGAATTTCATGCGAAAGGGTTTGTATTTGTCGCGAACTTTGATCTGACTGCCTTTTACGACTCAATTGATCACCACGTCTTGAGTTATTTTCTGAAGGAGGTGGGCCTCGAAGAAGACGCCATTAAACTGTTGATGCAATGCCTGCGGCAATGGACCTCATCCACGTGGAGCGTGGGACCTGAGGCAATTTATCATGAACACGGCATTCCACAGGGACCCCTCTCCTCTGGGATGCTTTCGGAGGTAGTTCTACAGCACATAGACAAGGCCGGCGAAAGAGGAAGCAAGACGCGATATATTCGTTATGTCGACGATATAAAAATATTCGCGAAATCGGAAGATGAACTTCGGAGAAAGCTGATCGCCCTTGACCTTTCTTCGAAAGAAATTGGGTTGTTCCCGCAAACCTCCAAAATTAATATCCGGCGCATCACCAATCCGGATGACGAAATCAAGTCTGTCAGCCGACCGCCAGAACTGTCGATACGGCCCGTTGTCAGTCAGAAAAAGCTGGCGTCGCGGCTTCTCGAAATGACGCGCAGATCCCGCGTGGACCCCCTGCTGTCCACTCGCTTCAAATACTTACTTTCGCAGGCTGAGCCTACCTACAGGTTGAGCGAAAGGCTTCTTAAGGTTATCAGACGGTACCCAGAATACAGTGGCACGATCTCCTCATACTTTTCAAGGTACAAAGTCATACCAACTCGGCTGGCCGTCGAGATAATAACATACATCAAAGAGCCAGAACTCTACCATTCGGTCGCCGGCGACATTCTGCGCGCTTGCCTCGCCCGCATGTCTGCCGCCGACTTGGCCGTGCTCGGGCAATTTGCTGCCCAGAGGCTATTGCGGCCCACGAGAAGTCAGCTTCCTCTTCAGCCGACCTATAAAGAAGCGCTTATCGCGTGGGCCATCCGTACAAAGGAGATGACATTTCACGAACTGGAGACGCTGCGAGAAAATGAAACCGATTGGTGGGTCAGAAAATGCATCCTGCGGGAACTCACCACAGACCAATTCGGGCTTCCCAGCTATCAGGATTTTTTGAATAAATCGATGCGGATTCAGGAAAGCGAAATTGCGCGGTGCGCCGCTGCGAAGCTAGTCCAGGAATTTATCCCGTTGAATAAGCCTCATCGCGACATATTTGAGTTGGCCAAAATGATCCTGAAAACCTTCAATCTCATCAAAGCCGTCGGCAAACCGCCAAGCATAATAAATTCAGTTATTGCCTATGTCTTGAAAAGGCCTGAGACAGATTACAGCTGGATCAAGTTATTCGATGCTGATCACAGACACGTAGAGCAAATGGCAATCTTCTTGAAGCAAAGCCAAGAGACCGATATTGACGCTTTTATGACCCGCTTCGATAGTTTTGCTGATAAACTAACCGAAGTGGTCTTTGGGCAAAATTGCCCTGGAAAGAGCTACCCGAAATACGGAAATGCACTTAAGCATCCTACACTCGTTTCGCTGTTGCCGAAGACAATGAAAACATTTGAGGATCTTCACAACCTACGGCTAGAATCCTTTACTGCTCACCCGCGGTCACTTAAGACGGGCGCGGGAACCCGGCGTCTCAAACATCGTGATTTCCACAAGCTGCGCCCTGCCTTGGTAGAAGCATTCGACGAGTTTGAACATATCGTTGCAATTATTTAGCCGGGCATTTTCTCGTCGGGGCAGCGCCCCAATTGCGCTTACCCAGCATGAATCCCGGTAGGGTAACGGGGATCATGCGCTACGAAAACTGCAGTTGTGCAACGCGCGGCCAAGCCATATCGAAAATGCAGCCCACCCCCGTCCGCTGCCTTGACCGGCGCAATGAGGTAATTCGGAGAGGTTCTTGCTCCGGCGATGGTGGTGCCCAAAATGTGGCTGAGGCGAACGATAGCTATATCCCAAACAGAACAAAAAAAGAACCATGGATCAACAGCAAGCCCTTGTCTTCCGGCCTTTTCCCCTGCTAAAGCGCTCTTTCGATCTAGCGTCATCGACAAATGTACATTCTGCGCTCTGACGCGTTTTGAAGGCGGCCCGTTGCGCCGCCATGGAGCTTTGAAAAATGTCCGCCGATAATTGGGCGCCCGCCAGTTGGAGAGGCAAGCCTATCGAGCAATCGCCGGTCTATCCCGACGCCGCCGCGCTGGCCGATGTCGAGAAGCAGCTCGCCGGCTTCCCGCCGCTCGTTTTCGCCGGCGAGGCGCGCAAGCTGAAGCAGATGCTCGGCAAGGTCGCCAACGGCGAGGCGTTCCTGTTGCAGGGCGGCGATTGCGCCGAGAGCTTCGCCGAGCACTCGGCCGATAATATCCGCGATTTCTTCCGCGTCTTCCTGCAGATGGCCGTCGTGATGACCTTTGCGGCGGCCTTGCCCGTGGTCAAGGTCGGCCGCATCGCCGGCCAGTTCGCCAAGCCGCGCTCGGCGCCCGAGGAGACGGTCGGCGGCGTCTCGCTGCCGAGCTATCGCGGCGACATCATCAACGACATCGCCTTCGAGGCGGCGGCCCGCGCGCCCGACCCGGCGCGCCAGCTTGATGCCTATCGCCAGTCGGCCGCCACCTTCAACCTGCTGCGCGCTTTCGCGACAGGCGGCTACGCCAATCTCGAAAACGCGCATCGCTGGATGCTGGGCTTCATCAAGGACAGCCCGCAATCGGCGCGCTACCAGGAGCTTGCCGACCGCATCACCGAGACCCTCGGTTTCATGCGCGCGATCGGGCTCGACCCTGAATCACATCAGGAATTGCGGCAGACCGATTTCTACACCTCGCACGAAGCGCTGCTGCTCGGCTTCGAGCAGGCGCTGACCCGCATCGATTCGACCACCGGCGATTATTACGCGACCTCCGGCCATATGCTCTGGGTCGGCGACCGCACGCGCCAGCCCGATCACGCCCATATCGAATATGCGCGCGGCGTGAAGAATCCCGTCGGCCTCAAATGCGGCCCGACGCTCGACGCCGACGGGCTGTTGCGGCTGATCGATATTCTCAATCCCGCCAACGAGCCGGGGCGGCTGACCCTCATCTGCCGCTTCGGCGCCGATAAGGTCGACGACCATCTCCCCGCGCTGATCCGCGCGGCGAAGCGGGAGGGCCGCAACGTCGTCTGGTCCTGCGATCCGATGCATGGCAATACGGTCAAGGCGGCCTCCGGCTACAAGACGCGGCCGTTCGACAAGATCATGAGCGAGATCCGCGCCTTCTTCGCCGTCCATCAGGCGGAAGGCTCCTATGCCGGCGGCGTGCATCTCGAAATGACCGGCAAGAACGTCACCGAATGCACCGGCGGCGCGCGGGCGATCTCGGAAGCCGACTTGCGCGATCGCTACCACACCTATTGCGATCCGCGGCTCAATGCCGAGCAGGCGATCGAGGTCGCTTTCCTGATCGCCGAGCTGCTCAAGGCCGAACGCATCGGCCGGGGGCTCGCGGCGCCGGCGGCCGCCGAGTGAGGCCGAAACACACATGACGCTCTCTCGCGAATGATCGCCGACCAGCTCGTCATCGGCCTCGCCCAGATCGATTCGACGGTCGGCGACATCGCCGGCAATGTCGCGCGCATCCGCGCCGCGCGCGCCGAGGCCGCGGCCTTCGGCGCCGACGTTTTGATGTTTTCCGAGCTGTTCATCGCCGGCTATCCGCCGGAGGACCTCGTCCTCAAGCCGGCCTTTCTCGAGGCCTGCCGCGCCGCCTGCGAGGAGGTTGCCCGCGACACCGCCGACGGCGGCCCGGCGCTGCTCGTCGGCCTGCCTTTCGTCGAAGATGGGCGCGCCTACAACGCCTACGCGTTGCTCAACGGCGGCCGCATCGAGGCCGTGCGCTTCAAGGTCGATCTGCCCAATTATGGCGTTTTCGACGAAAAGCGGGTGTTCGCGGCAGGCCCCATGCCCGGCCCGATCGTCTTCAAGGGCGTGCGCATCGGCCTGCCGATCTGCGAGGACATCTGGGGCCCGGACCCCGTCGAATGCATCGTCGAGACCGGCGGCGAGATCCTGCTCGTGCCCAATGGCTCGCCCTATTGGCGCGGCAAGGGCGACGAGCGGCTCTCCGTCGCCGTCGCCCGCGTCGTCGAGAGCCGATTGCCGCTGATCTATCTCAACCAGGTCGGCGGCCAGGACGAGCTCGTGTTCGATGGCGCCTCGTTCGGCCTCAACGCCGATTCCTCGCTCGCTTTCCAGCTTCCGGCTTTCGCCTCGACGATCGCAAAGACGGTCTGGCGGCGCGGGCCCAAGGGCTTTGCCTGCGTCGAAGGCCCGAAAGCCGCGATCGAACAGGGCGAGCAGGCCGACTACGCCGCCTGCGTCCTCGGCCTTCGCGATTATGTCGACAAGAACGGCTTTCGCAGCGTCGTGCTGGGGCTGTCGGGCGGCGTCGATTTCGGCGTTGTGCGCGGCGATGGCGGTCGATGCGCTTGGCGCCGAACGCGTCCATTGCCTGATGCTGCCCTATCGCTACACCTCGAAGGACTTGCTGGCCGACGCCGAGGCCTGCGCCCGCGCCCTTGGCGTGCGCTACGACATCGTTCCGATCGAGCCGGCGGTCTCAGGCTTCGAGCGCGCGCTCGCCCCGCTGTTCAAGGGAACCAACGCCGATCTCACCGAGGAGAATATCCAGAGCCGCACGCGCGGCGTGATCCTGATGGCGGTCTCCAACAAATTCGGCTCGATGCTGGTGACGACCGGCAACAAGTCGGAGATGTCGGTCGGCTACGCCACCATCTATGGCGACATGAATGGCGGCTTCAACCCGCTGAAAGACCTCTACAAGATGGAGGTGTTTCGCCTCGCCGCGCTGCGCAATGCCTGGCGCCCGAAGGGCGCGCGGGGGCCCGCGGGCGAGGTGATCCCGGGAAATATATTGACCAAGCCGCCGTCCGCCGAGCTGCGCGAAAATCAGAAGGATCAGGATTTGCTGCCGCCCTATGAGGAGCTCGACGCCGTTCTCGAAGGCCTCGTCGAGAAGGAGATGCGGGTCTCCGACATCGTCGCCGCGGGCTTTGAGCCCGAAACGGTGAAAAAAATCGAGCGGATGCTTTATCTCGCCGAATATAAGCGCCGCCAGTCGGCGCCGGGCGTCAAAGTGACCAAGAAGAATTTTGGCCGAGACCGGCGCTATCCGATTCTGAACAAGTTCCGTGATCCGGGCTCGCCCGCCGTCGCCCCGCCACAAGGCGGCCCCAGCGGGCGGGGATTTGGGGCGGGGGATGATGCGATGTAGGGGCCGGCGTGTCGAGGTCCGCTTTGGCCTGATTAGTTAGTCGGCATACCGACCCGGTGTGGCAAACCGGCGTTCGAAGTCGCGGCACGGCCAGATCATTCCATCCTCGGCTAGACTAGGGTCCCGACTGTTCAGTGCCAGGCATGAGTATAATCGCCTCTTCGAGGTTGGCGCCTTTGAGGTTGGCTCCTTCGAGTTTGGCTCCTTCGAGTTTGGCTCTTCGGAGGTTGGCTCCTTGGAGTTTGGCTCGTTCGAGGTTGGCTCTTTGGAGTTTGGCTCCGTTGAGGTTGGCTCCTTCGAGGTTCGCTCCGACGAGCTTGGCTCCGACGAGTTTGGCTTCTTTGAGGTTGGCTCCTTCGAGGTTGGCTCCTTCGAGGTTGGCTTCTTGGAGGTTCGCTCCTTCAAGGTTGACTCTGGTGAGGATGGCTCCTTGGAGGTCGGCTCCAGGAAGGTTGGCTTTTTCGAGATTGGCTCCGAAGAGGAACGCTGCTTTGAGGTTGGCTCCTTGGAGGTCGGCTCCTTCGAGATTGGCTCCTTGGAGGTTGGCTCCATCGAGGTTGGCTCTGCCCAAACGCGAATTCCTGATAGTAGCGTTTACAAAACTTCCCGCCGCAAAACACGTATACGTGGCGTTAATTGATTCCAGATAACCGCCATCGAAATTTGCTCCGTAAAAGTCGCCCATATCCAAATAGGCCCTGCTCAAGTCCAAGAACGACATGCAAAGCGCAGCTAGCACAGACTCGTCACCTGAACGTTGCCCTTGAATCCGTCTGAACCAAGCTCCGAACGCTGTAGGATCAGATTGCTCCACGACGCTGATCTGTTTCGTCAGCTGGGAACAGGCATTCAAAGCGACCAACAGGGACTCCTCGGCGTTTCTGGACTGAAATAACACTTCCTTGAAGGGCGTGATTTGGAGCTGCTCCATCGGCATTCCGAGACGGAGCATGTAGCTAAAAAGCTTGCACAAGCGATTTTGCCATTGAGCAAGTTGTTCAACAGACCGCAACTTAATTTCGTTGAGAAGGAAGGGATGGAGATACTGCGTTATGGCGCTCGGGCCGCATATTTGCGCCCAATGCTTGAGGGCATCTCGCTCGTCCCATCCTTCGTCCGGATTCTGGTAGCGGCGCTCGAGTTCCCGATTGACTCTTTCAATAGCTCGGGCTAGACGGCGAGCCGTGAGATATTCGCCGAAACTCTTGTGAGTGAAAACAAAAGTCGGATCGCCGCTAGACCGCTGGCCGTGTTGACGAAAGAAGAACGCCGCCAGCAGCCTTGTTACGCCTGCCTTGGCTCCTTCCTGAAAAACATCGAGTAAGGCGCCTAATCCGCTCGCTCGACAATGTTCTTCGATCTCACGCACTGTCGTTGTGCGCCCATCGCCGTGCCAAGCCGCTAGCCCGACCTCTTCAAGCACTCGGCAAAAATCGTCGAGCTTCATGTGCCGGATTGGACCGTAGGACCGGCGTTTTTCGTAGCCTCGCTCGTGCACAGCGGCGAGGAGATCCGCATAAATGGCGTTCAGATTAACATCCTTGCTGAAATCCAGCCTATCGCGAGTGAAGCTGAGAGCGACGAGATAATTCAGGAGAGGCTGAGAAGTGATCTCGGCGAGATCTTCGCGATTGAGTTCCACGGGGAGGCCTTTGTAACCTTTGCCGGTTAGCTCGCCGTAATTTGCCCACCAATCCTGCCTTGAATTGCGCTCCAGCAACTTGTTAGGATCGTGATATTCCTCAGGCTCCGACGCCAAATATTTGTCGTGTTCGCGGGGCCCCGGCTGAAAGTATGGAAGCAGGGTTAAGACCTGGCGCGGCCGGCGAAACTCGCATTCGTTTTCCTGCACGACAAGTTCTCGCCCGCTGAGCAGGACCCGAAGCCTTGTTTCTTGGGCGTTACGCCTCTCCACTACCCTTTCCACTTCGCGGACGAATGCCCTGGCAGTTTCGGCGGCTGCCTTCCCTTGGCTGGCCAATTCGTCCAACCCATCAAAGATGATCAATAAGTTGGGTTCCGGAGACTCAGGGTCCAGGGGGCTATGCGGCAGCACTCCCTCGTCACGGACGAAACGCGCAACTTCGTCGACCAAGTCCTTCGAAGGGTCGATGAGATGCAAGGGGACGAACAGAACCTTTTGTTTTCCCTGTTGCGCGACTCGGGCCGAGAAAATACGGGCAAACGAAGATTTGCCGCTCCCAGGTCCGCCGCTGATGACGCGGATGAGGTCCTGCCGCGACGCGGTGCTGAGCCACTGGTCCAACTCCGCTTCCAACGAAACCGCGACATGCCGGCGAAATCGCCAAGCCTCAGGTAGCTCGATTAACCCCCGATTGGGTGGTTCCTCAGGATAGCTGGCGTTCAAAGGAACGTATATTTGACGGAGGCTGAACGGCTCATCGAAGACGCCTTCCCCAATGCGGCGTTGCAGCATCGCAGAATATTCTGTCCATGCCCATTCGCGGTCGCTGGCTTTGGCAAATGGAGTCTCCAGGGCCGCGAGAAGCGGGGCGTAGGCTTTCGCGTTGCGCCGCCATTCCTGATGCAGAGCGTAAGTGAAGTAGCTCGGGAAGCGCTCGACAATTGCCTTCGCCGAGGCTTGGTTCACGCCAATTCCCTCGAGCCACGCCTGGAGGAGGGCCTGAATATCCTTGACAAGGTGCAACTCTGACGGTCGATCCAGGAAATGGCGGTCAAAGTGAAATGGGCGAGTTGAGATGGAAAAATCAAGTTGTTCGATGAGCGCGCCGGTGTCCGCGTCACTCTCAGCCAATTGAAGGCTGGCGCTCTCCCCTACAAGATCGAACGCCGCTTTCGTGATAGCGCGCTGCACGAGGAGAAAAGCAAGTTCGCCAGGATCTGTCGATAACCCAATGGCGCACAACGCTTCCACTGCGTCATTGCCAATTTCTTCCCATTTGCCGACAGCGGCGTGACCCACTCCCTTAGTCAGAGCCTTGAACAGCGCCTTGAAGTCAGCCTGAAGCGGCTTTTCGAGGGCGCTCTTTGGCTTTGTCGCCTTCAGCTTCGGACTGGTTTTTGGCATATGACCCCCCGGCTAACCCCGCAGAGAACGGAGCTATTGCCAAATTTTAATGACGGGTCGGGGTAACATCAAATTTATTCGGCGCGGGGTCGGAAGACGCTCCCCAAAAACGAGATGAACTCTCCCGCGGGCGCCTCAAGCTCCCGCAGGACAGCGAAATTGTTAGGTGGTCGAAAACAAAAAAGAAACTACACGCCCCGACTGCAAAGCGCGCCGTCGCGCCCGGCGCCGAGCCACGCGATGATTTCTGGCCATACCTCCGCGTAGGCGCGGCGCCCGGCGAGGATGGCGACATGCTGCAAGCCGACGCCGGCCTCGCTGGGATACTCGATGATGCGGACGTCCTTTGTCGGCATCGCCTCGAAAAACGGCGCGACCGACGCCCGCGGCGCCACCTCGTCCGCCGCGCCGACCACCGCCAGGGCGGGAACGCTCACCGCCGACGGTCCGATCAATCGGTCGCGGATCGGCAAAGTCCCCCGATAGAACCGGTCCTCGCAATAGAGCCATTGCACGACCTGATCGACCAGACGGCCCGACAAGGCAACTTCGTCGAGGGCCCAGCGCTCGAATTCGCGCGTGGATCTCGGCGGCGCGCGGATCGCCGAAGCTCAGCGCCGCGTCGACCATCCTCGACCACACGAACGCCTCCGGAGACGCAAAGGCGCAGAACTGTGAGAGGGTAGAGCCCGGAACGACGCTGCCGTGAGCCAGCAAGGAGGGACCCATTTTGGCGACAGCGTCGCGGAATCGGCTGCTCCCCTCGGCGAAGCAGAGCGGCGCTCCGAGCAGCGCCAGGCCGAGGATTCTGTGCGGCTGCAACGCGGCGAAGATCGCCGCGAAAGTCCCGCCGAGAGAATGGCCCATGAGGAACGGCGCGCCCAACTCGCGCGCGATTATGTCGACGCATGCGGCGATGGCGCGGTCGGCGTATTCGTCGAGCCCGCCGTCGCCGACGCTATACGAGGTCCGCGTCCATTCCAGCAGGTAAACGCGCAGGCCGCGGCTCAAACAATAGCGCACGGCGCTCGCCGATGGCGAGAGATCCCAGATGCTCGGCCGTTTGATCGGCGCCGCGACGACGAGCAGCGACGGGCTTGCGCCGCCATAATCGCGCAGGCGCCAGCCGGGGGTCGACGCCAACACTCTGTAATCGCATTCGACAGGCTCGAACCCAAGCGCCCCGAGCGCGTCGCCTTGCGCTTGGCGCAGAGCATCGATTAGTGAGACTGACAATAGAGGCTCCTCCTCGGTTCATTCAAAGTCAGCGCGGAGCTCTAGGGTTCCGGGGCCTCGGCGGAGCGCCGGGCTTACGGCTTGTGCTCGGCGCGCCATTTTTTGACGACAGCCAGCGCGTTTTCGATGTGCTTCTCCGCGCCATTGTCGTCAGTGGCGGAAAAATTTTGCCCTCGGGCGAGATCACATAGGAGATGCGGCGGGCGAAGGCCGGCCCCGCGGCGATGATCGAGAAGGCGACGTCATAGGCCTTGATCACCGAAAAGCTCGGGTCCGCGCCGACAGGGAACTTGTCGCGGCACGCCTTTTTCGAAAACTCGCGCTGCACGTCGATGGGGTCGCTGGAAACGCCGATAACGCTCGCGCCAGCGGCGGCGAACTCCTGGATGGATTCCGCAAATTCATGCGCCTCGACCGTGCAGACCTTGGTGAAGGATTTGGGATAGAAATAGAGGACGACAGGCCCTTTCTTCAACGCCTCGGCGAGGGAGAACGTGAACAGTCCGCCGCCTTGCGCGGCGGCCACCGTGAAATCGGGCGCGGCGTCGCCAGGCTTTAGGGCCGCCATCGCGGCGGTGGCGAGAAGGCTGACGCCAAGGGCGAGGACGACGGTCGGGCGTTTCACGATGCGCATTCTTCCGTCCGAATGATCAATTCAAACTTTCGTTGGATGCGCGCGGCGTTCAGGCTCACCGTTCGCCGCCTTCGACGGCCGGGAAGCCGGGAGGGAGGCGTCATCCCCCGCGGGGCGCCCGGCTCCTGGCGCACACTCATCTCGTTGGCGCGATAAGTCAAATTCTCAAATACTTATATTCCGATGAGACACATTCGCTTGCGGCGGCCTGTCGGATTGCCGCTCCAAACTGTCCGGCGCGGGCCCAAACCGGTTAAAAGCGTGCGAAGCCGTCGAGCGCCTCAAACAAGGCGATTCTTGCCAGACGGCGGTCATCCTCATGCAGATCGCCGATATTCGGAAAATATCACTTAAGTTGTTTCCAGGCTCTTGCAAGCACCCTCGCGGTTCATATAGACTACACTTGATCGCAACTGAACCGAATGTTGCCCCCATGCCTTCGCCCTTCACCGTGCGCCTCGACAAGTCGACCCTGAACGCCCTCGACCAGCTCGCGGAGAAAACCGATCGTTCCCGCAACTGGCTCGTCAACCGCGCGATCGAGGATTTTGTCGCGCTCAACGCATGGCAACTCGGCAAGATCGAAGCTGGCATCGCCGCCGCCACTAGCGGTGAGTTCGCAACCGATGAGGATCTTGTCCGCGTCAGGACGAAATTCGCGCCCAAGCCATGAGGGTGCGTTGGACGATTCCGGCTTTGCGCGATCTCGAAGCCATTGGCGACTATATCGAGCGTGACAATTCCGCCGCCGCCGCGCGCATCGTCACGGCGATTCTCGATCAAACTGAGAAATCTCGCAACGTTTCCGGATATGGGACGCCTCGGCCGCATTCCCGGCACCCGCGAACTCGTCGTGGCTGAGACAGCTTTCATCGTCCCATACCGCGTCCGCGACGCTACTGTCGAAATCCTCGCCGTTTTTCACGGCTCGCGCCAATGGCCGAAGGCCTCCGATTGAAAGTCTTCGGGCACGCCACTGAATAACGGCTGGCGTCGGTTAGTGCGCGCATTCTTTCCGCCTCGGCGCCGAGGTGGTCCCCGCACTGGTTTTCACAATACCCGCATAAAATAAGAACATCCCCGTATAAAATCGTACGATATGCGGGGTTATGTAAAAAAAGAACGGCCTCGGGAACTGGCGACCAAACCGCCCCGGGCCGTTCTGTCCACCCACCAGTTAGGGCTAAAGCTGGATGCAGTGGAGCGGTCAAAGGTCATCGAGCGGATTGCTTCAATTGACTGGAGCCGATTTAACCAAGATTGGCACACTCTAGCTATTGGCCATCCAGAACTCGATAAGAAAACTGGGTTGCCAGTCAAAAATTCGAAAGGCCGCACTAGAATTGCTTTGACGGGTGCCGGACGTACAACCGCTCAAAAGCTTATTGACTACATTCGCGATAGAGCAGGGTTGACAGCTCGGCTCGCAAATTTCCGCGACGTTGAAGCGAATGCTGCTTAGCAAAAACAGCTGAAAAGGGAGCCCCCAAGCTCCCTTTTTTCTCCGCAATTATGCAAAGCGGCACACCCCCTAAAACCGCGGCAGGTCGGGGAACGGCAGCCGCCCGGCATGCACATACATGCGGCCCATCTCGGCGCAACGATGCAGCTCCGGAAAAACTTTGCCCGGGTTGAGCAGCATCTTTTCGTCAAAAGCGCATTTGACCTTGATCTGCTGGTCGAGGTCGATTTCGTTGAACATTTCCGGCATCAGATCGCGCTTTTCGACGCCGACGCCGTGCTCGCCGGTGAGCACGCCGCCGACTTTTACGCAAAGGCGCAAGATGTCGGCGCCGAATTCTTCGGCCCGCGCAAGCTCGCCGGGGTTGTTGGCGTCAAACAGGATCAGCGGATGCAGATTGCCGTCGCCGGCGTGAAACACATTGGCGACCTGCAACGAATGCTTTTCGGAAAGATCGCTGATGCCTTTCAGAACCTGCGGCAAAGCCTTGCGCGGGATCGTGCCGTCCATACAAAGATAGTCTGGCGCAAGACGCCCGACCGCCGGAAACGCCGCCTTGCGGCCGGCCCAGAAGGCGAGGCGCTCGGCCTCGGAGTTGGAAATCCGGCATTGCGTCGCCCCGCGCCGCAGCGCTATCGCCTCGACCCGGCCGACCAGATAATCGACTTCGACCGGCGGCCCATCGAGCTCGACGAGAAGCATGGCCTCGGCCTCGCGCGGATAGCCGACATTGACAAAGTCCTCGGCGGCCTGAATGGCCGGCTTGTCCATCATCTCCATGCCGCCGGGAATGATCCCCGCCGCGATGACATCGGCGACGCAGGCGCCCGCCGCCTCGCTCGAATCGAAGGCGATCATCAAGGCTCTGGCGCACTCCGGCTTTTGCAGAATGCGGACGGTGACTTCGGTGACGACGCCGAGCATCCCCTCGGAGCCGACGACGAGACCCAACAGATCATAGCCTTCGGAATCGAGATAGGCGCCGCCGAGCCTGATGATCTCGCCGGTCATCAGGACCATTTCGACGCCGAGCACATTGTTGGTGGTGAGGCCATATTTGAGGCAATGCACGCCGCCTGCGTTTTCCGCGACGTTGCCGCCGATCGAGCAGGCGATCTGCGAGGAGGGGTCCGGCGCGTAGTAGAAGCCTTGGTGCTCCACCGCGCGGGTGATCGCCGCATTGGTCACGCCGGGCTCGACGACGGCGATCCGGTTGTCGAAGTCGATCTCCTTGATCTTGTTGAACTTCATCATCGAGATCAGAACGCCGTCCTCGAGCGGCAGGGCGCCGCCTGAAAGTGAGGTGCCGGCGCCGCGCGGCGCCGCCTTCACATCATGAGCGTGGCAATAGGCAAGGATGGCCTGAAGCTCCTCGACGGTCGAGGGCAGCACCACGACGAGCGGCAGATTGGCGTAGGCGGTAAAGCCGTCGCTCTCGTAAGGGCGCCGGCCGATCTCGCCGTCGATGACTCCCTCGCCACGCACGATCGCCCGCAAGGCGGCGACGATTTCCGCTCGCCTCGCGAGAATGGATTGGTCGACGTCCATCGGTTTCATCGGCGCAGCCCGTTATCGAGGTTTTGTAGAACCATTAACGCTCGCCGCGGCGCTCGCCAAGGCTTTGCGCGCGAGGCTGGCCAACCTTCGCCTTGCGTTCGCCTCCGCCGCCCCCTATAAGCACGGCCATTCCACACGCGGATCGCGCGACCCTGATTGAAGGGCCGCTCCCGGTGGCTTTTTCCTATGGAGCCGGCGACGGCCCCTCGGGAAAAAGTCCATAACGCTCCGCGGCGGCCTCAACCGGAGAAAGCAACGCTATGTCCTTGCCTGATTTCACCATGCGCAGCCTGCTCGACGCCGGCGCTCATTTCGGCCACCAGTCGCATCGCTGGAACCCGAAAATGGAGCCCTATATTTTTGGCGCGCGCAACAATATCCATATCATCGACCTCGCCCAAACTGTGCCTTTGCTGCATCAGGCGCTGAAGGCCGTCTCGGATACCGTCGCGCGCGGCGGCCGCGTGCTGTTCGTCGGCACCAAGCGCCAGGCGCAGGACGCGATCGCCGAAGCGGCGCGCCGCTCGGCGCAATATTACATCAATTCGCGCTGGCTCGGCGGCATGCTGACCAATTGGAAGACCATTTCCGCCTCGATTCAGCGGCTGCGCAAGGTCGAGGACATGCTCGCCGGCGGCGCCGCCGGCCTGACCAAGAAGGAGCGCCTGATGATGTCGCGCGAGCGCGACAAGCTGGAGAAGGCGCTCGGCGGCATCAAGGAGATGGGCGGCCTTCCCGACCTTATTTTCGTGATCGACACCAACAAGGAGCAGCTGGCTGTCAAGGAAGCCGAGCGGCTGCACATTCCGGTCGCGGCGATCCTCGACACCAACAGCGATCCTGACGGCATCACTTATCCGATCCCCGGCAATGACGATGCGGGCCGCGCCATTACGCTTTATTGCGACCTCATCGCCCGCGCCGCCCTCGACGGCATCGCCCGCGGCCAGGGATCGAGCGGCGTTGATTTTGGCGAAGCCGAGCAGCCGCCGGAAGAGGTTTTGCCGGTCGCGACGGTTGAGGCCGCCCCCTCCGACGCGTTTGAGGCGCCTGCGCAGGCTTTCGAATTGCTGACCGCGCCGCGCGGAGCGCCGGACGATCTCGGCAAGCTGCCCGGAATTGGCCCGCAGATTCTCAAAAAGCTGAATGACGCGGGCATTTTCCATTTCTGGCAGATCGCCGGCATGACCCCGGAAGACGCGGCGAAAACTGATCATGATCTGAAGCTTGGCGGGCGCATCGAGCGCGACGGCTGGATCCATCTGGCGCGCAGCCTCGTCGTCGCCTGACGGCGCCTCGGCGGGGCCTCATAACCGAACTTGAAGGAAAACGACAATGGCGAGCGTCACGGCCGCAATGGTGAAGGATCTTCGCGAGAAGACCGGCGCTGGCATGATGGATTGCAAGAACGCGCTGAACGAGACCGATGGCGACATCGAGGCGGCGATCGACTGGCTGCGTAAGAAAGGCCTCTCCAAAGCGGCCAAGAAATCCGGCCGGATCGCCGCGGAGGGCCTTATCGCCGTCGCCGTGCATGGCGTTGACGGCGTCGTCGTCGAAGTCAATTCGGAGACGGATTTCGTCGCCCGCAATGAGGAGTTTCAGGCGCTCGCCCGCACGATCGCGGCTGTCGCGGTCGAAAAGGGCCTGACCGACGTCGAGGCGATCAAGGGGACGCATTATCCGGGCGGCGGCACGGTCGGCGAAGCCATCGCCAACGCCATTGCGACGATCGGCGAGAACATGACTCTCCGGCGGGCCGCCAAGGTCCATGTCGGGCAGGGCGTCATTGGCCACTATGTCCACAACGCGGTGGCCGAGGGGCTCGGCAAGATCGGCGTCATCGTCGCCCTCGAATTCGGCGGGAGATGCTGTCGCGCTCGCCCCGCTCGCGCGGCTGATCGCGCTGCATGTTGCGGCGGCGAGCCCCCTTGCGCTCGATTCTTCGCAGCTTGATCCCGCCGTCGTCGAGCGGGAAAAGGCGGTGCTCGCGGACAAGAACGCCGGGAAGCCGCCCCATGTCCTCGAAAAAATCGTCGAGTTGGGCCTCAAGACCTATTACAAGGAGGTGTGCCTCCTCGATCAGCCTTCGATCCACGCGGAACATGCGAACAAGACCATCGCCCAGGTGGTTAAGGAAGCCGAAGGGGCTGCCGGCGCGCCGGTCAAGCTGACGGCTTTCGCGCGCTACGCCCTTGGTGAGGGCATCGAGAAGCAGGAGAGCGACTTCGCCGCCGAAGTCGCCGCGGCCGCCAGCGGACAGGTTTGACGCCCGCCGATCCGTTCCTTCGGTTTCAAAAGGCGTTCGCGCATCCGAGCGGAATTGACCGCTGTTCGATTTCGCAGGAAGGTTGAGGCCAACGCGCCGGCGCCGCGTTGATTCGCGATTTTCGCGTTGGAGAACGTCCATGTTTTCGAATCTTGACCGCCCGTTTCGCCTCGAGGGGCGGCTGATCGCTCTCGCACTCCTTTCGACTGCCTTCGCTTTGGCGCTCGTGGTCCCCGGCTCGGCCGAAACGGTTCGCAAGCAATGCAGCGAAAAATACCAGGCGGCCAAGGCCGGCGGCACGTTGAACGGACAAACCTGGCCACAATTCTACAGCCAATGCGCGGCCGAAGCCAAGGGCGGAGCGCCCGAGGCTGCGCCTGCCGCCCCAGTGGCAACCCCCGCCGCCGCGCCCGCGGCCCCGCCGCCGGCAAATCCGTTGAAGCCCGCGCCGGCAGCCGCTCCGAAGCCTGCGCCAACGGCGCCAGCGCCCGCCAGCGCCGCAGTGTTTCCCACGGCCGTGTCGCCAACATACGCCAACGAGAAGCCCGGCAAAGCGCGCATGAAGACTTGCCTCGATCAATATAACGCCAATAAAGCGACCGGCGCCAATGCCGGGCTGAAGTGGATTCAAAAGGGCGGAGGCTTCTACAGCCAGTGCAACGCACGCCTGAAAGGCTGACGCGCCGGCGCAAAAGCGACAAAGACGATGGGCTAGACTAAAGGATTTTTTCTCGTCAATTTACTATCCGCTTCGCTTGAAAAAAGACGTTTCGGGAGGGCGGAGAAAAAGTCTCGGGCAAAAGGAATCCTAACAAATCTTGCCTAGAGATAGGCGTAGGCGGCGAGCAGCGAGCCGATCGTCCCGAGGCCGACGGAAACCCGCCACGGCCAGCGCTGGCCGCGCATGATGATGGAGATCGTCGCTACTGCGATGGCGACATGCAGAAACGTCACCGCTATCGTCAAAAGATGGTGGCGGCGCTCATGCCTTTCGCTGTCTCTGAGCTTGGCGTCCGTGTCGCGCTCCAGCGCTTCGCCCTTGGCGAAGAGGGCTTCCTGATCCGCGCCGTAGCGCTGCGCTTGCGCTTTGAAATCGGCGGCGGACGGGCCGCCGCCGGCGGCCGCGATCTCATACATGTTCTTCTTGATGCTTTTGGCCTGATAAAAATTCCAATTGTCCGTCGCTTTGTTCTGGATCAGCACGGCGGCGTTCTTGTCGCCAATCGTCGCCGCGGTTTCGATCGTCTCGAGACTGCCGATCGTGGCGGCGACGACCGCCAGAATCGCGATCGTGACCGACACCTGCATCAAAAAGCGGTCGCCGAGATGGGCGACATGTTCCGCGTGTTCGGCGTGTTCGAAAGGCTCGGTCGGCGAGTTGGTCATGGCGTATCGATCCTGTGAAAGCAAAGTCTGGCGAAGCGCGATTTGGTTTTGCGACTATACATAAGCCGGCCCCGCCGCGCCTTAGCGCCGGAAGTCTGGCCGCGCGAACCGCGCTTGTAAAAAACTTTTGCGTGCTTGTTCTGGCGAAAAAGCCACACCGCCGGACAAAGCGCGGCGGCGGGCGCGGGCGGATGGACAGGATCGGCCGCCGGCCATATAAACTGCGCCGTCGCGGCGGATGATGAGAGTTTCGACGATGATCCAGAACGCGGGCGCCCCGGGCCTCGCTGATCCTTCGGCGCGGGCGCGCCGGACGATGGTCGATTGCCAGATCCGGACCTTCGACGTCACCGACGCCGCGCTGCTGGCGCGGATGCTCGCCGTGCCGCGCGAGCGGTTTTTGCCCGCCGGGCTGCGGCCCCTCGCCTACTCCGACGCCAGTTTGCAGCTCCAATCGGGCGCGCCCGGCGCCGCGCCGCGCAGCCTGCCGCCGCCGCTGATTCTGGCCCGCCTGCTGCAGAGCGCGCGGGTGATGGCCAGCGACAAGGCGCTGGTGGTCGCGGCGGCCGGCGGCTATTCGACGGCGCTGCTCGCCGGCCTCGCCGGCGCGGTCGTCGCGCTCGAGGCCGATCCGGCGCTGTTCCGCGAGCTCCGGGCCAATCTCGACGGCTTCGGCCTCGGCGGCGTCCGCGCGCTGTGCGGCCCGCTCGCCGCCGGCGCGCCGGACGAGGCCCCGTTCGACCTCATCGTCATCGACGGCGCCGTCGCCGCCCATCTCGCGCCGCTGCTCGGGCAGCTGAGCGACGGCGGACGGCTGGTGACGATCTTGCGCCTGGCCGACGGAACCGCCAAGGCGGTCCGTTATGACAAGGCCGCCGGCGCCGCCGGCTATCGCATCCTGTTCGACGCTCCGGCGCCGGCGCTGGAGGCCTTCGCGGCGGCGGCGGAATTCACCTTTTGAGAGCGGCGAAGCAGAGAGTTGTGGCGAGGGGGCCGGCGGCCGGCCGGGCCCGCGCCGCGGCGTTGGCCCCCTCCTCGCCGCTTTCTGGCGCCGGCTGCGCCGGGCGCGGCGGAGACCATGTCGAGCGCCTTGATCCGCGCTTACGGCGGCAACCCCGACCTCAACCAGCAGCGCGCCGGCGTGCGCGCCGCGGACGAGAATATTCCGCGCGCCACTTCCGGCTGGCGGCCGACCCTGTCGGCCAACGGGCAGTTCGGCTACAACTACCTCGACACCATCCAGGGCGGCGCGCGGACCCGCGGCAGCACGCCGCCGACCAACGTCGGCCTGACCGTCACCCAGAATTTGTTCAACGGCAACCGCACGCTCAACAGCGTGCGGCAGGCGGAATCGAACATTTTCGGCTCGCGCGAAGTTCTGCGCAACACCGAGCAGGACGTGCTGCAGAACCGGCGCCACCGCCTATATGGACGTGCTGCGCGACACCGCGATCCTCGATCTGCGCCGCAACAACATCACCGTGCTCGAAGAGCAGCTGCGCCAGACCCGCGATCGCTTCAACGTCGGCGAGGTGACGCGCACCGACGTCGCCCAGGCCGAGTCGAGCCTTGCGACGGCGCGATCGGATTATTTCACCGCACAGGCCATTCTGCAGGACAGCATCGCGACCTTTCGCCGGATCATCGGCGTCGAGCCGACCCGGCTGGAGCCGGCGCGGACCATCGAGGCGCTGCTGCCGAAAAACTTGAACTTCGCGGTGGCGCTGGCGCTGGAGCAGCATCCGGCGGTGCAGGCGGCGCTGCACGCGGTCGACGCCGCGGCGCTGCAGGTCAAGCTGGTCGAGGGCGAGCTTTACCCGACCCTCAACATCGTCGGCAACGTGCAGCATCAAACCGATTATCTCGGCGTCCGCAACGCCACGCTGCTCAACGGCTCGGTGTCGGGCGTGCTGTCGGTGCCGATCTACACCGGCGGCGAAGTCGACGCCCGGGCCCGCCAGGCCAAGGAGACGCTGGCGCAGGCGCGCCTGCAGGCCGATCTTGAGCGCGACGTGGTGCGCGCCGCGGTGGTGTCGGCCTGGGGCCAGCTCGATTGCCGCGCGGGCGGTGATCCAGTCGGCGCGGGCGGCGGTCAAGTCGGCGGAGATCGCGCTCGACGGCATAAGGGAGGAGGCCAAGGTCGGCCAGCGCACCACCTTCGACATTCTGTTCCAGCAGCAGGCCCTGCTCAACACCAGGGTCAGCCTGGTCACCGCCGAGCGCGACCGGGTGGTCGCCTCCTACGCGGTGATGGCGGCGATCGGGCGGCTGTCGGCGGCCAACCTCGGCCTCAATGTCGCTACCTATGATCCGACCATCCATTTCGACCAGATCAAGGACAAATGGATCGGCCTCAGAACCCCCGACGGACGGTGAGCGGAAGTATAGGCGCCGCAGCCTTCAAAAAACGCGCAACTCTTGGATGAGCCGAGCGTCGAGGTTAAATGACCGGCGCGCGGCTTGCCTCTCGGCATTTGCCGTCGCATGACTTAAATGCGAAGGACGCGCCTGCCGCGTTTGCGCGTAAGGTCTGATTGGCGACAGAAACTGATTGCATGATGGAAAAGACTTTCGATCCGAAGGCGGTCGAAGGCCGCGTCGCGGCGGCTTGGCGAGAGGCCGAAGCATTCAAGGCCGGCCGGCCGGAGCGGGCCGGCGCGGACCCCTTCGCGATCGTCATTCCGCCGCCGAACGTCACCGGCGCGTTGCATATGGGCCACGCCCTCAACACCACGTTGCAGGACATCCTCGCGCGTTTCGAGCGGATGCGCGGCAAGGACGTGCTCTGGCAGCCGGGCACCGACCATGCCGGCATCGCCACTCAAATGGTGGTCGAGCGGCAATTGATGGAGCGCCAGGAGCCGGGCCGGCGCGCGCTCGGCCGCGAGAAATTTCTCGAGCGGGTCTGGGCGTGGAAGGCCGAATCCGGCGGCGCCATCGTCAACCAGCTGCAGCGCCTAGGGGCCTCCTGCGACTGGTCGCGCGAACGCTTCACGATGGATGAGGGCCTGTCTCGCGCCGTCGTCAAAGTGTTTGTGCAGCTCTATGAGGAAGGGCTGATCTATAAGGACAAGCGGCTGGTCAACTGGGACCCTGTGCTGCAGACCGCCGTCTCCGATCTCGAAGTCGTCCAGGTCGAGACCAAGGGCCATTTGTGGCATTTCAAATATCCGGTCGTCGACGATGCCGGCGCCGAGACCGGCGAATTCATCATTGTGGCGACGACGCGGCCCGAAACCATGCTGGGCGACGCCGCGGTCGCGGTCAATCCGAAGGACGAGCGCTACTTCCATCTGCATGGCAAGCGCGTGCGGCTACCGCTGGTCGGCCGCCTGATCCCGATCGTCGACGGATGACTATTCCGATCCTGAGAAGGGGACGGGCGCGGTGAAAATCACGCCGGCGCATGATTTCAACGACTTCGAGGTGGGGAAACGGCATGGCCGGCCACTGATCAATGTCTTGGACGCCGAGGCCAAGCTAACGCTCAAAGGAAATGAGGCCTTCCGCGCCGGGGCCGAGCCCATTGACGGACTCGATGATTTGCACGGCGCCTCGCGGGAAAGCGCGCGCAAAAAAATCGTCGAATTGATGGAGGAACGGGGACTGCTCGACGCGATCGAGCCGCATTTGCATATGGTTCCTCACGGCGACCGTTCGGCCTCGATCATCGAGCCATGGCTGACGGATCAATGGTATGTCGACGCCAAGACGCTGGCCGGGCCGGCGCTCGCCGCCGTGCGGGAAGGCAGGGCCAATTTCATCCCGAAGAATTGGGAGAAGACCTATTTCGACTGGCTGGAGAATATTCAGCCCTGGTGCATCTCTCGCCAGCTTTGGTGGGGGCATCGAATTCCGGCTTGGTACGGGCCGGACGTACAAAGCAATGGCACGCTGAATTATAGGTATCCAACAGTAGAACTCGCAAAGGGAGACGTGCCAGGGCTCTTCGTCGCCACAACCGAAAGGGACGCGAAAGAACAAGCCAAAATTTTTTATCATGAGTATGGTAGGGAGGTCGTTGTAGTTCAAACTTTCAGCGACGCCTTAAACCTCGGCAATTTGAATTCGGTTGGTCGGCCGCTCGAAGGCATCCCCATCTGGCGCGATCCGGACGTCCTCGACACCTGGTTCTCCTCCGCCCTGTGGCCGTTCTCGACGCTCGGCTGGCCGGACGAGACCGCCGAACTCGAACGCTATTATCCGACCAATGTGCTCGTCACCGGCTTCGACATCATCTTCTTCTGGGTCGCCCGGATGATGATGATGGGCCTGCTATTTCACCGGCGAGGTCCCGTTCCGCGACGTCTATATCCATCCTCTCGTCCGCGACGAGAAGGGCGCCAAGATGTCGAAGTCGAAGGGCAATGTCATCGATCCCTTGGGACTCATCGAGCGATATGGCGCGGACTCTTTGCGCTTTACTCTTGCCGCCATGGCGGCGCAGGGGCGCGACATAAAACTCTCGCCGCAAAGGGTCGAGGGCTACCGCAATTTCGCGACCAAAATCTGGAACGCCGCGCGCTTCGCCGAACTCAACGGTTGCGCGCGCGTCGAAGGCTTCGACCCCAAGTCGGTCAAAATCGCGCTCAACGCCTGGATTCTTGGCGAGGCCGCCAAGGCCGCCGGGGAAATCACCAGCGCGATCAAAACCTATCGCTTCAACGACGCCGCCAACGCCGCCTATCGCTTCGTCTGGAATATCTTTTGCGATTGGTATCTCGAACTCGCCAAGCCCCTGCTGCAAGGCGAAGACGGCCCCGCCAAGGACGAGACGCGCGCGACGACGGCTTTCGTTCTCGACGCGATCATCAAGCTGCTGCATCCCTTCATGCCCTTCCTCACCGAAGAGCTATGGGCGATCAAGGGCGCCGAGGGGCCGCCGCGGAAAAGCCTGCTCGCGCTGACGCCTTGGCCGCAACTCGAAGGCCTCGAAAACGCAGCGGCCGAAGCCGAGATCGGCTGGGTTGTCGAGCTCATCTCCGAAGTTCGCTCGGTGCGCTCCGAGATGAACGTGCCAGCCGGCGCGATGATCCCCCTCGTCCTCGTCAACGCTGGCGAGGCGGCGGCTTCTCGCGCGAAAATTTGGGACGAGACTTTGCGGCGTCTCGCCCGGCTGTCCGACATATCTTTTGCCGGCTGAGGCGCCGGAAAAATCCGTTCAGATCCCCGTCCGGGAGACGGTCGCCGCCCTGCCGCTGCAGGGGATCATCGACTTCGACGCCGAAAAAATCCGCCTCGCGAAAGAAATCGGCAAGCTCGAAGTAGAGATCAAGAAGATCGAGGCGAAGCTGGCCAACGCCGACTTCGTCGCGCGCGCGCCGGAAGAGGTCGTCGAGGAGAATCGCGAGAGACTGGAGGAGGCCACCGCCCGGGCGCACAAACTCGCGGCGGCGCTGAAGCGGCTCGCCTGAGCGCCTATCCTTCGAGGAACGGAATCGCCACGCCAAAGGTCTGCAACAGCAGGATGGCGTTGAGAAAAAGCACCGCAACAGTTCCGACGAACGCGCCGATGCGCGTGAGTCGGCCATTGACGAAAGAGCCCATGATGTCGGCGCGTTGTGTGAACAGCAAAAGCGCGATCATGGGAAATGGCAGCGCGATGCTGAGCACCACCTGACTGAGAACCAGCGCATTGGTCGCGTTGACTCCGAGCGCGACGACGACGAAGGCGGGCGCCATGGTGACCAGCCGTCTGACCAGGATGGGAATCCTGAAGCCGACGAACCCTTGCATGATCATCTTGGCCGGCCATGGTGCCGACCGCCGAACTCGAGACGCCGGACGCCAACAAGGAGATCAGGAAGACGCTCGCGGCACCCGCGCCGAGGATCGGCGTCAGCGTATGGTAGGCGGTCTCGATCTCGGCGACGTCGCTGTGCCCGGCGTGAAACGCGGCCGACGCCATCATCAGCATAGCCATATTAACGGCGCCGGCGAACGCCAGCGCGACAACGACCTCTTTGTTGGAGTAGCGCAGCAAGCTTGCGCCGGTCTTCGTCGTCGCGCGCGATCGTCCGCGCCTGGGTCAGCCCGGAATGCAGATAGATGGCATGCGGCATGACCGTCGCGCCGATGATGCCGACGGCGATCGTGACCGCCGCCGCGTCCTGCAAGCTGTGGAACGACGCTGTGGATAGGCCGCCGCGGACCAGTCCACGGGAGCGATGAACAATTCGATGACGTAACAAAGGCCAATCATGGCGACCAGAGCGCTGATGATCAGTTCGATGGTTCTGAAGCCGCGCCGCTCCAAGGTCAAAATGCCATAGGTCACGATCGCTGTGACGACCATGCCCCAGATCAGCGGAAGGTTGAAGAGAAGGGAAAGACCGATCGCGCCGCCCAGAAATTCGGCGAGGTCCGTCGCCATCGCGGCGATCTCGCTGACGATCCACATGCTCCACACGAGCGGGCGCGGCAATTGCTCGCGGCATATTTCGGCGAGGTTGCGGCCGGTTACGATCCCGAGCTTCGCCGAGAGGGCTTGAAACAGCATCGCGATGAGATTGGCGAGGAGGACGACCCAGAGCAGGCCGTAGCCATATTTGGCGCCGGCCTGGATATTCGTCGCAAAATTGCCGGGATCCATATAAGCGATCGACGCGATCACAGCCGGCCCGGCCATCGGAATGAACGCGCGAAGCCCGCGCCGGCGCCCATCGAGCACCTCGCGAATCGCGTATTGCATCCGCTTCGCTTGGCCGCCGACCACCCTGGCCTGTGCGATATCCGTCATCCTCAAATCCCCATTGCCGGTTACGCTTCGCAAAAGCTCAGCGCTTTACACATCGGTTCGCCGTCCGATGCGCGTCGAGCCGAAATCGGCCGCGTCATCATCAATTTGCTCTATTTGCTGCATAGTGTAGCGATGGCTACGGAGGTGTCAATCGCGAAAATCGAATGGGTTAGCGTCCTGTCCCGCGGAAGACTGCGCGGTTGTATGCGGGACATTTCCGGATCTTTGCGCTAAAACAAACACATGACGGCCACGGCGAAAGCGGAATTGTTGGCGGGTAGGGGAAAGCAGATGACGACGAAGCCGGCGCAGCCGGATGCTCCCCGCGCCGAATTGCCGGCGGAGGCGGAGCAGGCGCTGCGCTTTGAAAAGGCGCGCTCGGCGCAAGCCGGCGCCGTTCTTGAAGATTACGTCGAATTGATCGACGATCTTTTGACGAGCGGTGGCGAGGCGCGCCCAACCGATATTGCGCGAAGGCTCGGCGTTTCGCACGCGACGGCGATCAAGAGCATCGCTCGTCTGAAGCGAGAGGGCCTCGCGACGTCAAAACTCTATCGCGGGGTTTTCTTAACTCCCGAGGGTCAGGAACTCGCCGCCCGCGTCCGCGCCAGGCACCGGCTTGTCGTCGATCTTTTGATCGCTGTCGGCGTGCCGCAGCACTGCGCCGAACTCGACGCCGAAGGCATCGAACATCACGTGTCGGATGTCGCGCTCGCCGCCTTCTCACGGTTCCTTAAACGGTAACGCAATATGTGAGTTCGCGCGGGCACGTTCGCCATAAAGCGAACGTGATTCGGATGCACTGCACTGGGCGTCGATCGCGCTCATCTGCGAACAGCTCGCGCTTTTCGTGCGTCCTTCAATCTAAAAGAGCATCGCGGGGGCTTTCTGTTTAACTTTGGCGGAATAAATTGTGCTTTTTTGGACACAGAAAGCAATAAGTCGCGTTCGACTTCCTGCAAAAAGAGGACAACTCTTTTCAGACTTATTTAGCTGGATAATTATATTTGGGACAAAGCAAACCCTCGACGCCGCCTGAGCGGTTCGAGCGAACGACGCGACAGGATTTTGACGCCCGCTCCTAGCGCGGCCTTTCATTCCCATCGACGGCTGTTTGTACACCTCCACTTTGAGTTCTGGGCGGTTTCTTGTTGAGCGCGCGCATAGTTCGAAAGATCAGAGTTTTGGGCCGCGATGTGCGGCATGGCACTTTGCGCGCGCCGCAGCGGTCCTATCTCAGACCACCTAGGCGCGAGCGGGAGCAATCCGCGCCGGCGCGGAGCGGCGGCGGCCTGGCAGGCGATAGGATCGGGAAAAAGGCGATGAACGGAGCGATCGGCCGCCGTCTGAGCGACGCGAACCTCAGCCGAGGCAAATTATTTTGTCGGCGGCGGCACCAATTCCGGTTGTTGCGCGTTAAGGCTGCACACGTGTCTGATTGGTTTTGCGGCAGCGTAAACAGCGGCGCGTTCTCAAGTGCGGATAGTGCCGATGTCTAAAGCGTTGAGGAATTTTGGAGTTTTCGCTCTTTTGGGGCTGGCGGCGAGTTTGCCGATCTCCAAAATCCGCGCTCTGGAAGGCGCCGAACCAAGTGTTGGCGATAAAGCTGCTGTCTCGCAAGTCTATAAAACGCCGCGCGCGGCCCTGCGCGCCGGTCTCGAGGATTTTCGTTCCGGGGCGTCGGAGTCCGCCATCGAGGCTTTGAAATATGCCGCGACGGCCGGCGAGCCCCTGGCGCAGTGGAAGCTTGCGACGATTTACGCCTCTGGCGACGGCGTTCCCCGCGATGATGCCAAGGCGTACGAATATTTCACGCAAGTTATCAACGGCTATGACGAAGATAGCCCAAACTGGCGCGACAAATCGGTCGTTTCAAACGCCTTTGTGGCGGTTGGAACCTACAATCTGAATGGCGTGGCCGACGCCAAAGTGCGGCCTGATCCAGCCCGCGCGCTCGCTATGTTCAAATATGCGGCGGCCAACTTCGGAGATGCGACCGCGCAATATAATGTGGGGCGGATGTATCTTGACGGGGTCGGCGCCGATAAGGATAGCCGGCAAGGCTTGCGGTGGCTTTCTCTTGCTGCTGACAAAGGCCACGCCCAGGCTCAGGCGCTGCTCGGCCAGGTGTTGTTCGAAGGCCGCGATGACGTCTCTCCGCAGCGCGCGCGGGCCTTGATGTGGTTGACGCTCGCGCGCGAGGCGGCGATCGATTTCGAAAAAGGATCAGGGCATCATCGAGCTTTACGACAAGGCGATGGCCGCCGCCAACGACGACGAGCGCCGGACGGCTCTCTCCTATCTCGAAGATCATCTGAGACGGCATTAGTGATTGACGCAACCATCGGCGCCGCGCCTCCGGGGCAAATTCGGGCGGGGCGCGCCGGCGGGCGGGAGAAACGCGTCAGCGAGTAGGAGACGGGCGTGCTCGCGGGCCAATTGGCGCTCACCGCCGCGGCGCTTTTTACGGGCGCCGCCGTTTACGTTAGTTTCGTCGAGCAGCCCGCGCGCCTTGGCCTCGACGACAGATCACTCCTTAAGCAATGGAAGCCGGCTTACGAGCGAGGCTTCAGGATGCAGGCGCCGCTGGCGCTGGTCGGCGGGCTGCTGGGATTGATCGCAGCCTATCAGCTGCGCGACTGGCGTTGGGCGTTCGGCGCCGTCGCGCTCCTCGGCAACTGGCCCTTCACCCTGTTCGCCATCCTTCCGACCAACCGTCGCCTCGAGACGATCGAGCCGCAAGATGCGAACCCGGAAATCCGGGCGCTCATCATGAAATGGGGCGGCCTGCACGCTGTCCGCAGCAGTCTTGGCGCGGTTGCGACGGTGGCGTTCCTCTGGGCCTCGACGAAATGAAGTCCGGACGCATCAGGGTCGGCGTCGGCGGCTGGAGCTTCGCGCCGTGGCGGGACAATTTCTATCCGCGCGGTCTGCCACAAGCACAGGAGCTTAGTTTCGCCAGCCGAAAATTGACCGCCATCGAGATCAACGCCACTTTTTATCGCACGCAAACGCCGGAGAGTTTTCGGCGCTGGACCATTGAGACGCCGGGCGATTTTGTGTTTTCGGTGAAGGCGCATCGGCTGACCACGCACCGCAAGCTGCTCGCCGAAAGCAAGCCTGCAATCGATCATTTTCTCTCCAGCGGTCTGTTGGAGCTCGGCGAAAAGCTCGGGCCGATTGTCTGGCAGTTCGCCCCGACGAAAAAATTCGAGGCCGAAGATTTTGCGGCGTTTCTGGAGCTGCTGCCGCAAGAAATGGGCGGACGCAAGCTGCGGCATGTTCTCGAAGTCCGCCATCAGAGCTTTCGCGACGAGCCTTTCGTCCTTCTCGCGCGGCGGCATCGGTGCGCCATTTGTCTCGCCGAATCCGATACCTATCCGCTGATCCCGGACCTCAGCGCGGATTTCATCTATGGCCGGCTGCAAACAAGTTCGGCGTCAAACGCCGCAGGCTATTCCTCGGCCGGTATCGACCGGTGGCGCGATCTGGCGCAGCGCTGGGCGAAGGGCGGCGAGCCGAGCGATTTACCCTACGTCAGCAAGACGCCGCCGGAAAAGCTCAGCGCGCGCGACGTCTTCGTCTTTTTTATCGCCGGCGCCAAAGAGAAAAATCCCGCCGCCGCCTGCGCCTTGATCGAGCGGCTCGGCTGAGCGACGCTTGCCGGAACTAGCTCCAATCCGCGGGGCGGGGCTTCACTCCCTTTGGTAAGTCCGCGCCATGTCGATGAAGGCGCGCAAGGCCGAGGAGATGCGTCTTTGCCGGGGATAATACAGAATGAATCCCGGAAAGCTCGGACACCAGTCGCTCAGCGCGCGGATAAGGCGGCCCTTCTCGATCGCGTTCCTCACGAGATCCTCGAACACGAAAGCCAAGCCGGCCCCATCGAGGGCTGCTTGAGCCGCCAGAACTCTGGTCTCCGAGCGTGATCCGCCCCTTCACGTCGATCTCGACCTTTGCGTCGTCTTTCTGGAACTTCCATTTGAGCAGGCGGCCGCTCGGGAAGCGCTGGCGGAGGCATTCATGTTGAAGGACGTCGGGAGGCCTGTCCGGAACGGGATGGCGCTCAAAATAGGCCGGCGCGCCGACCACGGCCCAGCGGCGCGGGGACCCGATGCGCACTCCGACCATATCCACCGGCACCTTCTCTTCGAAACGTATCCCGGCGTCGAAGCCGCTGGCGACAATGTCGACCAACCCATCCTCGTCGACGATCTCGAGATGGATCCCGGGGTAGGCCGCGACAAAGCGCGGGATAAGCGGCGAAACCAACAGACGCGCAGCGGCGCGCGAAGTATTGATCCGCACTGTTCCGGTCGACGTTACGCGGAAATTATTCATTTCCTCGAGTGCGTCGCCGACATCCCGCAGCGCCGGTCGCAGCCGCTCCAGAAGGCGCTGCCCGGCATCTGTCAGGGCGACGCTGCGGGTGGTCCGATTGAAGAGGCTGACGCCCAGCCGTTCCTCCAGCCCATGGATGGCGTGGCTGACCGCTGACGTCGACATTCCGACCTCCGCCGCCGTCTTCTTGAAGCTGCGATGGCGAGCGACCGCAGCGAAGACGGCAAGATGAGAGAGATTGGGCTGTTCCATGATTGTTGAGAATTTCTCATCAAGTCATGCCGGATTGCAAGCTTGTCTCTAGCGCAATATTGATCAATTGTCCGATTTAGCTAATCAAAGCTCCAAGAAGCGACGCACCCCCCAAACGGTCGTGTCTTCGAGCTGTCGCCTTCGCGGAGGAACCGCTCTGGTCCTCGGGGTCATCAGGATAAGCAGCCTTCAGAGGGACCAAAAGCATATTTTGGTGGCAAAGCAGAAGCTGAACGGTCTGATGAAATTATCTCGGACATCGAAACTCATATGCGGGTCAGCTATCGCGCTCGCGACGCTCATGTTGTTTGCCCCGGCGCCTCGCTCGATTGCAGGGGGCGGGGAGGGCGCTCCTACAAAGATTGCCGTGTTCGACTTTGAACTCGAGGACGACAGCGCCGCAGCCGGCATTGCGGGTGATCGCGCCGCCGACGGCGGCTACATGAAAGCAGTCAGCGCAGAAGTGCGTCGCGTCATTGAGCAATCCGGGCGCTATCGCCTCGTCGATGTCAGCGGCGTTGACGCCGAGGCCGTGCGAGATCGCTCGCTCCGAACGTGTAATGGTTGCGACGCCGGAATTGCATCGGCGCTGGGCGCCGAGCAGTCGCTAATCGGCGTAGTAAGACGAATCAGCCGCACGGAGTATGTAGTCGGTTTTCAGTTGAGGGACGCCAAGTCTGGCGCTCTCATCGCCACTCAGGACACAGATCTGCGAATGGGTGCGAACTACGCATGGAGTCGCGGAGCATCGAGGCTGATCAAAGACCGATTGCTTGAATCCGTCTCCGTCCCAACCGCCCGCTGATCATCGCTCATCGAGGGAATCGTGTGCGATATGTACTTCGACGCGAACGAGAAGAAAAAATAAAAGGGACAGAAATATGCAACTTCATAAATTCGATGATCATAACATAACATGGCGCACGATCGATTGGCTGGAGCATGTGGCCTTCCATGTCTATAATGTCGATGAAGAGAATCGTATCGTCGATGTGATATTCAAATTCGCGGCAAACAAACAGGCAATGCTTCATCAGCACAAATCGCCGTACATCACCCTGATCATGCAGGGAGAACTTCGCTTTTATCGGGCGAATGGTGATCTAAAGGAAATTCGTCCAATTGGAAGCTATGTTTCCGGCGTCGCAAACGGCGAGCCGCATCGCGAAGGCGGTGGCGATGAGGAAGCAATCGTCTTCTTTAGCAATCGAAACGTGGAGGACGCGTTGTACGAGTTTCTCGACGATGAGTTAAGACCGGTGGTGACGCTTGGCATCGCCGACTTCAAGGCCCAGCTCGATGCCCAGGGAAAATGAGCAAATCTAGCACCGGCGATCCCTCCGTTCCGGAGGCAGGCCGAGACTCGTAGCCAATGGCCGATCGCCGGGCAACTCCGGCAGTCGCGAGGAAATTGGTCACGGGGTGAAATGTTCGGGGGGTAAATCCATGACATCGCGTTTGATTGTTTTGGCTACGACAGCCCTCGCCTCGTATTGCGCGTCGCCGATGGCGCCAAAAGCGCAAACAAATCCGCCCTCGGCGAGGTCCGTGGACGCGCCGCTCAGCGTGTTCAGAGAACAAATTCGGCCCTCGGCCGAGACCCTGCCGGCGCCGCTCGGGTTCACCAGAGAACAAATCATGCGTGGCGATCGCATTTTCCACGGCGAAGCGGCGGGCGGGCGGTGTTACGACTGTCACGGCCCGGACGCGAAGGGAACGCCAAACGGGAACGATCTGACGACCGGTATGTATGCTTGGGGCGACGGCAGCGTCAATGCGATCAAACGGACGATCACACACAACATGGCCATCGCGCCCGGCATGGATGGCGACCTTAAGCCGGCAGACGTCGACGCTGTCGCCGCTTATGTTTGGGCGCTCGGTCGCCAAGGCGAGTAGTGACGGAAGATTGCGGGCGCCGTCGCGGCAAGAGTTCCGTCGCGCCCTTCATTTCTTGGCGTCGCGCCGATAACGGTCGCCGGGAGTTGAATGGCGAAATCTGGCGCTGACGATGGGATAGGTCACAATCCAGAATCGTACCTCTAAGCCATCTCGATCCGCACCGGCACGTGATCGGACGGCTTGTCCTCGCCGCGCAAGGTTTTGTCGATGGTGACTTTCACGAGACGGTCCGCGGCCAGGGGCGACAACAACAAGTGATCGATGCAAATGCCCTTGTTGCGCTGCCAGGCGCCCGCCTGATAATCCCAGAATGTATAGAGGCCTGCTTCGTCCGTGGTCGCGCGCAAGGCGTCGGTGAGGCCGAGGTTCAGGAGCGTGCGGAACCGCGCCCGCGTCTGCGGCAAGAAAAGCGCGTCGCCGATCCAGGCGGCGGGATCGGCGCAGTCGCGCGCCGTCGGAATAACGTTATAATCGCCGGCGAGGATCAGCGGCTCCTCGAGCTCCAAAAGCGCCTTCGCATGTGCGGTGAGACGATCCATGAAGGCGAGCTTATAGGCGTATTTTTCCGAATCCGCCGGGTTGCCATTCGGCAGATAGATCGATGCGACCCGGATGGCCGCGCCAGCATGCGGCACAACCGCCTCGATGTAGCGGGCATGTTCGTCATCAGGATCGCCGGGGAGCCCGCGCGTGACTTCGATCGGCGTTTTCGAGAGAATGGCGACGCCGTTGAACCCCTTCTGGCCATGGACGGCGGCGTTATAGCCTTCGGCTTCGACCTCCCGCCAGGGAAAGGCGTCGTCGAGGCATTTCAGCTCCTGGAGGCAGAGGACATCCGGCGCGAAATCGCGCAGATAGCGCGCGAGATGCGCGGTCCTCTGCCGCACCGAATTGACGTTCCAGGTGGCGATTTGCACGAGGATCCTATCCGCGCTGGGCTGCGCCGCTGGCCACAAAAGCGCCGCGTCTTGCTTGCGGCTGCATGAGGCGGGGCAAAGCGCCGTGAGTCAAAACGCCTTCGCGCATCAGCGCGCGCCGCAATGGGCCGATCATCGAAAAGGCTAGGAAGCTGGCGCCGCGCATAAGGTCGACCGGCAGAAATTCCGTGAGCAGCGAGCGGTTGAGGACGTCGACGCCGTTAACGCGCAAGGCGATGTCGCCGCGCCGCGCCGCGCCATAGGTTTTGAGAATCGCCGCATCGCCGATGTCCTTGGCGTCGGCGCGCGCATGCTCGAGCGTTTCGACAAGGCCAGCTATATCGCGCAGGGAAAGATTGAGGCCTTGCGCCGCGAGCGGGGGAAAAACATGCGCGGTTTCGCCGACGAGCGCGATACGATGGCCATACAGCCGGGCGACTCTCATGCCGGCCATTGGAAAAAAGCCGCGAGGCCCGTCGAGTTCCATCGCGCCCAAAAACCGACCAACCTGGCGCTCGACTTCGAGCGCCAATTCTCGCGCCGCAAGCGCGCCCCGGCGTTCGGCTTCGGAGGCGGACATCAGCCAGACGAGGCTCGACCGATGGGGCTTGCCGGCGCGCGGGCTCAGCGGCACCAGCGTGCAGGGTCCTGTCCGCGTGTGAAACTCGGTCGAGATGTTCCGGTGCGGCCTGGCGTGCGAAAGCAGCGCGGTCAGCGCCACCTGGGGATAGGTCCAGCCGCGCGCCTCGATCCCGGCCTTGGTTCGCGCCGGCGAGCCGCGCCCATCGGCGGCCACAATAAGCTTGGCCCTGATTTGCGAACCGCCTGCCAGCGCAGCGCGGACCGTTTGCTCTTCGAACGCGATATCGGCGATCAGGCCTTCGTAGAGGGAAAGGCCAAGGCGGTCCCGCGCGGTTTCTGCGAGCCCTTCGACGAGAACATTATTTTCGATATTTGCGCCGAAGGCCGAAAGACCGATCTCGCTCGCCGCGAAGGAGACCGACGGCGCCTTGAAGCGCGCGTTGGTCGCGTCGACCATCGCGATTTTTTCGAGCGCTGCCGCCTTGTCCCGAAACCGCCGCCAGAGCCCCAGCGACTTATAGAAGCGCAGCGAGGCCTCGAACAGCGCGACCGTGCGTCCATTGCAGCGCAGATCGATCTTCCCGACGCAGGCGACGCTGAATCCCGCCTGATTGAGAGCGATGGCGGCCGAAAGTCCAGCGGCGCCAGCGCCCACGACCAGAATGTCGACATCGACATCCGCAGCCTCGTCCGTCATCAGGCATTCCTCACCTGCTATTGGAGCGCATTGAGAAAATGCTGCAAACAAAACATCAGGCGCGTCCTTCTGATTCGTCATATTCCTGGAACGCTTTAGACCGGCGCGAGACGAATGGCGAGCCGGCTCTAAGTCGCATTCGTGAGTCGAGCTCGCTCTGGCGAGCGCGCCGCCAGAGCATTTTCGTCTTTCAAAAAACCAGGAATGGTCTCCCTCTTTGCTTAGCGCTTGTCGAGCGGAACGTACTCGCGCTGCGGCGAGCCCGTGTAGAGCTGGCGCGGGCGGCCAATCTTCTGACCTGGATCCTCGATCATTTCCTTCCATTGCGCGATCCAGCCAGAGGTGCGCGCGACGGCGAAGAGAACAGTGAACATCGAGATAGGCAAGCCCATCGCCTTCAGTGTGATGCCTGAATAAAAGTCGATATTCGGATAGAGCTTCTTCTCGATGAAATATTCGTCATGAAGGGCGATGTGCTCAAGCTCGATCGCGACGGCGAGCAGCGGGTCGTCCTTGTGGCCGAGCTCATTTAGGACCTCATGGCAAGTCTGCTGCATGATCTTCGCGCGAGGATCGTAATTCTTGTAGACGCGATGGCCGAAACCCATCAGCCGGAAGGGGTCGTTCTTGTCCTTGGCGCGCGCGATATATTTGGGAATGTTGTCGACGGTTCCGATTTCCATCAGCATTTTCAGCGCCGCTTCGTTGGCGCCGCCGTGCGCTGGACCCCAAAGGCAGGCGACGCCCGCCGCGATGCACGCGAATGGATTGGCCCCGGACGATCCGGCGAGGCGCACAGTCGAGGTCGACGCGTTCTGCTCGTGATCGGCATGAAGGATGAAGATGCGATCGAGCGCGCGAGCGAGGGTCGGTCTGACTTTGTATTCCTCGGTCGGGACCGCGAAGCACATGCGCAGAAAGTTCGCCGAATAGTCGAGGTCGTTCTTCGGATAAACGAAGGGCTGACCAATGGTGTATTTATAGGCCATCGCGGCTATCGTCGGCATTTTCGCGATGAGCCGCATCGAAGCGATCATGCGCTGCTGCGGATCGGAGATGTCGGTCGAATCATGGTAGAAGGCGGACAGAGCGCCGACGCTCGCGACCATCACGGCCATCGGATGGGAGTCGCGGCGAAAGCCCTGGAAGAACTTCGCCATCTGCTCGTGGACCATGGTGTGACGCGTGATCCGGTAGTCGAAATCCTTTTTTTGCGCGGCGTTCGGCAACTCGCCGTAAAGCAGGAGATAACAGGTTTCGAGATAGTCGCCGTTTTCGGCGATCTGCGCGATCGGGTAGCCGCGATAGAGCAGAACCCCCTCGTCGCCGTCGATATAGGTGATTTCGGATTCGCAACTCGCCGTCGACGTAAAGCCGGGGTCGTAAGTAAACATCCCGGTCTTCGCGTAGAGTTTGCCAATATCTACGACTGAAGGGCCGATCGACCCGCTCTTCACCGGCATCTCGACCGTAGTTTCGTCAATATGAAAGGACCCAGTCGTCGCGGTCATGAGGGTTGCCTTCTGCTAAGGGGTGGCGGGACGGGCGCCGAATGGCGCATCCGGCCGTTTATGAAGTTGAAGGTATTCGGGCGTGCGCCAATTTATGCGGTGCCTTTGGTCTTATCCCATGCGAGGGTTCGGTTCAAGCGGCGGCCGCTGGGTCATCGCCGGCGTCGAACTTGGTTGCCGGCGTCCGGTCGTTTTATTGCTCGCTTTGGAGTTCATTATTGCTCGCCTCTTGAGTAAAGCTTGCGGCGAATGCCAATCGCGCGATCGAACGCTGCTCGGCGCCGCAGCGCTCAAGAATCAAGGCGAATGGCCGCCGCTATAATCGGCGATTTGCGCACCTGCACGCCAACGAGGCGCCGCAAGCCATTCAACTGGCCTGATCTTGCAGGCGCTCAAGGCTCGCCTCGCGGCCGAGCACCTCGAGAACGTCGAATATGCCCGGCGACGTCGCCCGGCCGGTGAGGGCAGCGCGCAGAGGCTGCGCGACCTGGCCGAGTTTGGCTCCGGCCGCTTCGGCGTAATCGCGCACCACGGCCTCAAGGCTGGCCGCGGACCAATCCGGCAGCGCCGCGAACAGCGGCGCCAGCTTTGCGATGTGGGCGCGGCCTCCGCCGTCGAGAATCGCCGCCGCCTTGGCGTCGAGCGGCAAGGGGCGGCTGGCGAACAAAAAGGCGGCGCCGTCGAGGAGCTCGATCAGGGTTTTCGCGCGTTCCTTCAGCCCCGGCATGGCGGCGAGCAATTTCGCCCGCATCGACGCGTCGAGCTGGCTCTGGCGCTCGCCGCCGCCGGGCAGAAAAGGCAAAGCCGCTCCGAGCGCCTCGAGGAGATCCGAATCCGTCATCGCCCGGATATAATGGCCGTTCATGTTTTCGAGCTTGGCGAAATCAAAGCGCGCCGGTGAGCGCCCGACATTGGCGAGATCGAAGGCTTCGATCATCTCTTGCGTCGAGAAGAATTCCCGGTCGCCCTGGCTCCATCCGAGCCGCACAAGGTAATTGCGCAGAGCGGCGGGCAGATAGCCAAGGGCGCGATAGGCGTCGACGCCGAGCGCTCCGTGCCGTTTCGACAGCTTGGCTCCGTCCGCGCCATGGATCAGCGGAATATGCGCCATGCTGGGCGCGTCCCAGCCGAGCGCGGAATAGATCTGCATTTGCCGCGCCGCATTGGTGAGGTGATCGTCGCCGCGAATGATCTGCGTCACTCCCATGTCGTGATCGTCGACGACGACCGCCAGCATGTAGGTCGGCGTGCCGTCGGAGCGCAGCAGGACCAGGTCGTCGAGATCCTTGTTGGCCCAGCTGACGCGGCCCTGGACTTTATCTTCGATGACGGTTTCGCCGTCCTGCGGCGCTCGCAGCCGGACCACCGGCTTGACGCCGGAAGGGGCCTCGGAGGCCGGCCGATCGCGCCAGCGCCCATCATAGCGGGGCGGCCGTCCCTCGGCGCGCGCCGCCTCGCGCATCTCATCAAGCTCTTTCGGGCTGGCGTAGCAATAGTAGGCGCCCCCCGACGCCAGCAGACTCTCGGCGACCTCGCGATGACGCCGGGCCTGCTGAAACTGATAGATGACCTCGCCGTCCCAATCGAGGCCGAGCCATTGCATGCCATCGATGATCGCCGCAATCGCCGCTTCGGTCGAACGCTCGCGATCGGTGTCCTCGATGCGCAACAGCATCTTGCCGCCGGAATGGCGCGCAAAGAGCCAGTTGAACAGCGCCGTGCGCGCCCCGCCAATGTGAAGAAACCCGGTCGGAGAGGGCGCAAAGCGAGTGACGACCGCGTCGGACATGAGGTGAAATTCCAATTTTTCTGTAGATCACGAGGACTTTGGACGGAATCGGTCGAAAGTCACGAACGTAATCGATTTCAATAATCAAGAGCGGGATGCGGGCGGTAAACCAGTCTCCGCTTTTCTTCATCCCCCTCTAGAGGTCGATTGGGCGGATGCGACGGCGCTTTTTGGCGCTTCGGCGAATGTCTTAACGCATGATCCCATCCGCAAAATTCAATTTTTTCCTTGCGGCCTCGCGCGACAAATTCTGCAGGGTCGGCAAGCTTGGGCCTTACGCGCCGCCGCGGCTCGTGTAACATAGAACCGCCGAAAAAATAGAGGCTTCGGTCACGGCGCTCAACTTAAACCTGCGGCGGAGCGGGCCTCGGTATTTTTGCGAAGCGCTTCGATCCTCGGGCGGCTGCGGCTGCTCAACGCGTAATCAGGGCGGCGCGGCGCAACTCAACAACTGGCGGCGCCTTTGGCGAGACCGGCGGAAACAGCGATAGCCGAAGGCGGCTCGCGTGGAGCGGGCCAAATTTCCGCTCGGCTCGGCGATGCCTTGTCGCGGCTGCTGCGAAGTTTCGCCGAGGCGTTCGAGACCGAGATCGCACAGCGCCGGATGTTTCTCTGGCTGCCCGTGGCAGCTGGAGCCGGGGTCGTGTGTTACATGGCCGCCGACCGCGAGCCTTCGCTGTCGCTGCTCGGTCCGCTCGCTGCGATTTTTGCCGTCCTCGCCTTTTTGGCGCGAGAGCGGCGCGTTGCCTTCATGCTGCTGTGCGGGATCTGCGCGCTTTTCGCGGGCGAATTGTCGGCGGCTTGGCGCTCCGCGCGCGTCGCGGCCCCGATCGTCGACAGGACAACGGTCGGCGTCGTCGAAGGCTTTATTGAACAGATGGATTTCCGCCGCGCCGGCGCGCGTTTCGTCCTGCGCGTTCAATCGATCGAGGGGATGGCGCCCGGCGCGACCCCTTTCCGCGTGCGCCTTTCGACGCGCCGCGCGCCGCCATTCGAGGCGGGAACCTACGTCAAACTCAAGGCGCGGCTGCTGCCGCCGTCGCGCGCCAGTCTTCCGGGAGGCTATGATTTCGCCAAGGACGCCTGGTTCGCTGGCCTTGGCGCGGTCGGCAACGCGCTTGGGCGGATCGAGGTCGCCGCACCTCCCGCCCCGCCCGGCCTTCATCTTGAGGCGATGATGGCCCTGGATCGCGGCCGCAATGCCCTCGCCCGCCGCATTGATTCGATCGTCGGCGGCGACGCGGGAGCGATAGCGGCCGCGATGGTGACCGGAAAACGCGATCGTTTGTCCGACGCGGCGAAAGAGGTGATCCGCGAGGCCGGAATATTTCACATCATTACGATCTCGGGCGTCCAGATGACGCTCGTCGCCGCAATATTCTTTGTCGGCTTCCGCCGTCTTTTGGCTTTGAGCCCAACTCTCGCCTTGCGTTACCCGATCAAAAAATGGTCGGCGGCTCTCGCCATGGCGGGCGCGGTTTTCTACGACATTGCGACCGGGTCGCGGGTTGGGACTGAGCGAGCCCTGTTCATGACCCTGATCATGCTCGGCGCCGTTCTCCTCGACCGGCAGGCCCTGACCATGCGAAATCTCGCGCTCGCCGCCTTGATCGTGCTTTTGATCGAGCCGGAAGCGATCATGGGCGCGAGCTTTCAACTGTCGTTTGCGGCGGTCGCCGCGCTTGTCGCAGTCTACGAAGCGCGCGTGGCGGCGGCCGGCGCCGACAAGGACGACTCGCTGATTTTGCGCGCCCGGCCGATCGAGGGCGAGCGGCTGCGGCTTTTCCGGCGGGCGTTGAAACGGCAGCTGGGGCATGGTCCAACCGGCCTTTTGTTCGCAACGTTCTGCGCCACCGCCGCAACGGCCTCCTTCATGGCCTATAATTTCCATGAGCTCAGCCCCTATGTGCTGATCGGCAATCCGCTGACCCTGACGGTGATCGAGGTTTTCGCGGTCCCGGGCGCCCTGATCGGCACGCTGCTCTATCCTTTTGGCCTCGACCCTTGGATCTGGCGTTACCTCGGCCTTGGCATCGAGGGGGTCATGTGGGCGGCGGGCGAGATTGGCAAACTGCCCGGCGCGACCATCCATCTTCGCGCTTTCGCGCCCTGGTCGATCATCTTCCTGACGTTGGCGATCCTCTGCCTGGTGTTGTGGCGGACGCTCGCGTTCCGGGCGCTGGCGTTGCCGCTGGCCGCGCTCGGCCTTTTGGGCGCGCTGTCGGGACCAACTTTCGATCTCGCCGTCGGGCCCGATGGAGAGGCGGCGGCGTTCCGGGCCGAAAACGGCAAGCTTGTGATCATAGCGGCGCGGCCAAGCCTTTTCGCCGCCGAGCAATGGCTTCGCGCCGACGCCGACGGACGCGCAGCCAGCGCCGCCGTTGCGAAAAGCATCTGCGACAAGCTCGCCTGCGTCGGACACCTAGCCAACGGCCGCTCGGTCTCCCTTGTGTTCGATAAATCCGCCTTCATCGAGGATTGCGCGCGCGCCGACGTCATCGTCACGCCGCTCCTCGCGCCGAGCGGCTGCGCCGCGAGCGTCGTGATCGATCGCGACGAGTTGAAGCAAACGGGCGCCTTGACCGTCTCCTTCACGCCGGCAGGGCTCGAAAAGCGCTCAGCGCGCGCACTCGATGAGGATCGGCCGTGGTCCCGCGCGCCCAGGCGACGGTGGGGCCGCACCGCGCCGGCAACGCCGCCGCCGCCCGCCGCGGATCTTGAACAAGGGGCTGCCGGACCTGATCCGGCAGAGGCCCCGCGCTTCAGCGACGAGGCGGCGGAGGACGCATCCGACGGATCGCCGCCGTTGCAATAGCGGACGCGCGACGATATCGATCGGGTAGCGCGGCCCTTTATCTGCAAACGTTTGGATGTGAGCGTTCGAGCGCCGTCGCGGGAAGTCGCAACTTGCCATTCATCTCTTGGCTGCAAGTGCGGCGAGCGGGTCGATCCTGTCAAGGACGCGAGCTTCGCTCGCGCCGGCGAAACCGGTGCTTCGCATCCTTGACAGCATCGCGCCCGCCTCGCCGATAATGCTCGCCGTGAGATGAATGGCGAAATCTGACGCAGGCCGTTGGATCAAATCCAGTCTACTACACGTTTAATCTTGCTTTGATCTGATCCAAAAAGTCCGCGATTTTTTCGGGTCCCGCTCTAATACCGCCTTATGAGGCTGACGAGCTTGCCTTGGATGCGCACGCGGTCCGGCCCAAAAATGCGTGTCTCATAGGCGGGATTGGCGGCTTCCAGGGCAATCGAGGCGCCGCGCCGGCGCAGCCGCTTCAGAGTTGCTTCCTCGTCGTCGATGAGAGCGACGACGATGTCGCCGGTCTCCGCCGTGTCCTGTTTGCGGATGACCACGGTGTCGGCGTCGAATATGCCGGCCTCGATCATCGAATCGCCGCGCACTTCGAGCGCGTAATGCTCGCCTTGCGGCAGCATCTCCGGCGGCAGGCTGATGGTGTGGCTGCGATTCTGCAGGGCGGCGATGGGCGTGCCGGCGGCGATTCGTCCCATCACGGGAATGGCGACGGCCGCGCGCGCGCCTTCCTCATCGTCGCGGTTCGGCGGCAAGGACCGCACGCGCCCGAGATTGCCTTCGATGACGCTGGGTTCGAATCTCTTGCTGCGACCGGCCTCCGGCGTCGATGAGCCGGGCATGCGCACCACCTCGAGCGCTCGGGCCCGATTGGGCAGGCGGCGGATGAAGCCACGCTCCTCGAGCGCGATGATCAAGCGGTGAATGCCTGATTTCGAGCGCAGATCGAGGGCGTCCTTCATCTCGTCGAAGGAGGGGGGCACGCCCGTCTCCTTGAGCCGCTCGTGAATGAAGCGCAACAGCTCGCTCTGCTTTTTCGTCAACATTGGCTCTGACTTTCTGTTGGCAATCTGCGACCTTCGCACAAAGAGTGAACAGACGATATCTGTTCGCGCTGCGTTCCGCAAGCCGTCATCGATGCTGTCCGAACCAGGACACGTACTTTTTTAATTAGGACAGCCGCTGCTTTCACGATTTGGGGCCTCATTGATAGATTATAACGTGAACCGCAATAGCGACGAATAGGAGGGCGTGTTTCGGGCCCTGATTTCGCGAGGGCAGTCTTATGACAAGCGACGCTGACGCTTTCCATTTCGAGGAAGGGCGCGTAAGTTTTGAGAGTTACGCCCAAAGCAATGGGTTCACGTTTTGGCGGCGTCACGACTATCGGAATATCTGGGATATTCAATGAGAGAATGTTCATGGGGCCAATCCATGGAAACGGAATTGGCCTCTGAGAACTGGACTCTGGAAAGTCCCCGCCCTCTGTGCTATCTAAAGGAACGGTCGATCTCAGGGGGGCCAAATCCCTGGGTGAAGATCAGGGGTCGGGATGCTGGATACATCTCGGCCCACCGATTTCTGGCTCCCCGGCCAGGATTTGGACCTGGATTGCCTCACTTTGTAACGGCGGGCGTCCTACCTTTAGACGAACGGGGAAATTCGAAGCCAATTGCAGGGCCGCTTCAGTCACATTACCGGCTGAGAAGCGGCCCTTCCTTCATCCTCACCCCTGCGCCGTCGGCTAGCCGACGCGGGGCTCTCGCTCTTCTGGCCATTTTCATCTCCAGTCGCGAGAAAGAGATTAGCGCCTAGAGATCGATAGGTCAAGCTCCCTCAGGTAAAAATCGATAAACCTTGCATTTTATCGGCAGCCATGTAATCTACCTGCAGTTTTGACGGATACATGGAAAATGACCGAGATCAACGAATCCTCCGGCCAGCGAGACCGTAGCCCAGCTTACCCAAATGTCACACTTGGGGCTGCGATTGAGCGGCTTATTGAGTTTGATGCCTATTTCAAGCGAAGCGCGGCGCGCCCTGAAAAGGTCGGGGAGGCGTGGGGCATAAAAGGTAAGGCATACGTGGACCGAACCGCTGCCGCTCTTCGGTATTTCGGCTTGCTTGAATACCAAAACACTGGTCCAGCCCGCCAAGTCGTGGTTTCTGAAGAGGGCCGCAAATTTTTACGCGCTCAGCAAGAAGAAACTAAGCGAGACGTGATCAAGACCGCAGCTTTGCGCCCAAAGCAGATCGCAAAGTTTTGGGAATTATGGGGGCGAGATCGTCCCGCTGATGCTGCCTGCATCGACGAACTTGTTTTCAAAAATGGTTTTAGCGATAACGGAGCACGCGATTTTCTAAAAGTCTATGACGAGACTATCATCTTTGCCCAGCTTTCAAATTCTGATATAATTCCGCTTGGACGAGACGAATGTGGGGCGGAAGAGGACGGGGCAGATCAGGGTGGTCCTAAAATTCAAGATCGGCCAACCAAAGACCCAAAGGCTCCTTTCACTCCAAAGGAAACCTCAAAGGAAAAAGGAATCCTCATGGAAGGCGAGCGCGAGTTAACGACTGGGCTGTTATCAAAGGATGCCAGCTTCCGGCTCATCGTTAACGGTGTTGTCGGAGTGATCGAAATTGAGCGGCTTATCCGCAAACTTCAACTGGATAAGGAAATTTTGGCGGATCAGGATGATGCAGTCACCGTCCACCAATTCCGAGTTTGGGACAGCGCGAGAGGTGAGTATGTCACGCAGCCTGTGAAAAGCCCCGCCGATCGTATCGCCCGTATTGGAGGTGAGATCGTTCCCCAAACTGGTGAAGCAGTGAAGCGGTCTGAACTTGACTCAGATGGCCGATACAATCCCCGCGGCAATTGAATATTCTTGGTTCTCAGAAATTAGGACACTCGCCAATCGGATTTAGGACAGTTCATTTCATCTTAGGACAGTACCGACGTCATCTCGACCTCAGGGCGTTTCGCAGCAGTGATTTTGACGCGTGAGCTTAACCCAAAGTGTTGCCGTCATGGAACGAGCCCCGGCGAAAGACCCAAGGCGAGCGCGCGCCGGCGAGCGGCGCCGGCGGCGGGAGGGCGTCCGAACACTTGCGCCCATGTTTGTCCGACCCAAGAAGCTGAGCGGGGCCGCAATGAAGCGATCCCGCTTTGCGGTTAATTTTGGCTCTGAAAGACCGACGATTTGCCCGGCGCTCGTTCAGGCCGTGGCTTTTTCGTAGAGCTCTTCGACATATTCCCAGTTAATAAGGTTGTCGACGAACGCCTTGAGATAGTCGGGGCGGCGATTGCGGTAATCGATATAGTAGGAATGCTCCCAGACATCGACGCCGAGGATAGGCGTCGCGCCATGAACGAGCGGGTTTTCGCCGTTCGGAGTCTTGCTGACGATGATCTTGCCGTCCTTGACGGCGAGCCAAGCCCAGCCGGAGCCAAACTGCGTGACGCCCGCCTGAATGAAGTCTTCCTTGGCCTTCGCCAGCGAGCCAAGGCTCTCGGCGATGGCTTTTTCGATCTTTCCGGGGACCGCGCCGCCGCCATTCGGCTTCATCCATTTCCAGAAATACACATGATTGTAGTGCTGCGCCGCATTGTTGAACAAGGGAGCATTCTTGCCGAACGAGTCCTTGACGACCTCTTCTAGGGACTTGCCTTCAAGGCCGCTATCCTTGATGAGATTATTGGCGTTGTTCACGTAAGCCAAATGATGCTTATCGTGGTGATACTCCAGCGTCTCTTTTGACATATAAGGTTGGAGCGCCTCATAGGCATAGGGAAGTTCAGGCAGGGTGAACGACATTGAAAACTCCTCAATGGCTGAATGCAGCCGGCGCGCGGCCGCACGGACCTTTAAGTAGATGGCCGGACGCTGCACAGCAACCGCCTTGCGGCCAGCCATTGCGAGCCCCGCGCGCTTGCGCCGGGTTTGGCGGCTTTTGCTCATTTAATGCAATTGGCTCGCAAATCGTTCGTAAGAAGTCGCGTTCAATCGCCGGCACGCGGGGCTTTGCGCGCCGGAGGATTCCGGCTATTTTCACTGTTTGTCCGATTTTGGGGCGTTTGCCAGTAAAGCAGGCGCCGTTTCGTAAGGAAAATAAGATAAAACTCGAACAGCCGGAGGCGTCTTCAAACTTGACAGGCCTCAAAAGACGGCATGTCCTCGACAGGGAACAGGCCGCGCTTGGATCACAACTATGAGCTATCTGGTTTTCGTTCTTGGCCTTTTGCTGGCGATCTGCGGCGCGGCCTCGATGTCGTTCGGCTATGGAATCATCAACGTCGAGCGCGGGTGGGCGAGCTTCATCGGCGGCGCAGCGGCTTTGTCCGGCGGAGTCGTCACCATCGCGCTTGCGTTGATCTTGCACAATCTCTCGCGCCTGCGCGCGCTCCTTGTGGCGGAACGCGACGCGCGGGCCAAGGCCGCCATTCCGCCATGGGCTGATTCGCGCGTCGCAGCAGGCGTTGCTGCGCCGTTTATGGCCTCGGCCCTGGCTACGACGATCCAACCTTTAAGCGACGACGTCGGCGCCGGGGCCGTCGCTGCAAATCCCGCGACAGACGTCAACAGTCATCCGGCCGCGGCGGCGGCCATCGCTCAGGCCTCAATCGAAGATATTCGCCGGGTGGTGGCCGACTCGATCAAACGAAAGGCGCCAGAGCCTCACGCCGGCGCGTTCGACCCGCAAATAGCAAAAGACCAGCAGGTGCAAGACGCTGCGCCGCCTGGAGACATGAAGACGCCGGAGCCGGCGCGGCGCGGGTCGTTCGGCCTGCCCCGTGCGATCGGCCTCAAAGATATCGCGCCCCAGCATTTTTCCGCGCAGCCAACCCCCGTCAACGCGACGCGCTCGGCTGCGGCTGAAATGGAGGGCGGTGAAGCGGCGGTGAGCGCAACCGCTGACGCCCGGCGCGGAGCAGAGACGGCTTGCGCGTCGGCCTTCCGGGATCGTCCGGCGGCGCCGCGCTCGGCCGCTGCGCAACCGCCGCAGCCGCAGGCTGCGCGGGCTTTGCCGGAAAGGCCCGCCGAAACGCCAAAGCGTCGCGGCGAAGACAAACTCACCGTCATCGGCCGTTATGAATCCGAGGGGACAAGCTACGTCATGTTCGCCGACGGCTCGATCGACGCCCATTCGGAGCGCGGCGGGTTTCACTTCTCCACGATGGCCGAGCTCAAGGCGTTCATGGACGCGCAGGCGCAGGGCGATGCGTAACCGGCGTCAGCATCGGCGAAGAAGACAAAAAGATGCTAGGGCGCAACTCCCAGCCGTCCTGTCATTCCCGGATGGAAACGGCAGACGTAAGTCACGACGCCGGCTCGCCTCAAAATTGTCCGGCCGGTGGCTCCCGGCGGAAGATCGATGTCGAAGCTGCCGTCGGTCGCGGTCGCCGTATGCTGAAAGACCTCGGAATTCCTCCATTCAACTGCGTCGTTGACATGCAGCCCATCGGGCGCGGGCCCAAATGCCAGCTTGTCGATTTCGATCACATGCGAAGGTTTTTGCGGCGGATCAGGAAAATACTTCGCGGGGAAGGGCCGGACAACAAGCCTAGGCGCCGCATTCGCAACGTCGTCGGCGTGCCCAACCATTATGAATAGTATTGAAATGGCTTCCCGACGACATGGGCCGGGCGGCGCGATTTCGAGGAGAAGCCCTATGGACGAAGATAACTTCAACATGGCCGTCCGCAAATTCCTCAAAGAGGTCGGCGTCACTTCGCAACGGGAGATCGAGCGCGTCGTGCGCGAAGGCAAGGTCGAAGGCTCCGAGCTAAGGCTTCGAATGACGCTGACAGCCGACAACGCGCCGCTCGATCACGTCATCGAACAGACGATAGACCTCGGCTGAAGGTCTTCCATCTAGCCGATGATCCCATCAGAGCAACTCTCAATCAGGTCGCATGATCAGCAAAATCGCCCTCATTTCGCTCGTAAGCTCGCTTAGCTCGTCACTGATGGAACGAAGCTGATCTCGATCGGAAGAACCCGTCTCTTTCACAACTTCACGCATATCGATGATCGCGCCCTTAATTCCTTTTAATTCATTTTCAATCTGAAGTAACGCACGGTCTTGTTGACCAGTACTTGGCTTTGTTTCGACTAACTTCAAAATGGCGCCTAACAACGCATTGGCATGATTCAGCTGGCGTTCGATCAGATAAACAATCGTTGCTAGACCAATAAAACCCACGATCAAAGGCCAATTCAAATTTACCATCCGGCGCTCCCTATTCCTTGTCGCGCGTCAAGCCGGCCAGACTCTGTGGCCAAAATGGTCGCCCGCGTCGTTGCGGCAACGTCGACCAGTCGGGTTCGTCAATCGTCCCCGGCAACGCCAAGGTGACGTCGCAGGAGCGGGCGTCCATGTTCGCGGCTACCCTCGCCCATTTCGTTTCCCAAAGTCGAGCGGCCTCGGCTCTCGAAGCGCGCCAAGCCGGGTACGGCCGCTGGGGGTCCGGCTTGGGGGCCGGCCTCTGTGCCGCGCGCTTCCACTGACGTGAGCTGCCCAAACGTCCAACGTCCGCGCCTGCTCAGCGGCGCAGCTACGTAGAGGCGGGCCGGCTGCCTGCGCCTTTGAGAACGTCTTCCCGTCGACGTGCATCGGCAATCTCGGCGTCGCCAGGAACCCGGTCGCGGGATTGTGCGATGCGTACGATGGGGAGGCCCTGAAAAGGATTGATCGGCGCCCCGCCTTGCTTGTGAGCCCAAGCAAAAGCGGCGCAAGCACAGACGACCGTTCGGCCAGCCATCGCCGCCTTGCCGTCCTTGACGAGGCCATCGAGAGCATTCACAGTGCCGGCGCGTGTGATGCGAGCCGCAGTTCGCTTGAGCATTTTAGCAAAGGCGAGCCAGCTCACGCGAGGCGCTTCGTTGCGATAGTTAGCGCGTCGGCCCGCGAGTTGCCGGATCGCCATCCGGTCACGAGGGCTTAATAAAATCAAAAAATTGTCGCTATTTAGCGATATCCGCCGGCCTGTGGCGCGGATCTACCGCATACTCCTAACGGGTCCACAACTCGAGCCCGTGTGCATCCGCCGTCAAAGTCAAAAACTAGCTCGTTTTTTGAGCCAAGAATTCAAGCGAAAATCAGTGCCGGGGTCATTTAGGGTCTGACGGCGAAGCCTACTCAGCCTGTTTCAGGCTGCGCCCCAGCGTGGCTCGGAATGCAGGCCTGCACCATGGTGCGGCCGCGAATGAAAATCGGCTTAGTCTGCGTCCGCGCTGCACTCTCAAAAGGCTGCGGGCCTGAAACATGGCCGAGCAAACGGTGAAGAGCCGTGTCTCAGATCAACGAAAGGGTTGTGACGATGAACTCCGAATATGATGACACGAAGGCCGTGGCGCACTTGCCGAACCTTGATATTGAAATCCATCATCGTCGCCCTTGGGAAGGGAACGAAGAGATATTGACGATCACTCTGCGGGCGGCTCCATCGTTCGAAGTCTTTCTTCGATTTTCTCGAAGCCGCAAATCCTGCCGTCACGTGGATGCGAGCGATCGAGACAGCTTGGGCGCCTTGGCTTAGATTGGGCAAACCGGCGTCCGGCCGGCGACTTCAGCGCGACGGTTGAACGAGCAAAGCGTCCCATGGGCTCGAAGGTCCAAGCCACCTGCTGAACGTTCATCGCCTGAGGGCGGTCGATGCGGAAACTTTCGCGGCCGGACCGTCGTATTAACCTGCGCCCGGGTCTCTATCGACCTGGACACAATGCGGATCGTTTCCGCTAGGGCGTCAAACCGTTTCACCCCTCCCTTCAAGAGCAGCCTTGATTCTCTTGAAGACCCAACGAACGCGTTCGGCGGCTGTTCCCGAGCAGCCCCGCGGCTGGATAAAAAGCGCGCGGGGTTCCCTATTCTGATACCGCTTTTTTGCCACGCTGCTCTTTCAATCGACACATCCAAGGACTTGTGTGAAGAAAATGCGATAATGGCGCGAAATAAATCCTATTTTCCGATGTGGTCGGAATGAATCGACGACATTGAAGTGAATTCGAAGCGAAAAAAATTTGACACGCGCCCGTAATAGGGAGCACATTTAGAGGTGCTTCCGCAGTCGCTCACAAGAGCCGGTCGGGGGTATTAGGCGCCTTTTTTATGAACCCATCGGTTCCACTGCAATGGAGAGGCCATGACTCCACCGGGACAGTGTAACGGACCCCGGCACGCGCGGGGTCACGGTGGCGCGGAAGCCTAAACTGCCGGGCCGAAACGCCGCCGCCGACAATCGGGTATCATGGCGCGATAGCGCTCGCGAAGGCCAAGCGCGCATTATCTCGCATCAAGAATTTGTAGAAATCACAGACGGCTTCGCAATGACGAAGTAAGGGCCCCGCGGCAGCTTGAATGCGCCGGGGCCCGCTCCATTTCCATTAAAAAACTGCTGCAGGAAGGCCCAGAGCATGGCTGCTTTTTGGCGGCGGCATTAGGCGTGGTCCGAGCAGCCCCATTTTCTCGCGTTTCTCGCGCGAAATCCCGATCGCTTGGTCGAACCACAGGGCTCGGCGCGGGGATGATCAGGCCGCATCGCGCGATCCCTTGATGCCTGTGCCGCCGACGAGGGCCAAAGAATGGCAAACGCGGCTCGGCGGCTAGTCGAAATCGAAAAGGCGAAGCGAAAGCCCTGAAAACTGCCGAATGAACTTCGCCCGTCGTCATGGTCGACGAGAAAGGAGATCAATCTCTCAATGCGCGGCCGCTCTATCAGAGCCGGTGCGGGGCCTAACGGAGCGCGGCGAGGCAAAAATCGACCAGCTGATCGACGGTCGGCTCGGGCTCCTGCGCACATTCGACCCAAAGGCGGGGATGGGAGAAACGAAGGCAGGCGCTATGAACAAGAATCGCCGCCACATCGCTTTCCTGGGCGTGGAGGTCTCCGTCGCGGTTGCCTTGGGCTATAATTTCGGTCAGCGATTTCTCTATTCTTCGGCCATGTTCATAGACGATCGGCCAATTTTCATTGAACGCCATTTCGACCAGTTCGTGCAGTTTGCGATTGCTTTGGAAGCGCTGCGCATTCGCCCTTTCGATCGCTGCTATCGTAGCGCGCAATTTCCGGCTGGCCGAACCTGGCTGCTGGACGATGTCGTCGACGGCCTCTTCGATTTCGCTGAGCAGCCTGCGTCCGACCGCCTCGTGGATCTCGGCTTTCGAGGTAAAAAAGCGGTACACGTTGGCGGGCGACATGCGCAAATTGTGGGCGATGTCCGCAACCGTTGTCTTCTGGAACCCAATTTGACCGAACAAGCGCTCGGCGGCCTCGAGAATGATAAGATGCGTGTCGTGCTCTGGCTCTTTAGGCTGAGTTGAGTTTTTCATCGCGCCGGGAAATCCTGTTGAGAGATGCAAAACGGAGCGCGCAAACTGAGTGTTTAACGATTTCATCACTAAATTGACCGATGTCAATTATAAAATTGCGACAAGTCGCCATTCGGCTGGTACGGATCCCCATCGCTTGCGCAATAATGATTGATTTGCGAGCTTTTGGTCAGCCCTAAATGGGTCAAAAGTCGTTGCGCCCGTTTGCATTGATCGCGTCAGCATCGCCGCCTTGGCGCGCATGTCGGAACCGATTCGCCGACCGCTGGCGCGAAACTCGATAGGTCTAAGCGTGAGGCCGGATCTTGGCCGTAGGCGAAGAAAGAACCGTTTTATTCACGAATTCGACGACATCAGTGCGAGGAGGCCGCGTCGCCCTGGCGCAATTTGCCTCAACATGAGCGGGCTGGGACATGGAAGCGATGACGACGCCGGTCGGATTATTTCCGAAGGCGTAGTCAAGCAGGATTTCGCTGGTCATGAACGGCGGCCCGTAGGCGAGCTGGGAGGCGAGCGAGGCCAGACGGCCGCCATCGCCGACGAGGAGGTGCGACAAACGCTCATAAGCTCCGCCGCCAAATGGGCTCTGAAGAATCAAGAACTCCGCGGCGTCGCCAGGGGACATAGCGCGAATGCGCTCGACCGTCCGATGAAAGGGATTGCTGCAGAACTGGATAATTGAAAATTGGGCGTAGTCGCGCGCCGCCTCGATCGAGTCTGGCTCCCCGGCTATCGCGAGGCGACGAACATAGCCCTTTTCTAGGGCCTGCTGAAGCGCGGCGAAAATCGCCGGATTGGCGCAGTCCTCGGCGCTTGGGTCCCTCAGAGCGAGCACGTCGATGTAATCCGTCTTCATGCGTCGCAGGCTTTCAATGACCGAGGATTTGATCAGTTCCGCCCGTAAAGGCGCTTTGTCCTTTGCCGTTTGTCCTTTACCGAAGGACAGGGCGGATAACTCGGGAAAGGCGCTCAGCGCGCTGCGCTTGATTGCGCCAATCAGGTGCATAATCGGAGAAAGCGCCGGACGGGCGGCGCCAATTTTGGCGGAGATGACGACTTTGTCGCGCCGCCCAGCAACGAAATGGCCGAGGATTGTTTCTGCTTCGCCGTCGCCGTCGGGCGGGGCGACATCGTACCAATCGACGCCGCGTTCGAAGGCGAAATCGAGGATGCGGCGCGACTGCGTCTCCGACAGGCGCGATCCGAACGACCCGCAGCCAAACCCCAGTGCGGCAACGTTTCGACCGAGACCCGGACACACGACGGTTCTCATGAGGCTTTCCTATTCAGGGCCGCAAACCGGCACATGAAAATCGGACATAGCCCGGCTTCATGTCAATGCCGAATAGACGCCGAATTGACGGGACGAAGACTTAGTTTTATTCCGCGGCGCGCGCCTCGTCCGGGGTTCGGAGGCGGCGCGGCTTCAACGGCCGGGCCGGATTGCCGCCGTAGATCATCCAGGGGTCGAGATCGCGGTAGGCGCATCCGCGCGCGCCGAGCACAGCGCCGTCCCCGACCTTGACGCCCGGACCGACAAAGGCTTCGGCCGCGACCCAGGCCCGCCGTCCGATCGTGATCGGACGCGCCACGGTTTGAAAGTGATGGTCTTCGACGTCGTGTCCCGCCGTGCACAGATGCGAGCCTTGCGACACGATCGCATAGTCCTGGAGCGCAATTCGTTCGACGCAATAGACGGTGACGCCGGGTCCTAGAACGGCAAACCGCCCCATCTCCAGATGCGGCGGATACCAGATCCTGGCGCTGCCATAGATCGCCGCGGTCGGCGCGATTTTGGCGCCGTAAAGGCGCAGCAGGCGCCGCCGCCATCCATGCAGCATTGGCGGGGTCCACGACGCCAGAAGCAACCACGCGATCATCCAGCTGGCCCGGAAAGCGCGGTTCGCCAGAGAGTAGGTGGGGCCGCCTTCGAGCGGCCGGGCATAACTTGCATCCAGAATTTCCATGCCGTTCAGGCCGCGCGCAAAGCTTCGATCAACTCGGGCGCCATCATTTCCATGTCAAATCTCTTGAGGTAAGCTTCGCGAGCGCGCTTGCTCATATCGATCTTTTCCTCCGCCGTCAGGCTAATGAACCGCTCGAACAGACGGGTGACGCCGCCGAGGTCGTCGTTCTCGACAAATCCGGCCCGACAGTCATCCACCTCACGCCATGTGGCGACTTTGTTGGTCGTCAAAACCGGCTTGCCGCAGGCCAAGGCTTCCGCGACGACGATTCCGAAGTTTTCCTGATGGGACGGCAAAATGAAGGCTTCGGCCGAGCGGAACGCGCCCCACTTCACATCGCCTTTTAGCATTCCCGGCCAGTGGATGCGGTCGCCGACGCCAAGTTGCGCCGCAACGTCCTTCAAATGCTTGACCGATCCAACCGAATCGGGACCCGCCATGACCAAATCGAGGGTCGGGTCCCGCGCGGCCGCCCTGGCGAAAGCTTCGACCAGAATGTCGCAGCCTTTCTTGGGATGAATGCGGCTCAGGAACAAAACAAATTTGCGGTCGGCGATTTGCGGAAAGGCGGCGGCGAAGATCTTGACCTGCGCGTCAGCTTCGCCTTTCACGTCTACGATTCCGTAAGGCACGACGCGAGACTTAGCCCGGAACGGCCAAAATGACTTGCGCGCCAACTCCTGCTCCTCTGCCGTGACGAACATCACGGCAGCCGCGTTGTTGACCAGCCGGCCATCGCTGATCCACCAAACAAGCTGCTTAAAGGCCGCCTTGATTGGATCGATCTTGTTGAAATAAGGATCGAGCATGCCGTGAGCGTAGACGAAATACCGCGTATTCGTTCCGCCCAAAGCCCGCCATGCCCCAAACGAATTGAAACTCCACAGGCCATTAACGATAACCGCGTCATAGCGTTTGGCGTTCTCCCTAAGCCAGCGCACAAACGCAGAGCTGTAACCATACCGCATCAGCGGAATGCGGCGACGCCAGATATGATAGCTCGGACTGAGATTCCCCATGGGATGGACGGGCACGGGGCAGGATTTGACCCAGGGGTCGCTGGGGACATCAAGAGACAATATCTCGCGATGACATCCGTAATCCCGCAAGATCGCATTTGACGTGAAGATCCCCTCGATCGGACCGCCATACTCCGGGTTCACGGTCGCTATTACGTGCAATAACTTCATTGATGCTCCCGGTCCGCTTGCGCACTCCGATCGAGCCGCGCCGGATCTGCAACCCGGCTGGAAGGGCCCTCGTAAGTCCACTTAATGATGAATGCTTTTATCAATGCTTTTTTAACCTTCTATACGAATTCGCGTTGTGAGGCAATGCCGGACGATGGACTACAGGCAAACTCAATGTAATGACGAACAATATTCGTGAATAGGGTAATTAAGATCGAGTTTGTGACAAGAATAATTACGACCTTCCCAGGACACAAAGAGTTCACTCTGCCGCGATATAATCAAAGGAAAGACAGTTTATCGTATGTACGGTAGTCAGCGCTGCATTGAAATCGTCTATTGTGTTTTTCATTATTTCTCTCTGCCGTTTTCCATCTCTCGAAAGCCATCCCGCAAGTGGTCGATGCCTCCAGGAGCAATAAGGGCGCCAAAGCGCCGAGCGCGAGCCCCGAAAACACAGTTGGATACGTCAATTTTAGACTAGATGCCGCGGCGGAGGCCAGAGTCTCCGGGATTTTTTGACGTCGATGATCGGCTCAAACGGTTGAGCGATCTTGGCGACCAGCTCGAGGCGTTCCGGTCGATAGTGGATTTCGCAGATGTTTCGCCCGGACCTTGACGTGGCGCTCGGCTATTCGGACGGCGCGCAGGGCGGCCGCCCGTTCGATCCGGTGAAGATGTTCAAGTCATTCAGACGACCAACAATCTTTCGGACGAACGCGACGACTTCCTGATCAACGACCGCCTGTCGCTCCTGCGTTTCCCCGGACTTGGATTATCCGATTGCATTCCCGACGCGCGGACGATTTGGTTGTCCCGGAAGAAACTGGACAAAAGCCGGCGCCATCGGGCCGTCGGCAATCCGGCTACATCGCGATGTTGGGGCGGATCGTCGACGCGAGCTCGATTGCCGCGCCGCGCCAGCGCAACGCTCATGACGAGAAGATCAAGGAAGGCCGCGTCCCCGGCGACTGGAAAGACAGGCCCGCGAAGCTGCGCCAGAAGATATCCCGCCGCCGCTTCACGTCAGACAAAATCTGGCGCGGCAACCGATCAAAGCCGCTCAATCCGGCAGACAGAGCCCGTTTATAGAAGCGTCCAGCTTAAGGGCGCGTTTTTCCCGAGAGGCCGCGGACGCGGCATTCATGCGATTCGCCTCCCCCGCGGCGACGTCGGGTCGTCCACTAGTGACATAACGCGCTGGCGCGCGACCCGACTCGGAGGAGGTTTGGCCTCGGAAGGACTGCGTCCGGCCATCTATCCAGAGAATTTGTTGATCTTTCAGAGGCTGACGATCGTAGACTAAGCCTTTGCGTTAGTACGTGACAAGAAAAAGTCCGTCGTGCTTACTCATCAGCGCGTTTCAAGGCAATCCCCGTGAGTTTGGCGGCAACGCCCGCACCGGGCACTGGGTTCAACACATCATCGCAGCCCTTCCCAACGCTAACGGAGGCTCTATTGCCACCGGCGTCTTTTCTTGTAGCGGCCGTATAGATATAACTAGCTACGAACATCAACACGCTATATATAAAAATAAATAAAGTATATATAAACATGACAATATTGAATGCTAACGCTATCAAGAAGACCAAAAATAGCTTGCCGATGTCAATTAAGTCATTGAGAATCGCGATCGGCGGTTTCATTTCTCCTCCTAAATTCACTAGAAAATAAAAGTATCGTCGTCCTTGGCCGTATGAATTCGAGAGTCATCTTTTCGACCGCTATAAACGGCGTTTCAACGAGTAAAAAATCAATCATTGGTTGCAATGGACATGCCCCTCCAAGGACATTCGATGGCTAAAGGCCGTATAGATAATGTACCCTGCATTCACCAATTTCCCCGAGAGCCGGGGATGAGGCAAGGCACGGAAAATACGAAAGTCTGGCAATCGTCAGTCGCCGACGGGGCATAGTTCCGGGTTTTCCAACAAGCCTGAGCCGCTGCCGCAGACTGTCGATGAGATCGGAGGGAGCCGACAACCCGCCGATCGCCGCCGATTTTTCTGTGATCGAGGCGCACCTTTCCCGAGATTTCCAAAATTTAAACGCCTCACGCTGTGGATGTAACGGGTGGTGGCCGCAGTTCCACGATCAGCAATCGGCATTGAGTTGCCGGCGAGCCTGGCGCGAAGTCAGCCAGGGTCGCGCCGCCGCCTGCAGCGTCCGCGCCGCCTCCAATCGCTGGCCCGCTTGATGCGGCGCAACGGCGCTGTTCATGTTGCGCGCCAATAAAATCATTGTCTCGGTCGGAGGCGGCGCAGGGCCGTTTCCGCGAGCGAGGCATTTCCAGGCTGCTTTAGCTCGGGTTCTACGATGCGCTACTACTCACCCATCACGACCCAATTCCACCGTACAGGTTAAGCTCTTCGAGCTACTAAAGCCCCGTTGGCGACTGGCGCTCCATTGCGCTTTCGTATTTTCCGGGCCTTGCCTCATTTCTGGCTCTCGAAGAAAATCGGAATGCGGGGTTTAAGGCAACTTGGCGATAAGCCGACCTCGACGGCCGAATCGTTTCTTCATGCTGGCCCGAGGATATTCGGATTCTCCGGCCAAGGTCATGATTGGATTCTTAGGACAGCCCAAAGTCGCTCGAAACAGATTACTCGAAATAGATTAAGCGTGGCGCGCCCATGAACTTTCCTACTTATCTGACCAATTGTGGCGATCATAACGGGGAAATGCCAGCGCTCTCCCTTCCAACGTCGGGCGCGCGATCGTAGTCATTTCAATCACCTCAACCATCGATCTGTGGAACTCTTTCGGGCGGTCAGTCCTACGTTGGCGTTAAATCCGGACCTCCGTATCCGCAGGCATATCACGCACAGCAAGCGCTATGCGGCATGCCCTCAAACTCGGCTTCCTGCATGACACAGCCTCCAAGAATAGGATTTCGCGAGCAGTCATCAAGTCCTTTTTTCGTCGTGGTCCTCAACGACTACTGCTATGTTAATGGCGGGGCGAGCCGCCTCGCGATCGGCGAAGCAGTCATCCTTGCCGAAAGCGGCGTGCGGGTTATCTTTTTAGGCGCAATCGGTCCTGTCTGTCCCGCCTTGCAAAACGCGCCTCTCGATGTCATCTGCCTCGACCAGCTTGAACTAAGCGACGTGGCCAAGAATCCTTCAGTGGCTCTGCAGGGCTTATGGAACCTCGCCGCCTACCGTCGAACGAAAACCCTGCTGCGTGAGATGGACCCGTCGCGAACGATCGTGCATCTCCATAGCTTCTGCAAGGCGCTGAGCTCGAGTCCGGTGCGAGCGGCAAGCGAGATGGGTTTCCGTGTCGTCTGCACGGTGCATGATTTCTTCATTGCGTGCCCAAATGGCGTGTTCTTTGACTATAATGAGCGTAAGCCGTGCTTGCGCCGCGCCCTGTCCATGGGCTGTATAACCACCAATTGCGACCGACGCCATTATGCGCACAAGCTCTATCGTGTAGCCCGCTCCGCCGTGCAACGCGGTCCCGGGACACTGCCGGCCGGGGTAATGGACTACATCACACAGTCGCGCCGCTCCGAGGCGATTATTGCGCCCTATCTGCCCAAAGGCGCCCGCTGTCATCCGCTCCCGCCTCTAATCGAAGTTCCTCACGCGCCGCCCGTGGATGTCGCCTCCAACACCACGCTGGTCGCCGTAGGGCGGCTCGATCCAGGAAAAGGCATTGAGGTTCTGATAGAGGCCGCAAAGCGTAGCAAAATGAGGCTCACCCTGATCGGCGACGGCGATTGGCAGCTGCGCGCCAAGGCGGAAGCAGTGGAGGGTTGCCGCGTCGCCGGATGGCTGACGCCCCAGCAAGTCCTTGAGGAACTGAGCCACGCACGCTGCCTCGTGTTTCCGAGCTTATGGTATGAGACATATGGCCTCGTGGTAGATGAAGCGGCGGCGCGCGGCATTCCTTGCATCGTAAGCGATATTTCGGCGGCGTCTGAACGCGTGGAGGATGGCAAGACCGGCTGGGTGATGCGCGCGGGTGATGTGGATGATCTGATGCGTTGCCTCCATCTCACAAACGATAATGACACCTTAAGGGCGGTGAGTAATGCAGCATATAATCATTTCTGGGCGCGCCATCCGACACGAGGCAATCACGCAATAGCGTTGACGAAAACATATGCTGCAATCCTGGCAAACTGCCTCGCTTCCGGCTCACATTTGATGGCGGAACAAAGACCAAAAGAGCGCAATATGAAAATAGCGATCAACGCCGGCATCCTCGATGACAGGCTATCTGGCCTTGGGGTTTACACGACCAACGTGACCTCAAGTCTAGCGAGGCTCAAGGATGTCGATGTCTCAATCTACACCGCCAAGCCGGAGGCGCTCAGCGTCATTAATGGCGCGAGCGTATACTTGATTCCCTCGATCGTTCAACCCAAATACGGTAAGGTCGCCGGACTCGCGCGCTTTATCTGGAACCAAACCGTTTTTCCATTTTTGGTGGCCAAGCGCGATCTCATCTACTGCACCACTCATCACGGCATCCTGTGGGGATACGCGAGGCAAGTCATAACTGTGCATGATTTGCTGCCGGTTAAATTTCCTGATCAATACCGCCTGCAAACCGCCTACTACAGGTACCTTCTGCCGATACTAATTAAGAGAGCCGCGGCGGTGATCACGATTTCGGAGAATACCAAGCGCGATCTCTATGAACAGTACGGGGTGGCCCGCGAGAAGGTTCACGTTGTGTATAACGGTCTTGATCATGAGCGGTTTTTCGTGCCCCCAGCTGACGTTGTAGCTCGGTTTAAAAAGAAACATTCGCTTGGCGATTATCTGTTGATAGTGGGGGCTTCGTTCCCCCATAAAAATGTTGGCGCGGCGCTGCGCGCGTTCCATCAAGCACAAACGCGGCTTCCAAACACCGAACTCGTCATTACTGGCGGTCGAAAAGAGTATACCGATGAATTAAAGCGGGTTGTTAAAGCTTTCGATGTCAAAAGAGTGCAATTCTTGGAGTACGTGCCGTCTGTCGAATTGCCCGCGCTCTATGCCGGTGCGATCGCTCTGGTTTATCCGTCGCTTTACGAGGGGTTCGGGTTTCCTCCGCTCGAGGCGATGGCCTGTGGGTGTCCCGTAATCGTCTCAAATACCTCGTCCTTGCCGGAAGTATGCGGCGGCGCGGTATATTACGTCGATCCTAAGAATAATGAGGAGATGGCCAACGTAATGGTCGCACTCGCATCCGATATTGGGTTGCAGATGCAACTAAAAGAGCGAGGATTATTGAGAGCCAAAAGCTTTAGATGGGACACAACCGCTGTCGGTATTTATGATATACTTACCAAAGTCGCTGGCGTCGGTAAAATATGAGAGATCCTGTTATTTTCTCCGGCACTGAATGGCTAGAACTATTTGTTCCGGCCGGCTTTGCAGCAGGTCATCGATATGCCGCCATCGCGCCGCTTGGCATCTACGGGCGCCCCAGAGCCGCTGGCGAAGCCGTGACGAACCGTATTTTCCGCAACTTGCGCTGCCGGCCGATCGCGCACAGGCTTTTGGCGAGGCGGCGACGGCGGCCCGCGTATTGCGTGGCGGAAATAGACGATGATGAACACGCGGGGCGGGGGGACGCAGCGAAATCCTTGATGCGGGGGCGTCGTTGCGAGCCTTTCTTCCCATTTGCGGATCCGCCTTACCAATGTTCGTCGACGAGTTGTGAAGAGGGACGCCTCCGATTGCCGCTGCCTTATAATCTCATGGATCAGCAGCCTCGCCTTCTCGAACGCCCGTCTCGAGAACCGTGTTTGAGGCGCATACGTCCCACACGGAATAAATATATCGACAACGTGCAGAGGAGGCTTGCGCAGCCATCTCGGCGGCAAAGGGTAAGCCAGTGGGTGAGGATGTGGAATATCCGTCGCGAGTTGAGAGCGGGCGTGTTCAACTAATGGAGATTGCTGATGCCGCATCCCCGAGGGAGATCTTCGCCAATTCCGCCGAGAACCAATGGTTACAGGGGCAGTAGATGAAGATAGCGTTCGTCAATCAGCCGATCGATCTTATTCTGCCGCCATATCAATCTTCCGTTGGCGCGTGCACCTACGGAGCCGCATGTTCGTTGGCGAAGTTGAGCGAAGTCATCGTCTATGGACTGAAGGACGCGCATAAAGGGATTCCCGCGGAGTTGGTCGATTGTGGGGTGCGATTCCGCTTCTTCCCTGCCAGCACACGAGACCGCATAAGCTACAAAGTTCGCGCGAAACTGGCAAAGTACGGACTCCGGATGACGCCCGCATCCTCCGCGACGTGGGCGCATCCGGAGTTCGGCCGCCAAGTCGCGGCCGACCTTCAGAGGGAGCGCTGCGACGTCATTCATTTCCAGCACTGCTCTCAATATGTCCCTGTGGTCCGGGCTTTAAATCCTCAAGCGAGACTTGTGTTGCACCTCCACGCGGAATGGTTCTCGCAACACGACTTCACAATCCTGGCTCAGCGTCTTATGGATGTAGATCTGGTCACGACGGTCAGCGATTACGTTACCGAGAAAACCAGAAAGATGTTTCCGTCGATCGCCGATCGCGTGGAGACTACCTACAATGGCGTCAACGCGGTGGAGTTCAATCGCGAAAGAGCCTACGGAGTTATGAGCCAGCGGGAGGAGAAACGTATATTGTATGTCGGCGCGGTCTCCCCTCACAAGGGGATCCACGTTCTTTTGGACGCGTTCAAGATGGTAGTCAGAAGCTATCCAAATGTCCGTCTGGATATCGTCGGCATCCACCACTCCTATCCGCTTTTCGAGGTCTTTGACGTTGCCAATCGCGCCGCGATCTCAAGGGTCGCCGAGTGGTATGTGGGCGACGAAGTCTCCCGCTTGAAAGCCCGGCTCTCTTTGGCGCCGCCCGAGGCCGGCACATATACGTCCCTGTTAAAATCTTTGCTGCCTGCCGATGTCGCCGCCAAAGTCGTATTTCACGGCTCGGTGCCACGCGCGGAGCTGGTGGATCACTATTTTAACACTGATATCTTCGCGTTCCCGCCCATCTGGGATGAAGGCTTTGGCATACCGCCTGTTGAGGCAATGGCCGCTGGCGCGCCGGTCGTCGCGAGCAGTTCTGGAGCCGTCGTCGAAACTGTGATCGACGGCGAGACTGGGATATTGGTGCCGAAGAACGACGCGGCGGCGTTGGCGCGTGCCCTTCTCGAACTGCTCGAAAACGACGCGGCGAGACAAACAATGGGGTCTGCCGGACGCCAGCGCGCGCTTCGCCACTTCACTTGGGAGAGCGTCGCCGCTAATATGTACCGGCGTTATAAGGCGCTTTGTAATCAGGAAGACGCTTTGATCGGCGCTGTAGATCGACGAGCCGGATCTCGTTAGCTGTGGGAGGTCTTCAGCCCTCAAGCATAAATTTCGCACTCTTTTATCGTGGTTGCCGCCCTTGAAACGATCATTTTTTGCGATGTATGCGGCGTTCGCAGCCCGCTATCTGACGTCGTTCTTCTCCTTGCCCTTCCTAGCCCATGTGCTTGGCCCGGCTGGGCTGGGCGACCTCGCCATCGCGACTTCTGTTGCGACGGTGGTGTCGATTTGGGTTGAATATGGCTTCAGCATATCCGCCCTGAGGGAGATTTCCTCTGCCGAACCGGACGATCGCGGCGGAATCTTGGTAGGCGTCACGGTGGGGAAGCTCGGCCTCTTCGCCTTGGCGTGGCTCGGTTTTGTAGTGTTGAAGCTTTGCCTCCCGTCGATCTCTCGGTTTCCCGCTGATCTTGGCCTGGTCATACTTCTGGGCGGAGTGGGAGGTTTCAATCTCGGCTGGTTCTTCCTAGGGACCGGTCGCGCGATGGTCTCGGCCGCCATGGACGCCGTCGCGGCGCTGATGTGGTTCGTCCCGGCCCTTTTCCTGGTGCGTTCGCCCTCAGACGTAAATTTGGTAATCACCTGCCAGCTGCTCGCTCAGGCCGCTCTTGTCGCCATTGGATACGGAGCGGCCTTAGCAAATCTCAATCATATCCACATCAACTGGAGCCAAGTCGTAGGACAGTTGAAATCGGGTTTGCCCTTATTCATTAAGAAGATCGCCCAGGCCGTTCATACCATGGTGATCGTTCTTATACTTGGCGCCATGGCCGGCCAAGCGCAGGTCGGGTATTTCAACGCCGCAGACCGATTTGCCGGAATGATCGTCGCGTCATTTTATCCCGCCGCACAGGTGATCATGCCTCACCTCTTCAATAGAATGGCAACGGACGGGCAAGATTCAATATTCCGCGCTTCCCGCTACATGTCTGCCGTTCTGCTTATAATAAGCATTGTCATCGCAGTAATTATAGGAGTCAGCGCGAGCATTATCATCGCTATTTTCACAGGCCCTCAGTTTTCTGACTCCGTATTTGTGCTTCAAATTCTAGCGTTGTCTTTCCCGATAATCGCCATAAATCAGGGTCTCGGGCTCTATCTAATGTTGCCTTTGCGTCTCGACGTTAGCTTCGTAACCGGCATATTAATAAGCGAATGCGTCGCCTTATGTTTAGCTTATGTATGGGCTCCCACTTCAGGGGCGGTCGCCATCGCCTTCTGCCGCGTAATCGAGAACGCTATAGCTGCGATAATATTTGTGATTATCCTTTACAGGAAAAAATATTTGCAAAAGCTTCTGGCGCCAAAACCGAATGCTTCAGCTGCGGAGCGCCTTGCGCAAGGTTACACCAAGTCTCTCTGATAAGACCGATAGGCATTGTCACATCCGCGGCGGCCTCGCCGTGAATAACGCTATAGCCCTACCATTCAGAAAGACCAAGATTAGCTATGGCGGCTGTCGTTTCCCGCCCGAAATCATCGAGCACGCGATCTGGCTTTATTACCGCTTCACGCTGAGCTTCCGCGACGTCGAGGATTTGTTGGCCAAACGCGGGATTATTGTCTCCTATGAGACGATCCGGCGCTGGGCAAATCATTTCGGCCCGACGGTCGCAGCCGACCTGCGCAAACGCCGGCCAAAGCCCCCATGCGACCTGGCATCCGGACGAGGTCTAATCTGAAGATAGATGGCCGCATGGTCTATCTGTGGCAGGCCGTCGACGCCGAGGGCGAGAAAGGCGCAGCGGATTACATACCGGATAATGGTATTGTCGAAAGATGCCACAAGACCATGCTCAATGAGTTCTATCGCATCGCCTTCCGCAAGAAGATCTAGGCCTCGATCGCGGACTTGCAGGACGATCTCGATTGCTGGATCAAAAGCTACAACGACGAGAGGCCCCCATCGAGGCCTATTGCTTTGGCAAGACGCCGATGCAAACCTTCCTTGACGCGTGCGCCATCGCGCAGGAAAAACAAATTGGCGAACAGGTCATCGCCCAAATGCAGTCATGAATTTCAACCGGCCAGTGTCATGTGTCCGTCGGATCAAATAGAAAACATCTACAGAAAATCTGTCGAGCCACGAGGGTCCCGCCATCCGTGCGATTGAGGCGCAAGGCGCGAATGTGCTCACCTGCCGGCTCACAGCCCAGACTTCAATCCGATCGAAAAGGCCTTCTCAAAACTCTTCAGCGAAAAGCCGCCGAACGAACTGTCGACGGCCTCTCGGCGAAATCGGCCGCCTCACCGACCGCTTCACTCCCCAAGAATGCGCAAACTTCTCCATCTGAGCGAAATACATAACGGATCACCACCGGCTCCGTCGGGGAAGTCCTGGATTAAACATGAGGATGGACACCAGCGACGTCCATCAAGGCGTCCGCGTCAAAGCCTGTCGCAAATGACGATCAACTTTTGCTTCTTTCCGTCCGGCCATCCGGCGCGGGGTCTGCCGTCGAGCCGGTGGTCGCTATTGCAGAGCGCCAAATCGCAAGAAACAGATAAGTCATTGATTTTAATGGTGGGCGCACACAGGCTCGAACTGTGGACCCGCTGATTAAGAGTCAGCTGCTCTACCAACTGAGCTATGCGCCCATCAAATCAACCGCCTTCGGCGCGGCGCAAGGCCGACCGAAAGCGAAGCGACGATTTAGCAAACAGCGTTTCCCCTGTCCAGCGCTTCGCCGCCTGCGCGCGGCGAATTCTATGGCGCGACCCGAAAAGCGGCTCTATTACCCTGCGAGAGCGCCAAGCCGCGGCGCGCCGCGTTTGACCATCAACTTGTTCAGACAGGCGATATAGGCGCGCGCCGAAGCGACCAGCGTATCGGGATCGGCGCCTTTCGCCGTGACCGTCTTGCCGTCTTCGGCGAGCCGGACGGAAACCTCCGCCTGCGCGTCGGTTCCCTTGGTCACCGCGTGAACCTGATAGAGTTCGAGCACCGCGTTGTGCGGCACCAAAGCGAGAATGGCGTTGAAGGTCGCATCCACCGGACCGTTGCCGGTCGCCTGATGCGTCGCGCGCACCCCATCGATATCGAGTGTCAAGGCGGCCGATTGCGGCCCTTTGGTGCCAGCGAAAACGGTCATATCGACGAGCTTGATCCGCTCATGCGCATGGACGATTTCGTCGTCGACGAGCGCCATCAGATCTTCGTCGTAGACGACCTTCTTGCGGTCAGCGAGGTCCTTGAAGCGCAAGAACGCGTCATTGAGCGCATTCTCGCCCAATTCATAGCCGAGCTCCTTGAGCTTGTCCTTGAAAGCGTGGCGGCCGGAATGCTTGCCCATCACCAGTGAGGTCTTGCTGACGCCGACGCTTGCCGGCGTCATAATCTCATAGGTTTGCGCGTTCTTCAGCATGCCGTCCTGATGGATGCCGCTTTCATGCGCGAAAGCGTTGCGCCCGACGATCGCCTTATTGTACTGCACCGGCGATGAACTCACCGCCGAGACGAGCTTCGACGCGCGGGTGAGCATCGTCGAGTCGACGTCAGTGTGATAAGGCATGGCGTCGCCGCGCACCCGCAGCGCCATCACGACTTCTTCCAGCGCGGCGTTGCCCGCACGCTCGCCAAGCCCGTTGATTGTGCATTCGATTTGGCGCGCCCCGCCGGCGACGCCAGCGAGGGAATTGGCGACGGCAAAGCCAAGATCGTCGTGGCAATGCACCGAGAAGACCGCTTTGTCGGCGTCCGGCACGCGCTCGCGCACATTGCGGAACATCGCTTCATATTCGGCCGGCAAGGCGTAGCCGACGGTATCCGGCAAGTTGACCGTTGTCGCGCCGGCCTTGATCGCGGCCTCGACGCAGCGGCACAGATAATCGATCGGCGTGCGCGTCGCGTCCATAGCGGACCATTCGACGTCATCGACGAGATTGCGGGCCTGAGCGACAGTGCGCGCGATGATCTCGAGCACCTGATCCTGCGTCTTGTGCATTTGATGCTCGAGATGGATCGGCGAGGTCGAGACAAAAGTGTGGATGCGCGGACGGCGCGCTTTGCGGACGGCCTCGCCACAGCGCGCGATGTCGGCCTCGATCGCGCGGGCGAGGCCAGCGATCGCGGCCTTTTGGGTGCGCTGGGCGATGGTCGATACCGCCTCGAAATCGCCCTCGGATGCGATCGGGAAACCCGCCTCGATGATGTCGACTCCCATGGCGTCGAGAATCTCAGCTACCTGCAGCTTGTCCTCAAGATACATCGTTGCGCCGGGCGATTGTTCGCCGTCGCGCAAGGTGGTGTCGAAAATGACGACGGACTCGGAATTCGGCAGCGCCGTCTGCGCGCGCGAAATAGGGTTTGCTTCGGTCATGGCTTTATCCGGAAAAGGTGATCTTCAAGCTCTCGGCGCGTCCCCTGAGCGCCCAGGCGCGCCGCCCGGCCGGCCCTCAGGGGCGGATAAGCAGAAGAAGCAGCGCCCCGGCCGGGCGCCAGGCCGTCGCGACCAAAGCCCCGCGCGCGAAGCGGGATTGCGCGTCGCCGCAAACCTGCTTGATAGTTACGCCATAGTCCATTCACGCGACCGGGTGTAAACGCAAAGACGATTGCAAAATAGGGGACCCGCGGCGCAAAGACAAGGGAATTCGCCTCAAGGTTCAGGCGGCCGCAGAAGTTCGGCGATGAGACGTTTTTAAAGTCGAAAGAGCAGCGAAGGTGAGCCTATCAAGACCCGCTGTCGCGTTCGCCTTGGAGTGGCGGCCGGCTATTTGGCGGGCGCTGGGCCTTCGGCCGCCGATCCGATCGAATAGGTGACCTCGACTTTATTGTGGTCGTTCAATTTAGAGCGGATCACCGGTTGGGGAGGCCTGTCGCCGGGGCCTGCCCATGCGGTGATCACGGATTTTGCCTTCTGCATCGTAAAATTACCGGCCGTGACGATATCGCCGATTGGTTTGACCGCGGTCAGCGGATTGCTGTCCGTTAGAAAGATGTTTTGCATAACGACATTCTGGTAATCCTTGTCCGGGAACCGGATGCCGGGATATTTATTGTCGTCGTAGGCGGAGTTATAGTGGCCGGTAAGATTGGTGATCCGCAAGCCGTCGCAATTCAGAATGTCGGCCACTCCATCGGGGCGGTATGTCGTATATCGGTCGACGACAACGTTCTTGCCGCCGATTTTGAGGGACATTAGATTGCCGCTTTTGGTGTTGCGGGCCGTCCCCACCCGGACCCCGTAGTCGATGACGTCCTTGATCGTGACGTTTCTTGTTTCGATGCCGGGATAGCCTTGCTGGTTGATGTAGATCAGATGCGGCGGCGCGTACCAACAGGTCCTGGGGTCTTCCGCGCAACCGACGCCCCCCACGTTCTCTCCATTCGAGTCTTGCAGATCACCGTAGCGATGAGCGCGAATGTGCGTAAACGTTGCCCCGTCGAAGGTTCCTTGCCAGCCCATATAATAGCCGTCGAGGTCGATGTTCGCGAAAACGAGGTTGTTCGGCGCGGCGGCGTAATCTGAGGTGATTGGGGTGGCGGCTGTGACGGTTTGATGGGGCTTCCAGTTGGCTACCGAAACAAAGACAGTCGGCGCGAACTGGCTTCCCGGCGCGGATTCGGGCGCGAACACCTTCATGTCTTTCACGACGACGCGCGAGGCGCTGCCGGTGATGTAGAATATCGCCGACGTATTGGTCGGCGACGCCCAGACAGCAGTCCTCTTCTGGAAGATGACGCCGCGATTGGCGGTAAGCCATCGTGTTATCGTTACGTCATTGGCTATGCCGGACGGCGAGATGCCTGGATGGCGAACAAAGACGCCGTCCTCATAAAAGCCGTCGACATGCATGTCGACGGGGGCGCCGCCGACATATCGGACTCGCCAGCCGAGCAGATTGATGTCGGAGCTGTCCGCGATGACAAAGGACGGAATCAAAACATTATCGGTGATGAAGAGGCCGCCAGGCCTGAATCGCACGGTTGTCCGATTGTCGATGAAAATCGGTCGCGCGATATCCATGCCGACATGGATGAAGGCCGGGCAATCGACGATGAGTGTAAACGCCCCGTCGTGAGCCGCCGCAAAGGCGTCGCCGACGGCGCGGGCGTCGTCAGTCTTGCCGTCGCAGGCCGCCCACTCGCGTAGGGAGCGTGCCCCACCTTGCGCGGTCAAGCTGTGAGCGCCCGAGGCGGCAAGCGCCAGGGCGAGGAGCGGCGCTCCTAACCAGAGCGTCAACCACCACTTAAAGATCGAGGGTCGACCGCGCCTTCTCCCACGAAGAAGGCGGCCCCCTGCAAATATTCTCAAATCAACGCTCCCGGTTCGCCGCGCGTTCAAAAGTTGGGATCGACCATTCGAAACAATTCATTATTCGTAGCGAATAATCCACAACGAGTCACCGCCCCCCGGCTAAGAAGCAGGGGCCGCCGCACAGTGGCGGGACGGGCGGGCAGAGCCAATCGCCGGCGCGCTCTTCCGCGAACCCACAAATGGATGTGGGCGACACCCAATCTGCGGCGAGGATGAACTCCATCGTGCGACGAATCGCGTTCATGTGTCGGGGGCAAGGGGAGGCGAGTTGCGCAGAATGTCGCGCGCGATCTTTGCATCGGCCGCAATCTGCGCGGTCAGCGCCTCGAGGGACGAAAATTTTTCCTCCGGCCGGATCCAGCCGATGAAGAACACCTCGATCGTTTCGCCATAGAGATCGCCGGAAAAATCGAACACATAGGCTTCGAGCAGGGGCCGGCCATTGTCGATGGTCGGACGGCGGCCGAAACTGGCGACCCCGTCATAAAGTTTTCCGCCGATTTCGACGCGCACGGCGTAAATGCCGTGCCGCAGCCGGCAGGTCGGATCGGGCAGCACATTGGCCGTCGGAAAGCCGATCGCTCGTCCGAGTTTTTGACCGTGCAACACCTCGCCCGTGATGGTGAAGGGATGGCCGAGCAAGCGGGCGGCGTGTTCGACGTCGCCCGTCTCGAGCGCCGCCCGGGTCGCGGTTGAGGAGGCGGCCTCGGTAGCATCACCCCCTTCGGCGACGACCCGCTCGACGATCTCGACGGCGAAACCGTGGCGGGCGCCGGATTTTTCCAGGAAAGCGGGCGTGCCTGAGCGCTTTGCTCCAAAGTGAAAATCATAGCCCGCGACGACGGCGCCAACGCCCAGCCGGCGTAGCAGCACCTCGGAGACGAATTGTTCGGCGGACAGCTTCGCGAGGTCCTCGCCAAAGGTGACGACGATCATGCCGTCGATGCCAAGCCGCTGCAGGGCTTTCGCTTTGGCTTTCATCGGCGAGAGCCGGAAGATCGTCTGTTCGCCGCGAAAGAAATCGGTCGGGTGCGGCTCAAAGGTCAAGACGGCGCAAGGGCGGTGGAGTTTTTGCGCCAACGCCTCCGCCCGCCGGATGACCGCGACGTGACCGCGGTGGACGCCATCGAAATTGCCGATGGCGACGACCGCGCCCTCCAGCCCTTTGGGTGGCGAAGCCGGATCGACGGCGACGACGAAAGTTTCGGCGGGGAGGGGATCGGCCAATGGATTCAAGCCGTGAGGCCGCTGGGAAAAATAAGGATAGAGCCTCCGCCGCAAACGCGGCCGCTCGTCACTCTCAGTCGCGACATGTGAGTCAAAAGCCTACCGCCAGAAGCTGACGCGAACCTGCCGCGAGCGCCGACCCTCGTCAAGCTTGCGCGCCGGCTTTTCGAAGGCGCTTTCGCGCGACGGCGCCTACCAAACAAGCTTCGCAATCGCGGCGCTCGGACGCAAACCCGCCACATCGACGAATTGGCGGAGCGCCGCGGCGTCGACGCTGTCGTCGTCTTGCATGGACGAATGCAACTCTTCGCGATGAATTCCGGAGGTCACAAGAATGCTGTCAAAACCCTGGTCAGCCGCCCCTTTGATGTCCGTGCGCATGGCGTCGCCGATGGCGAGAACGCGAGAGCGATCCGATTTGGTCCCTCTCGCTCGATTGGCGATAGCGAGCGCGAGCTCGTAAATCGGAGCAAAAGGCTTGCCAGCCTGAATCACTTTTCCGCCGAGCCGCGAATAACGCTCGGCGATCGCCCCCGCGCAATAGGACATTACCCCGTCGACCTCGACCACGAGATCCGGATTGGCGCAGATAAAATCAAGGCCGCGGTCGTACATGCGCTTCAGCCTCGTGTCGTAATCTCGCGGCGTCTCGCGCCAGAAGTCGATGAAGCCGGTGCACAGAACGAAGTCCGCGCTCTCGATCGGGGCCTGACGCGGCGCCTCGCCGCGCAAAGCCGCGACCTCGTCGAAGAGGCCGGTTTCCTGCGCGGCGCCGATGTGGAACAGGCTTTGTCCGGGCCGCTCCATCAGCAGGGAGATGGTGACGTCGCCGGAAGAAATGATGCCGTCATAGGCGTCGCGCGGCGCGCCGAGAGAATCGAGTTGGGCGCGGACGATGCGGCTTGGCGCCGGCGCATTGGTGATCAGCACGACAGCGCCGCCTTTGGCCCGAAAGCGCCGAAGAGCGTCGGAGGCGCCGGCGAAGGCGCTTGCGCCATTATGAACCACGCCCCAGACGTCGCTAAGAACGACGTCATAGCGGTCTGCAACTTCGGCGAGGCCGGCGATCAAGCGAGGCAATCCGGGATCGTTCCTTTATGGAGCTCGCGGCGGAATTAGGCGCCGCGCCGATTGGGATGACGCACCCGCCAGGCTGGCCCGCGCTAACTGTCAAGCTTTGGTATTTGGACCGGGCGCCAAGGCAGGACTTTGTTCAGCACTTAAGCGAATTCTGGCTCATTTAGTGGTAAAAATGTGGCCTGATGTCTAATGATATGCTTTACTAGATACTAGCCGCACGCGTGCTCAAGGTGGCTTTTGTGTGGAAGTTTCGTTTCACCCGCGCCAAATCGCACGCGGTCTTTTCTCTCATCTTGTAAGCGCGACTTTGTCCGCCGCGCGCGCCATTGCTGGATGGGTCTACGTGACCTTGACCTTTTGGACCAGCGGGGCTTCGGCGGGCGCGTGGCTGCTGCCGCCGGGGGCAGGACAAATCATTGCCGGGGCCGCTTTTTCCGGCTCCAGCAAGGCGTTCGACGCGCATGGCCATCTTATCCCGGTCCCTTACTACCAAAAATTCGAACTCGGCGCCTACATTGAATATGGGGTGACAAATTGGCTGACTCTGGTTGCGGCGCCAGCCTATGATCGCATCCGGCAGCCGCCGCCCGCCAACTCTTATAATGGTCTTGGGGAAAGCGCTTTAGGCGCGCGAGTGGGGCTTTACCAGTCGGACCCGCTCGTTTTGTCTTTGCAGGCCGTTTTGCTGACGCCCGGCGCATCCTTCAACAGCGCGTTTGAGCCGCGCCGCGCCGGATCGATCGATCTGCGCGGCCTGGCGGGCTATAATTTTCTGTTCGGATCGCTGCCGGCCTTCATCAACGCAGAGGCCGGCTATCGCTTTTATGCTCAATCGCAACCCGGCGAATGGCGCCTCGACGTGACCCTGGGGATCCGGCCCCTGCCGCAGCTGCTCGTTCTATTGCAGAGTTTCGCCTCGCTGCAGACTGGCCATAGCGCAGCCTTTCCGGCGTCTTCCTGGGACAAAATACAGATGAGCGTCGTTTACGATTTTACGCCGGCGTGGTCGGCGCAGCTTGGGGCGTTCTTGACCGTCGACGGAGTCAATGCGGGGCGGGAGTTCGGGCCCATGGCGACAGTCTGGTACCGCTTTTGAGGGCCGGGCGCGGATGACGCCGGCTCACTCAACTCCTAGAGGTTAGGATAGCATAGAATGACCGAAAGCTGCTTCGCGATCCTGCTTGCCGGTGGCCGCGCGCGGCGGATGGGCGGCGGCGACAAATCGCTGCGGCAAATTGGCGGCGCCTCGATCCTCGAGCGCGTGATCGGGGCGATGGCCCCGCAATGCCTTGGGATGGTCCTCAACGCCAATGGCGATCCGGGGCGCCTTGCAGCCTACGGTTTTCCGGTCGTCGCCGACGACATTCCAGACTTCAAAGGGCCGCTCGCCGGCATTCTCGCTGGCCTCGACTGGATCGCAGCTCATCGCCCGCAGACCGCTCTCGCCGTCAGCGCGCCGACCGATACCCCATTCCTGCCCTCCGATCTCGTGGCCCGCCTCTCTGCCGCGAGAAGCCGCGCCAATGCAGATATCGCGTGCGCGCGCTCCGGCGGCATGGCGCATCCAGTCATAGCCATCTGGCCGGTCGAGATCCGCGCGCATTTGCGCCATGCTCTCGTCGAGGAGGATCTCCGCAAGGTCGACCGTTTCATCCAAAGCCACAGGCTCGCCTACGCGGATTGGGAGGCGCAGCCTTTCGATCCTTTTTTCAACGTCAATTCGCCAGCGGATCTCGCGGCGGCGGAAGCGATTGCGGCCTTGCGGGGCGAAGCCATTGTTATTGATAAATAAAGCAAACACGATGCAGTTACGATCGGCGGCGAGTTGTGCTAGCGTCGCCCCATCAATTAGAGGGCGATCGGCGCGGATGGGATTGATCATGGCTTTGACGTTGAACCCAGTCGAAAATGTCACCATCGAGGAACTGAAGGCCGGTTTGGCCGATGGCTCCATCCTCCTCGTCGATGTCCGCGAGCCAAATGAGTTCGCGGCGGGCCATATTCCAGGCGCGACGCTGAACCCATTGCAAAGTTTCAATCCATCGAAATTGCCGAACGTGGAGGGCCAGCGCGTTGTTTTGTCATGCGGCTCCGGCAAGCGCTCTCTGGTGGCGCTCGAGCGGGCTCGGGCGGCTGGACGCGGCGACGTCAAGGCTCATTACCCCGGCGGCTTTCAGGAATGGTCGAGACGCGGAGAAAACGTCGAAGTCTGAGTTCCACATCGCTGGCGCGGCGCTAGGCCGCCACTTTTGCAACCGGCTATATGGCGACCTCCGCTCGTGATAATATGCGTTCGGTTCCCATAGAGGAGGGAGCACCGATGGTCCACGAACCCGCCGTCACCGGCGCCACGCATTGGCGGGATAATGGCGTGCGCGTCATCAAGGGCGACTGCCTTGATCCCAGCACGGCACAGACGCCGGGCATGTATCGCCAGGCGGCGATCAATGCGGCGCGCGTCGGCGCGCAGAAGATTTGGGCCGGTACGGTGACGATCGAGCCCAATGCGAAGACTGGGGCCCATCACCACGGCGCACTCGAGAGCGTGATCTACGTGGTGCGCGGCCACGCCCGGATGCGCTGGGGCGAGCGGCTGGAGTATGTGGCGGAGGCCGGCACAGGCGACTTCATCTATGTCCCGCCCTATGTGCCGCATCAGGAGATCAACGCCAGCGCCGACGAGGCCCTCGCATGCGTGATTGTGCGCAGCGACAACGAGGCGGTGGTAGTGAACCTGGACATTGAGCCGGTAGAAAAGCCTGACACCGTCTACTGGGTCGACCCGATTCACCGCCATCCTTAAGCTCGGCGGTGTTGCATGACCGCGCTCTCGTCTAGAACAGAGCCCCGAGGAAAGTCGCGGCCGCCTCAAAAATGCCTGGCGATTCGCTTTCGCGCGGACCAGCGATATTAAGCGTTTGCGGCCGCGCCCGTTCGATCCAAGCTCGCACGGCCAAAACTGCGCCGGGATTGCGAAGGTCGACAAGGTGATGCGGTTTGCCCAGGGCGATCACGCAAGACAGCGTGAAAGCGGAGCCTTCGGAGGCGCAAAGCGCCGAACCGATGATCAGCGTGGCGTCGCTGTCCCGCACATTCCACAAGGTTCGCTGTCTCGGATCGGCGCTAGGCGTCGGCGCGAGGAGCGGATAGTGGCGAAGCGCGCCGGGCGGCTCCGGAAAATCCTCAGCCCATCCTCCGCGCGGACACCAGCCGCCATAGTCGAGCCCGCGCCGAACGGCGAAATCCAGAGCCGCGCGATCGACGCCGGTTTGTCCGCCTGAAATGATCCGGACGGCAATTTTGGCCATTTGATTTTTCCTATCCCCCGCCGCGGCCACGCCCGTGAGACCGTCCTCGCCTCGCCCTCAGGGATGCGCATTTGATGCGGCGCCGCCGGTCCGATGGTAGCAGGCATAAGGCTTAGACAGTCGGCCACTTGCGATGGCCTTCGCAAATCCGCTCTCACCATCGTGATCCTCGCTATTAAAAATCCCGCACCAAGCAGTGAAAATACAAAGGCTGGAGACTGAGCCTTGTTCTGGTAAAGCCCTGAGCTAGATCACGTATTGCGCCGACGGCAGTCCAACTGAGAGCCATCAGCTGCGACGATTTGGCACCATAAGCTGAACGGAAAACCGATTATGGCCCAGAAACAATCTAGTTCTGGTCACAATCGAGCTATATCCGCCATACCCCTCAATCATAGAGGAGGTATAGGCATTGAAGTTAGCAGTTATAGCGGCCGCAATTGGATGTTGTATTTTTCAAATTTCGCCATCGTCTGCTCATTCAGGCGGCGCATATCTCGTCAAAGCATCATATTACTCGCATGGCTCGCTCACAGCGTCTGGGGAGCCCTTCAATCAGAATGGATTTACTGCGGCCAGTAAAACTCTTCCATTCGGCACTCGCCTTTTTGTCACCAACCCGTCGACTGGCCGCTCTGTCATCGTGCGCATCAACGACCGGGGACCTTTTGTGAAAGGTCGCGATCTTGACCTCGCGAGGGGAGCGGCGGAGTCACTCGGGATGATCGCGCAAGGTACGGCGACCGTGAAGGTCGTGCGCTTGGGCGCAGGCGAAGGCTCCGGCAAGTCTTGAATCCCGTCTCGTAGAAGGAGCAAGGAACCAGCGCTTTGGACCGGGCCGGGAAGGTGGCGCGCCGACAGTGCGCCGTTCCCGCAATCCGATCCAGGCATCGCGGCTGTTTGCGGCGAAGGTCGAGGCGGGCCCGGCAATCGACCCCTCCGGTCCCAATCAATCGGCCCCTTCGCCCCAGCGGCTGATGTAAAGGCTGCCATCACTGTCGTCGGGGAGGATGTAAACCCCTCTTACGCCTCCCCAGAGATGTTCGGTGTGTCCGCCGATCCAGGGAATGACCGAGGGCAGGCCAAGGCCGGCTGAGGTCCACCCCATGGCGTGGCCACCGCCCTCGCGCAGGAACGTCCGCGGCGCTGCTTCCAGAAATTTCCATCCGTCTTCGCCGCCTGCGACGTTACACCCATCGAAGTATAGCTTTACGTCTTTGAACGGAAAAAGCCTCTCGTAATGCGGCGCGTTGAAGTTCCTGTAGAGCTCGTAGGCTGTAATCCGCTGGTGATTGAAGAAAATCGCGCCTTCGTTTCCATGTGTCGTGAAGACGCACTTTTGGAAAATCTTGCCGCTCGCCAGCAGTCTGTCGAGCTCTGACTTGAACTGCGCGATTCCGTCGCCGATGCTATAGGTGTCGTCGTCGCCGCCTTCATATTGGCGCCTGCCGATCCAATCCGCCGTGTCTAGATATGAAGCCGGGTGTAAAGCAGCTTGTCTCCCATCAAAGCCTCCTCGGCCCCGAACGCCGCCACTGAAGAGGGCGCGCCAATGCAATCTTTGATAGGGGCGGAGGCGGCTCTGACATGTGCGGACGCGCACGAGCCGGCGCTTGTCGCGTGCTTGTCGCGGCGGCCCCTTGCCGACGCGCGCGGCTATTGCTAGATAACCGCTCTTAACCTGCTTTTTTCCGCCGTTCCGGCGCTGGCCCGCTTCAAGCGGTGGTTCTCAGGACCGCGCGCACCCATTGCTCGCATGAGAGGGAATGTCGGCGGCAAGAAGCGCAACCCACCCCAAACCGCCGGCGCCGCCCGGAGACGGGCTCAGGAGACCAAATGGCATCACCTTCCACCTACGCGCCGTCGCGCGAGGATTTTGCCGCACTTCTCGATGAGAGCTATGGCGAGAACGAGGCCTTCGAAGGCTCCGTCATCAAGGGCACCGTCGTCGCGATCGAAAAAGACGTCGCCGTCATCGACATCGGCCTCAAGACCGAAGGCCGCGTCGCCCTCAAGGAATTCCAGGGCCCCGGCCGCGAAGGCGCGCCGAAAGTCGGCGACGAGGTCGAAGTCTATCTCGAGCGCATCGAAAACGCGCTCGGCGAGGCGGTCATCTCGCGCGACAAGGCTCGCCGCGAAGAGAGCTGGGTCAAGCTCGAAAAAGCCTTCGAGAAGCAGGAAAAGGTCGAAGGCGTCATCTTCAACCAGGTCAAGGGCGGCTTCACGGTCGATCTCGACGGCGCCGTGGCCTTCCTGCCGCGCAGCCAGGTCGATATCCGCCCGATCCGCGACGTCACCCCTCTGATGCAGCGTGCCGCAGCCGTTCCAGATCCTCAAAATGGATCGCCGCCGCGGCAATATCGTCGTGTCGCGCCGCACCGTGCTTGAAGAGATCCCGCGCCGAGCAGCGCCATGAGATCGTCGCCAACCTCGAAGAAGGTCAGGTGATCGAGGGCGTCGTCAAGAACATCACCGATTACGGCGCCTTCGTCGATCTCGGCGGCATCGACGGCCTGCTGCATGTCACCGACATCGCCTGGCGCCGCGTCAACCATCCGACCGAAGTGCTGACCATCGGCCAGACGGTGAAGCGTCAAGATCATCAAGATCAACCACGAGACGCACCGCATCTCGCTCGGCATGAAGCAGCTGCTCGAAGATCCGTGGCAGGGCATCGAGGCGAAATATCCGGTCAATGCGCGCTTCCATGGCCGCGTGACCAACATCACCGACTATGGCGCCTTCGTCGAACTGGAGCCGGGCATCGAAGGGCTGATCCACGTCTCCGAAATGTCCTGGACCAAGAAGAACGTCCATCCCGGCAAGATCGTCGCGACGAGCCAGGAAGTCGACGTTCAGGTGCTCGAAGTCGATCCGGTCAAGCGCCGCATCTCGCTCGGCCTCAAGCAGACGCTCGCCAATCCGTGGGAGACTTTCGCCGAGAAGCATCCCGGTCGGCAGCCGATGTCGAAGGCGAGGTCAAGAACAAGACCGAGTTCGGCCTGTTCATCGGTCTCGAAGGCGACGTGGACGGCATGGTCCATCTCTCCGACCTCGACTGGAACAAGCCCGGCGAACAGGTGATCGAAGATTACAAGAAGGGCGATATCGTCCAGCGCCAAGGTTCTCGACGTCGATATCGAGAAGGAGCGCATTTCGCTCGGCGTGAAGCAGCTCGGCACCGATCCCTTCGCCGTCAAGCCGCCATGATGCGGCCGGCAAGGGCGGCGACGATCACGCCGATCTCAAGAAGGGCGCCATCGTCACCTGCGAAGTGACCGAAGTCAAGGATGGCGGTATCGAAGTCAAGATCGTCGGCACCGATCTCACCACCTTCATCAAGCGCAACGAGCTGGCGCGCGACCGCGCCGATCAGCGGCCGGACCGCTTCGCTGTCGGCGAAAAGGTCGATGCCCGCGTCACCCTGTTCGATCGCCGCGCGCGCAAGGTTGCGGTGTCGATCAAGGCGCTCGAAGTCGCCGAAGAGAAGGAGGCCATCGCGCAATATGGCTCCGCCGATTCCGGCGCGTCGCTCGGCGATATTCTTGGCGCGGCGCTGAAAGCGCGCGAGAAAGGCGCCAAGTCCGACGATTGAGCTAAGGGCTCAAACCCTCGAAAGCCCGCGCGAAAATCTTTCGTGCGGGTTTTTTGCGTTTGGCGAATTTTCACGTGGAACTTTTTTGACCGGTTCGGGGCCAAGACCGGACGGCGTCGAGCGCCGATCCCCAACAAGCTCTAGATATCGAGACAGATCTTGCCGAAATGGCGATTGCTTTCCTGATGGCGGAAGGCGGCCACGATCTCTTCCAGCGGGAAACGGCTGTCGATGACCGGCTTCAATCCATTGGCGTCGATCGCCCGGATCATGTCGATCTGATGCTTCCGGCTGCCGACCAGAACGCCCTGCAGGCGAAGCTGGCGCAGCAGCGCCGGCAGAATTGGCAGCGGGCCGGCGACGCCGGAGAGGATCCCAATGACCGAGACGTGGCCGGCGACCCGCGCGGCGATCATCGACTGCTCCAGCGTCGCCGGGCCGCCGACGTCGACGACGTGATCGACGCCGCGCCCGCCCGTCAGCCGGCGCGCGGCTTCGCCCCATGCCGGCTCGCTGCGGTAGTTGATGAGATGGTCCGCGCCCATCGCCTTGAGGCGGGCGAGCTTTTCGTCGCTGGATGAGGTCGCGATCACGCTCGCTCCGGCGAGCTTGGCGAATTGCAGCGCGAAAATCGACACGCCGCCCGTCCCCTGAACGAGGACCCAGTCGCCCGGCTTGAGATGGTCGTCGGAGAACAGGGCGCGCCAGGCGGTGAGTCCGGCGGTGGTGAGGGTCGCGGCCTCGGCATGGCTGTAGCCGCGCGGCGCATGGGTGAAGGCGAGCGCTGAGGCCGTCGCAAACTCGCGGGCGTAGCCGTCGACGCCGTCGCCTGGGACGGTGGCGAAGCCGTCGACCTGCGGCTCCCGTCGAGCCATGTCGGGAAGAAGGTGCTGACGACATGGTCGCCGACGGAAAATTCCGTGACGCCGTCGCCGACGGCGACGACCTCGCCCGCGCCGTCCGCCATGGGAATGCGGGGAACGACCGGGCCCCACATGCCGCTGACGACGGCGTAGTCGTGATAGTTGAGCGAGTTCGCGCGAAGGCGCACGGTGATTTCGCCGGCGCGCGGTTTTGGCGCTTCGCTTTCGCCGACGACGACGCGGTCGAAGCCGCCGCCCGGTTGCACGATGATGGCCTTGGACATGGCTTGGGGCTCCATAGATTAGGCTTGGGGGAGTGTCAGGATTTCAGGTGAGAGATTTTGTCTTGGTCCCACGATGACCTGCGTCTAAACGTTAATCCTGCCGGAATAGCCCCTTCTGGTTTGATACGCCCTTTGGCGTGGTTGGAGCACAGCCGGCGTCGGCATCGGCTTAAGCCGCGAAAACCGGTTGGCGCGAAAGCGAGATGGTTTCCAGCTTCAGCCCGTGGGGCCGCGAGGCCCTCCGCCAAAGCGGAAAGCACGGCCCGTTTGCAGTCCCGCCAGAGCTTGGTGCCGCCAGCACTCGCGCCGATTGCGGTGGGTCAAAGGTGGTGAGGATCTTCAAAATATGTCAGATGAGTAGACGGCGTAGATAGTTCGCAATGATCGATTTGGCAAAGTTGCGGGCTATCCATAAGTTTATGCTTAGAAATTTGTTTCTTTGGCGAGGGATTATGGATTGGTTACGCGACGAACGTACTAATTGCTGGTCGGTTCTCACTACAATTTCGGTCAGAGAATACCTCGCTTTGGTTCGAGATGCGCACGCTGACCGCGGTGGTTTGGCGGGGCAAAGGGATACGCTTAAGACTACTACCGCCAAGCGGATCCGTGATCGAATGAGCAGCGATATCCGCCAGGGAGCGGTCCTTCCGCCTGTAGTCATCGGTGCGTTAGCTGATCCAAAGGCCTTCGATAATTTTCCCATAACCGATGCATCTTCACTTAACGATTTCCTGCCGCAGGATGGCGGAGAGATTGCAATTATAGACGGTATGCAGCGAACAGCTTCGCTTATGGAAGCATCGTCAATAGACCCACTCGTGCTAGATAAGCATGTCCGTGTTGAGTTTTGGTTGGCGCAATCCGTAACGTCGATGATTTATCGGATGCTCGTCTTAAACACAGGCCAAGTGCCCTGGACACTTGCTCGACAACTTGCAATCATCTGCTGGTCCCCGCTTTTAGCTGAGATCAGAAAAAACGTAGGTAATTTAGATCGTATCTTTTCGCCTGATAAACCGGGCCGCCGTGTCGGGCCGGCTCAATTTGGCAGCGATGCACTGGTCGAGCTGTATATGGCATTCTCTTTGCGCAAGACAACCGTCGATACAAAAGAGGCGTTATCTGAGGAGTTCTCTCTCGGTGAGATTTCATTGAAAATCTTGTTCGGATCATTTGTTCCGAAGTCAGTTCTATACAAGTCTTGACTAATTCTTGCTGATCTCGACAAATCCTCTTCACGTTTTGACAACGGCGGCGGCGGCAGATTTGCAAAAGGGCGAAATATTTTCGACGGGCAGCCAGCGCGCATCGGATTGATCGTCGCCTGTTGCGCTTCATGTCTTAGGGCGTCCTCGGACTTGATAGAAGCGCTGAAAGAGCGTAGGGAGCGAATGAATCGATATAAGCACGTCAGTAAACAGCTAACAAATAGATTAGATGTAATGGAATATACCAAAGTCGGCGAGTTTTTAAAACTTGATGTACTATCAGAAACTTTGGATAAGCCCCGTTGGTCAGGTAGGGCGTTATGAACGCGCATTTTTCTTCGAAGCCTTTAAAGTGCTGATCGAAGAAAAGTTTAATATACCAAATTTGGAGTTCTTGCTGGCGTGCTAACTAATGGCTCGTTAACATGTTCTAGGCCAACCGGGCCATCTTTGCGTTATTAGATCGATATTGCGCTGAACTTGGCGATCCAATCGCCAATGCCGGCGCAGCCCGTTGGATTGCTACTGATCCAGAGGAGCGTAAACATCCTCAAAGAAGCGAAAGTAATTGCTTACCTATCATTTGGACCTCGTCGTTGCATATCTCGAATAGACCACGCCGCAAATTCATATTTTTGTATTCTTTGGCTTCGAATATTTGTGTTCATACCTGGACTTGCAGAAATTGACGTCGGGAATGCTTTGTTCACAACGCTACTAGCAGAGCTAAAGCCGAGACCGCGCGCCATACCCGCCCAAGTGCGTGATATAGTTGAAGTACATGATAAAACAGTGTTTGAATATGAAGGTCACGATGGTCAATTGGTCTCGCAGTTATTTCCACCTGTTCGAGCCTTAATTTCATCTGAGCCCATACCAAAGGAAGAAACTTGGCGTATATTTTTTTTGATTTCGTTAATCGAGTGTCGTGCCTGCGGGACATGGATTGATGCGCAATTCGCAGAGAACTTAAGATGCCTCTCTGTGAACTTGATCTGCTGAAAATTCCATACAAGATGCTTTGCCGTTCAATTTTTGACGCAGATCCTGGACTATGTTCCTTGCTCTATATCGCTGTTTGGAGGCCATCTATGCTTATTCGAGCTCCGTGAAGGTGATCGCGGCGCTAAAATTGGAGATTGACTGGGGTCAAATGGCGGTTGTCCTCGAAGATAGATTGGGCTGGCATCCTCAGGGAGAGAGCAGTTTAAAAGCTCTGTTGAAACATAGTATTAGGCAGGATATGGATTTCGTTGTTGTGTGCACTAGGAGCAAAGTCAGATAACGACAGTATAGAGCAGCAATGCGCTCGTGAAATTTACGAGCTTCGAAACGCGCTTGTGCACTACAGGCCAAGTCAGCATGATAAAGATACAATATCTATCGATTGGAACCGACTTTGCGATGCTATGACGGGTTTAATCTGTGATATATACTATGAAGTGTTCACCCGCGTCTCACCCAATTCCCAATAACCGCAATTGCTGCGTCCGCCTCCGAAACACGCCGGCCCAGATGGGGACAGCAGGATTGCGTCGGCTGCGACGCATGGGATCGGCGCCCGCAGATCGCTTAGCGTTCCCCCTCTCACGTTGCTATCCGTACTCGCTCAATGTCGGTCGCCTATGGGGCACCAAAGGCGCCTGTCTACCTCCCGCCCGTCAAGCTTGCCGCAGCCCCTTCCGCTTCAAAGGTCTCACTCGTCGCCGTCGGCTCGCGCGGGGTCAGCTCCCTGGTCACAGTTGCCGGCCGCCCGGGCAGAAACACAGCCGAGCCGGTCGCCAACGCCACCATCTTGCCATCGGCGTCGAACACCTTCGAAGTTCCAATGGCGACGCTGCGGCCGCGGTGCGCGACCGTTCCTTCCGCCGTCAGATCGCGGCCGTCCGGCGCAGCGGGACGAAGGAAGTAGACTTTGAGGTCCACCGGGGCGAATGCGGTTCCGGCCAGCGCCGTCGTCTGCACCGCGCCGTCGATCGCCGTCCCGGCAAGAAACGCGGTGGCGCCGCCGTAGAGCCTGCCCTTGACCGGGGCGCAGAGCCATTCGCTGGCCGGCATGGTCCATTTTATCCTGCCTTCCTCGGCTTCGACCGGCAGGATGCCGCAGAGATTGACCACGGGCGGCGCCGGCAGCTCGCCTTTCATGAGGGCGTGCATGACCTCGAGCCCGCTCATCCGGTCCCAGATCTCCTGAGGCAGAACTTCGCCCCTGGGGGGTCGCTGGTAGGGATGGGGCGTCGGCCACTGTGGCTCGGCGAGGCGGGGCGGTGTTTTGCGCGCCCGCTCGACGACCTCCGGAGGAGCTGCGACACGGGGCAGGATGGCGCAACGGCTGCTGCCCACCGCCACCAGCCGTTCCGCCTCGTCAGTCACCTCGACCTCGGAGACGGCGATGGTCTTGCCGGCGTGAATTAATCGCGCCCTCGCCGTCAGCGTCCCGCTGCGCGGCGCGACCGTTCGCAAAAATGAGAAGGATATCTCGGCCGTAGTGAAAGGCGTGGCGGGGGGCAGGACGGTTTGCACCGCGCAGGCGAGCGGCGCATCCATCAACAGGCTGAGGGTCGCGCCCGACACCACCCCTTGTGGGAACAGCAGCCAGTCGGTCACCGGCATGGTGAAGACGACCTTGCCGGGCTCGACCGCGACCATCCGCAGGCCGCAAAGGTTGCCAATAGGCGGCCGCGGCGCGCCTGCCTCGAGCCAGTCGCGGAGGCAGTCGAGGCCGGACAGAGCGAGAAACTGGCTGGGGTCGGCGTACGAGCCGCGCGGCGGTTCTTCCCAAATCGGCGTCTCAGGCGAGCCCATTCGATGCCTCTCCTTGCGCTCTTGTCGAAATCATTCCAGCACAATCTTGCCGGTCGCCCAACCCGCTATCGCCGCGATCGCTTCATCCGCCTCCGGAAACACGCCCGTCCAGATCGGAAACACATGCTGCATCCCCGCCGCTATCGACGCTATGGCGTTGACGCCCGCGATCCCGGCTTTACGCACAAGGGTGATCGTATCGTCGAGCAATATTTCGTCGGCGCCGGCGATGCAGAGGATCGGCGGCAGGCCGGAGAGATCGGCGAACAGCGGCGAGGCGTAGGGCGCGCGCGGATCGGCGCCACCGAGATACCAATTCGCCATTTCGAGAAGCGAGGCGCGCGTGCAGGTGATGTCCGCCGCGGCGCGACCGACATGACTTTCGCCGCTGCAGGTGAGGTCCGCCCAAGGGGAAATCAGGGCGAGGCCCGCGCAGCGGGGCAATCCGCGATCGCGGGCGTAAAGCGCCGTCGCCACCGCGAGGCCGCCGCCCGCCGAATTGCCGGCGATCACCGTGCGCGAGGCGTCGGCGCCCTGCGCCAAAAGCCATTGATAGGCGCGCAAAGAATCCTCCAGCGCGGCCGGAAACGGTTGTTCCGGCGCGAGGCGATAGGCCGGGATCAGGGTGCGGGCGCAAGCGGCCAGCGCCAGATGGCCGGCGGTCTTGCGCCGCGATTTCGGCGAGCCGAGAACATAGCCGCCGCCGTACAGATAGAGGATCGCCGCGCCGCCGCGCTCCTCGGGCGGATCGGCCCACAGGCCGCCGACCTCCGGCGCCGGGGAGAACGCGACCCCGCGCGGCTCGGCGGTCATGCCTTCCGCCCGTTCGCCGGCGCGGCGGCGCATGTCGAGTGGAAGCTCGACCTGCTTTGGGCTGTTCGCGATGAAAGTCCAGAATTGCTTCGCCTGACTGCTGATCACGCGACGCCTCTCGGGCGGGGCGTCGGACATGGGCCAGTCATTTTCAGCTCCTCGGAGGTGAAATCGAATGGACCGGCGAAGTCGCGGCGGCGTTGGCCATCAGAGCCGGCTTTTGCTGCAGCTCGTTAACCTGATCGTTGACCGCGCGGCGCGCTTCGTCAATTGCGAGCCGCAGCGCCGCGAGGCCGGCCTCGTCGAAATTGTGAGCGCGCGCAAAAAGCAGGCCCTTTGTCGACAGCTCCTCGATCTCCCGGTCAAGCTCATTGAGGCGCGGTAGCGACGTCGCTTGATGCGCGTTCTCCTTCACGTCGATCAATTGACAGATCAGCGCCAGAGCGTCTTTGCGCGCCCGCGCCCGCGTCATGCCGACCATCGCCGCGGCGGCCGAGCCGAGGCCGCTGAAGGCCATGGCGCCGATGTAGATCCAGTCCCCATAGAGGTCCATGAAGCTTTTTTCGTTGTCGCCGAAATAGGCGCTGGCGCCGGGGTGAATGGTCTCGAAGGAGCCTTTGTCGGTGTCGGGCTTTTCAATCGCGGCGGCGATCGGCGCCTGCGCTTCGAGCGAGCGGCGCATCTCGAAGAGGCGCTTCGTCAGATCGGTGACGGTCTCGTCGGCGAGCGTCGCGCGCGCCTCGAGGCGGACGGCGACCCCGAGAACTCGCAAAATCATCGTCCGGAAGCGGCGGCGCGCCGGGGAAGAAGCCGTTCGGCAGATCGATCTTTTGGTAGGCGGCTCCGCGCGCGGCCATGCCTTCGGCGGCGTCAATCGGGATCAGCACGGCATCGCGCTTTCCCGACATGAGGGCTGCGATCTCTTTGTCAACAGAGGGGCCGCGCATGGGACCGACAGCGAAGAGGGCGTCGATTTTCTTGTCCGCGACGGCGCGCGGCAGCGCGTCCGCCGCGAGCATGACATGCTGAACGGTTGGCGCCGCGATCTCATATTCGGCCAGCACCGCGTCGAGCAAGGCGGCGTTGTCGGCGCTCGCCGGAAAGATTCCGACCCGCTTGCCACCCAGCGCCGCCGGTTTTGTGATGGCCGAGCCGCGCGGCGCCGCCAGCATAGCGAGGTCATTATGCAATATGGCGACGGTCGCGCCATTGCCTGGAATGGCGACGTCGCTGCGAATCACCGCAAGATCGACCTCGCCAGATTCGAGCGCTCTGGCGGCCTCAGACGGACCGTCGACGGAGCGGATGGAGAGCCGCACTGCGGCGAGATCGCGATTGAGTTGCGCCGCCGCCGCGGCGATCAGCGCCGCGTCGGCGCCGCCCTTTGGGCCGACCGCGACAGTCAGCGTCCGAGGCGCCTCCACGAAGCGGAACGAAAGGATGACGATGGCGACTACCGCCAGCGCCGCCGCCAGAATCGGGAAGGCGGAGGCGTAGATGACGTGGGAGAAAGCCATTGAACGACGCAGCATCATGACGGTCTCCGGCCAACGCCAATCGATCACATGGCGCCGCTAAGGCGGGCGCGATCGACGGCGTGAGTTTGAGCGCTGGCTTTTGGCGAACGATAATCCCATTTGCAAAGGCGGGAAATTTACGCCATGTTTACTATACGTTCGGCCGTTCGGCTGACGTTTTTTAAGAGGATCGCACCCTGATACCCACGATTTCTGGCGGAACGGCGCCTCAGCCGATTCATCCGGTTCCCGGTCTTTCCCGACCGCAGGCCGGGACCCTCGTGCGGACCATCTTGACAGCTCTCGATGATTTAAAGGCCGAGGACGTCATCTCGATCGACCTGCACGGCAAAACCACCCTCGCCGACGTTATGATCATCGCGACAGGCCGCTCCAACATTCACGTCGGAGCGCTCGCCGAGCGCGTCATCAAGGCGGTCAAACAAACCCAGGGCGCGCCCCGCGCCGAAGGACTGCAAGCCGGCGATTGGGTCCTGATCGACGGCGGCGACGTCATCGTTCACATCTTTAGGCCAGAGGTGCGCCAGTTCTACAATCTTGAAAAAATGTGGGGCGTCGGGCGGCCCGGCGAACTCCGCGCCGGATAGCTTCGGTTCGCAATGCGTATTGTCCTGCTCTGCGTTGGCCGCTCGAAGGCCGGCGCGGAAAAAGAGCTTGCGCGGCGCTATGTCGAACGCGCGAACGCCGCTGGGCGGGCGATCGGATTTGGTGGCGTTGAGTTGCGGGAACTCGACGAAAGCCGCGCCCGCAGACCTTCAGACCGTAAAGCCGACGAGGCTAAGGCCATTATGGCCGCGCTGGAGCCAGGCGGAGAGTTGATCGCGCTCGACGAAAGCGGAAATCGCCTGGCGAGTCGCGGGTTCGCCTCTCACCTTGGCGAGCGGCGGGACGATGGAGCACGTGCGATAACGCTGGCGATCGGGGGCGCAGATGGCCTCGCTCAAGAAGTTCGCGACGCCGCTTCGCTCGTCCTGTCACTCGGCCCGATGACGTTTCCTCACCAATTGGTAAGGATCATGGTCGCCGAACAACTCTATCGAGCGGTGACAATTCTGTCCGGCCACCCATATCATCGCGATTAGTCGCGCAGTCGCCGCGCTTCGGCCATGTTCAGCCTTAAGTATCGTCGTGTTGAAAGCAAAACTCATTCATCTCCATGTCGCCGAAAGCGGCAAAAAAGGCGCCCCGATCGCGGCTTTGCTTGCGCTGGCGTGCTCTCTCTCGTCGCCGAGCCTCGTTCAAGCGGCGCCCCCAGAAGCCCAAAAGCCGGACAGCGCGGCGCTGAGCGGGCGCCGTCTCGAGTTGCGCGGCATGCTGGATACGCTGCAGGCCTCGCAGGAGGAACGCGCGAAAATCGAAGCCGAGGTCGCCTCGATCCGCACCGATCGGGCAAAGCTCACGACGGCGCTGGTCGATCTGGTGCAGGCGATCGACGATCGCGAACGCAAGATCGGCGAGGCGGAAGCCCGCCTCGATACGCTGACCGGAAGCGAAGATGCAATCAAACGTTCGCTGGCCAGCCGCCGCTCGGTCATCGCGGAGATCCTCGCCGCTTTGCAGCGGATGGGCCGCAAGCCGCCACCGGCTCTCCTGGTCGCGCCCGAGGACCTGCTGGCGGCGATTCGGACGTCGATGATGCTCGGGGCGGTGCTTCCGGAAATGCGCGCGGAGACCGAAGCGCTCGCCTCTGACCTTTCTGATCTTCTGCAGTTGCGCCGTTCGGTGTCTGCTGAACGCGATTTACTCGCCGGCGAGGTAGGGAAGCTTAGCCTTGACCGGCAGCGCCTCGCCGCGCTCATCGATGCCCGGCAATCGGCGTTGGCGGATGCCGAGGAGGCCCTGGGCGCGGAAAACGCCCGCGCCGCCGATCTCGCCAAACACGCGGCCGACCTGAAAGATCTCATCGCCAAAATGGAGGCGGAGGATGCCGCCGCGGCGCGGGGAGCGGAAGCCGCGCGCAAGGCCGATGAAGCGCAAAAAGCGGCCGAGGCGGCCGCGCCCGAAGGCCAGCGCAAACTCGCTATGGCGCCATTCAAGGATCCGGCGCGGCTAGCCCCGGCCAGCGCCTTCGCCGATTTAAAAGGCATGCTGCCGCTTCCGGCGAGCGGCGAGCTGCAGCGGGGCTTTGGCGCGCCCGACGGGTTTGGCGGAGCCGAGAAAGGAATGTTCATAGCGACGCGCCCAAGCGCGATCGTGGCTGCGCCATGCGATGGCTGGGCGGCCTTTGCCGGCCCTTATCGCTCCTATGGGCAACTCTTGATCATCAACGCTGGGCAGGGTTATTATATTATTCTTGCAGGGATGGATCGGATCAACGTAAACGTAGGTCAATTCGTTCTGGCTGGGGAACCGGTTGCCGTGATGGGCAACGGAGCGGCGAAGACGGCTGCGGCCATCGCGATCGGAGCGGCGCAGCCCATCCTCTATATCGAATTTCGGAAAGACGGGGCGGCGATCGATCCGGGCCCATGGTGGGCAAAGCCGGAATTGCAAAAGGTTCGCGGATGATGCGGAATGTTTCACTAATCGCGCTCGGCGCCGTTCTTGGCGCCTCTGTGGTCACGCTCGGCACGCAGACGAGAATGTTTTCGGACGGGATGGCGCGCGCGGCCGCGTCCGATACCTACCGCAATCTCAACCTGTTTGGCGAAGTATTCGAGAAAATCCGTTCCGACTATGTCGAAAAGCCGGATGAGCAGAAGCTTGTCGAAGCCGCGATCAATGGCATGCTGACTTCGCTCGATCCGCACTCGAGCTACATGGATGCCAAAAGCTTCCAGGATATGCAGGTGCAGACGCGCGGCGAGTTCGGCGGCCTCGGAATCGAGGTGACGCAGGAGGACGGCCTTATCAAAGTCGTGACCCCGATCGACGATACGCCCGCATCGCGCGGCGGGATTCTGTCCGGCGACATCATCTCCGCCATCGACGGCGAAAACGTGCAGGGCCTCACCCTCAATCAGGCGGTCGACAAGATGCGCGGCGCGCCGAATACCACGGTGACCTTGAAGATCCTGCGCGGACCGAACAAGGACCCGCAAGATATCAAGCTCACCCGCGCGGTGATCCAGATCAAGTCGGTCCGGGCGCATCAAATCGGCGACGACATCGGCTACATAAGGATCACCCAGTTCAACGAGCAGACCGGCGAGGGGGTCGATGGCGCCATCAAGAAATTTCAGACCGATATTCCCGCTGATAAGTTCAAGGGCTATATTCTCGATCTGCGCAATAACCCCGGCGGTCTGCTCGACCAGTCGATTGCGGTCTCCAACGCTTTCATCGATCGCGGCGAAATTGTTTCGACGCGCGGCCGCAACGCCGACGAATCGATGCGTTACAACGCCCACCCGGGCGACATCTCAAAGGGCAAGCCTTTGGTTGTGCTGATCAACGGCGGGTCGGCTTCGGCTTCGGAAATCGTGGCGGGGGCGCTGCAGGATCATAAGCGCGCGACCATCCTCGGCACGCGCTCTTTCGGCAAGGGGTCGGTGCAGACGATCATTCCGCTCGGCCAGAACAACGGCGCGGTGCGCCTGACCACTGCGCGTTATTACACGCCATCCGGCCGCTCGATACAGGCGAAGGGCATCGATCCCGACGTCATCGTCTTGCAGGATGTTCCGGACGAGCTCAAAGGCAAGGATGACACCAAGGGCGAGGCTTCGCTCAGGGGGCATCTGAAGAACGGCGAAGATGAAAAAGGCGGCTCCCAGGCCTATGTCCCGCCGAATGAGAAGGACGACAAGCAGCTGGCCGCCGCGGAAGACATTCTGCGCGGCGTGACCAAGACGTCGAGCAAGTCGGCGCCGCAGTCGGCTGAGGAAACGCAGAAAGTGCCGAACTGAAATCGGCGCGAGTGAAGTGGGGAGCGCGGTTTCGTGAAAAGCCGCGTTCGGCTGAGCTCCGGGGCGTGGCGTCAGCGTCACGGCAATCAAGGGGTGTGCCTCGAGCGGGAAAGCGCAATGGGCTCGGGCTTCGCGCCGCCCTCGCGGTCATGAAGAGCGGCGAGGTCATCGCGTGACGCAATTTGAGAATTATCGTCCGTGCGTCGGCATCATGCTGCTCAATCGCGACGGCTTGGTATTTGTGGGACGCAGACGCCCCAAGAAGGCGTCTGCTCAGCCGCGACACCAGCATGAGTGGCAAATGCCCCAAGGCGGCATCGACCCCGGCGAAGAGCCCTTTCAGGCCGCCTTGCGGGAGCTTCGGGAGGAGACGAATGTCCTGTCCGCGTCCTTGCTCGCAGAATCTCCCGATTGGTACACCTATGATCTCCCCGGCGAATATTCGAACAAATCCTGGAAGGGGCGTTTTCAGGGGCAGCGACAGAAATGGTTCGCCTTGCGGTTCGACGGCCATGAAAGCGAAATCGATATCGAATCGCCAGCCGGTGGCCAGAAGCCGGAATTCGACGCTTGGCGCTGGGCTCCGATCGAACACCTCGTGGATTTGATCATTCCCTTCAAACGGCCGGTCTACGAAAAAGTCGTCGAGAATTTCGCGCATCTCACAGCCCCCGCGCCGGCTTCCACTGGCCGCGAGGGTTAAGGCGTTTCCCGGTTGAAAACTTCGCTCGCGCCTACTTCGGCGCGAGCACCATCACCATTTGGCGGCCTTCCATCGACGGCTCGGCCTCGACCTTGGCGACCGCGCCGGTTTCGGACTTGACCCGCTCGAGCAGACGGAAGCCGAGGTCCTGATGCGCCATTTCGCGGCCGCGGAAGCGCAGCGTCACCTTGACTTTATCGCCTTCTTCGAAGAAGCGGCGGACGGCCTTCATCTTGGTATCATAATCATGTTCGTCGATACCCGGGCGTAGCTTGATTTCCTTGATCTCGACGATCTTTTGTCTCTTGCGCGCTTCCGCGGATTTCTTCTGCTCGAGAAAACGAAATTTCCCGTAGTCGAGAATTTTGCAGACCGGGGGATTGGCAGTGGGAACGATCTCGACGAGATCAAGGCCTGCTTCATCGGCTGCTTGCTGGGCTATGAGCGCATCGACCACGCCTCGATTTTGACCTTCGGCGTCAATTAACTGAACTTCACGAGCGCGGATTTCACGGTTGATGCGTGGCCCGTCCTTTTGCGGGGCCGGGGGAGCTTTCATCGGACGGCGAATGGCTTAGTCTCCTTCATGGCGATTGATCGAATCCGAACACGGAGCGGGTCGCTTCGATCTATGATCGCAGCCGTGGACTGACTTAACCGCGAACATTGGTCGATTGCGGAGCGAAGTCAATGCATGTCCAGTTAAGAGGATGCATTGATCTGCGCATTTTCAGAAAGGGCGCCCGGCTATTGATGGTCGCCCCGCACCGCCGCATAGGCGCCAAGAGTTTGCGCTCGCATCTGCTCGATGGAGAAAAGCGTTTCGACATGCGTTCGCGCCCTGAGGGAGAGCCGGTCCCTTGCGGTCGCGCCGAGGCTCAAGGCCTCGCTCACCGCATTTGCGAGGGCCTCCGCGTCAAGAGCCGGCGCGCGCCAGCCGGTCCGCGCCGACTGATCGACCTCCGGCGGGGCGAGAACCGTTTCCGAGGCAGCGCCAACGGCTGGGACGATCACCGGCGCGCCCATCGCTTGCGCTTCGAGGGCGAGGGAGGCGAATATCTCAGGATTGGCGGGAAGCGCGACCACAGCCGAGACTGCAAGCAGCGCCGCAGGCCGATCGCCGATCTCGCCGCGCCTCATAAGGTGTTGCAAACGCGCTTTGCCGATCGCCGCGTCAATCTCCCGGGCGAACGCGCCAGTCTGTTCGTCGCAATCGATAATGAATTTGACTCCGGCAAGAGCGCTTTCGGCGCCTCTTTCGGCGAGGATTTTGACGGCGTCGATTGCTGCCTTATAGCCGGTGGAAGCGTGCGCGCCGACGGCGAGCAAGACGACGCGTTCGTCCGCGGCGACGCCCCACGAGCGGCGCATCGCTTGCACCCGCACGGGCGCGACGGCCTTTGGCGCGAAAATCCGGCAATCGACGCCGCCAATGACGACGGCGATTTTTTCTTTCGCATGAGAATAGAGCGTGGCGATGCGCTCGGCCGTATGCGCCGAATCAGCGATGATGGCGTCGCCCCGCGCCATAATCGAATTGTAGCGCAGAGCCAGCGGCCCGCCGCGCCCGTAAGACCCCTGGTAGCTGGTGACGAAAGGGGTCTTGACGAGGCGCGTCGCGCCATAGGCGACCCACGCCGGCGCCCGCGATCGCGCGTGGACGATGTCAACTCGCTCGGTTTTGATGAGCTGGGCCAGGCGGCGGACGTTCAACGCCATGCTGAGAGGATTGCGCGCATTGGCGGGAAACGGCAAAAAAATGCCGCCTTTGGCCTGAAGCTCGCTGACAAGATCGCCGCCGCTGCTTGCAACCATGGCCTTGCCGCCGACGCGGGCAAGCGCCCCCGCGACGTCAATCGCCGCGCTGGCGGCAGGGCCTTGCCGCAAGTCCGGGACGATCTGAAGCACCGCAACGCCCGCGAGAGGATGCGCAGCCCTGTCACGAAAAGGTGAGCTTGATCCTGATGACATCAGGCGCCACTGCATACAAAGAACCAAGGCTGCAAAGCGGAACCACGGATTCTCGAGAGGCTTCTTGAGAATCAAACATAATCGGGCGCGTCCGGCGGTGGAAGAGCACGCTCTGCAATTTGGCGCTCCCGAGCCGGTCGAGCCACAGTTTCTGGCGGTCGGGGCAGGCGCCTCGTTTCGCCGCATCGCCTATCTGCGCCGCGCGCCGCGCAAGGCCAGTTCGCGCGCCGGGCTGGTTTGGCTCGGCGGCTTCCGATCAACCATGCGCGGCGAGAAAGCGAGCCGCCTCGATCGAGATGCCCTGACGGCGGGGCGGGCTTTTGTGCGCTTTGACTATTCTGGGCATGGCCAATCGGACGGGCGCTTCGAGCGCGGGACCATCGGCCAATGGCTGGAGGAGGCGTTGGCCGTTTTCCGCGCGCTGACCGAAGGCCCGCAAATTCTCGTCGGCTCGTCGATGGGCGCCTGGGTGGCGTTGCTCGCCGTGCGGGCTTTAGCCTTGACCGGCGAGGAGGAGCGGCTGAAGGGACTCGTGCTGATCGCGCCGGCCATTGATTTCACCGAGACGCTGCTGTTCGGGCGGATGTCCGCCAAGGCGCGCGCGCAAATGAAGGCGAAAGGCTTTTGGCTGCGGCCCTCACGCTACGAGCAGGAGCCTTATCCGGTCAGCCGCGAGCTGATCGAGGAAGGCCGCACCCATCTGCTGTTCGGCGCGACGATCCGCAGCCATTGCCCGGTCCATGTTCTGCAAGGCATGCGGGACGAGGAGGTGCCCTGGCGCTCCGCCGTGGCATTGGTCGAGCATCTACATGGCGATCCGGCGACGCTGACGTTGATCAAGGACGGCGATCACCGGCTGTCGCGCGAGGAGGATCTACGCAGGATATGGGCGGCGGTGGAGGGGATGGATGCCCGGCTGGTCTGATAGTGACGCTGACGCTCACGCAGTCATGCGTGGCGTCACTTTACTCTGTTTGACCGATACGCCTTAGCTTAACATAGGCTCTGAAAACAGGATCAACGAACTCGTAGATGCCCTGACGTGCAGGATCTTTTACGAGGACTGGGCCATATTGAGCTTCAACAAGACGCGGCAGGTTTTGGTCTATATGCGATACGTCGAGACCTTTTGCGATGCCCCGAACATCTTTTAAGCGGACATTATTGCCACTTATGTCAAAGAGGGTTTCATTCTCTGATTGCTCCGCCAAAAGGGCCAACAGCCAAGCCCTGTCCGCAGAATGGCCTACCGCTCGATTGTAATCGCGTTCCAGTGTCGGAAATACCTTGCCAGTTCGGATCTCTCCGAGAACGAACTCTAAGTATCTTGGTATCGATGACATTGGTTCCCGCGCGGTTGCCCTGCTCAACGCAAGCCTTACCGATAAGCTGCGCAAAGTAAGGGTATCCTTCGCAAAGATTTGCGATCTCTTCAACAATTGCTGGCGCAAACTCTACTTGATTCTTAAAAAGCGTTCTTGCGGTCGCGAAAATCTCGGTTACTTCAGATTGTTCCATCGGTTCAACATGCAACGAGCCTTGCTGAATCAGACGCCCGACGGAAGCATGATCCGTGACGAGGCTGCTCAGATCGCTGCCAATGCCACAAACTGCAAATTTTATTGTTGGGCTTGTCAAAGACTTGATTAGAGAACCAAGTCCAGTCTTGTCGCGGATTACGTCGAATTCATCCAGCAATATCAGCAACGCATCACGTTTGGACCAGAGAGTGTTGTTATGATTCACAACAGAATTGATAAAATTTCTAAATGTTTGAGTAATATTATTTGGTACGCGATATGAATATTTTGTGGAGTTCTGTGCCTTTCGCTCCCCACGAAACGACCTTTAGATCCGTACCGAAACTACCTTCACTCGTGCGTGAGAATTCGATCATCTCCTTGCCTCTGTCAGGAACCAGCCGGAGAAGACCATCTTCTTCATCTGTATCGTTGCACAAACGAGAGCAAAGGTCTGAAGCGTCTGTGATAATCGCATCGCATGTATAGTAAACAGTATAGTAGCGGCGTGGCTTTGGGGGGACGAGATGGAAGACGCCTGCCTTGTGCGCGATCGACATTTAAAGCGGAGATACAGTCTTCAACCAATCTAGCTCGACCGACGAAACGCGTAGAGTCCCGAATGACGTCTGATGTGAATCCATCCTCTGGGTTGACGAAGTTGAAATTCACGTTCCACCATCTTTCCTTGGCAATCGAGTTTCCTGGCAATCAAGGTACCGACGAAAACGATTCGCTGACTTACCGACATCAATTTTAGATACCCGAATTGACGGGAAGTGACCAATGATAATCCGTCATATTTCGCATGGCTTACATGATAGGCTCGACAACGCCCGCTCCCTCGTTTAGAAACCCTGCCTTCAACTGAAAACAGCGCGTCGAAACGCTCGCCGGACCATCTGGCGGAACGACAAGGTCTTCTTTACCAATGAACATCATCGCCGAACTCGAGGCCGAGCAGGCCGCCAAATTGCTGGCCGGAAAGACCATTCCGGAATTCCAGCCGGGCGACACCGTCATCGTCAACGTCAAGGTCAAGGAAGGCGACCGCACCCGCGTGCAAGCCTATGAAGGCGTCTGCATCGCCCGGACCGGCGGCGGGCTCAACGAGAGCTTTACGGTCCGCAAGATTTCCTATGGCGAGGGCGTCGAGCGCGTCTTCCCGATCTATTCGCCCAACATCGACTCGATCAAGGTGGTCCGCCGCGGCAAGGTGCGCCGCGCCAAACTTTATTATCTACGTGATCGCCGCGGTAAATCGGCGCGCATCGCCGAGAAGATGGAGTCTCCCGCCGCAAAGGCCGCGCGCGAGTCGGCGAAGAAGGAGGCCAAGGTCGCCGCCAAGGGCAAGAAAGAGGCTCCGCCCGCAGCGGAATAAGATCCTGCCACGTGAACGCCCTTGCCGGAAGTTTCGCGGGGTTGGCGTCTGACACATAAAGCCTATTTCAGCGGTCCGTTCAAAATCCAGCGATGGCCGAACGGATCGCGGAAGGTGGCGAAGCGCGTCCCCCAGAACGACTTGGTCGGATTGGTCTCCGCTTTGCCGCCCAGATTAGTCGCTTTGGCGAATATTTCATCGACCTCCTGCGCGCTTCCGTATTCGAGGCTGACAGACGTGGTGGCGAGTTCGCCAGGCAGCGGCATGCGGGTATGGCCAAGCTCAGGAAAAGCGTCAGCCAGCATGATGGCGCCGCCGTTGATCGACAGTTCGCAATGCATGATGCGCAGCCCGTCGAAGGCCGGCATGATTGATTTCTGCTCGGCTCCAAAGACGGCGGTGTAATAAGCGATCGCGGCGAGCGCGGGGGAGACCGTCAGATAGGGCGCAACCGGCGGGCGCATCACAACCGCTACTCCTATATAGAGTTCACAAGGGCGGGCGCAGGGTACTTCCCCGCAGGGAAACTTGCGAGTAAGAACTTCCCCCCTCAGCACTGTTTTTTGAAAAGCGCGCATCCGGCGCATCATGGGTTCGTCAAATGGCACATCCGCGCACGCTTTACGACAAGATATGGGATGATCATCTGGTCCATCAGGCGCCGGATGGGTCATGCCTCATTTATGTCGATCGCCATCTCGTTCATGAGGTGACGAGTCCGCAGGCGTTCGAAGGCCTGAGGCTGAGCGGCCGGCGCGTTCGCGCGCCGGACAAGACACTCGCCGTGGTTGACCACAATGTCCCAACGACCGACCGCTCGCAAGGAATCAAGGATCCTGAAAGCCGCGTTCAGGTCGAGCAGCTTGCTCTTAACGCCAAAGAGTTCGGGGTCGAATATTATAACGAACTCGATCCGCGCCAGGGGATCGTCCATATTATCGGTCCAGAACAAGGCTTTACGCTTCCGGGTGCGACCATTGTATGCGGCGACAGCCACACGTCGACGCATGGCGCCTTCGGCGCGCTGGCGCATGGGATCGGCACCTCCGAAGTCGAGCATGTGCTGGCGACGCAGACCCTGATCCAGCACAAGGCGAAGAACATGCGCGTCACCGTCGAGGGCGCCTTGCGGGATGGCGTCAGCGCAAAAGATATTGTGCTCGCGATCATCGGCGAAATCGGCGCCGGTGGCGGCGCCGGCCACGTCATCGAATATGCTGGCGAGGCGATCCGCGAATTGTCGATGGAAGGCCGCATGACGGTCTGCAACATGTCCATCGAAGGGGGCGCCCGCGCCGGTCTCATTGCGCCGGACGCCAAGACCTTCGCCTTTCTCAAGGATAGGCCGAAAGCGCCCAAGGGCAAAGCCTGGGATCAGGCGATGATCCATTGGGAGAGCCTCCATTCCGATGAGGGCGCGCATTTCGACAAAGAAGTGCGTCTTGACGCCTCGCGCCTGCCGCCCCTCGTCACCTGGGGCACGAGCCCCGCGGATGTCACGACAATCACCGGCGAGGTGCCGCGCGTCGAGGCCGGCGCCACCGAAGCCAAAAGGGCTTCGATCGCGCGCGCTCTTGATTATATGGGGCTGAAGGGCGGCGAAAAGATTGCCGACATTGCGATCGACCGGGTCTTTATCGGCTCTTGCACCAATGGCCGTCTCGAAGACTTGCGCGCCGCCGCGAAAATCGTCGCCGGCAGACATATCGCTCCCCGCGTCAGCGGCATGGTGGTGCCGGGGTCCGGCCTCGTTAAGCAGCAGGCCGAGGCCGAGGGTCTTGACGTCATCTTCAGGCAGGCGGGCTTCGAATGGCGCGAGCCTGGATGTTCGATGTGTCTCGCCATGAATCCCGACCGGCTCGAACCGGGCGAGCGCTGCGCGTCAACGTCGAACCGCAATTTTGAAGGGCGCCAAGGGTTTCGCGGGCGCACGCATCTCGTGTCGCCGGCGATGGCGGCGGCCGCGGGCGTCGCCGGCCATTTCGTCGACATTCGCGACTGGCGATAGGAGCGAAGCGGGCCGCGGGTTGCCAAGAAGGATCCGATCGAACAAAGAGCTGGAGAAATCGGCCGGTCGCAGCGGCCGGCTGATTTTTCCCAAGAGCCTCCTCAACAGGAACTTTCGATCCGGTAGCCGGTCATCGAGACAAAGCCGCGATAGCGGCACCCCCCGAACGAGCCCGAAAAGCCATAGACGTCGCCGCCCGGGTGAAAATCTTCGCCATATCCGCCCTGCCATTGGACTGTGGGGACGACGCGCGCAGCCGCGTAGCGCTCGGAACGCTCCTGTGCCGCCTCGCGCCCGAAACAATGCGCCTTGGCGAGCCGATGATGTGTTTCGTGCGGCCGGACGGGTTTCGACGCATCGGCCGGGTGGTCGGTCGTTGCTTTTTCGGTTTCCGATTTCCCGCGCCCCGACTTGACGATGGCGGGCTTGACGAACGCGGTATCGTTGGCGCTTTTCGATTTTTTCCGCTCGCCTGTCGCCTTCGGTTGCTGGCCATCCTTGGCCGCAGCGTCGGGAGCGGGCCCTTGCGGAATGGCGAAAAGCGCAGGCTGCCTCCCCGAGGTTTTTTCGTCGTTGGGCTCGACAATTGACCCAGCGTCGCGCTTGGCGTCGGCTGTTAGAGCCGCAGCGTCCGCCGCTGGGAGCGAGGCGTCGCGCATTGGAGGGGTGTCCTCCGGCGCTTTTATCGTCGGCCCCGTCGAAGCCGCTTGTGTCGGAGTCGGGGCGGCCAAAGGCTTCTCCGCGCCAACATCTTCAAGAACGGAAGCTTGCTCTGCGGCTTCGGGGGCTTCCGGCTTGGCCCTCGCCGTAGGGGCGGGCGCCTCCGTCTTGGCGATGGACGCGGTCGACATGGCCTCAGCCGCTGGATGGCGCCGCGCGATTTCGACTGCCAACGCGGTCGTCACCAGTGCGAGTGTCGTTGCGATCACGACTGTGGCATTGTTCATGGCTTCAATCCCTTTCGCGACATGGGAGTCGGCGACGGGAAAATTGAAACCGATTGAGGCTGGCATCTGTGCGGACCCGCACGTGCATTGCTTAGCAGTCAAAAAATTGGGCGACGCGTCAGGTCCAGTTGCGAGGCGCAGCGCAATCCGCTAACGGATGCAAGGTGCCGACCCAATTCTTCGCAGCATTAGAGACGGTCGGCCGAGCGGGCGTGGCGGAACTGGTAGACGCGCCGGACTTCAAAATCCGGTTCTGGTGACAGAGTGTCGGTTCGATTCCGACCGCCCGCACCAACTCCCTCGAGCATTGAATGCCTCAGCCGCAGCCGAAGCCCCCTTTGGCTGCGCCTGCGTCATTCTTCTGCGGTCAAGCCGCAGCCGAAACAGGAAATCCCGGGACAGTGACTGCGCAGGGTCAAGAGACAAATCCCGAGCCGCCAGGATCTATCGGGCGCGGACCTCACGTCATCTCCATTCAGAGCCAGGTCGTCCATGGCCATGTGGGCAACAGCGCCGCGGTTTTCCCGATGCAGGCGCTGGGGGTGACTGTCGCGGCGGTTCCGACCACATTGCTGTCGAATTATCCCCTCTACCCGACGGCGCGCGGGCGCGTGCTCGACGCCGCGCTCGTTGAGGACCTGCTCATTGGCGTCGAGGAGCGCGGCCTCATCGAGGCCGCTAGTCACGTCGTCACCGGCTATCTCGGTTCGGCCGAAATCGGCTGCATCGTCGCCGACTTCATCAGAAGGGCCAAAGCGCAAAACCCCGATCTGCTCTATGTCTGCGATCCTGTGATTGGCGATGAAGACTCGGGGGTGTTCGTCGCGGACGGGTTGATCGGGATTTTTCGTGACTTGCTCGTCCCGGCGGCGTCGATCGCGACGCCAAACCAATTCGAGTTCGAGCTTCTGTCGGACGCCCGCGCTCGGAGCGCTGAAGCTCTCCGCGCCGCCGCAATGGATTCCAGGAGGCGCTGGCCGCGGCATATCGTGGTTACCGGCTGCGCGCTGGACGATACCCCCTCGGGGCACATCGAAACGATTGTCTGCGATGGCGGCGTTCTCCACCGCATCGCGGCGCCCCGGCTTCCGATCAAGCCACATGGCGCGGGCGATCTGTTCGCTGGGCTGCTCGCCGCGCATCTAGCTCTTGGCCAGGACCTTATCCGCTCGAGCGAGTGGGCGTCGGCCGGCGTCTTTAAAGCCTTGCAACGGACTTTGGCGGACCATTGCTATGAACTACGGCTTTGCGCCGCTGATTTTTGCGCCAAAGCGGGAGTTTAGGAATAATCTACGTCATCGCGCGGCTCTCGAAGCGATGCGGCGGCGCCGTCCAATCCCAAGGCTTCACGATTCCAATGACCGGCGCTGGAACCGACCACACGAAGAAAAGCATCGAATGCGGCCCGGCGATCATATTGGTGCGCCCGCAACTCGCCGTGAATATCGGCATGTGCGCGCGGGCGATGGCGAATTTCGGCCTTTATGATCTTCGCCTCGTCTCGCCGCGCGAGGGGTGGCCACGCACCGGCGCCTTGAAGAAAGGCGCCAACGCCGCCGCGGCGGGAGCTGTGCACCTGCTCGAGGCCGCGAAACTGTTCGACAGTTTGGAAGATGCGGTGGCGGATCTCAATTTCGTTTATGCGACGACCGCGCGGGAGCGCGGCCAGCATAAGCCTATTCTGACGCCTTTCGAGGCTATGCCGGTTGCGGCGCGCGCCATCGCGGGCGGGGAGAAACGTGGCGTCCTGTTCGGGCCGGAGCGGACTGGCCTCTCCAACGACGAGGTGGCGCTGGGCGACGTAATCATCACGTTTCCGGTGAACCCGGCCTATTCCTCGCTCAATCTGGCGCAGGCGGTTCTGCTCATCGGCTATGAATGGATGAGGGCCTCGACCGAGGCCAAGGCGCCCTTTGCGGCTGAGACGCGCTCCCCCGCGGCGCCGCGCGAAATGGTGCTCTCCTTCTTCAATTATCTCGAAGGCGAATTAGAGCGCGCCGGATTTTTTCGGCCAATCGACAAGGCGCCGGTGATGCGACGCAATTTGCGCAATATCTTTCATCGCTTGAGCCTGACCGAACAGGATGTCAGGACACTGCGCGGGATGTTCGTGCGTCTCGCCGAGGGACCGCGCGCCAAAGGCGAGGCTTCGCCTTGCCCGGACGATCAGTCGGATGAAGACAGGGGCTGAGCCACTTCCTCGAGCGGTTTGCCCTCGGCGGCGACGCCAAAGACGAGCTGAACGATCGCCGCGATCAGCATCAAGGCGGCGCCCAGCAGATAGCCGAGGAAGACGCTCGTTCGCGAGCCGGTCGCGATCAGGCTACCGAGGAGGTAGGGCGCGCCAGCTCCGCCGATGGCCGTTCCGGCGGAGTAGAAAACCGCGATAGCGAGCGCCCGGATCTCGACGGGAAAGGTTTCGCTCACCGTCAGATAGGCCGCGCCCGCCGCCGCCGAGGCGAAAAAGAAGATCGTCATCCAGGCGATCGTCTGCTGCGTCGCGCTGATCATATCAAGGGCGAATAGCCAGCCGGTGACGGCGAGAAGAACGCCGGAGATGGCGTAGGTAAAGGTGATCATCGGCTTGCGCCCGATCGTGTCGAACAGTGGACCGAGGATCAGGGGACCCAGCACATTGCCGAGCGCAAACGGCAAAACGTACCAGCCGACGTCGGGCGTCGCGACGCCGTAGAACCTGGTCAGGACCAGCGCAAAGGTGAAGAAAATAGCGTTATAGAAAAAGGCCTGCGCCGCCATGAGCATCAGGCCGACCAGGGCGCGCTGGCGATAGGTCACGAAAATCGTATTAAAAACCTCTGTTAGGGGCGTGAATTGACGCGGACGGATGCGCATCGGCTTCAAGTCTGCGTCGCTTTTCAGCTGCGACCCCGCTTCAGCTTCGATCTCTCCGGTTATACGCTCAGCTTCCTCCTCTTTGCCGTGAATGACGAGCCAGCGGGGACTTTCCGGAATAAAGGCGCGCAGAAAAAGGATGACGAGGCCTAGAACCGATCCGATCAGAAATGCGAGACGCCAGCCAAGTTCGGGATTGATGATGGCCGGGTCGAGCAGCAGGATCGAGCCTCCCGCGCCAATCGCCCCGCCGATCCAGAATGAGCCGTTGACGGCGAGATCGGTGCGGCCGCGGTAACGGGCGGGAATCATCTCCTGTATGGTCGAATTGACGGCGCTGTATTCGCCGCCGATGCCCGCTCCAGTCAGCAGCCTGAACAGGCAAAAGCTGGCGAGGTTCCAGCTGAAGGCCGTGGCGGCGGCGGCGGCAAGATAGAGGCCAAGGGTCACGAAAAAAAGCAATCGGCGCCCGAGCCGGTCGGTCATCCAGCCGAACACAAGCGCGCCGGCCACCGCGCCGATGAGATAAAAACTCGAGGCGAGGCCGACGTCGGCATCCGAGAAATGAAGGCGAGGGCTGGCCTTGAGGGCGCCCGAGACCGAGCCGGCGAGCGTCACTTCAAGGCCGTCCAGCGTCCAGGTGACGCCGAGCGCGACGACGACGAGGGTATGGAATTTGCTCCAACGCAAGCGATCGAGCCGCGCCGGGACGTATGTCTCCACCGCGGCCGCCATCTTTGCGTCTTGATTGGCTCCGATCAAGGGCGCCTTAACCATTCGCGCGTTTGCATGTTCCGGCTGCTGCTCGACTTTCGGGCGATGTCGCGGCTAGACCAGGTTAGGAAAGAGCTGAAACATCGCTACGGTTCCCTCAATGTCCCGCGCGCCCAAAATTCTCGTGTTTGATTCCGGCCTCGGCGGCCTCACGGTTTTCGTCGAGATTTTGCGCCTCCGCCCGGACGCGGAGTTTCTCTACGCGGCGGACGAAGCGGGCTTCCCCTATGGCGCCTTACCCGAAGCGGCGCTGGCCCCCCGCGTCCTCGGCGTCATGCGGCGGCTCATCGAGGTTTACGCGCCGGACGTAGCGGTGATCGCCTGCAATACGGCCTCCACTTTGGTTCTGCCGCATCTGCGCGCGGCCTTTCCAGACCTTCCTTTCGTCGGGACGGTGCCAGCAATCAAACCAGCTGCAATTCAATCGCGCGCAAAGATTATCTCGGTGCTCGCGACGCCGGGGACGGTCGCGCGCGATTATACCCGCGATTTGATGCTGACTTATGCGGCCGATTGCAGCGTCACCCTCGTCGGTTCGACCGTCCTCGCCAGTCTTGCCGAAAATTTCATGCAAGGAGACGCCCCCTCCGACGCCGCGGTTCTCCGCGAGATCGCCCCGGCTTTTGTCGAGGAGGATCGACGCCGAACCGATTGCATCGCGCTCGCCTGCACGCACTATCCGTTGCTGGTCGAACAGTTCGAGCGCCTTGCGCCCTGGCCGGTGATCTGGATCGACCCGGCGCCGGCCATCGCGCGCCGGACCGATCACGTCCTCTCAAACGACTTGGGTCTTCGCCTTTGCTTGGGAAAGCCCCGAAAAATGCCGATTGAAGCGCTCTTTACGGGCGCCGCGCTGCCGGGGCCACGCCTCCGGGAAGCGTTGCGCCGTTATGGCATCGAGAAGGTTCTTCTCGAACCGATGCCGCTGGTCTTTGCGTGACTCAAAATAAATGCGAAATCCGATCTGGCCGGACCGGATTTCGCGCTTTTCTATTACCGCTTTATCGGCGCTTTCGATTTATCCCGAATGGCGGCGGTCAGGCGGCTTTGTTAGGTGCCGCGCCAGGCGCGCTCTGCGGCGGGCCGGCCTTGATTTCGATCGTCTTTTTGGCTTTTTCGATTTCGACTGGCTTCTTCACTTTGAGATGCAGGACGCCCTTGTCGAAATTGGCCGTCACCGAAGCGTCGCTTGGTTCGAACGGCAGGGCGATGGCGCGATGGAAAGCGCCATAGCTGCGCTCGACGACGTGCCATTCTTTTTCATTGCGATCGCTTTCCTGCTTTTTCTCGCCGGAAATGACGAGGCGGTTCCCGTCGAGGCTGACGTTGATGTCTTTCTCGTCGACTCCCGGCAATTCGGTCGAAATTTCAATCGCATCTTGGGTTTCGGCTATGTTCAGCGCAGGAATCTGAGCGCCGACTTCGGTGAGGGCGGGCAGCCCCCGGGTGTAGTCGGAGAAGAAGGAATCCAATTCGCGCCGCAACGCCGTAAACGGGTCAGCGGAAGCTTGTTGTCTCGACCTCAGGCTTGGCAAAAGAGGCATTGAATCACTCCATTCATGCTCTTGCAGGATGAAGGCCGCCGCCGGATCAGCAAGCGGCCTTGGAATCATATAGGCGCCCTTTGGCGAGTTGATTTGATCCAAGTCAAGAAGGACAACAATAAGAGCGCGCTCTCGGAGTGGCGCGGCGCAAGAACGTCCCTAAAACAGCGTCCCTTGTTCGGGTCCTTTGCGAACTGCCTGGGTCAAGGGCTTTTTTCCCGAGGGCGGTTGTGAACCGGCGATAGCGCTTTTGTGGCCATCGGCGAATTCTATGTCGAGGCTCACGCCGTCGGCGATCTCAGCCGCGAACCGCAGCGGCTTGTCCTGCGCGTCCCGCACCAGCGCGAAGCCACGCGCGAGAACGTTTTTATAGCCAAGGTTGGCGAGCAGCTGATCAAGACTTTTCAGCTCCGCCCTCCGCGCCCCGATCCTTCCGCGCAAGGCATGCGCCATTCGCGCGGCGAGGACGTCGAGCCGATGGCGCGCCGTGGCGGCGCGCTCCCGCTCGATTTTTTTGCGCGCCAGCCCGGCGTTAACGAGGCGGCTCTCGAGATTTCTTAGCCGTTCCGCGCGCCGCTCGGCGGCGGTGGCGAGAGCGCGGCCCATTCCGCGGTCGAGCGACGCGAGGCGTTCGCTGACTTGCCCCAAACGCGCTTGCGGCGATTGCCGGGCGAGCCGCTGCGATAGCGTTGAGACAGCGATCCGGCGGCGATCCTGCGCGCGGAGAACGGCGTTCGAAGACCGATGCGACGCTGTATCGAGCTTTTGGCGAGGCAGGGCAAGAAGGGCGTCCGGCTGCGGCAGCGCGCGGGACAGAGCATGCAGCTCGCGGCGTCGCCGGTCGATCAGGCGCAGCATGGCGCCTGCGTGGCGCCGGGCGAGATCGGCCAGTTCGGCAAGCAGCTCGAGGCGCACCGGAACCGCTTTTTCAGCGGCCCCGGTCGGCGTCGGGGCGCGCAAATCGGCAACATGATCGATCAGCGTCCAGTCCGTCTCATGGCCGACCGCCGAGATCAGCGGGATCAGGCTCGCCGCCGCCGCGCGCGCGACGATCTCCTCGTTAAAGCTCCAAAGGTCTTCGAGCGAGCCGCCGCCCCGCGCGACGATAATGACATCCGGCCTCGTCAAAGCGCCCTCTTGCGGGAGGCTGTTGAAGCCGGCGATGGCGGCGGCGATCTCCGCCGCCGAAGTCTCGCCCTGAACCCGCACGGGCCAAACCAGCACAGGGCGCGGAAAGCGCTCGGCGATTCTGTGCAGAATATCGCGAATGACGGCTCCGGTCGGCGAGGTCACAACGCCAATGCGCAGCGGGAGAAACGGCAGGGCGCGCTTACGCGCCTGATCGAACAGGCCTTCGGCCGCAAGCTTGCGGCGGCGCTCCTCGAACAGCGCCATGAGGGCGCCGAGACCCGCGGGCTCGATCGTCTCAATGATGATCTGGTAGCTCGACTTGCCGGGAAAAGTGGTGACTTTGCCGGTCGCGATGACCTCGAGGCCCTCCGCCGGCTTGACCCGCAGGCGCGAAAATGCGCTTTTCCAGATCACGGCGTCAATGCGCGCGGACGCATCCTTCAAGCAGAAATAAGCGTGCCCCGACGAATGCGGCCCGCGATAATTAGAGATTTCGCCGCGCAGCCGCACATAGCCGAAGCGATCCTCGATCGTGCGCTTCAGAGCGTTCGACAGTTCCGAAACGGTCAATTCCGGGGCGCTGGTCGGGGCTTGTTCGGGCATGGCGGCCTGAGTTTTAGCCGCGGGCGGTGATTCCGCGCAAATTCAAAAATCGATGCCGATGGTCATTTCGGCCTTGTTGCGCGAGAAATGGATGAGGTCGAGTTCATTCGGATCGCCAACAGCCCTGCCGGCGATTTGGGTCGAGAAGGCGCCGGCGATGAAAAGCGTGTCGTTGAAATGGAGATGGAATGTCGGACCGAAGCTGAGCGCGTCGCCACTAAATCGCGAAAACCCGAGGCCATCGAACGAACGGAAATATTCGAACTCGGCGCCGAGCGTTGCTTGTTTCATGCCTGACGCAAGCTCTGATTCGAGCCGATAGGAGAGCGCTCCGGCGACGCCCGCCACATCAGACCGAATCAGCCTCGTGGTTGCGAAGTCGCGGGCCTCCTGTGGCTGATAGATCGCATTCAGCGCGGCGTAGAGCGTCCCGGGGACAAGCTCCGTATCGATGACGATCCGCGTCTCGGCCGAAAACGCCGCGGTGGTGTGACCTGCGTCATCGATGCGCGACCATTCGGGCTCGACGGAAATGGTGAGTCCGACGGGGGTAGCCGTCGTCCGATGAATCAGGACGAAGCTGAATTTCGACTGAACGCCGCCGAAATTCGCGCCAGTCCGATCGTCCAGCCCGTCGACGCCTCTAATCTGGTTGAAGGTGGCGCGAACCCCCGTGTCCACTTCCAGCCAAGCGTAAGGATTATATTCAAGCGTCGCTTTCTGATCGCCGAGATAATAGACGCCGTTGCGCTTGCCGAAGGCCAGACCGGTCTCGAGTTCGATTTCGCGGTCGTGTTCCGGGCCGATATCCGTGCCTGACGTGAAACCAAAGATGTTCTTGGTTTCGAGTTTGCTGGATGCTTCGGCGTCCGCCTCCTGCGCGTGGGCGAAGGCAGGCGAAAAGACCAGAATCGCGGCGACCAGACCGGCTCCGGCGAGATTGGCCGGACGGATGCGCCGACTGCGCGCCTCGGACGGGCGTATAAATTTCCCGAGGGGCACTTTTTCACCAATTTCCAAAAGAGTCCCACGCCCAACACCGACGCGAGCAATCTAACAAAGAAGCAGATTTATACCCAGGATATGAAGAATAATTCCCTTGACTGAGGGGAGTAAAGCCAGGTTTTCAGCCAACGCCGGACAGTCTTGTGACGCCCGCTCAAGAGAGTTGGCTGAGAGGATTCGCATCGCTCGGCGATGCACGGCGCCGAGTGCCTACCTCCCATTTTGGCCCGGCTCATCGTCAGGTAACGCATCGTCAAGCTGTCCGCCGAGTAGTTCGTTGGAATCGTTGGACTATTGTTGAGTCTAGATGTCTAAAATTCATGTGCTGCTCGTGGAAAGATTTATATTATCTATAGAATATTACATGTATGTCAGCAGGGCCACGATCGGAAAGAGTTGTAATTTTGGATATTTTCACCAAGAATCGGGCATGATATCCAACAGTCAGTGGAAAAATTCACGTGGAGACTCAGATGCCGTATAAGAATACTACCTACGCTTGGCTTTTCGCGCTTGCCGCCTGCATCGCGCTGCCGGCGGCCGCCGCCACCGCCAACATGAAAATGCTCGACCCCGATAATGAACGGTCAGCCTCGCCGAAGCTCAAGCGGCCGGGGCGAAAAAGTTCACAGCGCTAGATCCGGACCGCGACGGCACGCTTGACGCCAAGGAAGCGAAGAGTGTGCTGACGGACTTCTCCGCCGGCGACCCGGATAAGGATGGGACCGTGGACAAGGCTGAGTATGCGGCGCAGATCGAAGCGGCGTTCAAGGCGGCCGACCCCGACAGCGACGGCACGGTTGACGCCGCAGAATTCGCGACCCCGGCCGGCCAGAAGCTTTTTGGCCTAATCCAGTAATCTTCAGCCTGGGTTCCCCTACACCTCGCCGGGAAGGGATTCTTGGATCAAGGCCCTGGGGGATCGTTCCGGGTCGGTTGAGCCGGGCGCTCGCTAAAGGCGGGCACCCCGATTCGGTAGCCCTGCGCCCCGCCGCTTGCCAAAGCGGTGGGGTAGCGCAGGCAGGCACTCGCGTTATAGCGCTGGCTTCCGTTGACGAATCTACGCCGCGCCAGTCGCCGCGGGGCAAACTGCGGCGAGGCGTTTCTGGCGGCGCGGGGATTTACAGGGAAAAAGCGCCTCATTCCTTGACGAGCTGTCCCGAATAAACGACGGGTCCGGTCGGGCCGCCGGTGGGAGAGCCGCCTTTCGGCTCGACCGTGACGGCGAAGGTCGCCTTCTCCAGCGAAAGTCCGGCGGGAAGCGGCATTTTGATCGCATTGCCGCCGCTGACGACGCCCATTGATTTCGGCGCCTTACCCGCCCCAATATACCAAAGCTCCAAACTCTTCCCCGACGGCGCTTCGGCCGCGACGGGCCGCACATAGACAGTCCCGTTGGAAAGATCGACGCGGACGATGAGCGCAGGCTGGTCGCCGCCACGATTGACCACAGCGACATAGGCCGGTTGGATGATAGGATGCCGGATCAATTCGCGATCGACGACAAAGATCGCGAGGCCAGCCGCAAGGGCGCTCGCCCCGATCGCAACCGCGCGCCAGCGTTGCAGCGAACGGTGGACTGAGTTTGTCTGGTCGGCTCCGTTCGCCGCGCCGCCCTGGATGACGCCGAACGGCAGCGGAGACGGCAATGCGGTCTCTATCCGCCGCCAAACGCTCGGCGGCGGCGCGACTTCATCGACGCCGACGCTCAGCGGCGCAAACCGTTTTTCCCAGGCCGCGACGGCGGCTCGCGCCTCCGCGTCGTTGGCGAGGACGGTGGCGAACAGAGTGCGCTCGTCGGCATGCAGCGTCCCGAGCACATATTCCGCAGCGGTGATGTCGCTTTCCTCCGTCATGATGACGCTTCCATACAAGTCTTCAAAGCGACGAGGCTCCGATGCAGCCATGTCTTGATCGTATTCACCGGCTTGCCGAAGCGGGCCGCAAGCTCATCGCGCGAATAACCTTCATAATAGGCCAAGAGGACGCAGCTGCGAATAGGCTCCTCGATCTCGCCGAGACAATGGCGCAGCATCGCGACATCCATCAAATCAGCCTCAGCGTCACCTCGCGCGGCAATTTTTTCGAACCAATCGATGCCGCTTTCATCCGCGGGAGGCTGATCAATTCGCTTTCGGCGCAGCACGTCGATGGTTCTATTTCGCGCGATCGAATTGATCCAAGCAAGAGGCGCGCCCTCCGTCGGCCCGTAACTGTCCGCGTTGCGCCAAACCCTCAGATAAACGTCCTGTAGAATATCTTCCGCCAAAGTTCGATTGCGGATGATACGCAAGATGATCGCGAAAAGTTTCGCCGAAGTCTGGTCGTAAAGCTTTCGAAAGGCGATGCGGTCGCCGCCAGCGGTCGCGGCGATCAGCTCTGCGAGACCGGCATTGTCGATGCTTGGCAAGAGCTTCTCCCTGGCGCATTTTCAACCAATAAGCGAGATGCGCATCGAATTTTAACAAAAATCCGCCTCCACGTCAGCGCGGGCGCTGTCCAAAGGAGCCGAAGGTTACGCCTTGCCGCGTCCGAAGCGTTCGAGCACCCAGCGCGTCATACCGCTCGCGAGTTCCTGTTCGCCGAGGAACACAGTCGCGGCCTGCTCATGCCTCAAAAGGGCGGCCTCTTCTTCATTGTGAGAACGCACGACCGTCTCGATCGCCGGATTGACCTTGTTCGCAACGCTGATCATCTGCCGGACGTCAAGCGTATCTGGTGTCGCAATCACGAGAACCTTCGCCTTGGCGATGTGCGCCTGGATCAACACGGCCATGTCCGCGGCGTTTCCGAAAACGGCCGGGATCCCGTCTTCGCGGCATCGCTCGACTTTCTCGCGGTTTTGATCGACGACCACGAAAGGAATGGCCGCCCTGGTCAAGTCGGCGCCGATGCGCCGCCCGACGCGGCCATAGCCGACGAGGACGGCCTGCTTGGCGAGATATTTATCCTCGGTCGACATGGGCAGCTCCGCCAGCGGATCGTCCCGCCGTTCGACCATTCTCGCTAACTCGGATCTCGACTTGATCCAGTCCTGGATCGGATCCAGCGCCTTGAAGACCAAAGAATTCAGCGTGATGGAGATAAGAGCGCCGGCCAGGATCAAGTTTTGACCCTCATGCGGCAGAAGGCCAAGACTCATGCCCAATCCGGCCAGAATGAAAGAGAATTCGCCAATCTGCGCGAGACTCGCGGAGACCGTCAGCGCGGTGTTCAGCGGGTAGCGGAACATCGACACCAAGGCGGCGGCCGCGAGCGATTTGCCGATAATGATAATCGCGACCACGGCCAGAACGCGCCAGGGCTCGCTTACGAGCACGGACGGATCGAACAGCATCCCGACGGAAACGAAGAACAACACGGCGAAAGCGTCGCGCAGCGGCAGGGACTCTTCGGCCGCGCGGTGGCTGAATTCAGAATTCCCGGATAACCATGCCGGCGAAGAAAGCGCCGAGCGCGAAGGACACGCCAAAAAGTTCGGCGGCTCCATACGCGAGGCTGACGGCTGCGGCGACGACGCAAAGGGTGAAAAGCTCGCGCGAGCCGGTGCGGGCGACCTGCCAGAGCAACCACGGGAAAACGCGCTTTCCCAGCACCAGCATCATGGCCACAAAAGCCGCAATCTTGGCGATCGTGATTTCGATCGTCCAGTAGAGATCGGGGCCTAGTCCTGACGCGGCCACGCCGCCGAGCATGCCGGAGAACGGCGGCAGCAGCACAAGGACCAGCACCATGGCGAGATCCTCGACGATCAGCCAGCCGACCGCGATGCGGCCATTGGTCGTCTCGAGCTGGCCCCTGGTCTCCAGCGCCTTCAAGAGCACGACAGTGCTGGCGACGGAGAGCGCCAATCCGAATACCAAAGCGCCCCCGATACCCCATCCCCAAATGAGAGCGAGCCAGGCGCCGAGCGCGGTCGCGACGAAGATTTGCAGCAACGCGCCAGGCAGGGCGACTTTTCGCACCTCCCACAGGTCTTCGAGCGAAAAATGCAATCCGACGCCGAACATCAAAAGCATCACGCCGATCTCAGCGAGCTGAGCGGCGATCTCGCTGTTGGCGGTGAAGCCTGGCGAATACGGACCGATGATGATCCCAGCCAGAAGGTAGCCGACCAGCGCCGGCAGCTTCACTTTGGCGGCGAGGAAGCCGAGGACGAGGGCGCACCCAAAAGCTGCGGCGATAGTCGTGATGAGCGGGACAGCGTGGTGCACCGATGCTCCCCTTTGTGCGCCCCAGACCAGCCAGCGCGGTAACGCAAGGCTTCAGGCTTCTTGATTTTTCGCCTGCGTTCGCGTGCCAGCGTTAGGCCGATTAACGGCATGGGCGCAAGCGGCCCTTCAGTGACACCTAATTCGACGGAAATCAAAATCGGCTGTGTTATTGAAAGCTTGGCATAACTTCTTTGCGCGAGCAGAGAACTGTATTGCTTGAAAATAACCGTGCTGGACCCACTTCGGCAGGGCGTCGCCTTCCGCGCTAATCGACCGGGTGGCGCCCGCGCAGCCGGTGAACATTCCACCAGACGAGAATCAAAATAAATGGCACGCAGATGGCCGTCGCAAGCGTCGGATTGAGCGCGTGCTCTTGCTGGTGAACGCCTTCGAGGATGAGATGCAGGATCGACGAGATGTAATAAGTGATGGCGGCTACGGACAAGCCTTCGACCGTCTGCTGCAGGCGCAGCTGCATGCGCACCCGCTCGTTCATTTTGCGCAGCAAATCTTGATTTTGGCTCTCGAGCTCGACTTCGACCCGCGTGCGCAGCAATTGCGCGGCGCGCGCGAGCTTTTGAGAAAGCGTGTCCTGGCGCGCTTCGATCGCCGCGCACGTCCTCATCGCCGGGTTCAATCGGCGCGCGAGGAATGCCGCCAGCGTCGGCAGATTCGGCAAAGCCCGCTCGCCGATGGTGTCGAGACGCACATTCACAATGTCATAATAAGCCTTTGTCGCGCCGAAGCGGTAAAGGCTCTGCGCCGCGCCCGTCTCGAGGTCGGCGGCGAGCGCATTGAGGCGGTCGAGCAGCTGCCGGCTCGCCTCGAGGCCTTCGCTATCGCGCATCTCGCCGATCAATTGCGGCAGTTCCGCCTCGATGCGGCCGATGCTTGGGCTCAGTTCCTGCGCGCGCGGCAAACCGAGCAGCGCCAGCGTGCGATAGGTTTCGAGTTCGAGCAGGCGCTGAGCCAGCGCTCCAGCCTCGACCTCGGTCAGTTTGCGGTCGAGCACGAGGATGCGGACGAAGCCGAAGACGTCGGCGTGGAAATCCGTGGCGACGATAGCAGCGCCGTGCATAACCTCGGAGGCCGCCAGTTCGCTCTGCCCGAAAAGCCGGTGCCAGCTGTCCCCGACGCTCGCTTCCGGCAGGACGTCAAGGTCGATGGCGACGATGAGCGGCCCCGGCTGCGGCAGCAAACGCATGACCTTCGCAAGCTCGCCCGCGTTCGGCCGGAACGCGGTCTTCTCGGCGTCATTGGCGCTGGCGCTGACCTCCTGCGGAAACTCCCAGGTATAGGTGACGAATTCGCCATGGCGTTCCCAGAGCAGAACGACCGGCGGCAGTTCGACCCGATGATGCTTGGCGCCTGCGAGGGGCGCCGGCGCGGCCCGCTCTTGACAGAATTGCGCAAGCGCCGCAGTCGCTTGCTCCGCCTCCTCATGATTGGTCATAAAGGCGAAGTGCAAGATGCGTTTGCAGCCCGTCATCGGTTCGAAGGGGCGGGCGTGAACTTCGGCCAGCACGCGCGCGCGAAGGCCATGTTCCTTGAAGCCGATGTCCCCAGAATTCAGTTCGTCCAGCACGCGTCAAATCCTTGTCAGAGCCGCTGCGCAAATTTGATTTAATCATTTGAGATTACGTTTCGTAACAACAAGATGAAGGATCCAATCAAAGCAATGCGCAATTTATGCCTAAAAATAATCACGACATCTTAAAGCAGATTTAGCTTCCGTCGGGTTTTAATCATAGGTCGGCGGCGTTCGGCAATGCGATGTGACCGGCTTCCGCAAGCAGCGCGCGCGGTAGCGGCGGCATCGGTTCGCGGCGCGGCAGCACGAGCCCGATGCGCTGCACCTCCTGCGGCTCGACAATCGGGATGGACCGCAAGGGTTCGCTGAGGCCGAGCACATCGGCGAAAGTTTCGGGAATGATGCTGGCCCATTCACCGGTGCGCACATGCGCCGCGAGAACGACCATGGAATTGGATTCGAGCATTGGCGCCACAGGCGGCCCTTCGCCGCCAAGCATGCGGTCGATGATGCGGCGGTTCTGCATGTCGGGCGTCAGCAGGCAGAGGGGGATCTGCGCCACTTCCTTCCAGGTCACGGAGGCGCGGTCGCCGAGCGGTCGATGCGCGGAGGTCAGCAGCCGATAGCGCTCGTGATAGAGAGGCGTAAAGCGAACCTGCCCGAGCGGCTCGTTGTCGAGATAGGTCAGCCCGGCGTCGATCTGAAGGTCATCGAGCATCGAAAGAATTTCGCGCGAGGTCAGCGACAGGATCGTGAAACGCACCCCAGGATGCTTTTCGCCGAATGGCATGGTGAGCCGCTGCACCATGCCGAGCGCGGTTGGCACTGCGCCGATCGTCAGATGGCCGACGAGCGACTTTTTGGGGGCGCGGATTTCTTGACGCATCGCGCGCGTGTCGCTGACGATGCGCTTCGCCCATTCGAGGACGCACTCGCCATCCGACGTCAGGCCATGAAAGCGCGAACTGCGGTTGACTAGCAGAACGCCCAATGTGTCTTCGAGCTGCTTGATGCCGGCTGAAAGGGTCGGCTGGGTGACGCCGCAGCTTTCCGCCGCCCGGCTGAAATTGCGCTCGCGCGCCAGGGCCAACAAGAACTCGAGTTTTTCAATCATGATATCTCGCCGTTCGCGCCCCTGGCGCGCATGGCGTCAGCTCTCGCGGCGCACGCGCTGATCAAAGCCGCATGGCTCCAGGCGAGATTTTTCGCCGATGTCTGCGCGCCTGTCGTTTGAATCCGAGTGCGGTCCCACGCGAGGAAGCTGACAGGATGGGCGCCTTCCCAGAAAAAGGCAGATGTCTGGCGCTGCACGCGGTCGAGCGGAGGACTTTTGCGGGTCAATCGAGGTCTCCGCGAGGCGGTCCGCCGCATCGCCTTCGATTGCGACGCGTTTGCAATGCTCGCAAACAAAATGCTCTAAGACGAAAAGACGCAACGTCTTTTTTCAGTCGGGGGGGCCGGCAAACAGCCTTGAGGCCCCACCGACATGGAAACGGAAAACGCGCAGCCCGTTTCACGTGAAACGTTTTTGACCGGTTCGGCCCCCAGACGGGTCGTCCCCTCGGTGGCGCGCCCACTGCTTGAGCTGAAGCGTTTCGGCAAGATCACGCTGGGCGTGGGAGAAAGCGGCAGCGTCGAGTTCTTGCTTCCGGCCTCTGAACTCAGTATTCCGGGCGTCGATTTGAAGCCCTGTTTCGAGCCCGGGGCATTTCAATTCTCGGTCGGCCTCAGCGCCGATCCGCAAGCTCTTTCGACGATCGGCGTCTCGGCTTTGCCGTGCTGACCCGCGATGCCTCACGCAGGCGCGGAATAACTCAGCACGCGATCCTGAGGAAAATCATAGAGCTTGCCTGTTTCGCTCCACTCGGGCGCGCAGATGGCGGCGATTTTAGGCGCGAGCTCCTCGGGCGTGCGCAAACTCATCGGATCTTCTCCGGGCATCGCCTGAGCGCGCATCTTCGTCCGCATCGGACCCGGATTGACGGTTATCACCTTGATTTGCGTAATGTTCATCGTCTCCGCCGCATAGGTGCGCGCCATGGCTTCGAGCGCCGCCTTCGAGGCCGCGTAAGGGCCCCAATAGGGTCTGAAATCGGCGGCGTGCGCCACGCCCGAGGTGATGAAGATCGCGCGGCCGGCGTCCGAGGCCCGCAGCAGCGGATCGAGCGAGCGGAGGAGGCGCCAGTTGGCGGTGACATTCACTGCAAATGTATCCTCCCACTGGCGCGGCTCGACATGGCCGAGCGGAGTGATCGGCCCGAGCGCGCCGGCGCTGCCAATGAAAATGTCGAGCCGGCCCCAGCGGTCGTAGATCGCGCGGCCGAGACGGTCGAGCGCGTCGAAATCCGTGACGTCGCAAGGCGTCAAGGTGGCTTCGCTCCCGGCGGCGCGGATAGCGTCGTCGAGGTCTTCGAGCGCTCCCTGGGTGCGCGCGAGCGCGATGATATGCGCCCCGGATCTGGCGAGTTCGAGGGCGGCGGCGCGACCGATGCCGCGCGAGGCGCCGGTGATGAGGGCGATGCGCCCGCGAAGAGAGTGAGGCATGGGAAGTCTGGGCCCGGCAGCCGAAAAAGTTGCGCGCGAAGCCCTAGAGCATTCTTTGATACAAGGGAATCGGAAAGCGCTCTAACGTATTGGCAGTGGGTCAGTTTAATTTTGCAACATCACATCCGGTACTGGTCGTCGCTGACCTGTTCCATCCAATCGACAGCCTTGCCGTCGAGCTTTTCCTGAATGGCGATATGAGTCATCGCCGTAGTAGCCGTGGCTCCGTGCCAATGTTTCTCGCCCGGTGAAAACCAGATCACGTCACCCGGCCGAATTTCCTCGACCGGTCCCCCCTTCCGCTGCGCCCAGCCGCAGCCGGCCGTGACGATCAGTGTTTGACCGAGTGGATGGGTGTGCCACGCCGTGCGCGCGCCGGGCTCAAAGGTGACACTGGCACCACTAACGCGGGCCGGGTCAGGCGGGCTAAATAGCGGGTCGATTCGGACCGCGCCCGTAAACCAGTCTGCCGGTCCTCTGCCGGAAGGCTGTGAACCGGCGCGTTTAATTTCCACCGCCATTCTCCTTCGCTCGCCGGGCTGATCGGCGTCCTGCCGACAGCACCTTAAGCGGCGTCGCTTTCTGTATGGCCCGCGCTTCTTTGCCGGCGATCAAATTGACCAACCCCAACGTAAACGCGGCGCACCACGCCTGAAGCCGCTTCCGCGGAAGCGAGTCCATACTTCCAAGGAATCCAGCGCAACGGGGATTGTTGGCGGTTTCAGGTCATAGCGATCTAACTGGCTTCGGCGAGCAGCGACAGCTGACTCTTCGTTTCGCCGGTGAGGTCAGTGAGGTGAGTTGGATAGTCGCCGGTGAAGCAATGGTCCGTAAACTGCGGGCGCGCCGGATCGCGGCCGGTCTCGCCCATCGCCCGATAGGTTCCGTCAATCGAGAGGAAAGCTAGCGAATCGCAGCCAATATAGTCGCGCATTTCTTCGAGCGTATGGGTCGCGGCGAGGAGATTCGCGCGCACTGGCGTATCAATGCCGTAATAGTCGGGGTAGGTGATGGGCGGAGAAGAAATCCTGAAATGCACCTCTTTGGCGCCAGCGTCGCGCATCATCTGCACGATCTTGACCGAGGTCGTGCCGCGCACGATCGAATCGTCGATCAAGACGATGCGTTTGCCTTTGACGACGGCGCGGTTGGCGCTGTGCTTGAGGCGCACGCCCAATTCGCGCACCGATTGGGTCGGCTGGATGAAGGTGCGCCCGATATAATGATTGCGGATGATGCCAAGTTCGAAGGGCCTCCCGGAGGCCTGGGCGAAACCTATCGCAGCTGGCACGCCTGAATCCGGAACCGGCACCACGACGTCGGCGTCGATCATTGATTTCGCGGGCGAGCTCCGCGCCCATCGCCTTGCGCACGTTATAGACCGGGCGTCCATGCACGACGGAGTCCGGCCGGGCGAAATAGATATATTCGAAAATACAAGGCCGCATCGGGCGCGGCGGGAACGGACGCAGACTCTCGACGCCATCCTTCGAAATGATGACGATCTCGCCATTGCCGATATCGCGCACGAAATGCGCGCCGATGATGTCGAGGGCGCAGGTTTCGGAGGCGAGGATATAGTGACCGTCGAGCTCGCCCAGAACCAGAGGCCGGATGCCGAGCGGATCGCGGGCGCCGATCAGCATGGTGTTGGACAGGGCGACGAGAGCGTAGGATCCTTCGAGGGCGCGCAGGGCCTCGATGAAACGTTCAACGATGCGCAACCGCCGACTGCGCGCCATCAGATGAAGAATGACTTCAGTGTCGGAAGTTGACTGGTAGATGGCTCCGCTCTGCACCAGATCGCGGCGCAGCGTCAGCCCATTGGTGAGATTGCCGTTATGGGCGACGGCGAAGCCGCCCGAATTCAGTTCGGCGAAGAGCGGCTGCACGTTGCGCAGGATGGTCTCGCCGGTTGTCGAATACCGGACATGGCCGATCGCCGCTTCGCCAGGCAGGCGGGCCATCGTCGAAGCTTTGGAAAAATTATCGCCGACAAGTCCGAGCCTGCGCTCGGAATTGTAGCGCTGTCCGTCAAATGAGACGATGCCCGCAGCTTCCTGGCCGCGATGCTGGAGGGCGTGCAAGCCTATAGCGGTGATTGCGGCGGCGTCGGGATGCCCGAAAATGCCAAAAACCCCGCATTCCTCCCGCAACCGATCCGCGTCGAGATCCAGATCCGTCGCGCTGGAATCCGCATGCCGCGCATCATCCATAATCGCCCCCTGCGGCTGCTTCAAATCAGCAGCGTGACGCCCAAGCTATCGCCACCCTACTTCCTAGATAAGCCCGATCCCTATACCGAATTCTGAACAGATAACTGGTATCAACAGCTAACTTGGGCCACGCAGACGCCACAAAAGCTACATAATGCAATTAACCCGGTTCGTCGACCCCAAATGCAAGCGGCGATTGTCGCACCCTTGTTGACAATTCACCTTGCGATCCGGATTTAGGCGCCTCGCTGGTTTCAGGTCTTATTGCTGCCTGACGGCCTCCCTGTCGGCGGAAGCGGCGCGGCTTTCGGTTCGACGTCGCTGTCGGGCGCCGCCTCTTCGTTGGGGGCCGCCTTTGGTTGTTTGAGCTTGGCCAGAATGCCCTCTGGATCATCGGGCAGCATCGCCATCAGCTGATCCCCCGTCGCCTGCAGCAAGGGCCGGCTCCGCGCCGCCTTGACCCATTCGGGCTGGGTCTTCTCCGGAACGAGCCAGTTGAAGAAGACGAAGGCGATGACGCAGAGGAGAAGGCCGCGGACCGCCCCGAAAACGAACCCGAGCGAACGATCGAGTGCCCCGACCTTGGAGTTGAGAATTGCGTCGGAAAACTTGATTGTAATCAGCGAGACGACGATCAAGGTCACAAAGAACACGCCAACGGCGGAAACGGCTAGCGCGATCACGTCCTTAGAGATGTAGGGCTTAACATAAGGCAGCACCAAAGGATGCAGATATATCGCGGCGAGGGCCGCGGCGCCCCATGAAGCGATGGCGAGCACCTCGCGGGTAAAGCCCCGCACCATGGCGAGAAAGGCCGAAATCAAGACGACGACGATCAAGCCCAGATCGAAATAGGATGGCATTGCTGTTTGGCCCCTTGCGCCCAGATCCCATGTTTGACGTCCGCGGCGCCTTCCCTGCGCCGCTATTGGAGCGCGATGGGTTCGGTCGCAATCCATCATGCTCTTAAGCGCTTTAATTGACGTAGGAGAAGCGCAACCTTCCGGAATGATGTTCCTGTGCCTGAAAAATCCGATTCTATCGGCGTCAAATCGGCAAAAGTTCAAATTGCTTATAGCGAGCCGACGGCGGGCAGTCACCTTGCAAAGAGAAAAGCTCGCTGCGCCTTTCGCCTCCATTCAAACCGCTGAATTCTACTTTTTACGGATCAACCGCGCTTCGGCCGAGCGGCGACTTCGGCGACGAGGCCGGAGATGTGCTTGCAGCTGCGCACGGACAGCTCCTTCGGCGCGCCGCCGTCCCGCTCGGCTGGTCCTTGCGGGATAGTCGCGTGGCGAAAACCGAGCTTGGCCGCCTCCTTGAGGCGCGCTTGCCCTTGCGCTACCGCGCGGATGGCGCCGGACAAGGCTATTTCGCCGAAAAACACCAAATCGGCCGAGAGGGCCGCCCCACTCAAGGATGAGATCAAAGCCGCGGCCGCCGCGAGATCGGCGGCTGGCTCGCTGACTCGTAATCCTCCGGCGACGCTCAGGTAGATGTCATGCTGGCCGAGTTTCAGGCCGCCGTGGGTTTCGAGAACGGCGACAATCATGGCGAGCCTTGAGGCGTCCCAGCCGACGACAGCCCGGCGCGCCGTGCCGAGCGAACTTGGGGCGACCAGCGCCTGAAATTCGACGAGAAGCGGACGCGAGCCCTCCATTCCGGCGAAGACCGCGGCGCCCGGCGCGGCGGCGTCGCGGGCGGACAGAAACAGCGCCGACGGATTGGCGACCTCGGCGAGGCCTCGGCCGGTCATCTCGAAGACGCCGATTTCGTCGGTTGGGCCGAAGCGATTTTTGACCGCCCGAAGCAGGCGAAGATCGCGGCCACTTTCGCCTTCAAAGGAAAGGACGGCGTCGACCATATGTTCGACGACACGCGGCCCGGCGATCTGTCCGTCTTTGGTGACGTGGCCGACGAGAATCACTGCCGAGCCGGTGGTCTTGGCAAAGCGGATCAACGCCTGCGCCGCGCCGCGCACTTGGCCGACCGTGCCGGGAGCCGATTCGATCAGGCCGGTCCACATGGTCTGGATCGAATCGATCACGACCAGGGCAGGGCGCTTGCCGCGGCCGAGCGTCGCGACAATGTCTTCGACGCTGGTCTCGGCAGCGAGTTCGACGGGGCATTGCGCAAGTCCGAGGCGCTGCGCCCTGAGCCGCACCTGATCCACCGCCTCTTCGCCGGAAATATAGACGACGCGCCGGTCCCTGGCGGCGAGCGCGGCGCAGGCCTGGATCAGCAGCGTCGATTTGCCGATGCCAGGTTCGCCGCCGAGAAGAAGGACGGAGCCGGAGACGAAGCCGCCGCCGATGACGCGGTCGAGTTCGCCGATCCCGGTCAGGATGCGGGCCGGCGCCGGACGATTGATCTCGATCAGGTTGGAGAAATCGAAGACGCGGCCTTGACGGACGCCAAGAGCCGTCTGCGCGCCGATGCCGGTGGCGGCGCTCTCCTCGGCTATGGTGTTCCATTCGCCACAGGCCTCGCAGCGGCCCTGCCAGCGCCCCGAGACGGCGCCGCAATTCTGGCAGACGAAGGATGCGCGCGGCTTCCCCATCAGCGATTTGGCCTCGTCACAGGCGGCACGGTGCGGCTTTCATGGCGTGTGATCGATCTTTCCTGAGACTGGCGTGCTTTTCGCAGGCAGGAAATCATATGTGATCCGGCAAAGCGTCTTCGCGGGCGAGGTTGGAGAAGCGCGTCACTTCCGCCTCGAAAGCGAGCTCGATCGTTCCAGTCGGGCCATGGCGCTGCTTGCCGATGATGACCTCGGCCCTGCCATGAACGCGCTCCATGTCGGTCTGCCAGTTGAGGAACTCTTCCGTGCCTTCGCGCGGCTGCTTGTTCTTCAAATAATATTCCTCGCGGAAAACGAACATGACGACGTCGGCATCCTGCTCGATCGAGCCCGATTCGCGCAGATCCGAGAGCTGCGGGCGCTTGTCGTCGCGGCTTTCGACCTGACGCGACAATTGCGACAGCGCAATCACCGGAACATTCATCTCCTTCGCGAGCGCCTTGAGCCCGGTGGTGATCTCGGTCATCTCCTGAACGCGGCTGTCGCTTCGCGTTTTCGACGCGCCGAGCAGCTGCAAATAATCGATCACCAGCACGTCGAGCCCGCGCTGGCGCTTCAATCGCCGCGCCCGCGCGGTGAGCTGGGCGATCGACAGGCCGCCGGTCTGGTCGATGTAGAAGGGGATCGACTGCATCAGCCGCGCCGCATCCGCGATGCGATGAAATTCGCCTTCGTTGATGTCGCCGCGCCTGATCTTATAGGACGGCACCGCCGCCTGTTCGGCGATGATGCGGGTCGCCAATTGTTCCGCCGACATTTCGAGCGAGAAAAACCCGACGATGCCGCCATTGGTGGTCTCCGGCGAGCCGTCGGGGCGCATTCTGAATTCATAGGCTTTGGCGATATTGAAGGCGATGTTCGTCGCGAGCGCCGTCTTGCCCATGCCGGGGCGCCCGGCGACGATGACGAGATCGGATGGCTGCAGGCCGCCCATATAGCGGTCGAGATCGGTGAAGCCCGGTCGCGACGCCGGACAGGCGCCCGTCGCGCTCGAAAGCCTTGGCCGCCATGTCGACGGCGATGGTCAAGGCATCCGAGAAGCGCTGGAAGCCGCCCTCATAGCGGCCGGTTTCGGCGACCGCGTAAAGCTTGCGCTCGGCCTCCTCGATCTGCTCGCGCGGCGTGGCGGCGACGGGCGCGTCATAGGCCGCGTTGACGATATCCTCGCCGATCAGGATCAGATCGCGCCGGATCGCGAGATCATGGACGGTGCGGCCATAGTCCTCGGCATTGATGACCGTCGTCGCCTCGGCGGCGAGGCGGGCGAGATATTGCGGCACGGTGACGCCGCCGAGATCATGCTCGCCGAGAAAGGTTTTGAGGGTGATGGGGGTGGCGAGTTTTCCGGCGCGGATCAGCTGCCCGGCGACGTCGAAGATGCGGCGGTGGACTTCCTCGGAGAAATGCTCGGGCCGCAGGAAATCCGAGACGCGGTCGAAAGCGTCATTGTTGACAAGAATCGCCCCGAGCAGCGCCTGCTCCGCCTCGATATTGTGCGGCGAGAGGCGGTAAGTCGGCTCCCCGTTCTGGCGGGCCGCGGCCCTCAGATTGTCGATCGCTGACATTCAGTCTTTCTTGGGCTTACGCCTGCGAAGCGCTTGCTCCGCCAGGCGAGCCGGCGAATCAGAAGCGCAAACAATCAGCAATGAATGCCACGTCCGCCCGACCGGCGCAAAAGCGCAGCAATTCCGCGCCCGCTATCCACATTGGTCGAGACGAACATTGTCGCTGGGGCTTAAGCCGTGAGCAAAGCCAGGTCTTCGGGTAGCCATAAACTTGCCGACTGAGCTCCTGGCCCGAAGCTTCAAGGGCCAGTATTTAGTGAACGAAGGTTCTAAATTCGCCTTTCCGGTTTTCTATCTCAAATGGACGGGGAGATGGCGCCGAAGCTGTAGGCCGAAATCGCCCTTTGATCGCTCGGCGCCGAAGAGCCCGCGCGAAGCGCGGTTGCGTCTAATTTATAACTTCAATGATCATCGGGTGGTCGGTCATTGTCAAAGGCACGGAGCTGACGTTGGCGAGGGTTTGAACCGGCGCGGCGCCGACCGTGACATCATAGATGTTTACGGTCGTGTGAGATCCCCCCAAGTTGACGGTCACATGGTCCGTCGCTTCTCCCACTGACCGTTCGTCCCAAACAACCAATTCGAACGGGCCGGTGCTCTTCTGCAAGAGCATGTCATGCACGGTCGCAGGTTCGCTCGCGATTGAATAATTCAGGGCTCCAGGCGTGGATGAAACAGAGCGGTTGTCGTTCAAAATCGTTGTGAGATTACGAAGGTATGTTGCTGAAGGCTTCGGATTATAGGCCGCGTCAAAAAACCCCCACAACGATGAATTGCCACCTTCGCCGTCCCTCAATTGGTAAATGAAGGTTTTGGTATAGCCGCGTTTGTATTGAGCAAGATACAAGTTCAATAATGCTCTGCTCTGAGTTGCAGTACCGCCACTGATCGAAGATGATGTCCAGCCGCTTTCAGTAGTTACGCGAGGGAGCGTTTGAAGTTGTGAGGGCGTATATCCGTTGAAGTGACGCGCCCATGTCACGCCAAAATCTTGCTGCAATTGATAATGCGGCTGATTCGGGAGACTTGTTGTAAGAGGGCTGGCGGCATCCCATGCGCTGTTATGAAGGTTCCCATTATTTCCTACCCAAATCATATAATTGTGCATATTGGCAAAATCGCCATATTTGGTTCCATCCGGCATAGAAATGCCAGATCCGGCCGGGATGGCTAGAAACTGCAATCCAACATTGTTAGTCTCGCCTCCGACGTGTGTAGAGGTGTAAACTGGGTAGTTCTTCAATACAGCGTCAGCTTTCACCGCCGCATACCAATCGCGTTGCAACTGTGCGACAGGCGTCCAGGAGTTGGAGCTCTCCGCCTACCGCTCCATTATAATTGACTGTCCAATTGTCTGTTTCGTTCGCACCTTCCACCGCCAACAAAACGCCCGCGCTCGCCAGCCTCTTGGCCTCCGTTACCTCTGTGGCGAGTGAGCTAGTCGTTCCGGACCAGCCGCTTCCGAGGCAGTAGATGAATTTCGTAAGCGTCGCCTGGGCGAGCGGGATAACATAAGCCGCATTATTGCGAAGGCTAGACCCGCGAACGTTCCGCACGCCTATGTAATTGATCATCGTGGTGTATTGAGACACCGAAGAATCCTGGCTTGGCCCAATATTGACGCCGAGCGAGTTCAGAAAGTCATTGGCGCTTTGCGCGGTGACGCCTGTGCCGGGAGGGGCCGAGGCGCCTGCAGGCAGGACCGTAACACCGATCCCATCCCAATGGCTTGCCGCGCCCCTCACCGTTGCGGTCTGCGCGGGGATCGTAGTGGGCCCGACGACGGTCAAAGCCTTGTCGGCGGAAATCTCTGATCGCTGCGTGAGATTCCAATGATAATTGGCGAGGCCGGCAGGCGCGTATATCGGCTCGGATACAAGATTGAAGTCCCAGAAGACGACGTAGATCTCGCCGGCGACAGACGTTTCGGGAAAGGCGGGAATTTGGCAGGAGACGCCCGAAAAAGACGTGCATCCAGCGCTTGCGCCGACTGGCGCCGCAGCGTCGACGCCGCGATAGGTCCGTATAGCGCCTTGCGGAAGGGAGGTGCCGCTCCAGGTGTATGATGCCGGCTCGTTATTGGCGATGCGCCAAAAGAGCTGGGAGCCTTGGGTTGTGTTGAAGGTCTTGATCGCCTGGGTCCAGCCAGCAGGGCGCCGTGATCCACGCGCCGTCGGGCGACTGCGTGGCGATATAAGCGAGCATCAGATCGCCATTCTGAGTGCCTGGCGGCACATTGATTGTGACCGGTCCGAAGGCGCTGCTCGATGAGCCATGTGCGATCCCTATATAGGTCGGCGGCGTCTGGCAGTGTCCGGCAACAGGCGCAGCGAACACAGCGCCCAGTAGTGTCATTCGAAACGATCGCCGGGTCATAGTGTTTCCTCCGAATTTTAATCGTCAAGCTTAAGCGCGTCGGCGAAATAAGAATCGGCCGTCGCGCGTGAGGCTCGAGCGCGCGTGGAAAGGGGGACAAATCGCATTTCGCTTGAGACGGTGAAGGCGCATCTCGATTCGGCGCGTTACAAGTTGCAGGCGTTAAATCGCCCTCATGCTGTTGCGAAGGCGTTGCGGGCCGGGTTGATTTCCTGATCAATCAGTAAGGTCTGCCGCCACCCGGAGCCGCCTTCGGCAATGGGAGTTTGCGAAGTGGCCCCTTTTTTTTTTTGATCCGATCCCAGCGTCGAAAACTCTGAAACTACTGGGACGACCCCACTCAAATTCTCTTGCTCGGGCTAAGATGCCTGCGACTTTCTCGGGCGTCCCTAAGCGAGGCGAATCGAAACCCGAACGAGTGGACGCCGGTCGAAGCGAACAACTGGATGGTGAACATCGTCTATGCCAAATCGATAGGTGCTAAAACATAGCAATTATGTGGCAATAGGGTGCTAAGGTCAAGTATTATATTCGTTACGCCCTCTTATAAGCGCAAAGTGTATTTAAAGTAGAATTAGACAACCTGGCTCAAGAAGAAATATCTCGGGTCGTTTCTGCGACGGTTCGTATTTTAGTTGCGATAACATAAAATTTGACGTAAGATCTCACTTAACAATCGGCAACTTAGCCATGGACGTCGATGACGTAGCTTCTTTTGCTCCAGGAAAACGGTTTCGCTTTTTTTGATTGCTCAAGCAAGTCTCCTTTTCATCGAAGTAGATCGATAGCATGAGCGTGATAAATTCCTGACAAAATGCCACGCCGGCCGAGAGTACCTTTGAGATAAGGAGGCCCGGGTTTTGCTCTTGCCCCGCATCTCTCACCACTCCTTGTTCTGTTTCTGCCGGGGCATTCCCTCCTTTCGAGGCATTGACACCGACTGGTACTTGTTGCAAGGTTTCGCTTTTGCCGCACATGGGTAGCTGGCGACGTCTTGACCTCTATAAGCGCCGTCGCGACCGGTTATATGTCTGCATAATCTCCATGGCGTCCCTTGCCCGCGCTAAAGCGGCCAGCTCCGCTAACTCCCTCCGCGGTCACGACGCCGACGCTGCCACGCCATTCCGTCTCGAGCGCCTTGCGAACAGGCAATCCGTGCTGACGATAAACGGCCGTCCGGTCGGCGCGAACGCAAGCCTGGGGAAAGCGGGCGATTTCATGGGCCAATTGCTCAGCCGCCTCGCGCGCTTGGCCGTCAGCAGCAAGCCGCTCGCAGGCGCCGATGCAGTAGCATTCGTCCGCAGTGACCTTGCGACCCGTGAGAATGATGTCGAGCGCGCGCCCCTGACCACCAGGCGCGGCAGACGCACGGTTCCGCCATCGATGAGCGGAATCCCCCACCGCCGACAATACACGCCGATATAGGCGCTCTCCGCCATGACGCGCAGATCGCACCACAGCGCCAGCTCCATGCCCCCTGCGACCGCAGGTCCTTCCACAGCCGCGATGACTGGTTTCGATAACTCAAGCCGGGTCGGGCCGAGAGGCCCGCGCGGCGGTCGCGCTTCCGTCGCCGGGGAAATCAAGCGCGGCGAGAGGCCACTCGCCTAAAGCTTGCAGGCTCGCGACGTATTTGAGATCCCATCCGGCGCAGAAGGCGCCGCCTTCGCCCCACAGCACAGCGACGTCTGCCGCCGAATCCGCATCGCATCGGCGCTGGGGGGATCAATCGCGTTGCGGGCTTCGGGACGGCTATGGATCACGGTCCAAACGGGACCCGACTTCTCAATGCGGACGGCCATGTCACGCTCCTTGGGACGGGTTATCGCCGCGACCCTATCATGCATTCGCGCTTTAGGCGCCAAGGCCTGGCGCCCAAGCTGGGGCATGTCCTGTGTCTGGAGCGAAGCCGGCTATTCGTGGTCCGCAACCGTTGTCCTACCATTCCTCGCGTTGTTTCCCGCCCGGGCACTCGGTTCTTTCGAGGCATTGGCATCGACCGGTGCTTTGTTCGCAAACGGGTTTTCGCTTCGCCGAGCATGGATAGCTGTCGCCGTCTCGACCTCTATATGCGCCGCCACATGATCCCTCGGAATATTGCGCGTTTGCGGCGGTCAGAAAGCCGAGGCTTAGAAGGGCGAAAACTGCAACGACCCATGCTCGCAAAATCATTTTGGCGTCCTGTTGTTTGGCTTCCGAAAACGCATTTGGCTCATCGAAGCTGATCTCTCATCCCGAGGAGCGCCGCAGGCGCGTCTCGAAGGACGGCTTCTGGCGCCTCTCGAATCAGAAGCCCTCGTGGTTCGAGACGCCGCTTCGCGGCTCCTCACCATGAGGGAAGGCCCTCATCGCCCCGCAGCGCTTTTGCGGCACGCGGGGCGAAATAGGTGAGCACCGCGTCGGCGCCGGCGCGCTTGAAGGCGAGCAGGCTCTCCATCATCGCCTTGTCGCCGTCGAGCCAGCCGTTGCGCGCGGCGCCCTCGATCATGGCATATTCGCCGGACACCTGGTAGGCGAAGGTCGGCAGGCCGAACCTTTCCTTCACGCGCCAGATGATGTCGAGATAGGGCAGGCCGGGCTTCACCATCACGCATGTCGGCGCCCTCGATCGATGTCCTCGCGCCACCTCGCGCAGCGCCTCGTTGGCATTGGCCGGGTCCATCTGGTAGGTGCGCTTGTCGCCGACAAGAGCGCCCTTGGCGCCGATCGCGTCGCGAAACGGGCCATAGAAGGCCGAGGCGTATTTGGCGGCGTAGGCCAGGATCTGCACGGATTGAAATCCCTCGGCGTCGAGCGCGGCCCGGATCGCGCTTGACGCGGCCGTCCATCATGTCGGAGGGCGCGATCATGTCGGCGCCGGCGCGCGCCTGGTTCAACGCCTGCTGGACCAGCACCTCGACGGTTTCGTCGTTGAGGATTTCCTCGCCGCGCAACAGGCCGTCATGGCCGTGGCTGGTATAGGGATCGAGCGCGACATCGGTGATGAGGCCGATTCCGGGCGTCGTCTCCTTGATCGCGCGAACGGCGCGGCAGATCAGATTTTCAGGGTTCAGCGCTTCGCTGCCGGTCTCGATCGCGCAGGGACGGATCGGTGTAAGGAAACAGCGCGATCGCCGGAATGCCGAGACTCTGCGCCTCGCGCGCCGCATCGACCGCCACATCGATCGACAGCCGATCGACGCCCGGCATCGAGGCGATCGGCTCATGCCGCTTGACGCCCTCGCAGACGAACACCGGCCAGATCAGGTCGGCGCTCGTCAGCACGTTTTCGCGCACGAGGCGGCGCGTCCACTCGGCCTTGCGGTTGCGGCGCAGGCGCGGAGCGGAGTCTCGCTGTTTCGGCGGAGCGATGGGCTCGGCGGCAGCCGGCGGGGATGATAGCGGCATGAGTTCGGTAGCTGGCTGGGGTTTTGATTTCGGATGGAGCGGCCAAATCATGCGAGAATGCTCCCGCGTCAGGGCTGGGACGTCCAGGACAGTCGAACAAATAAGGCGGTTCGGCCAAGCGAAAAAATTCTCCGGCTGTCCTTTTTCACCTATCTTCTGTGCGAAAAGCGAGCCTCCGCTTCGCTTGAAGCGACGCAATCTCCGCTTAAAGGAAGGCAACCCATGGGACTGCTCGTCGATGGCGTCTGGCGCGACCAATGGTACGACACAAAAAGCACGGGCGGGCGCTTTGAGCGCGACGCCGCCAAATTCCGCAATTGGGTGACGCCCGACGGCGCGCCTGGGGCGAGCGGGGAGGGCGGCTTCAAGGCGGAGCCCGGCCGCTACCACCTTTACGCCGCCTATTTTTGCCCCTGGGCGCACCGGACCTTGATCTTTCGCGAGCTCAAAGGCCTGACGTCGATCGTCAGCGTCTCCATCGCGCATTGGCTGATGCGCGAAAACGGCGTCACCTTCGCTCCCGGAGACGGCGTCATCGGCGATCCGATTCATCACGCCGATTTCCTCTATCAGATCTATCAGGCCGCGGCAGCCCGATTATTCGGGCCGCGTCACCATGCCGGCGCTCTGGGACAGGGAAAAGAAAACGATCGTCTCGACGGAATCCTCCGAGATCATCCGCATGTTCAATTCAGCTTTCGACGGCGTCGGGGCGAAGGCCGGCGATTTCTACCCGGAGGATTTACGCGGCGAAATCGACGCGCTTAACGCGCGGATCTATCCGACCCTCAACAATGGCGTCTATCGGGCGGGTTTTGCGACGACGCAAGGCGCCTATGAGGAGGCGATCGGCCCGCTGTTCGAGACGCTCGATTTTCTCGAAGAGCGGCTGGCGGAGCGCCGCTATCTGTGCGGCGACCGGCTCACCGAAGCAGACATAAGGCTGCTGACGACGCTGCTGCGCTTCGACATTGTCTATGTCGGCCATTTCAAATGCAACGTCAGGCGGATAGCCGACTATCCCAGCCTTTCGGGTTATGTCCGCGACCTCTACCAGACGGGTCCCATCGCCGCGACGTTCCATCCTGACCACATCAAAGGGCACTATTATCAGAGCCATTTGCAGATCAATCCGACGGGAATCGTCCCGGTCGGCCCAAAAATCGATTTTTCCGCGCCGCATGACCGCGCTCGCCTCGGCGGCGGGGTCAGATAAGGTCCTCGGGCGGGGCGAGGTTGTGTCTCGCCCGCGCGATCGATGCCGGGTCGCGCCCGGCGTTAGCGGCGAAGGCAAGCAGCATCGCTTCGTCAGAGGAAAGAAAATCGAGCACGCCGACGAAGAAGCCTGGCTCGGCCGCGGCGGCGCGAAGGTTTCCAACGTCGAGCCCGGATAGGCTCATGAACCGTTCAAGCGTCGCCGGATCGGCCGCGATATAGGTCAGAACCTCAATGGCGAGCGTCTCGGCCGCCTCTCGCGCTCCACCCGGTCCGCCGCGATTCAGCCGATTGCCGACATTTTGCATATTGGCGTTTTCCCTTTCGTCAATTTCTATCCGTTAAGCCTTGCAGATATGATCGGCTGGCCTCGCAGTCAGGGCGGTCCGCCGCCTCCAAGGGCGGAATGGGATCTTCGATGGAAAAAACTATCCTGATCGTAGAGGACAACGAGCTGAACATGAAGCTGTTCAACGATCTCCTCGAGGCGCACGGCTACCGCACGGTGCAAACGCGCAGCGGCGTCGAAGCCGTAGGGCTCGCCCGCGAGCACATGCCCGACCTGATTTTGATGGATATTCAGCTGCCGGAGGTCTCCGGACTGCAAGTCACCCAATGGCTGAAGGAAGACCAGGCGCTGCGCCATATTCCGGTGATTGCGATTACCGCTTTTGCGATGAAGGGCGACGAGGAAAAAATTCGGCAGGGCGGCTGCGAAGCCTATCTCTCGAAACCGATTTCAATCGTCAAATTCCTTGAGACCGTTCGCAGCTACTTGAACGAATAATAACTTTTCCGCCGCCATCGATCGCGGCGTTGGGCGGCCCAGCGTGGCCGCATGCCCGAAAGGCCGCAATATGACCGCTCGCGTTCTGGTCGTCGATGATAACCCTGCCAATCTGAAGCTGCTCGAAGCGCGGCTTACCGCAGAATATTTCGATGTCGTGACCTGCGCCAACGGTCCCGACGCCTTGGCGATCTGTACGAAAGGCGATTGCGACATTGTTCTGCTCGACGTGATGATGCCGGGAATGAACGGCTTCGACGTCTGCCGCCGACTCAAAGCGGATCCGGCGACGGCGCATATTCCGGTCGTCATGGTGACCGCTCTAGACCAGGCCTCGGATCGACTGGCTGGCCTCGAGGCGGGCGCCGATGATTTCCTGACCAAACCAATCGATGAAATCGCCTTGCTCGCGCGGGTGCGCTCGCTGGCCCGGCTGAGGCTCGCTCTCGACGAATTACGCACGCGCGCCATGCGCGCAGCGCAATTCGGCATCAATACGCCGCAGTCCTCGGCGTTGACCGACGACGGCTCCCGTGGCCGCATCCTCGTCGTCGAAGACCGCCGTTCGTCGAGTGAGACGATCACCAGCGCGCTCGGCGCGATGCATGAGGTCGAACGCGAACCGGATGCGATGGAGGCGCTTGTCGAAGGCGCCGCCGGCGATTACGATCTCATCATCGTCAGCCTGAGTCTTGGCGGCTATGACGGGCTGCGGCTCTGCAGCCAGATCCGATCGATCGAAGCGACGCGTCAACTCCCCATTCTCGCGATCGCGGAGCCGGAAGATCGCGGGAGGATCCTGCGCGGACTGGAACTCGGCGTGAACGATTATCTGCTGCGGCCGATCGACCGCAACGAACTCATTGCGCGCGCCCGCACGCAGATCCGGCGAAAGCGCTATGCGGATGCTCTGCGCCACAAAGTCGAAGCCTCGATCGAGATGGCTGTGGTCGACGCTCTGACGGGCCTCCACAATCGCCGTTACTTTGACAGCACTCTTGCGGCTCTCATCGATGAGGCGAAGCGCAAGGCGCGACCCCTCTCCTTGATGATGTTCGACATCGATCATTTCAAGAGCGTCAACGACGTGCACGGACACGAGGCGGGCGACCATCTTTTGCAGAGCATGGCGGCGCGGATCAAGCGCGTCATCCGAAGCGGCGATCTTTTTTGCCGGCTCAGCGGCGACGAATTTGTCATTCTGATGCCCGATACGCGCCTAGAGGTCGCGGCCAAGGTGGCTGAACGGGTGCGCGCAGCGGTCGCGAGCGAGGACTTTGCCGTCACCGCCAAACAGCGCTCCCTCGCGGTCACAATTTCCGTCGGTCTCGCGGCGAGCGCTCAGGATGCCGCTGATCTCATGCGGCGGGCCGACAAAGCTCTCTACAGGTCGAAACAGGCTGGCCGCAATCGGATATTCGTCGATACGGTCCAGACGCGCCCAGAACAGCTCGGGCTGCGCGTCGTCAGGTCGTCGTGAACAGCTGCTGAAGCTTGTCCGGTGCGTTAACGAAAGAGCGAGGTCGGCCGCAACAAGTCGTTGCATTTAGGCGCGGCCGCGCGCTAACGTGGCCTCGCTGAGCCCGAGGCAATCGGGTGCGGCGCGGGACGGGTTCCTGGAAGAAAATGTCTGCCCGCGCCCTTGCGCGCCAATCGCGCATCGGCGACTTGACTGGAAATTGCCCTACGGAGTGCTCAGGTCCGCCGCATCTCCTGGGTCCGTAGGGTCGGCCGGCGCGCAAGTAGAGATGGAGTGGCCTCCTCGAAACGCTACTTGCCGCCGGCCACCTTCAGGGAACGCCAACGGCTTGGCTAAACCACCACCAGCTCCGCGGCGTTGGCGAACGCCGCCCGCTCCTGAATGAACGCAAAGCGCGCTTCGGGCTTGACGCCCATCAGGCGGTCTACCGAATCCGACGTGCCGTCCCGATCTTGCGGCAGCACGACGACCCGCAGCAGGGTGCGGGTCGCGGGACTCATCGTCGTTTCTTTGAGCTGAGCCGGAAGCATCTCGCCTAAGCCTTTGAATCGGCTAACTTCTACCTTGCCGCGAGCGGTCAAAGTTTTGGCGATCAGCTCATCCCGATGGGGGTCATCCCGGGCGTAGACCTGGCGGGCGCCTTGGGTCAGGCGGTAGAGCGGCGGAACCGCGAGATAAAGATGGCCGCCTTCGATGAGTTTCGGCGTCTGCCGGAAGAAAAACGTGATCAGCAGCGACGCGATATGCGCGCCGTCGACGTCCGCGTCGGTCATGATGATGACCTTCTCGTAGCGAAGCTCCTCCTCCTTGTAGTGGGCGCCGACGCCGCACCCCAAGGCTAAAATAAGATCGCTCAACTGCTGATTCGCCGCCAATTTGTCGCGCGTGGCGCTGGCGACGTTGAGGATTTTGCCCCGCAACGGAAGGACCGCCTGTGTCGCGCGATCGCGCGCCTGTTTGGCGGATCCTCCAGCGGAATCGCCTTCGACTATAAATAGTTCAGACCCTTGCGGGGATGTATTCGAGCAATCCGCGAGCTTACCCGGCAGCCTCAGTTTGCGGCTCGCCGTTTTCCGCGCGACGTCTTTTTCGGCGCGCCGACGCAACCGCTCTTCGGCTCGCTCGACGGTCCAGTCAAGAAGCTTCAACGCGTGCGAGGGGGCCGCAGCAAGCCAATGATCGAATGCGTCGCGCAGGGTGGATTTCGACGATGCGCGAGGCTTCCGTCGTCATCAGCCGGCCTTTGTTCTGACCTTGAAATTCCGGTTCGCGAATGAACACCGAAATGATTGCGGCGCAAGACGCCATAATGTCGTCGCTGGTGATCGATGCTGCGCGCTTGGCCTGGCCGATCCGCTCGGCGTGGTCCTTGAGCCCGCGCAGCAAGGCCGCGCGCAGACCCGACTCATGCGTTCCGCCGTCCGGCGTCGGAATCGTGTTGCAATAGGAATGCACGAAACCATCGTCGAGACTGAGCCAGGCGAGAGCCCATTCGAGCGAACCGTGACCGCCTGACCTTTCCGCCTTGCCGGTGAAGATCGGCTCGATGACCAGCTCTTTGCCTTCGATATCCTGGATGAGAAAGTCTTTCAGACCGCCCGGAAAATGAAAAACCGCATCCGCTGGGACATTGCCATTGGGCTCAAGCCATTCCGGCGCGCAATGCCAGCGGATCTCGACGCCGCCGAACAAATAGGCCTTCGAGCGCGCCATCTTGAAGAGGCGCGCCGGCTTGAAATGGACGCCTTTGCCAAAAATCTGTTCGTCAGGCTTGAAGCGCACCCGCGTCCCCCGGCGGTTCGGCGCTTTGCCGACCTCCTCGAGCTTGCTCGTCGGAACGCCGCGCGCAAAACTCTGGCGGTACAGGATCTGGCCCCGGGCCACTTCGACCTCGAGCCGTTCGGACAGGGCGTTGACCACGGAGACGCCGACGCCGTGCAGGCCGCCCGAGGTCTGGTAGACGCCGGAATCGAATTTGCCGCCCGCATGCAGCGTCGTCATAATCACTTCGAGCGCTGATTTCTTTGGGAATTTAGGGTGCGGATCGACGGGGACGCCTCGGCCGTTGTCCGTGACGGACAAAAAGCCAGAGGCTTCATAGTTGACCTCGATGAAGGAGGCGTGGCCGGCCACGGCTTCATCCATCGCATTATCGATGACTTCCGCGAAAAGATGGTGCAGCGCCGCTTCGTCGGTGCCGCCGATATACATGCCGGGCCGGCGGCGCACTGGCTCGAGGCCTTCTAAAACTTCGATAGAGGCGGCAGTGTAGCCGGCTTCTCCGGGCGTGCCTCGGCCGGCCGCCCGCAGCGCCGGCTCGGCTTTCGCGCGGGAGTCCGCGCTTTTGGCGCCGCGCCGAGGGGAGGCCGCTTTGCGCGCGGCGCCGCCGAAAAGATCGACCTGATTAGCCATGAACGAGCCTGTACCTCAACCTTGCGCGGCTCCTTATGCCACGATCATCGAAGAAAAGGAACGGAACAGAAACATTTTTAAAGGGGATAGCGCGGATCTTCCAAAAAGCCGCCGATTGTCGAGATGAGGCTTCGTCGCTAGGACCACGCGAAGGAATGCTAGGCGGAACGAAAAAGGCGGCCCGAAAGCCGCCCCTGCTGCGCCTCTGAAAAGCAGCTTCAGTAGGAATAGTACATATCGAACTCGACCGGATGGGGGGTCATTTCGAAACGCATGACGTCGATCATTTTCAGTTCGATGTAGCTGTCGATGAAATCATCGTCGAAGACGCCGCCGGCCTTCAGGAAGGCGCGGTCCTTGTCGAGATTGCCGAGTGCGTCGCGCAGCGAACCGCAGACGGTCGGGATCTTTTTCAGCTCCTTCGGCGGCAGATCGTAAAGGTCCTTATCCATAGCCAGACCGGGATCGATCTTGTTGAAAATGCCGTCGAGGCCGGCCATCAGCATGGCCGAGAAGGCGAGGTAGGGATTGGCCATAGGATCGGGGAAGCGGACCTCGACGCGCTTTGCCTTCGGGTTCGAGGTCGTCGGAATGCGGCAGGAGGCGGAGCGGTTGCGCGCGGAATAGGCGAGCAAAACCGGAGCTTCATAGCCGGGAACGAGACGCTTGTAGGAATTGGTCGAGGGGTTGGTGAAGGCGTTTAGCGCCCGGGCGTGCCGGATGATGCCGCCGATGTAATAGAGGCATTCCTGGCTGAGGTCGGCGTATTTATCGCCGGCGAACACCGGCTTGCCGGCTTTCCAGATCGACTGGTGGACATGCATGCCGGAGCCGTTGTCGCCGAAGATGGGCTTTGGCATGAAGGTCGCGGTCTTGCCGTAGCTCTGCGCCACCTGATGGATGCAATATTTGTAGATCTGCATATCGTCGGCCATCTTGGTCAGCGGTCCGAACTTCAGGCCGAGTTCGTGTTGCGCCGAGGCGACTTCGTGGTGGTGCTTCTCGACTTCGGCGCCCATCGCGGCCATCGCCGCCAGCATTTCGCCGCGCATGTCCTGAGCCGAGTCCTGCGGCGGCACAGGGAAGTAGCCGCCTTTGGTGCGGATGCGGTGGCCGAGGTTGCCGCCCTCATACGCCGTATCGGAGTTGGTGGGAAATTCGGCCGAGTCGAGGACAAAGCCTGTATTGTAGGGGTCGGAGCGGAAGCGGACGTCGTCAAATACGAAGAATTCGGCTTCCGGACCAAAGTAGACCGCGTCGCCGATGCCAGTGGAGGCGACGAAGGCTTCCGCCTTTTTGGCCATGCCGCGCGGGTCGCGGGTGTAGGGTTCGCCGCTGGTCGGCTCAAGAACGTCGCAGACGAGGACCATCGTAGGCGCGGCAAAAAAGGGATCCATCGAGGCGGTCGAGGGATCAGGCATCAGCAGCATGTCGGATTCATTGATCGCCTTCCAGCCCGCGATCGACGAGCCGTCGAACATCTGTCCCTCGGTGAAGGTGTCCTCGCCGATGAGCGTGATGTCGAAAGTGACATGCTGCCATTTGCCGCGCGGATCCGTGAAGCGGAGATCGACGTATTTTACGTCGTTATCCTTGATTTCCTTGAGCACGTCATCGGCGGTCTTCGTCATTTTCAAAGCCTCTCAGTCTGATTTGAATGCGGAACGTATTTTTGAAGGCGCGGGCGCGTCCATCCTCGAGTTCGGGCGTCAGATAGCTTCCGGCCCACTCTCTCCCGTGCGGATGCGGATCGCGCCCTCAATGTTGGAGATAAAAATCTTGCCGTCGCCGATGCGGCCGGTTTGCGCGGCTCTCCGGATCGCTTCGACAGCGCCGTCCACGATGCCATCGGCGACGACGACCTCGACCTTAACTTTGGGCAGGAAGTCGACAATATACTCGGCGCCCGGTAGAGTTCGGTGTGCCCTTTTTGCCGTCCGAAGCCTTTCGCTTCGGTGACGGTAATTCCAGCCACGCCGGCCTCGTGAAGCGCCTCTTTCACTTCGTCGAGCTTGAAAGGCTTGATAATCGCCTCGATCTTTTTCATTGGCGTTTTTTGCGTCGCATCGTGGGATCAAGTCAAGGAGGGAACCAACGGCATTTACCACCCGCAAACCAAAAATGCCATTTTGATGCGCGAGAACGTCGTTCCAGACGTTTTTTGCCGTTTTGAGACCAGTTTTTTCAGAGAAAGCAATAGCCGGGCCAAAAATGCAGCGAAAATCGCCGAGCGCGGCATTTTACCGGCTAGACCGATGCTGAAATGGCAGGATGGCGAGAAATTCAGGGCTGTGGAGCTACTAGGGGCGCAGAATTAACGCGAGCCACCGTCAGCTGGCGTTATTCGAGACCAAAAGGCCTCAAAAAGCCGCATCATTGCTCAGGGTTTAAGCGATCTGAGCGAAACAATCGACAAACCCGCCCCGACCAATGGGCGGAGCGGGTCCGTTTGGGTAGTTCGCGTATTATTCCGCCGGCTCCAAAACCTCTTCAGCTTTCGCAGGCGCTTCTTTTTTCGGTGCGGCGCGCGTATCGACAAGGGTTATCCCAACGCCGGAGCCAAGAAGCTGCAGCGAGATTTCCTTGCCGTTGCCGAATTTCACGCCATCGCGATAGGCGCCGTGCTCAAGTCGAGCGAAGATGACATGCTCGGACGGCTGCACGCCCAGACGGGTTTGCAGATCGCTCGAAATCCCTTCGAGATTGAGGTGGGTGTCATATTGGACGCAGACGGCGGTCGTGCAATCGCCGGGCGCGGCGAGGCCAATGCTTCCGGACGGGAAGCGGGTCGTCACATATTTCTCGGACTCGCGGGCAGGCCGGGAAGCATACATTTCAAGCGAATAATCACACATGTGTTGTCACTCCAAATGTTGAGAGCGGATGTTCCCCTTCCATGCGGAAGCTCTCTCGCCACAGCCACGAGGCGAGTTGAAGCAATGCGCTGTGAAGACTGCAGCCCCCCAAGGGAGGGGAATGTGGAAGCCTCTCCGGGCCAGCTGGCTTGATCCTGAAAAACGCGAGCGCGTGCCTGCGTCGGTCAAACCACATCCGGCGGTCGCCGGACGCTCCACTTAACGCTACGAACGCCGAGAACCCTTTAGGGTTCACGCAACTCGCGCTTAACTTAATGATAGCTCAGCCTTTTGAGCCGTCAAGCCCTTTTGCCTTCATGACTGCGATTTCACTTTCGCCAAAATCAGGCCGCGGCAAGTTAGCGCCTGCCATCAGCGGCCGGCCATCCCCTAGAGCGTGATGCTCAGGCCTCGCCGACGGCGACCGGCAAGTCCGATCTGCCGCCCCATTCGCTCCAGGATCCGTCATAAAGGGCGACATCGCTTTTACCGATGGTCTCGAGGGCAAGCAGCAGGATTGCGGCCGTAACGCCGGAGCCGCAGGTCGTAATTATCGGCCGCTCGAGATCAATGCCAGCTTCAGCGAATGCGCTCTTAACCTCGCTCGCCGACTTGATTCTGCTGTGCTCCGCAACTTTGTTCCAGGGAACGCTGCGGCTGTCTGGGATATGGCCAGAGCGCAACCCAGGACGCGGTTCGGGCGCCTCGCCCGTAAACCGCGCGCCGCTGCGCGCGTCGACGATCTGCGCCGAGTTCGCCTCGCTGGCTTTGAGGACATCATGCGCGGCGACGACCCCCGGGCGATTGAACCGGGGCGTGAAAACCCGGGGCTCCGGCTCCCTGCAACCTGACTCGAGGGGCGCCCCTCCTTGAGCCATTGCTGGAGTCCGCCCTCCAAAATCGTAACGTGTTCTGCGCCAAAAAGCCGCAGGGTCCACCAGACGCGGGCGGCGCCGACCAGAGCTGACGCATCATAGACGATGATGCGCATGCTCTCGCTAAGTCCGAGTTTGCCCGCGGCGGCCGCGAAGTCCTCAGGCGCCGGCAGCATATGCGGCAACGGAGTCGTATGGTCGGCGATCGCGTCGATGTCGAAAAAGACGGCTCCTGGGATATGTCCCGCGAGATATTCCGCTTTAGCGTCGCGATTTTCCGCCGGCATGAAGAAACTCGCGTCGATGATCGCGAGATCCGGTGCGCCGAGCTGCTCAGTCAGCCAATTCGTTGAAACGAAAAAATCCGAAGAGAAGCCTGTCGTCATTGTCGTCGCCTTTGCGATCGGAGCTTCGCAGATTTTTCCATATTCGGGCGAAGCATGTAAGGGCCGCTATCGAACGGCGACGGCGAGGCCTGGGTCAACGCGCCGCATGCTGCAGTGCAAACTCTTTTCCGCCGATGAACGTTAATGGCCCGAGCGCTCAAATTCGAGCTTGTTGCGTCAGACGCAACAAGCTCGAAATCCACGGAAATAAAATCAAGGAAATAGAAATCGTGAAGCTCGTTACAGTTCTCTCTGCCGCCATGTTATCCGTGGCGTCCGTGTCCGTTTACGCCCGGGATGCTTCGGACTACAGCGCCACAAGGTTCGATCCATGGTTCGATCACGCGTCGAGTGGCCACGCGACCGGAAACAGGAACGATCCTGTCTATATGGGACGCTCAGTCGATCGCGGTATCGATCCGGGTTGGCTTCCTCCGCTGACATCCGGGCCCAAAGGCCCCGGCGAAGGGCCGTTTAACTGAGCCTTCCAATTAAAGCAATGAATATCGTCGGTCCTTTCATCTCGCAGCGTCGCGGCGATTAATGCTCTCTGCGGTTCGATGAGGACAGCATGGGGCGGCGCTCGGAGCTTGGCGCAAAGCAAGCGTACGCGATCTTTGCGGACGTCATCTGCGCCGGGGATCGCCGGTCCAAAGCGTAAATTGCGGAGTCGGGTGGGTCTCGCGGAGAAATCTGCAACACACCGCCCGTCTCCAGCTCTCTCTGGCGGCGAGGAACGCTGGCGCTACAATAGCCCGCCTTGACGCCATTTCGCTACAGGGCAAAAGCGAGACAAGGCGTGAGTTCCGGCCTTACTGAGCTTCCGAGATGGCCGGCGAAGCAAGCCAAGCAGGCGGAGCGTCGCAACAAACAGGCCAAAGCGGCTGCTGTTCATCCGTTGTTCAGTCTCGCTTGGGCAGATTTAGCCTATGTCCGTCCTCACTTTTTTCTCCCTCGCCGTCATCTGCGCCGGTTTCGTGGCCGGCGCCTGGTTTTGCGGCGCAGCGAAAGCGCAGCCGGCGCAGAAGATGGAATGCTATTCCACGGCGGAAACACGCGAGAAGATCGCCGCCCAGGGGCTGTCTGAACCCTTTCGCTCGATGCAAAAGGCGGCGGCGCGCTTCGAGGCGCAAGCGCTCGCCGCGAAATTGTGCCGGCGCGATGATAATTTCGTCTATGAGATCAGCCTATTGCGTCGCGATGGAAGAATCGTTCGAAGCCAATTCGATGCGAAGACCGGAAAGATCATCGAATCGAAATCCGCAAATCAGCACTAACGGTAGGGGCGTGATCCCTTCTGAAAAATTGCCTGCTTCTCGAATGGGTTCAAGCGTCAAATCAGAGGCATGTGGATCATGTCGCATCTTTGCGGCGATGCTCCGCCAATCGACCAAGCTTAGGGAGTCGCCATGCGTCTGCTCGTCGTCGAGGATGACAAGGACCTTAACCGTCAGATCGTCGCCGTGCTGGAGCGCCAAGGTTATGCTGTCGACCGAGCCTTCGACGGCGAGGAAGGCTGGTTTTTGGGCGATACCGAGCCGTATGATGCGATTGTCCTCGATCTCGGCCTCCCTAAGAAAGACGGCGTTTCGGTGCTGACCGAATGGCGGAAAGCAGGGCGCGCCACGCCGGTCCTGATCTTGACCGCGCGCGATCGCTGGGGCGAAAAGGTCCAGGGCTTTGACGCCGGCGCAGACGACTATCTCACGAAGCCGTTCCATATTGAGGAGCTTTTGGCCCGGCTTCGCGCTTTGTTGCGGCGCGCCGCCGGTCATGCGTCCAGCATGTTTTCGTGCGGGCCGGTCAGCCTTGACGAACGCGCCGGGCGCGTTTGCGTCGATGACGCTCCCGTCAAACTCACCTCTCACGAATACCGCCTGCTCTCTTATCTGATGCATCACCAGGGCAAACTCATTTCACGCGCGGAAATCGTTCAACATCTTTACGATCAGAATTTCGATCGCGATTCGAATACGATCGAGGTGTTCGTCGGGCGGCTGCGAAAAAAGCTTGCCGTCGACGTGATCCAGACGGTGCGCGGGCTCGGCTATGTCCTGTCGCCGCCCGAAGCCAAAGCCGGGGGCGCCATCGCCAGCCGCTCCGATCCATCCGCAAGCCAGTGATGGCGCCGGCGGCGAATCAGGATCGAAGCGAGAGCGGGACCGCGACGATGGGACGGTGCAAAGATGGCAACGCCGAAAAAGGCCTCGATCGCCCAGCGGCTGTTCCTGTCTGCCGCGATATTGAGTTTCGCCATTCTGCTGATCGCTGGCCTTGTGCTCTCGACGGTCTATGAGCGGGCGGCGGAAAGCAATTTTGATGAGCGTCTCAACGTTTATTTGCAGGCCCTCGTCACCGATATCGCGACGCCCGGAGAAAGCGGCCGGATGGGCCCCGATGAATTGAGCGATCCCGAGTTCGCGTTGCCTCTGTCCGGCTGGTATTGGCAAATCACCCGGCTCGATACCGAAAAGCCCCAGATCAGGAGTTCGCGATCGCTGTTCGCCGCGCAATTGCCGCGGCTATCCGAATCCGGCGTTCCTCTGGGCGCAGGCGGGGCGCGCCGCGGCTACGTGAAGGGTCCCGACGACCGGCGCCTGCGCATCGTCGAGCGAACCATCGACGCCGGTGACGACGGCGTCTATCTCGTTCAGGTGGCGGCGCCGACTGAGGAAATCGAGACGGCGATCCGACGGTTCGAGATTGCCCTCGTCGCCACGTTCTCGGTTTTGGCGGTTGCGCTGGCCGGTTCGTCCGCATTGCAACTGCGCTATGGCCTTGCTCCGCTGCGGCAATTGCGTGAAGGGGTGGCTGCGATCCGCCGCGGGGAGAGCGAATCGATCGAAGGCGCGTTTTCGTCGGACATCGCGCCGCTCGCCAGCGAATTGAATCTTCTCATTGGCGCCAATCGCGCGGTGGTCGAGCGCGCTCGCACTCAGGTCGGCAATCTCGCTCATGCCCTGAAGACGCCGCTCAGCGTCATCATCAACGAAGCTGCGTTCGAGCCAGGCCCGCTCGCCAGCAAGGTCAAGGAGCAGACTGCGATTATGCGCGATCAGGTCGGCTACTATCTCGATCGCGCCAGGGCCGCGGTTCGAGCGGGAACGATCACGAGCGCGACCGATGTGAAACCCGTCGCCGAATCCTTCATCGGCGCCTTCGAGAAAATCTATGCCGAGCGCGCCATTGGCTTCGCTCTGGACATGACCCAGCCGGTCCGCTTCCTCGGCGAACGTCAAGACCTTGAGGAAATGATCGGCAATCTCGTCGATAATGCCGGCAAATGGGCGAGAAGCTCCGTCGCCATCTCCGTACGTCGGGAACTTTCCGAAACAACGGTCGAACGCTCGTTCTTTAGCGTCGTTATCGACGATGACGGGCCTGGGCTCGTGGCGGAGCTTCGCGCAGTCGCCCTGGCGCGCGGCCGCCGTCTCGACGAAACCAAGCCGGGATCTGGCCTCGGGCTGTCGATCGTCGCCGATCTTGCGACAATGTACGGCGGCGGTTTAAGTCTAGACGCCAGCCCCATGGGTGGACTTCGCGCCGAACTGCGGCTGCCTGCGGCGTTGAACGCGCTCTCTTCAATGCGTTCGTGAACGCAAGGTCCTTTGCAAGCGCCGCGCCAATGACTATGAAGGCGCCTATGTTATGGGTCGTTTTTGCACTTTTGACGGGCGCTGCGGTGCTGAGCGTCGTGTGGCCGCTCGCGCGAACGCCACGCGGCTTGACTCGAAGCGCGATCGACGTCGCCTTCTATAAGTCGCAGATCGCCGAGATCGAGCGCGACGCGGCTGACGGACTCGTCGGCTCGTCCGACATCGAGGGCGCGAAGGCTGAGGCCGCGCGCCGCCTGCTCGCCGCCGCGAAAGCGCCCGTCGAGCCCTCAGCCGCGACCGCCGGAATCAACGTCCGTTTCGCCGCGATCGCAGCGTTTATCTTTGTGCCGGGTTTGACTCTGGCTCTTTATGGGGCGATCGGGCATCCGAACCTGCCGGATCTCCCCCTTGCGGCCAGGCTTCAGGAGACACCGGCGCGCATGGATCTTTTGGCGGCGGTCGCCAAGATCGAAGAGCACCTGGCGCAAAATCCGCAAGACGGCCGGGGTTACGAGGTGATCGCGCCGGTATATATGAGGATGGGACGTTATGACGACGCCGCCAGCGCGTATGCCAGCGCTTTGCGACTGAATGGCGATACGCCGGAGCGGCAGGCTCTCTATGGCCAAGCTCTCGTCGCTGCGGCCAACGGTCAGGTTACGCCAGAGGCGAAAGCCGCCTTCGAGACCGCAACGGCCAAGGATCCGGCGGCGCCGCGTCCCCGCTTCTACCTCGGCCTTGCCGCCGCGCAAGCGGGCGACAACACAAACGCGCGGGATATATGGGAAAAACTCCTCGCGCAATCGCCGCCGGATGCGCCGTGGGCGGCGTCGCTACGCGAAAACCTCGCGATGCTGAGCGGCGCGCCGGAGCCGTCGCAGGCCGAAGCGGCCGCGAGCGGACCCGGCGCAAATCCCGCTCTCGCGGCAAAAATTGCAGACATGTCTGGCGCAGATCAGGCCACTGCCATTCATGGCATGGTCGACAAGCTCGCCGCCCGTCTCGCGCAAAATGGACGGGATGTCGAAGGCTGGCTTCGCCTCGTGCGCGCTTACGCGGTTCTCAAGGAATCCGACAAGGCGCGTTCCGCGTTGACCGATGCAAAACGCAGTCTTGCTGGCGATGCCGCGGCGACCGGCCGCATCGACGAGCTCGCCCGCGAACTCGGGCTTGAGGGGTGAGCGCCGTCATGACCCGCAAACAACGACGTCTTGTGTTGATCTCCTCGGGTCTTGCCGCCATCGGCCTCGCCGTGGGCCTCGTGATGTTCGCCCTGCGCGACAATATCGTGTTTTTCTATGGCCCGAGCGAATTGGCGCAAAAGGCGGCGCCAAACGGCGCGAGGCTTCGGCTTGGCGGCCTCGTCAAACCCGGCTCGCTGCGGCGCGAGGGCGGGCAGACAGTGCGCTTTGCCGTCACCGATATGAAACAGGACGTCGAGGTGACCTACACCGGCCTGCTGCCGGATCTGTTCCGCGAAGGGCAGGGCGTGGTCGCTGAAGGCGCCCTCGGGCCGGACCATCTGTTTCGCGCCGACAGCGTTCTCGCCAAGCATGATGAGCGCTACATGCCCCGCGAGGTGGCCGACGCCCTGAAAAAGCAAGGCGTCTGGCGGGAGGACGCGGGCGCCAGCCCAGCCTCGCAAGCGGGCGCGCAAGCTGCGAGCGTCAAATGAGCATGAGGCAGAGATGATCGTCGAAACCGGCCATTACGCCCTTGTCCTGGCTTTGGCCCTGGCGCTCGTCAACTCGATCCTGCCGGTATGGGGAAGCGTCAAAGGCGACCGGCGTCTGATGGCGGTTGCTCCCTCTATCGCTTTGATGAGTTTCGCGCTCATCGCCTATGCGTTTTTCGCGCTGACCTACGCCCATGTGACGTCCGACTTTTCGCTCTTGAACGTCGTCGAGAACTCACATTCGGCGAAGCCTCTCGTTTACAAGATCAGCGGCGTCTGGGGCAATCATGAGGGCTCCATGCTGCTGTGGGTCCTGGTTCTGGCCATTTTCGCCGCCGCCGTCGCGCTGTTTTCATCAAACATGCCTGGGGATCTGCGCGCCAACACGCTCGCCGTCCAATCCTGGATCAGCGCGGCTTTCCTGTTGTTCATTTTGCTGACCTCCAATCCCTTCGCGCGGCTCGCTGCCCCGCCTGCCGAAGGCAACGACCTCAATCCCCTGTTGCAAGATCCCGGCCTCGCGATCCATCCCCCGCTGCTTTATCTTGGCTATGTCGGGCTCTCGATCACCTATTCCTTCGCCGCGGCGGCGCTGATTTGCGGGCGCATCGACGCGGTGTTCGCGCGATTCGTCCGGCCGTGGACGCTGATCGCCTGGATCTGCCTGACGCTTGGCATAGCGATGGGTTCGTATTGGGCCTATTACACTCTGGGTTGGGGCGGCTTCTGGTTCTGGGACCCGGTTGAGAACGCCTCCCTGATGCCCTGGCTCGCGGCCACCGCTCTTCTGCATTGCACTGCCGTCATGGAGAAACGCGAAGCTCTCAAAGTCTGGACGATTTTTCTCGCTATCCTGGCTTTCTCGCTATCGTTGATCGGCACCTTCCTCGTTCGCTCCGGCGTCCTGACGTCGGTGCACGCCTTCGCCAGCGATCCGATGCGCGGGATTTTTATTCTCCTCATCCTGGTGCTTTTCATCGGCGGGTCCCTGACGCTGTTCGCCGCCCGCGCAGGCGGGTTGAAGCAAGGGGGCGTGTTCGCGCCGATCTCGCGCGAAGGCGCCCTCGTCCTCAACAATCTCCTCCTCACCACTTGCTGCGCCACAGTTTTCGTCGGCACCCTTTATCCGTTGGCGCTGGAAGCTCTGACAGGGGAAAAAATCTCGGTCGGCGCTCCCTTCTTCAACCTTACCTTCGTTCCTCTGTTCATCCCGCTCTTCATTTTGATGCCGATAGGGCAATCGCTTGCCTGGAAGCGGGGCGACCTCCTCGCCGCGGCGCAAAGATTAAGCTACGCTGTTGGCGCCGCCGCAATTTTCACGCTTGCGCTCGCGGCGTGGCGCGGCGGACCCGCTTCAAGCGTTGTCCTTTCGGGTCTTGCCGCCTATGTCATCCTCGGCGCATTCTCGGATGTCAGCCGGCGCCTGTTTGGCGGCGCTTCTTCGCTCGCCGTCACAAAGCAACGGCTCGCCCGCATCCCGCGTCAGGCCTTGGGCACGGCCTTCGCCCATGCCGGAATTGGAGTCACCTTGCTTGGCCTTGCTGCAACTGGCTGGGGCGCCGAGCGAATTATGACCTTGACGCCGGGGCAAACGGTGGAAATCGGCCCCTATCAGCTCATCTACGAAGGCATTTCAGGCCGAAAGGGGCCAAATTATTCCGAACTTGTCGGAAGGACGACAATACGCTCAGGCGGCGTCGTCAAGGCCGTCATCGAGCCGGCGACGCGCTCCTATCCCTCGCGGCGGACCAGCCGTTCGGAAGCCGGCATCGCGACGCTCGGTCTCGGCCAAGTCTATATGAGCATCGCCGACGCCGCCCCGGACGGTAAGGTTAACGCCCGCATCTTCTGGAAACCGCTGGTCGCCTTTATCTGGATCGGCGGTCTCATTATGGCCTTTGGCGGTGGATTGTCGTTAAGCGACGCGAGCTTTCGCGTCGGCGTTGGACGCAGAGCCCGCCAGGCGGTCGCGGCCAATCCCGCGCCGGCGGAATGACATGCAGCTTTATCTGCGCAAATGGGCGTTAGTTGCGGCCGTCGCGCTGGCCCCGCTGTCAGCGCGAGCCGTCGAGCCCGACGAAATTCTTCCCGACGCGAAGCTCGAGGCGCAGGCCCGCAGCCTTTCGGCCGAATTGCGCTGCATGGTATGCCAGAACGAGTCCATCGACGATTCGCACGCGCCCCTCGCAAAAGACCTGCGCCTTCTCATTCGCGAGCGTCTAAAGGCCGGCGACAGCGACGATGCGATCCGCGCCTACCTCGTGCGGCGGTACGGCGATTTCATTTTGTTGAAGCCCCCTTTGAAGGCCGAAACGGCCTTTCTGTGGGCCGCGCCCCTGCTCATTCTTCTGATCGGCGGCGCCGCGATTCTTCTCAGTTCCCGACGCAAGCAGGCAATTTTACTGGCGGCCGTTCCCCTGAGCGAAAGCGAAGGCGAAAAACTCAAATCCTTGCTCGATCGCGATGCGTCATGACGCCGGACGACCGTTCGCGCCCATCCGCAAAACGGCAAGGGCTTCGGCGCCGGAAACAAGATGCTGTTTTGGCCAGATCCAGAAATTCGCCCGTCCCGCGATGGCCTGGGCGAGGCGGCGCCTATACTCGTCCTTTGGCGTCTCTATGGCGCCGAGCGAGGCAAGATGCGGCGTCACGAACTGCGCGTCGAGCAGGCTGAATCCGCCGCGGCGCAGCCTCGCCGCCAAATGCACGAGAGCGACCTTCGATGCGTCCGTCTTGCGATGAAACATGCTTTCACCAAAAAATGCGCCGCCGAGATGGACGCCATAAAGCCCGCCGGCGAGAGCTCCGTGATGCCACGCTTCGACAGTATGGACGCGGCCCTGATCGAAAAGTTGGCGATAGAGGCGCCGGATTCGATGATTGATCCAGGTTTTTTCTCGATCCGGATAAGAGGCCGCGCAGCCGTCGATCACAGCGTCGAAATCATGGTCGACCCTGACCTCGAACGAATCCGAGCGAAGGGTCTTCGCGAGGCTCTTTGAGACGATGATTTGATCGAGCGGAAAAATTCCCCGCACCTCGGGATCGACCCAGAAAAGATTGGGATCTTCGGCGCTTTCAGCCATCGGGAACAGGCCGATGGAATAGGCCCGCATCAGGATGTCCGTGGTGATTTCGAATTGGTCGCGCGCCCGGCTCATAGAGCAAACCTGTTCATCTTCACTATCACCGTCTTATCCGTCGCCGCCAATTCAGGCATAGAAATCCATCCTACATTCTCCACAACGCTTGAATTCAGAAATTCGCGCTGAATTCGCGGGTTCGAAGGCGCCAAAAGATGAGCGACGCAACATTTGCAGTGGCGACGACTGCACTATGCCACATTTGCGCCATGACAATCATCCGCGTCGCATTGAACGCGACTTAAAATCAGGCTCGCTCATGCTCTCAGCCATCGTGCTCTATGAGCTCATTCGTCAACCGCGCCGCCTCGATCCTGTGGAAGCGTTGGTCCGAACTCTGAGTTCACTGGTGAAGGCGAATATCGAGGGTCTTCTCGCCGATGTTGCGATCGCCGGTCCAGCGGAGCAGGGGCTGGACGTTGTCGCGGATCATGCCGGCTGCGGCCTCATCGAGGCGGCGGGCGAGAGCGAATGGTTTCGCCGCGCGATCGAGGCCGCGCATGGGCCGATTGTTTTGTTGCTTCGTTCGGGCTTCGCCCCGCAGGCCGGATTTATCGAGGAGGTAGGAGACTTCTTGAAAGCGTGCGCGGATCCAAGAAGCGTCCGCAGGCGGGCGGCGCTCCTGCGCGCCGCTCCGGAAAGCTTCATCGAGCGTCTTTTTCCCGGCATCGCTCCCCTTGCCGGCCTGATCGCGCCGCGAGACAGGTGCCTTGCGACGCATGCCGGAAGACTGGCAGCGCTGGCGCGATCCGTCACTCCGGCGACGACGTTGCGCACGCGCGCTCGCCGGATTGGTTGAGGCGGCGCTCTATCTAGCAAATGTATTGCAGGCGTCGACTTCGCCGGATTTCAATCCGGCGTTGAGCCATTGCTCACGCTGCGCCGCCGACCCATGCGTGAAAGAATCCGGAACGACATAGCCTTGCGACCGCCGCTGCAAACGGTCGTCGCCGATCGCTTGCGCCGTCCGCACCGCCTGATCGATATCGCCAGGCTGGAGGATTTGATATTTTCGCTGAGCATTCGCCGCCCATACGCCGGCGAGGCAATCGGCCATGAGCTCGACGCGAACCGAAATGGCGTTAGCCTGCTCCTTGCTCGACGCGCGCATCTGCGCCTCCTGAACCCGAGGCAAAATGCCAAGCAAATTTTGAACGTGATGGCCGATTTCATGCGAGATGACATATGCGTAGGCGAAATCGCCGCCGCCCCCGAGGCGCTCTTTCATATCGCGAAAGAACGACGTGTCGAGATAGACTTTCTGGTCTTTGGGGCAATAGAACGGCCCCATCGCCGCGCTGGCGCCGCCGCAGCCGGAACGCGTGGAGCCGCCATATAAAACCAGCTTCGGCTTGACATAGGCGACCCCTTTTTGCGTCGGCAGGATGTCGCTCCAGACGTCCTCGTTTTCGGCGAGAACGGCGGCGACGAACTGTCCCATCTGATCGGAGGGAACGCCCGTCTGAGTGGATGGTGGGGAGTTAGGCGCGCTCTGCGAGGGGGCGTTATGGCGCACGTGACTAAGCATTTCGGCGCCGCCGACCAAAAGCCGCGGATCAATTCCGAGCGCCCAGCCAATCAGACCCAAGATGACCATCGCGCCGATGCCAAGCCCGCCGCCGCCAATGCCTGAGCCGCCGCCGGCGTATTGCGTCTCGCCGCGCCGATCTTCGATATTGTCGGAACGGCGAAAATCTTCCCATCTCATGACCGGCTCCTGGCTAGTATGAACCTAACCTTTTCGTTCGCGTCTAGCAGTCAAGCGGTGATAGACAAAGCTGCAATCGTCTTTGATCCGACCTACGCCCGGTCTTCCGCGCCTTATCTAAAGGCCATCTCCCGGCGTCTTTTCAAGCGATGTTTTATCAACGCCGCCCTGGGAGCCGGGCGATCCCCTTAGCCAGCAGCCGCAAATCCTGCCACGCCAGTTTCTTTTGCGCCGGCTGCCGGAGGAGATAGGCCGGATGCAGCATGGCGAGCGCCTTGATCCTCTCGTCTCCGGCCAGATAATCGAACCAGCGCCCACGCAGCCGTGTGATTCCCTCTTTCGAGCCGAGCAGCGTCTGCGCCGAGGGCGCGCCGAGACAGACCAGAAATCTAGGGGCGACGAGTTCGATCTGTCTCCGGATAAATGGCAGGCAGGCGGCTGTTTCGAGCGGCGTCGGCGTGCGGTTGCCGGGCGGACGCCACGGGACCACATTGGCGATATAGATCTTGTTGCGATCGAGCCTTATGGACGCCAGCATCTTGTCCAGCAATTGACCTGCGCGGCCGACAAACGGGACGCCCTGACGGTCTTCGTCGGCGCCTGGCGCTTCGCCTACGAACATGACCTCAGCTCCCGCCTCGCCAGCCCCGAAGACGAGTTGCGTCGCCGTCGCTTTCAGGCTGCATCCTGAAAATCGAAGCAGCTGTTGGCGTAATTCCGCGAGATTTTGGGCCGAAGCCGCAGCTTCCCGCGCGTCCTGCTCAAGATTGTGGGCCGGCGCCAAAAGGTGCGTTTCGCGCGCCGCGGCAGGCGCAGGGACTGTCGGCGGCCGCGTGGGAGGCGCCTCTTTTTTTCCCGCTCCTCGCCGCGGCCCTGCGGCGCGATTGCTCGATCAGACAATCGCGCTTCGACCGTGCGGTCGTGCGGCATGGCATCGAGCGCAATATCGACGCCCATATCGGCGTACCAGCGCAAAAGCTGAACGAGGCTATCCGGCACGACGCCACCCCATGCGCTTCAACCCAGCCGCGAATTTTGCGCCCAGTGTTTAAGAATCGACTAACTGCCGACCGTTTCAAGCTCTATATCGCAAATACTTATCACGAAGAACAGAACATCGACCGGCAGCTGCCCGAAGGGGGCGGTTGCCAGATGACGGCGACTTTGGAGGGGATCGGTCCACGTGATTGATCCCAATAATTGAGAGGGAATTGGGGGGAACCGGCCTCTAGCGCGCCGCGGCGGCGCGCCTCAGCCTGTCGTTGATCGCCTCGCCGAGGCCCTCGCGCGGGATCGGCGCGACGGCGATCGAAGCTGGTCCAAGCCCGTCGAGTTCGCGCAAGAAAGCAAAAAAATTGGCCGCCGCCTCATCGAGATTTTGCGTCGGCGAAAGGTCGCGCACATTCTGACGCGGAGAAAAGCGTCCGCCGAAATCCAGCCCCGCCTCATCTGGTTTGAGTGTCGCCGCATCAAGACGCAGTTTGGCGCGCGGCGCATAATGCGAGGCGAGCGCGCCCGGCGCAATGATCGCGCCCGCGTGTTCGGCGCCCGCGATTTTGGCGCCAAATGCCGCCTCGATCTGGGCCCGGGAAAGACCGCCGGGGCGCAGCAAGCGAGGCGGTCCGTCGAGACAGGCGACGATGGTCGATTCGACGCCGACGGCGCAGAGTCCGCCGTCGAGAATGAGGTCGATATCGCCGCCGAGATCCTCGAGCACATGAGCCGCCGTCACGGGACTGACCCGCCCGGAGCGATTGGCTGAGGGCGCGGCGATCGGGCGCCCCGCCGCGGCGACGAGGCTCAGCGCTGCCGGATGCGCCGGAATGCGCAATGCGATGGTCGATCGCCCGGCCCGCGCCGTCACGCACACTGTCGCGGTGGCGGCCGCCGGGAGAACCAGCGTCAACGGCCCCGGCCAGAAGCGTACGGCGAGCCGGCGGGCGGCGGCCGAAAACATGCCCTGCGCCTCGGCCTCCTTGAAGCTCCCGACATGGGCGATGAGCGGATTGAAATTCGGGCGCCGCTTCGCCGCGTAGATGCGCGCGACGGCGGCATCCGACGTGGCGTCCGCGCCAAGCCCATAGACAGTTTCCGTGGGGAAGGCGACCAGCTTTTCTGCGCGAAGAAGCCTCGCTCCCTCCGTGATCCCTCCGGCGTCCGCTATCAATATTTTTGCCGCGCTCGCGATGGCCGGGAAAACGCAATCGCTATTCATTTGACGAAGATCATGGGTGAGGTCGGCTCCGGGCGACGGCCATTGGCATCCTTGCCCGCCGCTTGATCAAAACGGCGTTGGGCGTCTTCGATGTCGGAGACATTTTGGATCGCCCAGTCGCCCAGAGCGGCGACGGGAACCAGCAGGGAATGCCCGAGCGCCGTCAATTCGTAATCGACGCGCGGCGGGATGGTCGGAAAAACGGTCCGCATCAAAAAGCCGTCGCGCTCCAGTCCGCGCACGGTCAAGGTCAGCATTCGCTGAGATATCCCGCCGATGCGCCGGCGCAGCTCGTTAAAGCGCATCGGGCCGTCTCCCAAAAGCATGACGACGAGAATGCTCCATTTGTCGCCGATTCGCGCCAAGACCGGCGCGACGCGGGCGCATTGGCCGGGCACATGGGTGTGACCTTGTTCCAAAAATGTGCCTCCTTGCGCCTTTGGCCAGGCACGCATAGTATCTAAGTTACAAATATATACCACAAAAAGGTTCTGGTCCATGAAACTTCTGCATATCAATTCCAGCATCCTCGGCAGCTTTTCCGTCAGCCGCCAGCTTTCCGCCGATATTGTTGCGAGGCTGCGCCAGGCGACGCCGGATCTTGAGATCACCTACCGCGATCTCGCCAGCGAGCCGCTGCCTCATCTCTCCGGTTCTCATATTGCAGCACGGCAACCAGGATCGCCGCCAGCAGGCCCAGACGTCCAGGCCGATCTCACATTGGGCGGCAAGCTTCTCGATGAGTTTATCGCCGCCGACATCGTGGTGCTCGGAGCGCCAATGTATAATTTCGGGATTTCGAGCCAGCTGAAGGCCTGGATCGACCGGATCGTCGTCGCCGGAAAAACCTTCCGCTATTCGGCGAAAGGCCCCGAGGGGCTTGCTGGAAGCAAACGGGTGGTCGTCGCCTCCTCGCGCGGCGGGGTTTTTTCGGAAGGCGGGCCGGCGGCGGCCTTCGACCATCAGGAATCTTATTTACGATCGGTATTTGGCTTCATCGGCATCCCTGACATCGAAATCGTCCGCGCCGAAGGCCTTTCCGTGGGGCCTGAGCTTAAGGTCCAGGCCATCAAAGCCGCGGAAGGCGAAATTGCCAATCTGAAGGCGGCCTGAACCTACCTTTCGCTCGAAGCGTAAAGCGCGGCGGCTTCGACGCCGCCTCGATCGGGCGCGAATTTTTGCGCCCGAGGCCGTAGCTCTATTTCGCCAAAACCTCGACGTCCCGGTCGACGGTGGATTCAACCTTGAAGTTGGTCTGGTAGACGTTGTTGTCATGCCTGGCGATGGCGACATATTCGCCTTCGGCGAGGACCAGCGAGGGGAAAGCCCCGATCATTTCGCGAATAACGTCGCCGCCGGGGGTAAGAATCGTGAAGGACGTGTTGGCGAGCGCTTCGCCGCTGGGTCCGCTGACCAGTTTCAAAGTCATCGTCGCGGCGCGGTGACGCAAGGACGCGTCCGTCAATTTGCCCGCCTGCACGTGCAGATCGGCGCTGATCACGGAATTGGTCGAATTGACGGAGCCATTGCTCTGCGGGTCGAGCAGCGTCGAAACGACATGGTAATTGCCTTCGGGCAGGCCGATCGTATCGCCCGACTTGCCATTGGCGACGAGTTTTGCTTCTGAATTATTGCGCTCCGGCACATAGACATCGATCTGGGATTTCGCTCGACTGATCGGCGCGTCGCCAAGCATGCCGATGACGCGCAAGGCGCCGGCGTTGAGGACCAGCCTTTCGCTTACTCCTTTACCGCTTATCGTCACGCGTTTTGTCGCGCCGGCGAGGCCGAAAGCAGCGTGAACGATGAAATTACCGTCGCGAAGCGTTAGCGCGGGGGTCGAGTCCGTAGTCTCCGCGACGAGCGCGTGCGATCCATCGGGCTCCTTCTTTTCATCGAAAACGCGCCAATGAATGCCGCCTTGAACCGGTTGGGCATCCGTCGGGCTGAGGACCGCCGAAAGGTGCAGGACATTTCCCGGCGCCGGCTCGGGTTTGGGCGCCTCTTCGCCGGCTGGAAGGTGCAAAGCCGGAGTAACCGGATTGTTGTTGGTCGGGGACGGCCCTGATTGGGCCATGACCGGCCCTCCAAACCAGAGGCCAGCAAGCAAGACAGCGGCAATTCTCAAAACGGCGTCAAGGCTTCGGCCCCCGCCGTTTTCGTCAGATCTCCGCCTTCTCGCCTCCGTTGTGCGCAGGCGGGCATCCGCTTCGCTGGCAAACGCCCCGAGACCCATCCGCCAATCAAACCTCACCAGATTTCTGACGCTCCGCTCCTGTGCAAAACTCTCGAAACCGCGGCCGACAAATTTGCAAATGACAGCGGACGAAAATCGAATTCGACGCGGTGACGGCCCGGTGGAACTTCGACGCCGCGAAACAATATGTTGGCTTTCAGAATCGGCCGCGGCTCGCCGTCCACCCGCGCTTCCCAGCCAGGATAAAAGAGATCATGCAGCACCACAATTCCGGCTTCGTCCGCGTTGACGTCGATCGTCACAGCGTTGTCGGAATATTTGCTGATCTCCACAGTCGAGGAATCCGGGGCCTCAACCGGAGCGTTGAAACTGGCGTCGGAAACGCGCTCGCGCACGTCTTTGAGATTGGCGACGCTGTCCAGGTCGATCAGCGCTTCGTGCGATCGGTCGAAGTCGGGGAAAACATGATCGTTGAGGACTTGCTCGCTATCGACGGTCTTGATCTCGGGAGCGAAATAGGCGCGCGGCGCCGCGTTGCCCAGCTTGTAAATATACATTGTGTCGCTCGAGTAGATTGACGTCGCCATGGGGCGGGGAACGTGACGCGGCAGATGCGTCAAGGGGCGATCGAGGATTAGATATTCGAGGCCGAGCAAGGAAGCGAGGTGGCACTTGTAGCCGCGGAACGTGCCGGGGAAATGACGCAAGTTCGGATCGCCGGCGTTGTCGCCTGGACCAACCGCGCGTTCGTAGCCGTCGATCCGAAGCGGGTTATAGCCGACGGTGTTCTCGAGCTTCAGCATCATCGAGGCGTTTTGCCAAGGGCCCGGAAGGCCGAGGATCTCGACGCGCGGATGATCGCCGTCGCGGGTCTTGTTGGCAATGTCGCGCCGCAGCATGGCGAGACCGGCGGCGTCGCCCGGCGTCATTTTGGCGTAGACGCTGTAGCGGTCGACGGGTTCGGCGTTGAGTGGAGAGGCGGCGTTTCGCCAAAGAATTTCGCCGCCGCTGACGAGAACGAACAGCCCCGCCGCCAAGGCTCGGCGTCGACGGTCTCGCAACGTGAACAGAATTGCTATTCCAGCTAAGGCGATCGCAGAGGAGAGGGCAAGCTGGCCGAGCGAAGTTAATACGCGGCCCTCCCGCAGCGAGAAGGCGAGACCGGCGCCAATCAGAACCGCGACCGCCAGCGCGGTCGCCGCGGCGACCGCCAAGCCTAGCCATCGCGGCGTGGAGAAAAGCAAGCTCGGCAGTCCGTCGACGACATAGCGATCGAGCATGTAACCGGCGCCGAAGGCGAGCGCCAGATTGAGAATGAAGGTCGCGTCGGCCGGACGGCGGTACAGCGATACGCCCGGTATCCAGTCGAAAGCGAGAGAAAAGAACGGCGTGTATCGGCCGAGGGAGTAGAGCAGGGCGGCGCAGAAAATAATCAGAAAAAAGCGGATTCCGCGGTTGAAAAGACGTCCTGCGCCAAGGCCGTGCCAGACAAAAAGGATGACAGGTAAAGTGCCGACGAAGAGATAATCGACGGCGCGATCTGTCCAATCGGCCTGCTTCATGGTCGTGTAGTCGGGACCCCAGTAATCATAAAGATGGTCAAGCGATCCGAAGAAATTTGGCACGAAGAGTGTGATCAGATTGACCGGCGCGAGCGAACCAGCAGCCGCGACACCAAAGGCGATGCCTGGCCGGTTCGAGTCGCCTAGAAATTGCATGGTCAGCACCGCCGGGACGAAGAGAATGGCGCCAATCACCAAGGCCGCAAGCGATAGAACGCCGAGTCTCGCATGGATATAGGCAACGGGCGAACCGGATTGGAGAGCGGCGAAGATCACGCGGGCCGCAAGAACCATGCAAAGCAGATAAGCGACCTGATCGCGCCCAAGCGCCATCAGCGCGGCGAAAACGCCAAACGCCAGCGCAAAGCGGTAGGAGCGCCGCTCGAGCGCGATGTCGAGACACCAGAAGGCCGCAGGGAAGAATGAATAGGAAATGATCATCCCGGTATGTTGCAGCCGCGATGACGCCGCGCCTCCGAGCATGAAAATCAGCGCCGTAAGCACCGCGCCGGTGGGATGCCAGCGCCGTTGGCGGCATATCCCCAGGACGCAAAGCCCGCCGAAGGCGAGGTGGGCGAGGATGACAGCGTCGAACCATTGCATCGACGCGTCGGGCGCAACCAGCGCGAACAGAACCATGCTCGGCGTGAAGAGCAGGGATTGCGGATCGGCGACGGCGGGATGGCCGGCGAAATGATAAGGATTCCAGAGCGGGATTTCGCCATGGCGCAAAGCGTCGGCGAGGAAGCGGAACATCGGATAGAAATGATTTTTGGAGTCCCATGGAACGACAGATCCGCCGATCAGCCAGCAGGCAAGCGCCAAACCGGTGAACCCGATGAGCGCGATCGCTGCCAGCGCGCTGGCTCGGCTCGTCCATGCCGGCGCTTCGAGCCATTCGGCAAATTCGGAAAAGCCGCGGCGCGCGTAACGCCCTCTGAGCGCGCCGGAGGGATGACCAATTGCATCGAAAACAGACATTTTGGAACGATCCGGTCGGGATGTGTTTGGCGGAACAAACGAATTCGTGTTGAGTTGAGGCGGATCGATGTGGCAAACAGCGCGCTTTGGCGCTTAGGCTGCGGAATTCGCCGAAATATGAGGCGTTTTCATGGAATCAACGATTGATGGCCCGCGATAACGCAAGCTAGAAAGCGTCACCGCCTTGAAAGTGAAGCCTTGGAGCGAGCTTTGCTGCGCCGCAAGCAACCGCGGCTTTCCCAAGGCTTTCTTAAATCTGACGCTAAGCTTTGGTTTTTTCGCTAAATTAGTTAATATATTTGATGGCCAAAGCCGCTACCTCCTTGCTCGTCGGCGCGCTCTGCTGTGCCGCCCTATCTATGCTGGACGATGTGAACCCAAGATGAATGAAGTGATTGAAATGCTTGGCATCCGCCGTTCGGCGCCGCCCGCGACATTGTCAGGGCCAGGTCCAAGCCCGGAAGAAATTGACGCCATCCTTAAGATCGCCTCCAGGGTTCCAGATCACGGCAAACTAGCGCCGTGGCGTTTCATCGTTTTCGAAGGCGAAGCGCGCGAACGAGCAAGCCAGATCATCGCCGAGGTTTATGCGCGGGCCAATCCCGGTGCTGAGGCCAGACGCTTCGAGATCGAAAAAACGAGGCTGTGTCTTGCGCCGCTGGTCATCGGGGTCGTTTCGCGAGCGGCGCCCCATCCAAAAATCCCGGAATGGGAGCAAGTCCTGTCGGCGGGCGCCGTTTGCATGAATATCATCGTGGCCGCGAATGCGCTCGGCTTCGCCTCGGCCTGGTTGACCCAATGGTACGCCTATGACTCTGAGGTTTTGGAGCGGCTCGGCGTCGAACGGCATGAAAAGCTCGCCGGGTTCATTCACATCGGCCGCAATGACTCGCCACCCGAAGATCGGCCACGCCCGGCTCTCGCCGATCTCGTGACGCGATTTTAAAGCGTCGCATTCAGAAAAGTTGCAGATTTGATCGCCACCATGCATTGAAGGCGAAATAGATAGCCTGATCAATTGCTAATGCGCCGGCGGAGCTTTTTCGATAGAAGCGGTGAGCGCCAATTCAAACCAAAGATGGCTCCGCGGCGCCTTTCACGCGTTGCTCCAAGGTTTGCTTGGGATCAGCGATAGAACGCCGAACGAAACAAGGCTTTTTAATGAAAGTTAACGCTGACTTCTCGCAACGCGTCGTGGTGCGTCCGGACGACGAGCAATGGACGCAATCGCCGCAAGAAGGCGTAGACCGGCTCTATCTCGACCGAATCGGCGGGGAAGTTGCGCGGGCGACGAGTTTCGTGCGATTTGCGCCCGGAAGCTATTTTCCCGTTCATATTCATGGCGGCGGCGAGGAAATCTTCGTCCTCGATGGCGCCTTTGAGGATCAAAATGGCGTCCACGCGGCGGGTGCCTATCTTAGAGATCCAATCGGATCTTCGCATGCGCCTTCGAGCCGGCGTGGCTGCACGCTTTTTGTCAAGCTCTGGCAATTCGACCCTGACGACCACGACCGCGTCGGCATAGATACGGCTTCCGGGGAATGGCGCAAGACCCCGGAAGGGTTCGCGATTTCAGGCACTGCATCATTTTGCTGGCGTAACGACTTTTCTGGTCCGACTCGACCCCGGTGCAATTCTGAGCCGAACCATTCATCCCTTTGGGGAGGAAATCATCGTCCTCGCCGGCGCATGCAGCGACGCTGAAGGGAATTATCCAGCCGGCACGTGGATCCGCGATCCCGGCGGACACAAACAAGACCTTTTTTCTGCTGACGGCTGCATGCTGCTTGTTAAAACTGGCCACCTTGCGTCAGCGGCCGCCGAGGTTGCGCGCATGGACGGCGCAGCCGGTGACGCGAGCCCTTAAGCCATCTCAAACGCCAGTTTTCAACTAGACGCCGCACTGACGCTCGGCTGATCCTGCGCGTCGTCTCTTCCCGCCGTGAATGGGGAAGCCAGATTTTCGATGCCGACGAGTTCGATCTTCTGCGCCCACGCCGGACTGTCGAAGAAGCCGTTCGCCTTGAACTGTTTGAAGATCTCGAAATGCAGATCGCTGCGGACCCGCGCCATCATGTCGACGTCGGCGACAAAAGCCGCAAGCTCGAAGCTAAGGGCCGAGCCGGACATGCTGGTGAAGAATATTTGCGGCGCCGGAATCTTCAAAACCCGGTCGTTTTCTTTCGCCACGGCGAACAAGACCTCCCGCACTTTGTCGGGATCCGCCACGCCGGCCACGGTCACGGGAATGACGATGCGGCCGGTGCGATCATTGCGGACGAGATTTTTTACAACGCCCGAGATGAGACTCGAATTCGGAATGATCACCTGGACGCGATCGATCGTCTCGATCTCAGTCGAGCGGACATTGATGCGCCGAACGAAACCCTGGTCCGCGCCGACGATGATCCAATCCCCTACGCGCACCGCGCGCTCCCAGAGAAGGATCAATCCGGAGACGAAATTATTGACGATGGACTGCAGGCCGAAACCAATGCCGACAGACAGCGCGCCGGCGACGATCGCGAGTTTTTCAACGCTGAAGCCAAGATAGCCGAGCGCGAACCCGGCGGCCACGATGAACCCAACATAGCCGAGACTGGTGGTGATCGAGTTGCGGAGCCCCGCGTCCAGACCAGTATTCGGCAAAAGGCTTGAGCTCAGCCAGCCTTGCAGGGAATGGATCGCCGCATAAACGAGACCGAAAATGGCAGCAGCCGCGATGATGGAGACCGGCGAGATGGCCACGTCGCCGACCTTGAACCCAAAAAAGGCGGCGCGCAGATCCAACGGAACCTCGGCCGACTGCAAGCCCCAAGGCGCCAGCACCGCGACGATCGCGACGATGAAAAACGTGAGGTGAAGAGCGCCGAGCAGCAGGACGCCGAGAAGTTCGAGCGAATTGCGCTGCAACCCGATGCGAGTGATCAGCCAATTCCCGAATCGCGCCGTGGGCTTGAATCCGGTTCCGATCGCCTCTTCGACCAATATGCTCGCCATGACGTAAAGCGCGACGACGCCGCCGGCCCAAACGATCTGACCGAGAAAAAAGCTGGCGAAGGTCGGGTAGCCGGCCAGAGCCGCGATCACGACGATGATCGCGGCGATCAAGGCAATGCCGCGCAGAAGGGCCAGCCAATTCAATCGCCCGCGAGCTGGCGGCCCGAGGCGATCGATGTCGGTCTCGCTGTCGCCAAGGCGCCATAATCCAACAGCGAGCGCAATCGCAGCCATCATCACGCCGAGCCCACGCGTCGCCACCGAAAACGAAAGCGACACGTCTACTGCTTCGTTCAAGGCCTCGCAGACGCGCGTCGCTGAGAGCAAGGTGACGACGCTAATGGCGACGCCAACGAGGCGAGCCGCGGCGCCGTCGCCGATCCGTGACAGACGCCAGTTTGGCCGTGTAGGCGCGAATAGGCCGCGGGTGATGCCGGAGGCGAAGGCGATGCGAATGACGCTTTGGCCAACCGCCTGTGATATCGATTGTATGCGCAGGGCCGGCAGGGCCGCATCAATCCCCATGATGAAGATGAAAGTCAGCGCAATGGGCGGAACGGCGATGACCAGGGCGATCCACCAAGCGCCAAGAATTTTGAGGAGACGGCTCGGCGCCTCGATTGTCTTTTTGCGCGCGAGAACGCGCAGGGCGAGCCTTGCGAGGGGAATGTAGGCTAAAACCAGAGCGGGCAATGCAAGCCAGACCGCCAGCCGGCGCCAGCCATCGAAACGGGCGTTGACCCGCGCGCCCCAATCCTTGAACAAAGAGACGACGTCTTCGACGTTGCCCGGCGTCTCGCGCCAAACGTCGCTCCAAAGGGCGGCGTTGGCGATGCTGGTCGACTGCTGAAAAAGGGATCTTGTGAATAAGGCTCGCCGTCTCGCGGCGATATTGGATTTCAGCTGGTCGGCTCTGACGGCGAGCAGCTTGGCGCGCTTTAAGAGCTCATCTGCGTTGCTGAAGCTTTGCTGTTGAGCGGCTCGTTCCTCCGTCACGCTCGGATTTTCGGGCGGCGACTTGTCGTCAGGGGGCGAGCCTAATTGGTCCAGCCGCGCCTTGATTTGAGCCAGCTGAGGCGTGATCTTTTCGGCTGTGGCGCTGACGGACTCGGCGATCGGGCCGATCTGTTGGCGCGCGGCCGCGAGACTGCCATCGGAGAGATTGTGTTGATCGAGTCCGGTTTCGATGTCGTTGAGGGCGGCGTTTGCTTTATCGAGCGCCTCAGCGGCGTGCGCGAGATCCGGCGGCGGCGGCGGCGCTTCGGCCGACGACCCCGCCGGCGCGGGAGCCGCCGCGTCGCCTTTGACCGAGGGCGGGGCAGGCGCGGCGCCCTTATCTTTCGCCGCGGGCGCAGCGGATGATGCGGGCGCGCTGTCCTTGGCGGCTTGCGGTGGCGTTTGCGCTAGCGCCGGCACCGGCGCCGGCAGCAGCGCTAAAAACCCCAGAACGCAAGCGGCATACCTCACCGGGACTTCCCTGTAAAAACCACGCCTCGCGGCCATTCTCCGGCGCGCCAAAAAACTGGGTCAACCCTCGTTATCGCAAGAGTTTCCTTCAACCAGTTCGTTTAGACCCTTACTTGGCACCGTCGCAACGGGCGGATAGCAATGCGAGCGTCCGTTGTAATCGCGGACCAGATAAGCCGCCTCGACCCCTGTCTCATCAATGTAGGTGGGGCCGATCGGCGATTTGCCATACCCTCCGGGAAGGTCGAGCACGTAAGTCGGCTGGCACAATCCCGAGAGGCGGCCGCGCAGCTGTCGCATCAACTCGCGCCCCTTTTTAATTTCGACCCGGAAATGCGCCGTTCCGGGCGCAAGATCGAGCTGGTGCAGATAATACGGCTTGATGCGCGCCTCGACGAAAGCGCGCATCAGGGCGCTCAACGTCTCGACGTCGTCATTCACGCCGGCCAGAAGCACGCTCTGGCTTAGCATCGGAATGCCGGCGTCGATGATGCGAGCGCAAGCGGCGCGAGCGCTCGGCGTCAATTCGCGCGGATGATTGGCGTGCAGCGCCACATAGACCGCCTTCCGCGATTGCTTGAGAGCCTCGGTCAAAGCCGCGTCAACGGCGTCCGGATCGACGCAAGGCACTCGTGTGTGCAGGCGGATGACCTTGACGTGATCGATCATCTCGAGGCGGCCTAACACGTCGCGGAGGCGGCGCGCCGAAAGAGTCAGCGGATCGCCGCCCGTGAGGATCACCTCCCAAATCCGCGGCTGCGCGGCGATGTAGCCGATGGCGCTATCGAGCGCCTTCGGGCTCAGATGAGCCTCGCTCCCAGGGCCGACGACCTCGCGGCGAAAGCAGAAACGGCAGTAGACGGGGCAAATGTGCAAAAGTTTCAGCAGCACGCGGTCGGGATAGCGGTGGACCACCCCCTCCACCGGGCTGAAGGCTTCATCGCCGATCGGATCGCCGAGCTCTTCAGAGCGGGGAAAGAGCTCGGCGAGATCGGGAATGAACTGGCGCGCCATTGGATCGCGCGGATCATTGCAATCGATCAGAGCGGCAACCGCGGGCGACACGCTAATGGCGTAGGTTCTCCCGATTCTTTCGACCTCCGCGCGTCGCGCCTCGGGCGCGAGCCCAGCGTCGATGAGGTCGGCGGCGCTGCGCAGCGTTGGGCGCCGTTTCGTCATTTCGACCGTTTGTCCCGAGCCACCGGCGTCCAGATCACCTGCTCGATGTGCGGGGCGCCGGTCGCAAGCATCACGAGCCGGTCAAAGCCAAACGCGATGCCGCTCGCGGGAGGCATCAGGGCCAGCGCATTGAGGAAATCCTCGTCGATAGGATAGGCTTCGCCGTAACGCAGCTGGCGCTCCGCCATTTCCGCTTGAAACCGGCGCCGCTGTTCCTCCGGATTGGTCAATTCTCCAAATCCATTGGCGAGTTCGACGCCGCATGCATAAAGTTCGAAACGCTCCGCAAGGCGCTGATCCTCCTGCAAATTCGCCAGAGCGGCCTCGCTGGCTGGATAATCCATGAGAATTGTCGCGCGGCCGTGACCGAGATGGGGCTCGATTTTGACGGAGAGCATCTTGCTGAAAATGTCCGACCAACTGTCGTCTTCAACCACGCGGATTCCACTTCTGAGCGCCTTCGCTGCGAGGGCGTCGCGGTTCGGAGTTAGACCGTCGATGGTGCCAAGAATATCGACGCTCGCATAGCGGTCGAAAGCTTCTGCGACGCTCAACAATTCAAACTCCTCAAAAGGGTCGGCGATCGCCCCCGCGTGGCTCAGCAAGTCGGAGCCGGCCGCCTTCGCGGTCGCAGCGAGCAACCCGGCGCAGTCTTCGATGAGCCGTTGATACGGCGCATGGGTCCTGTACCACTCGAGCAAAGTGAATTCCGGGTGGTGCAGTCTACCCCGCTCTCGATTTCTGAATGCGTGGGCGAGACTAAAAATCCGCTCCTCGCCCGCAGCCAGCAGTTTCTTGCACGCGAACTCGGGAGAGGAGTGCAGATAAAGCGTTGATCCCGCGCCCGAGGCATCCTGGATTTGCGTTGAAAAAGCGCTGATATGAGCTTCGTTGCTCGGAGAAACCTGAAGAATGGCGGTGTCCACCTCGACGAAATGCTGGCCGCCGAAAAATGCCCGCGCAGCCGCCGTCATTTTCGCCCGCGCCTTCAGGAAGGGGCGCCGGTCTGCATGAATATCGGGCCGCCACCAGGCGGAAGGCGCGCCGCTCATGCTATTTTGCTTGAAAATCGCGCCGGAACATGGCTAGCGATAGCCACGAACCGGGCGGCGCATTCGAACCCCAGGTTTCCTTCAGTCCGCCCATGGCCGGCGACGTTCATGGTTGCGCTGAAGAAAACTTGCCAGACCACCGCATCCGGCTCCTGTCATTAAACCCAGACGCCCAGGCGCGCTGGGCCAGTTCGATTCGTTTCTTCGTATAAAGGAAAGCCCGTGAAAGTCATCGCCAGTTCGATTCGCAAAGGCAATATTATCGAGAGAGAGGACGGTCAGCTCTACGTCGTCTTGACCGCGGAGAGCTTTCATCCAGGCAAGGGCACGCCGACGACGCAGATCGACATGCGCCGCCTCTCCGACGGCGTCAAGACGACCGACCGTTATAAGACGACGGAGCAGGTCGAGCGCGCCTACGTAGAGGATTCAAACTTCAGCTTCCTCTATCAGGATTCGGACGGTTACACGTTCATGAATGGCGAGAATTTTGATCAGGTCGTCGTCCCGCCCGAAGTGATCGGCGACCAGGCAATTTATCTGCAGGAAGGGATGAACTGTGTGCTGTCGATGTTCAACGGAACCGCCGTCGCGATCCAGCTCCCTGCGCGCGTAACGCTCGAAGTCGTCGAGACGGAGCCGGCGATGAAAGGGCAGACGGCGTCGTCCTCCTATAAGCCGGCGAAGCTCTCGAATGGCGCCCGCGCGATGGTCCCCCCGCATATCTCCACAGGCACGCGCATTGTCGTGCAGACGGACGATGGGTCCTATGTCGAGCGCGCGAAGGATTGAGAAACGCGGGATGCCTGACCTTGGCCGCTGGCGACCAATAAAATAAGGCCGCCCAGAAGAGCGGCCGTTCACTATCCGTGAGTGCATAAAAATCAGCGCCTGTCGCCGAGCCTTTCCTCGATCTGGCGCAACAGCATCACCAACCGGTCGGGCTGATTTTCTGCGCAGGGAAGTTCAAACACCCTCCGCAGCCGGCTTCCAAATTGGGCGCATAAAGCAGAGCCTGAGCGATTAATATCGGGCGTCTCGAAACGGCTTCGACAAGGTGACGAGAACTGGCCTGAGAAGCTGGCTTGTTTCAAGATTTTGTTCATGGTTACTGCTTCTCGATCGCCATTCGTTAACGTTTGATCCACCGTTTTGACCAAACTACCAACTCCTCGCGGCAAGATTCCTCGCGCGATGCTGGACAAGCTCTCTCTGATCCAAAAACTTCGATCGCGAACTTTCGTTCCATGGCTTTTTTATGGCGAACCAACCTTGCCTGAACCGGGAATTGGAGACCGGCACTCCGGCTCCGCTTTGGCTTCGCGAAAAGCCCAAAGACGCCGCTTGATCAGACTTGACTCAAAATCAATCCTTCATGCTTTCTATTTTGTATCAAATGGGCGATTTGTTAAGAAGGCCCGATGTTTTTTCTTTACTTATACTTTAAGAATCGTAAATGCCGCCATTACCGAAAAATACGCTTACGCTCTAACATCGCCCAGCAAGAATTGATTGACCTTGCTTGACATCGGGTGGGTCATTGCAGTCAAGCCTGCGCCAATCGTTCGATCAGGAGAGAGACGAAATCGTGTCCGAAACGAGCATTAACGACGCCGCGTCATCCGTTGCGATCATAGGCGGCGGCCAAGCCGGCGCGGAGGTTGCGACGCTGCTGCGCCAAAACCGTTATGAAGGCCGGATCGTCCTCTTTGGGGAGGAAATTATCCTCCCCTATATGCGCCCGCCACTGTCAAAAGCCTATCTCGCCGGGGAAATAGGCGCGGAAGCGCTGATCTATAAGGCGCCGGTCGCCTATGAGAAGGCCAAAGTAGAATTGCGGCTTGGACAGCGCGTCAATGCGATCGACCGCAGCGCCAAGTGCCTCTCGCTCGATGGCGGCGGCAGCTTCGTTTATGGCAAGCTCGTCATTGCCACGGGTGGCCGGGCGCGCGAGTTGAAACTCCCCGGCGTGGAGCTCGGCAATATTTTTTACCTTCGGACGATCGCCGATGTTGAGATTCTGCAGCCGCGGCTTCAGCCCGGCCGGCGCCTCGTTATCGTCGGCGGCGGCTATATCGGTCTCGAGTTCGCAGCCGTGGCCGTCAAGCGCGGCCTCAAGGTCACCGTATTGGAAGCAGCGCCACGCGTTCTCGCCCGCGTAACGGCGCCGGAAGTGTCGGCCTTTTACGAGCGCTTTCATCGCGCGGCCGGCGTTGAGATCCGCACCGGCGTCGCCGTCGCCGGTTTCGCGGCGGGCGCCGACGGCAAAGCGATCGGCGCCGTCCTATGCGCCGACGGCGACTCGATTCCGGCTGATTTCGTCCTCATAGGCGTTGGTTTGAGTCCCAACAAGGAACTCGCCGAGCGCGCCGGACTTGCGATTGACGACGGTATCATCGTCGATGAGTTTTCGCGCACCAGCGACCCGGATATTTTCGCGATCGGCGATTGCGCCATCCACGCGCGCCATGGTTTCTTGCAGCGTAAGGCCCGCCTCGAATTGGTGCCAAACGCGCTCGAACAGGCGCGCGCCGTCGCGGCTTTCATCACCGGGAAACCGAACCCCGCCGCGACCCCGCCGTGGTTCTGGTCCGACCAATATGATCTCAAATTGCAGATGGTCGGCCTGTCGGAAGGCTATAACGAACTCGCGATTCGCGGCTCGACGGAAGGCTCTTCCTTCATCGCTTTTTATCTCAAGGGCGGCTTCGTCATCGCCGCCGACGCGATCAATCGCCCGTCGGAATTCATGGCGTCGAAGCGGCTGATTGGCGATAAGATCAAGGCGAGCGCCAAAGAGCTCGCCGATGAGTTGGTCTCGCTTAAATCGCTCATCGCGACGGCCGCCGCGGCGTAAGGTTCGAACACGCGACGCGCGCGAACGCGATGTCGCCGCGCCCGGCGTATTTCTAATGTTTGGGCTCGAACACAGGCGAGGCCATGCGCGAAGGCCGCGTCATATTCTCGATCCCTAGGAGATCGCTCAATTGCGTCGGCGTCATCAACCCCTCTTCGAGAACGATGTCAGCGACCTTCCGTCCCTCGTCGAGTGCGCGGCGCGCGATGTGCGAGCAGGTTTCATAACCGAGCATCGGCACGAGCGCAGTGACGAGGCCGATGCTGTTCTCGACCAGTTCGAGGCAGCGGGCGCGATTGGCCTCGATCCCGGAAACGCAGCGCTGGCTCAAAGTCTCGATCGCGGCCGTCAGCATGCGCAGCGACGTCAGAATCGAATAGCCGATCGTCGGCCCAAAAGCATTGAGCTGCAGCTGGCCAGCTTCCGCACACATGGTGACCGTCAGATCACGACCGATTACAAGATAAGCGACCTGGCTGACGACCTCAGGGATTACGGGATTGATCTTGCCCGGCATGATCGATGATCCCGCCTGCACCGCCGGCAGGCGGATCTCGCCGAAACCCGCGCGCGGACCTGACGACAGCAAGCGCAGATCGTTGCAGATCTTTGAGAGCTTGACCGCGATACGTTTGAGGACGCCCGAAAATAAAACGAAGGCGCCCATGTCGGAGGTCGCCTCGATGAGGTTGGCGGCGAGGACCAGCCGCTGCCCCGAGAGGCGCGCCAGCTCCGCGACGGCGAGCGAGGCGTAGCGCGGATCTGTGTTGATGCCAGTGCCGATCGCCGTGGCGCCAAGGTTGATCTCTCGAAACAAGTCGGCGGCCTCCTCCAATCGATCGACGTCCTCCTTGATCGTGACGTGGAACGCATCGAATTCCTGGCCGAGCGTCATCGGCACCGCGTCCTGCATCTGCGTGCGGCCAATCTTGAGCACGTCGCCGAACTCGACCGACTTGGCTTTGAACGCGAAGGCGAGATCCTGCATAGCGCGAATCAATGATCCTGTGGCGAAGATCACGGCGAGGCACAAGGCGGACGGATAGGCGTCATTGGTGGATTGGGCCATGTTGACGTCATCGATCGGATGCAACACGGTATAGTCGCCGCGGGGCCGACCGAGCAGCTCCAGCGCGACATTGGCGATGACTTCATTCGCATTCATGTTGGTCGATGTGCCAGCGCCGCCTTGGACTACATCAACGACGAATTGATCGAGAAATCCTTTGTCGTTGACGATGAGGCTGCAGGCGCGGTCAATCGCTTCGGCTTTGGTAGCAGGCAAATGGCCGAGGCGCCGATTAGCCCGCGCGGCCGCCTGCTTTACCAGCACCAATGCGCGCACAAGCTCAGGAAAATGCCCGATCGGAACGCCGGTGATTGGAAAATTCCTGACGGCTCGCAACGTATGGATCCCCCAATAGACGTTGGCGGGAATGTCGGCCGCTCCCAGCAAATCATGCTCGCGCCTTGTAGACACGGCCGCGAGGTCGATAGAACGCGTGGTCGCCAGCGCGAATGTGGTCGATGACGACTCCGGCACTTCCGAAAGATCGCGATCGTAATGACCCTCGGTCATGGCTTGTCTCCGTCGAGCTTTAGTTGCGGCGCGCTTCCGCCGCAAAATCAATGTTCATCCGCATCAATTTCGGAACGATGAAGATTTTATCGTAATATGCGCTATGTAAGCGCCCGCCGGTGGCCGGACGACGTGTGGAATGTCGCTTCGCGCGTATTTGGAGCTTAAATTCTGGTAATCTGCCCCTTATTTTTTGATTTCGCGCCGTTTCCACTCCAGAATCAGTCCACCTAACGTGGAGGCCGAAAAGGAGAGAACCAGCGATGTTAAATCGTCGAGCCAGCGTCGCCCTTATCGCTTTGGCCCTCGCACAGGCGCAAGCTTTGCGAGCGCAAGACATGATGAATCAGGTCGATCTTTCGAGCCCCGCCTTCACGACAGCGGAAATGACTCGGGCGGAGGTTGAAGCCGCGCTGAAGGCCGCCGCCGGCCATCCGGTCGATTTCGCCGGCAAAAGCCTTAACGGCCTCGACCTGTCAAATCTTGACCTTTCCGGAGCGAATTTTCGCGCGGCGCGCATGAACAAGGCCAATTTCTCGAACAGCAACCTTACTGGGGCGACGCTCGATCAAGTGTTCGCGCTCGACGCGGATTTCTCCGGGACCAATCTCAAAGGCGCGCATCTTTTCGCGAGCCAGATGCGCCGCTCAAAGTTTGACGGGGCGGACCTTTCCGGCGCCCGCATCACCGCCGATCTCTCCCGCGCAAGCATGCGCAAGGCAAAGTTTCAGGGAGCCGATCTTTCGGCCGACATGAAGAATCAATCAATGGGCTTGATGCGCGCAATATTGCAATCCGCCGACCTTGCCGGCGCCGATTTTCAAAACGCCAATCTTGGGCGCGATGACCTTCAATTTGCTGATCTGCGGGGCGCTAATTTCACGGGAGCGTCGCTGAGCCGGGCCGACGCCAGCGGCGCCGATTTTCGCGGCGCGATTCTCGATCGAGCCGACCTGACTGATACCGACGTCAGTTCGGCGCGAATCGATGCGGTCCAGGAGCAAGCGTTCGCCAAGGCCAAGAATCTTTCACGCGCGCTGACGCAGTAGAGACTGTGGCTGCAGGCATCTATTTACGCCGCAACGCCTCACTGAGCGCCGCGCCGAGCGCTCCCTGGGGAGAGGGCTTTTCTTGGCGCATTATACTTTGTTTCGGCGCTCTTGACTGCGGATCGCGACCCCCGTCTGCGTCGGCCAAACTCGCCGGCGCGGACATTCGTTGAGATCCTTCGTCTTTGCGCATGGAAAGCGCGATCCGCTTGCGTTTCAGATCGACGTCGACGATCCGCACCTTCACGACGTCGCCGGCTTTGACGATAGTGCTCGGATCCCTGACGAAGCGGTCGGCAAGTTGCGAGACATGGACCAGCCCGTCCTGGTGCACGCCGATATCGACGAACGCGCCAAAATTGGCGACGTTGGTCACGGTGCCTTCGAGCGTCATTCCTGGCTTTAGGGCGCTGATGTCGTCGACGCCTTCCGCGAAGGTCGCGGTCTTGAATTGCGGACGCGGATCGCGGCCCGGTTTTTCGAGTTCGAGCAAAATATCGCGCACAGTCGGCAACCCGAAACGCTCATCGGCAAAGCGCGCGGGATCGAGCGATTTCAGGGTCGCGGCGTCGCCCATCAGCGAGCGCACGTCGCGCCCACACGCATTAATGATCTTCCGCGCAACACCATAAGCTTCGGGATGGACTGAGGCCGCGTCGAGCGGCTCCGTTCCGTTGGCGATGCGCAGAAAACCGGCGCTGAGTTCGAACGCGCGGGGACCGAGCCGCGGCACGGAGAGCAGGTCACGCCGCGACTTGAAGCGGCCATTCTGATCGCGATGAACGACAATGGCGTCAGCCAGCGAGCTGCTGAGGCCTGATACGCGGGACAGCAGCGGCGCCGAGGCCATATTGAGATCGACGCCGACGGCGTTGACCGCATCCTCGACGACGGCATCGAGCGAGCGGGCAAGGCGCGCCTGATTGACATCATGCTGATACTGACCGACGCCGATCGCTTTTGGATCAATCTTGACCAGTTCGGCCAATGGATCCTGCAGGCGGCGCGCGATGGAGACGGCGCCGCGCAAGGATACGTCGAGCTCGGGCATCTCCGCCGCGGCCCGGGCCGAGGCGGAATAGACAGAAGCGCCGGCCTCGCTGACAACGACCTTGAACGGCTGCGGCGAGGGCAGGGCTTTGATGACATCGCCCGCCAGCCGGTCTGTCTCGCGGCTCGCCGTCCCATTTCCGATCGCGATCAATTCAACGCCATGTTTGCGGATCAGCCGGGCAAGCTCCGCCTCCGCGCCCCGCATGTCATTGCGCGGCTGGAACGGATAGATTGTCGACGTGTCGAGAAGTTTGCCAGTGGAGTTGACGACGGCGACCTTTACGCCGGTGCGGACGCCCGGATCAAGACCCATGATGGGGCGCGGGCCGGCCGGCGCGGCGAGTAAGAGGTCTTTCAGATTGCGCGCGAAAACCTCGATCGCCTCGGCTTCGGCGCGCTCGCGAAGCTCGCTCATCAGGTCCACCGTCAGATGCAAGGAGAGCTTGACCCGCCAGGCATAGCGCACGACGTCAAACAGCCAGGAATTGGCGGCGCCGCTTTGAGGCCAAATCGCATAATGCCGAACGATGATTTCCTCGACAGGCCTAATTGGCGCGGGGCTATCGGCGTCGATTTCGATTTCGAGCGAGAGAATTTCTTCGTTGCGGCCGCGCAGCATGGCGAGAGCGCGATGGCTCGGGACCGTCGCCCAACGCTCGCTGTGATTGAAATAATCGGAAAATTTCGCGCCAGCGTCTCGCTTGCCTTCGACCACGCGCGCGCGCAGGATCGCCTTGTTTTTAAGATAGGCGCGCAACGCGCCGACGAGACCGGCGTTTTCAGTGAAAGCTTCGCACAAAATGTCGCGAGCGCCCTCGAGCGCGGTTTTGAGGTCTGGAACTTCGGGCGAAATAAAAGCCTGCCCAATCTCCGCCGGGACGCATTGACGATCGGCGAGAATTTTCTCGGCGAGCGCGCCGAGGCCACGCTCACGCGCAATCTCGGCGCGGGTGCGGCGCTTTGGCTTAAAGGGCAGATAGACATCCTCAAGCTCGGCTTTTGTCTCGGCGGCGGCTATTTTTTGTTCGAGCTCATCGCTCGATTTGCCCTGAGCCCGGATCGAATTGAGAATGGCCGCCCGACGCGCTTCCAGTTCGCGCAAATAAACAAGGCGCTCTTCCAGTTGGCGCAGCTGAGTGTCGTCAAGACCCCCGGTCGCCTCTTTGCGATAGCGGGCGATGAAAGGTACGGTTGCGCCTTCATCGAGCATATCGACCGCGACCTTGACCTGGTCGGGCCGCGCGGCGACCTCGGCAGCGATAGTTTTCAGAATGCGGTCGATTGCGATAGCCATTCGCGGTCGTATCCTCGTCGATTCGGGGCCTGAACCTTAGGGCAGGCGAGGGGCGATTCAACCTTGGCAAGGCGCGATCGATCAGGTTGCGCCCGCTGCGCGGCGCACTATAGTGCGCCGATTTGCGTTGTTCTGCGGCGCCGGGAAGATCTTGAAACCCCGGCCGAGCTGGCAAAAACGGACGTTCGTCCAATCTTTTGGCGAAATCGCGGAGGGGTGGCCGAGTGGTTGAAGGCGCACGCCTGGAAAGTGTGTATGCGGGAAACCGTATCGCGGGTTCGAATCCCGCTCCCTCCGCCAGCATACGTTAAGTTTCAACTAGTTACGATGAATTCTTGCCTAATCCCCTATTTGTTCCCCTATTCCGGGTCGCCAAGGGGCCGTTTGGATCAATGCGCGGCAGGCAATAACAGGCCACGGAGCCGCGGCATTTTGCGGCTGCGTGGCGGCGTAAAACCCGGCCACTTTTGGGGCTGACCCTTTCCGAAGAGTGATTCGGGGGGCGGCCGGGGATGTTTGCGGTGGAGAGTTACGCTGCGGTTCGACGGTTTGTATTTGTCGAGGGGAAAAGCCGGCGCGAGGCGGCGCGTGTTTTCGGATTGAGCCGGGACACGATTTCCAAGATGTGCCGCTATTCGGCGCCGCCCGGATATGTGCGCAGCAAGGCGCCGGAACGGCCGAAGCTCGGGCCGCTGGTTCCGGTCATCGACGCGATCTTGGAGGCCGACAAGACGGCGCCGGCGAAGCAACGGCATACGGCGAAGCGGATTTTCGAACGGCTGCGGCTCGAACATGGCTTTGCCGGCGGCTACACGGTGGTGAAGGATTACGTCCGCCTGGCCCGCACCCGGTCGCGCGAGGTCTTCGTGCCACTCGTCCATCCGCCTGGCCATGCGCAGGTTGATTTCGGCGAGTGCGTGATCGGCGGCGTCGATGCTGCACTTTGTTCGACCTGCCGCAGTCGGACGCCTGCTTCGTCAAAGCCTATCCGGCGGAGACGACCGAGGCCTTTCTCGACGGCCATGTCTCGGCGTTCGCTTTTTTTGGCGGCGTTCCGCTGTCGATTTTGTACGACAATCTCAAAATCGCCGTGGCGCGGATTCTCGGGGACGGCAAGCGCCAGCGCACCCGCGCCTTCACCGAGCTCGTCAGCCATTACCTGTTCCAGGAGCGGTTTGGTCGGCCGGGAAAGGGGAACGACAAAGGCAAGGTCGAAGCCCTGGTGAATATTCCCGGGCGAACTTCCTCACGCCTGTGCCGCATGCGGCGTCCTTCGAAGCGCTGAACGCCAGGCTCGAAGAACGCTGCCGCGGCCGCCAGAACGAACGCGCCGGCCGCCATGAACAGACGATTGGCGCAAGGCTTGTCGCGGATCAAGGGGTCTTGCGGGCTTTGCCCGAGGCCCCCTTCGAGCCCTGCGACAAGCGCCCGGCGAAGGTCTCCTCGACCGCGCTGGTGCGCTATCGCCTGAACGATTATTCGGCGCCGACGGCCTATGGCTTTCGCGACGTGCTGGTGAAGGGCTTCGTCGAAGGCGCGCGCGCCCCAGGTGGCGATCATCTGCGGCGCCAGCGAGATCGCCCGGCATCCACGCGTCTATGGCCGCGGCGAATTCGTCTTCGACCCGAAGCACTATCTGGCGCTTCTCGAGCAAAAGCCCGGCGCGCTTGATCAGGCGGCTCCCATGCAGAGTTGGGCGCTTCCGGAACCGCTCCGGCATCTGCGCCGGCTCCTGGAAGCCCGCATGGGAAATCGCGGCAAGCGCGAGTTCATCCAGGCGCTGCGGCTGATCGAGGTCTTTCCCGAACCAGTGGTCGCCGCCGCTGCAATGGACGCCATTCGAATGGGCGCGATCAGCTTCGACGCGGTCAAACAACTTGTCATCGCCAAGGTCGAACGCAGGCCCGCAAATCTCGATCTCGGCGACTATCCCTATCTGCCCGCCGCCAACGTCAAGACGACTTCGGCCGCCGATTACATGGTTCTTGTTTCCGGGAGGGCGGCATGACAACCGCTGCTCCTCCCGCCAGCCCGGCGCCGCCGCAGGTCCTGCTTGCGCATCATCTGCGGCAGCTCAAGCTGCCGACCTTCCTGCGCGAATATGACAAAGTCGCCACCGAGGCCGCGCGCGAGGGGCTCGATCATCCCCGTTATCTTCTGCGCCTCGCCGAGCTCGAACTCATCGATCGCGAGCGGCGCATGGTCGAGCGCCGCATCCGCGCCGCGCGTTTTCCGGCGGTGAAGAGTTTCGACACATTCGACTTCACCGCCATTCCGTCGCTCAACAAGCCGCTCGTTCTCGAACTCGCGCGCTGCGAATATGTCGTCGCCCGCGACAATTTGATCGCCCTGGGAAATGCCGATCCCGATTCATAATGCTCACTTCACGATGTCATTGGAAAATAAGGGTTTGTTGATCCGAATTTTCAGTCAGCGGCTTTCTGCGCCGATCTTGGGCTTCCGTCTGCGCGGCGGCATTCTCGAGATCAGCCGCTTTGATGACCCACTGAGCGCCCTTGCAGCGTGACGTTTCGCGGCTTTTTGCAGATCGAGGAGGTCTGCCCGGTGCTCGGGAAGACCCTGGCGCTTTTGCTGGTCAGCGCGCAGGAGCAGTTCGGCAATGTGGTGATCGAGGCGCAGGCGCTGGGCGCGCCGGTGATCGTGTCGGACAATTGCGGCGCGCGCGACATGCTGGTGCGCAACGGCGTCAACGGCTTCGTCGTCGAGCCGGACAATCCGGCCGGGCTCGCCTATTTCATGGGCCTTCTCGATCGCGACGAGGCGCTGTGGCGGCGCATGGCGCTGGCCAGCGAGCCGTTCGCCGCGCTCGGCGACGCCGCGCATTTCGCGAGAGCCGTGGCCGCGCTGGCCGGCGCGCGTTCGAAGCCGGCCCTGGCCCAAGGCGCGTCACAGGGTGCGCCCGGCTCGCCCCAGGGCGCGGTGATCGCCGACCGGCTCCGGGATGGCGCCTAGCCATTGTGCCGGACCTCGCTGCTGGACGCCGGGTGCAAAATCTGCGCAATAGGCGGCTGAGGGTCCGGACCGCCAGTGCGACGATGGGTGATTGATGGAAGTCGAGACGACAGCTCTGCCCGGCGTCCTGATGTTGAAGCCGCGGCGCTTCGCCGAATTCGCGGGGCTATTTTGTCGAGACCTATAACCAGCGGGCGCTTGCCGAGGCCGGCGTCGCGGCGCATTTCGTGCAGGACAATCAGTCCTTTTCGACCAAGGCCGGAACGATCCGCGGTTTGCATTTTCAACTGCCGCCGGCGGCCCAGGCCAAGCTGGTGAGAGCGCTGCGCGGCGCCATCTTCGACGTCGCGGTCGACCTGCGGCAAGGCTCGCCGACGTTTGGGCGCTGGATCGGCGCAACGCTGACCGCTGGCGGCGGCGAGCAGCTCTTTATTCCGCGCGGCTTCGCCCATGCGTTCTGGACCCTCGAGGACGGCGCCGAGGTCGCCTATAAGGTGGACGATTTCTATGCGCCGAAATGCGACAGCGGGCTGATCTGGAAGGATCCCGACCTCGCCATCGCGTGGCCCGCCAAGTCCGCCGCGATCGTTTCCGACAAGGATGCGAAACTCGGGTTGTTCAAGGATTTCGTCTCGCCGTTTCGCTTCGAGGCGAGCCCGCAATGACCGCCGCGGCGAACCAGCAAAAGCGCATTCTCGTCACCGGCGGCGCGGGTTTCATCGGCTCGGCGGTGGTCCGCGAAATCATCGGCCAAACGCCGCATCGCGTACTCGTCGTCGACAAGCTCACCTACGCCGGCAACCTCGATTTGCTGGCCCCTGTGGCCGCTGACTTACGCTACTCGTTCATCCGCGCCGACATCGTCGACGGTGGGCGAATGAAGGATATTTTAGCCGATTTTCAGCCGGATATCGTCATGCATCTGGCGGCCGAGAGCCACGTCGACCGCTCGATCGACGGGCCTGGCGCGTTCATCCAGACGAATATCGTTGGAACCTTTACGCTGCTCCAGGCCGCGCTCGGCTTCTGGCGCGGCTTGGCGGCGCCGCGGCAGAGCGCTTTCCGCTTCCATCACATTTCGACCGACGAGGTATTTGGCTCGCTTGGACGCGAGGGCTTGTTCGACGAGACCACGGCCTACAGTCCCAATTCGCCCTACTCGGCCTCAAAAGCCGGGTCCGACCATCTTGTCAATGCTTGGCGTCACACATACGGACTGCCGACCGTCGTCAGCAATTGCTCGAACAATTACGGGCCTTATCATTTCCCTGAAAAATTGATTCCGCTGATGATCATCAACGCGCTCGAAGGACGGCCTCTGCCGGTCTATGGCGCCGGCGCCAACATTCGCGACTGGCTGTTTGTCGAGGACCACGCGCGGGCGCTGCTCGCCGTTGCGACGCAGGGCGGCGCGGGCGAGACCTATTGCATCGGCGGGCATAACGAAAAGACCAATCTCGACGTGGTCGAGGCGATCTGCGCCCTGGTCGACGAGATGGCCCCTGATCCGCGGACCGGGCGGCGCAAGGAGCTCATCAACTTCGTCGCCGATCGCCCGGGCCATGATCTGCGCTACGCCATCGATCCGGGCAAGATCGCCGCGGATCTCGGCTGGAAGCCGCGCGAGACCTTCGAGTCGGGCCTGCGCAAGACGGTCGAATGGTATCTCGAAAATCGCGGGTGGTGGGACCGCATCAGATCCGGCGTCTACCGCGGCGAACGCCTCGGAGTTGTTGCGTGATCCTCATTTTCGGAGCTGGCGGACAGCTCGGCCGAGAGCTTCAACGCGGCGCGGCGGCCAAGGCCATCGCCTACCGCGCTTTGTCGCATGCCGAGGTCGACGTCGCCGACGCGGAAGCCGTATCCAGAGCGCTCGACCACACGCGCCCGGCGCTGGTCGTCAACGCGGCCGCCTACACCAAAGTCGACCTCGCGGAACAAGAATGCGAAGCCGCCCGCCTCGGCAATGAGGTCGGGCCGGGCGTCGTCTCCGCCGCCTGCGCGGCGCAACAAACGCCGCTGATCCATATCTCCACCGATTATGTCTTCGACGGCGCCAAGGCTGGGACCTATGTCGAAAGCGACGCCATCGCGCCGCTTGGCGTCTACGGGCGCACCAAGGCCGCGGGCGAAGCCGCCGTGCGCGCGGCCGCAAAGCGCCACATCATCTTGCGCACCTCCTGGGTGTATGGCGAATTCGGCAATAATTTCCTGAAGACCATGCTGCGCCTCGCCAAACAGCGCGACGAGCTGCGCGTCGTCGCCGACCAGCGCGGCTGCCCAACATCGACGCGCGACATCGCCGAGGCTATCTTGCGGATCGCGCCGCGGCTCGAGGCCGGCGCTGACGCCCAATTATATGGCCTCTATCATTTTGCCGGCGCTGGCGCCACCAGCTGGCACGGTTTTGCGACTCGCATCATCGACGCGCAGGCGGAAATCACCGGGCGCCGGCCGAAAGTCGTCGCCATCGCTACGGCCGACTATCCGACGCCGGCCCGGCGTCCGGCCAACTCCGTGTTGGATTGCGGCCTTTTTCAGCGGACGTTTGGCTTCGGCGCGAGAGCCTGGAGCGAGGAGGCGGACGCGATCGCCAAGCTGGTCGCCGGCGGAGGTTGACGTCGAATTGTAGTTGGGCGCGCGGCGGGAAGAGGCGATCGATCATGCGCAAAGGCATCATTCTGGCGGGCGGCTCCGGCACGCGGCTGCATCCGCTGACGCTGGTGACATCGAAGCAACTGCTGCCGGTCTACGACAAGCCGATGATCTATTATCCCCTGTCGACGTTGATGTTGGCCGGGATTCGCGACATACTGATCATCTCGACGCCAGCTGATCAGCCGGCGTTCAAACATCTTCTCGGCGATGGCGGCGATTGGGGCGTCCATCTCGACTACGCCGTTCAGCCGTCCCCCGACGGGCTCGCCCAGGCCTTTCTGATCGGCGCCGATTTTCTCGATGGCCAGCCGTCGTGCCTGATCCTCGGCGATAATCTTCTCTACGGCCACGGCCTTTCCGAGACGCTGCGGCGGGCCAACGCCGCAAGCGGCTGCGCCACGGTGTTCGGCTATTTTGTCGACGAGCCCGAGCGCTACGGGGTGATTGAATTCGATCAGGCCGGCGGCGTTGTGTCGATCGAGGAGAAGCCGCCGAAGCCCAAGACCAACTGGGCCGCGATCGGGATCTATTTTTACGACGGCGATGTGGTCGAATTGGCGCGCAGCCTCAAGCCGTCGGCGCGCGGCGAACTCGAAATCACCGACCTCAACAATCTCTATATTCAGCAAAAGCGGCTGAAGCTCGAAAGGTTGGGGCGCGGCTTCGCCTGGTTCGACGCCGGCACGCATGATTTGCTCATGGAGGCGGCCGAGTTCGTTCGCGTTCTGCAGCAACGGCAAGGCCAGCTGATCTGCGCGCCGGAAGAGATCGCTTATTTCAACAAATGGATCGCCAAGGACGATTTCGCCCAGCTGGCGATGAAGCTCGGCAAGACCAAATACGGCCGCCGGCTGCTCGACCATTTCAGGGACTGAGCGGCGCGTCCTCAGCTCGCGGCGCATCGTCGCGAACGGCTGGGCGCGCCGTAAGATTGGCGCTTAACATTGTCCGATCCAGGGCCGGTCCGTCCAAGAGCGCTTCGCGTGAGACAACCGCCGCCGGTTCTATACGGTCGGAAAAGGCTCTAGCATTTGACATAGGCGCAGGCGGTGAGGCCGCTTAGCGCCGGACCGGATATCATGCTGACCACTTGCATAACCTTTTGCGCGTCCGTAATCGGCGCGTTGGAGACATAGAGCAAGTCTCGGTTTTGGACGCGAAAGCCCTGAGCGATGAAAAGACTGGCCGCGTCGCGCAGGTTCAAACGGTAGACGACCGGGGTCACATGATGAGGCGCGGCGATGGTGGTCGTCGCCGTTGGCGGCCATCAGGCTGGCGCGGCAACGTCGTCATCACGGCCGAGCATCGACAGAACCACGTCCAGAATGAGGCGCAAGAACAGCCTCAGCAAGCGGAGCAAGAGGCGGAAGTTGTGTCCTGCGCCGCAGAGGATGGCGTTAATGCGATCGCCGTCCTGTCCGATGCGGAAGTTTCGATCGCGCCGACCGTCGGTTTTCATGTGGCCGATGACCGGTTCGATGGCGCTTCGGCGCCGCAGCTCGCGGCGGATGGCGGCGGTGGGCGTTCGGTTGCCGGAACGCCGGACTTTGAAGCGGTCCATGCCGTGGCCCTGATATCCCTGGTCGACATCAATTCGCTTGCCGAGACACCGGTCCAGGCCTGGGCGGCTTCGACAGCGGCCTTTAGGGTGTGGCCGTCATAGGGGTTGCCGTGCAAGGCGTCGATATGAACGACGAACTGGCCGCCGGCGGCGCGGGCATTGGTGGTGGCGACGGTCACCTTGCAGCCGAACTCGGAGGGCTTGGCCGCCTTGCCTTTGCCGATGCATTCCCCTTCGGGCGCGTGCAGCGAATAAACCTTGGGCGACGGATCGCGCCGCCGCTGCGTGGCCACCCGTTCAGCCAGCCATAACGGCCGGCGGAACCCGTCGATCAGCGCCGGGTCGCCGTCGATCTTGCGGCGGATATCGCGCACCACGCGGCCGAGGAAGGTCTTCAGTTGTAGAAGTTTTTATTTGACCTGACGGACGGCATGAACTGGCCGGTTGATGTTCACGCCTGGATTTGGGCGATGAACTGATCACCTATTTGTTTGTCCTGCGCGATGGGCCGGGCGTCAAGGAAGGTTTGCATTGGCGTCTTGCCGAAGCAGTAGCGTCCCTGATGTGATCGCTCCTCATTGTACTCTATCATCCATGCGTCGAGATCCTTCTGCAGTTCGCCGATGGCCGCATAGATCTTCTTGCGGAAGGCGATGCGATAGAACTCATTGAGCATGGTCTTGTGGTATCGTTCAACGATGCCGTTGGTTTGTGGGCTCTTGGCCTTGGTTCGGGTGTGGTCGATATTCTCGACGGCGAGATAGAGTTCGTATTCATGATGCTCTGGATTGCCGCAATATTCCGTGCCCCGGTCGGTGAGAATACGCTGTAGCTCGACGCCATTCTCCTCGTAGAAGGGCAAAACCCGGTCGTTCAAGAGATCGCTGCGGTGATCGGCGTCTTACGATCATAAAGCTTGGCGAAGCCGATCTTGGCATAGGTGTCGATGAAGGTTTGCTGATAGACGCGGCCGACGCCTTTCAAGGTGCCCACATAGAAGGTGTCCTGCGCGCCGCAATAGCCGGGACATTCGGTTTCGAACTCGCCTTGCACCTCTTTCTCGGCCTTGGCTTTCTCAAGCGCGGCGAGCTGGTTCTCGGTGAGGATGAAGCGTTCCTGCGCCATCTTCGCCTCGAGCGCCTTCAATCGGTGCTTCATAGTTGTGAGGTCGTGCCGGCTCCAGATCGAGCGAACGCCGAAAGGCGAGACGATCATCCCTCGTTTCAAAAGCTCGTTCGAGATGCGCACCTGGCCCCAGGCGGGCTGTTCGATGGCGAGGGCGACGACGGCGCCCTCGATCTCTGGCGCTACGCGGTTCTTCAGGATGGGCTTGCGCCGCGAGATCTCCTGCAGGGCGAGTTCGCCGCCTTTGATGGTGTGGACGGCCCCACCTCGGCGGCATCAAAGTGCCAAGGCGGCCGCTGGTGCGCCATAAAAGAGGAAGACCGTCTATGAAGAAATTTATCAGAATCGGTATTGATCTCGGCAAGAATTATTTTCAGATCCATGCGCTTGGCAGAGAAAACGGGGAAGCGACGACGCGCAAGCTAACTCGCCAGGCGATGCGTAAGTTCTTTTCGAAATTGAACCCTGCTTTGTTGGTATGGAGGCCTGCGCTTCATCGCATTATTGGGCGCGCGAACTTTTGGCGATGGGTCACGACGTGCGACTAATCCCGCCGATCTACGTCAAGCCATATGTCAAACGCGGCAAGAACGATGCAGCCGACGCGGCGGCGGTCTGCGAGGCCATGTCGCGCCCCGGCATGCGGTTCGTTCCGGTCAAGAGCCAAGAGAACCATGCGATATTGATGCTGCATAAGACGCGCGAGCTTTTGATCAAGCAGCAGACGATGAGCGTCAACGCTCTACGTGGGCACCTTGCAGAGTTCGGCATCGTCGCCGCCAAGGGGATCGGACGCGTCGATGAACTGATCGAAAAAGCTGAGAATGACGCGACTCTTCCAGCAGCTGCCATGACGGCTCTAACGGTTTTTGTGCAACATCTCAAAGCAATCGACGCTTCCATTGCGAATCTCGACCGCCGGATTGCGATCGCCCATGCCCAAAGTGAGGCCAGCCAACTGCTGGCGGGCATTCCCGGCGTCGGAAAGATTGCGGCCTCGGCGATCGTCGCCAGCGTGCCTGATCCGAACGCTTTCAAGTCGGGGCGCGACTTTTCCGCCTGGCTCGGATCGACGCCTCGGCAAAACTCCAGCGGCGGCAAGGAGAAGCTCGGCTCGATCACCAAGCAAGGCAACGCCTATATCAGCCGACTCTTGGTGTTGGGCGCGACTTCATTGCTGAGGGCAGTGGGCAAACGCAAAGGGGCGTTGCGCGATTGGGTCGTCGCGCTTCTCGCGCGCAGGCTCGCGAGGCTCGTCACGGTGGCGCTCGCCAACAAGCTTGCCAGGGTCACATGGGCGATCATGACAACGGGCGAGCCCTTCCGTATAGAGACGTTCGCGAAGGTATAGAGCCATTCGTAGGAGCCGCCTTCTTTAATTCGGCGCGTTCGAGCTTGGCAAGCGCGAAGTAGACGTGATGAACGACGCGGGTCGATACCGAAGACGAAGGATACTCCGCTTTATGACATGAGCGTCAGAGCTCGTGCCTTTGATAGGAACCTTCGTCGTCGGACCTCATCAGGGCCAGCGGACTTGAGCTCCGCGCCAACAGGCCGGACATATGACCGCAGCCGACCCAACGTTTGCAACGTCAAAAAATCGCTTGTCAACCGGGGCCGTCCACATATGCCATAAAGCTCCTTGAAGCGATAGAAGCTGTCGCGGCTGTAGCCCATCATCTTGCAGGCCTGGCTGACATTGCCGAGCTGTTTCGCCAATTCGAGCACGCCCACCTTGGCGCGGATGATTTTCTGTTCCTTGGTCATTCTGGTGTCCTCTGGAAACGTCATGGCGGGGGCTGCGCAACCCCGACCAGCTCCGCCCCCGCCATGGCTCAAATCGAGCCTCGGAAGACACCGTCCGTCAGATTAAGTTAAAACTTTTACAAAAGACGCTCTCGACGCTTAACGCATGTCCGACGGCGCGAACCGTCGGTTCGCAAATGACAAGACTCGGCTCCGATGCGGCGCGCGTGGTCTTTGAGCCAACCGGCCCCTATCACCGCGCCTTCGAGCGCGCCCTCGCCAAGGCCTGCTGATTCCGATCGAAGCCGCCCACTAAAACGAGATGATCGCGCCCACCAAAACGGAATGATGCCGCCCGTCATAACGAGATGATGTCGCCCACCGTAACGGAATGATCCCGCCCGCGGATCTTCCAGGGTGACGAGTTCTTTGCTGGCCTGTTTAGGGTCGCGCCTTTGGCAATCCAAAGGAGCGGCCGATGCCAGCGGAGAGAGTTGCGATGCGCCATGCGCGCGAGATCATTCGCCTGAAATTTTCAGCTTGCGTTCCGACCCGCGAGATCGCGCGGCGGCTCGGCGTCGCGGCCTCGACCGTTCGTGAGATGCTGAAGCGCTTCGAGAGCGCCGGGCTGGTCTGGCCTCTGCCGTCCGGCATGACCGACGGCGGCCTGGAGCGAGCGCTCTACGCCAATCGAAGAAGCAAGCGGGGTCATCGCCTTCATTGTGAGCCGGATTGGCCGACAATTCATCGGGAGTTGAAGCGCAAACACGTCACCCTGCTGATCGTTTGGGACGAATATGTCGCCGAAAATCCAGGCGGCTACAGCTATTCGAGGTTCTGCGAACTCTATCGCGCCTTCGAATTCGAAGCTGCGCCGACGATGCGGCAGACGCATGCGGCCGGCGAACGCCTGTTCGTCGATTACGCGGGCGACGGCGTGCCAGTCGTCATCGACAGGTTGACCGGCGAAATCCGCATGGCGCAGATCTTCGTCGCCGTGCTCGGCGCCTCGAGCTTCACCTGCACAAGAGCGACCTGGACGCAAGGGCTTGCCGATTGGATCGACGCCCATACCCATGTCTTCCAGGCGATCGATGGCGTGCCGCATCTTCTCGTGCCGCCCCTCCGTGCCAATGATGATGAGACAAACGCCTGCCGAGAGTTTACCCTTGAGGGCATAGGACAAACATCCCGTGGTTATGCCCCAAATCAGAGACAGCAAGACCCTTGCAGCGGCCGGCGCTGATAAGGAGGAAGGCCGGAGGCCGACGATCGTTTCAGCGCCGGCCGCTGCGTCGCCTGAATTTTCGGACCGTCCTCGGCGCCGGACGTTCACGGCGCAAGACAAATTGCGCATCCTTGGAGAGGCTGACCGCGCAGCGGGCGTTCCTAGAGGAATTGGCGCGATCGTGCGCCGGGAGGGGCTTTATTCCTCGGCCCTGACGGACTGGCGGCGCCAGCGCGCCGCCGGCGCCTTCGAAGCGCTGCGCCCCGCCAAGCGCGGCCCTAAAACCGCCGAGCCAAACCCCTTGGCGGCGGAACTCGCGCAATCGCGGCGAGACAACCTTCGGCTGAAGCAGCGCTTGGAGCGCGCCGAAGCGATCATAGAATTGCAAAAAAAAGTTGCGGCGTTGCTGGGCCTCCCAGCCGAGAGCGACGAGGGGTCTTGATGGACGCCGTAGCGGCTCTGGCGCCGGGCAGCGGCTTGATCGCCGCCGCCTGCGCGGCGCTCGGGCTGTCGCGCGCCAGCTGTCATCGCCGTCAGGCCTTGCAAAGACGACCGCCAGCGGCTGCGCGCCCGCGGCCAACGCCAAGGCGGGCGCTTGCCGGACAAGAGCGCCAAGCCGTCCTCGACCTGTTGAGGGAGCCGCGGTTCGTCGATTTGGCCCCAGCCGAAGTCTACGCCAGCCTGCTCGACCAGGGCGTCTATCTGTGCTCGATCCGCACCATGTATCGCGTCCTCGCCGAGCATGACGAAGTCCGCGAACGGCGGCGGCAATTGCGCCGCCCCATTTATCAGAAGCCCGAACTCCTCGCCGAAGGCCCAAATCAGGTTTGGTCCTGGGACATCACGAAATTGATGGGACCGGTGAAATGGAGCTACTTCTATCTCTAAGTCATCATTGATATTTTCAGCCGCCGGATCGTCGCCTGGCAAATCGCCGACGCTGAAAGCGCCGCGCTGTTCAAGCCCTTGTTCGACGACGCCGTCGCCAAGCATGATCTCGCGCCCGGCCAGCTCACCCTGCACGCCGATCGCGGCGGCCCGATGAAGGCCAAAGCCACCGCCTTGATGCTCGCCGATCTCGGCGTCACCAAGTCGCATAGCAGGCCCTACACGTCGAACGACAACCCGTTCTCGGAAAGCCATTTCAAAACCTTGAAATATCGTGTGCTGCAGAAGCATGGAGGTTCGGCATGAACTGAGGCTGTGTTGTAAAGCTGCGTGGAAGATGAGGGGCGGCCCCTCGGGATCGGCTTTCAGGAGCTGGTCTCAAACCAGTCCGAGCTGCTGCGGTAAAGAGCTGTGGTGGTTAGCGTCGGATCAAAAGTCCCAGACATGATCTGGGGCAGGTGCGCATCCGAAAGACGAGCGAAAGCAAACCCATCGATGACGCGTCGTGAGAGTTCATTATCGTCACTAAAACCAGAGGCGGATATTTCCTCTGGGACAAGTCCGTCGGGAGCCTGATGACTGGACGGACAGTGGCCGGCGTATAGGGGGCGTGAGTCGGATGCAGGCTTTTGCGCGGAACTGCAGGAACCAGCTTCCTGATGCCAAGGGAGAAGCACAAGCGGCACACCACCGCGAGGCGAGAGTACCGATGCAGGAAGTTGGGGCGGACTGACCCATAGTAGTGATGAAGGCGCTGTAATGGGGCTGGAGCGAAGGGGTCGGATCAGGTGGTCGTATCTTTTGAACCAACTGGAGACAGGATGACGTCGACGGATACGACAAACAAGCCGTTTATGATCGATAAGCGGCGAGTGTATGAAGCTTACAAAGCGGTCAGGTCCAGCAAGGGCGGGGCCGGTATGGACGGGCAGACGATCGAGGCGTTCGAAGCTGACCTGAAGGGCAACCTCTACAGGATCTGGAACAGGATGAGCTCGGGGAGCTACTTTCCGCCGCCGGTTCGCGCTGTCTCCATTCCCAAGAAGAGTGGAGGCGAAAGGATCCTGGGCGTTCCCACCGTGGGCGATAGAATTGCGCAGATGGTCGTCAAGCAGCTCATTGAGCCGGATCTCGATCCCATATTCCTGAAGGACTCCTACGGCTACAGACCGGGCAAATCAGCGCTGGATGCAGTAGGCGTAACGCGTGAGCGGTGCTGGAAGTATGACTGGGTTCTAGAGTTCGACATCAAAGGTCTGTTCGATAATATCTCGCACGAACTATTACTCAAAGCGGTCCGGAGGCGGATACAGTGTCAATGGGCGCTAATATACATCGAAAGATGGCTGAAAGCGCCCATGGTTAAGGATGGCGAGAGGATAGAGCGACATTGCGGTACCCCGCAAGGGGGCGTGGTAAGCCCGATTCTAGCAAATCTATTCCTGCACTATGCGTTTGATCTCTGGATGGGACGGGAACATCCTGACCTCCCATGGTGTCGGTATGCAGATGACGGATTGGTGCACTGTCGGTCCGAACAGGAGGCGGAAGCCTTAAAGGCAACGCTTCAGGCAAGGTTGGCTGAATGCCAGCTGGAGCTGCATCCGACTAAAACCAAGATCATCTACTGTAGGGACTCCAATCGCAACGGGGCATATCCGAACGTCATGTTTGACTTTCTCGGATATTGCTTCCGGCCACGAAAGGCGGAGAATAAGCGGACCGGGAAACTGTTTTGCAGCTTCGCTCCCGCGGCCAGCGCCTCAGCCCTGAAGTCCATGCGAGAGAAGATCCGGGACTTGGAAATCCGGCGTCGAACCGACGTGTCGATGGGCGATATCGCTCGCAAGATCAATCCGCTTCTTCGGGGGTGGATCGAATACTACGGGCGGTACACGCCATCGTCGATCACCCCCATGCTACGCTACGTCAATCAGACGTTGCGTGCGTGGGTGATGCGGAAGTTCAAGCGCTTCAAAGGGCGGAAGACTTGCGCGGGGCAGTTCCTCACAAGGACAGCCCGTGAGAGTGCAGGTCTTTTCGTGCACTGGCGCGGCGATCCAAACGACGCGTTTACTTGATGGGAGCCGAGTGAGGCGAGAGTTCTCACGCTCGGATCTGAGAGCGCGGAGGGCGAGAGCTCTCCGCGACTCGCCAACCCCAGTCTCCTCAACGGTTCGGCTGCATCGAGGACGCGAAGACGTTCTGCCGCTGTTTTTTCGACTGGTATAATCAGGATCATCACCATGCCGGCATCGGCCTGATGACGCCAAATCAAGTCCATTACGGTCAAGCCGATGAAGTCTATGCAGCCCGCCAGAAAACCCTCGACGGCGCCTTCCGATCGAATCCAGAACGCTTCGTCAAAAAGCCGCCAGAACCGCCGCTCAAACCGACCGCCGCTTGGATCAACCCGCCGCTCCAAAGGCTAAAAATCCGGGCAGTCCGATCGAGTTTGAAAACGCTATCGCGTAACCGCCAAAACGCTCTCCACTAAAGTGGAGCAAGTCCAAAGCGAAGCGTTCCGCGATAGCGGATTGTTCGGAGCGGCGAAGGCGAGGTAGGCCATGAAGATCCTATGGGGGCGAGCGGCGGTGAAGGATCGGGTATCCTTTGGCCTGTTGCTCAAACCCAAGGGACCCCGACATGCGACCGACTAGAAATCCGACCGTTTCGACTGCCGCTCTTGATTATGATAGCACGATGATCAGCGCTTTGGAGTTGAGTTCGAAAAAGTGGGTGTTTGCCGTTCAACTCCCGGGCGTAAACAAGCACACGCGGCATGTGCTGGCGCCGAACGGCGCGGCACTAGTGGAATTGATCGAGCGGCTAAAGGCGCGCTCGAAAGCCGCCGGCCTACCGATCGCGCGGGTGATCGTAACGCACGAGGCTGGGCGCGACGGATTTTGGCTTGCGCGTTTTCTGCAGCGTCGCGGCGTCGAAGTTCATGTTATGCAATCATCGAGTTTACCGGTCGATCGCCGGGCGCGACGCGCCAAGACCGACGTGATCGATGTCGAGATGCTATTACGCACATTGCTGGCGTGGCTGCGCGGCGAACCGCGCGTTTGTTCGATGGTCCCGATTCCGCGCGAAGAAGACGACGAGGCGCGCCGAGCGCATCGCGAACGCGAGGACTTAATCGGCGAGCGGCGTTCGATCCTGAACAAGATCGAGGGGGATATTGGCGACATTGGGGATAGACGGCTACCAGGCCTTGCGGCGCGGCAGGCGCTCGCAATTGGCTAATTTGCGTCAGCCGGATGGCGAGCCGGTTCCCCCAGCAGCTCGCGGGCGCATCGAACGTCTACTCGATCGACTGGAGCTCGTCATGACGCAGATCAAGGCCGTCGAGCGAGCCCGCGACGCCGTGGTGACGAAGAAGGCGCCGGAAGACGAGAACGAACGCATGATTCGCGATCTCGTCGGCTTACGCGGGATCGGCGTGGAGAGCGCGACGCTTTTGGTTCGGGAGGCTTTCTGCCGGGAGTTTCGCAATCGACAAGCACTCGGCGCCTACGCCGGCTTAACGGGAACACCGTTCTCGAGCGGCAAAATGGAACGCGAACAGGGCATTAGCAAGGACGGCAATCGGCGCGTGCGCGCTTTGATCGTCGAACTCGCCTGGTTCTGGCGGCGGTTCCAGCCCGAGAGCAAACTTTCGATATGGTTCGATGCGCGTGTGGGCGGAGCGCGGGGGCGGATGTCGAAGGTGATGATCGTGGCTTTGGCCCGTAAGCTTCTCGTTGCGTTGTGGCGTTACGCGAAGGACGGCGTGATTCCGGAAGGAGCGGTGATGAGGACGGCATAAGGCGCGCTCATCGTCACTCCCCTTCCGGTCAAAGGTCGGCTGGCGCCGTCGATCGCCCAGGACCCTGAAAAGAGCGCCGTTTTGAAGAGTGGCGCCGCCGCGCGGAACTTCTTCCCGAATACCGGGATCGTGGTTCGGGATTGCAGATCCCACCGGATACGAGGTTGGCGAGGACAACCGTCCCGCAAATATTGGAGTTCACCCGCGACCGGAAAAGAGGGAGGCCGAAATCGATGCTTGACAATGAAGTCCCCATACGAGGCGATCGGCTGTTCGATCCAGAGGCCGCGTCCGAAGAACCCGAAATCGGCGACGCCGGAAGAGGCGGCCGCGTTCAAAAAAACCTCGCGGACGCCCTCGCCGAGGAGGCCGCGAAGCATCCCGGCAAACCGATCAAGGTCTTCGCCACGGACGAGCATCGCATCGGCCTGAAGCCGATCACCCGCCGGTCGGCGAGCGTCCGATCGCGCTTGGCCATCATCGGTTCGACTGGCTCTATGTCACGGCGTTCGCATCGCCCGCCACCGGCGAGACTTTCTGGTATCTCTCCAACGGCGTATCGAAGCCGTTTTTCGAAGCCCTGCGCGCGAAGCCGACGCCGGCGTTGGACGCATCATCCTGCTCGTGCTCGACGTGGCGCGGCGGCCTTGAAGATCCCCGATGGCATACGCCTCGTTTATCTGCCGCCCTACACTCCGGAGCTGCAGCCGGCCGAAACCCTATGGGCGCTCGTCGACGAGCCGATCGTCAACAAGCACATCGCGACCATCGAGGACCTCGAAGAGACAATCGCCAACCAATGCGTCGCCCTCGCCGAGCAGCGCGAGCAAATCCAGTCACGAACCGGTTTTCATTGGTGGCCAAAGCCAATCAAGCCGCACTAATCATCCGGAAATCGTATCAGCCCGGACATGAACCCGATCGAGAAGGCTTTTTCGAAGCTGAAGGCCTATCTGCGCAAGATCGCCGAGCGAACCGTCGCCGGCCTGATGAGGGCGCTCAAAGCCTGCGCCGACATCTTCAAATCTGCCGAATGCACAAATTACTTCGCCGCCTGCGGCTATGATACAACTTGATCGGAGTCTGCTCTAGCTTTGGCGCGCGCCTTGCGCTATGGCGTCAGCTCGCCCAATGCGCTGGCATTCGGCTTTGATCGCCCTGAGTGGCAGGCCGCACCACGACTTTTTCATAAGAGGTCATATATGCCCGCTGACACTCCAGCACACTCCGCCGAACGTTTTCCGTTGATCGTTTTTGTTCACGTGCCCAAAACGGCAGGCACCACGGTGAATCGCCTGCTTTGGTTATGCTCGCATCGGGGCAACGGACACTGCGAGGAGATCCCCGCTAACACTCTACTCGACGTGGCGCTTTACAGTGATTGGCTCAGCGGGCATATTCCCAGAGACAGGTTTGTTAATGCCTTGAGTTGGCTCGGCCGACCGATCGAATTCTTCGCCACCGTCCGGGAGCCTTTCTCTCAATTCTTTCTCACTTGAACTGGCAATTCGAGATTTTGCAACGCGGCCCAGAATTTTTCGTGTCGCATCCCCCAGAAATACAACTTCTTGCTGCTGAAGCGCGTGCGATGGACTTCACTTGTCGGTCCTCCATAATCTTGTTTTTCCTTCGACATCGGGACTTTTTTTTCAATTGTCAGGCTCGTTGCATCCTAGGCGCTGATTTCGCCACAATTTCGGAAAGCGAAGTCTTGCGCAGGCTGGCGACTTACACTTACATCGCGACCAGCGAAAACTTAGCCGCCCTTTACTCAGCATTCGGCTTTGCGGCGCTTCCCAAGGAAGCAAATGACCTGCGGGAGAACACGGTCCCAAAGTATCATTTCGACGCCGGCCAATTTCTGAGCCGGGAAATTAAAGATTTTCTTGTAAGCCATAATTGGCATGATTTGCGCTTATATGACTTTGTCCTCAAAACCTGCTGGCCGGCAGAAGGCCGTTCGCCATTCCGCCCTGCCTTCCCGATGGTTTTGGCAGGTAATTATGAAGAACAGTCATATCTCGACGCCAACCCCGACGTCGCGGAAGCCATAAAAAATCATCCAGATTGGCGATCGGGCTACGACCATTTCCTAACGTATGGCCACGCCGAACAGCGCCGTCAACTTATCTCGCCGGCGCAGGTCCAGCCACAACCCGCCATTGTGCGCCAAAGGTTGGCGGATATGGCGCAAGCTGCTGATTTCGCGCAGAAATAGGTGAAAGTATTTTCCGATCTGAATAAGTCGCAGGGGATTGCCTAATCGGCGGTATTTGATTCAAAACTGCGGGCTGGCGATGGAACCCGAACGCGTAGGTTGAGCGGGTCGAAGCCAATGGCGCTGACAGCGGCTCCCATCTCGCCCCTATGGCGGCAATCCGTGCGGGGCGATGGCGCCAGGGACGACGCGGGAGCTCAAAATCTCTAGGTATCCGTGTTGATCAAGCTGGTTCTGTGGTCCATGGGCCGCCTTCTGAGCACGGCGTTTGCGAGGACGGGCAGTTTACGACCTTTGCAGGTTTCCCGGCGGCGACGGGCTGCGTGTATTCTGCTTTCATGTCCGGGTTGAATCGCGCGGCGACGAGAGCCGGCATGTAGAGGGCGCGGCGGACGCCGGCCCGTCCGCCGTGAATAAAGGCGCGGCCGGTCCAGCGTCCGGATTGGCGCGCGATGGGAGCAAGACGTGCAAGGCTCGCGGCCTGTCCGGCTTCGAGGGCTCCAAGTTCGGGCATTTCGATCAAGAGCGCGAAGGCGGTGAGCCGGGCGACGCCGGGAATGCTAATCAGGATCGCGAAGCGTTCGGCGAGGCCAAGATCCGCCTCGATGCTGCCATCATATCCGCCTCGATGGCGGCGATCTGACGCTGGATGTGGTCGAGACGCGCCGCGTTTTGCCGTTTAAGGAGCGCAAGCGTCAGCGCCTTGGCCCGGTTCCTGACGGCGGTGCGATCCTTGACCAGCCTTCGCGGGCGGCACGGAGCTCCTTGAGTTCGGCGAGGACATCGCTGTAGGCGGGGCGCGCTTCGAGTTCGAGGAGCGCTCCCGTGGGGGCGAGCAGCGCCGCGTCGAGACGATCGGTCTTGGCGAGCTTGCCGGTCGCCTCCGCGAAGCGGCGCGCCTGGCGCGGGTTGACCTTGACGAGCGGCCGGCCGGCCTTTGCCGATTACGACGAAGCCGCCCGGGTATAACGGGATAATGCCGCCCGGGATTCCTGAATGATGCCGCCCGCCGTAACGGAATGATCCCGCCCGGGTCGCGAGCCTCTCTGGCCGATGGATTTTCTCTCACCGGCGACGACGTTTGGTCAAGCCTTTTGGTTCTGTTTTCCCTTGGTCCGGCGCAGGCTTTCGCCGGTCAGTTGGATGCGATGGGCGTTGTGAACGAGGCGGTCCAGGATCGCATCGGCGTAGGTGGGATCGCCGATGATCTCGTGCCAGCGATCCACGGGGAGTTGGGACGTGATAACCGTCGAGCGGCGGCCGTATCGCTCCTCGAGGATTTCGAGCAGATCGTGACGGGCGGCGGCGTCGAGCGGCTCCAGTCCCCAATCGTCGAGGATGAGCAAATCGGCGCGGCCGAGCGAGCGCAGGATGCGGGGATGGCGCCCGTCGCCGCGCGCCAGGGCGAGGTCTTCGAAGAGCTTGGGCGCGCGATGATAAAGCACCGATCGATTGTCGCGGCAGGCCTTGTGGCCGAGCGCCGACGCCAGCCAGCTTTTGCCGACGCCGGTCGGGCCAACGACATACTACCCAAGAACACCTGTTCGACGTTGTCGTTGAATATCTGCATCATCCGCTTTCTGGAAGGCGGGTCGCGGTCTTTCGTCGCGTTGTCCATGGGGGCATGGTCCATTTCGTAGTGGATGGTCCGGACGGTTGCCGGACTCTGTTGCCGGCGTGGATGACCGACCCGCACGCCGCGGCTCTGCCAATGGTGGATATCCCGCGGCTTTCCCTTGACGTTTTTCACGCGCTTCGTGATCTGGTTCGTGCGCAATGCTTATCCTCGTCGTCGTCGGATCGAGCGACTCAGACGGAGGTAAACGATGAAGGGACAGCAGCGGCGAAATTGGGAACAGATCGATCTGTGGCTCCCCGACAAATGCTTGGAAGCGCCTCGGAAGCTCGATCCGGAGATTCGCAAGGAAGTTACCAAATTGCTCGGGCTTCTGCTAGCCGAGTGCGCCCCGGGCGAGGCGGTAACAAAGGAGGCGAGCGATGAGCAAGATTAGCGTTGAACACGCCTCTCGCACCGCCTTTGTGTATGTGCGGCAGTCCACCGCGGACCAACTCGCAAACAATCCGGAGAGTCGTCGCCGTCAATATGCTCTCGCGGCACGCGCGCGGACGCTTGGGTGGTCGAACGTAATAGTCATCGACGACGACCTCGGGCGTTCCGGCGGCGGGACGGCGAGGCCCGGGTTCGATAAATTGTTGGCCGCCATTTGCACTGGCGCCGCCGGCGCCGTGTTCGCGATAGAAGCATCCCGACTTGCCCGCAATGGGCGTGATTGGCATACGCTGCTGGAGTTTTGCGCGCTAGTCCACTGCCTGATCATAGACGAAGACGGCGTCTACGATCCCAAACAAATAAATGATCGGCTTTTGCTCGGCATGAAGGGAACATTCAGCGAGATGGAGCTGTCAATTTTCCGTCAACGCTCCCAGGAAGCCCTGCGCCTGAAGGCCGCTCGCGGCGATCTCCATACGACCGTTGCGGTCGGCTATGTCCGTGGTCTCGACGATCGTTTGGAACTTGATCCCGATAGAAGGATTCGCGAGGCTCTACACTTGGCGTTTCGTAAGTTCGCGGAGTTCGGCAGCGCCCGCCAGGTCGCCCTCTGGCTGATCGAGGAAGGCTTCAAGATGCCGGTGGTCCTTCACGGCGCACAAGGGCGGGTAGTAGAATGGCGTTTACCGCGCTATAATACGATCCACCGTCTCTTGACCAATCCGGTCTACGCGGGGGCTTATGTGTTCGGTCGGACTGGCTCGCAAACACGCGTCGAGGCGGGCCGCAAGGCCATCAAGCGCGGCATTCGCCGGACACAAGATGCATGGGAGGTGCTGCTGCGTGATCATCACGAAGGTTACATCTCCTGGGAGGAATACGAGCGGAATCAGCAAACGATTTGCGGCAATGCCAACATGAAGGGCGAGATGGTGAAGGGGGCGGTGCGCAACGGCGGCGGATTGCTGGTTGGCCTCCTGCGGTGCGGCCACTGCGGCCGTAAACTCAAAGTACAGCACAACGGACTACGCGGCATCGCGCGATATGTGTGCAACGATGCTGACGTCAATCACGCGCGGCGGGGCAATTGTATCGCGTTTGGCAACATGCGCATCGACGCCGCGGTTTCGGCGGAGGTGTTGCGGGTAATCGCGCCGCTCGGCGTAGAGGCGGCCATCGCGGCCATCGCGGATCGTGGGCGGGTCGACGCGGACGTGCTTCGACAGAGGGAACTTGCTCTGGAGCAGGCGCGATACGAGGCGGCTCGCGCGCATCGACAGTACGATGCGGTCGACCCAGAGAATCGTCTGGTCGCCAGGGATCTTGAGCGACGCTGGAACGAGCGGCTCGCCGAGGCGGCTCGTCTGGAGAGCGATCTTCTCCTCCTTCGCGAGAATCAAACGCCGGCGATCACCGATGCCGAACGCGCGGAAATATCCGCATTGGGCGCCGAGTTGGCGCGTCTGTGGAACCATCCGGCGGCGTCGGCCGAAAAACGCAAGCGAATCCTGCGTACGGTCCTGGAGGAGATCGTCGTCACAGCGGACCCCGGGCAACTTTCGCTCAAGCTGCATTGGAAAGGTGGAGACCACACAGCGCTTGTGGTGGCCAAGAATCGCGCAGGACAGCACCGGTGGAAGACCAGCGCCGCGACTGAGCAGTTGATCATCGACTTAGCGCGCGTGACGCCTGATTTGGCCATCGCGTCCATTCTGAATCGGCTTGGCGTCCGCACGGCCAAGGGCCACACGTGGACGCAACAACGTGTTCGCACTTTTCGAAGTGACCACGAGATCACGATATATCGCGATGGCGAACGCGCCGAGCGCGGGGAAGTCACCTTGGAGGAAAGCGCCGGCCATCTGGGCGTGAGCAAGATGACGGTAGTCCGTCTGATCAAGGATCGATTGCTGCCGGCCAAGCAAGCCTGTATTGGTGCGCCATATGTCATTCGAGAGACGGACCTAGATTTGCCGACTGTCAGGCGCGCGGTCAAAAATCGTCGTGCTGTATCATCGGATCCGCGACAGGGACTTCTGGAATATCAATGATGTAGGGAGATAGGCATTATGTCGCCAGTTCGGTCGGGCCGATCAGCGCCAAATTGTCGTGGGCTTCAATCCATTCGCCTTCAGCGAGCTTTGGAAGAGCGCGCGGTCGAGACCGCGCGGACTGCGATAGTCGACGTCCTCGATCGAGGCCTGCTGGCGCAGTTTGGCGTAGCGCAAGCGGGCGGTGAGGCGTTCGTCACGGCGCCATGGCGCCTCGCGGTCGAGCAGGAGCGCCAGCCATTCAGGATGAGCGAGGCCGTCCGCATCCCCGGAAGCCCTTGTCTCTGTGAAGGCCTTGGCCATGCCGTAAAGGCCCAAGGCGTGCAGTTGGTCGAGCGTCGGATGATTGAGCAAGGTCTTCTCTCCTAATTGTAATAGCGCGGGCCTCGGAGATTGGCGTGTAGGATCGGCGTTCCGTCCGCGGCGCGCTTTTGCGCGGGACGACGATCGATCTTGTTGTCGAGGATGGACTTGACCGAGCCATAGGTGCGCGCGCCGATCTCGATGGCGCGCTCCGCCGCGGCTTCGAGACGCTCGGCGCCATAGGGTCTGGCGAGGCGGACAATGCCGAGACAGGCGCGAAAGCCCTGCTCGGGATGCGGCCTCTGCTCCAGGATCAGTTCGCACAGCGCCGCCGTCGCCGGTCCAATGAGACGCGCGTCGGCGCGGGTCCGGTCGATCGTCCAGTCCTTGTAGCGGCCGATGGCTGGAGGGCATATGCTCAGCCGCGGTCGTGTGCTTGCGATTGCCGCTCATGCGCATATGCGCGGCGATCCGCTCGCCCTTGAGGAAGACCTCGACGGTCCTGACGGTCAGCCGCACGTCGACGTCGGCGCGGGCGAAGCGGTGGGGAAAGCTGTAATAATGGGCGTCGGCCTCGACGTGATAATCGATGCCGACTCGGCAGGCGCGCCACTCGGAGAAGACGTAAGCCTCGATCGGCAGAGGCTTTAGCGCCGGGCGATCGATCTCTTCAAGCAATTGCCGGCGGGTTGCGCCGAGGCGCCGGATCGGACGTTCTTCGTTAAGAAGATTCAGGAACTCGCCGATCGCCGCATTGACCTCGGCGAGGCTGTAAAAAGTGCGGTGACGAAGCCGCCCGAGAAGCCATCTCTCGACAATCAGCACGGCTTGTAGGGCCTGGCCGGAAGAACCGCCGCGCCATAATGGTCGGCCAGTTCGAGATAGCTGCGGTTCAGGCCGGGTTCATAGCGATCCGGATTGGTGACGGCGGCTTTCAGATTGTCGCAGACGACGAACTTCGGCGCGCCGATCGACATGCGCGCCAATCCAGTCGGCGATCTTCTCGCTTGGCCGGGCCTGGACGAAAACGTAGTTCGATGCGCCCATCACGGCGACGAAAAGCTTCATCGGCCGCACTTCGCCGGTTATCGGGTCAACGATATCGATCGTATCGCCAGCGAAATCGACGAATGCCTTCTCGCCGGCGACGTAGGTTTGGCGCATGGTCGGCCGCATGCGCTTCTTGAAGGCGGCGTAGCGCTCGCAAAACCAACTGTAGCCGTAGCCATCGGGATGGGCGGCGCGATATTCCTCCCACAGCAGCGCCAGAATGACGCCACGTCGGCGCAGCTCCTTTTCCACCGATCGCCAGTCGGGAACTGGCCGCGCCGGCCCCGCCGGCGATGGCGCCGGCGGAAACAGCAATTGCTCCAGCGTCGCATCGTCCAGATTGTCGGACAATGGCCAGCCAAGCCCCGCCACGCGGGCGCGCTGGAGATAGTTGTTCACGGCGCCATTGCTGAGCGACTGCGACCGCGCGATGGCGCGCTCGCTCAGCCCGGCTTCAAACTTCAGACGTAGGACATCGCGGATTTTCCGCATCGACAATCTCTCGGCTGGCATGGTCACCCCGTTGTTGAAACGAGGCGCCATAGGCCATCTGGATTGTCGGCGGACACGCCCGCCAGGCCGTCCAAGGGCTGCTCACGATCCCGTGGACCGGATTGTAAATTCGCGCGCAATAGTGACCCCTTGAGGGGCAGTTTTCGCGTCCAATAGAGACCCCTTCCAAGGCTGCGTGCCAGCCTCCCTTCCTTTGCGCCGGTTTCGGCTGGGAAGGGTGTTTGGGGGATGATTGGCGTGGACATTATCGGGCAGATCCGGCGGGCCTATTTTGAGCAGCACCGGCCGATCAAGGAGATAGTGCGGACGCTATCGGTGTCGCGCGCGACGGTGCGCAAGGTGATCCGCGGCCAGGCGACGGAGTTCAAGTACGAGCGTGGCGTTCAGCCGGCTCCCAAGCTGGGCGAGTGGGTCGAGGTCCTGACCGAGATCCTGGAGAAGGAAGCCAAGCAGCCGCGGCGGGAACGTCGGTCGACCCAGCGTTTGTTCGAGGAGTTGCGCGGGCGCGGTTATGACGGCGCGCACGACAGCGTGCACCGGTTCGTCAAGGCGTGGCGGAACGAACGGGCGCGAGTTCCGGCCCAGGCGTTTGTGCCGATGAGCTTCGCCCCCGGGGAAGCTTACCAGTTCGACTGGAGCCACGAGACGATCACGCTCCAAGGGCTGCCGCTGACGATCAAGGCGGCGCACATGAAGCTGTCGCACAGCCGCATGCCGTTCGTGCGCGTCTATTTCCGGGAGACCCAGGAGCTGGTCTTCGACGCCCATGACAAGGCGTTCCAGTTCTATGGCGGGATCTGCCGGCGCGGCATCTACGATAACATGAAGACGGCGGTGGAGGCGATCTTCGTGGGCAAGGCGCGGCAGTACAACCGTCGCTTCCTACAGATGTGCTCGCATCACCTGATCGAACCGGTGGCGTGCACGCCGGCGTCGGGCTGGGAGAAAGGGCAGGTCGAGAATCAGGTCGGCAATCTGCGTGACCAGCTGTTCCGCCCCAAGCCGCGAGTGAAAAGCCTCGCCGAGTTGAACGCGTGGCTGGAAGATCAATGCATCGCTTACGCCAAGCGCACCAAACACCCGGAGTTCAGGGATCGGACCATCTGGGAAGTGTTCCAGGACGAACGGGCGAGCCTGATGGAGCTGCGCGGCTCGTTCGACGGCTTCGTCGAGAAGGCAGTCCGGGCCAGCACCACCTGCCTGATCATGGCCGATCACAATCGCTACAGCGTGGATGCGCGCGCCGCCGGCCGGATGGTGCTGGTGCGCTCCCATGCCGAGCGCATCGTAGTCCTCTTCAACGACGAGATCGTCGCCGACCATCCGCGCCAGTTCCGGCTGTCAATGGCGCGCGGAATCTCCCCATTTTTGGCGAAGTAAAATTCCCCAGTTTGGCGGGTGGGACGATTAGCCGTCGTTATGATCGAGGCCTCCGCTTTTCGGCCGTCCGCGACGTTTGAGAGTCTGGAGGGATCGGCGTTGGTTGGATGAGGCCTTTCGATCGGATGTTTTCCGGGACGAGATCGGCGTGCTCGCGAAGGCGATAGCTCGCGCCTTCGATCTGGATGACCGTCGCATGGTGAAGGACGCGATCAAGCAAGGCGGTTGCGACGACGGGGTCTCCAAAAACATGTCCCCATTCGGAAAATCCGCGATTTGAAGTGAGGATCATGGCGCCCTTTTCGTAACGGGCGTTGACGAGCTGGAAGAAGAGATTGCCGCCGCCCGCAATGACCGGGAGGTAGCCGATCTCGTCGACGATGAGCAGGGCGAAGCGGCGGAAGAACCTGATTTTCTCGCGCAAAAGCCCCTCGCGCTCCGCTTTGGCGAGGGCGCCGACGATATCGGCGAGGCTGCCGAAGTAGACGCTGCGTCCGGCCTTCACGGCTTCGACGCCGAGCGCCAGGCTCAAGTGGCTTTTGCCGGTTCCAGGCGGCCCGATGAGATGCAAAACCTCGGCGCGGTCGATGAACCGCAGCTCGGCGAGCGCCATGACGCGGTTCTTGTCGAGCGAGGGCTGGAACGAGAAGTCGAAGCCGGCGAGCGTCTTGATGGCGGAGAGCCGCGCCATGACGAGCGCCATCTTGATGCGGCGGTTCTCGCGCAAGGCAAGCTCCTCGGCGAGCAGCGCGTCGATGGCTTCGAGCGCATTCATTTCGCCGCGCTCGATCCGGCGCACGGTGGCGTCGAGGATTTCGATGGCGCGCGGCATTTTCAAGCCGACCAGGCTCTGCTTGATGCGGTCGACGACGGAAAGGATGATCTCGGCATGCGCGGTCATCGCATCCTCCCCTGGCTGGCGAGGCGGCGGCCGACGGCCTCATAGAAGTCGAGGGAGCGGCGAACGACCTGATCGCCGGCGCGGCGAATGACGATGGGCTCGCCTTCAACCGGCCGTCGGCGCGGCGGCAAGGGCTTGCGATGAGCCGGGTCGAGACGCCTCTGGCCGCGCCCCTCGAGCGGCGCGTGGCTGGCGATGAGGGAGCCGGCCTCGAAGATGCGGATTTCATCGGCGAAAACATGAACGTCGAGGATGCGGCGGCGCGTCGCATCCGGCACGCTATAGAGATTACCACCGACGCTGACCATGCCTTCGTGGGAGACTCGCCGTTCGAGCTTGAGGACCGTCCGATAAGGGGCGAGCGGCAAAGGCTTCAGGGCCGGCTTCTCTTCGGCGAAGGCCTCATTGACGACGCGCTGCGTGGTTGCGTGCGCGCGCGCATTGGCGACCGTATCGAGCCAATGCCGCAATTGGACGTTGAGATCATCGAGATTACGAAAGGAGCCGCCGAGGAAGAAGTCTTCGCGAATATAACGGAACGGCCGCTCCACTTTGCCTTTCGTTTGCGGCCGGTAAGGCCGGCACGCGCGCGGCTGGAAACCATAGTGGCGGGCGAGATCGACAAGCGCGCGATTGTAGACGACGAGGCCGTCGGCGTCCTCGCCGATGACCGCGGTCTTCATGCGGTCATAGAGGATCTCGCGTGGCGCGCCGCCGATCGCTTCGAGAGCGGCGATATGACAGCGCAGGACGCTCTGCAGGTCCTGGTGAACAACGAAGCGGCCCCAGATCAGCCGGGAGTAGCCGAGCACCATGGAAAACAGCCAAACGATGCGCCTGACGCCGGGCTCGTCGGCGAACTCCACCTCGAAATGGGCGAAGTCGACTTGCGCTTGCTGGCCTGGCGGCGTTTCAAAGCGGACTTCGAAGCCGGCCGAGCACGGCGGCCGCAGGTCGCGCACGCAGTCTCTGAGAACGCTATAGCCGCCTGCGTATCCACATTCCTTGACTTCGCGCCACAAACGCACCGCCGTTAGGCCAGGATAGGCCGCCAAGCGCTCCTTCAGATAAGGCTCGAACGGATCGGTGATCCGCGGCCGCGGCGCCCGCGTTTTGTAGTTCGGCGGCTCAAGCCCCTTGGCGATGGCTCGACGCACGGTCTTCCGATCGACGCAGAGCTGGCGGGCAATGGCGGAAACAGACAAGCCTTGTCGATGAAGATCCAAAATCATTACGAGTTCCCCGAGTTTGATCACCGCGCCGCCCCTTCCCACCAAAGGGAACAGCATCGGCGAAGTTGGTCGCCATTGGCCCCGCCAGAGCTCGTCCTGGGAGGCGCGGCGTCACGAAAACTGGGGAATTTTCAAACGCCATTTCTGGGGAGAATTACTCCGCCGTCGACACCGGCGCGATCAGATCGTTTACGATCCCTGGCATTATCTGCCAGTCCTGGTGAAGAAGCCCGGGGCGTTGCGCAACGGCGCCCCCTTCAAGGACTGGGACCTGCCGCCGGCCTTGGCCCAGGTTCGCGCCAAGCTGAAGAGCCACGCCGATGGCGATCGTCAGTTCGTCAAGGTGCTGGGCGCGGTGCTCGACCATGGCTTGGCCGCGGTCGAGGCGGCCTGCGCCGAAGCCCTGGAGGCCGGCGTCGCCAGCGGCGACGTGATTTTAACCGTCCTGGCGCGCCAGCGACAGCCAGCGGCGCCGCCCAGCATCACCACGCCCGATGCGCTCCGCCTGAAGATCGAACCCACGGCCGATTGCTGCCGCTACGACAGCATAAGGAAGGTGGCCTGATGGAACGCCATGAGATCCTCGAGGCCATGAGCGAGCTCAAGCTCTACGGCATGCGCGCCAGCTTCGACGAGATTGCCGGCAAGGGTCTGGCCAGGCGTGACGAGATCTATCCCCTCATCGCCGCCCTGATCCGGGCCGAGCATACGCACCGTCAGGCGCGATCAATCAGCTATCGCATCAGCGGCGCCAAGTTCCCGGTGTTGAAGGATCTCGACAGCTTCGTCTTCGCCGACACACCCGTGGATCAGGGGCAGGTTCGCGAGCTCGCGACCGGCGCCTTCCTGGACGCCAAGCGCAACGGCATCTTTATCGGCGGACCCGATCCCGATTCATAATGCTCACCTCGCGATGTCATTGGAAAATAAGGGTGTGTTGATCAGGATTTTCAGTTAGCGGCTTTCTGCGCCGATCTTGGGCTTCGGCCCGCACCGTGGCTTTCCCGAGATCCGCCTCTTTGATGACCCATGGGGCCCCTTTGCAAAGGCGCCGGGCGGGCAATATGCCGCTTCGGATCATGCGCAAGACGGTCATCGCGCTCACTTGCAGGACAGCCGCCGCCTCGTTGAGCGTCACTTCTCCACGCTCCTCACGTTCTCCCTCCCGATAGACCTCGACGCCCATACGATTACGCAATGTGCAGACCGCGCTCTGTGTCCAGCCATTCTGGCGGCCTGTGACCTTACCAGCCCGGTTCAAAATCGGGGCTATGGCGCGGTCGGGCATCAATCGCGCCAATTCCCGAACAAGAACCTCAACGTCTTCCTCCACCGTCCAGCGGTGTTTACCGCACGCGTTCTTCTTGATTTTCAGCGCGGTATGATCGCCGCCTTGCCAATGCAGCGCCATATCGACAAAATCATCCTCGACCCGCACCACGATCTCGCGCAGCACAGTGCGGACGATCCTCTTGCGTGTCGCCATGGTCGCGGCCGGATGCGCCCAGGCGATCTCCATATCGGCGCCAAGGCGCATGAGGTGCTCGCGTTCTTGCTCGTCGAGGACTGGTGCGCGGCGCTGATCAAGCTCCTTGAGTTCGTCTTCAAGCCGGCGCACGTCGATGAGCTTGTCGTTCCATCGGCGTTCGAGTTCACTCGCGACGAGGCGATTGTCTGGATCCACGGCATCGTATTGCCGGCGTGCATGCGCCGCTTCGTAACGGGCGTGCTTCAGCGACAATTCGACCTGCTTTCGCTTTCCGGCGGCCTCAAATGTTCGTTGCCCGATCGCCTGCAGCGCCGCCTCGATGCCGAGCGGCTTCAGCAAACGGACGACTTCGGCTCCGACGGCCTGGTCGACCCGCAAACTGCCGAAGGAGATGCAGCGATCCCCTCCGTGGTTCAGGAAGCTCCCCTTGCAATGATAGCGGCCGACCTCGCCAGTCGCGCCGCTGTAGGCGACATGCAGCTTGCGGCCGCAATGACCGCAGCGCAGCAAGCCGGCCAGAAGCGTCTCGCCCCGCCGGACGGCGCCGCGCGACAGAAGGCCTTTGGCATTGGCGTTATCGGCGATCAGGCGCTGATTCCTCTCGAACTCCGCCCATGATAGATATCCTTCGTGATGGCCGGTGATCAAGACTTCCCATTCGGTCCGCTCACGCCTGAACCCGCGCACGATACGTTTGCGGCCGTCCTCGATCGTTATGCGGCTGCCGGTGCGCCCGAAGGCATAGGCCCCGCCATAGAGAGGATTGGTCAGAATATGGTGGACCGTGTTGTATACCGGGAGCTTCCAGACGATGCGACGGCCGTCGACAGTTGTGTATTCGACCGCGGGTAGATCGATCCGCTCCCGCCGCATCCAGAGATGCACCTGCCGGATGCTCTGGAGCTCAGAAAACTTCCGGAACACCAGATCGATGGCTTCCCGTATCCGCAAATCGGGATCTTTCTCAATCCGATTGTGCCGCACCTTCACGTAGCCGATTGCGACGGTCAGGAACAGTTCGCCGCGTCGCGCCTTTTGCTTCAACGCCTCGAGTGAGCGCTGTCGAAGAATCGAAAGCTCCAGTTCGCTCATCGTGCCTTTCATGCCGAGCAGCAGGCGATCGTTCGGAAGGCGGGGATCATAGACGCCGTCCTCGTCCAGAATGATCGCGTTGACGAGGCCGCAGAACTCGATCAGCGTGTGCCAGTCACGACCGTTGCGCGCCAGTCGCGACGCTTCGATTGCGAAGACTGCTCCAACTCGTCCTTCGCAAATCGCCGCCAAGAGCCGTTCGAACCCGGGTCGACTAACTCCCGAGCCGGAACGCCCCAAATCATCATCGATCACGACCACGTCCTGCCAGCCATATTGGCGGGCGCGATCGGCCAGGGCGTATTGACGACGGCGGCTCTCATGGTTGTGGAGGAGCTGATCCGCTGTTGACTGGCGAACATAGACAAAGGCGCTGCGCGCAAGATGATCAGGCGTGATCTTCGTCATCGCCGGCCTCCTCGACCTTCGATGTCGCCGCAATCTCGATCAGAAGCCCCCGGACCATCTCCACGAGGCTCTTGGTCTGATCGAGGGGCAAGGCGATCGGCGGTTTGTCGCTCTCGAATAAGTCCGGATGCCGTTCTTGCTGCGCGCGCTTCATCTGAGGCTTCTCCCGTCTTCGAATCCGACCGGAGCAAGTCTAAGAGCGTATCGATCTCGATCCGCAGGTCGCGGAATGTATCCAATGGAATCCGCGGTTGAGACCGGAGTTCCAAGTGTTCCGAGTCCTCGTGCATCATCCAGGACGGTATGTGCGCCAAAGTGCCGTCGCTCTGCTGGATGACAAAGACCTCGGCGCCTTGAAAGCGATGACGCCGCACAAGAAGGGCCATCTCACCAAAGCGCGGATGAAACCGATAATGGATTCTCCCCTCGAGGTTCTGATACCCGGCAGTATGTCGCTGCTTCGACTGGAACCGGCAAAACCCATCTGTGCATCGCCATCGCCGCCGCCGTCATCCGTAGCCGTGCTCGAGGACGATTCTTCAACCTCGTCGATCTCGTCAACCAGCTCGAACAAGAGAAGGCCGCGGGCAAGAGCGGCCGCCTGGCCGAGAAACTGCTCCGCCACGATCTCATCGTCATCGATGAACTCGGCTATCTCCCGTTCAGCCAATCCGGCGGGCAGTTGCTGTTCCATCTCATCAGCAAGCTCTACGAGAACACCTCGCTGCTGATCACCACCAACCTCGCCTTCGCCGATTGGCCCCAGGTGTTCGGCGACGTCAAAATGACCACCGCCATGCTCGATCGCCTGACGCACCACTGCGACATCATCGAGACCGGCAACACCAGCTGGCGCTTCAAAAACCGAAACTGACCAAACCCTCCCCCGCGCCGTCAGCCGGCGCTTCCCCTCGTGGGCGCTCAGAGACCTCCCGCGCCCTCCGCTCCGCGCAACGCCGAGGGCGCTGCGCTACGGGCGCGGGTCCCTCCTATGCACTACGCAGATAAGCAAATTTCTTCACCCAAGAGGGGTCGAAATTGGACGCGAAAATGGGGTCGCTGTTGGAAGCGAATTGACAGACCGGATGCTCATGATGCCGTGGACTGGGCGCTCACGATCGCCTGGAATCCGTGCTCACGATCATCTGGATTTTGCACGGCCGCCCGTCTCGACAAGACGGACGGCCTCCCGCGCAAACTCCTGTGCGAATCTTCCTTGCGGCTTGCCCACGAAGCTCTCCTCTTTCTCTCAACAGAGCTCTCCACTTTTCTGAGACAAGTCCAGGCGTCGGCGAGCATGCGTTTGAGTTTGGCGTTCTCATCCTCCAGCGCCCGCAGCCGCTTGGCCTCCGACACGTCCATCCCGCCGAACTTCGCTTTCCATTTGTAGATGCGGGCGTCGCTGACACCGTGCTTGCGGCACAAATCCGCGACCGAGACGCCGGTCTCGTGGTCCTTCAATATCCCAATGATCTGCTCTTCCGAAAAGCGGCTACGCTTCATGCTCTGGTCCTCGGGTTGGGCCAGAGCGAACTTCAAACTGGATTAGGACAGAGGGGCAAGGACCGGAAAATGCTCCTCTAGCGCCAACAGGCGCCAGCCATCAGCCTGCTTTTAGTCAGCCATTGGGGCGTTTTTCAAATAATAACACATTGCCCGAAACCCTTCTGCTTGGGCAATAAGCGGAAATGCACGCTCGATCGCATGGGCGACTGTCCCGTCGAGCTGACCACATTCGATTTCAAAATCCTCGCTAGAGTTGAACGTGCTCACAAAGCGGCGAAAAGCGGAAGTTCGAAACCACGCCATGGAGCCAGCGGCGAATTCAGGAATTATCGGCCTTTGAGGCGTAGGCGCATCAAGGCGGCGCAGCATCGCCAAAACTAAATCCCAGCTGCTTCCCCACTCAATATACTTTTTAATTTTATAATAATTATCCGGGAAGAAAAACCCAACATCTTTGTTCAATGTCATAAAGAGCAAAATGGTTTCCACTAATTCGGCAGATCCCAGCATTTGAGTTAATAAGTATCGTCTCCATTCATCGCCGAATTCCGTATGGCTGCTCTTTTTTGAATGGAGATGTGCGACGACATCATAACAAGCCCAAATTTCTGGAAATGCTGTCAGCATTGAACATATGTCGCGGCCTCTATTTTCAACAGTCAAAATATTCCATGAAAAATCGCGCTTCGATTCTTTCAAGTAAGTTGTAATTAATTGCTCATTCTCGATCGAGCATGTGGTTATAAAAAGTTCAAACGGATAGGCGACCCTTTCTAATAATCGGAAAACCTCGATGACAAAATCGGGGTAATAGGCGTGGACGTGAATCGCTAAGCGAAGGTCGCGGCGGTTTCCGGAAATGCCGGTATTGCTTCTGGGGTCGAGCGTAACTGCATTTGTGGAACGTAAATTCCATTCGGCAGGCATGCCGGCGCGAACAAATTCATGCAAAGGCGAATCATTTAGGTCAGCGAAATGAGGGTAATTTCTAAGAAAATACCACGTATCGAATTCCGGAGACGGATTCCTGTTCTCGCGCCATCCCCGATTAGCGTAATCAACCCATGCATCAGCATCAGGCGCGAGCGCATCTTTGTATGTGGAACTATAATACGCTCGATCAAATAACTCCTCTATTTTCTTTCTGTCGGCGATGCTAAGTATATTTTTATTCAAACCTATGCTGCCGAACGTCGGAGCATATGCCTGCCAATCGAGCGAATGATAATTTCGAATACAATGCTGGAGCGGATCTTCCATTTCGAAATCTGTATGCAGATGGGCTGTTATATATTGTTGGACATCGAATTTTGGATGCGGTAAACGCTTTTCCCGCCAACCATACCGAATATAGTGAATCACAGGATTCCAGCCTGCCTTCTTCACGTCGGGATACATAGCAAGATAGAAAGCGCCATCAAAAAAGGGAGACGGAGCTAAGCCGCGCCGCCATCCCTTTGTCAGAAAATGGGCTATGCTCGGGTCCTCGCACGAGGCGAGCTGCGATGCATAGTATTTGGGATCAAATAGGCCAGCCTGGCTGAGCAGGAAGGCATTTTGCCTTGTGCGGCCGGCCGTCAATCGAAGAAGCTGCGCGGCCAACTTTCTGAATCTTGCTTTTGTCCGGAATCCGCCCTCAATAAGACTCATCTTAGCTCGATGGGATAGAGACTTCGTTCTGCCGGGTTCATCGGAGCGCCCAATGGCTCGCTCCTAGCCCCGTGGGAGTCGTGCGCTGTTTATCCGCATTGCGTTTGAATCGCAAACCGATGAACGGTGCTTCTAGTACCCGGAATCATGGATTGGCGAAACATGGCTTGAGGCGTTTCCGGTGAACCTCGGATTTGGTCCAGACGAAGGGCTTGGCGGTTTCGTTATAGTCCCTGATGGAGGCGTCGACGTGGGCCTTGAGTTCGTCGACGGCCTTGAACGATGCGCCGTCAAGGGATTTGCGGGCGAGAATCGAAAACCAAATTTCGACTTGGTTCAGCCAGGACGTGTGGGTTGGCGTGTAGTGGAAGCGGACGTTCTTGTGACGGGCCAGCCACATGTCGCGCTTTGGCTTATGAGTGGAGAGATTGTCGAGGATCACATGGATCTCCTTGTCTCGATTGGCGGCTGTGATCTCGTTCATGAAAGCGAGGAACTCAACCCGGCGGCGGCGCCTGGAATGGCGGCCGATGACCTTGCCGGTGGCGACGTCGAGGGCGGCGAACAATGTCGTCGTGCCGTGCGACTGGCCAGTGAGCGAGCGGCCGTTCGGCAGCTTGAGATAGCCTTGGGCGCGCTCCAAGGCCTGGATCGAAGGCTTCTCGTCGACGGCGAGCACGATCGCATTCTCGGGCGGCGCCATGTAGAGGCCGACGATCTCGGCCGCTTTCGCCACGAAATCAGGATCGCTGCTCTCGCACCAGGACTTGCGGCCAGAAAGGTCGATCTTCTGAGCGCGGAGAAAACGCCAGACGTATTGCTCGTGCACGTCACAAAGCGTGCGGGCGATCAGCACGGCCGTCCAATTGGCATAGCCCGCGGGCGGGTTCTCATCGAGCAGCGCCAAAATCCGCTGACCGGCCTCGGGTCCATACTTGGGCTGAGGGCCACGGTTTCCGGTCTCACTGAAGCCAGCGAGCCGATCCTTGGCATAACGCACCCGCCATTTCGACGCCGTGCCGATCGTGCAGCCGACCTCGCGCGCAATCGCCCGCGTCGAGGTCCCGCCCGCCGCCATCAAAACGATCCTCGCCTTGAAGCGGGTGCGATGCTCGGTCTTCGTCGAACGCACCAAACTCGCAAGTTCGGCGCGTTCCTCGGACGTCAAAATAATCGGGGTGGCTTCAGGAATGATCTTGCTGCTCATGCAGCCTTGAATCACGACTTAGCCAGTTGCGATAGCCGGTACTAGTTCACTTAGTTTCGGCCGAATGGAACCTGACCGCTTGAAAAAAACGGACCAGCTAAGCCGGGACGGCATTGCCAAAAAAAAACGAAAAATTGCGCAACCTGGCGATCAAGTCCTCGGTCATCTGGGGAATGCTGGCTAATCCGCATTAAACTGAGGTTATCGTCAACATGACTGAATGCCCCCCGACGCAAACCACTCGGAACCCAAGGCGGGATGCAAGGTTCCATCAGCATAAGTCACATTTCCTCGAATATGTTGATCCCGCGATTGGACGTGGTCTCGAAATCGGAGCTTTTGATCTTCCGCTCGTCGAGCCATCGGAAGGCCAATGCGATTTTGCCGACTGGAACACCACGGAGCATCTGAAGGAAGTCGCAGGACGCGCCAATGGGCACAATCCCGAATTCGTCGTACAAGTTCAATTCAACCTGAACCAAGGATACGATCAAGTTGCTGAAAGTTATGATTGGATCGCCGCCTCCCACGTTATAGAGCATGTTCCTGACCTCATTGGAGGGCTTGCACAGTTGCACTCAAAACTCAAACCTGGGGGTGTGTTATTTCTAGTTATCCCTGATAAAAGATATATTTTTGATTTGTATCGGCGCGAAAGCACTTTAACGGACGCGCTGGCCGCACATCGATCCGGGCTTAAACATCCATCTTTCGCGCAAGTGTTCGATTATTTTTACTACTGCGCCCCGGGCGTTATCGGTCACGATGTATGGGCAGGTAAGCCTGTCCCAAGTCCAAATCTTGATTTTGCCGCTTCCCTCGCTCTGGCGGAAAAGGCTGAGCACTCGTATCAGGATGCTCATTGCTGGGTGCTGACGCCGGAAAGCTTCGCCACTCTCATGCGATCGCTAATTGATGCCCAGATGAGCAATTTCCAGCTTGAGGGCTTGGGTCAGACCGCCCCTGGTGGAATAGACTTCTCGGTCGTCTTGCGCAGAGGCGCACAGAGTAGCGCGTCGGGGTGAGCTGGATTGACCAAAACTCATCGATCGTGAGAGAAACCGCCAACGAGGCTTGCGAGCTAAGTAGCGTTGGCGGCAGGTTTGGGGGGGATGTTCGGCTTCGACGATCCGCGCGATGAATGCCGCCGGCGACAGTTCCATGCTAGTCTGGTCAAATAATCAACGGGTTGAGGCGTATATGCTGGAAAATAAATTCGAGCGGCGATTTCCTTCGCATCAGAACGCGATCGAGATCTTTGGCGATCATTGGGCGAGCAGCATCGAGGAGGTTCATCCCGGTTTGATCTCTGGCGGCTTCCCCATGTTTAAGGCGGATCAGCGGCCGTTGATCGCTGCGCAACATTTAGGGCTTACGCCTCCGGGATCACTGAATGGTATGAATATTCTTGAGCTTGGGCCGCTGGAAGGGGCGCATACATATCAGTTGGCGAAGCTTGGAGCTGATCGCATTGTTGCTATAGAGGCAAATTCAGAAGCCTATCTGAAATGCCTCGTCGTTAAGGAGATCCTGCAGACGCCACGATGCCAGTTTCTTCTGGGTGATTGCGTGCAGTTTTTGCAAGGGAGCTCCGAGCGGTTCGATATGATATTTTGTTCAGGGATTCTCTATCACATGGAGAATCCCTATGAGTTCATTAAAGCGATCTCGCAGCATACAGAGAGGGTTTTCTTATGGACGCATTATTATGATCCCAAGGCCTCCGCTCTGGTTGAGCGTCAACCAAAAATGGTCGTTTGCGATGGTCTCGAGCTCACTTTTTATGAGCAGGCCTACGGAGATCAGAATGACGGCAAGTTTTGGGGCGGCAACAAGCCTACAGCATCATGGCTCACCAAAGACGATATCGATCGGTGCTTTCGCCATTTTGGCTATGATCTGACCGTGCACGAGGACAACCACCTTAATGCAGCTGGTCCGCATCTCACCGCGACGGCTCTCCGCCAAGCCAGCGCCGCCTCAACTCGAGCGCCAGAAACAGTGAGCGCATGACCTTCCCCGTCCGCGAGTTTTTTTTCGTCCCCACCTTTTTAAGTCTGCGTCAACGTATCCGGCTTTGGAGCAAGGACAGAGCCAAGATGGAGATCCGCGCAGTCCGGTCCTCAGTAATCCAAGCTGCCGTTCGACTGCTGCGCTTGACGATTCCGGCCGGCGGCGGGGCGTCGCCCGGGGGACGCGTTTTGACGTCCTTGCTGATGAAGCGCTCCAGGCGGCGCCAGACGACCGGCGTCGACAATCCCGGCGGGCCAATGATCTCTATCGTGCAGCCGTCGGTGCGCCGCGAGAACGATGTCAGCGCGGCCACGACGACCCCTGCCGGGAAGCCGATGGCCGCCATAAAGAACATTATAATCTTTGCTTTATTCGACAAAAATAACCCACAAATATCCCCCCTGGTGCTCAACATGACTGTGCCGCGCGAATTTACGGGGGCCTAAGGGTGATGCAATCGATCGCGCCGGATCGGCGGCGGCCACGCTGGGAGATTGGCGTGACGACGCGCCTCCAAAGGGCCATCGACATTCATCGGCGCCGGGCCTTGCTGTTGGATCACGTCCTCTTCGATGCGGCTTGGTACTTGGAGACGTACCGCGACGTCGGCGGGTTTAGCAAGGACCCGCTTACGCATTATTTGTTGCACGGCAGTTTGGAGGGACGTGCGCCGAGCCCGCTTTTCGATGGACGCTGGTATTTAGATAAAAACCCGGATGTCGTCGCGGCCAACATTGATCCGCTGACGCATTATTTGTTGTATGGGGCGTCGGAAGGGCGTGATCCAAACCCGCTTTTTGACACACAGTGGTATCTTAGCCAAAATCCAGATGTCGCTAAATCTGGACTTGACCCACTGACACATTATTTGAAGATCGGCTCAAGAAAGGGGCGGGCTCCGAGCCCGCTTTTCGACCTCAATTGGTACGTCGAGAAGAACGCTGATATCGCTTCATCCGGCATGGACGCGCTCTCCCACTATTTCCGGCGGAATACGAAAGAGAAGCGTACGCCCAATCTGCTTTTTGATCCCGCTTGGTATCTCGAATGCAATCCCGACATTGCGAAATCCAAACAAGATCCCTTCATGCATTATCTGCGTTGCGGCCGCCGAGAAGGGCGGGCTCCGAGCCCGCTTTTCGATCCTGTTTGGTATCTTGAACAAAATCCTGATGTCGCCAGCAGCGGTGCCGAGCCAATGATCCACTATATCTTGCATGGCGAAATGGAAGGACGAGACCCAAATCCGTTTTTTGACGCGAAGTGGTATGTCATGCGCTATCCCCAGGTGGTCGCCACCGGATTAGGGCCGCTTTCACATTACGTCAGGTGGGGGGAGGCGATCGGTTACAACCCTAATCCACTGTTCGACGCGAGGTGGTATGCTCAACAAAATCCAAATATCACCCAAACAGGTCTTAATCCACTCGCGCATTATATTCACGTTGGTGTAGCGGAAGGACGGAATCCGACTCCGCTTTTCGAACATGCCATCGAATTGGTGTTCGATGAGCGTATTGTGGGACCATTTTATGTGGAGATGCGCCTTGAGACGCTGGGCCGCGCCATCGGGTGCGCTCACCGCTGTGTGCGTATCGAGTTCTCAGGTTTCGACGCCAGCGACGCCAACATTCGCGCGCAACTCAATGGTCGAGTCTGGCGCCGGCCGGTGCGCGAGCTTCTGGTGGATGGGGGGGCATTTGTCGTCGCGCCGCCGCCTGGCACCGAACTTTGGCTCGAGCTTCGCAACCGCGAGGCGGGCGGCGTCAATCGTCTTCCCGGCTCGGTTAAGGCGCGGGTGTTGAAGGCAAGCGAGACGCAGGCGCTTCTTTCCCGCGATGGCTCAAAAGAGGCCGCATCGCGATTTGAGCTGACGCCGGTCGACGTCTACCGGAATTGGCGTGAGCTCTATGATATTTTTGATTCGCGCGAGTACCGCTTGGCGAAAAAATACATCGCACAGCTTACCTACAAACCACTCTTTTCCATCGTTGTTCCAGTCTACAATACAGATGAATTGGCGTTACGAGAGATGCTGGCGTCGGTTAAAGAGCAAGTTTATCAAAATTGGCAGCTCTGCCTCGCCGACGACGCCTCAACTCTGGCGCATATTCGGTCGATTCTCGAAATGGCGGCCGCGTCGGACCCACGGATAAAAGTTCGGTTTCGAACGGAAAACGGACATATTTCGGCGGCGAGCAACAGTGCGCTGGAGCTTGCGACAGGCGAGTATGTAGCCTTGCTCGACCACGACGATCGACTTGCGCCGCACGCGCTCGCGCTCATCGCGCACGCTATTAACGAGCATCCCAGTGCGGAAATATTTTACTCCGACGAAGATCATATCGACGCGAACGGCGAGCATCGCAATCCTTATTTCAAGCCTGACTGGAACCCAGAACTATTGTTGGGCCAAAACTATATAAATCATCTCGGCGTCTACAAGACGGAGCTCGTGCGGGCGGTGGGCGGGTTTCGTCTTGGCTTCGAGGGTAGTCAAGATTACGACCTCGTCTTGCGCGCGAGCAAAGAAACGAAAGGGCCTATAATTCACGTCCCGCATGTGCTGTACCATTGGCGCGTCTATCAAGGATCGCAAACGTTTTCGACGACGAATCTCGGCCGAGCGACGCGTGCGGCGCGAGAGGCCATAAAGGAAAGACTGGCCGCGGACGGTCAAATTGTCGACGTGACCGAAGCCGCCGCCGCTGGTTATCATCGCGTAATCGACCTTTCGCCGATTGACTGGCCGAAGGTGAGCGTCATAATTCCGACGCGCGACCATGTCGACCTATTGCGCGAGGTCGTCGGCGGACTTCTGGTAAAAACTGACTATCCCGATCTTGAGATCATCATCGCCGACAACGACAGCGCCGAGAGGGAAACTCTCGCATATTTTGAAAAGATAAAATCCAATGGCGTCATCGTCTTTTCGGCGCCCGGCCCTTTTAATTTCTCGAAAATCAACAACGACGCAGCGCACATCGCGATCGGTGAAATCTTGTTGTTCCTTAACAACGATATTTCGATACTACAAAAGGGATGGCTAAAGGAGATGGTCCGCCACGCGCGCAAGCCGGACGTCGGGGCCGTCGGCGCTAAGCTCCTTTATCCGGACGGAACGCTGCAACATGGCGGCGTCGTCCTTGGAATTGGCGGCGTGGCGGGACATGTCCACTGCGGAGCAGGGTCGGGCGACCATGGAAATTTTTCACGACTCGCTCTGACGCAGGAGGTCGCTTGCATCACCGCCGCCTGTCTTGCAATGCAGCGCGGGCTCTTCGAGAGGCTTGGCGGCTTCAACGAGGAAGACGTGAAAATCGCCTTCAACGATGTCGACCTTTGCGTGCGCATTCGGCAAGCGGGCTATCGGATCATTTGGACGCCCTTCGCCGAACTCGTCCATCATGAGTTGAAAAGCCGGGGCTCGGACGACGCGCCGGGGCGTCGGGATCGCTTCGAACGCGAAGCAGCCTATATGCGCGGCAAATGGGGGGCGGTTCTTGACGCCGATCCGTTTTATAGCCCCAATCTCTCGCTCAAATCGGTCATACCTGGATACGCCTGCCCCCCCCGAACGAGGCGGCCTTGGTCGGAGATGGGCGACGACAAGCCGCAAAGGTTCGCCGGCAGGGAGATCGAACTCGCTTGCCGTGCGCGTCGCGGGATACGGCAACGGCATCAAAAAGATAATCAAAAACCTGCTATTGTAGAGGCCGGTGCGAACCCCTGATCTCGCGCAACGAGATTAATTCATTGATTTGCAAAAGCTAAGTTGACGTTTCGCACGAGTAGTGCTGCCTAGGGCCGAACTGTTCACTGGCAAGCTGTTTTTCATTTCCAACGGTTATGCTGGAGCTCGCCGCTTTGGCCATATTGGCGACTCCATCGAGTTTTAAAAAAATTCATATCGGGGCTATCGGGGTTGAAACTCATGCCGGAACTGTCGCGCCAAACGCTACCCTCGGCGCTGTCCATCAATCTCGCCGTTGTCAGAGCAATCCTATTGCGCGACATCAGAATACTCACCGGTACCTACTATTTTGGAATTTTAATGTTATTGTTGATGCCTTTGGGGCATCTGCTAGCCGTTGTTCTGATTTATCGTGTTCTCGGCCGTATGGCGCCTCAAGGAACTGACCAGACTGTCTATTATGGATTGTCCATATTGCCATTCGTTATTTATATCTACATGGCTCGGCAGATTATTGTGTCGGTGATAGCAAATCGTCCTCTCCTATATTTCACTAGAGTCAAAATATTTGATATATTGATTGCTAGATCCGTTTTGGAAATTGCAAATGCAATTTTTGTTTTTATCATTATCATTTTAGTACTTAGCTTTTATTCAAATGGATTTTCCCCTCGAGATTGGACAGGAATTGTGTTTGCTGTCGCAGCGACGATATATTTAGCGTTTTGTATGGGCGTGGTCAATGCACTTATGTCTCACGTCGTCCCGATTTGGCCGCTTTTGTTTAATCTAACCGCTCCCATTCTTTGGGCAGCTTCAGGCATTATTTTCTTCCCTGCAAATATTCCAGATCCTTACAACCGTTGGCTTGCGTTAAATCCCTTGCTTCAGTGTGTCGAGTGGCTTCGGTTTTCGTATTACGAGGATTATCCGGATACCGTTTTGAATATCCCCTATCTACTCGGATATTCGACAGCCCTTCTCGCGCTTGGCTTGGTTGCCGAAAAGCTATCCCGACGAGTGTTTCGGTAAAGTGGCGAGAGATAGGAAGGCAGCCGCGCTCATTATTGCTATCATTAGGCTTAGAGTCCGGACCCATAAGGATTGAACGAAGCCGCTGACGCGGCAATTGCGACGATAATTCCGGGCTGAAGCCTCCCGTCTGAGAGGATGTGATCGTCACATCAACCCCTCTCAGGACAGGAGAGCCCCAGATGGCCGAGATAAGCCCTCTGCCCCGCCGCATGATCGAGGACATGACCGTCCGCAATCTCTCGCCGGCGACGCAACGATCCTATATCCACGCGGTGTCGAAGTTCAGCCGTCATTTCGGCCGGTCGCCGGACCGGCTCGGGCTTGAAGACGTTCACGCGTTCCAGGTGCATCTGGTCTCAACAGGGATTTCCTGGCCGTCCCTCAACCAAATTGGACGCCTCCAAAAATTGCTGGCCGAATCGGGGTTGGCTTGATTCACTCGTTCATGTCGCGATCGGAGTGCGGACATGGCGAAGGGAACGCCCGGATTTTTTGACGTGGATGAGCGCCTGGCGGAGTTGTCGGCCAAGGGCGATGATCTCGAGCGGATGAAGAGCCTCGTCGATTTTGAGTTGTTCCGAAAGGCGTTGGGAGCCGCCATTCCGCGCGCCGAGCGCTCCAAGGGCGGGCGGCGGCCCTTCGATCACCTGCTGATGTTCAAGATCCTGATCTTGCAGGCGATGCATTCGCTGTCGGACGCGCGCTGCGAATATTTGATCAAGGACCGGCTGTCGTTCATGCGCTTTCTGGGAGGCATCCGATCGTATTTGTGGCAAACGGCTCAAGTCTCTTGTGCCGATGCTCATCGAGGCGATGGAGCGGCATGGACATCTCAGACTTGCGGATGAGGTTCGCGCGCGTCTCCACTCAATGAGCGCCGCTACGATTGATAGATCGTTGCGGGAAGTCAGGGAGCAAGTCGGTGGCCGCAAGCGGCGCCGGGCGGTTGCGTCGGCCTCCTTGCGCCGAAGCGTGCCGGTGAGGACATTTTCTGACTGGAATGATCCCCCACCGGGGTTCTTCGAGGCCGATTTGGTCGCTCATAGCGGTCCGCGGGCAACCGGCAGTTTTATCCAAACCTTGGTGCTCACTGATATCGCCACGGGATGGACCGAATGCATGCCGCTCCTCTTTCGCGAGCAAACTCTGTTGACCGAGGTGCTGTCGCAAATGCGGGTTCGGCTACCCATCGATGTTCTCGGGTTCGATACGGACAACGATAGCGTTTTCATGAATACGACGGTTAAGGATTATTGCGTGGCGAATGAGATCGAGTTCACGCGCTCGCGGCCCTACCGTAAAAACGATCAAGCTTGGGTCGAACAAAAGAACGGCGCCATCGTCCGGCGCATCGTCGGCTACCGGCGGTTCGAAGGGCTCGAGGCTGCCGCCGAATTGAGCCGTCTCTACGCTTCGGCGCGGCTCTTCGTGAACTACTTCCAACCTTCTTTCAAACTTGCTGAAAAGCAGCGTGACGGCGCGCAGGTCCGCAAGCGCTACCACAAGCCGGCGACGCCATATCAGCGATTGCTGGATGATCCGAGAACTCCGGCGGATGTCCGTCTTCAAATCGGTTCAGTTTACGCGACCCTTGATCCAGTCCGGCTCCTGCAAGATATTCGGGCTAGGCAGCAGAAGCTTGTCGAAATCGCCGACGCGCCAGTCGCAACAACGGAAGCAGGATCAATCTCTCCGCCAACGATCGACCAGTTCCTTGCCAGCTTGAAGACGGCATGGCGGGAGGGCGCATTGCCTCGTCTGAAATGCTGCCTAAAATAAACCTGTTGCCTCATCTGATTTGCTCCTTTTGGGCGTCAGAGGGCATAGGCCGATATGAGGCAGATAAGCATGACGACACGCGACGAACTTGTGGCGGCCATAACGGGCCGATACGCGTGGAGCGGCCGTTCGGAAAAGAGTCGGATCCTCGATGAGTTCGTTGCGGTAACAAAAATGCACCGCAAGCACGCGCAGCGCCTGCTGAGGCAAGCCCAACCACGCCAGCGATCGGCGCCTCGACCAGGACGCCGGATTTACGATGAAGCGGTGCGTGAGGCGTTGATCTTGCTGTGGGAGGCATCCGATCGTATTTGTGGCAAACGGCTCAAGTCTCTTGTGCCGATGCTCATCGAGGCGATGGAGCGGCATGGACATCTCAGACTTGCGGATGAGGTTCGCGCGCGTCTCCACTCAATGAGCGCCGCTACGATTGATAGATCGTTGCGGGAAGTCAGGGAGCAAGTCGGTGGCCGCAAGCGGCGCCGGGCGGTTGCGTCGGCCTCCTTGCGCCGAAGCGTGCCGGTGAGGACATTTTCTGACTGGAATGATCCCCCACCGGGGTTCTTCGAGGCCGATTTGGTCGCTCATAGCGGTCCGCGGGCAACCGGCAGTTTTATCCAAACCTTGGTGCTCACTGATATCGCCACGGGATGGACCGAATGCATGCCGCTCCTCTTTCGCGAGCAAACTCTGTTGACCGAGGTGCTGTCGCAAATGCGGGTTCGGCTACCCATCGATGTTCTCGGATTCGATACGGACAACGATAGCGTTTTCATGAATACGACGGTTAAGGACTATTGCGTGGCGAATGAGATCGAGTTCACGCGCTCGCGGCCCTACCGTAAAAACGATCAAGCTTGGGTCGAACAAAAGAACGGCGCCATCGTCCGGCGCATCGTCGGCTACCGGCGGTTCGAAGGGCTTGAGGCTGCCGCCGAATTGAGCCGTCTCTACGCTTCGGCGCGGCTCTTCGTGAACTACTTCCAACCTTCTTTCAAACTTGCTGAAAAGCAGCGTGACGGCGCGCAGGTCCGCAAGCGCTACCACAAGCCGGCGACGCCATATCAGCGATTGCTGGATGATCCGAGAACTCCGGCGGATGTCCGTCTTCAAATCGGTTCAGTTTACGCGACCCTTGATCCAGTCCGGCTCCTGCAAGATATTCGGGCTAGGCAGCAGAAGCTTGTCGAAATCGCCGACGCGCCAGTCGCAACAACGGAAGCAGGATCAATCTCTCCGCCAACGATCGACCAGTTCCTTGCCAGCTTGAAGACGGCATGGCGGGAGGGTGAAGTCAATCCAACCGCTAAGGCCAAAGCAAAAGTTCCGCGCGCGCGCCGACGACCCGATCCGCTGGCGTTGGTCAATCTGCAGATTGAAAGCTGGTTTGCGGCGGAACCCTGGCGAACCGCCCGTGAGTTCCTCGATCGCCTAATGGCCGAACATCCACAGCTCTATCGAGACGGCCACCTCCGTACGCTGCAGCGACGGCTGAAAGTTCTGCGCCAGCAGGCGGCCCAAAGTCTTGTCCTCGGGTCCACGAGCCATGCTGATGAATCCTGCCCACTCCTCAAACATTTGGAAAACAGGGAACCGGCACTCTCGTGAAAGACCAACGGGACGCCAGCCGCTCGCTCGCTACGGCGCAATGGGAAGCGCGCTTCGCGAGCGGCTTGCTTCGGGGAAGTACACCGAGAAAGTAAGGCTGAATCCACGACGGCCGGGAGCATTTATGATGAGGCAACAAACAAGCGTTCGGGAACATTTCCGGCTGAGGCAATACGCCTTCCATCCAGACTGACGCGCTACAATTTGGCCATTCCGCCGTTCGGCTACAAGAACCATGTCTCGATCGACCGCGCGCATGGGCTGATCCGCAAATGGACCGCGACCGACGCCGCCGCGCATGACGGCGCGCGGCTGGAGGATGTCCTCGATCGAACCAACACGGCGAGCGAGGTCTTTGCGGATGGGGCCTATCGCTCGGCGAAGAACGAGGACATGCTGGCGCGGCGCGGGTTCGTGTCGCGCATTCACCGCAAGAAGCCGCCGGGAAAGCCGATGCCCGAGCGCACGCGCCTCGCCAATGCGCAGAAATCGAAAGTGCGCTCGGCTGTCGAGCACGTGTTCGCGCATCAAAAGGGGCCGATGGGGCTGCTGGTGCGGACGATCGGCCTCGCTCGGGCGCGGCTCAAGATAGGTCTCGCCAATCTCGCCTACAACATGCGCCGCCTCGTCTGGCTGCGGGCGAAATACGCGCTCGCATGAGGGCGAGAGGCCGAGCGGGCCATTTCGATGCGGCTGTCGCCACAAACCTCGCCTGCTCACACCCCGCCAAGCGCAAAGCGGCCGGCGCTCTCCGCGCTCAACAATTTCGAAGGGTCGCGTTATTGGAGGTGTCCAATTGTCTGCGCCTTGCGCTTTTTCTACGGGGTGACGCTCGGGCAGGACACGATCCCGGAGCGCATTCCCTACGCCCGTGAGCCGCGCACGCTGCCGGTCGTGCTCAGCGCCGACGAAGTTGTCCGGTTCCTTGAAGCGGTTTCAAGCCTGAAGAGCCGGGTGGCGCTGACGACGGCCTATGGCGCCGGCTTGCGCGTCTCGGAAGTGGTCGGGATCAAGGTCCAGAATGTCGACAGCCGGCGCATGGTGATCCGGATCGAGCACGGTAAGGGCGGCAACGACCGTTACGTCATGCTCTCCCGGCAGCTGCTGGCGATCCTGCGCGCCTATTGGCGGCTGACGCGCCCGAAACCTGGCTCTTTCCCGGCCGCGGCGAGGACAAGCCGATCGAGCCGAACGTCCTGCATGCGGCCTGCCGCTCGGCGGTGGCCGCCGCCCCAGTTCGCACGTGACACGCGCCGATCGCGCGCATGCACGCTGCAAAGGCGTCGACAGCATCCATCCCAGCCTCGCCAGGCAGACCGCGCGCGCCGCTTTCCCCATAGCGGCTAGCGATCCGCGGCTTCGTTCAATCCGGCTCATGTGAAGTCCGCTCCCGCACCCCCGCCCAAATTCGCGCCGCAGACTTCACATAACCCTCCAGATTCCCGTCGGCGGATTTCCATTGATTTCAAGGCTGATTTTTGGAGATCAGCTCTGATGATTCGCGATGTGGATGCGCTGCGGGGCGATCAATGGGAGCGGCTTTGTGACTTCGTGCCAGGCGGCAGGGCCGGGCAGCGTGGGCCGCGCTGTGATAATTGCCGCTTCGTCGACGCTCTGTTGTGGATGGCGCGCTCCGGGGGGACGCTGGCGCGATCTGCCCGAACGCTTCGGCGATCATCAGGCCGTGAAACGCCGCTACTATCGCTGGATCGAGCGCGGCGCCTGGGACGGATTTCTCGATGCGCTCACCACTGAGGCCGATCTCGAATGGCTGATGATCAATTCAACGATCGTGCGCGCCCATCAGCACGCCGCCGGCGCACGCGTCGCTAAAGGGGGCGCATGCCCAAGGCCTGGGCCGATCTGGCGGCGGGCTGAGCACAAAGATCCACGCCGCAACCGACGCGCTCGGCAACCCCGTAGCCTGCTTTTCGGGCCAGGCCAGCGAAACGATATTACCCAAGCGCACGCCCTGATCGAAGGCTTTGAGACCGAAGCCGTTATCGCCGATAAGGGTTATGACGCTGATCACTTGCGCGAGGCTGTCCTCAAACGCGGGGCCGAGCCGGTGATCCCGTCCAAAATCCAATCGCCGGGCGCCGCTTCCCTATGACAAGGCGCTCTACAAAGAGCGCAATCTCGTCGAGCGCTTCTTCAACAAGCTGAAGCGGTTCCGGCGCGTCGCCACGCGATACGACAAGCTTTTTGCCAACTGTCGAGGCTTCGTGCTCCTTGCCACCATCGCCATAATGCTCAGGTAAATCGTCACTACGCCCTATAGAGAGAAATGTGAACGATAAATGCTTTGCTCCCACATTATAACCCCATTTTTGTAGCACTGCTTTAGGCCTGTCTAGGACCTTTGACCTCGACAGTTTGGCTACCGTTCCAAAATCGAAGAAACTGAGCCATAGCCGAAGATCTCCACAAGCGGGCCTCGTAAGCTATCTTTTATCGAGATCTGATCCTCCAAACCTTGACCAGACCGGCAAAACCGTGCTGCTGATTCGGGGTTTCCGCACCAATGTAGGGTGCCTGTCTCCCTCGCCTCTCGCCACTTTCGAGCATAGCTCTTGGATCGACACCTCATGAGAAAGGTCATCCTCGTTCTCGGAATGCATCGTAGCGGGACGTCCGCAGTGACGGGAGCGATGGTGCAGCTTGGCGTTGCCGCGCCACTGACTTCTGATGCCCGCCAGCAACGAGAACGAGCGAGGTTATTGGGAATCTTTTAGAATTGCCGTTCTTCATGACGAATTGCTCGCTGCAGCAGGAAGCAATTGGCACGACTGGCGTGCTTTTGACAAAGAATGGTATAGCTCAGGGTCCGTCGACGCCTTTAGAACCCGCGCCAAATCGCTTCTTGATGAAGAATTCGGCGGAGCGAAACTTTTTGCCTTCAAAGACCCTCGCTTATGTCGAATCTTACCCTTCTGGGTGACGGCGTTAGAGGGAATGCAAATCGCTCCGCTGGCCCTCATTCCGATCCGCTCCCCTCTTGAAGTCGCTCAATCTCTTGCGAAACGGAACGGATTCAGTCTGGAAAAGGGGTTGCTCTTGTGGTTAAGGCATGTACTTGACGCCGAACGCGAGAGCCGCCACTTTCCGCGCGCGATCGTTTCGATGGACGACCTCTTTGATGACTGGCGCGTTGCGATCACAAAAATAGGCAGTCTCCTCGGAATCCAATGGCCGGCTTTTGGCGAAGCCGCCGCCGCGGCCGTCGATGCCTTCTTGTCACGCGATCTCAAACATCAAAATGCCGCGGCCGACTCGCTTCCTCCCGTCTTCGCATGGACGATGAAAGCCTATGACGCCATGCTGACCCTGAGCGACCGCCTGCAATCGCGTCTGGCGCTCAGTGCGCTCAATGACGTGAGCTCAACTTTCGAATTGGCATGCGCGTTCATGGGACCAGCCTTTGCCGAGGTCGAGGCGAAAGTCACGCGGGCAGAGACGGAAGCCGCCGCCCTTCGCGAGGAGCGAAACGAAGTAACGCGCAGATATCAGAATCTCACCCGGACGCTCCTGAAATCGCACTAGACGGCAACACAACGGATCTTATGGCGCGCCCGCGGATCGCTCAATCGAGCCCGAGATCAATTGCGAACGGGCGCGAACCAGGCTCCAATCCATTCGGGCTACACTAGCTGGAACCTCCGCCGAGGCTTGAATAAGCATCCAGCGTTCGATCCCCCAGCCTTGACTAACTAAGTCAATTGATCTGTGCAGATCGATTTAAGCATAACGGGACGGCTGATGAAACCTTCTAAGAACAAGACGGGCGGAGGCGGTGTAGAGGGCAAACGTCGGAACGAAGACATCTCGAGCGATGAAAGGGTTTTTTCCGACGATAGGGAAGAGAAGCGCAAGAGAAAAAAAAAGAATCGTGACGCCAAATCGCCTGGCGAGGCGGCAAACCATACAATCGAGATCGAAAATGAACTCGCGCAAATGCGCCAGCGCGTTGCCCCATTGAGGGGCCAGATCGACGAGACCAGTGCCTTATTGGGAGAGGTCTTGCAGGTCTCCGCCGATCTAGAGGCCGCATTGAATGACATGAAATCCCGTTGTGCTGAACGCGAAGCTAGGGAAGCAGCTCTGGAGCGAGCGCTGGAGCTAGCTGAGAGGGCTGGTCAAGCGGGGAAGGAGCAGATCGCGGAGGTCCATGCCGTCCTCTCGAGGGAGCGCCAGCAAACGGCAGAATTGAGCGACACGCTTGCCATCCTTCAAAATAGGCTTGCGATCGAGCAGGAGCACAATTCCGCGCTGACCGTTCGAGCCGCGGCTGCGGATGCGAGTTCGACGCGAGAGCGATTACAGGTTGAAAGCCTGGACGCTATTCTCGCCGCGACCGAATCCAAACTCGCCGACGAGCTCACGCGCGCTATGCAGACGGAAGCAGAACTGCGTGCCGCGCACCGCCGACATGGAGACCTAAAGCGCGACCTCGAGGCGATTTCAGGCCAGTCTTGCCGAAGAACAACTTCGTTCGTCGGCTTTAGCTGCTACCGAATCCACACTTAGGCGCAACCTCGAGGCGCTTCAGGCGAGTCTTGTCGAAGAAGAACTTCGGTCGTCGACTTTGGCGCAGAGATCTAGAGACCGCGCGTCAAGCAGAGATGGACAAGAGAGTGATATTGGAGCGTCACGACCGTAAAATTGAGGCTTTGTTGAATAGCTCGTCGTGGCGACTGAGCTCACCTTGGAGGGCGTTCAGGCGGCAATTGTCACGCCTCCGTCGCCTTCTCCGCGGCAAGAAGGCCAATCCTTTGTTCGACCGTCGTTGGTATCTGCAACAGTATTCTGATGTGAAAGAAAGCGAAATAGATCCTTACGATCATTACTTGAAGCATGGCATGCTTGAAGGGCGCGATCCTAATCCCTACTTTGATACCGATTGGTATTTAGAACAGAACGCGGACGTCAATGGCAGCGGCCTAAATCCACTGGTCCACTTCTATCTCCACGGCGCCGCTGAAGGCCGCGATCCACATCCTTTATTTTCAAATAAATGGTTTATCGGACAATCACCAAGATGGTGGAAACGGACAAGGCCCGGTGGATGAATGAACCGATACTTGCTTGAGATATAGCTCAAGCGGAATGCGTTACACTATCCAAGTCGGCGGGCAGTATCGCCGGAATTTCGTGCAGTGCTAGGCTCCGAACTCATAACCAGTAGCAGAAGGTGGCGGCGAGACAGACGGCGGCGAGGAAGTTTGGGCGAGGCGGTCGTATCGAGTGGCGATCCTGCGGAAGTCCTTGAGGCGGCCGAACATGCGCTCGATGGCGTTTCGGTTGCGATAGAGATAGGGCGAGAAGCAGTTCTTCCATCGCCGGTTGGCCTTGGGCGGGATGTTCGGCGCGGCGCCCTTGCTCTCGATCTTGCGACGGACGGCGTCGCTGTCATAGCCCTTGTCACCATGCAGGATTTCGGCGGTGGCGATTTGGTCGAGCAGCATATCTGCGGCGGTGCAATCGGCGACCTGGCCGCCGGTCAGCAGGAAGTCGACCGGGCGGCAGAAGCGATCGGTCAGCGCGTGGATTTTCGTCGTCCGCCCGCCGCGGGAACGGCCGATCGCCTGCGTGAGCTCCCCCCTTTACCGCCTGAGGCGCAGCGATGAGCCTTGACCGCCGAACAGTCGATCAGCACCTCCGCCGGTGGTCCGCCGGCCGATGCCAAGGCATGAAAGATGTCGGTCCAAACGCCTTTGGCCGCCCAGCGTACGAAGCGATTGTAGAGCGTCTTGCGCGGACCGTAGACGGCAGGAGCGTCGATCCAGCGACCGCCCGACTTCAGCACATGCACGATCCCGCTGATGACCCGGCGGTCGTCGACCCGCGGCTTGCCGCGCGTATCGGTCGGAAGATGCGGCTCAAGCCGCGCGAATTGTCGTCGTTCAGCCAAAAGCAGTCTCGAATCATGACCCGTCCCCCTCTTGAGACCGTGAATCACAAAATCGCGCCGAGCGAAACCGTTATGGGTCCGGACTCTAGCCGTGATAGGGTTGACCTACTAGGCTGCAAACTCATAACCAGTAGCTGACGGTTGCGGCGAGGCAAACGGCTGCGAGAACGTTTCTGGCGAGACGATCGTATCTCGTGGCGATCCGGCGGAAATCTTTCAGCCGGCAGAACATGCGCTCGATGGCGTTGCGATGGCGGTAGAGAACTGGCGAGAAGCTGTTCTTCCAACGCCGGTTGACCTTCGGCGGGATGTTCGGCATCGCGCCTTTGGCCTCGATGAGGCGGCGGAGGGCGTCGCTGTCGTAGCCCTTGTCGCGCGGCAGTGAAGGATCGACGATCGCGGCATCTGCTGCAGCAACGCCGCTCCGGTTGTGCAATCGGCGATCTGGCCGCCGGTGAGCATGAGAGCGATGGGGCGGCAAGCGGCGTCGGTCAGGGCATGGATTTTGGTCGTGCGCCCGCCGCGCGAGCGGCCGATCGCCTGATTACGCTCCCCCCTTTGCCGCCGGAGGCGCAGCGATGCGCCTTGACCGCGGAACTGTCGATCAGGACCTGCTCGGGAGGGCCACCCGCGGATGCAAGCGCATGAAAGATGTCGCTCCACACGCCTTTCGCCGCCCAGCGGACAAAGCGGTTGTAGAGCGTCTTGCGCGGGCCATAGACGTCCAGCGCGTCGATCCAGCGTCCGCCCGATTTGAGCACATGCACAATGCCGCTGATCACCCGGCGGTCGTCGACCCGCGGCTTGCCGCGCGTATCAGTCGGCAGCAGCGGCTGAAGCCGCGCAAATTGATCGTCCGTCAGCCAAAAGCAGTCGCGGATCATCACCCGTCCCCCTCTCGAGACGGTGAATCACAAAATCGCGCCGACGGGAATCTGGAGGGTTATGTGAAGTCTGCGGCGCGAATTTGGGCGGGGGTGCGGGAGCGGACTTCACATGAGCCGGATTGAACGAAGCCGCGGATCGCTAGCCGCTATGGGGAAAGCGGCGCGCGCGGTCTGCCTGGCGAGGCTGGGATGGATGCTGTCGACGCCTTTGCAGCGTGCATGCGCGCGATCGGCGCGTGTCACGTGCGAACTGGGGCGGCGGCCACCGCCGAGCGGCAGGCCGCATGCAGGACGTTCGGCTCGATCGGCTTGTCCTCGCCGCGGCCGGGAAAGAGCCAGGTTTTGGGGCGCGTCAGCCGCCAATAGGCGCGCAGGATCGCCAGCAGCTGCCGGGAGAGCATGACGTAACGGTCGTTGCCGCCTTTACCGTGCTCGATCCGGATCACCATGCGCCGGCTGTCGACATTCTGGGTTCGGCGGTTTTGGGGCCGCGCTTGGCGGGGCTCAGCGCTTCAAAGGCGCCGGCGTCGCGCTGACGCCGCCAGTCCGACAGCGCCAACGAGTAGAGCCCTTCCCGGCGCACAATCGCGCCGATCGCTCCGGGGACGCCCGCGGCGCGGTCCGTCTCTCCAAGGATGCGCAATTTGTCTTGTGCCGTGAACGTCCGGCGCCGAGGACGGTCGGAAAGTTCAGGCGACGCGGCAGGCGGCGCTGAAACGACCGTCGGCCTCCGGCCTTCCTCCCTATCAGTGCCGCCTGCCGCAAGGGTCTTGCTGTCTTTGATTTGGGGCATAACCACTGGATGTTTGTCCTATGCCCTCAAGGGTAAACTCCCGGCAGGCGTTTGTCTCGTCATCATTGGCACGGAGGGGAGGCGATCCCGGTTAGGGACGTTTTTCGCCTCGGATGGTACGGAAACCGAGACCGTTTTTTCAGCGCGCTCGCGACTTTCGCGCTCGGCTGGCGATCGGAAGCCGAACTGAATTTCCGCTGGGCGAGCCAACATGCGCCTCTGGCCGACTGGCCGGGCTATCGAAACCGGCTTGCAGTCGCGGCGGATCTGCGCGGATTGGAGCGCCCGCGATGCGATTGGGCGCGGGCGCCTATGGTCAGACTTTTCGCGCGCGTTGGCGCGCGCGCGTCGGCCGAGCAGATCGAAGGCACGATAGCGGCGCTTCAGGCGCAGAGTTACCGACGCTGGTCGCTTAGCGTTGCGGGCAACGCGAATGAGGTCGCGGCCGTCACGTTCAAGGATTCGCGCATAGGCGGCCTCGACGCCCGCGCTTTCGGGGGGGCGGGCGACGATTTAGCCGGCTTCATCGCCTTCGGCGATCGCCCGGCGCCGCACGCTCTCGCCTGCTTCATCGAGGCGATGGCGCGGGAGCCTTCCGCCGTCGCCGCCTATTGCGACGAGGACATCGGGGCCGAGCCCGGATTTAAGCCGGACTGGAGCCCGCGACTGGAATCGGCGAGACCTTACGTAGGGCGATTGCTTCTGGCGCGGCATGCTTTGGCGCGCGGTCGCTTCCCGTCCGGTCTCGCCGCCGTCGAGGAAGCGGAGTTCGCGCAAAACATACTGCGCGATTTGAGGCGCCGGGACGTTTTGCACATCAAGCGTCCGCTGATCGCGACCGAGCCGCGCGCCCGCGCCGCCTTGCCGCCTGCGCCGCGAGCGAAGACAGACCCTTTGCCGCGCGTCACCGTCGTGATGCCGACCCGCGACGCGGCAGATTTGTTGCGCCGGAGCGTCGCGAGCCTTTTGCAGCGGACCGATTACCCGGCGCTCGATCTCATCCTCGTCGACAACGGCAGCGCGGCGCCGGCGGCGCTCGTCGCGCTCGCCGAAGCCGAGCGCGATCCAAGAGTCACCCGCCTCGACGCGCCCGGCGCCTTCAATTTCTCCCGTCTTTGCAATCTCGGAGCCCGGGCGGCAAAGGGCGAGATCCTGATTTTCCTGAACAACGACGTCGAGATCACCGACGCCGGCTGGATCAAAGAGCTCGCCGCCCGCGCGAGCGATCCGCGCGCCGGCGCAGTCGGCTGCCTGCTGCTCTATCCGGACGGCCGCATCCAGCACGCCGGGCTCGTTGTCGGCATGGGCGAGGGCGTCGGCCATTGCGACGCGGGCCGTGCGGCGACGGCCGCCGGCTGGCTCGGCCGCAACGGCGCGGCGCACGAAATATCGGCGGTGACGGGCGCTTGCCTTGCCGTCGCGCGGGCGAAATTTCGCGCCGCCGGCGGTTTCGACGAAATTCATCTGCCGATCGAGTTCAATGACGTCGACCTCTGCCTGCGGCTCGAAGAGCTCGGTTTCGAGACGCTCTGGACGCCGTTCGCGCGCCTCACCATTTCGAATCGGCGAGTCGCGGCAAGGCGACTTTCCGGCGGCTCGACGCCCATGCGGCCGAGCGCGCCTATTTTCTGAACCGCTGGGCGGATCGCCTGCGCGACGACCCTTTCTACCATCCCGGCCTCTCTCTGTTCAGCCTCAGTCCAGCCCTCGCTTGAGCCACGCGGGTTTGTTGCCCTTTCCGGACAAAGGCGCTATTTGACCGGTCTGCCGCAAAAGCATCGGCCGGCTGCCGAAATCTGAAAAAACGTTCGCGCTTTTTTTAGCAGGGTGTTCGTCAACCGCCGTGGCTTTCCCGGGAGCCCTAGCCCTTTGTTTTGACGCATTCTGTTGGATGAGCCGCCCCTCGCTTGGCTTGAATATGTTTGAGGCCGGACCCACTGTCGTCGGCGAGGAGGACTGATTGGCCGAGTTCGCCGTGAGCGCATGCGCCAAAACGAGGCCGGCGCCAGGCCCCCAGGACGGCGCCTTCGACGATTGCGCGCGCCGCGCGGCCGACGACGCCGCCCGCGGTCTCATTGGAGGACGGCGTCGCGGCGACGCTGAGAAGCCTCGCAAAGAGCGCGGCGTGAAGGGCCGCGGATGAGAATCGCCCTCTACGTTCACTGCTTTTTCCCAACCCACTTCTATGGGACAGAGGCCTATACGCTGACCCTCGCCAAGGAGCTGATCGCCCTCGGCGAGGAGCCGGTCGTCGTGACGGCGACGCTCGCCGGCGAGCCGGCGCAGAAAAGCCTCATCGAAGAATCCGTCTATGAGGGCGTTCGCGTCGTCTCGATCGACAAGAATCAGTTCCCCAATCGCAGCGTTCGCGACACCTACGAACAACCGGCCCTGCGCCATCTGCACGAGCGTCTGTTGCGGAGGATCAAGCCGGACGTCATCCATGTCTGCCATCTGATCAGCCATACGACGGCGCTGCTCGACGTCGCCCGCGCAATGGGCATTCCGACCTTCGCCACGCTCACGGATTTTTTCGGCTTCTGCTACACCAACCGGCTCGAAGACGCGCAAGGGGAGCTATGCTCCGGTCCCGATGAAGCGCGGGCCAATTGCATCGGCTGCTTTCTGAAGCTCGTCGGCGCGCGGCCCGACGCCAAGCCTTTGACGCGGCTCGGCGCTGATCCGCGCCTGCGCCCGTTCGTGTCGAAGCAGCTGGCAAAGCTCGGACGGCGCGGCGAAAAGCCGTTCAGCATCGCCAATTTCGAGCCCAACGACATTGTGGCGCGGCCGAACATTCTACGCCGCGCGTTAGGCGCCTATTCGGAAGCAATCGCGCCGACGATTTTCCTGAAGGAGGCGTATGAAGCCAATGAATTCCCGGCGCCGATGCGCATCAGCCATTTCGGCGTCGACATTGATCGCGCTCAAAAGCCGCCGCGCGTCGACGGCGGCGCAGAGGTGAGGCTCGGCTTCATCGGCCAATTGTTTCCGCACAAGGGCGCGCATCTCCTGCTCGAATCTTTGCGGGCGAGCGAGCGGGCGAATCTCTCTCTGAAGATTTGGGGCCCGGAAGATCAAGACCCCTCTTATTACGCCGCGCTACGGAACAGCGCAGTGGGCCTCCCCGTCAGTTTTCTGGGCACATTGCCGCGCGGAAAACTGGCCGAGGCGCTAGCGGCTTTGGACTACCTCGTCATTCCTTCGACATGGTATGAGAACAGCCCGCTGATCCTGCTGCAGGCGCTGGCGACGCACACGCCGGTCATCGTCTCGAACGTGCTGGGGATGACCGAATTCGTCGAGGACAGCCGCAACGGTTTCCATTTTTCGCGAGGCGACGCCGCGAGCCTGACGGCGGTGCTGCGCAAAGTCGCCGACGATCCTGCGCTCGCGGCGCGCCTCAGCGCTTCGACGTCCTACGAGCGCACGCCGGCGGACATGGCGCGCGACGTCGTTGCAACCTATCGCGCGCATGGTCTGGGCAGGTATGATGGCAATCATATCGTCAACGCATCCGCGGCGCCCGGCGGCGCCGAGCAAAGTCATGACGAGATCGCAGAGCTAGGCGTCGAAGGGTTGCTCGAGCCTTGGCTCGCATATAATGAAGCCGCTTGTCCTCGCGGAGGCGTGGCGAACGCAGCCATTGCGCCGTTCCCGCCGCCCGCGTTAATGCAGGACACTTCTGGATTGAGCCGAACGGAGGATTTCTCGCAGCATGGCGCACACATCATGCGCGCGCTGGCCGCGGTCAATCCCGCGCCGCTGAGCACCTATCGCGCCTGGCTGGATTTCGGTGTTGGAGCCGGCCGCGTCGCGCGGCTCTTCAAAGGCTATCAAGGGGTCTATGTCGGCGTCGACGTCGACGAACGAATGATCGAATGGGTGCGCGGCAATCTTCCGTGGGTTAAAGCCTTGCGCACGGTTCCGCGGCAGCCGCTTCCGTGCGCGGACCAGCGCTTCGACGCCGTCGTCAGCGTCTCTGTCTTCACGCATATGAATGACAGCGATCATATATTCTACCTCAAGGAATTGCATCGCGTGACGCAGCCAGGCGCTGTCCTCATGATTACGGTGCACGGGGAGATAGCGATAGAACGAGCCAAAGCGGATCCATATATCCTCAAGCTCCTCAGCATATCGGAAAGCGCGCTTCATGCCGCCAGCGCCGCGTTGAGCGGGCCCGAGGGTTTTCACTTCACGCTGCAAGCGGGCCATCTGACCTCGCCAGCCTATGATTACGGCATCACTTTCATCAGCAGGCGCTGGATCGACGCTGTTTGGACGCAGTGGTTCGATATTGAAGCCTATGCCGCAGGCGCCATTCATAATTTCCAGGATATCGTCGTCGCGCGCCGAAGGTGACGGCGCGTCGGCGCCCTAAACAGGCGGGCCGCGCCCTCGACGCGTTGTCAGGCGCGGCGCGCCGGTTCAAATGAACAAAACGCGTCCATTCCTATGAGGCCGCAAATCGCTCCAACGCGGTCATGACGCGTGCGACTAGCGCGTCGTCCGTGAACAACGCTTAAGGCTGGCTCTGGACCTTGGTTTTGGGGCGATTTGAAGTAAAGGCAATTGCCGGATTTTGGGGTTTCACCCCGCGAAATCCGGCAAATTGCTTTTGGCGAATTTGGCGCTTTTCTCGGCGAATCAATCGTGATTCCCTCGTCCTTGCGACCAGCGGCGAGGGGATGATGAAGCCGAGCAAACGGGGATCGAAGGGGGACGCCGACCTCTTCCGGTCGCGGCTCGACCAGATGATCAACCTGCGCCATGAGTTGGCGCGGTTGGCGGGGCTGATCGATTGGGAATTCTTCGATCAACGGTTTGAGCCGCTGTATGCCGAGGGCTGACGCCCGGCGTTCCGACGCGGTTGATGGTGGCGCTGCATCTTCTGAAGCACATCCATAACCTGTCCGACGAAGGGGTCTGGGAGCGCTGGATCGAGAACCCGTATTTTCAGTTTTTCAGCGGCGAAACGTTTTTTCAACACGCCCCGCCGGTGGATCGGTCCTCGATGACGCGCTGGCGCCAGCGGATCGGCGCGGCCGAATTGGCGGCGCTGGCGCAGGAGAGCCTGGCCGCCGCCCAGCGCGGCGGAGCGCTCCGCCCCGAGGATCTGGAACGGATCACGGTGGACGCCACCGTCCAACCCAAGGCGGTGGCCTTCCCCACCGACGCCAAGCCGATGCACAAGGCGCGTGAACGGCGGGTGCGGCTGGCCAAGGAATGGGGCATCGGGTTGCGTCAGAGTTACGAGCGGGTTGGGTGCCTGGCGCTGATGAAGCAAGGCCGCTACGCCCATGCCAAACAGCACAACCGGGCGCGGCGCGAACTGAAACCGCTGAAGTGTAAAAGTTTTAACTTAATCTGACGGACGGTGTCTTCCGAGGCTCGATTTGAGCCATGGCGGGGGCGGAGCTGGTCGGGGTTGCGCAGCCCCCGCCATGGCGTTTCCAGAGGACACCAGAATGACCAAGGAACAGAAAATCATCCGCGCCAAGGTGGGCGTGCTCGAATTGGCGAAACAGCTCGGCAATGTCAGCCAGGCCTGCAAGACGATGGGCTACAGCCGCGACAGCTTCTATCGCTTCAAGGAGCTTTATGGCATATGTGGACGGCCCCGGTTGACAAGCGATTTTTTGACGTTGCAAACGTTGGGTCGGCTGCGGTCATATGTCCGGCCTGTTGGCGCGGAGCTCAAGTCCGCTGGCCCTGATGAGGTCCGACGACGAAGGTTCCTATCAAAGGCACGAGCTCTGACGCTCATGTCATAAAGCGGAGTATCCTTCGTCTTCGGTATCGACCCGCGTCGTTCATCACGTCTACTTCGCGCTTGCCAAGCTCGAACGCGCCGAATTAAAGAAGGCGGCTCCTACGAATGGCTCTATGCCTTCGCGAACGTCTCTATACGGAAGGGCTCGCCCGTTGTCATGATCGCCCATGTGACCCTGGCAAGCTTGTTGGCGAGCGCCACCGTGACGAGCCTCGCGGGCCTGCGCGCGAGCAGCGCGACGACCCAATCGCGCAATCCTCGATCCAGGCGGGCGGCGGCACGCAGGCCTTGCGTCGAGCCGTAGCAAATCTCGCCAGCACCCGCTCGAACGTCAGCCCATCCCGTTCGAGTCTCTGATTGAACAGCGACCAATCACCGCTGGCAGATGCCCGGCACCAAGCGGCGAGACGCTGTGCTGCCCCTTCGGCGTCCCCTTTCTGGCCGGGACAGGCTTCGAAATCAGGAGACAGGAGTTCGTCAATGGTCGCGGCGCGAAGGATCAGATGTTGATAGAACGGATCTGCTATTTGGTAGGCGGGGATGGCTTTATGCATATATGGTACCCTCGCCTTGATCGAGCAGGATCACCGCAACGAGCGAAAACCCGACCGCCGAGCCGCCGAGAAGCGTCGTGATTGCGCGCCGTTTTGTAACGAATTGCATCCGCTGCCCCTAGCCGCGGTGACCGCATAACGGATTGGCAAGCATCAAGTTAGGGGCTCGCCGCAGTGCGGGATTTCGTCCCGACCTAAGTCAGCTTGGGGAATGCCGGCGACGCGTGGCGTTTTCGTGACAGGTTCGTGAGTTTCGTGACGAGTTTCGTGACCCGCCCCAGCTGCCGTCATCGGCGCGCGCCAGGAAAGTCCTAGGGAGGTTGCGCGGGGGGAGTCCCCCGATGGTCGCGAAGCGAAGGCCGCGAGACAGGGCCTCGCTCTGAAGGCGCCCCCTGAAGACCTCGAGCAACTCGTCCGCGCCGCGCTCGAAGTCCTCGCCGCCCACCGATCCATGCCGCTCGTTAAGGCCCGGCGTCGGCCCACCATGAATTTCAATAAAACAGAAATCGTCCGGCCGGAATGCGCCTTCGAGGCGCCGAATTCTGCCATGCAGTCCAATCTGTCACTTCCTTTGCTCCAATGCGACGATCCGCTGCTCGAGGTCCACCGTCTCGATCGCCTTGCGCTTCGCCTCCAGCAGGTTTGCCAAGGCGTTTGCGGCGTCGAGATCGAGCGTGCCCTGCGCCGCCGCGTCCGTGATGAGGCCGAGGGCGGCCAAAAGGTCAGCCGCCGCGTTGATCGACGGCAAGTCGAGCGGCAGCGCATTCCTGCGCCGAACCGGGAGAACTCTCTCAAGGCAAAGCTTCATGGCCACCATGTCGCCATCGAGCGCGGCCTCGATCACCTTGCGGGTCAGCTTGTCGAGTTCGCCATCGAGCAAAGCCTCGGCGGCCATAGACGCGCGCGGACGCTCGCCGGGCTTGCGGCCCGCCGGATTGCCGCTCTCGCCTTTCTTCCAGCGGTGGCCCTGCGAACGCATCGGGTTGGCATCGCTTTCAGCCATCTTCGCCCTCCAGTTCCAGCGCAGTCCCTGGCACGTATTCGTTTCTCCAGCGGGCGATGAATCGGTTGATGGTCCAGAACTTTGAGCGGTCCATCGAGGGCGCAACAGCGTCGATACGGCGAAGCATCGCCTCATCGAGGTTCAAGCGGCGCGTTGGTTTCCCCTCGCCGGCTGAGTTGATAAGTTTTGGGTGCTATTCCATCACACTAAAATAAGGATTATTGTCCAAGAAGTAAAGAGAATTCATGCTTATAAATAGTATTGATGAGGCGCTAGTGCTGTAAATAACAACGAATAAGCGTGTACATTGGCGAACAATGCGAGGTTAAACATACGGCGGGCGTCGCCGTGCGGAGGACGAGCGCTTCTCCAGCGCGGCGCCGGCCGCTGGCTCAGTTCAAGTTGCGGAACCGCGGAACCTTGCGGAACTTTTCCGGCCATTCCGTTTTTTATTTATGTCTTATTTCTGTTATATATTACATTTTTTATGACAGAGCCCTCGCGCGAGACTAGCCGAAAAGTTCCGTGAGGTTCCGCGGTTCCACAACTTGAACTAGACTATTTCCCATCTGTGAGACGGACCGAAAGCCAAAACCTCACCGTGCCCCTCTGATCCGGCTCTGATTTCTTGAGAAGTCAAAACCTCGCCATCAATTTCAAACGGCGCATCGACGAGCGTTTTAAGTTTCCACGCGATCGCCTGTTTCGATGGGAGGGCTCCCCCAGGACATAAGAGCGAGCGCAACTCGGTCACGTTCTGGTCCGAGGGGCTGGCGTCGTTTTCGATTTTCGTCCGCACATCCGCCGCCGCGAATGGCTTGCCTCCCCAAATCGCACGAACCGCCCTCAGACATTCGACGCTAGCGCTCGAACTTTCGTCCTCCGCCTCCACATCCTTCGCCATTTGCCCAAAATCGACGGGCCGATCGATTAGATCAAAGGCATGTTCGACGGCCGATCCGACAATGTTCCACCAGCCCTTGAAGCGAGTTTTGGCTTCGTAGCGATCCTTCCGCGCCTGCCGCAGCCTTGGATTGCCGAGCAGCACGAGATAAAGGGCCTGCAAGATTTTTCCGCGATGGCCGATCGTCCATTGGAATGGATCGGAGTGCTCGAAGGCGCGGTTTTCCGGGTCAGGCCGATCCGCGTTGATCCTGATCGTAAAACATCGCGACGCAAGGTCGCCTTTCGGCGCGATGTTGTTGCCCGTGACTACCATAACCGTCGTGCAAGAAACGGTCTCGCTTTTTGATTCCGACAAGACGCGATCCTCGTAGGCGGCGGAGGTCAATATCTTTTCGATATGCGGACATGAAATTGCCGTCCCCAGCTTGATGTTGTCCCAAACAACAAGCGGCGGGCCTTGGCGCAGCATCGAAAAGAGGCCTTTGCGCCTTTCCTCGGGCTCGGGAGACCATGCCGTGGCGGCGGCGCGGCATCCCGTTAACGCCGTCGCGACCATGTTGACCGCCGTCGTTTTTCCGCAGCCGCGTTTTCCGGCCGTCACAAAAAACCCAGGCCGTTCGCTGAACAACGCGCGCTCGATCACAGTGAGCGCCATCGCGATCAATACCGCCTTGCCCATGTCGTCAGTCGCTACGTCGGCCAACCACTCGCCGCATAGGAACTCGATCGCCTCTTTAACTTCACCCCCCAAAACACGGCCTTCCGGCAACAGGTCCACGAGTTCGGGCTCGATGCGACATATGACCTTCTTATCGCGGTGAAGGCCGTTCGTCGCGAGAAAGCTTCCGTCGGGCATGACCAGAGGCATCGTCAAAAGCGTGGCGACTCGCGGCAATGTGGAGTCGCGATATCCCAGATATTGGGAGACGAAGGCCTTGGGCAGCCTCGTCTTTATTTTGCAGCTCTGGCCGCCGGTTTTCACCACCTTATAAAATTCAATGTAGCGTTCGATGAGAAGCGCCAAACTCTGCTCGTCATGCGGTGCGAATATTGGGGCGGCGGGCGGCGGCAGGCGCGAGGTCTCGTCTTCCTCGTCGTTGGCGCCGTCGCCAGTCACCATATGGAGCCCCGATAGCTCTCTTATCCGCACCTCGGTCGGGACGCCGTCAAGGTTGCGCATGGGCGGTTCAAGCTCGTCGACGACAAGCGCCTCGTCAAGCAAACGCATGACTGGAGTGAATTCCGCATCCGGGCGCGGAACGAGACAGGCTTTCCGGACGCGACCGGGACAGTCGGCCGCATCGCCGCGCAACTCATAGCGGGCGCCGCCGTGCGCGAAGCTGTTGATCACGAGCGCGCCGTCATCACGCCGAAACACCTTCGCTTTTCCGGCGCCGTATTCGACACCCTCGATCGGGTCCGCGAGCGATGCGCCTATGAAGCGCTCAGGGTCGGCCAAGACCTCGGCGACCGTCACAACGCCCAGTTCGTCGAAGGTCAGCAAAACATCACGATCGAGCAGGCCTTGCGCCCAATTAGCTGCGGTGTGCGCCGCGGTCTCCGCGTCGCACCCCTTGGCCTGCAGCTGGTGGATTCTTTCGGCGATGAAATCGCGCCGAGCCTTTTCGCCATCAGGCGCGACGCGCTTAGCGTCCGCCGTCACTAGCTGACTCAGGCGCCGCCTTTCGCCTTCATCGAGGTCTGGACACGCGACGGCGCCGTCGAGCAAAGGACCGTCATGCGCGACAGCCTCGCGCGGCTCTTGTTCAAGGCCGCCGCTCAACTCGGGCGACGCCTCGAACACGATTCGTTCTGGCGTCCCGACCGCGCAATCGACAAGCGACCGGGACAGGAGCGCGCCGGACCTCGAGACCCCTTGCCAGCCGAGTCCGGCCAACCATAAGCGATCATGCAGCGCCTTCAGGAATCGCTCCGAATCGCTCGCATCCCGGACGAACAAAAAGAGGTGTCGGCCGCTGCTATCGTACCGCTCGCCGGTCGGAGCGTGATAAAGCCCGGCTGAGGTGGATGGCCGGATGACCGACGCGCATGTCGCGATGTCGGGTAGGACGCTCTCTAGCGCCGCCTTGAACCCGCCGAGGCGGTCAATGCGCTCCTTTACTGCGCCCGGCATCCCTTTTGTGTCGAAGTCACAGAGGGCGAGTCCGGGTCCCAGCCCTGTGCTCGAAATAATCTTGCGTCCGCGTGATCGCATCGGGAAAGTCGGCGCGCATTTTCTTTGTTACGATTTTGGCGCACGACCCCACGTTCTCGCGCATCGCGCCGAGGATAATCGCGCTGCGACGGTCTAGGTTGTTTAAGACTTTTGCGAGGTGAGGCGCGTCTTGCAGCCGCAGGCGGGTGGCGTCGCCCGCGACGAGACGGCAATTGCGCGAATCGCTCGAATGCGCTCCGTTCGCGTCGCGATGGATTGTCTTCGTTAGGGGCCCGTCGCTTTTGCGCAGCAGGGTGATTTCGATGTGCGCGGGCGCCGCGACTGGATCGACTTTTGTCGGGTCGGCCTCGAAGTCATCCTCCGCGATGCCTTTGAGGGTCATGAGCCATCCTCCATCGGGATGGACATGACCCACTCCTGAAACAGCCGGGCCTCTTCGTCGTCGCTCAACGGCGGGGGGTCGTCGTCAAAAGGAAATATGCCAACCAGCTCGGCGTCCGTGCCGAACCACTGGGCATTTCTGCGCCGCCAGGCGCCTTGCGCGGCGAGCTTGGCGGAGGCGAGCTTGGCGGAATTGTCTTGCGTTCCCGCGGCGGGAGGCGCATTTCCTCGAGGAGCGCTAGCTTGACCGTCAACCGCATTCCCGAGCCCCGCCGCCTGCCAGCGAGCGGGGTTCACTTTTGTTGTGGCCATCCTTCAGCGCGCCTCCCGCGCAGAGCGCGGCGGCGCGTCGGCCGTGGCCTCCGCGGTGAGTTGTCCGCGGCCGGACGTTCGCTCCCCTTTTCGATCCCCCGAATCAGACGGTCGACGCGCCAATTTGATGTTGGCTAACGGGAGCGCTGTCACATACTCTTGAAGCGATTTGGCGGTGATGACCGTTTTCGCGCCAAGCTTTCGCGCATCGAATTTACCGAGCGAAATTTCTTCGTAAAGCCTGGTGCGGCCGAGCCCCGTCGCCGCGCAAGCCTCGCGGATTGTGTAAGCAACCTTTGACATCTTTTCCTCTCACGATTGAACGTAAAAGGAATGTGCCCGGACAGTGTCCGCATGTAATTGGGGTTACGTGCGGAAGTTCGGTTATCCGATGGCGTGCCCGCGCGTTTTGATGATCTTAATCAACGCTTCGCCGCGCCGCTTGGACGTGTCGCCAAGGTTGTCTCCCTTGAGCTGTTTGTAGTGGCCGATTGCGTATTCGGGCGCGCCGGATCCAGGTCCTTGTTCGAGCCTTTCGCGCCAGTTTTTAACTGTCTCGTGGGTGACGTCCTGCATGTCTCGCCGCGCAGCGCTGACGGCCTTCGCTATTCTCTTGGCCAATTCGACAGCGTCCTCGCGGGCTTCGATTAGCTCGGAAAGCGCCCTGGCGCGAAGGCCTGGATCACTTCACGATTGATTGGTCGGCCAGGATTCCCGCGCTTCGTGTTGACGGGTTTGAATAGGGGTGACCGACGGCCATCCGCGATGTCGATTATTGCGGAGTATAGGCGGCTCAATGGCGCGGTGTCTCCCCGCCGCATCAACGCTGGCTGCCGTTGCAGGAAGTTCACGACGGCGCGGAGAGCCTTTTCGGCCGCGGTCAACCCATCCGGCAGGCGCGGGTTGCCGACACCCCGGCGGTCAAGCTCCGCCGCCCATCGCAAGCAAACCATCAAATCCACGACGTCCGTTGGATCAGGTAGGTTCTGCAAGGCTTCAGCGCGCCAATCTGCGATCGTCTTCTCGTCTGGAAACGGCAACCCGTCACCATCGACCTGTTCGACCTTATGCGGCGGCGTGTGGGCATTCGTCATCTTCTTACCCTTGAACGTCAGAAATAGCCTCGCCGGGCGCAGGCGGAGGCCGGCTACAGAACTCGCTCCAGTCCTCCATCAGCAGCCGGCGCTTTTCGAACATGTCGCCACGTTGATACGCTGCTTCGACCTTGTCTGAAAGCGTGTGCGCGAGCGCTTTCTCGGCTAACTCACGGGGATAATTCGTCGCTTCAGCGCACCAATCGCGGAACGTCGAGCGAAAGCCATGGACCGTGATCCCGATCTTAGACGCGGCGCGGACGGCCTTGGCGACGGAAACATCGCTCAACGGGCGGCCTCGATTGCCCCCTGGAAAGACAAAGGCATCGGGCGCGTCATCCGTCCGCAGCTCAGCCATTTGATCGAGCAACGCCATAGCCGCCTTGGATAATGGGATGCGATGATCTCGGCCGGCTTTCATTCGCGCCCCCGGAACCATCCAAAGCCCATCTCGCCGATCGATCTCCCGCCATGTCGCGCCGCGGACCTCGCCGCTCCGCACCGCCGTCAAAATCCCAAACTCAAGGGCGCGGGCGGCGACGCCTCCTTGCTGGCGCAGGGCCGCCATAAAGCTACCGATGTCGCGCCAGGGCAGCGCGGGATGGTGCTCGACGCGAGCGACTTTTGATCTGGCTGGCAGCAGATGGTCCAAATGCCCCCTCCAGCGGGCTGGATTTTCCCCATGGCGCCATTCGCGAGCCTTGGCGTAATCGAGAATCGCTTCGATCCGGCCGCGGACGCGAGCGGCGGTTTCAGGCTTAGAGCGCCAGAGCGGCTCGACGATCTGCATGACCGCGCCTGTGTCAACCGATGCGACAGGGAAGTCCCCAATGACGGGCAGGACGTAATCTCGGAGAGTGTTCCCCCATTGTTGTCGGTGCTTCGGGTTTTTCCAACTCGCCTCATGAGCGCGGAGATAGCGCCCGGCGACATCGCCAAATGTGATCGCGCTCGTGGCTGCTTTCGCCTCTTCCGCGGCTTGTCGGGCTCTGGCCGCGTCGCGCTCTTCCAGCGGGTCGCGGCCGTCCCGGACGATGTCATAGAGCGCGCGGGCCTTCTCGCGAGCGCGGACCAATGTTATAGTACTAGGCCCGGCGGCAGGACCAATTCCGGCCTCTCGCATCTTGCCTTCCCGGATGTATCGGAAAACGAAATACTTCCTACTGACCAGGAGATAAAGGCCGGTCGCTTCGCCGTCGCCATACCGACCTGGAGGCGCTGTTTTCACCCGCGCAGCGGTCAGTGGTTTCGCCCGCCTCGGCACGTTTCGCTGTCTCCGCCTAACTCTGCTTCCCTAAACCATCCCCTAATTATAATGCTGAACGGGAACGGAGGCAAACGAATGATGGCGAATGGGCGATCAGAACAAATCTCATAGTATCATGAAGTTATGCTGTGACTCGAAGGACGGCGGCGAATGGCCGTGGACGATAAGTTGGCGGACGCTCCCTCCGCCACATGCCCAATTTGACTAGTCGCCTGCCGTAAATCTCTTTGCAGCGGAGGGCGTCAGCTCGTCCTGACGCTCGAAGCGGACTTGCAGGACCGCTCTGGCGCGTCGCCGCAGGTAGCGAAGGGACCGTTTCGGCGCCCCGATGCTCATCCGGGCGCGCATCGGTCCCGCAGCCGGACGAAGCGGCGGCGTATGTTGCTGTAAGACTGGCGAATCCTGTTTTAAACTCTTGCTCGACCGAGCCCGATCGTGCGGATTAGCCCTTTCTGATGCGCGAACACATTGCTCGATGGCCGACCGCAATTTCGACTTCTGGGCGTTGGCGATCCGCGCGTGGGCGAGAGGGGTCCAGGTTCATGATCAAGGGCGTGCAAAACGCGCTTGTGTCCTCCAATCCAATCAACGTCGGAATTGTGATAATCATTCGTTTTAAGCCGCGTCATTCCTTTGCCGCAACTGGCGCCCGTCCTTCCGCGCGGCCAAACATGAGAAAATGCGCCAGCGGGTTCATGCCGCTCATTTTCACATCCGGATTGGCCTCGAGATACCATTTCGTGTGGAATCCAGGGCCGGGGTCCCGGCCTTCTTGATAACCGTGAGTGGCGTAATGAAGCAGGGGATTGGCGCCTGAACGTCGAACATCCTCATAGCGCTGCAGATACCATCTCGTGTCGAATAGAGGGTTTGGGAAATAGCCTTGGCGAAATCCCTGCTGCAAATAGTGCATCGCTGGGGTGAGGGCGCAATTCTTGGTCTCGGCGTATCGGGCCGAATACCATTCCGCGTCGAACAATCCACTACGGACAAGCTGACGAACCAGTTTCCTTTTTCTTAAAGGCCGAGGCGTAAGCTTCAACGCGAAAGTTCGCTTCTTGGCTTCCGCCTCCAAATGGGACAAAGCCGCTTCGGCGTCGACGAGCTGGTCGCTCAAAGCCTTGATGGCGCCAGCATTCTTTGCTGCTTGGGTCGATAATTCCGCAGCCGCTCGCTCCGATTGCCGCAGAGTCAGCTCCAACGCCTTTTTGTCTTCGACGAGCTTCGACGCCGCCAGCTTTGCAGTCTCGGCTCGGAGCTTGAAAGCCGACATTTGAGTGACGAGAGTTTCATTGTCCAATCGCTTCGTTTTGAGTTCCGCCTCGAGCGCGGCATGTTTGGCCGTCGCGTCGTCGAAGCGACGCTCGACGACGGCGAGTTTGTCCGAGAAATCAGCCTCAAGCGCTACATTTTGAGCGCGCCAATGGTCCCGCTCCGCCTGCAATGACGCTGCCTGGGAGCTCAGCTCGCGCGTCGTCGAGTCGGCGTCAGCGAGGATAGGGCCAAACAGCGCGCCGGATTCATTGAGCCTCTCGCGAATTCGATCCAGTCTCGCCTTCGATCCATAAGATTCAGAGCCGCCGGTCATTTCGAGCAAGGATTGGTATCCCCCGATGGTCCATTCATGGAGGTCGGCATGTGCCGCGAGCTCCTCATCGGCCACCTTGTTATGCACCAGGTCCTCACTCAGGAACTGATTGATCTCATGAGCGGATTCATCGAAAAGGCGTGGCCAGGACAAACCAATGTCATGAGAGATTTTGTCAACCGCCGCACGCCAATTCAAAAGGAATTCACTCCACCTTAGAACCGACCGCGGCAAGGTCCGGCTCGCAGCCTCGGCGTCGAGCACATGCCGCAGCCAGAGGAGCAACCCTTTCGGAAGGGTGAGTCCATTGCGCTTCTTGAGAGAGCCAGCGACTTCCAACGGAGAGCGGACTGGGATGACGATATGCGGCGCGATATCCATCGCTACAAAGACATCCAGCCAGAAAGGCAGAAAGCGGCAAATCCTCGGATCCTTGAAGATTGCAAGGGGCGAGTCGCCGAACTCCTCTCGGAATAGCCGTTTCGCCCGGTCCTTATAGGCATCGCAGAGTGCGGAGCCATACCAGGCCGGATCAAAGGCGCGCCAGTCGGCCCAATGGGTTCCCGCGGACGCCAAAAGTTCGTCATGAAAACCCATCATCGGCGCGGATTCAAAAAAGCCGCGTTCGTTTCCCTCGTTCGCCTCTAGCAAATTCTTCGGCGCGCCGCCGCCGAGTTTTGAAAGAACGCCGGCGATCGCGCTGGTGCCGCTGCGGTGCATCCCTAGGACCATCAGAACTTTGGCCATCCTCACCCGACCCTGCATCACCTTTCGACGCGCGTTTGCGCTGGTCCGCAAATAGTATGAACTCGACGATCGTCGCCACCAACAAAATGGCTCACCCTTCACACTTTTATCTTGCGCACGTCCAACGGAAGCGGAATCGCTTCGCAGTAAAATGCGTCAGATCAGAAACCTAGAAGTTTTCCGCATTGGAAAAGGAAATGACCTAGACAAGCTGGCGCCCAGCGAATTCAGCGTACCGTTTGAGAGCAAAAGATCTCAAATCACGGTCATCGTCAGGAAACCTTTTGACGAAGCGCTCCGCGATTTCGCTCAGGACAATGTCTGGTTTAATTTCTTCAATATAACCGAAGTCAATTGAGTTCGACCACATGAAATGGACTTCGCGAAAGACCTGAGCCAGCATCCCCGTTAAGAGCCACGGGCCAACCTCGCAATAAGAGTCGCCAAACAATGCCAAGGTCAGATCGTTTGGAGCATTTCCATTTCTATAGACGACGTGGCTGCCATGCAGCAGGCCGGAGCGAGATTGACCGGGAACGTTGGCTTGATTGACGAGAGAGTTGGCGTAGATCATCTGCGCTGGATCGAGAAACTCGAACAGTTCGACGTGTTCGTCGATCGGAGGATCGACTTTTCCGCCGAGATCGAGCGTCGGGGTGTGGGTCGCCAGAAGACGCGTTGAAAACTTTGGACATTCAAGTCTGAGGACCCGGCAAATTTCGCGCGCGGCGATCAACGCCCCCGCAAACGTCCAATGCGTGTCGGTTTTCCAATATAATAAGGCGTTGTCCCGCTCCGCCACCAAAGCCGGCGCCACGTCGACATAGACGTCCTCCAGGCCCGTCCTTTTCAGAGCGTTCGGCAAGACAAGCGATGGCCGCGCATCGAAACCTGGAAGATAAGATCCGTATCTGTCGCTATAGACCGTGATTTTGTCCGGCGCGATCATATGAAAATAAGCGACGGCCATCTGTTGTAATCGCCTCTTCCGATAATCCAAAAGGGCGCACCATCGTTCGACCTCGGCATCCGTGAAATGTTGTCGCTCGGTGAAAAACCTCTCGACTTGATTTGAACCAGTCCGGAGGAAGAGCCAGCCGTCTTTCCCCCGCTGGACCGGCGTCGCGTCCTCGATCGCATAGGGCGCGACGGGCACGATTTGGCGGGTGCCGACAGTCTCGACCTGAACTGAATGCGCCTGGCATTTCAGGAAAGTGGAGCTCGAAAGCATAGCGTCCGTCGCCGATCCCGGCCGCCTCGAGATCCGGCCGGAAGAGATCGGCGGTTCCGGCAGCGAGGACTCTGCCATTGGTTCGGGCGATGACGCGCAGGCGATCGCTTGGATGGGCGGCGTCGCGGATCCAACCTCGTACGAAGGTCGAGGTCCGCAATTCGACAGAGCCTTGCAATTCGAAGCCCCATCGCCCTGGCGCCGGCCGGCCAAAGGCGGTGGCCGGTCGTTCGCGGATCCTCCTCCAAAACCGCAGCACCGCCAGCTCCCAAAGCAGCCCAAAAGCTCAACGAGACCAATGCAGCCGCCGCAGACGCCTAGGTCACGAAGCTAAAAATCGAGCAAGATCGCACGGACCCGGGTAAGTCGCCGAACAATTCAGATTCGTCCTTGCTCGGCGCGGCCCTCCATCAGCGCCGCGCGCCGGCGTCAACGACCGGGTCATGCGCATTGTAAATCGCCTTGAGACGAGGCGCCCGGGTTCATCAGCGACAAGGAGTTACCATGACCAACAGGGCAGTCCGATCGCACCTTTTTCCTTTTGGATATGAAATCGACTCCCGTTCCGCTAGTTCGCCTTAAAGGAACGATACTTTTAAGATCTCGTAGCTTTTGCCGCCGCCGGGGGTATTAACCTCGACCGTATCGCCGACTTTCTTGCCGATCAGCGCGCGCGCTGTCGGCGAGGTGATCGAAACGCGGCCGGATTTTACGTCCGCCTCGCTTTCGCCGACAATTCGATAGGTCTTTTCTTCTTCGGTATCCTCGTCGACTAACGTCACAGTGGCGCCAAACATGACGCTATTGCCGGACAGCTTCGAGACGTCGATCACCTCGGCGCGTGATAACTTGTCCTCGAGTTCGGCGATGCGGCCTTCGTTCAAGGACTGCGCTTCCTTAGCGTAATGATATTCGGCGTTTTCCGACAGATCCCCATGCGTGCGCGCTTCGGCGATCGCCTGGATAATCCGCGGCCGCTCGACCTGCTGGAGCCGCTTCAACTCGTCTTCGAGCGCGAGATGGCCCGCCGTCGTCATGGGAAACTTGTCCATGGTGATTCTCTTCTACATCTCTTTGAAGATCGAAACCGCGCCGCCCAAGGCGCAATGTCCTTTTGCGTCAGGAAACGATCGACTTCATCCGTATAAAACGCCGCCGGGTTCGAGCGTTTCAGCGCCGCGAACCCGTTCGATTAATAAAAGACACCTTCATGAACGCCGCCGCAAGGGGCTCTTTTTATAATGGGCGGCGGCGTCATGCGTTTGGCCCGCCCTCAACCGAAATAATCCTGAAGGGGGCGCACCTCCAGATCGCCGGCGAGATAGGCCTTGATCCCTTCGGACGCGGCGATCGCTCCGGCCAAAGTCGTATAATAAGGCACTTTATGCAGGAGAGCGGCGCGCCGCAGCGAGCGCGAATCGGCAAGAGCCTGCTTGCCTTCGGTGGTGTTGAAAACCAGCTGGACGCCGCCGTTCTTGATGGCGTCGACGACATGCGGCCGGCCTTCCGAAACCTTGTTGATCCGCCGCGCCGGAACGCCCTCGCCATGGAGGTAGCGCGCGGTGCCGCCCGTGGCGAAAATCTTGAAGCCGAGGCTGGCGAGAAGCTTCACCGGGCCGAGAACGCGCGCCTTGTCGGCGTCGCGAACGGAGACGAAGACGGAGCCCTTGGTCGGGACGCTGGTCCCGCCGCCAAGCTGGCTCTTCGCGAAAGCGATGGCGAAAGAACGGTCAAGGCCCATCACCTCGCCGGTCGAGCGCATTTCTGGGCCGAGAACCGTGTCGACGCCGGGGAAGCGGGCAAAGGGAAATACCGATTCTTTGACGCCGACATGGTCGAACACCGGAGCCTTCAGGCCGAAGCCGGCAAGCTTTTCGCCGGCCATTACTCGCGCCGCAATTTTAGCGATCGGGACGCCAATCACCTTGGCGACGAAAGGCACAGTGCGCGCCGCGCGAGGATTGACTTCAAGGACATAAATTTCCCGGTCTTTGAGCGCATATTGAACATTGATCAATCCGCCGACGGCAAGGGAGACGGCGAGTTCTTTCGTCTGCCGTTCGAGTTCACCAATCATATCGCCGGAAAGCGAACGCGGCGGCAGCGAACAGGCGCTGTCTCCGGAATGGATCCCGGCTTCCTCGATGTGCTCCATCGTGCCGCAGATAAAGACGTCGGCGCCATCGCTGAGCGCGTCGACGTCAATTTCGACCGCGTCCGACAGATAGCGGTCAAACAGCAGCGGATTTTTGCCTAGCACGGTGTTGATCTGGCCGGTCTTGTCATTTGGATAGCGAGCCTTAACGTCGGACGGCACGAGGCCGGGGAGGGTGCCGAGCAAATAATCGTCGAACTCGGCATTGTCGCGAATAATCGCCATCGCGCGGCCGCCCAAAACATAAGAGGGACGCACGACCAGCGGCAGGCCAAGCTCGGCGGCGACAATGCGGGATTGCTCGACCGAATAGGCGATGCCGTTCATTGGCTGCTTCAACCCGATCTTATCGAGGAGGCGCTTGAACCGATCCCGGTCTTCGGCGAGATCGATCGAATCGACGGAGGTTCCCAAAATTGGAATCCCAGCCTTTTGCAGCGCATTTGCGAGCTTGAGAGGGGTCTGCCCGCCAAATTGCACGATAACGCCCTTGAGACGGCCGGCTTCAGTTTCTTTGGCGATAATTTCGAGAACGTCCTCCGCGGTGAGCGGCTCGAAATAGAGCCTGTCGGATGTATCATAGTCCGTGGAGACCGTCTCCGGATTGCAATTGATCATGATCGTCTCGTAACCCGCCTCTCTGAGGGCGAACGAGGCATGGCAGCAGCAATAGTCGAATTCGATGCCTTGGCCGATGCGGTTTGGGCCGCCGCCGAGGATCACGATCTTATCTCGCGACGAGGGGCGCGCCTCGTCAGCCGGGGCGCCCGCGAAGAGCGGCGCATAGGTCGAATACATGTAAGCCGTCGGCGACGCGAATTCGGCCGCGCAGGTATCGATCCGCTTGAACACAGGATGGACGTTCAGCTCATGGCGGAGGGCGGTCACGGCCGTGCGCGGCGCGCCGGAAAGCGCCGCCAGGCGCGCGTCTGAAAAGCCCGCCGCCTTGAGCATGCGCAGATTGGCGCCGTCGCGCGGCAGACCCCGCTCGCGCACGAGCGCTTCAAGTTCGAGAATTTCCTGCAGCCGCTCGATAAACCAGAGGTCTACACGGCATGCCTCTTGGATCTCGCCTGGGCTCATGCCGTAGCGCAGCGCCTGAGCTGCGACCAAGAGCCGGTCCGGCGTCGGACGGCCCAAGGCGGCGCGAATGGCGTTCATGTCGTCGCCGAGGCCAAGGCCTTCGATCTCAATCTCGTCGAGGCCATTGAGGCCGATGTCGAGCGAGCGCAGGGCCTTTTGCAGGCTTTCGGCGAAGGTGCGCCCGATCGCCATGGATTCCCCGACCGATTTCATCGCTGTCGTCAGGATATTCTCCGCGCCGGGAAATTTCTCGAAGGCGAAGCGCGGGATCTTGGTGACGACATAGTCGATGCTCGGCTCGAAAGAGGCCGGCGTCGCGCCGCCGGTGATGTCGTTGGCGATCTCGTCGAGAGTGAATCCGACCGCAAGCTTGGCTGCGACCTTGGCGATTGGGAAGCCGGTCGCCTTGGAGGCGAGGGCGGAGGAACGCGACACCCGCGGATTCATTTCGATGACGATCATGCGGCCGTCGGCGGGATTGACCGCGAATTGCACGTTGGAGCCGCCGGTCTCGACCCCGATCTCGCGCAGCACCGCCAGCGAGGCGTCGCGCATGATCTGATATTCCTTGTCGGTCAAAGTGAGGGCCGGGGCGACGGTGATCGAGTCCCCGGTATGGACGCCCATCGGATCGATGTTCTCGATCGAACAGATAATGATGCAATTGTCCGCCTTGTCGCGGACCACCTCCATCTCATATTCCTTCCAGCCCAGCACGCTTTCCTCGACCAGCACTTCGCTGGTCGGCGAGGCGTCGATGCCGCGCTCGATGATGTCGATGAACTCCGCTTTGTTGTAGGCGATGCCGCCGCCCGTGCCCCCCATCGTGAACGAGGGGCGGATGATGGCCGGCAGGCCGATGTCGTCGAGGATCGCCAGGGCCTGGCTCAGCGTTTTGACCTGATGCGAGCGCGGCGTCGAAAGGCCGATGCGCAACATCGCCTCGCGAAAAAGTTCCCGGTCCTCGGCCATGTCGATCGCTTCGGCGCTGGCGCCGATCATCTCAATTCCGAAATCGTCGAGGACGCCCATTTTCTTTAAGGACAAAGCGCAGTTCAGCGCCGTCTGCCCGCCCATGGTCGGCAGCAGCGCAAAGCCGCCCGGGATGGCGTAGCGCTCCCTGGCGATGATTTTTGCGACGATTTCCGGGGTGATCGGCTCGATATAAGTGCGATCGGCCATGTCCGGGTCGGTCATGATCGTCGCCGGATTGGAGTTGACGAGGACGATCCGATAGCCTTCCTCGCGCAGCGCCTTGCAGGCTTGGGTGCCGGAATAATCGAATTCGCAGGCCTGCCCGATGATGATGGGACCCGCGCCGATGATCAGGATCGTCGAAATATCAGTCCGCTTCGGCATAAAATCTCTTTCCCCGTCGCGGCGGGCGTTGGGTGTTTTTGGCGCGCAAAAAAAGCCGCGGCGCCGGCTTTGCGTTAGAGCGCCGTATATTGCAAAGCAAAACCATTGTCATCTTAGTCTCGGCTGTCTCCGTAGACGAGATTTGGAGCGATGTGAATAAAGGATGGTCAGCCTCGCGGGCAGGGCGCGCTACCACCTGAGCGCGAATTACCATTGCGCGGCCCTTGGCCGTTCGCCGTCCTCGCCACGCTCGGCGAACCGTAGGTTCCTCACGAATTTGGCCGCCCAACCGGCGGATGGCCGGGAGATTGAAGGCGCGCGAGTCGTGTCGGCGGGTCAATATTGACGAATGAGGGACATCTCGTCCATGTCTCTCCTCCAAGGGTGAGCCATGAACGAAGTTCGCATAGCGGAGCGGTTTCGCAATGAGCCGGGCGACGAAGCCGCGCCGGCGCTGCGCCTTCCGCTCGTCAGCGTGATTGTAATCAATTATAATTATGGGCGGTTTCTCGACGCCGCGGTCGAGTCGGCGTTGGGCCAAACCTATCCGAACGTCGAATGTGTGATTGTCGACAACGCCTCGACTGACGCCAGCCCCGAGGTCTTGCGGGGGATAGAGGCGCGGCATTCCCGCGCCAAAATCATCCGGCGAGCGGCGAACGACGGCCAGACGGCTGCGGCGCTCGACGGACTGGCGGCGTCAACCGGCCCTTATGTCATCTTTCTCGACGCCGACGACTTGCTGCTGCCCGATGGCGTCGAAACCCACATCTATGTTCACCTCTCGCTGCGAGAGCATGTCGGCTTCACCTCCGGCGACATGCTGCAGGCGCAAGGCGATCAGGTGGTGCTCGGCTCGGAGGAAGCCTTCGGCCGCGTCATACGCGCCAAGCGCGGCGTCAAAGCGGAGCGCGTCCGCCCATATCGTCATGCTGCGAGCGGCGCTTTCGGCGCTCCCTGGCCCTCGGAACAGTTCGATCGCTCGATCGTCGAGCGAATCCAATTCGTCGCGCCGATGACCAATGAATGGGTCTGGTCGCCGACATCGGGCAATTGTTTTCGCCGCGACGCGCTGGCGCTGTTCGCAGACAATCCGGCGCTCCGCTCTCTCAGGACCGGGACGGATCTTTATTTCTGTCTCGGCGTCAACGCAATCAGCGGCAGCGTCCTGATCGACGACGCGGTCGCAGTCTACCGCCTGCACGGCGGCAATATATTTTCAAAACGGCCGCAATTACACAATGTGCTCCCCTATGAGCCCGGCTGCTCGGGCGACAGCAACGCGCAAGCCACGGCCATTCTCGTCGACCATTTGATCGAAAGGGCTGGTTTTTTCCTGCAGCGCGGTTGGACCGCTTTCGATTATGCTCGAATGCTGTGGCGGCTCGACTGCCCAGATCCGGATGCGGGTCCTTCCAGCCCGCGATGGTCGGCGCGTTCGCGCCTCGCAGCCGCGCTCGCCCGGCAATACTCTGCCGTCGCGGCTACTCTTGGAGCGCCGATCACTAAGGGATTGATGCTTTTGAGCGGCGTGCCGTGGCGAACTATTTTTTTCGGGGCTGAGCGGCGAACGCCTTGATTCCAGGCCTCGTCCAACGCCAGAAGCCCTTCAGCCGAAAAACGCATCGAGGCTGCGCAAAATCCCTCGGCCGGACCTCGGCGGGATTCTCAAATACGAGCCGCAACGCTAAAGTGCTGTGAATCGGATGGCGGTCGACATTTATCGAGACCGTTTCGGGGGCATGTATGGAACGGCGCGGGCGCCAGTTGAAACGGCTGTCGTGGAAACTCCCGCCGAGGCTGCGCCTCACCCTTTGCGCTTGCCTCGGGATCGCTTTGTTCCTGGCGCCGGCATCCGCTCTGTTCTGGCCCGGCCACGTTTCGAACGACCAGAGCGCCGGCGAGGCCGTTGTGCGCAATGCCGACGCGGCCGGGCTGGCGCTGACTTTCGGTCTGATCCTGTTTTCGACGCAGACCGCATTAGTTTATGTGAGGAAGCGCCGTAAATGGATACAGCGCGAGAGCGACCTGACCGTCGAGATCACGGCGCTGCGGTCGCGCCTCGATCGGGCCGAACGTTTCCTTGGAGCAGAGTCGCATATCGTCATTGTTTGGCGCGGCCCCAGCGACGAACCAGAAATCGAAGGCGACCCAAGTCTCGTGTCGGATGTCTCGAATGTCCGCGGCGCGCTCGCCTTCGGATCGTGGCTGGCGCCGGATCGAGCGCAAAACCTCGATGAAAGCGTCGCCCGGCTCCGCGCCCGCGGCGAAACATTCCACGTCAACGTCACGAACCTCGACGGGCGCCATCTCGACATCGAAGGACATCCTGTCGGCGGTCTCGCCGTCATGCGGATCAAAGATGTTTCGGGCGAGCGGCTCGAAGTCAGTCGCCTGCAGGAGTTGCAGACTCGCACGATCGGCCAATTGCGCGCTCTGTGGGCTTTGCTGGACGCCGTTCCCAGTCCCGCTTGGGTGCGTGACGGGGAGGGCCGCCTCACCTGGGTCAACGCCGCCTACGCCCACGCTGTCGAGGCGAAGGACCAGGCTGACGCGGTCGCGGGCGGCGCCGAACTTTTGGAGAGTCAGGCGCGCGGGGCAAGTGCGGAAGCGCGAGCGGCCGGCGCGATCTGGCGGGCGCGCGCGCCGGCTGTCGTCGTCGGCGAGCGGCGCATTTTCGACATCATCGATGCGCCGGATGGCGCGTCTTCCGTCGGAATGGCCGTCGACGTGTCCGAAATCCAATCGGCGCGCGATGCGCTCGAACGCGAAATGGAGGCGCATGCGCGCACGCTCGATCAGCTTTCGACCGCAGTGGTCATTTTTGATCGCTCGAAACGCCTCGTTTTCCACAACGCCGCCTATCGGCAGCTCTGGGGCCTAGAGCAGGCCTGGCTCGAGGAGAAGCCGACGGATTCAGAAATTCTGGACCGGCTGCGGGCGACGCGGCTGCTCCCCGAGCAAGCTGATTTTCGAGCCTGGCAAACCAATCTCTTGATGGCTTATCAGTTGCCTGAGACGGAAGAGCAAACTTGGTATTTGCCGGACGGCCGCACCCTTCGCACAGTCATCAATCCCAATCCCCAAGGCGGCGTCACTTACCTTTTCGATGACGTGACGGAGCGGTTCCATCTCGAATCGCGGTTCAACGCCGCTATTAGGGTGCAGAGCGAAACGCTCGACACCTTGAAGGAAGGCGTCGCTGTTTTCGGCAGCGACGGACGCCTCAAACTGTTCAACCCGGCATTCGCCCGGCTTTGGGCGCTTCGGCCTGAACAATTAGACGACCAGCCTCACATCGATCGCGTGGCTCAAATCTGCGCGCCGCTCTTCGTCACAGAGTCCGATTGGGACGAGGTGCGCGCCGTCGTCGCCGGCCTCCAGGATCATCGGCTGGGACTTGAAACCCGCCTCGCTAGGCGCGATGGTTCAGTGTTGGATTGCGCCGCGGCGCCGCTGCCGGACGGCGCGACGCTGCTGACATTCATCGACGCTACCGCGGGAGTGAATATCGAGCGCGCGCTGACGGAACGAAACCAGGCGCTGATCGACGCCGAGAAGCTGCGCAACGACTTCGTTCACCACGTCTCATACGAGTTGCGTACGCCTTTGACGAATATCATCGGCTTCATCCAGCTTCTCGGCGATCCCTCGGTCGGCCCGCTGAATGCAAAGCAGCTCGAATACGCCGGCTATATAACGAATTCTTCGTCGGCCCTTTTGGCCATCATCAACGATATTCTCGATCTCGCCTCAATCGACGCGGACGCTATGGAGTTGTCGCTCGAGCAGGTCGACATCGCCGAGACGATAGGGGCGGCGGCCGAAGGCCTTCGGGATCGCCTCGAAGAATTGGGGCTGACGCTTCGGATCTTCGCCGTCGATGGCATCGGCTCGTTCATCGCGGACGGCAAGAGGGTCCGACAAATTCTGCTAAATTTGCTGTCCAATGCGATCGGATTCTCCTCACCCGGCCAGACCATCGACCTCGCCGCGCTGCGGCGCGACGACGAGGTCGTGTTCAAGGTGAGCGACCGGGGGCGCGGCATTCCGCCGGAGGTCATTGACCATATATTCGATCGTTTCGAAACGCACACGACCGGTTCGCGCCACCGCGGCGTCGGCCTCGGCCTCTCGATCGTACGGTCCTTCGTCGAACTGCACGGCGGCCGCATTTTGATCAACTCGTCGCCGGGAGAAGGGACCGCCGTGACTTGCATCTTTCCGGCGAAGCGGATCATGGAAGAGCCGATCGAAACAGGTGGGGAGCGCGAAAAAAATGGCGGCTGAGGCGGAGCCGGCGACCGGGCCCGAAATCATCTGGCCGCGCCGCCTTAACGAAGAGCGCGCGACACAGGAGCTTGCGAGCGATATCGCCAATTTGATCGGACCCGGCGACCTTGTCACTTTGTCGGGCGATCTGGGAACCGGCAAGACGACCTTCGCGAGGGCGTTGATCCGGCTGCTGACCGGCGACGCGAGCCTCGAGGTTCCGAGCCCAACCTTTCTTCTCATGCAAGTCTATGAGGGCAAAACGGCGCCGATCGTCCACGCCGATTTCTATCGGATCGAAAGGCCTGACGATCTCGTCGAACTCGGCTGGGATGAAGCGACCGAAGGAGCGTTTGTCCTTGTTGAGTGGCCCGAGCGCGGCGGCCCGCTCCTTGGCGCCGACCGGTTGGATATCAAATTCGCCCTCGGCGCCGATGGCGCCGAGGAAGGCGGCCCGCACGGATCTCGAATGGCGACGGTAACAGGCTTCGGCGCCTTCGCCAGCCGGCTCGCCAAAGCCAAGGCTATCCAGGATGTTCTGGACCCGGCGGGCTGGCGCGGCGCGCAGCGCCATCTGATGCAGGGCGACGCCTCGACGCGATCCTTCGAGCGCCTCGTCAAAGACGACGGCTCCAGCGCGGTCCTGATGGTTGCGCCACGGCGTCCCGACGGCCCGCCAATCCGCCATGGCAAACCCTACAGCGTCATCGCGCGGCTCGCCGAAGACATCAGACCTTTCATCGCGGTCGACCGCGGTTTGCGCAGCTTTGGCTTTTCGGCGCCCGAGATCTACGCCTTCGACCTCGGCGCCGGCGTCATCCTCCTCGAAGATCTCGGCATCGAGCCGATCGTTGGCGACAGCGGCGTCGATCTCGATCGATACGCCTGGGCGGCGTCGGCGCTAGCCAAGTTGCATGCCGCGAGCCTTCCCGATGCCTTGCCAGTCAGCGACGCCGAGACCTACCGCATCCCTCCTTACGATCTCGACGCGCTTTCCATCGAAGTCGAACTGCTGCTCGATTGGTACGCGCCCCATCGAGCCCGGGTTCAGCTTTCTTCCGGCGCCAAGGCGATATTCGTCAATCTCTGGCGGCAGGTTCTGACCGAGGGCTTGACGGCAGACGTGACCTGGACTTTACGCGATTTTCATTCGCCAAATCTCATTTGGCGGGCGCGCCGCGAGGGCGTGGCGCAGGTCGGCATCGTCGATTTCCAGGATTGCGTGCTGGGCCATCCCGCCTATGATGTCGTCTCGCTGCTGCAGGACGCGAGAGTTGACGTCCCCGATCCCATTGAATTGAAATTGCTGACCCACTACGCGCGGTTGCGACGCGAAGCGCGCCCATCCTTCGATATGGGCGATTTCGCGCGCGCCTATGCGATCTTGGGCGCTCAGCGGGCGACCAAGATCCTCGGCATATTCACCCGCCTCGACGCGCGCGACCGCAAGCCGCATTACCTCGTCCATCTGTCGCGAGTTGAAAAATATCTGGTCAAGGACTTGAACCACCCGGTACTAGCAGAGCTTAAGGTCTGGTATGAGAACAACCTGCCACAAATCTTCATGACCGCCTCGTGCGGAGGCTGAACGAGGGTCTCGCATGTCGGTCACAGCGCCAGCCAGAGCGATGGTCTTCGCCGCGGGGCTCGGCGCGCGCATGCGGCCTTTGACGCTGACCGTTCCGAAGCCGATGATCAAAATAGCCGGCAAGCCGATGATCGACCACATGCTCGATCGCTTCGTCCAGGCTGGCGTCGGCGCCGCGATCGTCAACGTGCATCACCTCGCCGATCAGATCGAGGCGCATCTATCGACGCGCAAGGACCTCGAGATCATCATCTCCGACGAACGAGACATGCTTCTCGACCAGGGCGGGGGCATCGCCAAAGCGCTCCCTCTGCTCGGACCGCAGCCGTTTTTTGTCGCCAATACGGATGCTCTGTGGATCGAGGGGCCGAAGGCGAACCTGCTGCGCCTCGCCGAGGCCTGGGACCCATCAAGGATGGACATTTTACTGCTCGTCGCGGCGACGACCGCGAGCATCGGCGTGGACTGGCCGGGCGATTTCCTGATGGCGGCTGACGGACGGCTGACGCGGCGCGCCGAACGTGAGGTCGCGCCTTTCGTCTACGCCGGCGTCGGCGTGATGAAGCCGGAGCTTTTCGCCGCCGAGACCCGAAAGATCTTCCCGCTGGCGCCGTTTTTCTTCGAGGCCGCCCAAAAAGGCCGCCTCTATGGCCAAGGGCTCGACGGAATCTGGCTGCATGTCGGCGTCCCCGACATGATCGCCGAAGCAGAACTGACGATTGCGCAAAGCGTGCTCTGAACGACCTCAAGGTTTGCGCCGCCGATCGGCGGTTTTTCCTTATCCGCGGCCCAATTGGGCGTCCGCTCGATTTTGTCCCTTTTCCCGTTCATGTGCTGTTCTTGCGCGACGCGTATTTGTCGGCTAAGCTCGGCTCAGGCTGAGATATGAGCTCATTTCATGGTCGTCAGGGTTGCGACGGTTGCGTTCGAGGGCATCGAGGCTCGGCCCGTCGACGTGCAGGTGCAGATCGCCAATGGCAATGTGGCGTTTACAGTCGTCGGCCTTGGCGACAAAGCGGTGGCTGAGTCGCGCGAACGTGTGCGCGCGGCGCTCAACGCCTCCGGCCTTGCGCTCCCGGCCAAGCGCATCACCGTCAATCTGGCTCCGGCCGATCTGCCAAAAGAGGGCAGCCACTACGATTTGCCGATAGCTCTCGGCATCATGGCGGCAATCGGCGCGATCGCCCCTGACGCACTGCAGAATTACACGGTTCTCGGCGAACTCGCGCTCGATGGGACGATCACTGCGGTAACTGGCGTGCTCCCGGCGGCGATAGCGGCCAATGCGCGCGCCCACGGGCTGATATGTCCGCATGAGAGCGGACCCGAGGCGGCCTGGGCGAGCGGCGACATCGACATACTCGCGCCGATTTCCCTGATTCAGCTGGTCAATCATTTCAAGGGGGCGCAAGTGATGGCTCCGCCGCGCGCGGCAATCCGCAAAGTGCTGGGCGCACAGCCGGATTTGCGCGACGTCAAAGGACAGGAGAGCGCCAAGCGCGCGCTCGAAATCGCCGCCGCGGGGGGGCACAATCTGCTTTTCAATGGACCGCCCGGGGCCGGCAAATCCATGCTCGCGGCGCGCCTGCCCTCAATTTTGCCCCCGCTGACTCCCAGCGAACTACTTGAAGTCTCGCTCATCCATTCGATCGCCGGCGATATTGCCGGGGGCGCTCTCACCGATCGGCGCCCGTTTCGCGCGCCCCACCATTCCGCCTCTATGGCGGCTCTGGTCGGCGGCGGCGTGCGGGCGCGCCCTGGCGAGATTTCGCTCGCGCATCACGGCGTTTTGTTTCTCGACGAATTGCCGGAGTTCCAGGCTCAGGTTCTGGACAGTCTGCGCCAGCCTATCGAGACCGGCGAAGTCGCAATCGCCCGCGCCAATCACAGAATCGTCTATCCGGCTCGATTTCAGCTCGTCGCCGCAATGAACCCTTGCCGGTGCGGTCACGCCACCGATCCGGGATTTTCGTGCAACCGCCAGCCCAATGCCCGCTGCGTGGCGCAATATCAGTCTCGACTGTCAGGTCCCTTGCTCGACCGCATTGATCTCCACGTCGAGGCGCCTGCCGTCGCCGCCGCAGACCTGATGCTCCCGCCGCCCTCAGAAGGATCCGCCGAAGTCGCCGAACAAGTCGCCGCCGCGCGGGCAATCCAGGTGCGCCGATATGCGGAACTCGGGCTCGGTAAAATAGGATCGAACGCCGCCGCGCCTTCCGCCGTCATCGAACAGGTGTCTCAGCCCGACGCCGGAGGCCTCAAACTCGTGCAGGAGGCGTCGGATCGCCTGCATCTTTCGGCGCGCGGGTTTCACCGGATTTTGAAGCTGGCCCGGACCATCGCGGACCTCGACGGAGCCGAAACGGTCGGCGGCTTGCATCTGGCGGAAGCGCTCTCCTACCGGATCGACCTGACGCGCCAGTTGCGCGCAGCGTGACCGGCGAGCGTGCCAAATGGCGCAATCCCATATTGACGAACTTGAGCTCGTCCGACGCCGGGACGCAAAGCGCACTGGCGCATAGTCCTCAACGCAAAGGCAAGAGATTGTATTTATCCTCTCCTGAAAGGACGAACTCTCCTGACACGAAGAATGGATGGGCGTCCGCTTGCGCTAACGCTTGCCGTTTCCGTTACTGGCTCGTGACAAAGGCCCTTCCACTCTGGTCGACAGTCGGCTTCGATGCAGGGCAGGGCGTGTTTCAAGAGCGCCTCGAATGGGGCGGACAGCCGCAAGAGGCGGTCCCGCGCCGCGCGATGGTGCAGGCGCGGCAGATCTATGTGTTCGCGCATGCCGCCCAACTAGGCTGGTTTCCGGAAGGCGGGTGCCTCGCCGAAATTGCCATGGCCTCGCTCGTCGATAAATTTTGCGACGGAGCCGGCCCAAAAAGGGGATTCGCCTTCTCGATCAGCGCCGAAAATCGTCTCGTCGCGAACCACCGCGACGCCTATACCCACGCTTTTGTCCTTTTCGCCATCGCTTGGCTCTATCGCCTTAACGGCGACCGACGTTTGATTGGCTGGGCCGATCAGACAATCGGATTCATCGACGCGGCGCTGCAAGATCCGGCGCATGGCGGCCTCTATGACAGGACGCCTGTTGACGACAGGAACAAGCGGCAAAACCCGCATATGCATCTTCTCGAGGCCTATCTCGCCCTCGAAGCCGCCATTCCCGGACGCGGCTACGTTGAACGCGCGCAAAAGCTTGTCGAAATTTTCAAATCTCGCCTGTTTGCGAGCGAGCCCGGCGTTCTCTTCGAATATTTCGCCGAAGACTGGGGCCCGCATCCAGATCCGCAAAGACGCTGGATTTTTGAGCCCGGCCACCATTTCGAATGGGCTTGGCTTCTGCACGAATATGGGAAGCTCACCGGCGAGGATTTGAACGCCTGGATCGTGGCGCTCGATCGCAATGCCCGGTCAGATGGGCTCGCTGAAAGCGGGCTGATCTTCAATGAAGTCAAGAGCGACATGAGCGTTCTGAAAGGGTCACACCGGCTCTGGCCGCATGCTGAGGGCGCCAAAGCGGCGGTCGCGAGATTTTCCATGGGTGACGCTACGGCGCCGGGATTCGCTTCGGCGATGGTCGACGCTTTGGGCGCGACTTTCCTCGACACGCCATTTGCGGGGGGATGGATCGACCAGATCAGCGCGAACGGAAGCCCGCTCGTCGATTTTATCCCCGCGAGTTCGCTCTACCATCTGTTCTCGGCGGCGGCGGAAATGTCGCGCGCCTTCCGGCCAACGACTATCGCTCCCGCATTGGATTCGTAAATGCTTCCATTTCTTGATCGCTTCGCGAGATGTCGCGTCGCGGTGATCGGCGACCTGATCCTGGATTGCTATCTGCACGGCGCAGTCAACCGCATTTCGCCCGAAGCGCCAGTCCCCGTGGTGCGCTCGCTTTCAGAGAAGAATGTCCCGGGCGGGGCGGCCAATGTGGTCGCCAATCTTGCTACGCTTGGCGTCGCCGTCGATGTCGTCGGCCTGACCGGGCAAGACAACGCGAGGGACTGCTTGATCGAGCTGCTCCATGCCCATGGCGAAATTAACCTTTCCGGCATGATAGCGGTCGCCGATCGGCCGACGACCCGAAAGCTGCGGGTACTTGGGGCGCATCAACAAATTGTGCGCGTCGATCATGAAGATACGTCTCCCTGCAACCGGCTAATCGAAGAACGCCTGCTGCAAGCAAGCCGCGACGCTATCGATCGCGCGGATGTCGTCATTCTTTCCGATTACGGCAAAGGCGCGCTATCTTTGCGCGTGTTGCGGAGCATCATCGACAGATGCAACGCTGTGAGGAAAAGGGTCCTCGTCGACCCCAAACGCCTGGATCTTTCGGCTTATCGCGGCGCCACGATTCTCGCGCCTAACCGCAAGGAATTGACCGCCGCAACCCTGCTGCCCTGCGAAACCGACACCGAGGCGCTGATCGCCGCGACGCAGGCTCAACTGATCAGCGAAGCCAATATTCTGCTGACGCGGTCGGAAAAAGGCATGTCTTTCTTTCCGCTCTCAGGCGCGCCAGTTCATCTCGCGACCGTCGCGCAGGCAGTATTCGACGTGTCCGGCGCAGGCGACACGGTAATCGCCGTTCTGGCGGCGGCGCTCGCCGCCGGCTTCTCCATGCGCGAATCCATGAAGTTGGCCAATCATGCCGCGGGCATCGTCGTCGCGAAAGTCGGAACCGCCTGCGTCACGCCGGAGGAGCTTTACGCGTCTTTGGCGTCGGAACTCGCCTCGCCCTCGGTCAACGACGGGCGTCATATTACGCTCGAGGAGGCTGTCGCGCAGCGCTGGGCCTGGGCCAAGGCGAAGCTGACTGTCGGCGTGGCCAACGGATGTTTCGATCTTCTGCACCCAGGCCATATCTCGCTGATCAAGCAGGCCGCCGCCGTCTGCGATCGGCTGATCATGGCGCTCAATTCCGATGCGTCGGTACGCCGTCTGAAAGGGCCTAGCCGGCCGATTCAGGATCAACAGGCGCGGGCAGCCGTGATCGGAGCAATCAAAGGCGTTTCGGCTGTGGTGCTGTTCGATGAGGATACGCCGCTTGAACTGATCACTGCCTTGCAGCCTGATGTTTTGGTCAAAGGGGCCGATTATACGGAGGACAAAATGGTAGGCGCCGATATCGTCAAAGCGCGTGGCGGCCGGATCGTTCTGGCGCAATTGTCGCCCGCGCAATCAACCTCCAAACTCGTCGCGACGTCGAAGCTGGCCAAAGCTAAAACGACGCATTGACTGGGCCCTGGAGCAAGGCTGCTTCTCGTCATTTTGGCGTTTCCGGCGCCGACTCGCACTCGATCGCGGCGCGGGCGCATTCGGCAAGTTCTTCTATCGGCCGCGACGCGTCGAGGCGCCGCCAGGCGATCGGCCCGGGCGGCTCCCGCGCCTGCGCCGCGATTATCTCGGGGCCGGCGTCCGACGCGTCATGTTTGCGCCGCGCCGCGCGCCCGAGCCTCACATCTAGCGGCGCATCAAGCCAGAGCCCGGTAAAACATGCGCCAGCGCTTTTTGCGACATTTGCATTCAGGCGCTCCTCGGGTCTTCGGTGAGCGGCGTCGATCACCACGCTTTGGCCCGCCGCCAGCGCCATGGTCGCCAGATCGCGCAACCGCCGGTAGACGATCGCAGAGATTTCCGGCCGATAAGCCGCGCCGGGCAACGGCTCAAATTCGGGGATCCCGTAAAGCCGCTTTCGTTCGACATCGCTGCGTAGATGGATGGCGCCCGGCGCTCGGCCGATTCCCGGGGCGATCCCTCGTGCGAGCGCGGTCTTGCCGGTCCCGGAAAGACCACCTATGGCGACCAGATAAAGCTTTGTTGGCTGAAAAAAGGCGCAGGCGGCCTCAAACATTCGTCGCGCCGCGGTAATGGTCTCAGCCGTCTGCGACGGCTCGAGATTGGTCACCTTGGCGCGGATCGCCGCACGCAGGCTGAGGAAAAGCGGCAGCGCCGCGAAACTTTCGAGCTCCGAAGCCGCCTCGTCAAGCTTCGACAAATAATGGTTCATCACCGCATTGGCCTCGCGATGGAGACCCCGGGTCCAAAGATCCATCAGCAGGAAGGCGAGATCGTAGAGGATGTCGCACGTTGACAGGCTTTCGTCGAATTCGAGCGCATCGAACAGCGTAGGATCGCGGCCGATCATGACGATATTGCGCAGATGGAGGTCGCCGTGACACCGTCGCACCTCGCCGGCGGCCTCACGTCGCAGCAACAAGGGTTGGGCGCTCTCGAAGGCGCGAAACATCTGACGCGCCAGGAGTTTCGCACCGGCAACCGGAAAAACATCGGGCGCGGCCTCGAGCGACTCCATCGTCTCCTCGATTTGTCCGCGCAACGCCCTCGTTGCATTAGCGCCACGTGCAATCGGCGCTCGGCGATGCGAGGCGGCGATGGCTTCGACCACAAGCGCGGCAACGGCAAAGTCGAGTTCGCCCCGCGCCGCGAGCCTATCGAGCGTGCGGTCTTCATCGAAGCGGCGCATGTGCACGGCCCATTCGACGATTTCAGCGCCAATACCGAACCTTAAATGATTATCCTCGCGCGAAATCGCGACCGCGCCGAGGTAAATCTCCGGCGCGTTCGGCTTGTTCACAACGACCTCGTTTTCGCAGGCGCGGCGCCGCTTCTCTAATGTGGAGAAGTCCATGAATGGAAAATGGACGGCCCGCTTGACTTTGTAGACGTTTTCTCCCGCGAGGAAGACGATCGCCCCATGCGTATCGATGCGGATTACCCGCTGCTTCAGACCGTGGTTCGCGGGATCGCCGAGGAAAGATAACGCCTCGGACTGATCCGCCCATTGGTTTTTCCCGATATCATTCATGCGGTTGCCTCATTGCGAACGGGCGCAGGCAGGGCTGGCGCCGGCCGTAACTTAAGCCCCGCAGAAATGGCGCGCTTGACGCTCACCCTGGCCCTTTACGCGTTTTCAGCTTGCCGCCGCGTCTCGCCCTTGATACTCGAAAAGCGGCCTGATCGAGGTTCGTCCTCGCCTTTCCCAGAAATTATCGAGCACGACATAACCGATGGCTATCCCGCGCCGGTCTTCGGAAGCTGCAGAGACAAACGCCCAAGGCGCAAGGTTTCTTATTGTAGAAGCGCGCTTTTACGACGCGATCGGCGCGATGCTGCTGGCGGGGGCCAAGGCGGCTCTCGCCAAAGCCGGTGCCGCATATCATCTCATCAGCGTTCCGGGCGCGCTCGAAATTCCGATCGCTCTCGAGATTGCGCTGTCTCATGCGGAAGCAACGGGCGCGGCTTTTTCCGGCGCGATCGCGCTGGGCTGCATTGTCAGAGGCGAGACATATCATTTTGAGATTGTCGCCAACGAAAGCGCGCGGGCCTTGACGCAACTTGCCGTGTCGCGCCGGCTCGCCCTCGGCAACGGCGTCCTGACCGTTGAGACGGAAGCGCAGGCGTTGGAGCGGGCCGATCCGAGCCGGGGCGACAAAGGCGGCGAAGCCGCGCGCGCGGCGCTAGCTCTCTACGCGTTGAAACGAAATATCGGAGCGATCACATGACCAACGCCGATGGACGCTCCGCCGCCCGCCTCGCTGCCGTTCAGGCCCTCTATCAAATGGAAGTGTCGGAAAAGGGCTTGAACGAGACCTGCGCTGAGTTCGAGTTTTTCTGGATCGGCAATGAAATCGAAGGCCAGCGCTATAAGGCCGCGGAAGTCGCGTTTTTCCGAGACATTCTGACTGGAGTCCTAGCCGACCAGGGTCCGATCGACCGCTCCATCGATCAAACTCTTGTCGAAGGCTGGCCATTGGCGCGGGTTGACGCGGTTCTGCGAGCAATTTTGCGAGCAGGCGCCTATGAATTGAAGAAGCGTTCCGACATTCCGGCGCGCGTCTCGATCAAGGAATATGTCGACGTCGCCGGCGCTTTCTTCGACCGCGAAGAGTCTGGGATGGTCAACGCGGTCCTCGACGGCCTCGCGCGCCATTATCGCGCGGATGAGTTTGCAACGCGCAACTGACATGCTGTCCGAAATGCGCCTTTTTGGGTGAAACCTCTGACGCGGCTTTCCGAAGATGAGTTGATTGCGGTCTTCTTCGCGCCGCTCGCAGGCCCGGAAGGCTTGCGCCTCTGTGATGACGCCGCGCTGTTGCGGCCGCCACCGGGCCGCGAACTCGTTCTGACGAAGGATTTGCTCGTCGGCGGCATCCATTTTTTCAGCGATGACCCTCCTTCCGCGATCGCGCGGAAAGCGTTGCGCGTCAATATGTCGGATCTCGCCGCGAAAGCGGCGGAGCCCTTGGGATTTCTCCTTGGCCTCGCCTTGCCCGTTGATTGGACCGCCGATTGGCTCGCAGCCTTCGCCAAAGGATTGGGTCAAGATGCGACGCTCTACAAATGCTCGCTGCTCGGCGGCGACACCGTCAAGACGTCCGGCCCGCTGACAATTTCGATCACGGCGATAGGGACCGTCCCCAACCGAAAAATGATTTTCCGCAGCGGGGTCCTGCCCGGCGACGTCATCTATGTCACCGGGACCATCGGCGACGCTGCGCTAGGCCTGAAACTTCGCCTCGGCGCGACGAGCGATCAGGACTGGATCGGCGCCCTCGGCGAAAACGATGCAAGATTTTTGCTCGATCGCTACCTTACGCCGGAGCCGCGCCTCGCGCTCCGCACGCCGCTCGCCGCCTACGCCCATGCGGCGATGGATGTCTCCGACGGCCTTGCCGGCGATCTCGCCAAGATGTTGCGACTTGCCGGAGTGACGCTCGAGATCAAGATCGCTGACATTCCGCTTTCTGGAGCCGCCAACCGGGCATTGCAGGCAGCGCCCCGTCTGATCGCGGCGATCTGCGGCGGCGGGGATGATTATGAGATTCTTTGCGCGGCGCCGCTTGCTGACGCCGCAGCATTCGAGGCGGCGGCGCTCGAAGCTGGGATCGAGCTTAGCCGTTTGGGGCGGGCGGCGCCCGGGGCAGAGCCTCCACGCTTCGTCGACGCCAGCGGCAATTTCATCCCCATTGCTAAACCATCGTATCAACACTTTTAAGCAACAACCTTAGAATGCATATGTTTTTCGCTTGAAACGCTATAATAGCCGGGGCCGGCGAAACAATTCAGAATTTGATCGGCACGATTGCGCCTGCGGATTCTTTCTGCAAATGTCGCCCATCCGGCGCGAGCGACGGCTCAATAAAAGCCTTAACAAAACATTAATAGGTGGAAACTGATGATTTGGCTTGTCATACTGGCAGGGCTCTTATCCATTGTGTACGGCGTCACGACGTCGTCGAAACTGCTGGCCGCCAGCCCCGGTTCGGCGCGAATGCAGGAGATCGCCGGGGCGATCGCAGAGGGCGCGCAGGCCTATCTGAAACGCCAATATCTGACGATCGCCATGGTCGGCTCCGTCATCTTTCTCTCATTCTGGTTGTTCTTGAGCCCGTCGATCGCCATCGGCTTTCTGATCGGAGCCGTTCTCTCTGGCGCGGCCGGATTTGTCGGCATGAATGTTTCGGTGCGCGCCAATGTTCGCACCGCCGAGGCGGCCTCTAAATCGCTCGCCGCCGGCCTCGATATTTCGTTCAAGGCGGGCGCCGTCACCGGGATGCTAGTCGCCGGCCTTGCTCTGCTCGGCGTCGCCGGCTATTTCTATGTGCTGACCGGACCTCTCGGCTTTGCGCCGAACAGCCGCCAGACGGTCGACTCTCTTGTCGCGCTGGGCTTCGGCGCCTCGCTGATCTCTATCTTCGCCCGTCTCGGCGGCGGCATCTTCACCAAAGGAGCCGATGTCGGCGCCGATCTCGTCGGCAAGGTCGAAGCCGGAATTCCGGAGGACGACCCGCGCAATCCGGCGACGATCGCCGACAATGTCGGCGACAATGTCGGCGATTGCGCCGGCATGGCGGCGGACCTCTTCGAAACCTACGCGGTGACAGTCGTCGCCACGATGGTCCTCGCAGCGATCTTTTTCGTCGGACAGCCGGTCCTTTATGGCGCCATGTTGTTCCCCCTGGCGATCTGCGCGACCTGCATCATTACCTCGATCGCGGGCACCTATTTCGTCAAGCTCGACTCCAGCCAATCGATCATGGGCGCCCTCTATAAAGGCGTCATCGCCGCCGGCCTCTTGTCGATCATCGGGCTCGCGCTCGCCACTACCGTGACGGTCGGTTGGGGAACGATCGGCACGGTGAATGGCGCGCCGATTTCGGGCGCGCATCTGTTCGTGTGCGGCATCATCGGCCTGATCGTGACCGGCTGCATCGTCGTGATCACGGAATATTACACCGGCACCGGCAAGCGTCCCGTGGTTTCGATCGCGCAGGCTTCCGTGACGGGACATGGCACCAATGTCATTCAGGGGCTCGCCGTGTCGCTCGAGTTCGACGGCGGCGCCGGCTCTCGTCATCATTGGCGGCATCATTGCGACGAGCCAGCTCGCGGGGCTGTTTGGCACGGCAATCGCGGTCACGACCATGCTCGGCCTCGCCGGCATGATCGTCGCCCTCGACGCCTTTGGGCCGGTGACCGACAACGCCGGCGGCATCGCCGAAATGTCGGGTCTGCCCAAGGAGGTCCGCCAGGTGACGGATGCGCTCGACGCCGTCGGCAACACGACGAAGGCCGTAACGAAAGGCTATGCCATCGGCTCAGCGGGCCTTGGCGCCCTCGTGCTGTTCAACGCCTACAGCCATGACCTTGAATATTTCGCCGCAAATCCCGGCCAGTTCCCCTATTTCAAGGGGATGGGCGCGGTGTCCTTCGACATCTCCAATCCTTATGTCGTCGCCGGGCTGATCTTCGGCGGGATGATCCCTTATCTCTTCGGCGGCATCGCCATGACCGCAGTCGGGCGCGCGGCCGGGTCCGTCGTCGAGGAGGTGCGCCGCCAATTCAAGGACAAGCCCGGGATCATGCAGGGGACCGAACGCCCGGACTACGGCCGCGCCGTCGACATGCTGACGAAGGCCGCGATCAGGGAGATGATCGTTCCCTCGCTTCTGCCGGTGCTCGCGCCAATCGTCGTCTATTTCGGCGTGCTGCTGATCTCGGGCTCGAAGGCCTCGGCCTTTGCGGCGCTCGGCGCTTCCCTGCTCGGCGTCATCGTCAACGGACTGTTTGTCGCAATCTCGATGACCTCGGGCGGCGGCGCCTGGGACAACGCCAAAAAGAGTTTCGAGGATGGCTTCGTCGACAAGGCAGGCGTCAGGCATTTCAAAGGCGGCGAGGCGCACAAGGCCTCGGTCACTGGCGATACCGTCGGCGATCCCTATAAGGATACAGCGGGCCCCGCGGTCAATCCCGCGATCAAGATCACGAATATCGTCGCGCTGCTGCTGCTCGCCGCGTTAGCGCACTGAGGCGCCAGAGGCCCCGGGCGGGGCCATGGCGCCCGCCTGAGGCCCGGCCGCTTTTTTAAAAGTGCAGGAGATTGATGAACATTCCTTTCAGGAAGGTCGATTCGGCGCCCGCGGTCGGCGTCGTGCGGGAGACGAAATCGAAGACCTTGCCGTCCTGGATGCCGTAATTCGCGATGCGCTCGACCTTTTTGTTCTTGTCGAAATAGACCGCGAAGACATGCTGGTCGACAACGCGAGGCTGCATGAACGCGATGCTGCGATCAGTGACCTGCGTCACATAATACCAAGCATCGCCGCCGACGGTCGACGTCGTCGTCGGCGTTCCGAGGAGCGTAAGGATCTGCTCGGCGGACGCGCCGACCTTAACCTGGTCAAAAGTTTGGGGTCCGCTCTGATAACCATGAACGACCTGGCCGTCATACCCGAGGCAACCACTGAGGCCGAGCGAAAGCGCGGCGGCCAAAGCAAGTCTCACGGAGGCGGGTCGACCGTTTGAACCTGTCGCTTTCCTGCTGCGGGCATTGACCGCCGTCCCGAACCACATTTCCTTGAAGCCTCCGGCTGTGCCGCCTTGCGAGTGTAAACGCCTGCGTTAGTTGCATTTGCGGCGCGACTGAGCGATGCCTAACGTCCGGCTTCGTCAAAAACAAGGCGTCGCTCTTTGCGAAAGACCTTTAGTCATTCGCCGAAAGCAATCTGGGCGTTTGGGGTCAAGCGGAGGTGAATTCCGACCCGGCATTTTTGGATACTTGCAGCATGCTTTCTTGGCTTCGGCGCCGCTCAGTCAATCGTCGATTGGTCGACCGGCTCTACGGCGAAATCGTGGCGGCCGCGCGCGAGCCCGCGCTTTACGCTGACTACGCCATTGCGGACACGATTGAGGGGCGTTTCGAGGCTCTGGCCCTCCACGCGACGCTGGTTCTGCGCCAGCTCAACGCCATGGCGTCTCCGGCTCCCGACATGGCGCAGGATCTCGCCGATGCAGTCTTTTCCCACCTCGATGCGGCGTTGCGAGAAATGGGGGTGGGGGACGTGACGGTCCCCAAACGCATGAAGAGCTTCGCGGATGCTTTCCTTGGCCGCGGCGCCGCCTATGATCGGGCCTTGCGCGCGGGACGGATGGCTCTCGCCGAAGCGCTCTCCCGCAACGTCTATGGCGGCCGCGCCGACGCGAGTTGGCTCGCGCGTTACGTCGAAGCGACGAGCGCAGTCCTGGCAAACGCCTCGTTCGAGGCCTTCGTCAAAGGTCCGGTCCCGTTTCCCAAGCCGGCGACTGTTCTCTGAAGCGATGATGCCGGGACGCCATTATCGAAAAGGCTTCATTTTTTTGAATTTAAATCACCGATTTACGAGAATAAGTTAAGAGCAGCATCGAACATTGGAGATTCTGCTCGAAGGAGGCGAGTGTTATGAAATCGAACAGCGGCCGCCCCGGAAATGCGAGCGGCAGGGACGCGCCGTCCAGGAAACCACGCCGGCCGGAAATCGCCACAATTGCGCCTCTGAGCAAAGCTTCGCCACTCTCACATCTCGTTAAGATCGAAGAGATTCCGGAGGCCGGACTTCGAATTGCCATTCGCGCCGACGACGCGGCGCGCGCGGCGATCGCCAAGACCGACGGCCTCGTCGCCATCCCAAGTCTCGAAGCCGATCTCGAGGTCGTCAAAGAAAGCGCTACGAAGTTCAGGGTCGCGGGTCCGCTGAGAGCGCGAGTCGTACAGACCTGCGTCGTCAGCCTCGAGGCGTTCGAAAGCGACATCGAGGCGGAAGTTGAAGCGGAGTTTGCGGTTGCGGGTGAAACGGGCGCGCCTCTGCCGCGAGCCCCACGAGAGGCGCGCTTCGACAGCGGCGTTTCGCCAACCTTAGCCGCGCAGCTCGATGCACCGGAGCCCATCGTCGATGGGCGCATTGATGTCGGGGCGCTGGCGGAGGAATTCTTCATCCTCAGTCTAGACCCTCACCCGCGCAAACCCGGCGTTCATTTTGACGCTGAGGGATTTTCACAAAACTCAGATGACGTGGCGTCACCCTTCGCGGTGCTGAAAAAACTCAGGGATGGGAACTGACGACCCGAGAAAATCGAGTGGGCCGTTCGGCGTCTGTTTCGTCGTCGCGTCCCAAACGCACGGGGAGTTCTGCCGTCGCCTGCATTTCGCCTATAGCCAAGAATTCTGACGCGCGTGTTTTAGGCGCCACTACCATCCAAGACTTTTATCCTATATTTGAACGCGAAGGAGCACGTCGAATAGCGGAGAGCCGCTATTCGCTATTATTTCATCTTGAAAGCGACAGGAATCCGACTTCGAAATGGCGCATCGAATTGGTTCGATTGAGCTGCCAAGCACGCTGAGCGGGGTTATTTTTCAAATTCATATCTTGTGTATTTTACTCTCTGCCGCAAAGGCGGCGTTCCGGCGCGATCGAACTGAGTTGCGAATCTTATGATGAAGCCAGTGCGAATAGCGCTCGACGCCATGGGCGGCGATTTTGGACCGGAAGTGATCATTCCCGGAGCCGCTCGGGCGCTGGAGCGCGGGTCGAACATAGCTTTCTCTTTGTTCGGCGACGAAAAGCTGATCCGACCCTATCTCGACGCAAACCCGCGCCTGTCCGCCGTTTCGACCTTGCGTCACACTGACGTCGCGGTTCGAATGGACGACAAGCCTAGCCAAGCCTTGCGTTCCGGCCGTCGCGTCTCGTCGATGTGGCTGACGATTGAAGCGGTCAAGAAAAACGAGGCGGACATCGCCGTTTCGGCCGGCAATACCGGCGCGCTGATGGCCATGGCAAAGACGTGCCTCCACACTATGCCGAACGTCGATCGGCCGGCGATCGCCGCGATCTGGCCGACGATCCGGGGAAGGACCATCGTCCTTGACGTCGGAGCCTCAATCGGCGCCGACGCTCGGCATCTCGTCACCCTCGCCATCATGGGCTCTGCGATGGCGCGGATCGTTCTCGAGGTCGACCGTCCGACGGTAGGGCTGCTGAACATTGGCTCCGAAGAAATGAAGGGGATCGATGAGGTTAAGGAAGCCTCGCGCCTGTTGCGCGAGTTCGCTTTGCCCAATTTGCAATATATTGGCTTCGTCGAAGGCGGCGACATCGGCAAGGGGACTGTCGACGTCGTCATTACCGAAGGGTTTACCGGCAATATCGCGCTGAAGACAGCCGAAGGCACCGCCAATCAAATGGCGCAATACCTGCGCGAGGCGTTGAGCCGCGACTTTTTGTCGAAGCTCGGCTATTTGCTGGCCCGCAAAGGCTTTGCCGCGCTGAAGGCCAGGATGGATCCGCGCAATGTCAACGGCGGCGTCTTTCTCGGGCTTGACGGGGTCGTGATCAAGAGCCACGGCCATTCGGATGTTTTTGGAACCGCTGTCGCGATCGAAATCGCCTATACTATCGCGCGCCACCAACTTCTCGGCCGAATTCGCGATGCGCTCGCGCTGCCGCGCTCCGCACCCGCGAAACTTAGCGCGTCTGACGAGCCTGAGGCGGCCCCCTCACAATCCTGAGGGGATTTGAATGGAACATTCGCTTTGACAGATGCAGCGCCACGCAAGCTTCGTTCCGTTGTCGTCGGACTTGGCTCCTATCTTCCCAAACGGATCGTCAGCAACGCCGATCTGGAGAAGTCGCTCGACACGACCGATGCGTGGATCGTCCAGCGAACCGGCATCAGGCAGCGCCATGTCGCGGCCGAGGATGAGCCAACCTCGAAGCTCGGCCTTTACGCGGCCAATGTCGCCCTCGCCGACGCCGGCCTGGAGGGCGCCGACATCGATCTTCTGATCGTTGCGACATCGACGCCCGACTACACGTTTCCAGCGGTCGCAACCCAGATTCAGGCCGCCCTCGGCATGCTGAACGGCGCAGCTTTCGACCTTCAGGCGGTCTGCTCCGGCTTCGTCTTCGCCGTTGCAACCGCCGACAAATTCTTGACGTCCGGATCGCACAGGCGCGCCCTTGTCATCGGCGCGGAGACCTTTTCCCGGCTGCTCGACTGGAATGACCGAACGACATGCGTCCTCTTCGGCGATGGGGCGGGGGCGATTATTCTCGAGGCGCAGCCTTCCGCGGGAACGTCGAGCGACCGAGGCGTTCTCACATCGCATTTGCGGTCGGACGGACGCCATCGCGACAAGCTATATGTCGATGGCGGTCCATCCTCGACCAAAACCACGGGCGTATTGCGAATGGCGGGCCGAGAAGTCTTCCGCCACGCCGTCGGCATGGTCGCTGACGTCGTCACCGAAGCTTTCGCGGCGACCGGCACGACGGCCGCCGATCTCACCTGGTTCGTGCCGCACCAGGCGAACCGCCGCATCATCGACGCCTCAGCCGAAAAGCTCGGCATTGCCGCGCGCAAGGTCGTCGTCACAGTCGACCTGCACGGGAACACTTCCGCCGCCTCGATTCCGCTCGCCCTTGCGGTCGCGCGCGACGACGGACGAATTAAGCAAGGCGATCTTGTCATGATCGAAGCGATGGGCGGCGGCTTCACCTGGGCGTCGGCTCTGATACGATGGTGATCTCCCAGCGATCGGTCGCAGGGAGACATTTGATTTGACCAGTGATTTGTTTCAGACTTTGCTGCGTGTTTTGAACGATTGCCGCCGCTGATAAATTCAGCGCCTAGTAATATGAAAGGCGGCGTCGTTCAATTAAACGGCATGATACATCAGAATGATGCGGCCTTGGACGTTGGGATCGAACAGACATTTTCGGATTACTTTGGCCGACGCCTCGTCGGGCAAGGGAAATTTTCGCGGAAAGCTAGACTTCCAGCTTTCCTTCGTTACACTTCAGGCATTCCTTCGGATCGGCTGTTTGCTTGGTCCGATGTGCGGGCGCGTTCGAAGTCGGATCAAAGTCTGGCGGGATAAAAGAGATTGAGGAATGACAAAATTCTCAACCATATCGGCCGCGGGCGCGCTTGGAGAGTCGCCCGCGGGGCAAGTGGTTGACGAGCTCGCCAAGCTTGACGCGCGAACCATTACAAGGGTCGATCTGGCTGAAGCGGTCTACCGGTGCGTCGGCCTGTCGCGCAAGGAATCCGCCGCCTTGGTTCAGATGGTGCTGAATGAGCTCGCCGACGTTCTTGCGGAAGGAGAGACCGTCAAATTATCGTCGTTCGGCTCATTCGTGGTCCGCTCGAAGTCCGAGCGCATCGGCCGCAACCCCAAGACCGGTATCGAAGTGCCGATTACACAGCGGCGCGTTCTCGTTTTCAAGCCGTCAAGCGTATTGAAGGGGCGCGTCAATGGACGAATCGCGGCCGAGGAAGACGACGACGCATAGGCCGAAGCAAGGAAGATGGCCCGCGGATGTCGGTTGAGCCCTATCATCGGCTGAGTCGCCACATTGGTAGCGCGGTCGCGCCTCCGCCCTGGAGCCCGCAGCGAAATGGATAAGAGCGCCGATGCATTTCGAACCATCAGCGAAGTCGCTGAGGAGCTCGATCTGCCGCAACACGTCCTACGTTTTTGGGAAACCCGGTTTCCTCAAATCAAACCGATGAAACGGGCTGGCGGACGCCGTTTCTATCGACCGGCAGACATAGAAATTCTGCGCGCTATCAGGCGCCTTCTTTATAGCGAAGGCTATACGATTAAAGGCGTGCAGCGGATACTGAAGGAGCAGGGTCCGCGCGCCGTAATCGCGCCGACCCTAGCGGAGCCGGCAAGATCATTTCCACCGGGATCGGAAACCTCGGCTCAATCAACTGAGCAAACAGACCCGCGCTGGAATGAGGATTTTGGGCAAGCGTCGCGTCCGCAATTGAACGAGGAGTCACCATTCGCCCCTCAGAGCGGCGGTCCCGAGCAGGGCGCGGAGGGCGGCCCGTCGGCGGGAAAAGCCTTTGCGTTATCAAATCAATCCCGGACGGAGGCTCTCGATCGGTTGAAGTCAATACTCCGTGATCTTGAGGAGTGCGAGCGGATGTTGGATGCGGCTCGCCGGCACTGATCGGGTGCTGGCCTCGGATGTTTGCCGCGCGTCCTGGACTTGCTCCCGCGGCCGCGCGCCGCAACGAATTTTGCCGGCGGGAAAGCTCAAGCGCTTCCTCGCGCTTGAGCGCCGATCCGCCGAACGATGGCGGCGGCGAGGCGAATTTGCGACATGCGGGCTTCGATCAGCAATCCGCAAAGGCGGCGTTCTATGCTGGAGTTCGCGTTATTGCCTCGGCCGCATTGCCGCTAAAACCGCGGCGCCATCAACATCAGTTCAAGCTACAGACCTGACGCTTTTTTCCACCTCTGTCGGGGTGGCGCGGTTCAAGCGTTGCGCCTGGATGAAGCTTTATCTATAACGGCCGCAGTCGGAGTGTAGCGCAGCCCGGTTAGCGCACTAGTCTGGGGGACTAGGGGTCGTGGGTTCGAATCCCGCCACTCCGACCATTTAACGTATTGAAATACAAGATGTTTTGTTTGATGCCACGGCGCTTATCGGAAGCTCAACAAGGGCAGCGAAGGGCACGGAACGGAAACATCTGGAGCCCAAATCCCCAGAATAATCCCCAGAATGCGTTCTCGTTCCGTTCATTTGTCCCGCTTAAAGTTGCGCTTGGCCGCCGCCGCTTCCATGCCTTCCAGCACTTCCTCATCCAGGACGTGAGCATATTTCGTGGTCGTCTCGACCTTGGAATGATGCAGCGCCTTTTGGACGAGCTTTAAATTCCCAGTTTCCCGTAGAAGTTTGGTTGCAAAATCGTGCCTAAGATCATGAAAACGAAGATCCTTCGGGAGTTCTGGTCCAGAAATGCGTTTCCGTGACCGGCGCCACAGGGTCTTCAGGCCCGACGCTGTGATCGGCAAACGCTCGCCTTTAGAATGCAACAAATTGCCTCCATCGCGCTTGGCCCGCGCTGCGATATATGTGAAAACGAACCGGGTTGGGTTCGCCATTTCCGACATGAGGATCGCGCGCATTTCGCTGGTCATGGGATGGTCGATCAGCTTCCCCCCTTGCCGACTGTGCGTATCCTGCCTCCGGCAAGATCGACCTCCTCTTTCAGCAGGAGGCAATTGGAAAGCCGAAGCCCGCTGGCCCTGGCGAAATTTACCAACGGCAGGTAGTCCGGCCGAACGGAATTCTCAATAATCGGTTCTTCCAGCGGCCTGACCTCGCGAACCCGCTCGGCGGGCTCCTTTAAAATATGTAGGCGCCAGCGCGGTTCATTTGGCAGATTGATGAGCCAGACGTTTCGGGCTCGGTCGAAAATTTTTTGCAGAGGTTGGATTGTCGAGCGATTAACCGTCGCCGCAGCGATCAAAGGACCGGATCGGCGGCCCTTAACACGCTGTGCTCGGCGCCAAGATAGAAGTTTCGCCACATCGTCGTTCGTTATCTGGTCAAGCGTTTTGGTTTTTCCGAAATAATGGCAAAGTCGGTTCAGGTTGGTGAGTGTCGTTTCGGCACCGGCGTGAAATTGACCGATTTCGATCCAATAGCGGTGGGCAGCAGCGCCCAAAGTGAGCGGGCCATTGGCGATTGCCTCTTGTTCCCTAACGGCGCTTTTGGCCTTTTCCTTTTCTTCTTTTTCTACCGCTTCCGCTTCTCGGCGCGAAGCTTTTCCCGTAGACCCTCTAAATCGAACACCTCTGAACTGGAAGTCATATTGGTAGTACGGAGTTTTCGCGAGTGTAAAGACGGACATGGGCTACCGCCAAATTCTTTGCGGTTACGCTTGAAGGTTTCAATATCTGCCGGATCGAATGCATAGCGCTTCCGCTCTTTTCCGCGTCCTATTACGACACGGGGCCGGGTGCCGTCATTGACGTGGGCTCGCAAGGTTCGGAGGCTGATGCCAAGTGCCTTAGCGGTGTCCGATGCACCGAGCAAGGCGTCGAAAGCGTTAGTCATTCGGCACAAACCCCAAGCTTAAGGCTGTTTCACACCGCTTACAGCCTAGCTTGTGCCGATTGGACGGAATCCGGTTTGGACGTGGCTCATTGGATTCTGCTTCCCCGTCATCGTGACGTTGTCCATCTGAATTCTTGGTGATCTCAGCCCTATCGATCGTCGGAAAAGCCGCTTTAGCTAAAATCGCTAGCTCTTCCTCTGTCCACACCTGAGGTGGTGTCCGCACCGCATTGCCTGCTGCCTCGTGCTGTGAGCCGCGATTTCGTTTCACCGGTGCCATAATGCAAGTCGGGTATTTTTGATCGTGGCGCCCGTGAGCGTTGCAACCCTCAAGGAATAATTTCTGTCGAGTGGTTGCATCAGATGGAGACACATCGCCAATACCCACTCTATTCCGCGATCCTGCTGCAGCAAGACAGGCATCACTGCCTTCTTGTCGCGAGAACAATACTTGATACGTACTCATAGTTTCACCTTTGTACTGCTGTGTTCTACCTGTCTAACGAATTTTTCCTCATGAATATTTATCAGACCAGGTTATGCTTGCGACCACTCACTGATGGGCGCGCTCTGAGCTCTGTTTCGAAATCTGATTGAAGAGCAGGCCGGCGCGAATAAGAAATCGATACAAAAAAACCGAGCCTCAATTATTATTTTTCATTGCTGACTACTTCGTGGCAAACCAAATATTCGCGTTATTCACCATCTTATGGTTGTTTTCTTAAAGGCACTAAAAACATTGCGTAGCCAAACATCGTTCAGGACAACCTTTATTTTGCGTTGTTCCAACTTCCTCCTTGAGCCCCAGCCGCCCGAGCGAGAAAGCGTGCGATAAGCTTTTAGACTTTGATTTCTTGATCTCCAGCCAGAAGAGCGTGAAAGCGCACCGCGCGAACGGGAAAATAGATTTGAATTTTTTTTGTAGCCATCAATGCGGCTGACGCCGCTGCAGCACTTATTCGCCAACGCAGATTGTCGTGATCGCTGGAAAAATGCTGATCGGACGTCAGTCGGACATCGCTATCTCAAGGTGTCAGAAATTGGCCGTTTGTGCACGCCGCCAAACGGCTAAACCGCGCGCGTTGCCGTCGGCCTCAAGAGGCAAAAGGCCCTCTCGCGGGCGATTTCAGCTGGAAGGGCAGGGGAAGGGAAGCCGCGCGATAATCGCTAATTATCGATAGCGAGAGGCGCGGAAAGACGCTTCCCGGGTGAGACAAGAGACTGGCGCTTTTGTTTGTGTTATGATTAATTTTTCATTGCTTTTGATGACTTTGTTATTCAACTGCGGATTACGACGAAGCCGCCCGGGTATAACGGGATAATGGCGCCCGGGATTCCTGAATGATGCCGCCCACCGTAACGGAATGATGCCGCCCGGGTCGCGAGCGTCGCTGGCCGATGGATTTTCTGTCACCGGCGACGACGTTTGGTCAAGCCTTTTGGTTCTGTTTTCCTTTGGTCCGGCGCAGGCTTTCGCCGGTCAGTTGGATGCGATGGGCGTTGTGAACGAGGCGGTCCAGGATCGCATCGGCGTAGGTGGGATCGCCGATGATCTCGTGCCAGCGATCCACGGGGAGTTGGGACGTGATAACCGTCGAGCGGCGGCCGTATCGCTCCTCGAGGATTTCGAGCAGATCGTGACGGGCGGCGGCGTCGAGCGGCTCCAGTCCCCAATCGTCGAGGATGAGCAAATCGGCGCGGCCGAGCGAGCGCAGGATGCGGGGATGGCGCCCGTCGCCGCGCGCCAGGGCGAGGTCTTCGAAGAGCTTGGGGACGCGGTGATAGAGCACCGATCGATTGTCGCGGCAGGCTTTGTGGCCGAGCGCCGACGCCAGCCAGCTTTTGCCGACGCCGGTCGGGCCAACGACATACTACCCAAGAACACCTGTTCGACGTTGTCGTTGAATATCTGCATCATCCGCTTTCTGGAAGGCGGGTCGCGGTCTTTCGTCGCGTTGTCCATGGGGGCATGGTCCATTTCGTAGTGGATGGTCCGGACGGTTGCCGGACTCTGTTGCCGGCGTGGATGACCGACCCGCACGCCGCGGCTCTGCCAATGGTGGATATCCCGCGGCTTTCCCTTGACGTTTTTCACGCGCTTCGTGATCTGGTTCGTGCGCAATGCTTATCCTCGTCGTCGTCGGATCGAGCGACTTAGACGGAGGTAAACGATGAAGGGACAGCAGCGGCGAAATTGGGAACAGATCGATCTGTGGCTCCCCGACAAATGCTTGGAAGCGCCTCGGAAGCTCGATCCGGAGATTCGCAAGGAAGTTACCAAATTGCTCGGGCTTCTGCTAGCCGAGTGCGCCCCGGGCGAGGCGGTAACAAAGGAGGCGAGCGATGAGCAAGATTAGCGTTGAACACGCCTCTCGCACCGCCTTTGTGTATGTGCGGCAGTCCACCGCGGACCAACTCGCAAACAATCCGGAGAGTTGTCGCCGTCAATATGCTCTCGCGGCACGCGCGCGGACGCTTGGGTGGTCGAACGTAATAGTCATCGACGACGACCTCGGGCGTTCCGGCGGCGGGACGGCGAGGCCCGGGTTCGATAAATTGTTGGCCGCCATTTGCACTGGCGCCGCCGGCGCCGTGTTCGCGATAGAAGCATCCCGACTTGCCCGCAATGGGCGTGATTGGCATACGCTGCTGGAGTTTTGCGCGCTAGTCCACTGCCTGATCATAGACGAAGACGGCGTCTACGATCCCAAACAAATAAATGATCGGCTTTTGCTCGGCATGAAGGGAACATTCAGCGAGATGGAGCTGTCAATTTTCCGTCAACGCTCCCAGGAAGCCCTGCGCCTGAAGGCCGCTCGCGGCGATCTCCATACGACCGTTGCGGTCGGCTATGTCCGTGGTCTCGACGATCGTTTGGAACTTGATCCCGATAGAAGGATTCGCGAGGCTCTACACTTGGCGTTTCGTAAGTTCGCGGAGTTCGGCAGCGCCCGCCAGGTCGCCCTCTGGCTGATCGAGGAAGGCTTCAAGATGCCGGTGGTCCTTCACGGCGCACAAGGGCGGGTAGTAGAATGGCGTTTACCGCGCTATAATACGATCCACCGTCTCTTGACCAATCCGGTCTACGCGGGGGCTTATGTGTTCGGTCGGACTGGCTCGCAAACACGCGTCGAGGCGGGCCGCAAGGCCATCAAGCGCGGCATTCGCCGGACACAAGATGCATGGGAGGTGCTGCTGCGTGATCATCACGAAGGTTACATCTCCTGGGAGGAATACGAGCGGAATCAGCAAACGATTTGCGGCAATGCCAACATGAAGGGCGAGATGGTGAAGGGGGCGGTGCGCAACGGCGGCGGATTGCTGGTTGGCCTCCTGCGGTGCGGCCACTGCGGCCGTAAACTCAAAGTACAGCACAACGGACTACGCGGCATCGCGCGATATGTGTGCAACGATGCTGACGTCAATCACGCGCGGCGGGGCAATTGTATCGCGTTTGGCAACATGCGCATTGACGCCGCGGTTTCGGCGGAGGTGTTGCGGGTAATCGCGCCGCTCGGCGTAGAGGCGGCCATCGCGGCCATCGCGGATCGTGGGCGGGTCGACGCGGACGTGCTTCGACAGAGGGAACTTGCTCTGGAGCAGGCGCGATACGAGGCGGCTCGCGCGCATCGACAGTACGATGCGGTCGACCCAGAGAATCGTCTGGTCGCCAGGGATCTTGAGCGACGCTGGAACGAGCGGCTCGCCGAGGCGGCTCGTCTGGAGAGCGATCTTCTCCTCCTTCGCGAGAATCAAACGCCGGCGATCACCGATGCCGAACGCGCGGAAATATCCGCATTGGGCGCCGAGTTGGCGCGTCTGTGGAACCATCCGGCGGCGTCGGCCGAAAAACGCAAGCGAATCCTGCGTACGGTCCTGGAGGAGATCGTCGTCACAGCGGACCCCGGGCAACTTTCGCTCAAGCTGCATTGGAAAGGTGGAGACCACACAGCGCTTGTGGTGGCCAAGAATCGCGCAGGACAGCACCGGTGGAAGACCAGCGCCGCGACTGAGCAGTTGATCATCGACTTAGCGCGCGTGACGCCTGATTCGGCCATCGCGTCCATTCTGAATTGGCTTGGCGTCCGCACGGCCAAGGGCCACACGTGGACGCAACAACGTGTTCGCACTTTTCGAAGTGACCACGAGATCACGATATATCGCGATGGCGAACGCGCCGAGCGCGGGGAAGTCACCTTGGAGGAAAGCGCCGGCCATCTGGGCGTGAGCAAGATGACGGTAGTCCGTCTGATCAAGGATCGATTGCTGCCGGCCAAGCAAGCCTGTATTGGTGCGCCATATGTCATTCGAGAGACGGACCTAGATTTGCCGACTGTCAGGCGCGCGGTCAAAAATCGTCGTGCTGTATCATCGGATCCGCGACAGGGACTTCTGGAATATCAATGATGTAGGGAGATAGGCATTATGTCGCCAGTTCGGTCGGGCCGATGAGCGCCAGATTGTCGTGCGCATCGATCCATTCGCCCTCCGTGAGCTTCTGGAACAGGGCGCGGTCGAGACCGCGCGGGCTGCGATAATCGACATCTTCAATGGACGCCTGCTGACGCAGCTTGGCGATGCGCAATCGCGCCGTGAGCCTCTTGTCGCGACGCCATGACGCCTCGCGGTCGAGCAGGAGCGCCAGCCATTCGTGATGGCCAAGACCATCCGCTTCATTGGCGGCGGCGATTTCGACGAAGGCCTTGGCCATGCCGTAAAGGCCCAAGGCGTGGATCTGGTCGAGAGTTCGGATGTTTGAGCAAGAGCGCTCTCCTAATTGTAATAGCGCGGGCCACGGATGTTGGGATGCAGGATCGGCGTTCCGTCCGAAGCGCGCTTTTGCGCGGGACGACGGTCGAGCTTGTTGTCGAGGATGGATTTGACCGAGCCATAGGTGCGCGCGCCGATCTCGATGGCGCGCTCCGCCGCGGCTTCGACGCGTTCCGCGCCATAGGGTCTGGCGAGGCGGACAATGCCCAGGCACGCCCGGAAGCCCTGTTCCGGATGCGGGCGCTGTTCGAAGATCAGTTCGCAGAGCGCCGCCGTCGCCGGCCCGATCAAGCGCGCGTCGGCGCGGATGCGGTCGATCGTCCAGTCTTTGTAGCGGCGATGGCTGGAGGGCATATGCTCCGCCGCGGTCGTGTGCTTGCGGTTGCCGCTCATGCGCATATGCGCGGCGATCCGCTCGCCCCTGAGGAAGACCTCGACGGTCCTGATCGTCAGCCGCACGTCGACTTCCGTGCGCGCGAAACGGTGGGGGACGCTGTAGTAATGGGCGTCGGCCTCGACGTGATAATCGATGCCGACGCGGCACGTGCGCCACTCGCAGAAAACGTAAGGCTCGATCGGCAAAGGCTTTAGCGCCGGGCGGTCGATCTCTTCGAGCAATTGCCGGCGGGTTGCGCCAAGCCGCCGGATCGGACGATCTTCGTTGAGAAGCTTCAGGAACTCCCCGATCGCCGCGTTGACCTCGGCGAGGCTGTAAAAAGTGCGGTGACGCAGCCGCCCGAGAAGCCATCTCTCGACGATGAGCACGGCTTGCTCGACCTTCGCCTTGTCCCTCGGGCGCCTCGGCCGCGCCGGCAGAATGGCGGCATCATAATGCGCGGCCATTTCGGCATAGGTCCGATTGACCAGCGGATCGTAGAGACAGGCCTTGATGACGGCGGTCTTGGTATTGTCCGGCACGAGAAGATGGGGAACGCCGCCGATCGCCGCGAAGGCGCGCACGTGGGCGTCGATCCAATCGGGGAGCGTCTGCGTCCAGGCCGCCCACGCAAAAGTAAAGCTCGACGCGCCGACCACGGCGACGAAGATTTGCGCCTTGCGGATTTCGCCGGTCAGCCGATCGATCACGACCGGCACGCCGTCGCCCGCGTAATCGACGAACAGCCGCTCGCCGGCCGCATGCGTCTGCCGCATCGTCGGCGACAGCTTCGATTCGAAGGCGCGATAGAGTTCGCAGAACCTCGAATAGCTGTACCCGCATGGATTTTCGGCAACATATTCGTCCCAAACGATCAGCAGGGTGACGTGCTTGCGCTTCAACTCCCGATGAATTGTCGGCCAATCCGGCTCGCAATGAAGACGATGACCCCGCTTGCTTCTTCGATTGGCGTAGAGCGCTCCCTCCAGGGCGCCGTCGGTCATGTCAGCTGGCAGAGGCCAGCTCAGCCCGGCGCCCTCGAAACGCTTTAAGGTCTCCCGCACGGTCGAGGCGGCGAGCCCCAGGCGCCGCGCGACTTCGCGGGTCGGAACACAAGCTGAAAATTTCAGACGAATAATCTCGCGCGCCTGGCGCATCGCAACTCTCTCCGCTGGCATCGGCCGCTCCTTTGGATTGCCAAAGGCGCGACCCTAAACAGGCCAGCGAAGAGCTCGTCACCCTGGAAGACCCCTGGGCGGGATCATTCCGTTACGGTGGGCGACATCATCTCGTTATGACGGGCGGCATCATTCCGTTTTAGTGGGCGCGATCATCTCGTTTTGGTGGGCGGCTTGGATCGGAATCAGCATTCAACGGCTGGGATCGAAAATGGCAGCCAAGATCAGGCTTAAAGTGTCGGTTTTTGTAGGTTCTGATTAAGGACTTCAATTTTGAATCGCCTAAGCAAAATCCGAACTCGCCTCCCGCTGAGAAGCTCGGGGCGGACGAGCCTAACTCGATAGAAACACACGTTTTAAGGGTTCGCGCGCCCACGCGGGAACGGCGACAGCGCCGCGTGGAAAGCTGCGCTTGACCTACATCCCCGGCGGGAGGGGAACGTGTTCCGATGCATCTCTGGCGGCGGCCCGTCCTCGGCGGCGGGAATACGGAGGCCGCCAGCGGGGAAATTGAAGGCCTTAGCTAAAATTGAAGCACTTAGCCAAAATACGGGCCGACTTTACGGCCTATCCTCAAGGAAACATGAGGGTTTAAGGAATTGCACTTCTTAATCAAAACCGACAAAAACGCCGCTACGCCCGGCGCGTTCGCGCCCGGTCCCGCCGCGCTGGCCGAATTCTGAAGGGACTGATTGGCAGGATTCTAAGCAGGAATCGTCGCAAAATGCGTCTTCTTCGCCGCAGGGCTGGCGGTTATTCAATATATACAATATTCAGCCTAATATAGATCTATCTTACTATGGATCTGATAAATTTGCATCTTATACAGTGCACGCCGCTCTAGAAGTTTGGGTAGAAACATACGGGTATTTGCAGTTGATGCTCTGTGTTACCGACGACAATAATCCTAATATCATTCTTGTCGTGGGGTGTATTGAAAATGAAAACCACGAAATTGACGCCAATCAACAAAATGTTGATGTTTGGTCTACAACCGGCTCTTGGTCAGGTGCGACACTGTCGGAGTACTATCCGGCAAGTGTATTGGTTTTTATAGATTGGGGTGGTTCCAAGATCCAGGCCCTAGCCGCTGTGATTCACAACCTGGCTCCGCCAGTCTCACATGTCCAGTATCTATATAGTGTGGTCCCCGATTACGGTGATGAGCTAGAACACCAGGGCGATAAAGGCACCCGTCAGTTGGTTTATTATCTGGACTATCAGCCAGGGGAGAAGACTGGGTTCTATAACTTTATCTTTGACACATCGCGAATGGACAGCGGTGAAGACTGGCATGGAGTAAAGCGTGGCCGGTCTGTACCGAAAGTTGAAGAACCAACAAATGGAACGATAGCTTCATTCGCATTTGATATTCACTCCAAATTGACGGCCAATCAACTCCAGTTGAAGAGCAATACTATTAAGAAATGGTATCTGGTTAATCAAGAAGATGGAGCCGCCGCTTCTTCCAACCTAGCTTACCTTGCCGAAGCGTATTATTTTGTTCCTATGCATTTAGCCTTGCGTCTGCAAGCTCAGGGTGAATATACGGCAGCCCTTGACTGGTTTCGTACCACTTATGACTACAGCGCAGCTATAAACGATCGCAAGATTTATTACGGCCTCAAGCAAGAAAAAAATGAACCCGCCGTTTATCAGCGCCCTGAAGATTGGCTGCTCGACCCGCTAAACCCCCACGAGATTGCAACGACGCGCGAAAACACTTATACGCGCTTCACTGTGCTTTCTATCGTTCGTTGCCTTCTTGAATTCTCGGACGCGGAATTCACTCTCGACACTGCCGAATCGGACCCCCATGCACGTTTGCTTTATCTGACGGCCTTAGAGTTGCTGGACACGCCCGAACTGAAGCAGCATCTTGGCCGCTGTTCCGACAAAATCGGCAGCATTGATATTCAAGTGGGCGACCCTCAATGGCTGCCGGTCTGGAACTTGATCAAAGCCCAACTCGCGGACATCAGTAGTTTTTGGCACTCTGACGCAACTCGTCAACAACGTACACGCGGTGCTCGGTGGCCCCGGAAACTGGAGCCAACGCTTTGCACAAATGAGCAGCTTGATCGCGGCAGCCCGTTCGACGCTGCCACCGTCACCAGTTCTGACGTCAGTGGTGGAAGGAAAGCCCGCTCTACAGTCCCAAGTGCATGCAACACTGATTGCGCAGCCAGCCATAGCCGCCGCCACCGCGCGGGCCGGGATGCTAGCAGCAAGCGACTTTGCCCGCAGCGTGTCGCAGATTTCGGGAATCGAACTCCTTGCTCTCGATAAACAGAACATCATGCTGCCGTGGTTAGGTGCCGTAGCGGAAGTGGTTGGAAATTGAAGGTGGCGTAATCTCCGCGTTGTTTCAACAAAGAGAATCGGCTTAGCGCGCCGATGGAGATTGCGCCGTGAAAAGAGATAGCATGAATGCGGCGGCTGATGTCGCCGACGAAAGACTTTTCGACAATTGGTTCGATCCGGTCGAGACGGCGCTGCGCACGAAGGTGCGGGGCTTTATCGAAACGCTGGTCGAAGAAGAACTGGAGACGGCGCTGGCGCGGCCGCGCTACGGACGGCGGGCGGAGCCGGCGGAGGCGCATAGCCCCGACGAGCCGATGGTCGGCCACAGGCATGGTCATCGGATGCGATCGCTGACCGGGACATTCGGCCCGACCCATATCGCCGTCCCGCGCGCCCGGATCATCGGGAAAGACGGCAAGACGACGGAATGGAAGAGCCAAGCGTTGCGCGCCTACCAGCGTCGCACGCGCGCCGCCGACGCGCTGATCGCTTCAACCTATCTCTCTGGGACAAACACACGGCGCATGCGGCGGGCGCTGGCGGCCTTGTTCGGCGGCGCCGTTGGCAAGGATGTCGTCAGCCGCGTCTGGCGCAAGGTGAAGGGCGATCGCGACGCGTGGAACACGCGTTCGTTGGCCGCCGAGCCGATCATCCGTTTGATCCTCGACGGGACAGTCGCGCGCGTCCGGCTCGACAGGAAATCGACCGCGATTTCCTTGCTCGTCGCCCTCGGCGTCCGGCAGGACGGCCAGAAAATCCTCTTGGCGGTCAAGAATATGGGCGGCGTTCTTCGACAAGCTCAGAAGCGAAGCCGCTTGGCGTACGCTTCTCGACGATCTCGCCAATCGCGGTCTGAGGATGCCGGAACTCGCCATTGTCGACGGAGCGCCGGGGCTCGAAAAAGCTCTTGCCGCGCTCTGGAACAACGTCCTGGTCCAACGCTGCACCGTTCATAAGCATCGCAACCTGCTCGCTCATGCCCCAGACCGGCTGCACGACGAAATCTCCGCCGATTACAAGGACATGATTTACGCCGACGCGAAGCATGAGATCGAGGTGAAGCGCAAAGCCTTCATTCGCAAATGGCGGCTGAAATGCCCAGCAGTCGCCGCCAGCCTGGAAGAGGCCGGCGACAAATTGTTCACCTTCACCCGCTTCCCGAAAAGCCAGTGGAAATCGATCCGAACCTCGAACGCGATTGAACGATTGCACGAAGAGTTCAAGCGGCGGATCAAGACGCAGACCGCGCCGCCATCGGCGGAGACCGCGGCGATGTTGTTCTGGGCTCTGCTCGCCTCAGGTCAGATCACAATGCGCAAGGTCGATGGCTGGCAAAGCCTCGCCGAAAGACCGGCCGATCCGATCATTGACCTCGCCGCATGATCGGATAACTTCGTCACGTTGGAGATCACGCGAAAACAAATTTCAACCAAAATGCGACGCCACCGCGGCGGCTGTGGCCACGCTCTTGACGAAGATGGAGGGGCGTGAAGGCGCATCCATGACATCGTCTGTTACGGTCAGCCCGCCGGACCCACTTGATCGTCTTTCCGGGACACTGGACAACATCGTCCACTGCTCCCTAGCGCGTCTGACCGCCGGCCTATCGCCCGCCGCCATTGCGGAGGCGTATTCCGATGGGGCGATCCACCTCGCCTTCTCGCCGGGCAAGCAGGCCGCACTTGTCGGAAAGGCGACGCGGAAATGGGCGCGCCTTGCAACTAATATCCAGCAATCCATGCTCTCGGGCGGCCGCTGCGAGCCCTGCATCGAGCCGCTCCCGCAGGATCGGCGTTTTGCGGCGAAGGAGTGGCAGGGTTGGCCTTATAATGCGATCTATCAAACTTTCTTGCTGCAGCAGCAATGGTGGCACAATGCAACGACCGGCGTCGACGGCGTCTCCAAGCAGCACGAGAAAGTCGTCGAGTTCACAACCCGCCAGCTCCTGGACGTCGTGTCGCCGGCGAACTTCCTTGCCACAAACCCGGTGGCGCTGCGCCGGACCTTGGAGACAGGCGGGAGAAACCTCGTCGATGGCCTACGAAATTTTTGGGAGGACTGGGGACGCCTCCGCCGCGGCGAACCGCCGGTCGGAACGGAGAACTTCAAGGTGGGGCTCGACTTGGCGGTCACGCCCGGCGAGGTCGTCTTCCGCAATCGTCTGATCGAGCTGATCCAGTATGCGCCCGCGACCGAACAGGTGAGGCCGGAGCCGATCCTAATCGTGCCGGCTTGGATCATGAAATCTATATCCTCGACCTTTCGCCGCAAAACTCGCTCGTAAGCTACCTGACAAAGCGGGGCTTCACGGTGTTTATGATCTCCTGGAAGAACCCAACCGAGGAGGATCGCGATCTCGGCATGGAAGATTACTTCCGGCTCGGCTTCTTGGCGGCGCTCGACGCGGTCAACGCGATCTTGCCTGACGAGAAGGCGCACGCGGTGGGCTACTGCCTCGGCGGCACGCTCCTCTCCATCGCGGCCGCCGCGATGGCGCGGGATGGGGATAAGCGGTTAAAGTCTCTCTCCCTCTTTGCCGCGCAGCAGGACTTCACGGAAGCGGGCGAACTCGCGCTTTTCATCAACGAGAGCCAGATCCACTTTCTTGAGCACCTGATGTGGGAGCAGGGCTATCTCGACGGAAAACAAATGGCAAGCGCCTTCCAGATCCTGCGGTCGAACGACCTTATTTGGTCAAGGATCATGCGCGAATACCTGATGGGCGAGCGCGCGCCCATGAACGACCTCATGGCCTGGAACGCTGACGCGACGCGGATGCCGTACCGGATGCACTCCGGCTCTTTCTGGACAATGATCTCGCAGAAGGCAGGTTCAAGGTCGCGGGGCGGCCGATTGTGCTGACCGATATCCGCGCTCCGATCTTCGCGGTCGGCGCCGAGCGGGACCACGTTGCGCCCTGGCGATCGGCTTTCAAGGTCCATCTGTTGACCGACACAGATGTGACGTTTCTGCTCACGACGGGGGACACAACGCCGGGATCGTCTCAGAAATTGGGCGTCGCGGCCGCAGCTACCAGGTTCTTACCCAGGCTGCGCTCGACCATCACATCGATGCTGACGCCTGGCAGGCGCAGGCGCCTCGCAAGCATGGCTCATGGTGGCCTGAATGGGCCGCCTGGCTTGTCGGCCAATCCAGCGAACCCGCGGCTCCGCCGCGATTAGGGGCGCCTGCATCGGGCTACGCTCCGCTGTGCCCAGCTCCTGGCTCCTACGTGCGGCAGCCTTGATGCGCCGATGATCGTCACTGTCAATCTCGCCAATGGCGCGATCACGCCGAAATCCTGAGTCGCGTGCAGGCAGCCGTCTCATTGGGTGTCCGCCGCGGCCGGCTCGTAAACCACCGCGGATTACCTGTCATTTGCGCGCGCGACGATCTTGCTCAGTTCCCGCAGCCACAGCGCCGAGCTGGCCACTCCCGCGCAAAACAACCAGTCGCGCAGGCTTGTGGGCGAGCGTCGGGCTGTCGCTCGCGCTTCAGGTGGCGGTGATTTATATTCCGTTTTTGCAAGACGCATTCTCGACGGTTGGCTTGACGCCAAGTTCGTCGCAATCCTTCGGCCAGACCGATACCGCGCACCGTAGTCGACGATGGCGTACCGGTTTGACCGGATGTAGGTCAAAAGCTGCTCGCCAAGGCTGTGAAGCCGGGCGGCAGAAAAATCACCATTTTGGCCCAGGCGATCCATGTCGACGACAATGCGGTCAAGAGCTGAGATCGCGCGGTGAACCTGGCCGTGCCACAGCTTCCATTTCAATGCGTTGGAAAGCCCGCGCGAGAGCGCTACTGCGCGCTGTCCTTGGCTTCGGCGAACTCGCCGAAGGCGGCGAGGGCATGGCTCGCATACATGACGGATGGCCCCGCGCCCATGTAGATCGCCATGCCGAGAGTTCTCCAAGATCTCGCCTCGCGAAGCGCCGTGTTGGACGGCCGCCTTGGCGTGAAAAGCGATGCAATCGTCGCAACGAACCGCGACCGAGATGGCGAGCGCTAGCAACTCCTTCGTTTTCGCGTCAAGCGCCTTCGGCGCGAGAGCGGCTTCGGCGATGTTCGAGAACGCCTTCATCACGTCGGGGACCCCGCCGCGCAAGTTTTTGAGATCGGCTGAAAGTTCATTTGTAAGTTCCGGCCAGTTCGTTGTCATCGATGCATCTCCTTTTTTGAGAGTTGAACGTCTTGCCTCATTGGCTCCTCTCCGAAGCCCTGTCCATCCTCCCTTAGCCAGACGTAGATCGCCGGGATGACGAGCACAGTCAGCGCCGTCGACGAGGCGAGGCCGAACACGAGGGAGATGGCGAGGCCCTGGAAGATCGGGTCGTTAAGGATGAACGCCGCGCCGATCATCGCCGCCGTGGCGGTGAGGAAAATCGGCTTGAAGCGGATCGCGCCCGCGTCGATCAGCGCGCGGCGGAGCGTCACGCCATCGGCGCGCCGGTGGCGAATGAAGTCGACGAGCAGGATCGAGTTGCGCACGATGATTCCAGCGAGCGCGATGAAACCGATCATCGATGTCGCCGTGAACGCCGCGCTCAGCATCCAGTGGCCGAGCACGATGCCGATCAACGTCAGCGGCACGGGGATAAGGATGACGAGCGGAAGCTTGAACGAGCCGAACTGGGCGACCACGAGCAAATAGATGCCAAGGATCGCCACCATGAAGGCGACGCCCATATCGCGGAACGTCACATAGGTGACCTCCCATTCCCCGTCCCAGAGGAGCGTCGGCCTCGTATCGTCGACCGGCTGGCCATGGTACTTGATCGTTGGCGCGCCGATTGCCCCCCAGTCGATTCCTTTGAGCGCGTCCTCGACGGCCAGCACGCCATAGACCGGCGCCTCAAAGCGGCCCGCCACTTCAGCGCTCACCATTTCCGCGAAGCGGCCGTTGTGCCGGAAGATCGGATAAGAGGCCGGCTCGCGGGTCACGCGCACCACGTCGCCGAGCTCGACGTTGGCGCCCTGGCGGGGCGTTCCGCCGGCGGGCAGCGGAGTCGACAGCAGACGTTCGTTTAGCGCCAGTTCGGACTTCGGCAAAGCCATCGTGATGTCGATCGGCTTCAGCCCGCCGCCGCGCTGCGAATAGCCGATCTTCACCCCGCCGAGGATAGCGCCGAGCGTATCGTACACCGCTTGCTCCTCGACGCCATGAAATTCGAGCGCCTCCTGGTCGATCGAGAAACGCGTCCGCTCGTTGCGCACGCCAAAACTGTCGTCGACGTCAACGACGAAATCGACCATCTCGAAGGCCTTGCGAATATTTGCGGCAAGCTCGCGCCGCGCGGGCGCGTCGGGCCCATAGACCTCGGCGAGCAACGTCGACAGGACCGGCGGCCCGGGCGGAACCTCGACCACCTTGACGGAGGAGCGCGGCGGCAGCGGCAACCCTTCCAGCCGTTTGCGAATGTCGAGCGCGATGGCGTGGCTCGCGCGCGCGCGCTTGCCCTTGGCAACGAGGTTGACGGAGAGGCCGCCCTGTTCCGGTCTCTCGCGCAGATAGTAATGACGCACGAGCCCGTTGAAGTTGAAGGGCGCGGCCGTCCCGACATAGGCCTGCATCGAGGTCAACTCGGGCAAGTCCTTCAAGCGATCGGCGACGGCCGTGAGCGCGCGATCCGTCGTCTCCAGCGAGACGCCGCGCGGAAGATCGACGACGACCTGGATCTCTGATTTGTTGTCGAAGGGCAGCAATTTTACGCGCACGGCTTTGGTGGCGAAAAGCACGAGCGAGCAGAGCGTCGCGACGCCGATCGTCAACAGGAAGATTTTCGAGCGCATGCGGCCGGTTAGCAACGGCCGCGCGACGCGCGCGTAGAAGCGGCCTATGACGCCGACGTCGTGAAGACCATCACGTGGGCCGCCCGCGGCTTCAAAGCGTCTGCGCGCGATCTTCAAAAGCAGCCATGGCGTAATGGTCATGGCGACGAAATAGGAGAACAGCATCGCCATCGAGGCGTTCGCCGGGATTGGGCTCATGTATGGGCCCATCAGGCCGCTGACGAACATCATCGGCAGCAGAGCGGCGACGATCGTCAGCGTCGCGATGACGGTCGGATTGCCGACTTCCGAGATCGCTTCGATCGCCGTCTCGACGAGGCCGCGTTGGCCGCGCATATGCCAATGTCGGATGATGTTCTCGACCACGACGATGGCGTCATCGACGAGGATGCCGATCGAAAAGATCAGCGCGAACAGGCTGACGCGGTTGATCGTGTAACCCATCAGCCATGAGGCGAAGAGCGTGAGCAGGATCGTCGTCGGGATGATGACCAAAACGACGACGCCCTCGCGCCAGCCGATCGTCAGCGTTATGAGCGCCACGATCGAGACGGTGGCGAGCGCGAGGTGGAAGAGCAGCTCGTCCGCTTTCTCGCTCGCCGTCTCGCCATAGTTTCGGCTCACCGTGACGTCGACGTCCTGCGGCACGATCCGGCCCTCGATGATGTCCATCCGGGCGAGGATCTCGCGCGCGACGATGACCGCATTGGCGCCCTTGCGCTTCGAAATGGCGATGCTGACCGCCGGCTTTTTGTCGAGGCCGCCGTCGGCGTCGCGCGTCATGGTCCAGGCGCGCCGGTCGAGTTCCGCCGCGCCGACTCGAACGTCGGCGACGTCCTTGACGTAGACGGGCCGGCCATCGCGCGAGGTGAGGAGCAGAAGGCCGATATCCGGAACGCCTTGCAGCGTCTGCCCGACGACCGCCGGGACGGCGCGGTCCTTGTCGCGCAAATTGCCGGCGAGAAAGGAGCGGTTGGCGTTGGTCAGCTTGTCGGCGAGCTGCGCGAGAGTCATGCCGTAAAGCGAGAGCCGCTCGGGGTCCGGCTCGACGCGGATCTGGTTCGGACTGCCGCCGACGATGTAGCTGGAGCCGACGTTCTCGACCTTGGCCAGTTCGTGCCGCAGCTCCTCGGCGATCTGGTAGAGCCCGTTGTCGGTCCAGCGCTGGGAACGCTCCGGCTTGGCGGACAGGGTCAGGACGACGGTCGCCACGTCGTCGATGCCGCGGCCGATGATCAACGGTTCGGGGATGCCCTTCGGCAATCCGCCGATATCGGCGCGGATTTTTTCGTGGATGCGAAGCGTCGCCGTATCCTCGTCCGTGCCGACGAAAAAGCGCGCGGTGACGACGACCCTGTCGTCCTCAGTCTGCGAATAGACGTGCTCGACGCCGTTGACGCCTTTGATGATATCCTCGAGCGGCCTGGTGATCAGTTCGACCGCGTCATTCGCCTTGTAGCCGTTGGCCTCGATGAAAATGTCCACCATCGGAACGCTGATCTGCGGATCCTCCTCGCGCGGCAAGGAAACCAGCGCGAGGCCCCCAGCCAGCAGCGCGGCGATGAGCAGAAGCGGCGTCAGCGGCGACGTGATGAAGGCGCGCGCAAGCGCGCCGGATATCCCTGATTTCATGGGAGGACCGCCGTGTCGCCGTCGATGAGGCCAGAGAGAATTTCGACGCCGTCCGTCCTCGTCTCGCCGGGTTGGACGACCACCTCAGCGCCATTCTTGAGCCGGACGAAGTTCACGCCGGCGCGCCGGTAGACATAAATTGCGGGCGCGACGATCGCGTCGCGCTTGCCGGTCGCGACATAGACCCGCGTCCGTTCGCCGACGAAATAGTTCCCGAGCTGGTCGACATCGACGTCGGCGATCACCCGGCCGCCCTGGATCTCTGGATAGACGATGCGCACTTTGCCCTGCCGCATCGCCTCTTCCGTCTCGGTCTGATCGCCCCGCGCGGCAATCAGCACGCGATCGCCGGCCCGCATGAAGCGGGCGTGCCTTTCGGGCAATGAAAGCCGCAAGACGTAATTGTCTTCGGCCAGCGTCGCGATCGTCTCGCCCGGCAAAACGACTTGCCCCTCCGATATGGGAGCGGTCAACACCCGTCCCGCTCCAGGCGCGAGAACGGCGCCTTCGGCGGCTTGCTGCATAATGACGTCGCGGTCGGAATGCATGGCGGCGAGGTTCCGCTCGGCGACGTCGAGCGCGGTGCGGGCCTGGTCGAGCTGCATTTGCGTCCCGACGCCGCGGCGCTTCAATTCCTGCGCTCTGTCGAAATCGATCTGCGCCTGATCGCGTTGCGCCTGCAGCGATTTGATGCGCGAATCGAGCGCCTGCATCTGCAACGCGAGCTTTTCGTCGACGACCGTCGCAACCTCGGCCCCGGCCGCGATCCGATCGCCCTCCTTCACGGTGACGCGGATGATCGTGCCGCCGATGCGCGCCCGCGCGACCAGCAAATGGACGGGCTCGACGGTCGCGATCACCGCCTTGCGGTCATCGACTTCGCGTGAATGGACTGTAAACTCCTCCGCGTAGGCCTGAGAGGCGAGCATGGCGGTCAAGGGCAGGACGAGGGCGAAACGCATGAGGGGGATCCCCAAAAGAGAACGCTTGACACATAAAACAGAAAAATCTAATTTAGCAACAATGAAATTAGATGAACTCGCGTCACGGGCTGGCAACGCAGAGGCCTTTCTCAAGGCGCTCGCCAATCGCTATCGCCTGATGATCCTTTGTGAGCTGCACAAAGGCGAGCAGTCCGCCGGCGCTCTGCACGAGGCGATCGCGCTGAGTTAATCCGCTTTCTCGCAGCACCTCGCCCGGCTGCGCCAGGACGCGCTGGTCAAAACGCGGCGCGAATCCCAGACGATCTATTATTCGCTGGCGAGCAAGGAGGCCGAGCAGGTCATCGCTTTGCTCTACGACTTATTCTGTGCGCCAGGCTGCAAGGACTGAGAAGACCGGAGCAGGGTCATAAAGGGCTGCGCGCTGCAATGTGAGAGAGCATGCCGTTGGCTCATTCACCCAGGTGGCCGTGAAGCAACTGGCTTCCAGATCATTGAACCCGACGCCCTCGAGTTGGCGTCGCTAACAGCGACTGCATCGTCGGCGGCGTCGCGGTCGCGAAGCAAGGCGCGGGCGTAGCGGCGTAGGGCCGGGATGAGCGGCTTCGATGAGTTGGAGTATGTCATTCATCTTGGCGGTGTCCACGCGCCTGCACCGAATTCCGTTCGGAAAACCGCCCTCCGTAGCGGGTCTTGGGCGACCGCCCCTTCGGGGATGACAAGATAGCGCCGTTCGGATTTGGCGTTACTCTGGACGATCTGCCGGTTCGGGCCAGCTGCATTCACGATGGCCGAGCCCGCCGGGTTGGTCACGAAGCCGGATAGTGGTTGGAGCTGACCATGCCCCGTGGCGTTTTCGGCCAGCGCAAGAATATAGGGCCTCTTCGGGACGAGCCCGGTGACGGACGCCTGCAGTACCTGGATCAGGCCCTGATCGAACAGGGTGACGGTCGTGGCGGCTTTGCCGAGCTTCCCATTCACTGCCGGCGCCAGGGCGAGATGGGTCGCTTCGCCGGCGACCCCGAGCGGTGTCAGGTTGTCCGTTCCAGCGCCCTCCGGGACCGCATCCGGCACGTAGGCGACGGCCTGCGGCGCCTAGCCGATCGGGACGGTCGCGATCACCGTGTTGGTCAGGGTGTCGATCGCTGCCATTCCGTCGGCGTTCTCAAGGCCAACGTAGATCCGCGAGCCGTCGCCGGAGGGCCAGACGCCGTGCGGCAGGTTGCCGACTGGAATAGTCGCCACCTGCTCAAAGGTGTCGGTGCGGAACACCTCGTTGATGCCGCCGATGGTGACGTAGGCGAAGGTCCCATTGGCGTTATGCCCGAAGTTGACGAGCCGTTTGCCGCAAATACGATCGGATGCCTCCCACAGCAAGATCAATGCCTCACGCACCGCTTCATCGTAAATCCGGCGTCCTGGTCGAGGCGCCGATCGCTGGCGTGGTTGGGCTTGCCTCAGCAGGCGCTGCGCGTGCTTGCGGTGCATTTTTGTTACCGCAACGAACTCATCAAGGATCCGACCCTTTTCCGAACGGCCGCTCCACGCGTATCGGCCCGCTATGGCCGCCACAAGTTCGTCGCGTGTCGTCATGCTTATCTGCCTCATATCGGCCTATGCCCCTTGCCCGAAAGGAGCAAATCGGTAACAGGTTCATTTTAGGCAGCATTTCAGACGACGCAATGCGTCTTTCACCTTGATTGTCGCGCGGCACTTCACACTACCACTGTGGTATCTTGGGCCGACACTGATCTAAGGCTATCGTAGAGGTGAGTAAAGATGCGGCATGACCGCGCACCCGAAGACGGTGGCGAATACGCGTCACCGAGGCGCTATCGCCCACCGCGATTTCGTCGGATGTTGTTTTCGGTAAATTGCATTATTCTACAAGACCTTGAGAAAAGCTGGGGGTTTTGTCCCTCAAGCGGGACTCCCGCTCGACCGGCGGCATGACCGCCAGCGAGGCGCGCGCCTCGATCCAGGCGTAAAAGGCCGGTAGGCCCTCGCCCGTTCTTGCCGAGATGGCTAGGGTCTCTATACGCGGGTTCACCCGCTGCGCCGCTTCGAGGCAGGCGCTCACGTCGAACTCCAGATGTGGCAGAAGGTCGGTCTTGTTCAAAAGCATCAGATCGGCGGCCGCAAACATATCGGGATATTTGAGCGGCTTGTCCTCGCCCTCGGTCACCGAGAGCACAACCACCTTGTGGGCTTCGCCAAGATCGAAGGCGGCCGGGCAAACAAGATTGCCGACATTCTCGATGAACAGCAAACCGCCCGGCGGAAGCTTCAGATGATCAAGCGCGTGGCCGACCATGTGGGCATCGAGGTGACACCCCTTGCCGGTGTTGATCTGGACAGCCGGCGCTCCGCTGGCGCGGATTCTGTCGGCATCATTCGAGGTTTGCTGATCGCCCTCAATGACCGCGATTGGAAACCGCCCCTTCAGTTCAGCAATCATGCGGACCAGCAGCGAGGTCTTGCCAGAGCCGGGGCTCGACACGAGGTTGAGCGCTAAAATGCCGTCCCGCTTCAGCCGCGCACGGTTAGCGGCGGCGAACGCGTCGTTTTTAGACAAGATGTCACGCTCGATGCGGATCGTCCGGTCCTGGCTCAGGCTAGGAATATCCACACCTGCCAAACCCGCTCCGAAATCGATCGTTCCGCCCGCGTGATCGTGATGGTGATGACCATGCGCCAGCGGATTCGTTCGGCTGCGCGTATGCTCGCCAACTTTCTCCTCTGCGATGGATGCCGTGCCGCAGCCGCATACCGTGCACATCACTGAACCTCGATTTCGGCCAGCCGCAACTCGTCGCCCGCCACGATCTGAAGCGGCGCGCTTCCGCAGGTCGGGCACGCCGCAAACCGCTCGTCAAGCAGCGCGCTGCGTCGGCACGCGGAACACCAGCCTTGCCCCGGCACCATCTCGATCTCCAGCCGCGCCCCGTCCGCGATCGTGCCGCTCGTGACTGCATCGAAGCAGAAACGTAGCGCCTCAGGCTCGGCATGCCCGAGCGCGCCGAGCTTGAGGCGGATCACACGGACACGCGAGAACGCTTGCTTGCGGGCCTCCGCCGCGACCAGTTCGACGACATCCTCGACGAGAGACACTTCATGCATGTGCCCTATCTCTCCTAAGCCGCTCTGTCGGCGACTCCAAGGCGCGTCCTCAGCGTCTGGATCACAACCGCGAAATCGATCGGCTTGAGGAATACGCCAGATATGCCGAGCTCGTGCAGCCCCACGGAGCCGAAAAGCGCATCGGCAGCGGTGCTGACGATGTAGACTGGCACCATGCTGCAAGAAACGGTCCCGTCGATAATCTCTACCATGCCCAGTTCCGCCAGAATGGCATCCGGCTTGATCCGCAGCGTCGTGCGCTCGCCCTCCCGGAAGTTCGCCGCTTCGCCAACCGTGAAGCCGGCGCTTTCCAGCGCAGTGCGCAGAGTTGCCCGGGCATGGGCGTCTCCGTCGACCAGGAGAATGGTTTTTCTCTTATTGCCCAGGCCGATATTCATGACGCAACTCCGGCTTGAATGGAGCGGATGCGGTCGCTGAGCATGGCAAAGGCGGCATGCAGATTGTCCGCGGCATCATCCGTAAGTTCTTCAAGGAAATCGAACGCGTAGCCACGGACACCAAGCAGAAAGGCGCGTGGCAACCGGCTAAAGCATTGCTGAGCTATCGCCAGGATAGCCTCCGGCCGGACGATATGGCTGGTAAATTCGATGCGTGTCGCGGGCCAAAGATCGCTCACGACATACGGCGCCGGGCCGGTCCGCGCGGCGTCCACGAACCAAACGACATCATGTTCCGCAACATCGATCGCGTCTTCAACAGTGAGCTGGTAATTGTCGTAGGCGGTCACATTCCGCCATCCTAGCCTTTCGATTGCAGCTGCCACCGCCGGCCCCAGCCCATCATCCTGGCGTCCCGGATTGCCGTAGCCCAGAACCAGAATTCGAGTATCGCCGCCAAGGGGGGCCGCGTAGGTTAAAACGGAGCTCATTCCTTTACCCTCGTCGCAATGATCGAGCCGTCGGCGTCCTCGAGCGTGACGATGAGTGGCATCTGTCCGAGCGCGTGCGTGGCGCAAGAGAGGCACGGGTCATAGGCCCTGATCGCGACCTCGATGTGGTTCAAAAGCCCTTCGGTAATTTCATGCCCGGTGAGGTCGTCCACCGCGACTTTTTTCACCGAGCGGTTCATGGCCTCATTGTTGTTGGTTGTGGAGACGATGAGATTCGCAGCCGTCACTTGCCCGTTGTCGTCTACGACGTAGTGATGCAGGAGCGTGCCACGCGGCGCCTCGATGATGGCAACGCCCTCTGGGCGGCGCTCGCCGGTCACAACCAGATCGGTTCCCTGGAGGTCGTCGTCAAACAGAAGATCCTTGATCGCCTCGGCACAGTGAATCATGCAGATCAAGCGGGCCCAATGATAGGCCAGGGTCGCATGGACAGGCCCGCCGTTCCCGAGAGCCATGAAATCCTTCCGCGCAGCCTCCGCGATGGGCGTGCCTATGAAGGCGCAGCAATTTAGCTGGGCCAGGGGCCCGACCCGGTACCAACCGTCCTCGCGGCCGAGCGAGCGGATGTGCGGGAATTTCATGTAGCTCCACGAGCGCACTTCCTCGATCAGATAATCGCGGTACTCGGCCGGATGGACTCCTTCGAATATTGGCGTTCCACTCGCATCGATCGCGCGGAGCGAGCCGTCGTAGAGGTCCATGGCGCCATCTGTCCCCACAATGCTCATGTAGCTCGAGGGGAAGCTCGCGAAGGTTTCATGCAGTTTTTCATGCGAGCGGACAAAGGATTTGTGTACTTCGAGCGCTTCGCAGCACCAATGGGTAATCTGATCGATGTCTTTCCGCAGCGCATCTCTGTGCTCTACGGACAAGCTCTGGTTGACGCCGCCCGGGATGCAAAGTCTCGGATGGATGCGCCGACCTCCCGTTGCAGCGATCACCTGCTGGCCGAACTTGCGTATGAAGATCGCCCACTTGCCAAGCTCTGGGAATGCTTCGATCACTCCGATGATATTTCGCTGCGCAACCGGCGCTTCAAACCCGAACAGCAAATCAGGTGCGGCCAAGTGGAAGAAATTGAGGGCGTTAGACTGCATTATCTGGCCGTAGTGCATCAGCCGCCGCATCTTCTCCGCCGTGGGGGTCACCTTGTCCACTCCGGCGACGATGTCCATCGCCTTGCCGGCGGCCAGATGATGGCTGACTGGGCAGATACCGCAGAGACGCTGGATGATGACTGGAACCTCCCAAAACATCCGTCCTTGGATGAACCGCTCGAATCCGCGGAATTCGACGATGTGGAACCGCGCCTGATCCACCTCGCCAGCCCCGTTGAGCCGGATGGTGACCTTGCCGTGGCCTTCGACGCGGGTAACCGGATCGATAACGATCTTGCGCGGCCCTTGGCTGAGCTGGACCTCGCTCATGGCCATAATCTTTCCGAGGGACCTTATTCGTACTTGCAGAGACGGTAGGGCAACGCTGGCGTCTTGCCGGTGAGCAACGCCTTCAATCCTTCCCAGATGGCGTCGCCGGAGGGCGGGCAACCAGGCAGGAAGTAATCGATCTTCACGACCTCGTGCGAGGGGTAGACACGGTCCAGCAGAAGCGGCAGGTCTTCGTCGTTCGGAATCATGCCACCGCCTTCGAGGGAAGGCCCGTGGAGATAAACGGCCTCCAGGCACTCCTGAAGACCAATGCGTGTTGCGCATCGCCGGAACCCCGCCATTGATCGCACAGGCGCCGACCGAAACCAGGATCCTGCAATGGTTCCGAAATTCCCTGAGTTCCTTGACGTTGTACTCGTTCGAGCAGCCGCCTTCGACGAAACCGACATCGACAGGCCGATCGAACGATCTTCTTGTCATCTAAGGGCGAGACGTCGAGATCGACGAGGTCGACCAGCTCAAGGATCCGCTCATCGATATCCAGCAGCGACATGTGGCACCCGAAACAGCCCGTCAGAGCACAGGTGGCAAGCCTCGGCTTACCAATGGCCGCGGTCGGGCTTTTCGCTTGAACTGCGGCTGAGCTGGCGATCATGATTGAGGTCTCTTCCGTTTCGCCTCGATGTCGCTGCCGATGGGCGCCTTGTCGAAGCGGCGGCTGCCATTTGGAACCCAATAGCTGTCACGCTTGATCACGATACAGGCGACCGGGCAGACGCTGGCCGCCTTGTCGATGGCGGCCATCTGGGTATCCCCGAGGCCACCTTGGGCATCAACGTTCAGATCGCATGGCGATCCCGCGTCCCTCAAAACCGAATACGGTCTTGCCGTCCTCCATCCGCGAGGCGCGGATGCAGCGCGAACAAAGGATGCAACGGTCGTGATCGAGATAAATATCGGGATGCGTTGCGTCGATCTTCCGCGCGGGCCATTGATAAGGCTGAGTGGGCGCCATCATGCCGAGGCGGTAGCCGAGCGCCTGCAGTTCGCAATCGCCGCTCGCCACGCAGTACGGGCAAGGATGATTGCCTTCGACGAAAAGCATTTCGATGATGGTGCGCCGGTCGTCGGTAAGCTGCGGCGTGTTATTCTCGATCACCATGCCATGGGCGGCTGGGGTCACGCAGGCGGCACTGTTGCGGCCATTGATCTTGCAGGTGCAGACACGGCAGTTGCCCGAGGGTTCGAGATCCGGATGGTGACACAGGCGCGGAATATAGATCCCGGCCGCGTCACAAGCCTCTATCACCGATTGGCCCTCGGTCGCCGTCGACTTCAACCCCGTCGATGCGTGAAGCTGGATGGTTGCAGCGTCCATTCTAGGCCTCCTCGGTTACGGCTCGCGGTCTTGGACCAGGACAACTCGCGGCCCTGAACCTCGACCGCTTCGCTCAAGGCATCGTGCAAGGTGACGAGCGGCGTGAACGGGACGGATGCGAGCCGAGCCTCGTAGAGTTCGGGAAAGTTGCGCATCGTGGTCAGGATCGGGATTGGGCGCCGTCTGGCCGAGGCCGCAGCGGCTCATCCGCATGACGGTGCTGACCAAGAGCTTCCGCCGCAGCAAGGTCCGCAAGGGTCGCGCGACCGGCGACGATCTTCTCCATTCCTTGCTTGAGCAGAGTGGTGCCAACGCGGCATGGCGCGCACCAGCCGCAGGATTCTTCGACGAAGAAATCGGCGAATTGCAGCGCGATATCGAGCACGTCGCGGTACGGACCGAAGATCATGGTCGAACCGCCGGTCGATAGATCCTCGTAGGCGATGCAGCGGCCGAAATCCTTCGGCGCAACGGCCTGCCCGGAGGGGCCGCTCACCTGGACATAACCAGCGTCCGGCGCGCCGACCAGATCGAGAAGCTCGTTCACCGTGATCCCGAATGGCACCTCGTAAACGCCCGGACGGGCGCAATCGCCCGAGACGCTCATAAGCTTCGTGCCGGTCGATTCCTTCGTGCCGTAACCCGTAAACCAGGCGGCGCCTTTTTCCATGATGCGGGCGGCGCAGACGAATGTCTCAACATTGTCGATGGCGGTCGGCTGTTGCAGGTAGCCCCGCTCGGTTGGGAAAGGCGGCCGGTCGCGCGGCGCACCCCGCTTGCCTTCCAGCAATTCGATCAGCGACGACTCCTCGCCACAGATATAGGCGCCCGCGCCTAGCTGGATGCGGATATCGAAATCGAATCCGTCGCCGCCGCAGATATTGGTTCCGAGCAAGCCCGAGGCTACGGCGGGCCTTCAGGGTTTCCTGAAGGCTGTCCCAGAGATAAGCATATTCGCCTCGGAGATAGACGAGCCCATGGTGCGCGCCAAGCGCATAGCCGGCGATCGTCATGCCGTCGAAAACGAGATCCGGAAATTCCGACAGCAGAACGCGATCCTTGAATGTGCCAGGCTCTCCCTCATCGGCGTTGCAGACGACGTAGTGGTCCTTGCCAACCGCTTTGCGCGTCAGCCGCCATTTCATTCCCGTGGGAAAGCCGGCGCCGCCGCGGCCCCGAAGCTTGGGACTTGGTGATTTCCTCGATCACCTGTTCGGGCGAGGCTGCCAAGGCCGCGAGGGTTCCGCCGGCGCGATCACGCGGCCCCGAAAGAAGCGCTCCGGACTGTACAAGGCTCGACCGCACCGTCGCATTCGGCAGTATGGCGCCCTCGGAGGGATCCGAGGGAAACGGAGGCGGGCCGCCATTATTTCCGTGTTGTTTCAGTGCGGCAACGATCACTGGCACGTCCGCCGGCGTAAGCGCCGTCAGCACCCTCCTGTTCACAAGGGCAGCCGGCTCCTGATCGGCCATGCCAATATCATTCGTCCATTCGAGCGTGAACATGCCATCTGGCGATGTCTCGCCGAGCGACAGGCCGAGCGCCGCCTCGAAAGCACGCGCGACCTCCTTTGCGCCCCTCATGAAGGAGATGGGCGTTTTGGAAAGGCGGATCCGGAAGCGTCCTCGAGGTTCCCGGTCGAGGAAGGAATAGAAGGACACCATGTCCTCGACTTCGACGGGATGTATGCCAAGACCGGTGGCGATCGTCTGTACCGCGTCGTCACTGATGTAACCGAAGCGTAGCTGCACCGCCTCCGCTATGTCGAGAAGGCGGCTTCTGTCGGCGGCGAATTCCGCGATAATGCTTTCTACCGCCGCGGCATTTTGGTAGCGCATGGCTTTGTCCTGTTCCGCCGTCATCACGCCGGCGACCCATGATCCAATGCAACGCTCGTTTGATCCCAAACCGTAATAGCAGCCAATCGCGACCTGTAGCCTTGGAAACTATTCATAGCCCCTCCCGCGCATTGCACATGGTCGCGGGACCAGAACGGCAGCGCCCTCGATCGCCCGGCGCGAAGAACAACACGCGCCTAGTTGGCTCCGGCTGATCACTTGTGGTCCTGGTGACGATGCCAATTTCCGGCAGGAAGTCAAGCCAATCTTGGCGGGTCAGATTGGCGACTGAGAGGAGACTGCCTACGCGGAGATTGACCAAGACGCGGTTCATGGCAGTTTGCCAGTCTTCGAAACATTTTATTTGCCTGTTGGATTCGAGAACTTTAAACTTGGCAATACCAAAGCAAATATTTGAAGGGTCAGTACGGTCTGCCGCGCCTTTGACCTAAATCAATGACCCCTAGCCCGCTCCCGTGCTAGCTAGGGAAAAGCAGTGTGCGTGGCCGCCATAATCCGAGGAGGCAGAAATGGTGGTGCACATGTCCACAACGGTAAGCGGTGCCGCCCCCGCCCTTTCATCGCCTAGGGCTTGTGTCCTACGGCGTCTGCAAGGGCAGGCAGAAAGGCCAGAAAGCCGTGGTCGTGGTGAGATTACAGTCATGGTTAAGGAGTCCGGTCATGGCGTCGCCACAGCCCGAAGGCGCGCGGAGCTCGCGCGATTTTTATCCGATTTTCATCGGAGCCTGGTTACTCTGCTCGCTTTTCTATTTCATACAATATGCTCTAAGATCGGCGCCGGGTGTGATGGTGCCCGAGTTGACGAGCGCCTGGGGCTTGAATGCGCTTGGCCTTAGTTCGCTGCTCGGCTTGTATTACTATACCTATGCGGCCTTTGCGCTTTTCGCGGGCGCTTCGCTCGACCGTTATGGCGCAAAGTGGACAATTCCCGCAGGCGTCGCATGTCTCGCTGCGGGTGCCGTTCTATTCGGCTGGGGCAGCATCACCGAAGCGCAGATCGGCAGACTTCTGCAAGGGGCCGGATCGGCCTTCGCGTTTGTTGGCGCAGTTTACCTTGCGGCCCACGGTTTTCCGGCGCGCTACTTGGCGACGGCCATTGGCGCAACCCAGATGTTCGGAATGCTGGGCGGCTCGGCCGGCCAGTTTGCCGTCTCTCCCCTCGTTCATGGCGTGATAAGCTGGCAAGACTTCTGGCTTTATTCTGGAGTGGTTGTCTTCATTCTTGCAATTATCATGTTCATTGCAACGCCAGCAGAGAAGGACCGCACGCCTGCCGGTCAAGGCACCCTGCTCCAGATGTTCGCGCCATACAAGGTGGTGCTGACCAATCCGCAATCCTATCTCTGCGGCATCATCGGGGGCCTGCTGTTTCTTCCGACGACGATTTACGCCATGATCTGGGCTGTCCCGATGATGGTTGAGAGCTTCGGCCTCGCCCACGAAATCAGCGGTCAATCATGTCGCAATCGTGCCGTTCGGCTGGGCGATCGGCTGTCCCCTGCTCGGCTACGTCGCGGACAGGATCGGCCGTCGCAAGCCGGTACTGATCGCCGGCGCGGCGGTAATGCTGTTGTCGAGGATCGCCGTGCTCCTGCTTGGGCCCGCCGACCCAGTATTGCTCTGGGTCACCGGGCTGGCGCTGGGAATCGGGTCCGGCGCGGCGATGATCCCCTACACGGTGATTAAGGAGGTCAATCCGGACGAGGTGAAGGGAAGTGCGACAGGCGCCATGAACTTTCTTGTGTTCATTTTCAGCGCAGTGGCGGCGCCGGCCTTCGGCGGGCTGCTGATGCGGTTCGAAGGCGGCGGGCCGCTATCGATGGCCGTGTTTCAGCGCGCAGGCATCGTCTGGGTGGCCGTGATCGCGATCGCGATCACCCTCACCTTCCTGCTTCGCGAAACCGGTGCCGCGGCGAGACGAGCGCCGAAAGAATGAGACCAAGGAGTTCCCAGTGCAAACGACCTGGATGCCTCACGAGGAACATGGGCGGCTTCCGGCAAAGCGACTTGCCCGACACCGTCTTTGCGTTTCCGAACCAATGTAAAGAGCCGCTGACCGATACGCAGCACGTTCGTAATGCCGTCGCGCGGTTCGATCGACCGAAGTTGCGCTTCAAAGGGCTCACTCACGAGGAGTTCTAAGGCAGGGTACGCCCAACAAGCTGGAGGATCATACTGATGCTGAAGCAAGCCGACGCCACTCGCGTTCATGCGACAGCCGCGGGCACGGGAGCGACAAGACAGCAACTGCCGCACTGGATCGCCCACCTCCCGCCCTGCAACGCGGCTTGTCCGGCTGGAGAGAATATTCAAGCTTGGCTCGAGCATGCGCGGGCCGGCCGATGGCGGCAGGCGTGGAGTCAGATTCTCGAGGATAATCCCTTTCCAGCCGTGCACGGTCGGGCCTGTTATCACCCGTGCGAGAGCAAGTGCAATCGAGGAGAACTCGACGCCGCCGTAGGCATTCACGCCGTCGAGCGGCTTGTGGGCGATGTTGCTCGGCAGGAGAAATGGCGCCCGCTCCGCGGCGAGCCAACCGGCCGTCGCGTCCTGATCGTCGGCGCCGGTCCCGCCGGTCTTTCCTGCGCCTATCACCTGACGCGGCTCGGCCATGCCGTGGAGGTTCGCGAGGCGACCGAGGAGCCTGGCGGGATGATGCGCTGGGGCATTCCCGCCTATCGCCTGCCGCGCGACGTCGTCCACGAGGAAATCGCGCGCATTACCGCAATGGGCGCGACGATCACCTGCGGCCAGAAGGTGGAAGACGCGCTGGCCGAGAAGCAGAAAGGCGGCTTCGACGCGGTGTTCCTCGCCGTCGGAGCGCAAGCCGGCAATCGGCTCGATATCCCGACCGCGGACGGGCGCAAGCTGATCGAGGGCCTAACCCTGCTGGAGGAAGCAGCGCAGGGGCGGCCGCCGCGCCTCGGCCGCGTGGTCGGCGTGATCGGCGGTGGCGATACCGCGATGGATATCGCCCGCGTTGCTAAGAGGCTTGGCGCGGAAGAGGCGGTGCTGATCTTCCGCTATGACCGCCCGCATATGGAAGCGCAGCCAGCCGAGTCTGAAGAAGCCTTCGCCGAGGGGGTGAAAATCCGCTGGCTCTCCGTCGCGAGCCAGTTCGGGGCGAAAGGGGTGACCATCGAAGGCGTCGAAATGGGACCGGACGGCAGCACGATACCCACGGGGCGGTTTGAGACATTGCCCATCGACAGCCTGGTGCTGGCGGTAGGCCAGCACAGCGAGCTCGATTTCCTCCGCGGCGTTCCAGGGGTCGCGATCGGTCCCGATGATGTGGTTGCCGTCGACGACCAGCTCATGACCGGACATCGCGGCGTCTTTGCCGGCGGCGACATGGTGGGCGGCGCGCGGACCATGACGGCAGCGGTGGGCATGGGCAAGCATGCGGCTCGCGCCATCGACGCCTATCTCAACGGCGCACGCTACGAGCGGCCGCCCAAGCACCCGCCGGTCGATTTCAGGATGCTGGATTTACCCATATTCCTGGAAACGCTCCGGCATGCCGAGCAGGAACTGCCGCTCGCCGCCCGCGCCTCCTTCGCCGAAGTCGTGCATGGCCTCAGCCAGGAGGAGGCAAGAACGGAAGCCGGGCGGTGCCTTTCCTGCGGTAACTGCTTCGAATGCGACAACTGCTTCGCGTCGTGCCCCGAGCAAGCGATCATCCGTCTCGGCCACGGTCGCGGTTATCGCGTCGATCCCGACCTCTGCACGGGTTGCGGGATCTGCTTCGAGCAGTGCCCCTGCCACGCCATCGAAATGCAGCCCGAATCGCCGCCGGCGACCGGACCGCTCGGCACGTTCGGCGAGCCGCTCGCGCCACAACGCTTCCGCCTCCGCGTTTAACCGGGGCGAGACCTAAGGAGAAAGACAATCATGGACACGATCGCGACCCTCGACGGCAACACCGCCGTCGCTCACGTCGCCTACCGCATCAACGATGGCTGCGCGATCTTCCCGATGACACCGTCGTCGCCGATGGCCGAAATGGCCGATGAGTGGTCGGCAAATGGGCAGAAGAATCTGTGGGGCGCGGTGCCATTCGTCCAGGAGATGCAGGCGGAGGGCGGCGCCGCCGGCGCGGTGCACGGCGCGCTCCAGGCCGGCGCTTTGACCACCACCTTCACCGCCTCACAAGGCCTGCTCCTGATGATGCCGAACATGTTCAAGATTGCAGGCGAGCTTACCGCTTGCGTCTTCCACGTTGCGGCCCGAGCCATCGCCACACAGGCTCTGTCGATCTTCGGCGACCATTCGGACGTAATGGCGGTCCGCTCAACCGGCTTCGCCCTGCTCAGCGCGGGGTCGGTGCAGGAGGCGCACGATCTTGCGCTGGTGGCCCAGGCGGCGACGCTCGAGGCGCGGGTGCCGTTTATCCATTTCACCGACGGGTTCCGCACGTCGCATGAGGTGAATACGTGCGTGATGCTGTCGGACGAGCAGATCCGAGCGATGATCGACGACGATCTCGTGCGCGCGCATCGGCAGCGGGCGCTGAGCCCCGAGCGGCCTGTGACGCGCGGCACCGCGCATAACCCGGACACGTTCTTTCAGGCGCGAGAAACAGTAAACCCCTATTACCTCGCAACGCCTGGCATAGTGCAGCGCGCCATGGATCGCCTCGCGACGCTGACTGGCCGCCAATATCACCTGTTCCGCTACGATGGTCATCCAGACCCGGAGCGTGTCGTGGTCACCATGGGCTCGTCCGCCGAGACGCTCCGTGCGACGGCCGCGCATTTGGGCGCGCAAGGCGAGCGCGTCGGCGTGCTGCAGGTGCGCCTTTACCGGCCGTGGTCAGCCAAAGATTTTCTCGCGGCGCTGCCGGCAAACGTCCGTCGCATTGCGGTGCTCGACCGCGCTAAGGAGCCGGGCGCGCCGACCGAACCGCTCTGCCTTGACGTCACACAAACACTGGCGGACGCCGTCGCGCGCGGCGCGCGCAACACTCTGCCGCTCGTGGTCGGCGGCCGATACGGCCTGTCGTCAAAGGATTTCACGCCGGGGATGGCTAAGGCGGTATTCGATCACCTCAAGGAAAAGGAACCGCGCACCGGCTTCACCGTCGGCATCATCGATGATGTCTGCGGAACAAGCCTCCCGGTCGACGCGAGCTTCGATATCGAGCCGCCGGGCATCAGCCGCGCGCTGTTCTATGGTCTCGGTTCTGACGGAACCGTCGGAGCGAACAAGAACACCGTTAAGATACTGGGCGAGGATCCAGGACGCTACGCGCAAGGATACTTCGTCTATGACAGCCACAAATCTGGCGGAGAGACGATCAGCCACTTGCGCTTCGGCAACGCTCCGATCACCGCTCCCTATCTCGTGCAATTGGCCGATTTCATCGGCGTTCACAAGTTCGACTTTCTGAATAAATTGGACGTCTTGCGTCCCGCCAAGCAGGGGGCGACGGTCCTCATCAATTCCCCTTACGATGCAGCGTCCGTGTGGGACCATCTGCCTCGACCGGTGCAGCAGCATATCGTCGACAAGCGCTTGCGCCTCTTCGTGATCGATGCGAGCGGCGTCGCGCAGCGGCTGGGGCTTGGGCCGCGGGTCAACACCATCCTGCAAACCTGCTTCTTCGCCATCAGCGGCGTCTTGCCGCGGGAGGAAGGCATTCAAAGTATCCGCCACTCGATAGAAAAGAGTTACGGCGAGAAGGGCAGCGCCGTTCTCCAGAAGAATTTTGCGGCCGTCGATGCGGCTCTCGAGCATCTGCATGAAGTCACGGTTCCGAATACCGTAACCTCTAAAGAAGAGTTTCGGATTTTCGTGCCGGCGAATGCGTCCGACCAGCTCAGACGCATCGAAGCGCTGCAATTCGCAGGCCGGGGCGACGAGATCCCGGTCAGTGCGATGCCAGTGGACGGCAGCTATGTGAACGGAGCAACCCAATACGAGAAGCGCAATATGGCCTTCTCGGTGCCGGTCTGGAAAGCGGATCTCTGCATCCAGTGCGGGCAATGCAGCATCGTCTGTCCGCACAGCGTGATCAGGGCAAAGGCCTACGACGGCGCGCTGCTAAAGGAGGCGCCGGAGGGCTTTCCATCGGCGCCGGTCAACGCGCGCGGCTACCCCGAGAAGCGGTTCACGCTGCAGATCGCTGTCGAGGACTGCACGGGATGCGGGATCTGCATCGATCATTGTCCGGCCCACGATCCACTCGATCCTGAGGTCAGGGCGATCAATCTCAGCGAACGGATTCCGTTGGTGGAGTCCGGACGGCGCGACCTCGCGTTTTTCGAACTCGCTGCCGGAACACACTCGGGAACAGGTCGACCTGCACCTCTCGCGGGGACTGCAGTTCGTGCGGCCGCTGTTCGAATTCTCTGGCGCCTGCGCGGGCTGCGGCGAGACCCCTTACCTGAAGCTTCTCTCGCAACTGTTCGGCGACCGCTTGCAGATCGCCAACGCCACCGGCTGCACTTCGATCTCTAGCGGCAACTTGCCGGCACTGGCGTGGCGCGCCGGCCCCGACGGGCGAGGCCCGGCGTGGAGCAACAGCCTGTTCGAGGACAATGGGGAGTTCGGCTTCGGCATGCGTCTCGGAGTCGACCATCAGGCCGCCATGGCGCGCGCCCTCGTCGGCAGGTTGGCCGATCGCGTTGGGCCCCGCCTCGCCGAGGAGATTCTAAATGCGCCTCAGCGCACCGATAGCGAGATCGCCGTCCAGCGTACGCGGGTCGACGAGCTGAGGCGCGCGCTGGGCGACGCGACGGATGAGCCGGCGCGTGATCTGCTGGCCTTGGCGGAATACCTAGTGCGCCGGAGCCTGTGGATCGTGGGGGGTGATGGATGGGCCTACGACATTGGCGCCGGCGGGCTCGACCACGTGTTGGCCCAAGACCGCAATGTCAACGTCATGGTGCTGGATACCGAGGTCTATTCCAACACCGGCGGTCAGTCCTCGAAGGCGACCCCGCTCGGAGCCACGGCGAAGTTTGCCACCGCGGGCAAACGCACACCGCGCAAGGACCTGGCGCTTCAGGCCATCGCCTACGGCTACGTCTACGTCGCGCAGGTCGCGTTGGGCGGCAGTCCGGAACAGACGATCCAGGCTCTGCGCGACGCTGAGGCATATGAGGGGCCGTCGCTCATCCTCGCATATAGTCATTGTATCGCACACGGCTACGATCTGCGCGATGGAATGAACCAGCAGCATCGGGCGGTCGCCAGCGGGTATTGGCCGCTGTTCCGGTACGATCCGAGGATGCGTCGGGCCGACATGAATCCTTTGCGCCTTGACAGCACGCGCCCGAGACTGCCCGCCGAAGACTTTGTCTACCGCGAGCTCCGCTTCCGGATGCTCACTCAGACGCGACCCGAAGAAGCGCGGGTGTTGCTGCGTCAGATCCAAGCCACGGTGGACGCGCGCTACCGCCTCTATGAGGACATGGCGGCGCGCGAGGGAACGCGGTTCCACCCGTTCTGGCAGGATGAAGCTGTCACTCGTGAAGCTGTCACCCGTGACGCGAAGACAACGGAGGCTGCGCAATGAACCTGCAGACGAGCTATCTCGGCCTGTCTCTGGCCCATCCCGTCGTCGCCAGCGCCTCGCCGCTGTCCGCGACCCTCGACGGCATCCGCCGGCTGGAGGATGGGGGGGCGGCGGCGATCGTCGCGGCATCGGTCTATGAGGAGGAAGTTCGGGCCGAGGAAGCGGCGTTCGAAGCCGCCGGCGCGATCGGAGCCGAGAATGCCGAGGTGGCGAGCTACTTGCCGCCGCTTCCGGGTTATCGGGGCGCACTCGCGGCCCATGTCGAGATGATCCGGCGCGCGGCCGAAAGCGTTTCGGCGCCGCTGATCGCCAGCCTGAACGGAATCACGCACGAAGGCTGGATTGGCATCGCCGCCGATCTACAGGAAGCGGGGGCGGCGGCGCTCGAGCTCAATCTCTTCCACATCCCAACCGACCCGGAGGAGACCTCCGCCGAGGTCGAAGAAAGACTGGTAGATACCGTGCGCGAAGTTTGCGCAGCGGTAACTATTCCCGTCGCTGTGAAGCTCAGTCCGAACTTCACCGCGCCGGCTCATCTCGCCGCCGACATCGCTGGCGCTGGCGCCAGGGGGATCGTTCTGTTCAACCGGTACCTCGAGCCTGACATCGATCTTGAGACGCTAACGTTCCGTCCCAGCTCGCGTTTGTCGACAGTGGAGGAGATCCGCTTGCCGCTAATGTGGATCGCCTTGCTTGCCGGAAAGACGCCGCTGAGCCTTGCAGGTGGACGAGGCGTGGAAGGATCAGAAGAGGTGATCAAATACTTGCTTGCCGGCGCGGACGTGGTCCAGACGGCATCTTCATTGTTGCGCGACGGACCCGGGCATCTCGACCATTTGGTGCGGGGCTTGGCGGAATGGATCGAGGCGCATGGCGCCAGTTCGGTCGAGGAGATCCGCGGGCGCCTGCGCGCCGATCGGCTTGCTCAGCCCGAGGCGCTGCTTCGCGCGCACTATGTTCACGCATTGCTGCTGGAACATCCCGTTCGCTATGTGTATGTAGGAGGAAGAGCATGAAGATCGGGATCGTCGGAGCCGGGAATGTCGGCTCCACCGCTGCTTATGCCATGACGATGCATGGCGTGGGTTCGGAGATTGTGCTGGTCGATCGCAATGCGGATCTAGCGGTGGCCCAAGCGCACGACATCCTGGACTCCACGCCTTGGACGCATCCCATCCGGGTCCGCGCCGGGGTGGCGGCCGATCTCGACGGCGCGGGCATTGTCGTGCTTGCGGCCGGCGCTGCCCAGAAGCCCGGGGAGAGCCGGCTGGACCTGCTGTCGCGCAACGCGGACATCTTTGCCGAGATCGTGCCGAGCGTGCTGGCTGCGGCGCCAAACACCATCTTTCTGGTGGCGTCGAATCCGGTCGACATCATGACGCGGATTGTGACAGTCCTCGCCGCCCGGCACGGGATCCCGCCGGAACGGGTAATCGGGTCCGGTACGATCCTCGAACTCGGCGCGGTTCCGCACGCTGCTCGCCGAACATCTCGGGATCAGCCCGGCATACATCGATGCCCGCGTGCTGGGCGAACATGGCGACAGCGAGGTGTTGCACTGGTCAGGCGCCGTGGTCGGCGACCTGTCGGCGGCGGACGCCGCCCGCCAGATGGGGCGGGAACTGGCAGAGGCTGACCGCAGCCGCATTGATACCGCAGTGCGCCGCGCCGCCTATGCTATTATCCAGGGCAAAGGAGCGACCTGGTTCGGCGTCGGCGCCGGCCTCGCCCGAATGGCTCAGGTTATTCAGGGCGACGAGCGCGCGCTGATCACCTGCTCCATGTTCACGGCGGAATGCCACGGCGTGCGCGACGTGGCGCTGTCCCTGCCGCGCGTGCTCGGCGCAAGTGGCGTGGTGAGGACTTTCATGCCAAATCTCGACGCTGGGAGCTTGCCGCATTGAAGCGGAGCGCCGAAATGTTGAAGGAGGCGGCAGAAGGGGTGCGGATCTAAAATCGCGGTGGGACGCCCATAGCGCTGATCGTGGCTGAAATCGTGATCAATCTGCGCGAGCTCTAGAATTCGAAGAATATGATGGCCGCAATGCCGGACGCCACAGCCTCTCCGCCGCCGGAAGGACGGGCGATCCGCGTCCGCGGCCTTGTGCAGGGAGTTGGCTTTCGCCCCGCCGTCTGGCGCCTGGCGCGGGACTGCGGCCTCGCGGGTGACGTGTGGAACGACGCCGAAGGCGTTATGATCCGGGCATGGGGCCGGCCTGTCGACCTCGACCGGTTTCTCAGACAGCTCGAAGACCAGCCGCCGCCGCTTGCCCGCATCGATACGGTCGAATGGATGCTCTCGGGAGATAGTCCGGCCGATGGGGTGTTCCGTATCGCATCAAGCCGCGCCGGCGAGGCGCATACGGCCGTTGGTCCGGATGTGGCGACCTGCTCTGAATGCTTTGGCGAAACGATTGATCCCTTAGATCGCCGTTACCGTTATCCGTTCACGAATTGTACGCTTTGCGGGCCGCGGCTCTCGATCGTGCGGGAGATCCCCTACGACCGGCGCAACACCAGCATGGCGGGGTTCCCCCTTTGTCCGGCATGCCGGGCCGAGTACGAAAATCCAGAAGATCGCCGCTTCCATGCTCAACCGACAGCCTGCCCTTCTTGCGGACCGCATGCATGGCTCGAGCGCTTCGTTGATGGCGGGACCGAGCCGCATCGCCTCGGCGGCTGCGATGCGGCAGAGGCGGCGAGCGATTTGCTCCTCACCGGATCGATCATCGCGATCAAGGGACTGGGAGGCTTCAATCTCGCCTGCGACGCCTGCAACGAGGATACGGTTACTCGGCTTCGCCGCCGCAAACGGCGCTACGCCAAACCTTTCGCACTGATGGGGCGAGACCTAGACGTCATTCGGCGGTATTGCGCCGTCGACAGTCAGGAAGAGATGCTGCTCAAGGGTGCGGCGGCGCCGATTGTGATCTTGCCCGTGACGGGCTGCAATCGCGTAGCTGACGCGGTGGCTCCGGGCTTTGCGACTCTCGGGTTCATGCTTCCCAATACGCCCTTGCATCATCTGCTGCTGCGGGACGTCGAAAGGGCCATTGTGATGACCAGCGGCAATCTTTCGCAAGAGCCACAATGTACGGACAATGAGGAAGCAAGGCGCCGTCTGTCCGAGATCGCCGATTATGGGCTCTTCCATAATCGCGACATCGTGAACCGGTTGGACGATTCCGTGGTCCGAGTTCATGTTCGGCAAACCGCGTCTCGTCCGCCGCGCCCGCGGGTATGCTCCGGCCCCGGTCAGATTGCCCTCGGGTTTCGAGCGCGCCGGTCCGCTGCTCGCGCTTGGTGGGGAACTCAAAAGCACCTTCTGCCTCCTGAAAGACGGGCAGGCGATTCTCTCCCAGCACATTGGCGACTTGGAGGACGCGGCCACTCTCGCCGATTACCAAAAAGCCCTCTCGCTGTATTTGGCGCTGTACGATCACGCGCCTGAGGCGATCGCGGTTGATATGCACCCCGAATATCTCTCCTCCAAACTCGGCCGAGAGCGGGCGTTGGCGGACGGATGCCGGATTGAGGAGATCCAGCACCACCACGCCCACATCGCGAGCTGTTTGGCGGAGAACGCGATCCCGCTCGACACGCGCCCTGTTCTCGGCATTGCGCTTGACGGCCTTGGGTTCGGTCCAGATGGCGCGCTTTGGGGTGGCGAGTTCCTGCTCGCCAACTACAAAACGTTCGAACGGGTTGGATGCTTCCCGCCGGTGGCGATGCCGGGCGGCGCTCAGGCCGTTCGTCAACCCTGGCGCAACACTTTCGCCCATCTTGAGGCTGCGATTGGCTGGGAGAGGTGCAAGCGGGAGCATGCAGGGCTGGAGCTTGTGCGATACCTCGAGACCAAGCCGCTGGGTATGGTCGGCGCGATAATGAGCCAAGGGATCAACAGTCCCCCGTCGAGTTCGTGCGGACGGCTGTTCGACGCCGTCGCAGCCGCGGTCGGACTCTGTAGGGACGCCGTAAGCTACGAAGGCCAAGCCGCAATCGAGCTCGAGAGCATCACCGATGCGCGCGCCCTTGCGTCGGAGAATGGCTATCCTATGCCGCTTCACATGCAAGCTTCCGCTTTCGGCGAGCTTACGACGATGGATTTTTCTCCATTGTGGCGGGCGATTCTAGGTGATCTAGAGGATCATACCCCGGCAGGCGTGGTGGCGGCGCGGTTTCATCGCGGACTGGCGGGAGCAATCATCGAGATGGTCGATCACATTTTCGAGCGGGAAAATCGAAGGATCGAGCGAGTGGCGGCCCTTTCCGGAGGCTCGTTCCAAAACAGGTTGTTGGTAGAGGAAGTCAGCGGCGCGCTCCGAGGCCTCGGCCTGACTGTGCTCACGCACTGCCAGATCCCTGCCAACGACGGCGGACTGTCGCTTGGACAGGCGGCGATAGCAGCCGCTCGATCGATCACGTTGCGGAGCCGGCCACGCAGAAGGGTGACATCATGTGCCTAGGCATTCCCGGACAGGTTATCGCGATTTCGGATCCTGGCAACGCGCTTGGCATCGTCAATGTTTCGGGCGTACGGCGCGAGATTAATCTGGTGTGCGTCGTCAGTGACGATCATCCTATCGAAGCGTGCGTCGGCGATTGGGTGCTTGTCCATGTCGGCTTCGCCATGAGCCGTATCGACGAGCAGGAGGCGGCGGCAACGCTGAAAATTTTAGAAGAACTTGGGGAGGTCGAGCCGGAGCTCGATGCGATGCAAATGGCAGATCACGCCTGACGGACTTCGACGGCCTCCGGTTGGAAGGACTGCGCACATGTCTAATGACGAAGGTTTGCAAGAGCTCTACCCGTTTCTGCACGGCAGGAAAGCCGATGCGCGCGCATTGAACGCAGCGCTCGTCGAGTCGGTGAGGCAGAAAGCGCAGCATCATCAAAACGTATTTGAAGCCTTTTTCACCAAGAATGGCCAGTCCGTGGTGGACGCCGCCCGGACGATCGCCGAACTCCTACCGCCGCGACGGGCGGCTGTTCTCCATGGGCAATGGCGGCTCGAGCTGCGACGCCGCCCACGTTGCCGTTGAGTTTTTGCACCCGATCACGACCGGCCGTCCGGCATTGAGCGCCATCGACCTTACTTGCGACAGCACGATGATGACGGCCGTCGGCAACGATGTCGGCTTCGAACATATATTCGTACGCCAGATCATCGCCCATGGGCGGCCCGGCGACAGCCTAATCGGCATCTCGACCAGCGGCAATTCGGCCAACTTGGTCAGGGCCTTTCTCAAAGCGAAGGAGATCGGGCTAAGGACCATCGGCCTGGCCGGGAACACCGGTGGAGAGATGGCGTGGATCGGTCTCGACCATTGCCTGACCGTCGAAACCGACAGCATCCACCGCATTCAGGAGTGCCACGTCGCGATCTATCACATTCTTTGGGATCTCGTGCACACGTTTCTGGCCGACGAGCGGGGCAATCTCCAAATTCGCGCAGCCGAATAGCTAGGAGCAAAGCCGATGAAATATGTGGACGAGTTCCGCGATCCGCTCAAGGCTCAGGCGCTGCTGCGCGAAATCAAACAGCTCATCGCAAGGATCGATGTCTGCCGCCATCGCCCGCTCTCGCTCATGGAAGTGTGCGGTGGTCACACGCATACAATCTTCAAATTCGGCGTCGAGACCATGCTGCCGGATGAGATCGAGCTCGTGCATGGACCCGGTTGCCCGGTTTGCGTGCTGCCGATGGGGAGGGTCGATGATTGCGTCGCGCTTGCCGAGACGCCGGGCGTGATTTTCACAACCTTCGGCGACGCCATGCGGGTGCCGGGCTCAAAGAAGAGCCTGCTGCAGGCGAAAGCCGGAGGCGCTGATGTGCGCATGGTCTATTCACCTCTCGACGCACTCAAACTTGCCCGCCTGCATCCCGAAAAGGAGATTGTCTTTTTCGGGCTCGGATTCGAAACCACAATGCCATCGACGGCGCTCACGATTCTCCAGGCGAAGCGCGAGGGAATTCGGAATTTTTCGCTGTTCTGCAACCACATCACCATCATCCCCACCATCAAAGCGATTCTCGACAGCCCTGATCTTCAAATCGACGGATTTCTGGGACCTGGACATGTGAGTATGGTGATCGGCACGCGTCCGTACCGGTTTATCGCTGAGCACTATAGGCGGCCTTTGGTGATCGCCGGGTTTGAGCCGCTCGATGTGCTGCAATCGGTCTGGATGCTCTTAAAGCAGATTGCTGAAGGCCGCTGCGAGATCGAGAATCAGTACAACCGCGTCGTTCCCGAGGACGCCAACCAGGAGGCGCTCGCGGCCGTGAACCTTGTATACGAGCTGCGGGAATTTTTTGAATGGCGCGGACTTGGCTCGATCGACCATTCGGGCGTCAGGTTGCGTGCGGCCTATGCGCACTACGACGCAGAGCGAAAATTCAGCGTACCGGCGCTCCGTATCGCCGATCCCAAATCCTGCCAGTGTGGCGAAGTCCTGAAGGGCATCATCAAGCCCTGGGAGTGCAAAGTCTTCGGTAGGGCCTGCGCACCTGAGACGCCGCTGGGCGCCTTAATGGTCTCTTCGGAAGGCGCTTGCGCCGCCTACTATCAGTACGGCGCCATCCGTTGTCAGAAAAAGGGGACGACCGCAGCATGACGACTTTGCTGAACGCCACGAGCATCGCTGCCCCCGTCCGGCGCCGCGGCAGCATCAGCGTGCCAACGGTCACGCTCGCCCATGGCGGCGGCGGCTCGGCGATGCGTAATCTCATCGACGACGTGTTCGTTTCGGTCTTTGAGAATCCTGTGCTGGCGCCGCTCGAAGATCAGGCGCGGTTTCCGCTCGACGAACTTTCCCGGCTTGGCGACCGGCTGGCTTTCTCCACAGATTCCTACGTCGTCGATCCGTTGTTTTTCCCAGGCGGCGATATTGGCAAGCTTGCTGTCTGCGGCACGATCAATGATCTGGCGGTTGGCGGAGCTATTCCGCTTTACCTCACCTGCAGCGCGATCATCGAGGAGGGGTTCGAGGTCGAGACGCTGCGAGCCCTTGCGAAATCGATGGCGTCGGCCGCCGCCGATGCCGGCGTGTCCATCGTCACGGGCGACACTAAAGTTGTGCACAAGGGCGCGTGCGACAAACTTTTCCTCAATACGGCGGGGATCGGGATTATCCGGGAAGGTGTTAACCTCGGCGCCGACCGCTGCGGACATGGCGATGCGGTCCTCGTCAATGGGCTGGTCGGCGATCATGGCGCGGCGATCCTCAACGCGCGTGCCGACATGGCGCTGTCGACGGAGATCGAGAGCGATTGCGCCGCGTTGCACAGGCTCATCGCCGAATTGCTTGCTGCGGCTCCCGCCACCCGCTTCATTCGCGACGCGACCCGCGGTGGGCTCGCCACGGTCCTCAATGAGGCGGCCAGGGCGTCGGGCGTGGGCATCGAAATTTGGGAGACCGCGACTCCAATACGCGAGGAAGTCAAGGCCTTCTGCGAGATCCTCGGACTTGATCCGCTCTACCTTGCCAATGAGGGCAAAATTGTTTGCGTCGTGCCGAAGGACGAAGAAGCCGCCGCTCTTCGGGCCCTGCGCGGCCACTCGCTCGGCCGCAGGGCGGAGATGATTGGTCGCGTTACCCGCAATTCGCCGGGCCGCGTCGTGATGAACACAAGTTTTGGCGGTCAGCGCATTGTCGACATGCTGGTCGGCGATCAGTTGCCAAGGATTTGCTAAAATGCGCGAGCTGGCATTGGTCGAGAGCGTCATCGACATGATAGCCGAGCACGCAGGGCTGCCGGGTCCGACGCGTCAGGCTCGAAATCGGCAAACTCACCTGCGTCGCACCCACGCAATACGGTTTTACTTCGACGTTTCGGCGGCGGAAACACCGCTTGACGGCGCCCGCCTGGAGATCGTCGAAATCGAAGCGCGCCAGATGCCGCGCCTGTGGCGAAACATTTGTGCAGGGGACGCTCTGGGCCTCCTGCCAATGCGGGAGCGCAGGATTGCGAGCGGCTGTCGGGGCGACGAGTTGCGGGTCAAGAAATACGAGCTGGACACAGACGCAACCGTGTGACTGCGCAATGAGCCAACCCTAAGGTGGAGGAGATCGGACGACGTGCGAGACATGCGGCTGCTCGGATGGCGCGGAGGTGAAGGTTATCAACCTTGAGACCAGCGAGACGCCTCAACCCTGCCTCAAAGCGCCATCACGACGATTCCCACACCCATGCTCAATTCCTCAACGACGACCATTTTCATACCTATAGTCACGACCATGAGCATCACGATCCTGCCAGGACGGTCCTTCTTGAGCAGGACATGCTGGCGAAGAACGCCGCTCGCGGCGCGCAACCGGGCATGGTTCGCCGGCCGCGAAATCCTGGCTCTCAACCTAGTCAGCTCGGCCATGTTTGATCTCGGCGAGAGCGCGAAAGTGGCAATCCTTTCGGTGACGGAGGGAGATGATAAGCCGATTAAATATCCGCGCATCTTCAGGGCGGCGAGATCGAGATCGACCCTGCCAAGCCTATGCCCGAAAGGGACGCGGCGCAGACTTGGCGGTTGCCGAAGGAGTTGCGTCAACTGACGCGAAACATTACGTCTGGATAGCGCTTTGACCAGGTTCTCACACCTATGAGACACGTGATGGAAACGTTACAGTTAATCCACTAATGGCGGCGGAGTTTCTAATGGACGCAATCGCCACATTGACGATGAATCCGGCGTTGGACATCAACGCGGCGACCGATCGCGTAATCCCCGGAGAGAAGCTCCGCTGCACGGCGCCGCGCTATGATCTCGCTGCGCGCGCCGAAAAGATCGCGGCGCATCTTCTCGATCGTCAGCCGCAGATGCGCGATCAGCGCGTCGGCGTTCGACGCCTCGGCGCGCGCTCTCGCAAGTTCCGCGTCCCGCGCGCGGAGCATCGTCTTCAACGTCTCGACGACGTCGGGCAGAGAATCGGCGGGGCTCATCGCCGACAATCGAATCACAAATCGCGGAGCCTGCAAGCCCCAATCGTCTGGCGGCCGACAAACGGCGCAATCAACCCACAGCTTCCGGCCGCCATGTATATTGCGGCGCGCGCCAATCGATCCCCGAGAGAAGATAGCCGAGCTGCGCGGAACTGATCGTCACGACGCCGTCGGCAGGCGACGGCCACAGAAATCGCCCGCGCTCCAATCGCTTCGAAAAGAGGCATTGCCCTTGGCCGTCATGCCAGACGATTTTGATCAGATCGCCACAGTGCGTTTCATAATGCATCCCTTGCTCAGAATCCGGGCAGCCGGATGACCTTATCGTATTGATAATCATCGAAGATTTTTGGCCTTCGCGCGATGACGCGTTGCACCCCTATGCGCACCGTTTCGGAGGCGAGTGCGGCGACCGGAACAAGCCAAGGCGAACCCGGCACGATCTGTGTCGCGGGCAAGATGCCTCTGAGGACAAGGCTCTTTGCAGATCCCACGCAAATACCGAGGCGTTCGGCGGCTTTCATCAGGCTGATCATCGTGTCGTCAGCTCGGACGGGGTCATAGCTAGGCAAGCCGAGGCGTTCGCGCATCTCCTTGACACGGATCGTCGTCCAGGTCTCGCCATCGGCGGTCTTGCAGCGCATCCGGTTGAGCGATACGGCGAGTTCTCGATCCGGCCAATGCCCCGCGAGCTGGCGGAGCGCATCAAAGGCTGTGGGCGCCATGTCGGCGGGATAGCGGCCCGTCTTGACGCGCGGAACCCGCACCTCGGTGTGGCGGCCGCCGGTCCAATGGATCAGCAACACCGCCTCGTTCGTCGCATCGTCAAGTTCGCAGACGACTTCCTGGATCAGGATATGGATGAGACGCTGTTTGGTCCGCGTATCGGCCGAAGGTGCGTTCCATGCCGTCGGCAAGTCGTGCGCAAGCTGAAGGAGGCGTGCACGATCGATCTTTGGACGCGTCGCCGAATTGGCCCTCAAGTCTTCAATTCGACGTTCGAGTTCGGCCACGCGCTCCAGGGCGCCGTTCCAACGCGCCTCCAGTTCTCGGGCGACATGGCGCTTGGCGGGATCCACCAGTTCGTATCGGCGCCCGGCGAGGGATGCTTCATATCGCGCTCCTTCGAGCTCCCGCTCGACCGCGTCAATGACGTCCTTCTGCGAGCGCTCAACCTGCTCGGAAGCGAAAATCGCGGCCTCCACCGCACGATCGGAGACAGCCTCGAGGATCTGCAAGGCGACCGTGCGGTCGACCCGAACGCCGCCGATGCCGATGCACAGCCCGGCGCCGACATGAGCGTCATCGCCGCGGCACTGATAGCGATGGGCATTGCCTTTGCCCATCCCGTAGAAGACGCGCATCATCCGTCCACAGCGTCCACATCTCATCAAACCGGTGAGCAGCGCGCGTCCGCCGCGCGCTGACTTGCGTGCGCAGTTTTTCTTCATATGCGCGTTCTCGAGCAGAAGCCTCTGATTATCCTCATATTCCTGCCATTTGATGTAGCCGGGATGATTGTCGCGCAGCAGGACATTCCATTCATCTCTGGGTTTGTCGAACCCGCTGACCTTCCGGGCGCGTCCGTCGACGATCTTTGTTCGCTGCGTCCGCCGGCCGTAAGCATAGGCGCCAGCATAGAGCGGATTGTGCAGGATCTGCATGACGCTGTGGTAAGCCGGCGCCTTCCAGATGAGCTTGTACACATCGACGTTGCGTAGAACGACAGGCATTTTGAGGCCGGCCGAGCGAAACCACAGAAAGACTTGCCGCGCGCTGCCCAACTCGCGGAATTTGGCGAAGACCAGATTGATCGTCTCCGCGACACGCTCGTCGGGATCAAGCTCGATTTTGCCAGCCTCGCTCCAACAGAAGCCGGGTGGAAGAATGAACTGGAATTCGCCGCGCCCCGCCTTCGAGTTGCGCGCCGCAATGCCGCGTTGTCGCATCAAGCTCAGCTCGTATTCCGACATCGTCCCCTTCAGCCCGAGAAGCAAGCGATCGTTGACGAGTCGTGGATCATAAGCGCCATCCGGATCGATGACCAGGGTTCCGGCAAGCGCACACAAATCGACGAGATGATGCCAATCCCGTCCGTTGCGCGCCAAACGCGACGCCTCGATGCAGTAGACAGCTCCCACGTCGCCGGAGCAGACCAGAGCAACAAGACGTTCGAACCCTGGCCGCTCCATACTGCCAGATCCCGAACGACCGAGATCGTCGTCGATCACCGTCACCGAGGTAAAGCCCGTCGCCTGCGCCGTCCCCGCGAGATCATATTGCCGGCGCTGGCTTTCGAGATTCCCAGTGACTTGCGCCATGGTCGATTGGCGAACATATACCACCGCGGTTCGAGCGAGATGATCAGGCGTGATTTTGGTGCTCATCGACGCCCTCCTTGTTCGTCGATGTCGCCTCGTCCGTTCCCAGAGCCTCCAGAAGAAGATCGGCTAAGGTCTCGACCAATCCTTTCGTGCTCCGCTCCACCGGGGCCGGATAATTTTTGGGTTCCAGCTCGAGAACGAGCTGCCCGCGATCTTGATACTGGCTTCTCCGCACCACTCTTCTCCTTCTTGTTCGAAGGACGGGATTGTGCGCTCCGCTTCCAATTCGTACCGAATGCCGCAAGCACGCCGGCAAGCTCGTTGAGCCCCTCGATACTGATCTCGGGCGGCCCGAGCGCCATGCCGATGCAGTAGCGTTTGTCGAACATCCAGTTCGGCAGCTCACGGCAAAGATCGGGCCGCTCGTGCGTATAAATGCACGTCAATGCCTTGCCGCGTCGGAATGGCGACACCTGCAGCGTTCGCCCGAACAACGGATGCCAGCGATAAGCAATCGTCGCAAACCGTAAACTGTATGCAGAATGTCGCTGGTTGGCCGCGACGGCCACGAAAAACAAAAAGATGTCCGCCATGCGGATCGCGCCGGAGCGTCTCCTGAACGATCAAGGTCAACTCGAGAAGCCTTTCCGCATGTCCGTGTGGCCCGTCACCAGCCAGACCCGCGCGCCGCTCGCAATGGGGATCATCGCCGCGACAGCACCTTGATGACGCGCGCCAGCGCCGCCGCCTCGACATCGGCGCCGACGATGACGCGTTCGCCGGCGAAAAGCACGATCTCGATCCGCCCGCCCCGCTCCGGAGGCGCAGCCAGAGCTGCTGGCGCGTTCTCCGCTGCGATCGTCATCGGCACGATCTCGACCAGCTCTTGCCGCCGAACCGATCCGGCGGAGCCGAGCCTGCGACGCCACGTGAAGAGGAGATTGGCGTTGACGCCGTGACGACGCGCGACCACCGCAACGGATGCGTTCGGCTCGAAACTCTCCGCCACGATCTGCCGCTTCTGGTCCGCCGACCAAATCCGGCGCGGGTGATCACCGCGAGGCGTCTCGCCTGCCTTCTTCAAATCCGACATCTGCGATAGTGCCCATTATCTTGTAAGTGGACACTATCGCTATGCCCCCCGAGACGTCCAGGCGGCCCCCAGCGGAGGAATACGACGTCTTCATCCTGGCTCAATCTGGTCGAGCGCTTCTTTGCCGACCTGACAGGCGATGTGATCCGCGCCGGCGGCTTCGCCTCGGTCAACGAACTGGTGCGTGATATCAAGGCGTATCTTACCGAGCGCAACGCCAATCCAAAGCCCTACAAGTGGAAGGCCGCCGGCGCCGAAATCCTCTCTAAAATTAACCGCGCCCGCGTCGCCCTCGAAAAAGCCGAGGCCGCATGAGTTATTTGACGGCAATTGAGAGTCGGGACACTAGTTTTTGTTTTTAAGCGTTTTCTTCACGCGAATCAGCAGCCACTTCGCTTGAAAACGCTCTAGGGTTGGTCGGCAGTCGATGCATCAGCCGCGTCGAGCCTGATCTCGCCCTGATATTGACTTTCGCCCAGTTCGCACCGCCGCGATGCCGCGCCGCGCGCATGCCGAACTTCGATGCGGTAGGCGCCGCTGTTCTGTGGCAGTCGGTCGAAACGAAAATCGCCGAAGGCGTCGGTCACGGTTTCCGCCAGACGGGAACCCGCGTGAAAAAGGATGACAGTCGCCCCTTCGACGCATTCGACCAATCCCTCGATGATTGCGCTGACGCCGCCGCCGACGAAGCAGGTGTCCCAGCGTTCCAGGTCCCGATACCAGACCCGCGGCGCGGTTCCGAGGTCTTCGCGCAGTCCCCGAAGTCCCTCGGTACGGGCGCGTTCGGCCATGGCTCGATCGTCGATCCGCAGCGTCTCGAAGACGTCGGTCGGACAGGAATGCTGGCATCGCGGCTGCGACCATCCCGAAATCGAGCAAGTGCGCATCGAAAACCCACGTCTGCAGCGCCTGCTGTTCTTCGTTCCACACGATGGCGCCGTAGGGACAGGATTTTACGATGTCTCCGCGGCCTCGCGCTTTCACGGGATCGATGATGACGATGCCGTCCTCGCGTTTGCAGATTGCGTCGCCGCCGACTTTTTGGCACGGCGGATTGTCGCACTGGTTGCACATGACCGGCAGACAGGTCGTGTCGACCATCGGCGCGCTCCCCTGCACGCGGCGCAGAATGCGGATCGGGCTGTCGCCGGTCAGGGCGGCTGGCGCCGCATAGACGGGGAAGTCGTCGCCGACATGTTCGTCCCGCTCGGAGATGACGCAGTTATAGCAGTTCACGCACCGGCCGACGTTGATGATCATGTTCCACTTGGTCATTTACCGCTCACGCAGCGCAGCTGGTCTTGAACGCCTCGGCGTTCCGCCATTTCTCGACCCGCACCAGACAGGAATTGGGGGCATGCTGCTCGTGCCCCGTGTTTGCGGACGGTCGGCCGTCAGGATGTTCATGCTGCCGCCGATCTCGATGGTTTCGCCGCCAAATTCGATGAGCTGGAATTCGGCGCTCGCCTCGTAAGACTTGACGACGCCTTGCATCACCAGGGGCGAAATATCCGCCGCGCAGATCACCGCGCCACGGTCGTTGAAGATCTTCACCAGACCGCGATGGCTAATGCCCCGGGCTGCCGCGTCGGCCGGATGGAGGCGCAGCAGCCAGAAGCGATGGCCAGCGATCAGGACGCGATGGTCCTCCACCTGACTGACCGCGCTGTTTTTTCCGTCGTTGTAGGTATGGAAGCTGTAACGGCTATGGGTGGCGATCATCTGCGGCGGATAGCGCTCGCGGTGTTCGGCCGTCCGCAACCCTTCCCAGGAGGGGATGTAGCGGTTGATCGCCGGGCGGTCGGGATTGTTCGCCGCGTGGCGTATGAGCAGTTCGGGCGCGAACTCCAGCTTGCCGCTCGGCGTTTGCAGGCCTTTGCCGAATTCTTCCGCATATTGGCAAGGCAGCGGCGCCGGCTCCGGAATTTCCTTTTTGCGGCCTTCCGCATACCAACGCATATCGGCGATAGCGGTCTCGGCCGGCGGCACGACGTAATAGCCTTCCGGCAAAATCGGCCCCCTTGCGGGCCATGACCGATAGCGCCGCATTGATCAGGGCGCTGCGCGTTTTCTGCTTCTGACGGCTCATCCGGTTTGGGCGAACATTTTCAGTCGCGGCCCTTCGCCATTCTTTTTCTCCGAATTCCATGGCGGGCGCGGTCGATTTGAGCGCGCACGCCGTCGTTGGTTTGCGCTAATTCTTGACTTGGATCGAAAACGGGTAGGAGAAAGTCCCCAGCACATGGCGCGCGGCGGCCTCGTCCCCGGCTCGAGTTACGGTCAAATTGATGACGACGCCCCTGGTTGGAACATTTCCGACGCTGACTTCGTGCTCTTCGACGCCGGCATTCGTCAAGGCGGCCGAGATCGAATCCTTGATCTCGGCGTATTTTAGCGCAGGCTTGAATATCTTTCCAACCGCCGTCAAGGGCAGCTGCGGGACAATTCGGATGTGTTTCGGCAGCGCGGAGCGCTCGCCAATTCTGGATCTGGCGAACTCGATGAGCTCCGCTTCGGTCGTTGCGCTGCCCGGCTTCAGCTGTACGTAAGCGACGGGCAGTTCACCGGCATAAGCGTCTGGTCGGCCAACCGCCGCGACAGCCTGGACGTCGGGATGCTGATGCAAAGGCTCTTCGATGCTTGTCGGGTCGATGTTGTGACCGCCGCGAATGATCAGCTCTTTTTTTCGCCCGGTCATCCAGAAATAGCCGTCGGCGTCCTGTCGGCCCAGATCGCCGGTATTGAGCCAGCGTCGTCCGTCGCCGCAATCCAGCCAAAGCCCCTTATCATGTTCCGGCGAGCTGTATCCGATGAACACGTTCGGCCCGGAGACGACGAGGAGCCCGACCTCGTCAACCGCGCAATCGCGTTGGTAATCGCCTTTTTCATCCAGCAGGACGGCTTTCATTTGTTGCCCTGGAAGGCGCAAGCCGATTGATCCGACCCGTTTTTCTCCTTGCGGCGGATTGATGCTGCTGACGCATACGGCTTCCGTAAGGCCGTATCCTTCCAGGATCTTTACGCCGGTGGCGTTTTGGAACGAGCGGAAGACCTCGGCCGGCATCGGCGCGGCGCCGCAGAAGCCGTACTTGAGCGAACTGATGTCGCGCCCGCCGACCGGAACCTGCATCAAGGACGCATAAAGGGTGGGAACAGCCGCGAAGAAATTGATTTTGTAATGTTCGACCATTTCCCAGAAACGCGCGACCACGCCATCGCCGCGATAGCCTGCGGGCGCGCCCAGCACAACATGCGCTCCTTTGGAGAAGGGCACGAGTCCGGTCACAAGAACGCCATTGACATGGAAAAGCGGCAAACCACAGAACATTGTGACGCCGGGGCCTATTTCATCGCCAAAACACTGCCCGACGCTGCAGGCGTTGGCCACTTCATTGCCATGCAGCCGCACGGCGATTTTTGGCGCGCCCGTGGTGCCGCCGGTGCAAAACATCGAAGAGCGATCCTCGGGCAAAATCCGTCGACCGCTCAAAAGGCAATCGCCAGGAAAGGCTTTCAGCTCGCTCGCAAAATCATGGACGACGACACGCCTGGGCAATTTGGCCTGCAAGTCGGCGCTGGCGGCGCCGACCGATCCCGCCATCCCGCGATCTTCGCGCGCCTTTCCGATTCGGACGCCGGGCTGCGATCAGCCAGATTGACCAGGACGAGATGCTCGAGACTCGTGACGCTCGCCAATTCCGGCAAAAGACGCTCCAGCAAATTAAACCCCGGGAAGGGAGCGAGGGTCACGAGAACCTTGCAACCGGAGGCGGCGATGAGCGACGCCAGCGTCGGCGGCTCCAGAAGCGGATTGAACAGCGCGACAATTCCCGCCGCCTCTCCGCCCCAGATCGAGAAATGGGTCTCGGGAAGATTTGGAAGAACGATGGCGACGACATTGTCCTTGCCGACGCCAAGCGCATGAAACAGGTTCGCAACCTGGGTCATGCGCTTGAAGAAGTCGGCGTAGCTCCAGACCTCGGCTTGCGCATAATTCCTGGCGCTCAGGAAAAAGGACAGAGCGGGAGCGTCGGGCGCGATTGCCGCGCCGCGCTGAAGCAGCTCATAGGTGCTTCCGGGGAGGTTTTCGAGACTTCCGGACGCTTCAATCTCGAGGATATCCGCGATGTTGGCGACCGGTTTCATTGCCGCGCCTCGGTCACGACGTTGCGCTGAACACCCAGATCAATGCCGCCGGACGCGCTTGCGATGCGCGCTTCAACGACGTCGCCGACTTTGAGATACTGGCTGCGTTTTGCCTGCACGTCCATGAATATTTTCCATTTCTTCGCTTCCGGAATAAGGGCGGCGAGCTTTTGACGAAACGGAGACGGGACGGCCAGCGCGCAACCCGCTGGCGTGCCCGTGGAGATCAGATCGCCAGCAAACAGGTCCTGCACGCCCGACAATTCGGTTAGCGTTTCCGCCGGCCCGAAGACAAGGTTCGCCGTCGAATCCTTCTGTCGAACCTGCCCATTGACCGTCAGCCGAAGTTCGAGCTTCTTGATCTGCGGGGATATCGGCTGCTCTCGAGCAGGCACAGGTAAGGCCCGACCGGACCGAAGGTCCGATAGCTCTTCCCCTTGTAGAATTGCATTTGCGGGATCTGGATATCGCGCGCGGAATAATCATTGACGATCACCAGTCCCGCGACGAATTCGCCGAGATTGGCGTCGGTCACGCGTGACCTTGCCGGTAATGTCCCGTTTGAGGACCAGCCCGAGTTCGATCTCGTAATCGAGAAACCGCACGTTCGCGCGGCTTGATCACCGGCGAATCCGCCGGAACGATGCAACTCGACGCCTTGGTGAAGATCATGTTGAATTTTTTCGCGTCGGGATCCATGCCCGACTCGATCATGTGCTGCCGGTAATTGGCGCCCTGGCAGACGAATTGCTGGTTTCGCGTGACCGGCGAAAGGACGTTGACGCTTGTTCAGTTCGATGTTTCGCCTTGCAGGGCGCGCAGCGAATTCGATCGCGTTCCCGGCAAGGAAGGCGCTTGTTGTCGGGAAATCGCCGGGGACCGGCGTGATGCGCCCGTCGCGCAACACGCCCCAACCGATCACGCCCTGACGACTAGAAACGGACAACATTAAGCGCCATGACAGGCTCCTGAATAAACTGGGATTGCGTAAGGTGGAAAGGGACGATCGCGCCGTCCGCTAGCCGACGAGCTTCAACAGGGCCAGCAGCTTCTTGACCGACAGATCGTCGTAAGCGCGCAGATTGCGCACCAGCGCCGCCAGGCTCTTCAGGCTGAAATCCGGCTTGGTGAAACTTTTCGGCATGATCGGCCCCCACTGGGCCATCGCCTCCCGGCTCACCGCATGCACGCCCGGTGGCAGCTTGCTGGTGAAGACGTCGCCATCGCAATAATGCTCGTGCTTGGCGCCCCAGGGATCGTTCCCAATAGTCGAAGATCTGGCTGCCCAATATGTGACGGCCGATGCCCCAGGCGTGCCGCCATCCCTTTTTTTGCAGCACCCGCTGCCCCATGCCGACGGCGTCGGCGTCAACTACTTCATAGGCGCTGTGGCCATATCCGGCCGTGAAGTTGATGGTCAGCGCCAAAGTGTGATGGTCGGCGGGCGTATCACCGAGATCCAGCCGAAAGAAGGTTGCGGCGGGCTCGCCGTCCGGCAGCACGGCCACATCGCTGGGAATGAAGCCGAACCGCCCCGTGTAAAAGGCGCAAACCTCCTCGAAGTTCGCAGCCTCAAGCAGCACATGCCCAAGCTTGATGATCTCCGGCGGGCTCTGAGGCGGCCGCTGCGTGCTGTCGATCCGCACGAAGTTGTCCGGCTCGTTGAGTTTTATGGCGGCGCGATGGGGGAGCGGCTCGACGGACGACTGACCCCAGATGGCGTCGACCCGGAACCCAGCGGGGTCGATCATGCGCACCCGCTTGCCGCCGCCCGGCCAGTCGACATCCTCGACGGGCGACGCGTCGGGACAGGCGGCGAGTTTATTCAGATCGTCGAGCGATGCGACGCTCAGACCAAGGCCGACGAAACGGGCCTGTGGTCCATGCTGGACGACATAGCAATAGGGGGCAGCTCCAACGCCACGCATGAACAGAAGGTCGGGCTGCCGCAACGCCAGGCGAAAGCCGAAATCCATTAAAAACCGGGCCGCCAGATCGAGATTGGGACGCTCGAAAATCAGATATGTCGAGCGCCGTCGCCTTGGTGGTCGGATTAGGGTCGCGCGCCGGCTGTTTCGTCGTCAGCCTAAGCGACCCGACGGCCAGAATCGTCTTGCCGGACGCCGGATTCGCGCCTTCCAAATTTGACATGTTGTCTCCTCCCTTTGCGAACTCTCCAGTTCATGGAGCCCAGTCGAACTGACGCGCTGTTTGCCCCCACGGGGCGCGCAAAATCTTTCGTTTGGATCGCGGCGCGGCGACGGCGCCGCCGGCCCCGGTCAGGCGGATTGACCGCCATCCACCGCGAGATGCTGTCCCGTGATATGGCGCGCCGCGTCGGAGAGGAGGAAAATAGCGGCGCCTTTCAAATCGTCGTCTCCGCCGAAACGGCCGAGCGGGATTTCCTCCAGCGCGCGCTGCTCGAATTTCTCCAGCACCTCGTGCGACATTTTGGAGGGGAACCAGCCGGGGCAAAGCGCATTGACGTTGATGCCGTAGCGTCCCCATTCCGCCGCCAGAGCGTGGGTGAAGTTGATCATGGCGGCCTTGCTGGTGCTATAGGCAATGGTCCGCAGAGCGAGAGCGCCGGAATTGCCGCGCAGTCCGGCAACCGAAGCTATATTGAGAATCTTGCCTGACCGGCGCGGAATCATCGCCCGGCGGCCGATCTCGCGCGTCAGCACGAAGGTCGCGTTGACATTGAGGTTCATGATTTTCAGCCAGGCCTCGGTCAGAAGATCCTCCGCCGGGGCTGCCCCAGGTCGCGCCGGCGTTATTCACCAGCAGATCCACGGTTCCGAACGCCGCCAGCGCCTGTTCCGCGAAGGCGGGAATGCCGTCAAGTTTCGACAGGTCGCAGGAGAGCGTCGCCACATCGACGCCGCGCGCCCGCAAATGGGCGGCGGCTTCGTCGAGCTCTCCCCGTTTGCGCGCGGTAATGACGATCCGGGCGCCCATGTCGCCCAGACCCTCGGCCATTTGCAAACCGAGGCCGCGAGAGCCGCCGGTGATCAGGGCGGTGCGGCCAGACAGGTCGAAAAGGGCCGCCCCGCGTGGCAGAGGCCTTTCTCCCGGGTTTTGCGTCACTTGTAGCGCTCCTTTGAAGTTTGGCGATATGAGCCGCGCCGGGGTTGCCGGAGGCAATTTTTTTCAAATCACGCCGCCCTGTCGGATAGGCCCAGCACGGCGTAAAAGCGTTCCTCGGCTTCGGCTGGCGGGATATTGCCGATAGGCTCCAGCAGCCGGCGGTTGTTGAACCAATCGACCATTCCAGCGTGGCGAACTCGACGGCCTCAAAACTCCGCAAGGGTCCGCGATGAATGACCTCCGCTTTGTATAGGCCATTGATCGTTTCGGCGAGGGCCGCCGATAGTTTCGACGGATCGGCGCGCTTGGCGTTGTGGGCGTGATAGGTTGGAGATCCTATGGGGGCGAGCGGCGGTGAAGGATCGGGTATCCTTTGGCCTGTTGCTCAAACCCAAGGGACCCCGACATGCGACCGACTAGAAATCCGACCGTTTCGACTGCCGCTCTTGATTATGATAGCACGATGATCAGCGCTTTGGAGTTGAGTTCGAAAAAGTGGGTGTTTGCCGTTCAACTCCCGGGCGTAAACAAGCACACGCGGCATGTGCTGGCGCCGAACGGCGCGGCACTAGTGGAATTGATCGAGCGGCTAAAGGCGCGCTCGAAAGCCGCCGGCCTACCGATCGCGCGGGTGATCGTAACGCACGAGGCTGGGCGCGACGGATTTTGGCTTGCGCGTTTTCTGCAGCGTCGCGGCGTCGAAGTTCATGTTATGCAATCATCGAGTTTACCGGTTGATCGCCGGGCGCGACGCGCCAAGACCGACGTGATCGATGTCGAGATGCTATTACGCACATTGCTGGCGTGGCTGCGCGGCGAACCGCGCGTTTGTTCGATGGTCCCGATTCCGCGCGAAGAAGACGACGAGGCGCGCCGAGCGCATCGCGAACGCGAGGACTTAATCGGCGAGCGGCGTTCGATCCTGAACAAGATCGAGGGGGATATTGGCGACATTGGGGATAGACGGCTACCAGGCCTTGCGGCGCGGCCGGCGCTCGCAATTGGCTAATTTGCGTCAGCCGGATGGCGAGCCGGTTCCCCCAGCAGCTCGCGGGCGCATCGAACGTCTACTCGATCGACTGGAGCTCGTCATGACGCAGATCAAGGCCGTCGAGCGAGCCCGCGACGCCGTGGTGACGAAGAAGGCGCCGGAAGACGAGAACGAACGCATGATTCGCGATCTCGTCGGCTTACGCGGGATCGGCGTGGAGAGCGCGACGCTTTTGGTTCGGGAGGCTTTCTGCCGGGAGTTTCGCAATCGACAAGCACTCGGCGCCTACGCCGGCTTAACGGGAACACCGTTCTCGAGCGGCAAAATGGAACGCGAACAGGGCATTAGCAAGGACGGCAATCGGCGCGTGCGCGCTTTGATCGTCGAACTCGCCTGGTTCTGGCGGCGGTTCCAGCCCGAGAGCAAACTTTCGATATGGTTCGATGCGCGTGTGGGCGGAGCGCGGGGGCGGATGTCGAAGGTGATGATCGTGGCTTTGGCCCGTAAGCTTCTCGTTGCGTTGTGGCGTTACGCGAAGGACGGCGTGATTCCGGAAGGAGCGGTGATGAGGACGGCATAAGGCGCGCTCATCGTCACTCCCCTTCCGGTCAAAGGTCGGCTGGCGCCGTCGATCGCCCAGGACCCTGAAAAGAGCGCCGTTTTGAAGAGTGGCCCGCCGCGCGGAACTTCTTCCCGAATACCGGGATCGTGGTTCGGGATTGCAGATCCCACCGGATACGAGGTTGGCGAGGACAACCGTCCCGCAAATATTGGAGTTCACCCGCGACCGGAAAAGAGGGAGGCCGAAATCGATGCTTGACAATGAAGTCCCCATACGAGGGGCGATCGGCAGCAGCTTGCAGGGCCGGCCGCGGTTTATTCGCTGGGCGGGTTGCCCTCGGCGATCTCAGGGACCACCCGCTCCTCGGCCGCCGGAACCAACCTCAGTTCGCCCAAATAGATGCTTTCGCCCAGGACACACTCACGCCAGGCGCCGCCATGGGCATGGGACACGTCGACACGATACGCGCCTCCATCCTTGGGCAGATTGTCGAAGCGAAAATCGCCGAAGCCGTCGGTGGCCGTTGTCGCGACGGGCTTGCCTCCCTGGGAGAGAATCACCTTGGCCCCTTCAATGCATTCCACCACCCCGGCAAGAGTGGCGCTTACGCTGCCGCCGATGAAGCAGGTCTCCCACCGTTCCAAACCACGGTACCAAACGCGGGGCTTGGTCGCGAGGTCTGGCTTGAGCGCCCTGAGCCCTTCCCCCGCCGCCTTTTGTGTCATGGCGGCGTCGTCGACTTTGACAGCCTCGAACACGTCGGTCGGGCAGACCTGCTGACAACGCGGCATCGACCATCCTTGATCGATAAGATGGGCGTCAAAGATCCAGGTCTGGGGAACCTGCTTTTCTTCGTTCCAGACGATGGCTCCATAGGGGCAGGCGTCTACGATGTCTTTGCGTCCGCGCGCCTTCTCGGGATCGATGATGACGATGCCATCGTCACGCTTGCGAATGGCATCTCCGCCGACCTTCTTGCAGGGCGCGTCGTCGCAGTGATTGCACATCACCGGCAGATAGGTGGTCTCCACCATCGGCGCGCTGCCCTGCGCACGGCGCAGAATGCGGATTGGGCTGTCGCCGACGGCCGCGGCCGGCGCCGCATAGCCGGGGAAGTCGTTGCCGACATGTTCGTCCCGGTCCGCGATGACGCAGTTGTAGCAGTTCTCGCAGCGGCCGACGTTGATGATCAGGTTCCACTTGCTCACGGGTGCCTCCTCACGCCACTTGCTCAAGGACGCTTCTTTACCTGCGCGCTTCCCTGCGCGCGCCGTCTCGAAGGCGTCGGCGTGCCGCCACTTCTCGACCTGCACAAGGCAGGAATTGGGGGCCATGCTGCTGGTCCCGCGGGTTTGCGACCGGTCTGGGGTGAGCATGTTCAGACAGCCGCCGATCTCGACCGTTTCTCCCACGACTTCGATGAGCTGGAACTCGGCGCTGGCCTCGTAGGACTTGACGACGCCTTGAGCTATCAAGGGCGAAATGTCCGCCGCGCAGATGACCGCGCCGCGGTCGTTGAAGATCTTCACGAGATCCCGATGGCCGATGCCCCTGGCGGCGGCGTCGGCCGGATTGAGCCGGAGCAAATAGAAGCGATGCCCGCCAACGAGCGCGCGATGGTCCTCCACCTGATTGACCGCGCTGTTCTTGCCGTCGGCGTAGGTGTGGAAGCTGTAACGGCTGTGGGTTGCGATCATCTGCAGCGGATAGCGCCCCGCCAGTTCGGTGTTGCGCAGCCCTTCCCAGGAGGGGAAGTAGCGATTGAGCGGCGGACGCTCGGGGTTGTCCGCCGTGTTGCGCTTGAGGATCTCGGGCACGAATTCCAGTTTGCCGCTCGGCGTTTGGAGCTCCATGCCGAACTCTTCGGCGAATTGGGACGGCAGCGGATGAGGTTCCGGCAGATCCTTGCGCCTGCCCTCGGCGAACCAGCGCATGTCCACAGGCGAGCGGAGCTCCGGTCTTTCGGGCGGCACGACGAAGTAGCCTTTGCGGCAGAACTTTCCCAGGAGATGTGGTCGGGCAGGTCCGACGAATTGAATACCCGCTTGACCCAGTCGAGCTCGCTGCATCCCTCGGTGAAGACTGCTCCCAGGCCCAGCCGGGTCAGGATGGCGGTGAAGATGTCGTAATCGGAGCGGGACTCGCCCAAGGGTTCGATGCACTTGTGCTGCAGGGTGACGACGCGATGGTTGACGGCGAGGAAGCCGTGATGGGCATACCCTCCGGCATTCGACCACTCGCCGATGTCCGCGCGCTCGAGCGAGGTGCAGGCCGGCAGGATGATGTCGGCGAACTGGGCCTCGCCTTCCATCCAGATGGACTGGTTGACCACGAATTCGATGCTCTCGTGCCGATAGGCCTCCACCCAGCGCCCCGATCTCGTCACGGTGCTCAGGGACGATCCGCCGTAGCGATAGATCATGTGGATCGGCGAGTAGCCAGGCATGGGATAGGTGAATGGCGCGAACTGGGCCTCCTGCGACATGCCGTCCCAGAGATAGCCGGTGGCGTGGCCGGTGATGATGGCGTCGGGCAGCTGCTGGCGCGGCACCATCTGCTTGACCGGATTCATCGTCAGGATATGCGGCATGCGCTGATAGTTGTTCACCGCGCTGCCGGTCCACGCGAGGTCACCGGAGATCCCGCCATCGGCATAGCCCGGAAAGTAGAAATACAGATCGTGGGGGGCGCCGAGCTGGACACTGCCGAAATTGATGCCCGGCTTGCCCCAGCCCTGCATGGCCATCATCATGATCATGCAGCGCGCCCACTGCGCGCCCGTCGCGCCGCGGCCGGCGCCGCCGAACCCCGCGCCCGTCATTCCGACAGCCAGATAGACCTTCTTGCCGCCCCACATGCGCGCCAGCGCGCGCACGTCCTTGGCCGGAACGCCGGTCTCCTCCTCCTGCCATTCGGGGGTCTTGGGGACGCCATCGGTTTCGCCCAGCAAGTACGTCTTCCATTCATCGAAGCCGGTGGTGCGGTTGGCGACGTAGTCCTGGTCGTAGAGGCCTTCGCTGACCCAGACGTACATGATCGCCTGGGCCAGGGCCGCGTCGGTCTGCGGACGGACGGGAATCCAGCGTCCGCCCAGCAACTGGGCTGTAGGATTGTTGTGCGGGTCGATATGAACGAACTTGATGCCGAGTTCCTTGGCCCACAGGCGACGCGGAGTGCCCTCGAACCCCGCATAGGCGCCGTTGGTGCTTTCGGGATCGCAAGACCAGAAGACGATCATCTCGGCTTCCTTGAGGCAATCCTCGACCCCGCCGTAGCCCGCCGGCACGCCAACGCGCATCGAATTGCCGAAATGGTGCATCGCGCCCCAGTACCAGCCCTCCCAGCTGTCTGGGTTGGCGGCGACCCGGGTGAAGCCGATCAGATTGGCGAAACGCATGAGCGCGCTGAGGTAATAGCCGACGTTTCCCCACTGGTGATGAGACGACATGGGAAAGGTGATGGAACCGGGGCCGTGGACGCGCTTCTGCCGGTTGATCTCTTTGGCGACGATGTCCAGCGCCTCGTCCCAGCCGATGCGCACATAACCGGACTTGCCCCGGTTCTGCGGATTGCGCTCGCCGTTCGGGATCGAAATCCACCCGCTTCATGGGATAAAGGATGCGCTTGTCCGAATAGACCAGGGATTTCACGGTCAGGGCGTGCGGCGCGACCAGGCCGCGGCGCGGCGGGCTGAATTTGCGGCCGCGGGCTTCGATCACCCAGCTGGACGGGTCAGCGTCGTCGAACTCGATCGGCGTGACCCGCAGGATGCGGCCGTCCTTGACGTAAACGAATAGCGGGCCGCCGTTGGTGCAGGTGGTGTAGCGGCGGCTGCCGTCGGGCATGGGCGTCCCCATCGGCAGGCCGGCGGTCTCGCTCATGTTGAGGGTATGGGCGAACCAGACGACCAGCTCGTCCGGCCCGGTCATCACCATCTTGAAGTTCTTGGCGTTGTGGATGATGTCGGCCTGCTTGCGGTTCGGCAGGAGCGCCTTCAGGGCGGTCGCAACGTCCTTGAACGCCATGACCACTTGGCCTCGGACGCCGGGCCCGAACGCGACCGGAATCTGCCGCCCTTTATCTCCACGATGCGGCCGATGCTGCCGTCCATAAGGCCGATCCAGGCGACGAGGTCGCGCTGCCTCAGCCGCTCGCGGAAGGCCGGAACGCGGGAGGCCGTGAGGTTCATAGCCTTAGGCAGGGCAAACAGGATGATTTTGAGAAGCTGTCGTTTCATGCTCGATTCGATGGCTGACGGTTGCGCCGGGGACGAGATTGTCTCGACGATCCGTCGCGGCTGCCCGTCATGCCAGACGGCATAACGGGACATTCGCGGACGGATGAGTTCAAAGGCCGGGGAAGGCCGGCCCCCACTGCAGCAAGGTGTCGCGGCCGAACGGGAATTTGAGCGTCGGGTTATCCTCGTTGACCAGATCGCCATCGACGAAATGCTCGACATGGAAGCCGGCGGGGTCGGTCCAGTAGTCGAAGACCTGGCTGCCGTAGCAATGGCGGCCGATGCCCCAGCGATGCGTGTACCCTTTGTCGGTCATCACCATGTATCCCATGCCCACATCATCGAAATCGCGGCATTCGAAAGAGACGTGGTCCACCCCCGCCGCGGCGGCGCCGACGATGGCCACCGTGTGATGGTCGGTCCAGGCGGGGCCTTTGTCGAGGTGCATGAACGCATGCCAGAACGTTGGCTTCGTCATCCTTGTAGATCAGGTCCGACGGCTTCATCCCAAGCGTCTCGCAGTACCAGGCGATCATCTGCTGGGGAGCCGGCGTGAGCAGGGCGACATGGCCGAGGCGCTGGACGTGCGACGGACCGTAGCCCGGGCGCTGGAACTTGCCCAGCCGGTTCTTCGCATGCGCGTCGTTCCACCTGATCGGGGCGTCGTCTGAAGGAACAGGCGCGAGCGCGTCGCCCCGAATACGAATTCGAGCCGACGGCCGTCCGGATCGCTGCCGACCACATAGAGGCCGCCGCCCGGATGGGGGCATTCCACCACGTCGGAACCGAACTTGGCCGCCAGCTGATCCAGCGCCTCGCGGGCCGCCACCCGGAAGCCCATGCCGACGAAGGCTGCGTCTCCCTTGGTCGGTCACGTACGAGAACGGCGCGTCGCCATAGCTGCGCAAATAGAGCTGATCAGCCGTCTGCTGCAAATCCAGCAAGCCAAAGCTGATCATGAACTCCCGGATCTGCGCGAGGTCAGGATGGCGAAAAATCACATATTCGATGTCATCAATAAGCATTGTCTTCCTCCCCGATTTCAGCCGGCCGGCTCTTTGACGAACTGCGCTTTTTTCGCAGGAGCCCCGAATTCGATCCGAATCGAAAGGTTCCAGCGTCCCTGTTACAGCTGCCCAAACCCTATAGAAGCGATCGTAGTATCATATCTGATGAAACTGTCAACATTTTTTATGCGGGTTTTTCGACTGCAATCTCAGGGGCTAAGCCTAAGATTGACATTACCATCATATATGATATAAATATCACCAATCTTGAAATTGGAGGAACGAACATGGCAGACCAAGGCGCGGCATCATCTTCCACATTGAAATCGCGACCCCTTGACCTCACGGCCAAGGCGCTTCGACTGACAACGCCGCACCCTGCGCGACACCCTAACCCGACGACCAAAGCAACAGCCCTCGCTTATCTCATTTTCGACCGTCCCGACCTTGATCTGGCGGCGAAATTCTTGACGGACTTCGGCCTGCGCATTGTCACGAAAAGCGAAAATCAACTCTACATGCGTGGAACCGGGAGCAATCCTTTTTGCTACGTCGTCAACCGCGCAGCGAAACCTCGGTTTGTCGGGCTCGGCCTCAGCGTAACTTCCACGGATGATCTTCGTAAGCTAGCCGCTGTCTCGGGCGCGTCAAATATCGAGAATGTCGACGCGCCAGGCGGCGGGCGCCGCGTCCGTCTCGTGGATCCGGCGGGCTTTCGCGTTGACGCGATCGCCGACCAGACGCCGGCGGAGCCTTTGCCGCATCGCAGCCCGATCAGGTTCAACGCTCCGGATGAAATCATCCGTGTCGATAAGACTCAGCGGCCCCCCGTTCATCCGCCGGAAGTCGTCAAGCTCGGCCATGTCGTTCTCGAGGTTCCCAACTACCAGGCCGTGAGCGCCTGGTACACGCAGCACTTCGGATTCATCCCGAGCGACATTTGTGTTCTGCCTGACGGATCGCCTGCAGTCACTTTCTTCCGGCTCGATCTCGGCGACAAGCCGGCGGACCATCATACGCTGGCGATGGCGCTTAGTTTCCAGGCCAGTTACGCTCACAGCGCCTACGAGGTCGTCGATGCGGATGCGGTCGGCATGGGCCAGCGTGTCTTGTACAATCGCGGCTGGCGTCATGCGTGGGGCATCGGCCGGCATATTCTGGGAAGCCAGATTTTCGACTATTGGGAAGATCCCTTTGGCGCCAAACACGAGCATTATTGCGACGGGGACGTTTTCACCAGCAAATGCCCTACTGAGATTCATGGGGTCAGCCGCGAGACCATGGCGCAATGGGGCCCATTGATGCCGAAAAGCTTCACGCGGCCGGAACTCGGATTGAAAGGCTTGGCGGCGCTGGTGCGCAATCTTTATAGCGTCGAAGATCTCACGATCAAAAAGCTCATCACACTGATCAAGCTCGTCGCATAGCGCGCTACAGACGGCGCGCCCGTCGCGCGTCTCTGCATCTATCATTTATCATTTTCAGAGGTTATTCATGGCTATCAACGTGGCGCGCTTTGAGCATCAAGGCCGGATTCAATGGGGCGTGTTGCAAAACGAAAGGATAATCCCCATCCCGGGCGATTATCCGACCACTCGTGACTTTGTGCTTGCGAAGTCGGTCGAGGATCTTGCCCAGCTGCGCGGCGCAGATCTCTCCATGTCCGAGGTCGAGATTCTGTCGCCGGTCACGCCCAACCAGCAATTTATTTGCCAGGGCGCAAACTATCGCCAGCACATGATCGAGTCGGGGATGGACCCCGACGCGAAGAAATTCAACATGATTTTCACGAAGGCGCCGAGTTGCATTGTCGCGGCGAACTCACCGCTGATTTGCCTAAAAATGTGCGTTTTCTAGACTACGAGATTGAACTCGGCTTGATCGCCAAGCGCGATCTCTCCAAGGCAGTCACGGTCACGGATGCGAATCTCTACGAATTCGTCGCGGGCCTTGTCATCGTCAACGACTATTCGGCGCGCGACGTTCAAATTCCGCAAATGCAATTCTATAAAGGCAAAAGCTATCGAACCTTCGGTCCAGTCGGACCTCATCTCTGTCTGCTGGAGCGGGCCGATTTTCCGCGGATCAAAAATCTCCAGCTCAAACTCACCGTCAATGGCCAGGTAAGGCAGAACGACTCGACAGCCAATCTGGTTTTCGGCCCGGCCGAGACGCTGACCGAACTCTCCGGCGTCCAGGATCTCTTCGCGGGCGACCTGATCTCAACCGGCACGCCCGCGGGCTGCGCGCTCAGCGTCCCATCGCCGTTTCGTCAGAAGATCGCCGGCCTTTTCCCCGAACCGACCAAGTGGAAGATGTTTTTGAACGTGCAGGCCAAACGTGAGCAATATCTGAAAATCGGCGATGTCGTGGAAGCGCGTATTTCGAATCCGTCGGGAGGCATCGATCTCGGCGTTCAGCGCAACGTCGTGGTGGGAGAGCGCGCGTGAAACCTGTCGCGAATATGGCCGACGTCCTGCGCATCGAGGAGCTTGGATGGCCGACGGATCTGCCGTCGAGCACCTATGACTTGATCCGGCAGGGCGCAGCAATCAATCCGGATGCGCCGGCGCTGTCGTTCTTTATGAGCGCGGACAAACTTCGCGAAGCGGAGGTCTGGACCTATCGCGACCTGTTACGCAGGATCACGCAAGCAGCCAACGCCTTTCACGAGTTGGGTCTCGGAAAAGACGACGTCATCGCTTTTGTTCTGCCGAACCTTCCCGAAACGCATTTCACGATCTGGGGCGGAGAAGCGACGGCGATTGTCGCCGCATTTAATCCTCTGCTTGAGGCCAAGACGCTTGCTGCGCTTTTGTCCGCGGTCGGGGCCAAAATACTGGTGACGCTCGCGCCCTTCCCGGGATTCGATCTTTGGTCGCGCCTTGAGCCCGAACTCGCCGGCATCGAGAGCCTGCAACATATCGTGTTGGTCAATCTGGCTGATCGCGTCCAAGGTCCCGGCAAGGAATTGGCGCGCCAGGCCCAGCAACGAGAGGCCGCGAAGCTCTGCGGTGACGGCGGCGTCCAAGACAACCTCCCGGCGCGCGTCTCCGTCCACGACTTCTGGATGATCGTCGATCGTCAGCCCGACGATGGCCTTTGCTCGGGTCGGCAGATTTCCCCGGAAGATTATTCGTCCTTCTTTTGTACCGGCGGAACCACCGGCCTGCCAAAAATCGCCATGCGGCAGCACGGCGCCGAGGTTGCGAACGCCTGGAGTGTGACCCAGTTTCTCGGCGATGTGATCGAGCCGGGAAAATCTCTCTTTTGCGGATTGCCTCTGTTCCACGTCAACGGCGTGCTCGTCACGGGACTTGTCCCGTTCTCGAAAGGCGCCCACGTGGTTCTGGGGACGCCGCAAGGATATCGCGGCGATGGTGTGGTCGCGCGTTTTTGGGAAATTGTCGAACATTATAAGGTCAATTTTTTCAGCGGCGTGCCGACCCTTTTCGCCTCTTTGATGCAAGCGCCCATCGGCGCGCACGACATCCGTTCACTGGAATACGGCCTATGCGGCGCGGCGCCGATGCCAGTGGAGGTCTTCCGTAAATTTCAGGATGGCACGGGGCTGCAGATTCTCGAGGGGTACGGGCTGACGGAGGCGACATGCGTCAGCAGCATCAACCCGTCGCAAGGCGAGCGACGCATCGGTTCAATCGGCCTGCGTTTGCCTGGTCAGGCGATGAAAGCCGTCCTGCTTGATGACAAGGGCAATTACTCCCGCGATTGTGCTACCGATGAGGTGGGCTTGTTGATGATCTCTGGGCCGAACGTGTTCCGCGGCTACATGTCGGCCGAGCACAATGCGGGCATTTGGCTGGATTGCGGCGACGGGCGCCGCTGGCTCAATACCGGCGACCTCGGGCGTCAAGATGCGGATGGTTACTTTTGGCTCACCGGACGGAAGAAGGAACTTATCATCCGCGGAGGCCACAACATCGATCCCGCGCCGATCGAGGACGCATTCCAGCAGCATCCCGATGTTCAATTTGCCGCAGCCGTCGGTCGGCCGGACGCCTATGCGGGCGAGGTGCCCGTCGCTTACGTGCAGCTCAAACGGGGCAGCCGCGCAACGGAGGAAGAATTGGCGGAATTCGCGCGAGCCAGAATTGGCGAACGGGCGGCCCAGCCGAAATTCATACGCCTGATCGACCAAATGCCTCTCACCACGGTCGGAAAGATCTTCAAGCGGGCGCTGAAAAATCGGGAAATCAGGGATTCGATCGCCGACGCTCTCAAAAATGCGGAAATCGAATTTGTCGAAGTGAATGTGGTCGAAGCGCCGGCGCAAGGAGCAAGTATTGTTGTCCATTTGGCGAAAGTTGAGGACGAAGATCGGGCGCGGGCAATTATCGGTAATTTCTCTTACGCATTTTCGATCCATGCGACTCAATAATCGGTGCAGTTGATTTGGATTGGCCCGGAGGACCGGCCAACCCGACGAGAATGGATGCAGGAGAATCGCAATGGCGCAAACTAGCGCGGAAAAGGCTCGCCCCAACCGCATGGGCCGGCAGCGCCAGAAGACCCGTGACCGTCTGATGAATGCTGCGCTTTCGGTTATGGCTCGCAAAGGGGCCGAAGCCGCGACAATCAACGACATAACCGAAACCGCCGACGTCGGCTTTGGATCGTTCTATAATCATTTCTCGTCGAAAGAGGATATTTTTTCTGCCGCAACAGAGTCGTTGTTCGACCGCGTCGGCACGCAGATCGATGCCGCCACGAGCACGATTTCCGATCCCTGTGAGACCCTTGCCACAGCAATTCGTATTTTCGTCACCATGCTGATTGCTAATCCCGAATGGGCTCAATTCATCATTCGCACCATGGCCGTTCCCGGCTATAAGCACGTCGGCCTGTATCCGCGCTTGTTCCGTGACATACGGAAAATTGAGGAATCACATCGCTTGCGCATCGCCGACCCTGGAACGGTCACCTATGCTGTCGGCGGCGCGATGCTGTTCATGATTATCGCTTTGCTTGAAGGTGATTTGCCCGCAACCCACGCACCCGAGCGGATCGCCGCCATGGCCTTGCGCATGCTCGGGGAAAAGGAAAGCAAAATCGCCCGTTTGATCGCGCTGCCGTTGCCGACAATCCGCTAGCTGACGCGCCGCCGCCTGATCGCGATTCGAACGAACCTTCTATAATCAGTTCGAACGGCGCCCCTTATTGTGGAGAAACTCCTGATCTTTTCGGTTCGACGACGCCCCAAGTTATTTTCCATTCCGAGCCCACTATCAAGGTCTCTTCGGGCGCGCCTTACCCTTACGTTCTGACGTTGACCGCGTCGCCTTCATAGCGTGCTCGGAAAATCGCCTGTTGCATTGAAGGGCTGCGGCGCCGGGCCCGCGCCTGCATCCGAGAATTGAAGCTGTCGGCGGACACAGTCAACATCGACGGCGGCGCCATTGCGCTTGGTCATGGGCGCCACCGGCGCACAGGAGAGCGTGCGCTCATAGGCGAGACGGGTGCGATGAATGCCAAGATCGCTCGAACCTTCAGCATATTTGCTTGTTCGCTACGGTCCTGCACGGGCGACGCTATCTTCGCCAATTGCGCGCCTCATTCGGAAGCGATGTGTCCCTTGGCTCGTGTTGCCGGCGTCGAATCCAGCAAATGCAAGACCTTGCTCAAACGGCGTTGCCCATCGGCATTGAGCTTGCCGGTCGTTGCGACGGTTGCCTGGACCAGGTCGGAGAAAGCGCGACGCGCCGTTGCATCCGCAGGCAACAGCTGCGGCAGCGCGTCAATTGCGGCGCGTTCGTCCACGGCCAGAATCGCCCACTGCTCGCGCACTTTAGCCTTGAAATCAACCGGCGAGACTTCCGGATGCGCCAGAAGCAGCTTGCGCAGGGCTATCGAAGGTGCTCTTCTCGATGCGATGCTGCGCCTTGCCGATATAGACCAACACCCGTGCCGCAGCATCGAGCGCGTTACCCTCGGCAATCCGTCCCTTCAAACGACGTTTCTCCTCCTCGAACGCCGCTAGGACAGAGGGTAACAGCCCAGGCCGCGGCCGGGGCGGACCATCATTCTGAGAGATTCCGCAGGCGGCCTGAACCAGGGGCGAGCCGTATACCGCGTGAAAGCTGCGCTCGACCATTTCGTCTCGCTGGTCGCGGAAGAGGTTGAGCGCGTCGACCATTGTTTTCGAAAATTGCTGCTGCAGCGCGATGAAAGGGGCACCTCGAAAAATATGCCCCTTATGGTCTGATGCCCGGCATTCGAGTTCGCAGCGCGGTGGATCGTTCAATCCTTGGCCTCTCATCGAGGCGGCCTGAAGTCGCCACCGGTTTCTCAGGTGGCGGCTTGATCGGCTCAACCCACGCGACCCAACGCGTGGCGCGCCGGTTCACCCGGCCGCGGCCGCCATCCTTTCAAGACAAACGAAGCGGCGCATGTTGTAGACGAGGTTCGTCATTCCGATTTTGCACCGTGCGCGGACGATGCCGATGGTGCGCACGAGCTCGGCTCCCATGCCGTTCTTTTGATCGCCAAATACATGCTCGACGCGGGCGCGCACCTTCGAGCGCGTCGTATTGGCGGCCTTCTGCGCCTCACTGAGTTTGCGATTGCGATAGGCCCTGCGATGAATGCGGCTCTTCAGGCCGCGCTCAGCGAGCTTTTCCTCGATCTCATCGCTGCGATAGGCGCTGTCGGCCCACACGTCCGAAGCCGTGTTGCTCGCATCTAGAACATCTTCGAACCTTTGACTGTCGTGCACGCTCGCGTCGCTCACCACGTAACGGCGCACGAATTTGTGCCGCCGATCGACGCCGATATGGTTCTTGTAACCGAAATATGAGCGTTCATGCTTCTTGGTCCAGCGCGCGTCCTTGTCCTTCTGCCGGTTCTTGGCCGGCTTGGATTTCCAGTCTTCCGGCGTTTCGCCTTCCTTGATCGTCTCGTTCTCCTTCGCGCGAGTTGTGTTGCTTGGGCGCCGACACGATCGTCGCATCGATGATCTGCCCGCCCCTGGCGAGATAGCCGTTGTCCTTCAAGAACCCGTCAAACAGATCGAACAGCTCTTCCACCGCCCCCGCCTTCGCCAATGCTTCGCGATAGAGCCACAAAGTCTTGGCGTCGGGAACCGCATCCTCCAGCCCCAAACCGAGAAAACGCATGAAGGAGAGGCGATCGCGAAGCTGGTATTCCGCCTGATCGTCGGAGAGATTGTAGAGCGCCTGCAACACCAGCGCCTTGAAGATCACGACTTCATCCCAAGGCTTGCGTCCCGCCGAACTCTTGCGTTCCGCTTCGCTCCTGCGAAGCTCGCCTTTAATCAGCGCCGCCTGCAGCTTCGGCCGGAAGGATTCGAAGGGAACCATCGCCGCAATCGCTACAAGCGGATCGTTCTTTTCGGTGAGACTTTCATAGCGTCGGTTCAAATCGAAGAAGCCAAGCTGTCCCATGCCAACCTCCCGCGCTCAGAGCATGAGAATCTTGAATCTGATTTGCGCGGTGGAGGGAAGCAAATATTTTTCGAGGCGCCCAAAGGACTGTCGGCCGGGGCGGGGGATCGCTTCTCCCGGACATAATTGGCGAGCGGCGCAACTGCTCGCATCATCGGATTCCTGTCGGATAGAAGAGAATAGCCGAGCCGCAGCGGGTTCAGCTCAAGAGCCGCGCGCGCGACCTGTGGGCCGCTCATCATCTTGATCCAGGGCTGCATGAAGGTCTGGTAAAGGGCGTTGTTGAACTCTGAAACGCGTGCGGCAGCGGCGAACTCGCGCTCGTCCTCGAGCGAGTTGCAGCCCAGCGCGCGGATGTCGTCGAGACTGCGTTCCTCGATGGACAGATCGAAATCGCCGGCTTCTCCATCACTTGAGGCTGCGGTGCCCTGCTTCTCGGTGATCACGATCTCATAGAGCCCCGGCGGCATCGCGTCGATAAGTTCCATGTTGTTGATGAACTCGGCATGGTCCTTCGCGGCCACCTTTGTGCCGACGAAAATGGCCAAATGGCCGACCTTGGGATCAATGGTATAGAAGATCCTCTGGCGGCACTGCTGGATTTCATCCACGCTTTGGTAATTGTCGAGAATCCAGTCCAGCGCCTGTTGCGGCGGCGTAATGTTGTCGCCGTGCGAGCAGAAGCAGACGATCGGCGCCTTGACCTCCCGGATATCGAGGCGGATGTCGTCGCTGGTGACGATCTGGCCGGTCGAGAATTTGTTGCCGATAAAGAGATTGTCGACCATCCATTGCATCTCTTCGCCGCGCAGCAGGACAAAATCGCCCCACCACTTTTCGAACTGAAGGTAACGGTCCTTCTCCTGCTCCGGGTTAGCCCAAACGTTGTATTGCTTGGTCCACAATGTGTTGGCGGGGTTGAGATTGTCGAAGTTGGCGACCAGCCAGGCGGCATCGAAGATGCCATTACCGAGATCGCTCATCATGCGATCGAGCCAGCGCCATACCAGCCGCCGAGATAGCGCATGGCGTTCTTGCCGCGGACGCCGCCCCAGTAAGAGAGCGGCGCGCCCGCTAGTTGACTGGGTGGCGCAACTCGTCGCCGCGCATCACCAGCTCGCTGTCGTACATCAGGACCGAGGTCGCCCCGTGCGCCAACATCTCCTCACGCTGGTTGCCGCGTTGGCGCAGGATGTCCAGGAACAGAACCGACCTCTGCCAGAAGTCGAGCGCATACTCATTGAAAGCGGTCGGCGCCAGCTTGCCGATTTGGCCCGACAATTCCCCGAGCGTATTGAGAGCGGCTGGCGCCAGCTTGCCGATCCGGTCCGACAATTCCTCGAGCGGTCTGGGTGGCGTCGGGTCCTGGAGCGGGATCATGGCACTAACGGCTTGGGCCACTGTGAGCACTGTGTTCTCCTTCTAGCTGCTCGCCGGGCATGGAACGCGCCAGAATGGCTCGCGTCTCGTATCGATCGCCCAAGCGCCATTCACCTTGACACCGAAGGCTGCGCTGTCCGCCGATGCAACTGCAACTGCAAAAGCTCGATGCGACTTCATTCCGGAGCCAATCTGCGAGCCAAAACCTCGAATGGATTGCGCCAAGCATGAGGGTGCGACATGGACATAATATTGCTCGTCAGCTAATATTCCTTGACTTGGATCAATCGATCGCCTGCCCTCGTGTGCCATTGTTTGAAAAGGTCTCGGGTCGGCAAGAATTGAACCATCCGTAAGCTAGCTGCACAGCCAAGACGAACTATACCTGCGCAGGGCGGCGCCCACTTTTTTCTCAATTGGGCCAAAGAGGGGAGTGACGAGATGGATGCCACCCTAGCGCCGCTCAAAAGCAAAGCTGCAGAAATGCTGGCCGAGTCCTGCGTCAAGGCCGATCAGTTCACTGCCGACCTGCGCAAAAAGCCCAACGAATTCGAGAGCACTTCGAGAAGCAAGCCGAGGGGGCAAAGCCGCCTGAGAAACCGCGAATGCGCGGTCGGAAACCCAATGGAGGGGGCTTCGAGGGCGAGATCAAGAAATACCTTGACACCTTCGGTTACGACATCAAGGAATAGCAGGCTGTCTTGGCCCAATAAGCCGATGTATCGATCGTGTGATGGCCGGCGGGTACTTCCCAATCTCGATCGCCGGTTCGAATCAAGTGGGATAATGTCGTGCTTGCAGATCCTGTATTGTCGCGCGAACTCAACTCACTCCAGGAGGAGCAACGTCCCGTGCAGCCTGCGGATAGGCTGATAAATCCGAGGTTCAGACAACCACCGGTTCTGACACAGTCGCGAGCGGCGGGACAGCTGCAAGAGCTGGTCGGCTGCCTGTTTGCTTCGTGAGCGCCGTTGTGCTGGGAGCAGCTCTGATTTGTGGCGTTCTGTCAGTGGTCACATCGGCGCTGGGCGTTTCGGACGGAGGCTTCTTAATCGTCAGGGCGTACGCCCAATCGAAGCAGCAAACCCCTCTCGAAAAAGCCCGCACAGCCGTAGAAACGCTGATAAAACGCCTGCGTGGCCAGGATATGCCCGAGGGGATCGTGAAAACCAACGGCCGCATCGAAGCCACGCAAGTCGACGTGGCTGCGAAATATCCCGGCCGGCTGGCGACGCTGACCGTGGACGAAGGCGACGAGGTCACGGCGGGACAGGTCGTAGCCACCATCTCGTCGCCCGAAACCGAAGCCCAGCTGCGCCAAGCCCAGGCGGAGCTTTTGAAAGCGAAACAGGCTCTGGTATCAGCTGTCGCTGACATCGCACAACGGAAGAGCGACTTGGATGTTGCCAGAACGGATTATGGCCGTGGCCAAAACTTAATTGGGCGCGGGTTTATTACGCAGCAGGTGCTGGACCAGCGGCGCAACAAATTAGAGGCGGCGGAGGCCGCATTAACTTCGGCCAACGCCGAGCGTGACCAGGCTGACTCCGCAATCAAGGCAGCCCAGGCCGATGTCGAGCGGCTCCAGTCGATTCTGACCGACCTGGTGCTCGTGTCGCCGAGGAGTGGACGGGTGCAGTACCGGCTCGCCCGCGCCGGTGAGGTGATTGCGGCAGGACAGCGCGTTCTCACCATCCTCGATCTCAAAGACGTCTACATGACGATCTATCTGCCCGCGGATGTGGCCGGCAATCTCACGCTCGGCGACGAGGCGCGCGTCATCCTCGATCCGATACCTGAATATGTCCTCCCGAACACCATCAGCTTCGTGGCGACAGAGGCTCAATTCACGCCAAAGAGCGTCGAGACCGCCGAGGAGCGGGAGAAACTGATGTTTCGTGTCAAGCTCCAGGCCGACCCCGCGGTCCTTGATAAATACCATCGTGCTGTCAAGACGGGTGTACGCGGGCTGGCCTTTGTGCGCACCGATCCAAAGATTCCCTGGCCTGACGACCTCGCGGTTAGGCTTCCGCAATGACCGACCCCGTCGCAAGAGTTGAGCGCGTAACGCATCGTTATGGAAAGACGCTGGCGCTCAATGACCTCACGCTCGATATTCCCGCTGGGTGCATGGCGGGGTTGATCGGGCCCGACGGGGTCGGCAAGTCCACCCTGCTGGCGCTTGTAGCAGGCGTACGCAAGATCCAGACTGGCACGGTAACCGTCCTCGGCGGAAACATGGCGGATGAAGGTCACCGGAGGGCGGTCTGCGGCCGTATTGCCTATATGCCGCAAGGGTTGGGCCGCAATCTCTATCCAACACTGAGCGTTTCCGACAACATCGATTTTTTCGGCCGGTTGTTCGGCCAGGGCGCGAGCGAACGGCACGCACGCATCGAAGAACTTCTGAAGGCCACCGGACTCGAGCGTTTTCCAGATCGGCCATGCGGCAAGCTCTCGGGCGGCATGAAGCAAAAAGTCAGCCTCTGCTGCTCGCTGATGCACGATCCTGACCTTCTTATTCTCGACGAGCCCACCACGGGCGTCGATCCCCTCTCGAGGCGGCAGTTCTGGGAGCTGATCAATTCGATCCGCGAGCGTCGCCCGCTCATGAGCGTGATCGTCGCTACCGCGTATATGGACGAGGCGAGCCGGTTCGATTGGCTCGCCGGGATGGATGATGGCAAGGTTATTGCGCTTGGCGCGCCGAAGGAGATCCTTGAGCGGGCGAAAAAGAGCACGCTCGACGATGCCTTCATTGCGCTGCTGCCACCGGAAAAGCGCGCTCAGCACCAAGAGGTCATCGTCCGGCCGCTCGTCGAGAGCGATGACAAGACGCCGGCAATCGAGGCGGACGGACTTACGCGCCGGTTCGGCGATTTTATCGCCGTCGACCATGTGAGCTTTCGCATCGGACGCGGCGAGATTTTCGGGTTCCTCGGCTCGAATGGCTGCGGCAAAACAACAACCATGAAAATGATGACCGGGCTGCTGCCGGTCACCGAAGGCTCGGCCAAATTATTCGGGCAGCCGATGGGCGCCGACGACATGGAGGCGCGCCAAAACGTCGGCTACATGTCGCAGGCGTTCTCGCTCTACAGCGAGCTCACAGTGCGGCAAAATCTCGATCTGCATGCGCAGCTTTACCATCTCCCGTCAAAAGAGATTGAAGGTCGAATCAAGGAGTTGCTCGAAAGATACGACCTGAAAGCCGTGGCTGACGCCAAGCCGTCGAGCCTGCCCCTTGGCATAAAGCAGAGGCTGCAGCTTGCCGTGGCCGTGCTGCACCGGCCCCACATACTGATTCTCGACGAGCCCACTTCGGGCGTCGACCCAATCGCTCGCGACGCATTCTGGCGCACGCTGATCGATCTGTCCCGTAACGATGGCGTCACCATCTTTCTATCGACCCACTTCATGAACGAGGCCGACCGCTGCGACCGTATTTCGCTGATGCACCAGGGGCGGGTGCTCGCCGTCGGCGCGCCAAAAGAACTGACCAAGGAGCGCGGCAAGGAATCTCTGGAAGATGCCTTCATCTCCTATCTGGAGGAAGCCGAAGGTGAAGAAAAAAAGAAGGCCGAGCCAGCGCCCGCGGCAGCCGCAGGCGTAAGCGAAGAAAAAGAGAAGCCAGAGCCAGCGCCGCAACCCGCGGCGGTTGCAGGCGTAACGGCAGCCAAGCCTGTCGAGCCGCGTGCGGCCCGGCGATTTGACCCCGGACGGCTATGGGCCTATGCCCGGCGCGAAACAATGGAGCTCCTCCGCGATCCCATCCGGATGGCATTCGCGTTCGTCGCTCCTGTCATTCTGATGTTTGCCATGGGCTATGGCATCACATTCGATGTCGAGAATCTAAAATTTGCGGCTTTCGACCAGGACCAGACGCCAGAAAGCCGCAGGCTGCTCGAAAACTTCTCGGGCTCTCATTATTTCACTGAACCGCCTCCGATCAGCTCCACAGCGGAGTTGGAGTATCGCATGCGGAGCGGAGAGCTGGCTGTCGCCGTTGAAATTCCATCCGGCTTCGGTCGCGATGTTGCAAACCTGCGTTCGCCCGAGGTCGCCTTCTGGGTCGACGGCGCCATGCCGTTCCGGGGCGAGACGACGAGAGGATACGTCACCGGCTTGGAGCAGCATTATGTGCAAGATCTCATTACCGAGCGCCTCGGCCCCAATGTGGCATCAAACGTCTATATTGGCGGCGTCAATATCGAAAATCGCTTTCGCTACAATCAGGCTTTCAAGAGCATCTTCGCTATGGTTCCGATCACCATCGTGATGGTGTTGGTTCTGATCCCGGCAGTCACGGCAACCATCGCTGTCGTCCGCGAGAAAGAAACCGGCTCGATCGCCAACTTCCGGTCCACTCCCATCACCAAATTCGAATTCCTCGTGGGCAAAAATTTCCCCTATGTCGTCGTCGGGATGCTGGCATTCATTCTTCTGTTACTGATGGCGCTTTTCATTTTCCACGTGCCGGTCAAGGGGTCTTTCGGAGCCCTGGCGCTGGGGACGCTGCTCTATGTTTTCTCGACTTGCGGTTTCGGGCAACTCATCTCGACCTTCACCCAGACCCAGGTGGCGGCGGTCTTTGCGACCGTGGTTCTCTCAGTTATTCCCACAGTGAACTTTTCAGGTCTGCTCACGCCCGTGTCCTCTCTCACAGGCGGGGGAAGGGTCATAGGCCTCATGTTTCCAGCGGCTTGGTATGAGCCGATCAGCGTCGGCACCTTCACCAAGGGACTTGGCTTTTCTGATCTCTTGTTCAATTCGGTCATCCTTGCCGTTTTCACGGTTAGCTACCTCGTTGCAGCTCATATAATACTGTCGAAGCAGGAGAGCTGAGATGTCGCAAGCGAGCCAGACGGCCGATTCACGAGAACAGGCGAAACCGCATGAAGTGACGAAGGCCAAGCGGCCCAAGAGCCATCGGTTGGCCAAGCTGCGGCTGCACTTGGCCAACATCTACCGGCTGATGATCAAGGAGATGCGCAGCATCCGGGCCGACCCGATCCTCCTGGTGCTTGTCGCCTTTTCCTTCACCGTTGCGGTCGACGCTTCCACTGGCGCCTCGACCGAAGCAACCAACCTTTCGGTTGGAATTGTCGATGAGGACCATTCCGATCTGTCACGCCGCATTCGGGATGGCCTCACGCCACCCACTTTCAAGTCGGCGGTAGAGATTACGCCGGCGGAAGCCGACCCGGGGATGAATTCGCAACGTTTCCTTTTCGTCATCGAAATTCCCCCAAGGTTTCAGGAGGATGTTCTCGTCGGGCGGCAGCCATCCGTTCAAATCAATGTCGATGCCACCGCGATTGCCCAGGCCTTCAATGGCATGACTTACATCCAAAACGTTATCATTAACTATGTGACAGAGTTCATGTCGGAACGCGAAGGATTGAACCCTGAAGCGGTCAAAATGGTTACGCGCGTAAAGTTCAATCCGAATTTGTATTCCGCTTGGTTCACCTCAGTGATGCAGATTGTTAACAATCTCACAATGTTGACCGTGATCCTGACCGGCGCGGCGCTGATCCGCGAGCGCGAACAGGGAACAGTCGAGCATCTCCTTGTGATGCCGGTGGTTCCCGCCGAGATCATGCTCTCGAAGATCCTGGCCAATGGCATTGTCACTTTGGTTGCAGCGGGCCTATCGCTGGTGCTTGTGGTGCAATGGTGGCTGCACGTGCCCATTGCCGGATCAATCCTGCTGTTTCTGGGTGGCTCGTGCTTTTATGTGTTCACGGTCGCGGCGCTTGGCATTCTTCTAGCTACCATCGCTGCCACGATGGGCCAGTTCGGTCTGCTGAATATCCCGGTGTTACTGGTGATGATGCTGCTTTCCGGGGCAATGACGCCGATGGAAAGCATGCCGGTCTGGCTGAAGGACGTCATGATGGTAATCTGCCCGACGCCGCATTTCGTGATTTTCGCCCAGGATGTGCTTTATCGCGGAGCGGATGCTTCCATTGTCTGGCCAGAAATTCTTGCGATGACCGTTATTGGGAGTGTCTATTTTGGTTTTGCTTTGTACCGCTTCCGCAAAGTCATTTTCAGCGGCTGAGCTCCTTGCACAGCAAAAATGCGCGATGGCAATCGTCGCGCGTGCGGAGAAGCTGTCGGCGGCCCACCTTTACTCGATCCTGCGCCTCGCCTGGCTGGCGCCGACATCGTCACGGCGATCGTCGACGGCCGCCAGCGCCAGCAACTCACCGCCAAGACCCTGATGCGTCTGACCCTGCGGTTTCGGCTGTGAGCCAGCGCGTCTCGAAGCGGCCCATCTGGCTCGTCGACGCAGCGAAACCCGAGGCCGCCTTGCCGCCGACAATCCGGCGCATCGCCGGATCATGGCGTAGCCGCTCGGCGTCGTTAACATCCTCGTACCGGCAAGCCGCCCATACACGGCCTGCCGCAACATTTCAACCAGCGCATGCCTGCCATTCTTGCCGGTGCGGGCGTCAGCGAGCATCTCGCCACCTATCGCCGAAAGACCGAGCGCGCCATCGAGTTCCCGGTAGGCGAGCAATCCTGCGTCGGAGGTAAACTGCGGAGCCGCGAAACTCGCAGTGTCCGAGGACCTTATGCCCCCGTCAAGGACATTCTGAGGCCGCGAGGAACGCGCTCACCGAGCCTTCACAATGATCGGGACGGACCGGAACTTTGCGGGCACGAATGTTGTGCCGCTGTGGCCCCGCATCAGTCAGAGAGAATGACGTAAAACCTCCGCTCTCCTCGACTGAGACGGGACCCGCGCGGGCGGCTTAGTACCCCGAGCGCCCTAAAATCCGCTGAAGCGCCGAGGTCAACTCGGCCGCCGGATTTGCTGCCGCGCCCAACGAACGCCATCCGATGAATTGGTCAGGACGGACGAGCACGGCGCCCCGGGGCGATATCCCCCGGGCACGGGTCCAGGCGAGACGCGGATCGAACAGGTCGCCATCGATGTGACCGATACGCACCGCATCCACCGCGACGCCTGTGGGCCCGGCGGCTTTCTTGGCCGCGTCGCACCACGCCTGACCATCCTCTCCCGCGATTAGCAGGAACCGGTTCATTCCGACCAGATCCTTAATCGGTCGGCGGACTCCAGCGTCGTCGTCGATCCAGGCGTGCGGGAGCGGGCTCCCGGGCCGCGCGCTTGGTTCGTAAATCCGGATGTCATCGAGGTTCTGAGGTTCGGGCGTGCCGTCCGGCACCACCGCCGTCGACGAGTACCGGTAACCATATTCGACGTTCAACTCCGAGCTTTCCATGGTCAAACGACGGATCGCGCGCAGCGCGGCCGTTCGGTAGGCGGCATCTTCAGGCTTATCGCTGAACACGCGGCGGAGTTGTTTCCAGTTGGCTTCCTCGCCAAACTCCGGCGACAGGCCAAAGGTCTTGCCTATTTCCATATGCGCGACCGAATTTTCCAGGGAGCGCCGGATATTGCGCCCATCCGTCGGCCGTCGTTCCGCCTCATAGGTGTCAAGGAGACTGTCGTCAGCCTTGCCATCGAGAACCGCGGCAAGCTTCCAACACAGATTGTGCGCGTCCTGCACGGCGCTGGTCAGTCCCAAGCCGCCGGTGGGCGGGTGACGGTGCGCTGCGTCTCCGGCCAGGAAGACCCGGCCAGCCCGGAACTTTTCGGCCAGCACGCCCTCGAGCGTCCAACGCGTTAATTTGTGGATGTGCATCGGGTGATCGCCAATTCCCAGCGCCAGGCGCATTTCGGCCTCGACTTCGGCGTCGGTCATGCCCCGCAATTTGTCGCCTTGATAGAGCAGATGGTAAACCCATTCTTCGCTGGTCGGCCCCCAGTTTTTCGGCCCCATCGGAACCAGCACCGCCATGGTGCCAAGAGACGGACACCAGATCCAACGGATCAGCACTTCCGGATCTCGGGCCCAGCGAGAGAAGTCGGCGCTGATATGTACGGTTGCCGAACTGGCCACCACTCCCTTGCCCTCATAGCCGATCCCGACGATTTTGGAGATTGTCCGCCCACCATCGGCGGCGATCACATACCGCGAGCGGATTGTGTATTCGCGGCCATCATCTTGATTCTTCACGTACGAGGTGACGCCATCGGCATCCTGTTCCAGATGCGTCACTTCGTGATGAAAACGGATCTTGCCCGGCGCCAATTCGTCAGCGCGCGCCTTCATCAAAGGCTCCAAGCGGATTTGCGGCAGATTTAACTGTCGGCAGGCGCTGGCGCTGGACCACATGGGGTCCGCGCCGCCACAGCCCCAGCTCTCGATCTTGGCGATGCATCGTCCCGCGTCGGGATCGTTGCCGGCAAAACCGGCATACCAGCCCATAGCCGCCATCTGTTTCGCCGGCGTGCTCTTGGCGGCAATCGCATCGGCGACGCCGACATCGGCCAAGATTTCCATCGTCTTCTGATTGAGGACGTGCGCCTTCGGCAAAATCGATGTCGTAGGCAGAGCGCTGACCAGGAGGTGATCGACCCCCAGCTTCGATAACAGCATCGATGCGGTCAGGCCAGCGCCGCCGCCGCCGACAATCAAAACAGGCGTTTCACTCGTCATGGACTTCCCTTTCTTTGTTGAGGTTTGCTACGTGACAACTCCTCGGATGAAGGCGGGAGCGATGATCAAGGCCGGAACGATCTGGATCAGCTAATACGGGCGTCGGACTCCATTTCCTGGCGGCTCTCTCCCGGGTGGAGCATGAATTCCCAGCGTTCGCGATCGCCGGGAGCGGTCATATGGGCAACTGGCCGCCGGTTGTCGCAAATGAACTCCACATGGTCGATCGGGCTGGCGACTTTGTGTGCGTCCACGATCAACCAGTCCTCCGCGAAGGTCTTGCCTTCGAATTCCTGGCCGATCAGGCCACGCACGAGCGAGCTGGCGCCGTCTGCCGCGACGAGGTAAGTGGCCGCGATGGTGAAGCTGCGGCCGTCCGCGAACTCCAGGTTCACGATGACGGATTGGGAGTTTTGGGTGAAGCCGGTTAGACTTACGCCGAGCGCGGTGCGGACGGAATGGTGCGCCGCCAGCCGGGCCCGCAGCGCGCTCTCCAGTTCAGGCTGATAGCGCGCCGCCAGCCGGGCCCGCAGCGCGCTCTCCAGTTCAGGCTGATAGAACGTCACCAGCTTGGGATGCCCGTCGATGCTGCCGAGCGTGTTAATCCTGCCGAATTCTCCCATGTAGGGGATTTCATCCGGACATAGGGGATGGCGATCGTGTCAAAATCGCCCTCTTCCAGGCCGGCCATTTGCAGGATCCGCAGGGCTTCATTATCAAGGGCAATGGCCCTCGGCGCCGTGAAGATCTCCGTTGCTTTATCAATGACGAGCGTCTTGACGCCGTAGCGGCCCAGCAGGTTGGCGATCACTGCGCCGACTGGCCCGAGGCCTACTAACAGCACATCGACGGCTGCGGGAAGTTCGGCCGAGGCCTGACCCGCCGCGGCTTGTGCCTGCTCCGGCATTGGCTGCTGATTTGTCTCCATGTCCCCCCTCCATCGGGCGCTCTCAGGCGCGCTCAAGTGCCGCCGTCATGATCAAAAATGATAATTTTGTCAAGTATGACATTTGGTTTATGTTTCGGGGAATCGTGTTAACTGACGTGGGTCATGCCGAAATCTCCTTTCCCCCGAGCCGGCATGTGTTTCGGCGTGCAATTTTGACCCCCTGAGCGGGGGGATCGGCGTCCAAAATTCTTATGACCGTTTGCAAGTGATTTCGGTGCGCGTGATCGGCCTCGGCGCAAGGATGCGGCGAGAGTAAATGCTTGCAGAGAGGCAGAGGTCAGGACGCCGGCGTGATTTCGACGGTTGAGCAGTTTCTCATTCGCGGATTGGATGCCGCATGCGGAGCATTCGTCGTAGGGTTGCCTCGGTCTGACCCGCGGAGATCGGTTGCGCCGCTCCTCATTTTGGCGGAGGATCCCTTGACCGGCGCCGACGCCCTGGCCGCTGCCTCGGATGTTTCTACGCCGCGGTTAGTTCTACTGAGTTCAGAAAATTTGAGAGGATTTGGGATGGATCGTGATCTGGTAAATTGGTGATTTGCGCCTTTTTGAGCGGGTCACTCGGATGGATGAGATATCGAAAGCGTGCCGAACACGATTTGACGCCTATGTCCAGGCGCTTGTCGAAGTAATTGGACACGCTGACCGGGGCGAGCCCTTGCACGATTATTGTGTGGGCCTGTTGATGCCGGGTGAACGTAAAAGCGTCGAGCCGATGGCGGCGGTTGTCGCACCGTCGCGGGTCTCGGCCAAACATCAATCGCTTCTGCATCTCGTCGGTCAGGCGCCTTGGTCGGACGAGGCGGTTTTGCGGAGGGTTCGCGAATGGGTCGTGCCCTCGATCGAAAGACAAGGCGATCGGATCGAAGCCTGGATCGTCGACGATACCGGCTTTGCGAAAAAAGGCACGCATTCGGTGGGCGTCGCGAGGCAATATTGCGGTAGGCTCGGCAAGCAAGACAATTGCCAGATCGCAGTGACGCTTTCGATTGCCAATCATGCGGCGAGCCTGCCCATCGCCTACCGTCTCTATCTGCCGGACGAATGGGCCAAGGACCAAGCGCGTCGCAAGAAAGCAAAAGTTCCGAAAGAGGTGAAGTTCAAGACCAAGCCGCAGATTGCGCTCGATCAGATCCGTACGGCCTATGCCGCGGGCGTCGCCCAAGGCATCGTACTGGCGGACGCCGCTTATGGCGGGGATCAGAAATTTCGCACCGGCGTCAGCGCTCTCGGCCTCCCTTATGCCGTCGGCATCCAATCGACGCCCAGCGTCTGGCCGCCAGGCAAAGGACCTTTACCACCGAAGAAATGGACGGGCCGCGGCCGCAAACCGACCAAGCTGCGGCGCGATGACAAGCATTGTCCCGTATCGGTCAAGGAACTCGCCCTGAGCCTGCCCAAAAAGGCTTGGCGCCGCATCACCTGGCGAGAGGGCTCGAACGCGCCGCTCACCTCGCGCTTTGCCGCCCGGCGCGTGCGTCCGGCATCCCGCGACGAAAAAAGAACCACACCGCATCCGGTCGAATGGCTCCTCGTCGAATGGCCGAAAGGCGAAACGGAACCGACCAAATATTGGCTTTCCACTTTGCCTGAGGACACGCCACTCGCCGTGCTCGTGGATTACGCCAAACTGCGTTGGCGCATCGAACGCGATTACGAGGAACTCAAAAGCGAGCTCGGCTTAGGTCACTACGAAGGGCGAGGTTGGACAGGTTTCCATCATCACGCCACACTCTGCATTGCTGCATACGGCTTCCTGATCTGCGAGAAGGAAGCCTTTCCCCCCTCAACGCCAGAATTCCAAACGTCTCTCCTACCCAAAAATTATCGACCCCGCGGCGCCGCCGGTACGCCCCGAACGGCACGTCACAAACTCGATCGCGACGATCAGACGATGTCTCATCGTCGCCCTTGCCAAGAGACTTACGCGATGTCCATGTTGCCAGACAATCCGCCGCCAAAATCCGCCACCGCTACGCTTATGACGCAGTAGAATTAGGCGATAGCCACTTTTGGTTCGATCTGCTGCCCGATCGCCCAAATGAAGCCGACGAGCTCGCGCGCGACGGCGGTGATGACGAGCGGCGCTTTTTTGCCGCGTGCGAGCATGCGGCGATAGCGGGCGCACAATCTGACTTGCGCCTTCCAGGCGATGTCGCGGATCGATGTTGCGATCGACTGCTGCCGCAGCATCATCGCCTGGCCGATTTTCGCTGGCATGCGATAGGCCCAGGCGGCCTCGACGATCAGCCTGCGCGCGACGGTGCTGCCGGCTTTGGTGATGCCTGTCAGTTTGCGTTTGCTCCCGCTCGAATGTTCGCCTGGGACGAGGCCAAGAAAGGCCATCAACTGGCGGGGATTATCGAAGCGCCGCATGTCGCCGATTTCAGCAACAACACCCGCGGCAACTACGAGGGCGACGCCGCGCAATGCCTGAAGCGCCTCGACGAAGGGACCAAGCGACCATTCCGGCACGAGAGCCGCGATGTGCGTCTCGATGAGTTCCTTGCGTTCGATCGCCTGATCCATGGCGTTGAGGTAAGTCTGAAAGGCGATCTGCTGTGCGGGATGGGCGAAGCTCTGATTGGCGAGCCAGACACGATGCTGTTTTTTCCAGACGGCGCCGGCATAGCGCCGGCCGTGACGCAGGAGAAAGCCCTGGATGCGCTGACGGATCTGGCGCACGTCTTTCGTGGCGGCCTCGCGGGCGCGAATAAGATCGCGCATCGCCTCATGCGCTTCGTCCGGGACCCAGACCGAGGTGAGTTCGCCCGCGCGCGACAGGCGGGCCAACGTCAGCGCGTCACGCCGATCGGTCTTGACGCGATCGCCGGCGCGCCTTGGGGTGTGAGCGGGAGAGACAACCTCGCAGACATGGCCCGCGGCGTTGATCTGGCGATAGAGGCCATAACCGCAGGGACCCGCCTCATAGACGACGTGCAGCTTGCCATGCCGGCCGCCGAGCTTCTTCAAGAGATTGGCGACCGCGTCAGGCGTATTGGCGATCTCGCCATAAAAACGGACTTCGCCCGTTCGTCCGGTCTCCGCGATGGCGACAGCAATGGTTTCCTTGTGGACATCGAGCCCGATATAGGCGTTAAAATCCATGATGGTCCGTCTCCTGTGCATGAGGACAGGCGCTCAAGGCGCAACCCTCGTCAGTTTGCACATTGTGGAGACGGGCCACCCCGTCCGCCACCAAACGGTCATATCGTCTGACCCCCTAAATCCTGAACTGTTGGGCTGCCTGCTTTGGTTTGAAAGCGGGCGGTGGGAATGCTGATTGTGGAGACGATCGGTCGGATAAGGCGCGAGCATTTTTTGAAGGGGAAGTCGATCAAGGAGATTGCGCGCGACCTGAAGATATCGCGCAACACGGTTCGCAAGGTGCTGCGCTCGGGCGAGACGGCGTTTTCGTATGAGCGGGAGATCCAGCCTCGCCCTAAGCTCGGGCGCTGGCAAGCCGAGATCGATCGGATGCTGACGCACAACGCCAGCATGTCCACAAGGAAACCATTGCTGTCGCCATCGCGGAGACCGGACGAACGGGCGAAGTCCGTTTTTATGGCGAGATCGCCAATACGCCTGACGCGGTCGCCAATCTCTTGAAGAAGCTCGGCGGCCGGCATGGCAAGCTGCACGTCGTCTATGAGGCGGGTCCCTGCGGTTATGGCCTCTATCGCCAGATCAACGCCGCGGGCCATGTCTGCGAGGTTGTCTCTCCCGCTCACACCCCAAGGCGCGCCGGCGATCGCGTCAAGACCGATCGGCGTGACGCGCTGACGTTGGCCCGCCTGTCGCGCGCGGGCGAACTCACCTCGGTCTGGGTCCCGGACGAAGCGCATGAGGCGATGCGCGATCTTATTCGCGCCCGCGAGGCCGCCACGAAAGACGTGCGCCAGATCCGTCAGCGCATCCAGGGCTTTCTCCTGCGTCACGGCCGGCGCTATGCCGGCGCCGTCTGGAAAAAACAGCATCGTGTCTGGCTCGCCAATCAGAGCTTCGCCCATCCCGCACAGCAGATCGCCTTTCAGACTTACCTCAACGCCATGGATCAGGCGATCGAACGCAAGGAACTCATCGAGACGCACATCGCGGCTCTCGTGCCGGAATGGTCGCTTGGTCCCTTCGTCGAGGCGCTTCAGGCATTGCGCGGCGTCGCCCTCGTAGTTGCCGCGGGTGTTGTTGCTGAAATCGGCGACATGCGGCGCTTCGATAATCCCCGCCAGTTGATGGCCTTTCTTGGCCTCGTCCCAGGCGAACATTCGAGCGGGAGCAAACGCAAACTGACAGGCATCACCAAAGCCGGCAGCACCGTCGCGCGCAGGCTGATCGTCGAGGCCGCCTGGGCCTATCGCATGCCAGCGAAAATCGGCCAGGCGATGATGCTGCGGCAGCAGTCGATCGCAACATCGATCCGCGACATCGCCTGGAAGGCGCAAGTCAGATTGTGCGCCCGCTATCGCCGCATGCTCGCACGCGGCAAAAAAGCGCCGCTCGTCATCACCGCCGTCGCGCGCGAGCTCGTCGGCTTCATTTGGGCGATCGGGCAGCAGATCGAACCAAAAGTGGCTATCGCCTAATTCTACTGCGTCATAAGCGTAGCGGTGGCGGATTTTGGCGGCGGATTGTCTGGCAACATGGACATCGCGTGAGTCTCTTGGCAAGGGCGACGATGAGACATCGTCTGATCGTCGCGATCGAGTTTGTGACGTGCCGTTCGGGGCGTACCGGCGGAGCCGCGGGGTCGATAATTTTTGGGTAGGAGAGACGTTTGGAATTCTGGCGTTGAGGGGGGAAAGGCTTCCTTCTCGCAGATCAGGAAGCCGTATGCAGCAATGCAGAGTGTGGCGTGATGATGGAAACCTGTCCAACCTCGCCCTTCGTAGTGACCTAAGCCGAGCTCGCTTTTGAGTTCCTCGTAATCGCGTTCGATGCGCCAACGCAGTTTGGCGTAATCCACGAGCTCTGCTGCCCGATCGCCCAAATGAGCCGACAAGTTCGCGCGCGACGGCGGTGATGACGACCGGCGCTTTTTTGCCGCGTGCAAGCATGCGGCGATAGCGGGCGCATAATTTGACTTGCGCCTTCCAGGCAATGTCGCGGATCGATGTGGCGATCGACTGCTGCCGCAGCATCATCGCCTGGCCGATTTTCGCTGGCATGCGATAGGCCCAGGCGGCCTCGACGATCAGCCTGCGCGCGACGGTGCTGCCCGCTTTGGTGATGCCCGTCAGTTTGCGTTTGCTCCCGCTCGAGTGTTCGCCTGGGACGAGGCCAAGAAAGGCCATCAACTGGCGGGGATTATCGAAGCGCCGCATGTCGCCGATTTCTGCAACTACACCCGCAGCAACTACGAGGGCGACGCCGCGCAATGCTTGAAGCGCTTCGACGACGGGGCCAAGTGACCATTCCGGCACGAGAGCCGCGATTTGTGTCTCGATGAGTTCCTTGCGTTCGATCGCCTGATCCATGGCGTTGAGGTAAGTCTGAAAGGCGATCTGCTG
>CAWBLM010000013.1:895000-1582735 GCA_963789645.1 uncultured Alphaproteobacteria bacterium | reverse complement strand
AAGGCCTCGCCGACTTGGCCAAAGGCGTCGGCGCGCTGTTCCACACGGACGCAGTTCAAGCGGTCGGCAAAACGTCAATTTGCCTTAAAGACCGCGCGATCGACATGCTGTCCTTATCCGGCCACAAGCTGCATGCGCCGAAAGGCATCGGCGCGCTCTACGTCGAGCGCGGCGTCCGCTTCAAACCGCTGCTGCGCGGCGGCCATCAGGAGCGCGGCCGGCGCGCCGGGACCGAAAACGTTCCAGCCATCGTCGCGCTCGGAAAAGCGGCCGAACTCGCCATTCAACACATGGCCGACGAGCAGAGCCGCGTGAAGGATCTTCGCGACCGTCTCGAAAAGGCGATTCTGCAAACCGTGCCGAACTGCTTCGTCAATGGCGACCTGCACGACCGCCTGCCGAACACATCCAACATCGCCTTCGAATTCGTCGAAGGCGAAGCCATTCTTCTGCATCTGACGCGCGCCGGCGTCGCCGCCTCCTCCGGATCGGCCTGCGCGTCGGGCTCAATCGAGCCGAGCCATGTATTGCTGGCGATGAGCATACCGGTGACGGCCGCGCATGGGTCAATCCGCTTCTCGCTGTCGCGCGACAACAGCGTCGATGATGTCAACCGGGTGATCGAGGTCATGCCGGCAATCATCGAGAAGCTGCGCGCGCTCTCGCCCTTCGGGGCGGACGCCGGCAAGCAAGAATCCGATTCCAAACCGCTTTACGCGTGAGGCGCCGCAATGTCCGCCGACTATCCCCGCATCTCGATCAACGATACCACATTGCGCGATGGCGAACAGGCGCCGGGCGTCGCATTCTCCGCGCGCGAAAAGCTGGCGATCGCGCGCGAGTTGGCGGCGGCGGGCGTCGATGAGATCGAGGTCGGAACGCCGGCGATGGGAGCCGACGAGATCGACGCGATCGCTGCTGTCGCGTCGGACGGATTGCCCTGTCGCGTCGTCGCCTGGTGCCGATTGACCAAAGATGACGTCGACGCCGCGCTCGCAGCTGGCGTCAGCCACGTCAATATCTCCGCGCCGATGTCGCGACTTCAGATGAAGGTCAAGCTCAACGCGGATGTGGAAGACGTCGCCTCGCGCGTTAGCTCCGTGGTTCGCTACGCCGTCGGGCGTGGTTTGACGGTCGCGCTTGGCGGCGAGGATTCTTCGCGCGCCGACCCTCGCGAAATCGGACGCATCGCCGGCGCCGCGGCTATTGAAGGCGCGACGCGTCTTCGCTTCGCCGATACGATGGGCGTGCTCGATCCCTTCGCCGCGTTCGAAGCCGTGCGGCGAGTGCGGGAGGAAACCGATCTCGCCATCGAATTCCATGGTCATGACGATATCGGCCTTGCCACCGCCAATACGCTCGCGGCGTTGCGCGCGGGGGCGAGCGACGCCAGCGTCACAGTGCTGGGTCTCGGCGAGCGCGCCGGCAACGCGCCTTTGGAGGAGGTCGTCATGGCCCTCGGCCATGCCGTCGCCGGGCGCACAAACGTCGATCCGCTTCGCTTGCGGGCGTTGGCGCGGCTTGTCGCGCACGCGGCCAACCGGCCGATCGCGCGCGCCAAGGCGATCGTCGGCGCCGACATTTTCACGCATGAATCAGGCATTCATGTCGCGGCGCTAATGAAAGATCCGCGCACTTATCAGGGGCTCGATCCGACGACTCTCGGTCGGCGCAACACGGTTGTCATCGGCAAGCATTCCGGCCTTTCCGCGATCACCGGGATTTGCGCGGAGCTCAGCGTCGACATCGATCGGGAGCTGGCCGCGCAAGTGCTCGCGCTCGCCAAGCGCCGCGCTCTCCTCAATCATCGGCCGCTTGGGCGCGGCGACGTCGCCGGGCTCGTCGAAGAGATTCTGCGGAGCGCGGCCATGAGCGTCGTCGCCCTGGCGATCGAAAGAGCGCGGAAAAGCCTGTGGCAAGTCATCAGGGAAGACGTCGCCTGCGTGCATCAGCGCGATCCTGCCGCCCGCAACACGCTGGAGGTCGCTCTCCTCTACCCGGGCGTGCACGCCATCATCTGGCATCGGCTCGCGCACCGGCTTTGGACCGCCAATCATAAATTCTTCGCCCGGACCATCTCGTTCGTCGCGCGGTTTCTGACCAATGTCGACATCCATCCCGGCGCGGTGATCGGCGAGCGTTTCTTCATCGATCATGGCGCGGGCGTCGTGATCGGCGAAACCGCGGTCGTCGGCGACGACGTCACTCTCTATCACGGCGTCACGCTCGGCGGATCGTCCTGGTCGCCAGGCAAGCGGCATCCGACCGTCGAGGACGGTGTGGTGATCGGCGCCGGGGCGAAGATTCTCGGCAATATTACGATCGGCCGAAACACGCGTGTCGGGGCCAATTCGGTCATCATCGAGGATGTTGCGCCAGAGGCGACTGTCGTCGGGATTCCCGGGCGGCTCGTGCGTAAGGCGAGGAGACGGTCGGGGCCGGGCGGACGCATCGATCTCGAGCATCACCTTATTCCCGATCCGGTCGCCGACGCGATGGCGATTTTGATCGACCGCATCGGATTTCTCGAGGCGCGTCTCAGTCATCTCCAACACCGCGCCGGCGCTGGCTTGGCCGACGAGGCGCATGGGCAAATTCACGAGGAAAAAACGTTATGAGCGCTCTCGACCAACTCCGGAAACTCTCGTCCGCCGAGGATTTTTTTGAGGCGTTGAACGTCCCCTACGACCCGGCGGTCCTGCGCGTCGCGCGGCTGCACATCCTGCGCCGAATGGGCGAATACCTCGTCAACGGCGACTCAGGCGCCGCCGACGACGATGACGTCTGGCTGGCGTGCCGCGCCTTCCTCGAGAACGCCTACAATGATTTCGTGGCTTCGTCGCCGATCGAGCAGCGCGTATTTAAAGTGCTGAAGGACGCGGTCAAGCCGAAAGAAGAGCCTAAGAAACCCTTCGTCTCGCTCAACGCGCTGGTCGGCGCAACTCGCGATTTGGAGCGGCCCGGCTCGCTCTGATCGATTGGAAGGAATTTGATCATGCATATCCTCGTCTGCATCAAGCAGGTGCCTGACAGCGCGCAGATCCGGATCAATCCGGTCACCCAGACGATCATGCGTCAGGGCGTGCCGACGATCATCAACCCTTATGATCTGTTCTCGCTTGAGGAAGGCTTGCGGCTTCGCGACGCCTTTGGCGGGGAGGTCACCGTTCTCACCATGGGGCCGCCGACGGCCGCCGAATCGCTGCGCAAAGCGCTCGCCATCGGAGCCGATCGCGCCGTGCTGCTGACAGACCGTTCCTTTGCCGGCTCCGATACGCTTGCGACCAGCTACGCGCTGGCCCAGACGATCGGCAAGATCAGCGCCATGTTCGGGGCTCCGGACATCGTGTTCACCGGCAAACAGACCATCGACGGAGACACAGCGCAGGTCGGACCCGGCATCGCGAAACGGCTCGACCTGCTGCAGCTGACCTATGTCGCGAAGATCGTCGAATGCGATCCCGCTAAGCGCAAGATCACCGTCGAGCGGCGGTCGGAAGGCGGCGTGCACGTCTTGAAGACCAAGCTGCCCTGCCTCATCACAATGCTCGAGGGCTCGAACGAGGTCCGTCGCGGTGACATGAAAGACGCGCTACGCGCCGCCCGCGCCGCGATCATCACATGGAGCGCCAAGGACGCCGGCATCGCGGAAATCGCAAAGTGCGGACTGAAGGGATCGCCCACCGTCGTCAAGAAGGTCTTCGCGCCGCCGCCGCGTTCCGAACGCGCCGTTTTCGTCAACCCTGGCGAGACCGCTTCGCAAGACGCTGAGAGCCTTATCGAGAACTCTGTTCGAACGGCAGCCGGCCCTCGAAGAGGATCTCATTAAAACGGCCGCCGGATTCTGAGGAGATCGATATGTCGGACAAGCCCGTAGCCCCCGCGTCCGCCCCCAACCGGGCCTCCATGAAGAAAGAGCTTCCCGAGCATTTCCGCGGCTACAAGCATGTTTGGGTTCTCATCGAGATCGAGCGCGGGATCGTTCACCCCGTGTCCTTCGAGCTGCTCGGGGCCGGCCGCAAACTCGCCGACAGTCTTGGCGTCGAACTCGCCTGCGCGATCCTCGGCGCGCCCGGAGGAGCGACGAGACAGGCGGCCGCGGAAGCCTTCGCCTATGGCGCCGACCTCGCCTATCTTGTCGAGGACGAGATCCTCGCGGACTATCGTAACGAGCCTCACTCGAAGGCGATGACGCAGCTCGTCAACGCGCACAAACCCGAGATTTTGCTGCTTGGCGCGACGACGCTTGGACGCGATCTTGCGGGTTCGGTGGCGACGACGCTGCTGACCGGATTGACGGCCGACTGCACCGAGCTCGCCGTTGACGCGGATGGTTCGCTGGCGGCAACGCGGCCGACCTTCGGCGGATCGCTGCTGTGCACGATCTACACGCTCAACTACCGTCCCCAGATGGCGACGGTGCGGCCTCGGGTGATGCCGATGCCGAAACGCGTCGAAGGCCGCCAGGGCCGGATCATCTCGTTCAAGCCGGATCTCGACGAGGACCAGATCCTCACGAAGATATTGAAGTATGTTCCGGACCGCGACAACGCGAAGTCGAACCTCGCCTATGCCGACGTCGTCGTCGCCGGCGGCCTCGGGTTGCAGAGCGCCGAGAATTTCCAGCTGGTGCGCAATCTTGCAAGCGTCCTCGGCGCCGAATTCGGCGGCTCGCGCCCGCTCGTTCAAAAGGGCTGGATCAGCTCGGATCGACAGATCGGCCAGACCGGAAAGACGATCCGTCCGAAACTTTACATCGCCGCCGGCATCTCGGGCGCGATTCAGCATCGCGTCGGCGTCGAAGGGGCCGACTGCATCGTTGCGATCAACACCGACAAGGATGCGCCGATTTTCAACTTCGCGCATATCGGCATCGTCACCGACGCCGTGCGGTTCCTGCCGGCTCTTACCGAAGCCTTTCGGAAGCGTCTGTCGCCGCATAGCCGCGACCGCCTGGCAGGCTGAGCCTTGAGGAGATTAAGATGATCGAGGAAAGATTCGACGCAATCGTGATCGGGGCCGGCATGGCAGGCAACGCAGCGGCGCATACGATGGCCTCGCGTGGGATGAAGGTGCTACAGCTGGAGCGCGGTGAATATCCAGGCTCCAAGAACGTGCAGGGCGCGATCCTCTACGCCAACATGCTCGAGAAAATCATCCCGGACTTCCGCGAAGAGGCGCCGCTCGAGCGCCATCTCATCGAGCAGCGCTTCTGGATGATGTCGGAGCGCTCGCACACCGGCATGCACCACCGTTCCGACGACTTCAACGAAGAGAAAGCCAATCGCTACACGATTATCCGCTCTCAGTTCGATCGCTGGTTCTCGAAAGAGGCGCAGGCGAAAGGCGCGATCGTCATCTGCGAGACGACCGTCACCCAACTGGTCAGCGACGCCTATGGCAAAGTGATTGGCGTTCGCACCGATCGCGACGGCGATACGATCTTGGCCGACGTCGTCGTTCTGGCGGAAGGCGTCAACGGCCTGCTCGGGACGCGCGCCGGCCTGCGCGAAACGCCGAAGCCCGATCAGGTCGCGCTCGCCGTCAAGGAAATGCACTTCCTGCCGCAAGAGACGATTGACGCGAGATTCAATCTGCAAGGCGGCGAAGGGGTCGTCATCGAGGCCATCGGCACGATCTCCAAGGGGATGACCGGCATGGGCTTCATCTACACCAACAAGGAGAGCATCTCGCTCGGCATTGGATGTCTCGTCTCTGACTTCGCCGAGAAGGAAGAAACGCCCTACGGCCTCCTCGAGGCGTTCAAGACGCATCCTTCGGTCGCTCCGCTCATCCAAGGCTCCGAAGTCAAGGAATATGCCGCGCATCTCATTCCGGAAGGCGGCTACAAGGCGGTCCCCGAGCTGTTCGGCGACGGTTGGGTTGTCGTTGGCGACGCTGCGCAGCTCAATAACGCGATCCACCGGGAAGGCTCAAACCTGGCGATGACGTCGGGCCGTATCGCTGGCGAGGCGATCTTTCAGATCAAGTCTCGCCGCGATCCGATGACAAAGCAGAACCTCGCTTTGTACAAGACCATGATCGACAACAGTTTCGTCATGAAGGACCTCCAAAAATACAAGGATATGCCGGGGCTTTTGCACACCAACTCGCAAAACTTCTTTCTCACCTATCCGGAGCTGGTGTCGAAGGCGATGGACAGCTTCTTGCGCGTCGACGGCGCGCCGAAGATCGAAAAGGAGAAGGCGTCCATCCGCTCTTTCATCAAGCAGCGGTCTTTACTGGGGCTTTTCGGAGACGCCTTCAGGCTGGCGCGGGCGTGGCGCTGATACACATTGAGAGGAGATTGATCATGTCCAAGGAGCCCGGGCGGGTCGAAGAAAAGCTTTATCAGAATCGCTACATCGTCGACGCCGGCAAGCCGCACATCGTAATCGAACCGCATAAAACTCCTTCGAAAAATCTGCTGGCGATGACGAAAGTATGTCCCGCCGGCTGCTACGCCGAGAACGATCTCGGCCAGGTCGAAATAGCGGCGGACGGCTGTCTCGAATGCGGCACATGCCGCGTCCTGCTCGAGCCGACCGGCGAGATCACCTGGAGCTATCCGCGCGGCGGCTTCGGCGTGCTGTTCAAGTTTGGATGATCGGAACGATCCGCCGCAACAACGCATGGCTTTATGCGCCCTCGAGGCCGAGAGCCCGCTGCTCCGCGCCGGTTGCCGGCGACGCCTTAAGAGCACGATCAATCGCACGTTGGAATTGATCATGCTCTTTCCTTTTCTGGCCAACTTTGAATCTTTCAGGTAACCGCGCCGAGCCTTCAGGTCCTGAAGTCGAGGAAGGGCCGCACGCCGCGCGCCATTTGGCAGAGCTTGCCACCGGAAAACCGGTCAGCTTCGAGACGATGGAAGCGGCCGGGGGGCAGATCGCGCCGTGGTTGGCCAGTGTCACCTTCGGGGGGTCTGACTTGAAGACGGTGTACCTCGGCCATCTGCGCGGTTCGCGCATTCCATGCTTCCAGTCACCGGTGCCCGGCTTGCCGATGGTGCACTGGAACGAACGATGAGATAGAGCGGATCATGAATCTCGAATGAAAAAGGATCATCATAACGGGTGCCACAAGTGGCATCGGCTTCTCGCCCGCCACGGCCGAACGCCTCAATTTGCCCGTCCTCGCGGCGATCCGCGCTCACGCGACTTTCGACAGCGGCATAAATAGATCTCTCAGCGCGAGAGTCTCGAGCGTTCGGCGCGCATCCATTCCTCGAGGCTTTCGACCAGCGGCGCGACGCGTTCGCGGCGGAAGGCGAGACGTTTGTTGGCGGGAAGGCCGTTGCCGCGCGCCCTCTCACGCGCATTGGCGGCGACGTCCGCCAGGACGAAGAACTTGCGCCTGCCATGGCTCCAGCACGCCGCTGCCGTGATCGCGCCCGGCGACCGCCCGGACGCATAGGGGCGATTATAGCCGGAATAAGCGTCGGCCTGGAGAATACCCGCGTAGCTCGCGAGGTGGCGCTCGGGATGCTCGGCGGTCCGGTCGCGCGAATAGAAGAAGACCGCCGCCGGCGGATCGGCGCCGCCGAACGGGCGGTCGTCGCGCACATAAGTCCAGAGCCGTCCCGTCGCGGTCTTGCCCTTGGCGAGAACCGGCACAGTCGTGTCGTCGCCATGCGCGCGGGCGCCGGCGAAGACATGCGCCCGGACAAGGTCGTAAAGAGGCCGCAAGACCACGGCGCAGCCGCCGACCTGATCGGCGAGCGTCGACAGACTCAGATCGACGCCTTCGCGCGCGTAGCGCTCGGACTGCCGGTTCAACGGCTGATGTTGTCCATACTTCTCGAACAGGATCATCGCCAGAACTGCTTCAGAAGGCGCTCGGTTTCTTTCCAGTCGCGGGTGTTCGGCTTGGCGTAAAGTTCAATAAAATCAGCGACGACCCTCTCAACGAGATCGTTTGCAGCCTCCGCCGCCTTCTTTGTGGCCTTGGCCGCCTGCTTGGCGACCCGGATCTATCGCCTCCGCAATAGAGACTTTGGCCTTTGCGCGATCCAATCCGGGTTCGGTAAGCGCTTGGCAAGCAGATTGCCGAAATTGGCGACCGGGCGGCATTGACACATTAACGCGCGGACCGTTGGACTGCCGCGCACCCGTCACTATCGCGGCAAGCACGCAATCGGTGTCACGCCATGGCCGCCTGCCTTCGCCTTGTGCTGGAATTCGTCAAGGTCTATGACCGGGGACCACGCCGGCCGCCGTGTCAGCCTAAATGCAAACCGATCTTGGTCACGGGCATCGACCGCCGCGATTTTGGCTGGTGACAGGTAGATTTAACAGAGCTGGCGCTTGTAAGCCTCTTAATGCCGAGGCATGGCCTGGCTGAAGCACGTCGCCGAAAGCGTCGCCGAGGCGTCATCCTCGGGCGGATTTTTGGGCTTCGGCGGCGTCAAGGTCACCGAAGCCGAAAAAGCGACGATCGCAGAAATCGCGGCGGCCCTCAGAATTTCGGCCTAGAGATTTTTCTATCTGACGACATTGAAAAAGAGCGCTAAGCGTTTCACGCGAAACGCTCTTGACCGGTTTGATCGCGACACCGGACACCCCAAGGCGCTAGTCCTGCACAGCGCCGCCCGCGAGCAGCCTGATCGCGCTGCCGGCGGCTTCGCTTGAAATCCCCTGGCTGATTAGGCGAGAGGCTCGGGCCGGCCGACCCAAACCCCACGCTTATCTTCAGCGGGGCGGGAGTTCTGGCTCGCCGGGCCCCTCGTCCTCGTGATCGCCATGCGTCGTGACCGGCGTTTCATATTCCGCCGCTTCGAATCCACGCATGCTGAGCCCGTGCAGGAGGAAGGGCAGCCGGTGCTTCTGGTCATCCGTCAAGCTTTGATAGAGCGGGGCGGAGGCATCCGCGAGAGCTTTCAACGTCTGGCCGTTCTCGAGGTCCACTTCGCTCATCCTGCGCAGCCAGGCGATGGCGTCTGTGGGGCGGGGCTCGTTACGCACTTTCGCCATTCGATCCACAACGCTCTTTTGGCCGAGGCGCAGGGCGGCTTCGACAGGCGGCCAGAACTTTTCCTGCTCCGGCGTCAATTGCAATCCCGCGTGGAGGCCGGAGATATGCGCTTCGAAAAAGGCCGCTCGATCGGCGGGCGAAAGACGCGGATGCGGCGGCGCCGGTCGAGCGGCGGGCGGCGACTGTTGGGCGTTGGCGTTGAGCGAGATGAGGGACAGACTCGAGCCGAGCACCGCGATGACCAAGAGGGGCAGGCGCATTTTCATTGAATTCTCCACGGGCCGAAGAAAACTGCGTTACAGCATGATGATTGCAAACAGTATCGATCATGCCCTCTCATTAGTCATTATAGGCATGTTTTAGCCCAAAAAATCCACAACTTTTCGGGATCAGCCGCCGAAGCGCCGGCAGCAAACGGTTCAAGTGACGTTTTCGATCTTTTGAGATCCAAAACTTCGGCCTGGTCGGCCGCAGGCGGCGTCTTGTCGCTATTGCCGCGACGAATTCTTGACGGATTTGCCCAGCCGCGCGGTCCGAGCCGATCGACTCGATTCAAGTGGGCGGCCCGATTTAACGCAAATTCGATCGCGTGCAGGCAAACTCGCTCCGGTTTTTCGAAACTGCCATTGGAGTGTGTGTACCCCATGGCGCCGACGAAAAAGACCCGTTCGCCGACGCAGTGCGCAAGGCCCTTGAAGGCGCGCCGGTCGATGTCATCGTCCAGCCGACGCAAGGCCGCCGCAAGAAGCTGCTGACGGCGGATATGGACTCCACCATGATCGGCCAGGAATGCATCGACGAACTGGCCGCGGAGGTCGATTTGAGGGGCCATGTCGCCGCCATTACGGAACGCGCCATGCGCGGCGAAATCGCTTTCGAGACGGCGCTGCGCGAGCGCGTCGGCCTGCTCAAAGGCTTGCACAGCGACGTCATCGCAAAGGTCATCGAGACGGCGATCACCGTGACGCCGGGGGCGGGCGCGCTGGTGCGGACCATGCGCCGCCATGGCGCGCACACGGCGCTGGTGTCCGGCGGCTTCACCGCCTTCACGTCGGTCATCGCGGCGATGATCGGTTTTGATGAGAATCACGCCAACCGGCTGGAGATCAACTCCAATGGGCGTTTCACAGGATGCGTCATCGAGCCGATCTTCGGAGCAGACGCCAAGCTCTCGACCTTGCGGCGCTTACGCGCGGAACGCGGGCTGACCAGCGCGGAGATCATCGCCGTCGGCGACGGCGCCAATGATCTTCCCATGCTGCAGGAGGCGGGTCTTGGCGTCTCGTTTCACGGCAAGCCCGCTGTCGCCGCCGCCGCCGCCGCCGCCGCCCGCATCGACCACGCCGATCTCACAGCCTTGCTTTACGCCCAGGGTTTTACGCGAGACCAATTCATCGGCGCGGCGCAGGCCGATGCGCGGGAGGCGGCCGCGCCCGCCCGGCCGTGCTTTGTCGCCGGCATTGTCGTGTGTGTAAAATCTAAGATGCAATCACGCATCGCTGACGATCACGCCGGCTCAGGAACGATGCGGCGCCTCCTATCCATGCGGCTCCCGGGTCCGACCAAAATCGACTTGAACAGACGGATATGAGCGTTCGACGTTCGGAGGGCGCAAGATACCGACGGATGAACTATGATCGTCATCACACCTACCCCCTTTGAACTTGCCGAGCGCGAATTGCAGGCCTATGACCTCGACGGCAGCGTCATCGGGACCAAGACCGGGCAGGCGATAAGCGATTTCCAGGCCAAGGCCGGGCTACCCCGAGACGGCCGCGCCAGCGCCTCGGTGCTCGCCGCGGCGAATGGCCATTGACGCGTCGCGGCCTGAGACCAGGGCCGCCCAAAAGGCGTAACCTAGGCTTCTGGCGACGACACAGAACTTGGTGTCAAGGCGCGGCAGCTTCTCCGCGCCTTCAGTGGAAGATTTGAACGGCGGCCATAACGAGGGCGAAGATCCAGGCGGTCTCGATAACCATCACGGCGATCGGGCGCCAACCAACGGCGAACAGGTCCTTGAAGGAGGTTTTCATGCCAAGCGCGGCGATCGCCGTGACCAGGCACCAGTTGGACAGGCTGCTTGCGGCGTCGGTGACCGGCTTGGGCAAGAAACCGAAGCTGTTTACGGCCACAAGGGCGGCGAAGCCGAGAAGAAACAGCGGGATAGGCGGCTTGGGCCCGGCTTGGCCCTCGCCTTTGGCCCGCCCCGCAATGAATGCGAGGCTGAAAACCACCGGCAGCAACATCGCCACGCGCAGCAGCTTCACATAGGTGGCGATGTCTCCCGTCTGTGGCGAGATGCTAAAACCGGCGCCCACCACCTGGGCTACGTCGTGGATGGTTCCGCCAAGGAAGATTCCCGCTCGCACATGATCCAGGCCGACGCCAACGGCAATCAGCGGATAGAGGATCATGGCCAAGGTGGAGAGGGCGGTGATACTGACGACGGTGAGGATGGTGTCGCGCTCCGCCTTGGGGTTTCGCGGCAACACCGCGGCGATGGCGAGCGCTGCTGAAGCGCCGCAGATGCCTACGGCGCCGCCGGAGAGGACGCCGTACGATCGGCTTTGTCTCAGGGCGAGCGCCGCCAGATATCCCACGCCAATGGTGGTGCTCACCGCGATGACGACGGTCGCAATCGGCATGACGCCAAGGCTGAGAATCTGCGCGGCGGTGATCCGCGCGCCCAGCAGAGCCACGCCTAATCGCAACACCGCCTTGGATGAGAACTCGATGCCGCGGATACAGCTTCGCTCCTCATGCAGGAAATTGAAGGCCATGCCGAACAGGAGGGCGAACAGCATGACCGGCGCGCCGTAATGCAGAGACAGCCAAGCGGACGCCATCGCTATGGTCGCCGCCACGAGGAAGCCCGGGTAGACCGCCCGCACCACCGCCAAACCAGACGCCCATTGCGCAGGCGGGGAGAGGGGAGCGACAGGATGTGACAGCCCCTCCATGCCGTCGAGGGACTGATATATTTCGTGCGCCGCCTGGGTGTCGGTTTCGAGGTCATTGTTCATGGCTCGGGTCATGGCTCGCCCCATGTTGTCGGCCGGTTCAAATTAGGTCCCGACAAATTAGACAAATGATCCGGTCCTGTCACGCGCTGACCGGCGCGAATTGCAGGCGTGGCGCGGCTATGACCTCGACGGCAAGGCCGACGGCGTCATCGGGACCAAGACCAGGCAGGCGATCAGCGAAAAATAAATCTCGATCAGTTTTTGCGCTTTCCGATCTCAAGGCTAATTCGAAGAAGCGCGCCTCGAACGAGAAGATTGCTCAGATCGAACTCGGCCAGTCCGGCAAGCCGCTCGGCATCATTGCCGAAGACGTCGAGGGCGAAGCGCTCGCGACCCTCGTCGTCAACAAGCACCTAGCCATTATATTGACGATTTCCGGTGTACTGTTATTCAGGCTACTATTTGCTTGAATGATACATTATAGCTTTAAAACGCCATCACATGCGCCTGTGCCGTTCTAAATTTGCGCAGCGGCGAAATTTTCTATTGACATGTCGCGGTTCATTCTTGGTCTAGAATAGCTGAAATGTGTCTTGCCCTGGTAAGGGCGTTTGACCCAAATAATTTCAAAGATGAGATTACTATGACAATTATAAATCATACCCCATTTGAGCTTATCGACACCTATCGCGAGTTTTACGCCGCCGAGCAAGGCTGCCGCACAGCAACGCATCGCGATCCTGTTGTTCTCAAGCTTATGATGGAGTCGATGGCGGCCGAGATCGCAAGACATCTTCCGACGCGGTTCCAAACCTCCCATTATGACGCCCTGCGAGAGGCGGAGAAGGCAAAACAGCTGCTGGTGGCCGAGCAGAACGGCGCGCGGGCTCGGCCAAAAAGACCGACGCTCTGTAGGCCCTCATGTTCGAGGCGGTGCGGTCGGATGGAGCGATCATTGTCGCCGGACTTCTCAAGAATCGTTTAAGCGTGAAGAGCGACGCGGCGGCGACTTCATCCATGAGATCGACGATCTTAAGATTACCTTCGTCGGCGCCAACGATCGTTTAGATACGGCTCCAATTTCCAGCCTAAAGCACCGCTTGTCGCACTTTTGACCAGTGGTCGGCTTCCGGTGGGCAAATCCCGGCCCCGCCGGCTCCAACGCTACATTGAGCTTTCGACCCCGTCCAAGCGATCTCACGATTCGCGAATATTTCCCCGCGACCCCAGGGGCGTTGCGGGGAAGACATAGCCGAGCGAAGCCGCCTTCAGGCGGCCCCCATGGCGCGGATCAGCGCATAGCTGATCGCGATCAGGGCGAGCAGCGAGAGGGTGACGGCGAGCGTCGCCCGCGCGCCGACCTGGCGGAGGCTGCCGAGATCGACATCGAGTCCGAGCGCCGCCATCGATAGGACCGTCAGGATGCCAGTGGCGCGCTCGATGACGGGCAGGACGGCTACCGGAATTAGCCCCATCGAGCGCAGCGCGGCAAGCGTCAGAAAGCCGAGGATAAACCAGGGCGCCAGCCGCTTGAACGACGGCAGGGCGGCGGTCGCCGCCGCCGCGTCGCGGCGGCTCAGGGCGCGTTCGAGCAGCGACACGCCGAACAGGCACGCGCGAGGTGATCGCGGACGCGCTCGGCCGCGCGGGCATCAGTCCCTCGGAAACCATCGAAATCGGCAGCACCGAGGCAATCAAACAGCTTGTCGCCGCGGGGTTCGGCACCGCCATCGTTTCGCTCGCCGCCGCGCGAGACCAGATCGCCCTGGGTGTCCTGAAGGCGGTGGAGATCAGGGGGCTCGCGATTTGCCGGCCCATTTTTCATCTTCGCCTGAAAGGGCGGCCGCCGGGACCCGCCGTCGCCGAATTCGAACGCATGCTTCTCGGCGACGCGCCGATCATGAGACCGACGCGGCGCGAATCGTCGCCAAAAGGAAAGAAACTGTCGTGATTTGAAAAGCTTTTTTGACCTCGCCGTCTTAGGCTTTCGCATCTTCATCAGGGAGGTCGAAAATGCGACACGTCGATGGAAAGTCCTGCGCGAGCGCCGCCGTCCTGATCGTGCCTGGTTTGCGCGGCGATGTGCCGGATCATTGGCAGACCTTGCTCGCGAACAAGTACAGCCATTACCGCACCGTCCCGCCGATCGGGGGCGATGACATCGATCTCGAGTCGCGCGTCCTGGCGATTGAAGCGACGGCGTCCGGTTTCACCCGCTTTTCGTCGTCGTCGCGCATAGCGCGGGGACCATCATGACCGCGCATTGGGCGCGCCGGACGCGGCTGGCCGTGAAAGGCGCGCTGCTCGCGGCGCCGCCGGATCTGGAGATGCCGCTGCCCGGCGGCTCTCCGACGATCGCCGAGTTGCAGTCCGCCGGCTGGCTGCCGGTTCCGCGTAAGCCCCTGCCCTCCCCGAGCATAGTCGCGGCCAGCCGCAACGACCCGCTGGCAAGCTTCGAGCGCGTGGCTGACCTCGCCAAGGCGTGGAAGTGCAAGCTGGTCGATCTCGGCGAGGTTGGCCATCTCAACCCGGCGTCGGGCTTTGGCGACTGGCCGCAAGCAGAAGCGCTGATCGAAGAATTGGCGGTGGTCGCCTGAGAGGCCTGACGCGCTCTTCAGCCGTGCTGGCGCCGCCACTTGGCTGGGGAAACGCCGAATTCCGCTGTGAACCAGCGTGTGAAGGAACTGAGCTGTCCATAGCCAAGCGTATCGGAAATCCGCGTGATCGAGTGACGCTTGTCCGAAATATAGCGCATAGCGAGATCGCGGCGCGCCTCCTTGACCAGATCGGAGAATTCGAAGCCCTCGGCGGCCAGACGCCGTTGCAACGTGCGTTCATGCAGGCCGAGGGCGCGCGCGACCCGCGAAATCGAAGCGGTTCCCAACGGAAGCAGCAGATAGATAGCCTTTCGCGCTTTATTGATCACGGATTCCGGCGATTCCGGATGAATCGTGTCGAGATATTGCTCCGCGTAGCGCACCAGGGTCGGATTGCCGGAGCTGTTGGGCTTCTGTAGGTCAGACACCGGCAGGACGATGCCGTTGAAACTGCTTTCGAATTCCAAGCGCCCCTTCAGGAAGCGGCGATGGGTTGAAAGGTCCGCCGGCGCCGCATGCGTGAAGTGGACGCTCAGCGCCTGCCATTGAGCGCCTAGCAGGGTTTTCAGCAGCCCATACATTGTGGCCACGGTCAGCTCGACGCATTGCGTCTTGGGCCCCGGAAAATCGACGATCAGCTCCTCTTTGATGATCGCCAGTTCTCCCGTGTCGATCACATGCATCGCCAGGGCTTCGTTGAGCGTATTGAGATGACGTGTGAGGGTGGTCAGCGCGTCGCGTAGGGTCGGCTGGTGCATGATCAGGAGACTGATCGCCCCGAAGTCGGTCAGCCGGCGCGCTTCGGCCATGCGCAACGCGAATTCCGCATGTCCCGAAAGCTGGGCGGAGTTTTCGAGCAGAGAGACCACCGCCTCGGCCGGGAGCCGCAAATCCGGATTTGCGAGCGAATTGACGTCGATGCCGGCGCCGTGGAGCAGCTTGTAGGGGTTGAGGCCAAGGTCGCCGGCGACTCCAATATAATTGGCGAGCGCCGCCGCCCTCATAAAAGCTTTCGATGCGACTGCCTCTTGTTTTTGAAACGGCACGTGCTTCTTCGCCTCGCTCGCCCGGAAGGCCGGATTCTTCTGGCTTTCCCTCAAAATGGTACTATCTTCGCCACAAAATTGCGTAGAAAATCGCGTCGTGAGCGGAGCCTTGGCAATGCTTCAGATCGCGTTTTCGTCAATAGCCGTTTTGTATTTGCTTCTGGCTGCCGCCACATGCTGGCCGAGTTGAATCCCAAAACCGACCAGGTAACGATTGCGATCAACAGCAACCAGATGAATATCGTCGAGCTGATGTGCGAGGCCGTGCGGCAGGCTGCGGAGTAATGACGATGACCGAACCGACCGTCTTGATCGTGCCGGGCTTGCGGGATGATGTCCCCGCCCATTGGCAGACGCGGCTCGCGGCGCGGCTCGACCGCGTCCGGACGGTTCCGCCGATGGGCAGCGCCGATCTCGATTGCAGGACCAAGGTCGAGGCGATCGAGCGGGAGGCCCAGGCGATCGACGGGCCGGTCATCATCGTCGCCCATAGCGGCGGCGTGGTGATGGTCGCGCATTGGGCGGCGCAGACGCGCCGCCCAATCCTCGGCGCGCTGCTCGCGGCGCCGCCGGATTTCGAACAGCCGATGCCGGAAGGTTATCCGACGATCGAGGCATTGCGCGCGGGCGGCTGGTTGCCGGTCCCTCGCGCTCCCCTGCCGTTCCGGAGCATTGTCGCGGCGAGCCGCAACGATCCGCTGGGTCGCTTCGAGCGCGTCGCGGAACTCGCCGCCTCCTGGGGCGGCCAGCTGGTCGACCTCGGCGAGGTCGGCCATCTCAATCCCGCCTCCGGCTATGGCGAATGGCCGGATGCGGAAGTCTTTATTCGTGAGCTGGCGAAAGGCGAGCGGGGCGAGACGTCCGGCGCCGACGCGGAGCTTGCAGTGAAAAAATAAGGCGCTTGGAGTGAAAAAATGAATCGCGCGATCAGGTTTTACGAGACGGGCGGCCCCGAGGTCCTCAAGCTTGAGAATGTCGAGGTCGGAGAACCGGGCCCCGGCGAGGCGCGCGTCCGCCACACCTATGTCGCCGTCAACTTCATCGACACCTATTTCCGGACCGGGGTCTATCCTCTGGCCCTGCCCAACGGCCTGGGATCCGACGCGGTCGGGATCGTCGAGGCCGTGGGGCCCGACGTCACGGATGTGAAGGCCGGCGACCGCGTCGGCTATCTGCTCGGACCGCAAGGCGCCTATTCCGATGTGCGCGTCATGCCGGCTGATGTTCTGATTCCGATTCCGGACGCGGTCTCCGACCGCGCCGCATCGACGCTGATGATGAAGGGCATGACGGTCCAGTATCTGTTCCGCCAAGTCTATCCGCTGAACGGCGGCGAGACCATTCTTTATCACGCCGCCGCCGGCGGCGTCGGCTTGATCGCCTGCCAATGGGCGCGGGCCATCGGCGTCGAGATGATCGGCGTGGTAAGCACCGACGAGAAGGCCGCCGTCGCCAAAGCGAACGGATGCGCACACACGATCGTGGCGTCGCGCGAGAACATCGCCCAGCGCGTGCGCGAAATCACCGGCGGCAAGGGCGTTCCGGTCGTCTACGATTCCGTCGGCAAGGATACGCTCGAGGCGTCGCTCGACAGCCTCATGCCGCGCGGAAAACTGGTCAGCAACGGCACCTCGTCGGGTCCGGTCGTCATCGACACCCGGGTTCTCGCCATGAAAGGCAGCATCTGGGTGACGCGTCCGGCGATGATCCACTATGCGACGCCGCGCTCGCACATGCTCGACATGGCCCGGGAGATGTTCGACCTGGTCGCGGCGGGCAAGATCGCCAGCGAGCCGGGCCAGGTGTTTCCGCTCGCGGAGGCGGCGCAAGCGCATCGCGCGCTGGAATCGCGGAAGACGATCGGCGCCACCGTGCTCACGCCCTGAGATTCGGAAAGGAAACAACGTTCGGAGGGAACGCCATGCATATGCCCTCCGCAAACTCCGAACGCGCGGACCCGTACAGCTAACTATTCGGACCGCGCCAGGCCCATTTGCTTCATTGCTGTCGCACGGCCTTTTTGACATGGCATGTCGTGAAATGGCAAGTGTCTGTCGCATGTTGAAAAGAAGGATTTTTGCGATCGGACTAAATTCAAAACACCAAAACGAACACCGCCGCTGACCACAAAAAATTCAGGGAGGAACAAATGACAGAAGTTGGCGTCATAGAGGCTCCGTCGATCGTGAGCGCGGTCGGCTCGATCAAGGTCGATCCGCTGACCTGCGCCATCGGCGCGGAGCTCGGCAATGTGAAAATCGGCGCCGCTTCGCGGTCGCCGGAGCTGATGGCGGAGATCCGCGCCCTGCTGCTCAAGCACAAGGTGCTGTTCTTCCGCGATCAGGAGGACGTCGATCGCGCCGAGCATCTCGCGTTCGCCCGTCATTTCGGCGAACTGGAGGATCATCCGGTCGCGGGCAGCGACCCGGATAATCCTGGACTGGTCCGCATCTACAAAACGCCGGACCAGCCGAACGACCGCTATGAGAACGCCTGGCACAGCGACGCCACCTGGCGCGAGAAGCCGCCGTTCGGCTGCGTGCTGCGCTGCGTGGAGTGCCCCGATGTCGGCGGCGACACCATGTGGGCCAATATGGCGCTCGCCTATGAGAGGCTGCCCGAGCACATCAAGGCGCAGATAGCCGGTCTGCGGGCGCGGCACAGCATCGAGGCGACCTTCGGCGCGGCCATGCCGATCGAAAAGCGCCTTGCCCTGAAGTCGCAATTTCCCGACGCCGAGCATCCCGTCGTCCGCACCCATCCGGAAACGGGCGAGAAGGTTCTCTACGTCAATGCGTTCGCGACGCATTTCACGAATTTCCACACCCCGGAGAACGTTCGCTTCGGCCAGGACTGTTCGCCTGGCTCGAGCCAGCTGCTGAACTACCTCATCTCCCAGGCCTTCATTCCTGAATTTCAGGTGCGCTGGCGGTGGAAGAGGAACAACTTCGCCTTCTGGGACAACCGGGTGACGCAGCACTATGCGGTGATGGATTACCCGCCCTGCCATCGAAAGATGGAGCGCGCCGGGATTGTCGGCGACACGCCGTACTGACGCCGCCGCCGCCGCCGCGCGCGGGCTGCGCGGCAAACACTCAAACCCAATCGAAGGACGAGAACATGAATTTCATGGATGGCTCCCTTTTTCCTGAAAACCAGGAGAAGCTCGTAATCACCGTGGCGCCCTATGGCCCCGAATGGATGCCCTCGGACTTCCCGGAGGACCTTCCCCTAACCATGGACGAGCACGTCCAGAAGGCGGTCGACTGCTACAATGCCGGCGCGACCGTTATTCACACCCATGTCCGCGAGTTGGACGGCAAGGGCTCGAAGCGCCTCTCGATGTTCAACGAGCTTCTGGCGCGGCTGCGCGTCGCCGTCCCGGACATGATCCTGCAGGTCGGCGGCTCGATCTCTTTCGCGCCGGAGGGCGAGGGTGCAATCGCCAAGTGGCTGTCGGATGACACGCGCCACATGCTGGCCGATTTGAATCCCGAAACCCGACCAGGTGACGATTGCGATCAACACCAACCAGTTTAATGTCGTCGAGCAGATGTGCGAGGCCGACTACGCCGGCACGTCTTTTGCCGATCCCGCGATTTACCACGCCTATCGCGAGATGACCATTCCGGCCGGGCCGGAATGGGTCGAGGAGCATATCCGCCGCCTCAGCGCCAGCGGCATTCAGACGCATTTCCAGCTCGCCGGCATCACCCAGATGGAGACGGTGGAGCGCATGATGCGCCGGGGCGTTTGCAACGTGCCGCTGATCCTGACCTGGGTGGCGATCGGCGGCGGCTTTGAGGCGCCGAACATTTACAACCTCGCCAATTTCGTCCGGGCCGTTCCCGACGGCGCGGTGCTGACGGTCGAAACCTCAATGCTGAACGTTCTGCCTCTTAACATGATGGCGATCGCCATGGGCCTGCATGTGCGTTGCGGTAACGAGGACAATATCTGGAAGCAGGATCGCTCCGGCAAAATGACGAGCGTCGCGCAGATTGAACAGCTGGTGCGCCTCTCCCGGGAGTTCGGACGCGACATCGCCAATGGCAAGGAGGCGCGCAGCATCTATCGCATCGGCGAGTTCTACAATTCCGCCGACGAGACGCTCGCTCGCAACGGCTTCGCGCCGAACCGCAAAAAGGCCGGCGCCGTGCGGCAGGCCGCCGAATAAGACAAAGGCCCGTCGCCGCGTCTGCGGCGCGGCGACGGCCAAGTTAAAAACCCATCAATAACAATTCAAGGCGAAGGGTGGGCAAACTCTCGCCGAACTTATCCAGTCGCCGAATGAGGAAGCGCCCAAGGACGGGCTGTCCCGATTTCGTGGATGGCCCCGTCCGCCTGAACGGATCGTGGCCATGACAACGCAAAAAGGAATTGTTGAGGACCGCCCCACTTCCTACTGGCTGTCTCATACGTCCTACGCCTGGGTGTTGTTTGCAATATCCATCGGCCTGCTCCTGTCCGACTATATGTCGCGTCAGGTGCTCAATGCCGTTTTCCCGCTGCTGCGGGCGGAGTGGGGCCTCAGCGACTCCGAGCTCGGAACGTTGGCCGGCGTGGTCGCGGTGGCGGTCGGCCTGCTGACCCTTCCGCTGTCGCTGGCCGCCGACAGATTTGGCCGCATCAGGGCCATCGTCGCCATGGCCCTGATGTGGAGCCTGGCGACCGCGGCCTGCGGCCTGGCGAGGACCTATGGCGAGATGGTCGCGGCCCGCGTCATGGTCGGCGTCGGCGAGGCGGCCTATGGCAGCGTCGGCGTCGCCGTCCTGCTCAGCGTCTTCCCGACGCGGCTGCGCGCGACCATTGCCGGAAGCTTCATGGCCGGCGGCGTTTTCGGGTCCGTCATTGGCGTCTGGCTCGGCGCCCATATCGCGGCGTCGTTCGGTTGGCGCTGGGCCTTCCATGTGATGGCGGGGGTCGGCGTCGTGCTGGCGCTCGCCTATCTCGCGGTCGCCCGCAAGGAGCAGAACCGGGCGCTCACCCCAGGGCAGAGCGCGGCTTTCGTCTTCTCCCGCGCGACCTTCAAGAAGCTCGGCGCCCAGCTGTTCCGCCATCCGTCCGTGGTCTTCGCCTATATCGGCAGCGGCCTGCAGCTCTTCGTGATGGCTGCCTTCATGGCCTGGCTGCCGAGCTTTTTCAATCGCGTCTATGCCCTGGACACGGGCAAGGCCGGCTCCGCCGCCGCCGTTTTCCTCCTGCTCGGCGGCCTCGGAATGATCATCAACAGCATCGTGGCCGACCGCGCCGCCCAGGTCGAACGCACCAGGAAGGTCGCGTTCGCCATCGTCTATTGCCTCATCAGCTTCGCGGCCTTCACCGCGGCGTTCCAGTTCCCGCCCGGCGCCGTCCAGCTCGCCTTCCTGGGCGTCGGCATGTTCTTCTCCGCCGGCGTGGGCGGCGCCGCGGCAGCTGTCGTGGTGAACTGCACCGATCCCGCCATCCATGCGACGGCGATGGCGACGCTGACGCTGATGAACAATCTTCTCGGTCTCGCGCCGGGACCGATCGTCACCGGCATCCTCGCGGATCATTCGAGCCTGGCGGCCGCGCTGCAGATCGTCCCGTTCTGGAGCCTCGCCGCCGCCGTCGCCTTCTGGTTCTGCAGAAAATATTACGCGAGGGACCATCAGCACCTGACAAACGAAAATCTTTGAGACAAGGCCGGACGCATCAAGATTTCGAGGTCAACCAGCGCTTGCGCTGAGCGACGCGGTGCGGGCGCACAAGGATCTGGAAAGCCGCGAGACCATCGAAAGATGGAGCGCGCGGGGATCGTTGGCGACGCGCCGTACTGACGCCGCCGCGCGGGTTGCGCGGCAAACACTCAAACCTAATTGAAGGAACAAGAGCATGAATTTCCTCGATGGCTCCCTTTTCCCTGAAAACCAGGAAAAGCTGGTGATCACTGTGGCGCCCTATGGCCCCGAATGGATGCCCTCGGACCTCCCGGAGGACATTCCGATCACCATGGACGAGCATGTCCAGCAGGCGGTCGACTGCTACAATGCCGGCGCCAGCGTTATTCACGTTCATGTCCGCGAGCTGGACGGCAAGGGCTCGAAGCGTCTCTCGATGTTCAACGAGCTTCTGGCGCGGCTGCGCGTCGCCGTCCCGGACATGATCCTGCAGGTCGGCGGCTCGGTCTCGTTCGCTCCGGAGGGCGAGGGTGAAGCCGCCAAGTGGCTGTCGGATGACACGCGCCACATGCTGGCCGAGTTGAACCCCAAACCCGACCAGGTGACGATTGCGATCAACAGCAACCAGTTTAATATCGTCGAGCTGATGTGCGAGGCCGACCTCGTCGGCACGTCGATGGCGGAGCCGGCCATTTACCACGCCTACCGCGAGATGACCATTCCGGCCGGGCCGGAATGGGTCGAGGAGCATATCCGCCGCCTCAGCGCCAACGGCATTGGGACGCAATTCCAGCTCGGCAACATCAACTCGTTCGAGACGGTCGAGCGCATGATGCGCCGGGGCGTCTGCAACGTGCCGCTGATCCTGACCTGGATCCCGATCGGCGGCGGCGCTGATTTGCCGAACATTTACGACTTCGCCAATTTCGTCCGGGCCGTTCCCGACGGCGCGGTGCTGACGGTCGAAAGCCTCATGCTGAACGTTCTGCCGCTCAACATGATGGCGATCGCCATGGGCCTGCATGTCCGTTGCGGCAACGAGGACAATCTCTGGAAGCAGGATCGCTCCGGCAAAGTGACGAGCGTCCAGCAGATCGAGCAGCTCGTCCGGATTTCGCGCGAATTCGGCCGCGACATCGCCAATGGCCAGGAGGCGCGCCGCATCTATCGCGTCGGCGAGTTCTACAATTCCGCCGACGAGACGCTCGCGCGCAACGGCTTCGCGCCGAACCGCAAAAAGGCCGGCGCCGTGCGGCAGGCCGCCGAATAAGACAAAGGGCTCGTCGCCGCGTCTGCGGCGCGGCGACGGCCAAGTTAAAAACCCATCATAACAATTCAAGGCGAAGGGTGGGCCAACCCTTTGCAATTTTGCAACAGTCGCGCGAAATCGCCTCCGGGGGCGCGCAAACGGCGCTTAAACCGCCAGACTGAATCATTTGTCATGGTAAACAGGGGCGGCCGGGGGGCCGCTCGACGCCGGCGGCCGGCGCAGAAAATCTGGAGCTGCGTGCGTGGCCGGTTGAACGGCTCAAACGAAGATAACGATAAAAGTTAGGATCAGGGGGATACGGGGGATGGACAGACTGGGGGTCTTCTGCCGCGACGCGCGCGTCGGGAAGCCAAGCCTCGCCATATTGTTGGGCGGCGTCGGTCTCGCTGCGCTCATGTCCGCGGGCGCGGCTGCGCAACAAGCATATCAAATCGGCGACATCGATTTCACCGTTGCGGGCGCCGCGACCGGCGGTACCGACATTCGAACCACGGGACGCAATCCGGCTCTGATTTTCGCGCCGAACGGCACCAAATTGGGCGTGGCGGCCCAATCGCCCAGCGGCGCCAACCAGGACGACGGCAACCTCAACTATCGGCAGGGTAGCCCTGTTTCGACCGTCGCCAAGGCCTTCGCGTCGATCGACGCCCGCTATCAGAATTTCGGGGTCATCGTCACCGGCAAGGTCTGGGGTGATTTCACCCAGCTCTACGGAGACGTTCCCTGGGGCAATTACGCCAATGGTTACGCGGCGGGGAGGCCCCTCGGCGAGGCGGGCTTCGTTGAACGCCAGCAATTCGCCGGCTTTGCGCTCCAGCAAGCTTATGCCTATACCAGGCAGAAATTCGAGGGCGGCGACGTCGACGGAAGGGTCGGCGAGATCAACGTTCCGTGGGGCGTGCAGACGCTCATTCCGGGCGGTCTGTTCTATGCCGTCAACGCCCTGGATTATGCGGCCATCGTCCGGCCCGGCGCCCAGGCCGAGGAAGTGGGGATCCCGACGCCCGGCGCCTTCGCCCGGTTCGGCTTCCTGGAGGACAAGCTCAAGATCGATGCATTCTACCTCTTTCAGGGGCCGCAAAGCAGGGTGCCCGGCTGCGGCACGTTCTTCTCGGGAGCGGACTGGATCGCGACGGGCTGCAACAATGTTGATTTCCAGCCGACGTTCAACGACCCGATGTCCTTCGCCACGGACGTCGCGCTCAACCGCATCGGCACGCCAGTCGCCCACGACGCGAATTTCGGCGCCGGCTTCTCCTATCAGGTCGACCCGCTGCTGACCAAGTTCGGGCTCTATTACGCCCATGTCGATCAGCCCACTCCTGTCGGCGAAGGCGTGAAGACGTTGCGTTTCGGCAACAATTTCTTTCTGCCGACCAATCCGGGCAACCTCAACTCCGGCTATACGGTCGCCTATGTCGGAGCCGTGGATACGCTCACGTTCAATTTCACGACGCAGATCAATAAAACGTCGTTTTACGGCGAATATACCTACAGCCCGAACAAACCCGTCAATTTCAACGCCGCGGACATCATTTTCGCGGTGGTCGGGCCGCAGTTTGCGACGCCGCTGCGCGGGATCTACAATGCGACGCCGCTTGGCGCGGTCATGCCGGGATTTGCTCGCCTCGACGTGGGCAATCTGGACCTGGGCGTCCGCCAGCTCCTGCCGGGGTCGGCGGTCTACGCCTCGGCGTTGAGCCTCGGCGCCGAGTTCGGCCTCAAGCAGGCCTATGACAAACCCCCCGGCCTGCGCTTCGGGCGCTCGGACGTGTTCGGCCAGGCGCCCGTCGCGGGCGGTCCGTGCTCGGCCTCCCCGACCGACCCACGCCAGGTCGCTGTTCAGTGCACCCAGCACGGCTATGTCACGTCGGACGCTTATGGCATTCGTCTCAACGCCGCGTTGGTGTATGACAATGTCTTTGCCGAGGGGCTGAAGCTTACGCCGGGGATCGGCTTGATCTGGGACATGAGCGGCTGGTCCTATGACGGCGTCTTCAATCAGGGCCGCATCGCCCTGCCGCTCAAGATCCGCGCGGATTACGGCAAGAATTATTTCGCCGAAATCGCCTGGACCCCGGCGATTCGGATCGCCACCTACGACAACCTTTCCGACCGCCAGTTTGTAAGCTTCGCCGCTGGCTATCGTTTCTGATCTGAATAAAATCGGCGCCCACCCCTCAGGCGGCGCCGACATGCCCCCATGGAGCTTATCATGAAGATCAGCACGGTTTTTTCGACCGCCGGGTTAATGTCGCTACTTTGTTGCGGCGCGGCTTTCGCGCAGGTTGCAAAGGTTCCGGTCGCCTCGGGAGTCGGCCTCAATCGGCCCGGCGTCGGCTCCCAAACGGCCACCCCCGGCGCTCCGCATCCGGCCGCCGTTTCGCCTGCGCCTGTCGCCATTTCGACGCCTTTCTCCTCCTGGACCGGCATCTATGTCGGCGGCGATCTCGGCGGCTTCTTTGGCGCGGCCTCCACCTCTTCCGGCACGCCTGGCTGGGCTTCCCAGAGCCTGAACACGACGGGTCTGATGGGAGGGGGCTATGTCGGTTATAATTATCAGCTGACTCCGATGTTTGTGCTCGGCGTTGAAGGCGACTTTCAGGGCAATACCAGCACGGCGCAGTGGCGCTTTCAACCGGCGTTCAACATCACGACGAGGGTCGAGCAGAACTGGGTGGCGTCGGTCAACGGCCGCCTGGGCGTCGCCTTTTTTGACCATGCGTTGTTCTACGCTATTGGCGGCGCGGCCTGGGGCCAGGACAGTGCGACACTCACCTCCGGCAACATCCCGAACCTGCCGCCGGACAGCCGCACGGCGCACCCCTCCGGCTGGGACGTCGGCGGCGGCGTCGAATATGCCTTTGATGCGCACTGGGTTGGCCGGCTCGAATATCGCTACTACGACTTCGGCTCGTTCGACCGGACCAATATCGGCGCCTTGCTGCCGCTCCATGTGCACAGCTCGGCCAATACCGTCCGCGTCGGTTTCGCCTATTTGTTCAGCACGCCGGCGCCCGTCATCGTCGCCAAGTACTGACGCTTAAGAGGGTTCCGGGAACATCGCCCGCGGCCTGGCGGCTTCCGTTCAGGTCGCCGCCTGCGCCAAGGTTTCCGACCATCATTTCGTAAGTTTCGTGATTGGCGTGCGTTTCTGAGTTAAGCTGGCGTGGGGGCGTGGAATGCTGTTTCACGATGGAGCATTGAAATGGTCATCAGTCGAATCCTTCCGGCGGCAGGCTTCCTGACCCTGCTGACCTGCGCGGCCTTTGCCCAGGGCACCCCAATCCCTGTCGGCGCCGCCGCCAATGTCCAGCACCCTGGCGTCGGTTCGCGCACCGAAGTCCACCACCCGACCAATCGTCCACCGGCCGCCCACCGCCCGCATGGCAAGGCGCCGAAGGCCGTCCGCGGCAAGCGCAAGCAAAACGCGGGACATTGAGCCACAATCAATCGCTTTCATGATGTTCACCGACGCGGCGCCAAAGGAGCGCCGCGTTTTTCTCGTTTGCCTCCGGCGCTTGTCGTTGCGAGCGGAGCGAATGACGGCGCGAGCGACACGATCAGATCGGCGACCCCGGCGAGGCCACCCGCAGCCGGCGGCTTCCGTTCAGGTCGCCGCCTGCGCCAAGGTTTCCGGCCATCATTTCGCAAGTTTTCTCATTGGCGTGCGTTTCTGAGTTAAGCTGGCCTCCCTCGCGCGGCGCGGGGGGTGGAATGCTGTCTTACGATGGAGCATTGAAATGATAATCAGTCGAATCCTTCCGGCGGCAGGCTTCCTGACCCTGCTAACCTGCGCGGCCTTTGCCCAGGTCCCCCAAATCCCTGTCGGCGCAGGCGCCCATATCCATCGCCCTGGCATCGGTTCGCGCACCGCCGCACGCCCGAACGAACGCTGCTCGCGGCAGGCCGATGCGAAGCACTTGCATGGCAGGGCGCGGAGGGCCTTCCTCAGCAAATGCAGGTAAAACGCGGGACATTGAGCCGCAATCAATCGCTTTCATGATATTCACCGGCGCGGCGCCAAGGGAGCGCCGCGTTTTTCTCTTTTGGCGGGGATTGCTAAGGAGGGTCAGTAGAGAACCACAATCCATCCATGGCGCGTAACGACAGCTCGGGCCTGAGGCTGGCCCATGATACGTGCGAGACGTGCGGCTTGTTGGGCCTGGCGTTGGTTTGGGTAAAGCATCATCAATCTCCCTTTTTGTTGGCGCGCGGGGCGGCCAATTGCGCACGGCCCTGCAAACTCGCTAAATGCTATTGGGGCATGATAGATGATACGGGAGCGTCGCGAATTGGCTTCGCTTGACCAAATTCATGGCCTTGTTGACGGGAGGCGCGGAATCCGAACGCCATGAGCACCCGCACGACTTCTTCCGCCTGGGTGAAAGGCGTCATCGACGTGTTGGCGAGCGAAGGGCTCGACACTGCGGCGATGATGGCGGCGGCCGGGATCGAGCCTTCGATCTTGCGGGATTCCGATGCGCGGCTGCCGACCGAAAAAATGAGCCGGCTATGGCGCGCGGCGGCGGAGATCTCGGGCGATCCCAATGTCGGCCTCGCCAGCGCCTTGGTTCCCAAGCCCGGCAATTTCGATATCGTCGGCTATGCCATGCTGTCGAGCAAGGACTTGCGCGTAGCCCTGCTGTCGTTCTCGCGCCACATGCGGCTCGTCAGCGACGCGGTGGAAATGACGCTGGAAGACCTGGGCGAAAACGTCCTCGTCCGCGTCGATCTCTATGGAGGACGGGAGGCGCTCCCGCGGCAGCGGATAGAATTCGACCTGCTGACCCTTCTGACCTTCTGCCGGTGGGTGTCCGGGCGACAGATCCTGCCGGCCCGCTTATACATGCAGCCGCCTCAGCCGGACGACGTGACGCGTATGGCGGCGGCGTTTCAGTGCCCGATGTTTTTTGGCCACGATTACAACGGCCTGCTCTTCAGCCGGAAAGACGTGGACGATCCTTTGCCGTCCTTCAATCCGTCGGTCGCCGAGCTCCACGACACGCTGTTGCAGGAGCGAACTCGCGGCCTACGATGGCGTCGGGCTCGGCGTAAGGGTGCGCAGGCAGATCGCACGTAGCATCCCCAACGGCGAACCGCGCCGCGAATCCGTCGCCAAAACCTTGAACATGAGCGACCGGACGATGCAAAGGCGTCTTCGCGACGAAGGGGTGACCTTCGAGCAACTGCTGGACGCGACACGTTGCGATTTAGCCCAGCATTATCTCGCCCGGCCGAACATGACGATTGCCGAGGCCGCCTACCTGTTGGGCTTCGCCGATCCCGGGGCCTTCAATCGCGCCTGCAAGAGATGGTTTGACCTGCCGCCGGGACAGTTCCGGGAAAGGATGGCCGCGCGCGCGGCCAGAACCGCGTGAGCGTCGCGCCATTCTCAAAGCCCACGGATTGTCCGCTGGCGGGTCAGCGTGCTCGCCGCGACGGAACGCTTTCGAGAGGTCCAATTTCCGCACTCGACGCGCGCGGCCCGGCAGCGAACCCACCGACCGCATTTGCGAGGTGTTCCGCGTTAACGCTTTCGAAATCCGTCACGCGCGTCCCGATATCGAGCCCATCGACCAGATTTCCGGGTTGGGCGTAAGCGCTATCGAATGGCACTGGCGAACCTTGCGCTTTTGCCGGAGCGTTCGCCGCCGCGAATGAAAGCGTTAGCGCGGCCGCGACGGAAGTCAGGACTTTCCTCATGTCGAACCATCCTTTGGAGCGGAGAGGCGGTCCTGATGGGTTCAAGAACCGTCTCCACATGGCATAACAATAGTTGTCGGTTCCCGTTTTGCAAGTTCGCTATTGAAATAGGCGTCGATCACAAAGGCGACATAGACCATGCCGCCCCAGGTCGAGACACAGGGGTGAGAGGCCGAAGGGGTTTCACCTTCGGCCCCTCGAAGAACCGGAGGTGAACCTCTCAGCTCATCCGGCTCCCATCATCCATCCTACGACAGGTACCCCATAGACCAATGGACGAATGCGCTGGGCTGGCGGTGGCCCGCCAGCTTCTTGTGCTTAAGCATCAGCCATCCAATCAGAGACCGGTTCATTCGACGCCGGACCGACTTGAGCGCCGGGCCATGGAGCTGGCCGTAATATTGCTGCCATCCCCTCAGGATCGGTCCGAGCATGGCGGAGAGGTCGGCCAGGCTCTTGTCGTTCTTCAGTTGGACCGCCATCCCCGGATCGTCTGCCGCATCGCCTTGAGGGCGTCGCGACCGGCGAGAAGTTCACATATACGCGGACGTACCTCTCCACCGCCTTGCGGGGGCGGAATGTGTAGCCGAGAAAGGTGAACTGGATGAGGCCTGGGCCCGTTCCCGGATGCGATCAAGCACGTATTCCGCCTGGCATCGGCTCTTGCAGTGAAAGCACGGCGTCGTCGGCATGGCGGGCGAACCGGACGCCGGGGAGATGCCGCGTTACGGTTCTGCCTCATTCTCTGTGGCTGACGCGAAGAAAGATACCTGTGATATCAAGGCCCTAGGCAAAAGGCTAGAGTTCATCGAAGAATTGCTTGACCAGATTGAAGGGGGCCGGGACCGATTTCAGCGCCGCAAAGAGACTGGGTTGTCTATCCCGCATACGGCGGATCAGCTCTCGCGGGGTGGGAGATATTCTTGTATCCAAAAATTTGTTCGCGTGGATAGGAATTCAGGTTGTAGTCGGAAAGAGGCAGATTCTTATTGGATCTATACATATTCGCGACGAGGACGGCGAGAAATTCCTCTTGATTGCCGTAACCTCCGCCTCCGGTCACCGGTTGGCCGTATTCGACGCCTGATACCATTCTCAATGCGTGGACCAGCTCATGCAGCAAGACCTCGTCTTCGCTGTAAGTGTGGCCACGCAATCCGAGCGGGTCCGCGCTCCAAAAGTAAAGGTCCACGGCGCTGCCTGTCCCCGCGCCCCTACAGATCCGCGTTCCGTCAAATTTTCGAGCGCAAAAGGGGCTGCCATCGTCCAACTTAGGCAACATGAGCCGGCCTTTAGCCGTCGCCGCGTATAGTTCCACGGCAATACTGGCGGCGACCTCATCATCGACGTAATCGGGAGCGAATACATAAGGAAAGATCATCACCGATTCGGGCGATGCGCGGAATTGTATTAAAAGAGTCTGGCCTGTGGATTTGCTGGCAACAGCGTCCAGCTGAGCGGTCACGAATTTTTCGTGTCCGGATTTCATGAAATCATATTTCGCGCGGAGCCAATGAATGTCGCCCGCTCTCTTCGGGTCAAGCACAGGGACAAACAGGCGCTTCCAATCGTCAAGCTTGGGATAGGCGATCCAAATGCTGGGAGCTTTCGGATAGGGCGTAGCATTGACCGCTTCCGTGATCTTGTCCGCCATGATTTCCCTATGTAATTTTTCGCATAGGCGGCAGTCGCTCCCGAACAGTTTGGGCTATGCGGCACGCGGCGCAAATGCGCTGGCGCACATGCCGCGCGCTCTTTCGTCGAGCAAGCTCAATCGCGACAAAAATAGTCGCGGCTCTGGTCGTCTAGGGAGCGAGTTCCAGGATCGCCGCGCGGCTCTGCGCGACGAGCGGCGCCGCGGCGTCCTACGTCGCCGAGATTCAACAAGTTGGAGTACGCTGCAGCTCCGCCGGAGTTTCATGTCAACGATATCGTCGAATGGCGCAACCCGATATATTCCGCCATACGGCGACGGCCCGGGACGGCAGCTTCGATATTGACTTGCCGCCCGGCGGAAAAGCTCACGCCGTCATGCGAAAAGCCGATGTCCGCTTAGTCGTAAATAGACAAGCCTTTGTCGTCAATTGCAAAGCATCGTGCGATCGATCTGCTAGTTTGATCCGGAACAAATGTGCGGAGTGAAAAAATAGCGCGCAGAGTCGGGCGCATCAAGATCGAGATCAACCGTCACATCGCGATCTTGAAGGGCGCAAGACGACTAGATCGTCGATCTTCGTCGCGTGAACTCGCTCACAAACACAAGGCCTTGAGACTCCGCACAAGAGAGAACGGCCGTCAGGGAGATTAAGATGCAAGTAGATGAAATTCAAGCGCCTTCAATCATCAGTGCGGTCGGCTCGATAAAGGTTGATCAAGTGACTTGCGCGATCGGCGCGGAGCTCAGCAATGTCAATCTTGGCGTCGCATCGCGTGCGCCCGAGCTGATGGCGGAAATCCGCGCCTTGTTGTTGCAGCACAAGGTGTTGTTTCTCAAGGACCAGGACTTCACACGCGCCGAGCACGTCGCCTTCGCCCGCCAATTCGGCGCGCTCGAGGATCATCCCGTGGTCGGCAGCGATCCGGATCATCCAGGTCTCGTTCTCATCTACAAGGGCCCCGACACCCGAGCGGAGCAGTACGAGAATGCTTACCACTGCGACACCACGTGGCGCGAATGCCCTCAGTTTGGCGCCGTACTGCGCTGCACCGAGGCGCCCCCCGTCGGCGGCGACATGATTTGGGTCAACATGGCGATGGCCTATGCGAGGTTGCCCGAGCACATCAAGACCCAGATCGGCGGCCTGCGCGCGCGGCACAGCATCGAGGCGAGTTTTGGCGCCGCGATGCCGATCGACAAGCGCCTCGCCTTGAAAGCACAGTTTCCCGACGCCGAGCATCCCGTGGTGCGCACTCACCCCGAGACGGGCGAGAAGATCCTGTTCGTGAACGCCTTTGCGACGCATTTCACGAATTACCACACCCCGGAAAATGTTCGCTTCGGCCAGGACCATTCGCCCGGCGCGAGCCTGCTGCTGAACTACCTGATCTCCCAGGCCTTCATTCCTGAATATCAGGTGCGCTGGCAGCTGCGGACGAACTCCGTCGCCATTTGGGACAACCGCTGTACGCAACATTATGCAGTACAGGACTTTTGGCCTGCGGTTCGCAAGCTCGAACGCGCCGGAATCATCGGCGATCGGCCCATCTGAGCGCACTCAATATACAGGAGACAGTCAGGGCGAAAGTTATTCGATTTTTGTGAAACCGGCGGACCAGAAGTGCAACCGCCGACGTCGGCGAGCCCAATCCCGGGCGGGCGCGCTTGAGGTCAATGGAGTCGAACACATGCCGCGCAACCACTACGAGACGGTGCGGGACAAAAGGCCCGGCGCGCGTGGCCGATTGTACCCTTGCGGTCGACCGGGGATCCCTACAGCGCCGCCGCATTGAACCGGCATCCGCCACTGTCTCGTTGACGACCCGCTCACGGTCTTGCCCGAATTCGAGAAGGGGCTTTGAGCAAAGCCCTCACACGCGAGGGAAATTCTAGGATCTCGAGAGGCGGGACGCATTCCCTGTTGGAGCGCCCGGCCAGAACCTTGGACCTGGGCGGAATTCATCGTGCTTCGGGGAGGTTGAGATTGCCTGAATGAGGTACGCTGGCGAAAGGTGTCGAAGGATTCGTGAATGGTGGTGAGGCGGGCTGAGAGATTCTGGGGCTCGATCGCGACAATGATTTTGGGCGCGCTCGCTTTGGGCTGTGCTGTGGCGGGCGTGAGCGCTATCGTTTTAGCGACAATTGCTAATCGAGAGACCTCCTCGCGAAGCTTCGCGAGCTCGGGGGCAGGCAGCCCGATCGAGAGCGGTTAGGCATGGATGGACCAGACAAAAAAACATCAAGTGTTTTTTGCACCGACTAAAGAAGGGGAGGAGCACCCATGTCCGGCTTTGCTCTCTGTCAACGGCGGAGCAAAAGCAGGCCAGTTGCCCGCGTGGGCGTAGAACTCGACGCGCCGCGTCTGCGCCGGCGGAGATGGTCGGGGTTTTGCAGGCGGCGCGGGCGCGGCTTTCAGGAAGGGCTGGCGATTTCCGAAAGCCAGCAGGCCGACCTTGAGCCAGGGGAGTGTCAGGGATTTTGTGTAAGGGGCTTCCGCGAGCCGCTAAATCTTCCAGCCATCAGCGTGGTGCGCCCGGAAAGCGGTTCGCCAAACTGGATAACAAAATGGCCCATCGCCGCCGTCCATTCAATACCTAGGCGCCAGCGAAGACCAGCATTTTTTATCGCGAGGTAGAGCAGCTTCAAGGCCGCCTCGTCGTTGGGAAAGCTGCCGCGAGTCTTGATGATTTTTCGCAGCGAATGGTTCAGCGCTTCGACGCAATTCGTCGTGTAGATCATTTTTCGGATGCTCGGGGCGAAGCCGAAAAATGGAATGACGTGCTCCCCGGCCCGTCGCCAGATCTTGCCGATCGCCGGATAGCGCTTTCCCCATTCCGCTTCTAATTCCTCGAACCGGGTCAGCGCGATGTCTGCGGCCTCGGCGCGGTAGATCGCTTTCAAAGACGGCATGACCGCTTTTCGGGGGCGTGTCAGGAATCTTTTGTGCGGGGCGGGTTGAGCCATCACGCTTGAACGAACCTTTCGTCGAACATGATGGCGAATTGGGTCTTTGCCTCGAACCATTCGCGCGGCGGCATTTTCCACTCTCGAGCGGTATCGCGCAAGACGAGGAACAGGAGTTTCGCGGCGGCGTCATCGGTCGGAAAATGCTGCTCGGCCTGTTCCTCGGCTATTTCGTGTTCACCGCCATGTCATGGCTGATTCGCATGTCCTTTGGGATCGCCGCCGGCTTCGTGCTCGGCAACGGCTGGATCGTCGCGAACTGGCTCGGCATGTTCGTTCTCCTCTTCATTTTCGTCTTGACCTACGTTATCGCGGCGCTGATGTCGTTCCGGATGATTTCGCTGATCCCGCAATCACTTCCCGAAACTGATCGGCTTCGCCTCCGCAAACCGCGTCGATATGGATCAGTTCGGCCAAGACGCCGCCTATATCGGGGCTGGCACTACCCTCAAGACGATCGGCAAAGGCGTAAGCCCAGAGGGCCTGTCCGGCAGCGGGCGGGGTGGCCAAACAGGGAGAAATCGGCTAGGTTCACTTACGAGAGCCATCGGCCATTATTCGGACGATAGTTCACCAGCCGGCGGCGCGTCGCACAGCCCGAACGGACAGATGGACACGACGCTGCAAGTCACAACCGATATCGGGTGGGTCGATGCGCCACAACTGCATTGGCTTAATGTTTAATTCGCTAGCTTCAAGCGATTTTGTCGGAGTGATCGCCTGAGAGGCGCGGCGCGCGCAGCAAATTGCTATGCGCTGGTCGGAGGACCCGCGCCTTCGGAAGGCGCGCCACGCTCAACTTTCCATGCTGGTCGCAGGACGACGCGCGCCGACGCTGGGGCTGATGCGCGGCGTAGCGTCTCTTTGATTATCCTGCGCACCGTCACGGCGCAGCGACCGCAGCAAGGGCTGCGCCCAAGGCATTTGTAGACGGCGCCCGGCGTGCTCGGGCAAAGCTTGCCCGGAGCCGGATCGAGAGTGGCTTTAATCATCGCGTCAGAGATGACATTGCACGAGCATACGATCATCGGCGAGTGTAATCCATATTTCTCCCCAGCCTTTCATTTCGGCCAGCGGCGGTGTTCGTTTTGGTGTTTTGAATTTAGTTCGATCGCAAAAATCCTTCTTTTCAACATGCGACGGACACTTGTCATTTCACGACATGCCAAGTTCATAAAGCCATGCGACAGCGATGAACCAAATGCAAAACGGCTGTTGACGAAAACGCGATCTGAAGCATTGCCAAGGCTCCGCCGGCTAGGGTTAATATCTTTTTGAGGGAAAGCCGGAAGAATCCGGCCGCCCGGGCGAGCGGGGCGAAGAAGCACGCACCGTTTCAAAAGCGAGAGGCAGTCGCGTCGAAAGCTTTTGTGAGAGCGCCAGCGCTCGCCAATTATATTGGAGTCGCCGGCGACCTTGGCCTCAATCCCTACAAGCTGCTCCTCGGCGCCGGCATCGACGTCAATTCGCTCGCAAATCCGGATTTGCGGCTCCCGGCCGAGGCGGTGGTCTCTCTGCTCGAAAACTCCGCCCAGCTTTCGGGATATGCGGAATTCGCGCTGTGCATGGCCGAAGCGCGCCGGCCGACCGACTTCTGGGCGATCAGCCTCCTGATCATGCACCAGCCGGCCCTGCGCGACGTGCTGACCACCTCACACGTCATCTTAATGTAATTTCCCTCATTCGCTCTTTTGGAGCAAACTAGGGTTTAAAATTATCGCAGCTGAGTGAACGCCAGCGATCGCTCAAATCGCGATCTGCTCCCGAGCTACAGGCAGGCAGTGATTTCTCTCGATGCTCGCTTTTTTGCTGGCGGAGATAAGGGATGTGTTTACCCTTGTTCAGCCAAGGCTTAGGATGTGGATTATATTATACTAGAGCCCCGTTGGCTGACTCACGGGGGATTCCCGAATCGCGCGCAGGATGATTCAAGGCGGCATGAACCTTCGACGACATAATCGATGCGATCTGCGACGCCTGGAACAGACCGACCGCCCAGCCCGAAACCATAACATCAATCGGGATGCGCGAATGGGCCCACGTCGGTCATACCCTATGACCGCTAGTACTAGAGGCGCACGCCCGTCAGCTCGAAGCCGACAAAGCGACGCTCGTCGCGGCCGGCAACAGCGCCTTGGATCTTGTCGATGAAAGCGACGATCTGCATCGGGAATCGCTCGACCGCGCCAAAGCTCAATTGGAGCAGGAGCGGCAGGCGCATGAGAAGACCACCGACGAGCGAGATGGCCTGAAGGAATTTCAGGCGATCATCGCTGTGCTGTTCGACGCTGAACGCAACGGGAAGAGCGCCATGCCGGAACATAGAAGGCTTAAGCTCTTGGCGGAAGGAATCTGTTTTATTCTCACGAGCGGCAAAGATCCTTCCCGATTCATCATGCAGATCAGGGCGGCGGTCGACACCTACCAAGAGGCGTTGACCTCCTGACCAACCCGGATCAGCGCGTCCTGTTCGCGCGCTTCTGAAACATGATGGACTTCACAAAGGAGTCCATCATGAAACCCCTGCTCCCCGTCCTCCTCGCCACCGCCGTGCTCTCGGGCTGCGCTTCCGGCAATCTGCGCACGCCGGCCAGCTACAACGCCCCTGCCCCGCCGCCGATCAAAAACTTCTATTACGAACCCTATGCGGCCTATGGCTCGTCGAACGCCACTTGGCGCCCGCCCGTCTATGACCGCCAGGGCCCGATCGTAAAGCCGGCCGAACCTGCAAGTCAGGGGAACAGGCCCAATTATGAGGGAACGGAATGGGCGACCGGCGCGCCCGGAGGGAACAGGGTGGCGCCGCCCGGAACCTTTTGAGTTGCCGCGCTGCGACGGCCTACTTCAAGGCGAGCCGGGTTGTCCGGTAGGCCGCCGCGATCGGAATTGTGAGACCCGTGCCCTCCAAGGTCAGATCGCCCTCGGCGACGGTCAGGGGCTGTTGCGGCCAGGAGCCGTCCGGATTGCGGCGCAGAAGCTCGCCGCCGATCGTCGCGGTCCTCACCACGAGAATTTCCCTGACGCTCGGGATAGTCGAGTAGGCCCAGACATTCGCCCAGGTCTCGGCCTGATTGCTCGGCGAGAGGATTTCGATCACAAGTATAGGATTGGTAAGGGCCGCTTCCTCGGCCTCAAAGGCGGAGCAGGTCACGGCGAGGTCGGGAATCCGGCAGTTTATCTCTGATTGAACGCGAGGAATAACGCCGGGCGCTGTGACGACGCGACACGGGCTCGAGCGCTCATCGAGATGATTGCGGATCAGGGCGCATAGTTCACTTTGAATCGCGCCATGCGTGACGCTCGCCGGCGCCATGGCCTGCGGCTCGCCGTCGACGAGCTGCCAGAGCTCCGGCGTCGGCGGGTTCCAGGCGAAGAATTCCGCAACGGTCATGCGGACGGGTATTTTCGGCAGCGCTGTCATGCCCAAAAGATAGCACGACTTGAAAGTAAGGGTCGGGCGCCGCCCCGCCGCCGTGAACTCCGCCACCCAAACCCCAGCAAAAGCGCCGCCCGCCTCTTTTTGGACTCCGCCTCTCTTTCGGATCAGCTCGGCCAGAAGCTCTCCGACGTGCGCAATTACTCGATCATACGATTTCCGTGTGATTAGTTCGGGACGATCCGCTTTGGCCACCAATGGAAACCGGTTCGTTTCTGGATTTGCTCGCGCTGCTCGGCGAGGGCGACGCATTGGTTGGCGATTGTCGCTTCGAGATCCTCGATGGTCGCGATGTGCGTGTTGACGATCGGCTCGTCGACCAGCGCCCACAGTGTTTCTGCCGGCTGCAGCTCTGGACTGTAGGGCGGCAGATAAACGAGGCGAACGCCATCGGGGATTTTCAGTCCGGCTGGGCCATGCCTCCGCCAGCCATTCCATCGAGCTCTGCTCGACGGAACCTTTGCCTGGCTTCGCCATCCGGCAGTGTCGAGCACCAGCAGGATGATGCGCCCAACGCCGGCTTCGGCCTCGCGCGCGAAGGTTTCGAGCAGCGCCTCGAAGAACGGCTTCGACACGCCGTTGGAAAGATACCAGAAGGTTTCGCCGGTGGCCGGCGATGCGAAAGCCGTGACGTAAAGCCCGTCGAACCGATGATGGCCGGGCGCGATCGGACGCTCGCCGACGGGCGCCCACACACGTCGGGTGACCGGCTTCAGGCCGATGCGGCGCTGGTCCGTGGCGAAGACCTCGACTGGTTTGCCGGGATGCTTCGCGGCCTCCTCGGCGACGGCGTCCGCGAGCTTTTTTTGAACGCCGCCGCTTCGTCCGGCGTCGCCGATTGCGGGTTCTTCGGACGCGGCCTCTGGATCGACCAGCCGATCGCCTCGTATGGGGACTTCATTGTCAAGCATCGATTTCGGCCTCCCTCTTTTCCGGTCGCGGGTGAACTCCAATATTTGCGGGACGGTTGTCCTCGCCAACCTCGTATCCGGTGGGATCTGCAATCCCGAACCACGATCCCGGTATTCGGGAAGAAGTTCCGCGCGGCGGCGCCACTCTTCAAAACGGCGCTCTTTTCAGGGTCCTGGGCGATCGACGGCGCCAGCCGACCTTTGACCGGAAGGGGAGTGACGATGAGCGCGCCTTATGCCGTCCTCATCACCGCTCCTTCCGGAATCACGCCGTCCTTCGCGTAACGCCACAACGCAACGAGAAGCTGACGGGCCAAAGCCACGATCATCACCTTCGACATGCGCCCCCGCGCTCCGCCCACACGCGCATCGAACCATATCGAAAGTTTGCTCTCGGGCTGGAACCGCCGCCAGAACCAGGCGAGTTCGACGATCAAAGCGCGCACGCGCCGATTGCCGTCCTTGCTAATGCCCTGTTCGCGTTCCATTTTGCCGCTCGAGAACGGTGTTCCCGTTAAGCCGGCGTAGGCGCCGAGTGCTTGTCGATTGCGAAACTCCCGGCAGAAAGCCTCCCGAACCAAAAGCGTCGCGCTCTCCACGCCGATCCCGCGTAAGCCGACGAGATCGCGAATCATGCGTTCGTTCTCGTCTTCCGGCGCCTTCTTCGTCACCACGGCGTCGCGGGCTCGCTCGACGGCCTTGATCTGCGTCATGACGAGCTCCAGTCGATCGAGTAGACGTTCGATGCGCCCGCGAGCTGCTGGGGGAACCGGCTCGCCATCCGGCTGACGCAAATTAGCCAATTGCGAGCGCCGGCCGCGCCGCAAGGCCTGGTAGCCGTCTATCCCCAATGTCGCCAATATCCCCTCGATCTTGTTCAGGATCGAACGCCGCTCGCCGATTAAGTCCTCGCGTTCGCGATGCGCTCGGCGCGCCTCCTCGTCTTCTTCGCGCGGAATCGGGACCATCGAACAAACGCGCGGTTCGCCGCGCAGCCACGCCAGCAATGTGCGTATAGCATCTCGACATCGATCACGTCGGTCTTGGTGCGTCGCGCCCGGCGATCGACCGGTAGACTCGATGATTGCATAACATGAACTTCGACGCCGCGACGCTGCAGAAAACGCGCAAGCCAAAATCCGTCGCGCCCAGCCTCGTGCGTTACGATCACCCGCGCGATCGGCAGGCCGGCGGCTTTCGAGCGCGCCTTTAGCCGCTCGATCAATTCCACTAGTGCCGCGCCGTTCGGCGCCAGCACATGCCGCGTGTGCTTGTTTACGCCCGGGAGTTGAACGGCAAACACCCACTTTTTCGAACTCAACTCCAAAGCGCTGATCATCGTGCTATCATAATCAAGAGCGGCAGTCGAAACGGTCGGATTTCTAGTCGGTCGCATGTCGGGGTCCCTTGGGTTTGAGCAACAGGCCAAAGGATACCCGATCCTTCACCGCCGCTCGCCCCCATAGGATCTTCAAGGCCTACCTCGCCTTCGCCGCTCCGGACAATCCGCTATCGCGGAACGCTTCGCTTTGTCCGGCGACGCGGCTCCCGGCTCGCCAGCCGCGCTGCGGCGCAACCGAGGCCAGGCCGAGTTCCGCCGCCATCCAGTTCGCCACCTTGCGGCTCGACCACAGCCCGCCATCTTGCGGCGGCGCGCCAAGCCGGTCGCGCAGCTTCGCCAGGAGCCCGGGCTTCAGGATCGTCGCCGCCGCGCCGTTGCGGCGACGCAAATCGCCGAGAGCCTCGGGGCCTTCGGCGTTGTAGCGCGCCAGCAATTGCTCGATCCATCGCGCGCCGAACGCCGTCGTCGCCGAGACCTGCGAAACCGTGTGACCACGCGCCAAAAGCCAGATCGCCTGGAAATGCCGTGATGTCGTCGCGTCGCTACACGCCACATACCGCTGTTCCAGCTCGTCCACACTCAAATGCCCGTAGACCGCCGCCATGTGTCCCATCCCCCAACTCATGGCGCTCCAGCCTATCTGCTTCGCAAAGCCGCGTGAATCCCCTTACGCATCGAGTCAATCAGTCGGAAACCGTATCACTGAGGCGAGCCGCCGCGTCCGCAGCTGGTAGTTTTCGAGGCGGCTCTTGAACGCCAGCAAAAAGAACGCCAGGCGGAACGGAACGAACTCGACCGCCGTGACGAGAAAGGGTGCCGTCTGCGAAGTGGTTGGAATTTGAAGATGGCGTGATCTCCGGAATGTTCGCGCAAAGCGACTCGGCCGCCAACGCCGATGGAGATTACGCCATGGAAAAGGATATCACGAAGCCGGTCCCGGAGGCGGCCGAAGGCAAACTTTTCGACAATTGGTGTCAATCGGCTTCGAAAAATTCGAAGCCGATTGACACCTTGACGGAATTCTGATGGTCCGTCGCAGCGACGCCTTTGTGTCAGCGCTAGCGATTCCGGCGGAGGTCCGCAATGATTTGCGCTCGCTCGATCGCGAGGCGGTGACGCGCAACGCGATGGCTCTTCAGCTGGCCGTGGTGTGGGCTCTGCCGGCTATTGAACTCTCCAGCGTCAAGGGGGTTTAGGCGTCGCGCCGCTGCGGGATGGGGCCTCGCCCGCCGAGTTCGGCGCGATCCGGCATTTCGCACCGAGGATCATTGGCGTCAACATCGGCGAGTTTCAATTGCCGAACCGGCGCATGTTCAACTGACGCGCCGGTCACTCCGAGGCCGGTATTTGTTCTGAATCGTCCTGAACGTCCAAAGCGAGCCCTTCGTAGAATTCGGCGAGCGGAATTTCGACCCCGATTTCGGGCATGGACAGACTGGCGTCCTCGAGAAGTACATGAACCTTCCAGTCGCCGTCGACGCGGACGTAGACCGTGGCGGCGATGCGGTCTTGCTCGAGCATGACATAGCGTTGGACGGACGGCGTGGCTAGGTATTCACGCGACTTGACGGTTCGGTCTTTGCTCGCCGTGCTCGGGCTCAGGACTTCGAAGATGACGACGGGATCGCGCACGACGGTGGCCGCCGGCGGCACGGGAGAGCAAACGACGAAGCCGTCCGGATAGCGAATTTTGCCGTCGACCTCGATTTTGAGATCGCTGCCGAAAAACTTGCATGGCTTGCCGCGCAGCCAATTGCGGAGAGCGGCGGCAATATTTGCTTGAATTTCAGCGTGACCCGCGGTTCCTCCGGTCATCGCGACCGGCTGGAAGCCGTCGAATTCATATCGAAGGTCTTGCTTCGATTCCCATTCGAGGAATTCGGCCAGAGACATCGGTTTACGTAAAGCCAGGTTCATGGCTCCTATTCTAGCATGGGATCTCACGCGTTTCCTCCTTGTTTTGTTGGCAGGCGGAATAAGGCGACTCGCCGCCCTCGGCGGCGGAAGCTTATCGGTGCTTCAGGACCTCGCTTTATCGGCGAGGCGGCGCGAAGGTCGAGGACGAAGAGTGGCGATCGCAAGCAATAGGGCGCCCGAAAAGTCGAACCGCAAGGAAACGGCGAGTCCGGACAAGGGCGTGCCCCATGGACCTTTCATGGAAGCTTAAGTCCCGTCGGCGAAGCGCCGGAACCGTCCGATAAAAGGGAACTGATCGCGGCCGTTCCAGGTCGATTTTTTTTCAATAGCCGTCGAGCGTCAGCGAGGCGCCTTCCGTCGGCCTGCCCATCAAGGGATCGATCTGGTCGTGCTCGAAGTTTTCCGGCGCGAGCCAGGTCGCATTGACGGGCCTGCGCTTGGGGTCGGCGCCGCGCAGGTTTCCGCCCCCTGGCCAAGGGTGATGGAAATGCTTCTTTTGCTCCATTCCTTGCGACGCGCGAGGCCAGCTTCGATCCGGCTGGCGAGGCGTAGCCGCGCGTCCTCTTCGAGTGCGGCGGCGCTTTTCGGCCGGGAGAGTTCGCGGCAATCGAATATTTCGGGCCTCCTTCCGGAAAGAAGAGGCGGGGATCGGAAAGATCCCCGCTGGAAGCGTCAGCCCGCGAAGGCGCTCAATTCAGCGGCGGCCGAGCGGCGCTCGACTGTGGCCGGGCTGTTATTCGGCGTGCGAAAAATTCGAAGCCGATTGACAGTTCTGGGAAAAGGAGCAGACGAAGCGGATGTTGAGGTGTTCGTCCTGGACGAGATTTTCGCCAATCTTCCGACGCCTCCCTTCTCGTCGAACTCGCTCCAGCTGGACGCCTCCAAAAACTGCTGGCCGAATCGGGGTTGGCTTGATCCTGATCTTGCAGGCGATGCATTCGCTGTCGGACGAGCGCTGCGAATATTTGATCAAGGACCGGCTGTCGTTCATGCGCTTTCTGGGGCTTGGCCTCTCCGACGCGGTTCCCGACGCCAATACGATCTGGACGTTTCGCGAGGCGCTGAAGAAAGCGAACGCGGTCGATGCTTTGTTTCAACAATTCGACACGGCGTTGCGCGACGCCGGCTACTTGGCGATGGGCGGCCAGATCGTCGACGCGACGATCGTCGCCGCGCCGAAGCAACGCAACACCCTTGAGGAGAAGAAGGCGATCAAGGAGGGCCGCATTCCCGACGACTGGAAGGAGAAGCCGGCGAAGCTCGCGCAGAAGGATCGCGACGCGCGCTGGACAATCAAATACACCAAGGCCAAGCCGCGCGAGGACGAGGCGCCGCGGGTCGATTTGGCCATTCCGGCGTTCGGCTACAAGAACCACATCTCGATCGACCGCACGCACGGGCTGATCCGCAAATGGACGGCGACGCACGCCGCCGCGGATGACGGCGCCCGGCTGGAGGAGGTCCTCGATCGGACCAACACGGCGAGCGCGGTATGGGCGGATGCGGCCTATCGCTCGGCGAAGAACGAGGACATGCTGTCGCGGCGCGGCCTCGTCTCGCGCATTCATCGCAACAAGCCGCCGGGAAAGCCGATGCCCGAGCGCATGCGCGTCGCCAATGCGCAGAAGTCGAAAGTGCGCAGCGCCGTCGAGCATGGGTTCGCGCATCAGAAGGGGCCGATGGGGCCGCTCGTGCGGACGATCGGCCTCGCTCGGGCGCGGCTCAAGATAGGTCTCGCCAATCTCGCCTACAACATGCGCCGCCTCGTCTGGCTGCGGGCGAAATACGCGCTCGCATGAGGGCGAGAGGCCTCGGGCCATTTCAATGCGACTGTCGCAACAAACCCCGCCTGCTCACACCCCACCAAGCACAAAGCGGCCGGCGCCATCCGCGCTCAACAGTTTCGAAAAATCGCGTTGTTGGAGGTGTCCAGCTTGATAAGTCGTTTTTCTTGTAAAATGGATCTAGAATGAGCGCGTTTATCACGTCATGTTCCTGGTTTCGGATTAATTCTTACTAAAGTCCCATCGGGCCTGCTGCGGAACGGCAAGAGTTATTAGTGCGCCAATCCCGGAACAGCACATCAAAAACTGTCGGCCCGCGTCGAAGGGTTATACTTGTACCTACGGCGTTAAATGTCACCATCTAGGACTGCTCATCGCCGCCGTGCCCCTTGCGGCGCAGCCCATAATTTTTGAACTTCTCGACGGTTTTCGCGATTTCCGCGTCGTCCAGAATATGCGGCGTTCCGATCCGCAGCGCCGTCGCATATTGCTTGGCGAGCGTCTCCGTCTCGACCGCGAGCCACAGCGCCCCGGCAAGGTCCGGCCCCGTCGCGATCATGCCGTGATTGGCGAGAAGCGCGCAGGCCCGGTCCTGCAACGCCTCCAGAACGGCTTCGGACAATTCGGGCGTGCCATAGCTTTCATAGCGCGCGCAGCGGATCGTCGGGCCGCCCGCGGCGGCGATCATATAATGCGCCGCCGGGATCTCCATACGGCATATAGCGAAGGCCGTGCAATAGATGGGGTGCGCATGGACGACCGCGCCGACCTCGGGCCGCGCAGCCAGAATGTCGCGGTGGATGCGCCACTCCGACGAAGCGGCGAGCTCATGTTCATAGGCGCCAGCCATGTCCATGCAGACGATGTCGTCGGCGCTCATCTCGTCGTAGGGCAGGCCGGACGGCGTTACGAACAGGCCGTCGCACCAGCGGACCGAAATATTGCCGGCCGTTCCCTGGTTGACGCCAAGCCGCGTCATGTCGCGGCAGGCACCAACGATCGATTGCCGGATCGCAAATTCTCGCGGCTTCGCCAATTGACGTCCTTCAAACCAGAGCGAGCGCTCCGTCTAAGCGGAGGCCAGAAGCTCGCGGGCTTCGCTCGCCAGACGCTCGACCGCATCATAGTCGCCAGCCTTGATCAGAGCGGGCGCGACCATCCACGAGCCGCCGACGCAAGCGACATTGCGCAGCGCCAAATAGGCCTTGGCTTTCGCCGGATCGATCCCGCCGGTCGGACAAAAGACGATATCAGGCAGCGGTCCGGCAAGCGACGAGAGATATTTCGCGCCGCCGGCCGCCTCGGCCGGGAAGAACTTCAGGCAGCGGAACCCGCGTTCATAAAGGGTCATCGCCTCCGACGCCGTGGCAACGCCGGGCAGGAACGGGATCGGCGATTTTCGCGCCGACCGCAACAGCCGCCGCGTCATTCCGGGGCTGACCAGAAAGGCGGCGCCCGCATCGATCGCCGCCTCCATCTGACCGGCGTCGGTGACCGTTCCGGCGCCGATCATCGCCTCCGGAAAGGCGCGCGCCAGCATCTCGATTGATTTCAGCGCGGCGGGCGTGCGCAGCGTGATTTCGAGCACTGAGAGGCCTCCGGCGATCAGCGCTTGCGCTTGGGCCATCGCGTCGGCGGCGTCTGCGACCTGCATCACCGGAATCACTGGCGACCGCTTCATCAGAGCGAGGGTCGCGTCGCTGAGCTGATATCGCATGGGTGCGCGCCTTTCAGCGAGAGCGTGAATGCTCAAGCGGACGAATGTGGGTTCGATCTAGGAAAATACGATCGCGCTACAAGATCAAAGGCGCTCTCAGATTTGGCGAAATCCCTAAAAAGGTCCGGCGCAAGGCGCGTCAGCTGATGCTGCTCGCGCCGAATTCGGGTCCGCCCGCAACGGTCCGAAACGTGTGGAACAGCTCGCGGCCGTAGCCGTAATGATAAGGTTCGAGGTCGCAGGTCGCCAATTCGCGCCGTTCGAGTTCTTCCGGCGAAACCTCAACCTCCAACGTTCCGGCCACGGCGTCGAGCGAAATGATATCGCCCTGGCGCAGCTTGGCGATCGGGCCCCCAGCCTCCGCTTCCGGTGTCAGATGGATCGCCGCTGGAACTTTCCCCGAAGCGCCGGACATGCGCCCATCGGTTACCAGCGCCACCTTGTGGCCATGCGCCATCACCGAGGCGAGAATTGGCGTCAGCTTGTGCAGCTCCGGCATGCCGATCGCCTTGACGCCCTGGAAGCGGACCACGGCGATGAAGTCGCGATTGAGTTCGCCCGCCTTGAACGCCGCCTCCACCTCCTCCTGGGCGTGGAAAATGAGGGCGGGCGCGCGCACCACGCGGCGGTCGGCCGCGACAGCGCTGATCTTGATGACGGCCCGCCCGAGATTGCCGTCCAGGATCTTCAGGCCGCCGTCCGCCGAGAACGGATTGGTTGCGGAGCGCAAGACATCCGGATCGAGGCTCGCCGCCGGAGACGCGCGAAATCTGAGTTCGCCGCCGTCGAGATAGGGCTCCTTCGCATGGTCGGCGAGCGGGCTTCCGGTCACGGTGCGCGCGTCGGGATGCAGCAGCCCCGCCTCGAGCAGCTGGCCGATGAGGTAGCCGGTCCCGCCCGCGGCGGTGAAGTGATTCACGTCGGCCGAGCCATTGGGGTAGATGCGGGTCAGCAAAGGCACGACTTTCGACAGATCGCCGAAATCCTCGAGCGTCAGGATCAGTCCGCCCGCGCGCGCCATTGCGACGAGATGAATGACGTGATTGGTCGAGCCGCCCGTCGCGTGCAGCGCGACGATCCCGTTGACGTAAGCGCGCTCGTCGAGGATCTGCGAGGCGGGCGTATATTCATTGCCGAGCGCGGTGATGGCGAGAGCGCGCTTGGCGGCGGCGGCCGTCAGCGCGTCGCGCAGCGGCGTATTCGGGTTGACGAAAGAGGCGCCAGGCAGATGCAGGCCCATCGCCTCCATCAGCATCTGGTTGGAGTTGGCGGTGCCATAGAAGGTACACGTCCCCGGCGCGTGGTACGAGGCGGCCTCGGCGTCGAGCAGTTCGGCGCGGGAGACTTTGCCCTCGGCGTAAAGCTGGCGCACCTTCGACTTCTGGTCGTTCGAGATCCCCGAGGGCATGGGGCCGGCGGGGATGAACACCGCCGGCAGATGGCCATAGGCCTGCGCGGCGATGACGAGGCCCGGCACGATCTTGTCGCAGACGCCGAGAAAGACGGCGGCGTCGAACATGTCATGCGACAGCGCGATCGACGCCGAAAGCGCGATAACGTCGCGCGAAAACAGCGACATCTCCATGCCGGCTCGCCCTTGGGTGACGCCGTCGCACATGGCGGGGACGCCGCCCGCGACCTGGGCGACGCCGCCCGCCTCCCGCGCCGCCTGCTTGATGATGGCCGGGAAGGCGGCATAAGGCTGGTGCGCCGACAGCATGTCGTTATAGGCGGTGACGATCGCGAGATTGGGGACGATGTCGGCGCGCAGCTCCTGCTTGTCGTGGACGCCGCAAGCCGCAAAGCCGTGCGCGAGATTGGCGCAGCCGAGCGCCCCGCGGCGGGGTCCGTTGCGGGCCATCGCCGCCATGCGCGACAAATAGGCTTCCCGGGTCGGACGGCTGCGCACAGTAATGCGCGACGTGACGTCGGCGATTGTCTGCTGAACCATGGCGTCTCTCGATCTTGAGAATGCCGCGCCGCGCCAAAAGGGCCGCGGGCGCGCGCTCTAAAAGGCCGCCGACGGGCGAGGGGCTAACTCGTCTCCTCGTACCAGCTTCTGCCATCGCGCTCAACGAGCGCGGTGGCGGAGGCCGGCCCCCAGGTGCCGGCGAGATAGTAACGCGGCTCCAGATGCGCCTGGTTCCACGCCTCGCGGATGGGATCGATCCAGGCCCAGGCCGCCTCGACCTCGTCGCGGCGCATGAACAGCGTGGCGTTGCCGCGTATGACGTCCGTCAGCAAACGCTCATAGGCTTCCGGCGCATAGATCTGGAACGCCTCGGCGAAATTCATGTCGAGCGGAACGTGCCGCATGCGCATGCCGCCCGCGCCCGGCTCCTTCAGCATCAGCCACAGCTTGATGCCCTCGTCCGGCTGGAGTCGGACGACGAGTCGCGTCGGCAGAATCTCTGACGTCGGCGCCGAAAATCGAGTGCGGCACGTTGCGGAAAGAGACGATCAGTTCGGACACGCGCTTCGGCAGGCGCTTGCCGGTGCGCATATAGAAGGGCGTTCCCGCCCAGCGCCAATTGTTGATGAAGACTTTTAGGGCGACGAAGGTTTCCATCTGAGTCGCCGGGTTGCCGACCTCCTCGGGGTAGCCTGGCACCGCGCCGGTGGCGCTCGCTCCGGCGCGGTACTGGCCTCTGACGGTGAGGGCGTCATAATTTCGCCAGTCGATCGGCGCCAGCGCCTTGAGCACTTTCAGCTTTTCGTCGCGCACCGCGTCAGCGTCGAAAGCGGACGGCGGCTCCATCGCCACGAGACAAAGCAGCTGCAAAAGATGATTTTGCACCATGTCGCGCAGCGCGCCGGCGCTCTCGTAATAGGCGCCGCGGCTTTCGACGCCGATCGTTTCGGCGACGGTAATCTCGACGTGATCGATATGGGCGGAGTTCCATAAGGGCTCGAACAGAGCGTTGGCGAAGCGCAACGCCATCAGATTCTGCACGGTCTCCTTGCCGAGATAATGATCGATTCGATAAATCTGCCTCTCGTCGAAAACGGCGCCGAGCGCGTCATTGATTTTGGCCGCCGAGGCGGCGTCGCCGCCAATCGGTTTTTCGACGATGATTCGCGAGCCAGGCGTGACCAATCCATAGGCGGCGAGCTTCGCAGCGATCCCGCCGAAACGATCCGGCCCCGTCGCCAGATAGAAGGCCCTAATCGGCGTCGCTTGATCCGGGAATTTCTCGGCGAGCTCGCGCCAGCCGGCGTCCGTTCCGATATCGAGCCTGACGTAGTCGACCATTGCGAGAAAGGCGTTGATCGCCTCCGCGTTCGTCGCCTCCGGCGCAGATTGGTGCAGCGCCTTGGCGATCGACTGCCGGAAGGTTTCGCGGTCGAAATCGTGGCGCGCCGCGCCGATGATGCGGGTCGGCTCCGAGAATTGCCCATCGAGGAAGCGCCGGAACAACGCCGGGAACAATTTGCGGTAGGCGAGATCGCCAGTTCCGCCGAAGACGACGAGATCAAAAGGGTCGACCTTCACGATGCGCGAAACCATCGCTCGCCTCTCCTCCGTTGGCTCCGCTGCCAGTGCAAGAACCGGTCCGTCTTCACGCGAGCTTTCCCTTTGCAAGCGCGCCGCGACACGCTAACCCTGACATGCCGAATGGCGCAACGGTTCCTCGATTTTCCGGCTTCGGAGGGTTTTTGATGTCGCTTCTGCGGGAGCCGTCGACGGCGGCGGCGCCGATCTGGTTCGTGACGACGAAGACATGGCCGCAGATTCGCGACAGCCTGCCTCCCGCTTCGGCGGCTTTCGCGGCGTCCTGCGGGTTCGAGCCGAAGCCGGGAAAGCGCCAGATCCTGCCCGACGCGTCGGGCAGGATCGCCGGGGCGCTGTTTGGGCTCGAAGAGGACGAAGCGCGCGTCAAAGACCTGTTCTTGCCTGGCAAGCTCGCGACCGTGCTTCCTGCCGGGCTCTATCGTTTCGCCAACAGCCCGCATGATCCGGCGCTCGCCGCGCTGTCCTTTCTGCTGTCGGCCTATCGCTTCTCTCGCTACAAGGCCGATCCCTCCGAGCAGCCCCGGCTCTGCGCGCCGCAAGGGGCCGATGCCTGGCGAATCGAGCGGATCGCCAAGGCGGTAACGATGGGGCGCGATCTCATCAATACGCCGGCCAATGACCTCGGCCCGGCGGCGCTCGAGGCGGCGGCGCTCGGCGTCGCCGCGCAATTTCAGGCCAAAAGCTCGGTCACGCGCGGCGAAGGGCTGCTGGCGGCCAAGCTGCCGCTGATTCACGCCGTCGGCCGGGCGGCGGGCGAAGCGCCGCGCCTGGTCGATTTCAGCTGGGGCGATTCCGCCCATCCAAAACTCACGCTAGTCGGCAAAGGGGTTTGCTTCGATTCCGGCGGCCTCGACATCAAGCCGGCGGCCGGCATGCTGTTGATGAAAAAGGACATGGGCGGCGCGGCGACGGCGCTCGCTCTCGCCTCGATGATCATGGAGGCCGGCTTGGCGCTGCGTCTTCGCGTCGTTCTGCCGATCGTCGAAAACGCGATCTCGGGCGACGCCTTCCGGCCCGGCGACATCTATCCGAGCCGCAAGGGACTTTCTGTCGAGATCGGCAACACCGACGCGGAAGGGCGGCTGATCCTCGCCGACGCGCTGGCGCTGGCGGACGAGGAGGCGCCCGACCTGCTCATCGATTTCGCTACCTTGACCGGCGCGGCGCGGGTCGCGCTCGGCCCCGATCTGCCGGCCTTCTACACGGCCGACGAAGAGCTCGCCGCCGACATCGCCCGCTTCGGCGCCGCGAGCCAGGATCCGGTCTGGCGCATGCCCCTATGGGACCCTTACGATCAGATGCTGGAAAGCAAGGTCGCCGATGTCATCAATGTCGGCGGCGGGCCGTTCGCCGGCTCGATCACGGCGGCGCTGTTTCTGCAGCGTTTTGTCGAGAAAGCCAAGAGCTGGGCGCATTTCGACGTGTATGGCTGGGCCCAGGCGGCAAAATCCGGCCGGCCGGAGGGGGCCGAAATCCAAGCCGCGCGGCTGCTTTATGATCTGGTCGAGACGCGCTACGGCTTGCCTGACGCAGAGAGCCCGAGGATCGTTCACCACATCATCGCGCACATCGACGACACGGAGGATGAGGTCGAGGAGGAAGAGGCGGTTCTGGATGACAAGTCGCCGTAAGCTCGTGGGTTACTTTCAAAAACTCTCCTTTCAGGCGGCGACTCAGATATAAATTTCTGATGCGAGAAAACACAAAGTCCGCGCGGGCAGCTATCGATCTTCCTTTGCAGGCAGCGGACTATCCAGAGCTGCGATATATGGGATCGAAGAAGCGCTTGCTTCCCTGGATTCACCAGATTCTTGAAGAGCTCGACTTCGAGAGCGCTATCGATCCGTTTTCGGGAACCGGCAGCGTCAGCTATTTAATAAAATCGATGGGACGCCGAGTTATCGCAACCGACTTTCTGAATTTTGCATGTCTGATAGCCCGGGCTACGGTTGAAAATAATCATTCCCGACTCGATAGTCGGACCATTAGGCGGCTAATGGATCCCCCGCCAAGCCATCACGATTTTATAGAACGGACATTCAACGGAATTTTTTTTAGCCCTGAAGATCTCCGCTTTCTTGACCGCGTATCCGGAAACATCCACCACCTCGAAAGCCCTTATGAACAGGCTCTCGCCTTCGCTGCTTTATTTCGCTCCTGTCTCAAAAGGCAACCCCGAGGAGTGTTCACCGTCTCGGGTGATTTGTCCCGCTATGACGACGGAAGAAGAGATCTCCGCCTCTCCCTAGAAGAGCATTTTCTTGAACAAATTGAAGTGTACAATTCAGCTGTATTTGATAACAAGCAGAAGAATCGCGCCAACCGCGCCGACGTATTTGATGCACCATGCGGGCGTATAGACCTTGCTTATTTGGATCCGCCCTACGTCCCACGCGCAGACGATAACTGCTACATCAAGCGGTACCATTTTCTTGAAGGGCTATCCTGCTATTGGCGGGGCCTTCCGATAGACTCCACGACGAAGGTCAAGAAAATTGCAAAGCGCTATACGCCATTCAGTTATCGACGCACTGCAATTGCAGCTTTTGAGCGGATGTTCGCGCGTTTCGCTAAAAGTACGATCGTTCTGTCCTATAGCTCCAATGGCTTTCCAGATCTCGGACATTTGGAAACTTTGATGCGGCAGCACAAACCATCAGTATTTGAAAAACCGCATCGCTATCACTTCGGAACGCATGATGCGGTCCAACGTGCTTCCGCCACGGAATACCTGATCGTAGGCCGCTGATTGCTAGAAGATGTCGTAGCGAGTTTAAGCCCCCTCTCTGTTGACTGGATGGATGACATTGCGACGGCAGCTATCGCCAAACTCACGTCCTTGCCCAAAAAGGATGCGTACACGCGAGATGACTTAGCCAAAATGCTTCAGAACGATTTTAACGAGGGGATTTTGTGTGCGCGGCTTTTTCTAGCGCTGTCCAAAGATGCGATGGAAGCTGAACTTCATCAAAGGCTTGGAGCCGGAGGAATTGGCCGCAAACGCTTTGTCGCAGAACCAGATAAATTCCTTTCTGTACTTGAAGCACTTAATCTTCCCGAGGCAATGGCGACGATGATCAATTATCAACCCGTGTGGAGCGACATACTGGTCGAGCGGCTCCGCTCCGGTCGGGGGTCCGCCATTCAGGGGCAACGTCGCGGACGGGGCCTCGAAGATTTTGCCGAGGCAATCGTCAAAGAAGTGTTCGGGCAAGGAGGATATGCTGCTCGCTGCACTTTTACCGGTGCCGACAATACCACCGCAAAATGCGATCTAGCCATTCCTGATCGGACCCACCCACGGATCATTATCGAGTCCAAAGGCTATGGCGCAACAGGGTCAAAAATGACTGATATCATTGGAGATATCGACGCAATCATTGCTGCAAAACGCCACGATACCCCTTTCTTATTTGTCACCGATGGCATGACCTGGAAGGCTCGGATTTCCGACTTGAAGAAAATCATACACCGCCAGAATCAAGGCAAGGTCACTCGCATTTATACAACGAAGATGCGTCAACGGTTTCTTGAAGACCTCAACACATTGAAAGCAGAGATGAAGCTCGGTTAGGAATTCAACTTTACGCTTAGCTCGCTCCCCATGACCCTTCTTGACCGCCGCCTGACGCCCGCCCGCCCCGATCTCGCCGCCGCCCATTTGCAGGGCGAAGTCGAGGCGGAAAAATACGTCGAAGGCAGGCGCGTAAAAATTTGCGCCGGCCTTGCGGATCTGCGCCCAGAGCCCGCGCAAGACGTGCCGATCGATACGCAGGCGCTCTATGGCGAGGCCGCGGTTCTTTACGAGGACCATGAAGGCTTCGGCTGGGTTCAGCTCGAGCGCGACTCCTATGTCGGCTATGTTGCGATGATCGCGCTCGCCGATTGCAGCGCGCCGCCGACGCATCGGGTCAGGGTCAACCGGACCTTCATCTACCCCGGCCCGAACATGAAGCTGCCGATCGTCGAGGCGCTGCCGCTTGGCGCGCGGGTCAGCGTGGCCGAGACAAACGAAAACTTCGTTCGCCTCGCGGACGGCGGTTTTATCTTCGCCGCGCACCTCTGCCCCCTCGATGAGCTGGACGGCGATTTCGTCGCGGTCGCCGAGCGGCTGCTGCACGCGCCCTACCTCTGGGGCGGCAAATCGAGTCTTGGCGTCGATTGTTCGGGCCTCGTGCAGATTTCGCTCGATGCGGCCGGGGTGAAATCGCCTCGCGACACGGATTTGCAGGAACAAGCTCTAGGCCGCCCCTTGCCCGCCGAGGACGGCCTTTCGGACCTGGCCCGCGGCGATCTCGTCTTCTGGCGCGGCCATGTCGGGATTATGCAAGACGCCGGGACGTTGCTGCACGCTAACGCCCATCACATGATGGTCGCTAGCGAGCCTCTCGCCGAAGCCCGCGATCGAATTTTCGCCGGCTCGGGCGTTTCGATAACGTCGATCCGGCGTCTGGAGCGGCTTTAAGGGCGGCGCTGAATACACGCGAACGGGATTTGCTACCGACGGTCACAATATTCTCTTTTTTGTGAGACATGCTCCTAGTTATCAGATATTATATGTATGAAACTAATCAGCTAACATAAGCTGTTGAAAAACATGGATCTTGGGGCGCGCAAGACGCTTACCGGCGAGAAGTCGGCTTCGTTCAACGCCGAGCGGCTTGAGGCGTTGCTGAGGCGCCTGCCGATCACTGTTGGCGCGAATCTGCTCAATTCCGTCCTGTTGGCCGCCGTATTCTGGCCCGTTGCCCCAAAAGCGGGCCTTCTGACTTGGGTCGGGCTGCAATGTCTTTTGGGCGCTGGCCGTCTGGCCGGGGCCGCGGTTTATTTTCGCCGCGGACCAAGGCGGGCTTTGACGCGACACGTGGAAAGCTTCGTTTTTTGCGGCTCCGCGCTTTCCGGCGCCCTTTGGGGCGCAGGCGCGTATTTGTTCCCGCCACAGGTCCCGACCTATGAATTATTCGCGGCCTTCATGATCGGGGGAATGTGCGCCGGAAATATAACGACGAACTCGACGTACCTTCCGAGCGCGATCTCTTTTACTGTTCTGGCTAGCGCTCCGCTGGCCGCCCGGCTCATGGTTGCGGGCGGTCCAACCGAGTTGGCCATGGGCGGGCTGACACTGATTTTTTGCGCCTGCCTGTCCTTCATAGCTTGGCAAGCGAGCCGGCAGTTCCGCGAAGCCTACGACCTCAGGCGCGCCCTTTTCGAGCGCAATGTGCAACTGGACCGGGCGAACAAATTTCTCGAGGCCGAAATCCAGAGTCACATCGCGACCGAATCGGCGCTTCGCGACGCGCAGAAAATGGAGGCGGTCGGCCAGATCACCGCGGGCCTTGCGCATGATTTTAATAATATTCTCATGGTCATCAGCGTTATCGCCGAGGGCCTCAGCGCTGAAGCTGCATCGCCGGCCGTCAAGAAGAAGCTCAGGATGGTTATGGAAGGGGTCGATAAAGGCAAATCGATCACGACGCGGATGCTGGCCTTCGCGCGGAAGCAGCCGCTTTATCCTCAGACGGTGGATTTGAACAGCCTCATTTGCGCCATCGAGCCGCTCCTGTCCGCAACCCTCGGCGCGGCGATCCGATTGGAGCTACCTCGAAGCGCCGGGATATGGCCGGTCTGCATCGATCCGGATCAGCTTGAGCGCGCCATCATCAATCTCGCCGCCAATGCGCGGGACGCGATGCCATCCGGCGGAACTTTGCGGATTGTGACCGAGAACGCTCGCCCGGCCGGAAGCGCTGCGCGTTTTCGTGATCAGAGCGACGCCGTGGCGATCACCGTGACGGATAGCGGCGCCGGCATGCCGCCCGAGGTTCTCGCCAGAGCTGTCAACCCATTTTTTACCACCAAACCGGTCGGCAAGGGAACCGGGCTTGGACTTAGCCAGGTACATGGGCTGGCGGCGCAGTCCGGCGGCAAGATCGAGATCACGTCAGAGCTTGGTCTCGGGACATCGGTGCGGATTTTTCTCCCGCGGAGCCAGGCGAAACCGGATACTCACGCGCTGTCTTGCGCCGACGGCCCAGTGACCCGCGCGCGCATGGGGAGCGGTTGAGGTCTATAAGGCCGGACCGGTCGCGGCGTCCCACATGGACTGTAGGAGCCAACACCTATCCGACGGCGACGACTGCACTCGGGCATGGACATGATCCGACTCGGCAGTCGAGATTCCGTGCGCGCAAGATCCGATAATCCCTGCTTTTTTTCGGGGTAGGGATCCCCGAAGGGCTCGTCGGCGTCAAATATGGGTTGGCATTATCGATTTTATCTCCCTGCATAATGTACCGGGAGCGTTTGATGAATTCGCCAAAGATATTCGAAACAATCCTATTGAGTTTTCTGCCCGTTGGGGCTGCGCCGCCATTTGCGCTATTCCGCTGTTCATTGCTGGGGCGTCAATGCAATCGCATTCGCAAAATTCGGCCTATTTGAGCCGCGTGAGCGAGTGGAGCCCGTATATCGTTGACGGGCTAGGTCTTGGAGACCCCGTCGCACCGCGGAGTTCCGCTTATCGCGAGTATCGGTGTCGGCCGAGCGAGCAATTCGCATCGTTTATCTGGTGTCAGCGACACAAGGTCGAGAATGGCAAATTCGGCCAATTTTCTTCCGTTACCTCGATCCTACATTCCACTGCCGGCGCGACAGCATATGTATCGCGATACATCGAGCCCGCTTTTTTTGGACCGGGCGATGTCAAGCAGGAGATCGAGCGCTTGTCGCGGCGCTTCGGCTTAGATCCGCGCATTCTCCGGCCTTCAGCTCAGCTAAAGAACCAATCGGCAGTGATCGCCTATTGGGGCGAAGTCACGCTTGAGCCGCTCGATGAGCAAAGCCTTGCTGAGATCGCTTCCGGCTATAACGTCCGAAAAGGAATGCTATTTGACTTCCTCGGAGATTTCGGGCGTTCAGCAAGTGAAAACCTGCCGATTTTCCAACTCGGCGGAGGCGAAGGGTATGTGTGGGGCGCTCGTTTCGATGAAAATGGCGCCGGCGCCTTGCGAATGACGGCGATCGACGCAAGTCAGTTCACCGCGCCGGCCGTCGCCTATGGAGACGATTTCGATTTATCGGTCGATACGGGGCGATCGGTCGGCCGGAGCGGCGCGGAAGCGGACGCGCCCGCACCTGCGCAAAAACCCATTGTTTGGTCGTCAGGTTCGGGATTCTTCGTCAGCGACGAGGGTGACGTGCCGACCAACAACCATGTGGTCGATAATTGCAGATCGATTTGGGTCTCTATGGATCAAACAAGGCCGGTTGAAGCTCATGTCGTGGCACGCGACAGCACAAACGATCTCGCCCTTCTTTCGACTAGATTGACGCCGCGTCTCATAGCCGCCCCCCGCTCCGGCTTGCGCCTCGGCGAGCCGGTGGCGGCTTTCGGCTATCCCCATACGGACATGCTGGCGACGAGCGGTAGTTTCACGCTCGGGAATGTGACTGCTCTTGCCGGCATAGGCGATGATTTCCGCTATCTGCAGATGTCCGCCCCTGTTCAGGGAGGAAATAGCGGCGGACCGCTCCTTCATCAGAGCGGAAACCTGATCGGAGTCGTGACCGCCAAACTGAACGCCGTCAAAATACAGCAGGATAGCGGTGACCTTCCCCAGAACGTAAACTTTGCGTTGAAGGCGTCGGTCGCGGCGAGCTTCCTCAATAGCAACCACATCAAATATGTGATCGGCTCCGCGACTTCGCCGTTAAAGCCGGAAGACCTCGCCGATCAAGCGAGGTCTCTCAGCGTGTTTATTAAGTGCAGATAGGCCTCGTTTTTCCATGGTGCCAATGCGACGAGGTTCCGGCTTCCGCTGCGTACGCTGATCGGCGTCCGAGCGATCCGGAGCGGCGTGGCGGCAAACGCGGGGGCGTTTTTTGGGCTAACGCGCGATCCGACATCGACAGAAGCTACGCTTTGTCAGACCGTTTTCGAGCAAATTGCTTTTTCACCGGTCTCGCCTTATTTCTGCTCCATGCCGCTTCACACCATCATCACTCTGCCCGATCACCGGCTTCGCCTTGTCGCCAGGCCGGTTTCCGTCGTTGACGACGGCATCCGCGCGCTGATCGACGATATGCTCGAGACCATGTATGACGCGCCGGGCATTGGCCTCGCCGCGACGCAGATCGCCGTCGATCAACGCGTGATCGTGCTCGACGTCGCCAAGCGCAAGGACGAGTCGGCGGCCAAGGAGCCGATGTGCCTCGTCAATCCGGAAATCCTCTGGGCTTCGGAAGAGCTCTCGACCTACGAGGAAGGCTGCCTCTCGATCCCTGAATATTATGAAGAGGTCGAGCGCCCGGCCCGGGTGCGCGTCGGTTATCTCGATCGCGAGGGGCGCGCCCACGAAATCGAAGCCGACGGCATTCTGGCTACCTGTCTGCAACACGAAATCGACCACCTGAACGGCGTTTTGTTCATCGACCATATTTCGCGGTTGAAACGCGAGCGCGTCATCAAGAAATTCGCCAAGGCCGCGAGGTTCGAAACGCCCGTGCGCAAGCGCGGACCGAGGCCGGAGCGCGCGGGCGCCGGCCACGAGATCGGATAGTTCGCTCCTCGCAGCCGGCGCCAGGCGCCCAAATCGGGCTTGATCATTGCGCATCGTTTTCATGGGAACGCCGAATTTTTCGGTTCCGGTCCTCACCGAAATCATCGCCCAAGGTCACGAGGTCGCGGCCGTCTACACGCGCGCGCCGAAGCCCGGCGGCCGGCGCGGTTTGGATGCGACGCCCTCGCCCGCCGACGCCGCGGCGCGGCGCTTCGGCGTTCCGGTCCTGACCCCTTTGAGCCTTCGCTCCGGCGAGGCGGCGGCAGCCCTTGCGGAGTTGCAGCCGGACGCGTTCGTCGTCGTCGCCTATGGGCTCATCCTCCCTAAGTCGATCCTGGACATCCCCCTGAAGGGTTGCCTCAATCTCCACGCGTCCTTGTTGCCGCGGTGGCGCGGCGCGGCGCCGATCCAGCGCGCGATGATGGCCGGCGACGTTGAAACCGGCGTGATGGTGATGGCGATGGAGGAAGGGCTCGACACAGGACCCGTGGCGATGGCCGAGCGGATCGAGATCGGCCCGGAGGCCAACGCCGGCGAGATCCATGATCGGCTCGCCCTCATTGGCGCCGATCTGATGGTCCGGGCGCTGGCGGCGCTGAGCCGAGGCAGCCTGCGCTTTACCCCGCAAAGCGAGTGTGGCGTCACCTACGCCCAAAAAATCGAGAAAGCCGAGGCGCGGATCGACTGGGCGAAGCCCGCCCGTGACGTCCATAATCTGATCCGGGCGCTGGCGCCTTTCCCCGGCGCCTCCTTCGAGGCCGATCTCGGCAAAGGGCTCGAGCGCCTCAAAATTCTCCGCGCCCATCTGGCTGATGCCGATGGGGCGCCGGGCGCAGTCCTCGATGACGCGCTGACGATCGCCTGCGGCGAGGGCGCGATCCAGATCACCGAGCTTCAGCGCTCGGGCAAAGCGCCGATGACGGCCGCCGAATTTCTGCGCGGCGCGCGCCTGCCGGCCGGGTCCACGGTCGCGGCGTCAAAAATCTCAGATGCCTCGCTATAAGCTCGTCATCGAATATGACGGCGCGCCCTTCGTCGGCTGGCAGAGGCAGGCCAACGGGCTCGCAGTGCAGGAGGCGATCGAGACCGCGCTCCACGCCTTCTGCGGCGAAAGGGTTGAGATTCGCGGCGCCGGGCGCACCGACGCCGGCGTCCACGCCAGGGGCCAGGTTGCCCACGCCGATCTCGTCAAAGAGTGGCGCACAGACGTCATGCGCGACGCGGTCAACGCCTATCTGCGCCCTCTGCCTGTCGCGATCTTGAAGGCCGAACGCGTCGCTGGTTCGTTCGATGCGCGATTCTCGGCGGTGCGCCGGCATTATCTCTATAAGATCGCCAATCGCCGCGCGCCCTTGACGCTGGAGACCGGCAAGAGCTGGCTGGTCAGGCGCAAACTGGACGCCGGGGCCATGCATGAGGGCGCGCAGATGCTGCTCGGGCGCCATGACTTTACGACATTCCGCGATTCCGAGTGCCAGGCGGAGAGCCCGCTGCGAACTCTCGAGCGCCTTGACGTCGAGCGGGCCGATGAGGAGATCCATATCTTCGCCGCCGCGCGATCGTTCCTGCATTCTCAGGTGCGCTCGATGGTCGGCTCGCTGGAGCATGTCGGCTCCGGCAAATGGAGCGTACCTGATCTGGTCGCGGCGCTGGAGGCGCGCGACCGGCGCCGCTGCGGCATGGTTGCGCCGCCCGATGGGCTCTACCTCATGCAGGTCGATTACGACGACTAGAACACCTTAAAAAAAGCAGTTCAGGCGACCGGGGCGCGAAGATCCATTTCGACGACCTCGGACGGCACGATCAAGCGCGCCGTGGTGGCGCTCAAAATATCCTCCACCGGAACGCCAGGCGCCCGCTCCAACAGGACTAGCCCGTCCTCGCTCGGTTCGATCACGGCGAGATCGGTGACGATCAGCGTGACGCGCCGCGTCGAGGTGAGTGGCAAGGTGCAGGTCGGAACGATTTTGGGACGGCCCCTCGCCGTGTGCTGCATGGCGACGATGACCCGGCGCGCGCCCGTAACAAGGTCCATCGCGCCGCCCATGCCGGGCACCATCTTGCCCGGAACCATCCAATTGGCGAGGTGGCCAGCCTCGTCGACCTCGAGCCCCCCAAGCACCGTCGCATCGAGGTGTCCGCCGCGAATCAGCCCGAAAGAGAACGTGCTGTCGACCGTCGCCGCGCCGGGCACGGCGGTGACGAAGCTGCCGCCGGCGTCCGTCAGTTCCGGTTCCTCCATGCCTTCCGGCGGCCGATCGCCCATGCCGACGAGGCCGTTTTCCGACTGGAAAAGGATTCCTTCTTGGGGCGAAATGAACCGGCACACGCCCGTCGGCAGTCCGATCCCTAAATTCACGAGCGTGCCGGGATGAAGCTCGCGGGCGACCCGCCGCTGGATGATTTCTTCCGGTTTCATCGGGGAGCCCTTTCAATGAGATGATCGACGAGCACGCCCGGCGTCCTCACGTCGTCCGGCGGGACGGCGCCGACAGGCAGGATTTCGCGCGGCTCGCAGATCACCATCGCGCCGGCCATGGCCATCACTGGGTTGAAGTTCGTCGCGGTCAGCTGATACTGGAGGTTGCCGTTGTAATCGGCGCGCTCCGCGGCGAGCAGGGCAAAATCGGCGGACAGCGGCGGCGCATAGAGCCAAGGCTCGCCATCGATGTCGATCACGCGCTGGCCTTCCTCCGCGGGAGTGCCGAGACCGGTCTTGGTCAAAACCCCCCCGAGCCCGAAGCCCGCCGCGCGGATGCGTTCGGCCAGCGTCCCCTGCGGGACGAGTTCGACCTCGATCTCTCCCGCGATCATCGCCTTCTGAGTCAGCGGATTGGTGCCGATGTGAGAGGCGATCACGCGCGAGACGCAGCCGCCGGAGATAAGCTTGCCGACGCCAACTCCCGGCATGGCCGTGTCGTTGGCGATCACCGTCAGATTTCGCTTCTCGGCCGCGACAATGGCGTCGATCAGGCGATGCGGCGACCCGACGCCCATGAAGCCGCCAATCATCACCGTCGCCCCATCGGGGATAAGGGCGGCGGCCTCGGCGGGCGAGATTGCGCGTTTCATCCAAGGCCTCCTGAATGTCGAACCGGCGGGTCAAGCTAACTGTCCAGCCGCGTCCTGACCAGCGGATTTGATGATTCGGCGCCGCTGACAGGTCTAGGAACGTTTAGACGCAATGGGAAAGCGGAGAAATGGGGGACAAACGGCGATTGCGGCGCGCGACAATAGCTATGCACGGTCGTTGACAGTGGTGTGACCGCGGCGTTGGCGGCGCGTAAAGATGGCAAACGCTTGGACTGCGCCATACAATGGAGCCGAGACTTTTTCTCCCCATCCTGTTCGACCGAACGGACGGCTGGTAGGCTTTGGCGACATTTAAACCGAAGAGATTTCCTGGATCCTTGAATATCAAAAATTGAATGTCTGTCTCTGGAGGAAACCGGCATGAATTTTCTGATCGTGATCGCCGCGCTGTGCTTTTTGATGTTTGTCGCCTATCGCGGCTTCAGCGTCATCCTGTTCGCCCCGATCGCGGCCATGCTGGCGGTTGTTTTGACGGATCCGGCGAGCGTCCCGACCATCTTCACCTCCCTGTTCATGGAAAAGATGGTCGTCTTTGTAAAGCTCTATTTCCCAGTGTTTCTGCTCGGCGCCATTTTCGGCAAGGTGATCGAGCTTTCCGGCTTCTCGAAATCGATCGTCACCGCGGTCATCGGCATCGTCGGCAAACAGCGCGCGATCCTGTCGATCGTCCTCGTCTGCGCGATTTTGACCTATGGCGGCGTCTCGCTGTTCGTCGTCGTCTTCGCGGCCTATCCGTTCGCGGCCGAGATGTTCCGGCAAAGCTCGATACCGAAGCGGCTGATCCCTGGAACCATCGCGCTCGGAGCCTTTCAGCTTCACGATGGACGCGCTGCCGGGCACGCCGCAGATTCAAAACATCATCCCGACGACCTTCTTCAAGACCACGACCTGGGCGGCCCCCATCCTTGGGATCGTCGGCGCCGCATTCATCCTGGCGCACGGGCCTCGCCTATCTCGAATGGCGCCGCCGCCGGGCCCTGGCGGCGGGCGAACGCTACGGCGAAAATCACATCAACGAGCCGGAGCCGATGCCGAAGGAAGCGCTGGTCAATCCCGCCATCGCCCTGCTGCCGCTGATCGTCGTCTTCGTCGGCAACCGGATTTTAACGTCGGCGGTCGCCGCCGCCTATGGCGCCAAAGCGGAGGCGCAGCTCGCCGGCATGGCCGCCCCCGTCGTTGCGGATGTCGCCTCGCTGACCGCCATATGGGCCGTCCAGGGCGCGCTCATCTTGGGGATTTTCACTGTATTCGCTTTCGCCTTCCGGCCGGTGATGACGAAATTCGCGGAAGGGTCGAAGGCCGCGGTCGCGGGCGCGCTGCTCGCCTCGATGAACACCGCCTCCGAATATGGCTTTGGCGCGACGATCGCCGCTCTGCCCGGCTTTCTCGCCATCCGCGACGCGCTGGCGCAGATCCCGAACCCGCTGATCAATGAAGCGATCACCGTTTCGACTCTGGCGGGCATCACCGGCTCGGCCTCCGGCGGCCTCAGCATCGCGCTCGCCGCGATGTCGAAGCAGTTCATCGACGCGGCGGAGGCGCACCACATCCCGCTCGAAGTGCTGCACCGGGTCGCCGCGATGGCGAGCGGCGGCATGGACACGCTGCCGCACAATGGCGCGGTCATCACGGTGCTGGCGGTGACCGGCCTGACGCACAAGACGTCGTACCAGGACATCTTCGCCGTGACCATCTTGAAGACCACCGCCGTCTTCGTGGTGATCGCTTTCTACTATCTGACCGGGCTCTACTAGGGAGGGCGCGGCGATTCGCTGTAGCGCCCGCCCGGCCACAATCGCCGTCCGGCGTCAGCTTGCGAACGCGGGCCGTCTCTATTTCACGTACACTTCGACCTTGTCGATCCGGCCCTCGAACGCGAATGGCGCGCGGTCGAAATAGTCGAGCGAGACGGGCGATCCGAGATCCTCCCCGACGTCGAAGGTCTCGCTAGCGGAAAACGCGGCCGGAACCGTCCGCTTGACGTCGACGCGAAAGGCCTCTTTGTCGTCGACAAGGATCACGACATCGGCAGCCGCGCCGGGCTTTGCGATCGACGTGTCGACGGCAATCTTGTGCCTGCCCGGCGCGAGAGCCTCGGCTGATCGGCCGATGTAGCGCTCGATCATCATCATGTTGTATTCATAGACTAGACGCCCCTCGTCGAGATAGAGCGTTAGGCCGCCGCCGATTCCGCCGAGCGCGTAGAGAACGCCGGACGCGTTCGGGCCGATGTCCGCCTCCACGTCGACCCGATTGCTTTCGCGCCCAAGGCCGGGCGCGGCGAATTCGGGCAGCCGCGTCGTCGTCGCGTCGAAGGTCCAGTGGGTGTAGGGAACCTTGACGCGGTCCTCGGGATGGAGGCGCGTCCACAGCGCGGCTCCGACCGGAAATACTTTGTTGGCCTCGGCCTCCTTCAGGAATAACTGCTTCATTTCGGCAAGGCGCTTTGGCTCCTTGGCGGCGAGATCGTCCGCTTCGGAGAAATCGTTTTTGAGGTCGTAGAGCTCCCACACGTCCTTATTGGCGTCCCAGGTCGCGAGGCCAGGGCTGACCGTCAACCAGGGCGTTAGCGGGCCGAAGGCCGCGGCGATCCAGCCATCGTGATAGATGGCGCGGCTGCCGTTATTTTCAAAATACTGAATGGGCTTGCGTCCGGGCGCCGCGGCGTCGGCGAAAGTGTAGACCATGCTCACGCCGTCGATCGGCTCCTGCTTCTCGCCGTTGACCACTTCGGGCGGCTTGATGCCGAGGATGTCGTAAAGCGTTGGCGCGACGTCGTTGACATGATGGAACTGCGGCCTCGGCGTTTTGTCCGGCTTGATGCCCTTTGGCCAGGAGATCACCAGGGGATTGCGAGTGCCGCCGAAATGCGAGGCGATGAGTTTGGTGTAACGAAACGGCGTGTCGCCGGCCCAAGCCCAGCCGGCATGATACATGTTCTCGACTTTATTGGTGCCGAGCGCATCGAGGCCGCCGATCTTGTTTAGCGCGTTCAGCTGCTGCTCTATCGTGCTGGGGATCATGTTCTGCGCCAGCAACTCGCTGATCGTGCCGTTCTGGCCTTCGGCGCTGGAGCCATTGTCGCCGAAGATGTAGAAGATAATCGTATTGTCGCGCAGCCCGAGCTGCTCGATGCCTTCGATCAGGCGGCCAACCTGCGCGTCCGTGTGTTCGACGAAGCCGGCGAATACCTCCATCAACCGGCGCTGGAATGGCCGCTGGGCTTCCGGGATACTCTCCCAGGACGCCATCGAATCGGCGCGCGGGGTCAGCTTCGCGTCCTGCGGAATCCATCCCAGCTGCTTTTGACGCTGGAACACGCGTTCGCGATAGGCGTCCCAGCCGTCATCGAACTTGCCCTTATACTTGTCCGCCCACTCCCTGAAAATGTGATGCGGACCATGCGCCGCCCCAGGCGCCCAATACATGAAGAAGGGCTTGTCCGGCGCAAAAGCCTGATGGCGACGAAGCCAGATCATCGCCTTGTCGACCATATCCTGGGTCAGGTGATATTTCGGATCGCGCGGCGGCTCAATCGGGGTGGTGTTCTCGAACAGGCGCGGCTCATATTGCGAGGTTTCTCCCCCGAGAAAGCCGTAGAAATAGTCAAAACCATAGCCTGTCGGCCAGCGATCGAACGGCCCCATGGCCGTGGTCTCGATCGCCGGCGTATTGTGCCACTTGCCGAAGGCGGCGGTCTTATAGCCGTATTCATGCAAAACTTCGGCGATGGTGGCCGAGGTCTTCGGAATGACGCCAGTATAGCCGTCAAAGTCGAGCGCCCGCTCGGCGATCGTGCCGGACCCGACATGGTGGTGATTGCGGCCCGTAAGAAGCGCGGCGCGGGTCGGCGAGCAAATCGAGGTCGTATGAAACGTATTGTAGCTGATGCCTTCATTGGCGAGACGCGTCAGCGTCGGCGTGGCGATCTCGCCGCCGAAGGTGTCGGGCAGGCCGAACCCGACATCGTCCAAAAGAATAATCAGGATGTTAGGCGCATCCGCCGGGAGGCGGTTCGGCTCGACGCGACGGATATGCTTCAACTCTTGCAAAGTCGGCCCTGCGATGCTCGCCGAAGGCGTCGGCGAGAAGGGCAGCACGGAACCGTCGGAGGGCGGTCCAGCATCGGCCGCGTGAGCTGGAGACATCGCCATACCGCCGATGATGATTACGAGCGCGCCTGCCGCCCGGAGCAATGTCGTCATTGCCGACCTCCTACCTAACGTCGATCGAGAACGCGGGTGCTCAATCCCCGCTCGGCTGCTTCATTTTCTCCATCACCTGATCGATCGTGAAACTCGCCGCCTTCTGCCGCGGCGGATAGTCCTTGAAGGTCGCGAGGAACTTGGCGATATAGGCTTGAGCCGGGACCACCATGAAAGCATGGTCGAGCAGCCAATCGTAATAGGTGTTCGAGGTGATGTCGGCGCGCTCATAAGGATCGAGCCGGAGGTTAAAGATCAGCGGCACGCGCAGATGCGTGAAAGGCTCCGACCACACTCGCAGCGTTCCCGTCGCTCTCTGCTCGAGGAAGACGAATTTCCAGTTGTCGTAGCGTAAGCCCGTCAGATCGCCGTCGTCGGAGAAATAGAAGAATTCCTTGCGCGGGCCTTTCTTCTCTTCGCCCGTGAGGTAGGGCAGCAGATTATAGCCGTCGAGATGGACCTTGAAGGTGTCCTTCCCCGCCTGATAGCCCGTGAGCAGCTTCTCCTTGACGTCGGGCGCGCCGGCCATCGCCAGCAGCGTCGGCATCCAGTCGAGATGCGAGACGATCTCGTTCGAAACCGAGCCAGCCTTGATCTTGCCGGGCCAGCGGACCATCGCCGGTACGCGATAGGCCCCTTCCCAGTTCGAGTTCTTTTCGTTGCGGAACGGGGTCATCGCCGCGTCCGGCCAGGAATTCATGTGCGGGCCGTTGTCGGTCGAATACATGACGAAGGTGTTGTCCGCGATCCCCAGCTCTTTCAGTTTGGCGAGCACCGTGCCGACGTTCTTGTCATGGTCGATCATCGTGTCGGCATAGGGCCCAAGCCAGCGTCCGGCCTGGCCGAGGCTCTCAGGCTTCGTGTGCGTGCGGAAATGCATATGGGTGAAATTGACCCATAAGAACACGGGCTTGTTCGCCTTGACCTCGTTTTCGAGGAAGCCGGCGGCGCGATCCGCGATGTCGTCGTCGATCGTCTCCATCCGTTTCCTGGTAAGCGGGCCGGTATCCTCGATCGTCTGCGTGCCGTCGGCGTTGGCGAAGCTGTGAATGACGCCGCGCGGCCCGAAATTCTTGCGGAAATTGGGAAATTCCGGATCGTTTGGCTTCGGATAATCGGGCAGCTCCGGCTCTTCCTCGGCGTTGAGGTGATAGAGATTGCCGTAGAATTCATCGAAGCCGTGCGCGGTCGGCAAAAACTCGTCCTTGTCGCCGAGATGGTTCTTGCCGAACTGGCCGGTGGCGTAGCCTTGCGCCTTCAGCAATTGGGCGATGGTCGGGTCCTCCTTGCGCAGACCGAGATCGGCGCCCGGCAGTCCCACCTTGCTGAGGCCGGTGCGGAACACGCTTTGCCCGGTGATGAAGGCCGAGCGCCCCGCGGTGCAGCTTTGCTCCCCGTAATAATCCGTGAAGATCATTCCATCGGTGGCGAGGGAGTCGATGTTCGGCGTCCGGTACCCCATCAAGCCGTTGGTGTAGGCGCTGATATTCGACTGGCCGATATCGTCACCCCAGATGATGACGATATTGGGTTTTGCCGGCTGCGCGGTGGGCTTCTGCTGCTGCGCCAGGGCGGGCGAGGCCATCGCCCCGATGAGCAGGGCAAGCATCAGCCATCCGCCCGTATGCGGTCTGTAAGCCATCCTTTTTTCCTCCCAAATAGCGCCTTAACGGCCCTTAACTGATAGGACTCCAGAACGCCGAAGGCAAACGGGGGCGCGCAGGAGCAGGGTGGTCGGTAGCAGAAGTCTGCGACGCAGGCGCGTCAATTCGGCAACAGGTGAGAAAAATGCGCCGCCAGAGCTTGCGTCCGCCGCGGCAGGCTCCCTAATGAGGCCATTCGCCGGGCGAACGACGTTGAGGATCACAATTCGAGGCGAGCGAAGATGAGTTCGATCAATGGCCGGGGCAAAACGCCAGCCATCGCCGCCGCCATCTGTGCCGGCGCCGCAATTTTGGCCGCCGCGCCCGCGCAGGCCGCCGAATACGGCCTCGGCGATTTTCTGCTCGGCTATCAGATCCCCCTCGTCGGCTACACGCCGCCGCCCGGGATCTATTACTCAAACACGTTCTATCTCTATACCGGAAGCGCTGGCGCAAACCGCAGGATTCCGTTCGGCAACATCGTCGCCGCGGGCCTTACCTATCAGTTCGTGATGAATATCTCGCAGGTTGCCTGGGTCACCGATCTCAAGGCGCTCGGCGGTTCGATCGGCTTCGCCGCTGTGATCCCTTTCGGTTCCGATCACAATACGGCGAGCCTGGCTTTTACCGGGCCGATGGGCAACACGCTGCAGTTTGGCCGCACCGACACCGTCGCCAGTCTGGGCGACACCGCCTATGCCGCCTTCATCGGCTGGGAAGCTGGCGAACACCACTGGAATATCTTCCTGACCGGCTTCGCGCCCGCCGGCGGTTACGAGACTGGCCGCCTGGCCGAAATGGGCCTCAATCGACCGGCCGTCGATCTCAAAGGCGGCTACACTTTTTTGAGCCTCACCACCGGAATTGAGGTCTCGGCGGCGTTGGGCATCACCATCAACGCGGTCAACACCGCGACCAATTATCAGAGTGGCGAAGAGCTGCATTTCGAATGGGCGCTGAACCAGCATCTGCCGTTCGGCCTCTCGGCGGGCGTCGGCGGCTATTTCTATCAGCAGGTGACCAACGACGTTGACCAGGGCAGCGAGTTTCTCGGCCCCTTCAGGGGGCGCGTCGCCGCGGTCGGCCCGCTCGTCTCGTACACCATCAAGGCCGGGGAGCAGCAGGTGATCCTCAGCGGACGATGGTTCCACGAATTCGCCGTGCAGAACCGCGTGCGCGGCGATTTGCTCTTCGCCTCGCTGGCGTTCCCGCTGTAGGCCGGGCCGCGCGCAAATTTAGAATTGCGGTTAACGCTCAGGGTCTCTTACCAGTGAAATTTAGTTGTGATCGGTTCTTTTATTTCAGAGGCAATATTGTAGGAAATGACCGCTTCGGAGCGAAGACGTCGGCTTTGGTCGGAAACAGTGGGACATCGGGTCAACGTCCGTTGAATCCCGCAGCCTCTGGCGACACAAATTTTGGGGTTGAATACAATCGCCTTTTCGCATTTCGTTGTTTTCTAGTGCAGCGATTCCATGAAACCGCTGAGTTGAGCGGGATTTTATCTTGCGGCGATGCATTGTAGCTTTGTTCGGTGATTCGCTGAACGAGGCTTTTAAGATGGCGGCGGCGCGGCTTGTGGTCGAGTTGACCATTGGGGAAGAAGACATGACGAAGCTGATGGCGATTGCGCGATCGCGGACTGAAACAGCGAGCCGGGTCGAGCGATCGCGCATGCTTTTGGCCTATCAGGAGGACCCGTCCTTTTTCGCCGTTGGTCGCGCCTTGGGGGTGCATAATCAGACGGTCCGGCGTCGTGTCGAGCGGGCCGTGGCGTTCGGCCCATTGGCGGCGCTGGATGATAGCCCCCGGCCAGGCAAAGAGGCGACGATCACGCCCGAGGCCAAGACATGGCTGGTGTCGCTGGCCTGCCGGAAAGCCAAGGATTTCGGCTATCCACATGAGCTGTGGACGACGCGCCTTTTGGCCCGCCATGCGCGCGAACATGGGCCGGCTGCCGGGCATGATTGCCTTTCCAATCTGGCCCAGGGCACGGTTTGCAAGATCCTCGGCGCCCAGGCGATCAAGCCCCACAAGGCGCGTTACTATCTTGAGCGCCGCGACCCCGAGTTCGAAGTTAAAATGGCGCAAATCCTCCGTGTTTACAAAGAGGTGGAAATCCTTAAGGCAGCCGGCGCCGCGTCGGCGGAGCCAAGCGGGAGGCAAGCGATCGTCTCTTACGACGAGAAGCCTGGCATGCAGGCGATTGGCGCGACCGCGCCGGACCTGCCGCCGAAACCCGGCGTTCATGCAGCTTTCGCCCGAGATCATGAGTATAAGCGCCACGGAACGCTGAGCCTGCTTGCCGGGATCGATCTCGTGACTGGCAAGGTCCATGGCCTCGTCAAGGAACGCCACCGCTCCCGCGAGTTCATTGAGTTCTTGAAGCTTCTCGATGCGGCCTATCCGGCTTCGACCGCGATCAAGTTGATCCTCGACAATCATTCCGCCCATATATCCAAAGAGACCAAGGCGTGGCTCGCGACGCAGCCCGAAGGACGCTTCATCTTCGTCTTCACGCCGAAACACGGCTCTTGGCTCAACCTGGTCGAAGGCTTCTTCTCAAAGCTTGCGCGCTCCGTGCTGCGCCATATCCGGGTCGCTTCCAAACAAGAACTCGAAGATCGCATCTTGGCCGCCATCGATGACATCAACCAACACCCAGTCGTCCACACTTGGTCCTACAAAATCGATGAGGCCGCCTGATATGAGTCGTATTTCGGAAACGCTGCACTAGACCCTATGATTGCTGGGCCTGAGGGTGGCCCGTCATCCGATATGCAACGGTACGAGGATTAAGCCGGCTGGCCGGCACAGAGCCTCATGCATAGGAGACGGGCCTCATGGAACATACCCGATTTGTTGGCTTGGATATTCACAAAGAACGGATCTCGATCGCGGTGGCGGAGAGCGGACGCTCTGGCGCGGTGGAATACCTCGGTGAGATTTCCAACGATCCCGTTGCGATCGGTAAGCTGTGCGACCGCCTCGCGCGTCCGGGCAAGACGTTGGCATTTTGCTACGAGGCTGGCCCGTGCGGCTATGGCGTTCATCGTCAACTCACCAGCCTCGGCCATCGCTGCGATGTAGTGGCGCCGTCGTTGATTCCGACCAAGCCCGGCGATCGGGTGAAGACAAATCGTCGTGACGCCACCATGCTTGCGCGTCTTCACCGAGCCGGCGAGTTGACGCCCGTCTGGGTGCCTGACGCCGATCACGAAGCCATGCGCGATTTGATCCGTCTGCGCAGCGTCGTCCGACAAATCGTGACCCGAGCGCGTCAGCATCTTCAAGGATTTCTGCTGCGGCACGGCCGCAAGCACGGGCGTGGGACAGCATGGCGAATGGCTTACCGGCGATGGCTATCGACTTTGGCCTTCGAACATCCCGCGCAGCAGATCGCATTTCAAGACTATGTCGATGCCGTCATGGATGCGGAGCGGCGGCTTAAGCGAGTCGAGGAGCAGATATCCGGCCTCCTTCCCGAATGGAATTTGCGCCCTGTTGTTGACGCCTTGCAGGCGATGCGGGGTATCGCTTTGATCAAAGCCGTGGTGCTGGTCGCTGAAGTTGGCGACTTCACACGCTTTGCAAACCCGCGCCAGCTCATGGCCTATTTCGGCCTGGTCCCGGGCGAGCAATCGAGCGGCGAGACCATCCGACGCGGCGGCATCACCAAGACCGGCAACACCCATGCCCGACGCGCGCTGGTCGAAGGCGCCTGGGCTTACCGAATGAAGGCGCGCATCGGTCGTCATAAGGTCGATCGGATCGAGGCGCTGCCAAAAATCGTTCGCGACATCGGGTGGAAAGCGCAAGTTCGGCTCTGCACTCGATATCGTCGGCTGAGCGCGCGCGGCAAGACCGCCAACGTCGTCAATGTCGCCATCGCACGCGAGATGGTGGGTTTCATCTGGTCGATCGCCTGCACGGTTCAATCCACGCCAAAGACGGCGTGACCATTAACGGACAGCCAGAAGAGGAGATCGCAAACACAAGATCAGCCTCGGCGCGGTATGCGGCGCTGGGGGTGGGACAATGCCGGGGAGCCCTCGTGTCCACTATGAGCCTTTGACGCTCGCCACCTAGACAGAGGCAGCCCCAAACGAAGCAAGGTCATGCGGCTCGACCCGCGGATGAGAGATTGTTGACCGACGTTTAAGTCCCGCCTCCTGCACCGCATATCCGTCGTACAAATGCCTCTGCCGTCGATCGAAATCGGCGGGCCAATTCCTATGCAAAAGCCCCTTGTCAGCAATCATGAGAGTACTTCACCCTATGGGTGGAGGATTTTATGGAATTGCCCGCCGTTCTGAACCTTCTTCTCGCCACTGCCAAAGTCCTGGAATGCAAGGCATCCAAAGAGGACATTGGCCTATGAGTGTCTGGCCAAGAAGGTGAGAATGAGCCTCGCAATTTCGTCGTTCTTCTCATCCAAAGCGAAATGGCCAGCATCGAGCAGATGGATCTCGGCATTTGGCAGATCGCGCTTGAAAGCCTCTGCCCCAGGAGCAATGAACGAGGGATCGTTCCGTCCCCAGATCACCAAAGTCGGCGGCTTGTGCTCGCGCAACCACGCTTGCCACGCCGGATATGAGGCGACGTTCGTCCGGTAATCGTAGAGCAGAGCGGCCTGGATCTCATGTTGCCCGGGTTTCGACAGATGGGCGTACTCGTCAGTCCAGGTATCGGGGTTGTAACGGTCGGGGTGCGAGGTGCCTAGCGTGTGACGCTGTTCGGTCGCTGCTAGCGATGCAAAGGCATCGAACACTTCAGGATGCGCTTTTGGATCGGCCCAATACTGCGCGATGCCAGCCCACTTTGCGCCAAGGCCTTCCCCATAGACGTTGGCATTCTGGATGATGAGAGCCTGCACCCGCTCCGGATGCGCCAAAATGATGCGGAAGCCGACCGGCCCGCCGTAATCATGAAGGTAGTAGCTGCATTTGCTGATCTTTAGTTGCTCGAGCAAATTTCCGATCGTCTTCGCCAACTGGTCAAAGGTGTACACGTAAGACGATGGTGCCGGGGCGTCACTCTGGCCGAAGCCTGGGAAGTCCGGTGCTATCAGATGATAATGCGTGGCGAGCAAGGGAATGAGCGTATCGAACTCGCGCGAAGAGGAGGGAAACCCGTGCAACAGGACCAGCGTCGGCGCGTCTTTCGGGCCCGCTTCTCGATAGAAGACCCCGACGCCATCATCCGTCATGCTGTGATAGGTCGTTGTAGCAGACGTGGACTCCAGCGAAGCAGCCTGCCCAGCATCACCGACGATTAACGCGGCCGCAGCCGCCGCGAGAACAGTTGGAGTTTTCATGACCATCCGCGCATTCCCGGTCATTTTCGCTGCGAGCGGAAAAAGGGGCGTGAACGTACCGCATTGCCAAACGTTTTAAAAGCGTTCAGGACCGCTTCGGGTCAAACGCGTCATTTGGGAGGCCTGCCTTCAACTTCCGGTCCACCCCCAAGTATAGACATCGCACCGATTTCTAGGATTGTTCGGCGCCCTGCCCATGGAGGCACATAGAGACGACCGCGACATCGGAACTGGCCCCTGTGGGAAAAATCGAAGTCGGTCGGATATTTCTCGTGTTCCGGCGTGTATTAACAGATGATAGCAAAACGATCCCGCCGCCGCACGCTTTCGGTAGAAGACCTGAGCGTGCGTGAGTCAAAAATTAAATTATATACAGCTATTGTTACGCTTTTAGGCGTGCTTGCCGGCTTCAGCTATACTGCATATCAACTGATCAATCAGGGCCGCGATTTGCAGCGCATTGAGCAAAATCTTCATAAACCTCTTGAAGGTCTATGGGACTATGAAATAGAATATAACAAGTACTTTGGGGAACAAACCCCAATTCGTCACTTAGGGAAGCTCTGCGTAAGCGATTGTTTTTGTGTGGCGAGCGGGTTGGCCGTGATTGCGGTGGCGGCCTGACTGTCATCGCGGCGTTTACAGCGGCTTTTTCGGCGTCCATCCGGGGGCCAGGCGGAGTTTTTGTTCGCCGCCTGCCCCTACGCCGTCTGCGCCCGCAGCAGATGGCGCCGCGCGATGGAGAGATTGGCGAGCGCGCAGGCCACGAACAGCCGGTGCGCGTTCTTGCCGAGGTCGCGGTAGCGGACCCTGGCGAAGCCGAACACCCGCTTGATGACGAAGAACGCGTGCTCGACTTTGGCCTTGACTTTCGACTTGGTCCGGTTCTTCGCCCGCTCCGCCTCATCGACGACGCCCTTATGCCGGTAGCGGCGATTGGTGAAATCCCTGGCCCGCGGCGCATGCTCGATGATCACATCGCGCTGGCCGCGATAGGCCTGATCGCCCCACACGCGGGTCTCCTCGCCGTGCAGGAGATCAGGCAAAAGACGGCAATCGGCGACATTAGCCGCCGTCGCCGCCGCCGAATGGATGATCTTGGTTTTACGGTCGACGCCGATATGCGCCTTTATGCCAAAGAACCATTGATTGCCCTTGCGGGTCTGATGCATCTCGGGGTCACGCGCCTGATCCGCGTTCTTGGTCGAGGACGGCGCGTGGATGATGGTCGCGTCGACGATCGTGCCGGTCGAGACCTTCAGCCCGTTCGCCTCGAGATGCCGATGGACCTCTTCGAACAGACGGCGGCCGAGATCGTGGGCTTCGAGCAAATGCCGGAAGCGGCAGATCGTGGTTTCGTCAGGCGCCGGCTCGCGGCCGAGATCGATCCTGGCGAAATCGCGCATCGTCGCCGAGTTGTAAAGCGCTTCTTCGACGCCGGGGTCGGAGAGGTTGAACCATTGTTGTAGAAAATAGATGCGCAACATTCGCTCCAATCCCACCGGCGGACGCCCGTTGCCCGGCTTGGGATAAAACGGCTCAATCAGCGCGCACATCTCCGCCCATGGAACGACCCGCTCCATCTCGGACAAAAACGCCGCGCGCCGCGTGGTCTTGCCGTAGCGTTCAAAACCCGTCGAAGAAAATGTCAGCTGCTTCATCGCGCCTACTCGCCTGCCTCTCACACGAGCTTAGCAGTGATGTATGGTAATGGGAATCCGCTCCCTTTTGCAGAGCTTCCTTAGAGGGAAGGGCTACTTTTATTTGGTTTGGCGAACCTGGCCGCCCCATCGGTTACCATGTCTATATAGGCGGAGGAGTTTATGAAATCGGAAAGGCAGAACCTATCGTTACCCTTTTTGCAGAGTTTTTTTGAAGACAGATAACTCGGGCACTCCCAGCCCAAATTCGTCCGCCATTAGGCAACAGTAATTTCTACCCGCCCGCGCCCCGAGTGAAAAACTATGCCGCGTCGACCTGCCGTAGAGCGATTCGGAAACCTATCGAGACACGCTGTTCACGGAACTGTTTCCCGGCCGCACGGATGTGCCAAAGACGCTCGTCTTCGCCAAAGACGACCACCACGCCGAGGAGATTGTCGGCACTGTCCGCGAGGTGTTCGGCAAGGGGCAACGACTTCGCCAAAAAGATCACCTACCGCACCGACGGGGCCGACCCAGAGGCTCTCATTCGCTCCTTCCGCAACGACTACAATCCTCGCATAGCCGTGACCGTGGACATGATCGCGACCGGGACCGACGTAAAACCGATCGAGGTGCTGATTTTCCTGCGTGATGTGAAATCGGAACTCTATTTCGAGCAGATGAAGGGGCGCGGCGCTCGCACCATCAGCCAGGAGAAGCTGCGTGAGGTGACGCCCGATGCCGAAGCCAAGACGCGCTTCGTTCTCATCGACGCGGTCGGGGTCTCAGAGAGCCTGAAATCCGTGTCGCAGCCGCTGGAACGCGATCGCGTTGTTTCCTTCGATTGACTGATCGACGATATCGCCTCCGGCCGGCGTGACGACGACGCCTTTGCGACGCTTGCTGCGCGGCTTGCGGCGCTCGACTGGCGCATTGGCGAGAAGGATCGCGCGGCCATCGTCAAGGCGACAGGCAGTGTCGATCTCTCGGGTCTCGCCGCGCGGCTGCTCGACGCCATCGACCCGGATGCTCTCAGCCTTCGCGTGCCGAAGGACGCGCCGGAGCCGGAACAGCGCAAAGCGCGCGACGCAGCCAAGGACGATGCGGCGACGATCTTCGATGATCCCTCCCTCCGGCGGCTCTTGAAGGACGTAAAGGCCGCGGCCGATATCCGCATCGACACGATTTCGACCGATGCGGTGGTCTCGTTCGGCTGGGACGAGCGCAAGGCCACCGACACGGTCGAACGTTTTCGCCGCTTCCTGGGCGAACGCCGCGACGAACTCATCGCGCTGCAAATTCTCTATCGGCTTCCTTACGCGCAACGCCGCCTGAGCTACGAGGCGGTGGACGATCTGAAGGAGGCGCTGAAACGGCCGCCCTGGCTGCTTGAGCCCGTCGATATCTGGCGGGCCTACAAACGGCTTTCGAGCGACAAAGTGCGCGGCAACCCGGCTGGAACCTTGGCCGATATCGTCATGCTGGTGCGTTATGCGATAGGACAGACCGAGGTGCTGGAACCATTGACATCGGTCATTGCCGGGCGCTTCAACCTCTGGCTCGGTCGCGAGGAGAAAGCGGGGCGCGCCTATACGGATGAACAGCGGGCGTGGCTGAGCGCGATCCGCGATCACATCGCGGTCAATGCCGAAATCCGACCGGAGGACATGACGGATGCGCCGGAGTTCGCGGCGCGCGGCGGCATCTTGCGGGCGCGGAGCTTGTTCGGAACGCGCCTGCCGGCGCTGCTGGAGGAATTGACAGAAGCCCTCGTGGCATGATATCTATCATTGGTAGATATCGTTGTTGCGAGACGGCTTCATGATAGCGAACGCCAGCAAGCCGACCGATAAGAAACCGACCGCGAAACTCTTCATGCACGGTCGCAGCCAGGCGGTGCGTCTGCCAAAGGAGTTTCGCTTTTCAGGAACCGAGGTGCGCGTGAGCAAGATCGGCGACAAAGTCATTCTGGAGCCTATTGAGAAGCCGCCTTTCGACGTGAAGGCGTGGCGGGCCAAACTGCGCGCCTTGGGGGCCGCGGACTTTCTTCCCGAAGGGCGCCCGGAGCAGCCGCCGATGCCCGATGACGACATTTCGTTCGATTGAGGCCAGTCCATGTTTTGTCTCGATACGAACGCCGTGATCGCGGTGCTTAATGAGCGAACCCCGGATATCGCTGAGCGCCTGGATGCGGAAATTGCGCGCGGCACGACGATCCTCCTATCGACGATCGTTCTTTATGAACTGCGCTACGGCGTCGCCAAGAGCGCGCGGCCGGACCGCAACGAGGCGGTGCTCGAAACCTTCCTCGCATTGCCGGTCTTGGTCGTCGCTTTCGATACCGAGGACGCCGCTGTGGCTGGGGACATTCGCGCACGGCTGTCGAGGGCCGGCGCGCCCATCGGTCCTTACGATGTGCTGATCGCGGCGCAAGCGCGTCGGCGCGGCGCGGCTTTGGTCACATCAAACCGTCGCGAGTTCGAGCGCGTGCACGGCCTGATCGTCACGGATTGGGCGGCATGAGCGGCATGGCGGCGCGAGCCGTGACGGAGGTGATACGATTTCCGTGTGATTAGTTCGGGACGATCCGCTTTGGCCACCAATGGAAACCGGTTCGTTTCTGGATTTGCTCGCGCTGCCCGGCGAGGGCGACGCATTGGTTGGCGATTGTCGCTTCGAGATCCTCGATGGTCGCGATGTGCGTGTTGACGATCGGCTCGTCGACCAGCGCCCACAGTGTTTCTGCCGGCTGCAGCTCTGGACTGTAGGGCGGCAGATAAACGAGGCGAACGCCATCGGGGATTTTCAGTCCGGCTGGGCCATGCCTCCGCCAGCCATTCCATCGAGCTCTGCTCGACGGAACCTTTGCCTGGCTTCGCCATCCGGCAGTGTCGAGCACCAGCAGGATGATGCGCCCAACGCCGGCTTCGGCCTCGCGCGCGAAGGTTTCGAGCAGCGCCTCGAAGAACGGCTTCGACACGCCGTTGGAAAGATACCAGAAGGTTTCGCCGGTGGCCGGCGATGCGAAAGCCGTGACGTAAAGCCCGTCGAACCGATGATGGCCGGGCGCGATCGGACGCTCGCCGACGGGCGCCCACACGCGGCGGGTGACCGGCTTCAAACCGATGCGGCGCTGGTCCGTGGCGAAGACCTCGACTGGCTTGCCGGGATGCTTCGCGGCCTCCTCGGCGACGGCGTCCGCGAGCTTTTTTTGAACGCCGCCGCTTCGTCCGGCGTCGCCGATTGCGGGTTCTTCGGACGCGGCCTCTGGATCGACCAGCCGATCGCCTCGTATGGGGACTTCATTGTCAAGCATCGATTTCGGCCTCCCTCTTTTCCGGTCGCGGGTGAACTCCAATATTTGCGGGACGGTTGTCCTCGCCGGTGGGATCTGCAATCCCGAACCACGATCCCGGTATTCGGGAAGAAGTTCCGCGCGGCGGCGCCACTCTTCAAAACGGCGCTCTTTTCAGGGTCCTGGGCGATCGACGGCGCCAGCCGACCTTTGACCGGAAGGGGAGTGACGATGAGCGCGCCTTATGCCGTCCTCATCACCGCTCCTTCCGGAATCACGCCGTCCTTCGCGTAACGCCACAACGCAACGAGAAGCTTACGGGCCAAAGCCACGATCATCACCTTCGACATGCGCCCCCGCTCCGCCCACACGCGCATCGAACCATATCGAAAGTTTGCTCTCGGGCTGGAACCGCCGCCAGAACCAGGCGAGTTCGACGATCAAAGCGCGCACGCGCCGATTGCCGTCCTTGCTAATGCCCTGTTCGCGTTCCATTTTGCCGCTCGAGAACGGTGTTCCCGTTAAGCCGGGATAGTGGGAGAATTACCCCACCCACTCCCGCTCATCAATTGGCTCGCAGAGCCGTGGATGGCCGGGCAGCGCGGCACAGGAAGACGATGGGCGATCGACGATACCTCGGCGTTCGCGGAAAATCGGCGTCGTTCGCCAACGCTTATTGGGCAAGAGTTGGGCATGTTGCCCGATGATGGGCCAAGACGCGGCATAAGCCATTCATTCTATTGGCGCGCCCAAGGGGAATCGAACCCCTGTTTTCGCCGTAAAAGAGGGATAACGCCCCACTTTTCGCACAGCAGCGGACATCCGCGGATTTTTATTTCGCTGTAAACGCTCGGATTTATGTCCTTGCTTGTTCATCCATGTTCGCGTACATGTTTTCCGTACATTTTCCGTACGGAGATTTCATGGCTCGCCAAGTACGAAACGTCAAGCTCGATAGCCGGTCTTCTAGGACCAAACTGACCGAGCGTCGGGAGCCCTATTGGACCGTCATCTCAGCCGGCTGCGCCGTCGGCTATCGCAAAGGAGCTAAGGGCGGGACTTGGATAGCGCGCCTTCGAGACGATGAGGGCCGGCAGCACTACGAGGCGTTGGGCGCGGCCGACGATGCGCGCGACCCGGACGGGCTGACTGTCTTCTCGTTCACCCAGGCGCAGGAAGCGGCCCGCAAGTTCTTCGCCAGCAAAGCCCGGGAACTCGCCGGCCATCTGGCGCCAATGGAAGGGCCGTACACCGTCAAAGACGCTCTCGACGACTATTTCGCCGCCCGCGAAGGCCGCGGATCGAAAGGCGTGCGCGCTGACCGATATGCCGCAGAGGCTCGAATCATTCCTGAGCTGGGCGGAATCGATGTCGGCAAACTGACATCGAAGCGGATCAGGGATTGGCTTACCGCAGTGGCCAAGGCTCCGAAGTTATTGAGGACGAAGAAAACTGCCGTTAAGCGCGCAACGGAGCCGGTGAACGCTGAAGACCTCGATGCAGTCCGAGCCAGGCGCTCGACGGCAAATCGCCTCTTAACCGTACTCAAGGCCGCCTTGAACCACGCATTTCACGAGGGCAAGGTCGTCTCAGACGAACCGTGGCGAAAGGTCAAGCCATTCCGTGAGGCGGACTCGGCAATTATCCGCTATCTCTCCGCGGCCGAAAGCGTCCGGCTCTCCAATGCCTGCGACCCGGCATTTCGCGATCTTGTCCGCGGCGCGCTGGTCACCGGCTGCCGCTACGGCGAACTGATCCGGATGCGCGCCGCCGACTTCAACGAGGAGGCCGGCATGATTTTGATTCGCCTCTCAAAGGCCGGCAAGCCGCGCCACGTCGCCCTCGCCGACGAAGGCCGCACGCTCTTCTCCTCCCTGACCGTCGGCCGCGCGCCGCAGGATTTGGTCTTCCGCCGCACTGACGGAGCCGCATGGGGAGCGTCGCATCAGCAGCGTCCGCTCGACGCGGCGTCTAAGGTTGCCAAGCTCGATCCGCCAGCGACTTTCCACATCTTGCGCCACACCTACGCCAGCGCGCTCGCCATGAAAGGCGTGCCGATGGGCGTCATCGCCGCGCAGCTCGGGCATAGCGACACGCGCATGACCGAAAAGCATTATGCTCACCTCGCGCCTTCCTACGTTGCTGACACCATACGAGCCGCATTGCCCAGCCTTGGAATCGTCGAGGAAAGCAACGTCATCGCCTTGCAGCCGCGAGCGAGTTGAGCCGCGTCCCACAGACATGTCAGAAATGTCAGCGCCCGTCTCGCGCGTGATGTGCGCATCACACTTTCAGCCATCGCCGCCCGCAGTGTGAGCGTATTCCTTTAGTCGTATGTGCTCTCAATTCAGCCTGCCTGTGCGTATCCGACACCTCTCCGCAGCGCGTTCCATAACGCAGCTTTCCCGCAGATCATCGTCAGAAACGATCGTTTACGACAAATAAATCGTCGTTGTCGATAAGTCTGTCACGCCCGCACGGATGTGAACCCTTTGTGACTTCAAGCGCTTCGGCCTTCCACGCCCAGCCAAAAAATGAATGAATGAATGGTATAGGTCAAGCTTCATTATATAGGCTCCCACCGAGGGAAACGCGCGTTCAGCATGGGGCGCACTCCTTCAAGGGAGTGAACGAAGCTTGAGCTATAGTATTGATTGATTCATTTAGGCTCCCCTGAGGGGAAGGGAAACCTCATGCGGACATGCTCTCCCGGAGACGAGAGTCCGCAAAGACGACGTTTCTTTGTGGGAGACCTAAAAGGCTCAGCAGCCTTGCCAGCGCCTCGGCCAGCCGGCGCGGGCGACGCGGGTGGCCTGCCAATCATCATTGCTGGCCGGTTCGGCTGGGGGCGCGGCTGCGGGTTCCGCCTTCAGGCGTTCCTCCCGGCTTTTGGCGCGTCCGCCACGCCGCTCCCAGGTCCGGCGGCATATGCCTTCCAGCTCCCATGGGCGCGTTTGCGAGAGGCTCGTAGCCTCGTAGACTTCACGCGGAATCTTGCCGGCTGCGCGACGAGCCTTGCGTTTTCGTTCGAGTTCTTTCATGTGCTCGGGGAGCCGGGTTCAATCGACATAGTTGCCCAATTCGTCCTTCAGCGTGCAGCCTGGCGCCGGACCTCTGTCATAGACGCGCCCCGATACCGTCACCGCGTGCTCGGGCCCGAGGGCGCGCACATCCTCGCCATTGAGAAACCACACGAGGCCGCCTTGCGAGCCACCATCGCGCGGAGTGTCGAAGAGGTTGCCGGGCGTCCAGCCGAACTCGACGGCAACGCTCCCCCAGTCATCGAGAAACCGGCCGCCGGCATCGATCGTCTGCAACCAATCCGCGCGCGAGACGCCACCCGGGCGCTGAGCGGCGATGTCAGTCAGGGCGTCGGCCAGGTCCCCAAAATCGAGATTTTCGCATTTTGGGTTGCTGCACTTGCTGCTTTTGCTGCTTTTCTGGTTAACAAATTGATTCATCACAGATTTCTCGGAGTTGGAGACCCTGCTGCGCGTTGCTGCACGCTGCTGCTTTTCGCCCAAAAGCGCGGAATCCGCGGAAGTTGCGGCCATGGCAGTCAGATTCCGCACCTTCAGCCGGTCTGAAACAACGCCCACGTCATCCCTCCTTCACAATGCGCCAGGCGATTCTGACATTCTTTCCGTCAACTTTTGCGGGTGACGTCTCTTTGATGAGCCATCCATGCTCTTCGAGAATCTCCACCGCTTTTTGGGCGGAGGCGGCGTTGCGGATCGAATTTGGGCCGTAGGTATAAATCGCCCTCAGACCGATTAGCGGCTCTCCCCATTTCGTCAGCAACCAGTCGAGAAGCTCCTCCGCGTCAGCCAGTTCTGGCGAGCACGCCCCGGCGTCGAAAAGGCGCAATGCTTCATCCGCGAAGAAACCGCCGATGGCTTCGGCTTGCTTCAATGTCGCAAGTGAGATCGAGCGCGCGCCCAAGTCATCGACCAGCGCCAAAACGCCGGCAATCCGCGCAACATGTTCCGGCAGCTTGTTCGCGAAGCCCCGAACCGGCTCAAGGCTCTTGCCGGGCGCGAGCATCTCTTCCACCAGATCAGCGAACGCCAACCATTCGATGGCCGCGTCTTCGTCAAAATCGAGGCGGCGCGGATCGAGCGCATTGCGCTCTCCGTCGAGCATGGCCGCAGGCGTTTCGAGGATGGCCAATAACCGGGCACCGTAGCGTCGTGCGAGTTCCGACGATGTCGGCCATGCATTCCAATCTGAAGCCGGCCACCTGTTCCAATCTGAAGCCGGCCAGCGTTCCGATTTGATGTCGGCCACCGGCGTCTTGCTTCCGCAGGTCGGATTGGATGATGTTTTGATCGATGGCGTCGGTCAAGTGGTCGTCGTCAAGATGGCGGCGCTCTTCGAGCTTTTTCAATTTCAAAACAGATGAACATGTCCGCTTCTGTGTCTGCTGTTCTCCTTGTGGGCGGGGTGGGCGGTCCGCAGGGCCGTCCATGCCGTCCACAGGTTTCATGGCGGGCAGACAGAGGGCGCTTCGCCTCACGATGAAGAATGCTGTTTGCGCAGGCTTTCACCAGAGAGATCGATCCGATAGGCGTTGTGGATCACCCGATCGAGGATCGCGTCCGCAAGCGTTGGAACGCCGATCATATCGTGCCAGCGGGGTATCTGACTGGTGATCATGACAGAGCCGGCGTCGTAACGATCCTCGACAATTTCGAGAAGGTCGCGCGCCTGGTCTGGGGTGAGCGTTTCCGGTCCCCAGTCGTCGAGGATGAGCAGCTTGGTGCGGGCGATTGCGCGCAGGAGCTTACTGTAACGCCCATCGCCACGCGCCAGCGCCAGATCGGTGAAGAGCCTCGGCATGCGGTGGTAGAGGACGGACACGTCCTGCCGGCAGGCTTTCTGGCCCAGCGCGCAGGCGAGCCAGCTCTTGCCGAGACCGCTCGGGCCAACGACATACTACCCAAGAACACCTGTTCTGTCAATTCGCTTCCAACAGCGACCCCATTTTCGCGTCCAATTTCGACCCCTCTTGGGTGAAGAAATTTGCTTATCTGCGTAGTGCATAGGAGGGACCCGCGCCCGTAGCGCAGCGCCCTCGGCGTTGCGCGGAGCGGAGGGCGCGGGAGGTCTCTGAGCGCCCACGAGGGGAAGCGCCGGCTGACGGCGCGGGGGAGGGTTTGGTCAGTTTCGGTTTTTGAAGCGCCAGCTGGTGTTGCCGGTCTCGATGATGTCGCAGTGGTGCGTCAGGCGATCGAGCATGGCGGTGGTCATTTTGACGTCGCCGAACACCTGGGGCCAATCGGCGAAGGCGAGGTTGGTGGTGATCAGCAGCGAGGTGTTCTCGTAGAGCTTGCTGATGAGATGGAACAGCAACTGCCCGCCGGATTGGCTGAACGGGAGATAGCCGAGTTCATCGATGACGATGAGATCGTGGCGGAGCAGTTTCTCGGCCAGGCGGCCGCTCTTGCCCGCGGCCTTCTCTTGTTCGAGCTGGTTGACGAGATCGACGAGGTTGAAGAATTGTCCTCGAGCACGGCTACGGATGACGGCGGCGGCGATGGCGATGCACAGATGGGTTTTGCCGGTTCCAGTCGAAGCAGCGACATACTGCCGGGTATCAGAACCTCGAGGGAAGAATCCATTATCGGTTTCATCCGCGCTTCGGTGAGATAGTCGTTCTTGTGCGGCGCCATCGCTTTCAAGGCGCGGAGGTCTTTGTCATCCAGCAGGGCGATGGGACTTTGGCGCATATACCTTGCTGGATGATGCGCGAGGACGCGGCGCACTTCGAACTCCGGCCTCAACCACGGATTCCATTGGATACATTCCGCGACCTGCGGATCGAGCTCAACGCGCTTCTAGACTTTCTCCAGTCGGAATCGGAGACAGGAGAAGCTTCAGATGAGGCGCGCACAGCAAGAACGGCAGCCGGACTTATTCGAAAGCGACGAACCTCCAATCGCCTTGCCACTCGATCAGACCAAGAGCCTCGTGGAGATGGTCCGGGGGCTTCTGATCGAGATTGCGGCGATATCGAAGGTCGAGGAGGCCGGCGATGACGAAGATCACGCCTGATCATCTTGCGCGCAGCGCCTTTGTCTATGTTCGCCAGTCAACAGCGGATCAGCTGCTCCACAACCATGAGAGCCGCCGTCGTCAATATGCCCTGGCCGATCGCGCCCGCCAATATGGCTGGCGGGACGTGGTGGTGATCGATGATGATTTGGGGCGTTCCGGCTCGGGGGTCAGTCGACCCGGGTTCGAACGGCTCTTGGCGGCGATTTGCGAAGGACGGGTTGGGGCGGTCTTTGCAATCGAGGCTTCGCGACTGGCGCGCAATGGTCGTGACTGGCACACGCTGATCGAGTTCTGCGGCCTCGTCAACGCGATCATTCTGGACGAGGACGGCGTCTATGATCCCCGCCTTCCGAACGATCGCCTGCTGCTCGGCATGAAAGGCACGATGAGCGAACTGGAGCTTTCGATTCTTCGACAGCGCTCACTCGAGGCGTTGAAGCAAAAGGCGCGACGCGGCGAACTGTTCCTGACCGTCGCAATCGGTTACGTGAAGGTGAGGCACAATCGGATTGAGAAGGATCCAGACCTGCGGATACGTGAAGCCATCGATCTGGTGTTCCGGAAATTCTCGGAGTTCCAGAGTATCCGGCAGGTGCATCTCTGGCTGCGGCGGGAGCGGATCGATCTACCCGCAGTGGAATACACAACTGTCGACGGCCGTCGCATCGTCTGGAAGCTCCCGGTATACAACACGGTCCACCATATTCTGACCAATCCTCTCTATGGTGGGGCCTATGCTTTCGGGCGCACCGGCAGCCGCATAACGATCGAGGACGGCCGCAAACGTATCGTGCGCGGGTTCAAGCGTGAGAGATCTGAATGGGACGTCTTGCTCACCGGCCATCACGAAGGGTATCTCTCGTGGGCGGAGTTCGAGAGGAATCAGCGGCTGATCGCCGATAACGCCAATGCCAAAAGTCTTCTGTCGCGCGGCGCCGTCCGGCGGGGCGAGACGCTTCTGGGCGGCCTTCTGCGCTGCGGTCATTGCGGCCGCAAGCTACATGTCGCCTACGGCGGCGCGTCAGGCGATGTCGGCCGCTATCATTGCAAGGGGAGCTTCGTGAACCACGGAGGAGATCTTTGCATCTCCTTCGGTAGTTTGCGAGTTGACCAGGCAGTCGGAGCCGAAGTCGTCCGTTTGCTGAAGCCGTTCGGCGTCGAGGCGGCGCTGCAGGCGATCGAGCAACGAACTTTCGAAGCTGCGGAGAAGCGCCGACAGGTCGAACTGTCGCTGAAGCACGCGCGTTATGAAGCGGCGCACGCCCGCCGGCAGTACGATGCCGTGGATCCAGACAACCGCCTCGTCGCGAGCGAACTCGAACGCCGATGGAACGACAAACTCATCGACGTGCGCCGGCTCGAAGACGAACTCAACGAGCTCGATCAGCACCGCTCACCAGTTCTCGACGAGCAAGAACGCGAGCGCCTCATGCTTCTTGGCGCCGATATGGAGATAGCCTGGTCACATCCGGCGGCGACCATGGCGACGCGCAAGAGGATCGTCCGTACGGTGCTACGCGAGATCATCGTGCGGGTCGAGGATGGTTTTGTCGATATGGTGCTGCATTGGCAAGGTGGCGATCATACTGCGCTGAAAATCAAGAAAAACGCATGCGGTAAACACCGCTGGACCGTGGAGGAAGACGTCGAGGTTCTTGTTCGGGAATTGGCGCGATTGATGCCAGACCGCGCTATAGCGCCAATTTTGAACCGGGCTGGCAAGCTCACAGGCCGCCAGAATGGTTGGACGCAGAGCGCGGTCTGCACATTGCGTAATCGTATGGGCGTCGAGGTCTATCGGGAGGGAGAACGTGGGGAGCGTGGAGAAGTGACGCTCAACGAGGCGGCGGCTGTCCTGCAAGTGAGCGCGATGACGGTCTTGCGCCTGATCCGGAACGGCACATTGCCCGCCCGGCACCTTTGCAAAGGGGCCCCATGGGTCATCAAAGCGGCGGATCTCGGGAAAGCCACGGTGCGGGCCGAAGCCCAAGATCGGCGCAGAAAGCCGCTAACTGAAAATCCTGATCAACACACCCTTATTTTCCAATGACATCGCGAGGTGAGCATTATGAATTGGGATCGGTTCCGCCGATAAAGATGCCGTTGCGCTTGGCGTCCAGGAAGGCGCCGGTCGCGAGCTCGCGAACCTGCCCCTGATCCACGGGTGTGTCGGCGAAGACGAAGCTGTCGAGATCCTTCAACACCGGGAACTTGGCGCCGCTGATGCGATAGCTGATTGATCGCGCCTGACGGTGCGTATGCTCGGCCCGGATCAGGGCGGCGATGAGGGGATAGATCTCGTCACGCCTGGCCAGACCCTTGCCGGCAATCTCGTCGAAGCTGGCGCGCATGCCGTAGAGCTTGAGCTCGCTCATGGCCTCGAGGATCTCATGGCGTTCCATCAGGCCACCTTCCTTATGCTGTCGTAGCGGCAGCAATCGGCCGTGGGTTCGATCTTCAGGCGGAGCGCATCGGGCGTGGTGATGCTGGGCGGCGCCGCTGGCTGTCGCTGGCGCGCCAGGACGGTTAGAATCACGTCGCCGCTGGCGACGCCGGCCTCCAGGGCTTCGGCGCAGGCCGCCTCGACCGCGGCCAAGCCATGGTCGAGCACCGCGCCCAGCACCTTGACGAACTGACGATCGCCATCGGCGTGGCTCTTCAGCTTGGCGCGAACCTGGGCCAAGGCCGGCGGCAGGTCCCAGTCCTTGAAGGGGGCGCCGTTGCGCAACGCCCCGGGCTTCTTCACCAGGACTGGCAGATAATGCCAGGGATCGTAAACGATCTGATCGCGCCGGAACTGGCGCGGATGGTCGGCGACGATCTCGTCGTTGAAGAGGACTACGATGCGCTCGGCATGGGAGCGCACCAGCACCATCCGGCCGGCGGCGCGCGCATCCACGCTGTAGCGATTGTGATCGGCCATGATCAGGCAGGTGGTGCTGGCCCGGACTGCCTTCTCGACGAAGCCGTCGAACGAGCCGCGCAGCTCCATCAGGCTCGCCCGTTCGTCCTGGAACACTTCCCAGATGGTCCGATCCCTGAACTCCGGGTGTTTGGTGCGCTTGGCGTAAGCGATGCATTGATCTTCCAGCCACGCGTTCAACTCGGCGAGGCTTTTCACTCGCGGCTTGGGGCGGAACAGCTGGTCACGCAGATTGCCGACCTGATTCTCGACCTGCCCTTTCTCCCAGCCCGACGCCGGCGTGCACGCCACCGGTTCGATCAGGTGATGCGAGCACATCTGTAGGAAGCGACGGTTGTACTGCCGCGCCTTGCCCACGAAGATCGCCTCCACCGCCGTCTTCATGTTATCGTAGATGCCGCGCCGGCAGATCCCGCCATAGAACTGGAACGCCTTGTCATGGGCGTCGAAGACCAGCTCCTGGGTCTCCCGGAAATAGACGCGCACGAACGGCATGCGGCTGTGCGACAGCTTCATGTGCGCCGCCTTGATCGTCAGCGGCAGCCCTTGGAGCGTGATCGTCTCGTGGCTCCAGTCGAACTGGTAAGCTTCCCCGGGGGCGAAGCTCATCGGCACAAACGCCTGGGCCGGAACTCGCGCCCGTTCGTTCCGCCACGCCTTGACGAACCGGTGCACGCTGTCGTGCGCGCCGTCATAACCGCGCCCGCGCAACTCCTCGAACAAACGCTGGGTCGACCGACGTTCCCGCCGCGGCTGCTTGGCTTCCTTCTCCAGGATCTCGGTCAGGACCTCGACCCACTCGCCCAGCTTGGGAGCCGGCTGAACGCCACGCTCGTACTTGAACTCCGTCGCCTGGCCGCGGATCACCTTGCGCACCGTCGCGCGCGACACCGATAGCGTCCGCACTATCTCCTTGATCGGCCGGTGCTGCTCAAAATAGGCCCGCCGGATCTGCCCGATAATGTCCACGCCAATCATCCCCCAAACACCCTTCCCAGCCGAAACCGGCGCAAAGGAAGGGAGGCTGGCACGCAGCCTTGGAAGGGGTCTCTATTGGACGCGAAAACTGCCCCTCAAGGGGTCACTATTGCGCGCGAATTTACACACCTGTTCGACGTTGTCGTTGAATATCTGCATCATCCGCTTTCTGGAAGGCGGGTCGCGGTCTTTCGTCGCGTTGTCCATGGGGGCATGGTCCATTTCGTAGTGGATGGTCCGGACGGTTGCCGGACTCTGTTGCCGGCGTGGATGACCGACCCGCACGCCGCGGCTCTGCCAATGGTGGATATCCCGCGGCTTTCCCTTGACGTTTTTCACGCGCTTCGTGATCTGGTTCGTGCGCAATGCTTATCCTCGTCGTCGTCGGATCGAGCGACTTAGACGGAGGTAAACGATGAAGGGACAGCAGCGGCGAAATTGGGAACAGATCGATCTGTGGCTCCCCGACAAATGCTTGGAAGCGCCTCGGAAGCTCGATCCGGAGATTCGCAAGGAAGTTACCAAATTGCTCGGGCTTCTGCTAGCCGAGTGCGCCCCGGGCGAGGCGGTAACAAAGGAGGCGAGCGATGAGCAAGATTAGCGTTGAACACGCCTCTCGCACCGCCTTTGTGTATGTGCGGCAGTCCACCGCGGACCAACTCGCAAACAATCCGGAGAGTTGTCGCCGTCAATATGCTCTCGCGGCACGCGCGCGGACGCTTGGGTGGTCGAACGTAATAGTCATCGACGACGACCTCGGGCGTTCCGGCGGCGGGACGGCGAGGCCCGGGTTCGATAAATTGTTGGCCGCCATTTGCACTGGCGCCGCCGGCGCCGTGTTCGCGATAGAAGCATCCCGACTTGCCCGCAATGGGCGTGATTGGCATACGCTGCTGGAGTTTTGCGCGCTAGTCCACTGCCTGATCATAGACGAAGACGGCGTCTACGATCCCAAACAAATAAATGATCGGCTTTTGCTCGGCATGAAGGGAACATTCAGCGAGATGGAGCTGTCAATTTTCCGTCAACGCTCCCAGGAAGCCCTGCGCCTGAAGGCCGCTCGCGGCGATCTCCATACGACCGTTGCGGTCGGCTATGTCCGTGGTCTCGACGATCGTTTGGAACTTGATCCCGATAGAAGGATTCGCGAGGCTCTACACTTGGCGTTTCGTAAGTTCGCGGAGTTCGGCAGCGCCCGCCAGGTCGCCCTCTGGCTGATCGAGGAAGGCTTCAAGATGCCGGTGGTCCTTCACGGCGCACAAGGGCGGGTAGTAGAATGGCGTTTACCGCGCTATAATACGATCCACCGTCTCTTGACCAATCCGGTCTACGCGGGGGCTTATGTGTTCGGTCGGACTGGCTCGCAAACACGCGTCGAGGCGGGCCGCAAGGCCATCAAGCGCGGCATTCGCCGGACACAAGATGCATGGGAGGTGCTGCTGCGTGATCATCACGAAGGTTACATCTCCTGGGAGGAATACGAGCGGAATCAGCAAACGATTTGCGGCAATGCCAACATGAAGGGCGAGATGGTGAAGGGGGCGGTGCGCAACGGCGGCGGATTGCTGGTTGGCCTCCTGCGGTGCGGCCACTGCGGCCGTAAACTCAAAGTACAGCACAACGGACTACGCGGCATCGCGCGATATGTGTGCAACGATGCTGACGTCAATCACGCGCGGCGGGGCAATTGTATCGCGTTTGGCAACATGCGCATCGACGCCGCGGTTTCGGCGGAGGTGTTGCGGGTAATCGCGCCGCTCGGCGTAGAGGCGGCCATCGCGGCCATCGCGGATCGTGGGCGGGTCGACGCGGACGTGCTTCGACAGAGGGAACTTGCTCTGGAGCAGGCGCGATACGAGGCGGCTCGCGCGCATCGACAGTACGATGCGGTCGACCCAGAGAATCGTCTGGTCGCCAGGGATCTTGAGCGACGCTGGAACGAGCGGCTCGCCGAGGCGGCTCGTCTGGAGAGCGATCTTCTCCTCCTTCGCGAGAATCAAACGCCGGCGATCACCGATGCCGAACGCGCGGAAATATCCGCATTGGGCGCCGAGTTGGCGCGTCTGTGGAACCATCCGGCGGCGTCGGCCGAAAAACGCAAGCGAATCCTGCGTACGGTCCTGGAGGAGATCGTCGTCACAGCGGACCCCGGGCAACTTTCGCTCAAGCTGCATTGGAAAGGTGGAGACCACACAGCGCTTGTGGTGGCCAAGAATTGCGCAGGACAGCACCGGTGGAAGACCAGCGCCGCGACTGAGCAGTTGATCATCGACTTAGCGCGCGTGACGCCTGATTTGGCCATCGCGTCCATTCTGAATTGGCTTGGCGTCCGCACGGCCAAGGGCCACACGTGGACGCAACAACGTGTTCGCACTTTTCGAAGTGACCACGAGATCACGATATATCGCGATGGCGAACGCGCCGAGCGCGGGGAAGTCACCTTGGAGGAAAGCGCCGGCCATCTGGGCGTGAGCAAGATGACGGTAGTCCGTCTGATCAAGGATCGATTGCTGCCGGCCAAGCAAGCCTGTATTGGTGCGCCATATGTCATTCGAGAGACGGACCTAGATTTGCCGACTGTCAGGCGCGCGGTCAAAAATCGTCGTGCTGTATCATCGGATCCGCGACAGGGACTTCTGGAATATCAATGATGTAGGGAGATAGGCATTATGTCGCCAGTTCGCTCGCCCCGGTAATCAGCAAGTTGCGGCGCTCGGCGAGCCAGTCGCAGGCGGCGAGCTTGAGGAACAGGGCGCGATCGAGCCCACGGGGGCTCCGATAGTCGACGTCTTCAACGCTAGCTGGATGACGCAGGCGAGCGGCTCTGGTGCGTGTCTCGAACCGTTTCTGCCGTCGCAGCGTCGTCTCATATTCGAGGATCAAGCCGAGCCATTCTGCGTGATCGAGGCCACGAACTTCGGGATTATGTTCGAGTTCCTTGAACCCTTTGGCCATGCCGTGAAGGCCGAGAGCGTGCAATTGTTCGAGGGTCGGATGAGCGAGCATGAGGATTTCCTCTCAATGGTAATAGCCGGGGCCACGCAGGTTGGCGTGTTCGAAGAGCGTCTTCTGGACGGCGTCGTTCGAAGCGGTCTTGTCGCGCTTGTGGGCGAGGATGGACGCGATGCTCTTGCAAGTGAGGGCGCCGATTTCGAGGGCGCGGACCGAAACCGCCTCCGCGCGAGCCAGCTCGACGCCACGATAAAGGCGGAGGATTCCAAGGCAGGTGCGGAAGCCCTGTTCGGGATGCGGCCGGCTGGCGAGCACCGCGATGACCAGCCCTTCGGTGTTTGGCCCGATCTTGCCGGCCCAGCGGCGGAACCGATCCGGGGTCCAATCGGCGTAACGCCGATGTGAACTCGGCATATGGCCAGGATCAGTGCCGTGCCGGCGCCCGCCGTAGCGACGCTGATGGGCGGCGACGCGCTGGCCGCGATGGAATATCTCGATCGTGCGGGCGGTGACTTGCACATCGATCTCGGCGCGGACGAGGGCGTGCGGAACCGAATACAGGAACTCGTGAACCTCGATGTGATAGTCGAGACTGACGCGTGTGTGCAGCCATTCGGCGAACTCCCAATCGGCGGCCGGCAACGGACTGAGAGCGTCGCGCTCGACCTTCTCGAATAGCTCGCGGCGACTGATGCCGAGCTTGCGCATGGGACGTTCGTTCATGCGTTGGATGGCGAGCGCGATGGCGGCGTTGCATTCGGCGAGCGAAAAGAAGATTTGCCGGCGCAATCTCCCGAGAATGTAAGTTTGCGCAAATCTCACTCCGGCCTCGACTTTTGCCTTGTCGCGGGGTTTTCGCGGCCGCGCTGGCAGGACACCGACGGCGTAATGCGACGCCATCGCGCCATAGGTCCGGTTGATTTCGGGATCATAGAACGAGGCCTTGTTGACGCCGCTCTTCAGATTGTCGGGAACGAGAAGCCTCGGCGCGCCGCCGAAAAACCGGAACATGCGCGCATGCGCGCTGGTCCAATCCGGCAGCTTTTGCGTCCAGGTCGCCTCCGCATAAGTGAGGTTCGAGGCGCCGAGCACGGCGACGAAAATCTCCGCCTCGCGGATTTCGCCGGTCGAGGGATCGGCGATCCCGATCTTCTTGCCCGAATAATCGACAAACGCCTTGTCCCCGGCGACATGGTGCTGGCGCATCACCGGCGTCAGCCGCCTTTCGAACCCGCGAAGCAGATCGCAGAAGCGGCTGTAGCCATAGCCCTCAGGATGGATCTCCCGGTATTCCTCCCACAGCACTGTCAGATTGACGCCGGGGCGTTTCAGCTCCCGCGCCAATTCCGCCCAGTCCGGCTCGATGCGCCGCCTCTGGCCGGGTTCCACCCCAGCTTTCGCGAACAGCCGGCATTCCAGGGCGGCGTCGGTGACGTCGTCCGGCAGCGGCCATTTCAAATCCGCCGCCGCCGCGCGTTTCAGATTGTCCTGGATCGTGCTGCGCGCCACGCCGAGGCGTCGCCCGATCTCGCGCGCGCTCACCCCGTCGTAGTGAAGCCGCAATAAGTGTCGCAATTGTCGCATGGTCAGCTCTCTCTTTGCCGGCATTCCGTCCCCCTCGTCGATAATCGACAAGGACGGATTGCCGCAGTTGCTGACCTGCGAGAAGCAAACGAAGCGAGCCGAAAACCAGCTCAGGTGGCCGGCTTCATTCCGGAATGGTGGCCGGCATCAAATCGGAACGGCGGCCGGCATCAAATCGGTATCCCCGGCCGGTTTGCCTCGGATTTCGCAGCGTCGCAAGGCGGGCTCTGTTTGCGGCTTCAGCGCGCGCTGGAACCGGGTCCCGGCTGTTGACTTTGGCGCGCACACGAGAAGGCGCGATAGGAAGCCTTGATCCTTCAAATCCCTGTCCGAGAACAGCCCCGCCATGACGCGCGGCTGGCCCATCATGTGGAACTACGGTCGCCGGCCGGGCAGTATGATCACCCCATCCCCCGCGCGCACTCGCCGGATCGGAGCCCCGTCCCAAAATTTTGACAGACCGGCCGCTGTCTTCGTCCTGTTGTCCGGCGACATGGCGTTGCCGGCGATGAACCCGCCGCCTTCAGCGGAGAACAACCCCTGCGAGGGCTGGCCGAAAGCAAATGCTTTGTGTAAGCCTTCAAGCGTCGGATCGTCGCAAGTCAGCATTTGGCCGATCGGCGCCTCAGGCTCATCGCCAACCGCCTCGATTGCGGCCTTAATCGCGTGCCGGTCGCCCTTGGTCTTTTCGGCTTTAGCGATGGCCGCGTCATAGGCGCGCTTCGCCATTTTGTACTCGACGAGCGCGGCTTTGTGCTCCTCTCTCAACCGCGCCTCATGCTTGCGGATGGGACAAAGCGCCTCTTCGTCTGCCGCGCTCTTGCGCTCTCCGCTCGCGGCCACACTGGCGAAGAATAACGACAGGGGCTTCGCTTGGCCTGGAGCCGGCAGAACGACGTCAGCATGGGCCTGGACCGCCAGCGAAGCGGCGGCGAGGACAGAGCAAGCGGCAATCGCGTCCGGGCATTGAAGCTTGTCGATGATGGCGCACGTCGCGTTGCCCAACACGTCGCCGAGCGCGTCGATCGGGAAGGGGTCCGCCGGCGCGGTTTCACGCCGCAACGGCTGAGGCCCTTCAATCGCCGCCTGCGCCGCCCGATGCTCCGTCATGTGAGCGTCGATGCGGCCGGGCAGGTCTGTCAGCCATGTCAGTTTTGCTGTAGCTTGATCCGCAGGTTCGAACGGCTTCGCGAGGTCAACGGCCGTCCTGCGTAGCGCCGCGATGTCGGACCATTCCTCGACAGCGTCGGCAATGTCCCATTTCGGTTTCGGCGCGCGCGTGACGCCGTCCTGATCGATCGACGCCAACATCTCGATGTCGATGATCGAGACCTTGCAACCGAGCGGTTGAAGTATAGCGGCGACACCGTCCGCGTATTCGCGCCCAGACTGATCATTGTCGGGCGAGACAAGCACCTTGCGGCCCCCGAGCTTCGTCCAATCGGCGCATTTCCAGTTAGCAGCGCCGCCGATCGACGTGACGCAGACATGGTCTAGAAAGACCTTTGCAGCCGCGTCCGCAGCCTTCTCGCCTTCGGCAACGATAACCAAGGCGCGTCAGGGCGCGCCGCCAGCCTGTCGAGCCCGTAGAGCGGGCGCGGGCTAGGTAGATGCCTTATCGCCCAGCGAAGTTGCCCCTTCGTATCTTCACCGTAGGAAGCGAAGCGAAATTCTTTCTTGCCGCCGGCGTTGTTCCAACGAAGCGCGAAGCCAATGAGCTTTTTATCTTCGTCGAAATAAGGCCAGCTTTGATCCGGGTCTTTCCACCCGCCCTCGATCTTGAAACGCGCGCCAGGGTCCTTGAAAAGCTTCAGCCGCAACGCAACTTTCTGGACCTCGTCCGGAACCGGCGAAATGGGCGTCCAGTCATCATCACGCTGTGGGGCTTGGTAAGCCTTCGCTAGCTCGTTGGCCGTCAGCCGTTTAAATTTACTGTTGTCGAAACCCTTGTTCACGATGCGCGCCTTTCCCCGGCAACGCCGAGCATTTGCGCCAGGAGGCGCGCCGCCTCTACTTGCGACATTTGTTCGAGATAGGCGACAAGACTTACGGGATCACCGCCGCGGTCGCCGGTTGAGAAATCGGACCAACGGCCGGTCCTTGTGTTGACGGAGAAGCTTCCTGGCCGCCGGTCTGCGCGCGTCGGATTGCGAGCGACATACTCGCGGCCATGAAAGCGCCCGTCCGGCAGCAGCCGCTTGAGGATGGCAGGGAGCGCCACCCTCGCAGCCTGATTGATTGAGTTCGAAATCGATGCGCTCTTTCATCGCCCATCCCCCCAATCGTCGAATGGCCGCTGCCATGATTTTGACGCAACGTCGGCCGCCGCCTTCGGCTCTCGCTTTTTGGGTGGCTGGCGAAGGGCGACAACATGGTCAGCGACGATCTTCAAGGCGAACTTCCGCACGCCGTCTTTGGCGCCAAATTCCTCGACCGCGAGCGAGCCTTGGACTGCAACCGCGTCCCCATCGCTGAGACGTGAAAGTTCAGCGATCGGGGCTGCATCGAATGCGACGAATTTAAAATAGCGTGAGGCGTTTCCCTCTCCGCCATTGTCCCGAATCGTGCCGGTGACGAAGGGCTTTCCGCCTTTGCTCGTGCGGGTTTCGGGTTTGCGGAAAAGCGCGCCAGTGACGAGCGCAAAGGAAGTCATGGGTGCCCCCCTTCAATGGAAAGGAAGCTTGTCCGATCTCGATCGGCTCCGTAGGCCGCAATGAACGCCGCCGGCAGTCCAGCATATCGCCGAATGGCTTCGTCTATAGAAGCCCCGGCGCGCACCTCAGCGATGAAGTAGGCGAGCGGCAAAGGCCCAAGATTGTGGATCGCCTCGGCGTCTCGGCGATCGCGCGGCGAAGGGTTTAGCTCTTGCGTGCTGGCGATTTTTTGTGTGGAAACTCGGGTGCTGATCGCTTGGTCGTGAGCAGCATTCCCCAGGGGTCCGCCGCCGCAAACGGCCGGGCCCTTCGACATTTTGTAAGACATCAATCAACGAGCCTCCGTCAGTTGGCGGATGTACGCCTTGGCGTTAGGTCCGTAGACGCGCGAACTCCGGCCGACCTTATCGATCTTCACGAGACCGGCCTTCACGTCGGCGTAGAACGCGGTTCGCGAACGATTGGCTAGATCGCAAAGGTGGTCGACCGTAAAAAATCCAAATTCGAAACGGTCTTGCAGCGTAACAGGTGGTTTGGTCACTTGGACGGAAGCGTTTGACATTACATTCTCCGATATGAGCTGGTGAACCAGCGAACACACGTGAATGCTCGCGCTGTTGCGGAACAACCGCAACGCACCGGTCCCGGAACGAGAATGTGTATATAAATCAACGGTCAGCGCTACGCTGGCGGTTTGGCCGAGAACGAAGGCGATTCGGCGCGCAAGCCTTTTCGCCCGCTCAGCGATCTTTACGAGGGCTTCCAAGCCCTCGATTTCATTTCGAGCTCCGCTAGGCGCGCCGGCAGGGCTGCCAGCGTGCGGTCTCCAATGGAGAGCGTGCTCACTGCCGCACCTCGGGCAGGCGCGCCGGGAAGTTCTGGCTGCGATCGATGCGAAATCGCGCCTCGGCCAATTGCGCCAAAAGCTCCGCGAAAGGCTCGGGAATAGCTGCGCAGAATGCGAGCGCTCGATGCCCTGACACGCTGACACGCGGCTGACATCCATGCTCAAAACAACGGCTAACAAAAAGCGGTGCGCAATTTTCAACAAAAACAGATTGGGCGGTGCAAAATGTTGGAGGGGCCGGGTGTGAGGCTTAGGAAGCAGCGTTAGAGTTCTCGTAGTCGTCAGGAATTTGCGAAGTTCCCCTTGATATAAGGTGAGGGAACGTGTAAACAGGGGGCCATTCCCCCCGGCGGGCTCGTCCTGCCGGATAGGCCGGTTCTTTGGAGCCGGCTTTTTCTTTTTATGGTGCGTATATGAGGCGCGTCGCCTGCTACGTTGACGGATTTAATCTCTATCACGCCATCCATGATTTGAAGAGGCCATACCTTAAGTGGCTGAATTTATATGCACTTTCCAAATCCATTTGTCGCACGGACGAGCAGTTAGTGAAGGTCGCATACTTTTCCGCTTTTGCGACCTGGCTGCCAAATTCATACAAACGACACCGCGAATATGTCGCCGCGCTCAAAAACTCAGGGGTCGAGTGCCATATGGCAAGATTCAGTGAGAAGCAGGCCCGCTGCCGCAGCTGCGGCGCAATTTGGACCCAGCATGAAGAAAAGGAAACAGACGTTCATTTCTCGCTGACATTTTTAGAGGACGCCATCGATAACGTGTTCGATCGGGGGATCATTATCAGTGCCGACAGTGATCATATTCCGGCAGTCCGACGCGTTCGTGCTAGGTTCCCGGCGAAACAAATATTCGTCGCCACTCCTCCTGGACGTCACAGCAAGGCCCGAGGACTACTAGACGCCTGCAATTCAGGAACGCCTCTGACGGCGGGCAGGATGGCTCAGTGCCTATTTGCGGCGGAGGTTAGGGATTTACAGGGCGTTGTCGTCGCGATCCGCCCAACCAAATACGCGATTTAGCAGAACTCAACCTTCATCAAGGAGCATCGCGAACGTCGGGCTTTTTCATGCACGGCGCATGGTGCGGTGTGCTATCATCGCGGATGCCGCGAGAAACCTACACCGGCCCGCTTCCGACCGTCGGCGACACGCGGAAGGAAGGCATCTCGGCGCTGGGCGTCACGTGCGGCAATCCCGCCTGTCTATGGAGCGCCTATTTCGATTTCGACGCGCTAAAACTTCCCGACGCCATGGCCTTCGTCCACGTCCCGCGCTATCGGCGGTTCGTCTGCTCGCGATGCGGCGGACGAGCGGTTTCCGTCATGCCTGACTGGCGGCAGCAATTGGCTCAAGGAAACGGCAAGCGACCTTTGTGACGAGGGTCAAGCTACGGGTGAAAATTCGACACTTGATACCAGGACCGATTACCGCTTTGGTGAAGGTTTTCGGATGCCTTCAGGCGTACGAAAACCGCCCAAGCACGAACCCGCGGGCCTGCGGCAACGGTCTATGGGGATTTCGGGTTTTGCCTGAGGGCGATGACGGCGGCGCCGGGGCGGTGACGGCGCGGCCGAGAGCGCGGCGAGTGAGACTTTGCTCCAGGCGGTCGCTGGATTGGGAGCTGGCCGCATGCGAAGTGCAAGTCTTCTGTCACGGAGTTGGCGAAGGGCGTGCAGATGGCGGTCGCCGGAACAAGGGACGTTGCGGCGCGAGGTAAGCGTAGGCCGTGCCGGGTCACGACGGCGTCCCGGTTGCTGCAGGAACGTGGGGCGGCGCGCGCGGCTGCATCCAGCGTTCAAAGGTCTTGATGATGCGCATGCGCCCGCCGCAGCAGGGACAAGGTGGGAGCCAATCGAGCGGTTCTGGCGCTTCGACAGGCTCTGGCGGCGCCGGCGCTACGGCAAGGAGATCGCGGGCGCGCGCTATATTGGCCTTCCGTGCGGAGCTGGCGAGCAAGCCGTAATGGCGGATGCGGTGGAAGCCATGTGGCAGGACGTGGAGCAGGAAACGGCGGATGAACTCGTGCGGCGTGAGCGTCATCACGCGCTGCCGCTCCGGACCATCGCAGCGGTAGTCCTTGTAGCGGAAGGTGACGCCGGTCTCATCGTAGGCGATCAGACGCTGATTGGAGATGGCCACCCGGTGGGTGTAGCGCGAGAGATAGGTGAGCACAGCCTCGGGGCCGGTGAACGGAGCCTTGGCATAGACCACCCATCGCTTCTTCTTGATCGGCGCGAGGTGGCGCAGGAAGCGGCGCTGGTCGGCTAGATTGGCGTGAGCGCCGAAGAAGACGAGCTTGCCGGCATCGTGCAACTCGATCAGCCGGGTGAGAAACAGGCGGCGGAAGAGCGCGCCCAGCACCCGCACCGGCAGGAGGAAGGCCGGACGCGACGATATCCATCGCCGCCCATCGAGCGAGATGCCGCCGCCTGGCGCGATCATGTGGATATGGGGGTGATGCGTCATCGCCGATCCCCAAGTGTGGAGCACGGCGGTGATGCCGATCCGGGCGCCAAGATGTCTTGGATCGGCCGCGATCGTCATCATTGTCTCCGACGCCGTCCGGAACAGCAGGTCGTAGAGGAGCGCCTTGTTCTGCCAGGCGACGTCGGCGACCTCGGCTGGCAGCGTGAACACGACGTGGAAATAGCCGATCGGCAACAGGTCGGCCTCGCGCTCGGCGAGCCAGGCTCGCGCAGCGGCGCCTTGGCACTTGGGGCAATGCCGGTTGCGACAACTGTTATAGGCGACCCGAAGATAGCCGCAGTCGTCGCAGCCATCGACATGGCCGCCAAGCGCCGCCGTCCGGCAGTTCTCGATCGCCGACATGACCTTGAGCTGGGTAAGGCCCAGGTGACCGGCCTGAAAGGCGCGATAGCCGGCCCCTTCAGCTCGGAAGATATCGGCGACCTCCAGCGAGGCGCCCAAGCGGGTTCAGTCGCTATGCTCCTCGCCCTGCATCAGCGCCGCCAAATGTTCGAGAGGACTGGTCACCGAGCAAATCGTCTTGGTCGCGACGCGAGCGTAGAGCGCGGTCGTATCGAGCTTGCTGTGCCCCAACAGGACTTGGATCACGCGGATATCGACATCCTGTTCCAGCAGATGGGTGGCGAAGCTGTGGCGCAGCGTATGAGGCGACACCCGTTTCCTGATGCCAGCCGCTTCGGCCGCCTCGTGGATCGCGCGGTTGATCTGCCGGGTTGAGATGGGATCGCCGTGACTGCGTCCAGGGAACAGCCAGCCATGCGGCAGCATGACGCCGCGTCGCTTGCCTTCCTTCCACCACAGCCGCAACAGCGTGAGTAGCTGCGGTGAAAGCATGGCGTTGCGGTCCTTGCGTCCTTTGCCCTGTTCGACCCGGATCAGCATGCGCGTGCTGTCGATATCGTCGATCTTGAGGGTGGCCACTTCGGACACACGCAGGCCCGCGCCGTAGGCGGCGCCGAGTATGGCCTTGTATTTTATCCCCGGCGCCGACTCGAGTAGTTGGCCGACTTCCTCGACGCTCAGCACCGCCGGTAACTTGCGCGGATAGCGCGCCAGGACCAGACGCCGCGACAGATCTGGCCGATCGAGCGTCACGGTGAAGAGGAAGCGCAGCGCCGAAACGGAGCAGTTGATGGTGGGCGGCTGCACCCCGCTCTCACGCTGGTGAACCTGAAACCGGCGAATATCCTCGGCCGTCGCGGTATCCGGCGCCTGTCCGAGGAAGGCTGCGAAGCTGCGCACAAAGCGAATATAGTCGCGCTGCGTATCCGATCGCAGGCCGCGCATGGCCATATCTTCGAGCATGCGCTGCCGCAGCGCGCTGACGGGGCGTTCGACAGATGAAACGGACATCGGAAGTTCCTTTCATGATGAAGGGAACTCCATGCTCAAGGCGCCGCCACGCCTCGCTCAAACTTTAGGGAAAACGCGCTACCTTGCCAGCTCTAGCAATCCCGCGAAGCGGGTTCGTGCATGGTGGAAAGCGGTCATTGGACTGAGTTCGGCAAGCGGCAACGATGCGCCAATAGCTGCCATTCAGTTCGCGGATTTGAAACGGGTGCTATTTTACCCTGCTTCTGCACGGCGCATGTGCTGATCAATCAAGCGACCCACCTCACTTGGGTGTGTTGCAATCATGAAATGAGCGGCCGTGTCGATCGTGGCAAGCGCTGCCCTGCTCATGCACACGGCGAGGAGCGCATTGGCGCGTTGCACCGCCGGGTGACTTACCCCGCCCCGAATCACGAGGGCCGGGATTTGGACGGCAGCCAGCGACGCCGCTGATAGGGCAAAACCATACGCACTCGCCCAATCAAGAATGTTGACTGGCGTCGTCTCTACGGCGTAGGCGCGCACCCGTGGCGGCCACGAGGCATAAGTGCCCGCGCCACCGTAAAAATCGATCATAGCTGCGATCGCTTCCACGTTCCCGCCATCAAAGGCGGCGAAATAGGCCTCCGTCATCTGTCGAAACGCGCGATAGTGCTGGTGCTCACCCCGGTCTCGCAATACCTCTGGCGCCGGCGCCTCTAGGATCACGAGGCTCGCGAGAGATACTCGGTTGCGCAACGCCACGGCCAGCGCCACCAGGCCACCAAAGGAATGACCGACCAGATGCGCACGGCCACCGGCCTTGCGAACGACTGATTCCAGAATCTCAGCCTCGTGCGAAATGGCAGAATCGCTAGCGGTGCGGCGCTCGACGGTTCCACCATATCCGAGGAGGCTCGTGGTCACGCAGCGAAACTGGCCATTCCAAGTGGCGATCACGGGTCGCCAAGCGGCGCCGGTGCTGCACGATCCAGGCGCCAGCACAATGGTCGGACCGGTCCCGCACTCACCGTAGTCGATGCGTCCACGCGCTTCCTCGATCATCCCGTAAATCCCTAATCCGGCTTTGTCACGTTCACGGTTTTTAGTTGTCGATAACGCCGCGCGCTCACAGCCTCGATATCCAAATATGTGACAACGCCTCTTCAATGGCGAGTTCGCTCCGATAGCACTCATTCGATCATGCGCGCCTCGTCGAAGGCGTCCGGCCACTTGGCGGCCAGACGCCAGACAACGGCGCGTCGCCTTATGCGGCTTTGCTAGACGCAAGCGCATGAACGTCCGCGGCTGTGAGCGTCTTCCCCCCCATGCCCCAGTCGCCTTGCTCGAATTCCTGCACTCGGACCCAGGTCACGCCACGCATCGCTTCGCCTTCAACGGAAATCATGGCTTCGGTGACCTTTTCGATCAGGTCACGCTTTTGGCGGGGCGTGAACACATCCTTGATGACGTCAATTGTTACTAGCGGCATGCACTTGCTCCTCGACTTCGCCCGGACACTGCGTCCGGCGTTGACGTTGTCGAAATTAGCGGATCGCCGTTCCCATTGCTTGGAGACGGTCTGCAGATTTTCCGGAGAAATCTTGAAGGAGTGCTATAACGCTTCGCGATGATCTATCTTTTCGAAGACTTTGAACTGGATACTGCCAAGTTCGAGCTTCGAACCAAAGGCGTCGCGATCCCGATCGAACCGCAAGTCTTCGCGCTGCTGAGGCTCGTCGTCGAAAATCGCGACCGCTTGGTCACGAGGGAGGAGCTCATCGAGCGGATTTGGGATGGGCGGATCATCTCGGATTCCGCCGTCGCCAGCCGTGTCAAGTCGGCGCGCCATGCGCTTGGTGACGATGGCTGTTCGCAGCGCCCATACGCACAATTCATGGCGTCGGTTTCCGGTTCGTCGCGAACGTCACTACGGTAGCCACGGCGTCGAGTGATGAAACCCGTGGGCAGGCGGGCGATGGAATAGGCGCGGATCACGCGCAAGCCGCTCAGACGTCGCGGCCGAGCATCGCGGTGCTTCCTTTTCACTTCGTCGGCGTGGCGGGGCCTCAATCCGCGATCGCCGAGGCGCTGCCGCACGATCTCATCACCGAACTTTCCAGGTTGCGCTGGCTGTTCGTCATCGCTAGGGGGTCGTCCTTCCGCTTTCGCGGCGCGGAGGCGGAAATCGAGCGTGTTCGGACGGCTCTGAACGTTCGCTATTGCCTTTCCGGCGTCGTAGAAATCGTCAACGGCGCAATGACAGTTTCGGTCGAACTCTGCGATGCGGACGATAGAGGCGTGGTTTGGAGCGAAAGGTTTCGAGCCCAGGTCGGCGCGGTGCACGAAATCCGCGAAGAGATTGTTCGCGCCGTCATCAATGCGCTCGAATTGCAGATCCCGATCAACGAGGCGCGGCGCGCGCGGCTGAAATCGCCAGAGCAGCTCGACTGTTGGTCAGCCTATCACCTCGGCCTTCATCATATGTATCGATTCAACAAAACGGACAATGCGGTGGCGACATCGCTTTTTGAGCGCGCCGCCGCAATGGAGCCTGGTTTTCCGCGAGCCTATGCCGGGCTTTCATTCACTCATTTTCAAAACGCTTTTCTCCGCTACGCCGACGATGTTTCCGAAGCGGCAAGGCTTGCGCGACGGTACGCCGAACAGTGTTTAGAACGTGACCCCGTCGATCCGTTCGGAAATTTCACGATGGGCCGCGCCTTCTGGCTTCATGGCGATCTGGACGGGAGTCTCACGTGGCTGGAGCGCGCCATCACGCTCAACCCGAACTACGCCCAGGCCAAATATTCTCGGGCTTGGGCTGAATCGCTGCTCGGCAGCGCCACGGCGAGCCAATCAAACGTCGATGCGGCGCTCGCCTTGAGCCCTCTTGACCCGCTGCTCTACGGCATGTTGGGCGTGCGCGCCTTTTCGCATATCGTCCTCGGCGAATCCGCCCAAGCCGCGGCTTGGGCGGAGCGTGCGGCAAGATCTCCGGGGGCGCACGCTCTGATCGAGATGATTGCCGTCGTCGCACATGGCCTGAACGGGAATGATATGCGGGCGAAAGCGTGGGCTGAGTCCGCGCGCGCCCGGGTCCCCGATCTCACCGACGCTGAGTTTTTCCGCGCGTTTCCGTTCCGCGACCCGCTCACGCATAAGCACATCTCTAAAACGCTCGAGAGGTTCGGCTTTTAGCATGACGGCGGAAGCGCCACGCCGACGATGGCTCTCAATGAAGAAGCCTGCAGAGGTTGGACGCGATCAACGTCCGCTCTGGGTCAAGCCGCGACGTTCATCCCGCCCAGCCGAACTTCCGCTCCGGTGAAGGTTTTCGGATGCCTTCAGGCGTACGAAAACCGCCCAAGCACGAACCCGCGGGCCTGCGGCAACGGTCTATGGGGATTTCGGGTTTTGCCTGAGGGCGATGACAGCGGCGCCGGGGCGGTGACGGCGCGGCCGAGAGCGCGGCGAGTGAGACTTTGCTCCAGGCGGTCGCTGGATTGGGAGCTGGCCGCATGCGAAGTGCAAGTCTTCTGTCACGGAGTTGGCGAAGGGCGTGCAGATGGCGGTCGCCGGAACAAGGGACGTTGCGGCGCGAGGTAAGCGTAGGCCGTGCCGGGTCACGACGGCGTCCCGGTTGCTGCAGGAACGTGGGGCGGCGCGCGCGGCTGCATCCAGCGTTCAAAGGTCTTGATGATGCGCATGCGCCCGCCGCAGCAGGGACAAGGTGGGAGCCAATCGAGCGGTTCTGGCGCTTCGACAGGCTCTGGCGGCGCCGGCGCTACGGCAAGGAGATCGCGGGCGCGCGCTATATTGGCCTTCCGTGCGGAGCTGGCGAGCAAGCCGTAATGGCGGATGCGGTGGAAGCCATGTGGCAGGACGTGGAGCAGGAAACGGCGGATGAACTCGTGCGGCGTGAGCGTCATCACGCGCTGCCGCTCCGGACCATCGCAGCGGTAGTCCTTGTAGCGGAAGGTGACGCCGGTCTCATCGTAGGCGATCAGACGCTGATTGGAGATGGCCACCCGGTGGGTGTAGCGCGAGAGATAGGTGAGCACAGCCTCGGGGCCGGTGAACGGAGCCTTGGCATAGACCACCCATCGCTTCTTCTTGATCGGCGCGAGGTGGCGCAGGAAGCGGCGCTGGTCGGCTAGATTGGCGTGAGCGCCGAAGAAGACGAGCTTGCCGGCATCGTGCAACTCGATCAGCCGGGTGAGAAACAGGCGGCGGAAGAGCGCGCCCAGCACCCGCACCGGCAGGAGGAAGGCCGGACGCGACGATATCCATCGCCGCCCATCGAGCGAGATGCCGCCGCCTGGCGCGATCATGTGGATATGGGGGTGATGCGTCATCGCCGATCCCCAAGTGTGGAGCACGGCGGTGATGCCGATCCGGGCGCCAAGATGTCTTGGATCGGCCGCGATCGTCATCATTGTCTCCGACGCCGTCCGGAACAGCAGGTCGTAGAGGAGCGCCTTGTTCTGCCAGGCGACGTCGGCGACCTCGGCTGGCAGCGTGAACACGACGTGGAAATAGCCGATCGGCAACAGGTCGGCCTCGCGCTCGGCGAGCCAGGCTCGCGCAGCGGCGCCTTGGCACTTGGGGCAATGCCGGTTGCGACAACTGTTATAGGCGACCCGAAGATAGCCGCAGTCGTCGCAGCCATCGACATGGCCGCCAAGCGCCGCCGTCCGGCAGTTCTCGATCGCCGACATGACCTTGAGCTGGGTAAGGCCCAGGTGACCGGCCTGAAAGGCGCGATAGCCGGCCCCTTCAGCTCGGAAGATATCGGCGACCTCCAGCGAGGCGCCCAAGCGGGTTCAGTCGCTATGCTCCTCGCCCTGCATCAGCGCCGCCAAATGTTCGAGAGGACTGGTCACCGAGCAAATCGTCTTGGTCGCGACGCGAGCGTAGAGCGCGGTCGTATCGAGCTTGCTGTGCCCCAACAGGACTTGGATCACGCGGATATCGACATCCTGTTCCAGCAGATGGGTGGCGAAGCTGTGGCGCAGCGTATGAGGCGACACCCGTTTCCTGATGCCAGCCGCTTCGGCCGCCTCGTGGATCGCGCGGTTGATCTGCCGGGTTGAGATGGGATCGCCGTGACTGCGTCCAGGGAACAGCCAGCCATGCGGCAGCATGACGCCGCGTCGCTTGCCTTCCTTCCACCACAGCCGCAACAGCGTGAGTAGCTGCGGTGAAAGCATGGCGTTGCGGTCCTTGCGTCCTTTGCCCTGTTCGACCCGGATCAGCATGCGCGTGCTGTCGATATCGTCGATCTTGAGGGTGGCCACTTCGGACACACGCAGGCCCGCGCCGTAGGCGGCGCCGAGTATGGCCTTGTATTTTATCCCCGGCGCCGACTTCGAGTCGTTGGCCGACTTCCTCGACGCTCAGCACCGCCGGTAACTTGCGCGGATAGCGCGCCAGGACCAGACGCCGCGACAGATCTGGCCGATCGAGCGTCACGGTGAAGAGGAAGCGCAGCGCCGAAACGGAGCAGTTGATGGTGGGCGGCTGCACCCCGCTCTCACGCTGGTGAACCTGAAACCGGCGAATATCCTCGGCCGTCGCGGTATCCGGCGCCTGTCCGAGGAAGGCTGCGAAGCTGCGCACAAAGCGAATATAGTCGCGCTGCGTATCCGATCGCAGGCCGCGCATGGCCATATCTTCGAGCATGCGCTGCCGCAGCGCGCTGACGGGGCGTTCGACAGATGAAACGGACATCGGAAGTTCCTTTCATGATGAAGGGAACTCCATGCTCAAGGCGCCGCCACGCCTCGCTCAAAACTCTAGGGAAAACGCGCCACCTTGCCAGCTCTAGCAATCCCGCGAAGCGGGTTCGTGCATGGTCGAAAGCTGCCACCGGATCGTGCGGACGCAGATGTCCGCTTGCCATTCCGAGCCATGATGCCGCTTGCCTGAAGCGGTCATTCACTGATTTGGTCCCCCGTCAGGGGCAATTTGAAAGAACTGGGGTGATTGAATGACCGAGGATTCTTGAATAATTGTAATGACGAAGAAGTGCCAGAAACACTCGACGCCTAATCCATCCGCGGGAACCGGGAATAAAACATGTTGTCCACGATACCCTCCAACCGGCACAGGATCGGCGATGCGCTGCTCGCAAAGCAGCCCCTCAAGCACGATCCTGCCTTGTTCTCTGCCGAATAAACCCGCCGTGTGGCCCGGCGGATATCACCCACCACCGCCTCCAAGGGATTCTTGGGTGAGGCCGGATGCGTCGCCGGTTCGAGCACTCCGGCCTCACGACAAGGGCGGCTGGCGGCCGACACGGCGCGGCAGGCGACCTCCGACGAGGTGAGTGAAAGCCTGTGCTCCACCACAAGAAAGCCACCTAAAATTCAAAATATTAGGTGAGCTAATTCTCCGCTATTCAGCGCTGCCAACTGTCTAAAATCGTCTGACGACGGACAGTGTTCATGTGTGTCTAAACCGGAATAACAAGTCACCATGTCCCTGCCTGGAATTGAGCTTTCCCATCAAGAGAATCTGAAAGCAGCGCTTCAGGCGGACGAAAGTCCGCGCAAGCTGGAAAATCTTGCCGCAGGTCTTGTCGGCCGCTTTCTTGGCATTTCGGTCGCGGTTGCCAAGTCGGGATTTCAACACGAGGCGATGCGGGCGCCGCCGGCCAGCAGGGCCGCCGGTTCCGGTTGGAGTGCAAGAAATACAGCGACCACACCAGCCTCAGTGATCGCGAGCTGCTTGGCGAAATTGACCATGCGCTGGCGCGTGATGAGGCGCTGGAAGCGTGGATTCTGATCGCCACGCGGAGTGTCCCCGAGCAACTCGCGCAGGATCTGGTGCAGAAGGGCGAACGGCTTGCCGTTCCCGTTCTCGTCATCGACTGGAAAGAACATGAGCTTGCGCCGCTAGCCGCTCTTTGCGCGTTTGATCCAGACCTCGTCGAAGCCAAGTTCTCAAAGCACGCAGCCGATCATGCCCGCGCGCTCCAACCCGTAATGAGCGATACCATCGCCGCCATGCGCCGTAATCTGCAAGCTTGGTGCCTCGGCTTCGCGACCTTGCGATCCCAATCGCACTGCAAGCTGGAGGGCATCTGGGCCTCGCCGCGCACCTCGAGCGCCGAACTGGGGCAAGACGCGGCTGGAGGCGCGCAACCCAAGAAGGTGAGGCGCCAATCGGTTCACAACGCGCTCGACGTTTGGTGGCAAGACCAGGCACGAAACGATTCTCCGGCTGCCGTCATCGGCTGGGATGGTGTCGGCAAGACCTGGGCTGCGCTTGACTGGCTGATCGGCCGGAGAGCGGAACAACCGATTATCTTGACCATTCCGTCCTCCGCGCTTACCGGCATGACCGGAATTTCGGAATCGGCCCTCAAGCGCCTCCTGGCCGAGCGGCTCTGCGATCTTACCGGCATCCGCGATCCCGATCATTGGCTGCGCCGCCTCGAATACTTGCTTAAGCGCCCCAAGGATGAGGGACCAGTTTTTACTGTCTTTTTCGACGGTCTCAATCAAGAGCCATCAGTTTCGTGGTTACCGCTCCTCAAGGCGATTCAGGGCGCTGCCTTTGAAGGGAGGGTGCGGGTGATGCTGAGCACGCGCCGGCATCACTTCGAAGACAAACTCGCATGCCTTCGCGGCCTTGTCGTCCCGGCCGTGCCGATTGCTGTCGACGTATACGACGCTGCAGCGGGCGGCGAACTTGATCAGATGCTCGCGTTCGAGGGGCTCACGCGAGCGGATTTGCATCCGGAGCTCGTGGAACTTGCACGCACGCCGCGCCTGTTCAGGCTCGTGGTCCGCTTTCGCGATCGGCTCGTGGAGGCAGGCCAGGTCACCGTTCATCGGCTGTTGTGGGAATATGGGCGCGATACGTTCGGCGATCGCGCTGGCAAGTCCTTTAGCGAAGCCCAGTGGCACGCGTGGTTGGCTGAAATCGCCAACCGCTACCGCTGCGGCATCCAGGAATTTTCGCTCAGGGACCTCGGCGAAACAGCAAGCCGGCCCGACCTCTCGGCGCGTGAGGTCTACGCACGGCTCAGCGACATCATTGACGGCCGCTTCGCGGCGCCTGGGCCGTCGGGCGCCATGCAGCTTAGTCCGACCGTGGTCGCTCACGCCCTTGGGACGGCGTTGCTCGCGCATCTTGATTCCATGAGTGACGCGACCTTTGAAGCGGCCGAGGCCAAGGTCACGCAATGGTTGGACCCGATTGCCGGCCTTGATCAGCGCGCTGAAATTCTTCGGGCGGCGGTGTCGATCCTCGTTGAAAGGGGCGGTCCGACCATCACGCCCATTGGAGGCGTGCTGGTTACCGCATGGCTGCAAACTCAAAACGTCACCGACGGTCACCGGCGCGAGCTTGCCAGCCTTGCGCCCAACATTCCCGAGGCTCTTCTTGATGCCGTGGAGCAATCGGGCGCGCACGCACAAGCTTCCGCCCGGCTATGGGCGGTCAACGCGCTCCGCGCCATCCCGCGCTCCGAAGGTCCGCCATTGACGGCCATCGTCGCGCGGATCCGAGCCTGGTTCTCAATCGTATCCCGCGAAGTCGACAACAGGCCGGACGCAAATGCGGATTTTGAGAGGCAGCGCGCGGAACGCTACCGGGCCCGGATCGGCGTTGATGCGTCGGGCCCGTTGACCGTGCTCGGCGTCCAGCTTCGTCTCGTCGATCGCGACGATGGCAGGCTGCACGCGGCGGCGTCTTCGATTCTTGAAGGCTTTCCTTTGGCCAAAATCCTTCCGTGCTTCGAAGCCATAGCGGTCGCAACCGCCGTGCGTGGGCATGCGGATGCTTGGCAAGGGCTCAGATGGCTCTGCTACCTGAACGAGGTCGATCCCGAACCCACCGCTGCTGCCTTGCGCACCCTGTCCGCGGAAATCTGCGCGCGCCCGCCCGAAGCCGGCATTCATCCGGAGCTTCCCGCGCGCGCCGCAGCGCTGCTCCTTTTGTTGAGCGGGCAGGAAGCCGACGAAGAAATGGCTGCTGCCACCGACCCCCGCATCGACCGCCAGCTTACCTATGAGAAGGACTACCTGCCGAATCCAAGCGGGAGCCTCTTTGCGCTTGAGCGCCGGCATGCGGACATCGCGCTGAATGATAAAGAGCAGCCCTCCACACCCGGCTGCAGCGCACCAGGAAGCTGTGGTTCGATCCCACGTTTCAGCCGCCGCCTGGCTTCGTCTGCGAACTGCGCGCTGCGGCTGCCAGCTTCGATGTCGAGAAGCTCCACCGGCAGATGGGACGCACACGGGAAGATTGGCTCTTCGAAGAGCTGGAACCGATTCTCGCGCGGTGCGCATCTGATCTTCTGGCCGCATTGGTCCGCCGCAAATTGCGGGGCTTCGCCTCGTGTCCGCCGGAGTCCCGCTATTGGAGCGCCGTCCACGCCACCGAGCCTTTGATTTTGGCGGGCGCGCCTGAGGCGTCGGCCGCGCAAGCCCTGCGCCTGAGCGCTCGCGACGAGGATGAAAACCACGAGGCGATTGCCGCGAGCAATCTGCTCAAGATTGAATTGCTGCATCTTGCCGACGCGCAAAGCCAGTTTGACAGGCTGATCGCCGCCGATCTGAAATTCATTCCTGCCGATTTTGCCGAGATCATGCGCGTGCCGACGCCCGAGGATGTTGACGCCCTCATTGCCCGGTACGGCGCGGGGCAAGCCAAGCAGCAGCGCGACCTTATCGTGCTTTTGTCGGTTCACCCGGTCGCCTTCGGCGACGGCGCTTGGTCGTGGCTCAGTGGGTTGGCCAGTCAGCCCGACCATGAGCTGCGCGGGGTGTTGTTCCGGATGTTGACGCTGGCCGATGCCGCCCGCTTCGGGCGCATCCTCGCGGCCAGGGACTGGGCATGGAATCCGTCGGCGGACGTCTGGGTCAACCACTACGGCACCGGCGCGCTCATACAGGCCGAACCGGCCTTGCCTTTTGACCAGTTGGCGCCGCGGCTTGCAACCTGGCGTCTGCTCGAAGCGGCGCGCGTGCGCGGCGCCGATCCCGCCGAGGTGCGCCTTGCCGCCGAGATCTTCGGCCACGTGCTGGCCGCCGACAAAATCGCGGAACCTGACCCGGGCTCAACTCTCACCGTGGATCGCGCCGAGAAGAACTTCACGCCGTTTGTCGTCGACGTGCAGCCCAGGCCAAGTCCCGAAGAACAGGGCAATCCCATGGCATCATTGGCAGCTGCGTTCAATGCGGATGCTCGCGCCAATGCCCACATTCGCGCTTTCGAGACAGCAACGACACGTGTCGAAGAGGCACGCAAGTCAGGGGCGAGTCTTTATCTCGCGAATGTCGAAGCCATCGATATGGAGCCCGTGATCCGGCATGCTTTCGACATGCTTGATCGCTGGCTCGAAGGGTCTCGCGACATCACGACGGATTTCCGCCGGCGTGTGCGACTTGCGGAGACCGCTTTCCTTGCCCTGTGCGAGGCGCTGCTCGTTCACGAGCCCGCGCGTGGCGTGGCGCTGTGGCGTGCGCTTCGCTTGACCATGGCGACACGCTACCTTGGAGCGGCGGGCATCGACGAAATGTTGCACATCGTATTTCGCGCGCCCGATTCGGCACCCGTCGACGCACTTCGCGATGAAGTTATCAGCTTGCCCCTCTGCCATACGGATCAGGACCTCTTCAACGTCGCCGTCGCAGCTTCGTACAACGGGAAGTCTCCTTGGATCGCCGCAGCGGCAGCCGCGGATCAGGCGTCGCCGTTGGTGTGGCGGCGACGACGCGGCACTCTGCTTGCCGGCCTGGGCGCCGGATATATGCTTCCCGTCGCCGAAGCATGGCCCGAAGGCGAGATACTCACGGACAGCGCCGGCCTCCGACGCACGGCCGCCCGTCTGCGCTGGCGCGAAGCCTGCGCTCGTCACTGGTGGCGCACTTATCTCGCGGCGCCGGATGCGGTGGCGGCCTATGCCGCGTGGATCCTGTTTCTGCGTTCGGCGGATGCACGCGCGTGGACATGGATGTGCGATGACGCAAAAGCGCAAAATACGGACACAGACTTCTTTGCCCTCAAGCTCGCGCATGTGCAACTTAACCGGACCGTACTGAAGCGCGCGATGGAGAAGCGCCTCGACGAGCGCGACAAGAAGTTCCTCGACCATGACATTGTGGATGCGGTCGGGCCGTGGGGGAAGGCGACCAACTCCGCTTAGGCCGCCGTCGCTGCTCCTGAGTTCTCTACGACTCTGGGGAGCACTCTGCTTTGCAGCCTTTCCTTACTCAAAAGCTGCCAGTCTGCTTTCGGCCAGCTCCCGCCACTTATGGGCGCGGTTGGCGGAGGTCCGCTTCGGGTCGGAAGCGGTAGTTCGCCTCGGATTTCAAGTGTCAGACTTCCACCACGCAAACGCAAGCTTGACGCTCTTGCTCCGAGCAGCTTCGATGGCTGCATGTGCAATCTATTCGATCACCCGCAGCCAGGACGCGATGCGCCAGCTTTTCAAGGTCTGGCGCGATCTGACGCCAACCTAGCGCTTTTGCCAGCGATCTGTCGTGAACCGGCAGCGCCCGCCAAGCGCTCATCGATTCCGCGACGACCGCGGCTTTGACAATTCGCTGTCAGATCGCTGTCAGGCGCGCGATCGTGCGGGTTTTGAGTTTCCACGGTCTGCCTCTCCAAACAAATTGCGGAAACGTCACGCGGCGAATCACGCGCCGCGCATCCGCCCAGCCTGCCGAGATTTGTGATTTGTGTCGAGAAGTCTTAACGGACGCGGCGGAACACCGGAAAGGCGAGGGCGCGTTTCATGGTCAGCGGCGCGATATGCACCAAGGTGCAATTCAGAAGTGAAAAAACTCCAAGCATTTCTGTCGAACAGCAGTAGCAAGTGCATCGATATCGAGAACAGGCTTCAAAGGGATCGGCATCAATTCGCCGGGATAGGTTTCAGTAGCAAGCTGATAATAGAAGGTGGTTGCCGCGAGCACTGTTTCAATCTCCTCCCGAACTACCTCTTCGGTGTGTGCTTTTGGCCGCAACTGACATCCGAAAGCTTGGGATTCTACGAATGTGCAACCTGGCAAAATAGTTCTGGTAAGTGGTATTGATCTTAGTCCTACCCCCCCTCTAGGAAAATCTGCAAAACGGTAATCAGCGGCCAATCTCGCTTGACTGATCTCTTCATTCTCGCGGCGAATTGCGCGGGGGCTTAGCTGCCAATCATAGGCAGCAACTCGACCGACATTAACGATTTCAAATTTCAGCTCGACGCGCAGAAAAAGTCCGTCGTCGTGCTCGTACACATCAGCCGGGTCAATTTTCTTCAATGTGAATTGGAGAGTTGGATTGGTCAGGCGTTGACGGAGCAACTCTAAATAGAAATGGGGAGCAGGGACGGATCGACCGCCCTCGCGGCGATAATAAATCTTGTCGCGTTTGTTTTGATGGGGTGCGGCGGCACTATCGCCAACATCGATGACGATCACTTCTTTACCACCCGGGATGCTGGACGGGTCATTTTTGATGACGGTATGAACGCGAAAATCCGAGATCGGGTAATCGAGCAAATGAGGTATTTTTTGCTCGATCCAATCGCGCATTGCAGTTCGGCCAACGAATGCGGGAAGGCCATCCGGTGTGCCGTCGTCCGCTACCCCAATAATCAGTGATCCGCCGCCAGAGTTCGCAAAAGCAGAGAGTGCCTTTGCGACTGAATTGAGAAACTTGCCCTGATCCTCGAAGAGCTTACCGCTCTTGCGGTCAAATGCATTAGGCTCTTCCGCCGGAAGGTCTTTCAGTTCGGCTTCAGTCCATCTTTCTCGCTTCACTATGTTCAACTCCTTCCGCTGCCTAGATAACGCGTAATCAACCAATCGAATCGACCTGAGACGCTGGGCCGGGCGAATTCTCGATTTGAGGGGCGCCAATTGCGGATACAGAAACCACATAATATCTTCGTCACCCCTCAAGCCTCGAAATCGTCCACCTACTGACAGCGTAGGAGCGGGCAATCTCGCCCTGCGTCTCCTTACGGGCTTTGAGGCGCGGTGGTCATTAGCGTGGCCCTTTGGCTTAATGTCAAGTCGGCGGGCGCTCTGCCAGAGCCACAGAAAGGCTGATGCAGGCCGCGGCGGACTTTAGCTAGCGTCGTTAGCTTCGCCCTCAAAGCTTAGGCTGCATGGACGCGCGCTCGGGCCAGCGATGGCGGCACACTTGAATTAGGCGGGGCCTCGATCAGCGCCAGTGTCACCCGGCGATAGATCGGCGCCGGCATGGCGGCAAGGCCGTGATCCACAGCTTGTAGGGCGTCAAATCCTGGTGCGGTGACCGCGTTGCTCGCGCGCGAGTAAAGTTGCCCCATGATCAGCGACGATCCCACAGTTGATTTGCCCGACGATACGCCCGACGACAAGCCGTACGTCGATAAGGTCAAATTGACCCGGCGAATGCTGCGCATGATCGAAATGATGATCGTTGGCTGCCACGGCGATCCAACACGCACCCCGCTTGGCATCCTCGACGCTGAGGCCGTCGGCTACTTCCGCAGCGCTGGCCGCAGCCTCGCGAAATCCCCGACCTTCCGCAAGGCCTACGACAAGGCGGTCGAAGCTTACGCCGAAGGGAATCCGCTCCCCAACCCGCTGCCGACGCTGGCCGAATATGACGAATGTGTCCGGCTTCGCCGGCTGCGCGACGAACTCAACGCGAAGTATCAGCGCTGTAACAAAGCGCGCGCCGAGATGAAGCACCAAAACATTGCCCTGAAGGCCGAGAACGCCGCGCTGAAGGCCGCCCTGGCGCCACGCCAGCCCAGCCGGCTATGTCATCCGTGTCAGGCGCGAAGAGGAAGAATCCGTCGATGATTGATGAGCCCGACAAGCGCGTGGTTGAGCCGTTGGCCGTCGTTCGCGATTACGACGGGCTGCGCGCGGCCGTGGCGACCCGGCGCAAAGAACTCGGCCTGACGCAACTCGATCTCGACGACGCCGCGGGCTTGCAGACAGGTTACGCCAGCAAGCTCGAAGCCGGCATAAAAAACTATGGCCCCATGAGCCTGACCTCCACCCTCGATGCGCTCGGCTTGGAGCTCGCCGTCATCCGCCGGAAGCCTCACCAGACGACGCTCGCCCGCCTGCCATCGCACGAGACCATCGAGCGGCGCCGGAAATGGTGGAACGGTGGCGATCAACGCACGCTGCCCGCGCCAGAACCCGCCGAGTGAACGTTCACACGCGCCGCCTGGGCACGGCTGTGGGAAACAACGCCCCCGGGGGGCAACGCAGGTCGAAAAGGCTGCCGCCGTCCAAGCCCTGCGAGTACGCACACAACACAGCTCCGACGGCGAGTGGTGATTTGAGCCCGCAAGCCGTTTCGACCTTGGGCCTTCCCTCCCTGACATCGGCATGCTAATTTGAATTGACTAATGACAGTCGAATAATGAAGCGTGTCAATAGTGCAAGCAACTAGCTTGCCCGAGCGTTTAGGCCCCCGCCGCGAGAAGGTTTTTCGGTCTGGCGCGGGGTTTCCCTCACGACCGCTATTTTGGTAAGCCGTGACGAAAAACCTACTTGGTCCGACAGTTCCAACCCGCCGGACGAGGATCGCCCGCCGTCATGGACAGGACAATCCAAAGGATCATTCCATGGCGAGATTGGCTTGGCGTTTAGGGTGGCCGATATGCCCGTTGCTGCTCGCGCTGCTGATTGGCGGCTGTCTAAGTGCGGGCGCGAGAGAATTGGTGACCTCTGGCGCATGGTTCGATTGCATCAAGGAAACTGCAACACGCCTCGCTGAAGCTCCCGGCTCTGCATATGAAATTGCAGACGCTACGATGGGGATCTGCAAAATGCAGGAAGTCGCGTTTGAGGGGGAGGCCACGCGAATAAATCCCGCCACGGTGTATCTTATCGCTTCATGGCGGCAAGAGGCACGTGAACGAGCACTTGCCGCGATAATCGAGCGACGGGCGATAAGCCGCAAATAATTTTTCCACCGCCCTCCCCCCGGCGGGGCATGCCGCGGCCCTTCTGGACGGGCCGGCGAGCCACCCGCCCCACCGATCGATCAGAAGGCGCACGGAGAGAGCGCATTACCCCGGCCAAGCTGCAGCTATCGAAAGTTCGCCCTCTAAATGATTTGCCTGAAAAAAATTTTGGGCCCAAGGCGGGGGGAACACGATTGTCAGCGACTTTAAAATTTTGGTGGCGCGCTTACGGAAACTACGAACTGCCCGAATCGCCGCCATTTTCGGCCCCGGGTGCCCTGTTGGCTGATCGCCAGAAATTCGACATAACGGGGAAGCACGTTCGCGACGACGCCCGCCGGCAAGACGGATGGTCGGATCGCGCCGGGTTGGTCACACCGGCTTAGGGATGGGTCGAGGCGGAGGCGCCCGAGTCGCAGCAAGTGCAGCAGCGCGCAGCAACAGGTTGCGACACGAGAAAGGCAAGTAAAAACAATATGCTGACGGGAAATGCAGCAAGTGCAGCAAATGCAGCAAGGGTCAGAGCGCGAATTTCGATTTTGAGGGAGGGGCGCTGACCTCTACCAGGGATTGCGCCCGGATCGAGACCCGCTGGCATCGGTCCGCCGGCGTTCACCGGCAATCAGGGCTGTCAGGGAACAGCTTTTCCGTATATTTTCCGTACAAACGCCAACGTGGCCGCGCGCTTGTTGCCGTATCTTATTGATTTCACTGGCGCGCCCAAGGGGAATCGAACCCCTGTTTTCGCCGTGAAAGGGCGACGTCCTAGACCGCTAGACGATGGGCGCGCAGGTCGAAACGCTCATGTTTCGCATGTTCATCACCTGGCCGCCGGAGATATAAAGGGCGATTGCCGGGCTGGCAAGTTGGCAAAGCGGTTCACGACATGCGTCGGCCGGCCGTGGGGGCAAGATCCAGGAGGCGCAGTTGGACGCGCTCCGTCCCGCCCCATTGATCGAGGGCGAGCGTCCCCGCCAAATGGACATGCGCGCCGCGAGCGGAGCGCAGCGCGCATTCGAGCAGCTGCGCCGTAGCGCGAAACGCGACCCCGTCGATCTTGGCCCCATCGCCAGCTTGGGCGCGAAACCGGACATGGCCGTTATTGCCGGCCTCGCAGACGTCGAGGAGCCGATGCGCGGGCAAAACAAACACGGGCTCAGCGTTGCCCGCGCCAAAAGGCCCAGCCTGCTCCAGCGCCTTCATCAAGGCCGGTGTTGCGCCAGCGGCGGTCAGCGCGGCGTCGATGAATAGCGCCTGACAAGCGCGAGCTTCGGCGACTTTCTCGGCGAGCGTGGCCTCAAGGAAACCGCGAAAATCCTCGACGCGTTCTTTTGCAATCGTGATCCCGGCCGCCATGGCGTGACCGCCGCCCTTCAAGAGAATTCCCGCCGTGACCGCAGCGCGAACAACGCCGCCAAGATCAATGCTCGGAATGGAGCGTCCAGACCCGGTCCCGGCTCCATCGGGGCCTGGAAAAGCGATGGCGAAGGCGGGCCGGCGAAATTTTTCCTTGAGCCGCGCGGCGACCAGCCCGACAATGCCGGGATGCCAATCGTTCGCCGCGACGACGACTGCGGCGCCTTTGTCGTTGGATCCGGCGCAGGCAAGCGCCTGCGCTTCCGCTTCGTCGAGCGTTCCGCTCTCAAGCACTTGGCGTTCGCGATTGAGGCGATCAAGTTGGTCTGCGATCCTGCGCGCTTCTGCCGGCTCCTTGATGCTGAGCAGCCGCGCGCCAAGGGCCGCATCGCCAATTCGTCCGCCAGCATTGATGCGAGGACCGATCAAAAAGCCGAGATGGTACGGCTTTGCCGATCCATTCATCTTGGCGACGTCAAAGAGAGCGGTAAGCCCAGGCCGCGCGCGCTGCCTCATGACCGCCAGGCCTTTCCTGACAAAGGCGCGGTTGAGCCCGGTCAGCGGCGCAACATCTGCGACGGTTGCGAGCGACACAAGATCGAGTCCGGCAAGAAGGTCGGGCTCGGGCCGCAAAGAGAAAAATGCGCCGCGGCGCAAGATGCGATGGACGGCGATCAGCGTCATGAACGCTACCCCCGCGGCGCAAAGCTGCCCGAGATTCGATAGATCGTCCTGCCGATTCGGGTTGACGACGAGCGCGTCCGGCAAAGTCTCGGTGGCTTGGTGATGGTCGATGACGATAGGGTCGAGGCCAAGCCGGCGCGCTTCGGCTAGCGGCTCGTGGCTCATTGAGCCGCAGTCGACCGTGATCAGAAGCTTGGCTCCTGACGCCGCAAGGCTTTGAATTGCAGCGATGTTCGGTCCGTAACCTTCAAAAATCCGATCCGGAACATAGACGATCGACGGCGCGCCGCACGCAGTCAGATAATCGGCGAATAAAGCGGAAGAGGCGGCGCCGTCGACGTCATAATCGCCAAATATCGCGATCTTGTCGCCGCGTTCGATCGCCCGTGCGATCTTTTCGGCCGCAGGCTCCATGTCTTGCAAGCAATGGGGATCGGGCAAAAGCCGCCGCAGGCTTGGATCGAGATGCTCTTCACAGGTTTCAGGCCCAATTCCACGGCCGGCGAGAATCCGAGACAGAATGTCGCTGTAGCCTTGCAATTGCGACATGGCGAGCGCTCGGGCCTGACCGCCAGAATCAAGCCGATCCCGCCAGGACACCCCGAGCGCCGACCGTTCGACGCTGAGAAAGAGACGGTTCTCCGAAAGAGGCGATTCGCTCATGCCTGACCTTAGCGGCTCGCCGCGCGCGGCGCGAAGTCTTGGCCGAGCAGAAGATCGAACGGACCTTGAACTAAAGATTTCCCATGGGGCGGTATTCCAGAAGCTTTTCAATGCGTTCGAGCAAACTGTCGCGGACGTCGCGATAGCCCTCGAGCACGCGCTCACGCGAACCTTCAATCGCCGTCGGATCGAGCGTAGGCCAATACAAAACGTCTATCGCCAAGGTGCGGGTAAATTCGAGCGCTTTGTGGTGCGCTTCAGGCGAAAGCGTCACGATGAGATCGAAAGAACCGTCTTCGAGGTCATCGAAGGTCTTCGAGCGATGCTTGGACATGTCGATGCCGAGTTCCTCCATCGACGCAATGGCGAAAGGGTCCGGTTCGCCCTTCCTCAGGCCCGCGGAATCGAAATAGACTTCGGTTCCAAAGTAATGCTTTCCCAGAGCCTCGGCCATCGGCGATCGCACTGAATTCTGCGTACAGGCGAAGAGGACGGAATGCGGGCGGTCCTTGATCCCAGCCTTCATCTCGGCGGCGCCTTGGCGTCCCCTTCCAAAGGCATGGATCCTAGCCTTTCCAGTGCAATGCGGCGACCAAGGTAAAAATGCGGCGCGCCGTATCGACGTCGCAATCGACTTTGCCCTTCAGGCGCTCGATCAGCATCTGGGCGCCTTCGTTGTGAAGCGCCCGTCGTCCCATATCGATAGCCTCGATCTGTCCGGGCATCGCAGTTCTGATCGCAGCGTAATAGCTTTCGCACACAAAGAAATAGTCTTTGAGCAAACCGCGCAACGGCGTCAAAGAGAGAATGTGCGCGACGAGCGGGGCATTGTTTTCGTCGAGAATCTCCAAGACAAGCTTGGCGTCCTGCAGGGCGATTTTCAACCCGTAGGGACCGGCGTCGTGACCGGGAACGCCGAAGCTGTTTTCCTCAAGAAGATCGTAAATCGCAATCTGGCGTTCGTGCTCTTTGTCCGCGGTGCTGCGGCCAATCGAGGCCTCATCCAGCGTCACCGAAACAAGGCGATTGCGAGGGGCGGGATCCGTTCCGCTCATGACGTTTCCCTATTAAGACGCAGCGCCACGGAGCGTGCGTGCGCATCGAGGCCCTCTGCCCTCCCTAAGGCTATCGCGGCGGGGCCAAGGGTTGCGAGACTTTCGGGACCGCATTTCAGAATGGACGTTTTCTTCATGAAATCCAGTACGCTGAGGCCCGATGAAAACCGTGCGGAGCGCGCCGTAGGCAGGACATGGTTGGAGCCTCCGACATAATCGCCGATCGCCTCCGGCGTGAAGGCGCCAAGAAAGATCGCTCCTGCGTTGCGAATGTCCTGGCCGAGGGCTGCGGGGTCGGCCGTGGCGATCTCCAGATGCTCCGGCGCCAAACGATTGGTCAGGGGAATGCTTTCGCCCAGTTCAGCTACTAGAATGAGGGCGCCAAAATCACGCCAGCTGGCGGCGGCTATCGCCTGACGCGGAAGCGACGCCAACTGCCGCGCGATAGCCAATTCGACGTCTTCGGCAAGCCCGGCGTCGTCCGTGATTAGGATGGATTGGGCTGCAGCGTCGTGTTCCGCTTGTGCAAGAAGATCAGCCGCGATCCACTCGGGGTTCGCGGTTTTGTCCGCGATGATCAGAACTTCGGACGGCCCGGCAATCATATCGATGCCGACCGCTCCAAAAACGCGGCGCTTGGCGGCTGCGACATAGGCGTTTCCGGGGCCGACGATTTTGACGACTGGGGGGATCGTTTTGGTCCCGTAAGCCAACGCCGCTATCGCTTGCGCGCCGCCGATCCTATAAATTTCATCGACGCTCGCGAGCTTTGCAGCCGCTAGGACCAGAGGCGTGATTTCACCTTGTGGCGCGGGCGCGACCATAACGATCCGATCGACGCCTGCGACCTTGGCCGGCGTCGCATTCATCAAGACCGACGATGGATAGCTCGCCGTCCCGCCAGGAACGTAAAGCCCGACCGATTCGATCGCCCGCCAACGCCACCCGAGTTCAACGCCAAGCTCGTCCCTAAATCGTTCATCATGCGGGTATTGGCGCTCGTGAAAGGCGACGATCCGCTGATGCGCGAGTCTCAGCGCTGCAAGGGCCTGTGGATCGCAGCGGTCGATGGCCGCGTCAACGTCCGACGAGTTGACGCGCAACCCGAGTTTTGTGAGGTCGACATTGTCGAATTTTCGTGAATAGCTAACGAGGGCGTCATCGCCTCTCGCGATGACCTCCGCTATGATGCTCTGCACGATCTGATCGACGTCCTCGGCCACTTCCCTTTTAGTGGCGAGGAGCGCTTCGAATGAAACGCTGAAATCGGCGCTCCTCGTATCCAGCCGCAAGGGCATGAAATTGATCTCCTGAAAGTCGGCGGGGCCTCAACGCCAACTCGTGTAGCCGTCTGCTCCCAGGGTGGCAACATTTTGGCGCCGACTTCGCCCCTCCCCAAGGCCGTTCATCGGCGCATCGCCGCGGTGCGCTCCAAATCTGGGTTCTTGCTGATAATCGCTTTTCAGACCGGAGAACAGGTTGATCAAATGGTAAAAAATCAACCGCTGTATACTGCTTAATAAAGGATCTTTTCCTGGCCTCCTCATCGGCGCGAAACACGCAACGGCCTAGACCCGCTCGCCGCACCTGAACGCATTCGAATTCGTTTCGACGGATTAAAAACGCTCTTGTCAAATACTGAACCATTTCTTTAACTTTGATTTGTAGTAATATGAACAGCAACGTCTATTTATTAATAATTGCGACTTCATTCCGCAACTGTTTTAAGTAAAGAGGTATAAAGCAAATAGCGACGATATTTCAATTTATTATATCCTTGGCGATAGCGCCGAATGCGGACATGCTTTTTGGCACCTCGAAAAATATTTGCTTCCCTCCACTGCGTAAATCAAATTCAAAATTCTCATGCTCCGAGCGCAGGAGGTTGGCGTGGGACAGCTTGGCTTCTCCGATTTGAACCGACGCTACGATGGTCTCAACGAAAAGAACGATCCGCTTGTAGCGATTGCAGCGATGGTTCCCTTCAAATCCTTCCGGCCGAAGCTGAAGGCGGCGCTGATTAAAGGCGAGCTTCGCAGAGAGCGAAGCGGAACGCAAGAGTTCGGCGGGACGCAAGCCTTGGGATGAAGTCGTGATCTTCAAGGCGCTAGTGTTGCAGGCGCTCTACAATCTCTCCGATGATCAAACGGAATATCAGCTTCGCATCGCCTCTCCTTCGTGCGTTTTCTCGGTTTGGGGCTGGAGGATGCGGCTCCCGACGCCAAGACTTTGTGGCTCTATCGCGAAGCATTGGCGAAGGCGGGCGCGGTAAAAGAGCTGTTCGATCTGTTTGACGGGTTCTTGAAGGACAAGGGCTATCTCGCCGTGGGCGGGCAGATCATCGACGCACGATCGTATCGGCTCCAAAGCAACACAATTCGCGCGAAGGACAATGAGACGATCAAAGAAGGCGAAACGCCGGAAGACTGGAAATCCAAGCCGGCCAAGAACCACCAGAAGGACAAGGACGCGCGCTGGACGAAGAAGCATGAACGCTCGTATTTCGGTTACAAGAACCATATCGGAGTCGATCGGCGGCACAAGTTCGTGCGCCGTTACGTGGTGAGCGACGCGAGCGTGCACGACAGTCAAAAGCTCGAAGATGTTCTCGATACGAGCAACACGGCTTCGGACGTGTGGGCCGACAGCGCCTATCGCAGCGATGAGATCGAGCAAAAGCTCGCTGAGCGCGGCCTCAAGAGCCGCATTCATCGCAGGGCCTATCGCAATCGCAAACTCAGAGAGGCGCAGAAGGCCGCCAATACGACGCGCTCGAAGGTGCGCGCCCGCGTCGAGCATGTATTTGGCGATCAAAAGAACGGCATGGGAGCCGAGCTCGTGCGCACCATCGGCATCGTTCGCGCGCGGTGCAAGATCGGAATGACGAACCTCGTCTACAATATGCGCCGCTTCGTCTGTCTTGAAAGGATGGCGGCCGCGGCGGGGTGAACCGGCGCGCCACGCGTTCGGTCGCGTGGGTGAGCCGAGAAGCCGGCCATGCATTCCAATACGAAGCCGGCCACCTGTTCCGATCTGAAGCCGGCCGGGGTTCCGATTTGAAGCCGGCCACTTTGCAGTTTGCTGCCACAGGTCAGGATTGATGATGTTTCGCCGTTCCTGATTGGTCAAGAGCGCATGGATTTCATGCGGACGAACGCGGTCTTGCGCAGGCTTTCTCCTGCCAGATCGATCCGATAGGCGTTGTGAATGACGCGGTCGAGGATCGCGTCGGCGAGCGTTGGTATCCCAATCATGTCGTGCCAGCGGTCGACGGGAACCTGGCTGGTGATGATGAGAGATCCCTTGTCGTAGCGGTCTTCGACGATTTCGAGGAGATCGCGCGCCTGCTCGGGCGTGAGGGTTTCCGGCCCCCAATCATCCAGGATGAGCAGTTTGACGCGAGCGATCGAGCGCAGGAGCCTGGCGTAACGCGCATCGCCATGCGCGATCGCCAGATCGGCGAAGAGCCTTGGGATGCGCGTATAGAGAACGGACATGTTTTCCCGGCAGGCCTTGTGCCCGAGCGCACACGCCAGCCAACTTTTGCCCAGGCCGGCGGCGCCGGTGATGAGCAGATTGCGCCGCTCGGCGATCCAATCGCAGGCGGCGAGCTTAAGGAACAGGGCGCGGTCGAGCCCGCGCGGGATTTGATAGTTGACGTCCTCGACGCTGGCTTGATGCGCAGGCGAGCGACTCTGGCGCGCGTTTCGAACTGTTTCTGCCGGCGCAGCGTCATTTCGTATTCGAGAAGCAGGCCGAGCCATTCCGCGTGATCGAGGCCGCGCGCTTCTGCTTTGTTTTCGAGTTCCTTGAACCCCTTTGCCAAGCCGTGAAGACCGAGGGCGTGCAATTGTTCGAGTGTCGGATGAGCAAGCATGACGGATTTCCTCTCAATGGTAATAGCCGGGACCGCGCACATTGGCGTGGTCGAACAGCGACGCCTGGCCGCCGTCTTGGGCCGCCGCTTTGTCGCGCTTCTGGGCAAGGAGGGAGGCGACGCTCTTGCAATTGAGCGCGCCGAGTTCGAGGGCGCGGGCTGAGACCGCCTCGACGCGGGCCGGATCGACGCCGCGATAGAGCGCAAGATGCCAAGGCAGGTGCGGAAGCCCTGCTCGGGATGCGGCCTGCTGGCGAGCACGGCGATGATCAACCCTTCGGTGCTCGGGCCGATCTTGCCGGCCCAGCGGCGGAACCGATCCGGCGTCCACTCGGCGTAACGCCGGTGCGAGCTGGGCATGTGGTCGGGGTCCGTGCCGTGCTTGCGGCCCATGTAACGCCGCTGATGGGCGCCGACGCGCTGGCCGCGATGGAATATCTCGACTGTGCGGGCGGTGATCCGCACATCGACCTCGGCGCGGATGAGCGTGTGCGGAACCGAATACAGGAAGTCATGCACTTCGATGTGATAGTCGAGATTGACGCGCGCGCGCCGCCATTCCGCGAACTCCCAATCCTCGGCAGGCAAGCCGTTGAGGGCGTCGCGCTCGATCTTCTCGAACAACTCCCGGCGGCTGACGCCGAGTTTGCGCATGGGACGCTCGTTCATGCGTTGCATGACAAGCGCGATGGCCGCGTTGCATTCGGCGAGCGAGAAGAAGGTTTGCCGGCGCAATCGCCCGAGAATATAGGTCTGGGCAAATCTCACTCCAGCCTCGACCTTGGCCTTATCCTTTGGCTTTCTTGGCCGAGTTGGGAGGATTCCGACAGAGTAATGCGACGCCATCGCGCCATAGGTGCGGTTGATCTCGGGGTCGTAGAACGAGGCCTTGATGACGCCGCTCTTCAGATTGTCCGGTACCAGCAGCTTCGGCGCGCCGCCGAAAAAGCGGAACATCCGCACATGCGCGCCGGTCCAGTCCGGCAGTTGCTGCGTCCAGGTCGCCTCCGCATAGGTGAGGTTCGAGGCGCCGAGCACGCCGACGAAAATCTCCGCCTCGCGGATTTCGCCGGTGGCGGGATCGGCGATCCCGATCCGCTTGCCCGAATAGTCCACGAACGCCTTTTCCCCGGCGACATGGTGCTGACGCATCACCGGCGTCAGCCGCCTTTCGAACCCGCGCAGCAGATCGCAGAAGCGACTGTAGCCGTAGCCTTCCGGATGGACTTCCCGATACTCCTCCCACAGGATCATCATCGTGACGCCAGGGCGCTTCAGTTCGCGCGCCAAATCCGCCCAGTCCGGCTCGACCCGCCGCCTCTGGCCTGGCGCAACTCCGGCGCGGCCAAAAAGCTTGCGTTCAAGAGCGTCGTCGGAGACGTCGTCCGGCAATGGCCATTTCAGCTCCGCCGCCGCGGCCCGTTTCAGATTGTCCTGGATCGTGCTGCGCGCCACGCCCAGACGTCGCCCGATCTCGCGCGCGCTCACCCCATCATGGTGAAGCCGTAACAAATGTCGCAATTGTCGCATGCTCAGTTCCCGCTTCGCCGGCATTCCAGTCTCCCCGTCGATCATCGACGAGGCAGGAGTTAGCCGCGGTCGCGGATACGGCCGAGCCTTTCGCGCCGGCTACGCCCGGCGTCGCGAATCCTGCATCCCCCCATTTCTCGAATGCGCGCTTGTAGCAGCGTGGCCAATCCATCCGCGTCGCCATTAGTCGCTTAGCCCACGGCGCGGGAGCAGTTACGCTCGCAGTTTTTTGCGCATTGCTCGAGCTCGGCTGTCAGCGCATTGACTTTGGCCTCGAGCTTTCGGATTTCCTCCTGCAGGTCGTTGATGTGTTTGTCATATCCCTCGATCAGCGTGCGAATGCGCGAATCGATCAAGACGGCCATCGGCGGCTGTCGATTGATGAGGGCAACGACGATTGTGCCGAAGATGCCAAGCGCGGTCCCGATCCCGCCCGCTCCAATCGTAGCCCAAATGTCATTGCTCTCGGGAACCGACATTTGCCGCGCGCTCCTCTTTCCCAGGGCGCCCGCAGACGATCTTGGTCCACAGGCCATCAGAGCCGCGCGGATCGCTGGCGGCCGTAGTCATGCCGGCCATCGCGCATTGCATGACGGAGTCCGCCATGAGCTCGCGCACGTATATGGCCGTCTGTCTCGTGCAGTCTTCCTGCGGCGTCGAGGCGAGGCAGGTCAGGACAAGGACGCCGATCTTCATTTCGCCCTCACGGCAAAAGGCGTGGTAATAATGAAAGCGCTCAGGATCACCCAGAAATATTGATCAAACGGCGGCGGCAGCTTGGAAATGCCCCAGCCGAAGTGAAAGATCGAATCAAACACAATTGAACCGAAGTAAAAGACGCATATTTCGCCGGCGGTGCACGACACGATCATCGGGCCGAGCGAGGTCAGCCATTGCGCCTTGGCCTGATTGGTGGCGACCAGCGCGGAAAGCGATGCCTGATCCTCACCAAGTTGGACGTTCTGCTTATTGGTCAAATAGCCGAACAAGCCGCTTAGCGCGCCGGAGCCAAGTTTCCACAATGCGGGCACTACTGTAGTCAGTAGGATCGTTAACACGGGGTCAGCTCCCCTGGGGCGGCGTCTTGGCCGCTTTGTTGAGCCCGAGCGTGTGCGTCAATGCGATCAGCACGGCGCAGCCAAGCGTGATCAAATTGGCGGTCTTTTCATCAACTACAGAGGCCCAAGGCAGCATTTGCCACTCACGCAGGAGATCCTCGTCGAAATAGCCAAGGATATGTGGGGTCAGCGCAAAGGCGTTGGCTAACGCGGCAGTCGCCGCGAGTATATGCGTTTTCCATCCCTCGATGATCGCCCACAGCTTCGCAAAGCCGGAAGCGGCCGCGACGGTCTTGGCTTTACCCATCACTCTCGCAGTCTCGGCCATCTTCGAATCGATGACGTTGACGTAGAAATTGATGGCGACGCTCATGAGAACCACAAGTGGGATAAAGTCAAAAAACACTCTCATGGCGGTTAGCTTCTCGGTGCGGGCAGCGTTGCGGGGTCCGGTGCGGGTACGGCGGAAGGTTGCGGCGGGCCTGCGATCGCCGCCTTTGCGGCGAACAGCTTCGCCTCTTGCGCCGCGATTGATGCGGCGACGGATTGTTGCGCGGCGGAAGCCTTTCTGCGGGCCGCGAGCATATCGTCGACGGCGCCTTCGAGCGTCGCCGCGCGCTGCCCCTGACGCCATGCGTTGAAGGCGCAGATCAGCGATGAGATAATTACGACGCCAATGATCGCCGCACCGATCCAGGGACCGACGTGAAGCGAGGTTGATGCGGCGGCCACGACCCCAGCCGGCGACGCCATCGGGATAGTTTTCGCGGCATCGGCGCTGTTTTGCTTGCGCGACTTGGCGGCGGCGACGTTCGGCAGGAGCGGCAGTTTCGCCATCCGCAGGCTCTGCGCTTCGATGCGTGCAACGCGCTCGCCCCAATCCTTGCCGAAAGCGCGCCATGTCCCGAGGCCATGCAGGAATGAGAGACGTTCGGATGCGATGTTGTCGATGACCTTACCGAGCGGCGGCGACCCGGCGTTGGCCCTGGCGAGCGCGCTGAGCGCCTTCTTTGGGCCGGAGTTGACGGCGTAGTCGAAGCCGGACAAATCCTCGCCCGGCGGCAAGCTCTCGGCGGCGATCGCATTCCAATATTCGCTCTTATAGATCGCGTCGCGCTCGGCCGACTGCATTAGATAGACGTCGCGCTGCGGACCGCCGCGCGCTTTGCACCAGGCATCATAGGTCCGCTGTGTCACGCCTTCATTGGCGCGCCCGCCGGGATCGCGCGGGTCGTTGCTTTTGCCGCCTTCTTCCCTCAAGGTGTAGGGCAGGCAGTTTTGGAAGTTTCCAGCAGCCATCGGTGAACTCCTTTGGCAAAGAAAAACCCGCTCGAAAGCGGGCCGCTAAAGGGGTTGACCTCAAAGCGACGGCCCGAACGCGCCGCTGCCATCAGCGACACATCGCTCGATCTCAAATCGACGGTCGACCATTTCTCCGCTCTTCATCTTTTCTTCCGCCTTGGTGTTGCACAGCGAGCCGAGAATGCGTCTTTTCAGCTTAGCGGCGTATTGATCAGCCGGTGCGTCGCTGAATTGCTCTTGGCGCCTATCACGAATGTCCTTGAGCGTCGGCGACATCGCGAAGGCAGGCGAGTTCATGAAGATGAGCACTGCAAAAAGCCTTTTCATTTCAACCCCTAATCCGCGCTGTTCGCGTCACCTTGCGACGGCGATCATGTATCTATTGAGTCCGGCCGCATTTGCATGATCAGGCGCCGCAACCCATCGCGGAGATGACGGTTGTCGCTGATGATGTTTGGAATCCCGCGCGAGTCATAGACAAGATCGACGTCGGGATCGAAACCGCTTTCGAGAATGACGTCGAAGCGGCTCAAATATTGACGGTCCTTCTTGCGGCCGTGCCAGCCATGCAGGAGCGTCCCGGGGACACACCCGATGTCCTGCTGGACATAAGCGTCGCAAAGACGCGCGAACTCGGTCAGCCGGCGGCGGTAGCCGGGCGACATGCGGCTATCCGGCTTGCCGAGATATCCAGCGAAGCAAAACGCCATGTGCCAATCGGACGATCCAGTGACCATCCAATCGAGCAAGCCGCCGATCTTCTCGAACACTTCGCGGCGCATCGCCCACGAATATCCAGTGTGCGCGCGCCAATCCTTCTGCGGATCGCGCTTGCCGAGCGCCCCGGCCTGTTTGCGCAAGGGTGTCCCAGCCGCCGTGACCGGAGGCGAGCCGGAGCTCCCGCTTTCATTGATCCATTGCGGATGCAGGTCGCCTTGTAGCCACGCCCAGCAGAAGCTCCGATCCGTCTCGTGGTTCCAGTCGTTCGGTACAATCTCGTGGTTCGGACCGAGATCAATCGAGTGCGACCAAGTTTGCCCGACGCGGTAATGCTGGAGCATGTGGACTGTCTCAGACGCCCAATCCGAGCGCGTGTGGCGCAGATCAGTATCATCCCAGCAAATATATTTTGCATCCTCAGGCAGATGCGCGACGCCCCAATTGACAAGGGCGTCGCGGATCCAGAGTTCATTGGCGGAGTGCCCGCGCAATTGCAGCAAGCGGACGTGCTTCAGGCGCTGATCTTCCGGCGCGAGGTCATATTTCCGCTCGCCGAGCGCGAACTCTACCAGTGTCAATGCAACGCCGGAATCGAGTTGATATTCGATCCATTCATGAAAGAGGCGCCGTGGCGCCCGCCCGCGCCGGAAATTATAATAGGCCCCAATCACATGAAGCAGATCCGCGCGCATAGTTTAGCCTCGTTGAACCGTATCATTATCCGGAAACGACCATCAATTCGCTGCTCATCGCCCAGATCAGCGTGCCAGACGACAGTTTGGCCGCTTTCAGCTTGCAGATGGTTTGCGCCGCAATGGTGTGCGATGTATAGGAGGCAACATTGTTGAAGGTCTGCGACGACGACGTTGCGAGCGCAATGGTGTTCGCCGAGAAATTGTAAATCGCGATCGGCATGCCGATGTGCGTCGAGCCGTAGAGGGTGTCAGTCACGATTGTAGGCAGTGTGAACGTGACACCTGTCGAGCCGTTGAAATAAGTGTCTCCGAACGGCAGCATCTCCGCCGTATCGCGCGTTTGGTATGCCTGCCCGAGCGCAGTGCCGATCCCGAGCCCGCCAGCATTAATGTAAAAATCAGGCTGGTTGGTCGTTAGATCTGGGCCGGTTGTGAGCTTGCCGCGAACGTTTAAGAAGTTGATAGCGACTCCGGTTGAAAGGTCAATGCCATAACCCGGCATCGTGCGCTGATGCGCAAGCCCGCGCGCCCCGTCAAGCCGTGAGTTGTTCGACGAGTTGGCGTCGCAATCGTAAGCGACCGTGTTGCGCGAGTAGGCAAACAAGCTGCAGTTGCGGATAACAAGAGGCGTCCCCGCCACAGGGACTTGATTAATGGAAATCACACATGGCGATGCGAACTCGCAATATACCCCGATTTCCGTTATGTTCTCGACGTCGATACCTTCAAACCTCGAATTGGTCACACCAGCTGCGCCGCTTACGCAACAGATTTCCAAGTTGGGGAAGCCGTAGCTTGTCGCCGTCATAGTGCTGGAGCCGGTCGGGGATATCGGCGCGGCGTAAGTCAAACGAGAGTTTGCAACCGTGATATGGGTTGCGTCAACGATCGAGGCGACGAAGTAGGTTTGATTTAGGTTGAAACCGTTGGCTGTCGTGGTGAACCGGAACGGCATTCCTACAACCCATTGGGTGCTATCCGTGACTTGCAGCGACGTATTGCCGGACGTGACGACGACGGCGCTGTCCGAAAGCTGCGAAGTGGTGAGCTTGTTCGACTGCACGCCATCAACGTGCAGCTCGTTTAGAAGAGAGGTTGACCCGTTCGCCTCAAAGACAATTCCGCGGAGGAAGCGCACAAAGTTTCCGCTCGACGGCCCCTCGTTATAGAGGTCGCGGACGAACGAGTTGCCGAGCTGGCAAGATGCGCTCGGATAGATTTGTCCGTAGTATTGCGCGCCGGAGATGATGCCGAGCGCCGCGGAGGAAGACCGCAGCCCGCATTGTTGAGTATAAATGCGGGTCACATGAACGTGGAAGAAATTGATGAGCGAAACGCCCCAATCCTGAATATTCGTGAACGCCAGATTTTCGAGCGTTGACCAGACTAGCGAGCCGGCATTTGCCGCGCCCATGTCAATGCCGCGGTAAAAATTCTGGAAGCCGATGTCTTTGATGGCGACACCGGTTAGGCCGTCGAATGTTGCCGCAGGCGAGCCGAGCGCGGTGTTGTTATAGACAAACGCGCTGAACGTGCCGTTGCCTTGCAAAACCGTGCCGCCTTTGAACGTCCAAAGCGCGTCAGCGACATCGATGGTATAGGTTTGGGTGGGAGGGACGCCGACGTAGCTGATACAATCGGCGAGCGGCAGCGGCGCGGTGAGCGTGATGAAGCCGACCGGCAAATGAATGGTGCCTCCGCCAGCGACGATCATGTCGAGCGCGGCCTGGCGGATAGACAAATCCGTCGGACCGGGCCACGCGTGCGCCAACGTCGTATTGTAAGGGCTCCAGCCATTCGCCGTAAGCAAGGCGACGTCAGCACTCTGAACGTCAATCGGGACGCGCGGCGCACTGGAGTAGCTGCGGCCGTTAGCTATGATGCTATTATTGAGACCGCTTGCAGGTGGGGACATGTATTGAGTGGTCATTTTGCGCCTCGGCGACGGTAGATATTGAATCAGGAGGCGGATGACTCCGCCGCGAAACCGCGCTAGGACGTCGGCGCGGCAACGGTTAGATATTGAATTGAGAAGCGGATCGAGCCGCCTGTGAAATTCCCGCCCGCCGTCGAGGTCAAAAGCAACGAAGTGGCGGAATAAAAGCTGTTTGGGCCGCCAATGCCCGCATTGGCCGAGCCGGCAGCTGTTCCAATGCCGGTGGCGAACATGGCAGGCGCGCCAGCGACGCCGACCTCGAAAGCGGTGCATCCTGTGATCGCCGCAATGACTCGATGCGAGACGCCGACGACCATCACGCGCGCCGGTATCTGAAGCGCCGAGGTATAGGTCATGCCGCCTGGCGTGATCGTCTCGATCGAGCCCTCCAATGTGTTGAGTTGTAGGCCCGAGCCATAAGGCCCATAGGCGCCGTTGGCCGGGACGCCTCCCGCCGTCACGCCATCGTTTACGACAAGACGCCGGTTCGTCGTGTCAACGGCTAGCTCGCCGATGGCGCCCGTAAAGGAGGCGACTTGCGACGCCGTGCCGCGCCTCAGTTGCAGTTGTACAGACATCTGTTTTTCTTACGGGGCCGTGCCGAGATCGAGCGGCGTGATGTAGGGATCTGTGGCGAGGCCGAATGAATCCGCCTCATTCGGCGTCGTCGAGACGGAGCCGAGGTCAAGATTTGACCCGACAGCGAGCGCCTGCGCGACCGGACCAACCGTCCCGGAGCCGACCGGCGTGTAGGAATAGGCGACGCAGGTCGAGAGGTCTTGGACTGCCTGCCCGAAAATGTTGAAGCTGGCGAACTTCATGTAGATCGTCGCGCCTATGAAGACCGTAGGCAGCGAGTATTTGAAAATCAGATCGTCGAGGCGCGCAAAAGGCGCGTTCGTCGCGTGGCTTGTTGCCGTCGAGCCATACAGCCCTCGCGCGAGATAGCTAAGATTATAGGCGTTCGGCCCGGTCAGCGTCGGGGTCGCGTAGGCGAGCAATTCATTGTCGACGATGCAGAGCGTCACGCCGCCCTGCGCGTCCGCCGCAGTGCCGGAAGCCAATTCACCGCCGCTCTCGACGAGGCTGACGGCCATCGTGTTTGTCGTATCTGGCTGGGCGCTCGGCGCCGCGATCGAAGCCGCTAGGAAGCCTTGCCGCGCCGGTCCTTTGATCTGCCCGACCTGCACATATGTCGATCCGTCCGTCGAGAGATAGACATAAGCGCCGCCCCAATAAGGATCGACGCCGCCGCCGGCGCCCTCAGGCGTCGCAATGGAAGACTGCGCCGCGAAGGTCGATCCCGCGAGAGTTGGCGTCGAGGACAGCGCGGAAAGGCTCTCCTCGCCGGTCGAAACTTGCGGCCCCCACACGTCGACGCCAGCGCCCAACGTTCCGGCGTAAGAGATCGTCCCGGCCGGTTGAGCGACAAGCAAGGTGAAGGTCGGCTGCCCCGCCACTTGAAGCGGCAGGAAGACCGAAACCTGGACGAAGCCGCCGCTCCCCGCCGTCATCCCCACATTCGTGAACACCGCGCCGGAAGCCGGCGTCGCCGTCATGGCCGAAAGATCAAACTCACACTCGCTCGTAACGACCCCGTCATAAGCCTGGATGCTGACGGCCGCGCGTTCCGCTGCTTTGACCGAGACAGAAAACTCGGCCAGCGCCCCAACGGCGCCGGACGGCCCGGACCATTGCGCCGAATGATGGCCGGTCGAGCTGTCTTCGGCGAGCTTATGGACAATCGGGACGCCGCCGGAGAGTGCAACCCAAACCTCCGCATCGCCGCCCGTCAGGGCGGGCGGCGGCTCGAAGATCAGTGGCGTGTTGACCGGCGCCGGAACGACATTAAGGCCGATCACATTTTGTGATCCAACGCCGCCCTGAACCGGATAAGCGATCGCCGTCGCTATGCCCGTTGGAAACTCCTCCGCCTCAACGGCGAGGACACCGCCGTCACCCTCCTCGATCGAGGTTATCCGCACGGTCACATTACTCATGCCGAGACCGGAATCCGTGATCGTCACGAGGTCCATCGGCTCAAGCAGGCAGTGTTCGAACGACAGCTTGAAGTGATAGGTATTGCGGATGTAGACGGAGCGCTGGATGAGCTGCGCCGAAATTTGAGCGATCCACCAAAAGCAGACCTCATGCGCTGTGACAGTCGGCATGACGTTGAGGCCGTAGAGCTCGATCGCGTTCTGATCCCACGCCTGAATGATGCTGGAGTCATACCAGTTGTTGCGATCCAAGAACTCGACGGATACCCAATTTTTTGCTGTGAACGGATCGCTGCGGACAACCTCTACCGGATCTTTGCCGTCTTCATGGATGAAGTCGTCGTCGGTCAGATTATAAATCGGCGTCAGATTCGGCGCGTAGCTCGCGCCATTGCCGCTCCAATCGACGTCTCCATAAGGAATTATTTTCAGCTCGCCCCCCGACCAGACAGCCGCCGCATTGGTCAGTTGCAGCCACCGCGCCAGAGTGCTGTTGGCCGCTTCCTGGTTGGACAGCACGGGGGAGATGGCGAGGCCGATAGCCTGGCAATAGGTCTGGTAGGACGCACTGCCGCCGGAACTGAGCAGCGTCGACGAATTGATGCTGGCGGCGGGGAAGCCGACGCCGTATTGTGCGTTAGTCAAGAAATCCTGAATGACCAGCGCCGGGCTCGCATCCCATTCATTGCCGGAGAGAAGGCCAGTCCCGACGAGAACGCCGTGGACATCGAAAGAGAGCGCCGGCAGGTTGGGGCTCGAGCCGAGATAAAACGCCTCGCCCACGACATAGGCGAGGCCGCGATAGGAAAGCGCCTGATCGGGAAAAGCCGAATCGAGATAGCCCCACTCGGTCTGGAGCGACGATCCATAAAACAGGCCGAGGCCCAAATTCCACATATAGGTGATGGAATTGTTGTTCCAGACGCCGCCGACCGCGTTGATCGGGCCCTCGCAGAGGCCGAGCATCAGGTCGCAGGTGTAGGTATAGCCCGTGACCTGGCCGCCGCCCTTCCCCCCGGCTTTCTGCGCCTTATACTGGAAGTTGCCGGACCAGAAGCAGTTTGGCGCGATTTTGTTGGCCCCATAGACGATCTGAATCGGGATCGACGAGCTCGACGTCTGGACCTGCAACCCGGTATAGAACGGAATCTGAGAATTTCCCCTATCTCCTCGCAGGAAGCTCATTTCTTTGCCCACACGCTGAAGTGACGCCGAGGGCGCTTCGGTTCGATCAGTTGGATATTTTGCAACAAGCCTTCCTCGCAGACTCGCCCATAAGGTTGGAACGCATGAACGACCGTGATCGGATCAAGCCCGGTGACGATCGCCCCGTGACTGAAGGTGCGGCCGTATTTGAAAACGATGACATCGCCGAGGCCAGGCGATTCAACCTCGCCAGTACGATCGAACAGCCAGCCAAGATAGCGCTCGTCGCTCCGGTGCAGATGCCAATCCGGTGGATAGGGGCGAGGATCGAAGGACTCGACAAGGCCCGTGTCGGCGAAAACGCGCACGAGAAGCATTCCGCAATCGACGCCCGCGCTCGGCACGTCGGCGCAGTTGTGGTAGGGCGTGCCGATCCATTTGCGGGCCTCGGCGACGACCTGCCCGCGTTCGTGCAATTCGGTCTTCATCGTCAGATCGCAAAGGTTGGCGGAGGCACGTATGGGAATCCCCTGAAATTCGTGAGGTTTTTGAAGCGGCCATTGCATGTCGCTTGCGTGTGATCGCAGCCTTGATACGCCGTGAACGCATCGCCCGTCGCTGGCGCATAGGGCAACGGATACGCGAGATAAAGCGCGCTCGTCGTCGCGCTCTTGATGTTCGCGGTTGCGCCGGTATTGGCGCCTGACGAAAAGGTGATGGTGCCTTGCGAAAAAGCCACGCCTGGCGCGTTCGTCCAATTGATCTGATAGGCCGTCGAACTCGCTCCGACCGTTCCGTTGGTGCCGTAGGCGCTTTTGACCTTCGTGCAGCCGGCGTCATAAAGCCGGTGCTGGCAGTTCGGCGCATAGAGGTTGCGAGGCATCTGGATGTCGAGCAGAACGAGATCGGAATTGACCGTCACCTGCGCCGACGTGCGGCCAATGCTGTCAACCGTCCCGACGCGTCCCTTGAACAGAATCGTTCCACCGATTGGATTGGCGCAGTCCGAAGGCAACCATGAATTAATGAAAACCCGCGTCCGCGTGATCTCGGCCCCATCGAGGAGCCCGTTGCGCATGGCCTGTAGAAAGGGAACGCCGCCGAAAGTGTCGGTCGGCCGGGCGGCGATGGTGATCTGCTGCTGGTCCACCTCCAAACCGGTCGAGCACTTGAATTTGAGCCCGTCGACGAGGATCGAACTGGCAACGAAGACATGCCCCTGATATGTGATCGGAACGTCAGCATTCGTGCAATAGAGCGAAAGCGAACTCGGATTCGCCGGACCGTTCGGAGGTCCCGGGTTGGTCGTGAAGATGAACAGATCTGCGACGAAGGCTTGCGGGTCCGGCTGGCCGCGCAGCGACGCGAGATAGGTCGCCAAGGATCCGGTCGACGCTCTCACGGTTTGACGCTCCTGAATTTCAACGATTGCACCGTCCACAGGCCGGCCATAAAGTTCTCGAAATCATTCTGGTCGTCTAGGAAACGGCAATTGAACGCGTAGTTGATGTCGGCAGCGATCGCCGCGCCACCGGCGGGTGCCGTGGCGAATGTCAGCGTATTCGGCTCCGTCAGCGTCCAAGCCGAGGTCGGCGTGCCGTTGAGCTTGACGTTGGCGACGGTCGCCGCCCATGAAACGGGCTCGGTAAAACCGCCGAGCGTGCGGACCAATGTAAACGTTGTCGTCGAGCCGTCGCCGATGGCGATGGCCTGCCCCATGACGGCATTGTCGGCCGGGTCTGTGTAGAGGAACGTCCCTAACTGACCCTGACATTGCAGAAAGAGTCCCATGAGGCTTTGCAAGCTGCCCGAGCCGAGCGAAGGCCACGCGCCGGCCGAATCCAACCCTTCGAACGACAGCTCGAACTCATAGAGCGGATAGGAATAGAACGGCGTGCGCGCCTCGCGGCCCGAAACATGGGACGCCACGCGCGTCGAGAAGGTCGGCTTTTTGTGGACGCTCCAACCTTGGCCAGGGAGCGCAGGAAATGACGGAGGCGTGGTCAAGTCACTCCCCCTTCACAGTCCGCAGCTTCAAGGATTGCATCTGCAAAATCAAATTCATGAATTCCTCGAAATCCTCGGTGTCGTCGCTGAACCGGCAGAGGAAATTCGCGCCAAGCCCGAGCGTCGTTTGCAATTCAGCCGGAACTGAAAAGGTGAACGGCGATTTCTGACCGAACTGTTGCTCGACGAAGCTCATCAAAATTTGCAGCTCCCCATACGGCGCCGACATTCGTAATATGTCGAACGTGATAGAGCTGGCTCGGTTTGTTTGAACAGAATTTCCGGTTTGATAAGTGGAATTCCTGCCGGGTTCAGGCCGCCGCGATCTGCGACAGCCGGTTGAAATAGGCCTGATCTGGCGTCATCCGGTCGAGGCTCGAATGGGGTCTGCGGGAATTGTAAAAGCGAAAGTAATTGGCGATCGAGGCGCGAGCCTCCGCCACGGTGTTGTAAGCCCTGAGATAGACCTCCTCATATTTGACGGATCGCCAGAGCCTTTCGACGAAGACGTTATCGCGCCAGGAGCCCTTGCCGTCCATGCTGATGGCGACGCCGGCTTTGAGAAGAACGTCTGTGAAGGCCGCGCCGGTGAATTGCGAACCTTGATCTGTGTTGAAAATCTCCGGCCGCCCATGTTTCGCCAAGGCCTCCTCCAGCGCTTCGACGCAGAAGTCGGCCTCCATCGTGATCGACACGCGATGAGAAAGCACGCGCCTGCTGAACCAGTCGACGACGGCGGCGAGATAGACGAAGCCGCGCGCCATCGGGATGTAGGTTATGTCCATCGCCCAAACCTGATCGGACCGGACGACCTTCGTCTTGCGCAGCAGATAAGGGTAGATCTTGTGCCCCGGCGCCGGCTTGCTCGTGTTTGGCTTGCGATAAATCGCCTCGATCCCCATGCGCTTCATCAGCGTGGCGACGTGAAGGCGGCCGATTTCGACGCCTTCGGCCTTCAGGAGATTTTGCAGCATCCGGCTGCCCGCGAATGGAAAGTCGAGATGCAGTTCGTCCATGCGGCGCATGATGGCGAGATCGGCCGCGGACGCCGGCCGAGACAGATAATAGACGCTGCCGCGGCTGATCTTCAGCGCCTTCGCCTGCTTGGCGATCGGCAATGCGTGAGAACGGTCGATCATCGCTTTGCGCTCAGCAGGCCGGCCTTGCTGAGCGCGCCTTCCAAAAAATCGTTTTCCAGCGTCAGCTCGCCGATCTTGGCGTGAAGCGATTTCAAATCCACCGCCGGCGCCACAGGTTCGGAACGAGCCTCAGCCCCGAATATCCCGGCCGCCCCATCAAGCAGCTGCGCCTTCCATTGGGTGATCTGGTTCGGGTGGACATCAAATTGCTGCGCCAGTTCGGCCAGCGTCTTTTCGCCCTTGATCGCGGTTAAGGCCACCTTCGCCTTGAAGGCCGGCGCGTGGTTCCGGCGGGGTCGTTTGCTCATCGTCTCTCCTGCGCTGCGGCCATCTTGGCCGCTCTCAGGCAGAAACTCCACTTATCCCGATGTCCAAATTCGTCAGGCCAGCTCTGATCTCGATCTCATAAACAGGAAACGACATGCGCGACAAACGGCTCGACCGGCCTGATGAGTGCTCGGCGACGCCAGTCGCAAATTCCGGCCGGTAGATGACGCCCCAGCCCTGCCCGGGAAGTTCGGGGAAAGCCGGCCAACTTCCCGGGGAAGGCGGCGCGTCGGCGACCGGCGGGGCGATGAACGGCCCCTTTCCGGAAAGCCAGTTGCCCGCTTGCCAGTTCCCGGTGTCGCCCCAGACGCCGGATTGGTTTGGAAACCAGGGGAACGGGCGCGCGTCCCAATTCCATACCGAGCAAAATGTGGACTCGATCATCTCAACGCCGTCGACCGTCGCGTTGTTGCTCGGCGTGTCCGTGAACCAATATTCGTAAAAGGCTTGCAAGGCGAGCAATTGCAAGCTCTGGTCACCCCGCGGCTGATAGCCGCCATCGTTGGACGGATCCCAGACCGACCAATAGGCTGTCGCACTCTCTATCGAATTGCCGGTGAAAAACACGTTCGGCTGGTTCGTCGATCTGTCGTTCGATGGGAACCCATATTCGGTGAACGTGATCGACTTGGCGTTGGCCGTCCAGAGCGTCGGCGACCCTTGCTGATTCCAGCTTCCGCCTAGCATCGTCGGGTAAATCGCATAGTGCTGGTTATTCCACCACCAGCGCAATTGCTTATTGGCAAGAATCTCCTGGCCGGAATAATAGCGTTGCCGATCCTGCGACAGCCGGTCGCCTCGCGGACAGGTGACGCGAAGGTCTGAACCGTTGGGATCGACGCCGAATGCAGACGTTCCGTCGTTATAGAACCAGTTGAACTTTTCGCCGCCCTCGATATTCGCCTTGAGATAGGGGATGTTGTAAATCGTCGGCTGGCCAGTGAGGCTGAGCCCGACCGCATTCGGGTCCGCCGGCGGCCAAGCGCTCGGCGCTCCGGCAGACCAGTTCACAGCATCCTGACCGCCATTCGTCGCAGCCGTCCAATCGGAGAGGGGCAGATAGTTGTCGAAGCACACAAGATCGATGTTCGCATCCCCCCAAAGCTGATCAAGATGCGGCCATTGGCCAGGGTTCGACGGATTGGAAAGGGTGTGCTGATACCCCATCCATGACGACCAGTCAGCCGCGTAGGAGATCAGATTGTGTAATCCGGTTCGGTCGCGCGTGTATCCGGCTCCGTCAAAGATCGAGCGCACATCCGATGCGAGCGTCGCGAGGCCGGAAACGAAAGGATAATCCCACGTCGTAGATCCGGCGCTGACCGCGCCCGATTCGGTCCAGAAGGGACCGCGAATTGTCTCAAGACCTCGGAGCTCAGACCCCAGGAGAAATAGATCCACACCGCCGGCCACAACGCAAAGATTGGCATAGTGCAAGATCATCCTTCTAAAGGTCCAGTCCGTCGGCGAGCCGGAATAGCTGACTGTCAGATTGGTCATGTCTCGCGTGAACCATGAGGTCGCCGCGGAGCCGAGAAAGGAAGCCACGGCGGCCGACGCCGCGCTGGAAACATCGGGGTTCGCCGGCAATCCTGTCGACGGGTTTATCTCAGGGCAATAAGTGATGCGACCGCGCCATGGGTTCGAGCCCGGAATGTCGCCGAGCAGGAATGGATAGAAGACGACCCGAAGACCTTTGCCTTTAATGTATTGGATGCAGTGGACGATGGATTGGTCCGAGGGCGTGCCCCCATAGGTGAAGGAGCCATTCGTCTGTGAGATTGGGATGAGCCCCGAGGACGATTCCGTCAGGCTGGAGCACAGCCAGCTCGTCCGCGTCCAACCGGACCCGTTCCAGTATTCGAACGACTGATAGGGCGTTGGATTGATGTAAGTTGTCGAGGGATAGACATCGCAGGAGGCGGCATTCTCAGAGTTGAAAAACCACGCAACCACGAGCGCGACCGTCGTACAGGCAGGGAAAGCGGCGAGCAGCTGATTGATTGAAGTGACGACATCGCCGCCGCCGCCGGCCGCAGCCGAATAATTGTTGATCCCCGTCATAGGCTGCAGCGCGCCCGCAGCGAGCCGCGCGCCTTGGTAAGCCGTCGGGGAATAGGTAAACTCGCCTGTTGCAGGCATGAGGTTCACGCCGTTGACGTAGCTCAAATCGACTGCCCACTTTATTTGCCGGCGAAATGGAGGGGCGAGCGCCTACGCAAACCGAAAAAGAAAGACGGCTGCGTCATTGATGACGTTTCCTGTGTCCGGGACCGCGTAGCGCGTGAATATGACCGGCCAGCCCATTGGACAAGATCATTCCTTCAGGCATAGGGTAGGCGACCCTCTGCGCCCCTATGACAGGCAACGTAGCGACAGGGATGTCCGTTCCAATTATGGGCGCGTTCGCTTTGTTGTAGACTTGGAGAAAGCCAGAATCCGGGGCCATCCCATCGATCCCGTACAGGGTCGACGCAGACGACTTTATGACCTGTGCGCCTCCAGTGAAAATGAAAGGAGTTGACGTACCCGACATCACTTAGCCCCCTAGTTTGCTTAAGCCGAGATGAGCGCCGGTGCGAACTCCCTCGCTGATCGTCCGCATGATTCGCTTGCTGTTGTCCTTGAAGAATTGCCGAACGCTTTGCGCGTCCATCGCCGACACGTTGATGTTCGTCGCGTGATGGACATGGACGTCGCCGCCGTTCTGCCCGCCGCCACCCGCAGCATTCGCCATGAGACCTTGCGCCCACGGCGTCTGCGCCGCGGGGACGATCATCTCGCCCTTGTGGACCTGGGCGATCATGTCGTTCGGGAGCTCCCAGGTTCCGACCGCAAACGAGCCGGCGACGGCCATGACGGCGGCTTGCCCCGCAGCGGCGGGACCAGCCGCAGCCGGTCCCATGACTGGCGAAAGGAAGCCGAAGATGCCCGCGAAAGTCTCTCCAGCTGACGCCATGATGCTTTTCATGACGGAGCCGATCGCCGCCGTGTCTGACGCTGCAGCCGCAGTCTGTTCAAGTCCTGTTCGCGCACCTGCCCCCGCGGCGGCGGCTGCAGTTTGCGTCGTTTGGGCTGTGACGGTCGCCGTTGTCTGGGTCGCAAGGCCAGCCAGCCAATCCGCAACGATCTTCACACGCGCGGCAATGAACGATTGGACGATCGATGAGGCAACCTTCTTTGCGGCCTGTCCTAGCGTCTGATGACCCTGGATCATGCCCATGACCGAACTCGTAATGCTCGATCCTATCTGCTCGAATGTGTGCCTGTAATCGGCGTAGATCTGCTGATTGACCTCGCGTTCGATCTCCTGGCGTCTCAGCGCAGACTGGCTGGCGAGTTCTTCAATCTGACGCTGAACCGTCGCAAAGGCAAGCGTTCCTTGCTGATAGGTTCCTCGAAGCATTTGGAGATGCTGCGTCTCGATCTCTTCCCGTTGTTGCTCCAACGCCAGCAAACTCGATAGTTCCTGCTGCCGCGACATCTGGCCCGTTTGGGCTTGCTCTTTGATGAGCGAGGATTGCAGCTTCGCGCTGTTCATCGCGATGTCGTACCGGCCCTGCTCCGTCTGACGCGCGACCGCTAGCTCGGCGTCGCTGGAGGCTCGCGTCAGGGCGCTTCTCTGCGCCGCGTTGCTTGAAAAGGCCTGCGACAAGCTTGCGAAGGAGGTATTGATCTGGCTCGCTCCACTGCGCAGCGTCGCGGCCGTTGCATCGACGGCGCTTGCGGCTTGTTGCATACCTTTTTGAAGATCTGAGACATCTGCGGTGAACTTGATGGTTACGTCATCGGCCATATGCGAAACTCTTGAAAAGCGCGATCGCCGCGTATATCGACGACATAGGCAGCAATGCCTGTAGAAACCGAATTATCTGTGTTGCAACCGAGAACTCCATTCCGCACTTTACTGCGGGTAGTATCGGCCGAAGGTGGTCTGATTCCGTCATCACCGGATATTACGCGACTCTAATCGGAATCGATCTCATAGAAGGCCTTTCGGCCGACGTGCGCGCGGACCAGCCCGAAGGCCGTTCACGGGCCCCGCAGGGCTCAGCGGAGGCCCGTTTAGAGTCGCCCGATCAGTTCAAAGACTATTTCCGCATTTCGCTCATGGCGTTCCCCGGAACGCCGCAGCCACGCTGTCTCAACCGCCTTCGGCTCCGCGAACGAAACCGTCGGGATATCGCGTCATGAGGCCGCCAATCCCACTTGGATCGACGACGCTGTTCGAGGACGCCGATCGCGGACTTCGCTCGATGTGGTAAACGCATTTCAGGAGTTCATGCGTCGGAGGATAGTCGCGCCAATACGTGAACGCCGCCAGGACGTCGTGAAGGGTCATCTCATCGATCTCAGTTGGCGTGTAGCCGCAAGCTGTCATGAGTTTTGCGTAGATGAAGTCAAAATCGATGCGGGCGGCAGCGGCGCCTGCGCCGCGCCCGCTCAGGCTTCCCCCGGACCAGCATCTCCGTCGGCTGAGGCTGGGAGAAACCCGCCAAGACGCAGGACTATCGCCATCGCGGCGCCGATTTCAGGAGCCGTAGCCTCGACGTCGCCGAGCGCAGCCGCGGCCTCGGCGTGCTCGCGCCGCATGGCGATCGCGACAATGGCTAACGCCGCCGTCACATTGCCCTTCGTCGCGGTTGCATTCTCAATAAGAATAGGTTCTATTTCCTGCACCTGACGCAGCGTCAGCGGCCGCACCGTCCATTCACGTTCGCCCAATCGAATTGTCTCAGAGCGCGGGCGCATCACGATGCCTCCGCAAACGACCAGGTCATCACGTTGCCGGCGGCGTCGGCAAAACAGGAAAAATCCAATTCCGGGACGACGAAATCTTCAAGCTTTGTCTGGAAGCTCAATTTGCTCGAGGTACAATTATTCAGTTTCAGCGATATGGCCTGTCCTTGGAACGTTGTATAAAAATTTGCCTGAAAAGTCGGCGTTGTTCCAAGCAACTGATTTTTGACCGTGAATTGCTGGCCGGAACTCGCGATGCCGTATGTGTAATTGATCAGCACCTTGACGCCAGCAGCATTGTCAACCGACGAGAATGTGTAGACGCCAGTCGTTGTATTGACCGAGTATTGGCCGGCGGCAGGAGACGACGCAACGAGCGTCAAAGGAAGTCCGGTGGCATAATTGATCACGCCAACGTCTTGCGCGAATGTGGCGGCGTTGGCGACCGTAATCTGATACGGCGTTGTCGGAATCGAAGTCGGCCCTTCGCCGAAGGCGGTCGCGCTTTGACCAATTCCTGGAACGACGCCGTAGAAAAGATTGGCGAAAACCAATCCAGAAATGCGCGCGACCTTCGCCTTACCCGTCGTCTTTATCGTTCCGCGCGCAATCGCGACGGGACGCTGGTACTGGCCTGTCAACTCTTTTATGGTCGCCGTCTCCTCGATGGTCACCTCCTGCACTAACCCGAAGTTGACCGGCGTAGCATTCGCGATGTCCGTGCGGGTTCCGAACAACACGCCCGAGCCGAAACTATACATGCATGACCTCTTTCGTTGGACTAATTCTACCCCGCCGCAAGGCGGGTCTAGCGGCGGAAACGTCGCCTCGCGAGTTAATTTTCGAATGCCTATGGCAGGATCAGTTTCACCGGAAGAATCAGCAGCGCGTCGCCGTCAAGATCGCCGGGATCTTTCAAGGTCTTCCCATCAATGCGGCAATGGTAGACGGCGCCGCCCAACGTGTTTCGGCCTGTCGAAAGGTCGACGCCGGAAAGCGCGAACGCCTCGTCCAGCGCATCCATCACGTTATTCAAGAGGGCAGCGCCCACGATGGTTGGATCCTTGGCGCTGAGATAGATGAAGACCTTGACTTCGATGGTGCGCTTCGGCAACGCGCTCTCGCTCCAAGAATAGGATTCTTGACCTCCCTCGAAAATGAAGCAGGCCGGACGGCTCATCGCCGGTACGTCGCTCCAAAGCTTCAGGCGTCTCGCAGGCCCACTCTTCCATGCGTAGGCTCCTGCAAGCAGGTTCTGTAATGCTTGCACGGCGGTTTCCCTTTGTGGCGCGCCCATGGTCTTCCCCCCTTCTGAACAACCTCAGATTACTCGTGCAGCGAACCATTGGCTCTTTTGGTTCTAATCTTGTCCCAGAGCCTTGAGCACCGCTTCTTTGAGGCTAGCAACGATCTCACCACTCTTTTCGGCGAAGGATTTGCCAATGTAGGACCGCGCCGGAATAATGGAACCTGGATGATGCACTCCCCTGGCGAAAACCCGTCCCGCCCCTGCGTCGAAACCGAGAGCCTTTGCTTTCACTGCGACAATATCGTGAGCCGCGGTCTTTCCACCGAACTCCTGGATGGCTGCGTAAGGGACGCCGACGCTCGAAGCAACAATCGATGCACCAGAGCCATTGTCTTCCGTTGAGGATTGAATCGATCCGGCAAGCGCGCCCGAGCGAGCCTGCAGTTTTTCGCCCGATAATTTCTGCTCGATTCTCGCTTCCAACTCGGCTCGAAGCGCGTCGGCCCGTTCCAAAAGCGCATCTTGCACGGAACCAGCATCAAACATCGCCTCGATCACGGTGCAACCACACGCCGATACGGCTGCAACGCAGCCATAACGAAATCCGGAACATTTTTCACGAGAAAAGACATCGTCTCCTGGCCGCCAAGCGACTTAGATTGCTGACCAATGCGGGAACGATAGGAGTAGCGTTCGGCCGCCCAATCCAAGCAGCACACCGCGAGATCAGCAGGCACATAACCATAAGTGAGACTCAACGCGGCGCCAGAGTTCGCCCCGGAAAATGTGTACACGCCTCCGGATACCGAATATTGTCCCACCGCAGGATTGTCCGCGACACGCGTCAGCGGATCGCCATCGGCGTAAGTGACGCCGCCATCGTTGGCCCAATCCCCATACGGCGAAAGCGGAGATAGAGTGTAAGGGGGCCCGGCCGGAGCGACAGCGCTCTCCCCTGTAATTTGATAACCGGCGGAATAGGAAACCGCGACATTTTGTAGTCCGCGGGAAAAGCGTCGGCGCCGCAAAGATAGTCGTTGCATGCGTCCGGGCGGAGCGACGTCCGAATCATCCAAAACATAGCCAAATTGGTAGGAGACGCCCTCAACAAGAGGCGGCGCCTGAGGAACCACGACACCATTGATGCTACAAGATAAGATCGCATTGATAAGCCATTGTCTCAGCGCGATAGACAGTTCGTTGCCTCCGTCGTAGGTCTCTGAATAGGTCGCTGGTATAATTACAGGCCGATCAAGAATGTTCAAGATCGCGCGGCTCAGCTGCGTGATGAGTTGCGACAAAAGGAGATCGTCGTCATCTCCTGCGATGTCGAGCCACGTTTTGAGATCGGCTAGGTTGGCAAGATCATAAGGAGAAGCCATGAGCCGACGTCCTTGTGCTAATCGGGGAAGCCTCTGACAATCGGATCAGCGCCGGTGCGTCAGGGCTACCTTATGCCGTGAAGTTCAGAGCGAAGGGCGGCACTCAACAATAACCAGAGTCGGGAGCGACGGTCACAAGCCTGTGGCTTGACGGGCGAACGCGCGTAATTCCTCGTTGGTGACGGGCAACGACACGGACGCGCCTTTGCTTCGTAGGAACGCAAAGAGTTGCTGCCGGCTGAGGGCAGATATTGCTTCGGCGTCGTCTTCAATCGCTACCATTGTCGAATCCACTGTCGGTTCGAACGGAAGACTCGATGCCTCCGACGCAACAAGCCGGGTCCGAATCTCTTCCGTGGCGACGGCCTGCAAGGCGTTTAAGGTAGCGTTCATGGCGGCCACAATGAGTTCTTCGCGGCTCATCTGCGCGATCTCCGGCGCCTCCTTCTTTTCTGTCCACGGCCTGAAGCCGTGCGCTGCAAGTATCGCCCAATCCGCTTCATCAACGTTGATCGAATTGTCCTCGGCAATGTCGAGGCCCCGCCCCAAATGGGAAACGGCGCCACAACCTTCGGGAATACGTAATTTCATGGCGGCTCACCCTTTCTAGGCTACCTTCCAGGTTTCGTAGTTGGTTCGAAACAATATGGGGCGGCGAGGATTCGCCGCCCCGGATTTGATCAGCCGTTGCCTATGTTGGTGATCAACGCCATCGCCGGAGGGAAATAGTGCTGAAGCACTTCATCAGCATAAACGCCATATTCATATTTTCGCGTGCGGAGCGGCCACTCGATCTGATAATAGTCTTGGCGAGTCCGAATCTGCATCACGTTGCCGACGCCCGCGAGCGGATAAGGCAAAGCCTTCGTGGTGAACAGTACCGTGCCAGCTGGCATGTTCGGATGGACTCTGATGTCCACTACGCTGCCGCCCTGCATCGAAAAGCGATTGAGGTAGGTGCGGACCATGATTCCGCCACCGACAAGATCCTGCGCCGTCTCGAAAACGAAGCGTTGGGCGGAATTTTGCGAGCCTGCCAGAATTTTCTTCGATATGTTCAGCGCTTCCTGTGAGCTTACCCACATCGTGTCGGGCGAAAGCCGGAAATTATCCCACATCGATCTTAAGACAGTGTCTATCTCGACGACGCCACCGGATCCATCCGCCGTTAACGTCGACCCGATTCCCGCAGTGCCAGAGCTCATTGTATAGACGTATGATCCAGATCCAGTCTTGACGGCTTGATAGATCAAACCGTCGAAAGCCAGGGGATTAGTGGAATTGTCATTGGCGGCAAGCGGTCCGGCAGCCTGAGTACCCGTCGCCGTCGCGCTGATGATAACCGAGTTTATAGTAGTGATCGCCCCCAGTGTCTCAGCGCCAACCGCGCCCCAGAACCACGCATATCCCAACGCCCCACGAACCGGCGTGACACTTGCGCTGACCGAGCCGGTCGCGCCGGTCGTCGCCACGGTAGCGTTCGTGCTCGCCTTAGCGACGCCGCCACCGAACGTGTCCGACGATCCGTCCGCATTGGTGCGGGTGACCTGCCCTTGGACTCCGCCGGCGACGGATCCGTTCATGATGCCGTCGAGCGTCAGGGCAGCGCAGATGACGGACCACGTTTGCGCGCTGAGCGATCCTCCGCTCGCGCTAGCCACGAGCGTCGGCGTCGGCGTTGCGCCGAGCGGAGCGGAGGAGCAGCCGCCGAGGATCATCGCTTCCTCGCCAAGCATCAGGGCCTCGAGACCCGTCTTGGCGCCGATCGCGCGAATGTCATCAAATTCTTGACCTGCAAACTGCGCTTCGAAATCAACGCTGGTCTCAACGCCGATGCCCTTGTATGTCGCGGTATAGTCCTGAGTTCGCGACCGCAAGAACCCCTCCCCGGTTCGCGGATGATACGCCGAAGCGCAGCCCTGTCGTGTTGATCGCCGTGATCGCACGCCAGGCCGCCTGAATGCCGCCCTTTCCGGAAACACGCGGGATGGCGTTTCGCAACGGAGTCAAAACGGGATAAAGGAACTTGGCCCCTAGTTCCAGATCATAAAAAGTCAGGCCGGAAGTGGCGCTCGCGCTCGCTTGGAATGTGGAATTGCCCTTCTCGAGTCCGATTAGACTCTTTAAGCGCGGATCGCCGAGGGGTCTCGATTGTGCGGTCTTGAGCCGGTCCAGAATATCCTGGGATTCCGTGTGCATCGTCATGGCTTACTCCTGGCGGAAGAACTTTTGCAAAAACGATCTTTGAAAATTGTCGCCCCCCGCTCACGAAAGGCGCGCTGACGGTTAGACTTGCCGCGCTGGCGTGCCCTTTAGTGGCGGTTCACCTTGTTTGCGAAAAAAACCGCTTCGCGGCGTCAGCAGCTCGTTGCATCCGCCGGCGTGTCGCCCTTCGTCAGCGAATTGGCGCGCGGCCATTACGTTGCGCGAGCTTGATCGCCAAAAGCGAAAGCGCATCAGGGTCCTGAAGAAGCTTTTCGGTTGTTTCGCCGCTCCGCATATCGGAAACCGCGTCTTCGTATTTCGCAACCACTCGAGCATGACCTGCGAAAGGCAGAGGTAACGGCTGCGCCTCGATCTGCCTCACGCGCTGCACCACATCTGCGAGCGTCGCTGCAAGCGTATCGAATCGTTTTTCGAGGCTCCCCGACATACTTTTGTGGGCATCACACTCAGCGCCCAGTTCGACAGTTGTGTTATGCACGCTTTGCACGCGATTTTGATCCGCCTCACTGTTGCGGGCGCCAATTTTTGACAAGGTGGCGCCAGATTGGACGCCGCTTTCCCGAGAGTTCGCCGACATCTTCATCGGTTTCGACGGGACCGTATCACTTTGGATCAAGTCTGCCGCTTGTCGGTTCGTCATTGCGTGCAGAACCGCCGACGCGCGCGCGACCAGATCGCGCAATTTGTGGGGCCCATTTGAGCCATCCTGCACGTCGCTTTCTTCCGACACAATTTCTTTTTGAAGATCATCTAACTCCTGAGCGAGACTACTCAATCGGACTACCGCGTTGAGACCTTTGTCGAAGAGGCGCAGTTCGCGGGTGCCGTCGGCTTTGATCATTTCGAAGCTGGCCTGCGGCAAACAGGGCAAATCAACGAGCGATATTTCGCTAGGGTCAGCGGTATAACGCGTCAGTCCATCCTCGTCGGTCCATCGGCGGGCGTAGGCGCCTCCTTGCGAGAAGCCGGTGTAGACGCCCTCGGTGACCTTTGCCCATTCCGCATCGTCGATCACTTTGGCGCAAATCTCGATCTGCTTGTCCGCATCGTTAAAATAGATTCTTGTCACTTTGCCTGCCGCGACCGGTCCATGCATAGCTCGAAGATTGCCGAGAGATTTCCCGCCAGAGGATTTGGCGATCTCTTCGGACCATTTCTCATAAAGCGGCTTGGTCGAGACGTAGTCACAAATTTCGCCAGCTCGATCCTCCACCTCTGCGGTCGCCAGGCCATAGACGAGGCGCTGCGCCGCGTCGACCTTGGTAATCGGTATAAACATTCGCAGCGCAGACATGCGTGCTCCTTGGCTCTTGAAGAGATGAAGAGAAAAGCGATTTAAAAAGTAGATCAAGTCAGGACCGCATCGACCGGAGCAGTTGTCCCGCTATATGACGCGGTCGGGTTTGTCACAGGCGCGACGACCCAATCATGCCCACGATGATCAAAGCGCAACAACATCCTAATCCGGCAACCGCACATATCCGCCAGTCGTCAACGCCAATGGCATATTTGCGGATGCCTCGGGCAATGGCGGGCGTCCAATCGCAGCGCGAGCCTCGTTGATTGTCAAAATTCCCTTTGACGTGAAATTTGAGAGAATCGTCTCCTGCGTCAGCGGATCAGTTTCATTGCCAGCGCTCCAGATGAATTCGAGATCCGGCGCATCGAATTCGTTAGCGAGAACGTCATCGATCAGGGATTTCACCCAAGCCAAAATGGGCGCCAAACCTTCTTCTTCGGCAAGTTCTTTTTGGGTGTCGGCGGTGGCGCGGTTCATCGTCTGCGTCAACGCTTGTGGCGAGATCGAAAATGCGAAGCAGACGATGCGCGCCAGCCACTCGTCGAAGGGGCCTTTAAGTTCGGGCTCCTTGGTTTGGATGAACGTTTTAGCTACGCCGCCCGGAACAAACTTCGCTCGTCGGCGGCGGCCGAGATCTCCGTCGAAATAGGCATCCCAATATTTCTGATATGAAGCGATTTGATCTGGCGTCCAGCTTTCTGGCACTCCGATCAGGCTATCGGGAATATTGCCTTCCGTGAAATAGTCGAGGAGATACATCTGACGCCGCAAAGCGATATTGACCGTGGTGATGATCTGTTCGACAGGACTCATGCCGTAAACGCGGTTGACGCGGATATTGCGTGGCCTATACAGCAGATCACGCACCGAATAATCGATTGCGGGATAACCTTTGAGCACTTGCTGATAGGCTGGCGGGTAGACCAGCGCGCCGCCTTCCATGTAGGGTTCTGGAGTGCGACCGAACGCATCAATCACGGGTTTGATTGTAGCTCCATCGAGCGGCATCAGCGCCGCCAGGCGGCCGACGCGATTACGACGCATGTAGAGCGCCGGCGCGTCGGTTACGAACACTTCTTCAAGAAGGATCCGCAGCCAGTCGGCGAAGCAATGCTGACCATCCGGCCGGGTAAAGAAACACGTTGTCGCCACAATGCGCGCGGCGTTCGCGGGCGAGTTCATCGTCTTATCGCGCGCGCCAATGGACCAGGACTGGCGTGATGCCTGGTCCTTGCGCGTTTCAATAACTAGGCGGAGTAGGTCATATCCGTCGGCGAGGCCGCGCAGCGTGGCGAAGGTGATTGGTTCGAAGTTTCGGACGCTCGTCGACAGGTTATAGCCTGACGGGTAGTCCCATTGCCTCCCCGCGACCTCTGGCGGCGCCAGAGGGGTCATCGGCTCGAGCGGTCCAAACCAACCATTGTTTCCCGCGACCGACACATTGTCGAAGCGGATATCGACCTGATATGGGCTCAGCGACCAACTTCTTGTTCCGGCGCTGCGATCGACCATGCTGCTTCCTTTGCGATTTACGATCTATGCACAGCGCGTCTGCGTCGCATTACGCGCCATTTCTGCCTTCCGCTTGACGACGGTAAAATTCTATGATGCCGGTCCCGTCATCACGCGCAAAGAGATGCGTCAGGGCCCAGATCGCGGCATCGGCATGATCCGGGCTGCCGCTGCCGCTGTAGCCGTAGCTCGAGAAGGCGCAGAGTTGGTCCTCAAGCTTGGCGAACCGGCCGGCGTGATGAACCTGGCCTTGCGCATAGCGCACCGAGATTGGCTCAGCTCTCACAGCCTTGCCACGGCTAGCGGTGACGAGACGAACGGGCACATCCCGGTCCGCCGCTTGGATGGTAGCGCGAACCATTTCCCCGCCAAAGTTGCTTTCCGCGACTATACAGTCAGCCCGATACTGATGAAATGCGACAACCGCGCGCCTGCCCCATACGGCGGGTGCTTCGCGGCAGGACAGGTCATCGAGAATATAACCGTCGCCATCAACTCCTCTGGCGGCCACGACGATCCCGATTTCGTCGGATCCAAGATCATCGCGCCCGGAAGCGCCCGAAGGATCGATTGCGACCATCACGGCTGCGCGCTTCTCGATAGGAATATTCTCCGCACCGCACCGATTTGCGTCAATCACTCCGTATGTCCAGAGCGCGCCGTCAACCTCATCGACATAGACGCCTTCGTAGAATTGCTTGCGCTGCTTCTCCGGCAGATTGCCTAGGCTCGCCAAAAACTCAGTCGATAGATTGGCTTTGTTATCCGGCGGATTTAGAAATGCGCGACAATAGTTGTGTGGATCTTTCAATAGCTGTTTCGAAATAGGGTCACGCTTTTTGCCGAACAGCTGGTTGGTCCAGTGAGCCTTTCCCACCGGGTTCAGATCGACATAAGCGCGCTGACCAATCCTTGGCGCGATTTGCGCGAGGCGTGTCCAGGCGATCAATGCCGACGAATAGGGGATTTGCGAAGCTTCGTTCAAGAAAACCGTTGAATATTCAAGGCCTAGGATCTTCTCGACGCGCTCCTTGTCATCAAGCCCTCCGATCCAAATGCGGGAGCCGTTTGCGAGTTCGAAATATCCATCCTGGCGACGCTCCCGAAGAGATATGCCGGGAAAGCATTGACGCGCCACTTTGGGCAGCGAATTGAGAGCGATGGAAGCGCGGGCCGCGTTAGCGTGAAAGCGCAATATTGCGTGGCGGGAGCTTTCAGCTTTGAGCGCTCGTGCAATGATCGCGCGGATAATCAAAAATGTCTTGCCTGAGCGTGTTCCGCCGGCAAGGCATGTGTAACGTTGTGGGCCCTCCAGTAAACGGCGAGCCGCTTCCTGGCCTGGGCTGAATGTCACCATGCATGGTCTCGTCTTCGATATTAAGATCTCTGGTGAGGCTGCGTCCCGCTACGCAAGCCAAAGCCGCAGATAATCAATGACTTCGATGGTTGTGCGTGGTCCAAGCGGCGTAGACGCGAGATTACTGTTTCATTGTCCAAATCGCCCCGATTGCTTCAACCAATCTTGGTCCACAAAATGCCAAACCAGAATGTGAGGTGGATACGCGGGCGAATTGCTGTCCCGATTAATTTCAACTCAACAGGTAGCGTAGGTCGGAAAATTAAGGCTCCAGCATTACTGGTTAGGTCGGAACCAAAGAGCGCCGCGAGAGCGCACAAGTTTGCGAAACGCTTGGTTGCGTGGAATGGGATTGTCGAATTTTTCGTGCAGTCGTGCGGATCGATACCTGACGGGTAAAAGAGCGCCTTGCCTCAGCAAAAAATGCGGGAGCGAGCGCAGACGCAGATATCGGACTGCATACGCGCATGTTGCTATCACATTTCGTTGCAAGTCAATGCATAACAAAGCTAGGTAAACCGCGCTTCGTACTTTATTGTCTGCGGCCGAGTTAAGGCTTCGTCGCCATCCCGCTACGTTGAACCGCGGCGGCTCATCGATCTCTTTGTGGACAATGCGGCAGCCGGATGTGAGCTTCAGTTGGACGCCGCTGTTCTTCGTGACGCGATGATCATGCCCGAGGCTGGGGCCGACGCTTTATCGAAAACAGTCCGCCGAAAGTCGACTGGGATACCATGATTTCATCCGACGATGCGTGATGAGTTGAGTATCTGACTGCAACCGGGGCAGAACGCGGTTCGTGCACTGCATACGCGCATATTGCGCTCGCATTCCATTGCAAGTCAACGCCTATTAGGAACTGGAAAGTCGCGCTTCTTACATAATTGACTGCTGTTGCATGTAGCCGATGGCGGAAAGGTAGGTGGCGCGCCTGTTGGCATGTCCAGCCACCACCTTATGAGAACGCAATGGCGGGCTGCGCAATCTCCGCCAACTCCGCTTCCGCCATGGCCCGCCTTGAGCTTTGGAAGACGCCGCCCGCAGGATTGAGTTTGCATCTTCGCAATTGATTTTCGTGAACTCAGAAGTCCCTCGGCTGTCAAAAAACCCGCACATTGCGGGCGTTGAGCCACTCCGCCAAATAGGTCAGCGCCTTAGCGCGTTTGCGATAGAATGTATGCGGCGCCCATTTCTTCTCGCTACAGAGCGCCTTGACAGATCTCCGACGCGCGACGCGCAAGGCCCAAAGGCTCGTGACCAAAGCCATACCGCTATCCATTGCCCGTAACTCCCTCAGCCAATCGAAAGCAGCGTCCATCTGTGCGATCTCAAGGCTAGTGGGACGAAGGTTTGTCCGATTACTGGCGGCGTCGCGGGCGCGGCGGTCGCGTTCGTCTATCTCGGCCTGCGCCAATTGGTCTGCCCATTCCACTGCATGAAGGGGCCAATGTCCCCCCGGCTCCCGGGGCCCCCGCGCCCGCGGCAGCCGGTCCAGCGTCGCGAATGCCTTGATGAACGCCTTGCCAACCTGGTCCGGATTCCATTGCGCCGGGACCGCATCGCCATTCCCATCGAAAGAATTCTCAAGAGCATTGAACTGCAGATCGAGTTTCATGATTAAAATCCATCGTCAAGAATGTTGTCGAGGAGCGCGGGATCGGCCGCGACAACAAGGAGCAGAAGTCTGATCATCGCTTCGCGGGTCAAACTGCGTTTTGCCGCAGCGGCATCGTAAAGTTGGGTCGCTTCGGCTGGGAGGCGAAGCGCAAGGGCGGCGGCCGCGGCGCGGAATGCGAGGCCGAAGCGCTGCGCCTGACGATGGACATTGTTCGGCGTCGAGGCGATCAGCGGATCTTCGGCGATGCGGCGGGCGTCCCAGCCCATGCCGAGCAGAAAACCCAATCTCGCGATACGTTCGCCCGTCCAGCGGGCTTTGTGAATCTCGGTTCGCATGGTGACGCACTCTCCCTTAGTTCCCTGGTCTGCGCCGCGGAGCGCTTTTTGGCTTTCGCGGCGTGCGGCACCTTTGATACGGTAAAACTACCTTATTGTAAAGGTATTTTTACCTGATGCATTCCTATGGAAGTACGGTTATTCTACCGCTATGGATTTAGTGGACGTTCTGACCCGCATCGAAAGTCGGCTGACTGCCTTGGGTTTGTCGGCGCATGCCGCGTCGCTTGCCGCAAAAAGGCCAGACGCCATTCGCAACCTCAAGCGCGCCGTCAGAAACGGCGACCGGCGCGGCGTCACTACCGAGACGCTGATGGCGCTCGCTCCCGTTCTGAAGACAACGGCGGCCTGGCTGCTCGAAGGCGTAGGGGATCCAACCCCCGGCAACCGAGTTCGGGTCGTTGGGCGCATTGGCGCGGGCGCGGAGATTCAGCCCGAATTCGAACAGATTCCCCCCGAGGGACTTTACGAAATCGAGGTGCCTTTTCCGATTGCTTCTGACGCAATCGCGTTTCAGGTCGAGGGCGACAGCATGTGGCCTCGCTACGATCCGGGCGACGTCATCATCTGCTGGCGGGAAGGGGCCAGCGCCGACGAGGTCGTCGGATGGGAAGCGGCCGTCCGGACCGCTGACGGCAAACGCTACCTGAAGCGTATCCAGCGCGGCGCGACGGCGGGAACTTTCGATCTCGAGAGCCATAACGCGGCGCCGATTCGAAGCGTCAGACTTGAATGGGCGGCCGCCATCCAAGGTGTCGTTCGATTCGGTCAATGGCGCCGGAGATAGCTGTAAGATTGGACGTATGGTAGGTTCTTATACCTATATAAGGTAATTTTACCTTATATAATGCTCCGGTCAACCCGGAGCTAAATCCATGCTAACCTATCTTTCGGCCGCCCGCGCAGATCTCGCCGTCGCCTTTCGGTCACAAGCTAATTTCACGACGCTCGATGCAATCAAACGCCGCGCGCGAACTTTCTCGAAACGGCCGTTGGACCTCGACGCCATCGCCACTGGCCTATCGGGCGCTGGCCCCGAAATGCTCATCGCAGTCGGGGCGGATTTGCTTCGCCTAGAAACCTACGCGGCGCGACGCTGGTTCGGCTTTGGTGGTGAGGTCGTCGCTCTCAATGCCCGAGCGCTGATGTTACTAGGCCGCACCCGCCGACGGTTCGCCAAGCCGAAATTGGACGGCGTCGCGCGTGTGGGGTCTGAACTTTCCGAGAATTGGTCGCCGTGCGCGCTCTTGCCCTTCGCCACCGGCGATCATAACTCCAAGCCGATCGCTGATGGTTAAGAAGTCGCGGCCCTTGACGACGCGCGGACTTTTTTGGAAAGCAGATGGATCGAACGGGAAATTTGCCTGCAAATTGGAGTAAATCGCGCCAGTCGATGGAACAACCGGAGGCAAGCTGGCGTTCCGTCTCAGGAACGGATAAGGGACAGGAGACGTGGGTGAGCACTCTGGCAGCCGCAACGTCCAAAGTCCTGCCGAATTCCATCCGCGCCGATTTGGCTGAAAGCCTGTTTGCCACGCGCCGCCAGACGTCCTACCTAGCCGCCCCCCTCGGGATCGAGGATCAGGCGGCGCAGGCAAATGAAGAGGCCAGTCCCACCAAATGGCACCTGGCGCATACGACCTGGTTTTTCGAGGCCTTCGTATTGAAGCCTTTCCTCTCCGGATATCGAACCTTCGATGAGCGTTTCAACTATTGTTTCAACTCCTACTACGAAGCGCAAGGGGAACGCCAGCCGCGGGCCCTCCGCGGTCTTCTGACGCGGCCGACCATTTTCGAGGTGCGAGAGTATCGCGCCTATGTTGACGAGGCGCTGCAAACCCTAGTTGCGAGCGCGCGCGCCGAGGACCCCATGGTCCTGAACCGCATCGAGACTGGAATTAATCACGAAGAACAACACCAGGAATTGCTTCTGACGGACATTCTCAGTCTGTTTGCGCTGAGCCCAATACGCCCGGCCTATCGCGAAGGCGCACCGTTCTTCGGAAGGCAAGGTTTGGAGCCGATGACCTTTATTCCTGTCAACGGCGGCCGGCACACAATCGGACACGCAGGCGAAAGTTTTGCTTTCGATAATAAATCGCCACGCCATGACGTGTTGTTGCGACCGTTCAAGCTCGCCGACCGCCTGGTCGCGAACGGTGAGTGGCTGGAATTCATTAATGATGGCGGCTATCGCAGGCCCACTTTGTGGCTTTCGGACGGTTGGGCGAGGATCGCCAAGGAATCCTGGCGCTCGCCGCTCTATTGGGAGCAGAAAGACGGGGAATGGCTGCAAATGACGCTGTTCGGCCTCAAACCGATCGACCCTGCCGCGCCAGTCGCCCACGTCAGCTTCTATGAAGCTGACGCTTACGCCCGTTGGGCTGGCAAAAGATTGCCGACCGAATTCGAATGGGAGGTGGGGGCAAGAGACGCTCCTGTAGCCGGCAACATGCTCGGGTGCGGCGCCCTCGCCCCGCTTCCGCCGCCGCCGGGGGGCGGCCTTCGGCAGATGTTCGGCGATGTCTGGGAATGGACGCAGAGCGCATATTCGCCCTATCCCGGATACAGGCCTGTAGAGGGAGCGCTCGGCGAATACAATGGGAAGTTCATGTGCAACCAGCAAGTCCTTCGCGGCGCGTCCTGCGCAACGCCGGATCGACACGCCCGAAAGACCTATCGTAATTTCTTCTATCCCCATCAGCGTTGGCAGTTCTGCGGGCTGCGGCTAGCGATCGAGGCCTGATGTCACAGTTTGCCGAGAAACGGCTGCTCGCTCTTTCGCTCGCGGAGGATAATACCGTGCGGGCGGTTCTTGCCGGTCTTTCGCGTCCCCAGAAGACTTTGCCGAGCTTCCTCTTCTATGATGCGCGCGGCAGCGAGCTGTTCGAAAAGATCACGCAATTGCCGGAATATTATCCGACGCGCGTCGAAACTGCGATCCTTGAAGCGGCGGCGAGAGAAATAGCCCAGCATACGCTGCCTGGCGCGGTTCTTGTCGAGTTTGGCTCGGGGTCGAGCCGAAAGACCGAAATTCTACTCGGCGCGCTGCCGAATCTATTCGCCTATTTGCCAATCGACGTATCGCAGAGCGCGCTTGATGAGGCTTGCGCTCGGATTTCCGCGCGATTCCCTGATCTGCAAGTCATTCCAACATTGGGCGACTTTGGCGAGGATTTGTTTTTGCCTGAATCGCTCGGACAAAGACAGCGGGTTGGGTTTTTCCCCGGCTCGACCATCGGCAATTTCGTGCCTGCCGACGCGCGGGACCTCCTATCGCACATGGCGAAAACGCTCGGGTCTTCGGGCAAGCTTGTTATCGGAGTGGATTTGCGCAAGGATCTCTCGATCCTGCTTCCCGCCTACGATGACGCGGCTGGCGTAACGGCGGAGTTCAACGCCAATATTTTGGCGAGGCTAAACCGCGAGATGGGAGCAGATTTCGACCTCCGCCGCTTTGACCATAAGGCGACCTTCAATGCCGACGAAGGACGAATCGAGATGCATCTCGTGAGCCGTCGTGCCCAGCGCGTCACCGTTTTTGGGCGCAATTTCTATTTCTTGACGGGCGAAAGCATACACACCGAAAATTCCTATAAATATACAATTCTTCAGTTTCAGCAGTTGGCCGAGCGCGCGGGCTGGAGTTCCCGCAAAGTGTGGACTGACCCTGAAATCTGTTTAGCCTTCATGAGATGGCGGTCGCGCCTTGAACACTCCAACCATTTTCGGAGGAAAAACGCGCTTGGTCAAAGCGGGTGCGGCAAAATAGCTGATTCGACTTAGCGGATTTCCGATTTCTAGAAAAATGTTTTAAAGTATGGCCTCAAAAATTCTTGGGATCCATTCACCATGATGCCTGCGACGAAAGACAATTTCGACTATAGCATTCCGCAGCATGTCGACCAATTGCGGGCTTCGCCGCGGCTCTTCGATAATGCGTTGCTCGACAAGCTGTCCCGCGTCCACTGGTCGACGCCGCTTTTCATTTATATTCCGATCATCGCGCTTTTGGCGGTCTGGAGCCTTCAATCCTTCGGCGGGCTCGTCGTCGTTCTCGCCGGCGCTCTAGGCTACTTCATATGGACCTTAATCGAATATTTCGGGCATCGCTACCCGTTCCATTACAAGCATCCGAGCAAATTCGGAGCGCGCATCCATTTCCTGGTTCACGGCGTGCATCATGATCATCCTAACGACCCGCTCCGTCTCGTGATGCCCGCGCTACTCAGCGCCCCAATTATGCTGATAGCGCTTCTGGTCGTCCGGGTCTTGTTCGGCCTGCCCTATGGCTATCCTGTCCTGATGGGCTTCATAATTGGCTATCTGTTTTACGATATGGTGCACTACTACACGCACCATGCGCAGCCGACAACTCGTCTCGGGCAGACGTTGAAGCGGTTGCATCTGCTGCATCACTTCCGCGATCCCGCGCGCGGTTTCGGCGTCAGCGCCCCCTGGTGGGATTATGTTTTCGGGACCCAGCATATTAAGCAGAATCGCGAGCGCGCCCTTCGAAGGTAAAGCGTGACCAATCTAAGGCAGGCTGTTCTTTTGAGGCGCTGGCCCGCGCCGCGCATCGAAACGATGGCTGGCCCAGACGACTTGATGCGTTGTCCAGCCGCGCAGCCACGCTGCGAGCGCTAGCACTTCTCGGCCGAGGAAGGCGAGCGGCGACCAGATCGAAATTTCCCATCCCTTGGCTGCGGCGAACGCCGTCTCCACACAAAACCACCCGGCGAGCGTCCCGCAAAAAGCGTCGAAAGCTGGGAAACCGGCGAGCGGGGACGCCAGAGCGGCGGCGAGGGCCGCTGGAAGAGGGCTAGCGAGAGGCTCAAGCGGATAGGATAGCTCGTTAGCGCGCCGGATGACGCTCCAGCGCGCCTGGCGGTGATACACCTGGCCTAGGGTTCTAGCGCCGATCTCCTGAGCAACCGTGCGATGCGCAAATGCTGTCTTCAGTCCAAGCCGCGCAAATTCTGTCGAGATTGCGGTGTCTTCGGCAAGGTTTCCGCTCATCGCCTCGAAGCCGCCCGCGCGATCGAGATCGCTGCGCCGAAAAACCATTACCTTGCCAACGCCAAAGCCAAAGCCAAGCGTCGAAGCGGAGAGCAAGAGCCGAGCATGGGCATTGAGCAGCGAAGCTTCGATTGAAGCGGCAAAGCTTTCGGGACGCACCGCCACGGGCACCCCAACGACAAGCCCCACCCCCGGCGCCAAATTCTGCAGGAACGCCGTCAGGGCTTTCGAATCGAGCGTGATGTTCGAATCCTTCGTCATGACGACATCGTGCCGCGCCTCGATCAGCGGCCTCATCAGATTGTTAAGCTTAGGACTGACAGCCGCCCGACAATCGGAATGAATAAAGCGGCACGGGCGCGAAGGATGTGCGGCCGCAACTCGCTGAGCAACGTCGAGGGCCGGCGATTCGACTTCGGCGGCGCTGATCAGAATTTCGTATTGCGAATGGTCTTGGTCGAAGATGGAAGCCTGCGCAGACTCAAATCCAGGATCGAGATTTTTTATTGGGAGGATCACGGACACCGGGGGCCGCGCTACCGCTGTCGCTCGCCGCTTCTGGATCAAAGGCTGCGCCAAGCCGCAACATAGCGTCACAACGAAAAGCGCCACGGCAAGACACCACCAGATTGCTCCAGCAAAACTGAGAAATGTCACCGCCATCGTTTGATCCTATTCCCGCATTAAGGCAATTCGACCGAATTCAGTTGATTATTCCATTGATTTTATTGATTTAACGCATGATCCCACCCGAGTGGCGGCCCCCGGCGCCAGAGTCTTCCGCATTGCACAGATTACCAATCAATGCCATCTGATTCTTTTGCCGTGGAGTGATCAGATCGCGGCGCGGGCCAGCCGCTTTGCAGGCGAAGCCCAAGCCGCGATCGCCGGCAAGCAAGGACGAAACGTGCCTGAATTGCCTGAAGTGGAAACGGTGCGGCGCGGGCTTGAGCCGACGATGGTCGACGCGCGGATCTTCAGAGTTGACCAGAGGCGGCCAGACCTCCGGTTTCCGTTTCCGGACCGGTTTTCCGAGCGTCTGACCGGCCGCCAAATCATCGCGCTCGGCCGAAGAGCGAAATATCTTCTCGCCGACCTCGATGATTCCAACATCCTCGTAATGCACCTTGGCATGTCTGGATCTTTTCGCGTCGAAGATTTTGGGGGCGCGCAGGCGTTTTGCGCGTCCCCGACCGCGCACGACCACGTCGCCTTCACCCTTTCGACAGGCGCGCGCATCGTCTACAACGACCCGCGCCGTTTTGGCTTTATGCAGTTATTGGCGCGTGACGAGATTTCAACACACCCGCTATTCAAGTCTCTAGGGGTCGAACCACTCGGCAACGAACTCGACGGCACGGTTCTGGCGCGTCTTTTCGCGGGAAAGACGACGCCGCTGAAGGTGGCTTTGCTCGATCAGCGTCTCGTTGCGGGACTTGGCAATATCTACGTCAGCGAGACACTCCATCGAGCGGGCGTCTCGCCGCGGCGCGCCGCGGGCAGCCTCGCGCGCCAAAATGGCGCGCCGACGGCCCGAGCGCATGGGCTTGCGAGAGCGATCAGAGAGGTTCTCGAAGAGGCCGTGGCGGCGGGCGGATCATCCCTGCGCAACCACCGGCAAACCAATGGCGCGTTGGGCTATTTCCAGCACAATTTCCGTGTTTACGACCGCGAGGGGAGCGCATGCCCTAGGCATGGGTGCGATGGCGTCGTCCGCAGAATTACGCAAGGGGGGCGCTCGACTTTTTTTTGCGGTGCACTGCCAGCGGTAAACGGCGGCACACCCATTGTCTCCAGGCAACGCAGCCGCACGTTTGCTTAAAGATGGCCACACAAAACAAACGGTTGAACGCTTCCCCAATTTTCCGAAATTGGGGAATGCTGTCGACACGCGCTTAGACAATGGTCTTTGGCCGAGGGCTAGGCGCACACGCCCGTTCGGCCAAGTCCCTCTCAGGAACGCGCGACAGTCTGCGGTTGAGCCGACCCCATAACGACCACTTTGGTGCCGATCGGCGCGCGCTCATAAAGATGCATCGCGTCCTGATTGACCATGCGAATGCAGCCCGACGAAAGGCTTTGACCAATGGTCCAGGGTTCGTTTGTGCCGTGAATGCGGAACAAGGTGTCGACATTGCCTTGATAAAGATAGTGCGCGCGTGCCCCCAGAGGGTTCTCTGGGCCGCCAGGCATCCCAAGTCCGCTTTGCAGCTCGCTCATCATTTTCTTCAGTTCCGGCCGCCGATCGAGCATTTCCTTCGGCGGATACCAGTCGGGCCATTCTTGCTTGCTATGGATCGTCGCATTGCCCGACCACGCGAAGCCCTCCCGTCCGACTCCTACGCCATAGCGCGTCGCCTCGCCGCCCTCCTCGACGTGGTAGAGATAATGGTTGGCTGGATCGACGACGACAGTTCCGGGCGCTTCTTTCCCAACATAGGCGACTCTGGTGCGGCGGAAAGCCGGATTGAGATCGGAGGGTTTGACTGCGGGAACCTGAAACTTTCCGTCCTGAACCTCCGCATACATCGAGCCGAAGTCGCCCTCAGCCACGACCGGCGACTTCGCCAGCGCAGAGGACGGAGCAGGCACAGCGGCGGCGATGGGGCTTTGCTGGCCGACGCAGCCAGCGAGGCCAAAAGCGGCGGCGGACGACGCGCCAGCAAGGAGAGAACGGCGATTGAATTGAGACATGGGGCGAATCACTTTTTTGCGTAATCGACGACAAACACCCTAAAACAGAAAAGCGCGTTCCGATATTGCACAAAAGTCACGGTCGCGTTTTCTTTCGCGGGAATTTTCCCCACCAAGCTTGTCCCGCATTTTTTGCCTTCGGACGATGCGCGAAGTCCTTGTCAAAATTTAGGCCTAGATATATCTTCCAGTCAGATATATCGAGATAGGGTTTTTCTCTCGCGCAGCCTCTGGAAGGATCTGCCAAATGTGGTCTCATCACTGTTTTCACGCTTTCCCCCATCGCGAAGGCCATCCCGGAGCGGGAGGCGAAGCGCGCCTGTTTCGCCATTTTGGGCGCTCGGGCGGACGCCAGCGCATGTTCGACCAAGGCGATCTTCGCCTTGTCGTCCTGAAGTTAATTTCAGAGAAGCCCTCGCATGGCTATGAAATCATCAAGGCGATCGAGGATCGCCTTGGCGGTGCCTATGCCCCGAGCCCCGGCGTCATCTATCCGACCCTGACCCTGCTCGAGGAAATGGGCGCGATCCGGGTGAAAGAGACCGACGGACCGCGCAAGCTCTACGCGATCACCTCCGACGGCGAGGCGCTATTGCGGCAGAATGCGGCGGCCGTCGAGGCGATTTTCGGCCGTATGGCCGACATCAACGCGCGGCATGGCGGCGGTCCCGCTCCCCAAATCGTGCGCGCGATGGAGAACTTGCGGACCGCATTGCGGCTGCGCCTTTTCCGCGGCCCGCTCAACGCGGAGCAGCTCGCTGAGGTTTCGAAGATTCTGGACGCTGCAGCGAAGGCCGTTGAGGAAAGTTAAGTAAGCCAGGCTCGCGCGGATGCGCTTCAGAGGCGGTTCCGCCGCATCGGGAAAAGCGAAACTTTTGCCGGTAAGTGCCTTCGAAAGCGCGAAGATACGTGGCCGCGGCTTCGGGGCCCGCCAGTTCAGCTGCGCCATTGCCAAGGACTCAGCCTGGCGCAGCCCTTATAATTACCCTAAAAATCGCGGGCGGCTCATCAGCTCAGGGCGAAGCTCGCTCTGCAGCCTGATACAGTGACAGCGTATCGCCGTCATAGTAAGGACCGTACTCGGGGCCTAGGCCGTCGGAACGCAAGCTGTAGGATTGGTCGCTCACTATGTACCCGAGCTGGCGTGAGTTGTTATAGTCCCTCAGCCAAGGTGAACCGCTAGCGCCAAATCCCATATTACAATTCAACTGCTGATCCGAATTAAATATCGATCGCCTTGAAAGTGTCGTTTGACAGAAAACCTGTGTTTCTCCGCCAAGAACGTTTGACGGATATCCAATAGCAGTTACGAAAGGTCTTCCTGGATTGATAGTTAATCCATTGCCGCCTACAGCATCTACAACTCGTCGGCCGGCGGAGTTGTTCCAAGTAATTGCGATACCGTAATCGTAGTGACGGTCACCATTATTGATCCAGGAGCTTTGTGCCCACAACTGGTAGTATGGAAAAACACCTGCGGGTCCGGGTCCACGCTGATATCCAGGTTCGAATACCCAGTTCGTCATCCACTGTCCGCCGGGTCCGCCGTGGACACAGTGAGCGGCAGTTAAAACGAGACGGCGCTTGCCACTGTTTACCGTGCCACCGGAGCACTGATAGTCTTTCCCGTCTTTCGGATTGTGAAAGAACACTTTACCCTCAGCATTGGCGAAATTGACCGCCGTCAGAGGCTTTATTCCGCTCTGCTGAGGCAGCACCGGGGTAGCGATTGTTCTCGTTGGCCCAGCAGCGATGTCTGCGGGCGCAGGTGCTCCAACAGCAGGGCCAGGAGCTTGTGTCACACCAAGCTTGATTGCCGCTGCCCGGCGTTGCGGGGTCCAGTAATCTGTGATGATCTTTGCTGCTTCCGCAGCGGGCACGAGACGTACCTGTTTAAGCGTGGCATCAAACACCTGCACCGAGTTTGCGGCTCCAACCTTTATCGAGTCTAAAGAGCTGCCTGATGTGTTGGCGTCCGCCGAACTAACCGGAGACCCCGGCAGCGCGCCCAGATCGTCCGCAAACCCGCTTATTGGCGCCAAAGAAGCGATCAACAGCGGCACAGCAAATAACTTTTTCATTAATGTTACCCCCAGTTTGTCAGATATCTCGTGAATTGACATGAGTGTGCAACATGCACTCCTCCGCGGGCAAGCAGCCCGCAGGCACAACATACTGGCCGCACACTTGCGAGATAAGTGTGGAATCACACAGCCCTCCGCGCAAATATTATGCCTTCACCGAAAAACGACGACGACAAACGCGTGGACGTTGAAATCGAAATTCCTTTATGAAGGGCTACACGGTTTTTAATGCCGAGCAAATCGATGGCCGCCGATCTCCGGCATCGCGCCGGAAACCCGCAACAGCTACGCCTATATCGCCTTGCGGCTCAAAGTCCTCAAAGACAACAAGCCGGCGATTTTCACCGCCACCAGCCACGCGTAGTAAGCCGCTGAATATGGGACGGGTTGCAGTCGAGGGAGGCGCAACCACGACCGACATCGAATGCGATCGAGCGATTGCGGACCATTCAAGTGCCGGAAAGAGGCAGACCGTTCTGCCGTGCGCCGAAGCAGCCGTTATGTTGTTCTGGGCTTTAGTTGCTTCCGGGCATGATGCGCAAAATCGACGGCTGGGAAAACCTCGCCGAACGGGCTTCAGATCAATGATTGACCTCGCCGCATCATGTGGTAACCTCGTCAGATTGGAGGTCACGCCAAAGCAATTCCAACCATAATTGTGACGGAACCTGCGCCTCAGGCGCAACTAATAATATAACTTATCAATTCAACGGAACTTATTCAGTTACGCGCACAGGCATAGGTGGGCTCCTCACGCCCAACTGGAATGCGGCTGCTCCGGCGGCGCCGAACGGGCGGAAGGGCTTCGGCCCCGTATGATCGCCGCAAGGCAAAGCACAGCGAGGCGCTGTTTTGTTTGGACGGGTTTTGATTATAGTCACTATGGTGCTCATAATGAAGCAATCCTCGGCGTCGGAAAAGACCGGCGAACCCCTGGCCGCCCCACCGCTTTCCTCGTCTGCCTCGGAGTCCGCGTCTTCTCGATCTGTGACGGTCTGGGACCCGAAGACAGGTAGGACGTTGACCTTACCGCCCGACGAGGCGGCTCGCATGATCCGAAACTACTGGACGCCAGAACGGATGAAGCAAGCCGAGCCTAAGTAGCAGAATTCTTGGCGTGGCGGGGCGATAGGCGGGATCGCGGCGAGACTTTTATCGAAAGCGCTGATTCGATCGGTCGCGATCAGGATCCGTTCGCCACCCAGCAGGTCCGCGCACCCTTGCCGCGATAATACCCTGGAAGCTCGGGAATGAAGGCTCTGCCGACGTCGATCATGCCGCGAACCGCTTGGTTCAGGCGGTTTCCTTGGCCCGGACCGCGCGCTTGCGATCGTTAGGATCAAGGTAGAGCTTGCGCAGCCAAATCGATTTGGGCGTCACTTCAACCAGTTCATCGTCTTCGATGTAGGCCAAGGCCCGCTCAAGCGTCATACGGATCGGCGGCGTGAGCCGCACCGCTTCATCTTTGCCCGCCGCGCGGATGTTGGTCAGCTGCTTGCCTTTGAGGACGTTGATTTCGAGGTCATTTTCGCGCGTATGCTCTCCGACGATCATGCCCCGATAGACCTTCCAGCCCGGCTCGATCATCATCGGACCGCGATCCTCCAGCTTCCACATGGCGTAGGCGACTGATTCGCCATTGTCGTTGGAGATCAGCACTCCATTGCGGCGGCCGGCGATTTCGCCCTTCCAGGGCGCATAGTCATGGAAAAGCCAATTCATGATCGCCGTGCCACGGGTATCGGTCAAAAGCTCGCCCTGATAACCGATCAATCCACGCGTCGGCGCGTGAAACACGAGGCGTTGACGATGGCCGCCCGAAGGGCGCATTTCGATCAGCTCGGCCTTTCGCTCGGCCATTTTCTGAACGACAACCCCAGAATGTTCTTCGTCGACGTCGATCACAACTTCTTCGATCGGCTCCAGTAGCGTCGTTCCATCGTCGGCCCTCTGGAACACAACTTTCGGCCGCGACACGCTAAGCTCGAACCCCTCGCGGCGCATCGTCTCGATCAGGATCGCGAGCTGCAATTCGCCTCGTCCAGAAACGATGTATGAATCGGAGCCCGGCGAATCCTCGATGCGCAATGCGACATTGCCCTCCGCTTCCTTATAAAGTCGGGCGCGGATGACTCGGCTCGTCACCTTGTCGCCTTCTGTCCCGGCTAACGGCGAATCATTGACCGAGAACGTCATGGACAGCGTCGGGGGATCGATCGGCTGGGCCTGTAGCGGTTCGACGACTTCGGGGGCGCAGAGCGTGTCGGCGACGTTGAATTGCTCAAGCCCGGCGATGGCGACGATATCGCCGGCCTCCGCCTCATCAATGGGCGTACGCTCGATTCCTCGGAAGGCGAGGATTTTCGACACACGCCCTTGTTCGACGACATTGCCGTTCCGGTCCAAGACCTTGACGGCCTGGTTCGGCCTGACGCTGCCAGCGAACACCCGTCCGGTGATCAGTCGGCCAAGATAAGGGTTCGCTTCGAGCAGCGTTCCGAGCATGCGAAACCCGCCTTCTTCGACGCGCGGCTCAGGCACATGTCTCAACACCAAATCAAAAAGGGGCCCCATCCCTTGCTTCGGACCATCAGCGCTATCCGCCATCCAGCCCTGTTTAGCCGACCCATAAAGAATGGGGAAATCCAGCTGCTCGTCGGTCGCATCGAGAGCGGCGAAAAGATCGAAGACCTCGTTAACCACCTCGGTGATCCGGGCGTCCGGCTTATCGACTTTGTTGACGGCGACAATCGGTCTCAGGCCGATCTTCAGAGCCTTGCCGACGACGAATTTGGTTTGAGGCATCGGACCTTCCGATGCATCGACGAGAACAATGGCGCCATCGACCATAGACAGAATGCGTTCAACTTCACCACCGAAATCGGCGTGACCAGGCGTATCCACAATGTTGATGCGCGCTTCTTTCCAGGCGATCGAGGTCGCCTTCGCCATAATGGTGATGCCTCGTTCTCTTTCCAGATCGTTGGAATCCATGACGCGCTCGGCGACCCTTTGATTGTCGCGAAAGGCGCCGGATTGCTGGAGCAGACGATCGACCAGCGTCGTCTTGCCGTGATCAACGTGGGCGATAATGGCGATATTGCGTAACTTCATACTGGTGCCGTATCTCGAAGCAGGCATCCGAAAAGTCTTCCCTTTCCAAATTATATCATGCGTTATACCATAAAATAGAAAGCCGGATCGAATTGCAGCCGGCCCGCTTGGTCGAACAACGGCGAAGCATGTCGTTCCCGGGCGGCGGGCGATGACGCGACGTGAGTCGGACCTTTTCGCTCAGTCGCGGATCTTGAGCCGATCCAGCCGACGATTAGGAGCTTTTTTCGTGTGCTGCAATGCAATATACGAAAACGCCAAGTTTGAAAACCAATATAATCAGAACGCAGGCTTCGCCAAAGCGCGCAAGAAGCGCCGACGAGGAAAGGTAATCCAGCATCCCTTCCTCAATCTCCGGCGCGGTGCATTGACTTATCGCCGCTCAATGCAAAGGTTGAGCTCATCAGAATTACAGCCTGCGTCGCGAATATCACTTGGATAGCGGCGAGCCAAACAATGGACCAAATGACGCTTTCCCGCCAGATCACCGTCTCCGCTCTGTTTGCTCAACGCTGCTGTTGATCGGCGCGGGCCAACCTTATGGGCCCGCAGGTGGGACCATCTTCGAGAACGGCGAAAAGGGGCGTTGCCGACCGATAATTTTGACGCGCCTACGCTATTCGCCGACAACGCGCGGCGCGAAGGGAGCGCGCGCATAACCGAGTTGGATGCGCCGTTCGGCGACCGCCTGGCGCGCCTGGTTCAAGGCAAGGCTTGTCGCGGCGAGGCGACTGCTGCTCAAGGCATGGTTCCAATCATGCGCTAACGCCCTGGCTAGAAGTTGGTCGGCTTCGTTTTCGAGATCGTCCAGCGTCTCGACGCGCAAAGCGCTGCGCGCCGAGGCGATGATCTCCAGCAAGCGCTCCAAAATAAGCTCTAGATCAGTGTTTTCCTTTCGATTGAACCGCGCCGCCACGGTCGCGATTGCAGTGCCGACCAAGCTCGCCAACATGGCGCCGATATATATGAAGTCGCTGTATTTGTCGAAGAAGCTCTGCTCTTCGTCGCCGAGGTAGGCGAGCGTCCCCGGATGGACCGGCAGACCCGCGCCCTTATCAGTCGACGGCGCCTCGATGAAGTTCGCGATCGGATTGTGGGCGGCGAGCGATGGCTTGGCGTTCAGCATCAACTCCGTGAGCTCGGCGACGACGTCATTGCTGAGGCTGTGCCGAGCGATCAACCGCATGCTGACGCCGAGCGTTTCGAAACTCTCGGACGGCTTCGGCTGCGCGCCGCCAAATGCGCCTCGCACAATCTCAATCGATTCGTAATTGGGCGACCGCTGCGTAATCGCCTTGACGTCGGCGATCGGGACAAAGACCGGCGAACCATGCCCGGCCTGTGTCACGGTTCCGACTGCCCCAGCCAAATTCGCCGATCCTGGCGTGTCGATCACAAGAACGACATCGACTTCGCGACGCTCGACCGCTTCAGGCAACTCGGCCGGCGTGAGGGGGACGCGCCTGACAGAAGCCGGCGACACGTCATACTGCGCAAGGGCAGCATCAAGAAGCGCGTGATTACCAGGTCGACCAGCCTCATCAGCCTCGAGGATGCCGACCTTTCGACCCCTCAGATCTTCGACGCTTTTGAGATCAGACCCCGCCGGAGCGACCAGCAACGCGGCGTCGTGGCTCATGATTAGCACTGTCTGCCCGTTGACGGGCATGGAAATATCGCTGCGCACGATTGCGAGGTCGACCCTTTCGTCTTCAAAAGCGTGTGCGGCTTCTGAAAGTGAGTCGACCAGAACAGGTTTGAGCCGCACCGATTCGCGTCTTTGCGCAAATTCACGCGCCGCCTCAGCAAGCACCTGCTGATCATCGCTGTCGCGCGTTACCGCCACGCGAAGAATTGTCGGGCGCTCATAATAATTATAAAGCGCTAGCGTCGCGGCTGCTGCACCGGTGAAAATCACGCCTATCGCCACAAGCGTAAGAAGACGCATTCTCTTCTCCTCGACGCGCCAACAACAGAACCCGGCGGCGCGCTCGCCCAAGCAAGCATCGAAACAAGGCGGCAAGAGGACCTAATTTCAGTATTCACCGCTTGGAGGCATCAGATCTGAGCTCGTACTCAACTGCGATCTCCGCGGCTCGCCGCCGCCAACTTCATTACCCTCACATGCTGCGAAAACTGCGCCAATGAGAATAAGGCATGGTCCGGACACCGCAGCCGCGGCGACTTTCGCCGGCAGCGACTGGATGGTTCCCTTGATGCGGCGCTCGTCCGGATAAGTCGCGCGCTCGACGAAAAGCGCGGGCGTTGCGGGATCGACGCCATGCGCCATGAGTCGCTCGACTAGAGCGCCGAGCATCCTTGCCCCCATATAGACAACGCTCGAGGCGCGTGGATCGCTAAGCGCGCGCCAATCGACGTCCTCTGGCAGCTTCCCGTCATGCGCATGCGCAGTGACAAACTGGACCCTGCGGGCCTTGACCCGCTCTGTCAATGAGACCTGCAAAGAGGCTGCGGCGCCAAGCGCCGCCGTGACGCCGGGCACGACTTCAATGGCGATTCCCGCAGCCCGAAGCGCCGACATCTCCTCATTGGCTCGCCCGAAGATCATGGGATCCCCGCCCTTCAGCCGGACAACCCTTTTGCCGTCGGCGGCCAGGCTGACCAACATCGAAACGATATGATCCTGCTGACAGGAGGGCCGATAGCCGCGCTTTCCGACGGGTATTTTTTCGGCTTCGCGCCGCGCCATATCGATGATCGCTGGGGCGACCAGATCATCGTAAAGGACGATGTCGGCGGATTGCAGCGCCCGCAAGGCCTTCAACGTCAAAAGTTCAGGATCGCCCGGACCGGCGCCGACAAGGACGACCGACCCTTTCGCGCTGCGTGGGGCGTCCGTTTCGACCTCGGCCGCCAGCTTGGCGAACAAGCCCTCGCTCGGCGCGGCGGAGCCGCTCGCAAAAGCTCGCGCGTTCAACAGCTCCCAAAAGCGGCGGCGCATCTTCGGCGGCAGAGCCAACGCCTTCAATGGATCTCGCCAGGATTTGGCGGCGCCGGCCCAAAGCCTCATCGCAGATGGCAAGATGGCTTCAATGCGGCCGCGGACGGCCTGGGCCAGGATCGGAGAGGCGCCGTCGGTGGAAATCGCGACGACGAGCGGCGAGCGATCCACGATCGCGCCGAATTGAAAATCGGAGTAAGCTGGTTTGTCGATGATATTGGCGGGAACGCCGCACGCTAACGCGGCGGCGCGAAAGCGCTCCGCCTCCGCCGCGCTATCAACGTCGGCGATCGCGAGGGCCGCGCCTACAAGATCTTGGCTTTGGAGAGCGCGTTGAACGAGCCTGACGGCGGGCCGGCGGCGCGCCAGCTCGATCAGGCCACGGCAAGGCGCTGTTCCAAAAACATCGACCTGAGCGCCAGCGGCCTGAAGCAGTTCCGCCTTCCAGAGCGCGGCGTTCGAGCCGCCGACAACCACGGTACGCCTGCCCTCGAGGTTGAAAAAGACGGGCAGGCACGCCAGCGCCGCCATGATTGGCCGCCCTTCTTCGCCGGATGGCTCCAGCGGTAAAGCCCTGGTCATAAAAGCGCTTTCACCCTATTGTCCGGCAAGCATTGGCCGATCGAATTGATGGCGTCAAACAGAGTTCCTGCATTGGTCCTACACTGGCAATGGCAAGGCCTGGAAAGTTCGCGGATGCGTGCGAGGGAGCGCACACGGTCGGCGCGCCCTCGCCTCAAGGGCGTAGCTTCGAGCCCAAAACCGTCTTCGTGAGATGCAATGGTCGTAACCAATCTGGCGAACCGTATGAGACCTATCGCCCTCAATTTGCGCCGCGCCTCCTCCGCCTTATTCGCCGGCTTTCTCCTTTGCTCTGCTCCGGCGCGTTGCGATCCAAGGGCTGACGTCCCGGGGTTCTGGGACCCGCACGCTCGACCGGCCAAGCCGGACCTTGCCAATTTGCGCAACCTGCGCTTCCTGACCGAGGATGATTATCCTCCGTTCCATTTCGCAACTCCCGACGGCGCACTCGCTGGTTTCGACGTCGATCTCGCCCGCGCCATATGTGACGACTTGAAGCTCTCATGCACGATTCAAGCCCGCCGCTTCGACACTTTGATCGATAGCCTCGACGCCGATCAGGGCGACGCCATCATCGCGGCGGTAAGGATAGACGAAAAATCCCGCGCCAAGCTAGATTTCACCGCGCCTTATTCAAAAAACCCTGCGCGGTTCGTGGCTTTGAGAACGACGCAGCTTCACGACGCCACGCCAGAGACGTTTCGCGGCAAGATCGTGGGGGTTGTCGCACAGACCGCGCATGAAGCCTTTCTCTCTAATTTCTTCAAAGCGGCGAACCGAAAGTCTTTCAACTCGCAAAAGGCGCTCACCGAAGCGCTTGTCAAAGGCGAAGTCGATGCGATCTTCGGCGACGGCCTCGCTTTGAGCTTCTGGTTGCGGGGAGCAAAAGCCCATAATTGCTGCGCCTTTCTCGGCGGCTCCTTTCTCGATACCCGCTTTTTTGGCGAAGGCATCGCCATTGCCGTTAAGAAAGATAATGCCCTGATGCGGCAGGCGCTCGACTACGCTTTAGCGGATCTGTGGGCGAAGGGGGTCTATACGGACCTTTATCTCAAATATTTCCCAGTGGGATTTTACTAAAATATCGCCAAGCTACAGGTATTCAATGAGCGCAGCGGCGGCTTCTTTAGCCGACTGGTCCAGATTGAAGCCGCCAACGAAGCGGCCGCTTTTATCCATAAGATAGACCACCCCGGTATGGTCCACCGTGTAATTGCCGTCCCCGGTTCCCTGCGTCTTGAAATAGACTCTGAACGCTTTAGCAATGGCGCGAGTCTGCGCGTCATTGCCAGTCAAGCCAATGATGCGAGAATCGAAGTTTTCTAGATAGGCCTTCATCGTCTCGGGAGTGTCGCGCTGCGGATCAATTGTGACGAAGAGAGCCGTGATCTTCTTGTCCGCGCCCATTTCCCTGAAGACAGCCGAAATCTGCGTCAACGTGGTCGGGCAAAAATCCGGACAATGCGTGTAGCCAAAAAAAACGAGATAAGGGTGGCCCGCAAGGTCAGCGTTGGTGATTGTGCGACCGTCTTGCGCGGTCATCGTAAAGGGACCGCCGATCGCGGCGACCGCTTGTCCCCCAAGGTTGCGCAACGCCAGCCCGGCGAAAAGCGCCAAGCCGAGGCCTAAAGCAAGGAAAATGAGCGGAAGCTGACGCGACGCCTTGGACATGATCTTCGTTACCAAATCGGGGCGGCAATTCCAATCCACGATAAGTTGAGGCATTCCAGCCGCGCTCCGATCTCAGCGACGCCGGCATCAAGTTGCTAATTGACATATTATAACGTAACGAAACCGCGCTCAAGAACGGCGTCCAGCCTGGAGGTTTTTCCCATGTCCAGCAAGTTTTGGTTTTTCGCAGCCTTGTCGCTCGGCGCCTTGAGCGCGCCGGCATTCGCTGATCCGGTCAAAATCGTCGCCGCCGAGAACTTTTATGGCGATGTCGCGGCGCAAATCGGTGGCCCGAACGTCGCTGTGACGAGCATCCTGACCAATCCCGACGAGGATCCGCATCTGTTCGAGGCGAGCGCCGAAACCGCCAAGGCGCTAGCCGACGCGAAAGTCGTCATCGTCAACGGCGCCGATTATGACCCGTGGATGGAGAAGCTGCTGAGCGCAAACAAGGCGCCCAGCCGTGAGGAGATCGTCGTCGCGCAGCTCGTGGGCCGCCACGCCGGAAACAATCCGCATTTGTGGTATGATCCGGCCTATGTGAAAGCTGCGGCGAAGGCGCTGGTCGCCGCTCTCAACGCCGTCGACCCTGCTCACAAAGCAGATTATGAAAAGAGCGAGGCCCAGTTCCTCGAGTTCGTTGAAGCCCCTGGACGCCAAGATCGCCGAAATGCGCAAGAAATATTTGGGACAGCCGGTCACCGCCTCCGAGCCGGTATTTGGCTACCAGGCGGGGCTGATCGGCTTGAAAGTCCACAACGAGAAGTTCGCGCTGGCGGTCATGAACAACGCCGAGCCGACCGCCTCCGAGGTGGCTGGGTTTGAGAACGACCTCAAGGGCCACAAGGTGAAGGCCATGCTCTTCAACGCCCAGGCGAGCGAGCCGGCCGTGCAGCGGCTCGTGCAGATGGCCAAGGACAATTCGATTCCCGTCGTCGGCGTTTCCGAGACCGAGCCGCCGGGTTCGACCTATCAGCAGTGGATGCTCGGGCAGTTAGAAGCGCTCGATACCGCGCTCGCCGGCTCGGCCAAGTGAGCGCGCTTGAATTCGACAACGTAACGATCCGACTGGGCGGCCGGGACGTTCTCTCGGCCGCCAGTTTCATCATCGAGGATGGCGAATTCATCGGCATGCTCGGCGCCAACGGCGCCGGCAAGACGACCCTGATGCGCGCGGCCTTGGGTCTGACGCCTGTCGCATCCGGCGTGATAAAGGTTCTTGATCAGCCGGCCACGCGTGGAAATTCATCGATTGGCTATATGCCGCAGGATCGCGGCGCCATCGCCGGATTGCGCTTGACCGGCTACGACATCGTCGCCAGCGCAGCGATCGGGGCGCATTTCGGCTTCACACGGCTCGACAAGGCGGCGCGGCGCGAAATCGACTGGGCGCTCGACCAAATCGGCGCGAGCGATCTCGCGCGCCGGTCGATCGGCGAACTTTCGGGGGGCGAGCGCCAGCGACTGCTGCTCAGCCAAGCGTTACTCGGCCGACCGCGCCTGCTTATGCTCGACGAGCCGCTGATTTCGCTTGATCCCGCCTATCAGAAGAGCGTCGTCGAGATCGCTCGGCGCATTTGCGACGAACTCAAAATCGCGATTTTGTTCAGCGCGCATGAGCTCAACCCGCTGGTGAACGCGATCGATCGGGTGCTGTATCTGGGCGGCGGGGCGGCGGTAATTGGCGCGGTCGACGAGGTCGTGACCGGACCGGTATTATCCCGCCTTTACGGCGCAGAGATCGAGGTCGTTCGCGTCAGGGACCGGGTTTTCGTTATGGCGGGAGGAGTCGAAGTGGAAAGCGACGCGCATCGCCATGAGGGCGCCGGTGAAGGGCATGGCCATTCGCATGAACACGGCGGCGCGCATGTTTGAATACGACTTCATGCGCACGGCCTTCGCCGCCTCGGGCGTGGCGGCGATCCTGGCCGGCGCCGTCGGCTTTTTCCTGGTGCTGCGCGGCCAGACGTTCGCCGGCCACGCTCTCTCCCACGTTGGCTTTACCGGCGCGACGGGGGCCGCTCTGATCGGCCTGTCGCCGCTCGCCGGCCTTGTCGGCTTCACGCTCGCCGCCGGGATCGGCATGGGGTTTTTCGGCGAGAAGCTTGCCGAGCGCGACGTGGCGATCGGCATGATGCTTTCGCTGGCGCTCGGGCTCGGGCTGCTGTTCCTGCATTTCTACACTTCGGCCGCGACGCAGGCGACTGCGCTGCTGTTCGGCAATGTGCTTGGCGTCGACAAGTCCGCGCTCATCACACTGGGTTTGCTTGCGTTCGGCAGCCTCGGCGCGCTCGCCATTATCGCCCGGCCGCTGGTCTTCGCCTCGTTGCAAAGCGAGCTCGCGGAGGCGCGCGGCGTGCCGGTGCGCTTCGTATCAGTGGCGTTTCTGGCCATCGTAGCGATCGCAGTCGCCGAATGCGCGCAAATCGTGGGCGTGCTTTTGGTGTTCACGCTGATGGTCGGCCCCGCCGCAGCGGCGCAGAATTTTTCGCGGCGGCTTCAAGGCGGGGTGGCGCTTGCGACCGGCCTCGCGTTGATGGAGGCTTGGGGCGGCTTGACGCTCGCCTTCTATACCGACTGGCCGACCAGCTTCTGGATCACGGCGCTCTCCGGCATCGTCTATTTCGTCAGCCTCGCCGCACGTTGGGCGGCGGGGTGGGGGTCAGGGGGCGGCCCATTGAGGACGTCGCCAAAATCATCCGGGCGGATCAATGCGGAGAAGATACCCGCCGTTTTTCTCGAAAATGTGACCGATTCCCGGTTGATCAAGCGCATCGCCCAGGAAAGCGGCGCGACAATCCGCGGAGCGCCGTTTTCCGACGCGCTGTCGCCCCCCGACGGTCCCGCTTCTACCCACGTCGACATGATGCATAACAACATCAAGGAATTGACCGCCTCGCCCGCAAAATAGCGCCTCTGGCCTCTCGACGTCCAGCGCCGATCCGCCTTGACGTCCTCCTGCGAACAAGGACTTAGTCCAAACCGAAACCGCCAGGGGTTGGCGGCGGCGCTCGCCGTTCTTAACTTGAACTCGAAGAGGCGCCGCCTCCCCAGGCGCAATGACCGCCAAGTCCCCGGAGAATCGAATGGCCGAAAAAATTCCCGTCACCGTGCTCACCGGCTATCTCGGCGCCGGCAAAACGACGCTTTTGAACCGCATTCTGTCGGAGGACCACGGCCGGAAATTCGCCGTCATCGTCAATGAATTCGGCGCGATCGGCATCGACAACGACCTCGTCGTCGGCGCCGATGAGGAAGTCTTCGAGATGAACAATGGCTGCATTTGCTGCACGGTGCGCGGCGATCTCATCCGCATCATCGAAGGTCTTTTGAAACGCAAAGGCAAATTCGACGCCATAATCGTCGAGACGACAGGCCTCGCCGACCCCGCGCCTGTCGCGCAGACTTTTTTCGTCGACGCGGACGTTCAGAACGCCGCGCGTCTCGACGCGGTGGTCACGGTCGCCGACGCCAAATGGCTCGCCGAGCGCCTCAAGGACGCGCCGGAAGCGAAGAGCCAGATCGCCTTCGCCGACGTCATCATTCTCAACAAGACGGACCTCGTTGGCGCCCAAGAATTGCGCGAGGTGGAGGCGCGAATTCGCGCCATCAATCCTTACGCGAAGCTGCACGAAGCTGTGAAATGCGCGGTTCCCATAAATGAAGTGCTAGGCCGCAACGCCTTCGACCTCGACCGCATCATCGAGATCGAGCCGCAATTTCTCGAGGTCGAAGAAGAACCCAATCATGATCATCGGCGCGACCATGGCTCCCATGATGGTCATCATCACGATCATGCCCGCGAGGAGCATGGCGCCCATGGCCTGAAGCACTATCACGACGAGGAGATGCAATCGGTCGCCCTGACGATCGAGGGCGATGTCGATCCAGACAAATTCATGCCCTGGATCAATCAGTACATCCAGACCGAAGGTCCGTCGATTCTCCGCTCAAAAGGCATTCTCGCCTTCAAGGACGAGCCGCAGCGCTTCGTCTTCCAGGGCGTCCACATGATCCTCGACGGCGAACTGCAGCGCGATTGGGGCCCGAGCGAAAAGCGCGTCAGCCGCGTCGTCTTCATCGGCCGCAATCTGAAGGAGAATGAAATCCGCGCCGGCTTTCTGGCCTGCTCCGCCTGACGCGCCATCGGCGGACCAAGATCAGCTTCGGGCAACATCATGGCCGCGCCAAACCCAACTCTGACTTCGCATGTGGCCGACCTCGACGCGGGGGCGCCTGTCACGGCGGGGGCATTCGTTGGCGCCGCCGCCATGCTGGCGCTGGGCGACGGCCATATCCTTATCGCTCGTGCGGGCGGCGAAGAACGCGTCTGCGCGCATCCGGACGCCACCATTCTCGTCGCGGCGAGGGCGCGCGACGCTCTCGCAACCGGCGGCGATGATGGTCGACTGGCCTTGGTCGCCGAGGACGGCGCAGTGCGCGAACTCGCGAGTGAAAAAGGCAAATGGATCGACGCGCTCGCCGCCCGCGGCGATGGCGCCCTGGTCTGGTCGACCGGCCGTCAGGTTTTCGCCCGCGATCCCAAAGGCGAGGTCAAGACATTTTCCGCCCCATCGACGGTGCGCGGCCTCGCCTTCTTTCCGAAAGGCTACAGGATCGCGATCTCGCACTACAATGGCGTGAGCCTATGGTTTCCGAACGCCGCCGCGCCATCGGAAGAGCTAATTTGGAAAGGCTCGCATCTCGAAGCGACGGTCTCGCCGGACGGGCGCTTCGTTGTGACGGCGATGCAGGAGAATGCGCTGCACGCCTGGCGCATCGCCGACAAGAAAGACCTGCGGCTCAGCGGGTATCCGGCGAAGCCGCGCTCACTGTCTTGGTCTTTTGACGGTCACTGGCTGGCGACTTCTGGCGCCGAGGCCAGCATCGTTTGGCCGTTCAACTCGAAGGATGGCCCGCTCAACAAGGCGCCCCGCGAATGCGGCGTCCGGCCGGTCAAAGTGTGCTGCGTCGCCTTCCACCCAAAAAGCCCTATCCTGGCGCAGGGCTATGAGGACGGACTGATCCTGCTTTGCCGTCTCGCCGACGGCGCCGAGCTGCTGGTCCGCGCCGCGAGCGCTCAACCGGATGCGGCGATCGCCGCTTTGGTCTGGGACGAAGCGGGGCGCCGGTTGCTTTTCGGCGGATCGGACGGCAGGGCCGGCATTCTGACCATGCCCGGCTGAAGCATTGTCGGCCGCGGCGTGAGTTCGGCCTTCCTCCTTGGCCCCTTCTTGGATGACCTACCGGCAACGAAATGACGCCTAACATTTTATCGATCGCCGGCTCCGATCCGAGCGGGGGCGCCGGAGTCCAGGCTGATCTCAAAACCTTCGCGGCGCTGGGATGCTACGGCATGGCGGCGATCACGGCGCTGACCGCGCAGAACACCAAGGGAGTGAAGGGCCTCCACCTCCCCCCGCCGGAATTCGTCGCCGCCCAGATCGATGCGATTTTCGACGACATCGAGGTCGCCGCCGTCAAAATCGGCATGCTTGGCTCTCAGCCTATCGTCGAGGCGGTCGCCGAGCGCCTCGCCTTCCATGCGCCGCCGGCAATCGTCCTCGATCCCGTCCTTACCGCGACAAGCGGCGACGCCCTGGCGACTGCCGGCGTTGAGCGGGCGATCCGGCGCCTGTTTCCGCTCGCAACGCTCGTCACGCCCAATCTCGATGAAGCCGCGCGCCTTTCGGGTATAGCGAGGCCGGCCAATACGGCGGAAATGCGCGCGGCCGCTCGGCGCCTCTTCGCGCTCGGCGCGAAAGCAGTGCTGATAACTGGCGGCGACGCTGGCGGCGCAACCAGCGACGATCTTTTTTTTGACGGCGCGGCGGACCGGCTCTTGTCCGCGCCGCGCGTCGAAACGCCCAACACGCATGGAACAGGCTGCGCCCTCTCGTCGGCGATCGCCGCCTATCTCGGCCGCGGCTTTGCGCTTGGCGACGCGATCGCCGCCGCGAAAGCCTACGTCACCGGCGCGCTCGCAGCCGCGGATGAACTCGACGTTGGCGGCGGGCGCGGGCCGCCGCATCATTTCTTCGAGCTGTGGGCGCGTCCGCCGCGAGACGGGAAGGCGCGAGACGATTGACATCACGCCCGCCCCTTGCGACGTAGCAGCGCCATGAGCGCTTCCGATCCAGTCTCCAAGCGGCGAACCTTCGCCATCATCTCCCACCCCGACGCGGGCAAAACCACGCTGACCGAAAAGCTGCTGCTCTTCGGCGGCGCGATCCAGCTCGCCGGCGAAGTGCGCGCCAAGGCCAACCGGCGCAAGACCCGCTCCGACTGGATGGGCATTGAACGCGAACGCGGAATTTCGGTGGTCACCTCGGTGATGACCTTCGAATATGGCGACTGCGTCTACAATCTTCTCGACACCCCAGGCCACGAGGACTTTTCCGAAGACACCTACCGCACCCTCACCGCCGTCGATTCGGCAATCATGGTGATCGACGCCGCCAAAGGCATCGAGGCGCGCACGCGCAAGCTGTTCGAAGTCTGCCGCCTGCGCGACATTCCGATCCTCACCTTCATCAACAAAATGGATCGCGAGACGCGCGACCCCTTCGATCTCCTCGACGAGATCGAAAAAACCCTCGCCCTCGACGTCGCGCCGATCACCTGGCCGCTCGGCAGCGGGCGCAGTTTCGCCGGCACATACGATCTCGAAAGTCATATTGTGCGCCGGCTCGACCGCGACGCCGAACCCGTTCCGGTCTCAGGCGGCGACGATCCTTTCATCAAGAGCCTCCTCAACGAGGCGGAGTTCGAGACCGCGCGGGAACAGATCGAACTCGCCAGCATGGGCCTCAAGGCGTTCGACAGGACATCCTTTCTCGAAGGCCATCTGACGCCGGTCTTTTTTGGCAGCGCGCTGCGCAATTTCGGCGTCCGCGATCTGATCGACGCGCTGTCGAAATTCGCCCCGCCGCCGCAAGGCCTCGAGTCGGCCTCGCGCAAGGTCGACGCGCGCGAGGACAAGATGACCGGCTTCGTGTTCAAGATCCAGGCGAACATGGACCCGAACCATCGCGACCGCATCGCCTTCATGCGGGTTTGCTCGGGAAAGCTCCGGCGCGGCATGAAGGCCAAGCTCGTGCGCACCGGCAAGAACATCGCGCTCAACGCGCCGCAGTTTTTCTTCGCGCAAGATCGACAGTTGGCCGAGGAAGCCTATGCCGGCGATGTGGTCGGCATTCCAAACCATGGCGTTCTGCGCATCGGCGACACGCTCACCGAAGGCGAGGACCTCATCTTCCGCGGCGTCCCGAGTTTCGCTCCGGAGATTTTGCGCCGGGTCAAGATCGGCGACGCCATGAAGGCCAAAAAACTGCGCGAGGCGCTCGGCCAGATGGCCGAGGAGGGCGTCGTGCAATTGTTTCTGCCGAACGACGGCTCGGGCGCCATCGTCGGCGTTGTCGGCGCGCTGCAGCTCGACGTGCTCGCCGAGCGGCTCGAAGCTGAATACGGATTGGGGGTGACATTCGAGACCAGCCGCTTCGAGTTCCTGCCGCTGGGTAGAAGCGAAAAACCCGGCTGACCTCGACAAATTCATCCGCGCGCATCCTTCGTCCATGGCGGTCGATTTGGACAACGCGCCCGTCTACATGGGCGCCTCCGCCTGGGACCTGAGATATGAGCAGGACAAATGGCCGGACGTCAGTTTTTCGGACATCAAGGACTATCAGAAGGCGGCGTGAACTATTCCCATCAAATATTATGTTCGCGTATTTTGTCGAACGCACCAATACATTTGATCTGAGCGCGCCTTTAGCAATTACTTAACGAGAGGAAGCATGTCGTGCGCTAACGGTAGGATTAACCTCGATCAACAGACTAAGCTTCGATTGTTCGCTGATTCCGCTGGCTACTGCAATCGGCCTACTTGTCGTAAACGGCTGTTCTCAGACGAAGGAGGAGCTGACTACCACATTGGTGAAATGGCCCACATCATAGCGGCTATGAACAAAGGGCCGCGAGCTGACCCGAATGTTGAGGTCAAAGAGCGCGCGGAATATGGAAATCTCATTCTTCTTTGTCCTTCGTGCCATACGGAGATCGACAAATCTCCTGAGACCTTCCCCATGGAGACTATTCGCGACTGGAAGAACAATCACCGGTCCCTTATCTCGCAGGCAATCGGCGTTGCGCGTATGGAACACCGCTCCGATGCTAGACTTTACGTCGTCCGACTGCTGCGAGCGAACAAAGCGATATTTAATCGCTTTGGCCCTGACAACGCATACCGCGAAAACCCCGAGGCAGAGGAAGCCCGGGTTTGGCAGAGAAAGATGCTCTCTCAAATTATTCCTAACAATCAAGAGATCTTGCTTTTCCTAGATACAAATCATCATTTGCTCAATACGGGCGAGTTGCAAACATTGGAAGACTTCCGTCAGCACGTCGATGATTTGATCCAGCGTCACCTCGGTGATGACACAGAGATAGCGAGTAGATTCCCAATTGCCATGGATAATATTTTGGAGGACGCGGCGTGACAGGAAGGCAAAGCAGCCGTGAGTGGCTGACTTCAATACTGTTGGACTCAGACGATATAATTGACGTCTCTCCGCTTGAGGAAATATTTGTAGATATAACAACGTCTAAAAAAAGGGATAAGCTGACCGTTGCCATTGTCGATGATCGGATTGTGCGAAAGAAAAGCGTTGCGGCTGCATTATCACACAAAACGCGACCCGAGTTTATACTGACCATCCCGAGATCCGTCGTCTGGACAGGCGAAGCGATCGAGTTTGTACGTAGTCATCAGATGGGATGGGGGGGGGAATAGGCGAGTTATACCGAGCGATTGATGCTGACGATGTTTCGACTATTCAAAAAAAGGAATACGATTTTGTAGAGCGTGGCTTGCGCCAGCACGACAAGGTTACTGATCTAGTGAGAGTATTCGATAGAGTGTTTGAGGTTCACCGTCCCAGATTCGACCCAATAACAGTCGTGCTAATCAACGAATACGAGCTAACAGCGGAACACATACGCCATGCGAAAGTCACGTATGGTCACTTCAATGCGATTCTGAAAACGAATCCTAATGGACGAACGACGGGAAATGCATTTGAAACGGCGGAGCAGATGTCAGTCGACATATTTAGTTGGGGTGAGTTTTTAGGGCGCCTGAACAAGCCATGAGAGCACCGATTTTGAAAAGGATTGCCGATTTATTAGAAAATGCGATGCCGGGTATTGGGTCAATTAAGGTGTACGCGTTTGGCTCGGTGCTTCAGAAAGACACATCGGCCAACGACATTGATCTCTTGATAATATACCGGACAGCGCGCCAGCCGCCCTTGGTCAGGACGGCACTGACCGCGATTGAGGACACCTTGCCTTTGCACCTCACCTTCATGTTACCTGAAGAGGAGCAGGAGACTGCCTTCATCAGCTCTCAAGGATGTGTGCCTCTGTATTGGCGTAGTCTCGACTTATGACGAAGAAAATTACCCGTCGAAATCCAAAAAGCGGACTATTTTTCGAACCGTATCGCGGCCCTAACGATCGAGAAGCAGCCTGGACGCCTCCAAATACTGCTCGTGGCCGAATTGGGATTGGCTTGTTTCAGTCGGTAAGATCGCGTTATTGGAGGTGTCCAGCTACTTGCTATGTGGCGTTCGAGGCGCGAGGAGCGCCGCCTCATCCGGAAATCTCAGTTCTTCGCTTTATCCACCAGCTTGTTGGCGCCGATCCAGGGCATCATCGCGCGCAGCTTTGCGCCGACTTCTTCGATCTGGTGGGCGGCGGCCTTGGCGCGCGTGGCCTTGAACGAGGTCTGGTTGACCTTGTTCTCGAGCATCCAATCGCGGGTGAATTTGCCGGACTGGATATCGTCCAGCACCTTCTTCATCTCGGCCTTGGTCGCCGCCGTCACGATGCGCGGGCCGGTGACATATTCGCCATATTCGGCGGTGTTCGAGATCGAATAATTCATGTTGGCGATGCCGCCCTCATAGATGAGGTCGACGATCAGCTTCACCTCGTGCAGGCACTCGAAATAGGCCATCTCCGGCGCGTAGCCGGCCTCGACCAGCGTCTCGAAGCCGCCCCGGATCAATTCGACGAGACCGCCGCAGAGCACCACCTGCTCGCCGAACAGGTCGGTCTCGCATTCCTCGCGGAAGGTCGTCTCGATGATGCCGGCGCGGCCTCCCCCGATCGCCGACGCATAGGAGAGGGCAAGGTCATGCGCATTGCCCGAGGCGTCCTGCGCTACTGCGATGAGGCACGGCACGCCGCCGCCGCGCTTATATTCCGAGCGCACGGTGTGGCCCGGCCCTTTCGGCGCGACCATGGCGACGTCGAGATCCTTGCGCGGCTCGATCAGATTGAAATGAATGTTGAGGCCATGGGCGAACAACAGCGCCGCGCCCTGCTTCAAATTCGGGGCGAGATGTTCCCTGTAGATGTCGCCCTGCAATTCGTCAGGCGTCAGCATCATCACCACATCGGCCGATTTGGCGGCCTCGGCAGCGCTCTCGACGTCGAGCCCTTCGCCCTTCGCCTTGGCCGCCGTCGCGGAGCCTTCGCGCAGGGCGACGCAAACCTCCTTGACGCCGGAATCGCGCAGGTTCAGCGCGTGCGCATGGCCCTGGCTGCCATAGCCGACGATGGCGACCTTCTTCGACTTGATGAGATTGATGTCGGCATCCCGATCATAATAGACGCGCATGGCGTGAGGCTTTCTCAAATCGTCCGCAGGCGTCGCGGACCTTGGATGGTGGCGGATGGGGGTGTTTTAGGCGCTGCGATGGCTTTGTCAAAAACCTTCGACGAAATGTCTCGGCGCAGCTTTACATCGATTGCGGCCCGCGGGAAATCGCGGCGACGCCGGTGCGGGACACTTCGACGAGGCCGATCGGGCGCATCAACTCGACGAACTGGTTGATCTTGGAGGCGGCGCCGGTGATTTCGAACACGAAGCTCTCGATCGAGGCGTCGACGACCCGCGCGCGGAACGCGTCGGCGAGCCGCAGAGCCTCCTCGCGATCCGCCCCTCGGCCAGCGACCTTGATCATGGCGAGCTCACGCTCGACGAAATCGCCGCGTAAGGTCAGATCAGTGACTTTGTGGATCGGCACCAGCCGCTCGAGCTGATGGCCGATCTGCTCGATCGCCACCGGCGTTCCGGAGGTGACGATGGTGATCCGCGACAAATGCTCCGACTGCGCGACCTCAGCCACCGTCAGGCTCTCGATGTTGTAGCCGCGGCCGGAGAACAGGCCGACGACGCGCGCAAGCACGCCGGGCTCATTATCGACGAGCACCGAGAGCGTGTGCGTCTCTATGTTCGACTTGCCGATGGCCGAGGAATAGGGCGAGAGGGGTTGGGGCGGCGGGGTCGTCACGGCGTTCATCATCACACCAGCATTTTGCCGGCCGCGTCGATCACGGCTTCGATATCGTCTTCGTCGGGCAGCAGCATTTCATTATGCGCCTTGCCCGATGGAATCATCGGCAGGCAGTTTTCGGTCTTGTCGACGACGCAGTCGAACACCACGGTTTGCGGCGAATCGATCATCTCGATAATCGCGGCGTCGAGACTCGCGGGATCGGAGCAACGGATTCCCTTCGCGCCATAGGCCTCGGCGAGCTTGACGAAGTCGGGCAGCGCCTCTGAATAGCTGTGCGAGAGACGCCCGCCATGCAGCAGCTCCTGCCATTGGCGCACCATCCCCATATATTCGTTGTTGAGGATGAAGATCTTGACCGGCAGGTAGTGTTGGATCGCCGTCGACAGCTCCTGAATGTTCATCAGGATCGAGGCCTCGCCGGCGATGTCGACGACGAGAGCGTCAGGGTGGGCGAGCTGGGCGCCGATCGCCGCCGGCAGGCCATAGCCCATGGTGCCGAGGCCGCCGCTGGTCATCCAGCGATTCGGCTCCTCGAAACGATAGTGCTGCGCCGCCCACATCTGGTGCTGCCCGACCTCGGTAGTAATGTAGGTGTCTCGCGACCTGGTCAATTCGTAGAGGCGCTGCACCGCATATTGCGGCTTGATCACGCGGTTCGACGGCTTGAACGAAAGTGATTTGCGCGCGCGCCAGCGGTTGATCTGAGCCCACCAATGGCCGAGGGCCGCCGTGTCCGGCGCAGCCTTCCGCGCGCGGTAGGCGTCGATGATCTGGCGCAGGACATGCGCGCAGTCGCCGATGACGCCGAGGTCGATCTTGACGTTCTTGTTGATCGAGGACGGATCGATATCGATGTGAATTTTCTTCGAACCGGGCGAAAATGCGTCGAGGCGTCCGGTGATGCGGTCGTCGAAGCGCGCGCCGACGGCGATCATCAGATCGCAATCGTGCATGGCGTTGTTGGCCTCATAGGTGCCGTGCATGCCGAGCATGCCGAGCCATTTTTCGCCGGAGGCCGGATAGGCGCCAAGGCCCATCAAGGTCGAGGTGATCGGAAAGCCGGTCAGATCGACGAGTTCGCGCAGCAGACGCGAGGCCTCGAGGCCGGAATTAATGACGCCGCCGCCCGTGTAGAAGACCGGACGGCGCGCGGCCAAGAACATTGCGACCGCCTGTTCAATCTTGTCGGCGTCGCCTTCGAGCTTCGGCTTATACGTCTTGTGCTCGATTTTATGCGGGCCGAAATAGTCGCCGACCGCGAATTGCACGTCCTTCGGGATGTCGATGACGACGGGTCCGGGGCGGCCGTTCTGTGCGACGTAGAACGCCTCGTGAAGAATGCGCGGCAAGTCCTCGATCTGACGCACCAGATAATTGTGCTTAGTGCAATGGCGCGTGATGCCGACCGTGTCGCATTCCTGGAAGGCGTCGGACCCGATCAAATGCGTTGGCACCTGCCCGGTGATGCAGACGAGCGGGATCGAATCCATCAGCGCGTCGGTAAGCCCCGTGATCGCATTGGTGGCGCCGGGGCCCGACGTGACCAGAAGCACGCCGACCTTGCCGCTCGAACGCGCATAGCCTTCGGCCGCGTGCGCCGCCCCCTGTTCGTGACGGACGAGAACGTGATGAGGCTGGTTCTGCTGAAACAACGCGTCATAGATTGGCAGAACGGCGCCGCCCGGATAGCCGAAAAGCGTCTCGACGCCTTGATCCTGCAGCGCCCGGACAACCATTTCGGCGCCGGTCATCAGATTGGACATGCTTTGCTCCGGATATGCGATTTGACGAGACACGCGATTCATCAGGCGAACGGACAATAAAAAAGGCCCCTCGGGGCCTCGGACATGCGTCAGATGCGGTGCCCGGAGCTATCTCCGTCCCGTCTCCGACGCGCAAGCTACGATAAGAAAAAATTTCACGAACCGTCCTCAAAAAAGGTGGATCGTTCTGTAGCCGAGTGCGGTCGCAGCGTCAAGAGTTCATTCGGCCTTGAAAAATCCAGGCGCGGCGACCAAAAGCAAGATGCGTGCGGCGTCGCGCGCGCCCCAACGATCGAGAACTCCACTGCCGGCCATTCCCGATATTAAGGCATTGTTTTTTGACGTCTTCGGCACTTTGGTCGACTGGCGCGGCGGCGTCGCGTCGCAGGCCGAGTCCCTTCTGGGGCCGCTCGGCTACTCCCTCGACTGGGCGGCTTTCGCCGATGCCTGGCGCGGCGAATATCAGACCGGCATGGAAGAGGTCCGCTCCGGGCGCATCCCGTTCTCGAAACTCGACGTCATCCATCGCCGGAATCTCGTCCGCATCCTGCCGCGTTTTGGCCTCGAAAGCGCTTGCGAAGCAACGATCGACGCGCTGAACCTTGCCTGGCACAAGCTTGACGCGTGGCCTGACGTCGTTGCTGGCCTCCCGACGCTGCGCCGAAAATACATCCTCGCGCCCCTGTCGAACGGCAATATTTCGCTGCTCGTCGACCTCGCCCGGCACAATGGCTTTGTCTTCGACGCCGTTTTCGGCGCGGAATTCGCCGGCGACTACAAGCCGAAGCCAAGCGTTTACCTCAAGGCGGCGGCCGCTCTCGATCTACCGCCGAGCGCTTGCATGATGGTCGCCGCGCACAGTTCCGATCTCGCCGCCGCAGCCGCCTGCGGACTGTGGCGCCGCGCATATCGCGCGGCCAGATGAATATGGGCCGGGCGGCGCCGGCGAGGCCCGCCCAAGGGTTCCGGTCGACCTTGCCGCGGCGGATATCGGCGATCTCGCACGCCTCCTCGGCGTTTTTGCCGGCTGAGCCCTCGCCATCAGGCGTCGTAGCATGATCAACGCGCCCCGGCCGCTTTCGAAAGCCTTCGCCTGAGCTTGCGCGCTCGTGACGCGCTGCTGCGCAACGAATCGACCGACTGGGAATGTGGGAAAGACCACAGGTCGCCGATGAGCGCGCTGGCAACATCTCCAACACATGCGGTCGCTGCGTCCGCAGAGGAAATAGAGGTTCACGAAGATGTTCAAGCATTACGAACGGACCATCGCCGCCATCCCGGAGCCGTGGTTCATGGGGCTGGAAAAGGGCCAAAATACGTGCAAAGATTGAACATGCGTTTTTCTCGTCCGAACTGACAAGCAAACTGTCGACGACCCTCTGGCTCTTGGGTCCTATTTGCATCATACCGAAACAATAAACAGCATCGTCACGCCGTGCGAGCGGTTCTTCTGGCAGATTTCTTGATCAAAGGGCAGCCGACGGCCCTCGGTGAGAATTTTCGGGAGTTGTATCTGGCGATGTCGGCTGACCGGCTCAAACAGGAATTCGTCCATTTGTTTCCCGCCTTCTTTGATGACGGGAAACGCAGCAACTGGGCCCCTGCCAACTTCACCAATCCGCAAGATCTCGCGCTCTCTGACCTTCGGATACTGGGGGAACAGTTGGGACGAAAAAGCCTGTTCCGAAATATAAATTTCTTGTCCATGACGTGACGCACCCATCGAAGGCGCTGCCAACCCGGAGATTAGTGCTTATCCGGCTGGCTCGCGATCAGCGCGAGCGTCTTTCGAGCAAAAAGCCGATTGCCTATAGCAATCATGGCCTTATTCTGGAGGTGCCCGAAAACAATATTATCACGACTTCGCCGACAGACCAATGGTTCGACAACTATGCCGGAACGGACAAAAGCGTGAAGGCGCCAGAACAATCCATGGCGGAGCATATTATTGAAAAGAACCTGCTTATCGGCGGTCTACTCACCCCCGATGAGGTGGTTGACCGGCAAAATACAGACACCGTTATCAACCACCATTGCGGGGCCGTACCGACAAAGCATAACGAAGTCGTCATTTGCGGAAAAGCTGGCGAAGTGATGCCACACGGCGTCACTGGGAAAATTAAACTACTGGGAGTGTTTGTTCAAATAAACATGGACGGATCATTTCCAAATTTCTATTTTAAGTCAAAGGGTCAGGTCAACGATATAGTATGGGCAAGTTTGCTCAATTGCGCCAGAAAGTTCAGGGTCAAGATGCTATACCTGCCGACGATGTTTATGCAGTAACGGCGCTTGGGCGCCAAAGGTATCCTTCTCAGCGGAAAAGCAACTGCCTGAAACGCAAACCGCGCCCTTGGGGTGGCAGACGCGGCCTCGGCCGTTGCTTTTCGGCCCGCGCAGCGCCAGCCGGATCGATCCTGCCCTCAGCCGACGCAGAAGGCGCGTCGAACGCCCTATCGGCGGCTTTCAAATGGTAGCGGGGTCGCGTAGTCATTGGGCATGACCGAACCGCAAGCGATCGCTCCGTCGTCGCAAAACGTCCGTCGCGTCACCGCGCGGGCGCTGCTGCTTGGCGACCGGATTGACGCCGCGGGCCTCGAACGGTCCGACATGATCTCGGCGAACCCACTCGCTTTCCACGTCGGCGGCTACAGGCTTCGTCGCCCTCTACAGGTTCGGCGTCGCGGTGATGATCGGCCTTTCGCCGCTCGAGGAAGACGACGTCCTCAAGCAGGTGAAACTGCGGGTTTTCGGCCCGCATGAGCATGTCGACGACGAATTGGCGGTCCTCGAAGTCTCGCCGGAGTTCGACGACAAGATTCCGCCGGGCGGCGCGATCACGATGAAGGATCTGTCGGAGCAACGACTACTCGTCGTCGCCGACGCGCTGGCCAAAACCGTCTCGCTCGGCCGCGACGAGCGGGAAGTCAACGCCGTCTTCGACATCATCGAGCCGTTCGCCGCCAGCCTTGCCCGCAACGGCCGGCCGCCCTGGAAACGCCGCTCGATGTTGAAACTGATCGGCCAGACGCTTTTGGTCCAGCACCGCGTCTCGGGTCGCGTCGCCGTGGAGGAGAAGCCGGACGTTCTCTGGGATCGGCCGGATCTCGGGCGCCTCTATGCTCGCCTCGAGGACGAATATGAGTTGAAGGAGCGCGCTGAAACCCTGACGCATAAGCTCGACGTGATCGTCGAAACTGCGCGGATCCTGACCGATATCCTCGACGCCGACCGCGCAACGCGCCTCGAGGCGACGATCGTCATCCTCATCGTCGCCGAAATTGTGCTCAGCCTCGTCCAAATCCTCGCATTCAAGCACTGATGCGGAGCCGGCGAAAAGGCAAAGCGCGCCCGTCGCCCAGCGCCGACAGAGAGCCTCTAGGCGATCTGGCAAGCTGGCCCAGCGGCGACATTCTCTCTATAACGCCGCGCTAATGACCATGAGGCAGCGGCGCCGCGCCCGCTCGCGGATACTGGAGGAAGACCTTGTCCGCCAACGCGTTTAGCCATTTCCGGTCGCATTTCCCATCCGATGTGAGCGCGCCGTTCCTTGAAAGCCCGGACGGGTCGATTCTCAGCTATGGCGACATGATCGCGTGCTCCGGACGATTGGCGAACGTCCTTCTGAGCTGGGGGATCAGGCCCGGCGAACGCGTCGCGGTCCAGGTCGAAAAAAGCGTCGCGGCGCTCGCTCTTTATCTTGCGACACTTCGCGCGGGCGCAGTCTATCTTCCGCTCAACCCCGCCTACACGGCGAATGAACTTCGCTATTTCCTTTCCGATTCCGAGCCGGCGGCGTTCATATGCCGCCCGCAGGTCGCAGCGGCGATGAAGGATCTTGCTTCGTCGATCGGCGCGCTTCGGGTCGAGACGCTTGGGACGGATGGCGAGGGCAGCCTGATCGAGGCAGCCCAAGCCGCCTCGACGGCGTTCGAGGACGCCGAGCGCGACGGCGATGACATCGCGGCGATCCTTTACACGTCAGGGACCACGGGGCGCTCCAAGGGAGCGATGCTGAGCCACGGCAATCTCTCGTCGAACGCCGAGACGCTGCGCGAAGCCTGGCGGTTCACCGAAGCCGACCGGCTCTTGCATGCGCTGCCCATCTTCCATTCGCATGGCCTGTTCGTCGCAACAAACGTGACCCTCTGCGCGGGAAGTTCGTTGCTTTTCATGCCATCCTTCGACGCGGCCGAGGTCATTCGCCTCCTGCCGAAGGCGAGCGTGATGATGGGCGTCCCGACCTTCTATACCCGTCTGCTCGCCCGGCCGGAGCTAACCCGCGACCTGGTTCGGCACATGCGCCTCTTCGTGTCGGGCTCGGCGCCTTTATCGACGGAGACGCACAAAGAGTTTTATGCGCGTTCGGGCCATGCGATTCTCGAACGCTACGGTATGACCGAGACCAATATGAACACGTCGAACCCTTATGAGGGAACGCGCGCGCCGGGGTCGGTAGGCTTCCCGCTGCCGGGCGTCGAGATCCGCATCGCCGATCAAGAAAGCGGCAAGGAACTGCCGCAAGGCGAGATCGGCGTTATCGAAATTCGGGGCCCCAATGTCTTCAAGGGCTATTGGCGCATGCCGGAGAAGACCAAGCAGGAGTTTCGCGACGACGGTTTCTTCATCTCGGGCGACCTCGGTTTCATCGACCCCCTCGGCCACATTCGAATTGCCGGCCGCGCGAGGGATCTGATCATTTCCGGCGGCTTCAACGTCTATCCGGCCGAAGTCGAGACCGCTATCGAGGCGTTGGACGGGGTCGCGGAATGCGCCGTGATTGGCGTCCCTCACCCGGACTTCGGCGAAGGGGTCGTCGCCGTCGTCGCCCCGCGCCCGGGCGCATTGCTCGACGAGCGCTCAATCCAGGCGGGACTCGCCGAGCGTCTCGCCAAATTCAAGCAGCCGAAGCGCGTGCTGTTCGACAACGAGATCCCGCGCAATGCAATGGGCAAGGTTCAGAAGAAAGATTTGCGCGAGCGCTATAACGCTGTATTCGTTCCGGCGCGACTAAGGCCAAGACCAAACCAGGACTGACCTCGCGTATGGGCGAGATAAGCGCATGAGCAAGCTTTCGGAGCAGAAACCCGCCGAGCCGCGGAACCTCGAAGAGGCGCGCGGCAAAAGCCATAATCCCTGGCTGAAGCTCACGCTCGAGATAGGGCCGCTCGCCCTGTTTCTTCTCGCCAATGCCCGTCCTCGCCTGTTCCGGCCTTTTGTCTCGCTCGTGCTTCCGCGGCAGCTTCTTGAGGGCGAAAGCGCGGGGTTGTTCACCGCGACGCTGGTGTTGATGGCGGCGGTCGTGATCGCGCTCCCCGCCTCATTTGCGCTGACGCGCCGGGTTCCCGCCGTGCCTCTTATGACGGCGGCGCTCGTGGTCGCCTTCGGGGCGCTGACGCTTTATCTGCATGACGCGAGCTTCATCAAGATGAAGCCGACCATCCTTTACGTCTGCTTCAGCGCGGCTCTATTTGGCGGCCTCGCCTTCAACAGGCCGGTGCTGCCGATCCTGTTCGATCACGCCATGGTCCTGACCGAACGCGGGTGGCGTTTGCTCACTTTGCGCTGGGCATACTTTTTTCTCGTCTTGGCCCTGCTCAACGAACTCGTCTGGCGGACGCAATCCACCGATGTCTGGGTCGTCTTCAAATTTCCCGGGCTGTTCATTCTGGTGTTTCTGTTCACGTTGGCTCAGTTGCCTTTCATCATGCGGAACAAACTAGATGATGAAGAGGCCAAAAACGCGCCGGAACATTTCTGACGTGGCGCTTATCTCTGGCGCCAGAGATTTTCCCGGACAGTTATCCGGGGTCCGCTCTTCAGAAGACCGCGCGATTTAGCATTATCGATCGTTATATATTTTCGTATCATTAATAATAATTATCATACATCAAACATGTCCGGCTAAAACTTGTCTGTAACGATTAAGTTGACGTTATATAACTTCGGCGTATACTGTCTGATATTAACTTTAGCGAACTGATCAAAACTATTAGCCACTTCGGCGATCGCCGAACCGTGCCCAATTAAAATTAAAGGGGGGAATTATGCGAGTCGAGAGTGAAGCAAATCATTCAGCGCCAGAGTCATATAACGCCAATAGACCAAAAGGTTGTTTTATTAATTCAAAACATTGGCAAACAATAGCGTTATTTAATAGTTTGAAATCATACCTTTCAGTACTTGTTATTGCGCCAGCAATGTATGTCAGCACCCCTGCTACCGCCAATGACGACCCATGTCTGCCATTCACGATGGCAAGTACCGGAACAATTCTCAATTGGAAGAAACCGGTCTTCGCCCACTATTTCTATCCGTTTCCGATATCGCTGGATAACCTGCCTTCGATGAAAGACTATTACGCCGTCAACTATCTCAATCCGCATGGCGAAAACAACAAGTTCCTCGCCGAAGGCGGTTTCCTGCGGGCGCGGCCATTGCCGAGAGCGCCGAGCGCGGCCGCGAACTGGCGGCTGCTCAACATGGAAAAGGAAATCAAAATGGCGATCGCGCGCGGCGTCAATGGTTTCGCGTTCGACGCCATGGCCACATCCAACGCCGCGTCCGGCGGCCCGCTGCAAATGATGCTGCAGGCGGCGCAGGCGGTCGATTTGCGCTTCAAGATTCTGCTGATGCCCGATATGGGGGCTCTCGGAGCCGACACCAACGCGGTCATCGGCATCGTCAAGGCGGTCTACGGAAATCCGGCGCTCTACCATATGCCCGATGGACGACTGGCGCTCTCGCCATTTTGCTCCGAGTGCGTCAGCGCGGGCGCCTGGTCGTCAATGCTGAGCGCGCTCAAAGCGCAAGGCTACACCATCGCGTTTCTGCCGACTTTCCTGAGTTTGCCGCAAACCTACGTCGACCAATATCAGGCGATCAGCGTCGGTCTCGGCAACTGGGCGAGTCCCGGCGTGCCCGACCAACTGTACTGGACGCAGCTTAATGCAGCCCGGGTGCGCGCCGCGACAGGCAAACTGTTCCTCGACGGCATCACGCCGCAGGGCTATCGGCCGAAAGACTTCAGGTATGATGAGGCGTCGAACAGCCTCGCCTACAGAAACGCCTGGACCGGCGCCATTCAGACCAAGGCCGACATCGTCCACATCGCCACCTGGAGCGATTTCAGCGAATCCACCAACATCGCGCCCGTCACCAGCTCGACCGGCGACAGCGGAAACGGATTCTACAATCTGACCGGCTATTATGCGACGTGGTTCGCGACCGGCGTTCAGCCGGCGATCGACCATGACGTGCTCTATTATTTCTACCGCAAGGAGGCGACCAATTCGGCGGCGCCGGCGCAGTCGCAGCCGACCGTGACGAGCTATCCGCAAACGCCGCAGAACAACATCGAAGTCCTGGCGTTTCTGACCAGCCCGGGCGCGGTCGCCATCTCGATCGGCGGCGCGACCTACAGCAAAGCCGCGACCGCCGGCGTCCAATCGTTCACCGTCCCGCTGGCGGCGGGAACGCCGGTCATCAAGCTCATCCGCAATGGCGCGACGGTCGTTCAAGTCGCCAACAACCCGCCGATCTATCCGCCGCAGGGGCTTCCGACCGGCGTCCTCGACCTCACCTATTGGAGCGGCAGCGCGTCGTCGTCCGGCGCATGCGCCATCTCGATGCAGTGAACCAGGCCCGGCCTGCATGACGATCTCGGGGAACCCCGAAAAGAAAAGCGGCGCGCACATGACGCGCCGCTTGCCGTCAGTCGGCAAAAGCACCAATGCGCGGCCACTTATTAGCGGCGGCGAGCACAAACGCTGAACTCGATCGCCGTGCAGATTTTGACGCCGACGATTCTTTTAAGCACACACCTCCGCGTTTGCATCGGATTGCGTTTCGTGACGGTCAATAGCCATGACGGCTCGGCGGATTTGCAAGACAGCCGATTTCACCTTCGCCACCAAAAGTCAAACGCACAGGATCTCGATCCGTAGAAATCGGAACGGTGATGTATTTGTGGCAAATCATCGCGATAGCAGTCGACAAGACGATTGGCCCCAAAGTGGCCACTAACGAGCCACGCAATATTATGAATATGTATCCGGCAAACGTAGCAACAAGTAACTGGCCGGTGAAATCCTTCGTTTTCTTGAAGTGTTTGAAAAAGTCATCGCACAACTTCATAAATAGGCCGAATAGTAATGACAGGACGGCGACTCCTCCAATTCCGAAGTCGACATAAAATTCGCTTGGTAAAGGAGAAGAGAGATTGTTGAAAGGATACCCCTCATAAACACCTGCTTCCGGACCCGTCCCCTGGCTTTTTTCCGGCCATACGCTTCTTGGTACGAAAAACAATATTGCTGATAACAAATTCACTCCTTCTTTTCCGCCCTTTCCGTCATGCATTGCTACAACGTTAATTGTGGACTGCAATCCATCGAAATCTCCACTCGTCACGTAGTATTCAAAAGGCGACAATTCGAACGCAGTCTCGGGATCGCCTCTTGCGATATAGCTCACATACGCAAATAGACTGCCCTGTGAAAGCACAAGCGCTAACACTATCGACAATTTCTGTACTCTATTCACCGGGAGGAATACACAAAACATTGAAATGATATAGCTTCCGAGAACAAAGCGCGGAATAGCCAAGGGAGAATTAACCAAAAGAAAAATAGCGCACGCCATAACCGACGCAATCAACGATATAAGCGTCTTTTGCAGCTTGACTGCTAAAGTCGAAAGCATGAAGGCGTAAAAACCGCAGCCGCGCGCAATGGTTGAAAGCATCAGCGCATTCGGGGAAGGCAGCGAATCGGCGTAGACGTCTTCGCCGCGAGGCTGAAGAAGGGCGCCAAACCCGGCCATCGCGGCGGCGACCACTGCGGCGACCGCGCAAGCCAGAATTGCTTGGGAGAGCCTAGAGGGAACGGTTATTCGCGGCGCACCGCCTCTGTAAGAAAAATCGACGGAATAGCCAATGCCGACGCATAAGAGAAAGACGAGAATAACGATTGCCGCATTGACAATTTTTTCCGGCGCAAATGCAGCATCATAAAATGGAAAATGCCCTCGCGCCGTATGGAAATATCCCGGCAGAAGATAATAAAAAATCATATACACGCAAAATAATAAATGAACCGGCCTAGGCTGTTCGTCAAATAGATTATCGATAAGTGACAAAAATAAAATTGAAATACACATAAATAACAATATAAGAGACTCATCGTACTGAGCTGTGTACGGCAATACAAACATGAATAACGCAAACAACATAAACGCGCTGAATAAAATAACTGGTAAACGAAGGCCGTATCGATCTACTGCATTTCCCATTTTTAACTCGCAAATCCTGTGATCAAACCGAACGGGGTTTTCACTGAATTAATGAATGACGATTAATATCATATTAGACGCCTTCGTTCACCCTCAATTAACCCCCCCGCTCCATAGACAATGCGCCTTTGCGATCGCGAAGCGCCGCTCTGTTGAGCGCGCTGCCTGGCTGGAGAAATGTTCATATTCGATCCGATTATCATTTCTGCAAAATTTCACGCAACAAATTGAACAAATCGCCAAATGCTTTTACGGCGAAAGCGGGGGCCGTGTTCTTTTTTGACGCAAGATCGTCATGGAGTCTCAGCAACACCTATCATTATGCGCTGACCCCTATGATTTAAACTGCTAATAGCCGAGTTAACGCCGCGATTTCAACTGTTCCTCGGCCTTGCGTTCAACTCGCCGTGACCAGGTAACCAGAGCGCTCTTAAGCCCGTACATCTTAGGCGGAATGCATTCTTTTCATCGAGGAGACGCCAATGTCGCCGCGCCAGACGCTGTTTTCAGCCCTCGCCGCCATTTTTGCTTTCGCCCTGCCCGCGGGCGCTCAAGCTTTCGAATTCCAGCCTTATCGCGCGCCTATCGTCGACAAGGCGATCCACTCCGGCGCGCCCGTCATCATTCACGTCTTTGCGCCTTGGTGCCTGCAATGTCGGGCGCAGGAGGCTATTCTCGCGAAACTCTCGGGCGACAAAAAATTCGATCGCATCAGTTTCTTCAAAGTCGATTATGACGCGCAAAAGGATGTCGTCGCCGCGCTCGCTGTTCCACGCTCGACTCTGATCGCCTATAAGGGCGGCAAGGAGGTCGCGCACATGTCTTGGGGGACCTCGCAAGACGACGTCGTCAAGGTGCTGGAAGCGGCCGATTGACATGGCGAACCTGGGGCTCGCTTTCATCGCCGGCCTGCTCAGCGTGCTCAGCCCTTGCGTGCTGCCGCTGGCGCCGATCATCGTCGCCGGGGCGGCCGCGCGGGATCCGCGCGCGCCGGTGGCGCTGGCTTTTGGGCTCGCCCTGACCTTTGGCGTCGTCGGCGGAGCCATCGCGTCTTTCGGCATAGAACTCGGAGATACTGGCGCCGTCCGCGCCATCGCGGCGGCGATCATGCTGGCCGCCGGCCTCATCATGCTGATCCCGGCCTTCGGCCTCCAATCCGAGCGCGCGCTGTCGCCACTTGCCCGCTGGGGCGACGCAATCACGAAACGCATGCCTTCGGCCGGACTTTTGGGGTTCGTCGCCGGTGGCGCCGTGCTCGCTTTCGCTTGGGCGCCTTGCGTCGGCCCGACTTTGGGCGCAGCTTTCGCGCTCGCCGCCAGCGGCGGTTCGCTCGCAATGGCGATGGCGACGATGTTCGTGTTTTCGCTCGGCGCCGCGCTCTCGCTTCTCGCCGCGGGCTATGGTTTCGGTCGTCTCGCGGCTCGCGCCCGCCTGTTAGCCGGGCGGACGGCGCGGCTCGGACAGGCCGCGCTCGCCGTCGTCCTCGTCGCTGTGGGGGCCGCGATTTTGACAGGTCTCGACCGCGCGGTCGAGGCGGCCGTGATTTCGTCGATGCCGGACTGGCTCGTCTCTTTCGCGACGCGGCTCTAGAGGCGGCCTCGACGCCAATTTGCGGGGAAAGGCGGATGACGGCTAAAAGCGAAGCAACCCGCCGCGAGGCCCGGGGCGTCGCCGCGACTTCCAGCCCTTCGCGCTTACCGAGCTTGACGACGGCCCTGCTCGCCGCGATCAATTGCGGTCTTTTTGCCGGGCTCCTCTTCACGGCCGAGGCCGCCGCGGGAGCGCCGAACGCTGGGCCGGCCTATGGACCTGAGCTGCAGGGTTTTGATTATCCTTTCCCGGTCAAAGACTTCGCCTTTACGTCTCAGGGCGAAAGCTTGCGCATGGCCTATATGGATGTCGCGCCCACCGCGCCCAATGGCCAGACTATCGTGCTGCTGCACGGAAAGAATTTCTGCGCCGCCACCTGGGAGGAGACCATCAAACTCCTGAGCCAGGCGGGCTATCGCGTGATCGCGCCCGATCAGATCGGATTTTGCAAATCGAGCAAGCCAGAACGCTATCAGTTCAGCTTTCAGCAATTGGCGCGCAACACGCGCGCCCTTTTGGACAGCCTCGGCGTCAAAAATGTCGTCGTCATGGGCCATTCGACGGGCGGCATGCTCGCCGTCCGCTACGCCCTGATGTATCCGCAGGACGTCGATCAGCTTGTGCTCGTCAATCCGATCGGGCTCGAGGACTGGAAGGCGAAAGGCGTTCCCGCGTTAAGCGTCGACGAATGGTATGCGCGTGAGTTGAAGACCACCGCCGAGCGCATCCGCGACTATGAAAGGACGACCTATTACGTCGATCAGTGGAAGGACTCCTATGAGCCCTGGGTGCAAATGCTCGCCGGCATGTACCGGGGCGAAGGCAAGGCGAAGGTCGCCTGGGATTCGGCGCTTCTCTACGACATGATCTATACGCAGCCGGTGGTCTACGAGCTTGGCCTTTTGAAGCCGCCGGTCCTGCTGCTAATCGGCGACAAGGATACGACTGCTATCGGCAAGGATCTGGCGCCGCCTGACGTGCGCACGCGCCTTGGCCATTATCCAGAGCTTGCGGGGCTCGCGGAAAAAGCCATCCCCAACGCAAAGCTCATCGAATTCCCCGACCTCGGCCACGCGCCGCAAATGCAGGAGCCGCAGGCCTTTCACAAAGCGCTCCTGCAGAATCTGATAGGCGTCGAGAGCCGGCCATAGTCCGGCGCTATCGCGTTCTGACGCGATCTTCCAATCGGGCCGAGGCCGAGGCGGAAAAAAGGGAGCAGATCATGAGCGCGACGCGTCTGCCTGTTTGGTTCATCCCGCACGGCGGCGGCCCGTGCTTCTTTATGGACCCGCCAGCGAAAGCGCCGGACGCGTGGAAAGCCATGGAGGCCTATCTGCGCAACATTCCGAGCGCCGTCGGTTCGCGGCCGCGCGCGATCCTGATCATTTCCGGCCACTGGCAGGAAAGCCGCCCGACCGTGACGGCGGCGGCCGCGCCGCCGCTGATCTACGACTATTATGGCTTTCCGCCGCATACCTATGAATTGCGCTATCCCGCGCCAGGCGATCCTCAGCTCGCCGCCGCCATTGTCGAGCGTCTGAAAGATGCCGGCATCGACAGCGGCGCGGATTTTTCGCGCGGGTTCGATCATGGGGTGTTCATTCCGCTGCTGCTGATCTATCCGCAGGCGGATATTCCGGTCGTGCAGCTCTCGACGGTCAATGGACTCGATCCCGCCCGCCATATCGCCCTTGGCCGCGCCTTGGCGCCCCTACGCGATGAAAGCGTGCTGATCATCGGCAGCGGCATGAGCTTTCACAATCTGCAGAATTTTTATGGGGGGAACCCTCGCGTGTTGGAGATCGCGGAAAAATTCGACGCCTGGCTGACCAGCGCAGCGACGGCGCCTGATCCCTCCGCGCGAGACGCCGCGCTTCTCGCGTGGGAGCAGGCGCCGGGCGCCCGCATCAGCCAGCCTTACGAGGATCATCTGATCCCGCTGATGGTCGCGGCTGGCGCGGCTGAAGAGGATCGGGGCGTCCGCGACTACAGCGATCACGTATTTGGCGCGCCGATTTCCGGCTATCGCTTCGGCTGAGCTTGGCAAAACCTCGCGGCCTTGACGGACCCATCCGAACGTCTGCGCGTTTAGTCCGAGCGCCTCGTAATCATAGTGCTGCGTTGCTCGGCGCCGCGGTCAAGCTCCATTTTTGACGCCCGAAAATTCCAATACTCATTAGGAGAACACCATGAAAAAAACGGGATCGGCCGCCTGGCAGGGTGGGATCAGGGACGGCAAAGGCTCCATCTCGACCGAAAGCGGCGCCTTGAAGGCCTACCCTTACGGCTTCGCCAGCCGTTTCGAGGGCAAGCCCGGCACCAATCCGGAGGAGTTGATCGGCGCGGCGCACGCCGGCTGCTTCACCATGGCTCTCTCTTTGATCCTCGGCGAGGCCAAGCTCACGGCCGAGCAGATGGACACGACGGCGGAAGTGACGCTCGATAAGGAGGGCGACGGCTTCGCCATCACCAAAGTGCATCTGACCTTGCGCGCAAAGGTTCCCGGAGCGGATCAGGCGACTTTTTTGGAGCTTGCCAACAAGGCGAAGCAGGGTTGCCCGGTATCGAAGGTGTTGAAAGCTGAGATCACGCTCGACGCCGCGCTGGTGTGACGCTTCGCGCCGAAAATGTGAAGAGGCGGGGGCTTGGAAGGCGGATCGGTCCTGATTTCCGGCGTAGGCGTCGCCGGCCCCACCCTCGCCTACTGGCTGAGACGACGCGGGTTTCGGCCGACGCTTGTCGAACGCGCGCCTAAGCTGCGGACGGGCGGTTACATCATCGACTTTTGGGGTCTCGGCTATGTCATCGCTGAGCGGATGGGTCTGCTATCCAACCTGCAGGAGCGGGGCTATGACGTCGAGGAGCTTCGGCTTGTCGATGGTCATGGGCGGCGCGTCGGCGGCTTTGGCGTCGGCGTGTTCCGCTCCCTCACCGGCGGCCGCTATGTCAGCCTGCTGCGAGGCGATCTCGCGGCGTTGATTTATGAGAAGATCGAAGGCCGGTGCGAATGCCTTTTCGGCGACAGCGTCGGCGGCATCGAGCAGCGCGAAGACAGCGTGGGCGTGACTTTCTGCCGCGCGCCGCCGCGCCGCTTTGACCTGGTCGTCGGCGCGGATGGTCTTCATTCGGCCGTGCGCGAGCTGGCGTTCGGTCCCGAGGATCGATTCGAGAAGTATCTCGGTTACACGGTCGCGGCATTTGCGGTCGACGGCTACCGTCCCAGAGACGAGAATGTCTACATTTCCTATTCCGCGCCGGGCAAGCAGGTTTCGCGCTTCGCCATGCGGGGCGACCGCACGGTGTTCTTGTTCATATTCGCCTCGGACGATTCCCCGCGGATCAAACCGCATGACATCGTCTCCCAGAAGAGCGCGCTTCGCGCCATATTCGAGGGCGCGGGATGGGAGTGCCGGAACATCCTCGCCGCGCTGGAAGATTGCGACGAAATCTATTTCGACCGCGTGAGCCAAATTCGGATGGACGCCTGGTCGCGCGGACGAATCGCGCTGATCGGAGACGCCGCCTTCTGTCCATCGCTGCTCGCTGGTCAAGGCGCCGCGCTCGCGATGATCTCGGCTTATGTGCTCGCCGGCGAACTTGCGAACGGCGACATCCAACCCTCCGCCGCGTTTCGGCGCTATGAGCAAAGAATGGGAAGCTTCATCGCCGAAAAACAGACGGCCGCCGAGAAATTGGCTCGCTCATTTGCCCCGAGAACCCGATTGGGCCTATTTTTCCGCAATCAGGTGACGAAAGCGTTTGCGATTCCTGGCGTCGCGAAATTCGTCATGGGCCGCAGCCTGCTCGATCGGCTTGACTTGCGAAGGTACGACTCGCGTTCCTACGGAGCGTAAGCGTTCCCGACGGCGTCAACTGGCTGGTTGTTTCCGGTTCGAATTCCCACAACGAAGGCTCGAACTTAGCCGCTGATTCTTTTATCAGCGTCTGTTTCAACGCGGCGCGTGCTTTTTCAGCCTTTCTGAAGCTCGTCTCGCGAATCGGTTGTTCTGCGCCGCCAGTTTCGATTTGTGGGTTATCCCACAATGCTGCCCCGCAGTCGTTGCTACAAAGATACGTGCCATACCGATGACTTCAAGGTCCCTCGGGGAGGGAGCCTCCGATGCCGGACCGCGACGCTCAAGACGTCCTCGACCAAGCCAATCGAGAAATCCCGATTGAAAAGGGAAGAGTTCAAATGCCTGAGGTATTTTCCGTCTACAACTGTGGCACTTCGCACAACCGCCAAAACCTGGATGAGACGGTCGCCGACCTGGCGCGCCGCACCGCCGGCGCGGAGAATCGCGACTGGATGATCAACGATGGGCCGGGAAGCTACTCTCACCATGCGGGCAAGTCGGCGACGGCGCTCGACCGGGGCCTCGCGGCGCAGGCCAAGACGCCAGGGACGCGCGATCCGATCAGCGGGCGGAAGGAAGGCTCCACGTTCGCGGTCATTCGCGGGGTGGTCAGCGGGTATGGCTGGGAGCACAACGTGGACCACACGATGGCGGTGCTGAACGCGACGCTCGATCTGCCGCGCACGATCAACATGGCAGGCTGGAGCCGGGGCGCGATTACTTGCTTTATGATCGCCCACGCGCTCAATGAGAATCCGCGGACGAAAGCGATCGCGGTGAACATCTGCGCATTGGATCCTGTCCCCGGGCCGGGGAACTTCGACGACCCGGACAAGGTGACGCTGCCCGCCAATGTGCAGAACTATGCGGCGATTGTCCAGCAGGACGAGCGGCGCAAGATCTTCAAGCCGGTGCTGATCGACGAAGACCACGCGCCGGGCATCAACACCAGGTTCTATTACATGCCCGGAGGCCACTCGACCGGGGTCTTCCGCAGCAAGAATGAGATCGGCTTGATCGCGACATTCCTTGTGCACCGGTTTTTGCAGCAGCAAGGCACCAGACTTAACAACCCGATCCGGCTCACCTCGCGCGACCTGTGCGAACTCTACGCCAAGGTTCGCGTGGATATGGCGGAGTACGAAAGGAGTGGCGAAGGCGCTTTGCTGCTTCTCGGCAAGCAGCGCCGCACGCTCCCCAACCGATTTCAGGACACGGGCTTTTTCATCAACGACCATCATGCGAGCCAGTTCCGCAAGACCTTTCCGCAGGTATGGCTGGCGTTGGAACATGGCGTCAACGCTGCGCGACAGCCCGCATTTGAGAGCGCTCTGGCGGCGCTCAAAATCAGCGCGCCCACGACCTATCTGTCGCTCCAGAAGGTGGGGATTCTTTCCTGAGCTACAAGAGATTTGGTCTGGAGCATTTTCACGGTCTGTGGCGCTATCCTGAATTTGCGATGTGGCGTGCGCATTCTTGTGGTTTGAACTCTACGAGGGCTTGAGCAATAGCCTTGACGAGTGCTTCGGGGGTTCGCGGGCCGGCCAAGACCGGACAGCTGATGATCATCCGATGAGGAAGGCAGCGGTGCTGCATCACTCCACGGCCGCATGCGCGGCGATGTAGCTGCCGATGGCGCCAGCGGCGTTCAGCATATGCGCCCGCATCCGCCGGGCGGCCTCCTCGCCGTCGCCTTGCGCGATGGCGACCATGATGCCGTCGTGCTCCTCCCGCGAGCGGACGATGCGGTCGGATTGGCGCAATTGCGTGCGCCGGAACGATTTTAGCCGCGCGCGGATCGCTAGCGCCTGCTCGGCCATGAAGCTGTTGTGCGTGGCGGCATAGATCGCCTCATGGAACCGCGTGTTGAAGGCGTCGTAACCGTCGATGTCGCCTTTTTCGACCAGCGTCCGAGAGGCTTCATGCAAGTCGAGCAAATGGCTGCGTTCGAGCGGCGTGATGCGATACGTCGCAAGCCTCACGCACATCGCCTCGATTTCGGCTGTCGTCTCGAACATGTCCATGATTCGCTCTGGCGTCAGGCGCGTCACGATCACCCCGCGCCGGGGGCGCATTTCGACGAGGCCGCTGACCGACAATTGACGAAGAGCCTCGCGCACCGGCGTGCGCGAGGCTCCGAAACGATCGGCCAGATCCTGCTCGTCGAGGGCGGCGCCCGCGGGCAGCCTCCCCGATGCGATTTCATCCGTGAGGGCATTGCGAATCCGATCCGAAAGGAGGCCCGGATCCTCCCCCACCAGCCGCAAGGCCGGCGGGGCTTGCACGTTCTTGCTCATCTTCACCCCGTCAAAGCGCGGATCGTCAGGAAGAGAATCGAAGGCCCGACAAGACAACCAATGCCGGTATGGAACGTCGCCGTCAAAGCGCCGTAGGGCACGAGCTTCGGATCCGTCGCGGCGAGGCCGCCGGCGACGCCGCTGACCGTGCCCATCAGTCCGCCATAAGCCATGGCCGAGCGCGGATTGTCGAGGCCGACGAAGCGGGCCATCATGGGCGTCGTAACCATGATGAGCACAGCTTTCAACACGCCGGTCGCGATTGAAAGCGCCATGACCGTCGAACTTGCGCCGAGCGCCGCTCCGGTGACCGGGCCGACGATGTAGGTGATCGCGCCGGCCCCGATCGTCGTGATGCTCACGGCGTCCCTGTAGCCGAAGGCGACGGCGGCCGTCGCGCCGATGATGAACGGCAGCACGGTGCCGATCGCGAGGGCGAAGACGCCGAGCAATCCCGCTTTTCGCGCCTCGACGACGTCGACCTCGAAGGCCGTCGCGACAATCGCAAAGTCGCGCAGCATGGCGCCGCCGAGAAGGCCGATGCCGGCGAAGACCGGAACATCGGCGAGGCCTTTCTGACCGCCGGTAAGCAGGCCGCCGACATAGGCGAGGACGAGGCCGGCGACGATGGCGATGGCCGAACCATGAATGCGGCCGGCAGTGAGTTTTTTCGAGATGATGAGGGATATCCACATCACCACGCCGACGACGGCGAAAGCGGCGACGAGGCTCTGCTCAGTGAAGACGTGCTGAATCATGTGCATCATGGGGTTAAAACCTTCTTGGCCGAGACGTCGGGAATGAGATCGCCGGCGATGATGTCGCCGCCGCGTTCAACCTCAACTACATCGTGCACGTCGGACGGCCGCTCGCGGCCGATTCGCCCGAGCAGCGCCGTCGCCGCGAAGCACGCGGTGACCGTTGCGACCGCCGTCACCAGCACGAGCGGGCCGCCCCGCAGCGCGGCGACGACGTTTTGCTGCGCCGCCATTGCAACGACGATCGGAATGTACATCGTGCCCCAGAACTCGACGCCGAGCTTGATGCCATGCGTGAGGCCGCCTCGCTGCTGCAGCCAGTAGCGGGCGGCGATCAGCAACATCATCGCGAGCCCGACGCCGCCGACATTTGCTTTGACCCCAAGAAGCACGCCAAGCACATCGCCGATAAAAACGCCGACAAGAGTACAGATCGAAAGAAGGGCGACTCCGAAAATCGTCATGACACGGCCCTCTCTCTCGAATTCGAGCGCCAAGAATTCGGGCGCCAAGATTCGGGCGCAAGATTCGGGCGCCAACAAATTGGGCGCACAGGGGCCCCAAGACAAATTCTCATGTTCGCGTTTCCTCCAAAAAAAGCGCCGCCTTAGTTCGGCGGGCAGATCAAGTATACGTAATGCCGAAACAAATGCAACGGTGTATACGTACGAAACGACAAATTTTTCGCGCTGCTTGGGGTGAAACAAACGGCGAGGCCCCTGCCCGCGGGATGAACAAAGCGGGGCTTTGTAATTGTAACTCATTGTTATGACGAATTTTTATCGCAATAAAAATGCTATGGTCAGGCTCGGTTTAGAAGACGATTGTTTGGCGCCAGCGGAAACGGCGCTTTGGCGGCAAGAAAAAATTTTTTGTTTTTTGTATGCTCAATATTGCCTTTTGCCTATTTTTGTATACACATTTCGCCAGCGGCGCGGCCCACGGGCGGCCGGAGGGCCGGCGGAAAAAGTTGCGGCGGGCGCGCGTAGATCATGAATTTTTGGGAGAGCCACAGGATGAGCGGATGGGATGCAGAGCGGGCGGCGCAGGCGCAGCGGATCGCCGCGGGCGCGAAGGTGGCGGAGGGCAAGATCGTCGCCTCTGAGAACGCCGTCGCCCTCCTCGAAGCGGTGATCCGGCCGCTGGACCGCGTCTGCCTTGAGGGCGATAATCAGAAGCAGGCGGACGTCCTCGCAACCGCGCTCGCTGGCGTCGACCCGACGAAGATCCACGATCTCCATATGGTCCAATCGGGCGTCGTCCTGCCGGAGCATCTCGACGTTTTCGAAACCGGGATCGCCAGGCGCCTGGACTACGCGTACTCCGGCCCGCAGGCCGGGCGCATCGCCAAAATGCTGTTCGGCGGCCAGATCGAGCTCGGCGCCGTTCACACCTACCTCGAACTGTTCGCCCGCTACTTCATCGATCTGACGCCCAATGTGGCGCTGGTCGCGGCGGTCAGCGCCGACCGCGACGGCAATCTCTATACCGGCCCCAACACGGAGGACACGCCGACCGTCGTCGAGGCTACCGCGTTCAAGAGCGGCGTCGTCATTGCACAGGTCAACGCCGTCGTCGACAAGGTCCCCCGCGTCGACATTCCGGGCGACCGCGTGCATTTCATTGTCGAAGCTGGCAAGCCTTTTTACGTCGAGCCGCTGTTCACGCGCGATCCGGACTCGATCACCGAGACGCAGATCCTGACCGCCATGCTCGCCATCAAAGGCATCTACGCGCCCTATGGCGTGAAGCGTTTGAACCATGGGATCGGCTTCAATACGGCGGCGATCGAACTTCTGCTGCCGACCTTCGCCGAGCGCCTCGGCCTGAAGGGGAAAATCGCCTCCCGCTTTGCGCTGAACCCGCATCCAACCCTGATCCCGGCGATCGAATCGGGCTTTGTCGAGCAGATTCACTGCTTCGGCTCGGAGGTCGGCATGGACGCCTATATCGAGGCGCGCTCCGATATTTTCTTCACCGGGCCTGATGGCTCGCTGCGCTCCAACCGCGCCTTCTGTCAGACCGCGGGCCTCTATGCCTGCGACATGTTCATCGGCTCGACCCTGCAGATCGACGTCAGCGGCAACAGTTCGACCGTCACGCCTTCGCGGGTCGCCGGGTTCGGCGGCGCGCCCAACATGGGTTCGGACCCGCGCGGCCGCCGGCATCCGAGCGAGCCATGGCTGATCGCCGGCAAGGAGGCCGATCCCAATGGGAACCCAGCTCTGCGTCGCGGCCGGAAACTCGTGGTGCAGATCGGCGAGACGTTCGGCGATGAGAACGTCCCCACTTTCGTCGAAAAACTCGACGCGCTGGCGCTGGCGGAAAAACTCGATCTCGACCTCGCGCCGGTGATGATTTACGCCGACGACGTGACCCATATCGTGACGGAGGAGGGGATCGCAAATCTGCTCCTCTGCCGCGACAAGGACGAGCGTGAGCAGGCCGTGAGGGGCGTCGCCGGCTACACTGAGGTCGGGCGCCGGCGCGACACTAAAATGGTAGAGCGCCTGCGCGAGCGCGGCGTCATCAGGCGGCCGGAGGATCTCGGCGTCGACGTGCTCGACGCCGACCGCAGCCTGCTCGCCGCGAAATCCATCAAGGATCTCGTGCGCTGGTCGGGCGGCCTCTACCGGCCGCCGTCGAAATTCCGCAACTGGTGAGGAGACCGCCGAATGGAGAATCTGACATTTCGTCATAACGCCAAAAAGCCCGCGGGCGGCGCAAAGCGCCAGGCGATTGTAGGCGTCGTTGCCTCCGGCAATCTCGAAGTGTTGGTCGAGCGCGTTTTGCCGGAGTCCGACTGCGTCGTCGATATCGCGACCGCCGCGCATGGGTTCGGCGAGGTGTGGGCGGCGGTGGTCGCCGATTTCGTCGAGCGCTACTCGCCGGGCGGATTGCGCATGTCGATCAATGATGGCGGGGCGCGGCCGGACACAGTCGCACTGCGCCTGGCTCAGGGACAGAAAATGATCGAGGAGGATAGAGTTTGAGCGTCTTGCTGAACGCCGATCCGGCGCAGGTGAGCTGGTACGAAGGCAGCGCCCGCGCGCGCATAAGCGGCCTTCTCGACCCCGGCAGTTTCGAGGAATTCATCGGACCGGAGGCGCGCGAAGAGAGCCCGCATCTCGATATCTTCGACCTGCCGAAGCAATTCGACGACGGCATGATCGTCGGCCGCGGAGCGCTGGCGAACCAACGCGTTCTCATCGCCGCGCAAGAGGGCCGCTTCATGGGCGGCGCCTTCGGCGAAGTGCATGGCGCGAAGCTCACCGGCATTTTGCGCGCCGCGCGCGCGGCGGGCGCTGGCGTCAGCGCTGTGCTCATCCTGTTCGATACAGGCGGCGTCCGGCTGCAGGAGGCCAACGCCGGCGAACTGGCGATCGCCGAGATCATAAGGGCCATGCTCGAGCTGCGCGCCGACGGCGGACGCGTGATCGGCTTAATCGGCGGCCGCGCCGGCTGTTACGGCGGCGGCGGATTGATCTCCGGCTGCTGCAGCGGCCTTGTCGTTTCGGAGCAGGGCCGCATCAGCGTGTCCGGTCCCGAGGTGATCGAGACCAACAAGGGCGTCGAGGAATTCGATGCCGCCGACCGCGCGCTGGTCTGGCGCACCATGGGCGGCAAGAACCGCACGCTGCTTGGCGTCGCCGACGCCTTCGCCGACGATACGATCGCGAGTTTCCGCGACGCCGGATTGAAGCTGATCGATAGCGCGCCGCGCTTCGATCTCTCCTCGATGCTGGCCGAACAGACCCGGCTCGAAAAGCGCCTTGAGCGCTTTGGCGCCTGCGCCGACGCCACACAGATTTGGGCCGCGCTCGGCATTCAAGCGCCCGAAACGATCCCCGACCTGCCACCCGACGCCTTCGTCAAAATCGCCGGCGCGTTTTCGGAGCAAAGCCATGACGCTCGATGAAATCTTGAGGTCGCTGTTCCCCGCGGGCCACGACGTCGCGGTCGACAATGAAGGACTTCTTGCGGGTTCGGGACCGCTCGAAAGGGGCGGGCGCGCCGCGGTGATCGGCGTCGCCAACAGAGCGCCGCTTGGCGTCGACGGAGCGGCGAAACTTGCGCGCAAAGTGTTGGACGTCATCGAGGCGGATCACAAGGGGCCGCTGCTCGTCCTGATCGACAGCGACAGCCAGCGGATGAGCAGACGCGACGAGATGCTCGGCCTCAGCGAATATCTCGCGCATCTGTCAAAATGTTTGTTCCTCGCCGATCTCCATGGCGTCCCGACAATCGGCCTGCTCTACGGCCACACCGCGGCCGGGGCTTTCATCGCCACCGCGCTTTCCACCCGAGTCCTCGTCGCGCTGCCCGGCGCCGACCCCGAAGTGATGGACCTGCCCTCGATGTCGCGCGTGACCAAGCTCTCGATCGACATTTTGAAAGAGAAGGCGAAATCCACTCCGGTGTTCGCGCCGGGGCTCGACAATCTCGCGCAGACCGGCGCGGTGCTCGAAACGTGGGATCCGGAAAAATCGCTGGCGACGCAATTATCCGCGCTTCTCGAACGCGATAAGGCGGCCGGCGATCGGCGCGACATCCTCGGCAAGGAACGCGGCGGGCGCCCGAAGGCCGCCGAAATCGCTTCGCGCGTCGAATCCCTTGCGGGCAGCGATGTTTGAGGCTTCTTTCGTTGGATGGGGAACGCCGGTTTTTCCCGCGCGGCATGCCTTGCTGCGCGTCGACCAGCAAGCCTACCGCTTGGCGCTCGATGAGCGGCCGGATCTTGCGTCCGAGACGCTCCTCTTCGACTGGGCCGCGCTGTCGCGCCCACTCATCGCGAGGCGGCGCGGGCCATGTGACCTTGCGGGCCTCACCCCCGCGGGGATTCCCTTGCCGCCCTCGCATGGCAAAAAGCGGATCGCCTTGCAACTCGCTCCTGGCGCCATTCTGGCCGTCGAGCCGCCGCCGCTTCTCCCGGCTTGCGCGCATGCGGCCCCCGCCGCCTGGCTTCCGGCGATCGAAGCTATCGTCGAACTTGGCGCCCGCGCCGGCTTCGAGGTCCGCGTCTTTGGCGCGCTCGCCTGGTCGGCGCTGACTGGCCTCGCCTATCTCAGCGCATCGTCCGATCTCGATCTCCTATTTCCCCTGACGGCGCGGACCAATGCGCGCACGCTTCTCGAAGGGCTGGCGCGGATCGAAGCCAACGCTCCAATGCGCCTTGACGGCGAACTCGTCCGTCAAGACCTTGGCGCGGCGGCCAATTGGCGTGAGTTTGCCACTGGCGCCAAAGAGGTTCTGGTCAAGTCCGTCGTGGGCGTCGCGCTGCTGCCGGCGGAAGCGTTTCTGTTTCATGATAATCATAATATGCAAGCGCCGGATTGGCGCGCGGCCTCATGAGCGCGACGCAACTCCTTCGCCTCGACCGGCCGGTGCCGGAAACGGAAATCGACCTGATCGCAGAGGGGTCGTCGCCGGAAGCGATCGGCGCGTTGGCCGCAACCTGTCTTCATCTCGAAGTCGACACTTTTCCGAAGCCCGGCCTCGTCAGTCATGTCGATAATGGCAGCCACGCGGATATGGACGCGGCGATGCTTCACCGCAGCGCTTGCGTGCTGGAGCCGTTTTTTTCGGCGCTCGCGCAAGCGGGAGCGGACCGAGCCGGTATGGAGCGGCTGCGCGCCATCGGGGTCGCCGCGGAAGCTGCTATGCTCGGCGCGACGGGCGGCGTCAACACACACCGGGGGGCGATCTTCGGCCTCGGCCTGCTCTGCGCCGCGGCGGCGCTTCCCGCTCGGGACGGCGAGACGCTCGGCGGGAGGGTGCGGCGGCGCTTTGGGCGCGCGATCGCCAATGGCCCGGTTCCCCTGCACAGCCACGGGTCCGCGGCGCGTCGCATCTATGGCGCGGGCGGCGCGCGCGGCGAGGCGGCGGCGGGGTTTCCCAGCGTCTATGATCTTGGCGCGCCGGCGCTCGAAGAGGGATCGAAGCTCGCCCCCGATGATCCGGAGGCTGCGCGCGTGCAGGCCACCTTCGCGCTGATCCAAGGCGTCGCCGACACCAACCTGCTCCATCGCGGCGGCGCCGGTGGCCTCGCGTTCGCTCAGTTGCGCGCGAAGAGCTTTCTCGAGCGTGGCGGCGTCGGCGCCCCCGGCTGGCACGCCGACGCCGCGCGCATCCATGGCGAATTCATAGCTCTCAACCTCAGCCCCGGCGGCTCGGCCGATCTATTGGCGATGAGCCTCTTCGTCCATGCTCTCGAGGGTCCTCCGTCGAGAGTCGCAAAATCGGAACGAAGCTTCGAGATGGCATGACGCTCGCCATTTTATGCTCCGGCCAGGGCGTGCAACACCGGGAGATGTTCGCTCTGACCGGGGATGCGCCGCAGGCGGCGGACGTCTTCGCGGCGGCGGGCACGGCGCTCGGCGGCGATCCGCGCGCCTTTGTTCGGGAAGCCGATGAGGCCGCCATTCACGCCAACGCGGCGGGGCAAATTCTTTGCGTGACGCAAGCGCTCGCCGCCTACGCCGCGCTGCGGGAGGCGCTCGGCGCTCGCAAGGCGATCGCCGGATACAGCATCGGCGAACTGGCAGCCTGGGGCTGCGCCGGTCTATACGCGCCGGCGGCGATCATCGATCTGGCGCGCCAGCGCGCTTTGCTGATGGATGCGGCGAGCGGCCCGGATGATGGCCTCGCCTTCGTGCGCGGCCTTCCGCGCGACAGAATCGACTCGCTCTGCGCGCGCCATGATTGCGACGTAGCGATCATCAATCCCGGCCAGCTGTTCGTCATTGGCGGCGCGCGGCGGATGTTGAGCGCTCTGTGCGACGAGGCGTTGGCTTCAGGCGCGACGAAGGCGGGCGCGCTCAAAGTCAACGTCGCCTCGCACACGCCCCGCCTCAAAGTTGCGAGCGCGCGTTTTCGCGAGGCCATGGCGGCGCAAGAGACGCGGCCCCGCGCTCCGGGCGCGCGCCTGTTCAGCGGCGTCGACGCCGTGGCCGTGCTCAATGTGAAGGAGGGCCAGGCCAAGCTCGCCGCCCAGATTTCGCACGCCATCGATTGGGCCGGGTGCCTCGAGGCTTGCGTCGAAGCCGGCGCCGAGGCGTTCCTCGAGCTTGGCCCCGGCGCGGCCCTGGCGGCGATGGCGAGCGAAGCCTATCCAAACATCCCCGCGCACAGCCTTGAGGATTTTCGCAGTCTTGAAGGCGCGCGCGCCTGGCTTGCCAAAATATGACGAGCCAGCAGAGAAGCAATCGCCTCTTGCCTGCAGCACAACGTCACACATATCTCTCTTGGCGGCGGCATGCCGGGCAGGCGGGTTGCTTGGCGCCGCCAACGCGCCCAATATGCGGCAAACGGGCGGCGACGCCCTGAAGGACCGGTTTGGAGGAAATGGACATGCGGGGATTTTTCGCGCCGAAGGCCGTCTACTCGTTCGGCTTCGCCCTGGCAGCGCTGGCGGCCGCCTTCGTAGCGTCGCCTCCGGCCCGCGCGGCGGCCGGGGATGATCCGGCGGAGCGCGAGGCGCGCTGGCAGGACATCGCGAAATCCGTCTTTGGCGACCGCAAGACGCAGGACGGCGCCGGCGTTATAGAACTCGGAACCTCGCTTCGCGCCGAGGACGCGGCCCTCGTGCCGATGACCATCACCCTTTCCGGCCGGGAGCCGGTCAAAGGGATGTATCTCATCATAGACGATAATCCGTCGCCCGTGGCGGCGCATTTCATCTTTGGCCCGGCGGCCGATCCTCGCGAGATCAAGCTGCGCGTACGCGTCAACACCTACACCAACATCCACGCCATCGCGGAGACGGCGGACGGCTCCCTCTACCAGGCGGTCAAATTCATCAAGGCGGCGGGCGGCTGCTCCGCGCCCATGGGCATGACCAATGAAGAGGCGATGAAGGACATCGGCGACATCAGGCTGAGATTTCCTCCCGACGCCGCGCCGGAAAAACCGACGCACGCCACCCTGATGGTGCGGCATCCGAACTTCAACGGCATGCAGTTGGATCAGGTGACGCGCATTTACACGCCGGCGCGCTACATACAGTCGATCCGCGTTACGACAGGCGACCAGAAAGTGTTCGATCTCGAAACGGACATTTCCCTCGCCAGCAATCCGGTGATCGGCTTTGGCCTTATTCCGCAGGGCGAAGTGAAGGTCGCCGTCACCGACAGCGACAAGGCTCATTGGGAAAAGAGTTTTCCGGGGCCACAGCTGAGCAATTGAGCGGTCGATCGCTGGAACATTAGTTTGGATATGCGTTACCTCGCGCTAATTGCCCTCGGCGTGGGCCTCGTTTCGGCAAGCCTCGCCCAGACGCCAGGTCACGTGCCTGAGCCGGAAGGGCTGTGGCAAGGGCCGATGCGTGGATATACGCCGAACACGGTCGAAGGCGCGAGCGTGATCGACTCCGCGGCTCTAAGCAAACTGCTCGCCGACAAGAAGCCGCTGCTGCTCGATGTCGCCTTGGCCGACAAGAAGCCACCGTCGATGTCCCCGGCGACGCCTTGGATGCCGGCGCACAGATCGATCCCCGGCGCGGTCTGGATGCCGGGCGCCGGAGGGGGCAGCCTCGACCCCAAATTTTCGGATGCGTTCCGCGACCGGCTCAAGGATCTAACCGGCGGCGACCTCGCCCATCCGATCGTCACCTTCTGCCATCCGGATTGCTGGGGCAGCTGGAACGCCGCCAAACGTTTGGCCGGGCTCGGCTACAGCGAGATCTACTGGTATCCGGAGGGCGTGGAGGGCTGGCAAGTCGATCACGATCCGGCGACAGTCAAGGCCGATCCGGTCTGGGCGGCGGCCGACCCCGCGGATCAGCCGCAGTGAGCGAACGCGAAAATGCCGTTTCGCCTCGTCGAGCCAGGAAATAAATCCGTCAAGATCCGCGAAGCGAGCGGTCGGATTTTCCTGCCGACATCAATGGGGTCGCCGCTTCGAGTCAAACAGGCAAAATTCGCAACCGGTTCGTAACTCTGGGCCTGGTGCGGAATTCTTGCGGGCTGTGTGGAAACCCGCTCGAGACGGAGTGCTGATAGTGACGCGGCCCAACCGGCTGGCGCGCTCGATCCGCGATCTTGTCAACATGCTTGCGGCGATGACCGACAAAGGCGCCGGCTTTCATCCGCTCGGTACCCATATGGCGAACGGGCGAAGGCCGCGCCCGTGCCGTGCGCGCGGCGTAAGGCTGGGAAGAAAGCCGAAGCTTGCCGAGCATCAGAGGAAAAAAGCGATCAAGCGGCGCGATCTTGGGGGGAGACGCTTGCAGAATTGGGCGCCTGCAATGTGAGCGGCCGGACGATTTCAAGGTTGTAAGTGACTATTCGCACAGAGTCATCTGGGGAATCCTGGGTACGATACACGTCTGGCAGATTCCCAGTTACCTGGGGAATGCCAGTTAAGCCCAGATGACGACATCTGATTCGCGCTACGGTGATATATAAAGATATCTCTGTAGTACAAATACTAATAATATCGGGAGATTAATATGCCAAAATGTTTTCGTGTTTTCCTGCTACGCAGCTTGCTTTCGGCGCCATTTCTTGCTTTTCTTGGCTTTTCATCCGCTCATGCTGCCATGTTCACGAATGGAACGGGAGTAAGCAGCGTGTGCCTCGATGATAGAGGCGGGTTGACGGGTAACTTTAACCCGATACAGTCCTATCCGTGCAACGCGACCTTTGCCCAAGTGTGGAATTTCGTAGGTTCTACGATACAGGGCATCGGAACCACCGGAGCGGGCGGCAAGTGTGTCGACGTTACCGGGGCCGGGACGGCGGCGGGAACGCTCGTCGAACTGTATCCATGCAACGGGACTGTCGCGCAGCAGTGGTATTACTATAACTACCAGGTCGTCAATCCGCACAGCGGCAAGTGCCTCGACGTCCTCACCGGAACCGCTGGCACGCAGGCGAGGATCGAAGCCTGCAATGGCAGCGCCGGCCAGCACTGGGTGATCCGGTAGTTCCGCGATCGCGCAGGCAGAGGGACCGCCCCGGCGGTCCCTCGATCGAGTGTCGAAGGGCCGAGGGGCGGGGCCGAAACAAAACCAGCAATCCGAACAAGCTGCTCCCCAAACGGCCATGGCGACCCACCTCGTGCAAGGCGCGCCGCCAGCATTAATTCCTCGACATATCCAAAATCTTCAATCGACATCGCGAGCTCATCACGCCAGCAGGCTGACGCGGCGTCGAATGTCGCGCTCCCGTCACGCTTCACGCGGTCCAGCGGCGCTCCGAGAAGATCGAGCTCAAAGGCCGTCCCGCCATCGGCGCCGTGGCCGCGAAACGGCGTCAAATTGAAGACGCCGCCATCCGCGATAAGGATCATCCCGAGGTAGGCGCGAGAGGTGGAAAGCGGAGGCTCAACCGGATCGTCCGGTGGTTTGAGGTTCCGCAAGGATCGGTTTGTGATTCGCTTTGCTTGTTGGTTCGGCGAGGAATTGCGAAGAGCGGAGCGTATCCTCAGGGCTTGCGCGAGCGGCTCGTGGAGGCGGTTGAATTGGCGACCGGCGCCTATGCGGCAGCTTCCATCATCCAGGTCAGCGTATCCCATGTCTACAAAGCTTTGGGTTCGGCGGCGGATGACCGGAGACCAGCGCACGTCCTTGAGGACTGGCGCATCCTGGCGCGCCCAAAGTTCGAACGTCTAATTTCAATGCGTTAGGGCTTACGTCGCTGGCCCGGCGAAGCTTATTCAGATCGTGCACCGGGCGCGCCGGGATTAACATCCGCGGCGCCAAAAGCGCCCGGAGCAACTGCCCAACCTGCGTTAGCAAACGGCGCCGCGGTAGTTTGGGTCAAGGTCGTAAGGCGGAACGTTTGGCAGCGCTGCCGAATTTACAGACTCTCGGGTTTAATTGTCATGATGGTTGAATTAGGATGGCCCGATCTGTCGTAGGGAGGTTAACATGAAACTCAAAGCAGTTGCTGTTACTTTCGGGCTTTGCGCCGCTGGCATGCTGGTCCTACCGGATGGCGCGCTAGCATTCCGGGGCGGCGTTCATGCAGGCGGCTTCCATGGCGGAAGGGCCTGGCATGGCGGTGGCGTTCGTGCAGGCGGCTGGCATGGCGGTGGAGGACATTGGGCTGGGGGCGGACGGCACTGGGCGGGCGGTAGCGGCTGGCATGGCGGGTATTGGAGGGGCGGTCGATACTATGGGGGAGGATATGGCTGGGGCGCAGCAGCGGCTGGGGCTGCGATTGGAGCAGCAGCCGTTGGCGCTGCGGCGTACGGATCATCCTGCTATCAGCTGCAGAACGTCTGGAATGGTTATGCATATGTCCAGCAATACGTAAGGGTGTGCTAGTCTAAAGGATGCAGCTCCTCGAATCCGCGCTCGGCGCAAAGTTCTTTCTTGCGCTTGCCAAGCTCGTTGGCGTTGGGCAAAAAAACTCCGGCCCCATAAGATAGAGCCGCAACCGCCGTCCGATGCTGCGCCGCCGCCCGCGCCGCGCCTTGACGCAGAGGCCGGTCAGGCGCGCCCGGTCCGGGCGATGCCGTCTTTGGCGAGCTGGTTCGACGGATCGAAAGTCAAAGCCCGCTGGTAGGATTCGGTTGCCTTGGCGCGATTGCCGGATTTCTCATAGGCGAGGCCGAGGCCGGCCCAGGCGTCGGCGTTCTTGTTGTCGACATTGAGCGCCGCGTTGAAATCCTCGATCGCCTTGTCGTAATTGCCGATGGCGATGAGGCTTTGTCCGCGCGCTTGATAGGGCGCCCCGGCGAAGGGGTCGCGATCGATCGCGTTGTCGAAATCGGTGATCGCCTGCGGGTGATTGCCTTCGCGCTGATAGATGAGGCCCCGCGCATGGAACGCCTGGGCGCTTTCCGGATTGAGCCTGATCGCAGAATCGAGATCGGCGCGCGCAGCGTCGAGATTGCCCTGAACCCGCTCGAGATTGGCGCGGCCGAGATAGGCCGGCGCATGATTGGGGTCGGCCGCGACGGCGGCGTTGAAATCGGTCATCGCCGCTTCGTCGCGGTTGACCTGGCGATAGGCGAGCGCGCGATTTGTGAGCGTCGCGGCGTTGGGCGATATTTTGATCGCTTGGTTGAAATCGGCGATCGCCTCGGGGAATTTGCCGATTTTGGCGTAGGCGACGCCGCGCGTGATGTAGGCTTCCGCGCTGTTGGGATTGCGCTGCACTACATCCGTCAGCGAAGCGAGGTTGGCCTGCGCCTCCTGCGGCGATTGAGTCGCGACTTCGGCGACCCCGGTTCCGGCCTTGCCGATGACATTGTTCGCAGACTCGCAACCGGCAAGCGTCAGGGACGCTGCCGCCAGAACCAGAGACGCAAAGCAAAGACGGAGCGGCGTCGCGTTTTCAATTCTCTTCGCGAGATTCGTCATTCGGTCATCCCCACACGCCAGTCGAACGCCTCGAGCGCCCGGCCTGTTTCGATGCGTCAATGATGGACTTAACGAAAATCAGCGAACGCCCACGATCGGCTTCGGCTTCATCGGCAGCAGCCCTTCGCGCTGCATCTTCTTGCGGGCGAGCTTGCGAGCGCGGCGAATGGCCTCAGCTTTTTCGCGAGCGCGCTTTTCGGAGGGCTTTTCATAATGGCCACGAAGCTTCATCTCGCGGAAAATGCCCTCGCGCTGCATTTTTTTCTTGAGCGCCTTGAGGGCCTGATCGACATTATTGTCGCGAACGAGTACTTGCACGCATGAGTCCTTGATGTAGCGTCAAGCTCTCGCTTGCGCGACGAACCCGACAGGAATGACGGAACAGAACAGTCCGCGCTGAAAAGCGCCTGAAAACTGAAAGATTGGCGAATAGCAGCATCAAGGCTTGCTGTCCAGAGATTTCGGCCGCTTGGGCGCGGCGAAAACCTTGCGACTAAACACGGCGCTCGCGCATTATGCGTGTCACGTGTCCCATTTTGCGCCATGGCCGAGCCTCCGCCTTGCCGTAGAGGTGGACGCTCGCCCCCGGCTCGCGCAAAATCCGCTCGAGGTCGAAAACCTCGTCGCCGATCAGGTTTTCCATTTCGACTTCCCCACCATGCCGCCAAGTCGCGCCGAGCGGCCAGCCGACGATGGCCCTGATGTGCTGTTCGAACTGGGACGTCACCGCTCCGTCGAGAGTCCAATGGCCGGAATTATGGACCCGCGGCGCGATTTCATTGACGCGAAGCAGCTGCGGGCCGCCGCCAGGCGGCTCAACCACGAAAATTTCGACGGCGATGACCCCGACATAGTCCAGCGCCTCGGTGACGGCGCGGGTCAACTCCACCGCCTGCGCCGCCGTTTCCGGCGCAATCCGCGCCGGCGCGCGGGTGAATTTCAGGACGTGATTTTCATGGCGGTTTTCGCAAACGTCATAGGCGGCGAAGGCGCCGTCATGGGCCCGCGCGGCGATCACGGAGATTTCTTTCGAAAAAGGCACAACCGCCTCGAGAATCGCTGGTCCGCCGCCGAGCGAGCGGAAGCTGACGGCGAGATCGGCGCCTTCGCGGACAAGAACCTGTCCTTTGCCGTCGTAACCGAAGCGCCGCGTCTTGAGGATCGACGGCCGTCCCAGCTGCGCCACCGCTCTGGCCATCGAGCCGGCGTCGTCGACGCGCATGAAAGCCGCGGTCGTGACGCCGATATCGGTCAGGAACTCCTTTTCGATGAGACGATCCTGGCACGCGGCGAGCGCCGCGGGGCTCGGCCGAACGAGACAGAGATCGGACAAAAGCGCCGCCGTGCGCGCCGGAACATTTTCGAATTCGTAGGTGATGACATCGACATTGGCGGCGAAAAGAGCCAAGGCCGCTTCGTCTTCGTAAGCGGCGAGCGTCTTGTCGACGCACACGTCAAAGGCGGGGCTGTCCGGCTCCGGCGCATAAATATGCGTTCTGAGACCGAGCCGAGCGGCGGCCATTGCAAGCATTCGCCCCAATTGACCGCCGCCGAGGATGCCAACTCGCGCGCCAGGCGCAAAGGAGCCCGGAGAGAGGGTGAAAGTCATGCGCCCTCGAGTTTGCGCGCGGGCTCGACGGCCACCGCTGCCGTTTGCGCCGCCCGCCAGGCCAAAAGGCGCTCATCGAGAGCGGGATCCGTCAAGGCGAGAATCGCCGCGGCGAGCAGGGCGGCGTTGATCGCGCCGGCCCGGCCGATCGCCAGGGTTCCGACAGGAACGCCGGCCGGCATCTGAACGATGGACAAAAGCGAATCCTGCCCATGCAGCGCCGTGCTCTCGATCGGAACGCCGAGAACCGGAATCGACGTTAGCGAGGCCGTCATGCCCGGCAGATGGGCCGCGCCGCCAGCCCCCGCAATGACCACCTTGAACCCCGCCGCTTTGGCGTCCCTTGCAAAATCAAAAAGGCGTTCCGGGGTGCGATGGGCCGACACGATCTTTGCCTCAAAGCCGACCTCAAGTTCGTCGAGAACCGCCGCGGCGTGACGCATGGTTTCCCAATCGGATTGGCTTCCCATGATAATCGCGACGGATTTTTGAGAGGAGGACAAAAGCGGCCTGAAGCTTTGTTGAGGTTTCGGCGAAGGGAGCGGCATAGACCAAGGGACGGCGGCGCGCAAGGCTGCGTCTCAGCCGCGGCGGCGCGGTTTCGCTCGCCGCGCGCCCTTGAGAGCATCCGACAGAGCTTGAAAGCGGCGCCAAATGGTGCGCCAACTGTTTCACGTGAAAACCTTTTTGACCGGTCTGCTATCCCAACTGGCCGCAATTGACGCGGTATCCTACAAGCCGTAGCAGGCGGCGCCGTTCAATCGCTAAAGTCCGTAGACGGCGTCGGCCAATCGAGGCAAGGTCGGCTCCGCTACAGGAACCGCCAAGCATGCTGACCCTCTATTCCTATCCGGAACTTTACGGCGTCGCGGACAACAACCCTTACGGGCTCAAGGTCTTCGCGTTTTTGCGGCTGTGCAAGCTGCCGTTCCGGCACGAGCATATTTTCGACGCCAAATCCGCGCCGCGCGGACAGCTCCCCTATATTGACGACGACGACGCAATCATTGGCGACAGCGACCGGATCATCGCGCATCTCATCGAGCGACATCATCTGACGATCGACAGCGGCGTGACCGCCTCGCAAAAAGACATCGATCTCTTGGTCCGGCGAACGCTCGACGACCTCTATTGGGTGATGTCCTATTCGCGCTGGCGCGACGACGAATACTGGCCGCTGTTCAGAGACGAAATACTGAAGGAGCATGGCGACGTGACGGCGGAAAGCCTGGAAAAAGCGCGCGCCTATAACTTCCGGCGATACTACTATCAGGGAATTGGGCGCTACGAACGCGACGCCGTTTTCGCGCGCGGCCTGGCCGACCTCGAGGTCCTGGCGCATCTCATTCCAGATCGTGGCCTCTTCTTCGGCGCCAACATCCACAGCATCGACGCGGGAGTCTACGGATTCCTCGCCAACATCTATTTCTTCCGCATCGACACGCCGCTGAAGGATTTCATCTCTTCGCACGCCAATCTGGCGCGGCATTGCGAGGCGGTTCACGCGGCCATATCGGCGTAACACAGGGCCGAGGCCTGAAGGCTTCGCCGAGCGAGAAAACGCGCAAGCGGGCGAGCCCTACCCCTCGCCCAACTTGGCCGCCCAACTTTAGCCTCAAAATTCGCAAGAAGTCGCCTCGCGCTCAACCGAGCCCCGCGCCCGTCGGCGCGCAGCGCAAGGACTGTAATGACCAAACAATTTGCCTACGCCGCCATCTTTCTTGCGAGTTTGAGCGGGGCTCCGGCATCGGCGCTCGACAATCCGCTGAGCGATTGGCTGAGCCGGGGCCCGATCTCCGATTTTCTCAATATTTTTCAAGAGCCGGCCATACCCCGCCGCGTGGTGGCTTGGACTGGCGATGAGCGCGCCCGGCACGGTCGTCGTCTCGACGAGCGAGCGCCGCCTCTACTACGTCCTGAAGGACGGGCAAGCGATCCAGTATGGCGTCGGCGTCGGCCGCGAGGGCTTTACGTGGTCAGGCGCGAAGACGGTCACGATGATCCGCGAGTGGCCCGGTCTGGGCGTCTCCGCCGCAAATGCTCAAGCGCCGGCCCGACCTGCCGCGCTATATGCCGGGAGGGATCGACAACCCGCTCGGCGCGCGCGCGATATATCTCGGCTCGAGCATGTACCGCATCCACGGGTCGAATGAGCCTGAAACGATCGGCGCCGCGGTTTCCTCTGGCTGCATTCGGATGACCAACGCGGACGTCGTCGATCTCGCCGATCGGGTGAAGGTCGGCGCGAAAGTGATCGTTCTGCGTTAGACGCGCGGAAACACTGCGCCGCTCACCTCCGGAACGCGATCACCTCCATGCAGGCGCGGTAACGCTCGCTGACGTCATAGGCCACTGGCTGAAATCCGTGTTCCTCCAGTAGCGCGTAGAGGCGCTTGCGGGTGAAATTATGATAGTGCTCTATCTCGCCCCAATAGGGATTGACTTTGTTGGCGTGCAGCAGGCGCCACACCATGTTGTCCATGTTCGGCATCGAAAGAAACAGCGCCGCCGTGGCGAAGCAGTCGGCGGGCGGCGGCACGCCCGTCTTTGGATAGGGCATATGCTCCAGCACGTCAGCCATGCTGACGACGCTGTAACGCCCGTCCTGTTCGAGCGCCTCGATCGGTAGGCAATGGGCCTGATAGCCGAGCGACTTCAGCGTCTTGACGTTTTCTTTGCGCAGGTCGAGGCCAACCGGCGTAAATCCCCATTCTTCGGCGGTAAACAACAGCGAACCATTGCCGAAACCGACATCGAGCCACCGCCCGCCGAAGGCCTGCCGGCGACGCGCGCGACCATTCGGGCGGAGACCGGTCGCTGCCGCTCCATGTCATAGCCAACGATCTGGTTCTTGTAAGTCCGGGGGAAGATGACCCGGCCGCCGCCTCATCGAAATAGCCTTCGGTGAAGACATGGCCGCAGCCGGCGCATTCATGCCAGTTGATCACCGGCGGCAACGCCGGCTGGTAGAGCGCATGCCTTGTGCAGTCGGCGGCGAGAGGGGTGAAATGTCGCTGCCGCGGCATAGCGGACAGCACGCATAGCGCACCCTCTCGATCGAGGCGCGGCCGGGGCCTCGACGGTTTGATCCGGCACGGCGAAGGCGCGAGGCTCCCGCCCGGCGCAGTAAATGTGCCACATCTGCGTCAGGGCGCTCTCGAAATGGCGCGCATAGCGGGCGCTGTCGAACAGCGGCGACGCCAGCCTGAGGCCGAGCAGCTTGTGCCGAAGTCCCCGCAGGAGAGCAGGATCGCCGCAGGAGAGCTTTCGCGCGACATTCTCATATTCTTCGGGCGATGCAGTCACGAGTTCCGGTAAGCCGACGGCACGCAGCAGGCTGCCGGCGACCCGGCCGGCGAAGGTGTCGCCCGCGCAGGTCAAAACCGGTAGCCCCGCCCATAAGGCGTCGCTCGCTGTCGTATGGGCGTTATAAGGAAGGGTATCGAGAAAAAGATCGGCGAGCCGGTGCTTGCGAGATGTTCTGGCGAAGCAGTCGCGGCGCGAACACGAGACGATCTGGATCGACGTCGCGTCGGCGCGCCTCCTTACGCAGATTATCCTTGACCAGTTCGTTGGCTTTGAGAAGCCACAGCACGCTGCCGGGCGCCGCGAGCAGAAGCCGCATCCAGATATCGAAGAAGGCCGGAGTCAACTTGTAGCTGTTGTTGAAGGAGCAGAACACGAAACCCTGGTCGGGCAGCCCCCACTGGCCCGCGTCGGCGTCACATCGGGGATCAGCCGGCTTGTGTCGTTTGGCTGATAGCAGTGCGGCAAATGGACGATTTTTTCGCTGACGGATTCTTGCTGATCCATCGGCAGGACGAAAGGATCGGCGATGATGTAGTCGATGAAATCGGCGCCCATGGTGCCCGGAAAGCCGAGGAAACTGGCTTGGACGGGCGCCGGCCGTCGCGACGAAATCCCGGTGCGGGCGCCGAGGTGTAGCCCTTCATCTCGACGAAGATGTCGACCCCGTCGGCGTGGATGCGCCGCGCCGCCTCATCATCCGACCGGAGCTCAAATCGACGAAATGATCGAACGCCTCGCGGAGGCGGGCGCCGATCTCGCTGTGGTCGTCTGGCCCGTGCGAATAGGCGGTGATCTCGAAGCGCGAGCGATCGTGCAGCTCGAACAGTTGGGCGACGAGAATGGCGGTCGCGTGGCGGCAAAAATCGCAGGAGAGATAGCCGACGCGGAGCTTGCCGGCGGTGGCGCGGCGGGGCCCTAATCGGGCTGCGGGGTCGGAAACCCGCGGCGGCGGCGCGCGCGACCCGGAACTGCTGCGCCGGGGTGGTCGCCATGCTCAGCACCGGTATGGATGCGGCGCCGCTTGCTCGATTCCAGCAGCCCCAGCAGTTCGGCCTCCTCGGTCTCGATCCCGCTCCAGTCGCAGACCGCGCGCCGCTTTGACGGAGCCAAACGCGCACCGCGGGGAGGCGCGGATCAAGCTCGGCCGCCGTGCGGAAACAGGCGATCGCCTCCGGACCGGCCGAGGCCTTCCAGCGCCGCCCTTTGTTGATGTGGGCTTCCGCCATCGCGGGCGCAAGGCGATGGCCTGCGAATAGGCTTCGATCGCCTCCTCATAGGCTGCTCGCCTTGCAGCGCATTGCCAAGATTGACATAGACCTCGGCAAAATTCGGCCGCAGCGCGACGGCGCGCCGGTATGCTTCGATCGCCCCCTCGGCTCGCCCAATTCTTTCAGGATATTGCCAAGGCCGAAATAGGGCTCCGGCGCGTCTGGCCGCCGCGCGATGATCGCCTGGCAGGCAGAAATCGCCTCCTCTTTCCGGCCGAGCTTGCGCAGGACGTTCGCGGCGTTGGCGAAGCCGGGACAAAGCCGGATTGAGCGCTCCCGCGCGGCGATAGGCCTCGAGCGCCTCGCCGAGCCGCCCCTGGTCCTCCAGCGCATTGCCAAGATTGGAGTGGGCTTGCGCGAAATTCGGATTGAGGGCGATGGCGCGCTGCGTCGCCTCGATCAGGTGCCCGGGGCGGCCCAGGGCGCGAAGAATCGCGGGAGATTGGACAGCGCCTCGACATAATCGGGCCTGGCGGCGACCGCGCGGACACAAGCGTCGGCGGCGGCTTCGTGATCGCCGCGATGATGCGCGATAAGGCCAAGATGGTGCAGGCAGACGCAATGTTCGGATTCGAGCGCGAGGATATTGGCGTAGATCTCTTCGGCGGCGAGGTAGCGGCCGGCGCGGAAACATTCGAGCGCCAGCTACAAGGAACGGCGGAGGGGACCGCCAAGGCCCGCCCGCAAGCCGCGTCCTCAGCGATCTTCTCCGCCGCGCTTTGCCGCGCGGTCGATTTGCCTTCACCCGGAATCTTCACCATCGCCCTCGCCGCCCTCCACGGCTCCGAGCACAACGATTAGAAAGGCGGCCTTGCCCGAAGCGTGTCTCCTAGAGAGGAGGAGGCGATCAGAACGGCAGGTTGAAGACGCGGCCGGGGACAAGCTCGCCCTTTTCGACGGCGCCGACGGCGATGACGACGCCGCCGCAAGCGGCGTAAGCCGCGCCGCCCGAAGGCGCATCGGCGCCGCGCCAGAAGAATGGATTGGCCGCGACGGAGCCTCGCGGCGGCGTCGCGATCCACGATCACGCGCGGCAATTCCATCAGCCCCGCCTCGACCCGGCGCATTGCCGCCGCGTCGGCGCCGCCCGCGGCGAGATCGCCCATCGCGACGGAGTGAACCTCGGCGAAGGGGCCGACGCAGAGTCCGGCGTAAAGCCGTGACATGGCCAAAGCACCCCGAGGAGGCGGCCAAGATCGCGGGCGATGGCGCGCACATAAGCGCCCTTGCCGCAGCGCGTCTCGAATACCGCCTCGTCGCGGTCCGCGCCGACAAGAGGTCGAGCTCATGGATCGTCACCGTGCGGGCGGACAGCAGCGGCGTTTCGCCGTCGCGGGCGATATCATAGGCGCGCTCGCCATCGATCTAGGCGGAGAAGGCTGGGGGATCGCTGGATGGCGCCGGTGAAACGCGGCAACATGGCATCGATCTTGGCCCGTCTGGGCCGCCCTCCGCTTGCGCGTGACCTTGCCTTCTGCGTTGTCGGTTCCGTTTCCGCGCCCCAGAGGACCGTGAAGCGGTAAGTTTTTTCGCCGTTCTGCACGAATGGCACGGTCTTTGTCGCTTCGCCGAAAGCCACCGGCAAAGCCCGAAGCCAGGGGATCGACCGTATCGGCATGGCCGGCCTTTTTGGCGTTGAACATGCGCTTGAGCTTCGACACGGCCTGGGTCGAGGTCATCCCGACCGGCTTGTCGAGCACGACCCAGCCATCGACTTCCACGTGCGTGGAGCGGGGCGCGCTCAATCCTTTTCCACGTCGGACCCCGGACGCTTCCGCCGATTCCGCCTTCCGTGCATTCCCCTCATCCCGCCACCTTCGGCGAATTGAGCAAGGCGTCGATCCTGGCGCAATTCACGAAGCTCTGGTCGACCCGGAACCGGACATCGGGCGCGAATTTCAGATTGACCCGACGGGCGAACTCGCCGCGCAAAAACTTCTTGTGCCGGTCGAACGGCGCGAGGACTCCTTCGATTTCTGACCGCCGAGCGGCATGACGTAATTGTGGCGAGCTTGAGGTCCGGATTTTTCATCCGACGTAGGGGATCGTCACGACCTGCCCTTCGAGAGCGGGATTGTCGATTTCGCCGCGTGTTAAGAGTTCGCCATGGCGTGGCGGACCACTCGGCGACGCGCAAATTCTCTGGGAGGGTTCGCCGCCCTTGTGATGAGGTCGGGACATTTGGAACTCCGGCGCCTTTTGAAGTTCCTCCGCCGTTTTTTTTTCGCGCGGCCGAAACCCGCCCGGGTGTCCGAGCCGCCGCCGCCCGGGGGGAGAGGGGATGGCGTCTGAAGCCCGTCGTTAGACGGGGTCTGACGACGCCCTATCGCTTATGCGAGGCGCCGCCTGCCGCAAAGCGGGCGGCAAAAAGACCGCTTGATCTCCTCGATGCGATAGCATTCGATCACGTCGCCGACACGCATATCCTGGTAATTCTCGAAAGCCATGCCGCATTCCTGGCCGGAAACGACCTCCTTGACTTCGTCCTTGAAGCGCTTGAGCGTCGAGAGCTTGCCTTCGTGGACCACGACATTGTCGCGGATCAGGCGGACATTGGCGCCGCGTTCGACGATGCCGTCGGTGACGCGGCAGCCCGCGACTTTGCCGACCTTGGAAATGTTGAACACTTCGAGGATCTGCGCGTTGCCGAGCATTTCTTCACGCAAAGTCGGCGCGAGGAGGCCGGACATTGCGGCTTTCACATCATCGACGAGGTTGTAGATGATGTTGTAGTAGCGGATTTCCATGCCCGCCCTGTTCGGCGAGCGCGCGCGCTTCCTTGTGGGCGCGCACGTTGAAGCCGATCACGACGGCCTGCGAGGCTTCCGCCAGAGTTATATCCGTTTCGGTGATCCCGCCGACGCCGGCATGGATGACGCGGGCACCACTTCCTCGGTCTTGAGCTTTTCGAGCCTTGCCATGATGGCTTCGACGGAACCTTGCACATCGGCCTTGATGACGAGCGGAAATTCCTTGCGGCCCGCCGTCTTGAGCTGGCTCATCATATCGGCGAGCGAACCGCGCACGACACCGCGGGCGGCGGCTTTGTCGCGCCTTTGCCGATCGCGATATTCGGCGATCTCGCGAGCCCGCGCTTCACTTTCCACCACGGCGACGCGATCGCCGGCTTCCGGCGAACCCGAGAAACCCAAGACCTCGACCGGCATCGAGGGGCCGGCGTCCTGACGGATGTGGCCCTGGTCGTCGATCAATGCCCGGACCCGGCCCCATTGCGAACCGGCGACAACGAGATCGCCGGATGCAAAGTGCCTCTTTGCACGAGCACTGTCGCGACCGGACCGCGGCCGCGATCGAGGCGGGCTTCGATCACGGTGCCTTCCGCCGAACGATCCGGATTGGCGCGAAGATCGAGAATTCTGCCTGCAGCGCAATCGCGTCGAGCAGCTTATCGAGGTTGAGCTTCTGCGTCGCCGAGACCTCGACTTCGAGCGTGTCGCCGCCGAGCAATTCGACTTGCACCTCATATTGCAGCAATTCGCTGCGGACGCGTTCGGGCTTCGCACCGGGCTTGTCGATCTTGTTGATCGCCACGATCATCGGCACCTGCGCAGCCCGGGCATGGGCGATCGCTTCAGCAGTCTGCGGCATGACACCGTCGTCGGCCGCGACAACCAAAACGACGATATCGGTGACCTTGGCGCCGCGTGCGCGCATGGCGGTGAAAGCGGCATGGCCAGGCGTGTCGATGAACGTCACCGGCAGACCGTTGGGCGCAATCGATCTGATAGGCGCCGATATGCTGGGTGATGCCGCCGGCTTCGCCCGAGACCACATTGGCATGGCGGATGGCATCGAGCAGCGAGGTTTTGCCGTGATCGACATGGCCCATGATGGTGACGACCGGCGGACGCGGGACCAGTGTTCGTCTGTGTCCGGCGTGTCGAACAGGCCTTCCTCGACATCGGATTCGGCGACGCGCTTGACCGTATGGCCGAGTTCCTCGGCGACGAGTTCGGCGGTGTCGGCGTCGATCACGTCGGTGATCTTCGCCATCTGGCCCTGCTTCATCAGCAGCTTGATCACGTCGACCGCGCGTTCCGACATGCGGTTCGCGAGCTCCTGGATGGTGATCGTCTCCGGCAGCACGACTTCGCGCGAGAGCTTTTCCTTCTGTCCGCTACATGGCCCTTGAGCCGCTGGGTGCGGCGGCGGAACGAGGCGACCGAACGCGTACGCTCGTCCTCTTCGCCGGTTGCGCTGGCGACGGTGAGGCGGCCGCGATTCTTCGGCCGGCGCCGCGGGTCGGACGCGGCGGCAGCACACCTTCGTCGGCATCGCCGGGACGCCGGATGATGCGCTTGGCCTCTTCCTCCTCGCCCGGCGGGCGTCGCCTCGCGGGCGGTCGCAGGCGCAGCTGCAGGCGTGGCCGCGGTGTGGTGCGGCGCGCGGCGGGGGGCCTTGCGCGGTCGCGCGCGGCGCCGGGGCGGGCCGCCGACGGCGAGGCGGCGCTTGGCTTCCTGCTCCGCGCGGCGCTTGGCTTCCGCTTCGTGGAGCGCGGCGCGCCTCTTCCTCGCGCTTGCGCGCTTCGGCGGCCGCGCGCTCTTCGCGTTCGCGGGCCTTCGCGCTCCTCGCGCGCCTTGGCTTCGATCTCGGCCCGCGCCGCTCCTCCTCCTCGCGCTCATGGGCGCCGGAGAGCGCGCGGGCACGCGCCTCGCGCTCTTCCTCGGTCAGGGTCCGCAGGATGACGCCGGCTGCCGACGCGCGCGGCGCGGCCGCTGCGGCGCGGGGCGTCGCGCTTCGGCTGCGGGGCGCGCGCCTGCGGGGCGGCGGCGCGGCAGCGCCGGCTCGGTGCGCGGCGCGCCTCGCGCGGGGATGCGCCTCTCCTGGCCCAGCGCGCGGCGCTTCACCTTCTCGACGACGACCGCCTTGGTGCGGCCATGCGAGAAGCTCTGGCGCACGATCCCGCCTCGACCGGACGCTTCAGCGACAGTGTCTTGGTCGGGGAGACGCTCAGAGTGTGTCGCCGGAATTCTTCGTTTCACTCATTCGTCCATTCCGGGCTTAAGCCCATTCGAAATCCAGTAAACCAAATTGCCGGCACAAAGGCCGCGCGGCTCCCAGGCTCGGCCTTAAGCAGCCTCGACACTTCGTCTCACGGCGAGGCGCCCTGTCGGAAGGCTTGCTGATCTTATATCGTCTCGCCCAACCTGCCTGCAAGAAGCCGTTGGCCTGAGCCACCGCGTTTAAGCCGTCGCTATCCGACGCTCGCATCGACAATCGTGATCCGCGCTCGACCGGCATCGACTGCTCCGACCGATACGATCGCTAAGTTTGCGGCACGTCCGGGACAAAAACTTCGCTGCCGGGCCCGCGCGCGAGCGCAGCATGTACCACATTTGCCCGCCCAGTGCCAAACCCAATTGGCCCCGGAAGAGATCAATTTCCGGGACGTGCCCTCGCCGGCACGGCGCCGCACCTGCCGCAGCTTGCGGGTGCCGTCGGCAGCGCCATCGCTGGCGTGAATCAGCCCTGCAACGCCCCCGTCTTGCACGGCCGCATCGATCTTGGCAGAGCCGGCGACCACCTGGCCCGCTTTTTTGGCCATCGAAAGCGAATTCAGGCAGTCGCGCCGCATCAGATCGGCCTCATCCGCCGCCAGACTTTCCGACGCCGCACCTCGGCCTTGAAACCGCGCGCGAAAGCCTTGCGCTTGACCGCCTTGGCGACCGTCGCGCGTCCGCCGTTACCCAGACGCCGCGACCCGGCAATTTTCGCCGGATATCCGGGACGACGGCGCCATCCGGCGCCGCAGACGAAACGCAGCAGTTCTCCGGGCGCGCCCTTCGTCCGTGTGACGATGCAGGTGCGCTCGGATCTGACGTTCAGCTTTCGTCTGGCGGATCCAAGCTACGCTCACCCTCAACGTCTTTCCAGCCGAGTCGCATGTCTCGCGCGAAGACATCGCCAATTATTCCGCCGTGCGGGGCCTCAGCGCCCTCGGCTTCCGCCGGCGCCGCCCAAGGATCGCCGCCGACTCGATTCGATCCAGCCCGGCTTGACGCGGGCGCTTCATGATCATGGCTTCGGCCTCCTCGCGCGAGATGTCCATGCCGTCGAGATAGCCGGCGGTCTTGACTGTCTCGTTGTCCTTGTTCGCTCGCTCCAGCCGATAAGATCGTCGGTGGCGCACCCAGCGAGATCTTCGACGCTCTTGACGTCGTTCTCGCCGAACTTGACCAGCATCGCGGTGGTGACGCCGTCGATCTCGTGCAAGTCGTCGGCGACGCCGAGTTCGTTGCGCCTTGCTTCCTGCTCCGCCTCGATCTTCGCCAGGTGTTCGCGCGCCCGGTTCTGGATCTCCGCGGCGGTATCCTCGTCGAAACCTTCGATCGAGGCGAGTTCCGACGGCTCGACGAAAGCGAGTTCTTCGACCGACCGGAAGCCCTCGGATGCCAGCAACTGGCCGACCACCTCGTCGACGTCGAGCGCATTCATGAAAGTATTGGTGCGCTCGACAAATTCCTTCTGCCGGCGTTCGGATTCCTCGGCCTCGGTCAGGATATCGATGTCCCATCCGGTCAATTGCGAGGCGAGCCGCACGTTCTGGCCGCGCCGCCCGATCGCTAGCGAAAATTGGTCATCCGGCACCACGACTTCGATGCGCGAGGAATCCTCGTCCAGCACGACCTTGACGACTTCCGCCGGCTGCAGCGCGTTGACGATGAAGGTCGCGGCGTCCGGCGACCATGGAATGATGTCGATTTTTTCACCCTGCAACTCGTTGACGACGGCCTGAACGCGCGAGCCGCGCATGCCGACGCAGGCGCCGACCGGATCGATCGAGGCATCGCGCGAGATCACCGCTATCTTGGCCCGCGAACCGGGATCGCGCGCGACCGACTTCACCTGGATGATGTTGTCGTAGATTTCCGGCACTTCCTGCTGAAACAGCTTGGCCATGAACTGCGGATGAGTGCGCGAGAGGAAGATCTGCGGGCCGCGCTGCTCGCGGCGCACGTCGTAGACGTAGGCGCGCGACGCGATCGCCGGGGCGAAACTTTTCGCGCGGGATCATCTCGTCGCGGCGGATCGTCGCCTCGCCGCGGCCAAGATCGATGATCACATTGCCATATTCGACGCGCTTGACGAAGCCGTTGACGATATCGCCGATACGATCCTTGTATTCCTGATATTGCCGGTCGCGCTCGGCCTCGCGCACTTTCTGAACGATCACCTGCTTCGCCGACTGCGCCGCGATGCGGCCGAAATCGAAAGGCGGCAGCGTCTCGGCGATCCAGTCGCCGACCTGAGCCGCCGGATTCTTCTTGCGCGCCTCGTTAAGGGTGATGTGGATGGCGTCATTCTCGATCTGATCGACGACGAGCAACAGGCGCGAGAAGCGGATTTCGCCGGTCTTCGGATTGATTTCGGCGCGCACTTCCGTTTCCTGGCCATAGCGCGAGCGCGCCGCCTTCTGCATCGCGTCCTCCATCGAGGTCAGGACGATCTGCCGGTCGATCGATTTTTCGCGCGCGACCGCGTCCGCGATCTGCAAAAGTTCGAGCCTGTTGGCGCTGACGGCCATCTTCTATCTCCTATTTCGGCGCTGGGCACCGAGGCGCCGGGGCCTTTGACCCCTCGCTCGCCCGCGGCCGGCTCGATTTGGCCTGTTTGAATTTCGTTCTCACTCCGGCGGGCAAAACCGGCCCGGCTTTCGCCGCGTTGCGGGCGGCGAAGCGGCCCCGCCCGCGCGAAGGCTCCGGCGGCGCGGCGCCGTCGCCGCCGCCGGCTTCCGCTCGGCCCGCCTGCGTAAGCGCCGCCTTGGCCGCCCGCAAAAACTTCCCGGATCAGGGCTTCCGTCAGCACGAGCTTCGCTTCGGCAATGCCGCTCAGCGGCAAAATCGCCTGGGCAGCCTCGCCCGGCTTGGCGTCATCCCGCGCCAGTGTGATGAAACACTCGGTCCCTTCCCCCTCGATCGCCTCGATGCGGCCGCGGAACCGCTTGCGGCCGTCGATTGCGACGCGCAGCTCGACGCGCGCCTCTTGCCCCAGAGCGCGCCGGAAGTCGGAGGCGCGCACCAGCGGCCGATCGATCCCGGGCGAGGAAATCTCGAGGCGATAGGCCTGGCGCACGACGTCTTCGACGTCGAGAACCGGCGACAGGGCCGCGCTGACCGTCTCGCAATCATTGACGGTCATCGATCCGTCGGGGCGCTCCGCCATGATCTGCACGGTCATCCCATCCTGCGCCGATAGCTTGACCCGGACCAGACGATAGCCGAGCCCGGCGAGCACCGGCTGCGCCACATGGGCGATCCGCGCGGCGGCTCCGGCCTCGACGACGAAGCGGGCTTCGCTCAGCAAATTCTGCGATTCGTCGGTCAAATTTGCGCTGTTGTCCAAACGATGTCGATTCCTAGCATTCGCAGCCGGACTTGGCGGCAATAAAAAAGAGCGGGTCCGGACGGGCCCACTCTCAATATGGCGTCTGTCCGGCTAAGACTGGCGCTATGAGAACATTGAATAAAAAAATATAGACCTTTTGGTCCGCAGGCGCAAGCCTCGAGCGGAATGAATGTCGGTAGCAGACGATATGTCCGGTTTAGGCAGCGCACGATCTGTCCGGTAGTCCGAGCCTTTTGGAGGGTCTTGGATGCGCCGGACGGAAGCCCTTCAGGGTGTGCGCATGGCGAGGTTTTTGGACATCCTTGACCGTTGGGAACGGTCGGAGCTCAGTCAGGAGGATGCCGCGGGTCTGCTTGGCGTCAGCGATCGGACGTTCCGGCGCTGGCGGGACCGCTACGAGGAGGATGGGGAGGCGGGACTCCTGGACCGGCGGCTGGGCAAGCCGTCGGGCAAGCGGGTTCCGCCGGAATGGGAGGACGAGGTGGAGGCGCTCTACCGGCATCGCTACGCGGGCTTCCGGGCCAAGCATTTCCACGAGCATCTCGAAAAGGATCACCGTTTCCGGTGGGGCTACACCTGGACGAAGACGTTCCTGCAATCGCGCGGTCTTTTGGAGAAGGCTCCGCGAAAAGGGGCGCACCGGCGCAAGCGGGAGCGGCGTCCTTTGCCGGGAATGATGCTGCATCAGGACGGCTCGCGGCATGCGTGGCTCGAAGGCCAACCCGCGCTTGATCTCATCGTTACGCTCGACGACGCGACGGGGACGATCTACTCGGCCTTTCTCGTCGAGGAGGAAGGCACGGCCTCGACCTTCTGGGCCTTGCGCGAGGTGTTGGGCGAACATGGCCTGCCGATGAGCCTCTACACGGATCGTGGCTCGCATTATTTCCGGGCGACGAAAGCCGGCGAGATCGACCGCGACTGTCTCACCCAGGTCGGCCGGGCGCTCGACCAGCTCGGGGTCGAGCATATCGGGGCCTTCTCGCCGCAGGCCAGAGGGCGCTCGGAGCGGATGTTCGGCACGCTTCAGGACCGGTTGCCCAAGGAATTGCGGCTCGCCGGACATCTCGCGGATGGAGGCGGCCAACGCCTTCATCCGCGACGTCTATCTGCCCGCCCACAACGCCCGCTTCGCGGTTCCCGCCGCCGGGCAGGGCTCGGCCTTCACGCCGGCTTTGAGCGTCAATCTCGACGAAATCCTGTGCGTGCGGGAGGAGCGGAAAGTGGGCCAGGACAATTGCGTTTCCTATCGGACGCTGAAGCTCCAGATCCCCGAAAGCCCGATGCGGCCCCATTTCGTCAGGGCGACGGTCCGCGTCCATCTCTATCCGGACGGATCGCACGCCCTCTTCCACGGGCCGAAATGCATCGGCCGCTACGACGAGGACGGAAACCTAAAGCTATTCAACGAAACGCTCCGCGCCGCCTAAATCCGCTCGACGGCCCCGGAGACCCTTGTGGACATGTGGACGACGCTACGCCTCGCCCACATCCCCACAAGGAACAAAACCAGAAGAAGCGGACAGACGATGTGCTGCCAAAACCGGACAACTTAATTCGCTATCGACAGCCTTGAGCGGAATGAACCGGCGGCTCGTCGCCCTCTCCGGCGGCGAACAGGACCGCGCCGGCGCCCTTGGTCAAGCTAATACTGCAGATATTGTTCGGTGATCGTATTTCCGAGGCGATCATTATCCTGCACGAACGCCGTGATGAATTCGTGCAGACCCATCTTGAAAATTTCGCTTGTCGTCGCGCCTTCGAGACGCTGCATGACGGCGTGGGCCTGCTTTTGCGCCGGGCCGGTGCGGCCATAGGCTTTGGCGATGGCGTCGAGGAAATCCACGATATTGTCGTAGCAAGCGATCAGGGAGCGCGGCATTTCGAGCTTCAGGATCAAAAGATCGGCGATCAGCCAGGGCTTCACATTTTCGCGGTAGACCCAGTGATAGGCCGTTAGCGCCGACACGGCGCGCAAAATCGCCGTCCATTGGAAATAATCGAGCGAGCCGCCGACCGTTTCGTTTTCCGGCAGCAGCACGTGATATTTGACGTCGAGAATGCGCGCCGTATTGTCGGCCCGCTCGAGGAAAAGGCCGAGCCGCGAAAACCAGAAGGCGTCATTGCGCAGCATGGTCCTGTAGGCGGAGCCGTCGAAATCGAGAGAGGTCTTTTTCACGAAGTCGAGGAAGCGCGACAATTCCCGCCGGTCGTAGAAGCCGCGCGCCCCGTTATTCGCCTCGAAGCGCTTCAATTCGATCCAGGCTCCGTTGATTGCATCCCACATTTCGACGGTGAGCGCGGTGCGCACCGCCCGCGCATTGGTGCGCGCCAGTTCGACGCAATTGCGGATCGACGACGGATTATCCGCCGCGAAAGTGAGATATTCGACGACGCTCTGCTCCTCGGCGGCGCCGCGCGTTTCGCGAAAGCCGGCGGCGGCGCCGGAGGATTCGAGCGCGCTCTCCCATTCGGTCCCGGTTCCGGAATAATTCGCCGGCAGAGCGGCGAGGCGCTGCGTCGCCTCGACGATGCGCGCAAGGAAATCGGCGCGCTCGACATAGCGGGCGAGCCAGTAGAGGTGATCAGCTGTGCGGGAGAGCATTGCCTGCTTCTAAGCCTCTCTTAGGTCCAATGAACAACCAATTCTTCGGAAGCATGTCTATTCGAGATCGCGGGAGATCGGGGCACGGCGCAAGACATCGGACCCGGCGGCGGCCAAAAGCCGCCGTAAGGCCGCTGCGCCGTCAAGACTGCTGACTCTGGGTTTGGCTTTGGAGTGGGGGGCTCTGCTCAAAGATCGAATCATCGACGATCCAGGTGTCCTTGGTGCCGCCACCCTGACTGGAGTTGACGACGAGCGAGTTCTCGATCAGCGCGACCCGCGTGAGACCGCCCGGCACGACGCGAACGCCGTTGGTTCCGGTGAGGACGAAGGGCCGCAGATCGACATGCCTCGGCGCGATCCCAGTATCGAAGAAGGTCGGAGTTGTCGAAAGGGCGAGGGTCGGCTGCGCGATGAAATTGTCCGGCGTCTTGGCGAGTTTGACGGAAAACGCCTCGATCTGCGCCTTGGTCGCGCGCGGGCCGACGAGCATTCCGTATCCGCCCGATCCGTTGACCTCCTTGACGACAAGGTCCGAAAGATTGGCCAGCACATGGCGCAACGCTTCGGGCTCGCGGCAGCGCCAAGTCGGCACATTTTTCAACACCGCTTTTTCGCCGAGATAAAAATCGACGATTTCGGGCATGTAAGTGTAAATCGCCTTGTCGTCGGCGACGCCGGTGCCGACCGCGTTGGCCAGCGTGACGTTGCCGGCGTGATAGGCGCGCATCAAGCCTCGCACGCCGAGGACGGAGTCCGGATTGAACACCTCCGGATCGAGGAAATTGTCGTCGATCCGCCGATACAGCACGTCGATCTGCTTCGGCCCCTGCGTCGTGCGCATATAAAGCTTGTCGTTCTCGACAAAAAGATCGCGACCCTCGACGAGTTCGACGCCGAGTTTGTCGGCGAGGAAGGAATGCTCATAATAGGCCGAATTGAAGCGGCCGGGCGTCAATAGCGCGATGGTCGATTGCCCGTCGCTCGCCGACGGAGCCACCGAGCGCAGCGCGGCAAGCAGAGCGTCCGGATAATTTTCGACCGGAGCGACGCGGTGCTCGGCGAACAGATCCGGCATCAGCCGCATCATAACTTCGCGGTTCTCCAGCATGTAGGAGACGCCGGAAGGCGTGCGGACATTGTCTTCAAGAACATAGAATTCGTTTTCGTCCGTGCGGACGACATCTATTCCGGCGATATGGACGTAAATAATGTGAGGAACCGGCCGTCCGATCATTTCCGGGCGGAATTCGGGGTTTTTCAGCACGAGATCCGCCGGGACCCTGCCGGCCTTGATGATCTCCTGCGGTCCATAAACGTCGGCCAGAAAGCAATTCAGCGCCTTGACGCGCTGAACCAGCCCCGCCTCGAGGCGGGACCATTCGGAACGCAACATGATGCGAGGAATGATATCAAACGGAATCAGGCGCTCGCCGGCATCCTTCTCCCCATAAACGGCGAAAGTAATGCCCATCCGTCTGAACAGGAGCTCGGCCTGGGAGCGCCGTGAGGAGAGATGTTCGGCTGGCGTCGCCTCCAGCCATCGCGCAATTTTACTATAGACGGGGCGGATAGCGCCTCCCGCCAAGGTCATTTCGTCAAAGCAACGCCCGTCTCCCAACAGCTTGAGCTCCTAGTTGAGAACCATCCGGCTCCGGCTGCACTGGCGAATGTCTAGCATTTTGCGTACCACAGGCCAGCTCGAACCGCGCGATTTGCAGCAGAATTATCCAATCCCTGCTCTTTTGGCGAGAGAAATGGCGGGGCCAATGCGGCCAAACAAATAAAGCGCCTAACAAGCCGAAACGTCGCGCTTATGGTTAATGATCTAGAAACGGTTGTGGACTAATTGTCCAAGGATGAAGCGGCCGAGCGCGCGCCCCTGCCGCTGCCGCCCGTCGCCCGGATCGATCGCCTCCAAGGAGCCCCCAATGTCCCTGTTCGCTGTCGCGGCTTTTGCGAAGGATCGACTGCGCATCCTGGGCGGCGGCGTCGGCGGGAGAGTCGAAGGCCCCTCCCTCCCGCAGGTTCTGCGGCTTGCCGGTCTCTTCCTCGTCGCGGCGGCATGCGTTACTTTCGCTGCTTCACCGAGGGTTGGGCGCGCCGCCCAGCCAGTCTCTTCGGACGGAGCTCATCTGCCTGGGAAGCGCTGAAGAATCGATGCCGAAGCGCCGATTTCGTTGCTCTCGGATCAACCAACGTGAAAATGGCGCGCGGCCGGGCCGTGCTGCGCTTGCGCGCGCAGCCGTCCTCGCTCTGTCGGCGATGTCGGCTCCGGCATGGGCCCAAGACGGCGGCCCAAGTGAGGAGCCGCCCAAGGACGGCGCTCCGCTTGCCGCAGAAAAAACGAACGCAGATTTCGAACTTTCGGTCGAGGTCGGCGGCGCGCCGATGGCCCCCTCGAGGAACATTCTTGAAAACGCCGCCCTTTCCAAGGATCACACGCGTTTTGTCGCGGATGCTGAGGCTGCCGGTCTTGCTCAAACCCTGGCTGGCCCCGGCCCTTTCACTCTGTTCGCCCCGGTTAACAAGGCCTTCCAAAACCTGCCGAAAGATTTGAGCGATCGGCTTGTAAGACCTGAAAATGCTTCGATCCTGAACCAGATCCTCTCCTACCATGTGTTGCCGGGAAAATATTCCGCGGCCGACTTCATCGCCGCGATCAAGGCGGGCGGCGGCAAGGCGACCTTCAAGACGCTCGAAGGCGACGAACTGAGCCTGCGGCAGGACGGCCGCAGGCTGGAGATCCTCGACTCCCAAGGCGGCAGAGCGATTGTGACGATTTCGGATGTCAACCAGAAAAACGGCGTCATTCACGTCATCGACGCCGTGCTTTTGCCGAAAGGCTGAGCAGCTTGCTTCCCGATACCGAGGCTGCCGGCGCGGCCTCGGTCGCCGAAGGATTGAATCCGAATGGGGCGCTCAAGCTATTCAATGGAGGATTATTAAGATTATTGCTCATTATTGAGCGCCGCTTTTTTCGTAACTTTTGTCTGAAACTTTGCAAGGTTTTGGAAAGCCGCTGCGCTTTGGTCATATTGAAGCTGGTTTCTGCGGCTAAATGTTTTCTTCGCATGCGGTTTGTTTGATATTAATTTGCGAGATGCGATGTCGTCTCGTTTTGATGCCGGGCTGAGCGTGATGGTTTGATCGAACAAGCGATGGTGTTCGCGCTTGGATTTCTGATCGCAGGGCTGCTGGCCCTCGCGATCGCTCCGGCGTTTTGGCGGCGCGCGATCAGGCTATCGACGCGTCGGCTCGAATTGCTCGTGCCTCTCTCGACGCGGGAGATTGTCGCAGAACGCGATCTCTTACGCGGGGAATTTGCCGTCGAGCGCCGCAAACTCGAACAAAAGGCGGCGACCCTTAACGAGATCCGCGCGACCGAGATGGCCGAACTCGGCCGCCGGGCGGCGCAGCTCGTCGAAATCGGTGGCGCGTTCACCGCCCTGAAGAAGCGCTACGCCGAACAGACCGCCGAACTCACCTCCACTCGCGAGCTTTTGGCTGGGGTTCAGACCGAGTTCGCCGGCATCAACTCGGCGCTTTATGCCGTCACCGGCCTCGTCGAGCGCAAAGACCACGACCTGATGGAGCTCCGCGGAGAACTGGCGGAGGCTCGAGCGCAAGCGGCAAAGCAGGATGCGGCTTTGGCCGATTTTCAGGCGCAGGTGGCGATGCGACAAGCACATCTTGCCTCCGCGCGCGACGACATCGCCAGGCTTCGCTACGAACTCGTCTCGCTCGGCCTCGAGCACGACGCCGACGCGGCGACCCTCAGGACCACCGCCGCGCGGCTGGCCGACCGCGAGGAAGCGCTCAAAATTGCCGAAGACCGCGAAATCGAACTGCAGCGGCGCCGAAAGCGGAACGTTGCGACATCGCGCTCTATCGAACGCCGTTTGCTCGAGAAAATCGCCGGGATCAGCGCCGAATCTGCCGCATTGCGCCAGGAACTCGACGCCGCGCTGGCGCGCGCCGACCGGCTCGCACGCGAACTGGGAGGCGCGCGGCGCCTCAGCGGCGCGCGCAACTCCGCGCCGGCGCTTGCCGCGCAAGAGGAAAACGCGATCTTGCGCCAGAACATCAACGAAATTGGCGCAGCCATTATCCGCATCGCCGGGCTCGCTCTCGAACCCGCGACAGGGGATCAGCGCTTCGACGGCGACGCAGCCGCCCCGCGCGCTAACGTCGCAGCCACCTCGAAATGAGCCGCCGTACGCCCAATGCCAGTGGCGTGACGAAAAATCGCGGAGCTCAGCCGCCGAGCTTCGCCACCAGCGCGTCGGAAATCTCATAATTGGCGTAGACGTTCTGGACGTCGTCGTTGTCTTCGAGGAGGCCAACAAGGCGCAAAATCTTCTCGCCCGCCTCATCATCGACGGCGATCGTGTTTTGCGGCCTCCAGATCAGGCTCGCTTTCGTCGGTTCGCCGAATTTGCTCTCCAGCGCCTGCGCGACCTCACGCAGATTTTCCAGCGACGTGGTGATCTGATGGCCGTCCTCGCCCGACTGGACGTCGTCGGCGCCGGCCTCGATCGCGGCCTCCATCATCGCTTCCTCGGAGGCGGCCGCGGCGGGAAATTCAATGAGGCCGACATGATCGAACATGAAGGAGACGGCGCCAGTCTCGGCGAGGGAGCCGCCGGCCTTGGCGAAATAGGACCGGATCTCGCCAGCCGTACGATTGCGATTGTCGGTCAAGGCCTCGATGATGACGGCGACGCCGCCCGCGGCGTAGCCCTCGTAGCGGACCTCCTCGTAATTTTCGGCGTCTACGCCGGAGGCTTTCTTGATCGCCCGCTCGATATTATCCTTCGGCATGTTTTCGACCCGCGCGGCGATGACGGCTGCGCGTAGGCGCGCGTTCATCGCCGGGTCGGGCAGGCCGAGTTTGGCGGCGACAGTGATTTCGCGGGCGAGCTTGGAGAACAGCTTGGAGCGGATCGCGTCCTGCTTGCCCTTCTTGTGCATGATGTTTTTAAATTGGCTGTGTCCCGCCATGCCTTCGAAATCCCGTCCGTCCCAGAGGCCGCTCATGATAGATGAGGAGGGCCAGCATATAAGCTGGGATTTTCAGGAAATAAAGGCCCGGGTCAGAGCCGCGCGCCGGAAAAGGCGCAGACTCCCGGACCGCATTATGCGTTAAATCAACAAGATAAACAGCATGCGCCAAGGCCGCCAGGGCGCAGCATCAGCTCCGCCCTTGCTCGAACAGGATCTTGCGGGACCGCTCATCGCCAACGGTCGCAGCCGTATTGATCGAGGCCGCGAGCCCATACGCGCGCTCCGTCGCCGGCCGCGCGGCGATTGTCTCGAACCAGACCTTGAGATGTGGGAAATCGTTGAGATCCTGGCCCTGATTTTGGTAAGGAACGATCCAAGGATAGATCGCCATATCGGCGATCGAATAATCGCCGGCGACGAAAGGCCGATCCGCGAGACGTTGGTTCAAGACGCCATAGAGCCGGTTGGTCTCCCTGCGGTAACGATCAATTGCATAGGGAATCGGCTCAGGCGCATATAGGCCGAAATGGTGGTTTTGTCCGGCCATCGGCCCAAGGCCCCCGATCTGCCAGAACAGCCATTCCAGAGTGGCCACTCTGACGCGAAGGTCGGGGCTTAAAAATTTGCCGGTTTTTTCGGCGAGATAAAGCAAAATAGCGCCGGATTCGAAAACGGATAGCGCCGGGCCGCCTCCGGCGGGGTCCCGATCGACGATCGCCGGAATGCGGTTGTTCGGCGAAATCTTCAGAAATTCGGGCGCGAATTGCTCCCCTTTGCTGATGTCCACCGGGTGCATCAGGTAGGGGAGCTCAGCCTCTTCGAGGAAGAGGGTGATCTTGTGGCCGTTCGGAGTCGTCCAGTAGAAAAGATCGATCATCGCCAACCTCTCCCGATAGATGCGCGGCTGGCACGGACGGCCAGTGAAAGCGGCGATGGTCGATCGGATTTAGGCCTGCGCCGCGGGGCCGGCGATCTGAGCTGGGCGCGCCTGCATTTCGAGGCGGGCGACGCCGGCTTTCACCGCGGACTGGACCTTTTCGAAAGCGCGCACCTCGATCTGCCGCACGCGCTCGCGGGAGATGTCGAATTCGTCCGAAAGCGCCTCCAGCGTCATCGGATCATCCGCAAGGCGCCGCGCTTCGAAAATGCGACGCTCACGATCGTTCAGCACGCCGAGCGCATTTTGCAAGGCGCCAAGGCGATTGGCGTTCTCTTCCCGGTCGACCAGCGCGTTCTCCTGGCTAGTGCTGTCGTCGACGAGCCAATCCTGCCACTCTCCACCCTCGCCCTCGTCACGCAAGGGCGCGTTGAGCGAGGCGTCGCCCGACATCCGCCGGTTCATATCGACGACTTCCCGCTCGGAGACGCCGAGCCGGTGCGCGATTTTCTTTACGTGTTCAGGCTTGAGGTCGCCCTCCTCCAGAGCCGAAATCTGGCTCTTCACCTTACGCAGATTGAAGAAAAGCTTCTTCTGGCTCGCGGTCGTGCCCATTTTCACGAGCGACCAAGACCGCAAAATATACTCTTAAATCGACGCGCGGATCCACCACATAGCGTATGTGGCGAGACGAAAGCCCTTATCCGGCTCGAAGCGCTTGACGGCTTGCATGAGGCCGACATTGCCCTCGGAGACGACTTCGCTGATCGGCAGGCCATAGCCGCGATAACCCATCGCGATCTTGGCGACGAGGCGCAGATGCGAAGTCACGAGCCTATGAGCGGCCTCGGGGTCGCCATGTTCGCGCCAGCACTTGGCCAGCATATATTCCTCTTGCGGCTCCAGCATGGGGAACCGCCGAATCTCGGTCAAATAACGAGCGAGTCCACTCTCGCCCGAAATCATCGGCAGCGCAGCACTCATAATTTCCTTACCTCCAGCCGGACCCCCGCTTCGCGGCGGGTCTGGCGTGATCACTCCAATAGCCAATCACCCAACTAGCGAATATAAGGCGCCTGAAACACAGCCAAAAGGGGCTGGCGATGTTGCACCGCATTACATTTTGGCAACCTTGGCAAGCCTCAACAGCGCTCATGCGTTGCAACGCCGACACTAGATAGCGCCGATTTTGGGCATGGGGACGATCGCCTTCCCGCCAGGACGTCCCCCCGCAAATACGCGCGGCGCCCCTTTCGGTTTCACCAAAATGAAAATAAAGACGCGAAGCGCCGCCGCGACCGGCGCGCGGAAAGGCGTCACCGCGACGTTTCGATCCTCCCGCCAACCGCAAACATCGCCTGCAGAGCTTGCGCCCGGCTGAAGCATGGGCGCTCATGCTGGCTTAGCGCCCGCGGCGAGCGCTGCCCGCAGATTGAGCATGTCGCGCGGCGGCGCGCTTTCAAAATGCAGCCGCGCGCCGGTCGCCGGGTGTGGAAATCCCAGCACCGCGGCGTGCAACGCTTGCCGCGCCAAAGCTCTGAGCGCCGCCTGTGCCGGCGGCGAGAGCCGCGCCGCCTTGCTGTTGAAGCCTTGCCCGTACACCGGATCGCCGAGCAGCGGATGCCCGATGCTTGCCATATGGACGCGGATCTGATGCGTGCGGCCCGTCTCCAGCCGGCAGGCGACGAGGCTCGCCTCGGTCCCATAGCACTCGACGATCCGCCAATGCGTCACAGCGTCGCGCCCCCGCCCGGCCGCCGCCACCGCGATTTTTTCGCGATCGACGGAGTGGCGCCTGAGCGGCGCGTCGATGACGCCGCTGGCGCGCGGCGGAACGCCCCAGACAAAAGCGAGATATTCGCGCGTGAGAGGAATTGTCTTGCCATGATCGGCGAAGGTTTGGGCGAGCCTTTGATGCGCCTGATCCGTCTTGGCGACGACCATCAGGCCAGAGGTGTCCTTGTCGAGCCTGTGGACGATGCCCGGCCGCTTGACCCCGCCGACGCCCGACAGACTGTCGCCGCAATGGGCGATCAGCGCGTTGACCAGCGTCCCGCCTGGATGACCCGCCGCCGGATGCACGACGAGTCCCGCCGGTTTGTCGACGACCAGCAGATGCTCATCCTCGAACGCCACATTGAGCGCGATGTTTTCCGCGGCGGGCGCCGCGTCAACCGCCAAGGGAACTTTGAGGCCGATTATTTGCCCGGCGCGCACGGAAAGACTGGCGTCGGTCGCCGAAGCGCCGTCGACCGTCACTGAACCCGCTTCGATCAGCGCTTTCAGCCGTGTGCGGGAAAACGTCGTCCCGGCGCTCGAAACCTCGGCCGCCAGGAACCGATCGAGGCGATCGCCAGAGCGTTCCGGCGCAACCTCGAAAGCGTAGACTTCGCCTAAGCCGGCGGCGCCAGGGGCCGGCTGATCCTTGATATCGGTCCGCGCCGCCAAATCAGTTCTCCGTTCGCCGCCCTAACCTGGTTAAGCGAAAGCGCGCGCCTCGCCATCGTCCGGCAGATCCTTTATCGTGAAGCCGCCGCTCGCCCGAGTTGCCAGCGAGCCGGGCCACATTTGGGCCAGCGATGTCCATTCTGTCCGTTTATTTCCGCGTCCTGCGGCTGCTCGGCCGCGAGAAACATATCGCGATCTTGCTGGCGCTTGCCAATCTCGCTCTGGCGACGGCGCAATTCGCCGAGCCGGTGCTGTTCGGGCGCGTGATCGACAAGCTCAGCGGCGCAGCGATTTGCGGATTTGCTCCCGCTGCTCGCGGCCTGGGTCGGGTTCGCCCTGTTTTCCATTCCCGTCGCGGTCGTTGTCGCTCTGCAGGCGGACCGCCTCGCCCATCGGCGCCGGCTGTCGGTCATGTCGCAATTTTTCGAACATGTCCTGCATCTTCCTTTTAGCTTTCACAGCAGCGCGCATTCGGGCCGCCTGTTGAAGGTGATGCTCGAAGGCGCCAATGGCATGGCTGGCCTTTGGCTTTCCTTTTTCCGCGAGAATTGCGCCTCTCTGGCGGCTCTGTTGATCCTGCTGCCGCTGTCGCTGACACTGAACTGGCGTCTCGCGGCGGTTCTCATCGCGCTCGTCGCCGTGTTCGGCCTGCTCACCTATTTGGTCTTGCGCCGCACCGAATTGCTGCAGCAAAGAGTCGAGAGGCACAACAGTGCGCTGGCCGAGCATGTCTCCGACGCGCTCGGCAATGTGTCCGTTATTCAAAGCTTCACCCGCGTCGAGACCGAAGCCAATGCGCTGAAGCAGATCACCCAGGCGGTGCTCGACGCGCAAATGCCGGTGCTGTCCTGGTGGGCGATCGCGGCGGTGGCGACGCGCGCCTCGGCCACTTTGACGCTGCTTTCGATCTTTTTGCTTGGAACCTGGCTCAACCTCAAAGGCCTCGCCTCGGTCGGCGAAATCGTCACCTTCATGAATTTGGCGACCATGCTGATCGCGCGTCTCGAACAGGTCGTCGGCTTCGCCAACAGCCTGTTTCTGCAAGCGCCGAAGCTCAAGGATTTTTTCGCGGTTCTCGACACCGCGCCGCAAGTCGCCGACAATCCGTTCGCCGTCGATCCCGGACGTCTCAAGGGCCGCATCGCCTTCGACCAGGTCAGCTTTTCCTACGACGGCAAACGCCAGGCCGTTCGCGACGTCACCTTCGAGGTTCCGCCGGGCGAGACCGTCGCCCTCGTCGGCTCGACGGGATCAGGAAAGTCGACGACGCTCGGGCTATTGCATCGCGTTTTCGATCCGACGCAAGGCAAGATTTCGATCGATGGCGTCGACATTCGCGATTTGACCCTCGCCGCTCTCCGCCGCAACATCGGCGTCGTTTTTCAGGAGCCGATGCTGTTCGCCCGTTCGATCGAGGAAAATCTTCGCGTCGGGCGCCCGGATGCGACAAACGCCGAGATCGAAACGGCGCTCCAGCTCGCGCAGGCCGCCGACTTCGTTGCGCGCCAGAGCGATGGGCTCGAAACCATCGTCGGCGAACGCGGGCGATCGCTATCGGGCGGCGAGCGCCAGCGCGTCTCGATCGCCCGCGCATTGCTCAAAAATCCGCCGATCATGATTTTCGACGAGGCCACGGCCGCGCTTGACGCGGCGACCGAGCGGCAATTGCAGCAGGCGCTCGAAAAGGCGATGGAGGGGCGCACTACTTTCGTCATCGCGCACCGCCTTGCGACAATCCGCAGCGCCGACCGCATCTTCGTCTTCGACCAAGGCGCAATCGTCGAATCGGGAAGTTTTGACGAGCTGGTCGCCCAGAACGGGCTGTTCGCCGCGCTCGCCCGCGCGCAATTCATGACAACGGAGGCCGAGCGCCCACGCAAAACCGCCGACGCCAGCGAAAGTCGATTCGTGTAAGGCGCGGCGCACGGCGCGCCGGCGATCTTGGGCTTTGCGGCTTTGCCCTATTTCTTGCTGAAATTGCTGAGACGTCCTTCGCGGGCCGCGGCGGCGCCCCGCTCTGACGATCGCCGTATGCTTGATCTCGCTGCCGATCCTGGCGATCTGCTGTTGCAATTGGTCGCTGCCGCAGGCCGAACAGGCCGGGACATCGGAAGCGCGCACCAGGAGCTGCAATTCTGGCAACTACAGGCGAACAGCGGCATCAAATCCTCGGGTTGCTCATGCGGGCGCGGCGCATTGTTCGGCGGCGACGGACCAATTTCGCAAGCAATTTTTGCGCCTCATTCGCCCTCATGGAGCGTCGGTGATCGGCCGGAACGGGCGCGGCAAAGCTCCTTTGTTGAGCTGCTTCCAAAAGAGCCGAAGACCCTCCTGTTCGTTGCCGTTCGGGTGAACGAGCAGAATCGCGCCCGGCCGCAGCGGCGGCGCAAAGACTAGCCAGCCGTCGGCGCCGAGGGTGACGAGATGGTCGCGGCGCACGGTCTCGACCAGCGCCGCGTCGGAGATGAGGCCCGGAAAGCGAAAGAAGATCGAGGGGGTCTCCCCATTCGCGATCAACAGCCTTTCGGTGTCGAGAACTTCGGCTTGCATGTTGACGCCCGGCGTCAGGAGAAAATTATTGGCCTGCGGCCGGCCGGGCGCATAGGGGTGATGATAGGAGTGATTGACCCAGGTAATGCTGAGGGCGCCAGTACGCTCCTCGCCTCGCAGCCATTCGAAATCGGCGCGGTGCCGCGTCAGCCAGAGCCCGGATGGCGCCAGCGCCACGGGCGTCCGCGGTCCCATCCTCTCGAGCGTCTCGAGGAAGCCGCGGTCGAGCGGCTTGCGGCTTGGGCAGAGATCGCCAGTAATGAACGAGCCATCCGTCGCGCCATGGCGCAGGCCCGCATCAAAAACGGCTGGCTGCGTCGCCGCTCTGTCGCCGGACCGCGAGGCGTTTTGGATCGCGCGGATGAATCGCGTATCCTTTTGCGCCTCGTCGTCGGTGTCAGTGCAGGTCCAGCACTGCTCATGCTCCAGACGCGTCGCCAGCGCAGCGGGATCGACCATGAGCAGCAAGCTTTCGCCGTCGACGCTCATCCGGCGGATGGCGAGGCGGGTCTGGTTCAGCCCATTGCGGCATTGCTGAAAGACGACGCGATAATTTTGCACGCGGGCGCGAGAAGCCGGCGCGGCGTCCGCTGATTTCGCGTCGATCCGCGCGGGCGCCCGGCAAACGGCGTCTTGCGCCCGCGCCGCGCAGGGCGCAATTGCGAAAAGCGACGCGATCACACATGATGCCCGCGCCATCCCGGCGATTGTCATCATGCGCGGGATCATGACCAGAAAGCCGGGCCTCCACAAGCCATTGATCGTCGTGAGTTGCGACAGCGCTGATGATGACGGGCCGGCGTTCGTCTCCGCCGCTTTAAACGCGGAGATCGCCCTGCGCTTTGGCCCTCGCGCCGAGAAGCCGCTTTCGATTCTCGCCTATGACGGCGAGATTCTCGTCGGCGGCCTCAATGGCGTCACGCATTGGCGCTGGTGCTATATCCGTCATTTCTGGGTCGGGCAGAGCTGGCGGGGCCGCGGCGTCGGACGCTGGCTGCTGGCGCACGCCGAGATTGAATCTCGCGCGCAAAATTGCGTCGGCGTTTATCTCGACACCTTCGATCCGGGCGCGGCGACATTTTATGAACGGCAGGGCTTTGCGCGTTGCGGCCAGATCGATGACTTTCCACCCGGATGCGCGCGGACGTTTTTGTGCAAAAGGCTCTCGGCTCTCGCATGAACAGGGAAGGCGCAAACTTGACTGCTGACCGCACGGGCGACCGAGCGGACTATGAGCTTTCAGCGGGGCGCCCCTTGAAATACTCTTTGATCCGCTGCGCCAGCCCTGCGCGATGGCGCCCATACTGCAAGACCCTCGCCCTCTCCAGCGTCACCAGACCACTGTCCATCATTTCATCGAGAACAGGAAGGAACGCGTTGATTTTTTCCTCGGCGTCGACGATCTCGATGACGACCGGCAAATCCTGCGTCAGCGGCAATAAATGAGGCTGGTGCAGCTTCGCCGTATGCCCGAACCCGAGCGCGCCGCGCAAGACGGTGGCGCCGGCGAGATGCATGTCTCGCGCCTTGGTAACGATGGCGTCGTGCAAAGGGACTAGTTCGTAGCGGTCGGAGACGCTGGTAAAGATGCGCAGCAAAACCGCTTCATGCGGCAGCTCCATAGGCCCCTCCTTCACTCTTTACGGGCGAACGCCCCCCGAGCGCTTTCGATCCGATCGATAGGCGATCGCCCGGACCAGCTCCAGGGTCACAAGGCCGGTTTCGACCATTTCATCGACGACTAGAAGGAACTGGTCGATTTTCTCCTGGGAGTTGACGATCTCGACGACCATCGGCGTCCTTGGGCCGGCGTCCACGTTGATCTCCGAGCGAATGCGCCCGGCGTGGCCGAAGCCCTTCGGCCCAGGAAGGACGGTCGCCCCAGCCATCTTCCGCTCCAGCGCTTTCATGACAATCGACTCGTAGAGCGGGCGGCCATGAAACCGATCGGCCTCGCTGACGAATATCCTGAGGAGAACTGCTTCGATGGGCGCGGTCATCTCGGCGCTCGAAGCCGGCTGGGGTCATGATACGCAATTGCCAAACCGGCGTGTTGGCGGCCGCGGTCAGCCCTTTCAGGCGGCTTCGTTTTGCTTTTGAAGCATAGGCCCATCTCGGCGAAGGTCAACGCGCCGCCAGGGCCGCGGATTTTTCCGCGGCGGATGGAAGAATGCGCAATAAAGTAATCCGGTTTTTGGTCTTGCGCAGCACCTCGAAGCGAAAACCGTGGAAGGTGAAGACTTGGCCGGATTCCGGAATTGCGCGCGCTTCGTGAATGACGAGGCCGGCGATCGTCGTCGCCTCTTCGTCCGGTAACCCCCAGCCCATCACCCGGTTGAGGTCGCGGATCGGCACCGATCCTTCGACGGTCACCGAGCCGTCGGCCTGCGGGCGCACGCCTTGCGCGACGAGATCGTGCTCGTCGGAAATCTCGCCGACGATCTCCTCCAAAATGTCTTCCAGCGTGACGAGGCCCATCACCACGCCATATTCGTCGACGACGATGGCGAAATGAGTTCTTGCGTTTCAAGAACGCCTGCAACTGATCCTGCACCGGCGTCGTGTTCGGAACGAACCAGGGCTTTGACGCGATGCTTTCGATATCGAGACGATCGTTCGCGCCGCCGGCCGGCTTCAGCGCGCGCAAAAGGTCCTTAGCGTGCAGCACGCCGATGATGTTTTCCGGATTTTCGCGCCAGATCGGCAACCGGGAATAGGGCGCGGCGACGATTTCGCTGATCAGCTCGTCGGTCGGCGAATCGGCGTTGAGCGTCAGCATCTTGGTCCGATGCACCATGACGTCGGAGACTTCGAGTTCGCGCAGGTCGAGGAGGCCGCCGAACATGTCGCGATCGGACCGCTCGACCCCGCCCTCCTCATGTAAAAGGTCGACGGCGCTTTTCAATTCCTCATGGCCCGACAGGATCGAGCGCTGCATGCTGGTGTTGAGGCCGATGATTTTCAAAATGCCGCGCGCGAAAGCTTCGACGGCGACCAGCAGCGGCCCGAGGATGGCGACGGAAATCGAAAGCGTCCGCGCGGCGATCAGCGATATGCGGTCGGGATAGTTGATCGCCACCGTCTTGGGCAAAATCTCCGCAAAGACGAGCAGAAGAGCAGTCATGAGGATCGTGGCGTAAAGCGCGCCGCGGTCGCCGAACCGCGAGACGAGAATGCTCGTCGCGAAGGCCGAAGAGCCGATATTGGCCAGCGTATTGGCGAGCAGGCACGCCCCGATCAGCCGGTTGCGCCTGGCGAGCAGCCGGTTGACAAGCGCCGCGCGGCGATCGCCGTTTTTTTCCAGCGCGTGCATGCGCGCGCGAGAGGCGGCGGTCAGCGCGGTCTCGGAGCCGGAGAAGAATGCCGACAGGAGGATGCCCAAAACGATGGTCGCGATCGCGACCCACAAAGAGACCGGCAAGACCCCGGCGCCTGCGCCGTGCATCATTTCAGTTTCCCGCGTTCAGTTCGTCTTGAAGGAAGGCCCGAACCGTCTCGGCGTCGATCGACTTTGCGACGAAACAATCGCCAATTCCCCGCGCGAGGATGAAGGTCAGCGCGCCGCGCTCGACCTTTTTGTCCTGATACATCGCCTCAATGATCTGGCCGGCGTCGATGGCGAGGCCGTCGATGTCGCCGATCCGCGCCGGCAGGCCGACGTCGCGCAAATGAGCTTCGACCCTATGCTGGTCCTCAGGCGAGCAAAGCCCGGAACGCGCGGAAAAGCGATAAGCCAACGCCATGCCGATGGCGACGCCTTCGCCGTGCACCAGCCGCGCGCCGTCAAAGTGATTGATTCGCTCGAGGGCGTGGCCAAAGGTGTGGCCAAGATTGAGCAGCGCGCGGTCGCCCCGCTCACGCTCGTCGCGGGCTACGATAGCGGCTTTGGCGCGGCAACTGGCGGCGATCGCGTGAATGCGCTCGGCGCCGCCGGCGAAGACGCCTCGCCAGTTCGCCTCAAGCCAACTGAAAAAGCCGGCGTCGCCGATCAGCCCATATTTGACGACCTCGGCATAGCCGGCGCGAAATTCGCGCGGCGGCAAGGTCTCGAGGACCTCTGCGTCGGCGAGCACCAGGGAGGGTTGATGGAACGCGCCGATCAAATTCTTGCCATGGTCCGAGTTGACGCCTGTCTTGCCGCCGACGGAGGAATCGACCTGGGCGAGAAGACTTGTCGGAATTTGAATGAAGCGCATGCCGCGCCGGATCGACGCCGCCGCAAACCCGGCGAGGTCGCCAACGACGCCGCCGCCGAGCGCGATCACAAGATCGCCGCGCTCCAGCTTCGCCGCTAGGACAGCGTCACAGACTTCGGCGAAGACGGCGAAAGTCTTGGACGATTCGCCGGCGGGAACGATGACGGCGGAGTGGCGGATCGCCGCCGCGTCGAGAGAGGTTTCGAGCGCCGGGAGATGGAGCTTGGCGACATTGGCGTCGGTAACGATCGCACAAGCGGTCCCTGGAGCAAGACGCCGGACATGAGCGCCCGCCTCGGCGAGAAGGCCCGGGCCGATCAGGATATTGTAGGATCGCGAGCCGAGGCGGACTTCGACCGTTTCGGCGCGTCGCGCATCGAGCACGGTCGCTTGCGTCGCATCGAACAGAAAATCCCCGGCCAGGGACCGCGGCGCGGCAGGGACAGAGGTCGGGAGCGGCTTCGTCTGTTTCGAAGAAGGGAGGGGCGGCGGCTCGGGGGAGAAGCGCATGAAGAATTCGATGGCGGAAATCATCTCCTCGACCGCCAATTCGTGCGGCCCGTCACGCGAAATAACCGTGATGTCGGCGCGCGCGTAATAGGGATAGCGTTGCTCGATCAACGTTCGCAGCGTCTTTTCGGGATCAGGGCTTTGCAGCAGTGGGCGATGCGAGCGCTTGCGCACGCGCCGCCACAGCACGTCCGGATCGGCCTTGAGCCAGATCGACAGGCCGCGCTTGGCGATTTTCCCGCGCGTTTCCTCATTCAAAAAGGCGCCGCCGCCAGTGGCGATTACGCGCGGCCCGTCCTCGAGAAGACGCGCCATGACGCGGCGCTCCCCATCGCGGAAATAAGCCTCGCCATGTTCGGCGAAAATGTCGCCGATCGTCATTCCCGCCGCGGCTTCAATTTCCGCGTCGGCGTCGATGAAAGGCAGGCCGAGCCTTTGCGCCAGGCGGCGACCGGTCGAAGTCTTGCCGGATCCCATGAAGCCGACAAGGACGATAGAGCGGTCTCCTAGCGCTTGCGTCAGCGACTCAATTCTGCGGTCCCGCACGCCGTTTTGTAAGTCGTTGGCGGATTCAGAGCTGCTGGTCATCCCCAAATTGTAGCATGCGCCCAGGTCAGATTTAAGCGGCAGTTTGCTTTCCGGCCAACCGCCTCCGAAATTGCGGCGGTTCTCGAATCACATACGCCTAAAAGCTTAAGTTGCAGCTTTACCACACTCGGCGCTTAACGTTCCGGCGGCCCTTGTTATTGATCTAGATCAAATCAATGATTTGCGCGGCGATGCAACGTCAATCGCACAATCGAACTGGCGACTTCGCGCCGCCAGAATTTAAAACCCAAATAGGGTTTCCGGGGGTTTCAATGAAGAGGATCGTTCGCTGCGCACTGGCAGCTCTCATGCTTGGCTCGATAGCCGATGTCGCGGCAGCGGCCGACTTAACTCCGCCGCCGCCCGCGCCGGCGCCGCCGCCGCCCGACATTTACCAGCCGTTCCAGGTGCGCCTGCGCGCCGTCGGCGTCATTACGACGAGCGGGGGCATTCTTCAAGCCAACGGCGGAATTCTTCCGAGCGGAACTTTGATCAGCGGCGGCTTCAAGGCCTCCTACGCCGCCATTCCGGAACTCGACCTCAGCTATTTCTTCACCAAGAACATCGCCGTCGAAGCCATTTGCTGCGTCTCCTATCACAAGTTGTATCTAGCCGGAGGATCGGTCGCCCCCAACCAGCAGGCCGCGAGCACCTGGCTGTTCCCGCCGACAGTACTATTGCAATATCATTGGACCGATTTCGGCCAATTCCAGCCCTATATTGGCGTCGGCGTCAACTATACTGTCTATTTCTCCCAGCATGCGACCGAACCGCTGCTTAACACTGTGGCGGTACAAAATAGCTGGGGCGTCGCCGGCCAGATCGGGTTCGATTACATGATCGACGATCATTGGGGTCTCAACTTCGACGTCAAGAAGATCGTGATGAATCCTCACGTCTATGGAACGGTGGCCCCCGGCCTGATTTCGATCAGCGGACAGGCTAACCTCAGCCCCTGGCTGATCGGCGGCGGCGTCACCTTCCGCTTCGGTGGACCGGCTCCGGCGATCGTCGCCAAATATTAAGACGGCGCGGTCAAGATGTGAGGGGCGATGAGCCGCGATGTGATCGCGTTGCAGCTCTACCACTCCTCCACTTGGCAAACCTTGCGGCATATGCCGCAAGGTTTTTTTGTCGACGGCTTAAAGGATCGCCGCGGCGGCCCAGGCCATCAGCGCGTCAGGCGACGCGGGCTGACCCGCGTTGCGGGCGGCGGGCAAAACCGCAAAAAGCCGGCCGCGCCATTCGAACGTGCGGCGCGGCAGCCTGCCAATCAGCGATCCATATTTCGGTCAGGATGCGCTGGCGTAGGATTTCTCTTCGATGATCGCCGAATTGAATAGGTGATTGATCTGCTTCTTCAGCCCGGCCCGCTGATCATTCGATTTGTAAACCAGCCTCGCCAGCGAAATAAATTCCTCATCGAATTGGCGGCGAATTTCGCATTCGCGCAATGAATCTTCGATTGTCCAGAGGAACTCGTTGGCGCTCTTCAGTTCAGCTTCGAGTCGCTCGAGCTTTGGCCCGGAAAATCCCGCCTCGAGTTTCAACTTGCGCAGCAGCGCCAATTCGAAGCGAATGTTGCGGAGTTTCAAGGCGTCCGTGACGCGGCTCTCCTTGATCTCCAGAATCGTGATCTTGTCGATCAGTTCGCCGACCGCGCCGGGAATTGCGATGAGCGCGCCGGCGCCTGGCGCAGCGGCCAGCGCTTCGACGACGGCCGCGGGCCGGGCCAAGGACTGCGGCGCGGCGTCAAAAAGGGCGACGCGCGCAGATCGCTCGCGAACGCGGGCATCAACCTCATCAGCAATCGCGTCGAAAACCGGGGTCCATTTGTCGCGTTCGGACTGGCGAAACAGCCGCATGGTCGGATACCACGGACAATCGGATCGCTCCAACAGCCAGCGCCAGTCCGCCGCCTGCTTCAGCGCGACGAAGACTGGCCGGCCCAAGGCGCCGGCCAGATGGGCAATCGCAGTGTCCGAGGTGACGATCAGATCGAGAGACGCCATCATGGCGGCGCAGTCGATGAACGAATCGGGTCCGGCGTCGAAATCCGCCCCGAGGCTCTCGATCCGGCGAGACCCTCTCGGCGTCGCGATCCCTATCGCGCCCTCGTCCTTGACAAGGCTGATCAGCCGCACGCCATCGATCGCCGCGAGGGCGCCGAAACAGCTGACCGGAAAGCTCCTCTTCAGATTGATCGAGGCGTTGCCGCGCCAGCAGACGCCGATCCGAAATCCCTCCGCCCCGACGCGCGCGGCCCATCTTTTGATCAGGTCGCGCTCCGGATGAAGGTAGGCACGCGGCGCGGGGATCGTCTCCAAAGTCGTCCCAAAGCCGCGCGGAAGGCTGAGCAATGCGCTCTGGTAATCATAGGCGATGGTTCTGTCCAACGCTTCGACGAAGCGCGGCGGCTTCGGCAAGGCGGCTAAAAGACGCTGCATGTTCTTCCGGCATAACGCCGTCACCTCGGCGCCAGCCTCGATCAGCAGCGGCAGGTAGCGCGAAAACTGGATGAGATCGCCAAGGCCCTGCTCGTCCCAGACAAGGATGCTGCGGCCTTTAAGATCCTGGCCGGTCCACTGCGGCGTCGTAGCGATGACCGTCTTCGGCGGCGCGTTGGAGCGATCCCAGCGGCTTTCGAAATCCTCAAATCCTTCGCGCAACATGCCTTTGACGAGCAGCGCGCCTGCTCGATTGTTGCGCGCGTCCGGATAGCCAGGTTTATGCTGGAGAGCCGCGTTGAAGCAAGACAGCGCCTGGTCGATCTGATTCAATTCCTTCAAGGCGACGCCAAGGCTCGACAGAGCTTCTGGATAGTTAGGGCGAACGCGCAAAGCGTCATGATACGAAGCGATGGCCTCCGGCAGCCGATCCATTTCCTGTAAGGCGTTGCCGCGATTGAGCCAGACTTCCGGGGCCCGCGGATTTAGCTCCACCGCGCGGTCGAGCGAAATCAAAGCCTCGTCGAGTCGACCGAGCTTCTGAAGCGCCGCGCCGCGCAGGCCGAAAGCCTGGGGATGCTTCGCGTCATGCCTCAGCGCTTCGTCGCAGCAACGCAGCGCCTGGTCGGCCCTGCCCCATTGCAGACAGATATTGGCGCGATTGGTGAGCGCCGGCAGGAACCCGGGCCGGATCGTCAGGGCGTCGGCATAGGCCGTGAAGGCCTCCTCGAGGCGGCCGAGCTCGCACAACACGTTGCCACGGTTGCAAATCGCTTCGCAGTAACGCGGATCGAGCGCGAGAGCGGCGTCATAAGCCGCCAGCGCGTCGACCGGCCGGCCGAGCGCCTGCAACGCGATCCCCTTGTTGTAGAGCGCCTGCGGATATCCGTCCCGGCAGCGCGACGAGCGCTCATAGCAAACTAACGCTTCGTCGAGCCGTCCGAGCTTTTGCAACACATTGCCGCGATTAAGTTCGGTTTCGGCGTCGGGCGGCCCCGCAGCCGCGGCCTCCTCATAGGCTTTCAGCGCGTCGTCGTTGCGCCCGAGCTTTTGCAGGACCGAGCCTTTATTAAACAGGGCCCCGCCGTCGCCCGGCAGCAGCGCGACGATTGCCTCGAAACAGGCGAGCGCTTCTTCCAAGCGTCCAAAGCGCTCGAGCAGCGCGCCTCGATTGGTCAGCGCCTCGCAATGATTTGGGCGGTTGCGAAGCGCGTCCTCATAGGCGACGAGCGCGTCGTTCATACGTCCGAGGCTTTGCAAAATCACCCCGATGCTGAAAAGAGTGTCGGCATCATCGGGGCGAAGCCTGAGAAGCTCCTCAAAAGCCTCGAGCGCGTCATGTGGCTGACCCAGCCGCTGCAGAACCATCGCCCGCGCGCCCAGCGCCTCGGGATAGGCGGGCCGCAGGGCGAGCGCGCGTTCGAACCAAAGCAGGGCGTTGCGCGGATCATCAGCGTTGAAATAAATCAAGCCAAAGACGTAGCAGGCCAGGTCGCTTGGGGCGGCGAGATCGCTATATCGAGCAAGATGCGCTATCGCCGCGCCCGGGTCGCCCGCGTTCAGAAAACCGAACGCCTCCGTAATCGCCACCTGGAGGAGCGTCTTGTTGCCAATCTCGCCGGGGCTTTGAACTGGGACGCTCTCTCCGGTTTTTTGCACACTCATTCATATGCTCGCAAAAAAGCGCCCGCCATACGTCGGCGGCGGCAAATTTGAAAAATCGTACCCGCTGCGACGCCTCTCATTGGACCGCCGGTCAAAAGTCGCGCGCGACCCGGCTATGACGCGACAAGCGAGATTGCGCCGCGGAAGTCGTCCGACGCGCCGGCGTTCCGGGCTCGTCAGGCTGCCGAACGGGATTGAAGCGAAAAAAGCTTTCGCGGGCCTGACGGCAACGCGCAAGCCGGGTCTTGAGCCGGGGCGGGCGGAGTAGCGCCGCGCCCGGAAAAATAGCGTCGCAGATCCGGAACCAACCTTGCGCTTAGGGGTTAGCTGTGTAGGCTCTCCGGGAATCGCGACATGTCTTTGAAAATGCGCGACGGGTTTCGCGTGCTAGTCGTTGAAGACGAAGCTCTGATCAGCATGTTAATCGAGGATATGCTCGCCGACATCGGGTGCGAATGCGTCGACGTCGCGTCCTCGATTGAGGGGGCCTTTGACGTTCTCACGAAGACCGAGCCCCATTTCGCGATGCTTGACGTCAACCTCAATGGCACCCGGAGTTTTCCCGTCGCCGAGTTCCTCAAATCTCGTGAAATCCCGTTCGTCTTCCTCTCCGGTTACGGCGCGCGCGAGCTTGAAGAGTCCTATCAAGGCGTCAAAATGCTCGAAAAGCCCTTTCAAATCAACCAGCTTGAGTCTGTTATCGAGGATGCTCTCGGATATAATGTGGGCTGATTGACGACTCCCCTGCGGCGAGCCCCAGCGCTCTTGCATCCGTTTCTGGCCGCGGTCATTGTGCGGCCATGGCCACGCCCGTTGAATTTTCGCGCGACCCGACGCGCCCGACCGGCAGCAGCTTGGCGAGCCTCAACGAACGCTCGCGGGAAATCTTCCGTCAGATCGTGGATTCCTATCTCGCCAGCGGCGAAGCGGTCGGATCGCGCCATGTCGCGCGTCTTTTGCCAATGTCTCTGTCGCCTGCCTCCGTCCGCAATGTGATGCAGGATCTCGAGGAGCTCGGCCTGATTTACGCCCCCCACACCAGCGCCGGGAGGCTTCCCACCGAGCTTGGCCTGCGTTTCTTCGTCGACGCCATGCTTGAACTGGGCGACATTAGCGAAGGCGAACGCGAGCAGATCGACGCCCAGGTGAAAGCCGCGACGCAGGAGCAGTCTCTCGAAGCCTTGCTTGGCGACGCGATGAGCATGCTCTCAGGGCTGACGCGCGGCGCCGGAGTCGTCGTGACGACCAAGGAAGACGCCCGGCTAAAGCACATCGAATTCGTGCGGATCGAGCCCGAGCGCGCCCTCGCCGTGCTGGTCTCGGAGGATGGTTCGGTCGAGAACCGCATCCTGCATATCCCCGCCTGGCTGCCGCTTTCCGCTTTGACCGAGGCCGCCAATTTTCTCAACGCGCGAATCCGCGGCCGAACCTTGCTTGAGGTCAGACTCGAGATCGAGGCTTCGCATCAGGCCGCGGAGCGGGAGCTCGGCGAATTGACCGCCCGGCTGATCGACGCCGGCCTCGCGAGTTGGGTCCACAGCTCCGCCGACGGCCCGCAATTAATCGTCAGAGGCCAGGCCAATTTATTGCAGGATTTGACGGCGATCGAAGATTTGGAGCGCATCCGCCTGTTGTTCGCCGATCTCGAAACCAAAAAGGACGTGATCGACCTGTTGAATCGGGCGGAAGGGGGCGAGGGCGTGCGCATTTTCATCGGATCTGAAAATAAGCTGTTTTCGCTGTCTGGATCGTCGATGATCGCCGCGCCCTTTCACGACGAGCGGCAGCGCATCGTCGGGGTCCTCGGCGTGATCGGCCCGACGCGGCTGAATTACGCGCGAATCGTACCCATGGTAGACTACACCTCGAAAGTCGTCGCCCGGATGCTGCAGCGGCGATAGGCGCCGCCCTTTCAGAACGAACCGATCCGCTCGTCGGCCTTCTCCGGTTTGCTTGTCGCGCTTGCCAAGCAGAGCGTTGCGGATGCGCCGCAATTCCTTGCGCACGGCTTTCAGCTCGTCCGGCGGGCGGCCCATCGCGCGCGCCATCTGGGCGGGAATGGTCTTGGCCTGCTTGCGCAGGTCGCGGCCCTTTTCGGTCAGCTTGACCTTGACCTGGCGTTCATCTTTCGGATCGCGCGCCCGCGCAAGCAGGCCGCCGCCCTCGAGCCTTTTTAGAAGCGGGGTCAGCGTGCCGGAATCGAGATGCAAGCGCTCGCCGATCGCCTTGACCGTTACGTCGTCAAACTCCCAAAGCGCCAGCATCACGAGATATTGCGGATAGGTGAGACCGATCGGCGTCAGAAGAGGCGCGTAAATCTTGTTCACCGCATGTAAGGTCGAATAAAGGGCGAAGCAGACCAGCTGGTCAACTCGCGGAAGGGCATCGTCTTCGGGCATAGGATAAGTCTTAAGATTGAGTCTTCAAAAGGCCATTCGTCGCTGCCGCGGCGGCATTTTGCGCCGCAACAAAACGGCGCGATCTTGAAACAATCTTAAGCGCTATCTTATCTTATGCAATGTAATTGTCATCGAATTGATAAAAACCCGCGCCTGAATCAGCTCTCGAATAAGCGCAGCCGTTTCAAGCGATAAAGTTCTTCGAGAGCCGCGCGTGGAGACATTTGATCGGGATCGATCGCGTCGATCGCCGCGGCCAGGGCAGCGCCCGCGCGCGCCGCCTCGCACGGCGGCGTTGGTTCGGGATCGCCCTTTTGCGCGCTAGAGGCCGAAAACAAAGGCAGATCGGCGACAAGGCGGTCGCTTTGACGTAGCCGATCCGCCGCCTCGAATTCGGCGAGAAGCTGTCTTGGCGCGCTCGACAACGGCCGAAGGCAAGCCGGCGAGCTTGGCGACCTGGACGCCATAGGACTGGTCGGCGGCCCCGGCGATGATTTCATGCAGGAACACCACCTCGCCATTCCAATCGGTCACCGCGCATGGTGAGATTGTCGATGCGGTCGAAGCCGCTTCGCAAGTTGCGTCAATTCGTGGAAATGCGTGGCGAAAAGCGCCCGGCTTCGATTGGCCTCATGCAGGTGCTCCATCACCGCCCAGGCGATGGAGAGGCCATCGAAGGTCGCAGTGCCGCGGCCGATCTCGTCGAGAATGACGAGCGAGCGCTCGCGCGCGCGATTGAGTATCGCGGCGGTCTCGACCATCTCGACCATGAAGGTCGAGCGGCCGCGCGCGAGATCGTCGGCCGCGCCGACGCGCGAAAAAAGCCGGTCGACGACGCCGATACGGGCGCGTTTCGCCGGAACGAATGAGCCCATTTGCGCCAGCACGGCGATCAGCGCGTTCTGGCGCAGATAGGTGGATTTGCCGGCCATGTTGGGGCCGGTGACGATGGCGATCAGGCCGCCTTTTCCTTTGAGCCGCCGAAAGCGCGCAATCATTGGCGACGAACGCCTTACCCGCGCGCGCGCAGCGCCGCCTCGACAACCGGATGCCGGCCGGCCTCAATGGAGAAGCTCAAGGAAGCGTCGACTTCGGGCCGGCGCCAATCGCAGTCGGCGGCGAGTTCGGCGAGCCCGGCGGCGACGTCGATCGCCGCGAGCGCCTCGGCCGCGCGCTTGATCTTGGTCTCCGCGGCGAGAAGCATAGCGGCGAGCTCGTCGAAGATCGCCAGCTCCCGGTTGCAGCGCCTCGATCGGCGGCGGAGGAAATCTTGCCCTTCGAGTTCGGCCAGATCCTTGGTCGAAAAACGCATCGCGTCGGCCATCGTCTGGCGATGGATGAAGGTCGCGTCGAAAGGCGGCCGCAGCAGCTTCTCGCCTTGGGCCTGAGGCACTTCGATGAAAAAGCCGAGAAAATTATTGTGCTTGAGTTTGAGCTGCCGCGTATCCGCCAGCGTCGCAATAGCGCGCCTGAATCGTCGGCGATGACCTTGCGGGTCTCGTCGCGCAGCGCCCGCGAATTCGTCGAGGGCGGGCGTCAAAGCCCGGCCGGATGAAGCCGCCGTCGCGCTTTTGCAGCGGCAATTCTCCGCCAGCGCCTCGCGTCAGGCGCCCCGCGCAGCGAAACGTCGAGGGCGCCAGCTGCGCCGATCGCCTCCTCGATCTCTTCTGGCGGCGTCGGGGCCCTCGGTCCAGCGCGCGCTGCAGCACCAGCGCCGCGGCAAGACCGTCGCGCAACGCCGCGAGATCGCGCGGGCCGGCGCGATCGAGCGCCAACCGCGAGACGGCTCTCGTCAAATCCGGAACGGTTTTAAGCAGGCCGCGTAGGTTTGGCGCAAATCCGGCTCATCGAGGAAGAACGCGATCGAGCCTCGGCGGCGGGAGATTGCGGCGATGTCGGTCAGCGGGGCGGCAAGCCGCTCGGCGAGAAGCCGCCCGCCCGGGGCCGTGACGGTCCGGTCGATGGCGCCGATCAGCGAGCCTTCGCGCGCGCCAGCGAGAGTCCGCGTCAATTCGAGATTGGCGCGCGTCGCGGCGTCGATCGACATATGCGCCTCGAGCGCTACGCGCGAGGGCAGGTTCAAGGCGGGGCGCGCCGAAAACTGCGTGCGCTCGATGTAAAAAAGAGCGGCGGCGGCGGCGGCGATTTCCGCGCGCGAGAAAGCGCCGAGCCCGTCCAGCGTCGCGAGCCCGAAATAATCGAGAATGCGCCGCGCGGCGGAAAGGCCGTCGCCGGACTGGCGGCCAAGCGGCGTCAGAGGCCGCTTGGTCTCGGCGCATAAGCGCTTGAGACCGGGCAAATCCGCCAACGCGTCCGAGGCGACGATCTCGGCGGGATCGATGCGCGCGATTTCCGCGTCGAGATTGTCTTCGGGCGCCTTCGCTGACGATGAATTCGCCGGTCGAGATATCGAGCGACGCCAAACCATAAGTCCAACCGCCGTCGGAACGCGGCGCCTGCGCGATGGCGAGAAGCCAATTGGCCCGCGCCGGATCGAGCAGAGCTCTCTTCGGTGATCGTGCCGGGCGTCACGAGGCGGGTGACCTCGCGCCGCACCACCGACTTGCCGCCGCGCTTTCGCGCCTCCGCCGGGTCCTCGACCTGTTCGCAGACGGCGACGCGATGGCCAAGGCGATCAGCCGATGCAAATATTCCTCGGCGCGCTCGACCGGCACGCCGCACATCGGAATGTCGTCGCCGCAATGCTTGCCGCGCTTGGTCAGACGATGCCGAGCGCGCGCGGCGGCGACTTCGGCGTCCTCGAAAAACAATTCGTAGAAATCGCCCATCCGGTAGAACAACAGCAAGTCCGGATTGGCGGCCTTGATCTCGATATATTGCGCCATCATCGGCGAGATTTTGCCGCCGCGTTCAGCGCTGATGCGCTCGGGCGAAAAAGCGCCGCTCTCTTTCGAGGCGGATTCGCCATCGGTGGTTGATGCGATCAGGGACACGTCTTTGCATCAAAGCACGCTAGCAAAGCGGGCGGCGATGCGCACTGATCGCCCAGATCTGTCCAGAGCATTTTCGCGGGCGCGGCAGCCCGGCCTAAATCGTCATCTGTTCGCCGAGCTCGACCACGCGATCGGAGGGAATCGAAAAATAGTCGGTCGGATCGGCCGATTGCCGGTACAGCGTGATGAAAAGCCGGTCCTGCCACGCCGGCATGCCGGAATTCTGCGCCGGCTTGATCTTGCGCCGCCCGACAAAAAACGACGTCGTCATGATGTCGAACTTGAGCCCGGCCTTGCGCAGGCTCGCAAGCGCGGCCGGAATGCGCGGGCTTTCCATATAGCCGTAATGCAGAACGATGCTGGTGAAATCATCCGAAAGCTTGGCGATTTCGAACCGTCTCGACATCGGAACCCGCGGCGTATCCTCCGTTTTCACCGACATGAGCAGGACGCGCTCATGCATCACCTTGTTATGTTTCAGATTATGCATGAAGGCGGACGGCGCGACCTCGGGCGAGTTGGTGAGGAAAACCGCCGTGCCGGCGACCCGGATCGGTTTGGATTTCTCCAGCATGCGAATGAGATCCGCCATCGAGATCGAATCGCGCTGGGTCTTGCGGGCGAGCAGATCGCGCGCCGCGGACCCAGGTCCACATCGACGACCATGGCGAATCCGCCGAGCAGCAAAGGCACCCATCCGCCATCGACGATTTTCACCAGATTGGCGGCGAGGAAGGCGAGGTCGATGATGAGAAACCCGGAAATGAACAGAACGGCGAGCCAGAGCGGCCAACGCCAAAGTTTCCAGACGACGACGAAGGCGAGCGCCGTCGTCACCACCATCGTGCCGGTCACCGCAATGCCGTAGGCCGAGGCGAGCGAGCTCGAACTCTTGAACATCAGCACGAGCAAAAGAACGCCGACGAGAAGCAGGCGATTGACCTTTGGAATATAGATCTGGCCTTCCTGCGTCTCGGAGGTGTGCAAAATCAGCATGCGCGGCAACAGGCCGAGCTGGATCGCCTGCCGGGTCAGGGAGAAGGCGCCGGTGATCACCGCCTGGCTTGCGATGATCGTCGCCACCGTCGCCATGATCACGAGCGGCAACAGCGCCCAAGGCGGCGCCATCAGAAAGAACGGATTTTCCACAGTTGCCGGATTGGACAGCACGAGGGCGCCCTGGCCGAGGTAATTCAAAGTGAGCGCCGGAAGCACGAACGTCAGCCAGGCGCCCTGGATCGGCAGGCGCCCGAAATGCCCCATATCGGCGTAAAGCGCCTCGGCCCCCGTGACGGCGAGAAACACCGAGCCCAGCACCACGAACCCAATGAGGCCATGGCCGAACAAAAAGCGCAGGCCGAAAATCGGATCGAACGCCAGGAGGATGCGCGGCGAATCGTGGATGTGCATCGCGCCGAGAACGCCTATCGTCAGGAAAAAAACGGCCATGATCGGGCCGAAGAGAGAGGCGACGCGGGCGGTGCCGTGCACTCTGCGCCCAGAACAGGGAGATGAGGATGACGATGGTCGCCGGCAGGACATAGGGCGTGAAGATCGGCGTGACGAGTTCGAGCCCTTCGAGCGCCGACAGAACCGAAATCGCCGGTGTGATGACGGCGTCGCCGGAAAACAGCGCGGCGCCGGCGGCGCCGAGAAAAAATACCGGCGCGACGCCATGGCCGACGGCCGACTGGGCCAGCGCCATCAGCGAAAGGGTGCCGCCCTCGCCTTTGTTGTCCGCTCGCATGAGAAACAGGACATATTTGGCGGTCACGGTAAAGAACAGCGCCCAGAGCAGCAGCGAGACGGTGCCAAGGACGCCGCCGTCGGTGACGCCCGGCGGCCTTCATGTGATGGAGCGATTCGCGCAGCGCATAAAGCGGACTCGTGCCGATATCGCCGAAAACGACGCCGAGTGACCCGAGCGCGAGAGCGGCGGCGGTGCTTTTTTGCGGTGCGGGAACATCGCTGGCGGCGGATCCCCCGGCAGCCGGCGAACTTGGTCCCTGCGCCATTTGCTGCGCCATTGAGAGTCCTTCGCGAGGCGCTTGACCCGGCTCCGCGGCCAGCCCCGCCGGGGTCCTCGGGGGCCGAGCCGCCGGCGCATCCTACTCTAGCTTAAAATAGCTTTAATCAAATCGAGTTGATAGCGGGGCGCCGCGCAATTTCTCGGTCCCGTGTCGCCGCCGCCACATGGCAAGCGCTTCGGGGAGACGCGCGCGGCCTCTTGTCCGCGGCGCGGCGAACTGCCATCACGGCATTCATGCATCCCCTCGCTCCGCTCCCCATCGACGCGGTTCTCGACGACCTTCGCGCGGAACTCTCCGTCCGCACGAAGGCCGCGCTGGTCGCCCCGCCTGGCGCCGGCAAGACGACGCGCGTTCCGCTCGTCCTGTTGGACGAAGCCTGGGCGAAAGGCCAGAAAATCGTCATGCTCGAGCCGCGCCGGATAGCCGCGCGGGCCGCCGCCGGGCGAATGGCCGCGACCCTCGGCGAGCGCGTGGGCGAAACGATCGGCCTCAGGGTGCGCGCGCAAACGCTGACCTCTGCGAAAACGCGCCTCGAAATCGTCACCGAAGGCGTGTTCGCGCGCATGATCCTCGACGATCCGGCGCTGACCGGCGTCGCTCTGGTGATTTTCGACGAATTCCACGAGCGTTCGCTCGACGCCGACCTCTCGCTCGCGCTGTGCCTCGACGCCGCCTCCGCCCTGCGCGAGGATTTGCGCATACTCGTCATGTCGGCGACCCTCGACGGCGCGCGGGTCGCAAAACTGCTGGACGACGCGCCCGTCATCGTCAGCGAAGGCCGGGCTTTTCCGATCGTCACCAAATATCTCGGCCGCAAACCGCAAGAGCGGATCGAGGCCGCGGTTGCTGGCGCCGCGCTGCGGGCGATGTCAGAGGAAGATGGTTCGATTCTGGCGTTCCTGCCGGGCCAGGGCGAGATCAACCGGACCGCCGCCCTGCTCGCCGAGCGAATCAACGATCCATCGATCGAAATCGCGCCGCTTTATTCTTCGATCGGCCGGGCAGAGCAAGACCGCGCCATCGCCCCTGTCCCGCGGCCGGCGCGGAAGATCGTGCTCGCCACCTCGATCGCCGAAACCTCCCTGACGATCGAGGGGGTCAGAATCGTCATTGATTGCGGACTGACCCGGACGCCGCGCTTCGAGCCCGATCGCGGCTTGACGTCGCTCGAGACCGTGCGGGTCTCCCGCGCGGCGGCCGATCAGCGCCGCGGCCGAGCTGGCCGCACCGAGCCTGGCGTCTGCTATCGTTTGTGGGATGAGGCGGCGTCCGGCGCGCTCGAGCCTTTTGCGCCGCCCGAAATCATGGCGGCGGACCTCTCCGGCCTCGTCCTCGACCTCGCCGTCTGGGGCGTGCGCGACCCTTTCAGCCTGCGATGGCTCGATCCGCCGCCGCGTCCCGCCTTGAAGGAGGCGCGCGCGTTGCTGCTCGAAATCGGCGCGATCGACGCCGAGGGAAACCTGACGCCTGCGGGCAGGGCCATTGCGAGCATCGCCGCGCCGCCGCGACTCGCCAAAATGATCGTCGAGGCGGCTCAAGAGGGAGAGGGTTTCGCCGCAGCCGAAATTGCGGCGCTTCTCGTCGAGCGGGGTCTCGGCGGCGATAGCCCGGATCTCGCCGTCCGGCTCGAGCGCTTCCGGCGCGACCGCTCGCAGCGGGCCGATGACGCGCGCCGCTTGGCGCGGACCTTCGCCCGCAAGGCCGGCGGCGCATATTATCGCCGTCGCCCGCGCCAGCCGCCTGCGGCAAATGGCTCGCGCTCGCCTTTCCCGACCGGATCGCCAAAGCGCGGGGCGCGCCGGGCGAATTCTTGATGGCGAACGGACGCGCCGCGATGCTGGAGCCGCAACAGCCTCTGGCGCGCGAAGCCTTTCTCGCGATCGGCGAGATCGCCGGGCGGGCCGGCGCCGCGCGAATTATCGTCGCCGCGGCGCTCAGCGAGGACGATCTCGAAGCTGTCGCCGGAGAAAAAATCGCGACGCAGGAGGAGGTCAGTTTCGACCGCGACCGGCTCAGCCTTTTGGCCCGCAAAAGGCGCCGGCTCGGCGCGCTCGTTCTCAGCGAACGCAATCTCCCGGTTCCGCAAGGGCAGGAGTCCGCAAGAGCGCTGGCGGAAGGGATCGCCGATCTTGGACAGGACGGCGCAGGCCTCCAGCGGCTCCCCTTCTCCAAGCCGCTGGCGCAATGGCGCGATCGCGTCGCCTTTTTGCGCCGCGCCGAGCCGGGCGACGCTTGGCCCGATCTCTCCGACGCCGCGCTCGCCGAGCGCGCGGCGGATTGGCTCGCGCCCTTCATCGAGGGCAGAACTAGCCTCGCCGAAATTACGCCGGATGACCTCGAACAGGCGCTGAAGGCGATGCTGCCCTGGGACATGCGTCGGCGCCTCGAGGACGAGGCGCCGACGCATTTCGAGACTCCGGCCGGATCGAAGATCGCGCTCGACTATTCAAGCGAAGCCGGCCCGACGCTTTCGGTGCGGGTGCAGGAACTCTACGGCCTTTCGGACCATCCAGCGATCGCGAGGGGCAAGGCCGCTTTGACCCTCGAACTGTTGTCGCCGGCGTCGCGGCCGATCCAGATCACCAAAAATCTGCCGGGTTTCTGGCGCGGCTCCTGGGCTTCGGTAAAATCGGAAATGAAGGGCCGCTACCCGCGTCATTTCTGGCCGGACGACCCCGCCGCGGCGGCGGCGACGACGCGGGCGAAGCCGCGCGGCGAGTGAGGTTCTGCGCCCGGCGGCGGCTTAGCGGGTTTATGCTCCGCGGCCGACGCCTGAATATTGAAACTTTTTGCGAGCCATTTCGTCCGGATCGTAGATATTGCGCAAATCGACCATGACCGGCGCGGTCAGCAGCGATTTGACGCGATCGAGATCGAGAGCGCGAAATTCATCCCATTCGGTGATGATGACGAGCGCGTCGGCTTTTTCGCAGCAAGAGTAAGGATCATAGAAATAGGTCAGGTCGTCCATGACGAGGCGCGCTTGATCCATGCCTTCGGGATCAAAGACGTTGATCCGCGCGCCGCCGTCCTGCAGCGCGGTGATGATCGAAATCGCCGGCGAATCGCGCATATCGTCGGTATTCGGCTTGAAAGTCAGGCCAAGCACGGCGATTTTCCTGCCGCGCACCGATCCGCCGAGGGCGGCAAACACTTTGCGGGCCATGGCGCGTTTGCGTTGATCGTTGACAGCCGCGACAATTTCGACGATCCGGACCGGCGCGCCGTAATCCTGCGCGGTCTTGATCAGGGCCTGGGTGTCTTTTGGAAAGCAGGAGCCGCCATAGCCCGGTCCCGCATGGAGGAATTTCGAGCCGATGCGATTATCGAGGCCGATGCCGCGCGCGACATCCTGCACATTGGCGCCGACGCGCTCGCAGAGATCGGCGATTTCGTTGATGAAGGTGATTTTAGTCGCAAGGAAAGCGTTGGCGGCGTATTTGGTCAGTTCGGAGGTGCGGCGGCTGGTGAAGAGGAAGGGCGCACGGTTGAGGTAGAGCGGGCGATAGACTTCCCGCATGACCGCCTCGGCGCGCTCGTCCTCGAGGCCGATGACGATGCGGTCAGGCCGTTTGAAGTCGTCGATCGCCGCGCCTTCGCGCAGGAACTCAGGGTTCGAGACCACCGCGAAATCGGCGTCCGGATGGGTCTCGCGGATGATGCGCTCGACTTCATCGCCGGTGCCGACCGGAACCGTCGACTTGGTCACGACCACGGTGAAGCCAGTGAGGGCAGGAGCAAGATCCCGGGCAACCTGATAGACAAAGCTGAGATCGGCGTGGCCATCGCCGCGCCGCGAGGGGGTTCCAACCGCGATGAACACCGCTTCCGCCCTGCCGACGGCCTCGGCCAGATCGTTTGAAAAGGAAAGACGCTTATGGCGGACGTTGCTGGCGACCAGCTCGGCCAGCCCCGGCTCGAAGATCGGCATTTTGCCGGCCTTCAGCGCATTCACTTTGCGAATGTCGGAATTGATGCAAACGACATTATGTCCGAAGTCTGCAAGGCACGCCCCGGAAACCAGCCCGACATAACCTGACCCGACCATCGCAATATGCATATTTTGCCCCCTCGAGGATCGACCGATCCGAAAACCCCTGCCGGCGCTATACCATGCCTAAAAGCATTCCTGAAGCAACCATAAGTTATATTGAGAGTGTAGCGAAAGTGTCATTTTGCCGCCAGTTCGTCGTCAGTTCCGGCTCAATGCGTCGACCACCACCTTGAGGCGGCGCGACATGCCTTTGAATTAATCAAATCATGGGCGTTGTCGTGAATGTCGCCGAAAAATGGCGCAGGTCCTGCAGCAAATACTTCAAAATGAGATCTGACTCTCCGTCTGCGACCAAGGTAAAGAAGGGCATGGGCATGAACCCGAGCGAGGCCTTGCGCCCCGATCTGTGCATTCTCGGCGCCAGCGCGGCAGGCGGCGCGCTAGCAGTCGCCGCGGCGGCTCAAGGCCTTTCCGTCGCGCTCATCGCCAAAGAGCCAGCGGCGGACCGCATCGCCTCCGTCGTCCCCGGCGCGGTTTTTCGCGCTGTGGGAGAGGCGGCGCAGCGGCAGACGCAGCTCCCCGGCGCCGGCAGGCCGTCTCCCGTTTCCGATCCTGCTGATTTTGCGCGTGCGCAAGCGCACATCGCGAAGGTCGCCGATGCGCTAGCGCCCAAATATGCGCAAGCGCGACTCGAAGCGATGAAAGTAACCGTTCTCAAACCGCCGGGGCGATTCATCCGGCCGGACGCGGTCGAGACCGCAGGCCGCATCATCAGGGCGCGCCGCTTCGTCATCGCCCCGGCGCTGCAAAGGCGCCCCTCTCGATCCGGGGCCTTGATCTCATCCGGCCGCTGACCGCCGCAGACCTGCGGGGCCTCGAACGCCCGCCGGAACGGCTCATTATCGTTGGCGCGGATCCGCAAGGGCTCGAAATCGCTCAAGCGATGCGACGCCTTGGCGGCGAAGTCGCCCTGCTCTCGGAAACGCGGATTTTCGCTGACGAAGACGACGAAATCGTGGCGCCGCTGCGCGTGCAATTTTTGCGCGAAGGCGTGGTCTTGCGCGAAGACGCGAAGATATTACGGGTCGAGCCGGACGGCGCCGGGCTGCGCGTGTTGATCGCAGCGCCCGGCGCGGCGGGCGAGGTTGAAGCGTTCGCAGGATCTCATCTTTTTCTCGCGTCCGGCGCAGCTCCGGCCCTCGAAGGCCTTGGCCTTGCGGCCGCCGGCGTGCGCTTTGACGCGAGCGGCGTCAAAGTCGACGCCAATCTGCGCAGCAGCAACCGCCGCGTCTATGCGATCGGCGCGGCGGGGGGCGACGCTGAAAGCGAAGCCTATCGAGTCCTTCGCCATATGCGCATCTTTCCCTTCGGGTTTTTCGCCAAGCGGCGCGCGCCGCCGCGGACGCGAGTCGCCTGGACCAGCCCGCAGATCGCTTTCACCGGTCTAACCGAAGACGCGGCGCGCAAGCGCCGGCGGCGGATTTGCGTCTCACGCTTTCCTTTTTCGTGCGCCGACCGGGCCCAGATCGACGGGGCCACCGCCGGCCATGTGAAGCTTGTGATGACCCGCGGCGGCAAAATTCTTGGCGCCGCAATGGTCGGACCTGCAGCCGGGGAGTTGATCAACCTCTATGCGCTCTCCATATCTCAGGGGATGTATGCCTCCGACTTAGCCTCGATCCCGGTTCCCTATCCCTCCTTTGCCGAAGCGGCGCTGGGGGCGGCTTTGGCGTTCGAAGCGCGCCCGGCGCCGGCGACATGGCGGATTTTCCGCCTCGCACGTTTGATCACGCAGGCCATTCAATGAGCGACTTCGCGATGCCTCCTAACGCCACGACAGACGCGCGCACGCCCCCCTCGGTCCAAAGCAAAGACGCTGCGCGGCGGCGCGTCGCGCAAAATGCTCGCGGCGCCTTTCGTTTCGGGCTCGGCATGCGCGTGCTGCTGCTCAACACCGCCTTCGTCATGATCGCCGCGACGATGGTCTATATTCCGGCGATTTCCGGTTATCGCGCCTATTGGCTGCGCAATCGCCTCAGCGCGGCCCACACCGCCGCCTTGGTCCTGGAAGCCGCGCCGACCGAAATGATCCCGCCAGCACTGTCCCGTCAATTATTGGACAGCGCCGGCGCGCGCGTCATAGTCCTCAACATGCGCGGAACAAAACGGATTCTCGCCTCGTCCGAATTGCCGCCCGCGGTCGACGCGGTCTACGATTTGCGCGAACCAGAGTCATTCGGCAACTCGCTGGGCGAGGCGATCGAAACCATGCTGGCGCCAAAGGGCCGCGTCATTACGATTCTCGGCGCGGCGCCGATGGGCGGAGAGGCGGTCGCCATCACCATGGATGAAGCGCCTCTGAAGCGCGGCATGGCGGCCTATTCGAAGCGGCTGCTGGTGATGACGCTCGTGATGTCGGCGATCGTCGCGAGCCTCGCCACGATCGCAATCAACATCATGGTGCTGCGGCCAGTCCGCCGCCTCACCTCCAATATCACTGAATTCGGGGCGGACCCCGAGAACGCGGCGCGCATTATCGAGCCGTCCGGCTGCCGCCACGAGATCGGACAAGCGGAAGCGGCGCTGGCCGTCATGCAGGAATCGCTGGTCCGCGAGCTGAACCACAAGAAACATCTCGCCGCGCTCGGCCTCGCGGTGGCCAAGATCAACCACGACATGCGCAACATGTTGTCTTCGGCGCAACTTCTGTCGGACAGGCTCGTCAACGTCACCGATCCGCTGGCCCAGAGAATTGCGCCAAAGCTGGTCGCGACGATCGACCGCGCGATTCGCTTCTGCCAGGCGACGATGACCTATGGCCGCGCGGTCGACGAGCCGCCGAAGCTGCGCCGTTTCCCGCTGCGCCGCATGGTCGACGAGGCGATCGAGAGCGTTGCGCCTCAAACGGGCGGCCACGTCGAGATCGTCAACGACGCGCCGGAGGGACTCGAAATCGATGCGGACGCGGAGCAGATGTTTCGCGTCCTCGTCAACCTTATTCGCAATGGCGCTGAAGCGTTGCAGAGCGCCGGGCCTTCGCCGGGATGGCCGGCGCAAATTCGCATTTTGGCGCGCGAGGAGCCATGCGGGTCCGAAGCCAATGGCGGGACCCCGGCCGAGAGCGCGGCGGCCGGCAAAGGCCAGGCCTGCCGACAGACCGTCATTGAAGTCTCGGACACGGGACCTGGCGTTCCGCCTGCGGTGCGGCCAAAACTTTTCGACGCATTTTTCACCTCGGATCGCGCCGGCGGAACGGGCCTTGGCCTTGTCATCGCCGCCGACCTCGTGCACGCGCATGGCGGGTCGCTGACCCTTGCCCCTCCGGCGCGGGCCGATGGGGGCGACGCCGAAACCGAGCCGCCCGGAGCGCGGTTCATCATCATCCTGCCGCGGCCCGCGGCCGACGCCGACGCCAGCGCCGCGGAGGGCGCGCCCGCCAGGGGCGCCGCGAATTTTGAGACAACCACATCTTGACCGGCTGAGCCGCTTGACCCCGGACCGCGAGAACCCGGTCGTAACGGGCATCGCGGCTTGGATTTTGCGTGGGTCTCGGCACGCGCTGGCGGGATCGAACAAGACAATCATCCGCAACGGCCGGCGATCGCCGGCCAACATTCCTCGGCGCCACGGAGAGGCTGATAGGTCATGAACCATATGCACACGGTTCTGCAATCGCTAGCTCCTGTGGTCCTGCTCCTTCTTCTTGGCGTCATCGCCGCGATCGCGTGCCGGGCTTTGAGGCTCAGCCCGATCGTCGGCTATTTGGCGCTTGGAATCGGGCTGAGGGCGACCGGCGCGGCGCCCCTGCAAACGAGTTCGACCGTGGCGCTTTTGTCCGAGCTCGGCGTCGTCTTCCTGCTATTCGACATCGGCCTGCATTTCTCGCTGAAGACCATTCACGATCAAGCGCGCGACATTTTCGGCTTCGGGCCGGTGCAAGTCATCCTTGGCGCGCTGGGCCTTGGCGCCCTCGGCCTGCTGATCGGCCTCGCGCCAGCGCCCGCCTTTCTGCTCGGCTCCACTTTGGCCTTGTCATCGACGGCTGTCGTCGCCGGCCTGCTCGCGGAGCGCCGGCAGCAGAATTGCCCCGTCGGTTTGACCGCCACCGCCATTTTGATCTTTCAGGACGTCGCCGCGATCTTTCTCCTCATCGTCGTCAATGCCCTCGGCGGCGATGGCGGCCCGATTGCGCCGCAACTCGCCATGGCGGTCGTCAAGGCGGCGGCGGCCTTCGGCGTTGCTTATGTGCTGGCGCGGCTGGTCGTGCGTCCGTTGGCCGATCTCATCGCCCGCACCGACAACGCCGAGGTGTTCACTGCGAGCGCGCTCCTGGTCGTGCTCGCCGCGAGCTGGGCCACGGGAACGATCGGGCTCTCGCTGACTTTGGGAGGCTTCCTCGGCGGAATGATCATCGCCGAGACGCCTTACCGCCCGATCATTCAGTCTGAGACCAAACCGTTCCGCAACCTCCTGCTCGGCTTTTTCTTCATTTCGGTCGGCCTCTCGCTGAATCTCGCCGCGCTCGCCCAGCATTGGGCGGCGGTCATCACCGTCACCATCCTGCTGATCGCCATCAAGATCGGGACCAACGCGGCTTCAAGCCTCATTTTCCGCTGGTCCGTTCCCGGGTCGATGCAGCTCGGCTTCCTGCTGGCGCAAGGCTCGGAATTCGCTTTCGTGATCCTAAGCCTGCCGGCGATGCGCGCCATGATCGGCGACCAGACCGCCTCGGTCGTCATCGCCGCCGTGGCGTTCAGCCTCGCGCTGACGCCAGCCCTCGCCAAAGCGGGACGCAACATCGCGGGCAAGATTCGCTCCCATCGTAAGACCAGAGACGAGCGCGAATTGATCGAGCGCGAGCTCGCCGCCCCTGTGCTGATCGTCGGCATGGGGCCAGTCGGCCGCACCGTCGCCGACGCTCTCGGCGAATTCAGCATCGGCTACGCCGCCGTCGAACGCAATCAGAAGATTTTCGCCGACGCCAATGCCGATGGCTATAAAGTCGTCTTCGGGGACGCCGCCGATCCGCGCTTTTGGGAGCCGCTCGGCCTGCATAAACGCAAGATCCTCGTCATCACGACGCCGTCCATCGAGGTATCGCGCGAACTGACGCCCCTCACGGCGCGGGCTTTTCCCGACATGAAGCGCTTCGTGCCTGTCGCCGATTTGGACGAGCGCGACGCATTCCTGGCCATCGGCCTCTTTCCCGTGATCGACCGAGAGGTCCCGCCCGGCCTCGAGCTTTCCGGCGCCGTGCTGATCGAACTTGGCGTCGATGAAAGCCGGGTCGATGAGTGGAAGGAGGCGGAGCGCTCCCGCGCAGCCGAGGCCATCGCCACGGCCGAGGCGGCGGAATAGGCATCAGCGACGCCTCGGGGGCGCGAGATTTTGGGCTGGATGGCGCCCGCCGGCTGATGCGCTGGGCGACGGCGACCTTTTACATTTCCGCCGGCGTGCTGCACCTTTCGACGCCGGCGAGCTTCCTCCCCATCATGCCGGATTTCGTTCCGTTCCCCCGTCAAGTCGTGATCCTGACTGGCCTCTGCGAGATCGCCGGCGGCGCGGCGCTCGTCAGCGCAAGCTTGCGCCGATTGGCTGGCGCAATGCTGGCGCTCTACGCGATCTGCGTGTTTCCCGCCAACATCAAAACATGCTTTCGAAGGCGTCCGCGTAGCGGGCCTTCCGGACAGCTGGCTTTACCACGGCCCAAGGATGGCGCTTCAGCCGGTTTGGTCTGGTGGACGCTGTTCGCATCGGGCGTCGTCTCTTGGCCGTTCAAGCCCAAGGGGCTGTCGTCGCCCCAACCGTCGGAGGGCGACGCCAAGGACGCGGCCGGCAAACAACTCTGATCGCGCGCCGACGGCGATCAGAAAAGCCTCGTCGCCGGCGCAGGCTGCTCAGCGCCCGCCTGGCGAAGCAACATTGCCGGGCCCTTCGGGATGCATCGGGCTTGCGCCGAGACCGATGCGCCCGCGCGTTCCGGAGCAATCAAAGTCCGCCCGGTCTTGCGACTGCAAAGAATATCCCGCCTGACACGGATTGTAAGGCTGATCATAGGCCGGCGCCGCCTGCGATCGATATCTTTGCGCGGAGGACTGAGAAGGCGCAGCCAAGATAGCCGCCACAAAGAAACATGCGCCAAGCGCTTTCATTTCAAATCTCCGTTGAAAATGCAGAATGTGAAAACAGAGCCTGCCGCAACCAGGTTCGCGTTATTCAGGCGAGCACGGGCCAAGCGCCCTTCATTTCAGGTCTCCGTCGAAAATGCAGTGTGTGAAAACACAACAAGCCGCGACCGAGTTCGCGGTATTCGGGCGAATGGGTCTTTTTAAAGCATTTCCGCCGTTCAGCTATCGTCCGACATATGGGAGACATGACCTCTTTTGGCGATGGTCCGCGGCGCTTTGGGACCTAGATTTTTTCGACATTGATCCTTGGCCGGATCTCCGGTCGAGTCAGCCCCGCTCTTTTGAGGTGAAAGGAATCCCATGAAATATTTGGCATCCATCTGGCTCGCCGCCAGTCTCTCGATGGCCGCCGGCGCCCAGCTTGCCAGCGCGGAAAGTCCGCGCGTCTTGTTCATCGAGCCGAAGGACGGCGCCGTCGTCATCAGCCCCTTCACCATGAAATTCGGGCTCGAAGGGATGGCGCTAAAGCCGGCGGGCGATCCAACGCCGAACAGCGGACACCATCATTTGATCATCGATGGGGCCCCGGTCCCGGAAGGCGAGGTGATCGGGAGCAGCGAAAACTTGCGCCATTTCGGCAAGGCGCAGACCGAAACGCAGCTGACGCTGCCGCCCGGCAAGCATAAGCTCACGCTCCAATTCGGCGATGGCGGCCATGTTTCCTATGGCCCGGACCTCAGTTCGACGATCACCGTTGATGTGAAGCCTTAGCGTGCTTCGGCGGAGGCGTGACGTGATTTGAAAAAGCGTGGCCCTTTTGCGATCTTGACTTAATAATCGGGCAGGCCAAGCGATGGCGCCGAGTTTCGAAAATCCAGCGCGGAAATTAATTTAAAATGGACGTGAGTTCAGTGGACCCATCGCACGGCAGGCGCGATCTGCTTCGCGCCGTAGCTGTTGGGGCTTTCGCCGTGACTGCCGGCGCAAGCACTTTAGTGGATGGTGGGGCTGTCGCAGCGGCCACCGGCGCACGCACTCTAGTCGACGCCGGAATACGAGCATTCAAGCTATATACTGGGCCGGACCAGGCCTCGCATGTGCTTGAAGGCACGATAAACCAAAGCGATCGCACCGATGTTGTCGCCATCCATTTCAGCGAATTGCCGCCGCATTCCTCGTATGAGTGGCACAATGACTCGGAGCCGCAATACGTGATCACGCTTTCTGGGACACTCGAGTTCACAACGCGCGATGGCGAGAAATTTGTACTGCGCCCCGGAGATGTCCTGCTCGCCGAGGACAATACCGGCACCGGCCACAAGTGGCGTTTGATAGACGATCAGCCGTGGCGGCGCGCCTATGTTGTGCTGAAGCCGGGCGCCAACGATTCCTTCGTGGCCAAGACCGGCGGTTGAATCCGACATTCCCGATAGCCGCTAAACCAGCACCGGGACAAAGCCGCGCCACAGGTCGAAAAACCGTTTAAGCTTCCTTCACTCTTCTCAATTTGTTGTTTAATCTCAAAGACCTTAGGTTTGCGCCCAGTTTGTTCCGACCATCGGAGCGACATCGATTGCCGCTCGGATTAGCGCAACCGCAGCGGCTAAGAACGAGGAACGATGCATGGCTGGGCGCAGCGCGATACGACGCGGCTTCTCGACGGCGCCCGATCCCCTGACGGCGGTGCGGGAATTCAGCGAATTGATCGCGCAGCCGGATATCGGCCTCGTCGTATTTTTTTGCTCGTTCAGTTACGACCTCGACATTCTCCAGCCGGAATTGCGGCGCGTCTTCGATGGGGTTCACGTCGTAGGCTGCACCACGGCCGGGGAGATCGCCCCCGCCGGCTATCTCGACGGGGCGATCACCGGATTCAGCATCGCCGCCTCGCACTGCCGCGCCGCCAGCGTGGTGTTGGAAAATCTCTCGCGATTTCAGATGTCCGATGGGCATACGGCAACGCTAAAGCTTGTCTCGGCGATGCGCGAGTTGGGCTTGGCGCTCGACCCGAAAGATAGCTTCGCGATGCTCCTGATCGACGGCATGTCCGATAATGAGGAGGTCGTGCTCGCCTCTCTCAATCTCCTGATGGATATGGTTCCCCTGCTCGGCGGTTCGGCCGGCGACAATCTGAGCCTCACCGGCGCTTACGTCTATTTCGATGGCTCCTTCCATCGCGACGCCGCGCTGCTGACGGTGATCAAGATCAAGGCGCCGTTTCGCATCGTTAAGTGCCAGCACTTCGTCGGTTCGGACGTCCGCATGGTGGTGACCAAGGCTGATCCGGTCAGTCGCAAAGTGTTCGAATTGAACGCCGAGCCTGCCGCGCGCGAATATGCGCGGATCCTCAATCTGCCCGAACGAGCGTTGACGCAGACGATATTTTCCGCGTTTCCCCTCATGGTGAAGGTTGGCGGCGATTTTCACGTGCGTTCGATTCGTCATGCGCACCTCGACCATAGCCTGACGTTTTTCTGCGCCATTGATGAAGGCGTCGTCCTGCGGCTTGCGAAGACCGAAGCGATCCTGCCCAATCTCCGCGCTTTCTTTCAGGGCGTGAACGAAAGCTTCGGGCCCCCCGCCTTGGTGATCGGCTTCGATTGCATACACCGCAGCCTGTCCCTCGAAAAAACGCAGACGAAGCATCTCGCCAGCGACGTCCTCGCCGCCAATAATGTCATCGGCTTTTGCACCTACGGCGAACAATTCTCCGGAATGCACCTCAACCAGACCTTCACCGCGATCGCCATCGGAACGCCCTATGACGCCGATTGACGCTGACCGCGAGAGCCAAGCGGAGGCGCCGGCTTCGACTGGGGCCGGCGTCGAAGAAGGCGGCCAACTCCGGGAGGAAATCGACAAGCTTCGGAAGATCAACCGCGTCCTCATGGACCGCGTCGAAAACGACATGAGCGCGAAGGGCCATAACGCCTTCACTCTTTTTCAGGCGGCGATCACTCTCGAAAACAGGGTCGCCGAACGCACCGCCGAGTTAACGCATTTGACTCAACAGCTCCTCCAACAAATTTCCGAACGCAGCGCGGCCGAGAAAGCTCTGCAACTTGCCAAGAGCGAGGCGGAGAAAGCCAATTTCAGCAAGACCCGGTTTCTCGCCGCCGCCAGTCACGACTTGCATCAACCGCTGAACGTCGCGCGGCTGTTCCTAGGCATGCTGGCGGACCATGTCGAGGCGCCGCGCGGACGCGAATTCGTCGACGGCATTCAGGCGGCGCTCGACACGGTCGACGAATTGCTGCGAGCGCTGCTCGATATTTCCCGCCTTGAGGCCGGCGTCTGGCCGGTCGAGATGACGAACTTCCGGCTGCAACCTTTGCTCGACCGGCTGCGCCAGGACTATCAGCCTCAAGCCGAAGCCGTCGGCTTGCGATTGCGGGTCGCGCCGAGCGGCGCCGTCATTCGCGCCGACCGCGCCATGCTGGAGCGCGTCCTGCGCAATCTCGTCAGCAACGCGCTGCGCTATACGGCGCAAGGCTCGATTCTGATCGGGTGCCGAAAACGCGGCAGCGAGATCGCCATCGAAGTGCGCGATACCGGGATCGGCATCGCCGAAGACCATCTCGAGCTGATTTTCGAGGAATTCAAACAAATCGGTCCCTGTCCGCGCGAGCAAGAGCGCGGCCTCGGATTGGGCCTTGCGATCAGCGAACGCATCGCGCGCCTGATCGACGCTAAAATCAAAGTGGCTTCGACGCTCGGCCGCGGCTCGACTTTCACCCTGCGCGTCAAGGCGAGCGACGCGCCGGTCCCGCCGCCAGGGGAGGAGCGCGCAGCCGATCCGGCGGCGCTCGCTGGACTCTGCATCGTCGTCATCGACAATGACCCGCAGGTGCGCAACGCGCTTCAATCTCTGCTTCGATCATGGAATTGTATTCCGATCGCGGCGCCTTCGGCCAAGGAAGCGATCCGCGACCTGCGCGCGGCGCGAAAAATCCCGCGGATCATCATCGCCGACTACCGTCTCGACGGCGAAGCGCTCGGAACTGACGCGGTTGCCGCGCTGCGCGAGACGTTCGCAGAAGACGCCGCGGCGCTGATCATTTCGAGCGATCCCAGTGAGGAGTTGAAGGGTTTCTTGAAACGGCGGGGGCTCAGTTTCCTCGCCAAGCCGGCGGCGCCGATGAAGCTGCGCGCGCTATTGACCTCGCTCGCGGAGAAAAGAACTTAATTGGGATGATCCATGAGCTGCGAGCGTTCACGCTGGAAAGCGACGATCGCCTGAGTGCGGGTCGCGACGCCAAGCTTGCGGAAGATCGTCGTAATATGCACCTTCACCGTCAAATCGCTGATCGCCAGCGCCCGCGCGATTTCCTTGTTTGACTTGCCAGCCGACAGCAGGCCGAGAACGGCAAGCTGGCGCGGCGTCAAAGGATCGGCGTCGCCGCGTTTCGCCGCGAATTTGGTTTCCGGCCCGGGGACATAGACGCCGCCATCGAGAACGCTCTTCAACGCCGCGGAAACAGCCTCCATCGGCGAGGATTTTGGAATGTAGCCCGAGGCGCCGCAGTTGATCGCCTGCCTGACGATGCCCGCCTCATCGAGGCAGGATATGACCACGACGGGTGTCGCGGGAGAGAGATTGCGGATCGCGACGAGCTCAGGCAAGCCGGTCATGCCTGGCATGCAAAGGTCGAGCAAGATCAGGTCGAGCTCCTCGCGCTGCGCGAGATCGAACAGCTGGGTTCGATTAGCGGCCTCGAGGCATATGGTTTCCGACGGGAGCAGCGAACTGACAATTTCGCCGAGGGCGCGCCGGAAAACCGGATGGTCGTCCGCAATCAAAACTTTTGTCATCGCGCTTCGCGCCTCCCTTATTCAATTCTTATGCGCTCGCTAATTCCTTGGTACGGCTAGCGCGCCGCTCGGATTTCGGCAAGCCTCATTTGCGACCTTTAGAGTATAGCGCCGCCGGCCCGCGCTTCATTAGAGTGCGCCCGCAATGATCCCCCCATCGGGACATTAACGCCCGCAATGACGGGTTGAGAAGCCAACTCAAACTCCGCCAACACACTCCAAAAAACTTTAGACAGGGAGGCGACATTGAAGAATTTGCGCGATAGGCTGCTCGGCAACGCATGGGTAGGGGTCGCATTGGCGGCCGGTTTGGCTGGAGCCGCCGGCGCCGGCGCCGCCCTGGCCGAAGATGCTTCGTCCAAGGACGCTAAAGCGGCGCGTGTGGCAGATGCAACCAGCTGGACGCAATACGGGCATGACCAGCAAAATACGCGCTTTAGCCCCCTCAAACAAATTAACACGCAAAATATCGGCAAGCTGAAGCTCGCCTATGCGTTCTCCCTGGGCTCCCTGCGCTCGAACGAAGCGACCCCGCTCGTCGTCGGCGACACGCTGTATGTGCCGAGCTCATGGGGACCGAAATATGTTTGGGCGCTCGACGCCAAGACCGGCAAGATCAAATGGAAATATGAGCCCGACATCCCCGACGACGTTATGCAATACGGTTGTTGCGACGTCGACAGCCGCGGCGTCGCCTATGCCGACGGCAAGATTTTCGTCGGCACGCTCAACGGCAAGCTGATCGCGCTCGACGCCAAGGACGGCAAGGAACTCTGGATCGCGGACGTCGTCGACTACAAGCAGGGCTCGGTGATCACCTCTCCGCCGCTCGTCGTCCGCAATCTCGTCATCACCGGCTTCGGCGGCGGCGAATATGGCGCCCGCGGCGCCCTCCAGGCCTATGACGTCAATACCGGCAAGCTAGCCTGGCAAACCTATACGGTCGGCAGTGACGAGGCGAGCACCGCGAGCTGGAAGGGCGACAGCTGGCAGCACGGCGGCGGCGTCGGCTGGCTGGTCGGCTCGTATGACCCGAAGACCGACACCGTTTTCTGGGGCACCAGCAACCCGGCCCCGTGGGCGACCAAGGTGCGCACGACGGGCACCAGCGATTATGGCAACCTGACCAATCTCTATACCGCGAGCACGCTCGCGATCGATCCGGCGACCGGCAAGATCAAATGGCATATTCAAGGCACGCCCGCCGACGCTTGGGATTATGACGGCGTCAACGAACTGGTCCTGGCGGATCTGAAAACGCCGACCGGCACGCTTCCGGCCTATATGAAGGCTGACCGCAACGGCTTCTTCTATGTCGTCAATCGCGATACGGGCAAGCTGGTGTCGGCCGAGAAATTCGTGCCCGTGAACTGGGCGACCAAGATCGATCTCGCCACCACGCGTCCGGTCGAAGACCCGGATAAGCGTCCCGGCCCAGGTCATCCCGCGAAAGACATCTGCCCGCATCTCATCGGCGCGAAGAACTGGCAGCCGATGTCCTATAGCCCTGACACCGGCCTCGTTTATATCCCGTCGAACAATGTCTGTCAGGACATGAGCGAAGGCGAGGTAACCTACCGCAAGGGCATATTCTACCTCGGCAAGGAATTTGCCGCCGTCCCAGGTCCGGGCGGCTTCCTCGGCAAGATCCTCGGCTGGGATCCGGTCAAGCAGAAGGCGGTGTGGGAGATCAAGGAGGATCTGCCCTTCAACGGCGGCACGCTCGCAACCGCTGGCGGTCTCGTCTTCTATGGAACGATCACCGGCGACTTCAAGGCCGTGGACGCCAAGACGGGGGCGGAGCTGTGGAAGATTCCTGTCGGCTCGGGAGTCGGCGGCGGCCCGATCAGCTTTGAAGTCGACGGCAAGCAATATATCGGCGTCGTCGCCGGCCGCACTGTTTCAACGGCGGCGTTCTTCGGCGATATCGGCACCAAGATCACAAACGCGACGCCGGAAGGCGGCACGCTCTATGTTTTCTCGGAGTAGCCTTTATATGTTGTCTGGAGGTACTAAGAAGTGACGCCTCACGATCGGATGGAAGCCTCCTATGCTTTCGCGACGGGCAAGGCCGGCAAAAGCAATCGCTTTTTGTCGGCCCTGGCCTCGGCGCTGCTGGTCGCAGGTCTCCCCGCCGCTGCGCTCGCGGTCCCAGCCGGCGCCGCAGTCGGCGGAGAGCCGTTGAACCTTTGCGCAGATCCGAGCAATCTGCCGTTCAGCTCGCAATCGAGCGCGTCTCCCGGGCTCTATAACGAGCTCGGACAGGAGATCGCGCGCGCGCTGGGCCGGCTGCTCAATACCGTCTGGTCGCAAAGCTATTTCGGCAAGCACACCATCAGAGAAACGCTGCTAGCCGGCAAATGCGAGGCCTATATCGGCTTGCCCAACTCCAAGGACTTCATGGGGCCGAAGCTGATCTTCTCGAAGCCGTTCCTCTCGATTGGCTACGCTCTCGTCTTAGCAAAGGGCAGCCCCACCGCTTCACTTGCGGATCTCAAAGGCAAGCGCGTCGCGGTGCAATTTGGGACCTCACCTCAAATTTTGCTCGCCGACCACGACGAAATCCAGGCCGTGACCTTCCTTGATCCGGAATCCGCCATGAAAGCGCTGGCGGCGGACAAGGCCGACGCCGCGATCATCTGGGGACCTTCGGCAGGTTATCTCAACAAGACTTTTTATCACGAAGCCTACACTGTCCAACCGGTGAGCGGGAAGGGCATGCAATGGCCGGTCTCCGTCGGCTTCGCGCGCTCGCATGGCGACCTACGGGATAAAATCGACCTTATCATCAACTCCAGCGCCGACAAGATTACGGCGCTTGTCGCAAAATATGGGTTTCCGCAAGCGGAGCCGGTCTCTTTGACCGATCCGCCAGAAGCTTCTCAATCCGCCGCTGATCCAAAAGTCATCCTGGCTGCGACGGATCAACCGGCCAGCGACGCGCAAAAGCCGCCGTCACCCGCGCCGGACGCCACCGCTCCAGCGCCCGCGGCAACTCCGCCCGCAGCCGCTGCCGGCGATCCGGCGACAATTGCGGCAGGCCGCGAAATCTTCAACGGCACCTGCTCGCACTGCCACGGCCCAGACGCCGTGGTCGGGCAACGCAAAATCGATCTCCGTTTGCTCAACCAGCGGTATTCCGAAAAGATGGATGAAGTCTTTCATTACACGGTTACCCATGGGCGTCCGGACAAGGGAATGCCAAACTGGACGGGCGTTTTCAGTGAAGAGGACTTCAGCAAGATCCTCGCTTTCCTGCACAGCATTCAGACACCTGTACAAAACTGAACAAACCTGCGCAGAACTGAGCTAAGATCAGAGTTTCCGAGAAAGGGAGGAATCCTATGGTAGAAAAGCTTCTGGCGGAGCTTAAGGACGAGATCGCCATCCGTCCGCATTACGATAATTACATCGGCGGCAAGTGGGTCGCCCCGGTCAAGGGCCAGTCGTTTCAGAATATCTCGCCGATTGACGGCAACGTAATCTGCACCATCGCGCGCTCGACCGCCGAGGACGTCGAACTGGCGCTCGACGCCGCCCACGCCGCCCGCGAAGCGTGGGGCAACGCCTCCTACGCCGAACGCTCGCTCGTTCTGTTGCGCGTCGCCGACCGGATCGAGCAGAAGCTCGACCTGCTCGCCATGGTCGAAACCATCGACAACGGCAAACCGATCCGCGAGACGAAGAACGCCGACCTGCCCTTGGCGGTCGATCATTTCCGCTATTTCGCCGGCGTCCTGCGCGCTCAGGAAGGCGGCATCAGCGAGATCGATCACGACACCGTCGCCTATCACTTCCATGAGCCGCTCGGCGTCGTCGCGCAAATCATCCCTTGGAACTTCCCGGTTCTGATGGCGTGCTGGAAGATCGCTCCGGCGCTCGCCGCGGGCAATTGCATCATCATGAAGCCGGCCGAACAGACCCCGATGAGCATCATGGTCATGATGGACGTCATCGGCGACCTGCTGCCGCCGGGCGTCCTCAACGTCATCAACGGCTTCGGCGTCGAATGCGGCAAGCCGCTGGCGCAGAGCCCGCGCATCGCCAAGGTCGCCTTCACCGGCGAGACGACGACGGGCCGGCTCATCATGCAATACGCCTCGGAGAACATCATTCCGGTGACGGTGGAGCTCGGCGGCAAATCGCCCAATATCTTCTTCGAAGATGTCGCCGACGAGGACGACGATTACTTCGACAAGGCCCTTGAAGGCTTCACCATGTTCGCATTGAACCAGGGCGAAGTCTGCACCTGCCCGTCCCGCGCGCTGGTGCATGAGAAGATCTACGACCGCTTCATCGAGCGCGCCATTGCGCGGGTGAAGGCCATCAAGCAGGGCAATCCGCTCGATCCCTCGACAATGGTCGGCGCCCAGGCCTCGAACGATCAGCTCGAGAAGATCCTGTCCTATATCGACATTGGCCGTCAGGAAAACGCCAAGGTTCTGGCGGGCGGCGGCCGCGCCGATGTCGGGCCAGACCTCGCCGGCGGCTTCTATGTCCAGCCGACGGTGCTCGAAGGGCACAACAAGATGCGCGTCTTCCAGGAAGAAATCTTCGGCCCCGTTCTGGCCGTGACGACATTCAAGGACGATGCGCAGGCGCTCGAGATCGCCAATGACACGATCTACGGCCTCGGCTCAGGCATCTGGACCCGCAATGGCACGCGCGCCTACCGCTTCGGCCGCGCCATCAAGGCCGGACGCGTCTGGACCAATTGCTACCACCTCTATCCCGCCCATGCGGCGTTCGGCGGCTACAAGAAATCCGGCATCGGCCGCGAAAATCACAAGATGATGCTCGACCACTACCAGCAGACCAAAAACATGCTGGTCAGCTACAGCAACAAGCCGCTCGGCTTCTTCTGATCGGGACGGGGATGGGTCGCCGAGCAGCAAGCAAAAGCCCGGTCCGGCCGAAAAAATCCGAAAAGAAGGCCGGTTCGTCGAACGATGAACCGGCCTCTTTTTTATGCGCTTGTTTGTGCTTCGAATTGGACGAGGCGCCGGCGATCGATCTGGCGGCGCGGAGGCCTTCCGCCGCGTCTGCTTGCGCGTGCAAGGTGCCCCCCCGGCCTGCAGACTCCGACGCGGCCCGCCGGGCCTCCCTCGCGATTCCCCAATGTCCGATCAAATGAAAACGCCGCCTACGTCAGAGACGAGGCGGCGGAATTTTGCGGCGCTTTGCGTTTCGCTCATCGCGTCCCGGTTCAAGCGCAGGGCCAGAAGCCCGCGCGCCTGACCGGCGGAAAAGCGATCAGTACTTGGCGACGACCGGAGGCGGTGGAGCCGGCGGGTTCCACAGCGGCGCGACGGCGCGCACGAAGAGATTCGTTTCGTAGACTTTGTCGCCGAAGAAGTTGCGATAGTTGTGCGTATAGACGTCGCGCGTGACATAGGCCTGAATGCTGAGCGGGCCGAAGTTGTAGCCGATGAGGCCGCCGACCGCGATCTGACTCTGCTTCGCATAGCTCGGGGCGAGGGGGGTGGTGCTGATGCCGCTGATGTCCGCCGAACCGAAGGCGACTGCGCCGAGCTCCCATTTGTCGAACTTCTTCGTCGCGCTCAGGTCGACGTTGACATAATCAGGGGAGGTACGCACGCCGCCGTGGGGAAAGAGGAAGCCGTCGGGCAAGACGGTGGGGGCCGTATTAAAGCCGTTGTTATTGCCGGTGATGCCGACGACGACATTCGCCGCCACAACCCAGCCGTCGCCGGTGTAGCTCAGAGAGGGGCGCACGTTGAACGTCCAGAAATTCTGCTCGATGGAGTTGCTGATCGGCGCATAGCCGCCGACGGTAACCCCGAAGCCCCAATTGTTGCCGAGGTCCCACGCCTCGCCGACGAGGAGGGCCGGATTGTAGATGCCGCTAATAGAGAGATTGTTGCCTGGGCCGGCATAGTTGGAAGCGGTGAGGGAGATCGACGGAACCGCGGCGTAGCCATAGATGCGGCCGCCGAGGAACGTCCACGGGGTCGACCAGGCGATGACCGGAATATTGACGAAGAAATTGGAATTGTAGGCGACGCCGCGGTCATTGGTGTAGGTGCCGGTGTCGACGAAATAGAGGCCTTCGGGCAGCGGGGTGCCGAGGGCGAGGCCGACGAGTTCGCCGGGGTAGGTGATGGAGCCCGCCGTCGCCGCGCCGGCGCCAAGCGACAGAGCGCCGAATGCGGCAAGGCCAGCGCCGACGAGTTGGGTCTTCATTTTCATCTTACTCTCCTTGTCTGAGCGACTGTGTTTTTGTCGATTGCCCGCCGGGTCTCGGCAATGGATATGATGAAAGAACTGGCATCGCCTGATGACCCTTGGCAATGTGTATTTTGAGTTTCGCTACTTTTCCGGCGCATCCGTGGCGCATTTGCAACACGCTGCTAGTATTAATCTTTTGGCAAGAAATCGACTGTTCTTGCTTTCAGTCGATTTGCAAGCAACTCAGCTCGATCAAAGCGTGATCGTCAGCCTCTGTTGCAGGCGGACGACCCTTAAATCTGAGCCCAACCCAATATTCCCGAACGTATAAAGGCCGCGCCTTCACGTAAAAGGGTTAATCGATGGGTACCTTTGGAGCTTGGCCCTGTCAACGCGATCCCGCGCTGGCAGCTAAAGCCGCTGCCCAGTGCGACATTTGCGCAACTATTTCTTTCGCATCGCACAAATGGAATGAGGATTCCCACCATGGTTTGCGCGAAACCCTAGCTGTCCCAAGATAAAGCATTTCAGCCCAGTCTATGAGGCGGGGCACGGCGCGTAGGCCTCGCCGCGGCGCCCTAGCGCCCGCGCCTACAAGCTTGAAAAACAGGGAGTTAGCGAGAATTTCGGCGGTCCCGGCGCGGCCCGCTCCAGGGCGGAGGGCGGGCGCCGCGCGCCCTCGACGCCCGCCAGGCTGTCAGGCAAACGGCGGCAATTTATTTTGGATAATACCAATAGCCTGGCCAGCCATAATGGCCGTGCAGCATCCGCTCATAGGATTCATCGACCATTTCAACCGAATCACATGCGGGGCTGGCTTTGACCTGCTCCCGCGTGATGTTGATCAAGATATGCCGGTCGGCCCAATCAATCTCCTGTACGGCGAAGGGCGCGATGAGGACATGTTGTCCGCGCCACCAGTTGCTCGTCGTGATCCCGAGATAGCGAACGTCCCAATTGACGTGATCGACGACAAAGCTCTCCAGATGGCCGATGTCGCCATCGGTTGCATGAATATGGTAGCCGGTCACTTCGTCGACGCTGCGCAGGTGCGGGTCCTGCTCGGCCGGATGCGCCTCAACCTCCGCCGCCTCGGCCGGCGTCGGCTCGTCAGTCAACGGCGGCAACGACAGAGGCTGAGCCAGCGCGCCGATCCCGAAATAGCTGATGCCCCATGACGGATCCCACCCGTAATAATCATACAGGTGAGATTCCATTTGACGCGATACCGGCTCGTGCGCGAGCAAATCCGGTCCGCCCTCGACCTGCGCCTTCGTCAGTTCGACGGGCAGCTCCCTGCCGACGGGGTCGGGTTGTCCTAGCGCCGACGCATGCAGCAGAACTTTGCGTCCCGGCAACCAGGCGCCGGTGTCGACCACCAGCCATCGGACCTTCCAGCTTTGATCGTCAAACAGGAAATCACTGACTGTTCCGATTTTGCCGTCGCTTGCCGCGACGGCAAATCCCTTCAGCACGGAAACGACGAACAACATGGCAAGGTCCTTTTTCGACTAATCCGGCGGCCCTATCGAAATACTCCCGCGCGCAAGCGAAAGCGAGATTCTTCAGCGGTCCGTGTCGGACAATCGCTGCGTCCGGCGTCCCGCAACGGCCACGACGGCATCCGAAGCGACGGCGAGCCGGAATGTGAATGCTCGAAATTAACTAAATGCTGCAATTGCTCAGTGAATTTTGAAAAAGGGTGGCGTTCAGCGCCGAATTCTGTGAATATGCGCCCGCTCCGCCTTGGAGCCCGGTTCAAAGCAGGTCGAGATAAGGCCCGAATGAGCATCGAAGCGTTGGTTCGAAACGTCAATCGGCCCGCCTTGGCCCGCCAGAGCCCCAAAAAATCCCCGTCTTTCCATCCGCGCGTCCGCAAAGGACCAACGAGACGCCTCGCCGCAGGAGAAAATTCATGATTGACATTCCACAGCAAATTCCCGAGCAGATCCGCGATCTTGCGGAGAAGAACTTCGAACAGGCTCGCGAAGCGTTTCTGGGCTTTATCGGGGCGGCGCAGAAAGCCACGGGCGCCGCGGAAGCGCTCCCCTCCGGCGCCAAGGAAGCGGTGACCAAAGCCATCACCTTCGCCGAAAGCAACGTCAACGCGGCCTTTGATCTGGCGCAGAAGCTGCTCCACGCCAAGGACGTTCAGGAGATTTTCACGATCCAGACGGAATACGCCAAGAATCAGCTCCAGGCGATTCAGTCCCAGGCGAAAGAATTCGGCGAGTCGGCGCAGAGCGCCTTCACCGCGGCGATCAAGAAATAATCCAGAGCTGACGATTTGACGGCCCTCGCGAACGGCTTTCGCGCTCCAGCCTTCTGAAGGCCTGGCGCGCCGGCTAAAATCATGGCCGCCGCGTCTGTTCGCTGGCCCAATGTTCGTTCGGGCGACACTGCGGTTGGGATCCGGACAGCAATTTGGAGCGCGGTTCGCCGGGCTCCTTTTTTCGTATGCGCCGCGCCGCTTCCGTATAGGGCTGGCCCGAAACGAGCCCGCGGCGCTTTGACGGCGCGCCGATCGCAACCTTCCGACGCGGCGCTGTTCGTTCGTCGAACAGAGCGCGCGAACCTCGCGCCGAACGCTCGAACCTCCCAATGAGACCGGCGGCCTCCCCCAGAATTTGACGCCGATCGGCCCAAGCCGAGGGGGACAGGCTTGGCCGCCGATAGCGTCGAAGCCTTGCGAAAGCCGCCGCCGCTCAACAATTCGTGAGCGCGTAACGCCATTCGGGCCTTTTTGCGTAATAGCGATCAAGGGCGCCATCTCAAGACTGACCCGCGGGCGCATCTTGCGCTGCACTGACCTGCGCGCGCCGCCGGGACCCATGCGCGCCGGTTTTGCTGGCGATTTAAGGGGGTTCGAAAGGAGCCTGTCATGATCAGGGAAATGCCGGTGAAGGATGCGGACGGGGTCCGGACCGACCGGCGCTTTTTCGTTTTGTCCGCTCCGGTGATTTTGCTTGCCGCCGCAACGGCGAAACTTGGCATCTCGCACGCCGCAGCCGGGGCGGAGCAGGACGTTATGGTCGAAGCTTTCAACTCCGCCGGCCAAAGTCTCGGCGCAACGCCTGCGCCGAAAGTCGTAAAGAGCGCCGCGCAGTGGAAGGCGCAATTGTCGCCGGAATCCTACGAGGTGACCCGGCGGGACGGCACCGAACGGCCGTTCACAGGCGCCTACTGGAACCAGCATGAAGACGGCATTTATCGCTGCGTCTGCTGCGACACGCCGCTGTTCGATTCCCGGACGAAATTCGACTCAGGAACAGGCTGGCCGAGTTTCTGGCAGCCGATCTCCAAAACCAATGTCGCTGAGACTGTCGACAACACCTTTGGAATGACGCGCACGGCGGTCACCTGCCGCCGCTGCGACGCTCATCTCGGTCATGTGTTCGACGATGGCCCAAAGCCGACGGGCCTGCGCTATTGCATGAATTCAGCCGCCTTGCGCTTCGTCGCGCGAGGCTGATTTTTTCCGATGCTTAAAGGAGTTTTTGCGATGACTATGTTGGGCGATGGCGCCGGCGATACTCTGGGCAGGGGGTGGTTCAGCCGCCGCCAGATCGCCGGCGCGCTTCTTTTTCTGCCGGCTGCGGCGCTTGGGCAAAGCAACGTAGCGGAAGCCGCCAAACTCGTTCCCGCTCCAGCCGCTGACCCGACAGCCGCGTCCGCTTCGGGGATGCAGACTCTGGTGGTCTCGGGCGGCTGCTTCTGGGGCGTTCAGGGCGTTTTCCAGCATGTAAAGGGCGTCGAATCCGGCGGTTTCCGGCTATGCCGGAGGCGCGCCGGATACGGCGCATTATGAAACGGTCAGCTCCGGGAGCACCGGCCACGCGGAATCCGTAAAGATCACTTACGATCCGCGTGTCGTGACGACTGGCCAGCTGCTGCGAATCTTTTTCTCGGTGGTTCACGATCCGACTCAGCGCAACCGCCAGGGTCCGGACACCGGAACCCAATATAGATCCGCGATCTTCGCTAGCGACGGCAGCCAAATGACGTTGGCGAAAGACTACATCGAACAGATGAGCCGCGCGGGGACGTTTAGCCGGCCGATCGCGACCTCGGTGGAGCCGCTGAACGGGTTCTATCCAGCCGAAGCCTATCATCAGGATTTTCTGGTGATGCATCCGAGCAATCCCTACATCATGATCAACGACCAGCCCAAAGTAGAAAATTTGAAGCGTCTCTTTCCCAATCTTTATCGCGACAAGCCAAATCTGGTCGCCGGCGGCAAGAGCGCTTTTTGAAACTGCGGCCATTCCGGGTTTGTGACGTGCGCCGCGCTCAAGCGGCGCCAGAGCGAAGACGCTGGCAAGTCGCGCAAATTGCGCGTTGTCGGTTAGAATTCCTCTAAGATTGATTTTTTTGTTGTGCAGAGCCAAAAATTGCATTCCAATTGCTTTGGAGCTTAACAGCGAAGAAAGCGTAACATCGGAATGTTTGGTCCCTTGGGAGGCGGTCCTTCCCGAATGTCTGGCTCGCCGGGCTTCAAAGGCCGCTCCTTGTTGGAGCGTTATGGATTGCGCGCGACGCAGCAGCGTCTCGGCTTAGCCAGGCTTTTGTTTGGAAAAGGCGACCGCCATTTGACCGCCGACGCTCTGGCGTGCGAGGCGCGGGCGGCGCGCATGCCGGCTTCGCTCGCGACCGTCTATAATGTCCTCAATCTTTTCGCCGCAGTCGGACTGGTCCGGAGCCTTGCGATCGACGGAAGCAAGACCATTTTCGACACCAACACGAGCGACCACTCCCACTTCTATTTTGAAGACACGGGAGCGGTCTGCGACATTGGGCCGGGTTGCATCAAGATCGGCGACGATATCGAACCGCCCGAGGGATATGAGATCGCCAAGATCGACGTCGTCGTCAGATTGCGGCCGAAAAGTTCGGCGCCGCCGCTCGCCCGGCTCGACGCCGATCGCAAGGACGTAAAATAGCGCCCGCCAGGAAGGCGCCGCTTTCTCCGCAGCGATTTGCACCCCCCAAAGCGGACCTACGTGGAGCCTTTCCGTTGAGCCTCATCGCCTTCGCCATCCTCGCCGCCATTGTGCTATCGGGGGGACTGGAGCTTTATCTGAAGCGCCGTCAGGCGGCTTTCGTGGCCGCCAACCGGGCTGCCGTCCCGGCAGCGTTCCGCGACGTCGTCTCGCTCGAAGAGCATAAGCGCGCCGCCGACTATACGCTGGCCAATATTCGCATCGCCGCCGCGCAAACCTTATTCCATACGATCATGGCCGTGCTTTGGCTGGCGGTTCTGCTCGCGCCGGTCTATGCGCTAATCGCCGGATTGGTTCCCCAAGGCCTTTCGCGCAGCGTCGCTTTGATCGTCGCGGTAGGGGCGGCCGGCGCCGCGCTCAACCTGCCCTTCTCCATCGCCAGGACCTTCTGGCTTGAGGCGAGATTCGGCTTCAACCGCGCGACGCCAGCCCTTTTTATCCTGGATCGCCTGAAGGGCGTGACGCTGCAACTCCTGTTCACCGTTCCGCTCCTTTACGGATTATTCTGGCTTCTTTCCGCCGCGCCCCGCTTCTGGTGGCTCATCGGCTGGGCCGGCTCGGTCGCGCTCGCCCTCGCTTTGAGCGTGATCTATCCTCTGTGGATTGCGCCGATGTTCAATAAGTTCAAGCCGCTGCCGGACGGGCCGAGAAAAAGCCAAATCGAGGCGTTGCTCGTAAAATGCGGATTCGAATCAAAAGGCCTTTTCGTGATGGATGCCTCGAAACGCTCCAGCCACGGCAACGCTTATTTCTCCGGCTTCGGCAAGGCAAAGCGCATCGTCCTCTTCGACACGCTTCTCGAGAAACACACGGACGAAGAAATCCTCTCGATCCTCGCGCATGAGCTCGGCCACTTCAAACTCGGGCATATCGGACAGCGTCTCGCGCAGTCGGCGATCTACATGCTCGCAATTTTCGCGGTCCTCGGCTGGGCGTTCTCGGCCGGGGGCCTCGCGCATCAATTCGGCCTGCCGGAAGATCCCGGCGTCGTCCTGATGATCGTCTTGACGGCGATGGGACCGATCCTGCAACTGGCCGCTCCCCTGACCAACTGGCTCTCGCGCCGGGCGGAATTCCAGGCCGACGATTTTGCCAGGATCATGGTCGGCAAGGACGCCATGATCAGCGCGTTGACGCGGCTTTCCCGCGACAATCTGTCGACCCTGACGCCAGACCGGCTCTATGCGCTGTTCTATTATTCGCATCCGCCGGTTCCAGTGCGGGTCGCCCAGCTAAAAGCCGCCTGACCCGAGCCGGCCGGCCCATCGACGCCGAGCCTCGCGAGGCGCGCGGGGTTGTTGCGGCGCGCTCGCGATCCATGGCATTCACGGACTGTGGAGGGGGCCATGAGCGGGTTCAAACGCGGCGTCGAAGGACTGTTCTTCAGCAGCCGGTGGCTCATGGCGCCGTTTCTATTGGGGCTGATCGTCGGACTCGGAGGGCTTCTCTACAAATTCGGCCTCAAGCTCATCGAGTTTGTCGAGACACTGGCGACCGCTCCGGCTTCCGAAGTGATTGTCGGCATGCTCAGCCTTATCGATCTCTCGCTGATCGCAAATCTGGTCCTGATCGTGATTTGCTCCAGCTACGAGAATTTCGTGCGTCCGATCAATATCGCCGACCACCCGGACTGGCCGGGTGGGCTGACCCGCATTGGTTTCGCGGGCCTCAAACAGAAACTCCTCGGCTCGCTCGTAGCGATCACCGCGGTCCACGTGCTCGAATGGTTCATGGATATCGAAAACCACGTCGATGGGCGGAAGCTCGCCTGGGTCGTCGGCATATTGCTCGCCTTCGCCTCGACGATGCTCATCGTGGCGCTGGCCGACCGGGTCAGCGCGGGAGTGGAAAAAGGGCATTAAGGCCGGAATTGAACTTGCGGGAGAGGGGAAGCGCAGGCTGTTCCACGTGAAACAACTTTGACCGGCTTCGCTCCGAGACCAGACATTTTGCGGACGCCAATCCGACGAAGCGCCCAACGCGGGTGGCGGTCCCGCCGCTCGCGCATCTACGCGGCGTCGGACCCGGCGCCGGTTGAATTCGCCTCGTCCTTGCGCGAAGCTCGTCGCGTCTAGGTCCCGCGGAGCGGCCGCGGGCGGAGCTCGCCATGGCCTATGAGCTGTATTACTGGCCCGGCATTCAAGGGCGCGGCGAATTCATCCGTCTGGCGCTGGAGGAGGCGGGCGCCGACTATGTCGACGTCGCCAGAGGGCCGAAGGGAATCGACGCTCTCCTCGCGATGCTGGAAGGGGAAGGGGTGGCGCGCCCGCCGTTCGCGCCCCCTTTCCTGAAGGATGGCGCGCGGGTGATCGGACAGACCGCCGCCATTTTGCTCTATCTTGGGACGCGGCTCGGCCTCGCGCCCAAGGAAGAGGCCGGGCGCCTCTGGGTCCACCAGATCCAATTGACCATCGCAGACGCCGTGAGCGAGGCGCATGACGCCCATCATCCGATTAGCGGCGAACTCTATTACGAGGAACAGAAGGCGGAGGCGCTGCAGCGCGCCGAGGCGTTTCGGCGTTCGCGAATCCCGAAATATCTGGCCTGGTTCGAGGCAATTCTCGCGCGCCACGGCGCCGCCACGCGCCATCTCGTCGGCCGGCGGGTCACCTACGCTGACCTCTCTTTGTTCCAGCTTGTCGAAGGCCTCTCCTACGCCTTTCCGATGAGCATGAAAGAAGCCCTAAAAAAAGCGCCGCTCGTCTCCGCCTTGCGCGACGCCGTGGCCGCGCGCCCACGCATCCGCGCCTATCTTGCGAGCGATCGCCGCGTTCCCTTCAACGAGAGCGGCATATTCCGGCATTACCGGGAACTCGATGGATAGCGGGAACGATTTTGCGCCAACAGTCCGTCGCTCCGCTACGCTAATTCAACCCGGGCGCTGGGGTTTCCTCCAAGCCAAGAAGGTCGTACCTTGTAGGGCATGGACTCCATCGCCCCCGACGCCGCGAGATCGGCCTCCGCAAGCTGCTGCGCCTCGGATTCCTGCGAAGGAATCGCGCGCTCCGTCGCCAACCGACAGCGGCCCGCCCTCGTTCGAGAGGCGCTTCGGCTCGAATGGCTGACAATTGCGTGGATGGTCAGCGAGGCCGTGGTGGCCGTCGCCTCCGGCATCACTGCCGGAAGCGTTGTTCTGCTGGCCTTCGGACTGGATAGCGTCATCGAGCTGCTTTCCGCCGGGGTGCTCGTCTGGCGTTTGTCGGTCGAGTTGCGGCGCGGGCAGGCATTTTCCGAACGCGCGGAACGACTGGCCAGCCGGATCGGCGGCGGTCTGCTGTTCGCGCTGTCCGGATACGTCGTGTTGTCGGCCGGTTGGAGCCTGTGGACGCACCGTGGCGCGGAGTTCTCCATCCCCGGTTTCGTGGTCAGTGTCCTTGCCATACCCATCATGCGCTATCTGGCGCGGCGCAAGATCGCTCTTGCGGAGAAACTCGGAAGCCGCGCCATGCGGGCCGACGCCATGGAAAGCATCACCTGCGGCTGGCTATCGCTCGTCGTGGTGATAAGCCTCACTGCCCAAGCTTCGCTTGGGGCATGGTGGGTTGATCCGGTCGGCTCACTGGCGATTGTCTGGTTCTTGGCCAGGGAAGGCCGGGAAGCGTGGGCGGGCGGAGATTGCGCCTGCTCCTGACTTAACGCCGCCCCCTCCCTCTTGCTCCGACAGCAGCCTTCCGCGTCGCGAGTGATTTGAACCATCGATCAATGTCAGATTTCGCCATTCATCTAACGGCAAGCATTATCGGCGAGGCGGGCTCGATCCTGTCAAGGACGCGAAGCGCCGGCTTCGCCGGCGCGAGCGAAGCTCGCGTCCTTGACAGCGTCGACCCGCTCGCCAAACTCGCCGCCAAGAGATGAATGGCAAGTAGCGGCGGCGCGCGAAATCGCAAATCCCATCATTTACAAATGACAAGTAGAAATATCGAATGATGCAATGGCGGATCGCGCCGAACAGCTATTCAAGCCCGTCCTTGAACTCTCGGTCGGCCCTGAGTATTAGAATCCGTCTATCATCGCAAAAACGCGGATGGCCTTGACGCGGGGCCCGACGAAAAGTCCGGCGAAAGTAGCTTCATGTTTGAAAGCGTCACCGCGATCGCCCCGGCCCGGCTTCACCTTGGGTTCCTCGACCTCAATGGCGGACTTGGCCGGCGCTTCGGCAGCATCGGGCTTGCGATCGACCGCCCGCAGACCAGCTTGACGATCCGGCGCGCCGCGAACCTTTCTTTCGAGGGCGCCGAATCCGCCCGGGCAAGCGCCTATCTCAAGGCTCTGACGCAGCGTCTAGGCCTGCCGAGCGCCTACCGCGTGACGATCGAAGAGGCGATCCCCGATCATGTCGGGCTTGGCTCCGGAACGCAGCTCGCCCTTGCCCTGGCGAGCGCCTTGCGCCTGCTCGAAGACGTTCCGCCCGATCTCGCGGAGGACGCGCTTTTGCTGCAACGGACGATGCGTTCGGGCGTGGGCGCCGGCGTTTTTGAGCGGGGCGGCGTCATTGTCGACGGCGGCCGCGGCGATAACACCGCAACGCCGCCGGTCATCGCCCGGCTTGAATTCCCTGCGGCGTGGCGAGTCCTTCTCGTGCTGGATTCGGGGATGAAAGGCATCCATGGGGCGCAAGAAACGGCATCCTTTGCGGCGCTCGAGCCATTCGAGGCCGCGGCCGCCGCGGAAATCTGCCGCCTCGCGCTAATCCAGGCGCTGCCGGCGCTGGCCGAAGCCGATATCGACGCGTTCGGCGCGGCAATTTCCCGGATTCAACAAATCGTCGGAGCTTATTTTGCGCCCGCGCAAGGCGGCGCCGCCTATACGAGCGCGGCCGTCGCCGAGACGCTCGACGCTCTTCAAAGTCAGGGCGCAAAAGGGATCGGCCAATCGTCCTGGGGACCTACGGGCTTCGCCTTTGCCGCCGACGCGGCCGAAGCGCAGCGCCTGTGCGACCATTTGCGCGCCAGGGCCAATGCTTTAGGAGTGGACATCGCGATCTGCAAAGGACTGAATCGCGGCGCGGTCGTGAAGGGGCAACCGTCAAGGCCCGACCACACATAGGGGGAAACAGCTTGGCCAAAAATATATTGCACATGTTCAGCCCGCTAAAGCATATGAGCCCGTTCGACGTGAACATGGCGCTCGACGCCGGCTATGATTCGGTCACGGCCTATTCCGGCGTTACGCTCGATGAAGTCACTTCCCTGGTGCAGGACGCGATGTTCTCGCGCTCGCCGAAGGACGCTGTGCGCACCGCCGTGTTCATCGCCGGAAAGGACGCTGGCCTCGCGCTCGACATGCTCGATCGTTTTCGCGCTACGCTTTTGAAGCCTTTTGAGATTTCCGCTTTCGCGGATCCGGCGGGCTCATTCACCACCGCCGCGGCGATGGTCGCCTACGTCGAGAAGCTGCTCAAAGACAAGAAGGGCAAGACCCTCGACAAGACCAAAATCCTGATCTTCGGCGCAACCGGCGTCGTCGGTTATGCCGCCGGCGTCATTGCCGCGCTGGAAGGCGCCGATGTCGCGCTCGGCGGCCACGACGGCCCGCAGCGCGTGCAGCAAAAAGCCGACGACATCAAAGCGCGCTTCGGCGTCGAGGTGCGCGCTGTCGACGCCAGCACGGAGGAAAAAAAGGTCGAGGCGCTGCAAGGCGTCGAGGTCGTTTTCTGCGCCGCAGCCGCCGGGGTCCAGGTTCTCTCGATAGAAGCGCTCGCCTCGGCGAAGTCGCTGCTCGTCGCAGCCGACGTCAACGCCGTGCCGCCCGCTGGCATCGAGGGCCTCGAGCTTTTTGCGAAAGGCTCTGAGCTGCCCGGCGGCGCTCTCGGCGTTGGGCCGCTGGCGATCGGCGACGTCAAATACAAGACCGAATCCGGCCTGTTCGAAAGGATGGCGGCGTCGAGCAAGCCGCTGGCGCTCGACTTCCGCGACGCTTTCGCCCTCGCCCGCGAGATCGTATGAACGAAACGGACCTGGCGAAGATGGCGAAGGCGGAGGATTTAATTGCGCGCCCTCGACTTCCCGCCAGAATCACCGTCATGTCCGCTGCACGGTCAGTTTCAGGTGCAGGGGTCTGCTCGCAACGGTCGCGAATGACCTCGTCCGGCTGATCGAGAATCGAATTGGCCATGGCCACCAGAACGGCCTCGATGCTCGCCTGGTTCTGCGACGTCGGCGGCACGATGCGGGCCTTGCAGCATTTTTGACCAGAACTCATATGAGAAATTTTGTGTCCTGAGTACGACTGCGCCTGGTTGCCCATTGGCGCGATATATTTATACTTATCAAATGTCCACATTTTTTAGTGACCAATTTGCCATCGACCCAGCTTTGCTCGAAAAGTATGGCGCGTTTAACATCTCGATAATTACCGATTTGCCTCTATTCATCGACCCCTTTCTTCTCTTCAACAGCAAAAAGCCAAAATACAAAGAATTGCACGACTTTATCGTTCAATATCTCATTTTTCTCAAAGAGAAAGCACAAGACGGGTCGGTTACCGAAGGCCTACTTCGCTCATGGTATTGCTTTCCAGAAGTGAAGCAGAATTGGCTGGGCTTTTCAAAAACAGGTAATGCAGGTAGCGGGCTTGGGATCGACTTCGGCCGTGCACTGCATACAAATCTTAATGCGCTCTTCCCCGACCTAGGATTGGAGCAGATCACCAAAGGCACACACCTGGAAAAGGTCTGCTTGATCCGTGAGGGCGTCGGTCGCGACAATATAAGCGACTTCGTCACCAATTTGATCAAGGGCTACCTATGTCAATATACCGAAGATTTTGCTCTCGCCAACATCGACATTAATTCGCATAAGGAGATTTCAATAAGCAATGTCGAGTTCAATTATGAGACTGAGACATGGGAGCCGCGTACGTACGTACTGCCTTGGTCTGATGGCGATTTCATTCTGCTTACGCCAAAAGATCTCCTCACGCGTGATGAAAATTGGATCAATCGTCATGACATGATTCGTGACTTTGAAAAAATACCGACGGCCATTCGGGACGGCCAACTTCGTGCGCAAGTCACCAACTACTTCGAGAAGCTACTCCACCGGCAAAAGCGGAGAGGACCAACCCAAAAAGAGCGCGACCATGCGGCTGCACAGACCATCGCAGCATTCCCGAAGCTCATCGACTACTTCATCCGCTATAAGGAGATTAACGGGAAAAAGGCTGAGGACATAAGCTCTAAAAAGGTTTTTGACACGCATGTTCTCTTCGTTGCGCAACTCAAACAACTTCAACAACATCTCTCAACAGATACACCATTCTACTCAAGCGATGGTGGCACCTATGAGGAAGCTCATCACCGTATCGCATATCTCAAAGACGCGATCGAGAACAAAGGATGTCACCGACTTTTTTATGTCGGGGGTCAACCAATAAAGCGCGAAGCCGATTTGCAGATAATGTATCGCTTGGTCTGGATCGGCACAACGTCCGACGTTACTACCGAGGCGAATGACGGTCGCGGCCCAGCGGATTTCAAAATTTCGCGCGGCGCGCGAGACAAGACGATCGTTGAACTAAAGCTCGCCTCCAATTCGCATCTTCGGAACAATCTTCAAAAGCAAGCCGAAATCTATATGAAGGCGAGCGATGCCAAAGCCGCAATCAAAGGGATCTTGTTCTTCACACGCCAAGAGCAGATAAAGGTCGGCAAACTCCTCAAGGAACTGAAATTAGAAAACAACAAAGACGTCGTGCTCATCGACGCCCGAAACGACAACAAGCCGTCGGGTTCCAAAGCCAGAGCTTAGTCGTGCTACAAAGAACGCCTCGCCCCTGAAGTCGCGATGTGGCATGACTGAAAGGAGCAAGATGTGCGGTTTGCGGCTGATTGGAGCCAGAAATATTCAGGTTGCGTCATTTCCCAGTGCCTGCTCCCCGATCCGTTTGTGCAACCCCCTCGGTAGCTTACGTTTTCCGGCCACTATTTTCTCAAGGTTCGCTGCGTCATATTCTAGAGTTTAGACGATTTCGATCGCGCGAACGACGATGCCGCGTGTCCGAATTTGTCACGCCACCTCTCAACGAGGCGCGCCATTCCCAGGGGCGAACCCTCGTGGAAGTGATCAAATCACAGCGATCTACAAGGTCGTCGTCATGGGATGCTTGAAGCTGCTGGATTTCTACCCTGCAGCATGGCCCCAAAGCTGCCGCTCGCCCATTCCGGATGCGCGACATAACCATACTGAACCGCGAAGTCTGGGTCGACCGGGCGGCCGTCATGCACAAATCCGCCATCACTGGGCTGAGGTAGCCTCGCGAAGGCGTGGATATTGTGAACGCGATGTCCCGCAAACTCGGTTACAGGGTTCAGACGCCGACGTGGGCGGCGGCCGAACCTGCAGCGCCGAGGAGAAATGCGGCGGCAAGAAGTGCGATCCTGTTAGCTTTGTTTGTCATCGCGCTGTTCTTTGTGGTTTGAGACCATGATGCGGGCGTTAGACTTCCGAAATGATTTTGCCGACCCTTTGGCCTTTCAAGCCAGCCGCTTAGTCCTCTACGTTGCCCGGACCCTCAGGATGGAATGGGTTTGCGCCAAGACCGTCGCGACCGCGGGCGCCCGACTGATCGAATTCAGGGGGATCGGCCGTTGACGGGGCGAACCCCTCCGAAGGGTTCTGATAGACACCGTAATAGTGATCCGCCTTGGCAGGTTGCTTGGCGTGAGGATAATCCTTCGCCACGACAGCGCCGCACATCAGGAGGCCGGCGCCGAGGACGGCGATGCTGAGAACTTTCATGAGGTCATCTCCTTGAGGTTGAAGTGGCGATTTCGCACCTCAAGGAGACTTCGCGAGGCGCCGGTTTATTCCCAACCGTCGAGGGGCGCCCGTTCAAGATGAATTGACCACGCCTGCGTTCTTGCATGATGCCATGAATCGCCGGGACGCCGCGCCCTCCGGCAAAAAATCGCGCGCGGCGGGAATAAGCTGGCCGCGCCGCGAGTCTACTCTTGATCGCGCCGCTTTCGGCGCGCTGAGGAGGGATTAATGACAAAGGACGAAAACGGCGTCGATCGGCGCGGCGCGCTCCAATGCATGCTTTGGGCGGGCTCGGGCGTTCTCTGGACGGTCGCGGGCGGCGTGCCGAGGTCCAGCCTGTTGGGATCGGCGCACGCGGCGGCGGCCGGCTTCACGTTCCTGCAGATTTCCGACAGTCATGTCGGCTTCGACAAGCCGGCCAACCCCAACGCTCTCGGCACGCTACACGAAGCGATCGGCAAGGTCGCCGCCCTGCCTGCCAAGCCCGCCTTCATGATCCACACTGGCGACATCTCTCATTTGTCGAAGCCGCAGCAATTCGACGACGCCGATCAGACCATAGGTCAAGCCAAGCTCGACGTTTATTACGTCCCAGGCGAACATGACGTGATCGACGAGGGGCAAGGCAAGGCCTATCTCGATCGCTACGGCAAAAACGCCAAGGGCGCGGGCTGGTATTCTTTCGATCAGGGCGGCGTCCATTTCATCGGCCTCGTCAATGTGGTTGACCTCAAGGCCGGCGGCATGGGCAATCTCGGGCCGGAGCAAATCGCCTGGCTCGCCGGTGACCTTGCGGACAAGAGCGCCTCGACCCCGATGGTCGTGTTCGCGCATATCCCGCTGTGGACCATCGCGCCGGATTGGGGCTGGGGAACGGCGGATTCGGCGCAGGCGCTGGCGCTGCTCGCCCGTTTTGGCTCGGTGACGGTGTTGAACGGCCATATCCATCAGCTGATGCAGAAGGTCGAGGGCAACGTCGCCTTCTACACCGCGCGCTCCACCGCCTTTCCGCAGCCGGCGCCCGGCACCGCCGCTGCGCCCGGTCCAAAACTCGTGCCCGCCGGCGAGTTGCGCGGGTTGCTTGGCGTCCGAACCGTCGCCTATATGCAGGGCGCGGAGCGTCTCGCCGTCACCGACATGTCGCTCGCGCAATGAAAGAGATGGTCATGGCCGAACATCTCGCCACACTCCATCATGGCGCGCGAGCCTCCTTGTTGGGGTTAGGGGCCGCGGTTTTGATTTCCCTTGCCCAGACATGCGCTGTCTGGGCGGAGGATGCGAAAGTGAGCATCGATAATTTTACCTTCGCGCCGGCTGTGCTGACGGTGAAACCCGGCACGACCGTGACCTTCGAAAACCACGACGACATCCCCCATCTCGTTGTCGACGCCGGCGGTAAATTCCGCTCGAAGGCGCTGGACACCGATGATAAATTCAGCGTCACATTCGATCAGCCCGGCGAGATTGCTTATTTCTGCGGCCTGCACCCGCATATGACAGGCAAGATCATCGTCGCGCCGTGAGCGTCGGGGGCGCCGTGATCCGTGATTCAGCGCGCGCGCGCTTCGCCGAGATGGTGTTGCCCCATCTAGACGACGCCTATGCGTTGGCCCGATGGCTCACAGGCAATCGGACCGACGCCGAGGATGTCGTGCAGGACGCTTGCCTGCGGGCGATCGCTTCACTCGATTCCGGCGTAGTTGAACGGCCTCGCGCATGGGTGCTCGCTATCGTTCGCAACACGGCGTTTACCTGGCTCGCAAAAAACCGGCCCTACACCATCATCTCGACCGATGATGAGCATCTCTTGGAGGCCGCCGCCGCGAAGGAGCCGCGCGCTTCGCCTGACGCGGAAGAAGCCCTGATCGCCCGGGCCGACCAGGCTGCGCTGGAAGCGGCGATCGAGGCGCTGCCGCATGTTTTCAGGGAAGTCATCATCATGCGCGACATCAACGGCTTGAGCTATCGCGACATCGCTTCGGCGATCGGCGCGCCGGTTGGAACAGTGATGTCGAGGCTGGCGCGGGCGCGAGCGCTGTTGATCAACAGCGTTGGGAGGAAAATGTGAGCGAAACTCCGCGCGAGGATGCAACTCTTCTCCTTCATGCCGCCCTGGACGGCGAACTCGATGCTGTCGGCATGCTCGAAATCGAAGCCACGATCGCCGCCGATCCGGCGCTGGCGGCCCAGTACGCCCGGCTCGGCGCTTTGCGCGACGCCATAAGGGCGCGCATTCCGCGCGAGCGAGCGCCCGAATCGCTGCGCGCCCGGATCATGGCGATGACGCAGACCCCCAGCCCGGCGCCAGCGGCGGCACCGTGGCGTCTGAAGCTGCTCGACGCGCCCTATCGCCCGCTTGCCGCATCGCTGATGTTGGGGATCGCGGTGGGTGCCGGGGGCTACAGGCTGTTTCTCTCTCCACCTGCTCAAGATGAAGTCCAGCGCGCGATCGTCGCCGGTTATATCAGGGGCCGTCTTTCAGGGCAGCCTGTTGATATTGCGACGTCGGACCGGCACGCCGTCAAACCGTGGCTGGCTGGCAAAATCGCAAGCCCGACGACCGTCGTCGACCTGGCGGCGGAGGGGTTCCCCTTGGCGGGCGGACGGATCGACGTGGTCGGAGCAACGCCGGTTCCAACGCTCGTCTACAGGCGCCGAGAGCACCAGATCGCCTTGAGCGAAACCCGCGCTCCGGGCGGCGATGTCGCCAGCGCGCCTCGCCGCGAAACCGTTGACGGCTATTCCTTGCTACGTTGGATCGACAAGGGGCGGCTTTATACGGCCGTGTCCGATCTGCCGCCGGCCGAGCTTGACGCCTTCGTCGCCGCGTTTCGCCGCGCGGCCGCCGCCGAGCGCGAAGAAGCGCCAAAGCGCTGAGGCCGGCCCCTCCTTCGACAGCGCCCCGACCGTCCTCGAATGACCAACGGCTAGCGGCGGGTGCATGATCGGCGCGCCGGCTGCGGCCAAACGGTCGATTTCCGGCTTCGCGGAGGCGGAACGCCATCGCGGCGCGCTCCGCAGCCGGGAATGATCAGAGCCCGCGCTTTCTCAACGATTGACACGGCGCCGCTTTGGCAGGCTATTGGCGCCGCTGTTTAACCATCGCGCGCCGGCGCCGAGCCCCTCCCATGAACGCCATCTCTAATTCTCTTTCAAAGCGATGGCGGTGGCTGCTGGCCGCGGTCCGATCCCGCCGGGTCGAGCTGCGGCTCGCCGTCCGGGTCACCGTGGCGGCGTGCGTAACCTACGCCCTGTCTCTGCTGCTGCATGTCCCGCAGGTGTTGTGGACGGTGTTGACCGCCGTCATCCTGTCGCAACTGAGCCTTGGCAAATCGCTGAAGACGACGATCGACTATCTTGTCGGCACGCTGGGCGGGGCCGTCTATAGCGGCTTCATAGCCGCGATCGTGCCGCATAACGGCGAGCTGGCATTCTTGGCGATTCTCGCCCTTTCGATTGCGCCCCTGGCGTTTCTCGGCGCCATCCGGCCGCGTTTCAGCGCCGCACCCTTCACCGCCGTCATGGTGCTGCTGGCGCCGACGATCACACACGTCTCACCGCTCGAATCCGCCTTTTTTCGCGTCATCGAAGTGGCGCTGGGCGGCGTCACCGCCCTCGTCGTTTCGTTTTTCGTCCTGCCGATGCGCGCGCATCATTTGGGGCTCGAGGCGGCGGCGCACATGCTTCGGCTTATGGCGGCCGCGCTTCGCCAACTGCTCGCCGGCTGCGCCGTCTCGCTCGACCGGCCGCGGGTCACCGAGATCCAGGCCGGCATCGGGCCGGCTCTGACGCGGCTCGAATCCATCGTCGACGAGGCGCGGCGCGAGCGCGCAGCCTTTTTTTCGTCGGAGCCGGACCTCAGGCCTTTGCTCCCCACGCTGCTGCGGTTGCGTCACGACCTTGTAATCATTGGCCGCGCCGCCGCGGCCCCGCTTCCCGAAGGGTTCCGGGCGAGATTATCGCCCTTCGTCGAGGCGGCTGCCGATAGCGCGGCTAATGTCCTCGAAGAGGGCGGCGCCTCGCTGCTGTCGGGCGCGGCGCTTTCGCTCGCCGAACTCGATGCGGCCCTCAAGGCCTATGAAGACGAGATCGCCGCGCTCCGCCGGGAGGGGCTTACCCGAGACCTCTCCGTCGAGGCCATCGAGCGGCTGTTCGGCCTTGGCTTTGCGCTTGATCAGCTGCGCCAGGATCTGAGAGAGTTGGCGCGTTGGATCTCCGACTTTACCGAAGCCCGCGCGAAGGCATGAGCGAAGGCGGCGCGGCGGGCATCACCCGACCGTGAACGCCCACCCGCTGGCGCTCCCGGGATGGATTGGCTAAATCTGACCCATCAGTCAGGCTCCCGCGCGGATCGTGCCGCCATGGGGGCTGTAGGCGAGGCGCGCTGTCCGGCGCGCTCGATCCGGCGCAATCCAGAGGAGGCGGATGGCGAGCTGCGGCGCGAGCGTTGCTCGAACGCCAATACTTCGTTTGTAGCTTTCAAACTTGGAGACAGGTTTATGACCGTGTCATTCATCCTTAACGGCAAAGAGGTCGCGCTCGACGCCGATCCCAATATGCCGCTGCTGTGGGCGATCCGTGAAGTCGCCGGCCTGCATGGGACCAAATTCGGGTGTGGCATTGCTCAATGCGGGGCCTGCACGGTCCACATCGATGGCCAGGCGACCCGCTCCTGCGTCACGCCGCTCGGTTCCGTCAAGGGCCAGCATGTGCGCACCATCGAAGGGCTCGAAAGCAGAGAGGCCACGGCGGTCCAGGCAGCGTGGATCGATCTGCAGGTTCCGCAATGCGGCTATTGCCAGTCGGGTCAGATCATGTCCGCGACGGCGCTGCTGGAGCAAAACGCCAAGCCGACCGACGCCGACGTAGACGAAGCCATGCGGGGAAACATCTGCCGCTGCGCCACCTACGTCCGCATCCGCGCCGCGATCCACGCGGCTGCGCACACGCTGGAGGGCTGAGGACATGAACGCGATCACAAATCAGCTGCCCGCGACAAGCCGACGCGGCGTGCTGCGGGGCGCGGCCTTGACCGGCCTTGCCATCGCCTTCCACCTTGCCTTGCCGCAGCGCCGCGTTTTCGCAGCCGATGCGACGGCTGTGGAGTTCGCGCCGAACGCCTTCCTCGTCATAAGGCCCGACAACAGCGTCACCGTCATGTCCAAGCATGTCGAATTGGGGCAGGGCGCTTACACAGGGCTCGCCACCATTTTGGCTGACGAGCTTGACGCCGATTGGAGCCAGATCAGGGTTGAAAGCGCGCCCGCCGACGTCACGCGCTACGCCAATCTCGCCTTTAAGGTGCAAGGCACCGGCGGCAGCACCGCCATCGCCAATTCCTGGATGCAATTGCGAGAGGCTGGCGCGATGGGACGCGCCATGCTGATCGCCGCGGCTGCGGCGCAATGGGGCGCGCCGGCGGGCGAAATCACCGTCGATCGCGGCGTCGTCCGCCATCCGGCGAGCAAGCGTGAGGCGACCTTCGGCGCGCTCGCCGAGCGGGCGGCGAGCGTTCAGCCGCCGGCCAAGGTGGCTTTGAAGGATCCCAAGGATTTCAAGCTGATCGGCGCCAAGCAGCTGCCGCGCGTCGACGTACCGCCGAAGACGGACGGCACGGCGCAGTTTACGATCGACGTGGTTTTGCCGGGCATGCTCGTCGCGCTGGTGAAACGCCCGCCTCGGTTCGGCGCGACCGTCGCTTCGTTCGACGCGGCGGCGGCCAAAGCCATTGCCGGGGTCGTCGACGTCGTCGAGATCCCGGCCGGCGTCGCCGTGGTCGGTAAGGGCTTCTGGGCGACGAAGCAGGGCCGCGACGCGCTCAAAGTCGCGTGGGACAATTCCAAAGCGGAGAAGCGAAGCTCTTCGGAGATCCTCGCCGAGTATCGCCGTCTGGCTGATCAGCCGGGTCTGCCCGCGCGCGTCGAGGGCGACGTCGCGGGCGCCTTGAAGAGCGCGGCGAAGACGATCGCCGCCAGCTATGAGTTTCCCTATCTCGCCCATGCGCCGATGGAGCCGCTCGACGCCGTCGTGAAGCTCGACGCCAATGGCTGCGAGATCTGGGCGGGCGACCAGTTCCAGACGGTCGACCAGAACAATGCGGCGCGCGTCGCCGGGTTGAAGCCGGAGCAGGTCAAGATCAACACGCTGTTCGCGGGCGGAAGCTTCGGGCGGCGCGCCAACGCCGTCTCCGACTACATCGTCGAGGCGGTGTCGATCGCCAAGGCGCTCGGCGCCAATGGCGTTCCGGTCAAGCTGCAATGGACCCGCGAGGACGACATCCAGGGCGGCCGCTACCGTCCCGCCTATGTCCATAAGCTCGAGGCCGCGCTCGACTCCAAGGGCGAGCTGACAGGCTGGCGCCAGCGCATCGTCGGCCAGTCGATCATCGCCGGGACGGCTTTCGAGGCCGTTATGGTCAAGGATGGCGTCGATGGAACGTCGGTCGAGGGTGCGGCCAATCTGCCTTACGGCGTTCCCAATCTGTCGGTCGAGCTGACGACGACCAAGGCCGGGGTGCCGGTTCTATGGTGGCGCGTCGTCGGCAGTTCGCACACGGCCTATGCCGTCGAATCCTTCATAGATGAGGCCGCCGCGGCCGCAGGCAAGGATCCCTTTGCGTTCCGGCAGGCGCTCTTGGGCCATAGCCCCCGGCACAAGGCCGTTTTGGAGCTGGCGGCGAAGGCGGCTGGTTGGGGTGATCCGCTGCCGAAAGGCAGGGGCCGCGGCGTCGCCGTAGCCGTGGCCTTCGGCACCTATGTCGCGCAAGTCGCGGAAGTCACCGTCGCGGACGGGAAGGTCAAAGTCGATCGCGTCGTCTGCGCCGTCGATTGCGGCGTGCCGGTCAATCCCGACATCATCGCTGCGCAGATGGAGGGCGGCATCGGCTTTGGCCTCGGGGCCGTGCTCTACGGCGCGATAACCCTCAAGGACGGTGAGGTCGAACAAAGCAATTTCGACGGCTATGAGGTGCTGCGCATCGACGCCATGCCGAAGGTCGAGGTGCACATCGTCCCATCGGCAGAGCCGCCGACCGGCGTCGGTGAGCCGGGCGTCGCCCCGATCGGTCCAGCGGTCGCCAACGCCGTGTTCGCCGCGACCGGCAAGCGCATACGCGTGTTGCCCTTCGGCAATCTCAGCGCGGCATGAACGAAAAAGGAGCGGCGAGTTTTCGCCGCTCCTTAGTTTTCTCCGCTCCAGGGAGATCAGGCAACAAGGTCGAAGCGATCGAGGTCCATCACCTTGTTCCACGCCGCCACAAAGTCTTTCACGAACATCTCCTCCGAGTCCGCGCAAGCATAGACTTCCGCGAGGGCGCGTAGTTGCGAGTGCGAACCGAAGATCAGGTCGGCGCGGGTGCCGGTCCACTTGACCTCGTTCGTCTTCCGGTCGCGCCCCTCGTACACACCTTCAGTCTCGGCGGACGGCGTCCATTGCGTGCCCATGTCGATGAGGTTGACGAAGAAGTCGTTCGTCAGCGTCTCTGTCCGCTTGGTGAAGACGCCGTGCGGGGACTTCCCGGCGTTTGCGCCGAGGACGCGCAGGCCGCCAACAAGAACCGTCATCTCAGGCGCCGTCAGCCTCAGCAGTTGCGCCCGATCCACCAGCAACTCCTCAGGCGACAGGCGCTGCTTGCCGCGAAGATAGTTGCGGAACCCGTCGGCGACCGGTTCGAGCGGCGCGAAGGAATGGGCGTCGGTTTGCTCCTGCGACGCGTCCATGCGCCCCGGCCTGAAAGGGACCTTCACATCCCGCCCGGCGGCCTTCGCGGCCTTCTCAACGGCCGCGCCGCCGCCGAGAACGATCAGGTCGGCGAGCGAGACCTTTTTCCCGCCGGACTGTGAGGCGTTGAACTCCTTTTGGATCGCCTCAAGCGTCTGCAGAACCTTCGCCAGCTGAGCGGGCTCATTGACCTCCCAGTCCTTTTGCGGCGCGAGGCGAATGCGGGCGCCGTTCGCTCCGCCACGCTTATCTGAGCCGCGGAACGTCGAAGCCGACGCCCAAGCCGTCGAGACGAGCTCGGAAACGGACAGGCCGGACGCGAGGATTTTCGCCTTCAGAGCGGCAATGTCCTGCTCGTCGATCAGCGGATGATCCACGGCGGGGACCGGGTCTTGCCAGATCAGCTCCTCCTTCGGAACGAGCGGGCCGAGATAACGCGCGATCGGGCCCATGTCGCGATGCGTCAGCTTGAACCAGGCCCGGGCGAACGCGTCTGCCAACTGATCCGGATTCTCGTAGAAACGCCTCGAAATCTTTTCGTAGACTGGGTCGAGCCGCAACGAGAGGTCGGTGGTCAGCATGGTCGGCGCATGCCGCTTCGCCGGGTCGAAAGCGTCCGGAATCGTGGCGGCGGCGCCTTTCGCCGTCCACTGATAGGCGCCCGCCGGGCTCTTCGTTAGTTCCCATTCGTAGCCGAACAGGTTCTCGAAGTAATTGTTGCTCCACTTCGTCGGCGTCGCGCTCCAGGTGACTTCCGGCCCGCCGGTGATGGCGTCTGCGCCTTTGCCGGTTCCGAATTGGCTCTTCCAGCCGAGGCCCTGTTCCTCGATGGGAGCTGCTTCCGGCTCCGGGCCGACCAGCGCGGCGTCGCCGGCGCCATGGGTCTTGCCGAAAGCGTGACCGCCGGCGATGAGCGCGACCGTCTCCTCGTCGTTCATCGCCATGCGCGCGAACGTCTCACGGATATCCCGCGCCGCAGCGACCGGATCCGGATTGCCGTTCGGCCCCTCCGGATTCACATAAATCAGGCCCATTTGCACGGCGCCGAGAGGATTTTGAAGATCTCGGTCGCCGGTGTAGCGCTCATCCGCCAGCCACTTGCCTTCAGGGCCCCAATAGATGTCCTCGTCGGGCTCCCAGGTGTCCACGCGCCCGCCGCCGAAACCGAACGTCTTGAAGCCCATCAACTCGAGGGCGACGTTGCCCGCGAGAATCATGAGGTCGGCCCAGGAGATTTTCCGGCCATATTTCTGCTTGATCGGCCACAAGAGCCGGCGCGCCTTGTCGAGGTTCGCGTTGTCCGGCCAGCTCCCGACCGGCGCGAAGCGCTGCTGGCCGCGTCCGCCGCCGCCGCGGCCGTCGCCGATGCGGTACGTGCCTGCGCTGTGCCAGGCCATTCGAATGAACAGCCCGCCGTAGTGGCCAAAGTCGGCCGGCCACCAATCCTGCAAGTCCGTCATGAGGGCGTGAAGGTCCTCGATCACGGCATTCAGGTCGAGACTCTTGAATTCCTTGGCGTAATCGAACGCCTCGCCCATCGGATTGGACAGGGCGGAGTGCTGGTGGAGAACCCTAAGGTCCAGCTGGTTCGGCCACCACTCTCGGTTCGTGTGCGCGCCGCCCGGGAACGGGCACTTGCTTTCTCTTGTCATGTTCCTCTCCGATCGTGTTCCGCTTTTCCCGTTTCCTATATAGTAGAATTCCAGCTTCACGGCCAGCAACGCATCGCGCCATCGCCTCACTTTGCGCTCGCCCGCTGCGCTTGCGGTCGCGAGATCGCCACCGTCGTCGGCATCGAGATCCATCAAGGAGATCAATCCGAGCGTCTGCTTCGGGTCACGACCGATAAAACTCAAAGTGAGCATGATAGGTCGCCCCAAGAGGGCCTGTGGCAGGGGATATTGAGACTGACTGCCTCTCCTCTGTTTGCCGGTGACGCAGACTACGGCGGGACGGGCTCCCGCGTCGAAGCGGTTATGTCAATCATCTTCATTGCCGGAATCGTATGACGCGGTCGAGTTGGAAATGGAATAGTCCCGCCGGCGCGCTCCGACGCATGGGACGAGGCGGCCGGGCCGTTGCGATTGCGGGGAGATGCTTGCATATTGCAAGGAAGGCATTGCCTGCGTTCAGGCGCCGCCGCCGCCGCAGGTCACGATTGCGCATCCACTCGCGGCGATGAGCGCGATAGCAAGGCCATGCTTTCCGAGCGCGACGAATGTGCAGTCAAGGCCAACACGCAATGGACCGCTAAAGCGGCGCCGCGTGCGGCCGCAAGCGCCGGGATCGGCTTCCGCGCTGGCGCAGAGACTTGCCGCCCCACGCGGATACAACGAGCACGGCGACCCGTTTATCGAATTTGAGCTTCATCAGCGTCGCAGCGAGACGGTTGCGCTGCTAGGCCAATGTTGCAACCGATCATTCCGCCGCAAGCTGGACGCCGTGCGACGCCAAAGCGGCGCGTACGCCGTCGCCGTAGGCTTTGTCGGCCCTGTCGAAATGGGCCAGCTGCCGGTCGATGATGAACGCCGGCACGCCCGCCATCGCTTCGGCGACGTTGTTGAAGAGTTGCGACTTCTGCCGATCCGACATCAGACGGAAGAGATTGCCGGGCTGCGTGTAATCGTCATTGCCTTCACGGTGGTTATAGCGCGCCGCATCGCCATAAATCGGCAGCGGCGGCTCGTCGGGGACATTGGTCTGCACTGGGCCGTGGAAGGAGTTCGGCTCGTAGTAGGCGTCTGGGGTTTTCGAATACTCGTAGCGCATTGGGCCGTCGAGGTGATAGGTGTTGACCGCGTTCTTGGGGCGGTTGACGGGCAAGGATTCATAGTGCGTGCCGACCCGGTAGCGATGCGCGTCGGCGTACGAGAAGATGCGCGCCTGCAGCATTTTGTCGGGCGAGAAGCTGACGCCTGGCACGACATTCGACGGCGAGAAGGAGGATTGCTCGATCTCGGCGAAGTAGTTTCCTGGGTTGCGGTTGAGCTCCATCACGCCGACTTCGACCAGCGGGAAATCCGCGTGCGGCCAGACTTTGGTGAGGTCGAATGGATTGAACGGCGTTTGTTCCGCCTGCGCCTCGCTCATGATCTGCACGTAGAAACGCCATCTCGGGAAATCGCCGCGTTCGATGGCGTCAAAGAGATCCCGCTGCGCGCTTTCGCGATCTGTCGCGACCACGGATTCGGCTTCGCGGCTGGTCCAGTTCTTGATGCCCTGCATCGTCTTGAAGTGGAATTTGACCCAGTGGCGCTGGTTCTGCGCATTGATGAAGGAGAACGTATGCGAGCCGAAACCATGCATGTTGCGCATGCCCTGGGGCAGGCCGCGATCCGACATCAGGATCGTAACCTGATGCAGGCTTTCAGGGCTGAGCGACCAGAAATCCCACATCGCCGTCGGCGAGCGCAGGTTGGTCTTCGGATGGCGCTTCTGGGTGTGAATGAAGTCAGGAAATTTCAGCGGATCGCGGACGAAGAACACCGGCGTGTTGTTGCCGACGAGGTCCCAGTTGCCCTCTTCAGTGTAGAATTTCAAGGCGAAGCCGCGGACGTCGCGCTCGGCGTCGGCTGCGCCGCGCTCGCCGGCGACTGTCGAGAAGCGCGCCAGCATCTCGGTCTTCTTGCCAACTTCGGAGAACAGCTTGGCCTTGGTGTATCGGGTGATGTCATGCGCGACCGTCAGGGTTCCGAAGGCGCCAACGCCCTTGGCGTGGACGGTGCGTTCTGGAATGCGTTCGCGGTTTTGATGCGCAAGTTTCTCAAGGAGTTGATAATCCTCCATAAGCAGCGGGCCGCGCGGGCCGGCGGTGATGGAGTTCTGATTGTCGGAAACCGGCGCTCCGCCGGTTGTGGTCAAAATCTTGTCGCTCACAGCCTTGATCTCCTTATGGTGTTCGGAAACAAAACTATATAGGACGGCCTTTCTCGTCGAAGCGTTTGTGTCGATCACCTTCATTGCCGCAATCTATGGCGCGGCCTCACAAAAGAGATGCTCGGTCCGACGGTGCCCCAGGCCTGTCATTAAAATCAACCGCTTATCCTGAGATCGCTATCAGCCCGAGTGAATAGTTCTAAATCTCGCCAAATTGCGCGCAAAGGCGAAGGATCCTGCGCAAGGTGGAAGAGGAGTTCCTCGCCAAACCAGACGCAAGCCGCGCCAGCCAGCGAGTCTCGCCGAGGCAAAGCTTGCATGTTGCAATCATCGTCACAATCTGGTTGGCTTGGAGACGCAGGGCTCCCGCGCCGCAAGGCCAGGCCTTGGCTCGCCGCGCTTGGACTCGATCGTCCCGCCTCTTTTGGATGGCGAGACAGAGCGGTTCGAGCGGCGGGCGACCTTGGAGAATTCGATGCGGCTCATCGTTTGGTCATGGCTGGCGCGCTCGCTCTTGGTTTGCTACGCCATCGCCTGCGGCGGCTCGGACGCGCTGCCGGCGGCAGCGGCCGGGGGGCCGCCGCCGCCACAAGTCACGGTCGCGCATCCGCTGGCCAAATCCGTGACCCGGTGGGACGAATTCACCGGGCGCTTCGAGGCGCTTCAGCAGGTTGAGGTGCGGCCCCGCGTCTTCGGCGCGGTCGACACGATCAATTTCGTCGACGGCCAGATGGTCAAGACCGGCGACCTGCTGTTTGTGATTGATCCGCGACCCTACCAGATCGCTGTCGATAGCGCGAAAGCCGACGTCGCCAAGGCGCAGGCGCAGGTGGAAGTCGCGACGAACGACGTCCTGCGCTCGCAGCAGCTGGTTGAGAGCCGGGCGATCACGTCGCGCGACGTCGATCAGCGCAAATCCGCTCTCGACGTCGCCAAGGCGCAGCTGCTCAGCGCCGCAGCGGCTTTGCGCAACGCCGAGCTCAACCTGGAATGGACGCAGGTGCGCGCGCCGATACCGGGGCGTGTCTCGGACCATAAAGTCAACGTCGGCAATCTGGTGCAGGGCGGCCAGAACGGGGCGACCCTGCTCACCACCATTGTCACGCTCGATCCGATTCATTTCGTTTTCGACGCCTCGGAGGCCGATTATATCCGCTACGCCCGCCTCGCCGCCGCGAAGGAGCGGCCCTCCTCGCGGGAAGTCAGGAATCCGGTCATCGTTCGCCTCGCCGACGAAACCGACTGGAGCCATGGCCACGCCGGGGTGATGGACTTCGTCGACAATCAGCTGAACTCCCGCGCCGGCACCATTCGCGGCCGCGCCATCTTCGACAATAGGGATCTGTTTCTGTTGCCCGGCACATTCGGCCGGCTGCGGCTGTTCGGCGGAAATTTCGACGCTCTGCTGATCCCCGATGCGGCAATCGCGTCGGATCAGGCGAGCAAGACCGTCTTGACGGTTGGGTCCGACAACAAAATCGTTCCAAGAACCGTCACTCTCGGCGAGATGTATGAGGGCCTTCGCGTCATCCTCGCAGGTCTCAACGAAAGCGACCGGGTCGTGATCGAAGGGATCGCCAATCCTTTCGTCCGGCCGGGCGCGGTCGTCGATCCGAAAGAGGGCGCAATCCCGCTTCCAACCGCCTCGAACTGACCCGCCGCAAGTCGCGAAGGACGGTTATGCGTTTTTCTCATTTCTTTATCGACCGTCCCATCTTCGCCGCGGTTCTGTCGATCATTTTGACGATCGCCGGCGCCATAGCCCAAAGATCGCTGCCGGTCTCCGAATATCCGGAGATCGCGCCGCCGACCGTGAACATTTCGACCACCTATCCGGGGGCGTCGGCCGAGATCATCGCGGCGACCGTCGCAACGCCGATCGAGCAGCAGGTCAATGGCGTCGACGACATGCTCTACATCACCTCGCAGTCGACTGGCGACGGCCGGCTGTCGATCGACGTCGTATTCAAGCCGGGCACCAACGTCGACCAGGCCCAGGTTCTGGTGCAGAATCGCGTCGCGATCGCCACCCCTCGTCTGCCGGAGGCGGTGATCCGGCAGGGCGTGACGGTCGAGAAAGCCTCGCCCGACCTGATGATGGTGGTGCATCTGATTTCGCCGGACGGATCGCGCGACCAGAAATATATTTCGAATTATGCGACGCTCTACCTCAAGGATGCGCTGGGGCGCGTCGATGGCGTTGGCCGCATCAATATTTTCGGCGCGCGCGATTACTCCATGCGCATCTGGCTCGATCCCGGCAAAGTGGCCGCGCGCGGCTTGACCGCCGACGAAGTCGTCAGCGCGCTGCAGGCCAATAATCTTCAGGTCGCCGCCGGCGCCATCAATCAGCCGCCTGTATCGTCGCCCGCCGCGTTTCAGCTGTCTGTGCAGACGCTCGGGCGTCTCACCGATCCGGCGCAGTTCGAGGATATCGTCATCCGATCCGACGCCGACGGCTATGTGCGTCTCCGCGACATCGCCCGCGTCGAGCTCGGCGCCCAGGATTACACCGTCAACGCCTATCTCGACCGGGACGTCGCCACCGCGATGGTGATCTTTCAGCGGCCGGGCTCGAACGCACTTGGAACCGCCGCGGCGGTGCGCGCTGCCATGGCCGCGGCGAGGAAGAATTTTCCGCCGGGAATCGACTATACGGTCGTCTATAATCCGACCGAGTTCATCCAGCAATCGGTCGACGAAGTCGTGCGTACGCTCTTTGAAGCGGTCGGGCTCGTCGTCCTCGTCGTCATCGTCTTCCTGCAGACGTGGCGCGCAGCGATCATTCCTGTCATCGCCATTCCGGTCTCGCTGATCGGCTGTTTTCTGTTCATGAGCGGTGTCGGGCTGACGTTCAACACCCTATCCTTGTTCGGCCTGGTGCTGGCGATCGGCATCGTCGTCGACGATGCGATCGTCGTCGTCGAGAACGTCGAACGCTACCTCGAACACGGCATGAGTCCGAAGGAGGCGGCGCACAAGACCATGGATGAGGTCGGCGGCGCTCTGCTAGCGATCGCCCTTGTGCTTTGCGCGGTGTTCATCCCGACGGCTTTCATCACCGGTCTGCAGGGTGACTTTTACCGGCAGTTCGCGATCACCATCGCGAGCGCGACGGTGATCTCAGCCTTCGTGTCTTTGACTTTGTCTCCGGCGCTGGCCGCGATCTTGTTGAAGCCGCGAGCGGCGGAGCCGAAAAAATCCGGCGTCATCTATTGGGCGTCGACGCCGCTGCGGTGGTTTTTCATTGGCTTCAACTGGACCTTCGAAAAGCTCAGCATCGGCTATGGCGCATTGACGGCGCGGCTCATCCGGGTCGGCGTCCTCGCGCTCATCATTTACGCCGGACTGATCTATTTCGCTGTCGATCTTTTGAACACGACGCCGACAGGCCTCATACCGCAACTTGATCGCGGCTACCTGATCGCCGCTTTCCAGCTGCCGCCCGGCGCCTCGCTCGACCGCACCGACAAGGTGCTGCGCGACGCGACCGACATTATTCTGCATCGCGACGGCGTCGAACATGCGGTCGTCTTCGCCGGGTTCGACGGAGCGACCTTCACCAACGCCACCAACACCGGCGTGATCTTCGTCGCGTTGAAACCGTTCAAGGACCGCGTTCCGAAAGGCTTGACCGCGGCGAAAATTCTCGCCGACGTGCGCCAGCACATCGCCGTGTTGACCGACGCCTTCGCCTTCGTGCTGGAACCACCTTCGGTTCCCGGCATCGGCACCGGCGGCGGCCTCAAGGGCTATGTGCAGGATCGCGCCGGGCGCGGTCTGCCGGCGTTGGAGACGGCGACCTTTGGCCTCGTCGGAGCGATCCATGGAAACCCGGGGTTCGCTCAGGGCTTCACGCTGTTCAATACCAAGACGCCGCAGATTTTCGCCAGTATCGACCGCACCAAGGCGGAGCTGCTCGGGGTGCCGATCGCGCGCGTGTTCGAAGCGTTGTCGGTCTATATGGGCTCCGCCTATATCAATGATTTCAACATCCTCGGGCGGACCTACCAGGTCACCGCCCAGGCCGACAACCCGTTTCGCTTGACGACGCGCGACGTCGCCAACTTGAAGACGCGTAACGCCAGCGGCGACATGGTGCCGATCGGCTCCGTCGCGGAGCTGAACGATACGACCGGACCGTTTCGCGTCACTCGCTATAACCTTTATCCGGCGGCCGAGGTCCAGGTCGCCCTGGCGCGCGGCTTCTCTTCAGGACAAGGCATCGCCGCGATCGAGAGATCTCGCGAGGCAAAAATTGCCGCAAGGCTTTGGGTTCGAATGGACCGAAATCGCGCTGCAGGAAAAGCTAGCGGGCAATACCGCGGCCCTCGCCTTCGGTCTCGCCGTCGTGTTCGTGTTTCTTCTTCTCGCGGCGCTGTATGAAAGCTGGCTCTTGCCCCTCGCGGTCATTTTGATCGTGCCGATGTGCATTCTCGCCGCCATGATCGGCGTCACGGCGCGCGATTTTGACCGTAATATCCTGGTCGAGATCGGCCTCATCGTTCTCGTCGGCCTTGCGGCGAAAAACGCCATTTTGATCGTCGAATTCGCCAAACAGGCCGAGGCGGAGGGGCGCACGCGGTTTGAAGCCGCGGTTTCGGCCGCGCGGACGCGACTGCGGCCAATTCTGATGACGTCGTTTGCGTTCATCTTCGGCGTGCTGCCGCTCGCCCGCGCCGAAGGCGCGGGGGCCGAAATGCGGCAATCGCTGGGCACAGCCGTTTTCGCAGGAATGCTCGGCGTGACCCTGTTCGGCCTCTTGTTCACGCCCACATTCTATGTCGTCGTGCGCGGCATCGCGGCGCGGCTCGAAGGCTTCAAGAAAGGCCAAACTGCGCCAGACGCGGGCGTTGCGGCCAGCCGCGGCCGCGGCGAGGCAGGAGGCCCCGGCGCGACGCTCGAGGAGGACGTGTTGCGCGACTGACCCCTGGCTTGCGATCGATTCGTCATACGGCGATCGTCGTGCAATTCTCGCTTGGGGCAATAGACCCGCACGTCGCGAAGACGACAAGTCATCCAGAGGGAGGCCCGTCATGAAATACGTCATCACATGGCGCGAGCGCCCGGCTGCGTCCTCCAGAGAGTACGAAGCCGCGCAGGAGCGCATATTGGAGATATTCAAAGACTGGAAAATGCCCGCGAGTTTTGCGATCCAACAGTTCGTGGTCCGGGTCGGCGAATACGGCGGCTACATGATCGTCGAGACAGATAAACCAACAGACATTCACTACGTCTGTAGCGTCTATGCGGCCTTTGAATTCAAGGTAGAGCCAGTGGTCGATGTGATGGACGCGGTTGCGGTCGAGGTCCAAGCGATCGAATACCGCAAGAAAAACGCTCCATAGGCGGCGCTCAGATTCCAAGTTGACGCGCTGGCGTCCGCAGAGCGGCGCAATCCAAAAAAATCACTGGAACGTGCCCCCCGACGGGCGTGGAACAGTCAATGCGCTGCATAGATCGGGCTAGGCATATAATCACGCTGCTTCACATTGTGTTGAGCTGTTATCCCGCAGAGCCGGGGCTTTGCAAAATAATGGGCGCCTAGTTCTACTGTGTCATGAATTGATAGGAACAGCTTTGTGTCGGCGCATTGTTTGACAGCATGGACATCGTATCAAGGTTTTTACGAGCGCGACTGTGAGCTGTTTTCTCATAGTCGCGATCGAGTTCTGGACGTGACGTTCGGGTCGGATCGGCGGCGCCGCGGGGTCGGAAACCTTTGGGTAGCGGAGGCGTCCTGCGTCGCCAGGAGGCTGAGGGGGGAATCGCTTCCCGTTCGCAGACAAGGAAGCCGTAAGCTGCGATGCAGAGCGTCGCGTGGTGATGAAAACCACGCCAGCCCCGACCTTCGTAATGGGCTAATCCGAGTTCGCCTTTCAGCTCCTCGTAATCGCGTTCGATGCGCCAGCGCAATTTGGCTTTGTCGACCAGAACCTGCAAAGGCGTGTCTTTGGGCAAGGTCGAGAGCCAATATTTCGTCGGCGCGGCTTCTCCATCCGGCCATTCAATGAGGAGCCATTCCACCGGATGCGGTTTGGTCCGATTGTAATCACGCGAGGCCGGGCGCAGACGCACGGCGGCAAAGCGCGAGGCGAGCGGCGTGTTCGAACCATCACGCCAGGCGAGCGCGCGCCATGTCTTTTTCTTCAAGCTCAACGCCAATTCCTTGACCGTGACGGGTTGATGTTCAACATCGCGGTTGAGACGGGACGGCTTGCGGCCACGGCCGCTCCAGGGCTTTGCCGACAACGGCTTCTGACCGGGCGGCCAAACGGTCAACGTCGATTGCACGCCGACGACGTAAGGCAGATCCAACGCCGTCACGCCGGCGCGAAAGCCGCCGTTGACGCCATATCCCGCATCAGCCAGAACGACGCCCGGCGCAACGCCCGCGGCATGAGCCGCACGGATCTGATCGAGCGCGATCTGCGGCTTCGTCCTGAACTCAACCTCCTTCGGAACGTGCGCCTTTTTGCGGCGCGCCGGATCATTCGCCCAGGCCTCCGGCAGATAGAGCCGGTAGGCGATCGGCAGGCTTGCCGCATGATTGGCGACCGACAGCGTCACCGCGATCTGACAATTGTCCTGCTTGCCGAGCCTGCCGCAATATTGTCGCGCGACGCCGACCGAATGGGTCCCTTTCTTCGCAATGCCAGTGTCGTCGATGATCCAGGCTTCGACGGGGCCCTGCCTCTCGATGGATGGCAGAACCAGTTCGCGAACCTTGTCAAGGATCGCCTCGTCCGACCAGGGCGCCTCGCCGACCAGATGCAGAAGCGATTGGTGCTTGGCCGAGACGCGCGACGGCGCGACAATCGCCGCCATGGGCTCGACGCTCTTGCGCTCGCCGGGCATCAACAGCCCGACGCAATAATCGTTCAGGGGCCTCGCCCGATCGGCATGCCCGATCACCTCGGCAAGAGCCTCGACATAGGCCGCAAAACGCGCCTGGCTGGTTCGCCTGGAGAGATCCACATCAAACACCGAGTATCGATTATCGAATCAGCAACTTACCAGATTTGTCGCGACGCGAACCTCCCGCAATTTTGTGATTTAGTAGAACTAGCTGCTTGTTTTGACGCCGAAAGCCCCAGCGGGTTGCGGCGACCCGGGCGGCTCGCGCGTTTCTGCCAAAAACGCCTATTCGGTTTCCCTGCGCCGGAAATTAAGCTATCATCGTGAAAGTTGCCTCGTTTGACTCCCGTCGAGGCGCGCGGCAAATTCGCCTTCTTAAGGTTCGGAGCAATGCTTCGGATCGTCGGCCGTCCTTCGGCCCATCATCAATGCTGCCGTTCGCATTTGGGATGCGGCGCGCAAAAGCGTTGTCACGGCGACCTCCACAAAAGCCCAGGAAAATGTCCATGGCCTACACAATCAAAGTCAATGGAGTAGAGCGCACCGCCGACGTCGACGGAGACACCCCCCTCCTGTGGGTTCTACGCGATGTCTTTGGAATGACAGGAACAAAATTCGGCTGCGGCGTCTCGCTGTGCGGCGCATGCACGGTGCAACAGGACGGCAACCCTATTCGATCCTGCATAACGTCGATCGATAGCGTCGGCGGCTCCTCGATCACAACGATCGAGGCGATCGGCGAGACGCCGGCGGGCGCAAAGATCCAACAAGCCTGGATCGATCTTGAAGTGCCCCAATGCGGCTACTGCCAGTCGGGTCAGATCATGTCGGCGGCGGCGCTTCTTGCTGGCAACGCGCATCCGAGCGACAGCGACATCGACGACGCCATGTCCGGCAATATTTGCCGCTGCGGCGCCTATGTCCGCATCCGCGAAGCGATCAAAATCGCGGCCGGCGGCGGCGCCATGAAGCAGGGAGGCTGAACCATGCTTTTCGACCATTTCACATCCGCGGACCAAGACGCAGGCTCAGCTCCGTCATCACGCGGTGCTTCGCGGCGGGATTTTTTGAAAGTCAGCGCGGCAGCGGGCGGCGGCCTTCTGATCGGGTTCCGTCTGCCTGGGCTGACCGGAAAGTCGGCGGCCACCGAGTCCGGCGTTTTCACGCCGAACGCTTACGTGCGCATCGACCCTGACGGCAAGATCACGCTCGTCGTCGCGCAGGTCGAGATGGGCCAGGGCACCTTCACCGCGATGCCGATGCTGATCGCCGAGGAACTGGAAGTCGATCTCTCGCAGGTGAGCCTCGAACAGGCGCCGCCGGACGACAAACTCTACGCCAACCCCTTGATCGGCTTTCAGGTGACCGGCGGCTCGACCTCCGTGCGTGGGTTCTGGAAGCCGCTACGCGAGGCCGGCGCAATCGCGCGCACGCTGCTGATCAAGGCGGCCGCCGACACATGGAAGGTCGACCCCAAGTCCTTGCGCGCCGAGAAGGGAGAAGTCATCGACGCCGGTTCGGGCCGCAAGCTCGCCTATGGCGCCCTCGCCGGGAAAGCGGCAGCCTATCCGGTTCCGGATGCGGTCGCGCTGAAGGATCCGAAGGATTTTCGGCTCATCGGGTCGCCTGCCAAACGCGTCGACACGCCGTCAAAGGTAAACGGCTCTGCCATCTACGGCATCGACGTCTTGCTCCCAGGCCTGAAATTCGCCGCCGTCGCCGCCTGCCCGACGTTCGGCGGAAAGCTCAAAAGCGTCGACGACAGCAAGGCGAAGACCGTCAAAGGCGTCCGCCAGATCGTAAAGCTCGACGACGCCGTCGCCGTGATCGGCGATCACACCGGGGCTGCGAAAAAGGGCCTCGCTGCTCTCGACATCACATGGGACGACGGTCCGAACGCGCATTTTTCCCAAGCCGACCTCATCGAACAGCTGAAGCAAGCTGCCAAATCCGATGGGGTCGTCGCCACGAAGGAGGGCGACATCGCCAAAGCGCTCGCCGCCGCGTCCAAAAAAATCGAAGCGGTGTATCACCAGCCCTTCCTCGCCCATGCCGCCATGGAGCCGATGAATTGCACCGTCCATGCGCGCAAGGACGGCTGTGAGGTCTGGGTCGGCACGCAGGTGATCACGCGCGCGCAGGCCGCCGCGGCGCAAGCGACCGGCCTCCCGCTCGACAAAGTGAAGGTGCACAATCATTTGATCGGCGGCGGTTTTGGCCGCCGTCTAGACGCCGATGGCGTCGCGCTCGCCGCCAAAATAGCAAACCAGGTCGAGGGTCCGGTGAAAGTGATATGGTCGCGCGAGGAAGACATTCAACACGACGTCTACCGGCCCTATTATTACGACGTGCTTGCGGCCGGCCTTGATGAGAAGGGCGTTCCCGTCGCCTTCAGCCATCGCGTCGTCGGCTCGTCGATACTGGCGCGTTGGGCGCCGCCATTTTTCAAAGATGGCCTCGATTCCGACGCCGTCGAGGGCGCTTTTGGCCCGTATGACTTTCCCAATCTTCTCATCGACTACGTGCGCAGCGAGCCGCCGGCCGGGATGACGACAGGCTGGTGGCGCGGCGTCGGCATGACACACAACGCCTTCATGGTCGAAGGCTTCATCGACGAACTCGCGGTCGCGGCGAAGCGGGATCCGGTGGAGTTTCGCCGCGCGCTGCTCGGCAAATCGCCGCGCGCCAAAGCGGCGCTGGATCTCGCCGCCGACAAGGCCGGCTGGGGCTCGCCTATGCCGGCCGGGAAGGGGCGGGGAGTTTCCCTCATCTTCGGCTTCGGCAGCTATCTCGCGCACATTGCCGAAGTCGCTGTTGACAAAGATGGAACGGTGCGCGTCGAGCGCGTGGTCTCGGCGTTCGACTGCGGCCGCCAGGTCAATCCCGACACTTTGCAGGCGCAGATTCAGGGCGGGGCCATCTTCGGGATCACGGCGGCGCTCTATGGCGAGATCACGCTGAAGGACGGCAGAGTCGAGCAGAGCAATTTCGATAACTACCAATTGCTCAGGATCAATGAAGCTCCCAAAATAGAAGTCTACCTTATTCAAAGTCAGGAAGCGCCAGGAGGTGCAGGCGAGCCAGGGACGGCCGGAATAGCGCCTGCTGTGGTCAACGCGATTTTCGCCGCCACAGGCAAGCGATTGCGGAAACTGCCGATCGACGCCAACGCGCTTAAATCGGCGTGAACGAGAGCAAGCGCGAGGGGGCGGGCGGCTTCAACTGGGCGATCTAGCTGTTGGCGTCTTAGGGTTCGAAGGGTGATTTCGGGAAAGTGCAGCGTTCCTGGATCACCGTTGAAGCTGCGGAGCACGCGGTGCTGACTGGCGAAAAGGGAAACGTCGCTTTTAAGTGAGAGCCATGCGCCGCAAGAGTTTTGAAACCATGGAATGCCCCATTGCCCGCAGCCTCGAAAGGGTCGGCCAATGGTGGAGCATCCTCATCCTGCGCGACGCCTTCAGAGGCGTCACCCGCTTCGACGCGTTCGAGGTCAGTCTTAAAATCGCTCCGAACATGCTGACGCGGCGGCTTAACTCGCTCGTCGAGGACGGCCTTCTCGAGCGCCGGCTCTACAACGAACGTCCGAAGCGGTATGATTATGTGCTGACGGCGAGGGGCCGCGATTTCCTGCCGGTGCTGTTCGCCCTTGTCGCTTTCGGCAATAGCCAGTTCGCGTCCGAAGGCGAGCACGTTCAAATCGTCGATCAGGAGACCGACCTCGTCGTCGATCCGGTCCTCGTCGATCGGGCGACCGGTGCGCCGCTGACCGGATCGCGATTTGCTTTTGTTCCGGGCCCCGCCGCGACAACTTCGCTGCGCGAGCGCTACGCCAAGCTTCAGAAGGAAAGGGCGCGATTGGTCGCATTATGATGACGATCATGTTGGGCGGTCCGTTCTTAGCGCTCGCGTCGCCGAGCTTGCAAAGTTCGGTCGCTTTTTCGCGTACGCAATCCGCTAAAACCGTTCGTCGAGATCCCACGCCAGCATCACGCTCATTCGCGATCGGGTTGCCGTACGCTCCGCCACAGCCTGTTTGCCAAAAACGGCGCAGAAGATGATTTGTGAAAAGCCCTGAGCCGCTCGAATAGATCCGCCAGCCGCCTTCGAATCCGATTCCGCCGGCCTTGACCCGGTCCCATTCAGGACTGGCGCTGGATCGATCGGGAAAGGCCGCATCCGAACTGATGGTTCTCAAGAAGACCGAGATGATCGTCGCGCGGCGTCGCCCAGCTGCGGGCTTTCGCGCCTGTCATTTTGCTTTTCACTCTTGCGGCCTTGCCGATGGCGAACGGCTGTCGCTACTTCAGATCACGATGGCTTTGGACGGAAACGGTCCAAAGTCATGAACGTGATCGATTCCTATAATTTGGAACGGGATGCGGGCGGAAAACCGGTCTCCACTTTTCCTGATCCCGCTCTAGCCGATTGCGGTCGCCGCGCAGACTCAAAAAATATGGAACGGCGCCCTCGATCGAAGTAGATTGAAAACAGCTGAAGAGCCCGGGCTTTACCGGCGCCGCGCGAACCGGACCTGCGATGCTGGACCGCCAAGCAATCCTGGCGTCAGACGAAATCGCGATTCTGCGCGGCCTAGAGGTTTTTCGCGATCTGCCCGAAGCGAGCCTTGGCGCGGTCGCGAGCCAACTGCGCCTGCGCGAAGCAGCCCGCGGCGAGACGCTGGTCACGGAGGGCGACGAGGCGGAAGCCTTCTATATCGTCCTGTCGGGGCGGTTCGAGGCTCGCGTCATCGAGAGAGATCAGGCAGTCGCCGAGATCGGGGTCGGCGAGCCGATTGGGGAGATCGCCTTTTTCGCTGGCGGTCGGCGCACAGCGAGCGTCACTGCATTGCGCCCGTCCGTCGTCGTCGAGATCGATTGCGCGGCATTCGAACGCATCAAATCCATCGCGCCAGGAATTGAGCGCAATCTGATCACGCAACTCGCCCGCAGACTCGATACGACGACGCGCAACTTGTTGCATATGCCCTATCTTGCGCCAGCGTCGGTGGTCGCCGTGATCTCGGGCGGCCGCTGCGCGCTGTCGCCGATTTTCCTGGAACGCATTCACGCGGTTTTTGCCGGCGACAAAACCGGCGCCATTCTTTGTTGCGCGAATGGTGAGGAGCGCCACGGCGTGGGGGAACTCTCCCTCCTCATTGCTAACGCGCAGTTGGACGGCTGGACGCGCGCGTGCCTGCGTCAGGCGGACGAGCTCGTCATCATTGTCGAAGGCGAGGGACCGCAGCCGGTCAACGACGTCGAGGCTTACGCCTTCGAACTCATTCCGCCCGCCCGGCGCCGGCTCGCGCGCCTGCATCCGCGGCGCAGTGGCGCCGTCACGGGAACGCGAAAGTGGCTTCGGGGTCGCGATGTCGGCATGATTTATCACCTCGCCTGCGAGGACGACAGCGATTTCCAGCGCTTCGCGCGATTTCTGTCGGGTCGCGCTATCGGTTTTGTAGCGGGCGGCGGCGGAGCTTTCGGGACGGCGCATATCGGTGTCTTCAAGGCCTTGCAGGAGCGCGGCGTCTCATTCGACATCTACGGCGGCTCCAGCGTCGGCTCCGCCATGGGCGCGGCCTTCGCGATGCTGCGGGGCCCGCAGGAGGTCGTCGACGGCGTGCGTCACATTTTCATCGAGAGCCGCGCGCTGCGGAAAATGACGATTCCACGCTATTCGCTATTGGATCACCGCCCCTTCGACGATGCGCTGAAGCGGCGCTATGGAGACGCCGAAATCGAGGATGTCTGGAAGCCGTTTTTCGCCGTAGCCACCGATTTGTCGCTAAACCGTTTGCGACTGCTGCGCTCGGGACCCGTGTGGCGGGCGGTGCGCGCGTCGAGCTCCATTCCGGGCGTGCTGCCGCCGGTGTTCGGCGAGGACGGCGCGATGCTCGTCGACGGCGGCGTCGCCGACAATGTGCCGCTCGAGCCGATGGCGGGGCTCAAGCGCGGCCCCAACGTCGTCGTTTCGCTCGACCTGCCGCAAGGGCAGTTCTTCGACGTCGACTACGACCGCATTCCGGGACGCATGGAGCTGGCTTTCAGATTTCTCAATCCGTTGCGCCGCCATCTTCCGCCTTGCCCAGGCCCGATCAGCGTCATCCACAAATCCGTCTTCGCTAATGCGCGTCAAGGATCGCCCGCCGCTGGGCCGCATGATCTCATCCTGTCGCCGCCGCCTTTCCCAGGATCAAGCGTCATGGACTGGTCGCGTTACGAGGAAGTGTTCGAGGCGTCCTACGATTGGGCGCAGAATGAATTGCGGCGATTGGAGGAGGCCGGCGATCCGGCTCTTGCCGCGATCGACGCGGCGCGCGCCGCGCCTATCTGCTGACGAGCAAAGAATGCTCGGCGGGAAACCAGGGAGAGGTTGCAATGTCAGATCATGTCTACAAAGTCGTCGAACTTGTCGGCTCTTCGCCAACGTCGATCGAAGATGCGATTCAAACCGCCATCGGGCGCGCCGGCCTAACGCTCAGAAACCTCCGCTGGTTTGAGGTGAAGGAAACGCGCGGCCACATCGAGGACGGCAAAATCGACCACTATCAAGTGACGTTGAAGGTCGGCTTTACCCTCGCCGATGGCTGACGGGCCTCGGCAACCTTTATAGAGGAAGTGGAGCGGTCGCGGCGAGAGCGGTCTCGATCGCCGCCACGACTTCCGGCGCGTTGGGAACGGTGCGCGATCCGAATGTGCCGGCGATCTCTCCATCCTTGCCGATCAGATATTTGTGGAAGTTCCATTTCGGCGCGGCGGCCTCGCCGAGCTCAGCGACGACCCCACGATAGAAAGGATGCGCGTCGGGGCCGATGACGATCTCCTTCGCCGTCAGCGGAAAGTCGACATTGAACCGCGTTTCGCAAAATTGCCTGATCTCGGCTTCCGTACCCGGCTCCTGCTTGCCGAAATCATTGGCGGGAACGCCGAGAACGACCAGACCCTTATCGCGATATTTCCGGTACAGCGCCTCGAGCGTTTCATATTGCGGGGTGAGGCCGCAGGCGGACGCCGTATTGACGATGAGCACGGCTTTGCCCTTGAAAGACGCCAGCGGCAAGGGGGCGCCATCGATCGATTTGAACGAATAGTCAAAGGCGTTCATGTCTCTCTCGTTCCTTTTTTGCGGGCGCCCGCGGATGATCCCAACCTTCGCATTCGATCGCATATTTTCGCCAAGGCTCAAGGGCGCGCAGGCGCTCCAGTTCGAATGTAATGGGCGGCGATCCCCTCGAAGCCGACAACCCCGAAAAACCGGCAATTGGGCCGCGCCCATGGTGCGAAAAAGTCGGGCGCGGCGCGCGGCGGATCGCAGCTTTGCCCCAGCCTCCGTCGCTGACGACGAGCTGCGCCGAGCCGATGACGGAAGGTTGCTGGTTCTAGACTAGCTCATCATGCTCTGGCGGGCGGGGCCATAAATTCGGGGCCGACGGGGTCGGTGATCTCTTCGCGCAGAATGCGGTCGATTTCGGCTTTCGCCGCGGCGTCGAGCGACCAGCCGGAGACTTCATCGACGGGCTGCAGCTGGTCCGGACGGCGCGCGCCCCACAACGCCGAAGTGATGCCCTGGTCGAGCGCCCAGCGTACCGCCAGATGAATCACTCTCTTGCCGAAGCGCTCCTTCGCCAGCCGGCCGAGCCGCTCCACGGCGGCAAGATACTGACTGAAGCGGGGCTCTCTGAATTTTGGATCGGCGCGGCGGAGATCGTCGCCCTCGAAAGCGGTGTCCGGCTTCATCCGGCCGGAGAGCAGGCCGCGGCAGAGCGCGCCATAGCCGAAGGTCGCGATGCCGTTCTTGAGGCAATAGGGAAGAACGTCGGCCTCGATCTCCCGCTCGAACAGATTATAGGGCGGCTGCAGCACATGGATCGGCGCGACTTGGCGAAACCGCTCCATCTGTTCGACCGAGAAATTGCTGACGCCGATGGCGCCGATCGTTCCCTTTTCGTAGAGCGCTTTCATCGCCTCGGCGGTTTCTTCGACGGCGACCTTGGGGTCCGGCCAATGCACCTGATAGATGTCGATATGGCTGGTCTGCAGGCGCCGCAAAGAGGCCTCGATCTCGCGGTTGATCCGTTCGCGGCTGGCGTTGCGAAAGACCTTGCCGTCCTTCCATTCGAGGCCGACTTTCGTCGCGATGAGGGCGCGTGAACGCAGTCCGCCCTCAGCCAGCGCTTTGCCGACGACCTCCTCGGAATGGCCGAACCCGTAAACGGGCGCCGTGTCGATCAAATTGACGCCGTGAGCAAACGCCGCCTTGATCGTCTCGATCGATTGGGCGTCATCGCTGCCGCCCCACATCCAGCCTCCGATGGCCCAAGTCCCCAGCGCCACGCGTGAAACGCTGAGCGACGTCCCATGGATGGGCGCGAACTCCATTTTGACCTTAGTGTCTGTCATTGCGGTTTTTCCTTCTCTTGGCGCGGACGAAGCGCTCTAAGCCTCAAGCCGTCGTGACCTTCATGCCCTCGGATAGATTGGCCGGCGGGCTTAGAATGATCCGATCGCCAGCTTTGAGGCCTGAGCGGACTTCGACATTAGCGCCGTTGTCCACGTCGAGATCGATCTTGCGAAACGACACCTTTCCGTCGGAGACGATGCCGACCTTCAACCCGTCGGGGCCGAAAATCACAGCCTGCGAGGGCACGATCACAACTGGATTTGGCCGGCGCACCTGCAAATGGATCGTGCTGTAGAGACCGGCGGCGAGCACGCCGTCTTTGTTGTCGACATCGACCTCCATCAGCAGCGTCCTCGTGCCGGGCGACAGCGCGCTGGCGTTGCGCGCCACGCGTCCGGTAAAGGTTCGTCCCGGCAATTCCGAGACGGTGATGGTCGCGGGATCGCCGTCTGCGAGACCGAAAGTGTCCGCCTGCGGCACAAACACCTGCACCCGCAAAACGTCCGTCCGCGCCATCGAGAAAGCGGGCGTTCCGCTCGCCGCATCGGCGGCGACAAGGCTGCCGACATCGATGAAGCGGCCGGTGACGACGCCGTCGAAAGGCGCTCTGATCTGCTCGAAATCCTTCAGTTGCTGCAGCCGGTTCACCGCCGCCTCCTGAGCGACAACGTTCGCCTTCGCCACAGCGACGGCGGCGACGCGAGACGCGAGCGTCAGCCGATCGGTGTCGCCTTGTTGCGCGCTCGACCAACCTTGTTGGACGAGGCGCGAGGTGCGCTGGTCAGTGACGCGGCCGAGATCGGCGGTCGCTTGAGCCTGTTGAACGGCGGCCTCGAACTGAACGAGTTGCCCCTTTGCCTGGGCCAGTTGCTGATCGAGATCGGGCGCGGCAATCGTCGCAAGGACGTCGCCTTTCTTCAGCTTGGTTCCGATGTCGGCGTTACGAACGCCGATATAACCCGTCGCGCGCGCAAAAAGCGTCGCGCTGTCGAATGCGGTCATGTTGCCGGTCAGGTCGATCACGCGCGGCGCGCTATCCTCTTTCGCAACAAATGTGCGCACGGTGGGAATCGTATTGAGGCGCGCCTCAAGCACGGCGTCGGCCTCGGCCTTGCGGATCACTCTGCTCCAGACGCCAAAACCGACGAGGCCCGCGAGAATCACCAGGGCGCAAAAGCCAAGCGCGCGGGCGATTATCCGCCGCCTGCGGTTCTTGGTCGCGTCTTGCTCGCGCGGCGCCGGCCCCCTCTCCGTGTCGCGAAGAGCGGTTGGATGAAACGCGTCGTCCGGAGGCGGCATGATGTTCATGACGGCGATCCTTGGTGGGCCGGAACTTTAAAACTCTGGCTATCTAGAGCTTTGCTTTTCAGCCGCTCGAAGCGACCGATGATCGAATAGAGGAAAGGCACAAACAGCAAGGTCGTCATCGTGCCAACGGCGACGCCGCCGAGGACGGCCCGCGCCAGCACCGCATTTTGCTCTTCGCCCGGGCCGCCGATCGCCATCGGAATCATGCCGACCATCATCGCCGCCGCCGTCATCAGGACGGGACGCAGCCGCGTCGTGCCTGCGGACAGAGCGGCGTCGAAGGGGCTCATGCCTGCTTCGTGCTGTTCGCGGGCGAAGGTGACGAGCAGGATCGAGTTGGCAGAGGCGACGCCGATGGCCATGATGGCCCCCATCAACGAAGGCACGCTCAAGGTCGTGCCGGTCACGAACAGCATCAATAGGACACCGGCCCCGGCGCCGGGCAACGCGAGGATGACGGCGAGCGGATCGACGAAGCTCTGATAGTTGACGACCATCAGCATGTAGACGAAGACCGCGGCGAATAATAAGCCCAGCCCGAGATTCCGGAAGGCCGATTCCATGCTTCCGATCTGGCCGCGAATCACAATGTGATTGCCGGGCTTGAGCTGAGGCTCTAGCTCGGCGACGATTTTGTGAATCTCCGCCGCAAGCGAGCCGAGATCGCGATTCTTCCCGGCGCTGCCGTAGACGTCGTAGACCGTCTGAATATTCGACTGGTTGTAGACGGATTGCACGCCGACGCGCTGCGAGGTCGCAAGATTGCCGAGAACGGTCGGAATCGGCGTTCCATTGGGATCGACGCCGGCCGCAAGCGGCGTATTGTCGAGCTGATTCTTGTCCGCGATGCGATATTCGGGCGTTTGCACCGGCATAAAATAGGGAATGCCGTTTTTCGGATCGGTCCAGAAATTGGGAGAGACCTGCTCCGACGAGCTGAGGCTGATGTTGAGGTTGTTGGCGACGTCCTGCATGTTCAGCCCTAGCTGCTGCGCGCGCGTGCGGTCGACTGTGTAGTACATCTCTGGCGCATTTAGCTCTTGCTGGATATGGGCGTCGACGAGGCCGGGAATCTCGCGCCATCTTCTGCTGCAGGAGCGCCAACACCCGCTTGTTATTTTCGCGGTCGCGCCCTTGAATCTGCACGTCGATCTGGGTCGGAAGGCCGAAGTTCAAGACCTGCGTGACGAGATCAGCGGGCTGAAAATAGAACATAACGTCCGGAAAGGCGAGGGCGAGTTCGCGGCGCAGCTTCTTGATGATGTCCACGGTCGGCTGATGACCCTCGTTCAGCTCCATCTGGATGACCCCGTCGTTGACGCCGATCGCGCTGCCGTCGGTGAAGGCGAGATTGTAGAGGCGTTGCGGCAGCCCGATATTGTCGAGCACGAGCCTCAGATCCTCGGGCGAAATGATGGTCCGGATCTTGTCCTCGATCTCCTGGAAAATCTGCTCGGTGCGCTCGATGCGCGTGCGCGCCGGCGCTCTGACATGCAGCTGAATGAGGCCGGCGTCGACGGCCGGGAAGAAGTTGGAGCCGACGATTCAGCGCCAACGCGCCGCCGCCGATGATGACGAGCAGCGCAACCGTGGGCATCAAGATCTTCCGCCGCAGAATGCCGGCGAGCAGCCAACCGTAGAAATCGCGGAAGCGGTCGAACCTCGCGTTAAATCCGGCGTGAAACCTCGCCAGCCAGCCGCTCGGCTCGCCGTGGCTCTCATGCTCTTTGCGGATCAACAGCCCGATCATGATCGGGGTCAGGGTGCGCGAGATGCAATAGGAGGCGAGCATGGCGAAGACCACCGCCATGGCGAGCGGCGTGAACAGATAGCGGGCCGCGCCCTGCAGGAAGAAGACCGAAACGAAAACGCAGCAGATGGCAAGCGTCGAAATCAGCGTCGGCACGGCGATGCCGGCCGCGCCTTCGAGGACCGCCCGGTCGAAATCTATGCCTTCTTCGAGCAGACGGTGGGTGTTTTCGATGGTCACTGTGCTGTCATCGACGAGAATGCCGACCGCTAGCGCCAAGCCGCCGAGAGTCATAGTGTTGATGGTCTGGCCGAGCGCCGAAAGGACCGCTATCGACGTCAGGATAGAAAGCGGAATCGACACCATGACGACGATCGTCGAGCGCCAGGAGCCGAGGAAGATCAGGATCATCAGAGCGGTCAGCCCGGCGGCGATGGCGCCTTCGGAGAGGACGCTGTCGATCGCATTCTGGACGAACACCGACTGATCGAAAAGGAGCTTGATGTCCATGCCGGGAGGCGCGGCCTTCTGAATCTCGGGCAGCGCCGCCTTGACGCGATTGACGACGTCGAGCGTCGAGGCGTTGCCGTTCTTGATGATGGTCAGCAGAACCGAGCGCTTACCTTCGGCGCGGACGATGTTCTGTTGCACGGCCCAGCCGTCGCGAACATGCGCCACGTCGGACAGGAAGACGGTCGCGCCGCCGACTTTCTTGATCGGAATGCGGTTCAACGCTTCGATCGACTGCGCCGTGGCGTTGACCTTGACGATGAACTGTTGGTCGCCGAGTTTTGCGTCGCCGGACGGCAAGGTCAGGCTTTGTGCATTGACCGCGCTGAGGACATCGGTCGGCGAGATTCCGCGCGCCCTGAGCGCGTTGGGATCTGAGATCCACCATGATCTGGCGATATTTGCCGCCGTAGGGAGTCGGGAGGGTGATGCCTGGAATCGGCGCCAGCGCCTGCCGAATCTGGTAAATGCCGTAATCGTAGAGCTGCTGTTCGTTCAACTGGTCTGAGCTCAAACTCAGCTGGAGTACGGGCACCGAGGAGGCGTTGAATTGCACGACGATCGGAGGCTGAATGCCTGCCGGCATCAAGGCGCGAATCGAGTTCGAGGCGGATACGATCTGAGACAGGGCGAGGTCGATGTTTACATTGGGCTGAAAAAAGATCTTCTCGACGGCAATGCCGGATAGCGTCTGGCTTTCGATGTTGCGCACGTCGTTGACGTTGGAGCTGATCGCATATTCGCTGTAGGTTGTGACGCGCTGCTCCATTTCTTCAGGCGTCAGGCCCGTATATTGCCAAATGACGGTGACGACAGGGATATCGATGTTGGGAAAGATGTCTTTGGGCGCTGTCAAGATTGCGCTGCCGCCAAGGAACAGCATCATGAGGGCCAACACATAAAATGTGTGGCGATACCGCAGCGCGAAACCGACTATGCCCATAACAATCTCCGGGATGCCGACTTGACATACTGTACGGTACAGTACATATCAACTGCGTTATGCGGACCTTCACGGATTTTTGAATGACGGCCCCAAACGTTGACTGTGCTGTAAGAGCCCCGAGCAAACGCCGGGTGGCTCGAAGGGCTGCTTTCCTGGCCGCTGCGCGCGAGGTTTTCCAGGCGAAGGGCTTTGCCGAGGCGACGCTCGACGACGTGATCGCGCTGTCGGGCGGATCGCGACAAACTTTGTATACGTGCTTCGGCGGTAAACAAGGGCTGTTCGAGGCGCTCATCACCGAAACGTGCGAAACGATCTTTCGCGGGCTCACGCCTGAAACTCTGGCGCCGCGCGCGCCGGAGCAGGTTCTGAGCGAAGTCGGCGCTCGCTACCTCGAAATCGCCACTTCGCCTGCGGTCTTGAGCCTCCATCGCCTCGTCATCGCCGAGGCGCCCCGCATCCCGGACATCGCCGAGCGTTTCTGGAAACTGGGGCCGGGGCGCAGCCGCGCGATCCTCGCCGATTTTTTTGACCGCTTGATCGCGCGCGGTCAACTCAACATGGCGGATAGCCGCAAGGGGGCCGATCATTTCCTCGAGATGCTGTCGGGCACGCTCCGCTTTCAATGCCTGATCGGCCTGCGCAAGCCGCCGGAAAGATCCGAGATCGAAGTGATCGTACGAGCGGCCGTCACACAGTTCCTCAATGGCTGCGCGCCGGAACCCGCCCCCGCGCAGGGCCGCAACGCTTCGGCCTGACGCCAAACAGCGCGTCTCTACGAGCATGTGTCATAGCGAAGCCTCCACCGGAGGAAGGGCTGTCAATGGCCATGATCTGGGTTTCATTGATTGCACCGAATCCGGAAGGCGAGTTTATTGGACGATGGGATGGTATCGCCGACACTTTGGTGTCGGTCGGCGCTCGATACGAGAGCCATAGGATCACGAGGTCGGTGGCTCAGACCCCTCCGAGAACGATGTTGCCCGTAGCTAACTGCTTGTGAACAATCGTCGCCCCGGGCTAAAACCGGAGCGGAGCACAGGCCGCGCTCGCGATCGGTTTGCTCCAGGCGGCCGGCGCCGCACGGACGCCAAGCCGCAGGAGACATAATCAATGTACGCAAAGAAGGGCCTGACCCTCGCCGACGCCAAAGCGATCGCGGCGGCCGCGGAAGCGGAAGCCCAGAAGAATAGCTGGACCGTCTCGATCGCGATCGTCGACGATGGCGGTAATCTTCTCTACTTGCAGCGTCTCGACGACGCGCCAGTCGGTTCGGTCGCCGTGTCGCAGGAAAAAGCGCACACGGCTTTTTTGTTCAAGAGGCCGACCAAGGCCATCGAGGATACGATCGCCGGCGGCCGGTTGGCCATGCTCGCTCTGTCCGGGGCGACGCCGATCCAGGGTGGCCTGCCGTTACTGTACGAGGGCCGCGTCATCGGCGCCATCGGCGTGTCGGGGGTGCAATCCTCGCAGGATGAGCAAATCGCGCAGGCTGGCGTCCAACTGGCGGCGGAACTTTAGCAGCAGCGCGGCGCATCCGCTACGCTCCGCGGACGCAAAATATGCGACCGGTGGCGTCCTCGTCGGTGGAGCAGGCTTTGACAGCGCCTCACTGGTCATCCACAACGCGCCGCAAGCGTGCTCATATTTAGCTACATCGCGCGCGCCCAAGGAAAAGACACGTGCCGCCGTTGCCTCCACTAATCTCTGACCATCCGCGGATTGCCGTCGTCGCCGCGGCGTTGATCCTTGCGGTTCTGTCCTTCGCCATATTGATCTTCCGGCGATCCGCCATCTGGCGTCTTTCCGGAAGGGCGGGGCTTTTTGTCGCGTTGACCACGGCGCTCGCCAGCGTCGGGATCCAGCCCTACCGGGCCCACCCTGCCGCCGCGTCGGGACCGGCCGCACAGATCGGCGTCGACTTCGTCGAAATTATATGGTGGATCGCGCTGGCGCGATGCCTTGTTGGCGTCGTCGACGCCTTCGTGATCTTCGAGCGTCGCCCGAATGAGAGCCGATTATTCCAGCAACTGATCGCCGGCCTCATTTACCTCGGCGTCGTTCTCGCGATCGTCGGCGACGTCTTAAACGTCCCGGTCGGCGCGCTGTTTGCCACATCGGGGGCCGTCGCCATCATCGCCGGTCTTGCCCTGCAAAGCACGCTGGCGGATGTCTTTTCAGGGATCGCCATTGGTCTCGGACAACCCTTTCGCATCGGCGACGAGATCATCGTCGACGGCGCCGTCGAGGGCAAAATCGTCGATGTGAACTGGCAGGCCGTCCACATTTTGACGTCGAGCAATGATCTCGCCATCATACCCAATAGCCTGGTCGCAAAATCCAGGATCGTCAACGTCACCTACCCCAATGAGTCGCATGACGAAACGGTCCTCGTCCGGCTGCAGCCCACTACGCCGCCTTCTCATCTCGTCGAAGTTGCGCTCGAGGCGTTAGCGAGCTGCAACTTGATCCTGCATGAGCCCGCGCCCGCCGTCGCGATTAAATCGCTGAACGCATCCGCGATTGAGCTCGAGCTGAGTTACCGGGTTTGCAAAGGTTCGATCGCGGACAAAGCGCGCAACGAGGTTTTCGACCGCGCGTACAGGCACTTCGTCGCGGCCGGCTTGCGATTTGCGCCCGTTCCTGGGCTGGCCGATTTTCTTGCTCCCGCGGTCGAGGGCGAGGCGCTCGCGCCTCCGAGCGCGCGCGAGATGATCGTCAGAAACCTGCCGCTGTTCGCCACCCTGGACGAGGAGCAGAAAAAGGTCCTGGCCGCGAAAATGAGACGAAAGGAATACGCCGCGGGCGACCTCGTGCTCGAGCGCGGGGCACTGTCGCAGACGCTCTCCATCATCCAGTCCGGCGCGCTCGCTCTCTATTACATCCGAGATGGGCGGGAGCATGAACTGTTACGCTTTGCGCCGGGCGATTATTTCGGCGAAGGCGGGTTTCTGCTTGGCGAGCCGCAGGATGGGACCACGAGGGCGATCACGCGCGCCGTCGTCTATGAAATCCATGCCGACGATCTTCGTCCTGTCCTGAAAGAGCGCCCAAACCTTTCGAAGGAGCTGGGAGAAGCGCTGGCGCGCCGTCGCGCGATGCTGGCGGCGAAGGATGCGGCCGGCTCGCGCCATGTCGAGCAATCGGCAACGCGCTTCGCCGATCGCATCAGGCAATTGTTTCAGCTCGACCTGTCATCGCCGCTCTAAGCGAAGCGCTATCATGCTTCCGGCAAAGCGATCGGCTGCCGCAGCTTGATGATCTGCCGGTTATCGTCGCCATCGATGATTTCGATGCTGGCGAGCAATCCTTCCCCCTCGTCGACATAGACGTCGCGCGGCTTGTTGATCAGATGATCGATTCCGTCGAGCGCGACCTCGATAAGATCATCCTTCCGGTCGTACACGAGGCCGAAGAGCGGCAGCCAGCTGGCCTGCACCTGATCGCCCAGCTTCAATGAGGCGATTTCGACTTCCGCCTGCGCGCCCTTCAACTCTTTCGACAGAGTGTCGAAATAGGCGGCCCATTCCGGCTTTTCGAGTTTTCTTGCGGTCATGAAAAGCTCCCTGTTTTTTATTCGCCGCGCCGGCTTGCTCCGCCGCGGCCGGCTGGCCCGATCGAAGCCTCGATTTTTCGTCGCCAGACACAGCTTGCCCGCATTCTGCGACAAAGCAAGTCGAAGGATGCGCTATGGGACCCCTAGTTGATGATCTTAGAACTTTGAGCTCACAGCCTCGATGAAGGGGCGTCGCTTACCAAATCGCGTAGAAGGCGGGCCCGCTTCTGGAGATCCTGCTGTAACAAATGATGTGCCAGTGCGGGGTTAGCAATTCCAGTCCCTGGGGTATACGAAAGGCACAAGCTGAACCTCCCATTTCTCTTTTTGGAAAAAGACTTCGTTCTTCGCGAGCCACAACTTGGCGTCGTTCGCCAGTGATGCAAGGTTTCGAACGCGCTCCTCAGGACCTGCATTGAACGCGCAGACTATCTCTGCAAAAGCCCAGAACACTGTGAGCTGGAAGGCACCTATACGGGCGCCTCGATAAAGGTCGAAATCACCGGATGGGTGGTTCACCCCGACCCAGAGGCGCCATTTGCCGTCAATGATTTGGGCACGCTGGACATGCTGGTGCCAGGCCATGCGCAGAGAAGTGAAATGTGCGTACGGTTGAACCGCGCCAGCCAAATCCGCCCAGAATTTGCTCCAAGGCTCCCCCCACAGGCCAGTGATCGTCACACTTGGCCACACCTTTGCCTCAAGGTGCTTCCGGACCTCTCCCGCACTTAGCCTATTTTCATTCCATTCCCGGAGGAGGCGCACTTTCTCACCGTCGGGCGAGATTGAGAGGGCGACAACGGACAGGGCTTCAACGGCATCCCGAAGCAGGCCCACGGCAACCGCGTGGGCGCCCCCCTCGTTTCCCAGTCGCGATAGCCGAACACTTTGAAGGCAGTGTTTTCCTGCATGGTGGGGAACAAATTGGAGTTGAAGATCCGCCACAGGCGGATTTTTCACCCAGCATTGGCGCGCGACGAAGTCCAGCTCCAAGTTCAATGGCTCATGAGTTTCCTGCCAGTAATTCGGATTTCCCTTTGCGGCCATCAGGTAGCCTCCACAAGGTCATGCAATCGTTGTTTGACTTTTTCTCTCCCAGCATAACATCGCCACGCTCAGAGCCGTCACAATAGGCAGCTTCTTCGGCAGTGCCTATGATTTCTGCCGATGCCACTGGATCACGCAGACCTGCCGCAGACGCCGTTAGTTTCAATCTCGTCCCCGCTTTTCTTGTCAGAATACTCTATCCCGCAAAAGTTCGTAGGACTCCGAGGTGAACACAGGAACAGCGCTGCGTTCACCCTAGACATAGGCGTTCGCGAAATCGATTTGAATTTTGCGCGCGGGAGCCGATAAGCTCCCTGGCGAGCAGCCGTCAAAAATCGGATTTGACGCCGATGAAAGCCATGATTTTTGAAGGTTTGGGCAAGCCGCTCTCATTCAAGGAGGTCGCGAAGCCAAGCCCGGAGGACCATCAGGCGCTGATCGAGGTCCATGCCTGCGCCGTCTGCCGGACCGACCTTCACATCATCGATGGGGAATTGACCCGGCCGAAACTGCCGCTGATCCCCGGCCATGAGATCGCCGGGGTCGTCGTGGGCCTCGGCGCGAAAGCAAACCGCCTCAAGCTTGGCGACCGAGTCGGCGTGCCATGGCTCGGCTGGACCTGCGGGGTCTGCGATTTCTGCCGCTCCGGCCGCGAAAATCTGTGCGATAAGGCGCGCTTCACAGGCTACGACATCGACGGCGGATTTGCGCAATTTACTGTCGCCGACGAGCGGTTTTGCTTCGCGCTGCCCGATGCTTACAGCGAGGTCGAGGCCTCGCCCCTGCTCTGCGCCGGCCTCATCGGCTATCGGTCGCTGCGCCTTGCCGGGCGCGGGCGCCGGCTCGGCGTTTACGGCTTTGGCGCGGCGGCGCATATCATTGCGCAAGTCGCAAAGCACCAGGGCTGGGAGATTTACGCTTTCACCCGGCCGGGCGACGCGGCGGCCGAGGCTTTCGCGCGCGAATGCGGGGCGGCGTGGGTCGGAGGCTCCTTGACGCCTCCGCCCGAGCCGCTCGACGCGGCGCTGATTTTTGCCCCGGTCGGCGCTCTCGTTCCGGCGGCGCTGCGCGCATTGGCGAAAGGCGGAACCGTCGTTTGCGGCGGCATCCATATGAGTGACATTCCAGCCTTTCCGTACGCCGATCTTTGGGGGGAGCGCATGATCCGCTCGGTCGCCAATCTGACGCGCCGGGATGGGGAAGAATTCCTCGCTCTCGCGCCGAAGGTTCCGGTCAAAACGTCGACGACGCTCTATCCTCTGGAGCGCGCCAACGAGGCGCTGGAGGATCTGCGCAACGGCCGCATCTCCGGCGCCGCCGTCCTCATCCCGCCAAACGACGAAGAGTGAGCGGCCGGCCATGGAGCATTCCTTGATCGGCGCGCTGATCCGCTTCTTGCTGACGAATTTTTCGGGGCTTCTCTTCGTCGCGGCCCTGGCCTGCGCGGCTTTGGGCAGGAGCCGGCCGGTATCGGACCGTTATCTCTCCTGGCTTCTGCTTCTGCCGGTCGGCGCTGGAGGCCTGTGGAGCGCTTTCTTTCATCTCGCCTATCCCGAAATGGCGGCGCGGTCATCGGTTGGGAGAACAGCCCGTTTCACAGCGCGGCATTGCGCGCAGGCGCCTCGCAGCTCGATCACCTTGCGGCCGATCTCGAAGCCGAGGCTGGAGGCGTCCCGCACCAGCCGGCGCTCCAGAGCGGGATCCTCGATCTCCACCGAAGCGCCGCAGCGATCGCAGACGAAGAACACGCAGGTGTGCGGATGGTCTGGATGAGCGCAAGGCACGAAGGCGTTGCGGCTCTCGATTCGGGCGACCAATCCCTGCTTGTGCAGAAAGTCGAGCGCCCGGTAGACCGTGGCCGGCGTCAGCTTCCGCCCTAACGACTCGCCTAGGAGCGGCAGCAACTCATAGGCGCTCAAGGGACGGGGCGCCGCCCAGAGCGCCTCGAGCAGACGCCGCCGCAGGATGTTTTGACGGTCGGCAGAAGACCGTCCGCCGGCCCACAGCAACGGAAAGCAAAACGCTATGATCAAGGGAGCCCGGTCGTGAAAGTTGCATATGTGTTCGCCACAAATATGGCTTCTACTTTCAAGTTAGCGACGATGATCCTGCCGCAATTGGAGGATGGCTCGCACGGCGCCGCTGTCGTCGGCATTTTCTTCTTCGATGACAATCTTTACGTCCTGCGCGCCGGCGATCTCGTCGGTGAGCGGCTCGCGGCAATCGCCAAAAAGCAAAACATCCTTCTCATGATGTGCGATCAGTGCGCCGTCCGTCGGAACATGGCCGACGGCGCCTTCGAACAATGCGGCAAGGGTGAAGTCGCGCCGAAAGGCACGATCGCTGGTGTTCAGGCCGGGTGCTTTCCTCAGCTCTATGCCGCCCTCGCCGGCAATCCCCCCGATTACGTCATCACCCTCTGAACGCGGGAGCAATAAACAAGCATGCTTGAAAAACTTCCTGTCACTGTCCTGTCCGGCTTCCTCGGCGCCGGAAAGACCACTCTTTTGAACCACGTGCTGAACAACCGCGAGGGCAAGCGCGTCGCGGTGATCGTCAACGACATGAGCGAACTCAATATCGACGCCGACCTCGTTCGCGAGGGCGGCAACCTCTCCCGCACCGACGAAAAAATGGTCGAAATGACCAACGGCTGCATTTGCTGCACCTTGCGCGACGATCTTCTGCGGGAAGTTCGGCGGCTCGCGGACGAAAAGCGATTCGATTACCTATTGATCAAGTCCACCGGCATCTCCGAACCGCTGCCGGTCGCCGCCACCTTCGACTTCCGCGACGAGGCCGGAGAGAGTCTCGGCGATGTCGCACGCCTCGACACCATGGTCACGGTGGTCGACGCAGTGAATCTCCTGAAGGATTACACATCGACCGATTTCCTGCACGATCGCGGCGAAACCGCCGGGGACGACGACAGGCGCGCGCTGGTCGATCTGCTCGTCGAACAGATCGAGTTCGCCGATGTCGTCGTCCTCAACAAGGTCGACGCCGCAACCCCCGCGCAGGTCGACGCAGCGCGAAAGATCATCCGCTCGCTCAACCCGGACGCGGACGTCATCGAGACCAGCATGAGCCGCGCGCCGCTCGCCACCGTCTTGAACACCGGCCGCTTCGATTACGCCAAGGCTCGGCAGCACCCCCTCTGGTTCAAGGAACTCTATGGCTTCGCCGACCACAAGCCGGAGACGATCGAGTACGGCATTCGCAGCTTCGTTTATCGCGCTCGGCGCCCGTTCCATCCGGCCAGTTCGACAAGTTCATCAATTCGTCCTGGCCGGGGGTCATCCGCGCCAAGGGTTTCTTCTGGCTCGCCACCCGTCCCGATTGGGTCGGCGAGCTGAGCCAGGCAGGCGCTTTGGTGCGCAACCAGGGGATGGGCTTCTGGTGGGCGAGCGTCCCGAGATCCCCACAGACGAGGCCTCCCGCCAACACGTCGCGAGGAGCTGGGACCCGGTCTATGGAGACCGCAGGCAGGAGATCGTCTTCATCGGCGCGGACATGGATGAGGCTGCGCTTCGACGCCAGCTGGACGCCTGCCTTGTCGGCGAAGCGAATGCAGAAATCATCGCGCTCACGGCCTGGAAGAATTTGCCGGATCCGTTTCCAGTCTGGAAGCGGAGGAGCGTGGCCTGATGCTCGCGCTGAACCTGCTCGCGGAGCCCTCGGTCTCGTCCGGGGCTTACATCGCCCGGGGACCCGACCCGGAGGTTTTGGGCCAGATCGAGGACCGGTCGATCGAGCTCGCGCTCTGGACCCGAAGTCTGCTTCCCGTTCTAGGCGACTGGCTCGACAGCGAGGATCCCTCGCAACTTCCCGACGATCGCAGGCTTGTGCGCCTGACCGACCTCCGGGCGGCGGTCACGGATATGATCAAGCCGCAGGGCAAGAGCCGAATTGTCCGCGGCCTGCTGGCAGACGACGTGATCGATCTCGCGCGCCGCTTCGCGGCGATCGCCAAATCCGACATCGTCGATATCCGCCTGGAGGTGATCCGACACGACGCCTGCTGGCGCTTTCATCGAGACGCGACGCCACTGCGGCTCCTGACCACCTACCGCGGACCGGGAACACAATTGCCGCCGCCCGACCAGGCCGAGCGCGCGTTGCGGGAACAGCGCGACTGTCAAGGACCGCTGGAGAACCTGCCACGGCACGCCGTCGCTTTGTTCAAAGGCGATCCGGACGGCGCGGGCCTTAGGGTTTTGCATCGCTCGCCGCCGATCGCCGGCAGGGAGATTGCCCGTTTTTTTCTGTGCCTGAACCTGCCGTCGAATGCTTCGTCGGAGCTGTGGCAGCCATGACGCGCCGCAATCCAAGGGCGATTGGCCGGATATCGCGGAAACGGCCTTCATCGCGGAGGCATCCATATGAGTGAGATTCCAAGCTTTCCCTACGCCGATCTTTGGGGGGAGCGGATGATCCGCTCGGTCGCCAATCTGACCCGCCGGGATGGGGAAGAATTTCTCGCTCTCGGGCCGAAGGTTCCGGTCAAGACGTCGACGACGCTCTATCCTCTGGAGCGCGCCAACGAGGCGCTGGAGGATCTGCGCAACGGCCGCATCTCCGGCGCCGCCGTCCTCGTCCCGCCAAACGATCAAGAGTGAGCGGCCGGCCATGGAGCATTCCTTAGTCGGCGCGCTGATCCGCTTCTTGCTGACGAATTTTTCGGCGCTTCTCTTCGTCGCGGCCCTGGCCTGCGCGGCTTTGGGCAGGAGCCGGCCGGTATCGGACCGTTATCTCTCCTGGCTTCTGCTTCTGCCGGTCGGCGCTGGAGGCCTCTGGAGCGCTTTCTTCCATCTCGCCTATCCCGAAATGGCGGCGCGGCTCATCGGTTGGGAGAACAGCCCGTTTCAGTTCGAGGTCGGCATGGCGGATCTCGCCATTGGCGTCGCGGGCTGCGCGGCCTTTCGGGCGAGTTTCGGCTTCAGGGCCGCCGTGGTGATGATCAACGCGATTTTTTTGCTTGGCGACGCCGCCGGCCACGTCCGCCAAATGATCGTCGCGGGAAATTCGGCCCCCGGCAACGCCGGACCCGTCTTTTACCTCGACATCATCCTGCCTCTGGCGACCATTGCTCTGCTGCTGATATCGGCAAGAGCGCCGGGTCGTGGTTGACGCGACGCTTGGTCAACTCCCGACCGCGCCCTTTGCCGCTCGGTCGAAAACTTCATCCCGCGCGTCCGCAAGATGGGTGGCCTCTCCCCAGCTGAGCAAAGCCCATCGGCCGTCGCGCCGCTCGATCCAGTTCAGCGCCGCGTTGAGCAGTGGAAAATTGCGCTTCTCCTCAAGGCTCCGGCCGGCCGCCAGACGGTGGACGACGTCGAGGACGCCGCCATGCGTGACGACAAGCAGCGCGTCGCCCGGGTGGCTTTCGGCGAGGCCAGCAAAAGCCGCTTCGATGCGGGCGGAGAAAGCGCGCAGGCTCTCGCCCCCGCCGGGAAGGGGATGATCGAGATCTCGGGCGAGAAAACGCGCGTGCTGGGCCGGATAGCGCGCTTGCGCTTCAGCATGAGTCAATCCCTGAAAGGCGCTCGCGCAGCGCCGGCGCCGGCTCGACGCCAATTCCGAGACGCTCCGCCGCAAAGGTGGCCGTTTCCATCGTGCGCGCGAGGTCGCTGCTGAACAGCGCGCCGAAGCTTTGGCCGGCGAGCCTTTCCGCCGCCGCCCTCGCCTGCGCCCGTCCGAGCTGGTTCAGAGGAATGTCGATCTGGCCTTGCAAGCGCCCGGCCGCATTCCAATCGGTTTCGCCGTGGCGGAGGAGGCAGAATCTGGTCGGCATCGAAACGTCCATCTCGCGTCATTGCAAAATAGAGATGACAACGTGATCTTGCCTGCGCCGGATGAACTTGGCGAGGATAGGTTCAATGATGCTATAATGCATAATGGCTCGCGGGCCAATGCTCTAGCTGGAGCTGCGACGATCATGCCGATATTCGATTTTATCTCGCTCAATCCGGATTTCAGGATTGATGACGAGGAGCCGCTCCGGTTGCGCGATTTGATCGTCGGCTTACGGTCTGGCGCAATCCCCGCGCCGTTCATCCTTGATCGTCTCGACACGGACCTTTCCGACGAAATCCGCGCCGTCGTGGCGCATAGAGGGGTCCCAGCCGAAAGCTTTCTCGCGAAGGCGCTGGTCAATTTCGCTCTGAACGCCGCCGATGAAGCCTGGCGTCAACTGGAGAGCCGGGCGGCGCCTGCTGCGGGCGACGCCGAAGCCGGCGCTTTCGCAAGCCTCTTGTCGGAGGCTCTGCGCCGCGCATTGTTGCGCAACGTCCGCATCGGCTCGCAAAATCCATCGAGCATCGCCACCGCGACGCTCGGGCGCCGGGTAGGCGCCTCCCAGTGACGGCCGGCGCGGAAAAAGGCCGCGCTCACTCCAAGGAAAGCGAGGCTTCGACCGGTTGCGCCGGCTCGATCGGGAAAGTCTGCTGCCAGCCGCCGCCCAGCGCCTTGTAGAGCTGAATGAAATCAGTCGAGACATTCGTCGTGCTCTGCTCGAGCTGCTGCTGCGCCTGCAACAGGGTGCGCTCGGCGTCGAGGACGGTGATGAAATCGGTGACGCCATTATTGTAGCGCGTACGGGAGAGCGATAACGCCTCGCGGGCATGTCCGACCTGGGCGTTAAGGCTGTCCCGCCTCCGCTGCTCGAAACTATAGGCGTTGAGCGCGTTGACGATGTCATGCCAGGCCTGCAGCACCGTCTTGTGATAGGCGATAGCGGCTTCCTCTTCCTGATTGGTGCGCAGCTCGAGGGTCGATTTCAGGCGGCCGCCTTCGAAGATCGGCAGCGAAACGCTAGGCCCGAACTGATATTGCAGTGAGCTGCCCTGCCAGAGATTTTTGAGATCCAGCGCATTGAGTTCAAGGTTGCCGTTCAATTTAACGCTTGGATAAAAGTCGGCAACCGCGACGCCGACATCGGCGGTCGCCGCATGCAGCTGCGCCTCCGCCGCCCGAATGTCGGGGCGCCGGCGCGCCAGCTCCGAGGGAACCCCGAGAGGCGCCCGGGGGGCGTCGGCGGCACGGCTTTTACGCGCGCGAGTTCGCCCTTGAGCGCGCCCGGCCGTTCGTCGAGGATCAGGCTGATCGCGTTGACGTCGGCGTCCACCTGGTTTTCGAGGCTCGGCAGCTGAGCGCGGATGTTCTCGACCAGCGCCGCGGCGTTCTCGACATCGAGGCCGCTTGTCAGCCCTTTGTCGGCGCGGGTCCGCGTCAGCTCCAGAATTTCGGTGGCGCTCTTGAGATTGTCGTTGGCGATGCCGATTTGCGCCTGGGCGCCGCGCAGATCGACATAGTCCCGCGCAAGTTCGGCGAAGGCCGAGACGAGCACGTCGCGGCGTTGATATTCGGCGGTCTCGATTTGCGCGTCGGCGGCCTCGACCTGGCGCCTGACATGTCCCCAAATGTCGAGCTCCCATGAGGCGTCAAAGCCGGTCTGCCAAACGCTGATCGGAGGGATGTTCACATTGGGGCCGACGAGACTAAGGACGCCATTCTTGCTGAAGACTTCGCGCTGATAGGAGGCGTTGCCGTTGATCGCCGGAAACGCGGCGGAGGCGGCGACGCCGCGCTGGTTGCGGCTCTCGCCGAGCCGCACCGTCGCCGTCATCACGTCGAGATTTGCGTCGGCCACGCGATCGATGAGAGAGGTCAGAGTTGGATCGCGAAATTTTCTCCACCAGGCGGCGTCGGCCGGCCCGCCTGACGGTTCGGCCGCGACGGCGGCCGCAGCCTTCTCTTCCGGACTTTGCGGCTGCGGCTTGCCGAAAAAGGATGTGCGCGGCAGTAGCGGGTCAGGCGGAGCAAAATCCGGTCCGACCGAATAGCAGCCGCTTGTCAAAAGGGAAGCCAGCGCCGCCAACCCTATGCCTTGACTCCTGGTCATGACGGTCCTGGCGCTGCCGCGAAGCGTAACGGGTCAAAGTCATTTGGCGCGCGATATTGTGAAAAACGTGTTAGCGCCAGCGGTTCTCGTGGGCGATCGGTGAGTATGCCGGTTGTCATATTCAGTGGACGGCGCCCGGAGAGCCGCCGCCCGCTTTCTTGTTGGTCAGGAACAAGCAGAAAGGCACCACGCAAAAAGCGATGACGCCGAGGTACAAGAACACATCGGAATAGCCGAGGATGGCCGCCTGGGCGCGGAACGCCTGGTAGACTTTTCCGACCGCGACGTCATGCGCCGCGCTCGCCGCATGCCCCATGGCGATGATCGATCGCTGATAGGTCGCGATCAAATCGTTGAACGGTTGATGGAACGGCGTCGCCCATTTCGCCAGACCCGCCTGATGTGTTTGCGTCCGCTGAGTGATCATGGCGGTCGACAAAGAAATTCCAATTGAACCGGACACGTTGCGGAACATGGTGAACAGCGCCGTCGCATCGCCATTGAGGCGGCGCGGCAGGGTGATATAGGCGACGGTGCTAATCGGCACGAACAGAAAGGCGAGGCCCATCGTCTGCGCCGCGCGCATCTTGACCAGAGTCGCGAAATCGATCTCAGGCGAGAGGTGGCTGGAATAAAGAAACGCCGATCCCATGATGAAAAAACCGGCCGCGATGATCAAGCGGGTCTGAACGAAGCGCATCAGAACGCCGACGATGGGGATCAAGACGATGATCGCAAGGCCGCCCGGTGAGAGGACGAGACCCGCCCATGTCGCCGTGTAACCGACGACCGTTTGCGCGAACTGCGGGATGAGGACGGCGCCGGAGTAAAGGACGAAGCCCACGGCCGAGATACAAATCGATCCCATCGCGAAATTCCGATCCTTGAAGACGTCGAGATCGACGATCGGGCGTTTTGCGATTCTGAGCCAGATAATCCCTCCGAAGACCCCAACAACGCTCAGCGCCGCCATGATCCGGATGAACGACGAGCTGAACCAGTCTGCATCCTCGCCGCGGTCGAGCATGATTTGGAGGCAGCCAAGGCCAAGCGTGATGAAGCCGAGGCCGATGAAGTCGATATGCTTGCCCGACGCCTTTTGCAGCCACGGCGGATCCTCGACCAGAACGAAGACGAGGAAGGTGGCGATGATGCCGACCGGGATATTGGCGAGGAAGATCCAACGCCAATTATAGGTGTCTGTGATCACGCCGCCCAAGGTCGGCCCAAGCACGGGGGCGACGATGGTCGCAATGGCGGTGACGCCAAAGGCCGCGCCGCGCTTTTCCGGCGGAAAGGTGTCGAGGATGATCGACTGCTGGTTCGGCTGCAGGCCGCCGCCGAAAAAACCTTGCAGCAGCCGGAAGATAACGAGCTGCGGCAGGCTGTCGGCGATGCCGCAAAGAAACGAGCACACCGTAAACATCGAGATGCAGATCATAAAATAGCGTTTGCGGCCGATGACCGAGCCAAGCCAACCCGAGATGGTCAAGACGATGCCGTTGGCGACGAGGTACGAGGTCAGCGCCCAAGTCGCTTCGTCGTAGCTGGCGGATAGGCTGCCGGCGATGTGCGGCAGAGCGACATTGACGATCGTCGTGTCGAGGATCTCCATGAACGCCGCCAGGGTGACGACGACAGCGATGGCCCATGGATTGCCGGAAGGCTTCCACTGCGCATGCGCGTCGGCCGCGCTCATTTCAGGTTTACCGTGGGAACGACGGAGACGCCGAGCGGCAGCGGCAGGTTTGGATCGAGGCCGCTGTCGATGTCGATCTTGATCGGCACGCGCTGCACGATTTTCACGAAATTGCCCGTCGCGTTCTCCGGCGGAAAGGCGGTGAATTTCGATCCCGATCCGAGCTGAATGCTGTCGACATGGCCTTTGAGTTTAAGCTGCGGATAGGCGTCGACCTCGATGTCGACGGACTGACCAGGACGGATGCGGTCAAGCTGAGTTTCCTTGAAATTGGCGGTCACCCAGACCTCGGGCGAGACGATCGAAAAGATCGATTGGCCGGGCGTCACATAATTACCGACCTCGACATTGCGCTTGGTGATCCACCCATCCTGCGGCGCCCGGACCACGGTCCATTCGAGATTCAAATTCGCCTGATCCAGTTTGGCCTGAGCCTGTTCGACCTGACCCTTCAATTGGCCGACTTCCGCGTCGGCCTGGCCAATGCGTTGCGGCACGGGCTCGGCCTGCGCCACCTGCGCCTCGGCGAGGGCCACCTGAGCCTGCGCCTGGCGCAGGGCGGCGGTCGCCGCGTCAACCTCCTGCTGGGTCGTTGCTTGCTTGGGGAGGCTGCGCTGACGCTGGTAATCGGCCTGCGCCTTGGCCGCCGCCGCCTGAGCCGAAACGAGTTGCGCTTGCGCCTGCTGGAGCTGAGCCGGGAAATTCTTGCGCGCCACTTCCGCGCCGAGCTTCAAGCCGGCGAGCTGCGCTTTAGCGACGTCGAGCGTTCCTTGGGCGGCGTCGCGATCCTGAATATATTGCCGCGGATCGATGTGGATCAGCGGATCGCCTTTGCGGACGAATTGATTGTCGGTGACGTCGAGCGAGACGACGAGCCCCGCGACTTGCGGCGCGATCGTCACGGCGCGGCCGTCCGTATAGGCGTCATCCGTGGATTCGATGTTGAGGGTCGAGAAATACAGATAGGCGCCGGCGCAAATCACCGCCGCCAAAAGGAGTAAGCCGATCAGCAAGAACGAGCGCTTCTTCCTGGGCGGCGCCTTTCCGTCCGACGAGGCCAGCTCGTCTTCATCCAGCCTCAAATCCTCGTCTTCAGGCGCCTCGGCCTCCGGCGCCTTTTCGGCATGCTCCCGCAAAAGCTCAGTTTCTGAGTGCTGATCCATGATGAAATCCGCTCGACTTCCGTCGATGCTGCGCCGAACCGGTGCGGCTGGGGCTTGCGCGGCGAGCCCGTTCCGGTGCATTGTCGTAACCGAACCGGTTAGTACGGTTACAGCGTGAAAGTGTCCCCGTCAACGATGTCGATGCTCCCTCAATCAAAAAAGATCCCGCGTGGGGAAAGGCGCCGCGACGAAATCGCCGCCGTGGCCGAACGCATGTTCCTCGAACGCGGCTATGCCGACACCACGATGCAGATCATCGCGGCGGAGGCGGGCGCGTCCAAGGAAACGCTGTACCGGCATTTTGGCTGCAAAGAGGCGCTGTTTTCCGAGGTCGTCCATCGCCGCTCCTTGCGCATCACGGACGGCGAGGAAGGCGAATTGTCGGGGCCGCCCCAGGTGGTGTTGTTCGACGTCGCGCGCAACCTTCTTCGCTTCCTGAGCGGTCCTGACTCTCTCTGTCTTTACCGGGTCGTCGTGGCCGAGACGCCGCGCGCGCCAGAACTCGGCCGCATCTTCTATAGCCAAGGTCCTGGCCGGCTGCTCAATCAACTCGCGGGCTATTTGCGTCTGGCGGCGCGGCGCGGCGAACTCAATTGCCCCGATTGCGACCGCGCGGCCAAGCTCTTTCTCGGCGCGGTCGTCTCCTATAATCAAATGGCCAGCCTGATCTTGGGCGCCTCCTACCCGGACGAGGAGCTACTAGCCTATGCGCAAGAAGCCGTCAGCCTGTTTCTGGCGCGCTACGGGGCCTGAGCCGCTTCGCCCGCACGCGGGTCGATGATGATCGCGTGCAAGGACGCCGGCCCGTGCGCGCCGCGGACAAGGCGGCCCTCGATGTCGGAGGTTCCGCTCGCGCCGGTGATGAGATTAATGTTGCGCGGCGGCCGCGCGCCCGCCTCCTTGAGCGCGTAATCTTCGAGGTAAGGGAGAATGCGCTCGCACTCGATCACGCAGATGTGGTGCAGCGGCAGGAAGGACAAAAGGGTCGGCGACTCCGGCCCTGAATGAAAAACGAAAGTTCCGGTCTCGGCGATGGCCCAGCGCGCTTTGGCGAGCGCCAGCGTCTCGTCGGCGCCGATCGCCGATTTGATCGTAAAGCCGCTCCAATCGAGCTTTTGCAAGCTCGGATCGGGTTGCAGCGCGAGCGTCAGATCGAGGCCGCGCGCGTTGCAGTAGCGCCGCACCACCGCTGGCGCCTCCTCAAGACGCGCGATGCGCTCGACGCTGGCGCCGACCACCTTGTCCGAGACGAGGCGAGCGGCGAAAATGTCGGCGAGATCGCCATCTGGAAGGCGTGGCCGGCTTTCATTGGATTCCAGGGCGAGCGTGGCGGCCTCCGCGGCGATCTCGGGGGGATCATTGGGGGCGCGACGCAGATTGCGCCGGATCGCGGCCAGGATGTCGTCCCGCGCGCTCACGAGCCGGCCTTCCGGTCTTGCGCCCGATATTGCTCAAAGAAAGTGCGCGCGGCGGGCTTGGGAAAATCGCGATAGCGCGTCCAGCCCGAGGCCATAGGCAGCTTGCTGATCCAGCCGCCTTTGGCGAAAAGGCGGATCGCCTTGACGGCAAGGCCGGTCCCGGTCCGATACAGAAACGGCTGATTGGCGACGAAGGCCCAAGCCCTGAGGAAACTGCGCTGCGTCGTCGGCTCCAGCCCCTGCACCCAGCTTTTTTCGCGCCAGCCGCGCAGCAGGGTGGGCAAAGGAATGTCGACAGGGCAGACTTCCTGACAGCGGCCGTTGAGGGTGCAGGCGCCGGCTAGATCGCGGGATTTTTCAAGACCGTCGAGAACGGGCGTCAAGACCGCGCCCATCGGACCCGGGTAGACGCCGCCATATGCGTGGCCGCCGATTTCATTGAAGACGACGCAATGATTCATGCAAGCCCCGCAGCGCAAGCAGCGCAGCATATCGGCAAGGCCCTGTTCGATCATGCGCGCGCGGCCGTTGTCGACCAGCACGATGTGAAATTGCTGTGGGCCGTCAGCATCCCCCGCCCGCTTCGGGCCGCAGTGGAATGTCGTATATTGGGTGATGTCGGAACCGGTCGCCGATCGCACCAGAAGGCGCAGCAGCGCGAAGGCGTGCGGCAGGCTCGGCACGAGCTTTTCAATTCCCGCCGTGACGATATGGATGCGCGGAATGGTCGTCGTCAGCTCGGCGTTCCCTTCGTTTGTCACGACGCAGACGGAGCCGGTGTCGGCGATGAGAAAGTTCGCGCCGCTGATGCCGACATCCGCGCCAAGGAAGCTCGGGCGCAACTGGCGTCGCGCGCTGGCGACCATGGCGCCGACGTCGTCGCTGTTTTGCGGACTATGGTGATACTCCCGAAACAGCGCCGCGACGTCTTCGCGCTTGTGGTGCAGCGCCGGCCAGATGATGTGCGAGGGCCGGTCATGGGCGAGCTGCACGATATGCTCGGCGAGATCGGTCTCGACGCGCGTAAGGCCGGCCTCGTCCAGCGCATGCGGCAGGCCGATCTCCTCTCCGAGCATGGATTTGGAGCGGGTCACCGTTTGCGCCTTGGCGTCGCGGCATATGCCAAGAACGATTTGACAGGCCTCGTCCGCTGTCGAGGCGTAATGCACCACCGCCCCGGACGCGCGGGCGTTGCGCTCGAAGGCGGCGAGATAATAATCAAGATTTTCGATCACGTGATCCTTGATGCGCCGGCCGAGATCGCGCGCCTTGGAAAAGCCCGGCCAATCGGCGACGGCGGCCTCGCGCTTCTGGCGCGCCGTGCGCGTGGTGCGATCGATCGCGATCCGCAGATTGGGGTCTTTCAGCGCGGCGTCGGAGCGAGCCTTGAAGGTATCGAGCGCCGGCATCGCTAAGGCTCCTCGCCGATTGCGGGGCCTTCGCCCATGCCGGCGATGATTTCGGCGACATGAAAAGCCCTCACCCTGGAGCCGCGCCGATGCAGTTTGCCGGCCATGTTCATGAGGCAGCCGAGATCGCCGCCGAGCAAGAGATCGGCCTTCGTCGATTCGATGTTTTTCGCTTTTTCTTCGACGATCGCATTGGAGATTGATGAATATTTGACGCAGAATGTTCCGCCGAAGCCGCAGCAGGATTGAACGTCCGGCAGCGGCGTCAGGCTCAATCCCTCGATGTCCGCGAGAAGGGCGCGCGGCTGGCGCTCGACCCCGAGCTCGCGCAGGCCCGAACAGGTGTCGTGGTAGGTCGCGCTCGCTTGCAGCGCGATCCCACGCGGGCGATAGCCGCAGACGTCGACGAGAAAGCTCGTAAGCTCATAGGCCCGCGCCGCCAGATTTTTCGCACGGGGCCCCCAAGCCGCGTCGTCTGCGAAGAGCTCCGGATAGTGCAGCTTGATCATGCCCATGCAGGAACCAGACGGCGCGACTACATATTCGAACCCCTCGAAGGCCGCGATGACCTTCCTGGCGATTTCCCGCGCATCGCCTGAATCCCCGGAATTATAGGCCGGCTGGCCGCAGCAGGTCTGCAGCTTCGGGACGCCAACCTCGCAACCGGCGCGTTGTAGAAGCGTGAGCGCGGCGAAGGCCGTGCGCGGCCGGATGAGATCGGCGAGGCAGGTGACGAAAAGGCCGACCTTTGGCATCGGGCTAATGGATCACCATGTGCGTGAAGGGTGGGACATAGGCCTGCAGCATCACCAGCAGGCCGACGAGGCAGGCGAGGATGATCGAGTGCGGAAACACGAAGCGCAGGATCGAGCCTTCGTGGCCGAACCAGTTGGTGGCCGTCGAGGCGACGACGATCGACTGCGCGTCGATCATCTTGCCCATCACTCCGCCGCTGGAGTTGGTCGCCGCCATCAGAATTGGCGACAGGCCAAGCTGCTGCGCGCTAACCTTCTGCAAACCGCCGAACAGCACGTTCGACGCAGTGTCGGATCCCGTCAGCGCGACGCCGAGCCAGCCAAGCAGGGCGCCGAAGAACGGATAGAGGAACCCGGTATGTGCAAAGGTGAGGCCGAGCGTGGCGTCGACGCCGGAGAAACGGGTCAGCGTGCCGAGCGCCAGCATGGCGGCGATGGTGATGAGCGAATTGCGCACCACGACCAGCGTGCGCCCATAGGATTTGATCAGTTGCCAGGGCGTGTAGCCCATGAAGAAACCGCTGACGATCGCGGCGAGGAAGATCGCGGTGCCGGTCATGGTGAGAATGTTGAAGGCGTAGATCGCCGGCTCGATGGTCTCCTTGGTCACCACCGGCGGCATCTTGGCGATCATGTTGTGCAGGCCGCCGATCTCGAATTTCGGCAGCCAATGCGCGTTGATGGGTTTCTTGAAGGATTCCGTGCCCCAGATGAAGACGAAGAAGCAGAGGATGAGCCAGGGCGCCCAGGACCTAATCACCGCGCCGCGGTCGTCGACATGCGATTTGGCGAGCTCGCCCGGCGCCAGCGTTGCTCCGCTCGCCAGCGCGAGCTCGCTCTCGCCGCCATGCGCGAGGATCGTCGGCGGGGGCTCAGGCGCCGCGAGGACGGACTGGGCCGCGCTATGGTCCACGCGTCTGACGAGGGACGGATTGGTCCAGATCTCGGCCGGATGCCAAACCCGCAGAAACATCGCGAGGGAGCCCATCGAGACCAGCGCCGCGACAACGTCGACGAGCCAGGGTCCGTGAAAATTGGAGACCAGAAACTGCGGCACGGCGAAAGTGACGCCGGCAACCAGCACCGCCGGCCAGATCTGGATCGCGCCCTTCCATCCGGCGAAAACGATGATCAGCCAGAACGGCACCAGCACCGAGAAAAAGGGCAGTTGTCGCCCGACCATGGCGCCGAGCGCGACCGGATCGAGCCCGGTGACCTGGCCCAGCACCACGATCGGCGTGCCGAGCGCGCCATAGGCGACGGGCGCCGTATTGGCGATGAGCGACAGGCCGGACGCGGCGAGCGGCGAAAATCCTAACCCGATCAGAATGGCGCCGGTGACGGCGACCGGGGTTCCAAATCCCGCTGCGCCCTCGAAGAAAGCGCCAAAGCAGAAGGCGACCAGCAAGAGCTGCAGGCGGCGGTCGTTGGTGATTCCGGCGATCGATCTCTGCAAAATCGCGAAAGAGCCGTTCTCGACGGTCAGGCGGTACAGGAAAATGACATTGAGGACGATCCAGCCAATCGGGAAAAGACCCGTCAGCGCGCCGAGGAACGACGCCCGCACGGCCATTCCGGCCGGCATGCTGAAGCCGACCACAGCGACGACAATGGCAACCGCGAGGGCGGTCAACGCCGCGAAATGGGCCTTCACCTTGGTGAAGGCGATGAGGCCGAGTAGGGTGACGATCGGCAGACAGGCGACAAGCGTCGACAGAACGGCGCTGCCAAAGGGATCATAGACTTGGCGCCACACCACGCTTGCCTCCCCGCGGCGATCGGGTTGATCTCCCGCGCCTTTTTTCATGCTGCAAGCTGGTTGAACCCAGCTTTGCGATGTGTTCCACACGCGCGCTTCGGCACCGCTCGCCCGCCAAGAGGCGTTTTTCGCCGGCCCAACTCAAAACGCAGCGCAAATGCTTGACAGAACTTGCAATTGTCGCGGCGGTGCCGCCGTCCAATCAAACTCAAGCGTATCGAAGGCAGGGTAAATTGACAAGCCGCTAACGGGCGTTTCCGGGACGTATTCCGTTTGCACGCCTACTGCAAGGCCGCCGGAGCGGCGGCCGGGCTGGATTTGTTCACGGATAATCGTCTTGCCCTTGATAATCGCCTTGCCCTGTCCTCGCGGCATCGGCTAGAACTGACAGAAGAAATCTGAGAATTATGAGAAACAACATAATTTTCACGTAAATTAGGATTGCGGATTTGGAACGGGTTGATCCATCGAACTTTCCGGGCCCTGGCCTTTTGAGCGCGCAGCAATGGGAGCAGATCGACACTCTCGCGGCGAGCCTTAGCCCGCGTCAGGCATTGTGGCTCAGCGGCTATTTCGCTGGGATCGAAAGCGCGCGGGGCGGGGCGGAGGCCGCGCTGCTCGATGCGCCGAAAGCTTCCGTCGCGCCGCCCGAGGCATTGGCGCCCGCTGCCGCCGCGCCCGCGCGCACGCTGACGATCCTGTTTGGAACCGAGACGGGCAATAGCGCCGCTCTGGCGCGCGGCGCCGCCGGCGACGCGAAAGCGCTGGGTCTTGAAGCGGTCGTCGCCGACATGGGCGACTACAAACCGCGCCGCCTCAAGGAGGAACAGGATCTCCTCATCATCGCCAGCACCTACGGCGAAGGCGATCCGCCGCAGCCCGCGGTCGGCTTTTTCGAATTTCTCGAAGGCCGCAAGGCGCCCGCTCTTTCCGGCGTGCGCTTTGCAGTGCTGGCGCTTGGCGACTCGACCTATGAAAAGTTCTGCGAGGCAGGCAAACGGCTCGACCGGCGTTTTGAGGAACTCGGCGCGGCGCGACTTCTTCCGCGCGTCGACTGCGACGTCGACTATGACGATCCCGCCGCCGCTTGGATCGCCGCCGCTCTCGCCAGCCTCGCCATGGAGCGCAGCAAACCGGAACATAAGGCCGCGGCGCAAACAATCGCCGCCGCGCCCGCTGTCGCCACGCCGGAGGCGGCCAATTTCGACAAGCGCAATCCATTTCACGCGCGGATTATCGACAACATCGTCCTCACCGGCCGCGGCTCGAGCAAAGAGACGCGGCATATCGAAATCTCACTCGAGGGCTCGGGCCTCAGCTTCAATCCCGGCGACGCGCTCGGCGTTTCGCCGCGCAACGATCCCGCTCTCGTCGAACGAATCCTGGAGAGTCTCGGCCTCGACCGAGCGACGCCGCTGGCGCTGAAAAGTGAGCCAATCCTGCTGGGGCAAGCGCTCGAGGAAAAATTCGAGATCACCGCGGCGACGCCGCGATTTCTCGAACATTGGGCCGCGCTCTCGGGCGCCGAAGCCTTGAAGGGCCTCATTGGCGAAGAGCACGCCGAGAAGCGCGCTGCCTATCTGCGCGAGCACCATATCGTCGACTTTATTCGGCTGTTTCCGGTTTCGGGCCTTTCGGCCGACGCTTTTGTCGCGGGATTGCGACCGCTGCAACCGCGCCTTTACTCGATCGCCTCGAGCCTTGCGGTCAATCCGGACGAGGCGCATCTCACCGTGTCGACCGTGCGCTACGAGCTGCATGGCGAAACGCGGGCCGGCGTCGCCTCCGGCCATTTCGCCGATCGCGGCGCGCCGGGCTGCGTGCTGCCGGTCTTCGTTCAATCGAATCCGCATTTTCGCCTGCCCGCCGACGACACCCCCATCATCATGATCGGCGCCGGCACCGGCGTCGCGCCCTACCGCTCCTTCATGCAGGAGCGGGAAGCGCGCGGCGCTCCCGGGCGCTCCTGGCTGTTCTTCGGCGAGCGCAATTTCCGCTCCGATTTTCTGTATCAGACCGAGTGGCAGGCCTATCTCAAGGACAAGGTTTTGTCCCGCATGGACGTCGCCTTTTCGCGCGACCGCACCAACAAAGCCTATGTGCAGCACAGGCTCATCGAGCAGGGCCGCGAGATTTTCGCCTGGCTCGAGGAAGGCGCCCATGTCTATCTCTGCGGCGACGCCGCAAAGCTCGCCCCCGACGCGCACGCGGCTCTGATCTCCGTCGTCGAGACGCATGGCGCGCGCTCGCATGAAGCGGCTGACGAATATGTGCGCGACTTGCAGAACGGCCACCGCTATCAGCGCGATGTGTACTGAGGATTTTTGGTGAAATGACGAAGAGCCTGCCCCATCCGGACCGCAGCCGCGATCTCTCCGAGCCCCTCGACAAAGCTCGGCCCCGACGAGCGGTTGAAGGCGAGAAGCGACTATCTGCGCGGCGCGATCAACGAAGGGCTTCTCGACGCGATCACCGGCGCCGTCTCCGGCGACGACAACGCCAAGCTGATGAAGTTTCACGGCATCTATGTGCAGGACGATCGCGATCTGCGCGAGGAGAGGCGCCGCCAGAAACTGGAGCCCGCCTATTCCTTCCTGATCCGCCTGCGCCTGCCGGGCGGCGTCTGCACGCCGGTGCAATGGCGCAAGTTCGACGAGCTGGTGCGGGCCTATGGCAGCTCCTCGCTGCGCGTGACGACGCGCCAGACCTTCCAGTTCCATTGGGTTCTGAAGACCGATCTGAAAGAGACGATCCGAGGGGCTGCACGAGGTCCTGATCGACACCATCGCCGCCTGCGGCGACGTCGTGCGCGGCGTCATGGCCTCCGTCAATCCCGGCCTCTCCACCCTGCACGCGGAAGTCTACGACGCGGCGAAGCGCCTCAGCGACCACGCGCGGCCCAATTTGCGCGCCTATCATGAAATCTGGTACGGCGAGGAGCGGGTGGCGACCTCCGAACCCGAAGAGCCGTTCCTCGGCAAGCAATATTTGCCGCGTAAATTCAAGACCGGCTTCGTCATTCCGCCGAACAACGACATCGACGTCTACACTCAGGACCTTGGCTTCATCGCCATCGCGGAGAAGGGCGAGCTGAAAGGCTACAACATCACGATTGGCGGCGGCATGGGCCGCACTGATCAGGCGCCGGAGACCTATCCGCGGCTCGCCGACGTGATCGGCTTCATCCCCAAGGACAGGATGCTTGCGGCGGCCGACGCGGTGATCGGCATCCAGCGCGATCATGGCGATCGCACGGTGCGCACGCACGCCCGCTTCAAATATACGGTCGACGATCTCGGCGTCGACTGGGTGAAGTCGGAGATCGAGCGGCGCATGGGCTTTGCGCTCGAGCCCGCCCGCCCGTTCACATTCACGACGAATGGCGACGCGCTCGGCTGGGCCAAGGGCGAAGATGGCAGGCATCATTTCACGCTGTTCATCGAGAATGGCCGCATCGTCAACCGCGAAGGGCTCGCCCTTCTCGACGGGCTGCGCGCCATCGCGCGAGGTCCACGAGGGGACGTTCCGGCTGACGCCGAACCAGAACGTCGTCATTGCCGACATTCCGGCCAAGGGCAAGGCGAAGATCGCCGCGCTGTTGCAGCAATACGGGCTCGACGAGCGCAACAATCAGAGCCTGTTGCGCCTCAACTCGATGGCCTGCGTCGCGCTGCCGACCTGCGGCCTCGCCATGGCCGAAAGCGAGCGCTATCTGCCTTCGCTGGTGACCAAGATCGAAAAGATCCTCGCCGACAACGGATTGGAGAAGGAGCCGATCACCATCCGCATGACCGGCTGCCCGAACGGCTGCGCCAGGCCCTATGTGGCGGAGATCGCCATGACCGGCCGCGCGCCCGGCAAATACAACCTCTATTTCGGCGGCGGCTTTTTTGGCCAGCGGCTCAACAAGATGTATCTCGAAAACGTCGGCGAAGAGGCGATCCTTTCGGCCATCAGCGAGGTCGCCGCGCATTACGCGAGAGACCGCAAGAAGGGCGAGCATTTCGGCGATTTCACCATCCGCGCCGGCTATGTGAAAGAGGTGCGCGCCGGGCGGGAATTTAATGATTGATAGGGAGGTCTGACCGTCTCTAAATCTCTCCGGCCAGACTGTTTGGACGCTTGACGTAAATCGTTAAAGCTCCTTATTCTTGACGGCATGATTCTGAGCTACCGTGACAAACGGACCGCAGCTTTTGCGCGCGGCGAATTCGTCCGGGAGTTTCAGGGTTTTGACCGGCAGGCCTACAAGCGTCTCGAAATCCTGGACGCCGCGATGGGCCTTGAGGATTTGCGAGCCTTGCCCAGCAACCGCCTCGAAGCGCTGAAAGGCGAACGGGCAGGGCAATTCAGCATCCGCATCAACATGCAGTGGCGGATTTGCTTTGAGTGGCCCAAGGACGCGACCGGCCCGTCGAACGTCGAAATCGTGGACTACCATTGAAAGGAGTTTGAGCCATGCCGCGCCCCGCCATCCACCCCGGAGAAATCCTCGCCGACGAGCTGACCGAGCTTGGCGTCACGCCGACCGAGCTTTCGCGTCAGATCAACGTCCCGCCCAATCGCGTGACGCAGATCATCCATGGCCGCCGTGGCGTCACCGGCGACACCGCCCTTCGTCTCGGGCACTGGTTCGGCACGAGCGCGCAGTTCTGGCTTAACCTGCAAAGCGCCTATGACATCCGCGTCGCCGAGGAAAAGGCAGGGCAGGAAATAGCGCAGCTTCCGACCCGGGCGGCTCGACAGACTGGAGGTCCGGCCAAGCGGCCCACATTGCGATAGGGCAAAGTCAAGCCGACGCTCGCCTCTCGGAAACAAGAGGCGATCAGCGTCGCAAGAAACGCTTGGCGCGTTTACGCGCTCCTACAATGTAGCCAATGGGCGATCTTGAGGCCTGTCTAGAATGCTCCCTGCAAGCGCTGAGGAAGGTTTGGGCAAAGCCGAGATCGAGTTTGCGGCCTCTGTAACTGCCCCTCTCTGTTGGGTGCTTCGCGATTGTTCGGGCGAGAGAACTAAGAACGGCTCCGTATTTTTTCTTGACACTGGAGTGGCCGTTTTTGCGGTGACAGCCTGTCATGTCGTTGAGCAATGTTTCGCAGATAGCAAGCTGCCAACTTTCGTCCAGACTATGATCGGCGGTCGTACCGGGGCGGCCGGTCGCTATCCATTTGGGAGATCGCATAATCGACGCTTACCACGACCTCGATATCGCAACATTTCGTGTCACTCCCGAGGAGTTGAAGCTCGCTGGACATATCGTGCTTTCCGGCTTCCAACGAGCGTGGCCGCCGCGTTTTCCTGAAGTGAATAGTGGCATCACTTATTGTGGATTCCCTGGCCACAGCCGACGGGTTCCATCTTTCCATGAGATCAATTTCGGAATCTTCGCTGCGGCGGGCTATTCGACGAGCGTCAGAGTGGATTCCATCTCAGTACTGATCGAGCGAGAGCGCCTAGTCCAAGTACACGGCGATGGTGTCATGTCCGAGGATTATGATTTCGGAGGGATCAGCGGCGGGCCTCTCATCGCAATCGTTCAAACGCCGACCATCCGGTCTTGGATTCCCGCTGGTGTCATTGTTCAGGGTCCCAATCCTACCGGGGACACCTCGCAGTCGATCCAAGGATTCGAAATGATTAAAGCACGTCCCATTCAGTACATTCTCGCCGATGGCCACCTCGATGTGTCTCGGTGGGAAACGAATAACATTCACCGTCATCGATGAACGGCATCGCCGCTTGGAATGCGCGCCATACAGCTGTGCGATCGCGGACGCGACGAAATGAGCATCGACGATGCGGGGGCGGATTTACGGGCGCGGACGAAAAAGGATTCATCCCACTTTTCTCGCGCGTCTGTGTCGCCGGTCTTCGCGGCAGACTTTCTCCAAGGCCGGAACTTTAGCTTGCGCCGGCTAATCGGTCTCGAAAACATCGAGAGAGGGATTCCCCAACACGGCGTGGAGGCGTCCGGTCGCCTCGAGGATGTTCATCATGAGTAACGCGCGGGCTGAAATTCAGGATTGCAGCAAAATCTATTTCCCCCGCCGCACGAAAAAGAGCTCATACAATTTATCTTCGCCGATGTGTCTGCCGATTTCCTTGAACGCGAAGAACGGGATCAATACGACGAACATGATCGTCGCGACGATTATTATTAATCCGTCCATAAGTATTTTCATTTTCATGCGGCGTATTTGAGCGAGGGTTTTTGAAAGAAGGAGATAAGCTTTGGCTTGTCGTTTTGTAGATCGCGCATCGAACCGCGGACCTTCTTCTCGAAGTCTTCCCTGCTGGTCACCGCCATTCGGCCGGCGGTATCCGCTTTCAAATGCTTCCAAACCAACTCGTCCGGATTGTGATCGGGCGCATAAGGAGGCAGAAAGAACAACCGCAATTTCCCGCCCAACGTCGTCACAAACGCGCTGACTTTCTTCGCGCGACGAGCCGAACCACGATCGACGATCAAGAAAATTTTTCGCGCGGCGCCGTTGATCAGGCGCTTCAGGAATTCGATGAAGACACCGGCGTTGACGCTGCCCTTGTCGACGATCATGAACCGCATGTGGCCGCGTGAGGCGATCGCGGAAATCAGGCTCATGCCATGGCGCGCGCCCGTCGCGCGCACGATGGGCGTCTCGCCTCTGGCGCCCCAGGCGCGTCCCGCATGATGATCGGACCGGATGTGCGCCGCGTCGCCAAAATAGATATCGGCGCCTTCTTCCCTGGCCAGCGCCTTGATGTGCGGATAGTCCTTCTTCAGCCAACGCTGGGTCAGGGACTCGTCGCGTTCGATCGCCCGATGCAACGGTTTCTGACAGGTGGCGCCGAGTTGCGCCAACAACCGGCCGACGGAATTGGCGGCCAGCGCGACGCCAAATTTCCGTTTGATCAGCGCCGCCGCCATCTCGCGCGTCCACAGCGCGAATGAGAATTGCAGCTGCAATGGATTGCTCTTCGTCACCGTATCGTAAATCCATCGCATCGCGCGCGCATCCAACTTCGGCGGACGCCCGAACAAGGGTTTGGCCTTTAGAGCGCCCCAGCCGCCGCGCCGATAGAGCGCCAGCCAGCCATACATCGCCCGTTCGGTAACCCCCAAGGCTCTCGCGCGGCAGCCGAGGGTTTTTCCCCCGCCTGCACGGCGCGCACCGCGCGCATGCGTAGAGCTTCAGGCGTGCTGTGATCGAGCTTGCGAGCGTCGTCCTTTCCCATCCAGTCCAGGAATCATGTTCGATTTCACATCGTCAAGAAAAATCAGAACTTACTTATGGACGAATTAATACAATCCTGACGTTTAAACGGCTCTTGGCTCAACCTGGTCGAAGGCCTCTTCTCCAAGCTCGCGCGCTCCATGCTGCGCCATATCCGGGTCGCTTCCAAGCAACAGCTCGAAGATCGCATCTTGGCCGCCATCGATGACATCAACCAACACCAAGTCGCCCACACGGGTCCTACAAAATCGATGAGGCTGCCTGGAGAGGCTCGAGATGCCGTCCGGAGTGGGCGTATCGGGGCTCGAGTTCGATGGCGGCGATCAGTTCTTCTGCGAAGGAGGAAGGAGCGGGAAGGCGAGAGCCATCCGCCGGCACCGGCGAGTCTCCGCGGCGGGGGCGGCCGGCGCGCTCATAAAATAAACCGGCTCAAATCGGCGTTTTTCGCGAGATCGCCGATGTTCTTCTCCACAAAAGCAGCATCGATGACGATCGTCTCGCCAAAACGGTCGGTCGCCGTAAAACTCACGTCGTCGAGCACGCGCTCCATCACCGTCTGCAGCCGCCGCGCCCCGATATTCTCGACCGATGAATTGACCTGCGCCGCGATCCTGGCCACCGCGTTGACGGCGTCCGCCGTAAAGCAAAGCTGCACCCCCTCGGTGCGCAACAGCGCCTCATATTGCTTGATGAGGCTGACCTCCGTCTCGGTCAGGATGCGGCGGAAATCATCCTCGGTCAAAGGCGCGAGCTCGACCCGGATCGGCAGGCGGCCCTGCAGTTCGGGCAGCAAATCCGAGGGTTTCGACACATGGAACGCGCCCGACGCGATGAACAGAATGTGATCGGTCTTCACCACCCCATGTTTGGTCGGAACGCTGGAGCCCTCGAGCAGCGGCAGCAAGTCGCGCTGCACGCCCTCGCGGGACACGTCGGCGCCGCCGCGCCCGTCGCGCACGCAGATTTTGTCGATCTCGTCGAGGAAGACGATGCCGTTATTCTCGACCTCGACGATGGCTTCGCGGACGATCGCGTCCTGATCGACCAGCTTGTCGCTTTCCTCGGTGATGAGCGGCGCCATGGCGTCCTTGACCAGGATGCGGCGCGGCTTGGCGCCGCGCCCGAGCGCCTTGCCGAAAATGTCGCCGATCGAGATGGCGCCGATCTGCGAGCCCGGCATGTTGGGCAAGTCGAACATCGGCAGCATGGGACCGCCGCTTTGCGCGATTTCGATCTCGATCTCCTTGTCTTCGAGTTCGCCCGCGCGCAGTTTTTTACGAAAGCTGTCGCGTGTTTGCGGCGAGGCCGCGGGTCCGACCAGCGCGTCGAGAATCCGGTCCTCGGCGGCGAGTTCGGCGCGCGCCCGCACGAGCTTGCGTTTTTCGTCCCGAATCATCGCGATCGCCGTCTCGAGGAGGTCGCGGATGATCTGCTCGACATCGCGGCCGACATAGCCGACTTCGGTGAATTTCGTCGCCTCGACCTTCAGGAAAGGCGCCCCCGCCATCTTGGCGAGGCGACGCGAAATCTCGGTCTTGCCGCAGCCGGTCGGGCCGATCATCAGGATATTTTTGGGCAAAACCTCTTCGCGCATCGACCCTTCGAGGCGCAGGCGCCGCCAGCGGTTGCGCAGCGCGATGGCGACGGCGCGCTTGGCGTCGTGCTGGCCGACGATGAAGCGGTCGAGTTCGGAGACGATCTCGCGGGGGGAAAAATCGGTCATAAGAGCCCAATCAACGGCAGGGGTTTTTTACGGAGGTTCGCAGCGGCGCGCGTCAAAAATGCGTCAAAACGTGAGGCGGCGCAAAACTCAGTTCGAGGCAATCTGCTCGATCACGAGGTTGCGGTTGGTGTAGACGCAAATTTCGGACGCTATCTCCAGGGAGCGCCGCGCGATGGTCTCGGCGTCGAACTCCGTCGGCAGCAGCGCGCGGGCCGCCGCGAGGGCGTAATTGCCGCCGGAGCCGATGCCCATCACGGAGCCTTGCTCCGTCGCCTCCGGCTCCAGCACGTCGCCCGTGCCGGTGAGCACCAGGGCCGCCTGCTTGTCGGCGACGAGCATCATCGCCTCGAGGCGGCGCAGATAGCGGTCGGTGCGCCAGTCCTTGGCCAGTTCGACGCAGGCGCGCAGCAGCTGTCCAGGGTACTGTTCGAGCTTCGCCTCCAACCGCTCGAACAGCGTGAAGGCGTCGGCCGTCGCTCCCGCAAAACCACCGATGACCTCGCCCTTGGCGAGGCGGCGGACCTTTTTGGCGTTGCCTTTGACGATGGTTTGGCCGATCGAGACCTGCCCGTCGCCGCCAATGACGGTGCGGCCGCCCTTCTTGACGAGGATGATGGTCGTCGCGTGCCAGGATTCGGGGGCGGATGGGTTTTGCATCGGGGCTTTCTAGAACGAGAGGCGGCGGATCTTGAGAGCGCACCCCAAGGCGACACCCCCATCCTGAGGAGCAGGCGAAGCCTGCGTCTCGAAGGATGGTCCCCTCTTTCGAGACGCCCTCGTGCTTCGAGACAGGCGCTGCGCGCCTTCCTCAGCATGAGGGTTTCAGAAATTCTACGGATTCCGCGCGGCCTTTTCGGGGCACCCGGGAAACGATCGAACCCCCATCTATGGATTCATCGCGGCCAGCGCAAGATGGAATGAGCCCCAGAAGATCGGCTTGGCCCCAAAACGGATTGGCGCAGAGTTCTAGACACAACTCGAAGTGTGTTGTGCGCGCTTTTTCAATGAGCTTAGGTGTAGCGCCCAATGTTCGCTTTTGACGGTTCGGATGAAACTCAAATCACTCCCTCGAAAACTTTACAAATATCGCGCGTTCAATGTCCCCTCACTTCGGCATTTAAGCGAAGCCGAAATATACTATTCCAATCCAAAACAATTTAATGATCCGATGGATTGCGATCCTTCGATTGAAGTTGATGTGGATCCGAATTCGTTGGAAAAGCTCTGTTATAAGTTACTTATAAGCACCCAAACCAAGGATAAGGCAAAAGACGTCATATATATGATTCGATACTACTCTGATCAATATGAAGCTTACTCGGTGGACAAAAACGCTGAGGATTGTCTTAAAAGGTTATTGGCTCAAGAAATTAAACAATTAATTCAAAAAGAACTAGGGACAAAGGGAGTTTTCTCACTCTCAGCGGTATGGAATTCCCCACTCATGTGGAGTCATTATGCGGATCAACACCGAGGATTCTGCATTGAGTATGACACAACAGAGGCGGCCCGTCCGAGCATTGGGGCGCTGAACTACGGATCACCTAGAAGCGTCAAAGCCAGTGATCTTTTCGAATGGAAATTTCGAGGATCAAAGGAAGCCGAACAACGTGTGCACAATACTTATTTCTTCTCTAAAGCCCCGCAATGGCGATACGAAAAGGAGTGGCGAGATATCCGCGACATTAGCGGCGTTGCCCCTACAACCTTTCGAGTAGCCGCCATTTATTTTGGTTTTCGTTGTGACGGCGCGGTGGTCAAAAGCATCGTCAAGCTTCACCATACTGAGCAGACTAAAAATAATGTCGCTTTCTACAAAGTTTATCCGCAAGACGACAGCTTTCGCTTAAAAAAACGGCGCGTTGATCGGGAGGAAATCCAAAGGTTTGGACTAAGGACTTACACTCCATTTGTTCCCAACGAAGAGCAATTAGCACTAGTGGACACCTTCTCGCCCGAATAGAAATCGTAATCGCGGCTATCTGGTATAAGCTGGATGATCTTGAAGAGGCGCCCATGAAGCTTACGCCCAGACTGGCGTTTTTCACTCTGGCGGGAACGGCCGCCTATCTCGGGCTCGCCGTCCTCGGCGCAGGTGGCTTCGCCGCCTTCTTCTCGCGCCCGCCGCTGATCGCCCTTGCCATCATAACCTTCGCGCTCTCGGGCGCGGCGCTGTTCACCGAAGGCAACGTCAGCTCCGGCGAGCGCGAGGATCGCTCCAACCGCTGGGTTCTCGCGGCCTTTTCCGTGATCGGGCTGCTGGCCGCCTATCTGCCGGCCTACACGGACCGCGTGGGGTTCTTGACTATCGACGGCGATGCCGTTCGCTGGCTCGGCGTCGTTCTCTTCGCCTTGGGCGGCGCGCTGCGGATGTTTCCGGTCTTCGTGCTCGGGCGCCGGTTCAGCGGCCTGGTCGCGATCCAGCCGGGGCATCGGCTGGTGACGACCGGCATCTATGGCGTGATCCGCCACCCAAGCTATCTCGGAATGCTCGTCATTTCGCTGGGATGGGCGCTGGCTTTCCGTTCGGGCGTCGGCGTGCTGCTAACGGCGCTCGTCATCCCGCCGCTGCTTGCGCGCATCAGCGCGGAGGAAACGCTATTGCATTCGCAGTTCGGGGCCGAATACGACGCCTATCGCGCCAGCACGCCGTGGCGATTGATTCCCGGACTGTTTTGAGGCGCGGCTAGCCAATCGCGCTCTGACTTGCTAGAGCAGACCACACCAAACATGCGCGCTGCAAAAATCTCCCGCAAAACCAAAGAAACCGAGATCCACGCCTCCGTCGATCTCGACGGGACCGGCGCGGCCAAAATTGCAACCGGAATCGGCTTTTTCGATCACATGCTGGAGCAGCTCGCGCGTCATTCGCTGATCGACGTGGCGATTTCCGCCAAGGGCGACCTGCACATCGACCAGCACCACACTGTCGAGGATTCCGGCATCGCGCTGGGTCAAGCGATTCGCCAGGCCCTCGGCGACCGCGCCGGCATCGCCCGTTACGCCGACTCGCTGCTGCCGATGGACGAAACGCTGACCCGAGTGGCGATCGACGTGTCCGGGCGCCCGTTTCTGGTCTTCAAGACGACATTTGCGCGACAAAAAATCGGGGAATTCGACACCGACCTAGTGCGCGAGTTTTTTCAGGCTTTCGTGATGAACGCGGGGATGACCGTTCACGTCGAAACTTTATATGGCGAAAACGCGCACCATATATCGGAATCGTGCTTCAAGGGCCTCGCCCGGGCACTGCGCGCCGCCATCGCGCTTGATCCGCGCCAGAACGGGATTATTCCCTCGACCAAGGGATCGCTTGGCTGAGCAGCCTTCGACAGGAGCCGACCCATGGCCGTCTATTCTGTTCATTTGCCAGGCGATAACGCCGCTAACGTCAGCGAGGCCGCTTTCGTGCGCGAAGGTTTTGGCGCCGCCGCGTTTTTCTTCGGGCCTCTGTGGCTGCTATGGCGCGGGCTCTGGCTTTGGGCCGTCCTTTGGCTCGCCGGGTTCATTGCTCTTGCGGGCCTCACAGGGGCCGGCGCTCTTTCGTCAAGCTCAAGTCTGGCGCTCATCTTTTTGGCGCAGCTCTTGCTCGGCCTCGAGGCCAACCGCCTTCTCGAAGGGCGACTCTGGCGCAAAGGCTATAATCCGATCGAGATCATAACAGCCGCGGCCCGCGACCAAGCGGAAATGGCTTTCTTCCGCCAGTTCGGTGCCGGAGAGGCGATCGCCGCAGGAGACAAGGCCGCCGCGGGGCTGGCGCCGATCAGGCCCGCGCCGGGCCCGCCGACGGTGATTGGCAGCCTCCCCGAACCTGAGACCAAACGGTGAAAGTCGCCATCGTCGATTATGGGTCGGGCAATCTGCACTCCGCCCACAAAGCCTTTGAGCGCGCCGCGCGCCAGGCGGCCGTTCCCGCGAACATCAAGTTAACTCCTGATCCTGACGCCGTCTTTAGAGCGGACGCGATCGTCCTTCCGGGCGTCGGCGCCTTCGCCGATTGCAAGCGCGGACTCGAGGCGCTGTCCGGCATGACCGAGGCGCTGAACGAAGCCGTGCGCGCAAAAGGGCGCCCGTTTCTCGGCATTTGCGTCGGCATGCAGCTGCTTGCGACGCGCGGGCTGGAGCACGGCGACACGCCGGGCCTCGGCTGGATCGAGGGTGTAATCGACGCCATCGCGCCGGCTGATCCAGCTTTGCGCATCCCGCACATGGGCTGGAACACGCTTGATCTCGCCCGCGCCCACCCGGTTCTGCGAAACATCCCGACTGGCGAAAAAGGCCTGCACGCGTACTTTCGTCCATTCCTATGCGTTCCAGCCGGCGCATCAGGACAGCGTCATTGCGGTAGCCGATTACGGCGGCGCGATCAGCGCCTTGATCGGGCGCGACACCATCATCGGCTCGCAATTTCATCCTGAGAAGAGCCAGACCCTTGGCCTTGCTCTGATCGCCAATTTCTTGCGGTGGCGGCCATGATTCTGTTTCCCGCTATTGATCTCAAGGATGGGCGCTGCGTCCGCCTCGAACAGGGTGATATGGCGAAAGCGACCATTTTCTCCGCCGATCCGGCGGCTCAGGCCGAAACCTTCCAGCGCCAGGGCTTTTCTTATCTTCATGTCGTCGATCTCGACGGCGCACTCGCCGGCGAGCCGAAGAACGCCGAGGCCGTCGAAGGGATACTCGCCAGGGTCAAAATGCCGGTGCAGCTCGGCGGCGGCATCCGCAGCCTCGCGACCATCGAAGCATGGCTCGGCAAAGGCGTTTCCCGCGTCATTATCGGAACGGCGGCGGTGCGCGATCCGGAGCTGGTGCGGCGGGCGGCCAGGCTTTATCCAGGCAGGGTCGCGGTCGGCGTTGACGCAAGGGACGGCTTGGTCGCGGTCGAGGGCTGGGCCAAGACTTCGGAGCTCGGCGCGCTCGAACTTGGACGGCGCTTCGAGGACGCGGGCGTTTGCGCGATCATCTATACCGACATCGTCCGCGACGGCGTTTTGCAGGGGCTGAACATGGAGGCGACGCTGGCCCTCGCCAACGCCATCCACATTCCCGTCATCGCCTCGGGCGGCCTCGCCTCGCTCGCCGATGTCGAGCGATTGCTCCAGCCGGACTGCGCAAAACTCGAAGGCGCCATCACCGGCCGCGCGCTCTATGACGGGCGGCTCGATCCGGCCGCGGCGCTGGCGCTGATCGCGCGAGCCGGCGCGGATGCTTAAAGCCCGCATCATCCCCTGCCTTGACGTCAAGGACGGGCGCGTCGTCAAAGGCATCAATTTCGTCGATCTTCGCGACGCCGGCGATCCGGTCGAATGCGCCATCGCCTATGACGCGGCCGGCGCCGACGAGCTCTGCTTCCTCGACATCACCGCCAGTCACGAGGATCGCCCGATCCTGCTCGACGTGGTGCGGCGCACCGCCGAGGCCTGCTTCATGCCGCTCACGGTCGGCGGGGGCGTCAGGACCCTCGACGATATCCGCGCGCTGCTTCTCGCCGGGGCCGACAAGGCCTCGATCATGACGGCGGCGGTGCACAATCGCGGCTTCGTGCGCGAGGCGGCGGAAAAATTCGGCAGCCAATGCATCGTGGTGGCGATCGACGCCAAACAGATCGCCCCCGGCAGGTGGGAGATCTTTACCCATGGCGGACGCAATACGACCGGCATCGACGCCGTCGAATACGCAAAAGAAGTCGTGGCCCTCGGCGCCGGCGAGATTCTCTTGACGTCGATGGATCGTGACGGATCGAGGAGCGGCTTCGATCTTGCTTTGACCAAAGCGGTGACGGACGCCGTCCACGTGCCGGTCATCGCCTCGGGCGGCGTCGGCGAGCTGCGCCATCTCGTCGAAGGCATCAGAGAGGGCGGCGCGACGGCGGTCCTCGCCGCCTCGATCTTTCACTTCGGCGAATTCACCATCGCCGAGGCTAAGCGCTATATGGCTAAATGCGGATTGCAGATGCGGCTGGATGGACTAGGGTGACTTGCTTCCGACAAGCGGGACAGATGGATGCAGCCATTCAGCCTCGATGACCTTGCCGCCGTCATTGCCGCGCGAGCGGCTTCGACGCCAGCCGCATCCTACACCAAATCGCTGCTCGAAGGCGGACCTGCCCGCGCGGCCAAAAAATTCGGCGAAGAGGCGGTCGAGCTCGTCATCGCCGCGGTCGAGGGTGAGAAACGGGCGATCGTCAGCGAAGGCGCCGACGTGCTATATCATTTGCTTGTGCTGCTGCATGTTGGCGGCGCGTCGCTTGCCGAGGTGCTGGAAGAACTGGAGCGGCGGACCGGCCAGTCCGGGCATCAGGAAAAAGCCTCACGCCGGAGCGCTTCGCCATGACGGCGGCGGCTGATCTTAAGGTGGCGAGCCCGGCGCGCCACCTTGAACCGCCATTTTCCTCGGGGACGCCATCGGAGGGGGTTTTGATGGACGCACGCGCCGCGGAGCCTGCCGACCTTTTCTCGCCTTACCATCGCTTCAGCCGGACCGAATGGGCCGCGCTCCGCGCCGACACTCCTTTGACCTTGACGCTGGACGATCTCGCAAGGCTCCGTTCGCTGAACGATCCGATTTCGCTCGAAGAGGTCGTCGCGATCTATCTGCCGCTATCCCGTCTGCTGGCGCTTTATGTGGCGGCGACCCAGGGCCTCTACAAAGCGACCCAGCGCTTTCTCGGCGCCGAGGGCGGCAAGACGCCCTATATCATCGGCATCGCCGGCTCGGTGTCGGTCGGCAAATCCACTTTGGCGCGCGTCATGCAGGCCATGCTCTCACGCTGGCCCAATACCCCGAAGGTCGACCTCATCACCACCGACGGATTTCTGCATCCGAACGCTATGCTCGAAGCCGAAGGTCTGATGGCCAAAAAAGGCTTTCCCGAAAGCTATGACGGAACGGCGCTTTTGCGGTTTCTCTCCGACGTCAAAGCGGGTCAGCGCCGCGTCGGGGCGCCGATGTATTCGCATTTGACCTATGACGTGGTCCCCGGCGAGCACATTATCGTCGATCGCCCCGACATTCTGATTGTCGAAGGCCTCAACGTGCTTTTGCCCAACCGTCCCGCCAAGGACGGCAGGGGGCTTCCGTTCGTCTCGGATTTCTTCGACTTCTCGATCTATCTGCACGCCAAAGAGGCCGATCTCGAACGCTGGTTCCTAGAACGCTTCATGCGGCTGAGGCAGACTTCGTTTCGCGACCCGCAGTCCTATTTCAAGAAATACGCCGACCTCAGCAGCACCGAGGCCGAAGCGGTGGCGCGCAACATATGGGTGACGATCAATCTCGCCAATTTGCGGGAAAATCTGCTTCCGACAAAAGCGCGGGCGAGCCTCGTCCTGACCAAGGCGCCGGACCACGTCATCGAGGAGGTCGAGCTCAGAAAGCTATGAGGCGCGCAGTCCAGCTTCGCCGCTTAGCGTCTTGTTGAGCAGCCGAAATGCGCAAGCAGATCTTGACCTCCGCAAAACTCTGGTCACAGTCCGCGCCGGTTCCGAGGCCCGACGATGAGGCCTTGAACCGGAGGAGACGCAAAAATGTTTAAAAAGCTCATTCTCGCCACGGCCTTCGCCTCGCTCGCCGCGACCCCTGCGCTGGCCCTCAAAGTATCCAAGTCAGCCGATATACCGGCGCCGCCCGCCAAGGTCTGGGAGGTGATTGGGGGATTTTGCGCCATCAGCAAATGGCATCCGGCCATCGAGAAATGCGAGCTCTCGACAAAGGGCGGAAAGCAGTTCCGGACCCTGAGCCTTAAAGGCGGCGGCACGATCCTCGAGGAACAATTGTCCCACGACGACGGCAAGATGAACTATAGTTATAGTATTTTGGAGAGCCCGCTGCCGGTCGCCGACTATGAGGCGACGATCGCGGTAACGCCGGCCGGCTCCGGCTCGAAAGTGACCTGGTGGAGCACCTTCAAGGCCAAGGGCGCCGAAGACGCCAAAGCCGAAGCCACGATCGGCGGCATCTTTTAGGCGGGCCTGAAGGGGATCGCCGACGCGCTGAAATAGACCGCGAAAGGCAGCCGCGCGGACCGCATTGGCTTGGGGACGGAATTGTCCGAGGAACGATAGCGGATTTCGATCATCCGCGGCCCTCCTGCGGACCTCTTGACGAGGTCCGCCGCGGGCCGCCCTTCTAGGGTACCGGCGCCAGAAGTTGGAGACTTGCCGGATCGGATCATGCGTTAAACCAATGCGACGACAAGCGCGATGATCGACTTGGAATGACCGTGCGGTAGCAGGATTTGGCGTTCAATGAGTTTAGAGGTCCCGGCCAGTCCCGCCGAGGCGGCAGCAAGCGTTGCGGAAGCCGCCAAGCTGCGCGCGCCGCTGGCGATTACTGGCCTTGGCTCCAAATCGGGGCTTGGGAGGCCGTGGAATGCGGCCAGGCGGCTCGATCTTTCTGCCTTGAGCGGCGTCACCGCCTACGAGCCGGAGGAGCTTTTCATCACCGCGCTGGCGGCGACCCCGATCGAGACCATCGAAGCGACGCTGGCCAAAAAAGGCCAGGAACTCGCCTTCGAGCCGATGTCGTTTGGCGAGCTATACGGCACGGGGCCGGGCTCTCTCGGCGGTTGCCTGATGGCGAATCTTTCCGGCCCGCGCCGTATCAAGGCAGGGGCCGCGCGCGACCATGTGCTCGGCGTCAAAGGCGTCAACGGCAAAGGCGAAGCGTTCAAGGCGGGAGGAACCGTCGTCAAGAATGTGACGGGCTATGATCTGTCGCGCGGCCTTGCCGGCTCTTTCGGCTCCCTCGCGGTCGTCACCGAACTCACTTTCAAGGTTCTGCCCCGCGCAGAAACCGCCGCCACGATGGCCCTTTACGGCCTTGCGCCAAAGGCGGCGGTCGAAGTTCTTTGCGCCGCCATGGGGGCGCCGGTCGACGTTTCCGGCGCGGCGCACCTGCCGCCGTTTGCGGCCAAGGCGCTTGGCTTTTCCGAGCAGGTCAGCCTGTTGCGCCTCGAAGGCTTTGCTCCCTCCGTCGATGAGCGGTTCAATCGCCTTGCTTCGAGCCTGAAATCCATCGCCAACGTCGAACGGCTGGACGCCGCCGCCTCCACGCTTCTGTGGCGGGCCATCCGGGACGTCGCGCCGCTCGCCGAGCCGCGCGACAAAATCATCTGGAGAATTTCGGTCGCCCCCATGGCTGGACCGCCGGTCGCCGCCGCGATCGGCAAGATCTATCCGAGCGAGGCCCTATTTGACTGGTCGGGCGGGCTCATTTGGCTCGCGATGGAGCCAAATTGTGGTCCCCACGCGGGAGCGGAGCTGATCCGCGGGGCGATCGCGGTGCATGGCGGCGGCCACGCGACGCTGGTGCGCGCGCCCGATGATATAAAGGCTGCGACTATCGTTTTCCAGCCGCAGCCGCTGGCCCTCAAAGCCTTGTCGCAGAGACTGAAAGCGCAGTTTGATCCGTTCGGCATTCTCGAGTCGGGCCGGATGCACGCCGAGGTTTGACATGCAGACGCATTTTTCCCTGGCGCAGCTTGCGGATCCCGGCCTCAAGGAGGCGGAATCCGTACTGCGCAAATGCGTGCATTGCGGATTTTGCACCGCGACCTGCCCGACCTTCGTCCTTCTCGGCGACGAACTCGATAGCCCGCGCGGCCGCATCTACCTCATCAAGGAGATGCTCGAAAACGGCAGGGCCGCCGACGCCGAGACCGTGAAACATATCGATCGGTGCCTCTCCTGCCTCTCCTGCATGACGACCTGCCCCTCCGGCGTCAATTATATGCATCTGGTCGACGAGGCGCGTGTCCGCATCGAGCAAACCTATAAAAGACCCATCGCCGACCGCGCGCTACGCGCTCTTTTGGGATTTATTTTGCCCTTCCCCGGACGTTTCCGCATTGCGCTGCGCGCTGCCGCGCTGGCGACGCCGCTGACGCCCTTCCTCTCCCGGTCCGGCGCGACCGGGGAAAGCTCGCCGCCATGCTGCGGCTGGCGCCGCTCCGGCTGCCGTCGTCTTCCGCGTTTCCAGAACAAGGCGAGATCAAACGGGCGCATTCTGCGGCGGGGATGAAGCCGGTCGCCCGCGTCGCCCTTCTCGGTGGATGCGCGCAGAAAGTGCTGCGCCCCGCGATCAATGACGCGACGATCCGGCTTCTTACCCGTCTTGGCGTCGAAATCGTGCTGCCTAAAGGCGAAGGCTGCTGCGGCGCACTGGTCCATCACCTTGGCGAGGAGCATCAAGCCCTTGGACAGGCGCGACGCAACATCGATGTCTGGAGCGCCGAAATCGAGCGCAAGGGCTTGGACGCCGTCATCATCACGGCCTCCGGCTGCGGCACTGTGATCAAGGACTATGGTTTCCTTTTGCGCGGCGACCCTGCCTATGCGGCGAAGGCAACACGGGTCTCCGCGCTTGCCAAGGACATCACCGAATTTTTCGCAACGCTCGCGCCTCCCGCGCCCGTTGACAGGCCGAGCCTCACGCTCGCCTATCATTCGGCTTGTTCGATGCAGCATGGCCAGAAGATTACGAGGCTACCCAAGGACCTCCTCGTCAAGGCGGGCTTTATCGTGCGCGACGTGCCGGAAGGCCATTTGTGCTGCGGATCGGCGGGAACCTACAACATTCTCCAGCCGGAGATCGCGGGCGAGCTTCGCGACAGAAAAATCGCCAATATTCTGAAAACGGGCGCGGATGCGGTCGCGACGGGCAATATCGGCTGCATTACACAAATCGCCCGCGGCCTCGACCTTCCGGTGATCCATACGGCGGAATTGTTGGACTACGCCTATGGCGGCCCGAAACCTGCTGGATTGGCGCGCGATTGAGACGATCGCCAGAGCCCCGCGGCGAAGGGCTGAAGCGAAATTGGCGCGATGCGACGCTATTCTGCCGCCGCAAGCGCCGCCGGCGCATAGGCCAGCCACAGCGCTTTCTCGCCGAGGCTGCTGACGAAAGTTTTATGCGCGCTGAGCTCGCAAGGCCGCAAGAGCGGCGCCAAAGGCTCCAGCCGCCGCGTCAGCAAAGCCTCTCGCGCTTGTTTGGACGCCGCTAGGCCTACGCCGAAAATCAGCGTCGCCTGCCGCCCGCCGCAGAGCTCCGCGTAGACTTCGGCAAGAATTTCCGCGTCGAGCAAGGCGCCATGCTTGGTGCGCCGTGAAGCGTCGACGCCGAACCGCGCGCAAAGTGCGTCGAGGCTGTTTGAAGCGCCGGGAAATTTGCGCCGCGCCAGCGCCAGCGTGTCGACAACCCGATCGGCGCCGATCAGCGCGGCGCCGATGCGCGCGAGTTCGGCGTTGATGAAGCGCACGTCAAACTCGGCGTTATGAGCGACAATTTTAGCGCCGCCCAAAAAATCCATGAACGCGCCGCCGATCTCGGCGAACAACGGCCTGCCAGTCAGAAACTCGAGCGAAATTCCGTGCACGCGAAACGCTTCCTCCGGCATGTCGCGTTCGGGGTGGAGATAGACATGAAAGGTATGGCCGGTCGGAAAAGCGTTGAGGAGCTCGACGGCGCCGATCTCAACGATTCTATGGCCCTGCGCCGGATCAAGACCCGTCGTTTCCGTGTCAAGAACGATCTCCCGCAACAAGCCCCCTTAGAGGTGATGTGCGCCGGTGGCTCCAGCCAGGGCGCGAAGGATGGAGCGCACCTGACTCTCGGCCTCGGCAAAGCCTTTCGAGGTGTCGATGATAAATTGCGCCCGATGCCGCTTTTCCGCGTCCGGCATCTGTTTCGATATGATAACCGCAAGCCATTCCGGCGTCATGCCTGGACGCATGTAGAGGCGCTCCTTTTGCACAGCTTCCGGCGCCGAGACCACGACGGTCGCGTCCACCTCCTTGTCGGCGCCGGTCTCGAACAGCAAAGGCACGTCGAGAACGACGATTTTTTGCCCCGCCAGCGCCGCAGCCCGAACGAACGCGGCGCGATCCTCGCGGACCATCGGATGGACCAGCGCCTCCAGCCGGCGCATCGCGACCGGATCGTCGCGCACCAGCGCGCCAAGCAGCGTGCGGTCGACGATTCCGTCATGAACCACGCCTGGGAAAGCGCGCTCGATGACCGGGACAGCCTTGCCTTTGTAAAGCGCATGAACGGCGGCATCCGAATCATGCACGGGGACGCCCTCTTTGCGGAAGATCGCGGCGGTCGTCGTTTTCCCCATGCCGATCGATCCGGTAAGGCCGAGAATGAACATCAGATACTCGTCAAGAGATCGGCCTCGACCAAGCAGCGCAGATCATCGTCGAAGCGCGGCACTCCCCCGAACCAGCGCTGAAATCCGGGCGCCGCCTGGTGCACAAGCATGCCGACGCCCGACGCCGCGCGCAGCTTGCGTGACCTCGCCGCGCGCAGAAGCGCCGTCTCGAGCGGGAAATACACGATGTCGTTGACGACGGCCTGTTCCGGCAGGCGCGCAATATCGATATCGAGGGGGGGATGCCCTTTCATCCCGAGCGAGGTCGCATTGACGAGAATAGCCGCCTCTTCGAGCGCCTCCGGCAGCCGTGCCCAGTCGATCACGTCGACGTTCGCTGAAAAATGCGCTGCAATCGTCTCGGCGCGCGCTGTGGTCCGGTTAGCGAGGACTACGCGCTTGCCGCGCTGCAAAAGAGCAAAGACGATGGCGCGGGCCGCGCCCCCAGCCCCGAGAACGACCGCAGGCCCAGCGGCGACGTCCCAACCCGGCGCGCCCTCGTCGAGCGCTGACAGGAACCCTGCAACGTCAGTGTTGTCGCCGCAAAGGGCCCCATCCTGCAGCCAAAGCGTATTGACCGCCTCGAGCTTTGCCGCCGTGAGGGTCAGTTGATCGCAGTGCTCATAGGCCTTCCGCTTATGCGGCAGGGTGACGTTTCCGCCGCAAAATCCCCTTTCGGCAAGATGAAGCACAAATTCCGGAAAATCTGGGGGCGCGACCGCGACGGCCTCGTAGGATCCGGCAAGCCCAAGCTGTTTGAGCCAATAGCCATGGATGATTGGTGAACGCGAATGGGCGATCGGCCAGCCGGCGACAAACGCCTTCGGTTGGGACGGGTCTGAGCTCATGAGACAAGACTGCCTTCCGCACGCAAAAAATCTAAAAGGGGAAGCAACGGAAGCCCCAAAACGACCGAATGGTCCCCCACGATCTTCTCGAACAGATTGAGGCCGAGCCCTTCGATCTGATAAGCGCCGACGCTGCCCAGAACATTCTCCCCCGCCGCCGCAAGATAGGCCTCGATGAAGGCGGGCGAAAGCCGCCGCATTGTCAGCCTCGCCACCGGCGACGCCTCGAATAGAACCTTGTCTCCCCGTGCGACGCAGAGCGCCGAATGCAACTCATGCGTCGCGCCAGAAAGCGCCGCAAGCTGGGCGGCTGCGTCCGACCGGTCACGCGGCTTGACGAAGAGGCGCTCGCCGAAGGCGAGAGTTCTGATCGGCGCCGACCACCAATCGGCCAGGAGCCTTCGCCGCCGCCGCCAACGCCTTTGTTCTGGCGAGTTCAGCCGCAATCGCGGCGGCGCCCGCTCCCGCCTCACGCAGCGGCGCCTCAACAGCGCGCTCGTCGACCTTGGCGTCGCAGCTTTCCAGGGGAATGCCCGCCGCCGCCAGAAGAGCGCGCCGCGCCGCGCTATTCGACGCAAGCAGCAACGGCGCCGAGCCGCGCCAAAGTCCGGTCATGAGGCGGAAATGAATTTCATCTTATGAAGCTTATGGAGGTCGATGATGGCCGCTGCCGTCTCCTCAATCGAGCGCCGGGTGACGTCGATGGTCGGCCAGCCGTGCTTCTCAAAAAGCTTACGCGACTGGTTGACCTCCTCGGCGACGAGACGGCGGTCCACATAAGGCGAGTCCGGATCGGCGTTCAGGGAGAGAAGCCGGTTGGCCCTGATCTGAACAATCCGCTCAGGCGAAGCAAGAAGTCCGACGATGAGAGGATTACGCAAGTTTTCGACCGACTTGGGCAGTGGCGCATTGAGCACCAAAGGCATATTGGCCGTCTTGACGCCGCGATTGGCCAGATAAATGCTCGTCGGCGTCTTCGACGTGCGGCTAACTCCCATGAGCACCACATCTGCGGTCTCATAGCTTTCCACATGCTGCCCATCGTCATGCGTCAGGGTGAAATTCAAGGCGTCGATGCGGCGGAAGTAATCGGCGTTGAGCATATGCTGCGCGCCTGGCCGCGGCGTCACCGCTGTCCCGATGTAAGATTTGAACAAATTCATAATCGGCGCGAGAATTGAAAGACAGGGCGCGCCAAACCGCGCACACGCCTCAGTCAGACGCTGGGCCAGTTTTGGGTCGACAAGCGTGAACAAAACCATACCCGGCGCCGCTTCAATCTCGGCGATGGCTTTGTCGAGCAGCGCTTCGCTGCGCACCATGGGATAGACATGTTCGAGCGAGCATACGCCTTGATATTGCGCCGATACGGCGCGGCTCGCGGCGATCAGGGTCTCCCCCGTCGCGTCAGAGACAAGATGCAGGTTGAAATAGTGCCGCGCCAAAATGCCTCCCCCTCGGCTGCGCCCGCGTTGTGCGATGGGCTGAATTGCTGAGGATATTGGTGGATAAAGGCCGTGAAAGCGCGAAAATCAACCGAAATCTGGTCTTTAAGCTGAAAAGCCTCAACAGGCGTCATGCTCTGGACAGGCAAAATCACGAGCTTGTGAATGCTTCCGAAAAAACTCACAGCCTGTTTCTGGTTTTGCGTAAAAAAATCGTTAATGCGGCAGAATCGTTAACAAAATCTTAACGCCCGGACCGCCGCATCGCGCCGGTGACTTCGGGGGACAACGCGGCTGGGATATTCTGATTGTGGAAATCCTTGCGCGAGCCTAATCGGTACCCCAATCCAAATAAGAAGCAGTTAGTCAGAGAGTCTTTCGAGTCTTAAGGGAAACTGTGATTTGGCCGGTTCGCCTTCCAGTAAGCCATTTCTGCGGACCATCGATGGCGAGCCCCTGTCACCTCCCCCAATCTGGCTGATGCGTCAGGCCGGCAGATATTTGCCGGAATACCGCGAGATTCGCGCCAAGGCCCCAACTTTCCTTGATTTTTGTTACGCGCCGAAGTTAGCCGCCGAAGCGACCTTGCAGCCGATTTGCCGGTTTGGGTTTGACGCTGCGATCCTATTCAGCGACATTCTCGTCGTGCCGGACGCGCTCGGCCAGAAAGTGACCTTTGAGGGTAATGAAGGGCCAAGGCTCGACCCGATCGTCACGCTCAAAGATTTTGGCAGGCTTCAAGAGGAAATCGATTTAAGCCGCCTGCTGCCGGTGTTCGAAACCATCGAACGAGTCAAGACGGCGCTTCCGCCCGAAACAGCTCTCATCGGGTTTTGCGGCGCGCCATGGACGGTCGCGAGCTATATGATTGCAGGAAAGGGAACCTCGGATCAGGAGCCGGCGCGGCTCTTCGCCTATCGCAAGCCGGAACTGTTGCAACGGCTGATCGACAGGCTGGTCGAAGCCTCGATCGCCTATCTCGGGCGCCAGATTGACGCCGGCGTCGAGGCGGTGCAGATTTTCGACAGCTGGGCTGGCGTCTTGCCCGCGGGCGAATTTGAGCGATGGTGCCTCGCGCCAATCAAAGCCATTGCCGCGGGCGTCAAGAGGCGCCAACGAAACGTGAAAGTGATCGCCTTTCCGAGAGGCGTGGGCGCGCGCCTCGCGGCTTTCGCGGACGAGGCGGGTACTGAGGCTCTTGGGCTTGACAGCGCGGTCGATCCGCTTTGGGCCGCGCGCAATATCCCTCGAGGCGTCGTTATCCAGGGCAACCTCGATCCCCTGGCGCTCGTCGCTGGGGGGCGCCGCTTGAGGCGAGCGTTGGCCGTATCCTTGCGGCATTTAAGGGAAGGCCGCATATCTTCAATCTCGGCCACGGGATTTTGCAACAGACGCCGGTCGAAAATGTCGCCGCGTTGATGAGGCTGGTGCGGGATCGGGCCGCGTGACGGGCTATCTCTGGATCAAGGCCGTCCACATCCTGGCGGTCATTTCGTGGATGGCCGGCATGCTCTATCTGCCGAGGCTGTTCGTCTATCACGCGGGCGCGGAGCAGGGCTCCGAGCTCGCCAAGACCTTCGAGACGATGGAGCGCCGGCTGATGCGCTTCATCATGGCCCCAGCCATGATCGTGACGTGGATCACGGGCCTGATGCTCGCAGGCATGGGCGATTTCCTTGGTTCAGGCTGGTTGCAAGGAAAGCTGGCGCTGGTTATCCTGATGAGTGCGCTACACGGCTATTTCAGCGCGGCGCGCAAAAATTTCGCGGCCGGAACAAATCAGCGCCCGGCCCGTTTCTTTCGCATCGTTAATGAAGTTCCGACGCTGCTCATGATAGGCATTGTCCTATTGGTCGTTCTCAAGCCCTTTTGAAGCAGGATTGAAATTCATTAGCGCGCGCTTCCTTGTCAAAACTGGCAAACTGATCTATTCAGTAGTCTCCCTCCTGCAGATCAATGGCTGTAAGTGACGGCCAGCTGCGCGGCGTTGGTTGCGTCTCTCCTGATTTCGGGGTTCGCCCGCCTGTTACTTCAGGACTCGGCTGCGTCAAAGCCTTCCTGCCTCTGCGCGAATTTGATCGCGCATTTCTTCCAAGGACGTCATCCCGATGCGGGAAATTAAATTGCAAGACTTGAAGCTCAAGTCGCCCACAGAATTGCTTGGTTTCGCCGAAGAGCACGAAGTCGAAAACGCTTCGATCATGCGCAAACAAGAACTGATGTTTGCGATCCTGAAACAATTGGCCAGCCGGGACATCGAAATCATTGGCGAGGGCGTGATTGAAGTTCTGCAGGACGGATTTGGCTTCCTGCGCTCGCCCGACGCCAATTATCTCGCCGGACCTGACGATATCTATGTGTCGCCCTCGCAGATCCGCCGCTTTGGGCTGCGCACCGGAGACACGGTCGAGGGCCTGATTCGCAGCCCGAAGGAGGGCGAGCGCTATTTCGCGCTGCTCAAGGTCAATACGATCAATTTTGAGGACCCGGAAAAAATCCGGCACAAGGTCCATTTCGACAATTTGACGCCGCTTTATCCGGATGAGCGCTTGAAGCTCGAAGTCGACGACCCGACCAAGAAGGATCTGTCCGCGAGAGTCATCGACATCGTCGCGCCGATCGGCAAGGGCCAGCGCGCGCTGATCGTCGCCCCGCCGCGCACGGGCAAGACCGTGTTGTTGCAGAACATCGCCCAGTCGGTGACGGCCAATCATCCGGAATGCTACCTGATCGTCCTTCTGATCGACGAGCGGCCGGAAGAAGTCACCGACATGCAGCGCTCTGTGCATGGCGAGGTCGTCTCCTCGACCTTCGACGAGCCCGCGGTGCGCCATGTGCAAGTGGCGGAGATGGTCATCGAAAAAGCCAAGCGCTTGGTCGAGCACGGCCGCGACGTGGTGATCCTTCTGGACTCAATCACAAGATTGGGCAGAGCTTACAACACCGTCGTGCCGTCGTCCGGCAAGGTTTTGACCGGCGGCGTCGACGCCAACGCCTTGCAGCGGCCGAAGCGCTTTTTCGGCGCCGCGCGCAACATCGAGGAGGGCGGCTCGCTGACCATCATCGCCACCGCGCTCATCGACACCGGCTCGCGCATGGACGAGGTGATCTTCGAGGAGTTCAAAGGCACCGGCAATTCGGAAATCATTCTCGACCGCAAGGTCGCCGACAAGCGCACCTTCCCGTCAATTGACATCACCCGCTCCGGCACCCGCAAGGAAGAGCTGCTGGTGCCGCCCGACATATTGAAAAAGATGTACGTCCTCCGCCGCATCCTCAATCCGATGGGCACCATCGACGCCATCGAGTTCCTGCTTGGCAAGTTACGCGAGACGCCGAAAGGCAACGCCATGTTCTTCGATGCGATGAACACCTGAGGCGCACGGCGCAACCCCCTCATCCTGAGCGAAAGGCAGTCCGAGGTTCCATTGCGAACGGAGTGGTTCGCGAAGCGAACGCAATGGAAGCGGGTGCCTGGAGAGAGCGCCAAAGAGGCGCGTCTCGAAGGATGGCGGCAAGGCGAGGCAACAAGCGACCGTCAACCTGCGCGCCGAGTCGCAGCTTGCCGCCATCCGATGAATTTCTCCGCGCAAAGAGCGCGTGTGGCTGGACAACACCCTCATCCTGAGGAGCCGTCGCAGGCGGCGTCTCGAAGGATGAGCGTTATCGTTCACGGGCGTCGGCGTGCGGTGACGACGAGGCCTTACTCATAACAGAGTCGGTTCAATCTACGCTTCCGCGAAATCGAGGCGCTTTTCGACGCGTTCAATGCGCCCGTCGATCGATCCAGACGGACAGATTGCTCCGCGATCGCGACCTGAACCTGCGCAAGATTGACCTCAAGCCGGCCGATCCGCGTTTTCACCTCGCGCATATCTTCGCGGAGGCCGTCCACGGCGCTTCTCATGTGCCGCAGGCACCCAATGACCGGATTGTCGGCGGTTCGGTCATTCCATAGGTCCTCGGCTTCCTGCATGGCCGGAGCGACCCCTATCACGTTTCGCCGCTGGACGCGCCTCTCCTCGGCCTCACGCGCCCCGCACCTCTCTCATCCTGAGGAGGGTCCGAAGGACCCGTCTCGAAGGATGATCGGCGGAGCGTGGCGAATCATGCTTCGAGACGCGCGCTTGGCGCGCTCCTCAGCATGAGGGCTCAAGGCTTTGCCGAAGCCTTTTTCAGGTCGGCTTCGGTCAAATGCTCGACGAGGCTTTGCGCTTCCGGCAATTGCGCCTCGAAATAGGCGGCCGTCGGCGCGTCGGCGCCGTCGCGCGCGGTCTTCGCCGCCGCCGCGATCTGGTCGAGCGCCGTCTTGGCCATGGCCCCGTCGCTGGTCCGCTCGGCGATCAGCATCAGCGCGACGCCTTGATTGCCGAAGCTCTTGGCCCAGCCGAGCGGAACCCGCTCGCGCGTTCTTTCCTCCAGCGCGGCGCGATAGGCCGCGACCGCCTCCTCAAGCCGCGCCGTCCCGCTCTCGCGTTCGCCGATCGCTTCAAGTACGTCGCCGAGATTATTTTGCTCCTCAGCCCATTTGTGCGGGTCGCGCTCGCGGGTATATTCCCGCAAGGCTTCCCGGTAAGCGGCGACGGCCTCCTCCAGCCGCGCCGTGCCGCTCTCGCGTTCGCCGAGCGTTTCGAGCGCAGCGCCGAGATTGGTCTGCGTCATGGCCCACAGGAGCGGGTCGCGCTCGCGGGTATATTCCCGCAAGGCTTCCCGGTAAGCGGCGACGGCCTCCTCCAGCCGCGCCGTGCCGCTCTCGCGCTCGCCGAGCGTAGAGAGCGCATTGCCGAGATTATTCTGCGTCATGGCCCAATCGAGCGGGACGCGCGCGCGCGTTCGTTCCTGCAATGCCTGGCGATGGGCGGCGACGGCCTCCTCCAGCCGCGCCGTGCCGCTCTCGCGTTCGCCGAGCGTTTCGAGCGCAGCGCCGAGATTGGTCTGGGTCGTGGCCCACAGGAGCGGGACGCGCTCGCGTCTATATTCCTCCAGGGCGGCGCGGTAGGCGGCGACTGCCTCATCAAGGCGCGCCGTGCCGCTTTCGCGTTCGCCAGCCTTGTGAGCGCAGCGCCGAGATTTACCTGCGTCATGGCCCATAGGAGCGGGACGCGCTCGCGTCTATATTCCTCCAGGGCGGCGCGGTAGGCGGCGACTGCCTCATCAAGGCGCGCCGTGCCGCTCTCGCGTTCGCCTAGCCTTGTGAGCGCAGCGCCGAGATTTGCCTGCGTCGTGGCCCACAGGAGCGGGACGCGCTCGCGTCGATATTCCTCCAGCGCGGCGCGATGGGCGGCGACGGCCTCCTCCAGCCGCGCTGTCCCGTTCTCGCGTTCGCCAAGCGTCCGGAGCGCATTGCCGAGATTTACCTGCGTCGTGGCCCACAGGAGCGGGACGCGCTCGCGTCTATATTCCTCCAGGGCGGCGCGGTAGGCGGCGACTGCCTCATCAAGGCGCGCCGTGCCGCTTTCGCGTTCGCCTAGCCTTGTGAGCGCAGCGCGAAGATTTGCCTGCGTATGGGCCCAATCGAGCGGGACGCGCTCGCGCGTCCTTTCCTGCAGCGCGGCGCGAAAGCCCGCCACCGCCTCCGCAAGACGCGCCGTCCCGCTCTCGCGCTCCCCGAGAATTCTGAGCGCGTTGCCGAGATTGTTCTGGGTCGCGGCCCATTGGAGCGGAACGCGCTCGCGCGTATATTCCTCCAGCGCGGCGCGACAGGCGGCGACGGCCTCCTCAAGCCGCGCCGTGCCGCTCTCGCGCTCGCCGAGGGTTTGGAGCGCATTGCCCAACCAATTCAGCGCCGCCCCGCGTTGATCGGCGTCGCGCGCGACCGACTGCATTCGGCGCGCGACCTCGATCGCTTCGCCGAGCGCAGAGTTGTCGCCGAACTCGTCGCCCTGCTTGTAAAGTTCGTCTTCCTGCTCTCCCAGCAGTTTGAACTGCTTGCCGGGATCGAACCCAGCCACGAGACCAGCGGCCTCGCCATATTTCGATGCGGCCGACCGATAGGCGAGCTTCAGATCGTCAACCCGCGCGTCGAGCGCGGTCAGATTTGCCTCATCGCGGCTGTCGTTCTCGCGTTGCGTCCGCGCCGCCCTGCGTCCGTCCGCCAGAACCCGGCTGGCCTCGTCAAGCTCACCTTTGTCGATGAGCTGCTGCGCCTTTTCCGCTATGGCGCCGAGATCCGGCGTGCCCTTTCGGAACTGCTCGATCTGCGCGCGCAGCTTGATCAGCTCATCCGCCTTGGCGTCCAGAAGTTTCTGGATATCCTCGTCCTTGACGCCTGCCTCGCCCATCTTCACGAGGATGGCTTGCAACGTCGCAAAGGGAACGCCTTTTTCGCGGGCGATCTGCGCCGCTAGCTCCTTCGATTTGCTCATCGATCGGCGCGACGACTTTGCTTGCGTCTGGATTGATCGTCGTCGGCGCATTGATATTGATATCATGGCCGGAAGCGAAGCCGGTTCCTTTCTGCTCCACCGTAACCGGAGGCAATGGCTCTTTTGGCTTCCCATGGTCAACGAAGAAGGTGAAGGCAGCCCAAGCTGCGATGGCGACCGCGCTAACGCCGCCGCCGATCGTCGTGACGGCCGCCCGGTTTTTTTCGTCCCCTAGCCAGGAAAGGATTTCGAGGCGTCAAAACGGCCTCCAAGACAATCAATGCGCGCAAAATTCACTAAAATGTAATCTCTTTTCTCACTCCACGAAAGAGATTTGCGTCTTCCGCTCCGCTCGCCTCGGCGAACCGCGCCGGCTATGCATCGCTTGTCCGGTTGACGTAGACTCCTCCCCGGTTCCAACGAGGAAACGAACGGATGAACGACCTTTTGGCGCTGGCCGCTGACCCCGCAGCTTGGTTCGCGCTCGCGACCCTGATCGCCATGGAGATCGTCCTTGGCATCGACAATCTCGTCTTCATCGCCATCGTCTCGCAAAAACTGCCCGAACATCAGCGCTCCAGGGCGCGGCGCATCGGCATCGGCCTCTCGCTCATCCTGCGCATCGCGCTTTTGTTCACGATCAGCTCGATCATCAAGCTCACCGAGCCGGTCTTCATCGCCTTCGATCATGGTTTTTCCAAGCGCGACCTGATCTTGATGGCGGGCGGACTCTTCCTCCTCTGGAAGGCGACCGCCGAGATCCATCATGCCGTCGATCCCGACGAGCCATCGGAGGACAGGCCGAAGCGCGTCACAGGCTTCATGTCGGCGATCGGCCAGATTCTGCTGCTCGATCTCGTCTTCTCGATCGACAGCATCATCACGGCGGTCGGCATGACCGAGCATCTGCCGATCATGATCATCTCAGTTCTCGCGGCGGTGGTGGCCATGCTGGTCGCCGCCGATCCGCTGGCCAATTTCATCCACCGCAATCCGACCATCGTCATGCTGGCGCTCGGATTTCTGCTGCTGATCGGCGCGACCCTGATCGCCGAGGGCTTCGGCTTCCACTTCCCCAAAGGCTATATCTATACGGCGATGGCGTTCTCCGGCCTCGTCGAAGGCCTCAACATTCTGGCGCGCAAGAAGCGCAGGGCGCAACGCTAGCGCCCGCGATGAACGCCAAAGACCAAGCGCAGGCCGCGGAGCGCGTCGCCGACGTCCTGATGCCGGTTGCGCTCGACGGCGCCTTTTCCTATTGCGTCCCGCCCGGGATGGACCTCGCGCCCGGCGCCTTCGTCAAGGCGCCGCTCGGGTCGCGCACGGCCGTCGGACTGGTCTGGGAGGTGCGGCCCGCGCCGCAGGCGCCCGCAAAACCTCAAGAGCGTCACATCGCGGCTCGACTTGCCGCCGCTCGGCGTATCTTTGCGCGAATTCATCGATTGGGTCGCGCGCTGGAGCATGAGCGCGCGCGGCATGGTGCTGCGCATGGCGATCCGGGCGCCTTTCCATGCGGCCCCCGAGACGGCGCGGCTCGGCGTTCGCCTGACCGGCGCGACGCCGCGCCGGATGACGCCCGCGCGGGTGCGCGCACTCGCGGCGGCGGGTGGTGGCGAGGTTTTTCTGAAATCGGCGCTGGCGAAAGAAGCGGGCTGCTCGCCCGGGGTCATTGACGGCCTGATCGAGGAAGGCGCCCTCGAAACGATCGCGCTTCCGCCTGAGCCGGCGGCCCTGCCCTGCGATCCGCATTTCATGAAGTCCGGAACTGTCGCCCGGCCAAGCGGAGGCCGCGCGACAACTCGAAGCCGGCGTGCGCAGCGGCGCCTTTTGCGTCACGTTGCTCGAAGGCGTCACCGGATCGGGCAAAACCGAAGTCTATTTCGAGGCGGTCGCGGCGGCTCTGGAGGCCGGGCGCCAAAGCCTGATCCTGATGCCGGAAATTGCGCTCACTACCCAATTTATCGAACGCTTCGCCAAGCGCTTCGGTGCGCGGCCGGCCGAGTGGCACTCGGGCGTGAGCGCGGCCAAACGCGCCCGCATCTGGTCCGCCGCGGCCTCGGGCGAAGCGCAAATCGTCATCGGCGCGCGCTCGGCGCTGTTCCTGCCCTTCAAGGCGCTCGGCCTCCTCATCGTCGATGAAGAACATGACGCCGCCTACAAGCAGGAGGACGGCGTCATCTATCACGCGCGCGACATGGCGGTGGTTCGCGGCCGTATCGAGTGCGCCGCCGTCCTTCTCGCCTCGGCGACGCCCTCGATCGAGAGCCGCGTCAACGCCGATCAAGGGCCGCTATCTTCATCTCAAGCTTGACGGGCGCTTTCAGGGCCGTCCGATGCCCGTCATCGAGGCGGTCGACATGCGCCTTTCCGCCCCGCCGCGCGGCAAATGGATTTCGCCACGCCTCGGCGCCGCGCTGTCCGAGACGCTGTCGCGCCGCGAGCAATCCCTGTTGTTCCTGAACCGGCGCGGCTATGCGCCGCTGACGCTGTGCCGCAGCTGCGGCCACCGCTTTCAGTGCCCGAACTGCAGCGCCTGGCTGGTCGAGCACCGTTTTCGCAAATCGCTCGCCTGCCACCATTGCGGGCATATGGAGCGCCGCCCCGACCTCTGCCCCAACTGCGAGGCCGTCGATTTGCTGATGGCCTGCGGCCCGGGCATAGAGCGGCTGGCCGAGGAGGTAGGCCATCTTCTGCCCGACGCGCGGATCATGGTGTTGTCCTCCGACCTGCCGGGCGGCGCGGCGCGGCTGCGCGCCGAGTTCGAGGCGGTCTCGCGCGGCGAATGCGACATCATCATCGGCACGCAGATGGTGGCGAAGGGCCACAATTTCCCCCTGCTGTCTCTCGTCGGCGTCATCGATGCGGATATCGGGCTAACCTCCGGCGATCCGCGCGCGGCCGAGCGAACATTTCAGCTGCTGCAGCAGGTGACCGGCCGGGCCGGGCGCTTCGACAAGGCGGGCAAAGCTCTGGTGCAAAGCTTTCAGCCCGAGCATCCGGTGATGCGCGCCATTCTGTCTGGCGACGCCGAGCGATTCTACACCGAGGAGATCGAGCAACGTCGCCGCGCGGGCCTGCCGCCGTTCGGGCGGCTCGCGGCGGTAATCATATCGGGCAATGACGGTGCTTCGGCGGAAGGCTTTGCCCGCGCTTTGGCGCGGGCGGCGTTCGAGCTGCCGCGCTCGCCGTCATGGAGCCTCGCGCCCGCCGGCGGCTTGCCGGCGGAAAACGAGATTTCGCTGCTGGGCCCAGCGGAGGCCCCGATCGCCGTCATTCGCGGGAGGCATCGGTTCAGGCTGCTCATTCGCGCGCCGCGTTCGGCTGATTTGCAGGGATTCCTGCGCGCCATGCTCGCCGCCGGGCCGCGCGAGAAAGGCGGCGTCAGGGTCACGATCGATATCGATCCGCAGAGCTTTTTGTAGCTGTCAGCCGCGAATGAATTTGCCAAGCCAGGCTCGGGCGTCCTCGGGAAGCGGCCGCGACCGGCGCGTCGCCTCGTCCATCAACACGATGACGTTTTCCGCCGTGGCGGCGCATTTTCCGTTCTGGAACAGCGCCTGTTCGATCCTGACCGAGCTGCGGCCGATCCCGGCGACGCGGGTCCCGATCATCACCTCGCCCGGCCAATTGAGCTCAGCCTTGAAATCGATCAAAAGCCGCGCGATGACGATCGCCGTCCCAGGCTCCATCGGCGGCGCGGACGGCCCAAGCAGCATTTCGACTCGACCGAGTTCGAGCAAGGTCGCGAACACCGCGTTGTTGACATGGCCCAGGCGATCGGTGTCGCCGAAGCGGATCTTGTCCGAGCTGTGGAAAGCATAGTCGCCAAGTTGTATAAAGTCTGTCATGATAACTCCATGAGAGTCGCGCGCGGCGATCGTCTCCCGGATGCGCCGTTGGGGGGGAGATGGTACTTCGCGCTGCCGCGAGAGCTAGTCTAGTCTAGTCTAGGTCGCTCAGCACAATCGTAACCATTGCGGATTCGACTGTCGCGATAATCTGGGCGCGGGCTCCTTGGGCGTGATCGTCCTGGCCTCGGCACGATGCGAGCGCGCGGACCTGTCACAGGACGGACTGAGGCGAGGCGCGCCCGATCCTGAACAGTTTTGCTTCAGAACCGCGGAACATGTCGACGCCCCTGACGATATCGCTAATGACTGCGCGGATTGGTCAGAATACCTTCTGCGTCCAACGTCATCGCAGGTCGGCACAAACGCGCCCGGCCTTTCGCGCGGCGGCCGTGGATACGTCGGGAGCCGTCGTCGCCGCCACCCCAGGACAAGAATGGATTATCTCGGCGCTATCCGGATCTTCATACAAGCGGTGGAGCGCGGCAGCTTCTCCAAGGCCGCCGACGAACTGGCTATGAAGACCTCATCGGTTTCGCGCACGATCGCAGCTCTCGAGAATGATCTCGGAGCCGCTCTATTCAATCGATCGACGCGCCGCCTCCACTTGACGGAGGCCGGCACCCATTTCTACGAACGCGCCCTGGTTATCAGCGCGGAAGTCGAGGATGCGCGCACGGCGATTTCAGCGCTCAACCAACGCCCTCGAGGGTTGTTGCGGATCAACGTCCCAGGCACCTTCGGCCGCCGGCATATCGTGCCGCTGATCGGACCGTTTCTGGCGGAATATCCAGAGATAAGGATCGACGCCACATTGACCGACGCCACGGTCGATCTCATTCAGGCCGGCGCCGATATCGCGGTGCGCATTGGCGCGCTCCCTGATTCCAGCCTCGTCGCAAAGAAACTGGCGCCGCATCGGCGCATCCTGTGCGCCAGCCCCCATTATCTCGCGGGTGCCCCGCCGATCGAGAGTCCGGAAGATCTCGCCGCGAACGCCTGCCTGATCTTCGCCCTCCAAACCACGGATCGCTGGCATCTTTCGCGGGGCGAAGGCGCGGCCAAGGACGTTCGAGAGGTGGCCGTTCATGGCCCTTTGCGGACAAACGATTCCGAGGCGCTGCTCTATATGGCCTTGTCGGGCGCCGGAATCGCGCTTCTCCCAAGCTGGCTCGTCGGCGCAGATCTGCGCGCTGCAGTTCTCGTTCAGATTTTGCCTGGTTGGGAGGCGACGATCGCGCAGGGCACCCGCGCGATCTGGGGCGTCTATCCGCCAAAGAAGATCGTCTCGCCCAAAGTCCGCGCCTTTCTCGACTTTCTCGAAAAAAGCTTCGGCCGGCCACCCTATTGGGATCGTTAGAGCGTCTTCAAACAAAGTGGACCCACTTCCGCGTTACGAAAATCAGGCAAGATAAAAGGTCAAAGCTGCTTTCCGATCCACGCGATCAGAAAGCGCTCTTGCTTCACGTAAAGCGGATATCGAGAGTGCGCAAATAGGTCTGCAACCCCGCGTCCTGAATGGGGATCAGGCGGGCGGCGCGATCAAACTCATTGAAATGCGCGTGCCAGAAGCCCGGCGGCGTGACAAAGGCGCAACCCGGTTGCCAATCGATGCGCAACGGATCCACGATGTCCCCCTTGCCATCGAGCTTTTGACCAACAAGACTGTAACAGCCAGGCGCGCAGTCGACGATGAAATCGAGCGCGATCGACTGATGCCGGTGCGGCTTCTGCGCGCTCGCGGCGGGCACAATGCCGTACATCGCCCAAAGCACGTGAGTGACGGTTCGGGTGTGAGGGAAGTTTTCGTTTGCGAGCAGCACGCTGATGCGGCTGCGATTGGTTGCATTGGGGTCGATCAGGGCCCGCTGAAGCTCGGCGTCGGCGCGATTCCGCGGATAGAGCGTTGGCTGAAACCGCGCCTGATCCATCCTCACCCCGAGATAGCTCAAAAGCGGCGCGTCGTTAACGTAGTAAAGGGTGGAGTCTTCGGCGGCGGATAAGATCGTTTCGGTGCCGCCGGGCGCGCTGAAAAAATCGCCCTTTTCCCAGCCAAAGCTCGAACCGAGGCTTCGGACCTCGCCCTTACCGGAAATGACGTAGAAGATCTGCGACGTCGCGTTTTCATTTAAGGAGAGGGATTGCGCCGCCACAACTCGGAGGAAATTCGCACAAAGCCCCGGGCCGGTCGCGGGGGACGGACATTTCAACTCGACGCTCAGGTCCAGCGGCACGCGACGCGTCGGACCTGCGTCATATAGAGACGATGGGAACAGATGAAACGGAACGCGCGGGGTCAGGCCAGGGCGGATCGGGTTGGCTGCGGCGCTATATTCGAAATACTGGGCTTGCATAGTATAGCAAGTGTCAACTGGCTGTTTTCGCGCGAGCTCAAGCATGTTAGCGTCCTCTTTAGATTGCATATCGTCAATGTCGACGACCATCGCTTGAACGCTATTCCTCAGCCAGCCGAACAGCGAGCCCCCGCCGCGCAAAGGATTGTTGCCCCCATCGCAACGCCCCCCGAATGCGCCGTGTTCGCGTTTTGGTTGCCGGCGGTATAGTGATCCGCCGAAATCACTTGAGCCGATCTCAGCCTTACAGCTCCAAAAAACGCTCGAAGCCACCGAAAATCATGCGCTTGCCGTCGAAGGGCATATCCTTCATGTCTTTCAGCCTCGGGTCAGACATGACCTTGGCGTTGACCGCGTCGCGCTGTTCGCGATTTTCATAGACGATCCAGGAAAAGGCGACGGTCTCGTCTTCCTTCGCCTGCACCGCGCGCGGAAAGGAGGTGAGCTCGCCATAGGGCACGTCGTCGGCGAGGCATTCGACGAAAGCGAGGGCGCCATATTCCTTCCAGATCGCGCCGGCCGCGCGGGCCATCGCCTTATAGGCCTCGATTTTCTCCTTCGGCACTGGCACGACGAAACCGTCCACATAAGCCATGTCACGCTCCACTTGCTTCGTTCATCATGGTTCGAGACGGGTCCTGCGGACCCTCTCTCCAGTCGCCCGCTTCCATCGCGTTCGCTTCGCGAACCGCTCCGCTCGCGATGGAACCACGGGCTTCCTTTCGCTCACCATGAGGGTTACTCGAACCCCGCATCCTCCGCCGCGCGTTTGGCGATCGCCGACCAGTCGAGATCGCCGTCGCCATTGGCGAGCGCGGCCAAAAACCTATCGCGCACGATCGCCGCGAAAGGCAGCGGGACTTCGAGTTTTTCCGCCGCCTGTTGCAGCAGGCGATTGTCTTTCTGACCGAGCGGCAGCTTGAAGCCGGGCGGGGAAAATCTTTTCTCCATGATGATCCCGCCATAGATCTTGTAGACCGGCCCGGCGAACAGCGTTTCAGTTAACAACTCCAGGACCTTTGCCGTCTCGACGCCGCCTTTGGCGGTCAACGCAAAAACCTCGGCGAGGCTTTCGATGACGCAGGTGATCAAAAAATTGCCGCTGAGTTTGACGAGATTGGCTTGCGCCGGCTGATCGCCCATGACGAACACGCGCTGACCCATCGCTTCGAGCGCCGGGCGGATTTTTTCGATCAGCGCGGCGTCGCCCGCGGGCACGATGAAAAGCTTGCCGGCCTCGGCGGCGTCGGGGCGCCCGAACACCGGCGCGGCGGCGTATTTCTGGCCGCGCTCGGCATGGGCGGCGGCAAGGCGCTCCGATAGCGCGACGGAGATGGTGCTCATCGAGATATGGGCGGCCCCAGGCGCCAGCCCTTCGATGATCCCCTCCTTGCCGAGCGCCACCGCCTCCACAGCCGCGTCGTCGGCGAGCATGGTGATTGCGATCTCGGCTTCTTTTGAGGCCTCGGCCGGAGTCTTGGCGATCAGGACGCCAAGCGCGCCCAGCGCCTTCGCGGGCTCCGCGCTTCTGTTCCAGGCGACGACGGTGTGGCCATGCTTGATGAGATTGCGCGCCATTGCGCCGCCCATGCCGCCCAGCCCGAGGAATGCGATTTTCATGGTTTGCTCCTTTGTCGTGGCCCCGCTGCCGCGCGCCTCAGTCTGCGGCCGCTTCCCGCGCGCGGCGCGCCTCATAGGCCTTCAAATGCGCGTAGGCGATGCGCAGCAATGATTTTGAATCCCGCTTGGCGCGGCTCCGGCTTAAGAGGTCGCCCACAATATGATCGGCTTCTATCGGCGCGCCGCGCTCGATGTCTCGCAACATCGAGGCGACGAATTCCGATCCCGGCGCCGTCAGCATGGTTTTGCCGCGCGCCATCGCCGCCTCGCTCGGCGCAAAGCCATTGTCGGCCGCGATCGCCGCGCATTCGTCAATGAGCGAGACCGCAAGATCGGAGGCGCCGGCGGCGGCGATGTCGCCCGCCGCCGCGCGCATCAGGCAGGTGATGGCGGCGGCCGGGGCGATGAACGCCCATTTCTCCCACATCGCCTGCAGGATGTCGTCGCTGCGGCGCGCGTCGAAACCAGCGTTGAGGAGCTCCGCTTCAACCGGCCCCAGTTGCTTCGATTGCGCGTCATCGCGCGCGCCGAAAGCCAGATTGTGGAAATTGCCGAAATGGAGAATGCGCCCTTCGGGATCAAGCGACGCCGAAATCGCGCAGAGGCCGCCGAGCACACGGGGCGAGCCAAAGCGCGCGTCAAGTTCGTCGAGGTGGCGCATGCCGTTGAGTAGCGGCAGAATGAAAGTACCGGGCCCGACGGCGGGTGCGAAAGAATAGATCGCGCCGTCCAGATCATAGGCTTTGCAGCTCAAGATAATGAGATCGAAAGGCTCGCGAAGCTCTTGCGCCGAGATCGTCGGGGGGTTCGGCCGGTCGATGTCGCCGAACGGGCTCTTGATGATGAGGCCGGTCTTGGCCAGCTGTGCCGCCCGGCGGGGCCGCACGAGAAACGTGACGTCGCGACCCGCCTCGAGCAAGCGTCCGCCGAAATAGCCGCCGATGGCGCCCGCGCCGACCACCAATATGCGCATTTGGGATCCCTTCGAAGATGGCAGCGAGCGGCGCCGGCGTTCGCCGGGCCTGCCGCTCGGCCCATGTCGTCGCAAGCGCCCTAAATCTGGAACGCGCGCCGCAGCGCGTGGTTCAATCGTTCTTGAGCGGTGCGCGAGGACCGTACTCCGTGCCTCGAGCCATCGATCAAAAAACCTAACGTCCACGGCGCGGCCTTCGCTCTAGGCGCCGAGATCTTGACCCGGAGCGGCCCGCAACGCCCTATAAAGGAGCGTGGCCTACGCTCTTATTGAAGCGGAACAAAATCACGGCGTCCATACCCAACTGCTTTAACGCGCTTGCGGTCCGGCGGGCCGCGCCCAAGGTGGACAGAGAAAAGCGATGCGTCGAGTTCCCGGCGTAAAATGATCAAAGACGACAAAACGTCATGTGGCGAACTTCGCTCCGGCGCGGCGCGCCTTTTCTTCGGGCTTGCCTTCGCGGCTCTCGCCGGATGGGTCGACGCCATCGGCTTCGTCTACCTCGGTTCGTTCTACCTGTCATTCATGAGCGGCAACACGACGCGGATCGCAGTGGCTTCTACGGCAGGCGAGTGGGGGGCCTTCCTCAAGGGCGGCGGGATCATCCTGTCCTTCTTTGCAGGCGCCTTCGCCGGAACGCTCGCCGCCGACGCCTCCGGCCGCTTCCGCTTGCCGGTTCTTCTTATGAGCGAGCTGGCGTTATTTTGTGCGGCGATCTGGCTCACCCAAACCACGCCAGGGCTTCTCGCGCTGCTTCCTGTCGCCGCCGCGATGGGCATGCAGAACGATTTGCGCCAGCGTGCCGCGCACGCCGATGTTGGCAAAACCTTCGTCACCGGCTCGCTGTTCGGCGCAGGCCAGTCGCTTGCGCGCGCGCTGACAGGCAAGGCTCCACGCGCCGAATGGCTCGCTCATCTGTCGAGCTGGCTCGCTTTCTTCCTTGGCGCGACGGGCGGCGCCTACGCGCTGCATCGATCAAACCTGTTGTCCAACCTATACGCCATCGCGGCGCTTCTCGTCTTTCTCGCTGCGTTGACCGCGCCGGCGCGGGGCTTTGCGCATGATCAGGATGTGGACGGATAGACAGGCCGGTAGGCGTTACCTTTATCTAAACGCTGGTTGTGATGGGTGACGTTGTTAAAGCGTCGCGTCGTTTGGTGCTGGCCTCCCGGCGATAACGAGCCTCCTAAAGAATGTCGAAAATAAAAGGACTTGAATTAAATTGACCTTGACCGTCATCAGCCTAATGCTCGTCGGGGCTTTGTTGGCCCGAAACGTTCGGGCGGATGAATGGGATAAGAAGACCGTTGTTACTTTCAACGAACCCGTTCAAATCCCCGGCACCTCTAACCGATGCATCGGCAGTGTTGGCTACGAGTTAACAACTGACGACAACTATTTGCAAACCCTTGTGACGGAGGAGCAAGATGAAGGATGACGGAAATGTGATCAGCAGTCCTCGGTACCGGCGCAGCTTTCTAAAAACCGGATTGGCAGCCGCCGGGGCAGTAACCGTGGGAACCGGCTTGCAGGCGATGCTGCCATCCTGGAGTTCCTAGCTGCTTGAGAAGCCCTCGAAAGTCCTGGATCACAAGGGCGCAAATTGGGGCAGTACCTGGTCCACCCGAATTGGGGACAGTACTATTCGCTTTCCTACTCGGTGTGGCGCGCGCTTACGCGCTGCTTGGCGATGCGGCGAAAGCCCGTTGATAGGTCGCTCTTCGGCTCGCCGGATTATTTCCAGTGCGAGGATTGCCAGTCGATCTACAGTCCGGCTGCTTATCTCGTGGATCTGCTGCAGTATCTCAATTGGTTCACCGCCAGCGGCGGAGGCGTGAGCAACGCGCGGGATGCATTCCTGCAACGGCGGCCCGACGTGCAATACATCGCGCTAAATTGCGACGACACAAACATCACAATGCCCTACATCGATCTGGTGAATGAGCTCTTAATTAGCTATCGACAGTGCCGACGAGAAACGCGACGTCGGTCGACCGTCCCTAGCCACCAAGGAGCCAGATTATGACAGATTCCCAAAGCGTAGCTTTCCCGGCCTTCACCGAACATCGAATCCGGCGCGACCGCGGAAGACTGTATGTCCGAGACTTTCCCGGCAACGGACCCGCGTTCGTGGTGCTGCACGGGTTCCCGGACAATTCGCGCATCTATGACGATCTCATTCCGCATTTGGTGTCGGCCGGCCGCGGAACGGTTGCGATAGACTTCCTGGGATTCGGCGCATCCGACAAACCGGAGGGCTCGCACTACAGCTTCGAGCAACAGCTCGGTGATCTGGAGGCGGTCGTGGAGGCCTTGGGGCTCGAGAAGATCATCCCCGTAGGCCACGACGCGGGCGGCCCGGCCGCTGTCAACTTCGCGCTGAAGCATCCGGATCGCACTGTCGCCGTCACCTTGATGAACGCATTCTACGGCGACGCTCCCGGACTGCGGGTTCCCGAGTTCATCGAGCTTTTCTCAAACAAGGGGCTGAAAGCCCTCCATCTGCATTTCCTGGCGAGCCCGCAGCAGTTCGCCTGGCTGCTCGGCTTTCAGCGTGACCAGATGCAGGCGGGCCTCACGGAGACGCAGAAGACCCGCTACACGGAGTTCCTCGGGCCGATCATCGACAACAACTTCAGGCAACGGCCGAGTGCCGGACCTGCCTTCGCTCAGATGACCTACCAATTGACGGACGAGGTCGCTGCCAACACGGCCCGTCTGATTGAGTTTAGGCGCTCCAACGTTCCTTTCCTGCTCATCTGGGGGAAGGCCGATCCCTACCTTCATGTCACCGTCGCCGAATACATGCGATCCCAGGCCCAGAATGCTGTCCTTCATGTCCTTGATGCAGGGCATTGGCCACAGATCGATGCGCCTGCTGACGTCGCTCAGATCATGCTTGCGAGCCATTAATTGCAAGGGCGCGCGGCGGTTTTCAAATGCCGCATTCGGTTTTATTAGTCTGCGGATTGCGCAGAAGGTCGAAGCCGGGGACGCTTGAGTTTGGCATTGGGGAGGCTCCGAAAGGGCGGGCGACAAAGCAGGGCATTCGACAGCATAATCGGGCCCAAGCGCAATAACGGAACTTAGCGCGGAGCTGGTGGCCTTCCGGCTCTTGCTCTCACAGAATGCATCGCGAAGGCGCGAGCGCCCCGAAGCGGCGAAAAACCGTGAGCGTCGTGCAACCGCGCTCAGCCGTCGGCGTTTTGCTTGAAGCAAAATGGGAGGCCCGCCATGTCCCGCGTCGTTCGTTTCGAGAAGACAGGCTCGCCGGACGTGCTCCAGATCGTCGATGTCGATGTCCCCGCTCCGAAGGCGGGCGAGGTGCGCATTCGCGTCAAGGCGATTGGCCTCAACCGCGCCGAGGCGATGTTCCGGGCGGGGCAATATTTGGAAGAGCCGAAACTCCCAGCCGGTCTCGGCTATGAGGCCGCGGGCGAGATCGAGTCCATCGGCGAAGGCGTCGAGGGCTTCGCCGTCGGCGACGCGGTAAGCGTCGCACCGGCCTTTTCGATGAACGAATACGGCCTTTATGGCGAGCTTGTCCTCGCTCCGGTTTTCGCCGTCGTCAAAAACCCGCCGAACCTGTCCTTCGAGGAGGCGGCGGCGACCTGGATGATGTATCTCACCGCCTATGGCGCGCTGATCGGCGTGGCCAAGCTTTCGGCTGGGGATGCGGTTGTTATTCCGGCCGCCTCGAGCAGCGTTGGCATCGCCGCGATCCAGATCGCCAATATGGTCGGCGCGACGCCGATCGCTTTGACCCGGAGCGGCGCCAAACGGGCTCGGCTCCTGGAGCTTGGCGCGGCTCACGTCATCGCAACTGGCGAGCAGGATATTAGCGCGGAAGTCAGGCGGATCATCAAGGGACAGGGCGCCCGCGTCGTGTTCGACCCCGTCGGCGGCCCGACTTTGGCGAAGCTCGCCGACGCGACGGCGCGTCTCGGGATCATCTTCCAATATGGCGCTCTAAGTCCTGAGCCGACGCCGCTGCCGCTGTTCGATATGATCGGCAAATCGCTGACGATCCGCGGCTATACAGTGTTCGAGGTGACGGGGGATCCGGAGCGGCTCGAAGCCGGCAAGAGCTTTGTTCTCGATGGCCTCGCCAAGGGCGCTTTGAAGCCGATCGTCGCCAAGACCTTCCGCCTCGACGAGATCGTCGCGGCGCATCGCTACCTCGAATCCAGCGACCAGATCGGCAAGATCGTCGTCACGGTTTGAAGAATTTTGCGTTGGGCGCGCGTCTCGTCGCGCCGCGAAGGCGGACGATTGTGGGCGGCGGACAGCGCCCTCTGCGTTAACCCCCTTTATGTTAGAATCACTGTTAGCATCGGCTTTACCTCGCTCCTTGCCGGAGACGCCGGATCAAACGGCTTCGGCCGCGCCGACGAGGCCTCTATGTCGCAAACGGCGAAGCCGCAATCAGGTGCAATTGCTGATCGCGGATGGCGTCCTGGCGCCGAGGAAACCGAGCGATCAAGACATCAAGATCCGCGCAAAGGACGAAAGAGGTAGCGTATCCGGTTTCGGCCGGCACTGAGTGTCGCAGGTTTTAGGAATTGCGCGACACGATCAAAGAAGTTCTTTGATCCCGGACGGGGTTTCGATCATCGCACGATATCGGAAGTTAGAACCGCCCCGCACATGTGGCGCGTTGATCGCCTCCAATTGTCGATAGAGTTCTGTCACCCGGCTGGGGTTAGGATGTTCGATCTCGAATGAGCGCAATTTTACGCCGAGATCGATCATTGTAGGTGCGGGGCTTCCACGATCTTCCCAATCCATGACCGATGGGGCAATGCCATCAACTGGAAGCGAGCCGTCAGATGGAACCGCGAATAGCCAGGATCGATCGCCGCGCGAGATGCGAGTTTTTTGCCCGAGCAGACCACCATGACGGACGAGAACGGTGTCGAGATCGCGAGTTTGCGCGACCCATGATCGTAGACGGCGGCCCTCGTCCCACGCAGATCGAACAGCATCGGTGTCGTCTAACCCGAACCAGCGAGGTCGACCCGGTTGTTCAACGGAAGGGTCGATAGCGATCACCTCTAAAAACACCTCATCACTCAGGCGTAGAAGGAGGTTGTGCGTACCCATCTGAGGATGCTTCCCTCCTTTTGGGATATCGATTCCAAGCCGATCGCGAACATACGTCGCGCCAATCTCAAGAGAAGGCGCAATGATCGCAAGATGATCGAGTGCCATCATATCGCTTCTGTCCCAAACGACGCGCGATCGCCTGTGTCTTCTCTCCGCGATTGGCCGGCGCTGGTCAATTCGGGTTCGGCAGGCCGTCCCGGAGCCTCTGGCCGAACTCGACTTCGCTCAGCCCCATCTTGATGCGGTCCGTCACCTCCGCGCGCCGGATAAGCTCGCCCAGCGGGATCGACGTGTCGACGAGGCCGTGTTGATAGGCGAAAGAGGGTAGAAAGCCATTCAACACAACGCGCCAGTCGAGCGGAAACGTCGGCGACAGCGCGCGCACCATGGAAAAGATGACAGTCGTGCAATTGCCGGTCAGAGTATTGTAGAATTTTGGATGCGCGGCAAGATCGTTGGCGTCGCGCACATATTGCAACAGCAGCGCGCGCGCCGCCTCGGCCGAGAGCCTGAGCCGATAGAGCCGAACATCCTCGCCCCGCGCCTTGCGCAAAAACAGATAGTCGCGTTCGTCGCCGGCGAGGAAGACGAGTTCGTACCGCTTGAAAAATCCGGTGATCGCCGAGAACGCCTCGCCGCGCTCTTTGCGGATCTCGATCGAGAACATCAGATGACGCCCGTCCTTGAAGCCGAAACTCACCATCGAATGGGCGATCAGCGGACCCATAAAATAGACGAGATAAAAATCCGCTGATTGAAGCTGTGAAAGATCGTAACGGCGCTCCTCCCAGTTCTCGGAAAAATCCGTCGGCGAACGCCAGGCGAAATTGCGCACATTTTCGAGCGTGAGGATATTTCCGCGCAGGACGCCGGTGACGCCATGCGCGACGTCTGGCGCGAAGTCGCGATCGTTGCTCGGCAGGATCGTCCCCCACCAAAGCAAAAGCGCGGCGAAGGCGAACGCATAAGCCATCCATGCGTGGCGGGCGCGCCGCCAGAAGAATCCGGCTGCCGTCAGGACGGCGAGAATTTCGAAGAGGACGATCGCGCCGATCCGGGGCGCTTCGGGCAGTGGCAATTGAAACCACAGCGCGAAAGCGGCCCAAATGGCCGAGCCAAGGACAACCGCGCAAACGAATGCGATCAGAATGCGCCGCGCGAAGCGCTGGAACATGAAATCCCTCCCGGCAAAAACGCGCGTGGCGACTGCGCGCGAAGATTGATAAAGCACACTTTCCAGCGAAGATCGCCAGCTTCGCGTCAGGGCGCTGCGTCCAACGGCCGCACGGCGGCATGGGCCCCTCTTCGGCCGGATCGATCCTTGCATCGCCAAATCGGCGACAATCTGTTAGGAAGGCAGAAAAATCGCTGCAGGCGGGTTGGAACCCTGAAGGTTGCTATATTTGGGACAGATCATAGAATAGGATCAAGCATTGACGGAAAACTCCCCGCTACATCATGTCGTCATCGTCGGAGCCGGATTTGGCGGACTTCAGACAGTCCACGATCTTGCCGGCGCTCCGGTCACGATAACTGTCGTCGATCGGCGCAACCATCATCTGTTTCAGCCGCTGCTCTATCAAGTCGCAACGAGTTCGCTCTCGACCTCCGAGATTGCGTGGCCGGTGCGTCATCTGCTGCACAAACGGAAAGAGGTCGAAACGCTGCTCGGCTCGGTCGTCGGCGCGGACGCCAAGGCGCGCAAGGTGCGGCTGGAGGATGGCGGAGAGATCAGTTACGACACCCTTGTTCTCGCTACCGGCGCCCGGCACGCCTATTTCGGGCACGATGAATGGGAGCCCTTCGCGCCCGGCCTTAAAACGCTTGAGGATGCGACCACCATTCGCCGGCGCATGCTGCTCGCCTTCGAGCGCGCCGAGCGCGAGACCGATCCGCATCGGCGCGCGGCGCTGCTCACCTTCGTTATCGTCGGCGCGGGTCCGACCGGCGTCGAACTCGCCGGAACCATCGCGGAGCTGGCGCATGAAAATCTGCGGGAAGACTTCCGGCATATTGATACGCGCACGGCTCGGATCGTGCTGATCGAGGCGGGGCCGCGCATCCTGCCGGGCTTCACGGAAGAGCTCTCGGCTTACGCGCGCCGCGCGCTCGAACGGCTTGGCGTCGAGGTCAAGGTTAGCCAGCCCGTCTCCGAGTGCAACGGGGAAGGCGTCGCTTTCGGCGGCGAGAAGCTGGCGGCGAAAACGATCCTCTGGGCGGCGGGCGTGCAGGCCTCGCGCGCGGCGGAATGGCTAGGGGCGCCGGCCGATCGCGTTGCGCGCATCATCGTCGAACCTGATCTCACGGTTCCCGGCCACCCCGACATTTTCGCGATTGGCGACACCGTCGCCATCAATGGACCGGACGGGAATCCCGTCCCGGGCATTGCGCCCGCCGCCAAGCAGGAGGGCGCCTACGTCGCCGCCGTGATCAAGGCGCGGCTTCAGGGCAAGCCCGCCCCCGCGCCTTTCCAGTACAAGCACGCGGGCAGCTTGGCGACAATCGGCAAGCGCGCGGCGATCGCCGATTTCGGCTGGATCAAGGTGCGCGGAGCGCTGGCCTGGTGGATCTGGGGCATTGTTCACATCTACTTTCTCATCGGAGTGCGCAACCGGCTCGGCGTCGCTTTGAGCTGGCTGTGGATCTATTTGCTCGGCCAGCGCAGCGCCCGGCTGATTACGCAGGGCGAGCAATGGGCTGGCGAAGACAAGACTTGAGGCCGAGTTTCGGAATTAACGAGAACTGGTCAATTTGAATGTCTGCAAAGGGCTTGAATGTCTGCAAAGGGCGGAAAGCTCCAATTCTTGCACGATCTTGGTATGGCGTGTTTGCGCCATGTGGTTATCCCGAGATGTCACGGAGAGCAGAGCTTCAGTGACGATCTTTAAAGCATCGATGAAGCGCTTCCAAGTGAGAGCGCCACCTCGCGACAAAGTTGCGCCGCCAAAATCGGGAACCTCAAGCTTGCGGTCTCTGCAACATTCAAATCGAGCGACTATACGACGCACGCGTTCCCAACGATGCGATTCTCGCCCGTATGGAAGATAATACAAGCAGGGAAGGCAGGCAGAAATGTCTGATTTGGAGCAAGAGCGAAATCTAATCTTCATTAGTTACACGAAAGCCGACCGCGAACGCGTTTCGCCTTATCACTCTGCACTTAAGAGTTCCTACCAGGTTTGGATGGATATTCACGATATCAAGGGCGGCCAAAATTGGGATTTTGAAATAGTAAAAGCGATGGATCAAGCCACGATAATTGTGGCCTTCGTATCCAAAAACTCTGTTGATCGACGCGGGTACATACAAAAGGAATTACGTTTGGCTCTCGAAAAATATAGAGAAAAGCTTGTCGATGATATTTTCCTCATCCCGGTTATGCTTGATGATATCGAGATACCTGTTCAATTAAAACCGCTACAAGTTCTCTATGAGAAAGATCGCAACTGTTTAGATAGCATCAAATCGTCCATCTCTGCGCAACTCACCCGACTGGGAGAGGCCGTCACGAAGGTTCAAGAGAGTCATGATCTGAGCTGGAGCTATCTTCGATACAAAGACACTTGGGAGGGACTTCCCGGATATGATGCAAGCTATGAGCTTATTCAAATTTACTCGTCCGAGCATCCCCGCGCGGAGGAAATCAGTCATGTTATAAGAGGGTATTTAAGCCGTGATTTGATGGCGGTGCGACAAATAATGTTTCGACAAGACAGTAATGTGCTCAACTTTGGTAAAAGTAAATTTTGGAGAACAAACACGTATGATGCAACGTGTACCGGGGTATCTGTTGTAGAAAACGTGATTTCAATAGAATATACAATATATACATTCGGTGCCGGTGCAGCGCATGGGAACACTTCTTTCAAAACATTTTCTTTCATTATTGATCCAACTGTATACTTGGAAAAAATTGAGGATCTCTTCACTGTGCCAGACAAAGCCCTTGCCATTTTGCAGCAGAGTACACGATCGCAGCTGTTGAACTTGGAGTTAGGAGCCAGAGGAGAGAAATTAGAAGAATCCTGGGTCCACGAAGGCACGTCAAGGTGGGAAGATTTTTCAGCCTTCGGTTTTACGGAGGACGGACTGGTGCTTACGTTCGCTCCGTACCAGGTCGCCGCTTTCGCGCTCGGACCACAGCGGGCGACCGTTAAATGGAGGGCGATCAGACCCCTCATTAAACAACATATCCTCTGCGCATTAGGACGCGAGTTCGAGCACTTCAATGAAAAGGGTGAAGCCGAACAAAGAGAATATTTGCGGTCATTAGGAGGGAACCGGAGACGATACATCGACAGATCCAATTGGCACCGCCGAACGCCAAAACTAGGGAAGCCATGCCGAGAATCGCGAGCCGCACTTCCTGAAAGGGTGATAGGCGCCATTCAAACAAACTCGCTGAAAATATTAACGCAATCCCGACGCTTTGATTTCATAATTTGCCTGCATGACAGCCTGCGGCCTGTCCCTTTTACAGCGCGATCGCGAACGCAGGCTAGAAGAAACCGCAAGGGTCGCCTTGGCGCTCCCAAGCGTTAGGGTGCGACCCGCGGTTTTGGCGTCAAAGGCGAGGTCCGCAAAGCTCGTGGCGGCGGGGGTTGAATGTGTTGCGTCAAACAATGGACCCGAAAGCGTTCGATTCTCGGCTTCATCTTGTTGGGCGCCGCCGGGCTCGCGGCCTCGTTCGGCCCGAACGCCGCTTTCGCCTTCGATTTTTTTGGTCTCTTCGGATCGGAAGAGCCACCGGCCCCTTCGCCGACGGCGCTTCCTTACAAAGTCGAATTCGTGATTGCGGGCGATCAGAGCGTCAAAGACGCTCTTCAGGACAGTTCGAACCTTTATAAATTGCGGCAGGATCCGCCGTCCGACGGAGAGGCTTTGGCGCAAAGGCTCGCGGCGGATTTCGCGCCGATGCTCGACCCGCTGTGGGGCGCGGGCTATTACAATGCGCGGATTTTCGCCACGGTCGGGCAGACACAGCTTGACCTTCGCAACGCCGATCCCGAGGCTTTTGCGCGGGCGGCGAACGTCTATCAAAACCGCGCCGTCGTGCCAGTGACCATCACGATCGAGACGGGGCCGTTGTTTCGCCTGCGCAATATCGCGGTCATTGACGCCGCGACGGGGCAAAGCTTCTCCCCGGAGGTTTTGCCGCCCAATGTCCTCAAACTTCAGCCGGGCGATCCGGCGATAGCCTCGGATCTGCGCGCCGCCAATGCGCGGCTCATCGATTATTTCCGCGCCATGTCGCGTCCTCTCGTCAAGGCGCCGTTGCCGCAACCAACGGTCAACCATGCGCTTTTGACGATGGACGTGACCTATAGCGTCGATCCCGGTCCCAAGGCCGGGTTCGGCGACGTTACAATCAAGGGCCCGAAGGGTTTCGATCAGTCGATCGTGCGCTCGTTCATCTATCTTCAGCAAGGCCAGCCCTATACGCCGAAGGCGCTGGCGGATACGCACAAATCGATCAGCTCGATCCCAGCCGTTGGCTCGGTCCGCATCCGCGAAGGCGACAAGCTCGATGTTAACGGCAACTTGCCGATCTTCATCGACGTCGGCGACCGGGCCAACAATCTCATTGGCGCCGCCGCCGCTTATTCGAACGTCGATGGGCCGACAGCCAGCATCTATTACGAAAACCGCAATCTGTTCGGCGGCGCCGAGAGCCTTCGCCTGCAAGGCGACCTCTTCTACGCGCCACCTGTTTATGGCCTTTCTGTCAACAGCCAAAATGGTTTCATCGGGACCCAGAATTTCGCCAACGCCGGGCTTGGCGGCCGCGCAACCTTGGCTTTCGTCAAGCCCGCGCTTGACGGCTCGCGCGTCGATTTCTTGCTCGACGGGATAGCCGAGGAGAACCGCGCGGGCGGCGGCAGCTTTGGCGGCTACGCTTATGACCTTGGCGGCGGCACGGGCGCGCTGCGCTATCGGGTCGATGACGCGCTCTCCTTGCAGGCGGGCCTCAAATTCGAGAAAGGGCAGGCGACCGAACTCTATCGGCCGGGTTGACTACACGCTCATCGGGGTTCCTTTGGCGCTCCGCTACGACGGCACCGACAAGCTGCTCGACCCGAGCCGCGGCTTCCGGGTGACGGCCGTGGCGACGCCCTACCCGGCCGTCTTCGGAACGTCGGGATTTACCAAGGCGAGCGTCACGGCCTCGACCTATTACGCCATCGATGAGGACGCCAATTATATTCTCGCGGGAAGAGCCGGTTTTGGCTCGATCTTCGGCGACGGCGGCGGTCTCGCCTCGATCCCCGCCAATTACCGCTTCTATGAGGGCGGACTCGCAACCGTCCGCGGCTACCGTTATCAGACCATCGGCCCGTCGACTGCGCAGGGCTTTACGATCGGCGGCCTCAGCGCCTTCAACGCAACGCTCGAGGCGCGGATCAAGCTGATTGACAATATTGGCGTCGCCCCTTTCTTCGACGTCGGCGGCGCCTTCTGCAATTCGCTGCCATTCGGAGGTTGCGGCGATACCCGATTTTCGGCCGGGCTAGGCCTGATCTATTACACGCCGATCGGGCCGATCCGGGTCGACCTCGCCCGCCCGCTCGATCCGCGTCCGGGCGATTATCCGGTCGTCTTCTACGTCAGCATTGGACAACCGTTCTGATGGCCAGCTTCCGCTCCTCCCCGCTCCGGGCGGCGTCGCTCGCCACAACCCTCGTCGTTCTTCTCGGACTCGCGTTTTTCGTGGCGCAAAGCTTCGCGGCCGATGAGGAAAAAGGCGTATTGGCGGACTTTATCTCGCGGGCGCTTTCGACGCCAACGAGCACAGTGTCGATCGGCGGCATCGACGGCGCCCTGTCATCCGACGCGACCGTGCGCGACCTCAAGATCGCCGACCGCGACGGCGTCTGGCTGACGGTCAACCGCATCCGCATCGTCTGGCGTCGGCTCGCGCTGTTGCAGCGCCGGCTTGAAGTCGATCAGCTTGACATCGATCAGATGAATGTCGCCCGCAAGCCGATTCCGGCGGAGACGCCCGTCGCGGGCGAGAATCAGCCATTGCTGCCGGAACTGCCACTGCGGGTCAACATCAAGCAATTCTCGCTGGCGCGCGCCGATCTCGGCCAGCCGGTGCTCGGCATCGCGTCGAGTTTCTCGACCGGCGGAAACGCCAAGCTGGGGCCACCTTCGGAGGGGCTGCAGCTTTTTCTCGACGTGCAACGGCTCGACCAGCCGGCGACGCTCAACGTTCGCCTCAATCTCGTGCCTGAGACGCAGCGTCTCGACCTCAAGGTTAAGCTCGACGAGCCCGCGGGCGGCATTCTTTCGGAGCTCGCGCAATCTCCCGGGCCGGCCGCCCGTCAAGCTGAACATCGACGGCTCGGGCGTCCTCGACGCCTTCAACGCCAAGCTCGTTTTCGACGCAGGCGAGGGAATCGGAGCAAGCGGCGACGCCTCTCTCAACCGCGAGGGCGCCGGCCGCCGGCTCGGCTTCGATCTTTCTGCGCAGGTTTCAGGCATGCTGCCGGAAATCGCTGCCCCCGTCTTCGCCGGAACGACGAAGCTTTCCGGCAATATTTTCTTCGGCGACGACAGCGCCATCGCAATTCCCGGCGTCGAGCTCGCCGCTGCCGCGGCCCGGCTCGTCATCAAAGGCGAAATCTCCGCCGCGCAGGCCGCGAATATTGAGATTTCGGCCGAAAATGTGCCGAATGGCGCCAAGGGGACGGCGATCAAGGACTTGAGGCTTGGGCGTCTTGCTTTCGACGCCCATGTCACTGGCGCCCTTGATTCCCCGGCGGTCGACGCCACGCTCGCCCTTGACGATGCCAGTCTGCCGGCTGGCTCGCTCAGCCGGCTTGAGGCGAGTTTCAAGGCCACGCCGAGCGGGTCGATCGTTAATACGTCGACTCTCTTGCAGCTTTCCGCCGACGCCAGAGTGAAAGGCTTGGCGCTGAAAAATCCGGCGCTGGCGCAAGCAATCGGAAGCGAGGCGACTTTCGTCGCGCGGGGCTCCCGCCCCGTCAGAGGGCCCACGGATTTTCAGACCTTCGAGATCAAGTCGCAGACTCTGTCGGCCGCGTTCAAGGGGCGGGCAGGCGCCGCCGCGCTGCAAGGGCGGCTCGACGTTGCGGCCCCTGATCTATCGCGTTTTGGCGCGGTCGCGGGTCTTGCGCTCAAAGGCGAAGCGACGCTCAAAGCCGATCTCGAAGGCGCGCCGCGCGCCAATCGCTATAAGGCGCAGATCGACGCGACGGCCAATCGGTTCGCCTCCGGTGTTTCGCAGCTCGATGGGCTTTTTGGCGGCAAACTCACCCTGGGTGGGGGCGTAAAACTCGACGCCGACGGTGGTTTCGGCTTTACTGACCTTCGCCTCGTCGGGCCGAACGCAAACGCGCGCGTCGACGGCGCAATCACGCCGAATTTGGCCGATCTGACGGGCCAGCTCGCAATTCCCGACCTGTCCAAAGCCGATAAGCGCGCCTCGGGCCGCGGCGACGTTTCCGCGCATGTCACCGGCACATTGGCGAAGCCCGACGCCACGGCGGAAATCTCGATCCGAGATGCGACTCTGCTGGGGCGGCCGGTCCCGCGTCTCGAACTCGAAGCGAATGCGACCAACCTGAGGGACGCTCCGGACGCGAAAATCACCCTCGATGGCGAAATCGACCGCCATCCCGCGCGGGGCTCATTGCATATATCGCAGCCGAAGGCGGGCGAAATTGTCGTCGACGGAGTCGACGTCGCCATCGGATCGGCCACAGCGCAGGGCGGCGCGAGCTTCGGACCGGGCCATTTCGCCGCCGGCCATTTCGCCGTTCACGCCAAAAATCTCGACGATCTTTCGCCCCTGGTTCTGCAAAAGCTCGAAGGCTCGCTCGACGCAGAGGTCAGTCTGACTCACGACGGCGCGAGGCAGGACGCCGCCGTCAAAGCCAAGGCGCAACGGATCGGCGCCTTTGGGCTCAGACTCGACGCGCTCGACGCCGACCTTGCCTTGACGGACATTTATCGCCGTCCCGTGATCGCAGGCTCGCTTTCTGTGGACGAGGCCCGCATCGGCGGCCAGACGATCTCCCGCGTTCGGCTCAATGCGAAAGGCGCCGCCGAGGCCAGCAACTTTACGCTGTCGGCCGCAGCGAGCGGCTTCAATCTCGACGCGCGCGGAACGCTCGTCGCCAGCGATCCGGTCCGCCTTGAGATCTTCAAATTCGATGCGACGCGCGGCCGCGACAAAATCAGCCTCGCGGCTCCGGCGACGGTCATCATCAGAGAGGACGGCGTGGACCTGCGCAATCTGACGCTGAGCCTCGACGGCGGCCGGATGACAATCGACGGGCGCGTTGGCGCAAAACTTGATCTCAAGGCGGGTTTGCGCGCCATTCCTCTGTCTGTAGCGGATATCGCAGCGCCTGGTCTTGGCCTTTCGGGAACGCTCGACGGTGAGGCGACGATCAATGGGACGCCCGCTGCGCCGTCCGGCTCTTATCGTTTCAAAATCGCGAATCTGGCTGCGCCGCAAACGAGAGACGCCGGACTGCCCCCGATTGACGCCGAGGCTGCGGGGCGGCTTGAAGGCGAACGCTTGAGCCTTGAGGCAACGCTCAAAGCCGGGCAGGCGAGTAATGCAAAAATCTCAGGGACCGCGCCGCTCTCCGCCACGGGTCCGCTCGATCTGAAAGTTTCGGGTCATCTCGACGCGGGCCTCGCCAACCGCTCTCTGGCGGCGTCCGGACGCCGGCTCGCCGGGTCCATCGCGGTCGACGGGCGCGTCACCGGGACCATCGAGCGGCCCCAAGCCTCAGGTACGATTGTTTTGACGAACGGCGCGTTCGAGAGCGCGACTCTCGGGATCTCGCTCCAGGCGGTGCGCGCGCGCCTCGTCGCGCAAGGCGACCGCGTGACCATCGAAAGCGCCTCGGCGACGACGCGCAACGGCGGCTCGATTGCGGCCAGCGGCTCGGTTCGGCTCGATCCGGCCGGAGGCTTTCCGGGCGATATTCGCATAAAGGGCCAAAACGCCGAGCTCGTGCACAGCACCATCGCAACGAGCGTCGCCAACTTTGATCTCGCCATGTCGGGACCGCTCGCCCGCGATCCGCGTCTTGGCGGCAGCGTTGACATCGCCTCCCTCGACATTTTGATCCCCGACCGCCTGCCGGGATCGCTGCAGCCGCTGCCGGGAACGCGCCACGTCGATCCGACGCCGACCGCGGCCGCCCGGCTTGAGATCGCGGCGAAGGCGAAAAGGGGCAGAGAAGCGCCGGCGTTCGACCCGGCGCTCGACCTTGCGATTGCCGCCCCGGGTCATATTAGCGTGCGCGGGCGCGGTCTTGACGCAGTGCTCGGCGGCGATCTGCGGCTGACCGGCACGCTGGGCGCCCCAAAACCCGTCGGGGCCTTCAGTCTAGTGCGGGGACGTTTGAAGGTGCTGACGTCGGACCTCGATATTACGCGCGCCAACATCACCTTCGCGGGCGAGCTTCGGCCGCAACTCGATTTTCTGGCGACGACGCAGGCGGGCGGCGCGTCGGTCAGCGTCGCGATCACCGGCGATCCCGCCGATCCGCAATTTGCGTTCTCGTCGAGCCCGGATCTGCCGCAGGACGAAATTTTGTCGCGGCTATTGTTCGGCGCGCCGTCGGGCCAGCTTTCGCCGACGCAGGCTTTGGCGCTGGCGCAGGCGGTGGCGATCTATTCGGGCGGCAATGACGCCCTCGAAGGCTTGCGCCGCTCTTTGGGACTCGGCGCCGCCGGCAATTCGAACAATCCCTTGAGCAATTTCTTCGGCGATCGCGTCAGCCTCGGCGTCCACACCGGCGCGACCCCGCAACAGACGGGGGTCGGGATGAGCGTGACGATCTACAAGCAGTTCAAGGCGAAAGGCGTGATCGACGCGACCGGCGCTGTCTCGGTCGGCGTCGGCGCCGAGCACGAATGGTGAGCGTTTGAGGCTGGTTGGGTGGGGGCGTGATCTTCTAAACGGGGTAACGGGTTGGTTCCAAGGTGGTCTGCATTGCGCCATTTCCGGCCGTTGCCGAAATCGCGACTTATTGGCTGGAGTCGACCCAAAGCGGCCCCTTCGTGAGATTACGCTTTTGGCCCATCCTGATCCAAGCACGAACCCGCTTCGCGGGATTGCTAGAGCTGGCAAGGTAGCGCGTTTTCCCTAGAAGTCTTGAGCGAGGCGTGGCGGCGCCTTGAGCATGGAGTTCCCTTCATCATGAAAGGAACTTCCGATGTCCGTTTCATCTGTCGAACGCCCCGTCAGCGCGCTGCGGCAGCGCATGCTCGAAGATATGGCCATGCGCGGCCTGCGATCGGATACGCAGCGCGACTATATTCGCTTTGTGCGCAGCTTCGCAGCCTTCCTCGGACGGCGCCGGATACCGCGACGGCCGAGGATATTCGCCGGTTTCAGGTTCACCAGCGTGAGAGCGGGGTGCAGCCGCCCACCATCAACTGCTCCGTTTCGGCGCTGCGCTTCCTCTTCACCGTGACGCTCGATCGGCCAGATCTGTCGCGGCGTCTGGTCCTGGCGCGCTATCCGCGCAAGTTACCGGCGGTGCTGAGCGTCGAGGAAGTCGGCCAACTACTCGAGTCGGCGCCGGGGATAAAATACAAGGCCATACTCGGCGCCGCCTACGGCGCGGGCCTGCGTGTGTCCGAAGTGGCCACCCTCAAGATCGACGATATCGACAGCACGCGCATGCTGATCCGGGTCGAACAGGGCAAAGGACGCAAGGACCGCAACGCCATGCTTTCACCGCAGCTACTCACGCTGTTGCGGCTGTGGTGGAAGGAAGGCAAGCGACGCGGCGTCATGCTGCCGCATGGCTGGCTGTTCCCTGGACGCAGTCACGGCGATCCCATCTCAACCCGGCAGATCAACCGCGCGATCCACGAGGCGGCCGAAGCGGCTGGCATCAGGAAACGGGTGTCGCCTCATACGCTGCGCCACAGCTTCGCCACCCATCTGCTGGAACAGGATGTCGATATCCGCGTGATCCAAGTCCTGTTGGGGCACAGCAAGCTCGATACGACCGCGCTCTACGCTCGCGTCGCGACCAAGACGATTCGCTCGGTGACCAGTCCTCTCGAACATTTGGCGGCGCTGATGCAGGGCGAGGAGCATAGCGACTGAACCCGCTTGGGCGCCTCGCTGGAGGTCGCCGATATCTTCCGAGCTGAAGGGGCCGGCTATCGCGCCTTTCAGGCCGGTCACCTGGGCCTTACCCAGCTCAAGGTCATGTCGGCGATCGAGAACTGCCGGACGGCGGCGCTTGGCGGCCATGTCGATGGCTGCGACGACTGCGGCTATCTTCGGGTCGCCTATAACAGTTGTCGCAACCGGCATTGCCCCAAGTGCCAAGGCGCCGCCGCGCGAGCCTGGCTCGCCGAGCGCGAGGCCGACCTGTTGCCGATCGGCTATTTCCACGTCGTGTTCACGCTGCCAGCCGAGGTCGCCGACGTCGCCTGGCAGAACAAGGCGCTCCTCTACGACCTGCTGTTCCGGACGGCGTCGGAGACAATGATGACGATCGCGGCCGATCCAAGACATCTTGGCGCCCGGATCGGCATCACCGCCGTGCTCCACACTTGGGGATCGGCGATGACGCATCACCCCCATATCCACATGATCGCGCCAGGCGGCGGCATCTCGCTCGATGGGCGGCGATGGATATCGTCGCGTCCGGCCTTCCTCCTGCCGGTGCGGGTGCTGGGCGCGCTCTTCCGCCGCCTGTTTCTCACCCGGCTGATCGAGTTGCACGATGCCGGCAAGCTCGTCTTCTTCGGCGCTCACGCCAATCTAGCCGACCAGCGCCGCTTCCTGCGCCACCTCGCGCCGATCAAGAAGAAGCGATGGGTGGTCTATGCCAAGGCTCCGTTCACCGGCCCCGAGGCTGTGCTCACCTATCTCTCGCGCTACACCCACCGGGTGGCCATCTCCAATCAGCGTCTGATCGCCTACGATGAGACCGGCGTCACCTTCCGCTACAAGGACTACCGCTGCGATGGTCCGGAGCGGCAGCGCGTGATGACGCTCACGCCGCACGAGTTCATCCGCCGTTTCCTGCTCCACGTCCTGCCACATGGCTTCCACCGCATCCGCCATTACGGCTTGCTCGCCAGCTCCGCACGGAAGGCCAATATAGCGCGCGCCCGCGATCTCCTTGCCGTAGCGCCGGCGCCGCCAGAGCCTGTCGAAGCGCCAGAACCGCTCGATTGGCTCCCACCTTGTCCCTGCTGCGGCGGGCGCATGCGCATCATCAAGACCTTTGAACGCTGGATGCAGCCGCGCGCGCCGCCCCACGTTCCTGCAGCAACCGGGACGCCGTCGTGACCCGGCACGGCCTACGCTTACCTCGCGCCGCAACGTCCCTTGTTCCGGCGACCGCCATCTGCACGCCCTTCGCCAACTCCGTGACAGAAGACTTGCACTTCGCATGCGGCCAGCTCCCAATCCAGCGACCGCCTGGAGCAAAGTCTCACTCGCCGCGCTCTCGGCCGCGCCGTCACCGCCCCGGCGCCGCCGTCATCGCCCTCAGGCAAAACCCGAAATCCCCATAGACCGTTGCCGCAGGCCCGCGGGTTCGTGCTCGGGCGGTTTTCGTACGCCTGAAGGCATCCGAAAACCTTCACCAAAGCAGCCGTAGCGGAACTGAAACTCTGGTGCCGCGATCGGGCCGGTGTCGACAGTTTGTGACGCGGCAATGGACGAACCCTGGCTACCCCCTGATCGTGGGATTGCCGATCTGTTGCGCCAGGTAGCAACCGTGCTCAGCGCTCATCCAAGAAGCGACGCGTCTCGTCAGTAAAGAGGTCAATGTGCTCGTACAAGAATCCATGGCCGGATTGCGGGTAGAGGATCAGTCGGGCGTTCGGCGCCTCCTGTGAGATGACGTAGGAGCCAAAGGCGGGCACCATCACATCGGAGACGCCATTCGCCACGAGCGTCGGAACGGCGAGCTCTCCCAGGCGCGTGCGCGCTGAGGGCTGGCCCTGTGTCCAGCTAACGATCGCTTTGCGCTGCCGAAGAGCAGCCGCCATCGTAACATTTGGCCCTGTTGCCTGCTCCGCGATGAGTTCGAGATGCTTGCGTCCGGCGCGACGACCCTTTTCGGTCTCCGAAAAGAACAGGAACAGAAGATCATCGTCGTCGACCACATCCTTCGTCACGATCTCACGGACACGCGGGTGCTGGGGCGGCCCTTCCGACACGCCGCCGGGCCCCGACCCAGCGATGACCAGACGCCGAACCCGGCTCGGCGCGTTCAGCGCCACCATCTGCGCGACATATCCACCGAGCGACCAGCCGAGCAGGTCGGCCTGGGCGACTTCAAGCGCGTCGAGCAGCGCAACGGCGACTTCCGCCATCGCTGTGACATTGTCGGGCGCGTCGCCGCCGGAGCGTCCGACACCGGCATTGTCGAACCGGATGACGCGCCGGTCGGCGGCCAGCTTAGCGAGGAAACGGGGATCCCAATCGTCGATTGTCGCGCGATAGCGCTGGGCGAGCAGCAGCGGCACGCCGTCGCCCTGTCCGTCGATGCGATAGGCGAGCCGACCGAAACGGGTCTCGGCAAAGCGAATATTTTCATCAGCCATATCAAACTCCTGCACTCGAAGTGGATCCCACGCGATGCGGTGCGTTCAACGATTGCGGACCTCGATCCCGGTGAAATCCAAATATACGCCGGTGATCCCGGAGAGCTTCGGGCCCTCGGGTTTGCGCTGCACCACGCGCCGCCGTGTGGGAAAGACGATGCCCTCGATGGTCTTGGGGTCGAACGGGTAGTGCGAAGCGACCCCTCCGGCGACGTCCGCCTGATAGTCGATCCGCTTGAGCATGCCTTCGACGCTGAAATAGAAAATTTGTTCGTCACAATGCGTCGGCACCGTCTTCGGGAAGCGGACGCGCATCACGCGCCACTCTTCGCCATCCTCGCTGTGGCGCGCGAGCTCCTCGACCTCAAAGCCGGGTCGCGCGAACAAAAAGGGCGTCGTCAGGTAGTTCCACGTTGCATATCCAAGGAAGTAGAGGCGCTGCAGCGAGTTCCACTTCGTGGCGCGGACATGGCCGGCGAAGGAGGCGCGGGGATCGTGCAACTCTTCGACGAGCTGGCCGTCTAGAAGTCTCGATCCGGACGCGGTCAGGCGTGAAGACGCCACGGTGTCCTTCGCCGCCATAGGGCGTGAGCACCGTGCGCGGCGCATCTGTGTCGATTTCGACGCGCGTGAACAGGTTGCCGGCGAAGCCTTTGGCCTCGAGCAACTGGCCCGAGATGATCGCGTCGACACCGATCGACTTGATCTGCTTCCAGCGCTGCAGGCCGCCATGGGCCTCGATGGCAAGATCCAAAAGTGCGGGCACTGGATATCTCCTCGCGGGTGGCGCCCGACGAAGGCGCGCATTGAATTACGATCTAAATATGATATTATGACCATAATGCAATTGGTGGCGGGGCCCTTTTGTGGAGGACGGTCGGATGCGATACGACGTCCCGCCGAAGCAGTTCGTCAACGAACGCGCGGCCAATGCCGCCGTTGGCTCCAGTAAGGAGCACTTTCGAACCCTGGACTTTCATGGCTTACTCCTCTCATTGTGTTGCGAACGGCATAATACTCAATCTTCGAATGAACTTGCCGCCACGTCGCCGACGACCATCTTTCTCAGACCCTGCCGAAGCCCTGCTACGTTTTTCGCGTCGTTCAATTGCTCGAATTGTCGTTGCGCTGCACGCCAAAGAGGGGACGCTTTGGCGTGGCGACGACACCCCTCTTCAGTGAGTTCGACAAGGCGGCTTCGGCCATCGGTGGGCGACGGCTGGATTCTGATCAGGCCGTCGCGCTCCAAAAAGCCGACCATTTTCCCCATTGCCGTCCGTTCGATGTCGAGCCGATCGGCAAGGGCATTGATCGCTGCACTTCCCACCTGGTTTAGAGCCGCCAGTGTGAGAAATTGCGTGATGCGCAGGCCACTCGGCTCAAGAACGGCATCGTAGAAACGGGTGATCTGACGGCTCGCCTTCCTCATGATGAAGCAATTGCATTCATCTATTCCAAGGCGTTGGTCGATCGACTGCATCTCTGTTTCCCTTTCGATTTCCATTGATTTGCCTGAGCCCCTGCGCCCATCGTCACGCGTAGGCCTTCCGGTTCTTTTCGATGAAAGCCGGAACCGAAAGCGCGGGCGTCCCGGTGATCTTTTCGACGTTGTCGTTCGTGCCCGTGAAGATACCGCCGTGCTGATAGTCCTGGGCGACTTCGACAAGGTGCTGTGTCAGGAACGGGTTGAACTTGTAGAGATTTTCCATTTTGTATTTGAACGCTTCGATCGACGTCGGCGCGTACTCGATCTTCGCGCCAAGCACGTCGCTCATGGCGGCGGCGATCTCGGTATGGTTCATCTCGACCGGACCATGGAGTGTGTAAGTCTTGCCCTCATGGCCTTTTGGATTGGCCAGGATATGGGCGATGACCCGCCCTAGGTCATCAGAAGCGATGGGTGCGTGACGCCCGTTGCCAAAGGGGAACTCGATCTTCTTCTTGGCCCAGATTTCATGCGCGAAATGCGGATAGGCGAGCCAATCGGCGAAGAAGGTGGGGCGGAGATGCGTCGTCGGGACGCCTGACCAGTCGAAGACCCGCTCGGAAATCCAGTGGTCCTGTGCCGCATGGCTTTTTGACTCACGCCGCGCTGATTTCTGCGACATGTTGACGACCGCATTGACGCCCGCCTCCTTCGCGGCCTGTGCGAAATAAGCGGCTGCCCCGATAATTCCCGGTGCGAGCGGGTAGAGGAAATAGGCGGAGTTAATGCCCTCCATGGCCGCGCGGATGGCGTCTATGTCGGTGAAATCTCCAAAGGCAATATCGACACCGCGTGCCCGCAGGGCAGCGGCCTGTTCGCCGTCCTTGCGGACATAGGCCCGCACGCTCTTGCCCATCTTGAGCAGTTCGTCGATCACCAGCCCCCCGGTGCGTCCGGTAGCGCCGGTGACAAGAATTTCAGCTTCGCTCATGGCTATGATCCCTCTCATTTAAGAGCATATGCTCTTATTTTCTCAAAACAAAGAGCATATGCTCTTATGCGACTACATATAGGAGCATATGCTTGTAAATGTCAAGGGCCTTTTCGCATTTTTCGATAGGAGGGCGCAATGCCGACGATTACCCTCTTCGATCGTCGGGTTGAGCGCCCCGAAACGCGCAAAAATCAAAAATTTCGCACCGCAGCCGCGCTTGAATAATTTCAGGGGCTTAGCTGGTGCAGAAATTTGGTGCTCAATGTCGGCAATCGGATCACAAGCCGTCGATTGAGCTGAAAACGGCTATTACAGCTTTCCACCCTTCGGAGACCTTCAGGTCAGCCAAGGTCAATGCCCGCTTCGGGTCAATTACGATCACGCCACAAACCCCCGCTAACCTCTCGCAAACGCGGCGGCGCGGCGAACGAGCGCGTCGCCGGGGCGAACGCCGGTGTAGAGCGCGAATTGCTCCAGCGCCTGCAACGCGATCACCTCCGCGCCGGTGATGACGCTCTTGCCGAGTTCGCGGGCCTTGCGGATCAGCGGCGTTTCGGCGGGCAGGGCGACCACGTCGAAGACGGCTTGCGCCGCCGCGATCGCCGCCGGCGGGAAGGCGAGGTCTTCGGCCTCGGGGCCGCCCGCCATGCCGACCGGCGTGACGTTGATCAAAAGCCGCGGACGCAGCGCGTCGAGGTCGGCGCGCCAGTCATAGCCGTACCGCGCCGCCAGAGCCTCGCCCGCGGCTTGATTGCGAGCGATGATGGTTCCGGACCTAAATCCGGCGTCGAAAAAGGCGCTGGCGACCGTCTTGGCCATGCCGCCGCTGCCGCGCAGGACGAGGTCGGCGCCGGGCGCGAGCCGATGCTCATCGATCAGCCGGCGAACCGCGACATAGTCGGTGTTATAGGCTTTGAGGCGACCGTCGTCGTTGACGACGGTGTTGACCGACCGGATCGCTTCAGCCGAGGGATCGAGTTCGTCGACGAATTCGATGCAGGCTTCCTTGAACGGCATGGAGATGGCGCAGCCGCGTATCCCCAGCGCGCGGATTCCGATGATCGCGCCCTCGAGATCCGCCGTAGTGAAAGCCTTGTAGATAAAATTCAGCCCCAGCTCGGAATAAAGGTAGTTGTGGAAACGCGTTCCGAAATTGCCCGGCCGGCCGGCGAGCGACATACAAAGCGTTGTGTCCTTATTGATCGCGTCGCGCAGCAAAGCCGCAGCTCTCTTTGACGGGTTCATCCCAGATCTAGCCGGAAAGCCGGCGCTTTTTTCAATGCCGCATTCATGCGGGAGATCAGTTCGAGCGGTCATTTCTTCGTTACGCAATGACGCCTGCGGATTGCGTCATTTTCGCCCGGCCCATAGAGAAAGGTTCAGACGATCCTTTGGAGACGGCGATGGGCGACGTTCGCGTCATTTGCGCAATCGGAAAGCGGGGTCAGCTCGGCCTCAAAGGGGGGCTTCCCTGGGAAGGCGATCCGGGCCGCGAATATAGAGCCGACGTCGCGCGCTTTTTCGCCCTCACGAAAGGCCATGTGCTAATCGCCGGGCCAAGCACCATCGCCTCGTTTCCCGCTTGGGCGCGGCCGGAGCGCACACTTGTCGTCGTGCGCTCGAGCGACGATCCAAAGACGGTGCTTGACCGCTACGTGGACCGGGTGGTCTTCATCGGCGGCGGGCCGGCGGTGTGGGGCGCCTACGCGCCCTTCGTCAATCATTGGGACGTGACGCGCCTTCCCTATGACGGGGAAGCCGACCGGTATTTCGACCCCGCCTGGCTTTGCGCCGGCTGAGCCGGGTCAAAAACTCAGCGCTTTGGCCTCCTTCACCCCCGGCAGCGTCTTGATCTCGCCGAGCACTTTGTCGGGAACCTCGCCATCGACTGCCACGAGAGCAACGGCCGAGCCGCCCGGCCGGTCGCGTCCGAGCGCGAAGGTCGCGATATTGATTCCGGCGGCGCCGAGAACGCCCGTGAAGCGGCTGATGAAGCCCGGCTTGTCCTCGTTGCTGACATAGATCATCGTCGGCGCGACGACCGCGTCGACGTCGATGTCGTTGATCGAAATGATCCGCGGCTTGCCGCCGTGGAACACCGTGCCGGCGATGCGGCGCTCGCGGGTCCCGGTTTCGACCACCAGCGTGACCAGCGATTCATAGTCGCCTTCCCCAGCTCTGGTCACTTCGTCGATGACGATGCCACGCTCCTTGGCCATCGCCGGCGCGGCCACGACGCTTATGTCCGACAGCAATGGGCGCAAAAGCCCCGCGACGACTGACGCCGTCAAGGCTTTCGTCTTCAGCTCCGCGACGGCGCCCTCATAAATGATCGTCACCTTCTTGATGCCGCTGGTGACGACCTGACCGGAAAACGCGCCGAGATAGTCGGCGAGGGTGATGAAGGGCGTGAGCTTTGGCGCCTCCTCCGCTGTGATGGAGGGGAAGTTGACCGCGTTCGAGATGGCGCCTCTTGTCAAATAATCCGACATTTGCTCGGCGATCTGCAGAGCGACGTTCTCCTGCGCCTCATTGGTCGAGGCGCCGAGATGCGGGGTGCAAACCACGTTGGGGTGCCCAAACAGCGGGTTTTCCGTCGCCGGCTCCTTGATGAACACATCGAAAGCGGCCCCTGCGACATGGCCGGAGTTGAGCAGAGCGCGCAAGGCCTGCTCATCGACGAGGCCGCCGCGCGCGCAATTGATGATGCGCACGCCCCTTTTGGTTTTGGCCAGATTTTCGGCGGAAAGAATGTTTTTCGTCTGCGGCGTCATTGGCGTGTGCAGGGTGATCACGTCGGCTCTGGCGAGGAGATCGTCGAGCTCGACGCATTCGACGCCGATGTCCTGCGCCCGCTCCGGCGACAGGAATGGATCATAGGCGATGACATGCATATGAAGGCCGAGCGCGCGGGCGGCGACGATCGAGCCGATCGTGCCGCAGCCGATGATGCCCATCACCTTGCCGGTGATCTCGACTCCCATGAAGCGGTTCTTCTCCCATTTGCCGGCCTGGGTCGAGGCGTCGGCCGAAGGGATCTGCCGCGCGAGCGCGAACATCAAGGCGATCGCATGTTCCGCGGTGGTGATCGAATTGCCGAACGGCGTGTTCATCACGATCACGCCTTTGGCGGTTGCGGCCGGAATATCGACATTGTCGACGCCAATGCCGGCGCGGCCGATGACCTTCAGCCTCTTCGCATTGGCGAGAATCTCGGCTGTGACTTTTGTCGCCGAGCGGATGGCGAGGCCGTCGTAATCGCCGATGATCGCTGCGAGTTTCTCTTTGTCCTTGCCGAGAGCCGGCTGAAAGTCGACCTCGACGCCGCGATCCTTGAAGATGGCGATGGCGGCGGGCGAAAGAGCATCTGAAATGAGGACGCGCCCAGGCATAAAATTCTCCAAAATCTGAGCCGTTTGCGAAAGGAGCGGCCACGGAGCCGCTGCCCGCACCGCAAGAGTCAAATACCGAAACCGAACCGCTTCGTATAGAAGCGCTTCGAGACGACACATTTTTCACGCGCGTAAGACGCCGCGATGTTGGCGCAGCCAGACTGCCGCTTGGCCTATCCGAAGCGCGCGACGATCACGCGGCCTTGGCGAGGTCGCTCTTCGCTTTTGCGAACGCGTAGTCGAGCCAATGCGTCAGCGCTGCAACATCGCTTGTTTCGACGGTCGCGCCGCACCATACGCGCAGGCCGGGCGGAGCGTCGCGATAGCCCGCGACGTCATAGGCGACTTTTTCTTTTTCGAGCAGGCTCACGAGCGATTTCACGAATTTCGACTGAGCGTCCTGATCGAGCGACGCGATCGTTGGATCGATGATTTTGAGGCAGACGCTGGTGTTCGACCTGATGCTTTCGTATTTGGCGAGGAAATCGACCCAAAGGGTCCTTTCGACCCAGTCGGCGATAGCCTTTGTGTTGGCGTCGGCGCGGGCGATTAGCGCCGTGAGGCCGCCAAGCGATTTTCCCCATTCGAGGGCATCGATGTAATCTTCGACGCAGAGCATCGACGGCGTGTTGATGGTCTCGCCCTCGAAGATCCCTTCGATCAGCTTGCCCCCGCTGGTCAAACGGAAAACTTTCGGTAGCGGCCAGGAAGGCGCATAGCTCAAGAGCCTTTCGACCGCGCGTGGCGACAAGATCAACATGCCGTGACCCGCCTCGCCGCCGAGGGCTTTTTGCCATGACAAGGTGGTGACGTCGAGCTTCGGCCAATCAAGATCTTGCGCAAAGGCGGCGGACGTCGCGTCGCAAATCGTGAGACCCGCGCGGTCGGCTTTGATCCAATCGGCGTTGGGAACGCGAACGCCCGAGGTCGTGCCGTTCCAGGTGAAGACGACGTCATTGTCGAAATCGACACTGGCGAGATTGACAATGTCGCCGTAACCCGCCTTCAAGACACGCGCGTCCTTTAGTTTCAGCTGCTTGACAATATCGGTCACCCAGCCTTCGCCGAAGGATTCCCAGGCGAGCACGTCGACGCCGCGCTGGCCGAGCAGCGTCCACAGCGCCATTTCAACCGCGCCCGTATCGGACGCCGGGACAATGCCGATGCGGTAATCCGAGGGGACCTGCAAAAGCTCGCGCGTGAGGTCGATCGCGAGCTTCAGTCTCGCCTTGCCCTCTTTGCCCCGGTGAGAGCGTCCGAGTGGCGCGTTGGCGACAATCTCGGCCCTCCAGCCAGGGCGCTTGGCGCAGGGACCAGAAGAAAAATTTGGGCAAGCTGGCCGCGCCGCGGGAATTACTGCTGTCATGTCTGTCTTCCCAAGTCTCGTTCCCCGAGCGCGCCGCGCCAGCGCGCTTTCCCGGCGCCGAGGCCGCTCGGGGTTCAGGCTCCGCCTCGGCGACAGCGCTGTCCGGCGCGAGGATGCTTTAGCATTCTGCCGTATGCCCTGCAAAAGGGCTCGGCGGCGTTAGGACGCGAGGGTGCCGCGACCCGCGAGCCGACGCATTATTGCTACCATCTATGAGGCTATTTGCTTGTTCTATAGGGTCGCGCCAATTCGCCGTCAAGCTGAGGGCGCGAGGACTTTCGAGACGGGGATTCAGCCTTGCGGTCATTCGGCGTGGGCTGCGGTCGAGGACCCCATCAGCTTTTTCGCGCCGCCCGGCGTTCTCAAACGGTAGTCCGCTAAATCGGTCCGGCGATTCCAATGCAAAACGTGTCCACCGCTCTCATCATCGGCGGATCGCGGGGCCTTGGCCTCGAATGGCGAAGGCGTATCGGCTGGGAGGTGATCGCGACGGTGCGCGGAAAGGCGCGCACGGCGTTGCATGATCTCGCCGAGCAGGCCGATGGACGGCTCGAAATCGAGACGCTCGACGTCACGGCGCCGGATCAGCTCGCCGGGCTGCGTGCAAGGCTTGACTGGCGAACGCTCGGTCTTCTGTTTGTCAACTCCGGCGTCCTCGATCAGCCGGTCGCGACGATCGGAGAAATCTCGACCGAAGAGTTCGTCCGCCTGATGGTGACTAATGCCCTCAGTCGCTTGCGCGCCACAGAGTCGCTGCAAGCGCTGGTCCCCCCGACGGGAACCATCGGTGTCATGTCGTCGGGATTGGGAAGCGTCGGCAACAATACGACCGGCGGATATGAGGCCTATCGCGCCAGCAAGGCGGCGCTCAACACATTGATGCGATCATTCGCCGCAAGGCATGGCGACGATCCGCGCACCTTGCTGATCCTGGATCCGGGCTGGGTGCGGACCGATATGGGCGGCCCGAATGCCCTGATCGGAGTCGACGAGAGCGTTCCTCGGCTCGTTGAGGTGATCGGCGCTCAGTCGGGCAAGGGGGGCTGCGGTTTTGGATTATCGTGGCCGGACCATGCCATGGTGATTTTTTGGCGCACGGTGCTAAACGATCGGTTGGCGGCGAAGAGCAAAGCTATTTTCTGATCAATGGAGCCGCGGTAGGGTAGCCGGCGTTTTCAGGAGGTCGCGATCGGCAAAAGCCTTAGGTTCGAGGTCGAGCCCTCGGGACCGGCCGGCGGCCGATGTTTTCGCAAACCGAGAAAGGCATTCGATAACTCATCCCTCGACCATACAGGACCTCCGCGCCAGCCTCGAGGCCGCGCGCCTAGCAGCCATTGAAGAATTGGCGGCGCACGGCGGAGTGCTTACCCCTGACGCGCTTGAGAAGATTGCGCATCTGCAGATGGCTCTCGCCGCCGTTCGCGAAGAGATCGAAGACCACGCGGTGAAGATCGGCGGCGGCGAAGAAACGCCATTATAAGTTAAAGAGCCGAGCGCGCCGACGCTCAAAGCCCAGATCAGAACCAGCCAGCCCATGCGAGAGAGCCACAGTTTCGGGCCGCGTGAAGCCTCGCTCAATGATAGCCCTCTCCGACCCTCACCTTGCCGCGGAAGACGTAATAGGACCAGGCCGTATAGGTCAGGATGATGGGGATGATGAACAGGGCGCCGACCAGAGTGAATCCGAGGCTTTGCGGCGGCCCCGCGGCGGCCCGAATCGTGACGTCAGGCGGAATGATGTGTGGCCAGAGACTGATGCCGAGCCCGGTATAGCCGAGAAAAACCAGCGCCAGCGCGAGAAGGAAGGGCGCTGAATGCGTCTGTCGTCTGAGAAAATGCAGAATTCCAAAAGTGGCAGCGAGGACAAGAATCGGAACCGGCGCGAAAAAGATCAGGTTTGGCAGCGTGAACCAGCGCGCGGCGACGTCGCGATGGACGGACGGCGTCCAGATGCTGACGATAGCGATGATCCCAAGAAGGGTGAGCGTGATCGGCCGGGCGAGTTCGATCATCCGCCGCTGCAGGTCTCCTTCTGTCTTTATAATGAGCCAGGTGCTGCCGAGCAGGGCATAGGCGACGACGAGGCCCAGGCCCGTAAACAGGCTGAACGGCGTGATCCAATCGAAAGCGCCGCCGGTGTAGGACGGCCCTTCGACCTTGAATCCGTTGATGACCGCCCCCAGGGCGACCCCCTGAAAAAAGGCCGCGATATAGGAGCCCCAGGCGAAGGCCTGGTCCCAGAACCATTGGTGCTCTTCGCTAGCCTTGAAGCGGAACTCGAAGGCGACGCCGCGCCAAATGAGCCCGGCGAGCATCAGGATGAGCGGCAGATACAGCGCGCTGAGCAGGAAGGAATAAGCGAGCGGAAAGGTGGCGAACAGACCGGCGCCGCCGAGAACGAGCCAGGTCTCGTTGCCGTCCCAGACGGGCGCCACGGTGTTGACCATGCAGTCGCGCTCGCTTCTGTCCTTGATGAAAGGAAACAGGATGCCGATGCCGAGATCGAATCCGTCCATGACCACATACATCATCAGGCTGAAAGCGATGATGACCGCCCAGATGATTGGAAGATCAATGCCCATGGCTGCGAATCTCCTATAGGCGCTGGGTCGTCTAGATGGATGCGTCGGGCGCGGCTGAAAGCGGACGCGAGGGGCGCGCGTTCAGCGGCGCGTCGCCGCTGAGGTCGATCGTGGGCCTGGGCATTTCAGGCCCAAGATCCTGCGGCCCGACGGCGATCAGCTTCAGCATGTAGAATATGCCGGTCCCGAAGACGATGAAGTACATGACGATGAAGACGCCAAGCGACAGCGTCAGCGCCAGCGCCGAATGGTTCGAGACGGCGTCCTTGGTGCGCATGACGCCGTAGACGACCCACGGCTGGCGGCCGATCTCGGTCGTCAGCCATCCTGCAATGATGGCGATGAGGCCGGCCGGCCCCATCAGCACGGCAAAGCGCAAGAACCACCGCGAGTCATAAAGATCGCCTCTAAAGCGAAGCCAAAGGCTCCAGAGGCCGAGCGCCAGCATCAGGAAGGCGAGCCCGGCCATGATGCGAAAGGTCCAGAACACCACCGTGGAATCGGGCCGGTCCTCGGCGGGAAAGTCAGCGAGACCGCGAAATTGACCATCCCATGTGTGGGTGAGGACAAGGCTGCCGAGGTGCGGAATTTCGACCGCGTAGTCGGTCGTTTCCTTGGCCATGTTCGGCCAACCGAACAGGATCAGCGGCACCCCCTCGCCGGGCGCATTGTGCCAGTGGCCCTCGATCGCGGCGATCTTCGCCGGTTGATATTTCAGCGTGTTGAGGCCGTGCTGGTCGCCGGCCTCGATCTGGATCGGCGCGACGACGAGGACCATCCACATCGCCATCGAGAACATCGTCCGCACTCTGACGGTATTGTTGCCCTTGAGCAGATGCCAGGCCGCGGAAGCGCCGACGAATAGCGCGGTCGAAAGAAAGGCCGCAATCGTCATATGGACTAGACGATAGGGAAAGGAAGGATTGAAGATCACCCCCAGCCAATCCACAGGAACGACGCGGCCGCCCTGGATCTCGAATCCCGCAGGGGTCTGCATCCAGCTATTCGAGGCCAGAATCCAGTTGGTCGAGACGAGCGTCCCCAGCGCCACCATCAGCGTTGCGAAGAAATGAAGGCCGGGCCCAACCTTGTTCCAGCCGAACAGGGCGACGCCAAGGAACCCCGCTTCGAGGAAGAAGGCGGTCAACACTTCATAGGTCAGAAGCGGGCCGGAGACGCCGCCGGCAAAAGCGGAAAAATAGCTCCAGTTGGTGCCAAACTGATAGGCCATGACGAGGCCGGAGACGACTCCCATGGCGAAGTTAACGGCGAAAATCTTCGCCCAGAAATGATAGAGGTCGCGATAGACCCTATCCTTTTTCCAGAGCCATAGCCCCTCCAAAACGACGAGATAGCTGGCGAGGCCGATGGTGAGCGCAGGAAAGATGATATGGAAGGAGATCGTAAAGCCGAACTGGATGCGGGCGAGATCAAGAGCGCTCAAGCCAAGCATTGCGGACCTCATTTCATTCAACTCGGAGCCGTCCGCCGGGGGCGGCGCGGTCGTTCATTGCGGCGCGAGCCTTCGCTAAGCGTTATATAACCGAAATCGGCGCCGTTGTATCGGCGCGAGAGTTTAATTATCCGCCTGAGACACGTGGGGCCGTCGCCATCGGCGCTCATAAGCGCGCGCAATGAACTATGGCAGATTGGGCGGCGCGGGGCTTGAGATTTCGCGGCTCTGCCTTGGTTGCATGACCTTTGGCGATCCGCGGCGGGGGACCCATAGCTGGACCTTGACCGAGGGGCAAAGCCGTCCGTTGATTCGCCAGGCGATCGAGCTCGGCCTCAATTTTTTCGACACCGCGAATGTCTATTCCGACGGTAGCTCCGAGGAGATCGTCGGCCGCGCGCTCAAGGGTTTCGCCCGCCGCGACGAAATCGTCCTCGCCACCAAGGTGCATGGGCGGATGCGTCCCGGACCCAATGGCGCGGGCCTCTCGCGCAAGGCGATCATGACCGAAATCGACAATAGCCTGCGGCGGCTCGGCGTTGATTATGTGGACCTCTATCAGATCCATCGATTTGATCGTGCGGCGCCGCTCGAGGAGACGATGGAGGCGCTGCACGACGTCGCTATATTGGCGCGTCCCCGATGTATGCGTGGCAATTCGCCAAAGCGCAGCGCGTCGCCGATCGCAACGGCTGGACTCGATTCGTGACGATGCAGAACCATCTCAATCTGCTCTATCGCGAAGAGGAGCGGGAGATGATGCCGCTTTGCGCCGACGAGGGCGTGGCGTGCTGCCGTGGAGTCCGCGCGCGGGCGGCTGGCGCCCGACTGGCAGGTCGAAACCGAGCGTGGCAGAACCGACGTTTTCGGCGGCCAGCTTTACAACAAAATGGAGGAGGCGGACCGCGCGCAAGTTGCGCTTGCGTGGCGCCTGCAAAAGCCCGGCGTAGTGCGCCGATCATCGCGGCGTCAAAGCCCCAGCACATCGCCGACGCGGAGGCGGCGCTATCGCTTGACCTGAGCGCGGAGGAAATGGCAAGCCTCAAAGCGCCTTACGTTCCGCATCCCGTCTCGGGCTTCTAGCTAGGGCGGGGGCGACGCAGCCGGTCGGCTGCGCCCCCGGTCCACAAAAGGTCTCCGGACAGCGCATTAACTGAATAATTTCTTGCCGATTGCGAAAAGCACGCGGGGCGGATTGATCTCATCGACCTTGTTGCGATGAGCGCCCGAGAACAGCTTCAGGATCAGGGCGCGTCGCGTCGAGGCGTTGAGGTCGAAGCGCACCGCCAGAGCATTGTGTCCGATCGGCCGGACGGGCGTAAAAGGAGCCTCGATCGCGCCGCCGTCGAGCAGCAAGATTCCGGCTTCCGGCGCGCCTTTTGGCGCAAAATGGATGTCCTTGATCTGCGCGCCGCCGAGAGAGGCGACGTGCAGGCGGCAGGGCGTCTGGCCGCCGTCGGCCCATTGGATCACGGCGCACTCGTCCAAGGCGAAGCGTTCGTGGCTGCGCCTGCGCGGCAGTTCGATGCAGACGGTGACGGCGATTGTCAGAAACAGAATATTGTAGAGGCTCCAGAGCATGTTGACCGCGTAACCTTGGGTGCCCCTCAGCGCCGAGAATTGCGATATGTTCATCAAGATGCCGGCGAAGGTGCCGGCGATCATGATGGCGAAGGGGAGCAGATGAGCCCATTGCACCGTGACGCTCTGCGTCGAGGCGCCTTTGGCCGTGACTTTGAAGGGCCGTCCCCACGGACGTATCAGCCCCGAGATGACGGTCAAGATCAACGTCGAGGCGCAGAGCAATTGCGTGACGTCGGTCATGATCGGCATCACGCGATTGCGGCTGTAGATGCTCATGAAGACGATGCCGCCGAAGGCCGACGGTCCGAGATAGGCGAGAAGCTCGCTGCTGTCGATCACGGCCGTTCCGGTCCACCAATACGCAATCGGCGCGCTGATCATCATCAGCTTGAACGGATAGCTGAACACCCAGTACATCACGCCGTCGAAGGATGACAGACGGTTGATGAATCGCATCGGCGCGCGTCCGCAAAACGACCAGCGCGTGTAGATCTGCTGCATGGCGCCGAGGCACCAGCGGGCGCGTTGCGAGATGTAATCCTGCAGCCCTTCCGGCGCGAGCCCGATGCTGAGTGGCTCGTTGAGGAGGATTGTGCGGTAGCCATATTCGTCGAATTTGAAGCTGGTCAGCATGTCTTCCGTGACAGTCTCGGTCGCAAGGCCGCCGGTCGCCGCGAGCGCCTTGACCCGGAACACCGCCGAGGTGCCGCAGCAGAAGGCGGCGCCCCAGGCGTCCTTGCTCGGCAACAGCGTTTCAAAAAAGAATCTCTGCTCGTCCGGCCACACCGTGGCGCAGAGGAGATTCGATTGAATCGGATCCGGATTGAAGAAATGTTGCGGGGTCTGCACGATGCCGACGTCAGGCAAGTCGAACAGGCCGAGGGTGCGCTTCAAGATGATGCGGCTTGGGATGAAGTCGGCGTCGAGCAGTAGAATGAATTCCGGCCGCCGTCCTGTGGTCAGCGCATGTTCGAGGCCGTTGTTGACGTTGCCGGCTTTGGCGTGCTTGCCCTTGATTCGCTGCACATACAGCGCGCCCAATTCGGTCGCGAGCTCCTTGACCCACGGCCGCGCGCCATCGTCGAGCACCCATACGCGAAGATCCTGATGATCGATGCCTTTGGCGCCGACGATCGTGCGCTCGAGAATGTCGGCTGATTCATTATATGTCGCGATGAAAGCGTCGACCGGCGCGGCGTGCAGCGGCGAGTTTTTATGCGCGTCCGCCTCCGTCGAGCGGTTTAAGCTGCGCGACATGAAAAAATAGACCGTGAGCGAGCTGAAGATCGCCATCGATTCAAAAAAGTAGAAGATCCACGCCCAGGCCTGTTGCACCGGGCTTTGGCCGACCGGCATGCCGGCGGTTCCATGCCACCAGACGTAGCGCAGGCTCAAGAGAATGCAGAGCATAGCCGACAAAACGCGCGCCGATTTTGAATCGCGCCCGAGGATGGCCGCGAGGCCAAGCAATGCGCCAACCGCGAGAAGCGTCGGCGCGAAGGCGGTGAGATCGGTCATGCTACGGCCTCAACGCTCCCATTTCTCGCTATATCTGAATGTCTTGACGCGAACCGGCGCCGGCTCGACAAAAAAAGGTCAAAAATAACAACGAGCGATGCCCGAACCTGCTCGAGCGCTTGTCGGCAGACCGGCGCGCCCTGCGCCAGACGCCGCCACATAAATCTCAGCGCCGCTGAGGCCCTTCTCATCGGATGGATCCAAAGCTCCATAAGAGGATCGCCTCCACCAAGTAAGGAAGCCGAGCGCCGTTCGATCGCAGGATTGTTGCAAGAGTTTGCACGCCCAATTTGTGGCGTTGGATCGCAATGATTCATGCTGCGGACCGCCGGGGATCAGAAAAGGCGGCGGAAGATACGGTCGAACAAACCGCCGCCCGTCGTCGGCAAGAGCACGCGGGCGGTGCGTCCGATGAGGCAGGGCTCATTGCCTTTCTCCGGCGCCTTCATGGCCACCTGCGCGATGATTGTTGATCCGGTTTCCGCGACCGGCAAGGCGGCGTAATGCTCGGAATGGGAGAGATTGCCCTGGCCGGCGACCGACAACACGGCGCCGTTCCGTTCATTGGACTCGCCGGACAAACGATAGCGCGCGAGGCCGCCGATCTTGACATCTGAAAAGAGGTCCTGTGGAATGGCGACGAGGAGCGCAGGAGCATTGCAATCGACGAGTTCGGCCGCCATGTCGCCGGCGCCGAGCCGCTCCGCGTCGCTTGCGCCAAGACGCCAGATCATGCCGTCGAGTGGTGCCCTGAGATCGGCCGAACGGGCGAGAGCGGCAAGGCGCTCCTCGTTGTCGAGCCGGGCCTCGATCGCTTTCGCCTCCGTACCGAGATCGGCGATGGCGCGGGTCAGATGCGCGATTTCGATTGCGATTTGGTCGGCGCGCTGGGCGGAATAGGAGACGTCGATGCCGCCGGGGCTCGACAGCACGCCGCTGTTGGCGGCCTCGGACTCGGCGCGCAGCGATACGAGCCGGCCTTTTTGCGCTTCGACGTCATGCCGGGCGGCTTGCAGCGCCGTTTGCAGGCGCTCGGCCGCAGCCTTACTCAGAATGCCGCGCGAAGCGAGAGGAAGGCTGCGATCGACGTCAAATTGCGCCTGGTTCTCTCTGGCGACGAGCGCTTCGAGCGTCTTCTGCCCTTCAGCTTCGAGGCCGGCGAGGCGCTCGGCGTTGGCCCTGGCGTGGATCGCGGCGCGCTCCTTGAGTTCGGCCGCGAGCGCCAGCTGGGCGGCGCGATCGGCTTCGGCGCTGTTTTGTTCCGCCTGCAGCCGTTTGAGCGTCGCCCGCAACTCGACGACGCGCTCATCGTTGAACAGCGGATTGCTGATATGAACGAGTAACTCGCCTTTGGTCACAAAAGAGCCGCCGCCGCCGTCGACGTTTCCGGCGACGCCCTCGATCGGCGCGCGCAACGAGATGATGCGCGTCGAGACGACGGCATTGTCGCTGGAGACGAACCCGTGTTCGGACGCGATCGAAAAAGCGCCGAGGCCGACGAGAGAGAGGGCGAGGCCGATCTTGGCGGTCGGAAGGAGGCGCGCTTTGGACTTGGCTTTGGACTGTTCTTTCCATGCGGCGCCCTCACCCGTCGGCGCGAGCCACACCGGCGAATCGATCGCGGCCGGCGCCTTAACTGAAAATTTCTTGAAGAAAAACATGGCGAACTCTGCCGAAAGCGCGGCGCGCAGGGGCGGCCGGTTCGCTACAGAGATAGCGCCGCAAAACCATTATTCGCCGAATAAAAGCGCTCAAATTTGAACTTGATTCTTTGGCCGTTGGCGCGTCTGACCGGGGCGGGCCTGATCAGGGGTCGGCCGCCCATGCGCGCCATGGCGCCGAGTTCTTGAAGAATTGTTTTGCAATGCGAAAGGCGGCGCCCGATTGCGACGCGACCTTAGGTCAAATACGCGTCGAGGAACCGTGAGCTGCGGCCTTTGATTGAGGGTCTGGAAGACGACGCAATAGCGTTCGGTCAATTTCAACAGTTGCTCGATTTTTTCTTGCTCCGCATCGGTGTCGAGCTCGAAAGCGAGGCGGATCGCGCGGAAGCCGACCGGCGCATCCTTGCTCACGCCGAGCGTGCCGCGGAAATCGAGGTCGCCCTCGGCTTTGACAAATGCTCTGCGCAGCGGGATTTCAAGAGCTGTCGCAACGGCTTTCAACGTGACGCCAGCGCAAGCGACGAGAGCTTCGAGCAACATGTCGCCAGAACATAATTCGGCGCCGGTCCCGCCGGTCGCCGGGTGAAGACCGGCAAGCGCAAGAGCGCGCCCGGTTTCGACCTTGCAGGCGATTTTCTGCGAGTCCAAAGAGCCTTGGGCTCGTAATGTAACGAGAGCGGCTTGGGGCTCCGCTCGGTAGCGTTCCTTGAGCGGCGCTTGCAGCGTCCGCAGCGGCGGCGTGTCCATATTCCTCCGGGATTTGTGGCGGCGCGGCGAATGATCTCCGTCGACCCTAATGCTTTGGGCATTTCCGTCTAGCCCGATTGATAGCGCCGAGGCTCACATTTTTCTGAAAGCCCGCCATGCCGTTTCCATTCGGCGGCGGATTCGAGCGTCAATCGATTGAGGGAGGCGATCCAAACGACAAATTTTAAGCAAGTTCGTGCGGCGATGCCTTCAAAGTTCAATGCAATTAACTCGTACACAATACAATTGTATGCCTAGCATCCCTGTTCACGCCGGCCCGAGCCGCCGGCAGAGGGCGTCGAGCTGCTCGAGAGTCCGGTACGCGACGCGTAGCTCGCCGCGCTCGCCGGACGAGACGATCGTCACCTTGAGGCCGAGCTCGGTCGAAAGCGCCAGCTCAAGCGAGCGCGTGTTGACGTCCTTCTCCCTCGGCTTACCGGCTGCGCCTTTTTCGTCGCCGGCTTGAGCGGCGTCGGCCTGGCCCTGGATCAGGCGCTCGACATCACGCACGGAAAGGCCCTGCGCCACGATCTTGATCGCTAGCGAATTGGGGTTCGCCGCCATCAAGAGGGCGCGCGCGTGGCCAGCGGAAATATGACCTTCCGCCAGCATGCGCCGGCACAGCTCGGGCAGTTTGAGAAGCCGCATCGTATTGGCGACATGGCTGCGGCTCTTGCCGATCACCTTGGCGAGATCGGCGGGCGCATAGTTGAATTCGGCGGTGAGCCGGTCATAACCGGAAGCCTCTTCAAGCGCGTTAAGATCACTGCGCTGAACATTTTCGATGATGGCGATTTCAAGCGCTTGCCGGTCGTCCGCTTCGACGACGATGACCGGCGCCTCATGGAGCCCGGCGCGCTGCGCCGCGCGCCAGCGGCGCTCGCCGGCGATGATCTCATAGGCGTCGGCGAGGCCAGGCGCGGGACGCGCGAGGATCGGCTGGATAATGCCTTTTTCCTTGATCGACGCGGCAAGATCGTCGAGTTCGGCTTCGTCGAAACTCTTGCGCGGATTGCGCGGATTCGGGCGCAAGAATTCGATCGGCACTTTCTTCTGGCCCCGCGCAGGCGGGTGAACCGCCGGATCCTCGCTGTCGCCGATCAGAGCGGCGAGGCCGCGCCCGAGACGGGGCCTTGGATCTTCGGCGGGTTTCGATGCATTCATGGTTCGACGTTCCCATGGCTCACGCGGCGCGATAGAGGCGTTCCCGCTGGATGACTTCGGAGGCAAGTTTCAAATAGGCTTGGCTGCCGCTGCATTTCAGATCGTAAAGGAGAACCGGCTTGCCGTGCGAGGGCGCCTCGGAGACCCGAACGTTGCGCGGAATGACAGTGTCGTAGACCTTGTCGCCCATGAAACCACGCACGTCCGCGACGACTTGCGAGGCGAGACTGTTGCGCGAATCGAACATGGTGAGGACGATTCCATGGATCGTCAGCGCGGGATTGAGGTTCGCGCGCACCTGATCGACGGTGGCGAGGAGCTGCGAGAGGCCTTCGAGGGCAAAGAATTCGCATTGCAAAGGGACGACGACGCTGTGGGCGGCGGTCATGGCGTTCATTGTCAAAAGATTGAGAGATGGTGGGCAATCAATCAACACATAGGTGCAGCTTTCGGCCCGCGTCTGTTGATGTTCGTTCAAGACTTTGAGCGCGTTTTTGAGACAAAAGGCGCGATCTTTTCTCCCTGCGATCTCGAGCTCTACGCCAAGAAGATCGAGCGTTGAGGGCGCGATGGTGAGACGCGGCACGCCAGTCACCTGGACAATCGCCGAGAGAGGCGCTTCGCCGATCAGGACGTCATAAGTCGAGAGTGTGCGATTGCGCCGTTCGACGCCGAGGCCGGTCGAGGCGTTGCCTTGTGGATCGAGGTCGAGGATCAGGACCTTTTCGCCGATGGCGGCAAGGGCCGTGCCGAGGTTGATCGCCGTCGTGGTTTTGCCGACGCCGCCTTTTTGGTTGGCGATGGCGAGGACACGCGGTTCGGGTAATGTCGTCACGTTCAACTCCCGCGTGTCAAAAGCGCCTTCGACGATTTAGGAGGACGCCTTTGCGCAAGGGCGGCCTCGGACTGATTCGATCCTTGCGTCTATCGGAGGATCGGGGTGGAGGCGGAAAACTCTGCGGCCGCTCGCGAGGGCCTCTATCTTCTTGCTTCAACGCGTAAATTTATTCCAAAAGGGCGACGCCTTTTTTAGGATTATCCTGCGGGACATGGATCAAAGCGCCGCTTAACGATGACAATCCGCCCCGAATCGCTGGTCTGACTTGCCAAGGTCGTGATGGAATATTTATCCGCGAGCATTGAGTCGGTCAATTCCGCTTCCGCCTGTTGTCCCTTGGAAAAGACGCCGATCGCGCCGGATTCGAGAAATTTCTCCGAGTAGCAAAGAAGAATCGCGAGCGGCGCGAGCGCACGCGCGCTGACCGCTTCGATCGAGACCTCGAGGGCAGAGACGACGGATTCGATTCTTCCGCGGTGGATGATCGCCGGGGCCCCCGTTTCACGTGAAACAGCGCGCAGGAAAGCGCATTTGCGTTGATCCGATTCGATCAGATGGACGCTGGCGTTGGGATCGTCCGCGTAGCGGATCGCCGTGACCAGTCCTGGAAAGCCGCCGCCCGAACCAAGATCGAGCCAGCGCCGCGCGTTCGGCGCCGCCATCGACACTTGAAGCGAATCGGCGAAATGCCGGACCCAGATATCGCCGAGCGTCGAGCCGCCCACGAGATTGACGGTCCGTTGCCATTTCTTAAGCAAGGACTCATAGATGACGAGGCGTCTTCGCGCCTCGTCGGAGACTTCAACCAGCAACGGGTGGAAGGATCTCGAGGCAACGCTCACTTCGCCTCAGCGCCGGCGCGGCGAACTTTCGAGGCCAAAAAAGTCATTGCCGCCGGCGTCATTCCTTCGATCCGGCTGGCCTGAGCCATGCTGCGGGGACGAATCATATCGAGTCTGCCGCGGATCTCATTCGAGAGTCCACTCATGAGCGCATAATCCAAATCCTCGGGAATGGTCAGCAACTCGTCCCGTCGGGCCGCCTCGATGTCTTTGGCCTGCCGGTCGAGATACACCGCATATTTCGCGTCGATCTCGATCTGCTGCGCGATCTTGGCGTCGATCGAGCCAAGCTCAGGCCAGACATCCCGCAACGCAGCGATGCCGACATCCGGCAGCGCCAAGATATCAAAAGCGGTCCGGACGCGCCCGTCGTGATTGATTTTGAGACCATAGCAGGCGCCATCATTGGGGCTAAGGCTCAACCCGCACAAGAGGTTGCGCGCTGCGCAAAGCGCCGCGTCCTTCGCAGCAAACGCCCTCCGCCTTTCGAGACCGATGCAGCCGAAGTCGACGCCCTTGCGTGTCAGCCTCTGGTCGGCATTGTCCGCCCGCAAAGAGAGGCGATATTCCGCTCGGGAGGTGAACATCCGGTAGGGCTCGGTCACGCCGCGATTAATCAGATCGTCAATCATGACGCCGATATAAGCCTCTGATCTTTCGAAAGTGACCGAAGGCGCGCCGCCGGCGAGAGCGGCGGCGTTCAATCCAGCCAGGAGGCCCTGGGCGGCGGCCTCCTCATATCCCGTGGTTCCATTGATCTGGCCCGCCAGGAAAAGGCCCGGAACCCGTTTGGTCTCAAGGCTTGACTTCAATTCGCGCGGATCGATGTAGTCATATTCGATGGCATATCCAGGCTCCAGCATCACAACGCGGGAGAGACCTGGGATGGTTCGCAGGAATTGGTCTTGGACTTTTTCCGGAAGGGCCGTTGAAATGCCATTGGGATAGATCGTTTTGTCGTCGAGGCCTTCGGGCTCCAGGAAGATCTGGTGCGAGGGGCGCTCTTCGAAGCGAACCACCTTGTCTTCAATCGAAGGACAATAACGCGGGCCGCGGCCGTTGATCGCGCCGGAATAGACGGGCGACTGACCGAGGTTGTCGCGGATGATCCTGTGGCTTTCGTCGGTCGTATGCGTGATGAAGCAGTCAACCTGAGGACTCGTGATCGCGCGCGTCAGAAAGGAGAAGGGCTCAGGCTCGGGATCCGCGCTTTGACGCTCGAGCGTCGCCCAGTCGACCGTGTCGCCATCAAGGCGCGGTGGCGTCCCGGTCTTCAATCGCCCCATGCGAAAGCCGATCGCTTCGAGCCTTTCCCCGAGCCGGATCGCCGGCCTCTCACCAATGCGTCCGGCGGGCACGGTCGTCGCGCCGCGATGAATTAATCCCCGTAGAAAGGTGCCGGTCGTGATGACGACTGCGCGGCAGATAAAGGCGCGCCCATCTGCAGCGACAAGCCCGGCGACGCGCCCGGCCTCCATCGAAAGGTCGGCAGCTTCCGCTTCGATCACGGTGAGATTTCCGCACTCTCTGATCGCCTCCTGCATCGCTCGCCGATAGAGGCGTCTGTCGGCCTGCGCGCGCGGTCCGCGCACCGCCGGCCCTTTAGCGCGATTCAGGACGCGAAATTGAATTCCGGCCGCGTCAGCGACCTTGCCCATGAGGCCGTCGAAAGCATCGATTTCCCGAACCAGATGGCCTTTGCCGAGGCCGCCGATGGCGGGGTTGCAGGACAGCACGCCGATCGTTTTGCGGGCCTGCGTCAAAAGCGCGGTGTTTGCGCCCGTGCGCGCCGCCGCCGCCGCCGCTTCGCAGCCCGCATGGCCTCCGCCTACCACGATAACGTCAAAGGGGCGCATCCTTGTCAGTCTCCATTCGGTGTTTCACGTGAAACATTCTGTTTGATAGCGTCATTCACGTCAGCCAAGCCGCAAAGAATGCGCCGCCAAATCCTTTTTAACAATCAGGGGGTCCGTCAAGTCCCCCATTCAAAAATCATCGCGCGCAGGCGGTCTCCATCGAAACCTGTTTTGCGCAGCTTGGGACGCCGGGCGGCGGATCCTGTTTCACGTGAAACACTTTCCCCCGAGCGCTGCGCTCTGCCGGGGAGGCTTGGGCGCCCTGTTTCAACGGGAAACAGGATCTTGACAGTCCTTCAGCAGGGGTGCCCCGCGGCATTTGAAGGCGGCGAAAGGCGCGCAAAAGATGGGCGCCTGTTTCACGTGAAACACCTTGGGAAGCGCTAACGGTGCATTCCCTAGTCGGTCAGCTTCCGCCGTTGCCCTTCGCATCTGTTTCAGTCAAACGCTAGCACGATCGGTTATTTCCCGATGCAAAATCGTGAAAAGATGTCGCCAAGAATATCCTCAACATCGACGCGCCCGATCAGTCGCTCCAGAGCGAAAAGCGCGGCGCGCAAATCTTCCGCCATGATCTCAACCGGCGCGCTGGGATTGACGTCAATGCGTCGCAAGGCATCCGCCGCGCTACGAATCGCTGCGCGATGCCGATCTCGCGTGATCAGGCCGGCGTGGCCGGCGCCGCTCACGGCGCTGGCCCAGTCGCTCAGCCTTTGCAAGAGAACATCCAGATTACTCCCGGTCTTGGAGCTAACAAATAAAGCGTCTTTCGAGGGAGGAGGCGTTGCAAGAAGGTCCAATTTGGTAAAAATGCGCCAGATTTCACCGGAGCCCAGCCTCTCGTCGGGCGCTGCCGGCTGATCCCATTCACTGAGCCAAAGGATAAGGTCGGCGCTTCGCGCCCGATCGACCGCTCTTGAGACCCCGATTTGCTCAATGGCGTCTTGGCTGTCGCGCAAACCCGCCGTATCGATTAACGTCGCGGCGCAGCCGGACAGGTCGAGGTGAACTTCGATGGCGTCGCGCGTCGTCCCCGCCAGGGTTGAGACAATGGCGACGTCACGGCGAGCTAAGGCATTGAGAAGAGATGATTTTCCGGCGTTCGGCGGCCCTGCGATGACGATCGTGACCCCCTCGCGTATGCGTTCGCCCGAGCGGGCGGCCGCGAGCTCCGCTTGCAAGGAAGAAAGGATGGGCCGGACAATGTCAGCGACGCGCGCGCTCAGGCCCTCCGGCACGTCCCCTTCGTCCGAAAAATCGATCTCGGCTTCGACCAGAGCGGCGGCCTCAAGGAGAGCCGAGCGCCAGAGCGCCGCTTGCCGGCCGAGCTCCCCTTGCATTTGCCGCAGCGCCTGGCGACGTTGCCATTCGGTTTCGGCCTCTACGAGGTCGCCTAGTCCCTCAACCTGGGTGACGTCGATCTTGCCGTTGAGCAACGCCCGACGCGTAAATTCTCCAGGCTCCGCCGCTCTCGCGCCGCCGGCGGCTCCAATCGCGTTGATTAGCGCGAGAACGACGGCGCGGCCGCCATGGACGTGGAACTCGGCGCAATCCTCACCAGTAAAGCTGTGCGGAGCGGGAAAGAAGAGAACAAGGCCAGCGTCAATCGGGTGCAAAGATGCCGGATTCTTGAAGGTCGCAAGCGTCGCCACGCGCGGATCTGGAAGCCGCCCGGCTATGGCCTTGACGATAGCCGCCGCCGCCGGTCCCGATAGGCGCAGCACCGCAATGGCCGCCCGGCCAGCCCCGGAGCTGATGGCGAAGATTGTGTCCGCGCCGCCGCCTCCGGCATGGATCTCGCTCGTTGCCGGCTTTAGGTCCGGCCTCGCTCCGTTTGTCATATTCGATTGTTCCGACTTCGCTCTCCCAGCGAGATCAAGACGCGCAATCATCGAAGGAAGACCAGAAAATGTCAGCTAACGAACTTCGACACGCCGCGAGCCCCTATCTACTGCAGCATGCACATAATCCCGTGCATTGGCGGATGTGGAGCAAGGCCGCTTTGCAGGAGGCCGAGGCCAAGGGAAAGCCCATTCTTTTATCCGTCGGCTATGCCGCTTGTCACTGGTGCCATGTGATGGCGCACGAAAGTTTCGAGGACGAAGCTACAGCCGCGGTGATGAACGAGCTTTTCGTGAATATCAAGGTTGATCGCGAGGAGCGGCCTGATATCGACCATATCTATATGGAGGCGTTGCATGCGTTTGGCGAACGCGGCGGCTGGCCTTTGACGATGTTTTTAACCCCCAAGGGCGAACCGTTTTGGGGCGGAACGTATTTTCCCAAAACCGACCAATATGGAAGGGCGGCCTTCGCCACCGTGCTACGAACGGTGGCCCATGCGTTCCACGCCGAGCCGCAACGAATCGCCACCAACATCGACGCCGTCCGGCGTCGATTGGCCCAGGCGTCAACGCCGGAGGGCGGCGGCTACGAGCTGACGCTGAAGCAAATGGATGGCCTCGCCCCCCACCTGTTGAAGGCGATGGACAAGGTCGATGGCGGCCTCAAAGGCGCGCCCAAGTTTCCCAATACGCCAATCCTTGAATTTCTCTGGCGGGCCGGCGCCCGCCTCGGCGAGAGGCCTTATCGCGAGGCGGTTCGACTGACACTGGAGCATATGTCGGAGGGCGGCGTCTACGATCATCTTGGCGGCGGCTATGCGCGCTATTCGACGGACGAGCGCTGGCTCGTGCCGCATTTCGAGAAGATGCTCTATGATAATGCGCAAATCCTCGAGTGCCTGGCGCTGTGCCATCATGAATTCGGCGATGAGCTGTTCCACGTCCGGGCCAAAGAGACGGTCGGCTGGCTTGAACAGGAGATGACCCATTTGGGCGGCGCCTTTTGCGCTAGCCTTGACGCCGACAGCGATGGCGTCGAGGGTAAGTTCTATGTCTGGACCTGGGCCGAGCTCGTCGCCGTTCTGGGCCTCGATGACGCGCGCTTTTTCGGCAAATTTTACGAGGCCGGCCCGGTCGGCAATTGGGCGGACGCGCATTATCCCCAGGGTGTCACGATTTTGAACCGCCTCGAATTGGCGCGGCCGTCGGCCGAGGAGGAGGCGCGGCTGACATCCTTGCGGCGAAAGCTGTTCGAGGCGCGCGAGGCCCGCGTCCATCCCGGCCTCGACGACAAGATCCTGGCCGACTGGAACGGCTTGATGATTGCGGCGCTCGTCAACGCTGCGACTCTCTTGGGCGAGCATGGCTGGATCGAGCGCGCCGCGCGGGCCTATGATTTCATCGTGTCGACCATGCTCTATTCGGATGGCGAGGGCGAGGCGCGTCTCGCCCACGGTTGGCGCGCAGGCGTTCTTGTCAAGCCCGGCCTCGCGCTCGATTACGCCGCCATGATGCGCGCCGCGCTCGCTTTATTTGAGATACGTAATTTAACGACGGCTACGCGGCGGCGCGACTATCTTTCCGACGCCCTTGGCTTCGCCGCGGCGCTCGTTGCCTATCACGTCGACGCGAACACCGGGCTGTTGTGTATGGCTGCGAAAGATGCTGGCGATGTTCTTTTGCGGCTCTCGCCGACCCATGATGACGCGATCCCCAATGCGCATCCGGTCTATCTATCGGCGCTGGTTCGTCTTGCGGGTCTGACCGGCGACGCCAAATGGCTGGCGCGCGCGGATGCGTTGTTCAAGGCTGTCGCGCCTTTTTTGCGCGCCAATGTCGTTGGTCACGCCGGCGTGCTGAACGCGCTCGATCTGCGCTTGCGCGTCAAGGAAATCGTAACGGTGGGGCCAAAGCGGGCCGCGCTTTATGAGGCGGCGCTCGCCGCGCCCTTCATCGATCGGACCGTCTTGGATATCGAAAGCCTCGACGGCGTCCCGAGGGCCCATCCCGCCCATGCGCAGGCGCAAATGGCGGCCGAGGCAGCGGCGTTCGTTTGCTCGGCCGGCGCCTGCTCGCTGCCCGCGCGGGACGTTGAGGAGCTGCGGGCGCTGCTACGGGCGGGAGGATAGCGAAGCGCATTGCATAAGTTGCAGCTTTAGATAGTTTGTGTGGGTTGGTTGCCGTCACGAGCCTTTTCCTGGCGTTTGAAACTTTTCGGCGCCAATCCGGGAGGCCCCACCCTTCTATGAGTTCGTGCACGATCAGATGAACGCCTACCTCGCCGCCGATGGTTCGCCGGTCGGGCGACCGTCGCGGTGCGTGGCGAACTCCAGGAGTTGAAGATGTGGCAGGACGGGCTCGAAGCGCAGCGGATTCTAGGGGTTTCGTCGCCGAGATGCTGGACCGCGAGCAGCTCGAAGGTTTGTGGATTTTTGCCGGCGACGATGACAGGCGGCCGGTGCTAGGGCGAGCATTGGCGGCGCGGGCGGACGAGGGCTGGCCGTTGACGCGGCCTGCCGCAACGTGATCATGCCGGTCGCGACGGCGCGGCGCGAAAAATGATCAAAGATCCTCGGACAATTTGCCGATATGCTTTTGGCTGTAGAGTTGAACGCCGACCTGGCGGATCAACTCCTGCTGGGTCTCGAGGAAGTCGATATGATGCTCCTCATCTATCAGCAGGTCATCATATAATTCCTTGGTGACGAGGTCGTGCACAGTGACGCAATATTCGGCCGCCTCGGTGTAGAGGGCCCGCGCGGAAAGCTCGGCGGCGAGGTCGCAGGAGAGGATTTCCTCGACCGTCTGTCCGATCCGCAACGGATCGAGAACCTGCATGTTGGGGAAGCCTTCGAGAAACAAGATGCGGGCGGTTATTTTGTCGGCGTGGCGCATTTCCTCGATCAATTCGTCGCGCCATTTTTTGGCGAGATCCTTAAAACCCCAATTGTCGAGAATGCGAAAATGCAGCCAGTATTGGTTGATCGACGTCAGCTCGCTGCGCAGGCTCCGATTGAGATAGTCGATGACTCTGTCGTCACCCTTCATAACGAAGAACTCCTCGATGAGCGCGTTAAGGATTTCGCCCTGGGGACGGCGCCGAAAGTCGGGCGCGTTATAAAGCCGCGCCAGCCACATAATTGAAATAAGATCTTTGCAAATTAGCCCCTGGGCGAGGGAATGCAAGCGATTTCAAAGGGAAGGTCGAGGCGCAAACCGTGGCGCAAACCTTCGGGCCGCCTTCCGCGGTGAAGCCACAATTCATAAAACTCTAACGGCTGACGACAGCCAAAGGCAATCCTCGCCTGACATAGTCGCACGAAAGGCGTGTGAGGAGGGCGATTATGTCAGCGCCGATGACGAAACGCGAGATTTGTGGCGACCGTATCGAAAAAGCCTCGGCTTCAGAGAATTCCCGGCCCGAGGCGGCCGCCGCGTCGCGGGAAATTTCCCCCTCCCGGATTCAAAGCGCGGGGGCGAGTTCGAGACCGTTCCAGCGATTGCGGGCCGCTGAGGGACCCTCCGCGGCCGCCTGAAATCGAGACCCTGTGCCGCGCCTGGCGCGCCGCCCTCACGCCCGCCCGCGCGTTGCCGCCCTATGAAGAATTGGCTTTGGGCAGCCTTGGCCGTCTCGCCGACAGAGCGGCTCTGATTCGAGCGGCGGAGCCGGACAAATTCGACATTCTGATGGCCGGATCGACCATTGAAGCGTGGATTGATCAACCTTCGCGGCAGTTGCAGGTTAACCAGCGTTCGAGCGGCCTCGTCAGGGCCTTGCACGACGCCGCAACGCGGGCGCTGAAAACAAGCGCGCCCGCCGAAGCGGTCGCGCACGCGGTGGTGAACGGCCTCGTCTGCAGCTACGATCTCGTCGCTCTGCCATTGTCAAATCGCTGGGGGCCGCCGCTCTGTCATGTCTACATGAAGGAGCGGGATCAAAAATGCAGTCTTGTCGACACTATTTTCAGCGTCACGGATGAAGGCGTCGTCGCGCTCGCTGTCATTCGCGACGAATCGCGCGTCGCCTGCGACTTTGAGATCGTCGCCCTGAACGATGGAGCGGCGCGATTGTTGAGGCGCAGGGCCGAAGATTTGCACGGACGGCGGTTTTCGGAGGCTTTCGGCATGGGCGGCGACGATATGCTCGCCAATCTGCTTCAGGTCGCCGTCAATGGCGGCAGCTCCCGGTTCGAGATCGACCGCGCGTCGGGGCCGGGCGAAAATGTGCAGCTCACCGTCAATGCGATGGCGATTGGCGATCTGATCGGGATGACGTTGACCGATATCAGCAACATAAAGGCGAGAGAGGCTTCGTTTCGCCTGCTTTTTGACGGCAGCCCGATGCCGACGGCGCTTTGCGATCCCGAAAGCTTCGGCTTTCTCGCGGTCAATGAGGCGGCCGCGGCGCTGTGGCGTTTCCCGCGGGAGGCTTTGTTGGCGATGAGCCTCTATGACGTCGCCGTTCCCGCGGATCGGGACCTGATGCGGCGCTGCTCGAAACAGCCGCCGGTGAGGCCGGTAACCGAGCGTTTGGGACGCCAGATGCGATCGGATGGAAGCGTGATAGATGTTGTCTTCTATTGGCGCCCGCTCATTTTTCGCGATCGGCCGGCTCAGCTCATCACTTTCGTCGACGTGACCGAGAAGAAGCAAGCCGAGCGGCGCCTCGCTCATATGGCGCATCATGACGCTTTGACCGATCTGCCTAATCGCGCTAAGTTTCGCGATCGGCTCGACGAAGCCTTGTCGCGCCTTCATCCAGATCAAGGCGAACTCGCCGTCTTCTACCTCGACCTCGATCGGTTCCAGGCGATCAACGATACGCTCGGCCATTCGATTGGCGATGCTCTGTTGCGCGCGGTCGCCAACCGGCTGCGCGGGTGCTTGCGCGCGAGAGACGTCGTGGCGCGATTCGGCGGCGACGAATTCGCCGTGTTCCGGCCGGGCATGAGCGGTCCCAACGAGGCGAGCGCGCTCGCCTCCCACCTCGTCGACGCGGTCGGCCGCCCCTTCGTCATCGAGGGCCACACCCTCGAGATCGCAACCAGCATCGGCATCGCGATGGCGCCCGGCGACGGCGCTTGCTGCGATCTGTTATTGAAGAGCGCTGATATGGCGCTCTACCGCGCCAAGGAGGACGGGCGGCGCGCCTTCCGCTTCTTCGAGCCCGAGATGGACGCCCGCGCCCAGGCGCGGCGAATGCTCGAGATCGATCTGCGGCGGGCGCTGGGGGCCGGCCAATTCGAGCTCTACTATCAGCCGCTGGTCTCGCTCAAAACCGGCGCGATCACCGGCTTTGAGGCCTTGATGCGCTGGCATCATCCGACCCGCGGCATGGTGCCGCCCGCCGAATTCATCCCTCTTTCGGAAGAGATCGGATTGATCGTGCCGCTCGGAGAATGGGCGCTGCGTCAGGCCTGCGCGGAGGCCGTCCGCTGGCCTGGCGATTTGAAGGTCGCGGTCAATTTGTCATCGATCCAATTTAAGGCCGGCAACGTAATTCACGCCGTGTTGACCGCGCTCGCCAATTCCGGGCTCCCGGCCTCGCGCCTCGAGCTTGAAATCACCGAGAGCATTCTTCTAGCGGAAAGTGAATCCAATCTTGCGACCTTGCACCGGCTGCGCTCCCTCGGAGTCCAGTGTGTCGATGGATGATTTCGGCACCGGCTATTCGAGCTTGAGTTATCTGCGCGCCTTTCCGTTCGACAAGATCAAGATCGACCGCTCGTTCGTCCGCGACCTTTCCGACAGCGGCGGTTCAACGGCGATCGTGCGCGCGGTCGCGGGCCTTGGGTTAAGCCTTGGCATCTCGACCACGGCCGAAGGCGTCGAGACCGACGAACAGCTCGCCTGGCTGCGCAGGGAGGGCTGCACCGAGATGCAAGGCTATCTATTTCAGCCCGCCCGTGCCGGCGAGGAAGATTCTGCCGATGCTGAAGGCGAACCAAACCGCCGATCCGAGGTTCGGGCCGATGCTGACGCATTGACGCCGAGCCGGGGCAGGGCTTGTCCGCAAAGCTTGTCGCGACCGCAACCGCGCTGTGGGCGGCGTGGATGGCGGCTTCGGGCTTCGCCGCCGGGGGCTATATCGCAGGCCGGTTAAGACATCGCATTCCGGACGCCACGGAGCACGAAGTTCGCATCCGCGACGGAGCGCATGGGCTCATCGCGTGGTCGGTTGCGGCGATCGTCTCTGGACTGATCCTCGCTTCCTCCGTCGGAGCAGCGACGACGGCGGCGACAAGGGAAGCCGCGAAGACGACGCAGGATTATCAGCTTGGATTGCTTTTCCGCGGCGCAGCGAGCCCGGACGAGACCGCGCGGCGCGACAGCGAGAGCATGTTGAAGGCGATCACCGCGCGAAAGGCCTTGAGCCCGGATGATGAGGCCTTTTTGACGCAGCTCGTCGCCAAGACAGCGCCGGTATCCCAGGACGAAGCCAGGGGGCGGGTGATAAGCGCCGCTCACAATATCCAAAGCTCGCTCGACGCGGCGCGCCGGGCCGCCGTGCTGGCGGCGTTCGTCGCTGCCGCGTCTTTGGCGATTGGAGCCGCCGCGGCCTGGAGCGCGGCGATCGCCGGCGGCAGGCACAGGGACGAGGGAACGCTGCTAAGTCCCCTCACCAAATGGTCTTAACGATCGCGCGAGGAGAACGCCTATGGGCCGGGGAATTCTGCTGTGGATGCTGGCGCGCCGCTGCCGAAAATCATCCTTCTCATGCTGGCGCATCATTAACGGGCTCGCGGGGAGTGTAGTCAGTCCCACATCAGCACATTACTAATATCATGTGTTTGTGCCGGGAATGTTTCGCCCTCTGCCGCGCTCCCTATAGCAATAAAGGTAGCCGTCTCAACAGGCCCTAGTCCACAACCTGGATAATCATACGTGAACTCGGGTTAACAAGAACCACATGGTCGTTGAGCACTGCGTAGCGGACGTCAGGCGCCGCCCGAATATCGGCGGTATCACGTGAAGGGTATATTCTGGCGGCAAGACTTCCCCGCGCCGGACGGGATTGGCGTAGGGACGGGACTCTCCTTGTAGTTCCTTTATGTGTTCGCGGAAAAAGGCCAATTTATCAGCTTCCATTTCAGCATCCAAAACTCCGGCGCTAACCGAAGCGCCGGCTGGTTCTTCCTGCGCCCGGGCCCCGACTGGCGCGATAAGCGAACCCGTGATCAAGGCGATAGTGAACTTTTTGTACATTTTGTGCTCCTCAAATCGTCTTGGATCGGTTGATTTTAAACTCCAGCTTGTGAGATAGCCAATCGTTTGTCCCCTTTTGCACTTGTCCGTCGTCAAAATGGAAAGTGTTGGTCCAATGGCGAGTGCGCCCAGCGATGGCCTCCGTTCCCGTCGAAAAATGGGCGCTTTTTAGGTCATGCTTGCGCCAAGGCGGCGTTCAGCGCGGCGGGGGAGTAGGGCTTCTCCAGCCAGCCGAGCGGTTTTGCCTGTTCCGCGCGCCGCCTTGTCGCCGGATCTCCATGCGCGGTGGCGAAGATCGAGGGCACGTTCAGCCTGGCGGAAATTTCGATCGCGGCGTCGATCCCGTCGCGATCGCCGGAAAGGCGAATGTCCGTGATCGCCAGTTCAGGGTTTTTTGAGAGAACGAGGTCCAGCGCTTCCTCCGCCGTTCCGGCGACGCCGACCACTTCGAAGCCTGCGTCGGTCAGGCTTCGCTCCATTTCGAGGGTGATGAAGTAATCATTTTCGACGACAAGAATGCGCGCCGGCCGCGAGGCCGCGCTTGGTTGGCCGTCAGACACGCCGTGGGACATAGGCGGCTCCTGCGATGCATCGGCGCTCACCGTGCGCCAGCGTCGGAAAACCGGACGACGCACCGGGCGCCGACGCCGCGCTCGACCGTGAACATTCCGCCGAGCTGTCGCGCCAGGCCGCTGACGAGGCCAAGTCCGGAAGATCGCGGCTCCGTCGAGTTGAGATCGAAACCCGCCCCATCCTCGACGGAAAGCACGACCTCATTTTCGGCGCGCCTCAGCGCGACAGCAATGTCCCGCCCCTCCCTGCCTTCGCCGCCATGCTTGGCCGCATTTGCCAGAAGCTCGTTTAGGATGAGAGCTAGCGGCAATGACGCATCATTCAACAGCTCCCCACCGTCGTCCTCGACCCTGATCGAAATTCTCTTTGGGAGGGCTTGCCGCGCGTTTTGGCAGACCGCCTGCGCCAGCGCGCCGATGCTGAAGCGCCGCGGGTTGGAGTCGCTGTAGAGAATCTGCTGCGCCGCCGCCAGGGCGCCGACCCGCTGAATAGCGTCGGCGAGCACCGCTTGCGCTTCCGAATTTTTCGTCTCCCTTTACGCCGAACGCAGCAAGCCGTACAGCATTTGAATGTTGTTCTTGACGCGGTGGTTCAATTCTTTCAGCAACGCGCGCTGATCAGCCTCCGCCTGCTTGCGCTCGCTGACGTCGATCAGCATGTTGACGGCGCCGACCAGTTTGCCGCGCTCATCATGGATCGGCGTCGGGAAAGGCAGGAAGGGTAGGTAGGAGCCATCCGGGCGCTGCGCCAGCGCTTCGACGCCGCGCACCGCCCGGTCCTCCTTCAACGCTGTGGCCATCGGGCACTCGCACAGGAGCATTTCCCGTCCTTCGGGAGAAAACAGCCGAAAGCTCACGCACCATTTGTCCTTGCCAATCGCCGGCTCGCGTCCGGCGAGTTCGGCTGCGGCGCGGTTGAAATAGGTGATCATCCCGGCCGGATCGGTCATCTAAACGGGCGCCGGCAGAACGTCGAGCACCCGCCGCAACCACTGTTCCTCGACCGGGATGTCGTCGCGGACGCGTTTCAAATCAGCCTCGACTGTGACGCAGCGCGTATGCGCGAACACGCCGTCGCTGAAGCGTCCGCTTGCCGTGATTTCGACATGCTTGATGGAGCCGTCGCGGGCCCGCAGCCGGGCGGGATGTTTCCGCAGCGTCTCGCCGCGTTTTAGCCGGGTCAGGATATCCTCAATCGCCGCGCTGTCGACGTGGAATTCGGCGACGGGGCGCCCGATATATTCCGCGGCCGAAAAGCCGAGCAGCGCCACCTCGGCCTTGTTGGCGCGTAGGATGACGCCGTTGCTGTCGACCGCATGAAACGCGATGTCCCCGTTTTCGAAAAAATCTTCGAAATCGAGTCCAACCCCATCGGTCGATACCGAGTCCGGTTGGGTCAGGCCCAGGGCCGGCCCCGCCTGACTGTCATGAGGGGAAGCCCGGACTTGACCCATTGCACTGTCCTGACCGGTCGCTGGCCGACGCTTCCCGGCGTCAAAACGCAAAAACGCCATTCCGGTTTCATCGCTGTCGCGCCGAAGCGGCGACGTCGGAAAAACCCTCGGGCGCGGCGAACATGCGGCGAACCAACTGCAGGGAAGCAAGTTTATCCCAAGTCGCGGCGAGGAAACTCCGGACGGGACAAGGTAGTTGGTGCCGCCTATGCCCACTACGAAAGGCGCGAATGGCGCTTTGGCGCCCGTCCCCTTCATCGAGCCGGACCGGGAAACGTCTCGTTCTCTTAAGCAAAAGGGGTCCCGCGCGCGGCGAGGGTGATGTTTATGCCATATCTCATCAAATTTCTGCTGTGGAACGCGCTGGTTGGCTTTTCTGCCGGGCTGATCGCGGTGTTTCTTTTTGTCTTTCTCGACGTGGGCCGCGTTGGAACGCTGATGGCCTCGTCGGCCGAGCGATGGGCGGCGCTGGGCTCCCGTAGTCTATTGTCCGGCCTATCCTTCGGCAGCGTTCAAATGGGCATTGCCATCATGCTGCTTCCCGAAGCGGATGATTAGACCGCCGGTGCGCCCCGCTCTAAAATCACCCCGAACCGGCGCCGCGGTTCTCGTCGCAGCGGCCTCGGGGCGCGCTCTTGCCGCCGCCGCGCGGCGCTCCGGCTACCGGCCGCTCATCGCAGACCTGTTCGACGACGACGATACGCGAAGCCTTTGCACCGCGAACCGTCTCGCGGGCGATCCGCGCGCCGGCTTTGCCGCCGAGACCTTGATCGCCGCGCTCGCCCAATTGGCGGAAACCGCCGCGCCTTTCGGCCTCGTCTACGGCGCGGGATTTGAGGATCGCATCGATCTGCTCGAGGCGATCGCGGCGCGATGGCCGGTTTACGGCAACGCGCCGGAGGCGGTCCGGCGCGCGAAAGATCCGGCAGGTCTAGCGGAGCTCTGCCGGCTGCTGGGTATTCCTCATCCGGATATCAGCCTGTCGGCGCCGAGGAATACGGAAGGTTGGCTGGTTAAAAGCGTCGGCGGCGCGGGCGGCGCCCATGTCGCTCCGGCCACGGATCGGCGGCCGATCGGCGAGGCCATTTACTTCCAGCGCATCGCGCCCGGGACGCCGGCCTCGGTCCTTTGTCTTTGCAACGGAGTTGACGCGCGCCCCCTCGGCTCTAGCCGCCAATGGGCGGCCCCGGCGCCCGGCGAACCATTCCGTTACGGCGGCTGCGTGCGGCCTGCCGATCTGTCGCCACGGATCGAAAGGCGACTGCAGGACGCGGCCGGATCGCTTGCCGTCGCGCTGCGCCTTGTCGGCCTCAACAGTTTCGACTTTCTGGTCGACGGCGAGAGCTTTGCGCTGATCGAGATCAATCCGCGGCCCGGGGCGACCCTCGATATTTTCGAAGATTGCCAGGGCCTTTTGTTTAAGGCGCATATTGACGCATGTTGCGGCCATTTGGCGCGCGCGGCGTTGAAGTTTGCCGGCGCCGCGGCCGCGGCGATCGCTTATTCGCCCAGAGAAATCACGTCAATGCCGGCGCTCAACTGGCCGCAGTGGGCGGCCGATCGCCAAAAACCGCGAACCGTCCTCGGCTTGTATGATCCGCTGTGCACCGTTAAAGCGTGTTCTGCGGAACCGTCGAGCGCGCTTAAGCTCGTTGAACAACGGACCGCTCTTTTGCTCAAAGCAATAGACGAATGAGGGATGAGGACGACGCCTTGGCCGAGACAGCACTGAGCATCAATACGTTGACGGGGCATTTGGTCGACCGGATGGTCGCTGACGCCGCCAAATTGCGCGTTATCGTGACCAAAGGCGCCCGCGGCGAGACAGTCATTGACGCCGGCAAGGCGGCGCGCGGCGGTATTGAGGCCGGTTTGCGCATCGCCGAAATCTGCCTCGGAGGGTTAGGAGTTGTAGAACTGGCTCCAACAGGCGTCAATCCGAAATGGCCGTTTGAAATTTCGGTCCGCGCGAGCGATCCGGTGATCGCGTGCCTCGCCAGCCAATACGCCGGCTGGGCGCTGTCCCACGGCGAAGGCAAGGGCAAATTTTTCGCTCTCGGGTCAGGTCCCGGCCGGGCCCTCGCGCGCAAGGAACCGCTATTTTCCGATATCGCCTATCGCGATCATGCTACGCGCGCGACCCTCGTGCTGGAGAGCGATCGCGCTCCGCCGCCGGAAATCACCGACAAGGTCGCCGCGGATTGCGGAGTTGCGCCCGAAAATATCGCTTTCATTTTCGCGCCGACGCAAAGCCTAGCAGGCGGCGTTCAAATCGTCTCGCGGGTCCTCGAAGTCGTGCTGCACAAGGCGCATGAACTGAAGTTTCCGCTGGAGCGCATCGTCGACGGCCTCGCCAGCGCGCCGCTGTCGCCGCCCCATCCCGATTTCGTCGAGGCCATGGGCCGCACCAATGACGCGATCATCTACGCCGGCCAGTCCCACCTTTTCGTCACCGGCCCTGCGGACGAAGCCAAGGCTCTGGCGGAGCAATTGCCGAGCACGATATCGCGCGACCATGGCCGGCCTTTCGCGGAAATCTTCAAGGCCTACAAGGGCGATTTCTATGCGATCGACCCGATGCTGTTCAGCCCTGCACAAGCGATCGTCACGGCCATCGAAAGCGGGCAGACGTTCCGCGCCGGCAAGATCGACAACGCCCTGCTTGATGCCTGCTTCTCCTGAGCGCGCCGTTCTCTCCGCGCCGGCAAAAATCGCAATCGCGGTCGATCTTTACGATTGGCACGCGCGCGACCTGACGGCGGCCTTCACCCGATTAGGCGCGATCGCAACCCCGATCCGGCTGGCGCAATGCGGGTTTGACACCAAGCGCCAAAGCGGCCTCGTCATTCCCGGCTTCGGCCTCGACCTGCCCGACGCCGTTTTCGTCCGGGCCATCGGATCCGGCGGGTTCGAGGGCGTCACTTTGCGGCTCAGCGTTCTCCACGGTCTCGCCGACATCGGCGTCCCGGTCGTCAATTCGGCGCGCGCGATCGAGGTCTGCGTCGACAAGGCGGCGACGAGCTTCGCCCTTGCGCAAGCAGACATCCCAACGCCGCCGACCTTCGCGGTTCAGTCACATGAGGCGGCGCGAAAAATCGTCCGGCGCGAGACGGCGGGTGGGCCGCTCGTGCTGAAGCCGCTGTTCGGCGCGCAAGGATTTGGGCTGAAGCTGATCTTGCGGGAAGAGGATCTTCCGCCGATCGAAGCCGTCGAAGGAGTTCTATTATCTGCAGCGTTTCGTCGGCGTCGAGCGCGACGGTTTTGCCGACATGCGGTTCTTCGTCTCGCGCGGAGAGGTCGTCGCCGCGATGACGCGCAGATCCTCGCAGTGGATCACCAACGTCAAGCTCGGCGCCCGGCCACAATGGCTCGATCCCGACCCCGCGCTGATCGGCCTCGCCTTGCGGTCGGCGGCGGCGGTCGGCGCGCAATTCGCAGGCGTCGACATGATTATCGACGCCGACGGGGAGCCGCAGGTGCTTGAAGTCAACAGCATGCCCGGCTGGCGCGGCTTGCAGAAAGTGGCGCCTTTTTCTATTGCCGACCGTCTCGCGCGGGATTTTTTAAGGCAAATCGGGATGAGATCGGCGCAGGCGATGGCCCGTCCCGCAACCGAGCCTGCCGCATGAGCGAGGCCCCCTTCAATAGCCTCGCGACAGCCTTCGTCGCCTCCTGCCGCGAAGAGATCGAGGCGCCAAAACCGGGCAACGTGCATATTTTCGCCGAAGGCCACGGCATGACGGTCGACCAGTTTCGGCGCAGCGCGGCGATCGCCGCCCAACCCTTGTGCGAGCGCGGCGCGGAGATCGGCGCGCGCATTCTCGGCGCGCTCGAGGCGACCTTTTCGAGCGTCGGCGCCAACACCAATCTCGGGATCATTCTTCTCTGCGCGCCGCTGGCCGCGGCCGCTGATCTTCGCGAAGCCAACGGCTGGGATTTTCAAGTTTGCGTAAAGGCCGCACTGGCAGGCTTGACGCGACGCGACGCACAATCAGCGTTCAAAGCCATTGTGCGCGCCTCACCGGCGGGCCTTGGCGAGTCCGGCCGCCACGACGTGCGCAGGCCCGCCGAGACGACCCTTCTTGAAGCGATGAGAGAGGCCGCGAGCCGGGATCGAATTGCCTACCAATATGCGACCAATTATTCCGACATATTCGGGATGGGGATAGGCGTTCTTGACGCGGCGCACAAGAAGGACTGGCCGGCGCCCTGGCCCGTCGTAGCGGTCTATCTCACCTTTCTCGCGGGAATTTTTGACAGCCACATTGCCCGCAAGAACGGCCTCGACGCAGCGGTTACCGTCCAGAATGCGGCGGCCGCCGTTCGCGACAGATTTATGTCGAAAGCCGACCCAGCCGACTCGCTAGACGAACTGTTGGATTTCGATCACCGCCTCAAAGCCTCGCGCCTCAACCCAGGAACAAGCGCCGATCTCACGGTCGCAACGCTTTTCGCCGATCGGCTAAACGCATCTTGATCCGGCGCGGCAATAATGGTTGAGTGCGCGCCGCGGACAAGCGCCGCTTCTATCCGGCTAACCGGCCCGGCGAAAAGATGGGTGCTGATAACAAGGATCGAACCTTCAAATCCGTCTAACTCCTTCAATTGAGAGGAGTTTCCTTATGGGAGGATTTTTTAACGTGGCTAAGATCAATAAATTGCTGGTCGGCGAATCTCTCGTCGGCGAAGGAAACGAGGTCGCTCACATCGATCTCCTCATTGGACCGCGCGGCAGCGCGGCCGAAACGGCCTTCGCCCATGCGCTTACCAATAACAAGGACGGCTTCACCACGCTGCTCGCCGTCGTCGCCCCGAACCTGCTTTGCAAGCCCGCGACGGTCCTCTTCAACAAAGTGACGATCAAGAACGCCACTCAAGCGGTGCAGATGTTCGGACCGGCGCAGCGCGGCGTCGCCAAGGCCGTCGCCGACAGCGTCGCCGATGGCGTCATCCCGATCAGGGAGGCCGACGACATCTTCATCTGCGTCGGCGTGTTCATCCATTGGGAAGCCAAGGACGATCAAAAGATTCAAGACTACAATTATCAGGCGACCAAGGAATCCATCGCGCGGGCCATCAACGGCGAGCCGACGCCCGAAACGGTGGTCGCCCAGCGCAACACGGTCAAGCATCCTTTCGCGCCGAACTGATACTCTCGCGCCAATGGGAGCAGAACGAAAAGGGGGGCCTCGGCCCCCCTTTTTTACTTCAGCGCGGCGGCAAGGTCCGCGGCCGTCAACAGGCCATCGTGCAATGCGGAAGCGACAAGGACGCCATGCGCGCCGCGCCGCGCGAGAGCGTCGAGATCCGCCGGTCCGCGAACGCCGCCGGCGGCATAGATCCTGGCGTCCGTCGTTTGCATGATGGACGAAAGGCGATCGAGATCTGGCCCTGTATCGGCGCCGATGCGGCTGAGCGTCATGACGATGACGCGGGCCGGCCATAGATGTTGCGCTGCAAGAAACGCGGCCGGCCCGAGGAAGCGATGGCCGAGAAAGTCGAGCGATAGAACAATTCTTCTCTCAGCCGAAAGTTCTTCAAGAGTGGTCGAACTTTTCAGCGATTCACTGCCGAGGACAAGAGTGTTCCGCGGGTGGCGCGACAGCCACGAGCGCGCGCTTGTGGCGCCGGCGACGCCCGCATCGACCCAGAACCCCACCTGAGGAAAGGCGTCGGCGAGGGTGCGCACAACATTGTTATGATGGCCGCGCCCTAGGATGGCGCCGACATCGGCGACATAGATCGCGCCGAAAGGATGCAACGCCAACATTCCGGCGACGACGTCAAGGGGCGCGCTCGTCGGGGAGAGCCGCGTCTGGATCGGCGCATAAGAGTCGCGGCGTCCGAGACGCGCGCGGACCACCGCGCCGTCCATCAGGTCGATCACGGGAATGACTTCCATCAGGCGCCCCCGCCGGCTCCGCTCATGATATTATTTAAGACATCGAAACCGCTTCCAGTATCGAGGACGGGGCTTTTCAAATGCAAGACGTTATTGGCTGGGACATCGGCGGCGCGCATCTCAAGGCCGCGCGGGCTGAGAACGCCGTCGTCGTCGAGGCCGTTCAGATCGCCTGCCCTTTGTGGCTCGGCCTTGGCGAACTCGACCGCGCCTTTGCAGAGGCCAGCGCGGCAATCGGCCGCGCTTCGCTCAACGCTGTCACCATGACAGGCGAATTGTCCGACGCCTTCGCGACCCGCGCGCTGGGCGTCGCGGCCCTCGCCGCGATCGCTGGGCGCCTGCTCTCTCCGGATCGCGTCGTGTTTTACGCGGCGCGCCACGGCTTCGTCGAAGGGGCGGACGCACCTGCGCACGCGTCCGATATCGGCTCGGCCAATTGGCGCGCGAGCGCAGCTCTCACCGGCGCCAGATTTGACGAGGCGCTGTTCGTCGACATGGGCTCGACGACGACAGACGTTATCCCCGTCGCCGCAGGCGCCCCAGCGGGCCTCGGCTTTACCGACGCCGACCGGCTCGCGCATGGAGAGCTTGTCTACACCGGCCTCATCCGAACCTTTCTGATGGCCGGCCCCAAACTTGTTCCTTTTGACGGGCGATGGACACCGCTGATGAACGAATGGTTCGCCGACATGGCCGACGTCCATCGCATTCTCGGACAATTGCCTGCGGGCGCCGACATGATGGACGCGCCCGACGGCGGCGAGAAGACGATCGCCGCCTCGCATGCGCGTCTTGCGCGCATGGTCGGACACGATGCGCAGGAGGCCGATGAGGCCGCATGGAATAGACTCGCGCGATTTTTCGCCGAGGCGCAATTGCGCGATCTATCTGACGCGGCGAGCCTTGTGCTTTCGCGCGGGCTCCTTCGGCCTTGCGCGCCGATTGTCGGCGCCGGCGTCGGCCGCGGCGTGATCCGCCAACTCGCCTCGCGGCTGGAGCGCCCCTATATCGCATTCGACGATTTTGTGGAGGCGGCGCCGAAGGCGCGGAGCCAAGCCTCGGATTGCGCGGCCGCCGCCGCCGTGGCGCTTATCGCCGCGCGCTATTTCAAAATGTAGAACCGGTCGCGCGCGTCCATCAACCAGGACCATGCCTCGCGCTCTTCCGGCCCCGCCGTCTTTTCTATCGCAATCGAAAGATAGGTGATTTCCTGATCGATTTTTTCGCGCGGCAACATATTGAGCCGCGTGATCAAGATCGCGCATTCGAGCACGGCGGCTTTGGCGCGATTGAGGCCTGCGAACGGCGCATGAGTCTCGACTCGTTCGGCCTTGCAGTGAAATTTTGGCCGCTCAATATGATCATCGACATGCGTGACTTTGAGCTCCGCATGCGCCAGCGCCGCGGCGAGGCGTGGCGGGCGCCCTTGGGGCGCCGAGGCCAGCGGCCAGTCGCGCCGGCCGGTGACGAGTCCAGCGAAAATGCGCGCGTCGTCGACATAGTTCGCGACCGCGAATGGCGTGGTGATAAGATTGTCGAGCGTCGTCGAAGGCCGGAACGGCGCGATGATCCAGCCGCCTTCGTCCTCAATGATTCCCAGCGGCGCGATATGGGGCTCGCCGCGTTCATTGATTGTGGTGACGACGACTTCACGAATCATCGGCTTTTTTCTCTTTTGGCCGCAGCGTGTGCCCGGCTGCGCGCAGACGGTCCATGTCCTCGCTCAAGCGATCGGCGCCGCAGCCCCAGTCCAGCGGCTCATCTTGTGCATAGCGCTTGCCGAGCGCGAAAGCGATTTCGGCCTTCGCGAGCTCTGCGCCGAGGTAGAAAGCATGTGCGCCGTCGGTCTCGATCCCAAGCTTTGGGAACAAAGAGAAACCGTCGCGCGATGTATGATGACCGTCACGATTGTAGATGTGGATTCCATCCTGCGCTGTCGCAATGCGAAAATTGGCGTCGCGGACGTCGCTCGCCATCTCCGCGATTTCCTCTGGCGTCGATGGATAAGGCGCTCTATCGTGAAGTTGCAGCAGACCGGCGTCGTAGCCTTTGGGGAGCGCTCCATCAGCCGCCGCAGCGAACATGAGACGGCGCGCGGCGTCATGCTCCTCGATGGTTCGCCGCGTATGCGGGCTGACCTGAACGGTCAGCACGTTGCGGATTTTGAGCTCCGAACAAAGGCCGACAAGGACACCTGTGAGGCCACCCGAGTCGACTTCCGTCAGCTCGGTCAGATTGCCCGTGCCCATCATCATCTCCGCGTGCGGAAGACGTCGTCGCGCCTCGACGTAACGAACCAGCGAGGCGGCGAATCCGAAGTTGATCGGATCGAGAATAGGGTCAACGATGTAGGGTACTTTGCGGCGCTCCGCTTCCCCAGCGGCGCGAACCAGCGAGTCAAGGTCGTGCGGCGGCGACCCGACGAGGATCGGCGTCGCCTTCGTATCACTCGCAAGATCGAGATTGTGTTCGTTCAGGCTCAACAGAAAATCCGCTCCGGCTTCGGCGCCGCGCCGCAGCTCAGCCGGGTCGAAGGAATCGACGCTGACCGAAAGGCCTGCCGACTTCAGGGCGCGAACAGACTTCTCGAGATGCGGGAATGGCGTGTCGGGAAGGCAGCCGAGATCGATGACGTCGGCGCCGGCGGCCCGCAGCATTTTGGCGCGAGACAGCATCGTCTCGACGGACAAAGAGGAAGCGTCGACGATCTCGGCGAAGATGCAAATGTCATAGCGCGAAAGATCCGGAACCCTGGCGCCGCGCCCAAGAAATAGCGGAAGGTCGCTGATTTCGTCCGGCCCGCGCGCGACCGTGACGCCGAGCTCGTTCGCGAGCCTCTCGATATCGCCGCGAAACCGGCCGGGCAGGAGGACGCGGTCGGCGTTGAGCGGACGTGGCAAGCGCCGCAGAAGGATCGATTCGGTCATCAAAGCCGCGACCTTGACGCCAATGTTATAAATTTCCCAGGCGAAAGGCGTTTCGCCCAACGATCGCATCAGCCGCTCGAGGCGCGGGTAGGCGAGATGGCCGGTGATGAGAAGCAGACGCTCGCCCATGTCGATTAGCCTGTCGCAGGCATGCCCCGCCCACCGGATTTTGTCATGCGGGCGCAAGGGATGAGGCGTCGATCGCTTCGCCTGCGACCAGCGCGCCCGGCGTCTCACCGCTTTGAAGAATCTCTTTGGCGAAAGGCAATGAGGCGGGTCCGGCGACGGAAATCAGCGCCCCGCTTCGCGCGGCGAAGCGCGGAAACAGCGGATCGACTATTTTGCCGGCGGCAAGCCGATCCATTGAAATGGGGCCCGCCAGATCGCAGGATTTGATCAACAGAAGGCGCCGCGCGGCAAATGCTCCCGCGAGCCAGGCCGCGAGCGAATCGGATGTCGCGTCCCAGGACGCAGGGATGTCCGGCGCCGAAAGCGTCATCGCCGATGGAAGCCAAACGGGAGTCCGTCCCGCCCCGATCGCCGCCTCGATCTCACCGCGGGAAGACGCGAGCACGTATCGGTCGGAATAGGCCGCGAGGACGACGCCGAACTGCTCCATTGCCAGCAAAGCCAGACGATGCGCTGTGATATCGTCGAATTGCATTCTGGCCTGCGCGGCGCGAACCGCACGCGCGAAGGGGCCGCCCCCCGGCACGAGGATCAGCGGCCGCACTGACGCGGCGAGCGCTGCCAGCCACGCCTCGCGCTGGGGCGAATCGGCGAGGCTACCGCCGAGCTTGGCGACGACGAGACTCAATGGCTTGGTGAACCTTTCAGCTTTACGGTGATGGCGGGCCCTGGCGCCGCCGGATAGAGACGTTTGAGAGTGGCCGTCTCTTTCGGGCGTTCGCGCCGGATCTCGACGCCGACGGCGCCGTGTATGACGTCAAGCTTTTCGACGCGCACGCGAACACTGACGGCGCTTGAATGGCTCAACACAGAATCCGCGATCTCCCGGGCCAGGGTTTCAATCAGTTCGATGTGGCCGCGACCGGTTATAATCTTGATCGCGTCGACGATGAGGTCATAGGAGAAGATATCGCGCATATCGTCGGAGCGCATGCGCGCGCGGGCGACGTCGACGTCGATGTTGAAGCGGACATCCTGCGTCTTTCCCCGCTCGAATTCATACGCGCCAATAGAGCAAGGCATAATGAGATCGTGAACGAAGACGCGGTCGGTCTCGATGCCCTCATCGAGCGGAACATAACCGCGTCCGAGAAGGCGCCAGTCGACCCCGGCCTCCCCGCCGGCGGACTCCGAATCGGCGACATGCGGAATGAGATCGCGGATCATGGCGACGGCCGCGAGGTCGATTCCCGCTGCGCGATCGCCGCCGCAGAGACTGCCGCGAAAACCGAGATAATCCGGCCGCAGCGGCAGGAGACGCGGGACGTCCGGCGCCTCCAGCGATCCAGCCAATCCCGACAGCAGACCCGCCTCCCGGCACAGGCCGACGAAGGCGTCGAGCGCCGCTACGTCCATGTAATTGAGGAGACGGCCCCGTCCCTTGACGAAAGTGTCGAGCATCGCCCCCTTGAAGCCGCATTCGGCCATGAGCCTTATAAGATCGAGATTCGGTCCGCGATCGGCGAAAAGTACGCCGACGAGATTGGTCTTGCCCGCCAGCGTCCCCAGCGCGCGGATGCGATCGGCGCCCGTCTCCTCCGACGAAAGCCCGACCTTGACATAATCAACCCCTCTTGCCGCGAGGGCGAGCGCGGCGGCGGTTGCGGCGGAGGGCGAATCGAAATGATCGCCCGCCGCGGCGCTGACCGGCTTTCGCTTACCGACCGCATAGACGATAGAGGCGACCTCGGTGAGATCCAGCGGACCAAGAGCGCCCTTGCCGGGATCCTTCAGATCGACCATATCGACGCCGCTCGCAACGACGGCGTTCGCCTCGTCCCGGTTGATCACGCTGGCGAGCATCAAGGTCATTGTGCGATTCCCCCCCCCCCCGGGCGGCGCAATTTTTTCGCGCAGCCGCGCGAGCATGATCAGTTAAATTGATCGATCATGCTCTCTTTATCTGTTGGTGTTGGCGCAATTCACCACCACGCCACGGACCGCTATTGCAACAGTTCGGGCGTTTTTTGGATCATTCGTTTGGATGAATTATATAAGCCGCGCGGCCGGAAAGGCAATTGCCGGAGCCTCGGCCGCGACGCTTCGCCGCCGAAGCGGCGCCGCTGCGCGGCCCTCGATCAGCCCGAGAAAATTGCGCAGCAGCCGATGGCCCTCCTCGGTCAGGATCAACTCGGGATGAAACTGCACGCCGAACGTATTGTGCCGGCGATGTCGCAGCGCCATGATCTCGCCTTCCTGCGACCAGGCCGTCGCCTCCAGCGGCCCTTCGGCGTCGTCGAGTTCGACAATCAAGGAATGGTAGCGTCCGACGGTTAGCGGGTTGGGCAAGCCTTGGAGAATGCCTGCGCCGCTATGACGCACGGCGCTCGCTTCCCCATGCATTGGCCGGCGCGCCCGTGCGACGCGTCCGCCAAAAACCTGTCCGATCGCCTGATGGCCAAGGCAAACGCCAAGAATTGGCAAGCGCCCGGAATAGTCGCGGACAAGCTGCATCGACATTCCGGCTTCGTTGGGCGTGCAGGGGCCGGGCGAAATGACGATGGCTTGCGGCGCCTTGGCTGGCAAAACCGCGTCGTTGCGCACGACGGCCACGGTTTCGCCGAGTTCGCGCAGGTAGCTCGCCACCGTGTGGACGAAAGAATCATAATTGTCGATGACCAGGATCATTGCGCGAATTCCGCGGCGCCGAAGGCCTCGAAAATCCGCCGCGCCTTGTCGAGCGTCTCGACGTATTCCGAGGCGGGGTCGGAGGCGGTGACAATGCCGCCGCCGGACTGAACGACGCAGCAACCCGCGCGAAAGGCGGCGGTGCGAATGACGATATTCAAATCCATCGTCCCGTTGAAGCCGAGATAAGCCGATGGCGCCGCAATAGGGACCGCGCGCATGGCCTTCCAATTCGGTGATGATCTCCATGGCGCGCAGCTTTGGCGCGCCCGTGATCGATCCCCCGGGAAAGGCTGCGGCCAACAGGTCGACCGGCCCAAAACCTTCCGCAAGGCGCCCGATCACCATCGAGACGAGATGGTGCACTGTCGCGTAGGATTCAAGGCCGCAGAGTTGCGGCGTCTTTACCGAGCCCGGCGTGCAAACCTTGGAGAGATCATTGCGCAGGAGATCGACGATCATGACGTTTTCGGCGCGATCCTTACGGCTTTCGCTCAGAGCCTTCGCCTGTAGCATGTCGACCAGCGCATCGGCGAAGCGCGGCCGGGTACCCTTGATCGGGCGCGTCTCGACGATGTTGTCGGCGACGCGCAGAAACCGTTCCGGCGAAGCCGAAGCTATGATGAAGCTCGCATGGTCGAGGTAGGCGGCGAAAGGCGCCGGATTGATGCGGCGCAAACGGCGATAGAAGCCGAAATGATCGAAATCCGGCGGGACGGGAGCGGCAAATCGCTGTGCGAGATTGGCTTGAAAAATGTCGCCTGCGAGAATGCGCTCGATGACCTCGGCGACCGCTTTTTCATATTGCCCGCGCGTGAAATTGCTGGTCCAGCCTGCGATCGAGAGCGCGCCTGGGGACGCGGCGCGAGGCACCCGCATGAGCGCAGCCTGAAACTCGAGGCCGCGCGCGCTCGCGCGCTCGCGTCGCGCTGCGGCGGCTTTTTCGGGAAGTCCGGTCGACATGATCCAGGCGCGCCGGTCCAGGCGATCGAAGGCGACGACCACGTCGTAAAGCCCAAGCGAGAGATCCGGAAAGGCGAGATCGTCCCGCAAAGGCCGCGGCAAGCGCTCGAGGCTGCGGCCAAGCTCGTAGGAGAAGAGCCCGGCGGCCCCGCCTTGAAACGGAGGCAGGCCCGGCAGGGTCGGAATCCGATAATCGGACAGGATCGATTTCAACCGGGCGACCCAGCCCGCGTCGGTCTCCTTGCCTTAGAATCCTCGCGAAAGGATCGGCGGCGATGAAACTATAGCGTCCGAGCGCGTCGTCGCCCATGGCGCTGTCAAGAAAGGTCAGGAAGCGCAGATCCTTGAGCGCGAAGGCCGCCTCGACCGGATCGCCGTAGTCGATTTCAATGACATGCATCAGCGTGCTCGCAAATCTTGCGTAAGCCGCGAGGCGCCGCTACGCAAGATGGCTGGATGGAAATGCCAAAAAAGCGATCGGCGAACTTGCGGTCCGGCGAGCGCCGCCAATTACCGCCGGGGCTTCGCCGCAGCGTTCCGACGGCCAGCATAGATCAGCCCGAGACGTCGGCGAAAGCTTAGAACGGAGCTGTTTTACTTGTCGCTCTTCGGCGGCTCTGGCAGCGGCTTGGGCGCGCCCTCGGTCGGTTTAGCTCCATCCTTTGGCGCGGGCGCCGGCGCCTTTGGCGGCTCGGCCGGCCGCGGCCTGCCCTTGTAGGCATAGAAGCCGTCGACAGGACTGCCCAGGCCAAGACCCCAAGCGAAAATCATGACGCTCGAATCGGTTGATGCTGCGGCTTGATGAAGCATGGACTTTTCCTCCGGCGCGTCCTTCGGCTACTCAGCAGCGGTATTGCAACGGCCGCGCTTTCCGGGACAACGTCCGGTAACTGGATTTGCATATTGGGCGGGATAGCGTCAACTCTCCTACAGCTGCGACAAATAGCCTTCAGCGTCGCGTTAACCGAGGAGATTGAGCGCCGCCAGCCAAAAAAGCGCTCCCATCATCTTGCGCGAGATGGAGGCCTCACGTAGCATCGTTGCAACGTCGGCGTTGCGGCGGGGACCAAACCTCAACTTTGGACTTCGCTAAACGCCCCGCCGCCTATCTGAGCCGGTGTGGTCACCACGCCGCTAGGGGGTAGGGCGCGCATGACGAACGAAAGCGCCGCGAACCCTAGCGCCGTCCCCAACAACGCTTATTGCTCTGGAAAGATGGGCGCCTCGAACATGATCCTGAAAAGACGCAGGCTTTTCGGATAGGATCATGTGGTCATATGAAAACGTGTCAAAGAGCATGAGCGATTCCGTTCTCAATCGTCATGTTCGGGGAAAACGAACACTGCAAAAAAGGCGCGTCAAGCGCCGTATGATCAGCATTTGGAGGAAGGTCGATGGTCGACGCCCGCATCGACGGGAAGTCCGCTTCGCTAACAGCGGCCGCCCAGCGTTCGGCGGAGATTCTTTCCAGCGCGCGGCTCCCGGTCATCGCCGGGCTTGGCGCAGACGTCGCCGGAACCAGCGCCTCGATCCTCCTTGCGGAGCAGCTCCGCGGCGCCTACGACCATTTGCGATCGAACGAGATTTTCGCCGATCTCGACGTCGTGCGCCAGACCGGAGCCATGATGACGACGCCGAACGTCGCGCGCTTGCGGGCCGATGTTCTCCTTTTTATCGGCGATGACCTGACGGTTATCTGGCCACAATTGATCGAACGTCTTGCGCCCGCCGAAAGCCCGGCGCTTGATCTCGCGCCGAGCCCGCGAAAGCTCATCTGGATCGCACCCCCGCAAGGCGCAGCGATCGAAGGGGTCACCATCGAGAGGCTGGAGGCGCAGGACCTGCACGCGACGCTCGCGGCGTTGCGCGCGCGTGTCGCGGGCCGGCCGATCGCCGCCCCCGACAACGTCAAGCAAAAACTCGACGGCGCCGCAGCGATCTTGAACAACGCGCAATTCGGCGTCGCGGTTTGGGGGCCGCAAAAGCTCGACCGGCTATCGGTCGAGATGGCGATGGGCCTTATCATCGATCTCAACAAGGCGACGCGCTTCTCGAGCCTTCCGCTCGGGACCGGCGATAATGCCACCGGCGTTGTGCAGACGTCTGGCTGGACGACGGGCTTTCCGGTGAGAACCTCGTTCGGGCGCGGCTTTCCCGAACATGACACATGGCGGTTTGCCGCCGACCGGATGGTGGATGGCGGAGAAGCCGACGCCGCACTGTGGATTTCTGCCTACAGCGCCGCGACGCCGTCATGGAAGAGAGACATTCCACTTGTCGCCCTGGTTCCGGCGGCGACGCAGTTCTCAAAGGAGCCGCAAGTGCGCGTCGACGTCGGATGCCCGGGCGTCGATCATGACTGCGCCGAATACGCCCGGGAAGTCGGCGCGATCGTCGCGCGGGAGGCCTCGCATCGCAGCGCGGCCGTCTCCGTCGCAGCCTTCGTCGCAAGCATAGCTCAACACATCGGCGGAGGCGCCTGAATGCTGATTCACCTGAAGGGCGGCCGCGTCATCGATCCCTATCATCAGCGCGACGAGATCGCCGATCTTTGGATCGAAGACGGCCGCATCATCCGGGCCCCGTCAGGCCGCCTGCCTGACGCGACGCATGACGTATCCGGCAAGATCGTGATGGCCGGAGCGATCGACATTCACTCCCATATTGCGGGCGGCAATGTGAACACAGCGCGCCTGCTTGTGCCTGAGCTGCATCGCGCGCGCATGGCGCCGATGCTGCCGCTCGCCACCTCCAAATGGTCGACCTATGAAACCGGGACGATCTACGCCGGAATGGGATTCACCACGGTGGTCGAGCCCGCTGTCGCGCCGCATCAGGCTCTACAGGCGCATCTCGAACTTTCCGACATCCCGATCATCGACAAGGCTACGCTGACGATCCTCGGCAATGACGATTTCCTTCTCGGCCTGTTGCGCGACGGGGAAAGCCCAGCGGCCATCGCCGATTATGTCGCGGCGACGCTGACGGCGACCAACAGCCTGGGGCTCAAATGCATCAATGCGGGGGGCGCCGAAGCCTTTAAATATAACGCGCGGACTTTTGGGCTGGACGACGTCGTGCCATTCTATGGCGTGACCTCTCGACGAATTGTAGAAGCGTTGCAGCAGGCGTTGACGGAGCTCAAGGTTCCGCATCCGTTGCATCTGCACACCAACAATCTCGGCGTTCCGGGCAACGTCACGACCGCGCTCGCGACGATCGAGGCCGCGCGCGGAATGCCTTTGCATCTCGCGCATATGCAGTTTTACGGCTATGGCTCGGAAGGCGAGCATGGCTTCTCCTCCGCCGCCGCGACGCTCGCCGCCGCGGTCAACGCGACGCCGAACGTCACTGTCGATATCGGCCAGGTGATGTTCGGGCAGACCGTCACGATTTCGGGCGACGTGCTGCGACAGTTCGCCGCCGCCGGCAGCGCCAAGCCGAAAAAATCGGTGATCGTTGACGGCGACGCCAACGGCTTTGGCATCGTGCCCTACCTTTATCGCGAAGATGATTTCGTCAACGCGATCCAATGGGCCTGTGGCCTTGAACTTTTCTTGCTGATTACCGATCCTCACCGCATTTTCTTCACCACGGACCACCCCAATGGCGCTCCCTTTACCACCTATCCGGAGATCTTCGCGCTACTGATGAAAAGAGAGCGCCGCGCGGAAACATTGTCGCGCATCCCACAGGAGGCGCTCGCCTACACGACGCTGCCGGGCATCGCCCGCGAATATGACACTCAACGAAATCGCCACTATGACCCGAGCGGCGCCCGCAAAATTGTTCGGCTTCAAGGACCGCGGCCAGCTCGGCGAGGGAGCGGTCGCCGACGTCGCCGTCTATTCGCCGAGCGATGATGTCGCGAAAATGTTTCGCCACGCGCACCTCGTGTTCAAGGACGGCGACCTCGTGGTGCGCGACGGACGCGTCAGCCATTACCGCTGGGGCAAGGCGCTGAAAGTCAACCCGGCTTTCGATAAAGCGATCAACCGTCGTCTCAGCGCTTATTATGAGCATCACTACGGCGTCTCGCACAACATGTTCGCGGTTCCGGCCCATATTCTTCCGCGAAAAGATCCCTTCAAGGAGGTCGCATGCGCGCGATGATCAGCAATGGCGTCCGCATCGACGACACTTTCGCCGAGGCGTTTCCGATGCGCGGCACGGCGATTGTCCTCACCGCTCCCAACCTCAAATGGGCGCGGCAGGCGGCCTCGACATTGACCGGCTTCGCCACCTCGGTCATCGGTTGCGGCGTCGAGGCTAGCGTCGACCGCGAGGTTCCGGAAGATGAAACGCCGGACGGGCGTCCCGGCGTTCGCGTTCTGTTGTTTTCCATGTCGACCGACATGCTAAAGACACAACTGGTCAATCGCGTGGGGCAATGCGTTTTGACCTCGCCGGGATCCGCCTGCTTCGGCGATCTCGATAGCCCGGAGCGGTTGCCGATCGGCGATCTGCTGCGCTATTTCGGCGACGGCTGGCAGGTCTCGAAAAAATTCCTCGATCGCCACTTCTGGCGCATCCCCTGCATGGACGGCGAGTTCCTGTGCGAGGCGACTACGGGCCTCACCAAAAAAGCTGTGGGAGGCGGCAATTTGCTGGTCATGGGGGCTGGGTTCGAGACCACCCTGAACGCTGCGGAACATGCGATCGAGGCGATGAACGCCGTCGACGGCGCCATCATGCCGTTCCCCGGCGGCATCGTGCGCTCAGGCTCGAAGGTTGGCTCGAAATACAGCGGCGTGCCGGCTTCGACCAATGACGCCTATTGCCCGACGCTGCGCGGCGTAACCAACAGCGGCCTCGACGAGGACGTCGGTTGCGTCCTCGAAATCGTCATTGACGGATTGACCGAGAGCGCGGTCGCCGAAGCGATGCGCGCGGGGCTCGCGGCCATCGTGAAGCTCGGGCCAAAGGAGGGCGCGCTGCGCGTCGGGGCCGGCAATTATGGCGGCAAGCTCGGTCCCTTCCACTTTCATTTGAAGGATCTTTTGCCGTGACCCTCGTCTTCGCGTTGAAACAAGAGCCCGATCAGCGGCTCGATCTTTCGCCGCTCGTCCCGCATCTGCTGGACGGCAAATCGGCGAGCGAAATCGCCGCGATCGAATTGCAGACCACCCGCGAAAGGCGGACGGTTGGGGATATTTTCGACGTGACCGCAGGCGGCGTCGAGGCGATCCGTTTCGAAGGCGGCTCGTCACGGTTCGACAATCTCGGCCATGGCTTGAGAAGCGGGGAAATCAATCTTGATGGCGACTGCGGCCATGCTGCCGGACGCGCGATGAGCGGCGGGCGTCTTGTCGTCAACGGCAACGCCGGCCCCTTCGCGGGCTCGGCGCTTTCGGGAGGCCGTCTCGAGATCAAAGGCGGCGCCGGCGATTTTCTCGGGGCGCCTCTCGACGGCGAAATGGAGGGCATGACCGGCGGCCTGGTCATCGTCCGCGGTTCGGCCGGCCGTCGCGCCGGCGATCGCATGCGCCGCGGCACGATCGTGATCGAGGGCGTCCGCCGGCGACTATCCCGGCAGCCGCATCATCGCAGGCACGCTGATCGCGCTCGGCGGCGGCGGCCTCCTGCCCGGCTATCTCATGCGCCGCGGCACGATCGTTCTCGGATCGCCGCCTGGCCTCACGCCGACCTTTGTCGATTGCGGCGCTCATCGACTGACCTTCGCAGCCGTGTTCTCCCGTTTCCTGAGCCGCGACAGCAAGGGCGCGGCGGATCTCCTCGCTCAGGCGTCTTCGCCGTTTCGCCGGAGACATGGCGGCGCTCGGCAAAGGGGAAGTTCTGTTTCCCGCCTGACGCGAGCTTGACGCGCCAGCCGCATTCAGTCGTCATATTTCAGATAGGCGAAACGCAGATCTTTTTCCGGCGTTCCCTCGAGCGCCCCGCCGGCCTTGCCGGGCTGCCAGGACACCACCTCCTCGATCTTCTTCGCCAATTCGAAATCCTTGTCGGTGACGCCTTTCGCCGCGTGATTCATGAGGCGAACCTCGACCCAGGCGTAAGACGCCGTGATGTCCGGATGATGCCAAGCCGCCTCCGCGAGATGGCCGACCGTATTGATCACCATCAGCGTGCCTTTCCAGCTGTGCGTCTTGAATTTGCGGCGGATCCATCCATGCTCCAGGCGCCAATGCGGCAGTTCGCTCTTGAGCCGCGTTTCGATTTCCTCATCTGTATAGACGCGTTCCTTCTTTTCGTCCGTCATGGCGGATTCTCCGATACTTGGTCGCCGGCTTCGCTTTCCCCGGCCCATTCGACGCGACAATGAGCCATTCAGCATAAACTGTTTCGACGCGTTTGGCGCAATTTTGAGAGAAGCGATAAAGCTGAGATTGAGATGTTTTGCGCCGGGCTGAGGTTGCGGCCGGCGATCTGCGTCATCAGCGGTTCAAAGGCAGCGGCTCGACCGAAAAAAGGGCCGAAAAAGCGCCCGCTCAGGTGAGTCATGACAAGCAGCATGAAAATCGGCGCGGCCGATATCCTTCTCGTCGTCGACGTTCAGAACGATTTTCTTCCGGGCGGGTAGCCTGCCGGTTCCGCGCGGCGACGAGGTCATCGCGCCGGTCAACGCCTTGGCGCAACGTTTCGAGCACGTCATCTTGACGCAGGATTGGCATCCACCAGGACACCATTCATTCGCGGCGACGCATGGCGGCGCGCATTTTGAAACGATCGAGGCGGCTTATGGCCCGCAGATTCTATGGCCGGATCATTGCGTTCAGGAAACGCATGGCGCAGCCTTTAACGAAAATCTGCATATTCCGCACGCCGAACTCATTCTGCGCAAAGGATTTCACCCAAGCATCGATTCCTATTCGGCGTTTTTCGAGAACGACCGGATGACGCCGACAGGGCTTGGCGGCTATCTGCGCGAGCGCGGGCTCCAACGAATTTTCATCGCAGGCCTCGCCTTTGACTTTTGCGTGCGCTATTCGGCGGAGGACGCGCAAGCTCAGGGCTTTGCGGCGCTCGTGATCGAGGACGCGTGCCGCGGCATTGACGTTGCGGGGTCGATGCAGGGAGCGCTGGAAAGTTTTTCCGCTCGCCGTATCGAAGTTTTGACTAGCCGGTCGTTCGCCTAGCCCGCAAAGCCGACGTTAATTCTCCAGATCGAGGCCGCGTTGACGCCAATCATCTCCATTTCCAATCTGACCAAGACTTATGCGTCGGGCTTTACGGCGCTGAAGACCATCGACCTCGACATCGAGAGAGGCGAAATATTCGCGCTGCTCGGCCCGAACGGCGCCGGCAAGACGACGCTCATCAACATCATCTGCGGCATCGTCAATCCAACGAGCGGCGCCGTTCGCGCGGACGGTTGCGACATCGTCCGCGACTATCGGGCGGCCCGATCCAAAATTGGCCTCGTGCCGCAGGAACTGTCGACGGACGCCTTCGAGACCGTCTTATCCACCGTCCGATTCAGCCGCGGCCTGTTCGGCAAAGCCCAGGATCCCGCCTACATCGAACAATTGCTGCGCGACCTTTCCTTGTGGGACAAGAAAGACAACCGGATCATGACCTTATCAGGCGGTATGAAGCGCCGCCTGATGATCGCCAAGGCGCTGTCGCATGAGCCTAAAATTTTGTTCCTCGATGAGCCGACCGCCGGCGTCGACGTCGAGTTGCGGCGCGACATGTGGGCGATGGTGCGGTCGCTGCGGGAAAGCGGCGTGACGATCATCCTGACCACCCACTACATCGAGGAGGCGGAGGAGATGGCCGACCGCATCGGCGTCATTCGGACGGGCGAGCTTATCCTCGTCGAGGACAAGGACGCGCTGATGCGCAAACTCGGCAAGAAGCAGCTGACGCTCGCGCTGCAGCACAGGCTCGCCCGCGTCCCGAACGAGCTTCGCGGTTTCAATCTCGATCTATCGGCCGACGGATGCGAGCTGGTCTATACCTTCGATTCGGCCGCCGACGAGAGCGGCATCGCCGCTTTGATACAAAAGCTTGGCGAGCTCGGAATTCCGTTCAGGGACCTGCACACGCAAGAAAGTTCGCTCGAAGATATTTTCGTCAGCCTGGTGAGGGCGAAGCCATGAATCTTTACGCCATCCGCGCGATCTATCTGTTCGAGATGTCGCGCACCTGGCGCACGCTGCTGCAGAGCATCGTTTCGCCGGTGATATCCACCGCGCTCTATTTCATCGTGTTCGGCAGCGCCATCGGCTCGCACATGGCGCCGATCAACGGCGTCAGCTACGGCGCCTTCCTGGTGCCGGGCCTGATCATGCTCTCGGTGCTGACGCAGAGCATCGCAAATGCGTCCTTCGGCATCTACTTCCCGAGATTTGCAGGCACGATCTACGAGATCCTTTCGGCGCCTGCCTCGCCCCTCGAGATCGTTTCCGGCTACGTCGGCGCCGCCGCCAGCAAGTCGATCCTGATCGGGCTGATCATTCTCATCACCGCCCGCCTTTTCGTCGCCTTCGACGTCGCCCATCCGCTCTGGATGCTGAGCTTTCTGATCCTGACCTCGGTCACTTTCAGCCTGTTCGGCTTCATCATCGGCATCTGGGCCGACGGCTTCGAAAAGCTGCAGCTCGTGCCGTTGTTGATCGTGACGCCGCTGACTTTCCTCGGCGGCAGTTTTTATTCGATCGACATGCTGCCGCCATTCTGGCGAACCATTACCCTCGGCAATCCGGTCCTCTATCTCGTCAGCGGATTCCGCTGGAGTTTTTTCGAAAACTCAGACGTCGGCGTCGGCGTCAGCCTCGGCATGACCATCATGTTCATGGTCTTGTGCCTCGCCATCGTGTCGTGGATTTTCAGGACCGGCTACAGACTGAGATCCTGACGACGCTCCGAGCCAGAATTTGATCGCCGTGAAATAGAGTGTAGCTTACGGCGCCTTTCAGCGAGTGCGCCGGATGAAAATCGCACCAAGCCATCCTGGCCTGTTCCCGCTGGCGCTGCTGTCCGTTATCGCCGGCGCCGGCGCAGGCCTCATCTGCGGTCTGTTTCGCGTAGCGCTCGGCGCGGTCGACGCGCTGCGCCTGGCGCTGCCGGCAATGTGGAGCGCAGAGCCGCTTCGCGGGTGCCTGTTGATGATGGGCATCGCCGGCGTAGCAACAGCTTTCTCCGCCTTTTTGGCGCGCCGTTTGTCGCCAGCCGCCCCCGGCAGCGGCATTCCCCATATCGAAGCTGTGATCGAGGTCCAGTTGCCGCCCGCTCCTTTCGTCTTGGTGCCGATAAAATTCATCGGCGGCTTGCTGGCGATCGGCTCTGGCCTCGCGCTCGGCCGAGAGGGACCCTGCGTCCAGATGGGCGCGACGCTCGCTCATCTGATGGGCGCCGGCGCGATTGGCCGGACCGGCGGGCGCTGCTCGCGGCGGGCGCCGGCGCCGGCCTCGCCGCCGCCTTCAACGCGCCGCTCGCCGGCGCGGTGTTCGTACTGGAGGAGCTGCTGCGGCGATTTGAAATGCGCAACGCCGTCGCGGCGCTCGGCGCATCGATGAGCGCGATCGTCGTGGCGCGCCTTTTCACCGGCGCCGCGCCCGATTTCGCCGTCGTTAGCCTCCCCTATCCCGACGCGCAGGACAATCTTCTCTGCCTCGGTTTGGGTCTGTTCGCCGGCGCGCTTGGGACGATTTATAATTATCTCCTTCTCGATGCGCTCGCTATCGCCGATCGCATGGCGCGTCTGCCGGTCGAACTGCGCGCCGGACTGGTCGGCGCGACCATCGGGGCCCTGGCCTGGTTCGCCCCTCCCCTCGCAGGCGGCGGCGACGGCTTGACGCAGAGCGTTCTCAATGGCGCAACCCCTGGCGCGCTGCTGCCGCTACTTTTCATCATCCGGCTGTTCTTGAGCAGCGCTTCCTACGCCGCGGGCACGCCGGGCGGCCTGTTCGCGCCGCTCCTCGTCCTTGGAGCGCAAATGGGCTTCTTCTTCGGCGCGCTGACCCATCCGACCGTCGCGGAGCCGAACACCCATGCCATCCTCTTCGCCGTCGTCGGCATGGCGGCGCTGTTCACCGCCATCGTGCGGGCGCCGCTCACCGGCATCATCCTCGTCACAGAGATGACCGGAACCTCGATCGCTCTTTTGCCGATGCTGGCCGCCTGCTTTACGGCGATGGCGCTCGCGATGGGTCTCGGCAGCGCGCCGATTTACGAATTCGCTCAAGGCGCGGACATTGCGGCTCGCCGCCAAACAGCGGCTCGACGCGGACGCAGACATCGCCGGCGCCACCTCAGCTGGCGACGACGAAACCTCCGGCGACGCGATCAAAGCGCGATGAAGGCGACGCTCGCGGCCGCCATGACGCCCGCCGCAAGCCAGCCCCCGGCCGCCATCCGCCACGGCAGGACGAAATCCCCCATGATCTTCTTGTTGGTCGCAATCAGAAGCATCGCCGCCATCATCGGCGCCGCCAGGACGCCATTCAGAACGGCGCTCCAGTAGAGCGCTTTCATCGGATCGAAGCCGACGAAGTTGAGGACCAGCCCAATCAGCGTCGCCAGCGCGATGACGCCATAGAAGGCGCGGGCGTCTTTGAGGGCGTGGTCGAGACCCTCGACCCAATTGAAGGTCTCGCACACGGCGTAGCCGGCCGAGCCCGCGAGCACGGGCACGGCCAGCAACCCTGTGCCGATGATGCCTAAAGCGAAGACCGCGAAAGTGAAAGGCCCCGCGACGGGACGCAACGCCTCAGCGGCCTGCGCAGCGCTTTTGATCTCGGTCACGCCATGCGCATGAAGTGTCGCCGCAGTTGCGAGGATGATGAAGAGGGAGATGAGATTCGAAAAGCCCATTCCAACCCAAGTGTCGATACTCACGCGCTCAAGCTCTGGCTCGGCTTTGCTCCGCGGCATGACGTAAAGCGGCCGCGTCGCTCGGCGAACCTGTTCCTCGACTTCCTGTCCGGCCTGCCAAAAGAAGAGATAGGGGCTGATTGTCGTGCCGAGCACCGCCACCACCGCCATGGCGTGAGCGGAATCAAGCTCGATCGTCGGAACGAAGGTCGCCCTGAGCGCCTCGCCCCAGGGCACGCCAACGGCGAACACCACGATGACATAGGAAAACAGCGTGAGCGTCAGCCATTTGAGCGCGGCGGCGTAATCAGCGTAGCTCATGAGGACCTGGAGCAGAACGCAGACGCCGGCGAGGACGGCGGTGTAGAGCAGCGCCGGTCCGCCGATGAGCAGTTGAACTGCCGAGCCCATGGCGCCGAGATCGGCGCCGAGATTGGCGACATTAGCGACAAGCAACATCAATACTACGACGCGCAGCAGCCAGCGCGGATAGTGACGGCGCAAGTTTTGCGCGATGCCCCGTCCCGTCACGCAGCCGATGCGGGCGGCGATCGCCTGCGTCACCGCCATCAACGGATAGCTGAAAAGCATGACCCACGACAGCTGGTAGCCGAATTGCGCGCCGACCTGGCTGTAGGTCGCAATTCCGCTCGGATCATCGTCGGCCGCGCCGGTGACGAGCCCAGGTCCGAGCGTTCTCGCAATCCGCCCCAAAAGTCCTCCGCGGCGGCGCGTTTTATCGAGCCTCGTGTCGGCGCGCTTGCTCATAGTCTTAAAACTTCTTTCTCTCTCGAGGCCGAACCGTCGGCGAACTTGCCGCGAGACCCCGCGGACGATCGCGGCGGCTGGCTAACGGCTGCGCGCCCCAACGAAAGCCGCATAGGCGCGGCGTATCACATCACATTTTCGCGAGGGGGATGCTTCGGCCGGCGGGTCCGCGAGGCTATTGGACGCGGTGCGGCGGCCGCACCCATTTGCTCAGATGCGGCTGCAGTTCGTGGTCTGGAACGTTGATCAGATCCTTGGCGAGAACGCCGCGCAGCTTGTCGGTCGCGGGCCTGTCCAAAGCGCCGCGCAGTTCGCCCAGAATGTGGTTGGGCGCAACGAGCACGAGCTCATCGAAAGCGCCGTTGCGCGAGGCCTGCAAAAGCCATTGCCCAAGATCCTTGACGAAGCGTTCCTTGGCGGCTTCACGCGGGTCGGTGCGCGGCTCGACGCCGTGGCGCGACGGCGAAGAGCTTTCCTGAACGCGCCCCGGCTTGTCGCTGACAAGATCCGCGGCGCGCAGACGGGCGCTCTGTGAATCGATGCGTTCTCTTGTCTCAAGAACGAAATCTTCGCGCGGAGAGACGACGCGCGCATGCTCGCCGTCGGCGACGAGGATCCATAATTTGATATGCTTTGCCATGGCCGCGCCTCTCCCTTAAGAGCGGTCGCACGCGATCAACGCCGTTCGCTGCGGTCGCGTTCCGCCAAGTCTTCATGCACGAACCACGCGAGCGCGTCATTCAGCGTGTCGCCGACTTTAACCCTAGACATCTGAAATTCATAAACCAATCTGGCGGCCGGTTTCGCCGCTTGCCGTCGCATCACATGGCATATTCACGCCGTAGCGCTCTGGGCGCCAGAAAGAAAGGAATGCAACTGCGCGACGACATTGGCGCCCTCGCCAATGGCGCCGCCGACGCGCTTCACCGAACCCGAACGCACGTCGCCGACAGCGAAGACGCCGCGCACGCTGGATTGCAAGGGCAGCGCGCGGGCGGCCGGGCCATCGGCCCCATCGCCGCACGAAAAGAGGGCGCCGGTCTCGACGAAGCCTTTGTCATCGAGCTTGACGCCGCAATCGCGCAGCCAATGCGTCGCGGGATCGGCGCCGATGAACAGGAACAGGTTGCGGATCGGTTTTTCCGTTTCGAGACCGGATGCAAGGTGACGCCATTTGACGCGGGCGAGCCGCCCCTCCTGTGAGCCTTCAAGCGCTACAACTTCCGTTCGCGGCAGCAGCTCTATATTCGGCGTCGCCTCAATGCGGTCGATCAGATAGCGCGACATGGTGGCGGCAAGCCCGTCGCGGCGCACGAGCATCCAGATCTTCGCGGCGAAGCCCGACAGGAAGACGGCGGCCTGCCCAGCCGAATTACCGCCGCCGACCAACACGACCTCATCATCGCGGCACATCCGCGCTTCGATCGGGGAGGCCCAGTACCATACGCCGCGGCCCTCGAACTGATGCAAATTGGGAATATCTGGCCGCCGGTAGCGCGCGCCGGACGCGACGACAATTGCGCGCGCCTTGACCGCGCGGCCGCCCGACAGCCCAAGCACGAGGGGCTCCACGCTACAATCGAGCGTCGCCGCCTGAACCGGAATTTCGATCTGCGCGCCGAATTTCTGCGCCTGCACATAGGCCCGCCCGGCGAGAGCCTGGCCCGAGATCCCCGTGGGAAAGCCAAGATAATTCTCGATTCGGGCGCTTGCCCCCGCCTGGCCGCCGAAAGCTCTCTCGTCGAAGACGATCACGGCGAGCCCTTCCGAAGCAGCGTAGACCGCCGTCGCGAGACCGGCTGGGCCGGCGCCGACGACGGCAACGTCAAAGGTGCGGTTAGGATCTTCCGAGGGCGTCATGCCAAGGCAATGCGCAAGATCAACCTCGCTCGGATTCTTGAGCACGGTCCCGTTTGGACAGACCACGAGAGGCAATTCCGCAGGGTCTGGCGCATAGCGCTCGACGAGCGCCTGCGCGTCTCGATCTTCCGCCGGGTCGCAAAGCTGATGGGGGTATCCGTTCCGCGCGAGGAAGCCTTGCAGGCGCACGACCTCGGCGGAGGTCGCCGCGCCGATCAGGACTGGCCCGCCGGCGCCGCTTTCGATCAAGGCGACGCGGCGCAGGATCAGCGCCCGCATGATCCGCTCGCCGACTTCAGCCTCGGCGATCACGAGCGCGCGCAGATTGTCCGAGGTCACGAGGAGAGCCTCGACGTCGCTTTTCGCCTTTGCGTCGACGAGCGACGGCCGCCCGGACAATTGGGCGATTTCGGCGAGAAATTGCCCGGGCCCAAGCTCCCCGATCGAAACCATATGTCCAAGGCCGTCACGCGAGGAAACGGCGACGATGCCTTCGAGAAGGATGAACATGCCGGGCGTCGGCGCGCCGACTGTAAAAAGATACTCGCCGGCCGAAAATCGCCGAATCTCGCCGAAGCGGAGGAGCCTTTCGATCTCTGCGCGTTCGAGCACCGGAAGCGCCTGGTCGCGACGCGTTTCGTATATCGACATATCCGCCCCGCTTGTCCGCCGCTTTCGCCTCGTTAAGCATAATGAATGAAAAAGCGGCAAGAATGGAAATTTCCGTCATATTTTTTTAACGATAAGGCATAGCTTTCCACCCATGCATTGCTCCATTTTCAACTCATGCGCCCAACGGCAAAGATCAGCCACAATTGCTATTCTTAATGCTCGTTAATAGTCTATGGCACAGCTATAGCTTCTTTGGACTTCGCGTTGCGCCGGATCAGGCGAATTGAGAGGGTCTGCATGATGAGCGAGCCAATTATCAAACGGCAGCCACTGATCGATCTGGAGGAGTTTGAGCGCCGCATGCGCCAGGTGGACTTTCGGTCCGCAGGCGGCGGCGACGCCGTCGCTGAGCTGATCCGGATTGTCGGCGGCGAGGGCGAAACCGACCAGGCGAACGCTGCCGGTTCCCCGTCGGCTGTATCTGACAACATCGCATCAGAGCCGGTCGCTAAACGGCAAACCCTTTTGATTGACGGCGATTTCGCTGAAATCGAGGCGGCTCTGCTTCGCGCGGCGGCGGAGGCCGCGGCTCCGTTGAAGGCTTTGGCGGCGCCCGAGGCGCAAACTTCGGAGCCGCCGGAGCTCGAGGCCTCGGTCGAGGAGGCCGATAGTCTGATCGATCTCGCCGGCGACGACTTCTCCGCAAGCGCGAGCGAATGGCCGGACGATCGGGGCGTACCCGCGCTTTCGGCGGGCCGGGAAGAACCCGTTTTGCCTGATGCCTCCTTGGACTCATCGTTGAAAGCGCCCTTGGCGCTCGACCGTTTCGTCTATCTCGACGATGCCGCGGTGTCGGGCAGCGAGGCGGTGGCCGAGGAAGAAAAGAGATCCCGGCGGCCGCTGTACATCATGGCGGCGGTCGTCTTGGCCGGAATAGCCGGGATAGCCGTGAGCACCAGCCTTAAGCGCGACGGCGGGGCGGAAGTTTCGCAAGAGTCCTCGAAGGCAGCGGCGCCGGCTCCCTCAGAAACCGCCTCGGCCAAGGCAGACCCGGACGCGACGGCGAGCGCCGCGGCGCTCCAGCAAACATCAGCCAGCGCCGACGCCGCGGGGACCGTCCCGCAAGGCGACACCGCGCCGCAACATGACGCGGCGCCGCGCGTGATCTCGCTCAATCAGGATCCCGCTCCCGACAATGCTTCCGCTCCCCTCGCAGCGGCGAATGCGCCGGCCAGCATTCTGGCGCCGGCTCCTCTCGGAGCCCCGGGAGAGGCCGAAGCTCAAGCGCCCGCCGCGCCGTCATTGCCCCCCGTCCCCTCAGACTCCAGGAAAGTGAAGACGGCGGCCGTGCGCCCGGATGGCAGCTTGATCACGGCTGATGCGCCCGCCGCGGCGGCATTTCCAGTAGCGCCGCCACAGGAGGCGCGGGCAAACGAGACGCCAACGACGCCTTCGCCAGCGACGCCTGCGCCAGCAAAGTCTGCGGCGGCCGACGCCGCGACGGGCAAGCCTGCGCTTGAGAAAACGGTCAAACCGTCTCATCAGACAGGGGCGGCCAAAGCCCCGGTGAAGACGGCGGCCTTGCCGCCTCATCGTCCGGCGTCTGTCGCCAAATCCGCGGAAAGCAAGCCGCCGCACGCCGGAGCGGCCAAGGCAGCCGCGAAGACCAAACCAGCCAATGCCGAGGATGGGCAAGCCGCGCAAGCGGCGGTGGCCGATCCTCAGCCAATCGCGCCCGTTCCGGCGCCGGAACCGGAGCCCAAGCCCGCAGCCTCCAACGGGCCTTTCGCTTTCGTGGACAATGCCGTGAATTCCATCAGCGGCGCGACGAGCAAGTTGCTGGACTGGGGACGGACCCCGACCGCCGACCATAATTGATCGAATGGCGGTGACCGACTGGCGTCGGAAGGCTTGATTTTTCGGATCAAGACAGAACGTCAAAGCGACAGTAAAAGAGCATGACCGCGTAGCGGTGATGCTCTTTTGCGTGTTTGGCGCGGTCTCTCCATCCTAGGCGAAGCGCCACTCCTATAGAGGCGAAACGAGGCGAGCTTCGGCCGAATCCCAGGCCAAAGTTGCGATGCTGCGCCAGCCGAATGTCCAGCTTTTCGTCGCCGCGCGGATGGCGATGGCCTTCTCCATGCAGATGCAGAATGTCGCCATCGGCTGGTATGTCTATGCGCTGACCAACAACCCCTTGAGCCTCGGCTTCATCGGCCTGGCGCAATTTCTTCCGGCGATCCTCTTGGTTCTGGCGGCCGGCCACGCCGCCGATCGATTTGATCGCCGCGCGATCGTCGCCCTCAGCCTCGCGGCGCAGGCCTTGGTCTCGATCGCGCTGTTGTTCGTGATCTTTGGCGCCTCGCCAAGAGTGTGGCCGATCTACGCGATCGTCTGCGCGCTCGGCGCGGCGCGATCTTTTTCGCAGCCTTCGCTCGCGGCGTTGCTGCCCGATATCGTTTCGCTCGAAGATTTTCCGCGCGCCGTCGCGATTTCGACCTCCTCGCTGAAGCTCGCCATGATCGTTGGACCGGCCGCGGGCGGCCTGCTGCTGGCCGCAAACGGCGCCGCGCTGTTTTGCCTCGCGGCCGCGCTCAATGTGATCGGCGCGCTGGCGATCGCGCTGGTCAAGGCGAGGCCGGCGCGGCCCGCCGCTGGAGACGCAGGCCTCGATCGCCTTCTCGCGGGATTTGCCTGTCTCCGCGCCAACCGCTTCATCCTCGGCGCGATTTCTCTTGATCTTTTCGCGGTGCTGTTTGGCGGCGTCACCGCTCTTTTGCCGATTTTCGCTCGCGATATCCTTGCCGCCGGACCGACTGGCCTCGGCCTGCTGCGCAGCGGCCCGGCCATGGGCGCGGTGATCGCCGGCCTCATCATCGCCCGTTTTCCGCTGCGGCGGAAAGGCGGCGCCGTCATGCTGTGGTCGGTCGCGGCCTATGGGCTGGCCACGATCGTCTTTGCGCTTTCGACCTCGCTGTGGCTGTCGATCGCCGCCATGATCGCCCTTGGCGGCTTTGACATGGTGAGCATGGTGGTGCGCCAGACCATGGTTCAGCTCAAAACCCCCGAAGCGATGCGCGGACGCGTCAGCGCCATCAATTTCGTGTTCATCGGCGCCTCGAACCAGCTCGGCGATTTCGAGTTCGAGCGTCGCCGCCGCTTTTCTCGGCGCCGTCGGCAGCGCCATTTTTGGCGGCGTCGGAACGCTCGCCGTCGTCGCCATTTGGGCGTGGCGCTTTCCGCAATTGCGCCGCCTCGATCGGCTGGATTGACGTCCGCCGAAACAGCGCCACATGTTTCACGTGAAACGCTCCGGGCCGATTGGGTCCGTACCGGACAAATTCGGGCTTAAGAAAATTTGTTCTATCGACTAAATGCACCGCGTCTCCTAATAGCTTCCAAGCCGAGACGCCGAGTTCTTTCGGGGGCATTTTCGTCACGCGAACCAGAGCCCTTTGCTCAAAACCTGCCCGGCCGATCGACGGGCGCCGCATCAACGAGGGTCGTGATGAACACAAAGCACGTAAGACAAAGCGCGCCTGATACACATTGGAGCATCAAAACGGTGGTCTCCGATCTCCGCCAGTTGCGGATCAAAGATCATGGGCGGCGCGCCGGGCCGGTCAAGCTACCCTCGCGCAAGGCGCTGACCTGCATCATGGATGGCTTCAGCGCCGCCTTGTTTCCAAACCGCCTTGGCGCGTCCGAAATCAGCGAAGAAAGCATTGATTTCTTCGTCGGGCACACGCTCGACGTCACGCTGACGGAATTGCTGAACCAGGTGCGGCTCGAGTTCGAATTCACCAAAGCCGTCCCGTTGCCGATCGGCGACGGATTTGAGCTTGCGGCCGGCGTCGTCACCACCCTCGCCAAGGAATTGCCGAAGGCGCGCGCGCTGCTCGATACCGACGTCCGCGCCGCTTTCGACGGCGATCCCGCCGCGCATAGCATCGACGAAGTGCTGATCTGCTATCCGGGCGTCACCGCCGTCATCCATCACCGGATCGCGCATATTCTGTATAGAACTCGGCGCGCCGCTGATCGCCCGCATGATCGCGGAAATCGCGCATTCGATCACCGGAATCGACATTCATCCCGGCGCCGAGATCGGCGAGCGGTTCTTCATCGATCACGGCACCGGCGTCGTCATCGGCGAAACGACGATCATCGGCAGGAACGTCCGTCTTTATCAAGCTGTGACCCTCGGAGCCAAGCGCTTCGAGACGGACGAGCATGGCGCTCTCGTCAAGGGCGGCGCCCGCCATCCGATCGTCGAAGACGACGTCGTCATCTACGCCGGCGCCACCATCCTCGGCCGCGTCACGATCGGACGCGGCTCGTCGATCGGCGGCAATGTCTGGCTGACGCGCAGCGTGCCGCCGGGCAGTTCGATCACGCAAGCGCAAGCGCGCAGCGAGATTTTTCACGACGGCGGCGGGATTTGAGCGGCGCTTTGACCTTCTGGACTCTCCATGCGACTGTGCGGCGCGGATGTCTGCGAGGGCGTCAACGATGGCCGGCGATCCTGACTATGTCTTGGGCCACTCCGACCTAGAAATCGAAAGGCTTCAATTTCAGGCGCGCGTTATTGAAGGCGTGACGCGCCGGTTGATACGCGAAAGCGGCGTCGGGCCGGGGATGCGCGCGCTCGATATCGGCTGCGGCGTCGGCGACGTGGCGATGCTGCTCGCCGACGCCGTCGGCGAATCCGGCGTCGTCGTCGGCATTGATCGCGAACCACGCGCCATCGAGACCGCGCGTGCGCGCGCCGCCAAGGCCGGATATCGGCAGATCGATTTCGCCGTCAGCTCTGACGAAGGCCTGCTGGAATACCCCCCGTTCGACGCGGCGATGGGCCGCTATGTTTTAATCCATCAACAAGACCCCGCGGCGATGGTGCGTCGCGTGGCGGCGGCGGTCAGGTCCGGCGGAATCGTGGCGTTTCATGAGCTTGCGGCCCATATCGCCGCCGTCGCGTCCCCCGCCATCGATCTCTTCAGGGAGGTCGCCGAGACGGGCGCTGCGGGTTGCCGCGCCACGCTGCCGAGCTTCGATGTCGGCGCCCGGCTGGTCGCCTGTTTCGAGGAGGCCGGCCTCGGCGAGCCGAACTTGATCTGGGAATTGATCGCGGGCGGTCCTTCTTCGCCTGTCATCCCATGGCTCGCCATGACCTACAGGGCCTTCTTGCCGGCTTTCATGGGCCTCGGCCTGGAGCAGCCGAAAGCAATCGGCGATGCTGAGACGCTGGAGACCCGGCTTTTGGCATCGGCGACGGCCGCGCGGGCGCAGCTCCTCTCGCCGCCTCAAGCCTGCGCCTGGGCGAGACGAGATTAGCGTTGCTGGGGAAGTCAATGGGCAAGGTGATCGCCGCATGCGCCTACAGCGCCGGCCGCAAGCTTCCTACACGAGGGTGCGGCAGTGCGCCGAGGCGACGCCCAAGCAGTTGAGCCACGGCGAAGACTACGTCGTCTACGCCATCGTCGATTTCATTGTCGACAATTACCTCGTCGTCGTCGACAAGCTCGCGGCCGAGATCGAGGCGCTCGAGAACCACGTTCTCGAGCCGCTGGCCGAAGCCCGGGTCGCGCGCATTTACGAGCTGCGGCGCGAGTTGCAGAAGCTGCGTTTGGTGGCGGCGCCCGCGGTCGAGGTCTGCCGCCGGCAAGCCTAACGCTTGGCGCCGACTGACTTGTTGAAGGATGGGGGCTCGCGCGATGAGGCGAGCGCCCTAGCGAGGAGGTGGCGAGATGCCGGGCGAAGGAACGCGGACCATCAAGCAGCGAGCCCTGATCGAGGCGAGGAAATTCGCCTTGATGTTTCTTTATCTTTGGGTGGTGCTGAGCCTCTTTGCGCTTCATAAGTATGTCATTGTGGAGGACTCGGACCTGCCTGTTAACCTCGGATTTGCCTTTGTCAACGCGTTGGTGTTGGCGAAAGTCATGGCCACCGCCGAGGCGTTGCGGCTGGCGGACAGGTTCAAGGGCAGGGAGTTCGCCTACCCGATCGTCTACCGCTCGGCGATATTCGCCCTCTTGTTGATCGGCTTCAGCGTGTTGGAGGATGCAGCCCGGGGAATGTGGCGGGGCGAAACGTTCGCCGCGAGCATTCAGGACTTTGGCGGCGGGCGATTGGGCGGGATAATAATCGTCGCGACGATCATGTTCGTCGTGTTGATTCCGTTCTTCGCGTTCAAGGAAATCGCCGGACATATCGGCGAAGATAAATTATATGAGCTATTTTTCGTGCGACGGACGAAGTAGGTCTCGCTGCAAGTGCGGGCGCGGGCTCACCAAAGTATCGGCCGGCGGGATGTAGTCGAGCTGTACGAAGGCATCATAACCGCGGGGAAGCCAATTCAGGCAAACAGGGTGCAGGCGCTGGTCAGTAAGATATTTTCATTCGCGGTCGATGCCGGCCTGCTGCCCGCGAATCCGTGCTTGAGGCTTCGCAAGCGTGCCAACGAAGAGGCGAGGCACCATGTCTTATCCGATTTAGGGTTAGATTTGTTTTGGCACAGGATCATCGAGAGGCCGATTTCGTATCGCATCGGGCTGGCATTTCGCCTGGTGCTTCGTCCGCGTCACCGAAATGGCTGGAGCGGAGCTTAAGGAATTCACTCTCCCAAACGAAAACCAAGCAACTTGGTCGATCCCGCCCGCGAGATCGAAGAATGGCCGCGCGCATGTGGTGCGGATTTCCTCGATGGCAGGGCGATCGCGAACGAGCTCGTAGACATTTCCAACAGGAGTGCCGAAAAGTTGAAGAAGCGAGAGGGTACGGTGGCTAGCGCCCGGTTTCTTCTGCTATCTCCGGCCGGAGACGACCAACCAATCGATGGTCACGCGCTATCAGTCGCTATGGCCCGGTTCGGCAAAGCATTCGATATGAAGTTCTATCAAGCTCAAGAGCTTGGAGCAGAACACGCCAAAGCAGCAGCGTCCTGGTTTGAAAATAGGCCGACCGCTCACGACCTTCGGCGCGCGCTGGCCACGAGACTCGCTGCGCTTTGCATTCCCGGAGAAGACGTCCCAGAACGAGACCCCTTTTGGGGGTTTTGGGCGTAGCCTTCTGGCTTACTTTCCTTAAAATCGATCAGTCGTCATCTGGAGGGGACGAACCTTGAAGTTGTGCCCCCAGTGTGTCCCCAAGGCTGACGTCGCTTCCGTGGCCTCAACCAAGTCATTGCTGAAAACGCTTTTATTTCATATGGTTAAATGGCGCGCCCGGAGAGATTTCGAACTCCCGACCCCTAAATTTGTAGTCTAGTGCTCTATCCAGCTGAGCTACGGGCGCCCGCCACAGCGGCGCCCGCGCGAGTTGGCTGCGGCGGCCCGATCGCGCGGCGTGACCGCAAGACGACGCAGACTTAACGGCTCAACGCCCGCGTGGCAATAGGCGGCGCGCGGAGCGCCGAAAATTCCTCGCGCGGCCGAGCCTCCCGCCTATCGCCCGGCGAAAACGGATGGGGTTTTGGAAGAGAGCGGAAATCCCAGCGTGGCGAAGATCGAGTCCCCCTGCACGCGATTATAAGCGCCGAATTCGTGAAACCACCGGACATCGAAATCAACCTGCTGCGCTCCCACCTTGAGCGTATAGGTCGCGATCGGTCCGATCGCCGCCGCCCTCCCCTTAAAGGGCCCATTGATGTCGCCGGCTCCGGAGTTGCCGGTGATTTGCTGATAAAAATAGCCGCCGACTCCCGACGGAGAGCCCGAAGGGCAGGAATTGCGACAGAGACCATTCGAAATGAAGCTCCGCGCCGCTCTGATAATTGGTCGCCGTGTTGATCCCGTTCACGGTCACGCCGAGCGCGGCCGAGGCCTCAAGACCGGTCTCGAGACTGAGGAACGTGTACGCTCCTTTGATATCGAGCGCCGGCCGGTTGAGGCTTGTTTGCGCTATCCGCCCCGCATCATAGTCGCCTGTCGGCACAAAACCGCTGACGACGAGCCGCCAGTGCTGGTCCCCCGCCTGCCAGCCGAGCATGGCGGTGAGTTCGGTGTCGGCTAATCCATGGATCGATTGCTGATTATCGACATGGCGATTGACCCCGGAAGCGTCGACGAAGGGGTGACCACCGTCGTCGTGTCCGAGCCGTAGGCGTTGGTGCTGGCGAAGCCAAGCTCGCCGCCAAACAATGTGACATCCGTGAACCAGGCGAGAATGACGATATCCGCCGCGAAATTATAAGTGACTTGCGAAGGATTTCTCGTCGCGCTGTGCTAGGTAGAGATCGCCGCTGCCCTGATAAAGATAAAACGTATTCCAGAAATAAACGCCAGGCGGCGGCGTATACCCAGCCAGCGGGAGCACCAGTCCGAGCTGATAAACGCCAAGGCCATATTCGGCGGCCCTGGCCGCGGGACCGAACGGCAGGGCCGCGGATTTAAGAAATAAGAACCGCGCTTAGGAATGACCGCCATTTTGACATGAATTTGGCGCCTCGGAGTCCGCTCGGCGACGGGATGCCGACGGCGGGCGACTGTAGGGCCGCCAATGACGAATACGGAATGAGATTGAGTAAAACTTCGCCCGATCAGCGAAGAATTATATGGCGCGTCACCCTTTAGCCACACTCGAATCACTGGAGGTCCGCCTTTGGGTCGAATCCGGCGCGCGGCGGCGTCGCGAAGCGCCGGAAAACCTCGGCGCTTCACTCTGGTCGCGTGACGGCGAGCCGCCTATTTCGCGACTTCGATGCCCTTTTTCTTTCTATATTCGTCAATGACGCGCCCGAGCACTTTGATCACCGTCTCGTCGGGATGCGTCTTGCAATAGACGATTGTTTCATGCTCTGCTTCTTTGGCGCGCGGAATATTTGCATAATGCTTCTTGCCGAGGCCGTTGTACCAGCCGCTGTACCAGGCGGTCAGGTAGTTCGCGTCTTCCTGATAAGTGCCGGCGAGCTGCCCGCAGGTCACAGCCTGAACGTCGAGCCAACCGTCTTTATCGGCGTACGCGGTCAAAGGCGTCGCGGTTTGCGCATACGCGCCGGTGACGAGGCATGTGGCGATCGCCGCCGTCGCGAGCGGGGTCTGTCGCATCAACTGTTCTCCTTGGGTCCCAATGAATTCTATAAGGCATGGCTTAGAAGCCCCCGACGCTCCGCCATAGCTCGGCGCGGGCCCAGCCTTCTAATGCGAAACGCGAGCCTGAAACAAGCTCCCGGTCAGATGACTCGCCTCCGCGTCGCCAAAAGAACATCAGCTGTCCGTCCCAAAATCGCCGAGCACTTTCGCAAGCGTCCGCAAATCTGGATGACTTTCGCTTCTAATTCGACGCATGATCCCGGCCCTGAAGCGGGGGGATTTGCCCATTGCGTCTTGGAATGCTGGCAATCGCAGGCCTTTTGCTCGTCGCAGCCGCGGGCCTTGCCGCCTATTATTTCTTCATGCCGCATGCGACGCTGCGCGTGACGACGGGAGTCATCGGCGGCGCAGCGCATCGCCTGGTGACGGCCTTCGCGGCGACGGTGGCGGTCCAGCACCCGCGCGTTCACATCCAGCCTGTCGAGGTCGCCGATCTCGCCGCGAGCGCCAAGGCGATCGAGGATCATGCGGCCGACCTCGCCATCATCCGATCCGACGCCGCCGTCCCCAGCAATGGCGAGACCATCGCTATTCTGCGCCGCGATGTCGTCGCCGTCGTGACGCCGGCAAAATCGCCGGTCGAAAAGATCCCGAACCTAGTCGGCAAGACGATCGGCATTCCGGAAGGGATCTTGCAATCCTATAATTCGCAGGCCCTCGACACCATTTTGAGCTATTACGACATTCCCGCCAAGAACGTACCGCGGGTCTTTCTGCCCATGGCCGAGATCGGCCAGGCGGTCGCAGACAAACGCATAGCCGCCGCACTCGCCATCGGTCCGATTGGGCCGGGCGAAGTCGTCGACGTCGTCAACGGCATCAAGGCTGCGGCGAAGGGACGCCGAAGATCCTCGCCATCGACGAAGCAGACGCCATCAACAAGCGCTTTCCCGGTTTCGAATCGATCGACGTTCCCGACGGCGCTTTCAGGGGTCGCCCGCCGGTCCCGGACGATACCGTGACGACGCTGGCGGTGACCTACCGCTTCGTCGCGCCGAACACGATGTTCGACTTTGTGGCGGGAGCGATCGCGCAAACGCTGTTCACCGCCAAGGCGAGGATGATGCAGATTACGCCGCTCGCCGCGCAGATCGAGGCGCCCGACCCCGACGACAAGAACCCGGTTCTGCCGGTTCACCCCAGGGTCGCCAACTATCTCAGCAATGGCGTGCAGAGTTTCTTCGATGAGTTCCAGAATTACATTATATGGGCGGCATGGCGCTCAGCGGGGCGGGATCGCTGATCGCGATTCTGATTGGGCGCATGAGCCGGCGCAAGTCCAACGAGGAGCTCGAAAAGATCGATCGCCTGATCGGCGTCGCGCACGAGGCTCTGCGCGCGCGCGACCTCGCCGAACTCGAGACGCTGGAGGATGAGCTGAACGGCATTGTCGCTTGGTTCGTCAAGGCGAAAGCCGGCGGCGGCGAGGGCGGCGCCTTCTCGCTTGCCATCACGCATGCCCGGTATGCGATCGAGAAGCGGCGCGCCGCGATTTTGCGGGAGCCCAAATCTCAGAACGCGCCGCCGCGCGAGGGCGCCGAGGCGGGGCCATCGCCGCAGCAGAAAACTTCGGCGCAAAAGGCGTCCTCGGCGCCGCCGCCGGGTTGAGCGCCGCCCGAGGGGGGCGCCGCCTGCCGCGGGGCGGCCTTGACTGAGCCCGCGACACGTGTCTGCCTGCGCTTTGCCAATCGCCCGCCGCTCGAAGGTTTGAATTATGCCGCTTAACGTCGCCGTCCAGATGGACCCGATCGAAAAGATCAACATAGCCGGCGATACGACTTTCGCCCTCATGCTCGAGGCGCAGGCGCGGGGCCACAAGCTCCTCTACTATACGCCGGATGCGCTTTCGCTGTCGGAGGGCCGCGTCGTCACTGAGGCCGCCCCCATCGCCGTTCGTGACGTCGCCGGCGATCATTTCACCCTCGGCGCGGCCAAGACGGTCGACCTCGGCGAGGTCGACGTCGTGCTGCTGCGCCAGGACCCGCCCTTCGACCTCGCTTACATCACTTCGACGCATCTGCTCGAGCTTCTGCCGCCGGAGGTGCTCGTCGTCAACGATCCCGCAAGCGTCAGAAACGCGCCGGAAAAACTATTCGTCATGCAGTTTCCGCATCTGATGCCGCCGACGCTGATCAGCCGCGACAAGAAGGCTATTGAAGCGTTCCGCGAGACGCATGGAGAAGTCGTGATGAAGCCGCTCTATGGCCACGGCGGGGCCGCCGTGTTCAAGATCGCCCGCAAGGACCCAAACTTCGGCTCGTTATATGATTTGTTCGCGACCAGCTTTCGCGAACCCTTCGTGGTGCAGCGCTTCCTGTCGAAGGTCAGCTTGGGCGACAAGCGCATCATTCTCATTGACGGCGTCGCTTCCGGGGCGGTGAACCGCGTTCCGGCCGAAGACGATATCCGCTCGAACATGGTTCGCGGCGGCGCGGCGGCGGCCACGGAATTCACGCCGCGCGAAAAGGAAATTTGCGCGGCGATCGGTCCGGAACTAAAGAGAAGGGGTCTCGTTCTCGTCGGAATCGACGTCATCGACGGTCATTTGACCGAAATCAACGTCACCTCGCCGACCGGGATCCGGGCCATCAAGCGGGTTGGCGGACCGGACCTCGCGGATGCGGCCTGGGATGCGATCGCGGCTCGACTTGAAGCAAGGAGAAAAGGCGCGGCGGGGCGTCCGCGCCGTCCCAATGAACTCAATCTTGACCGGCTCTCAACAGAGCCGGAAAGCGCTCAACGATTGGTCGCGCCTCATCGGAACCTTTGAATGATGCTGGAGACAACTTCCGCCACGCGGCGACGCGGGCAAGCTTTGCCGCTCGCCACGCTTTTTGACCGGACTGGCGTGCGCGCCAAAATCGCCGCGCTGCATTCCGGCCGAAGGTCGGCGGACGCGGCGCGCCCCGATGTTTTGGCGGTGTTCCGCAACGCCCTCGAGATCGGCAGGACCCGCATCAGGCAGGCGCTCGAAGCCAATGGCGGCGGCCTCGCCTGCGCCGGGCAGCTGTCATACCTGGAAGACGAATTGATCGAGGCGATCCATCATTACGTCTCAACCTACGTTCATCCGTCGCCGGCCGGAGGCAAGGGCAAAGAGACGAGCAAATCTTGCGCCGTCGTCGCCGTCGGCGGCTATGGCCGGGCCACGCTGGCCCCCGGATCCGACATCGACTTGCTTTTCCTGCTCCCCGACGCCGCCTCGCCGCGCGCTCAATCGATTGCTCAGTCGATTCTTTATGTTCTTTGGGATCTCGGCCAAAAGATCGGCCATTCGACCCGCACCATTGAGGAATGCCTCGACGAAGCGCGCGGCGACTTCACGGTTCGCACCGCCCTTCTCGAGGCGCGCTTACTTCTCGGCGACGCCGCTCTTTTCGAAACCTTGCGCGCGCGCTTCGAAAGCGAGATCGTCCGCGCGACGGCGGCCGAGTTCGTGGCCGCCAAGCTCGCCGAGCGGGACGCCCGCATTGGCAAGGCCGGCCGCTCCCGCTACCTTGTCGAGCCCCACGTCAAGGACGGCAAAGGCGGCTTGCGCGATCTGAACACTCTGTTCTGGATCGCAAAATACGTCTACCAAGTGCGCGAGGCGTCCCAGCTCGTCACCGTCGGCCTGTTTTCGCGAGCCGAATATCGACTATTTGGCCGATGCGAGGAATTTCTCTGGCGGGTCCGTTGCCATCTCCATTTCATGACCGGGCGTCCCGAGGAAAGGCTGACTTTCGATCATCAAGGCGCGATCGCGGCGCAGCTCGGCTATTCGACGCGCGGCGGTCTCGCCAGCGTCGAACGCTTCATGAAGCACTATTTTCTGGTCGCCAAGGACGTCGGCGATCTCACCGCGATCGTCTGCTCGGCGCTGGAGGAAAAGCAGACGAAGCCTCACGCCGTGCTGGACCGCTTCGGCCCCTTCCTGCCGGCGCCGGCCGCCATCGCAGCCGGCGATTTCGCCATCGAGAGCGGCCGCGTGACGGTCGCCGGGGCGGAAGTGTTCGAGGATAATCCGGTCGATCTCATCAAGCTGTTCTGGGTCGCCGACCGCAACGGCCTCGCGATCCACCCCGATGCCACGCGCCTCGTGACGCGGTCATTGAAGCGAATCGACGCCAAATTGCGCGCCGACCCCGAAGCCAACCGGCTGTTTCTCGACGTCCTGACGTCGCGCAATACGCCTGAGATCGTGCTGCGGCTGATGAATGAGGCCGGCGTGCTGGGCCGCTTCATCCCGGATTTCGGCAAGATCGTCGCGTTGATGCAATTCAATATGTATCATCACTACACGGTCGACGAACATCTGCTGCGCACCGTCGGCAACCTCGCGGACATGGAGCAGCACCGTTTTTCCGGCGAACATCCGCTCGCGAACGAGCTCTTGCAGTCGATCAATCATCGGACCGCTCTGATCGTCGCGCTGTTTCTCCATGACGTCGCCAAAGGCCGCGTCGAAGATCATTCGATCGCCGGCGCCGCGGTCGCGCGTTCGCTGTGCCCGCGTCTCGGCCTCAGCGACGCCGAGACCGAGATGGTCGCCTGGCTGATCGAAAATCATCTCGTCATGTCGGACACGGCGCAAAGGCGCGACCTCGGCGACCGCCAGACGATCCTCACGTTCGCGCGCCGGGTGCAGACGCTGGAGCGGCTGAAAATGCTGTTCATCCTGACGGTTTGCGACATTCGCGCGGTCGGGCCGGGCGTGTGGAACCATTGGAAGGCCGAACTGCTGCGCACCCTCTATTGGGAAACCGAGATGGTGCTGGCCGGCGGCCATTCGACGATCGACCGCAGGCGCCGCGTCGCCCAGGCTCAGCTCGAGTTACGGCGTGGGCTGCCGAACTGGACAGACCTCGATTTTGAAGCCTATGCGCAGCGTCATCCGCCAGCCTATTGGCTGAAGTCCGGTCTCGACCAGCAGATTCTCCACGCCAAACTCTTGAACATGACCGAAGTCGAGATGCCGGCTCCGGTGACGCATATCGTCATCGACCCTTCGCGCGGCGTGACCGAACTCACCGTGATCGCGCCAGATCATCCGCGCCTTCTGTCCGTCGTCGCCGGGGCCTGCGCCGCATGCGCCGCCAATATCGTCGACGCGCAAGTGTTCACGACCACCGACGGCATGGCGCTCGACACGATTGCCGTGTCGCGCGCCTTCGACTACGACGAAGACGAATTGCGGCGCGCCAGCCGGATCGCCGACGCCATCGAGAAGGTCCTCGCCGGGGACATAAAATTGAACGAAATGGTGGCGGCCCGCAGCCGCCAGCCCGGCGCTCGCCAGAAGACTTTCAAGGTCCACCCCGAAGTCGCGATCGAGAACGCGCTGTCCGGCCGCTTCACCGTCGTCGAAGCCTCCGGGCTCGACCGGCCCGGCCTCCTCTTCGATTTGACCACCGCGCTGTCCGGGCTCGATCTCAACATCGGCTCGGCCCACATTGCGACATTCGGCGAGAAGGCCGCCGACGTGTTTTATGTGACGGATCTCAACGGCGGCAAGATCACCCAATCCGACCGGCACGACGCGATCCGCCGCGCGATCTTGAAAATATTCGAACCCGCAAAGGAAGCGGAGAAAGAGGATCCGCCGGCGAAGGCTTCGAAGCGCTGACCAGCGTCGATCCGCGCAGCCGCAAGGCCCGCTTCGATTGAGCCGCCTTGCAAAGAACTTGATTTTTACCGCCAGAAAACTGATATCCAGCCAGTCTTTACCTTGAGCAGATTGACCCATGACCGATACAAGAAACGAAGAAGACGGCCCGGACGATGAGCCGGCGTCGAATGAGTCCCAGCAGGCGCCCGCGGACGCGCCAGACCCGTTCGTCGTGCTCGAAAATCTTCAGCTCGAGAATGCGGGGCTCAAAGACAAGCTTTTGCGGGCGATGGCCGACATGGAGAATTTGCGCCGGCGGACCGAAAAGGAAGTCGCCGACGCGAAAGCCTATGGCGTCGCCGCCTTCGCGCGCGATATGCTCCCCTTCGCCGACAACCTGCATCGCGCCCTCGCCAATGTTCCCGCGGATTCGCGGGCGAAGGCCGAGCCCGCCTTGCAGGCGCTGGTCGAGGGGCTGGAGCTGACCGAGCGCGACTTCAAATCGAGGCTCGAGCGCTATGGCGTCAAAAAAATTGACCCGCTGGGCGCAAAATTCGACCCTAATCTGCATGAGGCCTTGTTCGAGCAGCCGGACGAGAGCGTGCCGAACGGCACCGTGGCGCAGGTGATCGAGCCCGGCTATGTGATCGGCGAGCGCGTGCTGCGCCCGGCCAAGGTCGGCGTCTCGCGCGGCGGCCCGAAGGGGTGAGGACTCTCTGGCGATAAAGCAGGCGTAGGCTCCCCCCTAGAATGGAATTCTTGTCATTCCCGATTCCGGATGGTGGAGTGCCTGCATCATTGCGCGAAACTGTCGCTTTCGCTCAAACGCTGGCGACAAATATCCGCGAGGGCAAAGCCGTCGCCGTTCACTGCCGGGCCGAGCGGCGCGGAATCGAGGCCAAATCCCTTCGTCAACGCACCGGGCGTCAACCCTGCCTTCAGAAGGCCATCGGCGGCGAAGGCGCGAAGGCCTGCATCTCGCCGGTCAGGGGAGGCAGGCGGGCATAAGCCAAATGCAATTGCGCGAGAGCCGTTTCGCCTCGGCTCCAGAGGTCTACGGCCTTTCTCATGACGTCGAGGATTTGCGGAGAGACGGCGCGCTGAAGGGCGGTCGAAAGCATGGCGAGGATGCGAGGCTTCTCGTCGTCCAGCACGAGCTCGGCGACCAGGGTTCCCGCACCAAGCACGAACCCTTCGTCGGACATTTTCAGGCGGCAGTGCAGTCCCTAGGAGCGCCGCCGCTCGGCGAACCGCGCCTCAAGATCTCGAACTCGCTCACCAAACCCTCCGAGCCACAACCGAAGATTTGACGCGAGCTTAATTCAAATCGGTATTTTTACCTAAAGCGGTGTTCAAACAGCGACCGGAGCAGCGCGGGTAAAGACCACCGCGCGATCCTCACAACATAGAAGGCAGCACGCGGTCGGGCGGCCGATGGCCGTCCATGAATGCCTTGACGTTGACGATGACTTTTTCGCCCATGTCGACGCGCCCTTCGAAGGTCGCCGACCCCATATGCGGCAGCAACGTGACCTTGCCGGCGGCGGCGAGCCGGACCAGTTTTGGCGACACGGCCGGCTCATGCTCGAACACGTCGAGACCGGCCCCTGCGAGTTCGCCGAGCTCCAACATCCGGGTCAGCGCCGCCTCGTCGATGATCTCGCCGCGCGCCGTATTGACGATGATGGCGTGCGGGCGAAGATATTTGAGCCGGCGCGCCGACAGCAAATGATAGGTCGCCGGCGTATGCGGGCAATTGACCGAGACGATATCCATGCGCGCCAGCATCTGGTCGAGCGATTCCCAATAGGTCGCCTCCAACTCCTCTTCGATGGCGGCGGCGACATGGCGCCGGTTGTGGTAATGGATCTGCAGGCCGAAGGCCTTCGCGCGGCGCGCCAGCGCCTGGCCGATGCGGCCCATGCCGACGACGCCGAGCCGCTTGCCGGTGATTCTGCGCCCCAGCATCCAGGTCGGCGCCCATCCGGCCCATTCGCCTGAGGGAATGGTCTTCGCACCCTCGACGATGCGGCGCGCCACGGCGAGAATCAGCGCCATCGTCATGTCGGCGGTGTCCTCGGTCAAAACGCCCGGCGTATTGGTGATCGAGATGCCGCGATCGGTGGCGGCCTCAACGTCGATATTGTCGACGCCATTACCGAAATTGGCGATCAATTTCAACTGCTGGCCGGCAAGGCCGATGAGCTGCGCGTCGATCCGGTCAGTGACGGTTGGAACGAGCGCGTCGGCGATCGCCATGGCGTCGGCGAGTTCGCTGCGCGACAACGGCTTGTCGTCGATGTTCAGTCTCGCGTCAAAAAGCTCGCGCATGCGGGTCTCGACGACGTCAGGCAATTTGCGCGTGACGATCACGAGCGGTCTTTTCCGCGTCATCCTTTAAGTCCTCCCGACGTCGCGCTGAAGCGTCTGCAAGCGAAGCAGATACCGGTTAATGTTAAGAAATCGCAATAAAACAAAAGATTAGGGACATTTTTCGATTCCCTGAAACTGGAAATGCGCAATATCGAAGGATCGGCGAGCCGTCGGCGGCGCGGGATCGCGGCGGCGCACGAGCAAAAAGCGTCTCTCGTTCACCCGGCCTTAACCGTGACCGGCACAAAAACAAGAGCTTGATTGAGGCTGCCGGTCTTCCTACCAAGGTCTTCGTAGCAGATGGCTTGTCAAAGACAAGAACGCAGCAGGGCGTCGCCGGACGCCGCTCGCGGAACGTGGCGGAAGAGGCGAAGGCGAAAGGGAATGCTGGGGGAAGGATCGAGACGCCGTAAAAGACAAGGCGCATTGATGGGCAAGCTCGCTGTCGCGTTGGCGGTCCTCGCCGCCGGGGCGCTGCTCTTCGTCGCTCGCCCGACGCTGGCGATGGCCGGAGACCAGCTCGGGACCGCGAGCGGTCTACCCGTTCCGCGATACGTCAGCCTCAAGTCGGATCGCGTCAATCTCCACGAAGGGCCGTCCAAGGATCATCGCACCATCTGGGTCTTTCTGCGCGCCGGCCTTCCTGTTGAAATCACAGCGGAATTTGAAACCTGGCGCAAGGTCCGCGATTCCGAGGGGACGGAAGGCTGGGTGCTGCACTCGCTTTTGTCCGGGCGGCGCACCGCTCTCGTCACGCCCTGGAAAAAGGGCGCGGATTTGAGGCTTTACGAAAAGCCGAGCGCGCAATCGGGCACCGCCGCAATCTTGCAGCCGAACGTGATCGCGAATGTGCGCAGCTGCGACGGGACCTGGTGCCGCGTCTGGGGCGACGGTTTCAAAGGTTACATTCAGCAATCCAATCTGTGGGGCGTCTATCCCGACGAAAAGATCGATTGACGGGCGCGAACCAATCCGTCCGGCTGTCCTTCCCGGCGCATCAGCCGTTCTTGTGGCCGGTCAAACGGTCCCATCCATTATGGATTGTAACCGACAAAGTCTTGAGTTCGGCCTCGACGACGTCCCAATTGACCATTGGCCGCTCCGCGGCGCCATCAGGTCCCGCCGCCCTCCCCGGGTCGCGTCGAAGACGTAGGCCGTGCCAAGGGTCAGCCCCACGCCGACGATGATTCCGAATAAAAAGCGCATATCGAGCCTCCCCTTAAGCCGCGCCACAGGGCGACACCCTAGCGCAATTTGAGCGGGAGATTGCGGGGTTCCGCAGAATATCCCCTTTTGCGATAAGAGCTCGCGCCACGCCGCGCGCGAACATAAACGCCGCGGTTGCGCGCCGCTCGTTCGCATCGAAATATTGCGATAAGGGAACAGATTTCCCGTTCAAGCGTTCCACTGCCAAACCTCGAGAGACCGCAAGTTTCGCGAGCTTAACCTTTGATGCAGCGTTGCCTCAAAACATATCTCAAGGACGAGGAGCGGTGTTGGGCCTCTTTTAACTTGAGAAGAGCTTCCGACAACTTGGAAGTGACTTTGCGCAATAGGAAACGCACATTGGAAATAGGGACGAGGCGGGGCGCCTTTCGGACCACGCTGGAGGATTTGAAAAAGACTGAGGGCCGGTTGAGCGCCGGCGCCGCGCGAGCGCACGCCTTCGGGCGTCGCATCGACTGTCAGTTGGACGGCGCGGCCTTAAGGGCTTGGGCGCTGCGAAACGCGCGTAGCGCTCGTCTCCGCCCGAACACCCACGACTTGGAGAAAGCCATGAACCGCGAAATCTGCTCCTTCGCGGAGCTTCAATCGGTATGCTTGCGGACTCTCAAGCAATGCCGCGGCTTTGAAATGGTGAACGAGGTGCTGGTTCAGCCGCGCCTGTGCGCCGAAGACGCCGCGAACTGGACGCTGGCGGCGGTGCGGCCGCGCGTCGACAATAATTCTCTGCGGGCGGCGCGCGGAGCCATCGATTTCCTGCAAAAAACCTATCAACTCGATGCGGCCGAGGCGAAGGCGGAGGCCGCGCGAAGGCGCCGCTGAGCCTACCAAAACGATGCAGAATGAAGACATTCGAGCTCCGAACTGAAGCTGGATATTTTTTTGACCTAGATCACTCCAAAAAACTATGGGTACGGCGCTTCGGCAGAGTTGGCGCGGCGCCGCATCGTTCGGATTTGAAAGCGCGGCCAGCACGGCGCAGTCTTTCCGGCCTCGCAATATTTCAAATTGTAAATCATTTTTGATGGCTTGAGGCCGCTTCTTCCGACAGATCGGCGCGAGAGCGCTGTGCAAGTCTGACATTTGGGATTATCCCTTTCAGCACCAGCCGCAGGTTGCGGCCCACTTTGTTTCCTGGTTGTGTTGGAAGGGGAAGGGTTGACGTATTCCCAGATTCTCGGGACCGGCGCCTATGCGCCAAAGCGCGTTCTGACCAATAAAGATCTCGAAGTAATGGTCGCGACAAGCGACGAATGGATCAGCTCACGCACCGGGATCAAGGAGCGCCGCATAGCGGCGGAGGGGGAAGACACTTCGGACATGGCGGTCGTCGCCGCGCGTCACGCCCTGGCCATGGCGAATTGCCGCGCCGAAGATCTCGACATGATCATTGTCGGCACCATCTCCGCCGATATGCCTTTGCCGTCTTGCGCCGTTCTCGTGCAAACCAAACTCGGCGCCTCGCGCGCCTTTGCTTTTGATCTCTCGGCCGCCTGCGCCGGCTCGCTGTTCGCGCTCAGCGTCGCCGACCAGTTCATCGCGACCGGCAGGGCGAAGCGCATCCTCGTCGTCGGCGCCGAGCTTTTGAGCCGGCTCGTCGATTGGACCGACCGCAACAGCTGCGTGCTGTTTGGCGACGGCGCGGGCGCGATGGTCGTCGGTCCCGCTTGCGACCCCGGTCGCGGCCTGCTCTCAACGCATCTGCATACCGATGGCGCCGCCGCCGACATCCTCAATATTCCCGGCGGCGGCAGCCGGCATCCGCAATCCGAGGAGGTTCTCGCCAAGAATATGCACAAGGTGCATATGAACGGGCGGGAGATTTATAAATTCGCGGTGCGGGTTCTGCCGCCAGCCATTTTGGAGGCGCTCCAAGCCAACGGGCTCGAGGTGAGCGACATCGACCATATCGTGTCGCATCAGGCCAATGCGCGCATCGTCGAATCGGTGTTGGAGCGGCTCGGCATTCCGATCGAGAAATGCTGGCTCAATCTCGAACGCTATGGCAACACGTCGAGCGCGTCGCTGCCGATTTCACTCGACGAGGCCAATCGCGCCGGGCGCCTGAAAAAGGGCGATCTCATCGCAATGATGGCGATCGGCGCCGGAATGGCCTGGGGCAGCGCCTTGATGCGCTGGTAGCCGCGGCGCTTTGCTAGCCTGTAAGTGTTGGGATTTAGGATTTCGCGCGCCGTCGCGTGGGAAGTCGCAACTTGCCATCGTCCCTTGGTGGCGAGCGGGCCGACTCTGTTAGAGAGGCGCCGATTGCTGGCCGGTTTGGGCCTCCTCGCTATGCACCATGGCGCCAGCGCGAAGGCCCGATCTTCTCATGCTCTGCCTTACTTCTTGAAAATAAAGTAGGGCGTTCCAGTGCCGCTAACTGCGGTCGTAACAAACGAATTCACCAGAGTGAGGCCGCCGTTCGCGTTTAACAGATCCTCAATGCACTGTGCGCAGGAGTTGGAGCCAGCCGCACACGTCGCCGGTACAGTAACTCCCCCGCCAGCTTGGACCGAGAACACGGGCTGCGCCTGCAACCCATTTCTTTGCGTAACAAAGTTATTGCACTGGAGAGTTACGGCGGCCTGCGTCGCCGCCAATGCGTGTCCTGGAAGCGCTGCCGCCAGAACGGGGAAAATCACGGCGCCTGTTTTGATGAGGTGAGAAAGTTTCATTGTACTATCCCCTACTAGGTTTGCTGTTTGAGTTTGAGTTTGTTGTTCGATCGAACTTGCCTCTTGACCATGTGGCGGCGCTCTTTCGAACGGATCGAGAGATAACAAGTGGTGAGACCGCCACGCGTGTGAATTCCCACACGATCTCGCAGACTTTTACGCCCGGGCGTCTACCATTGATTCCAAGCCAGCCGTGCGGCGATGAGGAGACAGATCGTCACCAGCATCGGCCGAATCAGCCGCGCGCCATTCTTGATCGCCGCATGCGCCCCAAGCCGCGCGCCGAAAAATTGCGCCCCGCCCATCGCGAAGCCGAGCGTCCAATACATGTGGCCGGTCAGGCTGAGCGCCGTCAATGCGGCGAGATTCGAAGCGAAATTGGCGATCTTGGTTTGCGCCGTCGCCTTGACCGCCCCATAGCCCAGAAGAGCGACGAAGCCGAGCATATAAAACGATCCGGCGCCCGGGCCGAACATGCCGTCGTAGCACCCGATAAGTGGAATGATCGTCAGGTTGAACGCCGTCGCGCCCATGCGGGGACGCGTGGCGACATCGGCGATCTGCGGAGACAGCGCGAAATAGATGGCGATGGCGACGAGCGCTCCCGGCAGGGCGGTGGCGAGCCAGTTCAGCGGGAGATGCGAGACGAGCGTCGCGCCCGCGACGGCGCCGAGCGCGGCGAGCAAAGCAAGGAGCCGCGCCTCGCGCCATTCAACATGGCCGGCCCGCGCGTAAGTCCGCATCGCCGAGCCCGCCCCGAACGAGCCTTGCAACTTGTTGGTGGCGATCACGCTGACCGGATCGAGTCCCGCGAGCGACAACAAAGGCACGGTGATGAGGCCGCCGCCGCCGGCGATCGCATCGACAAAGCCGGCGACGAAAGCCGCAGCGACCAACAGGACGAATGCGAGCGGCGAAAGGGGGCTCATTGGTTCGTCTTCCGCGTTTCCGGGCGAGCGCAGGCGGGAATACGTGAATCGGCTCGTGTTCGAACCGGGATGTTCGCCAGCTATAGCGGCCCGAGGCGGGCCGACGCAGATGCGACGCGAAGAGCCTTGGGTCGCCCGAACGCTCGCAATCCATCCACGGGCGCGTTTTGCAACGGCGCGTTCGATGACTTCTAGATTCGGCGCCCTTATGCCCGGTGGGCGTGTTGAGAAGGGTCAAGAAAAAGGCGGCAAGAGCCGCCTCCGAATTTCACTGTCATGGTTCGCCGCAGCGAACGAGACCTTCCATCAGAAAGGCTCTCGCGCTTATCTCGCCACGTAAGCCTTTGCGGCGGAGGCGACGACCGCCTTCTTGAAGGCGCCCTCGATCGTCACGGCGAAATTGTAATGCGTCGTCGAGAAGGGCGCCGAATGGAACGGCTTGTTGCTGCGCCAGCCGACCAGCACCGCGCCGACGAGCGGTTGGCCCTTATCGCCGACGATGACCGCGCCGCCGGACGCGCCATCGCCAGTCTCGCAATCGAAGGAAAATTCGCGGGTGCCTTCCTCGCCGACCGTCAATTGATCGTGCAGCGCGCATTTTTCCATGGAAAGCTTGCGGCCATCGCCCCAATCGACGTGGCCGCGCGCGACGAACTCGACAGGCGTATTCGGGCTCTCCGACCCGGCCAGCCCATAGGGGGTCGCGCCGATGACGGGCCGCGTCAAGCGCGCCACCGCCCAGTCGTGGACCGCCTCTACGGCATAGGGATTTTTGCTGCCCGCGACGATCGACGACAAATCGATTTTCGTTCTCACCTCCCGGCCGTCGACCTCATTGACGAAGGTGCAGCTCTTCGCGCGGGGGGCGCCGTCCTCATCGAAGAAGACATGCGCTGCGGTCGTCACAAGATCATCGGTCAAAGTCAATTGGCCGGCGCCATGCGCGGCGCCGCATTCGATCAGACCCGAGGCGGCAAATTCATGATGCAGCTTCACGGGATCGAGTTTTTCCTCGCTCGCGAATTCCTCGACGGTCCGCCGGCTATTGCGGCCGAACACGACTACTTTGTCCACATGGGCGTCGGCGAACATGGGCTGCTCGCCCTCGATCGGATGAGGCATGAAAGGGGCGGCCGAAGCGCCAAGGGACGCGCCAAAAAGGAACGCGCATATGGCGGCGAACCGCCTTCCGCCTTCATGGATCATCCTTTTGCTCTCCTCATAACGCCGGCGGATGCGAACGCCGCGGACCCCATCAAACCGCCACGCTGGATTTGTATGTTCCGATTGCGAACAGAAAAAGGCAGGATGACATGGGTTTAAACAGGTCGGAACTCTGATTTAAAAACATCGGAACCGTGATTTAAATACATCGGAACCCTTTAACGCTCGGTGAACCAGATTGACGCCAAGCGCTCTCTGTCCGGCGTCAAAATCCGACGCCAGCTAATGGCTGCGCCCCAGCCCACGCAAAGAAGGTGCCACAGCAGGCTTGCGCAACGATGGCGCAGACGCGAACGCGATGCTAGCCTTAACGAATGGTTCGCGCAGCGCGCGGGGCGGCGATCTGTCGCGGCCACAGCGACGCGCGAAAAACCAGGCGCGCGGCAAGAGCATGACGCCTGAAGGTTGCGGCGTTTCATACAGGAACATCCGTGTCTGACTCTCTTCTCGCGCGTTACAAAGAAAAGGTCCACCAACGCCTGATTGAGAACGACGAGGCGCAAGAGCTTGTCGTGCGCAAATTGGAAAAATTGCGCCTCGCTCTCGCCGATTATCAGCCGGCGCCAAAGCCGAGCGGGCTGTCGCGGTTGTTCGGCGCGCGTCGCGTCGAACCGGGTCCGCCAGGCCTTTACATCTGGGGGTCGGTCGGACGCGGCAAAACAATGCTGATGGACCTGTTTTTTGAAGCGGCCCCGACGCAGCGCAAGCGGCGAAGCCATTTTTTCGCTTTCATGGCGGACGTGCACGCCGCCATTTACGCCTGGCGGCAGGCTGAGAAACAAAACAAGGCAACAGGCGACGAGCCGATCGCGACGGTCGCGGATTCGATCGCCGAGCAAGACTTTCTTCTGTGTTTCGACGAATTTCACGTCACCGACATCACCGACGCCATGATCCTCGGCCGCTTGTTCAACGCTTTGTTCGAACGAGGCGTCGTCATCGTCGCGACATCGAACGTCGAGCCGGACGACCTCTACAAGGATGGCCTCAATCGCGCGCTGTTCATCCCCTTCATCGGCCTCATCAAGACGAGAATGGAGGTCGTCGAACTGGTCGCCCGCACCGATTTCCGGCGTGAAAAACTGCAGGGCCGCAAAACCTTCTATGTGCCGCCGGATGAGCAGGCGGCGGCGGCGCTCACCGGCGCCTTTGAGGCTTTGACGGGAGTCGAGCTTGGCGAGCCGATGTTGCTGCATGTGCTCGGCCGCGCGCTCGCCGTGCCGGAGGCGCATGGCCACGTCGGGCGATTTTCCTTCTCCGACCTTTGCGAGGCGCCGCTCGGCCCGGCGGACTATCTGTGTATCGCGCGCTATTTTCACACGCTGGTCGTTGACGACATCCCGGTGATTCCGGCAGGCAGGCGCGACGTCGTCAAACGGTTCATCACGCTGATCGACACGCTCTATGACCAGCACGTCAAGCTGATCGCTTCCGCCCGGGCCGAACCCGCCCGCCTCTACCTCGGCGCCGACGGACGCGAGGCGTTTGAATTCCACCGAACCGTCTCGCGCCTCATCGAGATGCGTTCGGAAGCCTATATGGCCCTGCCGCACGGCTCGATCGCCTCTCTAGGCACCGGCGATACGAGCGGGCTGGTCGAGACCTGACGCGCGGCCCGCGAATTTGCTTCATGCGATCACCCAAAATCTAGGCAGAACATCGCCACAGCTCAATCAAACGCGTCGTTCTGAGGCCGGATTGCACAAAAATCGGCCAAATTTTCGCAGCTGACAGCGCTGGCGGCCCGATTTGAATTCCACTATGTTGCCCTCTGAGCCTGCGTTAATCGGCCGCGACGAGCCGACAGAGCGTCAGGCGTCATCAGCCGGGGGTCATCGCCGACAAGGACCATTCATCAAGAAAAGCAAGAGCTTGATTTCGTTGGCTCGTCGCGTTCAGCCCGCCGCCCCGCGGGCGGCGCGTCGGCCCTGGACCCAACAGCCCTTCCTTTAAATTCTGACCTTACGCCGTCGCCGAGAGGCGACCGAGGGAGACATGCAAACATGGCGCGTAGTAAGATCGCTTTGATCGGAGCCGGACAAATTGGCGGCACGTTGGCTCACCTCGCCGCGCTGAAAGAGCTCGGGGACGCCGTCCTTTTCGACATCGCGGAAGGCACGCCGCAGGGCAAAGCGCTCGATCTCGCCGAATCGGGTCCGGTCGAAGGCTTCAACGCTTCATTGAAGGGCACAAATTCCTATGCGGACATCGCCGGCGCCGACGTGATCATCGTCACCGCCGGCGTGCCCCGCAAGCCCGGCATGAGCCGCGACGACCTTCTCAGCATCAATCTCAAGGTGATGGACGCCGTCGGCGACGGCATCAAGCAATATGCTCCGGACGCTTTCGTGATCTGCATCACCAATCCGCTCGACGCGATGGTGTGGGCGCTGCAGAAGGCTTCCGGGCTCCCCCCCGCCAAAATCGTCGGCATGGCCGGCGTGCTCGATTCGGCGCGGTTCCGCTACTTCCTTTCCGAGGAATTCAATGTGTCGGTCGAGGACATCACCGCCTTCGTGCTCGGCGGCCATGGCGACGACATGGTGCCGTCGCTGCGCTATTCGGCGATCGCCGGCATTCCGTTGACCGACCTCGTGAAGACAGGCTGGACGACGCAGGAGAGGCTCAACGCCATCGTCGAGCGCACCCGAAAGGGCGGCGGCGAAATCGTCAATCTCTTGAAGACCGGCTCGGCCTTCTACGCGCCGGCCGCCTCGGCGATCGCGATGGCCGAATCCTATCTCAAGGACAAGCGCCGCGTGCTGCCTTGCGCCGCCCAGCTTAACGGCGAATATGGCGTCGACAAGCTTTATGTCGGCGTCCCCGTGGTGATCGGCGCCAACGGCGTCGAGAAAATCGTTGAAGTCGAGCTCGATGAGACCGAAAAAGCGATGTTCGCCAAGTCGGTCGCCTCGGTTCGCAGCCTTGTCGAGGCGTGCAAGACCATCAATCCCGCTCTCGCCGGTTGACCGCCGGGCGGGGTCCCGGCCGCCTCTGCGACGCTGATGGGAGCCGGCTATTTCCTTCCCCGACTGCGAAGCGTAAGTTCCGCAATAAAGACGGCCCAAGAAGAGAATTACCCATGAACATTCATGAATATCAGGCCAAGGCAGTCCTGAAGGAATTCGGCGTTCCGGTTTCGCGCGGCGTTCCCATCCTCGAGAAAGACGCCGCGGCGGCCGCCGCGGCCACGCTGGGCGGCCCTGTATTCGTCGTGAAATCGCAGATCCACGCGGGCGGGCGCGGCAAGGGCCGCTTCAAGGAGCCGGAGGCCGGCCCGCAAGGCGGCGTGCGGCTCGCAAAATCGGCAGCCGAGGTCGAAGCTTTCGTCGATGAGATGTTGGGACGAACGCTGGTTACCGTCCAGACCGGGCCGGCCGGCAAGCAAGTCAACAGGCTTTACCTCGAGGAAGGCTCCGAGATCGCCAAGGAGTTCTATGTCTCTCTGCTGGTCGATCGTTCAACGAGCCGGGTGTCCTTCGTGGTTTCGACCGAGGGCGGCATGGACATCGAGGAGGTCGCCCATAAGACGCCGGAAAAGATCGTCACCTTTTCGGTCGATCCGGCGACAGGCGTGATGCCTCATCACGGTCGCAGGCTCGCCAGGGCGCTGGGTCTCGACGGCGATCTCGCCAAGCAGGCGGGGAAACTGACGACGCAGCTCTACAACGCCTTTGTCGCCTCGGACATGGCGATGCTCGAGATCAATCCGTTGATCGTTTCGGGGGATCAGAGGATCGTCTGTCTCGACGCCAAAGTGTCGTTTGATTCCAACGGGCTGTTCCGTCACCCGGAGCTGTTCGCCCTGCGCGATGAATTTGAGGAGGACCCCAAAGAGATCGAGGCGTCGAAGCACGACCTCAACTATATTTCCCTGTCCGGCGAGATCGGCTGCATGGTCAATGGCGCCGGCCTCGCCATGGCGACCATGGACATCATCAAGCTTTACGGCGCCGAGCCCGCCAATTTCCTCGACGTCGGCGGCGGCGCGACCAAAGAAAAGGTGACGGAGGCCTTCAAGATCATTACCGCCGACCCGCAGGTCAAAGGCATTCTGGTGAATATCTTCGGCGGCATTATGAAATGCGACGTGATCGCCGAGGGCGTCATCGCCGCGGTCAGGGACGTCGGGCTCGCCGTGCCTCTGGTCGTCCGGCTCGAGGGCACGAATGTCGCGCTCGGCAAGAAGATCATCACTGAATCGGGCCTCAACGTCATCCCCGCCGACGATCTCGACGACGCGGCCCAGAAAATCGTCGCCGCCGTCAAGAAAGCCTGAGCCATGTCGATTTTGATCAATAAGGACACCAAGATCATCTGCCAGGGTTTTACCGGCAAGAACGGCACGTTCCACTCGGAACAGGCGATCGCCTATGGCGCTTTGATGGTCGGCGGCACCTCGCCCGGCAAAGGCGGCACGACTCACCTCGGCCTGCCGGTGTTCGATACCGTCGATGAAGCAAAAGACGCGACCGGCGCCGACGCCAGCGTCATCTATGTCCCCCCGCCGGGCGCCGCCGACGCGATTTGCGAGGCGATCGACGCCGAGATCCCGCTGATCGTCTGCATCACCGAAGGGATTCCGGTGCAGGACATGATCAAGGTCAAGCGCGCGCTCTCGGGATCGAAATCGCGCCTGATCGGACCGAATTGCCCTGGCGTGATGACCGCTGGCGAAAGCAAAATCGGCATCATGCCGGGCAATATCTTCAAGAAAGGCTCGGTCGGCATCGTGTCGCGCTCCGGCACCTTGACCTATGAGGCGGTATTCCAAACGACCGTCGAAAATCTGGGGCAGACGACGGCCGTCGGCATAGGCGGCGATCCGGTAAAGGGCGCGGAATTCATCGAAATTCTCGAACTTTTCTTGGCTGACCCCGACACCCATTCGATCGTGATGATCGGGGAAATCGGCGGCTCCGCCGAGGAGGACGCCGCCCAATTCGTCAAGGACGAAGCCAAACGCGGCCGGAAAAAGCCGATGGTCGGATTTATCGCCGGGCGCACCGCGCCTCCCGGGCGCCGCATGGGCCACGCCGGCGCGATCATAGCCGGCGGCAAGGGCGGAGCGGATGACAAGATCGCGGCGATGGAGGCGGCGGGGATTTGCGTGTCCCCCTCGCCGGCGCGGCTCGGCCACACCTTGGCCGAGATGCTGCGCGCTTAGCGCATCGTCAACGCCGAAGGGGCCGACGGAAAGCGCCCCGCCCTCCGGATCGCCTTCAGCCGAGGCGGACTCCGGCGAGTTTGGCTATGTTGAAAGAGGACGATAAAACAAAACCTTAGCTGTTCCTGAGGGCGAGCTGGCGGGGCCGCGAGTGCTTTGCTGAGAGTAAGAAAAAAGAGCCGAGACGAGGCCGCCAAGGCGCGCTCGGCGATGGTCCCCGCCCGCAACCGATCGCCGCATAAATTTATTGGATCGCAAGCCGGCGCGCCGGAAAATTGCAGAGTTTTTGATGTGATTACGCGCGCGAAGGCTTAGATATATGCTAATCGATTAAGCCAAGAGCTCGGTCCGTCGGCTCCGCCTGTGTAGAGAGCCTTAGGCCAAGCGCGAAATTCAGGGACGAGACAGATGGCGCGCCAAAACGGCAGTGAGACGGCGAATGGTTCGGGCGGGGCCGGCGCGGGCCGCTCGGAGCCGAACGCTAAATTCGCGCAGACCTCATTTCTATACGGCGGCAACGCCGCCTATGTTGAACAGCTTCAGGCCGCTTTCGAGCGCGACCCCAATTCCGTCGAGCCCGAGTGGCGGGCGTTTTTCGGGCAACTCAAGGATGATCGCATCGCGGTCGAAACCAGCGCCAACGGCCCGCATTGGCAAAAGCCGAACTGGCCGCTCGCGCCGAACGGCGAACTAATCTCGGCCCTCGACGGCGACTGGAGCCAGGTGGAGCAGAAAGCGGCTCTTGCCGCGAAACCCGGCGCCAAGGCCGAAGCCAAGCCGGAACCAAAGCCGGAGCCGGCGGGCCCCGACGTTCACCGCGCGACGCGCGATTCGGTGCGCGCCTTGATGATGATCCGGGCCTACCGCATGCGCGGCCATTTGCACGCGCGGCTCGATCCTCTCGGCATCGAGCAGCCGAAGGACAATGAAGAGCTGCACCCGGCGACCTATGGCTTCACCGAAGCCGACTATGATCGCAAAATCTTCCTCGATCATGTCCTTGGGCTCGAATTCGCAACCATTCGCGAGATGCTGCCGATCCTTCGCCGCACCTATTGCGATACGATCGGCTTCGAATTCATGCACATCGAGGATCCAGCGGAAAAATCCTGGATGCAGGAGCGGATCGAGGGTCCGGGCAAGGAGATCTCCTTCACCCGCGAAGGCAAGCGCGCGATTTTGAACAAACTGATCGAAGCCGAAGGTTTCGAGAAGTTTCTCGACGTCAAATATACGGGGACCAAACGGTTCGGGCTCGACGGCGGCGAGGCGCTGGTTCCGGCGCTGGAGCAGATCATCAAGCGCGGCGGCGCCCTCGGCGTTCGCGAGATCGTCCTCGGCATGGCCCATCGCGGACGGCTGAACGTCCTTTCGCAGGTCATGGGCAAACCGCATCGCGCGATCTTTAACGAATTCAAGGGCGGCTCGCAAACGCCGGACGACGTCGAAGGTTCAGGCGACGTCAAATATCATCTCGGCGCCTCGTCGGATCGCGATTTCGACAACAACCAGGTGCATTTGTCGCTGACGGCCAATCCGTCGCATCTCGAAATCGTCGACCCGGTGGTCCTCGGCAAGGTGCGCGCCAAGCAGGATCAGCTGCACGACGTCGTCGACCGCACGCAAGTCCTGCCGTTGTTGCTGCATGGCGACGCCGCTTTCGCCGGCCAGGGCGTCATCGCCGAATGTTTCGGCCTGTCCGGCCTCAAAGGCTATCGCACCGGCGGTTCGATCCATTTCATCATCAACAACCAGATCGGCTTCACGACCTCGCCGCGCTACTCGCGTTCGTCACCCTATCCGTCCGACACCGCGAAAATGATCGAGGCGCCGATCATTCACGTCAATGGCGACGATCCCGAAGCGGTGGTCTACGCCGCGAAGGTGGCCATCGAGTTCCGGCAGAAATTCCATAAGCCGGTCGTGATCGACATGTTCTGCTATCGCCGCTTTGGCCACAACGAGGGCGACGAGCCGAGCTTCACCCAGCCGATCATGTACAAGAGGATTCGCGCGCATCGCACGACCCTCGACATTTATGCCGAGAAGCTGCTCAAAGAGGGCGTCGTGGCGCCGGGCGAAGTCGAAAAGCTGCAGGCCAATTGGCGCGCCCGTCTCGAAGCCGAATTCGAAGCGGGCCAATCCTACCTGCCGAACAAGGCCGACTGGCTCGATGGCCGCTGGTCCGGCCTCCAAGTCGCCGCGAGCCCCGAAGACGATCGCCGCGGCCGCACCGGCGTCGACCCCGTCCGGGTGAAGGAGATCGGCGAGCGCCTCACCACCGTTCCCGCCGGATTCAACATCCACAAAACCGTCGCCCGGCTGCTCGATAACCGGCGCAAGATGATCGAGACCGGCCAGGGGATCGACTGGGCGATGGCTGAGGCGCTGGCCTTCGGCACGCTCGTCGACGAAGGCTATCCGGTGCGGCTGTCCGGTCAGGACTGCGAGCGCGGGACCTTTTCGCAGCGCCACTCCGTCCTCAACGATCAGGAGACCGAAGCCCGTTACGTGCCTTTGAACCACATCCGCGACGAGCAGGCCCATTTCGAAGTCATCAATTCGATGCTCTCGGAAGTAGCCGTGCTCGGGTTCGAATACGGCTATTCGCTGGCCGAGCCCAATGCGCTGGTGTTGTGGGAGGCGCAATTCGGCGATTTCGCCAACGGCGCCCAGGTGCTGTTCGATCAGTTCCTGTCGGCTGGCGAGCGGAAATGGCTGCGCATGTCGGCGCTCGTCTGCCTGTTGCCACACGGCTATGAGGGTCAGGGGCCGGAGCATTCCTCGGCCCGCCTCGAGCGCTATCTGCAAATGTGCGCGGAAGACAACATGCAGGTCGCCAACTGCACCTCGCCGGCCAATTATTTCCATATCCTGCGCCGCCAGTTGAAACGCGAATTCCGCAAGCCTCTGATCCTGATGACGCCGAAATCCCTGCTGCGCCACAAGCGCTGCGTGTCGCGGTTCGACGAATTCATCATCGGCTCGTCGTTCCATCGCGTGCTGCGCGATCACGGCGAAAAATTCCCCGCCGAGTACAAAATCAAACCGGACGCCGAGATCAGGCGCGTCGTTCTTTGCACCGGCAAGGTCTATTACGATCTCCTCGAGGAGCGCGAGAAGCGCGGCGTCGAGGACGTCTACCTGCTGCGCGTCGAGCAGCTCTATCCCTTCCCGCTGAAGGCGCTCGTCAACCTCCTGTCGCGTTTCAAGCAGGCCGAGGTGGTCTGGTGTCAGGAAGAGCCGAAGAACATGGGCGCTTGGAATTTCGTCGATCCCTATCTCGAATGGGTGCTTGGCCAGGTCGGCGGCAAATCCTCGCGGCCGCGCTATGTCGGCCGACCGGCGGCGGCGGCGACCGCCACCGGCCTGATGCCGAAGCATGTGGCTCAACTCAAGGCGTTCATGGACGAAGTCTATGCGCCCTGACCGCCGGCGAGACCGCGCCCGGGTTGTCGCGCGGGGCGCGAGTCTGGACAAGGATTGCGCTCTTTAACTCTTTGTTTTAACGCATGATCCGATCGCAGATCGGGCGGCAGCATGAGATGGGCGAAGCGAGATGACGATTGAAATCCGCGTTCCGACTTTAGGCGAATCGGTCAGCGAAGCAACGATCGGACGTTGGTTCAAAAAGGCGGGCGACGCCGTCAAGGCGGACGAGCCGTTGGTCGAGCTTGAAACCGACAAAGTGACCCTCGAGGTCAACGCGCCTTCGTCCGGCGTGCTCGCCGAAATCGCCGTCAAAGACGGCGAAACGGTCGGCGTCGGCGCGCTATTGGGGCAGATCAGCGATTCCGGCGCGGCGCCGGCGAAGTCCGAGGCTCAGCCAGCGGCGGCGGCGCCGGCTCCAGCGGCGCCCGCTCCGGCCGCAGGCCAGCCCGTCATGCAGCCGTCGCCGGCCGCGGCGAAAATCGCCGCCGACAATAATGTCGATGCAGCTTCCATCGCCGGCTCCGGCGTCCGCGGCCAGGTGCTGAAGGGCGATGTCCTCGCCAAGCTCGCCCAGCCTGCGCCTGCTCCTGCTCCTGCCCCCGCCGCCCCGGTCCAGGCCAGAGCCCCTTCGCCAGCCACCGACGCCGAGCGCGAACAGCGGGTGCGCTTGACGCGCCTGCGCCAGACCATCGCGCGCCGCCTCAAGGACGCGCAAAACACCGCCGCCATGCTGACGACCTTCAACGAGGTCGACATGACCGAGGTCATGGCGCTGCGGTCCAAGTATAAAGACGTGTTCGAGAAGAAGCATGGCTCGAAGCTCGGCTTCATGGGCTTCTTCGTCAAATCCGTCGTCGGCGCGCTGAAGGAGATTCCGTCGGTCAACGCCGAGATCGACGGCGACGACCTGATCTTCAAGAACTACTATCACATCGGCATCGCCGTCGGCTCCGAGAAAGGACTCGTCGTGCCGGTCGTGCGCGACGCCGACCAGCTCGGCATCGCGGCGATCGAGAAGGCGATCGCGGCCTATGGCAAACGCGCGCGGGACGGCCAACTCAAGATCGAGGAGATGCAGGGCGGCACCTTCACCATCACCAATGGCGGCATCTATGGCTCGCTGATGTCGACGCCGATCCTCAATGCGCCGCAATCGGGCATTTTGGGCATGCATAAGATCCAAGAGCGTCCAGTCGTCCTCGGCGGCAAGATCGAGATCCGCCCGATGATGTATCTCGCGCTCTCCTATGACCATCGCATCGTCGACGGCAAGGAGGCCGTGACCTTCCTCGTCCGCGTCAAGGAGGCGCTGGAGGATCCGGCGCGCTTCGTCCTCGATATTTGAAACGACTATCCGCGCCGTCGGTCAGGCGCGCGGCTGCAACCCTCCTTCCGGGTCCATGGGTCCGTATTTCCTCGCATCATCCTGCGAGACGCCGCCGCCGGCAGCTCCTCGGATGAGGTCGACTCAGTGAGGCGTCATGTCAACTTACGATCTTATCGTCATCGGAACCGGCCCCGGCGGCTATGTCTGCGCCATCCGCGCCGCGCAGCTCGGCATGAAGGTGGCCGTCGTCGAGAGACGCAAAACCAAGACGCATGGCGGCACCTGCCTCAATATCGGCTGCATCCCCTCCAAGGCCCTCCTTTTCGCCTCGGAGAAATTCGCCGAGGCGGATCATGATCTCGCGGCCTTCGGCGTCCTTGTCGGCAAGCCGAAGCTCGATCTGGCGGCGATGCTGAAGCACAAGGACGACACCGTCTCCGCCAACGTCAATGGCGTCGCCTTCCTGTTCAAGAAACACAAAATCGACTCCTTCTTCGGCGCCGGCGAGATCAAGGCGCCGGGCGAGGTCGAGGTCACCGCGGACGATGGCGCGAAGCAGACCGTCTCGGCCAAGAACATCGTCATCGCGACGGGATCGGACGTGACGCCGCTTCCCGGCGTCGAGATCGACGAAGAGAGGATTGTGTCTTCGACCGGCGCGCTCAGCCTCGCCCCGCCGCCGAAGGATCTGCTGGTCGTCGGCGGCGGCGTCATCGGCCTCGAGCTCGGCTCGGTGTGGGGTCGGCTCGGGAGCAACGTGACCGTCGTCGAATTTCTGGATCGCATCCTGCTCGGCACTGACACGGAGGTCGCCAAGCAGTTTCAACGCATTCTGCAAAAGCAGGGCTTCACTTTCCTGCTTGGCCAGAAAGTGACGAAGATCGACAAGGGCGAGCGCTTGCGCGTGACGATCGAGCCGGCCGCCGGTGGCGCGGCTTCGACGCTGGAGGCCGACGTCGTTCTGGTGTCTATCGGGCGGCGCCCGGTCACGGATGGCCTCGGACTCGAAAAGATCGGCGTCGCGACCGAACGCGGCCAAGTCTTGATCGACGATCATTTCGCCACCAATGTGCCCGGCATATACGCCATCGGCGATGTCGTGCGCGGCCCGATGCTGGCCCACAAATCCGAGGATGAGGGGCTCGCCGTCGCCGAGATTATCGCCGGCCAGCACGGCCATGTGAATTACGAGGTCATTCCCTCCGTCGTCTACACGAGCCCGGAAATCGCTTCCGTCGGCGCGACCGAAGACGAGCTGGCCGCCAAGGGGATCGCCTATAAGGTCGGCAAATTTCCCTTCACCGCCAACGGGCGCGCGCGGGCGATGCGGCAGACCGACGGTTTCGTCAAATTTCTGGCCGACGCCGCGACCGACCGCGTCCTCGGCGTCCATATCATCGGCGTCGGCGCGGGCGAACTCATCGCCGAGACTTGCGTCTTGATGGAGTTCGGCGGATCCTCGGAAGACTTGGCGCGCACCTGCCATGCGCATCCGACGCTTTCGGAAGCCATGCGCGAAGCCGCGCTCGCCGTCGAGAAGCGGCAGATTCACATGTAGCGGACGCAATTTCAAGGGTAGGGCCGCTGGGCACCCATGGTCCCGAGATCGCCTCCGTCGCGCGTTTCCCCGTCCGGCGGCGGCGTAAAGTCGCCGCAATCGATCGCGATGGCTTTGGACGGAATCGGTCCAAAGTCATCGTGATCTAAGCCCAGATTGTCGACGCGGACTAGCTCGTCGGGGTAGTGGTACAGTTTGAATTGCCGTGTCCCTAGCTCGTGAGCGGCATGTAGTCCCGGAAAAATGCTTGATCGACCGCGAACGTCGACCGCGTCGTGATCCCGAGCCCGAGGTCCGTAAGCAGTGAGATCAGACCGTCGAGGTCGACCAATTCAATCGGCGCTGCGCCTTCCCGACTTGCCTCGCGTCTTGCCTCGACGCTGAATGTGCTTGTAGCGAGGAAAATACCACGGTTCGCCCGGTTCGCCATCGCTCCCCGAAATTCCCGAATGTAGGCCGGCGACACTTGTTTCGTATGCCGTTTGCACTGGAAAAGGACGCGATCAGTGATCAAGCGGTTCGTCCGCAAGACGCCAAATCCGTCGATGCCGCCGTCGCCGGTCTGTCCGGTCACGGTTACTTCTTCGAACCCGACTTCCCTTAGAATCAGCTTGCACAGGCGCTCAAACCCATCGGGCGATAGCGCATGAAGGATGCGCACCATCTCATCGCGGAATGGTTGCTCTTCCGGCTTTTCCTCTGGCGCGGGCGTTTCGTCGACTAATTCAGCGTCGCCTTGTTCATTGCGGAACGTCTTGGCGACGTCCTGAAAGAGCCGAAGGGCGCTGTCATGATCCAGCTTGGTCTGTCGGCCCGCTTCGGTCAGGGTCCATACGCCGCGCCGCGACGTATCGATGAGGCCAGGCTTAGCAAGATAGAACCGCGCCCACGCGACCTGATTATCGAAGCGCGATAGGCCGTTCTTGTTCGTGCGATTGAGGTCAGCGTCGGGAACGCGGAGCCGCTCGGCGATCTTCTCGCCCACTTCTTTCGGACGGCCGCTGTCGCCAAGATCACGAAGAACATCAAGCAGCGGCGCAAACCATCGGACGAATTCAGTCCCTCGCGACCGATTTGCCATATAACCCCTCCCATACTTCCAGCACCGCAACCATATCAGACATTTCCCAAAAGCTTCGGAGTCACGCCAGCCGCCTTCGCGGGGGTTAGCTTGAGCGTTTGGTGGATGCGCACGAAATTGTAGTGCATGAAATACGCAGCCATCATGTGCGCGTGGTTTTCCGCCTTTTTGGAGAAGGCATTGGTCAGTCGCGTCATGCGGCGATTGCCCATCCTGATATTGAGGTTTTGGCGCTCCGAGAACGAAGTGGAATGTGCTTAGGATCGGGGTTGCCTTCGACGCGGTGCTTATGTGCGCCGGTGCAAACTGCCGGGCTATAGCGCCGCTGGCCTTCCGGCGCAGGCCCGTACACTTTGACCAGCGCGGCGTAGAGGACTTCGCGACGCGCGACATTTCCGAAGCGCCGGCCGCGAAACCGCCATCCGCGCCTCAAAGATCCTTGAACGGAAAGGGCGAGACGTTGCGCGCGGATTTATCGACGAGAAGCGGGCGCAGGGCCGGCGGGGCGGCGCGTTGCGGGCAGCTCGGCCGTTCGCAAAGGCGGCAGTTGACCCCGATTGGCATTGGCTCCGGCGCATCGAAATCGAGGCGCTTGGCGTAAACGAGGCGCCGCGCGAATTTGAGTTCGCAGCCGAGGCCGATGGCGAAACGGGGCTCGATCCCGGCCCATGGCGTAATCGAGCGGCGCACCGCGCGCGCGATCGAGAACCATTGCGACCCATCGGTCAATTCGATGACCTGCGTCAGAATGTGGCCGGGATCGGCGAAGGTTGCATGAATATTCCACAAAGCGCAGGTGCCGCCGGAATTGGCGAAGGGAAAGCGACCCGAGGAAAAACGCTTCGAGACGTTGCCGGCGATATCGACCCGCAGCAGAAAAAATGGAATGCCGCGCGCGTTCTGCCGCGACAGCGTCGTCAGGCGATGCGCCACCTGCTCGAAGCTCGCGCCGAAGCGCGCCCCCAAAACCTCGACGTCGTAACCGAGAAGTTCGGCCGCCTCATAGAATTGGTTGTAGGGCATCATGACCGCCGCGGCGAAATAATTGGCGAGGGTCACGCGCAACAATTTCCGGGCGACTTCATCCGTCGGTTCGAGCCGAGAGACGGTTTCGTTGAGGAGTCCGCTGAATTCGGCCAAGGCTAATTGATATGCGGCCTGGAAGGTTCGGCCAGGCTGATCCATGATTTCGGAGATCATCAATTGTTTGCGATGGTGGTCGTACCAACGCAGGCGGTCGCCCATAACCTCGAGCGGAAGCGCGCGCACGCGAATGCCGTGGCGGCTGCGCAAATATTCGACGAGAGCCGAAAACAGGCCATGCGCCTCCAATGGCAGGGATGCGGCGAAAGATTCGGCGGCGTGATCGAGATCGGGGAAATGGTTGCGCGCGTCCTGCAGGATGCCGCGCACCTTTTCGATCGGGCTTTCGGCGAGAAGCGGTTCGGCGCGGTCCCGGTCGGCGCCCGACAGGACGCCGGCCTCGCTCGCCTCCCGCGCCGTGGCGTAAGCGCGATAGAGGCGAAGCATGGCGGCGAGGAGGGCGGGCGAATGTTCGGCGGCGTCGCGCACTTCGGCGCGCGGCACGACGGCGTCGCGGAACAGCGGGTCGGCCAGGATCTGCTCCATATCGCCGACCGATTGCTCCCCCTCGATTTCCATGAAATCGCGCGGGTCGATGCCATAAACGTCGGCGAGGCGGATCAGCACCTGCACGGTGATCGGCCGCTGATTGCTCTCCATGAGGTTCAGATAGCTTGGCGACACGTCGAGTTCGTCGGCCATGCGGGCTTGCGTCAGCCGACGCTCGCGGCGCAACCGCTTGAGGCGCGGTCCGGCGAAAATTTTGCGAGGAGGTCCTTCAACGCCCATTTGTAAATCTCTTACTTACACACAAGTTTACAATGTAAATAATTTACACTATCACTTCATTCTGCGCCGAATAACTTGCCTGGAAAAGAAATTTGTCGGCTATATGCCCCATCCTCCGCCGCGTAAGCGGAGATTGTCAATTGCTGTGAACGCTGTGATTTGTGGAGAACAAAATGACCAAAGCGATCCGCTTTGAGGACCAGACATGGGGGGCGCGATGACCTATCAAAGCCAGATCCCCCAGACGGGTCAGCCCAACGGATATCAGAGCCATATCGCCCGGGTAAAGCAGCTCGTCGAAAGCCAGAACGGCGCATGGAACGGCATCAACCCCGAGTCGGTCGCGCGCATGCGCCTCCAGAACCGCTTCCAGACCGGTCTCGATATCGCAAGATATACCGCCGCTATCATGCGCAAGGACATGGCGGCCTATGACGCCGACCCAGCCCTTTACACTCAGTCGCTGGGCTGCTGGCATGGCTTTATCGGCCAGCAGAAGGTGATCTCCGTCAAGAAGCATTTCGGCGCGACGGACCGGCGGTACCTGTATCTGTCCGGCTGGATGGTCGCCGCGCTACGGTCCGAATTCGGCCCGCTGCCCGATCAGTCGATGCATGAGAAGACGTCGGTGCCGGCGCTCATCGAAGAGCTGTACAACTTCCTGCGGCAGGCGGACGCGCGCGAGCTCGGCGGCTTGTTCCGCGCCATCGACGCTGCGCGCAAGGCCGGCGACGGCGCGAAAGAAAAAGAGCTGCTGGCGGTCGTGGACAACTATCAGACCCATGTCGTGCCGATCATCGCGGACATCGACGCGGGCTTTGGCAACGCGGAAGCGACCTATCTCCTCGCCAAGAAAATGATCGAGGCGGGCGCCTGCGCGCTTCAGATCGAAAACCAGGTGTCGGACGAAAAGCAGTGCGGCCATCAGGACGGCAAGGTGACCGTGCCGCATGAAGTCTTCCTCGCCAAGGTCCGCGCCTGCCGCTACGCTTTCCTCGAGCTTGGCGTCGAAGACGGCATCATCGTCACCCGCACCGATTCACTCGGCGCCGGCCTCACCCAGCAGATCGCCGTCAGCCACGAACCTGGCGACCTCGGCGACCAGTACAACAGCTTCCTCGATTGCGAGGAAGTCGCCCCCGGCGAGACCCGCAACGGCGACGTCATCATCAACCGCAACGGCAAGCTGCTGCGGCCGAAGCGCCTCGCCAGCAACCTCTATCAATTCCGTCCCGGCACCGGCCCGGACCGTTGCGTGCTCGACTGCATCACCTCGCTGCAGAACGGCGCCGATCTCCTGTGGATCGAGACCGAAAAGCCGCATATCGAGCAGATCGCCAGCATGGTCGACCGCATCCGCGCAGTCATCCCCAACGCCAAGCTGGCCTACAACAATTCGCCGTCCTTCAACTGGACGCTGAATTTCCGCCAGCAGGTGTTCGACGCCTGGAAGGCGGCCGGCAAGGACGTCTCCGCCTATGACCGCGCCGCCCTGATGAGCGTCGACTACGACGGTACGGAATTGGCCGCCGAAGCCGACGAGCGCATCCGCACCTTCCAGGCGGACGCCTCGAAACGGGCGGGCATTTTCCACCACCTCATCACGCTTCCGACCTATCACACGGCGGCGCTCTCCACCGACAATCTGGCCAAGGAATATTTTGGCGACCAGGGCATGCTCGGCTATGTCCGCAACGTCCAGCGTCAGGAAATTCGCCAGGGCATCGCCTGCGTCAAGCACCAGAACATGGCGGGTTCCGACTTGGGCGACGATCACAAGGAGTATTTCGCCGGCGAAGCGGCTCTGAAGGCGGGCGGCTCTCACAACACGATGAACCAGTTCGGCTGACAGACCGGCGCTTTTATGCGACAGAAGCAAGGGCGGCCCGAAGCGTGATGCTCCGGGCCGCCCTGCCTTTTAGCGAACATTTTGTTAATCTGTTCGCCGCAAAATCAGCCATCCGCCCTGCCCCGAACGCGGTGCGCGGGCGTCACAGGCCTTTCGGATAGGCTGCGCGATAGCGTAAGACAGCGGCATATGATTTGATGCCGAATCACAGGGCCTAAGCCGCAGGCGGATGGATCATGACGGATTTCGCACTCGACGAACTCGATCTCGCGGCGCTTCTCTGCTCGCGGATTTGCCACGACGTGATCAGCCCGGTCGGCGCCATCGTCAACGGTCTTGAGGTCCTGGAGGACGAGGAGGACGAGGAGATGCGCGCCGTTGCCCTCGACCTCATCAAGAAGAGCGCCGAGACCGCCTCGGCGCGGCTGCAATTCTGCCGGCTGGCTTTCGGCGCCGCCGGATCGGCGGGCGCCTCGATCGACACGGGCGAGGCCGAAAAAGTCGTGCGCGGCCTGTTCGCCGATCAGAAAACGCAAGTTGAATGGCGCGCCGCCCGCGTCCTGATGCCCAAGAACAAGGTCAAGCTGATCTTGAATCTCTGCCTGATCGCGGCGGCGGCGATTCCGCGCGGCGGCGTGATCACGGTGACGGCCCGCGAGAGCGCGGACGGTCTGCGCGTCAGCGTGACCGCCAAAGGGCCGAACGCCAAGCTCGCCAGCCACACGCCGGCCCTTCTGGCGGGAATGGCTGAGCATCATGCGATCGACGCCCACGCCATCCAGCCGTTTTACACCGGCCTTGTCGCCAAGGCGGCGCATATGATCCTCAACGTCGTCGCCGACGCGGACTCCGTCACGCTCGAAGCGCTGCCGGCGGCGGCATGCGAGGCGGCGGCGTAGAGCCTCGTTTCACGTGAAACGCTTTGACCGGTTTTGGCCCTCGATCGGACGTTTTGAACTCGCCAACCTACAAGGCTGCGCGCGCATTGCGCTTGCCTGACGCTCCCCTTGGCGCGAGACTGAGCGCCGGGGAGGCGGCGCATGACAAAATCAGGCCGCGAAGATGATTTCTCAGGCACCGCGCCAGAGCCGGGCGAGGCGGGTAAAGCCGCGCCCGCGCCCGATGCGCCGGCCCAAACCTCCCCTGCGCTGGAAGCCGCGCGCAAGAGCGTCGAGGATGCGGCGACGATCAGCGGCGGCCTGTGGCTCAGCTATCTTTTCGCGCTGTTCTACTTCGGCGTCGCGGCGGGCGGAGTCACCCACAAAGACCTTCTGCTTGAGAATGCGGTCAAGCTGCCCTTCCTCAATGTCGAGTTGCCGCTCGTCGCTTTCTTCTTTCTCGCGCCGATCCTGTTCTTCATCGTGCACGCGTATACGCTCGTCCATTTCGTCATGCTGGCCGCGAAGGTCGGCGCTTACGATAAGGCGCTGCGCGGCGAATTCGGCGATACGGACAAGCAGCAAGACGCCGACCGGCGGCGGCTGCCGAGTAATATTTTCGTGCAGTTCCTGGCAGGTCCCCACGAGATTTGCCACGGAGGCCTCGGCTGGATTTTGCTGGCCATCGCCTGGATTTCTCTCGTCATTGGCCCGGTGCTTCTGCTGCTGCTGATCCAGGCGCAGTTTCTTCCCTATCATCTCGAATGGGTCACCTGGGTCCAGCGCTTTGCGATCTTCGGCGATGTTATTTTGTTGTGGGCGCTGTGGCCCGCCGTGCTCGCAGGCCGCAGCAGCCTCGAATGGCCGAAGCTTTGGCGTCACCCTGTCCTGACGCTGGCGAGCTTCTTCCCGATCGGGCTCGCCTTCACGGCGGCGACGTTTCCCGGCGAATGGCTGGATGAGAGCATGCGCAATGTGCGGTGGATTCCTGCTACGGAAACAGAAAAAACCAACATAACCTACGCGAAAGTCGCTCAGGGAAGATATAGGAGGGCGGTCTCGCAAGAAATTGGCGCACCAGAATATGTCGAGCGGCATTTCATAACTTGGACTTCTTTCCACGACGTTTTGTTCAATGGCAGAGTTGATGATATGACGCGGCGGCGCAAAAGCCTGTTTTCGAACACGCTCGTGCTGCCCGGCTTCGATCTGCTTGAGGCCGAAAAAATCGACGATCAGAACAAGCTCAACTGGGCCAAGCACACATTCTCCTTCCGCGCGCGCCATCTAGAAGGCGCCCGTTTCGATCGCGCAGATTTGCGCAAGACCGATCTGGAGGGCGCCCATCTTCAGGGTGCGTCGCTCGACTTCGCGCAGCTTCAGGGCACCTTGCTCGCCCAGGCGCAGCTTCAGGGCGCTTCGCTCGCCTACGCGCAGCTTCAGGGTGCCTTGCTTACTCAAGCACAGCTGCAGGGCGCATCACTCTACTTGGCGCAGCTCCAAGCCGCGTGGCTCTTCTTGGCGCAGCTTCAAGGCGCCGCGCTCGACGCCGCTCAGCTCCAGGGAGCGGCGCTCAACGGCGCTCAGCTTCAGGGTGCGTCGCTCGAAGACGCGCAGCTTCAGGGTGCGCAGCTCAGAGGCACGCAGCTTCAGGGCGCAAATTTCGATCGCGCAGGATTTGCTGGAACAGATATGCAGGGGGCCGCCTTGTGGCGCACGCGCTTTGAAGCCGCCACTTTGACCGACGTCTTCATGGATCAGTTAAGGGAAAGCCCCTTATCGAGCGATGCGTTCGCCGCCCTGCGGGCCGATATCGTGAAGGAAGTGGGAGACGACACAAGGCGTAACGATGCGCTGGACCGCGTCGGCATCTTGGATCCGGGAATAATCGGCCCCGAAATGGATACGACGCGTGCGATTCAAAAACAGGGTGTCGACCTCCTGACCTATCAAATAGCTCTGGCGGATGAGCTCAAAAAAATTGCCTGCTCCGGCGGCGAGTCCGCCACCTCTGTTGTGCACGCCCTTAATCTTGCGCCATTCGGGAAGGGCACTCATGTAAAGGAAGCAGGGCCTTTCGCTCCAAAGCTTGCGGAAGGCATCCTAGCGCCCGACTGTCCCGTCTCCGCCGCTCTCACAGACGACGACAGAGTAGCGCTGAAAAAGATCGCCGAAACCGCGAGCCAGTTACTGCCGCAAACATCCACGCCGCCCCAATCTCCGAAGGCGTCGCTTGACCCTGGCGGCTCGTCGCATTAAACGCGGCGGGTGGGTCCGGTGGGCGTCACCGCCACTCGACCGCAGCCACGTTCCACCATGCGCTGGAACAAGAGCCTACTGCCTCAAAGCGTGGATTTGATTCATGGGTCGGCGTCAGACTTCGCCATTCATCGCACGGCGAGCATTATCGGCGAGGCGGGCGCGATCCTGTCAAGGATGCGCAGCACCGGCTTCGCCGGCGCGAGCGAAGCTCGCGTCCTTGACAGGATCGACCCGCTCGCCAAAATCGCCGCCAAGAGATGAATGGCCAGCTGCGACTTCAAGCGACAGCGCCCAGAGGACCTTAAGGCACGACGTGCGCGCCCTCTCATGGGCGGAAGCGATTCCCTCGGACTGGCCGCGCCCTACGCCGTAATCCGCTCCTCGTCGTCGAGAGGCTCGCGCAGCACATAGCCGCGGCCCCACACCGTCTCGATGTAGTTGCGGCCCTGGCTGGCGTTGGCGAGTTTTTTGCGCAGCTTGCAGATGAACACGTCGATGATCTTCAGTTCCGGCTCGTCCATCCCGCCGTAAAGGTGGTTGAGGAACATCTCCTTGGTCAGGGTGGTGCCCTTGCGGAGCGAAAGCAGCTCCAGCATCTGATATTCCTTGCCGGTCAGATGCACGCGGGAGCCGGTGACCTCGACCGTCTTCTGATCGAGATTGACGATGAGGTCGCCCGTGGCGATGACCGATTGCGCGTGGCCCTTCGACCGCCTGACGATGGCGTGGATGCGGATGCCCGGACAGACGCGGCCCGGCGCAGCGGCGCCTGGCGATCGGTTAACAATCATTTGGCTAGATTTGGCGGGCTTTACTCGTTTGGCGCACCTTTCCATGCAACAAGACCTACAAATAGGAGAGAATTCGTCAGATGACTGAAATTGACAGCGCTTGGCGGCCGCATGACCCCGATTGGGAGCGTCAGCGTTGTTGGCGAGAATTTCCCAAATGGATATTCGCATTCAGCGCCATTATCGCTGTGCTGAGCAGCGTGTTGTATGCCAATAGCGGGAACTATCACGAAAAACTCACCAACGGGGCGCCAATTGGCAACCCATTACGTGGAGCGCAACAATCCAGTTTGGATGAAAGCTTGGAACGCGTCGCTCACTAGGCGGTACTAATTCGTGCTGGCGGCGTCCGTCTTGACCCGTGGTCCCTGCGTCGGAGGGCGCCACAGCGGGACTAGCCGCTGTCGGCGACCCTAGGCGCAGTCGCTCTTCGCGATGCCGCTCCGCCTGTTCGGGCTGTCGCACAAACCTTCGAATCAATGCAATGAATTGGTCGGCAACATTGCGCGGCTCACGCCGCGAGAACAGCAATCCAGATTTCGTGCGTCGGTTTGCCGTTGATTCCTAGACCGCGATAATCACCTTCAGCGCTTGGGTGTCGGCGGCGCGGCCGAAGGTGTCGTAAGCCTCGAGGATCTGGTCGAGTTTAAACCGGTGCGTAATCAACCGCGTCGGATCGAGCTTTTTCGACTGCACCGTCTTCAGGAGCATGGGCGTTGTGAGTAATTGCTCACGTGCCTTCGGCTATGTTGAATCCGCGAGTGGCGCTCCGGCGAGGGTGAGACGGATTGCTTCGAGGGCTCCGATGGAACGGCGGCGGGCGGTTTCGATGACGGAGCGGATGTCGGCGTAGAGCTTAGCTCCCCACTCGGTGCGGAAGCCGGTGGTGATTTTGCGGAACACGGCGCAGGGACGCAATGCGCGCTCGGAGCCGTTATTCGTCGCCGGAATGTCGCGGTTCGTTACGAAGACGAAGAGATATTGTCGCGTTCTCTTGATCATGCGTTGGAGCTTGACGCCAGCCTCGTGCGCCGGCGCAAGGCGCATGAGTTCGTCGAGGCGGCCGTTGAGCCGCGCGGCATAGGTCTTCAGGGTCGCGTCGGCGAGCCTTTCCCGCCGTCGCCCGATCCGGCAGGCGCGGCCGAGCAGACGCCGAAGCTCGGGCGCGAAGATGTCGTCGCCGGCGTCGATGGCATATTGCACGTCGCGGATGAGATGGGCGAGGCAGACCTGATTGTTCACCGCCGCCCAGCCCATTTGCCCGCCATAACGGTCCGACACCCAGAAATCGGGCCGGAAGTCGCCAAGGAAGTCCTCCACCACGTTCTTGGCGCGCGAGGGCGCGGCGACGAAAAGGGCGCTGTCGTCATGGTGGAAGACCCACAGCCACCAATTTTGCTTGCCGACCCGCAGGCCGGTCTCGTCGGATTGCAGGATCGTTCCGCCGAGCAGCCTGGCGCGGATCGCGGCGGTCGCCGCCGTAAAAGAAACCCGCGCGGCGTCGAGGATGTTGACGAGCGCGCCCTCGCTGATGTCGAGACCGAGGAGATCGGACAGGAGAGTAGAAAGGCGCTCGAAGGCGATGCCTTGGGTGAAGCGCAGATAGATGACGAGGGCGCGCAAGTTTGGACCAAAGGGCGAGCCTTTCGGCATGTCTTGCGGCGGCGGCGCCTTGAAAGTCCTGGCGCAGCACAGGCAGGCTCCGCCCAGAAGCGAAACGCGCGTCACATGGGGAATTATCCGCGGGATTTCGATATGGTCATAGGCCTCGCAGACGAACTGCGGCGTATCCAAAAAGAAGGCGCCGCAATGCTGGCAGGAGCTGGCGAATACATCCCGCTTCGCCGCCGGATTGGGATGAAGCGGACGGTGCGCCCCGGCGTGCGGCTTGCGCCGCTTTCCCACGGGCGTCTTGCTTTCCTCGCCCGAGGCCTTGTGTCCCTGGCTCGGCGGCGTGCTGGAATTTTCGGGCGTCTTTGGCGGCAGATTGAGTTTGGCGCGCAGTTCGGCGTTGTCGGCGCGCAGCGCTTGGACTTCCCGCATCAGGCGTTCGATCGCTTCCGCCTGCGAAAGAATGAGGCGGATAAGCGTTTCCTTATCGAGCGAATCAAGCGTCTCGCGATCCATTCACAGCTTGAATCAACTCGCGATTCCGCTGTCAAACTTTCACCCCGACGCCAAATCCTAGCCGATTCCAACTCCGTCGAGAATGAGGACGTGAGCAATTACCGTTGTGACGGTGTCGACGAGGCGGGTCGTGATGGTGATGTTCTGCGACCACAGCCGTTCGATGTGAAGCTCGACCTTCTGGCCGTGGACGCCGACATTGGCGATGACGCCTCCGGGCGCAACCAGCTCTTCGCAGAGCTCGAAAGTCGCCGGCGCCCCGACGGCCTCGATCGCCGTATCGACGCCGCGGCCGCCGGTCAGCGTCTTCACCGCGTCAGCCGCCTTGCCATCCGTGCTATTGATCGTATGCGTCGCCCCGAACTGGCGCGCGATCCCGAGGCGGCTGTCGTCGAGATCGATCATGATGATCTCCGCGGGGGAATAGAATTGGGCGGTAAGCAAGGCCGCGAGCCCAATCGGTCCGGAGCCGACGATCGCGACTGTCGAACCTGGCGCGACCTTGCCATTCAGCACGCCGCACTCAAACCCGGTCGGCAGAATGTCGCTCAGCATGACGAGCGCCTCTTCGTCCGCTCCCTCCGGGATCGGATAGAGGCTGGTGTCGGCGTGCGGCGTTCGGACATATTCGGCCTGCGCGCCGTCGATTTCGTTGCCGAGAATCCAGCCTCCCGTCAGGCAATGAGAATACATGCCGCGGCGGCAATATTCGCATTTGCCGCACGACGAGATGCACGAGGCGATCGCCGGGGCGGAAGGCGGTGACGCCGGCCCCGACGGAGTCGATGGTCCCGACGCCCTCATGGCCGAGAATGCGCCCCGGCGTGCAGGTCGCGACGTCGCCTTTGAGGATGTGCAGGTCGGTGCCGCAGATGGTTTCACCATTTTGACGATCGCGTCGCCGGGACCTTGGAGTTCAGGTTTAGGGCGATCTTCAAGAGCCTTCCGACCGGGCCCGCGGTAAACAAACGCCTTCATGATGAACTCCTGAAAAGGGACCGCTATTGATCCGGGCGTCATCTGAACTTCCATCAATCGGGATTCCCTCGCGCCCGTCGCGCCTAAAGCTATGCGGCGGCTCATCGCAATCGCCGGTCATGCTGCGGCAGCCGACAGCGAAGTCTCATCCGCGCGTGGCGCCTTTCGAGCCCTTCCGCGCCGCAAAGGCGGCGCCGAGCAAGCCGGCTCCGCAGACGCTTCCGTCGCGTTTCCGGATAGGCCGGCTCAAGCGTTTGCCCCCTCGCCCAAAAAGCGCGCTATATCGAGCGCCACATCCGCTTGCATTCGGGCGCGCTCTGCCGCTCCTTCGCTCGGCTTTTCCGGGCCGGAGCCGGCCGCGGCCTCGTCCAGAGAAACGGCGGCCCGATCGCGCAGCGCGGCGTAGGTCAGCACGCGGTCGATACAGCGCTGCCGCTCGGCCGCGATGGCAATCTCGATCGCGGCGTCCGCCGCCTCTTCCTGTCGGTCCTTCTCCACCGTCGATTCATCGCTCATTGTTCGCGCCCTTTCAATTTCTGCGTCTCAGGCCGGCGGCAAATTCTCGATTTTGCCGCTTAAGTATATGTCGTGGGGCGCTAGCGGAGGCAAGGACGCATAAGACGCCTCGATCGATCGCCACAGGTCCGGAGCCGTCGAAGGGGGCCTCGGCGGCTCGGTCCCGTGCTTGGGCGCTCGGGGAGGAGCCAAGGCGGAACGGTGAGTTCCGCGGTACGATAATCTCGATCTTTTGCGCCGAACCTTATCCGTCAGGGCCCCAGGAGAGGCCGCAGCTGTCGAACCAACCGCCTCACGCGCCTGGCTCTTAATGGGACGCGCCACCTCAGAAGAGCCTGAACCGGAAAAGAACGATCGCGACCGAGGCGGAGACCGCCGCTATCAGCCCGTTGACCACCCAAAAACCGTTCGGGCTGGCGCTGAACGGAATGCCTCCGACGCTCATGCCCCAAATCCCGGTGATCAGCGATGCCGGCAGGAGCAGCGCCGAGAAGATCGTGAGTATATAAATGTTGCGGTTGGTTTCCTCCTCGAGCTGGGCTCGCAGTTCTTCGAGCAGGAACTGACAGTGCTCCGCGTACTCCTGCGCATCCTCCACCAATGCCGCGTAGCGATGGATCTGGCGGTCGAAGCGGTCGAATTCGTCGGCGGGACACAGCGCCGGACGCTCGCGCGCCAGTTCGAGCATCGCCGTGCGCTTGTAGGCCATGTCGCGGGCGAGCCGCATCGACTCGCTTCGCATCTCCAGGAGGTCCTCGCGGTACCCGACCCCGTCATGTTTCGTCACCTTCGACGCCGTTGCGCCGAGGCGTTCACTCGCCTTCTGCAGCAGACCCTCGCCGATGTCATTCAAGGCCTTGAAGAATTCCGTGATCAGCCCGAACGGGCTCGCCGGTAGAGCCGTCCGCGCTTCCACCCGGCGTCGCACCTCCTCGACTGAGAGCAGCGGGATGCGCCGACCGGTGACGATCAGCGTCCGGGAGGCGACAACACAGAGCGAGCCCGCTTGCAAGGTGGCGGCATCGGGCTGGTCGCGGAAGTCGCGCAGATGGCCGTAGATCAGATCCGGCGTGACGAAGAGCCTACCGCGCTGGATTGGAGTGGTTACCATTTCGACGACGTCGGGCGGCCAGGGCCGGCGACGCACCCAAGCCTGCGCCGCGGCATCGCCAAGGTCGAGATGCACCCAGATGAAATCTGCGTTGCCCGCCGCGGCGTCGGTCTCCGCAAGATCGCGCAGCGCCTGCCCCAGCCCGGCGCGGAATGCGAAGGCGAACAGAGGACGACCGTCGCTCATGCTTTGCGCGGTTCGTAGGGCGGCGGGATGAATGGCATCGATTCAGCGCCCCGACAGATCGGCGAACGTTGGTCAGGTTTGCCCTCTGCGTCAAGACCTTAGCCTCGAACCGTCCGATCCGGCTGGTTAAAGCCGCCGCCTGCCACCCAGACCGTCGGCGTCATTGACATCCTCATATCCGGCCCGCCGCCCGAATGCCGACTGGCTGATTTCCGATCCGGTGGCCTTCATCGCTTTGTTTCGTACGCTCAAACTCGCGTCGATAGGTCACGAATTTGCACATTCATCCGGGAAATGCGGGCTGAAAGGGGAATTCCCTAGGCCTCGGCGCGACCGAATATGATTCTGGGCGTAGACCTTCAGAAGCGCGGTCCCGCGGACGCAGCGTCGAGGCCTTCCTGCTGTTGCCAGGCGCGTACGCCATCGCTCACGCGTTCGTAGAAATTGGTGGAGCCCACGGCAGCCTCTATGCCCCCCAGCCGCATTCCCTCCCGCACTTCGTCGCGCACACGGGCGAAGGCAAAGCTGATGCCTTGGCTTTGCAACTGCTTGATGCAGTTCAGCATCGCATCGCACGCGCTGGTGTCGATGAAGTCTACTGAATCTGCGTCGAGAAGCACATGCTTCGCCGGTGGGCGGTTCGCCGCCAGCGCAGCCTTCAGCCCTTCGTTGAGGTGACCGATACTCGCAAAAAATAGATCGCCGCCAACGCGCCAAATCAGTAACCCGGGGAAGGTCAGGGTCTCAGGGTGGCGCTGGACATCGCGATAGGCCTCGGCGCCGGGCAGTTGGCCGAGCACCGCGCCCTGCGGGTGGCTGGTTCGATAAATCAACATCAGAAGCGACAGCGCCACGCCCAAGGCGATGCCCTCCAGGACGCCCAGCGTCAGTTCTCCGGCAACGACGATCGCGGCAACCGCAAACTCCCAACGGTTGCGGGCAAGCAGATCGCGTAAATAGCCCGGCTTCGAGAGGTGAAGCATTGCTGCAATCACGATGGCGCCAAGCGCTGGGTGTGGCATGCCCCGGAACAATGGCGTCAAGAAAACCAGCGTGAGGAAGCAAAAGATCGCCGCGACGAGGTTGGCGAGTTGGGTGCGGGCGCCGGCGGCCATGGCGACGGAGGTCTTGGACAGACTGCCGACGACAAGGAACCCGCCGAAAAGACCGCTTAGAATATTGGCCGGCCCGTGCGCGACCAGCTCCTGGTTCGGATCGACGTCGCCGCCGCCCAGCATTGCCGCGGCCTTTGCCCCGCCGAGCGCCTCGGCATAGCCGACCAGCACGACGGCAAGCGCGCCGGGTACGAGGTCCCGCAGTTTTGCAGGGTCGAGGTCGGGCAGCGCCAGGTGGGGCAGGCCGGACGCGAGGTCGCCGACCACGCGGACGCCGGCGGCTTCACCGCCGAACAAGGCAACGAGCAACGTGGCCGCGGCCGCGACCACTAGAGCCGCAGGCACGCGGGGTGCCGAGTGGCGCAGCAACAGCATCAGCGTGAGGCTGAGCAAGCCCGTCAGCACGGGTGCGAGCGAGGCTTCCGGTAGATGCCGCAGCACGAACCAGAGTTTGGTGAAGAAGTTGCCCGACGCGCCGTTCAGGCCCAGCAGATTTGGCGTCTGGCCAATGATGGTGACGCATACAAGGCCTTCGATGAACCCTCGCATCACGGGCGTCGGGATGAAGGCGGCCACCCAGCCCATGCGCAGCGCGCCGAAGAGCAGGAAGAATGCGCCGATCAAGATTGCAAAGGTGGAAGTGAGCGTATTGAATTCTGCAGTTCCCTGCACCGCGATGGCGCCCACGGTCAGCGCGGAGATCAGGCCTGTCGCGGTGTCCGGGCCGACGACCAGCACACGCGAGGTGCCGAGCAGCGCGTAGGCGATTAGTGGTGGGACGATTGTGTAGAGTCCCATGATCGGCGGCACCCCGACGATGCCGGCATAGGCCATGCTCTCCGGCACCATCACGGCCCAGACCGCGAGGCCTGCTAGGACATCCGGCAACAACCAGTCGCGCCGGTAGCCAGGAAGCCAGCTGAGGACAGGCAGCAGCGTCTGTGCAATGGACGCTGAGCGAGCCGCGATGGGCATGGCCGGTGTCTCCTGGATTCGCGAGATGGCGCTCGACATTACCGGGGAGATCCCCGGTCACCGCGGTTTTTTCGCGTATTCGCAGGGTTTATCCGTCATCCGCCGGAACCGTCAAGAATCTGAGGGTGAGCTATAACTGATATTTCCAGTCAGCCCTTCGCCGGCTGGGAATAATGATGAGGTGGGTGGTGCCGTTGGTGGAAACGGAGACCGAGGGAGATAGGTCAGCCCCGGTGCTCTCGAAGATATCGCCGATCTGGGGCCGACTATGGCTGAAGCGTAGGCGATGCAGGCGCGCGTTCAGCAGTAGGCCGCTGCCGCCCAAGCCAGGGGCGATGCCTTCGGCGCGAGTTCTCTTCGATGCGGTCAAATGCGCTTCGGGCGTATGGAGCACGCAAATTGATCGGGTATCCAATCAAAGAGCTAGCAAGCGCCGCTGGTGGTCGGTCTGCTAGCTGATTGTGACCATCCGTCAATAAATTCATCAAGATAGGCTGAAAACTACCTTTGCGGGTAGTTTTCAAGCTCTCAGCCGCGCCTTAGTAATAGAAAATCGACACGGTGAAGGAAGCGAGTGCGACAATTGAGGGGGAGGACCTTTATGACCATTCCCAAGCGATTCCATGGCTCGCCGCAAAAAGCGTTTCGACGACTATGAGGGGCTACGATCCTGATGGGCTGGCCGCCGGACAAGGCGGCAGTCGCGACGCGATGATGAACCCGGAAGCGATCGACTTCTTCGTGCGTTTCGCCGAGGAGTGTCTCGAATCCGGTCAGGTCCTAGGTCGAGCCTGAGCTGGCGGGAATTGCAAAGGCTACGCAGGGGTCCTCCACCAGTCTATAATCTCTTCCCAGCGTCACGAGCGGAGGTTATCGTGAGGGTTCGACTTCGCGCCAATCAGTGTGAGCATGCTTATTAAGGCCGCGGCGCAGGTGGTTCGAGACTGCGCAGTTCGAACGAGCAAGGACATGGGAAACGGCGCCACGGGGAGTCTTGGGGAAAGGAGAGCAGTTTTACGCACATAAACTGTTTGCGCCGCCGCCCCGCCTGGACGCCATTAGACGAGTTGCGATTCTCAATCGCATCTTCGGAGAAGAATCCTTTCGGGTTGTTGTCATGCACAAGGAAATGGCTACGCATCTGTTCGTTTCCGAGAACACGGTAAAGTTCCACCTGAAGCACATCTACTCCAAGCTTAACGTCTCGAGCCGCCTGCAGGCCATCGCCAAAGCGCGCGATCTCGGCCTGATCAATTAGGGCGGCCATTATGGCGCCAGGGACACCCAGCGGCAAAGCCTCGACGACGGCATAACTGGGGCGACGCGCTATACTTAAAGGAGCAAGGTGCACTAGTATCGAAAGGTTACCAAAAGAGTGCTCAATGATCGAAGTTGGTTGGGAACAGAAGATTTATCCTGCAGCTAAGATTGCAGTTGTCGCGGACGCCCTCGAAGCGGAGGGCGTCACTCGCGAGGAAGCGCTGCGGCAGGTCCATATTCCGGCGGCCGAATTGCACTCGGCAACGACGCGCGTCTCTGTAAACCAGGTCATCGAAGTCTATCGCAACGCCATAAGACTTTCGCGTGACCCGCATTTTGCCTACCGCACCGGCTTGAAGTCGCATGTATCGCTTTACGGCATGTATGGATTCGCGATCCTGAGCAGCATGAACTTCCGTCAGACGATGCACCACGCGGTAAGGTACCACCAGCTCGCCACGCCCCTCGTGAAACTTCGGTTTGACGAGGACCCGGCTCGCGCTGTATGGAGTATCGATCCGCTGCCTCATCCCGCTCTGGATGTTCGCCTGTATCGATTCATCGTCGAGATGCAATTTGGCGTAATCGTTTCGCTACATCGCGACACTATGGGCTCGACATTTTGCCCTTCGGAAATCCACGTCACCTTTGCTCCGCCGGAAGGTCAGGAGCAATATTCGGAGTTTTTCGGATACCCGGTTCACTTTGCGCGAGTGGAGAATCGACTATTCTTCGATGCGGCATGGCTGAACGGTACGCCGCATTTTGGTAATGAAATTACCTACGCGACCGTCCTTCGCTTGTGCGACGACCTCCAAGACGAATTGGCGCACCGGGTCGGCGTCGCTGGAAAAGTGCGCGAATTGTTGTTGGCGACCATTGGACGGCACACCAGTTTCGAAGATGTCGCGACGCGACTGGGTATCCCGACCCGTTCGCTGCGCCGCAAGCTGCGTGAACAGGGAACGTCCTTTCGTGAATTGGTGGATCAGCTGAGAACCCACGTCGCGATGAAATATCTGCGCGATACGGAAATGACGGTCGAGGATATCGCCTACGCCCTTGGATTCAGCGACACCGCAAATTTCCGCCACGCCTTTCATCGCTGGACCGGAAGCTCACCGCAGGACTTTAGGCGCATTTTTTTCTCGCGCGACAGCGGCTGATGAAGGCGTAGCGTGCACTCATTTTTCGTTTCTCGTGAGCGCGGTTCGAATAACTGGCGTATGGAGGCTGCATCGGCAATCGTGGGCGCGGGGTGGTCCCGATTGGCCGCATTTCACCCCTATTTGGCCGCCCCGAACCTTTTGCAGCCGTGTACAACGCGCGAATTTAGGGTCGGAGCGACCGAGGAGCAGAGAAAGAAATCGCTGTGGCGCGAGCCGCATCACGACGTGAATCACCGTCGCAACGTCGAGCGGCATATTCAGGCCGGATCACAGGCGGTTGGCGCCCAACTTTAGGGGATGGAAAAGTGACCGAGGATGTCATCGTCAGCCGCCGCGACGGCGTGATGCGCATAACTATGAATCGGCCGCAAAGGAAGAACGCCCTCACGGCGGCGATGTATGATAAGATGACCGCTTCTCTCGAAGAAGCCGAGAGCGACGATGCAATTCGCGCTATTCTTCTTGAGGGATCAGGCGGCGCATTCACAGCCGGCAACGATCTGGCGGATTTTCTCGCCGTCGCGACGGGAGGCGCCGAGCCACGCGCCTGGCCATTCATTCGCAAGACCGCATTGCTCGACAAACCGCTTGTGGCCGCCGTCGATGGCGTCGCAGTGGGCGTGGGCGCTACTGTGCTGTTTCATTGCGATCTGGTCTATGCATCGCCGTCCGCGCAATTTCGCATGCCTTTTGTCGATCTCGGACTTGTGCCGGAGGCGGCGTCGTCCGTGACCGTCCCGGCGCGTGTGGGCCTCGCCAAAGCGAGCGAGTTTCTCCTTCTCGCCGATGCCTTCGACGCGGAGGAGGCGCATCGCCTCGGCATCGTAAATGCCGTGGTCCCGGTCGAGAAACTTTCCGAAACTGCATTCACGGCCGCCTCTCGACTGGCGGCCAAGCCCGCGGGAGCCTTACGGGCGGCGCGCCGGCTCATTCGCGGCGACCGCGCTGGCCTTATCGCAGCAATGGACCGGGAATTAGAGGCGTTCGCCACCGCGCTTGCTTCGGCGGAGGCGCGAGCCGCCTTCGAGGCATTCCTCAACAAAGCCAAAGCTTAGTGAAACGGGGAGGCGCGTCGATCAGACGACGACCCCGAGAACAGCCGCGCGCGACGACCGGAGTTGGCCGCCATCTGGCGATACGCACCAGCCGCAAAGCTTTTCGCCAAGCACCACCTCGGAGCTCATTTGCCCCACGCAAGAAACCAGAGATTTGCCATGATCGTCCAGCAGTTCCTTCCCACCGATCTGTTCAAGGCCAAGACCGTGTTCGTCACCGGCGGAGGCAGCGGCATCAATCTCGGCGTCGCCAGCAATTTTGCGGCGCTTGGAGCGAATATCGCCATCTGCGGGCGCACGCAGGAGCGGCTTGACAAAGCTGCAACGGAGCTGCGCGCGATGAACAAACATGCAGGCGGCAAAGTCCTGCCGGTAGCGGCCGACGTGCGCGATCCCGCTGCGCTAACGACGGCGTTCGAGCGAACGCGAGACGAGGTCGGCCTCATCGACGTGCTGATCGCCGGCGCCGCGGGCAACTTCATCTGCCCCGCGGAAGAGCTCAGCCCCAACGGCTTTCGCACCGTGATCGAGATAGATTTGTTGGGCGCGTTCCATGCGTCGCGCCTAGCGTTTTCGCAGCTGAAAGAGACCAGAGGGTGCCTGATCTACGTTTCAGCTTGGCAGGCCACGGTGCCGCAGGCGTACCAGGCGCATGTCGGCGCAGCCAAGGCCGGCATTGACATCATGATGAAGGATCTCGCCCTCGAATGGGGTCGTCATGGCATTCGCGCCAATAGCATCGTGCCGGGATTTACCAGCGGCACCGAAGGCGTGAAACGGCTCCAAAGTGAAAAGGACGCCGCGGAGAGCGTGGCGGCCCTGCCGCTGCGTAGGATGGGGACCGTCGACGACGTCGGGCAGGCGGCGGTGTTCCTGGCCTCGCCGCTCGCCCAATACGTCACCGGCGCGGTGCTGGCGGTCGACGGCGGCATGTCGCTAATCGGGTCGGCGTTGTGGAACCGCCAGGTCGAGGCTATGCCACGCGGCAAGCGCGCTTGAACTGTCGACCCGCCAGGCGCCTTTGAATCAAGTGAATGCGAAAATTGCCGGGAAATAACCGGTCATGCAAATGAAGGGATTGATGCCGAATGCTCCATCATTTAGCTTCGGACTGCTGTCGGCTCCGTGTCTATGTCTATGAAAGGCGCGCGAAATAGAGTCCTGGTTTAACGGGTTTTTGGCCGAAAAAGACCTCTATTTGGCCGCCCTGAACCTTATCCATTTGAAATATTGCAGCATTTTGCTGCCAGCCGGTTAGACCGATGCTACGCTGGCGACAGACCGGAAGATCCTTCCGCCAGCCAAATTGCGGCGTGCGGGGACTGCTTCGCGCGGATGACAAAGAAATCAGGGAGCGAACAATGACTGGAAGGCTTATTCAAACTACAAAGTCGGCGTATAATTATCCGCTTCTGATCAAGCATCTCTTGCACGCCCCGATGCTGCATTCTGCGGATCAAGAGATCGTCTACCGCGATCACCGACGCTTCACCTATCGCATGTTGTATGATCGGATCTGTCGCCTGGCGAGCGGCCTGACGGAACTGGGCGTGCGCCCCGGCGACACCGTCGGCGTGATGGATTGGGACAGCAACAGGTTTCTTGAAGCCTTCTTCGCCGTGCCAATGATGGGCGCCGTCCTGCAAACCGTGAACATCCGGCTTTCGCCCGAGCAGGTCGCTTACACGATCGACCATGCAGGCGCCAGCACTCTGCTGGTCAATGACGAATTTTTGGAATTGCTCGAGCAGATCAGGCCGAGCATTCCCAAGGTCAAGACTATCGTGGTGATGTCGGATAGCGATACTGTTGTTTTGGAGGAGCCAGGCGTCGCCGGCCGATACGAGGAGATGCTCGCGGCCGCCTCTCCCAATTTCGACTTTCCCGATTTCGACGAGAACTCTCAAGCCACCACTTTCTATACCAGCGGCACGACAGGCTTGCCGAAGGGCGTGTATTTCAGCCATCGACAGATGGTGCTGCATTCGTTAGCAGAGCTTGCGGCGTTGGGTCTCGCGTCGAAGCAAGGCCGCTTTCACGCCGACAGCGTCTACATGCCGATCACGCCGATGTTTCATGTGCACGCCTGGGGCTTTCCATACGCGGCGACGGCGACGGGAGGCAAGCAGGTTTATCCCGGCCGCTACGTTCCAGAGCTGCTTCTAAAACTAATCAAGACGGAGGGCGTTACATTTACGCATTGCGTTCCAACAATTCTAATGATGTTGCTGGACGCCCCGGGGAGCGCCGACGTCGATCTTTCGGGACTTACGATGGTGATCGGCGGCGCGGCGCTGCCGAAGTCGCTCGCTGTGAGGGCGTTGGAGCGCGGGATCGACATCTTCGGCGGCTACGGAATGTCGGAGACGGGCCCGATACTCACGTTGGCGCACTTGAAGACCGACATGTTGACCAAGGATCATGCGGAACAGGCTGAGATCCGGGTCAAGACCGGACGCCCGATTCCCCTCGTGGACATCCGCATCGTCGATCTCGAGATGAAAGACGTTCCCCATGATGGCAATGCGACCGGCGAAATCGTCGTCCGCGCTCCATGGCTGACGCAAGGATATTTCAACAACCCGGAGGCGTCGGAAACGCTTTGGCACGGCGGATATATGCACACCAACGACGTCGCCAACATGAATTCCGAAGGCTATTTGCAGATCACCGACAGAATGAAGGATCTGATCAAGACCGGAGGCGAATGGATTTCGACCTTGCAGCTCGAGGACCTCATTATGCATGCGCCCGGCGTGAAGGAGGCGGCCGTCATCGCGGTCAAGGACGAAAAATGGGGCGAACGGCCGATGGCTCTGATCGTCCGCGATTGGCAGGCTCCCGAATCCCCCACGGAAAAAGACATCAAGTCCTTCCTCGGCGGCTATGTGGAAAAGGGAGTGATCTCCAAGTACAGCGTCCCTCAATCGATACTTTTCGTCGATGAACTCGACAGGACCAGCGTCGGCAAACTCAACAAGAAGGCTCTCCGGGACCGGTACGCTGACAGCGCTTAGCGGTGCTTCAGGCGCATGGAAAGCGGGTTCGACAATCAGAGATGCGACGGAGGCTAAACGATGAGCGAGTTCACGCTTGCGAATGTCAAGGAATGGGTCGGACGCGAAATCGGAGTATCGGATTGGCTCCTTGTGGATCAGGCGCGAATCAATCAGTTCGCCGAGTGCACGGGCGATCACCAATGGATCCATGTCGATGTCGAGCGCGCCAAGCGCGAAAGCCCGTATCGAACGCCTGTCGCGCACGGCTACCTCACGCTGTCCCTCGTCGGGTCATTATCGCAGCAGGCGGGCGTCGTGCCGTCCGATGCGGCGGCGGGTTTCAACTACGGCATCGACAAAGCCCGGTTCCTTGCGCCTGTGCCGGCCGGAGCGCGGGTCCGCTTACGCGTCACAGTTGATGGGGTCGACGAGAAGAGCAATGGTCAAATCCTTCTGAAGACAAAGAGCGTTCTGGAGATCGAGAACAGCGACAAGCCGGCCCTGATCGCGGAAACATTGGCTCTGCTGATCCCGGCGAAACCAACAAAATAGGCAGGGGGACACGGCGATGACTACAACACTTCCCTTGGACGACCCGGGCGCGCCTGACGCGATGGCCGAAGAGGCGTCGAAGCATACGCTTGCGCTAAATCCCTTGGTCGGCTTGTGCGCCAGGGATTTTTATGGGGCTGCTGGAACGATTTTCAGCGCTGCTATCGCCCATCCGGAGGCAGTCGCCGCGCAATGGCTGTCTTTTATCGGCGATTTGTGCAAAGTCGCCAGCGGCGAGGCCTCCCATACGCTCGAACCGGGGGACAAACGGTTTAACGATCCGGCCTGGAAGACCAGCGCCGTACATCGAGCCCTGCTCCAGAGCTATCTAGCCTTGGACGAGGCGGTAAACGCGTTTGTCGAAAGGCTCGATCTGGGACAGCAAGAGAAAGCGCGAGCGAAATTGATCTCGCAGATTTTCGTGGACTCCGTCGCGCCGAGCAATAGCTTCGCCAATCCCGCCGCCCTCAAAAAGCTGGTGGATTCAGGGGGTGAAAGCCTATGGTCAGGGCTCAAGAACTATATCGACGATCTCGTCAGCAATGGCGGCATGCCTTCGCAGGTCGACACGACGCCTTTCGAACTGGGTAAGAATATCGCGACGACGCCAGGCGCCGTGGTCTTTCGCAACGAGATTCTCGAACTCATTCAATACACGCCGGTCACGCCGGAGGTCTGGCAACGCCCGCTCGTAATCACGCCGCCCCAGATCAATAAATTCTATTCGCTCGACCTCTCTCCTGAGAAAAGCATGCTTCGCTTCCTCCTGAGCCAGGGCATTCAGGTGTTTTGCATCAGCTGGCGCAATCCGACCGCCGAGCAGCGGGACTGGGGCCTCGATAGTTACATCGAGGGGCTGGATTCGGCCATCGACGCGGCTCGCCAGATTACGGGGAGCGCGGACGTATCGCTGATGGGGGCCTGTTCAGGCGGCATTACATCCACGGCATACGTGGGCTTGGCAGGCTGGCAAAGGCGAAAGCAAAGTGAAAAACCTTGTCCTTGCGGTCTGCACGCTTGACCCGTCTACCGCAGAGGACATGGTTCTCGGCACGCTGATCACGCCAGGAACCGTGGAGGTCGCGAGACAGGCTTCCCAGTTGCGCGGCGTGCTCGATGGCCGGGAACTCGCGAAAGTTTTCGCCTGGATGCGGCCGAACGATCTTGTCTGGAGCTATTGGGTCAACAATTATCTTCTGGGCAACGCGCCGCCGGCTTTCGACATCCTGTTCTGGAACAACGATACGACCTGCCTGCCAGCCCGCCTGCATTCAGACTATCTCGACCTTATTTCTACCAATCCCTTCCGCAAAGCGGGCGTGCTTTCGATTTCCGGCGTCCCGCTCGATATACGCCGGGTCAAGGTCGACTCCTACGTTGCAGCAGGCGTGACAGATCACATCACGCCATGGAAGTCGGTGTATCAGAGCGCGCGAATTCTCGGCGACCAAACGACCTTCGCGCTGTCGAATGCGGGGCATCTGCAGAGCCTCGTGAACCCCCCCGGGAATCCCAAGTCGACATTCATGACCGGATCTGCAAGCTTTCCGGAGGCCGACGCTTTCTTCGCGAACGCCGAAAAGAAATCCGGCAGCTGGTGGCCGCACTGGAGTGATTGGCTGTCGACGCGATCAGACGCGAAGGTCGCCGCGCCCGCCCATTTAGGGAACGCCGAATTTCCTCCGGGGACGCCGGCGCCGGGCGCCTATGTCTTCAATCAATGAACTGGAACCACCCACCGAGGAAGCACGATGAATGGAAAGACCACAAACGAAGCGAATTCCAAGTCATGAAAGCTCACATGGTTCGAGTTGGGCAACAAGACCTTTGGGTCGCGGTCAAACCGGGCGCCAAGGATCGGCCACCTCTTTTGTTGTTCAATGGCGTTGGCGCAAATCTCGAACTCGCAGATCCGTTCATGCGTGCGATGACCGACGTCGAAGTCGTGATATTCGACATTCCCGGCGTCGGCGGCTCTCCTCTGCCGCAACTGCCCTACCGCCCCTCGACCATCGTTCGATGGGCGGCTGGGCTCATGAAGCAGCTTGGTTATGACAAGATCGACGTCGCCGGAGTCTCCTGGGGCGGCGCGATCGCCCAGCAATTTGCTCGCCAATATCCGGCGGTGTGTCGAAAACTCGTTCTGGCGGCCACCTCACCGGGCGGCATCATGGTGCCGGGCCGGGTATCAGTGCTGTGGAAAATGGCGACTCCTCGCCGTTATATGGACAAGGAGTATATGCACAAGATCGCCCCACACATTTATGGCGGGGAATTTCGGGACAACCCGGATCTGATCAGGGCGCACGCGAAAAACATGAAGGGCTCATCAGATTTGGGGTACCTCTACCAGTTGCTCGCCGTGGCCGGCTGGAGCAGCCTGCCATGGCTTCACAAGCTGACTCAGCCGACCTTGGTGCTGATGGGGAACGACGACCCGATCGTGCCGCTCGTCAACGGGCAAATCCTGGCCCGGCTCATTCGACACGTCGCGGCTTCAGGTCATGGACGACGGGCATCTGTTTTTCGTGACCAAGCCGCAACAGACGGCGCTCCACGTTCAGCGATTTGTCGCAGAGGAATGACATGCGCATGCCTCGCGAAGCCTTTCAAACAGCGGATGGAGGCTTTCCGTCGCAATCCCTATTGAACGTTCAGGATATCGTACGATTGGGAGAACTGCGCCGCATCAAGTCTGTCGCAACGAGCCTGCTCGCGTTCAGCATCACAATCGCGGTCGCCGCAAGATTGTTCGAGCATCGTTTTCGGAGTTTGAGTTACGTAGCGGCTTGGGCCGAGGCCGCCACAATTGGCGGCCTCGCCGATTGGTATGCTGTCGTCGCGCTGTTCAGGCATCCATTCGGAATTCCGCTGCCGCACACGTCCATCATTTCAAATAATCAGCAGCGCATAGCAGAAAGTTTCGCAAGTTTCGTCGAAGACCAGTTTCTCGCCCCGGGGCCTATCGAGCAAAAACTCAAGGAGGTGGACTTTGCCGCATTAGCCGCCGATTGGCTCGCCGATGAAGGGCGGAGCGCCTCCTTGGCGCGATTTCTTTTGCGGCTGCTCCCACAATCTTTGATCGCAATCGAGGAAACCGGCCTCCGTTCGTTCCTGACGCAGCGCGTCGTCGAGCGGGTCGAGGCGCTGGAGTTGGCGCCGTTCGCGGCAAAGTTGCTGACGGCCGTGGTCGAGGATGATCGCCACCAGCGCATTTTCGACGAAATCCTCATTGGCTTAAATCGCCTCTTGAGCAACGAGCAAACCCTCGACGCCATCCGGGAAAAGATACGCAGCGAACTGCCCTCCCTCTTTAACCTGTTTCGCGCAGACGCCTATTTAGTGCGCAGGTTCGTCGTTTTGATATCGAGCTTCATCGAAGGGGCGCGAAGCGATCCGGAGCATGCGCTGCGGCGGGAGTTCGATCAGTTCGTGCGAGCTTTGATCGAAAAATTGAAGACATCGCCGGAATATGCGGAACAGGCCGAGAGTCTCAAGCGAGATCTCTTAACCAGCCCTGAGATCAGCAGTCTCGCCGACGAACTCTGGCAAAGCGTCAAGACCTTCATCGAAAGGGATACAAAGACCGAGAACTCGGTCTTTGAAACGCATCTTACTCGCTTTCTCGTCGATATCGGAAGCAAGTTGGCCGGCGAAACGCAGGTTCGCGCCGACATCAATAGAGGCATGGTGACGGTCCTGCAGACTTTTGTCCAGAGTCAGAAGCGCGACATCGCCCGCTTCATCGCGGACCAAATAAAGTCCTGGGATGTCAAGCAAATGGTGATCCTCATTGAACTCAATATCGGCAGAGATCTACAGTACATCCGTTTGAACGGAACTATTATCGGTGGCCTGGCTGGATTGCTGCTTTATATAGGAGAACAGGCCTTGAATATACGATAGAAAATCAATGTGTTACGAAGCAAAGCCGGTGTTTGCTTAAATGGAGATGAAAACTATGGCACAGGAGACGCAGTCGTTGGTGGACATGGTGAAGAAATTCGGGTCCGACCTAGGGCTTCCGAAAGTCGACGTTGACAAACTCGTCGATGTCCATCTGAAGAATTTGGATGCTTTGGCCCAAACGGCTCAAATCGCATCCGAGGGCGCGAAGTCAGTGACCATCAAGCAGAAAGAAATTGCCGAATTGGCTTTCCGCGAAACGCTAAATCTGGTGCGGGATTTCAAACCAACTGGGAATCCACAGGAAATTCTCGCCAAGCAGACGGAATTCGCGCGAAGGGCGTTTGACGCGACGATCGAGAATACCCGCGACCTCGCCGAACTTGTGAAGAAATCGAGCGACGACGCGCTTGTGATCATTGGCGACCGAATCCGGGGAAGCATCACGGAAATCCGGGGAAGCTTGGAACGTGGCGGTGGCGTGAAAGAAAAGCCGTAAGGCCGGCAACATCTGGCGCCGCGCCGCGACGGCGCGCAATCATGGATGCCGACCATTTTGCGCCCGCAGGCCCTCCTCATGCCCTGAAGCCTGGGCTCGCCGCAGACGCCTACCGCCAACGCTTTAGACACGCTTGTCGATGGCCGACTTTAACCCTCTATGGCCGAACTGGGCCCGGGAGACCAGGCTTTGCGCACCTACCCTCGGTGCTCCATTTGGATCCGTGATCTTTGGGAAAAATGGAGGCATCGGGCGCGACAAGCATCTCCCGCAGCCGGCCTAGGGCTGGTGGCCGAAACTCACCCCTTCCTGGCCGTGCCGGACCTAGTCTAATGAGGGAAAGCTAGCCATAGTTAACGCCGCAGGACGGAGTTCTTTGTCGCCTCGTATCAGTGGGGCTCCCTAAAGGTGGTCGTTTCGCTGGCTGCTGGTGTCCATGATTTATCAAGAGCGGCGCCTGAAGCTGGGGTCGTTTTAGGCCCGGGACCGTTCTTTAGTGCTTGAGCGTCAGCACCCCACGCCCACCTCGACCAGGAATTCGTTATTGATTTAATGGAGGCGTTGACGCAACGCCATGGCGTGGTAAGGCGTCCCTCGATGATGAACTTGGCAATGAACATCAATGATCGCATGTTAGGCGCTGACCGCCGTGCCGTAAGCCGTTCGCTTTACCAGGGGTCGGGGTCTGATTTTGCCGCAAAACTCTCGTCGCTTGGAGAATGGCTCAATGACCAGGGCAGTTATCGCCGGCTATGCGCGCTCGCCGTTCACGCTCGCCCGGAAGGGCGCGCTGGCGGCGGTGCGGCCTGACGACTTCGCCGCGCAGGTGATCCGCGCCCTCGTCGCCCGGGCGGGCGTTGCAGCCGGGGACATCGAGGATCTGCTGCTCGGCTGCGCCTTTCCGGAGGGCGAGCAGGGCTTCAATGTCGCGCGCCTGATCAGCCTGATGGCCGGCTTGCCGAAATCGCTCGGCGCCGCCACCGTCAACCGGTTCTGCGGCTCGTCGATGACGGCGGCGCATATCGCCGCCGGCGCGATCGCCATGGGCGCGGGCGAAGTGTTCATCGCCGCCGGCGTCGAGAGCATGAGCCGGGTGCCGATGGGCGGCTTCAATCCGCTGCCCAACCCGGACCTCATCGCCAAGGAGCCGGGGGCCTATATCGCCATGGGCGACACCGCCGAGAACGTCGCCGCCAAATGGGAGATCGGCCGCAAGGAGCAGGAGGCGTTCGCCGTCCGCTCGCAACAGCGCGCCGCCGCCGCGCGCGCGGCCGGCAAATTCGCGGACGAGATCGTCCCGATCGAGACCAAAAGGGGGGCGGTGGCGCAGGACGGCTGCATCCGCCCCGACACCACGCTCGAGACTTTGGCCGAGCTGAAGCCCGCCTTCGACGCCAATGGCGTCGTCACGGCGGGGACCTCCTCGCCGCTGACCGACGGCGCCGCGGCGCTGCTCATTTGCACCGAGGACTACGCCAGGCGCAAAAACCTCGAGGTTGTGGCGGCGATCAAATCGATCGCCGTCTGCGGCTGCGCGCCCGAAATCATGGGCATCGGCCCGGTCGGGGCCTCGCGCAAGGCCTTGGCGCGCGCCGGAATCGACGCCGGCCAGCTCGACGTCGTCGAATTGAACGAAGCCTTCGCCTCGCAGTCGATCGCCTGCGTCCGGGACCTGAAGCTGTCGCCCGACACCGTCAACATCGACGGCGGCGCCATCGCGCTCGGCCATCCGCTCGGCGCCACCGGCGCCCGCATCCTCGGCAAGGCGGCCTCGCTGTTAAAGCGCGAGAACGGCAAATATGCGCTGGCGACGCAATGCATCGGCGGCGGCCAGGGCATCGCCACCGTCCTCGAGGCGGTATGATGGGCGACATCAACAAGGTCGCCGTCATCGGCGCCGGGGTGATGGGCGCGAGCATCGCGGCGCATGTCGCCAACGCCGGCGTTCCCGTCGTTCTGTTGGACATCGTCGCCAAGGGTGATCCCAACCGCAGCGCCATCGCCGAAGGGGCGGTGGCGAAATTGCTCAAGGCCGAGCCGGCGCCGTTCATGAGCAAGGCCGCCGCCAAATTCGTGACCACAGGCAACATTGAAGATCACTTGAGTCTTCTCGCCGATTGCGACTGGATCATCGAGGCGGTGATCGAGCGCCTCGACGTCAAGCAGGCGCTCTACGCCAAAATCGAAGCCGTGCGTAAAGCCGGAAGCGTGGTGTCGTCCAACACCTCGACGATCCCGCTCGCCACATTGACGGAAGGCCTGCCCGAGCGTTTTGCGGAAAATTTCCTGATCACCCATTTCTTCAACCCGCCGCGCTACATGCGGCTTCTGGAAGTGGTCGCGGGCGAGAAATCAAAGCCTGAGGCGGTCGCCGCGGCGTCGCGCTTTTCCGACGTCATGCTGGGCAAGAGCGTCGTCGCCTGCAAGGATCGCCCCGGCTTCATCGCCAACCGCCTCGGCGTCTACTGGCTGCAGGCCGCGGTCATCGAGGCGATCGAGGCCGGTCTCGACATCGAGGAGGCCGACGCCATCTTCGGCAAGCCGATGGGCATTCCGAAGACCGGCGTGTTCGGCCTCATCGATCTCGTCGGCCTCGACCTGATGCCGCATATCAACGCCAGCCTCGAAGCCGCGCTGCCCAAGGACGATCCGTTCCACGCCGTCAACAAACGGCTTCCGCTGCTCGACAAGCTGATCGCCGGGGGCTACACCGGGCGCAAGGGCAAGGGCGGCTTCTATCGCATCAACCGCGAGAAGGGCAAGCGGAAAGAGGCGATCGACCTTGCGACCGGCGAATTCCGCGCGAGCCGCGAGCCGAAGGTCGAAGCGGTCGAGGCGGCCGGGCGCGAGCTGATCCGTCTTCTCGAACACGACAGCAAGCACGGGCGCTATGCCTGGCGCGCGCTCGGCCAGACGCTGTCCTACGCCGCCGCCCTGGTCGGGGACGCCGCCGATGACGTCGCCTCGATCGATGAGGCGATGCGGCTCGGCTACAATTGGAAGTTCGGCCCGTTCGAACTGATCGACCAGCTGGGCGGGACGTGGCTCACCGCGAAACTGGCGGCGAGCGGCTTCGCCGTTCCCCCGATTCTGCGCGTCGCCGATGGCCGCCCGTTCTACCGCGTAGAGCAAGGCCGCCGTCAGGCGTTGGGCCTCGACGGCGCATATCGCGACCTCGTCCGCCCCGCGGGCGTGATCATGCTGGAGGACGTCAAGCTCGCCTCCAGGCCGATCCTGAAAAATGGCTCGGCGGCGCTGTGGGACATCGGCGACGGCGTCGCCTGCTTCGAGTTCGCCAGCAAGATGAACGCGCTCGACCCCGACATCATGGATCTGTTGATGCGGTCGGTCCACAAGGTCGCCGAAAATTATAAGGCGCTCGTCATCTACAACGAGGGCGCGAATTTTTCCGCCGGCGCCAACCTGGGCCTCGTCCTGTTCGCCGCCAACATCGCCGCCTGGAGCGAGATCGAAAGCTTCGCCGCCCTCGGCCAGACAATTTACAAAATGCTGAAATACGCGCCGTTCCCGGTGGTCGGCGCGCCCTCCGGCATGGCGCTCGGCGGCGGCTGCGAGATCCTGTTGCATTGCGACGCCGTGCAGGCGCACGCCGAAACCTATATGGGGCTGGTCGAAGCCGGCGTCGGCCTGATCCCGGGCTGGGGCGGCTGCAAGGAGATGCTGCAGCGCTGGTTTACGCTCGGGCGGCTGCCGAAAGGCCCGATGCCGCCGATCGGCAAGGTTTTCGAGATGATCAGCACGGCGACCGTCGCCAAATCGGCGGCCGAGGCCAAGGAGCTGCTCTATCTCAGACCCGCCGACGGGATCACCATGAACCGCTACCGCCTGCTCGCCGACGCCAAGGCCAAGGCGCTTGAGCTCGCCGAAAACTACGCGCCGCCGCAACCGGCCGCGCTCAACCTGCCGGGGCCCAGCGCGAAAGCCGCCCTGCAGATGGCGGTCGACGGATTTTTCCGGCTTGGCAAGGCGACGCCGCATGATGTAATCGTGTCCGGCGCGCTGGCGGACGTTCTGTCCGGCGGCGATACGGATATAACATCGACTGTTGACGAGGACGCCCTGTTGAAGCTGGAGCGCGAAAGCTTCATGCGGCTGGTGCGCCATCCCGATACGCTGGCCCGGATCGAACACATGCTGACCACCGGCAAGCCGCTGCGCAATTAAGGCATGATCCCGACAAGGCGCAGAGTTTTGGATCGGATCATGCGCCAAAAAATCAGGGAGGACCAAACATCATGGCCAGCTACAAAGCTCCGCTGCGCGACATGCGCTTCGTCCTCTACGAACTGATGGGCGGCGACGAGCTCGCCAGCCTGCCGGGTTACGAGGAGTTCACCCGCGACCTCATCGACCCCGTGCTCGAAGAAGCCGCGAAGTTCTCCGAGGAGGTGCTTTTTCCGCTGAACCGCTCCGGCGACGAAGAAGGCTGCACGCTGGAGAATGGCGTGGTGCGCACGCCGAAGGGCTTTCCCGAGGCCTACCGGCGGTTTTGCGAGGGCGGCTGGCCCGGGCTCGCCTGCGATCCCGACTATGGCGGCCAGGGCCTGCCCAAGACGGTGAACACGCTGATCGAGGAGATGGTCTGTTCGGCCAATCTGTCCTTCAGCCTCTATCCCGGCCTGACGCACGGCGCTTATGTCGCCGTCGCATCGTATGGTTCGGACGCGCTGAAGCAGACCTATCTTCCGAAGATGGTCGAGGGGAGCTGGTCGGGCACCATGTGCCTCACCGAGCCTCATTGCGGCACCGATCTCGGCCTGCTGCGCACGAAAGCCGCGCCTGACGCTGACGGAAGCTATAAGATCACCGGCACCAAAATCTTCATCTCCTCCGGCGAGCATGACTTGACCGAGAACATCATTCATCTGGTGCTGGCGCGCTTGCCCGACGCTCCCCAGGGCACTGCCGGGATCAGCCTGTTCCTCGCGCCGAAATTTCTGGTCAAGGAGGACGGCTCGCTCGGGGCCCGCAATGGCGTCGCCTGCGGCTCGATCGAGCACAAGATGGGGATCAAGGCGCAGGCCACCTGCGTCATGAATTTTGACGAGGCCAAGGGCTGGCTGTCGGCGAGCCCAACAAGGGCATGCGCGCGATGTTCGCGATGATGAACACCGAGCGCCTGGCGGTCGGCGTCCAGGGCCTTGGCGTCGCCGAGGCCTCGTATCAGGGCGCCGCCGCCTATGCCCGCGAACGGTTGCAGGGCCGCTCGCTGAGCGGCGCCAAATATCCCGACAAGCCGGCCGACCCGATTATCGTCCATCCCGACGTTCGGCGCATGCTGTTGAGCCAGCGCGCCTACGCCGAAGGCTGCCGCGCCCTCGCCGCCTGGGCCTCGAAGCATCTCGACCTCCAGCACCACCAGGACCCGGCGGTGCGGCAGGAGGCCGAGGATTTCGTCGCCCTGCTGACGCCGGTGGTCAAGGCGCTGCTGACCGATCTCGGCTCTGAAGCCGCCAATCTCGGCGTACAGGTGCTGGGCGGCCACGGCTACATCCGCGAGCACGGCATGGAGCAATATGTGCGCGACTGCCGCATTGCGCAGATCTATGAAGGGCACCAACGGCGTGCAGGCGCTCGACCTCGTCGGCCGCAAGCTGCCGGCCGAGGCCGGGCGCCTGGTGCGCCGCTTCTTCCACCCGGTCTCCGCCTATATCGAAGAGAAACGGCAAGACCAAGCCTTGGAGGAATTCGTCCAGCCGCTCGGCAAGGCTTTCGACCTGCTGCAGCAGGCGACCGCGCAGATCGGGCGCGCCGGCGCGCGCGACCCGGACGAGGCGGGCGCGGCGGCGAGCGAATATCTGCGCCTGTTCGGCCTCACCGCGCTCGCCTACCTGTGGGCCCGCATGGCCGAAATCAGCCTGCCGAAGGCCGGCGCCGGCGATCCCGACGGCTTCTACGCCGCCAAGGTCGGCACGGCCCGTTTCTACATGCAGCGCCTGCTGCCGCAGACCAGCGCGCTGTTCTCGTCGATCATGGCCGGCGGCAAGAGCATGATGACGTTCGAGGACGCGGCGTTTTGAGCGGCAAGGCCGCCGCCTAGGCCGGCGCTGTCCGCTCTGAGCTGGCCGCTCGAGCGATTGAAACAGCTCGCCGTCGCGAGCTGGAAGACTGATCGCATGAAGGCTACGCCATATCAAGAGCTCCCTTGTGGGAATGGCGAAAAAAGAGGGAGGACTTATTGATGAAAGCGCTCGTGGCGGTTAAGCGGGTTGTCGACTACAACGTCAAGATTCGCGTCAAAGCCGACAATAGCGGCGTCGAGACGGCCAACGTCAAATTCTCCGCCAATCCGTTCGACGAGATCGCCGTCGAGGAAGCGGTGCGGCTGAAGGAGGCCGGCGTCGTCACTGAGATCGTCGCCGTCTCGATCGGCCCGGCGCAGGCGCAGGAGGTGCTGCGCGCGGCGCTCGCGCTCGGCGCCGACCGCGCCATTCTGGTGCAAACCGACGATGAGGTTCAGCCGCTGGCGGTCGCCAAGATCCTCAAGGCTCTTTGCGAGCGCGAGGCGCCGCAGCTCGCGATCCTCGGCAAGCAGGCGATCGACGATGATTCGAACCAGACCGGCCAGGCGCTGGCGGCGCTGCTCGGCTGGCCGCAGGGGACCTTCGCCTCGAAGCTTGTGGTGAAAGACGGACGCGCCGAGGTGACGCGCGAGATCGACGGCGGCCTCGAGACGGTGTCGCTGGCGCTGCCGGCCGTGGTGACCACCGATCTGCGCCTCAACGAGCCGCGCTACGCGAGCCTGCCCAACATCATGAAGGCCAAGAAGAAGCCGCTCGAGGTCATCGCCGCGGCCGATCTTGGCCTCGACATCGCGCCGCGCCTCGAGACCCTGCGCGTCGAGGCGCCGCCGAAGCGGCAGGCCGGCGTCAAGGTGCCCGACGTCGCAACGCTCATCGACAAGCTGAAGAACGAAGCGAAGGTGATCTGACATGAGCGCTCTTGTCCTCGCCGAGCATGACGGCCATAAGCTGAAGCCCGCGACCCTCGGCGCCGTCGCCGCCGCCCTTCGCCTCGGCGGCCCGGTCGACCTTCTGGTCGCCGGACATGAGGCGCGCGCCGTCGCCGAGGCGGCGGCCGCCGTGGCCGGCGTCGAAAACGTGCTGCTGGCCGATGATCCGCTCTACGCCCATCCGCTCGCGGAGACCGTGGCGCCGCTGCTGACCGGGCTGGCGCAAAACTATGATGCGATCCTCGCCGCCGCCACGACCTTCGGCAAGAACGCGCTGCCGCGCGTGGCGGCGGCGCTCGACGCGCAGCAGATCTCGGAGATCACCGCCGTGGTCTCGCCCGACACCTTCGTGCGGCCGATCTACGCCGGCAACGCGCTGGCCACCGTGCGCTCGAAGGACGCGCGCAAAATCATCACCGTGCGCGCCACCGCGTTCGAGCCGGCGGCGGCTACGGGCGGGACGGCGACGATCAAGCCGGTCGCCGCGGCGCCGGCGGCGGCGGACGCCGCGTTCGTCGGCCAGGAGCTCGCCGCATCGGAACGGCCGGAGCTGACCGCCGCGCGCGTCGTCATCTCCGGCGGGCGCGGCATGCAGAACGGCGAGAACTTCAAGCTCATCGAACCGATCGCCGAGAAGCTCGGCGCCGCGATCGGCGCGAGCCGGGCCGCCGTCGACGCCGGCTTCGTCTCCAACGACCTGCAGGTCGGCCAGACCGGCAAGATCGTCGCCCCCGATCTTTATATCGCGGTCGGCATATCCGGCGCCATCCAGCACCTCGCCGGCATGGGCGGCTCGAAGGTCATCGTCGCCATCAACAAGGACGAGGACGCCCCGATCTTCGAGGTCGCCGACTACGGCCTCGTCGCCGATCTGTTCCAGGCCCTCCCCGAACTCGACAAGGCGCTCCAAGGATCCTGAAATGGCGCCCAGGGAGGGGCTTGCACGCAGAGCCTTTTCAAGCGAGACGACTACCGTTTCGTGTCGAGAAAAATGCGATATAACAAAGCAGAATTGCGAGCCGGCTCCGGTTTTGCCGTGGCTCCCTCTCCAAGAACCGCAAACTCAGGGTGGGCCCTTACGACCTATTGAGGACCCGCCGTTTTTTCGACGAACCTTTGGAGCATGATGGCTTCGAGTTGAAACGATCATGGTCTTTATCCGTTGTTTTTGGCGCACGATCTTGTCCGAAAATCTAGAGCTTTTCAAAGATCGTGCATGAGGTTGACATCCGAGGCGCGCCGTTATGCAACGTGAATTGATGGAATTCGAGGTGGTGGTGGTCGGCGCTGGTCCGTCCGGCCTCGCCGCCGCGATCAGGGTGAAGCAGCTGAATCCGGAGCTTTCGGTCTGCGTGCTGGAGAAAGGCTCGGAGGTCGGCGCGCATATTTTGTCGGGCGCGGTGTTCGAGCCGCATGCCTTGAGCGAGCTGATCCCCGACTGGCGCGCGCGCGGCGCGCCGCTCAACACCGAGGCCAAGGACGATCATTTCCTGTTTTTGACCGAGACCAGGGCGATCGAGCTGCCGACGCCGCCGCAGATGCAAAATCACGGCAATTACATCATCAGCCTCGGCAATCTGTGCCGCTGGCTGGCGACGCAGGCCGAAGCGCTTGGCGTCGAGATTTTCCCGGGCTTCGCCGCCGCGGAGGTGCTGTATGACGAGCGCGGCGCGGTCATGGGCGTCGCCACCGGCGACATGGGCATCGGCAAGGACGGCAAGCGCACGGCCAACTATGCGCCGGGCGTCGAGCTGCATGCGCGCCAGACCATTTTCGCCGAAGGCTGCCGCGGCTCGCTGACCAAAACGCTGTTCGAGCGCTTCGATCTGCGCAAGGATTGCGATCCGCAAACCTATGGCCTCGGCATCAAGGAACTGTGGGAGGTCGAACCGGCCAAACACCAGCTGGGGCGCATCGTCCACACCATCGGCTGGCCGCTTGATCCGAAGACCTATGGCGGCTCGTTCCTCTACCATCTCGAAGACAACCAGGTCGCGGTCGGCTTCGTCATCGGCCTTGGCTATGAAAACCCCTATCTGTCGCCGTTCGAAGAGTTCCAGCGCTTCAAGACGCACCCCTCCGTGCGTCCGCTTTTCGAGGGCGGGCGGCGCATCTCCTATGGCGCGCGCGCGATATCCGCCGGCGGCCTGCAATCGGTGCCGAAGCTGACCTTTCCGGGCGGCGCGCTGGTCGGCGATGCGGCGGGCTTTCTCAATGTGCCGAAGATCAAAGGCAGCCACACCGCCATCAAATCGGGCATGGTCGCCGCCGAAAGCATCGTCGCTTTGCTGAAAGAACAAGGCCAAGGAGCAAGCCGGGAGGCGACGTCCTATCCGGCCGCGCTGAAAAACGACCTGGCTGTGGGATGAGCTGCTCCGCGCCCGCAACATCAAACCGGCGTTCAAATGGGGGCTTTGGGCCGCCATGGCCTATTCCGCCCTCGACGCCTATGTCTTGCGCGGCAAGGCGCCCTGGACGCTACATCACAAGCCTGACCACAAGACGTTGAAGCCGGCCTCGGAATGCAAGCCTATCGCCTACCCCAAGCCCGACGGCGTCGTCACCTTCGACAGGCTCTCCTCGGTGTTCATCTCCAACACCAACCATGAGGAGAACCAGCCGGCGCATCTTCAACTGAAGGACCCGGCGGTCGCGATCAAGGTCAACCTCGCGGTTTATGACGCGCCGGAGCAGCGCTATTGCCCGGCCGGCGTCTATGAGATCGTCGACGGGCCGAGCCTGCGGATCAACGCGCAGAACTGCGTCCACTGCAAGACCTGCGACATCAAGGACCCGACCCAGAACATCAACTGGACCGTCCCTGAAGGCGGCGGCGGACCGAATTATCCGAATATGTGACGGGGAAAGGCCATCTTGGCAGATCAGCTATTCTCCGCTCGCTAAGCCAATGTGTGCACAATCACCGGCCCAGCTACCGCCGTGACGGGTCCCGTGAGCAGGGGCGCTAGGCTCTGCTCGACCCACGCGAGTCCGCGTTTGTTGGACTCCTCGGCGCCCGCGTAATTGTCGAAGATGCTGATCGCTGTCACAGTATCGTCCGGCGCATAGATCACGTAGTAGGCCTTGAAGCCCGGGACATCGCTGATGATCGGTATCGCCTCCTCCTTGATCGTGCGCGCCAGCTTTTCTGCCACGCCCGCCTTTGCTTTGCCCTGACGAATGGCTGCGTACATGGTTGCCCTCCTTGACATTTGTGTAGCGCGGCAATGATGCTGACCGTCGTCGAGTAGCGTGGATTACCAATTTAGTCGTCGTTTGGCAATTCGGGTAATGACCGCTACGTTTATTGTCGCCGATCAAAGCGCGCCTCGGTCGCTTCGAAATCTGCTGGGATGCCAAACGCCGCTTGGCTGCTGGGTGCCGACGGCGGTGGTTCGATCGCGGCCGGTACCCTCCGGTCGCCGCCTGATAGGTTTTCCAGCCCTCGCCGGTGATTTTCTTGTAGGCAGTCGCCTTTCTGCGGCGGCAAGCAATCGTGCTGCGGCTAATCGGCTTGGCCGCTGAAACAGCCATCTGTGGTGACAATGTGGGTGGGTTGCCAGTCCTCGCCAAATTCTGTGGCCGTTCCGCCCTGCGGCGGCAGCTCTCCGCAATCCGCGGGGGTGCAGCGCTAGACTGCGCGACCCCCGACTGGCCGGGCGAACATTATCGCGCGCGAAGGCGCCGAGCGTCCGCAACGCGCTGACGGCTGACCGGAGATAAAATGTTTGCAGCTGGAAGACGTGCCAGCGCGAAGCGTGGATCTCGAGTTGGCAGGCAACCCCGTATCGACTGGCGCGTTCGGCGAGCCGGGTCGAGTTCGGACAGCAGAATCTCCTGATCTCCAACCTGGATCAGCATAGGCGGCAGGCCGCGCAAATCGCCCTCCAGCGGGCGAAGCTCCAAGGCCTCTGGCGGGCAATTGTACCAGCGGAGGCCTTGCTCTAGCCAGCCCCGGCGGATCATGGGGTCGGTCCTGGCCTCGTGAGCAACGAGTTGCCTTGCAGTTTTCGCATCCGTGACCGGAGAGATAAGCATCAGCCCCGCAGGCGCCGCTTCCCCTTGATCGCGCAGCCTGATCGCCAAAGCGAGGGCGAGCATTCCGCCGGCGGAGTCTCCGGCAACGGCGATCTGGTCAGCTTTGTAGCCTTGATCGATCAAGCCATGATAGGCGTTCAGCACATCGTCTAGAGCGGCGGGATACGGATGCTCCGGGGCGAGACGATATTCCGGCACATGCACTGGCATGCCGGAGCTGACCGCGAGATGCGTTGTGATGCTTCTATGCGAAAACGCGCCGCCGAGGCAAAACGCGCCGCCGTGGATATATAAAATGGCGCCGCCGGCTCCCCCGCTTTTCGGCGTCACGACTTCCGTCCTCACGCCGCGGGTCTCCGTCGGGCGGCGCGAGGCTCCGCCTCGTCCTGGCATCAGAAGGACTAACAGGCCGACGACCAGACGCTGGGCTCCAACTCCAAAGGGAGGGCCGATAAAGGTTCGGAAACAGGTGCGGAGCACCCCTCGGAGAAAGGCGGCGTTGATCCGCTCAAGCAGCCCCGTAGGCTCGGCGATCCTTGTTTCGGCGAGCCGGGGCGTTTTCGACGGGGTATCAGACATCGGTTTCCTCCTGAAGATGGAAAGTTTGTGGACGAGGAAGATCTTCAGACTCGGCGGCGCCTACGACAGCATGAGGCGGTTCAATCCTTTATGGAAGAGGACGGGGACATTGTATACTCGGTCAAAACGGCCCATTGAGCCGCTCAAATGACTAAAGCGCGGGCTGCAAAGCCTTCGCGTATAACGCGCGGCTATTTCGGAAGCATGCGCGCCGACGCGCATGGCTGGCTATAAAGCCAGCCGTCCTTCCAAGCGTCGTGCGCCTCGGGATAAATCGCGAAACTGTAAGGATTGAGGTCGAGCAACTTGGAGTGTAGATAAGCTTTAACTCCTTGTTGGTAGCATTGCGCATATGTCATAGCGTGTCCTCCATGGGGCGTAATACCAGCGTTTCCTAAACGACCTACCCCAGAGGTCGCCGCGATCAACGCGGCGAACCTCGACGTTTATTCCTCAATCGGTGGGGTCTGGCCGTGGCGGCCGGGCCTTCCTCGCCGTCCGGTCGACCCACACCGATCGAGCCTCCGTAAGCTCACCTGCGATCGCGCTGAAAGACAAGAAGCGGTAAGCATGCCGGCAATGTGACAAACAACCAGCCACGTCTGGAAAAGGCCGCGCGGCACTATCCTTGGCGGCGCGGATACGCAAATGGCTGACTGTAATTTTTCAAATTCGGCGCTAGGCGGCTTCCTGGAGCGGCGCGGCTGATTTGCCTGCGCGTCCGGCGTTCGAGTCTCCCGAGAACTGATAAGCGGCGAGCGCTCCGTATTTCGTGATCGCCCGGTAAGATACGGTGAAGCCTGGCCAGTTCGTGCTGTTGTGGCCGTTGGCGTCGACATACCAGCTTCTGCAGCCATTCCACACCGTGTTCTTCAGGCGGCTTTGGATGCTGGTATTGTAGTCGGTGTAGCTTTGTGCGTCGACTTCGATGCGGGTCGCGCCCTTCGCCGCCTTTGCCTTCAGGCAACGCAGAACGTGCGCAATCTGGCTTTCCAGCATATAGACGATAGAGTTGTGACCAAGGTTGGTGTTGGGACCGTAAAGCATGAAGAAATTTGGAAACTCCGGGACAGTCATGCCGAGATAGGCCTTGGCGCCTCCCTTCCAGGCTTGGTTGAGTTCGACGCCGTCGCGTCCGACGATGCGCATCGGGGCGAGAAACTCCGTCGCCTTGAAGCCTGTGCCATAAATGATGGCGTCGACCTCGTGAAGGCTTCCGTCGTTTGTGACGATTTCATTCTTGGTGACGTGGCTGATGCCGTCGGTGATCAGATCGACGTTCGGACGCGACATCGTCGCGAGATATTCGCTCGACAGCAGCATGCGCTTGCAGCCCATCGGATAGTCCGGAATAAGCTTCGCCCGCAGCGCCGCATCCGGGACGTGCTTGTTCAACAGCCGGCGAAAGGGGACGCCAATAGCGATCTTCATCAATCCCTTGAAGCGGGTGAACGCGAGCGCGCGCGCCTCGTAACGCAGATAGATCATGGCCCGATGGAATTTCATGGCCAGAGGCGCGTGCTTGAACCTCGCCTTCTCGCCGTCGGTATAGGGCCGGTCCGCGCGCGGTATGATATAGGCCGGCGAGCGCTGAAACACCTTGAGCTCGGCGACTTTGCCGGCGATCGCCGGAACGAATTGGATGGCGGACGCCCCGGTGCCGATGACGGCGACCCGCTTGCCGGCGAGATCATAGTCGTGATCCCAGCGAGCGGAGTGGAACACATGCCCTTTGAATTCCTCCTTCCCCTTCAATTTGGGGTAGGCGGGACGGCTCAACTGGCCCGTGCCCGCTAACCAAGTGTGTAGCGGCGAGGGCGCTGCCATCAGTCAGCGTCACCTCCCAGAGGTCGCTTCCGATCGTTATACCGAGCTTCCTTCACCTCCGCGCCGAAGCGGATATGCCGGAGGAGATCGTATTTGCGCGCGCAATGTCCTGAAGATAGGCGTAGATCTCCTTCTGCGGCGCGAAAACATGCGACCAGTCGGGGTTGGGCTCGAAGCTGAATGAGTAGAGATGCGAGGGGACGTCGCAGGCGGCGCCGGGATAGCTGTTGTCCCGCCAGACGCCGCCCACATCGGTGGACCGCTCGACAATCACGAACGACTCTTCGCCCTTCTTCTTCAAAGCGATGGCCATGGCAACACCGCCAAAACCAGCGCCGATGATGATGAATTCGAGAGGGACGGGTCGCTTTCAGATTAGCAACTTGAGACATAGGTTCTCTCCTTGGGATCGGTTTGTGGGGCGATCCGACTTGTTCGATTGGACCGGTTGAATTGCAGGGGAGATCGCTGGAGCCGCGGGTCAGGCCGGCGGAAGCTCCGAGATCGTCCGCCTCATCGGAGTTGGCTGCGCCCGACGTCGCCTTTTGCGCCCGGAAAACGGGCAAAATTGACGCAAATTCGCGCAATCCGGCAGCGGGCATCGAGCGGCCTCCAGAGATTAGTTCGTTGATTTTTCAGGCAGAGCAGCTTTCTACGAAAGCATGGGCGAACAATATGGCGAGCAGGCGCTTGAAGCCATTATGGAAAGGGACAAGGACATTATATATTGGGCCAAAACGTCGCACGCCAAAACGTCGCGCATTGGGATTCATGGGAGATGAGCTGGTCGGATTATGTGCGAAGCGTCGGGAGCGTTCGCCTCGTCGTCGATTTCGGCCTCGAACGCGGTTTGGCTCCGGCCAAGCTGCTGCAAGGAAGCGGCCTCGTGATAGGGCAGTTGGATGACCCTACAACGGAATTGACCGCAGAGCAGGAATTGAAAGTTACCGACAATCTCCTGCGTCTATTGAAAGGCGAGGAGCATCTCGGCCTGAAGGTTGGCCTGCGCTATCACTTCTCGTCTTACGTTTTTTTGGGTTACGGCGTGATCAGCAGCGCCACTGTCAAAGCCGCGCTCGAGATGGCGCTGCGGTTCTTGCCCCTGACCTACGCGTTCACCCAGATCTCGCTTGAACAAGAGGGCGACCTCAGCGTGCTTCGCTATGTCGAGCCAGACCTTGAGCCGCGCTTCAGACACTTTTTTGTCACGCGGGATATGGCCGCGACGGCGGTGCTGTTGCGGGAGATCACGGGATCCGACTTCGTCTTTTCGCGCCTTACATTTACGGACGCGATCGGCAGGCCGGCGGACGCGCCGTTCGACTTTAAAGGCGCTTTCGGTTCGGAGCCACGTTACGACGCCCCGTCGAACTTACTGGGATTTTCCCGCGACCTCTTGAGCCTTCCCTTGCCCCACGCCAATCCGCTCACGGCCTCGATGTGCGAGCAGGTGTGCAGTGAGGCCATGGAGAGTTGGCGCGCGCGATTGGGCTCGGCCACGCTGGTCCGCCATCGCCTCCTTATGCGATCAGAGGAAGCGCCGGACGTCGCAACCATGGCCAAACTAACGAATATGAGCGCGCGTTCGCTGAAACGACGCCTGATGGAGGATGGAACATCGTTTCGCAAGCTTTCAATGGAGGTGCGCCGCCAGAAAGCCATTGAATTGCTGCAAGATGACCGTCTGACGATAGCGGATATCGCCGACAGACTCGGCTTCAGCGATCCGTCAAGCTTTTCGCAGGCTTTCAAGCGGTGGCATGGAGTGGCGCCGGGGTTTTATCGAAGGCAGGTGATCGAACCCAATGAATAGAGGCGATAGACTTCAGAAACGAAAGATGCTTCTCGCCCCAGGCGGCGATTTGCCGCCATAATCGTCACAGTCCGCGATAGTGCCGCAAACAACGAAAAGCAACAGCGTCTAACGGCTCGGATGGGCGACACGCTTGACGCCTGGAATGGCCGAGCAACGCCCCTCGTTAATCTAACTTCGAGGCCCTGGTTGAGTTGAAAGGGCGGCCCCTGAAGAGATCATCCATACTCAGCATCGAAGTTCGCTCGCGGCGAACATGCCAATGAGTTTGCACCAAAGCCATCCGCTAAGCCTTAGGCGCATAAGTCAGCCAATGGCTGCACTTGGAGGTCTTGCCGATGCCGGGATTGAAGGCGTTGCAGGGATCGAGTTTATGGTAGAAGGCTTGCAATTCAGGTTTGGCCTCGTAGAGATGCCCGACGTTATGCTCCGCCGGATATTCCGCGCCGCGCTGATCCAGGAGCTTCCACATCCGATGCTCCAGGGCCAGGCAGTCGTGTCCCTTCTTGACAATGTAATCCTGGTGGAACACGTGGCAAAGAAAGTGCCCGTAGTAGAGTTTTATCGAGATCTTGCTATCAATGTCGGGAGGAAGCTTCTCGAACCACTCACGCTCGTTCCGCTTTAGCGCGATATCGAGCGCCACGATGTCCTCCACATCCTTTTGATGGACCGCCCGGTAACGCACCGCTGCGCCCGCAGCCGCAAAGCGATGGAGAAAGGCCTTTTTGCCTTCGTCGCCGGCGCACTCGAAATATCCGCCGGTCGCTGGAGCTAAAGAACGATTTCAAAAAATTCCTGCATTCGTCGATCGCGGGACCGGCCGCCTTGAGCATCAGATGGTGCTCATATTTATCTCGGAATTCTCTTATCCTCGCTGGTAGATGGTTTGGAAAAATCGCGCTCAATCCTTGCAGAATTCGATCGATGAGATGCGACGGCAGGAAGCTAAGCCTGTCGAGATATGCGTCGCAGCGACCCTTGAGGGCGAAGAGAGGAGGCATCCTTTCCGTACCCAGGTAATAGATAAGCAGGAACGTGTCCTTGCCATATTTGTCCGCGACGTCGAATGCGTCGCGATGTAGATACTCGCCCGAAATCGGCAAAGTCGAGAACTCTGATAGTATGCGGCGACGGATGGCTTCTAGTTCGTCGACGTCACTGGAGCCAATGTAGAACACTGCAGACGTCTTTTCGGCCGGGAAGGTATCGAGCCGCACAGCGAAAAGAATCAGCTTTCCGGCGCAACCCGACGCCTCATGCAGACGCTTGGGGTCGGCGTTAAACCGGGCCGGCGTGTCCGCATCGACGGCCCGCACATGATCGATATAGTCGTAGTCTGACCCTCGACCCGCGTCAGGGACGATATCGTCATCCGTATAATCACGGCGATCGAGGCGATCGAGGATCGTTTCCGGGTCGTTGCCGAGCCGGACGCCAAGATGATTAACGAGTTGCAAACCACCGTCGGCGTCAAGCTGCGCGAATAGCGCCATCTCTGTGTAGGCTGGTCCGCGCTGCACGAGCGCGCCCCCCGAATTATTGGATACGCCGCCGAATACGGATGCGCCGATACACGACGAGCCAATGACCGAGTGCGGCTCTCGACCGAGTGGTTTGAGCAGCTTTTCCAGTCGATTTAGAGTCGCGCCCGGAAAGCAGATGATCTGCTTGCCTTGTTCAATCACCTCCGCTTTTTTCATGCGGAGCGTGCTGATGATGACGATGTCGCGGTCGTAGTCGTCCCCGTCTGGAGTGGAACCCCCAGTCAACCCCGTATTGGCCGCCTGCATAATCACGATTTTGTTAGTCGATACGCAGGCTTTGAGCACGCGCCATTGTTCCAACAGGCAACCTGGCCGGACCACCGCAACCGCTCTTCCCCTGCCAAAGCGATAGCCCGTGCGGTAGCGGCGCGTGCGCTCCTCCTCCGTCAACACATATTTGGCGCCGACGATCGATTGGAGCTCGCCAATAAAGCCCTCCATCCCGTCCTTGGATGGCGCGGGATGCGGGAACAGGCGTTGGAGAGCGTTCGACATAGCATGCATCCCTGGACAGTCCGCCAGACCATAAGGAAATTCTCATCGGCAAACCAAGGTGAGCAAGAGAGAGTTGCGTATCGCCCTCGCTAGCTCGCCGTCGCCTTAGGACGAAAGAACGCGCCGCCTTGTACTTGTTCTTTATTTCCTCTTGGGCGCGATCAGGTCGGTGATCGTTCCTTCGTACATTTCCGCCGCCATGCCGATAGTCTCGGACAGCGTCGGATGCGGATGGATGGTCAGACCGATATCTTCGGCGTCCGCTCCCATCTCGATGGCCAGCGCAGCCTCCGCGATCAGATCGCCGGCGTTCGGGCCCACGATGCCGCAGCCGATCAGACGATGCGTCGCCTCGTCGAACAGCAGTTTCGTCACGCCCTCGTCGCGCCCGAGCGATAGCGAGCGGCCGCTGGCCGCCCAGGGGAACACGCCTTTGCCGTATTTGACGCCCTGCGCCCGCGCTTCGTTCTCCGTCAGGCCCACCCAGGCGACTTCCGGGTCCGTGTAGGCGACGGAAGGGATCACCTTGGCGTCGAAGAAGCTGTTCTTTCCGGCCGCGGCTTCGGCGGCCACATGACCCTCATGCACCGCCTTGTGCGCCAGCATCGGCTGACCCACGATGTCGCCGATCGCGAAGATGTGCGGCGCGTTGGTGCGCATCTGTTTGTCGACCGCGATGAAGCCTCGTTCGTCCACCTTCACGCCGGCGTTCTCGGCGCCGATCAGCTTGCCGTTCGGCCGCCGCCCCACGGCGACGAGCACCTTGTCGAAAATATCGGTGGCCGGGGCCTTGCCGCCTTCGAAGTGCGCGACCAGACCTTCAGGGGTGGCCTCGACTTTCGTCACCTTGGTCTTGAGGTAGATCGCTTCGTATTGCTTGTCGATGCGCTTCATCAGGGGCGTCACGATGTCCTTGTCGGCGCCGGGAATGATCTGGTCCATCAATTCGACGATCGTCACCTTCGAACCGAGCGCATGATAGACGGTCGCCATTTCGAGCCCGATGATGCCGCCGCCCAGCACCAGCAGGCGCTTCGGCACGCCGTCAAGCGCCAGCGCGCCGGTGCTGTCGATCACGCGCGGATCGCCGTGCGGAATGAAGGGCAGGGTGACCGGCTCGGACCCCGCGGCGATGATCGCCTGTTCAAAGCTGACGGTTTTGGTCGCGCCGTCCCGATCGGTCACTTCCATCTGGTTGAGCGAGGCGAACGCGCCGACGCCTTCGACCACCGTGACCTTTCGCGCCTTGGCCAATCCGGTAAGCCCGCCCGTCAGGCGTTTGACGACGCCGTCCTTCCATCCGCGCAACTTGTCGATCTCGATCGCCGGCGCACTGAATCCGACGCCGCAAGCCGTCATCTCGTGCGTTTCCTCGATTACCTTCGCGGCATGCAGCAGCGCCTTCGACGGGATGCAGCCGACGTTGAGGCAAACACCGCCCAGCGTCTGCCAGCGTTCGACCAGCACAACCTGCTTGCCTAGATCGGCGGCGCGGAAAGCCGCGCTGTAGCCGCCGGGCCCCGCGCCCAGCACCAGGACCTCGGCATGCACGTCGCCGCGCGCCGCGCTGGGCGGCTTCGGGGCGGGCGCCGGCGCCGGCATGGGGATCGTCGCCTTGTCGGCTGGCGCTCCCGCTCCGGCGCCGAGCCGGACAATGAGATCGCCCTCGGAAACGCGATCGCCCCGGTGGACCAGCACCTCGACGACACGCCCCGCCGTCGGCGCAGGCACGTCCATGGTGGCCTTGTCGGATTCGAGCGTGAGCAGCGGGTCTTCGGCCTTGACCTCGTCGCCCGCCGCCACATGGATCTCGATCACCGGCACGTTCTTGAATTCGCCGATATCCGGCATCCTTACATCGATCGCATCATAGACGCCGGCCGGCGAACCATAGCTGGCCGATGGGCCCTCGGGCGCCGGTTCGGCGTCCTGCCTGACCTTTTCCTTGGGCGGCGTCGCCGCCGCGCCCGCCGCGTCCAACGTCAGGATCAGGCTGCCTTCGCCGACGCGATCGCCGACCTTGACCTTCACGTCCACGATCGTCCCGGCCTGTGGCGCCGGCACGTCCATCGTCGCCTTGTCGGATTCGAGCGTCAGCAGCGGGTCCTCCGCATTGACCCGATCGCCGGCCTTCACATGCACTTCGATGATCGGCACCTCCTTGAAGTCGCCGATATCTGGAACCTTGATTTCAACAATCGCCATTGCCCTATCCCCGCCTCAAAGTATCAGCCGGCGCACGTCCTCGAGGACGTGGCAGAGCTGCCGCGCGAAGCGCGCGCCGAGCGCGCCGTCGATTACGCGGTGATCGTAGGAGAGCGAGAGCGGCAACATCATCCGCGGCTTGAACTCCGCGCCGTCCCACACGGGCGCCATCTTGGCGCGCACCACGCCGAGGATCGCCACCTCCGGCGCGTTGACGATCGGCGTGAAGCTGGTTCCGCCGATCCCGCCAAGCGAGGAAATCGTGAAGCTCGCGCCCTGCATGTCGGTTGGCGAGAGCTTGCCGTCGCGCGCCTTCTTCGAGATGGCGCCCATTTCCTGGCTGAGCTCGGTGATTCCCTTGCGCTCGACGTCGCGGATCACCGGCACGACGAGCCCATCCGGCGTGTCGACGGCGATGCCGAGATGGTAGTAGCGCTTGTAGATCAGCGCGTCCTTCTCGGGCGAGAGCGAGGCGTTGAACTCCGGGAACTGCCTGAGGCAGGAGACGCACGCCTTCAGCAGGAAGGCGAGCATCGTGACGCGGTAGCCTTTCTCCTTCGCGGCGCCATCGAGCTCTTTGCGGTATTTTTCGAGATCGGTTACGTCGGCTTCGTCATTCTGCGTGACGTGCGGAATATTGAGCCAGGCGCGATGCAGGAACGGCCCCGAAAGACGCTTGATGCGCGACAGCGGCAGGGTTTCGATCGGGCCGAATTTCGAGAAATCCTGCGCCGGAATCTCGGGAATGCCCGCGCCGGCGGGGGCGCCGTTGCGGCTGGGCCGCCCCCGGAGCCGAAGGGCCGCGCAGGAACGCCAGCACATCCTCTTTGGTGATCCGTCCCTTCTCGCCGGAGCCCTTCACCTTGCCGAGATCGACGCTAAGTTCGCGCGCCGCGCGCCGCACGCCAGGGCTCGCATGAACCAGAGCAAAATCCGCTGCGCCCGATCCTTGCGCGCCGACAGGCGGCGCAGCCAGGTCAGACGACTGGGCGGCCGGGGGCGCCGCTTGCCGCGGAGCGGGCGGCGGCTCCTGCTGCGCCAGCAGGGACGGCGGCTGGCTCAGCGCGCCCTCTTCGCTGCCCTTGAGCCGCAGGATGGGCGCGCCCTCGCTTACCCGGTCGCCGATTTTGACCAGCACCGCCTCCACCGTGCCGCCGCGCGGCGCGGGTACATCCATGGTCGCTTTGTCTGACTCAAGAGTGAGGAGGGGATCCTCCGCATTGATGGCATCCCCCTCCTTCACGTGGATCTCGATGATCGGGACGTCCTTGAAGTCGCCGATGTCGGGCACTTTCACTTCCGTGGGCACCGCGTCTCTCTCCCTTTTTTGCGCGCGGATTGAGCTCCCGCGCTGCCGATTGATTGTCGTGATGGGACGCTTTCAGACCTTGGTCGGGTTGGGTTTTTCGGGGTCGATATCGAATTTTCGGATCGCGTCGGAGACGACGGAGGGTTTGACCTTGCCTTCGTCCGCCAGGGCCTTCAGCGCCGCAAGCGCGACATACCGTCGATCCACCTCGAAGAAGGCGCGCAGCATCCGCCGGTAGTCGGAGCGACCGAAGCCATCCGTGCCGAGCACATGATAACGCGCCTTTACGAACTGCCTGATCTGATCGGCAAACGCCTTCATGTAGTCGGTGGATGCGACCACCGGACCTTCCCGCCCAGCGAGACATTGTTCGACATAGCTCTTGCGCGCCGGCTGCTCCGGATGCAGCAGGCTCCAGCGCTCCGCGTCGAGCCCCTCCCGGCGCAGCTCGGTGAAGCTTGGGCAGCTCCAGACGTCGGCGGCAACGCCGAACTCGGCCAGAAGATCGACGGCCGCGATTACTTCGCGCAGGATCGTCCCGCTGCCCAACAGTTGCACGCGCGGGCCTGTCGCATCCGCGGCGTCACGCAGCAGGTACATGCCCTTCAGGATTCCCTCCTGGGCGCCCTCGGGCATGGCCGGATGTTCGTAATTCTCGTTCATCAGCGTGATGTAGTAGAACACGTCCTCCTGCTCGCCGTACATCCGCCTGAGGCCGTCCTGGATGATCACCGCCACCTCGTAGCTGAAAGTCGGGTCGTAAGAGATGCAATTGGGAATGGTGGAGGACAGGATGTGGCTGTGACCGTCCTCGTGCTGCAGCCCCTCGCCGTTCAGGGTCGTGCGGCCGGCGGTCGCGCCCAGAAGGAATCCACGCGCGCGCATGTCGCCAGCGGCCCAGGTGAAATCGCCGACGCGCTGGAATCCGAACATCGAGTAGTAGATATAAAATGGGATCATCGGCGTGTTGTTGGAGCTGTACGACGTCGCCGCGGCGATCCAGGAACAGATCGCGCCCGGCTCGTTCAATCCTTCCTGCAGGATTTGCCCTTTCTGATCCTCCTTGTAGAACATCAGCTGATTGGCGTCCTCAGGCCGGTAGAGCTGGCCGACCTGGCTGAAGATGCCGAATTGACGGAACATGCCCTCCATGCCGAAGGTCCGGCTTTCGTCGGGCACGATTGGCACGATCCGCTTGCCGATCGACTTGTCGCGCAGCAATGTGTTCAGGATGCGCACGAAGGCCATGGTGGTCGAGATCGTGCGCCCTTCCGTGCTCTTCAGTTGGGCATCGAACGCGGCGAGCGGCGGTATCGGCAGCGTCTCGGACTTTGCTCGCCGCGCTGGGAGATAGCCGCCGAGCGCTGCGCGGCTCTCGCGCAGATAGCGCGCCTCCGCGCTGTCGTCGGGGAAGCGTATGAACGGGATCTCCGCGAGTTGCTCATCGGAAAGCGGGAGAGCGAAGCGGTCGCGGAACTCGCGCAGATTCTGCTCGCCCATTTTCTTTTGCTGATGGGTGATGTTCTGTCCTTCGCCAGCCTCCCCCATGCCGTAGCCCTTGATGGTCTTTGCCAGAATGACGGTCGGCTGGCCCTTATGTTTGACCGCGGCGTCGTAGGCCGCGTAAACCTTCACCGGATCATGGCCGCCGCGCGCCAGCGCCCAGATGTCGTCGTCTGACATATCCGCGACCATGGCGCGCAGCTCGGGATATTTGCCAAAGAAATTCTCGCGGACGTAGGCGCCGTTCTTGGATTTGAAGTCCTGATATTCGCCGTCGACGCATTCCTCCATGCGCTTGCGCAGAATCCCGGTCGCATCGCGGGCGAGCAGCCGGTCCCAGCCGCCGCCCCAGATCACCTTGATGATGTTCCAGCCGGCGCCGCGGAAGTCTCCCTCCAACTCCTGGATGATCTTGCCGTTGCCGCGCACCGGTCCGTCCAGTCGCTGCAGATTGCAGTTGATGACGAAGATCAGATTGTCGAGCTTTTCGCGCGAGGCCATCGAGATCGCGCCGAGGCTTTCGGGTTCATCCGTCTCGCCGTCGCCGAGAAACGCCCAGACTTTGCGGCCTTCGGTGTTGGCCAAGCCGCGATGATGCAGATATTTCAGGAACCGCGCCTGGTAGAGCGCCATCAGCGGACCGAGCCCCATCGAGACGGTGGGAAACTGCCAGAAATCCGGCATCAGCCAAGGATGCGGGTAAGAGGAGAGCCCCTTGCCGCCCACCTCCTGGCGGAAGTTCAGCAATTGCTCTTCCGTGAGCCGCCCCTCCAGAAAGGAGCGCGCGTAGAACCCAGGCGACGAGTGGCCCTGCATGTAAACAAGATCGCCGTCATGTTTGTCACTGGCTCCATGCCAGAAATGCATCATGCCGGTGTCATAAAGCAGGGCGGCCGACTGAAAACTCGCAATGTGTCCGCCGAGTTCTGAGGAGGTCTTGTTGGCCCGCAACACGATCGCCATCGCGTTCCAGCGCACGAGCGAACGGATCCTGTGCTCGATCGCCCGATCGCCCGGATGGCGCGCTTCCTGGTCCGGAGCGATCGTGTTCAAATAGGGCGTGTTCGCCGAATATGGCGCCCTCGCTCCCAGTCGGCGCGCTTCGGTAAGAAGTTCATCCAGTAAGAAGTGGGCGCGCTCCTGGCCCTCGAACGCCAGGACGGACGCAAGCGCGTCGCGCCACTCCTGTGTCTCGACCGGGTCGCGATCGCTGAGCATGTCCATTGTGCATCTCCGTCAGCTCTGAAGAACGTCGTAGATTCGGGGGATTGCGTCGGGCGCCGGGGCGTGACGCGAGCTTCGCTATCATGGCGCGCCTGGCACGACCGGAATGATCCAGGGAATGATAAATTGCTGGACGGCGACCAGCACGCTCAGCGCCAGGGTCAGCGCGATGCTGTGCTTGAACACGCGCGCGAAAACCACGCCTTCGTGCCCCCTGAGGTTGGTGACCGAAACGCCGGTGGCGATGTTCTGCGGCGAGATCATCTTGCCCATCACGCCGCCGGACGAGTTCGTGGCGGCAAACAGCACAGGGTTGAGGTTGAGCTGGCGTGCGGCGACCACCTGAAGGTTGCCGAACAGCGCGTTGCCCGAAGTGTCGCTGCCCGACAGCATCACCGCGACCCAGCCAAGGAACGGCGAGAGCAGCACAAACAGATGCCCGGTCGAGGCGACCGCCTTTCCGAGCGTATAGGCGAGACCGGAATAGTTCATCAGATAGGCGAGGCCGATGATGAGCATCACGGTGATGATCGCCAGCCACGTCTGACGGAAGGTCTTGCCTACGCAACCAAAGAATCCGCTCGGCGACAGCTTGACGATGAGCGCGGTGATGATAGCCGCGAGCAGGATCGCCGTGCCGGTGCCGAGCGGCTGGAACTGCCACACCGCGGCATAGGGCTTGCTATTGAAGAGCGTGATCGAGATCGCATTGTGCAGGCCGGGCCATGGAATGTTTTGCTGGCCGATCGAGGAAAATTTGAAATGGGTCCAGAGGATCACCACGCCAGACACGATCAGCCACGGCAGCCAGCCTTGCCAGGGCGGAACGGAACCAGCCGCGCGTTCGCCAGCGAGGGTTGTCGCCGCGATCGCGAACTCAGGATCGGGGGTAGGACGCCAGATCCTGAGGAACAGCAGCGTGCAGATCAGCGAACCGAGCGACGACAGCACGTCGGTCAGGCGTAGTCAAGGAAGTTGGACGAGAAGAATTGCGAGAACGCGAAGCTGCCGCCCGCGACCAGCAACACCGGCCAGAGCGCCCGCACCGAGCGCGCGCCGCCATACAGCGCCATCACGTAGAAAGGCAGCATCAGAGCCATCACGGGAAGCTGCCGTCCGATCATCGCGCCGAGCGCCGCCGCCGGCAGGCCGGTGACCGCGCCGAGCACCGTCACCGGCACTCCGAGCGCGCCGAACGCGACCGGGGCGGTGTTGAAGATCAGCACGAACACCAACGCCTCGATCGGCGGATAGCCGACAAGAATCAGCAGCGAGCTGGTGATCGCGATCGGCGTGCCAAATCCGGAGACGCCTTCGAGCAGAGCGCCAAAGCAAAAGCCGATCACCACCAGCACGACGCGGCGATCGTTGGGCAGATGATCAATGACCCAGACCCGGAACGCCTCAAAGCGGCCGGATCGCACGGCGATATTGTAGAGCAGCAGCGCATTGACCACGATCCACATTACGGGCCAGAGCGCGAAAATGGCGCCATTCAACACGGAGTTGAGCGCAAGCTGAACCGGCATCCCCCAGACCGATATTGCGACGATCAGGCCGATCACAAGGCCTCCGAGCGCGGCCTCCCAGGCCGGTCTTCGGAAGACGCCGAGCAGCACGAGCACCGCCACAACCGGAAGCACGGCGACGAGGAACGAGAGAACGAGGCTGCCGCCCACCGGCGTCAATAGTTGTTGGAACATTTCCCCCCCTTTTTGAACGAATTTGAACGAATTGCTAAGGCATCGCGAGGTCAAAGGTTAGGCGCCCATTAGATGATCTCGGGCTCGGAAATTCTGCTCTCAGCCGAGGCTTGGGCCGCCTCGGTTTTCCGGCCCCCTCGTCAGGCGAGCCGTGGGCGCGAGCCTGAAATCGGTCCCGAATCCATGATCCGCCGGAAGCGAGAATCCTTCCATATCAGGAACGTCACAAACTGCGGAAATTTGTACTTGCTGCGGATGTTTCGACTTCCTGCGGGCACAGCCTCGCCCGATCGAAATAAGGCCGAACGTCGGGCCCTGTCCGGTCCCCACCAAGATACGCGCTGAGGGCGGCCCGATTTCCATCAAGAAACATAGCGAGCGCGACTCGGCTTACGCGCCAATTTCCTCCCCCTACCCTGCGTCCAATGGCGTGCGTCGCGCCCCATGCGCGCAGGGTGGCCTCGGAGCGGTCCGCTATCTCGGCGGCTTGGCGCAAAGTCAAAGCTTCCCGCTTGTCGAACGGCACCAACACCAGCGTTTGATGACCACTCATTGGGCGCGCTCGGACGAGGGCCGAAAGTCGTTTCTGGCTTCACGGAGCAAGGCTGCCTTTGATGTCAATCGCTTCGGGAGGACTATGCGAACAGCGCTTCGGCGGTAGGTCGTTGTACCCGCCGGCGGATCGCTACGCGTCTGGCTGGCGTCGGGTGAGCGGCCCGGGCTCCTTTGGAGCTCAATTGCAGCAAAGCAGACATGCGGGCGCATCGCCTCCACGGCGTGCGCTTCGATAAGTCCGATGCTCTGATCGCCGGCGATAACGTCGAACATGTTTTCCCTCCTGCCAGGTTCCTTGCCTTGGTCTGGCCAGCCGCCCGCCGCCATTATACCTGGATTATTACATTACCAACAAAAATTTGGCAATATTTTTTTACCAAAATAGGCACAAAGATCACTTGCAAGCCAATTGCATTCGTGGTCTGATTAATTTACCCGACGGGCGAGGCTATTAATGACTCAGCAAATCCGGCCCGTTCGCTTGGCCGATACCATCGCCGAGCGTCTCCAGATGATGATTCTTGAAGGCGTTTTGCGCCCAGGCGAGCGCCTGAATCCAGAGCGCGAGCTGGCTCAGACGCTAGGCGTCTCGCGGCCGTCGCTGCGCGAAGGGCTAGCTATTCTGGAGCAAAAAGGGCTTCTTGTGTCTGGCCGGTCGGGAACGACCGTCGCGCGGTTCCTCGACCGTTTGACTGACCCCCTGGCGGAGCTCCTTCGCGATGACGAGCGGGCGGCGGCCGACTACTTCGAATATCGGCTGTCCATGGAGCCATACGCTACCGGCCTGGCGGCGCGGCGCGCGACGGAGGTGGACAAGAGCGCAATCCGCAATTGTCTGGAGAGAATGCAGGCCGCGCACGGTTCGGAAGATCCGACCGACGAGGCCGACTGCGACGTTGCTCTGCATGGATTGATTTACGAAGCCGCCCACAACGTGCTCGTGCTACATATTATGCGGGTGCTGGCTGACCTCATGCGCAAGAACATTTTTTTCAACCGGGAGCAGCTGTATCGCCGCGCGAAAGTGCGCGACACCCTGCTCGAGCAGCACCTTGCGATTGGATCGGCGGTGTTGGCCGGGGACGCGCTTGCGGCCGAACAGGCCGCGTTCAACCATATGCGGTTCACATACGCGACGATTGAAGATATCCGCCGCGACGAGTTACGGCAGGCGACATCGCTTCGTCGAATCGATCGGCGCGATCTGGTCTCGACTGCCGAACACAACTAAGCCCGACCTGTCACAGGATTTGAGCGCCAGGAACAACCTTGTCGCGCCGGCGCGGGCTTGCTGTGACGGACCTATAGCCGTACCATTCACAATCATCCAAACTGTCTCAAGCGCGGATCTCAGGCTTGGTCTCCAGCGAACCGGAGCGCATTGGGGGCGCCCATGTCGTCGTCGGCGCCTTGAACGCTTTGGAACGCTTTAGGCCGCGCCTTGATCCCTTGCCGACGCGACTGCGAGGCGCGCGACGGTCTGGCGCAGCCACATATGCGCCGGGTCGTGATCGTACGAGGCATGCCAAAGCAGCGAGATGGATATTTCCGGCAAATCCACCGGCGGCGGGCTGAGGGCGAGGCCGAGCGCGTCGGCGAAGAAGCGCGCCAGCCGGGCATGCATGGTCGTGACTACCGGCGCGCCGCGTACGAGGAACGGCACCGCGATGAAGCGCGGCGTGGTCAAGGCGATCGTGCGCTTGAGTCCGAGCTTCAAAAGCGCGTCGTCCACGACCCCGTGCTCGCCCGGCCGCAGGCTCGTCAGCACATGCGGCAGGCGCACGTAATCATCGAGCGAGATGGGCGGCGAGAGCTTTACCTGCGCGGAGTTGAACATGCACAAGTACGTTTCCGTGAAGAGGGGTCGCTGCTTGTGGTGCGTCTGCCCTTCCGCGAACGAGCCGATCCCGAATGCGAGGTCGAGGCGATCGGCGTCGAGATTGTCCAGAATCTGCGATGAGTCGATGTTATGCAGCCGCAGCCTGACGCCCGGCGCTGCTTTGCAAAGATAGGCGAGAAGCGCCGGGCCAAGCAGCGCCTCGACGCTGTCGGGCAGGCCGACGCGGAACACGCGATCGGCGGTGCGGGGATCGAAGGTTCTCTCCCGCGACACCAGCGCCTCGATTTGCGAGAGCGCGACCCGCACAGGGTCGATGAGCGCCAGGGCTCGCGGCGTTGGGCGCATGCCGTCCGGCGCGCGGGTGAGAAGTTCGTCGCCAAACAGCGCGCGCAGGCGCGAGAGGTTGTGGCTCATCGCCGATTGCCCAACGCCGATGCACGCCGCGGCCCGGGTGACGCTGCGCTCCGAAAGCAGAGCGTCGAAGGCGACCAGCAGGTTGAGGTCGAGGCGCGCTAGATTATTGTAATCGATGGCCATCATTAATCCGATCCATTTGACTAATGATGTGGAGAAGATCATCTCTCTGTCAACGGCGAATGTCAGGGCGTTGTGCCAGGCCCAAGCCAAACCAGATGATGAAGGACGTTGATCATGAAAATCTATCGCACCCTCATAGCGGCCACATTTGCGCTGGCCTCGCTCAGCGCGGTCCAGGCGGAGGGACTAAGGCCGATTCAGAGTCAAGCCATCGATCTCGGCGATTTGTCCGGCGTCGCGTATTACACGGTGGAGCGCGATGGTTTCCATGTCGTCGCCACGCTCGCGCAACAGGGCGAGGACGCAGGGCCGGTGCGCGTCGAGACCGTCCTCGCGCCTGGCGAGAGGGTTACTTTCTCCACGCCTCGCGGCATGGGCGCCGGGCCTGACGCGCTCGAAATCAGCCGGTGGAACGACCAAGTGCTCGTCCGCAAGGCGCTCGTCAACTGAGTGCGGCCGGTCAGAATGTTTGCAAAGTTAGGGAGGGGGGACGCCAAGCGAGGCGTCCCTTTTGCAATGAGGCTGGCTCCGATGCCGCCAACGCCAGTCATCTGCGCGGCGCGCTGACTTTCGGCCAGATAGACCAGTAGGCCTTTCGGGCTCACATCAGGCGTCTATGGCGCTCGCAAAAGTGTGCATGTGAGCCTATTCAACCCATTTCCATGGCTTGCCGCAACTCGAGAGTATCCGTACTCTCTGAGCCTTATTATATCGCCAGCCGGAATGATCGATGGACCGGATCGACGCCATGAAAGTGTTCGTCGCGGCGCTCGACGAGGGAAGTCTTGCCGGCGCGGGCCGCAAGCTCGGCAGGTCACCGGCGGCCGTCAGCCGCGCCGTCGCGTTCCTCGAGGCGCATGTCGGCGCCGAACTGCTCCACAGAACGACGCGATCGATAAAGCTTAGGGAGGCGGGAGAGCGCTACGCTGTCGCCTGCCGGCGTGTGCTCACCGACCTCGAGGAGGCGGACATCATCGTGGCCGGCCAACGCTCGGCCCCGCGGGGGCTTTTGACGATCACAGCCCCCGTGGCCGCCGGCGAGGACATTCTGCGGCCGATCGTCGATGATTTCATGGATGAATACCCAGCAGTGAATGTCCGCCTCTATTTCCTCGATCGGCCGGCGAACCTGATCGACGAGGGCATCGATCTGGCGCTGCGTTTCGCGCACCTGGCCGATTCCACGCTGATCGCCATTCGCGTCGGTGAAGTTCGGCGCGTCGTCGCCGCCGCGCCGCGCTATCTGGCGCAGAACCCGGTGATCGAGAAGCCGGCCGACCTCGCCAAGCACGAGATCGTCGCGATGACCCATTTCGGGATCGACAGCTGGAGCTTCCCGCCGCTCAAAGGCTCCTCGGTGCCGCGCGCAGTCCGGTTCGCCCCGCGCTTGATCGTCAACAGCATCAAAGGCGCGGTCGCCAGCGCGGTCGCCGGACGCGGCGTGACCCGGATGTTTTCCTATCATATAGCCGATCAGATCAGGGACGGGTCGCTGCAAATTCTGCTCGCCGGCGACGAGCATGCGCCGCTTCCGGTCCACCTGGTGGCGCCGCATGGGCGGACGCAGGCGCCGAAGGTTCGAGCCTTCGTCGATTTCGCCGTGCCGAGGCTGAAAGCACATTTCGCCAAGCTCTCGCGTCAGGCCAACCCGGGTGGCCCCGGTATTCATTCGGTTGGCGGAAGAGTATCTGTCGAATGACGGGTATTCGCTCGGCTGATGATCGAAGCTAGGTGTTGGTGGTCGGACGCACACTGCGCCGATGAACACGGCATCGAGGTTTCAATCATGGGTACCGAACAGAAAGTCGCCGTTATCACAGGCGCGTCGCAAGGGATCGGCGCGGCCCTTGTCAAGGCCTTCCGGGATCGCAACTACCGCGTCGCCGCTAACTCCCGTGCCATTAAGCCGGACAGCGATCCGGACATTCTGACCGTTGCCGGCGATATCGCCGACCCGGCGACGGCGGATCGCCTGATCTCCGAGGCGCTCGCCCGCTTCGGCCGGATCGATACGCTGGTGAACAATGCCGGCATCTTCATCGCCAGCCCTTTTACCAAATATACCCCCGATCAGTTCGCCTCCGTCGTCGCCACCAATCTGGCAGGCTTTTTCCATGTGACCCAGCGCGCGGTCGCGGCGATGGAGAAGCAGGGCCGCGGCCACATCGTGAACATCACGACCGCCCTAGTAAATCACGCCAATTCGAATGTGCCGTCGGTCTTGGCGTCGCTGACCAAGGGCGGGCTCGATTCCGCGACCAAGTCGCTGGCGATCGAATATGCCAAGCGGGGCATCCGCGTGAACGCCGTCGCCCCGGGCATTATCAAGACGCCGATGCACGACCCGAGCACGTACGAGGCGCTGGGTAAATTGCATCCGATCGGACGCATGGGGGAGATTTCCGACGTCGTAGGCGCGATCCTCTATCTGGAAACCGCCTCCTTCGTGACGGGCGAGATCCTTCACGTCGATGGCGGCCAGAGCGCCGGTCACTAAGCCGTTTCAGTCGGAGCAGACATCACGCCGTTCGGATCGATCCAGTTGACCCGCGAGGGAACCGAACCCGGTCGCGGCGATGTTACGCGCGAGCAGAAAGCCGCCATATATAAGGGCGTCAGCCAGGTGCTGTCCTGAAGAAGCCGCCCGAATGGACCTGGGTGGTCTTGCAGGAGGTCGAGATGGAGAACTGGGGTTGGGCGGCATGCCGGCCGCCGAATTCCGCAAGCGGCTCCAAACCAAATCCGCCGGGGCATCTGAAGACAAGGAGACGGATATTGACGGCCAACGTTCGCAATAAGCTGCTCGACCGGCTGGGGGTCGCTTTGCCGACATCCAGGCCCGCATGGCCGGCGTTATCCTCGCCGGCCATGAATCTTCGCCGTCTGGCAGACATTCTTGTGCGCTGCGATCGAGTGGCAGTTCCGTGATCGCTTGTGTCCTTCGCCGGACGCGCAACGCGGCTCCTCCGATGACCCGCGCAGCGTGGCGGGTGTTGGGGCGATCCTGCATTCAATCACTTAGCGGAAGAGTGTCTGCCGAACAGCGAGTATTCGCTCCCTCCTCGAAGGAGCATAGCCTCCCGGGGGCTTAATGTGCGGCTGTCTGCAACCGGGCGGCGGTTCGACGCGTAGAATCCAGCTTTTTCTTTCATGGAGGTCTTGGCGATGATTTACGAGCTGCGCGTGTATCAGCCCGTTCCGGGGCAAATGGCCAAACTGCTGGCCCGCTTTGGAGACCAGCTACTTCCCATCTGGGAAAAGCACGGTATTCGTGCCATCGGCTTTTGGACGACCCTCGTCGGGGAATCCAGCAACGAGGTGACCTACCTACTCCCGTGGGAGTCGTTGGCAGATCGCGAAACGAGGTGGACGGCATTCCAGAATGACCCCGCCTGGCACAGGGTCCGCGACGACAGCGAGCGCGATGGACCCATCGTCGCAAACATCAGCAACCAGATCCTCAAGCCAACAGCCTTCTCGGCGCTGAAATAACTTGGCGCTTCCACAAGCGCGTCCGCCGAGACGGTGGCGCCGGCCGCCGCCCTCGCCGCTACGCTGCAAAAGTTTGCGATCCACCAACCTCTCAGAAGCATAAGCCAGCATAGCTCTTGGTCCAGACCTCTTGGAGACAAATATGAGCGACATCGCAAACAGCACACAGATCCGTCTCGAACGACGCTCGCCGTCCTACTGGCGGGTTACGTTTGACCACCCGCCCCTGAATATCTTCGGCCCGGAAACCATTCCGCGGTTGAATGAAATTATCACGGCGCTCGAAACCGATGAGCGGGTGAAGGTTGTGGTTTTTGACAGCGCCGTCGAGGGTTTCTTTTTGACGCACTATAACTTCCTCGCAAAGCCCGAAGACTCGAAGAGTTTGCCCCCCAGCCCGACCGGCTTGCAGCCGCTTCCTGATATGTTGGCGCGCCTGAGCCGCGCCCGGTCGTCTCTATCGTCTCAATCCGCGGCCGCGCTACAGGGGTCGGAAGCGAGCTTTCGCTCGCCAGCGATATGCGTTTTGCCAGTCGTGAAAAAGCTATCTTGTCGCAATGGGAGGTTGGCGCCGGGCTGGTTCCAGGCGGCGGGCCAATGGCGCGGCTACCCCGCCTTATCGGCCGAGGACGGGCGCTGGAAGTGCTGCTTGGGGCAGACGATATTCGAGGCGATATCGCCGAGCTTTATGGTTACGTCAATCGAGCTTTGCCAGACGCGGAACTCGACGCTTTTGTTGATGCGCTTGCGGTGCGGATCGCCTCATTTGACAAACAGGCCATCGCGGATACGAAACATTTGGTGGACATTGCAAGCCTGCCGCCTGATACGGAAATTGCGCCTGAGTGGGATGCATTCATCGCCTCTCTTGGGCGCCCGGCGAGCCAGGCGAGAATAAAGGAATTGATGGAGCTTGGCTTCCATAAGGCGGGCGACGTTGAAAATCGATTGGGATACTACGTAGGCCGGCTAGGTAGCTGAGAGTTAGAGCTGGTTCTTGACGGTTCGCTCGGCCGCCTTTCGCAGACGCATAGGGGCCGTTGGGCATCCAAGCAAGGGAGAAAAACTCATGTCGCATCACTACTCCGGTCCCGACTGGGGATTCCCCTCGGGGACGCCGCGTGAACCTCACCGATCCGGACGCTTTCCCGAAGCCGGGAGCCGCTGGCAAGTCGATCATGATCATGAACGTTGGCTATCCTCACAAAGGGGAAGGTGACCGCCGACAAGGTAGCCCCACGACGATTTGCTCGCCGCGTTCCCTTACGTGGGCCCGCCACACAACGCCTGAGCACGTTGATCTTTCTGTTTCGAGATTCTGAACCTGGAGAGAAGGGATATCATGAAGGCAAGACTAAATCGGCAAGCACCACTGTGCAAATCGCTCAACGGATGGTTTTTTGAAAGGAGCACATCATGACCAAGCTCGAAAAAGTGTTGTACACAGCCAAAACCCACACCACGGGCGGCCGGGAGGGTGCCTCCCGCAGCGACGACGGCCGTCTGGACGTCAAACTTTCTCGTCCTGGCGCCCCGGGCAGCGGCACCAATCCGGAGCAGCTGTTCGCCGCCGGTTGGTCGGCCTGTTTCGAAAGTGCGATGGCGCATGCGGCCCGCAATATGAAGATCACTCTCCCGGCTGACCTGGCCATTGACGCCGAGGTGGACCTCGGCCCCATGGGCGATGCCTTCGGGCTCGCAGCTCGTCTCAACGTCAGCCTGCCGGGTATTGAGCACGAAGTCGCTCAACGCCTGGTGGAGGCCGCGGACCAGCTGTGTCCGTATTCCCGCGCCACACGCGGCAACATCGATGTCGCCATTAATGTGGTCTAAGCGGGGCCTGTCTCGGATCTGTCCTGCCCTGTCTATCGGGCAGGCTGTCTCGCGATTTGGAGAGAGATGAATGTCTGAAGAAATCAAGCCTCGTCGCCGCCAAGTCGGACAGCACTGCGAGCCCCTCTAGCGGACCAACCAACCGCAATAGGAGCGTCGAATGCACGACGGCACGGATGCGCAATGCAGGCAACGCCGAGCCCATGCAGAATTACGTAGCGATGGGCATTCCTCTAGTCGGCGCGGGAGGTGAACGTGACGGCGCGGTTGCTCTCGGTCAACGTCGGTCTGCCGCGCGATATCGCGTGGCGCGGCAAGAACGTCCACACCGCCATTTGGAAGGCTCCCATTCAAGGCCGCCGCATGGCGCGTCATCTCAACATTGACGGCGACGGGCAGGGGGACCTGGCTGGGCATGGAGGCGAGCACAGAGCCGTCTTCGTCTATCAGATCGAACTCCTATCGCTATTGGCGAACCCAGCTCAGTCGAAACGACTTCACCTATGGGCAGTTCGGGGAGAACTTCACCGTTGACGGCCTGTCCGACCATGAGGTGTGCATTGGCGATCGTTACCGGATTGGCGGCGCTTTTTTCGAAGTGACGCAGCCGCGCGTCACCTGTTACCGGGTGGGCATCCGCATGAACGAGCCGCGGATGGCCGCGCTGCTGGTCGCGCACGGAAGACCCGGGTTCTACCTCCGTGTCCTGCAGGAAGGCGAGGTGGAACCCGGCGACGAGATCGCGCAGGTCGCGGCCGGCCCCGAGCACATGACCGTCTTCGAGATCAACGCCCTGCTGTACATGCCCGGCCACCCTCGCGGCCAGCTGGAGCGGGCCCTGCGCATCCCGGCGCTGAGCAACGGCTGGCGCGCCTCCTTCGAGGCGCTGCTCGAACAGGAACAGAGCGGCGGCGCGATGAAAGGAAACGCGGGGCTTGCTCCGGCGCCCGGTCCGTCTCCGGCGTGGCAGGGGTTCCGCCCGCTTCGGGTTGCGCGCAAGGTTCGCGAAAGCAGGAACGTGATCTCGCTCGTGCTGGAGCCCATCGATGGATCCCCTCTGACCGAAGCCCTGCCCGGTCAGTTTGTCGTTCTGCGGCTAAAGCCGGCGCCCGACGCGCCTGGGCTCTTGCGCAGCTACTCGCTGTCGGGCGAACCCAGCGCCGAGAGCTATCGCGTGAGTGTAAAGAGGGAACCTCACGGCGCGGCCGGCGCTTTCATCCACGACCAGCTGCAGGTTGGCGACGTGCTTGATGTGAGCGCGCCCCGTGGTAGCTTCACGCTTCGGGCGGCCGACGCACCCGTCGTTTTCCTCAGCGCCGGCATCGGCGCAACCCCCGTGCTTGCAATGCTGCACGTATTGGCGGCGGAGGCGTCGGCGAAGGAAATCTGGTGGCTGTATGGAGCTCGCGACGGCCGCGAGCACCCTTTTGCCGAGGAGACGCTTATCCTCCTAAAAGCTTTGGCCCACAGCCACAGGCGCATTCTCTACAGTTCGCCTGCGCCCGAGGATCGGCTAGGAGTCGATTTCGACGCTCGCGGACATTTGGATATGGCCGGGCTCCGGGAGCTCGGGGCGCCGCGCGATGCTGACTTTTATATCTGCGGGCCGCCTACCTTTTTGAGTGATCTGACCGCCGGCCTCGCCGGCTGGGGGGTTGCCGCCAGCAACATCCACACCGAGATTTTCGGCTCAGGTCCGTCCCGTACACCTGGCATCGCCGCGTCGCCGCGCCCGCAACAACCTCACCCGCCGCCGGGGGCTACCGACACCGGACCGCGGGTCTCGTTTGCCCGGAGCGGTCTCGAGGTTCGCTGGGGGTCGACGTTCCAGAGCCTGCTCGAGCTCGCCGAAGCGTGCGATGTCCCTGTAAGATGGTCGTGCCGGACTGGAGTTTGCCACACGTGTGAGACCGGCCTTGTGGCGGGGGCGGTGACATACCGGCCCGACCCAATTGACGCGCCGGCCGCCGGCAATGTGTTGATCTGCTGTTGCCAGCCGCAAGGCGACATCGTTATCGACCTGTGATCTGTCCCACCGTCACAACGGGGCAGTCTCCGCCCCGACGGGATCAGGACTGGGGCGACGCGAGGCGCCATCTCGCGATTTCAGCCGGCGTCAGGATGCGCATGGCGTCAGGCCTTTCTTGTTCAGCGGCCAAGACCACTTGTGCGCTTACGCCCATCGCAGCGCTGTAGCGCCGCAGGACGGCAGCCATTTCGCCATCGTCAAATTTCTGCGAGTGGCCTTCATAGGCGAACATTCGATGAATGCCAATCTTGGATTGGTGCGGGGCGATACGCTTTTTGGCTCCCATGAGGGCATAGACGCAAGATGAAAAGCAAATTCCGCCTGCAATGCCGGAAGCTCCCCCTTCTTCGCCTGCGACACGCGCTACGACCGCGGTAACGCCGATTCTTCGGAATATCTTGCCGAGCTCCATCCCCGCGACGATTTTTCCACCCGGCGAATCGATGAAAACGAGCACTCCCCCACGCCGCGCGGCGAAGTTCGCGCGCAGAAAACCGAGAAATTCTTGTGGCGTCGCATCGGTAATCTCGCCGTCAGCAACGATTGCAAAGCCACAGCCCGCTCCAAAGCACGCGGCGGAATTTTTGGCCGGCGCCATCCGAAAGCTCATTGCTCTGGCGCAGCCGGGATGGGACAAGACAAGGGCGCAGGACAGCAGGACGCCTGCAATCGCCTTTGCCAGGCGGAGACTTGGCGTCAAGATAAGTGGGCGCAACGCTCAATCTCCGGTTTGACGATGGTCCTTTCGCCGAACGTATCGCATTCGAGAGAGTATCGCGCAACCGAATGGCCCTGGTCGGCGACGATCCGGAATTGCCCGCGCCGGCGCTTTGGCGAAGGGGCCGGGGCCGCGCACGGCGAAATTCGATGCGACGGCCGCCCCCTTTCTTCTCATGCGCCGGGTTTTTCGCCGTCCCAGGCGAGCTTTACCTTCAATTCGCAATCGGCCTCGCCCTTAACGATTACCAGATCGCATTTGCCTGATAGGGAAGCAGCGAATTCCACTTCCACCTTCGAGGGTCTGCTGGCCAATGCGCCGATTTGCTTTTCAAGCAGCCCGATAAGATCTCCAAGCGTGCCCAGCGCGTTCTCGAACTGGCCAGCGGCGGCTTTCGTTATGTCTGTGGCGAGACTGACTTCTGTCAAACCGCCTTTCCCCGTTGAGCCGAAAAACAATTTCTTGCCATTGGCTAATTCTACTGAATCACAAAATTGCGGGAGGTTCGCGTCGCGACAAATCTGGTAAGTTGCTGATTCGATAATCGATACTCGGTGTTTGATGTGGATCTCTCCAGGCGAACCAGCCAGGCGCGTTTTGCGGCCTATGTCGAGGCTCTTGCCGAGGTGATCGGGCATGCCGATCGGGCGAGGCCCCTGAACGATTATTGCGTCGGGCTGTTGATGCCCGGCGAGCGCAAGAGCGTCGAGCCCATGGCGGCGATTGTCGCGCCGTCGCGCGTCTCGGCCAAGCACCAATCGCTTCTGCATCTGGTCGGCGAGGCGCCCTGGTCGGACGAGGCGATCCTTGACAAGGTTCGCGAACTGGTTCTGCCATCCATCGAGAGGCAGGGCCCCGTCGAAGCCTGGATCATCGACGACACTGGCATTGCGAAGAAAGGGACCCATTCGGTCGGCGTCGCGCGACAATATTGCGGCAGGCTCGGCAAGCAGGACAATTGTCAGATCGCGGTGACGCTGTCGGTCGCCAATCATGCGGCAAGCCTGCCGATCGCCTACCGGCTCTATCTGCCGGAGGCCTGGGCGAATGATCCGGCGCGCCGCAAAAAGGCGCACGTTCCGAAGGAGGTTGAGTTCAGGACGAAGCCGCAGATCGCGCTCGATCAGATCCGTGCGGCTCATGCCGCGGGCGTTGCGCCGGGCGTCGTTCTGGCTGATGCGGGATATGGCGTCAACGGCGGCTTTCGCGCCGGCGTGACGGCGTTGGATCTGCCTTACGTCGTCGGCGTGCAATCGACGTTGACCGTTTGGCCGCCCGGTCAGAAGCCGTTGTCGGCAAAGCCCTGGAGCGGCCGTGGCCGCAAGCCGTCCCGTCTCAACCGCGATGTTGAACATCAACCCGTCACGGTCAAGGAATTGGCGTTGAGCTTGAAGAAAAAGACATGGCGCGCGCTCGCCTGGCGTGATGGTTCGAACACGCCGCTCGCCTCGCGCTTTGCCGCCGTGCGTCTGCGCCCGGCCTCGCGTGATTACAATCGGACCAAACCGCATCCGGTGGAATGGCTCCTCATTGAATGGCCGGATGGAGAAGCCGCGCCGACGAAATATTGGCTCTCGACCTTGCCCAAAGACACGCCTTTGCAGGTTCTGGTCGACAAAGCCAAATTGCGCTGGCGCATCGAACGCGATTACGAGGAGCTGAAAGGCGAACTCGGATTAGCCCATTACGAAGGTCGGGGCTGGCGTGGTTTTCATCACCACGCGACGCTCTGCATCGCAGCTTACGGCTTCCTTGTCTGCGAACGGGAAGCGATTCCCCCCTCAGCCTCCTGGCGACGCAGGACGCCTCCGCTACCCAAAGGTTTCCGACCCCGCGGCGCCGCCGATCCGACCCGAACGTCACGTCCAGAACTCGATCGCGACTATGAGAAAACAGCTCACAGTCGCGCTCGTAAAAACCTTGATACGATGTCCATGCTGTCAAACAATGCGCCGACACAAAGCTGTTCCTATCAATTCATGACACAGTAGAACTAATTCGACTTCCATAATTCTAGCCATTGTACAGACTCCATTTATGTCATGGCCGAAACTTCGCTGGAAACTTCGCTCGTACATGTTTGCCACGCAGCCGATCCCGGTCAGTTTGTAGGTTGTGGCGCGATTGTCGAGGGCGGCTATATCGCCACTTGCCGCCACGTCTGGCGCGACGCGGGCGGCGCAACCGGCGCTGTAGTGATCGTGTTTCCTCGCAGCCTCAAAGAGGACCGTAAACCGCTTACCTGTTCCGCTCCTCACAACTTCCCTCATTTTCAGATGGCCCCGAAAGTATCGGCAAAGACCGGGAGTTCGGCGAGCATCGTGGTGAACCGTTCGATCAACGGCAGCAATCGCACCTCCGGCATGGTGGGGATCAATTCGTAGAACATGCGGCCCTGCCGGAATAGCGAGTGGGTGCGTCGCTTGGTGGTGTTTGACTTGAGATATCGATCATAGCCGAGCGCTTCGCCGGCCGCCCCGAGCAAGGTCAGCAGCGCGATCGCAAACGCGTTCAGCAACCACAGGCGGTCGCGCCGTTCGGGCGTGCTGACATGAATTGATCCCAAGCCCATGCCGAAACGCGAATCCTTGGTGTCGCGCAGCCCGCACTCGATGCCCCAACGCTTGCCATAGAGGCGCATCAAAGCCCGTGAAGTCGCGCTGGTGCTGCTGGCGGCCAGACACCAGGCCTGTTTCATCTCCTTGTCCTGCACGCACAGCACGGTTCCCACCTGATAACGGTCGGCCGTCACCAAGGCGCCGCGCAAGACGCGAGCGCGTCCGCCGGGTCCAACAAAGGCAGCGGCGGTGCGAGTTTCGCCCGCCGCGCTGGTCACTGTGATGTTGCCACGGAAGCGGATGACGTAGTCGAATTTCAACTCCTCGGTCAGCACCCGGTAGAGCTTTTGATCGCCGAACCCGCGATCGGCCACGATGCACACCTTGATGTCCGCCGGCAGGGCATCGGCCAAGCGGACAAGCGCTTGGTACTCATATTCGTTCCGCCGGTTCTTGAGGGTGGATGTGTCCACCGTGAGCCACAGAAGCGGCGTAGCTCGCCCATGCCGGGTCAGCAGCGAGAGCATGATGGTGGCTTGGCCGTCGGCGTCGAAATCGGTCCAATCCATGGCCACATTGATGCAAGCGCGGGATCCCACCACGTAGGGAACCCAGTGGCGCAGTGCGGCGTCGATATCGATTCCCTCGTTGGACAGCAGCCGATCCACCTGTTTGATCGCATGCTTGGTCACTAGGCCACGCGCCAGGGCGAGGCCCTGGCCGATCGTATTGACCGCCAGGGAAGCGGTCTTGATGACGCCGAGGGTGGCGTTGGTCAATGATAGGATGCGCTTGGCATGCAGGTCACCATCGAACAGGCCGTCAAGGAAGCGGTGGACTTCCCCAAAGCAAAGGGTCTGGTTCCGTCTCATCGTCTGGCCCCGCGAATCATGGTTGCATACGCGGAGATTTGCGATTTGCCGCCTCGGGGGCAACCAATCCATGACGTGCGCGGAATAGGAATCCACGCCGGCCTGTCGTGATGCTCTATTTTTCAGAAAGTCCCAGCACCTTGCCAGATTCTTTTTTTAGTCGGCATTCTCACCTTTGAAATGAGGGGATGGCTGAGGTTCCGCTCACCTTGCCGACGAGTGCAATGACGTCGAAGGAAAGACACCCGATCTAGTATTGTTGCTGCCTGAGACGATGCCATCCGACATGATGATATTGCAAATTGCTAGGCAGGAGCGGCTCGAGATTGGCGAAGCTTTCGCTCAAGCTGTCTTGCGGAGTTGGGGTTTTCGGGATGTGCCTATCAGGGGCGTCATTGATGATTTCATCAACGACAGGGGGGAGCGTTGCTTCAATCGGGGCAATTCGACGGCGTATTGGTTCGAAAAGGGATCAAGCGGATCGCCGGTGTTCTTGAAATCCGGCCAGCAACTTGCGGGCCTCGTCAGCCTTGCCGAACTTGGGCCAGAAGAGGAGGACCAAGCGGGCCAATTGCGCGAGGCTTTTATCGTCCCCGGCCAAACAATCTGGTTTTGTGTCGGACGGGCGAAGGCTGGCGCGATTGCCGAGCGCGAGAATGTCGACGTCGCGCGGTTTCGCGAAATTCTATCACAGCTCGGGTATGAAAATGTGCCGGCAAGCGAAATACCGCAAAGGCTTGAAGCGGCGATCAAGGAAATGAAGGCGCGCGCCGCTAAGGCCGTCTTGCCTTCAAATACCGGCGGGGACATAGCGGCGACGGTGGAGGCGGCTCGCGCCAGGCTCCACGACCTCGATCCGCAGGGCGCTGTCGCCCTCTTAAAGAAAAAGCGGGCCGAGACAGCGGAAGAACGCAAGAATGCGACCGCGCGCGAAATCAGGCTGCTCGAAGAGCAGGCTGAGATTGAGCGCATTGTATGCGATTACGACGCGGCGAAAGCCACTCTGCGGGAACTGCTCAACCTTGACCCCGATCTGGTTTGGCCATGGATTGTTCTTGGCTACCTTTGGGAGACGACCGGGCCATTGGAGGAGGCCGCGAAGACTTATCAGGCGGCGCGAGAGCTTGCCGAGCGAAATGGCGATCAGAAAGCAGTTGGGGACTCATGCCGACAGAATTGGCAATGTGCGCAGCAAGCAGGGCGACCTCGCCGGGGCGCTGGACTCCTATGGGGAGGGGCTCGCCATAAGGGACCGGCTGGCCAAGTCCGATCCCGGCAACGCCGAATGGCAGCGCGCACTCTCGGTGTCGTTCAACAATGTCGGTAATGTGCGCAGCAAGCAGGGTGACCTCGCCGGGGCGCTGACCTCCTATGGGGACGCGCTCGCCATAAGGGACCGGCTGGCCAAGTCCGATCCCGGCAACGCCGAATGGCGGCGCGATCTCACGCTGTCGCTCAACAAGGTCGGCGACGTGCGCAGAGCGCAGGGCGATCTCGCCGGGGCGCTCCAGGCCTATGAGGATGGTCTCGCGATCAGGGACCGGCTGGCCAAAACTGATCCCGGCAACGTCCGCTGGCAGCGCGATCTCGTCACTAGCTTTGGGAGGTTGGGGCTTGTCTACAGCAATCCGGCGACTCGATGCGGGCGCTCGACGCGTTTCGGCAGGCGCAGCAGATCCTGTCGCGCTTGACCAAGGCTCTCTGCGACGGAATCGCGTGGGTCCAAGATCATCCTTAGGATCGACGCCCGGGCCGCCTCCCCTTGCGTTCAGCCGAAATCCTTGCGATAGCGCAGCGCCGCTTGAAAAACGTCAATCGCCAGGAGACCCGGTTATGGCAAAATTCCCCGAACGGGTTTTTTCCGGCGTGCAGCCGACGGGCAACCTCCATCTTGGCAATTATCTCGGCGCGATCGTCAAATTCGTCGAATTGCAGCGCACGCATGACTGCATCTATTGCGTCGTCGATCTGCACGCGATCACCGTGCCGCAAAACCCGGTCGAGCTGAAAGCGAGCATCCGCGAGGTGACCGCGGCTTTCATCGCCTCCGGCATCGATCCCAAGCAGCAGATCATCTTCAACCAGAGCCAGGTCGCCGAGCACGCCGAACTCGCCTGGGTGTTCAACTGCGTCGCCCGCCTCGGCTGGCTGAACCGCATGACTCAATTCAAGGAGAAGGCGGGCAAGGACCGCGAGAACGCCTCGGTCGGGCTTTACGCCTATCCGTGCCTGATGGCGGCCGACATCCTGCTCTATCGCGCGACGCATGTGCCGGTCGGCGAGGACCAGAAGCAGCACCTCGAGCTCGCGCGCGATATCGCCCAGAAATTCAACCTCGATTTCGCTGCATCGATCGCGGCGAACGGCTATGGCGAGGCGTTCTTTCCGCTGCCGGACCCTTTGATTCAAGGCCCCGCCACCCGCGTGATGAGCCTGCGCGACGGGGCGAAGAAGATGTCGAAATCGGACCCGTCCGATTATTCGCGCATCAATTTGTCAGACGACGCCGACGCCATCGCGCAGAAAGTGCGCAAGGCGAAAACCGACCCCGAGCCTCTGCCTTTCGAGGTCGAGGGCCTGGCGAAGCGCCCGGAGGCGGACAATCTCGTCGGCATTTTTGCGGCGCTCAATGGCGAAACGCGGCGGGAGGTCTTGAAGACCTTTGGCGGAGGCACGTTCTCCGCCTTCAAGGCGGCCCTGGTCGATCTCGCGGTGGCGAAAATCGGCCCGATCGGCGCGGAGATGAAGCGCCTCAAGGATGACTCAGCCTATATCGACGGCGTCCTCGCCCACGGCACAGCGCGCGCGAAGGCGATCGCGCAAGACAATATGGCGGCGGTGAAGGATATTTTGGGGCTGGTGCGGTGACGGCTCGCCACAGACCAGGACGTCGGCGCAAAGCGTTCAGATCTGAACGATCGAATCGAAGCTCCATTTGACGCCGGGCGGATTTTCGCCAATCCGGAGCGTCTTGCCGTTCAAAAAATGATAAGGCGGAACCGGCAGATTAAAGGGGGCCGGAACGTCACGATAGACCCGGCCCGCCAAATCATATTTGGAGCCGTGACAGGGGCAGAAATAGCCGCCCGGCCAATTAGCGGCGGGCTGCGTCGCGCTGGGCTGCGGCTCGAACAGCGGCACGCAGCCGAGATGGGTGCAGATGCCGACGAAGACGCCATATTCAGGCTTGACGGAGCGGGCCCAATTGTCGGCGTAGGGCGGCTGTTGGCGAGCCTCGGATTGCGGATCAGCGAGCAGCGCCAACACCTTCGGATCTTGCAGAGTATGCAACATCGCAGGCGTCCGATTGACGACAAAGACCGGTTTTCCGCGCCAGCGCGGCGAGATCTGTTGGCCGGGCTCAATGTTGCTCAAATCGAGGTCGACCGGACCGCCAGCCGCGAGCGTTCGGGCGTCGGGCTGCATCTGGTCGATCAAGGGGAAGAGCGCCGCCGCCGTCGCGACGCCTCCCACCGCAGCCGTGGCTATGTAGAGAAAATCGCGGCGCGTCGGTTCGACGCCACGAAATACGACCGTCGCCGATGATTGGCTGGTCACGTGGAACTCTTGTGCCTATGGCGTTGTCGTGGATCGCGCACCGGCGCCGTTGCGATCCACGCCCGCTTTGACGGTTATGACAGACCCTCAAACAGTTTAGCGATGGCAAAGCCGACGCGCCGGGGGTCCGCTGCGCTGTTGCAACGAAATTGACGGCCAGGATGTTCCGAAAAGAGCGCAAATATGAACGAAAATTAAGCTTTATCGCTGATCGAAGCCCGCCGATATTTGTCATCAAGTGTTCGTGCTTCACTTTGGCGGCGACGCGTCTCCACCTTCAAGGCGGCGCTGGTCGATCTGGCGGCAGCGAAAATCGGCCCGATCGGCGCCGAGATGAAGCGCCTCAAGGACGACGCCGCCTACATCGACGGCGTCCTCGCCTACGGCACAGCGCGCGCAAAAGGGATCGCGACGGACAACATGGCGACGGTGAAGGATATTTTGGGGTTCGTGCGGTAGCGGTTTGGCCGGCTCAGTCTTTCGGACAATACAAAGCGTAGAGCGTGTTGAGCAGCGATAAGATTTTCGGATCGGCGACGACGTAGAAGATTCGCTTGCCTTCGCGCCGCGTGGCGACGAGCCCTTCCGTCCGCAAGACGCCCAATTGCTGCGAAAGCGTCGGCTGGCGAATGTCGAGCAGCGCCTCGAGCTCGCCGACCGATTTTTCGCCATGGGCGAGCTGACACAGCAGCAACAGGCGATCCGTGTTGGCGAGCGCGCGCAGCAATGCGGTAGTCGTCTCGGCGGCGGCCCGCATTGCGGCGACGTCGAGCGCTGAGGGCGTGTCGTCCATGATTAAGTCATTATATCATAAAATATTATATTGCAAGATATAATATTCTGGCATAATGTGTGGCTGATGATGGCGCGTCCGCCATCGGCAACAAGGAATTCGCCATGAACGCCAATGTTGGCACCATCGACCGGGCCGCCCGGATTTTAATTGGAGCAGCGCTGATCGCCGCGAGCCTTGGCCACTTGGCCGGTCCGTGGGGATGGATCGGCGTCGTGCCGCTTGCGACCGGCGCGGTGCGGTTCTGCCCGCTCTACCGGCTGCTTGGCTTCAGCACCTGTTCCAGCGCCCATCGTTGAGCAGGAGCCGCGCCATGAGCCTCTCCGCCAAGAACTACCGCGATCTGACCCAAGGGGTTTCAAAGAACCTGGCGACGCTGCGCGCCGACCTGCCCGACGTAATGAAAGGCTTCGGCGACCTCGCGCGCGCCGCGGCGCACGACGGCGCCCTCGACAAGAAGACCAAGGAGCTGATCGCGCTCGCCCTGGGCGTGGCCGCCCGTTGCGACGCCTGCATCGGTTTTCACGCCCAGACTCTCGTAAAGCTTGGCGCCACCAAATCCGAGCTGGAGGAAATGCTGGGAATGGCCGTCTACATGGGCGGCGGCCCATCCCTGATGTACGCGGCCAATGCGCTGGCCGCGTACGAGGAGTTTTCCGCCGCGGCGTAACCCGCTGGAAAGGGGTGAAAGTCGCGCCTAAGAACTGTCCCAGCGACTCCTAGTCGATCGTCATGCTGTGGCCTTCGGCGCGCTCGAACAGATCGTTCAGATCCTCCATGGGGATGACGGCCATCATCTTCCCGTTCATCATGCCCATCATCACGCGCATCTCCTTGCCGCTCTTCAGCTTGACGGTGCGTTCTCTTTTATATTCCAAGCCTTCGAGACCTGCGGCGAAGGCCATCGGACCGGCGCCGATCGCGAGGGCGAGCGCCAAGCAGCGGAACAGCTTTACATTCATGTCAGAGCCCCCTTTTGCTGCTGACGGACTTATCTTCGCCCGCAAGCATTGGCTGGGAAAAGGTCAGCCGTAGCAATATTGCGCCATTTGCGACTTAAGCAACAGCCATTCCTCGCGGTTTCGAAAAAGTGACGTAAAATAGTCTAGCTTTCGCCCTCCAGCGCCTCCAGCTCCGCGATCAAGCCTTCGATCATGCCGAGCCCGATCTGCCAGAAGGCGGGATCGCGGGCGTCGAGGCCAAAGGGCGCGAGCAGTTCGGCATAGGGCTTTGCGCCGCCGGCCGACAGCAGGGCGAAATAGCGTTCCGCAAATCCTTCGCGGGCGTTCTGATAGACCCCGTAGAGCGAATTGACGAGGCAATCGCCGAAGGCATAGGCGTAGACGTAGAAAGGCGAATGGATGAAATGCGGGATATAGGCCCAATAGGCCCTGTAGTCGTCGGTGAACTCGATCGCGGGGCCTAGGCTTTCAGCCTGTTCGCTCATCCAGAAATCGCAGATATTATCCGAAGTCAGTTCGCCGTTGCGGCGCTCGACATGCACTTTGCGCTCGAAGGAATAGAAAGCGATCTGCCGCACCACCGTGTTCAGCATGTCCTCGACCTTCGAGGCCAGCATGGCGCGGCGCTCGACGACCGTGTCGGCCTTGGCGAGCAGGGCGCGGAAGGTCAGCATTTCGCCGAACACCGAGGCGGTCTCGGCCAGCGTCAAGGGCGTCGGCGCCATCAGCGCGCCATTATGGGCGGCGAGCGACTGATGCACGCCATGGCCGAGCTCATGCGCGAGCGTCATCACGTCGCGCGGCTTGCCCTGATAGTTCAACAGCACATAAGGGTGCGCCGACGGCACGGTCGGATGCGCGAAGGCGCCGGGGCTCTTGCCGGGCCGCACCGGCGCGTCGATCCAGCACTCGTCGAAAAAGCGCTGTGCGATGCCGGCCATTTTCGGAGAAAACTCTCCGTAGGCGCCGAGCACCGCCGCGCGGGCCTCCGCCCAGGGATAGATTTTTGCCGGCGCATTGGGCAGCGGCGCATTGCGGTCCCAGAATTTCAGCGCTGGCTTGCCGAACCATTTGGCCTTGAGCTTGTAATAGCGGTGCGTGAGGCGCGGATAGGCGGCGCGAACGGCGCTGACCAGCGCCTCGACCACCTCGCCTTCGACCCGGTTGGAGAGATGGCGCGAATCGGCGACGTCCTTAAAACCGCGCCAGCGATCGGAAATCTCCTTGTCCTTGGCCAGCGTATTGGTGATCAGCGTGAATTCGCGGAGGTTTTCCGCGAGGACCGCTCCAATCGCCTTCGCCGCCTTTTCCCGCGTTTCCTCCTTCGGGTCCTGCAGCAGATTGAGCGCCGGCTCGATGGCGAGCTTTTCGCCGTCGATCTCGAAGCGTAGCGCCGTGATGGTCTCGTCGAACAGGCGGTTCCAGGCGGAATAGCTGGTGGTCGATTTTTCGAGGAAGAGTTTTTCGAGTTCGTCCGAGAGCTGATAGGGTTTGCTTTTGCGAATGTCCTCGATCCAGGGCCGGTAATGCGCGAGCGGGCCTTGGCTGAGCGCGGCCCTGAGCGCGCGGTCGTCAAGCCGATTCAGCTCCAGTTCGAAGAACAGCAGGTTTGAGGATGCGTTGGTGATTTTCTCCTGCGCGTCGCCATAGAATTTTCCGCGCGCCGGGTCGGATGTATCCTCGGCGTAGCGCAGCCCGGCGTAGGACATGATGCGGCCGAGCAACTCCTCCAGCGCTTCGTAGCGCTTGACCGCCTCGGCGAGTTGTTCGCCGGTCTCGTCTTTGGCGAGCTCTCCGATTTTGCTCCTGTAGGCGTCGCTAAAAGCCTTGCACTCGGCCTCGGCCTTGGCGAGATCGGCGGCGAAGGCGGGGTCGTCCGGTGAGGCGTAAAGATCGTCGAGGCGCCATTCCGGCAGTGGGCCGAGATCCACCGGCGGGTTTTGCTGCGCGGCCTCGGCGGCGGCGCGGACCAGGTGGGGGAAGCCGGGGGAGCGCATGGGGAGCATGGGGCGGAACCTCTAGATGGCGGGAGGGGGCGGGGCGAAAGCAGGCTCCGGCTTGATATCGGAGCGCGCGCGGCAAGATCAACCGGAGGTCGCAGGGAGCGCTTGCTTCGATGAAGATTTAGCAGTCAACTTCATGCGGGGCGGCGAATGCCTCCAATTTTTGCGAAAGCGCTATCGATTTCTTTAAGGGGAGAAACGGCCATGCCGGATCCTGTGACCATAGGCGCGTTGGCGGCGACGGCGCTCTCGATGGCGGGCGGCGAGGCGCTGAAGGGCTTTGTCGGCGAGACGGCCAAGGACGCTTACAAGAAACTGAAAGAATTTGTCGCGCACTGGGCGGGAGCGGACGTCGAGGCGCTGGAAAAAACGCCCTCTTCGGCGACCCGGCAGGCCGTCATTGCCGAGGTGATTGACGCGCAGCCCGCCGATGAGCTTGGGCGCGTGAAGGTACTGGCGTTGGCGCTAGTCGCGGCTTTGAAGAGCCAAAGCTCCGGCCCCGTCGGCCTCGATGCCGCCAAGCTGACGGCTCTTGAGGTTCAGCTCGAACTCGATCACCGTGACTGAGGGCACGGGCGCCCGTTTCGGCGAGGTGAACACTGAAACGTTCCGCGCCGGGCCGATCAATGTCGGAACCTCGCCGGGAAAACCGGAGAAGTAGCGGGAGCCGCCCCAGTCGCTGCTTCGATAGGGGCGCAATTCCTTGGCCCGACAAATGTCGGCTCCTTCCACTTGGGCAATTCGGCCGACGAAATCGTCGCCAAGCTTGTCGCGGCCCTCGATGAGCGCGGCGCGGTCGCCAAAGCCGCTGAAGGCGGTCTTGAGCGCGAGACGGTTCTGAAACTCGCGCGCCGTCTCAAGCCGGAGGAAGTCATCGACTTCGATCAGGCGGTCAAGGAACTGGAGAATGCGGTCGATGTCGCTCTCGACGTCATCGCCAAGGGCGAGCGCGGGACGAACCTCGACGATTTTGTCCAACGAGTTTTGCAACAGCTGGCAGAAACCACCAAACGCGGTGACTTCGATACCGGCTCAAAGCTCGTGGACGAAAATATCCAAAGACTTGACGAAGAGCACAGGGCCTCGAAGGAGGCCTTGCTCGAAGCGGGCGTCGAGCAGGACATTTTGCGCCGCGACGCCCCCGCCGTGGCGGGCCGGATTGAAGCGGTTGCGGCTTTAGATACGCGGGATGGGCATCCGGCCTGGTCGACAAAATACGAAGAGCGGCTTCGAGCGTTTTATGCCGAGGGCGACGAAAAAGGGATCAATTTTTCTCTAGAGGTCGCGATCGAGTTGGCGCGCCGCTTACTGGCTGCGGCTCGTGACGCCAATCAGAGTGGAACGGCGCTGAACTGGTTGGGCAACGCGCTTCAAACGCTCGGACAACGCGAAAGCGGGACGGCGCGGCTGGAGGAGGCCCTAGCCGCCTATTGCAAGGCTTTGAAGGAAAGGTTCCGCGACCGCGTCCCGCTCCAATGGGCCGCGACCCAGAACAATATGGGCCATGCGCTCTGGCGTCTCGGTGAACGCGAGAGGGGGACGGCGCGGCTCGAGGAGGCCGTCGCCGCATATCGCGCAGCGCTGGAGGAAGGGACCCGCGAGCGCGTCCCGCTCCAATGGGCCGCAACCCAGAACAATCTGGGGAATGTGCTTAAAGCACTCGGCGAACGCGAGAGCGGGACGGCACGGCTGGAGGAGGCCGTCGTCGCCTATCGTGAGGCCTTGACGGAAAGAACCCGCGAGCGCGTCCCGCTCGATTGGGCCGGAACCCAGAACAATCTCGGGAATGTGCTTGGAGCGCTCGGACTACGCGAGAGTGGGACGGCGCGGCTCGAGGAGTCGGTCGCCGCCTATCGCGCGGCGCTGGGGCAACGGACCCGCGCGCGCGTCCCGCTCGACTGGGCCATGACCCAGAACAATCTCGGCAATGCGCTCTTTAGGCTCGGCGAACGCGAGAGCGGGACGGCGCGGCTCGATGACGCCGCCGCCGCCTATCGGGAGGCCTTGAAGGAAAGGACCCGCGCGCGCGTCCCGCTCGACTACGCCGCGACCCAGGACAATCTCGGGAATGTGCTTAGAGCGCTCGGACTACGCGAGTGCGGGACGGCGCGGCTTGAGGACGCCGTCGCCGCTCATCGTGAGGCCTTGACGGAAAGAACCCGCGAGCGCGTCCCGCTCGACTGGGCCACGTCCCAGAACAATCTCGGCAATGCGCTCTTTACGCTCGGAGAACGCGAGAGCGGTACGGAGCGGCTCGGGGAGTCGGTCGCCGCCTATCGCGCGGCGCTGGGGGAACGGACCCGCGCGCGTGTCCCGCTCGATTGGGCCATGACCCAGAACAATCTCGGCAATGCGCTTGGGAGGCTCGGCGAGCGCGAGAGCGGCACGGCGCGGCTAGAAGAGGCGGTCGCCGCCTATCGCGAGGCGCTGGAGGAAAGAACCCGCGATCGCGCGCCATACCTTTGGGCGCGGACGCAAGAAAATCTCGCGCTTGTCTTTCGAGCGCTCTTCGACAAAACGGGTGCGCCGCATTATGTCGACGGGGCGCTAGAGGCCGTCGACGGCGCCTTGGAGGAATATCGCAAAGCCGGGGCGGCTTATGACATAGCGAGGGCCGAGCGCCTGCGCGAACAAATCCTTGCAGCGAAGGGCGATTTGCGGGGGAGTTGAGCGGCTTACGCCACTCCTTTTATCCAACACTTTTTCCGCCTCGTTAACAGCGCGTTTACCGTAATCGGCCAGCATGGCTTGCGACGGGGCGAGTCCGCTCTGTTTCGATTTGTCGACCGGCGTTGGAGCGCTTGCCCGAGCGCTGGCCGGCTGCGCGAGGCCGCATGTCCCCCAAAATTCTGATTGTCGACGACGACCCCGTCCAACGCCAGCTGCTCGAAGGCCTGGTCCGCCGCTTCGGCTATGCGGCGGAAACGGCGGCGGGCGGCGAGGCGGCGCTCGCCCGAGTGAGCGCCCCGCATGCGGAAAAAATCGATCTCATGATCCTCGATCTCGTCATGCCGGATGTCGACGGCATGGGCGTCATCGGCGCCATGCGCGGCAAGGCATACGCTACGCCAGTCATCGTGCAGACGACGAAAGCATCGATCGAGGCGGCGCCGTCCGCGATGCGCGCCGGGGCCGTTGATTTCATCGTCAAGCCGGCCGGACCCGAGCGGCTGATGGCCGCGATCAAGAACGCCTTGCGCTTCAGCGCGCTCGAGGCCGAAATCCGGCGCCTCGACCGGCAGGCGGGCGGCGTCTTGTCGTTGAAGGATGTCGGCTCCGGCCCGGAGATGGAGCGCGTCGCGCGGCTCGGCGAGCGGGCGGCGAAATCGGCGCAGCCCGTGCTGCTCGAAGGCGAGGCCGGCGTCGGCAAGAGAGCGATCGCGCAGGCGATCCGCGCGGCCTCCGATCGGCGCGGGCGCCCTTTCGTGGCGGCGAACTGCGCCGGGCTGCCGATTGATGCGATCGAAAAAGTCCTGTTCGGGTGTGACAGAGGCGCTCTCGCGGGCGAAAGACAGCCCGGGAAATTCGTCGAGGCGCATAACGGCGCGCTTTTTCTGGGCGAGGTTGGCGCGCTACCTCTCGCCGCGCAGGCGAGGCTGCTGCGCGTCTTGCGCGACGGCGAGGTCGATCCGATCGGAGCAAAGCGTCCGCTCCGGGTCGACGTTCGCGTGATCGCGGCCACGACGCAGAATTTGATCGAACTCGTCAAAGCCCGCCGGTTCCGCGAAGACCTTTACTACCGGTTGAACGTGCATCCGATCGGCGTCCCGCCGCTGCGCCAGCGCCGCGACGAGATCGAGGGCCTCGCCCGCGGCTTTTGCGCCCGTTTTTCCGCGCAAGAAGGAAAAAAACTGCGCGGAATCGCCGCCGAGGCGCTCCATTTGCTCAGCGCCTATGATTGGCCGGGCAATGTCCGGCAATTGGAGAACGCGGTGTTTCGCGCCGTCGCCCTCGCCGATGGCGACGAGCTGACGGTGGCGGAATTTCCGCAGATCGCAGCGCAGGTTCAAGGATTTGAGGTGCGCATCCCGGCGGCGCCCGCGCCTGCGTTCTATCAGCCGCAGCGCGAGGCTGAGGCTGCGCCGGCGCTGTTCCGCGATCCCAATTTGATGGCCCTGCTAGATGAGCATGGCGACGTCCGCCCGCTAGATCAGCTGGAGGCGGAAGCCATCCGCTTCGCCCTGATCCACTATCGCGGCCGGATGTCGGCGATGGCGCGCAAGCTTGGCATTGGCCGCTCGACGCTCTATCGTAAGATGAAAGAATACGGCGTCGCCTTCGCGGCGGAGGAGCCGGTCGATTCGGGCGAACCCGGCGAATCGGGGCGGCGGGATGCGGCTGCGTGAGCCGCGCCGAGCTGGTGTGTTGCGATTGGGTCACAGGCGCGCATTTGAGCCAGGGGCCGCGCGGCGCCGGCCGGGCGGCTTCACCTAATTTTGTAGAGCCGATTGGCCGCGGTTGACGTCAAATAGATCAAGATTCGCCAATATGAAGAATCATCGTGAGCTCCGCCGGGATCCTTCGGCTCTCGTCCGGCGTTCCGATAAGGGATCGTTGAAAACATGCGCCTGCCGCTCGGGAAAGGATTGTTGACGCGCGCGCCGGCTTTGGCCGCGGTGCTGACGCTCGGCATTTTTTCCGCGCTATCGGGGGCCGAGGCGCAAGTTGGACCGTGGCCGACCGTGGCGCAGCCCTTGACGGAGCGCCCTTCGCCGCAAAGCTCGCAGGAAGCCGCGGCTGCGCGCGCCCGCCAGTATGATCCCGGCAAATCCAGCGTCACCGCCAAATCTTCGCCGCGCGCCGCGGCGAAAAAGCCGGCCGCCGCCTTCGCCGCGCTGCCGCAAGTCAAGAAGCTTCCGGTCCCTGCCGTGGAGTCCCAGCCGCCGCTGCTCTTCCCGCAACAACCAGAGGGTGGCGAGCGGCTGCCGGAGACCAGAACGTCGCCTGACGATCAAGCTCCCGCGCAGAGCTCGCCCACGCCGGACGCGGACGGCTTGCGCCCGTCGCTCCTTGCCCCTTCCGAGCCGCCTCTGTCTCCTCCTCCAGCCGCCGGCGCGCCCGCCCCAGCGCCTAGCCTCTCGCCAGAGCAGGCCGCGGCGCCGCTGCCGCCGCTCAACGCGGCGGTGAAGGCGGCGCTGGAGGCGCGCGCCGGGGAGGATCAGGCGCGCGCGGTCGCCGCCGCTCGCCGCAGGGATCATGAGGCCGTGGCGGCCTTTTACGCGGCGCGGGATTTCGCTCCTTTATGGTCGCATGACGGCGCCGCCAACCCCGAAGTCGAATCGGCGCTGCAGCGGCTCGCGCGGGCGAGCGAGGATGCGCTCACCATCAAGAGTCTGCCGGTAAGCTTTGCCGCGAATGGCTCCGGCGAAGAGATCGCCGCCTCCGATATCGCTTTGAGCGACGCCGTGGTCGCTTACGGCCGGCAAGCCACAGGCTCCCGCGTCGATCCCCACGCGATTTCCCCGCTGATCGGGGCGCGGCCGGAAGTGGCCGATCCGTCCGTCATTCTGGCTAATGTCTCGACGGCCGGCTCCGATGCTGGCGCCGTTCTGAAAAATTTCAATCCGCCGCAAAAAGCCTATGAGGCGCTGCGCCAAAAGCTCGCCGAGTTGAGGAGCGCGCGCGCGCCGATCGCGCGGGGCGCCGCCATTCCCAACGGGCCGACGCTGAAGGTCGGGATGCGCGATCCCCGCGTGCCGCTGGTCCGCGCCAAGCTCAGCCTCGACGGCGAATTGAGTTTTGAAGGGGACGATTATTCGCCCGACAAGGACCTCGTCTATGACACGCGGGTGGCGAGCGCGATCGCCGACTTCCAGAAGGCCAACGGATTGCCGGGCTCCGGCCAGTTGACGGCGCGCACGATTGCGCTGCTTTCGGGCGGCGAACCGGCGCAGCTGGAAGCCGAGATTATCGCCAATATGGAGCGCTGGCGCTGGATGCCGCGCGACCTGGGCGACAGCCGCATCGAGGTGAATATCCCCGACTTCGAGGTCGCCATCATCGAGAATGGCGAGGTGGTGCAGCGCAACCGCGTCGTCGTCGGCAAGGAGGAGACGCCGACGCCGGTGTTCTCCAACAAGATGCAATTCCTGATCGTCAATCCCTATTGGAACGTGCCGCGATCCATCGTCAGAAAGGAGATGATGCCGAAACTCGCCGCCGACCCGCACTATCTGCATCGTCTCGGCTATGAGACGATCTGGCGTGACGGCCAGCTGACGGTGCGCCAGCCACCGGGCGAGCGCAATGCGCTCGGGCAGATCAAGTTCATGTTCCCAAATGATTACGCGGTCTATTTGCACGATACGCCGTCGCGCGCGCTCTTTTCCAACGAAAAGCGGGCGTTCAGCCATGGCTGCGTGCGCGTCGACGATCCATTCCTGTTCGCCCAGGCGGTGCTCGGCAAAGGCTGGAGCGAGCAGCGGATTAAAAAACTCATCGGCGGCAAGGAGCGCTACGTCAATCTGGCGAGGCCGCTGCCGATTCATCTGGAATATTTCACCGCCGAGGTCGACGCCTTCGGGCGGCTGCGCGTACGCGACGACATCTACGGCTATTCGCATAAGGTGAGGGCGGCGCTGGGACTCCAGGGGTAGGGCTCAACGCTTTGTGGACTTTATCGACTCGGAGACTAGTCTCTGAATGCCAGGCGAATATTCCCAGGGAGCGAAGTCATGCCAGATGTTCACCGCCGCGCGATGTTAGGGGTCGTTCTGGGCGGCGCGGTAGCCGCCGCCGTTGGATCCGCTTTGGCGCCGGACCGCGCTGCAGCGGCGCCGCTGATGATGAACAAGGATCTTGCTCCCGGGGTGGGGAACCCTGAGGCCGAGAGCCTCGTCGAGAAAGCGGTCGTCGTCGTGCATCGCCGCACGGTCGTGCGCCGGCCCCGCCGCAGAGTGTGCTGGTGGCATAGGGGGCGCCGCGTCTGCCGCTGGCGGTGAAGGGCGCCGCCGCTTGGTCGATCCGTGTGAACCTCGAAATACTGTTGTTCGCTTAGAGGCCGCGGCTATACTTGCGCGATGGCTGGACGTCCGACGGACAGAGAAATAGCCTTTTCGCGATCTAGAGCGGCGCGGGTCGCCGCCGCGAGGGCTCGTGCGCTCGCCAAGACCTCGCGCCAAAGCCCGGGACTGTGGGAGCGCGGGGAGCTTTATTGGAAGCGCGCCGCCACGCTCTTTTTGAATGCCGTGGTAATCTCGGCCGTTGTTTTTGTCGGGTGGCTTCTTTGGAACGCGGTGTCCGAGCGCGTTATCGTAGTCGCGTCGATGTCCGTCCCCAAATCATTGGAGGCCAGCGGCTACACAGCGGAGGTCGCGGCGCAGCGCCTGCAAAGCGCGCTCAACAAGATCATCTCTAATGCGCATGAGGGAAGGCGCGGCCGGGAGGTGGTTCTGCCCGTCGGCGCATTCAAGCTTTCGAGCGACCCGAAGATCGCGATGCAAGGGGATTTGCCCAAAATCACATTGCCAGTCGCCGGGCTGCCTCTCGACACCGTAGTTGACACTATCCGCCCCCTTATTCCGAACAAACGATCCAATGTCACGGGCGACATCACGCTGGCGGACAACAAGCTCTGGCTGCGTCTGCGGATGGGAGGCAAGGACCTCTTTGTAACAACTCAAGGCGTTGATCCCGGACGTCCCGACGATCTTTTCTCCGACGCGGCCGAAAAGGTTTTCGAAGAAACGAATCTTTTTCTTCTCGCAGCTTCGCTAAGCGACCGTGATTCGGATAGAAGCCTCAAGATGGTAGACCGCCTTGTTAGGTCTCTGCCGCCAAAAGATCCCATTGTAGCGTGGGCGCGAAGTTTGGCGGGCTGGATAATGATCGACCAAGGTAAGTTTAGTGAAGGGGCTGACAAATTCGAGAAAAGCGATCAATCTTGATCCGCAAAATGCTGCGTTTCATATCGGTCTGGGAGCTACTCTGTTGGCTATGCGCAGGAACGAGCAGGCGATCACCCAATTCAAGCGAGCCATCGACCTCGATCCGCGCGATGCGAATCCGCACGTCGGTCTGGGCTACACACTCATCCTGAAGCGTCAGGGCAAGACAGAGGAGGCGATGGAAGAATTCAAGCGAGCGATCGACCTCGATCCGCGCGATGCCGATTCGCACGTCGGTCTCGGCTACATACTGAGCGCTCAGGGCAAGAGAAAGGAGGCGATGGAAGAATACAAGAGAGCGATGGAGCTCGATCCGCGCGACGCCTCGCCGCACGTCGCTCTGGGCCTCGTCTTGGTCGGCCAAGGCAAGATGGACGAGGCGATCGCCGAATACAGGAGAGCGATCGACCTCCATCCAAGCTATGCCCTCCTGCACGTCGGTCTGGGTGATATGCTGCGCGCTCAGGGCAAGACAGAGGAGGCGAGGGCCGAATACATGAGAGCGATCGACCTCGGTCCGCTCGACGCCGATCCGCACGTCGGTTTGGGCAAAGTCCTGAGCGATCAGGGCAAGACAGGGGAGGCGATCGCCGAATACATGAGAGCGATCGACCTCGATCCGCGCTTTGCCGCCCAGCACAACAATCTGGGCAACATATTGGGCGGTCAGGGCAAGACAGAAGAGGCGATCGCCGAATACATGAGAGCGATCGACCTCGATCCGCGCGCTGCCGTCCCGCACGTCGGTTTGGGCGACATCCTGAAGGGTCAGGGCAAGACAGAGGAGGCGATTGCCGAATATAGGAAGGCGATCGACCTCGATCCGCGCGCTGCCGTCCCGCACGGCGGTCTGGGCGACATCCTGAAGGGTCAGGGCAAGACGGAGGAGGCGATTGCCGAATATAGGAAGGCGATCGACCTCGATCCGCGCTATGCCCTCCCGCACAACAATCTGGGCGCCATACTGAGCGGTCAGGGCAAGACGGAGGAGGCGATCGCCGAATATAGGAAGGCGATCGACCTCGATCCGCGCGCTGCCGTCCCGCACAACAATCTGGGCCTGCTCGTGGAGCATCAGGGTAAGACAGAAGAGGCGATCGCCGAATACCACATAGCGGGCGACCTCGATCCGCGCTATGCGCTACCGCACGTCCGTCTGGGCAACATCCTGAACGCTCGGGGCAAGACAGAGAAGGCGATCGCCGAATACAAGAAGGCGATCGACCTCGATCCGCGCGCTGCCGTCCCGCACAACAATCTGGGCCTCCTCCTGGAGCATCAGGGCAAGACGGAGGAGGCGATCGCCGAATACAAGAAGGCGGCTGAGCTTGGCGACGATGACGCGCGCAGTCGGCTGGAGGCGCTCAAGCAAGAACGCTGATTTTCGCCAGTATGGCGACGCCGCGGCTTGAACGCCTTATCGTCGGCTTGAAACCTGACCCCTGCCCGAACCCTGAGGCGGCGTCAAAGGCGCGGCCGCGATGCAAGATCGAGCTGTGGTAGGCTGCCCTCAATTGGTTTAGCCTTCATGGACCTCGGTTCATGGCTACGCCGCACCGAAAAGGGGAGGCAACAATGCCAATTGGCGCCTATGATCTGGTCTTCGATGGGGAAGACGATTACGTTGAAATTGCTGACAGTCCAGATTTCAGTGTCGCGACCACCGGCCAATTGAGCGTCGCGGCATGGATGCGGCCCGACGTGCTGACGTTTCCAAGCTCCGAAAGCACAGGCTATGTCCATTGGATGGGAAAAGGTGAGCCCGGACAGCAGGAATGGGTGTTCCGGATGTATAACGAGGAGACGACCGACGCCACGCCACGGCCCAACCGGATAAGCTTTTATGTGTTTAACCCAAGTGGGAGAGAAGGAATTGGTAGCTACGTCCAAGAACGCGTGCAAGCTGGAGAATGGATCCACATTGTTGGCATAGCGGACCGGGGAACGACCTCGATTTACAAAAACGGCGCGTTTAAACGCTGCGACCGTTAGACGGGGACTGGCCCGGGCCCCTGCCACAATCATCCGTCTGACCAGTGGGTTACCCCGGCGCACGGCTCTGCGCCGCTGCGGATCGGCACCCGGGATTTCGCAAGCTTCTTCCTTGGAGCCATACGCGAAGTGAGAATTTGGAGCCGTGCTTTGATGGCGACGGAAGTAGGCGCGCTTTACAGCGGTTCGGTGCCTCAGGACCGTTTGGTGGCGGAGTATCACCTCAGTCAAGACATTGCTTTTGATAGCGCGGGTCTGCACAACGGCGTGATCGCGGGAGCACGCTGGGTTGCATCGTGAACGGGATATCGCGCTTAGCAACGAGCGTGCTTGATGGCGTGCGCTTCAAAAAATTCCATGTTAAATTCCAGCCCTCAGCCATGCGGAAAGCATTTGGTGCCGTTGGCGGCGAGTTCTTGCAGATCGCGGAGCGAGCCGCCCCAATGTTAGATTTTTGTTCAGGCGGCCTTTTGCTTCGGCCGCACTTCGGCGGAATAATCGTCGATCAGCGCGCGGGAGATCGCCGAGGGGGTAAATCGATAGGCGCCGATTTCGGATACTGGCGTTACTTCGGCGCCCGTGCCGCAGATGAAGCATTCCTCGAAGCCGGTCAGCTCCTCGGGCATGATGCGCCGCTCGATCACTTCCATTCCGCGTCGGCGCGCGAGATCAATGACGGTGCGCCGGGTGATGCCGTCGAGGAAGCAATCGGCGATCGGCGTGTGCAAGACCCCTTTCGAGACGAAGAAAATATTCGCGCCGGTGCATTCGGCGACGCGGCCTTGCCAATCGAGCATCATCGCGTCGGCATAGCCGCGCCGTTCCGCGCGATGCTTGGAGATCGTGCAGATCATATAAAGACCGGCCGCCTTGGCGCGACAGGGCGCGGTCAAAGGATCGGGGCGCCTGTATTCGGCGACGTCGAGCCTGATCCCTTTCATCTTCTGCTCGATGTCGAACATGCTCGGCCAGTCCCAGGCGGCCACGGCGACATGGATCGTGGAATTCTGCGCGGCGACCGCCATCATTTCGCTGCCGCGCCAAGCGACTGGACGAACATAGCAGCTTTGAAAGTTGTTCTTGGCGACGACCAGCTGTTTGATGGCGTCGAGTTCGGCGACCGAATAAGGGATCTGGAAGTCGAGGGTTTCCGCCGAGGCTCTGAACCGTTCGGAATGCTCGGTCGACTTGAAGATGCGTCCGCCATAAGCGCGCTCGCCCTCGAAGACGCAGGAGGCGTAGTGCAGGCCATGCGAGAGGACATGCAGCTTGGCGTCCGCCCAGGCGACGAGATTGCCGTCCAGCCAAATAAAGCCGTCGCGCTGATCGAAAGACAAGACCGACATTGATCGCTGTTCCTCTGCTCTGCTTTTGCGCTCAAGGCGACGCCTGCGAGCGTGACGCTCGCACTCTCAAACTCAAGCTTGGTTCAAGGCCGCACGATATGTAAAGAGCACAATAGACAAAAATGCAATCTATTGAAATTTGTCGTGATCACGGCTCTGCGGCCGCTCGGGAGGGACCGGCTCTGGCGGCGCGCCATCTTGTTGTTGACGGCAAAGAATTTGCTGTGATACGTCAATGCTTACGATAAAGGTATTAACTTGGAAACGGCGCTCCAGAATAAACCAGATCGGCATCCGGGCCCGCCTCCTTCCCCGCTCGACGGCGCGGCCGGGCGCGAACCGGACTTCGCATTGATCGAACTGATGTTTTTCGCTTATCGCGATTATGTCGGGGAGGGCGACCGTCTGCTCGAAAGTTTCGGGCTGGGGCGGGCGCATTACCGGATCTTGCACTTCGTCAACCGCCGGCCAGGCCTCACAATCGCCGAATTGCTCGGCATTTTGAAGATCACCAAGCAAAGCCTGAACCGTGTCTTGAAGGACCTGCTCGATCAGAATTATGTCGTCGCCCGTCCGGGGGAAACCGATCGCCGCCAGCGCCGCTTGTTCCTGACTGGGCAGGGAGAAGTCCTCGCCCTCAAAATGGCGCGCCTGCATTCGAAGCGGTTCGAGCGCGTTTTTGCGCAATTGCCGGATGACGCGCGCGCCAAGGCCCGCGAATTTCTCCTCGCCATGGTCGACCCGCCTGAGCGGAAGAAGGTGGCGGCCCTGATCGGCTAGACTGTTGAAAAGCGAGGCGGCGAATAGCCGCGGGCCAATCGATCGCGAGATGGACCAGTGACTTCAGATGAAAACGCAGCAACGCATAACGCGGATGCGGGCGCCGCCGCGCCCGCCGATGACGCAGCCCATCTCCTCGTCGTCGACGACGACCGCAGGATTCGCGCGCTGCTGTCCCGCTTTTTGATCGATCAGGGCTATCGCGTCACCACCGCGGGAGACGCGGCTGAGGCCATGGCCTGCCTCAAGAGTTTGGCCTTCGATCTCATTGTCCTCGACGTGATGATGCCCGGCGAGAACGGCTTTGATTTCGCAACGCGCCTTCGCCAGGACGCCAGCGATCTCGCCACCGTTCCGATTTTGATGCTGACCGCGCGCACGGAGGCGCAGGACCGCGTGCAAGGCTTTGAAACCGGCGTCGACGATTATCTCGGCAAGCCCTATGAGCCGCGGGAGCTCGCCTTGCGGATCGCCTCGATCCTGCGGCGGGCGCAGCCGCGCGCCGTTCCGGGGCCGGTGACGCAAGTGCGTTTCAGCGATTTCTGCTTTGACCTCGATCGCGGCGAATTGCGCCAGCGCGACGAAGTCGTCCGCCTCACCGACCGGGAGCGCGAAATGTTGCGGCTCCTCGCCGAACACGCCGGCGAGACCGTTCCGCGCGAGGCGCTGGCTGGATCGGGCGCCGCGGGCAACGAACGCACCGTCGACGTGCAGGTCAACCGGCTGCGCCGCAAGATCGAGCGCGATCCGGCCAATCCGCTGCATCTGCAGACCGCGCGCGGCGCGGGCTACCGTCTGCTGGTCGACCGCTGAGGCGCGACCGGCACAAGGGCGAGACGCGCTGCTGACAGCCGCCCGCGAAAAGCGATACATAGTGCGGTCGCTTCGCTTTGAGCCGATCCGCGCCTTTGGGGCCGAGCCTTGACCATTTCACTTGCCGATTTCGTCGAGCGGCCCGCGCTCCTGGCAGCGGGGATTCTGGCGCAAGCTGATTTCGATCCTGCCGCAAGGCCTTTACGCCCGCTCGGCGCTGATCGTCATTGCGCCGATGGTCATTTTACAATGCGTGCTGACCTATGTGTTCATGGAGCGCCATTGGCAGCTCGTCACCAACCGTCTGTCGACGGCGCTGACGCAGGACATAGCGGCGCTGATCGACCTGCATCAGACTTTTCGGGGCAACGACGACAGTGTGGTGCGGATCGCCCAGGAGCGGCTGCGCGTCGACGCCGATTTTCTGCCGAAAGGGCCTCTGCCGCCGGCGCTGCCGAAGCCGTTCTTCTCGATCGTCGACGCCGCTTTGTCGAACGAGATCCGGCGCCAGATCCACCGGCCGTTCTGGCTCGACACGGTCGGGCGCTCGAATCTGATCGAAATCCGCATCCTGCTCGACGACGCCATTTTGCGCGTCATCGCCTATCGCAGCGCGGCCTACGCCTCGAACTCCTATATTTTCCTGCTCTGGATGGTCGGGACCTCTTTCGTCCTGATCGTCGTCGCCACCTTTTTCCTGCGCAGCCAGATCAAGCCGATTCTGGCGCTCGCCGGCGCCGCCGAAGATTTCGGCAAGGGGCGGGAAGTCGAATTCCGGCCGCGCGGCGCCCGCGAAGTGCGCCGGGCGGGCTTCGCCTTCATCGAGATGAAGCGCCGGATCGAGCGCGCAATCGAACAGCGCACCGCCATGCTGAACGGCGTTAGCCATGATCTGCGCACGGTTTTGACGCGGTTCAAGCTCTCGCTCGCCCTGATGGGCGGGGGCGAGGAAGCCCAGGAGCTGCAAAAGGACGTCGCCGAAATGCAGCGCATGCTCGAGGCCTATCTCGCCTTTGCGCGCGGAGCGGCCGGCGAAAGCGCGGTCAAGATCGACATGATCGAATTCTTGGAGGAGCTGCGCTTTGACGCCGAGCGCGACGGCTATGACGTGCGCATCGCCTATAGCGGCGATCCGATGGTGGCGCTGCGCCCGGACGCTTTCAAGCGCTGCCTTTCCAATCTCATCGGCAATGCGGAAAACCACGGCAAGCACGTCGCGGTGGAGGCTGTCCGCGACAAGCGCTTCTTGACGATTCATGTCGACGACGACGGGCCGGGCATCCCCCAGAGCATCGCGAAGATGTTTTCCGGCCGTTCTTCCGCATCGACCAGGCGCGCAATCAAAATATCGGCGGCACCGGGCTTGGCCTCGCCATCGCGCTCGATATCGCGCGCTCGCATGGCGGCGACATCAGCCTCAGCGACAGTTTCATGGGCGGCCTGCGCGCCACGCTGCGCGTGCCAGTATGAGGCTAGGTTAGCCCATTCTCCGAGCCGGAGTGTTTCACGTGAAATGCTTTTGACCGGCGTGATCCCGAATCGGACACTTTGAAGCGCCGATCCTACAGGCCGCCTCAACCGGTTCGGTCTGATCGGCAAATGCATTAGTCGCTCGGCGCTCGTTTTGGCGATTTAAGGGAGGCGCGAAAATCCGCTCGGCGCCGTAAGCAGGGTTCCCCGGATCGCGATCGGCCGCAGCCAACCCCTATACGACATTGGGCTGAGTGCCGTGAACGTGCGTTTCAGCATCAGCGAATGTTGGAGGTGGGTTGTGGCAGCCGCATCCTGAAATTCGTCGGAAGTTGCACGGACCCTCCATCACCAAATAAGTCGACCCGTCTGGCGGTATCCTACGAAATCGTATAATAAGTTCTCGCTTTTGAATCCCATCTGTGGAGCGTGTATGCCTACTTCCCCCGGCTTTCATCCCGACTTCGAAGTAACTCAGTACCCAACAGCGATCCGAGTAGTGATAGGGAGAATCGCCGCCAACTTTTATGTAACACGCTCTTTCAGGCCAATTAGGATCGGTAACAGCGAATATTGGGCTATACTTGTTCGTCCAACGGACGAGTTCTCAGTGTATATTAATACAGATCGAAAGATACTTGTTCTGTTTTCTCAATACAAGACTTTCGAAATTCGCACGTTGGAGGCTTACGAGGAATTCTACAATCTGCTTAAATCGAAGCGAATTGATAGAAGCTTACGCTTCCTGGTAAGTGGCGATGAGAAGATCGAGTCCGTTGTCAAACATTATCTTGATCAGCATCCCGAGTACCCCATCATCATCCCTGCGACTTTTGGGCAGCTTGGTCAGCGAGAGGGAAATTCACTCTTAGAAGCCGTCCGCAGAAATTACCTTCTCATACGATTTCCGACTGATTGACTCGATGCGTAAGGGGATTCACGCGGCTTTGCGAAGCAGATAGGCTGGAGCGCCATGAGTTGGGGGATGGGACACATGGCGGCGGTCTACGGGCATTTGAGTGTGGACGAGCTGGAACAGCGGTATGTGGCGTGTAGCGACGCGACGACATCACGGCATTTCCAGGCGATCTGGCTTTTGGCGCGTGGTCACACGGTTTCGCAGGTCTCGGCGACGACGGCGTTCGGCGCGCGATGGATCGAGCAATTGCTGGCGCGCTACAGCGCCGAAGGCCCCGAGGCTCTCGGCGATTTGCGTCGCCGCAACGGCGCGGCGGCGACGATCCTGAAGCCCGGGCTCCTGGCGAAGCTGCGCGATCGGCTTGGCGCGCCGCCGCAAGATGGCGGGCTGTGGTCGAGCCGCAAGGTGGCGAACTGGATGGCGGCGGAACTCGGCCTGGCCTCGGTTGCGCCGCAGCGCGGCTGGCGAGCCGGGAGCCGCGTCGCCGGACAAAGCGAAGCGTTCCGCGATAGCGGATTGTCCGGAGCGGCGAAGGCGAGGTAGGCCTTGAAGATCCTATGGGGGCGAGCGGCGGTGAAGGATCGGGTATCCTTTGGCCTGTTGCTCAAACCCAAGGGACCCCGACATGCGACCGACTAGAAATCCGACCGTTTCGACTGCCGCTCTTGATTATGATAGCACGATGATCAGCGCTTTGGAGTTGAGTTCGAAAAAGTGGGTGTTTGCCGTTCAACTCCCGGGCGTAAACAAGCACACGCGGCATGTGCTGGCGCCGAACGGCGCGGCACTAGTGGAATTGATCGAGCGGCTAAAGGCGCGCTCGAAAGCCGCCGGCCTGCCGATCGCGCGGGTGATCGTAACGCACGAGGCTGGGCGCGACGGATTTTGGCTTGCGCGTTTTCTGCAGCGTCGCGGCGTCGAAGTTCATGTTATGCAATCATCGAGTCTACCGGTCGATCGCCGGGCGCGACGCACCAAGACCGACGTGATCGATGTCGAGATGCTATACGCACATTGCTGGCGTGGCTGCGCGGCGAACCGCGCGTTTGTTCGATGGTCCCGATTCCGCGCGAAGAAGACGAGGAGGCGCGCCGAGCGCATCGCGAACGCGAGGACTTAATCGGCGAGCGGCGTTCGATCCTGAACAAGATCGAGGGGATATTGGCGACATTGGGGATAGACGGCTACCAGGCCTTGCGGCGCGGCCGGCGCTCGCAATTGGCTAATTTGCGTCAGCCGGATGGCGAGCCGGTTCCCCCAGCAGCTCGCGGGCGCATCGAACGTCTACTCGATCGACTGGAGCTCGTCATGACGCAGATCAAGGCCGTCGAGCGAGCCCGCGACGCCGTGGTGACGAAGAAGGCGCCGGAAGACGAGAACGAACGCATGATTCGCGATCTCGTCGGCTTACGCGGGATCGGCGTGGAGAGCGCGACGCTTTTGGTTCGGGAGGCTTTCTGCCGGGAGTTTCGCAATCGACAAGCACTCGGCGCCTACGCCGGCTTAACGGGAACACCGTTCTCGAGCGGCAAAATGGAACGCGAACAGGGCAAACGCGAACAGGGCATTAGCAAGGACGGCAATCGGCGCGTGCGCGCTTTGATCGTCGAACTCGCCTGGTTCTGGCGGCGGTTCCAGCCCGAGAGCAAACTTTCGATATGGTTCGATGCGCGTGTGGGCGGAGCGCGGGGACGGATGTCGAAGGTGATGATCGTGGCTTTGGCCCGTCAGCTTCTCGTTGCGTTGTGGCGTTACGCGAAGGACGGCGTGATTCCGGAAGGAGCGGTGATGAGGACGGCATAAGGCGCGCTCATCGTCACTCCCCTCCGGTCAAAGGTCGGCTGGCGCCGTCGATCGCCCAGGACCCTGAAAAGAGCGCCGTTTTGAAGAGTGGCGCCGCCGCGCGGAACTTCTTCCCGAATACCGGGATCGTGGTTCGGGATTGCAGATCCCACCGGATACGAGGTTGGCGAGGACAACCGTCCCGCAAATATTGGAGTTCACCCGCGACCGGAAAAGAGGGAGGCCGAAATCGATGCTTGACAATGAAGTCCCCATACGAGGCGATCGGCTGGTCGATCCAGAGGCCGCGTCCGAAGAACCCGCAATCGGCGACGCCGGACGAAGCGGCGGCGTTCAAAAAAAGCTCGCGGACGCCGTCGCCGAGGAGGCCGCGAAGCATCCCGGCAAACCAGTCGAGGTCTTCGCCACGGACCAGCGCCGCATCGGCCTGAAGCCGGTCACCCGACGTGTGTGGGCGCCCGTCGGCGAGCGTCCGATCGCGCCCGGCCATCATCGGTTCGACGGGCTTTACGTCACGGCTTTCGCATCGCCGGCCACCGGCGAAACCTTCTGGTATCTTTCCAACGGCGTGTCGAAGCCGTTCTTCGAGGCGCTGCTCGAAACCTTCGCGCGCGAGGCCGAAGCCGGCGTTGGGCGCATCATCCTGCTGGTGCTCGACACTGCCGGATGGCGAAGCCAGGCAAAGGTTCCGTCGAGCAGAGCTCGATGGAATGGCTGGCGGAGGCATGGCCCAGCCGGACTGAAAATCCCCGATGGCGTTCGCCTCGTTTATCTGCCGCCCTACAGTCCAGAGCTGCAGCCGGCAGAAACACTGTGGGCGCTGGTCGACGAGCCGATCGTCAACACGCACATCGCGACCATCGAGGATCTCGAAGCGACAATCGCCAACCAATGCGTCGCCCTCGCCGAGCAGCGCGAGCAAATCCAGAAACGAACCGGTTTCCATTGGTGGCCAAAGCGGATCGTCCCGAACTAATCACACGGAAATCGTATCAGAGACCTGTTTGGCTACCAGAATCCTTTGCGCGAAGAGACATTTTTCTTTGGACGTCAGTTGGTTGTGAACTCGGTTCTCGATATGGCCAAATCAGGTCAGAACTCAAGTCTCTTTGGACTCAGGAAAAGCGGAAAGACTTCTGCGATTTATGCAATTCAGCGAAAGGCTAAAGCCTTTTCCTGTAATGTTGCTGTTATCGATTGCCAGAATCCCGCGTTTCATGCTCGTCGTCACGACATGCTGCTCAGCTACATCATCGGCGAGATTCGTCGCTCGTTTGGTCAAAAGGCGGCGTTGCCGTCGCTCGGTAGAGACCTTCCGGAGGTGTCGGAAAACTTCTTCCTTCATATGGACAATGCTCTCGGCAAATCAAAAAATAGTGTCCTGCTCATTTTCGATGAGATCGAGAACATTTCTCCGAAGACGGCAGCGTCCCCGCACTGGAAAGAAGGGCATGACACAGTATATTTGTGGCAAATACTCCGTTCATACAATCAGTCAGAAAACAAAGGGCGTCTCTCTATATGCATAGTCGGCACGAGCCCTCATATTCTTGAGGCCGCGAAGATTAATGATATCGCCAATCCAGTGTACCTCTACGCGCAGAAGCAATTCATCCCGAGCCTGACATTTGATGAAACTCGTGAAATGGTAGAGCGGCTCGGTTATTTTATGGGATTGGAGTTTCCGGCCGAGGTCGTGGCCGATCTACAGAAGGAGTTTGGTGGCCATCCATTCTTTACAAGGCAAGTCTGTAGCAAGATTCATCAACTCGCGTCAGCGAATTGGCCGCTGCGGGTTTCCGGTGCCGCGCTCCAGCGAGCAAAAACTGAGTTTTATGGGCAACTGGAGAGTTACCTTCGAGATATCCTTGAGCAACTGAGAGAGAACTATCCGGAAGAGTTCACGATATTAAAGGCGGTCGTCGATGCAACAAAACCGAACTAACAGAGTACGGCAGAGAAGCTCCTGACCTTATTGATCATCTTATTGGTTATGGAATGATCGAGAGGGTTGGCGATGATTTTGAAATACGGTTCGATGCAATAAAAATCGTTCTGCGGCGTCTGATCGCAGCTGACGGCATTGAGGATCGTTGGGCCGAGATATCGAGACGGCGCAATGCCCTGGAAACCGATATCCGAGTCGCCCTGTATCATTGGTGTAGGGGCGTTTCCGCGGTTCAGTGGAGCGAGATCCTCACCAAAAATCTTACAAACAAGCGACGCGAGGCCCTAATAACGACTGAGCCTAGCATTCTTTTTTCAAGCAAGGAAAGCCCATTATTCCTATCGGATCTTTTGATGCTACTCAAAGATCAGGCGGTGCTGCCGTTTCTGGCCGATCGTAGAGGGCATATCATAAAGCTACTCGATACAATAAACAAATTGAGGAAGGACGCGCACGCAATCACTGTCAGCGATACAGACATAGCATCAGCACGGTCTGCTTTCGACTATCTTGAGGCCGAGTTCTCTGCGCCGTGAGAACAAAGCCAAGCTACTTGGCCAGGGCCTGACCTACATATTGGTATTCGGACGTCTGAAGCCCGGTTCCGCCACGCCGAGGCCGTCGTGGGTGCAACGCCTGCAGTGCTTGCCGATGTCCGCTTTGGTAAAGAAGAGCGGGCAGTGGAACTTGGACACACGAACGGCAGAGAGCCACCTGTCGGCAGACTTTCAAAGCCGGCAAGTGTCCGCTCTGCCTCGCCACCTCTCGCCGTAGGCGCCGAGGACGATGTCTTGCCCTCAGCTCAAATCCCGCAAATGCCGGAACACGATGATCCGCGACACCAGGCCGGTGACGACCGCGATGCCGGCCGTGATCAGCAAAATCGCGACATAGATGTTTTGGCCGAGCGAAAAGCCGCCGAACAGGGCCTCGAGCTGATCGCCGCCCGGCGTCGCGCGTCGCCACGCGGCGAGACTCGCGGCGGCGTAAAAAACGATCAGCGCCGCGCCGCCGCCAATCACGCCGCCGCGCAGGCCAAGCTGAAAGAAATGGCGCTGGAACTGGCGCGAAATATAATCATCCGCCGCGCCGACGAAATGCAGAACCTCGATGATCTCGCGGTTGCCCGCCATGGCGCCGCGCGTCGCGAAAGCCACCGCCAGAATCATCGCGACGAGAACAAGAGCGAAAATCAACGCGGCGCCGGCGACGATGGTCTTCGCCATGACCGCGAGGCGTTTGAGCCAATGCTGGTGGTCGTCGAGATTGGAGCCCGGAACGGCCTCGGCGAGCGCCCCGCTCAGCGCCGTCACATCGATGCGGGCGCCGGGCTTGAGGCTGACCACGATGAGGCGCGGCACCGGCAATTCGGACAGATCGAGATTGGCCCCGAGCCAGGGCTGCAGCAGCGCCTCCGATTGCTCTTTGGTGTAGGGCCGCGCCGACGCGACGCCGGGCGTCCTGCGCGCCACCTCGGCGGCTTTTTGGGCGTCGGCCTCGATGTCGCGCCCGGCCGAAGGCACGATCTGGATGGTCATCTCCCGCCCGACCTCGCTTTGCCATGAGGCGGAGGCGTCGGCGATGAGGATCGCGGCGCCGGCGGTCAGCGCCGCCAAAAGGGTCATGATGGCGATGACGGTGACGAGCGCGCGGCCGGCGATCGAAGCCGCCGGCACCAGAGCTTTTTCGCGCGGCCAGTCTTTGCCGTCCGCGCGTCGGCGTTTGAACGCCGTAAGCGCCGATTGCGCGCGGCGCGCGGCCGTCGACAACATGCTCATCACCAGCCTCGTTTCTCCACGCGGCGGACATCATTCAAAAATATGCAGGCGCCCGTCGCCGAGGACTAGACGGCGGGCGCCGTCGAACTGATCCATCAGCGCGAGATCATGGGTCGCGATGACGACCGAGGTGCCGGATTTGTGCAGCTCCGTGAACAGCCGCAGCAGCCGTCGCGCGAGGTTTGGATCGACGTTGCCGGTCGGCTCGTCGGCGAGCAACAGCTGCGGCCGCACGATCAAGGCCCGCGCGATGACGGCGCGCTGCTTCTCGCCGCCTGAAAGCACTGGCGGCAGGACATTCATGCGCTCGCCCAGGCCGACCCAGTGCAACAGCTCGGTGACTTCGGCGCGATAGCCGGCCTCGTCCATGCCGCGCACCCGGAGCGATAGAGCGACGTTTTCGTAGGTGGTAAGATGATCGAGCAGACGGAAATCCTGAAACACGACGCCGATCCGGCGGCGCAGGTCCGTGATCGCGTTCTTGTCGAGGCTCAAGGCGTCGCGGCCAAACAGCCGGATCAATCCACGCGTCGGCCGCAGAGACAAAAGGATCAGGCGTAAAAGCGTGGTCTTGCCGGCGCCGGAAGGGCCGGTCAGAAATTGAAAGGATTGCGGCTCGATCGAAAAGCTGATGTCTTTCAGGATTTCGGCGCCCATGCCATAGCGCAGGCCGACATTTTCAAAACGGACCAAACGGCAAGCCCTCTCGCGGAACGACGCGGGTCCCGCCTCAACCCGGCATTGCCCGGGAAACAACTTTTATGCGCAATCTCGCTCTTAAAATTAACGATTCGGTAAATAAAACATTTTGACGCGATGCGAAATGCCCGCGCCGTCACGGCCCCAAGAGATCGATCAGCGCCGGAATCAGCGGCGCGTCGGCCGGCGGCATCGGATAGGACCGCAAGTCCTTCGGGAAAACCCATTTTAGCGCCTGATGCTCCCGCGCGGCGACGAAGCCCGTCCAACGGCGGCAGACATAGAGCGGCATCAGCAAATGAAAATCAGGATAGGCGAAACTCGCAAAGGTCAGCGGGGCGAGGCAGCTCTCTTTCACCTCGATCGAGAGCTCCTCGCGCAGCTCCCGGATCAAGGCCGCCTCGGGGCGCTCGCCGGCGTCGATTTTGCCGCCGGGAAACTCCCACAAACCCGCAAGGGTCTTTCCTTCGGGCCGCCGCGCGATCAGGACCCGCCCGTCGGCGTCGATCAGCGCGCAGGCCGCGACGAGCAAAAGCTTCACGCGCCAGGCCTCATGAGCAAAGCCTCACGAGCAAAGCCTCACGAGCGGTAATCGCCGTTGATTTCGACATATTCCTTGGTGAGGTCGCAGGTCCAAATGGTGGATTGGCCGAGTCCGATGCCGATTTCGACATAGATGTCGATTTTCGGCTTCTTCATCAGTTTCGAGACCGCGGCCTCGTCATAGGCCGGATCGCGCTGCCCCTTGCTCGCCACTCTAATATCGCCGAACCAGATAGCGAGCCGATCGCGTTCGGCCTTTTCGCCGGCCTTGCCGACGGCGGCGACGATGCGGCCCCAATTGGCGTCCTCGCCCGCGATCGCGGTCTTGACCAGCGGGGAATTGGCGATCGAGAGCGCAATGCGCTTCGCCGCGCCGTTTGAGGCCGCCCCGACGACCGTGATCTCGACGAATTTGCGCGCGCCTTCGCCGTCCTTCACCACCTGGTGGGCGAGATCGAGCAGCAGCACGTCGAGCGCCGCCTTGAACGGCGCGAGGCGGCGGTCGTTGGCGGCGACGATGTGCGGCGCGCCGCGCCGCGCCGCGGCTCCGGTCGAGAATAGCAGCAGCGTGTCGGAGGTCGAGGTGTCGCTGTCGATGGTGATCGCGTTGAAAGAGTTTTGAACGGATTTGGACAGCAGGGCCTGCAGGACGTTCGACGCGATCGGAGCATCGGTGAAGGCGAAGGAGAGCATGGTCGCCATGTCTGGGGCGATCATGCCGGCGCCTTTCGCCATGCCGGAGAGCGTCATCTCGACGCCGCCGATTTCGACGCCGACGGTGGCGACCTTGGGGTAGGTGTCGGTCGTCATGATGGCCTTGGCGGCCTCGAACAACTCGCCGGGCTTCGCCTTGGCGGCGAGCCTGGCCAGCACGCCGTCGAATTTCGAGGCGTCGAGCGGTTCGCCGATGACGCCTGTCGAGGCGAGGAAAATCTCGCTTTGTGGTGCCCCCGTGGCCTTTGCGGCGATCGCCGCGGTGAGTTTGGCCGCCTGCGCGCCGGCCTTGCCGGTGAAGGCGTTGGCATTGCCGGAATTGACCACCAAGGCTCGCGCTTTTCCGCCCGCCAGGCGCGCCCGGCACCAATCGACTGGCGCCGACGGGCATTTCGACTTGGTGAACACTCCTGCGACTTCAGCGCCTTCGTCGAACAAGGCGAGCATCACGTCGGTGCGCCCCTTGTAGCGGATGCCGGCCGCTCCGGCGGCGAACCGCACGCCGTCGATCTCGGGAAGATCCGGATAGGATGCGGGCGCGAGCGGCGACAGAGCGGCCATCGGTTCAATCCTTTAGAGGCAAGCCGCCGCCCCCAGCGTCGGGGCGAGATCGGGGACACAACGCAAGCTCGATGGTCGGCGACTAGAGCCGCGGCCTCCTCCGCAGGTCATCGCGCCGGCAGGCCGCGGCCGTTGGACCTTGATCGCTGACTATTTTGCCTGGTCCGCCGGAGCGGGAACTGGAGACGGCGCGGCAGGCGCTGCATCAGGCTTCGCGGCGTCCGGCTCAGGCTCGGCGCGCTCGATCTTTGCGCCCTTGCGCAGCTCCGCGACCAACTCGCCTTGCGCCTTCTGCACGACATAGCGGCTGACCTGTTCCTTGACCTCGTCGAAGGTCGGGAACGGCTTCTCGCGCTTGCCTTCGACCTCGATGACATGCCACCCGAAGGGGCTCTTCACCGGCGCCGACAGCTGGCCAGGCTCGAGCTTGAACGCGGCATCGGCGAATTCCGGCACCATCTTGTCCTTGGTGAACCATCCGAGATCGCCGCCGTCCGAGCCTGTGTCCTTGGAGACTTCCTTGGCGACTTTGGCGAACTCCTCGCCCGCTTTCAAACGCTTGATCACCGCCTCAGCGTCGGAGTCGGTCGCGACCAGAATGTGGCGCGCATGAACTTCGGTCTCGGGCTTTTGCGCGGCCTTGGCGTCGCCATAAGTCTTTTTCAGCGCCTCGTCGGTCAAAGCGGTCTTGGCGACCTGGCCGAGCAGCGCCTCCATCAGGAGCTTCTCGTGGTAATAGGCGACTTTGTCCGCAAAATCTTTGGTCTTGTCGAGCTGGTCCGCCTGCGCCTTCTGGGCGACCAGCGCGCCATCGATCAGAAAATCAAGCAGATAATTCTCGCGTGCCTTGCCCTGAAGCTGGGCCGGCAGGCTGGAGCCGAGCTCTTCGGTCGCAATTTTCAAATCCTCGTCGGTGATTTGTTGTCCATTGACGGTCGCGAGCACTTTCGCGTCTGCGGGAGAGGCGACGAGAAGCGACGTTGCGCCAACCGCCATGGCGCATGCGAGGCCGGTGGCCAGGGCGCGCGAGCGAGTCTTCATAAACATGCGATTGAGCTCCGGGCTGATGGGAGGAACTGAAAGAGTTGCCATGGCGACCGCGCTAGGATCTTGATGTTGCGCACGGTCGGGGAGAGATGCACGGACGGGCGGGTTTGACAAGGCCCGAGCGCAATCTTATCTCTCGAAAGCGCAACGGGCGTTTGTCTTTGCGGCGCAGCATGACGCTGAGACGCCCGCTTTTCGTTTTGGCGGCGCGCCTGGCGCATTTGGCGCAGGAGCGTTCCTAATCCCTTGAAAACCCGTCATCGGAGGCATTTCCGAGGAAACCTCACCTAATTTCCGGGAGCTTCATCTATAATTGTCTATAATCGTGGGAATGGAGCGCCGAAATCGGCGCACGGCGACAAGGCGAAACAAGCGGGCGGAGCGCCCGGTCGGAAGCCGGCGGAAGCTGGGTGTTTTGCGGCGCCGCTAAACTGTTCCCGCCCGCGCGTCGGGCCCGCGCGGCGAGCAAGCGGCGAGGCCGATTGCTCGCCGATTCAGATTGAAGAGAGGTTGTTTGAGAATGCTGGGCTCCCTCGCGAAGAAGATTTTCGGATCGTCGAATGATCGCCGGCTGAAAAGCTATCGGCCGAAAGTCGCGGAGATCAACGCGCTCGAGCCGGAATGGCTGAAGCTGACGGATGCGGAGCTGACGGCGAAAACAGCGGCGTTTCGCGCTGAACTCGCGGCCGGCAAGACGCTCGACGATCTTCTCGTTCCGGCCTTCGCCACCGTGCGCGAGGCGGCGCGCCGCGTTCTGGGACAGCGCCACTTCGACGTTCAGCTGGTCGGCGGCATGGTGCTGCATGAGGGCGGGATCTCGGAAATGCGCACCGGCGAGGGCAAAACCCTCGTCGCGACGCTCGCCACCTATCTCAACGCGCTCGCCGGCAAAGGCGTCCATGTCGTCACCGTCAACGATTATCTCGCCCGCCGCGACGCCGAATGGATGGGCGCGATCTATAAATTCCTCGGCCTTTCCACCGGGGTCATCGTGCATGGCGTCGATGACGAGGAGCGCCGCCGCTCCTACGCCGCCGACATCACCTATGGCACCAACAATGAGTTCGGTTTCGACTATCTGCGCGACAATATGAAATATGAGCTCGCGCATATGGTCCAGCGCGGCCACGCCTTCGCGATCGTCGACGAGGTCGATTCGATCCTGATCGATGAGGCTCGCACGCCCTTGATCATCTCAGGGCCCTCTGACGACAAATCAGACCTTTACAATGCGATCGACAAGGTGCTGCCGCGGCTCGAGCCGGAAGATTACGAGGTGGACGAGAAGCAGCGCTCGACCAGTCTGACCGAGCGCGGCAACGAGCATATGGAGGATTTGCTGCGCGAGGCCGGCATCCTGATCGAAGGCTCGCTGTACGAAGCCGCGAATGTCACGATCGTCCACCACGTCAATCAGGCCCTGCGCGCCCACAAGCTGTTCCAGCGCGACAAGGACTATATCGTCCGCAACGGCGAAGTGGTCATCGTCGACGAGTTTACCGGGCGCATGATGCCCGGGCGGCGCTATTCGGAGGGGCTGCACCAGGCTCTCGAGGCGAAGGAGCATGTGCAGGTTCAGCCGGAGAATGTGACGCTCGCCTCGATCACCTTCCAGAATTATTTCCGGCTCTACGCCAAGCTCGCCGGCATGACCGGCACGGCGGTGACCGAGGCGGATGAGTTCGCCGAAATCTACAAGCTCGAAGTCGTCGAGATTCCAACCAATATGCCGGTCGTGCGCCTCGACGAGGACGATGAGGTCTACCGCACCGCCGAGGAGAAACTGCGCGCCATTACCCGGGAGATCGCGGCGGCGAACGCCAAGCTGCAGCCGATGCTGGTCGGCACCACGTCGATCGAAAAATCCGAGCAGCTCGCCGAAGAGATGAAGAACCAGGGCTATCGGCAGATCGATTTCACCGAGCCGCAAGCGCTGCATAAGCTTTATGCCGCGGCCCGGTCGAGCAAACCGTCGAAACTCTTCGCCGTCCTCAATGCGCGCTTCCACGAGCAGGAAGCCTATATCGTCGCCGAGGCCGGCGTTCCGGGGGCGATCACGATCGCGACCAATATGGCCGGCCGCGGCACCGACATCAAGCTCGGCGGCAATGTGGAGATGCGCGTTGTTCAGGAATGCGCCGATCTGCCGGCGGGACCCGAGCGCGAAGCCAGGGAAGCCGAGATCCGCGCCGAGGTTGAAGATTTCAAGAGCAAGGCGATCGCCGCCGGCGGCCTTTACATCATCGGCACCGAGCGGCACGAGAGCCGGCGCATCGACAATCAGCTGCGCGGCCGCTCGGGACGCCAGGGCGATCCGGGACGCTCCAAATTCTTCCTGTCGCTCAAAGACGATCTGATGCGCATTTTCGGATCGGACCGGATGGAATCGATGCTGGTCAAGCTCGGCCTCAAGGAGGACGAGGCGATCGTCCATCCGTGGATCAACAAGGCGCTGGAGAAGGCGCAGCAAAAAGTCGAGGCGCGCAACTTCGACATGCGCAAAAACATTTTGAAATATGACAACGTGATGAATGACCAGCGCAAGGTCGTTTTCGAGCAGCGCCGGGAGATGATGGCGAAGGATTCGCTCGAGGAGATGATCCGCGATATGCGCCATGGCGTTGTCGATGATCTGATCGCGAAACATGTTCCGCACGACGCCTATCCCGAGACCTGGGACACCGCAGGGCTCGGCCAATCGGTCCAAGGCGCGCTCAATCTCGAATTGCCGCTCGCCGACTGGGCCAAGGAAGAAGGCATTACCGACGAAGACATGCACGAGCGGCTGCTGCAAGCCGCAGACGACGGCTATAACGGCCGAGTCGAGCGTAACGGCGTCGAGGTTTCGCGCTATATCGAAAAGCAGATCGTCCTGCAGGCGCTCGACCATCTCTGGCGCGAGCATCTCGTGACGCTCGATCATTTGCGTCAGGTGGTCGGCTGGCGCGGCATGGCGCAGCGCGATCCTCTGAACGAGTACAAGTCGGAAGCCTTTCGAGCTGTTCGATGAATTGGTCGCGCAATTGCGCCAAGCGACGACCTCACAGCTCAATCGCGTCGAAGTCGCCTTCGAGCCGGCGCCGCCGCCGGCCATTCCGCCGGGAGTTCTTCTGCAGGCCGGACCTGCGAACGGCGCATTCGAGGGTAACGCCGCGCCGTCCTTGGCTGCGCCGGCCTTCGCCGCCGAGGAGGCGGGAGCGATGGCGACCCTGGTGCGCCCGGCCCCGGACGCCGCGCGGCAAGGCGACGCTGTTTACCCCAAGGTCGGGCGCAATCAGCCCTGCCCATGCGGCTCCGGCAAGAAATATAAGCACTGCCACGGCGCGCTGGCGTGAGGCGCGGGCGGGTCGAGGCGGGTTCGCGCGCTAAAACGAAAATGCAGTCAGCGCATAGCGGCAGAAAAGCGGTATTAAGTAGCAAGCTCATCTGTTGAAAACGTCACACCACTGCTTGCTCGAATCGGGTTAAGCAAGGTATAAGCCTTCATGAGCCGCGACATGGGGGCCCCAATTGGCGACGAATCGAAACAGAGTAAAGGCGGGAAAGCCCGTGCTGAAAGTCTTAGCTCAGAGGATCGAAGGCGGATCGCATCGGAGGGCGGTCGCGCCCGCGCTGAAGTAGCGGCAACTCTCCCTAAGGTCGAGTACGCGGGCGTCTTGGCCCTGGGCGGAGCATCGATCCCTTGCGCCGTTCTAAGCGATGGCAGGCGCGTTCTGTCTGAAACAGGCATTACGCAAGCCATTCTTGGCGGGAGAAGCGGAGCTTCTAAACGCCTTAAAAAAGCTTCTCAGGAGAGCGGGGCCCTTTTGCCCCTCTTTATTGCTCCAAGTCAACTAAAACCATTTATTAACAATGTGTTATCTGAAGGGCCCCTTCAGCCGATTTCGTATCAAGATGGCCGCAGGACGATTAGAGGTTATGACCCTCGCATTCTTCGCGCGGTATGCGAGGTTTGGCTTCGGGCCCGTGAGGCGAAAGCTCTACAAAAGCAGCAATTGGACAAAGCGCAGAGGGCAGAAACTTTGATGCGCGCCTTGGCCGATATTGGCTTGATCGCGCTAGTTGATGAGGCCACCGGCTATCAACAATTCCGGGCCCGCGACGAACTTCAAAAAATATTGGCAGCGTATGTTTCTCCCGAACTTATGCCGTACACAGCGCGCTTTCCGCAGAACTTTTATGCGGAATTGCATCGAGTGCGCGGCTGGAAATATGCTCCCGGATCAAATAAGCGGAATCACTATATTGGAAAGCTGACTAATGAATTGATCTACAAGCAGTTGCCGGAAGGGGTACTTGATAATCTTCGCAAAAAAAACCCAATTATACCAGAAAAGAAACGCCGCAAGAATCTTCATTATAGATATTTGACTGATGATGTCGGCGATCCTCATCTTCAAAAACAGATTGTCGCGGTAACAACGCTTCTAGCGGTCTCGGATGACTGGAAGGACTTTACACGACTGTTTAGCAAAAAATTCAAACCGCAAGCTGGCGACTTATTTGCGTTGCCGCCTCCTACAGAAAACGAAAACTCAGATACCCTAGGCATCTGATTATGAGTCTTCAGATGGGGGGCACTTGTCCCGTCGCGAGTTTGTGCGATGGACCAAGCCCTAATACCTCGGCGCCTGCGAGCGTCCCTCCGCCAAAAATGACCCATCCGTTCATTCGCGCGTGCGTCGGCGCACAGCCGCTCCGATCAAGCAAAATTAATCTCCGAACATCGCCGGACCTTGAAGCGGCGAAATGAAGGAGACAGCAATCATGAGCACCGTTCGCAAAACCATCGCCGCTGGTCTCGCCGTCGCCACCTTGAGCCTCGGCGTCGCCGCTTCCTCCACGCCCGCCGCCGCCTGGGGCTATCATCACGGCGGCTGGCGGCGGCTGGGGCTGGGGCGCCGGAGCCGCCGTCGCAGGCCTCGCGCTCGGCGCCGCCGCGGCCGCCGCCGCGACCCCCTATTATGCTCCGGCCTGCTATTTCACCCGCCAGCCGGTCTTCGACGGCTATGGCGTCGTCGTCGGCTATCGCCGTATTCGCGTCTGCGACTGATATTTACCACCCCGCCCTGCCCTGAGCCTTTGAAGCGCAGCTTCAAAGGCTTTCGGCGTTTGGCGCGCGCTTCAATCCCGCGCGTCGATCGGGCGCGGCGGCGTCAGTCTCCTCGCCCGCTAGGCTGGCCGCCGATCGCCTCTCGGCTCCGCTGCGGCGGCGCCGTGATCCGCCTCATGGTGGTGCAGGACCTCCTCGAGCTTGCTGCGCTCGAACAGCACGACGATGACCAGCGAGATCAATAGCGGAATGATCAGATAGAGCAGCCGCCACACGAGCAGCGCGGTCAAGACTTCGGCCTGCGGCGCCGCCGGCATGGCTTTGAGAAACAGAAGCTCGAAAACGCCGAGGCCGCCGGGGGCGTTGGAGGCGAGCGCCGCCGAAAAAGCGGCGAGGAACACGCCCAGCACGACGAAGAAGCCGGGGTTTCCCACCGTCGGCAAGGCGAAATAGATGATTCCCGCCGCGCCGATCAGCTCCAGGGTCGCGGCGAGAAATTGCCGGATGGCGATCTCGGGTTTTGGATATTCCAGCCGAAAGCCGCGAATGATCAGCGGCTTGAAACCGAAAATGGAGCCGATGAGATAGATCGCGACGAGGACCAGCAAGACGACGCCGATCGCGAAGGCGGTTTTCGGATTGGTCAACGCGTGCGGCAGCATATCGCCAAAGCGCGACAGCTGGTCCGGCTCCAGAACCAAAACAAAGCCGCCGACCAGCATCGTCCCGAGCCCGAAGGTGAGCGAGCAAAGGGCGACGAGGACGGCGACCTGGGCCGCGTTCAGGCCCTTCGAATGGTAGGCGCGGTAGCGGACCATGCCGCCGGAGAAGACCGACGCGCCGATGTTATGCGCAAGGGCGTAAGTGGTGAATGAACAAAGCGAGATGAACGTCCAGGAAATATGCGTAACGCCGAGATGGCGCAGCGCGATCCGGTCGTACCAGGCGAGCGCTCCATAAGCGACCAGCGTCGAGGCGACGGCGAGGAGAAGGCGCGAGGGCGGGATCGCCGTGAGCGCGCGCCAGACTTCCGGCCCGATATGCTGACCGCGAAATTCCTTGTAGAGCAGCCAAAGCGAGATGGCGACGGCGAACAGGCCGATCGCGGGCCAGACGAAATCCAGAACTCGTTTCATGACGCTCCCGACGGCTGGCCGCGCTGCGACTACTCTTAGCGCATGTCGGGAAAAAGGGCGCAGAATTTTCGGGAGCGGCGCGGAAAGCGCACATCCGCGCTCAAGGGGGGTTATAAGCCTCTCGAAGCCGGCCTCGAAGGCCCGGCCGCAAGGGTTTTGGAACAAGCTCGAGCCTAGACGGCGCGCAGACGAAGAGTGGATTTTTCGAGATCGCCGGCCGAATCGGCGGTTTTTTCACGGGCGTCAAAGGCTTGCGCCTTGTCGAGGTCGGCGATCGCCTCCTCGAGACGGCTGCGCGCATCCTCGAGCTGGCTCATCAACTCTTCCGCCGACCGCTTGAGATTGTCGCGGCGGGCGCGGGCGGCGCGCGCATAAGTCGGATAGGCGAAATGGGAGGTGTCGAAGATGCCGGCGCGTTGCTCCTCGACGGTGATTTCATGTTCGAGCTCGCGGGCGATTTTCGAGAAATCGGCGACCATCGACTCGATCTGCGCGACGCGGCGGCGTTTTTCATCGACTTGAAACCGCTTGAGGCGAACGAGTGTTTCCTGCAGCTTCATATCCTTGAACTCCAATGAGGTTCGCCTCCGGCCGCGCCCGCGGGCGTGGTCCTTTGCGTGTTCGGCCGCATGCGCGCGAGCGCTGAAAAGCCTCAAATCAGCTGATCAAGGCCGCCCGCAAGAGGACCGGAATTTTCCTTCGACCGACCAAGATTGCAGCAGCAAAGTTGCCCATTCGTTACCTAATTCGCCCTCGCGCGCCGGTTGCGGGCAATTCGCGCCATTTTTTATCGAGGCCCTCGCTTTCATTGGGCCCCACGGGCTATGCGCGACGCTGATTCGCGCGCGGCTGAAAAAACTTTGCGGGGAAAAGCAGGAATTCTTCGTCGCGCAAGCTTGCCTTGGCAGAATGCCCGAAGGTGAGTGAGACGATCAGCTCTTGGGGTTGAGCAGATGATTCGGGCCGAGTCGGTGGAAGTCGTTTCGCGGAAGGAATGCTTTTATTAACCAATGCCCGTTAAGGTTACGAAACTCTTCGCGAAGGGTTAACGCATGGGGTGAAGCCGCGTCCCGTGCGGCGGCCCCTGGAAGATCTCGCGCGCCGGCAGTCGACCGACGGGGCAAGGTGGGGACCTCAGATGCGCGTTTTATTGATTGAAGATGACGGCGCGACCGCGCAAAGCATCGAGCTGATGTTGAAATCGGAGAATTTCAACATCTACACAACCGACCTCGGCGAGGAGGGCGTGGACCTCGGTAAGCTCTATGATTACGACATCATCCTACTTGACCTGAACCTGCCCGACATGTCGGGCTATGAGGTTCTTCGCAACCTGCGGGTCGCCAAGGTCAAGACGCCGATTCTCATCCTGTCGGGATTTGCGGCGATCGAGGACAAGGTCAAGGGCCTCGGCTTCGGCGCCGACGATTATCTGACCAAGCCCTTTCACAAGGATGAGCTGGTCGCCCGCATCCACGCCATCGTCCGGCGCTCGAAGGGCCATGCGCAATCCGTCATCGCCACCGGCGACCTCATCGTCAACCTCGATCAGAAGACGGTGGAAGTCACCGGCTCGCGCGTGCATCTGACCGGCAAGGAATATCAGATGCTGGAGCTGCTTTCGCTCCGCAAGGGCACCACCCTGACCAAGGAAATGTTCCTCAACCACCTTTACGGCGGGATGGACGAGCCGGAACTGAAGATCATCGACGTGTTCATCTGCAAGCTGCGCAAAAAACTCGCCAACGCCAGCCAGGGCCGCAACTACATCGAGACGGTGTGGGGCCGTGGCTACGTGCTGCGCGAGCCGCTCGACGACGAGGAGCGGATTACGGCTTGAGTGGCGCCGCGTCTGAGGGAATCGCTTCCCGCTCTTGAGAGGGCGCGCATGTCGTGCTTTGAGGTCCTTTGAGCGCTGTCGCTTGAAGTCGCACCTGGCCATTCATCTCTTGGCGGCGAGTTTGGCGAGCGGGTCGATCCTGTCAAGGACGCGAGCTTCGCTCGCGCCGGCAGAGCCGGTGCTCGGCATCCTTGACAGGATCGCGCCCGTCTCGCCGATGATGCTCGCCGTGAGATGAATGGCGAAGTCTGACGCCGACCCCAGAAGATATCCAGGCTTTTGGGCGTAGGCGCTTGTTTCAGCGCATGATCTTGGTCCAACGAGGCGGCGCGGCGGTCGAGCGGCAGTGACGCCCGCCGGTCCCACCCACCACGTTCTATGGCGGCGGCCCGCCGGAGGGTTCAGGCGACGCCTTCGGAGATTGCGGCGGCGTGGATGTTTGCGCCGGAACGGGCGCGCTCGCGGCGATCTTTTTCAGCGCCGGCCTCTCGGCCTCCGTGAGGGCGGCTGAGACGAGACAATCCGACGCAAGGATGCTTTAGGCGAGCTTGGGCGCGAGAGGGCCTGCATTTTCGATGCGATTCGTTGAAACTAGTCCGCGGACGATAGAGGCACCCAATTCCCCACTGGAACGCGCAAGCCTTCCGAGCTCGTTTGCCAAGGCCGATTGGTAACTCCCCACTTCAGGCTGTTCCCCCGCGAGCGCTGCTTCCAGCGACGAGCCTTGAAGTCTCGTGCCTTCAAGCGACGCTCCCTGAAGTCGCGCGCTCAATAAAAAGGCTCCCTCAAGCTCCGCGCCTTTAAGTGAGGCTCCCTGAAGCTGCGCGTAAGCGAGCGAGGCCCCTTGAGCTGCGCGCCTGCGAGTGAGAACTCTCTCAAGCTGTGCGCCTTCGAGTGAGGCGGCGTTAAGTTGATTTAAGTTAAGCGATGCGCCCGAGAGCTTTGCGCTTTGAAGATGCGCCCCATCAAACGTCGCTTGATCGAGCTCGGCGCCATTGAAAGAAGCGCCGGCGAGAAACGCCCCGGAGAGGTCTGCCGAAAGAAATTTCGCCTTTTGATTGGCAATCCAAAACAATGTTTGGGGAATGTTGAAAATCGGCATCGTCTCGCCCCCTCGACGTGCTCAGCTGCGCAACCTTCCCGGAGTTTGCGGGCTCGACGATCGCGAAGAGTTGATCGGCCCAAAGTTCAAATGCACGGCGCTTCTCATCGCGGTAACTGTACCTGTCGTAGAACTCGGTGCAGCCCAGGTTGCGTGTCCCCGATGCACATCTCGGCGACGTTGGTAGGAACGGGCAGGCTGCCCAAACGGGTGCAGACGGTGCGACGCAGGTCATGGAACCGCCAATCTTCAGGGCTCGGCAATAGATTTTTCATTCGTGCGGGCGGAATGGCCCAAGGAGCGTTATCGAGATCAATTTCCTTCCATTCCGCGTTCGCGACTTCACGAAGCCGTTGTCCAGTTATCAATAAAAAGCGCGTCAGATCGCCGAAAGGATAGCCAAGCACGGTTCGCGTCGTCGCACGCCAGATTTCGCGGAGCTCTTCATCCTCCAGACACGCTGGCGAGCCCTTCGTTCTCCGATCAAATCAGCAGCCACGATGCGTTCGCAAAGGGAATGCTGAAGGCCATAAACATCTTGCGCGTAGGCGAGACGCACGGCTGACGTCGAAACGATCTTGCATCAATTCCTGCAGGCGATAAAACTTGCGCGCCATTCATTCACCGCGATAATTGACGGGCCGCTGGTGTTCATCATCTTGCGGAAATCAAAGTCGGTCATCTCAGCGTCTCCCGCATCCACCCTGCCGGTATCATCCGTTCGTCAAACTCTTTCTTCGATACGAGCCTTCGCTCAACGGCCAATCTGATTGCGGCGAAATGGCGTTGAAGTGCTGGCGCATACCGTCCGCGACAGGGCCCCGCGCATCAAGCGTGCCACGTGCGTTCAGCCGCAGAGTGAATTGGCGCTTCGCTTAAATCGTCTTTGTCCGCCGCGCAGCATGGGTACGGAGTTGTCCCGGACAATTTTTGCGACGCAGATGAATTCGGCGAGGTCGAGCCGACGTTCGCCCCCTCGTATTTGGCGACAAAGGGAGAATGCTCATACCCCGCTTTCCTGCGGGCGCCGATCAACCTTGGCAATGGAAGAGACATCATGATATAAGCTCAGCAATTAGCTGAATGTATTTTTAAAGGGGTCCTGATGCCTCCCTGGTTTCTCAAAGCGTCCGTTCAACGCGCGGTTGCGGCCTTACCTGCCGCGCGCTATTGGAACGAGCTTCTACAGCAGTACATAACAAGGTCGCTGAATTTAACCGATGTGAAATTCTATACTCGTCTTGACGTTTGTCGAGCCCACCTCGAGCACTTCAAGTCGCATGCCGAACCAATTCGGGACGGGATTCATGTCGTCGAGCTTGGGACAGGGTGGTTTTCCATAGTGCCAATCGCGCTCTGGCTTTGCGGAGCCGACAAGGTGCGAACCTATGATATAGTCCAGCATCTTACATCCGCTCGTATGACCGCGACACTTCAGAAGTTCGTCGAGACAAACCATAATGGGACGCTAATCGATCACCTTCCCGGAGCGGATGCGGGTCGGGTTGCGCGATTAGCCTCCCTCGTCGATGATGCGCGGACGGCTCCCCCGGCGGAACTCCTTCAACGAATAGGGATCGAGTACATCGTCCAGGACTTTGTCCGCAACAACATCCCAAATAAATCCGTTGATCTCATTGTCTCACATGCGGTCTTCGAATATCCTGGCCCAGATCTCATCATGGATATTTTGAAAGAGTTCAGGCGCATCCTTCGTCCAGGTGGAGTCATGAGCCATTGGATTGACCTGCGCGACGAGTATGCATACTTCGACAATAAGATAACACCCTACAATTTCTTGCGCTTCTCGCCCCAGAGTTGGCGATTGATCAACAACCCGTTGATTCCGCTCAACCGACTGCGAGTTTCGGATTTTCGCCGCGCAATTGGCCAGGCAGGTTTCCGCATCGTCGAGGAGAACGTCGTGCGAGGGGAACAAGCGGATCTGGCCCGGGTTCCGCTTGCTAAGGAGTTTCGCGCCTACGCGACGGACGATCTTCTCGCCCTCGATGCCTGGCTGGTCTGCGCGCCATAGCCTCGCCGCTTCGACGAAGTAAACCGGAATACATGCGATAGTTATCGCGCATTCTCGATCCGTTACCGTGGAACATGATCCCCACAAGGTGTTGGCTTCGGGATAAAGGTCATGCGCCGAAACGATACAATGAGATAGAGAGCATGATCGGTTCAACTTAGAAGCGATCATGCTCTAAGCATTCTACGGACTTGAACTGAGCGATGCATTGTCCACATTGATAAATGATGAACTGCCGGGAGTGGTGTAGCCGACAAAGGCAACCACGGACATGCTGCTGCCGGAATTGAACGTCACGCCGTATTGCCGATAGTCAGCGGCATGGGTGCTCGGGCCGGGGTCGGTGTTGACGAACGCGGCGGTCGCAATGCTTATTCCTCCCGTGGTGCGAACGCCGATCGTGCCGCCTGTCGTGTTGCTCGCGTCGACCCAGGCGGTGAATGTGTAGTTGGTGTTAGGCGACACCGTGACGGCCTGTGACAGGTCCACGAACTTTTTGGCGCCGGACCCATCCCAAATATAGCCACAATTGTTTCCGGAAACAGCATGACTCGGTGTGGTGTCAACTCCCGCAGCGCTTGGCCGTCCGTCCACTGTCCAGGGCGTCAGCGAACTGCTAGCCTCAAACCCCGGATTTTGAATTAAGTTGCCGCCGCCGCCTCCGCTTTTATTGAGCTGGTTGACCCAGATCTCGAGCGGATCGGGCGCTCCGAAGTAGCCATGATTGGCGCCTAGAATGTCCAAATCGCCGTCGCCCTCAATGTCGCCTAAAGTTTGATTTTGAGACCCGGTCGTGGCGATGACCTGCTGCGTAAAATTAGCGTTGCCGTCATTGTAGAAAACCGCAACCCGCTGTTTATTGAAGTTCTGATTGAGGGACGGCGGGGAGTTGTGCGCTTGCTCCTGTTCGGCCACGACGATATCCAAGTTGCCGTCGTTGTTCATATCTCCGACTTGGATTTTGTGGACCGCTTGATAGGTGGGATCGATCGTCTGCACGGTCCAAGGGCCGCTTCGCCGGTTCGCCGGCGCAATGAGCCGATAGAGGCCAAGATCGCTGAAATTTTCGTTGGGGGCATAAATTACATCCATGCGACCGCTGGAAGAAAAGACGCCGCCGGCGACAGAGCCTTCGTCAGCGTTGGGAAAGGTTGCGATGATGTGTGGAACCCAGGTCCCGGTGCGGGCGTTGCCGCCAAACTCACGGGGATTTTCATACCAAACGACATTATTGCCAACGCCCGTGATGATGTTGATCGCTCCCTTTCCGGAGCCGATGTCGAGCAAGGCGACACCCTCTCCGGCTGTGCCATATGGCACTTCTGTCCAGGAGGTTGGCGAATTCTGAAACAAAATGGCTCCATTTGTCCCTAAAATGGCGCTGTTGGAAAGGATGACGTCCATTTTGCCGTCGCCATCAAGGTCGGCCAACTTAATGTGGGATGCGCCGCCGTCGGAGCGCATCACATGCATGGGCCAAGGATTGGCGGGATTGCCGCCGGAACCGCGGGGATTTTGGAACCAAACGATTTGATTATTGTAGCTTGCGATGATGTCCTGGGCGCCGTCGCCATTGACGTCGAAGGCCGCGATATCTTCATAGAAGTTTCCGCTGGCGGCAATGGTGTGCTTGATCCATGGGTCGCTCAGCTTGCCCGAAGATGGGTGTTCATACCAAAACAAACCGCCGTTCCCTCCCTTGACCGTGCCTTCACCTAGCACGGCGTCGAGGATGCCGTCTCCTTTGATATCAACCAAAACCTTTTCGAGCGTGTCGGAGCCGTCGAGGGAGGGATGGGGATCGATGACGATATGCTGATAAGCGGGAATTTTTTGCGCTAGACTTGGAGCGCTGAGAGAGCAGTTAGCTAATATGACAGAACCTAAAATAAACCATCTCGATGGAGCCACGGCGTCCTCCTAAGATCCAATATCAAATAAAGTAGCGTCGTCCTTGGCGCATGAATTCGGGTTCATTCGCCAGGATTGGAATTGTATTCTAAGTTGAGCTGCTTCAGCGACATCGCGGCCAGGATGTACCGCTGGCTCTTCAGCAGTAATGATAACGTCGCACGATTTTTTTGACCTGAATAAACGGCGGTTCAACGAGCAAAAAATCAATCATTGGGCTTAATGGACATGCTCTCTTAGCGGGCATTCCCTAATGGTTGCGGGTCATGTAGATATTCTACCTTCCGTTGACCAATTTCTTCGAGAGCCGGAGATGCGGCAAGGCACGGAAAATACGAACGCCTGGCAATGGAGCGTCAGTGACGGGGGCGTAGTTCCGTGGTGTCCGACAAGCCTGGGCCGCTGCCGCAGACCATCGACGAGGTTGGAAGGAGCCGAGACCGCGCGGAACGCCGAAAAAATGGCGATTTTTCTGTGATCGAGGCGCACCCCTCATGCCGGCAAGGGTATTGGCTATCGCGCTCTTATTTTGGCGGTTGGACGGCGATCGATCGGCCACCGACATGCGGGGGCCGACCGACAAGTATCGTCTCTCCGTCAAACAATAGATTGCCGCTCGCCTCGCGTGCCAAAGAGCACACAAAGTTTCGCGATTTGTTGGTTAGCGTCGCTGGTCCGCCGCCGTCAAATTTTTGTAATCCCGCCATATTTGAATAGCGTATTGCCTTATTTAAGCATAGAGAGACCACTCGCAAGAAATACTCAAACATTTCTTGAGCGGTCTCTGTTTGCGCGCAAACGCCACTGGGACGTTATTCGCGTCAGAATGTTTTTGAGTCGGAAAGATGCGGGTCTTGCATTGGCGGGCTGGCGACTGCAGCGCTTTACGCCGAAACCCTTCTAATTGTAAGGGCGTCAACAATCATCAATTGATCTTTTATTCGTTGGCGCCAATCATAACTAAAGAGTTAGTTGTTAACTTATTATAACGCAGTTTTACAGAAGCTTTTCCTAGACATAATATAGATGGGGATGCTATACCGCAACGACCGCAATTTATCGAGAAACCAGTTCTATTAAATCGCGTCGAGCGCAATCTTGCGGCTTGGCGCGCCTGCCGGAGTCATTTATATAATGAATCAATTGCCCGGGCCGTGCGAAATTGCAGCGGCTGAGCCGACGTCAATTGCGGCAGCCCTGCAAATTGATGATTCGATCACAGGCTCGGCTTTTTTCGCCATCTGTTTGCCGCCGCCCGTGCATGGACAGTCGCTGGTCAACGCCTCGGTGATCGACGCGGCGTCAAAATTTGGCGGCCCAGCGAAAATCGAGATCGTTGATATCGGCCCGGGGCCGCACAGCGTCGGCTGCAACTATCACTTGACGCGGATGGCGCGCGTCGCGCTCGCCGCCGTGACGCTCGCCCGAGGGGGCGCGAAAAAACATCGGCAATTTTACACCGTTTTCGAATTGGGTTTTGGCATCGCATATAATTTTTTTCTCATCGGCATCGCCCGGATGCTCGACTACAAAATCATTTTGCACCACCACACATCGAAACACACATTGTCTCGCCAGCGCCGATTCGCGCTTCTTGGGCGCCTGGCCGGCTCTTCTTCGGTTAATGTCGTTCTCTCCGAGGAGATGGCCGACAATATGCGCCTCCTCTATCCGAGCGCGAGCAACATTATGGTCAGTCAAAACGCCTGCCATATTCCCGACAACGACGGCGGGGCGCCGGCTCGTCTCGGGTCGAACGCGCTGCGGGTCGGATATTTAAGCAATCTCTGCAAAGAGAAAGGCTTGAACATCGTGCTCGAGGCCGCGGCGAAATGCCGCGACCGCGGACTTGAGCTGACGTTCGTGTTCGCGGGGCCGGCTGCCGGGGCGGAGGCCGCGAAGGATCTTGCGCAAGGGCGCGTTCGTCTTGGCGACAGCATTGAGGTTATCGGACCCGTCAGGGACGCGGCGAAAGAGGCGTTTTTCAAATCGATCGACGTCTTTCTTTTCCCCACCCGGTACCGGTACGAAGCGCAGCCGCTCGTGATTCTCGAAGCCATGAGCTACGGGCTCCCCGTGATAACGACAAACTGCGGTTACGTGGAGGAGCTGGTCGGGCGCCAAGGCATTGTTTTGGACGTCGACGGCGCTCTGCCCGAAGCGATCGTCGCGGAACTCGAGAAACTGATCACCACTCACGAATATTCGCGGTGGACGGCGGTGGAGGTCAAATCCTATTTCCGGCGGCTTCGCGCAACCGCTCTTGGTCAGCTGCGCGAGCTGATGGATGTGCTTTTCGCCGTGAAACATGATGATGAGGTCGGCCGGGCGCCGGCGCCGTGAGGCGCGCGCCGCCTGCGGCGAGGTGGCGCCCGAAGCGAGCTTCTACGCGCGGCGGACCAATCTCTCATAGGCCCTCACCACTCGCCGATCCTCAGGATCAGCCAGAGGCAATCGTCATGTTCGAGGGGCTCGGCGCCTTCCGGTCCGGGTGATTATTTCGCCCGCTTTCCGGCCCAAGTCTTTCAAGCCGCCCCTCCGCAGCCGCGAAAAATAGCCTCTTGGCATTTCCGGGCCGCGGTTTGCCGCCATCAAATCCCCATCTATTTCGTCGATAAAGCTAATTGGCTGCGAGACCAGGCCCCCAAACGATCAATTCTCGGAGAGGAATGATCAGAGGTCGCGTCGGGCGCGCCAAACTGTTACTATTTGGATGTGTTAATTCGTTAGTTGCGCCATGCGTGAATCATCGAAGCTTTGCTCGTTTTGGATGAAGAGATGACGGAACCGTCGGTTGTGTTCGTGTGGGAGAATTTTGGCCCGGTTCACGCCGATCGTTGCGACGCGGTGGCGCGGCATTTTGGCGACCGGCGCGAGGTGCATGGGATCGAGCTGGCCGGCAGCAGCCAGGTCTACGCCTGGAATTCGCAAGACGGCGCGGCGTTTCAAAAGCACACGCTGTTCCCTGGCGCGGTGATCTACAAGGTGCCCTTTTTCAAAAAGGCGGCGGCGCTGTTGCGGGCCTGCTGGGCGCGCCGCCCGGCCGATTTTTTCTTCTGCAATTACGATTCGCCGCTGATTTTCTGGACCGCTCTGACGCTGCGGCTGACCGGCGCCCGGGTGTTCGTGATGAACGATTCGAAGTTCGACGACTACCGGCGCTATCTCGCGCGCGAGCTGGTCAAGCGGGTGTTTTACCTGCCCTATGACGGGGCGATCGCGTCCGCCGCCCGCGCCGCCGACTATCTGCGTTTCCTCGGCCTTCCCGAGAGCCGCATCCTGTCGCACTATGACACCATGTCGACCGAGCGGATCCGGCGCCTCGCCGGGGTCGCCAGGGCGCCGGGCGGCCCGCCCTTCGCGGCGCGGCACTTCACCATCGTCGCGCGGCTGGTCGAAAAGAAGAACATTGCGATGGCCTTGCGGGCTTACGCGCTCTATCGGGCCGAGGCGCCGCGGCCGCGCCAGCTGCATATCTGCGGCTCGGGGCCGCTCGAGGCGCGGCTGCGCGCGCAGGCGGCCGAGCTTGGGCTTGGCGACAGCGTGACGTTTCGCGGCTTTTTGCAGATCGAGGAGGTCTGCCCGGTGCTCGGGAAGACCCTGGCGCTTTTGCTGGTCAGCGCGCAGGAGCAGTTCGGCAATGTGGTGATCGAGGCGCAGGCGCTGGGCGCGCCGGTGATCGTGTCGGACAATTGCGGCGCGCGCGACATGCTGGTGCGCAACGGCGTCAACGGCTTCGTCGTCGAGCCGGACAATCCGGCCGGGCTCGCCTATTTCATGGGCCTTCTCGATCGCGACGAGGCGCTGTGGCGGCGCATGGCGCTGGCCAGCGAGCCGTTCGCCGCGCTCGGCGACGCCGCGCATTTCGCGAGAGCCGTGGCCGCGCTGGCCGGCGCGCGTTCGAAGCCGGCCCTGGCCCAAGGCGCGTCACAGGGTGCGCCCGGCTCGCCCCAGGGCGCGGTGATCGCCGACCGGCTCCGGGATGGCGCCTAGCCATTGTGCCGGACCTCGCTGCTGGACGCCGGGTGCAAAATCTGCGCAATAGGCGGCTGAGGGTCCGGACCGCCAGTGCGACGATGGGTGATTGATGGAAGTCGAGACGACAGCTCTGCCCGGCGTCCTGATGTTGAAGCCGCGGCGCTTCGCCGATTTGCGGGGCTATTTTGTCGAGACCTATAACCAGCGGGCGCTTGCCGAGGCCGGCGTCGCGGCGCATTTCGTGCAGGACAATCAGTCCTTTTCGACCAAGGCCGGAACGATCCGCGGTTTGCATTTTCAACTGCCGCCGGCGGCCCAGGCCAAGCTGGTGAGAGCGCTGCGCGGCGCCATCTTCGACGTCGCGGTCGACCTGCGGCAAGGCTCGCCGACGTTTGGGCGCTGGATCGGCGCAACGCTGACCGCTGGCGGCGGCGAGCAGCTCTTTATTCCGCGCGGCTTCGCCCATGCGTTCTGGACCCTCGAGGACGGCGCCGAGGTCGCCTATAAGGTGGACGATTTCTATGCGCCGAAATGCGACAGCGGGCTGATCTGGAAGGATCCCGACCTCGCCATCGCGTGGCCCGCCAAGTCCGCCGCGATCGTTTCCGACAAGGATGCGAAACTCGGGTTGTTCAAGGATTTCGTCTCGCCGTTTCGCTTCGAGGCGAGCCCGCAATGACCGCCGCGGCGAACCAGCAAAAGCGCATTCTCGTCACCGGCGGCGCGGGTTTCATCGGCTCGGCGGTGGTCCGCGAAATCATCGGCCAAACGCCGCATCGCGTACTCGTCGTCGACAAGCTCACCTACGCCGGCAACCTCGATTCGCTGGCCCCTGTGGCCGCTGACTCACGCTACTCGTTCATCCGCGCCGACATCGTCGACGGTGGGCGAATGAAGGATATTTTCGCCGATTTTCAGCCGGATATCGTCATGCATCTGGCGGCCGAGAGCCACGTCGACCGCTCGATCGACGGGCCTGGCGCGTTCATCCAGACGAATATCGTTGGAACCTTTACGCTGCTCCAGGCCGCGCTCGGCTTCTGGCGCGGCTTGGCGGCGCCGCGGCAGAGCGCTTTCCGCTTCCATCACATTTCGACCGACGAGGTATTTGGCTCGCTTGGACGCGAGGGCTTGTTCGACGAGACCACGGCCTACAGTCCCAATTCGCCCTACTCGGCCTCAAAAGCCGGGTCCGACCATCTTGTCAATGCTTGGCGTCACACATACGGACTGCCGACCGTCGTCAGCAATTGCTCGAACAATTACGGGCCTTATCATTTCCCTGAAAAATTGATTCCGCTGATGATCATCAACGCGCTCGAAGGACGGCCTCTGCCGGTCTATGGCGCCGGCGCCAACATTCGCGACTGGCTGTTTGTCGAGGACCACGCGCGGGCGCTGCTCGCCGTTGCGACGCAGGGCGGCGCGGGCGAGACCTATTGCATCGGCGGGCATAACGAAAAGACCAATCTCGACGTGGTCGAGGCGATCTGCGCCCTGGTCGACGAGATGGCCCCTGATCCGCGGACCGGGCGGCGCAAGGAGCTCATCAACTTCGTCGCCGATCGCCCGGGCCATGATCTGCGCTACGCCATCGATCCGGGCAAGATCGCCGCGGATCTCGGCTGGAAGCCGCGCGAGACCTTCGAGTTGGGCCTGCGCAAGACGGTCGAATGGTATCTCGAAAATCGCGGGTGGTGGGACCGCATCAGATCCGGCGTCTACCGCGGCGAACGCCTCGGAGTTGTTGCGTGATCCTCATTTTCGGAGCTGGCGGACAGCTCGGCCGAGAGCTTCAACGCGGCGCGGCGGCCAAGGCCATCGCCTACCGCGCTTTGTCGCATGCCGAGGTCGACGTCGCCGACGCGGAAGCCGTATCCAGAGCGCTCGACCACACGCGCCCGGCGCTGGTCGTCAACGCGGCCGCCTACACCAAAGTCGACCTCGCGGAACAAGAATGCGAAGCCGCCCGCCTCGGCAATGAGGTCGGGCCGGGCGTCGTCTCCGCCGCCTGCGCGGCGCAACAAACGCCGCTGATCCATATCTCCACCGATTATGTCTTCGACGGCGCCAAGGCTGGGACCTATGTCGAAAGCGACGCCATCGCGCCGCTTGGCGTCTACGGGCGCACCAAGGCCGCGGGCGAAGCCGCCGTGCGCGCGGCCGCAAAGCGCCACATCATCTTGCGCACCTCCTGGGTGTATGGCGAATTCGGCAATAATTTCCTGAAGACCATGCTGCGCCTCGCCAAACAGCGCGACGAGCTGCGCGTCGTCGCCGACCAGCGCGGCTGCCCAACATCGACGCGCGACATCGCCGAGGCTATCTTGCGGATCGCGCCGCGGCTCGAGGCCGGCGCTGACGCCCAATTATATGGCCTCTATCATTTTGCCGGCGCTGGCGCCACCAGCTGGCACGGTTTTGCGACTCGCATCATCGACGCGCAGGCGGAAATCACCGGGCGCCGGCCGAAAGTCGTCGCCATCGCTACGGCCGACTATCCGACGCCGGCCCGGCGTCCGGCCAACTCCGTGTTGGATTGCGGCCTTTTTCAGCGGACGTTTGGCTTCGGCGCGAGAGCCTGGAGCGAGGAGGCGGACGCGATCGCCAAGCTGGTCGCCGGCGGAGGTTGACGTCGAATTGTAGTTGGGCGCGCGGCGGGAAGAGGCGATCGATCATGCGCAAAGGCATCATTCTGGCGGGCGGCTCCGGCACGCGGCTGCATCCGCTGACGCTGGTGACATCGAAGCAACTGCTGCCGGTCTACGACAAGCCGATGATCTATTATCCCCTGTCGACGTTGATGTTGGCCGGGATTCGCGACATACTGATCATCTCGACGCCAGCTGATCAGCCGGCGTTCAAACATCTTCTCGGCGATGGCGGCGATTGGGGCGTCCATCTCGACTACGCCGTTCAGCCGTCCCCCGACGGGCTCGCCCAGGCCTTTCTGATCGGCGCCGATTTTCTCGATGGCCAGCCGTCGTGCCTGATCCTCGGCGATAATCTTCTCTACGGCCACGGCCTTTCCGAGACGCTGCGGCGGGCCAACGCCGCAAGCGGCTGCGCCACGGTGTTCGGCTATTTTGTCGACGAGCCCGAGCGCTACGGGGTGATTGAATTCGATCAGGCCGGCGGCGTTGTGTCGATCGAGGAGAAGCCGCCGAAGCCCAAGACCAACTGGGCCGCGATCGGGATCTATTTTTACGACGGCGATGTGGTCGAATTGGCGCGCAGCCTCAAGCCGTCGGCGCGCGGCGAACTCGAAATCACCGACCTCAACAATCTCTATATTCAGCAAAAGCGGCTGAAGCTCGAAAGGTTGGGGCGCGGCTTCGCCTGGTTCGACGCCGGCACGCATGATTCGCTCATGGAGGCGGCCGAGTTCGTTCGCGTTCTGCAGCAACGGCAAGGCCAGCTGATCTGCGCGCCGGAAGAGATCGCTTATTTCAACAAATGGATCGCCAAGGACGATTTCGCCCAGCTGGCGATGAAGCTCGGCAAGACCAAATACGGCCGCCGGCTGCTCGACCATTTCAGGGACTGAGCGGCGCGTCCTCAGCTCGCGGCGCATCGTCGCGAACGGCTGGGCGCGCCGTAAGATTGGCGCTTAACATTGTCCGATCCAGGGCCGGTCCGTCCAAGAGCGCTTCGCGTGAGACAACCGCCGCCGGTTCTATACGGTCGGAAAAGGCTCTAGCATTTGACATAGGCGCAGGCGGTGAGGCCGCTTAGCGCCGGACCGGATATCATGCTGACCACTTGCATAACCTTTTGCGCGTCCGTAATCGGCGCGTTGGAGACATAGAGCAAGTCTCGGTTTTGGACGCGAAAGCCCTGAGCGATGAAAAGACTGGCCGCGTCGCGCAGGTCCAACCGGTACACGACCGGCGTCACGTGATGAGGCGCGGCGATTGTGGTCGTCGGATCTAGAGCGCGAACGACGCTTGCTGGCTCGAAGCGGAACACGAAGACGCCGCTGGGATCCGAGCGGAAATCCAAAAGGCCGCCGGCCTTGGCGATGGCCTGCGATAAATTGATGCCTTCGGCGTCGAACGGGATCTCGGCGTTCCGGCCCGTCGCCCCGTAAGCGATGAAGGTTTGCGGATCCCGGATCAACGTCAACACGTCGTTTGGACGCATGAAAATATTTTCTCTCGGATCGGCGGAAACGCGGGTCATGGCGACGCGGACGGTTTCCGGCCCTCGCGAGAGCTGAACATAGGTTTCGCTAACCGGCGCCCGGACGCCGCCCGCCGTGGCGATGACGTCCATCACGCGGTCGCCCCTGACGCTCAAGGGGACGCGCGCGCCATTGACCACTTCGCCGGTGACAGTGACGCTATTGCTGACCGACCGCGGCACATTGATCAGAACTTGCGGCTCGATGGCTTTGCCCGCGAGAGCGTGTTCGACAATGCCTTGGACTTCCTGCGTCGTGCGCCCGACGACTTTGATGCGGCCCGCATAGGGAACGCTGATCGAACCGTCGCGGCCGACGATCTGGTCGGGAATGGTCGAACTCTTCGAGCCAGTGCTGAACCGGTCGGTGACCAGCGGCGCCGAAAACAATCCGCCGGCGCCAGCTTCCCAAATCGTTACCGAAACCGTGTCGCCAACGCCTATTTTCGGTTCGACCGAAGGCCTATAATCGCCAAAATGAGCGAGAAAGCCGTCCTCCCCGCGATGCCGCAAGATGTCGATCACCGAAGAGTTTATGTCGATCAGCTCATAGCGCTGCACGCCGGGAGATGCGGACTGCTCGACGACATCGCCTGCGCTCGGCCCGGCTCCGGTGAGAAGAGTCCCGCAGCCGGTCAGGGCGAGCAAGGCCGCGCCGAAAAGCAGAATGCGCGCGACGCTCACAAAATCATTCCGCATGCATGACCCATTCAAAGCAGTGCGAGAGTTACCATTCCTGTCAGCCTGGAGCCATCCTGAAACCTCATCAGCGAAGTCTTATCGAGAAACTGTAGCCAATAGGCCACAACAATTCCTTGTTCGAACGATGGCCGCCTGCCGCGCTTGAGCCAAAATGGCACAATGCCGCAAAGTTCAACGGCTATTGCGCCAGAAGTCGCCGCAGCGAATTGCTCGCAAATTATTGAGGCCATGCCGCGAAAACTCGAAAATCTCAAGATCCTGCCGCATCTCGCGAGCCTTTGGCTGATCGCGCGAAGCCGCGTTTTCGACGTGAACTGGTACAAGCGCGAGTATCCCGATTGCGCGGCGACGGGCTTAAATCCGATGGTTCATTATTTGCTCGAAGGCGCGCGGCGGGGCGCGCGACCGCATCTTCTCTTCGATCCAGCGTGGTATCAGCGGCACCGGGCGGCGAGCCAGAAGCATCCCGATCCGCTGATTGATTACATCCGATACGGCGCCGCCGAGGGCTATGAGCCGTCGCCCTATTTTTCCTCCGAGCATTATTGCAAGAGCGCCGGCCCCTTCCATGGATTGACCCCGCTCGGCCATTTCATCGCCTATGGCCTGCCGCGAAAAGTCTCACCGACGCCGCTGTTCGACCGCGACTGGTACCTTGCCGCAAATCCGGACGTGCGCCGCGCCGCCTTCGACCCGCTCCTGCATTTTATCGCCTCAGGCGCGCGTGACAGCCGCTCTCCTGGCCCGTTGCTCGACGCCGCATGGTACCGCTTGAAAAACGCCGATATGCGCGATTCCGGGTTAGAACCTTTGCCGCATTATCTCGCCATTGGAGCCGCTGAAGGCCGCAAGCCGCACGAGTGTTTCGATCCCGCGTTCTATATCGCGCAAGCGCCAGGCGCCGGCGTCAAGCTGAAGAACGCGTTGGCCGACTACGCCGAGAAGGGACGCGCTCGGTGGCGCAGCACTCATAAAATTCTGCCGCCGCCCGCCTCGCCGGTCGCCGCGTTCGAAGATTTCCCATGGCGCCGCCCGGCGTCTTTGCGGGCGCTTCCCGCCGCGCCTTTCCTCGCCCTCGTCGTCGATCTCCAGAACGCCTCGTCGAGCAAACCTCCCCGCAGCGCAGCGCGCTGGGCGCCGCTCAAAGAGTTGCCGCAACTTGACGTCCATATGCTCGTCGACGCGCCCGACGCCTTGGCGCGGGATTGACGTCGCGACGCTCGATCTTTCGCGTTCCGAACTCGCCGCGCTCGATGGTCTCGTCGTCCTCGACCGGCTGTTGCGCGCGCTGAAATTTCACAATCCCAACGCGCTCGTCATCGAAGCGGAATGCGCGATCGGCCCGCTCAAACCAATGTGTGAGTCGCTGGCGCTGCCGCATCATCTTATCGAGGCTGGAAAGACGCTGACGGCCGCCGATTGGGCTGCGCTACTGCGCCGCCGCATAGGCTACCGCGCCGGCTCCGCCGCAGTCGATCTCAGCGATTGTTCCGAACTACAATCACGCGCGCTATCTCGAGGAGAGGCTCGGCTCGATCTTCGCGCAGCGCTCGCAGCCAAATGAAATCATTTTTCTGGATGACGGATCGAGCGACGACAGCCTCGACATTGCGGAGGTTTGGAAAGCGAAATCGAAGATTCCGTTTACGATCCTCAGCGCGAAAAGCAACAGCGGATCGCCATTTAAGCAATGGGCGAAAGGCGTTCTAGAGGCGAATTGCGAGCTTGTCTGGATCGCCGAGAGCGATGATTCCTCCGACCCGCGTTTTCTCGAACGCGATGGCGTCGAGCTTTCTCGACCCGGACGTGGTCCTCGCCTACAGCGATTCGGAAGCGATCGGCCCGGAGGGGGAAAGTCTTGCCAAGAGCTATCGCTTCTATACCGACACGCTCGATGAAACGAAATGGCAGTGTGGATATGTAGAGAGCGGGCCGACGGAGATTGCAACAGCGCTCGCGGTCAAAAACACCATTCCAAATGTGAGTGCGGCGATCTTCCGTCGGGAGGCGCTGCGCAGCGCCGTCGAAGCGATTCAAGACTTTCGATATTGTGGCGACTGGCGCGCTTATGTCGAATGTCTGCGCCAGGGCAAGATCGCATTTTTCCCGCAGCCTTTAAACAGGCATCGTCAGGACCCGGGCAGCGTGACGCAGAAGGGTGAGCGCGCGACTTTGGCCGTCCGCGAGGCGCTCGCCATCAAGCGCGCCATATTTTCGGACTTTGCGGTGACGGATCGGGTCTTCTGGCTCAGCCTGGCTCAGACGGTATTCGAATATGAGCTGCGATCGAGCTCGCTCGCCGGCGGCCGTCCCGCCTTCGCCGACAATGAAGATCTGGCGGGGCCGATCAATAATATGTCGGGGATCATCGCAAAGCGCGGCGCGCTCTGCGCAACTAGGCGAAATGAGGCGGCGGACTATTTGCGCCGGCTGGCCGAAGAACAGCCGTCGCTCGATAAAGCTGCGCGGAATATGATCATTGCGCGCGCGATGGCCGCGCTGAAGCGCTTTGCCGCCTCATATAATTAAACCTCAGTTCCCGAATGGGATCGTCAGTTCCGTCTCGTTCGTGTCCACCACGAACACCGCGAGGAGCTTGGCCGGCTTCGTCTTGCTGGCATTGGCGCTGACGCCGTGGCGGTCGCCGGGCAGCTCGGAGAAGCTCTGTCCGGCCTTGTAGGTCGTCACCGGTCCGTCGTTGACCTGACTGCGGATCGCCCCCTCAAGCACGGTCGCGTAGATGAAGGCGGATTTGGGATGCGTGTGACCAGGCGAGTAGCCGCCCGGGCCGTATTCGACGAGCACGCCCTTGATGCTCTTGCCGGGAACGTTCGGCAGCTCGTGCTGGTAGACGAGGGTCACCTTGGCGTTCTTCGACTTCGGCGCATCCGCGAGGACGCTGCCGAACGGCAGGGTGGCGACAAGCAGCGAACAGAGGATGCGTTTCATGGAGCCCTATCCTTCGGTTGGCGGATGCGCGGGATCAGGCTCCTGCCTGTGAGCGGCGGAGCCATTCGTCGAAACCGATGCGGCCGAGGCGCGCTTCGCCCAACGGCACGAGCGAGCGCTCCTCGACCCGGCCGCCGAAGTATCGGGCCTCGGGGTCGCTCACGACCTCACGCGGGTCGCCGACCGCCTTCAGATAGCGGGCGACGATTTCGTTGAACGGCGCTCGTTCCGGGCCGGCGATCTCGACGATGCCGTTTCGCGGCGCCGCGAGCGCCACATCGGCAACGATGGCAGCAACGTCGTCCGCCGCGATGGGCTGGAACAGGCCGGGCGAAAGCCTGACTATGTTTCCATCCGCACTTGAAGCGGCGATGCCGCCGAGGAATTCCAGGAACTGGGTCGAGCGGATGATGGTGTAGGGGATGCCGGAGGCCTCGATCAGTTTCTCCTGGGCGACCTTGGCGCGGAAATAGCCATTGTCGGGCTCCGGTCGGTTCCGACGATGGATAGCGCGACATGGTGCCGGACGCCCGCTGCGGCCTCCGCCGCGAGAAGGTTGCGGCCGGAGGTCTCGAAGAATTCCAGCACCGCCTTGTCTTCAAATGAGGGCGAATTGGCGAGGTCGATCACCACCTGCGCGCCGGCCATGGCCTCTTTGAGCCCCTCGCCGGTGATGGTGTTGACGCCGCTTTTGGGCGAGGCGGCGACGACCTCGTGGCCGCCCTGGCGCAGAATGGCGACGGTCTTCGAGCCGATCAGGCCGGTGCCGCCGATGACGACGATCTTCATGGTTTACCCTCCCTTGTCGATGACTTTAAATGGGTTCGAATGCAAGTGAGGCAAGATATCCGCAATTGGGCTTTGGGGTCATGTTCAACGAGAATTGATATTCGCGGCGGACGCTTTTCTGATGCGAACGCCGCGCCGAGCTCGACGCCCGCCGTCACTTTCGCCGCGCGACCACGATATCCTGAAAATTATGAATGGCGCCTGCGGCATAGGCTTCAATATCGAACCACTGCGTCCAAACAGCGTCGATCCAGCGCCTGCTGATGAAAGTGATGCCGTAATCATAGGCTGGCGAGGTCAGATGGCCCGCTTGCAGCGTGAAGTGAAAACCCTCGGGCCCGCTCAACGCGGCGCTGGCGGCATGAAGCGCGCTTTCCGATATGCTGAGGAGCTTGAGGATATATGGATCCGCTTTGGCTCGTTCTATCGCTATCTCCCCGTGCACCGTAATCATGAGGACAGCGCCTGGCTGCGTCACGCGATGCAATTCCTTGAGGTAGAATATATGATCGCTGTCATTCATATGCGTGAAGACAGAGACGCTGACGACGGCGTCGAAGCGCTGGTCCGCGCACGGAAGCGGCTGCCGCGGAACCGTGCGCAAGGCTTTAACCCACGGAAGATTGCCGCGCACCCATTCGATCATTCGTTCGTCGACGTCGACGCCGACATAGACCCCTTGATAGCCTTTGAAGAGCCGCGCGACGCGGCCGGCTCCAACGCCGAAATCCAGCCAGGCGCGATAGGTGCTCAGCGGCGCGGGATTGACCGCGGCCAGCGCGCGCATGATGTGTGCGCCATGCTGCGAGAAATCCTCCGTTCGGCTCAATCCAGAAGTGTCCTGCATTAACGCGGGCGGCGGGAACGGCGCAATGGCTGCGTTCGCCACGCCTCCGCGAGGACAAGCGGCTTCATTATATGCGAGCCAAGGCTCGAGCAACCCTTCGACGCCTAGCTCTGCGATCTCGTCATGACTTTGCTCGGCGCCGCCGGGCGCCGCGGATGCGTTGACGATATGATTGCCATCATACCCGCCCAGACCATGCGCGCGATAGGTTGCAACGACGTCGCGCGCCATGTCCGCCGGCGTGCGCTCGTAGGACGTCGAAGCGCTGAGGCGCGCCGCGAGCGCAGGATCGTCGGCGACTTTGCGCAGCACCGCCGTCAGGCTCGCGGCGTCGCCTCGCGAAAAATGGAAACCGTTGCGGCTGTCCTCGACGAATTCGGTCATCCCCAGCACGTTCGAGACGATGACCGGCGTGTGCGTCGCCAGCGCCTGCAGCAGGATCAGCGGGCTGTTCTCATACCATGTCGAAGGAATGACGAGGTAGTCCAAAGCCGCTAGCGCCTCGGCCAGTTTTCCGCGCGGCAATGTGCCGAGAAAACTGACGGGGAGGCCCACTGCGCTGTTCCGTAGCGCGGCGTAATAAGAGGGGTCTTGATCTTCCGGGCCCCAAATCTTCAGAGAGAGATTTGCCCGCTCGCTCGCCCGCAAAGATTCGAGCAGGAGATGCGCGCCCTTGTGCGGAAACAATTGGCCGATGAAGCCGAGCCTCACCTCTGCGCCGCCGTCGACGCGCGGCGGCTTTTGAGCGCGATCAATGTCGACGCCGAAATGGCTGATGCGCATCGGCGCGGGGAATTCATTGGCTTCATACGCCTCCTTCAGGAAAATCGTCGGCGCGATTGCTTCCGAATAGGCGCCTAACGCGCGGCGTAGAATGTTCGGCCGCGCCACAATGTCGTTGGGCTCGAAATTGGCGATGCTGAACGGCTTTTCGCCGCGCCGTCCGAGCTTTGCCAGCTGCTTCGACACGAACGGGCGCAGGCGCGGATCAGCGCCGAGCCGCGTCAAAGGCTTGGCGTCGGGCCGCGCGCCGACGAGCTTCAGAAAGCAGCCGATGCAATTGGCCCGCGCTTCATCGGGACCGGAGCATAGCTCCCCTTGCGCGTCTTCGAGCCGGTTGGTGTAGCAGAAGCCGAAAAAATCCGTGAGCGTGGCGAAGGTCGGAATGCCCATTGCGCGGGCGACGTCGAGCAGCGCCGTCGTATGGCTGATCAGATGGCAGACATGGATGACGTCCGGCTTGATCCTCCGCAACAGACGCTCGTGCAGATGGCGCAGGGCCGGTTGTTCGTAGGTGTCGCGAACGCTGCGATTGGGGAACTGATTCTTGTCGATCGAGACGACGCGAACGCCCTCATAGACGGATTCTTCGATGAGGCTTTTCTGCGCCGGCTCGCCGGCGAGCGTCGCCGTCACGACGACCGGCTCCTCGCCGAGGGCGATCAGCTCCTTGGCGAGGGTCAGCGTATAGGCCTCTGTCCCATAGAAGTGGGTTGGGAAAAAGCAGTGAACGTAGAGGGCGATTCTCATCCGCGGCCCTTCACGCCGCGCTCTTTGCGAGGCTTCTCAGCGTCGCCGCGACGCCGTCCTCCAATGAAACCTGCGCCGCCCAGCCGATCTCGCGGCGCGCGCGCGACGAATTGAGGATCGAAACGGGCGCGTCGAAAGCGCGTGGCGGCTGGCGCGTTCACTTGGAGGGGCCTTTGCAGCTGCTTCTCGAGAACTGCGATGATGTCGTTCAACGACCGTCCCTGTCCGCTGCCGATATTCAGCGCGCGGGACGAATGCTCCGCGCGCGCGGCGCGCATCAGCGCGTCGACGGCGTCGTCGATATAGACATAATCGCGCACCGTCGAGCCGTCCCCGAAGAGAACGATCGGCGCGCCGCTCAGCGCCGCCGTGCTGAATTGGGTGACGGCGCCGAACATGCGCGCCGCATTCTGCCCTGGGCCGAAGAGGTTTCCGATCCTGAGCGAAACGGGACGGATGCCGGTCGAGGCCGCGAACAGGTCGAGATAGGCCTCGACCGCGCTTTTGGAGACGCCATAGGCGGAGATCGGGCGCAACGGATGATCCTCCGTCGCCGGCGCTTGCCGCAGCCGGCCGTAGATCGCGCCGCCGGACGAGGCGAAGACAAAGCGGGGCGCAGCGTCAGGCGCGATGCTCTCGATCAGCCGCAACGAGCCCACAATGTTCTGAAGCGCGTCTGCCGACGGCGCGAGGCTCGCCTCCGCGGGGACCGTCGACCAGCTCAGATGATAGATAAAATCGACCCCGGACGTGATCTCGGGCAATGGCGCCGCCGGATCTGATAGATCGATCTGGCGCCAGGCGAGGCGCGGATGTTTGGCGAAGGGAGACGCCTTGCGGCCGACCGCGATCACCGTTTCGCCCGTGGCGAGAAGGGCTTCGACCAAGGCTCGCCCGAGGAAGCCGCTGGCGCCGGTAACGAGGGCTTTGCCCGTCATGTTCGCGCGGCCCGCTACAATGGAAAAAGTACTGCGGCCGGGAGCTCCGGCGCGATGTCGAACTGGTTTGGCGCTATCTCCTGGTAGAGCTCGGCGTAGCAGACGGCCATCGCCTCGACCGAGAAGCGCTCGCGCGCGATGGTGTGGTTGCGCCGCCCGAGCGCTTCGATGCGATCGCGATCATCGAGAAGCTCGACGATGATCGCCGCCGTTTCTTCGAGCGTCCCGCCGAGCGTCTCGCCACTTTCGAGAATCTCCGGCACCGCGCCGATGCGGTAGCCTGCGACGGCGAGCCCGGCGCTCATGGCGAAGGGAATGACCTGGCCGAAGCTCTCTTGCCGCACTGGCGCGACGAAGATTTTGAATCGCGCGAGATGCGCGGGCAATTCCTCATAAGGAACATAGCCCGTAAATTCGAAACAGGGCAGCAGTCCTTCCTCAGCGACGCGGCTGTGAAAATGCGAAAACAGGGAGCCGTCGCCGATGATGATCGCGCGGGTCGCCGGCCGCTTCTTCACGACGGCGATGAATAATTCGATCGCGTCGGCGCTTAGCTTGTCGTTCTCCAGCCGATAAATCATGCCGATCGCGTCGAAGGCGCCCGGGTCCGCAACGAGGGGAGGGGTGAAGCGTTCGAGGTCGACGCCTGGGTGAATGACTTTTGCCGGCGCCTTGGAGCCGAAACGGTCGAGCACGCTGTGCGAGACGAACACATTGCAGGCGACGGGCGCATCGGAAAAGGGCGCGATCGGCGTGTTGACGTTCTGCACGACGGGACAATCGAACTCGGCGGCGATTTCAAAGATCGCGCGGTACCAGGCCTCGTCGACGTCGCCCCAATAGTGAATATGAGCGATATCCGGCCGGAAGTGGCTGAAGACGCTGCGCACGCGATGCGGCGACGCCGGCTGCGGCGCCAGCCTGATGGTCATGCCTTGGTGCGAGCCATGCGCCGGCAGCGAAGAGGTGACGACCTCCATTTCGATGCGATGGCCGAGATAGTCATGGAGGTCGACGATGAGTTGGGTCGACCCGCCGACCCAAACATTGGCGATCGCGTGCAGCACGCGCGGGCGGCGCGCGAGACCGATTCTCTGGCGGAGGCGGACGGCGTAAAGCGGAGGATGAAACAAGCCGAACGAACGCCGCAGGCCTTGCCACAAAGCCGGGCGGTCGAGGCGCTTGCCCCATTCGCCGCGCTGCGGGTCGAAGGTCAGGCGTTCGGCCCGCAGGCGCGCGTCCTCGATCTGCTTGGCCGCCCTCGGCCAGCGCCACAACAGCGCGACGGATCTCCAGGCGAGAAGACAAACGTTGGAGGCGGCCCGCCCCGCGAGGCCCAAAATCGAAGTGGCCTGCAGCAGAGGCTTCAGTTTCGAAAACCGCGCCTCGAGGTCGGCGAGATGATCCTGAACGATGATGAGTTCGTGCTTTAACGCCAAGGCTTCGCGGGCGGCGTCATCGGCCGCGCGGCGCGCGCCATCGTCGAGGGGACGCTCCTGGGGGCCCGGCGCCGGCATCGTTTTGGCGCATGCGCTCACGGCGAATTCGGCCAATCAGTCCTCCTTGCCGCCGCACCATCGACGGGTCCGGGCTCAAGCATATTCGAGCCGAGCGGAAGTTCGCCTCATCCAAACAAAATGCGCCAAAACAAAGGGCTAAAGCTGCTGCGGAAGCCACGGCGGTTGACGAACACCCTGCTAAAAAAAGCGCGAACGTTTTTTCAGATTTCGGCAGCCGGCCGATGCTTTTGCGGCAGACCGGTCAAATAGCGCCTTTGTCCGGAAAGGGCAACAAACCCGCGTGGCTCAAGCGAGGGCTGGACTGAGGCTGAACAGAGAGAGGCCGGGATGGTAGAAAGGGTCGTCGCGCAGGCGATCCGCCCAGCGGTTCAGAAAATAGGCGCGCTCGGCCGCATGGGCGTCGAGCCGCCGGAAAGTCGCCTTGCCGCGACTCGCCGATTCGAAATGGGTGAGGCGCGCGAACGGCGTCCAGAGCGTCTCGAAACCGAGCTCTTCGAGCCGCAGGCAGAGGTCGACGTCATTGAACTCGATCGGCAGATGAATTTCGTCGAAACCGCCGGCGGCGCGAAATTTCGCCCGCGCGACGGCAAGGCAAGCGCCCGTCACCGCCGATATTTCGTGCGCCGCGCCGTTGCGGCCGAGCCAGCCGGCGGCCGTCGCCGCACGGCCCGCGTCGCAATGGCCGACGCCCTCGCCCATGCCGACAACGAGCCCGGCGTGCTGGATGCGGCCGTCCGGATAGAGCAGCAGGCAGCCGACTGCGCCGGCGCGCGGATCGCTCGCGCGGGCGGCGAGCTCTTTGATCCAGCCGGCGTCGGTGATCTCGACGTCGTTGTTCAGGAAAATCAGGATCTCGCCCTTTGCCGCCCGGGCTCCGAGATTGCAAAGACGGGAGAAATTGAAGGCGCCGGGCGCGTCGAGGCGGGTGACTCTTGGATCGCGCTCGGCTTCGGCGAGCGCGACGAGCGCCGGCGCCGCGCTGCCGTTGTCGACGAGGATGAGATCGAGCGCCGGGTAATCGGTCCGCTGCAAAAGGCTCGCGACGCTCCGGCGCAACAAATCTGCCGCGTCGCGGGTCGGCATCACGACGGTGACGCGCGGCAAAGGGTCTGTCTTCGCTCGCGGCGCAGGCGGCAAGGCGGCGCGGGCGCGCGGCTCGGTCGCGATCAGCGGACGCTTGATGTGCAAAACGTCCCGGCGCCTCAAATCGCGCAGTATGTTTTGCGCGAACTCCGCTTCCTCGACGGCGGCGAGACCGGACGGGAAGCGACCGCGCGCCAAAGCATGCCGCGCCAGAAGCAATCGCCCTACGTAAGGTCTCGCCGATTCCAGTCGCGGGCTCCAGTCCGGCTTGAATCCGGGCTCGGCCCCGATGTCCTCGTCGCAATAGGCGGCGACGGCGGAAGGCTCCCGCGCCATCGCCTCGATGAAGCAGGCGAGAGCGTGCGGCGCCGGGCGATCGCCGAAGGCGATGAAGCCGGCTAAATCGTCGCCCGCCCCCCCGAAAGCGCGGGCGTCGAGGCCGCCTATGCGCGAATCCTTGAACGTGACGGCCGCGACCTCATTCGCGTTGCCCGCAACGCTAAGCGACCAGCGTCGGTAACTCTGCGCCTGAAGCGCCGCTATCGTGCCTTCGATCTGCTCGGCCGACGCGCGCGCGCCAACGCGCGCGAAAAGTCTGACCATAGGCGCCCGCGCCCAATCGCATCGCGGGCGCTCCAATCCGCGCAGATCCGCCGCGACTGCAAGCCGGTTTCGATAGCCCGGCCAGTCGGCCAGAGGCGCATGTTGGCTCGCCCAGCGGAAATTCAGTTCGGCTTCCGATCGCCAGCCGAGCGCGAAAGTCGCGAGCGCGCTGAAAAAACGGTCTCGGTTTCCGTACCATCCGAGGCGAAAAACGTCCCTGACCGGGATCGCCTCGATTGTCTCCAAGACGAAGCTGAACCGCCCTTTTTGCGCCGCCGGCGAGATCCAGACGGCGGTCGTACCGGGCGGCGCTATGGCCAATCCCTCCCCGCGGCCGAGGACAGGTCCCGGCAGAAGGCTCCGGCCGATCTCTTGCGATCCCCGACGGAAGCTCAACATCGGTCGCGCCGGGCGATCGTAGAGGCCAAGCCGGTAGCTGATTTTCAACCAGCTTCGACGCCGGAACAAAGCGGCCGGCTCGATCGCCAGCCACGGCCGCCCGCTCAGCGCCTCAAAATGCGGCCCGTCGCCTTCGACATCCGCCGCGGGGACGAGGGAAGGGCGCATCCTTTTGTCGGCGCCAAATTGCGGCGGGCGCGCCATCAGCGCTCTCAAGCAGAATTGGCTGGCGCGGGCGCAAGGACGCGCTTTGCTTCGGCGTAGACTTCGAGATCCTGCTCAATCAGGGCGCGGGCGGCGCTCATCTCACGCAAAACGCCGGCGAAGCCGGTCACTGCCCTGCTTGGGGCCAAAGAAGCCGTGCGAAGCCCATCCGGCAAGTCCAACACGGCGCCGACGAGGAGGAGGAAGGAATTGATGTCATCGCGCAAGCCGACGGCGTCGATCTCAGCCAGGGAATTGAGCGCCGCCGCGGCGGCCGGGCTCGGCGGCGGATCGAACGCGTTCGGGGCCGCCAGCTGATAAACCAGCGGATTGTAAACGAGCGCGCGCAATTCGTCGGGGGGGTCAGAAAGCAGGGCCCCGAGCGCGGCGCCATCGCTGAGATCGACATCGCGAATATCGCCGGCGCAGGTCTGCAAAATCGGCATGAGAGCGTTGGCGCTGGAGGCCGCTTCGGGCGTCGACGCCCATTTAAGGATCAACAGCCGTTCGGACAATTCCTCGAACGGGTCACGCAGCAGGATTCCGGCCTTGAAGCCGCGATCGCGCAGCAGCGGCTCCCACACGCGCCAGAAAATGCGCCCTGAAGCGAAGATGGAGTTCGTGAACGGTATGGCAAAAATCGACCGGGTCGTCTCCTCGGGAAGAAGCTCCAGCGCCCGGTAGGGCATCTGAAAGCGGCTGATCAGCTCCTCGTCGAGGCTGAAGGAGCGAAACAACTGCGTTTCAAGACGCAGGAATTTTTTCTCGATGAGACCGGCTCCGCGGCGGCGCCGATAGATGAGAACATTGTTCTCGCCATCAGTGATCTCGAGATCGGTCGCGGCGCCGATTCCCGGACAATTCGATTCATCGGCGACGAAGCCGCAGATGCCGGTGTTGTGGAGACCCTGTTCTTTCAGCAGAGGGCGGTAGACGAAAGCTTCGACCGCGACGTGATGGCCGGAATCAAGATGGACGACGATGCGCGGGGTGGTCGAGGGATTGTCAGGCATCAGCCAGCCAATGATCCTCTCGCCCAAATCCTCGTCGATGCTGAATAACATTGGCTTCCCGGATTGCTGAACGGTCCCGCGGCGCGAGGCGGCTATTCGACGTGCAAGCGATCGCGCACGCCGGCGATCATGAGCATCATCACCGTCCAAATCGCGAAAGCGCATACGCCGACGAAGGCTGTCTCCCTCGCGCGGCGGGGATATTCGGCCGCATCCGGCAATTTCGGCGGGACGAACAGCGCGAGATAGATGTGCTGCCGCTCGGATTCCTCGCGCGCTTTTTCATAGGCGGCCTGCGCGACTCCAAGAAGACGCTCCGAGAAGCGGCGCTCCAGCTCCCGCCGCTCGAATTGCGAGATGGTTTGCGCAGCGGTCTTCGCTTCGCTTTTCTGGCTGGTCAGGGCCTCCGTCTGCGCGATGATCTGGGCGTCGAGAGCCTTGATCTGATCGGAGAGGACTTTCTGTTGGGGCGAGTTCGCTGAAAGTGCTTTCAGATTGGCGTCGCGTTGTCTCTCCAGCGCCAGCTTTTCTTTGACGACGCCAAGAAGCGTCGCTGCGGCAAGCTCGATGGTCTGCTCCGGGTCAACCGTTCCTTCCTCGTTTCGCACGTCCCGGAGGCCGGTGAGGGCGGCAGCGTAGCGGGCGCCGGCGCGCTCCATCTCTTGTTCGGCGGAGGCGAGTGCGTCCTTGCGCGCCCGAGCCGCGACGGCGTCAACCATCTGCTGCGCCGATTTCTCCAAGGCCTGCGCTATGGCCAGCGCGTCGCTCGGCGTGAAGGCCAGCGCGCGCACCAGCACAAGTCCTGATATGCGATCGACGTTGATGGAGATCATCGACTGCCAATAGCGCCAGAGCGCGTCATCGTCTTTTGCAGGGTCGAAGCGCGACAGCCAATCCCCCTCGGGGCGCGAGAACATCACTCGCAACGAGCCGTCGGCGTCGAGTTCGCGGACCGCGTTGCGGCTGCGCAAATAATTCGCCGTCATATAAGGCAGACGGCCGATGTCCTTTTGCCCCCCGCTACGAAGCAGCATAGAGACGAGGTCCGGTTCGGCCACAAGCTCGCTCGCTGAGCGTACGCTGAAGCGAAATTCGACGGCATATTTGTCAGATGCGACTAGTCCGTAATAGATGCCGGCGATCAGGATGGGCAGCAGGACGCAAAGGGCGAAGGACAGTTGATGCCATCGCCACGAGCCGAACTGATCGATCGGGACGGAGACGCGGCGCATATCCTCGCGCAGCACGAAATGCTCGACGGCGGATTCGCTGGTCGTGCCAGCGGGAGGCCGATTATCGCGCTTGGTTTCGAGATGCGCTTCGCTCATGCAAGCCTCGACCAGGGCATTTTCTCTGCCGCGGCGCTCACCTTGCGTGATCGCGCACGCCGGCGACCGTCAGTGAGACGACCGACCAGAAGGTGAAAGCGGCAAGGAAGATTGTCAAAACGGCGAAGCCGCGCCGGGGGAACAGGGAACTTTGCGGCGTCGTCGGATCCTCGATGGAGACGAGGTAGATGTGTTGGCGGTTGGCGTCCTCGCGCGCGTTGTCGAGGAGCTTTTCCGCGAGCGTAACCCTTTTTTCCGCAAGCGTCTTGTCGACCTCCAGCCGGTCATACTCCGCTAAGGCCGCCGCCGCGGTCGACGGATTGGCGGCGGCGCCGGTAATCTTGCCTTCGAGCGCGGCGATTTGCGAGGCGAGGATGCTCCGATCCGATGCCAGAATTTTGATCTGAGGAGAGTCGGGGTCGAGTGAGTCGCGCGCGCTCGCAAGCTTCACTTCGACCTCGATAAGATCACGCCGCAGGTCGGTGATCGTTTTGCTCAACGAATGGGCGGAATCGAGCGGATCGATCGCCATTCGCGCATTCCTGAATTGCTCGAGGCGGGCGCGTCGCAGGGCGAGCCTGTCCATCGCCGCCTTGACCTCGGCCTCGCCTCTCTTGGTCATGTCGCGCCGCATCGCGTCGAGCAGGTGATTGACGATGGCGTCGCAGCGCGCCCGGATCGCCGTTGCGAGGCGGACGGAGTCTGTGATCGAAAAGGTCTTCACGCGGAGGGTCAATATGCCGGATAGGACTTCGACCTCCGGATCGACCGCCTTGCGCCAGTAGCGCAAAAAATCTTCAGACGATTGCGACAGATCGAATCGCGTCAGGAAATCGGCTCGTGGCGTGCTGAAAATGGCGCGCAGATCGATCTCTTTCGAAAGGTCGTCGATGATCTTCTGGCTGCGGATGTAATCTGCGACGATGAAAACGTCCTGGTTGACGTTGAGGCCCGCCAGAGAGCCGAGGCCCGAGGCCGCCAAAGCATCGGCGCCAATCAGCGATTCGGTCGCGCCGCGCACCGCGAATCGCGTCTCGGAGATGAACTGGTCAGAGGCGAGAAACTGGAAATAGCCGAAGCTCGCGGCCACGGGCAAGACGACGACGAAAACGAAGCTTCGCCAGAACCACGGGGCGTCGTCACCCTTGTCGGCGCTCTCCGCTTCGGCAGCGCCGCGGCCGAACTTCCGCCCTACGGCGGCGACTTTGGCGGTCATGGCTGCGATTTGCCGGATCGACAGACGGACGCCGGCGCTGACGGCAAGCGCCCCGGCGGAAAAGCGCAGGGTCGGCAATCTCTCCGAAGCGACGTCTTGCCTGATTTCGGGGTTCATACCGAGCTATCGCCTCGCGGGCCGCCGCCGTCGCCTATCACGCGCTGATATGTTCCAATTTGACAAGGCACCTGGCGCGACGCGCGGCGGCGGACCTTTCCCGATTGAACACAAATCTTAAACCTTCCTTTAATAAAACGTGATCTTGTTCGATTTCTTTCAACTTTGCCGAGCGTTTGCGTCGTAGTGTCATGCGCGGGGCCGCGCCGCAACCGATTAGCCGAGGCGATCGCTATGCCGCCGTCCGCCCAAAATTCGCCCGGATCGATCCCTTTCTGTTGCGTTTCAACCTAACCGCGTCTCCGTGTAAGGTTTGACGTTTGCCCGCAGCGATCATGCCCTCCATGCATGAACCTTGCATAACATCTGACCAGTTCGACTGATTGCGCGTGGTCATCCGACTATAACCGTCTGAGGGGGAGTTAAAGGTATAATGAATCTCACTGGTGCGGCAATAATTTGTCGTTTCTTAGCCCTTGACGCTCGCTGAACCTCTGGGGCAAAAGGGCGTATTATTTCAGCTAATCGCGCAACCAAACCAATGAATGCTCTGCCGAGAGGCGGGGCTCGGTCCGGAAAGATCGTTTTTGAGGTCTGGCGACATTTATGAGAGATGGAGAGGGCGACCGACTGACGCCGACATTGGAGCAGGATGCGGGAATCGCGATCATAGGACGGTCCTGCAGGCTGCCGGGCGCTAATTCTCCCGAGGAGCTTTGGGATTTGCTTGCGGCGGGCCGATGCGCCGTCTCGCGAGTGCCGCCAGATCGTTGGTCGCTGGAGCGACTTGGGCATCCGCGACCCAAGGAGCGTGGCCGCAGCTACACGTGGTCGGCCGGCATTCTCGATGACCCCTGGGGCTTTGACCCCGCCGTGTTCGGCATTTCTCCGCGCGAAGCCGAACAGATGGACCCGCAGCAAAGGATTTTGCTTGAGCTGACCTATGAGGCGATCGAGGACGCCGGAATGGCGCCGTCGGCGCTGGCGGGCACGCACACCGGCGTTTTCATCGGGGGGTCGTCGCTGGATTACGGCAATCTCAGGTTGCATGATCCGGCCGCCGCGGATGCCTATTTCGCCACCGGCAATACGCTCGCGGTTCTGTCCAATCGGATTTCCTACATCTTCGACCTGCACGGCCCGAGCTTCACGATCGACACCGCCTGTTCGTCCTCGCTGTTCGCCCTCGACGCCGCGGTTGCGGCGATTCGAAGCGGATCGATCGACACGGCGATCGTCGGCGGCGCCAATACGCTGGTCAGCCCGTTCGGCTTCATCAGCTTTTCTCAGGCGACAATGCTGTCGCCGACCGGCCTCTGCCGGGCGTTTTCGGCGAAGGCCGACGGTTATGTGCGCGCTGAGGGCGGCGTCGTTCTGGTTTTGCGCGCCCTAAAGACCGCGCGCGCCAATGCCGATCGGGCGCACGCCCTGATCGTCGCTTCGGGGGTCAATTCCGACGGGCGGACCAGCGGCATCTCCTTGCCCTCAAAAACCCATCAGAGCGCCTTGCTGGAGAGAATATACGCCGGCGGCGTTGATCCAAACGACATCGCCTTCATCGAGGCGCACGGCACGGGCACCCGGGTAGGCGACCCTGTCGAGGCCGGCGCGATTGGCGAGGTTTTGGGCCGCCGCCGGCGCCGACCTTTGCCGATCGGCTCCATCAAAACCAATATCGGCCATATCGAACCTGCATCCGGCCTTGCCGGGGCGATGAAGGCGATGCTGGCGCTCGATCATGACGAACTGCCGCCCTCCCTTCATTGCGAGGAGCTCAATCCCGACATTCCCTTCGACGATCTCAACCTATCGGTGAGCGCCGAATCGGTTCCGTTGGCGCGCGATGGCAAGATCCGCTACGCCGGAGTCAGCTCGTTCGGCTTCGGTGGCGCCAATGCGCATGTCGTTCTCGCCGATCCGTCCTCTGGGCCGGCGCGCGGCGAGCAACCTGGCCCGGCGCGGCCGCCCCAATTTCTTTTGCTGTCGGCGCAAAGCGAAAGCGCTCTGGCGGATCTCGCAAGAAGCTATTCGGCGCGTCTCAAAGGCGTCGGATTCGAAGTCTTTCCAGCGGATCGTCGCCGCGACGGGGCGCCGGCGGGAGCGGCATGAGGAGCGTCTGGTCGCGCCGCTCGGGTCGTCAAAAACCGTGATCCAGGCGCTCGACAGCGCCGCTGAACAGGGGGCCCCGGCGCATTTCGTGGTCGCTTCAGCGATCGACCGCGACGCGCCGGTCGCTTTTGTGTTTTCCGGCAACGGCAGTCAATGGCCGGGCATGGGCCAGCAGGCCTACAAGGCAAACCGCGCCTTCCGCGATCGCTTCGACGCCATCGACGCGCTGTTCGAACCGCTTGCGGGCTGGTCGCTCGCAGCGATGATGTTGGATCCCGACATCGCGACGCGTCTGTCCAGGACCAGTGTCGCGCAGCCGCTTGTTTTTGCGATCCAGGCGGCGACTGCGCATTGTCTGATCGACCTCGGGCTTCGCCCTACGATGGTGCTCGGACACAGCATGGGCGAAGTCGCAGCCGCCGAGGCCGCCGGCGTGCTGAACCTCGAAAGCGCCGTTCGGACAATCTATTGCCGCAGCCACCATCAAGAACTGGTGCGCGATGCCGGCGGCCTCGCCGTGGTGTTTGGGTCGAGGGAAGCGGCCGAAGCTCTGGTTGCGGATATTCCCGGACTCGTCATCGCGGCGCACAATTCGCCGCGAAACTTCACGGTCTCAGGGCCCTTCTCGGCCTTGGACCGTTTGCTTCATGTCAGCCGCGCTCATAAGGCTCGCGTCAGGCGTCTGGATCTCGTCTATCCGTTCCACAGCGAACTGATGACCCCGGTCGAGGCGCCGCTTTGCGGCGATCTCGCGGCGCTGGAGCCAAGGCCGAGCCGCGTCACCTTCATCTCTACGGTTGAGGCGGCTGTTCTGGCCGGCCCTGAGCTCGACGCGACCTATTGGTGGCGTAATGTTCGCGAACCGGTCCTGTTCCAGGAAAGCGTCGCGCTCGCGGCTCAATCCGGCGCGCGCGTGTTCGTCAAGATCGGGCCTGGCGGAACCCTCGTCGCCGACATCAAGGAGACGGCGGAGAGCGCCGGAGCCCCCGTCGCCGCCTTTTCGGTCCACCAACAAAAGCCGGCCGCGGAGGATCCTTTCCGCCGCGCGGTCGCAGAGGCTCTGGCGCGCGGCGCCGGCATCGATGAAACAATAGCGTTCGGTGACGATCCGGGGCCTGTCGACGGCCTGCCGGCCTATCCTTGGCAGCGCAAAACCTACCGCGTCGGCGAGACAACCGAGTCGTCGGGACTGCTGAACGTCCGTCCTTGGCATCCACTGATCGGCGCCCGCCTCGCCGCGGACGCGCTGGAATGGCGCGCCCAGGTCGATCCTTTCCTCGTCCCGGCTCTTGCAGATCACCGTATCCATGGCCAGGTCCTGCTGCCGGGCGCGGCCTTCGCCGAAATGGCGCTCGCCGTTGCGATGGATTGGCTCGGCGCGCAAACCGCGACAATTGAGGATCTTGAAATCGTGCAGCCGATGATTTTTCCGGCCAACGCCTCCCGGGAAGTTCTGTGCCGGGCGACGCCGGGCACCGGATCGATCGAAATCCTGAGCCGGCCTCGACTTAGCAATTCGCCTTTCGTAACTCATGCGAGGGCGAAAATTGTCCATAAGCCGGGGCCGGGCCCCGTACGCGCCGGCGACCCCAAAGGCGCGGGACAAAGCCCTATCCGGGATCGAGATCTACGCTCAGGCGCTGCAATCCGGCCTCGAGTTCGGCCCGGCCTTCCGGCAGGTTGCCTCTGTCGCCCGCGCCGACAAAAGTACGATCGTCGTCGACCTCAAGCCGTCCGCGGCAGATCCGCGCTATGGCCTTGATCCGGCTCGCCTTGATTCCTGCTTTCACGGCCTCATCTTGTTGTTTGCCGATTTGGCGCGGACGAGCCTGACGCAAGCCTATCTCCCGGTCCGGTTTGGCGAAATCCGGCTGCAGCGGCCAAGCGCCTCGATCGCGCAGGCGCATATCTTCGTGAGGCGCTGCGATCAACGAGCGATTGTCGCCGACTTCGCGCTGTTTGGCGAAGATGGCGAGATCATCGCAACGCTTCGGAGCGCCCGCTATCAGTCTGCGCGCGCGCCTGTCCAGGGCGACCTCTCCAGCCATTCGGTGATGCAATCCCTGACCCTTGCGGAAGAGCCGACCGCAACGCGCCGAGACCCTGCGCTGACGACGGACCTATTGTCGCGCGCGGCGGCGCCGGAGATTGCGAGCGCCGGGACGCGATCGCTCCCGGCCGACCTCGTCCTGATAGAAGGCTGGGCGACGGCTGCGGCCTATCGCCTCGCCGCGAGCCTCGCGTCGGGCGATCGAATCGCTCCTCATGCTTTGATCGCCTCGGGGCGCTTTCCGGCAGCGCGCGGCGGGTGGTTGGCTAATCTCCTGAAAGCGCTCGCCGACAGCGGCCTCGCGAAAGCCGACGCGGGAGCCTATCTTCTTACCCCGGACCTCGATCTCCCCGATCCGGACGAAATTCTCCAAAGTCTTTCCGCCGATCATCCACGACGCTCCGCCGAGCTTTTGCTCGCCGCGCGCGCTGGCGCCGTCATGGCCGCGGTTGCGCGCGGCGAACCCTCGGCTGGCTCGCTGAGCGAATCCGCAACCGAATCCTTTGAAATCGGCTCGCTCGCGGTGGTCGCCAGCGCCGGGCTCCTCGCCGATCTTTTGCACAGGGAGGCGGAGCATTGGCCGCGCGACCGGGCGCTGCGAATTCTTCAGGTCGGGCATGGGCCCTTGTCTTCGCACATGGTCGCGCTGGCGCTCCGTCATGGCGCGCGGCTGACTATCTTCGAGCCGGACCAAGGGCGCCTCGAGCGGGCGCGGCTGGCTTTCGCTCGCGACGCCAGAATCGGCTTTCTCGACAATCTCGACGCGATTCAATATGGCGCATTCGATCTCATCGTCGCCGCCGACGCCTTGCATCGCATCGCGCCACAAAAGGTCTCGCTGGCGCGCATGGTCGAGATTCTCGCGCCCGAAGGCCTGATCGCCGCGATCGAGCCTCAATCCTCGCTCTTCCGCGACCTTGTCTTTGGCCTCGACGGCGATTGGCCCGCGGGGGGCCGCCAAATCCGCGCCATCCCTGCGGCCGGCGAATGGCTGAGCCTGTTTTCATCCGCCGGCCTGCGCTTCCCGCTGAGCCAGCCGATCATGACCAAAGCCGGTCCGGCGCTGCTCGTCGCCGGTCAAAAGCCGAAAATCGCAGCGCAGCGCAGCTTGCCGGCGACCGCGCTGATCATCCACGACGACGACCGGCGAATGATCGACATTGCGTCTGCGCCTGTCGGACCGCCTCGGCGCCGCCGGCGTTGACTGCCGCGTCGAAAGCGCCGCAGCGTCGAATGACGGCGCCTCCTTCGAGGCGATGATATTCCTCTCCAGCGCCGCCCGGGCTGGTCAAAGCTCGGTCGAACATCTCGCCGCGCGCTGTCTGGCGCTGAAAGCCACGGCCGAGCGTGATGGCAAGCAGAAGGCGCGCCTTTTTATCGTGACCCATGGCGCGCTCCGCGCCGACGACGAAGCCTCACCCGCCGAGGCGGGCATTCTGGGCCTTTGCGCGCAGCTTCGCTAACGAGTTCCAAGGCCTTTCCGCGCGCCGGGTCGATGTCGCGCCGGGGCTTCCGCCCGCCATCGAGGCCGAGCGGCTAGCTGACGTGATCATTTCGGGAACCAGCGAGACCGACATTGCGCTCGATGCGCGCTCGACTCGCGTCCTCCGGCTCCACGCGCAAGAGAGCGACCGGGCGCCGGAGCATATGACGGCGGCGGCCGCCTGCCGATCTCGAAAAGGGCGAAGGCAGCGGCCTCGACCGGATCCGCTGGACGCCGACCGAGCGCCAGCCCCCACGGCAAGGCGAAATCGAGATTGCCGTCGCTGCGAGCGGCCTCAATTTCCGTGACGTCATGTGGGGTCTTTCGGTTCTGCCGGACGAGATGCTCGAAGAAGGCTTCGCCGGTCCGACGCTCGGACTCGAATGCGCCGGCCATGTCGTCTCCGTCGGGCCGGGGGTGCGCGGCTTCAAGACAGGCGATGCGGTCGTCGCCTTCGCCGGAGGCGCTTTCGCGAGCCACGTGACGGTCAGCGCCAACATGGCGGCGATGGTCCCCGCGGGTCTGCCGCTCGAAGCGGCGGCGACGATTCCCGTCGCCTTCCTGACCGCCTATTACAGTCTTGTCACTTGCGCGCGCCTTGCGCCGGACGAGTGGGTGCTGATCCATGGCGCCGCCGGCGGCGTCGGCCTGGCGGCGCTCCAGATCGCCGGGTGGCGCGGGGCGCGCGTGATCGCTACGGCGGGCTCGGTTGAAAAGCGCGATCTCGTCAGGACGCTCGGCGCCGAGCATGTATTCGACGGGCGGTCCGGAAACTTCGTCGAGGACGTGCGTCGCGTCGCCGCCGGCGGCGTAGCGGTCGTTTTGAACAGTCTCTCCGGCGAGGCGATGGAGCGCAGCATCGGCCTCCTTGAACCGTTCGGCCGGTTTATCGAGCTCGGCAAACGCGACTATCTCGCCAATACTCACATCGGCCTTCGCCCCTTCCGCAAGAACCTCGCCTATTTCGGGGTCGATCTCGACCAACTGATCCTCGCGCAGGCCGACAAGGGCCACCAGCTTTTCGAGGAGGTGATGCGCCTGTTCGCGGATGGCGAGTTTTCGGCTCTTCCCTATCGCACGTTTCCCGCGCGCGAATTCATCGACGCGATGCGGCTGATGCAGCAGTCCGGGCACATCGGCAAGATCGTCATCACGCCGCCGAAGGCGGGCGAAATCCGCGCGGCGACGCAAGGCCGGTTCGGAGTCGCGCCCGACAAGACGCATCTCATCACGGGCGGGTTCGGCGGTTTTGGCCTTGCGACGGCGCGTTGGCTGGTCGAGCGCGGGGCGCGTCATCTCGCCCTTGTCGGCCGCAGCGGCGCGAGCAGTCCCGAGGCGCGCGAAGCCCTCGCCGATTTCAAGGCGGCGGGCGTCAAGGTTTACGCCGCGGCGCTCGACATCGCCGACGCCCGGGCGACCAAGACTTTGTTCCAGACCATCGCCAGAGAAATGGCGCCGCTCGGCGGCGTGATCCACGCGGCGATGGTGCTCGACGACGCAGTGATCGGCAACATTGACGCCGAGCGCTTGAGGAATGTGTTTAGGCCGAAAATGGCGGGGGCCGAGCATCTCGATCGCCTCACCGGCGATCTGCAGCTCGATTATTTCGTCCTGTTCTCGTCAGCGACAACGATGATCGGCAACCCAGGTCAGGGCGCCTATGTCGCCGCCAATGGGTTCCTTGAAGGACTCGCCCGGAAAAGGCGGGCCGAGGGCAAGCCGGCGCTGGCCGTCGCTTGGGGCGGCATCGATGACGTTGGCCTCCTCGCGCGCAACCGTTCGCTGAAGGATGCGCTCGCCAGCCGAGCCGGGGTCAAAGGCATGAGCGCGCGCCACGCGCTGCGGCTGATGGGAGAGGCTCTATCGCGTCCGAACCACGGCGCCGATGACGCGGTTCTCGTTATCGCCGAAATGAATTGGGCGACCGCCCGGTCCCATCTGCCGCTGTTGTCTTCGCCGACCTATGCGGAGCTGATCCGCGAAGACGCCGCCGCAGAAGCCGACAAGCGCGAGAAGATCGATCTAGCGGCGCTCATTGCGACGCGCGCACCGGAAGAAGCGCGCAAGACGATCATCGAAGTGATCGTTGAAGAAATTGCGCGCATCTTGCGGCTGCCGATCGAAAGCTTGAATCGCAGCAAGCCGCTGTCCGAAATTGGAACTCGATTCGCTGATGGCGGTCGAACTTGGCGTCAGCCTCGAGGAGCGTCTGTCGCTCGAGGCGCCATTGTCGACCTCAGCCAGCAGCTTCAATGTCGGAGAGCTCGCGGACCATATTTTCGGGCTTTGCGTCAGCGCGGCGAGCGAGGACTCCGCGGTCGCCCAGAATCTCGCCGAAAAGCATCTTGGCAAGGGCGTCGCCGCCAACATGGCGCCGCTCACCGCGCTCGTCAAAGAGAAGAGTCGCGACCTGACGCAGATCCTGCGGTAGAGCGCGACCTTAAAACATCACGGAGCTTTTGGAGCAGACCGCGCGACACATCATTTGAATGGAGGCCGGAGTGATGGAGGCAATCTTGCCTCATTAGGCTCTGCTCCGATGCGCAAAAAAGATTTGCGCCATGACGCCGAGCCGCGACCCCGCTCTCGTCCCACGTTTTAAGGCCGATCATGGACTGCCCGGTCGCCTACGACATCACCAGATTGGCGACGCGCGTCTTGAACCGCACGCCGAATGGCATCGACAGGATCGACTCCGCCTTCGCCCGTCATTTTCTCGGGGACCCTTCGGCGGGCCAATTTGCGATGCTGATGGCGCTGCAAGGGCCTCGCGTCATCGCGCCCGCCGCCGCCGCCGACGTGGTTAATGGGATCTTCGTTCATTGGGGCGAGGATGAAGCGCCGGACGCCGACGAAAGCTATCGCCGAATCGTCGCGTGGATTTGCGGAGGATCGAGAGAGTTCGAGGGCGCGCATCGCGTCGCGCGCGGCCGCACGGGACAAGCCTCTGGCGTCGTCCAATGGATCAGGCGCCATGGATTTCCAATCGGGCGATCGCCCGCCGCCGCCCTGCCGCTCGGCGCGCGCTATCTCAACGTCAGTCAATTTCCGCTGTGGATTCCGAGCTACTTTCGCTGGCTGAAACAGCGGCCGGACGTCAAGGGCGTCTTTTTCATTCACGATCTTTTGCCGCTCGAACACCCGGAGTATTTCCGTAAGGCCGAATATCAGCGCCATTCGCGGCGCCTCGCCAATCTCGCCGAGTTCGGCGCGGCCGCGATCGTGACGACGGAGGTGGTGAAAGAGGCCTTGAGGCGCCATCTAACGCCGCTCGGGCGCGCCGACATGCCGATCCTCGCGGCGCCGATCCCGGCGGCTCCAATTTTTTTGGAGCGCGCGCCGCCACCCGGCGACCTGGCCGGGATTCCTTATTTCGTGGCCTGCGGCACGATCGAGCCGCGCAAGAACCATCTCCTGCTGCTGCATGTCTGGCGGGAGCTCGCGCGCCGCGACGGCGCCTCGGCTCCCAAACTGGTGCTGATAGGGGCGCGGGGATGGGAAAACGAGAATGTCGTCGACCTGCTCGAACGCTGTCGCGTGATTGCCGACCACGTCATCGAGGCGTCAGGTCTTTCAACTCCGAGCCTGAAGGCGCTGCTCGGTGGGGCGCGCGCTCTGCTGATGCCATCGTTTGCGGAAGGGTTTGGCTTGCCGGTCGTCGAGGCTCTCGCCGCCGGGACGCCGGTCATCGCGTCGGATATTCCGACTTTCCGCGAAAGCGGGGGCGGCTGCATCACCGCCATCAGCCCGATCGACGGCGAAAAATGGCTTGAAGCGGTCCGCGCTTTCGCCGCTCCGCATTCGCTCGAGCGCAGCGCGTCGCTCGCGCGAATGAAGGGCTATGTGGCGCCGGATTGGGATGGCTATTTCGCCAAGATCGAAGAGTTCCTCGACAGGCTGTAGAGCATCGTCGCGCGACGAAAAAGCGATCGCGCGGAGACCTACCGCGAATGCGTCGTCGCGTAGCGGGACTTGCTCTCAGCCGCGATGAAATCCTCGCGGCGCAGACGGCTCGCCACCTTGAACGTGTTGAGGGCGAACAAGGACACGAAGGTGGCGCCGACAAGGCAAAACACCAGATCATAGGCCGAGAAGGCCTGGCCGGAAATGACGATCTTCGAAGGGCCCGACGCATACATCCAGGCATTGATCAGGATCAGTCCGACGCGAAGCTCGGTCGGCCCGAGCGCCAGGAACGACAATTGGAATTTGCCGGATATGTGGTTGTACAAAAAGACATACATACACAGCATAAAATAACCGATGAGAACGAATAGCGCTACGTCGAGACGAACATAAGCGGAAAGTCCCAAGCCGCCCAAAATCACCAGATTGCACAGAGCGTCGACAGTGTGGTCGAGAAAATAGCCGTATCGCGGCCGCTCGATGCGGCGGTGGCGGGCTAGGCTTCCGTCGAGGGAGTCGCCAAACCAGTGTACGAAAAACCCGAGCGTCGCGAGCCAAAAAAAAGCCGGATTGAACCGGCTGCCGACATAACCTGCAAGAACGATGGCGGCGCCCCCGGCTCCGAGCGCCGTCAATCGATCGGGCGTCACCGAGCGCGGCATCTGCGTGCAAAGCCAGTTGAGAACGGCGCGTTCGCGCCGGGCCAGTAAATTGGTTTGGATGCGAATCGCTGGTTGCGTCTTGACCCGTGATACGGTCTCCTGCCCAAGACTGATTGATTGCGTCAAAGCATCGCCCCCGACTAAACGCTGCACTCCTGCTACAATCGCAGCACGCCCGTCCGCGACCAAGCATCTATTTCACGGCTGAACAAAATAGTTCGGCACTGTGTCAAAAAAGCGCCATGTCTTCAGCTATCGCCATTATTCTCATTATCTGGATCGTCATCGGGGTCATCAGCACGCTGTCGGCGTGGCGCTACACCTGGGGTCTGCCGCGCGCTGAAATTCCGGGGCGAACGCCGCCCGTCGCGATTATCGTCGCCATCAAGAACCGTTCGTCGACGACCGAGGAGTTTCTGCGCCGCCTGCGCGCCCAGGCCTATCCGGGCTACCGCATCATAGCGGCGGTGGAATCGACGGATGATCCGGCTTTCGGCCTGTTGACCGAGGCGGCTGGCGCGCCGGGCCCTGATGTCGCCACAATCGTCGCCGGGCCGGTCGAGCGCGGCGGTCAGAAGGTGTGGAATTTGCTGGCCGCCCTGAAGGCGATCAAAAGCGAAGACGAGATTGTCGTATTTACCGACGCCGATACGCTGCCCTCGCCCGAATGGCTGGCGCGGCTGGTCTCGGCGCTGATCGACGCCGGCTATGATTCGGTGACCGGCTACCGCTGGATGATCCCAACCGATGGCCGGATCAGCTCGGCGGTGGTCGCGGCGGCGAACGCTTCGATCGTCACCCTGCCGCGCATCCCTGACGTCATCAATCTGTGCTGGGGCGGCGCCACCGCGGTCCGCCGGCAGACGCTGGAGCGCATCGGCATCGCCGCCTATTGGCGCGGCGCGATCAGCGACGATCTGCAGATGACGCGCGCCCTCAACGCGGCGGGCTGCGCGATTTTTTCGCCGCGCCAAAGCCTGCTTCTGTCACCGATCGCAATGGATTGGAAAGAGGCCTTCGATTTTGGCCAGCGCCAATACCGCTTGATGCTGACGCATGTGCCGATGTTGTGGCTGTTTGCCGCTTTGGTGACGGGCCTGCCGGTCATCGCCGCCTGCCTCGCCGCGGCCCTTGCGCTTGAAGGGCGAATGGCGGGATTTTTCGCGGTCGCCATTTCGGCTGGATTTGGCGAATTGCGCTATTGGAGCCGCCGGCGCATCGTCCGCTCGTTGTGGCCGGAAACCCAACGCGCCGATCTTGCGGCTTATTGGCGGATCGAGCGCTTCATGCGCCCTCTATGGTGGTGTTTCCACCTTGTCTGCATTCTGGCGGCTCTCGGCTCGCGGCGCATTCGCTGGGCCGGGATCGACTATCTGGTCCGCGGTCCGCAGGACGTCGTCGTCGTGCGGCGAACTCCGAAATAGCGTTGCCCCTCCCTATCTCAAATCTCTTCGTTTTATCTATGATAATTTAAGCTAAATTTGCCCATCTCTTCCCTTTCACCCCACACAATTTATTGTCTAGCGTCACTTGCTTAGTTGCGCGCATTAACATTTACCGCATTGCGAGCGATCCGCATGTGCAGTTGGTTGGAACGTTTGTTGCCGCTTTATGGACTTATATAGATTTATTGTTATTGTTGTAGACGACCAGTTAGCGCCAGTTCAGTTACAGTTATGGTTCTTTGGGTGCCGCGTTCGCCCCAAGTGGATGCTTGCTCTCTTCTTTACGATTATAGCGTGGTCCTTACGTATCATTTGTTTCGCTCTGTCCCCCCTGCCCGCGCGCGCTTCGCCGCGCTTTTGCCGCCCCCTTCTTCTTTTTCTCGCCGTTCTTTGCACCCTCCCCCGCCGTCGCTTTGCCTGCTGCTTTTTGGCCCTTACGTTGGGCGGCGTTACGCACCTCTCTCCGCCCCTCTCCCCCTCACCCCCGCTCGCTCCCCCGCCCCCCGCCCCCCGCTCCCCATTTCCTCCCCCTCCCCTTCCCACTCTCTCCTCCTCCCTCCCCCTTCCCCCCTCCCCCCTCCTCCGTCTCCCTCCACCCCCCCCCCCCTCAAAGATCCTTCTCATAGATGCGGAAGGTGCGCGTATGGCGGGCCGGCAGGCTGGCGACGAGATTGAGCACGGCGTGGTTCGTCTCGAGCATCCAGCTGATCTCCATCTCATTGACTTTGGCGCGCCGCGCCTGCGCGATGGCTTCCGCTAAAAGAAGCGAGACCGCCATGGAGCCGACGCGCGTCCCGCGCCAACGGCTGGCGACGCCGATCATCGGCAGCCGCGTCATGCGCGCGCCGCGGCCATGGATGCGTCCCATCAAATGCGCCCAGCCGAACGGAAGCAATTTGCCGTGCAGCCCTTGCAAAGCCTCGTTGACGTCCGGAATTTGCGAGACGACGGCGATGTCTTCGCCCTTCCATCGCGCCATCCGGATCCATGCGGGTTTTGAGACCGGCAGCATCAAATGGGCGATCATCTTCGCCTCCTGACGGCTCACCGGAATGGCGCTCCAATTATCTTTCCAGGCGTCATTATAAAGGTCGAGGACGCGTGGAAACTGCGTCGACCAACGCAGCAGCGACAAGCCATATGTGGTGATTTCGCGGGAGCGCGCGAACCGGCGGCTCAGTTTTTCGACGCGCTCGGGAAAATCGGATTCCGGGACCGCGCAGACATAAGCGAAAAGATCCATCGCCTTGCGCAGTCCAAGCGCCTCGAGGCGCGCAGCATAAAAGGGCGGCGCGTGATTGGTGCGCACCACGTGAGGCTGGTCGAACCCTTTAACGAGAAGTCCGGTCTCGTGATTGATCGACAGGCTGAACGGGCCGCGGATTCGCTTTAATCCGCGCTCGCGCAAAAACGCCGCGGCGCTGTCGAGGAGAGCGGCGAAAACCGCGCCATCGTCGATCGCCTCGATCAGGCCGAACTGCCCGCAGCCGTCATTGTATTTCTGGAGATGGGCGTGGTTCACGATGGCGGCGATCCGCCCGGCGGGTTCGCCGTCGCGAAACGCGACGAAAGCCCGAATGTCGTTTTCCAGCATCAGGGGCGAGGTCTTCTTGTCGAAGGCCCAGCGCATTTCGTCGGAAAGAGGCTCGACCCAGCGCGGGTTGTCCGCCTGGCCGCGCCGCGCCGCCTCGATGAACGCGTCCATGTCGGCGGCGCTGCGGACCTCGCGAACCTCAAGGCCGCTCAAATTTCGCCGCCCCTGGCAAGGCCCGCGATGTCGCGGAATAAGTCGCTGTTATTGATTTCGTCGATCGCCGCGGCGACCGCGTCGATGGCGAGATGAATCTGCTCGGGGCTGTGCTCCGAGGTCAGAAAGAAGCGCAGCCTCGCGGCGCGTTCCGGCACGGCCGGGTGGATGATCGGCTGGACATTGACGCCGCGCTCAAACAGCTTCTGGCTGAGGGCGACCGCGGCGACGGAATTGCCGACCAGAAGGGGAATGATCGCAAAACCCGCGCTCGACCCGGTGTTCAACCCGCGTGCCCTGGCGGTGTCGAGAAAGAGGCGACTTGCCCGCCGCAGACGGGCGACCCGTTCAGGTTCGCGGCGCAGAATTGATAAAGCGGCGGCGGCGGCGGCGGCGAGCGGTGGCGACAAGCCGACCGAATAGACGAATCCGCCAGACATGCATTTCAGATATTCGACCAGCGCGGTCGATCCGGCGATGAAGCCGCCGCAGCCGGCCAGCGTCTTCGACAGCGTGCCCATCCAGATATCGACGTCGCGTGGATCGACGCCGGCCTGCTCGAAAAGGCCGTAGCCTCTCTCGCCAAGGACGCCGAGCCCATGCGCCTCATCGACCATCAGCCATGCGCGATGGCGCCGTTTGATGTCGCACAGGCGGCGCAGGTCCGGACTGTCGCCATCCATGCTGTAGAGCCCTTCGACGACGATCAGAGCGCGCTCGAACTGGCCTCGCATCGAATTGAGAAGAGCGTCGAGGGCGTCAAGGTCATTGTGCGGGAAACTGCGCCGCTCGGCGCGCGACAGCGCAGCCCCGAGCACAATGCTATTGTGCGCCAAACTATCGTGCGCGATCAGATCTTTGGGCCCTAAAATCGCTCCGATCGTCGAAACATTGGCGCCGTGGCCGCTCACGAAAACGACGCAATCTTCTTGCCCGTAATGTTCGGCGAGAGCCTGCTCCAGCGCGCGATGTCCCGGCCGCTCGCCGGCGACCACGCGGCTCGCCGATGCCGAGGTGCCATAGGCGTCGATCGCCGCATGGGCGGCGGCGCGAACCTCGGCGTGCTGGTTGAGCCCGAGATAGTCATAGGACGAAAAATTGACGAAGCGGCGCCCGCCGATCAAGGTCGTCGCCCCGGCCGCCGTTTCGTGCAGCCGGAAGAACGGATTGTCGAGGCCGACGACGGCCGCCATCGAGCGTTGAAGCCTCAGCTCCTGATAGCCGGGCAGCGTTTGAAAATCCATCATCCGGTCGCAAGCGCCCTGATCCGGCGCCGGCGGCGTCTTTGGCTCGGCGGTCGCGGCGGCGCCGAGGCGATTGAGGACCAGCTTGTCGAGCCTTTGCCGGTCCGCATCGTCCAAGCCGGGCCGTTTGCGTGGCTTCATATCGATATCCTCGGCGTTAAAATCCGGCTCCGCAGGCGCGCCTCGGGTCGACTTGACAGGAGGGGCGTTGTCGGACCCCTCAATAGAGGATTAACTCACAAAGGTCCATTTCCGGCGAGCCGCGGCGCCGTATCGAATTTTAAACGAGCGCCCGTTTCGCGACTATTGAAACGTGATCCAATATGAAATGGTTTGCCTTAGGTCTCTGAAATTCCTATGGGCATTTCGGCCTTCTCAGGGCGCACCCGCGACGAAGCAAAATTGACAGGGGGGATGATGCGCAAATTTCTTTTGTACCTCGCAGCGGCAGGGTTCTTGTCGGGCGTGGCGTCCCCCTGGCGCACGCGCAAATGACGACCCCGACCAACGTTCCGGGGATCGCAGTCGTCGCCCCTCCTCCGCCGGGGTTCGACCCGGTGACGGCGTCGCCAGCGAAACGCAAGCAATATGCGATCCCCCCGATGCCGGATCAAGTGGCAGCCCCCGCGGCTTATCAGCGATGGCTGAAGGCGGTAGGCGGACCGCAAAATCGCACCGCCACGCCAGTGCTTTCTCACACCAACATTTACAACGGTCCGATCAGCAACAAAAGCGGTGGCGCGCCCGTTCAACCCGGAACAACAATGGCGGCTCCATTTTAAGCAACGGCATTGAAGCGACATCGAACAACGTTGTTCAAGTCACCTCGTCAAATTGGAGCGGCCCCTCTATTGTATCCAGCGGGACGCCGTTTGCGCTCGAGGCAATTGCCGGTGAATTCGTCGTGCCAACGGCCCATCAACCCTTTGGTCAATGCACGGGGGATTGGGTTTACTCCGCGCAATGGGCGGGAATTGATGGCAACAACTCGAATGATGTCCTGCAAGCTGGGGTCGAGGTCGATGCTTATTGCAAGAATAACTCGAGCGCGACGGCCTACTCGGCCTGGATCGAATGGTATCCCTTCGCGGAGACTTCAGGTTAGCTCTCCGGCCATTCACCCTGGCGATTTGATTTATGTTCAGGTCTGGAACACCAGCGCAACGGCCGCTTTGGCCTATTTCTACAACTACTCGACAGAGGAAACAGCCACCTACCAGCTCACCGCGCCGAACGGCGCCACTTTGAAAGGCAATAGCATCGAATGGATCGTCGAACGGCCAAGCCTTGGCCCTAGCCTCGCTCGTTTGACAAATTATATTGACGTGTCGTGGCCTTGGAACATTGCCTGGAATTACCGGGCGAGCACGCCGACCTATCACTATCCTGGCGACCTCTCCATTGCTGCTCCTTTTACGCTTGAATTGATCACGATGCTGGGCAATGGGGGTTATGCGATTTCCTACGGATCTCCTCAAAACCTTGGATTCTTATATTTTGAGGATACTGCGGGGGCCCACGGGACCGAACTCATTGCGCCTTACAACTGATCGAAGCTTCACCTGCTCGCCGCGGCCAGCGCGGAGGCTGACTTACGCGCCAATAGCCCCAGTCTGAAGCAATGAAATGAGGGAAACGGATTTACGCGAAACAGCGTCATCGTTTCCGATTCCCTCATGCCGGAAAACGCTCTAGTGTCCGTCGGCTCCACGACGCCATAGGCTCCGCAGGTTGTTTTGACTGTTCTCGAACCCGAAATCGATTATCCGCGCTGCCCGGTCACAGGCGAGCCGGCCGCGGCGCTCGTCCAGACGGTCAGTTGCGCGTTTCTGGCGCGGCTCTGGGAGATCGAATTCAAGGTTGACGCGCGCCCGAGCTTTGGCGGCGCCAGCCATCTATCGCTGTGGCGGTCGCCGACCGGCCTCTTGTTCTTCTCGCCCGCGCTGATCGGCGACGCGGGTTTCTATGAGACCTTTTACAAAACGCTCGGGCCGAAACTGTTTCCGCGGGAAGATCGTCCGCGCGCGGAATTTCTCGTCGCAGCGGCCTATATCGAGGACAGCGCGCGCGTTCTCGATGTCGGCTGCGGCTTCGGCGGTTTTCGTCCTTTCGTCGCTCACGCGGAATATCTTGGCCTCGACCCGCATTTTGCAGACCCGGCCCGCCATTGGGCGCGTTCCGAGAGTCTCGCCGAGCATCTCGCCGACAACGCCGCCGCCTATGACGCGGTCTGCGCCTTCCAGGTCATCGAGCATGTCGAAAAGCCGGCAGAGCTGTTCGCCGAGATGGCGGCGGCGGCCAAGCCCGGCGGCCGCGTGATCATTGGCGTTCCGCACGCTCCGTCGGCGCTAGTGCGGATCCCCAATTTCCTCCTCAATGCGCCGCCGCACCATCTGACCTGGTGGAGCGAAGGCGCGCTGCGCGCGCTGGCGGAAAGCCAAGGCCTTGCGGTCGAGACAATCCAGCATGTCCCCTGGTCGAAGGTCGACGGCATCGTCTACTGGATCGAACGCTGTTCGCCGGTCCGCTGCCGCGATGACGTCTATTTCAAGAGCGCCTGGTCCTGGCACGCCTCGGCGTTGATCGGCCTTGCCTTTGGCCATGTGATGGACAAGCTGTTTGGGCCGCCGAAGCAGACAAAGGATGAAGGCAGCGGGCTCCTGCTCGTCGCGCGCAAGCCGCAGGCTGAGTCTGGCGTTTGAGTAAAGCCGGGCGAAGCGGCCAAGGAAACTGGCTCTAAGCCTCAATGAACCTTTCTGTAGAATTCGATCGCGTCGTCAAGGTGCCCGAAGGCGACCAGCTTGCCGCGGTGAAGGACCAGCCCGCGGTCACAATAGGCTTTGACGGTGCCGATGTCGTGCGACACCATGATCATGTTGCTGCGGCCGCGCTTTTCGTCGAAAGCCTGCCTCGCCCGCAGCCCAAAGCGCGAATCGCCGACTGCGGTGATTTCATCGACCAGATAGCAGTCAAAATCGATCGCCATGGAGAGGCCGAAGGCGAGGCGCGCGCCCATGCCGGACGAATAGGTGCTGAGCGGCATGTCGAAATAATTGCCGAGCTCGGCGAAATAATCGACGAATTCGATGACGCGCCTTGTATTCGCGCCATAAATGCGGCTGACGAATTTGACGTTTTCTCGGCCGGTCATCGCCGGGTGGAACCCGCCGCCAAAGCCGAGCGGCCAGGAGACGCGCACGTCGCGCTTGACATGGCCGGAATTGGGCAGCTCGGTCCCCGCGATCAAACGCAGCAAGGTCGATTTGCCGGCGCCGTTCGGGCCGAATATGCCGTAGGAATAGCGCGTGTCGAACGTATAGGTGACGTTGTCGAGAACGACCTTGCGGTGCTTCTCCGTCTTATAGATCTTGGTGACGCCGGACAGACGGATCATTTCTGGATTTCATCCCGCAAGTTTGCGCCGCGTCGCCCGGAAGGCGGCCATTCCGCCGACATAGAGAAGAGCCGAAGCGCCGACGCCGAGGAGACTGAACAGGAATCGATGCGGATAGCTCGGCTCGTAGGCCAGCACCGGATGGACGAAGGTCGCGAGATAGACTTTCTTTCCTTCGGCGTTGACGCGCGCGCGCTCGAGCGCCGCCGCCGCCTGCGTGTACTGTTTTTCCGCGATCTGCCGTTCGAGTTCGAGTTCATCGAAGCGGGTAATCTTGCCTGACAGAGCTTCGGTTTGCGCTCCGTCCTGCGATGTCACCGTCTCCTCAAGGCTGGCGATCTGCTCGCCGATGACCTCGAGGCGCGCTCGCATGATCTGGACCTGCGGCGCATTGGCTTCGATGTTGCCGCGTTCGGCCGCCGCGACGTCCTGCTCGAGGTGAATTTTCTCAAGGCGCAGCTCGGCCACCAGCTTGCCGATTCCCTCCGCCGTCCGCATCGGGTCGAGGGTCGCTTGCGAATTGCGCAGATCGCGCAGCGCCACGCGCGCCGCGCTGAGGCGCCCCTCGGCGCGGGCGAGTTCGCTCTCGGCCTGTGCGACGGCGTCGTTGAGGGCCCGCGTCGAGAGGCCGTTGACCAGACGCTCGCTCAAATCGACCGTGGCGTTGGCGACCTTGAGCGCGTCCTCGGGCGAGAAGGCGCTGATCTTGACCGTTATAATTCCCGAGGGGGATTCGATCGACGGCTTCACGCGCCTGAGCCAGTATTTGACGAAAGCCTCGATCGGCTTGTCGGCCCTAAAGCGCGAGAGCCAGTCGATCGAACGATTTGAATAGATGGCGCGAAGGTCAATTTCCTTCTCGAGCGCTTCGACGATGGCTTGGCTCTTCACGTAATTCGCGACGATCAGCGAATTCTGCACCTGCGTAAACGAGGCGAGCCCGGTGAGCGCCGAGATGGCGTCGGTCGAAACGCGTTCTCCGCCCCGCACGGCGAAACGCGCCTCGGAGGTAAATTCGCTGGACGCGATCAGCGAGAAATAGAGGACGGAGGAGATCGCCGGAATGACGAACAGAATGAGAAATCCGGCGAGCGCGCTCCGCGAGCGGCGCGCGCCAGCGAAGGTCTGATAGCCAATTCGCGCGCCGACGGCCCAGTTCTGTCGCGCGATCCGCTTGCCTTTGACGAGACGCAAGGACCGGGCCGAACGCCGCCATTGCTCCGCCGCGCTCGCCGCCTTCTCCAGCGCGGCCGCATGCGCTTTGGCGATCGCGCCGGGCTTGACCGCGGCCTCAATTCCTTCGGCGTTCAATTCGGCTTGATCCATGCGCTCGCGCTTTGCTTCTCCCGCAACTGCCCGCTGCAACCTTATCGACGATGCCGAAATCGCTGGCGGCGCGGGCCTCGCTATCAAACCATTTTGTCGAAACGGCGTCGATAGCGAGCCCCTGTCGCCGAAGGGCGGGCGCGAACTCGAGGCGGAGGCGGCCGCTAGGAGTCCGTTTGATAATTGACGATTCCCTTTTTGAGCGAACAGTGAGACGCCTTGCGCCTCAAGCGAGCTATGCGATTGTTGATCCGCCGGAGACGCTGAAACTCTCAGGCTGTTACCTGGCGACCCGTCAGAGCGCACCGGTGCTGTTGGCGCCTCCCTCGGTCGTGTCGCCGAAAGAGCCATGCATTCTGCTTTGCCTTGCGACGGCGATCGATCGAATGGAGGGTTTGCCTATCAATCTTGCGATCAACTCGGTCTCCTTCGGTGAAATGTCCACTGCCAGGGTCGGGCGCTCCGCCGCGTTCCTTCGCCGCAATCTGGCGCCGGGCGCGTGCTCTTTGAGAATTTCGACAACACGCGTCTCGAGAGCCCAAATTTCCGCGATCCGTCGGCGGCATTGGCGCTGCACTTCCAGCATCAATCGGAGGTTGCGGGTGTGTATATCAAGGGCAGGCCGCGAGTCTGGTCGGCCTAGCTGCTGAGGCATCAAGAATCGCGATGTGCAGGAGCGGCCTCTAAGTGTGCGCTCGCCTTTCCAACCAAGCTTCTTTGGGGCGTCGAACGCCTCTCGCGCCTCCTCGGGTAGGTGATCGCAGCCATCGCCCCTCCCCATTTGGGCGGCGTTCTTGAACGACGGCGGGCTTGCAGCAAACTGAGCAGGGGTGAGGGTCCATGTCAGGAGCATGAGGACAGCGCTCGCAGTCGCCAAGTGCTTGGCAGAAGCGCCGTCGCCGCCGGTGTGGCCAGCATGGAGCACTTGACTCGCCCCGGATGGTCACTAACTCACTCCGGTGGTGACCGGGGAGAAGCCGATGGCCAACCGACATGCCGAAAACGCTCCTGGAGACTGGTACATCGATAGGAATTGCATGGACTGCTCGGCTGCGCGCACCGTCGCACCGGGCCTGATTGTCTCGGGCGGGGGTCAATCGGTCTTCGCCCGACAGCCCGAGACGCCGGACGAGCTTATGATGGCTTGGCGAGCGCGCCTCCTCTGTCCCACAGCATCGGTGAGGTCGGAAAGCGGTATCACGCCGCCGGCTGGAGTGTTCCCAGAGGAGATGACGCAGGGGGTCTATCGACTCGGCTACAACGCTAAGTCCTCTTATGGGGCCCACTCCTTCTTGATCCGCCGCCCTGATGGCAACGCGATGGTCGATGCGCCGCGATGGACGAAGCAGGTCGTGAGCGCGCTGGAGGAAGCGGGTGGGCTCTCCGATGTCCTTCTCACGCATAAAGACGACGTGGCCGACGCTGATCGTTACGCGAAGCACTTTGGTGCGCGAGTGTCGATCCATAAAGCGGATCGCAGCGCGGCGCCGTACGCCACCCAGATTTTCGAGGGTCGTGATCCCATACAAGTCTATCACGATCTGCTTGCGATCCCCGTGCCAGGGCACACAAAGGGGAGCTTGGTCTATCTTTGGAAGGACCGATGCTTGTTCACCGGCGACAGCCTGTCCTGGAGCTTCGCCGAGAACGATCTCAACGCCTTCCGCGATTTCTGTTGGTATTCGTGGGACGAGCAGCGCCGCTCGCTGGCGCGGTTGCTCAACTACAACTTTGAATGGGTCCTGGCCGGACATGGGGGAAGTCACGGCGCTCCCGCCGAGGAAATGAGATCGCGTCTGCAGGCGCTGGTGGAGAGGATGAATTGAGCTTGATGATCGCGTGACCTGTCGACGATGGGCTTAAGAGCTCCGGAATTTGACGTGGGCGTGGGCGCCGTCGCAGAAGGGCTTGTTCTTCGATTGGCCGCATCGGCACAGCGTCGCGCGATTGCGCGCTTCGTACTCAAAACCGTCGGCCGAGACCACGGGGATGCTGCCGCGCAGCCAGATCGGGCCGCTGCATTGTTCCTGGGGGTCTTCGACAAGGCCGATCGAAAGCGGCAGCGCCGGCTCGATGGCGGCGTCCGCCGCCTTGTCCCAGGCGACCAGCCGGCCAGCCGGACAATTCGCCACCTGGCGCAGAAACGTCTCCTTGACCTTTGGATCGTCGGACTGCGCCACTTGGCTCCATACGCTTCCGTTCGGATCGCAGAAGCGTCCGGATGCGCACAGGCGCTCGGCATCGAGGAGGACCAGCGCGGGGCCGTCGTAACGCTTTGCGTCAGCGAGATAGGGCTCGCGGCTGGTGGTCTCCGTTCCATCGAACCCGACCTTGGCGTGCGCACCGTCGCAGAAAGGCTTGGTCTTCGATTGGCCGCATCGGCACAGCGCATAATTGTCTTTCGTCCGGAACGCCTCGCCCTCCCGCCAGGCCTGCGAATTCCCATCGGCGTCGGCGACGATCGTCTGCGTTGCGAGCGGAATGCCGCCGGAGACGAGATAAGGGCCGTCCTTTGAGACGACAATGCGCGCTTTCACGTTCGACTCGGTCATCGTGAGGCCTCCATCCCCAATCTTGGAGCGACGGTCGCCAATTCTATCCGAATCCGGGGGCGGCGGGAAAGCGCGAAGCCGACATGCGGCGGGCGTTAAGCGACGTTTGGGGAGCGTTTTGCAAGCGATCCTTTGAATCTTGATTTTCTGCTGATCAAAGCATGTATTCCAGTAGCCGGGCCAAACCACCGCCCGCGAGTTCGATCCAGGTGAGGCGCATGGTCGAGAAACCAACCGGCGCCGCCGGCGTTGAGGAGCGTTGAGCGAGAGCGCGGATCAGCCGAGCGCGCGGCGCCCGCCCCGCCGAACCCGACAGCGAGGATCAGCCATGGTTGAAGCGACCGTCATCGCCAGCTCAGAACGCCGCGAGCCGGCCAATTCCCTCAGTCGGAAGCCGCTCCTGCCGACTGTCGATCCATCGACCGGATTGCCGGGGCGCACTTATGAGGGCCACACGCTAGATGAGGCGCTGACCATCGCCCACGACGCGCGCGACGCTTTCGAGCGCTGGCGCCGCGTCCCGTTCAGCGAGCGCGCTCGGCTGATGAAGGCCGCAGCCGGCGCGCTGCTGGGGCGGCGCGATGAGTTCGCCGAATTGATGACGGCCGAGATGGGCAAGACGGTTAAAGAGGGTCGCGCCGAAATCGAAAAATGCGCTTTCGCGTGCAACCACTTCGCCGAGCGGGCCGAAAGCTACCTTGCCAACGAGCCGGTCGACCTGGGCGGTCCGAAAGCCTTCGTGGCCTATAATCCGCTCGGCGTCGTCTTCGCCGTCATGCCATGGAATTTTCCGTTCTGGCAGGTTTTTCGGTTTGCCGCGCCCGCGCTGATGGCGGGCAACGCCGCCGTGCTCAAACATGCGAGCAATGTCCCGGGCTGCGCGCTGGCGATCGAAAGCGTCTTCCGGGAGGCCGGCTTTCCCGCAAACCTGTTCCGCGCCGCGCTGGCGCCGAGCCGGGACGTGCGGGCTTTGATCGAACATCCGGCGGTCGCCGCCGTGACGCTCACCGGCAGCGTCGAGGCTGGCCGCCAAGTCGCCGCCGCCGCCGGCGCGGCGCTCAAAAAGACCGTTCTCGAACTCGGCGGCGCCGACGCCTATCTTGTCCTTGAGGACGCCGATATCGAGCAAGCGGCGCAGATCTGCGCCGCGGCGCGGATGGTCAACGCCGGCCAAAGCTGCGTCGCGGGCAAGCGGTTCATCGTCAGCGCGCCGGTTCGCGACGTTTTCGAGAGGGCGTTCGTCGGCGCCATGCAATCCTATGCGATGGGCGATCCCCGCGATGAAGCGACGAAATTAGGGCCGCTGCAAAGCGTCAAGGCGCGCGACGAGATTCACGCGCAAGTCGAGGACAGCGTCGCGAAAGGCGCCCGCCTTCTTTCCGGCGGGCAAATCCCGAACCGTCCAGGCGCCTGGTACCCGCCGACCGTTCTGACCAATGTCCGTCCTGGCATGCCGGCCCATGACGAGGAAATATTCGGGCCCGTCGCCGCCATCATCGAGGCGGGGAGCGAGGCGGAGGCGATCGGCATTGCCAACGCGTCGCGCTTCGGTCTCGGCTCCTGCGTGCTGACGGGCGATCCCGCGCGCGGCGAGCGCATCGCGGCGCAGGAAATCGAGGCCGGCATGAGCTTCGTCAACGCCAGTGTGACGTCGGATCCGCGGATGCCGTTCGGCGGGGTGAAGCAATCCGGCTACGGCCGCGAATGCGGCCAGCTCGGGATCCGCGAGTTCGTCAACATAAAAAGCGTGCTCGCCGGCTGATCCGGCAGGGATTCACGGGGTTTGCCGAGGGCTGCCCCGTGGCGGCCGCGAGGCGTCAGCTTTTGGCTTTGCGAGCCGTGACGAATACGTTGAAGAGTGAGCGCGTCATAGTGAAAGACGCCGGTCTCGATCGCCAATCGGAACAGCATTCCCGCCCGGACGAGCCGCCAAAGGACGGGGCGGATTGCTCCTCAGACCGAGGCCTGAGTCCTCCGCCCGGTCTAAAGCCTGTCGATAAGCCTAAAAAACGCATTCGACGACGCAATGGCGAATCGTTCGACATAACGAAAGGCATATGCCGCGAGAAGCGCCGTTAAAAGAGTCGCCAGCATGATCGGATAAGCGCCGCCACGGGTGACGACGCCGTCCGAGAACAGGCGCAGGACCAGAAAGGACTGTAGCGAGACGATGATCGGAAAATGAACGAGGTAGACCGGAAACGACAGCTCGCCGAGGAAATGCGAAAGCCTGTTGTCAAACACGTCCTGCAGCCAGGTGGAACTGTAGATTGCAAAGAGAAACAGCGCCGCGGCCACGCTGAGGCGCTGAGCGACGCCGCCTTGGGGTATGTGCAGCAGGGGATAGACGCTGAGGCCAACGCCAACGTCGATTATGATGAAAATCGCGATCCAGTTCGCCGCTGGATGCGCGGAAAAACGCTTGAAAACGCCGGCGACGCGCATTTCGCCAAAAATCATGCCGAGGACGAAACAGATAAGGAAAGGGCTTAAAATAAGCATGAAAGGCGTCGCGAAAGCATAGACAGCCCACCGCTGCCTTGGCGTCCGCGTCACGAAAAGGCAGAAAAACACAAACATTGAGCCAAAAAGCTCGACGCTCATGCTCCAGAGAAATGGGTTATAGGCGATCGCCGGTTTGAACTGAAACAGCACGCCGACGAGGGAATAGAATAAAAAGCTGGCGACGCTCGGCTCGAAGTTCAGCATCTCGCCAAGCCAGTCCGGCCTGTCGAGCACGACCGTGGCTTCACGCGAAAACACCAAGCCCGCCTTCATCAGCAAGAACACGCTGAGGCAGGATACAAAAATCGGGATGACCAGACGGACGTAGCGCTTGATCGCCAGCTTGCGGACGGCGTTGTCGTCGTTGCGGACAAGGTATCCGTGCGCCAGAACTTCGCCCGACAAAACAAAAAACACGGCGACCGCAAAGCCGCCGCTCAGAATAAATGTGAGCCAGGGCGAGCGGAATTCAGGCAATTTGTGAGCAAACATTTCGTGGCAGACGTGAAAAAATAGCACCTGTATCGAAGCCCATCCGCGGATCGAATTGAGCAGGTGCAGACGAAGCCTCGGCTCCCGGCGCCTATCCGCGTCGACCGCCGCGGGGCGGGCTCGCTCTTTCACTTCGCCGTCGGTGTTGGCCATATACAGAGCCCTTGGGTATCTGGATCAAAAGTCGAGCGCGGCGCCCGCGTTTTCATCGCCGGAAACCGTGCGTTTCGGCGATCGCCGAAAGAGGGAATACGCAGGCGTGTCCGTCCGGTGCAGGTTCGAGCCGCAATTTCCGGCGCGCGACCTTCGGCCGCGCGCGAAAAACGAAATACAAACCGCACAAAGCGGCCAGCATGATCGGAATGCCCCTGGTAATCTCTCCTATGAAGCCGTCGGAGGTCGCTTCGATCACGCCGGTTTGCAGTGCCGTGAAAATGTAGATGCTTAGAGGCGTGACCTGCCGGAAGCTTGAGATGCGCGAAAAGACTACAAGCACGGGCAGCATGAACACAAAGGGATAGACGATAAAGCCAATCAGGCCCCACGTGACCAACCCTTCCATGGGCAGGCCATAATTCATGAAAGTGGTTAGTGGCGGCTTAAGCAGTCCTGTGTGCCACCCGAGCCAGTCGCCCACGCTCACGTCATCTTTGACGTAGCCTAGAAACCCCGGCATAATCGATTTTACGCTTTGCTGGAGCGCCGGCAGTCCGATCCGAGAGGTGACTTTCGACGAGTTATATACGGCGTCGACCAGTCCGATGAACGACAGCCGGTTTCCGACGTTCGAACGATCGCCAAAATAATCATATGCAGGTTCATCATAAATATTTTGGAACTGAGCATATTTGGCGGAGTCTGAAACGACTTTACGAAAACTCGGGTCGATTGCTACCTTTACGGCAGTTTCCTGGGCCAGCGATATAAATTGCATGATAGGCATTTTTCTGTGCTGGCGAAGATACAGAGTCAAAGGTGAGAGAAATGATACGAAAAAGCCGACGAAAACCAACCCGACGACCACATGCTTCAGATTTAACACGCGGTAAATGAATGCGACGAGCAAAACGCCGATGACGCCGAGGAAAAACCCTCTGGCGTTCAAAGCGATGACGGCCAGAAGGATTACGAGAAACATGCCCATCAGAAAGGGCGTAAAAAGACTGCGCCCCTTTGATTTTTCAACGCCATAGGCTGCTTCGGCTATCAAGGCGAAGGCGCATAGGCTGGAGAGGCCAGATGCGATGACAAACAGCGCGCCGGCGCCGGCGCCGTCCTGTTCGCCTTTGTGTCCAACGACTGCGATCGCGCCCAGGCTTATGATAAAGCAGGCTACTGCGAGTTTTCGCAAATTGTAGTTTGGAAAAGCAAAAAGCGTGCTTCCTGGGTCAAACCGGCGCGCCAGTAGAACGATTGCCGTAACGACAACCATAAGCAGAAGCGTCAATGCATAAGAGCCGGTAGGGTCAAGCAAATTGCTATCAAGCGTTTGCCCGTAAAGCACCTTCATAAATAACGCAAAGCCGATATACCTAATTCCAAATAATATTGAAAACATGGAATAGAGATCGCGGCCATGCAAATGCAGCGGAATAAAGGTTATCGTCAGTCCTGCGACACACATGAGAACAGTGAGCGGGGCTGATCCAAGGTACAACTCAACGGCGCCAAGAACGCATGCCACACCAAGCGGAATTGTAATCGGCACCCACGTTTTATTGAGGTCGATCGCGCCGACGATGTTTGCCATTGACGGGTCCTTCGAATTTTGATCCTGATCAGCCGTATCAAAGCGCTCGGGTTCGGTTTGGACGGCGTGTTTTGAGTATTAATTTAATTCGTTATACGACAACGAATAAGCTATAGCAATCAGCCTCACCCGCTTCGCGAGCGGGCGAGAGCTGGCCGCCCTTTTAAATTGGCGCCGCCGCGCGGCGGCTAGTCCGTTAAATGGAGCTTGTCCCGCGTTGTTTTGGCAATGATGAAAAGAGCGCGCAGCCGCCGCCGCAGATCGGCGGCGCGGAGGGGTTCAAGCGCGCTTCTTGATGCTCGAAGAGCGCCGGTCTAGGCGTCAATCATTGCCGATGACCGTGCCGAGAGAGCCGTGCGGCGAAGCGCCGCCGAAGTTGGCGCCGCCCATAGGCTTGTCGGAGACGAAGGTCGACGCGACGCCCGGCGAATTGGTCGTCGCGGCGTTCCAGATTGCCGTGTCGTTATCCGTATTGCTCAGACGGTAGTTTATCGGACAGTTGGCGCAGCTGTTGCCCTGGTACACGGTTCCAGTCACCCAGCTTGTCCCTGGGTCGTAGAAATTGCCGGCGTTCAGAGTTTGGTAGATGTCATAAAGGCCAAATCCTTCCGCCGGGAGCGGCAGCGGAGTGCCCGGTTTTGCGGTTATTTGATTGTTGCGCATTTCCAGCCCGAACGTGCTGGTTCCCAACAATATATTTCGCGTCTGAATGGCGAAAAGCGTGGCGATGTAGGCCGGATACCAGCCTTTCGTGTTTTTCACGATATTGCCATTTATTTCGATGTTCTGGGAAGTATTAAAGCGCGGCATCGATGTTAGGTTGCTCTGGGAGGGAATGAGGTAAATTCCGCCGCTGTCGGTCAGATGGTTGGCGAGAACGGAGGCGTTGAAAAAAGCGCCTTTATACATGGCAATTCCGAACGGATTGCCCGACATTGTATTATTGCGGATAATCGCGTTCTCGTAGCCCGGTTGCGAGATTGCGAAATGATCGCCGGGCGCCGGGATGACGCTGAAAGATTTGTCGAGCGTGAACGTGTTGCCGCTCGCTTGCGTGATGTGGCGCCATTGACCTGCGCCCGCGCCGCTAATGATGACCGCTATCGAATTCGGGTAGATGTGCCAAGCGCAGGTCCCCCCGCATTGGGCGGTGATGCTTGAACTTGCGGCGGCCGATACGGTTGCGACGTCTTCCCGCTGCCATGCGGATGGTCCACCCGCTTCGTTGAGTATAGCCTCGCCGTCGTTCCAGTTATAGCTGATGACGCCATCCGAGTTGTCGAAGATGTTATTCTGGATGACGACGTTCTTGGCCCAGTTGACCGAGAGCGGCCGTCCCATCACGCGCATGTATCCGAAGCCGGCGGGGACTGAGATTTCGTAGCCTCCCCATGAAGGATCGGCCGGACCGACGGCCAGCTTGTCAGAGGCGCTGCGCGTGAAATGATTGTTCTCGAGGACGGCGTTGACGAGATCCAGCAAGGAGTTTTGGCCGGTCGCCCATTTGACGACATTGTTCCTGAACTGGAAGTTCGTGGTCGAGCCGATTGTCTTATTTCCAATGTAAATCGGCCCCATGCCGCCGGTCTTTTGCGCTGCATTGCCGTTTTGGTAGTTGATCGCCTGCGTAAAGGTCGAATTCAGAATCGCAATCCGATCTCCCGCCATGATGAGACCCTTGCCTGAGCCGAAATTCCAATTCAGGTGTTGCAGAAATACTTTGCTGACCCGCTGGTTTCCGGTCCCGAGGCCGACGACATATTGGCTCGTGAGATCGATGTTCTGGAGCGATAGATCGGTCAGCCCCATCATTTGCGATCCGGGAGGGAAATAGACGCCGCCGGGATAAGTCGGACCATAGAGGATCTTGGTGGTGGCCGCGCTCTGTCCTTTCAGCACGACATTGGACCGCATCGATATGGTCGTCGTCGCCGTATTATACGTGCCGGCCGGCAAATAGACGATCCCGCCGTTGGCGGAGGCGAGAACGATCGCGGCATTGATCGCCGCCGCGTCATTGGTCACGCCATCGCCCTTGGCCCAGATTTTGAGGCTCGGGTCCGTCTTGACATTGAACCAGTGATGGTCGGCCTGGTTGGTCCAATTGCCCGGCTGGTAGCCTGGGCCGTTCTGATATTTGAAATCATAGGCCCACGGCTGCCCGATCTGGAAGTAATCGGTTCCGGCGGCGTGTCCCACGATGGATGCGCTGCTCAAGGCCGAGCCATAGCCGTTTGAAACATTGGTCTGATAGCTGTGTCCGGCGACGACGCCGGAAGACGGCACGACATCGAGGTAGTAGGCGCTGCTGTTCGACAACGTGACGGTCGCGCCGACCTGCGCTTTGGTCTGAACGTCAATCAGAGTGACAGTCGGGGCGACGCTGTTGACGTAGAGATTGCGCCCAAAAATGCGGAAATGCGCGCCGCTGGCGATTTCGGCATTGTCGAAATGCATTGGAACGGGCGCATTGAGGGAAATACTGGGGCTCCCAGAGCCGCCGCTGACGATCCACACTGAATAGAGGTCGAAGGCGGCAGTTTTTGGCACCTCCACAATGACGCCCCCGCCCACGGCCGCCTTGGTCGCAAGCGCGATCGGCGTCGTTTGGTGCGACGGTTTGAAATACACCGTCGGCGCGCTCCCAAATCCGCTTCCCTCGAGGCTGATGACATCTCCCGGATGGGCCGAGAAAGGTTGATTGAGGATCACCGGAGCGGCTGACGCTGCGGCGGCGCCAAGCATCGCGCTGCTGGCGAAGACGAAAAGCCTAACGGATTTGCGTCTTCGGCCCCTAGGGAGGTTGCGCAAAAAGCAAGTAAAAATAGATTGTGTTTTAATCATTACTTATCTCCGTTTGCATATAATTCGACTTAATAGCTAATGTACAGACGTGTATAAGTCGATCTATTTCACGCATTCAGTATACATGGCCAACTTTTAAGCGTGCATGCCATAAACAATGTAGAGTTTTACGCTATCGAACCACGCAAATTGGAGATGTATTTGTGGTTACGTTAGGCGCGCCATTATTATTCGTGCTAAGCAAAGTTTGATACTATTGAACCGCAAAACCATCGGCATCGAATGCCGAGCGCGGCTGCCTTGACCTGAACCGCAAGTCATATTTTACGGCTGGGATTTGTAAAAGTTAAGCAAATATTAAAATTTATATTAATCATTATAGTTAAGGTCGAGCTATGACCGGAGCAATGCCGGCGTTTCCGGCGACGGCCCCCTCAGTCGGCGCGCGCCGACCGGTTGACGCGCCGCTTGCGGCATCGGCGGCGCGCAGGCTCAGGGTTCGGCATTTTTTCGAACGGCGAGTGGCGACGGGTCGTCGCGGCCGGGCTAACGCATTAGCGCGAGCAGCCCTTTAAGCAAGGCGGCCGGTGTCGGAGGGCAGCCTGGGATGTAAAGATCAACCGGAATAAGCGCCTCGACGCCGCCCAGACAGGCGTAGCTTCCGGAAAACAGGCCGCCATCAATCGCGCAGCCGCCGGCGGCGATGACCCATTTCGGCGCCGGCGTCGCCTGATAGGTCCGCAGCAAGGCCTCGCCCATGTTTTTCGTCACCGGTCCCGTGACGAGAAGAACGTCGGCATGGCGCGGCGAGGCCACGAAGCGCAGACCGAAGCGCTCGAGATCGTAAAAAGCGTTCGCGAGCGCATTGATCTCAAGCTCGCAGCCGTTGCACGATCCGGCGTCTATTTCGCGAATCGACAGACTGCGTCCCAGTCTCGCGCGGGCGGCGTGGTCGACCTGCGCCGCCAAGGCCGCGAGTTCGGCGTCGTCGGCCCCGGGCGCGGGTTCGGTCAGCGGCCCTTGGGTGACGCTCTTGAACAGAATCTTGCGCATGAGCGTGCGTCCTAGAGGTCGTGCCCCGAGTAGGAGCAGTTGAAGGATTTGTTGCAGAGCGGAAAGTCGGCGACGATGGCGCCCGCGATGGCCGCCTCCAGCACCGGCCACTGGAGCCAGGACGGATCGCGCAAATGGCACCGCTCGACGCGCCCCTCGGCATCGAGCCGGACCGCAGCGAGGATGTCGCCGCGGAATCCTTCGATCAGCGCCACGCCCTCGCCGCGCCAGCCGGCCGCGACGTTCGCGCGCAGCTGCGGATCCTCGGGCAGGCGAGCAAGAATCTGCTCAATCAGCGCCATGCTCTGCTCGACTTCGCGGATCCGGATCCAGATTCTGGCATTGACGTCGCCGTCGTCCCGCACGGGAACCTCGAAGCGGAGTTCGCCATAAGGCGGATAGGGGAGATCGCGCCTCGCGTCGAAGTCCCGGCCTGAGGCGCGCCCGACATAGCCGCCGCAGCCGTATTGGCGGGCCAGCGCCGGATCGAGGACGCCGGCTCCGACGGTCCGGTCCTGAAGCGAAGCGGTGTTGTCGTAAAGCTCAACCAGCGGCGGAAACGAGCGCCGCGCGTCGGCGAGCAATTCGCGGATCCGCGCCGCGCCGCTTGCGGAAAGATCGACGCCGACGCCGCCGGGGACGACGCAATCCATCATCAGCCGATGACCGAAGCACGCCCCGGCCGCGCGCAGCACGCGCTCGCGCAGCACGCCGCAATGAGCGTGCATCAGCGCAAAGGCGGCGTCATTGCAAATAGCGCCGATATCGCCGAAGTGATTGGCGAGGCGTTCGAGCTCGGCCATGAGCGCGCGCAGCCAAATCGCGCGAGGCGGGACGGCGACGCCGATCGCCGCCTCGACGGCGCGGGCGAAGGCGAGGGCGAAGGCGACGGCGCTGTCGCCCGATACGCGCCCTGCGAGCCGAGCGGCGCGTTCGATCGGCGCCCCGGTCATCAAGCCCTCGACGCCTTTATGCGCGTAGCCGAGGCGTTCCTCGAGCCGCACGATGGCCTCGCCGCTGGCGGTGAAGCGGAAGTGACCCGGTTCGATAACGCCGGCATGAACGGGGCCGACCGCGATCTGATGCAGGCTTTCGCCCTTGCAGGGGAGGAAAGCGTAGGGAATCGGGGACGGCGACGGTTCGGGCGTCGCCGCGAGCGGATAGCGCACGCCCCAGCGGCCGTGATCGAGCCAGGGGCGCGGATCGGGCAGCCCCTCCGGCTCGAGGCCGTAGAGATCGCGGATCGTCCGCTCGAATCGAATGGCCGGCGGATGAACGCGGCCGACGGAGGGAAAATGACCCGCCGGGCATTCGCGCGTGACGACGCAGATCGCCTTTTCCGCATCGAGGAGAAGGCTCATGTGGACCGCGCCGGCCTCGCCCCAGAGGCCGAGCAGCGTCGCTTGGCCCGCCGCCAGTTCGGCGGCGAGCGAGCGCCAGAAACCGTCATCGACGACGACCCGCAGCCAGGGCCGATGCAGCCCAACGCGATGACCTCTGGCGATCATGTACGCGAGAGACAGCATCTGTTGTTTCTCCTATCCGAGGATGCCGGCGACGTGCTGGAACCAGGCGACCAGCGGCGGCGGCAAATAAACTCCGGCCATCGAGATGAGGGCGAAATGGGCGATCATCGGCAGATAGGACGCTCGTTCAGGAACGCCGGGCCCCGCTGGTTCGCCGAACGCCAGCCGCTGAAGATGCAGAAACAAGGCGCCGAACGCGACGAGCAGACCCGCGGCGAGCGCGACGGCGAGCAGCGGCGCGCGGGCGAAAGTCGAGCTGAGGAGCAGGAATTCGCTCATGAAAATGCCGAACGGCGGCAGGCCGGCGATGGCGGCGACGCCGATGACCAAACTCCAGCCGAGTCCTGGATGCGACGAGGTGAGGCCGCGAATGTCGGCGATCCGTTGGGTCCCGGCGGCCTGAGCGATATCGCCGACGGCGAAGAAGATCGCCGATTTGGTCAGGCTGTGCATCGTCATGTGGAGCAAGCCGGCGAAATTGGCGAGCGGGCCGCCCATGCCGAAAGCGAAGACGATGACGCCCATATGCTCGATCGACGAATAGGCGAACAGGCGCTTCAGGTCGCGGCGCCGGTACAACATGAACCCTGCGAAGGCCAGCGAGACGAGGCCGAGCGTCGCCATCAGCGGTCCCGGCGCGATGGCGCCTGCGTTGGCCGCCAGCAGCAGCTTGAAGCGCAGCACCGCGTAGAGGGCGACGTTGAGCAAGAGGCCGGAGAGCACCGCCGAGATCGGCGTCGGGCCCTCCGCATGGGCGTCCGGCAGCCAGGCATGCAGCGGAACAAGGCCAACCTTGGTGCCATAGCCGAGCATCAAGAAGATGAAGGCGACGTTGAGCAACGCCGGATCGAACGCCGAAACCCGCCGGACCAGCACCGTCCAGATCATGCCGTCCATGCCTTCGCCGACGGCCGGCCGGGCGGCCATATAGATGAGGATGGTGCCAAACAGCGCCAGCGCGATGCCGACGCTGCCGAGAATGAAATATTTCCAGGCGGCCTCGATCGCTTCCGGCGTGCGGTAGATGCCGACCATGAGGACAGTGGTCAAGGTCGCCATCTCGATCGCCACCCACATCAAGCCGATGTTGTTGGCGGCGAGCGCGAGGTTCATCGAGAATAATAACGCCTGATACATGGCGTGATAGAAACGCATGTGACGTGCGCTGAGGCGCCCGGATTCGAGCTCATGGCTGATGTAGCTCGCGCTGAAGATGCTGGTCGTGAAGCCGACGAAGGTGTTGAGGACGATGAAGACGATGTTGAGATCATCGACCAGGATGAAGGAGCTTGGCTCCGGCTTTTTGACGAGAAGCGACAGCGCGGCGAGGAAGGTCGCGAAAGCGGCGAGCATGTTGACGCGAGCCGACAGCCGGTAGCCGGAAAGCAGGCCAAGTAGCACGGCGCTGACCGCCGGAATCGCCAGGATCAGGGTCACGCCATTTGGCGCAAAGCCGGTCATCGCCGCCCCTCGCGCAACCGATCGAGCGCTTCGGCGTCGACAGTATCGAAGCGTTCGCGGATGCGGAACAGAAGCGTGCCGATGACGATGAAGGCGATGAGAACCGAAAAGGCGACGCTGATCTCGACCACCAGCGGCATGCCCTTGGCGCCGGTCGCCGCCAGGATCAGGCCGTTTTCAAGCGACATGAAGCCGACGATCTGGCTGACGGCGTTGTTGCGCGTCACCATCATCAAGAGACCCAGCAGGACGACGGACAGAGCGAAGGCGAGATCTTCGCGCGCGAGAGGGTCGGCACCAGAGGTGACTCTCAACATGACGACCATCGACAAAGCGACAAGCCCCATGCCGGCGAGCATCGTCGGGCCGACGGTGACGACGTTTTCGACCTCGCGGTGAATGCCGAGGCGAATGATGATCCGGTGCAGCGCGATCGGGATGATGGTCGCCTTGAAGACGAGCGCGATTGCGGCGGTGACATAAAGATGCGGAGCGTTCTGAACATAGGCCTGCCAGGATACCGAAAGGGCGAGAACGACGGCTTGCAGCGTGAATACGTTGAGCAGCGCGAAAAGACGATCCTGATAGAGCAACATGAAGCTCATCAGCACGAGACCGCCGGCGAGAAGGTGAGCGACGTCGAATTCGAGATGGCGCATCCTCAAAAACTCCGCGACACGAACAGGAGCAGCGTTCCGAGCAGGCCGAGCATCAAGGCTGCGCCGAGAAAGTTGGAGACGCGGAAAACGCGCATTTTCGCGACCGTCGTCTCGAACAGGGCGAGCAGGACGCCGCCCGCCGCAAGCTTGCCGACATAAGACGACGGCGCCGATCACGTGAGCGCCTGAGCCGGCGCGCGGCGGCGCCTGGCCCCACGGAAAGAAAATGCAGATGATGAGCGACATATACAGAAGGAGCTTCAGCGACGCCGCAAGCTCGATGACGGCGAGGTGCCGCCCGGAATATTCGAGCAGCATCGCTTCGTGCACCATGGTGAGCTCGAGATGCGTTGCCGGATTGTCGATCGGAATGCGCCCGTTTTCGGCGATTGCGACCATCACCAGCGCGACGAGAGCGAGACCGAGCGAAACGCGAAGGCCGACGGCCGGGGACAACATGAAGCTGGCGACGACCGAGAGCTGTGTCGATCCCGCAAGCAGCGCCAGTGTGAAGACGATCATGATGGTGGCGGGCTCGGCGAGGGTCGCGATCATCATTTCGCGACTCGAGCCGATGCCGCCGAAGCTCGTCCCCGCGTCCAATCCCGCGAGCGCGAGAAAGAACCGCGCGCTGCCGAGCAGCGCAGTGATCACGATGAGGTCGGCAGACCAGTTGAACATGAGGCCCGCGGCGAAGGTTGGAACGAGCGAGGCCGCGACCCAGGTCGTCGCGAAAACGAGATAAGGGATTGTGCGGAACAGCCAGGAGGCGTTTTCGGCGAGGACGACTTCCTTGCGCGAGAGGCGCAGCAGGTCCCGGTAAGGTTGCAGCAGCGCTGGTCCGCGGCGGCGCAGAAGCCGGGCCTTCACCTTGCGCACGAAGCCGGTGAGCAGCGGGGCCAGCGCAAGCACCAGCAGCATCTGCGCGTTTTGGACGGCGAGGTCGATGATCAAGGCCACACCGCAAGCGCCAGCAGAAGAAATACGAGAGCGAAAAAGACCAGGCTGAGATAGACCCTTATGGTGAGAAATTGCAGCCGGTTCAGCCGCTCCGCCGCGAAGGAGACGGCGCGCTCGATCGGCTTATAGATGAGCTCCCAGGCAAGGTCATGCAGTTCTAATTTGAAATGCGCCGGGCGCATGTCACCGGGCGCTGGCATGTCGATTCGCTCGTTCGTTCGGAAGACGAAGCCGCCGAAAACGCGCCGGATCGGCTGGGCGAAGCTGCCCGCCGAATACTGCGTCATCGGACTTGCGTCCGGATAACCGCAGTCCCAGGCGGGGGCGCGGCGCACGGCCTTTGAGGCCAAGCGATGGATGGCGTAGGCTGCAAGCAAGGCTGACGCCGCGATGAAGACGAAGACGAGAAGGCCGTTGTAGGAGCTGCGGCTTTCCGCGATGGGCACGATCGAAAACCATTGCAAGCTCGCCTGCGCCGGCATCCGCGCGCCGGCGAGCGCGCCGGCGACGGGTCCGACGCCGTCGATCACAAACCCCGGCAGAACGCCGGCCAGAACGCACAGGGCGGCGAGCGCGGCCATTGCGCCGATCGACCAGAAATCGACATCGGAGGCGCCTTCAGCGGCCCGAGAACGCGGCCGCCCGAGGAAGACGATCCCGAAAACGCGAACGAAGCACGCCGCCGCTAGCGCGGCCGATAAGGCGAGCAAGGCGCCGACCGCCGGGACGAGAAGCTTCAACCCCCATTGCGGCAGCTCCGGGCTCAGCAAGATTGCCTGAAAGGCAAGCCATTCCGAGGCGAAACCGTTCAGCGGCGGCAGCGCTGCGATGGCGGCGCAGGCGATCAGAAACAGAAAGCTTGTCCGCGGCATCTGGTGGATGAGGCCGCCGAGGCGATCCATCTGGCGCTCGCCGGTTGCGGTGAGCACGGCCCCTGCGCCGAAAAACAAGACGCTCTTGAACAGGGCATGGTTCAACGCATGGAACAGCGCGGCGGTCAGCGCGAGGGCCGCGGCGGCGTGAAAGCCATTCGCCTTGAAAGCGAGGGTCAGGCCGAGACCGACGAAGATGAGGCCGATATTTTCGATCGTGCTATAGGCGAGGACGCGCTTCAGATCGTTTTGCATCAACGCATAAAGAACGCCGAGCGCGGCCGAGCCGCCGCCCAGAGCGAGAACGGGAAGGCCCCACCACCACCCCGGCGCCCCGAGAAGATCGAAAACAATGCGAATGAAGCCATAGACGGCGACCTTGGTCATGACGCCGCTCATCAGCGCCGAGACATGACTCGGCGCCGCCGGATGGGCGAGCGGAAGCCAGACATGCAGCGGCGCAAGCCCGGCCTTCGATCCGGCGCCGATCAGAACCAGACCAAGGACCAGCGCCGAGCCGAGATCGGACGCGTTGCGGGCCCTGATGGCGGAGAAGGCGTAGGCGCCATGGGGGCCGGCGAGCAGGCCGAAGGCGAGCAAAAGCGTCAGCGTGCCAAAACTCGCCATGACGATATAGATGTAGCCCGCGCGCGCATTGTCCTGTTCGCGAGAGTGCGACATGACCAGCGCCCAGGATGCGAGAGACATGAATTCCCAGGCGAACAGAAAGCTGTAGGCGTCGGCGGACAGGACGACAAGATTCATGCCGGCGAGAAACGCCGGGAAAAATGGGAGCACGCGCTGGGGTTCGCTCTCGTGGCGGCCATAGCCGACGCCATAGAGAGAGGCGGCGGCCCCGCCGAGGTTGACGACGGCGAGGAAAAAGGCGGCGAGCGCGTCGACGCGGAAATGCGCGCCGATCCAAGGCAGGCCGAGCGGCAGGACGATGGCAGCGGCGGGCGCGCCGGACCCCACAGGAGACTGTCGAGGGCGCTGGCGAGCCCCGCCAGCGACGCCGCGAGGCATGCGCCATAGACTGGCGTGCTGGCTTCTTTCGAGCGAGCCGTCGGGATGGCGAGGGCGGCTATGGCTAGCAAAGCGCCGACGCAGAGGAGTCCGATCGCCGGCGGCGATGCGGCGAAGGGCGGCACGGCGTTACGTTTCCGCCGGGCGAGCGGCGCCGGGATCGATCTGCGCGCCGGCGCCAGACTCTTTGAGCCGCACGCCGCGTCCGCCGCCGAAGCTGGCGGCGCCGACGCCGATCAACTCGATTCCAGCCGCGTCCAGAGCTCCGGCCAGTTTCATCAGCGAATCCACATTGCCGCGGATCACCCCTTCGCTGGCCTCCATTCGCTGAATGGTCGGAACCGACAGGTCCGACAACTCGGCCAGACGGCGCTGATCGATCGCCAGAAGGGCGCGGGCGGCTCGCAATTGCGCCGCTGTGATCATGATGTGTCCTTGGCTAGCCGAACTCAGCCATGCATTCTCATATCTAGCACAGATAAATATGTATTTCAACGATGATTGTTAATGTATTTTACATCAAAAATGCGGGGGCCAGACCGGGGGTGGCGGCGACCATCGTCCTTCGAAAATTGCGAATGCATCGGAGAAGAGCGGCGACCGCGCGTCCGGCGCGCTACGACGCGGCGGTTTGTCGGTCATGGCTGCCATGTGGGCCCTCATGTCATGGCGCCGCGCCCGACCGCATTGATCTCGGTCAAGGGAATTGGGCCCCGCCTGACGCCGATCAATGACCTTCCTTTTTGACTGGATCACTATGTCAAAGCTCGATAGCCTCTTGAGAACTCGGCGGGCGCAACCATGTGTTTTCGGAGCTGAGCTCGAGACGGAGCCGGCCCGGCGCCGCGGGGCGAGCGTCATGTCGTCGCCGGAATGATTGAACGGGGGATCATGACCTGCTTTCGGAACAGGGCGGAGGCGGGCCGGCGCCTGGCCCAAGCGCTGTCGGGCTACAAGAATCGCAATCCGGTCATTCTCGCCCTGCCGCGCGGCGGCGTCCCCGTTGCCGCGGAGATCGCCTCCGCGCTCGATGCGCCCCTCGACCTTATCCTCGTGCGCAAAATCGGCGTCCCGGCGCAGCCGGAGCTCGCCATGGGCGCGGTGGTCGACGGCGCCGAGCCGATCGTCGTGCGCAACGAGGAGGTGATCGAGTACGCAGGCGTCAGCGGCGCAGAATTCAAAGCTTTGTGCGAGGAGCAGCTGGCTGAAATCGAACGCCGGCGGCGGCTCTACATTGGGGTGCGTCCTCACGCCGAGATCGCCGGGAAGACGGCGATCGTCGTCGATGACGGCATCGCCACCGGCGCCACGATGAAGGCGGCGTTGCGCGCCTTGCGCCAGCGCAAGCCCAAGGAGCTGGCGCTCGCCGTGCCAGTTGCTCCGCCCGATGCGATCCTCGAGCTGCGCGCGGAGGTCGACGCCCTGTTTTGTCTCGAAACGCCCGAGCCATTTGGCGCCATCGGCTATTTTTATGACGATTTTCGGCAAACGAGCGATCGGGAAGTTATCGCGATCCTCGACCGCTTCCCCGTTCAGCGGCCGAGCCCCGCCGGCTGACCGGGCGCCTGTGGGCCATCGCTCGCCAAGGCCTCGGCGAAAGCGATGTCCCGTTAGCCGTCGATCGGCGCCCAGCGATCGCCGACTTTCACGTAGGACCGTTTCACTGCCGCCCAGGCGATCCGATGCGCGGCTTCCTCTTGGCGCGGATCGCCGGCGTGGGCCGCGAAAGCGTGATTGAAGGCGGCGCGGTAGATATCCTGCGCATGCTCGGGCAGATGCTCCCGGACGGAGGGCGGAAGATCGAAGTTGGTTTGATATGGCATGGTTTCTGCGAAAAGGCGCGGCCGAGCGCGATCGTCAAAGGGAATGAGTTCCCCATTGCTCAATGCGGGACGCTGAGCGACTCGTCAAATTCTTCGGCAGTGGGCAGTTTGAAATCTTGCCGGATTGACAGGCCGGAAGCCGTCCCCCATTGTCCAGTTATGGATAAAAAAAGGGCGGTTGGCTCCCATGGCTCATGGTTCGCTGTTGTTGATGGCGAAAGCCTGCCTTGCGTCCACGAATGCTGGTGGGAATCCGGTGCTACTCGTTATAACGACAAGTTCTTGGAGCAGACCCAACAGGCGCGCGATCTAGTCAATGCGATTGAGGACAAAAAGCGCGTCATCCTGACCAAAGATAAGACTGTGTTCGATCCCGATGGAAAGCCGGTAGGGATTGAGCGAATCGGATACATAGCCATATATTCTGTGGATGAGGTTGTGTTTGATTCTGCCGGGTTGCGTTTCAAATTCTTGAAGCGGCTAGTGAACCTTGAATAGATGCCTGCGCGATCGGGGTGCCGGGCGTCAAGAGCTCTAGCGGAGCGCAGACAATCCATCGTCTCCGAGCCCGGCGTCTCCTCCTCAAATATTGAGCCGTTTAAGACCCGCTCCGGAATGAGCTTGATGATCATCATGGCGATCAGCCAGATCGGCTTCACATAGATGACGTCGCGCGGGCGAACGAGCTTGCGCGGTAGATCGCCTCGGCGACCTCGGCCGGCTCGGCCGTCAACAAGGGCGGCAGCCTCATGCCGGCCGTCATCTTGGTGCGCACGAAGCCCGGCTTGACCGTCACCACCCTAATCTTGCTCTTGCCGAAGCGGTTGCGTAGCCCCGAAAGAAAGGCGCTGAGACCCGCCTTGGCCGCGATTTGAAGCACTCCGTCAGGCTGCGCCACCGAGATAACGAATCTTGCTCCGCCTCAAACAGGCTGCTGAGCGCGGGGGCCGATTGAATTATTATCGTCATACTTTCGAACGCGCTGAACTCGTATGACGGCGCTCCAGCTCGCGCCGTCAGACGCCTTTGGACCCGATCGCTGCGGCGATGTCGTCGAGGATCGCCGGATCGTCGATGGTTGCGGGCATCGTCCATTGATCGTGGTCCGCAATCTTTTTCATTGTACTTCGCAGGATTTTGCCTGAGCGCGTCTTGGGCAGACGGTTGACGACGATGGCGATTTTGAACGCGGCGACCGGCCCGATCTTTTCGCGCACCAGCTGAACGATTTCTTTTTCGATCTGATCGTGCGGTTTGGTAACGCCCGCTTTCAGGACGATGAAGCCGCAAGGTTGTTCGCCCTTGAGGGCGTCCTTCATGCCGATGACGGCGCATTCCGCGACGGCGGGGTGGCCGGAAAGCACTTCCTCCATGCCGCCGGTCGACAGTCGATGTCCGGCGACATTGATGATGCCATCGGTGCGGCACATGATGTGAAGATAGCCGTCCTCGTCCTTAAATCCGGCGTCGGCAGTTTTGTAGAAGCCGGGAAAATCGCTGAGATAACTGTCTCTCATCCGGTCGTCATGTCCCCACAACGTCGGCAAATTGCCGGGCGGCAGGGGCAGCTTGATCACGATCGAGCCGATCGTATTCGGGCCGGCCAGATGGCCCGCATCGTCGGCAATCTGGACGTCATAGCCGGGCATTGGGACCGTAGAAGAGCCGTATTTGGTGGGAAGAATCCCGAGGCCGAGCGGATTTCCCACGATGGCCCAGCCGGTTTCTGTTTGCCACCAATGGTCGATCACCGGCACGCCGAGAATCTGTTCCCCCCATTGGACGGTATCAGGATCGGCGCGCTCCCCCGCCATGAACAAGGACCGCAAACTCGAAATATCGTATCGCTTGAGATGTTCGGCGCCGGGATCTTCTTTCCTGATCGCGCGGAACGTTGTCGGCGCCGTGAACAAGCTGACGACCTTGTATTCCGATATGACGCGCCAGAAAGCTCCGGGGTCCGGCGTGCCGACAGGCTTGCCTTCATAGACCACCGTTGTCGCGCCGTGGATCAGCGGGGCGTAGACGATATAGCTGTGCCCGACGATCCAGCCGATATCGGAGGCCGCCCAGTAGACCTCGCCGGGGGCGACATCGTAGAGGTTGTCCATCGTCCACTTTAGGGCGACGAGATGGCCGCCATTGTCGCGCACCACCCCTTTGGGCACGCCAGTTGTTCCCGAGGTGTAGAGAATATAGAGGGGGTCCGTCGCGGCGACTTCGACGCAGTCGGCGCGTCTGCCTTCGCTCCGGGCGACGTTGACAGCTTCGGCCCAATCATGATCGCGGCCTTCGACCAGCGACGCCTGGGCCTGCGGGCGCTGGAACAGCAGCACTGCGCTGGGCTTGTTGGCGGAAAGATCGATCGCTTCGTCAAGAAGCGGCTTGTAATGGACGATGCGGCCGGGTTCAATTCCGCATGAGTTGGTGAGAACGAGTTTCGGTTGGGCGTCGTCAAGGCGCTTCGCCAGTTCATTAGCGGCGAAGCCGCCGAACACCACGGAATAAATCGCGCCAATGCGCGCGCAGGCCAGCATGGCGAAGATTGCTTCCGGAATCATCGACATGTAGATCACGACGCGATCGCCTTTGCCGACGCGAAACCGCTGCAGGACGGCGGCCAGCGTGCTCACCTCGTCCTGGAGCTGGCGGTAGGTCAGCGTTCTCTTCGTTCCCGTGACCGGGCTGTCATAGATCAGCGCGGGCTGATCGCCGCGTCCGTTGGCGACATGCCGGTCAATCGCGTTGTAGCACGTATTGCAGGTCGCGTCGGGAAACCACGCGCCATAGACGCCGCGCTTCGGGTCGAAAATCTCGTTCGGAGGTTTGATCCAGTCGATCTGCTTGGCGGCCTCCCTCCAGAAAGAGACTGGATCGGTCCGCCATTGTTCATAGACCGCGGCATATCTGCTCGCCATCGCTTCCCCCTGGATCTTGTTCTGTGCGCTATTTCCTTGCTGTCGAAGCAAAGGAATATCGGCGCGTATTCTTCTCGCCCAGAAGTGGGGCCATTGCAAGAACGTCTTGCCGGATGAAGAGCAAAGGGAAGGAGAGCCCCAATTTTCGCTGTTCGATCCATAGTCTTGGCGCGCCTGGGGCAAGGCGTCACTATTATGAAGAAAGTAACTATCAAAAAGCGAGCTATAATTTGCTCAAGCTGTTCGCCGGATTGTGATCTCGCCGGCGCGCGCGATCGCCAGCCGACGCGGCGGCGATGCCAATCGCTCATCCGCACCCCTTCGCTGCAATGTTACGTTCGACGCTGGACTGCGCTGCGGACTGCCGGTCCGGAGCCGGGTCACGCTGATGATAAAGAGGCGTCAACCTCTCACCGCGGCCCTATGTTTTGGGCGGCGCCGTGACAAAAGGAGCTTGCCTGCTTTTCAAAGAGAGCGCAGAAACCCCGGGCTCCGGCCCTTGCAAAGCCCGAGCGGCCGGGGGCGGAAGCGCGGGCGCGGATTCGATCGGAGAGCGCGCGGCGGCGCAGCTGGGGAAGGGCCAATGTCTGGTTGGGTCTATATTTTCGGCGACGGCAAGGCCGAGGGAACAAGCCAAATGCGCGACCTGCTGGGGGGCAAGGGCGCAAATCTCGCCGAAATGGCTAATCTCGGACTGCCGGTGCCGCCAGGCTTTACGATCACGACCGAGGTTTGCGACTATTTCTACGAACATGACAAGACCTATCCGCGGGAACTCGCCGGCGACGTAGATGCCGCGCTGGCGGAGATCGGCCGCGTCGCCGGGCATGTTTTCGGCGATCGCGCCAATCCGCTTCTCGTTTCGGTTCGCTCCGGCGCGCGCGCCTCGATGCCCGGCATGATGGACACGGTGCTCAACCTCGGCCTCAATGACGAGACCGTCGAGGCGTTGGCGCAGCGGTCCGGCAATGCGCGTTTCGCCTATGATTCCTATCGCCGCTTCATTCAGATGTATTCGAACGTGGTCCTCGACATCGACCACCATGCGTTCGAGTTCGATCCTCGAGAGCTTCAAGGACGCCAAGAACGTCACGCTCGACACGGAGCTCGAGGCCGCGGACTGGAAGGAGATCATTTCGGCCTACAAGGCGAAGGTCGCGGAGAGCCTCGGCGAACCCTTCCCGCAGGACCCGAAGGCGCAACTCTGGGGCGCGATCGGCGCGGTCTTCGGCTCATGGATGAATCCGCGCGCGGAGACCTACCGGCGGCTGAACAATATTCCGGCGAGCTGGGGGACGGCGGTCAACGTTCAGGCGATGGTCTTTGGCAATATGGGCGAGACCTCCGCGACGGGCGTCGCCTTCACCCGCAATCCTTCGACCGGAGAGAATAAGCTCTACGGCGAATTTCTGATCAACGCTCAGGGCGAGGACGTCGTCGCCGGCATCCGCACGCCGCAAAACATCACAGAAGCCGCGCGGATCGCGGCCGGCTCGAAGAAGCCCTCGTTGGAGGCGGCGATGCCGCGGGTATTCGCCGAATTTGCGCGCATCACCGCTCTGCTCGAAAAGCACTACCGGGACATGCAGGACCTGGAGTTTACCGTCGAGAACGGCAAACTCTGGATGCTGCAGACGCGCTCCGGCAAGCGCACGGCGAAAGCCGCCCTGCGCATCGCCGTCGACATGGCCAACGAAGGGCTGATCACCCGTGAAGAAGCGATCGCGCGCATCGATCCGGCCGCGCTCGACCAGCTTCTGCATCCAACCATCGATCCCGAAGCGGCGCGCAAGGTGGTGGCGACAGGTCTGCCGGCCTCGCCTGGAGCGGCGAGCGGCGAAATCGTTTTTAACTCCGAAGACGCGGAGGCCGCAAAAGCCGCTGGCAAGGCGGTGATTCTGGTGCGCGTCGAGACCAGTCCGGACGACATCCACGGCATGAATGTAGCGCAAGGGATCCTGACGACGCGCGGCGGCATGACCTCGCATGCGGCCGTCGTCGCGCGCGGAATGGGCAAGCCTTGCGTCTCGGGAGCCGGCGCGATCCGCGTCGACTACGAGGCCGAGAAGATGACCGCCGGCGGCGTGGAGTTCAAAAAGGGGGACGTCATCACCATCGACGGCGCGGCCGGCCAAGTCCTCCAGGGCGCAATCGCCATGCAGGAACCGGAGCTTTCCGGCGAATTCGTCGATCTCATGAAATGGGCGGACGAAGTCCGGCGCATGGCCGTGCGGACCAACGCCGAGACGCCGCAGGATGCGCGCGTCGCGCGCCAATTCGGGGCCGAGGGCATCGGGCTCTGCCGAACCGAGCATATGTTCTTCGAAGGCGACCGCATCGTCGCGGTGCGCGAGATGATCCTTGCCGACGACGAGGAGGGACGCCGCAAGGCTCTGGCCAAGCTGCTGCCCATGCAGCGCGGCGATTTCGCCGAACTGTTCGAGATCATGTCCGGCCTGCCGGTGACGATCCGGCTGCTCGATCCGCCGCTGCACGAATTCCTGCCTCAGACGGAGGCTGAGATCGATGAGGTTGCCGCCTCGATGGGCGTTGACGCGCAGAAGCTGCGGCGTCGCGCCGCCGAGCTGCATGAGTTCAATCCGATGCTCGGGTTTAGGGGCTGCCGGCTCGCGGTGGCTTATCCGGAGATCGCCGAGATGCAGGCCCGGGCCATCTTTGAGGCGGCCGCCCTCGCCAAAAAGAAGACCGGCGCGGTGGTCACCCCCGAAATCATGGTGCCCCTCGTGATCTCCAAGGCCGAATTCGATCTCGTCAGGGGGGCGATCGACCGGATGGCGGAGGCGGTGGCGGCGGAGAGCGGCGAAAAAACGCCCTATCATGTCGGCACGATGATAGAACTCCCCCGCGCGTGCCTTCGCGCCGGCGAGATCGCCGAGACCGCCGAATTTTTTTCGTTCGGCACCAACGACCTCACTCAAACCGGGCTCGGCATCTCGCGCGATGACGCTTCCTCTTTCCTCGGGCAATATGCGGCGAAGGGCATTCTGCCGGCCGATCCGTTCGTGACCATCGATCAGGACGGCGTCGGCGAACTCGTCGAAATCGCCGCCGCCCGCGGCCGCAAGACGCGGCCCGGCATCAAACTCGGCATCTGCGGCGAGCATGGCGGCGATCCCAAATCGATCGCCTTTTGCGAAAAGATCGGCCTATCCTATGTGTCCTGCTCGCCCTATCGCGTGCCAATCGCGCGGCTGGCCGCGGCGCAGGCGGCGCTGTTGGTCCTGAATGGACAGAAGGCCGAGAGCTTGCCGGGTTCCGAGTTGGCCTAGGCGAAAGGACTAGAGTTCGTCGAAGAATTGCTTGACCAGATTGAAGGGGGCCGGGACCGATTTCAGCGCCGCAAAGAGACTGGGTTGCCTATCCCGCAAACGGCGGATCAGCTCTCGCGGGGTGGGAGTTATATTCGTGTCCAGAAATGTGCTGGCTTGGATGGGATTTAGAGCGTAGTCAAAAAGAGGCAGGCCCCTAGTTCTACTGAATCACAAAATTGCGGGAGGTTCGCGTCGCGACAAATCTGGTAAGTTGCTGATTCGATAATCGATACTCGGTGTTTGATGTGGATCTCTCCAGGCGAACCAGCCAGGCGCGTTTTGCGGCCTATGTCGAGGCTCTTGCCGAGGTGATCGGGCATGCCGATCGGGCGAGGCCCCTGAACGATTATTGCGTCGGGCTGTTGATGCCCGGCGAGCGCAAGAGCGTCGAGCCCATGGCGGCGATTGTCGCGCCGTCGCGCGTCTCGGCCAAGCACCAATCGCTTCTGCATCTGGTCGGCGAGGCGCCCTGGTCGGACGAGGCGATCCTTGACAAGGTTCGCGAACTGGTTCTGCCATCCATCGAGAGGCAGGGCCCCGTCGAAGCCTGGATCATCGACGACACTGGCATTGCGAAGAAAGGGACCCATTCGGTCGGCGTCGCGCGACAATATTGCGGCAGGCTCGGCAAGCAGGACAATTGTCAGATCGCGGTGACGCTGTCGGTCGCCAATCATGCGGCAAGCCTGCCGATCGCCTACCGGCTCTATCTGCCGGAGGCCTGGGCGAATGATCCGGCGCGCCGCAAAAAGGCGCACGTTCCGAAGGAGGTTGAGTTCAGGACGAAGCCGCAGATCGCGCTCGATCAGATCCGTGCGGCTCATGCCGCGGGCGTTGCGCCGGGCGTCGTTCTGGCTGATGCGGGATATGGCGTCAACGGCGGCTTTCGCGCCGGCGTGACGGCGTTGGATCTGCCTTACGTCGTCGGCGTGCAATCGACGTTGACCGTTTGGCCGCCCGGTCAGAAGCCGTTGTCGGCAAAGCCCTGGAGCGGCCGTGGCCGCAAGCCGTCCCGTCTCAACCGCGATGTTGAACATCAACCCGTCACGGTCAAGGAATTGGCGTTGAGCTTGAAGAAAAAGACATGGCGCGCGCTCGCCTGGCGTGATGGTTCGAACACGCCGCTCGCCTCGCGCTTTGCCGCCGTGCGTCTGCGCCCGGCCTCGCGTGATTACAATCGGACCAAACCGCATCCGGTGGAATGGCTCCTCATTGAATGGCCGGATGGAGAAGCCGCGCCGACGAAATATTGGCTCTCGACCTTGCCCAAAGACACGCCTTTGCAGGTTCTGGTCGACAAAGCCAAATTGCGCTGGCGCATCGAACGCGATTACGAGGAGCTGAAAGGCGAACTCGGATTAGCCCATTACGAAGGTCGGGGCTGGCGTGGTTTTCATCACCACGCGACGCTCTGCATCGCAGCTTACGGCTTCCTTGTCTGCGAACGGGAAGCGATTCCCCCCTCAGCCTCCTGGCGACGCAGGACGCCTCCGCTACCCAAAGGTTTCCGACCCCGCGGCGCCGCCGATCCGACCCGAACGTCACGTCCAGAACTCGATCGCGACTATGAGAAAACAGCTCACAGTCGCGCTCGTAAAAACCTTGATACGATGTCCATGCTGTCAAACAATGCGCCGACACAAAGCTGTTCCTATCAATTCATGACACAGTAGAACTAGTGGATCTGTACATATTCGCGACGAGGACGGCGAGAAATTCCTCTTGATTGCCGTAACCTCCGGTGACCGATCGGCCATATTCGACGCCGGACACCATCTTAACGCGTGCACCAACTCATGGAGCAAGACCTCTTCTTCGCTGTAGGTGTGGCCGCGAAATCCAAGCGGGTCCGCGGCCCAAAAGAAGATATCGACGGCGCTGCCTGTCCCCGCGCCCCTACAGATCCGCGTTCCGTCAAATTTTCGAGCGCAAAAGGGGCTGCCATCGTCCAACTTAGGCAACATGAGCCGGCCTTTAGCCGTCGCCGCGTATAGTTCCACGGCAATACTGGCGGCGACCTCATCATCGACGTAATAGGGAGCGAATACATAAGGAAAGATCATCACCGATTTGGGCGATGCGCGGAATTGTATTAAAAGAGTTTGGCCTGTGGATTTGCTGGCAACAGCGTCCAGCTGAGCGGTCACGAATTTTTCGTGTCCGGATTTCATGAAATCATGTTTCGCGCGGAGCCAATGAATGTCGCCCGCTCTCTTCGGGTCAAGCACAGGGACAAACAGGCGCTTCCAATCGTCAAGCTTGGGATAGGCGATCCAAATGCTGGGAGCCTTCGGATAGGGCGTAGCATTGACTGCTTCCGTGATCCTGTCCGCCATGATTTCCCTATGTAATTTTTCGCATAGGCGGCAGTCGCGCCCGAAATAGTTTGGGCTATGCGGCACGCGGCGCAAATGCGCTGGCGCACATGCCGCGCGCTCTTTCGTCGAGCAAGCTCAATCGCGACAAATAAGTCGCGGCTTTGGTCGTCTAGGGAGCGAGTTCCAGGATCGCCGCGCGGTTCTGTGCGACGAGCGGCGCCGCCGCCGCCTTGAGGCTGCGATGGTGAGTGAACAAAAGCACCTGTGTCGTTCGCCCGAGTTCAGCCAGAAGGCCGAGCGCCGCCGCGCCGCGGTCGTCGTCGAAATGGACCAGCAGATCGTCAGCGATGAAAGGTAGCGGCTCGGCGGCTTCGGCGTAATGCTCAATGCTGGCGATGCGGAAGGCGAGATAGAGCTGATCGCGAACGCCGTCGCTCATCAGCTTGACGGGAACCTCTTCGCCGCCGCTGCGGCGGCCGACCACGACCGGGACGCCTGCCGCGTCGACGTCCGTATCGACGCCGGCGAAGGCGCCGGCGGTCGCCGTCGCGAACAACTCTCCGGCGCGCAGAATCAGCGGGTCTTGGCGTTCCTCCCGCAGCTTCTCCATGGCCGCACGTAGAAGTTCCTCCGCGAGGGAGATCTCGACATAGCGCTCCAGCGCGCGATGCATTTCGGCGATGGCGCTTTCGCGCTCCGCGACGGCGGCGTTGACGCCTTCGAACGAGACAAGCTTGTCGAGATCGCGCTCGCGGTCTCGCCGTGTGGCGAAGGCCTCATTGATCTCGGCGTCGAGATCGTCGGCTTCTCTTTTGAAGAGAGCAGCGTCGGCGACGATTTCGTCGAGATCACGCCCGGCCCATTGCGCGCGCAGGGCCTCCAGGGTTTGACCATCGCCGCGCTCGGCGATCGCGCCGGCGAGCTGGCGGAGCTTCTGTCCCGCCTCGAGTTTTTTAGCAAATCGCGCGGAAAACTCGGCTAGCGTTTCAGGCGCGCAGTCGGCTTCTTTGCAGAGAGCGCCGACGACGCCCTTCGCGGCGGCGGCAAGCTCGCGTTTCTCCTCTCGATCATCGACCATTGAACGCAAGTGTCGGGCGGCGCTCCGGCGCTCGATCTCAACTTTACGGGCCTCGTCGAGCCGCTTGACTAGCAGGCCTGCGGCGGCCACGGAGTCAGATGGCAGCTCGAAATCGAGGTTGGCCGCGATCTCCTTCACAGCGTCGCAGAGTCTCTTTTCGTCCTCGTCCATGCGGTTCATACGATGGCGCGTTTGACGAAGGCCCTTGAAAACGCCATCCGCCGCGGCCCATTGGGTGGCGATCTCATTGGCGCGTTCGAGCGCTGCAGCTTCGGGGAGTTTGAGCGCGCGCGCCGTCGGCTCCCAGCCGGCGCGCCATTTCGCTTCCTCCTCCAAAAGCGCGGCTTGAGAGTCCTCGATGTCGGCGAGCCTGGCGCGGATGTCGCTGAGGCCGCTTTCATCCGTGCGGTAATCCGCGAAGGCTGCGTCATGAATTTCGATTGCCGCCGTCGCGGTGGCCACGCGCTCGTTCAATGAGCCGCTGGACAGTAATCCAAGCCGGGCTTCCGCCAGCGATAAAGCCGCAACTCGGGCGGAAAGATCGGCCTCCAACGCCTCGATTTCATCGGCCTTCGCCCGCCATTGGCTATGGCGGCCAAGCGTTGGCGGCAGCTCCGCCGCTAAGGCCTTGAGCCGGCCGAGATTTTTCTCGCGCGCCGCGGCTTCTGGCCAAAGGACGTCCCAGGCTTCTTCGGCGCTCGCCAGCTTTTTGGGGAGATCGGCGCGCCATAGGCCCAGAGCCGCCAAGGCGCCCTCGGCCTCAGCTTCCTGGCGTTGCGCCAGTTCGAGCGCAGCGACTCTTTCCGCCTCGATCGTCCGGCGGTCGGCAAGCGCGTCGGCTGACGTCTTGAATGTCTGATGCGCGGCGATATCCGCCTCGCGGTCTTTTTGCGAGCGTTCCGCCGCTTTTTGCGCCGCGAAACTCAAATAGCGAGATTTGATTTCCTCAAAGAGGCCGTCGCGTTCCGCGCGAACGCTTTCCAGCGCTTCGATTGAGGGCATGGCGCCGCCGGAGGTCAGCCGCCTGACGTCGTCTCTCGCCTGATCGCGCTTTTCGCGCGCAGCCGCGATCTTTTCTTCGGCGCGGAGCAATTCCAGTTCGATCGCCGCGCGCCGATCGATTTCCGACTGGATCAACGCTTCGTCGGGGCATGGAAAAGCCTCTAAGTCCCCAACGCAGTCAAACCGAAGCCGGGCAAGCGCGGCGCGGAAATCCTGCTTTGCCGCTTCGGCTTGCTTTTCTTTGGCCGCGCGCGAAGCGGAGAGCTGAGCTATAGGCGCGAATTGCGTCGCCTTCAGGCCGAAAGGCTGGTCCATGCCCACATCGCGGCGCTCTTTCTGACGCTTTTGCACGGATTCGAGGGTCTTCAATTCTCTTGCGCGCTCTTGCACGAGGCCGGCGATTTTGCCGCGGCGCTCAAGACCTTCTGCGGCAAGTTTTTGCGCCTGCTCGACGGCTTCAGGGGAGGGAGCGGCGGTTTCGAGAGCTGCATCGTCCGCCAAGCCGAGCTTTAGTCGCAAGGATTTGAGGGCGTCGGCGAATCCGGCGAGCTCGATTTCGCGGTTGGGGCGATCGTCGCGCGCTTTTGAGACATGAAGCGCTTTTTCGCCCGCGTCGCGAATTTTGACATCCATCTCGAGAATTGCCGGCGTAACAACCAGATTTTCGATGAGACGCTCCGCGGCCGCGCAGCGCTCCTCGGCCTCTTGCAGCGCCTGTTCGGCGCGCGTCCGATCGTCGAGCGCTTTGGCGCAAGAGGCGGCGAAATTTTCGCGAAGGGGCGGAAGATCGGCGAAAACCGATGCTTCCGCCGTAATTCGGTCGAACGCGAGAATGGAAGGTATGACGCGCGCCAGGCGCTCCAGGCGCAGATGCTCCTTCATCCGTTCGCCCCTGCGTCTGCGCAGGAAGTCTTCGGTATCCTTCGCCGCCTTCAGCTGTTGTTGAGCCTTGACGTAGTGCTCGCGCGTCATCACGCCTTGTTTGACGGCTTTGTCCGCTTCCTCGAATGCAGTGAGGCCGACATAGAACAGCCGATCCGCGCTTTTGCGGTTGCCGAACAACTTGGCCGCTTCGGCGGGCAGCTCGTCGACAATCTTCACGAACGATCCGAGGCCGCCGCCGGCCGCGAGGATCAGGCGGCCGATCTCGCCGTCGGCCTTGAGCAGATCATCGCCGCCTTTGCGCAGAGCTTCGTGGCCGAGGCCGAAGAGCGAGCAGAAACGCTCGCGCGTGGTCGCGCCGAGGATTTTGCCGAGCGCCGCTTCGTCGACGGGCTGGCCCACGTCGTTGGTCAGCGTGCGGACGCGGCCTTTGCGGCGTCTCAAGGAGAGGCGCGTTCCGTCGGCGAGCGCGAGGGAAGCGCTAAGGCAAATATTGTCGGCGCCGAAAATCTGGCGCGCGCTTTTTTCCGGCACGCCGAAGAAAAAGTCGGAGATGGCCTCGAGGGCGGTGCTCTTGCCGGCCTCATTGGGGCCAAAGATGACAGTGAGGCCGGGGGAGGCCGGAAAGTTCAGTGCGGCTTTCTTGGTGCGGCCGTAATTTTCAATCGTCAGGGTTTCGAAATGCATCAGCGCTGCCCTTTCTCGAGAAGGGCGAGGGCGAGAGCGCGGGCGCGCTCGCAGCTCTCAGCGTCCAGCTGCGCAAAGAGCGCATCGCGACGAGCGCTGTCCGGCAGCTTAGCCGCGATGTCGGTGAGGCGGGCAGACAGACGTTCCTTGAGCCAGCCCGACTCCGCGAGGTCGTCGATGGCGCGGCGCAGCCCCCCCGCGACGGTCGGATCGACGCCTTGCGCGGCCGCGGGGGGCGAAGTATGCAGGCAGAGCTTTTCCAGCCAGAGGTCGCTGGCGATGCTGGCGAGCAAGGTTTCGATGTCTTCGCGCAGATTTTTGGCGTCTGTCGCCAAATCGGCATGGAGGGCCCCCGCGCCTTTGAGGGTCAATCGCAGCGCCAACGGGCGCCCGTCGGCCGCCGCCAGCGCCGCCTCGGCGCGGTCGCGCATCGCCGCGACAAGCGCCTCGCGGCCATCGATTGTCGAAATTTCGATCGTCTCATTGGAAAAGCGCACGACGTCGAGGGTGCGATGCTCCAATGAGGCGATGACGCCGTCCTCGACGGTGACGAGCGTCACGCCCTTCGGCCCTGTCTCCTTGATGCTGCGGCCCTGAAGATTGCCGGAGAAGATGATCGGCGGCGAGGCCCAAAGTTCTTCCCGCGAGTGGATATGGCCGAGCGCCCAATAGGCGTAGCCATGGTTCGCTAGCTGTTCGACGCTGCAGGGAGCGTAATTGGCGTGGCCCTCGCGCCCGCTCGCGGCCGTGTGCAAAACGCCGATGTTGAACCGGCCGGCGATCGGCCTTGGATAGTCCTGCGCGAGGTTTGCCGTGATTTCGCGATGCGAAAAACTCTGGCCGTGCACGGCAGCCTCGATCTCATCCAACAGCACGGTGTCCGGCTGCTTCGACGAGAGCAGCTTGACGTTGTCGGAGAGTTCGAGGCGGCCTGCGAAAGGGTTGTCCGCGTCGTGATTGCCCAAAATCATGACGACGCGGATACCGTGTCCGCGCAGCCGCCGCATGCGTTCGACGAAGAATTGTCCGGTGCGGTAATCGCGCCATTGCCCGTCGAAGACGTCGCCCGCAATCACGACGAGGCGAACCTCTTCGTCGATCGCAAGCTCTATGAGATTGTCGAAGGCGCGGCGCGAGGCGTCGTCGACGCGGGCGGCGAAATCCTCCGATTTTTTCGAAAGTCCGATGAGGGGACTGTCGAGATGGAGATCTGCGGCGTGGATGAAGCGGAAGCGCAAGCGTGATTCTTCGGGTTTTCCGCCACGGACTAGGGGATAGAAAGCATGATCAATCAATCCCGAGCGATCCCGTCCCCGCATCTGTCCCCATCATTTTTTGCCGCGCCTCTTTAAAGGGCCGCGGAACAGGCCCGGTCGATCGCGTTTCGCCGCCGTAACCTGTCTCGCCTGTCGCAAGGGGGAACAACATGCCGCGCGGCGACAAATTGAAATATACCGACAAGCAGGAGCGCAAGGCCGATCAAATCGCCGAAAGCTATGAGGCCAACGGCGTCCCGACCAAGGAGGCCGAGCGCAGAGCCTGGGCGACGGTCAACAAGGATGACGGCGGCGGCAAGCAACCGGGCGGGTCCGGCCGCGGCAAGAAGACCGGCCATCCGGCGGGCCCATAAAGGCGGCCGAGCGGGCGCCGCCGCCGCCGCCGCGCGTTCGCCCGCCGAGCGGTCAGCTTCGGCGCGGAAGGCGGCGGCGACCCGGAGAGCCAAAGCCGACCGCGGCGCCAGCGCCTGATCGACGCCTCCCTCTTGCATCCCGGCTTCGTTGCGGCGATGAGTTCGGTCCTCGTCGCACGAAGTGGTTTTCCAAATGCATCCGATCCGGTTTGGCGGCGCGCCCGCCTTCATCCTACTGGCGTGCCTCGCTCTGGCGCCCGGCGGGCGCGCCGAGGAGCAAAAGGCAAGCGCGCCGGATTTCGCCAATCTTCGCTATTCGCCGCTAAAAGAGATCAATACGGAGAATGTTCATCGGCTGACGCCGGTGTGGACCTTCTCGACCGGCGTGTTGCGCGGCCATGAGGGCGCGCCGCTCATCGTCGGCGGCGTTATCTATGTGCATACCCCGTTCCCCAACGTCGTCTATGCGCTCGATCTCGATCACGACGGGAAAATCCTCTGGAAATATGAGCCGCGGCAGGATCCCGGCGTGATCCCCTTGATGTGCTGCGACGTGGTGAGCCGCGGCCTCGCCTTCGGCGAAGGCGAGATTTTCCTTTATCAGGCCGACGCGACCCTCGTCGCGCTCGACGCCAAGACAGGCGCCCCGCTCTGGTCGGTCAGCAACGGCGATCCGGCCAAGGGAGCGACCGGGACGTCCGCGCCTTTCGTTGTCAAGGACAAGGTTCTGGTCGGCGTCTCCGGCGGCGAGTTCGGCGTACGCGGCTATCTTACCGCCTACGACGTCAAGACCGGCGCAAGAGTCTGGCGCGCTTATTCGACTGGCCCCGACGCCGATACGCTGATCGACCCTTCGCGGACCGCCGAACTCGGCAAGCCGGTCGGCGCGGAGGCGAGTCTGGCGAGCTGGCGGGGCGACCAATGGAAGATTGGCGGCGGCGCTCCCTGGGGCCGGATCTCCTATGATCCAGAGCTGAACCTCATCTTTTATGGGACCGGCAATCCTTCGACCTGGAATCCGGCGCAACGGCCGGGCGACAACAAATGGTCCATGGCCATCTTTGCGCGCGACGCCGATACGGGCATCGCCAAATGGATCTATCAGATGACCCCGCATGACCAATGGGATTATGACGGAGTCAATGAGATGATTCTCAATGACGCGGTGATCGACGGACGCTCGCGCAAAACGCTGACTCACTTCGATCGCAACGGCTTCGCTTATGTTCTGGATCGCGCCGACGGCGAACTTCTCAGCGCCGATAAATATGATCCGGCGGCGAATTGGGCGAGCCGCATCGATCTGGACAAAAGCTCGAAGACCTATGGCCGCCCGATCGTCGAGGGCAAATATTCGACAGAGCAGAACGGCGAGGAGACGGTGACGCGCAGCATCTGCCCCGGCACGGTCGGCGCCAAGAATGCCAATCCGGCCGCCTACTCTACGTCGACCGGCCTTTTTTACGTTCCGATGATCCGCCTTTGCATGGATTACGAGCCTTTCAGGGTCAGCTATGCCGAGGGCGAGCCCTATACCGGCGCAGATACGGCGGTGTACCCCGAGCCGGGCGAGACGCATATGGGCGCCATCATCGCGTGGGATGCCGGGGCGCGCCGGATCGTCTGGTCGGATAAGGAGCCCTTCGCCGTCGCTTCGGGCGCGCTGGCGACGGCGGGAGGACTCGTCTTCTATGGGACCCTCGAGGGCTATTTGAAGGCAGTTGACGCAAGGACCGGCGAAGAGTTGTACCGTTTCAAGACTGCGTCCGGGATCATTGGCGACGCGACCACCTTCGAGCATCGCGGCCGGCAATATGTCGCCGTGCTGTCGGGCGTCGGCGGCTGGGCGGGCGTTGGCCTCACCGCGGGGCTCACCCACTCCGACGAGGGCGCGAATTCGCCGCTGGTCTATGCGGCGCTGGCGAATTACACGGCCCTCGGCGGGCAGCTCGCGGTGTTCGCCCTGCGCTGATCCTTCGGTTGCAGCCACGCCTTCGCCGCAATGGGTCTAGGAGCGCGCGAGCCGCGGGTGTATTATATATTTTCCGTATCGATGGGAATTGAGGCGATGGCCGTCGATGACGAAAGCGTTTTTGGCGCGCCGCCGCGCAAGACGGCGTCGCACCAGATCGGCGAGAATTTGGACGATCTGTCCATTCATCAAATCGAGGAGCGAATTTTACTGCTCAGCGCGGAAATCGAACGTCTGGATGAGGCGCGAAAAGCCAAGCAAGCCTCGCTTGGCGCCGCCGCCGCTTTTTTCAAGATTTGATGTTTTTGGCGCGCGACGCTTGATCCTAGCCCGCCGCTCATCAGTTGCGGCCGCGGCGAGAGTGAGGCGATAGGTCATTGATTCATTGAGAGAATGTTTTGCTATCGTCAAAAAAATGAAATCCAACGTTGACATTGTTGGTTTGGGGGCCATATATGGGTTTCGTTGAGAGCGCGCGGCTTTCGGGCGGCGGGCGCGGAATTCGTTTCTCGGGACCATCTCGGGTCGTCTTCGCACCTGGTTAAGTTTAGCCGGGTCGGGGACCGTTTTCCGCGTTTTTTGGCGCGTCTGATGCAATCGCGGCCGCCAGGCGGCGGTTGCGGATGAGGCGGGCGGCGCTTTCGGATCTGCTTGGGCTTTGTGATCCGCTGTGGCCGGATCGGCTGTTTGACAATCGCATCGGAAGAAAGAGAAACGTGGACGGCGGGGTCCTTGCGGGACGCTTTATCCTTTCGGGGAGAGAGGCGTCCGATGAGACACTCTGGCGGTCACGTCGCTTAAGTTCATCCAGATCTTGCGGGTTTTGGCGCCTCGCGGGGGCTTTGCTCCCCCGGGGCGACGGGCCGCGGACGGATGGGCTTGGGACTCGTCGTAAAGAGGCCCGCCGAAAGGCGGCTTCCTCTTTAATTTTAGGAGCTTGCGCCGGACGGCGCAGTCGCTCTTATGGAAGAGAGTTGCGCCGGACGGCGCATTCTCGATGTGAGGCGCGCTTTGGCGCGCCGCGCCGAAGCCCTGTCCGCCGCCATCGGCGGCGCGGCTTCGGGTGACCAGCCGGGCAGCAAATTCTCATTCAACTTGAGAGTTTGATCCTGGCTCAGAACGAACGCTGGCGGCAGGCCTAACACATGCAAGTCGAACGCCCCTCCTTCAAGCAAGCTTGAAGGGTTTTTGGCGCGCGCCCATTTTGATCTGTGGCGCGCCGATCCAAGAAGACCAACAAAGCCTTTGGGCTTTCTTCGGGCTTTCTTGATGGAGGGGAGTGGCAGACGGGTGAGTAACGCGTGGGAACATGCCTTTCGGTTCGGAACAACTCGGGGAAACTTGAGCTAATACCGGATACGCCCTTTGGGGGAAAGATTTATCGCCGAAAGATTGGCCCGCGTCTGATTAGCTAGTTGGCGGGGTAACGGCCCACCAAGGCGACGATCAGTAGCTGGTCTGAGAGGATGATCAGCCACATTGGGACTGAGACACGGCCCAAACTCCTACGGGAGGCAGCAGTGGGGAATATTGGACAATGGGCGCAAGCCTGATCCAGCCATGCCGCGTGAGTGATGACGGCCTTAGGGTTGTAAAGCTCTTTTGCCTGGGAAGATAATGACGGTACCAGGAGAATCAGCCCCGGCTAACTTCGTGCCAGCAGCCGCGGTAATACGAAGGGGGCTAGCGTTGTTCGGATTTACTGGGCGTAAAGCGCACGTAGGCGGATCCTTAAGTCAGGGGTGAAATCCCGGGGCTCAACCCCGGAACTGCCTTTGATACTGGGGATCTCGAGTCCGGGAGAGGTGAGCGGAACTGCGAGTGTAGAGGTGAAATTCGTAGATATTCGCAAGAACACCAGTGGCGAAGGCGGCTCACTGGCCCGGTACTGACGCTGAGGTGCGAAAGCGTGGGGAGCAAACAGGATTAGATACCCTGGTAGTCCACGCCGTAAACGATGGATGCTAGCCGTTAGGCGGCTTGCCGCTTAGTGGCGCAGTTAACGCTTTAAGCATCCCGCCTGGGGAGTACGGTCGCAAGATTAAAACTCAAAGGAATTGACGGGGGCCCGCACAAGCGGTGGAGCATGTGGTTTAATTCGAAGCAACGCGCAGAACCTTACCAGCTCTTGACATGTCGCGTCTGGTCGCCAGAGATGGCTTCCTTCAGTTCGGCTGGCGCGAACACAGGTGCTGCATGGCTGTCGTCAGCTCGTGTCGTGAGATGTTGGGTTAAGTCCCGCAACGAGCGCAACCCTCGCCCTTAGTTGCCATCATTTGGTTGGGCACTCTAGGGGGACTGCCGGTGATAAGCCGAGAGGAAGGTGGGGATGACGTCAAGTCCTCATGGCCCTTACGGGCTGGGCTACACACGTGCTACAATGGCGGTGACAGTGGGATGCGGAGGGGCGACCCCGAGCAAATCTCCAAAAGCCGTCTCAGTTCGGATTGCGCTCTGCAACTCGAGCGCATGAAGGTGGAATCGCTAGTAATCGTAGATCAGAACGCTACGGTGAATACGTTCCCGGGCCTTGTACACACCGCCCGTCACACCATGGGAGTTGGTTCTACCCGAAGGCGTTTTGCTAACCGCAAGGGGGCAGACGACCACGGTAGGGTCAGCGACTGGGGTGAAGTCGTAACAAGGTAGCCGTAGGGGAACCTGCGGCTGGATCACCTCCTTTCTAAGGATGATCCTTTAAGCTGGCAGTCATTGGTCTGCCTCTATCGGATCACTTGGAACAATCGATCCTGATCAGGATCGGATATGCGGGACTTCGCCGCCTTCGTTTCTCTTTCTTCCCAGGACGAGCCCGCGCGGTTTTTCGCTGGCGTTGGGACCTATGTCCCTCGCGCAAAGGCTGAGCGAAGGCTTGGGCTTGTAGCTCAGTTGGTTAGAGCGCGCGCTTGATAAGCGTGAGGTCGGAAGTTCAAGTCTTCCCAGGCCCACCATCTTTAAGCCCCGCGCGGAATCGGCCGCGGCGGCCGGTTGGGCTTGCGGCGCCTGACGGCGTCGTTAAACTCCGGCCGAAGCGCCGCAAGGCCGACCGGCCGCCGCGCCTGATGGCGCGAAAGCCGAGCGGACGGATCTCCGCGCCGGCGCCTGAGGCTAAGGAAAGACCCTTAGTCTCGCGCAGCGCAGACTAAGGGGCCATAGCTCAGTTGGGAGAGCGCGTGCTTTGCAAGCATGAGGTCGTCGGTTCGATCCCGTCTGGCTCCACCAGAGCGTCGGATCTTCGGATCGCGCGGCGTTCGGCGGGTTGGCGGGTCCTGATTTTTGGCTTGTCCTGACACTAAAGTTTCGCCCGGGCGCGTCGTCGCTCGCGCGGGTTATCACCCATCGTAAAGAGGAAATGCATCCGGTTGGCTTTGGCCGCCGTCGATCCGTCGCGGGACAACCGCAAGGCTCGAGGGTTGGTTGGAGCTCAAGCGTCTTCAGTCAGTGGGCGAGCTTGACCGCTTCGCTCCCGGGTGTGTTTGAAGCAAACTGGTCTTTAGCATAAGCCCGAAAAGTCGTAGACTGTTCGGATCGGCTTATGCGTCAAAGCATGATCCCCAAAAGTTGCAGACTTTTGGGACCAGGATCATGCGTCAAAGAAGATCGTGCCCTCAAGATCCCTTGGTTATGAAGGGGTCGCCGCGCTCGACGCGCCGGTCTAGAAAGTTGCCGGCTTTTTGGACGGGATTGAGGCGTCGGAACACAGGCGGTGGGCATCGATAATGAGAGCGATCAAGTGTCTTAAGAGTATCCGGTGGATGCCTTGGCGCTGAGAGGCGAAGAAGGACGTGGTACGCTGCGATAAGTCATGGGGAGCCGCGAACAGGCTTTGATCCGTGAATTTCCGAATGGGGAAACCCACTTCTCGGACGGCGGAAGACAGCTGACGGGAGGACGGATTTATCCGTCCGCCGTCGTCTGTCC
>CAWBLM010000013.1:0-890000 GCA_963789645.1 uncultured Alphaproteobacteria bacterium | reverse complement strand
AGGGCGGTGGCGAAGCGCGCCAGATTGTCGAACGCTCCGGTCCAGCCGCCCTTGTGTGAGCAGGTCGATTCGACGCTGCCGAGGCCGGACTGGACGAAAATCATGTCGGTCTTTCCATCCCGCTCGTTTAGCGTGACGGTTATCTCGGTCATCGCTGCCGGTTCGAGGTCGTTGCTTTCCCATGTGTGGGTAAGGACGAGGCGCGATGGCCGGTCGATGTCCCGGTATTCGCCGCCGGCGACGTATTCGTTTCCCTCCGGCGAGCGCATGCCGGAGCGCCACTTGCCGCCGGTTCTGAGATCGACCTCGGCGAACAACACCGTGAATCCAGCGGGGCACAGCAAGCCAGCGCATCAGGTGATCGGCTTCGGTCCAGGCTTTCCAGACGATGATCCGCGGCGCGTCGAAGGTGCGATGGAGAATCACAGTGTGGCCGTTTCCCGGCTCGCCGGTCGCCCGCGCCAGCCCCTCCAGAACGCTCGCCCATCCGGCTTGAATGCTGGCGTTGAACGCCGCCCATTGCGGATCGAGCCGATGAGTCAGCGTCAGCAGACTGCCGCCGCCCTCCGGGCGGATGTCCGCCGTGACCACGGTGGAGCTTCCCTCCCGGTCGGTTGCGAAAGTGAAAACGATGCGGTCCGGACGGGCGATGTCGAGATAGGCGCCAAAATGCGTCGCCAACTCCTCGCCGCGCTGCTCATGGATCGCGAAGCCGCCGCCGACGCGGGCGTCGATCTCGACATGCTTCGAAATCCCGCCCGGCGTCGCGAACAGCCAGGCGCCCGCGGCGTCGGCGTCGAACCAGGCGTCGAATACGCGCTCGGGCGAGGCGGCGAAGCGGCGGGAGACGACCACCGGCACGCTGAGGGGGTCAGCTTCGAGGAGAATCCGGATCGCCTTTCTGCACTTCCTTGAGATAGGCGTCGAGACGGTCGAAGCTGTCCTCCCAGAAGCGCCGGTAGTTTTCGAGCCAGCTGGCCACGTCTTGAAGCGGCCCCGCGTCGAGACGACAAGGCCGCCATTGCGCCTCCCGCCCGCGCTGGATGAGGCCAGCGCGCTCCAGAACCTTGAGATGCTTCGAGATCGCCGGTTGGCTGATTGAAAACGGCGCGGCAAGCTCGCCGACCGGGGCTTCGCCCCGCGCGAGTTGCGCGAGGATCGCTCGCCGGGTTGGATCCGCGAGAGCAGAGAGTGTCAGGCTCAGCGGATCGCGCATTGCCAACCTGTCCATTATATAACTCATTGGTTAATTACTTTAGGCGGTTCGATCTGTCAACGGCCGTCTGACCTGATATGTCTCTTGAAAACGGATAATGGTCTTGCGAGACTTGGCCGAGCGCAGCCGCGCGAAGCGCGATCGAGGCTCGCGCGATCGGTCGCAATCGAGCTGGGGGATGGCTATGGAGCTTGTCCGTCGCGAGTTCTTGCGGCTGGCCGCGGCCGCCGTCGCCGCTCCAGCCCTCCCGCAGGGCGGAGCGCTTGCCATTCTCATCATTCGCCACGCGGAGAAGCCGGAGGAATCCTGGCCTGGTCCCGGCTTGACCCTCGATGGATCCGTAGACAAGAAATCCCTGGTGATACGCGGCTGGGAGCGCGCCGGCAGCTGGTCCGCGCTGTTCGGCGCCGGTCTTGCCGGCGATGATTTCCCCCGGCCGGCCGTGATCTACGCCGCCGACCCGAACGCGAGCGCCGGGGACGAGCCGAGCCAGCGGCCGTTCGAAACGATCGCCCCGCTAGCAGCCCGCCTCGGGCTGACGCCGGTTGTCCACTACGCCGTCGGCCAGGAGGCCGAACTCGCCGCCGAGGTCGCAGGCCTCACCGGCGTCGTGTTGATCTGCTGGGAGCATAAAGCGATCGCTAGAACGATGCTGCCGGCGATCGCCGGCGGCCAACCCCTGCGTGGAATGCCGAAGAAATGGGATGGGGCGCGTTTCGACGTCGTCCTCCGCTTCGACCGCAGCGCAGCAGTCGTTCCTTGGTCTTTCCGCCAGCTCTTCCCACGGCTTCTATCGGGCGATTCCGGCACGCCAATGATTTGAAAGGCGCGGCCGCTCGCCAAATCCGGCGCCGGGATGATTTGCGTTCCGCCACGCTGACTTTCCTAGTAATTCATTGGACGGCTTCCGCAGCGGCTCGAGCCTCTATCCACGACGGGAATTCTGATGCTTCCGCAAATCCAGATACTGGTGTTCCTGCTGTTCGTGATCGCCGTGGTCGCGCTGGTTGCGGACCGACTCGAAGATTCCTCCGTCCATCCTCCTGGTGCTCGCTGGCGTCAGCCTGCCGGTTATTCCCGGCCTGCCGAGGGTGGAGCTCGCGCCCGAGTTCGTTCTGCTTCTCGTATTGCCGCCCCTGATCTTCTCGTCGGCAGTGAAGATGAGCTGGTCCGAGTTCCGTTTCAATCTGCGCCCCATTTCGCTACTGGCGGTGGGCTGCGTCCTGTTCACGACCGGCGCGATCGCCGTGGCGAGTCATTGGCTACTCGGCTTCTCCTGGCCGCTCGGCTTTACGCTGGGCGCGATTGTCTCGCCGCCGGATCCCGTGGCGCCGCTCTCCATCGCCCGCAGAATGGAGCTCCCCAGGCGGATCTTGGTCGTCCTTGAAGGCGAAGGGCTGGCGAATGACGCGACCGCGCTGATCCTTTATCGCTTTGCGGTCGCGGCCGTGAGCGCCGGCGCATTTTCGCTTCGCCAAGCGGCCGGCCTGTTTGTCGCCATCGTCGTTGGCGAGATTCTATGGGGCATCGGCGTCGGGTGGATGATGCTGCGTCTGCGGCGCTGGGTTCACAATCCGCAGGTTGAGATCATCCTCTCGCTCCTGACGCCGTTCGTCGTCTATTGGCCGCCAGAGCATCTCGGCGGCTCAGGTGTCCTGGCGACGGTGACGGCCGGGCTCTACTTCAGTTGGAACGGGCTCCGTCTGATCAGCGCCGCCACGCGGCTCCAGGGCATCTTCTTCTGGAATTTCCTGATCTACCTGATCGAAGGCATGGTGTTCCTTATCACCGGCCTACAGGCCCACAGCCTGATGGATGCAGTCGGCAGCTATTCGGCGTTCGAACTTGCGGTCTCCGCCACCGTGGTCACCGCCGTGGTGATCATCGCCCGCTTCGTTTGGATGTATCCCGCGACGTACCTGCCGCGCTGGCTCGTTCCGGCAATCAGGCGCAAGGATCCGTCGCCGCCGTGGCAGTGGCCGTTCGTTATCGCGTTCACCGGCATTCGCGGCATCGTCTCCTTGGCGGCGGCGCTGGCGATCCCGCTGACGACTGAGAGCGGCGCCCCGTTTCCACAGCGCAGCCTGATTCTGTTCCTCACGCTTTTCGTAATTCTGGCGACGCTGGTGGGGCAAGGCTTGCTGTTGCCTGCGGTCGTCCGCTGGCTAGGCCTCGCCCGCGCGGGGCGCCAGGAACGCCACGCCGACAAAGCCGAGGAATTCAAGGCTCGGCGGCAGGCGATCGAGGCGGCGATCGAACGACTCGACGGGCTGGCGGCGGAGCGCCATCTCCCAGCAAACTTCGTTCAGCCACTCCAGGCGCATCACCGCGACCGCCTCCAACAGGTCGAACACAGAAGCGACGGCGACGATGGCCATAAAGAGCTCATCGAGCGTCATGACGAGATCGAGTTCTTGCTGATCGACGCCGAGCGCCAATTGATCAATAACCTCTATCGCTGCGGCAAGCTGAAAGACGAGGCGCGGCGCCGGATAGAGCGCGAGCTCGATCTGCGCGACGCGCACCTCGCCAACCTGCGCGACGAAAATTGAGTTGTAGGCGCAGGCGATAGATTGAGAAGAGCCATCCGCGCCGGCCCGATGGCTATGACGCTCGGGTTTCCCGAGAATAGTTGCCTCGAACAGACAGCCTAAACCGCCGATAATAAATAATGCTGGGCAATATCGTAAAAGTAATCACTAGATAAATCGGAAAAGCGCACTCTGAAAATTTCCATGTTTGAAATGCGGAAAAACTGGTGAGAGCACAGAATAGGGTGGTGAGATAAGCCGTTGGCGTTTCAGTTGTTGGATGGCGCCAAGACTTTTTAAGTGTTGGCAGAGTGGCTAAGGCGTCGCTTGCGATTGCGAATATAATAGCGGTATCTGCGCTATATGTTATTTTCCAAAGAACCAAAGCCATGATGGAGAGCATACCATAGAGATAATCGAGTACGCCAAGCCTCCACATGGCTTTTCGGTTCACAAAAGAAGCTGAGAAAACTGTGAGAGGTGTAACGCCCGCGATAAAAACGGGGATCACAGGCCAACCCACGCCATCGGAAATGGCGGCGGCTGTTCCTATCAGAGGGGCGACGCCCCACAACAGCCACGTAACCCTGTTGGGCTTTGTTGTGCCATTCATGGTGTCTTTCACATATGGAAGGATGCCCAAGAACTCTACCGCGGCACCCAAAAGAACCACATAATTAAGCACGTTTGCACCATTTAGCAGGGAAGGGGCCGAGGATTTGAAGCCGTTACTAATCCGGGGCTTTTGCACGGAACAGCGGGAGTACGAGAGGTATCTTTCTGCCGGGGTTGAGGCTCCTTTCCCGAACCTGCTTCGCCAATCGCGACCTTTTGATTGGAATAGAACCCGTTAAATCCGGTTTGCATGGCAAAGGCGTAGGACCCCATGTCGTGCAATGCTATCCAGTCTCCTTCCCGAGTATCCTCAGGCAACATGAAGGGACCTTCAATGTGGTCGACAGAGTCGCAGGTTGGCCCAAAGAATTGGAAAGGCTTGACTCTAACCTCGAAGGCTTGAGGGGCTTTGGCGCGTATAAGCGACACGTTATTCTTTCGCTTGAACCAGCACAGATCAAACAAGGCGCCGTAACCACCATCATTCAGATAGAGAGCGTCTCCCTTACGCAAATCTACGCGCAAGACGAGAATTGTGGACTCTCCTGAAAGAGCTAGCCCCGGTTCTCCCCACACCTGGCTTGTGTCCTGTAGATTTAGGCATTGTATTTCACGTTTGATGACGCTGAAGAAATCTTCGAGCGGCGGAATGTTTTCGCCTAAGCCTCGAATGGGAAACCCTCCGCCAACGTCCAATATATCCAAGCGCACACCCGATTCAGCAATAACCTTTCCGCATAGTTGGATGGCCTTGGCATAGGAAGCGGGGTCCTGAGTTTGAGAGCCGACATGAAAAGCGAGTCCCACCTTTTGTGAATTTTCTTGAGTGGCGGAAAGTAGCGCTGGAGCGACATCAAGCGCCGCGCCGAATTTACTTGAAAGTGGATGCAACGCGCTGCCCTTAGGCATCTCCAACCTCACCAGAAGTGTTAGATCGGACGCATAGTTCGTCTCTTGTTTGATTTTTTCGAGCTCTTCAAAACAATCAAGCGCGAATGCGCGAATGGCAAAATCAAAATATGCAGAACGAATAGCTTCACGACTTTTTACGGGGTTCATAAAGGCCATGAATGCGGATGGAAACATCCGATGGATTAGCTGAATCTCGCTCAATGAGGCGACGTCAAAACCTCTGATTCCGGACGAATGAAGCTTGGTTAAAACATAGGGGTCCGGATTTGATTTAACCGCATACAAGGTCATTCCCGGGAAACCTGCAAGAAAGGCGCTCGCACTATTCGCCAGCGCCGCAGGATGCAAGCAATAGAGTGGTAATTGAGGTCGTATAGACTTTATGGCAGAGTCAATACAAGAAAAATTGGCGATGTTAATTGTTGACTCGGACCCAAGGTGAATGGTTCCGCTGTTCAGGCGTTTCAGGGCTTCGAGCATTGGGCCGTTCCACAGGTTAGAGCTTGGATAGATACGTGAAGTGATTTAGAAATCGAACGTAGCGAAGGGTGTCGCCGATGAAGCTTAGGCGCTTGCTTCGCGAAGCCTTGTTAGCCGACGAGGTCAGTTTTGAATGTGCCTTTCACACATCGTCTTACGCAGCTTCGGCATTTCAGGATTTAGCATCTCCGGGATGGCGAGCGCAGATTCGCGCTGGTACACGTTCGAGAACAAGATTGGGATTTTAGGTCTTGGACTTCGTCTGACCTGTCTCAAGATCATTGCCGTCGTCGTTGTCGCGGGCTATTGACGGAACGGAATCGGCTGAATCCAAAAAACAACGCCGGGGAGGCCAACATTCAAAGGAAGGGCCATCCGTTTCTCGCGTCGCTGCGGACCGGACATGGCGGGAAGGTCGTGTCGGCGAGCGATGCGGTCCGTCTGATTCGCGACGGCGACACGGTGGCGACGGGGGGCTTCGTCGGCGTCGGCTTTGCGGAGGGCATCGCTGTCGCGCTCGAGGAGCTGTTCCTCGCCGAGGAGGCAAAACGGCGGCCGCAGAACCTGACGCTGGTTTACGCCGCCGGGCAAGGCGACGGGCGGCACAGGGGCCTCAACCATTTCGGCCATCCGGGGCTCGTGCGGCGCGTTATTGGCGGCCATTGGGGCCTCGCGCCGCGCCTGCAGGAACTCGCGATCGCCAACGAGATCGAGGCCTACAATCTTCCGCAAGGCGTGATCACGCATCTTTTTCGCGACATCGCGGCGCATCGTCCTGGCCACCTGACGAAAGTCGGGCTTGGAACGTTCGTCGACCCGCGGCTGGGCGGCGGCAAGATCAACGCGCGCACGATCGAAGATCTCGTCGAGCTGGTCACCATCGGAGGCGAAGAGGCGCTGTTTTATCGCGCATTTCCAATCGATGTCGCGATCATCCGCGGCACCACGGCCGATCTCAACGGCAACATCACGATGGAGCGTGAGGCCCTCACGCTCGAGGTGTTGGCGATCGCGATGGCCGCGCGCAACTCGGGCGGCGTCGTGATAGCGCAGGTAGAGCGCGTTGCCGACAGCCACTCGCTCAACTCGCGCGACGTCAAGGTGCCCGGGGTGCTCGTCGACTGTGTGGTGGTCGCCGAGAAGCCGGAACACCATTGGCAAACCTTTGCGACCGCCTACAGCCCGGCGTTCTCCGGCGAGATCCGCGCCCCCGCCGGGTCGCTCGCGCCGATGGAGATGACTGAACGCAAGATCATCGCCCGCCGCGCCGCCCTCGAGCTCGCGCCCAACGCCGTTGTCAATCTCGGCATCGGCATGCCGGAGGGGGTCGCCGCCGTCGCGCACGAGGAGAAGATCGGCGACCTCATCAGCCTGACCGCTGAGCCTGGAGTGATCGGCGGCATACCGCAAGGCGGCCTGAACTTCGGCGTGGCGGTGAATGCCGATGCGGTGATCGATCAGCCCTACCAGTTCGACTTTTACGACGGCGGCGGACTCGATCTCGCCATTCTCGGCCTGGCGGAGGCCGACAACGAGGGCAATGTCAACGTCTCGAAATTCGGCCCGAAGCTCGCTGGCGCGGGCGGCTTCATCAACATTAGCCAGGCCGCAAAAAAGCTGGTGTTCGTCGGCACGTTCGACGCGGCTGGGCTGCGCGTTTCGATCGAAAACGGAAGGCTCGAAATCCTGCAGGACGGCCGCAGCCGCAAGTTCGTCGAGACGGTCGAGCACCGCACCTTTTCTGGCCGCTATGCGGCCGGGCGCGGACAGCCTGTGCTCTACGTCACGGAGCGCTGCGTTTTCGCGCTGACGCCAGACGGTTTGGAGCTGATCGAGGTGGCGCCGGGCGTCGACATCGAGCGCCACATTCTTCCACGCATGGCGTTCCGCCCGATCGTGCGCGCGCCGCGAATTATGGATGCGCGCATCTTCCGGCCCGAGCCGATGGGCCTTCGCGAAGGGTTGCTCGACAAGCCCCTCGACCAGCGCCTGCTATTCGATCCCGAGACAGATACGTTTTTCGTCAACTTCGAGGGGCTCTCGGTGCGCTCGCAGGCTGACATCGAGAGGATCCGCAAACTCGCCGCCGAACGCCTTGGCGGGGTCGGACATAAGGTGCGCGCTATTGTCAACTATGAGAATTTCACCATTCTGCCCGAGCTCCTGGACAACTACTCTGCCATGATCGCCGATCTCAGCGAGCGCTTCTATACCAGCGCGACCCGGTACACGACCAACGCTTTCCTCCGCATCAAGCTCGGCGACGCTTTGCGCCGGCGCAATCTCGCGCCGCATCTGTTTGAGACCGCGGGGGAGGCGCGCGCGCGCCATCACGCTAAAGAGTGAGCGCTGCGCCTCCGGGACAAGTCTGGTTCCGGTTGCGGCATTGCACCCTCTCCGTTCTGGCTATCGACGAGAATCGCATTCGGCCGGCTTGATGCCTTTGTTCAACAGCGCGCTCCTCGTCGCAGCAAAAGAGAAGCGTTTTGCCGCGGCCGAAAACGTCCTCAGCGAACATCCGCCATCGGCTTGCGGTCGGGCATCGCACGTCACGGAGCCGCCTGCTCCTTGAAACTGCGGGCGGCGTCCGAAATCACCGCCGCCACCTCCCGCGGGTGGGATTCGTAGACCGAGTGGCTGGCGCCTTTGATCTCGACCGTGTGACTCTTGGCGCGCGCGTAGTACCAGCGCTCGAGATCCGGATTGATGATCTGATCGTCGCCGGCGATGATCCCCCAGCTTGGTTTCGTCGTCCACGCGGCCGCCGTCAGCGGCGTGCTGAAAACTTTGGCTGCAGCCAGCACCTGCGGGCGCCACGAGTTTCCGCGCCGGCGGCCTCAGAGATCCTCGCCGGAGGTTTGCGCGGACACGCAGAGCCACTTTCCGTCACGCCGTGCCCAGTCGTCCGTATATCGGCCGATGCGCTCGATGCCCGCTTTCGACCGATATTGGATTCGCGCATGGATGATCGCGAAGTCCCCAAAAAGGCGAACGTTCACCTGGTCTTCGCGGAGTTCGCTGATGCGCGCGCCTTCGCCGATAAGATCTAAGAATTCGGCACGGTTGTATAGCGAGCCGTCCGGATTGGTAAACAAGAAGTCTTTCGCAAGGATCTCGTCGAAGCGCTTTACGTCTGCACCTTGAACGGATTTGACAAAGTCGTGGTTAAGCGTGGTGACTGTCTCGATGTCCTTTTGCATGAACGTGTCTCCTGGGATGGGCTCGGCCAGATACCTCTTGTGCTCGCGTGCCCCGTATTCGAGGCTCGCCCGCTTGCAGCAGTTTACAACGATCCTTGGGCGCCCTCGTTCCTCTCAATGCGTCTGAAGGTTTATTTGATGGGCGTGGTCAGAGGGTTGTCATTGGTGTCGAGGACGAAGACAGCGAGCAGCTTTGCCGGCTCGGTCTTGCTCGCGTTGCGGCTGATCGAATGGAGCGCGCCCGGCGGTTCGGACCAGCTCTCGCCTGTTCGATAGATGCGCGTCTCGCCGTCATTCACCTTCGACTCGATCGCGCCCGAGATCACATAGGCGTAGATGAAAGCCGACTTCGCGTGGGTGTGGGGCGGAGAGGCCGCGCCCGGCGCGTAATCGACCTCCACCGCGAGCAGCGACTTGCCAGGGATATTGGGAATGGCGGCCTCGAAGTTCTTCGTGACGGTTTGCGCTTCGCTATCATGGGCGTAGATGGGGCCGGCCATCAAGAAGGCGAGGGCGGCGCAGGGGGCGGCGATGATGGTTCGGATCTTCATGGGCTTTCTCCCGCTGCCTAAAGGTTGGTCTTCGTTCTTCATTGTTTCCTCCCGGCTTTACCGGCGTGCTGATTATCGTTAGTGGAATTGGCGCGAAACGCGCAGTAGCGCTTTGGCTACTGCAAGGCCCGTGCGTGTCCCTTCGCGGATCACTCCTCGCAACATCAATTCAACCTCAAGCAGACCCTCTCTAGGCCGCCGTTACTTGCAGCCCGCGTTGCACCGCCGGACGCACGAGGCCGCGGTCGAGCCACGCCTTCACATGAAGAAAGCGGTCGAACCCGACGAGCTCGCGATCCGGTGCGGCTCGTAGGCGAGGCTCGTTTCCTCAGGCATGATGCCGACCTTCACCCCTTTGGGCGTCGGGGCGGAAAAGAGTTGCAGCCGATCAGGGTACTTCGCCGGCCAGCGCGTGAAAATCTGATGATCGAGCGTCACTTTCTTCCTCCTAGATGAGCGGGCCGAGCTGTAGGGACATGGCCGAATCTTCCGCCTGGATGCGTGCCGAGACGATCGCCACGCATCCAATAGGCAACGATGATCCACGAGGAGGGCGGAACCGCTCGCCGTCCCCGAGTCCTCACGGACGAACGCGGATGATCGTCTTCCCGTTGATCCGCTTGGTCGGGTTGAAGGCGGCGACGGCAACGTCGAGGGTAGAGACGGTGCCGATGTTCGTCCGCAGTCGTCCGTCCCGCACCCGCCGGACCACCTCACTCAGTTGGGCACGATCGGACTCGACAACGAAGTCGACCGCCAAGCCGTCGGCGGGCCGCGCTTCGGCCGGCCCGACGATGGACACCAGTGTTCCTCCGGCTCGAATCAGGCCTGCGGACCGCTTCCCGATGTCGCCGCCGATGACATCGAAAACCAGATCGACTCCGCCGACGTCTTCCAGTGCGTCGTTGTCGAGGTCGACGAACTCCTTCGCGCCGAAGTCGAGCGCCTTCTGACGGTCGGCGGCGCGCCCGGTGCCGATGACGTAGGCGCCGGCCTCTCGTGCGAGTTGCGTCACCATCGACCCGACTGCGCCGGCCGCGCCGTGCGCGAGGACGCTCTGGCCCGCCCAAAGGCGGCCGTGCTGGAACAGCCCTTGCCACGCGGTGAGCCCGGAGATCGGCAGGCTCGCGCCCACCGTGAAGTCGACGTCGCCCGGCAACGGCGCGAGGTTGCGTGCCTCGATGGCTACATACTCCGCCAGGGTGCCGTCGCGATACCAGTCCGCGAGGCCGAACACTCGCTGTCCCACCGACAGCCCCGTCGTGCCGTAGCCGAGAGCGGTGACCACTCCGGCCAGCTCGTGCCCAGGGATCGACGGTGTTCGGTCACGGTCGCGGCGATCGGTCCAGGTCGAGGGCCACGTCAGCTCAGTCGGGACGAATCCCGACGCATGGACCTGAACGACGACGTCGTTTATCGCTGCCTGCGGCTCGGGCCGTTCCATTAGCTTCATCCCGGCCGTTCCCGCAGCCTGGTCCGTTACCACGATCGCCTTCATGATAATTTTCTCGTCGGTTATCTTGGACAACTACTCGGCCATGATCGCAGATTTCAGCGAGCCGCCCGCGCGACCCGGCACACGACCAACGCTTTCCTCCGCGTCAACCTCGGCGACGCCTTCGCGGCGCCATCTCGCGTCGCATCTGTTATTTCAGCGCCTTTGAAACAACCGAAGCTCAGACGTGGGCGCTGAAGCGCGCATGCCGGGCCTCGGCCGTCAGCTGGGCGAATTGCGCGTGATCCATCGAGATCAGCGTCGCGTGATCGCCGCCTTCCATGTAGACCTCTGGCTGCTCCTCGATGCTTTCATCGACGATAACATCCAACGCATAGCAATCGCCAACCGGCGGGACGGCGCCACTAGCGCAGTCCTTGAACAGCCCGGCGATCTCACCCTCACTGGCAAGTTCAATATCCTGGCCGAGTTGCGCTCTCAAATCCGGCAGGCGGATATGATGCGTCGCCGGAAGGACAGCTAGGACGTAACCGCCATTGTGGCGCAGGACGATGCCTTTGGCCAGGCAGTCGCCTGAGATGTGGCAGATCTCGGCCGTGCGCATGGATGACATGGTGGGTTCGTGCGGGATCACGCGGTATGTGACGTTCTGATCCAGATATTTTTGGAGCGTCGGGGCAATGGTCATGATACGCCTCCAATTCGGTGAGCAAAGGCTGCGCCGTCAGGGACGCGCGTCGTCCCTCGATGATGCGCTCGCGTTTCGTCTGGCGTCAAAATACGCCTGCTGTCGGCCAGCGGCAAGCCGCCGCAGCGAAGCGGCCGCACCCCCCCGGGGACCGCAAGTGGGACGCGCAAGCATGCCGGGGCAGAAATGCAGCAGCTGATCACCCTTTGCCGAGCATCACGGCAGAAGCGATGAAAGGGCCGGAGCCGTATGGATGCCGCGCAAACGACCTATGAGCGCACTTTGACATATTCGCCGGGGGCGTCGCACAGCGCCGGCAATTGGCCCTCGCCCGGAATGCACGCCGCGACGCGCTCGTCCGACTGCGCGGCGATCCAGGCGAACCAGTCCGGCCACCAGCTGCCGGGATGCTCGCTCGCCTTGGCCAGCCATTCATCGAATTCGCCGGCCGGGCGGTCGCCGAGCCAATATTGATATTTCGGCTTGCTGGCCGGATTGATGACGCCGGCGATGTGGCCGGAGCCGGCCAGAACGTAACGGACGTCGCCGCCGAACAGCTTGGCGCCGATGAACACCGATCGCGCCGGCGCGATATGGTCTTCGCGCGTGGCGAGATGATAGATCGGGATGGCGACCTTCTTGAGGTCGAGCTTCTTGCCGCCGAGCGCCGCCTCGCCGCGCGCCAGCCGGTTTTCGAAATAGCACTCGCGCAGATAAGGTATGTGACTGGCGGCGGTTGTGCGCGTCGCATCGGAGTTCCAGGCCAAAAGATCGAACGCCAGCGGCGGCTTGCCCTTCATGTAATTGTTGATGACGAAGGACCAGATCAGATCCTCGGGCCGCAGCATGTTGAACGACGTCGCCATCGACGAGCCTTCGAGATAGCCGGTCGCCGCCATTTTCCGCTCGAGGTCGCGCAGTTGCTGCTCGTCGACGAAGATCTTGAGATCGCCCGCCTGGCTGAAATCGGTCTGGGTGGTGAGGAAGGAGGCGCTCTCGATTTTGTCGTCGCCGGTCTCGGCCATGTAGGCGAGCGTCATGGCCAGCAGCGTGCCGCCGATGCAATAGCCGATCGCCGTCGCCTTGCTCTCGCCGGTGGCTTTTTCGATGGCGTCAAGGGCGGCCATGATGCCCTCCCGCATATAGTCTTCGAAGCCCTTGTCGCGATGGCGCGAATCCGGGTTGACCCAGGAGATCATGAACACCGTCAGCCCCTGCGACACGGCGTAGCGCACGAAGCTCTTCTCGGCTGTGAGGTCGAGAATGTAGAATTTGTTGATCCACGGCGGGATGATCAGCAAGGGCCGCTTGTAGACCGTCTGGGTGGTCGGCGCATATTGGATCAGCTCGATGAGGTCGTTGCGGAAAATGACCTTGCCTGGCGTCGCCGCGAGGTTCTTGCCGACCTCGAATTTCGAGGCGTCGTAGCGGGTGATCTTGAGGTTGCCTTGACCGGCCTCGAGATCCTTGGCCAGCATCGCCGCGCCGCGCACCAGGTTTTCGCCGCTCGACTCCCAGGTTTCCTTCAGCACTTCGGGATTGGTCGCGAAGAAATTCGACGGCGCAAGCGCGCTTGCAAGTTGGCGGAAGTAGAACTTGGCCTTGTTGCGGGTGTGCGCGTCGAGTTGGTCCGATCGGTCGATCAGGCCGTTGGCCCAACTGACGCTGATCGCATGCGCCTGCCGCAGGAAATCGAAGACGAGGTTCTCGCGCCATTCCGGCGCGGCGTATCGCTTGTCCGCCGGATCATAGGGCACCACCGGCTCCGCGGATTCGCCCATCACCCGTCGCAGCATATTCGAAAGAAGAGCGATGAAGCCCGCCACAAGGGCCGATTGCGCCTCGGCGGTCTTGGCCGGATCGCTCAGCCAAAGTTCGGCGACCTTGCCGATGGATCGGACTGCGTTGGAGATCTCATTTGACAGATCGCTTTTGGACTCGCCCGGCTCCGGCGGCTTCAAAGTGGCGGCGAGCGCCTTACCGCCCTGTTCGACGAGCCGGGCCATATTGTAGGTCATCCGCTCGATGTCGGGCTTCGGCGCGCCGTCGGCTTCGGCGCCGGGCGGCTTCGCCGGAGTCGCCGGGCGCGGCGGAAACCCGGCCATCGCCGAAGGAGCCATGGCCGGAAACGCCGATTGAAAGGCGGCCGCGAGCGCGGCCACATCTGGAAAGGAAGAAGCCGGACGGCTATCGACCTCATTGGCCGCAGGCCTCGGATGAGGCGCGCCTTTTTCAATTCTTGCGGCGTCTCGTCCTTTGTTCGATTGTCCAGTTTCCTTGGCGCGCCGGGTTCTGGCTGGCCTCATGGCGTTTCCTTTTTAGCTGTCGTTTTTGAATGGCGCTGCGACTGCGGCCTATAAGGAGATCAAATCAAGGCCACCGGGCCGGCCAAAGCGACTGACGGATGGGCCGCTTCCATTGGGACTTTCGCGCCGGACAACCTCTCACAGAAGCGGCGCGGTTGCCGCGCTGGGAAGCCCAACAGGCTGTGCGGCAAACAATCTGGCAAACTTAGGCCACGTCTGGGCGGTCGGCCCCGGACGAGAGAAGGCCGTTGTTTTTCAGTTGCTTGCGTTATCAGCTTCGCTCGCATGGTCTGGGTCGGCGCATCAATCATTGAATGCGGTTTTAGCCTTGGTCGAACAAGCATGCAAGGCATCGTGGAATAGTATAAAAGGACCACGCGCAGCCAACGCCTGCTCGATGAGTTACGGTCGAACCGAATCAATACCTACGATCTCACCGCATGCAATCAAAATCAATTGATTATTGTTTAGATAGAAATCATTGGCGCTAACAAGAGCTCAGGCTCCAGGGACCAAAACTATCGCCATGGAAGGAAATCTCGTTTCAGGAAACGCGTCAGCCGGCGTTCGATTCAGCCGCGCGCTCCCCTTGGCAAGCGGAGCCGGCGCCGCTTGATTCACTTCAGTCGTGATCTTTACGATTGGGGCCAGGAACGCAACTGCAAGACCGTGCTTCCACGCAATTCTCGAGCGCCCAAGGCGTCTGGGGCCGAATTGTCGCCAATAACGTGTGCGATCTGGGGCGCCGAACCGGAGGTTGATCCGATCGAAGGCGGCGTCAATAGATCGCCGACGCCGAACGAATTTGCTGGCGCAAGACATATTTTTGAATCTTGCCCGTTGCGGTCTTTGGTATCGAGCAAAAGACGATTTTCTTTGGGATCTTGAAGGACGCAAGATGCGCCCGGCAGAAGGCCGCGATCTCCGTATCGGTCGCTGTTTGGCCTGGCGCCAGTTCGATGAAGGCGCAAGGGACCTCCCCCCATTTGGCGTCCGGCATGGCGACGACTGCGGCCATCAGAACGGCGGGATGCAGGCATAGCGCATCCTCGACCTCAACCGATGATATATTCTCGCCGCCGGAAATAATGACGTCTTTTGAACGGTCCTTGATGACGACATAGCCGTCCGGATCAACGACGGCGAGGTCGCCGGTATGCAGCCAATCGCCCGCAAAGGCCTCCTCTGTCGCGGCTTTGTTTTTGAGGTAGCCTTTCATGGCGATGTTCCCGCGAAACATAACTTCGCCAATCGTTTCGCCATCGGGTGGAACAGCCTGCATGGTTTGCGGATCCATGACGGCTATGGCCTCCTGGAGATGATAGGGCACGCCCTGCCGGCGGGTCAGATGCACTCTCTTGTCTGGCTCCAACTTCATCCACTCAGGCTGCTGGATGCAGATCGCCGCAGGTCCGTAGGTTTCGGTCAAACCGTAGACATGCGTCAATTTAATCCCGATCCTCGCCGCCCCCGCGATTACCGCTTTCGGCGGCGGCGCCCCGCGATCAGCCCATTGACGATTGGCCTGCCGGCGGAGCCGGCCTCGGCCGCATTGTTGACAAGCAAGCTGTATACGATCGGCGCTCCACCCAAATGCGTCACGCCGTGGCGGCCAATCAGCTCAAATATCCTGGCGGGCTCGATTTTGCGCAGGCACACATTGACGCCCGCAGCTGCGGCAATCGCCCAGGGAAAGCACCAGCCGTTGCAGTGGAACATCGGCAGCGTCCACAGGTAGACTGGATGTGGCGGCAGGCTGCACGATACGATATTGCTGACGGCGGCGAGATAGGCGCCGCGGTGATGATAGACGACGCCTTTCGGATTGCCCGTCGTGCCCGACGTGTAGTTCAGGGCGATTGCGTTCCACTCATCGGACGGCGGCCGCACAGCAAAGCTAGGATCGCCCTCGGCGATGAAGGCTTCATACTCGACTGCGCCAATGCGTCGGCCGTTCGGCAGGGCCGCGTCGTCGACGTCGATCACGAAAGGACGGGGAGTCCGCCGCAGCAAGGCCAGCGCCTTGTCCATGACGTCCGCATGCTCTGGATCAATGAAAACGGCCTTCGCCTCGGCGTGCTCCAGCATGAAGGCGATGCTCTCGGCGTCGAGCCGGGTATTCAGCGTGTTGAGGACGCCGCCCGTCATTGGCACGGCGAAATGGGCTTCATACATCGCCGGAACGTTGGGAAGCATGACCGAGACGGCATCGCCGACGCCGACGCCGAGACGCGTCAAAGCTGATGCGAAGCGGCGGCAACGCTTGCTGGTCTCCGACCAGGTGAACATGCGCTCGCCGTAAATGATGCTTGGAAGATGCGGATGAACATTGGCTGTTCGGTCGAGAAAACTCAAAGGAGAGAGCTGGACATAATTCGCGCCATTTTTGTCGAGGTGCGTTTCGAACGGCCGAGTTGTTGTTTCCATCCCGCTTTCTCCCTCAATCGCCACGCTTCCCGGCTGTAGCCTGGCAGCCTCATTGGAATCCGTGGACGCCCGAATCAACGCTGCGCCGCGGAGAATACGGCCGATCGAGGCTGAGACCAGTGATTTTCACCGCAGGTCGACCAACGCTACGCGGTCAACCCCGCTGCAGGCGAGGACAAGGTTGCCGTCCTGCGTCGCCATCATATTGCGCACCACGCCTCCTCCCGAAGGGATATCCCAAGTTTCAAACTTCGCCGTCTTCGGATCGAACCGCACAAGGGTATTCGGGTTCACGCCCGACTCGCTGTACCACACGATGTCCTGCACCACGGCGATCCCATATGGTCCCGAGTTCGCGCCGCCGGGCGAAGGCCAATCGCTCGCGTCGCCGGTTTTTGGATCAAATCGGCCAAGACGCCCCCGCGCATAGTCCGAGTACCAGATCGCGTCATCTGCGCCGATGGCGATCCTCCGCGGGCGGCTCTCCGCGTTTGGCAGCGTATATTCATGGATAGTCATCGTCGCCGGGTCGATGCTCGCCAGCTTGTTGCTGCCGAACTCGGCGAAGAACGGAACGCCGCGGGAATTCACCGCGATACCGTAGGGATAAGCGTTCGGAGTCGGCACGCGCTGCAATTTTACCTCGCCCGTTTGCGGCGTTAGTCGCCCGACCATGTTCCCTCCTTGCACCGTGAACCAGAGGATCCCCGCTTGGTCGAAAACCGGCGTATGCGGATCGCGGGCTTGGGGATCAGGCAAGCGATATTCGGCGATCGCCCCCGTCTTGGGATCGAGCTTGCCGATATATCCTTGGAAGTTCGCGGTAAACCAAATGTTTCCCTCCTTATCGGCAGCCAGTCCATGAGGCCCCGAGTTGGGCGTTTTCGTCCGGTATTCCTTGAAAACGCCCGTCTTTGGGTCGAGCCGCCCCAAGGTGCTCGCCATCTGGCCGGTGTACCAGATGGCTCCGTCGGCCGCCGCCAGCGGATCGTGCGGATGCGACCCTGGCGTCGGCACAGTCCACTCCTTGAAGGAAACCGTGACGCTCGTTGGAGCCGCGGCGGCCGCGCGGGCCGCATCGAAAGCATGGTCTTGACTGCCGGCCGGAAGGCAAGCGCACAGCAGCGCGGCGACAGTCACAGGCAGAAGCGATTTATTCAGCATAGCGCCACCTCGCGACGATGCGTAAACCTCTTATCGTTGAACCTTCTACCGGATGAGTTAGGGCGGCCTTGATGGTGACGGCGTAGCTGCACGCGCGCTTGACGTCTCACTCCGGCCAAGACGAAGAGCGCGTTCTGAGCGGCCGCTATAGATCTGTGGCATAAGCCGGTCGGTGAAGCATAAGCCAGACATCCGAACTCGACAACCCCTAGCCGACAGGATGACAAGACCCTATATCCTAGGGCGCTTCAACTGTCCCGAAAGGAAGTAACGGGACTGCCGAAAAAAGGCGGAGTACGATCATGTGGTGTTGGTGCTGTGGCGACCGGCGCACTAACGGCGGCAAAGAGGGCAACATGCGCGAGAAAAGGCGGGAGAGCTCTTCAGCTGCGCTTGAAATCCTAAAGGAGCGCTTCGCGCGCGGTGAGATCGACAAGACCGAGTTCGAAGAGAAACGCCGGATCATCACCGGAGAATAGCTCTGCCTTGACGAGTAAGGGCGGCTGCTCGGTCGGTGTTGACTTGGTGATCGCAGGCCAGCCTGACCTAGTTCTGGACAGTTACGGGCCGCGCGGTCCAGTTGAAGGTGCATCAAGTAATGGGAGGATCACCATGCTGACCTATGTCGTGCTTGTGAACTTCACTGACCAAGGGATCCGTAACGTAAAGGACTCCCCGAAGCGGGCGGAAGCCTTCAGGCAAATGGCGAAGACATTCGGAGCGACTCTGAAGGAGTTTTACTGGACGCAAGGAAAACATGACATCATCACGATCGTGGAGGCGCCAGATGAAGCATCCGCCACGGCGCTTAATTTGAGCCTCGGCGCGCTGGGTAACGTTCGCACGGAATCCCTACGGGCTTTTTCAGCCGCGGAGATGATGGAGATCGTTGGCAAGATGCTGTAGGCCGGCGATCACTGCATAACGACCCAGTAGCTGCGCGCGGGACGCTGCGCGCGTTGTCGTGTGAAGTCAATTGCCCAATTCTGAATCTGGGTGTGGGTGCGCTCTGGCGACCCCGGGACGAAGGTCAGCCGCGCTCTTCAAGAGTCGGTCTTCGTCTGCCCCACGCGGCCGGCCACTTGCGCGAAGGAAGGGCGATGGCCTTCGGAAGAGGCGCGCAATGCGAGCCTTAGGAATCGGGCCGGGAAGCAAATGGCGTCAACATTTGCCTTTCTGAGTTCGGCCGGCCGACCCGGATCGGACGCCAGGGTCTTCTCGACGCCGGCCAGCATCTGATCAATCTCCTCGCCGTCGAGGAGTCCCTTTTCCCGCATGACATCAATCAGAGCAACCATTACGGTGTAGATACCTTCGAGCTGGAGGTTAGCTGTGTTCATGGTCCACCTTGGAGGCAGAAGAAAGGGTCAGGGAGCGGTTGACTTCGAGAGTATCCTCTTTTTTGGGAAAATGGGGAAAAAGCTGGCCGCGCGGGAACACGGGGAGATTACGGCAAAACTGCTGCGTCGTTTTCGGCGTATTTTTTGCTTACAGGCTTTCGACGAAAGGTTTTGCGCTTAAATAATGAATTGCGGCGCGGCGCGAGAGGTTTCGGCGAGCCGCCAAGAATCCGCCTCGCCGTTGGACGACGCGGCCGACAAACCGAGTTTAACTGACGCGGGCAGGATCAGACGCAATGGAACGGCTCGACAAGATCGATGAGCCGCCGGCCGGGGCCAATCCGGATTGGACCATTCCGCAAGGGTTTGACGCCTATAGCGACGCAGAGCATCAAATTTGGGTTGCGCTCTACGATCGGCAGGCGCAGATCCTCCCGGGGCGCGCCTGCGACGCTTTCCTGCGTGGACTCGAGGCGCTCGATCTTCACGGGGCTGGCATCCCGGATTTTCGCCGCCTGAACGAGCGCCTGAGCGCGCTCACGGGCTGGCGCGTCGTGGCCGTGCCGGGCCTCGTGCCGGACGCGGTTTTCTTCGATCATCTGGCGCATCGGCGCTTTCCCGCGGGCAATTTCATTCGCCGCCCGGATCAGCTCGACTATCTCGAGGAGCCCGACGTCTTTCATGACGTTTTCGGCCATGTCCCGCTGCTGACCGATCCGGCGTTCGCCGACTACATGCAGGCCTATGGCGAGGGAGGCCTTCGCGCCCTCAGACTCGGGCGGCTGCACAATCTGGCGCGGCTTTATTGGTATACTGTCGAGTTCGGTCTGCTCGAAACCCCAGCCGGGCTGAGGATCCACGGCGCGGGGATTGTTTCTTCCAGAACCGAGTCGATATTCGCGCTCGAATCCGCCTCGCCGCACCGAATAGGCTTCGATCTTGAACGCGTCATGCGCACGCCCTACCGCATCGACGACTTCCAGCAGATCTATTTCGTCGTTCCATCCTTGCAAGAATTGCTCGATTCGACGACCAAGACCGATTTCGGCGCGGTCTACGCGAGGCTCGCCGCAAAGCCGGATATAGCGATCGCGGCGATTGAGCCAGGCGACAGAGTGTTTACTCACGGCGCCCAGACCTACGCGGGCAGCCTCGCCGATCGATGCGCTCTACAGGGATGACTTGCGGTTTTCGAAGTTCCATTCGCGGCTTCGCAGAAGGGTGACGAACAATGGGCCCGTTTCCACATGATGCGCCTCGTGCCGAAATCAGCGCCGACAATCCGGCTGGAACCGATGGATTCGAATTTGTCGAATTCGTCCATCCGCAACCTGAATCGCTCGCGGCGCTATTCCAGCAAATGGGCTTCGAACGCGTCGCGCGCCACAAGTTGCGGCCGATAGATCTCTATCGTCAGGGCGACGTCAATTATATCCTGAACGCCGACGGAGAGAGTTTCGGCGGCCGATTTGTCGATCTTCACGGGCCATGCGCGCCCGCCATGGGGTGGCGGGTGGTTGACGCCGCGCATGCGTTCGCTCATGCCGTGGCGAGGGGCGGCAAACCTTATGCCGGCGCAGGCGGCGCAAAAACGCTCGACGTCCCGGCGATCGAAGGCGTCGGCGGCAGCCTCATCTATTTCATCGACCGCTATGGCGCAAAGGGATCGCCCTATGCGAAAGAGTTCGATTGGATCGGCGAAGCAGATCCGAAACGCGTAGGATGCGGGATAGATTATCTTGATCATCTAACCAACAACGTCTATCGTGGCGACATGGACCGCTGGTATCGCTTCTATCAGGGTCTCTTCAATTTCCGACAGATCCGCTATTTCGAAATCGAAGGAAAAAAGACCGGCCTGTTCTCGCGCGCCTTGACCAGCCCTTGCGGCAAGATCCGCATTCCGATCAACGAGTTCGCCGACGATCAAAGCCAGATCGAGGAATATCTGCGCCAATACCGGGGCGAGGGCATCCAGCATATCGCCTGCGGCTGCCGAAACGTGTTCGAAACCGTGAGCAGCCTCGCCACGCGAGGCCTTCCTTTCATGCCGCCTCCGCCGGAAGTCTATTACGCGCGGATCGAAAGCCGGTTGCCGGGACATGGCGAACCTTTAAGCCAGCTGCGCGCCAGCGGCCTTCTCATTGACGGCGAAATTGTCGAAGGCGGAAAGCCGAAGCTTCTGTTGCAGATTTTCTCGAAAACCGTGATCGGACCGATCTTTTTCGAGTTCATCGAACGCAAGGGGGACGAAGGTTTTGGCGAAGGCAATTTTCGCGCTCTGTTCGAGTTGATCGAACAGGATCAGATCCAGCGCGGCGTCATCAGCGCTTGAACCACCGTGGAGCGGAAATATCCGGCCCTCGATTTAGGCTGTGCTAGGCTCAATAGGCGGCGAGCGCTTTTGGCGTTATCCTGCGCTGGAGGGGAGACTCGCCATGGCCAGTCAATACATGCACGGCTTCGGCAATGAGTTCCAGACCGAAGCGCTGCCCGGCGCCCTGCCGCAAGGACAGAACTCGCCGCAGCGGTGTCCTTATGGCCTCTACGCCGAACAATTGTCGGGTTCGCCGTTCACTGCGCCGCGCGGCTCCAATGAGCGTTCCTGGCTCTACCGCATACGCCCTTCAGTCCAACACACCGGCCGGTTCGAGCGCATTGGGGTAAGCAACTGGAAAACCGCCCCCCATATCGTCGATCATGACCTGCCGCTCGGCCAGTTGCGCTGGGGGCCGCCGCCAATTCCGAACGAGCCGCTGACCTTCGTGACCGGAATGCGCACGATGACGACGGCCGGCGACGTCAACACCCAGACCGGAATGGCGGCCCACATCTATCATGTCACCGAGGACATGATCGATGACTACTTCTACAACGCCGACGGCGAATTGCTGATCGCGCCGCAGACCGGCGGCCTTGATATCGCTGCCGAGCTTGGCCGGTTCGCCGTCGGGCCGGGCGAAATTGCCGTCGTCCCGCGCGGGATGAAATTCAAGGTCGCGCTCAGCGGCGGTCCCTCGCGTGGTTATGTGTGCGAGAATTACGGCGCCAAATTCACGCTGCCGGAACGCGGGCCGATCGGCGCCAATTGCCTCGCAAACCGACGCGACTTCGAGACCCCCGCAGCGTGGTTCGAGGAGAAGGAGACGCCGTGCCGCCTCACCGTCAAATGGTGTGGCGGCTTCCACTGCACAGAGATTGGCCATTCCCCTCTCGACGTGGTCGCCTGGCACGGCAATTACGCGCCCTATAAATATGATCTGCGCAATTTTGCCCCGGTCGGCGCGATCCTTTTCGATCATCCGGACCCTTCGATTTTCACGGTGCTCACCGCGCCTTCCGGCGAGGCCGGCACGGCGAATGTCGATTTCGTGATTTTCCCCGAACGTTGGCTCGTGGCCGAGCATTCGTTTCGGCCGCCTTGGTATCATGTCAACATTATGAGCGAGTTCATGGGCCTGATCTACGGCCATTATGACGCCAAGGCCGAGGGCTTCGCGCCCGGCGGCGTCTCTCTTCACAATTGCATGCTGCCGCATGGGCCGGACAAACAGGCATTCGACCAGGCGAGCCTTGCCGAGCTGCGGCCGCAGAAGCTTGCCGACACCCTCGCTTTCATGTTCGAGACACGCTACCCGCAACATGTGACGGAGTACGCCGCCAGGCTGCCGACGTTGCAACGCGATTACATCGACTGTTGGCGCGGCTTGGAAAAGCACTTCGATCCGAAGCGGCGCGACTGGACAGGGCCATGAAGCTCGCAACGCTCAGAAACGGCGCGCGCGATGGAAGGCTCGTCGTTGTCTCTCGCGATCTGACGCAAGCAGCCGATGCGGGCGCGATCGCCGCCACCCTCCAGACAGCGCTCGATGATTGGGCGCGCGTCGCGCCGCGGCTCGAGGCGCTCGCCGCGCAGCTCGAGATCGGGGCGATCCCGACGGAACGCTTTCATGAGCATGATGCGCTCTCGCCGCTGCCGCGCGCATTTCAATGGCTCGATGGTTCAGCCTATGTCAGCCATGTCGAGCTCATGCGCAAAGCCCGCGGCGCCGAGATGCCGGCAAGCTTCTGGACTGATCCACTGATGTACCAGGGGGGATCGGACGGCTTCCTTGCGCCCCGCGAGCCGATCAGGGTGGCCGACGAAGGCTTCGGCGTCGATTTCGAGGCAGAGGTCGCCGTCATCGTCGATGATGTTCCTGTGGGCGCGAGCCGCGAAACCGCCGCCGCGGCGATCGCGCTCGTTCTGCTGGTCAATGACGTCTCTCTGCGCAACTTGATTCCATCCGAACTCGCGAAGGGCTTCGGTTTTGTCCAATCGAAGCCTTCCTCGGCTTTTTCGCCCGTCGCGGTCACGCCGGCGGAGCTTGGCCCGGCATGGGATGGCGCCAAGCTTCATCTTCCGTTGCGGGTCTGGCGAAATGAGGCGTTGTTCGGATTGGTGAACGCCGGCGTCGATATGATCTTCGATTTTCCCGCCCTCATCGCCCACGCGGCCAAGACCAGAGCTTTGGCGGCTGGAACGATCATCGGCTCTGGCGCCGTTTCGAACCGAGGCGCGGACGGCGGTCCCGGCCGCGCAATCGCCGATCAAGGGCTCGGCTATTCTTGCCTCGCTGAAATCCGGATGGCGGAAACCATTCTCCGGGGCGCGGCGAAGACGCCATTTATGAGGTTTGGCGACACGGTGCGAATCGAAATGCGCGGCGCCGACGGCCGCTCCATTTTCGGCGCCATCGAGCAGAGCGTCGAGCCCTATGCGACAGGGTCCGCTAGCTGAGGCCGCCGAGCGGCCAGCCGATCCGAAAGGGCATGCCTACGATGTCTGCGGCGTCGCCCGGGCCCGCGCCGAGGGGCGCGGCCGCATCGCCACACAGCGCTTCCGTTCACCGTCCGTCGGGGGTTCTGAGGCCGATCCATTTGTCCTTGATCTGGTCGAAATGGATGGTCGGATCATAGGTCGCGACATTGAGGCCGAGGTTGGCCGCCGACAGCCGCCCGATCGCCGCCATCACCGCGTAGGAGGCGACCACCCGGTCGCGCTCGGCGGTGACCAGGCTGACCCTCGTGTTGAGCAGGGCCTGCTGCTGGAACAGAATGTCGAAGGTGGTGCGCTGGCCGACCTTGGCCTCCTCCCTTATGCCGTCGAGCGCGATCTCCGCCGACTTGACCGCCGCCCGCGCCGACTGGATCACCGCCCGCGCCGAATCGAGCTGGCCCCAGGCCGACACCACCGCGGCGCGCACCACGTCGCGCTCCAGATCGGCCTGCAGGCGCGCCTGCGCCAGCGTCTCCTTGGCCTGGCGGGCCCGGGCGTCGACTTCGCCGCCGGTGTAGATCGGCACCGACAGCACGCCCGACACCGAGCCGTTGAGCAGCGTGGCGTTGCGGACGCCGAGATAATCGGTTTGATGCTGCACATTGCCGACGATGTTGAGGGTCGGGTAAAGCTCGCCCTCGACCAGCTTGACCTGCAGCGCCGCGGCGTCGACCGCGTGCAGCGCCGCCTGCACCGCCGGATGCTGCTCCAGCGCCAGCGCCACCGCGACGTTCAAGTTTTTCGGCAGCAGCGCCTCGATGGTCCGCGCCGGCTCCAGCCGGGTCGGCTCGACGCCGATGATCCGGCGATAGGTCGCGATGCTGTCCTGCAGAATGGCCTGTGCGGTGAAATAATCCGATCGCGCCGTCGCAAGGCTCGAACTCGGCCTGGGCGACGTCGGTGCGCGTCACCTCGCCGACGTTGAAGCGATCGCGGGTCTGGCGCAGCTGCTCTTCGAGCACGGTGATGTTGTTGCGGCGCAGATCGAGGATCGCGGTGTCGCGCAGCACGTCCATATAGGCGGTGGCGCCGGTTTGCAGCACGTCCTGCTCGGTGTTGCGCAGAACTTCGCGCGAGCCGAAAATGTTCGATTCCGCCTGCCGCACGCTGTTGAGCGTGCGGTTGCCGTTGAACAGATTCTGGGTGACGGTCAGGCCGACGTTGGTCGGCGGCGTGCTGCCGCGGGTCCGCGCGCCGCCCTGGATGGTGTCGAGGTAGTTGTAGCCGAACTGCCCGTTGGCCGACAGGGTCGGCCGCCAGCCGGAAGTGGCGCGCGGAATATTCTCGTCCGCGGCGCGCACGCCGGCGCGCTGCTGGTTGAGGTCGGGGTTGCCGCCGTAGGCGCGGATCAAGGCGCTCGACATGGTCTCCGCCGCGCCCGGCGCAGCCGGCGCCAGAAAGCAGGCGAGGACCAACGCCGCGGCGCGGGCCCGGCCGGCCGCCGGCCCCCTCGCCACAACTCTCTGCTTCGCCGCTCTCAAAAGGTGAATTCCGCCGCCGCCGCGAAGGCCTCCAGCGCCGGCGCCGGAGCGTCGAACAGGATGCGATAGCCGGCGGCGCCGGCGGCCTTGTCATAACGGACCGCCTTGGCGGTTCCGTCGGCCAGGCGCAAGATCGTCACCAGCCGTCCGCCGTCGCTCAGCTGCCCGAGCAGCGGCGCGAGATGGGCGGCGACGGCGCCGTCGATGACGATGAGGTCGAACGGGGCCTCGTCCGGCGCGCCGGCGGCGAGCGGGCCGCACAGCGCGCGGACGCCGCCGAGGCCGAAGCCGTCGAGATTGGCCCGGAGCTCGCGGAACAGCGCCGGATCGGCCTCGAGCGCGACGACCGCGCCGGCGAGGCCGGCGAGCAGCGCCGTCGAATAGCCGCCGGCCGCCGCGACCACCAGCGCCTTGTCGCTGGCCATCACCCGCGCGCTCTGCAGCAGGCGGGCCAGAATCAGCGGCGGCGGCAGGCTGCGCGGCGCGGCGCCGGGCGCGCCCGATTGGAGCTGCAAACTGGCGTCGGAGTAGGCGAGGGGCCGCAGCCCGGCGGGCAAAAACCGCTCGCGCGGCACGGCGAGCATCCGCGCCAGCAGCGCGGCGTCGGTGACGTCGAAGGTCCGGATCTGGCAATCGACCATCGTCCGGCGCGCCCGCGCCGAAGGATCAGCGAGGCCCGGGGCGCCCGCGTTCTGGATCATCGTCGAAACTCTCGTCATCCGCCGCGACGGCGCAGTTTATATGGCCGGCGGCCGATCCTGTCCATCCGCAAGCGCGAGGCGCCGCGCTTTGTCCGGCGGTGTGGCTTTTTCGCCAGAAAACGACGCAAACCCCGCGCCGCGCGAAGGTCAGGATCACCTGCCGCGCAAACTTGGCGGACTGCTTCCTTCCAGATGCCAGATCCACATTTGGCGGCGCGGACATCGTTGGAGCGGTGGCCGTCTTCGGAAAAAAGGCGACTACATTCGTGGCGTCGCAGCCCCCAAAAAAATTGCGTCAAAGGCGCTCGCTGGGGCTTTATGCCGAGAGGCGCGATTCGTCGCGCGCGCGCCTATGCGGATTGCGGGGGAGATCCACAAGTTTCCACCCTGCCTCCCGGAACTGACGTCTAAGTAAATCAGACGGTTCGCTCTTGAATATACAAGTCAACAGCCGGGTTGGTTTGAACAGGCGCAGAGCGCAAAGCAAGTCGAGCAACATGATTGTGAGCCGCATGCGTATAAATATGGGCGTTGCCCACGTTGCCGGAACATATTCTCCGCCTTCAATGTAGACAGCATTGATGCCTTTGATGAATACGTGCGGCAAATCCAATCCCATGCAAAGCTTCTCTATCTCACGTTCCGAGACGGAATAGACATAGTTCCCGGACTCCTCATAGCGGTCCTGATCAACATGCTGAGCTTTGCCCAATAATCGCTTTACGCAGAAGGCGATTTTGCCGACTATGCTCTGCCAGTAATCATTCGGTTCGACGATGATAACGCCTTTCTTCGCTACTCTCAGCATTTCGTAGAGAGCGGCGAAAGGTCTCGGGAAATGATGATAGGCCTCCTTGCACATGACATAGTCGAATTGGCCATCCTCAAAGCTCATTTGCTCCGCATTCTCGATCGCGTAGGACTCGATAAGCCCCGTTTCCTTCGCCCGCTTGAGGCCGCTCGCCGCAATGTCGCTCGGCAAGACGTTTTTTATGCCTCTTTTCTTCAACGCGACGGAATCAAGGCCAAATCTTCCGTCGCCGACGGTGAGCCATGTCGACCCGCCGTCGGCCGCGAATAATTTCGCGAACTGGTACATTCGGTTGTGATGCCAGTTGTCTGAAGTCGAATTATCGAGCCAGCACCTCAGCAGCGCCTCGCCGCCCTTGGCGTGATTTTCGCGATCGCGCAGATGATGCTGGGCCTGCAATTGATAGGCTTCCGTGTGGAAATCACTCATAAATCCAACCTTATGGCGCGTGAGAGGCGACGATCGAACGGACGTGATCAAGCGGACGCAGTCGAGAGCAACGAGCAACGATGAAGATAGGGCGAGCCAACCTCGCTTACAATTTCACACCGATTTGCTCAAGCTCGCCAACGCATTGTCCTGCGGCAACGGCTCCAGCACGTTAGCGTAGCCCGAACAATTTGAACGCAGACGAGCGATAAAAAGGCCCATGCGTCAGGTTTTAGCTAGCAAGACGAGCTCTTGAAACCCGAAACTTCAGGCCTCGACTTTCGAAATGAGAAATTTAAGAAGCGGCGATGTCGCCGCGTCATCTCGCCGCCGGGCGCCGGAGCAGGTTTAAGGCGAGGCGGATTTGGTCTATGGGCTGGGCGCCGTCGCGGAGCCGGTTGGCGATCGCCGCGCCTTGTGCCGCCGGCGGTGAGCCTTGCGGCGCGCCTTGGGCCAGGGCCCGCTTCGGACGCGCGGTCAGCGCGGCGACGGCTCTCGCGAAATGCGCGGCGTCGCCGAGCGCGGCGAACGGCTCGCTGGCCAGCGCCATGCGCCGCCACAGCGCCTCGTCGCGATCGAGAAGGCCCATGAAATAGGCGAGCCCGGCCGGATTGTCCGGCTCGACGACGAAGCCGTTGACGCCGTTGCGCACCAGCATGTCGCGCGCGCCGCAATTGTCCGACACGATCACCGGCGCCCCCAGCGCCTGCGCCTCGATCACCACATTGCCGAACGTCTCCTGCGCGCTGACCAGCAAGAGCGCCAGGGTTTTCCCGAGCACCGGACAGACCTCCTCGATCTGCAAAAAGCCGCGAAACGCCACGCTGTCGCCAAGTCCAAGCTCTACCGCCTCCGCGCGCAGCCGCGCCTCGAGCGGCCCCGAGCCGCAGACATGCAGCTGGCGCGGCCGCGGCGCCTCGGCCCGATAGAGCGCGTAAGCCCGCAAGGCCATCGAAATGTTCTTCTCTTCAATCAGCCGCGCGACGATGGTGAAGTGCCGCGCCGCGAACGCCGGGCCGCCCGGCGCCCTGGCGACCCCGGCGAGGCGGCGGATCCGCTCGGTCGACATGCTGTCATAGTGCAACTGGATGCGGCTCTCGGGAACGCCGAGGAAACGCAGATAGTCGGCGGCGCGGGCGGCCGAGGCGATCGCCCCGTTATAGGGCAGGTAAAACATCCGCTTGACGAGCTCGCGCGAAAGATAGCGCCGGTAATCGTCGAACTTCGAATCGTTCACCACGAACACCCGGGCGCCGGTCAGCCGCAGCGCCAGAGCGGTCCAGAAAATATGCGGCGAATTGTAATTGCAGAAGAAAAAATCGGCCGGGCGGCGCGCCCAGCAGGCCCGCAACAGCGCCGCCGCCCTTTTGAAAAAGGGCACCTTGTAGATCACCGCGCCAGGGAACAGCGTGTGCTTTTGAAACGCCGCGCCGTCCTGCGAATGCCACGAGTAGAGGTGGCTTCTGCCGCCCAGCTCGATCCCATGCACCTCGCGCCGGTCGCCAAAATGTCGCGCCACGGCGTCGCAACGATCGGCGTGAATCGGGCCAAAATTATCCCACACGAACACAACCGACCGTTCCGTCATCGCTCTTCATCCAAACCAGCAGAAAGAGCAAAAACACCTATCACAGGTCAGCTGTCGTTTTCTTGCAGGATTGTTTAAGGTTCTAGCCGTTCCATGCTAATTGAACCTGAGTTTCCGATTTCGACACGGGGATTATGTCCGCATGCCAGGGAAAATGGCCCTGTCATAGGCCGTTGTAGCTGATCAGCTGCGCCCGCGAGGACAGGGTCTCCCGCCAGTCGGTACCCAGTAGATTGGTTTCCGTTTCGAAACGCGGATCGCCCGGATGGCACATCAGCTCGATGGCGCCCCGCCAGGGCAAGTCGGCTTCCAGGCGGCTATGGAAAGTTGAAAAATCGGTGAAGCCGTCGGTCGTCTGGGTGCGGTAATAATTTCGTAACGCAAGGTTCCAAGCCGCCTTGGCCGGAAGCAGCCCAATGCGCAGACGTGAACCAAGGGCGTAAATATTGCGGGTCAGCCGCACCTTACGGATGCCGAAGCGCCGTTGCACTCGCTTCAACACCGGAAACAGTTTTGGCCGGGTGTGGACATGGTGATGCGAATCAAGGTGAGAAACCGGCACGCCAAGATCATATGCCCGCTGCACCTGACCGCACCATTCCGTAAAGATCGCTTCCCGGATCTCTGTCGTCGACGGGACCCAAAGCTCCTTTTTTTTGAATTCTCCGTTTTCGTTGCACAACTCCGCCTGTCCCGGATGTCGTGTCAGGGGCGGGAACTCCGTGACGTTAAGATGGACGCCAAATGATGCCTGGGGATAGTGGCTAAGTTCGCGCACTGCTGCCTCCACCGCCGGGGCATTCATCAGCAGTGTCGCCGAGGTAATGTGCCCATTGTCGATCCCCCCAAATATCTGCGCATTTACTTCCTGGCTGTACCCCAGGTCGTCGGCATTGACGATTAGCCGCTTCATCCGTTCACCTTCCTGGTCAATAAAGGCTCGAACCGGCGCCCGTTGTCGAGCGGAGAGCACAACCGCCGCCGTCGAGAAAATCCAACGGCATGGGGAAACCAAGCTATGTTCAAATTTTGTGGGATTCGGAATCGAATCCTCGAATGGCGCGGCTTGATTCGAACCATGGGAGCGCGCGGATCGCTTCCTGAGTAGGGTCTATTTATAAACATAAGGAAAAAAGGTTTATAGGATGATGCGGGATTGCGTCTGTTTCTGTGGGGAGACGCTGCTTTCTGACGATCAATCGGCGAGGCGCTTTGTCGATCGCAAGCCGGATCCGCAATGGGTTCACTATTCATCAAATCCAGCGCCTGCGCTAAGCGCGAAAAATAGCGACAACGCCTTCCGAGGCCGCCAGGGTCGTTGCAGGGCGCGGCGATCGCCGGCTTCGCGACGCGCCTAGCCCTGCTTCTCCCTCGCCTTCAGACCGCGCCGGCGGCCCGCGGCGAGATGACGCGCGAGGCTGACGCGGCGCCCTGGCTTTTTCGAAAACCTTCGCGAACTTCGCGCCGCCTCGCGCGTTCTATTGTCGGTGGATTCTGCGGTGCGCAAGGCAGCGTTGGAGAGTTTCATGAAACTGCTTGAGAAAATTGTCATAGGAGCCGTGGCCGCGTGCGCTTTTGCGGGCATCGCCGCCGCTCAGGTCCGCACTTTTGGTCCGATGGCCCCTTATTTGGTGACAGGGCGGAGCGTGAGCGTGCCGCCGCTCGCCCATCAGGACCAACGGAACGAAAAGGACGTTAATGCGCCCGGCGTCATGGACTCTGACGCCCCTTCGGGTCACGACGCCCGAGACAATCCATCGCAAACCCAGTAATGCGAAGGAAATGGACGTTTCCCGGTCCTTGATGGGTCCTTGATGGTGTGACAATGTCGCCGGGCTTGGGGGGTGTGCGCTCCCCAGGCGGTGGTGCGCCGTCAGGCGAACGTCCATCGCTTGTGCGCCAGGAATGTCCACAGCGTGACGATGCCGGTGGTCGCAACTTGGGCGGGCAGATAGGGCGCGCCTGCGACATTTACGAAAAGCGACATGAACAGATAGGTTAGCGCCGCCGCGCCGAGAGCGACGACCGCGAAGCGCCCGCCCGCCCGCAAATGCGGCTGGCGCGAGCGGAAAGTGTGCCGCCGATTGAGGGCGTAGGAGATGATCGCGCCGGTGATGCTTCCCGCGAAGGCCGCCGGCGCGGGCGCCGCGTGCGCGAGCTCCACCAATCCGATCAAGACGGCATAATGCACGCCCGTGGCGACCAGGCCGACTCCGGCGAACGCCGAAAACTGGCGGAAAAGCTGCGCCATCGCTATAGGTTCGCTTCGCCGGTGGGGATCGCTCAGATCCATCGGGGTTAACTTGTTTGTGTCGCCGCCGCGCTTCGCGCCGGTCCGGCCGCACCAACGCGGAATCGACCGGATCGTCAAGGAGGAAACTCAATGAATGCGTCTTTTTTGCCGAAGCTGACCGCGTGGCTCGCCGGCGCAGCCTTGATGGCCGCTGCCGCCGGTTCCGCCGACGCTCGTCCGCGCGCCGGACTGCTCGAATGTAATGTCGCTCCCGGCATTGGCCTTGTCGTCACGTCGGACCGCGCCCTGTCATGCGTGCTGACGCCGCGCCGCGGCCCGCGGCAATATTATGTCGGAACAATCCGGACGTTCGGCCCCAGTCTCGGCTTCACCGCGGGCGGCCGTTTCGTCTGGGCCGTGTTCACCGCCGGCAGCGCCCTGCCGCAAAATGCGCTCGCCGGCGAATTCGTCGGCGCGAGCGGGAGCGCCTCTTTTGGCGGCGGCCTCAGCGCCAATGCGCTGGTTGGCGGCAACAATCGCTCGATCAGCCTGCAACCGCTCTCCGTCGGCGTGCAGTCCGGCGTAAATCTCTCGGCGGGCGTCGGCGCCCTCGTTCTACGGCCCGCCGCGCCGCCGCCGCGCCGCTGATCGGCGATCGCTGCTCTTGCCGGTTGCGGCGCAGGTGAATAGATTCTGGGGTACAGCGGCTCCGGCCGCGCTCGCACCATCGAGAACACATTAATGTCCGCTCCCTCGCCGCAAAATTCCTCGCACGCCAAAGTCATCATCGTCGGGTCGGGTCCAGCCGGCTACACGGCGGCGATCTATGCGGCGAGAGCGATGCTGGAGCCGCTGCTGATCGCCGGCTTCGAGTCGGGCGGTCAGCTGATGATCACGACGGACGTCGAAAATTACCCGGGCTTCGCGGAGGCCGTTCAAGGCCCCTGGTTGATGGAGCAGATGAAGGCCCAGGCTGTAAATGTCGGCGCCCGCATGATCCCCGACCATATCGTCAAGGTCGAGCTCGGCCGGCATCCGTTCCGGCTGTTCGGCGATAGCGGCGAGGCCTATGTCTGCGATTCTCTGATCATCGCCACGGGCGCCAAGGCGAAATGGCTGGATCTGCCGTCGGAACAAAGGTTCAAGGGCTATGGCGTCTCCGCCTGCGCCACCTGCGACGGATTTTTCTATCGCGGCAAGGATGTCATCGTCGTCGGCGGCGGCAACTCCGCCGTCGAGGAGGCGCTTTATCTCAGCCATCTCGCCTCCAAGGTGACGGTCGTCCATCGCCGCTCAGCGTTCCGGGCGGAGCGCATCCTGCAGGAGCGGCTGGCAAAGCGCCCCAACGTCGCAATCGTCTGGGACCATGTCGTCGATGAAATTCACGGGCAGGACGATCCGCCGGGCGTCACCCATCTCAGCCTGAGGAACGTCAAGACCGGCGTCCTGACGACGCGCGAGACGCATGGCGTTTTCGTCGCCATCGGCCACCATCCGGCCACCGAACTTTTTCAGGGCCAGCTCGAGATCAAGCCGAACGGGTATATCAAGACGGCGCCAAACTCGACGGCGACGAGCGTTGCGGGCGTCTTCGCCGCGGGCGACGTGGCGGACGAGGTCTATCGCCAGGCGGTGACGGCCGCGGGCCTCGGCTGCATGGCGGCGCTCGAGGCCGAGCGCTGGCTCGCGGCGGAAGAACACCGGCGCATCGCGGCGGAATAGCAGCCGCTGCGGCGCGCAGGTAGTATTTTCCGCTTCATTTTTCACCCATTTTGCGTGAGCGGAAAATGCTCCCGGGCGTCGTGCTCGGCAAAAGCTCTTTCATCCGCCACCGGTCCCAAACGCGGATGATCGGACTTAGCGCCGGCATAGCAGCGTCGATAAAATCCCACTGGCCTCGTACTTGGTTGTTCAATGCCGCGGCGAGTATTTCCGCCGCGGCCGCCGTGCTTTCCGACCCGTTTTTTCCCCCTTGGCCGATTTCGATGTCATGACCCGCGATATCGATTCCATAATTCTCCGAGAGCCATTGGCTATCTTCATTTGCGATCCGGTTCAACCGCTCGACATTGGCTTCACTGAGAGTCCACGATCCCGGGCGCGGATCTTTAATGGCTTTAAGAATCCACCTTTCCATCCGGACCTGGGAGTATCGTTTGTGCAGCCAACGCCAATAGGATTGCGAACAAACGTCGTCTTGCGCCGGCCACAGAGCCAGATTTGTCAGTCGATAGGCTTCGGCGACGCTGGGGCTCAGCGATTTATTGTCCCGATAATATTCGACTTTTGGCAAAGCGACTTCTTCGGGGGAAATGCTGTTGAACAGTGTCTGGATAAAGCCGTTACTGGAAACATAAGGCTTGACGATGACGTTGCTCTTGCCGAAAGAACGCTCCCAACAATTTATAACATTCCGGTAACGAAATTGATCGCTGTCCGGCGCCAACGCCACTTCGGCAAAATCGTCAAGAGTGGCGCGGCCGCCACTCCTTATGCTCGTGGAATAAAGCGAGAAGAAGCGCTGCCTATGATCGCGAACGACGACCAAGATTTTGCAGTTATAGCGAGAAAAATCCGACGCAAGGTTTTTGATTTCGAGGCTTCGAAACCGAGAGGAGAAGTGCTCGCTGCTGATTAAGACCGTTCTGGCCGATGTTTTGGCGATCTCCTGAAATAGCGACAGCAATACGCTCGATTTTGGCCCCTGCGCGGATCGAATAGCGAAATCAGCGCCCGCTTCTTCATTCAGGTAAGACTTGACAAGCGGCCCATGATTGTCGACCCGGAAGGCAAGAGTTTTCGTCGGATAGAGGATCGAGTGTCGCTTCAGCAGATTAGTATTGTTCGTGCAAAAGCGTTGAAAGGACGTGGTCCCCGTCCGCTCCAATCCGATGTGAAAAACGACTGTCGCAGGTGACGCCAGGATCATCCTCCCAGTTTAGGCTCTAAGGCCATATTGCATTAGCGCTACGCGGCGCAAGCTCGCTTCCTGCCGATCACGCAGCAAGACGGAACAGCCGGTTTACAAGCCCGTTTCTCCGGCCACCCGTCGTCGACGAAATTCATGGCAGGACGATCCGCCAAGCGTCACCCATGTCAGCCTGAAGAACGTCAAGACCGGCGTCCTGACGATGCGCGAGACGCATGGCGTTTTCGTCGCCATCGGCCACAACCCCGCCACCGAACTTTTTCAGGGCCAGCTCGAGAACAAGCCGAACGGTTATATCAAGACCGCGTCGAACTCGACGGCGACGAGCGTTCCGGGCGTCTTCGCAGCGGGCGACGTGACCGACGACATCTACCGCCAGGCGGTGACGGCCGCGGGCCTCGGCTGCATGGCGGCGTTAGAGGCCGAGCGCTGGCTCGCGACAGAAGAGCATAGGCGCATCGCGGCGGAATAGGTGCGGGGGCTGCGACCACGCGAGAGAGGGGTCAATTTCGGAAACGAGAAAGTCTGGCACGCCGCAAGCCTTATTTCCGGCCAGCTATTCGTCGCCAGAAGAAGACGATCGCTCCTTCGATGACGATCGCGGTCAGTCCGATCGCCAACGCCAGCGTACTGTCAATGGCGAAGCCCGGATACACGGATGAGAATATCGTCCACAAAATGGCTCCGATAATCACGATCGCTGCAAAATGGTAGAGGACGACGCTCATTCCTGCTGTGGCCTCCCTGCGTCTGGTTTCTTTCCAGGATTGACCTCATGAACTACGCCGGCGACTGCTGCCGATATTGGCTTCATCGAGTTCGGCTGCTATCAGCATGAGGTTCAGAAGTTTCAGGCGGAAGGTATCGATCTTCGTGCGGTCCGAAAAGTCCTTGGCCTTCACCTGACCGAGGTAAGCCGAGACGACTTGCCCAAAGGCCCCTTGATGGATGGTGGTCAGATCGACCAACAAGAAAGGCGGCGGCAGAGGACTGAGGTCACTTATCTTTGTGCCATAGGTGAGGATATAGGGACCGCCGGATAGATCGCCTCCGCATATCTCTTTGACTGCCTCAGCGGGCTTGTCGCAGAGATGGTCGAGCAGCAGAGTCGCCATCGAGAAATTGTAGTGAACCGGTAAAAGGGAGTCGCGCGAAAGAAATTCCTGGGTGTGTTCGCCAAAGGCCAGCTCATCGATTACAGAATATAAGCGGGCGGTTTCGTGCGGGGTGGGGTGGGCTTCGGTTTCGGTCGGGATATAAAGAATGTTCGTGCGATTTCGGTCTGTCGGCAGACGGCGTACGGGCTGCACCCTCGAAAGGATTTCGCGCATAAAGGCTAACTCTCGGTCCGAGCCATTGCGAAGGATGACGTAAGAATATAGGGCGTAGCCGTCTTCCTCTGAACCTTTGGCATAGAGGAAATCGTAGCCGGTTTCTAGAATCGGCGGCTTTGCCAAATACGGGGTAGGCTGTGGGGTTCGGTAGTAGGGATGACGATGATGACGATGATGACGATGAGGGTGATGATGATGAGCCTCGCAATGTTTAACACATTTTTCGTCCGCGCCGCATAAGCGCCTGCACTCTTGGAAATTCGTGTCCGCTTTCGCCAAAGTAATCCAGCCGACGAGCAATGCCATCGCGAGAATGTACCGCATCCACATGGCGACGCCGCTCCCTCAGCCGACATTCCCCAGATAGAGTTCGGGTTCGGAGTCAAAAATGTTTCAAATTCGCGTTCCTAGCAATCTTGAACGTGTCACATGCTTCCGATCGGCCGGAATAATGTAGAAACTGCCGTTATCGAGACGCACGATCCCCACGAGCCGGGCTCGAGCGCATGACGGCTGAGAAGCGGCGATGAGCCTGCGACCGCCTCCCTGATCCTTCCTACGCGCACGAGTTCCGGGGTTAAAAAGTGAATATTCGCCATATATCGCGAGTTTTTTCAACGGCATCGGCATCGTTGAATTATGCACCTCCTTGGTTTTGGTCGAAGGCCGGCTCTATGCCTTTCGGCCCTTCTGGATGCTTGCTTCCAATGCCCGTTTAAGGTCAGGAGCGCCAGTTCGACCGCGCGCCGAACTTGCGAAATGGGCGGAGAGACGAAATTCCAAACTAAGACGCGACCCGGTACCGCCAGCTTTGCGAATTTCAAAAAATTGGATCATTCTCCGCGCGCCGGATTCGCGCTGTCCGCGGAAGGCCGCATTCGAGCACGTCGAGCGACGCGATAACAATTGGGGCACGCCATGAATTTCAGCCGGAAATCCCTCATCGCTCTATCATTTTGGGCGGCCGCCAGTCTGGCTGGCACCGCTTTCGCGCAAACGCCCCAGCCGGCGGCGCACGACAAAATGGCGCCGGCGCCGAAAGCCGATGGCGCGATGAAGCCGGCGCCTGCCCCCCTTCTCGACATCAATTCGGCGAGCGAGGCGGACCTGCAAGCCTTGCCGGGGATTGGCGACAAGCGCGCCGCCGACATCATCAAGAACCGGCCCTACAAGGGCAAAGACGAGCTGGTGCAGAAGAAGATCATTCCAGAGGGCGTCTACGCCAAGATCAAGAATCAGATCATCGCCAAACAGAAATAGGCTAGGCGGGGCTCTCGGACGGGCGCCCTGCGCTGGCTCTTCCCTCGTGATGGGCGCTCTGTGGCCTTACCTTAATCGTCACATTTCATTTCGTCTCAGACTTATGATATTCGCCGGTAGGGGCGCTCTGTCGCAGGCGCCCCTTCGCAAAGGATGACTTCATGTTTCCAAAGCCCGCGCCGCAGCTTTTTCCGAATACCTACGCCTATGAAACGACGCCGATGGTGAAGCCGACGGGCTTTCGCGAATATGACGCGCGCTGGCTGTTTGAAAAAGAAATCAATTTGATGGGCATTGAGGCTCTAGGTCTTGGCCTCGGCACGCTCCTGCGTGAAATGGGCGTCAGGCCGGAGCTCGTCACCGGACATGACTTTCGCTCGTATTCCGCCTCGATCAAGCTGGCTCTCGTCACCGGCCTGATGGCGGCGGGCGTCAAAGTCCATGACATCGGCCTCGCGCTCTCGCCGATGGCCTATTTCGCGCAATTCGACCTTGACGTCCCGGCGGTCGCGATGGTCACCGCCTCGCATAACGACAATGGCTGGACCGGGGTGAAAATGGGCGCGCAACGGCCCGTGACCTTCGGGCCCGACGAAATGGGACGGCTGAAAGAGATCGTCCTTTCCGGCGCTTACCACTATGCCGATGGCGGCTCCTATCGCTATGTCGAGAATTTTCCCGCCCGCTATATCGCTGATCTCACCAACCGGCCGAAGCTGACGCGAAAACTGAAAGTCGTCGCCGCCTGCGGCAATGGCACGGCGGGCGCCTTCGCACCGGAGGTCTTGGAAAAACTCGGCTGCGAAGTGATCCCGCTCGATGCGGAGCTCGATTTCACTTTTCCGCGCTATAATCCGAACCCTGAAGATCTTGAAATGCTGCACGCCATGGCGGCCAAAGTCCGCGAGAGGGGCGCCGACGTCGGCCTTGGCTTTGACGGCGACGGCGACCGCTGTGGCGTCGTCGACAACAACGGCGACGAGATTTTCGCCGACAAGATCGGCGTGATGCTGGCGCGGGACCTCTCAAAGCTTTACCCGCAGGCGACTTTTGTCGTCGACGTCAAATCGACAGGCCTTTTCGCCACCGATCCCGAGCTGCTCGGCCGCGGCGTGAAGGCCGATTACTGGAAGACCGGCCATTCCCACATCAAGCGCCGGGTCAGCGATCTTGGCGCGCTGGCGGGCTTCGAAAAATCGGGACATTTTTTCTTCAATACGCCGGTCGGCCGCGGCTATGACGATGGTCTGCTCACCGCCGTGCATGTGCTCGACATGCTGGATCGCAATCCGCAAAAATCCATGGCCGAGCTCTATCAGGCGCTGCCCAAAACCTGGGGCTCGCCGACCATGTCGCCGCACTGCGATGACGAAATAAAATACGGGGTCGTCGACAAGACGCTCGAGCGGCTGCGCGCGATGCAGCACCAGGGCGCGCAGCTGACGGGGCAGAAAATCCGCGATCTCGTGACCGTCAATGGCGTGCGCGTCACGGTCGAGGACGGAACCTGGGGGCTTGTTCGCGCCTCCTCCAACAAGCCCGAACTGGTCGTCGTCGTCGAGAGCCCGGTGTCCGAGGCGCGGATGCGCGAGATGTTCAAGGCGGTCGACGGCATTCTGCGCGAGAGCCCGGAGGTCGGGGCCTACAACCAGACGATCTGACCAGACGCGAAAAAACTGTCAGCCCCACAGCGCGGGCGAGGCCGGGAGGATGGTCGAACCCTCGTAAACGAGGCCCCCTGGCCGGTCTTTCGCCAGCAGCAAAGGTCCGTCGAGATCGACAAAACGCGCGCGGGGGGCGACGAGAAGCGCCGGCGCCATTGCGAGAGAGGTCGCGACCATGCAGCCGACGAACAGGCTGAAGCCGAGCGCTTCAGCCTCTCTCGCGAGCGCCAGCATCTCGGTGAGGCCGCCGGTCTTGTCGAGCTTGACGTTGATGGCGTCGTAACGATCGCGCAGGTCCGCTAATCCGTGCGCGCGCATGCGCGCTTTCATCGGCGCAGACGGGGATGGCGCGCTCGATCCGCGCCAGCGCGGCGTCGCGCCCAGCGGGCAGAGGCTGTTCGACCAGCGCGACGCCGGCTTTCGCGCAAGCCTCGAGATGGCCCGGAAGGTCGGCTTCGCTCCAGGCCTCGTTGGCGTCGACGATCAGCGTCGCCTCGGGGGCGGCGGCGCGGACGGCTGCGATCCGCGCGCCATCGCCGTCTCCCGCGAGCTTGACCTTGAGGAGCGGCCGCGCGCTGGCTCTGGCCGCCGCCGCGGCCATCTCGTCGGGCGTTCCAACCGAGAGGGTGAAGGCGGTGGTCACCGGCGCCGGCGCGGCCAGGCCGGCGAGGACGTGAACCGGCAGGCCGCTGCGCTTTGCGGCCAAATCCCACAGCGCGCAGTCGAGCGCATTGCGCGCCGCGCCCGGCGGAAGAAGGCTCTTGCAGTTCCTCACGCTCGGCGCCGCTCTCTGTGGCCGCGCGGACAGATTCGATCTGCTCGCGCACGGTTTCAACCGTTTCGCCGTAACGCGCGTATGGCGTGCATTCTCCACGCCCTTTCGCGCCATCCGCCTCGATCGCAGCGACGACGACCGCGGCTTCGGTCTTTGCCCCGCGAGAAATGACGAATTTGCCTGCGATGGGAAAGCGCTCGACCGCAACGCTGAGTGTTCGCATCTCCGGCTGATCGCAGATATGAGGCACGGAAGCAACCGGCCATGCGCCGCTGGGGTTGCTTTTTGAGGGACGACGTCCCCCCGTCTTTCGCGGGCTGTGTGAACCGAACCCGCAAGCGGCTTCCGTCCCTGACGCGCCAAGTGCCCACAAGGTTAGCCCGGATCGACTGGAAAACTTTCGACGATGCAATGCACGAACAAGTCTTGGATAAGCTCACCCTCAGGGGAGTCTACAACCGGAACGCCCTTCATGTAAGCGTGTGACGGGTCGGCAGGACTGCCAGACTTTGCGTCTGGTGGAAGAGGATCATAGATGAAATCAATCCCGAGCGCAGCATTCTCCCGCAAATACTCTCGGGTTTGCCCTACGCACAACCTTGCGACGCGGCCACGCCTTTCATAGGTCATGCGCTTCACTTTTCGGATTTCAGCGATCCGGGTCGGCGTATCGCCCGGGAAAAACTCCATCCAGTTTACCGAGGGCCCGTTATCCTTCTCCGCAGGACGGCCCAAAAAGGCGCTGCCGTTGATCTGGTCGACGAGGTCTACAAACCTCCTTCTGATATAACGAAGCGCGTGATCCTCGTCGGGCAGGTTGTCACCGGGCGCGGTCATCCTTGGAGTAGGTGCTCGAAATTGCGGAGGCGGGCGCGAGCCTCCGGAATGGTATCGACCAGTGTTTCTTGGCTAAAAGGCAGATGCGGCGCTTCGCACTTCCTGAAGAAGACGCACTGCACAACACCACCGCCACGGAATTGGAAGGCAGCCTGCTCATTCTCGGCGTTTCTCCAGACCGCTCGGAAGTTGCCATTGTCCAGCAAGTAGATCGCTGGGCGGCGACTGAACGAAACCTCGCCTATGAACGTGAGCAAGTCTGAAAGAGATTGCTGCGAATATGGCTCGTTCGCGAACGACGCATCTACGATGAGATCTTCGAGGCGCGCCTCGATTTCCGCGTTGAGCCGCCGCCGTGCATTGTGCCTTGCGTCCTGTTTAGCCGCATACTCTTTCGCCGCGTCTGGCGCAGCCGTGATGAACTGCGTCCAAGTCGTCACGGAGCTTCCCGTTAGCGGATCAAACGACGGACGAGAATTCGAACACTAGTCGCGCATTCCCGCCCGTTTCAGGGGCGCGGCGCTCTGTACCCTCGCGGGGCCGGGCACCCACGCCCGTTTCACGGCTCAGCCAGGCAATCCCTTCCCTGTGCCGTGGGGGCGGCGGCGAATAAGCGGCAGTTGTTTCAGGGTCGAGAAGCATCTTACGAATCAATCCGTTGCCAGTGGGCCTTCTGAATATCTTGGTCTGTCATGCCTGTGAAGCAGTTGGCGATTGCGTCATGGGCGCGATCGAACCATGAGTTTAGCACATCAGCGTCCGGTAGCAGCCCGGTCGCACGATACTCGATTATGAGCACTGGCTTGCTCTGGTCTTGTATCAAGCGGGCGGAGCGCACTGTCGTATCGAGGATTAAGTCCGGCGCGAGCCGCTGACTCTGTGATTTGCTGGAAATCCGGCGGGTCGGGAGACTCCGGCACAGGCAAGCTAAAACGCGGGATGACTTTCGACGTGTCCAGAGGCCCTTTCCAATAATCGCAACTCTCAATCAAATTAATGTATGTTAGCTCCGCAATTTTGGCCTTAGGCTCAGGTTCCTTCAGTTCATCTGAAATAAACTTAAAGAAACGTTTTTTGTTTTTGTCGAAAGAAGCTTTCACTTCATCAAAGTGAGGATACGCCTTATCCTTTTTACGCCAGTTAAGCAAGAATGCATCTCTTTGTATTTGCATTAACGTTGAACCGTCAGACGCTTCAAGCCAAAAACGGGGCATCGGATTCACTTGGACAGCGAAAAACGCCGGCATTCCTGGTCGCGTAACTGGCGGTTGCTGATGGATGCTACGGAAGTCTTTTTTGACTTCGCCCCAAAAAAGACCGACGTGCTCAGAGCGGAGTGAAGGGACTTCGCTGTCGAAATAGACACCGATTACCAGCTCATTAATTGGCGGATTCTTAAATTTGACTGACATTGTCCCACATTTGCTGCGGCTATTGGCCTACATGCCCAATAGGATTAAAAATAAGTTTAATAAAGGCCAAATCGAGAGGCTTCCATTCCACTGCAGGCGCGGCGCACAGTTCGGCCATGCTGCCCATGAAAGGGCCCGCAAGGGAAACCCCTGGCACTCCTTGCACGATCATACGCGTCCCCGCCTGCATCGTGTGCCAATCCTGCGCCGCATCACTTGCCTGTAAATATCCCAGGGGCAGAGCCTCCGAGGAGACAAAGCCCCGCCGCGCGTGGCCCGCGAAATGAAATCGATCGACGGCGACGCTGAGCTTTCGCATGCGCGGGCTGATCGCATTAACCCGACGAACTGGCAAGGCGGGACGCGCTGTCCCCGCTCAGCCGCTTCTTAAAATATGCAGCCCGCCCGTTATCCTGGAACGTCTGCTAAGCTATGGCGCAGTCAGCACAGCCGGCGCGGCGAGTCCGCTCATGATCGACACGTGGCTATCCCTGTCTTTGCCAGTGATGTTCGTCGCCGTGGCGGGAGTCTTTTCCGCCTCGGCGGCTCTCTTGTACTGGTTGTGTTTCGGCGGCCTTACGCGCCGATGGATGCTCTCGTTCAGCGGCGCGGTTGCGGAGCTGTTCAGCGCGATCATGGTCATATTTGGCATTCAGATCGGCTTCGTCGCCAACGATGTTTGGGACCGCAACCGCCGGGCTTCGGCGGCCGTCGAGTCCGAGAGCGCCAGCCTCGCCATGCTCAACGCCCTCGCTCTGGCTAGCGGGCTGCCCACCGGCGGAATTCGTCGCGCCATTCGCGTTTATGTTTCGGCCGTCACCGGAAATGAATGGCCGAGCATGGCCGATAATGGCCGGGGCGCCCGGAGGCCGAGGCGGCGCTGGGAACGCTGCTTCGGACAGTCGCAGAAACAAAGCACAATCCGGACGATCCCGACGCGAAATTCGATAGCCTCCTGCTCGATATGGCGCTCAAGGTTCAAAGCGCGCGCGCCGACCGCCTCGCGCTGAGCGCGCCTTATTCGGAGGGCGTCAAATGGGCTTGCGTTTTGATCCTCGCGCTGACTGGACAGATCACCATCGCTATGTTGCATCTCGATCGGCCGCGGCCGCATCTCGCCGCCATGGTGATTTTCACGTCGAGCCTGGTCCTGGTCATCGCGCTGATCGCGGCCAATGAAGGTCCTTTTCAACCGCCGATTGCGATTTCGAGCGAGCCGATCGCGCGCGTTCTCGAGATCGTGCCAAAGGCGGCCGAGCCGACCCCGGCAGCGGCTTCGCCCATCTCGAAAGGAATTTAAACACAAACGCCGCTGCGCAAAGCCAGGCGGCGAGGCGCAGCGCCTCGCTCCTATTTCCTCAGTTCGGCGGCGGCGTAATGCCGAGCGCGGCGGCGGCGCCGAGCACAAGAACGCCGAGGACGAGTTCGGCGGCGACGTTTCTGACAAGCGCTGTCATCTGCGCGGCGCTCCTGGTCGAAGCGCGGCGCAGCCTCGGCATGGCGACAAATCGGTTATAGAAAGCCAAAGCGAGCATCAGGGCGACGAGGGTCAGCTTGACGAAAAGCGTATCGCCGTAGCGCGTATCAAACAGCCGGCTGAACGAGCCGCCGACGCGAAACCCCGCATTGGTCGCGCCGCTGAGGACAATCAATGTAACGGCCGTCATCCCCATCGCTGAAAAACGGGCCAAAAACTTCAAATTTTCGGCGGCGAAGTCGCTTGTCGTGCGGCGCTGTTCGACGAGGGTGAAAAGCAGCGGCGCCAGGCCCCCAACCCAGGCGCCGGCAGCCAGGACATGGACGCTATAGGCCGTGATCACGGCGGCTCCATAGAGTCCGGCGCCGCCCTCGGCGGCATGGCCGAGCCAAGCCTGGCTGACGAGCAGCGCCACGCCGATGAGAACGAACGCGATGAGGCGGACGCGCTGCGGCAACCGGAGCGCGACGACGCCGAGGGCGCCTGCGAGCAGAACGAGCCGAATGATCGAAACCGCGCCAAAATTCGTCTCGAAAAAAAACAGCCGCAAGGTTTCAGGATCCTTAGGGCTGCCCCAGTCCGGCGTCGCCGGATCGCTGGTCATATTGACCAGAATCCCGGCCAGCCAGGCGAGGCCCGAGAGCGCCGCCACGGGCGCTGCGACGCACAACAGACGACGCGTCGCGGCGAAGCTACGTGGCAAGTCCGCTGGCGCGGATGCGCTCGGGGGAGCGTAGAGCCAGAACAGCGCCGCGCCGAACAGGACGAAAACCGAGCCGAAATGAATCCAGCGCGCGATGACGAGGAATGGAAAAATCGTCATGGCACTTCAAGCCCCAACCGGGAGCTCGCGGCTTATCGTGCACCCGGCCCCGCTCAAGGCGCAACCGTGAAGGCATAGGAGCCGTCGGTGCGATGCGTGTCGACCGAGACCACATGCCAGGTCACTTTGTAGGCGCCGGGCTTCAGCGGCTGGCTGAGCCGCACATGGAGAGTCATCGGGTCGGCCGGATCAGGCGTCGCCTTTCCGGCCGCGACGGGGGCGCCGCCCGCCGTCGTGATCTGCACGCCGGAGAATGCAGGCACGAGCGCCTGGGTGAAAGTGAGCCTGAGCTCGCTCGGCGAGCCCGAGACGGTAGCGCCTACGCCCGGAACGGCGTGATCCAGGAAGGCGTGGGCGAAAGCCGCCGTCGCCGAAAGCGACGACGCCAGAGCGGCTGTGATGACGAGCTTAGAGAACCGTTGCATGGCGACCTCAATGGTTGACTTGCATCGCGCGGCCAACATTGCCCGCGTAAATATCCGGATTGACGCTTTGGGCCGGCCCAAACAGCGGTTTGCCGATCGAATCCGGGAAGATGTCGTCGAGGAAGAAGTCGAGGACCGCTACCGCGCCGACATGCTGGCCGCTCGCTCGATTGATCGGAAACTGGGCCATCACGCCGATTTCAAAATATTGGCTGATATAATAAAGCGATGGGCCGACGACGCCGGTCGTCGTGTGCGTCCACTCTCCGGGGACGGAAGGCCCAATGTTCGATACGGGCGTGGTGAAGATGGCTTCAAACGCTGGAATGAGCCGCTTGAAAGGGTCCGGCACCTCGCGGACGAAAGAGTTCATGTAGAGCAGGCTGTACTGGAGCGTTAAGCCATAGGTTAAAGTGGTCGGCCGCTGATCGAACTCGACGATCGAATTGCCTGCGTCATCTTGCGTCCAAGTGGCGCCGATCGGAGGAGTCGGGATGTTGTAGTCGATTTCACCGGTCACGGCGAAAGGACGCGCCCAGTCGGCCTCGAGGTCGCCAAAGCCTTTGCCGACGAATACCTTCGGCGTGACCGTCGAGAAAGGATCGGAGGGCAGGGACGCATTCTGGCCGCTGCCGGTGTTGCCCCACTCGACGCCGAGACCCCCAGCAATGATGAACTCGTGCTCAGGGTTTTGATAGAAGACGAATTTCAATTGGGTTTCGATGTTCGCCCACCCTTGGGCGCGTGGATTTCTCTGCCAGGTAAAGCCTTCGGAGCCGATCGAAAACCCCAAATCAGCGGTGATCGTCTTCGCGTATTCCCAGCCGAAGGTGTAGGAAAGCGGTCCGAGCGTGCCGTCGAAATTGGCCGCGGCCATATAGGCGAAAGAAGGAAGCGCCAATTCATCGTTGACGCCGGGGTCGTCGATGGTGAGCGTCGCCGGAAACACCCTGTTGCCGACGATCGTGTGGGCGAGGGCGGGACGGATGCAGGCAGGATTGACGCAGGTGAAAACGGCCGCGGCGCCGAACGAGCGCGCAAAGGCCAAGGCCTTGTGAGACATGGGAATTTTCTCGATCTGAAAGAGGAACGCAGGCGTTCCGCTCAAAGCGCAAACGCCTCGGCGAAAGACCGGTCAGATCAGATGGGGCGGCGCGCGGGGGCGCCCGGCGAGGGTGGGCGGCCGCGTTGACGGCCCGGGGATTTCCGGCGCGGCGATGATTTTTGCGCGGTGTTCCGGATAGACGGCTGGCGTTACGGTGACCGAGGGATCAAGCGCCGCCGTATTGATGAGGTGACAGCAGGGACAGGCGCGCGCGTGACCCGGTGAATGATCCAAAGGGTCGGCGGAGCCGTCATGGGCGCAAAGCGCGGCATGCGCCGACGGGCCGAGGCTCGCCTCGACTTTGAAGACGTCCGGCGCGCCGGAATGACCCTTGAGGCAGCAAAGGTTGAGGGGAGCGAGGATGACGGCCAGCAGGGCGGCGAAAACAAGCACATGGTTCGTCCAGCGGCGCCAATCGCCCCCCAGCATGCCGCGAAGAAGCATGCGCGAGGCGCCAACTTGGCGCGGAAAGGACATTCGCCGCTGAGACATCTGCCGACTTTGTAAGAGTTTGTACGAATTTGCACTTTATGGCTAAGTTTATCGGTTCCCCAGCACTAAAACAGGGGGAGCCGCCGAATGGACGCCTTCCCTCCGCGCAGGGCGCTGATTTGGGCATGATCGTAGCTTTCGTGCAACAGGATGGGCGCTAGAATTGCCAGAGGTTCGCGCAGCGCCCCCGCAACAATGCTAATGCGTTCGCCTCGACTTCGCCGCAGCTTGCGCGTACCGACCAATTTTCGCGTTTATGGCGCGTGTGGCGGGACTGAATGATGGATTGTGCAGAAGGCCCCACATTTTCAGCCGAGCGTTCGGACGCCGCCGTCAGGCTGCGGCTCTCCGGGCACTGGACGCTGGACGCTTGCGCCGGAATTGAAGGCGGCGCCAAGGCGCTCGTCACCGAGGCGGGCGGCGCGCGGCGGGCGATCCTTGATCTTGGCGGCGTTCAGCGCCTCGACACGGCGGGGGCGTGGCTGATCGACCGCAGCCGCCAGGAACTCGACGCCAAGGGCGTCGCCTCCGAATTCGCGGGGGTCCGGCCAGAATTCGGAATTTTGCTGAAAGAAGCCCATTACCGCGAGTTCAATGAGCCAAAACAACGCCGGGGCTCCTATCTGCTCACGATTTTCGCTGACGTCGGCGAGAGTGTGGTATTGGCCGGCCAGGATTTGATCAGCAACGTCACATTTCTCGGGGAGGTCGTCGCAGCGGCGGCCAAGAGTTTGACGAGCCCGTCGCATTTTCGCGCGACCTCGCTGGTATTTCAACTCGAGCAGATCGCGTTTCGCGGCGTTCCGATTATCGTCCTCATCAATTTTCTGGTCGGCGCGATCGTCGCGCAGCAGGGCATTTTTCAGTTGCGCCGCTTCGGCGCGGTAATCCTCGTCGTCGATCTCATCGGGATTTTGATCCTGCGCGAACTCGGCGTTCTGTTGGCCTCGATCATGATCGCCGGCAGGTCCGGCTCCGCCATTACCGCGGAGCTTGGCTCGATGAAGATGCGCGAGGAGATCGACGCCATCCTCGTGATGGGCTTGAGGCCGATCGAAGTTTTGATCGTGCCGCGGATCCTCGCCCTCATCATCAGTCTGCCGCTTTTGACCTTCATCGCCGACATGTCGGCGATCGCCGGAGGCATCCTCGTCAGCTGGGTCTATGGCGGCATCACGCCAAAAAGCTTCGTCGCCCTGCTGCCTTCGGCGATCGGCGTTCACACCTTCATGAGCGGCATGATCAAGGCGCCCTTCATGGGGCTGGTCATCGGCCTCATCGCCTGCGTCGAGGGTTTAGCCGTCTCGGGCTCCGCCGAGTCGCTCGGGCGGCAAGTCACGGGCTCCGTGGTCAAATCGATTTTCATGGTCATCGTGGTCGACGGCATCTTCGCCGTCTTCTTCGCCGCCATAAGGTATTAGGGGGGCGCGGATGCAGAACGCTTCGCCTTCGCCGTCGAAACGGGCATTCCCGTTCTTCAAGCGGGGGGAGCGCACCGATCACGCGCGGCGCGACGCCGGAGATTACGATCCGCGTCCGTGATCTCGTCGTCGGCTTCGGCGACAAGCTGGTCCTGAACGGGCTCGATCTCGACGTCCGCCGCGGCGAGGTGATGGGCTTCGTCGGCGGCTCCGGCACCGGAAAATCGGTCCTGACCCGCACCATTTTGGGGCTGATCCCGAAGCGCAGCGGAACGATTGAAATGTTCGGCTCCGATCTCGATCATCTGTCGCTTGCCGAACATGACGCCATCGAGCGGCGCATCGGCGTGATGTTTCAGCAGGGCGCCCTGTTTTCCGGCCTCACTGTCAAGCAGAACGTGCAGGTGCCGATGCGCGAACATCTCAAGCTGTCGCCCACGTCTCGCCGATGAGCTCGCCATGCTGAAAATCGAGCTGGTTGGACTCGACCTTGACGCGGCGGACAAATTTCCGTCCGAATTATCGGGCGGCATGATCAAGAGGGCAGCCCTGGCGCGCGCGCTGGCGCTTGATCCCGAACTTCTGTTTCTCGATGAGCCGACGTCCGGCCTCGATCCGATCGGAGCCGCCGAGTTCGACGATCTGATCTCGACCTTACAGAAGACCCTTGGCCTGACGGTCTTCATGGTGACGCATGATCTCGACAGTCTTTACTCGATCTGCGATCGGATCGCCGCCCTTGCGGATCAAAAAGTGATCGCGACCGGGCCGATCGAAACCATGCTTGAATCGCATCATCCCTGGCTGCAGGCCTATTTTCACGGCAAGAGGGCGCGGCAGTTCGACCCTGCGGCGATCAAGCGGGCGGCCGGTCATGTCGTCTGATAGAGCGCATGCAAGCGAAGCGGGCGGCGTTTCGCTGACGGAAATTGCGACGAACGAAAAGCGGGAGGATATTCAAACATTGTCTCGAACAGGAAAATGCTCCGGAGAACGAACAGGATGAGCCGTTAGATGGAAACCCGCGCGAATTATATTCTGATCGGCATTTTCACCCTCGCCGTGATCGCTTCCGCTTTCGGTTTCGTGCTGTGGTTTTCAGGCGGCGAGAAACCCGGCTCGCAGCGGACCTATCGCATTCTTTTCACGGGATCGGTCTCAGGCCTTCTGCGCGGCGCGTCGGTCCTGTTCAATGGCGTCCGGGTCGGCGGTGTGACGAGCATCGATTTTCTCCCCGAGGATCCGAGCCATGTCTCCGCCCTCGTGGAGGTAGACGGCCGGGTGCCGATCCGCGCCGACACCAAGGCGCGGCTCGAATCGACCGGCCTCACCGGCGTCGCCAACGTCGCGCTTTCCGGCGGGACGGAGGCTTCCCCGCCTCTCCAGCCGGGCCCCGGCGGCGCGCCCCCGACAATCATCGCCGAACGATCGGATATTCAGGATCTGATCGAAAGCGCCCGCAAGATCGCGAGCCAGGCGAGCGAGTTCCTTGACAAGACCAATAAGCTGCTCGCCGACAACTCGGGCGGGATCACGGCTTCGGTCAAGAACATCGAGAAATTCTCCGACGCCCTCGCCGCCAATTCGGACGGGCTCAAGGATTTCATGGCCTCGATCGGAGAGGTCGGCAAATCGATCAAGCCGCTCGCCGCCAAGCTCGAAACGCTGAGCGGCGACGCCGACAATGTGGTCAAGGCGGTCGATCCGGCCAAGGTCAAGAGCATCGTTTCCGATTTCGCGGCGATGTCCGCCAAGCTCAACGCCGCCGCCGACAAGGTCGACACCGTTTTGACCAACCTCAACGGATTTTTGTCGACCGGCGACAACAAGGGCGTCTTCGCCGAAGTAGCCGCGGCGGCGAAATCGATCCGGAAACTTGCCGACGACGTCGACGTCAGATGGAAGGATATCGGCGCCAACCTCGCCCGGTTCAGCGGTTCGGGGCTGCGCGAATATGAGGCTTTGGCGGTGGACGGCCGCAAGACGCTCGGCGAGATCAATCAGGCGATCCGTTCGATCGAACAGAACCCGCAGCAATTCATCTTCGGCAAGAAACAGCAAATGCCCGAATTTACGGGCGCGCGTTAGCAACATGAGCGGGGCGATGAACGGAGGGCTCCGCGCGGCGAGGAGCGCGCGGCGGCGCTGGGCGCGGGCGCTGACGTGCGCCACCGCGGGCCTTCTTGGCGCTTGCGCCTCCGCTCCGCCCGCGACCTATGACCTCGGCGTGATTCAAGGCGGCTTCAAAGCGAGGCCGCGCGGCGGCCAGATCGCGGTCTACGAGCCAAAGGCCGTGTCGCCGGTCGCTTCCGACCGGATCGTGGTGCGCCTCGGCGCCGACCAGATCGCCTATCTCAGCGGCGCGCAATGGGCGGGACAATTGCCGGCTCTCGTTCAGGCGCGGTTGATCTCGAGCTTTCTCAACGCCCATGTCATCGGCGCGGTCGAACCGGGTGGGATCGCCGACTACAATTTGCGCACCGACATCCGCCGGTTCGAGTTCGACGCCGCCCGCGGGGCCGTCTTCGTCGAGATGTCGGCGCAGCTCGCCGATTCGTCCGGGCGGGTCCGCGCCGGAAAAGTCTTTTCGGCGAGCGCTCCGACGCCGAGCGACGACAGCGCGACGGTGACGCGTGCGCTGGATTCCGCGCTCGCGGAAGTCATGCGCCAGATCGTGCTGTGGACCGCGCCGCAGATTTGAGCGGCGTTGTGGCCCAAACGCCACAAGTGATTTAGCGCCACCGCCCATCCGACTTTGAAAGAAGTCAGTAAATGAAGAGGCCCGTGCAGTGCGCTACTGGTAATTTCATGTGTATTCTTCGTAAGCGCTCAAACCGGCAGGGTGGAAACGAATGCTCGCGCCTCCGTCTCCGAATATGAATTTGTTTGCAAACCTGATCACGTGGTCCTGCCCCGTGGTATCGATATATTTTATATATCCATAAGAGAAGAGGTCAGCTGTTCCAGCGAGTACGGCGTCGGCGTCGGCAGCAGCCACCATCATTTTCGAAGGTTCTACGCTTCCATACCAACCTTGAACCCCAATTATGAAGCTGGAAGGGATACGATGGAAATATTCGGGAGCTAGGGGCAATTCTTGCCCAATATGATGATTGAAAGAGATTTCTTTAACAAATGCAGGACTCCGACCGAAGTTTACGAACTTCCAGTTTTCCGACAGCTCAATTCTTCCATTTTCTCCGGGGGCTCCTCTCAATCCGGAAACCTTGAATTCGGTGGGCAAAAGATGGGGCCTGTCGGCATCGGCCAGAACCTTAGTGGATATCACGAGCCTATAAGTCACATAGACGAGAAGCCCGTTAAAGAACAAAATTCCCAGTGTAAAAAGCGCGATAGGATCCTGTGTGACGCGTTGCCAGAACAATTTTGGATGCTCTGTAACGCCGTTTTCTTGGCTGGCCTGGCAATTCGCTTTATCGTGTTGTGAATTCGCAGCGAAAATAAACGCCCCATTCAAGAGCGTGCCCAAGACGATTGCTCGGAACAAAAAATCTCGTGGATTCGGCAGCCACCTCTTGAGACACCCTCCAATCGTACAGCGTGACATCCGATCTCTGCCAACGAAGCAAAAGAAACGTGGCGCTGAAAGCGCCTCGGCTAAGCTTACTAGCAACCGATCCCTTTGTCTCGTTCGATCCTTTGGCCTTCACCCAACTCGCTAATTCTCATTGGCCATGTCAACGCGCTTTAGTTCGGCCTTCAAAAACTGAGTTGCCCCAGCGGCCCTCCGTTACGCGCGTACCTCTGCATGCTCCATAAATCTTGCGCATAACAAGGTGATTAATAACGGATTTGAGCTCTGGAATACCATGCGCCTCTTCGATCTCACGCCACCTCGTCCAGCACCAGCGCGCAGATTGTCGCCTCGTCCGTCTCGGCCAGCAAATCCGCTGAGAGAGAAATGCCGCGAGACCCGTCATCTACTGATCCAGGTCAGCTTCGGCGTTCGGGTCGAAGGGCAGGCGATCCAGATCCTCGATATAATCGCGCGGGTCGAACGGCAGCGTCTTCAAATCGATTGGCGGCTTGGAGAGCGCCAGCGTCTCGGGCCGCGCATTACTGAGCCCGGTGAAGGCGGGGCCGTAGCCGGCCGGTTGATCGGGATATTTCTTTTTCCAGAGTTCGTGCAGGGCCCGCATCCGGTTGAACGGTTCGCTGAAGTGAAGCAACTGCAGCAACAAAGGGGCTAGCTCGCGCGGGTCGTTATAGAGGTCGTAAAAGCTCGCGCTGATGCCGCTCGCGCTTGTGCCGCCTGAGCCCCACGTGCGTTTGTACTGCTTCCAAATCGTGGCGGCCAAGTTGGGGCCAAGATAGATGAATTCGTAGTCCCGCCGGCCGTGAGTATCGCCGTTCAACAGCAACGCCGTCTGGTCCAGCCCATCGATGATCCGGTCGGTCGGCAGGTACTGGGTTGCGCCGCTGATGCGCGCGAAGGTCGTATAGAGATCGGTGACATCGATGATATCCCCGACGGTCTGACCCGGCCTGATCGTACCCGGCCACCAAGCCCGCGCGGTCACGCGGACCGCGCCCTCGGTGAAGTCGCCTTTGCCACCGCGAAAGATGCCCTCGCCCAAGCCGGCGCCGGCCGGCGGGTTGTGGGTCATCGGTCCGTTGTCCGACATCGCGACAATCAAGGTGTTTTCCGCGATGCCCTGCGCTCGCAGGAAGTCCACCAGCCGCCCGGCCGCGGGGTCGAGCATCTTCTGATAGGCTTCACCGACCATGCCGCGTTGCAGCGAGACCTTCTTGGGGTCCGGAAGAAACGACGTCCACAGCGGCCACCACGCCATGTAGAAAGGCTTGCCGTCCGTCATGCTCTGGCGCATGAACGCGTAGGCGCGTTTCTCGCTCTCGCCGTCAAAGGCCGAATAATCTTGCGGGGTTTGCGGCGCGCCCCACTCCTTGCCTTCGTCGCCTTTCTTCCCCTCGACATAGAAGACGAATCCCTTTTGATTGAATAGATTGTTGTGCTGATAGGGATCCTTGGCGAGCAACTGCTCCTTCAGGCCGAGCGTCGCGTTGGCGGCTTCGCCCTGCATGTTCCACAGGCTGACCGCCTGATTGTACAGAGCGAAGAACGCCTCATCGAAGCCCTGGTTGTACGGATAGGATTCCTCGATGTCGCCGAGATGCCACTTCCCGTAGAACGCCGTCGCATAGCCGGCCTTCGACAACGCGCTGGCGATGGTCACGGTATTCTTGCTGAGGCCCTTGTATTCAATAGGAAATCCGACCTTGTACATGCCGTTCCGCACCGGGATCTGCCCGGTCATCGCGGCCGCCCGGGTGGGCGTGCAGGAAGGTTGCGAATACATCCGCGTCAACAAAATGCCCTCGTCAGCCATCTGATTGAGCCTCGGCGTCGAATAGCCCCGGATCTGCTGGAGAGCCGGAATGCCGACCGCCCCGAACGGTTGGTCGTCCCACATCAGGTGAATGATGTTTGGCGGCCGGCCATACTTCTTGCGAAGCGCCGCCAGACGCGCGTCGAGGTCCTTGTCTTCAGCCGCCCACCCCTCTCCGTTCTGGGCGTCGAGGATGTAATATTGGGCGTCGTGAACGATTGGCCTTTCCTGCGCCCTGGCCATCGGGGCCGTGGCCAACAGGCTGAAGATGGCCATGAGGACTGCCGCAAAGAGCGCTGGCGCGCGAGCCATGTGCCCCATGGTCGATTGCATCTCGATTTTCATTTGATGGTCCCCCTCGCCGTCCTCGCCCCAATGAAGGGAAACCCGGCCGCAGGGGCCGGGCCACTCAATGTTAATACTTGCCGGTACTTGCCGGTGCCGACCGCCGCTCTCCGCAGTTAGCCGACAGCCTCCCACATGGGTGCTGTTTTAATGGTCAAAATGCGTCGGCTTGGCGTGCTTGGCAAGCCTGAAGCACTGCCAGAGGCGCGATTAGCCTTGTCGATGGGCGTCGGCGCGGCCTCGAAGGCGTCAAGCTTCACACCACCTCGTCGGGCGCCAGCGCGCAAATCGTCGCCTCGTCGGTCTCGACCTGCAGGGTCACATGGCCGATGCGGTAGCGGCTGTGCAGGCTCTGCGCCGTCTCCATCAAAAAGGCGTCGCCCGGATGGCCGGACGGCATCAGAAGATGGCCGGTGAGCGCGACCTCGCTCGTGCTCATCGACCAGATATGCAGATCATGCAACGCGGCAACTCCGGGCAATCCGGTCAAAAAGCCGCGCACGTCGGCTGGAGCGATTCCCGCCGGGACCGCGCCGAGCGACATGGCGAGGCTTTCCCGCAGAAGGTTCCAGGTTCCGGCGATGATGACGGCGTTGATGATGAGGCTCGTCAACGGGTCGAGCCAGAGCTGGCCGGTGAGCAGGATGAGGAGGCCGGCAAGGACGACGCCGCCCGAGACCGCGGCGTCCGCGGCCATATGCAGGAACGCGCCGCGAATGTTGAGGTCTTCCTTGCGCCCCGCCGCGAACAGCGCCGCCGCAACCGCATTCAAAATCATGCCGATCGCGGCAATGACCATCATCGTTTTGGCGGCGACGGGCTCGGGATCGAAGAAACGCCGGATCGCCTCATAGCTGAGCGCGCCGATGACCAGCAGCAGGAAACAGGCGTTGAACAAGGCCGCCAGGATCGAGGAGCCTTTGAGCCCGTACGTGAAGCGCGACGACGGCGCCCGCGCCGAAAGGATCGTCGCGGCGAAGGCGACGCCAAGACCGAGCGCGTCGGAAAGATTATGCCCGGCGTCGGCGATCAGCGCGACCGAACCCGAGATCAAGCCATAGGCGAATTCGAGGACGACGATGAGGACGTTGAGCGAGATGCCGATGACGAAACGCGGTCCGAAGCTCGCCGGCGCGTGGGAGTGGGCGCGCGCATCATGGCGATGGTCATGCGCATGGGCGCCGTCGCCGTGAGGGGAATGGCTCATCTTTGTTTCTACTCTTCCGATCGCGCGCTCCGGATTTTGTGAAAGGGCGTTGGAGCCTCTTCAATTTTGCACGCCGCCGTTGACGATTTAAGGACAAAATGCGTTTTGGCCCAGACTCGCCTGTCGCGGCGGCTGGCGGGATCGGCGCTTCAATGTGTCCGATCGAAGGGCGAAAGCGGTCGGCGCCGTTTCACGTGAAACCGGCGCCCGTCCAGAGACCGCCATGCGAAATGACGGCGCTTTGGAGAGAAATTGAAACATGTCGTTGCAATCTGAGGCGTCGAAGCCGCGCGCGATCTTCACCGAAGGCTCGACGATGCGGCATGTCTTGGTCATGACGGCCGCCGCCTCGATCGGCTTGATGTCGATTTTCATCGTCGATCTTCTCTCGCTTCTCTATGTCTCGCGGCTCGGCGACCCGAATCTGACCGCCGCCGTCGGCTATGCGACGCAGGTGCTGTTCTTTTCCGTTTCGATCAATATCGGCCTCTCGATAGCCATCGGCACCCTGGTGTCGCGCGCGATCGGCGCTGGCGATCGCCAACTCGCGCGCCGTCTCGCGGCGTCCGGCCTCGTTCACGTTTTTATTATCTCCGGGCTCGTTACCTGCGCCGCGTTGCCCTACCGGCGCGAGATTCTGCAGCTTCTCGGCGCCTCCGGCGAAGCTCTCGACGTCGCCTCGACCTACCTCGTCTTCACGCTTCCGGCGACGATCGGCCTCGGCCTTGGGATGGCGCTGGCCGGCATCCTGCGCGGGGTCGCCGACGCGCGGCGCGCGATGTATGTCACGCTGTCGGGCGCGCTCGCCACGGCGGTTTTGGATCCGATCTTTATTTTCGGCCTCGGCCTAGGCGTCAAGGGCGCGGCGATCGTGACGATTTTCTCGCGCCTCATTTTCGTCGTCGTCGGGCTTGTTGGCGCGGTCGGCAAACATGATCTGATCGCCTGGCCGCGTTTTTCGGCGGCGCTGTCGGACGCGGGGGTTTTGATGTCCATCGCCATCCCGGCGATCTTGACCAATGTCGCGGCGCCCGTCGCCAACGCCTATGCGATGCGGATCTTTTCGCATTTCGGCGATCCAGTCGTCGCCGCCTTCGCCATCATGGACCGCATTTCGCCGGTCGCGTTTGGCGTTCTATTCGCCCTGTCTGGGTCGGTCGGGCCGATCCTTGGCCAAAACTATGGCGCCCGGCTTTATGGACGCCTGCGCCAGATCCTGTCCGATAGCTTCGTCTTCGCCGCAACTTATGTCGTCTTCGTCGGTTTGGCGTTGGGCCAGGCCGCGCCGCTGATCATCCATGTTTTCGCGGCGCGGGGACAGACCGCGGAGCTATTGAACTTTTTTTGCGTCACCTGCGGCGGCCTGTGGTTTTTTCTGGGCGGCATTTTCGTCGCCAACGCGTCTTTCAACAATCTCGGCTTCCCGATTCTCTCGACCCTGTTCAACTGGGGCCGGGCGACGGCGGGGACGATGCCCTTCGTGGCCATCGGCGCGGCCCATTTTGGGCCTCGGGGCGGATTTCTTGGGCTGATCGCCGGCGCCGCCCTCTTTGGCGTATTGGCCGTCTTGATGGCATATTTCGTCACGGCCAGGCTCGCCAGCCAGCCAAAGGGCGGATAGCATCAACGGCCAGATCGCCTGATGAGCCAAGCAGGATCATCCAGCGTTCCGAGGGAGTCAGAAAGGACGCCGATGTACAATCTCTACGAGATTTTGCGGAACGCCCAGGACGGGCAGGCTATCGAAAATCTGGCCAAGCAATTCAATATTTCGCCCGAACAGGCGGATGCCGCTGTCAAGGCGCTGATGCCCCAGCTGTCGAACGCCTTTTTGCAGCAATCCACCCAGCCGGCGGCCTTCGGCTCGATTCTCGGCGCGCTGGGAGACACGCAGCACGTCGCCGCCTTCATGGACGCCAGCGCCGCGCAAACTCGAGAGACTACGCAAAGAGGCGCGGAGGCGTTGCGACAATTGTTCGGTTCGCCGGAGACGCACGCCGCGGTCGCTGAGCAGACCGCCCGGCTGGCGGGACTGCCGCCGGCGCTGATCCAGCAGATGCTGCCGGTCATCGCCTCGATGGTCATGGGCGGTCTCAGCAAGGGCCTCTCAACTCAGGGCTTGGGCGGGATTTTCGGGCAGCTCGCCGGCGCGGCGGGACAAGGCGGCCTCGCCACAATTCTCGGCAGCTTGCTCGGCGGCGCGCCGGCGGCTCAAGCGCAACCCCAATCCGGCGCCTCAGCGAGCCCGCAAGCCAGCCCCAACGCGGCGGGAGCCGGCGGTTTGGCGGGAGTCTTCGGCCAAATTTTAGGCAGCTTTTTCGGCGGCGCCCATCCCGGCGCCGCGCCGCCGCAAGGCGGAGCCGCCCCCAACGCGCCGGTTGGCTTCGACCCAAACGCGATCCAGGCGGGGCTCGAAGCGCTGATCAAAATGATGCAGCCCGGAACGCCGCCGGGGGGAGCCCCGACTGGAGCGCCGCCAACCCCGCAGGCCGGGATCGAGAACGAGATCGACCAAATCTTCGAAAAGAGAAGGCCGTCCTGAAGGCTTGCGGCGCAGCCAGCTCCCGCTCAGCCCGCCGGGCTGCTTCCATGCGCGCCGTTTCGCCGGGGCCAAGCGCCGCGTTGCGCTAAGGTGCCGGCCCGCCTATGTAGCGTGCTAAGCGTCGAGCGATCATAACCCCCGCGACGCGAAATCGCCTTTGGGCGCATTCATTGTCCATCAGACAGGATGCGCTCTCGACCTTGGTAACGCGTACTCCCGGCAGCGAGTCGCCAGCGGCTTCGCCTGAAGGCGCGCACGCCCGCCAAACTGCGTAAACGGATCTTGAGCTAATGGCACGCGACGTTTCGGATTTGACGCCTGTTGCGTCGCGCAATGAGCTCGTCGCCTGGCTCGAAGCCGGGTCGAAGCCGCCCGAGCGCTTCGCCATCGGCACCGAGCACGAGAAAATCCCGTTCTATCGTAGCTGCAATTGCGCCGTGCCCTATGACGGCCGCCCCGCCGATGGTCTTTGCGGAATTCGCGCGCTTCTCGAATGCATGCGCGAAAAGCTCGGCTGGGCCGCGATCTACGACGGGGCCAACATCATCGGTCTTTATGACGAGCGGAGCGGCGGCGCGATTTCGTTGGAGCCTGGCGGCCAATTCGAGCTGTCCGGCGCGCCGCTCGCCACCATCCATGAGACCAAAGCCGAACTCGACGGCCATTTGGCCGGCGTGAAGGGCGCGGCGGATCTTTGCGGAATGGGGTTTCTCGCGCTCGGCATGAACCCGCTATGGCGCCTCGAGGAAATCCCGAGGATGCCGAAGCAGCGCTACGCTATCATGGCGAAGTACATGCCGAAAGTCGGCAGCCGCGGGCTCGACATGATGTTTCGGACCTCGACGGTTCAGGCCAATCTCGATTTTTCGAGCGAGGCCGACATGGTGCGAAAGCTGCGCGTTTCGCTGGCGCTGCAGCCGGTCGCCACCGCGCTTTTCGCCAATTCGCCGTTTACCGACGGCGCTCTCAACGGCTTTCTGTCCGCCCGCTCGGAGATCTGGCGCCACACCGATCCGGCGCGCACCGGGATGCTACCCTTCGCTTTCGAGCCAGGCATGGGCTTTGAGCGCTATGTCGACTACGCGCTTGGCGTTCCGATGTATTTCGTCAAGCGCGGCGAGACCTATATCGACGTCGCCGGGGCTGATTTCCGCGATTTGCTCGCCGGAAAGTTGAAAGCCCTTCCCGGCGAGCGCGCGACGCTCTCGGACTGGGCCAATCATCTCTCGACGATTTTCCCCGAGGTGCGGCTGAAGCGATATCTGGAAATGCGCGGCGCCGACGCCGGGCCGCGGCCGATGTTGACCGCGCTTCCGGCCTTGTTTGCGGGGCTTCTTTATGATTCGTCCGCGCTTGACCAGGCATTGGCGTTGATCGAGCCCTGGACGGCGGACGACCGTCAGAGGCTGCGCGCCGACGCGCCGCGGCTCGGCCTCGAGGCGAAGATCGCAGGGCGCCGGCTGCGCGAGGTTGCGCGCGACGTCCTAGGCCTTGCGCGGCGCGGCCTCAAAAAGCGCGCCCGAACTCGATTCCGAGGGCCGCGATGAGTCCTATTTTCTCGATCCGCTCGACGCTATCGTCGATGGGCGGACCGAAGCCGAACGGCTCATCGAGGCGTTCAAGACGCAATGGGGCGCAAGCGTCGACCCGGCCTTCAAGCAATGCGTCTATTGAACGAATTTCGAAAGTGTCGGACAGCCGCGAGCGCGCGGCCGCGCGCTCGCGTTTTCCCCAAGACTTTGCTGGTCGTGAGACCGGGATTGCGGCGTCACGCGACAAAACTTCTGTTCCTCGCTTGACGGAGCGCGAAGGTTGGGGTTCCGTCAGTCGAGCGTGCGCGAAAAAAGCCAGAATCAGCGCGGAGCGCTAGGCTTCTCGCGGAGAATTCCTCGCTGCATTATCAGGGAAGGTCGACGGGATGACGAGTTCAAGCAAGAAAGCCGCTCCGGCCAAGGGCGCTACGACGGCCAAGGCCGCGACCAAGGAACCGAAAGCCGCGGGCGCTTTCGCCAAGCCTCTGCAGCCGTCGAAGGAGCTGGCCGCGGTCGTAGGCGCCACGCCTTTGCCGCGCACTGAAGTCGTGAGCAAGGTGTGGGAGTACATCAAGAAGCACAAGCTGCAGAACGAGGCGAACAAACGCGAAATTATCGCCGACGAAAAGCTCAAGGGCATTTTCGGCAAAGACAAAGTGACGATGTTTGAGATGAACAAATATCTCGCGCAACATCTCAAATAGGTTTCTGCGATAAAGGGGCGCGGGAACGCCTCGTCTGAAGCGAACGCGAAAGGAGAGGCGCGGCCGGCGCAAACGCCGATTAGGCCGTCGAATCTCTCTACGTCCGGCGCTCCCTTCGAGGAGGTCTCGTTATGCAGTATCGCCAACTCGGCGCGAGCGACCTCAGCGTATCGGCGATTTCGCTTGGTTCGTGGCTGACCTATTCGGGCGGCGTCGAAAAAACGGACGCGATCGCCTGTGTCCGCAAAGCGCTCGAACTCGGCATCAATTTCATCGATACGGCGAATATTTACGGGCGCGGAGCGGCCGAGGCTCTGCTCGGCGAAGCGCTGTCTGGGATCGAGCGAGACTCCTATATTCTGGCGACCAAGGTCTATGGCGCGATGAGCGACAGCGACAAGGGCCTATCGAGGGCGCAAATCTTCAAGCAGATCGACGCTTCGCTCGCGCGCCTTAAAACCGATTATGTCGATCTTTACCAATGCCATCGCTACGATGACGATACGCCTCTCGAAGAGACGATGCAGGCGCTAACCGAAGTCGTGCGCCTCGGCAAGGCTCGCTACGTCGGCTTTAGCGAATGGCCGCTCGACAAGATCGAGGCCGCCGCGGCGCTCAAAGGGGTCGTGCGCTTCGTCTCCAGTCAGCCGCAATATTCCCTGCTCTCGCCCTATCCCCAGACGGACATTTTTCCGCGCTGCGCCGAACTTGGCATCACCCAGATCGTCTGGTCGCCTCTGGCGCAGGGGATTCTGACGGGAAAATACCGTCCCGGCGCGCCACCGCCGGCGCGCTCGCGGGCGAGCAGCAAGACCATGGGATCGATGGTGCCGAAACGCTGGCTCGAGCCGCGGGTGCTGGAGGCGGTGCGGCAGGCCGGGCTCATCGCGCAGGAGGCGGGGGTCAGCCTCGCGCAATTTGCGCTCGCCTGGGTCTTGCGCCAAAAGAACGTTTCATCCGCGATTACCGGCGCGAGCCGGCCGGAGCAGGTGGCGGAAAACGCAGCGGCGGCCGATCTTTCGATCGGGGAGGAGCTTTTCTTCCGGGTCGAAGATATTTTCGAGGCCGTTCGCTAGGATCCGGCGATCAGAAGATGCGCGCAATGAGGATGCCAAGGACGAAGGCTACGCACACCGACGTGATTGGTTTTTCTATAATAGCCTGAGTTATTTTGGCGAAAGTCGGATTGTCGAACGCCGCCATCTGCCTCTCCCGCGCCCACGCTTCGCGCACCACCATAAGCGCCAAACCGGATCTTTGGCCAGAGCAATTTCATAGCAAAGCGTGAGACCGGGTTGCGCGGGCGTTCGGCCCGGGACCGTCAGACCCGTCGAGATCTGGCGGTTTCACGCAAAGCCATTGCTTTTCGCCGCGCTTTCTTTATAACCCGCCGCTTCGAACCGACCGGCTCAAAGGGCTGCCGTGGCGGTTCGGTCGCTCGTTCGGCAACGAACGGGAGTGGGCTAGAGCGGGATGAGAAAAAGTGGGAACCGGTTTTTCGCCCGCATCCCGCTCTAAATTGTTCAATCGATCACGTTCATGATGGACCGATTCCGTCCGAAGTCATCGTGATCTAGGCCCACTCGATCAAACACATTGCGGGCGCAAAGCCCGACGGAGACGAGCAAAATGCCCAAACTGAAGACGAAATCAGGCGCCAAGAAGCGCTTCAAGATCACCGCAACGGGCAAAGTGCTTTACGCGCAGCGCGGCAAGCGGCACGGCATGATCAAGCGGACCAACAAGCAGATCCGGAATCTGCGCGGCACCAGTGTGCTGTTCAAGACCGACGGCGACAACGTCATCAAGTTTTTTCTGCCGAACGGCTGAAAATCGTCCCGCCCCTGTCCTTAATTAGCCAGTCCGGAGATCCGCCATGGCTCGCGTCAAGCGCGGCGTCACCTCGCACGCCAAGCATAAGAAGACCCTCGAGGCGGCGAAAGGCTTTTATGGCCGTCGCAAGAACACCATCCGCGCCGCCAAGGCGGCCGTCGATCGCTCCATGCAATATGCGACGCGCGACCGCCGCGCCAAGAAGCGGGTATTTCGCGCTTTGTGGATTCAGCGCCTCAACGCGGCGGTGCGCGAATTCGGCATCACTTATTCTCGCTTTATCGACGGCCTCGCCAAGGCCGGGGTCGAGATCGACCGCAAAGTGCTATCCGAGCTGGCCATTTCGCAGCCGGACGCCTTTAAGGCGATCGTCGAAAAGGCCAAGGGCGCTCTCCCGGCCTGAATGCGCTGAGATCGGCTTTTTCGACCCCGCCGCAGCCCGGGCGGCCCGCCAGGCAAAAACTCACTGCGTAAAAAAGGAGGGCCGCGCCCCTTTCTTGCGTTTTGCCAGCCTTACGCCCGCGGCTCAGCGCGATCTTGCGTGGTGCGAAGTCACATTGAAAGCGAGCCTCTTGCGCCCCCCATGCGACGCATGGGCGCTGCCGTGTCCATGCCCATGCCCATGGTAATGCGCGTAGTGATAATGCGCGTGATAATGCTGCGTCCAATGGCCGTGGTGATGGCGGCTGTGCGCCGAACGCCGCTCTTTCGGTACGGAGGCTTCGGGGTCGGCCGCCTGCACGACCTCCGCGCCGGCCGCAGCCCCGGGGTCGCCATCGCCGCCGAAATCCTTCGCCGATCCGCCGTGCAAATGGGCCACCGGCCCGAACGAAGCGAGGCACCGGTTGTAGGCGTCCGCCGCCTCGATCTTCTCGCAGTCGTTGATCGAATTGGGGGCCGCCATGGCGGCCGGCGCAAATCCCAAGGTCGCCACAAACAAAGTCGCTGCAAGATACCGCAAAATTTTTATCCTCTTAAGGTCGCGCCCGTCTTTTGCGCCACCCCGGCGACGATCCGCGCCGCGACCGCATCGATTTCGGATTCGGTCAGCGTTTTGTCGCGCGGCTGCAAAGTCACCGAGATTGCGACAGATTTCTTGCCCGCAGCTATTCCGGCGCCTTCGTACACGTCGAAAACCTCGGCGTCCGTCACCAGCGACCGGTCGCTCGCCAACGCCGCCTTGAGAATGTCGCCGGCGAGCACCGACCGATCGACGAGGAAAGCGAAGTCGCGCTGCAAAGGCATCAGTTCCGAAAGTTCGAGCTTCGGTTTCGCCCTTGTCGCCTTCGATTTTGTCACCGGTATGTCATTGAGGATGATTTCGAAGCCGACGAGGGGCCCTTCGGCGCCGATGGCGGCGAGCGCGCGCGGATGAATCTCGCCAAAAGCCCCGATTTTGTTCTTCGGCCCGAATTGCAAGGTCCCTGAACGGCCGGGGTGCAGCCAGTCCGGGCCGCCAGAAACGACCTGCAGGCCGCCGGCTGGAACGCCGAGCGCGGCGATCAGCGCAACGACATCCGTCTTGGCGTCGAAAACATCAGCCTCGGCCGGCCGGCTCGACCAGTGGCGCCGGGCCCCGCTCGTCTTGGCCGAACCGTGGCGGATCGCCGCAGCGGCCATTTTCTGATCCGCCTCGCCGTCGCCCTCGAAGATCTGGCCGACTTCGAAGAGCGCGACGTCGCCATGGCCCCGGTCGGCGTTGCGTTGCGCCGCCGCGATCAGCCCCGGCAGCAGGCTCGGCCGCATGTCGGAAAGGTCCGCCGCGATCGGGTTCGCCAGCGTCAAGGCCGCCGCGCCGCCGCCAAAGGCCTTGGCCGCCGGGTGAGAGATGAAGGACCAGGTGATCGCCTCGACCAGCCCCGAGGCGGCGAGCGCGCGCCTAGCGGTCTTGACGCGTCTTTGCAGGGGCGTCAGCACCGGCGCCTCGACCCCTTCGCGCTCGCGCGCGAACGGGCGCGCGGCGACGCGGTCGAGGCCGGCGATGCGGACGATCTCCTCGACGAGGTCGGCCGGACCTTCGATGTCGGGACGCCACGACGGCGCCTTGACGACGAAACGGTCGCTGTTGCCAGGGGAGCCCACGACGTCAAAGCCGAGATCCGCGAGAATTCCGGCGATTTCCGACGGCGCGAGCTCGAGCCCGGTCAGCCGGACGACCTCGCTCAAAAAGAAGACGATCCGCTTATCCGGTTGCGGAATCTTGCCGGCGAGGGCCTTCTGCGAGGGCTCGCCGCCGCAAAATTCGAGGACGAGGGATGTCGCAAGGTCGAGGCCGGGCAGGCAGAATGTCGGATCGACGCCGCGTTCGAAGCGGTAGCGGGCGTCGGAATTGATCCCGAGCCGGCGGCCGGTGCGGGCGATGTTCGCTTCATTCCACAGCGCCGATTCGATCAGAACGTCGGTCGTCGTCTCGTCGCAGCCGGCCGCCGCTCCGCCCATCACCCCGGCGAGCGACTGGACGCCCTGATCGTCGGCAATCACGACCATATCGCCGTTCAGCGCGTAGGTTCGTCCGTCGAGCCCGGCGAGGCTCTCGCCGGGAGCGGCGCGGCGGACGACAAGGTCGCCCCGCACCTTATTGGCGTCGAAAACGTGCAGCGGCCGAGCGCGGTCGAAGCTGAGATAGTTGGTGATGTCGACAAGGGCGTTGATCGGGCGAAGGCCGATGGCCGCCAGCCGCTTTTGCAGCCACGGCGGGCTCGGACCATTGCGGACCCCGCGCACCAGGCGCAGCGCGAAGGCCGGCGCAAGAAGCGACAGCGCGATGCGCGGCGTCACCGGGCAGGGGAAAGCGCCCTCGATCGGCTTGACGGCGCGGCCCTTGAGCCGGCCGAGCCCGGCGGCGGCAAGATCGCGAGCGATGCCCTCGACGCCCATCGCGTCGGGACGGTTCGGCAGCAAATTGATCTCGATGACAGGGTCGGTGACGCCGGCCCAGGGCGCAAAGCGCTGGCCGGCCGGCGCGGCTTCCGGCAGTTCCAAAATGCCTTCGGAGTCCTCGCTGAGGCCGAGTTCGGCCCCCGAGCACAACATTCCCTGCGACTCGACGCCGCGAATGACGCCCTTGCCGAGCGTCATCTTCTTGGCGGGGATGAAAGCGCCCGGCGGCGCGAACACGGTCTTCAGCCCTTCCCGCGCATTCGGCGCGCCGCAGACGACCTGCACGTGGCAGCCGTGGCCGACGTCGACGAGACAAACCTGAAGGCGGTCGGCGTTGGGGTGCGGCTTCGCCTCGACGACTTTGGCGATGACAAAATCTTGCAGGGCGACCGCGGGATCTTCGACTTGTTCGACCTCGAGGCCGATTCGCGTCAGCGTGGCGACGATTTCGCTCAACGTGGCGTTGGTTTCGATATGGTCCTTCAGCCAGGAGACAGTGAATTTCATCGTGGTTCCAGAGGCGGACGTCAAAGCAAGGCCGCCGAGCGGCTTCGCGCTGATTTGGCGCGCGACCAAGCCTTGGCGGGCCTTCGCCCTTCTCTAGTGGCTTTTCGCGCAGAGAGGAAATTTTCTTGGGCAGCGGGTGGTGGGATTTTCGGCGCGCAAACTTGGTAGCGCCTCAGTTTGAATTTCGGCTCTCGGACCCATCTGAGACGTTCACGGCCTCCGGCCCAAGGGTCTCGTCACGAGGCAAAATAGGATGTTTGAGCATCGCTGCGAACGCGTCATTCGGAGCCCGACCGGCCTCAACCTGTGGCCCGCTCTGGTTCGGATACGCACAGACATCAAACGGTTTGTTGGATTTTAAGTACAGGATCGACAAGGATAGAATTGAATTGGCGGAGCACCTCCAACTTCCCTAAACCGGACGATGCGAATTTTGCAAGCATTGAGAATTTGAACGCTAAACCAGAATTCCGTCGAGGATTAAGCAATATACAGTCAGTGAATTCTATTCCTCCTTTTTCAATCGAGTTAGCGTAACTAAGCATCCAATACATAAGAACCTGGCGAAAGTCAGCAGCAGAAAAGTTGCCAGCCGTGTGCTTTACCTCGATCAACAGCGAACCAATGGAGAAATCGGCATTACCTGAGGCGATCCAGCTGTAACCGGCAATTTCTGGCGATATCTTCAATTCTCGGCCAGCATTATTCCGCAAAATCTGCGAAAGCATTCCAAATAGGTTGGAAGCGGCCGTTTCGGCCAGATTCATGTCAGTGGACGTAAGGGTTTCAGGAATCTTTGCATCGAAGTGCCGAAGCTGTCGAGATGATGCAATAGATAAACACTCCTCCCAGTTCGCGGAGCTTCCACCATTCAGCATCTGCTCTGCTCGAGCAACAGCTAGCTCAAATAACATCGCACGCCGCAGACTGCTTGCTTCCAAGGCCACATCAGAAATGGCGGTAATTCCGGAAAAAGTCACCGCTTGCCTATTCAGGTAAGCCACAAGGCCTGAATGCAGCTGGGGGAAAATACAATCGAGGATGCCAGGTATCTCGCGTGCGACTGTTCGCGGGTCCCTGATGGGAAAACGATCAAATGACATGTTCCGCCCAGTTGCTGTAAAGTTCCGCGAAAGAAGTCTCGCCACTAATCTCAAAGCCAAGTCGCCAAGCTTGGGAAAGCGAGGGTCGAAGTTGACTCCGCGCGTGCCTGCCTTCGTCGCCAAACCTGTTCGAGGCAAGCCATAACATTCGCTGCTCCTCCGATCCCATTTTTTGCCACTGGTTTCGCAGACGATTGAAATTGGGGCGATCCAGCCAATGCCGCCAACAGTCTATGCATGCTCTTCTGACCGTCTCGGACGGCGTTTGATCATAAAGATCGCGCACGAAGCGACCACGACTTTCCGTTCGAGAAAATCTTATTGCCCGGAGGTAGTGCAGAATATTGGCTTCTGGCAGAAGAAGATGCGAAACCGTTGAAGGCAGTTTATCGAGCAGTGAGTCCAGATCGTGAAATATTTCTTCAAATTCTGAATTCGCCCTTACAGCATAAACTCCGCGCATGATTTTTGACCACGACGCTCTAAATGCGTTAAGATTTTCTGGGTCAAGCATTGTCCTGCACAAATTTATTGCGGTTTGAGCGCTATGAAATTTTAGTGTCCTACTGATCTGAGCTACGACAAAAGTATCAGGTTGTGTCTTATTTCGCTCAAGATCCAACAAGAACTCGACGTCAAGTTCTGCAACTGTTTCTTTTAGCTTCGAATATTCATTTATCGCGGAATCGGAGTATGGGTCAAAATGAAGATCTATCTCTCTCAAGGCGATGCTCTGATCGTCGCTGTTCCCAAACTGAACATCGACGTAGTCTCGATAATGTTTTGCGCTCAGGATTGTCGTCTTGGTCCGATTTAGTGAGAGACCGTAGTCAGCAAGCGTATGAGACAACACCGACAATGCTTTATAGGCATCTTGCTGCGCTTTGCAAATAAGGGTGAAATCATCCACATATCGATGCCAGACAAGGCCTGCGTCGTTCAATGATTGGTCGATTGGGGACATCATTACTTCAGCAAGAATTCTGGCACATTGTCCTCCGACGGGAAGCCCGAAAGAGCGGCCGGATGCGAGCTTGCTTAGGAAGCGCGCCATTTGAACGGCAATCGTCGATTTGTCCGGAAATAGGTCCTTTATGCAATTTTCGAGGCGATGGTGATAAATGTGCTCGTAGAAGCTCGAAACATCAGTCTGGACGACGACCGATCCTTCGTTTTGGAGAGCGACGTCCGATAGCGTCGCCTCCTTATATGCACGCCACGAGCGAGCGCGATTAAAGAAAGAAGGTGCCTCACCCCCTAAGCGGTATGAGTGCGCGGAGGAGGCGCGCTTTGGCTCATTTTTCTCGGCAATACAAAGGCCAAGACCGTTCAGATATATATTCCAAAACGGATGAATTTTGGTGGTCACCCGAAATCCGGATGCCCCTGTCGGAGCAAGAAGACGCTCTGAAAAAATCTGTAGTCTGTTCACATACTCTGCGGCTGCCTTTTCCCTTTTCTTGTCTACCTCGCAGATCTTGTCTATCCTACAGAATAACCTGTAAGCAATATGCGCAAGCGCTTCGGCATTCTCTTTTACAAATTGAGCATCGATCCCATACGGTAGAGTATCGTTGTCGCTATTTCCTCCAATCTCAAATGCCGCCTTATGAAAATGCTCTAACTCTACTGTGGTCATATCATAATCCAGAAAATTATCGGAGAAGAGGTCTGTGCCCGAGGCATATCACGCCTAAAAAGTGGGGCAAAGGTTTCTTTCTGGGATTGTCGAATTCGGGTTGGAAGGAGTTGACCACACCTACTTGAAGCGGACGGTAGTATGACACAGCGAAGGCCCGTTCCCACCCTTTTCGGGCTGAGACACTACCGAAAATCTTTGAGGCTTGCGATCACGCGGTTTGTGGGCAAAAGTCGACGCGCTTTCGCGTCGCAAAATTTCGGAGCGTGTCGATTCGCTCCGCAACACAAGAGGCGTCGCTTATGACTGGGAAAAGGACTGATCGCGCCAAAAGGGGCGAGGCGCGGGGGGCCGAAGGGTTCGCGAGGGCGATGGCGCTCTTCGCTCTGGCTTGGGGCTTGTTTTGGGGCTCCTCTTCGCCGTCGCTCGCCGCCGATTACGACTATGGCCCGCCGCCGGGCTGGCCGGAGGGCGGCGTCGCCTGTTCGATCGGCCAGCCGTTCTGGATCCCCTCCGGCCCGACGGCGGAGGTGTTGCCCTGGCCGTCGGTTTATTATGGGCATTTTTCCGGCGGCAGGCCTTATATTGACGCTTATGGCCAAACGATCGTCGATTGGCGCGACGAACACGTCTGCTTCCCGACGAGAGCGGAATGCCGCGCCTGGGTCAGCGCGTCCTATCGGTCCTATCATCAGCCGGAAGGCTATCGCGGCTGCCTGTTGTTGCGGTAAGTCTCGTAGCGTCTTTCGCCGGGCGTCTTTCGCCGGACCGCGGGCGGCATCGAGGGCCCTGCGCGCAAAGGCGCAATCCGGAGACATTTTGATGTTCGATGCGTTGAAGAGCTTCATCGCCGAACTCGGCGGCGGCTCGCCCGAAAAATCCTTCGAGGAGGATGATTACCGCCTCGCCGCCGTGGCTCTGCTGGTGCATGTCGCCGCCGCCGACGGCGTGACCGACGACCTGGAGCGTCGCCGGCTGAAGGCGCTCATCGAGGAGCGCTTCGGGCTTGACGATGCGGCGACCGCGCGCCTGATCGCGCGGGCCGAGCAAAGCGACCGCGAAGCCGTCGATTTTTATCAGTTCACCAGCATATTGAAGCGCGCGCTCGACGACGGCGGCCGGCGCAAGATCGTCGAAATGATGTGGGAAATCGCTTTCGCCGATGGCGAACTCCACGAATTGGAGGACAATACGATCTGGCGAGTCGCCGAATTGCTTGGCGTCTCGGCGCGCGACCGCGTGCTGCTGCGCCAGCGCGTCGCGGGCGAGCAAAAATAGCCGCGTCCGTGCGAAAAGGAACCGAGCGAAGCCCTCGCTCGTGCGCAAGTAAGCCGGCGTTCATAATTTGCAAAGCATAATTTGCCAGCCGCGAAAGCGCGATCGCGAGGCCGGCCGAACCGAAGGAGGCGGCGATGGGTGAAGATACAGGCGGAACCGAGCGTCGCGTGACCTTGATCACCGGCGCGTCTGGCGGCATCGGCGCCGATCTCGCCCGCGTTTTCGCGCGTCGCGGCCATGACCTCGCGCTGGTCGCGCGCAGCGCCGACAAGCTCGCCAAGCTCGCCGATGAGATCGAAAAACTTTCGCGGCGGCGCCCTCTGGTCGTCGTCGCCGACCTGACGCAGCCGCAAGCGGCGGAAACGGTCGCGGCGGCGCTGAAAGCGGAAACAGCCAGTGTCGAAATCCTGGTCAACAACGCCGGCTTCGGCCTTAGCGGGCACTTCGCCGAGCTCGACCAGGCTGAGCAACTGGCTATCGTCGATCTCAACGTCCGGTCCGTCGTCGCGATGACCCTGCGCTTCCTGCGGCAGATCAGAGCCGCTCGCGGAAAAATCCTGAACGTCGCCTCGGTGGCCGCCTTTTTTCCAGGCGGCCCGGGCATGGTGGTTTACTACGCCTCCAAATCCTTTGTTCTCTCGTTTTCGCTCGGATTGGCGCAAGAATTGCGTAATGACGGCGTGACAGTGTCGGCCCTGTGTCCTGGAATGACGCCGTCGGGGTTCCAGGAGCGCGCCGGTTTCGGGCCGCAGATCAAGGTAGACCGATTGCCGTCGACGACGACGATGGAAGTCGCGGAGGCTGGATACGCTGGCCTGATGGCGGGCAAGCGCGAAATCGTGCCTGGTCTATTCAATAAGGTCGGCGCAGCGTTCTTACCCTTGATGCCGAAGTCTGCGGTTTTGATGTCGGTTTCTCAAATGCAGCAGAAAAGATTTTAGAGATTTTACGTCTCCTTCTCATTTAATTTGCGAGCGATGGCGCCAGGTCAGAAATCGGTCCGCAGGGTCCTCATCCTCCTGCACCAGGAATGTTCAACGTCCGGACGGATCGGCCGTCTGTTGCGCGACCAGGGCGTCCATCTCGATATCCGCCGCCCGCGCTTCGGCGATCCTTTGCCAAAGTCGCTCGGGGATCATGCCGGAGTCATCATTTTCGGCGGCCCGATGAGCGCCAATGACAATGACGAGTGGATTCGCCGCGAAATCAACTGGATCGGCGTTCCGCTCAAGGAGAAGAAGCCGTTTCTCGGCATCTGTCTCGGCGCGCAAATGCTGGCCCGCCACCTCGGCCATCGCGTCTGCCCGCATCCGCAGGGCCGCGTCGAGGTCGGCTATTATCCGATCGATCCGACCGAGCATGGCCACAGTCTGTGCGATCGTCGCTTCCCAACCCGCGTCTATCAGTGGCATCGCGAGGGGTTCGATCTGCCGAATGGAGCCCTGCTTCTGGCAAAAGGCCATGATTTCGAGGCGCAGGCCTTTCGCTTCGGACCCGCCGCCATTGGCTTTCAGTTTCATCCGGAAGTGACTCTGCCGATGATCTGCCGCTGGTCGGCGCGCTCGCGCGAGCGGCTCGATTGTCCCGGCGCGCGTCCGCTGCATCGCCATCTCGAAGGATGGCTGCGCCACGACCGCGCGATCGCGCGCTGGTCCGGGGCCTTCTTGCAAAACTGGCTCGCCGAGGGCGAGGCGGCGCGGTAGACTTCGGACCGGGGTCCTCGCTTTTCCTCATCCCGCTCTATAGGGCCGCCACGCTTCATGATGCCGTCGTGATGGGCGCCTAGAATAACAAAACGTGCGTAAAATCACGCGCGTCGGGCCGGAATGAGAGCCGGCAATTCGACCTGCCACGCTTCTCGATCGCGATCCCGAGGATCTCATTTCAAAGAACCGTCTATCAATTCGGTGGCTGGCTCCGGCGGCGGCATGGGCTTTCGCTAGCCCATCCGGCTTTCGGAACCGGGCCTCTTGAACTAGAGTTCTTAGTCTTGCCAAGGCGCAATGGTTGAAGTCACAACGAGGACCGTCACATGAGCATTTTCGGCAATATTGTCTCCAAGCTTTTCGGCCACTCCTCAGCCCACGCGGCCGAAGCCGCTCCCCCCGCGTCCGCGGCAGGGAGCCCGGCTGCTCCGGCCGCGACACATGGGACGACGACCCCAGGTCCCGCGGCGTCCGCAAAGACCGCGTCCGCGCCGGCCGCGGCGGCGCCCACGACCGCCGCTCCTCAGATCGCGCCGAAAGCGACGGCGCCCACGACCGCCGCCGCTCCTCAGACCGCGCCGAATGCGGCGGCGCCCATGACCGCCGACGCCACTCCCGCCCCCACTCTGAAAGACGTCGACGTCACTGCGATTCTCGATGGCCTCGTCGCCAAAGCGGGTCAAAAGCTCGACTGGCGGCATTCGATCGTCGACCTTTTAAAGGCGCTCGACCTCGACAGCAGCCTCTCGGCGCGCAAGGAGCTGGCCGGCGAGCTGCATTATGGGGGCAGCACCGAGGACAGTGCAGCGATGAACGTCTGGCTGATCAAGCAGGTGATCATCAAGCTCAAGGAACATGGCGGCAAGCTTCCCGCCGACCTCGCGCATTAGTTCGAGGACTGGGCGGATCGAAGCGCGTCGGGGGCCGCTTCATTCGTCGCCGAGCGGGTGCAGATCGCGCACCATGGCTTTCATCCGCTCATCGAGCACATGGGTATAGATTTGCGTCGTCGAAATATCGGCGTGGCCGAGCAGTTCCTGGACGACGCGAAGATCGGCGCCATTTTGCAAGAGATGGCTGGCGAAGGCGTGGCGCAGCACATGCGGGCTGATGCGCGCCGAGGCGATGCCCGCCGCCGCGGCGCAAAGTTTCAGATCGCGGGCGAAGGCTTGGCGGGTCAGATGGCCGCTTTCGCTATCGGCTGGAAACAGCCAGGGGCCGGCGGCGGCGGCCGGCTGGATTTTCTCAAGAAGCGCGCGATAGGCTGTAATCGCCTGCCGCGCCGCCCGCGAGATCGGCGCCAGCCGGTCGCGGCCGCCCTTGCCGCGGATTGAGATCAACGGCTCCTTTCCGCGCGCGACGCCCTTCGGCAATGCGACCAGTTCGGAGACGCGCAGCCCGGTCGCGTATAAAAGTTCGATGAGGCCGGCGGCGCGCAGCGCGCGCAGTCTCTCGCCGGCAGGGCGCGAGGCGTCGTCGAGGCCTTCTTTCGAAACGGCGAGGAGGCGATCGACCTCGGCGATCGACAGCGTTTTCGGCAGAGGCCGGCTGCGCCGCGGTCCCTCGATGATGGCGGCGGGATCATCGGCGCGCATCCCTTCGCCGGCGAGAAAGCGATGGAGCTGCCGGATCGACGACAGTTTGCGCGCGCTCGAAGTCGCTTTAAGACCGCGCCCGCCGAGCTCTTGCAGATAGACGCGGATATCCTCGCTCGAAGCGTCGAGCGGCGTCTTGCCGGAGGCGGCGGCGAGGCGGGTGACGTAATCGGCAAGGTCGCGGCGGTAAGCGTCAATCGTGTTCCGCGCGCCGCCGCGCTCGGCGGCGATCATGTCGAGGAAGCTGTCGATGAGGCGGGAGGCCGCGCGTTTCGCCATGCCAATTCCCGCTACTTGTTCAGTCGCTGCGGCGGAATCGTCTGGCTGATTTCATGCTGTTCCGGCTGGACGAAAGTCACGAGCGCAATCATGCCGGCAAAAACAATCCCGGCGAGAATCCCGAGCACGATCAAAAAACGAATGAGACTCGGCACGAAATCCTCCGCAACAGCCCTTATTCGCTGAAGGCTATGCTCGAGGCAAGCTCCGGGAACATAAAATCTCCGGGTTTGGCGGCGCGCTCGCCGGGCGGAAGAACGGCGCCGGCGAGTGCGTGGCCTTCGTCGCGCTCTATTCTGACGTCGATCATCTCTGACGGCGGCGCGCCGCAAGTTTTGACGCAGGTGAAATCCGCGGCGCGGCCGAGGCCGCCGCGCTCCGTCAGGACGCGCAGGACTTTGCCGATCTGGCCTGCGTGATGGCGGCGCAGCCGCGCCTCACCCGCCAGCCGCAGGCGCCGCGCGCGCTCCTTGACCAGCGGTGGCGCGACCGAGGGCATTTTCGCGGCCGGCGTTCCGGGCCGCGCGGAAAACGGAAAGACATGCAGATAGGTCAGGCCGCAATCCGCGATCAGGGCGAGGGTGTTCTCGAACATGGCCTCGGTTTCGGTCGGAAAACCGGCGATGAGATCGGCGCCGAAGACGATGTCGGGCCGCAGGCGCCGCAGCTCAGCGCACAAAAGCATGGAATCGGCGCGCGAATGCCGCCGCTTCATCCGCTTCAAAATCATGTCGTCGCCGGCCTGCAGAGACAGATGGAGATAGGGCGTAAGGCGCGGCTCATCGGCAAAGGCCTCGAAGAGATCGACATCGACTTCGATGCAGTCGACCGAAGAGAGCCTAAGCCGTTCAAGGCCCGGGGCGGCGCGAAGGATCGCCTTGACCAGGCCGCCGAGACGCGCTTCGCCGCCGAGATCCGCACCGTAAGAGGTAAGGTCGACGCCGGTCAGAACGATCTCGTGAAAGCCCTTTTCCGCAAGCCGTTGGACGGCGGCGAGCACCGTCTCGGGAGGAGACGACCGGGACGGGCCGCGTCCGAAAGGGATGACGCAAAAAGTGCAGCGATGATCACAGCCCGTCTGCACGGCGAGAAACGCGCGGGTGTGATCCTCGATCCCCTCGGCGGGGGCCTCGGGCGGCGGGACAGCCCGGAGGATGTCCGGCACTTTTATGCGTTCCGGCTGGCCCCTCTCCCAGGTGGCCGCGCGGGTCTTCTCGGCGTTGCCGACGATCCGCGCGACTTCAGGCATTTCGGCGAATTGCGCCGGTTCGATCTGCGCCGCGCAACCGGTGACGACGATGTCCGCCTCCGGCCGCTCCCTTTTGAGGCGGCGGATCGCCTGGCGCGCCTGACGCGTCGCCTCCGCCGTCACCGCGCAAGTGTTGACGATGACGAGGTTTTCTCGGCCCGCGGCCGCCGCCGCGCGCCGCATGAGTTCGGATTCGACGAGGTTCAGCCGGCAGCCGAAGGTAACGACCTCCACGCCTCGAACGGAAGTAGAGCCGGTCAAGCGGCGATGTCCGAAAAAAGCGCCGGGTCGAGCCGCGCCTCGAATTCGAATTCGACCGGGCCGGTCATCACGACGACATCATCGCTCTCGCGCCAGGAGATGTCCAGATCGCCGCCCGGCAGCGAGACGGTTGCGCTCCGGCCGGTGAGATTCTTTCGCGCGGCGGCGACGAGGGCGGCGCAGGCCGCCGAGCCGCAGGCGCGGGTGAGGCCGGCGCCGCGCTCCCACACCTTGAGTTCGATATGATCGCGCGAAATGATTCGGGCGAGCGAGATATTGGCGCGCTCCGGAAAGATAGGATGATGCTCGAGCGCAGGGCCGATCGCGGCGAGATCATAGGCGCCAATATCGTCGACAAAGAAAATTGCGTGCGGATTGCCCATGTTGACGGCCGACGGATTTTGCAGAACCGGCCCCCCCGGGGGCTCAAAGGAAAGATCGATGGACCTCGTGTCCGGCGCGGGCTTCGACAAGGGAATTTCCGCGGAGGCGAGACGCGGCGCGCCCATCTCGGCTTCAAGCCGCCATTCGCCGAGGCGCCGGCAGGCGAGCCGGCCGGCCGCGGTCTCGATCAGGAGTTCGTTGCGGGCGCCGGTCCGAAACAGCGTCCAGGCGACACAGCGCACGCCGTTGCCGCAGGCCTCGGCCGTGGAGCCGTCGCCGTTGAGGATCGTCACATAGGCCTCGACGCCTTCCGAGCGCGGGTCCTCGAGCGCCATCAGCTGATCGAAGGCGAATGTTTCGCTACGCGCGATCGCGCGCGCCTCGGCGCCGCTAACCTTGAAGCCGGCGCCGCGCAGATCGAGAATGAGGATCTCATTGCCGAGCCCGTTCATCTTGGTTGCCAGCCTGTTGGCGAGAGGGCTCATTCCGCGGCGCGTCATTTTTCCGTGTGCCCGGCTTCATATAAGAGTTTTAGGACGTAACGACCATTGTTTTGTGCGTCCGGGCGTTCTTAATTGCTGAGCCGCCTTGGCGTCGGGGGCCGCACTGGCTATGAGTGCGGCTGACAAAGGCGGGGTCTGCTGAGCGGCGTTTTGGAGCGGCACATGAGATTTGGCGAATTCAGACGATCGACCGCGTTGACTTTGGCCCGGACCCTGGCGTTCGCCGCGGCTCTCGGCCTCTTCGCCATGATGCCGGCGCAAGCCTTCGCGGAATCCGCCGCAAGCCCGCGCGCCGAGGAACAGGCGAGCCCCGCCGCTCCCGCGCCTGCCGAGGCCGGCCCAGGCAAGACAGCGCCGGCGCCCGAGACGCCGCCCGAGTCGGATCAGCAAAAGGCGGCGCCGGGCGTCCCCGCCGACGCCACCGCGGAGACGCTGGACGTTCCGGCTCGGCCGGTCGCTCTCCTCGCCGGAGACTCCGAATGGGCTGATGGATACAAGGCCATCCTTACTGCGATCGGCAAGGTCGACGACGCGGTCAAAGGCGCCGGCCTGAAGCAGGCGGGGCCGCCGTTTGCGGTTTTCCTTTCGACGGATGACAATAGTTTCCATTTCGAGGCGATGGTTCCCATCGCCGAGAAACCGGACGGCAAAAGCGAGCTTGCCGATGGCGTCAAACTTGGCGAGTCGCCGTCCGGGAAGGCGATCAAATTCCTGCACCGCGGCGCTTATGACGATATCGATTCGACTTATGACCTCATCACCGCCTATCTCGACGAGAAAGGTCTCGAGGCGAAGAATCTTTTCGTCGAGGAATATCTCACCACCACCAAGGAAAGCGACGACGCGAGTCTCGAGGCGGATATCTACGTGTTCTTGAAGTAGCTACTCCTCGATGGCTCATTCGCCGTCGTCTTGCTGCGCCGCGATCCTTCTATGGGGACGGCCGGCGAGGCCGCCTTTCCGCTGATCGAGGCTGAACTCGACGCCTGAACGACGGGCCACGTCCATCCGGATGTGCGCCGCATCCGCCGCGGCGATGAACTCCCGAGCGCATCAAACTTCGCAGCACCGTGCGGATTTGGTTCGGCACCAGGACCGAGCGGTCGATCTAGTCGGGCGTATAGCTGAAATCCTGCTCAAGCGTTTCATAACACTCGGCGCGCGTGCGCTTGTCGCGGACGGGCAGATCATAACCCGCCTTAACAGTCGAGCCGCGCTCGCCGATCTCAGTGCGAATGCGGAAGACCTCGAAACCGACATTCACGCCATCGACGACCGAACGCTCATAGGGGTATTGCGCCACGAGGTTCTTGCCGAAGAAGCCGAGGGTGTGGAGTGATGGCGTCGCCGTGAGGCCGATCGTGAAGGCGTCGAAGTATTCAAGCACCTGCCGCCATGTGCCATAGATTGACCTATGGCATTCGTCGGTTATGACGAGGTCAAAGCTCTCGATGGGAATTGTCGGGTTATATGAGACGAGGCGCGGTGAGTCAGCGTTCGCGGCCTCGAACAAGGAGAACTCCTCTTCGTCTTCGGCCAGTTCCCTGCCGGTCAACACGGAATAGACGCGCTGGATCGTTGCGACGACGACCTGCGCATCCTTGTCGAGGCCCGCGGCCCGAGCTTCTGGACGTTGTATAGCTCCGAGAACGACCGCCCCGTGCCGGGTGGCCGATAGGCGAGATATTCATCCCGCGTCTGGCGAACGAGATTGGCGCGGTCAGCCAGGAACAGGAGGCGCCGGAAACCGGCATGCGCCAGAAGACGATAGCTGAGCGTGCAGGCCGTGAAAGTCTTGCCCGCGCCCGTCGCCATCTGAACCAAAGCGCGCGGGTGATTCTCAGCATCGAGCGTTCGAGTGCGGCCACGGCGTCAGTCTGGCAGGCGCGAAGGCCCTCGTTGACAATGGGCGGCATTGACTGAAGGCGAGCCCGCAGCGTGGCGGTTTCTTTTAGCCAGCGCTCAAGGGTTTCCGGCCGGTGGAACGCGAAGACGCGGCGCGAAACAGGGTCGGGGTCCGCATGGTCGCGGAACAGGGTTTCGGCGCCAGACGCGACATATTCGAAACGGACCTGCCCTTCGTCTCGGATCTGGCGTTTCGGCAAATCGGCGATGTAGCGGGCGGCTTGCTCGGAAAAGCCCGAAAGCGTGGCGCCTTCCGGCTTCGCCTCGATGACGCCGCAGAGCTTGCGGCCGACGAAGAGCCCATAATCGACCGGCCCCGACGCCGTCGGAAACTCGCGGACCGCGACGCCGAGCCCCGCTCCGAGATTTATATCGGCTTTCGACTGGATCAGCCATCCGCATGCGAAAAGCTGTCGGTCGATCCACGACCTGGCTCTGTCTTCGGGATGGAGGGCTGATTCGCTCATCTACGCGGCCATCGAGCGGATTGGGAAGCGACGCGAACGCCGGACCCGCGCAAAAAGTCGTTTGAATACCGGCATTTCACCAAGTTCTCGGCGCGGCAAATGAGCTTCACCGGACCCGAGGAACTGGACTGGAACCATTCATGACGCCGCTGCTTCGTCGGGTTATGGAGAAGCCTTGGTGGCCTCCATCAAAATCGTGGTTTCACGACCATCGCCGGCTACACTTTCTGTGTTTACGAGGGCGCCGATCGAGTTAGAGACTATAGCGCTCGCGCAGGGCCGCAGCCTCGCTGGCTCGGTCGAGGGCCGCGAGCGCGTCGGCGGTGACGCGGGCAGAGTCCTTGGTCCAGGGATGGTTCGGGCCGGAAGTCGCCGCATGCACTGCCAGCGCGGCTTCGCCAATGCCAACAGCCTCGGCCGAGCGCCCTGTGTCGATGAGCAGGCGGGCGAAGTGGCTCTTATAACGCTGCGTGAGGGGATGACCGGGGCCCAACACTTTTTCGCCGATGGCGATCGCCCTGCAGAAGAGTGGCTCAGCCGCGGCGCGTGGCCAGTATCGTTCAACAGGCGCGCGAGATTGCTCAGGCTCCTCGCCGTATCGGGATGCTCGGGGCCGAGCGCTTTCTCGCGGATCGCCAGCGCGCGCTCATAAAGCGGCCGCGCCTGCGCATAGGCTGCGAGGGCTCCATGCCTGTACTCGCCGAGCTGACCCAGTAAGTAGGCGGCCCGATCCTCGCTGCCTGGTGGCGTTCGGCATCGCCGCCAACCAGCGCCAGCGCAGGTCCATCGAGCCGCCGCGCGCGAGGCCAGGTCTTCGATCGTTGAAGACCGCTTCCGGATAAACCGCCGCCATCGCCTCAATAAGCGCGCGCCGTTTGTCCTTCAACGCCTCGCCCTCGCGCCGCGCCGCCGCAACTTGGCGCACCAGCCGATGCAGGCGGATCGTGTCAGTCGCAGTCTGAGGCTTACGCTCATCCTCGATCGTCGCGCGGTCGATGAAAGCAAACGTGCGCAACGCAGCCACGGCCTCATCAAGACCGTCGCCAGCCAAAGCCGAAGTGAGCGGCTCGCCAAATTTTTCGCGAGCCTCGGCAAACACTGCGGGATCGGCTCCGGCGCGAGCAGCGACGCATGGACGATCAGCGGCTCGGCGGCTGGGTGCAGCTTCGCCGCCTCGTCGATCGCGAGCGCGAACGTCTTCGCAACCGTCAGCCCGTCATGGTACTCGGCCGGGGCATGGCGCACGTCGTCGAGGAATCGCGCGGGCGCCGCCTCGAAGCGCGCCAACCCAGCCGAGCCGGACGCCGAGCCCGACGAGATCGGCGCGCATGGATGGCTCGGTTTGCGCCCTTATCCACCAGGTCGCCCGGTAATCGCCGCGATGCTTTGCCGAGTAGGCGGCCGCGAGCGTCGTCTTGCCGACGCCGCGAAGCCCGTGCAAGGCCGTGATGGCGACCCGGCCTTCCTCGTGGGCGAGCGCAGCCTCGATCGCGGCAAGGGCGTCGTCGCGCCCCATGAAATGCGCCGGTATCCGGATCGGGACGTTGGAGGCGGGAAGCGTTTTGCCAGATTGGGCCACGCCGACCGGCGCGCCCTCCGCGGTCTTTGCATCCGAACGTGACGCATGGGCATTGCGAAGTTCGAGCCGCCATTCCGCATAGCAAGCGTCATTGCGGAATAAGACGCGCTCGATCGTTTCGATTTCCGGCGGAAGATGTTCGTCGTTCAACCAATAACGAATTGTCCGGTCGCCAAGCCCTACGGCGTCGGCGAACTCCTTCTTGCTCCACCTATCTCCTGGGCGGTCAATTCTGCCGCCTGGCCGCGTTCCCCTCAGCAGATGCCAGGCGAGCAGCCGTCCAAAGCTCCTTTGCGAGCGGTCATCGAAACGCGCCTCGCCCGGATCTCGGACCAATTTCCAGCCCTTTCCGCTTTTCCGATGTGCAGCAGATCATTTCCAAGAATTTGATGTCTTTAGAGAGCCGGCGCAACCGCAAACACGGGGTCCGGCAATGTTCAATCTGCTCTCTCTAGTCTCTCACAATCCGCCTGTCGTCCTCTACATCCTGCAGGCCGGCACCTATGGCGCCGCGGCGGCCTTTGTACGGCGCGACGATCACCACTCTCTTACAAAATGCTACCTGATTACGCGGTTGCGTCAGCTTGAATTCCGGTTTAGAACAAACACAGAACATTATGATTTGCAAAGGCGTTGACGATGGCGCGCAACAAGGTTCAATTCCAGAAAGGCCTCAGCGAGGCCGAATTCGATGAATTATACGGGACCGAGGAACGGTGTCACGCAGAGCTGGCGCGCTTGCGCTGGCCTGATGAGTTCGAATGTCCCGACTGTGGCGGCCACGGTCATTGCGTGGTCAAGCGTGGGGCGCGCGAGCTATTCCAATGCAACGCCTGCCGCAAGCAGACATCTGTGAAGGCCGGGACTATTTTCGCATCCAGCAAGCTGCCGCTGCGGCTCTGGTTCAAAGCCATGTATCTGGTGACCCAATCGAAGAAGGGAATCTCCAGCATCGAGTTGGGGCGTCGGCTCGGCGTCACCCAGACGACGGCCTGGACGATGAAACACAAGCTCGCTCAGGTCATGATCGAGCGAAACAGCGCCAAGCGTCTGAATGGCGACGTGCAAATGGACGACGCCTATATTGGCGGCGAGCGCTCCGGCAAACCCGGACGCGGCGCCGCGGGCAAGACGCCCTTCGTCGCCGCTGTTGCGACAACCGAAGACGGCAAACCCGACCAGATCATTCTTCGCCGCGTCATCGGCTTCCGAAAGGTGGCGATTGGCAAACTCGCGAGCACGGCGCTTAGCGGCGACGCCAATGTCGTCACCGACGGGCTGGCCTGTTTCACCGCAGTCACAACAGCCGGATGCACACACACTCAAATTCCAACGGGCGGCGGCGCGCAAGCCGCCAAAAAGCCGGCCTTCAAATGGGTCAACACCGTCCTTGGAAACATCAAGTCGGCTTTGGTCGGAACCTACAGGGCCATGCACTCAAAACACGTGCCGCGATATCTCGCTGAGTTCGAATATCGGTTCAACCGCAGATACCGCCTCGAAACGATGATCCCGCGTCTCGCATACGTCGCTCTCAGGACCGCACCCATGCCATATTCGCTCCTAAAGCTGGCTGACATTTATGCGTAATCAGGAAATGCTATTTGGCCAGCGCGCTCCTTCACGGCCTACTCGCCGCCTGCGACCTGATGCATCTCGGCTGACGCAACCTTGGCCGTCGCCGAGGAGAAATAAAACCATTGCCGTCAGGTCAGGGGAATTGGCGGACATTCGCTTGGCGCTTTGGCCACGTCTCCGCCTAGCTCAATCCCCATGGTGAGGAGGGAATCAGCGCGCTGCTGCGTGACGATTTTGGTTCGGGGAGATGGTGATCTTCTCGATGATCTCGGGGAGACCTATGTCCCAATTATAGCGCGACTTCCAGGCGCGGATGGTGACTGGGTTGATGTCTCCATATCCTTCATCGGACAGGATAGCCGCGATCGCGGTGGCGGCGGCATCCGGACCTTTCTCTTTCAAGATTTGGAAAGCGCGGTCTTTCACCTTCGGCTTGGTCCGCATCACCGTTGCGTACCCTGTTGCGGGGTTAGTTTCCCCTTGGGCGCGCCAACCGAATCAATTTACGGCCATAAGCTTAACGACCGCGCTTTTTGTACGGAAAATATACGGAAAACGGCGCTGGTTTTCCGCGAACGGTGCCCACCAAAGGGACGTTGATCGCAGCCCTTCTCATTCCTCTCTCCTTCGTATCGCCCCAACGACGAATGAACTCAACGGGCGCTTGGCCCCGTATTGACGGTGTCTTCGATCTCGGATTCGAGTTCGTCCACATCGTTGGAAAGATGTTCGCGCGTTGTCGGATCGACCACCGCGACGGGAGCGGCGACGGCGATCCCCGCCGCTGTGCCGACCGAGGCCGCGGCCCCAGTCGTCGCGGCTACGATGCCATCGCCAACTCCGACTTGCGAGTCATCAATGATCTGACCCTGCTCGAGCTGCCGCACGATGAGTCGCACAAGCTCCGGGCTGTCAGCGAACTTGCCATGATTCAGCAGGTCGGCGCTCTCGCGCTTGGTCAGGTCGATCACCGTAACATGTTCAGCGGCGAGCTGCGATTTGTAGGGCTCCGTCTCCGGATTGATAGCCCCGAGCCGCGCGACGCTGCCCCAGATATGTCGCGAGACCGCAAGCGCGTGATCATCCTGGGAGATGAGCACGGTGAAATTCGGGCGGGGCTGGCCCAAGTCGTCAATCTCGCTGCCGAACACGTCGACGTCGACGTCGGGGGCCGCAAGCACGACGTTGCGGATCTTGGCCGGCACGCGGCGATCGCGTATCGCCATCTGCCGCAGCGTCTCCATTGTCAGCCAGTTGCCCATCGAATGGGCGAGGATGTCGATCTCGCTGACCGACGCATCCCGCGCCAGCATGTTCAGCGCCTGCTCGAGCGCGTCGCGCGAATAGTTCGTGCTTTCGCGATCGTAACCGTAAGCGAGCAGGCTGCCGCGTGATGGCCACGTGAAAAGCATCGGCGTCACGTCAGCCCCGGTATCGTGGACTATTTGCGCCAAGCGGAAGACGGCGTCGTCGAAGCGATTGTTGAAGCCGTGCACGAACACCAGCACGCGGTGTTTTGGCGTCGCCGCTGCTCCCCGCACGCCGATCCATTTGCGCGCCTGCGAGGCATCGAGCCGATCGGCCCTCACGGTCACAAAGTCGGTCGCTGGATTGCCGGGCGAAGTCTGCGGCCATTGCACGTCGCCGATCTTCCGCGCGCTTTCGGGCGGAATGGACACAACCACGTTGGCGAAACTCAGCCGGGCCCCGCGCTCCCCCGAGAAAAGCGCGCCTAGGGAGGCGTCCGGCCGGCGGGTCGTCGCGACAAGCATATCGACGCTCGACGTGCCGGGAGCGGTCGCAGCAACAGGCATCATCATGTTTTCTGGTCTCGCAGCGCAAGCCGCAAGTCCGAAAGCGAGGACGATGGCAGGGATCTTGCGAATCATTCGGACGTTGCGCTCCACGCTGAGGACCGGCGCCGCTTCGGCCGGTTGAATTCTGTGGCGCGGCTATGCCACAGCGCACCTAGACTTGGAAACTAGACGCCGGTGTGGCGGATGAAGCCTTTTTAGGCCCTGCCCGCACCGCGCCGCCTCTTGCAAACGGGTTCAAATCTGCTCAGGGAAGGTTCCGCGGCGGCAGAAAGTCCCAGCGGATCAAGGAAAGCTCGCGCTTGGCCGTTCCGCGGCAAAGCGAAAGCGAGAACGCCGATCATTACGGCGACGAGGGCCTCCGCGGGACAGTTTCTCAATTCAAGAGCAAGAGCCGGAGTGCGGCGAGAACGCCGAAACCCCAGATAAAGGTTCAGGACGCAAATCGTGCAAGGACCTTTCCATGGATGCTCGCTTGGAAGAGCAAAAAGACGCCTGTGCTCCGGCCGCGCGGGACCCGCGCTGGGCTTTCGTCGCCGCGCGCGACCGGTCGGCGGATGGCGCGTTCTTTTATTCCGTCGGAACGACCGGCGTTTACTGCAAGCCGTCGTGCGCGGCGCCCGAATCCAAAAAACGTCCGTTTCCACCTGACCGCGGCCGACGCCGAGGCGGCAGGGTTTCGCTCCTGCAGGCGCTGCCAGCCCGATTCCGCGCCACTGTCGGAGCGATATGCGGCGAAGGTGACAGCCGCCTGCCGCTTGATCGAGGAGGCGGACGCCCCGCCGACGCTGGCCGAACTGGCCAAGACGGCGGGTCTGAGCGCCTATCATTTTCATCGTATCTTCAAATCGGTCGCTGGCGTGACGCCCAAGGACTACGCCGCGGCGCACCGGGCCCGGAAAGTTCGCCGTCAGCTTTCGAGGAGCAAGACGGTGACCGAGGCCATTTACGAGGCGGGCTTCAACTCCAGCAGCCGCTTCTATGAAAAGGCAAATCAGATGCTTGGCATGACTCCAACGGATTTTCGCGCGGGCGGAGCCCATGCCGAAATCCGCTTCGCGATTGGCGAATCCTCGCTTGGCGCGATCCTTGTGGCGATGAGCGCGAAAGGCGTTTGCGCCATCCTGATGGGCGACGATCCTGATGCTCTTATCCGCAATCTGCAGGACCATTTCCCGCGAGCCAGGTTGATCGGCGCCGACGCCGAGTTCGAGGCGTTGGTCGCAAAAGTCGTCGGCTTCGTCGAGGCGCCAGGGCTTGGCCTTGATCTGCCGCTCGACGTTCGCGGCACGGCCTTTCAGCAAAGGGTCTGGCAGGCGCTGCGCCGAATTCCGGCCGGATCGACCGCAAGCTACGCCGAAATCGCCAGGCAGATAGGAGCGCCCAAAGCGGTTCGCGCGGTGGCGGGCGCCTGCGCCGCCAATCCGCTGGCTGTCGTCATCCCATGCCACCGGGTGATCAGGGCCGACGGCGCGCTGTCCGGCTATCGGGGCGGCGTCGGGCGCAAACGCGCTTTGCTCAAACGCGAAGCGAGCGCCGATACAACACGACCGGACGCCGAGCGATTGATACTTCGGCGGTGAAGATTATGACCGACTTCGCGGCTGCCAAAAATCGCGCCCCAAATCGACCATCCTCGGTCGATGACGTTCTTCCTCATCTTTTCGGCGGCAATGTGTGCTCTCACGTCGTCCTCGACGCGGATTTTGGCTGATCGAGCAGCCGATCAGCGGAGACGCTCAAGCCGGATCGCGGAGACCATGCGCACGGCGCGGGCCGGGCGAAGATCGCCCTCGACGACAAGTTGAAACGGGCCTTTCTCGGGCCCGAGCGGCGCTCCGTCCACGCGATCGGCCAGAATGACCCGGTCGGTTCGCGTGGCGGCGTCGGTTTCGGCGAGATCCAGCGCCACTTTGTAGCCATCGGTCGCCTCGACGATGACGACGTCCGCCATTTCCGCTCCATGAATGGCTTTGCCCCTCGGAGCGCCGACTTTCGCCAGAACGTCGCCGAGCAGGGCGCCCTCGAAAGCGTGGACGGCGCCATGCTGATCGACGCTGATTTTGACGCGCGGAAGGGCGCCCAGCTCTTCAAGCGTGATCGAAGCCTGTTCGCCTCCCAGCCCAGTCAGCGCCACCCTCGGCGCATCTTCCGCGTCGGCGGGACTCCCCACAAGCAGCAATAGCGCGGCTGTCAGCGCGCAAAGCAATCTCATCAGGCCCATCCCCATCCCGGTCTCGATCCGAACCATTCCTTCCTAGCAGATTGAAACCACAAGCTCCACAAGACGCCAGGGCCGTATTTTATCTATTATCGGCGGCGCGGCGGCGCGCCCCTTGTCAATGCCCCGCTGCGCATGAGACGCTTGAGGATCGCGAGCCCAACGCTTCGAGGAGGCGTCGATGAAACATCATGAACCTTACCTGCCAGCTGCCGCTCTCGGCGTCGAAGAGTGGGAGAGAGACGAACTGATCGCGCTTGCTTCAAGGCTCCTCGACGAATTGATCGCGCTGGATATGATGAGATCGGCTTCGGACTGCGGTTCGGTCGCCTGCATTGGCGGCCACATGGCTCTTTCGCATGGAATTTCCGTTCGCGGCGCGCGCCGCTATGTGCAGAACCAGGCGCAAGTCAATGGTCCGACGGCGGCGCTGTTTTTTCCCGATCTCACCGTCAATCACCGGCATCCGGGATGGCGGGCCGAGGCGTCCGACGCCGCCCGCGCCATCATCAACTTTCTGACCACGGGCGCTCCTGATTGGGATGGCGTCATGCGCGTGAAGGAGACAACGCGATCAACGGTCGGGGTCCTGACGGCGACCTAGCTTTTCGGCGCCTCCGGCACATCGCGGGTGCGACGTTAATATTTTCGGCAAGATGCGCCCCGCCTTGCGGGCGGCCGGATTGGGCTGGCGTCGAAGCATCCCCTAATCGTCAGCTAGGCCGATAACAATTTGCGGGGCTGCCGCCATCAGAATTCGTGCAACGGTGCTAATCTAATGGGGGTGTGTCCCAACAAGGAGGGAACTTCGATGGCTATTTATCAAAGCATGCAGCGCGTGCGGTTTTCCAGCCCGGACGATTACAAGAAATTCCAGATCGTTTTCAAGGATGTTCGCCTTCACCTGAAGAAGCTTCCAGGATTTCTTCACCTGACCTGGTGGGTCCATCCCGACGATCCGCATTGGTACAACGAAGTCAGCATGTGGACCAGTTTCGAGGCGTTGAAAGACTGGCACATGAACATCTATCACAAGCATGCCAAAGAGTGGGCCGTCCGTTCCGGCGCGATCATGGAAGACATAATCGCCAATTTCGAGTTCAAGAACGCCAGGCTGATCCGCGTGTGTCCAACCTGCGCGCATATCCAGGATCTGCAATTCGAGATCAACAAAGAGCAGGAAGTCCTCGCCCAGCCGTGCCCGAAGTGCGGTTATGTCTTCCCGGTCATGGCCGAAACCGACAATAGCACGGCTGTATTCAAGGACGTTCCCGTCGTCCCCGCAGTGGAGATCGCCGCCGGTATCTGACCGCGCCTTTGACCGGCGCGGAGAATGCAGCTCCGGACAAAAAGCCGACGGCGCCGGCTCCACGCCCGCAGACCGCGCGTGTTGAAGTGCGGCCTGCAAAAATTGTATGCAGCATCGGTAACGCCTTGAGCCGATGAATGATCCCGAAAGTCCGCGACGTTTCGGGATCATGCTCTACAGCGGGCGGCCTCAGGCTGCGATGCCGATCGACGCGGCCTTCGCCAGAAGCGCTTCCGCCATACGGATGCTGGCGATGTCGATGAGGCGGCCATCGAGCGAAACGGCGCCTTTTCCGGCCTTCGCCGCATCGTCCATCGCCGCCACAATGCGGCGCGCTTTTCCAACCTCGGCGTCGGACGGCGTAAACACCTTGTTGGCGAGATCGATCTGCGAAGGGTGGATCGCCCATTTTCCTTCATAGCCAAGCACTGCGACCCGATTGGCCGCGGCCGTGAAGCCGTCGGGATCGGAGAAGTCGCCAAAGGGTCCGTCGATGGGGCGCAGACCGTAGGCGCGGCAGGCGACCATCATGCGGGTCTGTGCGGCGTGCCACGGGTCCCCCCAAAAGAATTGGCGCTTGCCATTGGCGTCCTTGTCGCTCAGAACGCCGTAGTCGGAGTTGACGCCGCCGATGACGGTGGTGCGGGCCCGCGTTGAGGCGGCATAGTCGGCGACGCCGAAGGACATGGCCTCGAGACGCCGGCTCGATTGAGCGATCGCTTCGACATTGGCCATGCCGAGCGCGGTCTCGATCAGGACTTCAAAGCCGATGCGTTTTTGGCGCTTCTTGGCGGCTTCGATCTGCGTGACGAGCATGTCTATCGCGTAGACGTCGGCCGGCACGCCGACCTTCGGAATCAGAATTATGTCGAGGCGCGGACACGCTTCCACGATGTCAACAACGTCGCGATACATGTAATGGGTGTCGAGACCGTTAATGCGCACCATCATGGTTTTCGCGCCCCAATCGATCTCGTTCAGCCCAGCGATGATGTTTTTGCGCGCTTGGTCCTTGTCATCGGGCGCGACCGCGTCCTCGACGTCGAGGAAAACGATGTCGGCGGCCGAAGTCGCAGCCTTTTCGAACAGGCCCGGGTTGGACCCGGGAACGGCGAGTTCCGAGCGATGCAAACGCGGCGTCCCTTGTTCGATGATCGTAAAGCTCATGGTGTTGACTCCTTGTCGAAATCCGGTCAGCCGGTGGCGCCCAGTCCACTGGCGATGCAATTGATGGAAAGAAGAAGATTGGCCTTGTAGGCTTCCTTGCTGAGCTCGTTGCCGCAGGAGCGGAAGTCGCGCAACAGCTTCACCTGCTCGCGATTGACCTTGTTGATGGTCGGTAGCCGGTGTTCGAGGCGGCTGCGATAGGCGGGGAACCGCTGCGCGATCTCCTCTTCCTCGGTGATCTTCAAGATCATATTGCGCGTCAGCGCGTGCTCCGCCGCGATCATGCCGAAGATCGCCTCGCGCACGTCGTCGTCATAGACAAGGCCCGCATATTCGCGGGCGATTTCTAGATCGACGAGGCACATGGTTTTCTCGACCTCGCCCACAATCATACGGAAGAGCTGCGATTTGGCGAACATGCGCCGGAGCAGGGCGAGGCCGCGCTCCTTGCGCACGTCGAGGAAGCTCGCGATGCCGCTGCCGACGCCGTACCAACCCGTAATCACATGGCGATTCTGCGACCAGGCGAAGACCCAGGGTATCGCGCGCAGATCGCTAAGCGAGCGGGCGCCGAAACGCCGCGCCGGGCGCGAGCCGATGTTCAGCAGCGAAATTTCATCGAGCGGGCTCGACGCCTGGAAATAGGTCAAGAGATCCGGGCGGTTGATGAGGCCGTGGTAGGCCGCATGGGACGCGCCGGACAAAGCCTCCATCGCCTCCTCGAATTCGGCGCGCAGGGCCGGCGCCGCGCGTTGCGAAATGAGCGTATGCTCGAACACGCTCGCCCCCAGCATTTCCATTTGATAGGCGGCGGTCCCTTTGTTGGCGTATTTGAACGAGACGACCTCGCCTTGTTCCGTCACGCGCAAACGCCCGCTGATCGAGCCCGCCGGCTGCGCGGCGATCGCTTGCGCCGTCGGCGAGCCGCCCCGGCTCACGGATCCGCCGCGGCCGTGGAAGAAGGTGATCGGGATACCGGCTTCGGCGCCGATTTTCGTCAGTTTGTCCTGCGCCTTTGCAAGCTCCCAATTCGAGGATAGGAAGCCGCCGTCCTTGTTCGAGTCGGAATAGCCGATCATGACCTCCTGCGCGCCGCCTTGCATTCGCGCACTGCGCCGAACCAGCGGAAGCGACAGCAATTCGCGCATGATCGAGGGCGCCGCGCGAAGATCGGTGATCGTCTCGAAGAGCGGCGTAACGGGCAGGTAGCAAGCCTCGACCCTCATCGCATCGTGGTAGAGATCGGCCTCCTTAGCGAGCAGATAGGCGCCAAGCACATCGGCGGCCGAACGCGTCATGCTCAGGATGAACCCGCCAAATGCCTCCCGGTCGAACTCTTCGTTCTCATCGCGCGCCAGCCGGAACATGCCAAGCGTTTCTTCGGCTTCGGGCGGAAAAGAGCGGCGCACGATGGTCCCGGTTCGGGGCCGCGCAAGCTCAGCGAGCAGCCACGCCTTCCAATCCTCGGAATCATGCGCTGGCGGCTCGCCGTCAGCCTCGGAGTGCATCGACCGCCACAAGGCCCGCAATGTTTCGGTCAGCCGCGTCGTATTCTCGCGCAGATCCAGCCTGACGGTGCGGAAGCGGAACGCTTCCGCGGCAAAGCGCAACGGGCGGATGAGATCCTGGGCGAGGCCGATGCTTCCGCTTTCGGCCAGCGCTTGCTCGATCACCGCGAGATCGGAGATGAACTCGTCGGCGTTGGCGTAAAGCGGCGCGGATGATCTCACACCTTCATAGCGCGCGAGCGTCGATTTGATCTTGCGGTGCGCACAGAACAGAAATTGCCGGTACGGTTCACCGGGATTGCGGAGCGCGATCTCGGGGCCGTTGCCGCTTTCAGCTAACGCGCGGCTCAAGGCTTCGCGAAATCCAGCGGGCGGCGGCAGGGCGCGCTCTGCAATCGATAAGCTTCGCATGAGAGCGAACAGTCGCTGCTCGTAGTAACGCAAACTGGCGGCGGCGTTCTCGGTGAGAGCCCGCCGCGTGACTTCGTTGGTGACGAAAGGGTTGCCGTCGCGATCGCCGCCGATCCACGAGCCGAACTGAAAAAAGTGCGACAGCGGGAAACGCTCGCCCGGGTAGCTGCGCTGGAGCGCGCGGTCGAGCTTCTTTAGCAGTTCGGGGACGCCGTCGAACAACGTTTCATGGAAGAAATGGAGTCCCCACGCGACTTCTTGGTCGACCGAGGGCTTCTCCAGCCGCAACTCGCCGGTCATCCACAAAAGTTCGATTTCATCGCGCAACTGATCGATGATTCCCGCGCGTTCGCGCGGCGTCCAGCGTGGCTGCTCCAGCTCGACCAGCAAGCGATAGATTTGGCGATGCTTTTCCAGCACCGTCACCCGCTTGGCTTCCGTCGGATGCGCCGTGATCACCGGACGCACGCGCGTCGAGGCGAGCTTTTGGCCGAGATCTTCGGCCTCAATCCCGAGACTTGCCGCCGCCGCGATCACATTGGCGAAGGCGCCGGCCGCCGCCTGTTCGCCGAGGTCCCGTTCGGTTTGGCGCCGCTCGGCCATCGCCGCGTACTGCTCGACGATCGAAAGCAATTGGAACCAGATGCCATGCGCCTGGAACATGCGGGAGAGAGAATCGGGCGCGGCCTTCTCAATCGCCGATTTGCCTGCCAGCGCCGACGCTGTCTCTGGGTGATGACGGTGCACCACCTCCAGCAGCAGCTTGAACAATATGCCGGCGATGCGCTCCTGTTTTGGCGCTTGGTCGCTGGCGTCCCCCGTGGTGGAGACTGGATCGAGGCGCCCATCGGACTTCGCTTCAGTCATGGTGAGCGCTCCAATGAGATCGCCAGCAAGCGTTGCAGTTCGTCATTGGCGTCTCCTCCTTAGTTTTGAATTTGCCTCGACCGCAAAGGTTGGCTCCCCGGTCGATATTGAACGCGAAACACGCGGACGCGGCCTAGCTATTGCTTCACAATGGCACAACCTGGCGCGAACGCGCCAGCTCGCTAAACGAAGGGGCGCCGCCTCGGTCCGCGCGCCCATGCGAGCGCTGCAATTCGCCATGCGCGGCCCTAAGACTTCATCATGAGAGCATTTCCCGGCGAAGCGGATGCCGAACCGGTTGGGAGAAATGCTTCTCTAGTGGGCGTGCGCGGGTTCGGCTCGAGGCGCGGTGTCGGAGCCGGCACCGCGGCCCAGCACTTTGGCCATCGTCGACCCCAGTTCGCTCGGACTCGGCGCGACGGTCAGGCCATAGGACTTCATGATCTCGGATTTCTCGGCGGCGCTGTCGCCTGACGCGGAAATGATGGCTCCGGCGTGGCCCATCCGGCGGCCCTTGGGCGCTGTCAGCCCGGCGACGTAGCCGACCACCGGCTTGGTCATATTGTTCTTGATCCAGGCGGCTGCTTCGGCCTCCTGCGGCCCGCCAATTTCGCCGATCATCAAGACAGCCTCGGTCTCGGGATCCTGCTCGAAAAGGATCAGATGGTCGAGAAACGAACTGCCATTGATGGGATCGCCGCCGATGCCGACGCTAGTCGAGACGCCGATGCCGAGCTCCTTCATCTGAGCGGCGGCCTCGTAGCCGAGCGTGCCGGAGCGCGACACGATGCCGACCGAACCTTTTATGTAGATGTTGCTTGGCATGATCCCGAGCATGGCTTTGCCGGGGCTGATGATGCCGGCGCAGTTCGGTCCGACCAGCATCGTCCGTCGGCCGCGCTGATAGCGCAGCAGATAGCGCTTCACCCGCATCATGTCTTGCGCCGGGATGCCGTCGGTAATCGAACAGACGAGGCCGACGCCGGCGTCGGCCGCCTCCATGATCGCGTCGGCGCAAAAAGCGGGCGCGACGAATGTGATGCTGCAATTGGCGCCGGTGGCGCGGACGGCGTCCTTGACCGTGTTGAACACCGGCAGTCCGAGATGCGTCGAGCCGCCTTTGCCAGGGGTCACCCCGCCGACGACGTTGGTGCCGCATTCGATCATTTCTTTGGCGTGGAAAGTGCCTTTGTCGCCGGTGAAGCCTTGAATCAGGACCCGGCTCTTTTCATCGATTAAAATGCTCATCTCGTTCGCTCCTCGAGCCGTTTCCCGCAACCCGGCATTTTTGGTCGGCCGATGCTGGAAGGCATTCGCTTTCAGTTCCCTCAGGCTCTGGCTCTAGCTCTAGCCGGCGCCGTCGCGACCGCGTCGACCGCCGCGCGGGCGGCGTTAGCCAGCGTGTCGGCGGACACGATCGGCAGGCCGCTGTTCTCTATGATGTCGCGTCCGGCCTGGTAATTGGTGCCAGAAAGACGCACGATCAGCGGAACATCGACGTTGAGCGACCGGCAAGCCTGGACGACGCCTTCGGCGACCCAATCGCAACGATTGATGCCGGCAAAAACATTGACCAGGATCGCCTTGACGTTGCGATCGGACAGAACCAGGCGGAACGCCGCCGCGACGCGCTCCGGCGAAGCGCCGCCGCCGACGTCGAGGAAGTTGGCCGGCGCGCCGCCCGCATATTTGATCATGTCCATCGTCGCCATCGCGAGACCGGCGCCGTTGACGATACAGCCGATGTCGCCATCGAGGCCGACATAATTGAGATTGTGCTCGGCGGCCTGCACCTCGCGCGGGTCCTCTTGCGAATGATCGCGCATGTCGGCGACATTGCCGCGGCGGAAGAGGGCGTTGTCGTCAAACGACATCTTGGCGTCGAGCGCGAGCACGCGATCGTCTTTGGTCACTACTAGCGGGTTGATTTCAACCATCGTCGCGTCGAGGTCGCGGAAAGCGCGATAACAGCCGAGCATGCTCGCCACGGCGCGGCTGACCTGCTTTAGATTGAGTCCGAGGCCGAAGGCGAGTTCGCGCGCCTCGAAAGGCTGTAGCCCGACCGCAGGTTCGACCACGATCTGCAGAATTTCCTCGGGATGTTCTTTGGCGATCTCCTCGATCTCCATGCCGCCGAAACGCGAAGCTATGATGCGCACGCGCTCCACCTTGCGGTCGAGCACGAAGCCCAAATAGATCTCACGCTCGAAAGGCTCGGCGACCTCGATGTAGACGCGCTGAACGACCTTGCCTTCGGCGCCGGTCTGGTTGGTGACGAGCGTCTTGCCGAGCATGTTGCCGGCGGCCGCGCGAACCTCGTTGTAGGTCTTGCAGAGTTTGACGCCACCGGCTTTGCCGCGTCCCCCCGAATGAATCTGCGCCTTCACGGCCCAATGCCAGCCGCCAAGCTCTGTCGCGCAGTAGACGGCTTGGTCGGGGCTGTAGGCGACTGCGCCCCGCGGAATCGCGACGCCAAAATTGGCCAGAATTTCTTTGGCCTGATACTCGTGAATGTCCAGCTTCCCCTCCTCTGCGTTGGGGCGCTCCGCCTGGCGCGGACCTGCCCGTTGCTTTCATTCTTGTCACTGCGCCGCAAATGCGTTCGCCAGCAAAACGCCCCGGGCGCTGAGCGAACGCCGCAGAGCTTGTAATGAGTCTAGCAGCCCTTTCTGACCTTGACCATCATCCGATCTCGAGCGCGCTCATTATAGAAAACATCAATCACCATATAGTCAAATCCAATAGTTGAGCCATATGGCTAAGTTAATGCTAAGTTGCTTGGCGATTGCAGACGAGAATTTTATAGCTTCAGAAACATCTCCGACGCACGTTCATTTTTTTTAGTTCATCTTCACTAAAATTATCTGCCCAACATTGCTTAGGTGGGTTGCGGCTTATTAGAAAAACGTCGATAAGAAGCGGGCGAACAACATAAGGCAACTTACACTCGCCATGGCTTTGGACACCGGCAAACTTCTCCTCGACATGTTTATGGCGGCCGTCGACGCGGCGTCGCCTGGGAGATGTCTACCTGCGCATCTTCCGCCGCCTCCTCCCGGGCGCACGATCGTCGTCGGAGCCGGAAAGGCCGCGGGAGCCATGGCGAAGGCGCTCGAGGATCATTGGAGCGGACCGCTCGAAGGACTCGTGGTGACGCGCTACGGCCATGGGACGCCATGTCGCCAGATCGAGGTGATCGAGGCGGGGCATCCTGTGCCCAACTCGGCCGGGCGTGAAGCGGCCGAGCGCATTCTTGCGTCGGTGCGAGGACTAAAAGCAGACGATCTGGTGCTCTGTCTGATTTCGGGCGGCGGCTCTGCGCTTTTGTCTTTGCCGGCGCCTGGCATAACCCTCGCCGACAAGCAGGGAATCAACAAGGCTTTGCTGAAAAGCGGCGCGACGATTTCCGAGATCAACTGCGTCCGCAAACATCTGTCGGCGATCAAGGGCGGCAAACTCGCGGCGGCCGCGTTCCCCGCTCGGGTCGTCGCTTTGCTCATCTCGGACGTTCCCGGCGATGACCCGAGCGTGATCGCATCGGGGCCGACCGTCGCCGATCCGACGACATCCGCCGACGCGCTTGCGATTATCGACAAATACCACATTGGGGCGCCGGCTCATGTGCGATCCTATCTCGAGTCCGACCAGTCCGAGACGCTGAAGCCCGACGATCATCGCCTAAAAGGGGTGGTCAACGTGATCATAGCGACGCCTCAAATGTCGCTTGAGGCCGCCGCCGCAGTTGCTCGCAGCGCAGGCGTCACTCCGCTTATTCTCGCCAACGACATGGAGGGCGAGGCCCGCGACGTCGCGCTCGTCCACGCCGCGATTGCACGGGAGGTCTATCATTACGATCAGCCCGCGGCGGCGCCTTGCGTCTTGATTTCGGGCGGAGAAACAACTGTGACGGTGCGCGGCTCGGGGCGCGGCGGCCGTAACGCCGAGTTCCTGCTCGCCCTTGGCGTCGCGCTCGACGGCCACTCCGGCATCTCCGCGCTGGCTGGCGATACCGACGGCATCGACGGCACCGAAGACAATGCTGGAGCGCTGCTCTTTCCAGACAGTCTCGCGCGCGCCGCCGGCATGGGAATACGCGCCAAGGATAGGCTCGCCAACAATGACGGCTATGGCTTCTTCGCCGCGCTGGGCAATCTCATCGTGACGGGACCGACGCGTACCAATGTAAATGATTTTCGCGCTATTCTAGTCGCTCGGTAAAGCGCGGCGCTCTGGCGCGCCAGAGTAAGAAGTAACCGCTGACATGTCATGGTCAGCATTTCGCGGATAACGCATTAACCAGAATGGAGGAATAAAATGGCGGGTCGCCACTTTCTTTACGTGCCAGGGCCGACCAATGTTCCAGATCGCGTCTTGCGCGCGATGCATGTGCCGATGGAGGACCATCGCTCGCCGACATTTCCGCAACTGACGCTGCCTTTGTTCGAGGATCTGAAAGGGATCTTCAAGACCACGGAGGGGCAGGTTTTCCTTTATCCATCGTCTGGCACAGGCGCGTGGGAAGCCTCGTTCACCAATACGTTGTCTCCGGGCGACAAAATCCTCGCCTCGCGTTTCGGTCAATTCACCCATTTGTGGATCGACATGATGCAGCGCCTCGGCTTCGACGTGCAGGTCCTCGAAGAGGAATGGGGCACCGGCGTGAAGCCGGAGAAGATCGAAGAGATCCTGCGCGCCGACAAATCCCATAAAATCAAAGCGGTCACCGCCTGCCACAACGAAACCGCGACGGGCGTTGCGAGCGATATCGCGGCGGTCCGCAAAGCCATGGACGCGGCCGGCCATCCGGCGCTTCTCTTCGTCGACACCGTGAGCTCGCTGGCGAGTCTGGATTACCGGCATGATGAGTGGCGCGTCGATCTTACGATTTCCGGTTCGCAGAAGGGGCTGATGCTGCCGGCTGGTCTCGGCCTGGTCTGCGCCAGCCCCAAGGCGCTCGCCGCCTCGAAGACGGCGACGTCGCGCCGGTGTTATTTTGACTTCGACGACATGATCAAGGCTAATGCGACGGGCTATTTCCCATATACCCCGCCGTTGCCGCTGCTTTACGGTCTGCGCGAGGCGCTCAAGATGCTCTCGGAAGAGACGCTCGAAGGCGTTTTGGAGCGTCATCATCGCCTCGCCGGAGGCGTCCGCGCCGCGGTCAAGGCATGGGGCCTGCAGCCCTGCGCGAAGGAGCCGAAATGGTATTCCGATACCGTCACCGCGATCGTCGTGCCGCCGCAATTCAACGCGGTTGAGGTCATCAGCACCGCCTACCATCGCTACAATTTGTCGCTCGGGGCCGGATTGTCGCAGCTCGCCGGCAAAGTGTTCCGCATCGGCCACCTTGGCGATCTCAATGAGCTGATGTTGCTTGGAGCGATATCCGGAGCGGAGATGGCGATGGCCGATGTCGGCGTCCCGCTCGAGCTCGGCAGCGGGGTCGCCGCGGCGCAAGCCTATTATCGGTCTGCCAACGCAACGGCGCAGACCCACAAAGCGGCTTGATCGCGGCGGGTTGATTTCTCAAAATGAGGGTGCGCCGCGCAATGCCCGCGGCGCATCCTGCGGCCTGTGGCCAGAGCCGAGTTGCAAATAAGATAACATACAAGAACAAAAGGGAGCGCCGTGCAGCATTCGATCGTCTTTCTCGACCGTTCGACACTTGAAGCCGATTTGCGGTCGCCCGCTTTTCCGCACAGCTACAAGGAATATGCGGTCACCGCGCCCGATGAAATCGTCGATCGTCTGCGCGATGCGACCATCGCCATCACCAACAAAGTGCCGCTGCGGGAGGCGACCCTCGCGCAATTGCCCAATCTCAAATTGATCGCAGTCGCCGCGACGGGCACCGACGTCATCGACAAAGCCTATGCCATGGCGCATAGCGTTGTTGTGTCCAACATCCGGAATTACGCATTCAACACGGTTCCCGAGCATGTCTTCGCGCTCGCTTTCGCGCTGCGCCGCAATATTGTCGCCTATGTTGACGACGTCCGCGCCGGGCGCTGGCGGGAGAGCGACCAATTCTGCTTCTTCGATCATCCGATTCGCGACATGCGCGGCTCGACTCTCGGCGTCGTCGGCTATGGCGCTCTCGGCAAGGCGGTGGCGCGGATCGCCGAGCCCTTCGGCATGAAGATCCTCGCCTATGACGTGTTTCCCCAGCCCGGACTCGTCGATCTCGACACGCTGATCCGCGAAAGCGACATCATCACGCTGCACGCGCCGCTGACCCCTGAAACCAAGAATATCATCGGCGCGCGCGAATTGAATATGATGAAGCGCGACGCTTTGTTGATCAACACGGCGCGCGGCGGCCTTGTCGATGAAGCCGCGTTGGCGGAAGCTTTGTCGGCCGGCAGAATTGGCGGCGCCGGGTTCGACGTGTTGACCGTCGAGCCGCCGAAGGACGGCAATATTCTGCTCGACCTGCGGCTGCCCAATCTCATCATCACCCCGCACGTCGCCTGGGCCAGCCGCGAAGCGATGCAAATCCTCGCCGATCAATTGATCGACAATGTCGAGGCCTTCGCCGCGGGCAAGCCGCAGAATGTCGTTGAAGCCTGAGCCAGCCAATCTTTAGGAGCCGCAATGTCCTCGGACATCGAAATCGCCCAGCGCGCCAAAATGGAGCGCATCGCCAACTTGGCTTTCGAAAAGCTCGGCATCGACGACGAGCACCTCGAACCCTACGGACACTACAAGGCTAAGATCTCACTGGACTATGTCGAAAGCCTCGCGGATCGTCCGGACGGCAAGCTCGTTCTCGTCACCGCAATCAGCCCGACGCCCGCCGGCGAAGGCAAGACGACGACCACGGTCGGCCTTGGCGACGCGCTGAACCGCCTCGGCAAAAAGGCCTCGATCTGTCTGCGCGAGCCTTCGCTCGGGCCGGTCTTCGGCATGAAGGGCGGCGCGGCCGGCGGCGGCCATGCGCAAGTCGTCCCGATGGAGGACATCAATCTCCATTTCACTGGCGATTTCAGCGCCATCGCCCTCGCCACCAACCTGCTGGCGGCGATGATCGACAACCATGTCCATCATGGCAATGAATTGAAGATCGACGTTCGCCGCATCACCTGGAAACGTGTGGTCGACATGAACGATCGCGCGCTTCGCGACATCACCATCGCTTTGGGCGGAACCGCCAATGGGTTTCCGCGCCAGGACGGATTCGATATTGTCGTCGCCTCGGAGGTAATGGCGATTTTTTGTCTAGCCACTTCGCTCACGGATTTGAAGGAGCGGCTCGGCGCCATCGTCATCGGCTATACGATCGACCAGAAACCCGTTCACGCTCGCGATCTCAATGCGCATGGCGCGATGGCCGTGCTGCTCAAGGACGCCCTGAAGCCAAATCTCGTGCAGACCTTGGAGAACAACCCCGCCTTCATTCATGGCGGCCCTTTCGCCAATATCGCGCATGGCTGCAATTCCGTGCTCGCCACGAAAACGGCCCTCAAACTGTCCGACTATGTCGTGACCGAAGCGGGCTTCGGCGCCGATCTCGGGGCCGAGAAATTCGTCGACATCAAATGCCGCAAATCCGGCCTGCGGCCACAGGCGGCCGTCATCGTCGCGACCATCCGCGCCCTCAAATATCATGGCGGAGTCGACTTGAAGGAGCTCAACAAGGAAAACCTCGATGCGCTGGCCAAGGGCGTCGCCAACCTGGAGCGCCATGTCAACAACATCCGCAACCATTACGGGCTTCCTTGCGTCGTTGCGATCAACCATTTCACCGCCGACACCTCGGCCGAAATCGACCTGTTGAAGAAAAAAATGGCGCATCACGAAGCGCCGATCGTCGTCTGTCGCCATTGGGCGGAAGGTGGCAAAGGCGCGGAGGAATTGGCCCGCGTCGTGATCGACTTGATCGACAAGACGCCGAGCGACTTTCATTTCGTTTACGAAGAATCCGCAACGCTCTGGGACAAGGCGACGGCGGTCGCGACCAAGCTTTATGGCGCGAGCAAGGTCACGGCCGACGCCAAGGTCCGCAACCAGATCGAGAAGCTGCAGAAGGATGGCTACGGCCATTTCCCGATCTGCGTCGCCAAGACCCAATATTCATTCTCGACCGATGCGAAGCTGCGCGGCGCGCCGTCCGGCCACGAGATTAATATTCGCGAGGTCCGGCTCGCCGCCGGCGCCGAGTTCATCGTGCTCATCTGCGGCGACGTGATGACTATGCCGGGCCTGCCGAAGGTTCCGTCGGCGACGAAAATCGATCTCGACGAAAACGGCGCCGTCGTCGGACTGTTCTGACGATCAAGACTTCAGCGACCGCCCGCGGCTGTGCGACGTGGTTTTTGCATCGCTCGGCGCGCGGCGCAGCGTGTCCGCTCGCGCGCAAACGGTCTCCATTTGCGCGACAAGCAACGCGAGCTGCTTTTTGCCGCCGTGAACTTTTCGTTCGAGATGCAGCAGGAAAGCCCGGCTGCTGCCGCCGAGGGCCGCTGAGTTGCGGGCCTCGAAGAGGTCCTTTTCGAAGATCTGGATCTCCATTTCGATCTTTTTGCGGAGCATCTTGAACTCTTGAAGCATTTAATCCCCCCATTTTGAGCGCAATCGCCAGCGCCTTTCGCAGCTGAGCGCGAAAGGTCTCGTTCGGCCGAGGCGTATGGAATGCTCAAGTTAAGGCGCTAATACGGCAAAGCTTTAGGGGGCGCGGGATCAAGAGCGCGCCATCAGCTGCATGGCGAAGCTGTAAATGCGGCGTCTTGAAGCGTCGGGCAAGGCGGCGATGGTCTGCAGATAGGTTTTGCCGGCTTGGCACATCTCGTCGTCGTCGAGCGGCGGATTGAGCGCCTTGCCGTCGAGAAGCGCTTCGATCGCGCCATTCGACAGACCCTGCGCGCGCAAGGCGTTCTCAAGCGTCCGGAAATCGGCGTCGGTCGGCGCGTCCCGCTTCATCCGTTTGGCCCGTCCGTCATGAACTGCGTCCAGCCCGGCGACCGTCAGGGCGGCGACCAGACTGCGATGGTCGCGGGAAAACGCCGTGAAATCGCGGCCGCCGCCGCCATAGAGGAAATCGACGCAGAGGGTCCTATCCTTTTCGGCGAGCGCCTGCAGCACGGCGAGCCTGGCGTCAAAATAATGATCGAGAGCGGGCCCGTCCGCTTCCGCCGCTAGGATTCCGTGCGACCGGCGCAGCCCCCGCGCCGCTTCGATGATCAGGGCGTCGGCATTGGCGGTCTCGCCCGCCTCCGCCGAGCGCTCCGCCGAACGCGCGAGAAAGCCTTCATACTCGCCCGGAAAGGCGGCTTTGAGCTGGGCGAAGAAGCCCGCGTAGTCCGGCGCGCCAGCGATAGTTCGCTCGATGGCGCGCCGCATCGCCGCGACTTCCTGGTGCGACGCCCGCCGTTCATTTGTCCGTGCGCCCAAATCGGGCGCCGGCGTCGGATTGCGCAACGACGCCCAGACGAGGATGATCGCGACAAACGCGGCGAGGCTTAGCAGCGCGAGCCTCAGCTTGTTCATGTCAAACGATCCCCCCGCCAAGTCTTGGTCATGAATGTGCCCGCAACGTTGGGGTGCGGCAAGTTTACGTCTGCTTTGCGACGGGAGGGCCTTCACATCGCGTCGCGCAGACGTTGAAACCCGCGGTCGAGATCGGCCTTGAGGTCTTCGGGATCTTCAAGGCCGATGTTGAACCGCAGCGCGGGTCCCGGCGGCGCCCACGCCGTCGCGGTGCGATAGGATCGGCAATCGAACGGAATGACGAGGCTTTCGAAGCCGCCCCATGAAAAGCCCATTCCGAACAGTTCGAGCCCGTCCAGCATCGCGGCCAACGCTTTTTGCGAACATGGCGCGAGCAGCGCCGAAAAAAGCCCCGACGAGCCCAGAAAATCCCGCTTCCATAAAGCATGCCCGAGGCAGGACGGCAGGGCCGGGTGGAGCACGGCGGCGACTTCCGTGCGCGTTTCGAGCCAGCAGGCGATGTCGAGCGCCTGACGCTGCGCCTCCCGCAGCCGCAAATCCAGCGTCCGCAAGCCGCGCAGAGCGAGGAATACGTCCTCGGGACCGGGGCACATCGCGAAGGCGTCAGTCGTTGCGCTGAGGCGGGCGAACCATTCGGGGGTGGCGGAGACGAGGCCGAGCAGCAGATCGGAATGGCCGGAAAGATATTTCGTTCCGGCTTCGATCGCCATGTCGGCGCCGCGCTCATGCGGCGGAAAGAACAGGGGCGTCGCCCACGTATTGTCGAGAATCGTGCAAATGCGCTTGCTCCGCGCGATTTCGGCGATCGCAGGGACGTCTGGAAGCTCGAAACTTTGCGAGCCCGGCGTCTCCAGGAAAACGACGCTGGTGTTGGGGCGGATCAGACGCTCGATATCGGCGCCGATCAGCGGATCGAAATAGGTCGTCTCGACGCCCATCCGGGTGAGTATGGCGTCGCAGAAAATGCGCGAGGGCCGATATACCGAATCGGTGACGAGGATGTGATCGCCCGCTTTTGCTGCCGTGAGGAGCGCGAGCGAGATGGCGGCGAGTCCCGTCGGGGCGAGAACCGTCCCCGCGGAGCCCGAAAGCTCGGTCCATGCTTCGGTCAGCGCCCTGGTCGTCGGCGATCCATGCGTTCCGTAGGTGAAGGGCGCGTTGCGCGTCATCAAATCGTGAAAAGTCGGAAAAAGCACGGTCGAGCCGCGATAAACCGGCGTGTTGACGAAGCCAAATTGCTGCGAGGGATGACGCCCGGCGTAAACGAGTTTGGTGCGGGTCTTTAGGTTTTTGCGGTCGTTTTCTGTCGTTTCGGTCATGAATTCGTCCGTTCCGCCTTACGTGCTGCAAACTGCGGTTTCGATGTGGCGCGCGTCAAGCCCCCGCCGGTCAAGGCGCCGCTCGACCCGCATGATCCCCGCGGACCCCTTGCCGCGCTTGTTGAACCCAAATCTCCAGGCGGCCCGAGGCAAGGCTTGTGAACCAAAACGTCGGTTCCCCTTGACCCAATCCGGCAAAAACCTCTAGTTGCGCCCTGCGCCACCCGTCTTCGCGCGCGACCAAACTCTGGAATTTTTTCGTATGCTTAAGACAAAAATCTTGATGGGCTTGCTCGCGTTGGCCCTGTTCGCCGCCTTGGGGCAGGCGGCGGCGCGCGCCGGAACCCTCGATCAGGTTCAGCGGCGGGGCTTTTTGATCTGCGGCTCAAGTCCGGGCGTTGCTGGCTTCGGGCTGCCTGACGACAAGGGCAATTGGACCGGGTTTGACGTCGATTTTTGCCGCGCGGTCGCCGCAGCGATCTTCAATGACGCGGGCAAGGTCAAATTCATTCCCCTCAGCGGCAAGGATAGATTTACCGCCCTGCAGTCGGGCGAGGTCGATGTTTTGGCGCGCAACACGACGTGGACCATATCGCGTGAGACGGGCCAGGGTTTTTTGTTTGCCGGAATCACTTATTTTGACGGCCAGGGCTTTCTGGTGCGCAAGAAGCTGAACCTTTCGTCGGCGCTCGAATTGTCCGGGGCCTCGATCTGCGTCCAGCAGGGGACGACGACCGAGCTTAATCTCGCCGACTTCTTCCGCGGCAATAATATGAAATATGAGCCGGTCAATTTCGCCAGCGCGGATGAAGCCGTCAAAGCCTATGACGGCGGCCGTTGCGACGCCTATACCACCGACGCCTCCGGCCTTTATGTCCAACGTCTAAGGCTCGCCGATCCGGACGACAGCGTGGTGCTCCCCGAAATCATTTCCAAGGAGCCGCTGGGACCCGTCGTCCGGCAGGGCGACGACCAATGGTTCAATCTGGTGAAATGGGTGAATTTCGCCATGATCAACGCGGAGGAGCTGGGCGTTTCCTCGAAGAACGCCGACGAGAAGGCCAAATCCGACCGCCCCGAAATAAGACGGCTGCTTGGATTTGAAGGCAATTTCGGCGAGGGGCTCGGCGTTGGCGCGGAGTGGGCCTACCGCGTCGTCAAGCTGGTCGGCAATTATGGCGAGGTCTTCGACCGCAACCTCGGAGAAAGCTCCAACCTGAAAATCAAGCGCGGCATCAACGCGCTTTGGACCAAAGGCGGGCTCCAATATGCGCCGCCGATCCGATAGGGCCTAGGGCTCCATGCCGGACAGACAGGGCCGGTTCTTGACGCCGGGCGAGGGCGAGCGTAGCCGGCCCGCGTTTTGGCTGTGGTATGACGCCAAGGCGAGAGCCATCCTCCTCCAAGCCGCGTTCGTCGTCGCTTTCGCCGCCCTGGCGGCCGCCGCCTTCATCGACGCGCGCGCCAACATGCAGGCGCGCGGCATTCCGACCGATTTCGCCTTTCTCGGCAATGTCGCGGGCTTCGACATCAATCAGAGCCTCATCCCCTATAGCGCCGCCTCGACTTATGGCCGCGCCTTTCTCGCCGGACTCTTGAACACCTGCCTTGTCTCCGTGATCGGTCTGATATTTGCGACCATGATCGGCTTTTCGGTCGGTTTAGCGCGCCTTTCCAGAAACTGGATCGTCGCCAAATGGGCGATGGTCTATGTCGAAGCCTTGCGCAACACGCCACTGCTGCTTCAGCTTCTGTTCTGGTATAACGCCGTCCTGAAGCCATTGCCGGGGCCGCGCCAATCCTTCGAATTGCCTTTCGGCGTATTTCTCAACAATCGCGGTCTGTTTGTGCCCGAGCCCGCGTTCGGCCCCGGCGCGCAATGGCTCGGCGCCGCCATCCTCGCCAGCCTGCTCGGGGCGATCGCCATGCGCTTGATGCCGGCGAGCATTAAATTCGCGAACCCGCCCGCGAGCTTTTTCAGCGGGGTAGGCGCGGCCCTCATTGTCATTCTTCCCATCGCCGCCTTCGTCGCCGCCGGAAACCCGATCGATTTCGTACCGCCGCGGCTGCAAGGGTTCAATTTCAGCGGGGGAATCCGGCTGCTTCCTGAGTTCGTCGCGCTGGTTCTGGGCCTCAGCCTCTATACGGGCGCTTTTATCGCCGAGATCGTGCGCGCTGGGATCGAGGCCGTTCCACGCGGACAGCGCGAAGCGGCGGCTGCCCTCGGACTCGTGCCGAAGCAAGCGAACGGGCTTGTGATCGCGCCGCAGGCGATGCGCCTCATCATTCCCTTGCTCACCAGCCAATATCTGAACCTCATCAAGAATTCCTCGCTCGCGGTGTTCATCGGCTATCCGGATCTCGTCCAGGTTTTCGCCGGCACGGTGCTGAACCAGACAGGCGCCGCGGTTCAGGTGGTCTTCATCACCATGGCGGTCTATCTCGCGATCTCGCTTTTCGCCTCGCTGGCGATGAACCTTTACGCGAGACGCTTTGCGGCGAGAGAGCGCTAGGATGCCGGCCAATCCAATCGAAGCCAATGGCGCGGCTTATGTGCGGCGAAAGCGGGCGGTCGCGCGGCCGCCGCCCAAAGCGGGCCGGAGCCTCGTAGCAAACGTCAAGGACAAGTCTGTTCGATGGCTGGCGCGCGAGCCTTTTGACGATCGCGGCCCTCGCTTTAACCTTCCTGCTCTTGCCGCCGCTCTTGCGGTTCTTGATTTTCGACGCCGTGTGGTTTGCGCCGGACGGCGAACTCTGCCGGGCGCCTGGCGCCGGCGCCTGCTGGGCGTTCATCGCGCGAAAGCTCCCCTATTTCACTTACGGCTCCTATCCAGAGGCGGAGCGCTGGCGCGTCGACGCGACGCTGGTTCTGGGCGGGGCCTTGATCGTCTGGCTGCTTTGGCTCGATGCGGCGCACCGTCAGATCGCGGCGGTTCTGTTTTTTGGCGTCTATCCGATCCTGTCTTTCTTTCTGCTGCATGGTGCGCCCTGGCTTGGCCTGCCACGCGTCGACACCAATCTTTGGGGCGGCATTTTCGTCAGTCTTCTCGTCGCCATCGTCGGCATCGTCGTCTCGCTGCCGCTCGGGATACTTTTGGCTCTGGGGCGCCGTTCCTCGCTGCCGGCGCTGAGCGTCGCCTGCGCCGGCTTCATCGAGATCGTCCGGGGCGTGCCGATGATCACGGTCCTGTTCATGGCCAATACAATGCTGCCGCTGTTCGTCCCCGAAAATCTTGCGCCCGACCGGCTGGCGCGCCCGCTGATCGGCGTCGCTCTGTTCGCGTCCGCCTACATGGCCGAAGTGGTGCGCGGCGGTCTGCAAGCAATGCCCAAAGGCCAGTTCGAAGGGGCGCAGGCACTGGGTCTCGAGCCCTGGCAAACGTTGCGGCTGATCATCCTGCCGCAGGCGCTGCGCCATGTCGTCCCCGGCATCGTCAATACCTTCATCGGTCTTTTCAAGGATACCACTCTCGTCGCCGTCGTCGGCATTTTCGACTTTCTGCGCACGGTGGAGACGGCGCGGCTCGATCCGCTGTGGGCGGGGCCGACAATTTCGACGACCGGCTATGTCTTCGCGGCGCTGTTCTATTTTACGTTCTGCTTCGGCATGTCGCGCTACTCGCTGTTCGTCGAGCGCCGCCTTTCGTATGGACGGGGGCGTTGAAGTGATGCAGCAGGGCGCTTCCGGGCCGGCCGCGGCGGCACAAGACGTTGCGATCGAAATGGCCGGCGTCAATAAATGGTTCGGCGCATTCCATGCGCTCCGCGACGTCGACCTGACCGTCAAGCGCGGCGAGCGCATCGTTATTTGCGGTCCCTCGGGGTCCGGCAAATCGACCCTGATTCGCTGCATCAACCGGCTTGAGGCGCATCAAAGCGGCCAGATCATCGTGGAGGGAACCGAGCTCACCGACGATCTGCGCAACATCCATGAGGTGCGGCGCGAGGTCGGCATGGTGTTCCAGCACTTCAACCTTTTTCCCCATCTGACGATCCTGGAAAATTGCATCCTCGCCCCGATGCATGTGCTCAAATTGGGCCGCGCCGACGCCGAGGCGGTCGCGCTCTACTACCTTGGCAAGGTCCACATCCTGGAGCAGGCGGACAAATATCCAGGCCAATTGTCTGGCGGGCAGCAACAGCGCGTCGCGATCGCGCGGGCGCTTTGCATGAATCCGAAAATCATGCTGTTCGACGAGCCGACCTCCGCGCTCGATCCCGAAATGGTCAAGGAGGTGCTCGACACGATCGTGGAGCTGGCGCGAGAAGGGATGACGATGATTTGCGTGACGCACGAAATGGGCTTCGCGCGGCAGGTCGCCGACCGGGTGATTTTCATGGACGCGGGGGCGATCGTCGAGATCAACCGCCCCGAGGCGTTCTTCACCTCTCCGAAACACCCGCGGACCAGGCTTTTCCTCGGCCAGATTCTGTAGCCGCGTTTTGGAGCGGCGAGCATGGCCGGGCGTCCCCATAAGCTCCTCGCCAGAGGCGCCTATTCTGCTCTATGTGTGATCCTATCCGTGCGGGCTGCCCTGTTGGGGGTCATGCTCTAACGCCGGATCAGCCGCTTGGCGGTTCTCGCCATCGGGCGCATCGCACCCATCACCGCCGCTTTGGAACGGTCGGCGATGACAAACTCGCCGGGCGATCGCGGGGATAGGCCGAGCCGGCGAAGAAAATAGTTGGCGCGGTAGATGTCGGCCTGACGCCAATGCGGGAAATTCCATATTGAGACTGAGCGAAACCGAGACGTTGTTGTGGTTTTTCACCCAATGCGCGGCATGCGTCGGGATGTGCACGGCGTCGCCGGGATATAGCGCAAACTGCTTCGCCGTCTGTTCGGCGTGCGGCTTGTAGGTGCCGGCGGTGATCGTCGCCCCATAGTAACGCTCGATCTCTTCCTCCGGCGTGACACTGCGGTCATTGGGGTCGCAGACCCAAACATCCTTCGATCCCTGGATCTGAACGAGAAAATTCACCTCCGCATCGAAATGGTAGGGCGTCTTCCGGTTGGGAGAGGTGATGAACACCAGCATTTCGGCGTTGCGCAAAAGTTTCGAGCCTTCGGGCCCCGCGACCTCGCGCACGAACGCCTCATATTCGTCGAGGACGGCCTTGTAGGCGGGGTCGATCTCGACATGTTTCATCACGATCCACGCGCCGGCCGTCTCGATGCGCTCGATGATCTCGCCAATCGGCATCGTTGGCGATGGCGTCGACCCCCATTTGTCGGCTAGCGACAGATCGCCGACGTCGACGTAAAGATCGTCGCCCTTTCGCTTCGCGGCTTTTTCCGCGACCGCGGCAAGGGCGTCGATGCTGAACAAAGGATGTCCGGCGAGCGGGTGGCGGACGGCGAAAGCCTCTTTATGCAGCGCCCGGCGGCATTCCGCGATCGGATCGACGGTGGTCCATTTTTCATCCGCACGAGCGGGAGGCGCCGCAGTCAACATTGACAAGTCCCTTGTTCCGAGGTCCGGTTGATCCCGATATCCAGCATTTTATGAGGGCTGATCTTGCTGGATTCCCAATTCATTCATGAGGTTTTTAGTTTTAGCGTCGGCTTGGCGGGAAAGCAATTATTCAGCTTTCGCTTCGCCGGGCGCCGGTTCAAGTGAAGAAAAAGTCCAGACCTTCGCCTGAGATCCTCTTGACTTCAAAATCCTGTGCATCGCTCGTCGGGGGCGGGGTGCCGATGGACGGTGGGCGTCGATCTTGTCGACGCTAATGGTTACAACGAGAATCAGCCCATGTCTCCTTGCGTCGCGCACCTCGTCAATCCATGGACTCCATATCGCAAAGCAGAATCGAGGCCAGCGTCGGCTTCGTCCATCTTCATGTCCACAGTTCCTATTCCCTGCGCGAAGGCGCGATGGGAATAGGCAAGCTCGCCAAATTGGCCGCAGCCGACAAAATGCCGGCCCTCGCGATCACCGACACCAATAACCTTTTCGGCGCGCTCGAATTTTCCGAAAAACTCGCCAAGGAAGGCGTGCAGCCGATCGCCGGCCTGCAGATTACGCTCGATTTCGGCGATGGCGCGGCGCTCGCCCCGCGCGGCGAGGACAGCGGCGCAGGGCGCGCTTCGATCGTTCTGTTGGCAAAGGACGAGGCCGGCTATCTGAATTTGATGCATATCGCCTCGCGGGCGTGGCTCGATCCTGCGCCCGGCGAGCCGCCGCATGTCGCTCTCGGGAGGCTGCAAGGGCGCACCGATGGGCTGATCGCCCTGTCGGGCGGCCCTGGCGGTCCGTTTGACCGCGCCTTCGGGCTCAACCGGCCTGAGCAGGCTTTTTCCCGCGCCGAAAAACTGCAGCCCTTATTCTTCGACCGGCTTTATGTCGAGCTGCAGCGCCATGACCTGCAAAGCGAGCGCGAGACGGAGCCGCGCCTCCTCGATCTCGCCTATCGCCGCTCGTTGCCGCTCGTCGCGACGAACGAGGCCTATTTCGCGTCCCGCTCCGATTATGAGGCGCATGACGCCCTGATCTGCATCGCCGAAGGCGCGGTCATCGGCGACGGCGCGCGCCGCCGGCTCTCGCCCGAACATCGCTTCAAGACCCGCGCGGAAATGGCCGCGCTCTTTGCCGATCTGCCCGAAGCGACGCGCAACACGGTCGAAATCGCACTGCGCTGCGCCTACCGGCCGCTGACCCGCAAGCCGCTGCTGCCGCGCTTTTCCTCAGCCGGCGCGCTCGATGACGAGGCGCAGGCGTTGCGCCGGGAGGCGGAGGCGGGGCTAGAGGCGCGAATCGAGGCGCACGGCCTGACGCCCGGCTATACGATCGAGGATTATCGCCAACGCCTCGCCTTCGAGCTCGACGTCATCGTCAAGATGAAGTTCCCCGGCTATTTTCTGATCGTCTCGGACTTCATCAAATACGCCAAGGCGCAAGGCATCCCCGTCGGCCCGGGGCGCGGCTCCGGCGCTGGATCGCTCGTCGCCTATGCGCTGACGATCACCGATCTCGATCCGATCCGCTTTGGCCTCCTCTTCGAGCGCTTTCTCAATCCCGAGCGCGTCTCGATGCCGGATTTCGACATCGATTTCTGCCAGGACCGGCGCGACGAGGTGATCGCCTATGTCCGCCGCCGCTATGGCGAGGATAAAGTCGCGCAGATCATCACCTTCGGCTCCTTTCTGGCGCGCGGCGTCATGCGCAATGTCGGACGCGTTCTCGAAATGCCGCTCGGCCAGGTCGACCGGCTGGCCAAGCTGGTGCCGCAAAACCCGGCGGCGCCGGTGAGCCTGAAACAGGCCATCGAATTCGGAGCCCCGCCTCAAGGAGGCCGCCGAAGCCGACCCGCGCGTCGCCAAAATGCTGCAGATCGCGCAGACATTGGAAGGGCTCTATTCCAACGCCTCCACTCATGCCGCGGGCGTCGTCATCGCCGACCGGCCGCTCGAAGAATTGGCGCCGCTCTACCGCGATCCGAAATCCGACATGCCGGCGACGCAGTTCAACATGAAATGGGTCGAACCGGCCGGCCTCGTCAAATTCGACTTTTTGGGCCTCAAGACGCTCACCACCCTATCCACTTGCGTCAAGTGGTTGGCGAGGCGCGGCATTGCGGTCGAGATCAACAAGATCCCGCTCGACGACAAAAAGACCTATGAAATGCTTGGGCGGGGCGAGACCGTCGGCGTGTTCCAATTGGAAAGCGCCGGCATGCGCAAGGCGCTGGTCGAAATGCATGCCGACCGTTTCGAGGACATCATCGCCCTCGTCGCGCTCTACCGGCCGGGTCCCATGGCCAATATTCCGCGCTATTGCGCCGTGAAGGCGGGCGAAGAAGAGCCAGACTACATTCACCCTAAAATCGAGTCCATCCTCAAGGAGACTTTCGGCGTCATCATCTATCAGGAGCAGGTGATGCAGATCGCGCAGATCCTCTCCGGCTATTCGCTTGGCGAAGCGGACCTGCTGCGCCGCGCAATGGGCAAGAAGATCAAGGCCGAGATGGACGCGCAGCGCGACCGTTTCGTCCGCGGCGCCATCGACAACGGCCTTACCAAAGGCAAGGCCGACGAGATTTTCGACCTGCTCGCCAAATTCGCCGATTACGGCTTCAACAAGAGCCATGCCGCGGCCTATGCGCTGATCGCCTATCAGACCGCCTGGTTCAAGGCCAATTACCCGCTCGAGTTTCTGGCGGCTTCGATGACGCTGGAAAAATCCAACACCGATAAGCTGGCCGAATTTTCCAACGAAGCGCGCCGCCTCAAAGGCCGCGTCGAGCCGCCGTCGGTGAAGCGCTCGGGCGTCGATTTCGAAGTGCGTCCCGACGCCTCCGGCGAGCTTTGCATCAGCTATGCGCTCGGCGCGATCAAAGGCGTTGGCGAAGGCCACGCCGAAGCGGTCGTCGCCGCGCGGAAAAATAGGCCGTTCCGGGATTTGGCCGATTTCGCCGGCCGCGTCGATCCGCGCGGGATCAACAAGCGCATGCTCGAAAGCCTCGTCGCGGCGGGCGCTTTCGACGAGCTGGACCCGGATCGCGCCCGCGTTTTCGCCGCGATCGAATCGATCCTCGCCTACGCCCATCGGCGGGACGAGGAGCGGCAATCCGGGCAGAGCGCCCTGTTTGGCGCCGGCGCCGACGCCGATCTCCCGCTGCCGAAAGCAAACCCCTGGACGCTCGCCGAGCGGCTGCGGCGCGAGTTCGATTCGGTCGGGTTTTTTCTCTCCGGCCATCCGCTCGACGCCTATGCCGCGATCCTCGACCGGCTGCGCGTGCAGCGCTGGACGGAGTTTGTCCGCGCCGTAAAGCTCGGCGCCTCGGGCGGGCGTCTCGCCGCGACGGTGCTCGACCGGCAGGAGCGGCGCACAAAATCCGGCTCGAAAATGGGGATCGTGCAGCTCTCCGACCCGTCCGGCCAATATGAAGCGATTTTGTTTCAGGAAGGCCTCAACCAATATCGCGATCTTCTGGAGAAAGGCGCGTCGCTGCTGCTTGGCCTGCAGGCCAGCGTCGAGGGCGACGACGTCCGCGCCCGCATTGTTTCCGCCGAGCCGTTGGATTTGGCTGCAAGCCGCGTGCAGAAGGGGTTGAGGATTTTCGTCGGCGACGAGAAACCGCTGCCCGGGATCAGGCAGACGCTCCGCCCGCATGGCGACGGCGAAGTCGCGCTGATCCTGCAAACGGGGCAGGGCGAGGTCGAGCTGAAACTGCCCGGCAAATATTACGTGTCGGCGCAGGCGGCGGGAGCGCTCAAGGCGATTCCGGGCATTGTTGGGGTGGAGCATGTGTGAGGGGGACGCCTCCAATCGACTAAATTCCGGCCCGCCGCTTTTGAACGAAGGCGGACTTTTTCGACCGTTTAGTTTCCAAAAACAACCCGACGGAGTTGCTTCATCGCGAAGGTGAAATAGGCCGAGCCGATGAGCAGAAGTGCGCACGCCAAACGATCGATAGGATTAGCGCGCTATTGCGCTCCCGTCCTTCTGCGCTAAGATTTGTTTTTATAGGAAGTTCGTCATGCTTAAGAACAAGTTACTTTCTCTGTGCTTCAGCCTCGTCCTTGCGATCGCCGACTTCAATCCGGCCTTCGCCTTCGCCTTCCCCATGGCGCCGCATGTGCTTGGCGCCGCCAGCCACACATCCGACATTGACCTGGCGCGGGCCGGCGGACGCGGTGGCGGAGGAAGGGGTGGCGGTTACCGCGGTGGTGGAATGGGCGCCCATCGTGGCGGGTATGGCCATCGTGGCGGGGCCGTGGCGCACCGCGGCTATGGCGTTCGCGGCGGCGGCGTGTACGCCGGACATCGCGGTGGGTATGGCTATCGTGGCGGGGCCGTGGCGCACCGCGGCTATGGCGTTCGCGGCGGCGGCGTGTACGCCGGACGTCGCGCAGCCGTGGGTCGCTATCGCGTTGGTGGCCGCTATTACGGTGGCGTCTGGTATGGAACCGGTCGCCGTTACTATCGTGGCAGATGGTGGGCCTACGGCGTCGGCTCCTGTTGGCGGGCAAGCCCCATCGGTTACGTTTGGATTTGCGGATGAGGCAGGGGCTACCGACGGATCGCGCCTGCTTGACGTAAGCAGCCTGTCAAGTTCACGCCGGGGGCCAATCGATGTTCGCTCGCATCGGAATCCTGACGAGCCTTAAGGGCTACAGGCGCGAGTGGCTCGCCCCAGACGCGATGGCGGGCCTCGCCGTCGCTGCGGTCGCTATTCCAAGTGCGATCGCCTATCCTGCGATCGCAGGTCTCCCACCCGAAGTGGGGATCTATTCGAGTATTCTCCCGCTCGTCGGATACGCTTTGCTCGGCCCCTCGCGCCAACTGGTAGTTGGCCCCGACGCAGCGACAATGACGGTACTTGCCGCCGCGCTTGCAAACGCTTCGACGAACGTACCGGCCGAGCGCGTCGCCGCGGCTTCGGCGCTCGCCTTGACCGTCGGTCTCTACTGTATTGTCGCGAGCAAGCTCCGTTTCGGCATAGTCGCAGCCTTCTTGTCGAAGCCAATACTGGTCGGCTTCATCAGCGGCGTCTCGATTTCGATCCTCGTAGGTCAGATCGGGCGATTGACTGGTTTGCGGATCGAATCCGATGGACTCGTTCCACCCTTCGTCGAGCTCCTCCAAAAAGCAGGATCGATCCACTGGCCTTCCGTTGTGATCGGAATCGCGATGTTCGTCATTCTGCAGCTTTTGACGCTCTGGCGCTCACCAATACCGGGACCGCTCGCCGTCGTCATTATCGCGGTCGTGGCCTCAGCGGTCTTCGACTTCCAGAAGATGGGTGTCGCGGTTGTCGGAAACATGCCCAGCTCACTGCCGGCGCTATCTCTCCCCAATGTGATGAATTTGCCCCTGCAGGAACTGCTGCTCGATGCCGCAGCGATATGGCTGGTGAGTTTCGGTTCGGGCATCGTTGCAGCGCGCAGTTTCGGCGCGCGCGGCAAGTTCGAGGTGGACGCCAATGCAGAACTCGTCGGATTTGGAGCCGCCAATATTGCATCAGGGCTGTTCAGCGGCTTTCCAGTGACGGTTTCGGACTCGCGCACCGCCATCAACATGAGCGTTGGCGGGCGATCGCAAATGTCGAGCATCGTCGCCGCCCTCGCTCTCACCGCAACACTCCTCTACCTGAAGGATGCGCTCAGGGTTTTGCCGGTTCCCGCGCTCGGGGCAATTCTTGTTGCAGCTGCGATCAGCCTCATTGATGTCACGGGCTTGCGCGAGATCTGGCGCGTCAGCCGGACGGAGTTCGTCTTCGCTCTGATAGGCATGTCGGGTCCTATCAGCCTTGGCGTGCTTAAGGGCGTTATAATCGCGGTCGCGGCTACCCTCTTGTACGTGCTGCTCAAGGAAATGCGGCCCCACGACGCGATGCTCGGTCTTATTCCCGGCCAACATGGTTTCTACAAAATGCACAGGTCGAAGGCCGCGCGACCCGTCCCCGGACTGGCAGTTTGCCTGATCCAAGGCAGCCTCCTTTTCTTCAACGTCGACTATGTAAAGTCGCGGCTCTCGACTATTGCAGAAGGCTTGCCAGGGGATACGCGTTGGTTCGTACTCGATGCCAGCGCCATCGTCCAAGTGGATTCGACGGCAGCGGCGATGCTCGAGGAGGTACGCTGCATGTTCTCCGAACGTGGTATCGCGTTCGGAATAGCCGAACTGCACAATGACCCGATGGAGCTTCTGAAACGGGCGGGCCTGCTAGAGAAGATCGGCGAAGCTATGATCTTCGAAGATCTTGAAGAGGTGAGGACTGTATTTGACAAATCCGCATCGGTCCAGCGGCCCTGATCGGAATCTGCAGGAAGATAGGCCGCCGATGTTCGCTACATCCAATTGCGCAAAGGAGAACGCCGATCTGAAAATCGACCCAATGAAAGACGACCGGAAAGGCGAGAACCGGACCGGGCCTCAATCGTCTCGGACGTCCGCATAGGGCGCAGCTCGGCGGACGCCATCGGAGGCACAGAACGCCTCGGCATTGAGGTCGAGGAGCTCTTAAGTCTATTAACGGAAACAATGGAAGGAGTTTTCTCATGTCACTCCCCGCAAAACGGATCGCGGTCACCGGCGCTGCTGGTCAGATTTGCTACTCGCTGCTGTTCCGTCTCGCTAACGGCGATCTTTTCGGCCCGGCGCAACCGATCATCCTTCAATTGCTAGATCTCCCTCAGGCGCAAGCAGCCGTACGCGGCGTAGTGATGGAGCTGGAGGACTGCGCCTTTCCGCTGCTCGTCGATGTCGTCGTCACTGACGATCCGGTGCTGGCGTTCAAAGATGCTGACGCAGCTTTCCTAGTCGGTTCGCGGCCGCGTTCAAAAGGCATGGAACGGCGCGATCTTCTCGCCGCCAACGCGGACATCTTTCGGGTTCAGGGCCGGGCGCTTGATCAAGCAGCGAACCGCAATGCTCATGTGCTCTTGGTCGGCAACCCGGTGAATACCAATGCAGCGATTCTAGCTGCGAACGCTCCAAGCTTCCCGATCGAGAACATTACCTCGATGATCCGCCTCGATCACAATCGCGCCGCGTCGCAACTGGCTACGAAGGCTGGGGTTTCAGTCAGCGAGATCGAACGCTTGGTCGTGTGGGGCAATCATTCCCCTACCATGTTCGCAGACTGGCGATTCTCCACAGCCAACGGTCGCAGTCTGCCCGATCTTATTGGTGACGAAGCCTGGTACCGGGACACGTTCATCCCTGAGGTCGCGCAGCGGGGGACAGCTATTATCGACGCGCGCGGCGCGTCCTCCGCTGCGTCTGCAGCGAATGCTGCGATCGATCACATACGCGACTGGATCATGGGAACGAATGGCCGCTGGGTTTCGATGGGCGTTCCCTCTGATGGCAGCTATGGTATTCCGAAAGGCATTATATGCGGCGTACCTGTCACTTGCGCGGAAGGAAAGTACCAGCGGGTCGTTGGACTGCCAATCGACGACTTTGCGAAGAAGATGATCGATCGCACCTGTGAAGAGCTTACAGGTGAACTTTCAGCAGTCTCGTGAGATATTCACCATAATACCATTTCGCTTAAGCTTCGGTAGCGGCGAGGCCGATTGGCTCTGCGCGCGAGAGCAAAGGCGAAATCTCGCTGCTTGGGTAACCTTCATGACTTAAATTGTCCCAATCGGATACGTTACGGTCGACGAGGCGGGGGAGATAATCGCCAAGTCCCTCTTCATGAGGACCAAGGAGCGAGAAATCGTCGCCGAGCTTCGGCAACTCGATTTAAGCCGCAAACCCAAAGCTGCTGAATTGAAAATGTTGTGTCGCGCCCCAAGGAGCGGAGGGTTCGTGTTGGCGGGGATCGACGAGGACAAACTCCGCGCCGAGAGCTTTACCGAGGCTTTTGCCGTCGTGACGCGCGACAGGCAGACCGCCGCACTTTCTCGTGGCCGTCCAGCGCGAAAGTCCCAATGATGACGTGGCCGTCGTGACGCAGGGCGCGACAAAGGCGGCTGACCAGCGGCGGTGCCTGAGTTCCGCGACGAGATGCTCGTTCTAGCTTTCCAAGCAGGCCCGCTCAGGCTTATTTTCAATCTTGGCGGCGCCATCGTCAGGTGACAATATCGCTCCGCGTCGCGAAACTCGCGGCGAATTGTTGTGGAAACCGGAGCCGAAGATGAACGCCGAGACACTGCTGCGGAAACTCCATTTGCAGGAAGCTCTCTCTGAAGACGAGCTCAAAGCGTATCTCAATAAGGTGCGACCAGACGGCTCGCTTCCGCCGAGCGAAATTCCGATTTTGCTCGAATTGATGGCGCACAGGACTGAGAACGTGTTGTTCGAAGACATAAAGGCGGTGTCGAGCCTTGCCGGTGGAAATCGTCGTTCGGCCACAAAAGCGGCAAAAATCGACGAGGAAAAGGCGCTGCGAGCTATCGTTTCAAAACTTACAAAGTGACAGTTTCACAGTCTGACACGCGTTCGTGAAACGTGGTGAAGGATGCGTCGTTGCGGTCGCTCTGCAGACTCAGGCCGGTGAAAATCAACCGATCGAGGCCGATGACGGGAAGTCGCTTCGACCCCTTTCGTCTCAACACGTTCCGCTGGTGGCGGTGAGCCAAGTTCTCCGCCTCAACCGAGGCTTTGGATCGGAACAGCACAACTGGACTTGCTCAGCTTTAGTGGAGGCAAATCGGCGAACGGCAGCCGCCCGGCATTCACACGCATCCGCCCCATCTCGGCGCTAGCGCAAGCTTCGGCAAGCGTGTAGTCCGGAGGGCCGGCACGCTGCTCCAGCCGTTGGCTGTCGCGCCGCCGCCCTTTTGGAGAGTTCCTGAGCATGCGCGATCGCTTGAACGAATTGCCTTTGCCGACTGAAGCGGGAGCTCAGCGATGACCCGCGGATTTCGTCTTGCCCTGAAGCTTGTCTCGCCGGCGGTTGCGTGCTGGCGGTCGCGGCCCTTGGCAAGCTCGCTTTCGATTCGCTCCGCTATCCGCGTCACCGTCGCGACTCCGGCTCATTTTGCGTCCGCCGAACTGACCAGAAGATCATGACGTTCTCGCCGAGGAAAGGCCGCACGTTCAGCTGAGGCGCATGCTCGTCCCCGGACCTCGCGGCGAGCGCCGCGGCGCTGAACACAAACAAGCCGATCTCGCGGTGATTCGCACCGATGTGAAACTCCCTCCGGATGGGCGAGACGATCGCGATAATGGGGCGCGATCCTGTCTTCCTGATCGTCCCGGCGGGCTCCGCCATCGAGAGCTTCCGCGATTTGAAAGGGCGCAGCGTTGCGTGCTCGCGACCGGCCGCGACGAATCCGCGCTTCTCGACCGCCTGCTGGAATATTACGCCGTGCCGCCGAAAACGGTCGACCGCGCCGTCATGGACGCGTCCGACATCGGCCCGGCGTTCCGCCAAAAACGGATCGCGGCTGTCTTCGCCGTCGCCAACCCCGCCGCCAGCCCCGCGATCGACGCCTTCGCGGCGGTCGCCAAGGCGAGCAAGGGCGACCCCCGACATCATCGGCGTCGAAGAGGCGGAAGCCATCGCCAAACGGTTCGGCGACGTCGAATCCGACGATATCGCGCAAGGCGCTTTCGGCGGCGCATCGCCGCGCCCCGAAGAAAGCCTCGCCACGATCTTCGTCACCTATCGCCTGATGGCGCGCCGGACCATGCCGGATCTGATCGCCGGCGAAGTGGCGCGAAACCTGATGCTGGCGAAGGCGCGATTGTTGTCAACGTCGCCGCTGGCGTCGCGGATCGAGGCGCCGGACGCCGATGAGGACACCGTCCCGATCCACCCCGGCGCGTCGGCCTTCTATAACGACGAGCAAACCAGCATCTTCGATCGCTTCGAAAGCCTGTTCTGGATGGGGACAGCGCTTTTCTGAGCATTGTCGGCTCGCTGGTCGCCTGGGCGCTGTCGCGATTCCGCCGCCAGGTCGAAGAACCCCAGCGATTTCGGCGCGCGCCTTTTGGAGATCCTGCGCGACGCCCGCAAGGCGAGCCTCTCGAGCTTGAGGATCTCGAGGCCGAGGTCGACGACATCGTCGGCTGGTTGGTAGAACGCAGCGAGGCCAGCCAGTTCGCCAGCGAAGAGATCGCGACGCTGACTTTTGCCGTATCGCAGGCGCGCGAAGGCCTTCGAAAGCGAAAGGAAGCGCTCACCGCGGCGCCGACGCCGCAGCCGGATGCAGGCCCCAACACGCCGCCGAGGGCGAGGGAGGCCGCCCTCGCGACGTTCGGCAAGCAGCCTGACGCCAACAAAGGTTGATGGGCCGCAAATGATCCGGTTTCGAAGCCGAGCCGGTCATCCTGTTTCACGTGAAACGGGATGCAATCCCCGACGAAAGGGACGGCCCCCTCCGCTTGAGGACGCCCGAGACGCCTCGGGGCGTCAACGGAAATTCTTTTGGACCGCGCTCATCAGCGTCTCATCTTTATGAGACTTGCAGTACGCCGTGACCTTGTCCAGGTTTCGCTTGGTGTAACGAAGATCAATGGTCGACAGATTCTTGCTGGCGCTGAAATAGCCGCCCATCCAGGATTCGATGGTGACAGCTTTGTCCGGGTCCGACTTGGTGATCTCCGCATACTGCTTGCAGGTGATAAGCGACATATCGACCATCACCTGCGCGTTGACAGGGATGGCGCCGGCCATCATAAGGGCGGCGAATGTGGCGATCTTGCGCATTTTTTATTTCCCCTCTCGCGGATCAAAGATTCATTGCGGCTTGGCGGTGGCGCGGGTCAGGCCGGCCATCACGGTTTCCTTAGGATTGGACTGGCACCACGACTGCACGTTGGCGACGTTGCGCGCATAGGCGTCGAGATCCACAACGGTCGAGCCGATCTTGTGGTTGAACCAGCCGCTCATCCAGGCCGAAAAAACCTTCGAATTTGCCGGGGGCATGGCCAGATAATCCGCGCAAGTGACGCGCGTCGTGTCGATCATGACCTGCGCATGACTGGCGCCCGGCAGCAGCATTCCCGCCAAGACAAAACCAACGGCGAACTTCTTCACGACGTATCCCTCCTATTTGTCCGACGGCGAAGCGCCGCGGCGACGAGCGCTCTTAGACCAAAACGCGCGCTCTGGCAACAATGGCAAACCTGCAGTCGTTTCGGCGCGCCACAGACGATTCGCATCGTCAACAGCAGCTTGCATCAGGATTTCGAGCGGCCTCGATCACCGCGCCTCGACAGCTCGGCTATCCGATCCAGCGCGCTCCTAACGCGCCCGCGCCTTCTAGCCTCGCTATTTCAGATGTCTCCTCCACAGTGTGCGTCAAAGCTTCAAAACATTCCGGCCGCGCCGCGTGGCAGCTATCGAAGCGGGCGCACAACGCGGCCTCATCAAGACCGCCGGTCGCGCCGATCACTACGATGCGCGTCCGTTGCGTGACAGCGCCCCATTGATTTCCCGGGGAAATATCCGCCCTTTTGCCGACAACCTGCAGGATAGAGCGTCGCGTTGGCTCCTCGACGGAAGCGACGATGCCTTTTGCACGGTAGATGGTTGCGGGAAGCCTCGCCGCTACGTCGCGCAGCATCTCCAAGGAGAGCGGCGCGTCCGTTTCATAGCTCCATGTGTCGAACTCGTGGGAATGGTCGCGTTTATGCGAATGGTCGTGTCCACAATCGAGATCGCGACAGGCGTCGCGTGAGGCGATATCCCCGCGGAGCGGGTCGAAGCGGCCAGCGGCGAGCAGAATCTCCAGCGGCGCATTCCCGTGGCTGGCCTCGACAAGTCTATAACGGTGGAAGCGGCTCTCCAGCCATGTTGTGATCTTATCGATTTGCGCGCGATCGACGAGATCAACTTTGTTGAGAATGATCATATCGGCGAAGGCCATCTGACGAATTTTCAATTCCATCATTTCGGGAACGGCGAATACCTGTTCGGCGTCGACAATGCAGGTCACGCTGTCGAGGCGGATGCGGTCCTGTAGATCGCCATCGATGAAGGCGAGGCTGATGCCCGCGGGATCGGCGACGCCGCTCGCTTCTAGCAAAATGCATTCCGGCGCTTCTGGACGATCGATCACCGCAAGGACGGCGGCGATGAGATCATCGCGAATCGCGCAACATACGCAGCCATTGGCGAGGCTGACGACATCGTCTTCGATTCCTGTCACCAGATTCGCGTCGATGTTGATCGAGCCGAAGTCGTTCACCAGCACGGCGATCCGCAGGCCGTGGTCGCCGTTGAGAATGCGATTTAAGAGCGTCGTCTTGCCGGCGCCGAGGAAGCCCGTCAACACCGTGAGGGGAACGGCAGGCCGGGTCGGGAAACGTTCAATGACCATGATCATTCGTCGCCGCCGAAGAAGCCCTTGATCTTGGAGACGACCTTCTCCCGGTTCATCCTGCCGACATCGATCTTGAAGTTTTGCGGCCAAACAAAATCCGGCTTCCGGTAGACGTCGGGTGGATAATAGAGCTTCGCGTCGTATTCGACATTGCGCGGAACTGGCCCCTCGATCTCGGTCAGCGACGGGTGGTTGGGATTGGGGAAGTCGATGGTGGTGTGAGTGAGGCTCAGGCCGAACAGTTGGAGCGCGTCCTTCCCCGACGGCTGCTTGAGATGTAATTGCTCACGTCCTCATTCTCGACGGAGTTGGAATTGGCTAGGATTTGGCGTCGGGGTGAAAGTTTGACAGCGGAATCGCGAGTTGATTTAAGCTGTGAATGGATCGCGAGACGCTTGATTCGCTCGATAAGGAAACGCTTATCCGCCTCATTCTTTCGCAGGCGGAAGCGATCGAACGCCTGATGCGGGAAGTCCAAGCGCTGCGCGCCGACAACGCCGAACTGCGCGCCAAACTCAATCTGCCGCCAAAGACGCCCGAAAATTCCAGCACGCCGCCGAGCCAGGGACACAAGGCCTCGGGCGAGGAAAGCAAGACGCCCGTGGGAAAGCGGCGCAAGCCGCACGCCGGGGCGCACCGTCCGCTTCATCCCAATCCGGCGGCGAAGCGGGATGTATTCGCCAGCTCCTGCCAGCATTGCGGCGCCTTCTTTTTGGATACGCCGCAGTTCGTCTGCGAGGCCTATGACCATATCGAAATCCCGCGGATAATTCCCCATGTGACGCGCGTTTCGCTTCTGGGCGGAGCCTGCCTGTGCTGCGCCAGGACTTTCAAGGCGCCGCCGCCGCAAGACATGCCGAAAGGCTCGCCCTTTGGTCCAAACTTGCGCGCCCTCGTCATCTATCTGCGCTTCACCCAAGGCATCGCCTTCGAGCGCCTTTCTACTCTCCTGTCCGATCTCCTCGGTCTCGACATCAGCGAGGGCGCGCTCGTCAACATCCTCGACGCCGCGCGGGTTTCTTTTACGGCGGCGACCGCCGCGATCCGCGCCAGGCTGCTCGGCGGAACGATCCTGCAATCCGACGAGACCGGCCTGCGGGTCGGCAAGCAAAATTGGTGGCTGTGGGTCTTCCACCATGACGACAGCGCCCTTTTCGTCGCCGCGCCCTCGCGCGCCAAGAACGTGGTGGAGGACTTCCTTGGCGACTTCCGGCCCGATTTCTGGGTGTCGGACCGTTATGGCGGGCAAATGGGCTGGGCGGCGGTGAACAATCAGGTCTGCCTCGCCCATCTCATCCGCGACGTGCAATATGCCATCGACGCCGGCGACGACATCTTCGCGCCCGAGCTTCGGCGTCTGCTCGGCCGCGCCTGCCGGATCGGGCGACGGCGGGAAAGGCTCGCCGACGCGACCCTGAAGACCTATGCCGCGCGGCTCAACGGCCGCCTCGACGAACTCATGCGCCTTGCGCCGGCGCACGAGGCTGGCGTCAAGCTCCAACGCATGATCAAGAGAACGCGACAATATCTCTTCGTCTTCGTAACGAACCGCGACATTCCGGCGACGAATAACGGCTCCGAGCGCGCATTGCGTCCCTGCGCCGTGTTCCGCAAAATCACCAACGGCTTCCGCACCGAGTGGGGAGCTAAGCTCTACGCCGACATCCGCTCCGTCATCGAAACCGCCCGCCGCCGTTCCATCGGAGCCCTCGAAGCAATCCGTCTCACCCTCGCCGGAGCGCCACTCGCGGATTTAACATAGCCGAAGGCACGTGAGCAATTACCTTGAGATTGGCGGATTCCGGCAGCGCCGCCTTGCGGGTCCAGATGGCCTTCTTGGTCACATTGACCACCACGACGTCGGGCGCGCCGAATTGGAACAGCCCGTCCCAGTGGGTTCGGATCCCGGCCACCATTTCCGGGACCAACTCATCGTCGTAAGTCACGTGGGTCGCCATCGCGAGGCGCGGCTGCACCTGCTGGAACATATAGCCGGTGGCGTAGTGAGGGGTGTGGCCGCCGTCGATGGTCGTGGTGACGATGACCGGCGGCACCCCGAACTTGAGCGATTGGAGGTTCGCAAGGTCGGGCTGAATCTCCGCGACAAAGACGTCGACGCCCTTGGAGAATTTGACCGTGTTGGCGTCCGGGCGCCCGTCGCCGGTCCAGACGAAGGAGAGGCCGTTCCAATCGAGCCGGTAGCCGGAGGCGCCGTCCTTGCCGTGGGCGCGGCGCCAGTGGCGGATGACGACGCCGTCCTTGTCGTAGCAGATCCCGTTGTCGTCCTGAAAGTCGAACTCGTTGACCTCGACCTCGTAGCCGTCGCCCATTGGCAGAACGCTGAAGGAGTTGGTGTGCCATCGGGTCATCATCTTCATGCCTTCTATCATGGCCTTGATGCCGAACTCCGGTGTACGGCCCGAGGGGCCGTGCACGCGCAGCGGCTTCCAGCGCCCCATCCAGGGCGCAAACGCGAACAGGTATGGCAAGTCGGCATAGTGGTCGACGTGGAGATGGGTGAGGAAGATGTCGTTCACCATCGGCAGCGGAACCTGCAGGGCGACGAGGTTGCGCATGCAACCGGAGCCGAAGTCGAAGAAGAAGCGTTTCCCATTGCCCAGTTCGACCATGATCGCGGTGCCCGCCTGGTCGCGCGTGGGCGGAATGGGCGTGCTGCCCACGAAGGAAATGCGTATCTCGTCATCACCGAGCTCCTCCGTGCTCGGGAAGAACGTGTTGGCGTTCGCGACCGACGGCGTCGGCCGGTAATAGGGGGGCAAAGTGATGCCGGTGCTCGGGCCGCCGCCGTAAGGGTTTTGCGGCTGACCGGCGGGCGGCGTCGGTCCCGGCTCCTCGGCCGCTTGCGCGGGCTCGCTCAAGCCCACCGCCGCCGCCGCCGCGCCGCCGGCCGTCTTGAAGAGGGAGCGGCGGGTGGCGAAGGTCGCACCGGCGCCGTCTTGCGGCGTCGATTTGTCTTCTTCTTTCATGCTTTTGCCCTCCCTCCTCGCGTCGAAAAACGCTTCGCGCGCAACCACCCGCCGTTCGCTAGGGCGGCTCGTTGCGCGCTCAAGACAACGTTGAATGGTCAAACGTTTCGAACAAGCGCGTCGGCTAGCGTCCGCGGCCGACGTTGCCGACGCCGGCGCGGCCAGCGTGCGGCGCGGCGTGGACGCCGCCGCGCGCGACCGGGGCGCGTGCGACCGGCCTTGCCGTCGGGCCGGCGACGCGACGCACAGCGTAAGCTGGGGAACTGACGGAGAGCGACAGCGCGGTGAAGTCAGCGGTCACAAGCGCAGCGAAAGCGAGGGCGGTCAAAATACGCTTCATTGATTTGTCCCCTTCATGAGATATTCGGCATCTGGCAGGCGTAGCAAACCCTTCGCCGTCTCCACCGACGCCTTTATGCACTTATGCATTTTTCTGGTTTCACCGCTTCACATTTGGGACAAAGCCAATGGTTCTCTTCGCCTGCGCCGAGGCAAAGGTAAAGCCAAGGTTCGAACGAATTGAAATAATCCGCCCACCCGCCCGCGCGCCTGATACGCGCGCCAAGGCGGGTTTCGTCCTTGAATGAGAGCCCTTTCGATTTAGTAACGCCGACGCACGTGGCGACGCGTGGTGCGCCGGGCAACCCTGCGAGGAGCGTACGCCTTAACGACATCACCTGTGGAGGCCGACATCACGACCGCGCTCGGCGGCGCGGCCATAGGGATCGCCTCCGCTATAGGCACCTCGCCAAAAAGCAATGACGCGCCTATCGCCAATCCTAGGATTTTGGTCCGGGTCATATGTGGTCCTCCCCTGTGTTGAACTTTTTGCCCGCATCCCCCAAACGATCGGGTTCGCAGGCTCAGATTGTTTGCATTTGGCCTTGACGCAGGCGTGACAAGATTTTGTCAATGACCCGTCCTACGTTGCACAAGGCACGTGGCTTATTCTTGAGGTGCGCGGAGAGACTCTCTTTAACTGCGCGACCCTACGCCAAGACACAATCAGATTTGGTCAGATCGGTGCGAACCCGGTCGATCAAGGGATCATGCCGCACTCGAACAGATTATTTGCGATCGGAGCTGCGACCTTGTCGATGAATTTCTCTCTCATAGTAGGATTGCTCTTTAAGAAAGCAACGGCTTTTATTGTCATTTCCGACGGCGGTTCGGTCTTTTTTGCTTTCAAGTCTTCGCAAGATGACGACTTGTAACTGTCGATAACTTTCGCGCCAACCTTGTCCAATATCGGCGTATCTTGAGCCCAAGCTGGGGCCGCAAGTAAGATCGATACGGTAGCCGCCGCAAACAAGCGTTTCATGCTCGTCCGCTAATTTTACCACAACGGCATGTCTGGCAAATTTTGCACTGACGTGCAGCCACTCTTGCGCAGAGTAGTTAGCGCCGCAAATCCCGCATTGATTTGGATCAATCGCAAGGCCGACTTCTTTGTTCAGTCTGTTGTGGGGGCGAATCGTCGCCTCAACATCAGGGGTTGATGCGCGTGATCTTCGATCCTTCGAGACCAATGCCCGCCATCAAGCCGCGCTGGCCGAATGGGAAGGCATAAACATCCTGGGTGAGCGTAGTGGTGGTCAGGCTCTTCGCCGCGCCCTTATCCAACACTACGACGCTGGGGCCAGATCCGATCGCCCAGCCACCGCTATCGGTCAGGTACTTCAGCGAGGAGTTGGTCATGAAAAACAGCGCGTAGCTGAATGTTTGCGCGCCGGCCTGCAGCCCATAGGACGCCGCCGAGATGTTGTAATAGCCGACGGTCTTGCCGCCCACGCGCAAGGCGCCGTCGCCGGTTTGGCCGCCGACCACAAAGCCCGCTTTGACGATCTTCGGAAACACCAAAATGGCCACGGCGCGCTTGGCGAGGGCGGACGCTCCAGGCTGCGCCGCATAGAGTCTGCTCAGCGCGCGGCTGGCGTCGCGATCGATTTGGCGGGCCGAGGCCGCATGGGCGGGATTGGCGGCAATGACAAAGCCCGCCAACGCCACAGGGAGCGTCGCGAGCAAAGAGCGTCTGGCGTGATCCATCGTGACCTTTTTTAGCTTGAAGACAGGTTTTGTGGCCGGGGTGTTTTATCGGTAAAGGCGGCGCCGAGAACCAGCTGGCGAGATTTCCATACAACTGCTAAACTTTAGCTTAGATAGTGCGCCACATTAGATAATGCGCCACAAGAGCGCAAGTCGCTTTTTGCTTGAAAAGGACTATCGTCGGGGGCGCGATCGGCATGAAGTCGCGCGTCGCTTTCATGGCGCCATCAACTGTTCAATTGATCGGCCGACTGCAGAGGCGCGCGCGAACTCGCTATTTTCGCAGCGGCGCTAGGCCTTTCGATAGCGGATGCGCATCGCGTGCCAGGCGCAGCGGCGGAGCCCGATCCGACCGATGACAACTGCGCCACCCTGTTGAGACCGGCTCGGCGAAGCCGTCAGGACGACCCAACGGACGTTCGCCGGCTCCGGAGCGCCCCCGCAAGGATGCGAGCCGGAATCATCGACCGCGGCTCGGCGACGCAACGGCGCCGTTGGAATCGCCTCGCCTCAGGCTGCGCACAGCGGCCTTCTTTTCTCGCGAAGATGAGAAAGCGCAGGCCCGGCCATATCAATCCGAGATAATGCATGAGATGTTCCAGCCGCTATGCCCGGCGAGGGGCCGATCGGTTCAAGCGCACGGTGAAGATCTTCCTCGCAGGCATCTTCCGCCGCGCTGCGGCATGAATATTGGAAGAGTATCCGTCAACAAACCCGCAGCGAACGTCCGGTGCGGGATCACGGAGACGTGACGCCGCAGCCCCCGCCGGGCCGTAACGGCGATCGCGTTGCCTGCGAAACTTCGATGGAACGAGCAGCGCCATGGTATACCTCTTAACAACATCCGTCGCTTGGACTACGCTTCCCTTGCCTCACAGGGCCGGATGGGCTGCCTATCTGAGAAAACTTACGACCAATGAGCTGGAGGTTAAAATGCACAAACTGAAGATTGCCTGCCTTGGGCTGGTCTTTGCGGCATTCGCATCCATGTCGCCGGCGTCCGCGGCCCACATGAAAGACATGATGTTTATGGTCCACCCCGGTGGCGCGATGACCGCCCTGCCGATGCCGGACAAGAAAAAAATCGCGGAAATGATCAAAGACGCCGACCCGATAGGTGAGGACATGGTCTTAATGGCGTGGGGTGGCAACTTTTACGTGATGAAGAACCACAAAATGTCCAATGGACAAATGAGCTTCGATTATTGGGGCTTTCACGGCACCCGGCCCTAATAGGCCCTAGTGACGCGCGGGATCCCCATTGACGGCTCTGAAGACGTCATCTGTGAACCCGCAATGAGACGTTCTGCGAATCCGGCCGTTCTGAGCCCTGGCTCGGAGCGGCCTCTCTGCGAGGCTGAGCTGTCGCCGCCTCAGGCGTCATCCTCCAACCAATCGAAGGTGCGGCTCACCGCCTTTTTCCACATGGCATAGTTTTTGGCGCGCAGCGATTCGTCGGCGCGCGGCGCCCATGTCTTATCGACGCCCCAATTCTGGCGCAGCTCATCGACGCTGCTCCAATAGCCGACGGCGAGGCCGGCGGCGTAGGCGGCGCCGAGGGCGGTGCTTTCCGAAACCTTCGGCCGCACCACAGGCACGCCCAAAACATCGGCCTGGATCTGCATCAACAGGTCGTTGCCGGTCATGCCGCCGTCGGCCTTCAATACCTTCAGGGCGACGCCGGAATCTGCCTCCATGGCGTCGACGATCTCGCGGGTTTGAAACGCGGCGGCCTCCAGGGCGGCTCTCGCAAAATGACCACGGTTGATGAAGCGCGTCATGCCGATGATGAGGCCGCGCGCCTCGCTGCGCCAATAGGGCGCGAACAGGCCCGAGAACGCCGGGACGAAATACATGCCGCCATTATCGGGAACGAGTTTCGCCAGATTTTCGACGTCAGCCGCGGTGTTGATGAGCCGCATGCTGTCGCGCAGCCACTGCACCAAAGCGCCGGTAATCGCCACCGAGCCTTCCAGCGCATAGACGGGCTTATCGTCGCCGAATTGATAGCAGAGCGTCGTCAGCAACCCATGCTTCGACGGCACGATCGTGGTCCCTGTATTCAGCAGCATGAAGCAGCCGGTGCCATAGGTGTTCTTGGCTTCGCCGGCGTCGAAGCAGGCCTGCCCGACCGTCGCGGCCTGCTGGTCGCCAAGATCGCCGCAGATCGGCGCTTCGCCGCCAAACGGGCCGTCGGCGCGCGTCAAGCCATAGAACGACGGATCGGAGGATGGGCGAATGGCCGGCAGCATGGCGCGCGGAATCTCGAAAGCCGCCAGAAGTTCGTTGTCCCAGGCGAGCGTGTCGAGGTTCATCAGCATGGTCCGCGACGCGTTGGTCGCGTCGGTCACATGCGCGGCGCGCTTCGATGGCCCGCCGGTGAGCTTCCAGATCAGCCAGCTATCCATATTGCCGAACAGGGCGTCTCCCCTCTCGGCGTCGCGGCGCAGGCCGGCAATGTTGTCCAGCATCCAGCGTATTTTCGGCCCCGAGAAATAGGTCGCGAGCGGCAGGCCCGTCTTTGCGCGAAAGCGATCCTGACCGCCACTTTCCGCGAGACGCTTGCAGATCCCGTCTGTTCGCGTGTCCTGCCAGACGATGGCGTTGCCATAGGGCAGCCCGGTGTTCCGGTTCCACACCACTGTGGTCTCGCGCTGATTGGTCACGCCGATCGCGGCGAGATCGTAGGCCGTCAATCCGGCCTTATCGACGGAGCCACGGATGACGTCTTTGACGCGCTCCCACACTTCCAAAGGATCGTGTTCGACCCAGCCGGCCTGCGGGTAGATTTGCGCATGCTCGCGTTGGTCCGCGGCGACGACTTCGCCCCGCTTGTTGAACAGCATGCAGCGCGTGCTGGTCGTTCCCTGATCCAGAGCGGCGACATATTTCGGCATGGCTTTCTCTCGCCTTCTTTTCTCGGACTGCTGCGCGGATCTTTTGCAGGAAGCTAAATTAATTGAATAACTGATTGAATTATATGTGAGGCGCGTCGCGATTGCTCAGACCAAATCCATGATGCAAAATATCACCTTCCCTTGGGGGAAGGCGAATCATTGCTTGGTCAAAAGCCAAGGCGGGATCCTCGTTCGCGAAGTTGTCGCAAATGCCTAAAGGTCCAATGTATGCTTGTTTTAGGCTGCCCTTCCCGATATAGTCAGGCATCCACCCCGGCGCGATGAATTTTGCTTTACACCAGGGGGCTTTCAGGGGCGGAGGCACGAAGCCACAAAGGGGGGAACGATGGCCGGACGATCACCAAGCCCGTATTCGCTCTTATTTATCGTCGCACAAGCACTATGGGTTCTGCCGGCCGTACAGCCGGCATCCGCCCAGATCCCTCTCCCTCCTAATTTCATCAGCGCCGACGTCCCTCACGACGTGCCATCCGGGTCGGGCGCGAGCATCCAGGATCTTGCGATCTTCGCTTGGCGCGAGTTCGTCGCACTGAACTGGCTCGCCATGGACCCGGCGACGACTGGCATTCGTGGGCGGCCCAATGTCAACGCCGACTTTGTAAACATCCAGGCCGACATGGACGGCAATTTCCCGCTGGTCGTCTGGCAGACGTATCGGCATAAGAACGAACTATTCCCATATGGCGGAGAAACCGATCCCAACTTCGACTCCAGTGCGCCGACCTATAAGTACGCGGGTCCCGCCCTCCTTCAGGCCGATGGCGCGACACTCAACATCTTCAACAATCTTGACGAGACCAGCGAGATTGGCCTGTGCACCATGTTTGCACACAACACCACACGCGTTGCCTATGAGGCGAAAGTCAACCGCTCGGTATTCGACTACGCCAACAGCAACAAGCTTACGTACTGCGACGACAAGGGGCATTGTCCCCCTCTGACCACCCCTCCTTCGGATACCGGGTTGACGGCGGCCCGCAGCAAGACGAGCGGCGACCTCGCCCAGTATGGCGGAATATGCGGCGCCGACAAGGACTCGTCGATCGTCTCGCTTCCGTGCGGCGATGTCGCTGTCGCCGGCGACCTCGGAGAAGGCGCCATCGAAATCAAAGCAGCGTGGCGCCAACTAACCGACGACGAGATGAAGAGCGGCCGGTTTTTCACGCAAAAGGTTATTTTCTACACCGGCCAGCAATACAGTAAGAAGCAGACCTACAACAATGCAGTCTACGGGCTGATTGCTCTTCACATTATTCACAAAACAAAATCGTTTCCGGGATTTGTATTCGCGAGCTGGGAGCAGGTTGACAATTACGATGATACAACCAACCAGAACACTCAGGATCTAAAGTTCACCAATACCGGGACGATGCTTCCGAACATTCCGGTGACGCGCGCCCATCCCATCCATTCGCAAATCCCGCCTGTCAATGACGCAGTTCATGCAGCCTTCACGGCCAAAGACCCCACTACCGTCTGGCAGTACTACAGGCTGATCGGTGTCCAGGCCACTCCCGTCAACGGTCCGCCTCTTGCAACGGCGCCGAAGGACGATCTCAGTTACTACTATCTTGCCAATATCGTGGTCGAGACCAATCAGCCACTGCAGAATTTCTTTGGGGGGCTTGACAGCACGGGAAGCCCGGCTCCGTTTCAGAACGTCTATCTCAACGGCGCCTCTGGAAGTCCCTTCCAGATGGGCGGTTGTCAAGGTTGTCACGGCACGCAGGGGCAATCCGTCGGCGGGGATATGAGCCGCCTCATCGCCGCGGCGCCGTCGAATTCATTTGGTGCGCCGGAATTGATCGATGCGACCGAGGCGGAGGCCGTCAAATCGTATCTGGGGCGGTCGAAGGATGTGATCCAACGGTGAGCGGAGCATTCCGGATGCTGTGAGCCAGGCAATACTATCTAGCATGAGGAGAAAGTTATGCCAGTCATCAAGACGTTCGCTGACGTTCAGAAAACACTGGGGGCGTTAGCCCCGAATACGATAGGATCATCACCGCATAAAGCGTTCTGGAACACCAGCTACTTGAATTTCGTCAACGGCAACGTGCCGGGCGTTACCGACCCCAACACCGGCGACACGTTCCCGATTCTGATCAAAGGCGACGGCAAGAATTCCGCCATCATACTCGCGCTCTCCGGTCTCCCGCCATTCGATGGCAGTGACCTTCCTCTTGCGCAAATGCCGCTCAATGGCCCGTACCTCGACCAGGATACGATCGACGCGATCTCCGCTTGGATAGATGCCGGGGCGAACGAATAGCGGGATCCAAGCCGAGGGCCTACTGCATTTGGTTGTTGTGAATGTGCGCCTAAAGGGGAGCGCCGCCCCCTTCAGATCGCTTCGGTGAGGCGCCGTTTGGTCTCCGCCACCTCGATGGCGCAGCGCCTCTCGTCCCATCGCAGCTCCTCGGCGAGGAGCGCGATGACGCGAGGCGCCGAACTCGACGCCGCCGCGCGATCGATGAGCGCGAGCGGCAGGCGGCGGGCGAGCACATCCATCGCCGACAGAGCGGCCTCGAACCGCGCAGCGTAAACAACCTCGGCTTCAATGTATGGATGAGCCGGATGCAGCCGGGCGCGGCCTGATGGCGCGCATTGCAGGACAAAAGAGGCGCGGTCGCCATAGGCGTGGTGCAGATCGAAGGCGACGTCGGGATCAAGCGAAAAGGCCGAGCGGAGCGCTTCGAGGCCCGCTTCGGCGTCAAAATTCCGCGCTCCCGCCAGCGGCAGATCAACGGTGCGGCAACCGCTCTTTGGCCGCAAGCCAAAGCGGGCGATCGCCATATCGACGGTACCTTCGGCCATTTTTCGATAGGTCGTCCATTTGCCGCCGCAGATGCTGACAAGGCCGCTCGGTCCCACTTCAACGATATGGTCGCGCGCAAAACTCGCAGTATCGGCCGCCTTTGGATCGCCGATCAGCGGGCGTAGGCCCGACCAGGCCGATAGTATGTCCTTCTCTGTTGGCGCCGTGTTGAAATACCGTCGCACATGCCGCAGCAGATAGGCGATCGCCTCGTCCCTTGGCCGCGGATGATCTTCAATTGTCGCCGGCTCGTCGGTGGCCCCGATCAGCGCATGGCCCTGCCAGGGCAGAACGAAGAGAACGCGCCCGTCTTCGGTGCGCGGGATCATCAGTCCGGTATTTAACGGCGCGAACCGCTTGCCCAGAACGATATGGACGCCGGAGCTGACGCTCATGATCGGCGCCGCCGGGGGATCGGCCATCCGGCGAAGCGAATCGGAAAAAGGGCCAGCCGCATTGACGACTGTCCGCGCCCTTATGTCCCAGCGGGCGCCGGTCTCGCGGTCGCAGACTCGCGCGCCGGTCAGCCGGTCCTTTGCGCGATTCAGCTGCTCGGCCTCGACCCTGTTGGCGACCGCGGCGCCATGTTCGGACGCGGTGACAGCCAGAGTCACCGCCATGCGCGCGTCGTTGAACTGCCCGTCGTAATAGAGGATACCGCCTTTCAGTCCTTTTTCTTGCAACATGGGAAATCGGCGCAAGGCCTCGCTTCGCCCCAGCCATTGGCTGGCGCCGAGGCTGAGCCTTCCGGCCAGCAGGTCGTAGAGGCGAAGGCCAGCGAAAATATAGGGCGCTTCGCGCCAGCGATAGACTGGCGACAGCAGCGGCAGGCGGGCCGCCAGATGCGGCGCGTTTTTCAAGAAAGCCGCGCGCTCGCGCAGGCCCTCCCGCACCAGATTATATTGCACGCGGTCGAGGCGGCGGATCGCGACCTCGAGATAGCGCACGCCGCCATGGACCAGTTTGCTGCTTCGGCCGCTGGTCCCCTCGGCGAAGTCGTTGCGCTCGATCAACGCCGTCTTGAGGCCGCGACTGGCGGCGTCGAGGGCGGCGCCGCAGCCTGTCGCGCCGCCGCCGATGATCAGAAGATCGAAGGTCTCGCCCGATCGAAGCGCCGCGATCGCGCCGCGCCTGTCCATATTCCCTCCCAAGTCTGACGGCGCCGCCTCGGTGAAGATTGTTACGATCTTGTGGGTTTGTGGCGCAAACGCGCCAAAAGGCCCGGCGGACTTTGTTGCGCTACCGCCTCTCTTGGACTGGCGCGCGGTCCGCTTCGCCCGTGCGGCGCAGGATTTGAATAATTCTAAATCGGCTTCAATCAGCAAGCGGGACGAGGTTATCCCCCGCAGATTTCCGATGCCTGCGCCGCCGGTGCGCGCCGCCCCGGCAAGCAGTTTTTCGATTCTTGCCGCCTCGGTCTTGCCGGCCGCAACAGCCTTGCCTCAATATCTATGATGGGCTTTACCAGAATGTCGAGGGCGCCGCCTTTCGGGCTAGCGCGGCGCGGGCGATGCGGCCGTAGATGTTGCGCCCGGAGGGAGCCGCGGCGCTTGAGGCGCGACAGCCAATGACGATTGAGCGTGAACGTGGCGCAGACGGCTCTGGCGTCGCGGGTTCCAAAGCAGGGGATTTTGGCCCCTCAGAAATTGGGCCGGAGGAAATCTGGAGGGGGCCTGCCGATCAGCTCCTCGTCCGGCTCGCGACGACCCTTGCGGGCCTCGACGCCGTTGATGCGCAGTCGCGATTGAAGGCCTTTGGACCCAACGACGCCGCAAACGTCAAACGTTCGCCGCTCTGGCTCCAATTCCTCATTCGTTTCCAAAATCCGCTGGTCATCATTCTCCTCGTGGCGAGCGGGTTATCCGCAGTCACCGGCGACGTCGCCAGTTTCCTCATCGTCGTGACCATCGTCACGATGAGCATAACGCTCGATTTCGTCCAGGAAGCGCGCGCGCAGAATGCGGTCGAGGCGCTGCGCCGGTCGGTGGCGGTGCAGGCGGCTGTGCGGCGCAACGGCGTAACGGTCTCAGTTCCAATCGACCTACTTGTCCCCGGCGACATTGTCGAGCTGATCGCTGGCGATCTCGTTCCCGCGGATTCGCGACTGATCGAAAGCCGCGATCTCTTCATCAATGAGGCGCTTTTGACGGGCGAGCCGTACCCGGTCGAGAAAGAGGCCGGCGATGCGGCCGCATTGTCCGAAGACCCCGCTGGAGCGTCGAACGCCGTCTTTGCCGGGACTTCCGTGATCAGCGGAACCGCAACGATTCTCGTCTGTCGGACCGGCGCCAGAACGGCGCTTGGCCATCTTGCGACAAGCCTCGCGGAGAAGCCGCCGGCCACCGCTTTCGTGGTCGGCGTTCGCCAATTCGGCATGCTGATCATACGCCTCACATTGTTGATGGTGCTGTTTGTGCTGGTGGTGAACATATCTTTTCATCGGCCCGCCCTCGAATCGCTGATGTTCGCCTTGGCGCTCGCCGTCGGACTGACGCCCGAGCTGCTGCCGATGATCGTCACAGTCACGCTCGCCCGCTCGGCGATGGAGCTGTCCAAGCGAAAGGTGATCGTGAAGCGTCTCTCCGCGATCCATGATCTCGGCGCGATGAACGTGCTCTGCACCGACAAGACCGGCACGCTGACCGAAGCTGCAATCAAGCTTGTGCGCGTCATCGATGGACGCGGAGCTGAAAGCCAGCGCGCCTACGCCTATGCCTATGTCAACAGCCGGTTCGAGAGCGGGATGAAGAGTCCGCTCGACGAAGCGATTCTCGCCGCCCATGCGTTCGATATGACCGGCTGGAGAAAGATTGACGAAGTACCATTCGACTTCGAGCGACGGCGCGTCTCGGTCCTCGTCGAGCACGATGCGGAACGCCGTTTGATCGTCAAGGGCGCGCCGGAGGACCTGTTGCGACTCTCGCGCCGATATGAGGCGGAAAATGGCGAGGAGCGGGTGCTCGACCCCGAGACGCGCCGCAACTTCGCGGCCACGCTCGAAGCGCTCGGAGCCGAGGGATTTCGCGCGCTCGGCATAGCGAGCCGCGTGGTCGACCGAAGCCACGAGACCGCGGCGATCAACGAGGAGGTCGATCTCGCCTTCTCCGGCTTCGCCGTTTTCTTCGATCCTCCGAAGGCAAGCGCCGGCGCTACGATTCAGGCGCTGGCCGCTGCCGGCGTCTCCGTGAAGGTGCTGACCGGCGACAACGAACTGGTGGCGCGCCACGTCTTCGCCGAGATCGGCGTGCCGGTCATAGGGGTGCTCACCGGCGATGCGCTGACGCATCTCTCCGAGGAGGCGCTGCTCGGAAAGCTGCCGCAGGTCAACCTGTTCTGCCGCGTCAATCCGCAGCAAAAGCATCGGATCCTCCTCGGTTTGAAGCGGCTCGGCCATGTCGTCGGCTTCATGGGTGACGGGATCAACGACGCCCCGGCGCTGCATGCCGCCGATGTCGGGATTTCGGTCGACGGCGCCGCCGATGTCGCGCGGGCAGCCGCCGATCTGATTCTTCTCGAACACGATCTTTCGGTTGTGCAACAAGCCGTGGTCGGCGGCCGCCGCACGGTCCAGAATGTGTCCAAATATGTCCTCATGGGCTCGAGCTCCAACTTCGGCAACATGTTCAGCATGGCGGGCGCTGCGCTGTTCCTGCCTTTCCTGCCGATGCTGCCGATCCAGATCCTCCTGAACAATCTCCTCTACGACGTGTCGGAGATCGCAATTCCCTTCGATCAAGTCGATGAGGAGGCGATCGCCGCGCCAGTGAAATGGGATATCAAATTTATCGAGCGTTTCATGCTGGTCTTCGGGCCGGTCAGTTCCGTCTTCGATTTTCTCACCTTTTACGCTCTCCTGTCTCTGTTCGGCGCCGGCGAGCCGCTTTTTCAGACCGGCTGGTTCATGGAGTTGATGACGACCCAGGTCCTGGTGGTGTTCGCCATCCGGACGCGGCGGCGGTTCTACCAGAGCAGGCCCGACAAATTCCTCATCGCCATGGCGATCGGCGTCGTGGCCGCTGCGATCGCAATTCCGCTACTGCCAGTCGGCCGGTGGTTCGGGTTCGTGGCCCCGCCGCCGCTGTTTTTCGTCTACCTGACCGGCGCGACGATTGCGTATCTTGCGCTAGTGGAAATGACCAAGGCGATTTTCTACCGGGCGATGGCTCGACGGTCTCCAAGGCGCGCCATGGGCGTTGCGCTCGGATAGGGCCCTGATTGGCGAGACGCGTCTCGTCGCACGCCCCGCAACGAGGCGCGGATCTAAATGAAATTCTACATGACGCCGGGGTCCTGCTCGACGGGCATTCACAGGACTCCTCGGCCAGGCCTTTATCTGTGGGCCGGCGCGGCGGGATTGTCTGGAACCGGCATCGGCTGCTTCTTCGACGACGAGGTCCACGCCCTCCTCGCCCTTTCACGCCAAGACACGCAATTTCAGGACGTCTGTCATTTCACGGTCGGAGCGCCGATCGGAGATGCGCGCATGCTGACGCTGCCCGGTGATCCGGATGAAAGAGCCGGACCGGCCGGCGAAGATCGCCCCTGATCGACGCCTATGGTCAGCGGTCAAAATCAGATGCGCATTGAGCCTATATCGATGAAGCGCTGGTGCCAGGACAGCGCCTCGCCTGGCAGCGAGGGCGATTGTCAGGAGCCGATTTTCGCCCGCCGGAAGTAATCGGCGAGCGCTGGCCGGTAGTCGGGATGGGCGCAATTCGCAATGATGACCTCGGCCCGCTGCTTCGGCGAAAGACCGCGAAGGTCCGCAATGCCCTGCTCGGTGACGATCACCTGCACGTCCTGCGTAATGTGATCGACATGCGAGCATTGCGGCACGATCGCCGAGACCTTGCCGCCCTTCGCGGTCGAAGGCGTCATGAAGATGGACACGAAGGCGTTGCGCGCGAAATCGCCAGAGCCGCCGATGCCGTTCTGGATGCGCGAGCCCATGACATGCGTCGAATTGACGGCGCCATAGATGTCGGCCTCAATCAGCCCATTCATGGCTATACAGCCGAGGCGGCGGATCAGCTCAGGGTGGTTGCTGATCTCCTGCGGACGAAGAATCATCTTGTCGCGAAAGTTTGCCATATTGGCGTTGAGCGAGGCCGCCGCCTCAGGGCTCAGCGAGAATGCGGTCGCAGATGCGACGCGCAGTTTTCCGGACGACAAAAGATCCAGCATCCCGTCCTGGATCACCTCCGTGTAGGCTGTCATATTCTCGAACGGAGCGTCGAGCAGACCGCTCAGAACCGCATTGGCGATGTTGCCAACGCCGGACTGAAGAGGCAACAATGAGGGCGGCAACCGGCCTTTGGCGACCTCGTGCCGAAAAAATTCGATGAGGTGCCCGGCGATGGCGCGCGCGGTGTCGTCAGGGGCGGAGAATGGCAAGTTGCGGTCGGGCGCACCGGTCTCGACGATGGCGACGATCTTGTCGGGATCGCAACCCAAATAAGGCCCGCCAATGCGATCGTCCGCGCGTACCAGCGGAATCGGCACGCGGTCCGGCGGCAGAGCGGTGCCGTAATAGATATCATGCATGCCTTCCAACGCGGCGTTCTGCCAGCTGTTGACTTCGAGGATCACCTTACTTGCGCGGTCGAGCCAGGTCTTGTTATTGCCGACCGAGGAGGAAGGGATCAGCGAGCCGTCTGGCCGGATGCCGGTCACTTCGATCACCGCCGCATCGAGCGGACCGAGAAATCCTTGCCACGCCGCAGGCGCGACCTGGCTTAGTTCTACTGTGTCATGAATTGATAGGAACAGCTTTGTGTCGGCGCATTGTTTGACAGCATGGACATCGTATCAAGGTTTTTACGAGCGCGACTGTGAGCTGTTTTCTCATAGTCGCGATCGAGTTCTGGACGTGACGTTCGGGTCGGATCGGCGGCGCCGCGGGGTCGGAAACCTTTGGGTAGCGGAGGCGTCCTGCGTCGCCAGGAGGCTGAGGGGGGAATTGCTTCCCGTTCGCAGACAAGGAAGCCGTAAGCTGCGATGCAGAGCGTCGCGTGGTGATGAAAACCACGCCAGCCCCGACCTTCGTAATGGGCTAATCCGAGTTCGCCTTTCAGCTCCTCGTAATCGCGTTCGATGCGCCAGCGCAATTTGGCTTTGTCGACCAGAACCTGCAAAGGCGTGTCTTTGGGCAAGGTCGAGAGCCAATATTTCGTCGGCGCGGCTTCTCCATCCGGCCATTCAATGAGGAGCCATTCCACCGGATGCGGTTTGGTCCGATTGTAATCACGCGAGGCCGGGCGCAGACGCACGGCGGCAAAGCGCGAGGCGAGCGGCGTGTTCGAACCATCACGCCAGGCGAGCGCGCGCCATGTCTTTTTCTTCAAGCTCAACGCCAATTCCTTGACCGTGACGGGTTGATGTTCAACATCGCGGTTGAGACGGGACGGCTTGCGGCCACGGCCGCTCCAGGGCTTTGCCGACAACGGCTTCTGACCGGGCGGCCAAACGGTCAACGTCGATTGCACGCCGACGACGTAAGGCAGATCCAACGCCGTCACGCCGGCGCGAAAGCCGCCGTTGACGCCATATCCCGCATCAGCCAGAACGACGCCCGGCGCAACGCCCGCGGCATGAGCCGCACGGATCTGATCGAGCGCGATCTGCGGCTTCGTCCTGAACTCAACCTCCTTCGGAACGTGCGCCTTTTTGCGGCGCGCCGGATCATTCGCCCAGGCCTCCGGCAGATAGAGCCGGTAGGCGATCGGCAGGCTTGCCGCATGATTGGCGACCGACAGCGTCACCGCGATCTGACAATTGTCCTGCTTGCCGAGCCTGCCGCAATATTGTCGCGCGACGCCGACCGAATGGGTCCCTTTCTTCGCAATGCCAGTGTCGTCGATGATCCAGGCTTCGACGGGGCCCTGCCTCTCGATGGATGGCAGAACCAGTTCGCGAACCTTGTCAAGGATCGCCTCGTCCGACCAGGGCGCCTCGCCGACCAGATGCAGAAGCGATTGGTGCTTGGCCGAGACGCGCGACGGCGCGACAATCGCCGCCATGGGCTCGACGCTCTTGCGCTCGCCGGGCATCAACAGCCCGACGCAATAATCGTTCAGGGGCCTCGCCCGATCGGCATGCCCGATCACCTCGGCAAGAGCCTCGACATAGGCCGCAAAACGCGCCTGGCTGGTTCGCCTGGAGAGATCCACATCAAACACCGAGTATCGATTATCGAATCAGCAACTTACCAGATTTGTCGCGACGCGAACCTCCCGCAATTTTGTGATTCAGTAGAATTAGATGCATGTCGAAATATTCCATCTCGCCGCGATTGATTTTCTCGCGGGCGACCGGGTCTGAATTGTATGGCAAACGTAATTCAATGCCATCGGCGCGGGCGAGCGCGCCATCGAGCTCGGGGCCGGTCGAGGCGCCAGTCCACACGCGAAGACGAAAAGGATTGCCGGCTTTATGCGCGGCCTGGATCCGGGCGGCCCGCGCCATTGGCACCAGCTTCGGATAGCCGGATCCGGTAAACCCGCTCATGCCGACGGTCGCGCCGGAGGCGATCAAGGCGGCGGCGTCCGTCGCCGGCATGGTTTTGGACCGGAGACGCTCGCATCCGATCCGTGAGTGGTCCTTCAATAGCGCATTGCTGGCCAAGAATGTTTCCTCCTGCGTATGGAAGCGATTTATCGCAATTTTGGAGCGCCCCGGAGGGGCGCCTATTATTCAGAACTAATTCTATCATGGGAGCGATAATGATTCGATCCGCCGCTTTTTTTCCGCCAGCCTTTTCGCGAGCGGAGCGGGCGCGGTTCGAAAGCAGTTGCGTCGCGCAATTTTTAGCCGGCGCGCCGACGATCGCGCGGTCGCGGAGGGCGCCCCGGGTTCAGCCGGCTGCGCGCTTCCCATCCAATCGCGCTGCTTGCAGCGTCTTTAAGCAATCTTTGGTCAACGACGGACCGATCGTCTCGCCGAAGGCGATGAAATCGGCCTGCCCCTTCGCCGCGCGCGCTTTGCTCCGCAAGGGGCCCAGATTCCGATTTGCGCCAGACCCGGTGATGTGTTCCAACGGGCAACCGCCCGGCCGCCGGGACCGCGGGTTGCACAGTTCCTTCCGGCGGCGGTCATGGCCCGATCGCAATGTGTTCCAACCGTCAGCCGCCCTCGCAAGCCGCGGCTTCCGTCAGCCCGCATTGGAGCGCCGATGCGCTTTGGCGCGTTATCGAGGCGGGCGGAGTCGGCCTTTGGAGCTGGGAGCCGTCGAGCGGCGCCGTACGGCTATCGCCGCTAGCTGCGGCGCTGCTTGGGGCGCAAGGCGTCGAGCGGCTCGATTATGCGGGCTTTCTGGGGCTCATTCATGCCGACGATCGGGCCGCCGCGGATCAGGCTTTACGGAGCAGCGCGGCCAGCCTCGAAAGCTTCGACTTCGACCTTCGGCCGTCTGAGCGGAATGACAACTCGCTCAAGGCGCGCGGCCGCACCTGTCGCGGCGCGGGCGCCTCCGTCGAAGCGATTGGCGTTCTGATCTGCGCCGGGCGCAAAAACGCCGATGAGGAGGCGAACAGCCGTCTTGCCGCCATCGTCACCTCGTCCAACGACGCCATCATCGGGGAAAGGCTGGACGGCGTCATCACCGACTGGAACCGCGGCGCCGAAGCGGTTCTCGGCTACGCCGCCGAAGAAATGATCGGCAAGACGATGTTCGCGCTGCTGCCCGAGGGGCATAAGGGCGAGACGGCTCAAATATTGGAGCGCATCCGCCGCGGCGAACGGATCGAGCGCTATGAGACGCGCCGCCGCCGCAAGGACGGCGAAATCATCGATGTGTCCCTCACCGTCTCCCCTGTCAGGGACAGCGCGGGGCGGCTCAAAGGGGCGGCGAAGGTCGCGCGCGACATTACGGCCGCAAAGCGAGAGCGGATTGCGCTGATGGAGCGCGAGGCGCATTTGCGCTCAGTGCTCGCCACCGTTCCCGACGCGATGATCGTCATCGACGCGCTCGGGATCATGCGATCTTTCAGCGCCGCGGCGGAGCGCCAGTTCGGATATGCCGCCGGAGAGGTGATCGGGCGCAATGTCAGCATTCTGATGCCGTCGCCGTATCGGGAGCAGCATGATGCCTATCTCGAGCGCTATCTTCGGACCGGCGAGCAGCGCGTCATCGGCCGCGGCCGCGTCGTCGTCGGTCTGCGCCGCGACGGCTCCACCTTTCCGATGGAGCTGGCGGTCGGCGAGATGCAATCCGGGGACCTCCGCTTCTTCACCGGCTTCGTGCGCGACCTCACCGAACGGCAGGAGACTCAGCAGCGGCTGCAGGATTTGCAGGCGGCGCTGGTCCATATCTCGCGCTTCACCGCCATGGGCGAAATGGCCTCGACCCTCGCCCATGAGCTGAACCAGCCGCTGACCGCGATCGCGAGCTACCTGAACGGCTGCCGCCGGCTCCTCGACGGGGCGGAGGATAAAAAGACGGCTATGATTCGCGACGCCGTCGAGCGCGCCGCCGACCAGGCTTTGCGGGCGGGCCAGATCATCCGGCGGCTCCGTCAATTTGTCGCGCGCGGCGAAAGCGAGCGGCAGGTTGAAAGCCTCGCCAAGTTGATCGAGGAGGCGAGCGCGCTCGCGCTCGTTGGCGTCAAGGAAACAGGCGTCCGGGTCAATTTCGCCTTCGATCCGCGCGTCGCCTTCGTGCTCGTCGACAAGATCCAGATCCAGCAGGTCATCTTGAACCTGATGCGCAACGCGATCGAGGCGATGCAGGACACGGCCCGGCGCGAGTTGACGATCTCGACCGCCGAACGCGACGAGGGGATGGTCGAGGTCAGCGTCACGGATACGGGATCGGGCGTCAATGAAGAGATCGCGCCCCAACTCTTTCAGCCTTTCGTCACGACCAAGCCTGACGGCATGGGCATCGGCCTTTCCATTTCGCGCACTATCATCGAGGCGCATGGCGGCCGGCTGTGGGTTGAGCCCAATCCGGGCGGGGGAACAATTTTTCGACTTACTCTCAAGACTTTGAGCACGGAGGAGCTGAACGATGGCGAGTGACGCCGTGGTGCACTTGATCGACGATGACGAAGGGGTGCGGCAGGCGTTGGCCTTCCTGCTCACGGCCTCAGGCTTCGCCGTCAGAGTTCATGAATCGGCGGGCTCTTTTCTCGATGCCGTCGCGACCGTGCAACCAGGCTGTGTCATCACCGACGTCAGAATGCCTGGCGTTGACGGCCTCGAGCTGCAACGCCAATTGAAGGCGAGGCGTCTCGGCCTGCCGGTGATCGTCATGACCGGCCATGGCGATGTGCCGCTCGCGGTCGAGGCGATGAAGGCGGGCGCCGTTGATTTTCTCGAAAAACCGTTCGAGGACGAAGCGCTTTTATCGGCGATTCGGGCGGCGCTCGACCGCCACGCCGTAAATGCGCGCCGCAACGAAGAACTTTCGGCAATCAAAGTCAAGCTCGACACTCTGACGGCGCGCGAGCGCGAAGTCCTCGACGGGCTCGTCGCCGGCCAGCCGAACAAGACCATCGCCTATGATCTGAAGATCAGCGCGCGCACGGTCGAGGTTCATCGCGCCAATGTGATGAGCAAGATGGGCGCCTCCAGCTTATCCGACCTGGTGCGCATGATTTTTGTGGCGCGATCCCCGTCCGCGGATTGACTTCGATGGCGCCGGCGTTTGGAACGCCGATGGGGTTGCGCTGAATCAAGGCGCCTGAGGCGCTCTTTCCACTACCATCTGCTGACAATTGCGCGATGTGGCGGCCCGCGAAGGACGCCGGAGCTTCAGATATGCCTGATCTTGAGCATCTTGTCCTGATCGCCGACGACGATCCGGGCGTGCGCGATGCGCTTCAATTCGCTCTCAATCTCGAGGGTCTCGATGTGCACGCCCATTGTGGCGGCGCTGAACTGCTGGCGGATGCGGATTTGTCGCGCGCCAAATGCGTCGTGCTGGACGATGGAATGGCGCATATGGACGGATTTGAACTGCTGCGCCGCCTGCGCGCCCGCAACATTCGATCGCCGGCGATCTTCCTCACCAATCACGCCACGGCGGTCCTTCGGGCGCGGGCGGGCGCCGCCGGAGTCCGGCTGGTCCTCGAAAAGCCTCTGCTGGACAACGTTCTCGTCGACAGCATCCGGACCATCTTGAGCGACGGCGTCTGACCCGCGGCCATTCGCCGCCCGGCTTGGCAATCAAATGAGCCACGTCCTAAGTAAATTCCCTTAGGATCAATCACGATATTCTCGAAAAAGGGACGGCTGTAGACCAGAGGCCCGGTTTCTCTGCAAGGCGGATCCGCTCGATGGCCTCTCTTTCGATCAATGCGGATCCTGGATCTCCGACTGTTTACGGCGTCTCTCCACGCGCGGCCTGGACGGCCCCGTCTTCACCAAAGAGGCGCGATGCGGGCGGCATCGCGCAGACCGGACAGCTGCTGCATTTCGCCCCCGATGCCGAGATCTACGCCGACGGCAGCGAATGCGCGTCTTTCTACAAAGTCGCGCGAGGCGTCGCGCGCACCTGCAAGTTCAGGAGCGACGGGCGGCGGCAGATCGACGCCTTCTATCTGCCAGGCGACATGTTCGGCTTCGAGGCGGGCGCGGAGCACCGGCTTTCGGCGGAAGCGGTCTCGGAATGCTCGGTGATCGCCTACCGCTGGCGCGGCCTCGATACGCTGTCCTCATTTGACGATCGCACGGCGCGGCTGTTCTTGTCCTGCGCCATGCAGGGTTTGCGGCGCGCGCAGCAGCATTCTCTGCTGCTCGGGCGGCGCAGCGCCTCTCAAAAGGTCGCCGCTTTCCTGGTTGATATGGCCGATCGCGGGACTGACGGCGACAAGATCGATCTCGCCATGGCCCGCCAGGATATCGCCGATTATCTCGGCCTCACCATCGAAACCGTGTCGCGGACCCTGTCGCAGCTCGAACGGGACGGGGTCATTGCACTGCCGTCGGCGCGGCGCGTCTTTGTGGCCAATCGCCTCGCCCTCCGGCAACACAGCTTATAAACTCGGCGCGTCGCTCCTCTACGCGTGGTTGCGCCACAATCGTCTGACTCCAATTTGCCACAGGCAAACAGGTGACGCAATGAACAAGGGGCTTCAAGCTTCACTGGAATTTAGACTTTTGTGGCAGACTTTATTCCGGCTGCCCGGAGAAGCGGTGTAGCAATTGTCGATGCAATAGGCAAACCGACTCGTCTGAAAATTGATGCGGGGTGATGCCCGAATTCGAAACTGAACTCGACTGCGAGGAGATGGCATCATGGAAATCAAGGGCAGCGTCGCGCTCGTGACCGGCGGCGGCAACGGCATCGGCGAAGCCATCGCCAAGTATTTCGTCCAGCACGGCGCCAAGGTCGCGGTGGTCGACGTCTCACAGGACGCCATCGACCGCGTGGTCAAGGAGCTCAAGGAGACGGGCGGCGAGGCGATCGGCGTCCAGGGCAATGTCGCGAACGAGGGCGACACGGCCAAATTCATCAAGGCCACGCTCGAGGCCTTCGGCAAGCTCAACATCGCCGTCGCCTGCGCCGGTGTCATCCACGACGCCACGATGCTGACGCTCGACAAGGAGACCGGCAAGGTCGCGCGCAAGCTGGGCATGGACAAGTGGCAGCCGGTCATTGACATCAACCTGACCGGCACGTTCCTCACCCTGCGCGACGCCGCCGAGGCGATGGTCAATGGCGGGTGGGAGGGGCTGCTGGTGACGATCTCGTCGGTGAACAAGGAAGGCCAGGTCGGCCAGCTCAACTATTCCTCGGCCAAGGTGGCCGATGCGCTGATGCCCAAGGTCATCGTCGGCGAGTTCCAGATGCGGGGGATCCACAACATCCGCTGCGTCGGCATCGCGCCCGGCTACACGGCGACGCCGATGCTGACCGGCATGAACCAGGCGGCGCTGGAGGGTCTGCTGCACGACGTGCAGATCGGCCGTCTGGTCCGGCCGGAGGAGATCGCCGCGCTGATCGGCCATTGCGTCGAGAACACCGCGATCGACGCCACCACGATCGAGATCACGGGCGGCTTGTGCTACCCGAAAGGCATCGCGAAGTAGCTGCCGCGCGCCTGGAAAGCTCTCGAAGCGAACGCTGTGCTGAGTGGGCCCTAATTAGATTTCTTCAGGATCAAACACGATATTTTCAAAAAAGAGACGACTGTAGACTAGAAGCTCGGTTTTCTCTGCAAGGAAGGATCCCTCGATGGCCTCTCTTTCGATCACTGCGGATCCTGGATTTCCGACTGTTCACGCTGTTCCCCCACCGGCTCGAACGCGGCGGCGCGACGCGGCGGCGCCCGCCAAAACGGCGATCGGCGAGACGACGACTGGATCGACCGAGTTCGACGGGCTCCTGCACGCCGCCGAAGGTCGCTTTACGGGCGGGCTGTCGCTCGCCGCGCAATGGCTGGCGTTTCTCGACTGGGGCGTCCATCTCGCCAATGCTCCGTTCCGCCGTCTCGAACTCATGAAGGCTGCGGCCGGTCAGTGGCGCCGTCTCATCGAGGTCGCCAGCGGCGAGACGGCGGTCATCCCGACGCCGGCGGATCATCGCTTCAGCAATCCTGCGTGGAGCGCGCCGCCTTTCAATGTGATCGCGCAAGGCTTTCTGCTCGCTGAGGAATGGGGGGCAATGGCCGCCAGCGGACCGCCCGGGATAAACCGCGGCAACCAGCGCGTCGCGTCCTTCACCGCGCGTCAGCTGATCGATGTATTCTCCCCCTCGAATGTCCCGTGGCTCAACCCGGAGGTGATTCGCGCGGCCGCCGAGACCGGCGGCGCCAATTTCGTCGCCGGAGCCGTGAACCTGCTCACCGACTTGCAGGAGTCTTTGTCCGGGCGCGCCTGCGAGAGGGAAGATTGCCGCATCGGCCGCGACATCGCGGCGACGCCCGGAAAGGTCGTGTTCCGCAACGAACTGATCGAGCTCATCCAATATGCGCCGACGACGCCTGAGGTCCGACGCGAGCCGGTGTTGATCATTCCCGCCTGGATCATGAAATACTACATTCTCGATCTGTCGCCGCACAATTCGCTGATTCGCTATCTCGTCGCGCAGGGACACACCGTATTCGCCATATCCTGGCGCAATCCTGGCGCGGAATTCAGAGACGCGACGCTCGACGACTATCGCGTCAGAGGGCTGATGGCGGCGCTTGAGGCGGTCAGCGACATTTGCGGCGGCGCCAAGACGCATGCGTGCGGCTATTGCCTGGGCGGTACGCTGCTCGCCATCGCCGCCTCCGCGATGGCGCGCGACGGCGATGACCGGCTCGCGAGCGTCACAATGTTTTGCGCCCAGACCGATTTTACCGAGGCCGGCGAACTGCAGCTTTTCATCACCGAGGATCAAATCGCCTTTCTCGATGACGTGATGCGCGCGCAGGGCTACCTCGACAGCAGTCAAATGGCCGGCGCCTTCCGCCTGCTGCGCTCCAATGACCTAATCTGGTCGCGCGTGATCAAGACCTACCTGATGGGCGATCGCGAGCATCCGAACGATTTGATGGCGTGGAACGCCGACGGCACCCGCATGCCCGCCAGAATGCACAGCGAGTATCTGCGCCGCCTGTTCCTCGACAACGAACTCGCCGAAGGACGCTTTCAAGTCGGCGGCAAGCCAATCGCGATCAGCGACATCCGCGCGCCCGTCTTCGTCGTAGGCACGCAGACGGATCATATCGCCCCCTGGCGCTCCGTATACAAGATCCACCTTCTCAACGACGCCGACCTCACTTTCGTCTTGACCTCCGGTGGCCACAACGTCGGCGTCGTTAGCGAGCCCGGGCATCCGAACCGGCATTTCTCGATCGGCCATCGCGCCGCCGGCGCGCTGTACCTCGGGCCGGACGACTGGCTCGCGCAGGCCGAACGGCGCGAGGGGTCCTGGTGGCCGGCGTGGGCGGATTGGCTCAGCGCTCTTTCCGGCGCGCGAGCGGCGCCGCCGAAGATCGGTTCGCAACGCTACCCGGCCATCGATGACGCGCCGGGGCTCTATGTCCACGAACATTGAGCGGCGCCGGAATGAGCCCCGCGCAGGACGCGGGTCCCATCTCCACCATCACAGCTCTTAAGCGCAGCGCGGGAGTTGCGCCGCATTTATATTGCTTTATCATGACGGCGGACCGCGGCTCGCAGATCGCGGCAGGCGAACGGGTGGGGAAATGAACAAGGAGTTTTTTCGCGAGCCGCCGTCCGTTCCGGCGCGGCGGCTTGATGCGGCGGAGTTCGCCGAGGAGCCCGCCAATCCGACGATTGGATTTAGAGAGCTCGACGGGCTGTTGCACGCCGCCGAAGGTCAGTTCACGGGCGGGCTGTCGCGCGTCGCACAATGGCTGGCGTTCCTCGACTGGGGCGTCCATCTCGCCAACGCTCCGTTCCGCCGTCTCGAACTCATGAAGGCTGCGGCCTGTCAGTGGCGCCGTCTCATCGAGGCCGCCAGCGGCAAGACGTCGGTCGTCCCGACGCCTGGGGATTATCGCTTCAGCAATCCCGCTTGGAGCGCGCCGCCTTTCAATCTGATCTCGCAAGGCTTTCTGCTCGCCGAGGAATGGTGGGCGATGGCCGCCAGCGGACCGCCCGGGATCTACCGCGGCAACCAGCGCGTCGTGTCCTTCACGGCGCGTCAGCTGGTCGATATGCTCTCCCCCTCGAATGTCCCCTGGCTGAACCCGGAGGTCATTCGCGCGGCGGCGAAGACCGGCGGCGCCAATTTCCTCGCCGGAGCCGTGAACCTGCTCACCGATCTGGAGGAGTCTTGTCCGGGCGGGCCTGCGGACAGGACGAGCGCCGCATCGGCCGCGACCTCGCGGCGACGCCCGGAAAGGTCGTGTTCCGCAACGAACTGATCGAGCTCATCCAATATGCGCCGACGACGCCTGAGGTCCGACGCGAGCCGATGCTGATCATTCCGGCCTGGATCATGAAATATTACATTCTCGACCTGTCGCCAGGCAATTCGCTGATGCGCTACCTCGTCGCGCAGGGACACACGGTGTTCGCCATATCCTGGCGTAATCCGGGCTCGGAATTCAGAGACGCGACGCTCGACGACTATCGCGCCAAAGGATTGATGGCGGCGCTTGACGCGGTCAGCGACATTTGCGGGGACGTCAAGACGCATGCGTGCGGCTACTGCCTTGGCGGCACGCTGCTCGCCATCGCCGCCGCCGCGATGGCGCGCGACGGCGACAATCGGCTGGCGAGCCTCACCCTGTTTTGCGCCCAGACCGATTTTGCCGAGGCTGGCGAATTGCAGCTTTTCATCACCGAGGATCAACTCGCCTTTCTCGATGACGTATTGCGCGCGCAAGGCTACCTCGACGGCCGCCAAATGGCCGGCGCCTTCCGCCTGCTGCGCTCCAACGACCTCGTCTGGTCGCGATTGATCAAGACCTATCTCTTGGGCGATCGCGACGAGCCGAACGATCTGATGGCTTGGAACGCTGACGGCACTCGCATGCCGGCGCGCATGCACAGCGAATATCTGCACCGCCTGTTCCTCGACAACGAGCTCGCCTTAGGACGCTTTCAAGTCGGCGGCAAGCCGATCGCGATCAGCGACGTCCGCGCGCCCGTCTTCGTCGTCGGCACGCAGTCGGATCATATCGCGCCCTGGCGCTCCGTGTATAAGATCCATCTTCTGAACGACTCCGACCTCACTTTCGTCTTAACCTCCGGCGGCCACAACGTAGGCGTCGTGAGCGAGCCGGGGCGCGCTAACCGGCACTTCTTCATCGGCCATCGCGCGTCCGGCGCGCTGTACCTTGGGCCGGACGACTGGCTCGCTCAGGCCGAACGGCGCGAAGGATCATGGTGGCCAGCGTGGGCGGAGTGGCTCGACGCTCAATCCGGCGCGCGAGCGGCGCCCCCGAAGATGGGCTCGCAGCGGTACCCGGCGATCGATGACGCGCCGGGGCTCTATGTCCTCGAACATTGAGCGGCGCGACCGGCGCGCGGGATGCGGCCGGTCGGCGTCCATTTCGGCAGCTTGGAAAATGCTCTATCTTGCGTGCGAGCGGCCTGATCCAAAACTCGGCGACTCCTCCGGCTCACGCTCTGGCCGGTCCGGAGAAATCCAGCACGATCCGGCCTTCGACGCCGCCTGATTTGAGCTTTCCGAAAATGTCGTTGATCTCGCCGAGCGGCGCCTTGGTGATGTCGGCCCGCACCTTGCCCTCGGCGGCGAAAGCGATCGCCTCGTCAAGATCGCGGCGGGTGCCGACGATCGAGCCGCGAATCGTAATGCGCTTCAACACCACGTCGAAGATGGGCGTCTGGAAGTCGCCCGGCGGCAGGCCGACGAGACTGATAGTGCCTTTGCGCCGGACCAGGCTTATGGCCTGACGGAAGGCCGCCGGAGAGACGGCTGTCACCAATACGCCATGGACGCCGCCTCCCGTCGCCTTGAGGATGTCGGCCGCCGCCTCAGGCGAGCGCGCGTCGACGGCGAGGTCGGCGCCGGTCGTTAAGGCGAGTTCAAGCTTCTCGGGCGCGACGTCCAGCGCCGCGACATGCAGCCCCATCGCCTTGGCGTATTGGATTCCGATATGGCCGAGGCCGCCCACGCCTGAAATGGCGATCCACTGGCCAGGCCTTGCTTCCGTCTCCTTGATGCCTTTGTAGGTGGTCACGCCGGCGCACAAAATTGGCGCCATCTGCGCGAAATCGACGCCTGCCGGCAGGCGCGCGGCGAAGGGCGCGGCCGCGATGACATATTCGGCGAAGCCGCCGTCGCAGCTATAGCCTGTGTTGTGCTGACACTCGCACAAAGTCTCCCAGCCGGTTTCGCAATATTCGCACCTCATGCAGGCGTCGTGCAGCCACGCGACGCCGACCGGATCGCCCTCCTTGAGGCCGCTGACGCCCGCACCGAGGGCGGCGACGACGCCGGCGGCCTCATGGCCCGGAATGAAAGGCGGCGACGGCTTGGCCGGCCAGTCGCCATCGGCGGCGTGCAGGTCGGTGTGGCAGACGCCGCAGGCGGCCACCTTGACCAGCGCCTCGCCAGGGCCAGGCGCCGGGATTGGAACGTCCTCGATTGTCAGCGGCTCGCCGAACGCGCGCACGACCGCCGCCTTCATCGTCTTGACCATGATCCGATCTCCTCCGTTCGTCAAAGCACAGGCAGCCAGCCTTTCCTGTGTTGACTTGAAATCGTCGCTGCCTTCCCCGCGCAGGCTGCGGCGGGGACGAGCGGCCATCAGCCTTTCAAGAACATGCGATAGGCGGGATTGTCCGTTTCGTCCTCGTAAGGGTAGCCGAGCCCGCTGACACGCTCCTCGAAGCGCGCCCTCTCGGCCTGCGGCGCCTGCACGCCGACCAGGACGCGGCCGTAATCCGCGCCATGGTTGCGATAGTGGAACAGGGTAATGTTAAAGTCCGCGCCGAGACAATCGAGAAACTTGCGCAAGGCGCCCGGACGTTCCGGAAACTCGAAGCGCAAAATGACTTCGTCGCAGAGGGAGGGAGCGCCGCCGCCGACCATGTAGCGAACATGCAGCTTCGCGGTCTCATTCGAGCTGATGTCGAGCACGCCGTATCCGGCCCGCTGCAACCGGCCGACCACTTCGCCCTTTTCGCTCTTGGCGTCGGCGAGCTTCAATCCGACGAATACATGCGCCTGATCGCCGCCGGCGTAGCGATAGTTGAATTCGGTGATTGTCCGGCTGCCGAGCATCTCAATGAATCGGCGATAGCTGCCGCGCTCCTCGGGGATCGTCACGCCGAGCAGGATCTCGCGCGCCTCGCCCACCTCGGCGCGTTCGGCGACATGGCGCAGGCGGTCGAAATTCATGTTGGCGCCGCTGTTCACGGCGATGAGGGCGCCGGTGCGGTGCGGAGTTTTCAGCGCATAGGCCTTGAGACCGGCGAGCGCCAGCGCGCCGGCGGCCTCGGCGATGACGCGCATATCCTCGAATATATCCTTGATCGCGGCGCACATCTCGTCGGTGTCGGCGAGCAGCACGTCATTCAACAGCTCCCTGCAGATGCGGAACGGCTCGACGCCGGCCTGGCGGACGGCGACGCCGTCGGCGAACAGGCCGACCCGGTCGAGGATGACGCGCTCGCCGGCGCATATCGCGGCTTTCATTGAGGCTGCGTCGACAGGTTCGACCCCGATCATTTGCGTCTGCGGCCTTAAAAACTTCACGTAAGACGCGACCCCGGCGGCGAGGCCACCGCCGCCAATTGGAACGAAGACGGCCTCGATCGGGTCGGGATGCTGTTGCAGGATTTCCATGCCGATCGTGCCCTGGCCCGCGATGACGTCAGGATCGTCGAAGGGATGCAGGAACGTCAGGCCGCGCTCTTTTTCGAGGGTTCTTGCGTGGGCGTAGGCTTCGTCAAAGGCGTCGCCGAAAAGCGCGACCTTGCCAGCAAAATAGCGGACGGCGTCGATCTTGATTTGCGGCGTCGTCACCGGCATGACGATCGTCGCCTCGATGCCGAGGCGCTGCGCCGACAGAGCGACGCCTTGCGCGTGATTGCCGGCCGAGGCGCAGATGACTCCGGCCCGGCGCGCCTCACCGGACAGCCGCGACATCTTGTTGTAGGCGCCGCGGATCTTGAAGGAGAAGACCGGCTGCAAATCCTCCCGCTTGAGGAAAACCTCGCAGCCAAGCCGCTGGCTGAGGCGCGTCATGCGCTCGAGGGGCGTCAGCGATGCTACGTCATAGACGCGCGCGTCGAGAATCCTGCGGACGTAATCGAGCACTGTTCGGACCCGCGGCGCGAGCTCGCAGCTCAGCCTGTGTTGCGCAGACCCGCCGCGATGCCGTTGATGGACATCAGGATGGACCGCAAGGTTTTATCGTCCTGCTCGCCGCTGCGCCAGCGGCGCAGCAACTCCACCTGCAGATGGTTCAACGGCGCGATATAGGGGAAGCGGTGCTTGATCGCGCCGGAGAGCGCCCGATTGTCGGCGAGCCGCGCGCTGACGCCGGTGATCTCGTTCAGCGCCTTTACGGTGCGTCGCCATTCCGCTTCGAGCGCGGCGTAGACCGCTTGCGCCAGCTCCTTGTCCGGAACCAGCTCCGAATAGCGTTTGGCGAGCCCCATATCGGCCTTGGCGAGCACCATGTCCATGTTCGAAAGCAGGGCGTGGAAGAACGGCCATTCGGCGCTCATTTTCTGCAGCAGCGCCATGCGCTCTTGCGGCGCCGCAGCGGTGAAACGCTCGACCGCCGATCCGAAACCGAACCAGCCGGGCAGGTTGAGGCGCGATTGGCCCCATGAAAAGCTCCACGGAATGGCGCGCAGATCCTCGATGCGCCGGGTCGAGCGGCGGGAGGCCGGACGCGAGCCGATGTTGAGTTCGGCGATCTCGGCGATCGGCGTCGCCGCGAAGAAATAATCGACGAAGCGCGGATTGTCGTAGATCACCGCCCTATAGGCTTTCATGCTGGCCTCGGACAGCTCCGCCGCGGCGTCGAAAAACGCCTGCGGCGCCGCGCTTGCCGACGGCAGAAGGGTCGCCTCCAACGTCGCCGCGACGAGCGCTTCGAGATTGATCAGACCGATCTCCGGATTGGCGTATTTGGAGGAGATGACTTCGCCTTGTTCGGTCAGCCTGATCTGCCCATCCACCGTCCCTGGCGGCTGCGCCAGAATCGCCTGATAGCTCGGGCCGCCGCCGCGCCCTACCGTGCCGCCGCGCCCGTGGAACAAGCGAAGCGTTATGCCTTCATGCTCCTTGAATAATTTGGCGAGCGCCGTCGAGGCGCGGTAAAGCTCCCAGTTGCTGGTGAAGAAGCCGCCGTCCTTGTTGCTGTCCGAATAGCCGAGCATGATCTCCTGCTGCGCGCCGGACGCGCGCGTCACGTCGGCGACGCCCGGCAAGGCGTAGAAGGCGCGCATGATGGCTTCGGAGTTGCGCAGATCCTCGATCGTCTCGAACAGCGGCACGACCATCAGTTCGACTGACGAATGCGCGTCGCCGAGGACGCCATGCATCATGCCGCATTCCTTTTGTAGGGTCAGGACCTCCAAAAGATCGCTGACCGTCTCGGTGTGGCTGATGATGTAGTGGACCACCGCCGGTGCGCCGAACGCCTTGCGCGCCTCCCGCGCGGTTTCGAAAATTTCGAGCTCCTCAGCGGTCCGCGGCGAATAGGCGACGCCAGGAACGCGCAACGGGCGCGGATCGCGCAGAAGATCGGTGAGTAGCTTCTGTCTTTGCGCTTCGTCTAAGGACGAATAATCGTCGACCACGCGCGCGACGGAGAGCAGCTCTTTTAGCGTTTCCTCATGCCGGTCGGAGCTTTGGCGCAGGTCGACGGAGGCGAGGTGGAAGCCGAACACGTCGATGGCCCGGCGCAGCGGCGCGAGGCGGGCCGGAACGAGCGCCGATCCATGGTTGGCGCGAAGCGAATCTTCGATAATGGCGAGATCGGCCTGCAGCTCGCCGGCGTCGGCGTAAGGCTCGCCCGGCGCAACGGCGTGGCGCAGCGCCTCGCCGCCGGTCAGCATCGCGAGGCTCGACGCCAGCCGCGAGTAGATGCCGGTAAGGGCGCGCCGGTAGGGCTCGTCCTCGCGTTGCGGATTTTCGTCTCCCGATCGATCCGCCAACGCCTGCAGCTCCGGCGCGCAGCCGACCAGCTTGCGCGATATGGAGAGTTCGGCGCCGAGCTGATGCACCTCGGTCAGATAGAAACGCAGCGCCGTCTCGCACTGGCGCCGCAAGGCGAGGTCGAGCGTGCCGGCGTCGACGTTCGGGTTGCCGTCGCGGTCGCCGCCGATCCACGATCCCATGCGGAAGAAGGGGCCGATCGGCGCGCCGCCGACGTGATCCTCGAGGATGGCGTAGAGGCGTGGGATCTGCCGCAGGAACGTCATATGATAAAAACCGAGGGCGTTGTCGATCTCGTCGCGAACGGTCAAGCGTGCATAGCGCAAAAGCCGCGTCTGCCACAATTGCGCGATCCTGGCGCGAAGCATCAGATCGTTGTATTTGCGTTCGCTTTCGCCCTTGAGGCTCTGGCGGGCGAGCAAAAGCTCGGCTATCGAACGTTCCGCTTCGAGGAGACTTCGGCGCTGAACCTCGGTCGGATGGGCCGTCAGCACGGGCGAGACGAGGCTGCGCGCGATCGCCTCGGTGACAGCCTCGGGCGCGATGGCTGCGGCGGCGAGGCGCTCGAAGGTGTTGGCGAGGCTGCCGCCCTCGCGAGCCCGCGGCTGTTTTTCGGCCAGCGCGGCGCGTCCGCGGATGTTGTTTCGATCCTCGGCTATATTGGCGAGATGGGCGAAATAGCTGAACGCGCGAATGACCGACGTCGCCTGTTCCGAGGTCAGCCCGCGCAACAACTGATCTAGCTTTTGCTCCGCCTCGGGGTCGGCGTGGCGCTCGAAGGCGACGCTAAGGCGGCGAATGGTCTCGATCCGCTCATAGGTTTCCGCGCCTTCCTGCTCGCGAATGGTGTCGCCCAGCACTTGGCCGAGCAGGCGAATGTCGTCGATGAGCGGGCGCTCGATTGTCGAGGCGGCGCTCGTCGAAACGGAATCGATCGCTTTTGTCATAACGGCCCTCTTTGCGTGGATCAGCGGCGCCGCTGCCGCAAAATTTGGCGTCAGCGCGGAAATTGAACCATTCGAATGTGGGCTAGGCAATTCCCCCGGTGCGGCGTGGCGCTTTTTTTTGGCGGCGCTCAAGCGGCGGCGCGAGCTTGATCAGCAAGTATGGCGCCATGGGCGCCAGCTGATGCGATGGCGCCCGAAAAATCAGACAAAGGCGCGGCCTGCGTGCCTCGGGGAAGGCGGAACGGAAATCCGCGCAATATGAAGCTGGGCACGGCGCGGCAGCGCCGCTTCCGCGCGGCAAGAATTTGGCGAGCTGCAAGACCAGACGGCCGAGCGGCTGAAGCGCTTGCAAGGCTTTACGCCAAAACGTTCAGCGGTGACAAGTATTGATGAGTAGATTATAACGATTAATACTTAATTAATGGCGAATATATCGAGCAACAAAATTTGCACAAATGCTATATATAACGCTTATTATGTTTTTAAATAAATCTACGATCGGTATAGTGATAAATAAATGATTAGGTGATAAAAATTGATGTAACAATCTAGAGCTCCCGACTTTTCCGTCGCGGCGTCCCGTTCTCCGCATTAGGCGCGGCTTTGACAGCTTTGGGCGTCGATGTGCGCAGACCCTACATGGGCCAGTAGGGCGCCAGGCGCGAAGGAACAGCCGGAACTGGTTGGCGGTACTTCGTTATGGTAACTCAATAGTTGACAGCCGGATAATGCTTGAGCAGCGCAACTCTCTCAAGACTCGGCGAGTACGGAGAGTCCCGACCTCGGAGCCATCGGAATCGCGCTGCGCCTCGACGAGCGCGTAACTAGCTTGCAACTTCTCGATGCATATCGGGGCCACCGGTGGCGCATGGGCTCCAAGCTCTAGGGCCGCCCTTCCGATGTATCGCCACAGCCCCACAATTCGATTCACCCGGCCCCCTGCCGCCCTTCCGGCGACGCCGAATGCTCTACACTTTGACGCGAACATTACAACCCGTTGTGGGCAACCGCCCTCAACGCCGGTATGGTCCCAGGTACCTTTACAGGCGCCGGTATTTACCCAGCGCGGCCTCACTGGCGTGCGTGGAAGGCCGCCCCGTGTTATATTAGCGCCGCGCCATCAAGGGCCGCCCCGACAGCAGCGTTGCGAGCTACGGCGAGCAAGGGATAGGGCCCTTTTGATCGGCGGCAACACGACGCCTCCCGGACCAACATCCGCATCGCCTATATCAAGAGCGGCCACATCCGACGGCGTATAGACGCCGTGCGATCAGATCTGCATTGATCCCACGACGCTTTCCTGGGTATTGGTCACGCCGTCATGGGTCGTATGCGAACATGCGAATCAGACGCGGGTTATGCAGAGCGCTTGCGAACAAGCTGGAAAATGACCCCGATGTTACTTCCCGCATGAGGGAACTGGGGCTGCTTCAAAGCCTCGCCGGCAAGCTTGGCGTACATCGCGCCGATCGTGGTCAGATAGGCGACGAAGTCGGTGCAGGATTTTTGGACAAAGTCCGAACCGATCTGAATGGCGCTCTCGAAAGATTTGGCGGCAAGCAGTTGTTCGACGAGAGCGCCGCCGTTTTCCAAAGACTTTTTTGAGTAGTTGATCGATTTCGGCGGCGATGGCGTTAAAGTCCGCCATAAAGATCGTCACACTCTTTTCCGGCTCGATTTTTTCCCGTTCGCTCAGCTTTTCGCCAATTTTTTGAATATCGGCGCTTTCAATTTCGGCTGAACTCGCGGATTCCTCTTCGACCGGAGCCACCTCTGAAGGTTTCCACTCCGACTGGGCCGGAGACGCCTTCGCCTCGGTCAAGCTCTCTTCCTCGGCCTCGATCGGCGCCTGCTGCTTTGACGCGGGGGCATACATCGGCTCAAGCTCGACGACATCCGCTTCCATGGCCTCGACCAGCGCCGGCTGCGCGGGTTCGACCGGCGCGGCCTGAGCGACGCCCTCGGTCGCCTCAGCCGAGGTTGTTTCGGTCTCCGGCGCATTTCCGGCCTCGACGACACGCTCCGGCCTGGCCTTGGTCCGAGCCGCCGGCGCAGGCTTGGGGAGCGGGGCGGCGGGAACGACAGCTTTCATTTTCGTCGATGCGTCTTGCGCAACGGCGTCCTTGGCTTTGGTCTGCGGCTTTTTCTCAACCTTCGTCTTGGCCGCTTCATCAGTTTGAGGCGCTTTTCCTTTATTCCTGGCCGGGGCCTCTTTGTCGGTGTTGTTCACGTTATCACGTCCTAGATTGAGACCCGGTCGAACCCAGGCGGCGGGGGCGGTTGGAATCAGCGACTTCGATTCGCTCTGTCAGCGAATCTTTATTGCGACGCACAATACAGACAAATTTATGTCGCAGTGCAAAAGAAAAGCCAAGCAACCGGTCGGCCTTTGCGGATGTTCGTGCGCTTGGGCGATCCACGAGAACTGATAGCCGCCGCTGGATTTAATGCAATCCGAGCGGAAAATGCTGTGGATGCGCTCCCGCCGCCCTGAGCGTAAGCCTTGCCTTTTGCCTACCGCTGACATAGGACCGTTTGTTAAAAGCTGAATGAACACAATCCTTTTTCATCGGCCAATATCGGAGTATGCTGTGAGAAATCGATTTCATTCTGAATTTCCTGCGTTCTTGTCTTTAGCCCTAGGACTGCTCCACGCAACGCCAATTTTCGCCTGGGAATTATACGAGGACCCGTTTGTAGTCGTGGACGCAAATAACAAACTGGTGGGCAGTTTCGGAGGCCAAATCGTCTTGCGGAACGTAAATGGCGTTTGGGTCTCTTTAGGGTTTTATAGAGGGGGATTTTCCTATCCTCCTTCTGAGGTGCCACCCGTGTCTCGGTTTGCATCTACTAATTGCACAGGGACAAAGTATTTCGATGCCACGCCGACGGTGCCCCCTATGGGTACAGTTGTTCAATCTTCAAACAATACGAAAACGCTATATTTCCATGGATTGCCTGTTAAACTTTTAACTTTACGATCTTCTCTCCTCTCTCCTAATCGATGCATACAAGATACCTGGGAAGGTTGGTTTGGACCCGCGCAATCCGTCAATCTTGACGATTATAAAGCGCCTTTCGCTGTCAAATCGGTCTCACAACTAAAGTCGGAGAAAGCGTATCAATAAGGCTCAAACTTTTGCTGTCAAATGATCTTCACATGATCCGAGAGATCGCAGTTGACCTTGTCCCTCTGTCATAATCCAGTTTGAAGTTCGCTGCCCGGCGCTGGTGGCGGACACATCGCTCTCGGGATCCGGGCAGCGCGAGAGCTCGGGCGGCAACCGACTGCAAAAATTTCGATGGAGTCACTCCGCTGCCATAGCTATTGTAGAGGAAAGCTTAGCCGTTTGCGCAGCAATTCGTCATGTTGACATACCCGTCTTTTCAGAAGGATTGCCGGCTCAAGCCGCGCCTTCAAAGAGGGAAATTTTGTCAAGCATGCCGTCAAATCAATGGATTAGATTTTGCGTGGCGCCGATGATGGACTGGACCGACCGGCATTGCCGGTACTTCCATCGTCTGTTGTCGCGGCGCGCGCGGCTCTATACGGAGATGGTGACGACGGCCGCCGTGCTGCACGGCCAGCGTGATCGCCTGCTTGGCTTCGACGAAGCCGAGCATCCACTCGCGGCGCAGCTTGGCGGCTCCGATCCCGCGGAGCTGGCCCAGGCGGCCCGGGCATGCGCCGATTTCGGCTACGACGAGATCAATCTCAACGCCGGCTGCCCCTCCGAGCGTGTCCAGAACGGCGCCTTTGGCGCCTGTCTGATGCGCGAGCCCATTCTTGTCGGCGAATGCGTCTCCGCCGTGAAGGCGGCGGTCGCTATCCCTGTGACGGTCAAATGCCGGATCGGCGTCGACGAACAGGACCCCGAGGAGGCGCTTCGGGTCTTCGCCGAGGCGGTCATTAGCGCCGGGGCCGACGCGCTTATCGTCCACGCCCGCAAAGCCTGGCTGAAGGGCTTGTCGCCGAAGGATAACCGTCAGGTTCCGCCCTTGGATTATGCGCTGGTCCACGCCTTGAAGCGGCGCTTTCCGCGAACGCCGATCGCGATCAATGGCGGCCTCGAGACGCTTGAACAGATGCGCGCCCAGCTCGAGTTCGTCGACGGGGTGATGGTCGGCCGCGCCGCCTATCAGGATCCGGCGCTGCTTTTGGCGGTCGATCCGCTGTTTTTTGGCGAAGACGCGCCTTTCGCCGCGGCCGAGCACGCGATCGAAGCCTTCATCCCCTATGTCGAGACGCGGCTGAAGGAAGGCGTTCCGCTCAGCGCCATGACGCGGCATCTGCTCGGGCTGTTCAACGGGCGGCCGGGGGCCCGTGCGTGGCGGCGGCATTTGTCTACGGACGCGGTGAAGCAAGGCGCCGACGCGCGCGTTTTGCGCCACGCCCTGACCTTTGTGTGCGCGAGCAGAGGCGAAGGAAACGCCGAGGCGGCGGAATAGGCGATATCGAGCCGGTTTGCAACCCAAAGCGGCCGTTCAGCTACGCGGGGTGGACGTCGCATCTTGGACCCATAGAGGGCGCGCCTATCCATGGCGGTTTCGCGCCCATGCACGAACCCGCTTCGCGGGATTGCTAGAGCTGGCAAGGTAGCGCGTTTTCCCTAGAGTCTTGAGCGAGGCGTGGCGGCGCCTTGAGCATGGAGTTCCCTTCATCATGAAAGGAACTTCCGATGTCCGTTTCATCTGTCGAACGCCCCGTCAGCGCGCTGCGGCAGCGCATGCTCGAAGATATGGCCATGCGCGGCCTGCGATCGGATACGCAGCGCGACTATATTCGCTTTGTGCGCAGCTTCGCAGCCTTCCTCGGACAGGCGCCGGATACCGCGACGGCCGAGGATATTCGCCGGTTTCAGGTTCACCAGCGTGAGAGCGGGGTGCAGCCGCCCACCATCAACTGCTCCGTTTCGGCGCTGCGCTTCCTCTTCACCGTGACGCTCGATCGGCCAGATCTGTCGCGGCGTCTGGTCCTGGCGCGCTATCCGCGCAAGTTACCGGCGGTGCTGAGCGTCGAGGAAGTCGGCCAACTACTCGAGTTGGCGCCGGGGATAAAATACAAGGCCATACTCGGCGCCGCCTACGGCGCGGGCCTGCGTGTGTCCGAAGTGGCCACCCTCAAGATCGACGATATCGACAGCACGCGCATGCTGATCCGGGTCGAACAGGGCAAAGGACGCAAGGACCGCAACGCCATGCTTTCACCGCAGCTACTCACGCTGTTGCGGCTGTGGTGGAAGGAAGGCAAGCGACGCGGCGTCATGCTGCCGCATGGCTGGCTGTTCCCTGGACGCAGTCACGGCGATCCCATCTCAACCCGGCAGATCAACCGCGCGATCCACGAGGCGGCCGAAGCGGCTGGCATCAGGAAACGGGTGTCGCCTCATACGCTGCGCCACAGCTTCGCCACCCATCTGCTGGAACAGGATGTCGATATCCGCGTGATCCAAGTCCTGTTGGGGCACAGCAAGCTCGATACGACCGCGCTCTACGCTCGCGTCGCGACCAAGACGATTCGCTCGGTGACCAGTCCTCTCGAACATTTGGCGGCGCTGATGCAGGGCGAGGAGCATAGCGACTGAACCCGCTTGGGCGCCTCGCTGGAGGTCGCCGATATCTTCCGAGCTGAAGGGGCCGGCTATCGCGCCTTTCAGGCCGGTCACCTGGGCCTTACCCAGCTCAAGGTCATGTCGGCGATCGAGAACTGCCGGACGGCGGCGCTTGGCGGCCATGTCGATGGCTGCGACGACTGCGGCTATCTTCGGGTCGCCTATAACAGTTGTCGCAACCGGCATTGCCCCAAGTGCCAAGGCGCCGCCGCGCGAGCCTGGCTCGCCGAGCGCGAGGCCGACCTGTTGCCGATCGGCTATTTCCACGTCGTGTTCACGCTGCCAGCCGAGGTCGCCGACGTCGCCTGGCAGAACAAGGCGCTCCTCTACGACCTGCTGTTCCGGACGGCGTCGGAGACAATGATGACGATCGCGGCCGATCCAAGACATCTTGGCGCCCGGATCGGCATCACCGCCGTGCTCCACACTTGGGGATCGGCGATGACGCATCACCCCCATATCCACATGATCGCGCCAGGCGGCGGCATCTCGCTCGATGGGCGGCGATGGATATCGTCGCGTCCGGCCTTCCTCCTGCCGGTGCGGGTGCTGGGCGCGCTCTTCCGCCGCCTGTTTCTCACCCGGCTGATCGAGTTGCACGATGCCGGCAAGCTCGTCTTCTTCGGCGCTCACGCCAATCTAGCCGACCAGCGCCGCTTCCTGCGCCACCTCGCGCCGATCAAGAAGAAGCGATGGGTGGTCTATGCCAAGGCTCCGTTCACCGGCCCCGAGGCTGTGCTCACCTATCTCTCGCGCTACACCCACCGGGTGGCCATCTCCAATCAGCGTCTGATCGCCTACGATGAGACCGGCGTCACCTTCCGCTACAAGGACTACCGCTGCGATGGTCCGGAGCGGCAGCGCGTGATGACGCTCACGCCGCACGAGTTCATCCGCCGTTTCCTGCTCCACGTCCTGCCACATGGCTTCCACCGCATCCGCCATTACGGCTTGCTCGCCAGCTCCGCACGGAAGGCCAATATAGCGCGCGCCCGCGATCTCCTTGCCGTAGCGCCGGCGCCGCCAGAGCCTGTCGAAGCGCCAGAACCGCTCGATTGGCTCCCACCTTGTCCCTGCTGCGGCGGGCGCATGCGCATCATCAAGACCTTTGAACGCTGGATGCAGCCGCGCGCGCCGCCCCACGTTCCTGCAGCAACCGGGACGCCGTCGTGACCCGGCACGGCCTACGCTTACCTCGCGCCGCAACGTCCCTTGTTCCGGCGACCGCCATCTGCACGCCCTTCGCCAACTCCGTGACAGAAGACTTGCACTTCGCATGCGGCCAGCTCCCAATCCAGCGACCGCCTGGAGCAAAGTCTCACTCGCCGCGCTCTCGGCCGCGCCGTCACCGCCCCGGCGCCGCCGTCATCGCCCTCAGGCAAAACCCGAAATCCCCATAGACCGTTGCCGCAGGCCCGCGGGTTCGTGCTTGGGCGGTTTTCGTACGCCTGAAGGCATCCGAAAACCTTCACCATGACTGTCGTTTTACGTGATCCGGCCGGGGTCCCCGAAGCGGACATACGGGGAAGAGAGGCTCACGGCGGACTTCGGCGGAAAGTCGCCGGTCCGGTTTTGGGGTGGTCCACCACAAACGTGGACTGCAGGTGCGCGAGCGGAACCGGAATGGCGGTCATCCGGGTCCGGCGCCTGTACGAGGATCGCAACCGTTGCGTCAGCGGTCCGGGGGCCTGGATGCTGGGGCTGCAGGCCCCAGCTGGATGCGAGACCGCTCGCTCAGGCCGACGCCGGCTCAGCTTCGATCTGCCCGCTGCCATCCAGATAGCCGCGCTCGCGGGTGTCGGGCATCCACAACGCGGCGGCGAGCACGATCAGCGACATTGCCGATACATACCAAAAGAACCCCGCTTCCCAACCTCCCGACTTGAAAGACAATGCCACGTATTCGGCAGTGCCGCCGAACAGCGCGTTGGCGATCGCGTAGGTGAAGCCCACGCCCAGCGTGCGGATCTCCGCCGGAAACAGTTCGGCCTTCACCACGCCGCTGATCGAGGTGTAGAACGCCGCGATCACGAGGCCCACGAGGATCAGCGCCAACGCGCCGTAGCTGCTCGTCATACCCGCTAGCCATGACAGCAGCGGCACGGTCGCGACCGTGGCGAGCGCGCCGAAGCAGAGCATGTTCGATTTGCGGCCGATCTTGTCCGACAGCGCGCCGAAGGCAGGCTGCATGAGCATGAAGACGACGAGCGCCGCGGTCATGATGCCGCTTGCGGTCCCCACGCCCATCTTCAGCGTGTTGATCAGGAACTTCTGCATGTACGTGGTCATCGAGTAGAAATAGAGCGAACCGCCGGCTGTGAAGGCGAAGGTGATCAGCAGGGCGCGCTTGTACTTCATCAGCGCCGCCAATGAGCCGGCGTCCTTGTGCTGCATCAACTCGGCCGACGCCGTCTCGTCGAGCGTGAGGCGCAGATAGAGCGCACAGATCGCAGCGATAGCGCCGATCGCGAAGGGAATGCGCCAGCCCCAGGCTTTGAGCTGGTCCGTGGTCAGCGACAGCTGGAGGATGCCGAGCACGAGCAGCGCAAGAAGCTGGCCGCCGATCAGCGTCACGTATTGGAACGAGGAGTAGAAGCCGCGACGGCCGCGGCCGGCAACCTCGCTCATGTAGGTCGCCGCGGCGCCGTATTCGCCGCCGACCGACAGGCCCTGCAACAGCCGCGCGACGAGCAGCAGCCAAGGTGCCAGCGTGCCGACCGACTGGTAGGTCGGCAGCACCGCGATCATCAGCGACCCGGCGCACATCAGCAGCACTGAGAACACCATCGAATAGCGCCGCCCGCGCGTGTCGGCGAGCCACCCGAACAGCCAGCCCCCGAGCGGGCGCATGAAGAAGCCCACCGCAAAAATGCCGGCCGCGGCGAGAAGCTGGCTCGTCGGATCGCCCGTCGGAAAGAATGCAGATGCGAAAAAGATCGAGGTGAAGGCGAAGGCATAGAAGTCGTACCACTCGACCAGGTTACCGGACGACGCGGCGATAATGTCTTTGATGCGTTTGCGGGCGCTGATCGCATCGCTCTCGGCGCTGAGAGCCGTTTTGGCCGTTCCCATGGTCGCTTTCTCCCCCAGGAGCGTCGTCGACCGGCCCTGTTCGGGCCTGCCCGTCCCTTGCAAGCCTGGGGCGACAAGCCGCGAGATCGGGAGACGGTCAGTCCGGCGCTACCGTTTGTTCATAAGCGAAACCCACGCCTCACTCACGCCTCTGGGCGGGACCCTGGTGTGAGTGGCGTTGCTGAACGTCTGATTTGAGCACCACCGGAGCGGGCGGTCAACGACCGACTTGGTGAAGGTTTTCGGATGCCTTCAGGCGTACGAAAACCGCCCAAGCACGAACCCGCGGGCCTGCGGCAACGGTCTATGGGGATTTCGGGTTTTGCCTGAGGGCGATGACGGCGGCGCCGGGGCGGTGACGGCGCGGCCGAGAGCGCGGCGAGTGAGACTTTGCTCCAGGCGGTCGCTGGATTGGGAGCTGGCCGCATGCGAAGTGCAAGTCTTCTGTCACGGAGTTGGCGAAGGGCGTGCAGATGGCGGTCGCCGGAACAAGGGACGTTGCGGCGCGAGGTAAGCGTAGGCCGTGCCGGGTCACGACGGCGTCCCGGTTGCTGCAGGAACGTGGGGCGGCGCGCGCGGCTGCATCCAGCGTTCAAAGGTCTTGATGATGCGCATGCGCCCGCCGCAGCAGGGACAAGGTGGGAGCCAATCGAGCGGTTCTGGCGCTTCGACAGGCTCTGGCGGCGCCGGCGCTACGGCAAGGAGATCGCGGGCGCGCGCTATATTGGCCTTCCGTGCGGAGCTGGCGAGCAAGCCGTAATGGCGGATGCGGTGGAAGCCATGTGGCAGGACGTGGAGCAGGAAACGGCGGATGAACTCGTGCGGCGTGAGCGTCATCACGCGCTGCCGCTCCGGACCATCGCAGCGGTAGTCCTTGTAGCGGAAGGTGACGCCGGTCTCATCGTAGGCGATCAGACGCTGATTGGAGATGGCCACCCGGTGGGTGTAGCGCGAGAGATAGGTGAGCACAGCCTCGGGGCCGGTGAACGGAGCCTTGGCATAGACCACCCATCGCTTCTTCTTGATCGGCGCGAGGTGGCGCAGGAAGCGGCGCTGGTCGGCTAGATTGGCGTGAGCGCCGAAGAAGACGAGCTTGCCGGCATCGTGCAACTCGATCAGCCGGGTGAGAAACAGGCGGCGGAAGAGCGCGCCCAGCACCCGCACCGGCAGGAGGAAGGCCGGACGCGACGATATCCATCGCCGCCCATCGAGCGAGATGCCGCCGCCTGGCGCGATCATGTGGATATGGGGGTGATGCGTCATCGCCGATCCCCAAGTGTGGAGCACGGCGGTGATGCCGATCCGGGCGCCAAGATGTCTTGGATCGGCCGCGATCGTCATCATTGTCTCCGACGCCGTCCGGAACAGCAGGTCGTAGAGGAGCGCCTTGTTCTGCCAGGCGACGTCGGCGACCTCGGCTGGCAGCGTGAACACGACGTGGAAATAGCCGATCGGCAACAGGTCGGCCTCGCGCTCGGCGAGCCAGGCTCGCGCGGCGGCGCCTTGGCACTTGGGGCAATGCCGGTTGCGACAACTGTTATAGGCGACCCGAAGATAGCCGCAGTCGTCGCAGCCATCGACATGGCCGCCAAGCGCCGCCGTCCGGCAGTTCTCGATCGCCGACATGACCTTGAGCTGGGTAAGGCCCAGGTGACCGGCCTGAAAGGCGCGATAGCCGGCCCCTTCAGCTCGGAAGATATCGGCGACCTCCAGCGAGGCGCCCAAGCGGGTTCAGTCGCTATGCTCCTCGCCCTGCATCAGCGCCGCCAAATGTTCGAGAGGACTGGTCACCGAGCGAATCGTCTTGGTCGCGACGCGAGCGTAGAGCGCGGTCGTATCGAGCTTGCTGTGCCCCAACAGGACTTGGATCACGCGGATATCGACATCCTGTTCCAGCAGATGGGTGGCGAAGCTGTGGCGCAGCGTATGAGGCGACACCCGTTTCCTGATGCCAGCCGCTTCGGCCGCCTCGTGGATCGCGCGGTTGATCTGCCGGGTTGAGATGGGATCGCCGTGACTGCGTCCAGGGAACAGCCAGCCATGCGGCAGCATGACGCCGCGTCGCTTGCCTTCCTTCCACCACAGCCGCAACAGCGTGAGTAGCTGCGGTGAAAGCATGGCGTTGCGGTCCTTGCGTCCTTTGCCCTGTTCGACCCGGATCAGCATGCGCGTGCTGTCGATATCGTCGATCTTGAGGGTGGCCACTTCGGACACACGCAGGCCCGCGCCGTAGGCGGCGCCGAGTATGGCCTTGTATTTTATCCCCGGCGCCGACTCGAGTAGTTGGCCGACTTCCTCGACGCTCAGCACCGCCGGTAACTTGCGCGGATAGCGCGCCAGGACCAGACGCCGCGACAGATCTGGCCGATCGAGCGTCACGGTGAAGAGGAAGCGCAGCGCCGAAACGGAGCAGTTGATGGTGGGCGGCTGCACCCCGCTCTCACGCTGGTGAACCTGAAACCGGCGAATATCCTCGGCCGTCGCGGTATCCGGCGCCTGTCCGAGGAAGGCTGCGAAGCTGCGCACAAAGCGAATATAGTCGCGCTGCGTATCCGATCGCAGGCCGCGCATGGCCATATCTTCGAGCATGCGCTGCCGCAGCGCGCTGACGGGGCGTTCGACAGATGAAACGGACATCGGAAGTTCCTTTCATGATGAAGGGAACTCCATGCTCAAGGCGCCGCCACGCCTCGCTCAAGACTCTAGGGAAAACGCGCTACCTTGCCAGCTCTAGCAATCCCGCGAAGCGGGTTCGTGCATGGGTCCGCGCTGGGCCCGCGACAACAAAGGTCCGCTGACCCATACCGCATGCTCTAAAGCCGCCAATCCGCCCTCGGCCAAGACCGGTCCAGGGCCGCGAGTCGGCAACGGCTGGAAATGGCGCGACCCACGGCGGTCGTTGGGAGCGCCGTTTTAGGCCGGCCGGCCTCTACTGGTCGCCCAAAAAATGCAAGATGGCGAAATTGAACTGTTTTGGATCCTGCAAAAAGGCGAAATGGCTGACGTTTGGCAGAATCAACAGCCCCGCATGCGGGATCGTCGCCGCCATATATTCGGTGTGCTCGCGTTTGATCGCCTCGTCATGATCGCCGTCGACGACGAGGACCGGCGCGACGATCGCAGCGAGCTCCGCATCGCTCCAATTCGGCTGATCCGCCCACATCTTGGTGATCTGAGCGACGAACGCGTCATACTCCCTGGGCGTCGCCGAATAGGCCTCGTATTCGCGGCGCGCTCGCGCGATGAAGGCGGCGAAGGTCGGGTTCTTCTCGACGCCGTCCTTGACGCCCGACGTCAGCGTGTTGGCCGCAAAGGCGAAGACCTTGCCGACCCTGTCCTTGTGGCGCATGGCGAGGTCGATGCCGATAATGCCGCCATCGCTCCAGCCGACGATATCGGCCTTGGCGATGTTCAGATGATCCATCAGCGCGACGACGTCGTCGGCCATCAGATCGTAGTCGTAAGGCCGCGCGTCGCGGGTGCTGCGGCCATGGCCGCGGCTGTCCATCAGAATGACGGTATGATGCTTTGCGACGGCCGGCGCCTGGTCGCCCCAATAGTCGCTGTTCGCGAGGCCCCCGTGCAGGAAAATCACCGGCGACCCCCGCCCGTAGATCGCATAGTGGATGCTGACGCCGTTAACTTGCGCCTGGCCGCCGCGGTCGGTTGCGATCGGCGCGGGCGTCGGCGGCAAAGTCTCCCATCTCTCGACCGCAAGCGCCGGCAGAGCGGAGAGGACGATAAGGAACACGAGACGGAACCGACGCATGAGCTGCCCCCAACAGGTCGTGGAGTTTCCGATCGACTTTCCGCTTTTCGGCGTCCACCGCGCCCGACGCAAAGCCATGGGCTCTTCGGTTGACAGTTAGACGGCCCGCTTCTTGCTTCAGAACTTCTCCGCTGCTGTGCCCGATAATTCAGAAGCACGGCGCCGCCGCGCCATCGTTCGTCGTCATAAAAATGAATAAATCAGAGACTTAAACGTCCGTTGTCAGTTGCCACCGAGGCCCGCGAATGCGACCGATAATCGGGTTTGCGGCAAAATCTTTCAACTTCATACTTCTTAACGCGACGCTGAAGGACTCCCTCATGGATAAGTATGAGTTGCTTTTGACGTTGAACGATCTGCTCCAGACGTCGAACGCCGGGGAGGTGCGCTTCCGCTCATGTGCGCATCACGCCGAAAACATCAACCTTAAAAGGCTTCTTGAGGTCGCAGCAGACAGATGCGCCGAAGGCGCTAACCAATTAAGAGCAAAAATTCGCGACCTTGGCGGCGAACCGCGTTCAGTCGATTCGGTGAGTGGCTCCATTGGAATGGATGATCACGCTATTCTCGCTGAATGTGAGCGTGACGAGCAGAGGGCGAAAGATGAGTACGAGGCTGCCCTCGATGAGGATTTACCTCTCGACGTAAAAGCGATCGTTGTTCGGCATTACCGGGTCGTGACCAAAAATCACCACCAGATCCGCGTCCTTCGAAACGCGGCGTGACCATTGCTTGAAGCCGATGCCGCATGATGCGTGGCAGGCTCCTTCGCGTTCAGAGTGCGGCCGTTACACAGCCTGAAGGTTCGTTGTCTTTGAGGTCACGGCGTGCGCAGCCGACCAGAGCCGCCGCGCCGCCGCGCCGTCGGGTTCGTCCTATGCTGACCGAGGCTCCTAATTGCTTGAGCGCCAAAGCGCGCAGAGAGCCGTCCCTCCGCCCGCACCGGCGAAGCTCGCGGTCGTTTTCGGAATCCTGCGCGAGAATAAAAAACGTCCGCCCTCGAGATATGAGAAGCGGACGCTAAAGAGGATAAACGGGAGGCGCAGATAATCAACAAACCAACATTGCTGCAGATATTGACAAATGTCAATATTTTTTTATCATATGTCAGGCTTTGCGCCTCCGACCTTTGAAGCGGGTCGGCACGCGCCTCAAAGACTCGACGGGCGCGTGATCTCATGCTCTTGCCAAGTCAAGGCGCTTGAATACCTAGGGCCACCCGGCAGGATGCCGAGAGCGACAACTTTAGCACTTAAGTTGTAGAAGCGTAGTACGCCCTAATTTAGGCGCATGGCAAGCCTGATTCACTTGATTAACTTATTTCTAGAAAACGTGCGGCATCGCGTGCGTGGCTTATCCCGTTGTCCCAGGTTCAACTAAATGTGGTATTGCGGCCTGAGTGAGCTGCCGCGAGGGGTGGCGACGGATCACCCGATGGCCAAGGCGCGGTCGCTTACCCAATTCCAGCAGACTTTTCCCGACGAGGCGCGCTGCGCCGCGTTCTTGTTCGAACGGCGATGGCGGGATGGCTTTGTCTGCCCTGGCTGCGGCGCCCGCCGCGCGGTGACGCTGAAGAGCCGGGCATACACATTCGAATGTCTCGATTGCGGACGCCAGACTTCGATTACGGCGGGCACGGCGATGCATCGCTCCAAGCTGCCGCTGACGACGTGGTTCTGGGCCGCGCATCTCATGGCGACGCATTCCAACGGCATGTCGGCGCGGCAATTCGAAGATCAGCTCGGCCTCACCTACAAGACAGCTTGGCTTCTGACGCAAAAGCTGCGGCGATCCATGGTCGATCCAAACCGCGAACCTCTCGAAGGCGTCGTCGAAGTCGATCAGACAGAAATTCCATTCCGGGTCGGCGATACTTTCTTCGAGCCTGGCAACGCTGGAAAAATCCTTATCGCAGGCGCGGTCGAGGTGATTGATCGCGACACAAACCGGGCCAAACCGCGACGCAAACACGCAAAATACCTCGATACGCGTTCCGGCCGCATCCGCCTCGCCATGATCGCGGATAATTCCGCCGCCTCGATCGAAGCTTTCGTCAGGGCCAATGTGAAGCCGGGAGCCACGCTGCTCACTGACGGCCACGCATCCTATCCTGGTCTGTCCGGCGACTACCGGCACGATCCGCGCGTGGTTGGCAAAATGGCGGGCCATGTCGTGCTGCCGTGGATTCATCGGGTCTTCGCGCTGCTGAAACGCTGGAGCCTCGGCACCTATCACGGCCTGCGCCGAAAACACGTCGACACCTATCTCGAAGAATTCGTCTTCCGCTACAACCGCCGTTTTTATCGGCACGTCTCGTTCGAAACCATGCTCGGCATTGCCTCGCATCATGAACCCGTGAGTTATTGGGACATTACCGGAAACGCCAATCCTCGAAAGGGCGAAAAGACCGTTAGGCGAGCGCCGCGCCACAGAAAAACGGCGACGGGAATGCGACAGGACCGCTCAGCCAACTCGCAAAATCAGCCGGCCGAGACGGAGAAACTACTAGACATAGACGAGCCTGGGACAACGGGATAAGCTACTCGCGTGCACCCCATATGAATATTGTTCTATACTCTAACGCGTGTAGTGATTCGGCAGACCTTCTAGTGGAGGGCTCGCTATGACGCTTGCTCACGTTTACGAGCTCGGGATGAAAGCTTACCTTGTTGGCGCGACGCTGACTGACTGCCCTTACGATCCTGCAAATTATTCAAAAGCGTACGATGCCTGGAGAGACGGATGGCTTGACGCGAACTCGGGCGCGTTGGCGCAGGCATGCTCTAGCTGTTGCTGCGCATCGGCATGCGAAGCCGTCGCTGCTTGCCCCTGATCGCCCGGCCCACGGAGACACTGGAAAGCCCTCAGCCCGACAAATTTGCAACAATCGCGAGAATTTCGGGTTTCTTGATCCGACTGTTTGCCTTCGTGATTTGACGGCTTGACCGCGGCGGCCCCAAGATCGCCACATTAATTAACGCAGCAATTTAGGGTTCCCTAGGAGCCTTCCGGCACGGCTGCAGCGTGCCCGGTTGGCGTTCCACGGTTGCGTCACTGATTTAAACGGCAAAGGGCGGGCGTTTTCTATCCTGATTTCGAACTTGTAGCTGCTCGCTGCGATATCGATGCACGAGGAGTTGCCGCATGAGCCTACACTGGCGTCGTGTGGAACCGGCTGCAAACAAAGAAGCCAGGCTCAGGCCTGGCTTCTAGCGTGGAAGTTCGGGGCCTATCGGTAGAGGAGGAAAACCGATAGGCTCTAGCTGTCGCGGCGCTTCCTCGGCGCGACGCAGCCGTAAGACATGAAAGTCCTCGGCTTCCGGTCATTATTATAATTTGAGCATTAACTGTCAATAATGATTTATTATAAGTCGAATCCCGCGTCTTGTAACGCACCGCCCTCGCCTGCCTTCACTCTATTTTGCCCGCCGTACCGACCGCTTTGAAGAATCGCCCAGTCCTTCGATCGGACCGCTGGGCTGCGTTAACTAAATTGTATGGATTGAATGATTTGCTTTTGTCGTGATTCGCAGCGACGGAGGCGAAGGTGAGCAAGAAGCGCTATGTTGTCGAACTGGGCATGGACGAACGGAAATGGCTCGAACAACTGATCCGCAAAGGCGAGAGCCCAGCCAAGAAGCAGCTCAAGGCGCGGATCCTCTTGCAGGCCGATGAAGGCCCGTTGGGGCCAAAGTGGAGCGATCCACAAATTGCCGAGGCCCTGGGCACGTATCCGATCATGTGCGCCCGTGTTCGACAACAATTTGCGCAGGCTGGCGTGGACGCGGCGTTGAACCGCAAGCAACGCGCGACGCCGCCCGTTCCGCGCATCTTCGACGGCGAGAAAGAGGCCCGGCTCATCGCCTTGGCTTGCTCGCGACCTCCCGAAGGCCGCGCGAAATGGACGCTGCGCTTGTTGGAAACCAAAGTCGTCGAGCTGAACATCGTGGATCATGCGAGCGACAACACGATTGGGCGCATTCTAAAAAAAATGAGCTCAAGCCTCACCTCGCGCAGCAATGGGTCATCCCGCCGCAAGCAAGCAGCGCATTCGTAGCGGCGATGGAAGATATTCTGGCCGTCTACAAGCGGCCACGCGACGGAGATCGTCCGCTGGTCTGTCTGGACGAGACGTCAAAGCAACTGCTGGCCGATACGCGGACGCCGGTCCCGATGAAACCAGGACAACCAGAGCGCCGCGATTACGAGTATGAACGAAACGGCACAGCTAATCTGTTCATGATGTTCGCACCGCTCGAAGGCTGGCGCCACATTGAGATCACCGATCGCCGCACCGCCATTGATTACGCTCACGCGCTCGAGGATTTATCCGACCGTCATTTCCCCAACGTCAAGAAGATCGTTTTAGTGCAGGATAATCTCAACACTCACAAACCCGCATCGTTGTACGAGGCTTTTCCGCCAGACAAAGCAAGACGGCTCGTCGAGCGATTCGAGTGGCATTACACGCCAAAGCACGGCAGTTGGCTCGATATGGCGGAATCCGAACTCGCCGTTCTCGCGTCGCAATGTCTCGGCCGCCGCATCCCCGATAAGCAAATCCTCATCCACCAAGTCGCCGCATGGGAGGCCGACCGCAACGCCCATCACGCCAAAGCCGACTGGCAATTCACGACCGATGACGCCCGCATCAAACTCAAGCATCTATACCCGACTTTTTAGCTCGACTCGGGCCACTAGCGCCGCGCGGGCGGCGGGACGGATTGTTTGACATGGTCAGGCCGTCCCGACGGAGCGCTGGCGCCCTGTTCTGCGCGCCCCAATTTACCCCGTCGACTTGCCGAGCCGGCCGGCGAGGTCCTGAATATATTGCCAGGCGGTGCGGCCCGAGCGCGCGCCGCGCGTGATCGCCCATTCCAGCGCCTCCCGTTCGATGGTCTCGCGGTCCTGAACTAGGCCGTAATGGTCGGCATAGCCGAAAACGATTGCAAGATAATCGGCTTGCGAACATGCGTGGAAGCCGAGCCAAAGGCCGAAACGGTCCGACAGCGAGACTTTTTCCTCCACGACCTCGCCCGGGTTGAGCGCCGTGCCGCGCTCGTTCTCGACCATGTCCCGCGCCAGAATGTGCCGCCGGTTGGAGGTGGCGTAAAACAGGACGTTGGCGGGACGGCCTTCGATGCCTCCTTCGAGCACGGCCTTCAGCGATTTGTAATTGGTGTCGGCGGCGTCGAAGGACAGATCGTCGCAGAAGACCACGAAGCGGCGGGCTGATTCGCGCACCAGCGCCATCAGCGCGGGCAGGCTGTCAATGTCCTCGCGATGGATTTCAATGAGTTTCAACGGCGAGAAACCGTCGGCCGCCATCAGGCGCGCGTTGACGTCGGCGTGGGCCGCCTTCACCAGCGATGATTTGCCCATTCCCCGCGCGCCCCACAACAGCGCGTTATTGGCGGAAAAGCCGCGCGCGAAACGCTCGGTGTTGTCGGTCAGTATGTCGCGCAGCCGGTCGATGCCGCGCAGCAGCGCCATCTCGACGCGATTGACGCGCTTGACCGGCTGCAGATGCGGCGCGCTGGCCGAAAAAACGAAGGCGTCGGCGGCGTCGAAGTCGATTGCCGCGGGCGGGGCGGGAACAAGCTTTTCGAGCGCGACCGCGATCCGCTCCAGGGCGGCGGCGCGGGGATCGGCGGAGCATGAGACAGGCTTTTCGGCTGTGGTCATGGACGGATAGGGATGACGCAAAACGATATGACCGCGCCCGGTTAAAGCATGATCCATCCGGTTTTGCCAGGACTCGAGTTCGGCAGTCTAGCCGACCCCGGGTTCAGGTCACGCCATCATGCAGTGCGTGACGAACGAGACAAATGCGCGCGCTTTGGAGCTTGCAAGACGCCCCGTCGGGAAAACGGCGGACAGGCTGAGCGTCGGCAATTCTCAGTCGTCAAGGATTGCCCTGATCGCGCCGGAACGCAGTTCCGGCGTAAAGTTCCACTCCGAGGCGACTGTCAGTCCCATATCAGCAATCACCGCGGCGCGAAGACCTTCCGAGGCTGTCACCTTCACGCGTCCGTGAAGAGAAACGGGGACGTTGAGGTCATCTCGGCGGAAGCTCCAGGATTGGCCGCCTCCGTCGCGCGTGTAAATGATGGCTTGGTGGCCGGCAAGCTCGTCAGGCGAAGTCGGCGCGCCATAACGCTGAAAATACGTTGGCGTCGCCATTACGCGACGACGGGCTTGCGCGATCTTGATGGCCGTCATGTTGGAATCCGGCAGCGCCCCCATCCGCATCGCGACGTCGATGCCCTCCGCGACAAGGTCGATGCTCCGGTCGTCGAGCACAAGCTCGACGTTGAGTTCGGGATGCTCTGCGAGGAAGGTCGGCAGCCGCGGTATGATGTGGAGGCGCGCGAAGCACGCGGCCGCGGAAACGCGCAGAGTTCCCAACAATCTGGCCGCCGTCCCGCGCGCCGCCAGAACCGCCTCCTCCGCCTCTTCGAGAGTTCGCTTGGCGCGCTCGTAGAAGTCTCGGCCGGCTTCCGTCGGCTTGACATTGCGGGTCGAGCGCGCGAGCAGGCCGACGCCCAGCCATTCCTCAAGCTGCGCCACGGCCTTCGAGGCGGCCGGTTGGCGAATTTTGTGATGCCGGGCGGCGGCGGAGAACGAGCCCGTATCGACGACCCGAACGAAAATATCCAGCGCGGCGAGCCGGTCCATTTATACGCCCTCTGGAATAGGCCATATCCGTTCCCAAGCCTACTATTTGCGTGATGGAATAGATAGTTTCTGGCGGTCGGGTCGAGAGCAGCCCAACCCAGGCGGGCGGCGCCGTTAAGCTTGGCCCGGCATGGAAAATGAGCGATCGGACTCATCTCTGCGCCGGGCAATATCATGCAGAATTCCGGACTAAGGGAATAGGAGAAAAACAAATGTCTAAGCCACTCGAAGGAAAGGCTGCGCTCATTACGGGTGGGTCGCGGGGCATTGGCGCTGCCATCGCTAAGCGACTCGCCGCCGACGGAGCGAACGTGGCCGTCACATACACCAAAGGCGCCGACGCCGCGGCGGCGCTGATCAAGGAGATTCACCGCGCCGGCGGAAACGCAATCGCGATTCAGGCGGACGCCATCGATGCCAACGCCATCAAGGCCGCCGTCGAAAAGACCGTCGCGACCTTCGGCCAACTCGATGTGTTTGTGAATAATGCCGGCACGGCCATTCCCAAGAGGTTCGAGGAGGCAACGCTTGAGGAGTTGGACCGCGTCATTGATATCAACGTCCGCGGCGTCTTCGTCGCGACGCAGGCGGCGCTGCGGCACATGAAGAGTGGCGGCCGCATCATCATGATTGGCTCGTGCGTCGGCGAGCGCAACATGACGCCCGGCTTGGTGCCCTATGCGGCCACCAAGGGAGCAGTCAAGATGTTTGCTCAGGGCTTGTCGAGGGAGGTGGGGAGCCGTAGCATCACCGTCAACAATATCCAGCCGGGTCCGATCGACACGGAACTAAATCCCGCCGGGGGCGATTGGGCTGCGCCCCAGAAAGCCCTTACAGCGCTTGACCGCTATGGATCTGTTGACGAAATCGCCGCGTTGGTCGCGTTCGTGGCTGGTCCGGAAGCGTCTTACATCACCGGCGCCAATCTGACCATAGACGGCGGCACGAACGCCTGAGCGACGGCTCCATCGTCGGCATCAAGGGCTTCCGCGGCTTCAGCATCTACTCGGCGACCAAGGCGGCAGTCCGCAACTTCGCCCGCACCTGGACGGCGGACCTCAAGGATCGCGGCATTCGGTTAACGTCGTCAGTCCGGGCCCAGTCGACACCCCGCTGCTGATCGCTAATCCTGACGACATGAAGGGGTCGCTCTAGCGGAGCTTTTGCGGCCATTGCTTTCAGGCTGACACTCGCTATAGTCCGCCGCGCTGCGGGCCGGTTGGCCCCGCGGCGCGGTTTTTTTGAGGAGAGTGGCGCCCGTGTTCACACCTGCTTTCGCCCAAGCCATCGGCGGCTCGGGCGGCGGACCGACAGACATCATCGTGCAGCTGATCCCTTTTGCGCTGATCCTCGCGATCATGTATTTCCTGATCATGCGGCCGCAGCAGAAGCGCGCCAAGGAGCACGCCGATCTCGTGAAGAATCTGCGGCGGGGCGATAGCGTCATAACCTCGGGCGGCCTGATCGGCAAGGTGACCAAAGTCGTCGACGATGCCGAAGTCGAACTCGAAGTCGCGCCCAATGTCCGGGTGCGCGTGGTGCGCGCGATGATCACCGAGGTGCGCACCAAGGGCGAACCCGTCAAGGAACAAGCCTGATCCTTTCTGTCCCGGCCTGAAACCTAAAGGCTCTCGCGCCCAACCTCCCGGATATTTTGCTGACCCATGCTGCGTTTCGCGCCTTGGAAGATCGCCTCCATCATCGCCATGACGGTATTTGCGGTTCTCGTCATCGTGCCGAGCCTGCTTGGCCCAAATGCGCGCGAGGCCTTGATCTCGCATCTGCCGAAATGGGTTCCGGCGCGCGCCATCGTGCTTGGCCTCGACCTGCAGGGCGGCTCGCACGTCCTGCTGGAAGTCGACAATTCGTCGGTGGTGAAAACCATGGTCGAAAATTTGCGCGACAGCGTCCGCCGTGTCCTGCGTGACGAGAAGATCTCGATTTCCGGCGGCATCGGCGTATTGCCGCGCGGCCTTCAGTTGCGCATCCCCGATCCCGCCGAGCTGCAAAGGGTCCTGCCGAAGCTCCAGCAGTTGACGACGCCCGCCAGCTCCGGTCTCGCCACCGCATCGGGCGCGCCGGTGTTCGACATCACGCAGAACAGCGACGGCCTCGTTCAGTTTACGCTGACCGACGCGGGTCTGCGGGCAAAGGTCCGCCGCGCTGTCGAGCAATCGATCGAAGTGCTGCGCCGCCGCGTCGACGCCTTGGGCACGACCGAGCCCAACATTCAGCGCGAGGGTGAGGACCGCGTTCTGGTCGAGGTTCCCGGGCTTCAGGATACCAGCAAGCTCAAGGAGATTCTCGGCACCACCGCGAAGCTCGAATTCCGGCTCGTCGCCAACACCGGCCAGGACCCTTCCGAGGTCGAAATGCTCGACGAAGTCGACAGGCCGGGCGGCAAATTGCCCGTCGAGAAACGCGTGATGGTTCAGGGCGAAGATCTGACCGACGCCCAACCTGGCTTCGACAGCCGCACCCAGGAGCCGGTCGTCAATTTCCGCTTCAATATCCGCGGCGGCCAACGCTTCGGCGAAGTCACTTCCGAAAACGTCGGCCGGCCTTTCGCCATCGTGCTCGACGGCAAGGTCATTTCGGCGCCGCGCATTCTGGGGCCGATCACTGGCGGCTCCGGGCAGATCTCCGGCCACTTTACGGTGGAATCGGCCAATAATCTCGCGATTTTGCTGCGCGCCGGCGCGCTTCCGGCCAAGCTCACGATCGTCGAGGAGCGCACCGTCGGGCCGGGCCTGGGGCAGGATTCGATCGACGCCGGCAAGCGCGCGGCCTATGTCGGCGGGTTCCTCGTCGCCTGCTATATGCTGATCACCTATGGGATCTTCGGCGTCTTCGCCAATATCGCGCTGCTGGTGCATATCGCGTTTATTTTCGCCGGGCTGGTCCTGTTGGGGGCGACTCTGACCTTGCCCGGCATCGCCGGCATCGTGCTGACCATTGGCATGGCGGTCGATTTCGAACGTCCTTATTTACGAGCGCATCCGCGAGGAGGCGCATATGGGGCGCTCGATCGTCTCGGCGCTCGACGCCGGGTTCAAGCGCGCCTTCGCGACCATCGTCGATTCCAACGTCACGATGTTCGTCGCCGCCGCGATCCTATATTTTCTGGGCTCGGGCCCGGTCCGCGGCTTCGCCGTGTCCCTGGCGCTCGGCATTCTAACGAGCATCGTGACAGCGGTGACGATGACGCGCATGATGATTACGCTGTGGTATCGCTACAAGCGGCCGGTGCGGCTGCCGATCTAGGGACCTTTTGGGAACAATGCCTCTAGCCCGCATGGTGAGGAGCTGCGAAGCTGCGTCTCGAACCGCGAGTGCGTCTTTGCAAGCGATCCTTCGAGACGCAGGCTGCGTCTGCTCCTCAGGATGAGGCGCATGCAAAATGAGCGCTGAAAACGACTGGCTGAACTGAAATTCCGGCGGCGCTGGCGCGTCCGGTAAGGCATAGGGCACTTTTCGATGAAACTTCTGCGCCTTGCGCCAGAAAACACCAAATTCCCGTTCATGCGCTTCCGGCGCGTGAGCTACCCGTTCTCGGCCGTCCTTTCAATCATTTCGGTCGTTCTGTTCCTGACCCTCGGAATGAATTTCGGCATTGATTTCTCGGGCGGCACGCTGATCGAGCTGCGCGCCAAATCCGGCGTCGCCGACATCGCCAAATTGCGCTCCATCGCCGAGCATATGAATGTCGGCGACGTCGAGGTGCAGGGGTTCGGGTCGCCCTCGGACGTCACTTTGCGGTTCGGCGTTCAGCACAGCGAAAGCGGCGGCGCGACGGCGCAGGAGGCGGCCGTCGCCCGCATCAAGGCGGCGATCGGCGACGACTACGACCTCCGCCGCGTCGAAGTGGTGGGACCGCGCGTATCGAGCGAGCTCGTGCAGTCCGGAACCCTCGGGGTCGTGCTCGCGATCATCGCGGTGCTCTGCTATCTGTGGTTCCGCTTCGAATGGCAGTTCGCGGTCGGAGCGATCATCGCGACGATGCATGATCTCTTGCTGACCGTCGGTTTTTTCGCGCTGACACGGCTCGAGTTCAATACGACCTCGATCGCGGCCATTTTGACGATCGTCGGCTATTCGCTGAACGAGACGGTCGTGGTGCTCGACCGCATTCGCGAAATGATGCGCAAATATCGCAAGATGCCGACCGACGAATTGATCGACGTTTCGGTCAACGCCGTGTTGCCGAGAACGATCATGACCGCGACGACGGTTTTCCTCGCGCTGTTCTCGCTGGTCGTTTTCGGCGGCCAGGTGATCCGCTCCTTCTCGATCGCCATGATCTGGGGGATTTTCGTCGCCACCTATTCGTCGGTGTTCATTTGCTCGCCGATGCTGATCTATCTTGGCCTGCGCAGCGAGACGGTCGGATCGGCGCCGGCGCCCGGCGGCAAGCTCGCCAAGGGTTCAGCCTGAGACGCTTCGCATGAGCGAACCGAGATACGCCGGGTTTTTGCCCGGCGCGCATGCCGTCGACGGCTACGGCGCCGGCGGGTTCCGCTTCGGCGGCATGTCCCATCGCGGCGCGATTTTCGCTTTGCCGTCAGGCATTTACGCCTGGAGCGTGACGGATCCTTCAGACATCACCGTCGAATTGCTGGCGCCGCTGTTCGCCGAACAGCCGGGGCTCGTCGAACATCTCCTTGTCGGCACGGGTTTGGAGGTGGTCCCGCTCGGCGCCGAGTTGCGTCAGCGGCTGCGAGCGGCTGGCATCAAGGCCGAACCCATGCAGACGGGCGCCGCAGCGCGCACATACTCCATTCTGCTCGGCGAAAAACGGCGCGTCGCCGCGGCGCTTCTGCCCGTGCCTTGATGAACGCCCTTTCCGGCCGCACCTCAGACGCCGACTACGCCTATTGCGAGACTGAGCTTCGCCGCGACGATCTGGACCGGTGGCTCGCTTGCCTGTTCATCCCGCAGGCTCAGCGCCGGCATGCCCATGCGCTCTATGCGTTCAGCCTCGAAATCGCCCGCGTGCGCGAGATCGTCTCTCAGCCGATGCCCGGGATGATCCGGCTGCAGTGGTGGCGCGACGCGCTCGAAAAGCCGGACGAAGGCGACGTCCGGGCCAATCCGGTCGCGGCCGCCCTGGTCGACACGATCCAGCGCTTCGATCTGCCGAAGAGCGCCTTGATCGAGCTCATCGACGCGAGGGAGTTCGATCTCTTCGACGAACCCATGGAGACCGTCGAGGCGCTGGAGACTTACGCCAAGGCGACCTCGTCCGGCCTTTTTCGCATGAGCTCCGCGATCCTCGACCCGAACCAAAGCGTGGCCTGCTTCGCGGCCGCCGACCATGGCGGCGTCGCTTATGCTTTGACCGGGCTTTTGCGCGCTTTCCCCTGGCACAGCGCCAGGGGCCAGCTCTTTATCCCGCTGGAAATTTTGCGCAAACATGGGCTCAGCCGAGGCGATATAGCCGCCGGCAGGCCAACCCCGGCGATTCTCGCGGGGCTCGCCGATCTGCGCGGCCTGGCGCGGAAAAATCTCGATGGTTTTTTTTCGCGCCTCAAGGACCTTCCCGAAAATTGCTGCGCCGCTTTTTTGCCGGTCAGCCTGTGCGAAGGCTATCTGCGCCGGATGGAAAAGCCCGGCTACGATCCGTTCAAGACGCCGGTCACGCTGCCGCAATGGCGCCGGCAATGGATTTTGTGGCGTGCGGCGCGTCGGTGGGGTTAGATTGCTGCACTGGGCGATAATTCAACCGGAGCCGGATAAGCGCCTCGCTGCAGCCCTCGGTCTCCTTGCGCGGATCGCCCTTGCAAAAGGCGAGGCAACGTTCAATTCATCTTCGCGGGCGCGGGCATCCCGGCGCCAAAAACCAAGAGTTGAACGACTCGATAAGGAGAATGTACGATGCTGAAGAAATTTGCCGTGATCGGGGTAGGCGCCGCCATCGCGTTCGCGCCTCTCGCCGCCCTCGCCCAGACCAATCAGGCGGCCCCTCCCGCCGCTAGCGCCGCCGCTGCTGCCTCCCACGCCATGCCCGCCAAGCCGCCGCACCACCCGACCAAGATGAGGCCGCCGCACCACCCGACCAAGAGGAGGCCGCCGCACCACCCGACCATGGCGCCGGCGCCGGCTGAGCCCGCCGCGCCCGCGCAGGCGCCGAAGAGCTAAGTCTTCGTGCTCGAAAAGGAAATTTCAGGAGACGCCGCGTCGGAAGTCATCACCATCCCGCCGCCAACGAGAACGTTGGCGCTGAAGATCCACGTCCATGATTTGGCGGGCAAAAACACCGAGATGCACTATCTCATACGGAGCGAAGCGCCGCCGGAGGGGACGACCAGCCTTTAGATGAAGCCGCCGAGCGATTGCTTTTCTTTCGCATTCGTTGCTAGAACGCGTCCATGCCAAGAATTCGCCAGCGACCCGCGCCCCGAATTACGCGCCCGGCCCGCGCCTAAAATTTCGCGCGGCCGGGGCCTATTCGCTCATTCCCGCGGCACGGCCGCGCCGCGCCAACAAAAGGCGCGATCACCACGCAGTGTCAAAATGAACGAGACGGAAAGGGCGCTGCGGGCGCCGCGCGACGCCGCGGCCGGACCAAAGCCGGCGGACTATTCAAAGAGCCTGTATCTGCCGCGGACGGATTTTCCGATGCGCGCCGGCTTGCCGAAGAAGGAGCCGGAGCTGCTCACCTATTGGCGCGAGATCGGGCTGTACGAGCGCTCGCGCGAGGCGGCGAAGGGGCGCGAAAAATTCGTCCTGCACGATGGGCCGCCCTACGCCAATGGCCACATCCATATCGGCCATGCGCTGAACAAGGTGCTGAAAGACCTCGTCGCGCGCTCGCAACAGATGCTCGGCAAGGATGCCAATTACGTGCCGGGCTGGGATTGCCATGGCCTGCCGATCGAATGGAAGATCGAGGAGCAGTATCGCGCCAAGGGGCGCAATAAGGACGACGTTCCGATCAATGAGTTCCGGCGCGAATGCCGCGCCTTCGCCGAGCACTGGGTCGGCGTCCAGAGCGAGGAATTCAAGCGGTTAGGCGTCAATGGCGATTGGGATCATCCCTATCTCACCATGAGTTATCCGGCCGAAGCGACGATCGCCCGTGAGATCATGAAATTCGCCGAAAACGGGCTGCTTTATCGCGGCTCGAAGCCGGTGATGTGGAGCGTCGTCGAAAGGACCGCGCTGGCCGAGGCGGAGGTCGAGTACGAAGACCACGTCAGCGATGCGGTATATGTGGCGTTTCCAGTGCGCGAGGCTGTCCTCCGGCCTATCGAACGCCACATCGGTGGCAAGACTAGCACGCCGTCAAGAATAAATCCCGAACTCGTCGGAGATCTCGATCGTAATTTGGACAACGACGCCATGGACCATCCCCGCCAACCGCGCAATCAGCTTCTCATCGAATATCGCCTACGGGCGCTACCGCGTGAAATCTGCTCCCGAGAATAATTGGGCAAAGGTCGGGGCGACCTATTTGCTTGCTGATAATCTCGCCGAAAGTGTTTTCAAGGCGGCAAAAGTCGAATTGTTTGAGCGCTTGAGAGATGTCAGCCCATTGGAGATTGATGGGATCCGCTGCGCGCATCCGTTCGCAGTAACGATCCCAGGCTACGAATTCGATGTTCCGCTCCTAAACGGCGGCCATGTCACCGCGGATACCGGCACCGGCTTCGTCCACACGGCGCCGGGCCACGGCCGCGACGACTTCGAGATTTGGACGTCGAAGGGTCGAAAGCTCGCGCAATTGGGGAATCGACACGCGCATCCCCTATACCGTCGATGCCGACGGCTTTTTCACCAAGGATGCGCCGGGGTTCACAGGCCGCCGCGTCATCGACGACAAGGGCCACAAGGGCGACGCCAACGACGCCGTCATGAAAGCCTTGATCGAGGCCGGCAATCTCGTCGCGCGCGGAAAACTGAAGCACCAATATCCGCATTCGTGGCGATCGAAAAAGCCGCTCATCTTTCGCAACACGCCGCAATGGTTCATCGCCCTCGACAAGGCGTTCGAGGTTCCCCTCACCCTGAGGAGCGGGCGAAGCCCGCGTCTCGAAGGGCGATGGGGCAGCGTGGGGACGCCCTCGTCCTTCGAGACGGCTGCTGCGCAGCCTCCTCAGGATGAGGGCGCAAAGAGCACCCTGCGCGAAATCGCCCTTCGCGAAATCGCCGTCACGCAATGGCATCCCCCGGCGGGCGAAAATCGGATCACCGGCATGATCGCCAACCGGCCGGACTGGGTGGTCTCGCGCCAGCGCGCCTGGGGCGTGCCGATCGCCATCTTCGTCCACCAGGACAGCGGCGAGATTTTGAAGGACCCCGTGGTCAACGCGCGCATCGCCGCCGCCTTTGAAAACGAAGGCGCCGACGCCTGGTTCGCGGAGGGCGCCGCCGCGCGCTTTCTGGGCGGCGCCTATACGCCCGAACATTACGAAAAAATCGACGACGTTTTGGACGTCTGGTTCGATTCGGGCTCGACGCACGCCTTCACCCTCGACGATCCGAAGCATTTTCCGGGGCTCGCCGGAATCCATCGCAAACGCGACGGCGGCGGCGACGAGATCATGTATCTTGAAGGATCGGACCAGCACCGCGGCTGGTTCCACTCTTCGCTTTTGGAATCCTGCGGCACGCGCGGGCGCGCGCCTTTCGACCTCGTTCTGACGCATGGCTTCGTTCTCGACGAGAAGGGCCAGAAAATGTCGAAGAGCCTCGGCAACGTCACCGCGCCCCAGACCATCATCAAAGAGGCGGGCGCCGACATTTTGCGCCTGTGGGTGGCGGCTTCCGACTACTCCGACGATCTGCGCATCGGGCCCGAAATCCTCAAAACCTTCGTCGAGACCTATCGCAAATTGCGCAACACCATTCGCTGGATGCTTGGCTCGCTCGCGCATTACGAGGAGAACCGCGTGGTTGCGCCCGAAAACATGGGCGAACTCGAACGCCTGATGCTGCATCGGCTGGCGGAACTCGATCGAAGAGGTCCGGACCGCCTATCAAGGCTTCGACCTGAAGCGGGTCGTCGCGCGTCTTTCGCCATTCCTCAACAGCGATCTGTCGGCGTTTTATTTCGACATCCGCAAGGATGCGCTCTATTGCGAGCCGCCTTCGAGCCAAAAGCGCCTCGCGGCGCTCTCGGCGATCGAGCAGATTTTTCGCTGCGTCACGCTGTGGCTCGCGCCGATCCTCGTCTTCACCTCGGAAGAAGCTTGGCTCGCGCGCTACCCAGAGAAAAGCTCAGTCCATCTCGAAACTCTGCCCGAAGTCCCGGCGGACTGGCGCGATGACACGCTGGCGTCGAAATGGGAGAAAATCCGCCGCGTCCGCGCCGTCGTCACCGGGGCCCTCGAAATTGAGCGCGCGCGAAAGACCATCGGCTCGTCCCTCGAAGCCGCGCCGCAGGTGTTCATCGCCGATGCTTCCCTGCGCGCCGCGCTGGAGGGCGTCGATTTCGCCGAAATTTGCATCACCTCCGACATTGCCGTCGAGGCGGGGGAGGGGCCGCCCGAGGCCTTCCGGCTGGAAGACGTCCCCGGCGTCGCCGTCGTTCCGCGCCGCGCCGAAGGGCGCAAATGCGCGCGCTCCTGGCGGATTTCGACGCTGGTCGGCGCAGATCCGGACTATCCCGACGTCACCCCGCGCAACGCGGAGGCTCTGCGCGAATTGGCGGCTCTCGGCCGATGGCCATAACGCCGCGCGCCTTGGGCATCGCCGCCGCCATTCTGACGCTCGCCGCCGATCAGGCCAACAAGCTCTGGCTAATCTTCGTCTTTGGCGTCGAAAGGCGCCAGCCGATCGAGCTGACGCCTTTCTTTGACGTCGTCTTCGCGAAGAATCCCGGCATCTCCTATTCGCTATTCAGCGCCAGGACTGAATTCCAGCGTTACGCGCTGCTGGCGGTCACGCTCGCCGCGACGGCTTTTCTGATCGCCTGGGCTTGGCGCGCCAAGACTCGGCTCGTCGCGCTGGCGCTAGGCCTCATTGTCGGTGGCGCGCTCGGCAACGCCTATGATCGGCTGGCCTATGGCTTTGTCGCGGATTTCTATCGTTTCCACGTCAAATCCTTCTCCTGGTATGTATTCAACCTCGCCGACGCCGCGATCGTCGTTGGCGTCGCGATTCTGCTCTTTGATTCCCTTTTTGGGGCCAAGGCCGTCGAGAATCCAGACGCCTCTGCGCAATAATGCGATCTTAACCGTTTTCTGCCCCTAAATTGCCCCGATGGCGCCTGATGGTGCGCGGCCTAAACAGCCAAGGCGGCGCGTGTGGCGGCCGCCTCTGTGCTGGATCGTTTAGGGTTTGAGCCGGGATTTAGGGCCAAAATATTCATGGCGGCCAAGTCGATTGAGGATGAACTCCATGGTCTTCAACAGAGTTAAGACGCGCATTTGCGCCGCAGCGCCCGCCCTCCAGCTCAGCGCCGCTGCTTTACTTTCGCGGCGCTGCTCGGCGCCAGCCCGGCCCGCGCGCAGGCTCCTCAGGAAGACACCAATCCGCTGAACTCGGTGCTCGGCTTTGTCGGCATGCAATTCGACAAGGACAAGGAGGAAATCGATTATCGCGCCCGCGCTCCCATCGTCGTGCCGCCGCGGCTCGATCTCCCCAAACCGAAGCAAGTGGCGCATAACGCTGACTGGCCGAAGGATCCCAACATCGAAGAGCGGCGCCATGCCGCCGCCGCCGCCCAGCGGCCGGCCCCGCAGATCACGCCGAACACGCGCGCCGAGCTGTCGCAACGGGAGCTCGATGGAAATCGCCGCGATTTGCCGACAGCTGGTCCGCCGGACGAGTGCCAGGCCGGCGCAGGAACGCCGATCTGTCTCTACACGCCTTGGAAGATATTGCAGAGCATGACCGGCGGCGGCAAACCCGATGCAGTGGAGCCGGGCGTCGAGCCGCCGCGCAACTATCTGACCGAGCCGCCCGCCGGCTACCGCATGGCGACCGGAACCGCCAGCGCGACGATAGAACCGCCAAAAGACGCGCCGGACGCCGCTGACCCCCAAGCCTATAACCGCTCTCAGTTGCATAAGAGCTCTGTCGACAACTGAGCGGGCGGCTCGCCAGCGCATGATCTGACCTGATTTGGCTCGGAGGGTCATGCCGTCGCCCCTCCGCTTGGCCTCGTCTCGTTCAGGGCCGGCCGCCAAACCGCGGCTTTGACCTTGCTAAAGACAATCGCGCTTTCTAAGTTCTGTGTATGGGAAGGTCAGCGCGCCGCCGGCGCGCGTTTGGCTGTCAGGCGCAATTCGCCGCAATCCCCTTAGCGCAAACTCTGCAGAAAGCGACGGACGGAATGTCTTTTGGTCAAGCTGGAACGTGGCCTGCCGCAGCGTCGCTTGGCGCGCCGGCGCCGAACGGGCTTACCCCTTCAGGCGAGGCGCCGGCAAAGCCGGGCGGTCCAGCCGTCACGCAGGCCAAGCTCGCCAATGGCCTCGATATCGTCGTCATTGAAGACCACAGGGCGCCAGTCGTCACCCATATGGTCTGGTACCGCAACGGCTCGGCCGACGATCCGCTCGGCAAGTCCGGCATCGCGCATTTCCTTGAGCATCTGATGTTCAAGGGCACCAAGAACAATCCGCAGGGAAAATTCTCCGAGCTCGTCGCCAACTCGGGCGGCCAGGAAAACGCTTTCACCTCGAACGACTATACCGCCTATTTCCAGCGCGTCGCCAAGGATCAGCTCGCGGTCTGCATGGAATATGAAGCCGACCGGATGAAGAATCTCGTCCTCTCCGACGAAATCGTCGCGCCGGAGCGCGAAGTCGTGCTCGAAGAGCGCCGGATGCGCACCGATTCCGACCCCTCCGAACAATTGAACGAGGCGGTCCAGGCGGCGCTGTTCACCCAGCATCCCTACGGGCGGCCGATCATCGGCTGGCACCATGAGATCGAGGGCCTCGCTCGCGCCGACGCGCTGGCTTATTACGACCGCTTCTATACGCCGGAAAATGCCATCCTCGTCGTCGCCGGCGACGTCGAGCCCGCTGAGGTCATAGCGCTCGCCGAACAAATTTATGGGCCGATTGCGGCGCGCGGCGAGCCGCCGCAACGATTCCGCCCGCACGAGCCTGCTCCGCGGGCGCATCGCCTCGTCACTCTCGCCGACGAAAAGGTCGAGCAGCCGTCGCACCAGGGCGTCTACCTGGTGCCGTCCTATCGCACGGCCGCCCCCGGCGTCGCCGAAGCGCTCGAACTATTGGGCCATCTGCTCGGCGCCGGCCACACCAGCCTGCTCTTCAAGAAGCTCGTCATGGAAATGAAGATCGCCGTCGCCGCCGGCGCGCATTATCTCGGCACCTCGGTCGACGACACTCGCTTTTATGTCTTCGCGGTGCCGGCCCCCGGCGTTGCGCTGGAGCGCCTCGAGGCCGCGATCGACGCCGTGATCGCCGACGTGGTCGCGCATGGCGTCGATGCGGCTGATTTCAAACGCGCCAAGACGCGGCTGATCGCCGACGCCGTTTACGCGCAGGACAGCCAGGCGACATTGGCGCGCTGGTATGGCTCGGCGCTGGCCACCGGCCTTTCCATCGAGGATGTGGCGCAATGGCCGGCGCGCATCGAGGCCGTGACGCTCGACGACGTGCAAAAAGCCGCCCTCTGGCTCGACAAGAAGCGCTGTGTTACCGGCTTTTTGCTTCCGGCCCCGGACGAGTCCGGCGCCGAGCTTGCGACTGTCGGCTGACCTTATCCGTTTTCCTGGCGCCTGGCCTTGCGCTGCGCGCGCCCGAAAGGATGAAATACAGATGACCGCGCCTGCAAATCCAACCGCCGGGACGCAGCTCAAGGCGGGCGAAGCCCGCGCGCGCGCCGCGAGCGTCCAGAAAGTCGTCTCGAAGGGCGGGATTGAGGCCTGGCTCGTCGAGGATTACGCGGTGCCGCTCGTCGCCGTCGAGTTCGCCTTCAAGGGCGGCGCCTCGCAGGACCCGCTCGGCAAGCCCGGCGCCGCCAATCTCCTCGCCGGCCTCATCGACGAAGGCGCCGGACCCTATGACTCCGAAGGCTTCCATCGCGCGCTCGATGAGGACGCGATCGAATTGTCGTTTTCGGCCGATCGCGACATCCTGACCGGGCGGCTGCAGACGCTTTCCCGCAATAGCGCGCAGGCTTTTTCCTTGACGAGGCTCGCCGTCAACGAGGCGCGGCTCGACGACGAACCGTTCGAGCGCGTGCGCGGCCAGATTGCCGCCAGCTTGAAACGCGAGGCCAATGACCCGGACACGGTGGCGAATCGCGCCTTCCGCGGCAGAGCTTTCCTGGACCACCCTTACGGCCTGCCGGTGCGCGGCGATCTCGAAGTCCTGCCGGCTCTGTCGCGCGGCGATCTCATCGATTTGCGCGGCAGAATTTTTGCGCGCGACGGCTTGAAAATCGCGGCGGTCGGCGCGATCGACGCCGCGAACTCTCGCCGCCCATCTCGACGACGCATTTGGCGCGCTGCCGGCGGCCGGGCGGCTCGAGGCGGTTCCGGACGCCGTCTTTTGCGGACAGGGCGAGCGTTTCACCATCGAAATCGACCTGCCGCAATCGACCATCCGCTTCGGCCGCCAGGGCCTCGCCCGCAACGACCCCGATTTCATTCCGGCGATGGTGGTCAATCATGTCCTCGGCGGCGGCGTCTTTTCGGCGCGCCTCTTCCGCGAAGTGCGCGAGAAGCGCGGCCTCGCCTATTCGGTCTATTCGCAGCTTTTGACCTACGACCACGCCGCCATGCTCTATGGCGGCACCTCGACCAAGAACGAGCGCGCCGCCGAATTGATGGCGGTGATCGAGGCCGAAATTGTGAGCCTCGCCGAGGCCGGGCCGAGCGAGGAGGAGCTGGAGAAAGCGAAGAAATATCTGATCGGCTCCTATGCGCTGCGCTTCGATACTTCGACCAAGATCGCCTCCCAGCTGCTGCATCTGCAAACGGAAGGTTTCGGCGTCGACTATCTCGACGAGCGCAACCAGCTGATCGCGGCGGTGACGATGGACGACGCCAAACGCGCCGCCAAGCGCCTGTTCGGCGACGGCAGCCTCCTCGTCGCCGTGGCCGGCCGCCCGGAAGGGATGTGAGGGGGGCGAAGGCGCGATGGCGCTCGTGCTCGCGGCGTCGACGCAGCGTGGACTGCAGGCAAATGCAGTGGCGTCGCCATCCTTGAGATAGGGCCCGCCGGCATGCGGCTTATCTACGCAGCGCCCTCCTTCGAAGAGTTCGTCGCCTATGCGGAGGCGGGCGCAATCCGAGAGCGTCCCACCGTCTCCCGGGAACCAGACTTTCGCCGCCTGATTCGGTGCGCGGAGAAATTGGGCGGCGGTTCGAATTGACCTCATCGCCGCCGATATGCCCTTGTCGCGCAAACCGATCGAGGGCCGCCGCTGCGCCGACCAACAGGTCTCGAAGGAATTCGGCGGGCGCGGCGCGGCGGTTCATAGCCCCTCCAAAGAGCGCCCGGGAAAAACAGGGCGGGCGCTCCACGAGGCGTTTGTCGCGCAAGGTTTCACGGTCGCGACTACGCTCCCTGACGCCTGCGCCGACCCGCGCCTGATCGAGGTTTTTCCGCTGGCGGCATTGGTCAGCCTCATGCAGATCATGCAGTCAAGTGTCGCCCTCGCTACAAGGTCGCCAAGACGACGTCCTATTGGCGCGGCCAATCTCTAAGCGAGCGCAAGAGCCGCCTCGCCGAGCAATGGCGCGCCATCGTCGATTTTTTGAAAGGCAAGATCGATGATCTCGATTTTCCCTATCCCGATCCGCGCGAGGCGCCTTCGTTCGCCGCCCTAAAACCCTATGAAGACACCCTCGACGCGATCATCTGCGCGCTCGCTGGCGCATATGTCCTCGACGGCTGCGCGGATTGTTTTGGCGACGAAGACGCCGCCATTTTCGTGCCGCGGCCGCGCGGGGCTTCCCTTAATGGATGAGCGGGAGAGCGAACCATTGACGGCCTTTCGAGCGCCATCAGCCGCTTCAATGTCGGGCAACTACGATTCGAGGCTTTTCAAGCGGTCGACGATGTAGTTCTTGACATCGTCACCTACATGGAAAATTGCCGTTCCGAGGTCACCATTTATGCTTTTGGCACTGTAGATGATGCGGTTGTAACCTTCTTTGACTGCAATACTCTTGATCGTAGCGATTGCCTCGTCGATAATTTGTTTCACTGCCGGCGTGAGAGTGTTGTAATTCGGTCCAGTGGGGATGCCGGCGGCACGCGGTGGGCTCTGGCACTGGTAAGGACGGATGACGGCGTTCCCACCGCCTGAAACACAGCCTGTCCCGGTGGGGTCCCCCGGCTTATCCCTGTGCTCCTGGTACTGCTGCTCGTTGTCATTGAATATAAACAGCGCATCCTGATACTGACCTTGCGTGATCATCAAGTTGAAGTCGCCGTCTCTGCCGCCGCCAACGAAGATTGAGCCGATCACTTTCATTTGGAAACCTCTTCCCACACGCTGAAAATGCAAGCGGTTGCGCCGAGCATCGAGAATAGCCACCAACCAAGACGGCGCAACCATGCGGCGCGGATTTCACCGCCGTCCGGTCGTTGCCGCGTTCCAACGGCATATGACGCCTTCGTTCCCGGCGCCGGCGGGGGGGAGATCACAAGCCCAAGGAGCCAATGATGTGGTGCCCGGATGAGCGACGGCGAACACCGCCCCGTCCCTGTTTACAGGTATGTCGCATGGCTTGTCGCCGCTGTTCGCTCCGCCATATTGGGTCGCATAGCCGTATATTGCCGGCAGGGCGCCGCAAAGCGGTATCGGACCGGCGGGCGTGATCGGGACCGTTGTTCATCCGGGCGCGAAGATAACTCTATAAAGCTGTGCGTCATCGGAGTAGGTCTGGGGATCGTTCGGCCAGGTATACGCCTTGGGCAATACCGCGTGCACCGTATCGTCGCCTATGCAGCGAGTCGGGTCGCTGGTGATGTCGCTGCAATGACCGAACGGAGGCTGGAAAGCGTAATCCGGCTTCGGGTTGGAGACCTTGGGATCGATATAGCCGTACGGAAACGTGCAGACATCTCCTGGACAAGTCGGCTGTTTGATGAACGCTCGCCCTTGACACGTGAGATTGACCTTGGATGTCGGATCGTGTTGGTCCCAACACGCCGTCGCATAGGCGCAATCTGCGTCCGTTTTGCAGGCTACGCCGTATGCGTTTTTGGGGGCGTTCAGGCAAAATGCTTTCCAGAAGTAGCAAGCGGAGTTGTGGTCAGAAGCGTCACAATCTGCGTCAGGCGCTAGCGGAAATGCATATCGCCCGCAATTCGAGAAGCATGCGACCGTGCTGTCTCCTCCCACCGGCAGGCCGTCATCTCCAATGATGACAAAAGCGTAAGGGGCCTTCGTAAGGTCTGAGCGTTTGAGCCGGAAACTGGGAATGCACCGCTCGTCCGCGCGCAAATCTTCTCCATGTTCCGTCAAAGGGTAATTCTCGGCTAACCACATCGGGTTGTGGCCCACCGGCGGCGTGTCGAAGGGGTCGGCAGAGCTGCCGCCGACCGGTTCGATATCCATCGTCAGATTCACGCCATCGACCACGCTGATATCGGGCGAATCTTTGAAATAGTGGACAGAGTTGTCCCCGTTGGAAACATATTCATAAAAAGTCCACTCGGAAACGGTGGTGCCTGCCGACGCTCCAAGCTTTGCGGCGCTACAATCATACCTGCCAGCGCAGCCGCCGGTCTCGCACTGGGCTCTATCGCTCGCGATGTCAAAACGGCATCCCGTTCGCGCCCAGAGCCTCGGACCTGTAGCGCCTTTGCCAATGGTGGCCTCCCATTCCAACGGGATGTCTATGGTGAGAACATTTGCGTGAGTGGCCGAGGAGTATGGCTGCATGACCCAGGTCTTCTCGCGCGGGAAGACCGGGGTTAGCTCCTTGCCCACCCCGCCGGCCGCATTTGCCGCGCCCAACAGTGTCTGATCGGAACAGTTCACCAATTGCACCACTCTGTGTGAGGGCGCATTTGGCGTAGGAGTGGGTAGGTCTTTCAGGCACGCTTCGTCTGAACGAAGGTGGGCTGCGTGAGCGCGGACGCTCCAGAACAGTGGCGAAACCGAACTGAAGGCAAAAGCCAAAAGCGCAACGAGGAGAATCGTGTTAGTCAGGCGAGTTTGCTCATTGCGCCGAATGGGCGCCGTTTGAGTTGCTACTGTCATGCCCCCTCCCTTCACGTTCCTCGACGGTTGAATTTGTGCTTGGCTTAAGCCAACATTCCTCTCGTGGCGCTATTGCGCTTCTAGGTTGCTCTGCTTTCGAAAATCTGACAAGCATAGGCTTGAGGGCGCGATGGCGTCGGGATGTAAGAGGGCGGCTGGCTGGCGGATTGGAAACCCAACTCATCCTAGAGAGCAGGCGAAAACTGCGTCTCGAAGGATGACGCCATCGTCTCGTGCTTCGAGACGGCCGATTCGCAGCCTCCTCAGCATGAGGGGGAGGTTGGCAACAGTTTTCTCCGTGGAGAAAACAGACTATATTTTCAATATTACGCCGGCGGTTGCATTTTCAGCGCCAAAAATTGACAAAGCTACTGATAACCAGTACGTTTACGAACAAAGATGCTTTTCGAATGGGATGACGACAAAGCCGCCGCCAATTGGCGCGCGCATGGCGTCGCCTTCCATCAGGCGGTCAAATCGTTTCGCGATCCCTTCGCGGTCGAGTAGGCGCGATCCTGCATGTGACCTATACCGAGCGCCGCGAACACATCAGGCTGATCTCGGCACGGCGGGCGGAAAAACATGAGCAGGACCACTACTACCGCGAAAATTCGATCTGACGGCGCTGTTGTCGAAGTGCTGCGCGACGGCGCCCAACGGCCCTTCCCCGATGCGCCGATGCGTCCGATGATCGAGGCGGAGATTGCGGCGGCGGCGCTCGCCGATCCCGACGCGCGATCGATGCCGGCCGAAGAACTGCAGGCGGCGCGACGGGTCCCGCGCGTCAAGACGTTGCGCCGGGCGCTCGGCCTGACGCAGGAGGAATTTGCCGGGCGTTATCTGATCCCGCTCGGCACTCTTCGGGATTGGGAGCAAGGGCGCAGCGAGCCGGATCAACCGGCCCGCGCCTATCTCAAAGCGATCGCCGGCGATCCCGAGGCGGTGCGGCGAGCGCTCGCAATCAAGCCCCGCCGGTGAGCCCCCCGGGGGGCGCGTTGCATTTCGCGCTTTGTGCCGATCTCGCCGCGCTCATGCGAAGCCGAGCGCCCACGATCGCCAGATTGAGCGGCTCCCTCCGCTTTTTGAGTTCCGCCATATCCGTCATCAACGAGCCTCCGATGCGTCAGCTTTGGTCCGCAGGCTCGGCCAGACGGTGCAAACTCACCCGAGCGCCGCCAGCGCGGTCGCGCCGAGCGCGCCGACAATGACCACCAGCCAGGGCGGGGCGCGCCAAACCTCCAAAAGCAGGAAAGCCAGAAGCGCCAGCCCAAAATCCGCTGGCGCGAAAATCGCGCTGGTCCAGACCGGCGCATAGAGCGCCGCGAGCAGGATGCCGACGACCGCCGCGTTGACGCCTTTGAGCGCGGATTGGACGCCCGCGCGATGGCGCAGCGCGTCCCAGAAAGGCAGCGCGCCGATCAGCAGCAGGAACGACGGCAGGTAGATCGAAGCGAGGCAAATGAGCCCGCCGATCCACCCGTTGGGCGCCGGCTTCATCGCCGCGCCGAGATAGGCGGCGAAAGTAAAGAGCGGGCCGGGAACCGCCTGCGCCGCGCCATAACCGGCGAGAAAGGCGTCGTCGCCGATCCAGCCGCGCGGCACGACGGCCTGTTGCAGCAGCGGCAGCACGACATGCCCGCCGCCGAAGACAAGCGAGCCGGAGCGATAGAAGCTGCTGATCAGCTCGATCGTATGCGCGGACGTCGCCGCCGCCAGCATCGGCACGCCGAACAGCAAGGCTGCGAACAGAATCAAGCAAGCGGCCGCCGCCGCGCGGCCGACCGGAATCGAGAGCGAGCCGGTTCCCGCGTTGTTGACGGCGGGGAGGAAACGCCAGCCAATGACGCCCCCCGCCGCGATGGCCCCGATCTGGCCGGCCGCCGAAGGAGCGGCCAGGGCGAGCAACGCCGCCGCGATCGCGAGGCTGGCCCGCTCCCGATCGGGGCAGAGGCTTTGCGCCATCCGCCAGACCGCTTGCGCGACGACGGCGACGGCGACGATCTTGAGGCCGTGCAGCCAGGCGACGCGCGAGATGTCGCCCATCGCGCCGACGCCATAGGCGAAAGCGATCAGCGCCAGCGCCGAAGGCATCGTAAAGCCGAGCCAGGCGGCCAGCGCGCCCGGCAGTCCGGCGCGCGCCAGGCCGAGAACGATGCCGACCTGGCTGCTCGCCGGCCCCGGCAGAAATTGGCAGAGCGCGACGATGTCGGCGTAGGCCGCCTCATCGAGCCATTTGCGGCGCTCCACGAATTCGGCGCGGAAATAGCCAAGATGCGCGATCGGGCCGCCGAAGCTCGTCACGCCAAGGCGAAGGAACGCCCAGAACACGTCGAGGGGCGATCCGCGCCCGGGTGCGCCAGCCGCGCCGCCGGCCCCGCTCACGCCCGCCTCGCGGCTTCGGCGGCGGCTTCGGCGACGCGCTGAAGGTCGCGCATGACGTCCAGGACCCCGCAGCTATCGGCGAAGAGCCCGGATGCGCCAACTGGCGACAGACGCACGAAATCAGCCTCGGAAGTCAGCATCAGCTCAAGAACCGGTCGTATTCGGCCAGCAGGTCCAAAGCAAACTCATACTCGATTGCCAAGGCATGGGCTTTATGGGCGGGCCAGTCCTCGACTTCGATGAGCCAGCGAGCGAGACGCGTAGCGTCCATGGCCCGCCCATCCTTGTGGGCTCTGATCAGGAACGCCAACCAGCGGTCGCGGTCCATGGGCGGCGAGGAGCCGGTCGACTTCCTCGCATTCCAGGAAAAACGGCGGAGCGCTTCGGCCGTGTCTGGTAAGAGCCAGTCGGCAATTGACTGGCGGGGTTCTGTCGCCTCGACGCTAAACCCCGCCGCCCGCGACGCGGGTTCGGCTACGCGCCGGATGAAGTCCTGGAGCACAGCGTTGTAGCGACGATAGTCGAATTCGCGCGGCCGGAGTGGAACGATATTCGTCACCTCGTAGCCGTCAGAAAGCCAAAACAGAAAAAGGATGGCGGCGTCGGCCTCTTCGTCTTCCGCACGCTCGAAGACCATGGCGTCTTTGCCCCGTTGGAGGTCGGCCAACCGTTCTTCCTTCTCGCTGGCGTGTCGCCACGGAGCGGCGGCGCCTCTTAGAAGGGCGTGACGCAGGACCGAACGCCACCCCTCGGGCCCCCGAAGCCTGAGATCCTGGAAGACCTCGAGGCCCTCATCTCGCGTCATCCCCTTCCCCGCCTTCGTTGCTCGTTGTCGTTTGGCCGTCGCCCGCGAGCGCGCCTCGGCGACTTTTCGGTGATGCTACCTCGGTTGCCGCGCTGGAGGCCAGAGTTGAGTTCGCATCTTATGCGCGCCGCCGGAGCCGCTTCTATCGCGTTCGCTCCGCTCGCGACGCGGTCTCCGCCCTGGAAAGTGGCGGCCTTTAGGCGGAAATATAAATGTCGCGATTTGAGATTGCGGGCGCCGTCGCGGGAAGTCGCATCTTGCCATTCATCTCTTGGCGGCGAGTGTGGCGGGCGGGTCGATCCTGTCAAGGACGCGAGCTTCGCTCGCGCCGGCGAAGCCGGTGCTTCGCATCCTTGACAGGGTCGCGCCCGCCTCGCCGATAATGTCCGCCGTGCGATGAATGGCGGAATCTGACGCATTTAAAGCGAGGTGTCGCCGGGACAGCGTTAAGGGCCGGAAAAGCTTTGCGGCCTGTTCGTCGCGGCGGCGGGCCGCCCGGAAGCGATGTGAGCGGGGTTTCCTGTTGATTGGCGTTGGGGCGAGAGCAGCTTCAGCTCCCTTTCTCCGGAGGCCTCGTGCTAAGCTTGCTCATGACGCCGCATGAGTTCATCAGAAAATGGAGACCCGTCGCTCTCACCGAACGACAGACGGCGCAAGAGCATTTCATCGATCTCTGCTGCCTTGTTAGTCATCCGACCCCGATCGAAGATGACCCCTCAGGCGAGCGCTTTTGCTTCGAGAAAGGCGCTCTGAAATCGTCCGGCAATCCTGGCTATGCTGATGTTTGGAAGAAGGGCTATTTCGCGTTCGAATACAAAAAAAAGAGGAAGAACCTCGGCGAAGCCTTGAAGCAGCTTTCGCAATATGCCTGGAACCTCGAAAATCCGCCTTTGAACGTCGTTTGCGACACCAACCTCATCCGCATTGTGACGGCCTGGACCAACACGCCGTCAAAGACCTTCGATCTCTCGCTCGACGATCTTGCTGAGCCTGAGAAATTCGCCATCCTGCACGCGGTCTTCCACGATCCGGAGAAACTGCGCGGGCATATGACCCGCGAGATGCTGACGAAGGAGGCAGCCGACAAGTTCTCGGGCCTTGCGCAGAGGTTCCAGTCGCGCGGACATGCGCCGGCGGCCGTCGCCCATTTCGTCATGCAACTCGTCTTCTGCTTTTTCGCTGAAGACGTGCGCCTTCTGCCCGAAGGCTTTTTCCGCAAGGCGCTGCGCGAGCTCAACGTCGGCAATCGCCATCGGCAAGCGAAATCCTTGCTCGACGATATGTTTCGCGCGATGGCGGAGGGCGGACGCGTTGGCAATGAATTCGTCGCCCATTTTAACGGCGGTCTCTTTAACGGGCAGATGGCCTTGCCGCTCGACGAGGGCGATCTTGGGCTCCTCGTCGCGGTCGGTTCGATGCAATGGGCAGAGATCGATCCGTCGATCTTCGGGACCCTGTTCGAGCGGTTCCTCGATCCAGCCAAGCGTGCGCAAATCGGCGCGCATTATACCGACGCCAAGAAAATCGTGCAGATCGTTGATCCGGTCGTCATGCGGCCTTTGGAGGCCGAATGGACCGAAGTCAAAAGTCGAATTGAGACGCTCGTCTCTACAGCGCGCGGAAAAGGCCCGAAAGCCAAGGAATGGGTGGAAGCGGATCTGGCGCGAACGCGTTTTGTCGACAAGCTCGCTTCGCTGCGCATCCTCGATCCCGCCTGCGGCTCGGGCAATTTTCTCTACATGGCGCTCCATCGCGTCTCGAATTTCGCGTCGACAATGAATGCGAGGCGCTCGGCCTCAAATCCCTCGCGCCGAGCGTCGGTCCGGAGATTCTTTTTGGTATCGAGATCAACAGGCTCGCCGCCGAAATCGCGCGCACGGCGATCTGGATCGGCGATATTCAATGGGGCATGCGGCACGCGCTGTATTCGAGGCCGGAGCCGGTTTTGCGCAAGCTCGACCAGATCGAATGCCGGGATGCGATTCTCGCGCAGCAGACCGATGGAACTTTCAAAGAGTTGCCATGGCCGGAGGTTGATTTCATCATCGGTAATCCGCCGTTTCTGGGCACGAAGAAAATGCTGCGGCGGCTGGGTGTAGATTATACGATCGCGCTACGTATGGCCTATGAAGGCCGCGTTTCGCCGTTTTCTGATCTTGTTTGCTGGTGGTTTGAAAGAGCGCGCGCTGCCATTGTCGAGGGCAAAGGGAAGCGCGCGGGGCTGGTTGCGACGAATTCGATTAGGGGAGGAAAGAATTGGCTCGTGCTTGATGCAGTAACAAGCACGCTGACAATTTTTGAAGCATGGTCCGATGAGCCGTGGGTGATAGAGGGGGCGGCTGTTCGCGTGAGTCTCGTTTGTTTTGATAAATCAGAGCAACAACATTTTCTGAATGGCAAAGAGGTTTCGACAATCTCGTCTTCTCTTAGTGCTTCGGCAGCTGATCTGGCAAAGGCGGTTTCTCTATCCGAAAATAGAGGGGCAGCCTTTGTTGGAATTCAAAAAACAGGACCTTTTGATCTGCTAGGCTCTCTCGCCCGCTCTTGGATCGGGCTACCGCTGAATCCGAACGGCCGCCCAAATGCAGATGTGATCCGGCCCTACTGGAACGGTGAAGACCTAACCACCAGACCCCGCGATTTCTGGCTTTTGGACTTCCCGCTCGGATGCACAAGGGCAGAAATTAGCCTCTACGAAGCGCCGTTTGCTTATGCGAACGAGCATATACGTCCAACGCGGATTGGGAAAAGAGAAGCTCGTGCAAACGAACGCTGGTGGGAGCAATACTGGCCACGGCCTGAGTTACGCGCCCGAATTCGAAACGTCAGACGTTATATTGTCACACCCGAAACGCCGACGCATATCTTGTTTGTTTGGCTTCCATCAGAAATTTTGCCGGACAAGAATCTGATTGCGATACCAAGAGAAGACGACACAACATTCGGAATACTACATTCCTCTTATCACATATCTTGGCCACGATCTCTTGGTTCTCCTTATGGAAATCATCCAACGGCGAAGAGGTATAATAGTTCTCGTACTTTCGAAACCTTTCCGTTCCCCGAAGGCCTGACGCCCAACATCCCCGCCGCCGCTTACGCCGCCGACCCCCGCGCGATCCGCATCGCCCAGGCGGCGAAAAGGCTCGACGACCTTCGCCGCGCCTGGCTCAACCCGCCCGATCTCGTCAAAATCGAGCCCGAAGTCGTGCCCGGCTACCCCGACCGCATCCTTCCCAAAGACGCCGACGCTGCGAAGAAACTCAAAGAGCGCACGCTGACGAACCTCTACAATCAGCGCCCGCAATGGCTCGCCGACGCGCATGAAGCGCTCGATCGAGCCGTCGCCGCCGCCTATGGCTGGCCGGAAGATGTTGCGACGGAAGAAGCTTTGGAAAAGCTCCTGGCGCTTAATCTGGCGCGCGCGGCGAAGGCCGACAAGGATCAGGATGCTCCCAACCCCCTCACCCTGAGGAGCCGTCGGAGGCGGCGTCTCGAAGGGCGAGGAGTGGCGCGCCGACCCAGCCTTCGAGACGCTTGCTACGCAAGCTCCTCAGGATGAAGGCGGAAGTTTCGCAACTGCCAAAGACACAAGGCGGCGGCCTGCCGGTTTCCGATTCCGTCCGATCAAAAAGCGCTGATCGCCGCTGCGCCGTTCGCCGCGTCTTGCGCTCCCCGAGCGTCCATCTTACCAAAAGGCTCCCGGCGCCATAATTTGCTCCGATCCGCGCCTGATTTCGCGGCCTTCGCCGCACCAGCTAAGAGCGCCCCATGCCGATTCGCCTGCTCGATCCCGTGCTCATCGACCGCATCGCCGCGGGCGAGGTCATCGAGCGCCCGGCCGCGGCGCTGAAGGAGCTGATCGAAAACGCCCTCGACGCCGGCGCGACGCGCCTCGACATCGCCATCGAGGACGGCGGCAAGCGGCTAATCCGCGTCATCGACAATGGCGCCGGCATGTCGCCGCAGGATCTGGACCTCGCCGTCGAGCGCCACGCCACCTCGAAACTGCCGGACGGCGATCTTTCGGCGATCGAAAGCCTCGGCTTTCGCGGCGAGGCCTTGCCGTCGATCGGCGCGGTCGCGAGCCTGGAGATTTTTTCGCGCGCGCAAGGCGCCGACCAAGGCGCGCGCATAAAAGTCGATCAGGGTTTGAAGCATCCCGTCGCGCCCGCCGCGCAGCCGCAAGGCACGCGCGTCGAAATCCGCGATCTGTTCGCGGCGACGCCGGCGCGGCTGAAATTTCTGAAAACCGCCCGCGCCGAGGCGCGCGCCTGCGCCGATGTCGCCCAGCGCCTCGCCATGGCGCATCCTTACGCGCGCTTCAGCTTCGCCGCGTCCGAGGCCTCGCCCTTCGATCTGCCGGCCTGCGGCGGCGGCGAGGCGGGCCTCTTGACGCGGCTCGCCGCGATTTTGGGCCGGGAGTTCCGCGCCAATGCGCTGCGGGTCGAGGCGGCGCGGGAGGGTTTCGCGCTCGAAGGCTTCGCCGGCCTGCCGACCTGGCACCGCGCCAGCCCGTCGATGCAATATCTGTTCGTCAACGGCCGGCCGGTGCGCGACAGGCTGCTCCTCGGCGCCGCGCGGGCCGCCTATCTGGATGTCCTGCCCGCCGGGCGCCATCCGGCGCTGGTTCTGTTCCTCACCTGCGACAGCCAAGAGGTCGACGTCAACGTGCATCCGGCCAAGGCGGAGGTGCGCTTTCGCGACGGCGGCCTCGCGCGCGGGCTGGTGATCGGCGCGCTGAAGCAGACGCTCGCCGGCGCGCTTCATCGGGCGAGCCCGGCCAATGGCGCGGCGGCGCTCGATTTGCTCGCGCGGCGCGGCGCGGCCCCGCCGGCAAATTGGGATTGGCGGCGCTCGCCGGCCCATCCCGGCGAAGCTCCGGCGCCCGGCGGTTTCGCCGAGCCGGCGCAGCCCTTTTTGCAGGAGCTGGGCGCTTCCGCCGATGCGCGCGCGCATCAGGCCGAGCCTGAGCCTCAAAACCTCGACGCCCCGCTCGGCGCGGCGCGGGCGCAGCTGCACGAGACCTATATCGTCGCGCAGACCCGCGACGGGCTGGTCATCGTCGACCAGCACGCCGCGCATGAGCGCCTCGTCTATGAAAGGCTAAAGGCGGCGCGGGCCGGGCGCGCCGCGCCGCGTCAGGCGCTGCTGATTCCGGCGATCGTCGAAATGGCCCAATGCGAAGTCGATCTGATCGCCGATTCCGGGGCGCTGCTCGCCGAATTCGGCCTGATCGTCGAGCCTTTCGGGCCGGGCGCGATGGCGGTGCGGGAAATCCCCGCGGCTTTGCAGGGCGCCGATCCCGGCCGTCTGTTGCGCGACCTCGCCTGCGCCTTGAGCGAGGACGCGGCGGCCTCGCTGGAGCGCCGGCTCGACCAGGTGCTGGCGACGATGGCCTGCCATCATTCGGTGCGCGCCGGCCGCCGTCTGCGACCCGAAGAGATGAACGCGCTGTTGCGCGAGATGGAGCGGACGCCGGGCGCCGGGCAATGCAATCACGGCCGCCCGACCTATGTGGAGCTGAAGCTCGCCGACGTCGAAAAGCTATTTGGCCGGAGGTGATGTAAAGAACACGACTGTTGATCTTTTTGCTTGCCGACTGTCGCTTGGCGTGGGAGGCTCCGCAATCTTTCCGGCAATGGCGCGTTGTTGGGGAAAACAATGAACTTTCGCATGTCGGTATTGTTTTTTGGATTTTTTTCTGTTTCGAGCGTGGCGCACGCTCAACAAGGAAGCCCTCCCATTCTTGGCGTGATGCAAAATCCGATTACTGGCGCTCTCAGACAAATCCCACAAACTCCTCAAGCTGCCGATCCAGCGGCTGTTCAAACGAGGGGAGGAACTATAATATTCAACATTTCCGGCGCGATTAAGTCGTCGCCAGTGTCGCCAAAGATTTGGTGTGGGGCTGGCATCGACCTATACAATGCTACAGGCCCAGATGCTAACGCCAGTAAGGCATTTTCATCGCCCGCAACAATTTCCGGAACATCATTTTCGTGCCAAATTAAAATCGTATACAGTTGGAATATCGACCCTACGAACGCCATGTTATCGATCGGCGCGGGAGTTGGCGCGGCAGATCCTTCCATACCCGCTAGCTCGTCTCTTCAATGGCTTGAACCCGCGGTAGACAGGCAAAACTTTCCTCTTCCCGCCATCCCCTTGCCTGCAAACGGCGCGACGATTACGGAGACCAAGTCGATTGTCTTTTAATCAGTCGGAGAAATACGTGCGAAGCGCCGACGCTCCGCTCTCTTTTTCGCGGATTCAAGGGGCGTGAATGGCGCCATTCGCGGCAGAGGCGAAATAGTCGACCTTTAAAAACGGCCGCAGCAGCGCCGCGGAAAAATCGCAAGCATAAGACCCTTCGGCATAGGCGCCGAGCGCGTAAGGATCGAAAGTGACCTCCGCCTTGTCCGCCGAAAAGCTCCAGCGCGACAGATCGCCGACGCTGTCTTCGATGGTCTTCTTCTGCTCCGCCGCGCTGACGACGCCAAATGGGTCGTCCGGCATTCTTTCGAGCTTTTGCCGCTTGATTTGCGCGAGGCATTCATCATCGAATTTTTGTCTCGCGGACGGCTCGAACAGATCGGCGAAAGAGAGCTCCTTTCCCGAAGAAAGGTCGATGGCGAAATTCGCGGTGCTCGAATTGCCATGCGCGCCGCCGGAAAAATCATAGAGCTCGACATGGCCGGAGACGAATTTTGGCGATGCGAAAGATGCGCTGACGTCGAGGATATAGGAATAGACCATTTTTTGGCGAAAGCCCGTCTGGTCCACCCGGGGAACGCCTTCCAGCAGCTTGTCGACCTTGGCGTTGAACAGCTTTTCGCCGGGAAGCGCAAGGTCGGCGAATTCCTGCGCATTGACGTCGAGATCATATTGGGTGGGTTTGCCGACATGCTGGATCAGCACCGGCCTGAATTTTTGCGCGGCGCCCGGGCCGCTCAACGGCTCGCCCGCGAGAAAGGCGCGCCTCCGCTTCGTCTCATCCGCGAGGCATGCGGCGACGCCGTCACCCTCGCGGGCCAAGCATATGTCGGCGCGGCGCTTCAACCATCGCCTTTGCGAGGTGACCAGCCCGGCCATGTGCTGCGGCGACAAGGTCGCGGCGAGGTCGTTATAGGCTTTAGTCATGGCTTCGTCCGCGCCCGCCGCGGCCGGATGGCCGCAGGTCGCCTTCTCGACTGGAGCCGTCGCCCTGGCGCAGTCGAGCGCGATGACCGGCGCCGCGCTGAGCGCGCCAGCGGCGAGGGCGGAAAATTGAACCAGTTTGCGCATGGGGCTTTGTAGCGGCGATTTCCTATCTCCGGGCGCTGGCGCGCTGACCACGCGCAAGGCGTGCGGAGACTGCAAAAAACGAGGCGCTGCGCACTGTCGCTAAAGGCGAAAATAGCGGCGGCCCATTAGGCCTAGACTGAGCTTTCCCGCGAGGACGCCCCCGATTTTAGGGGTGGCGGCCTCAGCCGCCGGAGCGCAGGACGAAGCGGCGATTGAGCTGCTGCGCCGGTCGTGCGTTCATCGGGTATAATTTGGCGAAGGCGGCGATGTCGGATTTGGCCGCCGCGATCGGCGTCTTGAGCACCAACCATTCGACCGTTTCGCTGCAGGGCGGCGTCGTCAGCGACCCTTCGTAGCGGTAATAGCCGCGCGTCGGCGGCAACAGGGCGAGGGGATTGATGGCCGCGTCGGCCTTGACGGGATCGCCCGCGCCCTCCGGCATGGCGCGCATGACCCTGGCGAAGGCGGCGTTGCGCTGGCCCGGCTTGACGAAAACGCCGACGACGGCGAGCCCGCCCAACTCATGCTGATGAACGAAATGAATCTCCATCGCGGAGGTTTTGTCGTCGATGAGATGTTCGCTCGGATGATGAAAGTGGAACTGCACCAGTTTGTAGGCGTTTCGTCCGACTTTCAGCTGGCCGCCGTCGGCGAAATTGAGCTGGATCGTATGGCCGTTGTTGACAATCGTGTCGGCCTGCGCCGTCCAGGCGAAGCGGAGCGGCGGCAATCGCGCGGAAATCGAATCATCGATGGCGACCGGCGATTCCTGGGTGCCGACCGCGCAAACGCGGTTGGCGGCCTCGAGATCGCCCCAATGGTCGGGGCCAGTTACGCTATCGTAGCTCCAGTGCCCCGTCTCCGCCGCAAATCCGGCTCTTGCGCAGACGGGGCAGAGCGCCAGTCCGGCGAGCCCTCTGATGAAGTTGCGGCGATCCATGCCCATTTCCCCCAATTATCAGTGCCAGCGCATGAACCTGAAGCCGCGTTTGCGGCGAAAGAGCAACATGAAACTCGCTTCCAGGACGCCAAACGATTACTCCTCTTATCCCTGAATTTCCGATATCGCTTAGCGTATGCTTACCGGAAGGGAGGTGCCATATTTCGAAACGAGAAAACTCCTGTCTAATTTATTGATTTTATTGGTGCCACAAGAGGGATTCGAACCCGCGACCCCCCTCGAAACAGCGCGGATCAAAGAAGCGCGAAAAATGATGACATCGTTAAGAAATTTATTCCATATCTCCCATTGAGTTGCCGAAAATGTCTGTCAAAGTCATAGACATTGGGTAACAAACTCAGAAGGCCTTATTTTGTTTCCCATGTTACCCCCGCTCAGACCTGCGGACGATGGCAATGGCCAAGGCCTTAACCGACATTCACCAGATAGCTGCCTAATCGTTCGCCAATTTGCCTCGTTTCCGCGTTTTAGGCAATCCTGCGTCGTTGGCACGGGCTGTCGCCGGCGAGCCATAGAGGTTTGAAGAGACGCGCCGATCGCGGTCGTTGCCGCCGTCGGGCCGAAGAAAAAGAGCATTCTTCCGAGGCTGAGAACTCGGAAAAATGCTCAAGTGTCCGTTGGAGTTGACGCGAGGGAAAAGAGGGGGCGTCAACGATGCGAGCATGGAGCTTCGCGCGGCTCGCGTCCTTACGGCGTTCTTAGATTTTTCTTAAATTTGCGCCGCAGCCGGCGCCGGACCCCGCTGGCGGCCAGGCGAGAAGCGCGCCTTGCAATCGGCGGCGCTGGCGCGGATAAGGGCGCGGCCGCCCTTAGGCGCGGCGCGAGACGGACCGCGCATTATGAACGTTCTTCTTCTGGGTTCGGGCGGGCGAGAGCACGCGCTGGCGCTGGCGCTGGCCAAAAGCCCGCGCCTCGGCGCCCTGTTCGCGGCGCCGGGCAATCCGGGCGTCGCGGAGCTCGCGCGGCGGATGACGGCGCTGGACCTGTCCGATCATGGCGCGATCGTCGGCTATTGCGAGGCCAATGCGATCGACCTCATCGTCGTCGGCCCCGAGGCGCCTCTCGTCGCGGGACTGATCGACGATCTCGAAGCTCGCGGCCTCACGGCCTTCGGCCCGAGCAAGGCGGCGGCGCGGCTCGAAGGCTCAAAGGCTTTCGCCAAGGAATTTTGCGCGCGCTTCGGCATTCCGACCGCCGCCTTCGCCCGCTTCGATGAGCCCGAGGCCGCTAAAGCCTACGTGCGGAAAAAAGGCGCGCCGATCGTCGTCAAGGCGGACGGCCTAGCCGCCGGCAAGGGCGTCGTCGTCGCGACGAGCGTTGCGGAAGCAGAATCGGCGATCGAGATGATGTTTGCGGGCGGCTTCGGCGCCGGCGGCGAGCGCGTCGTCATCGAAGACTTTCTTGAGGGCGAGGAGGCCTCCTTCTTCGCCCTTTGCGACGGCGAACGCGCGGTGAGCTTTGCGTCCGCGCAGGATCACAAGCGCGTCGGGGAAGGCGAAAGCGGCCCCAACACCGGCGGCATGGGCGCCTATTCGCCCGCGCCGATCATGGATGAGGCGATGTCCGCGCGGGTGATGCGCGAGATCATTGACCCGACGATGAAGGGCATGGCGGCGATCGGCGCGCCGTTCCGCGGCGTGTTGTTCGCCGGGCTGATGATCGGCGCCGACGGTCCAAAGCTCATTGAATTTAATGTGCGCTTCGGCGATCCCGAGGCGCAAGTCATGCTGCCGCGCCTGCAGGATGATTTGCTGACGCTCATCATGGAATGCGTCGAGGGCCGGCTCTCGCAGCGCGCGATCCGTCTTTCGCCGCGGACGGCGCTCACCGTCGTGCTCGCCGCCAAGGGCTATCCCGACGCCCCCATCAAGGGCGGCGAGATCAACAATCTTGCGCGCGCCGCCGCGATGCCCTTCGTCACCATCACTCACGCCGGCACCAAGCTTGACGGCGGGCGCCTGATCGCCGACGGCGGCCGCGTGTTGAACGTAACGGCGCTCGGCGACGACATCGCCGAGGCGCGAGCCCGGGCCTACGCGGCGGTCGACGCCATCGACTGGCCGGGCGGATTCTGCCGGCGCGATATAGGTTGGCGGGCCTTGAAACTTTTCCGCGAAAGCTCCCGTAAAGCCTGACATGCCGGCCATGAAGCCGGTTTGATCAGCAAGGAGCCAACCTAATGAAACTCAAGCGCCTCACCCTAGCCGCCGCCGCTTTCATCGCCGCCGCCGGAGTCTCCAGCATCAGTTCCGCCGAGATGATCAAGATGGTCGGCGGCGCCGCCATGTATCCGAGCAAGAACATCATTCAAAACGCCGTCAACTCCAAAGACAACACGACGCTCGTCGCGGCGGTCAAGGCGGCCGGCCTCGTCGATACGCTCGAAGGCCCTGGCCCGTTCACCGTTTTCGCGCCGACCAACGCGGCCTTTAAAGAGCTGCCGGCGGGCACGGTGGACAATTTGTTGAAGCCCGAGAACAAGGGCCAACTGACCGGCGTTCTGACCTACCACGTCCTTCCCGGCCGCGTCACCACCGCAGATCTCGCCGCGGCAATCAAACAAGGCGGCGGCGAAGCCACCTACAAGACTGTGCAAGGGGAGCCCGTCACCATCAGCGAAAAAGGCAAGGGCTATTGGATTACCGATTCTAAAGGCCGCACGGCGCGCGTCACCATCGCCGACGTGCTGCAATCGAATGGCGTGATCCATGTGATCAACAAGGTGTTACTGCCCTGACCGTTCGATTTGGACGAACGCCCGGTGGGCATCGAGAGTCGAGCCGGGCGTCTAATTGTCATACGATGGCGCCTCGGGGCGAGCGCGGGCGCTTAGACAGCGCGTGCAAAGATGAGCTGCGCGTCGCCGAAGCGTCGCGCCTCGCACAGCGCGAAGCCTTCCGGCAGCGCCACATCGATCTGCGCCGTGTCCTCGATGATGACCAGCGCGTCGCGTTCGAGCCAGCCGCCGTCGCGCAGCGCCGCGAGCGCGGGCGCCGCGAGGGTTTTGCCATAAGGCGGATCGAGAAAGGCGAGGCTGTAGCGCTCGCCGCCCGGCGCCGCGCCGAGTTTGCGCGCGTCGCGCCGTAGCAGGCGCGTCACGATCGCGAGGTCGAGCGCTTCGACATTGGCGCGGATCAGACCGCAAGCCTCGGCGCCGTGATCGACGAGAAGCGCGAAATCCGCCCCGCGCGACAGGGCCTCGATCGCCAGCGCGCCCGTGCCGGCGAAAAGGTCGATCACCCGCGCGCTTTCGACCGGCCCGCCGTACGCATGCTCGAGAATGTTGAACAGGCTCTCGCGCAGACGGTCGGACGTCGGCCGGATCGAATCCGAGGCCGGTCCTTTGAGCGGCCGGCCTTTCAGCCGGCCGCCGACGACGCGCATGATTTAAGGTTTTGGGCGCGTGCGCCCTTTGCCGGGACCGCCAGCTCCCCTCGGCGGGCCGCCCGGCTTGCCGCCGTGGCCGCCGGGACGTTTGTCCTCGCCGCGCCAATTCCGCGCCGGGCCGCCCTGGCGCGCGCCGGCCGCGAAACCTCGCGTCCGCTTGTCGCCGCGCGCGTCTTTGGGCGAAGGCGCCCCCGTTTCGGGGCCGGCAAATTTGGCACGGGCTTTTGCCGGGCGCTCGCCGAAGTGCCCGTGGCTGCCCCTATCCGCTGATCCTGCTTCGGATCGCGGGCGCGGCGTTGGGGAGCGCTCATCGCCTTGCGTCTGGACGGGACCGCGGGCAGGGCGCTCCGCGCCGCTCTCGCGTTGCTTGCGTTCGGCTTCGAAACGGCGGGCGTTGCGCGTCGCCGCCGCCATCTTGTCTCGGCTTCCGCCGGGCCGGGACGCCGTCGCCTGTCCGCGCGCGGCGCGCTCGACGGGGACGAGGCGCTCAACAGACACGCTGCGCCCGCTGCGGTCGGCCGTCTCACCACGGAAGGTTTTTTTGCGCGCGCCTTGCTCTGCTTTGTCCTGGCGCAGCACTGAAACATGTTTGCGTGGCCCCGGCGCCGGCTTTTTGCGCGCTTCGATTCGCGGTTCGCCCCGATGCGGCTCAAACGAATGCTGGCTTCCGCGCGCTGACCAATGGGGCGGCCCTCGTCTCGCGCCACCATCGGCGTTCGGCTTTGCGCGCGGCGCGTCAGACGGCGCTGGCGAGTCTTCTTTGCCGGGGGGGCCGGAAAAGTCGACGCCGGCGGCCTTGGCGAGCGCTGGCCCAAGCTGGTCGCGCACAACGCGGGTCGGCGCCTCCTCCAGGCCGCCGGCCACGAGCGCGGCCAGCTGGAACGGCCCGAACGAGAGGCGGATCAGACGGTTGACCTCGAGCCCCAAATGTTCGAGCACGCGCTTGATCTCACGGTTCTTGCCCTCACGAAGACCGATGGTGAGCCAGACGTTCGCGCCCTGCGCGCGATCGAGTTTCGCCTCGATCCCGGCATAGTCGACGCCGTCGACGGTCACGCCGTCGCGCAGCCGGTCCAGCGCCGCCTGGTCGACCGCGCCTTTTGCGCGCACGCGATAGCGGCGCACCCATCCGGTCGAAGGAAGCTCGAGCGCCCGCGCGAGCCCGCCGTCGTTGGTGAGCAGCAGCAGCCCTTCCGTGTTGATGTCGAGTCGGCCGACGCTGATGAGCCGCGGCGCCTCCGGCCAATGTTCGCGCAGATAGTCGAAAATGGTCTGGCGGCCTTCGGGGTCGCGCTCCGTCGTGACGAGAGCGCGCGGCTTGTGAAACAGAAAGAGCCGCGTTTTTGCGCGCGCGGCGAGCGGCGCGCCATCGATCGTGATCTCGTCGGCCTCGGTGACGTTCACGGCGGGGCTGGTCAGGACCACGCCGTTCAGCGCGACGCGGCCCTCGGCGATCCAGGCTTCGGCGTCGCGGCGCGAGCAGGCGCCGGCGCGCGCCATGACCTTGGCGATCCGCTGGGCGATCCGCTGCGGCGCCGCCGTGTTTTCGCCTGAGAGCCCCGCCGGCGCAGGTTGGCGCTGACGAGGGACGAGCGGCGCGAGTTTTTTGCGCGCGCGTCGGGCGGAGCGGGAGAAAGGAGAATGGTCTATGGTCGGGTCATCACGCATGGTTCCCAATAGCAAACTCTTCTGTGAAAGGGGAACGCGGGGGCGATTTTAATTCGAGGCGCCGATCAGAGATGCCGACGGTCCGGAGCGATCGGGAATCCTCGCCAGATCCTATGTCCTGCGCCTTTTTGGAGGCGGAGGCCGCTTTTGCGCGCGCCGAGGTTCCGATCGGCGCGGCCATGACGCGAAACGGGCAAATCGTCGCCCGCGCCGGGAACCGGACGGTTGAGGCCCGCGACCCGACCGCGCATGCCGAAATTCTGGCGATTCGCCAGGCGTGCCAGGCGCTCGGCTCGGAGAGGCTGACGGACTGCGACCTCTATGTGACGCTCGAGCCTTGCGCCATGTGCGCGGCGGCGATCTCTTTCGCCCGCATCCGCCGGCTTTATTTCGCCGCGCCCGATCCGAAGGGCGGCGCGGTCGAGCACGGCCCGCGCTTTTTCGCGCAGTCGACCTGTCATCACGCGCCGGAGGTCTACGGCGGCCTGCGCGAGAGCGAGGCGGCACAGATGCTGCGCCGGTTTTTTCAGGAGAAACGATGACCTCTCGTACCGAGCGGCGCCGAGGCGAGGTGCGGCCGGAAATTTGAGCCGTTTCACGTGAAACGGCCCAGTTTGGCCCCAGAATCCGACATTTGGAGGCGCCAATCCTACAAATGCCGCAGGCGGCGCAGACTGATCGAAACGCTTCTCTGCCATTGTCACACTAAAATATGTCTGCTAGTCTCGACATATGGACAAGGAAGAAACCATTCTCGCCTTGACAGCGCTGGCTCAAGCGACGCGCCTCGATGCGTTTCGGCTTTTGGTCAAGCACGAGCCGGAAGGATTGCCGGCCGGCGAAGTCGCTCGTCAGCTCGCGGTGCCGCACAACACCATGTCCACGCATCTGGCGGTGCTTGCGCGAGCCGGGCTGGTCGAAGCTGAGCGGCAGAGTCGCGCTGTCATTTATCGCGCCAATCTCGACCGGCTGCGCGACCTGACGCTGTTCCTCGTCAAGGATTGCTGCGGCGGCAATCCTGAACTGTGCGCGCCGCTGATCGCCGAGCTCACGCCGTGCTGCCCTCCGAAGGTCAATGCTCATGATTGATCGCATCTACAACGTGTTGTTTCTGTGCACCGGCAATTCAGCGCGTTCGATCCTCGCCGAATCGATCCTGCAAAAAGATGGCGCGGGACGTTTCAACGCTTTCTCCGCCGGAAGCCACCCCAAGGGCGCAGTCAATCCGTTCGCTCTGAAGGTGCTGGAATCCTACGATTATCCGGCGACCGGCTTCCGCTCGAAGAGCTGGGAAGAGTTCGCCGCGCCCGGCGCGCCCGTGATGGATTTCGTGTTCACGGTTTGCGACAACGCGGCCGCTGAAAGATGCCCGATCTGGCCGGGACAACCGATGACAGCCCATTGGGGCATCGAGGACCCGGCGGCCGTCGAGGGAACCGACATTCGAAAGGAAGCGGCTTTCGTCACGGCGTTCCGCTACCTCAAGAACCGCATCTCCGTATTCACGGCGCTGCCGTTGAAGAGCATCGACCATATGGCGCTCGGCGCCAAGCTGCGCGACATTGGCCGCATGGAGGGTTCGACCACTGGCCCGGCAAAGGCGAGCTGATGGCGACTTACGATCTGCGCCGGCGGCGAGCCACTAGCTCAAAAACCGCATCGGCGGGTTCCACCAGCCTTGCCGCTCTCGGGAGCAAATTGAATCATGTCCATCTTTGAACGCTATCTGACACTATGGGTCGCGCTATGCATCCTTGCGGGTGTTGTTCTCGGCCATCTGCTGCCCGGCGTGTTTCACACGATCGGCGCGGCGGAAGTTGCGCACGTCAACATTCCGGTCGCTGTCCTGATCTGGCTGATGATCATTCCTATGCTGATCCGGATCGATTTTTCCGCGCTGAGGCAGGTTGGCGCCCATTGGCGCGGCATCGGCGTGACCTTGTTCATCAACTGGGCGATCAAGCCTTTCTCGATGGCGCTGCTCGGCTGGCTGTCTGGTCGAACCTGACGAAGGGCGAGCCGCATTTCACCCTTTCTCAAGTGGCATTGAACGACGCCATTATGATCGTGGCGTTCGCGCCGATTGTCGGCCTTTTGCTCGGCCTTTCGGCGATCACTGTCCCCTGGGCGACGCTGACCCTCTCGGTCGCGCTTTACATCGTCGTGCCGGTCATCCTGGCGCAGCTTCTGCGGGGTCGCCTCCTCGCCGAGGATGGCCAGCGCGCCTTGGACGCAATGCTCAAGACCTTGCAACCGCTGTCACTCGTAGCCCTGCTCGCGACGCTGGTTCTGCTCTTCGGCTTCCAGGGCGAGCAGATCATAGCGCAGCCGGCCATCATCGCTTTTCTGGCCGTGCCCATCCTGATCCAGGTCTATTTCAACTCCGGGTTCGCCTATCTTCTTAATCGGACGCTCGGCGAGCAGCATTGTGTCGCCGGCCCGTCAGCGCTGATCGGCGCCAGCAATTTTTTCGAGCTGGCGGTCGCCGCGGCGATCAGCCTTTTTGGGTTCCGGTCGGGCGCCGCGCTCGCGACGGTTGTGGGCGTGCTGATCGAAGTCCCGGTGATGTTGTCAGTCGTCTGGATCGTCAATCGCAGCAAGGATTGGTACGAGCGCGGCGCCGCTGTGCGTCTCGTCGCAACAAAAGAGAAGCCGGCCCAATGACGATCACTATCTACCACAACCCCGCCTGTGGCACGTCCCGCAACGCTCTCGCCATGATCCGGCAAAGCGGCGAAGAGCCGGTCGTCGTCGAATATCTTAAGACTCCGCCTAGCCGCGAGCGGCTGGTGGAGCTAATCAAGGCGATGGGAATTTCGGCGCGGGCGCTCCTGCGCGAAAAGGGTACGCCCTACGCGGAGCTTGGGCTTGCCGACCCTAAATGGTCCGATGACGAGCTGATTGATTTCATGCTCGCGCATCCGATCCTGATCAACCGGCCGATCGTGGAAACGCCGCTAGGCGCACGCCTGTGTCGACCGTCGGAGCGGGTGCTCGACGTCCTGCCGAACCCCAGGATTGGCTGCTTCGTCAAAGAAGACGGTGAAGTGGTTATAGACCAAGCGGGGCATCGCATTGCCTGATCTGATACACCTCCCAAATGTGCATCCAGCGGCTTTTGATTGCCTCGATCCGACCGCGTTGCGGCCGCGGCCGGCGACGCATCGGCCGCGCATTTTGCTGCTCTATGGGTCGCTTCGCGAAAGGTCGTTCAGCCGCTTTCTGACGCTGGAAGCCGCCCGCCTGCTCGAAGCTTTCGGAGCTGAAACGAGGATCTTCAATCCGAGCGGCCTGCCTTTGCCGGACGATGCGCCCGTCGACCATCCGAAGGTGCAGGAGCTGCGAGAATTGTCGGCCTGGTCCGAGGGGCAGGTCTGGTGCAGCCCCGAAGGCATGGGGCCATGACGGGCATCATGAAGGCGCAGATCGATTGGATCCCGCTGTCAATTGGCGCGGTTCGGCCAACGCAAGGCAAGACGCTGGCGCTGATGCAGGTCAGCGGCGGCTCGCAGTCGTTCAATGCCGTTAATCAGATGCGCGTGCTTGGCCGCTGGATGCGCATGATCACGATCCCGAACCAGTCTTCGGTCGCCAAGGCGTTCGAGCAATTTGACGATGCGGGCAGGATGAAGCCTTCGTCTTATTACGATCGCGTTGTCGATGTGACCGAGGAGTTGATGAAGTTCACGCTGTTGACGCGCGACGCCTCGGCCTACCTCACGAATCGATACAGCGAACGAAAAGAGGACGCGGAGTCACTCGCCGCGCGGACCAGGCTGAGCGCGATCTGAAAGAGCCCTCGAGAGAGGGCTGAGGAACGGGTCGCCGGCCGGGTTAGCCGATCGGGACCTTGGGTTCGACCGCCTATTCTCGATGGAGGTAAAAACATGTCTACGTCAAAGCAAAAGAACTTACCGGCGATCGTAATGGGCGCGCTTTTTGCCGGGGCGCTGTCTATCGCGAACATGACGGCCACGATCGAGCCGGCCTCGGCCGCGACTGTGGAGCTACAGGGGGCGGGGTCAACTTTTGTCGCGCCACTCTTAAAGGCCTGGATCGACAAATTCGACATGACCCAATCGGGCACGACTATCAACTATGCCGTCGTAGGGTCTGGCGAAGGCGTCGCGCGTTTTGAAGCCGGCACAGTCGATTTCGCCGCTAGCGACGTCTTCATCCCGGCGCCCGAGGCGGACAAGATCAAGCGCGGCGTCGTCCAGGTGCCGAGCACAGCCGGAATGATCGTGCTTTCCTATAACCTCCCCGGCGTCAAGGGGCCGCTGAGGCTGCCGCAAGACGTTTACGTCGATATCTTTCTCGGCAAGATCCGGAGCTGGCGCGATCCGCGGATCGTCGCCGCCAACCCCGGCCTCAATCTGCCGTCAACCGACATCGCCGTCGTCGTCCGGCAGGATTCCAGCGGAACGACCTACGCCTTTACGGACCATCTCGCGGCGGTAAGCAAGGCATGGTCGAATGGCGGACCTGGCGTCGGCAAGCTCATCGATTGGCCGCATGCTTCGATGCATGCGCCTGGCAACGAAGGCGTAGCGCGTCGGATCAAGATCAGCGAAGGCTCGATTGGCTATATCGAATACGGTTTCGCGCTGCGGCTGGGCCTGCCGATGGCGATCCTGCAGAACAGGGATGGCGAGTTTGTGGCGCCTACGCCGCAGTCCGGAACCGCCGCTCTTGCGGCTTCGGCAGAGGGCAGCCTCGATGCACTCGATGAGTTGACGACCAATCCCGCCGGGCCGAAGGCCTATCCGATCGTCACCTACAGCTGGCTTTTGCTCTATCGCAGCTATCCGGCGGAGCAAACCCGCTCCTTGACCTCGTTCGTTAGCTACGCGCTGGAAGAGGGCCAGAGCTACGCGCCATACTTTGGATATATGGCGCTTCCTCCGTCAGTGGTCGAACTTGGTAAAGCAGCTGTTTCAAAAGTCCAATAGAGCGGCTGCTCGAGGCGCTTCGCGCATCGTCCTTGGCGTTGATGCAAACGGAGGTGTGAACGGCGCTCGTCGCGCCGCCTAACGCCATATTTGCCGGCCTGACGGAGCCGCCAGAGCGCTTGACCTTTTGGCCAAGCCTCTGGGGCCCTGCCAACCAGAGTGGCAAACTTAGCAAACCGTTGGTTGGGGCAGGCGGAAATTGAATCCCCAAGCGTCGAGGGCTCTCTCCCTATAGCACGCTCCCTGCGCGTTGTGCGGGCTACGCGTGGCGTTCGGTTGGCTGTACAGCTGGCCGAGGTCCAGCGCCCGGATTGCGGCCGTGGCCGGGACGTCCGCCGCCGAAGGGCGTGCCTGAACTGAGCTGACCGCGGCGGCGCCGAGCGTTGCAACCGTTGCACAGATTACCAAGATCTTCTTCATGTCAATTTCTCCTGTTGATCGTTCTTCGATTGATTGGCTTTAAGGCATATAACAAGACCAGCTAAGGACTTGTCGAAGATTCGTAGGCGAGGCGACCGCCGTTACAGTCTGGCGACGGGAGAGGCGTCACGTCTGCGTGATCCCGCGCCTGAGGAATGGGGGCGAGGTGGTCGCCGATTCGCCAAAATGGGCGTGGCCGCAAAGGCGATGAGCCGCGCCGCATAGATCAACCCGGCCGGTCTGGCGAAATGGACAAATTGCTGCGCCGGTGTGATTCCACGCAGGAAGGCCCCGACGCCGAAGTCATCCAGCCGCTGTAGAACGAGCCTCGCCGGCGCCCATCGCTGCGAGCGGCCTGACGTTCATAGCCAACCGCAACTTTCTCGAGACCCATTGGGCGGCCAGCATGATTGCAATGAGAAGAAACGGCGCCTCGCAGAGCACAGCTATCGTTTCTCCGAGCCGCGGCTCCAGCAACAACACACGTATTGTCCAAGCGAGAAGCCAACGCCAAACACGATTAGAAAATATAGCGCCGCCGCCGCAATAATCCGCATCAATTCGTTCCCGGCCGGGCGTTATCTGCGGACAAGGATGGCTCGTTCGTTGTTTCCGGCCCTGAGCGAGTCAGAGCATCGCCAGGACGCCAGGAGTGTGTGGTGCGCGATAATGGCGCATGCCAGTCAGAATTTGTTCACGACAAGTTGCGAACGTCGTCCGTCTCGATCAAAATAGAGCCGTCCTTCTCAATCTGGCGCGCGTCATACTTTCGGCTAGCGATCTCACGAAACCGCCGGAGGTTGTCGTTCAGTCTTTGAAGATAAGTCCCAGGTGGGGGGGCCATCGTGTTGATAGCCTCTCTTGTGATTATGATCCTGATGTCGACAGCATCGCCATCGACCGACGCAGCGATCTCATACCCATCCGGATGCTGTGCTGGTGAACGATTGATGTGAATAATCGGCATTGGGGGCCTCCCGGCATGATTGGTACCAAAGCTGTATAGTCGATCGATGCAACAGATTTTCGAGAGTCCCGCCGCGCAACGCTCATTATTGAATGCGCTGCCGAGCTCTCGACAACTCATTCTTCCGAAAAGGTTGACGAAAACCTAATAGTCACACGTATGCGCATCTTTTGGGGAGGCACCCGCAGCGAGGCGGTGGGGCGGGCCAACCTGTCAGTTTTTCTGCGTCAAGAGCCAGCCAGCCGCGCTTTATGAATCATATAGGAGACAAAGGCCGCACATGCCCCGATCATGAACACGGCGTCTGCTTCATCAACCTGGGCCTGAGAATCATCCAAAAGAGGGTGACGTACGCCCTGTTGGTCGCTGGTGTAGCCATAGATAGATGAGAACCCATTCTTTAGGCCGCCATGGATTGCTGCCGACTTTTCTAATTTGGCCAAGGCTTCACTGAGCTTGCCTGAGGGCGCGAGAGTCCGGGCAACAAATTCCACAGCATGGATACTCTCTCTAATGCTAGAGGTATAATCACCGGCGGTCAGTTCGGAACCGGCTGTATTGAGATGAGTTCGAGCTCCCCGAAATTCAGATGCGGCAAGATCGGCAAAAGCGCGATGAAGCGTTACCCGCTCGGCTTCGGATGTGATGGGAATGATGGTGCACTGATCTAATACCCGGTAAGCTGAACGACCGGTCGAGAGGATGTGATCGAGATTTACCGCGAATTGATACGGCTGACTTCGATGACGAATGACAAACTGCAGAAATCCAAAAACCTTAGCATAGCTTCCACCACTAAATAACGCTTTCAATTTTTTGGTAAGAATAACGGAATTATTTTCAAATTCATCTGCCATCAAATACTCGTGCGTTACATGATAGTCGTATAGAATCCACTTCCAGTGTCCAATGAAACTCCCCAATACTTTTACATTGTGGTCAAAATTCGTATCTTCGTTAAGGCTCTTATAGACGAGCTGCCATAGGAGTGCCCTAAGTTCCTTGGACAATTCCTTAGGATGAAGTTGCGTCGGCAGCGGCTCAACTCTCTCCGCTTGCTCGAAAGTTAGCCGTCGGCGCTCTGCATGAGGGTCATCATCGTCAGACATATGACATCTTCGGGATAGGGTAGGACGAAGAAACTAAATGTTGATCCGTGGGCTTGTCCTCCTCGAGAACAGCAAGGGGGCCGCGCTCCCTAAACCGCCCGCCCATTCTGCGCGGCGAGCTGCGAAAGATCCATCTGCGCCCGCGCGCCGATGTGCTGGATGACCTCCGCGGCCGCCAACGCAACCATTTTACGCAACTCAAAAAATCGGTCCCTTTTGTAAAGCTTGTCGGAAAGACTGCAAGCGAGGTTCCTCGGAAAAGCGTGAACGACGAGCCGGCCTCTCAGATGCGCCGCCTGAACGACGCCCGCAGATCTTCGTAGGAAAAGCCTTGTCCCGATCGCCGGCAGTCGATGCCCTGCGTGCGGAACAAGGCGTTCCAGCCCTTTCGCGACCCGAGATCATTGAGGTCGCGCAGGCGCGGAACCGCCGCCTGAATCAGCCGCTCGCGCGGCCGCACGGGTTCGTAGTCCAGCAACAGCAGGCGATGATCGTCCGCTATGCTTGTCAGCCGCGCGCAAAGACGGTCGAGCGAATTCTCGAGATCCTGTCCTCTCGGGTCGTGCTCGTCGAGCCGCTGGCGCACGAACAAAGTGGTTCCCGCGCCGCAATCGGCAAGCAGCCGCGCGTGTAGTGCGGCGTATTTTTCTTGCAGCGTCGCCACGATCGTCTCGATATCGAGGGCGAGAAAATCGGTGGTCTTCGCATACTCGTGCAGATGGACCGTCGCGGTGAGGCGCGAATAGAGCGCCGGCAGTCCGCCATAATCGAGCACTTTCACCAGGAACTGAGGCGCGAACACGGAGTCCGCGCCTTGCTCCAGCACTACAGAAACGCTCGTCAGCGGCGTGATCCACCAGTCGAACACATACGCCCGGCCCGAGCGGCTAAGCCGCCGCAGCTGAAACGCCACTTCGCAAAGTGCGCCGAGACTGATGACGCGGTCCACGATAATGCGTGGGGCGGGACCTGAACGGAATCTCCATAAAGGCTGCATCGTCTCCCTGAATCGACAGATGCCGCGACCGCGGCGACCCACCCGAAAGCGGCATTGATATCAGCCGGGGCCTCTCTAAACCCCCAGCCCATTTTGCTCTGCGAGCTGCGAAAGGTCCGTCTGCGGCCTTGCGCCGATGTGCTGGATGATCTCCGCGGCCGCCAGCGCGCCAAGCTTGGCGCAGCTCAACAGGTCGCGCCCCTTGGTGTAGCCGGCCAAAAATCCCGCCGCGAAGAGATCGCCGGCGCCGGTGGTGTCGACGACCTGATCGACCGGAAAGGCCGGCGCGGTCAGAACCTCGGTGCCCTTGACGATGACGCAGCCTTGTTCCGATCGCGTGACGACGCCCAAAATGTTTTCAGCTTTCAACAGGGCGAGCGCCGAGTCGAAATCGGCGGTCTGGTAGAGCGAATGCAATTCGCTCTCATTGGCGAAAATGATCTGCACGGCGCCCGAGCGGACCAATCCTAGAAATTCGTCGCGGTAGCGATCGACGCAAAAGGAATCGGACAGGCTCAGCGCCACTTCGCGTCCGGCGGCCCGGGCGATCTTCGAGGCCTTGACGAAGGCGGCCTTGGCGGCCGGCGGGTCCCACAGATAGCCTTCGAGATAGGTGACCGCCGATTCTTCGATGAGTTCCTCGTTGACGTCGGCTTCGGTCAGGTCCTGGCAGGCGCCCAAAAATGTGCTCATGGTGCGCTGGCCGTCGGGCGTCACGACGATGAGGCAGCGCGCGCTGGCGGTTCCGTCAGGGGCGGCGGCGGTTGAAAATTTAACTTTCGCCGCGCGGATGTCATGGGCGAACAGGCCGCCGAGTTCGTCGGCCTTGACCTTGCCGATGAAGGCGGCGGAGCAGCCGAGGCTGGCGAGGCCGATGATGGTATTGGCCGCCGAGCCGCCCGAGATGATGGTCGTCGGGCCCATCGCCGCGTAAAGCTGTTCGGCGCGTGCTTCGTCGATGAGGGTCATGCCGCCTTTGCGCAGGCCCTGCGCGATCAGAAAATCATCGTCGGCGCGGCTGATGACGTCGACGATCGCATTGCCAAGGCCAAGAACGTCATAGCGGGAAGACATGAGGCGCTTTCATCCAGGGTGGGGTGGAGTTCGCGGCAATCTAGCCGATCTCGCCGCGGTTTGGCAAAGAGCGCGGCTAGAGCTTGATGATTCCGCGCCGCATCGAACATGCTCCTTTTCTCGTTATTTCGACGCATGATCTTTTCCAAAAAGTCTGCAACTTTTCGGGCTCATGCTCTACCGTTCGATCGCGCTTTCGTGCCAGCGGCGGAGGAGCAGGGCGGAAAGGGCGGAAAGGCTCGCGAAAATCGCGATCCCGGCCAGCGAGATGAGGAGGAGCGCGGCAAACATGCGGGGAATATTGAGCCTGTAGCCTGCCTCGAGGATGCGAAAGGCGAGTCCCGCGCCTTTTCCGGCGGCGCCTGCGGCAAGCTCCGCCGCGATCGCACCGACGAGCGCGAGGCCGCCGCCGATGCGCAGGCCGCCGAGAAAATAGGGCAGCGCCGAGGGGAGGCGCAGCAGAAACAGCGTGCGCCAGCGCGAGGCGCGATAGAGCGTGAAGAGATCGACGAGATTGTGATCGACCGAGGCGAGGCCCAAAGCCGTATTGGAGAGAATCGGAAAAAAGGCGACGAGAAAGGCGCAGACCAGCACCGCTGTCGCGGCGTCGAGATAGATGAGAAGCAAGGGCGCAATGGCGATGATCGGCGTCACCTGCAAGACGATGGCGACCGGCAGGAAAGCCCGCTCGATCCATTTCGATTGCGCGAAAAGCGCGGCCAGAGCGACGCCGCCGGCGACGGCCGCGGCCAGCGCTTTCAACGTCGTTCCCAAGGTCACCAGCAGCGCCGGAAACAGGATGGCGCGGTCGGTCGCGAGCGTCGTCAGCACCAGCGAGGGGGCGGGCAGAACATAGGGCGGCACATTGTCGAGGCGCACATAGAATTCCCAGGCGATCAGCGCCGCGGCGAGAACCGCAGCTGGCGGCGCGGCGCGGCTGAGCCAACGCGGCGCCGTCATGATCGCGGGCCTAATGGCGTCGCTTCGCTGATCGCCTGTTGCAGCGCCTCGGAGGCTTGCTCGCAGATCCGCGCGAAGGCCGCGCTGGCGCGGAAGTTTTCCCGCGGACAATCATTGGCGATTTCCGTCGTGATGCGGCCGGGCCTCGGCCTCATCACAGCGATGCGGGTTGAGAGATAGGCGCTCTCGTAGATCGAATGGGTGACGAAGACGATCGTCGAGCCGGTCTCGCCTTTGAGCCGCAGCAGATCGTCGTTCAGCTGGAAGCGCGAGATTTCGTCGAGCGCGGCGAAAGGCTCGTCCATCAACAGGAGAAGAGGACGCAGTACGAGCGCTCTGGCGATCGAGGCGCGCATGCGCATGCCGCCGGATAGTTCGCGGGGATAGGCGTCCTCGAAATCGGCGAGCCCGACGAGCGCCAGGGCCTCGCGCACCGCCGGCGCGGCGGTCCGGCGCTTTTGTCCGCGAAGGCGCAGCGGCAAGAAGACGTTGTCGAAGACGGTTCCCCAGGGCATCAAGGTCGGATCCTGGAAGACGAAGCCGATGGCCGCCCCGGCATCCTCGAAGCGGCGGATCAGATTGCCGGAAGTGATCGCCTCGAGACCGGCGATAAGCCGCAAAATCGTCGATTTGCCGCAGCCGGAGGGCCCCAGCAGCGTCAGGAATTCGCCGCTTCGGATTTCGAGATCGACGTCCTGCAGCGCCGTCACGCCGGCGGCGTAACTCTTGCCGACGCCGCGCAAGGAAACCAGCGCGTGGCCGCCGCTCATTTTCAGCATGGCGCGCCGGCGGTGTGAGGGGTCATTGGCGCGGCCTCAGATCGAGCCCAACGCCCTTATTGATAAATTGCAGCGTGTAGGCCTGGCGAAAGTCGAGATCCGGGTTGAAAAGGCCGGCCGCGACCATTTTGTCGAAAAAGCTCTGGACGCGCTGATCGGTCATGGCACCGACTCCGAGCCTTTGCGCGTCGCCGGAATCGACGATGCCGAGCGACTTCATTTTGGCGACCGAATAGGCGAGCAGATCCTCGCTCATCTCGGGGTTGTCGCGGCGGATCAGCGCGTTGGCCTTGGCGTTGTCGCCGTAGATATAGTTCATCCAGCCGATGATGGAGGCGTCGACGAAGCGCTGCACGAGATCGGGATTTTTGTCGATGATGTCGCGCCGAGTCTCGATCAGCGTCGAATACGAATTCATAACCGTAATCGGCGATGAGAAAGACGTTCGACTTGAAGCCGCCTTGGCGCTCGATCTCGAAGGGCTCGGAGGTGGCGTAGCCCTGCTGGATCGAATTCTCGTTCCTGATGAAAGGCCCGGCGTTGAACGTATAGGGCTGAACCCGGTCCTCGTGAAAGCCATAGGCCGTTCTCAGCCATTGGTAGACGGAGACGAAAGCGTCCTTGCCGATGAAGGCGGTCGCCCGTGGAAGATCCTCGAAATGGTCGAGCCCGACGCCGGGGTGCGACATCAAGATGAAAGGATCTTTCTGAAACATCGAGGCGACGGCGACGATCGGAATGTTTTGCGCGGTCGCGTCAAAGGCCTGGATCAGATTGGCGCCGAGGTCGAAATCAATTTTTCCGGCCGCCAGCAGCAGCTTATTGTTGGTCTGCGGGCCGCCCTGCAAAATCGTGACGTCGAGGCCGTATCTCGCGTAAGTGCCGTCGGCGAGCGCCTGATAGAAGCCGCCATGTTCGGCTTCGGCGAGCCAGTTGGTCGCGAAGGTGACTTTATCGCGCTTTTGGTCGAGCGCCCTGGCGGGGACGCCGAGCGCGAAGGATATAGCGAAACCAAGGATGAGCGCGAAAATCTGTCTCACTGTGGCCCTTTTTGAGAGCGCGACGCCTCGAACCATGCGCCGGCCAGCTTGCTTTTTTGCTTGAGGCTCGAAAATATGCAAGCGCTGGGCCCCAGAGTCCGCGCCGCGCCAGAGGATCTTCATATTTATGCTGCACACGCGGTTCTGGGCCGAGATGAGCTGGACCGACTTCGACGACGCCGACATGGGCGAGGTCATCGCGGTTTTGCCTGTCGCCGCAATCGAGCAGCACGGCCCGCATCTGCCGGTCGGTGTCGACTTCTTCATCATGCAGGGCTATGTCGAGCGCATCGTCGCGCGGCTGCCGCCGGAGCTGGCGGTCCTGTTTCTGCCCGTGCAAAGCGCAGGCTGTTCGATCGAGCACAGCGATTTTCCCGGCGCCCTCAGCCTTTCGGCGGCGACGGTCGTCAAGGCCTGGACGGAGCTCGCCGAATGCGTCTTTCGCGCCGGCTGCCGCAAGCTGGTGCTGCTCAACTCGCATGGCGGCAATGTCTCTATTCTCGACATCATCGCGCATGACCTTCGCGCCCGGCTCGGCATGTTCGTGGCGATGGCCTCGATGCATCGCTTCGGCGCGCCGGACGGGCTGTTTTCCGACGCGGAAAAAGCGCATGGGATTCACGCCGGCGATATGGAGACCTCGCTGATGCTGAGCTTTCGCCCCGACCTCGTGCGCCTCGACGAAGCGGCCGAATTTCCCTCCGCGAGCGTCGCCATCGAAAGCGATTTCAACTGGCTGCGGGTCGGCCGGCCGACCGGCTTCGGCTGGATGAGCCAGGATCTTTCGGAATCCGGGGCGATGGGCGACGCCAGCGCCGCGACGGCGCGCAAGGGCGAAGCCTATGCCGATTATGGCGCGACGGCGTTCGTCGAATTTTTGCAGGATATCGAAGGTTTTGATCTGTCGCGGCTGAAGCCGGGGCCGTTGGGGTAACGGATCGGGCTTCGGGCGGCCGCTGCTGAATTAGTGCCTTTGGGCAAAATCTTAATCCGGCCCTACAATGCGACGAAGGCGCCCGAGCACATCGGCCGGAGCAGCGCCGGCTATGTCGCAACGGCCGAGCGGCTGATGCTCGCCGAGGACTGACGCGACCATTGGGCTCGAGGCGAAGACCAGGCCGTCGTAGGACGTCGTTTCATACTCGAAATCGCTCGATATTTCGATCCGATAATTCAGCGACTTCAATTTATTGACGACCGCGTAGTGCAATTCTTGCGAATGGGTCGAAACAAATAGGTAATCGATTTTGTTCCGGGCCAGCGATCGCGAAGCGCCTTCAAGCATCTCGACTTCAAAGCCTTGAATGTCGGAATGCAGGATCTCGAGATGGCCAGCGTTTCGGCTTTCAAGAAAAGCATCCACTTCGAAGTGGCCTTTACCGACAAATGCCTGCGTGAATTCGCCTTGATAATTGTTCAATTCGAAATTGGCCGATCCAACGCGCAGATTGCCTGCATCCGGCTCGACCATCGTCACCGCAGAGTTGGGGCGCTTCTTCTTCAACCACATCGAATAGTGCGCCCAATAAGCCCCGAGTTCGAGCATCGATGGGCGCTGAGGAAGGACTTTCAGACATTCCTGAAAAGCAAACTCTTCGAGGGGTTCGTGAACGCCGCGATTGATGACAAGTATATCGCTGAAGCCTTCGTAGTAGGCGTCCTTTCCGGAATAGTGAACGCGATTTCCATTATGAAGGCAGACGAGATTATCTTGAATAAAGCCAGCTTGCGGAACACGTTCGATAAGAAGGTTGATCGGGTCGGAGACAATTTCCCGAAACCGACCGAGAAGATCGCTGCTGGATGCTTTGGGCGGCATATTCAATTTTCCAATTGGTGGCTGCAATGCTTCACCCCTCCGATCAATAAAAATGCGTCTTAACATTTGGGCGGCTCAGCGCCAATCGGGAAAGTTCAAATGGACGAACCGAGCAGATCGGCGGTTCTCTGATTGCCGCGGTGCGCAAGCGGCTTGTCGAAGCGCAAGGCGACGCCGCCGCCCCGGGCAACGATGGCGCTGGCCGGAGATCGCATACATCCGAGTTTGACAGGGCATCTCGTCTTGACGCGCCTTTCTGAAAGTTGTGGGCCCCAATTGGTTAACCAACGGTTCAGCTTGATCGGAGAATGCTCAAGCCTTAGCCAACATCTTCGCCATCGTGCAAAAGCGGCTTCTCGAAGCGCAAGGCGCCTCCGCCGTCTTCGTAATAGTCGTCGTATTCGCCGAAAACCCGATAGCCGTTCTTCCTGTAGAGCTTGATCGCGCCTTCATTATCGGCGCGCACTTCGAGCCGCAGGAACGCCGCGCCATGCGCCTTCGCCGCGTTCTCGCTCGAGAGGAGCAGAAATCGGCCGAGGCCGCGCCCCTGCTCCCCCGGCGAAAGCGCGATCGAATAGAGCCGCGCGCGTTTGGAGCCTCTACGGAAGGCGATCAGGCTGTAGCCGAGAATGTGATCTTGAAGCGCCAGCACGAGCATGAGCGCTGTCCCGGCGCTCAAGAAGTGGCGCAGGCTGCGGCGAGACAACCGGTCGCCGTCGAAAACAGCGCTCTCGATCGCCTCGATCGCGGGCAGATCCTCCGGCGTCGCCGGCCGCACCATCATCCGGTCGTCTCCAATCGCCCGAACCAACTATGCGCGGGCATGAGCCCCAAAACGCAAGTTTTCGCAATGATATCACGCGCCAAAGCAAACCGGCGAAGGGGATCGTCGGAAAAAAGCCGCGCCCGTTTCGGGGGGTGCGCGTTCGAACAACACGACAAAGAGCGTGATCGGCTCCATCGGTCAGCTCTTTCGCATCAGGCCTACCCGGCGCGCCACGGATAGGTCCAGGTCTCCGTCAGCGCCCGCGAACCGCGGCGCAGAAAGGCGCGAAGGTCCGTCGATTGTCCGGCCTCGAGCTGCACGTCGATCGCCGCGCGAAAGCCCTTGGTGTGCGGATTGGGCACGAGGAACGAGCGCACGATCTTGCCCTGGCTGGTCGAGGGAACCACTTCGACGAGCGACGGGTCGGCGGCGTAATAGGGCAGGTCGCCGCCGAGAAAATCGATGATGAAGCGTCGCGTGCCGGGTGTGACCGGGTCGGTCGAGCCGAGCGCCGCCGCCGTCGTCTGATAGGTGTTGAGCACGCGCCCGTTTGGCGACAGCCGGGTGAGATTGAGGCTGGCAATGAGGCGATAACCGAAAGAGAACGGCTTGTTCGGCTCCGGCGATTCGTTCGGGACGAAGGAGGCCACGATATTGTCGTTGGTCTCGTGCTCGGTCGGCAGTTCGACGAGATCGACATGACCCTCGCCCCAGCTGTCGCGCGGCTCAACGAAATAGCTCGGCCGCAATTCGTAAGCGAGGTCGAGATCTTGATAATGATCGAAGTCGCGGTCGCGCTGGAGCAGTCCGAAGCCCCTGATGTCGCGGTCGAAAAAGGACGAAACTTCCGGCCTCACAGGATTGCGCAGCGGCCGCCAGATCCATTCGCCGGTGCCGGAGTGGATGAGCAGCCCATCGGAGTCATGCAGCTCGGGTCGGAAATCATCATTTAAGCGGTGGTCGTTTTCGCCGAGGAAGAACATCGAGCTTAAGGGAGCGAGGCTGAATTTGACGTTCGCCTTGCGCGGAAACAAGGTGGTCGAGACCTCGATCGTGGTGTCGACGCCTGGATAGAGATCGAACCGGTAGGCGCCTGTCGTTGACGGGCTGTCGAGCAAGCCATAGACCGTAGCCCGGTCGGCGTGGGGCTCCGGCGTCTCGATCCAGAACTCGCGGAAGAAGGGGAATTCCTCTTCCTCGCTTCCTGCCTGGATCGCGAGAGCGCGCGCAGACGCGCCGTAGCGCTGGTCGCGGCCGAGAAACCTGAAGTAGCTGGCGCCCAGAAAGGCGATCACTTCGTCAAAGACCACTGGCGAGTTCAATGGATAGTGGAGACGAAACCCCGCAAAGCCGAGATTGACCGGCAGCTTGTCCGGCTTGGTGCGGCCATAGTCGAAAAGGCTCGTCGTGAAGGGGATGGGCGTCGGGATGCCGTCGCGGATGGTGTTGATCGTCACCGGCCGCTTATAAAGATGGCCAAGGTGAAAAAGCTGCAGCCGGAACTGGCTTCCATTGCCCAAAGGAAAAGCCTTGGCCGGCCGGAACCGGATATCGCGCCAGGCGTCGAAATCGAGCTTGTTCAAAGTATCGGGAAGCGGGGCGATTGATGCGTCGAATGGCGCGGTGGCGAGATCGCGGGCGCGCCGCACCACGTCTTCGAAGTCGAATTTTGGCGGCGCCGCTGGTTGAGCCGGTTGCGCGGCGGCGGTTCTCGCATGCGTCACAAATGCGCTCGAACCGATAAGACACTTGACGAGCGTACGGCGATTGAGGTCGGGCATAAGCATCCGGGATTCGAGAGGCGGGCCGAGCGACGGCCCGGCGATTCTGCTGCCGGGTCCGTTGTTTTTATGGGGGTAATGGCCTTTTGGGCCGGCCGCAAGTTAATGGCGCGAGAAGGGTTCGAAAATTTTGCGCCGCGGCTCCGGACGCAATTGCGGCCGGGCCGTGTGGATTTGGGGTTGCAGCGGTCGCAAAGGATCACTTCCGCCTGAATTTTTTTGAAAAAACCTTGTGTTTTCAGCGAATCGCCCTATTTCTGGTTTTGCCCATTTTCGCACGTGCCTGTGGTCGTGTGTCGGTTGGCGGGGATCCGGACAAGAGGCCGGTTAACCGCCTGAAAAGGACCGACAGCCGGAGGCGAACCGGCGAACCCCGCCAAACGGGGGACGCGACTTAAAGCAACGACGGACCGGGCTTTTTCGTCTCTGCCAGCCTCCAAAGCTGGCTTACCGAAGAGGCTAGTCTATCTTGCCGGGCGTGCGGAGGGGATTTCCCACTCCAAGCGAAGGCCATGAACGCTCTGGATGGCGCATTGCGCCACCTCCATGGCGCGAGTGTCCAACGGCGCAGCATCAGATCGGATGCGCTCCCCGAGGTCTTGTCTCGCGGAAACGCAGCCGGTCGCGAATGGCGGGTCAACTGAACCTCTCGCGTCTCCAAAGCGCGGGCGGCCCTTCAGCATCGCCCTTCACCCCGAAGCTAGTTCGTTCTGGTGCGGACTCTCCGCACCGTTCGAAGGGATGCCGCGATGACCGATCGTATCCTGGAGTTTTTGCGCAACCGCCGTGAAGACGGTCCGTGCCTCGTGCTCGACCTCGATGTCGTGCGCGAAAATTATATCTCTTTCGCCCACGCCCTGCCGGATACGCGCGTTTTCTACGCCGTGAAGGCCAACCCTGATCCACGGGTGCTCGAACTGCTCGCCAGTCTCGGTTCGTGCTTCGACACGGCGTCGGTCGTCGAGATCGAGCAGGCGCTGGCGGCCGGCGCGACCCCCGAACGCATCAGCTACGGCAACACGATCAAGAAAGAGCGCGACATCCGGCGCGCCTTCGAGCTCGGGATTTGCCTCTTCGCCGTCGATTGCGAGGCCGAAGTCGAAAAGATCGCCGGCGCGGCGCCTGGCTCGAAGGTATTCTGCCGTCTGCTCTGCGACGGCGCCGGCGCCGAATGGCCGCTGTCGCGCAAGTTCGGTTGCGACGTCGAATTGGCCCCTCGGGTGTTGGAGCGCGCGCATCAGCTCGGTCTCAACGCGCATGGCCTGTCGTTCCATGTCGGCTCGCAGCAAACTAATCCGGGCCAGTGGGATGGGGCTCTGAAGGCCGCCTCGGCAATTTTCAAGGATCTCGCCGATCGCGGCGTCGCGTTGCAGATGGTCAATCTCGGCGGCGGATTTCCGGCCAGATATTTGAAGAATGTTCCGGCGGTGAGCGCCTATGCGCAATCGATTCTGCGGTCGTTGCACAGGCATTTCGGCAATCATATCCCCGAGACGATCATCGAGCCGGGCCGTGGCATGGTCGGCAACGCCGGCGTGATCGAGGCGGAAGTCGTGCTGATTTCGAAGAAGTCCGCCGGCGACAAGGTGAAATGGGTCTATCTCGACATCGGCAAGTTCAACGGACTCGCCGAGACGATGGACGAGATGATCCGTTATCCAATCCGTACCGGCTTCGACGGCGACGCGACCGAGCCTTGCGTTCTCGCGGGGCCGAGTTGCGATTCGGTCGACGTGCTCTACGAGAAGGATCCCTATCACCTTCCCGTCAGCCTCGAAATCGGAGCCAAAGTGCTGATCGAGGGAACAGGCGCTTACACGGCGACCTATTCCACCGTTGGCTTCAACGGCTTTCCGCCGCTGAAATCCTATGTGATCTGAGCCGCCTGATTTGAAGCTCTGGGGGAGCCCGTCGCTCCCCCCAATCCGCCACCTAACTTGTCCCGAACGGCCGCGAGGGCTCGATTGCGAGCCTTTGCGCGGTGCGAGGGTCGTCTGCGCTCCCGGCAATCGGCCGGCGGAGGCCATGATGACCTTGATCTCGAACGATTTTATGCCCGACGCGCCGCGTTTTGCCGCATTCGTCGCAGAGCCCGAAATTCATATCGCCGATGAGGCCCGCGCGGATATTTTCGCCCGCGAGGCGCTGCTCGAAGCGGCGTTCGGTCCGACCCGCCTTGAAAAGACGGCGGAGCGGCTGCGCGAAGGGCGCCAGCCGGCGAAAGGGTTGGCGCTTGTGATGAAGGACGCAGACAGGCTCATCGGGACGCTGCGCTTGTGGCGCATCGACGCCGGCGGAGTTGACGCCCTACTGCTCGGGCCGCTTGCCATCGAAAAAGCCTACCGGTCGCGCGGCTTCGGACGCGGGATGATTGCTGAGGCGCTGTTTCGCGCTTTCGTTTCGGGCGATGAGGCTGTGTTGCTCGTCGGCGACGCGCCCTATTATGCAGCCTTCGGCTTTTCCCGCCGCCTGACGGAAAACCTGATGTTGCCAGGACCGGTGGACGAGGCTCGTTTTCTGGGCCTCGAACTTGTCGCGGGCGCATTGCAGGATGCAAAGGGCGTCGTGATGCCGGCCGGCGCTCTCGCCGGGCAACAGCAGCTCGCCGCGTGAACTCCCGAGCGGCCGGCCGACAAGCACGCCGGCGCAGAAGGTCGCGCCAAGCACGGCCGCCGCGACGCCCGCGACGATCGCCAGCCTTCTTCCCGCCACATGTCCGACATCGAGCGATGCTAACCGACAGAACCTTCTCACCCTCAAGCCCGACCGCGCGCCTCTATCCAGGACGAAACCATTAACGCGCCGAGCTGAGTTTGCCTGCTTGACTCGCTCGCTGGTCTTGCCTAGTCGCCGAGAGGGACGTTTCCGGCGTCGCCCATATCGTTCACTGGAGAGAATAGAAATGTCACAATGGCCGGTGCATGGCGCGATTACGGGCCCGATCGTCCTGATCGGCTTCGGCTCGATCGGGCGCGGGATCTTGCCCCTCCTCGAACGCCATTTCACGTTCGATAAATCACGTTTGACCGTGATCGATCCCGTCGACGAAAACCGGCATTTGCTCGACGAGCGAGGCATCGCTTTTGTGCAAAAAGCCGTGACGAGGGAGAATTTTGTCGATCTCCTGAAGCCTTTGCTCACCGCCGGCGAGGGCCAGCCTTTTGTCGTGAACCTCTCGGTCGAAGTCTCATCCGTCGCGATCATGCGTCTTTGCCGCGAGGTCGGCGCGCTCTACGTCGACACGGTCGCCGAGCCCTGGGCCGGCTTCTATATGGATCCGCGTCTGACGCAGTCCGAGCGCTCGAACTACGCGCTGCGCGAGGCCGTGCTCGACCTGCGCCGCGCCTTGGGGCCTGGGCCGACCGCGATCTCCTGCTGCGGAGCCAATCCCGGCATGGTGTCGTGGTTCGTCAAGCAGGCGCTTTTGAACGTCGCCGCCGATTGCGGGATCGCGGCGGCCGATCCATCCTCGCGCCAAGAATGGGCGGAACTGGCGCGCAAGGCCGGCGTCGAAGGCATCCACATCGCCGAGCGCGACACCCAGCGCGCCGCCGCCCCAAAGCCGATGGGCGTCTTTATCAACACCTGGTCGGTCGAAGGGTTCGTCTCGGAGGGGCTGCAGCCGGCCGAACTCGGCTGGGGCACCTTCGAGAAGCACTTGCCGCCGGAAGGCAAGCGCCACGCCTTCGGCCCCGATTGCGCGATCTATCTGATGCATCCCGGCGCCGGCACGCGCGTGCGCTCCTGGACGCCGACCGCCAAGGCGCAGCACGGCTGGCTGATCACGCACAACGAGTTGATCTCGATCGCCGATTATTTTACCGTGCGCGAGGCCGGCGAAGTAGTCTACCGGCCGACCTGCCACTACGCCTATCGCCCGGCGGACGACGCCGTGCTGTCGCTCGACGAAATGGCCGGACAGCAATGGGTTCAGCAGCCTGAGGAGCATATCCTCGAAGAGGACGAGATCGTCGACGGGATCGACGAGCTCGGCGTGCTGCTCTACGGCCATGCCAACAACGCCTATTGGTACGGCTCGCAGCTGTCGATCGAGGAGACCCGGCGCCTCGCCCCCTATCAGAATGCGACCGGCCTGCAGGTCAGCTCCGCCGTTGTCGCCGGCATGGTGTGGGCGCTGGAGAATCCCCGCGCCGGCATCGTCGAAGCGGACGAACTCGATTTCCGCCGCTGCCTCGAAATCCAGCGCCCCTATCTCGGGCCGGTGATCGGCGAATATACCGATTGGACGCCCTTGAAGGACCGCAACGTTCTGTTCGCCGAGGATCTCGATATGCAGAGCCCTTGGCAGTTCAAGAATGTAATCGTGCGGTAAGGCGCGCGCCCGCGGAGCCTACTCCGCCGCCAGCTTCAACGGCCGCGCCTCTTGACGAAACTGTTGGAGCAAAATCTGCTCCTCCGCCTCCGCGCGCTCAAGGCTGCGCAGCTTCACCTGGCCAAAACCGCGAATTTTTTCCGGGATCGCCGCCAGCGCGACAGCGAGCGCATGATTGTCGGGAGATAGTCGCTCGACAATCTCATCGAGCAGAATTTGATAGTCAGCAATGAGTTTGCGCTCTAGACGGCGCTCTTTCGTCAGCCCGAAAACATCGAAAGGCGTCGCGCGCAAAAATTTCAGCCGGGCGAGCGCTTTGAAGACGTACAATACCCACGGGCCGAAGCTCGTCTTGAGCGCTTCGCCTTTGCCGTTTTTACGGCCCAAAATCGGCGGCGCGAGATGGAACTCGAAGGTCAGATCGCCGTCGAACGCAGCCGCGACCTGCTTGGCGAAGCTCCCGTCCGTATAAAGCCGCGCGACCTCATATTCGTCCTTGACGGCCATCAGCTTGAATAGGGCGCGCGCGACGGCTCGCGTCAGCTCGTCGCTTCCCGGCGTTTTTTCGCGCTCGGCTTGATGGATCCCTTGCACGATGGATAGGTAGCTGCTGGCGTAGGCGGCGTTTTGATAGGCGGTCAGGAAGCCCGCGCGATGCGCAATCAGTTCGTCGAGCGTTTGCGCTTTGCGCGGCGCGTCGGCGGGGCCGCCCGGCGCGAATCCGGCCGCCGCGCCCGCAGCCGGATCATGGGCGGCGCGCCGGCCCCACAAAAAAGCCTGCTTATTCATCTCGACGGCTTCGCCATTGAGTTCGATCGCTCGCAGCAGCGAGGCGTCATCAAGCGGCACGAGGCCTTTTTGCCACGCGTAGCCCAGCATGAACATATTGGCCGCAATTGAATTGCCGAGCAGCGCCTTCGCGGCAGCCGTGGCGTCGATGAAAAACGCCCCGTCGCCGGCCGCTTGGCGGATCGCCCGTCTGATCGCTTCGCCCGGCAGCGTGAAATCGGGGTCTCGCGTGAAATCGCCCGGATAGACTTCGCCGGTGTTTACGAGCACGCTCGTCTCGCCCTTGCGGATGGCGGCGCGGACTTGCGCCGAGCCGGAGACGACGAGGTCGCAGCCGAGGATGAGGTCGGCTTCGCCGGCCGCGACCCGGACGGCGTGCATGTCGTCCGGCCGCGCCGCGATCTTGACATGGCTTTGCACCGCGCCGCCCTTTTGCGCGAGGCCAGCCATGTCGATCGAGCCGAAGCCCTTGCCCTCGATGTGAGCGGCCATGCCGAGAATGGCGCCGATCGTCACCACCCCAGCGCCGCCGACGCCGGCGATCAGTACGCCATAGGGACGCCGTCTGAGCTCCGGGATGCGCGGGCGCACAGGCTCGAGAAATTCGAGGTCCTTTCGCGCCGGCGCCGTCTTGAGCCGCGCTCCGCGCAGAGTCACGAAAGCGGGGCAAAAACCCTCGAGGCAGGAAAAATCCTTGTTGCAGCTCGACTGATCGATGACGCGTTTGCGGCCGAATTCCGTTTCGAGCGGCTGAATCGAAACGCAATTCGATTGCACGCCGCAATCGCCGCAGCCTTCGCAGACGAGCTCGTTGATGATGACGCGTTTGTCGGGGTCTGGATATTCGCCGCGCTTGCGCCGGCGGCGTTTTTCCGCGGCGCAGGTCTGATCGTAGATCAAAACCGTGACCCCGGGGGTCGCGGCGAGTTCGCGCTGTGCGTCGTCGAGCTCGCGGCGGTGATGAATGGAAAGGCCCGCGGGCCATTTGAGGCTGGCCGGGTATCTGTCCGGATCGTCCGTCACGACAACGACCCGGGTGACGTTCTCGGCCGCGACCTGACGCGCGATCCGGTCGACCGAGAGGCCGCCTTCGAGGCGTTGGCCGCCGGTCATGGCGATCGCGTCGTTGAACAGAATTTTATAGGTGATGTTGGCGCCGGCCGCGACGGCGAAGCGAATCGCCAAAATCCCGGAATGATTGTAGGTGCCATCGCCGAGATTTTGGAAAACGTGCGGGCGGCGCGAAAACGGCGCCTCGCCGACCCAATTGGCGCCTTCGCCGCCCATCTGGGTGAAGCCTTCGGTGGCGCGATCCATCGATTGCGCCATGTAGTGGCAGCCGATCCCCGCATAGGCGCGCATGCCGTCCGGCACTTTGGTCGAGCTGTTGTGCGGGCAGCCCGAGCAGAAATAGGGCGTGCGGAGGAGTGGCGCTTCGCTCGCGTCGAGCATCGCCTGCGCCCGCTCGATCGACTCAAGGCGCCGCTCCAGCTTTTCGCTGCGATGAGCGCGAACCATCCGTCGTCCAATGGCGATGGCGATGTCATTGGCGTCGAGTGCGCCCGTGGCTGGAAAAAGCCAACGGCCGTTTTCGTCTTTTTTGCCGATCAGCGTCGGCTGGCTTGCCGATCCATAGAGCTCCTGGCGCAGCTGCGCTTCGATGAGCGCGCGTTTTTCCTCGACGACGATGATGAGGTCGAGCCCCTGCGCGAATTCGCGCATGGCCAGAGGCTCAAGCGGGAAGACGCAGCCGACCTTGAGGATGCGAAGGCCAAAAGCGTTGGCGTCGACTTCGTCGAGCCCGAGGCCGTCGAGGGCCTGGCGCACGTCGAGGTAGGATTTGCCCGCGGCGATGACGCCGATCCTGGCGTTCGGGCCGCCGGACGTGATGATCCGGTTGATGCGATTGGCGCGCAACCAGGCGAGGACAGCGTCATGCTTGAAATTATGCAGGCGTTGTTCCTGCTCGAGGACGCGATCGCGGGCGCGAATATTGAGGCCGCCGGGCGGCATGAGGAAATCCGCTGGCGCGACCGGCTTCACCCGGTCGAGCGTTCCATCGATCGTGGCGGTCAATTCGATGGTATCCTTGAGGCATTTCATGCCGACCCAGACGCCGGCGAACCGGCTCAAGGCATAGCCCAAAAGCCCATAGTCGACGATCTCCTGCACGCCGGCTGGCGAGAGGATCGGCATCATGACGTCGATGAAGGTGAATTCCGACTGATGCGCCGTCGTCGAGGATTCCGCGACATGGTCGTCGCCTATCAGGGCGAGGACGCCGCCATATTTCGACGAGCCGGCGAGATTGACGTGGCGAAACACGTCGCCGCTGCGATCGACGCCGGGGCCTTTGCCATACCAGAGCCCGAAAACGCCGTCGAAAGCGCCTTCGCCGCGCATTTCGGCCTGCTGCGAGCCCCAAATGGCCGTCGCGGCCAGATCCTCGTTGAGCCCCGGCTGGAACAGGATATCGTTTGACTGCAGCACGCTTTTGGCGCGCAGAAAATTATGGTCGAGCCCGCCGAGGGGAGAGCCTGGATAGCCCGAGATGAACCCGGCGGTATTCAATCCGGCGCGGCGGTCGCGCTCCTTTTGCGCGAGCAAAAGCCGCACGATCGCCTGCGGACCGGAGACGAACGCGGTTTGCTTGGTGAGGTCGTATTTATCGGCAAGGGAGACGGATTTGAGGTCCCCGACGCGGTCGAGCGGGCCTTCCACCACCACCGCCATCGCTTTTGATCTCCTGCCGGGAGCCTGCCCAGCTATATCGACTTGTCCATCCCTATAGGCCGGACGGCGCAATTGCCAGGATTCTTAGAGCATTATCGCGGGACGGCGCAAAGATTTTCCGGCAGGATCACTTAGGGTTCGAAGAAGCTTTGAACAGTTTTCCACCGCAGGCTCGTGAATTTGGCCGCTCGGGATAAGCGCAACGGAGCTTATTCCACCGGTAGCGGCGACTTCAGGCTGCGATAGACATAGGTAGTCTCCACCGCAGCCTGCTCCTCACCAGCATGGGCGGCAATCTCGGCCACTTTATGGTGATGGGGCGAAAGATGGCACACAGGGTCGGCGGCGCGGGCGTCGCCCGTCAGCGCGAACGCCTGGCAGCGGCAGCCGGCATAGTCGATCTCCCGGCGATCGCATGAGCGGCACGGCTCGCGCATCCACTCGACGCCGCGGAACGCGTTGAACGTCGGCGAGCGGAACCAGATGTCTTGCAGGGAGTGATCGCGCACGTTCCAGAATTCCAGGCCCGGAATGGTTTCCGCGGCGTGACAGGGCAGCGCCTTGCCGGAGGGCGTGACGTTGAGCGTGCGTTTCGCCCAGCCGCCCATGCACGCCTTGGGATAGCGCGCATGATAATCCGGGATCACGTGGTCGATGACGATGACGCCCGCATAAGTCTCGCGCAAGGCCTCGACCTCGGCGATGGCGGCGTCGGCCTGCGCTTTCGTCGGCATCAATGCGGCGCGATTGATGATGCCCCAGCCGTAATATTGGGTATGGGCGATCTCGACGCGCCTTGCGCCGAGAGCGACGGCGAATTTCACCATTTCGCCTGCGCGTGAAATATTGGCGCGGTGAATGACGGCGTTGACGGTCAGCGGCAGGCCCGCCGCGACGATCCAGGCGGCGGCGGCTCGCTTGCGTTCGAAAGCGCCCTCATAGCCGGCGATGCGGTCGGCGGACTTCGCCTCGGTATCCTGGATCGAGAGTTGCACATGGTCGAGGCCGGCGTCCGCCAAGCCGCGCACGCGCTCCTGCGTCAGAGCCGATGCCAGAAGTGATCAGATTGGTGTAGAGGCCGACCGAGGCGCAATGGGCCACGATGTCGACTAGATCGCGCCGCGCGGCAGGTTCGCCTCCCGATAGATGCGCATGCAGCACGCCGAGAGCGGCTGCTTCGGAAAAAACCTTCTTCCACGCCGCCGTGTCGATTTCGTCCGCGCGCGCGTCGAGCTCGAGAGGATTGGAGCAATAGGGGCAGCCGAGCGGGCACCGATGGGTCAATTCGGCGAGAAGCCCGACGGGATTGGGAATTTTGACCGGCGCGTTCATAGGTCCACCATGCGTTTGGCGGCGAGACCATTGAGAAGTCCGCGCACGTCCGCGTCGATGCGGGCGCGGTCGGCGGCGTAGGTCGTGGCCAGATCGTCGACGATCGATTCGATGGTCGCTGCGCCGTCGCAGCGCTGCAGAATCGCGACGGCGATCGAATTGACTTTCACGACGCGCTCAGGGGCAAGCAGCAGCCATTCGCCCCGCGTCTCGTCAAACTTCAGCCTCACGCCACGCGGCAGGCGCGGAACGAGGCCAACTGTCTGCATCGTTTCGCTCACGCCGCTTCCCCGCGCGACTTTGCGCCAGAATTGGCGATCGTTCCCGGCCGCCAGGCGCCGGGCGGGATCTCGCCCTCCACATAGGCGCTCCACAAGGCGTCGAGCTGCGCCCAGAGCACCGAGCATTTGAATTCGAGCGCCTTGATGACGAGGTCCTGCTCGGGGCGCGTCTTGGCGTGCGCGATGACGTAATTCAGCGCGAACTCAGAGTCGCGTTTCGCCTGCGGCGGCCGCTGCGAGAAATAGGCGAGGGTGTCCTTGCTCACAAAATCATAATGCGCCAGCATGCCGGCGACGCGCTCGCTGATGATGTTCGGCGAGAACAGCTCCGTCAAGGACGACGCCACCGCCTCCGTCGCGCTGTGCGTTCGGCAAAATTCCACATAGGCGTCGACGGCGAAGCGCGTTGCGGGCAGGATGCCCTCTGTCGATGTCACATAGGCGCGGGGAAAACCGAGACTGTCGGTCAGCTTGAGCCAGCGCTCGACGCCGCCATCGCCCTCGCGCAGGCCGTCATGATCTTCGATTTGCTTGCGCCATTGGCGGCGATCTTCGGGATCGGCCAGGCGGATCAGTACGGTCGCGTCCTTGGCTGGAATCATCGACTGATAATAGTAGCGATTGAGCGCCCAGGCCTGCACTTCTTCATACGCGCAGCCGCCGCTGTGCAACCGGCGATGGAAGCGGTGCAGATTATGGTAGCGCTCGGCGCCGACCTGGCGCAGACTTCGCCTCCAGCTCTTCGGCCGGGAGTGTCGCCGAATCATCGCTCATAGCGCCACCTCCATGCCATCAAACGAGACGTCCCAGCCGGCCTTCTCGACGCTTGCGCGCTCTTTTGAATCCTCGATCAGAACCGGATTCGTATTGTTGATATGGACATAGATTTTTCTGGCGATTCCGCTAGAGGCGAACCGCGCCAGAGACCCGCTTTCGCCGCTCATCGCGACATGACCCATGCGATGCGCGGTTTTCGGCGAAAGGCCGAGGGCGACCATCTCATCGTCCGTATAGGTCGTCCCGTCGAAGAAGAGCAAATCCGCCCCGCGCAATCTCTCAAGGACGCGCTCGTTGATGTCCGAGCAGCCTGGAACATAAAAGAAATGCTTAGCGCCGTCGCTGATTTCGAGTCCTACCGTCGACTCGCCTTCTTTTCCGACGTCGACTACATCGCGCTCTAAATAAAGCGGTATCTTTCCGGGCACGGGAAACGGCGTGACTTTGAGTCCGATCCCCGTATCAACCGTCGATTCGAGTTCGACGACGCGTGTCTGGACTAGCGCCTTGTTCAAAACCCCGAAACACGCTGGCCCCGGTGACTTGAGCCAACGTTCCGCGGCTGCCGAACAAAGTGAAAGCCTGCTGCTCGCGTAAAGTCAAAAGCCCGGCCACATGGTCGATGTCGCCATTTGTGACGAACACTGCCGAAATCGGAGACTGCCTGCTGGCGCCGCGCGGATGCAGAGGCCGGGGAATTAATGATCTGCTGACGCAGGTCAGGAGACGCGTTGAGCAACAGCCACCGCTCTCCGTCTACGCTTACGGCTAGGCTAGATTGGCTTCGCGCCCTGACGCGTTTATCCCCGCTCCAAGCGAGTTGGCAAACCGGGCAGTTGCAATTCCATTGCGGAAAGCCGCCGCCCGCCGCCGAGCCCAGAACGATTATGCGCAAAGGCGCGAGCCAACCAAGCAGATCAGAAAATCGCTAGCAAATATCGCTTCAGATTTCGGCCGAAGCGTAGCTGGTGACTTCCATGCCTACGCATACTTCAGTTACGACTGGGGTTGTCCAAGCCATAATAAGCCTCCTAAATTGACAGGCATTGAGCCGGGCTAATATTTCCTACCTTGAACAGGTCTTAGCCCGTTCGATATCGCATATAGCATCGCGCTTTTGATCTTGCCATGTTTTTTTTTGCGAAACCCGTGCAAGCAAGGACCTAAGTGCTTGATCAAAATGGATTAAGCGCCGTTTGCCGCGGCGTGATGTTTGTTTCGATCAAAACCATTGTCCGCCCCGATGGATTCAGCGCGTCGCGATCTTGGCAAGAAGTTGAGAAGTTTCTGAAAAGATTATCTAGCCAAATCAGAAATAGAAATGATGACTTCGCAAGCATTGCGAGCTTTTCACGAGAAGGTCCCCAATTTGAATATCTCGAGCATGCCCACGGCCGGCGTGTTTCAAAGCCACGGCCGCGTTTCGCCCGCCTGTTTCTCATAGGATTTCGATTTGGCCAGCCTTTTCCATCGTCAGGCCGATGTCGTCGAGGCCGTTGATGAGGCAATGCTTGCGAAAGGCGTCGATGTCAAACTTGACCACGCCCCCGTCGGGGCCGCGGATTTCTTGCGCGTCGAGATCGATTGAGAGGGTGGCGTTCGAGCCGCGCTCGGCGTCGTCCATCAATTTGGCGTGGTCCTCCGGCGAGACCACGATCGGCAATATGCCGTTCTTGAAGCAATTATTATAGAAAATATCGGCGAAGCTCGTCGAAATGACGCATCGGACGCCGAAATCGAGCAGAGCCCACGGCGCATGCTCGCGCGATGAGCCGCAGCCGAAATTGTCGCCCGCGACAACGATCTTGGCGTTGCGGTAGGCCGGCTTGTTCAGCACGAAGTCGGGGTTCTCCGAACCATCCTCATGATAGCGCAGCTCGGCGAAAAGGCCTTTGCCGAGGCCGGTCCGTTTGATCGTCTTCAGATATTGTTTCGGAATGATCATGTCGGTGTCGACATTGGTGATTTTCAGCGGCGCGGCGACGCCGGTCAGCGAAGTGAATTTTTCCATTTTCTGGTCCTCGCCGCCGAAAAGCGGCGCCTTCGTCAATTGGGCGCTCTCTGCGATGTTGGCGGTATTGGGGCGTCGCGCGAGCGAACCGAGCGCGCCGCTTGCTCCGAAAAGCTCTTATCAAAGCGCTTCCGTCGAGGCAAATTACGCCCTCACTCGCGCTTCTATCGCGCGGCGTCCTCGATCGCCTGCATGTCCTCATCGGAGAGGCCGAAATGATGGCCGATCTCATGCACCAACACATGGGTGATGATGGCGCCCAAAGTATCCTCCCCATCGGCCCAGAAATCGAGAATCGGGCGGCGATAGAGCCAAACCATATTGGGAAATTGACCGGTCGCGAGATCGGCCGCGCCCTGCGCGAGGCCCCGGCCGCGAAACAGGCCCAAAAGGTCGAACTCGGTCTCGCAGTCCATTTCCGGAGCGTCTCCTCGTCGGGAAAATCCTCGACCCGGATGACCACGCCTTCGCAAAGGCGCCGGAACTGCTCCGGCAGTTCGGCGAAGGCGGCGCTCGCCATCCGATCAAAATCCGCCATCGTGGGCGCGGCGATGTTGGTCCAGTCGGGCCGGTTTGAGGCCATTCGGCGCCCTCTCCTGTTTCGGGTATCGCTGACCGTCGCCGTCGGCGGCGGCGCGAAACGCTTCAATCATGGATCGGGCGGCGGCGCCTGATCCGCACATACAGCGCGCCGGCGCCGCCGTGCGGGCGGGACGCCTCCTCGAAGCCGACGACGATCGAATGATATTCGGGGCCGCGCAGCCACTGAGGCACGCTGCGGCGCAGGACGCCGGCGGCCTCCTGGTCGTCGAAGGGATCCCGGTCCGAGGAGCCGCCCTTGCCGGTCACGACGAGCGCGAGCTTCGCGCCTTCGCGCTGGGCTTTCGATAGGAACCGGTGCAGCGCGACGAAGGCCTCCTGGCGGCGCAGCCCATGCAGGTCGATCGCCGCGTCCGGCGAAATACGTCCGCGCGAGAGCTTCTGCCGCAGCCTGCGCTCGAGCGGAGCGAGCGGCGGCGTTTTCGGACGCCCGGCGGCCGGTTGCTTCGGCTGCCTGCCGTTCTCGCTCGCCGGCCGAGGCCGCGCAGGCGGCTCAGCCTCCGTCTCGACCGGAGGCTTACTGGCGGGCGCCTGCGGCAGGACGCTGGAAGGGCGCGGCGACACCGTCTTGGCGACGGCGAGCCACAGCTCGATCTCCTCGGCGCTCAACAGGCGCAGGCGGCCTTTGTTGAAAGACGAAGCGCTTTCCTTCACCGGAGCGAACCCTCCTCGACGGGAAGAAAAACGACGAATTCGCCGGCGTGCCGGACATCGCCAGCGCGCGCGCCCGCGTCATCCCCCGACCCGAAGAAAATATCGGCGCGCGCCGGTCCGACTATAGCAGAGCCGGTGTCCTGCGCAATCATCAGGCGGCGAAAGCGGGTCAGCGCCGGCGGCCAGGGAAGCTCGGCGTCGATCCAGATCGGAGTCCGCATAAGGATACAGTCGGCGATCGACCGCCAGGGACCGGAGCGGCGACAGGCTTAGCCCGGCGCCGCCGCGCGGCCCGGCGCTTGGCTCGAGGTCCGGCGCCGCGGCGAAGAACACATAGGATTGGTTGCGATGCATTAGTGCGGCACCTTCTTCGCCCGGCTCCTGGCCGTGCGCTCTGATCCATTGCTTCAGCGCCGCAAGCGACATGCCGGAAGCGGCGATCGCCCCGCTTTCGATCAGAATGCGCCCGATTGAGGTGTAGGGCCAGCCGTTGCGACCGGCGTAGACGAGACGCAGCGCCCGCCCATCCGGCAGGCGCACGCGGGCGGAGCCTTGCACCTGGATGAGGAAGACCTCGACGCGATCGCGCAACCAGACGATCGGCTGGACGCGAGAGCGAAGCGCGCCAGATTCGATAGCCGCGCGGTCAGGCAAAGCGCCAGCGCCGGGGCCGGGCGGCGACAGGATCGGGGCCGCAAACGCGCTCGTCCGCCTCAGCGATCCGTCGACGATGGGCTCATAATAGCCGGTGAAAAATCCAGCCGGCGCCGCGCTTTGCGGCGCCTCCACCCGGAACGGCCGGAAATTCGCTTCGAAGAAGCGCCTCGCTTCCGTCGGGGTCTGCGAGGTGATGGCGAGAGCGCGGCGGCAAATCGCGCGCAGCGCCTGTGAGGGCGGGATCGCCTTGCGCAACGGCGGGAGGCGCTCGACGATCGCGGCGCAGGAGCGTCGGAACACGGCGAAGGCTTCGGCGTGGTCGTCGTCCAAAAAGCCCGGCAAGCCGGCAAAGCGCAATGGCGAAAGTTCGCATTGCTTTGGAGGGTGACCGATCGCGCCGAGCGACATGGGGCGCCACTCGCGCGAAATCAGATGGCGGGCCGTTCAGCGCCGCGCGTCAATGGCCAACTCCGGTCGAGACCAGCTTCCAGTTGGGGTCGCGCGAGGCGAGGTCGCGCGCAAAGCTCCATGTGTCGTTGATCTCGACGACCTTGTCGGCGCTGCCGTCGATCACGTCGCCCGCGGCGTCGCGCGTCGCGGTAATCATCTGCGCTGAAAAGCGCAAGGTGATCTCCGCCATGCGGCCGCGCAGATTGGCGTCGGCGATCGAGCCATTATCGATGGCGATAAACGTTGTTTCGACTTTTTCGCGGCGTTTTTCGCGCTCGCTCAAGGCGGCGGCGAAACTGTCGTATACCGGCTTGTCGAGCAAATTTTGCAGAACCTGGCGATCGCCATCGGCGAAGCTGGTCACGATCATTTCATAAGCTGACTTTGCGCCGTCGAGAAATGGCTTGACCGCGAAAGAGGGATCCGCCGCGGCGATGGCGTCGAGCCCGGCCCAGGCTTTCGAGCCCGGCTCCGCATAGGGCGCCCAGCGCTCGGCCGGATCGCCGGCAGGCGCAGCCTTGGCCGGCGCCGCGCCCGGCAGAGGGATGATTTTCGCCTCTGCATCAGCCGGCCGTCGCGACGCGTCGCTGATGAAAGGGTTGCGCGGCGGCTTCTCCTCGCCGGTGCGGGCGCCAAGGATACCGCGCAACTTCCACACCACGAAAGCGGCGAGGAGCGCGAAAATGATGGTGGAGAAATCAAAAGAATTTTGCATCGCTGTGATCGCCGCCCTGGCTGCGCCCCGCGGATTGTTGCGCCACGGGCCTATCCTTATCATATAATCGTATCTGGGAAGAAGGCCGCGGAAGTCCAGTGGACAGCGGCTGACGGTCCGCCTCAATCGAACGGTTTTCGCATGCGTCTCAGCGCCCGGCTTCCGCTTCTCATTGCGTTGTGGCTCGCCGCCGAGTTCGCGGCCTTCACCTTCGTCTCCCACGTAGTCGGCTTTGGCGGGGCGCTATTCCTTTGCCTCCTGACCAGCCTGATAGGCGTCGCCATGCTGCGCCGGCTCGGTTTATCCACCGCTTTGCGGCTGCGCCGCGCGATGGCGAAGCGCTCGCATGAACAGGCCGGACTGTCGCGCGACGCCGTCGTTGACGGCACGCTGGCCGGACTTGGCTCAGTCTTGCTGATTCTTCCAGGATTTGTCTCGGACTTTGCCGGCCTCGCTCTCGCCGCCCCGTCGGTCCGCGCCTGGATCAGCGACAAGCTGCAAATGGGCAGGACCAGCCGGGGACCAGGAGGCCGCGCCGGCCCGACTCTCGTCGATCTCGATCCGCAGGAATGGACGCGAATAGATCCGCCTGGTCCAGCCGCCAGACCGGACAGACTGGGGCCAGGCAAAGTGCGCCGCACGGTCAGCGGAGAAGCCGGCAAGGCCTAAATCTCGGCGTCCTGTTTCGCCTCACGATCACGCTCCGAACCCGATCGCCGCCGCTCGAACAACGAGCGCGTCAGCGTCAGCAAGGGCGAGGCGAGACGGTTGAGATCCTCGGCGCGGGCGACCAGACGTTCGCCCCTGGTCAATTCCCGATCGAGCGCCGCCATCGTCGCCGCGAGCCCGGTATCGTCGTCACGAAACCAGATCGGGAGAATGCGGCCCCAGGCGAGCGCGAGGCCTTGCAGTTTGACCGCGCCGACGGCGCCTTCGGTATCGATCCCGGCCGCCTCCAGCATGAAACGCATCGAATTGACGGCGAGGCGATTGATCGAAGCGGCGGCGATCGGATCGCGGCGCGTCCAATCGTAAATGCTCTCGACCCCGAGCTTATAGGGCTTCAAAGCATCGAGGCGGCGCATCAGCACGTCGAACAGGCGCTCCTTGGCGGGCTCTCCAGCCAATTCGTCGCCGGAATTGTCGAGAACCTTTTTATCGATGTTGCGAAAGAAAACGGCGAGAATGGCGCCTTTCGAGGGGAAAAAATCGCGAAAGGCGGAGAGCGAGAGATTGGCCCTGGTGGCGATGTCGGAAATCGTGATGTCGTCCCAGTTGCGCTCGCCGGCAAGCTCCAGCAGCGCTTCGACGATGGCGTTCCTGGGATCCTTCGGCGTGGTCTTGAGGTCGTCGGCGGGCTTTCCGTTCGCGCCATCCGCCGCGATGTTTTCGTCCTGATCGCTCATCTTCGCCTCCAGGTTGAGACGCCGACTGGCTCCCTGATCGCAAGAGCTCGAAGCGAACCTCAACGGTTTTTCTCAAAGAGTCTCAGCTCTTGATTTTCAGTCTAGCGGGTACGGGCGCAGCTTCCAAGGGTCCCGGTCGTTCAGCCTTGCAGCGCCAAACTGTGGCTATTTCTGCGCAAGGGCGTCACGCACGGCGCTGCAAGGCTGAATGACCGGGACCCAGCGGCCATTTCTCAGATTGAGCCGGCAGCCGCCATTATTGGGGGTCGTGATCAGACTCGTAACGAAGGACGGAGCAAGCAGAACGGACCCGAAAGCGCTGGGAAGGGAGACAAATCCGGCGTGTCCCAGATGCTCGGTGATCGAAGCGCATTTTTGAAAAGCTTTGATTTCCTGACCATCAGTTAAAAGAACGCTGCAGCGGGTCGGACTTGCGTCGAGGAAGACTTGGATGTCCGCGAGCCGGGCGTAGTTGAAAGCGCCCGGCGTCGCGGCCTGAAAGGCGAGAAAAGCGTCCTCCGCGGCTGCCGCCGCCGGCGCCATCGAGAGGAGAGCGGCCAAACAGGCGGCGAGCCGAAAAGCTGGGGCGAGGTTTCGCATGAGGGCCTTGAGCAATTTCAATTCTGCTCAATCTTAATGCGTCGCAGCGTTCCTGTCTCGCCTCGGCTTCCTCCCAGAGCCGGCGACATATTGTCCTCAAACGTCAACCTGAAAGAGCCTCGGCGCGCGCGCGCGCGGCTTCGGCGGCGCGCAGGATGATCGGCGCGAGGCCGTCAGGCGCCATCAGCGCCTCGAGCGCCGCGGCGGTCGTGCCGCCGCGTGAGGTGACGCTTTCGCGCAATTCCGCCGCCGTTCGATCGCGGCTTTTGAACAATAATTCGCCCGCGCCTTCGACCGTCGCGCGGGCGAGACGCTGGGCGACTTCCGCCGGAAGGCCAAGGGCCGCGCCGGCCTCGGCCAGGCATTCGGCGAGGTAGAAAACATAGGCGGGTCCTGAGCCGGATATAGCGGTGACGACATCGATCAGCCGCTCGTCCTCGACCCATTCGAATGCGCCGGTCGCGCCCATCAAGGCTTCGGCCGCGGCCTGACGCTCCGCATTCAGCTCCGCGCTCACAAAAAGGCCGGTCACGCCGCGCCCTACGGCCGCCGCCAGATTCGGCATGGCGCGGACGATCGCCCCCGCGTGCGGCAGTCGCGCGGCGATATTGGCGATGGTCTTGCCCGCCAGAATCGAGATCACGAGGGTCTGCGGCCCGGCGAGAGCGGCGAGCGGGGCCGTCTCCGCGCTCGCCTCATCGAGGGTCTGCGGCTTGATGGCCAGAACAAGAACCTCCGGCGGTTCCGCCGGCGCGTTCAGCGCCACGCCCTTTTCGCTCGCAAGGGTCAATATGTCTCGACTGGGATAGGGGTCGAGCACGTGAACGCCGCGCGGATCGAGCCCTTGATCGAGCCAAGCCCGCAGCATCGCTCCGCCCATTTTTCCAGCTCCCGCCAGAACCAGCGAAGCCGGAAGGCGCGCTTTTTCAGGCCCGAGCACCTCTAAGCTTCGCCTTTGGTCTCGAGCATCACCGTTTCGATCGCCTCGCGGCTGGTCTTGCCCGCCCAGACGACAAATTGGAACGCCTGATAGTAGCGTTCGCAAGCGCGCACCGCGCTCGTCAGGACGGTCTGGCATTGCTGGCCGTTGAGCTCGGCGCCGCCCGACAGGACAATGGCGTGGCGGAACATGACGACGCCGTCATCCGGCCAGATGTCGAAATGTCCGAGCCATAATTGCTCGTTGATCAGAGAGATCAGGGCGATGATCTCGGCCTTGCGGGCCGAAGGCGTCTTGAGGTCGAAGGCGCAGGCGACGTGCACCGCCTCGAGGTCCTCGAGCCAGGTGAACGCGACATTATAATCGGTCCAGCCGCCTGCGACAGTGATCGAGATTTCATCCTCTTCATCGCGGTCGAAGGGCCATTGGTTGTGCGCGGCCAGCCTCTCGATCAGATCCACGGGATGTTCCGAGCGGGTGGCTTCAAATTGCAAAAGCGTCATTCCAGGGCCTTTGACGACTGCGGCCCGAGGCGTTTCTGCCAAAGGCCGCGACAGCAAGGTGCGACGATGCGCGTTCAAAACACGGAGAAGCCGGTTGGCGCCTTTTGCGCCGACTCAAGCGTTTCGACCCCCCGAATACGAAGGAATCACAAGGTGGCCTGTCCGCGCAACTGGTTGCATGCGGGTTGTCCCCCGCCTTACAAGCCCCAGGGCAGCGCGCGAGCAGTTTCGCGAAAGGCGAGAAGTCCTGCCGCGGCGGCGCGTTCAGCAGCAAAAAGCTGCAATTATAGAGGGAAAAAGAGACGAGTTTCCCCGGCATTGGGGGAAGGCCCGGGCCGCGCCGCCCGCCGATAAAAAAAATTTTGCGAGCCGGCCGCCGCCGCGCGCGGTTTGAAGTCAAGCGGGGGCTTCCGCGCGGAAATTCTGGCGATTCGTCAATCGCCCGCGCCCTCGCCCCTATTCGCGATTTCGGCCTCGAGAGCCGCCAGTCTCGCGCTCAAGCGTTCGTTTTCTTCGCGGGCCTTGGCCGCCATCTCCTTGACCGCTTCGAACTCCTCCCGCATCACGACGTCCATCGTCGCCAGCAGGCGCTCGACCTGGCTTTTCATGGCGGTCTCGGCTTCGCGGCGCACGCCATGCGCCACCTCCGTCGCATCCGCCATCAAACGCGTAAAATCCTCGAAAACCTTGTTCTGCATCATGTCGCGTCCGTATGAAGATCGAGGGGGCGTCGGGCCCGCCCGCGCGCCGCGCAGCACTCTCTAGCATAGGCGGCCGTCCCTGACATTGCCTCGTCAGGATTTTACCACAAGATCGGCGCGCGTCTTGACGCGGCCGCGTCGGCATCGCATCACGCCTCGAGGTTTGGAGCAAAGATGCCTTTCCTGATCGCCTATCCCGTGATCGATCCGGTGCTGATATCGATCGGTCCGTTTCCGATCCGCTGGTACGCGCTGGCCTATATCACGGGGCTTGTCCTCGGCTGGGCCTACGCGCAATACCTCGTCCGCCAGCCAAAGCTTTGGGGCCCGCGGCCGCGCCCGGACGCCGCTTGCATCGACGATCTTCTGGTCTATTCGGCGCTCGGCGTCATTCTCGGCGGCCGGCTCGGCTATGTGCTATTTTACAATCCGGCTTTCTATCTCGCCCATCCGCTCGATATCTTCCAGGTATGGCAGGGCGGCATGTCGTTTCATGGCGGCTTCGCCGGAACCGTTGTCGCGGTCTACTTTCTCGCTAAGCGGCGCGGCCTCCCCGTGCTTCGCCTCGGCGACGTCGTCTGCGCCGTCGTTCCGATCGGGCTGTTTCTTGGCCGCATCGCCAATTTCATCAAGCCGGAGCTGTGGGGCCGTCCCGCTGACGTTCCATGGGCGATGGTGTTTCCCGGCGGCGGCCCATTCGCGCGCCATCCGAGCCAGCTTTATGAGGCGGCGCTTGAGGGCGTCGCGCTATTCCTTATCTTAGATGCGGCGGTTCGCCTCGGGGCGTTGCGCCGTCCCGGCCTCGTCACCGGCATTTTTGCGACCGGTTATGGCGTGGCGCGGATCATCTGCGAGTTTTTTCGCGAACCAGACCCGCAACTGGGCTTTTTGTTCGGAGGAGCCACCATGGGAATGCTGCTGTCGCTGCCCTTGATCGCCGCGGGAGTTCTTCTGATCCTGTGGACGTCGCGTCGGAAGGCGGTCCTCGCATGAACGCGCTCGAAACCATCCTTCAAGAGATGATCCTCGAAAGCGGGCCGATCAGCCTCGACCGCTACATGTCGCTCGCCCTTGGCCATCCGGTCTATGGCTATTACAGAGCCAAAGTCGCGATCGGCGCCGAAGGCGATTTCATCACCGCGCCCGAAATCAGCCAGATGTTTGGCGAATTGATCGGGCTCTGGTGCGTCGAGGTGTGGCGCCTGATGGGCGCGCCGGATCGCTTCAATCTCGTCGAACTCGGCCCCGGCCGCGGCACTTTGATGGCGGATGCCCTGCGCGCCGCCAAGGTCGCGCCCGAGTTTCTCGACGCTCTCGAAGTTGATCTCGTCGAGATCAGCCTGCCGCTACGCGACGTGCAGCGCGCCGCCCTCGAGGGATGCGGCGTCAAAGTCGCCTGGCGCGCCAGCGTCGACGAGGTCCCTCCGGGGCCGGCGATTTTCATCGCCAATGAATTTTTCGACGCCCTGCCCGTGCGCCATTACGTGCATCAGGATGGCGGCTGGCGCGAAAGGCTCGTTGGCCTCGACGAGAACGGACGACTCGGCTTCGGCCTTGGGGGGGCGCATGAGACGGCGATTGCGGCAAAAGGCGAACCAAATGACATTCTCGAGGTCGGCGTCGCCGCTTCGCGCCTGATGACGCAGCTCGCGGTGCGGATCGTGACCCAGGGCGGGGCGCTTCTTGCGCTCGATTACGGCTATACGGAGCCGGCGCGCGGAGAAACGCTGCAGGCCATGCGCGCGCATCAATTCGTCGATCCTCTGAACGACCCCGGCGAGGCCGACCTCACCTCCCACGTCAACTTCTCCGGCCTCATTCGCGCCGCGCGCGGCGCCGGGGCCGCCGTTCACGGACCTGTCGAGCAAGGCCAATTCCTGACCCGCCTCGGCATATTCGAACGCGCGGCGATGTTGGAGCGCGACGCCACCCACGCCCAAGCCGCCGACATTAATGCGGCGCTGGACCGCCTCGCCGGCGAGGGGCCGGGCTTCGATCGAGCCTCCGATATGGCGCGCCTATTCAAGGTGATCGCCGTTACGCGGCGCGATTTCGATCCGCCGCCTGGTTTTGTCGAGGGCGTGAATGAGCGCGCCTGAGGCCGACGCGCTCTTCGCGCCGTCGCTGCAGGTCGCTGGCGTCTCGCATGGATTTTTCACCCGCAATGGCGGGGCCTCGGCCGGCGTTTACGCCAGCCTGAACGGCGGCGTCGGATCAAGGGACGCGGCCGAAGCGGTCGCCGAAAACCGGCGCCGGATGGCGGCGGTTTTACGCGTCGACGCGGACCGGCTCCTCGTTCCCTACCAGACCCATTCCGCCGACGCGCTCGCCGTCACGGGTCCCTGGCTTGAACGCCCTAATTGCGACGGACTCGCAACGTCGACGCCGGGCGTCGCGCTTGGCGTCACTGGGGCTGATTGCGGCATGGTTCTGTTCGCCGATCCCGAGGCGCGCGTCGTCGGCGCCGCCCATGCCGGCTGGAAGGGCGCGCTTGGCGGCGTGCTCGAGGCGACGCTTGACGCCATGGAGAGCCTCGGCGCGCGGCGCGCCTCGATCATCGCTGCCTTGGGGCCGGCGATCGGCCAGAGAAGCTATGAGGTCGGGCCCGAATTTTACCAGCGCTTTGTCGACGTGGCCGAGGCGCATGCCGCTTTTTTCGATCCGTCCGAGAACGAGCCGCGCTTCATGTTCGATCTTTCGGGGTTCATCGGCATGCGCCTGCGCGCGGCCGGAGTCGGATCGTTCGAGGACCTGGCGCTCGACACTTACGCCGAGCCCGAGCGGTTCTACTCCTACCGCCGCTCGGTGCACAAACGCGAGCCCGATTACGGCCGCCATGTTTCAGCGATCGCGCTGGTTTAGCGCCGAGTCGCTGGACGGTTAACAGGGCTTAACGTCCGCCAGCGGTCGTTCGCGCCAGATGTCGCGTCACCGATCGAGCTTTGTTGTTTGCGATCAATTCTTGCGGGCTCGATCGAGCCTGTCTCGCGCGAGGCAGTTGTCCGAAAAACACGTTAGGTGGGTCGCTGGGTGGGATCCGCCACATGGGCACCCGCGTCGATGCGCTATCAATCCTCCTACACCAGCCAGATGAAGGCCGTTTCGGCCAAGGGAGCATCAATCCGAAGATTCGCTCCGCTTGTCAGATTGGAGGAAACGATGCGTCCTTGGAGAGACATTATCAGTTCGAACGCGTGGCAAGTAGTTATGAGAAAGCACAACTCGACGGCCCATTTATCGGTCGGCAAGAGGCTTGAATCGATTGTTAACGGGAACGTCAGTACGCCCAATCGCTTGCGGTTCCAGATTGGCCATAAAATTGAGCTCTACCACAAAATGACCAAGACCAACAAAAATTTGTTGGTCCCGCGCCGCAGCGAGTTGCTCGCTATCGCGGGCTTGGCGGAAACCTATCTGTGGAAATTCAACGTAGATATGGAGAAAGCGAAGCAACGGGCGCATTGTGGAGAGCAGCAGTACCGCGATGGCTACAAGCCGACCGGAATCGATAAGTGGGAGAAGTCGATCTACACCGGCCAATATGAAGGTGGCGCGCCATGGAATGAGTTTTTCGACCGCAACATGCTGACGCTGGCGAGGCGCGCCCGGCGGAAGGCCGCCTACATCCAAATGCTGGGCAAATGCTACGCCAACCCGGTTTTATCCGATCCGACCGCGCTTCTCGCCTATCTTCGGAAACCGCAGGAGATCCTTCCCGATGGAAGCGTCGGTCTCTATCCGGGAGTCCGCATGGAGGCGTTGGACCCGATGCACAGGCCTTATGAGTTCAAGATGCGTAACGGCCAGGTCGAAATCAATGACGGATTGGAGCGCGTCAACATCAGCTATTTGTTTAAGGAATGGATGGATACGGCCAACCAACACCGGACGCCGTTCTTCCTGTGGCTTGAAGGAACCCCTATTTGCCTCGATGACAATAAGGAAAACGTCGCAGCGACGCGGAGCGTAAATTATATCCGCGCCGATAACGGGCAGGGCTTGCCGGGATTCGATAAATTGTTTCTCGTCTCGATTTCGCCTGCGGGCATGGAGCAGACCCCGCTCGGCCAACTCGGCGCGCCGTCAATGCCGTGCGACACCTCTTCGTTCGCCGCGACGGACAAAAAAGGCGGCCAAGGTTGCGCCGCTTATGTGTATACGGACGACGGTTCGTTATTCATCGCTGAGCACCGGGAGGGCTATTTTCACCATTCGAGCTTTCTGTCCGGCGGCCCTGTTAGCTGCGCGGGCATGATCCGCATAGAAAAAGGCAGAGTGAAGTTCATCAGCAACAATTCCGGGCACTATAAACCGTCGAAGGACAGGCTGTTGAAATTCGTCCGAGAGCTGTGGCGTTATGGACTCGCGGATGATGATGGCACAAAAGTGATATGCCTTGGCGGCAAAGATTTCGAAGGCACGCTCCAGAACTTCTTCGATAATTTTGCCACGCTCTGATCTCGCGAACCGGCCGTCTCGAAGTTGGCTGCCGTGGCGCAGGGACCTGATAGGCGCGTCATCACGATGGAATCATCCGCTTCCTTGAAAGCGTGCTAAAATTGCTAACCCACCTGGATCAGATAGGGCCCCTTGGGCGGCGCGACCATGCCGCAGCGGCGCCGGTCGCGCACCGCCACGTTTCAGCGATCGCGCTTAGTTAGAGCTGCAATCACACGGACGGTTCAAGACCTGAACGTCGGCTTTGGACGGTCAAGGGCGGCCATTGCTGCGCGATCTTGAATGGCGCATTCGCGCCAATTACAATGGATTCGGTGATGTATAGTGTATTAGTCGTCGCTATATAATAAGAACTGTCGTCCTGTTATCAAGTTTATGACAAACAAGTTAGTTTTTTTCTGACAAAAAAAGTCAGTTTTTTGGCCTCCAATCTTATGATATTGTTAAGCCGGTGCGCTGACTGCTGCGCACCCATTAGCATGACTGTCACAAGACTTTCACAGGAGGACATATGTTCAAGGAACAGCAATCTGACCGGCGTCATTTTTTGCGCACCAGCGCATTCGCGAGCGTTGCGCTAGCCGCCGGCGCATCGGGCGCTTTCGCGGAGGAAGTCGCCTCAGCAAGCCCAATCCCGAAGGGCGATATCGATATCTTGCGATTCCTCGCCGCGGCTGAAATCATCGAGACGGATCTCTGGGAACAATACAACGAACTCGGCGGAATCCAGGATGCCGAAGTCCCCGGCGGCAGCGGAAACAAGCCGTACACCGACGCGTTGAAGGTTCTCGACGGAGACATGGATCAATATGTCCATGACAACACCGACGATGAGCACAGCCACTTTTCCTTCATCAACGCCTACCTCGTTTCGAAGGGAGCAACGCCTGTCAATCTCGATGCGTTTCGCACCCTGACAGGCAGTCAAGCGACCGGGGCCAACAAAACAAAAAAACGGCTCACCAATCTCATGAAGCTCACCGTCGACACCAGTTGGTGGACGCGATATCGCAGCGCCGACAACCCCGATCTTGAGCCGAACTTCATATTTCCGCCGGCGATCCCGGGTTTGCTCAAGGGGCAGTTCAAGGCGATCCCCGGAACCGATGCCGATACAACCAATAAGGACCATCTCCAGGCCATCGCCAACACGGCGGCGTTCCATTTCGCCTTGATCGAGCAAGGCGGCACCAGTCTCTATCCGGCGCTGGCGCAGCGGGTCACCCATCCGGAGGTCTTGCTGATCCTGCTCAGCATCGGCCCAAGCGAGACGATGCACTTCCAAACCTGGCAGGACAAAGCTGGCAATGCGCCTCCTCTGAAGGACCCGACGAATGGGCTTGTGTTTCCGGACCTCAATAGCCCTCCGTTTGGCGGACCGCTCTTCCAGACCAACTTGATAATGCCCGAGCCATGCTTTTTCATTAGCCGAAAGCTTCCGCGGTGCTCGATCATTCGGCCGATAACAACTTTCGGCGCGGTGGCGGCGCTCAAAGGCCTCGTGGCGCAGGGGCTTTTCATAGGCCAACCGCCAGCATTCTTTGCGGCGGCGATGGATCTGGCAAAAAAAGCAGATGCAGCTACCCGCAAGTGCTGATGCGGAGAAAGCGCGCTGGGTGAACCGGATTGGCAGGGCAAACTGCCGCCGAAGCTGTCAATGCAACAAAGCCCTGCCACTCGCATAAGGTAAAAGTCTGAATTTGATCCGTTGGTCAGTGTCAGATTTCGCCATTCATCTCACGGCGAGCATTATCGGCGAGGCGGGCTCGATCCTGTCAAGGATGCGAAGCACCGGCTTCGCCAGCGCGAGCGAAGCTCGCGTCCTTGACAGAATCGACCCGCTCGCCATACTCGCCGCCAAGAGATGAACGGAAAGTTGCGACTTCCCGCGATGGCGCCAGAAATCTCAAGTCCCAACATTTACACATTACGGAGCCTCACGGCGTTCAAATACTATCCCGTCGCTATGCGCTGCGGCGAACGAGCGGAAAACCTCCTCGAGGAGTAAAACTCGCTTCAATCCGCATCTGAATGCGCCTTTGATCAGTCGATGGCCTGGCGCAAGCGGGGGCTGCTTGGGGCGGCGCCTAATTGAGGGGCCGGCCGCCGGATTCAATGCGTGGCGGCGGTGAAGTCGCCTCGCTCGACCGAAAACTCCACCGCCTCGATCAAGGCCTCGCCGGCGAGCGTCATCAGCCGCACTCTGATCGGCATGACGACATGAGCGCCCTCGACCGGCGCGAGCCAGGCTTCGATCTGCCGGTTCTCGGCCATGAAGCGCGTCGAGCGCGAATCGCGTTTGTGCCCGGCGATCGGCGTATAGCGCGCCGCGCACACCGCGACCTCGCCGGAATAGCCTGGGATCGAGACATGGCGCGACCCCTTGTACATCAAGGTGATGTCGAAACGCACAAAGCCGTCGAAGACCGGAATCCTGCGATTGCAGGCTGCCGGACCGACCAGGGGCTGGCCCGCGGGAACCGCCATGATGAAGGCGCTAGTCGGGTCGAGCACATTGCGCTTATTGGCTTCGGTGACCGGAATTCGGCCTTCCTTGTCGTCCCAGGGCGGCGAAATATCGAGCGCCTTGACGTTGCCGCCGGCGAGCGACATGCGCACCGTCCGCGTTTCGCGCGAATTGCCGGTCGTCGTCGCATAGGATGCCGGAGCGACCATCCCTTCGCGCATCGAGCCGGCGGAGGTCAGCGCCATTCTGACGTCGGAGACCATCGCCGCGACGCCGGTCAATTTGGCGGTGAAGTCGATGCGGTACTTGGCGGAGTTGAACGCTCCCACGGCGGCCGCGTCGCCGATATGCAGGCCAACCAAACTGACGGCGTAGCGCGCGCGCACGATTTCCGCGCTGGCCGGCGTCAGGCCGATGGCGAAGCCAAGAGCGAGAGCGAAGACGAGGCCGGCGAGGCGAATCAAGAGCGGTCTCCAAGGGGCGCGACGGATTCAATTCGAATCGACGGCGCGGTCATCTGCTTGTAACGCAGAACCTGGTCTGAAATGGCGGCAAATTTTAGCTGCTCCATAAAACTTCCGGCCTCGGCTCCCCGCGCGCCGGCAGCCGCCGCAAGGCGAGGCCCCGCTTTTGCGGCCGAAGGGTGGCGGAGCGCGGCATTTCTTTATAAAGTTCGCTCAAATCTTTCCGCCAAGGGCGCATCAAGGACGAATCAGCGATCATGCGTCATCGTTCGGCACGACCAAATGTCCGCTCCGTCAAACCCTTGGCCGCAAAATTCTTGCAGGCGCTGCTTGCCGCCGGGAGCGTTTTATTTTCCCTCCGGCCGCTGGCCGCGCTGACGTTGGACCGCGCTGGGGCGGCCGTCGGCCAGTGGGATCTGAAGGTCGAGGGCGGCAACAAAGTCTGCCGCCTCACACTGCGCAGCGAACCGGTCCATGGCGGCTATTACATTGGCATTCCGGCAGGGTGCCGGCACGCTATCCCGGCGCTCGGCAACGTCATCGCCTGGGGTTTTCCGGGCGACGGGCGCCTTGATTTCGCCGACGTCTACGGCGCGCCCTTGCTTTATTTTTCGACGGAGGACGGCGGCGACCTGATCGCGACCGGGTCGCAAGGAGAAACCTACCGGCTGACCTTCGTCGGCGGCGCGCCGCCGCTCCCCGGTGCGTCGGCCGGGCCGCGCGGCGAAGTCGCGCAGGCCGTCGTGACCACAATGAAGCCCGAGCCCGCTCGCGCGTGGCCGCGCCCCGCCGACGTCGCCGGGCGCTACGCGGTCCTGCGCGAAGCCGGCCGCGACACCGGCTGCATGGTGACCCTCGACGCGTCCAGTAAAGCTTTTCTGGCGCCGGCCTGCCGTGATCAGGGCATCGTGATCTTCGATCCGGTGGGCTGGCGGATTGTTGGCGGACGTCTCACGCTCACTGCGCGCAAGGGGCATACGACGCAGCTCGATCTGCAACCCGACGGAACCTGGCTGAAAGACGCCAAGGGAGCGGACGCCAAGAGCCTTACGCTCAAGAAATTCTGATTTTTTCGCCGTTCCGAAGGAGGCGCCATATATGGCGGGCAGACGCATGATTGCGGCCATACGGGCGCCTGCGCGCCCGACTGAATCCGCCACGAAACGAAAAGCGTAGCTTCCTCCAAACGCATCGAAAAGGATCTCGTTGATGAAACAACGCGCATTGGGTCAGGCGAAGACACCGGTGTCCGCCCTCGGGCTCGGCTGCATGGGAATGAGCGAGTTCTATGGCGAGACCGACGACGCGCAGTCGATGACGACTTTGGCGCGGGCGCTCGCGCTTGGCGTCGACTTCCTCGACACCGCCGACACCTATGGCCTTGGCGACAACGAAACGCTGATCGGACGCTTCCTCACGGAGGGCGGCGCGGCGCGGCGCGCGCAGGTCGTGATCGCGACCAAATTCGGCATCGTGCGCGAGCGCGGCAAATCGGAGCGCCGCATCGACAACAGCCCCGCCTACATCAGGAGCGCCTGCGAGGCGTCCCTAAAGCGTCTCGGCGTCGACGTGATCGACCTCTACTACTGCCACCGGCACAACCACGCGACCCCGATCGAACAGGTCGTCGGCGTCATGGCGGAGCTGGTCCAGGCGGGCAAGGTGTGCCAGATCGGCCTTTCGGAAGTCTCCGTCGAAACGCTCAGAAAAGCCAACGCCGCGCATCCGATCGCGGCCGTGCAGAGCGAATATTCGCTGTGGTCGCGCGAGCCTGAGCAGGGCGTGCTTCAGGCCTGCGCCGAGATCGGCGCCACATTCGTCGCCTACAGCCCGCTGGGGCGCGCCTTCCTGACCGGCGCGCTCGACACCGCGAGTCTCGCGGATAATGATTTTCGCAGGAACAACCCGCGCTTCATCGGTGAGGCCGCGGCCGCCAACCGCAAGCTCGTCGAAGGCCTCAAAACCTTCGCCGACGCGCACGGCTTGACCAACGCGCAGGTCGCGCTGGCCTGGCTGCTCAACAAACATCCCGATGTCGTCCCCATTCCGGGCACGCGCCGCATCGCTTGGCTCGAACAGAATGTCGCCGCGGCGGATATTGTGCTGACGCGGTCCGACATCGCCGAACTCGATGCGCTGTTCGCCCCCGAGCGCGTCGCCGGCGCGCGCTATCCGCAGGCGAACATGGCCGGGATCCAACAGGGGCGCGAGCAAAAATGATCGCGGCGGCGGCGAGCCGCCATCGCGCCTCGATCAGCACCTGGTTGATAAATCAAGCCCATGTTTGAGGCTGTGGCCGCTTCATGACGTAGAGCTGACGTAAGCCGGCGCCTGTTCCGGCGGATCGGTATAGAAGCGGCTGCGGTAGAGGCGTCGGTAATAGACCAGCGGCGCAATCCCGATCAGGATCGTGCCGACGCTGATGATGGCGACCCGCCAGCCGAGATGCGGCAGCTGATAGAGCCCGATCGACCCCACGAACAAGGCGGACAGCAGCGGAAAAATCCCGGCGAGCGCAAAAATGCGCCAGTCGGAGAATATCGCCTTGCGGTAGTACCAGGCGCAGGCGAAACCGGCGACCGCGTAGTAGAACGACACCTGCACGCCGACGGCGTTGATCAGGTCGCTCATGATCTGATTGATCGTCGGCGCCGTCGCCGAGGCGGCGAAGAGGAGCAAAGACACGGCGCCGACAGCAAAACCGGCGAGCCAGGGGGTCTGAAACCGCCGGTGGAGCCGACCCATCGATTTGCCGATCACGCCGTCGCGCGCCATCGAGAATAACAGGCGCGTGCATTGCAGGAGCTGGGTTTCGAGCGTCGCGATCGCGCTGATCAGCACGGCGAGGATGGCCAGCGCGCTCCAGAAGCCCGGCAGCGCGATGCGCCCCAGGACCGGGAGAAGGTTGGCGCTATTGGCTTGAATGTCGTCGGCGGGCAGCGCCATTTGCGCGGCGACCTGGAGAAGGACGAACAGAAGAAAGATCGCGAACACGCCGACGATCCCGCCGAGGCCCGCTTTCAGATGCGGGTTCTCAGTTTCCTCGGCGAGATTGGCGGATACGTCCCAGCCAAGATAGAGGAAAACCGCGACGACCATGCCCGCCGAGAAAGCGTCGAACGTGCCAAGCGAGGACGGCGAGAACCAGCTCCAGGAGAAAGCCGCGACGGGCGCGGCGTGCGTATTCCAGATGACGAGGACGCCAATTAGCACGAGAACGGCGAGTTCGAACAAGGTCAGCACGGTCTGAACGCGCGCGGCGGCGGAGATGCCGAGCGTCACCAGCGCGAGTACGCCAAGGAACCATACCGCGCCGATTCCAGTCGCCCACGCGACATCGCCGAGCCGCGCCGGCGCCACGAGGTCGAGCGTCGCCTGGGCGGCCGGAAGCGCCGCCGCCACCATGAAAATGGTCGAAGATGCGAGCAGCGCCCAGCCGGCCATGAAGCCGAGCGCCGGATGCACCGCCCGGCCGGCCCATGCATAGGCGGCGCCTGCGTCCGAGCGCCATTTGTTGAGATAGAAGAACGCGACAGTGATCCCGATCATTGGGATCAGACTGATCCACAGCGCGGCTGGAGCGGCGGCTCCGACGGCGGCGAAAAGGGCGGCGGTGCTGACTGTTATGGAATAGGCCGGCGCCGAGCCCGCCACCGCCATGGTGAATGCGTCGAGAAGCCCGAGGGCGCCTGGTTTCAGAGATATCTTCAATGCGCCGCTCCCGCCAGTGCTCTCCCAAGCGCGTCCAGGCGCGCGCCGCTTAGTCCTATATCCGTCGGATATGAAGGAGACCAATTCTTCAGCCATCGACCACTTCGGCTCACCCTCGCCTTTGCAAGCCTACCCGGAGTCAGGGTCGTCCCTGCCGAATCTGGCAGGGACAACCTCACACTGTTGTGATTGATCAAAGCACGAGCCCCAACATATTTGCGCCTTAGCTCACTGAAGTTGACGATGCCATCTCGATTAATGTGACAATTTCCCAGGAAGGCACGCCTTCGTTCGATTGAAAGGTGGGATTTCACACATGAGCGCCTCTCGACAATCCGATACCACGGAGTGTCGTCTACTTTATGGGGAGAACGTGTCATGCCAACCGATTCAAGGAAATACGAACGTCAGGCTGTGCACGGGGGCTTTGACGTGCGACGACGTTTGTTTCTGCAGGGTGCCGCATGGACCTCCGCCGGTGTCCTCCTGCAGGGCGTTGCCGACGCCCTAGCGAGGCCGGGCTCCGTCGTCGCCCTTCAATGCCTAGGCAATATCGAAGGGCCGCGCTGGCTCGATGGCCGCACCGGCGACGGCTCCGTCGGCCTCGCGCCGAGCCGAGAGCTGCCGTTCACCGGCACGCATTGGGAGATTGTCGAGGCAGGAGGCGCGGCGTCGCTGCGTTGCCTCGGCAATATCGAAGGTCCCCGCTGGCTCGATGGCCGCACCGGCGACGGCTCCGTCGGCCTCGCGCCGAGCCGAGAGCTGCCGTACACCGGCACGCAGTGGGAGATTGTCGAGGCAGGAGGCGCGGCGTCGCTGCGTTGCCTCGGCAATATCGAAGGTCCCCGCTGGCTCAACGGCCGCACCGCCGACAGCACAATGGATCTCGCCCCAAGCAGAGAGCCCCCCTTCACCGGAACCCGGTGGAGGATGGTGCGGCTGTAGACGCGCCCCTCGATCCTGCGCGCGAAGGCACTGCGAAACGCTCGGCGGCCCGAAAAGCGACCAACGCGCTGGCGCGCCCGCGAGTACGGGGCGACCGCGTCGAGGAGCTGCCTCTCGACGCGAATGAGGATACGCCCCCTAAACGAGTTCATCGGCGGATATGCGTCAAGACTAGAGAAAGTTGCTGCGCCTCTTGAACATAAGCTTCGTCCCGCCTTCCGCGACGTCACATTCGTCTATGTGGGCAAAGGCATTACGTCGTCCGGGCCGCGAAGGTTTGGCGAAAGTGTGCCGATGAAAAATCGAATCGGATTCAAAGCGCCTTAAATCTGTTCGATCCGGGGGAGCGGGCCGGGGCTTTTCTTAAAGGAGACGGGAATGCGCCCTATCAGATGATGGACATGTATTACGGACAGGCGGGCAATAATCTTCAACTATCCTAATTAACTAAAGGAACCAACCCAAGGGAAGCATCTATGACAACGAATTTGTTTAGCGAATTCAAAGAGGGGGAAATTTCCCGTTCTAGAAGAGTAGGTCACTCCTTCACGAACTATTACTCAAGTATGGATTGGAAAGAGAAGCTCTCGACCAAGGCAGGCCTGGCGGAAAGCGCCACTCAGGGCGTCGCCGCAGTCGCCAATGTGGGCGGCATTCTCGGTCTAATTGGCGGCGGCTTAGCAATTGCTGGCGCGGGGGCGGCTGGCGCCGGATTTTTTGTCGCTGTCGCAGGCCCCCAGGTCGCCGTAACGGCGGGGGTGGTCGGGCTGGCTCTGTTGGCGAAAGGCACATATACAAACCGTGAGGCCGCCCACCGGGAGTTGTCGAGATATGTGTGGAACATGGTGGATGATGACCCCCCACCAAACGGGGTCTGCTTTACTGACGACGCCCTCGAAAGGGCTGCCAACGCTGCTCTGACCTTGATGGACGATGGAAAGAGTCAAATAAAACTCCTGGGACCAAAGCTTGAAACCGCTAAGGTGAGATTTGATAGGTTTAACCAAGACGTAGGGGACACAACGGCACAATTGCTCCGCCTACGCGCTTCTCCGCAAGCAGCTAACGCTGAGATGGCAAAACTTCGGACAAAAATGGACCAGGCAGTGAAGCAGGGCGGCGCAATCTTCGAATATGTCCGAAGGTGCTGTCATACAGGCAACTACATTCAAGCCCCTCATCTATTGTCCCTTGCAATGAAAGAAAAATGCCTAAAGGGCTCTGTCGGGGCCAGACCCAGACAGATTATTTCGCGGGTCCTGGGCTAGGGAGAACGTGCAGAGATGCATTCAAGGCTCTCAGCGACGCGTATGGTCAAGTCTTCGCGGCTTTCAGCTGAGGTAGTTGAGAATTGATCGGACATTTGGTGTCACAGAGCCGAAGCGTGAGCCGAGGCCGAGCGCGAAGCTAGCGGATTCCCTCCACGGCCGCCCATGTCCTTCGCAGATCTCCTCGCGTGACAGCCGGTGATCGCCGTCCTTGATCAATGTCAACGTCGCCGGATCGCCGTGCAGATGCTCGACCAGAGCCAAGGCGGAGCGCCAGGGCAACCTCCACGTCCCGCATGCCTTGCAGAATAGGGATTAAAGACCGCGGACACGAGCATTCCGACAAATTCGATGCGGCGGCTGCGAAAAAACCCGAGGCAATCGCGAGCGCTTCAACACTCTGCGCTTAAATTTGACCACATGGCTAAGCGAAAGAGGCGTGCGGCTCAACACCGATCTCTGGCAAAATTTTCGTGACAAGCCTGCCGGTCTGGAAGATATCCCAATCAACGATATCGTCGAACATTGTGCGACAGGGTTGCGTCGAGGGACGATTTGACATTGGAGGAAGCGCACGCCCGATGTAGTTTCCCGCAAATTGCTTCCTCGGTCGGAATCACGTTCGACCCGCCCCAAACCTCAACCTCAATCCGACTTAGTTAAGGAGCGGGAAGTTCACAGCGCCAATCGCCATCGAATGATCGCGCCCGGCCGACGCCGCTCTATGCGCCTGCGCGAGTCCTCCGCGCCGCGACCAGCCCCGCGGTCGATGAATCGAGACCGTCGATCGGTTGGCTCGCGTCGGCGACGATCGGACCGAGCTTCAGCGCCAGCTCCTTGCCGAGTTCGACGCCCCATTGGTCGAACGAATTGATGTCCCAAATCACCCCCTGCACGAACACCTTGTGCTCGTAAAGCGCGATCAGGCGGCCGAGCGCGCGCGGCGTCAGGCGCGTGTAGAGGAAAGTGCTCGACGGCCGGTCGCCCTGAAACACTTTATGCGGCGCGAGCGCTTCGATCGCCTCGGGCGCGAGCCCTTGCGCTTCGAGCAGCGCGACGACCTCCGCGAGCGAGCGGCCCTTCATCAGGGCCTGCGACTGCGCCAGGCAATTGGCGAACAGGATTTCGTGGTGCTTTTCGTCGGCGGCGATTGGCTCGGCGGCTATGAGGAAATCGATCGGGACGATTTCCGTCCCTTGATGCAAAAGCTGGAAAAAAGCGTGCTGGCCATTTGTGCCGGGCTCGCCCCAGACGATGGGGGCGGTCGCGCGGCTGACGCGCGAGCCGGAAAGATCGACGGACTTGCCATTCGACTCCATATCGAGCTGCTGCAGATAGGCGGGAAAGCGGGCCAGCCGCTGGTCATAGGGAATGACGGCGTGGGTCGCAAAGCCGAACACGTTGCGGTGCCAAACGCCGATGAGCGCCATCAGCACGGGGATGTTGCGCTCCAGCGGCGCCTCGCGAAAATGCCCGTCGATGTCCTCGCCGCCGCGCAGAAATTCTTCGAAATTGTCTTTGCCGACGCCGATCGCCAGAGAAAGCCCGATCGCCGACCACACCGAATAGCGCCCGCCGACCCAGTCCCAAAAGCCGAACACGCGATCGCTCTTGATGCCGAAGGCTTTGATTTTTTCGAGCTGGGTCGAGACGGCGCAGAAATGATCGGCGACGGCGGCTTCTCCCAGTCGTCCGGCGACATATTTGCGCGCCGTCGCGGCGTTGGTCATCGTCTCGAGAGTCGTGAAGGTTTTGGAGCAGACGATGAAAAGGGTCGTCTCAACGGACAGGCGCTTGATCGTATCGGCGAAATCGGCGCCGTCGACATTGGCGACGAAATGCAGGCTCAGGTGGTCGGCGATGAAGGGCGACAGCGCCCTCGCAGCCATCGCCGGGCCGAGGTCCGAGCCGCCAATGCCGAAATTCACGATATGGGTGAAGCGCTCGCCGTTGGCCGCCTTGATCTCGCCGTTGCGGATCGCCTCGGCGAAAGCGAGGAATTTGCGCAGCTCGGCCAGCACGTCCGGGATCACGTCGCGGCCGCCGGCGAACATAGGCGCGCCGGAAAGATTGCGCAAAGCCATATGCAGAGCAGGTCGATGTTCGGTGACGTTGACCGGATCGCCGGCAAACAGCGCGGCCCGCCGCCCCTCGACATCCGCGGCGCGGGCGAGACGCAGCAGCAGCTCGATCGTTTCGTCGTCTATGCGATGCTTTGAAAAATCGAACAGGAGGTCGTCGAAGGCGACGTGAAAACGTTTGAAGCGATGTGGATCGGCCGCGAAAAGGTCCGCGATCTTGCATTTGCCGATCTTCAGCCTCTGCGCATCGAGCGCTTCGAAAGCCTGAGCAACTGCACGGCCAACCATCGGGCCCTCATGAAATGATCTCGCCCCGCTTTTTAGCGCATGAGGCGCTCCAAGACAAAGGCCAAGGCGAGGGCTTCAAAACAAATCCGCCGGACCTTGCAGCCCGGCGGATGACGTTTGGCTCGGCTCAAACCTTCACATATTGTAGGCGCGTTCGCCATGCGAGGTGATGTCGAGGCCTTCCATCTCGGCGTCCTTCCTGACGCGGAGGCCGATCACGAGGTCGACCAGCTTGTAGAGGATGAAGGAGCCGAAGCCGGACCAGAACAGGGTAAAGCCGACCGTTTTCAACTGAGTCAGCACCTGCGCGGCCATATTGTAGGTCCCGGCCGACGCTTCGCCCGGCTTGATCGCGTAGTCGGTGATCCCGACGCCGCCGAGGTACGGCGCTACAAGGATGCCGGTTGAGATGGCGCCGACGATGCCGCCGACGCAATGCACGCCGAAGACGTCAAGCGCATCATCGTAGCCGAACCACTTCTTAACGTAATCGACGAAGAAGAAGCAGACGGCGCCGACGACGAGGCCAAGGACGATCGATCCCATCGGGCCGGCAAAACCCGAGGCCGGGGTCACGGCGACGAGGCCGGCGACGGCGCCGGAGATCATGCCGAGGAGCGACGGTTTGCCCTTGAGCCCCCACTCGACAAACATCCACGACAGCGTCGCGGCCGAGGTGGCGACGAAGGTGTTGACAAAAGCCAGCGCCGTCGTGCCGTTGGACTCGAGGTTCGAGCCGGCGTTGAATCCGAACCAGCCGACCCACAGGAGGGAGGCGCCGATCATCGACATGGTCACCGAATGTGGCGGCCCAACCTCGCGCGGGTAGCCAATGCGTTTGCCCATCACCAGACAGCCGACGAAGCCGGCGATGCCGGCGTTGATATGCACCACCGTTCCGCCCGCGAAATCGAGCGCGCCCAACTGGTTGAAGTAGCCGGCATTGGCCATCACCGCGTCGAGAGCGGCTTGCGCCGTGGCCTTGGAGGCGTCATCCTTGGCCGCGGCGAGAGCCCTGGCGGCGTCGCCGATCGCGTCGGGGCCGGCCCAGTACCAGACCGCATGAGCGATCGGGAAATAGATGAAGGTGACCCATAGCGCGATGAATACGATGACCGCCGAGAACTTGATGCGCTCGGCGAACGACCCGATGATCAGGGCGGGCGTGATGCAGGCGAAGGTCATTTGAAACGCCATATAGACGTATTCGGGAATGACGACGCCGTTGGAGAAGGTTCCAACGTTAACAGACGGGTCGATCCCTTTCAGGAAAGCTCTGTCGAACCCGCCGACAAATGCGTTCCAATTCGTGCCCAAGATCGGGAACGCGGCGTGCGACCCTTCAGTAAAGGCGAGCGAATAGCCGTAAACGACCCAGATGATGGAGACGAGGGCGACGATCATGAAGACTTGGGACAGCACCGAAGCCATGTTCTTGGTGCGCACCAAGCCGCCGTAGAACAACGCCAGGCCGGGGATCGACATCATCAGAACGAGGGCCGTGGAGATCAGCATCCAGGCTGTGTCGCCCTTGTTTGGAACCGGCGCTGGCGGAGCGGCGGGGTCGGCGAACGCGAGGCCTGCCGCAGCGCACGCGATGATCAGCCCTAACCCTATCGACCGGGCTCGAATTGGTGGTGGAAACGCAAATCTCATTATTTACTCCTGGTGGTCTCTAAAAAAGGCGTCAAAGGGCGTCGAGGTCGCGTTCGCCCGTGCGGATGCGAACGGCCGTATCGAGCCCGCTGACGAAGATTTTGCCGTCTCCGATTTGCCCGGTCCGCGCTGCGGAAGCGATCGCCTCGACCGTCGCGTTGACGAGATCCGGAGGGACCGCCACTTCAATTTTCAGCTTGGGCAGGAAACTGATCGCATATTCGGCCCCACGGTAGATTTCCGTGTGGCCTTTCTGGCGTCCATATCCCTTGACCTCGGTTACTGTCATTCCGTGAACGCCGATGCTTGTCAGCGCGTCACGGACCTCGTCCAATTTGAACGGCTTTATGATCGCAACAACGTTTTTCATGTGCGTTTTCCCGTTTGCGTCTGCCCGAGAGCCGTCGATTTTGACCGTTGAGTTGGCCCGCCGCTAAGCAGCAAGGATGCGCGTCGCGCGTCCTTGCTTGCGAAACTGCTTAGCAAGCGGCGGGCCTTTCGACGCCGTGGCGCCGTATTTTTTGCGCGAAATCCGCGATTTGTCATGTTTCAGCTCGTTATTTTCGGCCTGCCCACAGCGCCGGGCGGATAGCGGTTCGCCGGCGGCGGAACATAGATCTGGATTTTCAAGGATTTGGGGGCGGGAAAGGGCAGGGTTGAGAAGAATTTTTGCATTTCCAGCAAGCAAATTGCCCTAAAAATAGGCTGTTGTCACATTTCAGTCGAAAAAGGCTTCCTCAAAAATTTGATGCTCTCGCGCATCCCGATCGACGCCGGTCACGTTTGATTTTGGATGGAATTGGTCCAAAGGAACGAAAAACCGGTTCCCGCTTTTCCTCATCCCGCCCTACGACCGCGAAGGCCGCATCAGCCCTTCCTGCGCCGCGGAAGCGACAAGCCGCCCGTCGCGCGAAAACAAAAGCCCGCGCGTCAGCCCCCGCGCGCCGCTGGCATTCGGGCTCTCTTGGACAAAGAGCAGCCATTCATCGGCGCGAAACGGCCGGTGGAACCACAAAGAATGATCGAGGCTCGCAACCTGCAGGCTCTTGTCGAACACATAACGCCCATGCGCGATCAGCGCCGTGTCGAGCAGCGTCATGTCTGAAAGATAGGCGAGGACCGCGCGATGGATCGCCGGATCGCCGGGCAGGGGGCTAGCGGCCCGCAGCCAGACGTTCTGGACAGGCGCGCCTGGCTCGCGCCGCACAAAATGGGCGGGATCGGCCGGACGCGTCTCGATCGGACGGGCGCTGGCGAACCAGCGCCGGATCGGCTCCGGCATCACCCCGCCAAATGTCTCGATCAGCTCGGCTTCGCTCGGAAGCGTCTCCGGCGGCGGGGCGTCCGGCATCGCGACGGCGTGTTCCAACCCGGCCTCCTCGATCTGAAAGGAGGCGGAAAGCGAGAAAATGGCGCGGCCGTGCTGGATCGCGTTGCAGCGCCGGGTCGTGAAGCTCCCACCGTCGCGCAGCCGGTCGACCTCATAGACGATCGGCGCCAGAGGATCGCCAGGCAGCAGGAAATAGCCGTGCAATGAATGCGGCGGGCGCCCGACGACCGTCCTCGAGGCGGCGACGAGCGCCTGAGCCACGACGAGGCCGCCGAACACGCGTTGCCAGCCGACCTGCGGGCTGACGCCGCGAAAGATATTCTCCTCGATTTTTTCAAGGTCGAGGAAGCCGAGAAGCTCCGCTACGGCCGCAGAGGCAGCGGCCGCCTTCTGGCCGTTGTTCGCGTCGCCTCGCGACGCCCCATTCGTCATGACGAGCGGCGAGGTTGGCGCATGATTTTTGCGGGGCGGCGCGTCGGCGGCGCGGTCATGCCTGGTGAGGAAAAAATGAGACTCATGATCGCTCCGTTTTAATAGGCGCGCCGTCGGATGTCAGGCGAGCTTCTTGGCCGTCAGCGTCGCCAAAAGCAAGAGCAGAGCGGGAAGGCTGGATCGCGCGACGTGGTACGTCGCGAGGGGAAGCGCGCGCTCAGCCTTGCAGCGGACGCGCCTCTTCGGGCAGCATGATCGGAATGCCGTCCCGGATCGGATAGGCGAGTTTCGCGGCGCGGGAGATCAGTTCCTGGTTCTGCGCGTCATATTCCAGAGTTGTTTTGGTGCGCGGACAGACGAGAATTTCGAGCAGCCGGGGATCGATGCGCGAAGGCTCCGGCGCCGCCTTGGGTTTTGCGGTCTTGTCAGGCGTCAAGCCGAGCCTCCTATTGCAGCGTGTGTTGGGCGTTCTTGCCGCGCGCGAGTTCAAACTCAGTGATCGCAACGAGCACCTCGGCGCGTCCTTTGAGATCTAGCGCTTCCAGCAGGGCTTGCTTTTCCTTCGCTCCGAACGGGCTCATCATGGACAGCGCGTTGACCAGCGCCTCGTTGGGCGCCTCATGAATGCTGTCCCAGTCGAGTTGGAGGTCATTGGATTCGGCGAAGCTGCGCAAGGTGCGCAGCAATCCGACGCGGTCGACGAGATCCTCGCCCGCGCGGGGACTGAAGTCGACGGCGAAAGGCGAAAAATCGACCAAAGCCTGGCGATAGGGCGTAATGGCGTCGATTTCTTCGATCACCTTGAACCGCGCTATGCCTGTGAGCGTCAAAAGATATCGCCCGTCGCCTGTTTCGGCGAGCTGGGTGATGCGTCCGGCGCAGCCGACCGAAAACAGCGAGGCGGCGGATTTGTCGGGGTTCGGCTGAATCATGCCGATGATGCGATGGCTCGCCATCACGTCGTCGACCATCGCGAGGTAGCGCGGCTCGAATATGTTGAGCGGCAATTGCCCGCGCGGTAGGAGCAGAGCCTTGGCGAGCGGAAACATCGCGAGCGAAGCGGGGAGCTCGCCGGGGGCGTCATAGGTTCGATTTATGCCCATGTGCAGATCCTCCGCTGCGCCTCGATCCCCCTTCTGGGACCTCGCAGCTCTCGAGCCCGCCTTTCAACCTTCTTTTATACAACGATTGGGTGGGGAAGACCACGTCTAGCGCGCCCGAACGATTTTGGCGCAGGCTACAGATGGAGGCGGGCCCCTGCGAACTTGGCGGGTCGGGCGGCGGAGGCGTGGGGCAAACAAGCGCCTGCATTGCGCGCGGCATGGGCCGCTCGCGCCGATCCATCTAGGAGAACAGAAACGACGAAAGCCTCTTGCGCGCCCCGATCGTCGCCGGGTCGACCGGTCCCCAGGCGTCGAAAAACTGCAACAATTGCTTGCGGGCGGCGTCGTCGCTCCAGCCGCGATCGCGCCTGATGATGTCAAGCAGGGCGGCCGCGGCTTCATCGCGGCGGTTATGCGCATTGAGCGCAATCGCGTAATCGAACCTAGCCTGATGGTCGTTCGGATCGGCCTCCACCTTGCGCTTCAGATCGGCGAGATCGCCGACTGCGCCCGCCTGCTCGGCAAGCTCCAGGGCGGCTCGGGCTGCGATGATGCCCGCATGTTTTTCGGAGCCGGCCGGCGCGGAGGCCAGAAATTGCCGCGCGCCTTCAAGATCGCCCGTCTCGATGTAAAGCTTCGCCAAGCCGGCGAGAGCGTCGAAATCGCTCGGGTTTTCAGCCAATATCGAAGCATAGATCTCGGCGGCGGCGGCGGGATCGCCCGCCGCCAGCAAGGTTTCGGCTTCGGCCATCAGATCGCCTGCGCCGCCGATCGGTCCGACCAGCCGCTCGATGAAGCCGACCAGCTCCGATTCGGGCAAAGCGCCCATGAAGCCGTCGGCCGGTTGCGATTTCTGGAAAGCGATGACCGCCGGAATCGAACGGACGCCGAGGCGGCCGGCGATTTCCGGGTGATCGTCGATGTTCATCTTGACCAGCTTGACCTTGCCGTCAGCCTTGCGCACGACCTTCTCGAGCACCGGAGTTAGCTGCTTGCAGGGACCGCACCAAGGAGCCCAGAAATCGACCAGAACCGGCTGGCGCGCCGATTTGGCGATGACGTCCGCGCCGAACGTCGCCGTCGTCGTATCTTTGATGAGAGGCGCGCCCGCGGCCTGCGGCTTATCTTGCGGCTTGGCTTGTTCCGCGCCCAGGCCGTATAATCCCGCCATGTTTCAATCTCCTTTGGCGACGCCTGCGCTCGCCCATGTCATTGCCTAAATGGAGCTTGGCCGGCGAAATCGCAACCCTCGCCGCCGGTCGCTTCACCCGGGGTCTAACCCTCATATTTGCCAGCCGCTTCAACCTCGGCCCTTGGCCAGAGCCCGCGAAACGAGCGTGAAGAATGCATAAAAGAGTGACTCTCCAGCCTCAGGACCAACCATCGGACGCCTCCTCATTCGAGGCGGCCTTCCGTCTCGAGCGGCGGCTCGGCGCAATTCACGCGCGCCAGCGCATCGGCATTGAGAAGGATCACGAGGCTCAGGCCTTTGGGCAGGGCCTGAATTTCTTTCATATCGAGAACTGGTATTCGGTCCATACGATGATGCGGCTGACCCTGCAACTCTGTGGCCTTTACGCGCGTGGCAAGCGCAACGCCGCGAATGTCGAACTGCGCCGCAACGCTATTAGCTCACAGCGCCTGCCAGGCGCCTTCGAAGGTTTTACGATCCTTCATCTCAGCGACCTGCACGTCGAGATGAGCGGGGCGGCCATGCGGAGGGTCACAGAACTCATCAAGGGGCTCGACTACGACGTCTGCGTCATGACAGGGGATTTTCGCGCCGGAACCTTTGGTTCGTTCGAGGATGCGCTGAAGGGCATGGCGCCGGTGTGCGCCGCTCTCAGCCGGCCGATCTACGGGGTGCTCGGCAATCATGACACGATCAAAATGACGCCCGGTCTTGAGGACATGGGCGTTTTGATGCTGCTGAACGAAGCGGTCCGCCTGGAGCGCGGGGGCCAGACGATCCATCTCGCCGGCATTGACGACGCACATTTCTTTCGCGTCGACAATATCGAGAAGGCCGCCGCCGGCATTCCTTTTGAGGAATTCTCGATCCTTCTGTCGCATACGCCCGAGGTCTACCGTCAGGCGGCGCATGCCGGCTTTGACGCGCTTTTATGCGGACATACCCATGGCGGCCAAATCTGCTTGCCGGGCGGATTTCCGATTACGCTCGAACTCCGCCCTTCCGCGCGCGTTCGGCTCGGGCGCCTGGAAGTATTGCGCGATGAGCGGCTATACGTCGGTCGGCGCGGGCTCCAGCGTGTTGCCGGTGCGGTTGAACTGTCCGCCCGAGATCACGCTGCACCGCCTGCGGCGGGGTTGAGATACGCTGTTGAAATCAATACGGCTTCTCGCGGATCTTGAGGCTGAACAGCGCGCGCGACAAAACGACCACGCCGATCCAGAAAAGAATCGTCGCAAACATCACATCCGACACGGTCAAGCCGAGCGGGTTCTTGCAGACGAGGAGCGGAAGCAAGCACTCCGGGGCTTGATCGAGGCCCGGAGCCATACTCTGCGGGGGGAGCTTGAGCCGCCGCTTGACAAAGCTCGACAAAAGGTCGCCAGCCATTGCTGCGGCGGCCGCCAGCGCGCCGACCGGCCAGCTGAGCCCCAGCAAGGGCGCCGCCAGCGAGGTGGCGATAATGCTGACAAAGACGCCGCGAATTGTTTTCGAAGGCCCAAGCAGCGGCGCGCCGTCGACGAAGCGGGCGCGGAAATCGAGCGGAAAGGCGGCCCATCCGCCGAGAAGTCTGCGCGCCAGAACGGGTGCGCCGTTGGCGACAAAAACGAGAACGAGTCCCCGGACGATGGCCAGAAGATTCATCGCGGTTCCGCCCCGCCCGCCGAACGAACCGAAAGACCGCCCGGGCCCCCGAACGGCTCAGACCATTCATTATACCATCAACGTTTGCGTGCAATCTCCGTTCCAACGCTCAATCTGCGAGCATCAGCGCGAGATTTTGCAGCGCCGCGCCTGAGGCGCCTTTGCCGAGATTGTCGAGCTTGGCGACCAGGATCGCCTGACGGCGCGCCTCATTGGCAAAAACGCGCAGCTCCAGCTCGTTGGTGCCGTTCAGCGACCCCGGCTCGATCTTGCCGGTTTCCGCGGCCGGCTTCACCTTGACGAATTGTTGGCCTTCATAATGAGCAACAAGGGCGGCCTCGAGATCGGCTCCCTCGGGCTTTTCCGGCAGTTCGTCGAGGTGCAGCGGAATGAAGACCAGCATGCCTTGCGCGAAATTGCCGACCGAAGGCGCGAAGATCGGGCGCCGCCAGAGGCGCGCATAGTGCTGGATCTCAGGCACATGTTTGTGCTCGAGGCCGAGCGCATAGGCCTCGAAGGCGGGCGCCGCGCCGCGCTCATAGTCCGCGATCATGGATTTGCCGCCGCCGGAATAGCCGGAGACCGCATTGATCGTGACTGGCTGGTCGACCGGGATTAGGCCCGCGTCGACGAGGGGACGCAGCAACGCTATGGCGCCGGTCGCATAGCAGCCGGGATTGGCGACGAATTTCGCGGCGGCGATGGCCTGCGCTTGGCCCGCGGCGAGTTCCGGGAACCCATAGGTCCAACCCTCGGCGACGCGATGGGCGGTCGAGGCGTCGAGCACCCGCGGCGCTTTGTCGGCGAGCGTCCCGACGATGGCGACGGTCTCGCGCGCGGCGTCGTCCGGCAGGCATAAGATGACCACGTCGACGCCGGATAACAGGCTCTTCTTGGCGTCGCGGTCCTTGCGGAGTTCGGGCGCGAGGCTGACGAGCTCGATCCCGGGCTCGGCGGAAAGGCGCGTCTTGATGCCAAGGCCGGTCGTGCCGGCTTCGCCGTCGATGAAGATCTTTCCCTGCATGATCGCCGCCTCAAACGAATAATCTTGTTCCAATTACCACCGGTCTTGCTGCTCTGTCGTGAACGCCATGTACCGGTAAAAGAACATGTGCCGGCAAAAGAAAAGGCGGCCGCGCGGCCGCCTTGATCCTCACTCTTCAGCCATCGTTTAACGTTTCGAGAACTGGAAGCTGCGGCGGGCTTTTTTCTTGCCGTATTTCTTGCGCTCGACGATGCGCGAATTGCGGGTGAGGAAGCCTTCCTTTTTCAAGGCGCCGCGCAGATCCGGCTCGTAGGCGACGAGCGCCTTGGAGAGGCCGTGACGCACCGCTCCGGCCTGACCCGAAAGACCGCCGCCCGCGACGCTGACGGTGAGGTCATACTGATCGACGCGCTTGGCGACGCCGAGAGGCTGCTTCAGGATCATCCGCAGCACGGGACGGGCGAAATAGACCTCGAGCGGACGGCCATTGACGGTGACCTTGCCGGAGCCCGGCTTGATCCAGACGCGGGCGACGGCATCCTTGCGCTTGCCGGTGGCGTAGGCGCGCCCCTGCGCGTCGAGTTTTTGCACATAGCGCGGCGCCTCCGGCTGCGGGGCGGCGGTCGCGCTCTTCAGATCCTGAAGCGAAGACAAAGTCTCGGCCATGGTCAGACAATCCTCGCATTCTTGCGGTTGAGACTGGCGACGTCGAGCGCAACCGGCTGCTGCGCCGCATGCGGATGCTCCGGCCCCTTATAGACCCTAAGGTTGCCGAGCTGCTTGCGGCCGAGCGGCCCGCGCGGAAGCATGCGCTCGACGGCCTTCTCGACGACGCGCTCGGGAAATCGGCCATCGAGGATGAACTTCGCCGTCCGCTCCTTGACGCCGCCCGGATAGCCGGTGTGGTGATAATAGACCTTGTCCTCGCGCTTCTTGCCGGTGAAGACCACCTTCTCGGCGTTGATGACGATGATGTTGTCGCCATCGTCCATGTGCGGCGTGAAGGTCGCCTTGTGCTTGCCGCGCAGCCGCAAAGCGATCAGCGTCGCGAGCCTCCCGACGACGAGGCCGCTGCCGTCGATCAGCACCCATTTCTTCTCGATGTCCGCCGGCTTGGCGGAGTAAGTCTTGCCGAACATATGGTTGAATTCCATGCGCACAGTCCGCACGGCGGTCTGCTCGGGCGGTCGAACACTGGCCTTTTATGCCGCAGCCGCTGCCGAGTCAACGCAATTGACCGAATATAGGCAAGAAAAATACAGTGAAACAATAAGTTGCATGGTGAGGTATTATTGTACCTCCTCATGGCGAGGCTCGCCGAAATATTTTGCCTCCGCCTTGACGATCGGCGTCGATCCGGCGTTTGCCTAACGCACAGGGAGCATTGATGCATGACTGAGCCCGACAAGGAAAATTACTCTGACGATTTTCTGCGCGGCCTACTCCGCAAAGTGAGGACCATCGCGGTCGTCGGCGCCTCGGATAAGCCGCAGCGGCCGTCCTATGAGGTGTCGGCCTTTCTTCTATCGCGAGGCTATCGCTTGACGGGCGTCAATCCCGGCCTCGCGGGCCGGACGATTTTGGGCGCGCCCTTTGTAGGCAGGCTCAAGGATCTGCCGGAGCCTGTCGACATGATCGACGTCTTCCGTAATTCCGCCGCCGTGGGGGGCGTCGTCGACGAGGTTTTGGCGCTCGACTGGCGCCCAACCGTCATCTGGATGCAGCTGGGTGTGCGCGACGCCGCCGCCGCGGCGATGGCGCGAGCGCAAGGGATCGAGGTCGTCATGAACCGATGCCCCAAGCTCGAATATGAGCGGCTTGGGCTGGACCGCGCCGGCGAAGAGCGCGATTGAGGCAGCGCGCGTTCCCGGCGCGGAAAGACCATGCCTCAGCCGCGTATGAAGCTCAGCAGATCCGCGTTGAGCTCGTCCTGGCGGGTGATAGGCAAGCCGTGTGGCGCGCCGTGATATACTCTAAGCGTTGCGCCCTTCACGATCTTAGCCGACATCAAACCGGCTGCTCCAATGGGCACGATCTTATCATCGTCGCCGTGGACGATGAGGGTCGGCATGTCGAATTTTTTGAGATCCTCGGTATAATCGACCTCGGAAAACTCTTTGATGCAGTCGTACTGACCCTTGATGCCTCCATTCATCCCCTGCCGCCAGAATGAGTTCGCGCACGCCTTCGGAGATCTTGGCGCCTGGCCGGTTGTAGCCAAAAAACGGGAGCGAAAGATCCTTGTAGAACTGCGCCCGGTTGTCGAACACGCCCTTGCGGATGGCGTCGAACGCTTCAATCGGAAGGCCGCCCGGATTGGCCTCGGTCTTGAGCATCAAGGGGGGCACGGCGCTGACCAGCGCGGCCTTGGCGACGCGTCGGCCGCCATGGCGGCCGATATAGTGCGCGACTTCGCCGCCGCCCGTGGAATGGCCGACGAGCACGGCGTGACGAAGGTCGAGCGCTTCGATCAGCGCGGCGAGATCGTCGGCATAGGTGTCCATGTCGTTGCCGTCCCAAGTCTGGTCGGAGCGGCCATGGCTGCGGCGGTCGTGAGCTATGACGCGATAGCCCTTCGCGCCCAGGAACGCCATTTGTGCGTCCCAGGCGTCGGCGGTGAGCGGCCATCCATGGGAAAAGACGACCGGCTGTCCTTTGCCCCAATCCTTATAGAAAATGCGCGTTCCGTCCTTCGTGGCGATCGTCGGCATTGTCCATTCCTTTCGAGCTGATGAGAAAGTCGCTCTGGCGGCCGGGGTGTCTGTCGAGAGTCGCCGCGGTCGGCGAGGGGTCGGGGCCCATCGGGCGCTGGAGCGGCGGCGCCGTTGGAATCGAGGTCGTACATCGCCAGGTGGCAGGACGACAGCGATCTCGTCGCCGAAATCATTGGCCGGGCGGGCCGCGGCGTCAACGCACATTCGCCCGCATCTTATAATGGGATCGGCGCTTGAACTTGTGCGGAATGGGACGCAGGCCTCAGCGTCCTTGCGATAAGGCCTGCGCATGTGCGACCGCCATGCCAAGGACGATCATCGCGAAAGCCTGATGCGACAGGGCGGCCCAAAGCGGCGCCGCGAGGACCAGAGTCGTAATCCCGATGGCCGCCTGCGCCGCTATGAGGCCGGCAAGCGCGATGGCGCGGCGGCGGACGCCTCCGGGCGCCGCGGCGAACAAGACGTAAATCGCCTGCGCGACCGCAAAGCCAAGCAGGGCGTAGGCGACCAGGCGATGCTGGAATTGCACCGTCAGAAGGTTATCGACGAAATTGCGCCAGAGTGGCTGTAAAAGCGTCAGCTGATCGAGGGGAGGGATCAGACGCCCCTCGATCAGCGGCCAGCTGTTGTAAACGCGGCCGGCGCGCAATCCGGCGACGAGGGCGCCAAGTCCGATCTGCGCCAAGACGGCGACGACGAGGGTGATCGCCAGCGCCAGAAGAGCCGGCGGCGGCGCCGGAACCGCGGGCGGTTTCCGGCGTTGCGCCGCGGCCAGCCAGACCAGAGCCGCGAAGGTCAATGAGGCCAGCAATAAATGGATCGCGAGGCGCTCCTGCGCCACCTCGACCCGGCCGGCGAGGCCGGATTTCACCATCCACCAGCCGACAAAGCCCTGCAGGGCGCCGAGCGCCAGAACGCCGAGGAGTTTCGGCTTCAGCGAAGCCGGCAGCATTTTCCGCGCCCAAAAGTAAATCAGCGGCAGGACGGTCGCGACGCCAATCATCCGGCCGAGCAGCCGGTGACTCCATTCAAAGAAGTAGATGAACTTGAACCCGGCAAGGCCCATGTTCGGAAACACCTCGGAATACTGCGGGATCCTTTTGTAATTATCGAACTCCGCCTGCCAGTCGGCGGCGCCGAAAGGCGGGATGACGCCGGTCAGCGGTTTCCATTCTGTGATGGAAAGGCCGGATTCGGTCAGCCGCGTCGCGCCGCCGACGACGACCATCAAGAACACCAGCGCCGCGAGGCTCCACAGCCAGAAGGCGACGGGCGAAACGGAGCGCCCGGCCTTGACGTCGAAGGCCGAAGGCGCCGGCAAAGGATCATAAACCCACGTCATGCAACTCCTTTCGCGCTCCGCCATAAGGCGTTAGGACATGCGGGCGGATCGTCTAAGCTCTGACGGACATAGAGCCCGGGTGGGGCGGAAGTCCATGCCCGGCGCGCGCTTCGAGGCGAATTTGGAGAGCCATATGCGGATGCGAACCCGCAAACTCATCGGCACGGTGCTCACGACCGGATTTGTGGTGGTTTATGCGCTAGCCGCAATGGCGCTCGCTCAGGCGCGTCCGGTGCAGGACGCGGCCCCGCCGGTCCAGATAGCTGTTTATGCAGCCCTCGGGATGGCCTGGGTGCTGCCCTTGATGCCGCTGATCCGGTGGATGCAGAAGCCCGACGCGTGATTGAGGCGTCTTTCAATGGCGCTATGCAGCGTCTTTGCCGATGCTCTGGCGAAACGGCGCGGGCGCGCCGACGACGAGAACATCACGCGCGCCGCAAGCGCAAAGCTCGGCCCGCGCCTTGGCGATCGCGGCGTCGTGAGGTTCGGGCGGCGTCCCCAGCAAGACGAAATCGGCGTTGACGGCGAGCGCGCGCGCCATGTCGCTCGCGTCAAGCGCTGGCGCGGTCAAAAAGATGAAATCATAAGTGCGCGCCAGCGCGTCGACGACGGTAGCGAGTTCCGAGACGTCGATCGCGCCGCTGGCGGCCGCTGGCGCGAAATGAAGCCGGGAGCGCGGATCGCGGCGGATGACTTCGGCAAAGGATGCCGAGCCGCAGAGGAGGTCGCTCAAATCCCGGCCGCCGCAGCAGACGGGAAGCCGATCGGCGCTTTCCGCCTCGTCGCCGAGCCCAATGAATATTGCCCGTCCCTCGCGGCTCAGCAGGCGCGCCAGCGCCAGCACGATATCGGGCGCCTCGGGGTTGCGCGAGAGCTTCGCGCCGACGACGCGAAGGCTCCTTGAGGTCCGGCGCGCGGACAGGATGCGCAGCGCGATGTCATCCAAGGCCTGCGCATTATCGGCTTCGGCGCGCCGCGAGGCCGCGTTTTGGCGGGCTTGCGCGAAGGGTTTTGGAACGTCTTTGAGGCGCACGAAGACGGCTGATTCTCCAACCGCGTGCGGCGGCGTCATCGGCTCCTCGCTTTCGAGGCGCTGGGGGGGCCTGCGAAACGCGCCCAGCGCAAGCGCGGCGAAGAAAGCCGCGTTCGCCCCGATCGCGAACAGCAGGCCCACGCTCGGAAACGCCGGGCGCGCCGGCGCGACAGCGGGGGAAATGATGCTGGCCGAGGCGGCGTGATCCCCGCCGGGCCCAGCGTCGGCGCGCATTTCCAGATAAAGGGCGGCGATCAGATTGGCGGCGATTGCGGCGAAGGCGCGATCGCGCGAACGGAACGCGATCTTGACCAGCCGCTCAGGTTCCGACGCGCTGACGCTGAGCCGATCTTCGAGAGTTTTGAGATAGCGCTCATCTTTGCCGGTCTCGGCCGGGGCGCGCGTCAGGCGCAGAAAGACGAGCGCGCGGGCGATCAGGTCAGCGCCGTTGGCCGCGGCGTCGAATTCCGCCCGCGAGGAGACGCCGAGCTCCTCGATGGCGCGGCGGCCGAGCTCGGGCGACGCGATGAGCCGCGCCTCTCCGCTGAGCGCGGGAAAACGATCCGCCGCTTCCGGCTCCGCGAGGTCCACGGGGCTGGCGATGAAAATCTGCGCCTCTGCGCTGTATTGCCGCGGCGCCAGAGCCACTACAAGGCCGACCGCCGCCGCCGCCGCGATAGCCGCGCCGATGATCGCCTTCTTACGCGCCGCCACTGCGTCGCGAAAACGAGCCAATCCGCGGGGACGCTCTATATTGGGCTCTTCCAAGTCCAGCCAATGCACCGGTCCGCTCCAGAAACCGCGACGCTCCAATATGAAACGCTCTTATGGTTTCGGAGTGGTTAACGACTGCACTTTTATGGTGTGAATACCGTCGGTTGCGCTTTCACATCCGACGGAGGGCGATACACTCTTTCCCAAAAGGAGGGACCGATTTGGGATTAAGATGTTGTAAAATCAAATAATTAGAAATAAGATGGCGTGCAATGCAATTTCCCTTAGACTTTATTACTGTCTAATTGAAATTCGGCTCCCGACCCTTAGCGGAAGCCCCGCGAGCGGCGGTCGATTGGCGAAAATTGGCCCGGGCAGCCGACATTCCGCCCGTCCCCTCGCAAATCCAGCAACCAACGGCTGTCAGGCCGATGGATCAATCTTTGAGACCCGAAACTTCAAGTCCTCGACTTTCGAAACGAGAAATTTGAGAAGCGCCGACGTGTTCGCCTGATTATAGGCCAGCGCCAGATCGATCATGGGAGGAGCGCCCTGGATTGGACGGCTGACAACCGACGGCGGAAGGAAGTTCCTCGTATTGAGTGGAAGCAAACTCACGCCGCGTGTCGAAGCGACCAGAGAAATCGCCATCGTGAGGTTGTCGACCTCGTGGTCGGGCGTAAGATCGATCCCCAGCTGCGCGCCATAGCGATCGGTCACCTCCCGCAATGTCGGCGCGTTCGTGGTCGGCACGCCGATTAACGTCTCGCCGATGATGTCTTGCGGCCTCACCAAATCCTCTGCGGCGAGAACATGATCGGCCGGCATCACGACGATCAGCGGCTCCTTTCGCAATAACCTGAAAACCAAGCCCGACGTTCGCTTTTCCAGTCGGAGGAAGGCCAGGTCGATCTTGCCGCGCATCAATGCGGCGGCGAGCTGCGGCGAGTCCGAGCTATGAAATCACCACTTCGGTGCTCGGCAGCTCATCGCGCAGGATGCCCAACAACGCAGGCAACCACTCCATCTCGTAGCCCGTCAGAAAGCCGACGGCGAAGGATACCTTCGCGCGGCGCCGCGGCCCGTCGCGCGGCTTCGCCTGCCGCCTCGACCTGCAGCAGCGCAATGCGTGCATGATCGAGGAATACCCTGCCTGCGACGGTCAGTTCAATTCCGCGTGCGCCGCGCGCCATCAATGTGACCCCAAGCTCCAGTTCGAGGTCGCGCATCTGGCGACTCAAGGACGGCTGTGCGGTGTGCAGCCGCTTCTCAGCGGCCAGGGTGAGACTTCCCTCCTCGGCGACCGCGATGAAATAGCGCAGATGACGCAGCTCCATGCCATCTCCCATGCCTTTAAGGTATGGAGCGAACTTACAAAGTCTTTGTCCAAGGCGCCACCACCAACTAGATATTCGGCAGCGGGGCGAACGCGGCCGTTCCAAACGCGGCGATGTCAGTCTCGGCCAATGCGAGCAAGGCTCTGCAGGTATCGCTGACCCGCGGCGCCATGACCCAAGGTTCCGCTGTTCCGATGAGCTAAATCCACTTGCGGCTGCGGATGACCGATCGGCCGCTTTTCAAAGAGAAAGTCAGATGAGCACCCCTGTCGTCCTGATCACCGGCGCCCTGACCGGCATCGGACGCGCCACCGCCCTAGCCTACGCCCACAGAGGGCGCCCGCCTCGTCGTCTCCGGCCGCAACGAGCAGAGAGGGCCGATGCCCTGGCGTCGCGAGCTGCGCGCGCTGGGCGGGGAAGCCGAGTTCGTCCGCGCCGACGTCCGTCACGAGGACGACGTCGCGCACTCGTCGATCGGACGCGTCAAACGGCTTCGGCCGTCTCGACGTCGCCGTCAACGACGCCGGCACCGAAGGCAAGCCCGGGCCGGCGACAGAACAATCGGCCGAGACCTACGCCGCCGTGTTCGACACCAATGTGCTGCGGCGTCCTGCTCAGCCTGAAGCATGAGCTTCGCGTGATGCTGGCCCAGGGCAGCGGCAGCATCGTCAACATCTCCTCGGCGCTACGGCCGTAAAGGCGTGCCCGACGCCGTCCGTTTACACCGCCAGCAAGCACGCGGTGGAAGGGCTGACCAAATCCGCGGCGCTCGAAGTCGCCGGCTCAGGGCGTACGCGTCAATGCGGTCGCGCCGGGGCCGATCGAGACGCCGGGATGCTCGACCGCTTCACCGGCGGCGCCGACGGCAAGGCGGTCATGGCGTCAGGAGTGCCGCTTAAGCGTATTGGCCGGCCGGAAGAGGTCGCCCGCGCGGTCCTATTCGTCGCTTCCGAGGAGGCGTCGTTCATGACGGGTCACATTCTAAACGTCGACGGCGGCAAGACGGCCGGCTGACGCCCGCGAGGGCCGAGCTGGCGCCCCGAACGCGCAACTCACCCTCTGTCCTAATGCCAATTACGTTCGCAATACCAATATCCGGAGCTGGTCGTCGCCTACCTGACGCAGCTCCAGCAAGGCTGATGGCGGCGCCGCAAGGAGTCGACGTGGCCCGTCACGCCACGCCAACATAGAAGAGGCAAGACCATGAACACCAAGCCGATCAAGATCCCCGGCCCTGATCACCCCATCACGATCGAGACGGTCACGTCGCGAGTCGTGGTGACCCTTGCGGGTCGCGTCATCGCCGATACAACCGAGGCGCTGACGTTGCGGGAAGCGTCATACCCCGCAGTCCACTATGTCCCGCGCAAGGATGTCGACATGACCCTCCTGGCGCGGACCAATCACGAGACCTACTGCCCCTACAAGGGGAACGCCTCTTATTTCAGCATCCCCGTTGGCGGCGAGCGATCGACCAATGCAGTATGGACGTACGAAAATCCCTACCACGCCGTCGCCGCGATCAAGGACTATGTCGCCTTCTATCCCGACCGCGTCGATGCGATCAGCGAACAGCCGCTCGACTGATTCGAGGTCCGGGGCGCAGCGTCATTCATGCCGTTTGCGCAAAACGACCGGCCCCTGCGGAATTTTCAAACGGAGATCCTACCTCAGTTCTTCAATCCCGCAGCCGTGAGGGTGTTGCTCGTCAGCATGGCGATGGTCATCGGTCCGACGCCGCCCGGAACCGGCGTGACCGCGGCGGCGCGATCGAACCTTTCCGCGAAAGCGACGTCGCCGACGAGCTTTGTCTTCGGCTTGATTGAGGGATCGTGGGCGGCGACCCCGATGCGATTAACGGCATCTTTAGGGTGCGGGAATCGCCGGTTGCGCTTTCACAGCCGACGGTTGTCGGTCATGGACCTTGTCGCCGAGCACCATTTTCGAAAGGGCAGACCGGCTTTGGGACAATGGAAGTTCTTCGTCTTGAGAAAGCGGGCGAAGCTTGTCCGCCAGCACGGCATTCAGCGTATCGGCCACGTTGCTGAGCGCCGCAGGTCTGTCGGCGCTTGCAGCCGCGGCTGTGTTGTGGTCACGATTTACCGCCTTTTCCGGTGCTTAGGGTTGATAGTGCCTGCGAGCGCCCCTCGGCGCCGCGCACCTAGCCTTTAATGAAAGCCAGCAAATCGGCGTTGATGGTATCGGCCTCAGTGGTCGGCATGCCGTGCGGGAAGCCCTTATAGGTCTTCAGAGTGCCGTTTCTTCAGCAGCTTGGCTGACAGCGGCGCGGAGTCGGGATAGGGCACGATCTGGTCGTCGTCACCGTGCATCACCAGCACCGGCGCCGCAATCTTCTTCAGGTCCTCGGTGAAGTCCGTCTGCGAGAAGGCGACGATGCAGTCATAGTGTGCCTTGGCGCCGCCCATCATACCCTGGCGCCACCAGTTCCAGATTACGCCCTGCGAGGCCTTTGCGCCGGGCCGATTGTAGCCATAGAACGGTCCGGCCGGCACGTCGTAGTAGAATTGAGCCCGGTTGGCGACGAGCTGCGCCTGAAATCCGTCGAAAACCTCCTTAGGTAGACCGCCGGGGTTAGCGGCCGTCTTCACCATCAGCGGCGGCACCGCGCTAATCAGTACGGCCTAGGTCACGCGGCCGTCGCCATGTTGCGCGACATGGCGCGCAACTTCACCGCCGCCCGTCGAGTGGCCGACATGAACAGCGTTCCTGAGGTCGAGCGTAGCGACCAGTTCTGCGACATCCGCCGCATAGGTATCCATTTCGTTGCCATTGAACGTCTGGGTGGACCGACCATGCCCGCGTCGGTCGTGCGCGATGACACGATAGCCGTGGGCAAGAAAGAACATCATCTGGTTGTCCCAGTCGTCAGCGCTCAGCGGCCACCCGTGGTGGAAAACGATCGGTTGGCCCTGGCCCCAATCCTTATAATAAATTTCCGTGCCGTCCTTGGTGGCGATAGTGCTGCTGGCCATGGTCTTGCTTTCCTTGATGGTGTGAGGGTCGGGGTGGCGATTCTCGGGCGCAGCTTCCGTAGCCGGGATCGAGCCTGTTCCTATCGTATCGTGGCGGCGACACCCGGCCGGCCCAGCAGTACGCGCCGTCGAGACACGAACGCAGGTGATGACGTCATCGTCATGAGGCTCCGGCTAAGCCCAGATGCTCCGCGAGGAAGGTCTGGGTTCGCCCGTTCGCCAAGGCCGCGGCCCTGGCGTCGTAGAGAGGCCCGTGTGGCGCGCAAAGGCATGGTTGCAGCCTGGATAGCTGTAGACCCCGGCGCTGGGCACGTCCGCGAGCGCCGCCTTAATCCGGGCCTGCGCGTCCTTGCTGATGAATTCGTCCTCTTCGGCCAAGTGCATCAGCAGCGGCGCTGTAACGTGCTGCGCCTCGCCAAGGTAACTTTCGGTATCACCGCCATGATAGGCGAGGGCGGCGTCCAGATTGTGACGGGCGGCGGTCAGGTAGGCCATCAGACCGCCGAGACAAAAGCCCATGACCCCGACCTTGCCGGACGCGGCGTCCAGTTGTTCGGCGGCGCGCACTGTCGCTATGACATCACGCACGCCGACATCGCGATCAATCGTAGGCGGCGTAGAGCGCCAAGCCCTTTTTCCACTCGGCGTCGGACCAGGTATTGAGATCGACCCCGCGCTTCTGTCGCCAAAACAGTTCCGGGGCAACCGCGATAAACCCTTCATCGGCGAGTTCATGGCAGGTCAGACGGATGTCATCGTTAACGCCAAAAACCTCGTGGAGGACGACGACAACTGGCGCGGGCGTGCTGTTCGGGCTCGCGACATAGGCGGGGAATTCGCCGCCCTCGGTTTGAACATTGATCGTTTGGCTCATACCTTGTCCCCGATCGATCCGTCAGCATAATCTAAGGGCGCTGCGACGGCGTCGCCATGGACGGATATGATAAAAAACAGAGATGAAACGGCGGCGAGCTTCTCCCAGGTGGAGATCGGCCTAGTCTGCGATGGTGGAACCTCCCGGGCCGAGGATCCTGGGCGGGGACCTCGATGCGAACTCACTGCATCTTTAGGGTGCGGAAATCGCCGGTTGCGCCTTCACAGCCGCCGGTTGGCGGTCATGGACCTTGGCGCCGAGCATCGTTTTCAAACCCTCAGAATCCTCGGCGGATCCGGCGCCGATCCGGCTCTAAGCCGCGCCTGCCGAGGCGACGGCCAAAATCGCCTCCCTCGCGTCCGGCGTCTGATGCTTCATCGGCGGCAGGCGCGGCCGCAAACGGGTCTCGGCCCAGCTCTTCCGCGTCAACTGGAACCGGTCGCAAGGATGAAGTCCGCCGCGCGCAGGCAGGAGGTCAAGTCCGGAATCCGAATAGGTGAAGCCGCATTTTTCCAGCACGCGCCGCGAGGCCGGGTTGATCGCGCGCGCATTGGCGAGAATGCGCTCGGCTTTGGTCAAAGCGAACAGCGCCTCGACATGCGCCTGCACCGCCTCGGTGGCGAAGCCTTTGCCCCAAACGGCCGGCGTCAGCATGAAGCCGAGCTCGATCTCCGCGGCTTCGGACAAAATCGCGCTGACGAGGCCGATGGTCGGCCTAGCGTCGCCTTTCTGGGTGATCACGAGGACCAGCGCCTGTCCATTGGCGTTGTCCGCGCGCGCCTTGAAGATGAAACGCTCGGCCTCGCCAGCCGGATAGGGATGCGGGATCGACGCCGTCATCCGCGCGGTCTCGGCGAGGCTGGCGAATTTTTTGATCGCTGGCGCGTCGCCGGCGCGCGGCCAGCGCAACCATAGCCTTTTGGTCTCAAGGCGAAAAATATCGTCGCGGGTCAAATCGAGGAACATATTGGCTCCGGTTTGCGAATCCATTGGGTTCGGCAGCGGCGACGTCCAAATTCCCCTTTTTTTGCCTCTAGAGCTTTGCAGACTTTTCCTGGTTTCAAGGAGCGGTCTTCAGAGGAAACCATGGTCCGCGGGGTTATTTAGGATCAGGCGGAGCTTTTCCAAGGTCCCGGCCTTATTTCGCTGCTTCTGTTTGCGGCACAACGACCGAGACGTAAGCGCGGCCATTATCTTTAGTTGAAAATTTAATCTTGCCCTCGGCGAGGGCGAATAATGTGTGGTCGGTTCCGATGCCGACATTGGCGCCGGGGTGCCATTTGGTGCCCCGTTGTCGCACAATGATGTTTCCGCTCACTACCGATTCGCCGCCGAATTTCTTGACCCCGAGGCGCCGGCCTTTGGAATCGCGACCGTTGCGGGATGAGCCGCCTGCTTTTTTGTGCGCCATGATCTGGCTCCAAATTTCTCAGCGATGGGCGCGAAGAGCCGCATCGCTCGCCTAATATACTGTTTAAGGGAACCTCATAGGTAAAAGCGCGCTGGCCATTAGACCATGAAGCAAGTTTTATGCCGACTCAGCTCAAGCCTGCGGCGCCGGAGCGCCCTCGGCTGGGGGCGAAGACGTTTCACCACCCCTCACGGCCACGCCGCCGGACGCCAGCTGGGTGATGCGCACGAGCGTCAGATCCTGGCGATGGCCGCGCTTACGCTTCGAATTCTGACGCCGCCGCTTCTTGAAGGCGTAGACCTTCGGTCCCCGCTTTTGCTCGACGATCTCGCCAGCGACGCTAGCGCCTTCGATGAAGGGAGAGCCAACCGCCGGCGGGCCGTCTCCGCCAAGCATTAGGACATTATCGAAAGTCACGACGTCGCCCGGCTCGCCGGGGAGGGTCATGATCGTGATCGTATCATCGGCGGAAACGCTATATTGCTTGCCGCCCGTTTTGATGACTGCGAACATTTTTTTCCCTTATGTTCGATCCGGCTCCTTCCAGGGGAACCCGGAGGCCGGCTTCTTTGCAGTTGTCTCAAAGCCACTCAAAGGCTCGCCTTGATGGCGCGTCTTATTGCGCTTGCCGGCCGACGCGCGGCGCCGCGCAAACGCAAAAAACGCGGCCGAAACGCCGCGCTGAGGTGAGGATCGAATACAAAACGCGCACAAGCTTGTCAACCTGTTCGGTAGCGGCGCTACCTAGCCCCGTCGAATGCGCCGTAATTGAGCCATCTTCCGAAGGCTTTGTCTCTCATCTTTTCAGTTCCACTTGCGTCTTTTTTCGCAAGATTTGACCAGTCGCGATATTTCCGGAAAGCTTTGCTCTTGATCATGGAAACTTTTGTCCAAGCGATTCGAGCTACAATCATGTGCGAAGACGTCAAGTTGTGAGGAATCTATCGATTCAAGCGCGCAGCGTTGGCCGGTTGGAATGATGTGAGGCGGAATTACAAAGGAAGGGGACGCTTTGGCCGGACCCCAATGGGTTGGATCCGACTCGAGAACTCCGGGCTTTCTCGTTCTCCAAGTTTTGTTGTGGCTTGGTTGCTGGCGTTGGACATGAACAAGGCATTGATCAGGGTCAGAAAATCGCCATGACTATGGACGCGCCCCTCGGCGGTCACCACTTTGTTCCAGGTTTTTGGCTGGGCCGTTTTCATGGCGGCGTCGATTTGGGCCTTGAACCGGCGATCGAGGCTGATGGCGGGCGCCACTCTGCCTTCGACCGGCGGCGCATCTCGCTGCGATGGTTTTCCGGGACGATATTGACCGGGGTGGCGGGCGGCGCGCTGATCTCCGCGGCGATATATGCGTCGCTTGGCGGTCAATCCTATGTCGCCGAGCCTCCATCGCTTGCGCCGCGCAAGGAAATCAGCGTCGATTTCGGCGTCAACCAGCACAAGGCCGACCGGCTGGTCAAATCGGTCGACATCGTCGCGGCGAAGCAGACTTTTCGCGCGCCGACGGCGATCAAAGTCGGCGACAAGGAGGTCATGAAGGTTCAGGCCTTCACCCGGGTCGAGACCACGCTGCTGACAAGCAGCGCCGGATTTGCCGAGGACGTTCCGGCCTTCAATCCGCTCAAAATTCTCGCCGATGCGCGCAATCCGATCGATGTGGCGCCGGAGCCGGTTCAAGACGACGCCGAAGTCTCCTTTGCGACCCGCGATATCGCGCTCCAGGATCTCTCGCCGATCGGGTTGAGCGAGGATGAAGTGCGCGCGCAAGTCGCCGAGCATGTCAAGAATACCTCAGCCGCCGGCTCCCGGCAGATCGCTCTGCCGCCGCAGCTTCTCCTGATGCGCACCAGCCGCACGAATCTTCCGGGCATGCTGGCCTACGCCAATCCGGGGGAGCAGATCAAGACGACGCCGTTTTCCGCGATCGAAGTGCGCATGGTCCCTGAAAATGTGACCAATGTCCCGCGCTCGCCGCAGGCTCCTCAGAGCGCCCAGACGCAAGGCAAACAGCCGGGCGAACAGCTTGTCGTTGTCCGTCATGGCGAAACTCTGGAGGACGTTCTGCGTGCGGCGGGGCTCGGCAGAGCTGCGATCGGCTCCGTGATCCGCGCTTTCAAGCTGAAGCCCGGCGAATCGGCCGCGCCGGAAGGGCGCCGCGTCAAGCTTCTCTTCGCCGATCTCGACGGCTCGGGCGAGGCCGCGTCGCTCGTGCGCCTATCTGTCTATTCAGAGGAGACGCTCGAGAGCAGCGTCGCCATCGACGACCACGGCGATTATGTCCGCGTGATGGCGCCGTCGCATCCCGCCAAGCGCCAAGCGCGCGACCAGGATGACGACGAAGATGGCATGAGGCTTTATGATTCGCTCTACGAGACGGCGCTGAAACAGGAGATTCCGCGGCCGATCATCGATGATCTTGTGCGCATTTTCGCCAATGACGTGGACTTTCAGCGCTCCGTCAGCGGCGGCGACTCCTTCGAGGCTTTCTATGGCGAGGGCGAGGAGGGCGACGGTCATAACCAGCTCCTCTATGCGACCATCACTGCGCGGGGCGAAACCTACCGCTACTACCGCTTCCAGACGCCAGATGACGGCGTCCTCGACTATTACGATCAAGACGGCCGCTCCACTCGCAAATTCCTGGTGCGGACGCCGATCCTCGACGCTAAATTCACCTCCGGCTTCGGACTCCGGTATCATCCGATCCTCGGCTATACCCGCCCGCACACCGGCGTCGACTGGGCGGCGCCGATCGGCACGCCGATTTTCGCCGCGGGCAATGGCGTGATCATCCAGGCGGGGTGGGATTCCGGCTATGGCCGCCGCATCGAGATCGAGCACGCCAACGGCTATGTCACGACCTACAATCACATGTCAGGCTTCGCCCGCGGCGCGACTGAAGGCGCGAGGGTCCGCCAGGGCCAGGTGATCGGCTATCTAGGCCAGACCGGGCTCGCGACCGGCCCTCATCTCCATTACGAAGTTCTTGTCAATGGCCATTTCGTCGACCCGATGAAGGTCAAGCTGTCGCGCACGCGCGAGTTCGACGGCCGAATGCTGGCCAATTTCAAGCGGGAGCGCGACCGTATCGACGCATTGGTCGCCCAGGCCCCGGCCGCGGAGCAGGTCGTCGCCGAGCAGCGCCCCAATCCCAACACAGCGAGCGCGAGGCGGTGAAGCGGCGCACTCACGGCGCGCCTATCGACTTGAGAAACGCGATGATCTTCTTGCGCTCGGAGGCGTCGCCGACCGCGGGATAAATCATCGTCGTACTTGCCGCGACGGCGGCGGGATTGGCGATAAACTTGTCCAGCGTCGCCTCGTCCCAAGTCACGCCCGTCAGGCTTCCAGAGTAGCTCCGATATCCTTCGACGCGTCCCGCGCGCGCGCCGAAGACGCCGTATAAAGACGGTCCAAGGCGATTGTCGCCCTTGGTGATCGAGTGGCAATTGCGGCAGTGCGTGTTGAACGCTGTTACTCCTTTATCGTCCTCGGCGGCGGCCGCGCCGCAACCGCCGAGTGAGACGACTATTGCAAAGAGAACGCCGAACCGGAACAAGCGCGCCTCCTATCCTAAAGCGGTCAACGGCTGAGCCTTGCCAATGGGCGAAGCCAATCTACGCGACGGAGAGGGTCCGGGGGGCGTCGCGAACTTGGCCGCTGTGCCCTCAGCGAGGGGCGTCGGTCGCGACGTCCTCCACCAGCCTGACGCTCATCGTCCGCGCCTCGGCTTGGCATGCGAATTCGACCGCTTTGCCGTCGCCCGAATTGTAGCGGGTCTGCCTGCCGGCTGGAACCAAGGCTTCGAACCGGATCGACGTAAAACTGGGCACGCCGCTCCAGTCAGGTTCGTCCGCCAGCGTCATGACGAGCTTGCATTGACCGCTGTCGTTCAGGAAGTAGCTGACGGAATGCTTCGTTCCGACATCCAAGCTGATGCCCTGAAGCGGCTTCATCGTCTGGACAGGCGAGGCGTCCGCGGCCCAAAGCGCGGTCGTGTCGAGCGAAAGCGAAGCTGTGATGGCCATTGCGGCCATAAATTTCTGTGCGAAGGTCATGTAAGTCTCCATCCATTCATCTGTTGTTTGAGGTTTTCACTCCGGGTTCCGGAGGCGCCGGTCGCCGATGCGATGACAGGAACATGAAGCGTCACGCGGCAAAGCGCTGTGGCAATTGCCACTGGCGCCGAGATTATTGGAGCAGCCGACCGGCGGAGCGTGGTCCTGGGAATTTCCACCCCCTACCGCGGCGAAGGCGACGGCGCATGAAGCTGGACGGCGCGAGCAGGAAGTGCGAAAATTAACGCAGAAATGAAGCGGGCTTGTCGCCGCAGCGCGACGGGGGAACACGGCGGCGACGTTCGTGTCAGGGGATTGGCCATGGCGCGCTGCGGTGGAGCGGACCTAGCGCCGGCCTTGCCTGCTGCAACGCAGCGGAGATGTTCGCGCGGCGCGAAGCCGAGCGTGGCCGCGTCCAACCCCGCAGAGCAGTCCAATGGCCTGAAATTGTTTTTTCCGGCGGGGCGACACTGATGAGCAGATCAGAGGATGCATATGCCGAAGTAGGCGCTGCCCGAAAAAATCGGGCGGGTCGGGCCTTTCTAGCAGACAACCAACCGAGCAACACGGAGCTCATGGCGGAGCTCGCCTATCTTCGCCGAAGGGTTGGCGAGTTCGAAGAGTTGGAGACTGGCCGCGCGACGGCGGAGACGGAACTCAGCGGCGCCCGCCAGCGCTTTCAGTACCTTTTCGCCATCAGTCCGGCGATCATCTACACGACTCACGCGTCGGGCGACTTTTCTTGTACTTTTGTCAGCGAGAACAGCCGGGAGATCATGGGGTTCTCGCCTCAGGACATGACCACCGACGCCAAGTATTGGCCGGATCGTCTTCACCCGGATGATGCTGCGCGGGTTATTGAGGAACTGATCCCCATGATCAAACAGGGAGGCGGCGCCGTCGAGTACCGCTTCCGGCACAAGGACGGGCACTATGTCTGGATCCAGGACACCTTCAAGGTCATCTACGACGAGGCGCGCCATCCGCTGGAGCTCGTCGGTGCCTGGGCGGACATAACCAAGCGCAAGCAAGCGGAGCAGAATGCGCTCGCGGCCAACGCCGAGCTTCAAGAGACCAAGCGCTCTCTCTCCCGTCTCATCGAAAGCGCGCCCGACGCCATTATCTCCACCGACAAGGACGGAAATGTCGTCCTTTTCAATGAGGGCGCCGAGATCCTGCTAGGCTACCGCGCGGACGAAGTCATCGGCCGCAAAGTGACGCTGCTATACGGCGGCGAGGCCGGAGCGAACGAAGTCCTGCGCGAAATGCGCAAGCGAGGCGGCGCCATTTCGGCTTTCGACAGCGTGCTGTGGGCGAAGAGCGGCGCCGACATCCCGGTTTTGATCTCGGCCTCCGTGCTCTTCGACGAGGAGGGGCAGGAGATCGGAACAGTCGGATTCGCCACGGATCTACGCGAGCGAAAGCGCGCGCAGGAGGCGCTGCAGAAAGCTTACGACGAAATGGAGAAGCGAGTTGAAGACCGCACCGCCGAACTGAAGGAGGCCCGCGCCCGACTTCAATACCTGCTGACGGTGACGCCAGGCATCATGTACACCAATCAGCCTTCGGGAAATTACGCGTGCACGTTCGTCAGCCATAATGTGGATCCGATCATGGGGTTCTCCGAGTGGGAGATGGTTGAAGATCCGGAGTTCTGGTGCAAGCGCCTGCATCCTGATGACGCAAACCGCATCTTCGCCGAAATGGGTCCTCTTGTCGAACAGGGAGGAGGGACTATCGAATATCGTTTCCGGCATAGGGACGGTCACTATGTCTGGATCCAGGATACGTTCAGGGTCGCCTGCGACGATGCGGGAAGACCGACCGAGATCGTCGGATCGTGGGCGGACATCACCAACCGCAAGCAGGTGGAGCACGCGCTTGGCGAACGCATGGCTCTCATGAATGACTTGCAAAATCTCGTCGCGGCCAGCCCGGCGGTGATCTACACCACGAAAGCCTCCGACGACTATGCTTGCACCTTCGTCAGCGAGAACCTCAAAACGACGATGGGCTATGCGCCCTGGGAGATGCGGGAGGATCCGAAGTTCTGGTCAAAGCGACTCCATCCAGAGGACGCGGCGCGGGTCTTCGAAGAAGTATCATCGGTGATGGAGCGCGGCGAAGGATCGGTCGAATACCGCTTCCGGCATCGGCGCGGCCATTACCTTTGGATTCAAGACACCTTCAAGGTGACGCGCAATAAGGACGGCAAGCCAAAGGAGCTGGTTGGCTCCTGGGCGGATATCTCGGACCGCAAGCGGATCGAAGCCGAGCTGCAGCGCGTCGCCGGGGAGGTTGAGCTGCGCAACCGCTTCATTCGGGAAACTTTCGGCCGCTACCTGACGGATGAAGTGGTCGACACTTTGCTCGATTCGCCGAGCGGTCTGCAGATGGGAGGGGAAAAGCGCAAAGTCACGATGATTATGACCGACCTGCGGGGCTTCACATCCTTGTCGGAACGGCTGGCGCCCAAATGGGTCGTCGCCATCCTCAATCGCTATTTCGCGGCTATGGTCAAAATCATCAAACGGTGCAACGGCACGATCGACGAGTTCATCGGCGACGCGATCTTTGTACTCTTCGGCGCTCCGCTGTGGAGGGAGGACGATGCGCAACGGGCTGTCGCGTGCGCCTTGGAAATGCAGCTGGCGATGGCTGCGGTCAATGAACAGAACAGAGCGGAGGGATTGCCCGATTTGGAGATGGGAATCGGGATCCATACCGGGCAGGTGGTGATGGGAAACATCGGCTCGCCCGAACGGCTCAAGTACGGTGTTGTCGGAAGCCAGGTGAACCTCACGTCGCGGATACAGTCTTACACGACGGGTGGACAGATTTTGGTTTCCGAAGCGACCCGCCGGGAGGTCGGGCCCATGCTTAGAACCGGCAAGCAGATGGAGGTCCGGGCAAAGGGCATCGAGGAGCCCGTGTTACTCTTCGAAGTAACAGGAATTGGGGGCCAGCATAAACTCTCGCTGGTTCAAACAAGGGATACGCTCGTTCCGCTGACTAACGAGATCCCGCTAACCTATTTCCTTGTTGAAGGAAGCCAACTCAATGGAGAGGCCTCGAAAGGAAACTTGACGAAGCTTTCGATGAAAAGCGCGGAGGCCCGGTTGCAGAGTCCGGCGGCCATTTTGAGCAACCTAGAGATGCGCCTCTCGGATTACGATCGCCAGGCGATTCCCGGCGCGCTCTACGCCAAAGTCGTCGGAATGCCGACCGGGACCGCGACGGACTTCTCTCTCCGCTTCACATCCATGTCGCCGGAGATCGAGACCTTCTTTCGCAGTATTTTGCATGGTTCTCAAAGGAAGCCGGCCGCCGAAACGCCGCCGATCGCAATCGCCGAGAGTTCAGGCGGCGAAGCAGAGCCTTTAGCGGTTCAGGATTCGTCCAACTGAGTTCATCGTCTTCGCGGCGCCGGCGGAGCGACGAATATGCGTTTGTGTCCGGCGCGCAAGGCCTTGGGCCGCTGCGCCATCCCTGGCCGACGCCTGTCATCGAAAGTCCGCTCGCGGCAAACGCCGCAGCGACCGAGGCAAAGCGTCACCGCTTTCTGTTCCGTCATCCCGGACGCGCAGGAGCATTCGCCATGACGCCGTCGCACGAACCAGACGCCTCGCAATCGCTGGCGAAGATTGCGGTTTTCACGGATCTTGGCCCCGATGTTTTGTCGCGGATAGAAAGACGCTGCAGCTGGCGCCGGTACGGCCCCGGTGAGCCGATCGTCGATTACCTCGACACCTCTGGCGATGTGTTTTTCATCGTCGCCGGGGAGGCCCGCGCCAGCATTTACTCCCTGCTCGGCAAGGGCGTAATCTTTGACGATTTGGCCCCCGGAGACATATTCGGCGAATATGCCGCCATCGACGGCGCGCCCCGATCAACCAGCGTCGAGGCGCGGACCGGCTGCCTCATCGCCTCGATGTCCGCTGTCGCCTTCCGCGATATTTTGCAATCAGAGCCGGCGGTTACGCTGGCGCTGGCGCGCCATCTCGTCGTGAAGGTGCGCGAACTGACGACGCGCATCTACGAATTCAGCGCGCTTGCCGTCAGCAATCGCATTCAGGCCGAGGTTTTGCGTATGGCCAAGCTGGCGCCCCGGCAGGGCAAGTCGGCCTGCATCGCGACGGCTCCGACGCATGCCGAGATCGCGAGCCGCGTCAGCACGCACCGCGAAGCTGTGACCCGCGAACTCAATCGTCTCTCGCGAATCGGCGTTGTCGAACGTTGCGGCGGCGCGCTGATCGTGAAAGACGTCGATCGCCTGGCCGCGATGGTTCACGACGCCACCGGGGAATAGGCTTCAAGCGGCGCGCGAAGGAGACCTCCGGTTTTTCGCGTTGTCCTTATCGCGAATTGATCGCCCCTGCGTGGAGAAATAGCTTGGCCTTGTGACCCAGCGCCGGAATTCCCGTCCCGCTCACTTGACCAGGTCGGAGACGATCGTCGATTTGTCTGAGCCGATCATTTTCATCCGCACCAGCAAGTCGCCCTCGAACCAGAGATCGCGGTCGAAATCGGCCGGCGGCTTCGCCATAATCTGATAATGGTGGGTTTGATGCTGGACGCCCTGGATCGTCACAGTCTCCTCGCCAAGGTCCTTGACCTTGACCGACAGACGCGTTCCGTCGGCCGGATCAAACAGCTCCGTCCGGGTGACCAACTCCTTGCTCCAGAGACTGGCGGGGACGAGCGATTTCGGCTCCTCCGTTTTCTTGCCGTCGACAATGAGGGTGATCTTGTCGGGCGCCGGCGACGGCGCTATTTCGATGGCGTGTTTCGTGCCGTTGTCGTCGGTCTGCGATTTGAAGGCGGTCAACTGACCGTTCTTCCAGGTTTCGCTGCAAGCGTGCTCGTAGCGATACATTTCTATGTACATCACCTTTACGGAAATCGCCGTTTTGTTCCTGACGGTCGTCGAATCGCCCTTGTGATCGATATCGACCGTATTGGCGCCGATTTTGTCGCCCTTGCGAATAATATCGAACGTCTGGTGGATTTTCGCTGGTGCGGCGGCGTGCGCGGGGCCGGCGTCCGTATGGGGAGCGGTCTCGCCGTGCGTCGCCGGCTCCGCCCGCGCGGAGCCAATCGCGAAAGGAGCGGCTGCAGTAAGTAAAGCAAGCGCAACGCCAAAAGCTCTCATATCAGCACCCCTAATTTGCGTCTAGAATTCATCCTACGCAGCAAAAAACGCCGGATTTGGGTCAGACCCGCCACATCTCTTCCTTTATTGGCTTAAATTCGCGGTATTCGCGGTTTTCGATCGGCTACGAACCTCGATAGTGACTTTTGCTTTACCTTGGCAGTTGACCTTTCTCGAGCCAAGCGGCGATCGCCGTCCGGCGCGGAGGGTTTGCTAAAACAAAAGATGAGACCTATCCCGCCATTCGAAAACGCCCTCGGGTCTCAGCTGGCCGTGATCAATTCTCGTTCAAGAAGTTTCCGCGCGGCGGCAGGGGATAGGCCTTCCTGCCGCAGCGCGCGCAAAGATTTCGCGCGCAGGCTTTTCGATAATTTCTGCCCCGACGGATCGCGAAGAAGCTTGTGATGATGGTAGGCCGGCGCCGGCAGATCGAGCAAGGCCTGTAACAAGCGATGGAGATGTGTCGCCATGAACAGGTCTTCGCCTCGGACGACGTCGGTGACGCCCTGGAGAGCGTCATCCAGCGCGACCGCGATGTGGTAGCTGGTTTGAATGTCCTTGCGCGCCACCACGGCGTCGCCCCATAGCGCGGGCTCAGCTGGCACGTCGCGGCAATTTGCTTGGTCGCCGAATGCCCGGCGCTCCCGCCAGCCGAGTTTGAGGCCAGCCTCGGCCAGCGCCGCGGCCATGTCGATCCGCTGCGCCGCGTGCCGCCCGTTCGCGATCCGGCGCGCCCTTTCCGCCTGCGACAGATGCCTGCAGAGGCCAGGGTAGATCGGCGAACCGTCAGGGTCGCGCGGCCAGTCAGGCTTTCCAGCGACGGCGGCCATGATTTCCGCGCGCGAACAGAAGCACGGATAGGTCAGCTCGCGTGATCTCAGCCTGTCGAGAGCGCGGGCATAATCGGAAAAATGCTCCGATTGGCGCCTAACGGGGGTTTCCCAAAGGATCCCAAGCCAAGCGAGGTCTTCATAAATCGCGTGTTCGAACTCGTGGCGGCACCGGTCGACATCGATATCCTCAATCCGCAGCAGCATGCGGCCGCCGCTGGCGCGCGCCATTTCGGAATTGAGCAAAGCGGAATAGGCGTGGCCGAGGTGCAGATAGCCGTTCGACGACGGAGCAAACCGGAAGGTTTGGCTCGAAAAGCCCCGCGTCATGCGTCACGGTCCGGGAGGCGATGGATAGTCTTGCCGCATTCGATCATGCCAGGCCGCAACGGTTCGTTCAATAAGCGGGAATGGCGGTTTCCGGTTGCCGTGAGCCGGAAAGCGGCTCCTCGCGCCCTCATTGTTCTCATTGGTGACCCGTTTCCACAGCCGAAGCCGCGTTGGCTGGCAAATGCTCCGGCCGCCTTGCTTCGAAGCCGGTCATTGCGAAGGCAAGTCATATCGCGTCGCGGCGATTTGGGCGAAGACTGTTTTCCAGCCTCAACAGGTTGTGAAAACGCGGGCGCGCTCGCCATGCGCCAGCTTTGTGCCGCCGGTATCCCAAAATGGGCGGCAGGAGTACGCTTCGAGCGCATCGCTTCGAAGAAGGAGACGGCGCAATGGAACTCGAAAAGTTGGTGGCGCAACATTATGCGCGCGGAACGCTGGAGGAGACGATCTTTAGCACGCTGGCCGCTTCAGGCAAAGATCTCGACCGCCTCGCGCCCGCCGATCTGGCGCCCGTCGACGAATTCCACATCGGCGGACGGCAGGCGACCATCGACTTCGCGGCGGAACTGGAGATCGAGCCGGGTCTACGCCTGCTCGACATTGGTTCTGGACTAGGCGGCGCGTCGCGCTATTTCGCGCAGGAACGCGGGTCCCGAGTGACGGGCATTGACCTCACCGAGGAATATGTTCGCGCAGCCGCAGAGCTCGCGAAGCGTGTGGGATTGGAGAGCCAGGTTTCCTATCAGCGCGGCAGCGCGCTCGCTCTGCCGTTCGCGGCCCAGAGTTTCGATGGCGCGTATATGCTCCACGTAGGGATGAACATCCAGGACAAGGCAAGGTTGTTCGCCGAGGTCCATCGCGCGCTCAAGCCGGGCGGCGTCTTCGGGATTTACGACGTGATGCGCGAGAGCGGCGAAGGCGACCTGAGCTTCCCCGTGCCCTGGGCTCCGAGCCCCGCCACAAGCTTTGTTGAAAGTGCCGTCACCTACCGGCGTCTATTGGAAAACGCCGGGTTTGCGGTTCAAAAAGAGCGCAGCCGCGGCGAGTTCGCCGTCAAGTTCTTCCGTCAGATGCGCGCCCGCGCGGCGCAGGACGAGGGTCCGCCGCCGTTGGGCCTGCACATCTTGATGGGGTCGTCCGCCCCGCAGAAGGTCGCCAACATGATCGACAACCTGGAGCGCGGACTGATCGCGCCGACGGAGATTATCTGCCGTGCGCTTTAACCCACATTTGTCGCGAAACCGCCGGTTGCCCGAACTGGATTCACGAGGTGAAAATCAGTCTATTGGGGACGTGCCGCGTCCGCTCCGATGGGCCTGTCGACGATCTTCGCAAATCGGCCGCCGGGCGCGCTAAAAGCCGCCACCTCTCCACCCGAAGGGCGGAGAGGGTCGTTGCTACGGCAGTTCGGCGCCGTCCCAGTTGCTAATTGTCTTAGTCTTTTGACACTGGAGTAATCGTGCCGAATAGGCCATCGGTCTCATCGTTGGGACCGGCCGTAAAATAGAGCGTGCTAGAGCTCGAGTTACGGCCACCGCCCAAGGTCAGCGTCCACAACCCGTCGATCACCAGCGGTTTGTCGTCGGGCCCGTCGAGCTCATCGACGAACCGTCCGCGCGAGTCGAAAACGTTGATTTTCCCGTTGCCGAAATTGCCCAAGAGGATCTCGCCGCTGAACCGGCCGAATGCGAAGGACGCCCGCGCGACGCCCCAGGGCGAGTTGAGCGGTCCGCGGCTGGCGAAGCGCCGCCGCAAATGACCGTCGGTGTCGAACACGTCGACAAACCCGTTGCCCGGACCCGCCACGTCGTCATGTTTTTGCGCATCCTGCTTCGCAAAGGTCACGAAGAGATCGCCATTGATGTTCTGGATGCCAAACGGCGCGAAGCCGGCCGGGATCCACGGATCCTTGAAGCCGCCGTCGGTTGTCGCGGTCGTGAATAAGCCGCCAGGGGCTTTTGGGGGGCCGAAGACGTCGATCGTCCCGGCGCGGAAGTTGGTGGCGAAGAGGAACGCTCCGTGGACGTTGACGCCGAATGCGAGACCTTTGTAGACGGCGCCGTGCCCAGCAGACGGGGCTTTTGAATTGTCGGCGGCAATGACCGCCTTGTTGGGGGGAGTAAGGCCCCCGGCCCAGGCGGAAACCGTCCCGTCCTCAGTGTCGAAGATGAAGACGGCCGGGATGCCGTTGGGGTTCGCCGTCGAGACTGTGTTGGGGACCACAAACGCCGACGACGGATTCCAAATGATGCCGGTCGGCGCGGCGGGCGTCGGGCAATCGGTACCGGGCACGACGTTACCGGGCAGAGGGATCAACACATTGAGCGCTACCTTCACGCCGGCGCCGTCGTAAAGCGTCGAACAACCCGTGCCGTTGTCGGCGATCCAAAAAGGACTGCCGGCGGGCGAAAAGGCGACACCCCACGCATTCTTTAGCAGCGGGTCCTTGAACGTGGCTTTGCCAGCCAAATCGGAGACGAGCGCGGTCACTACATAGGTATTCTTCTCGCCGCGCGAGTCCCAGTCGGCGGCGCGTGCGCCGGTCAGGCCGACGATCGTCATTGCGGCGATCGCGGCGGGCGCGAGGCGTCGAGTGATGTTTTTCATGCTGCTTGTCCTCCCCGTTGAATGGACGAGTTGCGCCGAACCAGCACAGCCGCACTAGCAACGCCTAGGGCCAAGGAGCGATGATGCGCGAAATCGCCAGCCAGTTTGCCGGCTTCCACTCGTTAGGGCGCCTCGGTTCCGAGGGTCACGATACGGGACACCGCCGATCTCCCGATAACTATCGGGTCTTGTTCGGCCGTCGCGAGTTGCGCGGCGAAGGGTGCGGCCGCGGCGCTTCGCTTTGTACGAGACCCGACTTGCCTATGTCAACGGCGGAGTAAAATCACGCCATCGGTGCGGAGAACTGTCACGCAATTTACATCCTGACGGAAAAAGCGATCATTAATAGGCTGCTGAAGAACTCATTCGTCTACTACATCAATCGTCAGCGCCGCCGCATCGGAATGATCGGAAGTCAAAAGTCTTCATCGGTAACGATAGGGAAGATGATTTCAATTGGCATGGCCGCGCATGGCGCGCGCGAAAGCCCGCGCGACAGTCGAAGGATGATTAATCGCGGTTGACAACCGGCCAAGGACGCTTGTGGGCTCCCGGAACACGCCTAACTGCCTCAATACCGTTGCCCGGTCATAGTAGATCTTCTCGCCCAAAAGCTTATTCTCCCGATCAAAAGTGAAGAACCCGCACAAAGGAAAGCTGAATGACTTGCCGGTGGCTGGCAAGCCGCGCCAGGCGCCTGTCTGGGTGCCGCTAATGGTCACCTCCAGAATGACCGCATCGTCCGTCGCGTATTGGCGCCTGACTTCGATCTGAAGGTCAGGCGCGGCTGCGAGCATTTGCTCATAGTAAAGGTGAACTTGATCACGGCCGACGCGATGGTCGTCCCAAGGTTCGTCGTCATACCGGGCGTCGGGGCCGAAGGTGTCGAGGACGCCATCGAGGTTATGTAAGTTCTCGAGTCGAACGTGGTCCGCAACAAGCTGGATTTGGGCTTTCATCCGGTCGTCGCTTGATGTTGCTTCCATTTGGTCGGCTTCCCGTGTCTGTGATCCTTTCGGTCACTAGTAGCGACGCCGGGAACATCCCTTCGCGCCAAAGCATGATCTTCCCATAACCGTCGGCCAGCTCGGGATGGCGTTCAATAGCGCACTTTGACATATTCGCCGGGGGCGTCGCACAGCGCCGGCAATTGGCCCTCGCCCGGAATGCGCGCCGCGACGCGCTCGTCCGACTGCGCGGCGATCCACGCGAACCAGTCCGGCCACCAGCTGCCGGGATGCTCGCTCGCCTTGGCCAGCCATTCATCGAATTCGCCGGCCGGGCGCTCGCCGAGCCAATATTGATATTTCGGCTTGCCGGGCGGATTGACGACTCCGGCGATATGGCCGGAGCCCCCAAGCACATAGCGGACGTCGCCGCCGAACAGCTTGGCGCCGATGAACACCGATCGCGCCGGCGCGATATGGTCTTCGCGCGTGGCGAGATGATAGATCGGGATCGTGACCTTCTTGAGGTCGAGCTTCTTGCCGCAGAATTCCGCGAGCCCGCGCGCCAGCTTGTTCTCGAAATAGCAGTCACGCAGATAGGTGATGTGGTTGGCGGCCGTCATCCGCGTCGCATCGGAGTTCCAGGCCAACAGATCGAACGCCAGCGGCGGCTTGCCCTTCATGTAGTTGTTGACGACGAACGACCAGATCAGGTCCTCGGGCCGCAGCATGTTGAAAGAGTTGGCCATCGACGAGCTTTCAAGATAGCCGGTCGCCGCCATCTTCTGCTCGAGATCGCGCAAATGCTGCTCGTCGACGAACACTTTGAGGTCGCCCGCCTGGCTGAAATCAGTCTGGGTGGTGAAGAAGGACGCGCTTTCGATCCGCTTGTCGCCGGTCTCGGCCATGTAGGCGAGCGTCATGGCGAGCAAGGTGCCGCCGATGCAATAGCCGATCGCCGTTATATTGCGCTCGCCGGTCGCCTTCTCGATGGCGTCAAGGGCGGCCATGATGCCCTCGCGCATATAGTCCTCGAAGCCCTTGTCGCGATGGCGCGAATCAGGATTGGCCCAGGAGACGATGAACACCGTCAGCCCTTGCGACACGGCGTAGCGCACGAAGCTCTTCTCGGCGGTGAGGTCGAGGATGTAGAATTTGTTGATCCACGGCGGGATGATCAGCAACGGCCGCTTGTAGACCGTCTCGGTCGTCGGCGCATATTGGATCAGCTCGATGAGGTCGTTGCGGAAAACGACTTTGCCCGGGGTGGTTGCGAGGTTCTTGCCAACCTCGAATTTCGAGGCGTCGTAGCGGGTGATCCTGAGGCGACCTTTGCCGGCCTCGAGATCCTTAGCGAGCATCGCCGCGCCGCGCACGAGATTTTCGCCGCTCGACTCCAAGGTTTCCCGCAGCACTTCCGGATTGGTGGCGAAGAAATTCGACGGCGAGAATGCGCTCGACAGCTGGCGGAAGTAGAATTTGGCCTTGTTGCGGGTGTGCGCGTCGAGCTTGTCGGAGCGATCGATCAGCCCGTTCGCCCAGCTGACGCTGATCGCATGCGCCTGCCGCAGGAAATCGAACACCAGATTCTCGCGCCATTCCGGGGCGGTGAATCGTTTATCCGCCGGATCATAGGGCACCACCGGCTCCGCAGGTGCGCCGGACAGTCGCCGCAGCGTATTCGAAAGCAGAGCGAGAAAGCTCGCCACAAGGGCCGATTGCGCCTCGGCGGTCTTGGCCGGATCGCTCAGCCAATGCTCGGCGACCTTGCCGATGGAGCGGACCGCGTTGGAGATCTCATTTGACAGATCGCTCTTGGACTCGCCGGGCTCCGGCGGCTTCAAAGTGGCGGCTAGCGCCTTGCCGCCCTCTTCGAAGAGCCGGGCCATATTGTAGGTCATCCGCTCGATGTCGGGCTTCGGCGCGCCGTCGGCTTTGGCGCCGGTCTTGATCGCGAGTTTGGGGAGATTCGGCACGAAGGCGGCTATGGCTGGAGCCATCAGATTGGGAAAGGCTGGCGCAAAGGCGGCGGGAAATGCGGCTGCGGCGGGCGTTGCCGTCGGCGCGGCGGGCTTGGCAGCGGCGGCGGCAGGGGCCGCCGGTTTGACGGTCGAAGCGGCAGGGACCGCCGCTGCGGACGGACGCGGATCCTCCCCCTTCGGCGCGGCTTGATCCGCCGCTCGTTGAGCTTCCGCGGCGCGCAGCTTTTGATCAGCCGAAGCCTGCGCTTTCGCGCGTCGTTTTGCGGAGGCTTTCGTGTTGCTCGAATGGCCAGTTTCGACGTGCCGGGTACCTGTCGGGCTCATGGCGTTTCCCATCTCCGGTATTTTCTTTCGGGTATAATACTTATAGGCGGGCCGAACGCAGATTGGAATAACGCGGTAGCGTTTTAAGGCGTCCCTCGTGTCGCTGGCTTCGCGGGGCCATCATAGTCGGTTCGCGCCCCCATAAAACCATGTTGTGACAATAAGGAACGCCAAAGCAATACGGCACAATGGTTAGCGGGGCCGCTGCACGCGCATCAGCGCCAGCTGCGCTCCAAAGCGAATGATAAAGTATCAGAAGCGAGTGCTTGAGATTGGCGCGGATGTATCGAAACCGGGGGCCAGGCCAGCAAGCCGGGTCCCGACCGTTTGCTCCGGGTGGCCGACTGCGGGCCTTTGGCTCCTTATTGGCGGCTATCGCCTGGGGCGCCCTGCTTCTTGTTCCAGCGCCGCTAGATGCTCAGACCGCCTCCACGCCAGACGCGCGGCCCTCGTCGCCTGCGCCTGCTTCGACGTCGTCGGTGATCAAAAAAAGGAATCCGACTGGATCTCCTCTCGATACGCTGATGCAGACGCGGCTCTGGGCGGATGTGCCAGAGGCCAAGGATTTTGTGCGCAAGGCGCGTCCGCCTCAGGACACGCTCGACTATAAGCCGACCACTGGGAGTTACCCGAAGCGGCCGAAGCCGCGAACGCCAGCCGAGCTCGACGCGCTGAAAAGCGAACTCGAAAGCGCGGCTCGACGCAATGAGGCGCGGGCCGGACAGTTGAAGTCCGCCAAAGAGCCGCCTGCGGCCGCGGCGCGCGGCAAAGCGCCAGACTGATCGGCGCGGAACGAGGCTTTCACCCGCTCGTCGCTGGCGAATGGCGATTTCGGCCTTGGCGCCATTGCCGTCTTGTCCGCGCGAGCGTCTATTCGCTATGGTATGTACCGTCTGGCGCGTACCTCACTCATCGGAGACCAAAGATGTCGACCGAGCAGCGCCCGCCGCTTCCGCCTTTCACACAAGAAACCGCCGCGCAGAAAGTCCGCCTCGCCGAGAACGCCTGGAACAGCCGCGACCCCGTACGCGTGTCGCTCGGCTACAGTCTCGACAGCGCGTGGCGCAATCGCGCCGAATTCATCAACGGCCGGGACGAAATCGTCGCGTTTTTATCGCGTAAATGGGCGCGCGAACTCGAATACCGGCTGATCAAGGAGCTTTGGGCCTTCACCGACAATCGCATCGCCGTTCGCTTCGCTTATGAGTTCCACGACGATTCGGGCAATTGGTTCCGCGCCTATGGCAACGAGAACTGGGAATTCGGCGAGGACGGGCTGATGAGGCGCCGCTACGCCAGCATCAACGATCTGCCGATCAAGGAATCGCAGCGCAAATATTTCTGGCCGCGAGGCGATCGTCCCGCCGATCATCCGGGGCTCTCCGACCTTGGGCTATGACGATGGCGCGGATGGTCGCCGATTCCACTGCGGATCAATCACATTTATTCGTGGCGGAGCGGCGCGATTTCGCGCTCACCCTTATACTATAGAAGGGCGCAAAGCTGCGCGATCACCGCCTCATTGACCGCAAGGTCGCCTCGCCGCAGCGCCAGCAAAGGCGCCTTCACGAAATTCCCGAGGGTCGCAAGCGTCGCGTCGAGATCGACCGTAGATCCCGCCGTCTCGCTGACGACGACGGCGCGAGTCTCAACGCCGCGGCGTAGAACCGCGTCGAGCGCCGTTAAGGCGTGGCTGATGGCGCCGAGATAGCTGCCCCCGATAAAAATCAACGGCAGCCTGAGCGCTGCGATCAGATCGAGCTGCGTTTGTCTCCCATTCAACGGCGCCATGACGCCGCCGGCGCCCTCGATCAGCAAGATATCCTTGGCCCTGACGATGGCCGCATCGCAAAACGCCTGTATCTCCGCGACGTCGAGAGCGCGCCCCTCGGCGGCGGCGGCCATGTCGGGCGACAGCGGCGCCTTGAATCGCCAGGGCGAGATTTCGCCAAGGTTATCGCGCGTTGCCGGGCGGCCCAGCGCCGCGAGCAGCAAGGCCGGGTCGCTCCCATCGGGATGCGCCTCATCGAAGCCGCTGACGATGGGCTTCAGAATGTCGACCGCGCGGCCGCTCGCCCTCAAGGCGCGCGCCAGCCCCACGGCGACGAAGGTCTTGCCGATGTCGGTTCCCGATCCCGTGACGAAAAACGCGCCCATCTCAGCGCCGCAAGACGGAACGCACAGCCTCGGCCAACCGCGCGACGTCGGCGTCGCTATGCATAGCGGTAAAGGCGAAGCGCAACCGCGCCGTGCCGGCAGGGACCGTCGGCGGCCTGATGGCGGTCACCAGAAATCCGGCCTCGGCCAGTTTTTGCGAGGCGGCGAGAGCTGTCTCCGGCGCGCCGACGATGATTGGGACAATGGCGCTCTGCGCCTCGGGAAGGTCCAGCGCGTTGGTGAAAGCCCGCGCCCTGGCAAGCGGCTTTGCGATAAGCTCCGGCTCCGTCTCGATGAGGTCCAGCGCGGCGATCGCGGCGCCCGCCATGGCGGGTGGCAAGCCAGTCGAGTAGACGAGCGTCCGCGCCCGCGTCTTGATGAGGTCGATGACCGGCTCTGAGGCGCAGAGATAGCCGCCGTAGCCGCCGACCGCTTTCGACAGCGTTCCCATCTGCAGGGGAACCTTCGGGCCGCCGGCGGCGGCAACCGCGCCGCGCCCGCCGCCGATGACTCCCAGGCCATGCGCGTCGTCGCTCATCAGCCAGGCGTCGAAAGCGGCGCAGAGCGGGGCGAGTTCGGCGAGAGGCGCGCGATCTCCGTCCATCGAGAACACCCCGTCGGTGAGAAGCAGCGCATGGAGGCAGTTGGCGCGATTAGCCGCGAGCAGTTCCTTCGCATGTCCCACATCGTTATGACGGAAAACCAGCGTCTTCGCCGGCGACAGCTGCGTTCCGGCGAACAGGCAGGCATGCGCCAATTCGTCGATCAGAATCAGATCCTTGGAGCCTGCGAGCGTCGGAACGATGCCAAGGTTGGCGAGATAACCAGAGCCGAAAACGCAGGCCGCTTCGGTCCCCTTGATGCGAGAGAGGCGCGCCTCGAGTTCGCCGAGCAAAGGATGATTGCCGGTGACGAGGCGCGATGCGCCGCTGCCCGCGCCGTAGCGTTCGATAGCCGCGATGGCGGCGGCTTTGACGGCGGGATGGTGGGTGAGATTGAGATAGTCGTTGCAGGAGAAGGACAGAAGCTTACGGCCTTGGCGCTCGATCCACAATCCGTCGAGGCGCGCGCTGTCGGCGAGCGTCCGGCGCAGATGCGCGGCGTCGAGTTCGGCCAGCTTTAGCGAAGCGAAGTCGTTGAGGGAATTCATCGGCAATAAAGGCCTTGTTGACGCGGCCCTTTGGGCCGGTTACGCGGGTTTCGCGCAAATGCGCGCGCGAGGCAAATCTGATGAGGGCCAACCCGCCCGACTGGCTGCGAAAAGGCCTGCCGCATATCTGGCTGCCCTATACGCAGATGAAGACTTCGCCGCCGCCTTTGCCGGTCGTTCGCACGCAAGGCTCGCGCATAACGCTCGCCGACGGCCGCGAACTCATTGACGGGATCGCCAGCTGGTGGACGGCCTGTCATGGCTATAACCATCCTTATATCGCCGAGGCGGTAACCCGGCAGCTCAAAGACATGCCGCATATCATGTTCGGCGGCCTCGCCCATGAGCCGGCGCTGACCTTGGCGAGCCGGCTCGTCGGGCTGCTGCCGCGACCGCTTGATCGCGTCTTTTTCTGCGACAGCGGCTCAGTCGCGGTCGAGGTCGCGATGAAAATGGCGGTGCAGTTCTGGCTCAACCAGGGCGTCGGCGGCCGCACGAAATTTCTCGCCTTCAAAGGCGGCTATCACGGCGACACTTTCGCAACCATGGCTGTCTGCGATCCAGAAGAGGGCATGCACAGCCTGTTTTCCGGCGTGCTGGCGAAGCAAATCATCGCCGACCTTCCCGTTGACGAGGCGAGCGAGGCGGCGTTCAACGCCGCGCTCGACGCCCATGCCAATTCGCTCGCCGGCATCCTCGTCGAGCCTTTGGCGCAGGGCGCGGGCGGCATGATTTTTCATGCCCCTGAAGTCCTGCGAAAGCTGCGCCGCGCGGCGGACCGGCATGGGATCTTGCTGATTTTCGACGAGGTTTTCACCGGCTTCGGCCGCACCGGAACGCTGTTTGCTTTTGAGGCGGCGGACGTGACGCCTGATATCATTACTCTTTCAAAAGCGCTCACCGGCGGCACGATGGGGCTCGCCGCGACAATCGCCAGCGGCACCGTGTTTGAGGCCTTCCTGTCGGATGATCCGGCGCGCGCCTTGATGCACGGCCCGACCTTTATGGCTAATCCGCTAGCCTGCGCCGCGGCCAACGCGTCGCTCGATCTTTTCGCCTCCGAACCGCGCCTCGAACAGGTCGCGGCGATCGCCGCGGCGCTCAAACGGGATCTCGAACCTTGCCGCGAGTTTTCAGGGGTGAAAGACGTGCGCGTTCAAGGCGGCGATCGGCGTCGTCGAACTCGATTCGATCGGCGACGTCGACGAGTTGAAGCGCCGATTTGTCAAAGCTGGCGTGTTCGTGCGCCCGTTCCGCAATATCGTCTATCTGACGCCGGCCTTCACGATCAGCGGGGCGGATCTGAAGCGTCTGACCGACGCCATCGTGGCGGTGCTGCGGGCGTCGACGCGCGAGCCGCGACGGGCTTAATTCCCGGCGCCTTGGTCCTTATCCTTGGAGTCTTTGGCGCAGACGATGCGCGTCTCGGTGCGGGTCACGCCATAGCCTTCGTCGAGCGCGACCTTTTCGGCGACGCAACCCTCGCCCGGCGCGGCGGTCGCCTGGGCCTCAGCGCCCGGCGCTTCGGGCGTTCCCATATAGACCGCGAATATGAGGGCCAGACTGCACACAAAACCAAAAATCGAACCCAGTCTGATCATGTTTCATCCGATTGGCATGCCGCTTCGACCCTTAAACAGCTAAGCTGTCCGAATGGTTCCGCAAGTGAGGCGGCGCACTGCCGGGAAGCGAGCGTTGACCCTGCGACTTCCTAGACGAGGCCTGCGCGCCTAGCTAGTGCAGGGGCGCAACACCTCCGAGTTTCCGAATAAAAGCGACGATGGCGGCGCCCTGCTCGCGGGCGCGGGATTCTCATGTCCACATCGCTCCGCCTCTAAACATGCAATTTGTTTTGTTCGAAGGCAGCGACGCCAATGATGGCGCATTTGGGAGACCGGCGGCGCTTCGGGGGGACAAAAGAGATCCAATCCGGCGTCGCGCGCAATCTGTTTCCTGGTTTGGCCGTTCATGAAAACCAGGTTTACTTCGCAGCCGCCGATGGAGGGTCTACACGGCCACGCGGAAATTGCCAGCATACCGTCACTACAGCCGGAGACTGCGTCTCGTCGCAGGCGCCGACCGAGCCCTTTGGGCGACAAACGCCACGGGCTCTGGGACGCGGAATGCCAAATTGCCGGCGCATTCCTCACCACAGCCGGAGTTGATGACTGCGTTCAGTCCTCGATTTGGAGAAGCTTACTTCGTAGTTTCCGTCCCTTGCCCGGCTTCGCTTGCGATGGAATGATTACGGTAGTTTGAACAGATCGGACGGTGCAGTTGAATGCCTGTAGGAGGTGCTACCCGTCAGAAGAACTTCTGTCGAAAGATCACAGTTCGAGATGATCACTGAAAGCGCCGTTCCCCTCAATGAAAAGCCGTTCGACCTATGCGTCGTCGGCGCTGGTCCAGTCGGATTAGCGGACGCTTTGGAAGCGGCGAAGCAAGGCCTGTCCGTGCTTCTCATGGAATCCGGCGGGGCGATACCCGACCCGCTCGGGAGCGGGCTTTCCACGGCATTCATCAGCCAACCGAAGCATCACGCGCCCATGGAAATCGCGGCAGCGCGCGCCCTCGGCGGAACATCATGGTTCTGGGGAGGAGGCTGTCTGCCGTTCGACCCGATAGACTTCGAACGGCGTGAGTGGGTCGCCGGATCGGGTTGGCCGATCGATCTTAAACATATCGAGCAGTTTTTCCCCGATACAGCCAATTATCTGGATTGTGGGAACGCCGATTTTGCGGCCCCTTCGGACAGCCACGCCGTAATTGGCCCGAATGCCACCTTCATCGAACAGATGCGATGGTCCCGCAAACGCACGGCGGGAAGCTATCACAAGGCCGAACTGGCAAAGTCAAAACAGATCGATGTCCGTCTCCGGCATACCGTTGTCGACTTGACGATCGACGGAACTCGGGCCAAATCGCTCGCTGTGCATGCCCCCGGAGGCCGGGTAGATATTCCGATAGAGCGAGCCGTGATCGCGTGCGGCGGTGTCGAGACCACGCGCCTGCTCCTTGCCGCGAGAAGAGAGAGGCAAGAGTTATTCGGCGGCCGGGAGGGGCCGCTCGGGCGCTACTACATGGGCCATCTGTTCGGAAAAATCGCTGATATCGTCCTTGAGCGACCCGAGGATGTCCACCACTTCAAACCTAAACCGGATCCAACAGGGACCTATGTGCGCCGTCGTTTCAAGATCCGCCCAGAGGCCCTGCGAAAAGGTAAATTGCTTAACATTGGTTTCTTTGTCGATAATCCGCCCTGCCACGATGTCAATCACCGCAGCGGCGTTCTATCGGCGGTCTTTATCGCCCTGGCGATCGATCCTATCGGCCGTCTCATCGTATCCGAGGGCATTCGACGCGCTCATGTGGGCCTTCCGCCATACCACTTCGCAAGCCATCTTTTCAACGTTGTCAAGACTCCCACGGACACCATTATCCAACTCGCGAACATTCTTAAGCGCCCGTTACCTGAATAAAACGAATCGACCAGTATCCCTGATCAACAACAAAGGCGGTCGCTACTCGCTTTGCTATCACAGCGAACAGATTCCACGGTCGGAGAATCGCATTACCCTTTCCGCGCAGCGAGACCCTTTGGGCCTTCCCCGAGTCGTCATAAATTTCGACTACCATGAAGAGGATATTCGTTCGATCGTCTGCGCTCACGAAATCCTCGACGAGAGCCTTCGTCTCAGCGGTCGTAGGACGGCTCGAATACCGCTATCCGCGTGACAGGCTTGCGGCCGAGGTCATCAATCAAGCGACAGACGGGTTCCATCAGGCGGGCACGACCCGGATGGGATCGGATCCTGCGCTCAGCGTAGTAGACGCCAATTGCAAAGTTCATGATCTCGATAATCTCTACGTTGCGTCTAGCAGCGTCTTCCCAACGAGTGGACAGGCGAACCCCACGTTTCTTGCCACTGCGCTCGCCGTTCGCCTGGCGCGTCATCTGGCGAAACACGCGAGATAGCGGCAGTTTGAAGCCTCGTTCGCAGAAAGCTCCTACTCAACTTGCGAACCGACTATCAATCCGTTCCTGGCCGAATGCGCCTTTGGGTCGCATGATTAGCGAGGTGGCGGCGCTTACAGAGCCGTATCGACTCCAAGAATGGAAACCTTTGCGGTGGTGATTTCCGTCGGCCACAGGATTTCGGTCAGACCTGTCGCGACAGCGACGCGTTGCGAGTGGCGCTCCATATAGGTGATGACGCCGCCGCCAATGGCGCCGCCGATTTTCTGGCCCCACAATTTATGCCCGTCATTGGCGTCGAGCGCATAAAAATTGCCGCCCATATCGCCGAAAAAGACGACGCCGCCGGCGGTCGGCGTCATGCCGCTCTGGATCGGATAATTGGTCTTCGCCCGCCACCGCCACTGGCCGCTGTCGGCGTCAACCGCATAGACCCAGCCGGCCCAGTCGCCGAACGGATCCTGCTTGCCCCAACTGTTGTAAGGGTTAAGCGACGCCTCGCCGGACCACAGTTTTCCTGCCTTGGTCGATTCCATCTGTTCCTGTTTTTGCAAGGTCACCGTGCTGCACCATTGCACCTCGCCGACCATGACGAGATTGTTCTGCGGATCGTAACCCGGCCCGTTCCACTCGGCTCCGCCGATCGTACCGGGGCAAAAATGGACCGGCTGGCCCGGCGTAAATTCAGCATCGGCATTCTCGACCTTCGTCATGGGCTCGCGATAGAGCATCGCCTGATTTGAAAGGTCGAAACCGTAAAGATGGCCATCTTTCGGAGCGACGAGCATGACGTTCTTGCCAGCCGCGGTCTGGATAAGCGCGGGCGCGGCGGAAACGTCCCAGTCGTGCCAGTCTTTCGGGACGATCTTGTAATGGGTCTTGTAGTTTCCAGTTCTGGCGTCCAGAACGACAATTGACCCCGAATAGAGATTGCCGCCTTTGCGCAGGCCGGTCGAGAAGGCAGGGGAGGGATTGCCCCCGGGGACATAAAGCAGGCCGTTGACTGGGTCGAGCGTATAGGAGGTCCACGTCGCGCCGCCCGTAATAGGCAAGCCCGGCGACATCTCCCAGGTGGAGCCGTCGAGTGGCGATTTGCCCTCCGGCCCGCGCTCGACATCGCCAGGGGTTCTCGGGACGAGATAAAACTCCCAGACGATCTTTCCAGTGCTGGCGTCAAGCGCATACATGCGGCCCTTGACGCCCTTGATGTCCCCGCCGGCGTTTCCGATGAAGACGAGACCGTTCCATGCGATGGGAGCGGCAGGCGCGCTTTCGCCTTTTGTTGGGTCGGCGATGGTGGTTTCCCAAAGCCGCTTGCCGGTTTTGAAATCATAGGCGAGAACCCGCCCGTCCTGCGTGCCGCGGAACAGCCTGCCGTCGAGATAGGCGGCGCCGCGGCTCACGTTTGCCGGCGTCGCCGGCTTATAGTGTTCGTGGGTCCGCCAGTTCTGGCTGCAATTATATGGATTGATGGAGAAGAGATCATATCGGGTCGCGAAGATGAGAGCGCCATCGACCTCCAGTATGCCACTGTTAAATCCCGTATATTGCCCGGTGTCATAGGTGCAAAGGACCTTGAGATTGCCGGCATTGGCCGGCGTAATCTGGCTCAGCGGCGAAAAGCGATTTGACGTCAGCGTCTTGTTGTAGCTCGGCCAATCGTCTTGTTCTGGATTGATGCCATTAACTTGCGCAGACGAGTTTTGCCGAATTGGCGTTTGTTGTTTGGAGCCCTCCGCGACCTCGATGGAAATCGTGCCTTTCGGGGCCGCCGCCCGCATATAGCTGAAATACCTTGACACGCCCATCGCTGCAATCTGAACGGCTTCGTCCCAGTTTGCACAAAGCGTCGCCGCAGCGACTGCTCCGGCAACTAAGGCGCCGCCCGCGACAAAATTCATTGTCCTGCCCATTTTTGGCTCCTCGGAATCCAAACTCGGAAAACCAATGTTGCGCTTACAAGGGCGCCGCCGTCTAGTTTTTTCCAAAGGGCATATGTTTCATGGGAAAGCCAAAAATTGGTCCAGTTGAATAAGATTCGCCAGTCCACTATGTTCAATGCCGCCATTGATGTTATGCGTACCTGTATTTACGATTTTAATCGTATGTTGGCCGCCGGAACTCAATTTCTGTGCATATAGCATTACAGCGGTAATCCCGTCATCGTCAGAAGAACAATGACACCATCCATCGACCGTCCCAACTTGGCTGCCGTCGATGAACACGTTATAAATCCCATTTCCAGTATCCGGCCGCCCAAATATTTCGATGAGAGAACCCGTAAAAGTCCAAGAGACGCTATCCCCGCTAGCGCCATTCGGGTCCCAGCAATGAATACCAGTAGGAGAAATATTCCCGTTATTGCGGCCGCAAGACCACAGGCCCGTGTACGTCATATTGCTCGACGTACACCCGACGGAGTTTCCTGCTGAACAGTACCCCATGCTGCCCGACGATACGGGCAACGCGGAGCCGGTAATCGTAAAGCTGTCAGCAGTCGTATAAATACCACTGCCCGTGGTGGTTCCCGAAATTTGGAGCTGCAAAACATGTGATCCAGAAGCGAGCCCGGAGATTGTTACATTTGGCCGATTGGCGCCTGCTGTAGAGTAACCATTAAACGTGTTGTAAGAAATAGGATGATCGCTTCCGTCAACCATCCATGTCGGGGAACCGTCGATAAGATAGTTTACTATCCCAAAATTCCGTCCGGTTTCACCCGTCCAGACAATGCCTGTTCCATTGAAATGAACGGCGACTGAAGCCAATGGATAATTAGAGGCCGCTTCATCTCCGTCATAAAGCCTTGGAGGAGGGAGCGCCCTGGTCGAATAGACCCTATGCCAATTTGCAGGAATGAGCGCCCCGATCGAATAAATCGTATGCCAATTTGCAGGAGTGAGCGCCCCGATCGAATAGATCGTATGCCAATTTGCAGGAGTGAGCTCCCCGATCGAATAGATCGTAGACGTCATCATTCTGATTGATGGTAACGGGGCCCGAATCTTGCGTGCAGACAGGAACGCTGATTGCCGAATCGCCGGATGCACATTCGGGATGCGCGGTGTTGGACAGACGCAGCACTGCGCCGAAGAGCGCGGTGCCGGACAGACCCAGCACTGCGCAAACGAGTAGCCAAAGACCTTTCGACATGCTCAGGGCTCCTTACTGGATTTGCATGAGAGAGACAAAAGATTGAATTTTTGCGCTAGACTTGGAGCGCGGAGAGAGCAGTTTGCTACTGAAATAAACCATCGCGATGGAGCCATTAGCGTCGCCCTAAGATCCAATATGAAATAAAGTATCGTCGTCCTTGGCGCATGAATTCGGGGTCATTCGCCAAGATTGAAGTTGTATTCTAAGTTGAGCTGCTTCAGCGACATCACCGCCAGGTTGTACCGCTGGCTCTTCATCAGTGATGATAACGTAGCACAATTTTTTCGACCGCAATAAACGGCGGTTCGACGAGCAAAAAACCAGTCATTGGTCTTAACGGATATGCCCCCTCTTAACGGACATTACCCGATGGCTGCCGACCGTATAGATAATCTACCTTGCATTCACCAAATTCTCTGATAGCCGGAGATGAGGCAAGGCACGGAACATAAGCGTCGACGGATGGCTGCTCTCCTTAACAGAAGCACGCGTTTACGCTCTGGTGGCGCTCAGCTTAGGACACCCCGAACAATAACTGAATCGCAATCCGCTGTGGTGCGGCGGAGTGACACGGGCTGAGGGGTTTCCGGTGCGCTGCGAACCGGCGTAGATCGCGTGCATGATCAGCGCGGACGCGATTCGGCGGCGATGGGCTTGGATTAGGCTACAATGCACGATGGACGACGCCCTCAATAACCGAAAGCCGCGCTATTGACCCTTCCACAACACGGCGAAACACAACTGTCCTCGTCAGCCGTGCCGCCGGGAGCCGCAAGAGAGCCCGCGGCCCCTAGAGATCGACGCGCTCGGTGGCATCCTTCCGGGTTTTCCGATAAGCTTGAGCCGCCGCCGCAGACTGTCGATGAGGTCGGAAGAGAGCCGACACCCCGCCGAAAAACAGATCGAGACGCAACTTTTCCGTGTTTATGGCTCACGATCTTCGCGCCGATCTTGATCAGCTTCTCCTTCAAGTTGTCAGCGACCAATCTTCGATCGGTCGGGCCTCGCCAAAGCGCGTGTGCCGGAAACCGGTAATTTTGTGACCAATGACGCGATAAGAACAAAGGCAGAACTTGCGGTTGCTGTCCGGCTCGGTTAGGCACGGGGCATGGGAAAAGCCGTCTCTCCCCCGCCGCCCCCGGCCGGCGGCGTCGAACCCGTCAATCTGCGCGACGCGCTCGAAGAGCGCTATCTCGCCTATGCGCTCTCGACCATCATGGGCCGGGCGCTGCCGGACGCCCGCGACGGCTTGAAGCCGGTCCATCGGCGCATCCTCTACGGCATGCAGATCCTGCGGCTCGATCCCGGGACCGCCTTCAAGAAATGCGCGAAAATCGTCGGCGACGTGATGGGCTCCTTCCATCCGCATGGCGACCAGGCGATCTATGACGCGCTGGTCCGCCTCGCCCAGGATTTTTCCTCGCGCTATCCGCTGATCGACGGGCAGGGCAATTTCGGCAATATCGACGGCGACGGCGCCGCCGCCTACCGCTACACCGAAGCGCGCATGACCGACGTCGCGCGGCTGCTCCTCGAAGGCATCGGCGAGGATGCGGTCGATTTTCGCGACAATTATTCCGGCGACCAGCAGGAGCCCGTCGTCCTGCCGTCCGCCTTGCCGAACCTCCTCGCCAATGGCGCGCAGGGCATCGCCGTCGGCATGGCGACCTCGATTCCGCCGCATAATCTCGCCGAACTCTGCGACGCGGCGCTTTATTTGATCGCCCATTCGAATGCGACGACCGGCCAGTTGCTGGCCTTCGCGCCGGGGCCGGATTTTCCGACCGGCGGCGTTCTGGTCGAGCCCAGAGAGTCGATCGCCGAGACCTACCACACCGGGCGCGGCTCTTTGCGGCTGCGGGCGCGCTGGACCAGGGAGGAGTCTTCACGCGGCGCGTGGGCGATCGTCGTCACTGAAATCCCTTACATGGTGCAAAAATCCCGGCTGATCGAAAAGATCGCCGAGCTTTTGAACGACAAGAAACTGCCGCTCGTCGCCGACATCCGCGACGAATCGGCCGAGGACGTGCGCATCGTCATCGAGCCAAAGAGCCGCGCCGTCGATCCGGCCATGCTGATGGAGCATTTATTCAAGCTCACCGAGCTCGAGACACGCTTCCCGATGAACATGAATGTGCTCGAGGGCGGCGTCGTGCCCCGCGTCGTCTCCTTCAAGGAGGCGCTGCAGCAATGGCTCGACCATCGCCGCGAGGTGCTGCTGCGGCGCTCGCGGCACAGACTCGGCGAAATCCTGCGCCGGCTCGAAGTCTTGGCCGGCATGCTCATCGTCTTCCTCAATCTTGACGCGGTGATCCGCATCATCCGCGAGGAGGACGAGCCGAAGCCGAGGCTGCAAGCCTCTTTCGGCTTGTCGGAGATGCAGGTCAATTACGTCCTCGACACGCGGCTGCGCAGCCTGCGCCGCCTCGAAGAGATGCAGATTTCCCGCGAGCACGACGAACTCGTCAAGGAGCGGGGCGAGATCGAGGCGCTGCTTGGCGACGAGGTCAAGCAATGGAAAAGGATCACCGGCCAGATCCGGGAGCTCAAGAAGAAATATGGGCCCGAAACCAAGCTGGGCCGGCGCCGGACCTCGTTCGCCGAGGCGCCGGATCTCAACGAGGTCGATCTCGCCAGCGCTTTCGTCGAGCGCGAGCCGGTCACCGTCGTCGTCTCGCAGAAAGGGTGGATCCGCGCGCTCAAAGGCCATCTTGCGGATCTGACGAGCTTGCAATTCAAGGGCGACGACGCTTTGAGCGTCGCCTTTTTCGCCGAGTCCACGTCGAAAATCCTGGTGCTCGCCAGCGACGGCAAGATTTTTACTCTGGAGGCCGGAAAACTTCCGGGCGGCCGCAGCCAGGGTGAGCCGCTGCGGCTGATGGCCGACATCGGCGAAGGCGCGACGATCAGCGCGGTTCTGCCCTATGCCCCGGGCGCGAAAATGCTGGTCGCCTCCAGCGACGGTCGGGGATTTGTCGCTCCGCAGGACGAGATGGTCGGCGGCACGCGCAAAGGCAAGGCGCTCATCAATGTCGACAGGCCTGCGACGGCCCGCGTCATCACGCCGGCTGACGGCGACCATGTGGCGGTGATCGGCGAAAACCGCAAGCTTCTCGTCTTTCCGCTTGAACAGGTTCCGGAAATGGCGCGCGGCAAGGGCGTGCGGCTGCAGAAGTATCGCGACGGCGGCATAGCCGACGCAAAGGTGTTTCGCCGCACCGACGGTCTGACGTGGAAGGATGCATCTGGGCGGGTCTTCACGGTCGGGGCGGAAGATCTGAAGGAGTGGATTGGCAATCGCGCCGAAGCCGGCCGCCTGCCGCCACGCGGTTTTCCGAAGAACAACCGGTTCGGGTGAGCGATCCCGCCGGTTGCGATTTTGGCATAGCTCTGCGACTGATGCCGGAGTACCATAGGTGGGCTGGCACACGGGTTGCTAACCGGATGTTTGTTTCGTGAAATCGGAGGGAGCTGATTCGTTGAAAGAGCCGAGCGACCCTACCCTCGCTTCGTATTCGCTGGTGGGACCCGGGACGCGGCTCAACGGCATCTATGTGATCGACCGGCTGGTCGCGACGGGAGGGATGGGTCAGGTCTATGTCGGCCACACCGTCGAGACTGCCGATCAGGTCGCGATCAAGATGATTCGCCCTGAACTGGCCGAGAGCGACACCCATCTCGCGTTGTTCAGGAAGGAAGCTGCGGCGCTGCACAGGACCACGCACGACGCCATCGTTCGCTACTTTGTGTTCACCACCGATCCTGATCTTCGCTGTCCCTATCTCGCGATGGAGTTTGTCGAAGGGGAATCGCTTGCGCGCATGCTGGAGCGCGGCCCGCTCGATCTCGATACGGTGCGCATCCTGCAGCGGCGGATCGCGGCCGGCCTCGACATGGCGCATCGGGCGGGCGTCATCCATCGCGATGTGTCCCCTGACAATATCATTCTTCCCGATAACGACCCAACCCGGGCAAAGATTATTGACTTCGGAATTGCCCGCGACGCCCTGGGCGCCGCGACGGTGATCGGCGGCGATTTCGCCGGCAAGTCGAACTATGTTTCGCCCGAACAGATCGGATTGTTTGGCGGCGAGGTTACGAGCAAGTCCGATATCTACAGCCTTGGCCTGACGCTCGCCGCTGCTTTGCTCGGGCGCCAGCTCGACATGGGCGGCCTGCCCGCCGACATGGTGCGAAAGCGGAGCAGCGTGCCGGATTTGAGCGAGATCCCCGCCGAGATGCGCCCGCTGCTGGGTAGCATGCTGCAGCCGCGGCCGGAGGACCGTCCTGCCAGCATGGCCGATGTGGCCTCCTGGCCAACCGACCGGACAACGGCGTCCGCGCAGCCGGTTCCGCGAAGGGACCGCCGCTGGATCGTGCCGGCGGCGGTCGTCGCGCTCGTCGGCGCCGGCGTCATCGGAATGCTCAGGGTCGGCGACCTCCATATTCGCAAATCGGAAGGGCTCGACTTGCCGCAGCCCGGCCCCTCGCGCCCGACCGCCGAAGCTCCGCGCGGCGCGGCAACGCAGCCGGTCGAAACGAGGCCTCAGGCGTCGGGCTCCGGCCCTTCGGCCCCTTCCGAGCGTATCGCCGCGGCGCCGCCATCGCCGGATAAGCCGCCCAGCCAGAGCCCGCCAGCGCCGAGCGCGGCGGCGAGTGCGCCCATCGCTGTGGGGCCAGCGCCGCCGTCCACGGATACGTCGCCCAGCCAGAGCCCGCCAGCGCCGAGCGTGGCGGCGAGTGCGCCCATCGCTGCGGGGCCAGCGCCGCCGTCCACGGATGCGTCGCCCAGCCAGAGCGCGCCAGCGCCAAGCGCGCCGGCGAGTGCGCCCATCGCTGTGGGGCCAGCGCCGCCGAGCGCGCTGCCCAACCGCGCGACGGCGACGGAACTTTCAGAACTCCGGCCTTCGGTGCTGTCGCCTTCTCCGGCGCCGCCGCAACCTGGCCCGGCTACCCCGTCCCCCCTCCCTGTGGCCCTGTCGAATCCCGCCGCACCGGGAGCATTTCGCGATTGTGACTCATGCCCCGAATTGATCCCGCTGCCAACCGGGACCTTGGCGATGGGCAGCAATGCCGATCCGAGCGAAAAGCCGATTCACAAAGTGACAGTGTCGCGTTTTGCGGTCGGCCTCCTTCCGGTGACGGTGGCTGAATGGCGGCTCTGCGTCGCGGCCAAAGGGTGCAGCTTTGATCCGGGCGGCGATCCGGGCACGCCGGTCCACAACCTCAGTTGGGATGACGCCCAGCAATATCTCGACTGGCTCTCTCGGCTCACCGGCCACCGCTATCGCATGCTCAGCGAAGCCGAATGGGAATACGCAGCGCGGGCAAATGCCAAGACGCGGTACTGGTGGGGCGATCAGTTCAGGCCGGACATGACTTCGTGCCGCTCTTGCGACGCGCAAACCTCTCCCGACCCGCCCAAGGCCGGCCTGTTTCCGCCGAACCCCTTCGGTCTTCGCGACGTGACAGGGTCGGTGTCGCAGTGGGTCGGTGATTGTTGGCATAAGAACTTTAAGGGCGCGCCAACCAATGGGAGCGCTTGGGAGGCGCCGCGGTGCGCCCAACGGGTCCTGCGAGGCGGCTCCTGGGCGAGCACGCCGGGAGACCTGCGGATCACCAATCGGGAATTCTATGATCAGGGAGTCCGCTACCCCGGACATGGACTTCGCGTTGCCCGTGACATGACGGATTGAGGGGAACCGCGCCGGCTGCAAGGGCGGCAAATAGCAAGACGATTGGGGGAGCGACGATGGCGCACCGGATCAAATGGGCATTAGTTCTGTTCGCGATGGCGTGCTCGTGGCGCGCCATGGCTCAGGCTCCGACTCCGGAGACGTCGCCTGAGCCCGCGCCGCCGCCGGCAGCGGCCGCTCCCTACCAGCAAATGGCCGCGCCGGAAGGCGCAAAGGTCTACATCATCTCTCCGGCCAATGGAGCGCGCGTTCGCTCGCCGTTCCTCGTTCAATTCGGGTTGAAAGGCATGGGGGTTACGCAAGCCGGACATTCAGCGCCGGACGCCGGCCATCACCATCTCCTGGTCGATGTGAAAGAGCCGGTTTCGGACACGGAGGTCATACCGTCCGACAAGTCTCATCTTCATTTCGGCCGCGGCCAGACAGAGACCACTCTCGATCTGCCGCCGGGCCGGCACACGCTCCAGCTCGTTCTGGGCGACGCCAAGCACAGGCCGTTCGTCCCTATGTTGGCGTCGCAGAAGATCGAAGTGACGGTGGTGTCGCCGCACGCCAAGAAGAAGCATCACCGACGACCGGGCCATCACTATCATTGAAAGGAAAAAGTTCGCCCTGGCGATTACTGTCGAATTGCCGAGCCGCGGTGACTGGTTCCTTCCTCGCTTCACGCCGAAGGACAGCGCCCGTCGCCGGCGACTTCGAACGGGTGGTGAGCCTCACCCCACGCGCTCCCAGCCGTTCATGCTGAGCCGCTCCTGCGGCAGGAAACGCTCCTTGTAGGCCATCTTCTGCGAGCCCTCGACCCAATAGCCAAGATAGACATGCGGCAGGCCGAGCCGCCTGGCGCGCTCGATATGGTCGAGAATCATATAGGTGCCGAGCGAGCGCCGCTGCTGGTCCGGCGCATAGAAGGAATAAACCATGGAAAGCCCGTCGGCGAGCAGATCGGTGAGGCAGGATGCGATCAGCTGGGTTTCGCCCGGGGCATTGGCGTCGGGCTCCCGATATTCGACGAGGCGGGTCTCGACATGGCTGTCCTCGATCATCATGGAATAGTCGAGAATCGTCATATCGGCCATGCCGCCTTCGCCGTGACGCGCGTCGAGGTAGCGCCGGAACAGCGAATATTGCTCCGAAGTCGCGCGCGTCCGGCCGACAATGCCGACGAGGTCGCAATTTTGCTCCATTACCCTGCGGAGGCTGCGCGAGGGCCGGAAATCGTCGACTTTGACGCGAACGGAAACGCAAGCGCGGCAGCGTTCGCAGGCTGGCCGATAGGCTATCGTCTGTGAACGGCGAAAACCGGACAGCGTCAGCTGATCGTTCAGTCCGACCGCGCGGCCGCCGATCAGGTGGGTGAAGACCTTGCGTTCTTGCCGCTCAGGAAGATAGGGACACGGGGACGGCGCCGTCAGGTAAAACTGCGGCGCGTCGCGCGGTTCTCGCGTCAAGCTGGGCCCCTTCGATCCGGTTTTCATCTTCGTTCATTCAAGGCTAGCGCTTTCCCACGCCGCCGCAACCTAAAAAAAGCTGCGGTCAATACGGGCGGCGAGTCATGATCACGCCGGCCAGAATATCGTGCAAACATCTTTTTCCGTCGGAGACCAAAGCGACGAGAAAAATCGGCATGAACATCGTGCTGAGGTAGAACAGCACCGCATGCGCCGCCGCGATCAGGAACGGGACCCGCTGCCCGTCGGTGAGGCGCAGCTCGAGATCCATGGCGCGCATGCCGGGCGTCGCCATCTGCCGGCCGGACACCGTGAGACCATTGTAGAAAAACGCGACGAAAGGGAAGATCGGCGGCAAGACCAGCACGGAAAGTCCAAGCGTGAGGAACGCCAGCGCGAACCATATCGCAAAAGAGAAGATCGAAACGAGGATCAAGTCGAGAATGAAGGCGGCGACGCGCCGAACCAGGACGCCGGAGAACGCCGCTGGCGGCAGATTCGCCGGAAGGTACAGCGGCGGTTGGACCGCCAATCTGTCGAAACCGCTCGGGTTGCTCATCTCGCATTCCTGTTCATAGGCTTCCCATCCCGCGCCGCCCCGAGGGCGTGCGCCGCAGGGCTGATCGCGGACCGGCGCAAACCAATTATTTGGCCTCGGCGGCGGCATCGAGCAAGACCCGTCTGGCGCGATCGGGCGAGGGCGAGCGCCTCCCCGGCGCCGCAGCGCCGCCACGCCAGGAATATCCGCGCCGACGAACGCCGGTCTTTGCCCGCTCCGCTGAAGTTGTTTTGATCCTGTTCACGCAATAAAATAATATCATTAAGAAATGTGATTAGGCGGCGGCTGATCCAAGGCTTTTTTTCGACGGTTTGCCGCGGCAAGCCTTTTTGGCCCCGACGCAGCGCCGGGCCAGACGAGGATCAAGGAATGATCAGGACGGATTTGGCCAAGGCGGCCGTTTTGAGCATTGGCGCAAATTGCGGCTCGACCTACGCCGCAAAGGCCGCGCCGAAGGAAAAGCCGCCCCATGATTTTGTCCGGTTGGCTGACATCGCGCCGCGCATCAAACAGGACATGCGTTACGCCGGCCCGGACAATTTCATGGGCCGTCCGGTTCCCGGCTATTGCGCGGCGCAATGCTGGCTGCGCCGGGAAGCGGCGGAGGCGCTGGCCGCGGTCCAAGAGGATGCGGAAAGAATGGGCCGCAGCCTCATCGTCTATGATGGCTACCGGCCGCAGCGGGCGACCGAGTCCTTTGTCGCCTGGGCGGCGGACTCCTCCGATCAGGCGATGAAGGCGGTCTATTATCCGAATGTCGAAAAAGCGGCTCTGTTTGGGCTCGGCTATATCGCCAAGGACTCAGCTCATTCCACCGGCGCCGCCGTCGACCTTGCGCTGGTCGGGCTTGATTTCGGCACGCCATTTGATTTTTTCGACGAAGCCTCCGGCGCACTAAGTTCGGCCATTTCTGAAGAAGCGAAGCAAAACCGCGCGCAACTCGCCGCCTTGATGCAGCGGCAGGGATTTGCCAAATTCAACAAGGAATGGTGGCATTTTGTGCTCGAAGGTCTCGACGGCGTCGCTCCGCATGATTTCGAGGTGCGCTAGATCGTCAAACGCCAACAACTCAGCGGCCGCGCGCGCGGCCGCGCCAAGACGGACGAGCTGAGTTGGACCGATATTTCAAGGAGCCTTATATACTTGTACGTTCGCAACTTTTAATAACGCCGGGAATACGGTGGTCGAATTGACAATATTGTTGTTCCATCCGCCAGTGTCAATATTCAGTATGATATACATCGGTCGCTGAGGGATACTATTTGTTGCAGTCGCACTGCATTCTTGGACGCCATCCACATACCAAGTGACTGACGTTTTCGTCCACAACAGGCCTAAAGTATGAAAGCCCGCATCTAATCCAGACGATGTGTACGTGCAATTTATTTGAGAATCCCTGGCCCCATAGTGGAGAGTCTATATAGTCTGTGTTAGGCAACACGCCCAGCCATTCCATGATGTCTATTTCCGGCGGCCAACTGAAATTTGTAGGTACAAGCCAAAATGCAGGCCATATGCCGTGTGCATTGGTTGGAAACTCTATTGAGGCCTGCCAATAGCCATAGGTTTGAGAAAACTTCCTATAACTCGTTATCACAGCCGTGCCGTATGCCTTTCCAGATGGCGTTGGCCCTTTAGTGGCCGCGAGGTTCATTGCGCCGTTTTGGAAAGTAATATTGGACGGCAATCCCTCATCGTTTGGGTAGGCCGAGTTCAGCCCGCTGCCTTGAGACCAAGCCCAGCCAGTGCTCCACTGAGTTTTGGGCAAAGTAGGTCCACTGAACTGGCTGTTAAAAACCAGAGTATAACCGGACGCAGTCGGATTGTTCGGGTTGAATGCTTGTGCCCTAGCTTCCTTCATGGTTGAGAGCGCGGCCATTGCCAAGGTAGTTGCTAAGCAACTTTTGGTTATGTTGCGGAGGCGCATAGCGTGTCGCCTTTCTTTGATAAGTAGACGATGCTAACTGTGATGTATCATCAGTAGATGTCCTACCTCCCGCAAGAATATTTGTGCCAAAAGTGAGCTGACACCTCGGGGGACGGACCTGCGACAATCGGCCGCATGGTTGTATATAGACTTTTTTTAGCGTTTTAAAAGCATTTTTTGATCCAAATGGACCATAGATCGTAAGTATTGACGCTATCAATAGTACATTGTCATCAAAATCTTGATATAATCAAATATTGATGAGAAAATTGCGATCAGAGAATTCTGCGATCGGGAAAAGGGGGCCGCAGGAGAGACGCCGGAGCGCGCCTAAGCTACCCGTCTCCTAAATTATGCGTGAGCGCTTCAAGTTAGCGCCAATCCGCCAGGAAGTTAGAGCGGAACGAAAACGCAGAGACCGGTTTTCCGGCGGCATTCCGCTCGATATTATGAGGAGTGATCACGTTCGTGACTTTGGACGGATTCTGTCCAAAGTCATCAATCGGTCACGCGCTCTTTCGTCTTGTTGTGACGCATGAATTGGTCAAAGACGTCGGCAACGCTTCGGGATCGTGTTGGAAATGCGCCAGGCCCTGCATCAGTTGCGCGTCGAGACGCGAGGCAAGGGCCTCGTCGAGATCACCCGCGACGTCGCCGCCTTCGTAAGCCGGGAAGCGATCTCGACTGGCCTGCTGACGCTGTTCTGCCGGCACACCTCCGCCTCGCTCCTCATTCAGGAAAACGCCGATCCTGACGTGCAAACCGATCTTGCCGCCTTTTTCGAGCGCATCGCGCCGGAGGATCGGGCGCGCTACGCGCATGAGGCCGAGGGGCCAGACGATATGCCGGCGCATATTCGCGCCGCGCTGACGCAGGTTCAGCTCTCAATTCCAATCGCGGCCGGCGCGATGACGCTGGGCCCCTGGCAGGGGATCTATGTTTTTGAGCACCGCAGAAAGCCGCATCAGCGACTGATCGCTCTCCACCTTTTGGGCGAATGAAGGAGCGGATTCTTGGGCGAATGAAGGAGCCGCTTCATTCGGGCTTCGCTTTGAAAGCGCCGCACCGCTCATTTGAATTTCGTGAAAATCGCAAGATTTCCCCGGCGCGTTGTTTTATTGCATTTTCTGGCGCGCCAGGCGGCGGCGCGCGACGAGCCCTGGCTGGCCGGATAGACGCGCCCGGCGGGCCGAAAAGGAGAGCGGCCATGACGCAAAGAGCTTCGGTGACGGCGGCCGTCCTCGTCATCGGCGATGAGGTCCTGTCGGGGCGCACCAAGGACGCCAACAGCGGCTATATCGCCGATTATCTCTCCAATATCGGCATCGACCTTTGCGAAATACGGGTCATCGGCGATCGCGCGGACGATATCGTCGCGGCGGTCAACGCTTTGCGCGGCCGCTACGATTATGTCTTCACTACCGGCGGCATCGGCCCGACCCACGACGACATCACCGCGGATGCGGTGGCCGCGGCCTTCGGCGTCGGCATTTCCGAAGACCCGCGCGCGATTAAATTGCTGCTGGAGCGGATCAAGCCGGAGAATCTCAATGAGGCGCGCCGGCGCATGGCGCGCATTCCGCACGGCGCGGAGCTCGTTGAAAACGACATTTCGAAAGCCCCCGGCTTCTGGATCGGCAATGTCGTCGTTATGGCCGGCGTTCCGGTGGTCATGCAGTCGATGCTCGATCGGGTTGCGCCAAAACTCGCGACGGGCGCAAAGGTGGTGGCCCGGACGATCGAGGCCGGCGGCGTGCCTGAGGGAACCTATGCCGCGGATCTGAGCCATCTGGCAGGGCAAAACCCGGAACTGTCGATCGGCTCCTATCCTTCGTTCCACGACGGCGGGTTTCGCAACGAGAGCGTCGTTCGCGGCAAGGACACCGGCAAGGTCGCCGCCGCCGCCGTTGCGATCGAGGCCTTGCTGGCGCGCCTCGCCGATGAGCGGGTGTGACGCCCCGATGACCGCTCCGCCGCCGAGCAACGTGCAGAAAGCCTTTCATGTCTCGTGGGATCAATTTCACCGTGACGCGCGCGCGCTCGCCTGGCGCCTCAGCGCGAGCGGGCCGTTTTCCGGCATGGTGGCCGTGACGCGGGGCGGCCTCGTGCCGGCGGCGATTGTGGCCCGCGAACTCGACATGCGTCTCATCGAGACCATTTGCGTCGCAAGCTATATGCGCGAGAGCGTCCAGGACCAGGTCAAGGTGCTGAAAAGCGTGTCGCCGGAGATCGGCCGCGACGAGGGCCGCGGTTTGCTCGTCGTCGATGATCTCGCCGACACCGGCGCGACGGTCAAAATCGTCCGGACGCTGCTGCCGAAGGCCCACATCGCCACCGTCTACGCCAAGCCGCTCGGCGGCCCGCTCGTTGACACTTATGTGACCGAAGTTTCGCAGGACACCTGGATCTATTTTCCCTGGGATCTTGGCCTCAGCTTCCAGGCGCCGATCTCGGAGACCGGGCGGCGCTGAAGAGGGGACAAGACGGCTAAACTCGCTCGCCGCCTTGTCTGCGCCCTCGGCTGCGCTTAAACGCTTTAGGGATTCGGCGGACGTGGCGAAATTGGTAGACGCAAGGGACTTAAAATCCCTCGACCTTGGTCATACGGGTTCGATTCCCGTCGTCCGCACCAGTCAAAATTATTGTTCTTTTTCAGATGCTTAGATTGTCACTTGTGCTGAGTTTTGTAGCAATGTAACGGGAAGTTTGTTGTAGCAGACTTTGTAGCACAGCCTTAAGCGCTGTGAATTCCTTCATGAAAAATGCCGCCAGCCTCTCCCAAGGCGAGCGCGATCTGATCAGCCTCGACTTTGCCGGTCACAGGATCAGGCTCGACCGCGAGCAAGGCGTTAATCAGCCGGTCATAGGTTTCGCCTCGAGATAAACTTCAGCCATTGATTCGCTCAACATAAGCAACGGCGCGCCAAACGCGCCTGTATTAACTCGCATATCGTTGCCTTTTGAGCAATAGATTTTGCCATATGGAAGCCGATCGCAAGTAATAAGCAAGTAGTGACTGACTTTTATACATAATGATTACTTGAGGCGATAGCCAGGCGTATCGGGATCTAGCGCCCTCGTTTGTGCGGTTGGATAGGGCAATCGTCGCAAAAAGCTCTAGGAAGTGCGGATTACGACGAAGCCGCCCGGGTATAACGGGATAATGGCGCCCGGGATTCCTGAATGATGCCGCCCACCGTAACGGAATGATGCCGCCCGGGTCGCGAGCGTCGCTGGCCGATGGATTTTCTGTCACCGGCGACGACGTTTGGTCAAGCCTTTTGGTTCTGTTTTCCTTTGGTCCGGCGCAGGCTTTCGCCGGTCAGTTGGATGCGATGGGCGTTGTGAACGAGGCGGTCCAGGATCGCATCGGCGTAGGTGGGATCGCCGATGATCTCGTGCCAGCGATCCACGGGGAGTTGGGACGTGATAACCGTCGAGCGGCGGCCGTATCGCTCCTCGAGGATTTCGAGCAGATCGTGACGGGCGGCGGCGTCGAGCGGCTCCAGTCCCCAATCGTCGAGGATGAGCAAATCGGCGCGGCCGAGCGAGCGCAGGATGCGGGGATGGCGCCCGTCGCCGCGCGCCAGGGCGAGGTCTTCGAAGAGCTTGGGCGCGCGATGATAAAGCACCGATCGATTGTCGCGGCAGGCCTTGTGGCCGAGCGCCGACGCCAGCCAGCTTTTGCCGACGCCGGTCGGGCCAACGACATACTACCCAAGAACACCTGTTCGACGTTGTCGTTGAATATCTGCATCATCCGCTTTCTGGAAGGCGGGTCGCGGTCTTTCGTCGCGTTGTCCATGGGGGCATGGTCCATTTCGTAGTGGATGGTCCGGACGGTTGCCGGACTCTGTTGCCGGCGTGGATGACCGACCCGCACGCCGCGGCTCTGCCAATGGTGGATATCCCGCGGCTTTCCCTTGACGTTTTTCACGCGCTTCGTGATCTGGTTCGTGCGCAATGCTTATCCTCGTCGTCGTCGGATCGAGCGACTTAGACGGAGGTAAACGATGAAGGGACAGCAGCGGCGAAATTGGGAACAGATCGATCTGTGGCTCCCCGACAAATGCTTGGAAGCGCCTCGGAAGCTCGATCCGGAGATTCGCAAGGAAGTTACCAAATTGCTCGGGCTTCTGCTAGCCGAGTGCGCCCCGGGCGAGGCGGTAACAAAGGAGGCGAGCGATGAGCAAGATTAGCGTTGAACACGCCTCTCGCACCGCCTTTGTGTATGTGCGGCAGTCCACCGCGGACCAACTCGCAAACAATCCGGAGAGTCGTCGCCGTCAATATGCTCTCGCGGCACGCGCGCGGACGCTTGGGTGGTCGAACGTAATAGTCATCGACGACGACCTCGGGCGTTCCGGCGGCGGGACGGCGAGGCCCGGGTTCGATAAATTGTTGGCCGCCATTTGCACTGGCGCCGCCGGCGCCGTGTTCGCGATAGAAGCATCCCGACTTGCCCGCAATGGGCGTGATTGGCATACGCTGCTGGAGTTTTGCGCGCTAGTCCACTGCCTGATCATAGACGAAGACGGCGTCTACGATCCCAAACAAATAAATGATCGGCTTTTGCTCGGCATGAAGGGAACATTCAGCGAGATGGAGCTGTCAATTTTCCGTCAACGCTCCCAGGAAGCCCTGCGCCTGAAGGCCGCTCGCGGCGATCTCCATACGACCGTTGCGGTCGGCTATGTCCGTGGTCTCGACGATCGTTTGGAACTTGATCCCGATAGAAGGATTCGCGAGGCTCTACACTTGGCGTTTCGTAAGTTCGCGGAGTTCGGCAGCGCCCGCCAGGTCGCCCTCTGGCTGATCGAGGAAGGCTTCAAGATGCCGGTGGTCCTTCACGGCGCACAAGGGCGGGTAGTAGAATGGCGTTTACCGCGCTATAATACGATCCACCGTCTCTTGACCAATCCGGTCTACGCGGGGGCTTATGTGTTCGGTCGGACTGGCTCGCAAACACGCGTCGAGGCGGGCCGCAAGGCCATCAAGCGCGGCATTCGCCGGACACAAGATGCATGGGAGGTGCTGCTGCGTGATCATCACGAAGGTTACATCTCCTGGGAGGAATACGAGCGGAATCAGCAAACGATTTGCGGCAATGCCAACATGAAGGGCGAGATGGTGAAGGGGGCGGTGCGCAACGGCGGCGGATTGCTGGTTGGCCTCCTGCGGTGCGGCCACTGCGGCCGTAAACTCAAAGTACAGCACAACGGACTACGCGGCATCGCGCGATATGTGTGCAACGATGCTGACGTCAATCACGCGCGGCGGGGCAATTGTATCGCGTTTGGCAACATGCGCATCGACGCCGCGGTTTCGGCGGAGGTGTTGCGGGTAATCGCGCCGCTCGGCGTAGAGGCGGCCATCGCGGCCATCGCGGATCGTGGGCGGGTCGACGCGGACGTGCTTCGACAGAGGGAACTTGCTCTGGAGCAGGCGCGATACGAGGCGGCTCGCGCGCATCGACAGTACGATGCGGTCGACCCAGAGAATCGTCTGGTCGCCAGGGATCTTGAGCGACGCTGGAACGAGCGGCTCGCCGAGGCGGCTCGTCTGGAGAGCGATCTTCTCCTCCTTCGCGAAAATCAAACGCCGGCGATCACCGATGCCGAACGCGCGGAAATATCCGCATTGGGCGCCGAGTTGGCGCGTCTGTGGAACCATCCGGCGGCGTCGGCCGAAAAACGCAAGCGAATCCTGCGTACGGTCCTGGAGGAGATCGTCGTCACAGCGGACCCCGGGCAACTTTCGCTCAAGCTGCATTGGAAAGGTGGAGACCACACAGCGCTTGTGGTGGCCAAGAATTGCGCAGGACAGCACCGGTGGAAGACCAGCGCCGCGACTGAGCAGTTGATCATCGACTTAGCGCGCGTGACGCCTGATTCGGCCATCGCGTCCATTCTGAATCGGCTTGGCGTCCGCACGGCCAAGGGCCACACGTGGACGCAACAACGTGTTCGCACTTTTCGAAGTGACCACGAGATCACGATATATCGCGATGGCGAACGCGCCGAGCGCGGGGAAGTCACCTTGGAGGAAAGCGCCGGCCATCTGGGCGTGAGCAAGATGACGGTAGTCCGTCTGATCAAGGATCGATTGCTGCCGGCCAAGCAAGCCTGTATTGGTGCGCCATATGTCATTCGAGAGACGGACCTAGATTTGCCGACTGTCAGGCGCGCGGTCAAAAATCGTCGTGCTGTATCATCGGATCCGCGACAGGGACTTCTGGAATATCAATGATGTAGGGAGATAGGCATTATGTCGCCAGTTCGCTCGCCCCGGTAATCAGCAAGTTGCGGCGCTCGGCGAGCCAGTCGCAGGCGGCGAGCTTGAGGAACAGGGCGCGATCGAGCCCACGGGGGCTCCGATAGTCGACGTCTTCAACGCTAGCTGGATGACGCAGGCGAGCGGCTCTGGTGCGTGTCTCGAACCGTTTCTGCCGTCGCAGCGTCGTCTCATATTCGAGGATCAAGCCGAGCCATTCTGCGTGATCGAGGCCACGAACTTCGGGATTATGTTCGAGTTCCTTGAACCCTTTGGCCATGCCGTGAAGGCCGAGAGCGTGCAATTGTTCGAGGGTCGGATGAGCGAGCATGAGGATTTCCTCTCAATGGTAATAGCCGGGGCCACGCAGGTTGGCGTGTTCGAAGAGCGTCTTCTGGACGGCGTCGTTCGAAGCGGTCTTGTCGCGCTTGTGGGCGAGGATGGACGCGATGCTCTTGCAAGTGAGGGCGCCGATTTCGAGGGCGCGGACCGAAACCGCCTCCGCGCGAGCCAGCTCGACGCCACGATAAAGGCGGAGGATTCCAAGGCAGGTGCGGAAGCCCTGTTCGGGATGCGGCCGGCTGGCGAGCACCGCGATGACCAGCCCTTCGGTGTTTGGCCCGATCTTGCCGGCCCAGCGGCGGAACCGATCCGGGGTCCAATCGGCGTAACGCCGATGTGAACTCGGCATATGGCCAGGATCAGTGCCGTGCCGGCGCCCGCCGTAGCGACGCTGATGGGCGGCGACGCGCTGGCCGCGATGGAATATCTCGATCGTGCGGGCGGTGACTTGCACATCGATCTCGGCGCGGACGAGGGCGTGCGGAACCGAATACAGGAACTCGTGAACCTCGATGTGATAGTCGAGACTGACGCGTGTGTGCAGCCATTCGGCGAACTCCCAATCGGCGGCCGGCAACGGACTGAGAGCGTCGCGCTCGACCTTCTCGAATAGCTCGCGGCGACTGATGCCGAGCTTGCGCATGGGACGTTCGTTCATGCGTTGGATGGCGAGCGCGATGGCGGCGTTGCATTCGGCGAGCGAAAAGAAGATTTGCCGGCGCAATCTCCCGAGAATGTAAGTTTGCGCAAATCTCACTCCGGCCTCGACTTTTGCCTTGTCGCGGGGTTTTCGCGGCCGCGCTGGCAGGACACCGACGGCGTAATGCGACGCCATCGCGCCATAGGTCCGGTTGATTTCGGGATCATAGAACGAGGCCTTGTTGACGCCGCTCTTCAGATTGTCGGGAACGAGAAGCCTCGGCGCGCCGCCGAAAAACCGGAACATGCGCGCATGCGCGCTGGTCCAATCCGGCAGCTTTTGCGTCCAGGTCGCCTCCGCATAAGTGAGGTTCGAGGCGCCGAGCACGGCGACGAAAATCTCCGCCTCGCGGATTTCGCCGGTCGAGGGATCGGCGATCCCGATCTTCTTGCCCGAATAATCGACAAACGCCTTGTCCCCGGCGACATGGTGCTGGCGCATCACCGGCGTCAGCCGCCTTTCGAACCCGCGAAGCAGATCGCAGAAGCGGCTGTAGCCATAGCCCTCAGGATGGATCTCCCGGTATTCCTCCCACAGCACTGTCAGATTGACGCCGGGGCGTTTCAGCTCCCGCGCCAATTCCGCCCAGTCCGGCTCGATGCGCCGCCTCTGGCCGGGTTCCACCCCAGCTTTCGCGAACAGCCGGCATTCGAGGGCGGCGTCGGTGACGTCGTCCGGCAGCGGCCATTTCAAATCCGCCGCCGCCGCGCGTTTCAGATTGTCCTGGATCGTGCTGCGCGCCACGCCGAGGCGTCGCCCGATCTCGCGCGCGCTCACCCCGTCGTAGTGAAGCCGCAATAAGTGTCGCAATTGTCGCATGGTCAGCTCTCTCTTTGCCGGCATTCCGTCCCCCTCGTCGATAATCGACAAGGACGGATTGCCGCAGTTGCTGACCTGCGAGAAGCAAACGAAGCGAGCCGAAAACCAGCTCAGGTGGCCGGCTTCATTCCGGAATGGTGGCCGGCATCAAATCGGAACGGCGGCCGGCATCAAATCGGTATCCCCGGCCGGTTTGCCTCGGATTTCGCACGCCATCGATGCGCGCGGCCTCATCAATCCCGCTGACCTTTTGGATGCGGCTTACTGAGGGTAAGTGGCAAATCAGATGCTATGTTGGTCGTAGATCACTCGACCTGACATCGAGCAACAAGCTCGAATGTGCTCGGGAACGCGACAACCGTCGCATCTGCTGACGCGTCATCGGTTCGGGCGGCGGAGGCCGCTTTGCCCTGAGTGCCGCTTAGGGAAACGGCAGCTTATGCAACTCCAATCCGAGAAGCGGACTGTCGGCTATCGGCCAGTCACCGCTGTTTCGCGCCCATGCACGAACCCGCTTCGCGGGATTGCTAGAGCTGGCAAGGTAGCGCGTTTTCCCTAGAGTTTTGAGCGAGGCGTGGCGGCGCCTTGAGCATGGAGTTCCCTTCATCATGAAAGGAACTTCCGATGTCCGTTTCATCTGTCGAACGCCCCGTCAGCGCGCTGCGGCAGCGCATGCTCGAAGATATGGCCATGCGCGGCCTGCGATCGGATACGCAGCGCGACTATATTCGCTTTGTGCGCAGCTTCGCAGCCTTCCTCGGACAGGCGCCGGATACCGCGACGGCCGAGGATATTCGCCGGTTTCAGGTTCACCAGCGTGAGAGCGGGGTGCAGCCGCCCACCATCAACTGCTCCGTTTCGGCGCTGCGCTTCCTCTTCACCGTGACGCTCGATCGGCCAGATCTGTCGCGGCGTCTGGTCCTGGCGCGCTATCCGCGCAAGTTACCGGCGGTGCTGAGCGTCGAGGAAGTCGGCCAACTACTCGAGTCGGCGCCGGGGATAAAATACAAGGCCATACTCGGCGCCGCCTACGGCGCGGGCCTGCGTGTGTCCGAAGTGGCCACCCTCAAGATCGACGATATCGACAGCACGCGCATGCTGATCCGGGTCGAACAGGGCAAAGGACGCAAGGACCGCAACGCCATGCTTTCACCGCAGCTACTCACGCTGTTGCGGCTGTGGTGGAAGGAAGGCAAGCGACGCGGCGTCATGCTGCCGCATGGCTGGCTGTTCCCTGGACGCAGTCACGGCGATCCCATCTCAACCCGGCAGATCAACCGCGCGATCCACGAGGCGGCCGAAGCGGCTGGCATCAGGAAACGGGTGTCGCCTCATACGCTGCGCCACAGCTTCGCCACCCATCTGCTGGAACAGGATGTCGATATCCGCGTGATCCAAGTCCTGTTGGGGCACAGCAAGCTCGATACGACCGCGCTCTACGCTCGCGTCGCGACCAAGACAATTCGCTCGGTGACCAGTCCCGCCCGCGATCTCCTTGCCGTAGCGCCGGCGCCGCCAGAGCCTGTCGAAGCGCCAGAACCGCTCGATTGGCTCCCACCTTGTCCCTGCTGCGGCGGGCGCATGCGCATCATCAAGACCTTTGAACGCTGGATGCAGCCGCGCGCGCCGCCCCACGTTCCTGCAGCAACCGGGACGCCGTCGTGACCCGGCACGGCCTACGCACAGCGCATACCGGCCGACCTACAATGCAACCATCGGATATGACCTTGCGATCACGTTGCCCTTGCTGGAATTGCAGGCGGAAAAACCATTGGCGCCATATTCTCGTGCGGCCAATTGGTAATAAACATAGTTTGGATTTCCCTGCGCCGCTCCGTTCATCTTTTGGTTGATCAGAGCCTGAATCCCGGCGACGATCGGCGCGGAAAAAGAGGTGCCGCCGTTGCCCGGGCCCGCCCATTTTCCCGGATCGCCCTTGCACTGGGTCCCGTACGTGTGCGGATTGGAGTAACAAAGGGCGTAGGATTGATGCCAAACGGACCCGTCCGCCGCGAACATCGAGACATCCGGAACGTCGCGGACCCCGTCGGCGGGGATGCCAATGACGCCGCGCTGCCACTTCGGTTTGGGATAGCCTTTGCATGTCCCCAGCGCGGGATCGCCGGTGGCGCACGTGCTCGGGCCGCCGTTGGTTCCCGTTATGGGCTGCAAAATCCCCTGGGCGTTCAAATTTTGGGCTTTTTTGCTGTTGCAGAAGCCGGTCGAACCATAGGTCAGCGGGAAATTGTAATAGGCTGCGGTGAGCGTGCTGGCGCACGTATCGTTCCACGGAATCTCAGGGATATAGGACTTGGCCGAGCCCCAGGGCATGACGGAGCGGTTCGCCCAATAGGTCGAAAGACTGTTCGCGTATGTATCGCCGAAATCGGTCCCGCCGACCGCGACGTCGTAAGGCGTCGACACCCAACCGTCGACACCGTTTCCCGTCGCCTGGGACGGCACGAAAGGGGGATTACCGTTTTCGACGCAGCTCTCAGGCCCTGTATCGCCCGACGCCACGAAAATGGAGATGCCTTCTACGACGGCTTGCTGGTAAAGAGTTTTGAAAGCGATGCGAAGCGTCTCCGGTATCGAGGTTTCGCATGCGCCGTAACTGATGCTGATGATTGGCGGCGGATGATTGCTGTTCACGAGGTTTTCGATCGCAAGGTGCACGCCATCCGTCGTTTGCGTGGCCTTGCAGGTGGCGACCAGAATCTTAGCGTCGGGTGCGGCGGCGCTGGCCCATTCGGCGTCAATGGTCGCCTCGTCGTCGTCGAAGAGTTGAGTCCCATCAGGAAGCGTCACGAGGGGATCTCCGGGATCCGCGCAAGCCGGGCCGCCTGCGGGCGCCGGGTGCACAACTTCGAGCGAGCCATCCTTGTAATTCGATAGGCCGAAGGCGTTGCGGAAATCTGTCCAGTCATTGTTGTCGTAAAGGTTAAAATCCTCCACGACGGCGACGGTCTGCCCTTTGCCCGTAATCGGCGGCGACGCATGAAACAACGGATTGAAGTTATAGATCGTCGCGAGATCGCTTGGGGTGACCAGATAACATGGACCTTTGCAACCGTTGGGCGCGGTGTAAAAGGCCCTTTTCTTGTGCTTGGGATGCGGTCTGAAATCCGTCAGCGAGACGACGCCTGCGACAACGGGCTGGAGGGCGGCAGGGATCGACGGGTCGCTGGCGTTGGCGATATGGGCGACGCCATTAACATCGAGGCGATGAATCTCCGTGTGGAACGTCGATTTAACGAGGCCGGCAGTTCCGGAAAAAATCGATGACCATGCCGCTCGGATGGACGAAATTCACCTGGAAACCACGCCCGGCGAGCCAGCGCCGTATTGTGTCGAGATCGGACGCCGCCGCGCCGAAACGAGCGCCGAGTTCCTCGGAGGACACAAATTTATGGAACTCGGGCGACTTCGGGTCGTGCAAGGCGTCGATGAAGGCGTCGAGCGCCCGCTCCTGCTCGGGCGAGCGCCGCAGCTGAAGCTGCAGATGCTCCAGCGGGAAGTCATCTGCGACAACGCCGCGATCGTTGGCGGCGTTGAAAGCTTTGACGACGTTGTTGGCGACGCGAACCAAGTTCGTTTCATCGATCGCAGCTGTTATCCGCGGCTGAGCAAAAAGCGCATCCGCGGCGAGCGCTGCGGAGGATGGGCCAATCGACGGCGCAAACGACAGCAGACAGGCGATGACGATCAGAGACGCAAAACGGAAGGCCATTGAAAGTTCTTCCCTAATCGGAACCCTTCGATGGGCGACGCCGTCAGTTTGGAAATTGCCCGTTTCGATGAAATTTGGCAATGCCGAATCCTTTACTGGGGCCGTGACCCAGGGCGGCGACATCAGCGCAGCGATTGCTGGAATGCAAAAATCGTTGTGCGTCGCAGGTGCATCCCTCCTTTAGTCGGGTCCAGTAGCCGCAATTTCGTTCTTGATCGAAAATGGATGAAGTCCGCTCTTGGCACGATTGGGCCGGATCTGAACGGGTGGGTCAAGGCGGAATACGTCGCTCCTCTCGACGCTGAGCGAACGGCAGCTTTCACGATCTTCGCGTCCAAAGCCGCCGTTTAGCTTTCGGCCAGTCACCGCTGCTTCGCGCCCATGCACGAACCCGCTTCGCGGGATTGCTAGAGCTGGCAAGGTAGCGCGTTTTCCCTAGAGTCTTGAGCGAGGCGTGGCGGCGCCTTGAGCATGGAGTTCCCTTCATCATGAAAGGAACGTCCGATGTCCGTTTCATCTGTCGAACGCCCCGTCAGCGCGCTGCGGCAGCGCATGCTCGAAGATATGGCCATGCGCGGCCTGCGATCGGATACGCAGCGCGACTATATTCGCTTTGTGCGCAGCTTCGCAGCCTTCCTCGGACAGGCGCCGGATACCGCGACGGCCGAGGATATTCGCCGGTTTCAGGTTCACCAGCGTGAGAGCGGGGTGCAGCCGCCCACCATCAACTGCTCCGTTTCGGCGCTGCGCTTCCTCTTCACCGTGACGCTCGATCGGCCAGATCTGTCGCGGCGTCTGGTCCTGGCGCGCTATCCGCGCAAGTTACCGGCGGTGCTGAGCGTCGAGGAAGTCGGCCAACTACTCGAGTTGGCGCCGGGGATAAAATACAAGGCCATACTCGGCGCCGCCTACGGCGCGGGCCTGCGTGTGTCCGAAGTGGCCACCCTCAAGATCGACGATATCGACAGCACGCGCATGCTGATCCGGGTCGAACAGGGCAAAGGACGCAAGGACCGCAACGCCATGCTTTCACCGCAGCTACTCACGCTGTTGCGGCTGTGGTGGAAGGAAGGCAAGCGACGCGGCGTCATGCTGCCGCATGGCTGGCTGTTCCCTGGACGCAGTCACGGCGATCCCATCTCAACCCGGCAGATCAACCGCGCGATCCACGAGGCGGCCGAAGCGGCTGGCATCAGGAAACGGGTGTCGCCTCATACGCTGCGCCACAGCTTCGCCACCCATCTGCTGGAACAGGATGTCGATATCCGCGTGATCCAAGTCCTGTTGGGGCACAGCAAGCTCGATACGACCGCGCTCTACGCTCGCGTCGCGACCAAGACGATTCGCTCGGTGACCAGTCCTCTCGAACATTTGGCGGCGCTGATGCAGGGCGAGGAGCATAGCGACTGAACCCGCTTGGGCGCCTCGCTGGAGGTCGCCGATATCTTCCGAGCTGAAGGGGCCGGCTATCGCGCCTTTCAGGCCGGTCACCTGGGCCTTACCCAGCTCAAGGTCATGTCGGCGATCGAGAACTGCCGGACGGCGGCGCTTGGCGGCCATGTCGATGGCTGCGACGACTGCGGCTATCTTCGGGTCGCCTATAACAGTTGTCGCAACCGGCATTGCCCCAAGTGCCAAGGCGCCGCCGCGCGAGCCTGGCTCGCCGAGCGCGAGGCCGACCTGTTGCCGATCGGCTATTTCCACGTCGTGTTCACGCTGCCAGCCGAGGTCGCCGACGTCGCCTGGCAGAACAAGGCGCTCCTCTACGACCTGCTGTTCCGGACGGCGTCGGAGACAATGATGACGATCGCGGCCGATCCAAGACATCTTGGCGCCCGGATCGGCATCACCGCCGTGCTCCACACTTGGGGATCGGCGATGACGCATCACCCCCATATCCACATGATCGCGCCAGGCGGCGGCATCTCGCTCGATGGGCGGCGATGGATATCGTCGCGTCCGGCCTTCCTCCTGCCGGTGCGGGTGCTGGGCGCGCTCTTCCGCCGCCTGTTTCTCACCCGGCTGATCGAGTTGCACGATGCCGGCAAGCTCGTCTTCTTCGGCGCTCACGCCAATCTAGCCGACCAGCGCCGCTTCCTGCGCCACCTCGCGCCGATCAAGAAGAAGCGATGGGTGGTCTATGCCAAGGCTCCGTTCACCGGCCCCGAGGCTGTGCTCACCTATCTCTCGCGCTACACCCACCGGGTGGCCATCTCCAATCAGCGTCTGATCGCCTACGATGAGACCGGCGTCACCTTCCGCTACAAGGACTACCGCTGCGATGGTCCGGAGCGGCAGCGCGTGATGACGCTCACGCCGCACGAGTTCATCCGCCGTTTCCTGCTCCACGTCCTGCCACATGGCTTCCACCGCATCCGCCATTACGGCTTGCTCGCCAGCTCCGCACGGAAGGCCAATATAGCGCGCGCCCGCGATCTCCTTGCCGTAGCGCCGGCGCCGCCAGAGCCTGTCGAAGCGCCAGAACCGCTCGATTGGCTCCCACCTTGTCCCTGCTGCGGCGGGCGCATGCGCATCATCAAGACCTTTGAACGCTGGATGCAGCCGCGCGCGCCGCCCCACGTTCCTGCAGCAACCGGGACGCCGTCGTGACCCGGCACGGCCTACGCTTACCTCGCGCCGCAACGTCCCTTGTTCCGGCGACCGCCATCTGCACGCCCTTCGCCAACTCCGTGACAGAAGACTTGCACTTCGCATGCGGCCAGCTCCCAATCCAGCGACCGCCTGGAGCAAAGTCTCACTCGCCGCGCTCTCGGCCGCGCCGTCACCGCCCCGGCGCCGCCGTCATCGCCCTCAGGCAAAACCCGAAATCCCCATAGACCGTTGCCGCAGGCCCGCGGGTTCGTGCTTGGGCGGTTTTCGTACGCCTGAAGGCATCCGAAAACCTTCACCATTGTTGCCGTTTAGCCAAGCAGCGCTGCTCCCCAAAAGCGGACGCCGCATTGGTGTGATGCTCAAGGCTGTTTTGGGTGGAAAAGAGACATTTGATCTGGCAGCGCTAAGGTCAGGTTGGGCCCAAATGCCGACGTTCATGGGATTGAACGCACGTTTCGTCAGGCCGCATAGCTACCCTCGACGCAACTGAGCGGTTGGTCGAATTGCAAGCCGTCCGTCCTTGAACTGCCGACCCTTTCCTGCGTTCCATGGAACCGCTTCCACCCTTCGTCCAGATTTGCTTAGGCCTGCCCTTCCACAAGCCGTTGCGGCTGATGCGGGTCGCCTTCGGTCTATGTGGCGGGCTAAGCCCCCTTCAGAGCTGACACCAACTCTGCTGTCGTCAAAGGTGCGATCGAGCCGACATGAGGCGCTCCCAGTCCGACACTTTCTCTAAAGAGCGAACTCACCTTTCTTCGTGCCCAATGAGACGAGGTAATCCCTGAGATTTTTCGGGAGGCCGTCGAACCATGCCTGCTCTTGGCCAGGTAGAGGAAGAACATGTCCGTACTCGACCATGTCGGTCGGTTCGAGATTGCACAGGTAGACCCATATCGAGGCCTCATCGACGCCCGCGATACGGCTGACATCCCGCATGATCGCGAGCATCAGGCTGCTCCGCTGGTCGACCGTGCGGCCGGAGCGGATGTCCCCGCGGATCCAGATCTGGTCGGATGCTGGCTCGCCGCCGAGATAGCGGTCGGCGGTCGCATTCTCATCGATGACGACTTGCACGAAAAAAGTGGGGCGCCAGTTGCCTCGTGGTGGTTGCGGGTAATCGCTTTGGCGATCTCGGACTTCTGGCGGTCGTCGAGCAGCCCAGGGCGGACCGAGCAGACATAGGTAGGCATCGTTTTCTCCAGTTCTACGGCGCGCGTTCATTCAGCGGGGCCGGGCTGCGCCCCGGTGCACGGCCCCTTGGCCGCCTTGACGGGCGGCTCAGCAATAACTCGTTCGGTAGGGCCGGACCGCACCACGCAGGCCCCTAGCCCTTCAGTGCGGCAACCAGCTCTTTTGTCGTGAGGATAGCGTGGGCGTAGGTCGGCCCGTCGATGTCCATCGCGGCGTGCATTGCCTCGGGAGAGCGTGCGGCCGTGCCGTCCCGCACGAGCGTGACATGATAGCCGAGTTCCATACCGACGCGCCCGGTAGCCTCGTAACAGGTGTTCGCCAGCAGGCCGAGCAGGATGATCTTTTCCTTGCCGTAGCGCTTGAGCGGGTGATCGAGGTCGGTGTTCGGGAAGCCGCTCGATGCCCAGTGCTCGGTGGCGACGATGTCGCCCGGCTGTACCTGGAAGTCGTCGTGGAAGGTGCCGCCCCACGTGCCCTTGGCGAAAGCCTGCCGCTCGGCCGCGCCGAGCTGGTAGGGGGACGGGTACTTCCAGTTAACATAGTCACCCGGTTCCCAGCGGTGGTGCGGGACGTGATAGACCGTAATTCCGACTTCGCGTGCCGTGCGCACGATGACGCGCAGGTTGTCGAGCAGGTTGTTCTGCTCGGCCATGTCCTTCACCCACGGCCAAAGCTTGCCGCCCTCGCTCAGGAAGTCATTGTAGAAGTCGATGCACAGGAGCGCCGTCGTCTTCAGGTCGTAGGTCGGTACGTCTGTCATTCTGGCCTCGCAAGCTTAGTTGCTGGAAGAATTGGAGGCTTGCGGTCGTCGGGGGACGACAAGCTTGGAGGTCAGGACCTGGACGGGCTCGCCACGCTGGTTGCGCGTCTCACTGCGCAGGAGGACGATGCCCCGGTCCGGCTTGGAGCGCGACGGCGCGATCTCAATGACCTCGCTGAAGACGTGCACCTCATCACCGGGGCGCGTCGGCCGCGGCCACGCGATCTTGACACCCGCGCCTACGACGCCGCCGGCGATGGGCGCGCCACCCTGGACGAGCAGCCGCATGGTGACCGCGGCCGTGTGCCAGCCACTGGCGGCGAGGCCGCCGAACAGCGACTTGGTGGCGGCCGCCTCGTCGAGATGGAAGGGCTGCGGGTCGAACTCGCCCGCGAACCGCTTGATCTGGTCCGCGTCCACGACGTGTTTCGCGCTAGTGAAGCGCTGTCCGACGCGCAGATCTTCTAGGAAGAGGGGTTCGGTCATCGGCAATCGGTCTCCATCAGGTGCCGGGCGTCGGCGTGCTTGATTAGCGTATCAGCAACCTCTATTATTATTTTAGAGTTCTTTCAACCGCTATTTTTAGGGAACCGCAATGGGGAGATCGAGCCGGAGCCAGGCCGACGAGAACCGGGCGCGCATCCTGCAGGTCGCGAGCGGCCTGTTCCGCGCAGACGGTGTCGAGGCGGTCGGCATCGCCGACGTGATGAAGGCCGCCGGCATGACCCAAGGCGGCTTCTACAAGCACTTTCCCAGCAAGGACGCGCTCGCGGCCGAGGCGTGCGCGCTCGCTTTCGAGGGCGCCGCCGAGAATTGGCGTGGGGTGGCCCGGGATGCGGCGACGCACGGCAGGAACGTCGCCGTTGCCATCGCTGACTACTATGTCGCCCCGAAGCCGCCGGGCATGACCTGCCCGATGATCGCGTTCGCGTCGGACGTCGCTCGCCGAGGCTCGGACGACCCGTTGCGCCGTGCCTTCAGCGATGGCGTACGCGGTCTGTTCGACACCTTCTCCGAACTCGCCGGGGGAGACGGCTCTCCCGCGGCCGAAGATCACCAGCGCACGTTGTTCGCGGCGATGGTCGGCTCGAACATGCTGGCGCGGTCGGGGCGGGGAGAGGGATGGTTCACCGCCTTCAGGCGATCTGTTCTCGCGGCTTCAGCCGTGACTAGGAGCAACAGCAAGCCTCCGACAACAAGGTAAGCTTGGCTCAGTGAGGCCTATCATTCCAGGCTGGGATGATTGCCTCAGTTTGACCGCTCACCGTTATGGTCTGGCCCCCAAGACTGAGGATGTAGACAGGGTGAAGGAGCCGCCGCCCCCCTCTGAAAGCCATCTGTCCGCTTCGGGATCAACCCGCGACATTCATCGCGAACCGGAGAGAGTCCGCGAAGGGTGGAAAGCAGTAATAGCCGTTTTCAGCTCAATCGGCGGCCTGTGATTCTATTGCTGACATTCAGCACCGGATTTCTGCACCAGCTAAGCCTCTGAAATTATTCAAGCGCGGATGCAGTGCGAAATTTTTGATTAATGCACAGAAACCTCCTGATTGATCCCTACCATTATCCGATCGCAATAGTTGCGACCGAGTTGACGCTGTCGATCGATTTCACAGTTATCTTCACGCCGCGCGGCGAATCGGAGAACGTCATACCTGGCTGCCACGAGGCTCCTGAATTAGGTGGAACCAGGTATGTGAGCTCCGAGCCAAAACTCGCCACTCTATAATTCGAACTGTTTGTTTTGTCGTGCTGGAGGCCCGCCGGACAGGAACCGGGCTGGCCTGTCCCGTCGTAATAGAACAGACCTTCGCATTTCTGACAGTGCCACCAGCTACTCTGCTCTAGGCCGGTTGCGGCATATTGGATAAGCGTGTAGTCACTGCTTGCCGTCGCATCGTGGGAGCCCCCGTCGAGCGGGCACTTACCCAGACTTAATCCCCCTTCATAGAAAAGGCCCTGGCACTTGGAGCACCACTTCCAGCCGCTTTGACCAGAAGTGCTGGAAGTGGTAAAGGGGACACTGTAGTCGTCGCTATCATTGTCGTTATGCAACCCCCCCGCCGGACACGGATACAGCCCAGCGTAGGTTAGTGACTGACACTTGTAGCACCAGCGCCACCCGTCTTGGACCAGGGTGGACGCTGGGCCCTGGACATCATGCGGTACGTCATAGTCGGAACTCCCCGAAAAGTCGTGATCACGGCCGTCGACACATGCACCCGGAAATTGATTGCCCGAGTAGACAAGCCCTTCGCATCTCACGCAGTGACGCCAGCCGTTTTGCGTCGGGAGCGCCGTTCCCACAGAGTTGTCACGAGGCAGAGTGTAATAGCCGCTGTTTGAATGATCGTGTACGCCCCCGGCAGGACATTGGCCCGGTTGGCGGCTTCCATCGTAGAACGCGAGGCCCTGGCACTTAGAGCACGACCTCCACTGGCTTTGGCCAGGCCAAGTTGGGTTGGTTGGCAGGGCGTAGTTGTAGCCTTCGGTGTGGGCGTGAGCGCCTCCTGCGGGACAAGGCGCGTTACCAGCGAAGTAAAGACCCCCGCATTTATTGCAGTGCCGCCAGTGCTGCTGGCCCGCTGTGTACCGCGTCCTGAGCTGGTGGATGAGGACGCCATCGGCCGGAACACCACGATCCCACCCGGCCTTCCGCCGAAATTCGACCGTGTATATGAGATCTGAAGTGACAATCTTCGCCATCTTGTAGCCGGCCAGGTCTGCTCGGTTGATTGCGGTGAGGCTGATGGTGGCAGCAGCCGGAGCGCCCGTCCAGACGCGGTCCGCGCTCAGAAAGCCGAGCTTGTATAGGGTTGATGCACCTAGACCCGTTCCCGCCGGGTCGTAGGCGCCGCCCGGATTGAACCCGAAACTACCTCCCATTAGATCCCAGCTGTCGCAGTATTCGCCCGGAGAATTGGACCCGCAGAGATTGTTCGACGTGTCCCAAGCGTGGGCGAGCCCAAAACCGTGGCCCATCTCGTGTCCACCCATCTGGTCGATGAGATGGGAGCCGGTAAACATCAGCGCGTAATGGAACTGCGTGGATGCGGTGTGCGCCGCCCCGTCCTTGGGGCATGTACCAGCGAAAGGCTGTTTGTCACCGAAGAACATCCCTTGGCACTTGCTGCATGAGTACCACCCACTCTGGTCGGGGAAATTAGTCACATCGTGCACCATCCGATAGCTATACGTTCCCGGACTTACGGTATGGGGCTGCCCGTCGGCCGGACAGACGCTTTGGCTCTGATTCCCCCCATAAAAGAGGCCTTGGCATTTGTTGCACCAACGCCAGTTGTCCTGAACTGGGTCGGGCAGGCCGATTGAGGCATCATTGACAAGCACATATTCGCCACCCGTACTGTGTCCTGGCCCATTTGGATTGTTGCCGTCAGCGGGACACTTGCCCGCAGTCGCATTGCCTGCGTAAAACAATCCTTGGCACCTGGGGCAGAAGTGCCATTTGTCCTGACCCAACGAGTCCCTTGTGTTGAGCGCAAACATGCCAAACATTTTGGTCATGCCGTTGAATGTCTGCGTATAAGGCCCGATGGCTGAATTTGTTGCGGGTGCATTGATGACAGCTATCACCCCGTAATACTGAAACAGATCAATCCCATTCAGTCCTGCCATACGAATCGCCTCATTGATCCAATCTAGGCGTGGGCGTGCCCAGTCATCGCGATAAGAATATTGCATGTCAAACCAGCCGGCCGCCATGGATCCGGTGAGATCGATGGTGCCGTAAGAGACATCACGCCAGTAGTCGAATAACCCCAATTTGCCGGGGCCCGCGACGAAATCGCTATAATAAGAGATGGGACGCTGAGGCGCGGGTACATCCGAGAAGGATCAATGCCCAGGGTGTGCGACCCTTGATGTGCGGATACATGATCATCACCCAAGCAATTAAATTGGACGCTCAGGCTGGTTCGAGTTGGCCGCTTTGGCAAAGCTCTCCCCTACCTGCGCGCAGGCAACGTTCCCTGATCCATTACGTTCCGTTGCGCGTGGATAAATTTCGATTGTGATCAGGCGCACCTTTCCCGTACGTTTTGCTCGTACATGGAACCTGCTGCGGCCTCTAGAAACATTCCTTTTCGAGAGGGCTGTTTTTGTCGAGAACGTAATAGTGATAGCATATGTTAGGGCAGTGCGTTTTTCTTGAATTTCGCACCAACTGCACAGCTGGAGGAGGTCAGCTTTCTTAACGCATTTCAGCCGTTCGCAACCCTCTGTGAGGAGGCAGGTTTGGGTCAAGCTGCGACGTTCATCCGGCCCAGCCGAACGGCCGCTTTGGGTCGACTCCAGCTATTGGAGCGCAGAACGGTAAAGGGCCGCAAGTGGCGCGTCGCGGCCCGAGCTGCCAGTCGAGCCGCGACGACGTCGTTAAAGCTCAACCTGCTCCGAAATACTCAATGCGTCGTCAACCTCGATACCGAGATAGCGAACGGTGCTTTCGAGCTTTGTATGGCCGAGAAGAAGCTGGACAGCCCTAAGGTTGCCTGTCTTCTTGTAGATCTGGGCAGCCTTTGTCCGTCGCATGGAATGTGTGCCGTAGGCCGAACTGTCGAGGCCGGCACTCTCGACCCACTCATGAACGATGCGAGCATGATGCGAGCATACTGACGCGTCGAGATGTGCGGTCGCTTCTGAACCCGGCTTGGGAAAAGATATTCCCCTCGTATGGCGCCGCGTTGAGTCAGCCATTCCTGAACTGACGTACGAGTTTGCTCTGTCAGCTCAAACTGGACGGGTCGGCCCGTCTTCTTCTGAACCACGGTCGCGCGTTCACGCACGCGGCCTCCGACGCAGATGTCGTCCACTTGCAGCCGGACGAGGTCGCAGCCTCGCAACTTGCTGTCGATGCCAAGGTTGAACATGGCAAGGTCACGTTTGTGCCCTTCGAGTTGCAGGCGGACCCGGATAGTCCAAACGTCCTTCGGCTTCAACGGGCGCTTTTGGCCGATGAGGCGTCCCTTGTTCCAAGGATCGTGCTGACGTGGAGAAACGGGAGAGTTGGCAGATTGCATGGTCGTCTCCTTCAGAGCCGACCACTCCCTCCTCAGCACCCAACGAAGTCAGGCACGTCGGCTTACCTCAAAGTCTCGTCTCATGCGCTGATCTGCCGTTTGCTATTTCCATCCTTGATGCCGAAACGGGTGGAAAGCGGTCCTTGGTCAATCTGCCGCATGATCGCCGAGATGTGCCAATAGCGAACTTCGATTGGCAGCTGCGACGCGCAGGGCGACCCGATATCATTCATTGGCCGGCGTCGCGTTTCGACCCGCGTCGGGCGGCGGTCCGGGAGCCGGGTGCCCTTCCCCGTGTCCCCCGTACGCGGCCATGGCCGTATGCTCGACGATAAGCGTCAATACGCCGCTGATCCCCCAGGCCGACAAACTCCAAAGCATTGTCTCCTCCAATTGGAAAACGTGCACCAAAAATAGTTCTGCTACCTTGTGGAATACAATAGCAAATAACGCGATGCGGAGTACCTTCCAGGCGACGCTCAACGGTCCGAGGGAGGAAACGAACGGGACAAACAAGCGCGTAATCAGCAGGATAACCCAGGCCACAAGAGCGTAAGGCAGGAGCTGGGGCAGCAGATCCGTCCACAGCTTGCCGGCGCCCGTGCCTGGATCGTAGGCGTCCTTCAGCGCCGAAAAGGCAGCAGCGACCTCCCCCGTGAAGCCGAACGTTCCGTATTTCGGTGCGCCCGCGCTCACCACGGACCAAAACTGGCGTTCGACCTCAGAGAACGGCGGGAGCACCAGCCGCCGCTGCACGACGCTGGCGAGCAGGTAAAAACCCGGCAAAAGCAGGTAGACATAAGCGAGAATGCCGAAAAGCAGGGTGGAAACCTGATGCGAGCCGATCCGCGAGGCGAACGCGAAAGCGCCGTTCCGCTGATCCGCTGGCAATGCCATCAGGGTGCGCCGCAACAAGGCGTATAGGACCGCCTCCGTCACGAACAGGATGCCGAGTAGGACGAAGCCGACAAGTTTGAACGGCAGCGACGTAAATCCAGCGATTGCCAGCGCGCCCAGCGGGGTGACGATCAGGGCCAACGCGAACCGGCGCTGCAGTGTTTGGAGCGCAGTCACCGTGCAGGCCCGAGCATCGGGATCGATCGGCGGCGCGGCACGGCGCTGAAGACGCTGCACCAATCCGAAGATAACGGTTTCGCCGGAACCGAAGAGAAGGAGCGCCAGGACGCAGCCTATCGCTAGAACAACGACCTGCAGAAGGGCCGCCAGCAGGACATAAGTCGCGTCGCGATCGAGCAGCGCTTGAAAGGTGTCGGTCATGTCGGGCGGAAGAAGCTCGCCTTCGCTCGCGACGATTTGCCTGATCTTGGAGATGTAGGCGAGGTTGGGACCCGTGAGGGTTGAAGCGTCGATAGCCACAGCCGCGAGGATCGCGGCGACGAACAGGAGGCGAAGCACGTGCACGCGGAAGCGGTCGAACCGTCGCGTTTCCTCATCCGCGTCCCGAAGCGCCCGCCCAGTCCACCATGTGTCGAACCGACGATAGCCCGCCGCCGCCATTCGAAACGGCGCGGCGCTGATTTGCGCGATGGCGCGGATTGCACGCCCCAGCTCGGCCCGAAGCTCAAGCGCTATCCAGATCAGAAAGCTGCAAGCGACAATCAGGAGGAAGAAGTGGGTGAGCTCCGCGTTGCGCGCGTCATTGACCCGCTCCAGCACGAGGTCGGCGACCGTGATGCCGTCGGCATCCTGCCGCGCAGCGAAAATCTGGCGCGCCTCTTTCGCCTCGGCTTCGGCAGCGTTCAGGTCATGCCCAAAATTGTACCGGGAAAACCCGATTAGCAGGCTGGCCTTTGCGGCCGGAGGCGGTGACTTGCCGAGCACCCAACGCGCGATGTCCAAAAAGTACTTCTGCCGCCGCTCTTGACCCAGCTGGCGGAACAGGTCCGCGAACGAGATCGCCTTCTCATATGCTTGGGCCGCCCCTGCCCGGCGATACGCCCGCACCGCGTTATCGCAATACCGGAACCCCCGATCGATTTCCCCGGACTTCAGATAAATCCCGCCCAGAGCGTTATTCGCCTCGCCTTCGCCTAAGCGATCCCGAACCTTTTGGAAGGTTGCGATCGCCCGTTCGTAATCCTCGATCGCCGCCTCGCGCTGCCCCTGGCGGAGACGATATTTGCCCGAGTCGATGAGGCTTCGGCCGAGTTGCTCGGAATTCCCGGCAGCTTCGGCCGAAGCCACGGCGCGGTCGAGTTGGGTCCCTGCCTTTTGCAAGGAGTCAGACGAAGGTAGTAACGCGCGAGCGTGAGGCGCGCGTCTGATTCATCGACGAGGGCGCCGACAGACTGAAGCTGTGCGACGGCGTCGAGGAGAAGGGATTCGGCTTCGCCGCTGCGGGTGGCAAGCAGCATTTCTCCACGCGTTGCCGCCACGACGGCGCGCCCGTGCGCGTCGCCCGCGGCCTCGAACGCAGCGTCGGCCGTGCTCAGGAGATCGAACGCGTCGAACATTTGCCCGAGCCCCAACCCGGCTAGCGAACGCTGATACAGGATTCGTCCCCTCACATCGGCGTCGGGCGCGAGTGCGAGGGCAGCGTCGAAGCGCTGCATGCTGGCGTCGACCTTTCCCTCAGCGGCAAGCACCATCGCGAGATTCGTCTCGAGTTCCGGATCGCGCCGGTCGGGACCTCGGGCTTTCCCATAGAGGGCTTCTGCCCTGCCATAGCGGTGTGCCAGCTGCTCGCTCAGCGCCTCGTTGAACGCGGTTTCATAGTTGGACGAGTTGGCGAAGTCCGTGCTAGCGGCGTTGAACTCTCCGTCGTCGAGCGCCTTGAGGCCGCGTTGGAACGCATCGCGGCCCACGCCGGCCTTGTTGGTGCCCCGGTCGTATTCCTCTAGGGTCTTGCGATAGGGCGCGTTGAAGTATTGGCTATTCGGCGACGGCGGGGCAGCGGTCCCAACTGCCGGTGCCAGAAGCGCCAATGCCGCAACGGCGACGGCTGCGAGGAACCCAGCGTCAACCCGCGACATGCTCCCCCCCTATCGCGCGAGCGTGCGCAACAGTAGTTCCCCGGGAAAGGCGGTGTCAATCCTGCGCCCGCGCCCTAGCGGCTTTTGCAACTCGAAGCGAGCGAGAAAAGTTATTAGGGGAGCCAAGTATTGCATTAGCCGGCTGGAAAAAAACGTCGTCGACGTTCTGCTGACCCAACTTTCGATCGGTGGCAAAGAATGAAACGAGTGTTCAACAGCCAATAGGGGTTGCCGTACCTGCGTCGGACTCAACGACGAAGCGCCTGAGGCACTAAATTGTGGTACAGGGGGACCCTCCAGTTGTGCCGAGACAATCGTCCGCTTTGGTTTACCACCGTCCAAATCCGCCGACGCCCATGAATGACCGGTATGGGTCGATTTGAGCCATTCGATCGACATCCGTCGAATGGCCGCTGCTGGCGGATATCGTTGAAAAAGTGCGCGCTCTTGCAAGTTCTCGCCCCTCGGGCCGAGAGTCCGGCTTGAGGTTGAGGTCTGGGATTGGCGGCCTGTGGCCGCCTGGCCGGCGGCTATGCCGCCATCGCGGTTTGCAACCCTCCTTCCGGCCGCAATCGGGCCAGTCGCCTTAAGTTCTGGGCGGTGGCCGCGAGCAGGAACTCGTCTCTTGCGCCGTTGGGACCCCTCAGGCGCAGGCGAGCGAGCCGAAGGATGCGCTTGAGGTGAGCGAACAGCATCTCGACCTTCTTTCGAAGGTTGCAGGCGGCCTCATACAGGCGTTGAAGCGAGAGCGCGAGCTTCGTCCCGGGCGTCCTCGTGAATGTGCCTCAACACCTTTCGGGCGATGTCTTTGGGGCAGCGTCGCAGCTTGAGTTCGCAGGCGTCGCAGTCCGATTTCCTGGCGCGGTACGCTTTCATGCCTTCGGCGCTGACGCCGGTCCTCGGCTTCGAGAACGAACGGCGGTAGTGCAGCAGTTCCTTGCCCGCCGGGCACGTATAGCGGTCGCGTTCGGAATCGAAGGCGAAGTCGTCACGCGAGAAGGTTCCGTCCGTCCGGGTGGACTTGTCGATCGCGGGGATGAACGGCTTGATCTCCTTCTGATCGACGAGCCAGTGCAGGCTCTCCGCGGAACCGTAAGCGCTGTCGGCGACCAGCGAGTCCGGCTTCGTGCCGAAGCGGGTCTCCTCCGCTCGATCATGGTTTGCGCCGCCCCGACCTCCGCCTGCCGAATGGCTCGCGTCGCCTCCACGTCGACGATCACGCCGTGGTCGGTGTCGATCAGATAATTGGTGGCGTAGGCGAAGAAGGCATGGCCCTTGTGCGCGCCGGTCCACTGCGCCGCCGGATCGGAGCGGGAGATGAACTTGGGCGTGACGGGCGAGGCCGCGCCAAACGCCGCATCGTCGAGCGTGGCGAGATATTCCCGCGCAGCGCGCACCGCGTCTTCCTTGAGTTCCTCCGGTTTCCAGTCCTCGCTTGGAACCGAACGCTGCTTGTTGGCGTCGGCGGCGATGAGGCTGGCATCGACCGCGAACCCCTCGGCTCCGACTAAGCCCTCCGCCATGCAACGCTGAACGACGCTTTCAAACAGGCGGCGCAGCGCATCGCTCTCGCGAAAGCGGCCATGCCGGTTCTTGGAGAAGGTCGAGTGATCGGGAACCTTGCTGTCCAGCCCAAGGCGACAGAACCAGCGATACGCCAGATTGAGGTGAACCTCTTCGCAAAGCCGCCGTTCGGACCGGATGCCCATGCAGTAGCCGACGATCAACATGCGCATCATCAGCTCCGGGTCGATCGAGGGTCGGCCCATCTGGCTTTAGAACGGCTTCAACGATCGACGGAGATCGGCGAGGTCCAGGTGACGGTCGATGCCCCTGAGCAAGTGATCGGCGGGGACGTGCTCGTCGAGGCAGAAATCATAAAACAGCCGCGCCGGCGCCTCCTGAACTCCCATCATCGCCAGTTTCTCCCCCAGAATCAGCGGGATTCAGTGAATCACGCTGCGCTCATGGCGGCAATCATCGGCGACTTTTTCAACAATATCGGCGCATTGCTGAAGTTCGAGGCCGCTGTTCGGAGCGTCCGGTTTCTGGGGTTGTTCTGCCGTTCACAAATGTCCAAGTCTTGAGACATTGCTCCGCTCAAAGCTTGATGGATCAAAATCAGCAATAAATGTCTGTCGCATATAGGTTTCGCTCCCGTTCAACATGCCCGCTGATGAATGTTGGCCGGACGCCGCTGTTGACCCTAAGCCGACTCTGACGGATTTGGCCATCCGATGGTCGTTCGCTGAATGTCTAACACAGATGCTGACTGATGTTCACCAATTCGATATGGTGCCTCTCGCTCATGGAGAGCGGCCTGACGCCTTTCCGAGAACAGACTCGCCGGGAGTCCCTCTTGCATAGCGTCTCAAACGTGGCTCTTTGAATGCGGCGCTGGTTTCTAAGCTACAACTCGCGAGATTTGGGGCTCATGCAGAGCCTCGAAAAGGCGCTCCTGTACAAGGACCCGGACGCAAAAATTTTCTTTGCGGTAAAGAGCCTACGGGCGGGAGGCTTATGGCTTCCCGAGGTTGCCCGTGAGATCGCTGAAGCGACGGCCTTCGTCCTCCTGGTTGGCGAAAATGGCATCGGTCGGTGGCAAATCATGGAGTACTACGAAGCGCTCGACCGCCGCGTGAAGCAAGACGATTTCCCCGTGGTCGTTGTGCTGCTCGACGGTCAGCCAGCGCCGGGGCTGCCGTTCCTGCGACAGTTGCACTGGGTGATCACCCCCGACCCCGCATCCGAGAAGAGCCTGGCCCAACTTATGGATGCCGTGGCTGGCAGCGGTGCGCTGTCGGCGAAATTGTGGCGGCACACCGCGCCTTATCGCGGCCTTCACGCCATGAGCGAGTCCGATACGGACTTTTTCTTTGGCAGAGATCACGAAACCAGCGAAGTCATAAGGACGATTGAGACCACGCCTGACAAGCTGCCGGTTCTGCTCGGCAATTCGGGCGTCGGTAAGTCCTCGGTTGCACAGGCTGGCGTGCTGGCGGCGCTAGGGCGCCAAGCTTGGCCCCAAAATACAGATACACCGCCCGAGTGGCCACATGCCTTTCGGGAGAGCCGGCGCTGGTGCTTCCTCATTCTCAAGCCTGGGACCGAGCCGCTCAAAGGGCTGGTCGAGGCTTTCCTTGACACGTGGCAGCTTGGGTCGACCGATCCCGAGCGAGTGAAGCAGCAGAACGGCTGGCTTGAACTCCTGCACGACGGCAAGGCCATGCTATGCGATCTGCTCGACGCCACCGAGCGCCGTTACAAAGAACTGGATCGGACCAAGCCTCCAGCCTTTCTCCTCTACCTCGACCAGGGCGAGGAGCTATATGTACGCGCCGTGGAGCGCCAGCGCCGGCGGTTTTCAGAGGTAATCGCGCAGGGCATTGCCGATCCGCGTCTGTACACGTTCATGAGCATGCGTACGGATTTTCTCGGCGAGTTGCAGAAAGATGAACCGCTTTACAAGGTGCATCGACAGATCAATGTACCGCCGCTACGCGAGGCAGCGCTGAGCGAGGTCGTGAAACGGCCTGCCGAACTACTTTCGGCACGGTTCGAGACCGCTGGGCTTGCGAGCATGATTATCCAGCGCACTGTTGAGGATTCGGTCAAGGACGTAGGTGCCTTGCCGCTACTGTCTTATACGCTCGACGACATGTGGACGCAGATGGTGGAGCGCGATGACGGTGTGCTCCGTCTTCCCGCTCAATCCTTCGAGCTTGGGGGCGTGCTGGTCGACCGCGCCGACGTCTTCCTCGCCGCCCACCCGATGTCTCAGGACGAGCTCCGTCGCATCTTTACTCTAAAGCTTGCCACCGTACGGGAGGGCGAAGAGCCGATTCGACGGCGTGCAGCGCGCTCCGAGTTCACAGATGAGGAATGGCGGCTGGTCAACGAGCTCGCCGATCATCCGAACCGCCTTCTCATTACGGCAACATCCAAAGGCGGGGAGATTTATGCCGAGGTGGCACACGAGGCGGTCTTCCGGCGCTGGGAGAAGCTGCGCGATTGGATTGCGGCCGAACGAGAGTTTCTCGCCTGGAGAACCGGGCTCGAAGCAGCGCGCCGGGCATGGCGAGCGACGCCTGTAAAGTCGAAGAATGAGGCGCTACTTATGGGCCTCGCACTGGCACAGGCACAAAGCTGGATTTCAAAACGCGACATCCCGGCGTCCGACCGGGAGTTTATCATGCTTAGCTATAAAGCGTCACAGCAGAGAAAATTGCGCGCCCAGGCACTCGTCTGGGGGGTCGCCATCGGCGAAGCCGTTTTCATTTCTTTGGGTTTCGTCATTTGGGCGAACCAGTCGCTTTTTCTGGAGCAAATCAATTTCTTCACGATTGCGCGACCCTACATGCTCGAGCAGATTAGGCCCTACGTACTCAGCTCGAATGCCGAGCAGGCGCTGAGGCCGGGCGATTCGTTCCGGGAGTGCGCCAAGTACTGTCCGGAGATGGTCGTCGTGCCTGCGGGTGGGTTTCTGATGGGATCGCCCTATACTGAGATAGACCGCTCCGACGATGAGGGCCCGCAACATGAGGTCACGATCGCCAGACCGTTTGCAGTTTCGAAGTTCGAGGTGACATTCGCCGACTGGGACGTCTGTGTTTCGATCGGCGGCTGCCCGCAACACGGTGCGGCCAGCGATGCCGGCTGGGGCCGGAGCCAACGGCCGGTCATAAATGTGGGCTGGAACGACGCCCAGGCGTATGTGGCCTGGCTCTCCGGGATGACCGGCAAGGCCTACCGGCTGCTCACCGAGGCCGAATGGGAGTACGCGGCTCGCGCCGGCACACACACCGTCTATTCCTGGGGCGACGAGGTCGGCAAAAACAATGCGAATTGTAGGGGCTGCGGCAGCAGGTGTGTCAGCGGCGGAGTAATTCTCCCCAATTATGGCATTTGAAAATTCCCCAGTTTTCATGACGCCGCGGCTGCCAGAACGAGCTCTGGCGGGGCCGATGGCGACCAACTTCGCCGATGCTGTTCCCTTTGGCGGGAGGGGATCGACGCGCGCTGGTGGCGATCCTCCAGGATTTCGAGGAGATCGCGCTGCTCGGCCTCGGTGAACTTTGCCAGGCCCCAATCAACCAGAATTAACCGTTGAACGCGCGCGAGGGTCTTGAGAAGCCGGGCATGGCGTCCATCAGAAGGCAGAAGTCCTAGAAAATTTGCTTATCGGCGATTCCCGAGCATCCACTTTCGTCCACAAAAAAATCATTACGAAATTGATGCTCGACATTGGACTCTCTTGAGCTTAACTATTGGCTTCAATGACTTCGAACGTACTCGTCTTCAGCATAAAGCCTCATTGGGTCGCCGCTATCCTAGCGGGACGGAAGACGTTTGAGCTCCGCCGCCGCCCACCTACGCTCGCTCAACCGACCGCGGCGCTGATCTACGAAACAAGTCCGCGTTGCCAGATTCGAGTTGTATGTGTGGTGGGCCCGGTCATCACGGATGCGCCCGAAAACCTTTGGGCCAAGGTCTGCAATTTTTCTGCGCTCTCCCGGCAAGAATACGACACCTACTTCGGGGGCTCTTCAGCCGCTCATGCGATCGTGCTGACTGAGCCGCGAGAACTCGAGTCGGCCATTTCGCTTGTAGATTTGCGCACAACGATCGGATTCGCCCCGCCTCAGTCCTGGCAGCGAGCCAGCGCTGATCTCACACGTTTGACGGGACTTGTGGGCTGATCGAGCGACCCTAGATTTTCGTTCCGAGTCAGCGCAGCGTCAATCGAAGCAAGCGATGCAGGGTTGACCGCCTCGGAAGAGTCATTTCGGCTCATACGACGCTGTCAGTCTCGCCTCAGCCGACGAATACGCCATGGGTGTTCTCGAAAATGTTTTTTACGATACGGTCCGCAATGCTCTTGGCCTTTCCCAGGACCCATGGCCAGAGCGCCTTCGCCTCGCATGGCTCCTCCTTTGGCTGGCGCGACGGCTTCCTATTCTGCTGAATCACAAAGTCGATGGAGATTCACGTAGCGGGCAAACTGGTCATTCGATGATCGTGCACGATGTTGATATGGATCTCTTTAAGCGAATCAGCCAAGAGCGCTTTGCCGCCTATCTCGAGGGCTCTTGTCGAAATGATCGGGCACGCCGATCGGGCCGAGCCCCTGAACGATTATTGCGTCGGGCTTTCGGTGCCCGGCGAGGGTCGGCCGTCGAGCCTATGGCGATAATTGTTGCGTCGACACGCGTCTCGGCCAGACCCCAATGCATCGGGTCGATACGGGCTCGCGACAAAGGGGACCCATGTGTCGGCTCGCGCGGCAATATTGCAGCAGGCTTGTCAAGCAGGACAATTCCTAAGGGCCGCAGTGACGCTGTCGATTGCGAATCGTAAGGCGAGCCTTCCGATCGCCTACTGGCTCTATCTGCCGGAGGAATGGGCAAATGATCGGACACGCTTTTACAACGTACATATCCCGAAGGAGATTGAGTTCAAGACGAAGCCAGAGATCGCGCTCGATCAGGCTATCGACCGAAGTCCTAGAGAATTTGCGCATGATTGACCCCCAGCCGCCCACTTGCGGCCCGGAAAAATTCATTGCGAAATTTAGTTGCAGCCCGAACTTTGATTGCAGCGCAGAGAGCGAAGACGTTTTCGCGAGGCGGCCTATTCAGCTTATGGACGCGCACCTTCGAGACTATTTTCGACCCTGGCGTTTATTCAATCGCCGAGGATCATCACTCCATTGAAAAAGACGTTATAAATCTCGCAATGGAAATTTTTTCGTGTCTTCTCGTCCGAACCCTATAATTCCAATAACTGAACACACAACCAGATGGTCAGAGCGCTTTTCACTGACGGAAGGATACCAACCCACATGCAGCGGCTCAATTTTACACAGAAAGAACAAAAACGAAAAAGGCTCACGCCGATTTGTAACATAAACAGCTAAAGGAATAACGCTTATGTCTACTTCTGACTCTAACTCGAAAGCAGTTTTCGACGCCGAGTTTGCGGCGATGATGGCGGAAATAGATTTCGAGCGCCGTCAATCGGATCAGGCTGAGCCGATCCACCTGGTTCAGATCGCGCCCCAACTCGAGCCGGAGACGATCAAACCCGAGATACTTGCCTCGCCCGCGACCCAGCCCGTCGTCGACGAAGCAGCCGCCCTTCTCGCGGTTCGCGCGCAGGATATGGCCGAGCACGAAGCCATTCTCGCCGAGCTGGATCTGACCGGCATCGAACTTGGCGACTCCGTCGTCTTCGAGCCGATCCGTCCGAACGAGCCGGAAATCGTTGCGCCCATTGCGCCCGTACTCGACGAAATTGAACAGCCGAGCGCAGTAAATTCATACATTGACGACTGGCGACGGGTTCGCAGGCCTCGTTGCTTCAGGCGAGCTTGCAGTTGGGAATCCGACGATTGCAAGCCATGTCGGTTCCGGCCACTTTGTGGCAAACCCCCTCGGACGCCTGCGGAGATGTCAGCGATGTCGCCATATGCCCGCTCCGTCATCAACTGTGGCGGCGACCCGGAGCTTCGGCGCGAGGCGTTAGCTAGATTCCGGTCAACCCAAGAGCGCCGTCGCATCTATCAGCGCGATCACCATGCAGCGGCGCGCGCCGCAAAGAAAGTATCACCGCCGCCGGTTGCAGTTGACTTGAGTATAGAGGCTAAGCGCAGGCTTATCCTATTGAAAGAGGTTAGTGCCGTCGATAATTCTCGAAGGTCGCCGCTTTTGCGCCAGTTAAAGGGCCGGATGAAGGATCTGTTCATTTGGTGGTTGTCGAGAGAAAAGGCGCGCAAGGCGTACGGGCCCAAGGCATCTTTGGCTCAGATCGCGGCGGCTCGCGGAGATGGAGCCACAAGAAAACAGGCGCAGAACCGGATGGCAATCATCGCCAAGCTAGAGCTTCCCGGCGAAATTTGGTCCTGAGGGGGGTGGTACGATGCACCGTTGAGGGTGGTTCGAATTCGTCATCCGCCGTCAAGATCGTACCACCCTCTCAGGGCTTGATACCAGGATAATCCTGATATTTTACATATCAACTCTAATGTTTTACCATTATTTTTAACCGGAGAGGCTGGTATGATTTCGTCATCCAATTTCCCTATATAAGTAAGAGTTTAAGATTCAGAGTTTTTTTAAGAATAGTTTCCTTTGAATTTTTATTTAAAAGCGAGTTTGGATGACGAAATCGTACCGCCATCTCAGGAACGCTTCAGCACGCAGACGGCTCGCTTCGCTCGCAGAATTTCGTCTCCGGCGATCATTCGGGGCTACGCCCCTCGTGGGCCGGAGCCAAAATTCTCCGGAAGGGTTTCTTCTCCGGAAGGAATCCCAGAGGGAAGGCCTGCTCCGGCAGGAGAAGCGTCCTCTCCGAGGCTCTCTCGCGGATATGAGCCCTTCCGGCTACTTCCCCTTTCCCCGCCTGACCCTTTCTACGGCCTAGGATAGCCGTTTAAATCAACAGAGAGGCACCGCTGACTGGCTTAAGCGTATCTTTTGGTATCAGCCTAGCTCTCGGCATGCGATATCGCTCCACGGCCTTCCTAGTGCTGATTCCGATCCAAGCCGCCCACCAAAACGAGATGATCGCGCCCACTAAAAAGGAATGATGCCGCCCGTCATAACGAGATGATGTCGCCCACCGTAACGGAATGATCCCGCCCAGGGGTCTTCCAGGGTGACGAGCTCTTCGCTGGCCTGTTTAGGGTCGCGCCTTTGGCAATCCAAAGGAGCGGCCGATGCCAGCGGAGAGAGTTGCGATGCGCCAGGCGCGCGAGATTATTCGTCTGAAATTTTCAGCTTGTGTTCCGACCCGCGAAGTCGCGCGGCGCCTGGGGCTCGCCGCCTCGACCGTGCGGGAGACCTTAAAGCGTTTCGAGGGCGCCGGGCTGAGCTGGCCTCTGCCAGCTGACATGACCGACGGCGCCCTGGAGGGAGCGCTCTACGCCAATCGAAGAAGCAAGCGGGGTCATCGTCTTCATTGCGAGCCGGATTGGCCGACAATTCATCGGGAGTTGAAGCGCAAGCACGTCACCCTGCTGATCGTTTGGGACGAATATGTTGCCGAAAATCCATGCGGGTACAGCTATTCGAGGTTCTGCGAACTCTATCGCGCCTTCGAATCGAAGCTGTCGCCGACGATGCGGCAGACGCATGCGGCCGGCGAGCGGCTGTTCGTCGATTACGCGGGCGACGGCGTGCCGGTCGTGATCGATCGGCTGACCGGCGAAATCCGCAAGGCGCAAATCTTCGTCGCCGTGGTCGGCGCGTCGAGCTTTACTTTTGCGTGGGCGGCCTGGACGCAGACGCTCCCCGATTGGATCGACGCCCACGTGCGCGCCTTCGCGGCGATCGGCGGCGTTCCCCATCTTCTCGTGCCGGACAATACCAAGACCGCCGTCATCAAGGCCTGTCTCTACGATCCGCTGGTCAATCGGACCTATGCCGAAATGGCCGCGCATTATGATGCCGCCATTCTGCCGGCGCGGCCGAGGCGCCCGAGGGACAAGGCGAAGGTCGAGCAAGCCGTGCTCATCGTCGAGAGATGGCTTCTCGGGCGGCTGCGTCACCGCACTTTTTACAGCCTCGCCGAGGTCAACGCGGCGATCGGGGAGTTCCTGAAGCTTCTCAACGAAGATCGTCCGATCCGGCGGCTTGGCGCAACCCGCCGGCAATTGCTCGAAGAGATCGACCGCCCGGCGCTAAAGCCTTTGCCGATCGAGCCTTACGTTTTCTGCGAGTGGCGCACGTGCCGCGTCGGCATCGATTATCACGTCGAGGCCGACGCCCATTACTACAGCGTCCCCCACCGTTTCGCGCGCACGGAAGTCGACGTGCGGCTGACGATCAGGACCGTCGAGGTCTTCCTCAGGGGCGAGCGGATCGCCGCGCATATGCGCATGAGCGGCAACCGCAAGCACACGACCGCGGCGGAGCATATGCCCTCCAGCCATCGCCGCTACAAAGACTGGACGATCGACCGCATCCGCGCCGACGCGCGCTTGATCGGGCCGGCGACGGCGGCGCTCTGCGAACTGATCTTCGAACAGCGCCCGCATCCGGAACAGGGCTTCCGGGCGTGCCTGGGCATTGTCCGCCTCGCCAGACCCTATGGCGCGGAACGCGTCGAAGCCGCGGCGGAGCGCGCCATCGAGATCGGCGCGCGCACCTATGGCTCGGTCAAATCCATCCTCGACAACAAGCTCGACCGTCGTCCCGCGCAAAAGCGCGCTTCGGACGGAACGCCGATCCTGCATCCCAACATCCGTGGCCCGCGCTATTACAATTAGGAGAGCGCTCTTGCTCAAACATCCGACTCTCGACCAGATCCACGCCTTGGGCCTTTACGGCATGGCCAAGGCCTTCGTCGAAATCGCCGCCGCCAATGAAGCGGATGGTCTTGGCCATCACGAATGGCTGGCGCTCCTGCTCGACCGCGAGGCGTCATGGCGTCGCGACAAGAGGCTCACGGCGCGATTGCGCATCGCCAAGCTGCGTCAGCAGGCGTCCATTGAAGATGTCGATTATCGCAGCCCGCGCGGTCTCGACCGCGCCCTGTTCCAGAAGCTCACGGAGGGCGAATGGATCGATGCGCACGACAATCTGGCGCTCATCGGCCCGACCGAACTGGCGACATAATGCCTATCTCCCTACATCATTGATATTCCAGAAGTCCCTGTCGCGGATCCGATGATACAGCACGACGATTTTTGACCGCGCGCCTGACAGTCGGCAAATCTAGGTCCGTCTCTCGAATGACATATGGCGCACCAATACAGGCTTGCTTGGCCGGCAGCAATCGATCCTTGATCAGACGGACTACCGTCATCTTGCTCACGCCCAGATGGCCGGCGCTTTCCTCCAAGGTGACTTCCCCGCGCTCGGCGCGTTCGCCATCGCGATATATCGTGATCTCGTGGTCACTTCGAAAAGTGCGAACACGTTGTTGCGTCCACGTGTGGCCCTTGGCCGTGCGGACGCCAAGCCGATTCAGAATGGACGCGATGGCCGAATCAGGCGTCACGCGCGCTAAGTCGATGATCAACTGCTCAGTCGCGGCGCTGGTCTTCCACCGGTGCTGTCCTGCGCGATTCTTGGCCACCACAAGCGCTGTGTGGTCTCCACCTTTCCAATGCAGCTTGAGCGAAAGTTGCCCGGGGTCCGCTGTGACGACGATCTCCTCCAGGACCGTACGCAGGATTCGCTTGCGTTTTTCGGCCGACGCCGCCGGATGGTTCCACAGACGCGCCAACTCGGCGCCCAATGCGGATATTTCCGCGCGTTCGGCATCGGTGATCGCCGGCGTTTGATTCTCGCGAAGGAGGAGAAGATCGCTCTCCAGACGAGCCGCCTCGGCGAGCCGCTCGTTCCAGCGTCGCTCAAGATCCCTGGCGACCAGACGATTCTCTGGGTCGACCGCATCGTACTGTCGATGCGCGCGAGCCGCCTCGTATCGCGCCTGCTCCAGAGCAAGTTCCCTCTGTCGAAGCACGTCCGCGTCGACCCGCCCACGATCCGCGATGGCCGCGATGGCCGCCTCTACGCCGAGCGGCGCGATTACCCGCAACACCTCCGCCGAAACCGCGGCGTCGATGCGCATGTTGCCAAACGCGATACAATTGCCCCGCCGCGCGTGATTGACGTCAGCATCGTTGCACACATATCGCGCGATGCCGCGTAGTCCGTTGTGCTGTACTTTGAGTTTACGGCCGCAGTGGCCGCACCGCAGGAGGCCAACCAGCAATCCGCCGCCGTTGCGCACCGCCCCCTTCACCATCTCGCCCTTCATGTTGGCATTGCCGCAAATCGTTTGCTGATTCCGCTCGTATTCCTCCCAGGAGATGTAACCTTCGTGATGATCACGCAGCAGCACCTCCCATGCATCTTGTGTCCGGCGAATGCCGCGCTTGATGGCCTTGCGGCCCGCCTCGACGCGTGTTTGCGAGCCAGTCCGACCGAACACATAAGCCCCCGCGTAGACCGGATTGGTCAAGAGACGGTGGATCGTATTATAGCGCGGTAAACGCCATTCTACTACCCGCCCTTGTGCGCCGTGAAGGACCACCGGCATCTTGAAGCCTTCCTCGATCAGCCAGAGGGCGACCTGGCGGGCGCTGCCGAACTCCGCGAACTTACGAAACGCCAAGTGTAGAGCCTCGCGAATCCTTCTATCGGGATCAAGTTCCAAACGATCGTCGAGACCACGGACATAGCCGACCGCAACGGTCGTATGGAGATCGCCGCGAGCGGCCTTCAGGCGCAGGGCTTCCTGGGAGCGTTGACGGAAAATTGACAGCTCCATCTCGCTGAATGTTCCCTTCATGCCGAGCAAAAGCCGATCATTTATTTGTTTGGGATCGTAGACGCCGTCTTCGTCTATGATCAGGCAGTGGACTAGCGCGCAAAACTCCAGCAGCGTATGCCAATCACGCCCATTGCGGGCAAGTCGGGATGCTTCTATCGCGAACACGGCGCCGGCGGCGCCAGTGCAAATGGCGGCCAACAATTTATCGAACCCGGGCCTCGCCGTCCCGCCGCCGGAACGCCCGAGGTCGTCGTCGATGACTATTACGTTCGACCACCCAAGCGTCCGCGCGCGTGCCGCGAGAGCATATTGACGGCGACGACTCTCCGGATTGTTTGCGAGTTGGTCCGCGGTGGACTGCCGCACATACACAAAGGCGGTGCGAGAGGCGTGTTCAACGCTAATCTTGCTCATCGCTCGCCTCCTTTGTTACCGCCTCGCCCGGGGCGCACTCGGCTAGCAGAAGCCCGAGCAATTTGGTAACTTCCTTGCGAATCTCCGGATCGAGCTTCCGAGGCGCTTCCAAGCATTTGTCGGGGAGCCACAGATCGATCTGTTCCCAATTTCGCCGCTGCTGTCCCTTCATCGTTTACCTCCGTCTAAGTCGCTCGATCCGACGACGACGAGGATAAGCATTGCGCACGAACCAGATCACGAAGCGCGTGAAAAACGTCAAGGGAAAGCCGCGGGATATCCACCATTGGCAGAGCCGCGGCGTGCGGGTCGGTCATCCACGCCGGCAACAGAGTCCGGCAACCGTCCGGACCATCCACTACGAAATGGACCATGCCCCCATGGACAACGCGACGAAAGACCGCGACCCGCCTTCCAGAAAGCGGATGATGCAGATATTCAACGACAACGTCGAACAGGTGTTCTTGGGTAGTATGTCGTTGGCCCGACCGGCGTCGGCAAAAGCTGGCTGGCGTCGGCGCTCGGCCACAAGGCCTGCCGCGACAATCGATCGGTGCTTTATCATCGCGCGCCCAAGCTCTTCGAAGACCTCGCCCTGGCGCGCGGCGACGGGCGCCATCCCCGCATCCTGCGCTCGCTCGGCCGCGCCGATTTGCTCATCCTCGACGATTGGGGACTGGAGCCGCTCGACGCCGCCGCCCGTCACGATCTGCTCGAAATCCTCGAGGAGCGATACGGCCGCCGCTCGACGGTTATCACGTCCCAACTCCCCGTGGATCGCTGGCACGAGATCATCGGCGATCCCACCTACGCCGATGCGATCCTGGACCGCCTCGTTCACAACGCCCATCGCATCCAACTGACCGGCGAAAGCCTGCGCCGGACCAAAGGAAAACAGAACCAAAAGGCTTGACCAAACGTCGTCGCCGGTGACAGAAAATCCATCGGCCAGCGACGCTCGCGACCCGGGCGGCATCATTCCGTTACGGTGGGCGGCATCATTCAGGAATCCCGGGCGCCATTATCCCGTTATACCCGGGCGGCTTCGTCGTAATCCGCACCCCTTGGACGGAGAGCCCACCCCCGTCGGACAATTGTTGATCGAGACGCCGGGGGCCAATGCCGAAAAAAACAACACGGATCTTTTCATCAAGCGCGGGCGCATTGGCGTGCTCGGGCGCTCGACTGCCGCCGCTACCCTCTTTAATCTGCAGGCCTTCGCGCCGGCCGGTGGAGCTGGGCATCGCACGTCGCTGCGAGGCGGAGGCCCTCTCACGACGCTGGCGCTTTCGACTGAAAACCCAGCCCTCTGGCACCTGCTCTGGCTGAATGTGGTCCCGGTCTATGACCCGCTTGATCATGGCCAGCCGGAGGAGCGGGTGGCGGAGACATTTCCTTGGTTGGCGCCGACTCGCCTTTCCGACAAGACGGGCCGGGCGACAACGCTGAACGACATCCATCCGGCTCAATGCTTTTGGGGAATGCCGCGACGGATCCGGCTAGATTTCGAGGAGAACGTTGAGCGTCTCGCCTGCGACGTCACCGGCGAGATCGAGGACGTCATTGTGCGCACCTATCGCACCAGGCCCTGGGGCGTGAATTATTCATCCGTGCCACATCCTCTCACCCCGACCTATCGAGTGAAGGAGACAGAGCCCGATTGGCTGCCGGTTCATCCTCAGCCCGGCGGAATTGCTTATAGGCATTGGCTGTCTTTCGTCGCGGAAGGAACGACCCGCAAGGCTGCAGTCGCGATTCTTGAAGCCGAGCGGCGATTGGAAATAGTTTCCCCGCTCGATCGCGCGGCCGGACGCCTGCGCGTTTTCGGATACGACATGGACAACATGAAGGCTCGGGGCTTCGTCGAATCCGAGATGCCGCTTCTCGTCGCCCCGGAACAGATGAGAGTCGACTTGGAGAACCTACTCCGGCGCCTTGTCGACAGCGCCGTCGAGACGGCGAACATCCTGGCCGGCTCCGTCAAGACCGCCCTCGAGGCGACCGGAGGAGAAAGCTTGAACCTTTTGCGCGAGAGCTTTTTCCGCGACACCGAGCAAGCATTCTTCGCCGCGGCCAAAGGCGGGCTCGCCGCTCTGGAGACGGCCAAGGATGGGGATGATCCAGTTCCTCAATTAGCCCGGGCTTGGCTCGATGGATTCGGCAGGGAAGGAGGGGCATTGAAATCGGCCGCCGTCGACGCATTTGACCGCGCGGTCCCGGTCGACAGCCTCATTGCGACAGGCGATTTCAAGGCTATCGAGAAGGCGGTTGCCGGTCGGAGTCTGCTTCTGGCGGCCCTCGCAGGCTATGGGTCGAGTGGCGCGAAGCTCTTCAGGGCTCTCCAACTGGCGCCCCCAGAGGCGAAGGGAAAAAATTCCAAATCCAAACGCAAGGCAGAGGTCCGTGCATGACTGGAACCGAAGAGCAAAAACAGGATCCCGCCAGCGTTGCCGCCGCGTGGTGGCGAGCGCTTCAGCCGACCCTTTTGAATGGCGAGCCAAATCCGAGAGGGGACCGAGCGGCGCTGGCGCGCCTGAGGCGAGTGTCGGTTGAATGCGCGCCCTTTGAAGAGGCTGTGCTCGACCTCTATCGCAAGCTCGCCCCGCCAACGGATCGCTTCGATAAGAAACGCCTCGATCGCGCGATTCGCTTGGCGCTGATCCTTGCCCATGTGCGCAAGGATGATTTTGGACTCTTGTTCGGACAGAGCATCGGTAGAACCAAATTCGCAGATAAAGACTTCGAAACCGCCCGCCTTAAACCTCTGCGCTTTCAGCGGCTCCTAAATGCCAGGGGCACCGAGGACATCGTCCGCGAGTTTCGCCGCGCAGTCGATATCGCGGGAAATCAAGCAAACATCTTCGATCTCGCCCGCCTGATCCTCGGTTGGGACTTCGACAAAACGCGCACCCGTTTCGCCTTCGACTATTTCGCCGCTGGTTCGTCCGCGCCGTCGGCCGCCGCTGATGACGCCGCCTGACCGCGCGCTATCGTCCCACCAATCAAATTATTAGAGAACAACATGTCACGCTTTGTGCAACTTCATTTCCTCACCTTCTACCCACCCGCCAATCTTAATCGCGACGATACCGGCCGCCCCAAAACGGCATTTGTCGGCGGCGAACAGCGCCTGCGCATTTCATCGCAGTCGCTCAAGCGGGCATGGCGAACATCCGACGTCTTCGAACGACGGCTTAAAGGACATCTTGGCGACCGGACGCAGAGGTTCGGCGCCAAGATCGAGGCCCACCTCGTAAGCCGCGGCGTCGCCGCCGACAAGGCGATGGCAATCGCCCGCGAAGTGGCGGCCGCCTTCGGCAAGGTAAAGGACGCCAAAGACAAGAATCCGGCCTACACTGAACAGCTCGCATTCCTTTCCCCCGAGGAGCAAGCGGCGGCCTTCGCGTTGGCCGAGGCCCGCGCCGACGGACGGTCCGAGCAGGCGGATTCCAAGACAATCGCCAAAATGCTTCTTCTTTCTACGGATACCGCCGCCGACATCGCCATGTTTGGCCGTATGTTCGCCGATAACGCCGATTTCAACCGCGAGGCCGCTGTCCAGGTCGCTCATGCGATCACGACGCATCGGGTCGCGATCGAGGACGATTTCTACACTGCGGTCGATGATCTCAAGAACCCTGCCGAGGATGCAGGCGCTGGCTTCGTGGGAGAAGCGGGTTTCGGCTCGGGCGTTTTTTATCTTTACGCTTGCATTGATCGCGATCTCCTTTCGGCCAATCTCGGCGGCGACAAGGCCCTCGCCAATGCCGCCCTCGGCGCATTCATCGAGGCCGCCGCGACCGTCGGACCGAACGGCAAGCAGGCGAGCTTCGCCAGCCGCGCGCGCACCTCTTTCATCCGCGCCGAAATTGGCTCCGAGCAGCCGCGCACGCTTGCGGCGGCCTTCATCAAATCCGTCACCGGCCCCAATCTTCTTGGTGCGTCCATTCGGGAACTGGAGCAAACCGCCGAGGCGTTCGATCGAGCCTATGGCGCCGGCGACCTTAAGTCAGCGACGATGAACGCGCTGCCGGGCGGATCTGGCTCTCTCAGCGAAATTATCGCCTTCGCCACCGCCTGAGGCAGGAGAGATCATGCCCGAACTCGTCGTCTTCCGTCTCGTGGCGTCTATTGCCGCCTTTGGCGACATCGCGGTCGGCGAGCGGCGGGGCGTCTGGTCCTGGCCGTCCCACTCGGCGGTCACGGGGCTGTTGGCGTCCGCCCTCGGCATTGCCCGCGCCGATCCCGGCCATGAAGAACTTGCCGCCGGATTCGATCTGGCGATAAGGACTGACGCTCCGGGAACGCCGCTGGCAGATTTTCAAACCGCCCAAGCGCCGCCACAGCGCAGGGGGCGCCGATTTGCGACCCGGCGAGAGGAGGTTGCGGACGAGGACGATCTTGGAACCGTCATCTCGCGTCGGGACTATTTGAGCGACGTTCGCTTCACGCTATTGCTGTGGCCGACCGATAAACCTTCTCATCCATCGCAGGCTCTGGTCGACGCCCTTAACCGGCCTCGCTTTGCCCCCTTCGCCGGACGCCGAAGTTGTCCCCTCAGCGCTCCCATGGCGGCGCGCACTGTCACTGCGGAGACGATCATCGAAGCCTTCGCCGCCTATGACGCGATGACGGCAAGCCACCGTGCCTTCCTGGCGGAACGCGGCCTCATCGACAGGCCATTCCCCGACATCATCGTCGACGCCGCGTTGGCGCCGCGGATCGGCGTCGGACCCTTCCAATCGCGCGACGAGATCCGCCGCGACCGGCTCGTCAGCCGCGCCCGATGGCAATTCGAACCGCGCACAGAGCGGATCTATCATCAATCTAGAGAATTGGGCGCGCGGCCATGACCTATCCTCTGTTCCTAACGCGGGCGCGAATGAAATCGATGTCAGGCATCGACCGTCTCGGGCCTATCTTGTTCCCCGAAGGGGCGGACGAACGATCGGGCGTCACTCACCGACTCGTCTGGTCGCTCTTTCCTAAGACGCTCAAGGACCGCCCTTTCCTCTACCGTGAAACGGCGCCTGGCGAAGCGCGCGGCCGAGCGGCGCGGGCCGAGATTCTGATCCTGTCAAAAATCGAACCGGACTCACGGCACGAGTTGCTCGACGTCGAGACCAAATCCTTCGAGCCCAATCTGGCCGCCGGCGACAACCTCGGCTTTTCGTTGCGCGCGAATCCCGCGGTGAATCGGCGCGATGCGAACGGCTGCAACCGGCGCCATGACGTGGTTATGGACGCGCTCCACGCCACGCCACAGGGGGCGAGGGCGGAGCTCCGGCGGACAAAGATCGAGGAAGCTGGCCGCGGCTGGCTTGAGGAACAAGGTCGGCGATCTGGCTTCGCCGTGGCCGATGCACAAGACGGGCTCCGAATTGACGGTTATGACCAGATCCGGATTGAGAGAGCCGGGGCGGGGCGGGGACGTGAACAGGCCATGCGCCACAGCCGGCTCGACTTCCAGGGCGTCTTGCGGGTCACGGAACCGGCGCTGTTCTTGTCGAAGCTCGCGGAAGGTTTTGGCCGCGCGCGCGCGTTCGGCCACGGCTTGATGCTAATTCGGCGCGTCCGGCTGTAAGGAGACTTTTGCGGTGTCTTCCGCTCTTCCCGGCCTTGTTCCGCCAAAGCCCATCCCGATGAAAGAGCGCTCGTCGATTATCTTCGTCGAATATGGCCAGATTGACGTGATCGACGGCGCTTTCGTGGTTGTCGACAAGACCGGGATTTCGAACGCATATTCCGATCGGCGGCTTCGCCTGTCTGATGCTGGAGCCAGGCACGCGGATTAGCCATGCAGCGGTCGCCTTGGCGGCCCGGGCTGGTGCGCTGCTGGTCTGGGTCGGCGAGGCTGGCGTGCGCGTCTATGCGTCGGGCCAACCAGGCGGGGCCCGAGCCGATAGGCTGCTCTATCAGGCCAAACTCGCCATCGACGAAACAATGCGGCTCAAAGTCGTGCGTCGAATGTTCCAGTTCCGTTTCGAGGAGGCGGCTCCAGAGCGCCGCTCCGTCGACCAGCTGCGCGGCATCGAGGGCGCCCGCGTGAAGCGCATCTACGAACTTCTCGCCCAGCGGCACGGCGTGACGTGGAAGCGGCGAGCTTACGACATGGACGATTGGGACTCCTCCGATATACCCAATCGATGTCTATCCGCGGCGACGTCCTGTCTGCATGGTCTTGCCGAAGCGGCGGTTCTGGCCGCCGGCTACGCGCCCGCCATCGGCTTCGTTCATACCGGCCGGCCCCCTTCCTTCGTTTATGACGTGGCGGATTTGTTCAAGTTCGAGACGGTTGTGCCGGTCGCCTTTGAGGTTGCCGGTAAGGCCGCCAAGGGACGCTTGGAAGAGCATCCGGACCGGGTCGTGCGGCGCGCCTGCCGCGACGTGTTTCGTCGGACGAATCTGCTGGAGCGGCTCATCCCGACGATCGAAGATGTGCTTTCGGCCGGCGGCCTTGATCTGCCCGAACCGCCGGACGACGCCCAGCCACCGCAATACCCCGACGCGCCGCCTTCGGGCGACGCCGGACAGCGGGGCTAGCCGATGGAGTAGCGCCGGTGATGATGATCGTGCTCGAAAACGCGCCACCGCGTTTGCGCGGGCGGCTCGCTATCTGGTTGCTGGAGTTGAGGGCAGGGGTCTATGCCGGCAATTATGGGCGGCGAACGCGCGAACGCATCTGGGAGGAGGTCAGGGGAGCGATAGGCGAAGGCAATGCCGTAATTGCTTGGGCGGCGACCAACGACGCGGGTTTTCAATTTGAAACCTGCGGCGCCAATCGACGGGTTCCGGTCGATTTTGACGGGTTTTCTTTGGTATCGTTTCATCCGCCGGAGCCGCCGACGGGAACCTGAATCTTTCAGCCTTTCTATCGCCGGGAACATACGAAGAACTCTTGGTAGGCTTTTTGACATCGTGAAAGTGATTGGCGATCAATAGCTTGCCAAGAAGAGTGTTCCCCGCGCTCGCGGGGCGAACCGGCGAGCGCCAATTGCTCCAAGGCTTCAACCATGTGTTCCCCGCGCTCGCGGGGCTGAACCGGCGTGAATGACGCCCTCAGGTTCTCGGCGTAGGTGTTCCCCGCGCTCGCGGGGCTGAACCGGGTACGTTCGTAGACGCAGCCACCGGCCTCCTGTGTTCCCCGCGCTCGCGGGGCTGAACCTATGAAATCCTTCGGGAACTCCCCAAGCCAAGCGTGTTCCCCGCGCTCGCGGGGCTGAACCGGATATCCCTGCAATTTAGCATCTTGTCGTTGGGTGTTCCCCGCGCTCGCGGGGCTGAACCGATGGACGACTGGTGGGACGGGAGGGTGTGATGGTGTTCCCCGCGCTCGCGGGGCTGAACCGTCTTTGATGATCTGGCCCCATAGAATCAAGCGTGTTCCCCGCGCTCGCGGGGCTGAACCGCATGGCGTGCATAGCGTCTCAATCACGCTGATGTGTTCCCCGCGCTCGCGGGGCTGAACCGGCCGAGCCGCGAATGTATCTCTGCGGCATCATGTGTTCCCCGCGCTCGCGGGGCTGAACCGGTCGCCGCCGCGCTTGTCATCAAAAATGATATGTGTTCCCCGCGCTCGCGGGGCTGAACCGCCTTCAGGAGCGCTAGCGTGGGCCTGTAGCACGTGTTCCCCGCGCTCGCGGGGCTGAACCGGCTGGTCATCCTCCAGTGTCGTCGGAGAGGGAGTGTTCCCCGCGCTCGCGGGGCTGAACCGACGCTACTGCGCAACGTCCCCGGCGTGACGCAGTGTTCCCCGCGCTCGCGGGGCTGAACCGTCATATCCCATGCGGGGCAGGACGATGTTGAAGTGTTCCCCGCGCTCGCGGGGCTGAACCGAGCATTGAGGCTGCGTTGATCATCGGACTGGGGTGTTCCCGCGCTCGCGGGGCTGAACCGTGCGGTGTGCTTTTTAGTGGTCCCGAGTTCGCTGTGTTCCCCGCGCTCGCGGGGCTGAACCGGTGGAAACAGTCTGGCCGTTGGTCAATGAGGTGTGTTCCCCGCGCTCGCGGGGCTGAACCGTTTTGCCACCGTTCTTTCTCCTGATTTTGTCGGTGTTCCCCGCGCTCGCGGGGCTGAACCGAGAGCGCGCAATTCAAAACGGTGTGCTGGGATGTGTTCCCCGCGCTCGCGGGGCTGAACCGTTGAATGTGACGGGATTGGGCGTCACGACGCTGTGTTCCCCGCGCTCGCGGGGCTGAACCGGGCATCTGGTGGGGCACGACGAAGGCTGGAGGGTGTTCCCCGCGCTCGCGGGGCTGAACCGGAAACACCTATGTTCAGATTGGCTCAACTTTAGTGTTCCCCGCGCTCGCGGGGCTGAACCGAGGACACGGCCGAATATCAATCCTTCAAAGTCGTGTTCCCTGCGCTCGCGGGGCTGAACCGGGAACATTTCCTTTCCACGCGACGGCCTCTCGGTGTTCCCCGCGCTCGCGGGGCTGAACCGCATGTGACGCCGACCGAGGGCGCGCAGTGGCAGTGTTCCCCGCGCTCGCGGGGCTGAACCGACTGACCACGGCTCGCAATTCCTTCCGCAACGGTGTTCCCCGCGCTCGCGGGGCTGAACCGGACTCCGCGCGCGCCGGCGCTTACCGTTCGTAGTGTTCCCGCGCTCGCGGGGCTGAACCGGCTACGAACTCGGCTATTACTTCCACAGCAACGTGTTCCCCGCGCTCGCGGGGCTGAACCGGTGAAATCAGCCGCGATGAAATCAAGTTCGCCGTGTTCCCCGCGCTCGCGGGGCTGAACCGCGCTATTTCATCACGAGGGAGGGTCTGCGCAGGTGTTCCCCGCGCTCGCGGGGCTGGACCAGTGGCGTAACAACTACGGCGAGGAGCGATGGTGTGTTCCCCGCGCTCGCGGGGCTGAACCGGCCGCCAATTTCGCCGAGCAGTTTCTTCGCTGGTGTTCCCCGCGCTCGCGGGGCTGAACCGGCGGTTACAGGGACGGATGACGTGGACGCGGTGTGTTCCCCGCGCTCGCGGGGCTGAACCGGTGTTCCACCAGCCTTCCAATGAGCTGCTCGCGTGTTCCCCGCGCTCGCGGGGCTGAACCGAGGTCAGTGCCCGTTAGCTGGGTGCTGCCATTGTGTTCCCCGCGCTCGCGGGGCTGAACCGGCCAAATACATCGCGCGTCATGGAAGGCGTGTTCCCCGCGCTCGCGGGGCTGAACCGGGTTGGAGCTACTCAAACAGGACGGCGATTTCGTCGTCCAACTCGGCAGCTTTCTGCCGCCTCGCGACCAATTGTCCGAATGTACTGCGTGATGAACTTTCTGAGCCTCTATCAGGATGAGGCGATCTACGTGCTGAGCGTCGTGCTTGGTGTGACGATCGCGGCCATCTGGACCATCTTGTCCGAGCGGCGTCTCAGACGTAGGATCGTGCGATGACCCTCTTGTTTGATACGCTCAAGCTGTCCAAGACTCTGCGCGAGAAGGGGCACTTTTCGCCGGAGCAGGCGGACGCCATCGCCGAGGGGCTGTCTAGCGCTTCAGTCGGCAATCTCGCCACAAAGGTCAGCACGTCTCTACGCACCGCCTCGATCTTGGTGGTCAAGACAGCCTCCAGCTTGGCTAGATCGAAATGGCTTGTCGGCTCTGTGGGCGTTCAGACCATCGTAATTATTGGCGCGATTATCACCCTTGTCCGGATGTTTGGGAAAACGGGATAAGATATGCCATCATTTTGCCCCCAGCCAAGACAGAAAGAGCATAAGTGAGCCACCATCGGCAGTCCGGCGAAATAGTTCAAGTTGTTTTTTTCTATTGCCAGTCTTGAATGTCGAGCCCATCAAAGGAGAGTTTCTCAATCGCGTCTTTCATCGCTTGAATTGAAACATCATGGACATAGACCGCGCCAGCTGACTGGTCTCTATGCCCGGTGAGGTAGTCGCGAAGGTCTCTGGAGACGCCAGCGATGTGGCTTATCCCGTTGTCCCAGGTTCAACTAAATGTGGTATTGCGGCCTGAGTGAGCTGCCGCGAGGGGTGGCGACGGATCACCCGATGGCCAAGGCGCGGTCGCTTACCCAATTCCAGCAGACTTTTCCCGACGAGGCGCGCTGCGCCGCGTTCTTGTTCGAACGGCGATGGCGGGATGGCTTTGTCTGCCCTGGCTGCGGCGCCCGCCGCGCGGTGACGCTGAAGAGCCGGGCATACACATTCGAATGTCTCGATTGCGGACGCCAGACTTCGATTACGGCGGGCACGGCGATGCATCGCTCCAAGCTGCCGCTGACGACGTGGTTCTGGGCCGCGCATCTCATGGCGACGCATTCCAACGGCATGTCGGCGCGGCAATTCGAAGATCAGCTCGGCCTCACCTACAAGACAGCTTGGCTTCTGACGCAAAAGCTGCGGCGATCCATGGTCGATCCAAACCGCGAACCTCTCGAAGGCGTCGTCGAAGTCGATCAGACAGAAATTCCATTCCGGGTCGGCGATACTTTCTTCGAGCCTGGCAACGCTGGAAAAATCCTTATCGCAGGCGCGGTCGAGGTGATTGATCGCGACACAAACCGGGCCAAACCGCGACGCAAACACGCAAAATACCTCGATACGCGTTCCGGCCGCATCCGCCTCGCCATGATCGCGGATAATTCCGCCGCCTCGATCGAAGCTTTCGTCAGGGCCAATGTGAAGCCGGGAGCCACGCTGCTCACTGACGGCCACGCATCCTATCCTGGTCTGTCCGGCGACTACCGGCACGATCCGCGCGTGGTTGGCAAAATGGCGGGCCATGTCGTGCTGCCGTGGATTTATCGGGTCTTCGCGCTGCTGAAACGCTGGAGCCTCGGCACCTATCACGGCCTGCGCCGAAAACACGTCGACACCTATCTCGAAGAATTCGTCTTCCGCTACAACCGCCGTTTTTATCGGCACGTCTCGTTCGAAACCATGCTCGGCATTGCCTCGCATCATGAACCCGTGAGTTATTGGGACATTACCGGAAACGCCAATCCTCGAAAGGGCGAAAAGACCGTTAGGCGAGCGCCGCGCCACAGAAAAACGGCGACGGGAATGCGACAGGACCGCTCAGCCAACTCGCAAAATCAGCCGGCCGAGACGGAGAAACTACTAGACATAGACGAGCCTGGGACAACGGGATAAGCTACCCAGCGATGGCCAAGCCGGTCTTAAAAGTGTGTCGGAAACTGTAGAAATTTTTTCGATCGTCCATGATACCCACGCGCGGCAGATAGGTGACATTGAAGCGCCGGGGGATGAACTTCGGAAAATGCTGATTTAGGGTGATCGGAATGCCGGTCTCCTTTGCTTTCGCCTCAGCGTTCCTTTTGGAGTTGACGCCTTGCTTGAACCAACTCGGGAAGAAGTGAGTTCTCGCCCGCCTTTCGGAGCGCGGCGACGTGGTGATTGAAGCCAAGCCGGATAAGCTGGGAGTGAACAGGAATCATACGCTGACTGCCGGAGTTCTTGGTTTCCTCTTCTATTTTCAGCATGAGCACACCGCGCTCTTCGCGTATGGAATTGAGCCGGACCTGTGCAAGTTCGGACGGTCTGGCTCCAGTGAATAGAGCCAAGATCGCAGCCCATTCCGCCTCGCCAAGGGGATGCTTGAACGGATCAAAAATCTTGGCGAGGTCGCCACCATCGAATGGAATGCGCGGCGGTTGTGAATTAGCTTTGGTTTCGAGCTTGACGCCGAGGGCGGGATTGTCGGGCAAAACGTCATTGCGGGCGCACCATGCGAGAATTGCATGAAGGCGGCTCAGCCACTTATTATTGATGGTGCGCGGCTCCAGCACGTCGAACGGCGTCTTGCGCTCTGCATTGAGTTTGATGGCTTGGGGAAGGGTTTTGCCGGGGAACCGCTTGACATAATTCGCAGGCGTTTCCTGAAGCGCTTTCATATATCCGCGAACGTCCCGCCGGGTGATTTTGTAGACCGGCTTCGGCTCGCCCAGGAATTCCTCGAACATGCGAGCCGAGACGTGATGCTCGTTCGCCATGCTTTGACTCGCGTTGCGGCCACTGAGAAAGAGCCGCAGAATTTCACGTAATGGCTTTGTGGAATCCGGCGATATGATGCGGGCCGCCACGGGATCGTCGGGCAGGGGAGCGGGGTCGTTCAAAATGGGTGCTGAGGGTTTGCCGTCGAAGTTGCCTGCGTCGCGCTCTTTTGCCCGCTGCAAAACTTCTAACTGAGCCGTGGCGAGAGCTTTGAGCAGGTCTCGGTGTTCGGGAGTTCCCTGCTCGGCGCTTGTGTGACCGGCGTTTTTCATCCGATCAAAGGCCCATCCGATGGTCGCCCCTCGAAACCGTCGTCGCGCTCTTCGTCGCTAATGACCCCGGCAACTAACTTTCGCAGCGCGTTTTCATAAGCGCTACGCGAATCCCGTTCGAACGCTCGAACCGATTCGGGAACGTTGTTGTTGAACCTTTCCGCGTCATCCTGCCGCAGTTCGTTTTCATAGTGCAGCGCAGCCATTTCGCGGACGGTCATGCGCCTGCCCGGTCGAACGATTTTGGGATTATCTCGCGCGTGTCGCTGGCGAGCAGCTTCAAGCGTCGCCTGAAATTTGACGAGGGCAACCGGAAGCAGCCGGATCGCTTCGGACCGGTCAGCGCACAAAGCTTGCGTCAACTCGCGCTTGCCGATGGTTTCACGAAGCGCGGGCGGAACCGTTAGCCGGGCATAAAACCTCGAACCGCGAAGCTGAAGATTGGGGGTCGATTTTGCCACTTGCCGCTCCCGTGATGGGAGAAGTGTTGTAGCAGAGGTTTGTAGCAAAGGACACTTTAAATCAACAATTTACGCGATTTCAGGCGCTTAGTGTTGTACTAGTGCGGGGTCCCGTCGTCCGCACCAGCTCCTCCCGGCGAGCCTCTTCCGGCGCGGCCGCCAGATATCGCCGCCCGTTCGCAGCGCCAAAGCCGTGATTGCGGCTGCCGTGCGCATCGTGATTTGACCATTGGAGCGGATGCCCGGATGTTTTGCGGCGGCGCGGAAATGGCGAGAGATTCACTCGGACCGACGCCGCCGCACGAAAGAACGACCCCATGAAACTCGCCGACGTTCGCAAAAACGCCTTCGCCATGCCGCTGAACGATCCCGCCTATCCGCGCGGGCCGTATAAATTCTACAACCGCGAGTTCATCATCATCAGCTACCGCACCGACCCGGCGGCGCTGCGCGCGGTGGTTCCGGAGCCGCTCGAAGTCATCGGCGACACCGTCAATTATGAGTTCATTCGCATGCCGGATTCGACCGGCTTCGGCGATTACACCGAAACGGGGCAGGTGATTCCGGTGCGCTTCACCGGCGCCGACGGCGCGGCGCAGGAGGGCGGCTACGTCCATGCGATGTATCTCGACGACAACGCGCCGATTGCCGGCGGCCGCGAGATCTGGGGCTTTCCGAAGAAGCTGGCCTCCCCGAAAATTTCGCATGAATGCGAGACGCTGGTTTGCACCCTGCATTACGGCTCGGTCCTCTGCGTCTCGGCGACGATGGGCTACAAGCATCGCGAGATCGATCATGCGCCGCTGCTGAAAAGCCTCGCCAAACCCAATTTCATGATCAAGATCATCCCCCACGTCGATTGCAGGCCGCGAATTTGCGAACTCGTGCGCTATTATTGCGAGGATGTCACAGTGAAAGGCGCGTGGTCCGGTCCCGCCGCGATCGAGCTGTTCGAACACGCCATGTGCGACGTCGCGCGCCTCCCGGTGCGAGGCGTCGTCTCGGCGACGCATTTCGTCACTGACCTGACTCTCGGACTCGGTGAGGTAGTCTACGATTATTTGAAGGCTTGAACGCGCGGGACGGGCGATCGTCCGGGTCGGCGACGCCTGCGTGGGATCGGCGCGTCCCAGTTCTGCAATGTTTTTTGGACGAATGCGGCTTTGCGTCGCCCCGCGACGCTTTGCAGAGCGTCACGCCTTACTGGCTTGATGGCGCGCGAAACTCCGCGCTTGTGGCGTATCGCTCATCCGGCGAAGCGGGAGGCCGCCAGCGTTCGGGCGAAGCCTCGACGACGCCGATCGTCCAGTCCCGCGCAAGGCGAGGCGTCGACAAGATGAAAAAGGCTAAAGTTAAGCGATTCTGTTGAGCCGCCGCTCGGGGCTTTCAGACAAGATGCGCTACTCGGAAGCCGTTATTCGAAAAGGTCTCGCGGGTGAGCGATCAAGCGGTGGAAAGAGGTCTGCGCGCTCTTAAAAACGGCTTGAGGCAGGAATTGCCTATCGTAAATCATTCTTAAATTTGTGAAATCAAAAAGACAAATAATAACAATAAAATTGCCCACGCCTCTAAACTATTTCATTTGCTAAGCAATAAATGCAGAGGATGTTGCGCTAGTCAATTCTATTTTTTACAAACATGTAAGGGATTGGGTTATTTTATTATTTAAGCAGGTCTTCATGAGTGGTTGCTATTCTTTGCGCTATGAGTGCCGATCGCATCGGCGCCGCAATGATGTAAACGAGGTTATGTCATGATTAATGCTCTAAAGAGCGATGCAACGCCGGCGCGCGCTGACCGATCAGCCGAAGTGCGGCCAGTTTATCTTGAATCGCTCACGCTAGTCGAACGCCTGCATCGCCGCCTTCTCGATGTGATCAAGGACGAATTCGATCGGCGGGGGCGCAGCGACGTCAACTCGGTTCAAGCTCTTTTGCTGTATAATATTGGCGATAAAGAGCTGACAGCTGGCGAATTGCGCACCCGCGGCTATTACCTCGGCTCGAATGTTTCCTATAACGTCAAAAAGCTGGTCGAAACTGGCTATCTTCATCATGCGCTCTCGCGCGTCGATCGCCGCGCCGTCCGCATCAGTCTCACCGACAAGGGCCGCGAAGTTCACAAGGTCGTCGGCGCGCTCTACGACAAGCATGTGATGACCGTGGAGCAGATAGGCGGCATCAGCTCCGAGGAATTCAAGCGCCTCAATCAATCGCTGGTCCGGCTTGAGCGGTTCTGGACGGATCAGATCAGATACCGGCTGTGAGGCTGCAGGAGCGGCGCCAGAGCCGAGCGCCAGAGGCCAGATTGGCGTCGCCAAGCCGCGCGAAGGATGGTTCGCCTGTCCAACCTGCTAGGAAAATTCGACCGATCGATCCCCGCCGTCTGATTCCGCGCCGCCTTACCGCTCCCTTTGTCGAGGCCGACCGCCCTCTATGCTGCGCTGCCGCATATGCCCCTCTGCCCCTCTGCCTGCCCCTCTGCCCCTCTGCCTTAAAATCGCCGCCCTATTTGTGTCTTGTTAACTATCAAGCTGCTAAACAGCAGCGATCGGGGGCGCCGACGTTTTTGGCTTCCCCTTTGTTTTTGCCGTCGCGCCTCGAACGTGGCGTGCGAGGTGGTTTGGCGTCGCCGGTCCCTTATTGGGGGCGGTTTTTTAAGGCGGCGCGAATTACCTCGCCTGGAACGGGAATTGCCTGAGAGCGCGAAAATGATGTGGAAAATCGGAAGGGCGGAGTTCGAAGTGACGACAGATATGCTTGGCGCGGCGCGTCCCGCTGTGCGGGGATCGGCCATCGCCGCCTTGCTGGCCGGCTTTTGGCTATGTCCATCCCTCCCCGCCCTCGCCGGCTCGTCTTTCGGCGGGCAGGCTGAGTGGGCGCAGCGTTACGACGCCGATCCTCGGCTGGCCGTCACCCGTTCCAATACGCCGGTCCTCTCGCCAGAGACCTTGGCCGCGACCGAACAAGCGATCGAGACCTATCGTGAGATCGTCGCCAGAGGTGGCTGGCAGCCTGTCCCCGCAAGCCGCGTGCTGCAGCTTGGCGTCAGCGGCTCGGCCGTCACCGCTCTGCGCAAGCGACTGGTGGCCTCCGGCGATCTCGACGGTTCTGTCGGCGGCTCGCCGGTTTTCGATTCATTTGTCGAGGCGGGGGTCAAGCATTTCCAGGCGCGTCACGGATTGCTGCAAACCGGCGTCGTTTCGAAGGAGACCTTCGCCGCGCTCAATATTCCGGCCGACTTCCGGCTGCATCAGCTCGAGATCAATCTCGTCAGGCTGCGCTCCTATTCTGGCAACCTCGGCGGCCGCTTTGTGATGGCGAACATTCCCGCCATGGCGGTCGAGACGGTCGAGAACGGCGTCGTCGCCACGCATCATGAGGCGGGGGTCGGCAAGATCGATCGCCAATCGCCGGTCATGATGACCAAGGCGATCGACATTAATTTCAACCCCTATTGGACCGTGCCCGCCTCGATCATCCGCAAGGATTTGATCCCGCGCATGCAGCAAAATCCCGATTATCTGACCGAACATAAAATTCGGATCTTCAACAAGGACAATCAAGAGGTTCCCCCCAGCCAGATCGACTGGAACACGCTGGACGCCACCAACTACCGCTATCGGCAGGATCCGGGCGGCGATATCAATTCGCTCGGCGTCGTGCGCATCAACATCAACAATCCTTACGGCGTTTACATGCATGACACGCCGGAGAAAGGCGTCTTTGGGGATGACGCCCGCTTCGTGTCGTCCGGCTGCATTCGCGTTCAGAACGTGCGCGACTATGTGACATGGCTGCTCAAGGATACGCCCGGCTGGGATCGCGAGCATATTGACGAAGCGATCCGCTCCGGCCAGCGCGTCGACGCGAAGCTCGCCGCACCGGTTCCGGTCTATTGGGTCTATATCACCGCCTGGGGGACGCCGGACGGGCTGATACAATTCCGCGAGGATATCTATCAGCGGGACGGTTTTGGTCCGGTCGCGACGAACGCCGCGCCATCGGCGCCTCTGGTCCAGGCGATCCAGCCCAACGCGCAACGCTCCGACGCAGCTATCGAGAGGAAAACCCTCGAGACTCTGAGCGAGGACGACCAACAATAGCGAAAATCTCCTCGGCGACCGCGACGTTCGCCCGCGTCCGATCAAAAAGGCCATTGGGATCAGATCCCAATGGCCTTTGTGTTGGACGATCACTTTCGCGATACGGGGTGCCGGAACGCTTCCGCGAACACCTCAGTGCTGCGACACGCTGAACTCGATGCGGCGTTCGGCGAGGCTTTTGCCGTCGCTCGTCGACGCGGCGCTGCCATAACCCTTGGCAGTCAAGCCCGCCGGACTGACGCCCGCGCCGATCAGAATGTCGCGCACCGCCTCAGCGCGATGTTGCGACAAAACGACATTCGCGGCGGGGTCGCCCGTGCTGTCCGTATAGCCGCTGATGTTGACGATCGTCCCCGGTGGCAATTTGTTGATCTGCGTGGCGGCCTGCAAGAGAATTGACTTCCCCGTCGCGTCGATCACTGCGCTGCCGGTCTCGAAATTCAACACCACATGGTTGAGCAGCGCTGCGAGATCCTGGCCGGTGAAGTTATCATGCAATGACGAAAAATCAGCGTGACCCGCGCCGGCGGCTGCTTCGCGCGGCAAATGCGCAAAGGAGAAGGCCTCGCCAAACAACGGTTTGAGCAGGTTGAGGGTGTTGTCGATCTCGGCATCTGCGAGCGATCCGCCGACGCCCACCTCGGAACCCGCCATCGAGACTTTGACGCCGGGCGTCTTCAATTGGTCGAGGGCCGCGGACAGATTGGCCAGCCACGGCGCTGGCGCGACATTCTGAGCGACTTCTATCGCTCCAGACGCATGCTCGCCGAAGGCCTTCTTGATCGCGTCGAGGATGGCGGCGCGAGTCGCGTCGTCGCCGACGAGGCCGGAAAAATTGATCGTCCCATTCGCGTTGGCGAGCGTAAGGCGGGATGGCGCCAAAGGAGCGGGCGATGGCGCTGTGGCGACTGACGGCGCGGGTGTTGGCGCAACGGCGCTCGGTGCCGGCGGCGCAGCTGTCGGTTCTGACCTGTTCATCCAGAAGTGGGCGATGAACGCCACGGCGAGCAGGGTTGCTATGATGGGAAAAATCCATCGATTGAGGCCAGCGGTATCCTCGCCGCGGCCAGCTCGCCCCGGGCGCGCAGGGGCGACCGTTTCGACGCGCCGAAACATGTTGCCCGTCTGGGGACCCGCGGCGAGAAAGGCCGCGGCCACGGGCGGAGCGGAGGCCGGAATGACGCCGCCTGGGGTCAGCAGGCCGACGAGTTTTGGCGCCAAATAGGCCAATGCGGCTGTCGCGACGCCATTGTCCACGCCGGCCTTCACCGCAAGACTTGCGATGGTTTCTGCACCGAAAGCCTCCAGCGCACCTTGCGGCGCGAGCGGCGGGCTGTCGGTCTTGCCGATCCAGGACGACGCTTGGTCGCCGAGCCCCGCCGCGCCGAATTGATCAAGAAAACCTTTCAAGCCTTTGGCGTCGCCAAAGATGAGGCGCAGAAGGCCTTGAACGATCGAAGCGGCTTCCGGCCCCAGCGCCAGCCTTCCCTTCAGGTCCGCGGCGAGCTGTTCAATCGGCGACATTGCTTTACTCCCTATTTTTTTGAAGCGTTCCACTCGATTTTTGATAGAAAGAGCGTTCACCGAGAGGCATGCACACGCAAAATTCGCCCAATGGGAATGCCCCCGGCCGGGCCGTCAGACTCAGTCGGTGATCCGATGCATTATGCATTGGATTTATGGATCATTGTTGATATTTTCCGCAGGAGTTCTATCGTCGGCTCGCCAATTTGCGCGGCATTGGCGGTCGCGGTCTCACATCGAAGGCCGCTTCGGTGCGGGGGCCCGCCTCATGGCGCGGTAAGCCAAAAAAGTTTAGGCTCGCATAAATAAAACCTTTTGAGCCTATCCTTCACTGTCTAAAAAGGGCGTGCTATTGGCAATGCCGATTTTTGCGCCGCGCCAAGTCGCCGGATCGCCCTTTGCCCCGGTGACTTCCGACTCACAAAAGGAGCTCTCCAATGAGCCGTGCCACTGCCGAAAAGGATACCCCAGCTTCCAGTTCGTTCTTCTCCGCTAGCCTCAAACAGGCCGACCCGGAAATCGCCGAGGCGATCCAGCTTGAACTCGGCCGGCAGCGTCACGAGATCGAGTTGATCGCCTCGGAGAACATCGTCTCGAGCGCCGTCCTCGAAGCGCAAGGATCGGTTCTTACCAACAAATATGCGGAAGGCTATCCCGGCCGCCGCTATTATGGCGGGTGCCAATTCGTCGACATCGCCGAAACGCTGGCGATCGAGAGGGTCACGCGGCTTTTCGATTGCAAGTTCGCCAATGTCCAGCCGAACTCGGGCAGCCAGGCTAATCAGGCCGTGTTTCTTGCCCTGATGCAGCCGGGCGACGCCTTCATGGGCCTCGATCTCGCGGCGGGCGGCCATTTGACGCACGGCTCGCCGGTCAACCTCTCAGGCCGATGGTTCAAGCCGGTTCCCTATGGCGTGCGCCGCGACGATCATCTCATCGACATGGAGGCCGTCGCTCGCCTCGCCGAGGAGCACAAGCCGAAGATGATCATCGCCGGTGGTTCGGGCTATCCGAGGCATTGGGATTTTGCCGGATTTCGCGCCATAGCTGATTCCGTGGGGGCGTATTTTTTCGTCGACATGGCGCATTTCGCCGGGCTGGTCGCGGGCGGCGCGCACCCCTCGCCATTCCCTCACGCGCATGTCGTCACCTCGACGACTTATAAGACCCTGCGCGGTCCGCGCGGCGGCCTGGTCCTGACCAATGACGCCGACCTCGCGAAGAAAATCAATTCCGCGGTGTTTCCGGGCCTCCAGGGCGGACCGTTGATGCATGTCATCGCAGCGAAGGCCGTCGCCTTCGGCGAAGCCTTGCGACCAGAATTCAAAGCCTATGCACGGCAGGTCGTCGACAACGCCCGGGCGCTCGCCTTCACCCTCAAGGAGGCCGGCTTCGATCTCGCATCCGGCGGCACTGACAACCATCTGATGCTGGTCGATCTGCGGCCGAAGAAATTGACCGGCAAGGCGGCCGAAGCCTCGCTCGGACGCGCCTCGATCACCTGCAACAAAAATGGCGTGCCGTTCGACACGGCGAGCCCGATGGTTACATCGGGCATCCGCCTTGGCGCGCCCGCCGCGACGTCGCGCGGCTTTGGCGTCGTCGAATTCAAGAAGATCGGCGAATTGATCGCGGAAACCCTCGATGGTCTCTCGGCTAACGGAGATTCGGCCAATGCGGCCGTCGAGGTCAATGTCAAGGCGGCGGTTCACGAATTGACGGAGCGCTTCCCGATCTATTGAGGCTCGCCGCGATGCGGTGTCCTTACTGCGGCAGTCTGGAAACGCAGGTCAAAGACTCGCGGCCGACAGATGACGCATCCGCCATCCGGCGGCGCCGGGTCTGTCCCGATTGCGGCGGCAGATTCACGACGTTTGAGCGGGTCCAGCTGCGCGAACTGACGGTGCTCAAAAAATCCGGCAGGCGAGCTCCGTTCGAACGCGACAAACTGATGCGTTCGCTCGAAATCGCCTTGCGCAAGCGTCCGGTCGAGCCGGAGCGGGTCGAGCGGATGGTCAATGGCATCGTGCGCCAGCTGGAAAGCCAAGGGGAAAACGAAATCCAAAGCGAACAGATTGGCGAACTGGTGATGGAAGGTCTTCGCGCGCTCGACAGCGTCGCCTATGTCCGCTTCGCATCCGTCTACCGCAATTTTCGGGAAGCGCGCGATTTTAACGCATTGATCAATGAACTTGACGGATCCGCTCCGGCCGAGGGGACGCCGCAGCCCGACGATCAACCCAACTCCCCGCCAACGAAGACGCGCGTTCCGGGCCGGGTATGACCGACCCTGAGACAGACGCGCGTTTCATGGCGGCGGCCATCGCGCTGGCGCGTCGCGGGCTAGGCCTTTGTGCGCCAAATCCGGCGGTTGGCGCGCTCATCGTCAACAATGGCGTCATTGCCGGGCGCGGCTGGACCAAGCCGGGCGGCCGCCCCCATGCCGAGACGGAGGCGCTGCGCGAGGCTGGGGAGCGCAGCCGAGGCGCGACCCTCTACGTTACATTGGAGCCGTGCAGCCACCAGGGGCTCACGCCGCCCTGCGCCGAAGCGATCGTCAAGGTCGGCGTCGCGCGCATCGTCTCAGCCATCGGCGACCCCGATCCGCGCGTCGCCGGACGCGGCTACCGGCTGCTTAAGGAGGCGGGCGTCGACGTCGTCGCAGGCGTTTGCGCCGAGGCGGCGCTGCGCGCCAACCTTGGTCATATGCTGCGCGTGACGGAAAGACGCCCGATGGTCGCCCTCAAGCTCGCATTGACGGCGGATGGCTTCGCCGCGGATTTCGAACGGCGAGCCCCGTCTCGCCATCACAGGAGCTCTCGCCAATAGCTATGTCCATCTTCTTCGCTCGATGCATGACGCGATTCTCATCGGCTCCGGCACCGCGCTGGCTGATGATCCACAGCTCAATGTGCGCCTTCCGGGGCTCGAGACGCGAAAACCCTTGCGAGTTGCTCTTGACAGCAATCTGAAGCTTTCGCCGGACTCGCGTTTCGCCAAGGCCGCTGCTGTCTATCCCACGCTCGTCGTCGCGGGGGAGGGCGCGCCCGAGACGAATGAGAACCGCCTTAGCGCGGCCGGAGTCGCGACGGCTCGCGTGCGGTGCGACGCGACCGGGCGGGCTGATCTCGGCGCCGCGCTGGAGCTCCTCGCCGCGCGAGGCATAACGCGGGTGTTTTGCGAAGGCGGCCCGATCCTGGCTAACGCGCTGATCGCGCGCGGCCTCGCCGACGAAGTCATTTTGCTGACGAGCGCGAAATTCCTGGCGCGGGAGGGGCGCGCCGGCCTGAGCGCGGAAAGCCGCAATGCGCTCGCCGATCCGCGCCGCTACAGAAGCGTCGAACAACGCGTGCTCGGGGAGGACCGCCTGTCACGCAGCGAAAGGGTTTTGTGAAAATGTTCACCGGTCTCGTCAACGACGTCGGCGAAATTTCGAGCGTTGGCGGGGGCGGCGCTTTGAGGCGCGTGCGGGTGCTTTGCTCCTACCCCTCGGAGACGATCGCGCTCGGCGCCTCGATCGCCTGCGGCGGGCCGTGCCTCACAGTGGTCGGCGTCGGCGTTGAAGGGAACAGGACCTGGTTCGAGGTTGACATCGCCGCCGAGACGCTCGCGCGCACGACGGCGGCGAGCTGGAAGCCCGGCGACCGCATCAATCTCGAGCGGTCGCTCAAAATCGGCGACGAACTCGGCGGCCATATCGTCACCGGCCATGTCGATGGAGTCGCCGAAATTCTTTCGATCGAAGATTTTGAAGGAATGAAGCGCTGCTCGATCCGCGCGCCGCATGATCTGGCGCGGTTTATCGCCGAAAAGGGCTCCGTCTCGTTAGATGGCACGTCCTTGACTGTGAACAAAGTCTACGGCGACGCCTTTTCCGTGCTGCTGATTCCCCATACGCTGCAGGTTACCAGCTGGGGCGCGAGGAAGCCGGGCGAGACGATCAATCTCGAAGTTGATCTGATGGCGCGTTACGCCGCGCGTCTCACCGAGACTACGGATGCGAATGGCTAAAGGCCAACGGCGAAGCCGCCTCGGCATGCGTGCAATCCCGGGCGTCACCCTTCCGATAACGCCGCGGCGACAAGTTCCTTGCAGCGCAAAAGACGCGCATATTCCGCTGCGTCGACGAGTATTTGATCGCGCCCCGATTCGTTTGGTCTTGCGAGCGTCGCCGCCTGCGCGTTGCGCAGCGCCGCTTCCAATTTCGCAATGCGCGCGTTGGCGAGTTCGAGGTGAATATGGGCGTTTACCAACGTCTTCGCGCCGCTTTGAAGGCTTGCCGCCGTCTTGTTGGCGCCGCGCTTATCGGCAGAGCGTGATTTCTTGGCGAAATCATATTCAATGATCATGGCATCTCCCTTTTGTGGCGGACATTCGCCCCTCGTCGGGCGGACGCAGCCAATAGTAGTCAAGAATGGCTTGGTCTGCGCTCGCGCGCAAGTCGCAATTGCGAAAAGAATTAGCCGCCTCTTGAATACGCCCGGCCTCGGTCTACGTTTTGCCCGTCGGCCGTTCGGCGCGCCGCGACCCGACATGCCCGCATCGGCGGAGCTCTTCATTGCATGACCATGGACCGCGACTTGCGCGATGCGTCGTCGGCGTCGGCGTCGGCGATCTGATCACGAACGTTCGACCGATTGTCGCAGCCCGAGCTGCGGCGGTTTCTAATTCGGGAGAAAAGGGGAGAAAAGGCATGAACATGCGTGATCTTATTTCTTGGACGCGAGGCTCGGGGCAAACCCCGGACCTTTTCCGCGAAGACCGGACCAGCGGTTTCGCTGCGCTCCAGCGCGAGATGAACAGGCTTCTCGAAGATGCGTTTCGCGGCTTTGACGCGCCCGCGCTGTTTGGGCGCGGCCAAAACCTGACGGCCATGAACTGGCCGAAGATCGAAGTGAATGAAACCGATGCGCAGATCCAGGTCTCGGCGGAACTTCCTGGGCTCGATGAAAAGGATATCGACGTTCTGATCAGCGACGGCGCCTTGATCATCCGCGGCGAAAAAAAGGCCGAAGTCGAAGACAAGAACCGCCAGTTCAGCGAGCGCTTCTATGGCCGCTTCGAACGGCAGATCCCGCTCGGAGTTCGAGATCGAGGAAGACAAGATCGAAGCCTCGTTCAAGAACGGCGTTCTCACGGTAACGCTGCCAAAGAGCGCCCGCGCCCAGACGAAGATGAAACATATCGAGATCAACGGGCCGACGAAACATTGATCGGGCGGCGTTGAAAATCTTGAGGAACCAGGCCTGGCGTTTGGCGGACAATCGTCAGGCCGCGCGTGCGAATCGGCCGCTCGACCAAACTCAAACGAACGGCCACTGCGATCGTCTGTTTCACGTGAAATTTTTTCGACTGGTTTGCACCCGAGACCGGACCGTTGCGGCGCCTTAACGCCAAGCGCTTCAAGCGTTGCCAGAGACCACGTCGAGAGGACCGTGGTCGTCGCAATGGTCGCCGTGCGGGTGGTGTAGGCGACCGCCGACTAGGTAGTCGGTGTGATCACCGTGTGGAACCGCTTCGTGCCCGCAGCCGGGCCCATGAACATGGGCCGTGCCATGCCCTTTGTGGCCGTTCTCGGGCGTACAGTGGTTCGGATTCCTCTCGCTCACTTCGACCACGTGCTCAACGCCCGTACTGCCCGGGTGATGCAGATGGCCATCGTGGAGGTAGTCGACATGATCGCCGTGCTTGACCGCGACGTGGCCGCACCCGGGCCCGTGATGGTGCAGGTGTTCCGCAGGCATGAGACGTTCCTTTCGTCGTAAGGTTTTGGGTCAGTGGTGTTCGCAGACATCCGCGATGCCCTTCAAGTTGTCAACTCATTATCCTCGGAGCAGGAGCTCGGCCGGGACGGGATGAGCGCCGATCGAACAGCAAGCGGCCGGACCGTGGCCGAATTGACACATCTGATCAAAATCCGCCCCAAGCTAATCGGCGGACAAAAGCACATCTGGGAAAGCTATGTTATAACATCTTATATCGTTGCAAGATCCCGGGGCATTATAACGATGCGTAAGACAGCTCTCTTTTTTTGCTTGACGATTGCGGCGCGCCCCGCCGTCGCGGGTAGCCAGGCGCCGACCCCAGAGGCCTCCTCTGCTCCCGCGGCAGTCGCGGGCGTGGTCGCTCTCGAGGAGATCGAAGTCATTTCGCAGCGGCTCGATGTGGCGCGGGTGCAGATTCAGCCGAGCCTCGGCGCCACCACCTATATTTTCAACCAAGAGGCGCTGCAGACGATTCCGCAGGGCGAAAACGCGCCCTTGAACCAGGTGCTGCTGCAGGCCCCCGGCGTGGCGCAGGATAGTTTCGGCCAAGTCCATGTGCGCGGCGACCACGCCAATGTGCAATTCAGGATCAATGGCGTAGAGCTGCCGGAAGGGCTTTCCGTCTTCGGCCAGGCGTTGGAGACGCGCTTCGCCCGCAGCATCTCGTTGATTACGGGCGCGCTGCCGGCGCAATATGGATTTCAGACCGCGGGCGTGCTCGATATTCAGACCAAGACGGGCATCACCAATCCCGGCCTCGCATTGACGGCCTATGGCGGCACGTTCAGCTGGGCGCAGCCGAGTTTCGAATACGGCGGCCGGTACGACAAAGTCGACTGGTTCATCACCGGTGATTATCTGCAGAACGCGCGCGGCATCGAAAATCCCGCCCCGACCTTCAATGCGCTGCATGACGATACCGAACAATTTCATGGCTTCGCTATCATGAACGCCATCCTCGATCCGGACACAAGGGTCAGCGTGTTCGGCGGCGCCTTCAACGGAACCTTCCAGATCCCCAACAATCCGGGTCAGACGCCTGAACTCGGCCTCACCGTGAGAGGCGTCAGCACATTCGACAGCAATATCCTCAACGAGAACCAGACGGAGAACACCCAGTTCGGCGCGATCTCGCTGCAAAAGCATCTTGACGCGGGCGACGTGCAGATATCGGCTTTCGTGCGCAACAGCAATTTGAATTATACGCCGGACGTTTTGGGCGATCTTCTGTTCAACGGCATCGCGCAGACGGCGGAGCGCTCGAACCTCGCCGGCGGCCTACAGGCCGACTCCAGCTGGCGCATCTTCGAGAACCACACCCTGCGCGCCGGCTTCCTCGCCCAGCTCGAGCACACCAGCTCCAATACATTTTCACTGGTGCTTCCAGTCGACAGCACAGGCGCGCAGACAACGGATCAGCCGGTCGGGATTACGGACAACAGCGGCAAGACCGGCGGCCTCTACGGCGTCTATGTGCAGGACGAATGGAAAATCTTCCCGGCGCTGACGGTGAACTACGGCCTGCGTTTCGACGGCGTGAACGAATATACCAATGCGACCCAGGTCAGCCCGCGCGTCAATGCAGTGTGGAAGGCCACCGATGCGACGACGATCCACGCCGGCTATGCGCGCTATTTCGTCACGCCGCCCTTCGAGCTCGTTCCGCCGACGAGCATCGGCCTTTTCGCCAACACGACGGCGGCGCCGAGGTCGCGCTGGATGATCCGGTCAAGGCCGAACGCTCGCATTATTTCGACGTCGGCGTGATCCAGACAGTCACTCCGGGCTTCACCGTCGGTGTGGACGCCTACTACAAGCTCGCGACGAATTTGATCGACGAAGGCCAGTTCGGCGCGCCGATCATTCTGTCCGCTTTCAATTACGCCAACGCCCATGTCGATGGCATTGAAGTCACCGTGAGCTATGAGCAGGGCCCATGGTCGATCTATGGCAACGGGGCGTACTCCCGCGCGGTCGGAACCAACATCACATCGGCGCAATTCAATTTCGCGTCGGACGAATTAGCCTACATCCAGCAAAACTACATTCATCTCGATCACGACCAGACTTTTACAGCTTCGGCCGGGGCGGCCTACACGTTCAATCAAGGGACGAAATTCGCGACGCGCGTCTCTTTCGATCTGATCGCTCAAAGCGGCCTTCGCGCCTCGACGGAGACGGTTCCCAACGGCGCCTCGCTGCCGGAATATGGAGTTGTCAACGCCAGCGTTGTGCAGAAGCTCGATCTTGGCTTTGGAGCCGGTACAGAAGTTCGGCTCGACGTGCTCAACCTCAACGACGCGCAATACCAGATCCGCAATGGCACCGGCGTCGGCGTCGGCGCGCCGCAGCTTGGCCTGCGCCGCACCATTCTCGCCGGGATCACGCAGCGGTTTTAGTTAAAGCCGTCGTACGTCCCAATGACATAAGGGCGCGGGATTATTCAGATGCTGACATACAGCACGCCGCTCAGCACGGTGACAACCGCGCCGAACGCGAAAGTCCATATGAAGAATTCTCGCCAAGAGTTTTGGCGCTCCCAAACGGACTCGTACAGCTGGAGCACAGTTGTTTTGGTGATCTTCATAACTTCCTGCCTTCTTCAAGAAATCTGTCCAAACCTATTTCCATCAGGGCATCCAATGATCGCTGAACCATCTTCCTTGCGCTAATTGGATGTTTCCATGGTCTTCATTTGAGAAACCGATGGATTTTCGATCTTCGGCCTGCGGGGCGCCGGGCTACAAGCTCAACCCGATTCGTCGGGCTTCCCTATACGTTGTCGTTCAGGTCGCGCCACATTGACATCACCGATCGGTTTCAGCTGTGACATTTCGCACGCGATCCGCAGCCAAACGGTCATCGGACGCCATTAGCGTGCGATCCGCCCGCGTTCGTCTGCCGAGAACTCACTTCACAGCGTCGAGAGCGCCTCAATCCCGCATCTGCATCTGGTGCGACAACGTTTAGGTGGAAGATCCGTCCGCCGACATAGATCCAAGCCTTACACGCTTAGTGGGCATCGTCGCTATCATACCCACGTTTATCATCGCCAGAACTTGGATGGTCGCCAATTTTATCGTTGGGGCTCGGATTCCCATCGCTAAAACTTGCGTCCGGATCGCTCGAAGAACGGCCTATTGTCGTATCTGACGCGCCTTGTTGCCGGTTCATCCCCGCTCCACTCTCATCTTGGGCGAAAGAGGCGCCCGTAAATCCGAGAATGAGCAAGGTCGCGCAAGATAACATTTTGCCCTTATTCATGATCTCCTCCGATTCCGAAAAGTTAGCGTCACTGCTGTCGCGACGACTGGATTTTCTTATCCTGGATTGCGATCCGAAAGGCTATTGGCCGGAAGGAAGGACTAGGCAGCAAAAGGTAAGGGGCGCCTTATACGCGGGTATAACATAAACCCGCTTTCACTGTGAGCGGGGGACGCGTTCGTGCCTGGACGCTGCCGGAAATTGAGGCTTGGGAACCTCGCCATCCGGAGACACAGAACGCCGACGCCAAGCAGTATAAAACCCTTTACGGCCCATCCTTCCGGCGCCGCGGGAGCCGTCGGATCTTGAATGAGAATTGGAGGAGTAGCAAGCTAATGAAAAACCAAGCACCCACCCAACGCGCCAAGTCAGCTCAGGCCATGCGTGATCGCCTCTCGGTAATGCTTAGCGGTGGTCGTCGGTTCCGCGTCTGTTCTACCACAACAAGCCGACAACAGACAGCTCACGACTGAGTTGTACAACCAGATGAAGCCGCCGTTCGGAGGATGTTTCTCCTGCTTCCAGCTTGCGTAATGGGACTGCACGTCGGATGGGCAGGCGCCCCTCTGTTGTAAATGTTGCTGCACCCTCCACTCAGGGAGTAAACATCGCACTGCGGCGCAGACCCCCACCATGGCTGGCCAGCGAAGAACACGGCGTCCCCGCTCTGGAACTGCTTGCCCGGTCCTAGATCGAGGGATTCGCGGCAGTAGAAGAAGAAAGTCTCACTGGTGTTGGCGTCCTGCATCGCAGCATCCGCGCTAGCGTAGTTGCCTTTACGCAACATGCCGGACTAGTTTGCCCCACCGTACATGGCTGCGTTGGGGCTCTTGACGACGCTATCGCCCGGTGCGTCGTTGTACCACCAAGGTCCCGGGTTGGCCTGGACAGTGGCAAGTCCAGGAATGAGCAAGGTGCCACCACCATCGTTCGCAATCATCTCGCCCCATGGCCCCGGCTCATTGTCGCTACCGCCAGAGTAGCACTGCAGGTGTATGGCACTAACAAATCCCTTTCCGTGCTTACTGCGCAGCTGTTTGTAGGTGTCCGTCCATACTTGGTCAGTGTAGTATGGACACAATGTCACGCTGGCATAGCCGATATTCGCCAGCATGGAGCCGAAGTTGACCATAATGTCAGTCTTCATGTCGTCTTCGTTGTCGAAGTCGATCGCGTCGATGTCACCCCCTCCAGCGACCATGGCTTCCTTTAGAGCTTTGAAATTGTCCCAGAGCGCGTTCCCCAGGCCCGGAACGCCACCACCAAGAAGCTTTTCGATGCTTTGAAAATCGTGTATGTCGTCACCGCCAGCGCCAACCGAAAAGAGTATCTGCGTACCAGCTTGATGGAGTTGCGCGAGGCGACGCGGCAGATCCGTGGGTTCGTCTTCTTTGTAGATCCCGCCGACACGATCTTGGTGTCATTGAGGAATAGAGTGCCGTCCCAATCAACGTGGACGGACCAGACGATCACGGCAGAGTAGCCAGCGCCCCTCAAGTCATCGATAGCCGGTTGGCCGCCGAAGGCAACAGCTCCCGAAGCATAAATCCGCGAGTGGATGGTCATGGCAGAATCTCCATCGCCTACGATGTCAGAGTGAAGGAACGAAGCTATTCCAGATGATCTGGCATGTGCAGCCGAAAAAAACGCTCGGATAGAGCAAAATAAATGAACTGCCGTCGACATCCGCATCGCAATTGGCGTTGACCCGATATCAGGGGGACGCCTAAGCAAACTTCTCCACGTCGCGGTAGGTATTGGTCACGCGTTTACTCGGATTCTGGCAGGAAGCAGGCCCGGCGTCAATCATTCCAAACCTCTCGTTTGGTGAAGGCGCCCAAATGGCTAAGCTAACCTTTGAGGGGTCTGCTTCGGTTATGCGGGCGAATTTCGCTGGATTAGACGCGAACGAAAAGCAGGAAGAACCACGTGAAATACGAAATCACGAAACCCGCAGCCATCAAGTCGGTCATAAAGTAGGCGAATCGCTTCGGGAGCGGCGATCGGCTGGTCTCGCCCATCTGCTCGACGATCTCTTGGATCGCGAGTCGCGTCGGGAGCGGCGATGGGCTGGTCTCGCCCATCTGCCCGACGATCTCTTGGATCTTGCAGTCCGCCGCTGTCATATAGCGCCGGAATGTCATGATGCCGGCGAAGGCCAGGATGTGCAGGAGCAACAAGACAATCGGCACGCCATACTCAAGCGCAACGCCTCGCAGCCCCGGTCGATGTTCGTCCGCGACGAGGAAGACCGCCGCCGCCATCAAGCTGAATGTCAGGAAGAAACTAAACCAACTAACAAACTGCGTCGTATTCGCTCGCAGATGGGCGTTGACCTCGTGGTACTCCATTAGCAGCAGTTCATTCCCGCCGGAAGTCATGTCGCCGATTCCCCACGCACCACTTTCGTAGCCCAGCACAGCCCAATTGTCGCGCCCTTCATGAATGGCAACAGCCCAAGGCAGACGACGGCGGTAAACGGAACCCAGATAACGGCGTCTAGCAAGAGCGGCAGCGCATAGGCGCTGTCCGTCCACAGGAACAGTCCCACCACCACGTGCCCGGCGACGAAAATGGTAAGATATGGCGGGAAATCGTCTGATGGATAGATCGTGTTGTCATTCCCGCAGACCTCGCAAGGCGAGAGGACCTTCAGGTACCCGCTGAACAGGCGCCCCTTGCCGCAATTCGGGCAGCGGAGGGCGAACCCTCGCTTCAGCCCCGTCCAGATCGATCTCTCATCCGTCACGAGGGTTTCCCGCCAATTCCCCGCCATTGCTGAACATCCGCGCGCACCTCCGCGAGTTGCCGATCGAGCCGGTCCGGCGCCGCTTTCCTTTGCGCCGCCGCTAGAGCCGCTGGCGTTTTGTCCCCGCGCCTTGGGCCGTGTCCCTTTGCTGTTATTTTAGTATCCGTGGCCCTCATTGGATTCACTCTCATGATCTCCATGGGCGGGTTCCTTGACGCCCATTCCCTCGACCGAGAAGGTGACATCGACTTTTCCGGCTTTCTCGAAGGTCAACGCCCCAGGAAAGGTCTCGCCCTCTTTCAGCGGAGCTTTTAGCTGCTCGAGCATCAAATGATAAGCGCCGGGCTTCAGCGCAATCTCGCCATGGGCCGGAATGGCGAGGCCGTCTGGCAAGGCGCGCATGGTCATGACGCCGTCTGTCATCGTCATTTCGTGGATCGTCGCGCGGCCGGCAATCTCGGCGGAGACCGAAACGAGGCGGTCGGGCGCGGCGCCATTGTTTTTGATCACGAGATAGCCGCCGGCGACCTCGGCGCCAGCCGGGGTCGCGCGTGACCATGGGTTGATGATTTCAAGGGCGCCGAGCTTGAACTCGTGCGAAACGGCGCCCTCGGCGAAGGAAAGGAAAGCCGCCCCAGCGACCAAGCCAGCGAAGAACCGGCGAGAAAGGATCAACATGCGATTGTCTCTCGGTGAACACCCGCGCCTCGTTCGGGCGGAAGAAGAAAACGCGTCAAGCGGCGAAATGCCAAGCCGAATTTATTCTCAGACCGAATAAATGATAAATTGGGACCGGATCATCCAGAGCGTAGATGAGCAAATGAGCAAGCAAAAAATTTCAATGGCGTTTGGGCCGGGACGCGGCTTCGTCGAGGGGATTCCATGCCTCTTGTTGCGCGCTGAGGGGGTCTTCGTCGCGATCGCCTCCATCGCCGCGGCGACTTCATGGGCGCTTTTCGCTGCACTCATTCTCGCGCCTGACCTTTCGATGCTCGGCTATTTCGCAGGAGCGCGCATCGGCGCAGCTGCCTATAACGCCGTTCACACCTACCTTGGCCCGATCGCCCTTTTCTGCGCCGCCGCGGCGTTGAAGACGCCAACGGGCTCGCGATCGCCCTGACCTGGAGCGCGCATGTCGGCATCGACCGCGCGCTCGGATATGGCTTGAAATATGGCGACTCTTTCGCCTCGACTCATCTTGGCCGCCTCGGCCGAAAGGATAAGGCTCAGGAACCGGCTTGAGGCGTCGGTCCGCTAGAGTCCGGCGCGTCGCGCAGCGCCCGCAGCAATCGCGCCGCAGCCTCCATCTCCGCCCAGCGCCGCGCCCGTCGCGCCAGGGCCCCATCGTCGGCGCCCCAGATTTTCATCTGGAAATCCTCGTCGACATGCGCCGCGGCCCAGGCCTCTTCCGGGGTCAAAACCTGATGCGCCACCGCCAAAGCGAGCAGGGCCGATCCGGTCAGCGTCGTCATCACATGCAGCGCGGCGAGGGCGAAAGCGCCACCCTCTCCCTCGGCAATTTTCCGCACCGCTTCGAGCAAAGCGCCCCGCGCCGGCTCCGGCTGTTCGACGAAATTGACGCCTTGCGCGCAGATCAACCGCACCCCGAGTTTTTCGCGCGCGAAATCGAGCACCTCGTCCCAGAACTCCGCTTGCGCCTGCGCCAAGGCCTCCGGCTCGCCGGCGCGATAGCAGACGAGATCGGAGCCGCCATATTTGGCGATCTCCGCGATCGTCGCGTCCACATGCCCCGCGACGCCGTCGATCGCCGAATTGACGATTCGGGTCAAAGGCATCGATCCCGGATCGATCAGTTCGCCCTGGCGCGCCCATTCGGCCGCGAGCTCCTGCGCCGCGGCTTGAGTCGGCAACGCCAAAGCGTTGCGCGCCGGCGTCTTAGCGGGCCGCCCGTCGAGCAGCAGCGCGAAGGCGCCGTCCCGCGGCTCCGCGCTCGCGTCCTTGTAGAAGCGCTTTGGCGCGGCCTTCTCAAGGTCCCGCCGCGCCATGGCGATGGGGTCAATGGCGATCATCTCGTCCGGCGCCGGGGCAAGATCGTCCCGGATGGTTTTAGCCGCCCCTGGCTCCTTTTCTTGGCTCATGCTTCGATGAGATGCAGCAATTCGGCGAAATCCGCAATGATCCGTTCGGCGCCCGCCGCGTGAAGTTCGGCGCTCTTATGATAGCCCCAGGAAACGCCGATTGGGTGCGCGCCGGCCGCGCGCGCCATCGCCATGTCGAAGCTCGTGTCGCCGATCATATAGGTCGAGGCGGGGCGCGCTCCCGTCTCGGCCATGGCCGCGAGGACCATGTCCGGCGCCGGTTTCGAGGGGTGCTCGTCGGCGGTCTGCACGGTGGCGAACCAATCGCGCCAGCCGCAGCGTTCCAGAAGATGGGCGACGCCGCGCCGCGCCTTTCCGGTGGCGATGCCCAGGATCACTTCGTCTTTGCCGGCGAGCGAGGCCAGCGCAGCATGCGCGCCCGGAAAGAGCGGCTCGATGAAAGCCGGGTCGGCGCGAATTTCCGTCCATGCCGCGCGATAGGCCTCCGCGAGGCTTTCGACCGGCCCCTGATCGCCCGCGAGAACCGCGAAGGCTTCCCGCAGCGAGAGGCCAACGATCGCCAGCGATTTTTCGCGCGCGGGCGGCGCGATGTCATGGGCGAAGAACGCCCGCCGTTGCGCCTCGACGATGAACTCGTGGCTATCGACCAAAGTACCGTCAAGGTCGAATATAATAAGCTTCACTTTGGCGTCCCCCAATCGGGCGTTGGGCGTTTTCCGGCTAGCGAGAAACGCCCAGGCCCGCGGTCGCTTCGATCAAGGATTGCGCCGCGAGAACGACACCGCATAGGCGCCGTCCCGCGTGTCGACCAGCGGATCGTCGGACTGCTCGATGCCGTCGGTGAGCGATCCGGGAAGGAACAGCAGCTTCTTTTGCGCATCGAGACTATCAGGCACGGCTTTGTCGATGGTCAGCACGCCAAGGTCGACGAGTTTGCGGCTGTCCGGCCAGGGTTTCGAGCCGTCCTTCGTCTGATCGCCAGGCTCCGCGAGTTGCGCTTTGAGGTGGAAAGTCACCGGTCCGTCCTTGAGGCGGTTTGGCAATTCGTCGACGAGAAAATCGGGCGATTTTGCGGCGGCGTCCTTCGGATCGAGATGGACGACTTTCTCGGGAAGGATCTGATAGCGGACGGCCTGTTTCTGGCCCGCCTTGTCGACGAAGATGAACGCGTTGATGCCGTAATATTCCTCATGCGCGAAACTGTCCGGCGTCTGCACCGTCGCGAAGGCGAGTGGAACGCTCGGGTGGGTTGCCACGAATTGCTCGAACGGAGTTGGATGTGGCGCGTCCTTCGGGCTCTGCGACACCGCGGTCAGGAGACCGAGGAAGTCTTCGCCTGTCCCGACCGGGAAGAAATGCAGCGCGTTCGTCACCATGTCGGTGTCGCTGCCGTCCGGCAGATGGTATTTGATCGAGATTCCGTGCGGGTTGGCGTTCGGATCTCCGTCCGGGATGTTCGGAACGCCCGTCGAGTTTGAGAACCGCACCGTTACGGGAATTTTGGCGCCGGCGAAAATCGCGGCCTTGCTTGATCCGGCGGCCTCAGGCGTCGCGGTGAAGCTTCCCTCGACGACTACGCCCTTGGCGTGATTGGCGCGGAAACCCGGATGAACGCCATACAGCTTGTTCATGACGTCGACGATCTGCGTCGCGACGTCCGCATCCTCCGCCTTGGCGGGGAGCGAGCCCGCAAAGAGAGTCGCTGCGGCCATGAGGATTTTGAGCTTTGTCTGCGTCATGCGTTTCTCTCCGCCCAGTTTGTTTTGGCGTCAAAGCCTGCGAAGCACAGGCCCGGTTCAAATATTCGAACCACGTTGAGCTATCATGTCGGAGATTTTCCGGGCAAGCGCGGGCGGGGCGCTGGGCTGCTATTTGGCGGCCCGCTTTTGAAGGCAGACGAGTTCGCCCGGCAGACATGCTATGCCGGGGGTCGAACACGCGAATTTGACGCCGCCGCGCCGCGACCAGGGCCGGTCAGCGCGCGCCGGCCGCCCCGCCAGTCGCCGGCAGACGGCGCAGTTCTAAGTTTAGCGACAGCCTGGCTGATCGCTCTTGTCGAGATAAAAAGCGTAAGTTTCGCAATCATCGGCAGCGGGAGGACGCGGGACCGGAACGATGCGGTTGACCGGCGGCAGCAACCGCACATAAGCGATGAGCACGCGCAAATCCTCTTCCTCGAGGTTGGAAAACTGGTCCCAGGTCATCCCCTGCCAATGGAGTTGCCTGCCGTCCCGGCTAACGCCGCTGCGAATGGCCCGCTCCCGGTCGCTCCAGGCGCCTACGCCGGCTTGCGGATGTGCGGTTATGTTGCGTGGCCGCAACGTGCCAAATGGCTTCCAGCTAACCGGCGTGCCGCCGGTTCCGTCCGTTCCATGGCACAGGGCACAGCTTACCGAGTAGAGATAATGGCCGCGCTCCACCATGCGGACGCGCTCCGCCGGCATGCCCCCGGTGTCGGGCATGACGTCTCCGGCGTTGAAGGCTTTCACGAGTGGATCAGGGGGCAAGCCGCGGATGGCCGGCCACTGTGACAGGAAGTACAGTAGCCCGCCAGCGTTCGCGACGGCGAGTACGGCCCCAATAGAGGTCTTAATTCCCGGTCGCGGCGCGGCGAGCGCCAACAGGACCAGCGCCAGAACAAGTATTATCCACTGCGCATCGACGAGGATGGTTTGAACCCGGCTCGGCGAGCCTCTCGCGGCATCGATAGCGAAGTTACCATCGGCGAATGTCAGCGCCTTGGGAGTGGTGGCGGGCAGCGGGCGCGTGAGCTTCATCACCACGGTCTCAACCAGCCCATAGCTGAGTTTGGGCGGAACAGGGTTATGCACTGGCCGCGAATCCGTTTTAAGGAAGGTTGCGATGGCCGTCGCGTCTTCGCTAGCGAAGTTGTGAAAAAGCGGCCATGGCATCGCGAACGGACTGAGCGCCCGGTCCGGCGCCTGGCCGTCGCGTAGCGCACTGACGATCTGCGGCACGCTCCGCCGGCCCAGGCCCGTTTCAAGGTCGGAAGTCAAATTCGCACTGACAGAGTAGCCGTGCGGATAGTAGCCAACGCGCATGCCGCCAGCGAGAAACGCTCCGTCGACGTTGTAAATTCCGGTTCTGTCGATCCCCGTATGGCAAAGGCCGCACATCTCCCAACGGGTAAGGTAGCTGCCGCGCCAGCGAATCCCGCACCGCCGAAGCTGCCACCCTTTTCCCAGGGTGGCGCGCGGGCGAGCGAGACGACGAAGTTCGCCAGGTCCCAGCGGGCATCGGCAGCCAGCGCGTCCGCATAAGATGGCATGGGCCCCGGCATGATGCCGGTAGTCACGCGCAACCAAATGTCCTCGGCCCGGCTACCGCCCCGGAATGACCATGGCGCGGTGAGATCGCGGGCGAACACCTGGTGGCCGGACCCATCGTCGAAGGGTTGGCCGCCGCGGCCGTCGCCGCCATGGCATGCCGCGCAGCCTTGGCTGGCAAAGAGCGCTTTTCCACGGCCCACACTTTCAGGCGAATTTGGAATCGAAGGGGGAATATCGATGGGTCTGCCCGGCCGGGAAAACGCAGTTGAAAACGACTTTACCTGCTGTACGACCGCCGCTAGTTCCTCGGCTGAGAGCAGTCCTGCAAAGTACGGCATCGCACTACTAGGAAGGCCGTCGCGAACCGTCCGCGCGAGGTCTTCATCGGTCGGCGGCTCTCCAGCTGCGGTTGACTTGTACTTGAAAATCCCAGACGACAAGTCACGCGGACGCGGAAACATCGACGGCGCAGCTGGACCGTTCCCCTTTCCGTCCGGGCCATGACAAACAGCGCATCGCTGTGCGAACACCCTCGCTCCGAGGGGCGTGTCTTGGTCTAAATGCGCGCCGGGTGGCCACGTCAGATCCGCGTACAGTGCAGGGTTCGGCCGGTACTCGGAAGTCGGAGCCTCCAGTGCTACTCGTGCCCAGATGGAGCGTCCGACGTCCAGCGCGAGCAGCATAGCGCCGAAGGCCAGCATGATACCCAATCGAGAGCCTAAAAGCCGGACCATCCTCGAATCCTTTCGCGGCCCCGACGTTGATTGTCGCACTCCAGATGCCACAATAGACCCACGTTTCCTGAGGTTCAAGATAGTCGGTAGACATGACGGGCGCGGCGCAACTCCGTTCTGAATGAAGAACGGTCTGTGTGTGCCTGTGTCCGCTTGTGTGCAGGTTTCTCGGCAGTAACGCCTGCCTCCAGTAACGTTCGCCTTCAGTCCAAGACCGGACTCTAGGGCTATTTGTTAGTGATAAAAGGCGCGCCTCTGAATATGTAGGCGCAAAAACCCACACAAGACGCGGCCAAGAGACAAATCAGGATTTTCAGGTTCAGCTGGTTCGGCCACCAGCCCGCATTCGAGGGGGCCGCAGCCACCGTGTGTCGAGCGCCGCCCGAGCATTTGGTTTCGGTTGACATGTCTTTCTCCTTATTTATCGGGGACAGGCCCCGCTGCAGTGTTGAGTTTGCCGCGGAGCGCACTTCGAGTTTCTCCGGAGCGAGGAACAGGCCGTTGCTCTAGGCATCTGCGCCAGCACGACACGGCCGCCGCATTGCGCACGGCCAGCGCGGCCTGCTCACGGCTCGATCCCTGGCCATAGTTGCGCCCGCCAACGATGACGTGACCGTCTCCGTGGCGCTCGCGCGCGCGATCAACGTAGGATTCGTCGATAGGTTTGAAGGCGATCGACGTCATACGGGGTACGCTGCTATAGAGAGACAGGCCGGCGACGCCGGCAGGGACGATCTCATCGGTCGACAAATCGTCGCCCACCTTGAGCAGGACGGGCAGCGTCAGCTCGTCGCCGATCGGTTCAAAGTCCGGCAGGTCCGCATGAAACGGCCCCTTCACCAACTTATGCGGCCGGTCGCCGGGCGGAAGCGGCGGCTCGATCAAGCCATCGTAGGCCGAAGCGCCGCCCGAATCCTCGATCCGAGGATAGGGCATCGCGAGCTTGCGCGGATCGGTGATCACGCCGCTGAGCGCCGAGGCAGCGGCCGTTTCGGGACTGCAGAGATAGACCTGATCCTCCTTTGTGCCGGAACGCCCGGGGAAGTTGCGTGTCACGGTGCGCAGGCTGCGCCGTCCCGCTGCAGGCGCCTGGCCCATGCCGATGCAGCCATTGCAGCCGGTCTGATGCAGCCGGGCGCCCGCCTGCACGAGCTTCGCCAAGGCGCCTTCTCTGATCAGCTGTTCAAGGGCTTGGCGTGACGCCGGGTTGATATCGAGCGAGACTCCCGGCGCGACCCGCCGACCTGCGATGATCTCTGCGACGACCGCGATATCGCGATAGCCGGGGTTGGCCGAAGACCCGATATAGGACTGGTAGATGTCCTGCCCCTCTACCTAGCGCACCGGGACGACATTTCCCGGACTGCTCGGCAGCGCGATCAAGGGTTCCAACGCGGAAAGATCGATCTCCTCTTCGATGTCGTATGACGCGTTCGCTTCGCCTGCGAGCGGCCGCCAATCCTGCTCTCGGACCTGCGACGCGAGGTAGCGGCGCGTTTCCTCATCCGACGGGAAAATCGTCGTAACTGCGCCAACCTCGGCCCCCATGTTGGCGATGACGTGCCGGTCCATCGCCTTCAGCTCGGCGACGCCGGGGCCGTAGTACTCGATGATCCGGCCGTCGCCGCCGTCCACGTTGTGGCGGCGAAGTACCTCGAGAATAACGTCCTTGGCGCTTACCCAGTCAGGAAGCCGGCCAGTCAACCGTATGCCCCAGATCACCGGCATGCGAAGCCGAAACGGCTGCCCAGTCAGCACCATCGAGATTTCAAGTCCGCCGGCGCCGATTGCGAGCATTCCGATCCCGCCCGCACCGGGCGTGTGGGAGTCAGTGCCGAGCAACGTTTTTCCGGGAACGCCAAAACGCTGCTGGTGAACGGGATGGCTGGTGCCGTTACCGGGGCGCGAGAACCACATGCCGAAGCGCCGGGCGGCGCTTTGAAGCAATATGTGGTCGTCGGCGTTTTTGCTGGCGGCTCCGATCAGGAGATGGTCACAGTACGCGACAGCGGCATCCCCGGATATCTCCTCGACGCCCATAGCCTCAAGCTGAAGAGCACACAATGGCCGCACATATCGTGCGTTAGAAACTGATCGATCTTTAGCGCGATTTCTTCGCGAGGGCGCATCTCGCCTTCGACGAGATGGTCCGCGATGAGCTGGCGGGCGAGGTTGTTACCCATGATCGATGCTCCTTTCGTTTCACTGGTCGCAGGCGCGCTCGCCGTGGGAAGGTTTAAAAGCCCGCCTGCTTTTGTTGCACATGCCTAATGGACGATGGTCCTTTCTGCTAATCGCCAACCAGTTCCGAGGCCAGATGGATTTTGAGCAGGGACAGGCTTCCGGATCACCGCACTTGAAAGACGAGCTTGCCGCGGAAGTGCCGCGACTGGCTCAGTCGATGGGCCTCGACGGCTTGCGATAAGCGAAAGAGCTTGGTTTCGGGCGGACGTATCGCGCCCTCTTCAAAAAGCTTGGCGATGCGCTCCATGGCCTGGCGCGACCGGCCGACCGGCGGCCGCAGCGACGTCACGTCGCTGCGCTCTGGCTTCGGCGCTTCGGGGCCGGACGCGATGAAGGCGGCGCGGCCCCCCGGCTTAAGCACCGCGAAGGATTTTTGCGCCACGTCGCCGCCGACGGTATCGAACACGGCGTCGCAGCCACTCACGGCTTTCGTAAAGTCCTGCTTGGTGTAGTCGATGACCTCATCGGCGCCGAGTTCGCGCATATAATCGACGTTCGGCGCGCTCGTCGTCGTGATGACGCGGGCGCCGAGATGCTTGGCAAATTGAATGGCGAAGCTGGCGACGCCGCCGGCGCCGCCCTGGATCAGAATCTTCTCGCCCCGCTTCAGTTGCAACGTATCCGCGAGCGCATTGATGGCCGTGAGCCCGGTGAGCGCCAAGGCCGCGGCGTTGACATGCGACAGCCGTTCCGGTTTCTTGCCGACGAGCGAGGCCTTGATCGCGAGCTTTTCGCAATCGGTCCCGTCGCGACCGGCATCGAGCACGCCGAACACCGCATCGCCGACCTTGAGATCGACGCCGTTGCCGAGGGCTCCGACTACCCCGGAAAAGTCCCGCCCCGGGATCAAGGGAAATATTGTCTCACCCTTCTTCGGGTATTGACCGGCGCGAAATTTCCAATCGGCGGCGTTGACGCTTGCCGCGACCACGTCGACGACTACCTCGCCGGGCGCCGCCACCGGATCAGGCAAATCGCCGAATTTTAAGACTTCCGGGTCGCCAAACTGTTCGAAGAAAGCGGCTTTCATTTGGGTTCCCGCCTCTCGATTGCCGTGATGGCGAAGTCAGATGCAGCGGAACAGGCGCCCCCGAGCGGAAGTGACTTTGCGAAACCAACGGCCCCCCGGCCCCTCCCGCCGTTCACACGGAGTGACCACACGATGGAAAGAGAGGTTGTAGACCAACACTCGCCGGAACGCATCTTGATTGCGTTTGGTTGCAGTTGTGCCTATTTTTTGTGCGCAACAGCAAATTAACCACCGGCTTTTAGGGACATTGCAACGGATATAAGCACGCTCCTTACGGCGATGATTGCGATCACCGCAATGATCGCTGCAGTGGCGAGTTTCTATTTAAGGCCATAACTACCCTCAGCGTCGAATTACGCCGCTGACTTCGGAAACAGTGACTATTTTAGGCGGCTCATATGAGCCGCCTAATTACTTGCTCGCAGCTGTAACGTGTCATGTGGGCGATGTCGCCGGCGCATAACAAGTCTGGCGCGAACCCGTCTGCGGGGAAATCCCCTGATATACGCCGGCTAAGCGATAAGCCGAAAATCGGCGCCGTGGATGACGCGGAAATTGTCGGTGATTCGGTCGCAGAAATGTTTCCAGCCTCTGGGCACGGTGTGCCGGAGGAACTTGATGACCTCCCTGCGGAACTCGGCGAAGGTCTTGTAATCCCGGTTGTGGGTGACGTTTTCGTGCATCAAGGCCCACAACCGTTCGATGGGATCGAGATGCGGACAGTAGGACGGAAGGAAGTGCAGCACGATTTTGCGCCCTGCCGCCGCAAGCCATTCTTTGACGATGTCGGCCTTGTGATAGCTGGCGTTGTCGACGAAGACGTGGATGAGGCGCATCGCGGTATGCGTGCCCTCGATCTCGCCCAATAGTTTGATGAAGCTCAGCGCGTTGACCTTCTCGACGGCGAGAATCTGCGTCTGGCCGGTTTCAAGATTGATGGCGCCGTGGATGTTGAGCCGGTCACGGCCCGTCGTCTGCTCCACCGCGAGGGCGACGTCCTTGCGGGCCCAGCAGCCGGCCGGCCTCACCTGATGGGTCGGATGAACCGCATCGACGAAGACGACGGCCTCATCGACGCCCATCGTGTTGAGCAGGTTCTCGTATTCGTCGATGAAGGCTTGCTGCTTGGCGTCGTCGAGGCCGCGCGGCATGGCCTCCGGCTTGCGATAGTCAAAGCCCAAGCGATGCAGCAACGCGATCAGCCCCGAGCGGCTATAGCTCAGCCCAAATGAGCGCTTCAGCCAAGCCCCGATCTTCCGGGTGCTGCGGGGGCAATGGGCGTCGATCCAATCGCCCAGAGCGATTGCCTGCTCGTCGGTGAGGCGGCTGCTGCTGCCCTCGTGGCCAAAGCTCTTCAGCCCCTCGACGCCGCCTCGCTCATAGGCCCGATGCCAATCGCGAACCGTGTCGTCGTCCAGCAACAAGGCCTGCGCGACGCGCTCGCAGCTCCAGCCCTGGTCGAGAAGGACGATGGCGTTGGCTCGGCGGGCCACGCGATGCTCCGCAAGTCCATCCCGAGCAAGCCCGGTCAGGGCTCGCCGGTCGTCAGCCGAGAGAAATCCGCCGCGAATCACATCCCCAGACGAATCCCGTTCGCCCGCAACGTCAAGGAGTTTCTCGGCTTTTCAATAAGTCGGAGTATATCAGCGAATTTTACAGGGAATTTTGCCAAATTGTTGGCTGTCGCCCGGAAATTGGCGCGAATTTGTCAGCAATTTTGAGGTGTTACCGCGAAATTCCCTGTGGCGCCGAACAGGGAATGGATTTTGCCCGAACAGGGAAGTTTGAGCTGCGGATCGCAGGAAAAATCGCCAGCCTTGCGATTGAGGGCTTCGTCGCGACGTAAGGGGCGAAGCAATCTCGCGACCGGCGCCCGATCGTCGCCAATCAATTGACGCGCCCCTGGCGGAAATAGCGGGAAGCCGCCGAGCGACGTCGCCCATCTCGCGAACCCGGCGGGGATAACCCGTTCCTTCCCTGCCGTTCGTGCGTGTGCTCTTCGCTGCGAAGGACCACCAGGGCGGTGACGCAGCACTACGAGGACCGCTTCCGCGGCTCGGGTCTCCGAGCGACGCAGTTCACTATTTTGTCGACCTTGGCCCAGACGGGATCGCTCCCTCTCACCCGGGTGGCCAATGTCATGGGCGTCGAGCGTACAACTCTAACGCGAAATCTCTCCCCTCTGAAACGGCGCAAGCGACTGACGCTTACGGGCGGATCCGCCGCCCGCGTCCGTGAGGTCGCGATCACGCGAAAAAATGAACATTTGATCTGTTGTCTATGTCGGAGGTCACAGCCAGCGCCGCCGCCGTTGTCGTCACGCTTGTCGTGATATTTGTTCGAACTCTTCTTGGCCTTGTTCGCCGGCCTTGAACCCGCTTTGGTGGGCATCGAGGCCTCTCACTCGGCGCATTATTCGGGGCGAGAGATCGCGGCGCTGGCACACGAGGTGCGCCTGATGCAAGCCGTATTTTGTGAAGCCTTATGTCGAGAGCCAGAAGAACGAGCCGCGGCGATTTGCGAAGCAGCCCTTCAAGTCCGCCACGCGGCAAGCCGTATTGATGCTGCATCGGACGCGTGATCTGTTGATCCGCCAGCGCAGCAGCCTCGTCAGCGCCATCCGAGCACATTTTGCGGAATTCGGCATTGTCGTGGGTCAGGGCATCCGGAACGTCGAACGCCTTCTTGCCCTGCTCACCCAGCTCCGCGATGTCGCCGAGCGCGTGAAGGAAGCCGAGGTGGCGCCGTCAAGTTAACCTGAGCGCGCACGCGAAGAGATGGTTTTCCGGATATCGAGTCCTTTACGTCGCGAGCCGGGCGCTCGTGATCTCGGTCCGGGCCGCAAAAGCCTGGTCTCGACAGGCACGGCAATCAGGCGCAGACATTTTCTCGCGAAGGGGAATGTAGAAAAGATTGGCGACTTTATCGTGTATCAATAGGAATTTCTGGATCTGCCGTGGCGATTTGAACCGCTTCATGATCAGCTCTCGTCGCCGCGTCGGCTGGTGAGAATTCTCGGCCCGATTGTTCTGCCCTTTGTGCTCGCGGTGTTCCATGTGCAGGCCCATGTCCTTGTGCGCTGCGCCATAGGATTTGGGCTTGTCGGTGATCACGACGCGAGGCGCTCTCGCGGACTTCTTCAACAGCTTCCGCATAAGCCGCTGTGCGGCAGCCCGATCTCTTCCGCTTTGAACGAGGATGTCGAGAACGAAGCCGTCCCGAACGACGGCGCGCCAGAGCCAATGTTTTTTGCGGGCGATTGTGATGACGATCTCGTCGAGATGCCATTTATCGCCACGAACCGGAGCGCAGCGACAGATCCTGTTGGAGAACTCCCGACCGAACTTCTCGGCCGGACTGAAGATCCCAGATGCGCTCGCCTCGTTTTTTTTTTGCCGCCCTACACACCCGAGCTGCAGCCGGTCGAAACCCTGTGGGCGCTGGTCGACGAGCCGATCGTCAACAAGCACATCGCGACCATCGAGGACCTCGAAGAGAAAATCGCCAACCAATGCGTCCTCCTTGCCGAGCAGCGCGACCAAATCCGATACCGAACCGGTTTCCATTGGTGCCCAAAGCCAATCGTTCCGCATTAATCAGCTGGAAACCGTATTAGTTGAAAGCGAACGAAGCGCGTTGACGGGGCTCGGCTCCAAATGTACCGATAACTGTGCCCATATGTATAGTCACGGGCTTTATAGGTATAGGAATTTTGGCTTGGGTCGTCATTGATAGTCGTCTGCCTGCAACAAGAAGTTAAATTGGATTCTGTTGCGGAGAAATCGACGCATGAAGGATCGGCGACTCTCGGCAGGATTAAAATTACATGAGGGGGAGAATAATGGCTGACCCGGCTGGAAGATCCAGGAGCCGCCGAAGCGGTGCCTATATTGCTGTTGTCGGCGCCGCGGCCTCGATTCTGGTCGGTTCTGTGGTGGCGCGCGCCGACACGACGGACGACCTGCTCGATCAGCTCAAGGGCAAGGGCATCCTGACCAAAGCCGAATATGCCAAGCTGAAACATCGCCACGAAGCCGAGCTGGCGGCGAAAGCCGCACATGTCGCTGCAAGGGCCCCCGGCGCTCCCAGCGCCCCCGCTTCCAACGGTCGCTACGTCACAGCTCTCGACAAAGGCATCGGCCTCCACATCCCCGGCCAGCAGATCGTCACCAAAGACAATGGCGTCGTCAACATTGGCGATGTCGACGTCAAGATCTCGGGCAGCCTCATCTTCTTCGGCGCGGAGAATTTCAAGTCCTCCTTCGGTGGCACCGCGGGCATTCCTATAAACCCCGGCCTGCCCACTCCTGGTTTCTATGGCGTCTTCGGCGGCCTCGCCGGCGGCAGCTCTTACAACAACTCCAACGCGATCCGCTCCGGTCTGCTGCCGAGCGATGTCAACTTGAGCATTGCGACCAATCAGATGGGCTACGATCTCGGGTTTACTGTGGACGCGTTCTTTGCCGGCAACAACATCAACACCTCTTCGGGCCCGTTCAACGCCAACAATGGCGGCGCGCCTGTTGGCTTGGGCACCCCCGGCATCGATCTTCGTCGAATTTTCGGCACCATCGGCACGCCCGAATGGGGCACTGTCAAAATCGGCCGCGATCTTGGCCTGTTTGGTGGCGACGCGATCCTCAACGACTTCACCTTGTTTGGCAGCGGCACGCCCGCTGGAAACGCCGCGCCCAGCAACACCGCCCTTGGACGCATCGGACTTGGCTATGTTTATGCCGACTGGATTCCGCAAATCACCTATACGACGCCCGACTACTACGGCTTCACTGCGTCTGTTGGCATGTTCACGCCCTTGGATGCAATCAACGAAACTGGTGACGTATTTGGCTTGGCCGCTGCGCGTCCTGGCTTTAGCGGCCCCGCTTTCTCCAACAACGGCGTCGCCATCGCTGCGACTTCAGGAACGATGACGGACCATGATCAGCCGCAGTTCCAAGGCAGGATCAAATATATTGGCAAGTTTGCGCCCGACGTGAAACTCACCGCTTGGGCGGATGGCATTACTCAGCTCCAGCGTGTCGCAGAGGCCGACGTTACCTCCGCACTCGTCTCCGGATCCCCCGGAGCGAACGTCAGATCCTCCGGCGTCGACGGCGGCGCCCGGCTCGATTGGGGCGGTTTCAGCGCTGTGGGATACGGCTATTGGGGTAGCGCGCTCGGCACCACCGGGCTGTTCTGGGACGCCGTCAGTCCCAATGGGCAGGCGCGCGATTCCTACGGCTGGTATGCTGAGGCTGAGTATACGTTCTTTGATCGCCTGACTTTCGGCGGCAGCTTTGGCGCGAGCCGTCTTCAGGCCAACAGCTTTGACTTCACGCAAGCCTACAATGCCTTTCTTCTGCGGTCGAACCAGTCCGCGATCGGCTTCGTCCGCTACAAGCTGACCGATTGGGTGGCGTTCCAGGCCGAGTTCATCAACTCCTTGTCAATCAGCCAGTCCGGGGGAGTCGTCAAATCGAACGCCGTTGTCGGCGGCACGACCTTCTTCTTCTAAGCGCCTCGCTAGGACATACGCCAAGCTGAAAGCGAATCGCGTCGGCGGTGAACAAGCGGCACGACAGGAGTGCCACCTAATCGCTACACACACTCTCTCTTTAATTCATTGTTCGTAGACGCCCACTTGTTGTACAAGGCGACGACATCTTCGGCTGGTCTCAACATGTTAGTGACGATGAAGACGACGCGCGGATAGCGCTCGCTCGATTGCTATTGGCGCGACGTGAGATTGAACAGCGGCGAGGTCAGTCCACACCCCAGCAGAATTGTTTGGGCCACGGCGGAAGTAGACATTAACCCGCGTGAGATTGCTCAGGCTCTCGTGATAGCGCCGATGATTGTAGTGCTCGACGGACCTGTCGATTTTCGTCGCCGGCGCCGCCCACGTGACCCAAATTGCGTTCGTTCAGCCGTTCGGTGGAGTCGGCAGAGATCAAGCAAGAGTCATTGTCCGACCGCAATCAGGGACGCTGAACGACATTAAAGCGATCGAACCCCGGGCTTGCGGGGATAGGTCCAGCGTTTCTGGCAGAGCATCGTGTAGGGAACCGAACTTACGAGCGATCTGCGCCCGATACATGAAGTGGGGCGCGAGGTTGGCGTGGTGTTCCAGCACTTGACGTGTTCCACCGTATGACGATTTGCAGAGTTGCGCCCTCGCGCCGATCCATGTCCTCAGGATGGATCGCGCCGACGTCGAGGCGTTGCGATGAACTACCTCGGCAAGGTTTAGATCCCCAGACTGGCGGACAAAATCTAGGTCAATTGTTTGGCGGCCAGCGATCGCGCGAGCGCACTGCATGAACCCAGAAATCACGCTGTTCGGCGAGCCGGCCTCAGCGCTCGATCTGGAAATGGTCAAGGAGGCGCTGGACACCATGGCGGAGCCGGTGCGAGGCAGGACAATGATTTGCATGACGCTTGAAATGGGCTTCGCGCGGCAGCTCGCCGACGGAGTGATTTTCATGGATGCGGGCGCCATCATCGAAACCGACTATCCCGGGGCGTTCCTTACCTCCGCCAAAGACCCGCGGACCAAGCTTTTCCTTGGCCAAATATTATAACCGCGTCTCGGAACAGCCGAGCTTGTTAGCGCGTTATTCGACGCGATGCTCGCCTGCGGGCCGTGGCTTCTAGGTCGGCAAGGATGTTGGAGGACCTGATGAAAGTTCAAAAAAGCCTTATCGTCGCTACTGCCATTGGCCTGTACGCGCTTGGCCTTGCGACGAAATCAGCAATGGCTCAAGCCGTCGTCCCGACGAACGCGCTCGATCACACCTTTCGCTCCCTTGAGGCGTTGAGGGACGAGGCGCGCGCGGAAGCCGGATACAGGAAGCCGCGCTGGATCTGCCAACAACCCTCTGGGCCGTGCGCCTGGAAGCCAGGCTATTGGGGTCCGCCCCCTCCAGAGCCGGCGTCGGGAGCCTTCATCTACGTCCGTCCGTTCGGCGGCGTGGGATGGAGCGGATATTATCCAGCGCCAGCCGAACAAATACATTAAACCCTCGATCAGGGTCCGGCGCTCGGTTGTGTCGAATTAACCCCGCGCATTTTCTTCCCACGACGGAGTTTTGCCAATTAAAGGGATTGACTGTAGCAGGTCAAACCATTCTCCAATATTTCAGACCGCATCGCCGTAGAACGTTCGATAGAGGCTCTCCGCCACATAGCCCAATGCGGCGTCGAAAGCACATTGTCGAGGATGCGAAAGGGATGATCGGTTGGCAACGGCCATGTCGGCGGGTCGACAGCCTGCCGCACTCGGGACAAGAGCCTGACTCTTCCCCTCGTGCCCAAATTATCCTATGCCCGTCGACCTGTTCCGCGTTCAAAATGCGCATGCCGAGCCCAGGAGCCCATCCCGATTTTCCTTGCATTCAGTCAAGTTAAAGCTTGTCTAAACTCTAATCAACTCCGCAACAGAGAATGAGGTCAGACGCTTTCGAGCGCGAGCGCGACGCCTTGGCCGACCCCCACGCACATCGTCGCAAGCCCGTATCGACCGCTTTCCCGCTGCAGTCGCGACACGGCGCTGATGACGAGGCGGGCCGGACATGCCCAGCGGATGTCCCAGCGCGATTGGCGCCGCCGTTGGCCTTCACGCGCACGTCGTCATCGGCGATGCCGAGTTGTCGATTTCGAAGCCGATTGACAGCGCGCCACATCCGCTTGCATTCGTGCACGCTCCGCCGCTCCTTCGCTCGGCTTTTCCGGGCTGAAGCCGGTCGCGGCCTCGTCCAGAGAAACGGCGGCCTGATCGCGCAGCGCGGCATAGACCAGCTACCGCTAGCGCCGGGCCGCCCCGACAAGGGTGCGTCGGCAATGCTCCCGCGCGTGCCGCGCGCCCTTGCGGCGCGATTGCCTCGCGGTCGGCCAGACAGCGCCACTTCCGAAAACAATAATTGTGTTCGGTCCCGATCGCGCCGAGCTGGCGGCGTAAACCTACGGGTATCGATTACTAAAGACTGGCGCCGGGAGGCAATTTAATATTTGCTTTCTCAAGTGCCCTCTGCTCGCGGGCGAGCGCCCGCTGGAAGCTTGGCCGCGCGCGAACTCGGTCGCCATGGCCTCCTAGCGCGGGATAGGTATCAGCGCCGCATGAAGGCGCCGGTGCAGGGCTTTCCACTCTTTATTGAAGCTGGTGATGCGCTCCTGGCAGCGCCAAAGCCGGTGATGCGCGACGACGATTTCCTCTTCCGGAGCCTTTCGCCGGGGAGGATTAGGCCTTCGAGGATATCGGAGCGCAACCGTTCGAAGACGGAGGTCGTCAGGGTCGCCCGAATGTTGCCGTCCGATCGGCGTGACGATGGCCTGCCCATTGGGTTACCTTTCCCGGTTTGCCTTCGATTCTGATATTTTATCGATTTTCTAACGGCTTTGCCCCCGAATCGTCAAATTGAGGCTTGTGGTGAGGATTTCGGCAACCGATCTGGGTTATCCTCTGCGGCCCTCACGTTCGTAATTTTTTTCGATAGAGCGCAGCCTTTTTCGTAGGCTTTGCAGCTTCCGAGGGCGCAGTTGCGTCGTAGCCGCCGGCGGCGAGAAAGTTCGCGCATTCTTCTGGCGTGAACCGGCGAAGGGCGTCGGCGATGGCTTTGCCAGTGATCGGGAATGGTTCGCGCGTCCTCTGCGCGCAGGGGCTCTGAGCTTGGCGAAGGCCATTTCGATGGGATTGATGCTACGATGAAAACGTCACAAAACACTCATTCGTCCTCTTGTCTGTCTCGAAGGTTATATCTGCTAAACGTACTTCCAAGTATGAAAGCCTAACTCAAACAGTCATATCGCACATGGCATCAGATGCAATTTCGATTAAGGCAAGGAGAAAAGCGCTTCAGGTGTTTCAATGGTCTTCATTGGTTAGCGCTTTTACTTGTATCCCCCCGGTATTCGCTCCGCCTCCCTTGGAGGCGCAAACGTGAAGAGGCTCTGAACTTCTTTTATATTGGCTCCTGTGCATTTTCCAGTTCGCGCTGAGAGGGCGCGTCAGCTGAGAGATCTGCTCGCAATTGGGGCGTCCGATTTTCGTGACTGTTGTCCGGCGCAGACTCTGGCTCCTTAATCCGGAACCAAGCGACATAGAGCGCCGGCAGGAACAATAGCGTCAGAATGGTGCCCACGATGATGCCGCCCATCATCGCATAGGCCATGGGGCCCCAGAAGATCTCGTGCGAAATCGGAATGAGCGCGAGACTTGCGGCGGCCGCGGTGAGCATGATTGGCCGCATACGATGCTCGGTTGCTTCCACGACGGCGTCCCACACTGGCCGTCCTTCCTCCTTGAGGTGTTCAATCTGCACAATCAGGATCACCGAGTTACGGATCAGAATGCCGATCAGCGCCAGCACACCGAGGATCGCAACGAAGCCGAGAGGAGCTCCGCTTGGCAGCAAGGCCATGACCACGCCGATCAAGGCAAGGGGCGCCACCGCGAACACCAGAAACAGCCGGTGGAAGCTTTGCAGCTGAATCATCAGGATGGTTGCCATGACGAAGAGCATCAGCGGAACGACCGCTTCGATCGGAGCCTGGCTCTTCGCGCTCTCCTCGACCGAGCCTCCGGCCGCGACCGAGTATCCGGCCGGTAGTCCTTTTGCGAACTCATCCACCTTCGGCGCAAGTTGATCCACGACGGTCTTCGGCTGCGCACTGTCGAGAACGCTCGCCTTAAGCGTGATCGTGGGAATCCGCGATCGCCGCCAGATCGTCGGCTGCTCGATTTCATAGCGCAGGTTGGCAACCGCGCCCAGCGGCACCGAGCGGCCACCTAAGCCGACGAGTTGCAAATCACGTAACGTGTCGATTGAGGCGCGCTCAGGCGCGGTCGCGCGGCCCATCACGTTCACGAGGTAAATGCTGTCGCGCACCTGGGTGATCGACGTGCCGGCAAGAACCCCGTTCAACGTCGTCGCAATGTCTTCCGAACTCACACCAAGTTGTCGCGCCTTGTCCTGAAGAACGTCGACCTTGACGACGCGCGCAGGCTCCATCCAATCGAAGACGACGTTGTCGAGGTACGGATTGCCACGCACGATAGCGGCGAGCTCTTGAGAAAATTCCTTCACCTTGGCGATGTCGGGACCGCTCAGCCGATACTGGACGGGACGCCCGACCGGAGGCCCGACCTCGAGCAGTTTGACGAAGGTATCGGTGCCCGGAAAAGTCTTTTTCAAATAGGTTTTGAATTGTGCCTTGAGGCTATCACGCGCCTCGATGCCGCCCTTGGTGACGACGACCATCTGGCCAAACCAGGTGTTTGCCGTCTGCACGTCGAATGAAAGCACAAAGCGCGGTGCGCCGGTCCCGACATAGGTCGACCAATGGTCGACGCCAGGATTGCCCTGGAGCTGTTCATGCTCGAAGCGGGCGATCTGCGCATTGGTCTCGGTAATCGAGGCGTTTTGAGGCAGGTTCCAGTCAATGACCAATTCAGCACGGTCCGATGACGGAAAGAACTGCTGCTGCACGAATTTCATGCCGAACAGAGCGAGCGCGAAGGCCGCCACCGTCACCCCGACCGTGAGCCAGCGATGCTGCATGCAGACCAGAAGGACACGCTGGAATATCCGGGCCAGTCGCCCTTTTTGTTCATGATGGCCCTTGATCTTGGCTGGCAGGATTGTGACGCCGAGCAATGGCGCGAACAGCACCGCAACAATCCATGACGCGAGCAAGGACACGGCCATGACCACGAACAAGGTGTAGGTGAATTCACCGGCGTTGCTGCTGTTGAGGCCAATCGGGATGAAGCCAGCGACGGTGACCAATGTACCTGTCAGCATGGGAAAGGCCGTGGAGGTGTAGACGTACGTCGCGGCCTTCTCCAGAGAATCGCCGACTTCCAGCCGCGCCACCATCATCTCGACCGCGATCATGGCATCATCGACCAGAAGCCCGAGAGCGATGATCAGGGCGCCAAGCGAAATGCGCTGCAAGGAGATTCCATCATACTCCATCACCACAAACGTGATCGCCAGAACCAGAGGAATCGAGATCGCAACCACCAGGCCGGCGCGAAGGCCAAGGCTTAGGAAGCTGATCCCGAGAACGATCGCGACTGCTTCGACCAGAGCTTTCATGAAGCCGGACACTGCGTGCTCGACGACCACCGGTTGGTTAGCCACGAGATGCACCCCCACGCCAATCGGCAGGTCGGCCAGGATCTTCGACATTTCCTCCTTCAGCGCCTCGCCGAATGTCAGCAAGTTTGCGCCCGACTTCATCCCGATCGCGAGTGCGATGGCGGGTTGACCGTTGAAGCGAAACAGCGTCGTCGGCGGATCGGCGTAGCCGCGCGTGATGGTTGCCACATCTGTCAGCGGGAAGAACCGGTCGTTGACCCTTAGATTGATCGCCTTCAGGCTTTCCTCAGATGCGAATTGACCATTGACCCGGACGCTGATGCGCTCCGGTCCCTCTTGGAATACGCCCGAGGGCGCAACGGCATTCTGCGCCTGCAGCGAGGAGACGATGGAACGGACGTCGAGGCCGAGCGCCGCGATTTTACGGGTCGAAAATTCCAGGAAGATCCTTTCATCCTGCGCGCCGAGAATGTCGACCTTGCCGACATTCGGGACCGTTAGGACTTTCGCGCGAATGTCTTCGACCCGATCGCGCAATTGCCGCTGGCTTAAACCGTCACTGGTGAATGCGTAGATGTTGCCGAAGACATCGCCGAACCGATCGTTGAAGATTGGCCCGACAACTCCTTCCGGGAAATCGCCCTTGATGTCCGCAATCATGTTGCGGACGCGCGCCCAGGTCGGCGGGACGTCGGCAGCCTTCGTCGTGCCGCGCAGATAGACGAAGACGGTTGTTTGGCCCGCAACGGTGACGCTCTTGGTATAGTCGAGCAACTCCAGCTCTTCGAGCTTCTTCTCGATCCTGTCGGTGACCTGGCGGGTCATTTCCTCGGGCGACGCGCCCGGCCACTGCGCCCCGATCACCATGGTCTTGATGGTGAAATCAGGATCCTCCTGCCGCCCCAGCTGCAGGTATGCGAACAGACCCGCCGCCATGAAGGCGATCATGAAATACCAGACGAGCGAACGATGCTTGAGGGCCCAGCCGGAAAGGTTAAAGGTTTTCATGGCGTGGCGTCCTGTTCGATGCGGACTTTTTGTCCTTGTTCGAGGCTGTGGATTCCGGCAGTCACGATGCGCGCTCCGGCGGAGAGACCGCCGGTGACCCGGATGCCTGCTTCCTCCTCGGAGAGGTCCACCTTGCGGAGCGAAACTGTGCTCGTGGCAGGGTCGATGACCCAGACGAAAGTCTCAGCGCCCTGTTTGAGGACGGCGGACGCGGGCGCGCGGAGAACTGAGCTGTCGTTGTTCAGTCTTGCCGTGATGGTGCTTCCGAGCCAGAAGCTTTGAGGCGGATCATTCAAGGCAATACGAACGCGGCGCATGCGCGTGACCTGATCGGCTTGCGGCGCAATCTCGCGAATTTGGCCTTGGACTTCTACAGCAGGAAGCAACTGCGAGCTGATCGTGAACGGCAAACCAACGGTCAAGGGCACAGGGAAGTCCGCGCCGATATCAACCACAGCCTCCCGAACACCCGGCCGCGCCACAGTTACGACGCTCTGGCCGGGCGAGACAACTTGTCCCACCTCGGCGCTCACGGCCGTGACGACACCCGCGAACTGCGCCTTCACCTGGGCATACCCCAGCTGCTCGATCGCCTTCGTCAGGTTCGCGCGGGCACGAGCGGTCGATGCTTGTGCGCCCGCACGCAGCTGCTCTGCATCATCAAGCGTCTGCTTTGTCGTGGCCTCGGTTTTGATCAGGATCCGTTTCCGTTCCTCAGTCGCGATTGCGTTTTCAAGGAGGGCCTGACCTTTCGAAAGGTCTGCTTTCGCTGACCGTACGGCGAGTTCGAGGGCAGTTGGGTCGATTGCAGCAACCATCTGTCCCTCGGCAACCCGGTCTCCGACATTGACTGGACGCGCGATCAGTCGTCCCAGCACGCGGATGCCGAGATTAGTCTCGTAGCGGGGCTGCACGGTTCCGACCGCCACCGTGCTGCCGGATGCAGCCGGTTGCAGGACGGCCGACTGCACGGGCCGGACAGGCTCCGGAGCCTTCGCCTCCTGCTTGCAGCCGGCCAGTCCCAACGCCGAAACGAACATGCAGGCAATCGCAGACGCTGGTGTTCTCATGATCGATGCTCCTCATAGGTTACCGGCTGGCCGGAGCTCAGCAGCTTGCCTCCGTCGATGACGACGCGGTCTCCAGCCTTAAGCCCCTCCTTGATCAGCACCGCTCCCGCTTCGTAAGCGTCGACAGTCATCGGCTTCAGCGACGCTGTCTTTGTCTTGGGGTCGATGATCCAAACCGCGGGCTTTGACCCCACTGCCATCAGTGCTGTCCACGGCAACGTGATCTCGGCGGCGGGTTTGGTCCCGGCGGTTCCAGCTATTGCGCTTCCGAGCGTCATAGCGGCTGGCGGATTTTGGATTGCGACTTTCACGCGAACCGTGAAGCTCTTGGGATCGATGACAGGCGATACCTCCCTGACGGTGCCGATGGCGGTCACGTCTGGAGCCGAGACCAGCGAAAGCGACACGCGGCCCTCCAGACCGCTGGAAAACATCAATTCAGGGACATCGAACACGGCGTCGCGATCGCCGTCTTGCGCCAGCGTGAAAACCGATTGGGCCGCCTCCACGACTTGCCCAACCTCAAGGTTTCGGGTGGTAATCACACCCGCGGCCCGGGCGTGCAGTTCGGTGTCGCCGAGCGCCTCTCGAGTCCTTCCCAGCTCCGCTTTCGCCAATTCAAGGGTGCTTTGTGCGGTTTGCAACTGCTCCTGCGCATTGTCGTAGGCGACGCGGGTGGTGAAGCCGCTCGACAGAAGCTGTTTCTGCCGATCGAACCTGGCTTGGGCCACCCGCAGCTGCAATTCCGCCGCGGCGACACCTGCGGTCGCGGCGTCAAATTCGGCCCGCTGCTCGGCCGGATCGAGCCGCGCCAGGAGGTCGTCGGCATTGACGTGGGCGCCGACATCCACCAGGCGCTCGAGCACGCGCCCGCTCACCCGGAACGACAGGTCGCCGCTGAAGCGGGCCTGGACCTCGCCTGTCAGGGTGAGGGTAGACTGACCGTCCCGCGGCTGCACAAGCTCGGTGTGCACCAATGTGGGACGCTCGACAGGCGCGGCGGAACGGTCATTGCAGGCAGCCAATGGCGTTGCCAGAAGCACGAGCGCGAGTGTAGCCCTCTCGGGCCGCAGAATAGTCAACGCGGGCAGATGGGGAATGGAACGATGCACGGCGGCCTCCTATTAGTAAACTATAACGTTTAGTTTAATTATTAGCGTGTCAAGTCAGAAATTTCCTCTGATAAGCAAGTTGCGTTCGGCCAAAGGACAGGCGCCCCGGTGCAAAAACCGGGGCGCCAAAAGGTCGTCGTCCGCCTCAATCACGACAGACGAGAACGCGCCTGGTGCCGTTCCGCTTGTATTTGGAGACGTAGTAGCAGCCGCGGTCTGAGGAGGCGGAGGACCTGCCATAGGCGTAACCCGCAGTCGCCCCATAGGCGTAACCCGTAGCCGCCGCAGCCGCCCCGCGGTAGCTACGGCCATAGCCATCGCCGTAGCTTGAGTAGCTGTTGCGGGCGTTACTGTTGGCGCTGTAGCTGTTGCGGACGGAGCTGTTGGCGCTGTAGCTGTTGGCGCTGTAGCTGTTGCGGGCGGAGCTGTTGGCGCTGTGGGCCGCGCCCGGGCGGGGACCGCCGGCAACATTGCGCGGAGGTGCGCCCGCGGGGCCACGGGGCGGACCGCCGGCGCCCAGACCTCGAGGAGGGCCACCGGCGCCCAGACCTCGAGGAGGACCACCAGCGCCCAGACCCGGAGGAGGGCCACCGGCGCCCAGACCTGGAAGAGGACCACCAGCGCCGAGACCTGGAGGAGAACCACCAGCGCCCGGACCCGGAGGAGGGCCACCGGCGCCGAGACCCGGGGGAGGGCCACCGGCGCCGAGACCCGGGGGAGGGCCACCGGCGAAGGCAGGCGGCGGACCCGGAGGCGGGCCGAAAGCGAGCGCGATACTTGGCGCGAGCAGTGCGGCGCTGAGCATCGCGGCCGCGGACAGCGTTAGAAGAGTCTTTTTCGTCATTGCGTATCTCCTTCGATTTAGAGTTCTGACTGTACGGCGATGGCCTTCGCCTGCTCGCCCGTTATGGGCACGGAAGGCAGCGGCGGCATGGTCTTTAATCGGCGGCGGGTTCTCGGGCGGCGGGCAACGGCCGCGGGGTTGGCGCGCAGCTCGCGTCAGGGGAAAGTCCAGCCGGAACGAGGTCCATTTCGTGCCGAAGGTGTGGTCGACACGGCCACCCAGGCCTCCCGCCAGATTGCCGACGATCCGCAGGCCACGACCAGGCTTGATCCTTCCGAGGCCCGACCCGTTATCGGTCACTCGGCAGTGGACCCACGAACCGGAGCGCATGAGCCTGATTTTGACTTCGGCGTCGCGGCCGTCGAAGCAGGCATGGCGGACCGCGTTCGTCACCAGCTCGTAGACGGCCAAGGCCAGGCGCCAGCGATGCGCCTAGGCCCCCGTTCCAAGGGGGGAAAGAGCGCGGTGGAATCGCGCCCTCATCGGCGTCAAAAACGCCGCCGAGGCTGCGGACGATGCGTTGAATGAAACGGTTCTCGCGCAGGAAAAAGAGGCTCGTCCGCATGACGCCGCGCGCCGACACGTGGTCAACCGCAAGATCGACGAGATGGCGGCCGAGTCCGCGGCTCCGCAACGGCTTGCTGATGGTGACGGCGATTTCGGCTTCCCGCGGCGCAGGCGCGCGATCAAACATAGCTTCGGCCACGCCGATTAATTGGTCTTCCTCGAATGCGCCGAGAATGAAGGATTGGTCCCAGTTGATATTTCTGACATAGGCGCGGATCTGCGCGTCTCCGATTTCACGGCAGAACCGCAGGCGCCGGTCATCCCGGTCAAGAGCGAGAAAATGCGCTTCGATTAGAGCTTCGTCGTGGCGGCGCAGGCGCCGGATCAAGGGAGCCGAGCCGCTGTCCCATCCTGGCGGCGGCGCGGCGGGACAAATATCGAAATATTCCGCTTCGTCGGGCGAGACGCTGTGCTCGCCGCCGCTGGTCCATTGATCAAAGGCCGCCTTCGCCTGCGCGATGGGGGCCGGCTCGGTGACGTCGACCCAGAAACGATAAAAGCCGACGCAACGGCGGACGACATAGAGATTAGGCTCTGTCACTTTCTCTTCTCCTGATGCGAGTGTTTTGGCGCTGCCGCGGCGCCCGGTGGGGAGTTGCTGCGACATCCGCTTTCCGCTGATTCTAACGGCAACGTGTCGCCCGCCAACAACAGAAGGTGGATGTTCATGTGATCCAGCTTGCATCGGGTCGTGGCCAGGCCAAGCTTGTGAAGCTGTTCGCCGGCGTCGACGAGCGCGTCGTGATCCGGGATAGTCAGAATGCTGCGGACCTCGACATGGGGGCGAAGCCAAATCGACGTGTCCGTCGAGACCCCCTTGAAGGAGACAAGGTTGATGACTGAGACGAGGTCGATCTTGATGCAGTGATTCAGCTCGTCCAGCAGAGTTCGTCCCTCAAGGGCGGGCGGATGGGAGACGGAATTGGGCACAGTGGTCTCCAGATATAAACTATACCGTGTAGTTTATTTAACTTGCACTGCAATCGAGAACGTGTCAAGCCGAGATCGGCGAGCTTGCCGCTCACAGCATCGTGAATACAGGGTGAAAGCCGATGGGGACCAAAAACCATGACTTGAAACGGCCACGTCTTGGAAGACCGCCCAAAGACCTGGCGGGCGACGTTAAAGCGCGAATCCTAGATGCGGCGCAGCGGGTATTCCTCAAAAGAGGTTATCAGAGCGCAAGTGTCGACGAGATCGCCGAGACGGCGCCGGCCAGCAAGCCGACGATCTATGCTCACTTCCCCGGGAAGGAGGCACTCTTCGAGGCGGTTGTGGCCCGCATCATCGCGGGATCGACCAATTTCGAGGGTTTTGAGCCCAGGGGACGCACGGTGCAGAACAAGCTCGCGAGTTCTGGCGCCGAGATCGTGAAACAATTCCTCGATGAGACGATCGGCGTCGCTCGCGCAACGATTGCCGAAGCCGACAAATTCCCCGCGTTGAGCCGCCAAGTCGAGAAACATGGGCGGGACCGAGCCGCGGCTGCCGTTTCCCACATCTTGAACGATGCCACCAACACGCTTTCGCGCGGCTCCAAGGGACCCTTCAGCCCCAAACGAAGCGTCTCCACGGCGCAGATTTTCATGGATCTCATTCTGCTGCCGATGATGATGCGGGCTCTGATGGGAGAGAGCGCGAAAGAACTGCTCAGCGAGTTGCCGGCATTCGTGCGCGAACGCGTCAGCTTCTTCCTGGCGGCCTATGAAGCGGATTGGGGACGGTGAGGCTCTCGCGCGCCACTATCGACGAGTGCGAGCGAATTTGCCTTGGTGTGCTTCTCAGTTGGCGGGCCTCTCGCGCCGCAGCTTGACCAGCGGAGCAGGGCGATCGAAAACACGGCCTGACGGGATAGCTGCCATCTCGGCGAACGCGTCGAAAGGTTGGCGCTCCGCTTGGGCGAGAGTTCTCGCTTGGCCCAATGTTCTTCTCTGAGTCGACCGTCAGTTCAGGCGCCAATCTCGAACGGGTCGTTTCAAACACCACGCGTCGGGCCATATATGATCCGTATGGATCCGGATGTTGATTTTCTGATTGACCGGAACGTCTGAACCTTGCGCAGGGGCAATCGTCGCACAGCAGCACCAGTTCGCATCAAAAAGCGCCGCGAGAAGAAAGCTTCCCACCCAGCCGAAATACTGAAACAGCGGCATGGTCAGGGAGCCTCAACGCGCCTGAGCCGATTGCAGTTCGCGGCGGCAGGCCTCGCTGAAATCGCCCAAAGGGTCCATCTCGTCGATCAGCTCGGTCAGGTCACGAATGTCCTGTTCGGGGAAAGATAGGTTTCGAGGATCAACCGCCCCGCCTTCTCGGCCACCTCAATGACAGCATCGCTTGAAAGGATTTTCATTCGCGCGATGATTGCGAAAAGGACGACGCCGCACCCGGTCGAATGGCTTCTGATCGAATGGCTCCCTCGCAAATTGTGGTTACCCCATACGTTATGCGACGACATTATAAGACATGGTGGCGTTTGACGAGCGCCAAGCGTCGCCAATGAGCTTCTTGCGGCGGAATTGCCGCGCAGCAGGCAATGGAAAAATGCTTCTTGCAAACTCCAGTCGTATTCGTATATTGACAATAATATCAGTTATGAGTACGATGTCATTACGTATAGGGGATGGGATGGACCTATAGATCATAATTATCACAAGGGAATCAAAGGCGCCAAGTGAGCGTCGCCCGCGTTGGGGAGGAAGATGTTAAGTCAGACCGGCCACGACTCCTATTATTTTTCTCTGCTTGGAGTGGCCCGCGCTAGCGCTGTCTCCACATGTGCTGGAATGGGCCTCCGGGAGGGCTCGACCGACTGGCTCGCCAATGCTTTTGTCGGCACTTCAATGAAGGCCTATGACGCCAGCACGGCGTACTCCAATCCCGCCTGGCTTGATCGCAGCGAATTGGATAGAACGGCAGGCTTCGTCGGCCCCTACGGGACATTTTCGGGTTACAACACCAATCTTCCGCCCGTCGGGGGCACAGTGAGGGGACGACCGGCGCCAACTTCCTTGAGGATACTCCACATTCCGGCAACAAGAGCGCGGGAAGGCCCCGGCGTCGCCGGACGGATGCACGGACGGATGCAAAGGCCCTGTCACAACAATTTGGACTTGAAGAGCAATGTCAGCCACGCTTGAACCTGGTCATGCAGTTGCCGTATTGGGAAGCCTGATGACCAAAGCGCCGAATCCGAATGTTGTTAATGTTCCGGTCAGCGATGAATTTCAAAGCGTGACGGAGCTGGCGACGACTCTCGGAATCACGCCGCGCACGATCCGGTTCTACGAGGCAAAGGGGCTGATCGCGCCCCGGCGGGTCGGCAACATGCGGGTTTACACCGCGCTCGATCGGGCCCGAATGAAGTTGATCCTGCGTGGCAAGAAGGTCGGCTTCACACTGCGAGGTATTAAAGAATTCCTGGATCTCTACGACGCGGATCCGCTGCGCGAAAAACAGAACCGGTTTTTGCTCAAGGGGGTGCGGGAGCGAATCCAGCTTTTGAAGGATCGGCGCGAGGCCTTGGAGCAGGCGTTGGCTGGGCTTTACGAGTTGGAGGCGGCGGCGCTGAAAGCGCTCAGCGAAGCCGGCTGGGACGAAAAGAAGCGCAAGACGAGCACGAAATAGCGCAATTTCAAACCAATCCGTGGACTGAAAGGGTTGCAGCAGTCCGCGCCAAAACTGTCATGGCCGGGCTTGTGCCGGCCATCCACGCGGAACGTGAGCTGCAATGAATAACCTGACAAACACGATGCTAATTGCCATCATAACCAGAGTTTGATCCTATGAATTCATCGGTTGTCCACGCCCTGTTTCAGCCATTCCGAGTGAAATCGCTGGAGTTGAAGAACCGCATCGTAATGGCTCCCATGACGCGTATGTTTTCGCCCGAAGGCGTGCCGAGCGAGAAAGTTGCAAGCTACTATCGGCGCCGCGCCGAGGGCGACGTGGGTCTGATCCTCTCAGAGGGCACGACGATCGACCGTCCGGCGGCTTCGAACCATCCAAACATACCTTTCTTCCACGGCGATGCCGCGCTCGCGGGCTGGAAGCGGGTGATCGACGAGGTCCACGCCGCCGGCGGCAAGATGGGTCCGCAGATCTGGCACGTAGGCTCCGTGGCGAGCCGGCTGACCGACTGGGCGCCCCGTTTCCGGTCGAAAGCCCTTCCGGCCGCGTGGCGCCTGGCGTGCCGCGCGGCGAAGCCATGAGCGACGCGGCGATCGCCGACACGATCGCTGCCTTCGGCCGCGCGGCTGCCAACTCCAAGCGGCTGGGTTTCGACACCGTCGAGATTCACGGCGCACACGGCTACCTGCTCGACCAGTTTTTCTGGACTGGCACGAACAAGCGCAGGGATAACTTTGGCGGCGCTACGGTGAAGGAGCGCGCTCGCTTCGCTGCCGAGGTGGTAAAGAGCGTACGCGCGGCAGTGGGGGCCGACTATCCGGTCATCCTGCGCCTTAGCCAGTGGAAGCAGCAGGACTACGCTGCCCGGATTGCAGATACGCCTGATGCCATGGCCGACTGGCTCGTTCCGCTGGTGGAAGCGGGCGTGGATGTTCTGCACTGCTCGCAGCGCCGCTTTTGGGAGCCTGAGTTCCCGGAGATCGACGGGGAGGTCGGGCTGAACTTCGCTGGCTGGGCCAAGAAGCTCACGGGCGCGGTCACCATCAGCGTGGGCTCCGTTGGCCTGTCGGGCGATTTGGTGGGCGCCTTAACAAGTGGCGAAATTTCCAAGCCTACCAGTCTGGACAACCTTATCCACCGGTTGCAGCGCGAGGAGTTCGACCTGATCGCCGTGGGCCGGGCGATTCTAAGCGATCCCCACTGGGTGACGAAGATACGCACAGGCGACAACGAGAGCCTGACGGACTTCAGCCCGGCCGCCTTGGGCGAACTGGTCTGAGGCAGCCCGAGCGGGCTTCTCTAACCCAAAACCGCCGTCGGAGGAGCGTGAGGCCGCGGCGGGAGTCCATTCGAACCACATTGCAGCGGGAGCTGCAAGATTTTCAGGAGACCAAAATTATGACATCCGTCGTCATCGCCGGCTACGCCCGGTCGCCCTTCGCTCTGGCCGGCAAGGGCGCGCTCGCCCGTGTTCGCCCGGACGACATAGCCGCCGAGGTTGTTCGCGGGCTGATCGAGCGAACAGGCGTTACGGCCTCCGATATCGAGGATCTGATCCTCGGCTGCGCTTTCCCCGAAGGGGAGCAGGGCTTCAATCTCGGCCGCCTGATCGTCCTCGCGGCCGGCCTGCCGATCTCCATCGGCGGGCAAACCATCAACCGCTTCTGCGGCTCCTCCATGCAATCGATCCATAATGCCGCGGGCCAGATCCGCCTCGGCGCTGGAGACGTCTTCCTCGCCGCGGGCGTCGAGAGCATGAGCCGCATACCGATGATGGGCTTCAACCCTTTGCCTAACCCCGTCCTTAGCAAGAAAGCGCCCGGCGCTTATATCGGCATGGGCGAAACAGCGGAAAACGTAGCGCGTCGTTGGAAAATCGACCGCGCCTCTCAGGAAGCCTTCGCTGTCCGAAGCCAGCAGAAGGCGGCCGCCGCCCAGAAGGCCGGGCTGCTCAAGGAGGAGATCGTCCCGATCGCCACCAAAGCCGGCCCGGTGACTCTCGACGGCTGCCTGCGGCCCGAGACGACGACCGAAAGCCTGGCGCTACTGAAGCCGGCCTTCAGCGCGACTGGCTCGGTTACCGCGGGAACCTCCTCGCCGCTCACCGATGGGGCAGCGGCGGTGCTGGTGACGAGCGAAGCCTATGCCGAGAGTCATGGCCTGAAGCCGATGGCCCGCATTCGCGCCGTCGCGGTCGCCGGTTGCGATCCGGAGATCATGGGTATCGGCCCGGTCGCGGCCTCCCACAAGGCGCTGGCGCGCGCCGGGATCACGATAGAGCAGATCGACGTGGTTGAACTGAACGAGGCCTTCGCCAGCCAGTCTCTCGCCTGCATGCGCGAACTCGGAATCCGAGAGGAGACGCTCAACATCGACGGCGGCGCCATCGCGCTTGGCCACCCGCTCGGCGCCACCGGCGCGCGCATCACCGGCAAAGCGGCGAGCCTTCTGCAGCGCACCGGCGGCAGGTTTGCTCTCGCCGCCCAGTGCATTGGCGGCGGCCAGGGCATCGCTACTGTTTTGGAGCGCGTCTGATGAGCGGGATAAAGAAGGTCGCCGTGATCGGCGCCGGCGTCATGGGTGCGGCGATCGCCGCTCATGTCGCCAACGCGGGCGTTCCCGTCCTGCTCCTCGATATCGTTCCGCAGGACGCGGCCTCCCGCAATGCGCTGGCGGATGGCGCGGTCGCGCGAATGCTGAAGACCGATCGGGCGCCGTTCATGGGCGCCAGGGCCGCAAAGCTCGTCGCGACCGGCAATCTCGAGGACGACCTCGCAGCATTGGGCGACTGTGACTGGATCATCGAAGCCGTTGTCGAACGCCTCGACGTCAAGCAGGCTCTTTACGCCACAATCGAGGCGGCGCGCCGTCCGGGCGCCATCGTGTCGTCCAATACATCGACAATCCCCCTCGCACAGCTGACCGATGGACGATCAGAGGCCTTCGCCAACGACTTCCTGATCACTCACTTCTTCAATCCGCCACGCTACATGCGCCTGCTGGAGATCGTGAGCGGGCCCAAAACCGATCCAAAGGCCGTCCAACGCGTTGCACGGTTCGCCGATGTCGCGCTCGGCAAAACGATCGTGCGTTGCAAGGATACGCCTGGCTTCATCGCCAACCGGCTCGGCGTCTACTGGCTGCAGACCGGCGTCCTCGAGGCGATCGATCTTGGTGTCACCGTCGAGGCCGCCGACGCCTTGATCGGCCGGCCCATGGGTATCCCCAAGACGGGGGTCTTCGGCCTGATCGACCTCGTCGGACTGGACCTGATGCCGCATATCAATGCGAGTCTCAGCCGCTCCTTGCCCGCGACCGACCCGTTCCACTCGATCAACCGGGAGACGCCAGTCATCTCGCGCATGATCAAGGAGGGCAATATCGGCCGCAAAGGCAAGGGCGGATTCTATCGCCTCAATCGGGAGGGCGGCGGAAAAGTCAAGGAGACGATCGATCTCGTGACCGGCGAATACCGCCCGACGATCAAGGCCGATCTGCCGGAATCGGCCGCCGCCGGCAAGGATCTGAGAGGTTTTCTCAGCGGCGACACTCAGGCCGCGACCTACGCCTGGCGCGTGTTGCGACGGACCCTCGCCTACGCCGCGCGGCTCGTGCCGGAAGCAGCCGATACGATCGTCGCCATCGACGATGCGATGCGGCTCGGATACAATTGGAGATCGGGTCCCTTCGAACTCATCGACATCATTGGCGTCGAGAACCTGATCGCCGGGCTGCGGCGTGACGGCCTCGAAGCGCCGGAACTCTTGAATCTGGCCGAGGGCAAGACCTTCTACCGCGTCGAGAACGGCGTGCGCCAGTATCTTGGGACGGACGGCTTCTATCATGACGTCGAGCGTCCCGACGGCGTTCTGCTTCTCGAAGACATCAAGCTGCGCAGCAAACCGCTGCTCGCCAACGGATCCGCCAAGCTTTGGGATATCGGAGACGGCGTCGTCTGCTTCGAATTTGCAAGCAAGGCCAATTCACTCGATGAGCAGACCATCAAGCTGTTGATGAAGACGATCGACCTCGTGCGCGAGAAGCATAAGGCGCTGGTCATCTACAATGAGGGCCAGAATTTCTCGGTTGGCGCCAATCTGGGCGCGGCGCTATTCGCCGCGAACATCGCAGCCTGGGGCGAAATCGCGAAGTTGATCTCGGCCGGGCAGCAAGCCTACAAGGCGTTGAAATATGCGCCCTTCCCGGTGGTTGCGGCGCCGTCAGGGATGGCGCTCGGCGGCGGTTGCGAAATCCTGCTCCACGCTGACGCGATTCAGGCCCATGCTGAATCCTACATCGGTCTCGTGGAGCCGGGCGTCGGGCTCATTCCGGGCTGGGGCGGTTGTAAGGAGATGCTGACCCGGTGGGCGACCGCTGGCGCATTGCCGAAGGGGCCCATGCCTGCGGTCGGAAAGGCGTTCGAGATCATCAGCACCGCGGCGGTGTCGAAATCCGCGTCCGAGGCGCGCGACTTTTTGTTCTTGCGCCCGACCGACGGCGTCACCATGAATCGTGACCGGCTGCTGGCGGACGCAAAGGCCAAAGCGCTTGCCCTCGCCGAGGATTATGCGCCGCCTTCGCCCGTCGATCTGAAGCCAGCCGGTGCGGGCGGCCGCACCGCTCTTCAGTTGGCGGTTGACGGCTACCGTCAACGCGGCCTCGCTACCCCGCACGACGTCACGGTCGCCGACGCCCTGGCGCAGGTGTTGACCGGCGGGGATCTCGATCTTGTCGACGCCCTGACCGAGGACCAGCTGTTGAACCTGGAGCAGCAGCATTTCCTGCGCCTCGCCTGTAAATTCGCGCGCAATAGTGACCCCTTGAGGGGCAGTTTTCGCGTCCAATAGAGACCCCTTCCAAGGCTGCGTGCCAGCCTCCCTTCCTTTGCGCCGGTTTCGGCTGGGAAGGGTGTTTGGGGGATGATTGGCGTGGACATTATCGGGCAGATCCGGCGGGCCTATTTTGAGCAGCACCGGCCGATCAAGGAGATAGTGCGGACGCTATCGGTGTCGCGCGCGACGGTGCGCAAGGTGATCCGCGGCCAGGCGACGGAGTTCAAGTACGAGCGTGGCGTTCAGCCGGCTCCCAAGCTGGGCGAGTGGGTCGAGGTCCTGACCGAGATCCTGGAGAAGGAAGCCAAGCAGCCGCGGCGGGAACGTCGGTCGACCCAGCGTTTGTTCGAGGAGTTGCGCGGGCGCGGTTATGACGGCGCGCACGACAGCGTGCACCGGTTCGTCAAGGCGTGGCGGAACGAACGGGCGCGAGTTCCGGCCCAGGCGTTTGTGCCGATGAGCTTCGCCCCCGGGGAAGCTTACCAGTTCGACTGGAGCCACGAGACGATCACGCTCCAAGGGCTGCCGCTGACGATCAAGGCGGCGCACATGAAGCTGTCGCACAGCCGCATGCCGTTCGTGCGCGTCTATTTCCGGGAGACCCAGGAGCTGGTCTTCGACGCCCATGACAAGGCGTTCCAGTTCTATGGCGGGATCTGCCGGCGCGGCATCTACGATAACATGAAGACGGCGGTGGAGGCGATCTTCGTGGGCAAGGCGCGGCAGTACAACCGTCGCTTCCTACAGATGTGCTCGCATCACCTGATCGAACCGGTGGCGTGCACGCCGGCGTCGGGCTGGGAGAAAGGGCAGGTCGAGAATCAGGTCGGCAATCTGCGTGACCAGCTGTTCCGCCCCAAGCCGCGAGTGAAAAGCCTCGCCGAGTTGAACGCGTGGCTGGAAGATCAATGCATCGCTTACGCCAAGCGCACCAAACACCCGGAGTTCAGGGATCGGACCATCTGGGAAGTGTTCCAGGACGAACGGGCGAGCCTGATGGAGCTGCGCGGCTCGTTCGACGGCTTCGTCGAGAAGGCAGTCCGGGCCAGCACCACCTGCCTGATCATGGCCGATCACAATCGCTACAGCGTGGATGCGCGCGCCGCCGGCCGGATGGTGCTGGTGCGCTCCCATGCCGAGCGCATCGTAGTCCTCTTCAACGACGAGATCGTCGCCGACCATCCGCGCCAGTTCCGGCGCGATCAGATCGTTTACGATCCCTGGCATTATCTGCCAGTCCTGGTGAAGAAGCCCGGGGCGTTGCGCAACGGCGCCCCCTTCAAGGACTGGGACCTGCCGCCGGCCTTGGCCCAGGTTCGCGCCAAGCTGAAGAGCCACGCCGATGGCGATCGTCAGTTCGTCAAGGTGCTGGGCGCGGTGCTCGACCATGGCTTGGCCGCGGTCGAGGCGGCCTGCGCCGAAGCCCTGGAGGCCGGCGTCGCCAGCGGCGACGTGATTCTAACCGTCCTGGCGCGCCAGCGACAGCCAGCGGCGCCGCCCAGCATCACCACGCCCGATGCGCTCCGCCTGAAGATCGAACCCACGGCCGATTGCTGCCGCTACGACAGCATAAGGAAGGTGGCCTGATGGAACGCCATGAGATCCTCGAGGCCATGAGCGAGCTCAAGCTCTACGGCATGCGCGCCAGCTTCGACGAGATTGCCGGCAAGGGTCTGGCCAGGCGTGACGAGATCTATCCCCTCATCGCCGCCCTGATCCGGGCCGAGCATACGCACCGTCAGGCGCGATCAATCAGCTATCGCATCAGCGGCGCCAAGTTCCCGGTGTTGAAGGATCTCGACAGCTTCGTCTTCGCCGACACACCCGTGGATCAGGGGCAGGTTCGCGAGCTCGCGACCGGCGCCTTCCTGGACGCCAAGCGCAACGGCATCTTTATCGGCGGAACCGATCCCGATTCATAATGCTCACCTCGCGATGTCATTGGAAAATAAGGGTGTGTTGATCAGGATTTTCAGTTAGCGGCTTTCTGCGCCGATCTTGGGCTTCGGCCCGCACCGTGGCTTTCCCGAGATCCGCCTCTTTGATGACCCATGGGGCCCCTTTGCAAAGGCGCCGGGCGGGCAATATGCCGCTTCGGATCATGCGCAAGACGGTCATCGCGCTCACTTGCAGGACAGCCGCCGCCTCGTTGAGCGTCACTTCTCCACGCTCCTCACGTTCTCCCTCCCGATAGACCTCGACGCCCATACGATTACGCAATGTGCAGACCGCGCTCTGTGTCCAGCCATTCTGGCGGCCTGTGACCTTACCAGCCCGGTTCAAAATCGGGGCTATGGCGCGGTCGGGCATCAATCGCGCCAATTCCCGAACAAGAACCTCGACGTCTTCCTCCACCGTCCAGCGGTGTTTACCGCACGCGTTCTTCTTGATTTTCAGCGCAGTATGATCGCCGCCTTGCCAATGCAGCGCCATATCGACAAAATCATCCTCGACCCGCACGACGATCTCGCGCAGCACAGTGCGGACGATCCTCTTGCGCGTCGCCATGGTCGCGGCCGGATGCGACCAGGCGATCTCCATATCGGCGCCAAGGCGCATGAGGCGCTCGCGTTCTTGCTCGTCGAGGACTGGTGCGCGGTGCTGATCAAGCTCCTTGAGTTCGTCTTCGAGCCGGCGCACGTCGATGAGCTTGTCGTTCCATCGGCGTTCGAGTTCGCTCGCGACGAGGCGATTGTCTGGATCCACGGCATCGTATTGCCGGCGTGCATGCGCCGCTTCGTAACGGGCGTGCTTCAGCGACAGTTCGACCTGCTCGGCGCTTTTCCGGCGGCCTCGAAAGTTCGTTGCTCGATCGCCTGCAGCGCCGCCTCGACGCCGAACGGCTTCAGCAAACGGACGACTTCGGCTCCGACGGCCTGGTCGACCCGCAAACTGCCGAAGGAGATGCAGCGATCTCCTCCGTGGTTCACGAAGCTCCCCTTGCAATGATAGCGGCCGACATCGCCTGTCGCGCCGCCGTAGGCGACATGCAGCTTGCGGCCGCAATGACCGCAGCGCAGAAGCCCGCCCAGAAGCGTCTCGCCCCGCCGGACGGCGCCGCGCGACAGAAGACCTTTGGCATTGGCGTTATCGGCGATCAGGCGCTGATTCCTCTCGAACTCCGCCCATGAGAGATACCCTTCGTGATGGCCGGTGAGCAAGACTTCCCATTCGGATCCGCTCACGCCTGAACCCGCGCACGATACGTTTGCGGCCGTCCTCGATCGTTATGCGGCTGCCGGTGCGCCCGAAGGCATAGGCCCCGCCATAGAGAGGATTGGTCAGAATATGGTGGACCGTGTTGTATACCGGGAGCTTCCAGACGATGCGACGGCCGTCGACAGTTGTGTATTCCACTGCGGGTAGATCGATCCGCTCCCGCCGCAGCCAGAGATGCACCTGCCGGATGCTCTGGAACTCCGAGAATTTCCGGAACACCAGATCGATGGCTTCACGTATCCGCAGGTCGGGATCCTTCTCAATCCGATTGTGCCGCACCTTCACGTAACCGATTGCGACGGTCAGGAACAGTTCGCCGCGTCGCGCCTTTTGCTTCAACGCCTCGAGTGAGCGCTGTCGAAGAATCGAAAGCTCCAGTTCGCTCATCGTGCCTTTCATGCCGAGCAGCAGGCGATCGTTCGGAAGGCGGGGATCATAGACGCCGTCCTCGTCCAGAATGATCGCGTTGACGAGGCCGCAGAACTCGATCAGCGTGTGCCAGTCACGACCGTTGCGCGCCAGTCGCGACGCCTCGATTGCGAAGACTGCTCCAACTCGTCCTTCGCAAATCGCCGCCAAGAGCCGTTCGAACCCGGGTCGACTGACTCCCGAGCCGGAACGCCCCAAATCATCATCGATCACCACCACGTCCCGCCAGCCATATTGGCGGGCGCGATCGGCCAGGGCATATTGACGACGGCGGCTCTCATGGTTGTGGAGCAGCTGATCCGCTGTTGACTGGCGAACATAGACAAAGGCGCTGCGCGCAAGATGATCAGGCGTGATCTTCGTCATCGCCGGCCTCCTCGACCTTCGATGTCGCCGCAATCTCGATCAGAAGCCCCCGGACCATCTCCACGAGGCTCTTGGTCTGATCGAGTGGCAAGGCGATCGGAGGTTCGTCGCTTTCGAATAAGTCCGGATGCCGTTCTTGCTGTGCGCGCCTCATCTGAAGCTTCTCCCGTCTTCGATTCCGACTGGAGAAAGTCTAAGAAGCGCATCGATCTCGATCCGCAGGTCGCGGAATGTATCCAATGGAATCCGTGGTTGAGGCCGGAGTTCGAAGTGCGCCGCGTCCTCGCGCATCATCCAGCGAGGTATATGCGCCAAAGTCCCGTCGCCCTGCTGGATGACAAAGACCTCCGCGCCTTGAAAGCGATGGCGCCGCACAAGAACGACCATCTCACCGAAGCGCGGATGAAACCGATAATGGATTCTTCCCTCGAGGTTCTGATACCCGGCAGTATGTCGCTGCTTCGACTGGAACCGGCAAAACCCATCTGTGCATCGCCATCGCCGCCGCCGTCATCCGTAGCCGTGCTCGAGGACGATTCTTCAACCTCGTCGATCTCGTCAACCAGCTCGAACAAGAGAAGGCCGCGGGCAAGAGCGGCCGCCTGGCCGAGAAACTGCTCCGCCACGATCTCATCGTCATCGATGAACTCGGCTATCTCCCGTTCAGCCAATCCGGCGGGCAGTTGCTGTTCCATCTCATCAGCAAGCTCTACGAGAACACCTCGCTGCTGATCACCACCAACCTCGCCTTCGCCGATTGGCCCCAGGTGTTCGGCGACGTCAAAATGACCACCGCCATGCTCGATCGCCTGACGCACCACTGCGACATCATCGAGACCGGCAACACCAGCTGGCGCTTCAAAAACCGAAACTGACCAAACCCTCCCCCGCGCCGTCAGCCGGCGCTTCCCCTCGTGGGCGCTCAGAGACCTCCCGCGCCCTCCGCTCCGCGCAACGCCGAGGGCGCTGCGCTACGGGCGCGGGTCCCTCCTATGCACTACGCAGATAAGCAAATTTCTTCACCCAAGAGGGGTCGAAATTGGACGCGAAAATGGGGTCGCTGTTGGAAGCGAATTGACAGCCTCGCCCACACGGGGGGCACCCTTGCCCGGATCGAGCACATGCTCGCCACCGGCAAGCCGCTGCGCAACTAAGGAAAAAAATCCCATGCAGACCTACACCGCGCCTCTTCGCGACATGCGTTTCGTCCTGCATGAAATGCTGGATGGCGAAAAGGCGATGATTCTGCCGGGTTTTGAAAGCTGTTCGCCGGAGCTGCTCGACAATATCCTGGAGGAAGCCGCCAAGTTCATCACAGAGGTCCTCCTACCGATCAATGCGAGCGGCGACCTTGAAGGGTGCCATTATGAAAACGGCGTCGTGCGAACTCCCAAGGGTTTCTCCGAAGCCTACCGCGCTTATTGCAAGGGTGGCTGGAACGGCGTCAGCGCTGATCCGGAATACGGCGGGATGGGCTTGCCGGCCGCCGTCGCCAAGCCGATCGAGGAAATGACCTGCGCTTGCAACGTATCCTTCGGCCTTTATCCGGGGCTTACGCACGGCGCCTATATCGCCCTCAAATCATATGGCGCGAGCGAACTCAAGGATCTCTATCTACCCAAGATGGTGCAGGGAACCTGGGCGGGGACGATGTGCCTCACCGAGCCGCATTGCGGCACGGACCTCGGCTTGCTGCGAACCCGCGCCGTCCCGCAGGATGACGGAACCTACAAGTTGACAGGTTCGAAGATTTTCATCTCGGCTGGCGAGCACGACCTCACGGAGAACATCATCCATCTGGTGCTCGCTCGGCTGCCCGGGGCGCCTGCGGGCATCAAGGGAATCAGCCTGTTCGTCGTGCCGAAATTCATCCCCACCACTGGCGGACGCCCCGGCGCGCGCAATGGCGTGTCATGCGCGGGCATCGAACACAAGATGGGCATAAAGGCGTCGGCGACCTGCCAGATCAACTTCGACGACGCCACCGGCTGGATCGTTGGCGAGCCCAATAAGGGAATGCGCTCGATGTTCGCGATGATGAACAACGAACGTCTCGCTGTCGGCACACAGGGACTTGGCATAGCCGAGGCCGCCTATCAGGGCGCGGTCGCTTATGCCCGCGAACGCTTGCAGGGCCGATCCGTCGCCGGCGCAAAGCATCCCGACAAGCCAGCCGACCCGATCATCGTGCATCCCGATATCCGCCGTATGCTGCTGACCATGCGGGCCTACAACGAAGGCTGCCGCGCGCTTGGAACCTGGGTGGCGTCGGTCGAAGACGAAGCCTTGCGCGCGACGGATGCGCAAACCCGCGAGGCTGCGGAGGAATTCGTCGCGTTGATGACGCCGATCGTGAAGGCGCTGTTTACGGATCTTGGATTCGAAAACGCCAATCTCGGCGTCCAGATCTACGGCGGCCATGGCTATATCCGCGAGCACGGCATGGAGCAATATGTTCGCGACGCCCGGATTGCGCAGATCTATGAGGGCACGAACGGCATTCAGGCGCTGGATCTCGTCGGTCGTAAACTGCCGGCCAATTTCGGCCGCGCCTTGCGCCGGTTCTTCCATTCCGTGTCGGATTTTATCGACGCTCACAAGGAGGACAGCCAGATCGGCGCTCTCGTTCAGCCCTTCGCCATGGGCTTTGGCGCGCTCCAGCTCGCCACCGGCCACATCGCCCAGAAGGGTCTGTCCGATCCCGAAGAAGCCTCGGCGGCCGCCACAGAGTACCTGCGTCTTTTCGGCATTGTCGCGCTTGGCTTTACCTGGGTGCGCGCAGCCAAAATCGCAGCGGCGGCGCTCGCGCGCGGCGCGAACGAACCTACATTCTATGAGACGAAGCTGGCCACCGCTCGATTCTTCGTCGACCACCTGCTGCCGCAGACAGGCGCGCTCTGGTTGAGCATCAAATCGGGCAAGACTTCCATGATGGCGCTTCCGGAAGAAGCGTTCTAACCGGACGCCTTCTTTGCAATTCTCTCGATTTATGGGCGGAGTCCGCGAGATGATGCCCTGCTCACGGTTCAGCGCCGATGAATGAGAGCCTCCACGTCTTGTGGGACGTTGGCGATCGGGTCTTCTGCCGAGGATGGCGCCCGGGCGCCGACGGCGAACGGCGGGCTGTGCTGATTATGCTGCCGGCGGGGGAGCGCCCTTCTCCCGCCACTCTCGACCGCCTCGCCCATGAATACGAATTGAAAGACGAGCTCGATGGCGCCTGGGCGGTACGGCCGCTGGAGCTCGTGCGCGAACACGGCCGGACCATGCTGGTGCTCGAGGACCCGGGCGGCGAGCCGCTCGATCGGCTGCTCGGCGCGCCCATGGACCTCGGGCGCTTCTTGCGCCTCGCGATCGGCATCGCCGCGGCGCTGGGCAAGGTCCATCAGACGCGGCCTCGTCCACAAGGACCTGAAGCCCGCCCATATCCTGGTGAACTGCGCCGACGGACAGGCGCGGCTCACCGGCTTCGGCATCGCCTCGCGGCTGCCGCGCGAGCGGCAGGCGACCCGAGCCGCCCGAAACCATTGCCGGCACGCTCGCCTATATGGCGCCCGAGCAGACCGGCCGGATGAATCGCTCGATCGATTCGCGCAGCGACCTCTATTCGCTCGGCGTCACCTTCTATCAGATGCTCACGGGCTCACTGCCGTTCACCGCGTCCGATCCCATGGAGTGGGTCCACTGCCATATCGCGCGGAAGCCGGTGCCGCCAGGCGAGCGGTTCGGAATGTCCCGGCCGCCGTCTCCCAAATCATCATGAAGCTGCTCGCCAAGACGGCCGAGGAGCGCTACCAGACCGCGGCCGGCGTCGAGCGCGACCTGCGGCGCTGCCTGGCCGATTGGGAGTGTCAGCGCCGCATCGATGACTTCCCGCTCGGCCAACGCGACACGCCCGACCGGCTTCTGATCCCCGAGAAACTCTACGGGAGAGAGCGCGAGGTCGAGATCTTGCTCGCCTCCTTCGACCGCATCGTCAAGGGCGGGGCGCCGGAGTTGGTGCTGGTCTCCGGCTATTCCGGCATCGGCAAATCCTCGGTCGTCAATGAACTGCACAAGGCGCTTGTGCCGCCGCGCGGGCTGTTCGCGTCGGGCAAGTTCGACCAGTACAAGCGCGACATCCCCTATTCGACGCTCGCCCAGGCTTTCCAGAGCCTCGTGCGGCCGCCTCTCGGCAAGAGCGACGCCGAGCTGGCGCTGTGGCGCGACGCGTTTCTCGAGGCGCTGGAGCCGAATGCGCGGCTCATGACCGACCTCATCCCCGAACTGAAGCTCATCATCGGAGACCAGCCGCCGGTCCCGGAGCTCGAGCCGCAGCAGGCGCAAAGCCGTTTCCAGCTCGTGTTCCGCCGCTTCATCGGCGTCTTTGCCCGGCCGGAACATCCGCTGGCGCTGTTTCTCGACGATCTGCAGTGGCTCGACGCGGCGACGCTCGACCTGCTGGAGGATCTGCTGACCCGGTCGGATCTGCAGCACCTGATGCTGATCGGCGCCTATCGCGACAACGAGGTCGATGCCAGCCATCCGCTGATGCGCAAGCTTGATGCAATCAGGCAGGCCGGAGCGAAGATCGAGGAGATCACGCTCGCGCCGCTCGCCCGTGAGCACCTCGGGCAGTTGATTGCCGATGCCCTTCACTGCGAGCCGGAACGCGCCGCGCCGCTGGCGCAGCTGGTGCATGAGAAGACCGCCGGCAATCCGTTCTTCGTGATTCAGTTTCTTTACGCGCTCGCCGAAGAGGGCTTGCTCCGCTTCGATCACGACGCGGCGTGCTGGTCCTGGGATCTCGATCGCATTCACGCCAAGGGCTACACCGACAATGTCGTGGACCTCATGGTTGGCAAGCTGACCCGCTTGCCGGTCGAAACGCAGCAGGCGTTGCAGCAGCTCGCCTGCCTCGGCAACGTTGCCGCGATCGCGATGTTTTCGATCGTTCTCGGGACCCCGGAGGAGCAGGTGCACGCGGCGCTGTGGCCGGCGGTCCGTCAGGAACTGGTCGAGCGCCTGAAAGGCTCCTACAAATTCATCCACGACCGGGTGCAGGAGGCCGCCTATTCGCTGATCCCGGAAGCATTGCGCGCCGAGGCCCATCTCCGGATCGGCAGGCTGCTGGCGGCGCAGACGCCCCCCGAGAAACGGGAGGAGGCGATCTTCGAGATCGTCAATCAGCTCAACCGCGGCGCCGCGCTGATCACCCAACGAGAGGAACGGGACCAAGCTCGCCGAGCTCAACCTGATCGCGGGCAAGCGCGCCAAGGAGCTCCACCGCCTACGCCTCGGCACTCACCTATCTCAATGCCGGCGCGGCGCTGTTGGCCGAGGACTGCTGGGAGCGCCGGCACGAGCTGATCTTCGCAGCTGGAGCTGAACCGGGCCGAATGCGAATTCCTGACTGGCGCTCTGGCAGCCGCAGAAGAGCGGTTGAATGTGCTTTCAGCCTGCGCCGCAACGACCATGGAGCGCGCCTCGGTCGCCTGCCTGCTGATGGATCTATTGACGACGCTTGGTCAGAGCAGCCGCGCCGTTGCCGTTGGCCTCGAATATCTCCGGCATTTGGGGGTTGAATGGTCGCTACATCCGACAGACGAGGACGTGCGCCGCGAATACGAGCGGTTCTGGTCGCAGCTCGGGAGCCGCGCGATCGAGGAGCTGATCGAGCTGCCTTTGATGACCGATCCAGCATCCCTCGCGACGATGGACGTTCTGACCAAGATGGTAGCGCCTGCTTTCTTAAGCTCAAGGGAAAAGAACCTCGCTCCCCTGATTATATGCTGGGCGGTCAATCTCAGCCTCGAGCGGGGCAACAGCGACGGTTCATGCGCGACCTACGTATTTTTTGGCTGTGTCGCGGGCGCGCATTTCGGCGACTACGAGTCCGCATATCGCTTCGGGCGGCTTGGCTGCGAACTGGCCGAACGACGCGGTCTCAAGCGCTTCCAGGCCCGGACCTATTTGTCAGCTGGATATCACTTGATCCCATATAAAAAGCACGTCCGGACTGCGCGTGATCTGCTGCGTCGTGGTTTCGAGATCGCGAACAAGAGCGGCGATGGCGTTGTGGGGTGGCTGGGGTGGCACAGAAGCGATTACCTTGTCCAAAATCTTCTCGCAGCGGGCGACCCACTCGTTGAGGTCCAACGCGAAGTCGAGCGTGGTCTCGCGTTTGCGCGCAAGATGCAGTTGGGGCACGTCATCGACATCATCCAATCGTACCTCGGGCTCGTGCGGATGCTTCGCGGATCGACGTCAAAATTCGGCTCTTTCAATGATGAACAGTTCGACGAGGCCCGGCTCGAAGCGCGCTTGGCGAGTGACACGAACTCTGCACCGACCGAGGCCTGGTACCACATGCGAAAGCTGCAGGCGCACTTCCTTGCCGGCGACTACGCCGCGGCCCTGCAGGCAGCATCCAGAGTAGAACGGCTACATCCGCTCAGCTTGGGATTGATGTTCACAGCCGCGGATTATCGCTTTTACAGCGCGCTGTCCCAAGCCGCCTGTTACGATTCCGCGCCCGCCGACGAGCGCCAGCGGCACCTAGACGCTTTGGCTGCGCATCACAGGCAATTGCAGGACTGGGCGGAGAATTGCCGGGAGAATTTCGAGAACCGCGCCGCGCTGGTCGGCGCGGAGATTGCCCGCATCGACGGCCGCGATGTTGACGCGATGCGCCTCTACGAACAGGCGATCCGTTCGGCGCATGACAATGGCTTCGTCCACAATGAGGCAATCGCTAACGAGCTCGCCGCACGCTTTTACGCGGCGCGCGGTTTTGAGAAGATTGCGTGGGTGTATTTGGGGGACGCCCGACATTGCTACCTGCGTTGGGGCGCCGACGGCAAGGTTCGGCAACTCGAGGAGATGTATCCGAACCTCAGGGAGGAACAGCCCGCGCCCGGCCCGACGAGCACGATCGGGGCGCCGGTCGAGCATCTCGATCTCGCCACCGTGATCAAGGTGTCGCAGGCCGTCTCAAGCGAGATGGTGCTGGAGAAACTGATCGATACGCTCATGCGCACGGCCATCGAGCAGGCGGGCGCCGAGCGCGGTCTGTTGATTCTTGCACATGAGCCTGAGCAGCGGATCGCAGCGGAAGCCGTGGCTGGCGGCGATGCCGTCGTCGTGCACCTTAGCGACGAGCCCGTGACCGCGGCGGCGATGCCGCGATCGGTCCTCCATTATGTCATCCACGCCCGGGAGAGCGTCATTCTCCACGCCGCGGCCCAATCCCCGTTCGCCGACGATCCCTACATCCGAGAGCGCCAGGCCCGCTCGAATTCTCTGCCTGCCCTTGATCAATCAGGCCAAGCTCATCGGCGCGCTCTACCTCGAGAACAATCTGGCGCCGGGCGTCTTCGCGCCAACCCGGATCGCGGTGCTGAAGCTGCTCGCTTCGCAGGCGGCGATGGCGCTGGAGAACGCTCGCTTGTACGGCGACCTTGAACAACGCGAAGCCAAGATCCGGCGTCTGGTCGACGCCAACATTATCGGGATCGCCGTCACGGCGGGCGACAGTCGGATAATCGAGGCCAATGACGCGTATCTCCGCATCATAGGGTATGATCGCGAGGTTCTCTTGGCGGGCCGGCTACGCTGGACGGATCTGACACCACCGGAATGGCGCGATCGCACCGCACAGGCTGTCTCAGAGTTTGAGACGACGGGCGCCGTCCAGCCGTTCGAGAAAGAGTATCTCCGGAAGGACGGCAGCCGCGTGCCCGTGCTGGTTGGCGTAGCTGGCGTTGACGAATCCGAAAACCAACGCATCGCCTTCGTGCTCGATCTGACCGAGCGCAAGCGGGCGGAAGAGGCGCTAAGACGAAGTGAGGCTTCTCTGGCTGAAGGGCAGAGGCTGACTCATACGGGCACTTGGGTATACAATCCTACTACCCGAGAAACGCTCTACTGGTCTGAGGAGCAATTCCGAATTCATGGATTAGACCCTCAGAAGGACATCCCGGACCATGAAGTGCTGGCGCGACAAGTGCATCCGGAAGATCGCGACCGGGTTGTTGCACGGTTCGCGACGGCGTTTCGTGACAAGGCCGATGTCGCGGAAGATTTCAGGATCGTGCTGACCGACGGAACGGTAAAGCACCTTCATGTGGTCGGGCATCCGATTGGGACCGGCGATGAATTCATCGGCACGGCAGTCGATGTGACCGAGCGCAAGCGGGCGGAAGAGGCGCTGCGGGAGAGCGAGGAGCGCTTTCGCGCCCTCGTTCAATTCTCCTTCGACGTGTACTGGGAGTCCGACGCGCAACATCGCTTCGTCCGCCAGGAGTTCGCCGAAGGCCTTGCCCACACGCCCGCGCCGGGCTCGGAGATCGGTAAGACACGCTGGGAGGTGCCTTAGTGGCGCCCGGCGCACAGGCCTGGCGCAAGCACCGGGAGACGCTCGACGCCCACCTCCCGTTTCGGGATTTCGAACTCGCCCGGCCTACGCCAGATGGCGGCAAGCGTTACGTGTCCGTCTCGGGGTTGCCCGCGTTCGATAAGGCGGGGCGCTTCGCCGGCTATCGCGGCGTCGGACGCGACATTACCGCTCGCAAGCAGGCCGAGGCGGCGCTGCGTGAAAGCGAGGAGCAATGGAAGGCGGTCTTTGAAAACAATCCGACCATGTACTTCATGGTGGATGCGAGCGGCGCCATCGTATCTGTGAATCCTTTCGGCGCCGAGCAGCTCGGCTTCACAGTCGACGAATTGATCGGACGTCCGGTGCAGAACCTCTTTCACGCGGAGGACCGGGAGGCCGTCGAGAGAAACACAGCCATCTGCTTCGAACGACGCGGCCAAACCATAAGCTGGGAGGCGCGTAAAATCCGCAAAAATGGCGAGGCGCTCTGGGTTCGCGAGATGGCCAGGGTTATGTTGATCAAGGACCGGCCCGTGGCGCTGATTGTGTGTGAGGATATTACAGAGCGCAAGCGCGTGAGTGAGGCGTTGCGCGAGGTGCAGACGGATCTCGCGCACGCGAACCGCGTCGCAACGATGGGGCAGCTCACGGCCTCGATCGCCCATGAAGTGAACCAGCCCATCGCCGCGACCGTGACCAATGCCCAGGCGGCGCTGCGCTGGCTCGTTTGCCAGCCTCCTGATCTGGAGGAGGTACAGCAGGCGCTCGCTCGCATCGTTAGGGACGGCGGCCGAGCGGGCGACGTCATCGGCAGGATCCGCGAACTCGTAAAAAAGGCGCCGCTGCGGAACGATCGCGTGGCGATCAACGAGGCGATCCTCGAGGTCGTCGCCCTGACCCATGGCGAAGCGGCGAAGAACGGCGTTTCGGTGCGGACCCAACTCGCGGAGGGCTTGCCGCCGATCGAAGGCGACCGCGTGCAAGTGCAACAGGTGATCCTCAATTTGATCATCAACGCCATCGAGGCGATGAGCGGCGCCAGCGGCGGAATGCGAGAAGTGCTGATCAGCACCATGAAAACCGAACCGGACGCCGTGCAGGTCGCGGTGCGGGACTTGGGTCCGGGACTGGCGCCGGCGGCCATGGAGAGCCTCTTCGAGGCCTTCTATACGACCAAACCGAGCGGTTTGGGCATGGGACTGTCGATCTGCCGCGCGATCATCGAAGCGCATGGCGGACAGCTGTGGGCGAGCGCGAACCTGCCCCGCGGGGCCATCTTTCAATTCACCGCGCCTGCCCATCCGGATATTTCGTCCTGATTTGGCGGCCAAAAGACGCAAAAGAACAGCCGCCTCGCCGTCACTTCGATCTTCCGCCGCAGACGCCGGCGCTGTACCATCTCCCCGGATTGCTGTTTGCGCGGATGTGACCGACGTAGTTCGCGCAAAAAGGCGCGCCAAACGCTTCAGAGGACAAAAGGTTCGCTGCCGGTGTGTTGGCTAATCCGCAACTGTCGTGAGCGTCGGGTCGAGGCGCGCTTGGCATAGAGATGAAGCGCAGGCGAACGGGCCATCGCGGACCTGTGATCCCAGAAGGCGACTATGTCGTCGGCCACTGGGAACGCGGCGGACGCACACCGGCTTTCGGTGACTTCCTGATCGGTTTCGCTGCCCGACCGGAAGAACGCGCTTCACCGGCACGACGGTTCTGAAGGTCGTGGATGGCGGGATCAAAGTCATATCATTGCACCGATGCGGATCTATTAATTAGTCGGCCGTAAAGTACGCGCACAAGGCCCTGGTGGCTGAAGGGCGTGGGTGTTGCTCGGAAGCGTGCTCATGCGGTGATGGGGCGCATTTTCCGATCGGGCGGTCGGCTGAGTGAAGCCATGATTAGGGCGAACAAAAGAGCCAGCCATTCAAGCAGGCGTCTGAAGTTGTAGCCGGCGCCGGCGAGCACGGCGTTGGCGGCGCGGCCTTCGGTTCCGGCGAGGTGGTTTCGGCCCATGCGGTGCTCGGCCTTAGCGTGTCCGATGACGGGCTCGACGGCTGAGCGGCGACGCATCTCGCGCTTGATCGCTTCGGTGACGCGTCGCCTTTGACCTGAGATGTAGACCTTGAACCTGTGCTCGGGCGGGGCGTTGTGGCCGCGATAGCCGCGGTCGGCGACGATGCGGGTCAAGTTCGCGCCGAATTCTGCGTCTCGATCTCCGGGATCACGACGGCCAGGGTGTGGCCGTCGTAAGGATTGCCCGGCAGCGCCTGGGCGTAAGCGATGAACTGCCCGCCCCTCGAGCGATGCGGTGTCGTGGCGAGAGAGACTTTCACGCCGAACTCGTAGGGCCGATGGCCCTTACCCTTGCCGATGCACTCGACCTCGGGCGCATGCAACGAATAGATTTTTCGGCCACGCTGGTTCTGGCACTGCTCGCGCACCCGATGCGCCAGGATGAGCGGGTGAGCAAAGACGCTCTCCAGTTCGGCCTCGCCCTTGATCTTGCGCAGAATGTCGCGAATGACCCGGCCGAGATAAGTGCGGATCGTCTTCAACGCCCGGTTGGCGCACTTAAACTGTTTGGCGTGCGCGTAGCGCTGATGAGCTCGAAGAGGACGCTGGTTTCGGCCTGATCCTTGGTGACGTAGGTGATGTCGTCGAAGATCAGCAGGTGGAATTTGTCGAGCTTGGCGATGGCGGCTTCGAGCGCGAGGTTCTGCCGCGCCGCTTGCAGTCTTTGCACAAGATCGGTTGTTCGCGCGTAAAGCACGCGCCATCCCTTTTCGACGAGGGCGCGTCCGAGGGCGGCCGCGCTGTGGCTCTTTCCGCTTCCGGGCGAAGCAGCGACATACTGCCGGGTATCAGAACCTCGAGGGAAGAATCCATTATCGGTTTCATCCGCGCTTCGGTGAGATAGTCGTTCTTGTGCGGCGCCATCGCTTTCAAGGCGCGGAGGTCTTTGTCATCCAGCAGGGCGATGGGACTTTGGCGCATATACCTTGCTGGATGATGCGCGAGGACGCGGCGCACTTCGAACTCCGGCCTCAACCACGGATTCCATTGGATACATTCCGCGACCTGCGGATCGAGCTCAACGCGCTTCTAGACTTTCTCCAGTCGGAATCGGAGACAGGAGAAGCTTCAGATGAGGCGCGCGCAGCAAGAACGGCATCCGGACTTATTCGAGAGCGACAAACCGCCGATCGCCTTGCCCCTCGATCAGACCAAGAGCCTCGTGGAGATGGTCCGGGGGCTTCTGATCGAGATTGCGGCGACATCGAAGGTCGAGGAGGCCGGCGATGACGAAGATCACGCCTGATCATCTTGCGCGCAGCGCCTTTGTCTATGTTCGCCAGTCAACAGCGGATCAGCTGCTCCACAACCATGAGAGCCGCCGTCGTCAATATGCCCTGGCCGATCGCGCCCGCCAATATGGCTGGCGGGACGTGGTGGTGATCGATGATGATTTGGGGCGTTCCGGCTCGGGGGTCAGTCGACCCGGGTTCGAACGGCTCTTGGCGGCGATTTGCGAAGGACGGGTTGGGGCGGTCTTTGCAATCGAGGCTTCGCGACTGGCGCGCAATGGTCGTGACTGGCACACGCTGATCGAGTTCTGCGGCCTCGTCAACGCGATCATTCTGGACGAGGACGGCGTCTATGATCCCCGCCTTCCGAACGATCGCCTGCTGCTCGGCATGAAAGGCACGATGAGCGAACTGGAGCTTTCGATTCTTCGACAGCGCTCACTCGAGGCGTTGAAGCAAAAGGCGCGACGCGGCGAACTGTTCCTGACCGTCGCAATCGGTTACGTGAAGGTGAGGCACAATCGGATTGAGAAGGATCCAGACCTGCGGATACGTGAAGCCATCGATCTGGTGTTCCGGAAATTCTCGGAGTTCCAGAGTATCCGGCAGGTGCATCTCTGGCTGCGGCGGGAGCGGATCGATCTACCCGCAGTGGAATACACAACTGTCGACGGCCGTCGCATCGTCTGGAAGCTCCCGGTATACAACACGGTCCACCATATTCTGACCAATCCTCTCTATGGTGGGGCCTATGCTTTCGGGCGCACCGGCAGCCGCATAACGATCGAGGACGGCCGCAAACGTATCGTGCGCGGGTTCAAGCGTGAGAGATCTGAATGGGACGTCTTGCTCACCGGCCATCACGAAGGGTATCTCTCGTGGGCGGAGTTCGAGAGGAATCAGCGGCTGATCGCCGATAACGCCAATGCCAAAAGTCTTCTGTCGCGCGGCGCCGTCCGGCGGGGCGAGACGCTTCTGGGCGGCCTTCTGCGCTGCGGTCATTGCGGCCGCAAGCTACATGTCGCCTACGGCGGCGCGTCAGGCGATGTCGGCCGCTATCATTGCAAGGGGAGCTTCGTGAACCACGGAGGAGATCTTTGCATCTCCTTCGGTAGTTTGCGAGTTGACCAGGCAGTCGGAGCCGAAGTCGTCCGTTTGCTGAAGCCGTTCGGCGTCGAGGCGGCGCTGCAGGCGATCGAGCAACGAACTTTCGAAGCTGCGGAGAAGCGCCGACAGGTCGAACTGTCGCTGAAGCACGCGCGTTATGAAGCGGCGCACGCCCGCCGGCAGTACGATGCCGTGGATCCAGACAACCGCCTCGTCGCGAGCGAACTCGAACGCCGATGGAACGACAAACTCATCGACGTGCGCCGGCTCGAAGACGAACTCAACGAGCTCGATCAGCACCGCTCACCAGTTCTCGACGAGCAAGAACGCGAGCGCCTCATGCTTCTTGGCGCCGATATGGAGATAGCCTGGTCACATCCGGCGGCGACCATGGCGACGCGCAAGAGGATCGTCCGTACGGTGCTACGCGAGATCATCGTGCGGGTCGAGGATGGTTTTGTCGATATGGTGCTGCATTGGCAAGGTGGCGATCATACTGCGCTGAAAATCAAGAAAAACGCATGCGGTAAACACCGCTGGACCGTGGAGGAAGACGTCGAGGTTCTTGTTCGGGAATTGGCGCGATTGATGCCAGACCGCGCTATAGCGCCAATTTTGAACCGGGCTGGCAAGCTCACAGGCCGCCAGAATGGTTGGACGCAGAGCGCGGTCTGCACATTGCGTAATCGTATGGGCGTCGAGGTCTATCGGGAGGGAGAACGTGGGGAGCGTGGAGAAGTGACGCTCAACGAGGCGGCGGCTGTCCTGCAAGTGAGCGCGATGACGGTCTTGCGCCTGATCCGGAACGGCACATTGCCCGCCCGGCACCTTTGCAAAGGGGCCCCATGGGTCATCAAAGCGGCGGATCTCGGGAAAGCCACGGTGCGGGCCGAAGCCCAAGATCGGCGCAGAAAGCCGCTAACTGAAAATCCTGATCAACACACCCTTATTTTCCAATGACATCGCGAGGTGAGCATTATGAATCGGGATCGGTCGGCCCGAAGTACAAGAGATTGGTCGCGGTTGCGAGCCAGCTGTCGCCTTCGGCGAGGGCCATGACCCTGGCCTTGCTGATCATCGGCACAGCGGCGAAATCGAAATTATCGAGCGTCTTGCCGCCGGGCAGGCGGGCTTCGGCAAGATGGCGTTCAAAGCGCCTGCGATCGCGTTCGGCGACCTCGACTTCGGCGAGAGCCGCCAGGAAGCATGCGGCGGGCCATCCCTCTTGGTCAGCTGTCGCGGCGAGGTCAGGCCAGGCGAGAGCGATGGCTGGCAGGCGCAATTGGCCAAGAAGGAGTTTTACGCGCGCGGCGTCGATTGGCATGGCCTTGGCGCTCATGCGGCTTCTCCCGAAACAATCGCGCTGAACGCGTCATAGGCCGCGAGCTTGGGGAGATGGACGGCGACCTCGGGGAGCGGCGCGTCGATTGGCTGGAAGCCGCCGCAGCTGTTCAAGATCGGGCAACCGGCCCGCGTCGATCTCGGCGGCGAGCGCATCGGCGAGTTCGGCTTCGCAGGCCCGTTCGTGCGCGAGGGCGAGCAGCCCAACGATGGCGCGACAGGCTTCGTTCTCCGATTTTGCGGCGATCAGCGCGTCGAAGGCGCGCGCATAGGCGGGACGCGGGAAGAGCTGGTCGCGATAGACAAGGCCGAGAAGCGCCATAGGCTTCTGTTTGAGCGCATGAATGACGTGCCGGTAGTTGATGACATGACCACGCAACCTGCCGCCCGGGCTCATGCGCTTGGCGGAACATCACTTCCTGTTCGGGGCCATGTTGCGCCTTCCAGGTCCGAATGCGTCGCTCCAGGATCCGCCTTATGCCGTCCCCGAGGTCTGGATGACGGCGCTGCAACTCTTCGAAAATTGTGACGGGCCGCAGGTTGGGCGCCGCCTTCAGCATCGGCGCTACCTCAGCGTCCCAGACATCGGCGAGCGGATCGGCGCGACGGCGCCCCCGCGGCTTCCTTTTTTGCGATGGCAGGCGGGGGCCATTGTCCAGACGGCGACCGGTGGAGGAGCTGAACCCGGCCTTGGCGGCGGCCACGTCGGTCGCGTTGGTGCGGTGGAAATCCATGTACAATCTCGCTTGGTGATCGGTGATGTGTTTGCCGGGCAAGGTCGGGCTCTTGAATCGCTATCGAACAAGCCTCGAGCCCAACCCGCTTTCACCACGATCGCCAGGCGTGATCGCCATGGGGATCAGCCGCCGCGAGGTCCATAACCTTCAGTCGGGCTGCGCCCTTCCTCGGTCCCGGACCCCGCGCCGTCGTCCTGATTGCCGCTCTCTTCGCATTGCCTCGTCTGAAATGCTGCCTAAAATAAACCTGTTGCCTCATCTGATTTGCTCCTTTTGGGCGTCAGGGGCATAGGCCGATATGAGGCAGATAAGCATGACGACACGCGACGAACTTGTGGCGGCCATAACGGGCCGATACGCGTGGAGCGGCCGTTCGGAAAAGAGTTGGATTCTCGATGAGTTCGTTGCGGTAACAAAAATGCACCGCAAGCACGCGCAGCGCCTGCTGAGGCAAGCCCAACCACGCCAGCGATCGGCGCCTCGACCAGGACGCCGGATTTACGATGAAGCGGTGCGTGAGGCGTTGATCTTGCTGTGGGAGGCATCCGATCGTATTTGTGGCAAACGGCTCAAGTCTCTTGTGCCGATGCTCATCGAGGCGATGGAGCGGCATGGACATCTCAGACTTGCGGATGAGGTTCGCGCGCGTCTCCACTCAATGAGCGCCGCTACGATTGATAGATCGTTGCGGGAAGTCAGGGAGCAAGTCGGTGGCCGCAAGCGGCGCCGGGCGGTTGCGTCGGCCTCCTTGCGCCGAAGCGTGCCGGTGAGGACATTTTCTGACTGGAATGATCCCCCACCGGGGTTCTTCGAGGCCGATTTGGTGTAATTGCTCACGTCCTCATTCTCGACGGAGTTGGAATTGGCTAGGATTTGGCGTCGGGGTGAAAGTTTGACAGCGGAATCGCGAGTTGATTCAAGCTGTGAATGGATCGCCAGACGCTTGATTTGCTCGATAAGGAAACGCTTATCCGCCTCATTCTTTCGCAGGCGGAAGCGATCGAACGCCTGATGCGGGAAGTCCAAGCGCTGCGCGCCGACAACGCCGAACTGCGCGCCAAACTCAATCTGCCGCCAAAGACGCCCGAAAATTCCAGCACGCCGCCGAGCCAGGGACACAAGGCCTCGGGCGAGGAAAGCAAGACGCCCGTGGGAAAGCGGCGCAAGCCGCACGCCGGGGCGCACCGTCCGCTTCATCCCAATCCGGCGGCGAAGCGGGATGTATTCGCCAGCTCCTGCCAGCATTGCGGCGCCTTCTTTTTGGATACGCCGCAGTTCGTCTGCGAGGCCTATGACCATATCGAAATCCCGCGGATAATTCCCCATGTGACGCGCGTTTCGCTTCTGGGCGGAGCCTGCCTGTGCTGCGCCAGGACTTTCAAGGCGCCGCCGCCGCAAGACATGCCGAAAGGCTCGCCCTTTGGTCCAAACTTGCGCGCCCTCGTCATCTATCTGCGCTTCACCCAAGGCATCGCCTTCGAGCGCCTTTCTACTCTCCTGTCCGATCTCCTCGGTCTCGACATCAGCGAGGGCGCGCTCGTCAACATCCTCGACGCCGCGCGGGTTTCTTTTACGGCGGCGACCGCCGCGATCCGCGCCAGGCTGCTCGGCGGAACGATCCTGCAATCCGACGAGACCGGCCTGCGGGTCGGCAAGCAAAATTGGTGGCTGTGGGTCTTCCACCATGACGACAGCGCCCTTTTCGTCGCCGCGCCCTCGCGCGCCAAGAACGTGGTGGAGGACTTCCTTGGCGACTTCCGGCCCGATTTCTGGGTGTCGGACCGTTATGGCGGGCAAATGGGCTGGGCGGCGGTGAACAATCAGGTCTGCCTCGCCCATCTCATCCGCGACGTGCAATATGCCATCGACGCCGGCGACGACATCTTCGCGCCCGAGCTTCGGCGTCTGCTCGGCCGCGCCTGCCGGATCGGGCGACGGCGGGAAAGGCTCGCCGACGCGACCCTGAAGACCTATGCCGCGCGGCTCAACGGCCGCCTCGACGAACTCATGCGCCTTGCGCCGGCGCACGAGGCTGGCGTCAAGCTCCAACGCATGATCAAGAGAACGCGACAATATCTCTTCGTCTTCGTAACGAACCGCGACATTCCGGCGACGAATAACGGCTCCGAGCGCGCATTGCGTCCCTGCGCCGTGTTCCGCAAAATCACCAACGGCTTCCGCACCGAGTGGGGAGCTAAGCTCTACGCCGACATCCGCTCCGTCATCGAAACCGCCCGCCGCCGTTCCATCGGAGCCCTCGAAGCAATCCGTCTCACCCTCGCCGGAGCGCCACTCGCGGATTTAACATAGCCGAAGGCACGTGAGCAATTACGATTTGGTCGCTCATAGCGGTCCGCGGGCAACCGGCAGTTTTATCCAAACCTTGGTGCTCACTGATATCGCCACGGGATGGACCGAATGCATGCCGCTCCTCTTTCGCGAGCAAACTCTGTTGACCGAGGTGCTGTCGCAAATGCGGGTTCGGCTACCCATCGATGTTCTCGGGTTCGATACGGACAACGATAGCGTTTTCATGAATACGACGGTTAAGGACTATTGCGTGGCGAATGAGATCGAGTTCACGCGCTCGCGGCCCTACCGTAAAAACGATCAAGCTTGGGTCGAACAAAAGAACGGCGCCATCGTCCGGCGCATCGTCGGCTACCGGCGGTTCGAAGGGCTCGAGGCTGCCGCCGAATTGAGCCGTCTCTACGCTTCGGCGCGGCTCTTCGTGAACTACTTCCAACCTTCTTTCAAACTTGCTGAAAAGCAGCGTGACGGCGCGCAGGTCCGCAAGCGCTACCACAAGCCGGCGACGCCATATCAGCGATTGCTGGATGATCCGAGAACTCCGGCGGATGTCCGTCTTCAAATCGGTTCAGTTTACGCGACCCTTGATCCAGTCCGGCTCCTGCAAGATATTCGGGCTAGGCAGCAGAAGCTTGTCGAAATCGCCGACGCGCCAGTCGCAACAACGGAAGCAGGATCAATCTCTCCGCCAACGATCGACCAGTTCCTTGCCAGCTTGAAGACGGCATGGCGGGAGGGTGAAGTCAATCCAACCGCTAAGGCCAAAGCAAAAGTTCCGCGCTCGCGCCGACGACCCGATCCGCTGGCGTTGGTCAACCTGCAGATTGAAAGCTGGTTTGCGGCGGAACCCTGGCGAACCGCCCGTGAGTTCCTCGATCGCCTAATGGCCGAACATCCACAGCTCTATCGAGACGGCCACCTCCGTACGCTGCAGCGACGGCTGAAAGTTCTGCGCCGGCAGGCGGCCCAAAGTCTTGTCCTCGGGTCCACGAGCCATGCTGATGAATCCTGCCCACTCCTCAAACATTTGGAAAACAGGGAACCGGCACTCTCGTGAAAGACCAACGGGACGCCAGCCGCTCGCTCGCTACGGCGCAATGGGAAGCGCGCTTCGCGAGCGGCTTGCTTCGGGGAAGTACACCGAGAAAGTAAGGCTAAATCCACGACGGCCGGGAGCATTTATGTTGAGGCAACAAACAGGCGTTCGGGAACATTTTCGCCTGAGGCAATACGCGCGTCATCCTGATTGACGCGCGGCATGCGATGCAGCAGTTCAGAAAAGGCGCGGATCTTCGAGATCGCGGTCGCCCGCTGCGGTCGCGGGCGGCGGGGCTCGCCACCTGGCCATTACTTAGCGACGGCGGACACGTCGAAGCGCGAATTGAGGTCACGGACACTTCAGGCGCTCCAGCGCGAGGGCTACATCGGACGAGGCGAAATAACGGTCCTTTCCGACGGCGCCGAGATCATGAAACGACTACCAAAAGTTCTGCCGAAACCCACAACTCGTATTATCGACTGGTTTCACATCGCCATGAAGGTCCAACCGCTGCAGCAAGTGGTTGATCATATTGTTCGAACGAGCGCCAGTCGAAATGGCGCGGCCACTTTGATCGACGACGACATCCGATCTGTAAAGTGGAAGTTGTGGCACGGTCAAACGGATCGAGCCATTGATCGTCTTGAGGCTTTTGCAGCTTGACGCGAAAGACGAGCTGCTCGCGTTCGGACTGGACCTCGACCGTCTTGGGGGTGAATTGCAACTCGGGCGCTACGAACGAGACCGAGGCCGGGAAAACGTATCCCGGGAAGGCGTCCAGCACGATGCGGGCGGCGTCAGGGTCATTCCCAACCTTAAGCCGTCCGGCCTGCGGAGCGGGAAGGAACACGGTCGTGTAGACGTCCGAGAGGTCGATCACCGTCGCGATCTTGCCGCCCGGCGGAAGCACCGCCCCCGGCTCGACGAGTCGATATTGCACCCGCCCTTGGACAAACGACTTGATCGTTAAATCGTTGACCACGGCCCGCAATTCTTCAACCCTGGCGTCGGCGGTTTTGACGGCCGCGCGCGCTTCGTCGACCTGCGGCTGCGCCGCCTTCACCTTGAGGGCCGCATCGGCGCTTTTCAGTTGCTGGTTGCGCTGGTCGAGAAGTTCCTGCGTTGACCAGCCCTTGTTGACCAGCATCGTCGTCCGTCGCAGCTGTTTGTTGGCGAATTCCAGCTGGGCCGCGTCGCTTGCGACGCTCGCCTGACGGGTGACGAGCGTCTGGCGGGCGAGTTCGGCCGAGGCCTGCGCCTGGTGCAACTGCGCGTTGGTTTCGCACGTGTCGATCCCGGCGACGACCTCGCCAGGCGAGACCATGTCGCCCTCGTGCGGCGCGATCTCAATCACGCGCCCGGGAATCTTCGTCGAGATGTCGACCTGGGTCGCCTCGACCTGTACTAGCTTGTATTTGATCTTACAGACGGCGTCTTGTTGGAGGTGGATCGGTTCGCTGCTGATATTGTTCAGGCGGCGATCATTTTTTTCCTTCGCAATGGGGATGGCGTCAAGGAAGGTTTGCATTGGCGTCTTGCCGAAGCACCAACGGCCTTGATGCGGCCACTCCTCGTTGTAGCTTTTGATCCAGAAATCGAGATCGTCCTGCAGTCCGCGATCGAGGCATAGAGCTTCTTGCGGAAGGCGATGAGGTAGAACTCATCGAGGACTGTCTTGTGGAAGCGCTCAGCGATGCCATTCGTTTGCGGGCTCTTGGTCTGGCACTGGTGCAAACGGCGGAGCCGGGGCATTTTCATGCCGACCAGGTCGGTCTGAGAGAGCGCACCCATATGCTGAGCCTTGATGATCTTTTCAAAGGCCGCCATTTCGACCGGGAAATCATTATCCTCTGTGTGTGCTGGTATCTTCGGTTCAAGCTCAGCTTCCGGGATCTCGTGGAAATGATGGCTGAACGCGGAATATCTCTGGCTCATACGACCATCATGCGCTGGATCCAACGCTACGTTCCGGAGTTCGAAAAGCGGTGGAACCGCTTCGCGCGCCAGACGGGCAGGTCCTGGCGCGTCGATGAGACCTACGTCAAAATCAAGGGTCGCTGGACTTATCTCTACCGCGCCGTCGACAAGGAGGGAAAGACTGTCGATTTTCTTGCTGCGCGCCAGGCCGTCGAGTGTGATCTTCTTCGGAAGTCGACCGTGGCTCTTGAACGCCCGGCGGAAAAACGCTTTTGCCTTCCCGCCTCACTGCGCGTTCTCGGAAGGCTTGCACCACAGCCCGGCCGACATTGTGAAAGTCGCCGGGGGCCCGGGGCGCCTGGATGGAGCGCCCATCACGCCGCCGTGCTTAGAGCGGCGGATGAGATACATCATGAGCAAATCATTCTCGATGCCACATGGAGGCAACTGGCGCAGCGGTATGACGACAAGAAGCTGATCGAGCTATGCATGTTGATCGGCCACTATGAGATGTTGGCGTCCGTGCTGAATTCAGTGGGAGTCGAGGTAGAAGAGCCGCTTAGAAAATTTGTTCTCGACGCCGATCTTCACGGCTCTTCGCAACTACGGAGATCGGCGTGAGGGCGTCGGGTGGCCTCTGTCGCGCCTTCCGACGCTTCCGCCTGCGGATGCGGGCTCGCAAGTCTCCGACCTTCGGGCCAGCGCCGAACGGAAGTCTATCCGCGACCGGGAAAAAACATGGCCGCGGATCAAGTTGGCTTGGCTTCTGGCGCGATGCTCGGCAGCGGCCGGCGCGCGATCGTCTCTGCCTCGGCCTGATCGAGGCCAAGGGTTCGCAGCAAGATCGCCGCGGTTCTCTCCGGCAACGAGTCCGCGCTGAAGCCCAGACGTTTCAGTTGAACCGGCTGCTTTTCCTGGGAGGACCTGAACTCCAGCTCCACCGAGATCGACGCGAGGACCGTTCCACCTGCCGACATACACATTATCAGGATGTCGTCGGTCGGAAAACGCTTGGCATTCACGCCTTTCTCGATATCCCGCAGCAGCCGCTGGCCTAGACCGCGTTGGAGCGCCTTTGCCGAAAATCCCTCGCGAATGAGGAACTGGCCCCAAACAGGCTCGCGTCTGGCCCGCAGCAGAGTGTGGCGCACGGAGACGGAAATGACCTCGGCAGGGTCGGCGATGTCCCGAACGAGACGGTCAAGGGCATGCCCGAATTCCTCAAAGAACCCGTCCAGCAACGCCCCGTAGATCACTTCTTTCGAACTCGAAGTGGTTGTAAAAGGAACCGAAGCCGACGTCTGCGGCCTCAGTGATCTCATTGATCGCCACACCCTCCATCCCCTTCTCCGCCATCAGCCGGAGGGCTGCTTCCAGGAGCCGGGATCGGGTCTCGCGCTTTCGGCGCTCGCCGCGAGGCTCCCGCTGAGAGTCGGGCGCGGCTGCGGCGAGGGTTTTCTTGGCCGGCAGACTGCCGGGTCGGGGGAATGGAGATTTCGGCATGATCCACGTCAGTTAACACAATTCCCAGAAAAATAAAACCAAATATCATACTTGACAAAATTATCAGTTTTGATCATACCGGCACTTGAGCGCGCCTAAAGAGCGTCCAATGGGAGGGGAGCATGGAGAGTGAAAACAGACTCGCGCATAAGGAGCGGGAGGCCGCCTGCGCGAACGCCGAGGGGCGCGCGGACAATGCGCCCCGTCTTTCGAGGGACCGCCGCCATGACCACCGTCTATGACTTTGCGGCGCACGCGCTGAGCGGCGACGAGCGCCCGCTGCGCGAGTTTTCCGGCAAGGCGCTGCTGATCGTCAACACCGCCAGCAAATGCGGCTTCACGCCCCAGTACAAAGGGCTGGAGGCGCTGCATCGAGAATTTGGCCCCCAAGGCTTCGAGGTGCTCGGCTTTCCCTGCAATCAGTTTGGCGCCCAGGAGCCCGGCGGCGCGGCGGAAATCGCCAGCTTCTGCGCCGCCAACTATGGCGTGAGCTTTCCGATGTTCGCCAAGATTGATGTCAATGGCAGAGGCGCCCACCCGCTCTTCGCCTATCTGAAGCGCGAGAAGCCGGGGCTAGGCTTGCCCTGGCTGTGGGACGGAGAATCGATCAAATGGAATTTCACCAAATTCCTCGTCGACAGGCGCGGCCTAGTGAGAGAACGCCATTCGCCCGCGGCTTCGCCCGAATCGCTGCGCGGCGATATAGAGCGCCTGCTGAAGGACGCCTGAGCGGCGACCGCCAGGCGGCGGCTCGGTTATGCCAGGCGCGGGGGAATGCAGCGAAGCAGTAATCGACAGGAGCGCGGAACGCGGCGTCATCGTTATAGCGCTTCGGCGTGGGGCGCGGCTGCGGCGGGGGTTTTCTTGGCCGGCAGACTGCCGGCTCGGGGGAATGGAGATTTCGGCATGGCCCACGTCAGTTAACACGATTCGCCGAAACATAAACCAAATATCATACTTGACAAAATTATCAGTTTTGATCATACTGGCACTTGAGCGCGCCTAAGAGCGTCCAATGGGAAGGGGGGAACATGGAGACAAATCAGCAGCCAACGCCGCGGCAGGCGCCTGTCGCGAACAGTGAGGCCTCGGCCGAACTTCCCGCGGCCGTCGATGTGTTGGTCGTAGGCCTCGGGCCGGTCGGCGCAGTGATCGCCAACCTGCTGGGCCGCTATGGCGTCCAGACGCTCGTCATCGATAAAGCCACGGAGATCTTCACGGCGCCGAGGGCCATTGCCCTTGATAATGAAGCCCTGCGGATCCTGCAGATGGCCGGCCTAAAAGAGGGCGATTTTGACACAATCGCCATTCCCTACGTCCGGATGAAATGCCCCTACATGGGGGAATTCGGCAGGATCAACACGCTCGGCAGCATCGACGGACATCCCAAGCTGGTGACGTTCTATCAGCCCGACCTGGAGCGCGCGCTGCGGACCCGGCTGGCGGCGCACCATTCTGTCCACACCGCGCTAGGCGTAAGTCTAACCGGCTTCACACAACGCTCCGAGTCCGTCATCGCGAACCTGGAGTTCGAGGACGGCCGCAGCTTCTCCGTCGCGGCCCGTTACCTCATCGGCGCAGACGGTGGGAGCTCGCTCGTGCGCAAGCTGATCGGCGAGGAATTCGAAGGCAAGACCTTCGCCGAGGACTGGTTGATCGTGGACGCCCGCAAAGTGCCCCGCCCGATCGACCATGTGGAGTTCATTTGCGACCACCGGCGGCCAATTCCCCACATGACCGCTCCCGGCGATCGCGAACGCTGGGAATTCATGCTCCAACCGGGAGAGAGCCGCGAGGAAATGGAGTCCGACGCCCGTATTCGCGAGCTTCTGGCGCCGTGGGTAAGGCCGGAACAACTCATACTCGAACGCAAGGCAGTCTACCGTTTCCACGCCAGAGCGGCGAAGGCGTTCAGCAAGGGGCGCGTATTCCTGGCTGGCGACGCGGCGCACATCACGCCGCCCTTCGTGGGGCAAGGCCTGGTCGCCGGAATGCGCGACGCCGTCAATCTGAGCTGGAAGCTCGCCTGGGTGATCCGCGGCCGCGCGGCCCCACAGATCCTCGACAGCTATGACCAGGAACGGCGCCCGCATGCCAAGGCGATGATCAACCTCGCCAAGTTCATGGGGAGGCTGGTGATGCCGCGCAGCGCCGGGATCGCGATGTTGACCCACGGCTTCATGCGCCTAGCCAGGCTGACGCCCCAGCTGCGTGCGCTTTTCGACGAACTGGGCATGAAACCCAAGAACCTGTTCCGGCGCGGACTATTCGTGAAGGGACGTTCTGGCGCGAAGCTGGTGCGGGGCGGGCTCCTCGCGCAAGGCTGGGTCCGGGGGCCCGATGGCGGGGCGAGCCTCAGCGACGACGTGTTAGGCCCCGCTCTGACCTTGATCGGGTTCGGCCGCGACGCCGGATCGGCATTGGACGAACGAGCGTATCGCGCCTTCGCCGCCGCCGGCGGCGCGATCGTCCAGATCGCACATCGCGGCCAGCAGCTGCACCTGGTTCGAGAGCGCTGCTGGGAAGACCTCGAGGGTGTCTTCCTGCCCGGGAGCGCGCCATTCGGCTGGGCCGCGGTCGTCCGGCCCGACCGCACGATCCTTCACGAAGGGCCGGTCACCGAGGCGAGCCGGCTTGTGTCCGAGAGCCTCGCCTTGCTCGGAAAACCGCTGGGCTCGGCAACGCATTCCGCCGACGCGGCCGTTCTCCTCTCGAAGGTCTTTTCCCAATGACGCTCACACCCCCCCAGCCGCCACTCCATCCATCTCCCACGGCGAAGGCCACGGCCCTCGTTCCAATGAAGCTCGCTACCCCCCAGCCGGCGCGCCATCCGTCTCCCACGGCGAAGGCCACGGCCCTCGCTTACCTGATGTTCGACCGGCCGGATCTGGCCAGGGCGGAGCAATTCCTGATCGACTTCGGCCTTCGCACGGTCTCGAGGGATGGCGACCTGCTGTTCCTCAGAGGCACGGGGCCGGCCCCGTTCTGCTATGTGGTCCGCAAGGCGCATAAGGCCCGCTTCGTAGGTTTTGGCCTGCGGGTCGATAGCTTGGCGGAGTTGGAGGCGCTCTCCCGCTTGCCGGGCGCTTCAACGGTCGAACCACTGTCCTGGCCGGGCGGCGGACGCCGCGTCCGCCTGACCGACCCTTCCGGCTTTCAGGTCGATGCCGTCTTCGGGCAGTCGGACGTCGAGCCGCTGCCGCACCGGCCCCCATTACCATTCAATTCCACCGACGCGGCGGTGCTTCGCGTCAATGAAACGCAGCGTCTCCCGGCGGCTCCCGCGGAAATTATCCGGCTCGGCCATGTCGTGCTGGAGCTTGCCGACTACCAGGCGACCTGCGCCTGGTACACCCGGCATTTCGGCTTCATTCCGAGCGATGTGCAAGTGCTGCCCGACGGTTCGCCCGCGGTTGCGTTTATGCGTCTCGACCTCGGCGGCGCGCCGGCCGACCACCATACTCTGGCGCTCGCCCAGGGTTTTGCGCCGATGTACAGCCACAGCGCCTATGAACTGGTGGATGCCGACGCGGTCGGCATGGGAGAGCGGATATTGCGCCAGAAAAGTTGGAAACACGCCTGGGGCATCGGACGGCATCTCCTCGGCAGCCAAATCTTTGACTATTGGCAGGACCCGTGGGGCGACAAGCACGAACATTACTGCGACGGTGATCTGTTCACCGCAGATCAGCCCGTTGGCATATATGCGGCCAGTCGGCAGGCCATGTCGCAGTGGGGCAAAGTCATGCCGCCCAGCTTCACCAGGCCAAAGATCACGCTTGCCAACGTGGCGGCGCTCGTGAGCAACCTTCGCCGCAGTCCCGACCTCAGCGTCGCAAAACTGCGCACTCTGATGAAACTCTTCGGCTGAGTCCGACATCGTCACATCCGTTTCCGAGGACCGTTATGCCAGTGAATGTGCTACACTTTATCCACCAGGGCCGCGCTCAATGGGGCGTGGTTCGCGATAAGCTCATCACGCCAATTTCCGGCGAGTTCGAGACAACCGCCGCCTTCATCCGCGCCAACCGCGTCGAGGCATTGTCAGCCTTGAGCGGTCCGTCCATCAAAGAAGCGGAAGTGAAAGTGCTGTCGCCGGTCACCCAGAATCAGCAGTTCGTGTGCCTGGGCGCCAATTACCGTCAGCATATGATCGAGTTCTGGTATGAATCCGGACGCAAAAAGCTTCAACATGATTTTCACCAAGGCGCCCAGTTGCATAGTCCCCGCCAATTCCGACCTGGTGCGGCCGCGAAGGGTGCGCTTTCTCGACTACGAGATCGAGCTGGGGCTGGTGCTCAAGCGCGACATCACGTCCCGCCAGTCCATCACCGACGCCAATCTGCATGAGTTCATCGCCGGGGCGGTGATCGTCAACGACTACTCGGCCCGTGACATCCAGATCCCGGAGATGCAGTTCTACAAAGGCAAGAGCTTCCGCACGTTCGGCCCGGTCGGCCCCTACTTATGTCTTCTGGAGCCGGTCGATGTCCCGAAGCTGCGGAAGCTCGACTTGACGCTCACGGTCAACGGCTCCGTGCGCCAGAAAGATTCCACCGTCAATCTGGTCCACGGTCCGGCGGAGACGCTGACCGAACTGTCGGGGGTCCACGACCTGCACGCCGGCGATCTGCTGTCAACCGGCACTCCGGCTGGCTGTGCCCTGAGCATTCCGTCTCCGGCTCGGCAGCGGATCGCGGCGCTGCTGCCCGAAGCGGTCAAGTGGAAGATGTTCATGAAGGTGCAGGCAGGCAGAAGTCAGTACCTCAAGGCGGGAGACCGTGTGGAGGCGCGCATCGCCAGCCCGGACGGCTCGATCGATCTCGGCGTGCAGCGCAACCGCGTCGTCGAAGAAGGAGCAGCGGCATGAGCGGCGTCGCGAGTTTGGCGGACGTCCTGGCGATTGAAGCGCAAGGACTACCCGCGGATCTGCCGGTCAGTACCTACGACCTGATCCTGCGCGGCGCCGCCATCAACCCGGCAGCCCCGGCGCTTTCGTTCTTCCTGCGCGCCGAGGACCACCAAAATGCGGAATGTTGGACATACCGCGAGCTTGTCCGTGATATCAACCGCACCGCGAACATGTTCACGCGTCTGGGCGTCTCCAAAGATTCGGTGGTGGCTTATGTCCTGCCCAACTTGCCGGAAACGCATTTCGTAATGTGGGGCGGCGAGGCGGCCGGCATCGTCTTCGCCATCAATCCGATGCTGGATGGCGCCGCCATCGCCGAGCTCCTCAATGCGGCCGGCGCCCAGGTCCTCGTCACGCTCGCCCCATTTCCTGGGACCGACCTGTGGCCGAAGATTCAACCCGTCCTGGACAAAGTGCCGTCGCTGCGACACCTCGTGCTTTGCAACTTGGCGGACCGAGTCCGAGGCCCTATGGAGGCCTCAAGACTAGATGGTAGCACCGGCGTCCGGGGGGCGGTCCCGGCGCACATCGAGGTACATGATTTCAGTCGGGCGCTGCTCCAGGAAAACGGAAACAAATTGAACAGCGGGCGGCACTTCAACTCGCAGGACCTTTCCTCCTACTTCTGCACGGGCGGCACCACCGGCCTGCCGAAGATCGCCATGCGGCACCACGGCAATGAAGTGGCGAACGCCTGGAGCGCCACCCAATTTCTTGGAGACAGCGTGGCGCCGGGCAAGACTATGTTCTGCGGCTTGCCCCTGTTCCATGTGAACGCCGCGATGGTGACGGGCCTGGTCCCCTTCTCCTACGGCGCACACGTGATTTTGGGAACCCCCCAAGGCTATCGCGGCAACAATGTCATCAAGCGCTTTTGGGAAATCGTCGAGCGCCACAGGGTCAACTTCTTCAGCGGCGTGCCGACCTTGTACTCGGCCCTGCTCGACATCCCTATCGACGGGCGCGACCTAAGCTCGCTGGAATACGGCCTGTGCGGGGCGGCGCCGATGCCGTTGGAGCTGTTCCGCACATTCCAGGACCGCACCGGCGTCAAGATTCTCGAAGGCTATGGAATGACTGAGGGCGCCTGCATCAGCAGCCTCAACCCGCCGCGCGGCGAGCGGCGGGCTGGCTCGATCGGCCTGCGCATCCCGTGCCAGGACATGAAGGCGGTGATCCTCGACGAATCGGGGCGCTACCTGCGCGATTGCGTCACCGATGAGCCCGGCGTTCTCATCATCTCCGGCCCCAACGTGTTTGCCGGATACGCCCTGCCGGAACAGAACAAGACCTTGTGGGTCGACACGGGCGACGGCAAGCTGTGGCTCAACACCGGCGATCTTGGGCGATGCGATGCAGAGGGCTATTTCTGGCTCACCGGCCGCAAGAAGGAGCTCATCATTCGCGGCGGCCACAACATCGACCCCGCGGCGATCGAGGAGCCGCTTCATCGCCACCCTGCGGTGCAGATTGTCGCGGCGGTCGGCCGGCCGGACGCCTACGCGGGCGAGCTTCCCGTCGCTTACGCTCAGCTCAAGCCCGGCGCGACGGCGACCGAGCGGGAGTTGCAGGAGTTCGTGCGCGAGCGGATCGGCGAGCCCGCCGCGGCGCCCAAGCACATTCGCATCGTGGATGCGATGCCGTTGACGGCCGTCGGCAAGATATACAAGCCCGAGCTGAGGCGCCGGGAGACGCTCGACGCACTCCAGTCGGCCCTGATTGAAGCTGGCGTTTCCGATGCCCGCGTGACGATCAGCGACGACAAATCTGACCGCGCCGTGCGCGTCGAATTGGCCGATCCGGCGTGTGAGGCAAAAGCCAGAGCGGTCCTCGGCCGGTTCGCCATAACCTATTTGATCACTGGGCGACGCACGTGACCTGGCGGCATGGGTTGAGATAGGCGGGTTGAGATGGTTGAGCGCGGTGCGCCGGCGAAACAGGCGCCGCGCGGGTTGCTGATAGTTGCGCGGCAGGTTGGGAGATTGTGGGGCTCGGTCGCGACGATGATTTTAGGCGCGCTCGCCTTGGGATGCGCCATAGCCGGCGTGAGCGCGATCGTTCTGGCGGCGATTGCTTCCCAAGAGCCCCCGGCGCGAGCCTTTGCCAGCGCCGAGAAAACGCGAGCCGCTCCGCTTGCCGGCGGCCCGATCGAGAGCCGATCGGCATCGGTCAATCAGACGAAACAAAGATCATGTGTCGTCGTTCGCGCCGACTTTATCCCGAACTCAGTCAGCGATCGATGATCGATTATTGCCAGCGCTACTGGAAGGGTCTGGAATCGTGAAGCATTGCCCTCGCTGTTCACAACAAAAATGTCACAGCGATCGTCAATCGTGAAACTTTGCGGGGGTTTCGCGCACTTTGTAATATACTTAAAATTGACGTCCGAAGCGGCGCCAGGATAAAAAATCAAGCGGAGAGTGCAGCGGCCTTTCGGCCTGCAGACAGCCCGGGTGCGCTCTGCCCGAATCCGGCAAGCAGATGAAGAGGGGGGATCGAATGAGAAATATAGCTGCAATCCCGTATCGGGGTATCGCTTTGGCGAATGCAGTCTTAGCCTCGGCATTTCTTTTGCCGGCCTCCACGGCTGTGGCAACGGAAAGCGTGCAGACCGTCGTGCCCGCCGTCCTTCCTCTACCTAACGTAACCGAGCTGTGCTCGTATAACCTCTGGTAGGGAACGACAATAAAGGTAGGCAACCTGTTTGAGTTTAATTGCGACCGATGTGAAACGTCACTGTTGGGGGGAAATTATGGAAGCGCGGGAATTCAGGCTGACCTGGAAGCATGTCGTTGAAAAAAGGCTGGGGTATCGTACTCGTGGAGATGGAAGGGTCGAATGACCATTCCGACGTCGTCAGCCATAGAAGAATTTGCGCCCAATCCCCTTGCGTGGCTCCGTCGAGAATGGCGGTCGCTTTCCTGAACTTTCCAAGGATCAGCAAATGAAGAATTCTTTCGCTAAGGGCATTGGCCTTCTCGCTCTGAACATCACGATATCCATCGCCGCGGTCACAACCGCTCACGCGGGATCCTTTGACATCAACCCACCCGACGCAAAATCGCTTAGTTTGAGTTTCGCAGGCGCGGCGGCGGGCGGGTCAGGTTTGGGCTCACTCGAATACAATCCGGCGACTATAACGGATTTCGATGGGATGTGGGGATCGCAATCGGTCAGCTTTATTCATCCGAGCATTCATATCGAATCTCCGCGATGGACAAACCACGGATGACCTCGCGAACGGCGGGCGCTGGCTTCCCTCCGGTCAGGCGACTTATCAAGTCAATGATAAGATTTGGTTCGGGTTAAGTACCGGCGCCCCCTACGGACTTGTTACGAAGGTTTATCCCGGCTATTCCGCAGCTTTCTATGACACATACACGGGTGTTTTCACCGTCGCCGGTATGCCAATGATGGGGGTTAAACTCACCGATTGGCTTTCGGTCGCTGCTGGCGCTGAAATCTTTTATTTTGAGGCGCACCTAGGCAATTTGGTGACGCCTTTGGTCCCAGGCAGCTACTTTCGGTTCTATGGGCACGATATCACGGCCACCGCCAAGTATGGCTTTACGATAAAGCCATCGGCTGGAGCGGAGTTTGGCATGAGCTATCGCTTCGCAGCGCACCCCCACCTGGGCGGATCGCTAACGAACAATATTGCCCTTCCGGGGCTTTCGGGTGTGATCCTGCCGGGCTCCTATTCGGCGAATGCCAATTTGACCCTTCCTGGTCAGCTCAACGTTGGCTATCGACAGGTGGTGACCGATGATCTGACTTTGGACTTCACCTATCAGTGGACCAATTGGGGTGTTTTCAACCGGTTCGCTATTGATGTCAACGGTTTGCCGGCTCTGCCTTTAAATTTCTCGTACCGCGACGGCTGGTTGATTAGCGGCGGCGGGGAGTACAAGTTGAGTCCACAGGTGACGTTGCGTTCGGGCTTTGGCTACGAAAAGTCCCCGATCACGACCGCTATACGGAACGTCAATTTGCCTGACGCCGATCGAATTCTACCTAGGCTTCGGAGGCAGTTACCAGATCACCCCGCAATTGTCGGTTGATTTTGCTTATCAGCACGTATTTTTTCCGAAAACGCCGATCAACCTCACGAGCACTGCGAACCCTCAATTCCACGGAGTTCCATTCGCCGGCACCTCTTACTCAAACGCCGATGCCGTCGCGGTCACCGCGAACTATCGCTTCGATGCGCCTCCACCTGTCGTCACCGCGAAATATTGAGGCGAAGAATGCTTGCGGGAGCGCGGCGGGTCCCAAATTGATTGGGGCTTTGTAGCAATCGCAATGGAAGCAATATTTTCTGTGTTCTAATATCGCGTCGCTTGGCTTGGTCACTAAATTTTAGGCAGTGCTCGTTGCGGAGGAGCGCGGGAAGGCTGCGGCGTCGCGGACGGGATGCAAGGGGTCCGTCATAACAATTTGGACTTGAAGAGTGTCAGCCATGCTTGAACCTGGTCATGCAGGTGCCGTATTGGGGAGCCTGATGACCAGAGCGCCGAGTCCGAATGTTGCTAATGTTCCGGTCAGCGATGAATTTCAAAGCGTGACGGAACTGGCGACGACTTTCGGAATCACGCCGCGCACGATCCGGTTCTACGAGGCAAGGGGGCTGATCGCGCTTCGGCGGGTCGGCAACATGCGGATTACATCGCGCGCGATCGGGCCCGAATGAAGTTGATCCTGCGTGGCAAGAAGGTCGGCTTCACACTGCGGGGCATCAAAGAATTCCTGGATCTCGACGACGCGGATCCGCTGCGCGAAAAGCAGAACCGGTTTTTGCTCAAGGGGGTGCGGGAGCGAATCCAGCTTTTGAAGGATCGGCGCGAGGCCTTGGAGCAGGCGTTGCCTGGGCTTTACGACTTGGAGGCGGCGACCTGTCGCGCGCGACGGAACGCCGCTTAGCCACATGATTAGCCACATGAATTGCAAGGAGAACTGCTGTGAACATTCCGACGCTCTTTCACATGCCTGGCGCCTGTTCGCGCGTTACGATGAATGCGCTCGAGGAAGCCCGGGTCGAATATTTTGATCGGCCGATTGACATCCTGACAGGGGAGCAAAAATCGCCGCAGTATTTGGCGATTAACCCGAAGGGAAAGGTTCCCGCTCTGTTGTTGGACGGACGCGTGTTGACGGAAAACGTCGCCATCCTCCGTTATCTCCATGAGCAATCCCCACAAGCCGGCATCCTGCCCTTTTCGGCAAGCGCTTTCGATCGCGCCCTTTCCGTGTCGGATCTCGTCTGGTGTTCGGGAACTCTGCATCCCATTGTTCGCGCAGTCTTCAGGCCGGCGGCCCTCACCGAAGGCGACGGCGAGCCGGTCAAATCGCATGCGATCGGAGCGTTTCGCCCGGTTGCAGAATTGCTTCAACAGCGGTTCGCTAACGCACCATGGTGGTACGGCGATCATTGGTCGATCGTCGACGTTTATCTGTCTTGGCTTTACGGCATCGCAGCCGCCGGGGGATTCGATCTCTCTACCTATCCTGCGCTAGGAGGCCATGGCGAGCGAGTTCGCGCGCGGCCAAGCTTCCAGCGGGCGCTCGCCCGCGAGCAGAGGGCACTTGAGAAAGCAAACATTAAATTGCCTCCCGGCGCCAGTCTTTAGTAATCGATACCCGTAGGTTTACGCCGCCAGCTCGGCGCGATCGGGACCGAACACAATTATTGTTTTCGGAAGTGGCGCTGTCCGGCCGACCGCGAGGCAATCGCGCCGCAAGGGCGCGCGGCACGCGCGGGAGCATTGCCGACGCACCCTTGTCGGGGCGGCCCGGCGCTAGCGGTAGCTGGTCTATGCCGCGCTGCGCGATCAGGCCGCCGTTTCTCTGGACGAGGCCGCGACCGGCTCCAGCCCGGAAAAGCCGAGCGAAGGAGCGGCGGAGCGTGCACGAATGCAAGCGGATGTGGCGCGCGACATAGCGCACTTTTTGGGCGAGGAGGCAAACGCTTGAGCCGGCCTGTCCGGGAACGCGACGGAAGCGTCTGTGGAGCCCGCTTGATCGGCGCCCGCTTTTACCGCGGCGCGCAAGGGCTCGATAGGCGCCACGCGCGGATGAGACTTCCCCGACGGCTGCCGCAGCATGCCTCTTGGGAGACGCGTCTCTCACGCTGATTGAGGAAACCGCTCCGCGAGACGGCGAGTGGACGATCGGCGCGCTTATTCTGAGGGCGTCGGATCGTTGGCGTCGTTTTGCGGCTCAAAGACGAGGCCCTCGTAGAGCTCGGCGAGAAGGGACCTCGACGCCGATCTCCGGCATGGACAGCACAGCGCCGTCGGAGAGGATGTCGAAGGTCCAGCCCTCGCCGACCCTTGAGTAGACGGTCGCGCCGAGACGGTCCTGCTCGAGCACGAAATAGCGCTGGACGGTCGGCGTCGCCTGATATCCCCAGCTCATGACGATCCGGTCCTTGCTTGCAGTGCTCGGGCTCAGAACCTCGAAAAAGACGACGGGCTCGGTGACGACGGTCGCATTGTTGTCTATCGGGCGGCAGACCACGAGTCCGTCCGGATAGCGCCAGCTGCCGGCGACCTCGATCTTGAGATCGTTGCCATGGAAGCAGCATGACTTGCCGCGCAGCCGCGAATGGAGCGCCGCTTCGAACCGCAAGCTCGACCGGCTCATCCACGCTCCGCATAATCGCCGCGCCTCTGGATGGATCATACGCCCGCCCGCCGCCTCGACCGCATCCATCGATGGCATCCCCTCGCCAGCATCAAAAAAGATTTCCCGTTCGCGCGCTGCTGACTCACGAAGGGAAGATGGCCACCGCTAGCGCCGTCCGCGCCGACAAGGGTGCGTCGCCAAGGCTCCCGCGCGTCCCGTTCGGCGCGGGCGGACTTCGTTCTCGACGCGCTGGAGCAGGCCCTTTATGATCGACAGCCTGTGCGAAAAAGCGGCCTCGTCCATCACAGCGACCGCGGCGTGCAATACGTCTGGATCAAATACACGGAGCGTCTCGTCGAGGCCGGCGTCGAGCCGTCGGTCGGCAGCGTCGGCGATAGCTATGACAATGCGCTCACCGAGACCATCAACGGCCTTTATAAGACAGAGGTCGTCCATCGGCGCGGTCCCTGGCGGAGCTTCGAGGCGGTGGAGTTCGCCACGCTCGAATGGGTCGACTGGTTCAACAACCGCCGGCTCCTCGAGCCTATCGGAAACATTCCGCCCGCCGAGGCCGAAGCGCGCTACTATGCACAACTCGAGGACGCCGCCATGGCAGCGTAACTCAACCCAAACGGCCTCCGGAAATCCCGGCGCGGTTCAGGCGGCCGACCGCACTTCATGCACGAAGGCCACCGCCAACCAGTTCCGGCTGTTCCTTCACGCTGGCGCCTACTGGCTCATGTGGGGCCTGCGCGCATCGATGGCCAAGCGTTCAAGTGGCATGTCGCGCAGTTCGACACGCTGCGCCTGCGGCTCATCAAAGTCGCCGCCCGCGTCGTCGAGATGACGATCCGGGTTCACTCGCCGACATCGTGCCCCGCCCAGGATATTCTGCGTCTTGCGCTCGGGCGCATAGCGCGCCTCGGCACGTGAGCGACGGGGCGCGCCCCTAACCCTCGAGCTCGTCCCGTCGACCCGCAAACATTCGACACAACGCCATCTGGCTTTCCGCCGGAAAAGACGCCGCGCGGCCGCGACCGAGCGAATCAGAAAAAATCACGCGAACGCAACGTTTTGCCCGCCGTACCGGTCAGAACGCTGCATAATGCAGGCTAAACGTGCGAGGGTTCTCGATTTTTTATTGCGTCACTCATTGGCGTAACCCTTATGCCAGAGATACCAGCGCAAGCCGGCGATCTGCGCATCAGCATCGTTTACCGCATTGCGGATGACGTAGACCAGAAAAAACAAGGCCCATTCGTTCATGATTGGCTCCTATAAGTCCTAGCGTGTGTGCCCCAAAAGATACGGCTGTTAGTCCATGCATCGGTACCGCCTGTTCCACGGCGGCGTGACGGCTGGCGCCCAGGGGCCCGGTGCCTAAGAGGTTGAAAACACCGATCGCGAAGATCGCCTAATCTGTTAGGCGCGCTACAGATAGGCGCTGACGCCTAACGGATTGGCCGGACACCTCCATGATTACCTGGACACCGCCCCGGCTCCGCCGCTCCGCCACGCAACGGCGACGGGTCGATGTGGTGCAGGAAAGAGATGTTCGGCTATCGCAGTGCTGCTGATCGACGAACGTGACGAAAGCAACAAAATGATAACCGCGTCCAGGACTATTGACGATGTATCGGTTGTTACCCGCCTGACCGTCGCCGAGCGCCCGGCGCAGCGCAGTGATGTGAACCGTCAGGTTCCCTTCCACCACGATGGTGTCAGGCCACACCATGGCCATGAGCTCGCGTTGCTGACCAACTCGCCCGGGCGCTCGGTCAGCGCGATCAGGATATCCAACGCCCGGCTGCCCGAGGCGCACGGGTCTATCGCCCTCCAGAAGCAGCCGCTGCTTCGAAAGCAGGCGGAAGAGCCCAAACGAGATCGCGCGGCGGCAGAGCCGCTGATCCGATCATCCGTCGACAAATGCTGGTCAATCTGTCGGTTCACTGGATGGCCCTCGGGTTTGAGAAAAGGGCTCCAATGGTCTCGGTGTGGCGGGCGCCCTTCTTCAAAAGGAAGGCGAGGTGGCGGCGATACGGCAATAGTCATGATCCTCTCCAACTCTTAAGAGCCGACTGGAGGCACGCGAACAAGGTTGAAGGCGGCGGACATTTGGCCTCTATTTGTCGCGCTCCTTACAAAATAAGGTATGTTGGCTAACAAGTCAAGGCCTCCCTAAAGATCATATCTCCGTGAGGTCTTGCTTTAAAGAGCGTCGGTCCCGCCCGTTCCACGGCGGCGTGACGCCTGGAGCCTAGGGGCCCGGCGCCAAAAAGCTTGACAATACGATCGGGAAGATCATCTAGTCTGTTAGGCGCAATACAGATAGGCCCTGACGCCTAACGGATTGACTGGAGACGTCCCATGAGTTCCCGGACACCGCCGACACTCGCCCCGGCGCCGCCGCCAACGGTCGTCGAGGAAATTCGGCAGCGCTTCCCAGCGCGGTTGGTACAGACAATGGAAGCGATTACCGCGCTGCGCACGACTACGCAACAAGTAGACAACGTTCTGACCGATTGGTTTGAAGACACGGTGGGGTCTCCGGCGCGTTTCGAGATTCTGGTGCTGCTATGGGCAGCCAAGGGTGGCGCCGTTCCGCACAAGGAAATCGTCGCCAGGCTCGGCGTCACGCGCGCGACCGTTTCCGGCCTCATGGCGGCTCTCGAGCGCGAGGGCTTCGTAAGATCCTCGACCGACCGCGACGATCGCCGACAACTCCTTGCAACCCTGACCTCCAGGGGCGAAGCGGTCATCGGCAAGGCGATCGACGTCAACATCACGCGATTGCGCGCGGTGTTTCAGGGTTGGTCAGCGGCGGAGCTGAAGACGTTCCTGGCGGTGTTGCGCCGCGTTCGCGAAGGCTTCGCGGCGGACGCAAATGCTCTCGGGCGAAGGTTGCCGGCCGACCGGGACGGCGTGTACCCCGTCAAGAAAACGCCTCCGATGCCGCGCCGTCTGCCCCGAGATGTACGGGAACGAAGCGACACGACAGGCGGTGATTCAGTCAACCATAGCGGCGAGGTTTCGACCATCTGGTAAGCAACGGTAGCCGTAAGTCCCCCTTTGGGTGCAGTCTCGGCACACTGATTGCGCAAGGCAGGCGTGACCCGCGCCGCCAATATGGCGCACGTGGCTTGCGGTACGGGGAATTCGCAAACCGAGATCCAGCATCACTAACGTTTTAGCCTTTGCAGCTCTTCTCGGCAGCATTCGGAAAAGCCCCGCAATGGGTCGAGCGCGTATTCCTCGACCATATCGTGCAACTCATTAAATGTCTTGTTGGGCTTGGGATAACAGTCCCCGATCAGTCGGGCCACCTTGTCAGCCTCTTCCACCACCTTCGCCGACGATAGGATGCGCATCCGGCTGATCAGAGCGTAGAGGGCGACCGTCCTGGACGGGTCCGGCTTATCGTGTGTGACTGCATCGATATACAACTGTGACGCTTCATTACTGTAACGAAGTCGTGGTACAGCTCTTGTCTGCGACCCTTGTCGTGCAGAACGAGCCCGGCCTTGAGCTGAGCGCTCTGTCCGAGCCTCGAACTAAGGAAAGAGGTCAAACTGCCGACCGATGAACCCGCCAGCGCGGCAAGGGCGGAGAGATACGCAGTGTCCATCTTGTCCCCTCGTGCACATCGATAAAAACTTTGTGGCTTTCAAGACCGTGATCGTTCGAGGCCTTCTCGATCCGCGCTGTAATCCACTACCACTCTTGAATTGATTGTCATCGCTTACAAGCCGAAGAAGCCGTAGCCCACGTCCCAGGTGAGATGCCGGATCCCGTTGCATAGGTGATAGAAGACCCCAGAACCAACAGCAGCATCCCGCTCGGCGCGAGGATGAAAGCATGCGTCGCTGCAAACGATTTGCCACCCGCGGCGACAGAGAACAGCCAGCAGGCGAGCAAGATCGAATCCGCTCCCAGAGCGGTGCTGTGAGCCGATGAAGGATCGAGAGTGCAGAGGTGATCTGGAAGCGATACCAGATCGGGAACATAAATGGCGACACCGGGCGTTCCATCGTAGAATTGGTCCTGTGTTGTGAGGCGCGGGGCTGGCTATCCGTGTTGCTCTGGTGGTTCGGCTGTGCCGGGCGCAGAAATTGCGGAGCAGCGCATCACGTTGTGGTTGTGTTGCAGCGGCGGCGCGCTACCGCCGATGATTAGTCGTCCGTGAAGTATCCTGATCGCCCTGATTTTCTGCGAGTTTGCGTGACTCGGCGAGTATTGGTTTTTGCAAGAGAAGCGCATCGAGCGGCTTGATTTCTTTCAAATTGATTGGCGCCGTTTGCCGTGATTCTCTTCCGCCGTTGGCTCGGCGGGAGGGTGATTCGATGCGGCCGAAGGAACGGCGGGACAGCGGGCAGAACGATCTCTTCCGAGCGCGGCTCGACCAGATCGGTGACCTGACCCATCCGCTGGCGAAGCTCGGCCGGGTCATCGACTGGCGATTTCTGGAGGAGCGGTGCCGCGCGACAATCAAGGTGAAAGACGTATTGCCTCAGGCGAAAATGTTCCCGAACGCCTGTTTGTTGCCTGAACATAAATGCTCCCGGCCGTCGTGGATTCAGCCTTACTTTCTCGGTGTACTTCCCCGAAGCAAGCCGCTCGCGAAGCGCGCTTCCCATTGCGCCGTAGCGAGCGAGCGGCTGGCGTCCCGTTGGTCTTTCACGAGAGTGCCGGTTCCCTGTTTTCCAAATGTTCGAGGAGTGGGCAGGATTGATCAGCATGGCTCGTGGACCCGAGGACAAGACTTTGGGCCGCCTGCCGGCGCAGAACTTTCAGCCATCGCTGCAGCGTACGGAGGTGGCCGTCTCGATAGAGCTGTGGATGTTCGGCCATTAGGCGATCGAGGAACTCACGGGCGGTTCGCCAGGGTTCCGCCGCAAACCAGCTTTCAATCTGCAGGTTGACCAACGCCAGCGGATCGGGTCGTCGGCGCGAGCGCGGAACTTTTGCTTTGGCCTTAGCGGTTGGATTGACTTCACCCTCCCGCCATGCCGTCTTCAAGCTGGCAAGGAACTGGTCGATCGTTGGCGGAGAGATTGATCCTGCTTCCGTTGTTGCGACTGGCGCGTCGGCGATTTCGACAAGCTTCTGCTGCCTAGTATCCGCTTTCGCTGATGCGTGAGTCGTGATTCATGGATGCATGAAAAGTATCCCTGAGGCGACCCCTATCACATTGACCAAGGCGGAGCGCGCCGAGCTTGAGAGCCTGGCGCGCTCGACAAAGACCGAACACCGGCTTCGGCAACGGGCGCGGATTGTACTCTTGTCGGCGGATGGTTTGGCGACGCGGGCCATCGGCCGGGAGGTCGGCTGCACGACTGGAACGGCGTCGAAATGGCGCGTTCGCTACGCCAGGCGGCGTCGGGCCGGGCTCGACGAAACCGGCGAGCGGGGCAATGATCCAAAATATACAGAGACTGACGACCAACGCATTCTGGCGGCGCTCGACCAGCCAGTCCCTGCCGGCTATGCGCGCTGGACCGGGCCGTTGATCGCCGCGGCCCTCGGCGACGTCGGGGTGCAATATGTCTGGCGCTTTCTGCGCGCTCACAAGATCGATCTTGCCGCTCGCAAGAGCTGGTGCGAGAGCAACGATCCCGCGTTTGCGGCCAAGGCGGCCGCGGTGGTCGGCCTCTACATGAAACCGCCCGAGAACGCTCTGGTCCTCGCCGTCGACGAGAAGCCCTCGATCCAGGCGCTGGAGCGCGCGCAAGGCTACCTGAAGATGCCGAACGGCAGGGCGCTGACGGGCCAGTCGCACGATTACACAAGGCATGGCGTGACGACGCTGTTCGCCGCTTTCGACGTCGCCACCGGCAAGGTGACGGGACGCCAGTACAAACGGCGCCGGCGCGTCGAGTTTCTCGATTTCATGAACCGTGTCGTCGCCCAACATGAGGGGCGCGAGATTCATGTCATCCTCGACAATCTGAATACGCACAAGCCGAAGAACGATCGCTGGCTGAGGCGCCATCCAAATGTGCATTTCCATTTTACGCCGACGCGAGCGTCCTGGCTGAACCAGGTCGAGATCTGGTTCTCGATTTTGACCGGCAAGGCGCTCCGGGGAGCGTCCTTCAACTCGCTTGGCGAACTCAAGGCCCATATCACAACCTTCATCGAAACCTACAACGAGACCGCAAAGCCCTTCGAATGGACAGCGTCCGAGGTCCATCAGAAACGCCTCAAGCCAACTTTCGCGGTTCAGTGATTCTGGGTACTAGCCCGAATATCTTGCAGGAGCCGGACTGGATCAAGGGTCGCGTAAACTGAACCGATTTGAAGACGGACATCCGCCGGAGTTCTCGGATCATCCAGCAATCGCTGATATGGCGTCGCCGGCTTGTGGTAGCGCTTGCGGACCTGCGCGCCGTCACGCTGCTTTTCAGCAAGTTTGAAAGAAGGTTGGAAGTAGTTCACGAAGAGCCGCGCCGAAGCGTAGAGACGGCTCAATTCGGCGGCAGCCTCGAGCCCTTCGAACCGCCGGTAGCCGACGATGCGCCGGACGATGGCGCCGTTCTTTTGTTCGACCCAAGCTTGATCGTTTTTACGGTAGGGCCGCGAGCGCGTGAACTCGATCTCATTCGCCACGCAATAGTCCTTAACCGTCGTATTCATGAAAACGCTATCGTTGTCCGTATCGAACCCGAGAACATCGATGGGTAGCCGAACCCGCATTTGCGACAGCACCTCGGTCAACAGAGTTTGCTCGCGAAAGAGGAGCGGCATGCATTCGGTCCATCCCGTGGCGATATCAGTGAGCACCAAGGTTTGGATAAAACTGCCGGTTGCCCGCGGACCGCTATGAGCGACCAAATCGGCCTCGAAGAACCCCGGTGGGGGATCATTCCAGTCAGAAAATGTCCTCACCGGCACGCTTCGGCGCAAGGAGGCCGACGCAACCGCCCGGCGCCGCTTGCGGCCACCGACTTGCTCCCTGACTTCCCGCAACGATCTATCAATCGTAGCGGCGCTCATTGAGTGGAGACGCGCGCGAACCTCATCCGCAAGTCTGAGATGTCCATGCCGCTCCATCGCCTCGATGAGCATCGGCACAAGAGACTTGAGCCGTTTGCCACAAATACGATCGGATGCCTCCCACAGCAAGATCAACGCCTCACGCACCGCTTCATCGTAAATCCGGCGTCCTGGTCGAGGCGCCGATCGCTGGCGTGGTTGGGCTTGCCTCAGCAGGCGCTGCGCGTGCTTGCGGTGCATTTTTGTTACCGCAACGAACTCATCGAGAATCCGACTCTTTTCCGAACGGCCGCTCCACGCGTATCGGCCCGTTATGGCCGCCACAAGTTCGTCGCGTGTCGTCATGCTTATCTGCCTCATATCGGCCTATGCCCTCTGACGCCCAAAAGGAGCAAATCAGATGAGGCAACAGGTTTATTTTAGGCAGCATTTCAGACGAGGCAATACGCCTTCCATCCAGACTGACGCGCTACAGAGCGGGCTTTCTCGTCACGGCGGTCGAGTTCGTTCCGTTCTGCCTGGTGTTCTTTTTGCTGGCGTTCAAGAGCGGCCTCGAAAACTACCAGCTGCGGACGCGGCGGCTCGCCTCGGTGATGGAGTATTTACGCACGTCGGAGAGCTTCTGGCCGAGCTGATCCGGAAGAGGGACGGGTTCAAAAAAGAGCGGGCGGCGCTTTGGGCGCCGCCTTTTTTGCTGAGGTTTTGTAACTGATTTCGGACATTTTGCCCACCTTGCCCGGTCGTCGTGAGCTTCTTCGGGCCGACGCTGCTGCCGATCTCTTTCAGCGCTGCGCCAGTTCCGATGTAGGCGGCGTCTCTCTGCTGAACTGCTCCATATCGACGCGATTGGCGGAGGCGAAGCCGATTAGTTTCGGGAAATGATGTGGAATCAGCGAAATCATCCGGAACGACATCAGCGCCGCGATGACGTGAGTCAAGACGAAAATGGAGAGGAGAACGAACATGCCGAGCCAGTTCGCGACGATCCATCCGTTGCCGAGCACGAAGCCGGCGGCGATGCCAAAGGACATGCGAATCAGCCACGACATGGCGGTGAACACGAAATAGCCGAGGAACAGGCTGTTATTCGGCGTGCAAAAAATTCGAAGCCGATTGACAGTTGGCGGCGTCGCGCTGCTCGCGGGCATCCTTGAGGCCAATCGCAGGATAGGAGCCAAGACTGAGCTTTAGCTGCTTGCCGCCGAGCCGATAAGCGATTTTCCATAGCTTGGAGCCTGATGGCGCAACCCATAATTGGAGGCCGCCGCCATCTGAGAGCTTGGTCGTGCGACCCTCTTGCGGTTTCGCAGCTCGAATAGCGGCATCTGAGAGCGGCATTGTTGGCCTCGTCCATATGTTGGCCTCGCCTAGGCCAACAATAAGGCCAACAATTTAAGCGGCGGATGTCAATGGACGGGAATGGACGCTGCTAGACGATGAAATTGAAAAACTACTGCTTTTTCAATGCTTTCTGGACATTAGTCGGATCGTGTTGGATTTTGATTTGGTGCCGGTTGCAGGAGTTGAACCAGCGACCTTCTCATTACAAATAAGTGCGTCTAGCGCGACACGGCGCGACGTGGAATACAGCGGACCCGACATACGCATTGATTTATTGCCTATTTCATGCTCTACCCCCTGACATGAGACGACACGCGACGTCAGAAAATGACGTTTGGCGGGGTCCGCTCGGGGTCCGCTAATTCGGTGCGGATTCGAGGAGCAGCGATGAAACTGACCCTGACCAGAATCGAAGCTCTGGCGTGTCCCGCCGGCAAACGCGATGCTCTTTTTTTCGACGGCGACCAACGCGGACTCGGGGTCCGCGTGACGGCGAGCGGCCGCAAGACCTATCTCGCGCAGTACACGTTCGACCGCCAAAAACGCCGGATTCCGCTTGGCTCATGCAGCGCCATCTCACTGGCCAGGGCCCGGGCCGCCGCTCAAGCCATCATGGGCGATGTTGCGAAGGGCATTGACCCGGCTTCGATGAGAAAAATAGCCGCCTCCGAGGCCCGCGCTAAGGCGGCGCATGACGCCATGACGCTCGCCGCGTTGCTCTTGGATTGGCAAGCCCTGCATCTGGTTAGCAGACGCCCCGGTTATGCCACTGAGGCTATACGAGCATTGCGCTACGCCTTCAGACGTTATCTCGATCTGCCGGCTGCCGATCTCGGCCGGGCGATTGTCGTTAAGACGCTCGATGCAATGGCTCGAAAAGGAAGCGCGGTCATGGCAGGGCAAACCGCCAGTTATGGCAAAGCCGCTTATAGCTGGGTCGTGAAGCGCGGCTCGCTCGCATCAAACCCATTTCTCAATCTGCCGACGACGCCCACGATAAAAAGGGAGCGCGTGCTCTCTGACGATGAACTCGCCGCCATCTGGCGCGCTGCGGACGGGCCAGGCCCCTTCAATAGCATTGTGCGGATGCTCATTCTGACCGGCCAAAGGCGGGAAGAGGTGGGCGGTCTGGCGTGGGCGGAATTGTCGGACGATCTGGCGACCTGGACGATTCCCCCCGAGCGCGCCAAGAACGGCGTAGCCAATCTCGTGCCGCTGCCCGGACTGGCGCGGGATCTGCTGCGCGGGATTCCCCAATTCGGCGATATGGCGTTCCCCGGCCTTCGGGGTGCGTTCTCAGGCTGGTCCAAGGCGAAGGCCGCGCTCGACGCGAAGTCTGGTGTGACGGGCTGGCGCCTCCACGATGCGAGAAGAACGGTCGCAACGGGGTTGCAGCGGCTCGGCGTCAGGCTCGAAGTCACCGAGCGAATCCTCAATCATGTTTCGGGCACCCGCGGCGGCATCGCCGGCGTCTACCAACGGCATGACTTCGCCACTGAGAGCCGGGCGGCGCTGGAAGCCTGGGGTGCGCATGTCGCTGCGATCGTCGAGGAGCGCAGTCACGAAGGAAAAATTGTCACCCTTCTTGGCAAGCGCAATATTTGAACACGCGGGATAGGCCGGCCAGCTGACAAGCGAGCTGCACCAACTCGTTTTCCGTACTTTTCCCCGGTGCTTCGCGAAAGGTGCGCGCGAATGCCGACGACCGACCAGGATTATACTCTCGCGCAAGCCATTATTGTTTTTGCACGTCCTGAAGATCAAAAGAATTTCGCTGCGGCAGAACAAGGGTATTTGCAGCTGGTCGAGGACGTCCCCTGCCCAGAACCTGATGCAGAAGAAGTTGCTGAATGGCGCAAAATCGATCCGCATGAACTGGAGGCTATTTGGAGATCGCGGCGGCGGGAGCGTTTCGAGGGAGACAGACGCAGGCCGGAACGGCTCCAAAAAAGGCACCCCGATTGAAGGCGCCTTTGATGAGCTCGGTCAGCTTTTGCGAAAATCCGGCTAGTAATAATAGTACGGATGCCAATAGTATCGACGCCAGTAGTGGTGATAGTACGGATGGTAATAATAGCGGTGATAATAATAATGTGGGTGATAATAATATCTGTGATAGTAATGCCGCCGATAGTATGGATGATAATAATGCCTGTGATAGTAACGACGGTAATAGTAATACGTTTTTTCCACGGGCTGTGCAGCGGCGGCCGGCGTCTCCAAAGCGCGGACGCTGGCTCCAGCCTGCAAAAGACTTGACGCCGGCGCGGCTTGAACAAGTCCCGCGCCGCCGGCCGTGAGCGTTAAAACGAAAGCGGCAAGAGCGAACAGGCGGTGAAGCTTCATTTATTCCTCCTCGAAGCAAGCGACATCGGGGATCGGTAAATAGCCCTGGTAGTAAAATTTATCTGTAAAGGGTGCATCGAAAAGCCAAATCGCGCAACGGAAAACCAGTTTTTTGGAGAGAGTTTTATTTTTTGAGCCTAAGGAATCCTCGGCAGGACCTTGACAATTGTACCGGTCATAACCTCCGGTCTATAGTACGAGCCCTTCGCTCGGCGATCGAGGCGCTCCACCATGACCAACGCCGCGCACAAAACTTCGGTCCCGACGGACAAGGCTGAGGCTGCCGCGCTCGATCCCGCGCGCTCTTTTCAGGGACTGCTGCTAAGGCTGCAGCAATTTTGGGCCGAAGAGGGTTGCGTCATTCTGCAACCCTACGACATGGAGGTTGGCGCAGGGACGTTTCATCCGGCGACGGCCTTGCGCTCGCTCGGCCCGCGCCCGTGGCGAGCGGCCTATGTGCAACCCTCCCGCCGCCCGAAGGACGGACGCTATGGCGAAAACCCCAATCGACTCCAGCACTATTATCAATTCCAGGTGATCCTCAAGCCGTCGCCGCCCGATCTACAGGCGCTCTATCTGCGATCGCTTGAGGCGATCGGCGTCGATGCGCGCCTGCACGATATTCGATTTGTCGAGGATGATTGGGAAAGTCCGACCCTCGGCGCCTGGGGGCTTGGCTGGGAGTGCTGGTGCGACGGCATGGAGGTTTCGCAATTCACCTATTTTCAGCAAGTCGCCGGAATCGAGTGCGCGCCTGTCTCGGGCGAATTGACCTATGGGCTCGAGCGTCTCGCCATGTATGTGCAGGGCGTCGAGAGCGTCTTCGACCTCAATTTCAATGGCCGCGCGGGCGACGACAAGATCACCTACGGCGACGTCTTCAAACAGGCCGAGGAAGAATATTCACGTTATAATTTCGAGGCCGCCGATGTGGAGCTTCTGTTCCAGCACTTCCGCGACGCCGAAGCGGAGTGCAGAGCGCTGCTCGCCGCCTCAGGTCGAGGATCAGGTCGCGGGTCAGGTCAGCCGAAAATGAGGGATGATAGCAATAGCAACAGGGGCCCGGTCATGGGTCAGATCATGGATGTCAGGCGTCAGGTGAGGCATGAGGTCGCGCGTCAGGTTGGGGATGAGCCCTGGGATCGGGTCTTGGATGAGGTTGGCGATCAGGGCGAGCGCCATCGCCTCGTGCTGCCCGCCTATGACCAATGCCTCAAGGCTTCGCATCTGTTCAATTTGCTTGATGCGCGCGGCGTAATCTCGGTCACGGAGCGCCAAAGCTACATCTTACGCGTTCGCGAACTCGCCAAAGCCTGCGGCGCGGCCTGGCTGAAGACCGCGGCGGGCGGCGGCGCTCAGAACTGAAAGCGTGGCGCCCAGCGGCGATCAGCGGTGGAACCCTCCGCCGTGGAACCCGCCGCCATGAAATCCTCCGCCATGAAATCCTCCGCCGTGGAATCCTCCGCCGTGGAATCCGCCGCCGAAGCCGACGCTGCGGCCGGTGCGAACTCCGCCATGATATCCGGCATAGCGTCCACCGCGCCATGCGTGGCCGCCGTAATATCCGCCGCTATAGTAGGGCCCGCCATAATATCCGCCGCCATAGTAGGGGCCGCCATAATATCCGCCGTAATAGGGATAGCCGTAGCCGTAGCCATAGCCGTAGGCGCACCCATAAAGACCGCAGTCGCCGAGCGTCGCCGCGCCGAGGCCGAGCGACAGCGCGCCGAGCGCCGCCCCCGCGGCTACCGCTCCGGGATTGGCGCCATAATATCGGCGATGGTGATAGTAATGATGATGGTAGTAGTGGTGATGGTAGTAGTGGTGGTGATAATAGGCCGCCATTTCAACTTTCGGCTGAGGCGGAACGACGAGCGCGCTGGGCGCTATGCTCAAGGGGGCGGCCGAAACAGACGACGCCAACGCAAGCATAGCAGCGCAGGAAATCCCAAGAACTCTGGGTTTATTCATGGCATGCCTCCATTTACCATGAAACGCCGACACGCCTTAGCCGTTCCACTTGTCTTAGACAAAGAAAAGGCGCCGCCGCGATTAGCTGAATCAGCGGGGTCCGAGATGCAGAAAATCCGCTGCTCGCAAGAGACGCCACGCCTCCGCCTGTTTACGCAAAATCGACGGAAACCGCAGGACCGAAGAAGCGCGCCGAAGAGTACCGCTGGACGCGCCGTTCCTCGGTGCCAAAATATCTTCCGCCCAATATGCGCGCTATTAGGGTCCGCCCCAATATCCGCGATCATTACCACCGGTGGCCCGGGCCGCACCCGTAAATGTCGCAGTTGCCGAGCGTCGCCACACCTACGCCGAGGTTCGCCCCGCCGGCCGCGAGCCCAACGGCAGCCGCGCCGGGGTTGACGGCGTAGTAGCGGCCATGACGGTAGTAGCGGTAATGAGCATAGTGATGACGGTAATAATGGTGATGATACGCCGCCATTTCGACTTTCGGCTGAGGCGGCGCAACGAGTTCGGCTGGCGTTACGCTCATCGGACCGGCGGAAGCGGCCGAGGCCAAGGTAAGCAGAGCGGCGCAAGAACTCCCAAGGATTGCAAGCTTATTCATGGCATGTCTCCTTTTCTGCTGTGAAACGCCGGCGCGCCTTGCTCGTTCCACTTGCGCAAACAGAGAACGACGAGCTTTTTCAATCGGCGAAAGACAACGCTCTGGGACGCCACCGGAGACTTCGGTAAAATTCTTCTTGGCGAAGGCGAACTCAGCCCTTAGTCAACGGTTTGGCGCGGCTTTGGCGTAGGCAAGGCGGCATGGCGGCGATAGAGGGCGCGCATGCCTTTTTGATATTTCTCGCGCCCTCGCCCAAACTGAACGAGATCATGCCCGACCTCCTGCTCGAACTTTTTTCCGAAGAAATCCCCGCGCGCATGCAGGCGCAGGCTGCCGACGATCTCAAGCGTCTCGTCACCGAGGCTTTGACCGAACGCGGCCTCTCTTTCGAGGGCGCCGCGAGTTTTGCGACGCCGCGCCGCCTCGCCCTGCACGTCGCGGCGTTGCCCGCGCGCCAGCCGGATCTGCGCGAGGAGAAAAAAGGCCCACGCGTCGGCGCCCCCGAGGCGGCGGTTCAGGGGTTCTTGAAAAGCGCGGGGCTCGCCTCGATTTCGGAGGCGAAAATCGAAGTCGATCCGAAGAAAAAGGGCGAATTCTATGTCGCCGTGATCGAGCGCAAGGGGCAGGAGACGATCGACGTCCTGGCCGAGGTTTTGCCCTCTATCGTCAAGCGCTTTCCCTGGCCGAAGTCGATGCGCTGGGGCGCCGCTTCGATCCGCTCCGAATCGTTGCGCTGGGTGCGCCCGCTGCATTCGATCCTCGCAACATTCGGACCCGAAACGGAAGACCCGGAGATCGTGCCTTTTTCCGTCGACGGGATCAGAGCAGGCAACGTCACCTTCGGCCATCGCTTCATGGCGCCGCAGGCGATCCGCGTGCGCCGCTTCGACGATTACGCGCCGGCGCTCGAAAAAGCCAAAGTGGTGCTCGATCCCGCGCGCCGGCGCGACATCATCCTGCATGACGCGCGCGATCTCGCCCTCGCCCATGGCCTTGACTTGATCGAGGATGAGGCTTTGCTGCATGAGGTCGCGGGGCTCGTCGAATGGCCGGTCGTGCTGATTGGCGAATTCGACTCCGCCTTTCTGGGCATTCCGCCGGAGGTCATACGCGCCACGATCCGCGCTAATCAGAAATGCTTCGTACTGAACGATTCTGCGACCGGCCGGCTCGCCAATAAATTCGCGCTCGTGGCGAATATCGACGCCAGCGACGGCGGCGCGGCAATCGCGGCGGGCAACGCCCGCGTCGTGCGCGCGCGCCTGTCGGACGCGAAGTTTTTCTGGGACACCGATCTCAAGATCAAGCTCGAGGATCGGCTGACAAAGCTCGGGTCCGTCGTCTTTCATGACAAGCTAGGCTCGCAGCGCTCGCGCGTCGAGCGGCTTGTTCTGCTTGCGGAAGACATCGCCCCAAAAATCGGGGCAGACGCCAAGCTGGCCGGGCGCGCGGCGCTGCTCGCGAAGGCCGATCTCACCTCGGAAATGGTCGGCGAATTTCCCGAATTGCAAGGGCTGATGGGGCGCTATTACGCCTTGGCGCAAGACGAGACTATTGAGGTGGCCGAGGCGATCGAAGATCATTACAAGCCGCAAGGGCTGAACGACCGTGTGCCCTCATCGCCCGTAGCCGTCGCGGTGGCGCTCGCCGACAAGATCGACACGCTGGTCGGCTTTTGGGCGATCGACGAGAGGCCGACCGGCAGCAAGGACCCTTACGCCCTGCGCCGCGCGGCGCTTGGCGTCATAGCGTTGATCCTCGAAAACAGGCTGCGGCTGCGACTCACTCCAGTCTTCCACACGGCCTATGCGGATTATGCGGGGCAGGGCGCCTTCGGTCGCGCGGAAACAACCATCGCCGGCGAAAGGGAGCTTTCCGCCGAGCTTCTCGCCTTTTTTGCCGACCGCCTGAAAATTTATCTGCGCGAGCGCGGCGCCCGGTACGATCTGATCGACGCGGTTTTCGCGTTGCCGATGCAGGATGATTTGGCTCTGATCACGCGCCGCGTAAATGCGCTCGGCGCCCTTCTCGACACGGAAGACGGCGCGAACCTCCTTGTGGGGTACCGCCGCGCGGCGAATATCGTCTTTGCCGAGGCGAAAAAGGCCAGCGCGCAGGAAGCGGCGGCTTTCGAAGACGACTATGCCCGATCCCTTTTGTCGGAGCCGGAGGAGTGGACGCTCGCCGATCTGCTCGACCCGCAAGACAGCGTCCCGGCATGGGCCAAACCGATTCTAAGCGAGGATTTCCGGGCGGCGATGAAGGCTCTGGCGCAGCTTCGCGCGCCGGTCGATCAATTCTTCGACAAAGTGACGGTCAATGCGCCGGACCCTGCCCTGCGGCTCAATCGCCTGCGGCTTCTCGCGCGCTTGCGGCGCGCGGTGAACGAGGTCGCGGACCTTTCGCGCGTCGCTGGATAGCGGGCCTCTTTACCTTTTCCTTAGGCGGGCGCGCCGTCTTTCGGCTCGATTCCTTACGCTATCCCGTGTCATCCCCTCTTCTTGCGGCCAATGGAGCGCAAGATGGACGCGAGATCAAAAGTCAAAGCTCTGCTGAACCATGCTGATCGTGCTTATGTGGCACTCATCGCGCTGATAGTCATCGTCGGACTGGCCGCGCGCGCGGTCGGCATTTTGCCGCTGCAATGAGCCCATGAAACTTGGGTCTGCTGGCGCAACGCCCCGCTCTAGCAAGCTCAAACTGAGGCACTGCTGCAGTGGCCGAAATGCGCGATCGGTGCCGGCCGCGCTAACCGATCCGGATCGTCAGCCGCTCCAGGCCTTCGATCGTCGCCTCGATGTCGTCGCCTTTGAACACCGGGCCGACGCCGGCCGGCGTACCTGTGAAAACGAGATCCCCCGGTTTTATTTCGACGAGCGCGGAAAGGTGCCGGACGATTTGCGGAACTTTCCAGATCATGTCGCGTAGATCCGCGAATTGACGGCGCTCGCCGTTCACTTTGCATTCGATCGCGCCCTTGTCGAGCGGCCCCGATCTCCGCCTTTGGCGTGATGGCGGCGCAGGGCGCGGAAAAATCGAAGGCCTTCGACATATCCCAGGGTCGGCCCTTTTTCTTCGCCGCGGCCTGAAGATCGCGCCGCGTCATGTCGAGCCCGACGGCGTAGCCGAAAATCAATTCATCGACGCGCTCCGGATCGATATCCCGGCCGCCCCTGTCGAAGGCGACGACGAGTTCGACCTCGTGCTGGAGGTCGAAAGTGCCCGGCGGATAGGGCATGACCGACCTGTTTTGCAAAATTGCGTCCGCGGGCTTGGTGAAGAAAAACGGCGGCTCGGCCTCCGGATCGCCGCCCATCTCCCGCGCGTGCTCGGAATAATTCTGGCCGACGCAGAAAATACGCCGCACCGGAAATGGCTTTGTCGACTTCGAGGCGAGCGCGACGACCGGCGGCGCGGCGAAAGCATAATCATTCATCTGGCGCGATCCTTTTATTGAAGAATTGACGATATCGGCTTTTTCCACTGTATCTGCTGTTTTTTGGCGAAGCGCCTGCTGACGACGAGGTCGACGGTGGATTCGGCGAAGGCGGTCGAGATGATTTCGCCGTGGTCCCAGCGTTCGCTATAGTCCGTGATCGCGGCGATGTTGTTCCCGATGTAGGTGACCAACCCGGCCGTCGCCTTACGCTGCAGGGAGTGTCAAAGATGCTAATTAATCCGTTTCAGCAGGACTCCTCCGAGGCCATGTTGGTGTCGATGCTCCGCGAGTTCGAGAAGATTCAGGAGAAATCTTTCCATGGAGAGACGATCACGGTCGGTGACACCACCATCATCACACTCTACATCACCACCCTCGGTATCGGAGTCTCCGGCTCGACCACGCTGGGGGACGGCGCCTGTGGCGGCGGCGGCGGCGGTACGATTCCGGTCGCGGTGGTCATCATCTCCCCCCAGGATACCAGGGTTGAGTTCCTGTCTCCCGACACGGCCAAGACGGCTGTCGCATCGCTCGCCTCTCTAGCCATGGCGATGAGCGAGCGCGGGCGCGGCAAGAAAATGGCCTCCACTCCGTTCGGGGAACCGGGCACGAGAGCAACAGAAACCGTGGGAGGTTTGTAGTTTGGGCGGGTGAAGGCGCCGAATTCTCCTGGCCGGGCCTCAGGTCGCGCAGTGCGCCGCGCCAAGCGCAATTGCTGCGAGCGAACGGCCCTAGCGGCCCGCAGCCATCAGCGCGGCCTTGCACGGTCCCGACAGCGACGCGGCGTTGGAGCGCAAACAGGCGGCGATGCGGCCTCCGCCGGGGCGTTCGCCAGCACAAAGGGCGCGATAGTCGGGGCCGCAAGCCCGGCGGATCAGCACAGCCTCCTCGCGCGGCGGCATAGCTTATACGCTTTCCGCCCGCGAACATCGCCGTTTCCCCTAATCGACGTCGAGCGGCTCGGCGCCGGCGGGGCGCCCATCGGGGCCGAGCGTGATCTTCTCGATCCGCTGTTCGGCGCTCATCAGCAAATTTGCGCAATGCGTCTTCAGCGCTTCGCCCCGCGCGTAGATCAGAATTGACTCTTCGAGCCCGATGGCGCCTTTTTCCAGCTGATCGACAATTTTTTCGAGCTCGGCGAGCGCGTTCTCGAAAGAGAGGCTGACGACGTCTTGATTTGGTTCGGACTCGGCGGCCATCGTTGGCGATCCTGTCGGCGGAGCGACTGTTGGGGAAGGCAGGTCTCGCGGGGAAAGTCTAGGCGCCGCAGCTTAGCGCAACTCCAGCGCGAAAGGCACTCCCTCGAAACAATCCTGGCCGCGGCCGATCCGCCGAATGGCGGCGGCCATCCGGCCGTTGCGTTGGAGCATCGCGTCGGCGAGGGCGATCAGCCGCGCATTGGGGTTTGCGGTCGGCGAATTGCGCCTGATCGCGGTCGCAATCTCGTATTCGTCCCGATGCGGGCTCAACGCGCAGGCGGCGATGAAGGCCGCCGCGGTCGAGCGGCTGACGCCGGCGTAGCAATGGATCAGCATCGGCGCCGCGCGGTCCCAGCGCCGCACGAACTCAAGAAGTTCGGTGACATGGGCGTCGGAGGGCAGGATATGGCCGTCGATCGCCTCCACAATATCGGAGATCGAGACATAGAGATGCCGGTCGGCGGCGATCTCCGTCGGGCGCGAGACAAACGTGCCCCGATCGATCAAGGTCACGAGGCTCCGCGCCCCAGTGTCGCGGACGGTGTCTGGAACCTTCGCCAGCGAGCAGACATGTAAGCGGCCCATACAACGTCCTCTAGGGTGCTTCCCGGTTCGAAATCACAGGCGGTTTCATAATTGGCGCATTTTCCCGACGCCATCGCCGCCTTTTTCGCCGAAAGGCCTGTGTCGTCGCACGCCAAAGATCGAGTCGCGCCCTCTCCTATTTATACTGCATTGCAAACAAATTTTTCACTCAAAATTCTGAGGCGGGCATCAAATCCGGCTTAGCCGGCCGCTCAAATCGTGAAGCTGGCGCAAAAAACGCTCCGCCGCGAGCGTTGGGGCCCAAGGCTCCCAGGCCGTCCCGCCGTAGATTGCCGTCAGCGGATCAAAGGTCAGCGGCTGATGGGCGATGCCCAACGTCGCACGCACCTCCTTGTGCGTCCAGCCGACGACATGAACAGCCTCGGAGGCGGCGGCGACTCGATCCGCCCTTTTGTGCGGCTTTTTGTCCGCCTCGGTCCAAGGGGCGAGGCCATAGCGAAGGGCGACGGCTGCTTCGAGAGATTCGGCAAGCTTGCGATAGGCCTGCCCGAGAAAGGGCTTCACCACCGAGATGCAGTCGAAGCCAAGAAGGCCCTCGTCTGCGTCATGCAGCAATTCGCGCAAGTCCGCGCGCGGGTCGTCGATGGCCGGAAACCACAGGCGGCGCAGCGCCAGAACCAGCAGCGAATGCTGGGCCACCGACAGCGGCAGCTCCCAGGCGGAATGGCCGCCCCAGCGGTAGGTCCGGGCGAGGCCGATCGCCAGATCGCTGTCCTCCCAATCGAACGGAGTGGGGTTCAATAGGTCGAGCCGTTTGCCCGAATAGAGCCGGACCCAGGCCCGGGCCGGGGCCGAGGCGCTCGCCTTTTCGGCTTGCGGCTCCCGAACGCTCATGGCTTGCGCGCCAGCGTCGCGCATTCGAGATGGCGCCAGCATGAGACGAGATGGTCGTTCACCATGCCGGTCGCCTGGCAGAAGGCATAGGTGATGGTCGGCCCGCAGAAATTGAAGCCCTTGCTCTTCAAATCCTTGGACATGCGGATCGAAAGCTCTGTCTGCGCCGGAATTTCCGCAGCGTGGCGAAACGCGTTCTGGACCGGCGCGCCGTCGACGAAGCTCCAGATATAGTGGGAAAATCCAGGCCCTTCCTGAATCTTGAGATAGGCGCGCGCGGACACGATTGCGGCCTCGATCTTGGCGCGATTGCGGATAATGCCTTGGTTCTGCATCAAGGCCTCGACCTTTGCCGGCTTGTAGCGCGCGATTTTTTCAGGGTCGAACCCGTCGAAGGCAGCGCGAAACCCCTCGCGTTTGCGCAAGATGGTGATCCATGACAGGCCCGCCTGAAAACCGTCGAGGATCAGTTTTTCGTAGAGAGCGCGGTCGTCCCATTCGGGCACGCCCCACTCCTCGTCGTGATAAGCGACATAGAGCGGATCAGTCCCGGGCCAGGGGCAGCGGATTTTTTCGCCTTTCGTCATTGCCGTTCAAGCCGGCGCCTGAACGGCGATCGGCGTCGCGCCGGCCTTAACGATCGCGCCCGAGGCTCGCGCGTCGTCAAGCCTGTCGAGCCGCACCATGGCGAGACCTTCGCGATCCGACACCGAGCCGACCTGGCCGAGCGGCGCGCCGCCCGCCTCTATCGCCGCGCCGCGCTCGGGGGCCTCGCCCTCGAAGCTGAACTTGACGATGCGCTTCTTCGCCGATTTGCGGAACTGCACGCGCGCGACGACCTCCTGACCAACGTAGCAGCCTTTTTTGAAATCGACGCCGTTCAGCCAATCGAGGTTGGCGTCGTGCACGAATGTGTCGCCGTAGACGAAGTCGACGCCGCCTCGCGGCACGCCCGCGGCGATCCGGCGCGCCTCATAATCGGCCTCGTCCGCATTGGCGAGCCTTTGCAGCGAATCCCGCGCGGCGATGACGCGCCGGCCCATGTTTTCCGCGCGCATATCGCGATAGACGACGCCTTCGAGGGAGGCCGGCACCTCTCCCTCGAGGATCGCGGCGACGCCGAGCGTCTCCGATAGATCCTCGATCGCGATTTTCGCGCGCATCTTGTGGAGGTTGAGGCGCTGCGTCAAAGCGGCGCCTTGATCGCGCACGCAATCGAAAAAATAGCCAGCCTCTGGACCTTCCGGCAGCGGAACGACGAAAAAATCGAACATCAGCTTGCCTTGCGGCGACAGCAGCGCCGAAAAACGGCTTTCGTCGGGGCCGATGTCCAAGACGCTGTTGGTGATGAGCCTGTGCAGGAAAGCCGTCGTATCGGCGCCGGCCAGTTTGATGACGCCGCGATCGGCGAGGAGGCATAGATTATTTTCCATCGAAGATCCTCGACTTTGGCCCGACGCCCTTTGTATGTGTTTCGCCGGCCAGTCGGCGCAAGCGATTTGTAACCTTGGATGGACGCATGCCGCAAACCTTTGATCTCATCCTCAAGGACGGCGTCGTCGTGGACCACAACGGCGTCGGGCCGCGGGACATCGGCGTCCGGCTAGGCAAAATCGCCGAAATCGGCGATCTCTCGCGGGCCAGCGCCGGCGAGACGATCCACGCGTCGGGCCTCACCGTCCTGCCCGGCGTCATCGACACGCAGGTCCATTTTCGCGAGCCGGGCCTGACCCACAAGGAAGACCTCGAGACGGGCTCGCGCGCGGCCGCGCTCGGCGGCGTCACCGCGGTATTCGAGATGCCGAACACCAATCCGCTGACCACCAGCGCCGAAGCCCTCGCCGACAAGGTTTTGCGCGCAACGCATAGGATGCATTGCGATTTCGCTTTTTGGGTCGGCGGCACGGCCGATAATCCGAAAGACATTCCTGAGTTGGAGCGCCTGCCTGGCATGGCGGGGATCAAGGTGTTCATGGGTTCGTCCACCGGCTCGCTGCTGGTCGAGGATGACGCCGGAGTTGCCGCGATCTTGCGCCGGACGCGACGGCGCGCGGCGTTCCACAGCGAGGACGAAGCGCGGCTCAACGCGCGGAAAGACTTTCGGGCAGCGAATGATCCATCGTCGCATCCAGTCTGGCGCGACGAGATCGCCGCGCTGCAGTCGACGCAGCGCCTCGTGCGGATCGCGCGCGATTCTCGCGCGCAGATTCATGTGCTGCACGTTTCCACCGCCGAGGAGATCGACTTTCTTGCAGGTCACAAGGACATCGCCAGCGTCGAGGCGACCCCGCATCATCTGACCCTTTCGAGCGAGGATTATCCGCGCCTGGGGACGAAACTACAGATGAATCCGCCGGTGCGCGACGCCCGCCATCGCGATCGCCTCTGGCATGGCGTGCGCCAGAGCATCGTCGATATTTTGGGTTCGGATCACGCGCCGCATACGCTGGAGGAGAAAGCCAAGCCCTATCCGCAGAGCCCGTCCGGGATGACAGGCGTGCAGACGCTGGTTCCGGTCATGCTGGATCATGTTGCGAGGGGGCGCCTCTCGATCCAGCGCCTCGTCGATCTGACCAGCGCCGGCCCGGCGCGGCTGTTCGGCATCGCCGGAAAAGGGAGGATCGCCGTCGGCTATGACGCTGATTTCACCGTTGTGGATCTGAAGCGCCGAGAGACGATCGAGGATCGCTGGATCGCGTCGCGCTGCGGCTGGACGCCGTATGACGGCAAGGAAGTGCAGGGCTGGCCGGTCGGCACGATCATCCGCGGCGCGAAAGTGATGTGGGAGGGCGAAATTGTTTCGCCCTCGCGCGGCGAGGCGGTGCGGTTTTGGCAGGCGCTGTAGCGAAAGCGCTTTTGTTAGGAGCTAAGTATAATTAAGCGAAACAGGAGAAGCTCAAACTTTACATTTCGTAATCACTCCAATAGGGACTCATCCAAACATCAGACCTTGGTGAATTGCCGATCGCTCGGCTTATGGCATCAATCGCTTTGCTAAAACCTATTCGGAGTATTTCAGATGCTTGCTGGGAACTTCCGTCTTTCCTATATCCTCGGCCCGTCTTAAAGTGCTCTAATCCGCGAAGGGCATCGCCTTCTATTTTGCCCCCGTTTTCGACCTTTGCGTAAAAAAGCATTTTCCAATCGCTTATTCCGCCGTATGCCTCTAAACAAAGATTACGTTCGCGAGTTTCGACGTTCTTTGCAGTTCCGATTTTAAGAAGGCGTGCCGATAGCGAACCTGCGATGTATACATATCCAGGGGTATTGTGCCTGCTTTGGTATGCTAGCTTCTTTGGATCACATTGAGCGCAATGACCGGCACGCGTCTTGAGGCGGTGACTGGCGGATTTACATGGCGAACCCAATACGATGGATTTCCCAGATAGGCTTGCTTCGGTTTTCCATTGGCTTCCAGATTGTCCGCGACCATCATACACATCTTCGGCAGATAACTTTTGAGATGCCAAGAAACCAAGCTCGGCCGCCGTCAAAGCCGTTTCCAATTCACAAGACTCCAAATTCAATTAGACGATATCCGCTTATTGATCTTGCATTTCCGATTCGCAAGCGGATCAACACCTCGGAGATTTTTCAAAATCGGGCCATGGGCCATGGCCGCTGTCGGCGTCGAGTGGCCGAAATGGCTGGCCGGTGGGGACGATTATCCGCGGCGCGAAAGTGATGTGGGATGGTGAGATCGCCGCCCCGTCGCGTGGCGAGCCCGTGCGTTTCTGGCAGGCGCTCTGAGCGATAAAGGCTCGCGGCCCCTTTTCAGGATGCGGTCGCCGCCAGTGGCGCGGTCAAAACTTCGAGCGTGACGCCCGGGCAGATGACGCGGCGGTCGAATTTGTCGCTCGCGAAATCGAAAAGAATATAGTCGGAGCCGTCCGTGCCGTCGTTCCTTATGTCGACGCCGTAACTCATCCCGAGGCTCACCTCGAAGAGAGTGGTCGCGCCGGCAGGGATTGCAAACAGGCTGTAAGTGAGGTCGAACGGCTGGAATGGGAAGAATTGTATCTCCCCCGGCCATGTACTCCCAAAGATCGAGCCTTCCTGAGCGGCGAGGCTGCTCGCTGTCTGGAATTGCGTCGCCTGCGCGAAAGGCTCCGGAGTCTGATCGTCGCTTTGGCCCGTGACGGGGTCCGTTCCCCACCCCGACCATCTCATGAGCGCGAGCGACGCGGTCACCGACAGATCGTCGCAATCGCCTGAAAAAATGCCTTCCGACGCGACAACCTCGCAAACGCCATTCAGAACGAGAGACGTTCCGACATTGACTACGGCGGCGAACTCGCTCTCGTTCGTCCACAGAAAAAAGAACGTGAACGTCGTATTGTCCGACCCTTGGCGCCTTTCGACAAGCACCTTGATCCAGCTGTCCATGGACTCCACATGCGAGTTCGAAAAAGATGTCGAGTTCGGGGTGCGGGAACTCCCAGATAAGAAACGGCTTGTCGAGGTTGATAAAGAAAGGCGCGTGCGGCCCCGGGAGCGGTTGGAGCGCCCTGCGGCGGCTCTCGATCCCTTCGCGAAAGACCGTATCCAAAGACTGCTGGCGCTTCCCCATTGCGGCGTTTCGCTCTTCGAAAATCCGCAATATCGCGCTTCGGCGCTTGGCCGTGAGGCGGCCGAGTTTCTCGAGTTCCGCCTTCTTGAAATTGGATTTGAGAAGCTTGCCGACGGCTTGGCGATTCCGCTGCAGCTTCTTCGAACCAGCAGCGGCGCGATCGACGGCCGGGCGGCCTTCATAGATCGCGGCGGCGACGCGCTTCACCTCGGATTCATCGATGTTCGCCATCGGATTTCCTCCTCTTCGTTTCCGAGAGGACCGGCTCTGGCGGCTATTAATTCGCTGTATTTGGCGCTCAGAGGACGGCCGGCGTCACGATAGGGGCGAAGCCTTCCGGAGTCACGTGGCGACCGGTGCGCTTGCCCTGGAGCTGCAGCTCCGCCGAGTGCGCCGGGGTGGCCATTAAGCCGCTATAGCCTCTTCATAAACCCCGCAAAACGCATTAGGCCCTCGGGCCAGGGCCCATGGCCGCTGTCGGCATTGATGTGGCCGGAATGGCCGGCGTCGGCCAGCTCCGCGCCGAGAGTCCCGGCGAGCCTTTCGCTGTCAGCGTAGGGCGCATAAGCATCGTCGCGGCTGGCGATGACGAGGCCTGGAAAGGGCAGCCGCTCCAAAGGCGCCGTAATGAAGGCCGGATCGATCGAGGGCAGCGCAGCGATGACGTCAGGCGCGGGCGGAGCGACCATAAAGGCGCCCTTGACGTCGCGCTGGCGCAGCATCGGCGCAGCGTGCGCTATGAGGAGAACGCCGAGACTGTGCGCGACGAGCACGACCGGGCGCTCGGCTCTGACGACCTCTTCGAGCAGGCGTTCGCGCCATGTCGCGAGTTTTGGCCGGTCCCAATCGGCCTGATGGACGATCCTCGCCGTCGGCAGCTTGGCGCTCCAGCGGCTCTGCCAATGATCCGGCGCCGATCCGCCAAGACCCGGAACGATCAGAATGTCGGCGTCGGACGTGCGCATGCCTCAGACGGGGGCCGGGGCAAAAGTCGTTGGCCGCGCCAGCTCCGCCACAAGCTGATCGATGAAGGTCTCATAAAGCCGTCCCTCGATCGTCTCGAGTTTTTCCGCGAGCTTTTTGAAATCCGGATCCGAGGCGGCAAGCTCCGCTTCGACGTCCGCAAGATGCTTTTCTTCCTCCATCAGCAGTCCACCGATCCGGCCGGCGACGGAGGAGCCGCCGAGCGCGCTCTTATAGACGCCATAGACCTGGAGGGCGCGGCGTTCGACCAGCCACGTCACATAGCAATAGACGAGTTTGGCGCGCACCATGTCGGGGCGATCGGCGAAGGCCTCATCGCAAGCGGCGTCGAGATTTTGAAAATAGGCCTCGGCCTCGTCGCCGCACAGCATATTGTCTGGCGCATAAGTGGCGAAAGCCTCGCCGCCGATTTTTAGCGCGATCTGCTTCAGGCCGAGCGCGTGGCGCCCTTCCTCCAGCGCGTGGTTGAGAATCTCGCTGGTCAGAGCTTCCGCCCGCTGGCTTTTGACGATTTTGCGGAAGCCGACATATTCGAGATAGGAGAATGTGTTCAGCCAGCGCGCGTGCAGATTTGGGTCGGCGACGATTGCGCCGACGGCGGCTTCAAGGCGATTTTGGGCAAGCATGGCGGACTCTTTCTTTTATGTTCACGTATCTTATCTTGCGATGTTCAACCGGCGCCGAAGCCCTCATCCTGAGGAGGCCCGAAGGGCCCGTCTCGAAGGACGAGGGCCGCTTGCAGCGCGCTTCCTGGACCCACCGTTCGAGACGCCGCTGCGCGGCTTCCTCAGGATGAGGAATATGTTTCCAGCAGCCTCTACGTCTGTCCGAACACGCGCTCTAAGATGAAATCGACGTTTTTCAGATGATAGCCGAGATCGAACAGCTGTTCGAGTTCCGCCGCGCTCAGAGCCTTGCCGACGTCCGGGTCGGCCTTGAGCAGCGTCAGAAAATCCCCCTCGCCGCGCCATACCGGCATGGCGTTGCGCTGGACGAAGGCGTAGGCGTCCTCGCGGCTGACGCCTTTTTGCGTCAAAGCCAGCAGAACCCGCTGCGAATGGATGAGGCCGCCGAGCCGATCGAGGTTTTTTTGCATATTTTTCGGATAGACCAGAAGCTTGTCGATGACGCCCGTCATCCGGTCCAGCGCGAAGTCGAGCGTAATCGTCGCATCGGGCGCGATCATCCGTTCGACCGATGAATGCGAAATATCGCGCTCATGCCATAACGCGACATTCTCCATGGCGGGCAGCGCCATGCCGCGGACGAGGCGGGCGAGACCCGTCACATTCTCGGTCAGCACCGGGTTGCGTTTGTGCGGCATCGCCGACGAGCCCTTCTGCCCTTCGGAAAAGAACTCCTCCGCCTCGAGCACTTCGGTGCGCTGCAAATGCCTGATTTCGATCGCCAGCCGCTCCAATGACGAGGCGACCACCCCGAGCGTTGCAAAAAACATCGCGTGGCGGTCGCGCGGAATGATCTGAGTCGAGGCGGGCTCGACCGCAAGCCCGAGTTTTTCCGCGACATAGGCTTCGACGCGGGGGTCGATATTGGCGAAGGTGCCGACGGCGCCCGAAATGGCGCAAGTCGCGATTTCCTTGCGGGCGTTGACGAGGCGCTCCCTCGCACGGAAAAATTCGGCGTAGGCTTGCGCGAGCTTCAGCCCGAATGTCACGGGCTCGGCGTGGATGCCATGCGAGCGGCCGATGCTGGGGGTCAATTTGTGCTCGAAAGCGCGCCGCTTCAGCGCCGCCAGCAGGGCGTCGACGTCTTTGATGAGAATATCGGAGGCGCGCTTGAGCTGCACCGAAAGGCATGTGTCGAGCACGTCGGAGGAAGTCATGCCCTGATGCGCGAAGCGGGCGTCCGGCCCGATGAATTCGGCGAGATGCGTCAAAAAGGCGATGACGTCGTGCTTGGTGACTTTCTCGATCTCGTCGATACGCGCGACGTCGAATTTGACATGCCCCGCCTTGGCCCAGATCGCCTCCGCCGAGGACTTTGGGATGACGCCGATCTCGGCGAGAGCGTCGCAGGCGTAGGCCTCGATCTCGAACCAGATCCGGAACCGCGTTTGCGCGTCCCACACGGCGACCATTTCGGGGCGGGCATAGCGGGGGATCATCGGCGGGGCTCTTGCGGAGTTCGGAGAGCGGAGCCCTAGCACGCAGGGCGGACGAAATGCAAAGAATGCCGATCGAAACGAGGGCGGGTTTTCCGAAAGCCGCGTCAGCGCTCGCGCCCTCCTGATGAACGCCGAACATCATCATAATATCGAAGGCAATTGTCAGTTTTAAAACGCCAATTGCAATAAGAAAAAGTTAAGAAAAGCATAAATTGACAAGATAGCTAATATGGCCAAAGTTCCCCAAAGATTAAGTCAGATGCAATTCGTTATTGTGGCTTAGTTAGAGATTTGCTTTTCGCCGGCATCGCCCGGGGGCGACTGGTGAGGCTTGGGCCGGGCTTGCGTGAATTTTACGGCGTTAAACCAGCCTCTGTTCTTCCAACCAAGGGGGCAGATCGATGACAAACCAAAGAGGCGTTTTTCTGGCGCTCGCCGGAGCGGCGGCAAGTCCGCTCTCGCCGTGCGGTAGCAGCCACGCGCAGGCGCAATCAGCCGCTGGCGGAAGCGTTCAGTCGCCCAAGCCGCCTCTAGTCTACAGCATTACCTAGTTGCTTCGGTTTGGTTTATCACGGGGCAAGATTTTATTGGGGAGGGGTAAGATGAAAAAATCACTACTCATAATTGCGTCCGCTTTCTCGTTCCTCGCCACCGCCGCGATGTCGGTCGGCGGCTCGCTAGCGCAGGCGATACCAACACTACCGACATCACTCAAACCTCACTACACCGTTAAACCGTTCCCAGGAACGGCAGGGGAGGCGCACGCGGCGATGGCCACTGCAGCCTTAGGGTCAACTATTCCAATGAGCGAGATCTCGTTTCCAGCGAGCAAGGACCATAAATTTTATGGAGATTTGCTTGTCGGACAATCTCCCCTCGACACTCCCCTGACGACAACCCATGTGAAAGTTCTCGTGGTGCCTGTCGTCGTTGGAATTGGCACGCACGTTTTCAGCCCGGTTGCGGCGAATAACTGCGGAGGTTCATTGGGCCACACGGACTTGGCCAATTTATTGGCGTCTCCGATCTTCAAGCCGGTCAGTTTTGACGGTGTTGCAGGCGTTGGACATGCCGTGAAAGTCAACGGCGTCGCGATGGGGCTTGGGACTTATATCGACCAGCATCGCCGGTCTGAGTTTTTTAAGGATATCGGAGGCGCGGCTAGCCCTTACCATACCGTTTTCGACGTGACGGTGGCGCCGACAAAGACAATTCCCGCATTGGTGACGGCTGGACATAACGCGCTTGGCCGCGGCACGGGTTGCAGCCTTTTGGGAGGGCTGGAGGTCAACTTCCTAGACAACTACGTTGTTAAGACACTACTGCCATCGGTGGCGGCCAATCCTACGACCTTCGTCGTTCTGCTCATGCACGACATCGTGTTTTTCGTAACCACGCCGGCAAATTGCTGCATTCTCGGATACCATGGCACCCTTGGCAATTTGCAGACCTATTCGCCAATGGACTACGACACGACGGGCCTTTTCACCAATACGACAGACATTTCCGTCTCGGCCCATGAAGTTGCCGAGTGGTTGGATGATCCGCTGGGGTTCAATCCTACGCCAGATTGGGGGAACATTGGGCAGGTCTCGGGTTGCCAAAACAATTTTGAGGTCGGCGATCCACTGAGCGGCAACCTCTTTCCCGCGATCACCATGACGAACGGCGTAAAGTATCATCCCCAGGAAACTGCCTTCTGGTCATGGTTCTATTCTGCCGATCTGGACCCAAATTTCAAGATTGGGGCAGGCGGTAAATACTCCATGAACGGCACATTTGGCGGACCTTCGAAGGTCTGCCCGCCCGGCGGGACATTCCCGAACTGAGGCACAGAATCAATTCCACGGCCGCGCGGTTCAACCGCGCGGCAATCTTAAGAGTTTGTAGGGGTAAGGTATGTGCATGTGGCTTTGAAGTTGTTACAAATGACCCTCATCTGCGGGCCGTCGTCGAGAGAGCTTCTTTCATATGCGCGTAGTCATAGGAACCATTTTCGCAGCGGTTATGGTCTGTTGCGCTTCGGGTTGTGAGGCGAGTCCGAGGGGCGAAATGATTTATCCAATTAATCCAGACGCAGCGAATACGCTTCAGGACGCCTATCAGCGCATTCAGCGTGGCGTTTCGCATGGCGATGGTTGTGCTTCGGTGCGGAAGACTTGTTCAACGGCGGCCAGTTCCTGCCCGGCGAAGCGCTCACATTGTCGAATGGCCAAGCCACCAAGGTACGCTCCCCCCGCGCGCTGAGCAGGCTGGCCGTTCACCGAGTTGACTTCGCTTATGGCGGTTCTGATATATAACAGGCGGCTCGAGTGGCGGTCCATGCCTGGCGAATTTTGGGACTGTTCCCTCTCGGTAGACTCGGGAGCCTCGCTTGGCTCAGACACGGTACAGGCTATTGTCGGCGTGACAAGCTATGGGTCGACCACGGTCGGCTACAATCGTCAAGGTGCATCCTTTTTCGGGCAAAACTCCCAGTATGCGGGGACCTACGGCGTTTACGGCGCCGGCAACATCGCCCTGTTGGTGCAAGACACCTGCACGGCCAACCCGGCGTACTGCTGAGATAAGCGCTTAGAGCGAATACAGCTGCGGAATTGACGGCGCTTTATAATGCGAAGGCACTAAGCGCAACCGCTGATTTCGCAATCGCAACCGCCGGCTATTGCGGTCCTTATGCGACCTACACGCTCACCTCGACAAGCGTGGCGCGGAATTTCTGTGTTGGCGTGGGTACGGTGAAGGGAGCCGTAACGCCGCTGATTTAAGCACAGCAATAGCTTTTCCCACTCATCTCGCCGATTGTTGCTCAGCCTGTGGATGAACGTTCTCAGATCCTCCTCCCTTTCCTCGAACTGCGCGCGTCATGTTAGCATACGCATGTGACCAGCAAAGGCATGTGCGCGCGCCAGATAGTGGGTAGTTTTGCCCATTGCTGTCCCGGGCGGTCAGTCATATTTTCGAAGTGGGAAAACCGGTCCAGCCAAGGGCAGATCGATGACAAACCAAAGACGCGTTTTTCGGGCGCTCGCCGGAGCGGCGGCCAGTCCGCTCTTACTTGAGGCGGATGCGGGCGGGAAAGCGCAATTATTCTCGAAGATATCGCCACAAGCCGAGATCAAGCGTAATGTCGAGCAAGCTCAGGCATCTAGTCTTTTCCGGATTGCTTTTATTTTCCCAATGGATGGCGGGCGCCGCCTGCGCCAGGCATGGCGCCGCCTTTTACGGGGCGGCGGCGGCAACGCCTTCGAACGATAGCGGACAAAATACTCTTCGTGACTACGGCGCCGTGGAGGGGACCACCATGTCTTCGTCGAATGACAGACCGATTACCAACCCGGACTCCAAAGGACCTACCGGCGACGAAGCGAAAGCGCATGGCTGCGATCCGAGCGCCGCCCAATTTGTCATCGGGCGAACCGCAACTCCCGACCTGATCGAGACGATCAAGCGGAAGACCAAGGCGCAGTTCGTGCGTGTCCTGCCAGAGGGAGCGGGAGCGACGAGAGACTTCATCCCCGGCCGCGTCGACATTCAGCTCGACGGAGCGAGCCGCATTGTTGCAATCCGCTGCGGGTGAGACCGCGCGTGAGAAGTCCAAACTTCCACGCGTATCGGCCAGGCCAGTTGGCAAGTCCGGCGGCCCGCTCAATTCGTTGAGGTCAGCTTTTGGGGAATGCTCTTCTTTTTAAGGGAGGACGATATCATGAAAAAGAGTGATTATCCGGTCACCCCGCTTCCGCTCGCGGCATCGTTGTTTTTGGCCGGCGCGGCCTATGGCGCGGAGGCGGATAAGGTCTTGCTGAACCCATCGGCCATGTGGTCGGTGTCCGCCAAGGGCTTGGCGACAACAAAGGCTTATTCTAACCCGCTTCCGCCTCCCGACACGTCAAGAATTCAAGCCGAGACGGCGGCGGCAGGGCCGGAGCTAACGCCGGGCTTTGTAGCCGGCTCGCTTCCGGCGCTAACCCCGAGCCCGACGCCGAAGGCCTTCGGCAGTTTCGGACTCCCTTATACCTCGACGCGCGTGGCGCTCGGCTTCTCCAATCAGACGTCGGCCGTGGGCGGTAGTTATCTCAGTTCGACATATCCTTACCACACGATCGGGAAGCTGACGTTCTCTGTTGGCTATTGTTCCGCCAGCCTGATTCGCAGAAGCGTCATCGTGACTGCGGCGCATTGCATTCAGCGGTTCGGTTCTGGCGGGAGCATTTTTAGTGGGTGGGTCTTCACGCCAGGGCACTACGGCCCGGCTGGAGCGACAGTGGCGCAGATTCAACCGTATGGCGCGTGGAACTGGAAAGCCTTAGTGCGGCCAGCCTCATGGGCAAATGGCACCGACGTCGGCTCCGGCTCCGCCAGGGACAACGATCTGGCCGTGATCGCCCTGGCCAAAAACGGCCAAAACCAGTTCATCGGTGACTTGGTCGGCTATCTCGGTTACGGATGGAACAATTATTCCTTCGTCTCATCGTCGAAGACAGGCAATCTGATGGTTGCCGCGATCTCGACTCTCGGGTATCCGGCTCTCATGGACCTCGGAAAGATCATGCAGAGAGCGGATGGGCCATCATATTTGACGACGATCGGAGGCGCTGGCCAGATCTGGCAGGGGAACAATTTCACCGGCGGGGCGAGTGGCGGGCCGTGGGCCGTGAATTTTGTCTCCGCGAATCCGTCTTTGTCGGGTGGCGCCGTGATCGGGAGCGCGCCGAATACGGCGGTTGTTGGCGTTACTTCGTGGGGATCGGCGGATCCCAACGCGATAAAGGATAATTATTCCTCGCAGTTCCGCCAGAATTCACGTTATCCGAACGCCGCCTACGGGGTCTATGGGGCGGGCAACATCGCTTCGCTCTTGCAGACCTTGTGCAACAGTCAGTCTGGCAATGGACAGACCTTCGGACAGGCGGGTTATTGCAACTGACGGATCGGATTTGAAATCACTCCACTGCTTCGGAACCGCCGTGGGCGGCGGTTCCGATGATGTAGAAACAGAAGCTATAGAAGATGTTTTTGTTTGGTGCGCATTCTTTTTCGGGCAGAATTCCCAATATGGGGGGACCTACCCCGGTTACGGCGCCGGCGACATCGGCCTGTTGGTGCATGGCGCCTGCACGGCTAACCCGGCGTACTGCTGAGACAAGCGCTTCACGATCTTGACCACCGGCCAGCGACAGGCGCGCGCCGGCTGCACCGAAAGGCAGGTGTCGAGGACGTCCGACGAGGTCATGCCCTGATGCACGAAGGGGGCGTCCGGCCCGATGAATTCGGCGAGATGCGTCAAGAAGGCGATGACGTCGTGCTTGGTGACTTTCTCGATCTCGTCGATGCGCGACGTCGAAGGTGACATCGCCCGCCTTAGCCCAGATCGCTTCGGCCGCAGACTTTGGGATTACGCCGATTTCGGCAAGCGCGTCGCAGGCATAGGCCTCGATCTCGAACCAGATCCGGAACCGCGTCTGCGCCTCCCAGACAGCGGTCATTTCGCGGCGGGAATAGCGGGGGATCATGGGCGGGGCTCGCGCGGCTCTCAGAAAGCGGAGCCCTAGCACGCGCGGCGCGCAAAACGCAAAATTTTCGGGTCGTGGGGGAGTTTAAATGCCTGCGAAGGTGGAGCGGACATTTGCCCCTGATTTTCGCACGCTGTAAGTGGTTGATAGAATTAAGAAGACTTTGCGGTGCAGAATTCTTGATTTTCGCATAACGACCATTCTAATCGCCTTGACTTTGGTCCATGGTAATGAAGTGCTTTATAGAAGCCTCCAGTGCGGGGCGAAATCTCTCCAAATCCAGTAATCCCAACACGGTGATGGTCAAAAAAAAGTGCATCGTCAGAGCGAGGCTGATGGCCCGTGAGACTTCCTCTTCTTGGTCCGCTTCTCCAAGATAACTGTGGCTGCCAAGACCACTTGGATGAGTGATGTTCGAAACGATCCAGTAAATGAAGTGATACCAGCACTCCCACTCACCACCTAATTCAGTCGCCATGGTCTTAAGCTTTTTCAGCGGGATAAAATTTTGTGGTTTAGGGATCGTCTCGAAAACGGGATTTGTGCCTCAATCTCGTTAATCCATGACAGGCATTTCCCTTGCTGCTTGAGCGCCGTCAACTCCTTCAGCTTTTCACCGCGCTGCCGGTCACCATCATAGATAAATGAATCTGCTCTAAGCCGCTTTTCCTCAATTGTGCCGGGCTGTGCAATTGTCTCCAAATAAAGACACTGCTCAAGGATGGTTCTTCCCAAAACCAGAGCATCCTCGTGCATGCCACACTCAGAAAGGACACAGATCGCATCGAGTGTCTTGGTGGCTTTGTACAAGAAGAAGTGGCTGACTACCGCAAGAGCGTTGCCTGTTTTTGGAACGCTGCTCACCTCCGGCAGAATTTCCTTCCCGATATGTCGATTTATAGACATCTCGGATGAAAGACAGCTTTGCGGTATTTGATGTCACTGTTGCCGCTCTATGTGCCATGTCGCTGTGGAAAATGGGAATATTATAGTATATTTAATCACAAAAGGGCACAGGGGATTGGCTCCCAGTAAGGAAGGCCATGCTCGCTACAATAATCAGCTTGCTCTCAATTCCGGTCACGCTCCTGAACTTTGGCGGCGGTATCATCGGAGGTATTTGGCTCGCCGTGCTGGGCAAATGGGGTCTGCTCGGAATAGGCGTCGCATCGATGTTCATCTCGTCATTTGGTCTAGGGTTGATCCTTATGCCCGGCATGTTGTTTGCTATGCCGGGGGCGCTCGCGCTGGAGCGCGGAAAGTACGTGGTCGGCATCCTGTGCCTGCTCGCGGGGAATCTGTGGACGTTCGTGGTTATGACGGTGTGGAGCGTCGGTTGTTTCTACGTCGTGTTTAACAACTACTACAACGGCGACGGTTCGGTTTGGCCGTATCTGCTCGGGGCGTACAGCATGGCTACAGGCCCTTGGACTTATATGGCCGCAAGAGGAGGCCGCGACGAAACTGGTTCAACTATGGGCGCATTCGGTGCCTGTGTAGGTGCAATCGCGATTATGGGCATCATCCTATTTCAGGATCATCCATCCATCGTTGATGCGGCTATCGCCTTCTGTATACCGATCTTGATAGTCCTTATTTTTCAAACTTTCTTGTCTTTCGTCCTAGTTCTACTGTGTCATGAATTGATAGGAACAGCTTTGTGTCGGCGCATTGTTTGACAGCATGGACATCGTATCAAGGTTTTTACGAGCGCGACTGTGAGCTGTTTTCTCATAGTCGCGATCGAGTTCTGGACGTGACGTTCGGGTCGGATCGGCGGCGCCGCGGGGTCGGAAACCTTTGGGTAGCGGAGGCGTCCTGCGTCGCCAGGAGGCTGAGGGGGGAATTGCTTCCCGTTCGCAGACAAGGAAGCCGTAAGCTGCGATGCAGAGCGTCGCGTGGTGATGAAAACCACGCCAGCCCCGACCTTCGTAATGGGCTAATCCGAGTTCGCCTTTCAGCTCCTCGTAATCGCGTTCGATGCGCCAGCGCAATTTGGCTTTGTCGACCAGAACCTGCAAAGGCGTGTCTTTGGGCAAGGTCGAGAGCCAATATTTCGTCGGCGCGGCTTCTCCATCCGGCCATTCAATGAGGAGCCATTCCACCGGATGCGGTTTGGTCCGATTGTAATCACGCGAGGCCGGGCGCAGACGCACGGCGGCAAAGCGCGAGGCGAGCGGCGTGTTCGAACCATCACGCCAGGCGAGCGCGCGCCATGTCTTTTTCTTCAAGCTCAACGCCAATTCCTTGACCGTGACGGGTTGATGTTCAACATCGCGGTTGAGACGGGACGGCTTGCGGCCACGGCCGCTCCAGGGCTTTGCCGACAACGGCTTCTGACCGGGCGGCCAAACGGTCAACGTCGATTGCACGCCGACGACGTAAGGCAGATCCAACGCCGTCACGCCGGCGCGAAAGCCGCCGTTGACGCCATATCCCGCATCAGCCAGAACGACGCCCGGCGCAACGCCCGCGGCATGAGCCGCACGGATCTGATCGAGCGCGATCTGCGGCTTCGTCCTGAACTCAACCTCCTTCGGAACGTGCGCCTTTTTGCGGCGCGCCGGATCATTCGCCCAGGCCTCCGGCAGATAGAGCCGGTAGGCGATCGGCAGGCTTGCCGCATGATTGGCGACCGACAGCGTCACCGCGATCTGACAATTGTCCTGCTTGCCGAGCCTGCCGCAATATTGTCGCGCGACGCCGACCGAATGGGTCCCTTTCTTCGCAATGCCAGTGTCGTCGATGATCCAGGCTTCGACGGGGCCCTGCCTCTCGATGGATGGCAGAACCAGTTCGCGAACCTTGTCAAGGATCGCCTCGTCCGACCAGGGCGCCTCGCCGACCAGATGCAGAAGCGATTGGTGCTTGGCCGAGACGCGCGACGGCGCGACAATCGCCGCCATGGGCTCGACGCTCTTGCGCTCGCCGGGCATCAACAGCCCGACGCAATAATCGTTCAGGGGCCTCGCCCGATCGGCATGCCCGATCACCTCGGCAAGAGCCTCGACATAGGCCGCAAAACGCGCCTGGCTGGTTCGCCTGGAGAGATCCACATCAAACACCGAGTATCGATTATCAAATCAGCAACTTACCAGATTTGTCGCGACGCGAACCTCCCGCAATTTTGTGATTCAGTAGAACTAGTGAGGGATGAAATAAGAGCTAGGCGCAATGCGTCTGGGTCAGCCGCATAAGGCCCATTTATCGAACACCACAGCGCCATCTCAGATCCGCTCTGCCTCATCTACGCAGAAAAGTGATCACCGCGCCTGAAATCGCAACGCTAAACCCGCCGATGATCAGTCTTTGCATCCTGATCCCAAGGCTGTTGATGTCGGCCCTGATTTCGCTTTTCAGATCCTTCACGTCTTCCTTGCTCGCGAGATTATCGATCGAGGCGCTCGAAAGCCCTTCGGCGAGCGCATTCGCCTGCTCAGGCGTGAACTGACCTTTCTCCTGCAACGTTCTGGATAGCTTGAGCGTATCAAATAGCAAAGGGGTCATTTGGCGCGCTCGATTCGCCTGGGTCTCCATGATCTAAGCTGAGCGATGGTCCGGCGCAAATGGACGGAGCCTCTATTTTGTCTCGCGACTCGCTTTCTCCTGTTCGGCTTTGAGGCGCGCGATCTCCGCCCGGATCGGCGCAAACGGTCCATATTTATGCTGCGCTTCGCTAAAACCGTCGGCGTAAGGGCCGTAGGGAGCGTCGACCGGCTTGTCGAGCAGGTCCGGAAAGTCGTGATCGAGGCCGGCCTTTTCCGGCCGCGGCCGCGATTCGACATAAGCGGCGACATCCCAGGCGTCTTCCGCCGAAACGATGGGAAAGAGATAATCCGCCCCCGCGGGCATGTTGGAATGAACGAAATTCGCCATGTTCGTGATCCGCGCCATGCCGGCGCCGTTGTTGAAGCTGTCGCTTCCCCAGAGCGGGGGCGCGACATAGCCGAGGCGCAAGGCTTGCGGGTCGCGCGGAAGGCCGGCGCCGTCGCTCCGGTGGCAGCCGAGACAGACATCGGCGTAGATCTTGGCGCCGCGCTCAGGGTCGGCCGCGCGATCGAGCTCCGGCATGTTTCGTGATCCATGGCCGCTAAGCTGCTGGCCCTTCGGGACGCCGGATGAAAGAAAATCGAGATAGGCGACCAGCGCCTGCATTTCCGGCGCGTCGATTGGCATCGCGCGCCCGTTCATGCCGCGCGTCATGCAGGAATTGATCCGGTCCTCGATGGAGATCACCGCTCCTAACCGCCCGCTATAAATCGGGAAATCGCCGGAAAGCCCGAAAATCGGCAAACCGAATTTTTTGGTTCCGGCTTGGAGGTGGCAATCGCCGCAGACGAGATTGTTTCCGGCGAAGCGTTTCGATGGGTCAGCGACCTGAGGGCCGATGACGGCGTAGGTCTCGGTCACGAGGATGCGCCCAAGACGCGTCCGCTGGCCATTGGCGTCATCGGGCAGCGCGCCGATATTTGGAACGCTCCAGGCGGCCGATCCCGCCGCGTTTTGCGCCAGCGCCTCGCACGCCAACGGGAATGAGTTCAGCGCCACCGCGAAACCCAGCCGCGCCAGAATCATCGCCAAAGCCATCGTCGTCCTCGGATCAAAAATCCTTGTCATGAAACCCGAAGCGCCCCCGCCAGCTCGGCAGGGCGCCCTCGAAAGGCAGGGCTTCGGCCTCGAACACCGCGCGCGCGATCGCCCGGGCGAGACAGTCAGCCGCCCGCATGCCGATCTCGGCCGCCTCACTCACCGTCGGCGCTGCCGCCGCGCCCGTCGCGGCGGAAAAGATCGTGTCGCCGTCCATCGCCGCATGCGCCGGGCGCAGCGCGCGGGCCATGCCGTCATGGGCCATGATGGCGAGGCGCTTGGCTTCGGTTTTGGTCAAGGCCGCGTCGGTTGCGACGATGGCGATGGTGGTGTTTTGCGGCTCTGCGCTCTTGATCGAGAAGTCATGGGGCGAAGCCGACCAGACCGATGGCCAGCCGAGGCCGCCGAATTCGGCGTCGCGCTCAAACGGGGCGGCCCAGTAATGCGGACGATCGCCAATCGTCGCAGCGCCCACGGCGTTGACGGCGACCAGCGCGCCGACGTGAAAGCCGGCCGAGGTTTTGGCGCTCGCCGAGCCGAGGCCGCCTTTGAGATTGGCGGTGGTCGCGCCGTAGCCGGCGCCTGCCGTGCCGAGCGCAAAATCCTTAGCCGCCGCTGCGGCGGCCGCAAAGCCAAGGCGCCAATAGACCGGCTCGCGGCCAAAATCCTTGTCGCCGCCGTTCAGAAGATCGAAGAGAACCGCGCCCGGTGCGATCGGGACTTTGATGGAGCCGAGTGGAAACCCCCGGCCGCTCTCGCGCAGGAAAACGAGAACGCCGCCCATTGAATTGAGCCCATAGACGGAGCCGCCCGAAAGGACCAGCGCGTCCACCCGCTCGACCAGCATGCCGGGTTCGAGCAGAACCGTATCGCGTCCCCCCGGCGCGCCGCCATGCACGGCGACCGAGGCGATGCAAGGGGAATCGAACAGCGCCGCGGTGACGCCGGAGGCGAGTTTCGCGTCATGCGCGTTGCCGACTTTGAGGCCTGCGACATCGGTGATCAAATTTTTCATCGCGAGTCCCCCCTCCCGTGGGGCTTATCCGATCGCCGTGGGCGTCCCGCCGCCGGAATGCGCGATCCGTTTCCCCGAGCCGCCTCCGGCCTCACCGGCGAGATCGCGTCAGGTTTTTTGCGAAGGCAAGCCTGGGTGGTCGCGGGGCGGCGCCTCGATCACCTTGGCCGGCCGCGCGGTCCGCGCGCCGAAGGCCGAAGCCGCCGCGAGAAAGCCCTCCATACGGCCTTCGAGCGCCGCCAGCCGCTTATCCATCTCGACAACGTTCAAGGCCAACTGCTCCACCTTCTTGCTTTGGCTCGTGATCCGCTCCTCGAGGAGGATTGCCGTCCTGAGAGCCTTCAGCGCGTCGCCGATCGCGCTCACGCCCGCTCTCGCGCGAAGTGCGCCAGCGCCGCGTCGAGCGCCGCGTCGGTGCGGTCGAGCTGGGCCAGCGCGCCAGCGTGAAGATCCCTGAAACTGTCGAGAAGCGCGCGCAACTCGGCCTCAGCTCCTTCGTCTTCCGGCTCGTAATTGAGGGCAGCGCGGCGGACGAATTCCGCGGTCGATATCTTGCCCGCCTTGGCCGCCTTGCGTTCGACCAGCTCCTTGTCCCGGGCCGTAATCGGGACGATCAATCTCTGGTTCGCCAAGCTCATTGCCGCCTCCATCATGTACATGAACATAGACATGATCCTATGCAAGGCGCAACGGCTTTTTTTTTAAAGCCGTTGTCCCTGTGTGCGCCATCAAGGTTGAAGCCTCACTGACTAGGGTCGAGCCCGGCCGTAAGCTTGGCATTGGCTTCTTAGCGCATGGCGCGGGAAGCTGCCAACAAAAAGCTACAGAGCATATCTGTTCTAATTGTTCCCAAGGGAACAGCGGGCTGGGCCAAAACGGCGGAAGATCAGACATCGACGCTCAATAACGGGCCCCGATGTTTAATCGCCGATTTTCTTTACGGGCGAATGAATGCCCAATAAGCGGAAAGGCAAAAAGATGATTACTTTATGGAGAAAACCAAATGAATAAGTCACGTACTATGCTTGCTATGCTTGCTATGCTTGCGGCGCTGATCAGCATGGGAACGGCGGCAAACGCCTTCCCCTTGGCTGCGGCGGGCTATGGAGGAAATAGCCAAAACACCGCGGATTGCATCATCTACAACGCCGGCTCTTCTCCGACTTTCGTCTCAGGAGGTAAGATCGCCAGCACTTTTAACGGATCGCTGCCACTAACTTTCAACAATTGCGCATCGCTCGCTGCCGGAGCTTTTTGCACCATTCAAGCGAATATTGTAAATAACAATATTTCGCACGCCTGCAAAGTCGATGCGGGCTCAGTAGACCTTCGCGGATCATTGGTGATACGACACGTCGATCCGGTGCACGGCATTGATCAGGTGCTGACAGACGTGCCGCTTCATTAACCGCGGCGAGGAGTGCAAGGAACACACACAAAAGTTTGCGCGCCCCCTCGCGGGCGCGCAAATCTGGTTGGATCACGGTTACCTTCCCCCTTCTAGCCCAGGAGGAGTTTCTCACTCCAACCGGAACCACACCGAGGCCGACGAACTTCAGGACGCGCTGAATTTGTTGATGATCTCGCGCGCGAGCTTGCCGCCTTCGGCGAGGAAGCGGCTGATGACGATCTGCGCATTCGGCGTGCACGTCTGATAGGTTTGCTCGTAATCGTGAAAACTGCGGTTGAAAGTTCCGGCGAGCCGCTCCTTGCGATCCTCGGTTTTTGCTTCGGCTTGGAGAAGTTCCTGCATTTTGGCGCGCCAGTCGTCTTTCGACCCGCAGATGTCGTCGAGATAGGAGAGGCCCCCGAGGATTTCCGCCAGGCGCAGGATTTGGGGCTCATATGGAGGCGGCGGCGCCGGCGGATTTTTAGCGTCGGCCTCGCCATTCTCTGTCGCGCCGCCTGTCCCATTCGTCTTGGCTTTGGCGGCGGCTGCGGGCTTCTTCTTTGCGCTCGTCGTCCCGTGAAAATGGCGGGATTTCACATGAGAGGGTTTGCCGGCGCCATCTGGGTGCGAATCCGGCGGCGCGGCGATTGCAACCGGGCACAGCGCCGCGATGGCCGCCGCCGCCATGACGCCGCGTAACCAGATCCTCATGGACGTCAAAGGAATCGCCGCCATTTCACTCCAACTATTGTGAGGGCGCGCTGCCCAAGCTGCTTCGCGGCAACCGCCTTCGATCTGATCGAAGGATCGCCGCCGCGCCCGCGACGACTTCGGCAGTATGGGGCGTGCAATGGAGTTTGGGAAGCTGGGACGGCTCGGTCCAGATGATTTCGCAAGCCTCAGGCCCCGGCTCGCCTTCGCCCGAGATCCATTCGCCGACGAACGAGGCGATGACGAAATGCCGCTTGATCCTGCCGGCTTCGTCGCGCTCGATCGATTCGACATGGCGGTTGAAGGCGAGGACGCGCGCCTTGACGCCGACCTCCTCGCCGAGCTCGCGCAAAGCGGCCTCGGTCAGAGTCTCGCCGGTTTCGACGAGTCCGCCGGGCAGCGAGAAGGCGCCCAAAAAGGGCGGGCGCGCGCGCGTCGCCAGCAATACCTTTTCACATCGAAAAACGGCGATGCTGACCGCAAGGAAAGGATAGGCGGGGTAAAGCCGCGATGGCTCGGCCTCGGTTGCGTTCACGGGTAGAGACGCTCCTTGCGCCATGGCTCGCCCGGCGCATCGCGCCGGAAGACGATCCGGTCATGCAGGCGGAACGCGCCGTCCGACCAGAATTCGATATAGACCGGCAGGACGCGATAGCCGACCCAATAGGGCGGCCGGGGAATGGTTCCGAGCGCAAATTTGGCGGCGCATTTCGCGACCGCCGTCTCCAGCGCGAAACGGCTTTCGAGCGGGCGCGACTGTTGGCTCGCCCAGGCGCCGAGCCGGCTTTGCAGCGCCCGGCTCGCGAAATAGGCGTCGGCCTCGGCGTCGGAGACGCGCTCGACCGCCCCGCGAAACCGGATCTGTCGGCGCAGCGACTTCCAATGCAACACGCCGGCCGCTTTCGGATTGGCGCGAAGCTGTTCGCCCTTGGCGCTTTCGGCGTTGGTGTAGAACACGAAGCCGGAGGGTTCGGCCTCCTTCAACAGCACCATGCGGACGTCAGGCAAGCCATCCGCGTCGACGGTGGCGAGCGCCATCGCCTCGGGGTCGTTCGGTTCATTCTTTTGCGCTTCCGCGAACCAGCGTGCGAACAGGGCGAAGGGGTCCTGAGCCGCGGTGAAGTCACGCCCCGTTAACTTGTTCAAGGCTAAATCTCCCTAACGGTCACGCTTTCGCGAGCGTTATTTTCGTGACGGGACGGCTCGTGCGCCAATATCATCAAACGCCGCCTGCCTCCAGGCGCAGGCATTCTAATTCTTCGGCCGCGCCGCTGTCCCTGGCGCATCGCCGGACGGCGCGGTGGCTCTTGCTAGGGGCGGCGGCGGCGTCCCTTGCCGGATGCGCCATGTCGCTCCCGATCGCCACAATGTCGACCGCAAATGACGACGCCACCGGCGCCATTCCAAGCTCCAACCTGGAAAACAAACTCGAGACGGAGGACTGGCGCCGGGCCAAGGCCGCTCTCGCGACGGCGCTCGATCCGCAGGGCAACGGGTCGCTCGTCGCCTGGGACAATCCACAATCCGGCGCCAAAGGCTTCTTTATCCCGCTCGGCAACCCCTATCCCTCGGACGCAAAAATCTGCCGGGCGTTCAGGACGGAAGTCGCCCGTAAAGAGGCCACGGAGACGATGCAGGGCGTCGCCTGCTCGGAAAAAGGCGGCGATTGGACAATCGCCGAACTCAACCCTTCGAAAGGGGTTGATAGGCCGTGAGCCCCGGCCGCCGCAAGAGCGTCGCAAGGAACTTTGCCGGCAACGCCGCGATATAGCCGGGCAAGCCTTGCGCCGCGCCACGACATCCCCCAAATTTGCTATTGAGACATAGGCGTTCGCGCCAATGCATGGGCGAGCGTGAGAGTGGGCTCAATGGCGCGTGATCCGTATATTGTTTTGGGCGTTGCAAAAAGCGCGGATGCGGCCGCGATCAAATCGGCGTTCCGCAAACTTGCGAAAAAATTTCACCCCGATCAGAGCAAGGAGCCGAAAGCGAAGGAAAAATTCGCGGAGGTTAGCGCTGCTTATGAGATTTTGGGCGATGAAAAAAAACGCGCCGCGTTCAATCGCGGCGAAATCGACGCCGAAGGCAAGCCGCGCCATCCCGACTTCGAGGGATTTGGCGCTGGCCCGGGATCTGGCCGCCGGGCCTCCGCGGGCGCTGGCTTTGAAGGTTTTGAATTCAATTTCGGCGCAGGCCGCGCGGGCTCTGGCGCTGGACCTCAGGGTTTCGAGGCCAGCGATATTTTCAGCGAGCTTTTTGGCGGCGCGGCCGCTCGCCGAGGGGCGCGCGGGGCTGCCGCGCCGCCGCCGCGCGGCGAAGACATCCAGGCGAGCGTGACCGTCAGCCTCGGCGAGGCGGTGAACGGCGCCGCGGCGCGAGTGACCCTCGCGACCGGGCGGACGCTGGAGGTCACAATTCCGGCGGGCATCGAGGACGGCAAGCAGATCCGGCTTAAACGGCAGGGCCATCAAAGCCTCGGCGGCGGCGAGCCGGGCGACGCCATCGTCACAGTGAAGATCGCCAAGCATCCATTCCTTCGCGTTGAGGGACGCGACCTGCGGCTTGATCTGCCGGTCACCCTCTATGAAGCGGTCCTTGGGGGCAAGATCAACGCGCCGACGCTCGACGGGGCCGTCGAACTCGCCATTCCGGCCGGCTCGAACGGCGGCCGGACCTTGCGGCTGCGCGGCAAAGGACTTCCCAATCCGCAGGGCGGCCCGGGCGACCTGCTCGTGACCTTGCGCATCGTTCTGCCGGACGAGTCCGACCCTGACCTGGCAAATCTGATGCGCAAATGGGAAAGCGGGAAGCCCTATAATCCACGCAGCGATATGGGTTGAAGGCGGCCTTCGACAAGGAGCAATTGCGTTGACGCGCGGGCGGGACCGGCGATGCGGCGGCTGATCGTCGAGGAGCCATATTCAAAATCGGCCTTGCTGAGCCGGCGCCTCGCCGCATTTAGTCTCGCCGTCGCGCTCATCGGCGTCGCGGTGGCGCGCGGGGGAATCGATCCGCCCGCGGCGCTCGCGGTTCTGAGCGGCTCGCTCGGCCTCGCCGCGGCGGCGATTGTTTTTGCGCTGCTCGCCTTCATCGTCATCTGGCGCACCGGCCGGCAGGGCGCAGGGCAGGCGGCCGCCGGGCTTTTTCTGGCGCTGCTGCTGCTCGCCTATCCGGCCTATTTGGCGGCGAAAGCGATGCATTTGCCGCGTTTGACCGATCTTTCGACCGATCTCGCCGACCCGCCGGTTTTTTCCGCCTCCCGCGTCGCGCAAGCCGCAAGGGGCGGAGCGGCGCCGCATAGCTTGCCGGCGTCTCTGCGAAAGGCGCAAGCGCAGGCCTATCCGAAAATACTGCCGATCCTGCTCGATCTCGATGCGGACGAAGCCTATAAGGCGGCCCTCAAAGCCGTCGCCGCCAGCGGCTGGCGCATCATTGAGCAGACGCCGCCAGGCGCTGGCCGCATCGGGCGTCGGCCATATCGACGCCATCGCCCGCAGCATGATCTTGGGTTTTCCCTGCGACGTCACCCTGCGCATCCGCCCGCTCGCCGGGCAGACGCGCGTCGATATGCGTTCGGTCTCGCGCTACGGGCCGTACGACTTCGGGACGAACCAGCGCAACATCAAGGCTTTCGAGGCGGCGCTCGAGACGCAAGTCGACAAGAAGTGAGGCGCTTCAGGCCAGACAGTAATGCGCGGATAGCGTCAAGGGTCCGTCTGCGGCGACGAGGCCGCGCTGCGCGAGATCCTGCAGATGCGCCAGCACGGAGAGGCCGGCCGGAAAGCGCAGCGCGGGGGCAAGGCCCTCATAGACCTGCGCGACGATCGCCTCGACCGTCTCGTCGCCCTCTTTGAGGCGGGAGAGGATGGCGCGTTCGCGCTGGCGCCGGTGATGGGCGAGCGCGCGCACGAACCGCCGCGGCTCGGTCACAGGCCCGCCGTGTCCTGGCCAAAAGACTTTGTCTTCGCGAATGCGCAGCTTATCCAGCGAACCCATGTAATCGCGCATCGAGCCATCGGGCGGCGCTATGACGGAGGTCGACCAGGCCATGACATGGTCCCCCGAAAACAACGCTTGCTCGTGCGGCAGGCTAAAAGCCAGATGGTTGGCGGTATGGCCTGGCGTTTCGACGCAGACGAGGGCGAAGTCCCGCGCCTCGAACGCGTCTCCCTCGCGCAGGTTCCGATCGGGCGCATAGGCGGCGTCATGGGCGGCGTCGAGCCGGACCGCCGCGCTCTCTTGTTCGGCGGGCGCATAAGGAGCGCAGCCGAAAATCGGCGCTCCCGTCGCGCGTTTCAACGCGCGCGCTCCCGAGGAATGATCCTTGTGCGTGTGGGTGACGAATATCGCGGCGACGGACTCGCCCCTCAAGGCGTCGATGAGGGCCGTCCGGTGCGCCTCGTCAGCGGGGCCCGGATCGATCACGGCGACGTCGCCGGAGCCGACGACATAGGTGCAGGTTCCGGTGAAGGTCATCGGCGACGGGTTGCCGGCGACCATCCGCCTGACCAGCGGGGAAAGCCGCACCAGTTCCCCCGGCGCGCCACTGAAGGAGAGGTTGAAGGCGAGCTCATCTCCAGCCGCCGTGCTTAATTGATCCATCTTGATAGTCTAGCTCACCCGCCGCCCGAAGATGCGGATTTTTCGGCGACTTTCCTGCAACGGAAAGACGCGTCATTTCGGCTCGGGGCCTGGCGGTCCCGCCGGCGGAATGACTGGCGTCGAATTGGGCTCCGGCACTGGCGCGGGCCTGACGATACCGGGATCGACGCCGGGCTTCGGCTTGATGACGCCGCCCCCAGCGTTGAGTTTGTCGCTGAGGCTTTCGCTGCGGCCGGAGGTCAGCGGCGCGCCGCCTTTTGGCTGGGCGTTGGGCAGGGATCGATCCTTCTCCGGGATCACCTGATCGGCGCCCGGCGCGCCCGGCGCCGTCTGGGCGAAGGCGGCGCCTGCCTGAAGCGCGATGGCGGCGGCCAGAACGAGCAAAGATTCCAACTTCATTGCAGCTCTCTCCCAATGATGCGCCGAGCTGCGAACGCCCCCTTCCGCGTTTCGTTCCGATCGTGGGAAACCTTGCGCCGATCAGCCGGCGTCGGCGAGCTCCTCCTCCATCTTTCTTTCTTTGCGGCGTATCAGCGCCATCGCGACGAAAACGCCCGCGACGACGATGGCGAGCGCCATGACCCCGAGCGGCCCGCTGACGCGGTGCATTGCGTCGCCGAAGAAATAAGCGCCGACGCCCGTGATCGCGGCCCAGACTATGCCGCCAGTGGCGTTGAAAAAGAGGAATTTGCCCCAATCATATTTGTTTACGCCGGCCAAAAGCGCGGCGAGAATGCGCAGGAAAGCGACGAAGCGGCCGAAAAAGACGACCTTTCCGCCGTGTCGATGAAATAAATGTTGTCCGAGCTTCAGGCGTTTTTCCGGCAGGTGAATGAACCTGCCGTAGCGCAAGAGGAGCTCGGCGCCGAAAGTGCGGCCGATCCAAAAACCGATATTGTCGCCAATGATTGCGCCCGCCGCCGCCGCGATGATGACCCAGGCGATGTCGAGATTGCCTGTTGCGCCGGCGTAGCCGCCCGCGAGCACCAGCACCGCTTCGCCGGGCAGAGGCGCGCCGGCGCTCTCGAGCATGACGATGAGAAAAACGGCCCAATAGCCGTGTTGAACGATCAGCGGTCGGATATGCTCGATGAACACGAAGGCTCCTGGTCACCGGCGTTGCGCGACTGATTTCAAATCTTGTTCGGATGCGTTTGGATCGGCCCAGGCAACGCCGACTCCGCCTCCGCAATCAACCGGATCTCGTTCCTTTTATAGAAGCGCCAGCCGAATGCAAAAACGGCCACGGCCGCGGCGAAGGCGATCAAGCCGATTGGCCCCGCCAAGCGATGCGCCTCGGCGCCGAAGAGATAGCCGAGCGAGCCGAAGAGAGTCGCCCACCCGATCGCGCCGGCCGCATTGAAGACGAAGAAGCGCCGGGGATCCATCCCGTTGGCCCCGGCCAGCAGGGCGGCAAAAGCGCGCAGCACGGCGACGAACCGACCAAAAAACACGATTTTTCCGCCGTGTTTCAGAAACAGATATTGGCCGAGTTTGAGTCGGGCGGCGTCGAGTCGGATCAAATGGCCGTGCCGCATGAGCAGCGTCAGGCCGAAGGTGCGGCCGACCCAGAAGCCTGCGTTGTCTCCCGCCATCGCGCCTGCCGCGGCGGCGGCGATGACGCCGAAAATATTCAGGCTGGCGTGGTCGAGGCCATGCGACTTGCCGGCGAAAATGGCGGCGGACAGCAAAATGGTCTCACCCGGAGAAGGAATGCCTGCGCTCTCGATAGCGACGATGCAGAAAACCGCCAGATAGCCATAGTGCGATATAAGAGTCGGAATGTAGTCGAGGGACATAATGTTTGTGAACGCGTCCATACAGCGGGGCCGAGGCCTCGCCACCAGAGACGCGATCGAAGGCGAAAGTTTGGCTGGCACGCAAAATGCGCGGCGCGGAAGCTACCGCTCTCTGTCATACAGATGATCATACGTAAATAATTTAATTATCGCAAAAAAATGTGAGTTGCCCTATATCTACAAGGAGGCGGGGCGGCTTTTATCGTTTCCGCTCGACCCCGGTCGCGCCGGAGGTCTTTTGCGCGAGGAGCTTTGCGGCTCCTCGGGAAAAACGCAAAAGTCTTGCCTGAGGCGCGGAAAGAAGCCTGAAGGAGGCTCTTGATGAGGGCAGATGCGACGAGCCGCGAGGATTTGAATGTTTTGGCCGAGCTTGGGGCCTTCCAGCATCTTGCCGGCAAGATCGCCTCGCTCGATACGCCAGCATTGCTGCGCTTTGCGGTCGAGGATCTGTTTCCCGGGAAAATCGCGCTGGTCTCGAGCTTTGGCGCCGACTCGGTTGTGCTGCTGCACATGACCGCGCAAATCGACAAAGCGCTTCCCGTACTTTTTCTCGAGACCGGGGTGCTGTTTCCCGAGACGCTCGCCTATCGCGACCGGCTGATCGAACATCTCGATTTGCGCAATGTGATCAACATCAAGCCCCACGACGAGCAGCTCGCCAGCGAGGATCCGGAAACCTTCCTGTGGTCGAGCAATCCGGATCGCTGCTGTGAAATCCGCAAAGTGATCCCGCTCGCGCGAGCGCTTGATGGGTATGAGGCATGGATTACCGGACGCAAGCGGTTTCAGGCGGCGACCCGCCGGTCGTTGCCGGTTTTCGAGCTGGAAGAGAGGCGGATGAAGGTCAATCCGCTCGCGAATTGGTCGGGCGCGCAGATCCTCGGCTATCTCGACGCTCACCGGCTCCCGCGTCATGAGCTCGTCGCGCAAGGTTATCCCTCGATCGGGTGCATTCCCTGCACTTCAAAAGTAAGGCCGGGCGAGGATGCCGCGCGCCGGCCGTTGGCGCGGCAAGGCCAAGGTCGAGTGTGGGCTGCATACGCAGCCGCTTGATAATGCTCTGGATCCGGCGCCGGCGGGAGACTTTTCGTCCAAAGACGCCGCATAGCGCTTCCAGGCGGCGTCAAGAATCCAGGCGGATTTTCTGAATTCGGCGAAGATCGTCGCGGCGATCTGCCGTATGTATGCCGCTGTTGGTCGAAGGCCGGCGTCGGATAAGATGTCGAGAAGCAGATCCGACCAAATCGGGGGGCCACGAAAACGTCATCGTCAACCGATCACCGAAAGACTTGCAAGTTCGTCGCAAGATTATCGCGGAAATTCGAAACTCTCGAGGGCTGAGACCTTTTGTCACACCGCCGAGCCTCGCCTCGCCACTAGATTGCGGCGGCGCACAACGATTTTCGCCGTCAATTCGCCATGAGTTTGCGGCAATTGGCGCAACTCCACCCACGCCCGGCGCATCAGCCGCTCAAATAGAGGTCAGTCTCCGAAGGATCATCCGCCAGCTCGCGCGCCGTGCGCCTCAAGCTCCAGCGCGTTCATGCATCGACCACTTGCCCCGGCGCGACCCGTTCGACGACAGGTTTCAGAATATGCTCAAGAGCGGTCAGAATTGGTTGATCGGTTCCTTGCATGATCCGCCGAAGCGCCTGCTTTTCCTCTCCTCCGCAGGTGCGGTCAAACTGGATGACGGTGCGCGCCGTAAACGCCCCCATGGACATGCCATAGACGTTGGCGGTGGCCCTCACCTTGCCCGCGAATTCCCTACCGATCGACTTGACGGCCGCCTGGGCCACTTTCTCGTTGGAGCAGGAATGCACGACTTCAGCGATTAAGCACATGACACCCTCGCTTTCGTTACTGAAACTTCGAGCGACCCTTTGACCCGCATCGGCAGGTTCCGGCGTCGCCAAGCGATGCATGAGATAGCTACGCCGCCACCATCAATGACGCCACACTTAATGATAGTTAATACTAATGGTATAGCGGCGTCAATGCAATAATTCATGTTGCTTTGCAGCAAAACGTTCCGAACTTTGCTTTGCTCTTTTTCGCATCACAAAAGATTGGCGGATTTTCAGTTTAAATTGAATAGGAAGTCATTATAACTTCACAGGCCGCCCGCAAAAGAAAATTTTATCTCAAAATTACACCCCCCGCGGTCGCAACATCGCGCGGGTCTGTAACTTTAAGTTGCACAGCTAGAGATTATTTTTGCGCCATGCAGGCGCACAATCCCATTGCAACGCCGGGCGACGCGGAAGGTTCCATACCGTCGCCTCTTTCTTTGCACCATTTTTCAGGGCGTCGGCGCGCCGGGCGAGGGCGCCGGCAAAGCCGATGCGGAAGCCGGCGGCGCTAGCGGCACCTTCGCCACGGGCGCCTCGGCGCCCGGCGCGGGAGGGGAGAGGGGTGCGGAGACGATGTGGTCGTCGACCGGTCTCTCGCCAAGGATAGCCTGGACATTGGCATCCTCCGGCCGTGGCGTTGCGATCTGCGCTCCGATCGTGCGCAAGGCGTCGGGCGCGTCGGCGTAGGCGCCATGTCCGATGAAGATATCCGCTTCGCGGGAGAGATCATAGACTCTGACGCCGAGCGCCTCGAGGGCGGCGCGATCGGCCGGGCTCTTCGGATCAAGCGCGCCAAGGCGCGGCCGATCCCCCGCGAGCGTGCGCGCCAGCGACAACGCGCGGTCGTTCGCGGCGACCAAAACGAAAACATGCGACGGATCGAGCCGGGCCAATTGCCGCCGGAAGACGTTCAAATCAATGTCAGGAGCGGCGAGCATCACGTCGCCGAGCTTTTCATTGAGGCCCGGACTGCCCGCGATGGCGTCCTGGCGCAATGCCTCCATCGTCAGCCACGCGCCCATGGAATGGGCGAGTATATGCACGCGCCCGACGTCGGGCGTCTCGGTCAGCTGGCGGATCAATTTCGCCAGCGCGTCGCGCGATATGGTCGCATTTTCCTTGGCCGCGCCGTAATCGAGCAGATTATTGGTCGAGGGCCAGGTAAAGAGCACCGGCACCCCGCCGAAACGTCCGTCCTCGACGATTTGGGCGAGACGGAAGCGCGCCTCGTCGTAACCCGTATTGAAGCCATGCACGTAGAGCAGAACGTCGCGATTGGCGCCGACCCGCCCGGAAAGATGGGAGGCGAGCTCCGCCAGGAAAGCGCCCTCGTCCAGCGCGCGCCGGCTCATCAAGGCGAAGTGCTTCGAAGGGTCGGGGGCGCCGATCGAGGGGCGCTCCAACTGTCCGATCCGATGGTCCGGCGGCGCGCCGATCATTTGCAGGGAATCGCGGGTTTGACCGTCGTTGCCGGCCTCGCTCGAAGCGCCACTCTCGCCTTTGCGCGTAGAGACGACGAAAATGGAGACCGGGCGGGGACCGGCGGCGGCGTCGCCGATTTCCATCATGCCCGCCGAACCGCAGCCTGAAAGGGCGAGTCCGCACAAGCTTGCGATCAAAGCAAAAACCTTCATCGCCGGGACTTTTCCGGTCGTCCCCTGCTGCATAGCTCTGCTCTTAGTCCGTGAGGTGGGGCGGATCGCCGCAATCCTTGAGCGCCTATCAAAGCATAGAAAGTTACGGAAAGCTTTAGGGGCGCCCCTGATCTGAATGGCCTCCTATCGTGTCGGGAATGCGACGAAGGCGTCTCTCGACGCTTGCCGAGGCGCGCCAGCGCGCATATGCAGCGCAAGAAAACTTGATTTGGAGACGCAAAAGTGCCGGCCGAGCCGCTGCGCGTTGTTGTGACCGGCTTTGGCGGATTTCCGGGTTCGCCGAAAAACCCGACCGGCGGCATGATTGCTGAGCTCGCCAGATATCGGTCCCGCTTCGCCCGCCTCGGCATCCGCCTCGAACTTTGCGTTCTCCCCGTGATCTACGCCAAGATCGCGCCAAGCCTCGCTTTCCTCGCGCGCACAATCCGGCCGCACGCGATTTTGCATTTCGGCGTCGCGCCGCGCCGGACAAAGTTTTGCGTCGAGGCGCGCGCCCTGAACCGGTTAAGCCTTCTTCATTCGGACGCCAGCGGCGCCCGCTCGCGGCATCGCGCCATCGTTGCCAAGGCCCCGATGATCTTGAGATCAACCGTCCCGGCCGAAGTCATCGCGGCGGCGCTCCGCCGCAACGGCTTTGACGGCGCCGTTTCGATCGACGCCGGCGACTATGTCTGCAACCAAACCCTGTTTCTCTCGCTCAGCCAACATCTTGCGCCGCAAAATGGCGCGCCTCTTGTCGGCTTCATCCATGTTCCGCCCCTCGCCGCGCGCCATCGGCGGTCCTTCGCGGCGAAACGTTTGAGCGTAGCGTCAGGCGACCCGCGCCGCCGCCATCGCCATCCTCGCCCTGGCGCCGCGAGCTTGCGCGGGCGCGCGGGCTAGACCCTCCTCCCGACCTCGCCTAGAGTATTCGCGACCCATCTAATGGATCCGGAGGATGCGGAGGCGCACATTTCGAGCGAGAGTCTCCTGATTATATTAGTCGTAGGCCTCATCGCAGGATGGCTGGCCGGTCAAATCGTGCGAGGCGCCGGGTTCGGAATCGTCGGCGATCTTATCGTTGCATCCTGGGCGCCTTCATCGGCAATTGGCTGCTGCCCAAACTCGGCATCCATCTCGGCTCCGGCATCGTCGAGGCGATCATCAACGCCACCGTCGGCGCGGTGATACTGCTATTGATCATCCGGCTCGTTCGTGGCGGAGGCGGGTGGCGCGGGGGACGCTGATAGCGCATGCTTCGAGGCCTGCATTTGACGCCCGCGATAGGGCCGTCGAATTCATCGCGAGAAAAATGGGAGCATGGGCATGGTCCGGCTCGGAAAAGTCCGCCACTGTTTTCGGACCATGCTGTAGCTAAAGCCAATGGACCCTGCCGCGACGGACTTTCTCATTTCGCTGATCCAGATCGTCTGGATCGACGTCGTTCTCTCCGACGACAATGCTCTCGTCATCGCCATGGCCTGCCGCTCGCTGCCGAAGCCGCAGCGCCGAAAGGCCATGATATTAGGCGCCGCGGCCGCCGCGCTTTTGCGCATCCTTTTCACGTTGCTGTGTTTGCAGGCGCTGGCCCTTCCTTTCCTCAAGATCGCCGGCGGCGTGATTTTGCTGTTGATCGCCATTCGCCTTGTCGGGCAAGAAGAGCGCGCCGAAAAGGCGCCCGCCCCGGCCTCGATCTGGGCTTCGATCCGCATCATCGTCGTCGCCGACGCCGTGATGTCGCTCGATAACGTCATCGCGGTCGCCGGAGCGGCGCAAGGCTCGGTCTTGCTGATCATTTTTGGCCTCGCCCTGTCGATCCCGCTGGTCGTCATTGGCGCCAGCGTCCTGATCCCGCTGCTCGAGCGATTTCCCATCCTCGTCTGGATCGGCGCCGGCATCCTCGGCTGGGTCGCCGGCAATCTCATCGGCTCCGATCCAGCTATTGCGGAGTTTTTGCGCGCGCCGGCGCCGGCCGTCCAATCCTGGCATTTTGCCGCAGCCGGCGCGGCCTTGACGCTCATCTGCTCGTGGCTACGCTTGAGAAGCAAAGCTTCGGTGGAGCCGGCGTAGAGCGGCTATGCGCGGAGGCGGAGAACGCGGAAGGGTCGTCCGGCTTCTGCCCGGTCACAGATAAGGTAGTGTCTCAGTTTGAAATTCGGCCACTTAAGCGCCCGCTCGCTTATCCCATGTCTTTCCCACATGCTTGCCGGAAAGCGGAGTGTTCTCATGACCACGGAAGCGGAGTATGGGCAGCGGGAATATATGCGCAAACTCGTTCATGAGCTTGGGCATAACGAGGAACGTGTTGTTGCGGCGTATGCCAAGGCAGAACGGGACGGCATTGTTAAACGGAAGTCAAATACAGGGGATTTGGGTCCAGAAGAATATGCACGTTCCCTTTTCCACGATGGCGTAAAAAAAGAGTGGTTCTGATGCCAAGAGGCCCAAAAGGAGGGTGCCAAAATCGCCTTGATTCTCGCTTGCGAAGCGGGAATCTATAAGAACAAATAGAGAACCAATCCAACCTATTTATGACATGGAGCAGGCCGATGTCGCCCGGCGGCAGATCGGAGCGGCTGGCTTTTTTGCGCCAGAAAATCGCTCGCATCGAGGGCGGCGCGCCCTTCGCGCGAAAGAGTCTCGGCGAGAACTGCAGCCTCGATGCGATGTTGCGCGGCGGCCGCGGCGCCCTGCACGAGATCGCGCCGGGAGGGCCCAGCGACGGCGCGGCGGCGTGCGGTTTCGCGCTGGCTCTCTGCGCTCGCCTCAAAGCCGAGGCGCCGGCCGGCCGCTCGGCCATCATCTGGATCGTCGAGGATTTCGCCGGCCTTGAAGGGGGCGCGCCTTACGGTCCGGGGCTCGCCCTCCACGGCGTCGATCCCGCCTGCCTCATCCTCGTCCATTCGGCCAACGCCAGGGATAGCCTATGGACCATGGAGGAAGCCTTGAAATGCCGCATGGCGGCGGCGGTGATCGGCGAAATATGGAATCTTGAAAAAATCTATGACCTGACCGCCTCCCGCCGCCTCGCCCTCGCGGCGCAATCTGGCGGTGGCGCCGGCCTGATGCTGGCGGCCGGAATGGCCGGCCGGGCGGATCGCCTGTCGTCCTGCGCGCACACGCGCTTTGAGGTTTTTGCCCATCAGGGGCCTCAACCCGCCGCCTGCGGCCGGCCATTGCCGGGCCTTGCCTGCTGGTCGGTCCGCATCCTCAAGGCCAGAGCAGGTCCAGAGCGCGTCGCCTTCGATCGCGACAAGCGCATCGCTCTTATCTGGGATCATGAAGAGGCTTGTTTCCGTGATGCGTTTCCTCTCCGTCTCGTTGCCGACGCTCGCGACCGACCGGATCATCCGGCTGATGCGCGCGCGAGGCTTGGCCAAACCGCCTGACGCGCCGCTGGCGACGATCGCCAGGATCAATGGCGCGCAAAAGCTCGCCGCGCTTGACGCGCGCGGCCAAGCCTTGGGCCTCAAGCCCGGCATGACCTTGCCCGACGCGCGCGCCATGCATCCAACGCTGATCTGCGCCGACGCCGATCTTGAGGCGGAGGCAAGGACGCTGGCGCATATCGCCGACTGGTGCCGCCGCTTCACGCCGCTTGCGGCTCTCGATGCGCCGGACGGCGTCATGCTCGACGTCAGCGGCGCGGCGCATCTTTTTGGCGGCGAGGCGAGCCTGCTCGCCGAAATCGAGGCCCGGCTGCAAAGTCAGGGCTTTTTCGCTCGAGCGGCCTTGGCCTCGACGCCGGAAGCGGCCTTCGCCCTTGCGCGCTATGGGGCGGCGGACATCGGCGCCCGCATTCTGCCGCCATCGCTCGAGCCGGTGGAACTCGGGCGGCGGCTTGGAGGCCTGCCGCTCGCCGCCTTGCGGCTTGATCCGGCGACGCTGAAAGCGCTCGCGGAAGCGGGCTTGCGCCGCATCGATGACATCATCATGCGCCCGCGCGCGCCGATCGCCGCCCGCTGCGGCGCAGATCTTTATGCGCGGCTCGATGCAATGCTCGGCCGGGCGAAAAGCCCCATCTCGCCGAGGTTCGAAGCGCCGGCCTTCATGACCGAGCGGCGCTTCCTTGACGGCGTTTTGCGGCGCGAGGATATCGAAGCCTCGATTTCGTCGCTGGCGCAGGACCTTTGCGCGCTGCTCGCGCGCCACGGCGAAGGCGCGCGGCGGCTCGAGGCCAGCCTGTTTCGCGTCGATGGCGCGGTCAAGCATTTCGAGGTCGGAACGAGCCGGCCCTTGCGCGAGCCGGGCCTCATCGCCAAGCTCTTTCGCGAACGCTTCGAGGCCGCCAGCATCGCCAATGACGGCGACCCCTTCGACGCCGGCTATGGTTTTGACGTCATCCGCCTCGCCGCGCTCGCCGTCGAGCGCAAGGCGCCAGAGCAAACCGGCTGGAGCGATCGCGAAGCATTTTCAAGCGAAGCGGACGCCGCCGCCGATCTCGCCGATCTCATCGACAGGCTCGGCGCGCGGTTGGGCCTCAAGCGGGTGACGCGGCTCGCCTTCAACGCCACGCACGCGCCCGAATTCGCCGTCATCGCGACGCCCGCGGCGCATGACGCGCGAAAGAGTCATCATCTTAATCCGGCGCCGGAAAACGCCTCCGGCCATCTGCCCTCCCGTCCGATCCGGCTGTTGCAGCGGCCGGAGCCGATCGAGGCCATCGCCGCCGTGCCCGACGGCCCGCCATTGCGGTTTCGCTGGCGCCGCGTTCTGCACGAGGTGGCCGCGTTCGAAGGACCGGAGCGCCTCGCGCCCGAATGGTGGCGTGGCGAGAGCGCGCTCACCCGCGATTATTTCCGCGCCGAGGATTGCGAGGGGCGAAGATTCTGGCTGTTTCGCGAAGGCCTCTTCAACGGCGAGACGGCGCGCCCGCGCTGGTTCATGCATGGATTTTTCGCATGACGCGCGTCATCCATGGCCTCCTCGCATGACGCCGCGCTACGCCGAATTGGCGGCGACGACGAATTTTTCATTTCTGCGCGGCGCCTCGCATCCTGAGGAGCTCGTCGCGGCAGCCATGGCCTTGGGTCTTGCGGGCGTCGGCATAGCCGATCGTAATTCTCTGGCCGGCGTCGTCCGCGCCCATAGCTTCGCCAAGGCCAACAAGATCGCGGCGGACTTTCGCCTCGCCATCGGCGCGAGACTCGTCTTCTGCGACGGGACGCCCGACATACTGAGTTTTCCGCGCGACCGAGCCGCCTATGGGCGCCTGACGCGATTGCTGACCCGAGGCAACGCCCGCGCGCAAAAAGGAGCCTGTTTTCTGCGCCTCGGCGATCTTCTCGAGTTCGCGCAAGGCCAACAGCTCATCGTCATGCAGGCCGGCACATGGGACGCCGGGGACGGCGCCAGGCAGGCGAGGAAAATCCACGCCGATTTATATGATGGCGAACCGCCAATCCCCGATGAAGGCGCGCCGCTGCTCGAACGATTGCGCGAAGCCGCGGACAGCCGGGTCTGGATCGGCGCCGCGATGACCTATGGCGCCGCGATGCGCCGCGACCTTGGCCGCCGCATCGCCCTTGCCAGCAAGACCCGGCTGCCGCTCCTCGCCGTCAATGACGCGCTCATGCACGCGCCGGAGCGGCGCGCCTTGCAGGATGTGCTGACCGCTATTCGCAAGGGCGCGCCGCTCGATCGGATGGGTTTGCATCTCGAAGCCAATGCCGAGCGTCATATAAAGACCGGCGCGGAGATGGCGCGCCTCTTTGGCGATGCGCCGGAGGCGATTGCGCAGACGCTGCGCTTTCTCGACGGCCTGCATTTCAGCCTCGATGAATTATGCGGCGATTATCCGGAAGAATTGCGCGAAGGGTTTTTGACGCCGCAGGCGGCATTGGCGTTTTTCGCGCGGGAAGGCGCAAGGTTTCGCTATCCGAACGGCGTTCCGGCGCATGTCGAAAAAGCCATCGCGCACGAATTGAAGCTGGTCGAGGAGCTTGGTTACGCGCCTTATTTTCTCACCGTCCACGACATCGTGCGCTTTGCCCGCTCCCGCAAAATTCTGTGCCAGGGCCGTGGCTCGGCGGCCAATTCGACGCTCTGCTTTTGTCTCGGAATTACGGAGGTCGATCCCGTTTTTCACGATCTGCTATTCGAACGCTTCGTCTCGCCGGAACGCAATGAACCGCCTGATATCGACGTCGATTTCGAGCATGAGCGGCGCGAAGAGGTCATGCAATATATCTATGAGCGTTATGGCCGCGCCCGGGCCGGCCTGACGGCGAGCGTCATCACCTACCGCGCCAGATCCGCTATCCGCGACGTCGGCAAGGCCTTCGGCCTTTCGGAGGATGTGGTTTCGGCTTTGTCGAGCACGATCTGGGGCCGTTCCTCGACCGGCGTCGATGCCGAGGAGACGCGGCGCGCCGGCCTTGATCCCGCCGAGGCGCGCCTTGCCCAAGCGCTGAAGCTCGCCGAAGAGCTGATCGGCTTTCCGCGCCATCTCTCGCAGCATACGGGCGGCTTCGTCATCACGCGCTCGCGGCTCGATGAAGTGGTTCCGATCATGAACGCCGCGATGGAGGATCGCACCACCATCGAATGGGACAAGAGCGATCTCGACGCGCTCGGCATTTTGAAGATCGACGTTTTGGCGCTCGGCATGCTGACCTGTCTGCGCAAAGGCTTCGACCTCGTCGCGAAGCATTACGGCGAAGCCTTGACGCTCGCGAGCCTGCCCGCCGAAGAGCCCGCGGTCTATGCGATGATCTCCCGCGCCGATACGATTGGCGTGTTCCAGATCGAGAGCAGGGCGCAGATGTCGATGCTGCCCCGGCTGAAGCCCGCCACATTCTACGATCTCGTCATCGAAGTCGCGATCGTGCGGCCAGGTCCGATCCAGGGCGATATGGTGCATCCCTATCTGCGCCGGCGGCAGAAGCTGGAGCCTGTCTCCTATCCGTCGAAAGAACTCGAAGAGGTGCTCGGCAAGACGCTCGGCGTGCCTTTGTTTCAGGAGCAGGCGATGCGAATCGCCATCGTCGCCGCCGGCTTCACGCCGTCCGAAGCCGATCAGTTGCGCCGCGCCATGGCGACGTTCAAACATGTCGGAACGATCGGCAAATTCCAGGCGAAAATGGTCGAGGGCATGGTCGCGCGCAATTATTCGCGCGACTTCGCCGAACGGTGCTTCAAGCAGATCGAGGGCTTTGGCTCCTACGGCTTTCCCGAAAGCCACGCCGCTTCTTTCGCCTCGCTGGTTTACGCCTCCGCCTGGATGAAATGCCGTTATCCCGACGCCTTCGCCTGCGCCTTGCTCAACGCCCAGCCGATGGGTTTTTACGCCCCTTCGCAAATTCTGCGCGACGCGCGCGAACATGGCGTTGCGATCGAAGAGGCCGACGTCAATCGATCCTATTGGGACTCGACGCTGACGGAAGGAGCCAAGCCTGTGCTGCCGCTGCATGCGCGGCACGCGTCGATGCGGGGCGAAATCCATTCGACCCATAAGATCCAGCTCGGGTTTCGTCAGATCAAAGGCCTCAGCGAAGACGACATGAACCAGCTCATCGCCCTGCGCGGAAAGGGCTATGATTCCGTGCGCGATCTTTGGCTGCGCGCGCGACTGTCGCAAAGCGCGTTGGAGACGCTTGCGGGCGCCGACGCATTTCGCTCGCTGGGTCTTGACCGGCGCGAAGCGCTGTGGGCCGTGCGCGGCCTCAACCGCGCGGGCGACAAGGATGATCTGCCGCTGCTCAAGGATTTGAGCTGGCGCGCGATCGAGGCCGATGCAAAGCTGCCGCCGATGCCGCTCGGCGAACATGTGGTCGAGGATTATCGCCATTTGTCGCTCTCCCTCAAGGCGCATCCGGTCGCTTTTCTGCGCGCGAGACTTGGGCAAAAGAAAATTCTGCGCGCCGAGGATCTGGCGAGGCGGCGCACTGGCGACCGCGTCTCGGTCGCCGGCCTCGTTCTCGTGCGCCAACGTCCAGGCTCGGCCAATGGCGTGATTTTTCTGACGATCGAGGATGAGACGGGGACGGCCAACGCCATCGTCTGGCCGAAGGTCTTCGAGGCCCTGCGCCGGGTCGTCATCGGCGCCCGTTTCATCGCCGTGACGGGACGGGTGCAAATCGAGTCCGGCGTCATCCATATCGTGGCGGAGCGCGCCGAGGATCTGACCCCTCTGCTGGCCCTGCTGTCGAGCCAAGGCGAGGAGATCTCCTCGATCGCCAGAGCCGATGAGGTCAGGCGTCCGAACGATCGCGGATCGCGCGATGCGCGGGAAAAGATTCAACCAAACCTCTTCGCCGATGCGCAGCCGACGCCGGGCGCCGCGGAGCTGCGGCGCGTTCTGCCGAAAGGCCGCAATTTCCAATAGATCACGGCGACTTTGCACGGGTTGGTCCAAAGTCGTGCCGCGCCGGCGCCTCGCCGTCCCGATTTGCCGAGGCCGGCCAAGCGGGCGTAAATGCATAACGCCTCCCTCAAATGCCGGCGAAGAACACATCAGCCCATGTCAAAGCCGAACCGCGCGACTTTACGTTTCATCAGCCGCTCGCGAACGGCTTTCAAGCGCATGTTGTATCGAGCCCTCTTCCTGATTGGCGGCCTCTGCGTCGGCGCTGCGGCGATATTGATGGCTGTGCTTGCCGACCGCGCGCAAATGATTTTCCACTCGATCCTCGACCTTTCGCCTTACGTCGTTTTCGTCCTTGCGCCTTGCGTCTTCGGCCTTGCGGCTTTGCTGGCGCGTAGCGTTTTTCCGAACTCGCAAGGAAGCGGCATTCCCCAGGTGATCGCCGCGACGCAATTGCATGAGCCGAAAAGCCGGCGCGCGCTTGCATCGCTCAAAATCGCCGCAGGCAAGGTCGTCGTCATGACGCTGGGCCTCGTCGGGGGCGCCTCGATCGGGCGCGAGGGACCGACGGTCCAAGTCGGCGCCTCGATCATGGCGGCTTTCGGACGCTGGGCGCCGGCTGGCTACCAGGCCGGGCTTTTGCTCGCCGGAGGCGCCGCCGGAATCGCGGCCGCCTTCAATACGCCGCTCGCCGGCATCGTTTTCGGCATCGAGGAGTTGAGCCAGTCCTTCGAGACGCGGACCAGCGGCCTCATCATCGGCTGCGTCATCGCGGCCGGCATCACCTCATTCGCGATCATGGGCGATTACGCCTATTTTGGCTCGACCGCCGCGCTCCTGCCGCTCGGGAGGAGCTGGTTGATCGTGCCTCTTTGCGGGATCATCGGCGGCCTCGCAGGCGGATTTTTCAGTCGCGTCGTCATCGTCTTTTCAAGAGGTCGCCTGCGGGCTTGGACGCAACGTCGGCCGATCGTCTTCGCAATGGCTTGCGGATTTTGCCTCGCGGTTTGCGGCTTCGCCTCCGCCGGAACGGTTTACGGCACGGGCTACGCCGAAGCCCGCTCCATCGTCCACGGAACTGCGGCGTTGCCGCCATCGTTCAGCGCGCTCAAGCTGCTCAGCACGCTGGTCTCTTCGATCAGCGGCATTCCCGGCGGCCTCTTCGCGCCTTCGCTCGCCGTCGGCGCGGGTCTTGGCGCCGATCTTCATTCCCTGTTTCAATCGGTCCCGATCGGCGCTCTCGCGCTGCTCGGGATGGTCGCCTATCTTGCCGGCGTCGTGCAGACGCCGATCACCTCTTTCGTCATCGTTTCGGAGATGACGCAAGACCACGCGATGATCATTCCACTGATGGCGGCGGCGCTGATCGCCAACGCGACGTCCAAGCTAATTTGCCCCGAAAGCATCTATCGCGCGCTGTCGGAAGGGTTCTTGAAGCCCGACGCCGATGGCGTCGCGCCCGTCCTTTCGTCCGCAGGCAGGTGAGGCTAGCGGAGTTTGGGCTTCGGCGTTGGCGGCGCATCATGCGTGAACGGAACCTACGCATGATCAGGTTGGGAGTCTCTCTGCGGCTCCCAACCTTCATATTTCAATGCCTTTGATGACGCAGCGTGCGGCTCGACCAGCATTTTCGCATCAAAATCAGCGCGGCCTCTACATTTTTCCTCCGCCTTGCGCCTTATGAACCTTCTTCATGTTTTTATGCTTATGAGACGCGGCATGGGCGATGAGGCCATTGTCGCTTTGCATGATCGTCACGCTTGCGCTTGGAATAGGCGCAGCCGACGACGCTCTGGCCGCCAAGGAATAGAGCGGCCGTCACGATGAGCCCGAGATTTTTCATAAGAACTTCCTCCCGAAAACCCGGGTCCTTGCGCCCGGCCTAGGCATCATTTTGCAAAAGCGCCGCCAAGGGAAATCATTTTTTCCCAAAGAGGCGAAACGTTTGGGGGGATTTCGGACGTAGAATAGTGTAAAATCACCTCGCGCTGAGCAAATCCATGACCGACTCGTCCCTGATCGATGCGCCGCACCGGCCTCACGCAAGCGGGTCGTTTATCGCCACAGCGCCTTCGTGCGCTTGACGCATTGGATCAACGTCCTTTGCCTGACGATCCTGCTGATGAGCGGCCTGCAGATCTTCAACGCCCATTCGGCGCTCTATATCGGGGCAAAATCCAATTTCGATCATCCGGTTCTCGAGATCGGCGCCAATGCCGACGACACGCGCGGCGAGACGACGATGATTGGGACACACATTCGATACGACGGGCGTGCTCGGCCTCTTCAAAGGAAAGGATAGCGAGGCCGAACCGGTCGAGCGCGCCTTTCCGCCAGCGGTTACGCTTCCATCCGAGCAGGACCTCGGGACGGGGCGGCGCTGGCATTTCACTTTCGCCTGGCTGCTCGTCGCCAATCTCGCTGTGGCTTTCGTTTATGGCCTCGCCAGCGGCCATTTTCGCAAGGATGTCTGGCCGGGATGGCGCGACTTGAAACATGTTCCGAAAAGCATCATCGAACATGCTCGCTCTCCATTTTGAAAAAGGCGAGGCGGCGCTGCGCTATAACCCTCTACAAAAAATCGCCTACGCTATCATCCTGTTCATTGTTCTGCCCGGCATCGTGCTGGCGGGCCTCGCCATGTCGCCGGGCATGGACGCCGCGGCGCACTGGCTGCCGGCCTTGTTCGGCGGACGCCAGAGCGCGCGCACCGTTCATTTCATCTTCGCCTTCACGCTTGTGGCTTTCGTCGTCATCCATCTCGTCATGGTGGTCCTGACCGGGCCGCTCAACAATTTGCGCTCGATGATCACCGGACGTTATGCCATCAAGGAGGATCGGCGATGAAACGCTTCTCCCGGCTGGATCGCCGCGGTTTTCTGATTGGCGCGGCGGGTGCCGCGCTCGGCGGCTGCGATCGCCTCGGCGCAACGGATCGGGCGCAGACCGTCTTCGACGGCGTCAATGATTTGACCTACAAGGCGCAACGCCTCCTGATCGGCGCCGATCGCCTGGCGGCGGAATTCACGCCGGCGGATATTTCAAAACACTTCAAGGCGAACGGGTCGAAGGATCCGAAAGCTCCCTCCTACCGCAAGCTGGTCCGCGAGCAATTCGCATCGTGGCGGCTCAACGTTGGCGGCCTAGTCGAGAATGCGCGGGAATATTCGTTGGACGAGTTGCGCGCGCTTCCGTCGCGCACGCAAATCACGCGGCACGATTGCGTCGAAGGCTGGAGCTGCATCGGCAAATGGAAAGGCGCCTTGCTGTCGAGCCTACTCGATGAAGTGAAAGTGAAGAAACAGGCTCGCTACGCCGTTTTCTATTGCGCGGACAACCTTGATACCGACGAAACGGTGAGCGATCCGCAAGAGGCGGCGAACGATCAGGATAATGATCCCGACGCGCCGCGAATTGGCGGCGGCCTGGATGAATCATCGGCGAAATATTACGAGACCATCGATATGCTCGACGCGCGCCATCCGCAGACCATTCTCGCCTATGAGATGAACGACGCCGTTCTGCCGGTCGCGCATGGGGCGCCGCTGCGCCTGCGGGTTGAACGCCAGCTCGGCTACAAGATGCCGAAATACATCATGCGCATCGAACTGGTCGAAAGTTTCGCGAACATCGGCCTTGGAAGGGGCGGCTATTGGGAAGATCGCGGCTACGATTGGTATGCCGGGATTTAAAGCCGGCCCAGCGCCGCAATCTCCTCCCGCCGGGCGAATCCACGAGCGGATAGCGTCCTAATCGATCTTGCAAGCTACCGTGTCCTGAGGTCAGCTTGAACGCAAAACTGACCTGCCAATCGACGTAGGAGATGCGCTATGCCTGACCCTTCGCAGTTCAGCACCGACCGCACCTATCCGGGCCGGTGGACGATCACCTTCAGCAACCCGCCGATCAACATGTTTGTTCCCACAACGATCGTCGAGTTGGGAGCGCTAATAACCGACCTCGAGGCGGACCCGTCCGTGAAGGTCGTAGTGTTCCAGTCGGCGAATCCCGATTTTTTCATCGCCCATCTCGACGTATCCAAGGCAGCTGAACGGCCAGAGGTGCTGGGCCTTTGGCGCGACTTTGTGCTGCGCCTCTCGTCCACGCCAGTCGTGAGCATCGCCAAGATTCGCGGCCGCGCCCGCGGCATCGGTAACGAGTTCGTGCTGGCCTGCGACATGCGCTTCGCCAGCCGGCAAAGCGCCCTATTCGGCAACCCCGAGATCGGCGTCGGACTGGTCCCGGGCGGCGGAGCGCTGGAATGGCTCCCGCGCTTGGTCGGCCGCTCGCGCGCACTTGAGATCGTCCTCAGCGGCGACGATTTCGATGCTAATATCGCCGAGCGCTATGGCTGGGTGAACCGCACGCTGGACGATGACGACCTCGACTCGTTTGTCGATGCGCTCGTCCGGCGTCTGGCCTCGTTCGACCGTGAAGCGCTGGCCGCGGCGAAGGCCCAGATCAATCGGTTCGGGACGCCGACAGCTACCGAGCTTCAGTCGAGCAACGACATGTTCTTCTCAACCCTGGCCTCGCCCAGTGCGCAGGCGCGCCGTGCCAAGGTCCGCAGTGTCGGTTACGGTGTTCCGAGCGACTTCGAATTGAACTTCGGCCGGTACCTCCCTGCGCTCGGGCGGGCGGACGACGATGACACGGATACGCAGCCCGACTGATCGTCGCCCTGAATCGGCACCGAGAACGATCCGACGCGTTTTCTTCGTGGCCGGCCGCCAGGCAGGCCGAGTTCCAGGAGATGGTCAGCGTACTCGACGAGATCGCCTTAATTGATCTTGTAATCGAAATATTTCTCTCTGATCTTCGCGAAAGAGCCGTCCGCCATGCTCTCGTCGAGCGCTTTTTCGAACATCGCTTTGAGCGTCGCGTCCTGCTTTCGCAGGCCGATGCCGATGCCCTCGCCAAAATAGGCCGGATCATGCGGCGCGTCGGCGACGATGACGCAACATTGGCCCTCCTTGCGAGTCTTCAGGAAATCGACCAGAGCGTCCTTGTCGCCGATGACGAGGTTGAGCCGGCCTTCGGCGAGGTCGAGGATGGCTTCCTCCAGCGTCGCATAGGGCCTGATGTCCGATTGGTTGTAGAGGTTGTCCAGATAGTTTTGATGAGCGCCGCCGGAACTCGACGCCGATGGTCTTGCCCTTGAGGCTATCGGGGCTGGTATCGTTGATCTCGCTCTGCTTCCGGGCGAGAAAGGCGGACGGCATGCGAATATATGGCTTTGTGAAAGCAATCTTTTCGCGAGCCTCGTCGGTGATTTCGAGGGCGGCCATGATCGCGTCATATTGGCGATTGAGCAGCCCCGGAATGAGTTCGTCCCAATCTTGCGCCACGAAATGGCACGTGACTTTCATGCGCGCGCAAAGATCTCGCGCGAGATCGATCTCGAATCCCGCGAGATCATTGTTGCCGTCGAGGTAATTGTAGGGGGGGCGCGCGCCTTCGCTGGCGATTCTCACCTCGGTCCAAACGCGCTCTTGCGGCGTCGAGGGCGATGGCGGCGAAAGGACGAACAGGACGGCGAGGGCGACGATCGATGGCAGCAGGCGCGGGCGCGCCGGCGAAGCGCCGGGCGAAAGGCGAAGGCGAGCGCTGGAAAACAGGGCGGTCTCCTTGGAATTAGCCGAGATTTGCCTCGGGACACGGTTTCGGGTCTCGCGGCGGCGCGCCTAGAAATATGGCGCCGGTCGAAACCCGCCGGGAAAGCCGTCTATAGTCCGTTGCGCCCGAAGATTGAATGCTGTCGATCAATCGCCTATAGCAGACCCGCGCAAAGGCGCGGAATTGTCTCAGCGATTTGATCGAAGGAGCGGCGGCGCGCATGGCCAGCGAGCAGGACGTTCTCACCGCGCTTCAGTCTGTGCCGGGGCCTGACGGAAAGACCCCCTTGCCGCAGTCGGGAGCGATCGCCGGTCTCGTGATCCGGGACGGCAAGGTCTATGTCTCGATTGCGATCGACCCTGCCCGCTCGGCCGCGATGGAGCCGATGCGGTCCGCGGCCGAAGTTGCGGTCAAGAAATTGAGCGGCGTCTCGAGCGCTCTCGTCAGCCTGACGGCGGATAGGCAGGCGGCGAAAGCGCCGCCGCCGGCGGCCAAAGCGCCGGCGCAACGCAATATCGCCATCCCTGGGGTCGCCAATATCATCGCCGTGGCATCGGGCAAGGGCGGGGTGGGCAAATCAACAACCGCGGTCAATCTCGCCCTGAGCCTCGCCGCGCTTGGCTGGCGCATCGGAATTCTCGATGCGGACATTTACGGTCCCTCGCTGCCGCGATTGCTTGGCCTCAACCGCAGGCCCCATTCGGATGGGCGCATCATGACTCCGCTCGAGGCCTATGGCGTCAAGGCGATATCGATCGGATTCCTCGTCGGGGAAGACGATGCGATGATCTGGCGCGGGCCGATGGTCATGGGCGCCATCCAGCAGCTGCTGCGCGAAGTGGCCTGGGGCAAGCTCGATTGTCTCGTCGTCGACATGCCGCCAGGCACCGGCGACGCGCAGCTCACGCTCGCCCAGAATGTGCCGCTCGCCGGCGCCGTCATCGTCTCGACGCCGCAGGATCTCGCCCTGATCGATGCGCGGCGTGGCGTCGCAATGTTCAATAAAGTCGACGTGCCGACCCTCGGCATCATCGAGAACATGAGTTATTTCGTCTGTCCGCATTGCGGCGGCCGGTCCGATATTTTCAGTCACGGCGGCGCAAGACGCGAATCGGAGCGCCAGGGCGTGACGTTTTTGGGCGAAATTCCGCTCCATATGGATATTCGCGAACATTCCGATTCGGGGCGTCCGGTCGTCGCGGCCAATCCGGGAGGCGTCCACGCCAAGGCCTATCGAGATATCGCAAGCCAGATCAAGGCGAAGCTCGAGAAAGGAAGAGCGCGCGCCGCGCCAAAGATTGTCATCGAATAGGCGAACGGCGAGCAAGCGGCGATTCTCGACGCGACCGATTTTTTTTCAATTTAGTCCCGCATTTGCCATCCACGAGCAAAGGGCAAGGAGCATGCGAATGCGTTCAGCTTCGCGCAGCCAGTTAAGAACCCCACCCGCTCCGCTGCGTTCCACAGCGTTGATCGCCGCCTTCGTCGTCCTTCCCGTCGCGCTTCAAGGCGCTGCCGCGGCCGAAGCGGCGCCTCCTGAAGCGTCGATCGAACAGCAGGTTGAGACGCTTGTCCCGAGCCTCGAGGACTATGTCGTGGCCAACATGAAAAGCTTCGACGCGCCGGGCCTCGCGATCGGCGCAGTCGCCGGCGACAAGCTGATCTACGCCAAGGGCTTCGGCGTCCGCAGCAAGCCCGGAGCGCCGGTCGACCCGCAGACCGTCTTTTAGATCGGCTCGACGACGAAGGCGTTTCTTTCCGCGACGATAGCGATCGCAGTTGACCGGGGCCAGCGACCTGCAGGCTTACCCACTTCGCCATGTCCTCGATGTTCGAATTGATGTCGCCGGCGCCATCGACATCGTACGGGGCGAGCTGCTCGAAGGGGACCTCGACGCTTCCGCTTGCAGTGTAGCGGTAACCCCGTGCGTGGTTGGGGGCGGCGCTAATGCCTGAGGCGGTGTAGGTGGTGTCCTTCATGGCGAGGTGGTCGAGGATGTCGCTCTCAAGCGCCGCGTTCCAGTCGGCCAGCCCCTCCGCTCTGGCGACGGCGCGACCGGCAAGAATGTGGGTGATGTTGGTGTAGGCGAAGGTCGTGCGGAAGCTCGACACCGGCTCGACGTAGCGCAAGGAGCGAATGATGGCCGATCGGTCGAAGCCCAGCACACTGAAGGCGTCGTTAACGTAGGGCGGCAGCCCAGACCGCTGCGCCCAGCAGGTTGAAGACGCTAAACTCCCGCGTGACCCATGGATCCCTCATCTGGAAATCGGGGTCGATGTCGACGACCCGATCATCCCAAGGACCACACCCGACGGCCAGCGCATCGTGTCGGCCGAGAATCTCGTCTATACGCGCACGCCGAAGGTAGCCATCAGTGACAAGATGTCCTATGCGCTCGGCTGGATCGTTCAGCAAACACCGAACGGCAACGCCATCTGGCACAGTGGCGGAACGTACGGCTTCGGCGCGATGGTTATCCTCCAGCTCGATCGCAAGCTCGGTGTCGTCGTCCTATCCAACCAGGCGAATGTCGGCATGCCGGACGCGATCGGCCTGTGGACCATCGACCGGCTCCTCGACAACCCGATGGCCGACTACGGAGCGAAGAATCTGGCGCATGCCAAGGAGACATATGCCAACGGCGTGAAGCAGTTCGCTCGGCCGGCCGATCCGCAACCATCGCCGCCGCTCGCCCCGCTCGCAGGCAACTTTGCCAATCCCGGATTCGGCGAAGCCATCTTGCGAGCAGATGGCGAGGCGGCGACACTCGAACTCGCGAGCGGCGCCAAGCTGCGCCTCGACCGATGGGACGGCGCAGTCTACACTGCAACACTCGTGCCGGACGCAAGATTCGCTGCAATGGCCGCCAACCTGAGTCCACTACCGGTTGCCTTCGCACAATTCCTGAACGACCAGAACGGCGAGCCTACCGTCCTTCGGCTGACATTCGCGGACGGGCAGACATACGATTTCAGGCGCGGGTAGGGAGGGGCGCCTGCGACTCGCGGGGATCATTTCCGGCGCCGGCGCCAAGCGGTATCGGCGCGCCGCTCCAACGTGGCGCCGCCTGAGGCGGCGCACAGTCCGACGGCAGGATTGCGCCTGACACGCACGGTGATTTTGGCCGGCGTCGCCGAGAAGGAGGACACCGGGATGCTCGACGGGCTTCGGGTGGGTGCGCGGCGGTCGCCTTGATGAACTCTCGCCGCACTGCAAGGATCCAGCCCTCGTCGTGAGCCCCGACGAACTGATCGCGAAGGGCGCCGCTCTGCCTCGCGCGTTTATGCCGGGAAAGGGGTGGCAATATTTCGAGTGTGAACTCGATCATTCTCGGCCGAATAATGGAGAAGACCAGCGGCCAAACCTACGATGCGCTGCTCCGCGGGCGGCTGATTGAGCCGCTTGGGCTCAAAAGGACGAACTCGACACCGACGGAAAGCTCGATCCGCCCTTGAGCCACGGCCATACCGATTTCTGTCCCAATTGCCGCGCCCTACGGATACATCCGACTGGCCCCAGATCGCTTTTGCCGCAGGCGCGCTCGCGTCAACGCTGGCCGTCTTGCATGCCTGGGGCATCGCGCTTGGCGAGGGGTTCGGCCTCACGCCGGAACTTCAGCGAGCACGCGTCGACGAACAGCTCGGTATCTTCGTCAGGCGCGACGAGGCGACCGGCCAGACAATCTCATTTGGCCATGCCGGTTCCGAACCGGGATGCGGGGCAAACGTCGACTACTATCCCCGCACCGGCGCCGTTGCGGCGCTTATGGTTAACGGCGATGGCGGCACGGGAGAGACCGTGATTGCGATGCTTCGGGCGCTCGACCCGGTGATCAGGCCAATCGTGGATCCCCCCGACAAGTGCTCTAAATAAGGACTTGATGCCGGCCCAACCACCGCGGTCCCGAGAAGAACGCGGCGGCAGCCGGCGTAATCCGATTAATAGCGAGGCCGCGCCGGCTTAAAGCGCGGCTGGACGCTTGCGCGAAACTGGTCGGCATCGACCATTTGGGCTTTGCACAGCCCTCCAATTTGTGTTTCGCGGTAGCAACGTACAACACATTTTGTTATATTGCTCGCATGGAAGCACCCCACGAACGCCTGGCGATCGCCCGCCGCAATGCCGGCTTCGAAAACGCGACCGATGCTGCGCGCGCCTTCGGCTGGAACGAGAACACCTATCGCAGCCATGAGAATGGGGAGCGCGGCTTGCGCCTTCCGATCGCCGAGCGCTATGCCAAAGCGTTCAAGACCAGCGCCGCCTGGCTCCTCACCGGCGACGGCGACGCCGATTCTGTGCCGGAGCCGAAGAACATTGTCCGTCTCGTCGGGCGCATCGGCGCCGGCGCGGTGATCGATGCGGATTTCGAACAGGAGCCGCCGGAAGGCTTCGCCGAGATCGAAATCCCTTATCCCGTTCCCGCCGACGCCGTCGCCTTCGAGATCGTCGGCGACAGCATGTGGCCGCGCTACGATCCGGGCGATATCGTGATTTGCTGGAAAGTGGCTCAGACGCGCACCGAGGCCGACGGCTGGGAGGCCGCCGTGCGGCTGACCGACGGCCGGCGCTATCTGAAGACGATCCGGCGCGTCGGCAAAGACCGCTTCGATCTCGTCAGCCACAATGCCAGCCCGATCTTGAACGTCCAGCTTGAATGGGCATGCAAAGTGTTCGGCAATATCCGCGCCGGCGAGTGGAATTTGCTGGAGAAGGCGCCGCGTCGCTCAAGGTGAATGAGCGAAGTTTCGACGAGCCGCCCCCCGCGATCTCGGCAATCGCCGAGGCTCTCGAGCAGTGGCGCCGCGCGCTGCGGCCTTCCGCCGGGCCGGGACGCCATCGCCGTCCCCGGGCGTCGCGCAGTGCTATCTGTAAAAAAACTTCCAATTGTACATTTTGTGTTGCAAAATACTGTGCGTTATGTACAGTACGTCGTTGGCGCTGGTGAGATCGCCCTCAAAGCTGCAGGGCGATCAGCATCGAAGCGACAGCGGTGTCTTCAGGAGAGGATTTAAGCGATGGACGAGCAACGCGACGACCAAAGAAGGATCCGTTTGGTGAACTCCTTCACCCGCGAAACGCCTTTTGAACGCGGAACAGACGCGAGCCGGGCCGAAACAGCCGAATATCTTGCCCAAATGGCCTCCGAGCTGGTGACGCTCGCCACAATGGCTAGGCTCGGACGATTGTCGGTTCTGCTCGATTTCGTGCGGCGCGAAGCCGAGGCCGAAGTTGAAGCTGCCTCAGCCTGACGCCATCCCGCGCGGGAGCGTTGGCGAACGAGACGCCTCGGCGTCTGCTCAAGACGCGCTCCGGAAGAAGGCCACATGTGGGAGGCTGCGCCACGACCAGGGAGGCGGCCCGCGATTGAGCTCTCAGCTATCCGCCGGTGACGCTCATATGCCGCGTCACCGCCGGTTTGGCGCCTCTGCGATCGATGATGAAGTCATGTCCCTTGGGTTTACGCGCGATAGCTGCTTCGAGGGCCAGGTTCAATAAAGCGTCGGATTGCGATGCGCGCAACGGCGCGCGCAAATCAGCCGCGTCTTCCTGACCGAGGCACATGTACAGCGTCCCGGTGCAGGTGACGCGGACCCGATTGCAGTTTTCGCAGAAATTGTGCGTGTGCGGCGTGATGAATCCAAGGCGGCCGCCGGTTTCTTCGACGCGAACGTAACGGGCGGGGCCGCCGGTCTTGTAATCGATCGGACGCAAAGTGAAGCGCTCAGACAATTGCCGCTCGACGAAATTTAAGGGGAGAAACTGATCGGCTCGCTCCATCTCGATTTTCCCGAGCGGCATGACTTCGATCAAAGTCACGTCCATGCCGCGGCCGTGCGCCCATTCGAGCATGCGGGGGAATTCATCGTCATTGACGCCTTTGAGGGCGACCATGTTGATTTTGATCGAGAGACCGGCGTTCTGCGCCGCGTCGACGCCACGCATGACCTGCGTCAGATCGCCCCAGCGCGTGATGGCCCGGAATTTATCCGGGTCCAGGGTGTCCATCGAGAGATTAAGCCTGCGCACGCCGAGATCGGCAAGCTCCGCGGCATAATTCGCCAACTGCGATCCATTGGTGGTCAAGGTCATTTCCGCCAGCGCGCCGGATTGGAGATGACGCGAGAGGCTGCGAAAGAGGCCCATGACGCCGCGCCGGACGAGAGGTTCGCCTCCGGTGATGCGGAGCCGGCTGACGCCCCGGTTAATAAAGGCCGAGCACAAGCGGTCGAGCTCTTCAAGGGTCAGCACGTCGCGCTTTGGCAGAAAATTCATGTCTTCCGACATGCAGTAGATGCAGCGCATGTCGCAGCGATCCGTCACCGAAACCCGGATGTAGGTGATCATGCGACCGAACGGATCGACGAGCGGCGAGGTCGCCGAGGCGAGTTCGGCCTTAGCTTGCGCGATTGACGCTATGATTGACATGCTTTTGCGTGGGCCTATGCGAAAGTGGAGAGAGCGACCATATATTGGGGGAACGGCGAATGCATGAATAAAGTTTCGCACGCCCGGACATCGCCATGAGCGAGAAGGGTCAATGGCCGAGCGAATTGCGCCTGAAGGAAAACGGCTGCGTTTTGCTGGTCACATTTGAGGCCGGCGGAGAATATGCGCTGGCGGCGGAATATTTGCGCGTGATGAGCCCGAGCGCGGAAGTGCAGGGCCATCGCGCGGGGGACCGCGTCACAGTCGGCGGCAAGCGCAACTGCTCGATCATTGGCGTCGAGCCGGTTGGAACCTACGCCGTCCGGCTCAGCTTTGACGACATGCACGATACTGGAATCTTCACCTGGGACTATCTTTATGACCTAGGCGCTCATTTCGCGGAAAAATGGGCCGGCTATGAGCGGGAGCTAAGGGACAAGGGCCTCAGCCGCGACAAGCCGGGCCACGCTTGAGGTCGAGGGCCGCAAGCGGCCTCATGCTTGAACGCGACAGTAAATTAACGTCTTTATTGAACGATCACGTGCGTGCCGACCGATGAACGGGGCGAGCGAAAGCCCAACGATACCGCGGCGATGGCGAACAAACGACGGCGCACATTTACAAAGTCCTCAAAGATCGAATTGGAGCCGCAGCGTAGCTACATTGACGCCATAATCTGTATCGAGCGCCAGGCTGGCAATGCGAGGGAGGATGAGAACTGACCGGGGCGCCGACTTTGCCGCCGCGCGCGTCAAAGCGGCGAGAAGGTGGCAAAAAGAGGGATTTGTCTTAAGGCCTTTTCTCGACGTACAGAAAGGCGCGGCAACGCGGCGCGCCGATAGTGGGCCTCGGGGCGCGCGCTTGGGCCTAGCGCCAAGTCGCCGCAATGAGCGATTCGAGCATTTTACCAGCCGAGGACGATCATGCCTTTTTCGACGCCGATGTCGCTGGCAATCTATTTGGTGATCTGGTTCATTGTGCTCTTCGCGGTGCTTCCGTTCGGCGTCAAATCGCAGCGGGAGGCGGGAGACGTGGTCAAAGGCACGGATCCCGGCGCTCCGGTCGCGCCGCGATTGCTGCTCAAGGCGCTGTGGACCACCGTGATCTCCGCGATGCTATTCTCGGCCCTCTGCATTTTCGCGCATTTCGCAGAATCCTGAGGCGCCGATCGCGACATCGGCGATCTTTGCGTTCTATTGACGGTGGGAGCCGATAAGGTTACTTGACGCACGCTCCTTAAAAGAGCGCGTAGCTCAGTCGGTAGAGCATCTGACTTTTAATCAGAGGGTCATGGGTTCGAATCCCATCGCGCTCACCAACAAAATCAAATGCTTCGACAAGACGTTTAATCCTGCTTTTAGCTCAAAAATGCAGCCGGACAACGTTTTGGACAACATCTGACAAATTTCGCGTAAACGGATGGGAGCACGGAGATTTTTCACAGCTTTGGTGCGCGCGTCGACCGCAAAGCCGGCCCGCCCGCGTGGTGTGCGGCAGCCAGCCGGTCGCCTCGACCAGGGCGTCGAGCCTTTCCGACAGCATTTCGACGATAAGCGCCTGTTGACCACGCTGTGGTATTGCCCAGGAAGCGCTGGTGGCCTTCCACCAAGCCTGGCAGTTTCATTCTAGCTCCGTTCCTCGTCGCGGAGCCCGGATGGATCCGTTTGTCCTGCCCCTTTAGCCGCGCTGGCTGAGAAGGAGTGGGCCGCGCCTCCGGCGCAAACTGGGTGAAGGGGAGAACCGAATGCCGGACAGCTTGCCGCAGAACCAATTGTCGGGGCTCCCGAAGCTGGTGATTTCGTTTCAGCTCGCGGGAAATCCTGGATCGTCGAGAGGACGGAAAGAGCGGGTCCGGTTCACGTGCTGCATCTCGTCTCCAGCGAGGACGATTTGCAGGGCGAAGCGATCCAGCTCGCCTTCGCGGCGGAGCTTCAAACGCAGGTTCTCGACCCGAACGACTGGTCCCCTCTGCTCACGAAGAGCTTTGAAGGCCCGCGGCGCCTTGGCGCCTATCTGCGCTCCACCGAGTGGCGCACCGCGACGGCGGCGGATCGGAAGCTGTTCCAGGCGCCGTTTCGGGCAGGCATTCGGCTGGATTCCTATCAGCTTCTTCCCCTGGCCAAGGCGCTTGATCTCCCCCGCGTGAACCTGCTGATCGCGGACGACGTGGGCCTCGGCAAGACCGTCGAGGCCGGCCTCATCGTTCGCGAGCTGCTGCTGCGGCGCCGCATCGAGATGATCGTCGTCGCCGCGCCGGCCTCGATGCTCCTGCAATGGCAGGACGAGCTGGCGCAAAAATTCGGCCTCGATTTCACGATCGTCGATCGCGAGCACCTGTTGGGGACCCGCCGTACGCGGGGCTTTTCCGCCAATCCGTGGGGCGTCGGTTCCCGCTTCATTGTCTCGCACAGCGTATTGTCGGACGAAACCTACATGGGAGGGCTGCGCGGCCTGCTTTCCCCGTTCCGCCCGGGTTCGATGCTGATTTTGGACGAGGCCCATCACGCCGCGCCGTCGTCTGGGACGGCCTGGGCTGTGGAAAGCCAGCTCACCAAGTCGGTGAGAGAGATCGCGGGGCTGTTCGAACACCGGCTCCTCCTGTCGGCCACGCCGCACAACGGCCATTCGAATTCCTTCGCAACGCTGCTCGAAATCCTCGATCCGCAGCGTTTCACCCGCGGGATCGACGTCGAAGCGAAGGAGCTGGAGCCGGTCATGGTGCGGCGGCTCAAGGAAGACCTCCGCCCCCTCGGACATCCGTTTCCAGAACGCATCGTCGAGCCCATCCACATCCGGGGACTGCCGGCGGGCGCCGCGTTCTGGTGTATCCGTATTTGACACTCGACCAGACAAAAATCAAGGACTGGTTGAATGGGACGATCTCCTCGGAAACCAGCTTGGTTGCTTACTTTACAATCGATCAATGGCCTCATGATGCATCGATTTCTAAGCCGTCGCTCGGCTTTCAGTTTGACAGGGCTGTTTCGTTTCAGACCGGTGAGACGGCTGAATTCAAGCTCGCAAAGCCTACGCGACCGCAGAGTGCAGATCTAGCGAAAGAAAACGAAGCGCGTCGGAAGAGTATCGACTGGATCAAAGATCAGGTCCAGGCGGCGTCTGGTTATCGCATGAATTCTCGTTGGCCCGCTATTTCAAGAACCGTCACCGATCGAGCTGCCCTACAAACAGGGCGCGTGGTGGAAACTTTACGCATCCGTTCGCGTGCGGCCGAACGGGAGCGAGCTCTCCGACGTTTTCGCGCCCGCGATTGTTGCAACAATGGTGCCGGCAGGCTACATCGACCCTTTGCGGCTGTTCGAACTCAAGCCTGAGAATTTGGCCGCTGGTGCAATCTGGCCATCGCTCGCGCCAGTGACAACCGTCAAGGTGGTGGTGCATCCGGTCCCGGCCAACGACCCCCGGATGGCCTGCGTTCAAAGCGGGTGTGACACAGTGGCGCGACGTCTTCGCAGGGTACGCGGCAAATGCGGCTGCTAAGAGCATTGAGGAATTTCTCAACCAATGGGTGAATACAGACGGAACGACGCCGCCGCTGCCCGCCGCTGAGTTTATGACGTCCTTCTTCGCCGCAGGACTCCCGCGGCTGCCGGTCCGGTCTACTGCGGTGGAGGTCATCCAAGGCGCCAATGCCGCATAGTCATGGCCTTCACCACCTGTAGTCGGCATCGAGCAGCGCGAAAGTGTCCGCGCCATGCTGCCTGTTGCATTTGGGCCGAATTTTGACGCCGGGATTTTCAAGTCGGCCATCGGCGACCCTATCCGCGCGGAAATGCGGCGCGTCGGCGCGACGCGCACGGAAAGTAACAGTCGCTTCTTCGGCGCGGCGCGCACGGAAGGTAACAGTCCCCTCTTAAGCTATTCACCATTGAATGCCATCGTTCAGGGCGACACGCGCGCCATTGCTGCGCGCGACGTGACTTTGCTGCAAAACTCGGTGGGAGCGTTGCTGGTGCCGCCGTGCTTCGACGCCATCGTCGCTATTTCGCTCAAGATCGATCCAACCGACCCCGCTGTCGCCGGTCTCGTCACAGCTCTGATCAAAGCGGTTGAAGGAGCGCCGCAGACCGCCATTGCAACGGTCGATCTTGGCGCTCGTGAGAACGGTGGCCACGCAGCGGAAGTTCATCTGCCTTGCTCGGCGCTGGCCGTTCCCGAAATTGCAAACAGCCTCGCCGCCCTCGGGGCGCCTGCTCGAGCTGATTGGCGTGCATCGTCGCTGCTGCTGCGATGGCCTCCCGACGGCCCGGAACGTCACCTCATCCACGCCGCGATCGATGCGCTGACGGATACGCCCGCGACAAAAGACGATCTCCGAGGCTTCGTCGATCAGGTGATCGCCGAACAAATTTTTGGTGCCGGGCGGCAGCCGCACATCAAGGTTTTTCGCGGCACGTCAGCGCCGCAAGAGAACAGTATCGAACGGCCGCGAGCGGGAGCATAGGCATGGCTGAGCGAATGACCTCGTTCCGTCGGGTCCGTATTGACGGGCCGGCATCCGGCAACCAAGAGCCTTTATGGCAGGCATCGCTCGATCTCGGCTATCAGTCGAACGCTAGGGATAAGCCGCCGGCCGTACGCAACGACTCGATCCGCCTGCTGCTTCAGCGCGCTGAAGCTCGGCCGGTTCACATCGAAGGAAGATTGCCTGACGTTTTTTCAGGAGCCTATGTTAATTGCGGCGGCTGCGACCACGGTGGATTTTCGCCGACTCAAAGTCGGCGCCGTTTGTCAAAATTCGAAAGGCCCAATTCACGCCGGTCGCTATTGCTCAAACCGTCACGGCCGACCTGGCTCCCCGTGCTGCCTCCCCTACAACGCAGCGTTATTCAGAATTGCGCCTGGCGCCGAAAACAGCGTGGCCGCCAACGCCCGACGGATTCACGAAGGTCAACAAAACGTTCGAACTCGCGGCGCCGCGGCTTCGTGCGACGCGAGGTCGTATCCCTCTCGCCTATACAAGAGATACGGATCCAAAAGACCCTACGGATCCTCGCTACACGCTTACGCGGTTGCTGTCGATTGAGTGGGGTGCCCCGGACGAACCTTACGTCCGGATTCTCGGTGCGTTCCTTATCGAAAGACGGCTGACGGCGCGGCCCGTCTCGGGACGCACCAAAGTTTCGGATGCAATTGCCTTCGATCTCACGCCGGAAGGCATCGAATTCGAAGTTATGGTTCCCAATCCCTTTGGTTCCGATATCGGACCCGATATCAAGGATCGTTTGGCTTTGCGGCTGCGGCTCGTCGCTGTCGACGTCGCCAACGTGCAGACCGGTTTGCAACTCGATCTGATCGACGATGACTACGCGGATTCGGCTGCCAAATTGAAGAATGGGCTGGCTTGGATTTCGCGCGATCTTGCGGAGCGAGGCGGCTCCCTTTCGCTTCAGATCGACACCAATGAGGTTCCTCGCTTAGTGTGGCCACTTGCAATCACTGGCGACGCGGCGTCGCCGGTTTGGGTTTGCGACAACCCGCGGACGATCCCGGTCGCGAATCTGATCCCGGCAGTGCGTTTGCTCGAAGACGCGGTGTCTGCGCGCCCGCTCACGCGCGAGGATTTTGGCGGGGGCGAGCCCGGCGTCGCCGAACTCACCGGTCATAAAACGTTACTGGCTGCGCGCCGCCCTGCGGACAAACTCGTCCTGACCGTCGCGTCTCAGGCGGATGGATCGACAGCATCTCGATCGCCCAACGTCTCGCTGACGTGGAGCGATTCCGTTTCCCTGTCAGGAACCCGGACAAGATCGAGGTCTCACCATTTTCGGGGATCGTGGAAACTGATGCGCTCGCCGCACGGCTCGGCGAAGTCTGGGCGGCTTCCGGCGCGATCGCAGCCGGCGCAAGACCGCCCTGCGCCTTTATTGCGCTTGAGCGCAGCTGGGTGCAGATGCCGCTTCCCCCCGCACGGCGGCCGAATGATCCGCGCGTCACTTTACTCGCCGCAGGTTCGGCTTTCCGCGGCTTCCTTCGCCTTGCGATCGGCAAGGAAACCGATGCGACTGCGCGCGCGGACAATCCGAACTTGCCGGGACTTGAAATCGTTGCCGCGCAAGGCGTCACCGCCACTGTCACGTGGGAAAAAGCGCTCGACAGCAGTGCTCCGCGCCGGATTGAAGTCGAAATAAGCGGTGCCGCCGGAACGCTCGAAGGCGTATTGCGGGCCGGCGAGGCAAGCCCGTCGCCGACCGAGATCTTGCCGCCGTTGGATGCGGGTCCTGCGGCTCTTTCAAGCGTTCCGATTTCGTTCGGCGTCGCCGGTCCCAAAAACTGGCAAGTACAGGTCGCCAATTTCAATCAGGTCGGTCTCGGGTCCATAAGCTTCTCACTGCCGTTGTTCGGGAATGTCACAGATCCACTGCTGGTCTGGCAACCGCATCCCCGTCTTGCTTTGGTTTCGTCGGTGTCGATGACCAGGACGGCAGAGAGCGCCAAGCGCCCATCGGCGACGCGCGAGCTCGTTCCAGCCGAAGTGATTGGTGGACCCGACGCACCGCTGGTATTGAGGTTCTCCAGCGGGACGGCGCGGCTTCCATACATAGAAGATTTGCCGCCGCAATCGACCGCCCACGGTGACGGCCGCTGGCGTTGGCCCTGGCCTTCGCTGCAGGCGGCGAGCGCCGGCCCCTGTCCGTCCTCACCCGAAGAAAGCGCCGGCGTCGCGCTTGCGTCGCTGACATTGCCTGGCATCGAGTTCACGCCTTCCGCAGATGCGACCGCGCCGGTGACCGACGACCAGATGCGCGTGTCGCTGCGCTATGACCTGCCGCTTCTCGACGAGTTGTTTGCTAATTCCAAGGCGCCTGTTTCCAATCCCATTCCGTCACAAGCTGCGGCGGCACAATCCGAGGGGTCACAGCCTCCACTCTTATCCAAGCTCGTTGCACCGCCGACCGCGCTCGATCTGGTGCGTCTATCAGACGTGTGGTTTGAAAGCGCGCGCCGCCTAGCGCGCGCGCACACCGAAGCCGATCGAGTTGTGCTCAACGAACTTCAGGACAGGGACGGTCATTCGGTCGTCCAGCTTTGGCATCCTTTCAGCGGCCTGACTGGATTCGTCGTTCGCGGAATTGCCGAACCTTATGTTTGGAAGCCGACGACGTTCAGTTTTCGTCTTTTGGGCGCCGACGTTTCGAACGCTGGAGGCGTCAATCTCGGTGCCTATTGTCTCGGCGATGATGCAAATGTTTGGCTATCGGGCTCGCAAGCGCTAGGCGGCCTCACCGACATCAGTTTCGAAGTTGTCGGAAACGAGCTGAGGGCGCTAACTAGATCCAGTCCTAACCATATCAAAGTGGTCGGCTTTGCTGCGTCTTCTTTTCCGGGCATCTTCCCGCCGATCGATCAAGCCGCAGGGTTAGCTCCAAACGCTGCTCATCTCCAGGACGCACGCGGTCTATCGTTTGCGATCAGTCCCGATCTTATCGCAGCGAAACAAACTAGCCGGACGTTGGCGCTTCGCGCGGCGCCCGACGATCAAACCCTAGTGCTCGCGACACTGCGGGAACCGGCTTCGGCAAAGATTGGCGACCTCGAGTGTCAATTCTGGTTCCGGGATCTCCCGCTCAAGCTGGAAGCAGGCCACTTGACGTTTGATAAATCCGGTGGCCTCGAAACCGGACTCGGACCAGATCCTGCCGCCATCGACCGAAATCGGCTCGCAAAGACCCTATACGAGTGGAGCTTCTTTGAACGGCCGCACGAAATTGATGTAGCGAACCCACGTGAAAGGCGGCGCGGGCGATTTGAGTTCGATCTAGCCGGGCCATTGGCCGCGCGGCCTTTGCGTTTGCTCGGTGTCGATCTCACGCCGGAGGGCGGCGTGGTGCGGCTTGAGGTGCTGGTTTCGGTGCATTACAAGCCGCCGCCAACTGCCGCCAACGATGTTGCACCATTCGTTGCGGAGAAAACCTACGATACCGGCAATCTCGCCAAGCTGACTTTCGGACCTGACCAGGGTGACGGTCTTATGCTGACTGGGATGACGCGTGTCGAACTCAATGACCCGTCGCATCCGACCGCAGCTTCCGATCCATTCGTTGTATCGTCAAAGCGCATCGTTCTCGCTTCGGATGTGATCGTCTACCACGGTCCGCCCAATGCAGCTTCATCATGCTCGAAGACATGGCTCAGCTTCGATTTCGAGCTTGGAGTTGTAAATAACGCGCCAGACATTGCGTCGGCAAGTGTCCGTGTGCGGCTATTCGGACAGGACTGCAATCTCGACACGATCGATGCAGGCATCAATCAACGAGGTCTGACTGCAACTTTCACTGCGCCATCGGCCCAGGGCGACATCCTGAACCTGCGGAACCTGCGACTTATTTGGCCGAAAGAGGCCAGCGTTCCAGCTTTGTATCTTTCCGAAGGCGAACTCGCAGTTCCGCTCCGAGACTCTGCGGACAGTCCGTTCGCATTTAGGCGCAGTTATACCGATGATACGCTGCAATGGCTTGGCCTGACATTCAGGAACGGCGACAACAAAGAAGTGATCGACCATGATGCCGGGGTGATCACAATTGATGTCACGGGCCAGATCATGCCGGATCCGAATTCCTTGCTATTCCGTGGTTTCTTTCTGCCGAAAGGCTGCTTGCGCGGAACCATCGCCGTCGTATTCCAGCGGAATGAGGCTGGCGAAAATCAAAAGTGGCCCACGTGGCCATGGCCCGTTCTCGGCTCGACTTTTGTGGAATTCGCTTTCGACGCCGAAGCGCCGACGTCGCCACAGCCACAGCGGATCGTCGCGGTCCGTCATCGCCATGTGGGCGCCGCCGCCACCAAGGATGAACCGGCGACTTGGACATCGAAATTACTGTTCGATGCCGCATTTGGGTCGCCGGATCTTAACACGAGTTCGGTTTCTTGGCCGGTCGGCTACGCAGAGCTCAAGACGAAGTTCGGCTCGGATCCGAGCAGCATCGTGTTCAATCCAGATTTAGCGCAGCCAAACGACTGGAATGCAACCTTGACGATGACGGATTTCGGCCGCGAGGCGCGTTTGGTGCTGGCGCATCAAGTGCAGCCGCGACTATGCGCACACGAATTGCCGATGGATCTGCTCGTCGTCGAAAGCGAAAGCGGCAATGTGGTGCTCGGCCGTCCGTGGTCTTTCAGGGCTGTCGCCGATCACACGTTGAAGCCGAAATTGGGGACGTGGCCGGGCGTGACCGATGCCGCTACGTCAACTATCGGGCTGACCTGGACGTCTGTCGATGAAATGTGCCTGTTCGATATGCACCGACTTGTCGCCGCTGCGCAATTGCAGCCGGATCCCGCGCGCGACCGTTATGCGTTTCTCGCGAGGTATAAGGGCTCCAGTCCAGACGCAGACGTCCGAATCGCTGGGGTGGTGCGCCGTGCGCTCGCTGATGCCGGCTTTCCGGTCGAATATGTCATGCAGGCCTTGAAAGCGAGCGACGCGCCGCCGGAATCGCTCGTCCTGACCGGCGCTGCATTGACCGAAGTGGTGACGTCGATAGAAAAGCCGGAGAAGGGCGTCGCGCTGGCGCCGCAATGGATATTGCCATGGGCGCCCTTGCCTGATTCCGTTGATCGAGGCGCGGATCAAAAAGGACAGTTGGCGCTCGGCGCGCTGAAAGACTGCCCGCAAACAGACCCTAATAAACGCGTCTACGATATTGCGCTTTATGACGCCGCTGCCGGCGCGGCGCGTTCTTTGGACGGGCCTCCGCCATGCTCGTTTGCTGTTCAGGACGGAACGCAGTGTCTGATCGAAGGTCGGTTGTCAGCGATCGTGGGCAACGATCGAGCCCGAACAATGATTGCAGTTGATCAGGCCATTCTTGAACCAAAGGGCAATGCCGCGCCTCCGCTCAACCGACCGCTGTTTCCGCTAACGCTGCTGGCACTGCAGACGGTGGCGTCGGCATTCGCCGATGCTCTAATCAATAAGACTTCTGTGGCGGTGTTTGCGCAACGGATCAACTGCGTGACGGCGCGCGACGTTCGTTTGAGCGCAGACGGAACCCGCGCCGCGGGTGAGGTGCGGTTTACGGTGACGGCGTGGCCCGTCGATGCACCACTACCCGAACCTGCGGCTCCAGCCGTGACGCTCATCGTCGCCGACGAAATGTCAGTGCGTACCGAAATTCTTCCCACTGGGATGGCCGCAGCGCTCGCCGATCCGGTAAGCGATCAGATCGTCGCCGAAGGACAACAGCGCGCCGACGCCCTTATGCGCGCGTTCGGACTGAGCGCTAACCCACGCGTCGTCATCCTAGCTCGCGTCGATGCCAGCTACCTGACGATATACGGCTCCGAGCCTGCCGCGGCCGCCGGGCCGGAAGGCCGGATTGCTGGCGCTTTCAGTCCCCAGCCACATGTCAACTCGCTTACCGCCCTGGGAGCGCAGCCTGTCATGGCGGGCCGGCGGCCGCAGGTTCTACGGAGGTTCTCCGATACGATTTATGCGTCACCGGCGGTTGGATGGCCGCTGGCGCCCCGCACCGATGAGCTCGCGAAGGCTCATGCTCGTCTCGGCCAAGAGGAGGTACGTCGCAACAATGATCAGGCTTGGGCTGGCCGCGTTCGCAGCCTGGCATGGCCGGCGGTGGCCTGGAGGCAGGGCATCGTCAATCCAGAGGAAATAGACGAAATCGGCAAGACAAAAGAAGGACAGTATTGGCCGGACGACGTCAGGGAAACACGCGAGGGCGCCTTCATCACGATAGGGCAGCGGATCGCGTTTCGTCGCCGCGCCGCCAAGAATTTACGTTCGCCTCCCGATCGCTTGTCCGCGCTGGCGCCCGCACGTGCGCGCGCGCCGACCATCGACGCTCTGGCGGATGCTTTCGCGCAGGCGCGAGATCCTTTACCTGGACGGGATAATGGACTCCCCTGCGATCGACCGAGAATTGCGCCGATGCTTCCCGGCCAGATCGAAGTCACCGTCACCGGGCAACGACCCGGCGTCCTGCTCACACAATGCGAAGGCGTGCTGTTGACCTCGTTCATGCTGCCGTTCGACAAGGATTTCAGCCGCTTCGGCCGCTCAGCATCGCGCGGTCCGCTGACGGTACGTCAGGTGCGTGCGCCGCGATCATCGGAGCTGCCTGAAATGTCCGACCTGATGGTTCGGCGCAAGACTTTCATCTCAGCGGACGAGGTCAAAGCGGACGGTACATTGAAAGCCTTCAAGGTTATCCGGGGCCCCGCGATGGTCGTTCGGTTCGATCGCACGCGCTTTCCACCTAATGTAGTCGATAGCGCAGGCAACCGCCTCCGCGACATCAGGAGTCCGCACGCTATTACGGTGGCCGTGCAAAATCCGGATTTCGGTCGTCTTTCCGCCAATTGGGATGGAACGATTTGCTTGATCGCGACCGTGCCGGGCGATCAACCTAATCTGTCGACCCCCTCCGCGCCTGTTGCGCTGGCGCAGATCGGTCTCCTGCCGAAATCCGATGCTGATACGCAGCGCTTGCGCGCCGAACTACAGGTCGGTGGCGGCCTTGTCGTCTTTACTCAAATGAGTTGGTGCGAAGCCACCAACGCAAATGGCGATCCAAATCCAAAGCAATTAATTGTCGATCTAATCTTGGAGGGAACCGCGCGTGATGCCGCGCAGGCGCTCGTTGCGACGACATTGCGCGATTCATCGGCGGACACCCCAGTGCGTCTGACAATCCGCGGCACCGAGCCGAAACATGGGGATGACGAAGATCCAAGTCCGATGCAGTCTGGCAAAACAAGCCTGGAGACGATGCCTTCGAATCAATTTGTCTCCGGTCCCCCAATCGTTCTTGGATTTGACCTCCCGCATATTCCAAACCGGCAGCGCTGGCTGCCAGTGGAGACCTTTACGGTCGCATTCGGTGACCCTGCCTATGACCGCGAACTTGGTAGCCCTACAACCCTCACGACTCCCCTCATTTTCAGATGGCCCCGAAAGTATCGGCAAAGACCGGGAGTTCGGCGAGCATCGTGGTGAACCGTTCGATCAACGGCAGCAATCGCACCTCCGGCATGGTGGGGATCAATTCGTAGAACATGCGGCCCTGCCGGAATAGCGAGTGGGTGCGTCGCTTGGTGGTGTTTGACTTGAGATATCGATCATAGCCGAGCGCTTCGCCGGCCGCCCCGAGCAAGGTCAGCAGCGCGATCGCAAACGCGTTCAGCAACCACAGGCGGTCGCGCCGTTCGGGCGTGCTGACATGAATTGATCCCAAGCCCATGCCGAAACGCGAATCCTTGGTGTCGCGCAGCCCGCACTCGATGCCCCAACGCTTGCCATAGAGGCGCATCAAAGCCCGTGAAGTCGCGCTGGTGCTGCTGGCGGCCAGACACCAGGCCTGTTTCATCTCCTTGTCCTGCACGCACAGCACGGTTCCCACCTGATAACGGTCGGCCGTCACCAAGGCGCCGCGCAAGACGCGAGCGCGTCCGCCGGGTCCAACAAAGGCAGCGGCGGTGCGAGTTTCGCCCGCCGCGCTGGTCACTGTGATGTTGCCACGGAAGCGGATGACGTAGTCGAATTTCAACTCCTCGGTCAGCACCCGGTAGAGCTTTTGATCGCCGAACCCGCGATCGGCCACGATGCACACCTTGATGTCCGCCGGCAGGGCATCGGCCAAGCGGACAAGCGCTTGGTACTCATATTCGTTCCGCCGGTTCTTGAGGGTGGATGTGTCCACCGTGAGCCACAGAAGCGGCGTAGCTCGCCCATGCCGGGTCAGCAGCGAGAGCATGATGGTGGCTTGGCCGTCGGCGTCGAAATCGGTCCAATCCATGGCCACATTGATGCAAGCGCGGGATCCCACCACGTAGGGAACCCAGTGGCGCAGTGCGGCGTCGATATCGATTCCCTCGTTGGACAGCAGCCGATCCACCTGTTTGATCGCATGCTTGGTCACTAGGCCACGCGCCAGGGCGAGGCCCTGGCCGATCGTATTGACCGCCAGGGAAGCGGTCTTGATGACGCCGAGGGTGGCGTTGGTCAATGATAGGATGCGCTTGGCATGCAGGTCACCATCGAACAGGCCGTCAAGGAAGCGGTGGACTTCCCCAAAGCAAAGGGTCTGGTTCCGTCTCATCGTCTGGCCCCGCGAATCATGGTTGCATACGCGGAGATTTGCGATTTGCCGCCTCGGGGGCAACCAATCCATGACGTGCGCGGAATAGGAATCCACGCCGGCCTGTCGTGATGCTCTATTTTTCAGAAAGTCCCAGCACCTTGCCAGATCTTTTTTTAGTCGGCATTCTCACCTTTGAAATGAGGGGATGGCTGAGCCTACAACCAGCAGCAAACCGATAAGTATTAAGGATGTTCCGAACGTGCTGGCGGTGGATCGCGCCGAATACGATGCCGGTGCAACGATCTATTTCTCATTTTGGAAACAAAAGAAAGGCACCGATACGCTGCCCCAATCCCCGGACGGAGACTGGGCGTTGATCGTCCAGGTCGTGCCCGGCAATGGCGGGCCGGCGCGGCAGCTTCAAATCGCGGCGACCCAACCCAAGGTTTCGACCAATCCCAAAACGCCCGACCCGCGTTATGCCATCGCGGGACTCAAGACATACGCAATTCCGCTTCCGGCCCTAAGAGAGCCGGGCGATCCGAAAAATCCCACAGCCGAGGTGCCGGCGCTACTGGGTGCAGGCGACCGCCTACAGATCACCATCACCAACGATACCGATCCACCGCTGATGGTCGATGTTGGCATCGTTAGCGAATCCGTGCTGCCGGCGCCCACAGCAACCTATGGACTTGCGACACTGCAGGGCCAGGCCGCCGTCGGCACGGCGCTGTTCGCAACGGCACCACTTCCGCAGGCGATCGAGTTTCCAGATCTAGTCAATGACCTCGTCGCGGGTCACGTCCGCCGAAGAGAGCTTTTCCTGTGGCCGTTTGCTGCGAACCGCGCGCCCGCAACTGACGAGAAGTTCGCATTTCTGGTCAAGGTGGATCGAACCGGCGGCGGCCAATTGCCGTCCTCGAAATCGGATTTCCAGAGTTGCGAATAAGTTGATGCATGACAACCAATCGATTGAGCGCCGAGGCAATCTGCCATACAGCGTCTCAGGAGACACTTAAATTCCGCAATTTCGCGGAATATTAAAGCTAAGAAAACTCCGCTGCTGGCCAAGCCTACGCCGTGACCAATTCGACGATTGGCTCACCGGCGTCAGTTTTCATAATACCGGATGTCAGCAGGTATCCCCCGCAATGGCATCCATTTGAAAAGGTTGATAAGTGGCCAAAGGCGTGAAAAATCCCACAGTCTCACGGAATATTGCCTTTTGACGGCAGAAGCCTAAATTGTTTGGATGACGCCGCCGCCTATAGTCTCGTCGACGGCCTCAAGAGCGCGGCGAGCGCCCTGCTGGATTGCTCTCGGAACCTAGCCTCGACGGGCCTCTCAGCCTTGTTCCGCGATACGCTCAATCCCCTGGTCGCGCGCTAACGATCGCATCAGGGAAGCGGGAGACCGGGAATGGCATTATCAAAGCAGTCATCAAAGGCAGAGGCCCGGGATCGTACCGAAAATCACAAGCAATCCAGCGAACCATACTCGCCATCGGTCAACGAGGCGATACGATCTTTTGGAGTCGGAACGGTTACGGCAGCTGGGCTTGCGGCCAACATTCTTTACAAGCATACCCATTATGGTGCGGATCGTGGCAAAGAGGTCGCCAGCGAGCTCGATGCACTTTCCTCGGAGGATCCGAGTATGGACACGCGCGCAGCCAGGGATTGGTTGGAGGAGGTCTCAACCCTTTTTCGGCCGGAGTTTGTGATCACAGGGCGATGCGTCGTCGTGGGGCTGGCCATGCTGGAGGCGAAGGCTCGCCGGCCGCTCCTTGCCGAGGGTTTTCTCGCGGTGCTAGCGCAAGAGGATCAGGATGGTTATCCCGCAGTAAAAGCGCGCCTGACGCCGGAAGCGCTAGAAAAGCTAGACCGTCTGCTACACCTTAGCGGCAGCGCCGAAACCCTGAGCGACGCGCCGGCAAAGGAAGACCGGCTTGGACGTCAAGTCTTTGCGCAAGTGCTCGCAGACCGCATCCGCCGACTGCGCAAATTGGAAGATAACTCGCCACTTGTTATCCATCTCGATGGTCCCTGGGGCAGCGGCAAGAGCACAGTGCTCAACTTCCTTAAAGATGAGTTGAATACGGGTTATGACAAAGTCGGTTCAGGCCAAGAGGCGTGGTTGGTGCTGCGCTATAATGCCTGGCAACAACAAAGCCTCAACTCCCCGTGGTGGACGGTGAGTACGCTGGTTGCTGTTGAGGGTGCCAGGGAGCTTCGCACAGAGCACGCTCCGCTGCGTGCTGCGGCGATTGGGCTACGACATTTTTGGTTCCGCACCTTTGCGGGGCGCGTGCCGGTGTTGCTCGCCGCCTTTGCAGCGATCGCCGTGGGCCTATTGTTTCTCCCCGGGCCGAAATCCGGCATGGCCGAGAAGGGTGGTGCAGCAGTGGCAAGTTCGATAACAACGCTAAAAGACATTCTTTCGGTCGCCAGCGTCGTCTTCGGCGTCGTTCTGGCCGGAAGCCGATTCGTTGCGGGTGCCGACGCGAGTGCCCAGGAATTTCTTCGTTCGAGGCCAGACCCCATGGGCGCGCTTGTGCGCCATTTGAAGAAGCTGCTCAAGCTGATTAAAAGACCGGTGGCCGTTCTTGTGGATGACATCGACCGTTGCGATTCCGACACTGTTGTGAGGCTGCTTGAGGGCGTTCACACCGTATTCGGCGAATTGAAGATTGTCTTTGTCATTGCGGGTGATGGCCGTTGGATCGCGCGCGCTTTCGAGAAAAGCTACGTTGACGCCGCGCCGCGAGGCGCTTATGCCGATGCTGCCTCTGGTCGACCGCTCGGTATCTTGTTCTTGGAGAAAATCTTCCAGTTCTCCGCCCCGTTGCCCGAGATGCCACAAGCGTTCAAAACGCAGTTTTGGCTAAGTCTATTGCAGACATCGCCGGCTTATCCTGCGGCTGATAGCAGCCAAGCCCACTCGCAGATGAGGGCCCTTCATACCGAGGAGGATATACTCAAGGCGGTGGGTGCTATCGATCCGCGCAACGATCCGGCGCAGGCGCAAGTGGTGCGCGAGGCAGCTATGCGCCTCCTGGCACAGGAGGACCTGATCCTGCGTCCTTCCAGGCACGTGCTTGAACTCTTCGAAACGGTAGTAGAGGCAAATCCTCGCGCGATGAAGCGCCAAATTATGGCCTACGGTATGGCCCGCGCATGCGACCTAGCTCGAGCGGCAAAATGGAACGCGAACAGGGCATTAGCAAGGACGGCAATCGGCGCGTGCGCGCTTTGATCGTCGAACTCGCCTGGTTCTGGCGGCGGTTCCAGCCCGAGAGCAAACTTTCGATATGGTTCGATGCGCGTGTGGGCGGAGCGCGGGGACGGATGTCGAAGGTGATGATCGTGGCTTTGGCCCGTCAGCTTCTCGTTGCGTTGTGGCGTTACGCGAAGGACGGCGTGATTCCGGAAGGAGCGGTGATGAGGACGGCATAAGGCGCGCTCATCGTCACTCCCCTTCCGGTCAAAGGTCGGCTGGCGCCGTCGATCGCCCAGGACCCTGAAAAGAGCGCCGTTTTGAAGAGTGGCGCCGCCGCGCGGAACTTCTTCCCGAATACCGGGATCGTGGTTCGGGATTGCAGATCCCACCGGATACGAGGTTGGCGAGGACAACCGTCCCGCAAATATTGGAGTTCACCCGCGACCGGAAAAGAGGGAGGCCGAAATCGATGCTTGACAATGAAGTCCCCATACGAGGCGATCGGCTGGTCGATCCAGAGGCCGCGTCCGAAGAACCCGAAATCGGCGACGCCGGACGAAGCGGCGGCGTTCAAAAAAAGCTCGCGGACGCCGTCGCCGAGGAGGCCGCGAAGCATCCCGGCAAGCCAGTCGAGGTCTTCGCCACGGACCAGCGCCGCATCGGCCTGAAGCCGGTCACCCGACGTGTGTGGGCGCCCGTCGGCGAGCGTCCGATCGCGCCCGGCCATCATCGGTTCGACGGGCTTTACGTCACGGCTTTCGCATCGCCGGCCACCGGCGAAACCTTCTGGTATCTTTCCAACGGCGTGTCGAAGCCGTTCTTCGAGGCGCTGCTCGAAACCTTCGCGCGCGAGGCCGAAGCCGGCGTTGGGCGCATCATCCTGCTGGTGCTCGACACTGCCGGATGGCGAAGCCAGGCAAAGGTTCCGTCGAGCAGAGCTCGATGGAATGGCTGGCGGAGGCATGGCCCAGCCGGACTGAAAATCCCCGATGGCGTTCGCCTCGTTTATCTGCCGCCTTACAGTCCAGAGCTGCAGCCGGCTGAAACATTATGGGCGCTGGTCGACGAGCCGATCGTCAACACGCACATCGCGACCATCGAGGATCTCGAAGCGACAATCGCCAACCAATGCGTCGCCCTCGCCGGGCAGCGCGAGCAAATCCAGAAACGAACCGGTTTCCATTGGTGGCCAAAGCGGATCGTCCCGAACTAATCACACGGAAATCGTATAACACCTATGGCCAAAAGCGGCCTCATGTCGAAAGTGCATTTTCGCCGCTGCGCGGGCAGCGTTTCTTGCCTTTGTGCGCCTCGTCAATTCGGCGAACCGAGCCGCAGCCTCCGGCGAGATGATCATGCCCCGAGGCCGGCCCGCCGCGCTTACCACAACTCCGGCGGCGGAATTCGCCAGGTCGTCATGACCGCCGGGCGCGTGATCGATGCTGTCGCGTCCTCCGCGCGCAGTGCGACGCTCGAGCGAGCAGAGCTGCGTAACGAGACGGGAATTATCGAGAAGTTCGACGCGGCCACTGTTCAAGAGCGGCAGCATGTCGCGATAGAAGTCGCTCTTGGGCTTCTCCGCGACTTCATATTCGATGCCGTGAATCCGAAACCGTTCCCGAGGCCATTCGCCGGCTTATCTATCGCCCGTGACCTTGCGGACGCCGTAACTTTTCAGTAATTCGGCGAATTCCTGAACGACGCTCTCGGGAGAAAATGGTGGCCGACGCTCGCGGACCGCATCAATGATGGCGCGCCTGTCTTTGTCGCAATGCGCGATGACGAGCGTCATGCTGTCCGATGAGCCGCCAGACGGGTCGCAAAACGCCATAAAACGGACGCGATCGGCGGGCGGCAACTCATAGCGGCCATTGACCACGGCGGCGTCGACTACCTCGCGAGCGACGTAGGTTTCGACGTCGCTCCGGAACTCGGCGCCCCATTCCGCCGACGCCGCAGCCGGGTCCTCTTCAAAGGCGCGATCGATCACGCCCTGGTCCAGGGTCGAGTTCAGCTTCTTCGATGGAGCCTTCGCGATCAAGATCCGCGGATGGCCGTTAGCGCCGTAATGCCGGCGGTAGGTCGCATATAATTCGCCGCGCCGCGCATGTGGCGATGAGATCGCAATAAGCGGGCCGCCGGTCGTCGCCAACGCAGGGCGAAGCGCAGCCAGGATCTCTTTGTCCGGATTGGCGCTGTTGTCGGATTGCCAGAAGGCGATTTCGTCGGCGATCGCCGCAATGGCGGTAATGCCTCGGATGGTTCTATAAGAGGCCGGTCGGACTTGGATATCAACGTCCGACGCGAGGCTGACGGTGTCCGCGGTGCGGCCGGTGACGAGCCGGCGAAGATTCGGAGCCGCGTCGAAAGTGCCTACCGTGAAATTGAAGGCCTGCTGCGCCTGCGTGGTCGACGCCGCCATGATCGGCAGCGCGCCGCGCTCGCCAGGCGCTATTAATCCGTCCATAAGTAAATTCTTCTTTTGCATTGACGGCGTGGGGCGTGAGTGATTCATTGCTGGCATGGGAAGTGATGATGCGCGCTCACTCGATCACACGACGCTGGAGGCTCTGCGCATACGTGCGGTGCGCAACGTGCAGGCGGGTGAAAGTCCCTCGGCTATCGCGCGAGCTTTGGGCGTCGCTACACGGACAATGTATGGCTGGCTGGCGCGCTACCGGCGCGGCGGTTGGGGCGGTTTGAAGGCCAAACCGTTATTTGGCTGGCCACCGAAATTGAACGCGCGCGCGATGCAATGGATTTACGGCATGGTAACGCAGAAGAATCCGTTGCAGCTGCAATTTACGTTTGCATTGTGGACGCGCGAGATGGTGGCGACTCTGATCAAGAGGAAATTCAACATCACGCTGGCCGCCAATTCCGTTGGCCGGTTGTTGGCGCAGCTCGGCATCACCTGCCAGAAGCCATTGCATCGAGCAATCGAACGCGATGAGTTTCTGGTTCGGCGATGGCTTGAGAAAGAATACCCGCAAATCAAGGCGATGGCCAAAAAGCAAGGGGCGGACATCTATTTCGGTGACGCGGCGCACATCCGGTCGGATCATCACGCGGGACGCACATGGGGGGCGAAAGGCGACACGCCCATCGTTCAAGCAAACGGCTCTCGCCATGGCATGAGCCTGATGTCGGCGGTTACCGCGCGCGGCCATATGCGGTTCATGATCATCGACAAGGGCAGCGTCAACGCCGATGTCTTCATCGAATTCCTGAAACGCCTAATCAAAGGCGCCCGCCGCGAAATTTTCTTGATCGTTGATCGTGGCTCGGCTCATCGCGCGAAGAAAGTCAGCGCTTTCGTGCAAACGCTGGGTGGCAAATTGCGCTTGTTCTTTTTGCCTCCCTATTCGCCGGACCGCAACCCCGACGAGTTGGTATGGAAGCATGTGCGACCAGAGAAGGCTGACATGTTCAGCAGGAGGTGAACCTGCCGGGGAAAGACTTAGGAACCCCGTAGTTTGGATAGCAGGGTGGCGGGAAACCAAAATCCTGAAGCCTATCGACAAGGTCTCCCCTGGGGAGGCTACGAGTCACCGGGCCGCAACGAAAGTGAACGTGAAAGTGGCCTCGAAAAACCTGGATCCGAGGGCCGAGCCTACATGTTTCGGGCGAAGGCAGCATGGGGAGCCGAAATCTGATTGAAGCGGCTACTCACCTCGGCGGGGTGGAATGCGACAGCACGGTGACAAGGACATGTTGAGCAACTGGAGAAGCCCTCCTCGCCCCGCCGAGAAATCTGCGGAAAAAGGTAGATCGCATAACCGGCTAAACCGGGAAAGCGATCAAAGGCGAGAGGGTGGAGGACGGGTCCGTAGTAGCGACGAAGCGGAGTAATTTCCGTGGAGCGAGGGGGCCCTGCTGTAAGTGCTGTCTCTGACCACAAGGAAGGCAAGGACGAGATGACAAAGACGTCCATAATGTTGCAAGACCTGAGGCGGAGAATATACGTCAAGGCGAAGGCTGATGCGTCTTGGCGGTTCTGGGGACTGTACGTTCATGTCTGCAAGATGGAGACGCTACGCGAAGCATATGCGCTGACCAAAGGTAACGAAGGGGCTCCGGGAATAGACGGGGTGACCTTCGAGGCCATTGAAGCGCAAGGCGTGGATGCTTTTCTCGAGCAGATACAGGACGAACTGACGTGGCGCACCTATCTACCATTACCGGCTCGGCGGCAGGAGATACCGAAGGATGGGGGCAAAGTCCGTGTCCTCTCGATACCTGCCATCCGGGATCGTGTGGTGCAAGGGGCGCTCAAGCTGATACTGGAGCCGATTTTTGAGGCAGACTTCCAACCGGGATCGTTTGGATATCGCCCCAATCGGACAGCCCATGAAGCGGTAACCCGGGTGGCCGAAGCCATTGTCCAACAGAAGACACGCGTAATCGACATCGATCTGCGTAGTTACTTTGATAACGTTCGACAAGATTGTCTATTATCAAAAGTGGCACAACGCGTGAACGATGCCGATGTGATGCATCTGCTGCAGATAATGCTCAAGGCCAACGGAAAAAGAGGCGTTCCGCAGGGTGGTGTGATCTCACCGCTGCTCAGCAACATCTATCTCACTGAGGTGGACATGATGCTGGAGAGCGCAAAAGAGGTCACACGCAACGGCAGGTACTCTGGCATCGAATATGCGAGATTTCGCGGACGATCTGGTGATCCTGATAGATGCCCACCCGCGACATGACTGGCTGATGCAGGCGGTGGAAAAGCGGCTCCGAGAGGAGTTGGCCAAACTGCAAGTTGATGTCAATGAAGAGAAGAGCCGGACCGTAGATCTCAGCCGAGGCGAGAGCTTTGGCTTTCTGGGGTTCGACTTCCGCCGCATCCGCAGTCGAAAGGGCAAATGGTGTGCGCAATACACGCCAAAACCCAAGAAACGAACAGCGCTGCTGCGGGAGCTCAAGGATATGTTTCGACGCCACCAATCACAACCAGCGAGCCGAGTTGTAGAATTGATCAACCCGGTGCTGCGCGGATGGGTGAACTACTTTGCGATCGGAAATGCCAGCAAGTGCTTCGGCTTCATTCGCGACTGGGTAGAGAAGAAGATCAGGCGCCATATGATGCGATCCCAGAACCGCCCGGGCTTCGGCTGGACACGGTGGAGTAGGCGACGATTGTACGAAATCCTGCATTTGTTTCACGACTACAGGGTTCGGCGGCCCGAGCGACAGCTGTTCCAGCAAGATAGGTCCCATAAGCTTTGGGGTGAAATTTACAGGAGAGCGTAGTGCGGGAAATCCGCACGCTACGTTCGACGTGGCGGGGACTGGAAACGAGGCATGGACGAGATGATGTGACACTCGCCAACGAAAGGGCGAGCTAACAGGGAACACGAACTTCGACCTAAACCGGCGCGCCAGTCCTCGACCCTACCTGAAAGCGGACACCGTCGGTCGCATGGCGGTCACAGGTAAGGAAGATTTCTCGAAGAAGGTTCGCCGCTCGATGCGAGAATTGCAAAATGACGTTCGCAAAATCATGTCCTTCTTTCAAAAGCCTTCGCTCAAATACGCCGCATGATTTTGAACTTGCTTACGGACGGATTAATAGGACGGTCCGGTGATCGCAGCAGGCGGCCAGGAAGGCGGCTACGACGGACATCGCGCGGGTCTTGCCGCCGCGCCGGCCTATGATGCCCCAGAACTCTTCGACAGGCTCCCCAGGCTCATGCTCGCGGCCTGTCAATTCGCGGAAAATGGCCCTCTCAGACTCGACGAGGGGCTCGCCCATGATCGCGATCAGCAGCACGCGCCAGGCGCGCCAGGACTCGCCGCCGAGCAGCCCCGCGAAATAATCGCGGCTCTCTAGCGCTTCCCGCATGGATAGGAGCTTGGTAAGGCTCAATCAGCAGCCCTCCGGATCGGCGGCCGACTGAAATGCTGCGCCAGCGGATTCGGCGTGATGTCGCGCCTGACACGTTTGAGGCCGAGGCGCTGAAAGGCTTGACCAATCCGATCGCTGAGCTGCCCAAACTGCTCAAGGTCGATGCCCTCGCCGGCGACCGACTTGGCTTCCATCTTCTCGCACTCTACGCTCATCAAGGCGCAACGGCGCGCAAGCTGGCGTTGACCTTCAGAGAGATGATCAGCGCCGCCAAGGTCGGAGACGATCTCAGCCAAAACGTCGCGGAACCGGCGCGCTTCTTTCGACCGGCCGTCAACGGTGCTGTCGACGAAGAGCTGCGACCCGTTCGAGACAGCGCTCCGAGTGGCGGGCGACGGCGAAACGAGAGTGGGGTAATCCAAGAGGTAATAGCCTCCAATTGGCGAAAACGTTGTCCTGCCGTTGTCCTGAGTGTCGCTCATCAGGCGCGAACTGGCAAGATATGCATCAGCGATCAATTGATATCACGGGTATTTTTCTCTGGGCACTGAGCGCGAAATCACGCGATATCTTATCGCATGCTCTGCGCGAAAACTTCGATTGTATCGCCGGCGGATCAGTGGAGAAAAATCCCAGGGCGACGGATGACGGACCGGCCCGCCGTCTGCCGGCCGGCGAAGAGTTGAAAGGTCCAAAGCTTTACGACTGGGCGCGGCTTCGTCTGTTTCGTTTGCAACCCCCGCCCTGGGATCATTGGCTTGATCCGCCGCTCGATCGCCGATCCGACCGACGTGGCCTTTTACGTGACGTTCGGACCGCATACGACGGAACTGAAGGAATTTGCCGCCGTCGCCGGCTTGCGCTGGGCGATCGAAGAATGCTTCCAATCGGCGAAAGGCGAGACCGGACTCGATCATTGTGAGGTCCGCAGCTGGCGCGGCTGGCATCGGCACATGACCCTGTCGATGCTGGCGCTGGCCCTTTCTCGCCGCCTGCGCGCGCGGTTGCCCTGCGCGCGCGGTTGCCCTGCGCGCGCGGTTGCAAAGAAACGCAAATCAGCATCGCCTCTGACAAAGCGAACAAAAGGAGTTTATCCGCCGCCGCATAACCGAAACCGCGACCCTTAATCGCGCTCAGCGTGCAGGAGCTTCGACGCCTCATCGTCCACGTGCGGCGCCTCAGCCGCCAAACTTTGGCTTTCATTGGAAATGGTCGATCTGGCGGCGGCATCAGGCGCAAGCCAAGCCAGCGCACTATCGGAAATGGCCCCAAAAAATTACAACTGTAGTACCAGGGTCAAGACCTGATTAATCGCATTTGTTTTGGTTGAGTGATGAGCAATGGACGAAGATCGAGCCGCATCTTCCGACCAACCAGCCGGCGCCCTGCCGCAAAGACGATCGGTTGATTTTGAGCGGGATCATGCATGTTTTGAAAGTCGGCGGACTGCCCGAAGGCGTACGGCCCCCACAAGACGGTTTACAATCGCTTCGCCCGCTGGAGCGAGCGGGGAATTTCGCAAAAGATATTCGAGACGGTCGCCGCTCCTTGCGAGCCGCCAAAACTGCGGCTCTCGACAGCAGCCATGTCAAGGCCCACCGCTGCGCCAGTGGCGGAAAAGGGGGGCCGAAATTCAGGCGATCGGGCTCAACAGCAAAATCCACGCGATCGTCGATGAATTTCTCCGCCGGTGGGCGCTGATTTTGACGCCCGGCAACACCGCCGACTGCGTCATGGCGCATGAATGCGTTTCCTTGATCCCCGGCATCAAGGAGCTTCTGGCCGACAAGGGTTATGACACAGATGCGTTTCGCGCCTTTCTCAAAAGCCAAAAAATCAAGCCCGTCATCCCCGGCAAATCCGAAACGCAACGTCATCGAACGCTGCTTTGGCCGGCTCAAGGATTTCCGGCGTATTGCCACGCGCTACGGCAAACTCGCCGGAAACTTCTTCTCCGCGCTTTGCCTCGTCGCCATTGTCGCCTACGCGGTTATGGAAGTGCCCCCTGAAAAATGCTGGCGCTTAAGCGTTTTGGTATTGCCTGGGTGCCTGAATGGGAGGAGAATAACTATGTTGAATTATTATGTTTTGAGGGATCAACGCATAATTAAAGTGTAAAAGGTGAACTCTCAGAGCTTTAACTCAGCTTTAAACTAGCTTGTTGTTGTGTCACCTGATGCTTGACAACTCTCATCAAATCGCAGATATGTAAGTCTGGTCAATCGTCCGTATAGGCGGCAACGCCGACAATTTATTATACTAGAACCGTCAGCTCCCCGAATTACCGCCCGTATTCTCACAAGAATTCATCTGGAACGGAGTAGAGCAGATGCAAACAGCCCGTGAAATTTTGCCTGGGAGCGCCCGCAACGTCGTGGCTGGGGCTAAACTTATTGGAAAGACCAGCCCAACAGCTAGAGTTGAAGTCACGGTCGTTCTGGCCCGCAAGAACAAGATTCCGCGTGACGTTTTGGTTGAGCACGCCTTAGCGAAGCCGCACGAACGGACCCACGCTGATCACGCGGCTTTCGCAGAACGATACGGGACCAGCGACGAAGCAATTGCAGCTGTCAGATCTTTCGCCACAAGACATGGTTTGACCGTAACGAATGTAGACCAAGGTCGGCGCGTCGTCGAGCTATCAGGGTCCGCATCCGACATGGAGCAAGCATTCGGAACGGCGTTGCACAGTTATGAAACGGGAAAAATCACCTATCGCGGCCGGCAAGGGCCCCTCCTTTTGCCGACCGACGTTGCCCCTTATGTCGAAGCCGTGCTGGGGCTAGACAACCGGCCGGTAGCCAAGCCTCGGTTCAGGACACGGGCCGCTCAGCAATCTTATTATCCGAATCAACTATCGGCATTGTACGATTTCCCGCCGGGCGACGGCTCCGGACAGACGATTGCGCTGATCGAACTGGGTGGAAACTACGGACCGCAGGACCTGCAGAGCTATTTCGCAGCCGCGGGCCTGACGAAGACGCCGACTATTCGCTTCGTCAGCGTCGTTCAAGGCGCTCCAATCCCCTACGGACAAGACCCGGACAGCGATGGCGAGGTGATGCTGGACATCCAGGTCGTCGGCGCCATGGCGCCGGGCGCGACGATCGTCGTCTATTTCGCGGACAACTCCGATCAGGGATTTTTCCAGGCTGCGTCACTGGCGGTCCACGATCCCGCGACAACCGCTGTCTCGATCAGTTGGGGGTCGCCCGAGAAAGCTTGGTCGCCGCAATCCATGGACGTGTGGGACTCGCTCGGACAAAGCGCGACGCTTCTGAATGTGCCGATCTTCGTGGCTGCAGGCGATCACGGTTGCACCGACGAGCAGCCTGGCGACGACGGGTATGATGGGCAGCGTCACGCCGACTTTCCCGGAACGTGTCCCCACGGCGTGGCGTCTTGCGGCGGCACAAGTCTGATGAGCAACGGGGGCGCAAGCGAAACCGTTTGGAACGACGGCAATGGTTGGGCGACGGGAGGCGGCGTTAGCACCTACTTTCAGCAGCCCCCGTGGCAGAATGGCGTCGGCGCCGACGACGGCGCAACACTCCTGATGCGCGGCGTCCCTGACGTCGCGGGCGACGCCGATCCAGATACCGGCATCAATGTCCGGTGCAACGGTGTCGATCAAGTGAGCGGCGGCACGAGCGCCGTCGCTCCGCAATGGGCTGCGCTTGCCGCCATCCTCAGTCAACAATTGGGGCGAAAGGTAGGCTTCTTTATCCCGCTGCTCTACGCCAACAACGGTTCCGGCGCGACAAATGACATCGTGACGGGCAACAACACCGTCTTTGGCGTGAACGGATTCTCCGCAAAACTCGGCTGGGACGCTTGCACGGGGTTAGGATCTCCGAACGGCGAGAAGCTGTTATCGCTTTTGGCCCCACCGCCTGTCGTGGCGGCACCTGTGGACACGTCCGGACTGGTAAGCGCGCCGCCGACCGCTGCGCCTGTGTTCGATGATGCGACCGCGCTTCCGATGGCCGCGACACCCCGTATGGGCGCGGCATTCGATCCGACCGCCGCGGTGTTTTACGGCCAGTTCATCGAGGCTGCCTACGACATGTTTGACGCGGATCAGAACAATCCGACGCCACAACCATCCTCGAATTTTCCCTCAGGTTATCAGCTCGCCGCTTGGGTCCAAATGAAGGACTTCATCATTGGGAGCGGAGACCCGACCTTTTATGGGTTCATCGCTCAGAAGATGACGGAACTCCACCAATTCGTCCTCGCCATTCGCGGGACGTCGAATGGGATCGAGTGGTGGGACGATTTGAACGCCGCTATCCTGACGCCCTTTAAGGCTTCAGGATTTGGCTCGGTGGGCGCTGGTTTTGCGCGCATATACGACACGCTTGAGATCGTGGTGCCGCCCGCCAACGCGGCCGCAGCGGCCTCCGCAGCTCCGCGGTCGCTTCGTTCAGTCGGCGGATTTTCGCAGCAGGTCGCCGCATTGGTGAACCGTAGCGCCACGGCGGCGGCACGAACCGAAATATCGCCCCCACCGCCCGCGATCGCGGTCGCTGGCCACAGTCTCGGCGCAGCGCTCGCGACCCTCTACGTCGCGGACAATGCCCGAACTACTCAAATTGCGAACCCTTCGCTTTGTACCTTTGCCTCGCCGCGCGTGGGTGATACCACATTTGTGGCAAAATTCAACGGACTGAACCTGACGTCATGGCGGATCGTCAACATGCCGGATGTCGTTCCAAACCTTCCGCCTCAATTCCTGGGCTTCTCCCATGTCGATGGGTTGCAGAACTTCAATTCCCTTGGCAAGGCGAAATCGTCGCTCTATTGCTGGCACTCGTTGGCGACGTATCTCAGTTTGATCGACCCGTCGCTGCAGCCAGACCCCGGCTGTCAACTTGAGGGGCGTGCGATGCTAAATCTTGCTGGCGCATCGTTACGACCAGCCGCCGCGAGAACCACCTTCTCTGCTACAGCCGCTCCCGTGACGGTGAATGTCACCATCAATCTCGATCGGTGCGATCGCGGATGAGTTTGTAGGGCGTGATTGATCGTCGACCGCAAGAGGCGATTGTACATGCGGCTATGGAAGCGGCTTGGCGCGCGAGAGTCAAGCTTCCGTTTGCGTGGTGACACTTGATACGCGAGGCGGATACCGCTTCCGGACCCTTAATTTCCGCAAGAACGACTACCTCTCCGTCCGCCGGTCTATGATGCAGCATGGCCGCGCCGCAGTTGTCTACAGCGCGCGAAGCATGCACTTCAACGTGCATCAGACGCCCGTTATCAGCAGGAACGATTTCGTTCTCCTGGCTCGATGATCTTCCAGCGCCGCGGCTCGCATTCGAGGGTCTTGGTCACGACCTCGCCGAGCTTGCCCAGCCGCAGGCCCCCGCATTTGCCGCAAGCGCAAGGCGAGGGCTCGACAATCCGTTCGACCGGCAGATTATCCGGCAGTTTGCACGGCCCCCGTGGCGCTCGGGCGCGCTTTTCTCTGGCAGCGTCAGGCGCGGCAGTTCGAAGGCTCTAGCCGCTGATGTTGATGCTTGCCTTGCCATGCGTTTCAGTCCTATCCGCTTGATTTACAGTATGTTAGCGCCTCTTCAATTTCCTTGATGATGGCTTGAGCGCTCAAATCTCGCCCTCCCAGATATCGGCATTGTCGCTTGGGGAGGCTATCTGGCCGCCAAGGTGCTCATCGGCACTTGGCACAAAAACCTTGAGCATCTTGTTTTCTTCCAAGGTGCTCATTCGATAGAGCATCTTGGGTTTCTTCGAACGCGCTCATCGCCTCTCGAAGGCGCTCATCATTTTGGTGGTGAGGTGGGTTTGAGCATCTTTGGCTGTCTTTGCCGGAAGGCAAGGTCCACGTCCAGCCGCCGGTCAGAGAATTTTTCACTGACTTGACGCGAATCGCCTCTTTTGCGCGACGCAAGGTAGCGAAGCTGTGCCCAGCTTCGCGTCCGGCCCACTGAACCTCTTTCGCGGTCTTTGGCTCCTTCAACAGAAAATCGCTAAGCCAATCCTTCGCCTCGAGAAAGGCGGTTCCTTTTGCTTCGCTGTCCGCCGGCTCTGCCTCAGCTGCCGCCAGAATTTTGCGGGCATCCCCAGTCACAGTGTCGCCCCAAGCGACAACCGAAGCGACAATATCCGGGCTCTCACGCAGAGGGACTGATTGCAACGTGTACTTGAAGCCACCGTTGTCAGGGCCGATGTTGGACTTGGCTCGCATCAGGACGTGCGTTCCCGGCCTGCGTTCATCGCCGTTTTGTTCTCTTGCCGCTACCATGACAACGCGAGCAAGAGCCCCGAAGGCTACAGAACCTGTTACGCGATCGATTGGCGAGCGCCCTTCGGACCCTTTGGTGAAGTGCGTAATTCCAAGCAGCGCGGCATTAAGTCTCGTCGCCATATCGACTAGAGGCTGAAGGCCCCGCCGTGTTTCGCTATTCTTGTGGCTATCGGCCGACGTAGCTGAAACGATCGGGTCGACGATGATCAGACTAGCGCCGCCACAGCGCTTGATTTCGGCTTGTAACGCCGGAATATCCTTAGCCGGGTCGAATGAACGACGCTCTTTTCCGCAGAATACTTCGCCGGCAAAAAAGACGCGGGTCAAGTCGGCGCCAGACGCTTCGAGGCGAGGAACAAGGGTATCAGCCGGATCATCCTCCCCAGACCAAATGATGACGTTTCCTTGTTTGGCGACTTTACCATCAGGCCATCGGCCTCGTGCTGAAACAGCCGCCGCCATTTTCATGGCGATAGTGGTTTTTCCGGTCCCAGGCTGGCCGGCGATAATGTGCATCTTGCCTCTCGCTAGCCATCCTTGCCAAAGCCACAAGATCGGCTCGGGTTTAATCGCGGACGCGGGCGAAAGCAACATCGTCCAATTCGCTTCCGGCTTTTGTAGCAAAAACGCCTCGGACTTCGCTGCGCCATTGCGGGCCGGCGGTTCGGGCTTCTGAGCAAACCACGCATTGCGCTCTTCTTGCGTCCACGACATGAAATCAGATGGCGCGATTGTCCTCATGCCGCGCCCCCTGGCGAGAGCCCATGCAATTCCTTAATGCTCTGACCCGCGAATTTGGCGACCGCAATTGCCGAACGGATGCCGTAAAACAAGCCGGCAGGGTTCCCGCAGTCTGCAAAGTTCTGAGCCAGCCTCGGCGTAGGACGCCAGCGAGCCGCAAGCCTCGGATATGGTCTCTTTGAGAAGGCAGCGCCAGGCCTCGCGGCATCGGCCGCTTGCTCGAGTCGTGTCTCGGAGCATTGTCTGAAGCGTTCGAGCCGCCAACGAAAAGAACCACTTTCGGGCTGCGCGGCGAAGCCTATCGTGTTGGAAGTCATGGCTCAGACGACCTTCTGCACGAGGAGAGAGGTTCCGCTGCGGCGCTAGGCCGAACGCATTTCCGTCTTTCGTGCAACGGGCCGTTGTTCGATCCATTGATCGACCTCGTCTTCGTCCCATGCACGGCTGTTCGGTGTGACGAGCCGGCCGGGCGGGAACCCTTGGTAATCGATTAAGCGCTTCAGGGTCATGCGCGAGTTGACGACGCCTTTGGCGACGAGATCAGTATAACGGAGCAACTTCATGTTCCCTCATGATTTGAGAACGCAGCACGTCGCTGCAATCCTCATGAGGTAGCACAGGCAAAGAAACGCGAGAATTTCCTAAGTAGATAGTTAGCTTATTGGCAGTCTACCAATAGGGGGGTAGGGCTCTTAGCAGAGCACCAGTTTTTCACACTTTTGGCATCGATGTCGGTCTGAAGCGCGACGCTGCCGACCGTCGCAAGAGTTCCGTAGAGAAATGCTCCGAATATTGCGTGGACTCCCACGGCTAATGCGCGAACCCTGGCACGAGTTGTATTGTCGCCACCACGTTCCCTACTACTGCGCTCAAGAATATAAGGGTTAACTTGTTTCGAACTCGCAATTATATATTGACAATATTCCTCCAGATATTGTCCAGCGACCTTTAGAGCGCGGGCGAGTTCCGGATCTCTGCCAGGACCCATAACGATTCCCTTTGGCGCGATTTCGTGATTCACCGCCTGCTGAGGGGGACGGGTCATGATTCGCGATTGTTTTTGGCTGGCGGACGATCAATTTGCGCGGCTTCAGCCGCTTCTGCCGACCGACACGCGCGGCAAGCCGCGGGTCGACGACCGAAGGGTGATCAGCGGCATCATCCCTGTTCTCAATCCGGCGGCCGCTGGATCGACGCGCCAGACGTCTATGGTCCGCGCAAGACGCTCTACAACCGCTTCGTCCGCTGGGCCGCAAAGGGCGTGTGGGACGCCATCTTTCAGGCGCTCGCATCCGCGGGCGGCCCTCCCGAGCAGGTCCTGATCGACAGCTCCGCAGTCAAGGCGCACCGCTGCGCATCGGGCGGCAAAGGGGGGAGCGCAATCAGGCGATCGGCCGCTCGCGCGGCGGCAGAACCACAAAAATCCACGCCCTGACCGACGCCGCCTGCCGGCCCATCGCCTTCCTGCTCACGGGTGGACAGGTCGCCGACTGCACGGCTGGAGCGCTGCTGCTGGAGAAGATGCCAGGAGCGTCGATCTTGCACGGCGATAAGGGCTATGACAGCGACCCCATCCGCCGGCAGGTCGAGACAAAAGGCGCGATGCCGAACATCCCGCCAAAGGCGAACCGGCGCTGGAAGAATGCGGATTACGACGAAGCCGCCCGGGTATAACGGGATAATGGCGCCCGGGATTCCTGAATGATGCCGCCCACCGTAACGGAATGATGCCGCCCGGGTCGCGAGCGTCGCTGGCCGATGGATTTTCTGTCACCGGCGACGACGTTTGGTCAAGCCTTTTGGTTCTGTTTTCCTTTGGTCCGGCGCAGGCTTTCGCCGGTCAGTTGGATGCGATGGGCGTTGTGAACGAGGCGGTCCAGGATCGCATCGGCGTAGGTGGGATCGCCGATGATCTCGTGCCAGCGATCCACGGGGAGTTGGGACGTGATAACCGTCGAGCGGCGGCCGTATCGCTCCTCGAGGATTTCGAGCAGATCGTGACGGGCGGCGGCGTCGAGCGGCTCCAGTCCCCAATCGTCGAGGATGAGCAAATCGGCGCGGCCGAGCGAGCGCAGGATGCGGGGATGGCGCCCGTCGCCGCGCGCCAGGGCGAGGTCTTCGAAGAGCTTGGGCGCGCGATGATAAAGCACCGATCGATTGTCGCGGCAGGCCTTGTGGCCGAGCGCCGACGCCAGCCAGCTTTTGCCGACGCCGGTCGGGCCAACGACATACTACCCAAGAACACCTGTTCGACGTTGTCGTTGAATATCTGCATCATCCGCTTTCTGGAAGGCGGGTCGCGGTCTTTCGTCGCGTTGTCCATGGGGGCATGGTCCATTTCGTAGTGGATGGTCCGGACGGTTGCCGGACTCTGTTGCCGGCGTGGATGACCGACCCGCACGCCGCGGCTCTGCCAATGGTGGATATCCCGCGGCTTTCCCTTGACGTTTTTCACGCGCTTCGTGATCTGGTTCGTGCGCAATGCTTATCCTCGTCGTCGTCGGATCGAGCGACTCAGACGGAGGTAAACGATGAAGGGACAGCAGCGGCGAAATTGGGAACAGATCGATCTGTGGCTCCCCGACAAATGCTTGGAAGCGCCTCGGAAGCTCGATCCGGAGATTCGCAAGGAAGTTACCAAATTGCTCGGGCTTCTGCTAGCCGAGTGCGCCCCGGGCGAGGCGGTAACAAAGGAGGCGAGCGATGAGCAAGATTAGCGTTGAACACGCCTCTCGCACCGCCTTTGTGTATGTGCGGCAGTCCACCGCGGACCAACTCGCAAACAATCCGGAGAGTCGTCGCCGTCAATATGCTCTCGCGGCACGCGCGCGGACGCTTGGGTGGTCGAACGTAATAGTCATCGACGACGACCTCGGGCGTTCCGGCGGCGGGACGGCGAGGCCCGGGTTCGATAAATTGTTGGCCGCCATTTGCACTGGCGCCGCCGGCGCCGTGTTCGCGATAGAAGCATCCCGACTTGCCCGCAATGGGCGTGATTGGCATACGCTGCTGGAGTTTTGCGCGCTAGTCCACTGCCTGATCATAGACGAAGACGGCGTCTACGATCCCAAACAAATAAATGATCGGCTTTTGCTCGGCATGAAGGGAACATTCAGCGAGATGGAGCTGTCAATTTTCCGTCAACGCTCCCAGGAAGCCCTGCGCCTGAAGGCCGCTCGCGGCGATCTCCATACGACCGTTGCGGTCGGCTATGTCCGTGGTCTCGACGATCGTTTGGAACTTGATCCCGATAGAAGGATTCGCGAGGCTCTACACTTGGCGTTTCGTAAGTTCGCGGAGTTCGGCAGCGCCCGCCAGGTCGCCCTCTGGCTGATCGAGGAAGGCTTCAAGATGCCGGTGGTCCTTCACGGCGCACAAGGGCGGGTAGTAGAATGGCGTTTACCGCGCTATAATACGATCCACCGTCTCTTGACCAATCCGGTCTACGCGGGGGCTTATGTGTTCGGTCGGACTGGCTCGCAAACACGCGTCGAGGCGGGCCGCAAGGCCATCAAGCGCGGCATTCGCCGGACACAAGATGCATGGGAGGTGCTGCTGCGTGATCATCACGAAGGTTACATCTCCTGGGAGGAATACGAGCGGAATCAGCAAACGATTTGCGGCAATGCCAACATGAAGGGCGAGATGGTGAAGGGGGCGGTGCGCAACGGCGGCGGATTGCTGGTTGGCCTCCTGCGGTGCGGCCACTGCGGCCGTAAACTCAAAGTACAGCACAACGGACTACGCGGCATCGCGCGATATGTGTGCAACGATGCTGACGTCAATCACGCGCGGCGGGGCAATTGTATCGCGTTTGGCAACATGCGCATCGACGCCGCGGTTTCGGCGGAGGTGTTGCGGGTAATCGCGCCGCTCGGCGTAGAGGCGGCCATCGCGGCCATCGCGGATCGTGGGCGGGTCGACGCGGACGTGCTTCGACAGAGGGAACTTGCTCTGGAGCAGGCGCGATACGAGGCGGCTCGCGCGCATCGACAGTACGATGCGGTCGACCCAGAGAATCGTCTGGTCGCCAGGGATCTTGAGCGACGCTGGAACGAGCGGCTCGCCGAGGCGGCTCGTCTGGAGAGCGATCTTCTCCTCCTTCGCGAGAATCAAACGCCGGCGATCACCGATGCCGAACGCGCGGAAATATCCGCATTGGGCGCCGAGTTGGCGCGTCTGTGGAACCATCCGGCGGCGTCGGCCGAAAAACGCAAGCGAATCCTGCGTACGGTCCTGGAGGAGATCGTCGTCACAGCGGACCCCGGGCAACTTTCGCTCAAGCTGCATTGGAAAGGTGGAGACCACACAGCGCTTGTGGTGGCCAAGAATCGCGCAGGACAGCACCGGTGGAAGACCAGCGCCGCGACTGAGCAGTTGATCATCGACTTAGCGCGCGTGACGCCTGATTCGGCCATCGCGTCCATTCTGAATCGGCTTGGCGTCCGCACGGCCAAGGGCCACACGTGGACGCAACAACGTGTTCGCACTTTTCGAAGTGACCACGAGATCACGATATATCGCGATGGCGAACGCGCCGAGCGCGGGGAAGTCACCTTGGAGGAAAGCGCCGGCCATCTGGGCGTGAGCAAGATGACGGTAGTCCGTCTGATCAAGGATCGATTGCTGCCGGCCAAGCAAGCCTGTATTGGTGCGCCATATGTCATTCGAGAGACGGACCTAGATTTGCCGACTGTCAGGCGCGCGGTCAAAAATCGTCGTGCTGTATCATCGGATCCGCGACAGGGACTTCTGGAATATCAATGATGTAGGGAGATAGGCATTATGTCGCCAGTTCGGTCGGGCCGATGAGCGCCAGATTGTCGTGCGCATCGATCCATTCGCCCTCCGTGAGCTTCTGGAACAGGGCGCGGTCGAGACCGCGCGGGCTGCGATAATCGACATCTTCAATGGACGCCTGCTGACGCAGCTTGGCGATGCGCAATCGCGCCGTGAGCCTCTTGTCGCGACGCCATGACGCCTCGCGGTCGAGCAGGAGCGCCAGCCATTCGTGATGGCCAAGACCATCCGCTTCATTGGCGGCGGCGATTTCGACGAAGGCCTTGGCCATGCCGTAAAGGCCCAAGGCGTGGATCTGGTCGAGAGTTGGATGTTTGAGCAAGAGCGCTCTCCTAATTGTAATAGCGCGGGCCACGGATGTTGGGATGCAGGATCGGCGTTCCGTCCGAAGCGCGCTTTTGCGCGGGACGACGGTCGAGCTTGTTGTCGAGGATGGATTTGACCGAGCCATAGGTGCGCGCGCCGATCTCGATGGCGCGCTCCGCCGCGGCTTCGACGCGTTCCGCGCCATAGGGTCTGGCGAGGCGGACAATGCCCAGGCACGCCCGGAAGCCCTGTTCCGGATGCGGGCGCTGTTCGAAGATCAGTTCGCAGAGCGCCGCCGTCGCCGGCCCGATCAAGCGCGCGTCGGCGCGGATGCGGTCGATCGTCCAGTCTTTGTAGCGGCGATGGCTGGAGGGCATATGCTCCGCCGCGGTCGTGTGCTTGCGGTTGCCGCTCATGCGCATATGCGCGGCGATCCGCTCGCCCCTGAGGAAGACCTCGACGGTCCTGATCGTCAGCCGCACGTCGACTTCCGTGCGCGCGAAACGGTGGGGGACGCTGTAGTAATGGGCGTCGGCCTCGACGTGATAATCGATGCCGACGCGGCACGTGCGCCACTCGCAGAAAACGTAAGGCTCGATCGGCAAAGGCTTTAGCGCCGGGCGGTCGATCTCTTCGAGCAATTGCCGGCGGGTTGCGCCAAGCCGCCGGATCGGACGATCTTCGTTGAGAAGCTTCAGGAACTCCCCGATCGCCGCGTTGACCTCGGCGAGGCTGTAAAAAGTGCGGTGACGCAGCCGCCCGAGAAGCCATCTCTCGACGATGAGCACGGCTTGCTCGACCTTCGCCTTGTCCCTCGGGCGCCTCGGCCGCGCCGGCAGAATGGCGGCATCATAATGCGCGGCCATTTCGGCATAGGTCCGATTGACCAGCGGATCGTAGAGACAGGCCTTGATGACGGCGGTCTTGGTATTGTCCGGCACGAGAAGATGGGGAACGCCGCCGATCGCCGCGAAGGCGCGCACGTGGGCGTCGATCCAATCGGGGAGCGTCTGCGTCCAGGCCGCCCACGCAAAAGTAAAGCTCGACGCGCCGACCACGGCGACGAAGATTTGCGCCTTGCGGATTTCGCCGGTCAGCCGATCGATCACGACCGGCACGCCGTCGCCCGCGTAATCGACGAACAGCCGCTCGCCGGCCGCATGCGTCTGCCGCATCGTCGGCGACAGCTTCGATTCGAAGGCGCGATAGAGTTCGCAGAACCTCGAATAGCTGTACCCGCATGGATTTTCGGCAACATATTCGTCCCAAACGATCAGCAGGGTGACGTGCTTGCGCTTCAACTCCCGATGAATTGTCGGCCAATCCGGCTCGCAATGAAGACGATGACCCCGCTTGCTTCTTCGATTGGCGTAGAGCGCTCCCTCCAGGGCGCCGTCGGTCATGTCAGCTGGCAGAGGCCAGCTCAGCCCGGCGCCCTCGAAACGCTTTAAGGTCTCCCGCACGGTCGAGGCGGCGAGCCCCAGGCGCCGCGCGACTTCGCGGGTCGGAACACAAGCTGAAAATTTCAGACGAATAATCTCGCGCGCCTGGCGCATCGCAACTCTCTCCGCTGGCATCGGCCGCTCCTTTGGATTGCCAAAGGCGCGACCCTAAACAGGCCAGCGAAGAGCTCGTCACCCTGGAAGACCCCTGGGCGGGATCATTCCGTTACGGTGGGCGACATCATCTCGTTATGACGGGCGGCATCATTCCGTTTTAGTGGGCGCGATCATCTCGTTTTGGTGGGCGGCTTGGATCGGAATCAGCACTGGAAGAACTGCTTCTCGCCGTTCCTCTACCGCAACCGCAACGCCATCGAACGCATGTTCTGCCGACTGAAGGACTACCGCCGCATCGCAACGCGCTACGATCGTCTGGCCAGAAACTTCCTCGCAGCCGTCTGCCTCGCCGCGACCGTCAGCTACTGGTTATGAGTCCGCAGCCTAGGAAGGGCGGCGAGTTTGCTAGCGAGCTTGCCGTCTTTGTGCATCTTCTTCGCCTGTCTTCGCAGCGTCCGCCAAACCGTTTTCATCCGCGGATCGCTCAACAGACGGCTCGCGATGTAGCGACATGCTCTTGACCGAATCGGGAACCCAATGGGGGAAATCCCCGGCCTCCGTGATCATCATCGAGATCACCTCTTCGGGGCCGCCAGCTGCATCACATTGCCGCCATCGGTCTCGTCGACGATTGCCGCCAGCCGCTCACTCCAAAGCTCCAGCGCGCGCCCCTTCTCCTGGTCGTACCTATGCCGTTCGTAGACGCTGGTGACGCCGCCCTCCGCATGATTTAAGATCTTCGAAATAACGATCCGGTCGGTCCCAAATTTTGCCAAGTAGGTTGCGCAGGTTCTCCGGAGGTCATGCAGATGCCATTCGCCGACTTCGTTGGCATCGCCATTGTCAGTGGCAGTGGCGGCCTTCTCAAGCGCGAGCTTGTCCAGTCTACTCTTCGCCTTGCTCCATCCACTTATCGGGCCTGCCTTAGCCTTGGCGCCTGTCGTCGTTAGCGCTCTCCGGCCCGTCGAGAAAACGAAGTCGCCGAGCTTCGGGCATTCCGCAATAACGGACATTGCAAGATCAGATAGGGGAATTTCGTGGGATCTGTCGGCCTTCGTCCTTTCTCGGGCCAAGGACCAGATCCTTTGTTTTGAGTCGATTTCGGCCCAAGTCATCTGGCCGATTTCCGTGCGACGCTGCCCAGTCAAAAGCATGAGCTTGAAAGCTCGGCCAAATGCTCCAAGTTCGCCGCAGGCCTGCCAAATCGCCCTGATTTCGGCCTCGTTTAGTACGCGATCGCGCTTAACTTCTTTCGCCGGTCTTTTGACCGCTGCCGCCGGCGATGCCTCTAGCATTTCTTCATCGACTGCCCAGCTGAAGAATTTCTTCAGATAAGAAAGTAGGCGGTTGGCCGCGATGGGCGCCTCCTTCCGCAGTGATTTGATGAGATCATTGACGTCGGCTCGTCCGATCTCGGAAATCGGCCGGTGGGCCCATTTCGCGTAGACGTGCTTCCGGACTGCGTCCTTGACAACCTTGCCGGTTCTGAGGGTCGATAAGTGATCTTCGGCGAATGCCGCGAAACAGGCCTCGAATGTGTCGGCCCGCCGGCGCTCTTCCTCCCTCTGCCGTTTCGCCTCTTCAATCTTAGGATCGACCCCTCGCTCAATATCCGCCCGCCATTCCCGGGCGATCTCTCTGGCACGGGAAAGGGTCATCGCCGGGTAATCGCCGATCCGGCGAGGGGAGGGGTTTGGGCTGCCAGGAAATCGCGTCACGAGGACGAAGGCGCCCTTGTTTTCCGCGGAGCTTTTCTCGGTGACGCGGAGACCGAACCCCGGAACTTGGGCGTCATAGATAATGACACGTTTGCCGGGCGTGGCCGGCTTGACCGCTCTCAGGAATTGATCCGTGAAATCTCTCTTCGGTACCATTCGGGGCCTCTGACACTTTGTCTTGTGACCGAAGCGCCAATCTCTGGACAACGACGGGACAACAAAAATTGATGGCAATGGCCGATATTGCCTGAGAGCACATGATACACGCTTTATCAAATCGCACAAGCTAATCAATGCATTATGTGCGCCTAAAATTATCCGCTGATACCGCTTGAAAGCCAAAGTCACGCGACTTTTAATCAGAGGGTCATGGGTTCGAATCCCATCGCGCTCACCAATAATTAGCAGCTTCCTTTACCGCAAGGGCAACGCTATCGCGCATGTTCTGCCGCCTGAGCGGCTTCCGCCGGATCGCTGCGCGCTACGATTGACTCGCCAGAATTTACTCGCCGGCGTCTGCCTCACCGCAATCGTCAATTGTCATTTCTGAGTCTGGATCCTGGCGAAAACTTGTTCTTCTTGCGTTGCAGCAATTGTCTCGGGCGGTATTCCAGTTGAAAAGTTGCTGCTTTTTAATGCGTGTCTGTCGCTGCGAGCTTATCCGTCAAACGTCCGGCAGCAGGCGCGTATCGTCGAAATTATCGCTATCAAATCAATTGGTTGCCGTTTCTTCGGCGCTGCTTGAAAGCGCTTTTCGATGCCGCCTTTATGGGCATTCGCCGCCTCGCGATGACTATTGTGTCAGCTTCCGCCGCAATATATACATGACGCGTAGTTTTCCGGCTTCATGAGTTAACGGCAGGGACGGTGGCTCTATTCGAAGACGGGAGCGGGCGCATGCGGCAAACGCAGCGTTCCGCTGAGGTGGTGACACGCTGCCGGAAAGACACGCGAAACGCCCTGCGAGAAAAGCGTAAACTCTGCAGGAGCAAAAACAAACGGTCCGGAGGAATTACATGCGCAAATATTTACTGATGTCCTGTGTCGCCGCAACCGCGCTCCTGGCGAATGGTGCGTCCTTCGCCAACGAGAGCGTTATCGCCGCTCAGAAAAACGCCAAGAACTGGGCGTTGCCGACTGGCGATTACGCCAATCGCCGGTTCTCGGAACTCAAGCAGATCACCAATAAGAACGTTAAGGAGCTCGTCCCGGTATGGTCGTTCTCGACCGGCGTCCTGCGCGGCCATGAGGGCAATCCGCTCGTCATCGGCGACGTGATGTATTTCAGCACGCCGTTCCCGAACATCGTCTACGCGCTCGACCTGAACAATGATGGCAAGATCATTTGGAAGTATGAGCCCAAACAGGATCCGAGCGTCATCCCGGTGATGTGCTGCGACACCGTCAATCGCGGCGTCGCCTATGGCGACGGCAAGATCTTCTTGCATCAGGCCGACACCACGCTGGTCGCGCTCGACGCCAAGACCGGCAAGCCGGTCTGGTCGGTGAAAGACGGCGATCCGTCCAAGGGCGCGACGGGAACTTCGGCGCCGCAAGTCATCAAGGACAAAGTCCTCATCGGCGTGTCCGGCGGCGAATTCGGCGTGCGCGGCTACGTCGCCGCTTATGACATCAAGGACGGCAAGCTCGCTTGGCGCGGCTATTCGATGGGTCCGGATGCGGACACTTTGATCAATCCCGAGAAGACCACCGCTCTCGGCAAGCCGGTCGGCAAGGATTTCGAGCACCAGCACCTGGCAGGGCGATCAATGGAAGATCGGCGGCGGCGCAACTTGGGGTTGGATTTCTTATGATCCCGAGCTGGACCTCGTCTATTACGGGTCCGGCAATCCGTCGACCTGGAATCCGGTGCAACGGCCCGGCGACAATAAATGGTCGATGACGATCTGGGCGCGCAATGCTGATACGGGCGAAGCCAAATGGGTCTACCAGATGACTCCGCACGATCAATGGGACTATGACGGCATCAATGAAATGGTGCTGCAGGAACAGGGCAATCGCAAAGTCCTGGTGCACTTCGATCGCAATGGCCTCGGCTACACGCTCGACCGCGTGACGGGAGAGCTGTTGGTCGCTGAAAAATACGATCCGGCCGTCAACTGGGTGACCAAGGTCGATATGGACAAATCGTCCAAGGACTATGGCCGTCCGCTCGTCGTCGATAAATTTGCGCCGGGAGCTCAAGGCGAAGACGTCAACACCAAGGGGATCTGCCCGGCGGCGCTCGGCTCGAAGGACGAGCAACCTTCCTCCTATTCGCCGATCACCGAGCTGAACTACGTCCCGACCAATCACGTCTGCATGGACTATGAGCCGTTCAGGGTGAGCTACACCGCCGGTCAGCCATATGTCGGCGCGACCTTGTCCATGTATCCGCCTCCAGGCCAAACCAACATGGGCAATTTCATTGCTTGGGACGCCAAGAAGGGCAAGATCGTCTGGTCGGACAAGGAGCCGTTCTCGGTGTGGTCCGGAGCTCTCTCGACCGCGGGCGACATCGTGTTCTACGGCACGCTCGAAGGCTACCTGAAAGCCGTCGACGCCAAGACGGGTGAACAACTGTGGAAGTATAAGACTCCGTCGGGCATCATTGGCAATGTGATGACCTACGAGCATGGCGGCAGGCAATATGTGGCGGTGTTGTCCGGCGTCGGCGGCTGGGCCGGCATCGGCCTCGCGGCCGGCCTGACCGATCCGAACGCCGGTCTCGGCGCGGTCGGCGGTTACGCCGCTCTGTCGAACTATACGGCGCTCGGCGGGACGTTGACTGTGTTCGGTCTCTTCAACAAGTAGTCTGTCCTACCCATCACTGCGGAATTGGACCTCGGCGCTCGCGCGCCGAGGTTTTCCGCACGCTGGCATAGTCTTACAAGGATATTCTCGTGCACATCAGCTCTCTGGCGCGGGCCTTGTCCGTCGCCATTCTTGTTTCATCTTCAGCCGCCGCCGTGGCCGAAGCTCCGGGTGATCCGACCGCCGTCAAACAGGACGATCTCGGCAAATGGTTCGACGCGAAGGGCGATCCGACCTACAAGATCGAGCCCGATGGAAACCTCGACTGGTTCGCCTATTCGGGATTTCGCCGCTATCATTCCGAGTGCCATGTCTGCCACGGCCCTGATGGCGAAGGCTCGAGCTACGCGCCGGCGCTGAAGAACTCGCTGAAGACGATGACCTACGCGGAATTCGTCGGAATCGTCGTTGGCGGCCGGCGAAACGTCACAAGCAGTCAAGAAAACGTGATGCCGGCGTTCGGCGATAACAAAAACGTCATGTGCTACCTAGACGATATTTATGTCTATCTTCGCGCGCGCTCCACCGACGCCGTTCCACGCGGCCGGCCTGCGGGGCATGTCGAAAAGCCGCCGAAAGCGACGGAGACGGAAAAAGAATGTCTCGCGCAAAAATGAAGCGCCTCTGGCTGCTTGCGCTCGCCCTCGCTCTGCTACCGTCCTCCGGCTGGCGGTTCGGCGCATTGGCGGAGGATGACGAAAGCGCGGCGATTGAGCTTGTCGATCCGAACATCTTGCGCGTCTGCGCGGATCCGCATGATTTGCCCTTTTCAAATGAAGCGGGTGAAGGATTCGAAAACAAGATTGCCGCGCTGTTAGCGCAAAAGCTTGGCAAGTCCCTAGCTTATGTCTTTTACCCGAACTCCACGGGCTTTATCCGCAACACGCTGAACGCGCATCGGTGCGACGTCGTGATGGAGTTGCCGCAGGGCGACGACTTCGCGCAGGTCACCAATCCCTTTTACCGCGCCTCCTACGCGCTGGTTACAAAGAAGGGAAGCGATCTTGCGACGGTGGACACGCTCGAGGACCCGCGGCTGAAGGGCAAGCGCATCGGCATCGTCGCGGGAACGCCGCCGGCCACCAACCTCGCCGTCAACGGTCTGCTGCCGAACATCAAATCCTATGCGCTGGTGGTCGATACGCGCTTCGATTCGCCTACCGCGGAGATGATGAAAGACCTGGAAGACGGCGTGATTGACGTCGCCATTCTTTGGGGGCCGATTGCCGGCAATTTCGCCAAGAACTCCAAAATCCCGATGCAAGTCGCGCCGCTCATCAACGAAAAAGTCGGTCCGCGCATGATCTATCGCATGGGCATGGCCGTGCGCCATTCAGACCAGGAATGGAAGCGGACCCTTAACAAGCTGATCGCCGAAAATCAGGGCGAAATTGACAAGATCCTGCAAGACTATGGCGTTCCTCTGCTCGACGACAACGACAAGCCCAAGACGCCTTAGACTAATTCCAAAAGTCGCATGATTTTTCAGATGAGGCCCATACATCGTTCGTGCAACAAAGCTTTGTGGCGCGACATTCGCCCTCTTCTGGGAGGCGAGCATGGCCTTGACGCCGGCGCCGCTCAAAGGCGCCGCCCGCGTCGACGTCCGTGTTCCTGGCAGCGGTCAAGCCGCCGCTCCGACTGCGGTCAACTCGAGTGAGCGGACATGACCAAAACGGCCTTCGTCCTCGCCGGCGGCGGAAGCCTCGGCTCCATCCAGGTCGGCATGTTGCAAGCGCTCGAAGCCAATGGGATCAAGCCGGACTTGATTGTCGGGTCCTCGGTGGGCGCTATCAACGGCGCCTATTATGCTGGCGCGCCGACGGCGGAGGGGGTCGAACGGCTTCGGCGGATCTGGATTGGGCTCCGGCGCAACGATATTTTCCCGATCGGCCTCGATTCGCTCCTCGGCTTGTTTTGGTCCCGCAGTTTTCTGGTAAACTCGCACGGTTTGAGGAACCTGTTGAGGCGGCACTTGGAGTATGGCCTCCTGGAAGAGGCGCGCGTGCCCATGTATGTGGTCGCCACCGATCTTCTATCAGGCGAAGCCGTGGCGCTCGCGAAGGGATCCGTCGAGGACGCCATTATCGCCAGTAGCGCCATTCCCGCCGCGTTCGCGCCGGTAAGACTCGACGAGCGATATCTTGTAGATGGCGCGGTTGCAACGACACGCCGATCAAAGTTGCCGTGCAACTCGGCGCAACCCGGATTATCGTGTTGCCCACTGGTTTTTGTTGCGCGCTTGATATGCCGCCGCGCAGCACGATCGCGGTCGCCATGCACGCGATTACGCTGCTGATCGCGCGTCAACTCGTGTCTGATTTGGAGAGCATCGGCGGCGCCGTGGAAATCATCACGGTTCCGCCGCTGTGCCCGGTGAATGCTTCCCCTTATGATTTCTCACAATCGGCAGAGTTGATCGAACGCGCAGCCGCAAGCACCGAGAAATGGCTGGCCGCTCATGGTCTGGAGCCGGGGGTGATTCCCGGCGCGCTGCGCGCTCATCAACACTAGCCCTGCTCGGAACCCGACGAGTCGCGCGGGCGCGCCGCGCCGGCGGACCGGCGCAATGTTGTCTACGCGGTTCAGAACACCGGGCGGGTCAATCCAGATTATTCTGAATGGCCCTCGCGAGGCTGAACAGCCTTTGTTCGACCGAAGTCGGCGCTTCGCACGCGTAGGTCAGAGAGAGACGGCCTTCGTCGAAGACGCGCAGGTCCCATTCCAGCTGAGTCTGCGGATTGCCCTCCGTCGCGGGACCAACCGGCGACGACGAGTCCGGGCTCTTCTGGATCTCGGCGTTCTCGGCGCGTATTTTTGCGGCGAGCGCCTTTTGCTTGCGGCCGAAGCGCATCAATCCGTCGATGATCTGGGCGCGCTCATTATTCAGAGTTTCAAACAGCCCGGCGAACAGAGCGGCGAGCTTCGCTTGCTTATCCGCGCCAGCCGATGCGGCGAATTTTTCAATGGCGCGCTCCGCAGTCTCGATCGGCGTCTTGCGCGCCGCCAGTTCAGCGACGAGATCGGCCGTCGCGCCGTCGCGCCGCCAATCGATCCCTTCGATCGAGGGGCCGGACCAGACCGCGGGCAATGAGATTTGGTCGACCAGGATCTGTTTGCAGGGCCAGTCCTTATTCGTCGCCTGCGGATTGGCCTCAGCCGCGAACGCACTCTCTGGCGCGGCGGCGGCGATCAGCCCTAGCGCGGCGGCAAACGCAAATCTGAGCAGCAGCGGGGCTCCGGTCATGGCCTTCTCTCGTTCCGCAGGCATAATTTTGACGACGGTCAGAGCTTTTCCGGCGCATCCTTGAGATTGCATCATCTCCTCCGCAAATTTTTGGCTCGGGCTTTTGGCGCGTTGCGAGGCGGGCTGGAGCGGCCTCTTCATCGCACAACGCGCGAATGGCGCCAATCGCGGCGTCCCGCCCACGTCCGCGCCAGACATTCCGCGCGATGCGGCTCAGGGGCTGGATCTGAAAGCACGAACTCGGAACTTGCGCCCTTGCAATCTATTGTTCATTCTTCTCGTTTGCCGATGGAGAGGGCATCGCCTTGGCGTGAAGGGAACGCAGCAATGGGACTCATGGCGTTGATCTTGACGGTTTGCGCCGTCGCGCAGCCAAACTCCTGCGAGGAGCAAAGTCTGCCTTTCATCGATCAGGGCCAAAGCCTGATGCAATGCGCGATGTCGGCTCCGCCGACGATCGCCGACTGGGTCAATCATCATCCGGCGCGCTTTGTTGCGAAATGGCGCTGCGGCTATCCCGATCGTGAAAGCAAGGATCTTTGAGCGAGACCGCCAATGTCGTCTCGATGCGGGAGAAGCGGGACCGCTTTTTGAGCCGTCTCGGCTCGCGCTCGCTGATCATGGGCATTGTCAATGCGACGCCCAATTCCTTCTCCGACGGCGGACGATTCCAGACTGCCGCGGCTGCGGTCGCGCAGGCGCGCAAGCTGGCCGAGGAGGGCGCCGACATTATCGACGTCGGCGCCGAATCGACGCGGCCCGGGCATCAGCCGGTGCCGGCGGATGTCGAGCGCGCCCGGCTCGAACCGCTGCTGCGCCAGGTCGTCGCTAGCATCGATCAGCCGGTCTCGATCGACACGTCGAAGGCCTCCGTCGCCCGCTTTGCCGCGGCGCAGGGCGTCGCCTTCGTCAATGACGTCTGGGGCCTGCAAAGAGATCCCGCCATGGCCGACGCCGTGGCCGAGACAGAGACCGGCGTCGTCATCATGCATAATCGCGCCGAGACGGATCCTGATTGCGACATCATCGCCGATATGCGCCGGTTTTTCGACGTCTCCCTCACGCTTGCGGAGAAGGCCGGAATTCCCGCCAAGCACATCATTCTTGACCCCGGCATCGGCTTCGCCAAGTCGCGGCTGCAAAATTTGCAGGCGCTCAACGGCTTGCGCGCTCTGGAGGATTACGGCCTTCCCGTTCTGGTCGGCGTGTCGCGCAAATCTCTCCTCGGCTCCATTGTGGGGGAAGCCCAGGTCGAGGAGCGCCTCGCCGCCACCATCGCCGCCAACCTCGCCGCCGCGGCCCGGGGCGCTTCGATCTTCCGCGTTCACGACGCGGCCGAACATCGCGCCGCCTTCAAGGTTTTTGACGCCATCTGCGGTGCCCCGCTTGCAACGTCTCGATAAGGTCGAAATCGGCCTCGGCCTCGGCAGCAACATCGGCGACAGGCCGGCCAATATCGCGGCCGCGCTGGCGCTTCTTGCAGCGCGCGGCGGGGTCGTCGTCGGCGCGGTCTCGTCGATCTATCGCACGGCGCCTTGGGGCTATCGCGAACAGCCGGATTTCGCCAACGCCTGCGCCTTGGCGACCACGACTCTGGAGCCGGCCGCGCTGCTCGCCGAGGTCAAGGCGGTCGAGGCGCAGATGGGCCGCGAGAACACCGCGCGCTGGGGGCCGCGCCTGATCGACATCGACATACTGTTTTACGGCGACCAGGTTTTCGACCAGCCGGACCTCGTCCTGCCGCATAAGGAATTGTTCAATCGCGCGTTCGTTCTCGCGCCCCTCGCCGAAATCGCGCCGGACTTGCGCCTTGCCGGACGCAGCGTCAAGGCCGCGGCGGCTGAGGCGCAAGAGCACGGAGTCGAGCGGTGGTTCAAACGCTGAAGGGCTGCCGTCACAAATTGGCGATCGTCACGCGTTCGCTCAAATCCGGGGCCAAAAAACCGAAGATGCGGCCATAAAAATCGAGCTCGAGCTCGAGGACACGGCGCAGCGTCTCGGCCTTGCGAAATCCGTGGCCCTCTCCAGCGAAAAGATAGTGGGCGACCGGCAACGCCCGCGCTTTCATGGCCGCGACCATTGTTTCCGCCTGATTGGGCGGCACGGTCTTATCGTCCTCGCCCTGAAAGAAGATCACGGGGCAGGCCAGCCGATCGAGGTGATCGATCGGCGAGCGCTCGGCGTAGAGCGCTTGCGCTTGGGGCAAAGGACCGATTAGCCCGTCGAGGTAGCGCGACTCGAATTTATGGGTGTCCCTGGCCAGCAGCATCAGATCGGCGACGCCGTAGAGGCTGGCGCCGGCCCTGAACAAATTCGAGGCAGTCAGCGCCGCGAGCGTCGTAAACCCGCCGGCGCTGCCGCCGCGAATGGCGATGCGCGCGCCGTCGGCGAGCCCGCGGGCGACGAGATGTTCGGCCGCCGCGCGGCAATCTTCGACGTCGATCAGCCCCCATCGCCCGTTCAGCAGGCGGCGGAAGTCGCGGCCATATCCGGTCGAGCCGCCATAATTGACGTCGACGACGCCGATGCCGCGGCTCGTCCACCATTGGATGTTGAGGTTGAAATGATTGGTCGTCATGCTAGTCGGGCCGCCATGCGACAGGACGATTAGCGGCGGCAAGGCCCCGGCGGGCCCTGTGAAATCGCGGTTCCTCGGCGGATACCAGAACGCGTGACCCGGCCCGTGCGAGGCCGGAAAGCTGATCGGCTCGCCGATCGAGATCGTCTCTCGCGGCAGGGTGGAAGGCGCCGCCGCCCGAATGAGGATCGCTGTCTGACCCAGCGCCGGCGCCAGCATGATCGCAGGCGGCGCGGTCGGCGGCGTCGCGACATAGGCGAGGCCGCCGCCGATCGGCTGCGGACATTCGGCGACTTGACCGATATCGAGCGGCGTCATCTGGCCGCCCGCGATTAGCGCCGCGCGCCTCACTCCGTCCTTGACAACCGAGGCGACGATCCGGCCGTCCTCGAGAAAATCGTAATAGCGCTGGCGGAAAACCCAATGCGGGCCGCCGATCTCGGCCTCGATGGGGCGTAGCGCCGCGACGGCTCCATTTTGATGCGCATACAGATTCCACCAGCCGGTGCGGTCCGAGCAAAAGTGCAGGATATTTTGCGCTGACCAGCCGGGCTGGACGATCGAACTCAGGCTCTTCCCCGGCAACCAATTGCGCCGGCTCCAACGCCCCGCCGTCGCCGATCTTCGCGCAAGAGAGCCGCGTGCGGTCCCAGGGCATGTCGGGATGATCCCAGGCGATCCACGCGAGCTCTTCGCCATCGGGCGAAAGGCGCGGCGAACTCAAAAAATCCGGGCCCTTGACGAGCACGGTCTCGGCGCCGCCGTCGAGCGCCAGGGCGATGATCGCGGCCTCGGGGTCCGTCGGCGGCCGGTCTAGATGGGCTTCGCGCACCGCAAGCACGCGCCCGCGCCGAGAATCGAACTCGAAATCCGCGTAGCGGCAGCCCTCCGGCGTCGGGATTTGCTGCGGCTCCTTGCCGGGTTCGATGGTCCACACCGAGCCGTCCTTGCGCTCGCTGTAGACGATCACGCCCTTCTCGACGCCGAAAGCGCCTCCGCCATATTCGTGGACGCGGCTGCCGACATTGATCGGCGGCGGGGTGAGGTCGGCGATTGACCCATCGGCGTTGCGCTTGCACAAGGCAGTCCGGCCGCTTTCGGCCGGGCGTCCTTCGAGCCAATAGAGGGCGTCGCCATCGACCGTCAGTCCGCCAAGACTGATCGCGGCGGCGGTCATGAGCTCGGTGGTGACCGGCGAAATCCAGGTCCCGTAAGGCGCGGTTTTTTTCATGGGCGGGCAAAAGCGGCGCCGCGCTGATGGCGGCGGAGCCGTAAAGAATGGCGGCGCGGAGGGGTGGCTTGCGGTTTCATGCCCGCCATTATGGGCTTGCGCCCGCGCCGCGTGCAAGCCAGGGTGACGCGGGCGCAAGCCTCCGGCACGAGCCGAAGGGCGCCAACTCATTTAAGAAGGGCGTCAATTCCTTAAAAGATTAAAATAATATCCTTACGCTAATCATCAACTTGACGATGCCGCTGCACAAGCGGCGATGGATGCCGGATGCGTCAGCGCTGAAACGCGGCCCTTACAAAAAGTCTGGCGCAGAAATTTCGAACTGGGGGCGTCGCCGCCGCAGGACGGTCACCTGAGCGCGCGGCGCGACGAGATCAGGCGCCAGTGAGGCGCGGCTTCGAACGCGGAACGAGAGCAGGAAACGAGGGCGGAAAGAATCGCGATCAATCCCGCGACGATATGACAGGGACGTCAAAATCTCTAGGCTTTCTCGATCTTTCGGAGTTTTGAGCAAAAACAAGAAAGACAACCCTCGCACCAGAACCCCGCCCGAGGGCGCGGTTTCAATATCGCCTTCCGAGTTCCAGGCGCGATTAGCGATAATAGTGGTGGTGATGATGATGGTGGTAGCCATGGTGATGATGGCTAGGAATTCCCACCACGCCTTTCGCGCCGCCGACAACGCCACCGGTGACTTCACCGACTACGCCACCGACCGCCGCGCCAACCGGACCGGCTGCGCGCCCGCCCGCGGCCGCGCCTCGCTGACCACCCCCGACGATGCCTTGAGCCTGTGCGGCGAGAGGCATCGAAAGAAGGGCAAGAACGCCGGCGGCTATAGTCAATCGGGCCTTCATGGGCAAACACCGTGTTCGAGCGTATCGCAAAGCTCGCCGCGATCGCCCAACGAATGGCAAAATCGCGAGGACACCCACGACGAGATCCACAAGGGCTCCGCCCATGTTTTCTTCCCGCTTCCAGACGAAGCGGAGAGAGAACAAATCGTTTCCGGTAAGGTTCCTCGGCCGGGGAAGATTTAAGCTGAGACACTACCGGCGCGCGAACCGGCTTTGCCTTTAGCCATGTTGCAGCGTATATCGGAAGCACAAAAATTGACAAAGGTCGCTTGCGGCTCCTCGCCCTTTGACATTGGTTTCAATTTTCACTGGATCGGAAAAGGCGCGGTTCGCCGTCGCGGCGCGGTTTCATCGCGCGCGCAAAGATTCGCTTGGATTGACGACGCGCTATAGTCTTTCAGCACATGTGTTTCATCTTAGAGTTCGAAACTGTTTGAAGAGCGCGCCCCGAACGGGAAACAGCCAGGGAATGTCCATGCCGAACAGTAAGCGGCCGGCGGCCGCGCTCTCCATCGAGCTGCATTGGCCAAACGGCGGCGCGTTTGGGCCGCATGAGCTGGCTTTGATCGACATGATTCGCAAAGAGCGCTCGATCATTGGCGCGAGCCGAGCGCTTGGACTTTCCTATCGGAAATGCTGGCTCAGCGTCGATATGCTGAACCGCTGCTTCGAGTCGCCGGTGGTCCTCACCTATCCGGGCCGGCGCAACGCCGGCGCCGAAATCACGCAATTCGGCGAACGTCTGGCAGCGCTCTACCGCTCGATCGGACGTCACGCTGCGGCCTCGTCGAAAAAATCTCTGGAGGAACTTACGGCTTCGCTGGATTGGAGTTTTGATCCAAAGGCCAGGGCCGCGGATTCGGCGCGCGATCCGGCCTGACGCCGCGCTCCGAAATCGCGACGGCCTTGATCATCACCCAGGCGCGAAGTCCGGGGACCAGGGCGAGCCGCTCCACGGATTCGCCGGTGACCAGCGCGTCGATGCGGGTTGCGCCGAGATTGAAGGCGACGCGGACGTAGGGGGGATCGAGACAAGCGATTTCGGCGATTTCTCCGGGCAGGCGGTTGGTGATCGACACATCCATCGGCCGCGACAGCGCGATCGAGACGTCGCTCGCATCGATCCTCAGGGTCACGCAGGAGCCGACTGGATCGTCGATCATCGGCGCGCGCAATTCGCCGTCCTCGAAAAAGAACGTGGTCATCGCCGAAGCCGGATCGTGTCGCAATACGCGCGCCGAGAGGGCCGTGCTGAGGATGGGACGCGCCGCGCGTTTTTTGGGACTTTCCAACCTGGCCTCGCCGCCCGTTCATCAGATTTTCGCCGCGTAGCTTACAAGAGCCGACGACAAAAATCGTCGGTAGTGGTTCAGTTTGAATTCGGCTCCCGCGCGGAGGGGCCGTTCGGCTGGGCGGATGAGCGTCGCAGCTTGACCCTGAGCAGGCACAGAAGCAAGCATCCCGACTGGCCAAAAGGCTTAGAGAGATGACCTTCGATCAGAGGCAAGGAATGCATAATTCAAAACTTTTGCAATCTACGTTTTTACCTGTGTTGCCAAACCTTTACCGCCGAAAGCACCAGAATGGCCGCGAGCAGAGGCAATAGGACGGCGGTTGGAACCAGCCAGAGCAGTCGGCCGCCGATGAAGCTGCCGACAATAGAACCGGCCGCCATTACCAGCACGAAGCGGCTGTTTTCACCAAGGACGACGAAGCTCCGATCCTGGCTGTAGCGGGCAAATCCGACGATCATCGTCGGCAGGCTCACCGCGAGCGAAAGGCTCCCGGCCAGCTTGATGTCGGCGCCGAATAGCAGCACGAGCGTAGGAATCAGCAACTCGCCGCCAGCCACGCCGAGCAGCGCCGCGACGATGCCGATCACGAACCCGGTGACAACGCCCGCCGCCATTTGCGCTGCGCCGGTCAGCATGGCTCCCGATGCCGCCCCGTCATGGCCGAGCAGCAAGACAATAGCGATGGCAACGAGCATGGCAGCGATGACGCGAAACAGCGTCCGTGACGCGAGCCGGGTTGCCCACCCTGCCCCGAACCAGGCGCCGAGCAGGCTCCCGGCGAGAAGGTTTAGGATGATTGGCCAATTCGCGGCGACGCTCGAAAAGGGAACTGTCGCCGCACGGAACGGCAAGGCCGACGCGACGACAATGAGGCTCATGGCCTTGTTGAGGATCACCGCTTGCAGCGCGGCGAACCGGAACGCTCCTATCAGCAGGGGCAAGCGAAATTCTGCGCCGCCGAGGCCGATCAAGCCGCCGAGCGCGCCGATGACTGCGCCGCCCACAAAGGCGGCCGGAGCGCGCCGGGTTATCGCGGCTGGAAAGGCCTCAGCAGGCATGAAACCCCCGGCGTTATGTCTCAAGGACTATACTGGCCAATGAAAGGAAAAGGCCATCGCGCCTTGGGATGCGAGCAAGCGGCTCGCCGTGCATAAATCACACGAATTTTGCGCTGCAGTTCCGATCAAGTCACACCAATGGCTTGGCGCGTGCAGAAGCCTGCCGCGGAATTTCAAACTGAGCCGACGACAAAAATCGTCTCGCACAAGCTGTGACAAAAGAGATATAACACATCCCGCCGCGCCCTGGCCGGAGCAAGCGCTGGAACGTCCGCGCTATCTAATCGAAAAAAGGTGACGAGATGAAAATTTCCGCTCGCAATTCTCTCGAAGGGACCATCAAAGAAGTCATCAAGGGCGCTACCACGTCCCATGTCGAATTAGAACTGAAGGGTGGGGACATCGTCACCGCCTCGATCACCAATGAAGCAGTCGACGACCTTGGGCTCGTCAAGGGCAAGAAGGCCTATGCGGTTGTCAAATCCTCGGACGTGATGATCGCCACCCATTGAATTTTATAGATCAGCGCCTGAGGCGCTTTGAGCCGCCCGGCGCGTCCGCAAGAGTCCGAAGGACTGATTCTTGGGCGTCAGCCCTTCGGCGGCGTGTAACCGATCCGCAGCGATTCTTGTGCGTTGCTGGTGAGAACCCCCTGGATCTTGTTGCCGAGAGCCGCGAGAAGCCAAGGCAGCTGCACCTCGATGCGCAGGCTTTCCGGCATGACGTCGATTTGCGCGGTCACGCTCTGGCCAAGGGCCACGACGCGCAAATCCGCCTTGTCGCCGGTCCAGTTGATTTCGGTATAGGCCAATTTGTCGAGATAGGCCGTGCGTAAAGCCTCGATACGCTCGCAAATGCGCTTTTTGGCGGCGTCTGCGCCAAGATTATGCGGCACGGTGATGACGATCGATTTCTGCATGAGGCTCCTCCGATATCCCCCATGTAGAGCGTCCAAGCGTCGCGCGGAAGAATGCGGGAGCATTTTCAGGCGAAATGCCGGGGCTCTGTTCCAATCGGACTGCGCCGCTAGACTAGCGGCAGCCTGCGGGATCGGGCTGACGAGCGTCGCGCCTGAGGGCGAAACTGGTCAAAACCGTTTCACGTGAAACTGTCGGCGCCGGATGGCGGATCATCGGAAGCGGATTGATCCGCGGCAAAAGGGGCTTCAGCCTTGAATTTGGCTTGCGGCGGATGATCTAGATAAGACCGGCGTCCCGCTGCTTTTTCCCGCCCCAGGAACTTGCGCAAAGGATAGATCATGTCTGTTCGTCCCAACGAGACTGGCTCCGCCCCTGTCGACGTTCCCGTCAGAGGGATGCATTGCGCCTCTTGCGTCGGCCGAGTCGAAAAGGCGATCAGCGCCGTCCCCGGGGTCGGCGCCGTTGCGGTCAATCTCGCGACTGAGCAGGCGACCGTCAGCTTTGTCGGACCGGCCGATCTCGAGGGCGTGATCGAGGCGATCAACAAGGCGGGCTATGCCGCCGTTCTCACGACTGCGCACTTCTCGATCGCCAAAATGACCTGCGACGCTTGCGTCAAAACCGTCGAGGAGGCTTTTCAGGGCGTCGAGGGGGTTGTCGAAACCAAGGTTAATCTCGCGACCGGGACCGGCGCTGTGCGCTTCGTCGGCTCCGCCACCAGCGCCGAGGCGATTGCGCGGGCAGCGACCGAGGCCGGCTATCCGACGCGGGAGATCAAGTTCGGCGCTCCCGGGCCCTCGCTTGGCGATGAGCGCCGGAGCGAAGGCGAGGCGCTGACCCGCGCGACGCTGATCGCGCTGGCGCTGACCTTGCCCGTTTTCGCGCTGGAAATGGGCTCGCATCTTTTTCCCGCCGTCCATCAATTTGTCATGGAGCGTGTCGGGATGCAGGCGGCCCGGATCGCCGAATTCGCGCTGACGGCGCTCGTCCTGTTCGGACCGGGATGGCGTTTCTTCCAGAGCGGCGTTCCGGCGCTGCTGCGCGGCGCTCCCGAAATGAACTCCCTGGTCGCGCTCGGCTCCGGCGCCGCCTTCGCCTATTCGACGCTCGCGACCTTTGCGCCTTCCGTTTTCCCGGCCGGGACGGCGAATGTCTATTTCGAATCCGCCGCCGTCATTGTGACCTTGATTCTTCTCGGCCGCAGCCTCGAAGCGCGCGCCAAGGGCAGGGCCGGGGCGGCGATCGAGCGCCTGATCGGCCTCAAGGCTCAATCCGCCCTCGTGCTCCGCGGCGGGAAACCTGTCGAAACGCCGCTCGATGAGGTCGTCGTCGGCGATATCGTCCTCGTCAAGCCCGGCGAAAAAATCCCGGTCGACGGCGATGTGGTCGAGGGCTTCTCATTCGTCGACGAGTCGATGCTAACCGGCGAGTCGCGTCCGTCGCCAAAGGGCGTCGGCGCCCATGTCGTCGGCGCTTCGATCAATACGACGGGAAGCTTTTCCTTCAAGGTGACCGAGACCGGCGCGGATACGGCTCTCGCGCGGATCATTCGCATGGTCGAGCAGGCGCAGGGCGCGAAGCTGCCGATTCAGGCTCTCGCCGATCGCGTGACGGCGTGGTTCGTTCCCGCCGTCATCGCGATCGCTCTTCTCGCCTTCGCGCTTTGGTTGTTCCTCGGCCCCGCACCGGCGCTCGGCCATGCGCTGGTCGTCCTGGTCACGGTCCTCATCATCGCCTGCCCCTGCGCCATGGGGCTGGCGACGCCGACGTCGATCATGGTCGGCACGGGACGCGGCGCGGAGCTCGGCGTCCTGTTCAGGAAGGGCGACGCTTTGCAGCGGCTGGCGGACGTCAAGGCGATGGCGCTCGACAAGACCGGGACGATCACCAAGGGCGCTCCCGAACTGACCGACTTTCTGCCAGCGCCTGGTTTTGCGAAGGGGGAGGCGCTGGCGTTCGTCGCCGCCGTCGAGGCGCGCTCCGAGCATCCGGTCGCGGCCGCAATCGCAGCCGCCGCGCGCAAGGAAGGCGTCGCCATCAAGCCGGCGGAGCAATTTGCGGCGAGGCCCGGTTTCGGCGTCGAAGCGATCGTCGACGGGCGTCATGTGGCGATCGGCGCCGATCGCTTCATGACCGCGCTCGGCGTCGACGCAAGCGCCTTCGCCCAAGCGGCAGGGCGCTTCGGCGCGGAGGCGAAATCGCCGCTCTACGCCGCTATCGACGGCAAGCTTGCCGCTCTCGTCATTGTCGCCGACCCGATCGCCGAAGGCGCCAAGAGCGCTATCGCCGCGCTGCGCGGGCAGGGCCTGGAGCTCGCCATGATCACCGGCGACAATCGGAAAACGGCGCAGGCGATCGCCAAAGCGGTGGGGGTCGACAGCGTCGTCGCCGAAGTCCTGCCGGACGGCAAGGTCGAGGCGGTGCGTCGGCTCAAGGCGCGGCGAGGTTCGGTCGCTTTTGTCGGCGATGGCGTCAATGACGCGCCGGCGCTGGCAAGCGCCGACGTCGGCCTCGCGATCGGCGGCGGCACGGACGTCGCCATCGAGGCGGCCGACGTCGTTCTCATCGGCGGCGATCTCACTGCCGCCGCCAGCGCCGTCGCTTTGAGCCGCGCGACGATGCGCAACATCAAGCAGAATCTGTTCTGGGCCTTCGCCTATAATATTTTGCTGATCCCGGTCGCGGCCGGGGCGCTTTATCCAGCGTTCGGCATTCTTCTGTCGCCGATGCTGGCGGCGGGCGCGATGGCGTTCTCGTCGATCTTCGTCGTCCTCAACGCGCTGCGGCTGCGCCGTTTTGCGCCGCCGGTCGGGATTTTCGAAGGCGTCGGCGCAACTGAGCCGGCCCAACGGCTGCCGGAAGCGGAAGACGGCCTCGCCCGAATATAGTTGGGGCTAAAGTAAATGCTCAGCCGGCGGTCGATGTTTCATGCGAAAGCTCGGTCTTTACTAAGAAATACGCTCGAGTGCTGCAGTTCTCGCCTAATACTAATTTTTGGTTGCGTCTCAGTTTGAAATTTGGCGGGATTGACTTCCGCTCGCCCCGCTCCCTTATCCCGTGCTATGCTTGCCGCAAAGCATGAGGATTGCCATGGTAGAACAGACTGATAGAAAACCTTTTGACGAGGGAATGGATGCTTATGGCCGTGGAATACAACGAAGCGAATGCCCCTATCCAGAAGGCTCAGATGAGCGTGAGGAATGGCAAGACGGCTGGGATGAACAAAAACATTACGATACAGATGAAGAGGTAAAGGACAATCTCTAATGCCTAGAGGCCCTAAAGGCGAAAAGCGCCCCGCCGACGTAATCGGCAACGCCGTTAAGGTCATGCGGATCGCGACGGGCGAGATAGAGATACCGTCGCGGATGACGGCAAAGACCCGGCTGCAAAGGCACTCGGCAAGAAGGGCGGCGCGGCGCGAGCGAAGAGCATGTCACCGGAGCGGCGCGCGGAGATCGCAAAGGGGGCGGCAGAAAAACGGTGGAAGAAGTCGGAATAATCTTGACCACGTAACTTTTTTCGTCCACATTTGAGGAGATAAAAAGTTACGTGAGGACGTTTATGGCTTCTCTCATTCACGCCGACCCGCGCATTTGTGATCGTCGCCTAGCCATGTATTTCAATTCGACCCGCGATCAGTGGATCGAAGTCGTTAAAGCTGCAGTCGCAGCTCGCGCGCGTTGTACGGAAAACAACGCAAGGTCGGCTCCCGGTTACTATGCCTGGGATGCGGGAACCGTGCGTGCGCGGCAGATTTTCCGTCGTGAGGGATGGGAAAAGGGCGATCACAATGGGATCGAGACGATCTGGAATCGCGATCTCAGGAAAATGGTTGCGGTTATGAACACAGACGCCGGCACCTGTGAAACTATGCGGTCGCCAAGAAACCGCACGTGGAAAGGTCCAGCTTCTGAGAGAATTATCGACCTCAATAGCCAAGGCCTTCTCTTCAAGAGAGAAGAGATGGGCCCGCTTGCGGAACCTCCATACTCTCTCTGGTATCCCTGCATCTTCGACGACGCCGGCAAGGTGCGCGCAGAGTTGTCGAGCCCCGTGGAATACAAAGGAGGCTATCTGGTCGAATACAGCGAGCGGATTTTTATCCTACGCGACGGCGAGTGGCAGAAGGTGATTATCGAAAGCGAGTCCGATGGTGACGCGCAGGAATTCGAGATCAATATTACCCGCAAGTAAAATCGCATGTTCACCCCGTCTCGACTCACTCTTGCGAGAAAACGGCGCCGACTCTCGAAGAAGGCGCTCGCTGAGCGCATCGACGTCACGGCGCATACGGTACTACGCTATGAAAGCGGAGAGATCGCCCCGACCGACGTAACACTTGGCAGGCTATCTGCTGTTCTTTGCTTTCCTTTAGGCTTTTTCTCAGCGCCAGACGTTGATGCTCTCCCCGAGGATGCGGCGAGTTTTCGCAGCATGAGCGCAATGCCTGCAAAGGAGCGAGATGCGGCGCTCGCCGCTGGCGCGCTTGCTTACCTGTTCGCTGATTGGGTTGAGCAGCGTTTTAGCCTAGCGAGTTTCGATTCGATTGACCTTGAGGGCGATCCACCCGAGGTCGCAGCTCATTCTTTAAGAGAGAAGTGGGCTCTCGGAGAGCGGCCAATCAAGAACATGGCCCAGCTTTTGGAATTCAAGGGCGTCCGCCTCTTTTCGATGGCTGAGAACACGGTGACAGTCGATGCGTTTTCAGTCTGGCGCGGAGAACAGCCATACATTTTTTTAAACACTATGAAGTCGGCCGAGCGTAGTCGGCACGATGCGGCTCATGAACTGGGCCATTTGCTTCTGCATAAACACGGCGGCCCAAAAGGGCGACAGGCCGAGGACGAAGCAGAGCAATTTGCATCCGCTTTCTTGATGCCGCTGGCGGACGTAGAAGCGACCATTCCAAGGGTCCATTCGCTGAACCAAATTATTGAAGCAAAGAAACGATGGGGCGTTTCTGTAATGTCCCTGATTGTACGTCTAGGGCGGCTCAAGATTTTATCGGAATGGCAGTATCGAACATTCGCCATTCAAGCGACGGAAGCTGGTTATAGAAAAATAGAACCGTTTGGATTATCTAGAGAGTCGTCTGTTGTCTGGCAGAAAGTTCTTACCGCGCTTTGGAATGAGCGCATCACGAAGGAAGACATTGCGCGGCAGCTATTCATGCCGACCGGGGAAATCGAAAACCTACTTTTCGGGATCGTTGGCTTTCGACAGGAACAATCCGCGATTGCGATGCGACCGCCGCTGCGGCTGATTTCATAGTGAATTTTAAAGTGGCGTTGACGCCTACGGTTGAGCAAGGGTCAGCTTCGCAATAACACCGATTGCTGACGGCACAGACCGAGGCGCTTGTTTCCTGCTCAACCCGTACGACGAACCTGCCCTGAGCGCCAAAGCGATTGGCCGTCGGCGTGGCCGCGGCGCACACACTCGAACCGGGCGCCACATCGGGGCTCGCCTTTATCTCCCGTTGTCTTGCATCGAATGGCGCGCGGCTTTACAGGATGTCGCACGGCCGTGCTGAATGACCCAGAGTCTGGGCGCCGGGGACGCTCGCGCTTCGGAGCGGGGCGACTTCGGGCGGGATGAGCGCGCCGCAAGCGATAGGTGCAAGCCAAGCAAAGGTCTCCATGCCGATCGAATTTCGCCGCGTCCACCGCGCGCTGCTGTCCGTGTCCGACAAAACCGGCCTCATTGATTTCGCGCGCGGCCTCGCAGCCCTCGGAGTGGAGCTGATTTCGACCGGGGGCACGCATAAGGAGCTTGTCGAAGCCGGGTTCGAGGTCCTCGACGTCGAGGATCTTACCGGCTTTCCAGAGCTGATGGACGGACGGCTGAAGACCCTGCACCCGGTTGTTCATGGCGGCCTTCTGGCGATTCGCGAGGACCCGGAGCATGAGGCGGCGATGCTCGCCCATGGCATCAGTCCGATCGATCTTCTCGTCGTCAATCTCTATCCTTTCCAGGCGACGATCGAGGCCGAAGCCGATTTCGACCAATGCGTCGAGGAATATCGACGTCGGCGGCCCGGCGATGATCCGCGCCGCCTCGAAGAACTTCAACGACGTCGCCGTCATCGTCGACGTCGAGGATTACGCGCCGCTGCTCGCCGAACTCGAGGCCAATAGCGGCGCGACCACGCTGGACCTGCGCCAGCGGCTGGCGCAAAAAGCCTTCGCCCGCACGGCGGTCTATGACGCCACGATTTCGAACTGGCTGGCCGAACAGATCGGCGACGAGCGCCGCCGGCGTTCCGCGCTATTGGCGGCAGACTCATCGCAAACGTTGCGCTACGGCGAGAACCCGCATCAGAAAGCGGCTCTCTATCTGACGCCGGAGCGCCGGTATGGCGTCGCGCGGGCGCGCCAGCTGCAAGGCAAGGAACTCTCGTACAACAACATCGGCGACACCGACGCCGCCTTCGAACTGGTCGCCGAATTCGATCCCGAGCGCACGGCCGCGGTCGCCATCATCAAGCATTCGAATCCTTGCGGCGTCGCCGAGGCGCCCAGCCTCGAGGCCGCCTACGCGCTGGCGCTGCGTTGCGATCCGGTCTCCGCCTTCGGCGGCGATCGTCGCCCTGAATCGGCGCCTCGATGCCACGGCGGCGAGGGAAATCGTGAAGATTTTCACCGAAGTCATCATCGCGCCCGACGCCGACGAAGACGCTATCGCCATCGTCGGCGGCAAGAAGAACCTGCGTCTGCTGCTGACCGGCGGACTGCCGGATCCACGCGCGGGCGGCCTTACGCTGCGCGCCGTCGCCGGCGGCTTGCTCGTGCAAGGGCGCGACAATGCCGTCGTCGATGACATGCCGCTACGCGTCGTGACGAAACGCGAGCCGACCGACGGCGAATGGCGCGATCTCGAATTCGCCTTCCGCGTCGCCAAGCATGTGAAGTCGAATGCGATCGTCTACGCCAAGGACGGCGCCACGGTCGGCATTGGCGCGGGCCAGATGAGCCGCATCGATTCGACGCGGATCGCGGCGAAGAAAGCGGCGAATGCCGCCGAGGCGGCCGGCGCGCCGCAGAGCCTCGCCGTCGGCTCGGTGGTCGCGTCCGATGCGTTTTTTCCCTTCCCCGACGGCGTTCTCGCGGCGGTCGAGGCCGGGGCGACGGCGCTCATTCAGCCCGGCGGTTCGGTGCGTGACGAAGAAGTGATCGCCGCGGCTGACGCCGCCGGCGTCGCTATGGCGTTCACCGGAATTCGGCATTTCCGCCACTGATTTTTGGCCGCAGCCGAATTTCTGTTCTCCGCCAGCAACCTCCGCCGTTAAGCATCTCCACTGATTTGTCGGCGCGGCCCAAATGGTTCTTGCGGCCGAAACTTAATCTCTCATTCATCGTATATCTGACTGTTTCATTTGATGAAACAGAGCGCAAATCTTTTTGAATGCTGCAGTGCAGCAAGGTGTGCTAAGTCACCTACAGTTCGGTTTGAACGAGCGATAGTCATTTCGAAACCGGGGTTATGACGTCCGATTAAGCTTCGGGAAACCCCTGGAGATTATGGCTAAAAATATACCGGAGATGAAATTATGCGTATCAGCGCAACCGACTCGATAGAGGGGGGCCGCATCCTTTATCCCATTGGCAAGATCAAGGCGGCGTCCGCTTGGCACGCCGCCCTGCTCGACGGGCATCAAGGCAATTGGCGCGAACTCGCCTTGCGCGAACTGATCCGCCGCGCGGAAGATATCGATGCAGATGCGATCATCGACGTCAATTTTGAGACCGATGGGGTTGTCCCCGTCGAGGGATTTGTGAACCTCAGCCGCGTTCTCGCGACTGGCACCGCCGTGAAGCTGGCCGTGGCGGCCTGATCCGTCGCCAAGCTTCAACCGCTCGCCGATTGGGCCCTTTGGCCGTCGCGAGCCGGTTTTCACTGGATCGCCTTTGATCTTCGCTCAACGCTGAAGCGCGGCGCCGGCTCCAACCCTTCAGATTGTTGAGTTCGCCTTGGCCGTGTGGCCAAGAGGCGCTGTGGCGCGTCGGTTTTTGTTGGTCCGAAGCCCTCAATTCCTTGAGACGCGCGCTGTTCGCCCAACCTATCCAGCGCTTCACGCGTCAGATCCAGGGCCGAAACGGTTATGTGTGAGCGTTTGCCGTTGTTTTCCGATTCGAATGATATCGGACGGCCGTCAGTGCGTCACTGTTGCGGCGGCTGCGTCCCAATCTGATGGACAGATTGGGATAGCAAGTCGACCTCGTCGCCGAGGTGATCCCGCGTCTCCGGATCGACGATGGCGACCGGCGCCGAGACAGCGAGACCGGCGGCGTGTCCGACCGAGGTTGCGGCGCTCGCTGTCGACTGCATGATTTTCTCGCCGAAGCCGACGCGCGAATCGGTCAACACCTGTCCCGACGCAAGGCTGTTGCCGATGAGTTCGACGACCTTCGGATCCTCGGCGAATTTGCCGTGATTGAACTGATCGTGGGACGGCAAGTGCGTGAGGTTGAGGACCGAAATGTTTTCCTTTTCGAACATGGTTTTGTAAGGCTCGACGTCGGGATCGACTGCGCCGAGCCGAGGCGCTCCCCATACCTCCTTCGACGCGGCGAGAGCGCGATCGTCTTCTGATACAAAGAGCGCAATATGCGGCCGGTCGGGGCCCATCGCCGCGATCTGCTCGCGGGAGACATCGACATCGACGTCGGGCGAGGCCAAGAGGACAAGTTTGATCTTCGGCGCGACGCGCCCATCGCGGATCGCCATTTGCCGCAACGCTTCGAGAGTCACCCAATTGCCCATCGAATGGGCCAGGATGGATATTTTTTTGACCTGCGGGTCCTTCACGAGATAGCGCAAAAGAGCTTCGAGCCCGTCGCGGGAATAATTGGCGCTTTCGCGGTCATAGCCATAGGCGAAAATATTCCCTTTCGAGGGCCAGGTGAACAGCACCGGCGCGACTTCGTCTTCCGCTCCGGAATCGTGCAGGATCTGGGCGAAGCGGTAAACGGCGTCGTCATAGCGCTGGTTGAAGCCATGCACGAAAACCATCGCCTCGCTTTTTTTGGACTCTCTCAGCAGCCGGGCGTAGGTGGCGATCGCCTGATCTCGCGTGATGACGTCGGCTTTCAAGGTCACGAAATCCGTGGCCGGATCGCCTGGCAGTTGCTTTGGCCACTGGACCTCACCGATTTTGCGATTTGCATCGGGCGGAATTGACACGACCATGTCGGCGAAACCGGGCTGCTGCGCGCGTGCCCCCGAATACATAACGGCGGGGGAGGCGGCGGGCGCGCGCGTCGTCGCGACGACCATCTCGACATGGGTAGTCCCCGGCGCATTAAAGGCGGACGGATCGGGCTGGAGATAGCCATTGATGGTCGCGCAGCCGCTGAGGCTCAGGGCGGCGATGCAGGCGAGCGTCGTGACGCGAAGGGCCGGCGATGCTTTGCGGCCCCGAAACCCGCGGGCCGCCTCGCCTTTGCATAAAACAGAACGCATGTTGCCAATAACCAACGCCGCCAAAGGGGCCCATGAGCGGACCTTGCCGGTGCGACCGTGGCTTTATTGGGGTGGCCCGTCAAGGCGCGACGGACGGGAGGGGCGGCGTCAGCCTAAAATGCGCTGATGTGCGGCGGTGGCGCCACACCTTTGCTTGCGGCGTCAGGCGCTGAGGCGTTCGAGATCGCGCACGACCGATTCGTCGATCTCTTCGGTCCAGACGCGAAAGCCTTTGAGAATGTGCGGCCCGAACGAGGTCGCGAGCGGAATATCGGTGGCGTCGCGTCCGCGCGCGACGGTGATGCGGCCGATACGGGGCATATTGTGGCGCGCGTCGAAAGTGATCCAGCGGCCGTCGAGATAGGCCTCGAACCAGGCGTTGTAGTCCATCGGCGCGGGATCGGGCGGCACGCCGATATCGCCGAGAAATCCGTTCGCATAGCGCGCCGGAATGTTCATGCAGCGGCAGAAGGCGACCGCGAGATGAGCGAAATCGCGGCACACGCCAAGGCGCTCGTGATAGGTTTCAAAAGCGGTGCGGGTCGCCCGCGCATGTTCGTAGCCGAAAGTCACATGGTTGCAGACGAAGTCGCAGATTGCTTTGACTCTCGACCAGCCGCGCGGCGTCCCGCCGAACAACTGCCAGGCGATGTCGCCAAGCCTGTCGGTCTCGCAATAGCGGCTGCCGAGTAGATAGACGAGCGTTTCGCTCGGCAGAAGCTCGAGAGGAACCTCCTGAGCGTGCTGCTCGTAGCCGTCGGGCAAGCCACTGTCCTCGATGACGAAATCACGCGAAATGGTCAGGTCGCCGGCGGGCGCGACGAAACGCCGGACCACGTTGCCGAAAAAGTCGACGTAGGTGTGTGAGGCGATCGACGGGTTCGTGCTGAACGGGGCTTTATACCGAATGCGATAGTCGTAATCGGGGTGCGAATCGAGAAGGCAGACCATCAAGGTCGGCTGAAAGCATTGAAAGCTAATTTCATATCCGTAGCGAATCAGCATGTCGTCTTCCGGTTGGTCTCTCGGCTTCCTGACGAAAGGGCGCCGAACCCCGGTCCCTTGCAGGTCAAGCGCATGTCAGAAAGCCACGAGACAGGCGTCCGGTTCCACCGGCGGCAGCCGATAAGTTAGGCAGACCGCTCATAAGTGCCGGTGACGCATCCTTTGGCCAGCGCGTGGCCGCGCAAAAGCTCGAGGATTTGGGTCTTGCCCGGCGGCGCGTCGAACTCGGGCAGCCGATCGATCGCGTAGATTTCGAACACATAGCGATGCGGCCCATAGCCGAGCGGCGGAGCCGGCGGCGTCCACGACGCCTGCCTGCGGGAGTTGAGGCCAAGAAGCAGGCCTTCACTCGCCGCGTTTTCCTGCTTCAGCGCGCCGGGGATGAGATCGTCGTCGATGCCTGGCGTCTTGATGGCGAGGGCGTGAATAAAAGGCTCCGGGGTCGGACTGTCGCCATCCTCCACGACCAATACGATGGCGGCCGCCCCATCCGGCACGCCGCGCCAGCGAAGCGGCGGCGATTCCCCTTCTCCGTCGGCGGTGAAAAGCGGCGGAATGGCGTCCTGTTCTTCGAAAGCGACGCTCTCGACCCTGATGATTTCAGGAACGTTCAGAGCGGAGTCCGAATAGATCAACCCGGCGAGCCACGGGCGGATGGCCTCATGGATATGATTTCCGTGCGATTTCCCCAGCGCCACGGCCATCCTCCGTTCACAAGTGCTTATAACGCGCCAATAGCGCAGATGGTTCAGCGCCGGCGGTCCAGCTGCGTAGGAGGCCGGCGCGTTCAGCCTTGATGGGCGACGAGCAGCGCCCCGCAGCCGATGAGGCAAACGCCGAGCCAGTTTGGCGCCGACAGGCGCTCCCCGAGAATGGCGACGCCGAAAATGGCGACAAGGACGGTCGAGAGCTTGTCGATCGGGGCGACTTGTGCGGCCTCGCCGAGTTGCAAGGCGCGGAAGTAGCAGAGCCAGGACGCGCCGGTGGCGAGCCCGGAGAGCGTGAGAAAGACGTAGGTGCGCGGCGAAATTGAAGCCAAAGGCTGAAACTGGCCGGTCGCCGCGACGATCGCCGCAAGGACCGCGACGATGATCACGGTGCGGATCAGGGTCGCGAAATCCGAATTGATGTTGGCGACGCCGATTTTGGCGAAGATCGCCGTCAACGCCGCAAAACCCGCCGACAGCAAGGCGAAGATCAGCCAGGATCCGCCCATATTCTTCACGATCGCTGGCTCTCGCTGTCAGCCAGCAGCGCCGCCTGATGATGAGTGACGAGAGCGTCGATGATTTCGTCCAGCGCCTCCCCCGCAATGACTTTGTCGAGCTTGTAGAGCGTCAGATTGATGCGGTGGTCGGTAACCCTCCCTTGCGGAAAATTATAAGTGCGGATCCGCTCGGAACGATCGCCCGAGCCGACCTGAGCGCGCCGGTCGGCGGCCCGCTCGGCGTCGATCTTCTGTCTTTCCGCATCGTAGATCCGCGCGCGCAAGAGCGCCATCGCCCGCGCACGGTTCTTGTGCTGGGAGCGTTCGTCCTGCACGAAGATAATCGTGCCGGTTGGAAGATGCGTAATGCGGATTGCCGATTCGGTCTTGTTGACGTGCTGTCCGCCCGCGCCTTGCGCCCGCATCGTGTCGATCTTTAGGTCGGCTTCATTGATCGCGACATCGACGTCCTCGGCCTCTGGCAGGACGGCGACAGTCGCCGCCGAGGTATGGATCCGCCCTTGCGTTTCGGTATCCGGCACGCGCTGCACCCGATGCGCGCCGGATTCAAATTTGAGCCGCGCGAACACCCCGCGGCCGGCGATCCCGGCGATGATTTCCTTGAAGCCGCCGGCGGCGCCTTCGCTCGCCGAGATGATCTCTACGCTCCAGCCTTTCGATTCGGCGTAGCGCTGGTACATGCGGAAAAGATCGCCGGCGAAGAGCGCCGCTTCATCGCCGCCGGTTCCGGCGCGCACTTCCAAAATGGCGCTTTTTTCATCGGCCGCATCTTTCGGCAGCAGGGCGATCCTCAACTGTTGTTCGAGACCGCTCAGTCGCTCTTGCGCCGCCCGAAGCTCGTCTTCGGCGAGGCTCGTCATCTCGGCGTCGGTCGCCGGATCACCCAGCATCGCTTCAAGCCCCGAAATCTCTGCGGTTTGCGTGCGATAGTCTCTGATCGCCGCCGCCACTTCGCTGAGCGAGGCGAGTTCGCGCGACAGCGAAACGTAAAGCGCCGGCTCGACCGACGCATTGAGACGGTCGGAGATTTCCTCAAAGCGGCGCAGGATGAGATCGAGCTTTTCTTGCGGCAGCATCAGCGAAGTTGAAATGGACGGCGGACGACCGCAGTCTCGAGGAGCAAGCTTGGTGGCCGGTGGCCCCCGGAACAAAATTCCAGCGGTCAGCTTTTTCGGTTGCGGCGTTTTGTTCGAGCGGAGCGGGGCCCGCTCGCTTCAACGCGCTTTATATGGGTATCCCATTATCCTCCGCAAACTGCCGCAGCGGATCGCGAAGGCTCTGGCAGGAAGCCTTCTCAGCCAAAAGATTGGCGACGAAAGAGCGCGCGAGGCGCAGGTCGGTCGCGAGCGTCATCGCCTTGACGGGCCCGATCGAGGCAGCCGACATCGAGAGGCCGCGATAGCCGATCGCCAGCAAGGCCAGGGCCTCAAGCGGTTTGCCGCCCATTTCGCCGCAAAGAGTCGCTGGTGTCGACGTGGCGCGGGCGGTGTCGACGATCTGCTTCAAGGCGCGCAGGAAAGGCGCGGACAAAACGTCGTAGCGTTTCGCCACGCGCGCATTGTCGCGGTCCGCGGCGTAGAAATACTGCATCAGGTCGTTCGAACCGACCGAGATGAAGTCGACGCCGCGGCAGATGTCTTCGATTTCCCACAGAAGCGAGGGCACTTCGACCATTACGCCGACCTTGAGGTCGGCCGGCGGCTCGCGCCCATGGGCGAGGAGCTGCGTGATTTCACGATCGAGGATGGCTCTTGCCGATCGGAGCTCGTCGAGGCACGCGATCATCGGAAACATGATGCGAAGCCGCTGTCCCGCTCCAGCGCGCAACAGGCTGCGCAGCTGCGCGCGCAAAAGCCCCGGCCGGTCGAGCCCGATGCGGATGGCGCGCCAGCCAAGAGCTGGATTTTCCTCCTGCAGCTGGGTCATATAGGGCAGCACTTTGTCCGAGCCGATATCCAGCGTGCGGAAGGTGATTTCCCTATCCTTCACAATTTCGAGCGCCGTGCGGTAAAGCTTTTCCTGCTCGCCCATTTTCGGAAAGCGCGGCGCGAGCATGAACTGCAGTTCGGTGCGGAACAGGCCGACCGACATGGCGCCGGTTTCAGCGACATGTTGGAGGTCGACGAGAAGGCCCGCGTTCATGTGCAGATCGATAATGACGCCGTCGCGAGTCACAGTGGCGACATCGCGCAGCTTACGGTACTGCTCCTGCCGCCGCGCGCGCAGCCGCGCCTTTTCGGCATAGGCGTGCTCGACATCGGGGGTAGGCCGCACTTGGACGTCGCCGATCGCGCCATCGACGATGATGGCGTCGCCGGGTTCGACGAAGTCGAGGACGTTGGCGACGTCGCCCGCGGCCGGAATACCGAGGGCGCGAGCGACGATCGCAACATGGCTGCCGGCGCCCGCGTCCTCGAGCACAAGGCCGCGCAATTTGGAGCGATCATATTCGAGCAGGGCGGCGGGCCCCATGGCGCGCGCGACGATGATCGCATTGTCCGGCAATTCTTCATGCGGGGAGACGAAGCTCTGTCCGGTCAGCTGATGCAGGAGGCGATTGGCGAGATCGTCGAGATCGTGCAGACGTTCGCGCATCGAGTGATCAGTGTGGCGCTGTAGCTTCGCGCGCGCGTCATTCTGGACGCGCTCGACCGCCGCCTCGGCGGTGAGGCCCGTCGCTACCGCCTCGCGCAGACGGCGCAACCAGCCGCGATCATGGGCGAACATGCGGAAAGTCTCGAGGACCTCGCGGTGTTCGCCTGGGCCCATATTGCCGCTTTCGATCAGGTTGTCGATCGAATCGCGCATCGCGGCGATGGCGGTGTCGAGCCGTTCAACCTCATGCTTCACGTCCTCGGCGACCAGCTGCTTGATGACGATGCGCGGCTCATGCAGAACGACGTATCCGAGTCCGACCCCATCGGCGAGAGCGGAGCCTTTGAGGGTCAGCGGGCGGCCGCCGGCGATGTCGACGCCCGGCGCGCCGAGCGATTGCAATTCGCCCGAGGCGATCATCTCGGCGAGCAGCATGGCCGTGGTCTGCAGCGCCTCCACCTCCTCCTCGGTATAGACGCGCCTCGCCCTGTTTTGGATGTCGAGCACGCCGAGCGTGTTGCCGCCGCGCAGAATCGGGACGCCGAGGAAGGAGGAATAGATTTCCTCGCCGGTCTCAGGGCGGTAGGAGAAGGCCGGGTGATTTTGCGCGTCGGCGAGGGCGAGAGGCTCGGCCGTCTCGGCGATCAGCCCGACCAGTCCCTCGCTCGCGCGCATTGTGGTAAAATGGACGGCCTCCCGGTTCAGGCCTTCCGTGGCGTACAGCTCAAGGCGGCCATCCGCGCGCAGGACATAGACGGAACAAACCTCCGCAACCATGTTGGCGGCGATATGGACGACGATCTTGTCGAGCCGAGCCTGCGGACTGACCGGCTCCGCCATGACCTCGCGAAGCCGGCGCAGCAGCAGACGCGGTCCGCCGAGGGCGCCATACATGGCTGTTTCCTGTCCAGGCCCGAAGGCCTCAAAATCGTGCGTCATCGGCGCGGAAAGGGCGCTACGCAACCCCCCAACATTGTTTTCTCCCGCCTTGGCCCCGTTTAACCAGCGCCGACCTCGGACCGCAAGAGATTGTGCGGCGTTTGTCCAAGCATGGGCGGCGATTTCCCCTTCAGCCCTTGTCCAGGCCGTAAAGCGAATGGAGGGTTCGAACCGCCAGTTCTGCATATGCCGCGTCAATCAGCACCGAAAATTTGATCTCGGACGTGGTGATTGCCCTGATATTGATGCCTTTTTCGGCCAAAGCCTTGAACGCGCGCGCGGCGACGCCCGCATGGCTGCGCATGCCAACCCCGATGGCTGAGATTTTGACGACATCGCTGGCTCCATGGAGGCTAGCGAACCCGATCTGCGATTGCGCCTTGAGCAAAATAGTTTTGGTTCGATCAAAATCGGCGGCTGGGACCGTGAAGGTCATGTCGGTCGTGACCGAATCCTCGGAAGCGACCTGAATGATCATGTCGACATTGATGTTAGCGTCGGCGAGCGGCATGAATATGGCCGCGGCGACGCCCGGCCGATCGGCAACCTGCCGCAAGGTAAGCTGCGCTTCGTCCTTCGAAAAAGCGATGCCGGTGACGATCTGCTGCTCCACAATATCCTCCTCGCCGCAAATCAAAGTGCCCGCTCGCGGACGCTCCGGATCGTCGAAAGACGATCGCACGAATGTTTGGACATTACGCAACATGGCGAGCTCGACCGACCGCACCTGCAGGACCTTGGCTCCGAGCGAAGCCATTTCCAGCATTTCCTCGAAGGCGATGCGATCGAGGCGGCGCGCCTTGTGAACAACGCGCGGATCGGTCGTGTAAACGCCGTCGACGTCCGTGTAGATGTCGCAGCGGGCGGCGTTGATCGCCGCGGCGATCGCCACCGCGCTGGTGTCGGACCCGCCCCGGCCGAGCGTCGAGATACGCCCGCTATCCGCGTTGACGCCCTGAAAGCCGGCGATGACGGCGACTTCGCCGCGCGCGGCGAAGCCCTCGAGTAGTTTTGATCCGTCGATGTCGAGGATGCGCGCAGAGCCGTGCGCATCGGAGGTGACGATCGGCACCTGCCAGCCCTGCCAGGAGCGCGCCGGCACGCCGGCGTCTTGCAAGACCATGGCGAGCAGGCCCGCCGTCACCTGTTCGCCGGAGGAGACGACCGCGTCGTATTCGCGCGGGTCATAGAGCTTCGCAGCCTCGCCGCACCAGCTGACGAGCTCATTGGTCTTGCCGGACATGGCCGAAACCACGACAGCGACGTCGAAGCCCGCTTTGCGTTCGCGCGCGACATGGCTTGCCACATTGCGGATGCGTTCTATGTTTGCGACCGACGTGCCGCCGAACTTCATGACGAGACGGGACATCGGGACGAAAAGCGCTCCTTCGGCTGAGGTTGCGGAGTTGACGTCCGCCAGACGGCGCATTCATGCAAAGGCCGGCGCGGCGAGTCAATGCAATTAAGCGCAGCGGAAAGCGAACCATGGCTCAACGGGAAGAGATTCGGCCCGAATCGACGATCGATCCGGAAGATGTCGGGCGATTCGACCGGCTCGGCGAGGACTGGTGGCGCGAGGACGGCCCGATGGCGGCGCTGCACAAGCTCAACCCCGTCCGGGTCGCCTATATTCGCGATCTCTGCAGCCGCTATTTCAAGGTCGAGGGGCACCCGCGCGACCGCCATGCGGCGCAGCCGCTGGAGGGCCTCAGCGTGCTCGACGTCGGCTGCGGCGCCGGCATCCTGGCCGAGCCGCTGGCCCGGCTCGGCGCGCGCGTGACGGCGATCGACCCGGCGCCTCGCAACATCGAGGTTGCGCAAAATCATGCGGCGCGATCGGACCTCGAGATCGATTATCGCTGCGCCACCGCCGAGGTGCTAGCGGCCGAGGGCGCCGTTTTCGACGTTGTCCTCGCTATGGAGGTGCTCGAACATGTGCGCGGCGTCGCGGACTTCTTGCGCCAGACGGCGGCGATGGCGCGGCCCGGCGGCCTTGTTTTTGCCGCGACGCTCAACCGTACTTTGAAAAGCTTCGCCTTTGCAATCGTGGGCGCCGAATATGTGCTGCGCTGGACCCCGCGGGGGACGCATGATTGGAGCCGGTTCATCACGCCGGCCGAACTCAAGAAGGCGCTTGGCGCCGCGGGCTTGCGGGTTTTCGACGAGACCGGGGTGGTGTTCGATCCGCTGGCGGGCGAATGGCGCCTCGCCCACGACAAGGACGTCAATTACATGATGGCGGCCGTCAAGCGATTATAACAGACTTAAATCCCGCATAATGATCTCTCAGTTTTAAATTGCGCGCGTCATAAGAGAATTTATCCGCTTTATTTCGGACTTACGTCGCTTCCTCCATTTGGCGACCGTCTTCCGGTTGATCCCGTACCGGCCAGCCAGCGCCCTTATGCTCTCTTGACTATGCCGTATCGCTGGACGGACCGCGTCTGTCGTGCGAGCGCTGCCGTGAAGTATCTGGCCCATAATCCCTTCGTATCGATGGGAGCCGAATTATTATAACCTGGGACTGAACACCCTAGAAAGGTGTAGAATTGCGTCCAAATTGCAACCAATTCGGAGAATCTCGACTTCCTCCTACATATTGGGCGAGACCAAGGTTGTGGGTTGCCCTCTTCAGGGGCGGCGACTCGTTGTATGACGCGAGATCCCCGCACAAAGTTGAGTTATTTCAATGGCACGGAGAAACAACAACAGCGGCGGGCTTGTTTTTCTTGCGATTTTAGGCGTGATTATCACTCTCGTGAAAGAGCATTGGGAAATTTTTGCTTCCGTAATCGGAGTATCTGTTACACTTATAGTATTCGTCAATATCTTTAAGTACCACAGAAAATTATCTGCACAAGATCGTATAAAAAAGCAGCTAAATCAAATTATTGATAGCAAAATTGACGCTCTAGCTCGTCGCCGCGCTCAACTTGTACAACCGGACCCATATGGGAATAAAGTCTACGATAGATGGATAAAGGATGTTGAATACTTTATCAACACGAACTTGTTTAAAACTCTTAATGAATTTGACTTACAAATTGCGCGCGAAATTAGCCCAGCCCTGTTTGAGTGTGTTGAACAAGCGACTTCGTCAAAAATACTCGCAGAGCGGCCGCACCAAGAATTTGATGACAATATGACAGCCACAGAGTTTGAGCATTACCGCGCAGAAGAACTGAGGCGCAGCGGTTGGGCTGCACGTGTTACTATGGCCAGTCGTGACCAAGGAGTAGACGTTATAGCAGAAAAGGAAGGCGTCAGCATTGTTGTTCGATGCAAGTTATATAAATCACCAGTTGGGAACAAGGCCGTCCAGGAGATAGTAGCGGCAAGAACTCACGAAAACGCCGACTACGGCATTGTTGTCACAAACAATAGCTTTACTTCTTCAGCCAACGAACTTGCGAATACAAACGAAATCCTACTTCTACATTACCGCGATTTATCCCGTGTTGACGAAATGCTAGGCATCAAGACACAAACGGCTCTCTCAAACACTGAAGAAGATAGCGGTGCTGGCCCGGAGCGCAGCCGCTTCGATGAAAGCACTGCACCGCCCTTTTGGCGGCGCCCTATTGCTATCGTTGCCGCTTTCACAATGATTGTTGCGGCTGGTAAATGGCTTGGCGACATTGCCAATAGGTCGCCGCTTCCAAGCGAGGCAATTCGAGATACAGCGAGCGAGCAAAAGTCGACCCCGCTGGGTAAGCCGGAGCCAAATAGAGATAGCTCAATTGTGACGGCCCAAGACCAAAGCACTTTCACTCAATTGAACGGGCCCACTGACACCCGTGAGATGGAAAGCGCCAGCGGAACCACAACAAGTGCGCTCAGCTCGCCTAAAGCGCCGACGCAAACGCAAAGCGGTTCGACGGTGGACTTTCAATGCAAGCCCGTAACCGCCGGAAGCGTTTCCTCAGTTGAAGTCCATATTAAAAATGGAAATTGGTCGGTAGTGCATATTTTAAAAAAAGGCACACCGGTTGAGAGAGCAAAGCAGTATTGGATAAGAGACACCAGCGACGGGGTTAATTTGTCTTGGGAAGGCCAGCACCAACGAAATTCTGCCATTAAGATGAGGGGACGAATCATTATGCGTAACGTCAACGAACAAGAGTTATACAACGAGGAGGTATTTGACACAAATAAAGGAAAGGTTGGCGAGACATCTGCGCGTTGCACCCGGCTGGATTAAGCCCTCGAGGGTCGCGTTTATGGGTCCGGACTTTAAGATACTGATTTGAGTTTTTGAATTTCTTCGCTCAGGCGTCGGGCGGGCTCGCTCCAATCGCCGAGCCGGCTCTGCCTGATCAGGCGCATCGTCGGATACCAGGGGCAATCCTCGCGATCGGTGAGCCAGCGCCAGTCCGCAAGGGCCTGCAACAGCACGATGACGGGACGGCCGAGCGCGCCGGCGAGATGCGCGATCGACGTGTCACAGGTGACGATGAGATCAAGGCTCTCCATCAGCGCCGCCGTATCGACGAAACCATCGGGGCCGCGATCGAAATCATCGCCCATAAGCTCAAGCCACGGCGCGTTGGCGGAATTCGTCGGGCGGCGCGCCTTCGAGCTTTTGCAGGCTGATCAGACGCACGCCCTCGCCGGCGAGCGGCGCGAACGCGGCGAGCGGCACGGCGCGGCCGCGGTCGGCCTTCGGGTTGGCGCTGCCCCGCCAGCAGACGCCGATCTTGAAGCCATGCGATCCCAGCCGCGCCGCCCATTTCTCGACGAGCGCCGGCTCGGCGCGAAGATAGGGCGTCCGCGCGGGGATCGAGCCAAGCTGCGTCTTCAGCGCGCGGGGCAGGCTGCAGAGCGCGATCTGATAATCGAATCGTTCGCCGGGGTTGAGATCCCCGGATTCGAGCCGGTCGACAAGGCGGATCGGCAAGCTTTGCAAAAGCCGATGCAGACGCGCCCGGCAGAAAAAGGTGACGTCCGCGCCAAGCTTTTCCAGTTCGAGACAAAAGCGGACGAATTAAATCGCGTCGCCAAAACCCTGCTCGTCGAAAACAACAATGTTTTTGCCCGCTAACGCTTGTCCGTCCCATTCTGGAATGGGGAGCCTCAGAGCGTGTTTCGGGGTCCGGCTGGCGATCCACCTTAATTCGTAAAGATCCCATCCGTTTTCGAAGTCGCCCCGCTGCAGCAGGACGACGGCTTTGTTATTCTTGACATGGTCGGATTGGGGCTCAATCGCCAAAGCGGCGTCCAAACCGGCCAGGGCTTCGTCGAAACGGCCAAGCTGCTTGTTCGCCAAGGCCCGCCCAATCAGCGCCTCGACATAAGTTGGGCGAAGCTCCAGGGCCTGGTCAAAGGCCGAAAGCGCCGCCTCGGGGGGAAGTAGCGCCAGCATCAGGTTGCCGCGATTGTTCCAGGCTTGCGGCGATCGGGCATCAGCCCTGAGCGCCGCATCCAAAGCCTCGCCCGCCTCTGTGTAGCGTCCGAGCGTCAGCAACGCCGCCGCGCGGTTGTTCCAGGCGGCGGCGTTATCCGGCGCGCACTCCAGTATGCAATCATAGGCCGCGAGTGAATCTTCCATGCGCTCGAGGTTTTGCAAGATTTCGCCGCGATCGAGCAGGGCTTCGATGAAATCGGGACGCAGCCGCGTCGCCTCGTCGAGGAATTCGAGCGCGTCCTCGCTTTGGCCGCGATCGCGCAAAACGAGCGCGCCGGCGCGCAGAGCTTCCGGGTAGGCTGGATTGAGCCGCAGAGCTTCGTCATAAGAGGCGAGGCGATCGCTTCGTCGAGGCGTCCGGCCTCGCGCAATAGATTGCCGCGATTATAAAACAGTGTCGGCTCTTTGAGGCCGAGACGCAAAGCCTCGTCGTAGGAGGAAAGGGCGTCCGCGCGGCCGAGTTGCTGCAGGGCCGCGCCCCGGTTCGACCAGTAGCGCGCCTCGGCGGGATCGAGCTGGACCGCGCGATCGAACCACGAAAGCGCCGCGCCATCGTCCCGCGCGCTGAGATATATTAAACCGGCCAGGTTCGATCGCCGCGGGTTTTCCTCATCCTGCGGCGCGAATGGCCGCAGGCCCAGAGAAGCCTCCTCGATTCGGCCATTTTCGAGGAGAGCGATCGAAAGGTCGAGCGCCGGGCCGATCTTGAGGACGCTTGGCTTCGAACTGGCTTTCATGCCTCATCCCTGTCCATTGAACGAGCCAAGGCATCTGACGCTGCCGAGCGGAGCGTCAGCGGGGTCGCGCTCCGCCGGTTGGCCGGACGAGTCATTGCCCTGAAAGAGAAGCATCCTAAGGCTTGCCTCGTGCTTGCGGCCGGACTCTTCGAGCTTTGGGTCTTGGCGCTGCTCCAGCGGACGCCTTCATCGTTGCGATCAGCTTGGGGTTGCTTTACAACATCTCAAAAGCAGAGGGCGCTGAATGGCTGACGATAAAGAAGAGCCGCCGCGGAAGACGCCGGAAGTTGGCGAAACGTCCGGCCCGAGCGCCACTGACGCCACCCACGCAGACGTCGCGCCGCTGGCAGAGCCGCATTCCGCCGCGGATGAGCTCTCGCCCGAGGCCAAGGACGAGGCGCCTGCCTCGTCGTCGAGCATACAATCCAAGGTGGGAGATGATGCCCCCGCCTCTTCGTCCAGCCCGCAAAAAATTGCCTACGCCAAGCCGCCGTCGCGCGCGCCGGCGCTGATCGGAGCGCTGATTCTCGGGGCCATCAGCGGCGCTGGGGGCGCTTTCGCGCTGCGGGCTTACGATGCGGCCCAGGGGCCGGACATCAATGACAGGGTCGCCGAACTGAACGCGCGCGCCGTCGAACTCGAGCGCAAGAGCGAGGCTTCGGCTGCCGCGCTCACCGCGCTGCAGACGCGGTTGACGGCGGCCGAAAACAACGCCGGCAAGGCGGCCGCCTCGGCCGATTCCGCCCTGAGCGAGGCGCAAAAGGCGCTCGCCGCGCGACCCGTCGCGGCCGCCGCCGACGGCCGTCAGGCGGCGCCCGAACTCGGGCCGATCGAAGCAAAAATCGGGGCTTTCGAGCAAAAAATCAAAGCTCTTGAAGCGGCGCTCGCAACCCCGAAGGTCGACGCCAGAGCACAGCAGGATCGCGAGGTCGCCGAACAAAACGCGCGGGCCTTGGCCGCCGCTCATTCCAAGGGGCTGGTCGCCGCGAGCCTCGTCCAACTCATCTCGCGTGGCGAGCCTTTCGCCATAGAAGTCGCCGCCCTCGAAAATCTCGGCGTCGACCCGGCGAAACTCGCGCCCCTGCAGGCGGGGGCGAAGACCGGGGTTGCGAGCGTCGCCGACCTCGCCGACCAATTCGCCGCCGTCGCCCCCTCGCTCGAGGCGCCAGAGCCGGCAAAACAGGACCTTGGTCTTCTGGACCGGCTGGCGCATGACGCGCAGAATCTCGTTCGCATTCGCCGCGCCGGCGATCCCAACGCCACCGATATTCCAGGGCGGGTCGCCGCCATCGAAAACGCGCTGGCGCATTCCGATGTCGCCAAGGCCTACGCCGTTTGGTCGCAGCTGCCGAGCGACGCGAAGGCCAAGTCGGCCCAGTGGGGCGCGGCGGCAAAGGCGCGCCTCGACGCCTTGGCGGCGGCGGGGGCGATCGAAGCCGACGCCGTGACCGCGCTGGGCAAGCCCAAGTCGTGATGCCCCGCTCTTAAGGCTCGCAAAGATTCGAAGCGAATTTTGACAGGAAACACATGATCCGCGTCCTCCTGTTCTTCGTCGTTCTGATCGCTCTGGCTTTCGGTGAGGCCTGGCTGGTCGATCGACCTGGCCAGTTGGTGCTCAATTGGCAAGGATACCGGATTGAAACCTCCGTGCTTGTCGGCATCGGCGCCGTGTTCGTCGCCGCCGCCGCTCTCGTGGCGCTTTGGACCCTTATTCGGTTCATCTTCAAGCTCCCTTCCCTGATGGTCATCGCGACGCAAGGTCACCGGCGCGAAAAAGGCTACGCCGCGCTCTCGCGGGGGATGGTCGCCGTCGGCGCCGGCGATGCGCATGTTGCGCGCAAGGCCTCCGCCGAGGCGCAGAAGCTGCTTCGCAACGAGCCTTTGGCGCTACTTTTGAAGGCGCAAGCCGCCCAGCTTAGCGGCGAGACGGGCCATGCCGAGGCCGCCTTCAAGGAGATGACCAAGCGCAACGACATGCGTCTCCTGGGCCTGCGCGGGCTTCATGTCGAGGCGCAGCGGCAGGGCGACGCGGAGAAGGCGCAGCAATATGCGGACGCCGCGCAACAGATCGCCGCCGTGCCTTGGGCGGCGAAAGCGAATTTCGAGCACAAGGTCGCGGCCGGCGATTGGCCGGGCGCCCTGGCGCTGCTGGAGAGCGGCGCGGGGCCGAAGCTCATCGACAAGACGATCCGCGAACGCCAGCGGGCGGTGCTCGAGGCCGCGATCGCGATTGACAAGGCGAATGCGCAGCCATCAGAGGCGCTGGCGCTCGCCCGTTCGGCTCTAAAGCGCGCGCCGGCTTTCGTCCCCGCCGTCGCTTTGGCCGCGCGGCTCCTCGGCGAGAGTGGCGACGCGCGCAAAGCGACGAAATTGATCGAATCCGCCTGGAGCTCGGCGCCGCATCCGGATCTTGCGAAAATCTATCTCGGCTTGCACCCCGGCGAAAGCAGCGCCGATCGCTTGGCGCGGGCGCTGACCCTTGCCCGGCTCGCGCCGCGCGAGGCCGAGAGCAAGATCATGGTGGCGCAGGCGGCGATCGCGGCCGGCGACTATCAGGCCGCGCGCGAAGCGATGCAGCCGCTGATCGAGGGGCCGGAACGGCCGACGGCTCGCATGTGCCGGATCATGGCGGAGCTCGAAGAGAAGCAGCATGGCGCAGCTGGTTACATTCGCGAATGGTTGACGCGCGCTTCGCACGCGCCGCGGGATCCGACCTGGGTAGCCGACGGCGTAACTTCCGACCAGTGGCGGCCGATTTCTCCCGTCACCGGCAAGCTCGACGCCTTTGTATGGCAAAAGCCGGTCGAGCGGCTGACTCCGGGAGATGAAGCAGAAGAAGCGGTCTTCGCTCGGATTCTCCCCCCGCCCCGCCCCTGCTGATCGAAGAGGCGGAGGCCGCATCGCCGGCGCAGGGGCCGCTGGCTAAGCCGGAAACAGACGAGCTTAAGCTAGCCCCTCATGCCAATCCCGAAGTCGCGATCCGGTTGAGCCAGATCAGTTCTCCTTCACCCGAGGCTTCCGCAAGCACAAGGGGCGGCCAGCCGGCCCAAAACGGCGGCGCGGCGCCACTGAATGAAACGGCGCAGGACAAGCAAAAGCCCGAAGGTCTCGCCCCATCTTTTTGACGTCAAGCCGAAATGAACGACACGAGCGCTCGGCGGGCCAAACGGCGGAACAAGCTTCGATAGGGCGGAGTTGAGAAAACCGGCGGGCGCCGCTATGAGGTGACCCGGTCGACCGCCATGCCGGCGACAAAAGATCGCCGCAATAGCTCAGCTGGCAGAGCACCTCATTCGTAATGAGGGGGTCGGGGGTTCGAATCCCTCTTGCGGCACCAATAAAATCAAAGAGTTATAGGCCCAACCAAATCAAAGGTTCTGGATAGCGGACCCTTAGCGGACCTAGATGGGCGCAAAATGCGGGTTAGATGGCAACCGGGAGACGCCCCCGACGGCCTGTCGTGTGCAGGCGTGGGATAGCTGCATTCAGCCTCGAACCTGTCGCGACTTCGACGAGCCCTTCTGTTTCAGCCGCGGCGCGGGGGTGCCTGCGAGTTGGCTATTCGGCGGCGAGCAACATGGGAGGCGCAACGGGCTCGGTTTGCGGTTTGGCGCGCCGCGGAGAACTCGCCGCCGGCTGATTCGCGATCGCGTGATGCCTGGGACAATAGCTCGACGGCTTCCATGGGGCATCCCTGCCCCAAGGCTCGCCGCAAAACCGTGTTTCGCCTTCGGGGCCAGTAGCGATAGGCCAGCGGCATTCGCCAGGCTCCAGCGCTGTGATCGCGAGTCCAACATAGCCTTTAGTCCTGGGAGGATCGGCAACAGCGCGGAGCCGCGGCGACAGAGGCTTGTCTGCATCCATGAAAGGAAGCCCGTCTGGTCGCGCTGGAGGCCTCGGCTTCATTGGAGCGCCCCGCCCTTGGAGTTTGCATGGCATGACCCCGTTATCACGAAAGATCGATGATTAGTTGGTCGGCTTCAAGAATGATCATGCATATGGTGCGCCAGGGGTAGAGGCCGCCGCGGGGAGGGAGCCGGCCTGGAGCGCCCGCGATGGGTCCGGCGCTGCGAAGAAGTGGAGAACCCTCGCTCCCCCACCCCAAAAAATTCCCCTGCATCTGCCAAATGCCTTTGCCTGCGCCTCTCGCCGCTGAGTCCGATTTCAGATCGAAGGTGGACTTTACCAGAGGCAGGTGCCATTTCCCAGAAGCGCCACTTGCGGCCCTTTACGTTCTGCGCTCCAATAGCTGGAGTCGACCCATGTGAGACATTGGTTCGCGACGCTACGAATGTCCGCTTACGTGTCGGTCAGATTTTCGAAACCAAGGCCAAGAATGTCTGCGCGGAAAACGATCAGCCCTGCTTCGACGCCAGCAGCGACGCCCAGCCCGGTAAACTCTGGAACCGGACCGGCTTCAGCAACGCAAGACCCGCCGCGCGCTGCCACGACGTGATCTCGTCCATGGACCACGTGCCCGACGCGCTCGTCAGGGCGAAATAGAAATCCATCACGGCTGGCACGCCGCCGCCGGCGCCCGGATGCGACGAGCGCAGAAAATCGCCGATCGCATAGACGCCGCCGGCCGACAGCGCACGCGCGACGCGTCTGGCGAGATCGACGTTCTGCTCGGCCGAGAAGTGATGCACGAGATTGTTGACCATCACGATGTCGAATGTCGTTTCGCCGAGATCGTCCATCAGCGCATTGCCAATGCGATGCTTCACGCGATCGCCGAGCCCTTCGCGCGCCGCGATCTCGCTCGCGCGGTCGACAGCGCCGGGCAATTCGAAAATCGTGGCATGCAGCGCCGGGTGGCGCTTGCACAATTCGCAGGAATAGAGGCCGTGCGAACCGCCGATGTCGAGCAATCGCGTCGCCCCTTTCGGCACGGGCATACGCTTGGCGAACTAGACGGCTGGATTGGCGGCGACGTCGCGCATCCCGTCCTGATAGATCGCCCAGTCCTGCGCTCTCAAGTGCTGATGAATATCGAGCGGCGCGCCGGTGCGCACGAACTCCGCTGACTTGCCGACGAAGTCCCATTCCAGATTCGAGAAGCCGAGCTTGGCTACGACCGACGCCGGACTATCGCGCAGGAGCCATTTGCGATAGGCGTCGACGAGGCCGTATTTACCGTCGCGCCAGCGCACATAGCCTATGCCGACGAGGCAATCGAGCAGTTTCCTCGTCGCCTTTGGATCGCTCTTGCAGGTCGCGGCGATTTCTTCCGCCATGTGCTCGCCCTTGCCGAGCGCCTCGAACATGTCGAGTTCGGCCGCCGTCTGGATCGCGCGCGCCATAGTGAAGGCGATCTGCGTATCGATGAGAGGACGCGGCACGAGATTGGCGGCGAGCGCGATGCGCTCCATCAGATTTTCAGGCTGCGCCGCAAATTTCATGCCCAATTCCCCAAGTTGGACCACGAAGATGATTCGAGGAAAGCGTGTTGGTAGTCAAGTGCCTATCGCGCGTAATGCTGCGCTTGAGCCGATGATGTCTGTAGAACGAGCGGCGGACGATTCCAATCGGAACCGGACATTGCCGACGAGGCTACCGAAGGTCCGAGAACCACCCATGCACGAACCCGCTTCGCGGGATTGCTAGAGCTGGCAAGGTAGCGCGTTTTCCCTAAAGTCTTGAGCGAGGCGTGGCGGCGCCTTGAGCATGGAGTTCCCTTCATCATGAAAGGAACTTCCGATGTCCGTTTCATCTGTCGAACGCCCCGTCAGCGCGCTGCGGCAGCGCATGCTCGAAGATATGGCCATGCGCGGCCTGCGATCGGATACGCAGCGCGACTATATTCGCTTTGTGCGCAGCTTCGCAGCCTTCCTCGGACAGGCGCCGGATACCGCGACGGCCGAGGATATTCGCCGGTTTCAGGTTCACCAGCGTGAGAGCGGGGTGCAGCCGCCCACCATCAACTGCTCCGTTTCGGCGCTGCGCTTCCTCTTCACCGTGACGCTCGATCGGCCAGATCTGTCGCGGCGTCTGGTCCTGGCGCGCTATCCGCGCAAGTTACCGGCGGTGCTGAGCGTCGAGGAAGTCGGCCAACTACTCGAGTCGGCGCCGGGGATAAAATACAAGGCCATACTCGGCGCCGCCTACGGCGCGGGCCTGCGTGTGTCCGAAGTGGCCACCCTCAAGATCGACGATATCGACAGCACGCGCATGCTGATCCGGGTCGAACAGGGCAAAGGACGCAAGGACCGCAACGCCATGCTTTCACCGCAGCTACTCACGCTGTTGCGGCTGTGGTGGAAGGAAGGCAAGCGACGCGGCGTCATGCTGCCGCATGGCTGGCTGTTCCCTGGACGCAGTCACGGCGATCCCATCTCAACCCGGCAGATCAACCGCGCGATCCACGAGGCGGCCGAAGCGGCTGGCATCAGGAAACGGGTGTCGCCTCATACGCTGCGCCACAGCTTCGCCACCCATCTGCTGGAACAGGATGTCGATATCCGCGTGATCCAAGTCCTGTTGGGGCACAGCAAGCTCGATACGACCGCGCTCTACGCTCGCGTCGCGACCAAGACGATTCGCTCGGTGACCAGTCCTCTCGAACATTTGGCGGCGCTGATGCAGGGCGAGGAGCATAGCGACTGAACCCGCTTGGGCGCCTCGCTGGAGGTCGCCGATATCTTCCGAGCTGAAGGGGCCGGCTATCGCGCCTTTCAGGCCGGTCACCTGGGCCTTACCCAGCTCAAGGTCATGTCGGCGATCGAGAACTGCCGGACGGCGGCGCTTGGCGGCCATGTCGATGGCTGCGACGACTGCGGCTATCTTCGGGTCGCCTATAACAGTTGTCGCAACCGGCATTGCCCCAAGTGCCAAGGCGCCGCCGCGCGAGCCTGGCTCGCCGAGCGCGAGGCCGACCTGTTGCCGATCGGCTATTTCCACGTCGTGTTCACGCTGCCAGCCGAGGTCGCCGACGTCGCCTGGCAGAACAAGGCGCTCCTCTACGACCTGCTGTTCCGGACGGCGTCGGAGACAATGATGACGATCGCGGCCGATCCAAGACATCTTGGCGCCCGGATCGGCATCACCGCCGTGCTCCACACTTGGGGATCGGCGATGACGCATCACCCCCATATCCACATGATCGCGCCAGGCGGCGGCATCTCGCTCGATGGGCGGCGATGGATATCGTCGCGTCCGGCCTTCCTCCTGCCGGTGCGGGTGCTGGGCGCGCTCTTCCGCCGCCTGTTTCTCACCCGGCTGATCGAGTTGCACGATGCCGGCAAGCTCGTCTTCTTCGGCGCTCACGCCAATCTAGCCGACCAGCGCCGCTTCCTGCGCCACCTCGCGCCGATCAAGAAGAAGCGATGGGTGGTCTATGCCAAGGCTCCGTTCACCGGCCCCGAGGCTGTGCTCACCTATCTCTCGCGCTACACCCACCGGGTGGCCATCTCCAATCAGCGTCTGATCGCCTACGATGAGACCGGCGTCACCTTCCGCTACAAGGACTACCGCTGCGATGGTCCGGAGCGGCAGCGCGTGATGACGCTCACGCCGCACGAGTTCATCCGCCGTTTCCTGCTCCACGTCCTGCCACATGGCTTCCACCGCATCCGCCATTACGGCTTGCTCGCCAGCTCCGCACGGAAGGCCAATATAGCGCGCGCCCGCGATCTCCTTGCCGTAGCGCCGGCGCCGCCAGAGCCTGTCGAAGCGCCAGAACCGCTCGATTGGCTCCCACCTTGTCCCTGCTGCGGCGGGCGCATGCGCATCATCAAGACCTTTGAACGCTGGATGCAGCCGCGCGCGCCGCCCCACGTTCCTGCAGCAACCGGGACGCCGTCGTGACCCGGCACGGCCTACGCTTACCTCGCGCCGCAACGTCCCTTGTTCCGGCGACCGCCATCTGCACGCCCTTCGCCAACTCCGTGACAGAAGACTTGCACTTCGCATGCGGCCAGCTCCCAATCCAGCGACCGCCTGGAGCAAAGTCTCACTCGCCGCGCTCTCGGCCGCGCCGTCACCGCCCCGGCGCCGCCGTCATCGCCCTCAGGCAAAACCCGAAATCCCCATAGACCGTTGCCGCAGGCCCGCGGGTTCGTGCTTGGGCGGTTTTCGTACGCCTGAAGGCATCCGAAAACCTTCACCATCTGCGACGTTCAGATCGGCCGCCGGCAATGGCCGGAACGGGTCAAACTAAGACGAACGATCACGTCAGCGGAAGTCGGCTCTTGCTCCAATTGCCGAAAAATCTGCATACTGCCGGCGCAGCGAATTCGGCCGCACCTCGATCGACGGCGTCGCCCGTGAAGAATGAGCGATCAGGCTGCGATTGCAAGGATTTGTGGGCGGCGGAGCGCGCTGAACGCTGTCCCGAGAGCGGCAAATAAAAGAGCGAACCAGGCGAGGATGCGCCGGAAGTTATATCCGACGGCGGCGAGGACGGCATTGATCGCGTCGCCGGCCTGGCCAGCGAGGTAGTTGCGGCCCAGGCGATGCTCGGATTTGGCGTGACCGATGACCGGCTCGACCGCCGATCGTCGTCGCATTTCGCGTTTGATCGCCTCCGTCATGCCGCGCTTCTGGCCGGCGGTATAGACCTTGAAGCGGTGCTCCGGCGGCGCATTGTGGCCTTTGTAGCCGGCATCGGTGAGGATGCGCTGGAGAGACACGCCGCCGACGACCCGTTCGATCTCGGGAATGACGATGCCGGGCGTGTGGCCGTCATAGGGTTTGCCCGGCATCGCCTTGGCGTGAACGATGAACTGGCCGCCTTTGGAACGGGCGAGCGTCGTCGCGATGGAGACCTTGACGCCGAATTCGTAAGGCTTGTGCGGCTTGCCCTTGCCGATGCATTCGACTTCCGGCGCATGCAGGCTGAAGACGCGAAGGTCGGCTCCTTTTGGCGCCCCTTTGACCGGACCCAAATTCCTGTTCCTAGGAATGCACCCGGCGCGCCAGCATGAGTTCTTTGGCGAAAGCCTGCTCGAGCAGAGCCTCACCTTTGATCTTGCGGGTGACGTCGCGGATGACGCGGCCGAGCTGGGTCTTGAGGCTCTTCAAGGCGCGTCTGGCGCGTTTGAACTGTTTGGCATGGGCATAGCGCTGCTGCTGGATGAGCGCGCGTTTGCCGATGCGCTGATAAGATTGCCGCAGCGCGACGCCATGCTTTCTGGCGAGCCGCACCAGACGCGCGGGCGCGATGCATCAACCGCGCATCGGTCGGAAAAGCCGCCGCCTTCGGCTGCACGGTCGTATCGACGATAATCTTGGTGAAGGTCGGCAGGCTTGGCGGCGCCGCGCCTTCGGCCAAGGCGCGCGAACCCTTCGGGCTCGCGGCCGAGGTTTTGCGCGCGGGAATAATCGATGCCGACTTGCGGAGGGAACACCGGCATTCGTCATGAACTCGCATGACCTTGAAGCCGACCGGCAATCTTAGTGAATAGCTCCAACGCCGCCTCCAGATCGTCGGCGATCTCGGTGGCGATGATGTCCGGCGCGGGCAGCGAGTCGGTATCGGTTAGGCTCTTATCCTTGATCCAGAATAGGTCGAGGCTGAGTTTGTCGCGCTTCAGAAGTTCGTCGTAGTCAAAGCTGCGCCATCGGCCTTCAGGATTGTCCTCGCTCCAGTTCGACGCGCGCTCATGCGTTCGGCCGGCCTTGTAGCACTCGACGAATTCGTCGAAATCGCTGCGTTGAATAGGCTTTTGCTTCAATGTGAAGTGCATGTTGGTGCGAAGGTCATAAACCCACAGCCGGTCGGTCCATGCTTCGGCGCGGCCCTCCTTCTTGTCAAAGAAGATCACGTTGGCCTTCACGCCGGGCGAATACCAAATGCCCGTCGGTAGGCGCAGCAGCGTGTGCACGCGGCATTTCTCCAAGAGGTTTTTGCGCACTTTTTCGCCGGCTCCACCCTCAAAGAGCACGTTGTCCGGCACCACCATCGCCGCACGACCGTCAATCTTGAGTAGTGTGTAAATATGCTGGACGAAGTTGAGCTGCTTGTTGCTGGTCGAGGTCCAGAAATCCTCCCGCACGACGACCTGATCGTCTTTTTCGGTGTCGCCCTCCTCATTCACGAAAAGTAGGCTTTGCTTCTTCCCGAACGGCGGATTGGCAAGGACCATCGTGTATTCCTTGTTCCTTGGCGCAGCGAGGCTGTCGTGCCCAGCGTGGATCACCACTTTGTCACCGCCAATGCCGTGCAGGTAGAGGTTCATTCGGCACATGCGGCCGACTTTGGGCGAAAGCTCCATGCCTTCGACCAATTCCTCTTGCAGCGCACGCTTCTGGTCACGGTCGAGGTCCCGCTCGAAACGATCGAGCACGTATTGATAGGCGCTGCAAAGGAAGCCGCCGGTCCCGGCTGCAGGGTCGCAGATTCGGTCCGTAGGAGTCGGTTGCATTACCTCGCACATGCCCTGGATCACCGGCCGGGGCGTGAAGTACTGCCCCGCGCCGCGCGAGGATTCCTGAGCCGATCGTTGCAAAAGTTCCTCGTAAATCGTTCCTTTCACATCCACAGGCAGGCTCAGCCAGTCTACCTTGTCAATCAAATTGACGATGAGCTGCTTTAGCAGGGCAGGATTGTGGATCTCGCAACGGGCGCTTTTAAAAATCACGCCAAGCATGCTGCGTTCGAGGCCGAGCCTTTCGAGAATCTCGCGGTACTTGCTTTCGAGAAATGCACCATCGAGAGGAAAGAGCGCCTTCCAGCCTAACTCTGGCGGCACGATTGGCGTTCGATTATAGGGTTCCTCGGTGAGCTGGTCAGCCATTTTGAGGAAGAGCAAAAGCGTCAACTGCTCAACATACTCGAAGCAGGAGAGCCCGGCGTCTTGCAACACCCCGGCGTAACTCCACGCTCGTTTACCGATTTGCGACGGGTCCATCAGTTATCCTTTTCCTTTTTTTTGTCTTCAGCCTACCGCGCTGACCAGTTCCGAGGCCGTTACTTGCCCGTTTCACGGCGGCGGCCTTGCGGTTGGCTGTCTCACGCTCGATGGCGATGCGCTTCAGAAGGTCCGACGCGGGTTCATCGTTCGGGTCCTGCGGCACGAGCTTGGCGGTGAAGGCGTCGCGCAGGATAGCTTGGCGCAATGCCTGGGCGTTCTTCGACTTGGCGTCCAGATCGGTTTCGAGGTGGTCGACGACAGAGAGTTGGTCTTCGACTGCCTCGACTACCGTCGCCATTTCGAGAACGGGAGGAAGTGGAATCTCAAGTTCCTTCAGATTGTCGAGATTCAGTCCGGGCTTTCCAGCGCCGTATGCTGCGGGTAACAATCGCTTCCTGCCACCAGAAGGAGTGATGGCAAAAAGATGCACGAATCCTGCCGTTTCGGCATCAGCAAGTCGAATAAGTCCCACGTGCTGGCTAACGTACGCCTCGGACAAATCAATATCCACCAACGCTGCCTTGGCTACATTCGCTCCCGTGATTGTAATGAGTATGTCACGGCGCTGAACTTTCGTGCGCATCCCTTCGGAGTTTGTCGGTGGACAAACGTGCGCAACATTACCGACTTCCAGCCGGTCGGTCTTAATATCCTGCGAGCGGATAAAAATGGGCCCTGCCTCTGTGTAACATTCTTTCCAGCCGCGAGAGCCGCTTGTTACGAATGAGCTCAACTGGTCAAGCGACGACCAACACCAACCTTCCGGCGGCAGAGGCAGGTTGGTGGTGTCAGGTGAGACTGGTTCCTTGTATTTCGCCTTCCAGTTCTTGGGTGGCTGCTGACCCTTGATCTTAAACTTGCCAAGTTGGTCGCTCTCCCATCGGCGGCGGCGTTCGGCGAGGATGCGTCTCAAGAGTTCGCTGGCGGGTTCTACATTCGGATGCTCTTGCCGCCATTCGGCGGTGAGTGCGCCCTCGACGGCCGCTTTGAGAACTGAGGCGCGATAGAGCTCCAGCTTCAGCTTCACTCGCTCCAGCGTCGCTACGCCAGCGTCGAGATCGGAAAAAAGTTCGTCCAGCGCATCGGCGACTCGGGCTTGTTCACTCAAAGGAGCGATGAGAAATGGGAAGTCGCGGAAGGTCCCGGCTCGGACCCGCATCAGTGACCCGCCGACCCCAGATGCGTTTCGGGCGAGAAAGTCACGGATAGTGCCCTGCCGAAGGAAATAGGCCAAATAGCGGGGTTCGATACTTGGAAGAGGGAAAAATGGTATCCACTCAGTTGACGCGATCTTTTCGTGCGATGAATGGTTTCCCACCATCCAGACGCGGTTGATCCGAGGGTTAATTTTGCAGAGTAGCACTGTCCCGGGCTCTACCGTCTGCTTGTTGGAGCCAATTTCGTTGCCCTTGGTGACCTCAGGTTCACAACGTTCATGGCTAGGCACACTGTAAAGCTCGAACAACTCGTCAGGATCCACAATCTTGCTAAGGTCAAGCTGTATACCCCCGAGATTTGTCAGACACCATCCCGGCGGTAGGTATCCATTCGGTTCGCTCACGCCGCAAGCCTTTCATTTAGTTCTGTCATGATCGGCTTCAGCCTTTCTCCAAACAGCGCGTGGGCGCGGCCCAAGCTGCCGTGCTGGCCGAACCAGCCGAGCTCGAAGTCCTTCGGCTTGATGGCGAGACTGTTGGCGATGTGCTCGGCCATGCGGTCGAGCCATTCGCGTTGCTCCGGGGTGAAGACGGTGTCCGCGTGTCGATCCTTGAGCCACGACTGATAGCGTTCGCGGAGTTCGTCTTGATACGGCACCAAGGTGAAGGTGGGCACAAGCGCGTGACGCACAAGGCTCACGAGGTCGGCAAGTTGCTGGCCGCCGCTGCCCTTCACCTTGTCCGCCTCCACAGCCTCGAACGAGCGCCAAAGCTGCGCGGGTGTGACGGCAAGCGGCGGGCAAGCGAGTGCATCTTTCAACTGCCGAAGATCCTTGAGTGAGAGCTTGAGCGGGCGCGTGCCGGCGTAAAGAACTTGAAGGGCTGTGAGTTCATCCTTGTGCGCCGCAATCCAGGCGCGGAAGTCTTTGACCTTTTTGCGCGCCTTGTCTACCGCTGCGGCGTCGAACCCGGCGTAGAGCACGTCGTCGATGGTATGGCGGTCGATAGTCTGCTCATTCTGCAGACGGATTTCCAGAATGCGCCGTCGAAAGGCGGCCTTGAGGAAAGGCGTAACAGCAGCGCGAGCGAGCTGCTCGGCGGCCTGCTTAACCTGTTCCTCGGTTGGCTGGCCAATGACGCCGGGTAGCTTCCTTGCCGTCTCGATCTGCGCGTCTGGGTTGCAGGCATTGAGCAGATCGTGTGCGAGGTCGGGGAAGGACCTGCCGTCAGCGAGTTCCCTTAGTTCGGAAAGCTGGGCAGGCGTGAATTCGCGCTGAAGCCGGGCGAGTCGACCGGCAAGCGTGGGGAGCGCATCGGGGTCCGTGCCGCCTTGGGCGACGTACTCGAGCACCTGCGCCAGCGTCTTTGTGGGCTCCCGGTTGAGGGTGTGGGAGTCGGTCTTATCCTGCTCGCATACGCCGACTGCGTCCACGATGATGAAGCGGTCCTTGACTTTTGCGCTGGGGCTGACGACGCGCAGCTTGTCCGGCGAGATGACTCGCACGCCACGCCCTTTCATTTGCTCGAAGAAGCCGGCAGATTTGACGTTGCGCAGGAAAAAAACGCACTCGATCGGCTTCACGTCGGTGCCGGTCGAGATCATGTCCACTGTCATCGCGATGCGTGGAAAGAAGCTATTGCGGAAGTTGGCGAGTATCTCTTCGGGAGTGAGACTTGAGGTCTTCACCCAATCGGTCACCTCAGACTCTGTGCCATCGTCGTTTTTCACCTTTTTTGTGATCTTGGTGAAGCCGGTACGGTACGTGATCTTCTGGCAGAAATCGTTTCCTTCTGCGAACACCTCGCGCGCCAAACGCACGATGTCGTCGGCGTGGGAGTCATCCTTGGCAAAGATCAACGTCTTGGGCACTTCGGTGCGGCCTGGGAACGCGTCAGGGAGCACCTTGTCGCGAAATTGCTGGAGCACCGTGCGGATCTGGCTTTCGGAAACGACATCGCGGTCAAGCTGGTTAGCGGTGTAAGTGAGATCCTGGTTGAGCCATTGAAGCCGCTCGGCGCGGGTGAGCTTGTGGCGTTTGTCCACGTAAACGCCAGTGTCTCCCGCTTCGATAGTGGAGCCCCGTTCGGTGATCCGAGTGCGGATACGGTAGACATCGAAGTCGACGTTGACGCCATCGGCAACCGCCTCGTCGTGGCCATATTGCATGGCGAGGTTCTGATTGAAGAAGCCGATGGTCTCCGACGGGCGTGGCGGTGAGGCCGATTAGGAACGAATCGAAGTACAGCAGCACTTGGCTCCAAAGCTCGTAGATGGACCGGTGGCACTCATCGATAATAATGAAGTCGAAGTACCCGGGCGGAATGCCTGCATTGTAGACAACCTCTGGCGGCTCGCCCTTCCAGGGCTTGGCGGAGTCGAATGCTGAGCCCTCTTCGTTGGCAGCGTCGAACTCGGTTTCGCCTTTGAGCATAGAATAGAGGCGCTGGATCGTGGTGATAACGACCTTGGCGGCTGGATTGATCGAATTGGTCTTCAGGCGCTGGACTGTGTAGAGCGTCGGGAACTTGCGCGGGTCGTCGGGCGGCTCGAAGTTCGCGAACTCGTCCTCGGTCTGCTTGCGAGTTCCGACGATGTCGGCCATGCATTCCAATCTGAAGCCGGCCACCTGTTCCAATCTGAAGCCGGCCAGCGTTCCGATTTGATGTCGGCCACCGGCGTCTTGCTTCCGCAGGTCGGATTGGATGATGTTTTGATCGATGGCGTCGGTCAAGTGGTCGTCGTCAAGATGGCGGCGCTCTTCGAGCTTTTTCAATTTCAAAACAGATGAACATGTCCGCTTCTGTGTCTGCTGTTCTCCTTGTGGGCGGGGTGGGCGGTCCGCAGGGCCGTCCATGCCGTCCACAGGTTTCATGGCGGGCAGACAGAGGGCGCCCGCTTCGCCTCACGATGAAGAATGCTGTTTGCGCAGGCTTTCACCAGAGAGATCGATCCGATAGGCGTTGTGGATCACCCGATCGAGGATCGCGTCCGCAAGCGTTGGAACGCCGATCATATCGTGCCAGCGGTCGACCGGTATCTGACTGGTGATCATGACAGAGCCGGCGTCGTAACGATCCTCGACAATTTCGAGAAGGTCGCGCGCCTGGTCTGGGGTGAGCGTTTCCGGTCCCCAGTCGTCGAGGATGAGCAGCTTGGTGCGGGCGATTGCGCGCAGGAGCTTACTGTAACGCCCATCGCCACGCGCCAGCGCCAGATCGGTGAAGAGCCTCGGCATGCGGTGGTAGAGGACGGACACGTCCTGCCGGCAGGCTTTCTGGCCCAGCGCGCAGGCGAGCCAGCTCTTGCCGAGACCGCTCGGGCCAACGACATACTACCCAAGAACACCTGTTCGACGTTGTCGTTGAATATCTGCATCATCCGCTTTCTGGAAGGCGGGTCGCGGTCTTTCGTCGCGTTGTCCATGGGGGCATGGTCCATTTCGTAGTGGATGGTCCGGACGGTTGCCGGACTCTGTTGCCGGCGTGGATGACCGACCCGCACGCCGCGGCTCTGCCAATGGTGGATATCCCGCGGCTTTCCCTTGACGTTTTTCACGCGCTTCGTGATCTGGTTCGTGCGCAATGCTTATCCTCGTCGTCGTCGGATCGAGCGACTCAGACGGAGGTAAACGATGAAGGGACAGCAGCGGCGAAATTGGGAACAGATCGATCTGTGGCTCCCCGACAAATGCTTGGAAGCGCCTCGGAAGCTCGATCCGGAGATTCGCAAGGAAGTTACCAAATTGCTCGGGCTTCTGCTAGCCGAGTGCGCCCCGGGCGAGGCGGTAACAAAGGAGGCGAGCGATGAGCAAGATTAGCGTTGAACACGCCTCTCGCACCGCCTTTGTGTATGTGCGGCAGTCCACCGCGGACCAACTCGCAAACAATCCGGAGAGTTGTCGCCGTCAATATGCTCTCGCGGCACGCGCGCGGACGCTTGGGTGGTCGAACGTAATAGTCATCGACGACGACCTCGGGCGTTCCGGCGGCGGGACGGCGAGGCCCGGGTTCGATAAATTGTTGGCCGCCATTTGCACTGGCGCCGCCGGCGCCGTGTTCGCGATAGAAGCATCCCGACTTGCCCGCAATGGGCGTGATTGGCATACGCTGCTGGAGTTTTGCGCGCTAGTCCACTGCCTGATCATAGACGAAGACGGCGTCTACGATCCCAAACAAATAAATGATCGGCTTTTGCTCGGCATGAAGGGAACATTCAGCGAGATGGAGCTGTCAATTTTCCGTCAACGCTCCCAGGAAGCCCTGCGCCTGAAGGCCGCTCGCGGCGATCTCCATACGACCGTTGCGGTCGGCTATGTCCGTGGTCTCGACGATCGTTTGGAACTTGATCCCGATAGAAGGATTCGCGAGGCTCTACACTTGGCGTTTCGTAAGTTCGCGGAGTTCGGCAGCGCCCGCCAGGTCGCCCTCTGGCTGATCGAGGAAGGCTTCAAGATGCCGGTGGTCCTTCACGGCGCACAAGGGCGGGTAGTAGAATGGCGTTTACCGCGCTATAATACGATCCACCGTCTCTTGACCAATCCGGTCTACGCGGGGGCTTATGTGTTCGGTCGGACTGGCTCGCAAACACGCGTCGAGGCGGGCCGCAAGGCCATCAAGCGCGGCATTCGCCGGACACAAGATGCATGGGAGGTGCTGCTGCGTGATCATCACGAAGGTTACATCTCCTGGGAGGAATACGAGCGGAATCAGCAAACGATTTGCGGCAATGCCAACATGAAGGGCGAGATGGTGAAGGGGGCGGTGCGCAACGGCGGCGGATTGCTGGTTGGCCTCCTGCGGTGCGGCCACTGCGGCCGTAAACTCAAAGTACAGCACAACGGACTACGCGGCATCGCGCGATATGTGTGCAACGATGCTGACGTCAATCACGCGCGGCGGGGCAATTGTATCGCGTTTGGCAACATGCGCATCGACGCCGCGGTTTCGGCGGAGGTGTTGCGGGTAATCGCGCCGCTCGGCGTAGAGGCGGCCATCGCGGCCATCGCGGATCGTGGGCGGGTCGACGCGGACGTGCTTCGACAGAGGGAACTTGCTCTGGAGCAGGCGCGATACGAGGCGGCTCGCGCGCATCGACAGTACGATGCGGTCGACCCAGAGAATCGTCTGGTCGCCAGGGATCTTGAGCGACGCTGGAACGAGCGGCTCGCCGAGGCGGCTCGTCTGGAGAGCGATCTTCTCCTCCTTCGCGAGAATCAAACGCCGGCGATCACCGATGCCGAACGCGCGGAAATATCCGCATTGGGCGCCGAGTTGGCGCGTCTGTGGAACCATCCGGCGGCGTCGGCCGAAAAACGCAAGCGAATCCTGCGTACGGTCCTGGAGGAGATCGTCGTCACAGCGGACCCCGGGCAACTTTCGCTCAAGCTGCATTGGAAAGGTGGAGACCACACAGCGCTTGTGGTGGCCAAGAATCGCGCAGGACAGCACCGGTGGAAGACCAGCGCCGCGACTGAGCAGTTGATCATCGACTTAGCGCGCGTGACGCCTGATTCGGCCATCGCGTCCATTCTGAATCGGCTTGGCGTCCGCACGGCCAAGGGCCACACGTGGACGCAACAACGTGTTCGCACTTTTCGAAGTGACCACGAGATCACGATATATCGCGATGGCGAACGCGCCGAGCGCGGGGAAGTCACCTTGGAGGAAAGCGCCGGCCATCTGGGCGTGAGCAAGATGACGGTAGTCCGTCTGATCAAGGATCGATTGCTGCCGGCCAAGCAAGCCTGTATTGGTGCGCCATATGTCATTCGAGAGACGGACCTAGATTTGCCGACTGTCAGGCGCGCGGTCAAAAATCGTCGTGCTGTATCATCGGATCCGCGACAGGGACTTCTGGAATATCAATGATGTAGGGAGATAGGCATTATGTCGCCAGTTCGCTCGCCCCGGTAATCAGCAAGTTGCGGCGCTCGGCGAGCCAGTCGCAGGCGGCGAGCTTGAGGAACAGGGCGCGATCGAGCCCACGGGGGCTCCGATAGTCGACGTCTTCAACGCTAGCTGGATGACGCAGGCGAGCGGCTCTGGTGCGTGTCTCGAACCGTTTCTGCCGTCGCAGCGTCGTCTCATATTCGAGGATCAAGCCGAGCCATTCTGCGTGATCGAGGCCACGAACTTCGGGATTATGTTCGAGTTCCTTGAACCCTTTGGCCATGCCGTGAAGGCCGAGAGCGTGCAATTGTTCGAGGGTCGGATGAGCGAGCATGAGGATTTCCTCTCAATGGTAATAGCCGGGGCCACGCAGGTTGGCGTGTTCGAAGAGCGTCTTCTGGACGGCGTCGTTCGAAGCGGTCTTGTCGCGCTTGTGGGCGAGGATGGACGCGATGCTCTTGCAAGTGAGGGCGCCGATTTCGAGGGCGCGGACCGAAACCGCCTCCGCGCGAGCCAGCTCGACGCCACGATAAAGGCGGAGGATTCCAAGGCAGGTGCGGAAGCCCTGTTCGGGATGCGGCCGGCTGGCGAGCACCGCGATGACCAGCCCTTCGGTGTTTGGCCCGATCTTGCCGGCCCAGCGGCGGAACCGATCCGGGGTCCAATCGGCGTAACGCCGATGTGAACTCGGCATATGGCCAGGATCAGTGCCGTGCCGGCGCCCGCCGTAGCGACGCTGATGGGCGGCGACGCGCTGGCCGCGATGGAATATCTCGATCGTGCGGGCGGTGACTCGCACATCGATCTCGGCGCGGACGAGGGCGTGCGGAACCGAATACAGGAACTCGTGAACCTCGATGTGATAGTCGAGACTGACGCGTGTGTGCAGCCATTCGGCGAACTCCCAATCGGCGGCCGGCAACGGACTGAGAGCGTCGCGCTCGACCTTCTCGAATAGCTCGCGGCGACTGATGCCGAGCTTGCGCATGGGACGTTCGTTCATGCGTTGGATGGCGAGCGCGATGGCGGCGTTGCATTCGGCGAGCGAAAAGAAGATTTGCCGGCGCAATCTCCCGAGAATGTAAGTTTGCGCAAATCTCACTCCGGCCTCGACTTTTGCCTTGTCGCGGGGTTTTCGCGGCCGCGCTGGCAGGACACCGACGGCGTAATGCGACGCCATCGCGCCATAGGTCCGGTTGATTTCGGGATCATAGAACGAGGCCTTGTTGACGCCGCTCTTCAGATTGTCGGGAACGAGAAGCCTCGGCGCGCCGCCGAAAAACCGGAACATGCGCGCATGCGCGCTGGTCCAATCCGGCAGCTTTTGCGTCCAGGTCGCCTCCGCATAAGTGAGGTTCGAGGCGCCGAGCACGGCGACGAAAATCTCCGCCTCGCGGATTTCGCCGGTCGAGGGATCGGCGATCCCGATCTTCTTGCCCGAATAATCGACAAACGCCTTGTCCCCGGCGACATGGTGCTGGCGCATCACCGGCGTCAGCCGCCTTTCGAACCCGCGAAGCAGATCGCAGAAGCGGCTGTAGCCATAGCCCTCAGGATGGATCTCCCGGTATTCCTCCCACAGCACTGTCAGATTGACGCCGGGGCGTTTCAGCTCCCGCGCCAATTCCGCCCAGTCCGGCTCGATGCGCCGCCTCTGGCCGGGTTCCACCCCAGCTTTCGCGAACAGCCGGCATTCCAGGGCGGCGTCGGTGACGTCGTCCGGCAGCGGCCATTTCAAATCCGCCGCCGCCGCGCGTTTCAGATTGTCCTGGATCGTGCTGCGCGCCACGCCGAGGCGTCGCCCGATCTCGCGCGCGCTCACCCCGTCGTAGTGAAGCCGCAATAAGTGTCGCAATTGTCGCATGGTCAGCTCTCTCTTTGCCGGCATTCCGTCCCCCTCGTCGATAATCGACAAGGACGGATTGCCGCAGTTGCTGACCTGCGAGAAGCAAACGAAGCGAGCCGAAAACCAGCTCAGGTGGCCGGCTTCATTCCGGAATGGTGGCCGGCATCAAATCGGAACGGCGGCCGGCATCAAATCGGTATCCCCGGCCGGTTTGCCTCGGATTTCGCAGTCTGCTTACCGAGATTGCCGCGATCGACCAGAAACAAAATCCGTTTGGCGCCGCCGAACTTGAGCAGGCGGTACACAACGTTGACAGCGGTGAACGTCTTGCCCGAGCCGGTCGCCATTTGTATGAGGGCGCGGGGGTCAGCGCGCATGAATGATTGTTCGAGATTGCAGATGGCGCGGGCCTGGACCTCCCAGAGACGGGACTCTTCGAGTTCAGGGAGGTCTTTCAAACGCGCGCGAAGCTGCTTTGGCTGCGCCACCCACTCGGCCAGTGTTTCAGGCCGAGGGAAGTTGAAGACCTGCCGGCTGCGCGGAATGGGGTCGAGACCATTTGTGAAGAAGTGCACCGCGCCGTTGGACTCGAACAAAAAGGGTACGGTCGCTTGTGCGCCGGCAGGTTGTCCGGAAGACCACCCGCGTATTTGGCCGATTGCGCCTCGACGCCGGTAAGCGTTCCCCCTGCCTTCGCCTCGACCGCGCCGATGGCTTTGCGATCGACATAGAGTAGGTAGTCCGCGAAGCCGAAGCCTGGCTTCATCGTGAACTCGCGCACGGCGATGCCGCGAGACACGGTGAGATCGAGTTCCTCGCGATCCTGGACAAGCCAGCCGGCGGCTGTCAGGTCAGCATCGATCTCGCGGCGGGCTCGTTGCTCGGGCGTTTGAGCCATCCTAATCCGTTCGTCACACGACCGGCCGGCCGCTCGTCATCCTTAGCGCGGTGGCCCGGTGCCTATTTGATACTCGTTACTCGCCGGTTTTGGTATATTGGCCGGTAGATTGCAATCTTGGACCGCCGTGCCGAAACCGACTATCGCCTGTTCCAGGCCGCGGACGCAGCTGACCTTTTCGGGCGGTTGCAGCCCGCGGTTCCCTCTGGCAAGTGGGAGTGGGTGCGTCACACTGTGAAACGTGCACACTATCGGACTGCCCAATTTTCAGACCCCTGACGGCGACTACGGACGATTTCCACATCTGCCTTAACTAGCCTCCAGAGGCAATCATCGACTTCCGCCTAGAGCGCTCACAGGCTGCTTCCCCTCACGAGGGCTCCAGCGGTTCGCGGGCTCGTCCTGGTCCCGCCGGTCTCAAGCACTGGAACGGGGGGCGAGATCACCAAAGACTTTTCGGAGCGCGAGTTTCAACTCGCTCTTTTCGTTCTTGGTCAGCGGGCGGTCATCAGCTGGCCTATATGAAATTGCCGCGTGATAAAGCCTTTCTTCTGGCTCGTGCGAAAGAGCAAAGCCGTGCCCCGGCCTCGTTCTAACGCCGTCTATCGCTCCTGCCACGGCAGAGATAAAACCAATATACCGAAAATTCGGCTTCGTTGCGCGCTTAGTTGCTTCGCGTTCGCAGCCAATCCGATGAACATCCTCCTTTGACGGAGCGTATTTTTGCCAGATAACCGACTCCGACTGTCCCCCCGGAAATTGAAACACGCCTTCCCACAGCATTTGTCTGCTATCGTTGTACATGCCTGGAAAATCGATCAGGCGATGTACCGAATCTGCCCCGGGTATAAGCTGCGCCTGCACCATGATGTGTGTCAGCGGGCAGGAATAGCGTCGAGAATTTTCTGGGGGATCCGCTGCAGCCAATCGAAAGGGATATCGTCGAGATACTCTGCCTGAGGCGTCGTGGCGGCTATTACGGCGTGCAAGTGCAAATTATCGATGGTCAGCAAGACGGAAGCGTCCTGATTTTCCCAAATCATTATGAGTCCCCCTTCTCCGTCGGGAGAGACCTTGGGGAATGCCTTTCCCGCGGGGAGCGAACTCAAAAATGCCAGAGCAGTTGCTTTCGTGGCCCGGGTGACAGTTGCACATTGTCCGGCTGTCCAGGACAGGCCATGATAAGCGAAACGGCGAATGAGCGCGAGCAAGGCTTGGCGTTCTTGTTCGTGTTTGAGCGCGTCAGGGGTAGCGGCTTCGCCACCAAGCACCTCAACCGAAGCCGTCGCGCCGAGAAACCATTGCTGCTCACCACCAAAAGCCTCCCGAGGTGCCTCGAAGGCAGTCTTTGCAAAGCTCATCAACCGATTCTCCTCCAAGCGCGTTCTTGAATGACCTTGTCGGACAGGTCCGCGAAACCGTGTGTGATCCAAATATGAGCCTGATCGAACCAAGCCTGTCTGCTTTCTTCCGACGGATCAGCCGGAATGCCCCTTGCGGTCATGTCTAGTTTCAGGATTCGGCGCCCATCAGGCGAGACACCCGATTGGGCCGCTGCATAGAGCCGTCCAGGTTCATTGGGCCAAGAATATACTGAAACCCAGTTAATGGCTTCCGGCTCGGGCAGGAACCGATCCCGCGTCGTGTCGCGCACGTGATCGACCAATGTATGATTCTCGTTAACTTCGATACCCGCCGTTGGACCGAGCACAATATGGTTGAAATAGGTCAATTCGAACTGGCGATAGAGCGGTACCCCGATGCCCTCGCTTCTAAGAAATTCGAGGAACCCGGCGAGATGATGGTTAAACCGCTCGATGACCTGCTCATAGCTCGGGTACCGGTCGTCCTCAGCCGCTTTCTTCCAATTGAAAAGAAAACGATCCTCCTGGACCTGGATCAGGTTGCGGCCATCGTTAGTTACGAGCCATGTGCGCCTAAGGGGGGGCAACGGGCGGAAAGGACCGAATTCTATGCCAGCCCCTGCTTAAGTCTCGATCACCGGGGAAAGGGGGGGAGCCTCCTCGATCCTAGGGAATTCGTCCCGGATGCGCTGCCAATAAAGACCGACGTGTGCAGCCCGCAGCGGCACCGAAGTGCCGAACAGGATGCCACATGCAACCTCCACGACCGGTGGTCTGTCGAATTTCACCGGCGTGCCTCTAGGCATAGGACTCTTTTCTGGTTTTACAGAGATAATCGAATCTCCAGCCCATTGAATCAGGTCAACCTGATGTCGAGCAAGTGGAATTTTCAGCTTGGTCCGCGCCGGTCGCTCCTCAAAAGCTTCCCCGCCAAAAAATGGAGTAAGCAGGATGGCCGGCCCCTTTTCGCAAAGGCTGCAATCTGCCGTTCGGTCGACGCTCGGGTTGCCGGCATTGGCTGCAGAAGGGCCGCCGCAGGAGGACGGGGACGATCTATCGAAAAGCCTCCGAATTAAGTACCGCCCGCGCTCGCAGGAAAATGCGGATGATCGAAGCTCGGTGCGCCTTCTTCCTGCCGATGAAATCGTGAGAGAACTGCGAAGGTTCCGTTACGACCCTGAATTTAGGGGCGCCCGGCGCGTTCCGATCTCGTGTTTGGCGTCTCTTTGCGGCATAGACCGGCGAACGATTTACACGGCAATGATGGGGCAGGAAGTGTCCCACGCCGTTAAGGCAAAACTGTCGTGGGCGATCGTCGAGATCCGGGAAGGTGCGTTTCTCTCGTCAGGGTCAGCAATGGGAGTTCGAATTCCGGAAACCTCCCCATCCCTTGCCGCCGCCGCAGCCGAGCCTCGTCCGCGCTGGGTTCAACGAGTGGTCGCGGTGCCGGGCCTGCGGAAACTTGAGGTGGTCGCCGGTCTCGATGAATGGCTCGCGCTGGCAAGTGTGCCTTAACTGCATCCCGGAAAGCCAGTGGCGAGCGATTGGCGCCGCGCGCCTCTTGAGCCGATCGCATCATCAGCGAGGCTGGCGGGGTTAGCGACGAACTTTGTTATAATGTCTTGTAACTTGTTTTCGACCAGGCAGTTAGCGGACGCTTTTCAGGCTCACGCCAGCCGATCAGGCCTCGTTCGCCCCCGGCCGACTTTTAATCCGTTGTGAAGTAGCGCCCCTTCGCGAGCGAATAATCCAGCGTCAGCTTGCACGGATAACCACGCTCTTCGAACCGCGCCTTCCGGTGGTAGAGAACTGCTTCTAATTGAGTAGGGTTTTCCGCTGGCTTTTCGTACGCCCCCCGTCAAGGGATCGGTAAAACAGAGGGCCGCGCGGGGGGCCGCAGCCCCCGCCATATCGCTCAAATTTCCGATTTTCTAAATGCGGTTCCGATTCGCCTTATATTATATCCTAGATTTTAGGTCTGACCACAAGAGCTGCAGCATCGCTAAGATTGTCGATGTGAATGAGGTCAGAGATTTTCGAAAAGAGTGACGAGTTGCGGCGCCAGGTCAAAGTGCCCGCGTTCGGCCCGGACAAACACACCGTCGGCGGTCAATCTCTTTATTGCCGGTTCGCCGATATTGAGCATCGCCGCAAGGTCCGCGGCCGGAATGCTATGCGAGGCCTTTTCGAATCGCGTCTGGGCATGCCGTCATGCCTTCAATCTAAACGTCCGGCCGCTTGCGAAAAGGCAAGCAACGTGGCGCCGACATCCCCCGACGATTAGCTGACCCTCAGCCGCGGGCCGCCCTCGGCCTTGAGGCCTACCGGTCGCCACCTTCGCCAGCATTATTCATACTCTTGGAGTCCTGCTCGGCCAAGCGCAACCGCGCGGTCCAGCGTGCGCAACTACATCAAGAACCTCCGGGATACGACCGAGGTTGACGGCGAAACCTTGGCAAACTGGCTTGGCCTATCGGCCCGCGCAGTGCGCGCCTTGGCGCATGACAGCAATGTCGCCAGAACGCCGGAGCTGCGCAACAGGTATCTGCTCAAGGAATCGATCCGCAAATATTGCGAGCTTACGCGCCGCCGGGCTGGCATCGCCGCCAAAGACGACGACATGGAATCCCGGCTCAACAACATTGCCGACGGCGCAAAGCTGAAAAAGGCGATGCGCGAGCTGGCGGAAATCAAGCGCGATGCGATCGCGAAAAAATTGATCTCGATCGAATAAGTGACGGACGCGTGGAGCGAGATCGCGCGCGCCTGGCGTGGTTTGGTCCTATCGATCCCCGAACGCCTCCAAGAGGAAATGCCTCATTTGAAATTTGAGGATTTCGAGACAGCGCGGAGCGTGGTCACGTCGATGATGCAGGAGTTGAAGCAGCTCATCCCGGAGGAGCCGCCAATTCCCGGTGGCGAGAGCGAATATGATACGCCAGCGATAGCGCCGCGGCGGGGCTGCCCGGCCGGCGTTCGCAATGGCGAAGGCAAGCCGAAAAAGCCGCCGATCGGCAAAAGGGGGAGGCAGCGCCGTCCGCTTCGCTGAAATGATGCGAAATTAGGAAGGTCCGATGGTTTTTGCGATCTTCGTTAGATTCACTGACATTTCTTGCATTGTTTCCATTTGCTCTCTCTTGCTTCGATCGCTCTATGACATGCGCGACGCCGCGATCAGCTCGGCGCTCAATTGCTCGTTTTCCGCGTGAGTTTTCGTGTGAGTTTTCGTGTGAGTTCCTCACGTGAGCGGCTCACGGCGTAAGCTAGCGGCGCGTGAGTGTGAGTTTTCCCTAAGGAAACTCACGCACTCACACGCTCACGCGACCGAACTTCACCTTGTTGTTCGCGGCGTGTGATATGAGTAATTGTTGAGCTTAAGGACGCCATATCACGCCCTCACTTTCCACGAGTTTTGCTTCTCCGAGCAGTTTGGTCTTGGCGTCACAGAGCGACCGACGCGCGGCGGCGGTGACACGCCCTTCATCGTCGACGTCTAGGAAGCCGCGGTTTTTCAATTCGTCGCGGATGGCGTTGACGTTCACTTTCCGGACGAGATTGAAATCGAGCCCGTGCGTCTTCTCGACGCCATCGGCGAGCCGATCGTAGGCTGTGAGATATTGACGTCCGAGCGTTTCAACGGCGGTCGGCCTGCCGCTGCCAGCGTTGCGCGGGGCGTTTTCGCAATGCCAGCCGTCATCGTCGCAGCGAAGAATGAGCGGGCGAAATTGCTCGGCGTTCGCCGACGTCCGCAGCCGAGCTTTTTCAAATTGGAGACGGATTAAGCCTTCGTGGGCTTCCTCTTCGCTTACCCCCGAAAGAGAAACGATCGTATCCATTTCCCAAAGCCGGGTTTTCGTTCCGAAGCTCTTGCCGAGGTCATTGGCATGGTGCAGCCAAAATTGACCAACATGCCTGGCGGATAGCTCCCGCACAAACGGTTTCATTGGCGCCCAGCCCTCTTCGTCGCTCATTGAGCCAATCAGAAGCGCCATGATGCTGTCGAAAATAATCGCATCCGGTTTGACAGTTTCCATCTCGCGCCGCAGCCAGTTTTGCCCCTCCGGCGTGTTGAGCGGCGGCATGTCGTCAGCGGTCAGCACGTCGCGGTTGTACCCCCACAGCGGAAGCCCTTCACCGTACCTTTTAGCGATGAACCGGATGCGCTCCTGGAAGGTCTCGGCTGGCATTTCTCCGTCGAGATACATGACGCGCGCTGCGCGCTGGCCCGTCCAGTCCAGGAAGCCCCGCCCCGACGCCATGCCAGCGCCCATATCCGCGCCGAGCAATGTTTTGCCTATGCCGGTCTCGCCAAAAATGAGCCAGCGCGAAGTCGTGCAGGCGACGCCGCCCATAAGAAAGTCGCGCAACGGCAGCTGGCGTTTGAGCCACGCCGAAAGCAGCAAGTCATCGCGTGAAGGCGGCGGCGCTGGCTCATCCGGCGGCGCTCGCTGGTCGAAAAAAGCCTCGCCCGGACCATGTCCGCCATTGAGTTTCTTCTTGCGCGCTTCCTCAAATTCGGCCGTGCGCGACTTGGCGTAGGGGTGCTCCTCGGGCGCGCGGCCGGTCATGACGCGGTCCCCCGGAGGGCGTCGTTGAGGTCGCTGCTACAGGCGGAGGCCTGCACGAAAACATCGCGCCCTGCGCCGCGCCAACGGTCGAAACAAACCTGCACCGCTTCGCGGCTCGTTTCGTCGGCTTCCACGAAGATGGTGAGGCCATCGATCCCAGGGAGAACAGGAAAGTCCTTGATCTGCCCGGCCGAGAGCAGCGCCCATGTCGGCCGGAAGCCGATTTGCCGCCCGGCCAGGCAGGTCTCGACGCCCTCGCCGATCGCAAGCCCCATGGTGACGTCTTCATCGGGATCGAGCTTGATCGCGCCGCCGCCAATCGGCCCAAGCGCCCAGCGTTTTGTGTCGCTGATCGGGGCGGCCTTGCCGTCGAGATCGATCGGGAGACGGTGAATGGCTTGCGGCGCATTGCTCAGAATGTTACCAACGAGGCAGATCATCGCCGGTGAATGGACGCGACCGCCATCAAATGAGCAATTCGGATGAAACCGGATCGCTTCCAAGGCGGCGCAGTCCGGGAGGGTGATGCCATCGCGGCCGTTCAAGTATCGTTCGGCGGCCGTTCCGCGCGGATCAACGCTGCGCCGCCAGATCGCGAGTGCGGCGAGTCGCATGGCATTGGCGTCGGCGTTGGTGTCTCGTTTTGTGACATTTTCTGTCTCAATTTGAGACAAATCCCTGTTCAGCGTCGCTCTGCTGCCCCCCGGCCGGAATGCGCCTAGCCCGAGCCGGGCGCGCACGTGATCGCGACAGACGCGCCAGTCATCGTTGGCGAAACTTGTGACCACGAAGCCGTCTGGGGCGTCGGCGGACATGCGCACACAGAGGCTTCTATCCTTCGCGCTATGTCCAGGCCCCGGAGCAAGCACTTGGCCGCTACAGACTTCGCCGCCGAGCGCCTTGGCGATTTCGGCAAGGGTCATGGCCGCCACCCGTCAACGCTAAGCAGGCTTGCTGGCGGCGGGGTTTTGCGGTAGGCAGAATCTTGAACGCGTCGCCAACCCGTTCAATTTTTGAGAAGCCGGTTCGCCGCTGCCGCGGTGCCGGGCTTCGCCGCTTTGGGCGCCGCCACCGCTCACCCGCGCAGTCTCAGCGAATCGGTGGTCTCGCCTCGCGCCGCGCGACGGCGGGTGAGCAGCCATTTTTCGAAATCGGATTCCAGAATTCCGCGCCGGCGCGGACTCAGGTGGATCACAGACGGACCTTCACCGCGCGCAATCAAACGCTCGAGCGAGCGCCTCACTATGCCCATTCGCCCAGCGGCTTCTTCGAAATTCAGGACTCTCATGAGAATTTTCTCGCGTCGTTTTAATTACGACACGGAGGGTCGCACAGAAAAAACCGGTCAGAAATACGGACAATCCGGTCAGCTCATTTTTTTGACCTGATTTTAAGTGATTGAAATAACTCCACGTTCGGCGAAACCAGGGCGCTATGTCCGAATTTTAAGCGTTTTCGGGCGGCCGCCTTTTCCCGCTGTTCCTGAACGACGTCTTGCCTCCCAAATCAACCTAACAGCGATCAACATGTGAAAGTGTTCCTCGGCTCCCTTCTTAGCGATTTCGCGGTTGTTGAACGAACTCACTTTGAAGAAGTCGACCAATTCCTGCAGGCGGACAGCGGAAAATTGCTTTTCTATTTTTTGCTCATTCACGGGCACGATCACGTCCTGTTGGGAAGCATGCTTGGGCATGATCGTGAGATCGTGGATTTCGCCCGCGGCGAAAGCGAATTCGGCGCTGCCCGTCTGGAATACCCATTCGCCTATCCACCGGCTCGCTTCGATTTTCGTTTTGGGACTTTGTAAGCCGCCGAATTTTCCGTAAGCGACGGCCGAGCCGTTCAGCAATGCCTCTAGAAGACCGCGTGGCCGAACTTCGCATAATCTCTCGATCTGCGCCGCGGCCTCTCTCGCCCGTTGGCTACCACTCGATCGGCGCCTCACCACGATGGATGGCCTGCGCCATTGCGGTGGATTCCGCGCCGTCATGGAGGATGAGCGCTGAAGCGATCGACAGCGGCGCGCGGCTCCCTTTCGTGGCGCGCACAAGGATGCGGATTGCACACTGGTCTTGACGCGCGTGAACCGGCAGCAAGGCGACTGCGCCCGCCCGCCCTTCGAGGCTGGCGAGAATTGCGTCGAGGCTCTCTGGCCGATGGATCAGAATAAAAGTTCCGCCGGGCCGAACAAGCGCGAGGCTTGCCGCGATCCAGGCATGTAGCCCACTCCCCCCGCCCCCCGGCGCGGCGTCGTCCCGCATGACAGCTTCACGCATAACGTGGGCGCGGCGCTTTCCGGCGTCCGGCGACGGGCGAGACCGGCGCGGATCGAAGAACGGCGGATTGGAGATCACAAGACCGGCGCTCTCGTCGACGAGGCCGGCGGCGCGGCGGCTTGGCGGCGACAACAAATCGGCCAAGAAAACCTCGCCGCGGTCGGCCATTCCATTGAGCGCGAGATTCGCGCGCGCCAGTTCGGCCGTCGGCTCGTCGCTTTCAATGAGGCCGAGTCGCGCCCCTGGCCGCGTTGCGGCGAGCGCCAAGCCTGCGGCGCCGACCCCCGAGCCGGCGTCAAGGACGAGACCGGCAAAATCCTTCGGCGCCGCGGCCGCCAGCAAGACCGCGTCGGTGCCGGCGCGATGGCCGCGAGCCGGCTGGCGCAGCAAAAGCCGGCCGCCGAAAAAACCGCTCGTCTTTATCGAGTCGGATAGTGTCTCGTCGATCTCAGCCTGATCAATCATCCCGCAATTCCTCGCCGAGGCCGGCTTCCGCGAGGGCCGCCCGTGCAACGCCGACGTCTTCGTCCGAAACGAGCAGCCGGCGCGGCAGAAAGCCGAGCGATCCCTCGACTGAGCTCATGTGCCGGTCGGCAACGAAGACGGGGACGCCGATTTCAAGAAGGATTGCCTCGACCCGCGAAATCAGCACAAGGTCGTTGGTGCGGAGCAATTCGACCAATTGGCCTCCTTATGTTTTATTCGCTCGGGAAGTGGCCTGCCCGCAATACACCCGCCTGAAACAAGACCTCTCACGAAGCACAGCGGCCTGCAAGATCGCTGGCGCTGCGCTCAAGAGTTGAAAAGCGTCCGTGAGCACCCTAATAAGTCTGCGCCGATCCCCGGAGAAATCGATTTGGGCGTTGTCATTCCTTTAGAAGAACAAACGCCGGATCCCGGCGCCGAGCAGCTCGTCGCCCTGGTGAGCGCCGATATGGAGCGCGTCAATCAGGCAATTCTCGGCCGGTCGGCCTCCGATGTCTCGATGATACCGGAAGTCGCCAACCATCTAATATCGTCCGGCGGCAAAAGATTGCGCCCGATGCTCACTCTGGCGGCGGCTGGATTGTGCGGCTATCGCGGCTCCGGCCATATCAAGCTCGCCGCCTCGGTCGAGTTCATGCACACGGCGACGCTGCTGCATGACGACGTCGTCGACGAGAGCGACATGCGGCGCGGCAAGCTCGCGGCGCGCATGCTGTGGGGCAATGAGGCGAGCGTCCTCGTCGGCGATTTCTTGCTCGGCCAGGCCTTCAAGATGATGGTCGAGGTCGGGTCCCTTCCCTGCCTCGAGGTTTTATCGTCGGCCGCCGCCGTGATCGCGGAGGGAGAAGTGATGCAATTATCCGCCGCCAAGGACACCGAGACCAGCGAAGACGATTATCTCGCGGTGATCCGCGCCAAGACGGCGGCCCTGTTTGGCGCCGCATGCGAGGTCGGCCCGCAGCTCGCCGCGCGGCCCAAAGCCGAGATCGCCGCCTGCCGCGGTTATGGGCTCAATCTCGGCATCGCCTTTCAGCTGATCGACGATGCGCTCGACTATGGCGGAACCTCCGCCAAGCTCGGCAAGAACGTCGGCGACGATTTTCGCGAAGGCAAGATCACCTTGCCGGTCGTGCTGTCGTTTCGCCGCGGGACGCCGGAGCAGCGCGAGTTCTGGCGCCGCACCCTGGAGAGGGGCGAAGTCGGGGATGGCGATCTCGAGACCGCGGTTGCGACGATGCACAAGCATCGCGCCCTGGAGGACACGGTCGAACGCGCCCGGCATTATGGCGCGATGGCGCGCGACGCGCTGGAGCTTTTTCCGTCGTCGCCCTGGAAATTCGCGCTGAGCGATGTCGTCAACTTCTGCGTCAACCGCGTTTTTTGAGAGCATCGGAGCGCGCCTTTTTGGCGCGAAGAAGCGAACTCTCGCTTAAGGCATTCTCAAGCTTAACCGAGAATATTAAATCTGAGCGGTAAAATTGGCGCACTCGCCATAGGCCGCGCGGGCTCGTTGGGACGCGCATGGGTCCGTCGCGGTTCGGTTAAACTTTGGGCAACGTCGCTCCATGTTGGCTGGGCGCCGCGGGCCGCCGTCTCGCTGCCGGCCGATGAATCATGTCCGGCCGCGCTGGGCCAAAAGCCTTGAGAAAATGGACGTCATCGGGCATCATATTTTTTATAAACTGAGGCCAGGCCAGACATGACGCCGCTTTGCGCGGCCTTCCGAAGGTGAGCCCGGACTTTTGTCTCCAGGACTTGCGGTCACAGACGGCGGCCTATAAAAACAGTCCTCAGACTTTGCGCGCGTAGATCGTTCAGCGCGCGTTTCGCGCAGAAAACTAGGCGGCAAATCGGCTATGGCTCGCGTCAATGCGCTCCAGCGTGGGCGGGGCGGGCGGATTTGACGGTCGCGCGTCGTGCGCTTGCCCGGGCGACGCAAAACAGCCATGTTCGGCGTGACAAGCTACCCAATTCCTCATCCCCTCTCGCAGGGCGCGGCCTCAGGCACGGAACATCGATCGCATGTCGTTTAAGCCCAAATCAGCTCGCCGCGACCAGGGTCAGGTCGACGCCGGCCAACCAATCGTCTCCAGCCTCCTGCTAGGCGCCGCCAAAAGCGCGCAGACCATCGGCGCCCCGGCTTGGCGCCGGCTGCGTTTTGGCGGCGTCCTCGTCGCGGCGTTCGCGTGCTTTCTTATGTCGGGGCCCTTCGCGAGCGCCGAGGCTCGAGCGCGAGAAAATTTGGCCATCGCGACGCCTTTCGAGGTCGGAGAGAGCCCGGCCGGGAATTATCTCGCGGCGCTCGTCGCCGGCGCCGAGCGCGACACGGTCGCCGCAGCGACGTTCTTTCGCGAAGCGCTGCGCTTTGATCCGCGCAATCCGAAGCTGATCGAGCGCGCTTTCGTCGCCGCCGTCTCGAACGGCAATATGCGCGACGCCTTCGGGCTGGCGGAACGTCTCGTCGCCCACGAACCTGACAACAGCCTCGCCCACCTCGCTCTCGGCGTTCAGTCGATCAAGAACCGGCAATTCGCCGCCGCGCGCGCCCATTTCGCCAAAGGCGGAGCGGGTCAGCAGCGCGACATCACGGCCACGCTTCTGACCGCTTGGTGCTATCTCGGCGAGGGCAATCCGCGCAAGGCGCTGGAGCTGGTCGACCGGCTGCGCGACGAGAATTTCGGCGTATTCCGTGATTACCACGCCGGCTTGATCGCCAATGTCGCCAAGAACAACGCTGAAGCGGCGCGGCGGCTCAAGACGGCCTACGAGGCCGATAAGAATACGTTGCGGCTGGTCGACGCCTACGCGCGCTTCCTCGCCCGTCAGGGCAAGACCGACGAAGCGATCAAGGTCTACGAAGCCTTCGATCAGATTCTTCCGAGCCATCCGGTCGTCGTCGCGGCGCTCAATGATCTCAAGCGCGGCAAGCCCCTTGAAATGCTGGTGAGGAACGCGGAACAGGGTTCCGCAGAGGTTCTCTACGGCCTCGGCGCCGCCGGCGGACGGCAAGGCGACGAACTCGCAGCGATGATCTATCTGCGGCTGTCCCTGTATCTGGCGCCGGATAACAATCTAGCCATCATCACTTTGGCCGACATCTACGAGCGCATCAAACAGAACGAGCAGGCGATCGATGTCTACGCGCTGATCCCCGATAATGATCCGCTGCGCACGACCGCGGACATCCAGACCGGCCTCATTCTCGAAACGCTCGGACGCTCCGACCAATCGGCGGCGTTCTTGAAAAGGATCGTCAGCGAGCATCCCGACAATGGCGACGCGCTGTCGGCGCTCGGCAATCTGCAGCGCTCACACAAGCAATACGCCGAAGCCATAGACACCTATACGCGGGCGATCAAAGAAGCCGACAAGACCGCCAAAGCGCCATGGTCGCTCTATTATTTCCGCGGCATTTCCTACGAGCGCGACAAAAAATGGCCGCTCGCCGAGGCGGACTTCAAGCAGGCGCTGGCCCTTGCTCCGGATCAGCCGCTCGTTCTCAACTACCTAGGCTATAGCTGGGTCGACCAGGGCGTCAATCTCGACGAAGCCTTCGCCATGCTGCACAAGGCGGTCGATCTGCAGCCGACCGACGGCTATATCGTCGACAGTCTCGGCTGGGCCAATTACAAGCTCGGCCGCTACGACGAGGCGGTGAAAGAACTGGAGCGCGCCATCGACCTCAAATCCTCGGATCCTGTCATCAACGATCATCTCGGCGACGCATATTGGCGCGTCGGGCGCAAGCTCGAGGCGCATTTCCAATGGAATCACGCCCGCGACCTCGGCCCCGAGCCGGAGGACAAAGCGAAGATTCTCGACAAGATCGAGCACGGCCTCGAGGACGACCCGACGCCCGCCGCCGCCGAGGCTAATCCCAAGGAACAGACGCCGGCGAAGGAGAATGGCGGCTGAGGCCGCTTTGGGCCCGCCGATCGGCGCGACATCGCGCTTCGTGAGATTGCGAAGCGCGCCGCTTGAGGCTATTGAATGGCGCGTTCCGCTTCAGCGCTGAAGGGGCCGCTCCCCTCGCTTCGCTACCCAGGCGCCTTTGCAGCAAAATCCCTTGCCTTTGATCGAACGCGCGCCCGCGAAAATCAATCTCACCTTGCATATCGTCGGCCGTCGCCTTGACGGCTGGCACGGGCTCGAGAGTTTGGTGGCTTTCTCCCGCGCCGGCGACCAATTGTCTTTCACTGAGGGCGATTCGCTTCGCCTCTCGATCGAAGGGCCGACCGCCGCCGCGGCGGGCGAGGTCGCCGACAATCTCGTTCTTCGCGCCGCTCGCCATTTCGCGGAGAATTTTCCTGGCGCAAAGCTCGGCTCGTTTCATCTGATGAAACGTCTCCCCGTCGCGGCCGGCATCGGCGGCGGCTCGTCCGACGCCGCGGCGGCGTTGCGGCTTCTCGCCAGAGCCAATGGCGTTGGCCTCGATGATGAAAGGTTGCTCGCCGCCGCCCGCAACACCGGCGCGGACGTTCCCGTCTGCGTCGCCTCCCGCGCGCGCATGATGCGGGGCCTCGGCGAGGAGCTCGGACCTTTGCTGAACTTGCCCCCGCTCGTCAGCCTCATCGTCAATCCCGGCGCGCCGCTAGAGAGCGGACGCGTCTATGCGGCAATGAATATCGCGCCGGGCGCAGAAACCGGCTATCGCGGCCATCCCGCCCTTTCGTCCGGCATCCATGTCGAGGATTTGATCGCCGCCTTGCGCAAAGGCCGCAACGACATGGAGCCGGCGGCTTGCCGCCTCGCCCCCATCGTCGGCGACGTGCTGGCGGTTCTTTCCGCCGCGCCGGGCTGCCGGCTCGCCCGCATGTCGGGATCGGGCGCGACCTGCTTCGCGATTTTCAAGAATTGTAAAGCCGCGGCGCGGGCAAAAAAGGCGATTTTGCGGGCGCATTCTGACTGGTGGGTCAAAAGCTGCGTCCTGAACTGACGGGGCCTCGGCGGTTTGCCGAAGGTTCGGACGAAAATGGGATACGCAACTTTTTGGTTGCTTGATTCGATGATTGCTGCCATCGTATCAGCAACCAGGGGGTTGCATATGGCTGACCGCATTGAAAAGAGCATTGAATTGAACGCGCCCATCGAACGGGTTTGGCGCGCGCTGACCGATCATGTCGAGTTCGCCGATTGGTTCCGGGTCACGCTTGATGGGCCGTTCGTCCCAGGAGAGACTGCCAGCGGGCGCATGAGTTGCGCGGGTCACGAGGGCCTTAAATGGGAAGCCAAGATCCAGAAAATGCAGGCTCCGACATACTTCTCGTTCACCTGGCATCCCTATGCCGTCGACCCCAACGTCGATTACGCTCCGGAAAAGCCAACGCTCGTTGAATTTCGGCTCGAACCGACGGCAACCGGAACGCGGTTATTCGTTTGCGAATCGGGATTCGACGCGCTGCCAAGTCATCGGCGGCCGGACGCTTTGCGCATGAACGACGCCGGCTGGACGCAGCAGGTGGAAAACATCAAGGCCCATGTCGAGCGATAGGGCGCAGGCGCGGCGGCGAGACCCCGCGCCGATCTTCGCGGCGCTCGGCGACGAAACGCGTCTGTCGCTCCTCGCCAAGCTGAGCGACGGACAAAGCCGATCGATTGCAAAACTGTCGGCGGATACAGTGCTGACCCGGCAGGCCATCACCAAGCACCTTCGCGTGCTGGAGAATGCAGGGCTGGTGAGCAGCGCCCGAACCGGCCGGGAAAGCCAATTCGCGTTTCGTCCGGAGACGATCGCCGAGGCGAGATCGTATCTCGAGGAGGTTTCAGAGCAATGGGACAATGCTTTGTCGCGCCTCCGCTCCCTTGTCGAGCGATCATGAGTGGGGGTAGGGGTCCGCATAACTACCGCAAAGGGCGGAGAGCGCGCCTACAGGTGACGCCTCGGGAAGGACCAGAGTCCGGGCGAAACCCGTCATTCCATTATGAGTGCGAAATAGCCTGACTGTCTGGCCAATTCAGCAAGTTCCCTCAGGGAAAGCTTAACTCGTCTTGAGCGCGCTCCGTTACTCGCCCACTGGGCGGAACTTGTAGCCTCGCTGTTCAAGCAACTCCCTGAGAAGAATTACCTCTACGTTCCTCGGACTGTCTGGAATGACAATGTATCGCACTCTACTTCCGTCCTCGCGGGTCGAGATGTGATATGTTCACTTTTTACCGGCTAGATCATTCACGTCCTCACCATCCTTAACCCGGGAAGCCCAACAGATTATCGCTTCCAGGCGTTCGAACGTGTGGTTGAAATCTTTCTTGAGTTCGACCTTGAACTCTACGAACAAATGCTGAAGTCTCGTTGATGGCAAGGGTCTTGTTGCGCGCAGCCAATCCATCAAACCCGAAGTGCGAGTTGTAGTCACGGACCACAAACGGAAACAAATCCGGTAAGACGGATTGTAGACCCGCAGCTAAAGCGATTAGGTCCGTTTCGGTTTGCGGCGAATAAAATTCTACTGCACTTATCTTTGTAACCTCCTTTGCCCCCAACCGTCTCAAGCGCCTACGATAATCATCGCCTTCTCTCGAAGCGTGGCGATGTCGCTCGATCGCTAATAGTTCGTCTTGAAATTTTATATAGTCCTCATCGGGTTCAATTCGCCTTTCGAAAAGCAATTTCACTGTGTTTTCGATGTCCTTAAGCAACTCGGCCGGGGTATTTTCCACGCTGCCCCGATTTGAGGTTAGGTCTAGGTTCTGAGAATTCACAAATGCATGCATCCGCGTGTACTCTGATCGCTCCGATACCCACGCGTTGAACCGTTCGACTGCAACATAATCGCATCCGACCCAGAGTCCATAGCGTTCCTCGGAAAGATAGTCGCCTGGCCGTCTCTCTTTTCTCTGGCGACGCAGCATATCATTGTACTCTCTGCGAGCGCCTTCGCCCTCAAGGGCGAATAGAAAGTCAATCCGCTTATCGGGATTCTTAATCAAAGGCTCGTTGGGAAATACCCATGTCCGAACGTAGAATTTCAGGGGGTCAACATTATCCTTCGCACGCAGTTTGCGAATATCAGTCTCATCATTCGCCGGAAATGGATGACCAAAAGGAATTGTGTCGTAGTCCGCAGGTCTCGGTTCCTTGCCCAATCCACGAAGGAACAACTCACAACTTCGGAGATCATCAACCTCTTGGCGCGAGAGTTTCGCTGCCGAATAAAGCTTAGATTCCCAACTGCCCCAACGGGTAAACCAAACTATATAGTCACGAAGTCGCACATGCTCAAGCCCGTCTTTGCTATTCTGGTGATAGGCGACGACACGAACCAACGTCCCGGAAACCGCGCCAAGCTCTCCGAATCCGTATTCTTCACGGCGGCGCTTCAGCTCTTCGAGCGAGATGTCTTCAATTTCCGCAGTTGGTAACTTTCCAACCGCGAGCTCCCCCCGCGGGTCCTTGAGCCGACAAGCGACCGGAGCATCTTCGCCATTATATGTGATTACCTCAACTTCTTCGCTGTTGTAATATATCTTGGTGCCGTGCCCTTTGTACCCTGACATCCGGCGCTGCGATCTTCCCGATGGCGGGGTGTTGGGTTTGACCGAGTTGGAAAGATTGAGAAATGCCTCGACTGCGGGCGCATTCATGCCGATACCGTCGTCGCAGATGTCTATCAGCACGGTTTCCCGACCACGCCGCTCCTCGACGGAGGCCCGAAGCCAAATCCGTCGAGCATATGCATCGAGCGAATTAGCGATTGCTTCCCTGAAGATTTCTGCAGGAGTTGTGAAGTCGAGGCTAATCTCGCGAAATGCATGTGCCTCTTTAACATGCGGAGTGTATTGGAACATATGAGAGCCCATCAGTGTTCCGCCGAGGGGTCTTCAAAGTGCGGTACGCGATCGGCGTTGGCAAGTCTCGAAGTTGACTGCGACCTTGCGAAAATTTCGATTCTTGCACCGCCCGCTTTGTCGCGCTTTCCGCCCGTTCACGGGGCCGCCCTTGGAGGGCAGCAAAGGGTCGAAAGCCGAAATTCAAACAAACCCACTACGTGAGTGGGACAGAGCGTTCCGCCTGCCCCAAAATTAAGCGAGGACGCGGCCGCGCCGCACATTGAAATACGTCGGGCGAGCGACTAGAGTTTTTGCGGCGCTGCGGGCGTAGTTCAATGGCAGAACGGAAGCTTCCCAAGCTTCATACGAGGGTTCGATTCCCTTCGCCCGCTCCAGCCTCGATTGTCCGGCCCGGACAGATAGGTGACGGAACGTCCCTAAGACATGAGCGACGACCTCGGTCCGAACGAGGGCAGCCGACGCGGAAGGCTCACGGCGCCTGTCGAGCCTTAGCCTCGGCGATATGGGCGGCGATAACGCGGGCTCAAAGCGTTGACTGCTCGCCCAAATAGCGCGCTATATCGCGCGCGACGTCCGCTTGCATTCGCGCACGCTCCGCCGCTCCTTCGCTCGGCTTCTCCGGGCCAGAGTCGGCTGCGGCCTCGTCCAGAGAAACGGCGGCCTGATCGCGCAGCGCGGCACGGGTCAGCACGCGATCGATACAGCGCCGCCGCTCGGCCGCAATAGCGATCTCTGTCGCAGCGTCGGTCGCCTCTTCCCGTTCGTCCGTCGATGTATCGCTCATTTGTTTGCGCCCTTTCAATTTCTCCGTCTGCGCCAAATATTTGATTTACTTGCTTAATATATGTTCGTGGCGGCGGAGCGTTCAGTCGTGAGCAAGTATGTTGATGAGACGCCCGTAAGGATCGCGCACATAAAAGCGCCTTACGCCCCACGGCTCGCGCGCCGGTCCGTATACAATCGGCACTCCTGCGGCGACGACGCGCTGATGGATCTCTTCGAGATCATCTACCTCTATGGAAAGGTCGGGGACCGGCGCGCCGGACCCGCCTTCGGTAGCGATGCTGATCTGCGGCGGGACGCCGGGGCCTTCGGCCGCGAAGGTCGCGATCCAGCCCAAGTCCATCGCCAGCCGCAGGCCGAGAATATCGGCGTAGAAGGCCCTTGCTTCGTCGATGCTTTGGGCTGCGATGTTCGCTACGATCCGCCTGACCGCCAATCGCGCCTCCTAGTCTTCGCCAGCAAACCTGCGTTGAGCCGCCTCGACCACAGCTAGACCATTTTCGATGGCGGTAATATTTTCAGACCTGAACTGATAGTCCTGTTGGTTGGCCTTATGGGGGTGAGCCAAATATCGGCGCGGCCCGTAGTTGATACTCTCCAGAAGTTTCTTAGCCTTTGTTTGTGAGGTTGCGAACAGCGACTAAGACAGGTTCCAATTATGCCAAATGATTTTGTATCAGGTCTTCATAGGTCGCTAACGAATAATCATACGATCCCTCACGGTGCAAACTCTTCACAACCTTCTCGGGGAATGCTCCATGGATAACGTCATTGCATAAACGCTTGGCTAACACTTGTAAAATCAGTTCACCTAAACGTTTTTCGAGCTTGGCGAAGCTTGCGTACGCGATCAGTGATACGGTTTCCGACTGATTGACTCGATGCGTAAGGGGATTCACGCGGCTTTGCGAAGCAGATAGGCTGGAGCGCCATGAGTTGGGGGATGGGACACATGGCGACGGTCGACGGGCATTTGAGTGTGGACCAGCTGGAACAGCGGTATGTGGCGTGTAGCGACGCGACGACATCACGGCATTTCCAGGCGATCTGGCTTTTGGCGCGTGGTCACACGGTTTCGCAGGTCTCGGCGACGACGGCGTTCGGCGCGCGATGGATCGAGCAATTGCTGGCGCGCTACAGCGCCGAAGGCCCCGAGGCTCTCGGCGATTTGCGTCGCCGCAACGGCGCGGCGGCGACGATCCTGAAGCCCGGGCTCCTGGCGAAGCTGCGCGACCGGCTTGGCGCGCCGCCGCAAGATGGCGGGCTGTGGTCGAGCCGCAAGGTGGCGAACTGGATGGCGGCGGAACTCGGCCTGGCCTCGGTTGCGCCGCAGCGCGGCTGGCGAGCCGGGAGCCGCGTCGCCGGACAAAGCGAAGCGTTCCGCGATAGCGGATTGTCCGGAGCGACGAAGGCGAGGTAGGCCTTGAAGATCCTATGGGGGCGAGCGGCGGTGAAGGATCGGGTATCCTTTGGCCTGTTGCTCAAACCCAAGGGACCCCGACATGCGACCGACTAGAAATCCGACCGTTTCGACTGCCGCTCTTGATTATGATAGCACGATGATCAGCGCTTTGGAGTTGAGTTCGAAAAAGTGGGTGTTTGCCGTTCAACTCCCGGGCGTAAACAAGCACACGCGGCATGTGCTGGCGCCGAACGGCGCGGCACTAGTGCCGCGATTCCATGAAACCGCTGAGTTGAGCGGGATTTTATCTTGCGGCGATGCATTGTAGCTTTGTTCGGTGATTTGCTGAACGAGGCTTTTAAGATGGCGGCGGCGCGGCTTGTGGTCGAGTTGACCATTGGGGAAGAAGACATGACGAAGCTGATGGCGATTGCGCGATCGCGGACTGAAACAGCGAGCCGGGTCGAGCGATCGCGCATGCTTTTGGCCTATCAGGAGGACCCGTCCTTTTTCGCCGTTGGTCGCGCCTTGGGGGTGCATAATCAGACGGTCCGGCGCTGTGTCGAGCGGGCCGTGGCGTTCGGCCCATTGGCGGCGCTGGATGATAGCCCCCGGCCAGGCAAAGAGGCGACGATCACGCCCGAGGCCAAGACATGGCTGGTGTCGCTGGCCTGCCGGAAAGCCAAGGATCTCGGCTATCCACATGAGCTGTGGACGACGCGCCTTTTGGCCCGCCATGCGCGCGAACATGGGCCGGCTGCCGGGCATGATTGCCTTTCCAATCTGGCTCAGGGCACGGTTTGCAAGATCCTCGGCGCCCAGGCGATCAAGCCCCACAAGGTGCGTTACTATCTCGAGCGCCGCGACCCCGAGTTTGGAGTCAAAATGGCGCAAATCCTCTGTGTTTACAAAGAGGTGGAAATCCTTAAGGCAGCCGGCGCCGCGTCGGCCGAGCCAAGCGAGAGGCAAGCAATCGTCTCTTACGACGAGAAGCCTGGCATGCAGGCGATTGGCGCGACCGCGCCGGACCTGCCGCCGAAACCCGGCGGTCATGCGGCTTTCGCCCGAGATCATGAGTATCAGCGCCACGGAACGCTGAGCCTGCTTGCCGGCATCGATCTCGTGACTGGCAAGGTCCATGGCCTCGTCAAGGAACGCCGCCGCTCGCGCGAGTTCATTGAGTTCTTGAAGCTTCTCGATGCGGCCTATCCGGCTTCGACCGCGATCAAGTTGATCCTCGACAATCATTCCGCCCACATCTCCAAAGAGACCAAGGCGTGGCTCGCGACGCAGCCCGAAGGACGCTTCATCTTCGTCTTCACGCCGAAACACGGCTCTTGGCTCAACCTGGTCGAAGGCTTCTTCTCCAAGCTTGCGCGCTCCGTGCTGCGCCATATCCGGGTCGCTTCCAAGCAAGAACTCAAAGATCGCATCTTGGCCGCCATCGATGACATCAACCAAAACCCAGTCGTCCACACTTGGTCCTACAAAATCGATGAGGCCGCCTGATATAAGTCGTATTTCGGAAACGCTGCACTAGTGCCGCGCCGTTCGGCGCCAGCACATGCCGCGTGTGCTTGTTTACGCCCGGGAGTTGAACGGCAAACACCCACTTTTTCGAACTCAACTCCAAAGCGCTGATCATCGTGCTATCATAATCAAGAGCGGCAGTCGAAACGGTCGGATTTCTAGTCGGTCGCATGTCGGGGTCCCTTGGGTTTGAGCAACAGGCCAAAGGATACCCGATCCTTCACCGCCGCTCGCCCCCATAGGATCTTCAAGGCCTACCTCGCCTTCGTCGCTCCGGACAATCCGCTATCGCGGAACGCTTCGCTTTGTCCGGCGACGCGGCTCCCGGCTCGCCAGCCGCGCTGCGGCGCAACCGAGGCCAGGCCGAGTTCCGCCGCCATCCAGTTCGCCACCTTGCGGCTCGACCACAGCCCGCCATCTTGCGGCGGCGCGCCAAGCCGGTCGCGCAGCTTCGCCAGGAGCCCGGGCTTCAGGATCGTCGCCGCCGCGCCGTTGCGGCGACGCAAATCGCCGAGAGCCTCGGGGCCTTCGGCGCTGTAGCGCGCCAGCAATTGCTCGATCCATCGCGCGCCGAACGCCGTCGTCGCCGAGACCTGCGAAACCGTGTGACCACGCGCCAAAAGCCAGATCGCCTGGAAATGCCGTGATGTCGTCGCGTCGCTACACGCCACATACCGCTGTTCCAGCTCGTCCACACTCAAATGCTCGTCGACCGCCGCCATGTGTCTGCATCCCCCGAACTCATGGCGTTCCAGCCTAACCGCTTCGCAAAGCCGCGTGAATCCCCTTACGCATCGAGTCAATCAGTCGGAAACCGTATGACGTGCCGGTAGTTGATGACATGACCACGCAGATTGCCGTTGGGGCGGCCGCGCCGAACGGTCAAGACGAGGGTCGAGCCAAGCCAGCAGTCCAAATGGTCATCGCAGAGACGCACGCGCAGCCGGTGGCCGATAAGCCTGGAGGGCGCGGTGTAGAAGACCTTGCGCAAAGCGAAGCCGCCGGTGCTGATGACGTTGACGATCGTCTCCTCGAAGTCATCGGAGCGCCGCGCCGGCAAAGGCTTCAAAGCCGCGCGTTCGAGCGCGACCCGTTTGCTGTTTCGGGCGTTGCGGCGGCCAACGACCTCGTCGACGAAACGGCGATAGGCGGGAAGATCGTCGAAGGCGCGCGAGCCGCGCAGCAGGAGCGCTGGTTCGATCGCGACCTTGAGATGGCCATGCGCGCCCTCGATCGAGCCGTTTTCATGGGCGACCCCGGTATTGTTGCGCGTCGGCGTCATGCCGTAATCGGAGCAAAGGTCATTATAGCGGCGCGTCAGATCCTCCTGCGCGGCGCGATCCAGATTGCGGTAGGCGGCCGACAGGCTATCGGTGCGGTGCTCTTTTGGCGCGCCGCCAAGCGCCCAAAGCGCGTTTTGCAAGCCTTCCGCGAGCGCCACAAAGCTCTCGCCGCCGAGCACGATATGAGCGTGCTGCCAGCCGGAAAAGGCGAGCCGGAAATGATAGAGCCGATGCGCCAGCGGCGCGCCGTCGACGATGATCCCGAGTTCGCTCACGTCGGTGAAATCGGATAGTCCCTGCCGCCCGGGCTCGTGCGCCTGGCGGAACATCACCTCCTGGTCAGGCCCGTGCTGCGCCTTCCAGGTCCGAATGCGCCGCTCCAGGGTTCGCCTTATGCCGCCCCCGAGGCCTGGACGGCGGCGCTGCAACTCCTCGAAAATCGTGACGGGCCGCAGGTTGGGCGCCGCCTTCAGCATCGGCGCTACCTCAGCGTCCCAGACATCGGCGAGCGGATCGGCGCGACGGCGCCCCCGCGGCTTCCTTTTTTGCGATGGCAGGCGGGGGCCATTGTCCAGACGGCGACCGGTGGAGGAGCTGAACCCGGCCTTGGCGGCGGCCACGTCGGTCGCGTTGGTGCGGTGGAAATCCATGTACAATCTCGCTTGGTGATCGGTGATGTGTTTGCCGGGCAAGGTCGGGCTCTTAAATCGCTATCGAACAAGCCTCGAGCCCAACCCGCTTTCACCACGATCGCCAGGCGTGATCGCCATGGGGATCAGCCGCCGCGAGGTCCATAACCTTCAGTCGGGCTGCGCCCTTCCTCGGTCCCGGACCCCGCGCCGTCGTCCTGATTGCCGCTCTCTTCGCATTGCCTCGTCTGAAATGCTGCCTAAAATAAACCTGTTGCCTCATCTGATTTGCTCCTTTTGGGCGTCAGAGGGCATAGGCCGATATGAGGCAGATAAGCATGACGACACGCGACGAACTTGTGGCGGCCATAACGGGCCGATACGCGTGGAGCGGCCGTTCGGAAAAGAGTTGGATTCTCGATGAGTTCGTTGCGGTAACAAAAATGCACCGCAAGCACGCGCAGCGCCTGCTGAGGCAAGCCCAACCACGCCAGCGATCGGCGCCTCGACCAGGACGCCGGATTTACGATGAAGCGGTGCGTGAGGCGTTGATCTTGCTGTGGGAGGCATCCGATCGTATTTGTGGCAAACGGCTCAAGTCTCTTGTGCCGATGCTCATCGAGGCGATGGAGCGGCATGGACATCTCAGACTTGCGGATGAGGTTCGCGCGCGTCTCCACTCAATGAGCGCCGCTACGATTGATAGATCGTTGCGGGAAGTCAGGGAGCAAGTCGGTGGCCGCAAGCGGCGCCGGGCGGTTGCGTCGGCCTCCTTGCGCCGAAGCGTGCCGGTGAGGACATTTTCTGACTGGAATGATCCCCCACCGGGGTTCTTCGAGGCCGATTTGGTCGCTCATAGCGGTCCGCGGGCAACCGGCAGTTTTATCCAAACCTTGGTGCTCACTGATATCGCCACGGGATGGACCGAATGCATGCCGCTCCTCTTTCGCGAGCAAACTCTGTTGACCGAGGTGCTGTCGCAAATGCGGGTTCGGCTACCCATCGATGTTCTCGGGTTCGATACGGACAACGATAGCGTTTTCATGAATACGACGGTTAAGGACTATTGCGTGGCGAATGAGATCGAGTTCACGCGCTCGCGGCCCTACCGTAAAAACGATCAAGCTTGGGTCGAACAAAAGAACGGCGCCATCGTCCGGCGCATCGTCGGCTACCGGCGGTTCGAAGGGCTCGAGGCTGCCGCCGAATTGAGCCGTCTCTACGCTTCGGCGCGGCTCTTCGTGAACTACTTCCAACCTTCTTTCAAACTTGCTGAAAAGCAGCGTGACGGCGCGCAGGTCCGCAAGCGCTACCACAAGCCGGCGACGCCATATCAGCGATTGCTGGATGATCCGAGAACTCCGGCGGATGTCCGTCTTCAAATCGGTTCAGTTTACGCGACCCTTGATCCAGTCCGGCTCCTGCAAGATATTCGGGCTAGGCAGCAGAAGCTTGTCGAAATCGCCGACGCGCCAGTCGCAACAACGGAAGCAGGATCAATCTCTCCGCCAACGATCGACCAGTTCCTTGCCAGCTTGAAGACGGCATGGCGGGAGGGTGAAGTCAATCCAACCGCTAAGGCCAAAGCAAAAGTTCCGCGCGCGCGCCGACGACCCGATCCGCTGGCGTTGGTCAATCTGCAGATTGAAAGCTGGTTTGCGGCGGAACCCTGGCGAACCGCCCGTGAGTTCCTCGATCGCCTAATGGCCGAACATCCACAGCTCTATCGAGACGGCCACCTCCGTACGCTGCAGCGACGGCTGAAAGTTCTGCGCCGGCAGGCGGCCCAAAGTCTTGTCCTCGGGTCCACGAGCCATGCTGATGAATCCTGCCCACTCCTCAAACATTTGGAAAACAGGGAACCGGCACTCTCGTGAAAGACCAACGGGACGCCAGCCGCTCGCTCGCTACGGCGCAATGGGAAGCGCGCTTCGCGAGCGGCTTGCTTCGGGGAAGTACACCGAGAAAGTAAGGCTGAATCCACGACGGCCGGGAGCATTTATGATGAGGCAACAAACAAGCGTTCGGGAACATTTCCGGCTGAGGCAATACGTCTTTCACCTTGATTGTCGCGCGGCACCGCGCTCCACTCTCCATGCGTCAGGCGATAGAGCCAGGCGCCAAAGCACAGCCAGCCCACCGAGGGCGAGATAGGCGAACCGCGCGCTCGCCCGCCGGCGGCGCCTGAGCAGCGCCTCGAGCTGGCTGACCGACAGGCCCTGACGAAAGGCCATCGCTTCGAGATCAAAGGTCCGGTCGTCTATGACTGTGACCGTCGGCCCGGGACGCGGCCCGCGCTTCAGAACGCCTACGACGGTGGCGATTGCGCTAGCGCTCTTGGCGATCTCCTCGCGCGGAAACACCCGCAAAGGAGCCGAGACGATCCAGGCCGCACTGCGCCACGCCCGCCTCAACAGCGCCTGCTTGCCGCCGGCGGGCTTCGCGCCGCCCGCGGCATTGCTGTCAAAGCCTCTATGCTCGTCGCCGGCGTCGCCGCGAAAGCGCAACAAATCCGACTGCGCTCTCGGATCAGATCGACCATTAGAACGGCTTCAAAAGCCTCTTCGCAAACCCGGCCGTTCGCCTCAATGCGCAATCGCCGCGATACGCGCAAAAAGGCTTCGCAAATCGCCCAAAGATCGACGATTTCGTTGGACGCCTCCGAAGCGCTCAGCGCGGGTTTGCATGGCGGCTCGTCTTGGCGGCAAGCCGGAACAGCCTTTGCGCCGATCGGTTCTCTCGGCATTGTGCTTCTCCCGGCGGCGCGCGCTCTGCCCAAACATTCAAATCAGCTGGCTGCGCAGCGCCTTCGCCGCCGCATGCGCGAGCGTCAGCGCGCCCAATTTGCAGCGCGCCGATCGAGATGCGCGCGCACCATCGCCGGCGCGATGCGCATCGCCGCGCCGATGTCATCGACCTTCAAACCTTCGGCAAACCATCCGAGCGCTTCGATCTCGCGCCGCGTCATTGGATCCGTCGCGTCCTCCGTCCTCTCCGCATGCATGCGCGGCGCGCAATGATGGACATAATGGCCGATGTCGACGAACTCCCCTGTTGAGTTTGGCGCGACGCTGCTCCCAGCTCGCGTCGTCGTCATCGGCGGTGACCCACAACAGGCCCGTGAGCGCATTGCCGGGCCCCGATAATCGAATAATGAAGCCGCGCCCGCCGAACTCGACGTCGGCCTCGGCCTGCATGCGCCCCATCTCGGCTTCAATCCTCGGCAGAAACGTCCAGTCCAGCGCAGCGTCCTGCCCTTCTCCCGCCGGATCCGCTTTCGCCGCGCAATGGTCGAGCCACGCATCGCTATAGGCGAGCGCCAGACAGGGGTCCTGGATCAGCCAAAGCGAGAGCGACGGGCACACATAGGATATGGCTTCGAGGCGATAGAGCCGACGCAGGAATTGCAGGAATTCCGCGAGCGCGCGAGCGTTCAGCTCCTCTTCAAAATGCAGCAGCACATCCAACGCAACTTCTTTCGAACGTCTCATTGCAGTCCTTATCGCTCCTGGGTTGTGCTATATCCATAAAGAGACAGATGTGGCTGCCGCCGGCCATGCTGAGCAGCCCGGCGCAAGGTCCGAAACTTTGGACGATCCGTTAGGAACAATTTTTACAGGATGGACTCCCAGGCGCGAAATCCCCAATCCGTGGGATTTTTTGAACGGTCCGGTGCGGCAGGATATCGCGGCTTAGGTATAGCTTCAACCTCGCCGCCCATCTGCGACGCGTGCATAACAGGACCTACAGCAAATTTCTGGATAAACGCCTTCGCATGCGCAGCGACAGGCTGGACAATGAGTTGCCCTGGATATACGGCTCAAAAATCAGACCATGAACGCATGGGTTTGATGGCGAACGAACCGGATCTTTTCACTTATGGTTTTGACGCTCGGGAGCGCTTGAATTCCTCGAGCGCCGTCTAACGCTCGTCGTCGATCTCTGCGAGTCACCGCGCTCGGGGGCCCCTAGGATGCCCATCCGTCCACAATACCGCTGGCTCTATCCGATCAATTGGCGGGAGCTCTCGACAATGATCCGCTTCGAGCGGGCGAAGGGGCGCTGCGAGCAGTGCCGGCTACCACACGGTCAGATCGTCATCCATCTTGGCGATGGGCGCTGGTGGGACGCGGAGCGCGCGGCCTGGCGCGATGGGCAGGGTCGGCTCCTCCGGCCCGGGGCCGACACACCATTTCCTTCGACGAGGTCCGCTCCACGCGCGTCTATTTGGCGACGGCGCATCTCGACCATGATCCAGGCAACAACCGTCCGCGCAACCTGAAGGCGTTCTGCCAGCGCTGCCACATGCTGAACGATCGCGGCGAACATCGCCGCCAGCGCTGGCTTACGCTGCGCATGCGCAAAGCCCTCGGCGATCTGTTCCTGGGGCCCTACAAATTCAGCTAATTGGTCCAGTCCGTTCGTCCATGCCATGAGACCAGCTGTTCTTAGAGATCGAATGACCAAAATGGAGGCGTGTATTGCGATCAACGGCGCTCGGTCCTCGTTCGATCTTGATGATGAACTGAGGCTTCGTTCTTGCAGCCGTCAACAGCCTCGGCGTCCTCCCGCGAAACGCTCGTCGGCTCGGTTGAGCGGGTGACGTTTCACAATGATGACAGCGGCTTCGCGGTCCTCAAGATGAAGGCCCGGGGCAAGCGCGACCTCGTCACCGTGGTCGGCCACGCCGCGTCGATCTCGGCCGGAGAATTCATCCACGCGGTCGGCATCTGGACGACCGATCGCACGCACGGCCTCCAGTTCAAGGCCGATCTTCTCAAGACGACGCCGCCGACGACGGCTGAGGGAATCGAGAAATATCTCGGCTCCGGCATGGTCCGGGGCATCGGCCCAAAGCTCGCCCAGCGCATCGTGGCGCGATTTGGCGTCGCCACCTTCGAGATCATCGAAACCAGCCGGGAGAAGCTGCGCGACGTTCCCGGCATCGGCGACCACCGCGCCGGCAAGATCGCCGCGGGCTGGGCCGAGCAGAAAGCCGTGCGCGACATCATGCTCTTCCTGCATTCGCATGGGGTCGGGACGTCGCGGGCGGTGCGCATTTTCAAGACCTATGGCCACGACGCCATCGCCGTTATGACGGAGGACCCCTATCGCCTCGCCCGCGACATCCGGGGCGTCGGCTTCCGTACCGCCGACTCTATCGCCATGGAGCTCGGAATGACGCGGGAGGCGCCTCAGCGCGTGCGCGCGGGGATTTCCTTCGCTCTGCAGGAGGCGAGCGACGAAGGCCATGGTAGGCCTGCGGCGAGTTTCGCGGGCCGGATGATGCTGCCGGTGAGTAATGATACGTTGCTACGGATCGTGCGCCGGCGCGCCATCATCCCGTCAGGCCCGCTGAACGTGATTGGCATCGACGACGGGGCGAAGCCGGCTTGAGACTTCGACAGCGACGGGCAAAGCCTGTCGGAGAAGCCGGCGGAGGGCTGGCGGAGAAACCATCGCTATGGAACGATCGTCTGCGATCTGGAACGGCGTCGGCCCGTGGCGCTCCTGCCGGATCGCGAACAGGCCACGGCGCAAGCCTGGCTCGTCGGCCATCCCGAAGTCGGTGTCGTTGCGAGAGATCGCGGCGGCGGGTATGGCGAGGCCGCCGCCAGGGCGTTGCCTAACGCGACGCAGGTCGCGGATCGCTGGCATCTCATGGAGAACGCCAGCCGCGCTTTCCTCGATGCGGGGCGCAAATCCATGCGCCAGATCCGCACCGCCATTGGCGCAACGACGATCAACCCCGATCTTCTCACCTGTGCAGAGCGCATCCAATATGAGGGTTACCTTCGTCGCGAGGAGACCAATTCCGCGATCCTGACGCTTGCGAAGGATGGCGCGCCAATCAAGCAGATCGTTGGTCGCACGGGCCATAGCCGTAAACTCGTCCGGCCGGTCGTCCGCGGTGAGCGCGACGACATATTCCGCGTACGCCAAAGTTCGCTCGACGCGCATTCGCCCTGGCTCGACGCGCAATGGACGGCGGGTTGCCGTAATGCCGCCCGGCTCTGGCGTCAGCTCCGGCCGCTGGGGTTCCGCGGTTCAGCGCGGGTCGCCGCCGAGTGGGCGACCCGACGGAGACGCGCGGAACGGGCGGACGCAGAGGGCCTGAAGCGCATTCCTTCGGCGCGAACCATCGCGCGGCTGATGACGATCGGGAGAGATAATTTGTCGAAGGCCGATACGATGACAATTGCCGCGATCGAAAGCAATGTCCCGGCTCTGGTGAACGCCCGCCAGATCATCGCCGCGTTCCACGCTGTGATCCGGCGAAAGGCGGCAACGGAACTGGCTCCTTCGATCGACCGCGCCAGAACAACCCTCGTTGCTTCCTTCGCCAACGGGGTCCGCAAGGATGAGGCAGCAGTTCGCGCCGCAATTGCCTTGCCGTGGTCAAACGGTCAGACGGAAGGCCAGATTACGAAGCTGAAGCTCGTGAAGCGACAGATGTATGGCCGAGCCAAGATCGATCTTCCCCAGGCCTGGCTGATTGGAGCCGTCTAAACCCCTCGCTGCGCCAAAATTGCGTCAGACCCAATTTTGCACGCCGATTGACAAAAATGGTCTGGCGCGCATACAGCTCGACGCCCGGCGCATAGTTGGCCGTGTGCTTGCCATCCTTGCCGACGCCCATATCGCCGGTGGCGACGCCGGTGACCGCGCCGCGCTCGTCATACAACACCTCCGCGGCGGCGAAGCCCGGGAAAATCTCGACGCCAAATTTTTCGGCCTGCTCCGCCAGCCGGCGGCACAAATTGCCGAGGCTGATGATGTAGTTGCGGTGATTCTGCATCTGCGGCGGCGTCCGCAGCTCGATTGCCTTCGTCTCGGTCAAAAACAGAAAATGATCGTCCTTGGCCTCGGTGTTGAGCGACGCGCCGCGCGCGCCAGTCTGGGATCAATTCGCTCAATGCACGGGGCTCGAACACCGCGCCCGACAAAATACGCGCCGACCTCCGAGCCTTTCTCGAGCACCCAGACGGACAGCTCGGGGTTCAGCTGCTTCACTCTCAGGCTGTGTAAAAACGCGCCTCGGGCTCGCAAGAACCGGCGTCGCCGGAGATTTTTGTCGAGAACTGCTGGTGTCGGCGCAGCGAAATGCCAAAATCGGCTCCCGCGAACTCCCTGTAGCGTCTGAGCCCGCGAATGCGGCTGGCGTTGGCCTGGCCGCGACCCAGTCACGCCCTCATGGCCTCCATCAATCCGTTGACGCTCAAAATCCTCATCACTCGCTTCATGTTGTAAGCCAGCACGTGCAACGCCATCTCGGTGCGCACGTTTGGTAATTTCCTCATCAGGAAGTGCGTCGCGCCCATCCAGGCTTTGATCGTCCCGAACGGATGCTCCACGGTCTGCCGGCGCACGCGCATCTTGTCGGGATTGCGATCAAGGCGCGCCTGCACAATCTCAAGTATTGCTTCGTGCTCCCAACGCGAGATCCGCCGCTCCTTGCCGGTCGTGCATAGGTTCTTTTGTGCGCACGCGTGACAGGCCGTCGTCCAGTAACGGCGCAGCATCTTGCCGGCTTCTTCATTGGCGTAGCGATAGGTCAGCCGCTCGCCGGCAGGGCAGCGATAGACGTCTTCGGCAGCGACATAGACGAAGTCCTGTTTGCCGAAACGCCCTTCGGCCTTGGCGCCCGAGGTTATTGGCTTCGGCAGAGTGACCGTGATGCCGGCCGTCTCGCAGGCCAAGATTTCCAGGCTCGCATAGTACCCGCGATCGGCTACGACATCGAGGGACAAAGAGCCAAACTCCCTGCGCGCCTGCTCAGCCATGCTGGATAACTGGGCGCGATCCGATCCGGCATTGGTCACCTCATGGGCGACGATGAGATGGTTCTGGGTGTCGACCGCGGTTTGGACATTGTAGCCGACAATCCCGCTGCCCCGGCCGCTTGTCGCCATCGAACGCGCGTCGGGATCGGTCATCGATATTTGCTTGTCCTCGGTCTTCATCATCTCGGCGTTGAGCGCATTCAGGCGCTCGATCTCCACGCGCAGCGTCGTAATCTTTTCTTTGAGCCGCGTGATCTTTGCCTCTGGACCTTTGGAGCATGATGGCTTCGAGTTGAAACGATCATGGTCTTTATCCGTTGTTTTTGGCGCACGATCTTGTCCGAAAATCTAGAGCTTTTCAAAGATCGTGCATGAGGTTGACATCCGAGGCGCGCCGTTATGCAACGTGAATCGATGGAATTCGAGGTGGTGGTGGTCGGCGTGTCGCTGGCGCTGCCGGCCGTGGTGACCACCGATCCGCGCCTCAACGAGCTATTCGCCACGGAGATAGACCAGCCCATGCCGCGCGCCGAGCGCATGACCTGCGATCGTCATGCCGTCGAACACCACATCCGGGATTTCGGTCAGCAATACGCGGTCCTTGAAGGTGCCCGGCTCGCCCCTCGGCGACATTGCAGACGACTTGATGCTGCTCGCCGATCGATTGTCGACAGAGTTTCCATTTCAGACCCGTTGGGAAGCCGGCGCCGCCGCGGCCGCGGAGCTTGGCCTTCGTCATCTCCTGTATGACACAGTCGGGAGGGAGGGCGAGAGCAACTCGCACACCGTCGCCCCGCCCTCCTTCCCGAAAGACGATCGGGCCAGACTTCACGAGGCTCGAGCCCACTCCGCAATGCGGCAGGGCGGCGCCGCGAGCATTGGGGCAAGGGAAGAGTGGCAGCGTATTTCTGGTGCGGCTTTGATGCAGAGCCGCGATGATGGCGGTGGCGTCCGCCGGCGTCAGCGCCGTAACCACCGTCCCACTAATCAAGGCCGACGGTTCTTGGTCGGCCATTCCGATATCGCTGGTCCATGCGACCGTAAACTCAGCGTCGGGCGAGGCGTCGCCGATCGCCACTCCGGCCGCCTCGGCAAAAGCCTCCGCGACCTGGGCCGCGCCGTTCATCGGCGACATCGGGGTGTTCGACAGTCGAATATGAAAGCGGCCCTTGGGCTCCCGATTCAGAAACGCGTAAAAGGACACCATATCCTCGACTTCCACGGCATGAATGCCAAGGGCCGCCGCGACCGCGCGGACCGCCGCGTCCGAGACGTGACCCAAACGATGCTGAACCGCCTGGACGATATCCATGAGCCGGGTGCGGTCTGCTCCGAATTCCGCAACGGCGGCGTCGACCGCCGCCGCTGCTTGCGCGGTGGCCGTGGAGGCACTCGGCTTCCCTGCCGGCGCTATCATTTCTTCCGTATCGGACGCCATCATCAATGACTCCCAATCCAAATGCGCCGACAACCGGCGCACCGAACGTCCATACCCTGACGTTTCGGTTACGCAATGAGCGCCGCGGGAGGAAAAGGGTATTTGGAGTAGAGCTCCGTCCCCGCCGCTCTCGATGTGGGACGTATGCTCGCCGTAAAGCGCCCCGTTTTCAAAGTGGCATCAAAATAAGCCGTAGACGCAACCCGCGAGCGGACTTGGTCAAAACCTACCCTGACATTGCAATCGGGCCTGGTAAATAGTGCCAAATTTCGGCAAATTGCTGAGTTGGAGCGTTGTTCGCAGAGAAAATGGATCTTCTGCCAAGTCGCGCTGATTACAATCGATAAGGCCAGTGTCGTGTTCCGATGGACATGAATTTCCAGGGCAGGTCGATGAGCCTGTTCCAAGCGAAGCACAGTGATCGAGAATGCCGTCGTAGGATTTGACCGACAAACTCGGGCTTTCCACCAGACGGTCATAGGCGATCTAAACGAAAGCACTAGCGGCCCCCTCCCGATTGTCTAACGCGCGCCCGCCTCCGTGCATTTGGGCCTTACAAATATTAGCGCGAATGCGACTTATGCGTCCTGGCTTCGGGCCATTGCGCGGCGTTAGTCTTGATCGCGATATCGGAGGCAGGAATGCCGAACGATCCTGTGATCTCGATCGTAGCCGAAAGGGAAAAGCGATGTTGACTTATACTGATCCACATTTCAATCGCCGGCAACGCGATCTGCGAGCGCCGCGTCTCGGGCAAAAATGGGATGACGGATTCGCTACATGGGCCGAACTCAGTGCGGCTTATGCGGCGATCCTTCTCGGCGCTGGCGAGCTGAACTGGCCGCCAGAAGACTATTATTTCGGGGCTTGAATGAACCGATTTCGCCATGAGCGCGCGTGTGACGCCACACTCAAACAGCTGAACGCCAAAGCTTTGCTGGGCAGAGCGCTCTATATCCCGGGCCACAGAGAAACGGAGATCAAGTTGGCATTAGCCGCATCCCTTTTGCCAAAGCAAGCAAGCAGTCTGCCACAAAGGACCTGCATCGTCATGATCGCACTTGATCCCAAAGACGGCTGGACGCCGCTCACGAATGACCTGACTTGGCCGGTTCGTCAAAAGCATAGCGGCGCTTACCACGAAGGCGTCTGCGCATTCAAAACCTGGTCTCAGAATTGCCCCTATGAGATTGGCGCTGAGGCTTGGCGTCAATGGCATGACGGATGGCGCGACGCCGAGCGCTTCGAAAACGATGGCGCGTGATATGGCAAAGCAAAAGGTGCTTGGGACTCCCATGCCCTTCAACTGCGGGTTTGAAGCGAGTAAATCTGGAGTTTCCCATGCGCATCAGCTCAACGGATTCCATTGAAGGCGGCCGGGTGATCCATTTATTCGGCAAAATCAAGGCGGCCTCGATTTGGCATGCTTCGGGCACGACGCCGCACCAAGGGAATTGGCGCGAGAGGATGCTCGAGGAGTTGATCCGCAAAGCCGAAGATATCGGGGCCGATGCAATCATCCGTCTCGATTATGAGGTCGATGGACTTGCACCGGTCAATGAAACCGGGGTCGAACTGAAACGGATTTTCGCGACCGGCATAGCCGTCAAGCTTTCCTGTGCGAGCTAAAGCATGAATGCTTCAAGCATCGGTTCAGCGTCCGGCCATAGGCGAGGTTTAATATATAAGGGCACGGAAACAATCCATGCTTCGTTGCAAGTCATCGCATATGCCCGCACTCGAGCGAGGTGTTGCCGGAATTCGATCGATAGGCTCTTGGGTCCGTTCGGCAGATCGACGATGGTCTCGCGCTTCTTCCATTTGGCAACGGTTCTCTGGTCGATTCCGTAGCGCTTGGCCAGAGCCCTCAGGCTCTCTTCACTATGTCGGACCGCTCGACGGATTGCCTCCGGGTGTGGCGCGCGCCCCGTGAAGAGATTGTGCCATAGCGCATCCTTCCATTCTGACGAAAGGATCGCGCCAACTGTTTGGGTCAGGATGCCTCCTTCCCACCAGTCGGCAGGGAGAATTGAAAGACCGCACCGCGGGGCTCGTTCGGCGCCGCCCACAAACGCCCGCCGTGGGCCTCAATGATCGAACGGCTGACTGCCAGCTCCATGCCCATGCCTTCGCGTTTGGTCGTGTAGAAAGCATTGAAGATCTCTTCGAGTTTTCCAGCGGCCCCGCGCCGGAGTCGCGAACGCTCACAAGCACGGTATTCGATTTGTCGTTCGCCGTGCTTACTAACAAATCTCGTGGCCCCTAAGTACGCTTATGGCTTCAATGGCGTTAACGATCAAATTCAGAATGATTGGTCGCAATTCGATCTGCCCGAACCAGTGGCACATCATCTGAGAGTGGAGTCCTGAGCGAAATGTAGTTCTTCACTACCTCCCACCGAGCCAGAACAATGGTTTCTAGCACCGTTTCGTTGATGTTCAACCAGTTCTTCTGCGGGGGAGTTTTTTTGTGAGGTCGCTAACTCGCCCAACCACTTCGCTGGCTCGATTGCTATCCCTGATGATACCGTCAAGAGATTGAATCGCGTTTTCAATATTAGGTGGTCGGCGGGCCAGCCAGCGCAAACAGGCATTTGCGCTGCTCACCATCCCGGCGAGCGGCTCGTTGACTTCATGCGCGATCGAGGCGGTCAGTTCTCCCAAAGTCGACACCCGCGAGGTAGGCGAGTTCCGCCTGCAATGCCCGCTGCAAGTTCTCGGACTGCTTACTTTCTGTAATGTTGTGGCCAATCTTTGATGCGCCGATTATGTTTCCCGATTCATCCAGAAGGGGCTATACGGTAATAGCCATAACGGCGGTCAAAAAGATCGAAGGCTGGAGAGAGTGTGCGTGGGAGGGTATAGCAATTTGCCGAAATTTGGAACTATTTACTCGGGCCGCCCTACATTATTTGGTAAGCTACCTGACAAAGGAGGAGCACGGTGTCCGCCTTCACGTCCTTACCTGCGTCGCTGACTGGCGGCGTGAGATGTGTCGATATCGCCATGCAAGGCTCGTCCAGGGAGGCCTGTCGCCAAACGCACCGGAGGCCATCGCACAGGGCCTTACCGCTACGGCGCCGACATCGCAAGAGGGGCTTGAACAATTTGTTGATGGACGACGATCGAGATGCCGAGCTCCAGCCGGCCCTGAAGTCCCCGGAGCCGCGGTCCGATCCGGCCTCGGCTCAGGGGACGGTTGTTCGATATCGTGCTATGTTTCCCAGGCTAATCCCGATCATGGTCTTCGTTATGCTGAGCTGTCTTTTAAATGTCGGACGAGGCTGCCTCGCCTTATTGTGCGCCACCCGGTATCGGGCAGGCGCCGCGGCGGCGGCGTTACTTTTTCAAGCTAGCGTTGGGCTTGCTGCGGCGGACCTCGTCCCCGTTCTCGCAATCAAGCCGGCCCTGCAAGAGTACACGCCGGATGTTGCCTTGACCGGCACGATTAGGGCTCGCATTCAAACCAATATCGCCTTCCGGGTCGCCGGCAAAATTTCAGCGCGGCGGGTCGAAGTCGGCCAGCATGTGAACGCCGCTGACGTGCTTGCAAGCCTTGATCCGACCGAGGAGCAGGCCGATCTCGCCAGCGCCCAAGCGGCATTGAGCGCGGCTGAGGCGCTTGAGTGGCAAGCGGAAACGACGTTTAAGCGGCAGCAAAGCCTGCTCGCAACGGGCTTCACAACAAGAGCTTCCTTTGACAAGGCGGTGGAAGACCTCAACACGACGCGGGCGGAAGTCGAGGCTAAGCGCTCGGCCCTCAGCACCGCCGAAGAAAAGCTCTCCTTCACCGAGCTCAAGGCGGGGCACGACGAAGTCATTGTGGCGCGCGATGTGGAGACCGGGCAAGTGGTGCAGGCGGGTCAAACCGTGTTTGTCTTGGCGCAGGACGGGCCACGCGACGCTGTCTTCGACGTTCCCGAAGTTTTGCTAACAGAACCGCCAAAAGACAAAGGGGTTGACCTGTTTCTCCAGTCTAATCCGAAAATCCGCGCCAGTGGGAGCGTGCGGGAAATCTCCCCCGTCGTGAACACCGCGTCAGACACAGTAACGTTCAAGGTCGCGGTGAACAAATCGGGGCCACAGCTTCCTCTTGGGGCGGCGGTGACAGGACGCGGCCATTGGGCGCAAGATCAAGTTTTCATCTTACCCTGGAGCGCGATTTTCGAGACGGAAGGCCGGCCAGCGGTTTGGCTGCTCGATGATCAGGACCGTGTATTTCTCCAAGCGGTCGAAGTGCGTAGCTATGCGACGGGAGCCGTCGCCATAACCTCAGGGCTCAATGGCAGCCAGCGCGTCGTCGTGGCTGGCATTCAACTTCTGCATCCGGGCCAGAAGGTTGCTGTGATGGAGGGGAAGCGTCAATGATAGCCCTTCCCCGGATGGTCGTTCTGTGCGCCTGCATTGTTCCCTTGGCTGGATGCGAGGAAAAACGGGAAGCGCCGCCGCCAACTCGTCCTGCCTTGACGTTATTGGTGGGGCCAGCGGCAAAGCCAGCGCCAAGACGTTTTACCGGTACGGTTGAACCCCGGTACCAAACCTTGCTCGGCTTTCAGACGGCGGGGCGGATGACCTCGCGCGAGGCCGATGTTGGCGACCGCGTCAGCAACGGTCAGCAACTTGCCACTCTTGATCCTACCATTGCCCGGCTCGCGCTGGGCTCGGCCAAAGCCGATCTCGCCAATGCGAAGGCAACGCTGGTTAATGCCATGGCGACCGACTGGCGGCAGCAGCAACTCATCAAGACCGGCAGCACGACGGCGGCACAAGTCGACGCAGCGGTAGCGGCGCGCAACACCGCCAAGGCTAAGGTCAAAGAGGAAGAGGCAGCCGTAAAAAAAGCCGAGGAGCAGCTTAGTTACACCGTTTTGAAAAGCGGCTATGAGGGTGTGATCGAATCCTGGAAAGCGGAAATAGGCCAGGTGGTGGACGCTGGCCAAACCGTTGTGATTTTGGCTCAGCCCGACATCCGCGATGCCGTCTTCGATGTGCCAGACGATCTTATTGGCCAGTTTCAGCCCAAAGCCCGATTTACGGTGGCGCTGCTTGCCAATAATGCGGTCACGGTTGAGGCCGAGGTACGCGAGGTTTCACCTCAATCCGATGCCGCGACCCGCACGCGCCGGATAAGGCTTACCCTTGAAAACGCGAGCGAAGCCTTCCGGCTTGGCACCACGGTGACGACGATGCTGATAGAGCGGAAGGCGCCGGCGATCGAGCTGCCGCCGGACGCCATTCTCAACCGGGACGGCGCGTCCTCGGTTTGGGTGGTGCGGCCGGATGGCAAGCTCGAATCGAAAAACGTGACGCTCGGCCGCCGGGAAGACGGCGTTGTCACGGTGGAGGAGGGTCTTCAGGCCGGCGATCATGTCCTCGTCGCTGGCGTCCATTCGGTCTTCGAAGGCCAGATCGTCAAAATTTCCGAACCGTGAGAGAAATCCTGTGAAGTCCTTCAATCTTTCGGAATGGGCGCTCAAGCACCGGTCCTTCGTGTGGTTTTTGATCGTTATTTCGGCCGTTGCTGGCCTCCTAGCCTATCGGGGGCTTGGCCGCGAGGAGGATCCGCATTTCACCATCAAGACCATGGTCATTGTGCAAACCTGGCCGGGCGCCACAGTCGAAGAAATGACGAACGAGGTCACCGAACGGATCGAGAAGGAACTCAAGCAAATCGACGCGGTCGACTACACGAAAGGCTATACGGTCCCTGGCAAAACCACAATATTTGTCTATCTGAAGGACACAACCAACCCTAAGGACGTGCCCTGGATCTGGTACCAGGTACGCAAACACACCCAAGATATTCAATATACTATGCCGAACGGCGTGCAGGCGCCGGGCTTCAACGATGAATTCGGCGATGTCTACGGCAACATCTATGCTTTTACGGCCGATGGCCTGACCCAGCGGCAATTGCGCGACTATGTCGAAAAGGTCCGATTGAAAATCCTCACAGTGCCCAGCATCGGCAAGGTCGACGTCATTGGCGCGCAGGACGAAGTTATTTACCTCGATTTCTCGACGAGGAAATTGGCGGCGCTTGGTCTCGACGTGCAAGCGGTCATTCAAACTCTTCAGAATCAAAACGCCGTGCAGCCTTCAGGCGTTGTTCAGGCTGGCCCCGAGCAGATCTCCCTGCGCGTGAGCGGACAGTTCCGCTCGGAGGAAAGCCTGCGGGCGATTAATCTCCGCGTCAACGATCGCTTTTTTCCGTTGACCGACGTCGCAACGATTACACGTGGTTATAAGGACCCATCCGACCCTTTGTTTCGGTTCGAGGGCCAGCCCGCCATTGGCCTTGGCATCGGAATGAAAGCGAGCGGCAATTTGTTGCGCTTTGGCGAGGATCTCAAGGCCAAGATGCGCGAGGTCGAAGCGGCGCTGCCCGTGGGCGTCGGCATACATCTCGTTTCCGACCAGCCAAAAGTCGTCGAGGAAGCCATTGGCGGCTTCACAGAGGCGCTTGTCGAAGCTGTCCTCATCGTGCTCGGCGTGAGCTTCGTGAGCCTTGGCCTGCGCGCGGGGCTCGTCGTCTCCTGCTCAATCCCGCTCGTGCTGGCGTTGGTTTTCGTCGCCATGGCTTATTTCGGCATCTCGCTTCAGCGCATTTCGCTCGGGGCGCTGATCATCGCGCTCGGCCTTTTGGTCGACGACGCCATGATCACGGTCGAGATGATGGTGAAGCGGCTCGAACAAGGCGACAAGCCGGAGAACGCTGCAACCTTTGCCTATACGTCCACCGCCTTCCCCATGCTGACCGGCACTCTGGTCACTGTCGCCGGGTTCATCCCAATCGGTTTCAACGCGTCTTCGGCGGGGGAGTACACCTATACCCTCTTCGTTGTGCTCGCGGTCGCTCTGCTCTTGAGCTGGATCGTCGCCGTCCTGTTCGCGCCCTTGATTGGGGTGAAACTATTGCCGAAGACAATGAAGCATCGCGCGGAAAACTCTGGTTTTATCGAGCGGCATTTCAGGGTCTTACTCCTGGCCGCTATGCGGCGGCGCTGGGTCACGATCGGCGTTTGCATTGGACTGCTTGGTTTATCGCTTTTCGGGATGACCCATGTGGAAAAACAGTTCTTTCCCTCTGCCGACCGGCCGGAATTGCTCGTTGACATGACGCTGCCTCAGAACGCCTCGATCGCCGAAACCAAGGCAGAGATGGACCGTTTCGAGCAAAGCCTCTCGGGCGATTCCGATATCGAGCGCTGGAGTTCCTATGTGGGCGAGGGAGCTATCCGCTTCTACCTGCCGCTTGACCAGCAATTGGCCAACAGTTTCTTTGGCCAGATGGTGGTGGTGACGAAGTCGCTCGAGGCGCGTGAGCGCGTGCACGCAAAGCTGCGCAAACTCGCGGACGAGCAATTCATTGGAACCGATGTCTTCGTTCACCCGCTTGAGCTTGGGCCGCCGGTGGGCCGGCCCGTGCAATACCGGATAGGCGGCCCCGACATTCAGGAGGTGCGCAACCAGGCTCTCAAACTGGCCGGTATTGTGAGCGGTAACTCTCACCTCGATCCACCAAGCTTCGACTGGAACGAACCTGGCAAAATGGTGCGGATCGATATTGAGCAGGACAAGGCGCGCCAACTCGGCCTTTCGTCTTACGACGTGGCCGCAGTTCTCAACGAGATCGTGGGAGGCTCCGCCGTCACTCAGGTGCGCGACAGCATCTACCTCGTAAATGTAATAGGACGCGCGGGAACCGGGGAGCGCAACTCGATCGAGACCTTGCAAGGTCTGCAAATTTCGCTAAGCGGCGGCAAGGTGGTGCCGCTGCTATCTTTCGCGACCTTGCGCTACAGCCTGGAACAACCGATCATCTGGCGCCGGGACCGCTTGCCGACCATTACTGTAAGAGCGGTCGTGCACGATGACACGCAACCCGCGACTGTGGTCCAGCAACTCGAACCAAGCGTGCGCGCCTTTTCAGCGGGGCTGCCGGATGGCTTCAAGCTGGCAGTCGGTGGGGCGGTCGAAGAAAGCGCCAAGGGCGAGGGGCCGATCGCCGCCGTGGTGCCGGTCATGCTTCTCACCATGGCCTTTTTCATCATGGTGCAGTTGCAAAGCGTGCAAAAAATGATCCTGGTGGCAAGCGTGGCGCCGCTTGGGCTCATCGGCGTTGTGGCGGCGCTGTTGCTTTCGGGCAAGCCGATGGGCTTTGTGGCCATTCTCGGCATTCTGATGCTCATCGGCATCATCATCCGCAACTCGATCATTCTCATGGTCCAGATCGAAGATATGCGAGCGGAAGGCAAGGACCCTTGGACGGCAGTGGCGGAAGCGACCGAACACCGCATGCGGCCGATTCTCTTGACCGCGACGGCCGCAAGCCTTGGCATGGTCCCGATCGCGTCGCAAGTCTTTTGGGGTCCCATGGCTTATGCCATGATCGGCGGCATCTTTGCCGCGACAGCGCTTACTTTGCTCTTTCTTCCGGCTCTCTACGTCACGTGGTACAAGGTCGAGGCTCCGGAACTCGCGACACGCAAGGGAGAGTCGAAATTGGTCTAATTGTCTCTGCAAAGATGAAATGTTGAGACCTTCGTCATAGGGAGCTTCCGGCAACGCATTGGAGTTTAGGAACACGATGTTCATCGATCCAACCTGGATCGCGTTTATCTCCGCTGGCGCCGCTCTGATCGCTTCCGTATCCGGCCCTTTTGTAACGATGAGGGTCGGACAGCGGCAGTTCAAAGCCAGTGTCCTGTCAGTCAACCGGCAAACTAACCTACCGGGACCCGCGGCTTTCGTGGCTGACGCAGGGTTGTTCAAAACAAAGCGAGGATCTAAAGCATTTTCACGATACGTGGCCCTGGATTCCGAGGCGAAGCGCAATGAGTTTAAGCGAAGCGGATTTGCACGTCTTTGCCAAATTCGGCGAGTATTAATCGTCCATAAGTATTTTCATTTTCATGCGGCGTATTTGAGCGAGGGTTTTTGAAAGAAGGAGATAAGCTTTGGCTTGTCGTTTTGTAGATCGCGCATCGAACCGCGGACCTTCTTCTCGAGGTCTTCCCTGCTGGTCACCGCCATTCGGCCGGCGGTATCCGCTTTCAAATGCTTCCAAACCAACTCGTCCGGATTGTGATCGGGCGCATAAGGAGGCAGAAAGAACAACCGCAATTTCCCGCCCAACGTCGTCACAAACGCGCTGACTTTCTTCGCGCGACGAGCCGAACCACGATCGACGATCAAGAAAATTTTTCGCGCGGCGCCGTTGATCAGGCGCTTCAGGAATTCGATGAAGACACCGGCGTTGACGCTGCCCTTGTCGACGATCATGAACCGCATGTGGCCGCGTGAGGCGATCGCGGAAATCAGGCTCATGCCATGGCGCGCGCCCGTCGCGCGCACGATGGGCGTCTCGCCTCTGGCGCCCCAGGCGCGTCCCGCATGATGATCGGACCGGATGTGCGCCGCGTCGCCAAAATAGATATCGGCGCCTTCTTCCCTGGCCAGCGCCTTGATGTGCGGATAGTTTTGATCAGCGCCGCCACCATCTCGCGCGTCCACAGCGCGAATGAGAATTGCAGCTGCAATGGATTGCTCTTCGTCACCGTATCGTAAATCCATCGCATCGCGCGCGCATCCAACTTCGGCGGACGCCCGAACAAGGGTTTGGCCTTTAGAGCGTCCCAGCCGCCGCGCCGATAGAGCGCCAGCCAGCCATACATCGCCCGTTCGGTAACCCCCAAGGCTCTCGCGCGCCAGCCGAGGGATTTTCCCCGCCTGCACGGCGCGCACCGCGCGCATGCGTAGAGCTTCAAGCGTGTTGTGATCGAGCTTGCGAGCGTCGTCCTTTCCCATCCAGTCCAGGAATCATGTTCGATTCACATCGTCAAGAAAAATCAGAACTTACTTATGGACGAATTAATAAAGCGCTTCTCCGACGCCGGGGTCGGAGAGGTTGAACCATTGTTGTAGAAAATAGATGCGCAACATCCGCTCCAATCCCACCGGCGGACGCCCGTTGCCCGGCTTGGGATAAAACGGCTCGATCAGCGCGCACATGTCCGCCCACGGCGCGACCCGCTCCATCTCGGATAAAAACGCCGCGCGCCGCGTGGTCTTGCCGTAGCGTTCAAAACCCGTCGAAGAAAATGTCAGCTGCTTCATCGCGCATGCTCGCCTGCCTCTCACACGAGCTTAGCAGTGATGTATGGTAATGGGAATCCGCTCCCTTTTGCAGAGCTTCCCTAGCGTGCCAGGAGGGGCAGGGCGCCCGGACGAAGCTTCCTCAACTGGTCCGCGGCGTGCTCGTGACCGGCTGTCGCTATGGAGAGTTGACACGGATGCGCGTGGCAGACTTCAGCGCCGAGGTCGGCGTAGTGTCGGTGCTGGCTTTCCAAGCAGGCAAGCCGCGCCGTGTGGCTCTTGCCGACGAAGGCCGCGCGCTGTTCGCCGCTCTGACCGTCGGCCGCGCGCCGCAGGATTTGATTTTCCGTCGACCCGACGGCCATGCCTGGGGCGTGCCGCATCAAAAGCGCCGGCCGGAGGAAGCAGCGAAAGTCGCCAAGCTCGATCCGCCTGCGACGTTTCACATCCCGCGCCACTCCTACGCCAGCGCGCTCGCTATGAAGGGCGTGCCGATGGGCGTCATCGCCGCGCAGCTCGGGCATAGCGACACGCGCATGACCGAACGGCACTACTCGCACATGAGCGCCGGCTATGTCAGCGACATTATACGAGCGGCTTTGCCTGGCCTTGGGATTGTGGACGAAACCAGTCCAGATTATGCTCGGTCGATTTCCGCGTGTAGATCGCGCAACGCTGCGGTTTTGGCGCGCTCGGTTTCATGGCCACTCTATAATGCGCGTGAGCTGAACTGACGATAGCGATGGCGCAACGCGGCCAAGAAGGTCGTCGTGTTCCAATGGCCGTGCGGGACTTTCGCCGCGAGTCCCCGCGCGCTCGATCTCCGGGAAGGATTGGCTGCGCCCGCTATGAGGCGGCCACTCGATCTCAAACTGATTGCTGCACAGGCTGTCGACTTCGGAATCGCCCTCGAGGGCGAAGGCCTCGACCTCTTTTCCGCCGCGCTGGCGGATCCTGCCGAGCGGCCGCAACGGACCCGCCGCAGCTGCGCCCAGCTCCTCGGCGAACTCTCGCCGGGCGGCTGCTTCGGGCGTCTCGTTGGCGGTTCGCTCTCCCTTCGGAATCGACCACGCGCCTTCGTCCTTTTGGCGCCAAAACGGTCCGCCCGGATGCGCGAGCAAAACGAAAAGGCGCCCCTGCTGGCGCTTGAACATCAGAATTAGCTCGACGACGTTCCTTCATGCAATTCCTTCCAAATGATGCGTTTCGTTTATGCATTGCACGCTAATGTGGTCGTCCAATATATCGATCTCGCTGATCGAGCATGGCGATTGGGCGATCCGCCAATAAGCCGACAAAGGTTGATCAAGAAGCTGCAAGAGCAGGGCCCGATTGACGCTGTCGTGCCCTACAAAGACAATGACGTCCGTCTCGGCAGCATGCCGTTCTAACGCAAAACGAAGCGCGTCGGCAGTCCGAGCGACAAGGTCCTGAAGCGATTCGCCATTTGGAAATCGCACGAGATGCGGCCCGGCGCGCCAAGCCGCGAAGAGGTTTGGCCATGCGGCGCAGACCTCGTCAAAGCTCAGCATTTGCCAGCGGCCATAATCGAGATCGTTCAACGCCTCCAGGGGTTCGCTGGGAATGCGACACGTCTTGGCGATTTCCTGTCCGGTTGCGACGCAACGTACTAACGGACTTGTATAGATTTTCACCGGGTTCCATTTTCCGCAAATCCGGGCGCCGACGACCTTTGCCTGCCTTAATCCGAGTCCGGTCAAAGGCAGCTCGGCGCGACCCCGGAAGCGCGGAGGCTCGATCCCTTCGACGTGACCATGGCGGGTCAGAATTATTTTCGTCATCTTCCTATCCTCCTCTCCCGGACCGCGCGGACTGCCTGCTGCGCTTTGGTCGATACAGCGGCGGGTTGGACAATCAATGAAGCAAGGTCGGCCCTAAGCGACACTCGGCCGAGAGAAAGAAAGCGTATGGGCGGGAGGGACAACCATGGCGACCGTATCGCGCGATCCGCCGCTTTTTCAGATCAACACCCGTGTCTGGCTGCAGCGTCTGTCCCGGGAAGCCGGCAGACGCATCACTCTTGCTGACATCGACGACGCGACGATTGACGGGTTTGTCGAACAGGGCTTCGACTGGATCTGGCTGTTGAGCGGTCGACGGCTCTGTCCCCCAAAATTTTCGCGCGTCGTCGACCGCGCCATTGTCCGTCGACGCTTCTGCTGGAGAGCCCTCGCGCCGGCACCCAGGAGAGTTGTGCTGGCAGAGGCGCTGGAGATCGTGCGCCGCCGCCATCCACATTAGAGGCTTCTCCGGTGTGAAGGAAATGGCGCTGCCGCGGGTGGCGTAGCGGGAGTGGTTGATGGAGTGGATGCCCCCTTCTGACGGCATCGTGATGTGCCAAGGTGGCGATGTATGCGCATCCCACGAACGAAGAGGGCATCCATGGAAAAGGTTAGCATCATCGGTCTCGACCTTGCAAGGCGGTCCTTTCAGGCGCACGGCGCCCGCGCCGACGGTGGGCGCGGGGTTCCGCAAGAAGCTATCGCGCGAGAAGGTCCTCGCCTTCCTCGCAGAGCAATCGCGCTGCAACGTCGCCATGGAGGCCTGCGGAAGCGCGCATCACTGGGGGCGAGCGATCCGCGATTTGGGGCATGATGTTCGGCTGATCCCGCCTGCCTACGTCAAACCTTTCGTCAAGCGCCAGAAGAACGACGCGGCCGACGCGGAGGCGATCTGCGAGGCGGCGAGCCGGCTGACCATGCGTTTTGTCGCGCTCAAAACCGAGGAGCAGCAGGCGCGCGCCATGCTGTTTCGCGCCCGCGATCTTCTGGTGCGCCAGCGCACGCAACTGATCAACGCGCTGCGCGGTCATTTGGCCGAGTATGGCGTCGTGGCCCCACAAGGGCCGGTGAATGTGAAGGTTCTCGCAGAGGCGATCGAGGAGACGACGACATCGCTTCCGCTTCTCGTCGTGGAGCTGTCGCGCGTTTTCCTCGAGCGGATCGACGGGCCGGCGAAGAAGATCGCCGAACTCGAGAAGGCGACGGTTCACGAAGCTGCGTGCGGCGCGACGACTCGCCGCCTTCAAACCATGCCGGGCGTCGGGCCGATCACGGCCATGGCGATCGAGACCTTCGCGCCGCCGATGGCCACGTTCAAACGCGGACGCGACTTCGCCGCCTGGCTCGGGCTCGTTCCCCGGCAGCATTCGACCGGCGGCAAGCAGCTTCTCGGAAAGACCTCGAAGATGGGACAACGCGACATTCGGCGGTTGCTGATCATCGGCGCGATAGCTGTTATGCGCTGGGCCTGCCGGAAGGGAGCGCCGGACGGAACGTGGCTCCATCGCATGCTGGCGCGCAAACCGCGCATGCTGGTGGCGATCGCGCTCGCCAATAAAATGGCCCGCTGCATCTGGGCCATGCTGACGAAGGAAGAGGATTACAAGGTTCCTGTGGCTGCGACAGCCTGATCGAAGATCGAAGCAGCAGCATAGGAACGTCGGGCGTGTGAGGAGGTCGACGAACGGTAAGGGCAAATGATCGGTCAGATCCGGGGCCTGGCAATGCATTAAATTCCAAAGAGCGCACAGCTCGCGTGGTTGATTTGCACCAGGTCCGCGCATCTCCATACTGGCCAGCGGTCTGCAATGGCTGCGCTCAAGGCCTGATACATGACCGCACCCGATCACACGCCGAACCGCAAAAAGACCGCTTGGACGAAGGGGGGCATCCATACATGGAATTTGAAGGTGGCGTAATCTCCGGATTGTTTGTCAAACAGAATTGGCGCGCCAACGCCGATGGAGATTTACGCCATGAAAACAAATAGCACGAAGCCGGTGGCCGATGTGGCCGACGATAGACTTTTCGACAGCTGGTTTGATCCGGTCGAGACAAGTGTGCGGGCAAAGGTGCGCGGCTTTATCGATCGCCGGGGAGGACGGCAAGACGACGGAATGGAAGAGCCAAGCGTTGCGCGCCTATCAGCGCCGGACCCGCGCCGCCGACGCATTGATCGCCTCGTGCTATCTCTCCGGAACCAACACGCGCCGGGTCCGGCGAGCGCTCGCCGCTGTATTCGCGGGGGGCGTCGGCAAGGATGTCGTCAGCCGCGTCTGGCGCAAGGTGAAGATCCTATGGGGGCGAGCGGCGGTGAAGGATCGGGTATCCTTTGGCCTGTTGCTCAAACCCAAGGGACCCCGACATGCGACCGACTAGAAATCCGACCGTTTCGACTGCCGCTCTTGATTATGATAGCACGATGATCAGCGCTTTGGAGTTGAGTTCGAAAAAGTGGGTGTTTGCCGTTCAACTCCCGGGCGTAAACAAGCACACGCGGCATGTGCTGGCGCCGAACGGCGCGGCACTAGTGGAATTGATCGAGCGGCTAAAGGCGCGCTCGAAAGCCGCCGGCCTGCCGATCGCGCGGGTGATCGTAACGCACGAGGCTGGGCGCGACGGATTTTGGCTTGCGCGTTTTCTGCAGCGTCGCGGCGTCGAAGTTCATGTTATGCAATCATCGAGTCTGACCGGTCGATCGCCGGGCGCGACGCGCCAAGACCGACGTGATCGATGTCGAGATGCTATTATGCACATTGCTGGCGTGGCTGCGCGGCGAACCGCGCGTTTGTTCGATGGTCCCGATTCCGCGCGAAGAAGACGAGGAGGCGCGCCGAGCGCATCGCGAACGCGAGGACTTAATCGGCGAGCGGCGTTCGATCCTGAACAAGATCGAGGGGATATTGGCGACATTGGGGATAGACGGCTACCAGGCCTTGCGGCGCGGCCGGCGCTCGCAATTGGCTAATTTGCGTCAGCCGGATGGCGAGCCGGTTCCCCCAGCAGCTCGCGGGCGCATCGAACGTCTACTCGATCGACTGGAGCTCGTCATGACGCAGATCAAGGCCGTCGAGCGAGCCCGCGACGCCGTGGTGACGAAGAAGGCGCCGGAAGACGAGAACGAACGCATGATTCGCGATCTCGTCGGCTTACGCGGGATCGGCGTGGAGAGCGCGACGCTTTTGGTTCGGGAGGCTTTCTGCCGGGAGTTTCGCAATCGACAAGCACTCGGCGCCTACGCCGGCTTAACGGGAACACCGTTCTCGAGCGGCAAAATGGAACGCGAACAGGGCATTAGCAAGGACGGCAATCGGCGCGTGCGCGCTTTGATCGTCGAACTCGCCTGGTTCTGGCGGCGGTTCCAGCCCGAGAGCAAACTTTCGATATGGTTCGATGCGCGTGTGGGCGGAGCGCGGGGGCGCATGTCGAAGGTGATGATCGTGGCTTTGGCCCGTCAGCTTCTCGTTGCGTTGTGGCGTTACGCGAAGGACGGCGTGATTCCGGAAGGAGCGGTGATGAGGACGGCATAAGGCGCGCTCATCGTCACTCCCCTTCCGGTCAAAGGTCGGCTGGCGCCGTCGATCGCCCAGGACCCTGAAAAGAGCGCCGTTTTGAAGAGTGGCGCCGCCGCGCGGAACTTCTTCCCGAATACCGGGATCGTGGTTCGGGATTGCAGATCCCACCGGATACGAGGTTGGCGAGGACAACCGTCCCGCAAATATTGGAGTTCACCCGCGACCGGAAAAGAGGGAGGCCGAAATCGATGCTTGACAATGAAGTCCCCATACGAGGCGATCGGCTGGTCGATCCAGAGGCCGCGTCCGAAGAACCCGCAATCGGCGACGCCGGACGAAGCGGCGGCGTTCAAAAAAAGCTCGCGGACGCCGTCGCCGAGGAGGCCGCGAAGCATCCCGGCAAACCAGTCGAGGTCTTCGCCACGGACCAGCGCCGCATCGGCCTGAAGCCGGTCACCCGACGTGTGTGGGCGCCCGTCGGCGAGCGTCCGATCGCGCCCGGCCATCATCGGTTCGACGGGCTTTACGTCACGGCTTTCGCATCGCCGGCCACCGGCGAAACCTTCTGGTATCTTTCCAACGGCGTGTCGAAGCCGTTCTTCGAGGCGCTGCTCGAAACCTTCGCGCGCGAGGCCGAAGCCGGCGTTGGGCGCATCATCCTGCTGGTGCTCGACACTGCCGGATGGCGAAGCCAGGCAAAGGTTCCGTCGAGCAGAGCTCGATGGAATGGCTGGCGGAGGCATGGCCCAGCCGGACTGAAAATCCCCGATGGCGTTCGCCTCGTTTATCTGCCGCCCTACAGTCCAGAGCTGCAGCCGGCAGAAACACTGTGGGCGCTGGTCGACGAGCCGATCGTCAACACGCACATCGCGACCATCGAGGATCTCGAAGCGAAAATCGCCAACCAATGCGTCGCCCTCGCCGAGCAGCGCGAGCAAATCCAGAAACGAACCGGTTTCCATTGGTGGCCAAAGCGGATCGTCCCGAACTTAATCACACGGAAATCGTATGACCTCTTCTCTGGAGTGTCGATGGATTGAGCGAGATGCTCGATCAGTTTGACAACCATCTGCTCATTCTCTGCGAAGCCGTGCAGAAATCCGCCCACTGTCTCGCGACTATCCTTGGCAATATCGCCGGCAAACACGAGCGCAAATTCGGCATCTGTGCGCCTTTCTACGGCTACGGATGGTCTCACTCCGAGAGTTCCGTTTACCAATAGATCACGCTCGTCGACAAGTTGGTGAGTAGATCCGATCTGTATGAGTGGAAAAACATTGTCGACATATTGTAATTCGTTTGCCGAGGTTATTAATACCTGTTTAATCCCCCCAAGAATCTGGGGATTCATCAGGCAACCGTCTTCCATTTTGAACCAGCAGCTACCGCCGCTCATATGCTCAGGATGCGCATCGAGATAACTAAAGATGCGATTGCGAGTAGGCATCACTCCAAGGCGCCTCAGAAATTTCTGAACTCCACCCTGTAACTGACCAGATTTCAATTGTTCAGCGACTCTAATGAATTCCAGAAAGAAGGGAGTACCACGGGTGGCGTCGCAATTTCGGTTGAAATTTGTTTTCGCGTGATCTCCAACGTGACGAAGTTATCCGATCATGCGGCGAGGTCAATGATCGGATCGGCCGGTCTTTCGGCGAGGCTTTGCCAGCCATCGACCTTGCGCATTGTGATCTGACCTGAGGCGAGCAGAGCCCAGAACAACATCGCCGCGGTCTCCGCCGATGGCGGCGCGGTCTGCGTCTTGATCCGCCGCTTGAACTCTTCGTGCAATCGTTCAATCGCGTTCGAGGTTCGGATCGATTTCCACTGGCTTTTCGGGAAGCGGGTGAAGGTGAACAATTTGTCGCCGGCCTCTTCCAGGCTGGCGGCGACTGCTGGGCATTTCAGCCGCCATTTGCGAATGAAGGCTTTGCGCTTCACCTCGATCTCATGCTTCGCGTCGGCGTAAATCATGTCCTTGTAATCGGCGGAGATTTCGTCGTGCAGCCGGTCTGGGGCATGAGCGAGCAGGTTGCGATGCTTATGAACGGTGCAGCGTTGGACCAGGACGTTGTTCCAGAGCGCGGCAAGAGCTTTTTCGAGCCCCGGCGCGCCGTCGACAATGGCGAGTTCCGGCATCCTCAGACCGCGATTGGCGAGATCGTCGAGAAGCGTACGCCAAGCGGCTTCGCTTCTGAGCTTGTCGAAGAACGCCGCCCATATTCTTGACCGCCAAGAGGATTTTCTGGCCGTCCTGCCGGACGCCGAGGGCGACGAGCAAGGAAATCGCGGTCGATTTCCTGTCGAGCCGGACGCGCGCGACTGTCCCGTCGAGGATCAAACGGATGATCGGCTCGGCGGCCAACGAACGCGTGTTCCACGCGTCCCGATCGCCTCGTATGGGGACTTCATTGTCAAGCATCGATTTCGGCCTCCCTCTTTTCCGGTCGCGGGTGAACTCCAATATTTGCGGGACGGTTGTCCTCGCCAACCTCGTATCCGGTGGGATCTGCAATCCCGAACCACGATCCCGGTATTCGGGAAGAAGTTCCGCGCGGCGGCGCCACTCTTCAAAACGGCGCTCTTTTCAGGGTCCTGGGCGATCGACGGCGCCAGCCGACCTTTGACCGGAAGGGGAGTGACGATGAGCGCGCCTTATGCCGTCCTCATCACCGCTCCTTCCGGAATCACGCCGTCCTTCGCGTAACGCCACAACGCAACGAGAAGCTTACGGGCCAAAGCCACGATCATCACCTTCGACATCCGCCCCCGCGCCCCGCCCACACGCGCATCGAACCATATCGAAAGTTTGCTCTCGGGCTGGAACCGCCGCCAGAACCAGGCGAGTTCGACGATCAAAGCGCGCACGCGCCGATTGCCGTCCTTGCTAATGCCCTGTTCGCGTTCCATTTTGCCGCTCGAGAACGGTGTTCCCGTTAAGCCGGCGTAGGCGCCGAGTGCTTGTCGATTGCGAAACTCCCGGCAGAAAGCCTCCCGAACCAAAAGCGTCGCGCTCTCCACGCCGATCCCGCGTAAGCCGACGAGATCGCGAATCATGCGTTCGTTCTCGTCTTCCGGCGCCTTCTTCGTCACCACGGCGTCGCGGGCTCGCTCGACGGCCTTGATCTGCGTCATGACGAGCTCCAGTCGATCGAGTAGACGTTCGATGCGCCCGCGAGCTGCTGGGGGAACCGGCTCGCCATCCGGCTGACGCAAATTAGCCAATTGCGAGCGCCGGCCGCGCCGCAAGGCCTGGTAGCCGTCTATCCCCAATGTCGCCAATATCCCCTCGATCTTGTTCAGGATCGAACGCCGCTCGCCGATTAAGTCCTCGCGTTCGCGATGCGCTCGGCGCGCCTCCTCGTCTTCTTCGCGCGGAATCGGGACCATCGAACAAACGCGCGGTTCGCCGCGCAGCCACGCCAGCAATGTGCATAATAGCATCTCGACATCGATCACGTCGGTCTTGGCGCGTCGCGCCCGGCGATCGACCGGTAAACTCGATGATTGCATAACATGAACTTCGACGCCGCGACGCTGCAGAAAACGCGCAAGCCAAAATCCGTCGCGCCCAGCCTCGTGCGTTACGATCACCCGCGCGATCGGCAGGCCGGCGGCTTTCGAGCGCGCCTTTAGCCGCTCGATCAATTCCACTAGTGCCGCGCCGTTCGGCGCCAGCACATGCCGCGTGTGCTTGTTTACGCCCGGGAGTTGAACGGCAAACACCCACTTTTTCGAACTCAACTCCAAAGCGCTGATCATCGTGCTATCATAATCAAGAGCGGCAGTCGAAACGGTCGGATTTCTAGTCGGTCGCATGTCGGGGTCCCTTGGGTTTGAGCAACAGGCCAAAGGATACCCGATCCTTCACCGCCGCTCGCCCCCATAGGATCTTCAAGGCCTACCTCGCCTTCGCCGCTCCGGACAATCCGCTATCGCGGAACGCTTCGCTTTGTCCGGCGACGCGGCTCCCGGCTCGCCAGCCGCGCTGCGGCGCAACCGAGGCCAGGCCGAGTTCCGCCGCCATCCAGTTCGCCACCTTGCGGCTCGACCACAGCCCGCCATCTTGCGGCGGCGCGCCAAGCCGGTCGCGCAGCTTCGCCAGGAGCCCGGGCTTCAGGATCGTCGCCGCCGCGCCGTTGCGGCGACGCAAATCGCCGAGAGCCTCGGGGCCTTCGGCGTTGTAGCGCGCCAGCAATTGCTCGATCCATCGCGCGCCGAACGCCGTCGTCGCCGAGACCTGCGAAACCGTGTGACCACGCGCCAAAAGCCAGATCGCCTGGAAATGCCGTGATGTCGTCGCGTCGCTACACGCCACATACCGCTGTTCCAGCTCGTCCACACTCAAATGCCCGTAGACCGCCGCCATGTGTCCCATCCCCCAACTCATGGCGCTCCAGCCTATCTGCTTCGCAAAGCCGCGTAAATCCCCTTACGCATCGAGTCAATCAGTCGGAAACCGTATCACTGAGGCGAGCCGCCGCGTCCGCAGCTGGTAGTTTTCGAGGCGGCTCTTGAACGCCAGCAAAAAGAACGCCAGGCGGAACGGAACGAACTCGACCGCCGTGACGAGAAAGGGTGCCGTCTGCGAAGTGGTTGGAATTTGAAGATGGCGTGATCTCCGGAATGTTCGCGCAAAGCGACTCGGCCGCCAACGCCGATGGAGATTACGCCATGGAAAAGGATATCACGAAGCCGGTCCCGGAGGCGGCCGAAGGCAAACTTTTCGACAATTGGTGTCAATCGGCTTCGAAAAATTCGAAGCCGATTGACACCTTGACGGAATTCTGATGGTCCGTCGCAGCGACGCCTTTGTGTCAGCGCTAGCGATTCCGGCGGAGGTCCGCAATGATTTGCGCTCGCTCGATCGCGAGGCGGTGACGCGCAACGCGATGGCTCTTCAGCTGGCCGTGGTGTGGGCTCTGCCGGCTATTGAACTCTCCAGCGTCAAGGGGGTTTAGGCGTCGCGCCGCTGCGGGATGGGGCCTCGCCCGCCGAGTTCGGCGCGATCCGGCATTTCGCACCGAGGATCATTGGCGTCAACATCGGCGAGTTTCAATTGCCGAACCGGCGCATGTTCAACTGACGCGCCGGTCACTCCGAGGCCGGTATTTGTTCTGAATCGTCCTGAACGTCCAAAGCGAGCCCTTCGTAGAATTCGGCGAGCGGAATTTCGACCCCGATTTCGGGCATGGACAGACTGGCGTCCTCGAGAAGTACATGAACCTTCCAGTCGCCGTCGACGCGGACGTAGACCGTGGCGGCGATGCGGTCTTGCTCGAGCATGACATAGCGTTGGACGGACGGCGTGGCTAGGTATTCACGCGACTTGACGGTTCGGTCTTTGCTCGCCGTGCTCGGGCTCAGGACTTCGAAGATGACGACGGGATCGCGCACGACGGTGGCCGCCGGCGGCACGGGAGAGCAAACGACGAAGCCGTCCGGATAGCGAATTTTGCCGTCGACCTCGATTTTGAGATCGCTGCCGAAAAACTTGCATGGCTTGCCGCGCAGCCAATTGCGGAGAGCGGCGGCAATATTTGCTTGAATTTCAGCGTGACCCGCGGTTCCTCCGGTCATCGCGACCGGCTGGAAGCCGTCGAATTCATATCGAAGGTCTTGCTTCGATTCCCATTCGAGGAATTCGGCCAGAGACATCGGTTTACGTAAAGCCAGGTTCATGGCTCCTATTCTAGCATGGGATCTCACGCGTTTCCTCCTTGTTTTGTTGGCAGGCGGAATAAGGCGACTCGCCGCCCTCGGCGGCGGAAGCTTATCGGTGCTTCAGGACCTCGCTTTATCGGCGAGGCGGCGCGAAGGTCGAGGACGAAGAGTGGCGATCGCAAGCAATAGGGCGCCCGAAAAGTCGAACCGCAAGGAAACGGCGAGTCCGGACAAGGGCGTGCCCCATGGACCTTTCATGGAAGCTTAAGTCCCGTCGGCGAAGCGCCGGAACCGTCCGATAAAAGGGAACTGATCGCGGCCGTTCCAGGTCGATTTTTTTTCAATAGCCGTCGAGCGTCAGCGAGGCGCCTTCCGTCGGCCTGCCCATCAAGGGATCGATCTGGTCGTGCTCGAAGTTTTCCGGCGCGAGCCAGGTCGCATTGACGGGCCTGCGCTTGGGGTCGGCGCCGCGCAGGTTTCCGCCCCCTGGCCAAGGGTGATGGAAATGCTTCTTTTGCTCCATTCCTTGCGACGCGCGAGGCCAGCTTCGATCCGGCTGGCGAGGCGTAGCCGCGCGTCCTCTTCGAGTGCGGCGGCGCTTTTCGGCCGGGAGAGTTCGCGGCAATCGAATATTTCGGGCCTCCTTCCGGAAAGAAGAGGCGGGGATCGGAAAGATCCCCGCTGGAAGCGTCAGCCCGCGAAGGCGCTCAATTCAGCGGCGGCCGAGCGGCGCTCGACTGTGGCCGGGCTGTTATTCGGCGTGCGAAAAATTCGAAGCCGATTGACAGTTCTGGGAAAAGGAGCAGACGAAGCGGATGTTGAGGTGTTCGTCCTGGACGAGATTTTCGCCAATCTTCCGACGCCTCCCTTCTCGTCGAACTCGCTCCAGCTGGACGCCTCCAAAAACTGCTGGCCGAATCGGGGTTGGCTTAATTCACTCGTTCATGTCGCGATCGGAGTGCGGACATGGCGAAGGGAACGCCCGGATTTTTTGACATGGATGAGCGCCTGGCGGGGGTGTCGGCCAAGGGCGATGATCTCGAGCGGATGAAGAGCCTCGTCGATTTTGAGTTGTTCCGGCCTGCGCTGGCGGCGGCGGCTCCGCGCGCCGAGCGCTCCAAGGGCGGGCGGCGGCCCTTCGATCACGTGCTGATGTTCAAGATCCTGATCTTGCAGGCGATGCATTCGCTGTCGGACGAGCGCTGCGAATATTTGATCAAGGACCGGCTGTCGTTCATGCGCTTTCTGGGGCTTGGCCTCTCCGACGCGGTTCCCGACGCCAATACGATCTGGACGTTTCGCGAGGCGCTGAAGAAAGCGAACGCGGTCGATGCTTTGTTTCAACAATTCGACACGGCGTTGCGCGACGCCGGCTACTTGGCGATGGGCGGCCAGATCGTCGACGCGACGATCGTCGCCGCGCCGAAGCAACGCAACACCCTTGAGGAGAAGAAGGCGATCAAGGAGGGCCGCATTCCCGACGACTGGAAGGAGAAGCCGGCGAAGCTCGCGCAGAAGGATCGCGACGCGCGCTGGACAATCAAATACACCAAGGCCAAGCCGCGCGAGGACGAGGCGCCGCGGGTCGATTTGGCCATTCCGGCGTTCGGCTACAAGAACCACATCTCGATCGACCGCACGCACGGGCTGATCCGCAAATGGACGGCGACGCACGCCGCCGCGGATGACGGCGCCCGGCTGGAGGAGGTCCTCGATCGGACCAACACGGCGAGCGCGGTATGGGCGGATGCGGCCTATCGCTCGGCGAAGAACGAGGACATGCTGTCGCGGCGCGGCCTCGTCTCGCGCATTCATCGCAACAAGCCGCCGGGAAAGCCGATGCCCGAGCGCATGCGCGTCGCCAATGCGCAGAAGTCGAAAGTGCGCAGCGCCGTCGAGCATGGGTTCGCGCATCAGAAGGGGCCGATGGGGCCGCTCGTGCGGACGATCGGCCTCGCTCGGGCGCGGCTCAAGATAGGTCTCGCCAATCTCGCCTACAACATGCGCCGCCTCGTCTGGCTGCGGGCGAAATACGCGCTCGCATGAGGGCGAGAGGCCTCGGGCCATTTCAATGCGACTGTCGCAACAAACCCCGCCTGCTCACACCCCACCAAGCACAAAGCGGCCGGCGCCATCCGCGCTCAACAGTTTCGAAAAATCGCGTTGTTGGAGGTGTCCAGCTGCTGGCCGAGAATGTCTACGCCCATGTCTGGCGGCAGGCGATGAATAACGAATTTGCGCGGGCGGCGTGATCTTCTGGGGCTTCAGAAAGCTGGCATCCGAATAAATTGTTGGCCTTTTTGTTGCCTTTAGAGCATAGACGGCTCATTTATCATCGTAAAAACAATTAGTTAAATCGCAAATTAGGTTCCCTCTTGCGCACCAATAAAATCAATGAGTTAAACGTCACTCAGCAGGTCAGCAACTGTCAAGTTTTGCATTTGTCGCCACCCTGTCGCCACGATAGTCTCCATTTTGCAACGGTTTCGCTTGACGCCAAAGGTTTGTTCGAAAATGACCTTCGCCGCCGGAACCTTTTTGGAAAAACCCGTACATACAGGCATTCCGGTCGTCGACCCCGTGCAACGGGCGGGCGCGCGCTGTTGGCGCAGTCCGGCGCCGTCGTGAGCGTCGCCGCGCTGCGGCGGTTCTGCAAGCGTCAGCGCAAACAAAGACCGCGCCCGCGGCGAAGCAGATCGGCCCGACGTTCTGAAGCGGCGCGAGGACTGGTTCGAGAGCCAGCTCGACCTTGATCCCGGGCGCCTCGTCTTCATCGACGAAACCTGGACCTCGACCAACATGGCCCGCACGCATGGGCGTTGCGCGCGCGGCGAGCGGCTGCGGGCGCCCGTTCCCCACGGCCACTGGACAACCACAACTTTCGTCGCCAGCCTGCGCGTCGGTGGGATCGCGGCGCCCTTTGTCCTCGACGGAGCGATCAACCGCCGCCTTCGAGACCTATGTCGAAAAAGTCCTCGTCCCTCCGCGCGGGCAGGGCGTTGCCTGCGCTCCGCCCGAACTCAAGCCGGGCGACATCGTCGTGATGGACAATCTGTCGAGCCACAAAGGCCCAGCCGTCCGGGCGATGATCGAGGCAGCGCAAGCGAGCCTCATCTACTTGCCGCCCTACAGGCCTTCTCGAAACCCAAGGCGCATCTGTGAAAAGCTCCCGAACGAACCGTCAGCGGCCCCTGCAACGCCATCGGCCGACGGGTCGACGACTTCACGCCGCAACAACGCGCGAACTTTTTCGCCGCCGCAGGTGATGCAACGTGAACGAAAACCGCTGTAGAAGCCGCATAGCTTAACCTAATGCAATGAACAGCAAACGATGTTGCCTTCGAGCGGCGATATGCACAAGCCCGACAAACCCAATTCGAACACTATATAGCGGCGCGCGGAAACATCCTGAATCACGGCAATTTTTTAGGGCCGATGAATTTGAATTCTAAATCTCGAACGACGTGCTCATTGCCAAACTGGTCAAGTATGAGGATCGCGGCTCGCAAAGGTTTCCCCGCCACTCCCGCCAAGGGCGAAACAAAAAGCATGAAATGGATCTCCCCAATTTGTCCCGCCGGAATGAGATTGTTTGCGCTGTCTATTTTCCTTTCTAAGAACACCGCCACCGATTGAGTGACTATATCAACGCCTTTCGGCTCCAAAAGCCTAATGCCAGCAGGGCGGATAGCGTAAAGCGATGTATTAGTCGCCTGTAACAAGCCAGTAATTTGCATTCCTTCGATCAGGCCGTCCTTTCCGAGGCCCCAGTTTAACGCATGGGAGCGAATATCGGGGAGCAATACAAGGGTCTGCTTTGGAATCGAAATGCAGTGCGCCGACTTCTTGGAATTGCGTCCCGTGAGAAGGTCGCGCGCCGAACGGAGGCCATCAAACAGAGGCTTTATGAATGGGATGAATTGTTCAACATCGCGCCAGCTAATCATGCCGTCAGCCTCGAATCGTGCTGTGCGAAACATTGTACGTTCGCAAAATTTCCCGCCGGGTTGCCCATATCGCGTCGCCGGATCGCTTGGCGCTTCGCGATACCCCGGAACCCAAGGGTGAAAGCCTAAATTATTGTATGAAGTCACGCAACAATTGTCATTTCGTATTCGACTAAATTTTGCGCGCCGATCGACGGCTCCCGTCAAGGCGCAGTCACCGCCAAGGCTTCGAATGGCGTCGCCTGCAGCGCCTGCTTCCCGCCGGTTGCTTTGAAGACGCCGCCAAAAATCTTTCTGCATGGCGACCGGGTTCGTGATTCGACGGCGAGCACGACAAGCCGGCGGGCGCGGCGGGGGCCCTCCGCTGGTTCGTTCTGGCCAACCGCTTCGAGATCGACGTTCGCGGTCGGGAGCCAAAACTCGGCGGTTGTGCCCTCCCCCCCCCCTTCCGGCTTTTCAGGGGGAGGCGTCCGCCCGACTGCTCGGCGACGCCGTGGACCATAGCGAGGCCACGGCCCGTCCCTTTGCCGATTCCCTTGATTGTGAAAAACGGCTCGGGAGCCCGCGCCAACGTCGCTTCGTCCAGCCTTCACCGGTGTCGGTCACCGAGAGGCGAATGTCGCGAAAGGATCGAGCGTCCGCGGCCGGTTTTTGGCTTTTGGCGCGTGATTAGCTTGCTGATTGGCATCGTCGACGCGTCACTGGAATTGGAGAGCATCGTCGAGCGCAGCAACAATTTGTGGCTTGTCTAAATGATTTATATGATCAATTATCATATATGTGATTCTCCGAGGACCGCGGTGGTCAGCGGCGGCTCATCCGGGATCGGCCGAGCCTTCGTCGAGAAACTGCGGTAGCGGAATTGTTAAATGGATATTAAAGTCAAGGACTGGTCAACAGAGGCCGATAAAACATCCTTGGGGCGCACGTACCAGTCGCTTTACGCCTCCGCAATGCGTTTTGCCTTAGCATTAGTTACGGTGTGGCTTTGTCTATACGTCATCCAACTAGTATTTCCATATGTCCAAAATGGCGCTGCGGCTGTAGGCCGCGTCAAATTCGAAATGGCCCAAAGTCCAAATTTGTTCAAGCCTAAGGGTCACTTCCGCAGTTTCTCTTTCGGCAATAGCAAGATGCTTGCCGGCTTTCACCCTATGACGTTCGATTCAAACTTAGGCGAAGGAACCAGTTCGTTTAACCTCGCGATCCCTGGCGATGAAAGGTTTGTCGATCTGCTGGACTCCGCTTTGGTCGCGGGAAATGTTCCAACCCATGTACTCGTGCAAGCGTTTCCTCACACGAGTCAAAACCGCAGTTCCCTCTTGAGCGTGGTCCAAGATAACAAGAAAATGGTCAACAGCCTTTTCCCGTTCCGAAACTACGTCCGCGACGCATTCCTGTTTGCGTTTGAAGCCGGCAGCCTCGCCAGCCTCGTTCCGCATTACAAATCAAATGCCGCACAAATCGAGAATTTACGCCGCGATCGAGGTTACTATTTTATTAAGTCACAGAGCCATTTTCCTGGTGATAAACTCCCTGATGACTTTTCATTGCCGACAGATCGTCCAAACGATGCCTTGATGCGGCCCTTCGACGTCAGGGATCCGGAATTTTTAAGGCTCCTCCACCTCGCGGAGCGGTACAATTTCCAAATCTTTCTCGTTCCTGTCGCCTATCGGAAAGGCGAGTACGCGCCTCCGCCCGCGGAGAATCGGGAAATGGTCGACGCCCTTCGCCCGTTCGATCGTGTACACGTTGTCGGGCCAGCCTACTGGCTGTATGACCCATCGGCCTTCTCCGACCCCGTTCATTTGAACACTAGGGGCGCAATAAGATACACGACGGACTTGGTTGAGATAATTCGTCGGGCTAAAGACGAAGGACCTTAGAATGCTCTTTAATTCGTTCGAGTTCGCGATCTTCTTTGCTTCATTCTTGCTTCTATTCTTCTCAGCGCCGAAACGGGCTAGGCCAGTGGTCACGCTCGTGGCAAGCTATATTTTCTATGCCGGCTGGCGCCCCTCCTTCCTGCTTCTGCTGCTGCTCACCACAATCGTTGATTACACGACTGCGCTAGTTATCAATTCTGCTCGGAACAAGGCCTTGCGGCGGGCGGCGTTGGCGACGGCTCTTACCATTAACCTTGGCATACTCTTCTCGGTTAAATATCTTGATTTTATTTTGAGCAACATCGTTGGTGCGGCGGGCTTTTTTGGCGTCGAGCTTCCTCCGCTTACTCTGAACGTTATCTTGCCTATAGGAATTTCTTTTTACACATTTCAGTCGGTCGGATACACGCTTGACGTTTATAATCGCGTGTTTCCGGCGGAGCGTAACCTCCTCTACTATGCCCTTTATGTTGCTTTCTTTCCTCAGCTCGTTGCTGGACCGATCGAGCGCGCCTCACATATGATTGCCCAATATAAGGCTCAACGCGCAACAAGCGCTGACCGTATCGCGTCGGGGCTCTGGCTGATCGCATGGGGCCTCTTCAAGAAAATGTGTATCGCCGACGTCGTCGCGCCCTTCGTCAATGGCATTTTCCAGAATCCATCCTCGTTCAATGGAAGTTATACGCTTTTGGCATCGGCCTTGTTTGCACTTCAGATTTATTGCGACTTTTCTGGCTACTCAGATATTGCGATCGGGATTGCGCGGATAGTAGGAATCGATCTGATGATCAATTTCCGACAACCCTACTTTGCAGCGAGCCTGACCGATTTTTGGAGGCGGTGGCATATTTCACTGTCGACTTGGTTTCGCGATTATCTTTACATTCCGCTGGGTGGAAATCGGACCTCGCGCCCAAAATGGGTCAGAAACACCCTTTTGGTTTTCGGCGTCAGCGGCTTGTGGCACGGAGCAAACTGGACTTTTCTGTTCTGGGGTCTTTGGCACGGCTTAGCCATTGTCGCGGAGGATCTGTTTCGGCGAATTAGATCCACGGCGAAACGTAAGGCGGTTGCAATAGGAGCTGAACTCGGTCGCGGTGACGGCAACCTACGTCCGCGGTCGGGCAGGCAGCGTTGGCGAGTTTGTCGGAGTTGCTTACACTTTGGTTGTGGTGCTCGTCGGATGGGTCTTCTTCCGAGCGCGCAGCTTCTCCGACGCCGTGTACATTCTCAAATCATGGGGCGCGCTTGGCAGTATATCTTACGGAACCTTCAAGATTTTGGGCATTCCCAGTGTTGAACTTTTGCAATTAGCCCTAAATGCCGCCTTATTAATCGTCATAGACGGCCTGCTTGCCTCTCGATCGCAATTCCTAAATCGATACCGGCAAAGCGCAGTCCTTTCAACGGCTGGCGCTGTCATCTTGACCTACGATATCGTCCTGTGCGGTGCTTTTGGTAGTTTCGATTTCATTTATTTTCAATTCTAGGTCATAGACCACCCCCTATCGGGATTGGCAAATTGTCTCGCTGATCCAACCTGAACGCTTTTGGCAACTTCCTTCGCACGCTGGCGACGCCGCAGCCGTCAGGTTCTTCAAGGTGTCCGATAGACTAGGGCGGCGACCTGAACTCGGGGCCATGGTCGCCACAATTTGCTGCGGCGGCCCTCACGACTCCCCTCATTTTCAGATGGCCCCGAAAGTATCGGCAAAGACCGGGAGTTCGGCGAGCATCGTGGTGAACCGTTCGATCAACGGCAGCAATCGCACCTCCGGCATGGTGGGGATCAATTCGTAGAACATGCGGCCCTGCCGGAATAGCGAGTGGGTGCGTCGCTTGGTGGTGTTTGACTTGAGATATCGATCATAGCCGAGCGCTTCGCCGGCCGCCCCGAGCAAGGTCAGCAGCGCGATCGCAAACGCGTTCAGCAACCACAGGCGGTCGCGCCGTTCGGGCGTGCTGACATGAATTGATCCCAAGCCCATGCCGAAACGCGAATCCTTGGTGTCGCGCAGCCCGCACTCGATGCCCCAACGCTTGCCATAGAGGCGCATCAAAGCCCGTGAAGTCGCGCTGGTGCTGCTGGCGGCCAGACACCAGGCCTGTTTCATCTCCTTGTCCTGCACGCACAGCACGGTTCCCACCTGATAACGGTCGGCCGTCACCAAGGCGCCGCGCAAGACGCGAGCGCGTCCGCCGGGTCCAACAAAGGCAGCGGCGGTGCGAGTTTCGCCCGCCGCGCTGGTCACTGTGATGTTGCCACGGAAGCGGATGACGTAGTCGAATTTCAACTCCTCGGTCAGCACCCGGTAGAGCTTTTGATCGCCGAACCCGCGATCGGCCACGATGCACACCTTGATGTCCGCCGGCAGGGCATCGGCCAAGCGGACAAGCGCTTGGTACTCATATTCGTTCCGCCGGTTCTTGAGGGTGGATGTGTCCACCGTGAGCCACAGAAGCGGCGTAGCTCGCCCATGCCGGGTCAGCAGCGAGAGCATGATGGTGGCTTGGCCGTCGGCGTCGAAATCGGTCCAATCCATGGCCACATTGATGCAAGCGCGGGATCCCACCACGTAGGGAACCCAGTGGCGCAGTGCGGCGTCGATATCGATTCCCTCGTTGGACAGCAGCCGATCCACCTGTTTGATCGCATGCTTGGTCACTAGGCCACGCGCCAGGGCGAGGCCCTGGCCGATCGTATTGACCGCCAGGGAAGCGGTCTTGATGACGCCGAGGGTGGCGTTGGTCAATGATAGGATGCGCTTGGCATGCAGGTCACCATCGAACAGGCCGTCAAGGAAGCGGTGGACTTCCCCAAAGCAAAGGGTCTGGTTCCGTCTCATCGTCTGGCCCCGCGAATCATGGTTGCATACGCGGAGATTCGCGATTTGCCGCCTCGGGGGCAACCAATCCATGACGTGCGCGGAATAGGAATCCACGCCGGCCTGTCGTGATGCTCTATTTTTCAGAAAGTCCCAGCACCTTGCCAGATTCTTTTTTTAGTCGGCATTCTCACCTTTGAAATGAGGGGATGGCTGAGGCGGCGGCCCAAACCACCAAACGAACGCTCGGGGCAAAATGAAAGTAAGCGCGGCTTTGGCTTTGTTGTTACTTTTCCTAACTCCGGAGCTTCATGCTCAGGAAGCGCCGCAGGGGTCTAGAAAACTGATCCTGTCGGGGCAAGTGTTTGATCAAGCAACGCGGCCTCTGCCAGACGTTCGTGTTGGTCTACGAGGTTCTAAGAGATTCGTTAGGACCGATAACGATGGACGGTTTGCCTTGGATGTTAGCGCAGAGCCGCCCTTAAAAAAGGACGCGTCGAATGCCTACGGCTATGTCGAGTTCGATAAGGATGGGTATCTCGGGCAAACTGTGCCTATTGAAGGCTTGAGCATTCTGGATCGATCGGTGACGGAAATCCTCCCCCCGATAAGAGTAACAGAGGGTCAAACCGAGTTTACCGCACGTATGAGCATGAACCACACGTTGCCGCCAATTTCCCCCGACGCCGATTTCTCGCTGATCAGTCCGTTACGGTGGAAGAAATATTTCTTGGAGTTGGAAGCTCGGCACGACACCGACCTAACCGAGCAAGTCTTGTTTCAGGCCTACGTTCCCAAGCATGCAAAAAGGCTCAAAGCCGTCTTTCTCCTGAACTCGGCACGGCATAGGCTCAATCGATCAGCCACGCCTTCGTGCCTTTGCTGATAAAGACAGCGTTGCGCTAGTCGCTGTAAAGGGCAATCCAATTCAGAGGGGTTTCTACCCCGTCAACATTTTAGATGAATATTTTCAACGTTTAGGACGCACGTTGTCGCGCCCGGAACTTGCCACGCTGCCTGTTATCACATTTGGTCATTCGAACGGAACGGGCTTTGCGGGCATATTCCCGTCTCAGCGTCCGGATCGTGTCATCGCATGGATCTCCTATCATTCCGGCGCAGCATTTCACCTCCAGTTTCCTGGCATGGAGAAAGTGCCGGGGCTTGTTATGCACGGCCTCGCCGATCCTTTCTTTGGAAACGGTCAAGAACAGACCGTCCAAGCGCTTCGTCAAGGCCGCAATGCCGCCATAGCTATGGTGCTGGAGCCAAATGTTGGGCATTTTCCAGTGGACAAAGACCAGAATGCCACCTGGGACTTCGTAGTAGCGTTCTGCGAGGCGGCGTTCCGGATTCGTCTCAATGATGATGGTACTTTAAAACCCGTCGTGATCGAAGATGGCTGGCTGGGAGGCAACTACGATCGTGCAAAAGGCGGTCAGCAAGAACTTGCAATTGCTCCCTACCACGAGTTTAGGGGAGATCGATCCACAGCCAACTGGTTGCCGGACGAGCTTTTCGCGAAGACGTGGCAGCTATATGAAGAATCGGACCCGCGACAATGATGTTCCTCGGGTCGACGCCGGAGGGATTTCACCCCCGGCCTCTCGCCGAACGGTGCGTGAACCTCTCAATTCATCCCGTCAGGCGAACGTGCTTGTCCCGAACGATCGCCAGACCGTGGTGGCCCATCCATCCAACGGCCAATTCATCTGACGAAGCCCATCCAGGCCGAGGAATTGTTGGAGGCGATCCAGAACCTGCGCGCAAGACACATCGGGAAAGCGCCGAGCGTGCCCCTGGTCCGGCCGCTCCTTCAAGTCACCCCAAGCACGAATCCAGCTTATGGGTCGATGAACTGGCGTAGCCATGATCCGCGCGCTGCTTAGGCAGCGCGCTGGCTCCCGCCTCAAACGTCATAGTAGAGAAAGAATTCGTAAGGATGTGGGCGCAGGCGAATTTCGTCGATCTCATGCGACCGCTTGTAGTTGAGGTGGGTCTCGACGACGTCCTTTGTGAAAACATCTCCTTTGAGAAGAAATTGATGGTCGCCTTCGAGCGCGTCGAGCGCTTCCTCGAGCGATCCGGGGGCTGAGGGCACTTTGGCGAGTTCTTCCGGCGGCAGGTCATAAAGATTCTTGTCGATCGCCTCGCCGGGATCTATGCGTTTCTGTATGCCGTCGAGGCCAGCCATCAACATCGCCGCGAACGCCAGGTATGGATTGCAGGCCGGGTCGGGGCAGCGGAACTCAACTCGTTTCGTCTTTGGGTCGGATGAGTACATCGGGATGCGGCAAGCGGCCGAGCGGTTGCGCGCGGAGTAGCCAAGATTGACCGGCGCTTCGAAGCCTGGCACCAACCGCCGGTACGAGTTAACAGTTGGCGCGCAGATCGCCAGCAGCGCCGGAGCGTGCTTCAGCAGGCCGCCTATATAGTGCCGCATCAGCTCGCTCGAACCGGCATAGCCGTCACCGGCGAACGAAGGCTTGTCTCCTTTCCAAATGCTCTGGTGGACGTGCATGCCCGAACCATTGTCGCCAAACAGAGGTTTCGGCATGAAGGTGGCGGTCATTCCGCGCTTCCGCGCGACATTCTTCACCACATATTTGTAGATCATCACATTGTCGGCCATTCTGGTCAGAGTGGCGAAGCGCATGTCGATCTCGCCCTGGCCGCCCGTCGCGACTTCGTGGTGGTGGGCCTCAACAGGGATGCCCAGCCGTTCGAGAATCAACACCATGTTGGTGCGCACGTCCTGGAGGGCATCGGCAGGGGGCGCCGGAAAATATCCCTCTTTTGGGCGGAGCTTGTGGCCAAGGTCCGGGCCATTGCCTCTCGCGACGTTCCAGTTCGCCTCGATCGCGTCGATTTCGTAAAAGCCATAATTGACGCTCTGGTCGTAACGCACTCCGTTGAAGACGAAATGTTCGAGCTCGGGGCCGAAATAGGCGGCGTCGCCGATCGCCGTCTCCGTCAGGTACGACTCGGCCTTTTGCGCGACATACCGTACGTCCCGGCTATAGCTTTGCCCCGTGATCGGATCGCGAATGTTGCCGATCAAGACCAGGGTTGGCGCTTCCGTGAACGGGTCAAGGAACGCCGTCGTCGGGTCCGGAACCACCATCATGTCGCTTTCCTGGATCTCCTGAAAGCCACGGATGGAGGAGCCGTCGAAGCCGACGCCATCAGCAAAACTGTCCAGATTCAGCGCCCGGGGAGGTACCGAAAAGTGCTGCCACAGGCCGGGAAGGTCGGCGAACCGCAGATCGATCATCTCGATCTTGTCATCCTTGATTGTCTTGAGGACGTCTTCTGGGCTCTTGCAATCGTAAGACATCGGACTTTCCTCCCTTCGCTTGCTGGTCGGCCGCGTCCAAAGCGCCTGGGGCAACCAAGGAGGCCGAGCAAATAAACGCCGACTCGGCTCCAAAGGCGGATCTCGGCCAGGAGCATTTCATCCTCGCGGCATTCTAATCCCTTTTTATTTGCTGCGGCACTTCAAAGCCTGCGGCTGCCCGCGCAAAATTTGGCGTCCCAAGAGCGCGGCGGATCGCTATTTTAGACTGTTCGATTGCGATCGGATGCTCGGGCGCATCAACGAGGCGCTTTACTTTATGTCGCCGTCGCAAGGCCGCCGGACGCGAGGCAAGCGCAATCGCGGCGATCATCGACATTCACGGCGCCGGGCGCCAAAAAATGCTCTGCGCTCGGCCGGCGAGGCTTCGATGCGGTCTATCCGTCGCGCAATTTTTCCGGACGTTGCCGATCAGAGGAAAAAAGGGCGATGGAATGGCCGAAACTGCCTCCAGAAGGGTCGAGGCCCGTCAAACGAGTCGACCTTCCCGTTTTTTCAACGTGTGCGAGTTTCTCGCCCAATCGATGGAGGCGAGAAGGAAAAGGCTGCAGATCATCAACATAACGGCGAGAGATCCCATCATGGCCGACGCGTCAAACCTGAGGCACAACAGCGCGCCAATAGCTGCTCCGCCCGAAGTGAAGCCCAAGTTGGACATGCCGTAAAAGGATGCGCGACGGGCGCCGATATAGAGTGGAGCAAGCAAAGCGACGAGCGCGTATGCAAAAGCGGAATACGAACAGAAAATTAAATAGATTCTCGGAATATCATGCACTTCCTTGGGAAAAATAGCCCTAAGGATCTGTTGGCTGATGAAAAAGGGCGCGATCGCCGCGATCGCCGCTCCGAGCGCGGCAGCGCCGAGAAGCGCTTTTTTGAGTCCGTCCAACCACCTCATGTCCTCTCGATGGAGGGCGTCGATAAAAGCAGGCATCATCGGGCGGGTAATCAGAGTGATAGGACTGACGAGCCGCGACATCAAGACCATACTTGCGGAAAATAGTATGTAATTATACGAATTAGACATAAGTAAAACAAGCATGCTTGAGCCATAAAATTTAATATAGTCGGCAACTGGGGACAGCGATAAAGTAATACATTCTGGTATTCTGGCCACGAATGCGGGTATCGCGTTCCTATCGATCCGTAAGTTTAGACGCTTGCTGATCACGAGTTGAAGGAAGATGATCACGTCGCCGGCAGCCGGGATGCCGAAAAACGCGAGCGCCGCGGAAACGGACGATAGACCGCCATTCCGCGATAAAATATATAAACAAGAAACCATTGCTATATTGCTGACCGTTTGCACGATGCTCGAGACGTGATCGGACCGGTTCGCGGCCCTATATATACCTGCCCAGCCTGCGGCGCATTGGATGCTGTTGAGGGCGATGCCGATCAGTATGGAATTATTGAGAAAAATCACGTTTCGGGCGGCCAGAACCCCGATCGCCAGGCAAAGGGTGACCGTCGACCAGAGGGTCACATGGCTGCCAAATGTATTTCGGATGGCCGCCGTAATGAGATGAGGATCTCCCTTAGCGAAAGCGTGCGCTATTTCGCGCACATACAAGACTCCGAAGGAATAAAACAGGAGGCCTGCGGTGGCCGTGATGTTTATCGTCGTCAGGAAGCTAGCGTAATCGGACGGCGAAAGGCCGTGGGAAATAATCGGCAAAGAAATGAAAACAGTGGCGCCGCCGCTGAGCTTCGTAACGAACGCGAACGCGACGGAGCGGAGCAAAAAAAAGTTGCGGTTCATTTTATTCCATCGTTAGGGCGCGCCGGTGTCTCTAGCGCAGAACGCATCGTTTGGCGACGCGCCGTTTAACACGATGAGCTTTCCCGAGGCCATCCGGGCCGGATGCACAGCACAATCCCCGCCTTGGAATGGAATGAAACCGATCCCGCATCCAGAGACCGCTGGTTGCAAACTGACGCACTGGCGGACGACGCCGGGTCGCCCGCCGGCCTCCGATTCGAGTCCAATTCAACGGCGCGCCACAAAAGGCCGGGCCAAGGGCCCGCTCGCGAGCGGAGCGGCGTTTCCCGACCCTATGAGGTCGGAGAATGCTCGCGCGGCGCGTCCGAGGTCTGCGGTCCCCCGCCCTGGCGGCTCCAGACGCGACGTGACCAGCATCTTCTTAAGCTCGCGCACCAATCTCAAACCCTGATGCTGGTAGAGGGCGAAATTCAATCGAGCAGGCAGATCGGCCATGGCTCGACGCGCTAGGGAAAGCTCGCAACCCGATACGCGAGCGATCGCATTGGCCGCGTCGAAGCTTGCCTCAAGCGTCGGCGATTTTTCGATCCGCAGGGACCATGTGGCGGGGTTGCGCTGCGCGGTCTCGACCCGCCGCAAACCATCGATCGTCGCCAGCACACAAGTCGATCATTGGCTTCGAGACGGATGTCGTCGGCGGGAATGACTCGCGTCTCGCCGCCGCGCTGATGAACGACCGGCGCCAAGCCGTAGCCATAAGCGATTTCGGCCAAAAGCCGGTCGATCAAGGTATCGCCGGGCACGACCGTATATTCGGTGACGAGAATTGAGCGTCCGTCGAGATGGAAGGCGCTGAAGATGTTTTCGCCGAAAGCGGCGCCGGCGATCGCTTCGGCCGCGACCGCGTAATCGCTGATCCCGGTCGAAGCCGGAATCAGCGCGGCGACATGTTTCGCAAATTGCTGCTCGGCGGTTCGAAAAACCAAAGTGCAGTCCGGATTTAAGGATCGCGTCATAAGACTGATTTCGACATTGGCGACTTCGTCGTCGGTCACCACGATGACGCTCTGGGCCGTCGCCACATTCGCGGTGGTCAACGTCTCGCGCAGAGGTCCGATCTGGAGCGGCATATCCCGCGGAATATCGGCGTCGATCGGCTGCTCCGACAACCCGATGACCGGCCGGCGCCAATCGGCGAGTTTGGCGGCGACCTTTTGCCCGATCAGGCCCATGCCGATGATGATGGCGTGGCCGGCGAGCGGCGCGTGCGGGCGCCTTCGCGCGATTTGCAGCCGCGCGCTCAAGATGCGCTCCGTAATCATTGCATAGAGAATGCCGAGAAAGACCGCGCTGGCGATCGTGACCGCGACCGAAAAAAAGAAAGGCCGGGGGAGATCGGGAAAGGCAAATGCAGATTGTCGAAGACGTTATCGAAACCGCCGATCGCCAACACGATTGAAACGTTCAGAGCGTCGAACCAGCCGACGCCGGGGTTTTCCCGCCGGAAAAGAAAGACCCCTGCGGTGAGTAGACTCAGCATGATCATCGATGACGCAAGGGCCAAGCGCCGCACCTGCGAGCCGCCGCGCCACAGTCGTTTCAGCCCGTCGCGAAGGGCGCCGAGCCGCTTGGCCGCCGTGAGGGCGGGGCGATCCTTCTTCGCGCGGTAGGGCGCAAGCTCCGCCGGACTGACCCAGCGATCGGCGTTCTCGATGAAAGTTATGACGTCGCCTTCGTGAATCTTGTCGTCCGGATTCCAGTCGTGGAACGCGGCTGGCGAGGAATTGGCCTGCGCGGCGTAGCTCAAAATGCGGTGGGACGTGGTGTTGAGGTCAGACAGCGGGCGGCCTTGGCGCCAAACCTCGCCCTCCTCGACAGCGCGCCTGACGACTTTGATCTTCGCGTCGCCAACCTCGAACTGCGCTTGCGTCGTCTCCCCGAGGGACGCGAGCGCGAAGACATTCGCCGAGAATTGGGAGGGCTCGAAAGCGACGAGATTGCCCATCTGCTCCCGCAGGAGCCGGTTCAGATTTTCTTGCGCGGAGCGGATGATCAGGCGAACGTTGGGGTTCATCGATCACGCGGCGAAGGCCGCGGCGATGTTGGTCCGTTCATTGTCGGTCACCAGCAGCGCGGCGCGGCAATGTGCGACGCCGGCGCGCTGCAACACTTCGGCCTGACTACAATCGCCAACGACCAGATCGTCGAGAAGCTCTGACAAATTCGGCGCCTGCCAAGAGATTGACGGCGCTTGATCGACGCCGGTGACGCTGACCCCGAACTCCTTGAGTAGGACGACGCAGGCGTGGCCGAGCCTGCCGAGGCCGCAGACGACGAATGAGACGGCGCGGCCTTCTCCAACTTTGACGCAGTGGCGTTCCGTGTCGCAGGACCTGGCGTAAGCGCGCTTGGCATTTCCCAAAAAATACTAGGCCGGGCAAAAGTCGTTCATGTGACAAGCTTTGCGGAGCCACAGCGAGGGCGGCATGCGCGGTCGCCGCATCCCTTGACGGCGCCGAGTTTGGCCAACTGGGGGGTCGGTTCAGGCAAAGGGTCTCGTCGCTTTACGGCCTCGATCTTGATCTGCCTCAATCTATCCTAGCGGTCGACCCGCTACACGTTTCTCCGACGAACGTTAGGCCAAGCGCGATTTTTGAAGCGGGGTGAGCCCGCCATTTCGCGCTGCGGGCTTGCTGAACGGAATTTTGGCTTTTCGGGGAGGAAGCTAACCAGATGAATGAGATCAAGCCGCGGCGGCCTTCCGCGGCCGAACCGTTGTCGAACGCGGCATTCGAGGCCGCAATCCGTGCCGTCGGGACGGAGCGCTACCACGACAAGCATGTGTTCCCTAAGCTTGTTCGTGGCGGCAAACTGAACAAGGGCCAAGGTCCAGGCCTGGGCGCTGAACCGCTATTGCTGCCACGGGGCGCCTTTTTGGGTGCGCCTTCAATTTTGCAGACCATGGTTCCGCTGTTTCAACGGTCCCGATCCCACCGCCCAATGGCGACAAGCCGCCGTCGCACATGGCTTCGCGATTGCGATGCGTCATGAACCATGCCGTCTTGTATGTGACGCCCAACATACGATGAAGCTGATGGCGGCTTGCATGGCGAGCCACCATTTCGACAATGGATTTTGGATCGATCAAAGACGGTTCCAACCGTTGCTGTAACCTGTCCATTGCATGCCGCGCAATATATAACCCGGAGCGCACAGCTTTGCCTTTTGCCTTGGCGATTGAATGCTGCTCAACATTGCCGCAATGCGGGCAAGTCGGGTCTTTTCGCCGGCGCGCAGCCTCTAAACCTTCGCGAGCTTTCTCGTTTCGGAAAAGGATCGTTTTGATGGTCGGACAGTCAGGGTTTTTGGATGTCGACGAGCCTCGATCATGAGCGACTCAATCAAATCGCCGATTTTGAAGTCTTTCGAGCCGCTCCTGAGCGCGCCGCGCCCAGGAGCGATCGGTCGAAAGGCCGCTGACACGATAGAAAATATATGAGTTCTCAATCTAATATAATTTATAGATCACTACCAATGTATTTTATTATATCAATCTTTTGAAGACAACATACTACTGATAGCGTCAATGCTTGCGATTTATAGCCAATTTGTGTAAAAAATGACTTTTAAAACGCTAAAAAACGTCTATATATAACCAGCCGCGGCCGATTGTCGCAGGAGCGGCCTCTAAGGTGGCCGTCTGGTGACGGGTTAGTCGTAGAGTTGCTGCATGATTTGGCCTTTTTATATAAGGGTCTGGAGTTAAATAATAAAAACCACAACGCGGCGATAGCGACGAGGCGGAGAGCCTGGAAGAAGTTTGCAGCCAGTTCGCCTTGGCGGGCGGCAATACGCCGGAAATCCTTAAGCCTGCCTAAGCGGCGGCTCGATGACATTGCGTCTTATCGTAGACCTGGCGGTTGTCTTCGGACGCCCCCCTTTTTTGCGACCGATGGGCTTTGACATGGGCACGATCCAACGCAACTTGTACCTGCGGCTTCGACGGCGCCGCCGCCGTCGCGAATATCCTCCGCCAAACTCCGCGTTCGCTCCAGCGGGCGAAGCGGTTGTAGACCGTCTTGAGGGTCCATATTCCTTCGGGCGATCGATCCAGCGACAGCCGACCTTCAGCGCCTGCATGTTCCCGCTCAAACCTGTCGATCATCCTTGCGCGGGGATCCCGGTTGAACCTCCGGCAGATGCGGCTCGACCCGCGCCGGTTGCTCGTTGTCGAACCAAAAACAAATCCGCGTCCATCGGCTAGCCCCGAATCAGTTGTCTAACCTCTTGAAATCAAAACCTGGCCAATCAGGTCTTAACCCGAGGAGGAAACCAATGTTACGGCGCTTTCAAAGTCAAACTCGGCAAGCAATTCAACGATTAACAAAGCTCCGCGGCCGCCCCAAATTAATCCTCGCCATTGCCATCGGTGGCGCCTTCGTCAGTTCGGAAGTGCTTTCGGTTAGTCCTTTGCTTCATCTCAATGTCTTCAACCAGGAGAAGGACAAAAAAGCGCCTGTCGACTACGGGAACGGCCCTGGCAAGGCCAAAACCCCAGAGCCGTCGGCGTCAGCCATTGTGCAGTCAGCTATCTCGACTGCTGCGGTTCCTACTGGCGGCGGAAACGGTGGTTTATTTGGTCCAGCCTTTGCTTGGCCCATTATTCCGCTGCACATGGGCCTTTTGCCGGATGGGCGCGTCTTGGCTTATGGAACCGATCAACAAGGCAACCAAGGAGCGAAGCTGGTCTATGTCATCTGGAATCCGACGCTCGGCACCGGTTCTAAGTCATTCACGATTTTAAAGAACACCACACCCACCGATATTTTCTGCAGCGCCGGCTCGTTGATCGCCAAAGGTCTTACTGGCAATACGAGTTTTACCGGAGACGTGCTCATTGCCGCCGGCGACGTCACGATTAACGGCGTGCGTAATAACTCGGACAATGCTGTCAACATCTTCAACCCGTCCAACAATTCTTTGACCCCCTACACGGCAAAAATGAAATTCAAGCGTTGGTATCCCTCGATCAGCACCTTGCGCAATGGTGATAAGCTGGTGCTCGGCGGGTCAGCGACACTTACCCCCGACGTTGGCGTGCCGACGCCTGAGCTCTTCCATCCGACGACCGGGTGGAGGACCCTGTCCGGAATTTCAATTAGCGATCTGGACGAGTGGTTCTATCCAAGAGGCATCTTGGGTCCCGATGGGGCTCTGACCCTTCTTCAGCACAATGGCAGAATACTCAGGCTGACAACGAGCGGCGCGGGGACGATGCAGGATACGGTCGTGTTGATGGCGGCAGGGGCCACCTATTATCCATCGGTGATGATGCCAGGCTTCGCCCCCTACAAGATGCTGATGGTGCGCGCCGGGCAAAGAGTGCAAATTGTCGATCTATCCACCTACCCTCCGGTCGTCACAGACACCGCCAATATCAATTATGACCGCATCTGGGGCAATTTGACATTGCTTGCCGATGGAGGGATCCTCGCAACAGGAGGCTCCGCCGTTTATAACGAATTGCAGAATGTCGCTTATGCGTCGGAGTTGTTCAATCCATGGACTGGAACCTGGACTCTCGGGGCTGCGGCTCAGATGCCGCGCCTTTATCATTCGGCGACGCTGCTCCTTCCGGATGGTTCGGTTCTGACGGGCGGTGGGGGCGCTCCTGGACCGATCAATGAGCTCAACGCTGAACTTTATTATCCAGACTATCTTTATGGCGCCGGCGGACAGCCCGCCGCACGTCCAACAATCGTTTCCGGGCCGCCGTCCGTGTTAACACTCGGTCAGTCTTTCTCGTTCACTGTGGGAGCCGGTAGCCAGATTTGGTTTGTCAACCTCATTCGGCTTGGGTTCAAAACACATTCATACGATGCAGAGCAGCGGCTGATTCCGGTTCCCTTCTCACAAACCGGAACAACCGTAACTGGTCATGTGGACTCGGCGCCAGAAAGGCTGCCACCGGGCTATTACATGCTTTTCGCCTTTGACACCAACGGCCACCCGGCCGTCGCGCCAATCGTCTCGATCCCACAAGCTGTTCAATAGGCGAGGTCCATAGTCAAAACGCGAAGGTTGGTCTCACGCCCTTCGCGCCCTAAAGCGGGCGAACCGTTCGAAGGGACTTGCCAGCCCGGGTGTCGATGCCTCCGCCCAGCGCCATCCTATTTGAAGTCTACCGTGGCACAGCAGCTCACGCGCGAGAGACAAACACCTTCTGTCCACGGATCACCCCGCTAATCGCCTTCGCCACCCCAGTCCTGACACCGATCTTCCCTGCATCGGCGCTGTTTTATCGCCTGAATGCGCTTCAACAATCTGCCCCGACGAATTCTGACTGTGGGCTGGGCGCTTACTATCATGCGTAGCAACAAATTCAATTTGACGGCTTTTGAATAACAACATATTTGCGGTCGCACTGCATATTCCCGTTGTGGGAGGGGAGGGGCGATTGAATGTCGATGAAGGTTCTAAGGTCCATCTGGATCGCTGCCGAGTTTATGGTCGCTGCACTCGGCATAACCGATCAGGCCCAGTCGCAAACATTTAACGCGAATAATCCCGCTGCTTCTGGCTACAAGCTTGTATTTCAGGACAATTTTCTGTCCTTCGATGTGAAGAAATGGAGCTATGGGTGGGCATGGAGCGGCGGTTCTGGATCGAATGGCGACTCGTACCCGAACGATGAGGGTTTTCCCGGTAACATTACATTTGGCAAGAACGGAGCGCAGCTTGCCGTCAAAAAACAGAGAACTCCATCCGGGTAGCCTTATGCAACATCAGTGATGACGACGTGGGGAAAGTTCGTGCAGACCTATGGCTACTGGGAAGCCTTAGTACAAATGCCCAAAAAAGCCAACGGCATTTGGCCCGCGTTCTGGCTCGTTCCTACCGATTTCAGCTGGCCGCCAGAGATCGATATTCTCGAATGGCTTGGGAAAGAACCGAAGTCTCTTTTCATGACTTCTCATTACGCCGCCAATGATCTTCACGGCGGCGGCACGTACGTGGGGCAAGACTTCTCCGCCGCCTTTCATCGCGTTGGCGTTCTTTGGACCAAGACTTCTATTACTTGGTATATCGACGGCATCCAGCGTGCGAAATCGACCAGCGGAGTACCGAGCATACCGATGTACATCATACTCAACAACGACACTGGCGGCTGGGACAAGAATGTTGTCGATTCGGCCACCGTCTTTCCGGCAAACTTCAGTGTTGCTCATGTCGCTGTATATAAATCACCCAATTGAGCCGCTTCTTGTGAGCCGAATGTGGCAGTGGTTTGACGCCTTGTCTCTTGCGTAGATTTGAATCATAGGTAGAAGGGAATTATAGAATTTGCGTAGCGTCGCTTCGCCTCCTACCCACCCGATTTATTTGATCGCACGGTCGGCGCCCTTTTGAAGGCGGCCGGCTTGCGCGGATTGTTTTCAGGTAACGGTAATTTTATTTGTCGCTACAGGGGTGGCGTCAAGTAAGGGTTCCGTCTTGCCGAAACGCCAGCGGCCTTCGTGGGGATTTTTGAAAACCCGTGGTTGTGAGCGAGCGTCGGACTGTCACTCGCGCCTCATGGCGGTGGTTTATTTTCCATTTTTGTTGACGCATTCTCGACGGTCGGCTCGAGCGTGCGCGGCTGGTTGCTTTGCGCGGGAGCAGCCAGCTTGGCGCTGTGGCTGCGGGAGCTGAGCAAGATTGTCGCGCGCGCGAGTGACAGGTAATCCGCGGTGGTTCACGAGCGGCTGGCGCACAGGCGTAACATCGCGTAAAAAGGGCTCTTCCTCAAATTGTCGACGTAACATGTGCGACGTCATCGGGATCATTGAGCAGGAACAGCGGGAACAGGGATTGCGGAGCTGAACCAGGTCGCCACAACGAGAAGCGGCGGCGCGTAAGGCGCCGAGCACATCGGGGCGCAGCTCGGTCAGCACGTCAAGCACTGGCCGGCCGCACGGGCCTGGAGTTCCTTTCTGGCGTTCGGGACGTTCTCAAAATCGGCAGCCGTTTTCTTTCTTTTCGGTATCTGATGGCAGACGGTCGCAACGATGCTCGGTTCATAATGAGAGGCAGCGTGACGAGGGCCAGCGACAGCGTCGCTGCGCGGCTCAAACGACGAGGCGAATGCGCTGTAAAAGCCGGCTACCCAGCGACGCGCTGCGCTTCCTCGCGACTGGCGCCCAGCGTGGAGCCGCCTTGCACAAGTGCGGCAAGGCAAAAGTCGACCATCTGATCGATGGTCGGCTCTGGCTCCCCGGCACAATCGACCATGAACCACGGATGACAAAATTGAATACAGGCGCTGCGGACGAGAATCGCTTCACGTTCGCAATCTTCGACGTGGAACTCCCCATCGCGGTTGCCTTGGAATATAATTTCCGCCAGCGACTCATCTAAATTCCGCACGTGCTCATGCACGATCTCCCAATTTTCATTGAACGCGGTTTCAAGCAATTCGTGCAGCTTCCGATTCGACGCGAAGCGTTGCGCATTCGCCTTTTCGATCGCTGCTATGCTGGCGCGCAGCTTCTCGCCGGCGTGGCCGGAATTTTTGACGATATCGTCGACCGCGGCTTCGACTTCGCTCAAGAGGCGGCGTCCGACGGCCTCGTTGATTTCGGCCTTCGCCGAGAAGAACCGGTAAACGTTGGCTGGAGACATGCGCAATTCGCGGGCAATATCCGCAACCGTGGTCTTTTGAAAGCCGATCTTGCTGAACAAACGCTCCGCGCTCTCGACAATGATCCTATGCGTGTCGTGCTCTTGAAGTTGGGCTGAATTTTTCATTGCAGCGTGATCCTTTTTTTTGAGAGTTCTGAAATGCCCCTCCCTAGGATGCTGTCTGCTTCACTGCATTATTATTAAGGGTGATAAATCGTCATAATTGTCAGATGTCAATCGAAAACAATCACAATTGTGTTTATATCCCGGCTATTTTGTGGCGGCTGGATCCGGCGCACACGCCTTGTCCGTTGTAATCGCTACATTGGCGGCGTCGCACCGACGCGCGTCAGCGGAACCCGACCCATGCGTGGTTCATTGTCGCATCGAAAGTGCGCCACGCGCCGCCGAGAACTCGAACCAAGCTGGGAAATCATCAGGCGGATAGGACGGCGCCGCGCCGACGGCGTGTCCTGGTCGTTAAACGATCTTTACCGACGATCCGGCGATTCGAACGCCGTCGCGGCGCGCGCCCGGCCAGACCACGCGCTAGCTTAGCCATGGCAAGCGTGCACCGGGCGTTTCCGTCATGCGACCGAAAAAAGGGTGAAGGATGCTTTTTTATGGATTTGTAACCGAAACGCCGATTCATCCGTATATCAAGTTGACGGGTTGTCGCGCCGCGAAGATTGTGGCGCATATTCGAACGAAATAGAGGACGCATGTCATGCGAGCCTGTCCGTTCCATCTTGATCGGCGCGTCTCATGCTGAGCGCGCGTGTCGGGCAGTCGTTTCAACCGCGCTTTGCGTCGCGATCGTCTGCCGCCTCACAGTTACGGCGGCGGCCAAGGCGTGACGCTGCGGCGGCGGTCAGATCTTCATCAATCCCGTCCCCGCAGGCGTTTTTACGCTGCCCGCTGATGACCTCGCTTTGCCTTAAGGGCCCAAAGGAGCTGACGGCTTGACCTTGGAGGGCCGGCTATCATCGTGAAGCTTCGGGACCTGGGGACGACTTCAGTCGTCGGCGGTCCCAAGACGGCGCCCTTGCAACCATTTGCGGGGGCGAATTCGGCGGCGCCAATTCCGGCGCCTGCCAACAAAGGGAGCAAACGCCATGAACTTGAAATACGCCATCATGTGCCTTGCCGCTTCAGGCTTTTTCGTCGCCGGTCCGATAGCGGCGCCGGCATTCGCCCAGGACAAGATGAAATCGGAAGAGGCCGCCCCGGACCACATGAAGACCGAGAGTATGAGCAAAGAGCACATGAAGAAGGAAGGCGACCACATGAAGGGCGACGCGATGAAAGGCGACCATATGAAAGGCGACGCGATGAAGGGCGAGTCCACGGGCAAGGAAAAATAAAATCGGGGCGATGGAAGATCCGCTCCGGCGCCGAGCCGGAGCGGCGTCGCGCTCACGCCAGCCCGGCGCAAAACACGGCCGAAAGGCCTGGCCACGTGGCGGGATACTTGTCGTGGCGTCACTTCGGCCGCGTCGATGCGGATGTGCTGGACGGGCTCGCCGATTGAGCTTCGCGCCATGCAAGGGCGCCGTAAGTCCTTTACGATGCAATGCGCCTGGATTGACTTCACATAGACCGCTCTCCATAGCTTGGCGGCGTTGTTGGGAGTGCGGGCATGCGCAGAGATTTTATCCGGGCTTTGCTTTTCGCCTTTCTGTTGCCGGGCTGCATGCAAGACCAGCCCTCGCCTTCGGCTGTTCAATCGCCGGATAGCCGCGCAGCAGGGGCGCCCCAGCAAGCGCAGGCTGTCCCGGCCGGCTGCGACCTCGCGGCCCTTCCCGGGCAAGGAAAAGAATATAACCTCTTTGCGAACATGGCCGGCGCCCAGCGCGGCTGCGCGGAGCCGTCGCCAGTCACCTATCAAAAGAGCGATGGCCATCCTGCGCCGTCGCAACAAGAAGAGCTCGACCGTGCCGCTTGCAGAAGCGAGGGCAAGCGCGCCGCCACGGCGGCTCGCGGCCTTCAACCGGGAGAGTATGACATCGTTAAAAATATGATGGCCGCGCAGAGCGGGGACGCCGAAAAGATCGAGCAAAGCTGCATGGCCCAGCGGGGCTACAAGAGCGTTGTGAATTAATCTGAAAAGCGGCCAAATCTTCAGAATTGGCGGCGGCGCTCAAAACGGGGACGTCGCGCCTGGAAATCGGATAAGATGAAGGGCGGAGGCCGATCGCCACTCTATTGGCCCGCTCGCCGCCAATCCCTATATGTGTGCCGTTGCGGGTTCTTTTTTTTGCCGCAAAACTCTCGTCGCTTGGAGAATGGCTCAATGACCAGGGCAGTTATCGCCGGCTATGCGCGCTCGCCGTTCACGCTCGCCCGGAAGGGCGCGCTGGCGGCGGTGCGGCCTGACGACTTCGCCGCGCAGGTGATCCGCGCCCTCGTCGCCCGGGCGGGCGTTGCAGCCGGGGACATCGAGGATCTGCTGCTCGGCTGCGCCTTTCCGGAGGGCGAGCAGGGCTTCAATGTCGCGCGCCTGATCAGCCTGATGGCCGGCTTGCCGAAATCGCTCGGCGCCGCCACCGTCAACCGGTTCTGCGGCTCGTCGATGACGGCGGCGCATATCGCCGCCGGCGCGATCGCCATGGGCGCGGGCGAAGTGTTCATCGCCGCCGGCGTCGAGAGCATGAGCCGGGTGCCGATGGGCGGCTTCAATCCGCTGCCCAACCCGGACCTCATCGCCAAGGAGCCGGGGGCCTATATCGCCATGGGCGACACCGCCGAGAACGTCGCCGCCAAATGGGAGATCGGCCGCAAGGAGCAGGAGGCGTTCGCCGTCCGCTCGCAACAGCGCGCCGCCGCCGCGCGCGCGGCCGGCAAATTCGCGGACGAGATCGTCCCGATCGAGACCAAAAGGGGGGCGGTGGCGCAGGACGGCTGCATCCGCCCCGACACCACGCTCGAGACTTTGGCCGAGCTGAAGCCCGCCTTCGACGCCAATGGCGTCGTCACGGCGGGGACCTCCTCGCCGCTGACCGACGGCGCCGCGGCGCTGCTCATTTGCACCGAGGACTACGCCAGGCGCAAAAACCTCGAGGTTGTGGCGGCGATCAAATCGATCGCCGTCTGCGGCTGCGCGCCCGAAATCATGGGCATCGGCCCGGTCGGGGCCTCGCGCAAGGCCTTGGCGCGCGCCGGAATCGACGCCGGCCAGCTCGACGTCGTCGAATTGAACGAAGCCTTCGCCTCGCAGTCGATCGCCTGCGTCCGGGACCTGAAGCTGTCGCCCGACACCGTCAACATCGACGGCGGCGCCATCGCGCTCGGCCATCCGCTCGGCGCCACCGGCGCCCGCATCCTCGGCAAGGCGGCCTCGCTGTTAAAGCGCGAGAACGGCAAATATGCGCTGGCGACGCAATGCATCGGCGGCGGCCAGGGCATCGCCACCGTCCTCGAGGCGGTATGATGGGCGACATCAACAAGGTCGCCGTCATCGGCGCCGGGGTGATGGGCGCGAGCATCGCGGCGCATGTCGCCAACGCCGGCGTTCCCGTCGTTCTGTTGGACATCGTCGCCAAGGGTGATCCCAACCGCAGCGCCATCGCCGAAGGGGCGGTGGCGAAATTGCTCAAGGCCGAGCCGGCGCCGTTCATGAGCAAGGCCGCCGCCAAATTCGTGACCACAGGCAACATTGAAGATCACTTGAGTCTTCTCGCCGATTGCGACTGGATCATCGAGGCGGTGATCGAGCGCCTCGACGTCAAGCAGGCGCTCTACGCCAAAATCGAAGCCGTGCGTAAAGCCGGAAGCGTGGTGTCGTCCAACACCTCGACGATCCCGCTCGCCACATTGACGGAAGGCCTGCCCGAGCGTTTTGCGGAAAATTTCCTGATCACCCATTTCTTCAACCCGCCGCGCTACATGCGGCTTCTGGAAGTGGTCGCGGGCGAGAAATCAAAGCCTGAGGCGGTCGCCGCGGCGTCGCGCTTTTCCGACGTCATGCTGGGCAAGAGCGTCGTCGCCTGCAAGGATCGCCCCGGCTTCATCGCCAACCGCCTCGGCGTCTACTGGCTGCAGGCCGCGGTCATCGAGGCGATCGAGGCCGGTCTCGACATCGAGGAGGCCGACGCCATCTTCGGCAAGCCGATGGGCATTCCGAAGACCGGCGTGTTCGGCCTCATCGATCTCGTCGGCCTCGACCTGATGCCGCATATCAACGCCAGCCTCGAAGCCGCGCTGCCCAAGGACGATCCGTTCCACGCCGTCAACAAACGGCTTCCGCTGCTCGACAAGCTGATCGCCGGGGGCTACACCGGGCGCAAGGGCAAGGGCGGCTTCTATCGCATCAACCGCGAGAAGGGCAAGCGGAAAGAGGCGATCGACCTTGCGACCGGCGAATTCCGCGCGAGCCGCGAGCCGAAGGTCGAAGCGGTCGAGGCGGCCGGGCGCGAGCTGATCCGTCTTCTCGAACACGACAGCAAGCACGGGCGCTATGCCTGGCGCGCGCTCGGCCAGACGCTGTCCTACGCCGCCGCCCTGGTCGGGGACGCCGCCGATGACGTCGCCTCGATCGATGAGGCGATGCGGCTCGGCTACAATTGGAAGTTCGGCCCGTTCGAACTGATCGACCAGCTGGGCGGGACGTGGCTCACCGCGAAACTGGCGGCGAGCGGCTTCGCCGTTCCCCCAATTCTGCGCGTCGCCGATGGCCGCCCGTTCTACCGCGTAGAGCAAGGCCGCCGTCAGGCGTTGGGCCTCGACGGCGCATATCGCGACCTCGTCCGCCCCGCGGGCGTGATCATGCTGGAGGACGTCAAGCTCGCCTCCAGGCCGATCCTGAAAAATGGCTCGGCGGCGCTGTGGGACATCGGCGACGGCGTCGCCTGCTTCGAGTTCGCCAGCAAGATGAACGCGCTCGACCCCGACATCATGGATCTGTTGATGCGGTCGGTCCACAAGGTCGCCGAAAATTATAAGGCGCTCGTCATCTACAACGAGGGCGCGAATTTTTCCGCCGGCGCCAACCTGGGCCTCGTCCTGTTCGCCGCCAACATCGCCGCCTGGAGCGAGATCGAAAGCTTCGCCGCCCTCGGCCAGACAATTTACAAAATGCTGAAATACGCGCCGTTCCCGGTGGTCGGCGCGCCCTCCGGCATGGCGCTCGGCGGCGGCTGCGAGATCCTGTTGCATTGCGACGCCGTGCAGGCGCACGCCGAAACCTATATGGGGCTGGTCGAAGCCGGCGTCGGCCTGATCCCGGGCTGGGGCGGCTGCAAGGAGATGCTGCAGCGCTGGTTTACGCTCGGGCGGCTGCCGAAAGGCCCGATGCCGCCGATCGGCAAGGTTTTCGAGATGATCAGCACGGCGACCGTCGCCAAATCGGCGGCCGAGGCCAAGGAGCTGCTCTATCTCAGACCCGCCGACGGGATCACCATGAACCGCTACCGCCTGCTCGCCGACGCCAAGGCCAAGGCGCTTGAGCTCGCCGAAAACTACGCGCCGCCGCAACCGGCCGCGCTCAACCTGCCGGGGCCCAGCGCGAAAGCCGCCCTGCAGATGGCGGTCGACGGATTTTTCCGGCTTGGCAAGGCGACGCCGCATGATGTAATCGTGTCCGGCGCGCTGGCGGACGTTCTGTCCGGCGGCGATACGGATATAACATCGACTGTTGACGAGGACGCCCTGTTGAAGCTGGAGCGCGAAAGCTTCATGCGGCTGGTGCGCCATCCCGATACGCTGGCCCGGATCGAACACGTGCTGACCACCGGCAAGCCGCTGCGCAATTAAGGCATGATCCCGACAAGGCGCAGAGTTTTGGATCGGATCATGCGCCAAAAAATCAGGGAGGACCAAACATCATGGCCAGCTACAAAGCTCCGCTGCGCGACATGCGCTTCGTCCTCTACGAACTGATGGGCGGCGACGAGCTCGCCAGCCTGCCGGGTTACGAGGAGTTCACCCGCGACCTCATCGACCCCGTGCTCGAAGAAGCCGCGAAGTTCTCCGAGGAGGTGCTTTTTCCGCTGAACCGCTCCGGCGACGAAGAAGGCTGCACGCTGGAGAATGGCGTGGTGCGCACGCCGAAGGGCTTTCCCGAGGCCTACCGGCGGTTTTGCGAGGGCGGCTGGCCCGGGCTCGCCTGCGATCCCGACTATGGCGGCCAGGGCCTGCCCAAGACGGTGAACACGCTGATCGAGGAGATGGTCTGTTCGGCCAATCTGTCCTTCAGCCTCTATCCCGGCCTGACGCACGGCGCTTATGTCGCCGTCGCATCGTATGGTTCGGACGCGCTGAAGCAGACCTATCTTCCGAAGATGGTCGAGGGGAGCTGGTCGGGCACCATGTGCCTCACCGAGCCTCATTGCGGCACCGATCTCGGCCTGCTGCGCACGAAAGCCGCGCCTGACGCTGACGGAAGCTATAAGATCACCGGCACCAAAATCTTCATCTCCTCCGGCGAGCATGACTTGACCGAGAACATCATTCATCTGGTGCTGGCGCGCTTGCCCGACGCTCCCCAGGGCACTGCCGGGATCAGCCTGTTTCTCGCGCCGAAATTTCTGGTCAAGGAGGACGGCTCGCTCGGGGCCCGCAATGGCGTCGCCTGCGGCTCGATCGAGCACAAGATGGGGATCAAGGCGCAGGCCACCTGCGTCATGAATTTTGACGAGGCCAAGGGCTGGCTGATCGGCGAGCCCAACAAGGGCATGCGCGCGATGTTCGCGATGATGAACACCGAGCGCCTGGCGGTCGGCGTCCAGGGCCTTGGCGTTGCCGAGGCCTCGTATCAGGGGGCCGCCGCTTACGCCCGCGAACGGTTGCAAGGCCGCTCGCTGAGCGGCGCCAAATATCCCGACAAGCCGGCCGACCCGATTATCGTCCATCCCGACGTTCGGCGCATGCTGTTGAGCCAGCGCGCCTACGCCGAAGGCTGCCGCGCCCTCGCTGCCTGGGCCTCGAAGCATCTCGACCTCCAGCACCACCAGGACCCGGCGGTGCGGCAGGAGGCCGAGGATTTCGTCGCCCTGCTGACGCCGGTGATCAAGGCGCTGCTGACCGATCTCGGTTCTGAAGCGGCCAATCTCGGCGTACAGGTGCTGGGCGGCCATGGCTACATCCGCGAGCACGGCATGGAGCAGTATGTGCGCGACTGCCGCATTGCGCAGATCTATGAAGGGACCAACGGCGTGCAGGCGCTCGACCTCGTCGGCCGCAAGCTGCCGGCCGAGGCCGGGCGCCTGGTGCGCCGCTTCTTCCACCCGGTCTCCGCCTACATCGAAGAGAAACGGCAAGACCAAGCCTTGGAGGAATTCGTCCAGCCGCTCGGCAAGGCCTTCGACCTGCTGCAGCAGGCGACCGCGCAGATCGGGCGCGCCAGCGCGCGCGACCCGGACGAGGCGGGCGCGGCGGCGAGCGAATATCTGCGCCTGTTCGGCCTCACCGCGCTCGCCTACCTGTGGGCCCGCATGGCCGAAATCAGCCTGCCGAAGGCCGGCGCCGGCGATCCCGACGGCTTCTACGCCGCCAAGGTCGGCACGGCCCGTTTCTACATGCAGCGCCTGCTGCCGCAGACCAGCGCGCTGTTCGCCTCGATCATGGCCGGCGGCAAGGGCATGATGACGTTCGAGGACGCGGCGTTTTGAGCGGCAACGCCGCCGGCCGGCGTGCCGCCGGCTGGCTTGATGCGCCTTTGCCGGGCAAAAAAAGGATCGTATGAGTGACCGGACGCAAAGTCGCAGTCTATTACGCCTGGAGCAGGCCAGCGGAGACCGGCGCGCCTCTTCCAGTCATCGAGAACCGTTTTCCAGCGTTGTTCGAGAGCAGGCGAATGCTCTACCCGCGAATTCGAAGAGCTTTCTGATGCTGCCCGCTTCGATCAGGGTATTGCGGGTTTCCTGGATCATCTTTTGAAGGCCAACTTCACCGCTTTCACGGAGCTGGCAAGCGCCCAAACTGGTCATCAGGTTATTGAAGCGGAACGTATTAACGACGATGGGGCGCAGGCGTCGCTGGACGACGCTTTTTTGACCGGCATCGACACCCTCATCGTGATCAGCTTCGATTCGCTTCGAACCGGCCAACAGGCCAGCGCCGCCGAAGTGAGCGGCGTTCGGACATTTCTCAACGATCCGGATCACCTCGTCTTCATCTGTCCCCATCACGACATCGGCGCCGTCGCTGAAAACCTTTCCGGCGCCGAACGGCTACGGCTCCAGGAGGAGGATTTTTTTCACCACGGGGACCGGACCATTCCTCCGCAGCAGCGCTTTGGCGGGTTCGCGCGCTCGCTCCTCGCCGGCCTCGGAGTTCCCGTGGAAAATCGTTTTGGCTTGCGGCCAGCCGCAGCGTCGGACGGATCGGCGGCGCCCATCGAGATCGAGAAAGCGCAAGATCGCCTAAATTTTTTGGACGGCGTATCAACCTTCAATCTCCATCCGCATTTGCCGCATTTCCAGCTCCTTGGAGATGCTTCGGCCAAATTGGACGTCCTCGCCCGCCAGTCCATCGATCTTTCCGCGCCGCCTCATGCATTTGTCCGAAGTGGAAACTCTAAATTTGACGCACTGCTTCAATCGCGGCCTGAGGCGTTCGCAGGCGTCCTCCTGATTGGCGACGCGACGCTTTGGAGCTCGGCGGCCGGCGGCCTCGACAGCCTGCGCCGCCTTTGGACGAACGTGGTTCAACGGCCCAGCCAATCCTGAAAGCCGCGTAGCGTCGCGGAGGAAAGACAGGCGTCGTTCGAAAGGGTATATCGTTTACGTTTCGCCCTTGCTGGCGCTCATTGGAAAAAGAGCAGGATTGTTGTATGAAAGCTTTGGTCGCGGCTAAGCGGGTTGTCGACTACAACGTCAAGATTCGGGTCGAGGCCGACAATAGCGGCGTCGAGACGGCGAAATGAAAGCGGCGAACTTCGCTGTGATGGGCCGCCCGCGGCTCGCGGAGATCGCCGAACATCCCAAGATGGATTTTGCCGCCTACGAGCGGCGTCTGAGCTCGCTGCAAGGAGAGCTTCAGCTCATACAACAGGCGTATCTTGGGACCGCGGAGCGAGCGCTGATCGTCCTTGAGGGATGGGACACCGCTGGCAAGGGCGGCGTCGTTCGACGTCTTGGCTGGGCCCTCGATCCCCGTAGCTTCAAAGTCCATCCGATCGCAGCGCCCGATGAGCATGAGCGCGGCCAGCACTATCTACAACGCTTCTGGCGTCGATTGCCGCAGCACGGGCAGATTATCGCCTTCGACCGGTCCTGGTATGGCCGCGTCCTGGTGGAGCGCGTCGAAGGCTTCGCGACCGACAAGGAATGGCGCCGCGCCTATCGCGAGATCAATGAATTCGAGCGGTTGCTGATCGAACTCAGGGGTTCGCCTGGTCAAGCTATTCTTGCACATAACGCCCGACGAGCAGGTGCGCCAATTCCGCGATCGGCTCCTCAATCCCGCAAAGCGCTGGAAACTATCCTATGAGGATTTTCGCAATCGCGCCCGCTGGCGGGACTATGAAGCGGCAATTGAGGATATGATGGCGGAGACGGCGAGCAAATATGCGCCATGGCATCTTGTTCCAGCCAACAATAAGGCCTTCGGCCGGATCGCGGCGTTTCGCATTCTTGTGGACAGGCTCGGCAAGGATGTATCGCTGGAGCCGCGTCCGATCGACCCCGAGCTGCTTAAGCATGCAAGTCAGGCGCTCGCACTCTCCGACGCGGATGTGGCGCTCGCGTCTGATCCGTCGATAGGCAAGGAACGGTGACATGGTCCGGGCGCCGTCGCCTATGCGGCTCTGAGAAAACGCCGGTTTGCGCGTGATCTTGTGCAACACCGACGAGGATCCTGAAAAAGAGGCGATGTACCCGCGGCTGAAGGAGGAGGAGCGGGTGACGGCAGCGATCTTCGCGCCGACCCGCGAAACGGCGTCGAGGATATCCCCGAGTTCGCGCAATTTTCCGACCGTGCTGTTTGATCGTGGACCAATGGCGGAGGCGCCGACGCCGTGGCGCTCGATAATCACGCGGCGGCCGCAAAATTGTGTTGAGCGGGCGCTTCATCGCCAGCGGATCGACGGCGGCGCGGTCAGACCTTCGCTGAAACGAGCGCATTGCGATCGGCGCGCTCCGGCGCCATGCTTCTGAAAAGCAAGGGGGCTGGCATGGCTGTTTTAGTCCTGGGGATCATTATTTTTCTGGGTGCGCACGTTCTTTCGACCTTTCGGCGGACGCGGACCGATTTGATCGAACGGTTCGGCGTTGGGCCTTACAAGATCGCCTTTTCGCTCGTGTCCCTGGTCGGTCTCGCCGTGATCGTTTGGGGCTTCTCGCGGTATCGGGCCGAAGGCCTGATTCCGGTTTGGGCTCCGCCGACGTGGGCGCGCCATCTCACGATCGCGCTGATGTGGTTCTCTTTCGTCGCGCTCGCCTGCATGAACCCCGCGCCGAGCCGGATCAGGGGCTGGCTACGCCATCCGATGCTGGTCGCGATCAAAATCTGGGCGCTCGCCCACCTGCTCGCCAACGGCGATGCCGGCGGCATGCTGTTATTTGGGTCCTTTCTCGCCTTCGCAGTGTTCGACCGCATCGCCGTCAGGCAACGCGGCGATTCCGGCGCGCCCGGCGTCGCCTCATTCACGCGCGCCGATGCGATCGCGCTGATCGTTGGAACGGCGGCCTATGTGGCGATGATTTTCCTGCATCCGACTCTTATCGGGGTCCCTGTCATCGGAAAATGAAGCGCGCTAAACTAGATGAAACCCACCGACGGTTTCTCGAGTTGTTCTTCAGCGCTAAACGTTCGGGAGATGGCGTGATGGTCGATGCTCTCAAGGCTCGCGTTCGGGAGGGCCTGCCTTATCCAATGGGCGCGACCTGGGACGGCAAGGGCGTCAATTTCGCGTTGTTCTCGGCCAACGCGACCAGGGTCGAGGTCTGCATCTTCGACTCCGAGGGCGGCGCCGAGCTCGATCGGGTCGCGCTGCCGGAATATACAGATCAGATCTTTCATGGCTGGCTGCCCGACATCGGGCCGGGGCAAGTCTATGGATACCGCGTGCATGGGCCCTATGAGCCGGACGCCGGGCACCGCTTCAACCCGCAAAAACTGCTGCTCGACCCCTATGGCCGCGCGCATATGGGCGACCTTAAATGGGATCCGGCGGTGTTCGGCTATACGATCGGCCACCCCGACGCGGATCTTTCATTCGATCAGCGCGACAGCGCGCCTTTTATGCCAAAGTCGATTGTCGTCGATCCCAATTTCGATTGGCATGGCCAGCCGCGGCGCAATCCGGTCGCGTGGGAAAAGACGGTGTTCTACGAGGTCCATGTGCGCGGCTATACCAAGCTCCACCCGAAGGTCGCTGAGCATCTGCGCGGCGCCTACGCGGGCCTTGGCCAGCCAGAGGTGCTTGACTATATCAAGTCGATCGGCGTCGACCTCTGTCGAGTTGTTGCCGATCCACAGCTTCATCAACGACGAGTACCTACTGGACAAGAAACTGACCAATTATTGGGGGTATAATACAATTGGCTTTTTTGCCCCTGACCCACGCTACGCCGCCGACCGCGCCAACTGCCTGCGCGAATTCAAGGAGATGGTGTCGCGCTTCCACGAGGCCGGTCTCGAAGTCATCCTCGACGTCGTCTATAACCACACGGCCGAAGGCAATGAGCGTGGTCCGACGCTATCGTTCAAGGGCATCGACAACGCCTCGTATTATCGCTTGGCGCCCGAGAAGAAGCGCTACTACGTCAATGACACTGGCACCGGGAACACGGTGAACCTGTCGCATCCGCGCGTCATCCAGATGGTCACCGACAGCCTCCGCTATTGGGTCAACGAGACGCATGTCGACGGCTTCCGCTTCGACCTCGGCACCATACTCGCGCGCGAACCCAATGGCTTCGACAATCAGTCCGGATTCTTGAAAGCCTGCTGCCAGGACCCCGTGCTTGGCACGGTGAAGCTGATCGCCGAGCCGTGGGACTGCGGCCCCGGCGGCTATCAGGTCGGCGCCTTCCCGCCGGGATGGGCGGAGTGGAACGACAAATTTCGCGGCGTTGTCCGCGATTTCTGGAGAGGCTCGACCCACGCCGCCGAACTCGCGCCGCGGCTGCTCGCCTCGCCTGAGGAGTTCAATCATCAGGGGCGAAAGCCGTGGGCCTCGGTCAACTTCGTCACGGCGCACGACGGCTTCACGCTGAACGACGTCGTTAGCTACAACGACAAGCACAATGAAGCCAACGGCGAGGACAACAAGGACGGCTCGTCGGATAATCGATCGTTCAACTACGGCGTCGAGGGACCGACGGAGGATCCCGAAATCAACCGCGTCCGCGACCGCCAGGTCCGCAACATGCTGGCGACGCTGCTCCTCAGCCAGGGTTCGCCGATGATCGTCGGCGGCGATGAATTTGGCCGCACGCAACATGGCAACAACAACGCCTATTGTCAGGACAACGAGATCTCATGGGTGAACTGGACCATCGGCGAGAAGGATCAGTCGCTGATCCGCTTCGTCAGCCGGCTCACGCAATTGCGCAAGCACTTTCCGATCCTGCGCCGCGGGCGGTTTCTGACCGACGCCTACAACAAGGAGCTCGACATCAAGGAGTTGACTTGGGTCAACGCCGGCGGCGGCGAGATGGAGCCCGGCGAGTGGGAGCGCGCGCAGTGTTTCGGGCTCATGCTCGATGGCCGCGCTCAGCCGACCGGCATCCGCAAGCGCGGCGGCGACGCAACCCTGTTGATGATCTTCAACGCATGGCGTGACGTGGTCGAGTTCGCGCTGCCGAGCCAGGGCGGCGCCAGCCAGCACTGGACCTTGATGATCGACACCAACCTGTCCGAGGAGGCGATGGAGATGGAGATCGAAACCTTCAAATTCGGTCAGAAATATACGGTGACCGGCCGCTCTTTTCTCCTGTTTGCGCTCGTGCCCGACGTGCAAGAGACGGCGGAATGAGCAGCTTTTTTGCCGCCGCGCCTTCTTTGGCTTGAAGCCCCAAAGACGCGCTTTGGAGTCAGCCGCCAGTCTTTTCGAGCAGCCCGGAAAAATCATGACCGCCGCCCGGCTCCAGTGGCAGCGGTTTTACCGACACCACGGCGTCAAGCGGCAGCGGCGCGTACAGGTGCGGAAACAGCGCGCCGCCGCGCGAGGGCTCGAAACGCAATCCGTCGCCGAGCCGCTTGGCGTCGACGGCGATCAGCAAGAGATCGTCGCGCCCGGGGAAATGCTTGGCAGCGGTTTCTTCGACTTGCGTTGCGGTCGAAAAATGGATGAAGCCGTCTTCGATGTCGATCGGCGCGCCGTCGAACCGGCCCCTGTCCTGAGCCTGGCGCCACAGCGCCGCAGAGGCGATCTTATAGACGAGATTCACTTTTCGACCCCGCTCTGCGCGCCTTACCAGGTCACTTTTCGTTTCCTTGAAACGAATGGTCCCGCGCTTTTAAGTTGTCTAGAAATTCCGCGTGTCGACGCATGAGGTCGCCGTTCAGCGCGTCAGCAATCAATTGGCGCGTCGCATCGACGCCATAAAGCGCTACGAAGGAGCCAAAGCGCGGGCCGCGATTTTCGCCGAGCAGCACTTGGTAGAGCATGTTGAAGAAGTCGTTCGATACCCCGGGGCGGTCGCGGGTCGCGCCCTTGGCGTTGAAATCCTGATAGCGCGGGATTGCCCGCCCCACGTCATAGAGGGCGGTCTGAATCGCTTCGGCGCTCGATCCTTCGGGCAATGCGGCCAGCATGTTTTCGAGAGCGCCGAGCGCCTCGCGCTCGATTTCGTCCGGCGCGCGATAGCTTTTCGCAGGCCGCACGAAATCACGGAAATAGCGCACGGCATAGGATATGAGGCTATCGAGCCGCGGATGGTTGTCGGGCGAGGCGCCCGGCGCGTAGCGGCGCAAAAATCCCCAGAGCACGTTTGGATCTTCGCTGTTTGCGACCGCCGCCAAGTTCAAAAGCATGCCGAAGGTGATCGCGGCCCCATGGTCCCGCCCAAGACGCTCCGGCTCCGGCGGCTCGCCGGAGTGGACGTGCCAGACCGGATTTCCAAGGCGCTCCTTGACCGCCTGACGCGGATAGGCGTCGAGAAAGCTTAAGTAATCGTCGACAGCGCGCGGGATGACATCGAAAAAAAGCCGCTTCGCCGCCGTCGGCTTTTGATACATGAAAAGCGACAGGCTCTCCGGGCTCGCGTAGGTGAGCCAATCCTCGATGGTGAGCCCATTGCCTTTCGACTTCGAGATCTTCTGACCCTTGTCGTCGAGAAAGAGTTCATAATTGAACCCCTCGGGCGGCCGGCCGCCGAGCGCGCGGCAGATTTTGCCGGAGAGCTTGATCGAATTCGATCAGGTCCTTGCCGGCCATCTCATAATCGACGCCGAGCGCGAACCAGCGCAGCGCCCAGTCCGCCTTCCACTGGCATTTGACCTGCCCGCCGGTAACTCCGGTCTCGACCTTCTCGTTGGTGTCCGGATCGATGTAGACAATTGTTCCGCGAGCCATGTCGCGCTCGACCACCGGCGCCTGGAGTACTTTCCCGCTGGTTGGGCTGATCGGTAGGAAAGGCGAATAGGTCGCGCGCCGGTCTGGGCCAAGCGTCGGCAGGATGACATCCATCACCTCGTCATAGACCTCGAGCATGCGCAGCAGCGTCTCGTCGAAGCGGCCGGACGCATAATAATCCGTGGAGCTGGCGAATTCGTAATCGAAGCTGAAACGGTCGAGAAAAACGCGCAGGCGCGCGTTGTTGGCCGCGCCGAAGGACGGATATTCGTTTGAAAAAGGATCCGGAACGCGGGTCAACGGCTGGCCGAGGTGGGAGGCGAGCATCTCCTTGTTCGGCACATTGTCCGGCACCTTGCGCAGCGCGTCCATGTCGTCGGAAAAGGCGAGGAGCCGGGTCTTGATCCGATCCTGCGTCAGGACGCGAAAGGCGTTACGGACCATCGTCGTGCGCGCGACCTCGCCGAAGGTGCCGATATGCGGCAGGCCGGAAGGACCATAACCCGTCTCAAAAATGATTTCAGTCTTATGGGCTGAGGAGATTCGTTCGACGAGCCTGCGCGCTTCCTCGAAGGGCCAGGCGTTGGCGTGGTGCGCGCCCTGAAGGATCTCCGGCGAGGTCTCGGGTGAGGCTTGCGGCGTCGCTTCGGCCGGCCATGGGGCGAAAGAGTCGGCGCCGGACGGCATTTGGGTTTCCTTGAAGACCGGGGATCGCGGCGCAGAGCGCTGGCCAAATCCTTGCTGCCAGATTGCGCGCAATCCGGCAAGAGCGCTCGAGAATGCGGAACGGCGCCCCTGGAGCGCCGCGGGAATGGCTATTCGTCAGCCTGTGCAGCTCGCGCCAATGCGTCGCGCCGCCTGGCGCGGCGGAGGTCGAGAGCAGGACGCCGCCAGCGAGATGCGGGCGGCGCCTGTCGCCGCATCATCCCGTCGGAGACTTGTCCGGCTTTGCCAGATCCGGGCCTAATGCGGGCCGATCTTCGCCCAGATGCGCTTCTTCACCAGGTAGAGAAGCCAGGCGAAGACGATGAGATAAATGATGTAGGCGAAGCCGAGGGCCTTTCTCGGTTCGAGCTTGGGCTCGGCGGCCCACATCAGAAAGGCCGTGACGTCCTTGGCGTATTGCTGCACGGTTTTGGGCGCGCCGTCGGTATAATCGACGGCGCCGTCGCTGAGGGGCGGCGGCATTGCGATGCGGTGACCTGGGAAGTACTCGTTGAAATTCGGGTTGTCCGGCTGGGTGTAGCCGTTCAGCAGGGCGTAGATATAGTCGACGCCCTCCTCCTGATATGTCGTGAAGGCGTCGACGATGAAGAGCGGGAAGCCGCGTTCGAAGCCACGCGCTTTGGCGAGCAACGACATATCGGGCGGAATGGCGCCGAGGGCCGCGCGGGCGGCCTGCGGGTTGGGGAAAGGCGCAGGGAAGTCATCCGACGGCCGGCCGGGACGCTCGAACATTTCGCCGGCATCGTTCGGTCCATCCTTGACCTTGAAAGTCGCGGCCAACGCCTTGACCTGGGCTTCCGAAAAAGCCGGGCCGCTGCTCGACGTCAGTTCGCGGAAGGCGACGAACTTCATCGAATGGCAGTTGGAGCAGACTTCGTGATACACCTGATAGCCACGCTGAAGCTGCGCCCGATCGAATTTGCCGAAGGGTCCAGTAAAAGCTCCATGATTGACGCGGCGGCTGCGGATGCGCTTCGGCGGCCGGCGCGCCGCCGCCGGGTTCGGCGGCTAACGACCGCATTCCGCCGCCGGCCAGAGCCAGGGCCAAAGCGCCGGCGAGGGCCGTTGTGGCGCCCGCCGCGTATATCCTGCGAAGCCTCATGAATTCAATCCTCCTGGACGTCGGCGGTCGGTCTTGTCGTTCAATGGCTCGCCAACGCCGCATCGACCTTGGCCGATTCGCCGAGTACGGCGTCTGCGATTGAGGCGGGAACCGGCCGCGTCCTCTCGAAGTGGCTGAGCAGCGGCAAAATCACCAGGAAGTGGAAGAAATAATAGGCGGTGAGGATACGCCCGGCGATGACATAGACGCCTTCCGGCGGCTTTGAGCCGATGTATCCGAGCAGCACTGCGCAGATGACGAGTAGCCAGAAGCAGACTCTTGAAGATCGGGCGGTAGACGGCGGATTTGACTTTCGACGTATCGAGCCAGGGCAGGGCGGCGAGGATCAGCACCGCGCCGAACATCGCGACAAATCCGCCAAGTTTATTAGGGATCGACCGGAGGATCGCGTAGAAGGGCAGATAATACCATTCCGGCACGATGTGGGGCGGCGTCTGTAGCGGATTCGCCTCGATATAGTTGTCTGCGTCGCCGAGGTAATTCGGGATGTAAAAGACGAACCAGCCGTAAAAGATGAGGAAGACGGTGAGAGCGAGGCCGTCCTTGGCGGTGAAGTAGGGATGGAAAGGCAGCGTATCCTTCTCGCTCTTCGGCTCGACGCCGATGGGATTGTTCGGGCCCGGAACGTGCAGCGCCCAAATATGCAAAACGACCACGGCGGCGATCATGAAGGGGAGCAGATAGTGCAGCGAAAAGAATCGATTGAGCGTCGCGTTGTCGACTGAAAAGCCGCCCCAGAGCCATGTGGTGATCGAGTTCCCGACGAGGGGAATGGCGGAAAACAGGCTGGTGATGACTGTCGCGCCCCAAAAGCTCATCTGACCCCAAGGCAAGACATAGCCCATGAAAGCGGTGGCCATGGAGAGCAGATAGATGAGAAAGCCGAGGAGCCACAATACTTCCCGCGGCGCCTTGTAGGAGCCGTAATACATGCCGCGGAACATATGTACGTAGAGGCCGAAGAAGAACATTGAGGCGCCAACGGCGTGCCAATAGCGCAGCAGCCATCCATAGTTGACGTCCCGCATGATATGTTCGACCGAGGCGAAGGCGAGATCCGAGTTCGCCGTGTAGTGCATCGCCAGAACGACGCCGGTGACGATCTGCGAGGCGAGCAAGAAAGACAGGATGCCGCCGAAGGTCCACCAGTAGTTCAGATTGCGAGGATTGGGAAACGCCACAAAAGAGGAGTGGATCAGCCCGATGATTGGCAGCCGGGCTTCCAGCCATTTCGCGGTCGGGTGCTTCGGAACGTAGGTCGATTCTCCGCTCATGCTCTTGTCTCTGCCATGGTATGCCGCGTGAAGGTCGGCGGTCGGCCCAGATAGGCGGTCGCAAGCGAGCCTAGCCTATGATGAGTTTGGTGTCGCTCGCGAATTTATAGGGAGGAACCACAAGGTTGGCTGGAGCCGGTCCCTGCCGGATGCGGCCGGACTGATCGTAGACCGAGCCGTGGCAGGGGCAAAAGAACCCCCCGTCATGGAACGGCCCTTCGTTCTTCAATGGCACGCAGCCAAGGTGGGTGCAGATGCCGATGACGACGAGCCAATCCGGCTTTTGCACGCGCGATTGATCGGTGGCGGGATCCCTAAGTTCGTTCAGCGGGACCGCACGGACTTCTTTGATTTCCTCGGGTGTGCGATGCGAGATGAAAATCGGCTTGCCGCGCCACTTCACGGTCAGGATCTGGCCGGCCGCGATGCCGCTGATGTCGACTTCGGCCGAGGCGGCGGCCAATGTCGACGCGTCAGGATTCATTTGACTGATCAGCGGCCAGACCGCAGCTCCGGCTCCGACGACGCCGACGGCGCCGGTCGCTATGAACAGAAAGTCTCTGCGGGTCGGCTCTTCCAACGTCGTAGTGGCTGTCATGACATCCTCGAAATGGCGCTGCGCAGGCTGGCTCGAACCCCATTCTTACGCACTAATGAAGGGTCGAGAAAGAATCAACATCTGCGGCCAAGCCATGATGCCTCGCCGCCGATTTTTTTGGTATCGCCCAAAATTCGCATTCCCGCCGCCCTTGCGCCGGGCGCGCCGAACTCGACAAGGCTGGATCATGCAAGTTCCCTCGCTCGCTCCATTGACGCTAGCGCTCTACCAGCCGGACATTCCGCAGAATGCCGGAACGATCCTGCGCATGTGCGCCTGTCTCGGGTTTGCCGTGGCCATCATCGAACCGGCGGGTTTTCCGGCGAGCGATCGGCATTTTCGCCGCGCCGGGATGGACTATCTCGATCATTTGACGATTGCGCGCCATGCCTCTTTCGGCGCTTTCAACGCAGCGCGCCGCGCCGCCGGCGCGCGCCTCATACTGCTCTCCACCAAAGCCGGTCTGCCTTATACGGAATTTCGCTTCGCGCCGGGAGATATTCTGCTCCTTGGTCGCGAATCGGCGGGCGCGCCTGAGGAGGTTCATAGCGCCGCGGACGCCCGCCTCGTGATTCCGCTGCAAAATGGAATGCGCTCGCTGAACGTCGCCGTCGCCGCGGCGATCGTGGCGGGCGAGGCGGCGCGGCAAATCCGTCTTGTGCAGCTGCGCACCGCCGAAGGGAGTAAGATCGGTGAATTTCCCACCATTGCAGGGAGTAAATTGGCATAGGAGGCCGCCATGGCGGACGCGAAGGCCGATCTAAAGGAAAAATTCGAGGCGGCGCTCGGCGCCATGAAGTCTATCATAGCGGCCGTCGCGACTTTGTCCGTGCTGGCTCTTTTTTGGGCCGATTTCAATCCGATCCGCGCCGCCTCGCAAAAGCTGATCGAGCGCGTCGGATCCGCCGCGACCGTAATCAAGATGGCGGGAGTTGAATTAAATTTCTCCGCGGAGGATGTCGCGGTCGCGGCGCTGGCGAGCTATGGTAAAGACGAGGTCGCCCATTATCGCGAAAGCGGGCAAGCTGACGCCGCCGCGGCCGCCATTGCGAAACTCGAGCCGGATGAATTCGCCCGGCTGATGCAAGTTGGCTCCCTCGGCACGTCTTGCGAATATGAGCATCCGACGACGCAAATGCGCTCCGACGTGGCGGTGGATTACTGGCTCCAAGAAAAGGGTCTCGTCCTGCTTGAAACAGACGACAGGGCCCGGACCGACGCACTAGCCGAACTGGACGGCAAAAGGGCGCTTGGCGAAGCAATCGCCATCGGCAACCCTCAAATCTGTTACGCCGTCAAACTGACGGCCGTCGGCCAAGACGTCAAGACGGCCTTAGTGACGTCTTTCAAAAGCGCTTTCAATCTTCCCCACGGGGGCGGCGAACCGCCCGCCGACAGCAATAAAATGGCCGCGCGCTGATTTGCGCCGCCGATCAACGCGTGGCGAGATGTCTTCGGCTCTTGCGCAGAGCAGAAGCTCGCCGCGCGGTGCGCGCGGCTCGCCGCATGCGTTGGCGGTTCAAAACAGACCCGTCGCCAAGCCCCGATTTATAATTAATCGCCATTTTGGTCAGCCGAGCTGATATCGAGGTCGGCGGATTAATGCCCCGCGGCCGTCATGCGATGTGATCGCCATCGCCTACGGCGTGGCGGCGCTGCATGTTGAAAGCTATCGAAGAGTCAAATAAATGATCGAATCCAAAATGGGCGAGCGCCGTAAGGCCGAGGCGAGCGCCTGGTTTGAAGCGCTGCAACAAAAAATCATCATAGCCTTCGAGACGCTCGAACAGGACGCTTCGGGCCCGTCCGCAATGCCCGATATGGCGCCGGGCCGTTTCGAGAAAACGCCTTGGCGCAAAGAGAAAGACGGCGGCGGCGGCCTGATGGCGATCCTCAAGGGCCGCGTCTTCGAGAAAATGGCGGTACATACCTCGACTGTATTCGGCGCGTTCCCGCCCGAATTCGCCAAGCAAATTCCCGGCGCCGAGGACGACCCTGGCTATTGGGCTTCGGGCGTCTCGCTCATCGCGCATCCGTGGAATCCGAACGTGCCTTGCGTTCACATGAACACACGCTTCGTCGAGACCAGCAAGGCGTGGTTCGGCGGCGGCGCGGATCTGACGCCTGTTCTCGATCGCCGCCGCTCGCAGACCGATCGCGACGCGCGGGACTTCCACGCCGCCATGGCGAGCGCCTGCGAAGGCCATGAGCCCGTCGCGGATTATCCCAAATTCAAGAAATGGTGCGACGACTATTTCTATTTGAAGCATCGCGATGAGCCGCGCGGAATCGGCGGAATTTTCTATGATTATCTCGAATGTCCGCCCGACGACGCGGCGTCTTTCGCCAAAACTTTCGCTTTCACCCGGGCGGTCGGCGGCGGCTTTCTCTTGATCTACCCGGAACTGGTCCGCCGCAACTATCATCTCTCATGGACGCAGGAGGATCGCGCCGAACAGCTCGTTCGTCGCGGGCGCTACGTCGAATTCAATCTGCTTTACGACCGCGGAACGATTTTCGGCCTGAAGACGGGCGGCAATGTCGCGGCGATTTTGTCGTCGCTCCCGCCCGTGGTCGAATGGCCGTAGGCGCGTTTAAGCGAAAGGGGGCGAGGCGAGAAGACTGCGGGCCGTCACGACTCCGACATGCGGCCAATCTAACGCAGTTGCGGTCTGGCTCTGAGCGGCGCAACAGTTTGACCCCGCCCACTCGGGCCTGCAGGTTGAAAAGCGATAAAGCGCGAACAAAGGAGACGAATCCATGAGCGAAATCAGCGGCCCCACGACTTTGGAACCCGGCGACATCGTGCAATTGAAATCTGACGGGCCGCCAATGACGGTCGTCTCCGTCGAGGCCGACGGCGTGCATGTGATGTGGTACGGCGAAGAGAGCGACGAAGTGAAATCGCACGTCATCCCCGCCGTTGCGCTCGAAAAAATTACCGTCGTCGACGATGAAGCGGATGATGACGATGACGACGACGAGGACGAGGACGAGGACGAGGACGAGGACGAAGACGAAGACGACCATAGAGGCCGCAGGCGGGGCGGCAAGAAGAAGCATCGCGGCGACGATTGACGTGCGCAGGCGCCGCGGCGCAGCGCATTGGCGAGGCCGTTTCAGGCCTCGCAGAAAGGGGCGGCCCAAGCTTAGGCGAGCGCCAAGGTCGCGGCGTAGGCGCCTGGAACGTCGATCGTTTGGACCTGAACGTGCGCGAGCGCGGGCGTGAAGCAATTACGCTGCGGCCGGATGCTCGGTCCAGCCGGCGCCAGCTCGACCTGAAAATCCTTGAGATAGGCGGTAATCCCGACACCGAAGGCCTTCAGCACGGCTTCCTTGCAGGTCCAGATTCGGTAAAACGCCTCAAGCTGAGCCGCGCCTTTGAGGCCTTCGAGCAAGCGATATTCCTGCTCGCAGAAGAAAGACCGTGCGAGCGCGAGTTCATCGATGTTTTCGCGCATGAGCTCAATGTCGACGCCGATCAGACTGTTTGAAGACATGCCGATTAGCGCCAGCGCTCCAGAATGCGAGACGCTGAAATGGAGCGCCTCGGCGCCGGCGAGCGCGGGCTTGCCGAACGGCCCAAGAGTGAAAGCGAGCTTTTCCGGCAACGCCCCGGTCTCCTCGGCGAGGAGATGCCGCAAGGCCGCGCGCGTCAGCACGAAGCGCGCGCGATCCTCGGCGCGCAGAAACCGGTTGGCGCGGTCGATTTCGTCGCCTGACAGAGGCGTCACATCGGATACGAGCGCGGATTTTTCGTCGACATCGACGAGCCAGAGTTTGGCCGCGTTGTCGCGAACGGCGGCCCGTCGCCAGCCGAAATGATTGTGCGTGAAATGTTCCAGCCGCATGAGGCGTTTTCGAACCGAAAATATCGCTATAGATTCAGCACACTGATGCTTTGAGCCTTATGCTTCAAGGAGTTTCGAGTCATCGCGATCGATCCGTCCCGCTTCGTTGCGGCCTTAAGCGCTGTCGCGCGGCCGTTGCTCCATCGCCTTGATCCGGAGGCAGCGCATGGGCTTGCGATCAAGGCCTTGGCGCGTCTGCCAAACCTGGCCCTTTGCAGGCCCGACGATCCGCGCCTTTCGGTCACGGCATTCGGGCTCGACTTTCCCAATCCGCTCGGCTTAGCCGCAGGCTTCGACAAAAATGGCGAAGCCATTGACGCGATTCTTGCACTCGGCTTCGGTTTTACCGAGGTCGGCACGATCACGCCGCTGCCCCAGCCCGGCAATCCGCGTCCTCGCCTGTTTCGCCTCGAAGAGGATCAGGCGGTGATCAACCGGTTCGGCTTCAACAGCGAGGGGATCGCAGCCGTCGCCGCGCGGCTGGAGCAACGTCGCAATCAAGCTGGCGCGCATCGAAAATCGGGCGTCCTCGGCGTCAATATCGGCGCCAATAAAGATTCCGCCGACCGCGCCGCCGATTACGTGCGCGGCATTTCGGCGCTAGCCGCCGTCGCGGATTATTTCACGGTCAATGTGTCCTCGCCGAATACGCCGGAGCTGCGCGATCTTCAGAACGCCGCGGCGCTCGATGACCTGCTCGCCCGCGTCATCGCCGCTCGCGACGAAAAGGCGGAGATATGCGGCCGCAAGCCGGTGCTTTTGAAGATCGCGCCGGATTTGTCGTTGGAGGAACTCGATCAGATCGCCGCCTGCGCGAAAGCTCGCAAGGTCGATGGCCTGATCATCTCCAATACGACGCTCTCGCGCCCTCCGGGGCTGCATGACGCGCGGACGGCGGAGCAACAAGGAGGGCTTTCCGGCCGTCCGCTGTTCTCTCTCTCGACGCAAATGCTCGCCGCCGCCTATTTGCGCGCAGACGGCCAGTTTCCGCTGATCGGCGTCGGCGGAGTCGATAGCGCGGCGCGCGCTTTGGCCAAGATCGAGGCGGGCGCGAGCCTTGTGCAACTCTACTCGTCGCTCGTCTTTAAAGGCCTCGGCCTGCCGGCGGCGATCAAGCGCGGCCTTCTCGAGGCGCTGGAGCAAAAGCCCTATCGAAGGCTCGCCGAAGCGGTCGGCGCGGCGGCGGGCGACTGGGCGGCGGGAAAAGCCGACGCTGATGCGTTCTGATGACGCAGCTGAGCAAATCAGCGGTCGCTGCGCATATTCAAGAGGCGCAGCACGAGCCACACCGGCACGACGATCGCGGCGCCGACGAGGACGTAATCGAAAATCTCGCGAATGGCGTCTAATCCGAGGCGAGAGAGGCGGTGGAAGAGGTCGGCGATCCCCCGGAAAATATCGACGGGCCGGATGTCGAGCCACATAAAAAGCGCGCCGACGATCAGCGACACGAAGAACAGCCGCAGAAAGACGCTGCCCGGAGAGCCGCCGAGAAAACGGATGAGGGGAGTGTCTTGATGCGGCGGACGCGGCGCGCCCTGACCGCCCGGCGCGTTAGTCGTCCATCCGGGGGGCGTCTCCGGCGCCGAGCGTGTCGGATCGCTCATACTGTCGGCCATCTGATTTCATTCCATTGGCGCAGGAGTCGGCGGCGCCACCCATTTTGGGTCACGCGCTGGCCGGGCGGCGCCTTGTTTCGCGCCAGTCTATATCAACGCCGACGACCTGCGAAGCGCTCCCTTTTTGACGGGCGCGAGGACATCTTCGAAGGCTTTGGGTTTCCCGCGCCAAAAATTTGGTCTAGAGGGATTTGGCACCGCTTCAGCCCGCGTCTGACCATGACCGCCAAAACCGTCACAAGGGCGTCGTCGCCCAACAAGGATGAGATAATGGATCGCCTTCTCGTGCTCGTGCGTCACGGCCAGAGCGAATGGAATCTGCAAAACCTGTTCACCGGGTGGAAAGATCCGGATCTGACGGAGCAGGGCGTTGAAGAGGCGAAAACGGCGGGGCGGCGCCTCAAAGCCGCCGGCCTCAGCTTCGACCTTGGCTTCACCTCGGATCTTTTGCGGGCGCAACGCACGATGCAGCTGCTGCTTGAGGAATTCGGCGCGCCGGACCTCCCCATCGTGAAAGATTTCGCCCTTAACGAGCGCGACTATGGCGACCTTTCCGGCCTCAACAAGGCTGATGCGGCGGAAAAATGGGGCAAAGAGCAAGTTCACGCCTGGCGCAGGTCTTATGACGTCCCGCCGCCTGGCGGCGAGAGCTTGAAAGACACGGTGGCGCGCGTTCTACCTTTCTATTGCCAGTCGATTTTGCCGGCTGTGCTCAACGGCAAGCAAGTCGTCGTCGCCGCGCATGGCAATTCGCTGCGCGCGCTAGTGATGGTGCTCGACAAATTGACTCCTGAGACAATTCCATCAATGGAGCTGGCGACCGGCATCCCCCTGGTCTACCGGCTGAAATCCAACTCGACGGTGGACAGCAAACAGGTTTTGGAGGGATAAAATCCTCGCCTCGGGGAAAGGCCGGACGGTTGTTCGATGGCGGACTTACTTTCTGCGCTGGAAACGGAGGTCGAGCTCGCCCCCGGCCTCATCCTCGCGCGCGGTCTTTTTGAAGATGCGGCGCAAGAGAAGCTCCTGGCGGAGGTCGCCGCCATCGCCGCGCGCTCGCCTTGGTATGCGCCGCGCATGCCGCGCACCGGAAAACTCTTTTCGGTCAAAATGACCAATTGCGGAACTCTCGGATGGGTCTCCGACGTCGACGGCTATCGCTACCAGCCCTTGCATCCCGTCACTGGCGAGCCTTGGGAGCCGATTCCGGAGCTCGCGATGCGCGCTTGGCGGGCGCTTTCCGGCTATCCGCATCCGCCGCAGGCGTGCCTCGTTAATTTCTACGACGTTTCCGCCCGCATGGGTCTGCATCAGGACAGCGACGAGGGCGATTTTTCAGCGCCCGTCGTCTCGATCTCGCTTGGCGATTCGGCGCTGTTTCGCTACGGCGGCCTCCAACGCGGCGATCCGACGAAAAGCATAAAACTTCATTCGGGCGATGTAGTCGTCCTCGGCGGGCCCGCGCGGCTCGCCTTCCACGGCGTCGACCGGATTTTCGCTGCGACATCCGCGCTGCTGCCGGGCGGAGGGCGGATCAATCTCACCCTGCGTCGTGTGACCGGGCGCGCCTGACTATTGGCAAAGGGCGCGTCGCGATCGCGGCGAGACTCGCGGGCGTTTGCGTCTCGGGAACGATGAGGCTGCGCGCGCCAGTTTTGTTGAAGCCGTCAGCTTGGAGTGGATTTGCGGAGCCCTTAGAAAGGTGGCTCCACCGCTATCTCGAGAAAAAACTTTGAATAAAACGCTTGAAACCGAGGTCCGCAGACAGCGCTTTCCCGAGGCCAGTATGATGATTGCTTGGATCGCTCGATGAAAATCTCACTCATCCAGATGAACTCGGTCGACGACAAACCCGCCAACATCGAGGCGGCGACGGCGCTGATCGAGAAGGCGGTCGTCGAGGAGGCGCCGGACTGGGTCTGCCTGCCCGAATGTTTCGATTTCCTTGGCGGCGATCGTGCGGCGAAATTCGCGGCGGCGGAAAAATTGCCGGAGGGACCGGCCTATCGCGCCATGCAGAGGCTCGCCCAAAAATACAAGATCTTCATCCATGCGGGATCAATCCTCGAAAAGCCGGATCAAGGCGACCGCATCCACAACACCACGATTGTGTTCGACCGCGCCGGCGCCGAGGTCGCGCGCTATCGCAAGATTCATATGTTCGACGTGACGACGCCGGACGGCGCGCAATATCGCGAAAGCAATACTTTCGCCCCGGGCGAGGCCATCGTGACCTATCGCTGCGAGGACATCATCGTCGGCTGTTCGATTTGCTATGATCTGCGTTTTCCAGCGCTCTTTCAGGCGCTCGTCGCGCGCGGGGCGCAAATGATCGCGCTGCCGTCCGCCTTCACCCAGCAGACCGGCAAGGATCATTGGGAGGTCCTCTGCCGCGCCCGCGCCATCGAAACCCAGACCTATTTCTGCGCGCCGGCGCAGACCGGGGCTCATGTCATCGCCGGCGAAAAACGGCTGACATATGGCCATTCGCTGGTCGTCGATCCGTGGGGCCATGTCATCGCCAAAGCCTCGGACGGCGTCGGAACTGTGTCGACGCGGATCGATGCAACATACGTCGACCGGGTGCGGCGCCAGATTCCCGTGGCGCAGCACAAAATCGCCTTCGCGGCGGGTTGATGAACGCCTTTTTCCGATGTTGCCGCGCGGTTGGTTTTTTGGCGCTGATCGCAGGCATTTTGTCCGGCCTTGGCGGCGGCGCCCATGCGCAGATGATTTGGCGGCGCGGCGCGCTCGGCGATCCGGGCTCGCTCGACCCGCATAAGGCGACGACGCTGATCGAGAGCAACATCCTTGACGAATTATTCGAGGGCCTGCTTGCCCGAGATGCGCAGGGCGCGCTCGTCCCCGGAGTCGCCGAAAGCTGGAGCGTGGACGCGGATGGCGCGGTCTTTGTCTTTAAGTTGCGCGCCGACGCCAAATGGTCGAACGGCGATCCGGTCACGGCGGACGACTTCGTTTTCGCCTTGCGCCGTTTGATGGCCCCGCCGACAGGGGCTCCCTACGCTAATGTCCTCTATACGCTGAAGAACGCGCAAAAGGTCAACAAGGGGGAGCTGCCGCCCGAGGCTCTGGGCGTACGCGCCCTCGAAGACGGAAGGCTCGAGATCACGCTGGAACAGAGGACGCCTTATTTTCTCGAACAGCTCGCTCATTTCACCGCCAAGCCGCTGCATCGCAAGTCGGTCGAAGCCTTCGGCGCGGACTTCGCGCATCCCGCGCATGTGGTGACCAACGGTCCGTTCACTTTGAAAAAATTCATCCCCAACGATGCCGTCGTCCTCGCCAGGAATCCAAATTATTACGATGCGGCGAAGGTCGCGCTCGACGAGGAAATTTTCATCCCGCTGGAAGACCGCTCGGCCGCGCTGCGCCGCTTCATGGCGGGCGAGATCAACTCTTATGATGAAGTGCCGGTTGAGGAGATCGATTTCGCGCGCAAACATCTCGGCGAATCGTTGCGCCTGTCGCCGAGCCTTGGCAGCTATTATTATGCTTTCGACACGCGCCGTCCTCCCTTCGACGATGTAAGAGTGCGCCAGGCTCTTGCGATGGCGATCGACCGCGAATTTCTGGCTGGCCGCATTTGGGGCGGCGTGATGTCGCCGAGCTACAGTTTCGTGCCGCCAGGCATCGCGAGCTATGGGGCGCCGGCCGAGGTCGCGTGGAAGGGCGTTAGCCTGGGCGAGCGTCGGTCCGAGGCGCGCCGGTTGTTGCGCGAGGCTGGCTTTAGCGCGGGCGAGGCAGATGCGAGCGGCCAGGTCCAAAATGAGAAGACGCTCGAAGTCGAGATCCGTTTCAATAACTCAGGCAGCCATCGCGCGACAGCGGTCGCCATCGCCGATATGTGGAAAGCGATCGGCGTCAAGACGCGCATTTTAGGCGTCGACGCCGCCACCCATTACGCGCTCTTGCGTGAAAAGCCGCCGTTCGATGTCGCCCGGACGAGCTGGTTCGCCGATTATCCCGACGCCCAGAATTTTCTGTTTCTCGCCGAGAGTGACAATCAGGGGCTGAATACCCCGAGCTTTTCCAACCCCGCCTTTGATGCGCTGATGCGTCGCGCGAGGGAAGAGCGCGATCCGGCGCGCCGTTCGTCGATCCTGCACGAGGCGGAGGCCTTGCTTCTCAAAGACCAACCCTATCTCGTTTTGATGAACTATCGCACGAGCGATCTGATTTCGCCGAGATTGCGAGGTTGGGAGACCAACCCGCTCGGCGTCCATCCAGGACGCTACGTCTCCATCGCGCCGTAAGGGCTTTTGCGCGGAGCGCCGGCGTTTCAGCGGTTTTGTCCCGGCACCCACAAAATATCGCCTTCGCCCTTGCGATTGACGTAACGGGCCGCGACGAACAGAAAATCGGAGAGCCGGTTGACATATTTCAGCGCCGGTTCGCCGACTTTTTCGCCGGGCGCGGCGGCGAGCGCAACCAGCAGCCGTTCGGCTCGCCTCGTCACTGTGCGGGCAAGGTGGAGGGCCGCCGCCGCGGGGGATCCACCGGGCAGGACAAAAGACAGCAAAGGCGGCAACTGGGCGTTCAATTCGTCGATCTTGCGTTCGAGGCGGTCGACCTGCTCTTGGACGATCCGCAAAGGCTCGTAGGGAAGTGCCTGTTCCGTTTCAGGCACGCAGAGATCGGCCCCGAGGTCAAAAAGATCATTCTGGATGCAGAGCAGCATGGCGTCGACGCGCGCCCAATTCGGATCTTTCGACGTCGAAACCCGGGCGAGGCCGACGGCGCAGTTGGCTTCGTCGATAGTGCCGTAGGTTTCGATTCTCAGATCATCCTTGGGGCGGCGTTCGCCGCTGCCGAGCGAGGTTTGGCCGCCGTCGCCCGTGCGCGTATAGATGCGGTTCAAAACAACCATGCGTTTCATCACCCTAAAGCGGCGCTCTTAGTCGGCTCCAACTCAATCTGAGGATCCGCCACATACGTCAGTGGCGCAACCATAAAATGCTCAAAATGAGAAGGATTGCGACGAACTGCAAACCCACGCGCCAGCGCATCAGCTTCTGCGACAAATTCGGGCTGCCGCCGCGAACCATGTTGACTAGGCCCGCCAACAGCACGAACGCGACGGCCCCGAGAGCGACGGCGACCATAAAGTTTGTTACAGTATGCATGCCCAGCCGGCTCCGGCGAGTAGTTTATGATCGTCAAACGAACAGAAAATCACCTGGATCCATCAAATTGGATTTCGGGCCGCGCAAAATCGCGAGAAAGGAGCGCATTCGGCTCGAAATCCTCAAACGGCCTAGTCACGCGCTTTATCGGATTCTATTCAAGCGCTAATGTTCGCTTCCTCCGAAAACGCACTAGTAGCGCCGCAAGAGACGTTCAAAATAATCCATTTCTTCGCGCGGACGCGACGGTTCTCCAAGACGGCGGCGCAATTCTTCAAGAACGCGTTGGGCGCGCTCGGCCGCTGGAATTCCCATCGGATCATATTTGGCGCTTGGATTGAACGCGTGTTCGCGTCCGGTCGGACGGCCGAGCGGATCGGTTCCGTTCTGGCCGAACTCGCCTTGCGAGCCCTCGCCTTCCGCCTGACCCTCGCCTTCGCCTTCGCCTTCTCCTTCTCCTTGCTGGCGCATCGCCTGCGCCAGCTTTTTTGCGCCTTCGCGCAGTCCGTCGACAGCGCGGCCCTGCGCTTCAACCGCGGAATCGCGGCTGCGCGCGCCGTCCCGTAACGCCTTTTGCGCCTCGCGCATGGCCTTTTCCGCGTCGCCGAGGCCGGTGTCTCCTTGTCCCGCCTTGTCGAGCCGCTTTTCCAGTTCGTCGAGGCGCTTGGTCAGTTCTTGCTGGCGCTTTTCGAGTTCGTCCTGGCTCTGCCTCGGGTTCGGGGCGCCATTTTCGGCCTGGTCATCGGCGTCGTCATTCTGCTGAGCGTCGCCCCCGGCAAAGGAATCACCGGGTTGCGGCGCATCGTCCTGTCCATCCATCTGGCTGCGCTGGCGGCGCTGCTGGCGCTTGCTCGATTGGCCGTCCTGATACGTGTCATCGCGCAGATCCTGCTGCTGCTTGCCCATCTGGTCGAGCTGGTTGAGCGCGCGGCTCATTTCCTGCGACCTCGGATCGGCGTTTCGCCGCCGCGCCACCTTCAGGTTCTCGAGAATGTTCTGCATCTCGTCGAGCATTTTTTGCGCATCGCCCGTGTCCCCGCTCTGCGCGAGTCCCTGCATCTTGTCGAGCATCGCCTGGAGCTGTTTTGGGCTGATCGACTTGGCCCGGCTTTGGTTTTTGTCGGCCCCCTGGTTGGCCTGGTCCATCTCCTTCTGCTGCTGCTCGGCTAATTCGCGGAGGAATTTATCCATCGCCGCGCGTAAATTGTCGGTGAGCCGTTTGAGCTCCTCCGGCGAGGCGCCCCGTTGGAGCGCCTCGCGCAATTGCTGCTGGGCCGCGCGCAGATCGCGCTCGGCTTCGGAAAGGTCGCCGTTTTCGATGCGCAGGGCCATTTGCCAGAGATATTCCGCGACGTCGACAAGATCGCTATCTTTGTTGGCGGCGGCCAGACGCTCGGCGGCGACGTGAAGCCCTAGATAGACGCCATCGCCGACGCCGAACAAGTCCGGCTCGATCATCAAGGCGGCGAGCGCCGTCGCAACTCTTTCCTTGTCATCAGGGGCGAGAATCAGATTGCGGCGCTGCTCGACAAGCGCGCGGGCAAGCGGCTTGACAAAGGGCTTTTGCGGCAGAGTGATCGTCACGGGATCGCTCTTGCCTTCATTGCCGCCTTCATCGCGGGCGACAAGCGTCATCTCAACTCTGACGCCAGCCCAAGGATGGTCGGAGAGATCGATGGTCGTTTCCGCTGCGCCGGTCTCAGCGCCTACCGGCGGCAACTGGAGCGGCGCTTTTGGCGGATCGACGAGCGAGCGCTTGGCCGGGACGCCGCCGGGCAGCACGGGGTTCGCAAAGATCGCTTCCGAACTGACGGCGCCGTAATCGTCGGAAATCTCGTAGTTCAGCGTCAGGGAGCCGCGCGCATTCGCCTTTGGCGGGTCGGTCAAGGCGATTGTTGGCGGCCTATCCGCGATCGCCGCGAATTGGAACCCGCCGATGGAATCGATCGCCAGATTGGCGTCGCCGCGCAGAATCAGATGCGTCTCGCCTAACTCGGCGGCCCTTGCGCGGCTCTCTGAAGGTGGCGCGCCCGAAATCGCGGCGGATCCCGACGGTTTGTCCTTGGCGGCCTGGCTTGGCGCTTCCTCCAAAGCGCCGGCGGCATGGTAAATTGCCTTTCCGCCTGAGCTGCGAATGATGACCATCGAGCCGACCGGCGCCTCTATTCTTTGCGGCGAGGGCGCATCGAACTGGCGGTTGAGAATGATCGGCGCGCGGCCGGTGTAGGATGGAGGATCGACCCATGCGTCGATCCGTCGGCCGGGGCTGGCAAGGCCGCCAAATCGCCAGTCGAACGCCGCCGCAAGGCGCGCATATTTTTCTGGCCCGGCGATAAAGCTGGATGCGACAAGCCCAACCAGAACCGCGGCGCGCAAGGCGTAGCGGTCAATGTCGACGACGCGTGGCGAGGGAAGACCAGCTCGCAGCAAAGCGACCGCTTTTTCGGCGCGGCGCCGATGCAGGGTCCAGAGAGCCTGCGTTGCGGGATCATTCCCGGCGTTGCCGAGGCGATCGCCGAGAACCTCCGCCGGGCGCTCCTTTAAACCGCTGACGCGATCGATCCGGTCAAGCGCCTCCTCGCGCGCGGGAAATCGAAAACGGCGCAGAGGAAGAAGACCAATACCAAGGCCAAGCACAAAAGCGCCGAGGCCAAGCGCGCGCGTCCAATGCGGAATCTCAAGCCACAGGCCGGCCCAGGAGAGGCAGAAAAAAAAGCCGACGACGATAAGTGGCGGAGCGAGCAGCCGCCAGCTCCGCTCGAACAGCAAAACCGCGCGCCCCCTCGCAACCAGCCGCTCAAGCTGTGCATTGTGCGTTAGCCCGCCGGACCGCGGCGCGCTCGGCGCTTCGGGGTCGCTAGGGGTTCGGCGTCCAAATATCCGCAAACAGGTCTCCAGAATCGCGGCCGCCAGCATTTTTCGCGGATGGTCGCAAGCTGAAGCTGACCGCCGCCTACCCTGACGAAGCTACCACGTTGGCGCGCAGCCGCCAGTCGCGCGGAGAGGTTATTTAACGCAACCAAGCCGGAATTTTGTCGAGCCCGATCAATTCACCGTAGGTCTGGCGCTCCCGGACAAGGGCGTATTGGGCCCCGTTGACGAGAACTTCCGGCGTGAGCAGGCGCGAATTGTAAGTTCCGGCCTGCACTGCTCCATAGGCTCCGGCCGACATGACGCTCAGGAGGTCGCCGGGGGCCGGCTCGTGTATTTTGCGCCCCTGCGCGAGATAATCTCCGGTTTCGCAGACAGGTCCGACAATATCAGCGACGATCTCGGGCCTGTCGGGTTCGACGGCGCGAACGGCCATGACGTCGTGATGAGCGTCATAAAGGGTCGGCCTGATCAGATCGTTCATCGCGGCATCGACGATGACGAAGGTTTTTGTCTCCCCGCGCTTGACGTAGATAACCCGCGTTACGAGAATTCCAGCGTTGCCCACTATAAGGCGCCCCGGCTCGCAGATGATGCGGCAGCCAAGAGCGCCAAGGCGCGTCCTGACGATTTTTGCATAGCGGTCAGGGTGATAGCTTTCTGGATCTTCGCCTTCTCGATAAGGAATGCCGAGGCCGCCGCCGACATCGACATGCTCTATATCATGGCCGTCCGCGCGCAACTGAGAAACGAACTCGGCCGTGAGGAGGAACGCGTCGTCGAACGGCGCGAGATCCGTGATCTGCGATCCGATGTGGATGTCGACGCCGATCACTCGTATGCCGGGGAGCGCCGCCGCTTGCGCAAAAACGGCGCGGGCGCGGCCGATCGGAATGCCGAACTTGTTCTCGGCCTTGCCGGTCGAGATTTTCGCGTGGGTTTTGGCGTCGATATCAGGATTAACGCGAATGGCGATGGGAGCGATGCCGCCCATGCTGCTCGCGACCTCCGACAACGCGCGCAACTCCGGCTCGGATTCGACATTGAAGCACAAAATTCCTGATTCTATGGCGAAAGCCATCTCCGGCTTCGTCTTGCCGACGCCCGAAAAGGTGATCCGCCCGGCCGGCGCTCCCGCGGCCAGCGCGCGCCGCAGCTCGCCTTCAGACACGACGTCCATCCCGGCGCCGAGCCGCGCCAATGTCGTCAGAACGGCCTGGTTGGAGTTGGCCTTTACTGCGTAGAAGACGAGCGCGTCGAGACCGGTGAGGGCTCCGCTGAACACTTCATAATGGCGGCTCAGCGTCGCGCTCGAATAGCAATAGAACGGTGTCCCAACTTGGCCCGCAAGCGCCGACAGATTGACATCCTCGGCGTGCAGGACGCCGTTCTTCATGGCAAAGTGACGCATCTGGCCAAATATTAGAGCAAAGGATCGAGCACGAAAGGCCTTGGCGGCGCTTTTGCCGGCGGCGCCTGACTGGTCGGCTGGCCCTGGGCGCCAGCCGCGGCGGCGACGGGGCCCGAAGGGGTCGACGCGGCGTCGATCGGAGCGATCTCGCTATTTTGCGGCAAGCCAGACTCGTCAACCTTCGCCTGTGGCGCCGTCGCAGGGGATGCGCCGGGCGGAGGCTCCAGCGGACCGCGCCGGCCGCAGCCTTGCAGGGACAGCAGGGCCGCGAGGCAGATGGCGGCGCGAAAACTGTGGCGAAAGCAAATCACGAAGCGGCTCCACACAAGAGCGCTACTATAGATGGGCCGGAATGGAAAACGAAATGGCTTGGGACCTCAGCGGCCGTTGCAATTCTGTTGCCCAATAAACCCGCATTCAGGGCATTTATTTAGATGATATGGTTGCGTCGCGGAACTTCCCCCTCGGATCAAACCCCTTGGGCTTCCCTCACGCTCATGCGGAGACGAATCCATTGAAGCTTCGAGTTCGGCTACGAACTGAGCTATGAGTTTCCGCAGCCGACGCCGCTGATTGGGATGCTGAACGTCCATTATTCGCGCGTCGCGGATCTCGCCGAACCAGATCACATCAAAATCCATCCCGCGGTTCGGATTTCCGGCTATCGCGACCTGTTCGGCAATTGGTGCAGCCGGATTCTTGCTCCGGCCGGGCCGGTGAAGCTTTCGACCGACGCGATCGTGAATGATACGGGCCTTCTCGATGAAATCGTCCCCGACGCCGCGCAGATTCCCGTCGAGCTTCTTCCCGAGGAGGCGATCGTGTTTCTTCTTCCCAGCCGTTTTTGTGACAGCGACCGGCTGCTGGACCTAGCGTGGAGTTTGTTCGGCAAGACGAAGCCCGGTTGGGAGCGGGTTCAGGCTGTCTGCGACTTCACCCACCAACGCATCCAATTCGGCTATCATTTCGCGCGCGTCACGCGGACGGCGTCCGAGGCATATCAGGAAGGGCAGGGAGTTTGCCGCGATTACGCCCATCTCGCGGTCGCCTTCTGTCGCGCCCTCAACATTCCGGCGCGTTATTGCACCGGCTATCTCGGCGACGTCGGCACGCCGCCGCCCCATCCGCCGGGCGATTTCGCCGCCTGGTTCGAAGTCTTTCTTGGCGGCGCGTGGCGCACTTTTGACGCCCGCAACAATGAGCCGCGCATTGGCCGCGTTCTGCTGGCGCGTGGGCGCGACGCCGCCGATGTTGCGATCACCACGACCTTCGGCCCCAATACGCTGACGGAGTTCCGCGTGTGGACCGACGAAGTTTTGGAGAGTTGAAGCTAGATTTTTTGCGCGACCCTCATCGGGGGAATTGCGCGGCGGCCTCCTCTGGATGGGAGCGGCATTTCGCCCAAGCTTTAGTGAAACAGCGACTTCAAATCGTCGATGCCTTTATTTACGAGCTGTTCGCCGAAAGGCCCCTTGGCCTGGTCGCCCAACACCATGCCGGCGGCCTTGGTCGCGGCGTCAGCGGCGGCGGCGCGCACGTCAGAGGTCGCCTGAGCCTCCGCCGTTGCGATCTTATCCTGAGCCTGTTTCTTGCGGCGCTCGATAAACTCCGTGAGCCGGTCGGCCGCTTCCTTGGCGATCCGGTCGGCTTCGGCATGCGCTTGCAAAACGACTGCCTTCGCTTCCGCTTCAGCTTCGGCGAGGCGTTTGCCAAAGGAAGCCAAGACCGCTTCGGCCTCGGCGCGCAGCCTTTCGGCCTCGGCGAGTTCTCCCTTGATCCTGTCGGCGCGGTTGTCAAGCGCGGCGGTGATTTTCGTATGCACCCCGAGATAAGCGAGCAGGCCGACGAAAAGGATAAATCCGAAGGCGACGAAAGCTTCTTCCATGGTCTGTCTCCGGCTTCAGGCCTTGGCTTGGGCGACGGCGGCGGCGACCGCTTTGGCGTCCGCGGGCTTGCCAGTGATGCGTTCGACGATGGCCGCGGCGGCGTCAGCTGCGATCGATTCGACGTTCGCCATCGCTTTCTCCTTGGTCTCCAGGATCTGCTTCTCGGCCTCTGCGAGCTTCGCGGCGAGGTCCGATTCAAGCGAATGGCGCTTCTCGTCGTTTTCGGCGGCGATTTTGGCATGGGTCTGTTGGGCGAGGGCCTGCGCCTTCGCTTTCGCCTCGGCGATGGTCCTGTCGTGCTCGGCGGCAGCCTTTTCTGATTTTTCTCGCGCGAGATGCGCCTCTTCCAAATCCTTGGCGATCTTGCCGGCGCGCGTTTCGAGGATGTTCTCGACGCGCGGCAGCGCAATCTTCGACATCAGATAATAAAGCAGCCCGAAGCTGATCGCGAGCCAAATAAGCGTCGACGCGAAATTGGTCGAATCGAATGGCGGAAAGGCATGCGCCCCATGGTCTATGTCGGCCGGCTCGACCGTGCCGCTGTTGTGGCCTTCGGGTGTCTGGCTAGCCATGGTCATATTCCTGCGTCAAATCCCGGACGAAAAATCGGATCTGTGAAAAGATGCGCCCGAACCGATCCGCCGGGCGCACCGGTGTGGCGTTAGAGAACGAAAAGCAAAAGGATCGCCACCAGGAAGGCGAAGATGCCGAGGCCTTCCGCAAGCGCCGCGCCGATGAAGGCGCGTCCAAATTGAGCGTCGGACGCCGTCGGGTTGCGTAGTGCGCCGGAGAGGAAATTACCGAAAATTATACCGACGCCGATAGCGGCGGCGCCCATGCCGATGGCCGCGAGGCCGGCGCCGACAAATTTAGCTGCAGCGGGATCCATGTTTTACTCCTTTTGCTTGCGGAAGGCGGGCGCTGATCTGTTGTTGATATTTATTCAGTGGCCCGGATGAATTGCGTCGTTCAGATAGACGCAAGTGAGGATGGCGAAGACATAGGCTTGCAGCGCGGCGACGAGCAATTCGAGAGCGGCGAGCGCGATGATGCCGGCCAAGGGCAGCGGCGCGAGGATGGCGTAGGCTCCGGCGCCGAGCAAAGCGGCGACGAAGCCGCCCAAGACGACAAAAGTGATGTGGCCCGCCAGCATGTTGGCAAACAGCCGGACGGACAGGGTGAGCGGGCGCGCGACGAAGGACAGGACCTCGATCAACACGATAAAGGGCAGCAGCACCGGCGACACGCCTGAAGGGACGAACACGCGGAGGAAACGCGTCCCGTTGCGGATGACTCCGTAGACGATAACCATGCCGATGACGAGAGCCGCGAAAGCGCCGGTCACGATGATCTGGCTCGTTACTGTGAAACTGTAGGGGATGAGCCCGATCATATTGGCGAAGAATATGAACAGGAAAAGCGTGAAGACGAAGGGGAAGAACTTCATCCCCTCGTCTCCGGCCGACATGCGCACGGTGTCGGCGACGAAATTATACGTCACCTCGGCGGCCGATTGGAGACGGCCGGGAATGAGCGAACGCGACGAGGTGCCAAGGATCATCAGCGCTGAAGCGGCGAGCACGATGATCAGCATGAAGAGCGAGGCGTTGGTGAAGGAAGCGTCAATGCCGAATGGATGCAGCTTGACGATCGGTTCGATCTTGAACTGATGGATCGGATCCATTGCCTCTGCCACGTGCGACCCCCCCCCCGTCTGACTTCTGTCCTAAGACCGGCGCGAAAAACGCCTTGGCCACCGATCGAACCTTCAAGCCTTGGGCCCACGAGGTTTGACGGCGATGCGATAAACACTCCAAAACCCCGCCGCCGTCCCGAAGAGGATGAAGACGAGCAGAAACAGCGGCGAAGCCCCGAGCCATTTGTCGAGCGACCAGCCGATCAGCGCGCCGACGATGACCGTCGACACGAATTCCGCCAGGACGCGGAAGCCGAGGTTCATCGCCTCGCCCAGGGGTCCGGCGGAGAGGCCAGCGTCCCCCTTGCCGCTTCCGGCGTCCAAATCTTTGTTCGCGTTGAGATCGGCCGACAATCTGTCCAACCTTGACCGCAACGCTGCGCTCTCGCGCTGCTCCGCCTCCAATCGAGCGTCCAAGCGCTTTTGCTCCTCGCTCCGTGGCTCGCCGGACTCGCCCACCTGCGGTTGCTCCCTTTTCGATGTGCCTGACGCCGGCGCAAGGAGGCAATCTATAGGTCGCTTCAACGCGAAAAGCGAGCAATGGCGACCGATTTGAGGCGAACGATTTGGGAAATTCAGGCGGCAGCGGGGCGCGCTCTTTCGAGCCGGCGCAACATATGAGCCGCGGGATGGGCTGTCAAGACTGAGACTGCGGTCCCTAAGCCTTTAGAACTACAGGCTAAATTTTCCCCATGCGGAAAAAGCCGGCGCCGCCCCGCAACGTTCAGCCAGCGTCCAGCAGACGCTCGGCGTCTTCAAGATCGACGCTGACCAATTGGCTGACGCCGCGCTCGGCCATGGTCACGCCAAACAGCCGGTTCATTCGCGCCATCGTGATCGGATTGTGCGTAATGGTGATAAAGCGCGTCTCAGTTTTTTTGCGCATCTCGTCAAGAAGGTCGCAGAAACGCTCGACATTGGCGTCGTCGAGCGGCGCGTCAACCTCATCGAGAACGCAGATCGGCGAAGGATTGGTGAGGAAGATCGCAAAGATCAGGGACAGGGCGGTCAGCGCCTGCTCGCCGCCGGACAGCAGCGTCATGACTTGCGGCTTCTTGCCCGGCGGGCGGGCGAGAATTTCGAGGCCCGCCTCGAGCGGATCTTCCGATTCGACGAGTTGCAGCTCCGCCGACCCGCCGCCGAAAAGCGTGCTGAACAGCTCCCCAAAATGCGCATTGACGTTGTCGAATGCGTTAAGAAGGCGTTCGCGGCCTTCCTTGTTGAGGCTCTGGATGGCTTGCCGCAGGCGCCGGATCGCCTCCGTGAGATCGGCATGTTCGGCGGCGAGACGCGCTTTCGCCTCCTCCGCTTCGCCAAGCTCCTGTTCGGCGCGCAGATTGACGGCGCCGAGGCGTTCGCGGTCCTGCTTCAAAGCCTCGAGACGCCGTTCGACGTCGCCCGCCGCCGGGAGGTTTTCGTCCGGGCCGATCTTGGCGAGCGTCTGGAGCTCGCTTGGCGCGCAATCGAGTTCGGCGCTGATGTGGCGTAAGACCTCGTCGCGCCGCGCCTGCGCGGCTTCGATTCGCGCTTCGCCGCGGGCTTTCTGCTCGCGCGCGGCGCTCATTGCTTCGAGGGCCGCCCGAGCCGCGCGATCAGCCTCAGCGAGAGCCGTTTCCGCCCTGGCGCGGCGGTCAGCCGCCTCCTTGCGGGCTGCTTCCGCCGTTTCGATCTGATTCATCAGCGAGCGGCGGCTCAAAAGGAAAGCCTCGGGGGCTTGCGCTAGCCTTTCAAATTCGGCTGTCGCCTCCTCGATGCGCGCCTCGAAAGCGCCGATCTGGCCGACCGAGCCTTCAGAGCGCGCCAACCACGATTTGCGCTCGTCGGCGATCGACTCGAGCCGCTTGGCGCGCGCCTGCGCCTCGCGCAAATGGACTTCCAGCTCGGCGCGCGCTTCTCCGGCGACGGCCCGCTCGCGGGCAGCTTGAGCGCGGCAAAGGTCCAGCCATTCGGTCAATTCGGCGGAGTCTTCCAGCTCGTCAAGCGCAGCCTGCGCCTCGGCAAATTTCTCGCGCGCCTCGTCGCGGCCGATGGTGAGACGCTGCAGAGCTTCTTCCATCGCTGACAGGCGCGCCGCGGCGTTCGCCTCCGCCCGTTCCGCCGCGCCGTGTTTGCCGCGCGCCGCCTCGACCTCGCGCAAGGCGGCCTTGTGGTCGATCCGGGCTTCGCTTTCGGCTGCCGCGCAGGCGGCGACGCGGGCCTCAGCCTGTTCGGCCTCGGCTTTCAAGGCGTCGGCGGCTTCGCGCGCCGCTTCGGCTTCGATGATAAGTTCGCCGAGACGATTTTTCTCGCCGAGGCGGCGGGCGGCCGGAGTTGGCGCTTCCGCAGCTTGCACGAAGCCGTCCCAGCGCCAAAGATCGCCCTCTTTCGAGACCAACCTCTGGCCCGGCTGCAGCAGCGCGCAGAGGCGGAGGCCTTCGCTGCGCGAGACGACGCCGATCTGATTGAGGCGCCGGGCGAGCGCAAGCGGAGCGGTGACGAGGTCGGCGAGGGGCTCGACGCCGGGCGGCAGCGGCGGATCGCTCCGCCTGTCGGTTTCTGCCCAATGCGCCGGCGCCGACTGATTGGTCGAGGCGTCGAGATCGTCGCCGAGCGCCGCGCCGAGCGCCGCTTCAAAGCCTTTGGCGACGGTAATCTCGTCGGTGACCGGAGGCCACAAGCCGCCGCTCGCGGCGTTGAGCAGCTTCGATAAAGTCTGCGCTTCGGCGCCGAGCCTTTGCGCCGCGCTTTCGGCCTCCGCGAGGCGCCCGCGCGTGCTGGCCTCGGTCGAACGCGCCTGCGTATGCGCCCTCTCGAAATCGGCGATCTCATCCTCAAAGCCGGCGGCGGTTTCGATCGCTTGTTCCAGCGCCTCCAGCGTTAAGGCGCGATCCTCGCCGCCGCCGAGATCGGCCAGCAAAGCGGCCTTTTTCTCGGCGACGCCAGCGAACTCCGCCTCGATGCGCGCCACTCTGGCGCGTTCGTCGCGCAAAGCGCTTTCAAAAGCGCGGCGGCGCGCCTCGATTCCCGCCCGCTGCTCCTGGGCCTCGGCAAACTTCGATTCGGCCGCCGCGAGAATGGCTTCCGCGCCAATGAGGCGCGCTCTCGCCTCGGTCTCGAAGGCGCCTTCCGCGCTCACCGCTTCGCCGAGTTCAGCCGCTTCTGAATCGAGGCGCTCGAGGACGCCGCCGGCGTCCGCAATCAGCGCGCGCTCGCGAGAAAGGTCGCTGGTCATTTGCGCTAGTCGCCGCGCCAGTTCCGAACTCCGGGCGTTGGCGCGCTTTTCCTCGCCATCGAGCGCCTCTCGCGCGATGATCACCCTTTGCAGATCGCGCCCGCAGTCGAGTTCCGTCTCGCGGAGGGCCGGCAGGGCGTGCGCGGCCAGCCCTTGCGTCAGCGCGGCCTCGCCCTGCAGTTTCGTCTTTTCCTCGACCTCCCGCGCCGAAAAGGCAAGCCTGGTTTCGGCCTCGGCAAACGCCTTTTCGGCCTCTTCGTGATTGATGAGGGCGAGGAGGGCCTCGGACCGGCGGATATTCCCGGCGAGATCGCGGTACCGGGCCGCTTGCCGCGCTTGCCGCTCAAGACCTTTGGTCTGCGCGTCGATCTGCTCCAAAATGTCGTCGAGGCGCAGCAGATTGTCGGAAGCCGCATTGAGACGAAGTTCGGCCTCGTGCCGGCGCGAATGCAGGCCGGCGACGCCCGCGGCCTCCTCGAGAATGCGACGGCGCTCCTGAGGCTTGGCGGAAATCATCTCGCCGATCTGACCCTGGCGCACCATCGCCGGCGAACGGGAGCCGGAGGATGCGTCGGCGAACAAGAGCTGCACGTCTTTCGCCCGCGTTTCGCGCCCATTGACCCGGTAGGTCGAGCCCGCTTCGCGCTCGATGCGGCGCGAGACCTCGATCACCTCTAAATCGTTGAAGGCCGAAGGCGCGTTGCGCGCCCCATTGTCCAGAACGAGCGTAACTTCCGCCATATTGCGCGCCGGCCGTGAGCCGCCGCCGGAGAAGATCACGTCGTCCATGCCGGACGCGCGCATGCTTTTGGACGAGGTTTCGCCCATCACCCACCGCATCGCTTCGACGAGATTGGATTTGCCGCAGCCGTTCGGCCCGACGATGCCGGTGAGGCCCGGCTCGATCAGGAAATCGGTCGGCTCGACAAAAGTTTTGAAGCCTGCGATGCGCAGTTTTGTGAATTTCATTTAGCCAAAGTCATGAGACGGTCTCCTAGCCGGCAAAAAAGTCGGCAACGCAGAGAATGTTACAGAATCCGTTAGCTTTTGGTTAACCCAAATCGACGAGGGGTGGATGCAAGGCGGAGCGTCGGATTAGCTGTGCAAAGCACGCCTTTCGGCTGCACTGCCGGGGGCAAAATAGTTATTCTCAACGCTGTATTCCTTTTTAGGGCTCAATTCGTTTACGATTACGATTAACTTCTGAACGGAAGTACGTACGAAAATTGGAGACTTTGGTAACCAGTTGGACACCTGTTGCGATCCTACCCAACCTCTCCACAGAAAATCCAGTGGACGGTGAGGTCGTCGCCATCGCGTCATGTTCCGATCCACGTGTGCAGACTTTTTGCGAAGCTCAACCTAGTTTCAAAAAGTTCCTTTTTCGATTCACGGACGCGTTTCTCGTACCTCTTCAGCCTGCAGTTTTAATTGTCCGCGATGACGTGATCGCTACGGTCCATCAGACAGAGGCTCTCGTAAGCTTTCGTGATTTGGTTGCAGTGTCGGTCGTTCCCTATGCACGCTCGTCCAAGTTGGTTTTTGGACCAGGCAGCCGAATCTATTATTCTGATACGTTTTGGATCTATCCTTGGATGCTCAGGTCAGGCGATCAATATCTTTCAGCGTCAACGCCTGCAATTGAAGCGTACTATGCCGTGGAAAAGTTTCACGGTCAGTCCTCGCCTGAGCTGGCCATAATAGCGCTTTCGGATTTAGATAAGCCACTATTCGGCGCTTTGCTAACCCGATGGAATCGCTATTACATTGATAACACTGATCTTTGGGAGGATCGCGCTCTTTTTCGTTCGCTGAACATGGCGACCCAAGCGTCGCGAATGCCTGCCGGATTGGGCGTCACTCTTTACGATGTAGGACGTGTCGCAGCGCTATGGGTTTCCGCTTGCGAAATTCTGGCGCATCCCGGGGGAGGAGGTCAATCCGATTTGTCTTCAGTCCGGATGCTGCTGGAAAAAGTTTCGTATCTACAGGAAGATGTGCGTTATCCAAAGCATTCCGGACGCAGAGGCAAGCAGCTCTCGCTTCCGTACTGGCTCTATGAACAGCTTTATGAGGCGCGGAATACTTTTCTGCACGGGAATCCTCTTCGCGCGACCCCGCTCAGCCCTGAGAATTCGAGCGCGAATCTCTTTTGGCTAGCTCCGCTGCTATTCCGCTTGGCGCTTACTGGATTCCTGGAGCTTTTGCCCACAGCCGCGCCTCCAGATTACTGCGACGAAGGCGATGAATATTATCAAGGGATTATCGAAAGCGCGCTCCAAAAAGCGGTCACGTAATCTGCGCCACGACAGGCCCAGAAGGCATAGGATACCTTACTCATCTTCGATCGAGTTGAATATCGCGTCGGCGAAATCCTCCGACGGTATGAGCCCCGTGATCGTCTCCTTGCCGGCGATGACGAAGCGAGGCACGTGTTCGACGCCAAGGGCGCGAAATCCGGACAGCTCCTGTTTCACTGCTTCGATATCGTCCGTTCCAGCGAGAAACGCTTCGACGCGTTCGGGATCGAGGCCTGTGCGGGCGGCGACCGTCGCAAGAACGCTGCGATCTCCAATATCCCGGCCATCGAGGAAAAATGCCCGAAACAGCGCCTCGACGATCCGCAGTTCAGCGCCAAAATTGCGTGCGAACCGTATGAGACGATGCGCCTCGAGGGTGTTGGGCTGATGGCGGATTTTTTCGAAAGCGAGCGGCAGCCCGAACTCGCGCGCGATATCTGCAATATTTTCGAGGGCTTCCCGAACGTCCTCAGGCGCGCCGTATTTCTCCTCGAGATAAGAAGCGCGATCTTGTCCCCCCCCCGGCAGGTCGGGATCGACCTGAAAGGGTCGCCAGCGAATGTCGACGGCAAGACCCGGAACCTCATCAACGACGATCCTGATCAGCCGCAATCCGATGAAACATTCCGGGCTCGTGATGTCTCCGATTAGATCTATCGGGATCGGAAGCGGCTCTCCTACGCTCATGCAAGGCTCCCCTTGGCTCGCATCCAATCTCGCGCTCTCAAATCATGACTTTTGGAGACGCCCTCTATTCACACGTTGAAATAATGAAACATTTGGAATTTGGCCTGGAAGCGGCGACCTGCCCCAATTCTACGCGCGCACTTTGGAAAAAATACATTGTTGCGCCGCAATAAATCAAGCTCTGATTAAGCTTGGTCGCAACTTAGGCTGCACCTTCTGCGGGCATGCGGCCGCGCTGCTCGGGCCAAAGAAGGCTGAAAGCCGTCTTAATCCGCCTTGCGGGCAAACGCCCGCGCCATTTCGACGAACTCGCTCGGCATCATGATGATGGTCATCGTGTTCTGTTCGGCGCCGACTTCGGTGATCATTTGCATCCGCCGCAATTCGAGGCCGGCCGGGCTGTGCATGATGACCTCGGAGGCCTCGCGCAGAAGAGCCGCGGCTTCGACTTCGGCTTCCGCCTTGATTTTTCGGGCTCGTTTTTCGCGCAGCGCCTCGGCTTCCTGGGCCATGGCGCGCTGCATCGATCCCGGGATCTCGACATTCCGCATCTGCACGCGCTCGACCTTGACGCCCCAGGGCTCGGTGACGCGGTCGATCGAGGCCTGCAGTGCGCCCGATATGGTTTCCTGCTCCTTCAACACGTCGTCCAATGTGTGCTGGCCGATGACATTGCGCAGCGCGGTAACGGCGACCTGAATGACCGACTTGCCGACATTGACGACCTCGATGACGGAGCGCTGAGGGTCGAAGATGCGCCGCCAGATCACGGCGTTGATCTTGACCGGCACGTTATCCTTGGTAATCGCCTCCTGCTGAGCGACCTCGGTCGTCATGGTGCGCAGGTCGACGTTCACGCGCCATTCGAAAAAAGGGATGAGGTAAAAAAGACCGGGCCCGGCGGTGCGCGCATATTTGCCGAGGCGAAAAACCACCGCGCGCTCATATTGGTTGGCGATCCGCAAGCCCATCAACACGATGACGCCGGCCAACACCAGAAGGGTGAAAAACGGGTCGAACGCGATCATTGTTTGACCCTTTCCGTCGCCGCCTTTGTCTCCAGTAGGCGCATCATTTTCTTGTCGCGAAAAGACGTCCTGTCCGCTGAAGGCGCTCCAAAGGCCGAAAACTATTCCGATATCTTAGACGGAGGCCATCGGTTGTAACCGACGGCTGGGTCGTTCGACCTAAATGTCCAGGATAAACGCGATTTCTTTGGCGGCTGCTTCGCTCCTCGTCGCCGTATCAGATTCCCCTAAAATGTCCCGCCGGATCGTCAAATCGAGACGTTCTTCTCTTGTGAAATCGCGCGCAATCAGCTCGGCATTGCCGCTTCCAAAATAATTTATGCAATTGGTTCGATCCTGCCCGGTGATCTTATAAAGGACGTTCACCTCTTCGCCTTCTCTTTTTCGGCCGCGCGGTTTCGGTCCTGGCTCGGGAAGCCCTCAGGGCTGCTTGCGCCACCAGGTATCGAGCGTCGAACTGCCGGTCGGCGGCCCATAATGGGGCGACTGCGACGGCCGCGCCAGCGCTGTCGATGCGGCGATCCAGGCGTCCGAGGCGTGGAATAGCGGCACGATATAAAAGCCGGAGAGGAGCACGCGGTCGTAGGCGCGCACGGCGGTGAGGAATTCCTCGCGCGTGCGCGCCGCGAGCAGGGCGGCGATCAGGGCGTCGACCGCGGGCGACTTCACCCCCGCAAGATTGAACGAGGCTTCCTGATCGGCGCTCTTCGAGCCCCAGCGCGAGCGCTGCTCATTGCCGGGGGAGGCCGAGGCGATCCAGCTCCCGATCATCATATCGAAGTCGAATTTCTGCCGCCGCCGCTGATACTGCACCTCGTCGACCAGCCGCACCTTCGCCGCGACGCCGATGCGCGCGAGCGAATCGGAATAATTGAGGGCGAGGCGCTCCTGACTCCGGTCCTTGACCATGATCTCGAAGGCGAGCGGTTCGCCGTTCTTGCTCAGGCGGCCATCCTTCAGCTCATATCCGGCCCGCTCCAGCAAATCGAGAGCGCGCTTCGGCATCGTCCGGTCGCGTCCCGAACCGTCTGTCACTGGCGGGCGCCAGCGTCCTTCGAGGATATCCTCGCGGACGGCTCCGGGAAAAGGCGAAAGGAGCGCCCGTTCGGCGGCGCTCGCCGGCCGGCCGGTGGAGGCGAGTTCGGATTCATCGAAAAAGCTCTGCGTCCGCTTATAGAGTCCACTGTAGAGATTGGCGTTGATCCATTCGAAATCGAACATCAGGCCGAGGGCCTCGCGGACCCGCGCGTCGTCGAACAGCGGGCGGCGCAAATTGAACACGAAGCCCTCCATGCCCTTCGGTCCGCCGATCGGCAAAGCCGCGCGCATGTCGCGATGGTCCCGCATCGCCGGAAAATCATAGGCGCTCACCCAGCGCACCGGGCTCGTCTCCTCGCGAAAATCGAGGAGTCCGGCGGCGAAGGCTTCGAACAGGCTGTTGGCGTCGCGGAAATATTCGATGTCGATCTCATCGAAATTGAAAAGCCCCCGGCGGACCGGCAGATCCTTGCCCCAGTAGTTCGGATCGCGCTTCAAGACTAGACGCTCGCCCGGTTTGACGTCGGCGATCTTATAAGGGCCCGACCCGACCGGCGCGTCGAGGCTCGCATCGTCGAATTTGGCGAGATCGACGGCATGGCGGGGCAGCACCGGCATCAGGGCGAGAGTGAGGGGCATTTCCCGGTCGCCAGCGGCGGCGATCTCATAATGGACCGTCAGAGGGTCAGGGGTTTCGATCGATTTGATCAAGGAATAAGCGGCGCGCTGCTGCGGGCGTCCCTTCGCTTTGAGCAATTCGAAGGTGAAACGGACGTCGTCGGAGGTAATTGGCGTCCCATCGGAAAAATGCGCGCGCGGATCGAGCCTGAAGGTCACATGGGTGCGGTCGGGATCGGTCTCGATGCGCTTCGCGATCAGCCCATAGAGCGTAAACGGCTCGTCGAGCGAGCGCGCCATCAAGGTCTCGAAGACATTGCCGTTCAACCCTTGCGCGGTCGAACCGGCCTTGAGATTGAAGGGATTGAGACTGTCGAAAGCGCCGAGAAAGCCGATCGCAACGCGCCCCCCCTTGCGGGCTTGCGGGTCGGCGTAGCGAAGGTGGTCGAACTCTTTGGGAAGCGCGGGGTCGCCATGCATGGCGATCGCCGGCTGCGGCTCCGAGGCCGCCTCGGCGAGGGCCGGGGGCGTTTGCGCGAGAAAACCGCCAACAAACAAAACGGCACAGGCCAAGATTACGGCCGCGATCGCTCTGAAGAAAGGCTCTCTCATTGCGGCAGATTAGACCATTTGATCGCGATTCGGCCGCCCAATCACGCCGGTTTCCAGCCTAAGTTCTCGAACCGGCGCTTGCCAGCCGGGCATATGTTCGCTAACCCGGGCGGCGCAATCAAATCAGTCATAAGGCCTTCCATCAATCACCGCCATCCTTGACGGCGTCCACAATGTCGGTTTTGTCTGCCGCGGGTCAATCCGATGTCGCGGATGCGATAGCGGCTCCGGCGGCGAGGTTTTCACCGAAGCTTGAACCAAAAAGGCCGATCATTTGAAAGGAACTCTGATGTCTTTCTCGTTGAAACGCTTCGGCGCGGCCGGTTTGGCGGCCTTGTTCTTGCTGGCCGGAGCGGAAGCTTTTGCTGAATCGAAGAAACCGGCGGCTAAGCCTGCGGCGCCCGCTCCGACCGCGCCGGCTCCCGCGGACGCTCAAACCCAGCCTGCGCCCGGATCACCCGTCCCGCAACAGGCGCCGTCTCAGGGGCCATTACGGGCTGAATTGGTGCCGACCCAGAACGACTGGACGAAGGTTTGCGGCAAGGATCAGGCCGCCAACAAGGAAATCTGCTACACCACCCGCGATTTCAGCGCCGAGAAAGATAAGCCGCCGGTTCTCGCCCTCGCAGTCTACGACATCAAGGGCGAAGACCTGCGCATCGTGCGTCTGTTGATGCCGGTCGGGCTGATGCTGCGGCCGGGCTTCCGCTTCTCCATTGACAAGGGCCAGCCACAAGAAGGCGCCTTCGAAATTTGCTTCCCCAACGGCTGCTTCGCCGAGGCCAAGGTCAAAGGAACGACCATCGCCGAGCTGAAGAAGGGGACGACGATGAACGTCGACGTCAAGAACCAGGCCAATAATCTCGTGACCTTCGGGATTCCGCTGGCCGGTTTCGACAAAGCGTTCGACGGGCCGCCGATCGATCCGAAGGTGCTCGAGGAGCAGCAGAAGAAATTACAGGCGGAGCTGCAAAAGCGCGCCGAGGACGAGCGCAAGAAGCTCGAGGCGGCGAAGCCGGCGGATGCGACCGGCGGAGCGGCCGCGCCCGCGGCGCCCGCCCCGGCTCCGGCGGCTCCGGCCAAGCCGTAGGCGCGAAATCGCAGCGCGCGGCCAATCTTTGCCGATCGCCCCGCCGGCCCGCCTCGTTGGCTACCCTGGCGGGATCGGCGTTGTCCGCTTCGCTCGAAGCGGGCGCGGTCAATGCGCCAGCGCGGGGCGACTGGAATTCACTGAACCGGGTCGTGGTGCAGAATTCAAGAATTCTGTGCCTACAAAACGGCCCTGATCTTTCAGGGCTTTTTTGGTGCGGAAATCAGGTGCAGAATCGGACCATGATTGACGGCAGCGCCATAGCCTATGTGGCCCTGTGAGCGGCTTCAGTGGCCCTCATTTGGTTTTTAAGGTCATCGTGGTGCTGAGAAGAGCCTCAATGGCTTTTATCTGCGCTTCTGACTCACTTAATTTACCGGTTAGCCGAGTTACTTCTTCAATATTATTACCAGCACCATGACTAGATGCTTTAAGATCGGAAATTTGCTTCTCTAATGACGATCTATCCATTATAAATAGCTCTTTTTGTGACTTTATTATCGTTAGAGCACGATCATATTGTGTTTCTTTTAGAAGAGCGTTTTGTAATTCCAGAGCTTTTATTTGCGCCTCGCTAGCCTTAACTTGTACTTCAAACGCCTTTGTTTGAATCTCGTACAATTTTAAACCAATTGTGAAAAGTGCCGGAATGCCCAAGATCATCCCTATATCGCGGACGAGGCTTGCAGCCTCCTTTGCTCTATTAAACACGTCTTTTCGCTCAGGAGGCAACTCGGGAACATCATTCATCCGGCAATTCTATAGCAGGCTAATTTTGGTTTTCACCGAGAGGTCACGCGCTGTCCATAGTGCAGCAACAATAGCAGCAAGCCCGCCGCCTACGAAGGTTATAATTTCACGCCGGTTTCTGCTTCCGACCCATCTTCCGATGGAAAACATTTGATTACCCCTTCACGTTCAACGCCCGCCGCAGCGTGGCGGGATCGACGCCGATCATGCGGGCCGCGACCGTGCGGCCCTTGCCTTCGGCCAGCAGACGCCGCGCCATATGCAGTTTTTCAGGCGTCAGGAGAAGCGGACGCCCGACATGCTTCCCGCGCCGCCGCGCCGCCTGCATCCCCGCTTTTGTCCGTTCCCGGATCAATTCGCCCTCGAATTCGGAGAAGGCCGCGAACACGGCGAAGATCAACCGGCCCTCGGGCCGTGTCGTGTCGATTGCCGCCCCTTGCCCCGTCAGCACCTTGAGGCCGACGCCACGCGCTTTCAGGGCATCCACTATGCGGAACAGTTCCGTCATGGACCGGCCCAGACGGTCGAGCTTCCACACCAGCAGCACGTCACCCGAATTGCAGGCGGCAAGGGCGGCGGTCAGGCCGGGGCGGTCCACCGCCACGCCGGACAGCCGGTCTTCATGCAGGGCATCGCAGCCAGCCGACCGCAAGGCGTCCTGTTGCAGGGCAAGGGTCTGGTCTTCCGTCGAAACGCGGGCATATCCGATCTTTTTCATGCCCGGAATTATGCGCGTACCCTTTTGCGCGGTCCAGCCCTAGTTTTTTCAAGGGGTTGCGAGGCGCGATTTGACACGACAAAAGGGTTCCCTTTTGCGCGGGACGCTTCCGCCAGCCGAATCCTATGCCTTACGCTTCAGCTCCACCGCAAATTTGATCAGCGCCGGGCTCGTTCCGATGCGCAGCTTCTGCTTCACGGCGGAGACGACATTTGCCGCCGTCTTGTAGCCGATCGCCAGCGCGGCCGATATTTCGCCGAGGCTCTTGCCTTCGCCGAGCAAGGTCACGACCTGCCGCTCCCTCTCGCTCAAAACCTTGAGCGGATCCGTCGCGGGCCCGAAATTGGCGAGAGCAAGATTTTGCGCCGCCGATTGGCCGAGAAAGACAGAGCCGGACAGAACCTTGTCGATCGCCTGAAGGATTGCGTTCGGGTCGTCATTTTTGCTGACATAGCCGCGCGCGCCTCGATCAAGCGCTTTTGTGACGAAGGTCGCCTCCCCATACATGCTGAAAATAATGACTTTCGTCGCGGGATTGTCGCGCAAGAGGTCGGCGATCGCCTCAAGGCCGCCGATGTCGGGCAATTCGATGTCGAGGATGATGACGTCCGGCGCGAAGCTGCGGTTGGCGGCGAGGCCGGCCTTCGCCGAGTTGGCCTCGGCGGCCTCGAAGTCGGGACGCCGCGCGAGGATCCGCAAGCATCCGTCGCGAACGATCGGATGATCTTCGATCAGCAGGATTTTGATGCGTTCAGTCATGAATGGCCGTTTCTTGCATCCGACCGCCGCCGCCGTGCTGTTCGGCGCGGTTCGGAGGCTGTTCGGAATCGACGGGAATAAACGCCTCGATCAAGGTTCCCCCTTCCGGACTCTTGCCGATATTAAGGCGCCCTTCGAGTTTGCGCACCCGCTCGCTCATGCCGAGGAAGCCGAAGCCATGCCTGAAATTAGCCGGAAGGCCGACGCCGTCGTCGGCGATCCGAAGGCGGAGTTCGGCTTCCCCTGACGGCCCGGCGCAAAGGCCCGCTTCGACCCGAACGGCGCTGCCCTTGGAGTGCCTCGCGGCATTGGTCAGAGATTCCTGCACGATGCGGTAGCTTGTCAGGCTCACCTCTTCGCCAAAGGTCCGGCCCTGGGCGGTCGAGGACGGGCTCGCAATGTCAATTGCGGACGAAAAATCGCGGTGCTGAGCCCGCCATGCCACGACCAGCTGACGCAGCGCATCGTATAGCCCCATCTGATGCAGAATGACCGGCCGGATGCGGTCGAGGATACGGTAGTTCTGCTTCTGGATCGCATCGGCGAGACCCGAGATTTTTTCGGCGCGATCGACGATCTCTTGTCTTTGCGCGGCTCCGGGCAGCGCGCCGGACGTCGCCTCGATGATGCAGGAGGCGGCGGCCCTGATCCCGAACAGCGACGCGCCGAACTCGTCATGCAACTCGCGGGCGAGTTCCTTGCGCTCGGCGTCCTGGATCGACAATAGCCGGTCAATCAGAAGATGGTTGTTGGCCTCAGAGCGCGCCAGCGTCGCGGCGAGGGCGTTGAAACGCTCGCCGATCCGGCGCAGTTCGGCGATCTGGATCTCGCCGACGGCCTCGAACTGGCCGCGCCCAAGCCGGTCGAGACCGTCGACGAGCTGACGCAGCGGCGCAAGGGTATGGCGCGCCGTCAGTAGGATCAAAGTGACGATGGCGACTGAGATGGCTACGAGAAGGCCTGTGAGAAACAGAAGGCTGGTCCAGATTTCGGCGAGTTCGTCGGCGGCCTCGCTGGTCATGATGATTTCGCCGCGCGGCGCGCCTGCGATCGTTACGGGGTAGGATTTTGCAACGCGGTCTGGCTCAAGCAGCGCCAAGAACCACGATGGCGGCGGGGCCGCCGCCCACTTTGGCGCCGTGGCTGTTTCTGCAAGCTCAGGGAAAGATGGCGCAGCGGTAAAGCCGACCTTTATGTGCCGGACGTGCGCAAGGCCCTTGAGAAGACGCTGGAGAGCTCCGTTTTGCGCGGAGATATCTGAGTTTTGCGTCTCGGCGAGATTGTCGAGCGCGTAACGGATCAGATGATCGCCAAGCGTCAGCCCGGACTGGGTTTCCAAGGCGACCCGGCTCTTTGCTCCAAACAGCGTAACGCCGATCACGACGGCTATTGCGAAGGCGAGGATAAGCGACGGAATCAAAATCAGCCGTCGCTTGATCGAGCTTTGCGCGGTGCGGTTGTTCATGGCGGCGTTGTCGCGGACCTTAGGATCGATTGGGGTTGGCGTTTCCCGCTCCTTCCCGCCGACCGCCTCGCGACCTATGCCCGATTAATGCTTTCGTCGCAATAAAATGCATAAGACTTGACGGGCCGAAGCGGCTTGCGCCATGTAGCGGGCGAGTTTCCGCTGACGGCTTCGGGGATTGGCCGAGCGTCGAAGATTTTCCGACGGCGTTTCTTGCGCGAACGAGGATGGCGGCGCGTATGACCGAAACCAGCCGGAACAGAGTTGCGCCGAGCCTCGCGTCAAAGCCTTCGCCGTGGCGGCGGGTAATGGTCAAACTTTCCGGCGAGGCGCTGATGGGCCGAAACACCCACGGCCTCGACATGTCGACCCTGACGCAGATCGCCTCCGACCTTTCGGACGCCGCGGAGCTCGGGGTCGAGGTGGCGGTCGTTGTCGGCGGGGGCAATTTCTTCCGCGGCATCGCCGGCGCAGAAACGGGCATCGAGCGGGCCCGCGCCGACTCGATCGGAATGCTGGCGACCGTGATGAACGCCCTGGCGCTCGAATATGCCATTGAGAAGCAAGGCCAGAGCGCGCGGGCGCTATCCGCCTTGCCGATGCCTGCCCTGTGCGAGCCTTTTTCGCGGCAGGCGGCGCTGCACCACCTCGCCAAAGGCCGTATCGTCGTCCTGGCGGGAGGAACCGGCAATCCATTCTTCACTACCGATACCGGGGCGGCGCTTCGCGCAGCGGAACTGTCCTGCGATCTCATCATGAAAGCGACCCAGGTCGACGGCGTCTATTCGGCTGACCCGAAGCGGGACCCGACCGCCACTCGTTATGACGAGCTGACCCACGACGAGGCGATCACAAAAAACCTCGCCGTCATGGACACGGCGGCTTTCGCGCTTGCGCGGGAGAACCGAATTCCGATAATCGTTTTTTCGATTCGCGAGCCGGGAGCAATTTGCTGCGCCCTTCAGGGGCAGGGCAGATTTAGCCTTGTTTCGCCTTGACCGGCGTTTGCCGCACGAGCGGCGCAAGAACTTCCGCCGTTTGCGGTCCGGGCGCTCGTGGGTCGCGTCCCTCGCCGACCGTCGTCGGGGCGCGCCCGCTGCGCCGGGAGAACCGTGCGCTGAAGATTCGCATAGGGTTTCAAGATGAGCGCAGAATTCGACGTTTCAGACCTCAAGCGGCGCATGCAAGGAACCATTGCGACTTTGAAGCATGAAATGGGGGGATTGCGGACGGGCCGCGCCTCGGCGAGTCTGATCGAACCGGTGCATGTCGAGGCCTATGGTCAAACGATGCCGCTGAACCAGGTCGCGACGATCAGTGTGCCGGAGGCGCGCATGCTGTCCGTTCAGGTTTGGGACAAGGCCATGGTCGGAGCCGTCGACAAGGCCATCCGCAACGCAAATCTGGGGCTCTCGCCAACGGTTGAAGGCCAGATCCTGCGCATCCGCATTCCAGAGCTCAATGAGCAAAGGCGCAAGGAAATGGTCAAGGTCGCGCATAAATATGCCGAAGATGCGCGGGTCGCCGTCCGGCACGTTCGCCGCGACGGCCTCGACATGTTGAAAAAACTGCTGAAGGACAAGGCGATCAGCGAGGACGATGAAAAAAGGCACGAAAGCGAAGTGCAGAAAGCGACCGACCAGTGCGTGGCCGAGGTCGACTCGGCCCTTGCTGCGAAAGAACGCGAAATTATGCAGGTTTGAGGCGAGCCATTCTGTATTAAAGTCAGGTTTCTTTTGAGGAACGCCGGCGGCGTCGTGTCTCGTTCATCCGTTCGAGACGTGGCCGGGATTGAGAACTCTCAGGGAAATTGCGCTTAATAGGGAGGAGCGGTCGGCGCGCGCGCCGCGAGCCCTCCTTGACCAGGACATCTTCATGCGAAGCATGATCTCGGACCAGCCCAGGTTGGCGCCGGCGAAGCGTCCGTTCGGCGCGCCGGCTCACGTTGGCGTCATCATGGACGGCAATGGACGCTGGGCCATCGAGCCGAGGCTTGCCTCGCCTCGAAGGGCACAGGCGCGGTGTCGAAGCTCTGCGCGGCGCCGTCCGCGCCGCGATCGATTTCGGTCTCGACTATCTCACGGTCTACAGTTTTTCGATGGAGAACTGGAGCCGGCCGGTGCAGGAGGTCGCCGATCTGATGGGCCTGCTGAAGCGCTTCATCCGGAACGACCTTCACGATCTCAACAAGGCGAACGTCAAGGTCAAGGTGATCGGCCGGCGCGATGATCTTGATCCCGACATCCGCGTCCTTCTCTGCGAGGCCGAAAATCTCACGCGCGCGAATACCGGCTTGAACCTGATCGTCGCCTTTAATTATGGCGCGCGGCAGGAAATCGCCGCCGCCGCCCGGGCCTTGGCGGAAGACGCCGCGGCCGGCCGCATCAAGGCGTCCGACATTGACGAGGCTTGCTTCGCCCAGCGGCTCGATACGGCGGGCATTCCCGATCCTGACCTCATCATCCGCACTTCCGGCGAAAAGCGGCTTTCCAATTTTCTGATGTGGCAGGCGGCCTATTCCGAATTCGTGTTCCTGCCGATTCATTGGCCGGACTTCGACCGGAAGGCCTTCGCCGCAGCGCTCGCCGAATTTGGCGCGCGCGAGCGGCGCTTTGGCGGCGTCACTCCGGCGATCAAGGCCGGCCAAGCGAGGACTTGAACCGTTTGCTCAAGCCCGCGGTGCCTTTTGCGATGCTGAACCACGGCAATGATCAGAGGCGCGATATCGCGCAGGCTTCTGTGGCCGCCGCCCTGGGCAACCAGCGTCGGCGCGCGTCTCACGGACCTCTTGCCGCGCGTCGTCTCCTCGCTGGTTCTGGCGACGGCCGCGCTCACGGCGACGTGGCAGGGTGGGACGCTTTTCGCCGTAACTTGGTTCGTCGCCTCTCTCGCCGTCGGCTGGGAGTGGCAAAATCTGATTGGCGCCGCGCGCGCGCGGCTGCGCGTTCTGATCTTGGCGGCGGCGCTGGCGCTCGCCTCCTATTTCGCGACGAGAGGGGATTTCGCCGCGGCTTGCGGCGTTCTTGCCTTTGCTGGGCTTCTGGCGGGTCTGGCGGCAGGACGAGGGCGCGAGCTTTGGGCTTTCGCGGGAATCCTTTACGCCGGAGCCTTGATCATCTCGGTCGACGTGCTTTACGCCTCGCCCGTCTTTGGATCGAGAGCGATTTTCTGGCTTTTCGCCACGGTGTGGGGAACCGATGTCTTCGCCTATTTTGGCGGCCGTCTCATCGGCGGCCCCAAGTTGTGGCCGCAGATCTCGCCTTCGAAAACCTGGTCCGGGACCCTGTGCGGTGTTTCGGCCGGAGCGTTAATCGGCGCGTTGATCGGCGCGCATGGGCTGGGCGACGCAAGGGTCGTATTGCCGATTTTCGCGCTCGGCCTCGTGACGGCGTTGGTCGCGCAAGGCGGAGATCTTGTGGAATTCGATCGTCAAACGCCGTTTCGGGGTCAAGGATTCCGGCTCCTTGATCCCGGGCCATGGCGGTTTCATGGACCGGCTCGATGGTTTTCTCGCCGCCGCGGCCTTCGCCGCCCTGTTTGGGGCGCTGCACGGGATTCCGAACGCCGCCGCGGCCCTGTTCGACTGGCTGTAAGCGCGGGAGGATGGCCGCCCCTGCGGCGACGGCCGCCTTATTTGGCGCGGGCCGATTTCCGCCGCATTAAACGCATATTTTTCCGGCTGTTCCGGGCGTTGCCGATTCCGAACGCGGACCTCCCAATGTCGCGCTCAGCCAAGATGTCAAAACGGCGAGAAATTTTCGAGCGAGAAAACGCGACGAGGACGTAATCGCGTCGCGGCGAAAAAAAGATGCCGATTTTTTGTGATAGGACCTTGCATTGAATTAATGGCATTGGCGAGCATGCCCAAATTGAATTTGGTCCTGATCTCATAGGCCGGCCAACCAACGGGGCGCCATGGAGAGAGTCTTTCAGTTGCGGCAGTCTCCCCCCGAAGCGACTGATGCGCGAAGCGTCGTGTTGCTTGGCGCGACTGGATCGATCGGCGCGTCGACGGCGGAGATTATCAAGGGCGCTGGCGGCGCATTTTCGGTTGCGGCGGTCGCCGGTGGTCACGACGGCAAGGCGCTTGCCGCTGTCGCCCGCGAGCTCGGCGCCAAATTCGCCGCTGTCGCCGACTTCGCGCGCCTACGCTGATTTGAAAGCCGCGCTGGCCGGAACGTCAATCGAGGCAGCGGCTGGACCGCAAGCCGTGATCGAAGCGGCGCTGCGCCCGTCCGACATTGTCATGGGCGCAATCGCCGGGACGGCCGGCGTCGCGCCGACCTTCGCCGCGCTCGCCGCTGGCCGAACCATCGCCCTCGCCAATAAGGAATGCCTCGTCTGCGCCGGTCCCGCTTTCATGCGCCAGGCAGCCGATTGCGGGACGCGGCTGCTCCCCGTCGATAGCGAGCACAACGCCATTTTTCAGGCCATGGGCGACGCCGATCTCGCCACCATCGAAATGATCACTTTGACGGCGTCGGGCGGTCCGTTCCGGACCTGGACCGCTGCGCAGATCGCCCAAGCGACGCCGGAACAGGCGCTGAATCATCCCAACTGGTCGATGGGGCCGAAAGTCACGATCGATTCCGCCGGACTCATGAACAAAGGGCTCGAGGTGATCGAGGCGCATTATCTCTTTGGAGTCGAGGCCTCGCGGCTCGACGTGCTGGTCCACGCCCAGTCGGTTGTTCACGGTCTCGTCGCTTTTTCCGACGGCTCGGTGACGGCGGGCCTCGCCGCTCCGGACATGAAAGTCCCCATCGCGCATTGCCTGTCTCACCCAAAACGGATCGCCACGACGGCGCGCCGCCTTGATCTCGCCGCCGTGGGGCAGTTGACTTTCGAACGTCCGGATTTCGGGCGTTTTCCCGCCTTGCGCGTCGCTTTGGACGCCTTGCGAACTGGCCGCGGCCTCCCCACTGTCTTGAATGCCGCCAATGAAATCGCCGTCGAGGCTTTTTTGCAAAGGCTCATCTCCTTTCATGAGATCGCCCGGATGGTCGAGGACGCTTGCAATTCGGCGCTGGCCGACGGCGTCGCGCGCGAGCCGAACTCCGTCGCCGACGCGCTCGCCATCGACCGCGCCGTGCGTGACAGGACGCGGTCCGCGCTGCGGACGCGAAGGGGGGCGGTGCATTGACGGCTTTGGTTGGGCGCTGAGCGCTCTCTCGGCTGGCGAGCCGCCCGCGCGAGCGCCGGCGCGGAATGGTTTCTGTCGCAGATCGAAAAAGCGCTTCAGTCCTTTGTTTTATCGTGCGTTCTTTGCGAACATCTCTGGATTTCGATTGAACGCGCTGGGAGATGAAATTGACGATCCTCACGCATATCTGGTCCGCCGCCGGCTACATCGTGCCATTCATTTTTGTGCTAAGCCTCGTGGTTTTCTTCCATGAGTTGGGGCATTTTCTGGTCGGACGATGGTGCGGGGTGAAAGTCGACGCCTTTTCGCTCGGCTTCGGGCCGGAGCTTTGTGCTTTCGTCGACCGGCGCGGCACGCGCTGGCGCGTCGGAGCTTTGCCGCTCGGTGGATATGTCAAATTTCACGGCGACGCCAACGGCGCGTCGAGCAGGCGTGGCCGCCGCCGCGGCGATGACGCCGCAAGATCGGGCGGTCAGCTTCTTCGCGCAAAAGGTATGGAAGCGCGCGGCGATTGTCGCCGCTGGTCCGATCGCCAATTTCCTGCTGGCGATCGTGATTTTTACCGGCATTTTCTACGTCCACGGCCGCGGCATTCTTTCGCCTCTGGTCGATAATGTCACGGCCGGCAGCGCGGCGGAGGCGGCTGGATTTCAGCCCGGCGACCTCATTCTCTCGATCGACGGCAAACCGATCGAGAGCTTTGAAGATATGCAGCGCATCGTACAGGCGGCGAGCGACGAGGCGCTGACTTTCGACGTCGATCGCGCGGGCAAGCCGATCGAGCTCGTCGCCACCCCGCGACGGCGTGATATCTCCACCCCGTTCGGGACCACAAGGGTCGGCGTTATCGGCATCGAAACGCGGGCCAAGCCGGAAAACTGGCGCATTCAGCGCTACGGCCTTGGCCAGTCGTTCCTGCATGCGACCTCGGAAACCTGGTACATCGTGGCGCGCACCGGCTCCTATCTTGGCGGTCTGGCGACGGGCCGCGAGTCAGCCGATCAGCTCTCTGGACCCGCGCGCATCGCCGAGGTTTCGGGAGCGATGGCGAAAATCGGTATTGCGGCTCTGCTGAACCTTGCCGCGGTGTTGTCGATTTCTGTTGGCCTTTTGAACCTCTTGCCCATTCCGCTGCTCGACGGTGGACACCTTTTCTATTACGCGATCGAGGCGGCGCGCGGCGAGGCCTTGAACGAAAAAGCGCAGGAGTTCGGGTTCAAGATCGGGCTCACTTTGATCGCGGGGTTGATGATCTTTGCGACTTTCAACGACATTATGCACCTGACCCGGCATTAATGCGTCGAGACGTCGGACAATGCCGGATTTGACGGAAAGCATTAACTTTTTCGATTAACCCTCTACTCACCCCAAAGCGTGTCTTGACCGCCACGCCTGGTCCAAAACGCTGCATTCGAGTGAATCTTGATTTGCAGGCAGGGTTAAAGCTTGTAGAAGCGGAGCTGAGGTTTTGCGAGGCAATAGCGGTCTCGCTCAGCAGACCGGTTGGGGCAATCCTCTGGCGGGCTGGGCAGTCGGCGGCAAAGCGCGTGGTGGAGACCGGTCTTAATGCAATATAGGTATCGTCAACTGACCCGGCTTTTCGTCGCCATTTTCGCTCTTGCCTGGCTGATCGGCGCTTTGCCGGCTGCCGCGGCGGCCGTCTCCGTGCAAGGCAACAAAAGGATCGACGCCGAAACGATTGCAAACTATTTCACCGGCTCCGATCAAGAGGCGATCAATAAGGGCGTCAAGGCGCTCTACGCCACTGGCCTGTTTTCCGACGTTCGCGTCTCGCATGAGGGCGGCCGCGTGGTCATCATCGTCACTGAAAACAACGCGATTAACCGCGTCGTGTTTGAGGGCAACAGCAAGGTCAAGACGGAGGTTTTGACGGCCGAAGTGCAGTCCAAATCGCGCGGGCCGTTTAGCCAGGCGACGGTCGATGCGGACATCGAGCGGATCAAGGACGTCTATCGCCGTTCCGGCCGCGCCGCGGCGAAGGTGACGGCGCGGACGGTCGAATTGCCAAATGGAAGGCTCGATGTCGTCTTCACCATCGACGAGGGCGAGAAGACCGGCGTCAAAACCATCAATTTCGTCGGCAATCAAGTGTTTTCCTCCGACAAGCTGCGCGATCTGATGCAGACGACGGAAATGAATTTCATGTCGTTTCTAAAGACGTCCGACGTCTATGACCCGGATAGGATCGCCTCGGACCTCGAACTCATCCGGCGCTTCTATCTGAAGAATGGCTACGCGGACTTCCGCGTGATCGGATCGGACGCGCAGTTCAATCCGGAGCTCGGCGGCTACGTCATCACGATCACCGTCGAGGAGGGGCCGCAGTATACGGTGGCGTCCGTCGACGTCGAATCCCATCTGCCGACCCTCGACTCTGCGTCGCTGCGGCCATTCCTGCGACTGTCTGCAGGCCAGATTTACAACGGCGACCTGGTTGAAAAGACCACTGACGCCTTGACCAGAGAAGTCACCAAGCATGGCTTCGCCTTCTCGCAGGTCCGCCCGCGCGGCGATCGCGATCCCGCCACCCGAACGGTCGCAATCGTTTTCGTGGTCGAGGAAGGGCCGCGCGTTTATGTCGAGCGCATCGTCATCCAGGGCAATACGAGGACGCGCGACTATGTGATCCGGCGCGAATTCGAGATCGGCGAGGGGGACGCGTATAACCGGGTGCTCATCGAGCGCGCCGAGCGCCGCCTCAACAATCTCGGCTATTTCAAAAAGGTGAAGATCACGAACCAGCAGGGCTCCGCGCCGGATCGAATTATCGTGGTCGTCGAAGTCGAGGATCAGCCGACGGGCTCCCTCTCTTTGTCGGGTGGTTTCTCGACTTCCGACGGATTCATCGCCGAAGTCTCCGTGAGCGAAACGAACTTCATGGGACGCGGGCAATATGTGCGCCTCGCGGTTTCCGAGGGACAGTATGCGCGCGGCGTCGAGTTCAGCTTTACCGAGCCTTATTTCCTCGGCAACCGGATGGCCGCCGGCTTCGATGTGTATGCCAAGCAGCAGAGCGTCAGCCCATATACGTTCTATAACAATTTCGTCACCGGCGGCGCGCTGCGCCTGGGCCTGCCGATCACCGACGAGATTACGTTCTCTCCACGCTACTCGCTCTACAACACGGACATTTCGATCCCGAACAACTCGACCTACCCCTATAACGATTGTGACAGCCCGATTTGGGGAACGACGCCCGGCTTCAACGGAACTCAGGTCGCCTGGGGGAACAGCTGTTTGACCAACGGCGAGGCGTCGCTGGCGCTGAAACAGGCGGCAGGCAATACGCTGACGTCAATGTTTGGATATACGCTGTCTTATAATTCGCTCGACAATAACAAGAATCCGAAGAGCGGCATCTTTGCCGAGCTGCGGCAGGATATCGCCGGCGCGGGCGGCCAATCTCAATTCGTGCGGAGCACGGGCGATTTCCGCTATTACCACGAGATCCTCGATCAAATTGTCGGCATCATTCACGTGCAGGGCGGCGAAATCTCCGGCTTTGGAGGCAATCCGCTCCGCATCGTCGATAACTTCAACCTCGGGCCCAGCCTGGTGCGCGGCTTCGCGCCGAATGGCATTGGCCCGCGCGACGTGTCGAGCGGCCTTGTCGGCCAGGGCAACGCGCTTGGCGGCACAGCTTACTTTGGCGCCAGCGCCGAGGTGCAGTTCCCGATTCCGTATGTGCCGCGAGATATTGGCCTTAAAGGCGCGATCTTCGCCGACGGCGGCAGTCTGTTCAACTATACCGGCAAGACGAACTTCAGTCCCAACGGCGTGTGCACCCCGAATAATGTCGATCCGCTCTACACGCAAGGCAATTGCATTACCTTGGGCGGCAACGGCCTGACGATTCGCTCGTCGGTCGGCGCCTCGCTGATTTGGTCATCGCCGCTTGGCCCGATTCGGTTCGATTTTGCCCAGGCTCTGACGAAGAGCAGCGCCGACCAGACACAGTTCTTCCGCTTCACGGGCGGCACCACCTTCTAGTCGGCGTGACGGGTCGATGGCCGCCAAAGGGGGTGCTGAGCTTCCTTGAACGGAGCCGTCGGCTTGGGCAAGAAAAACTGTGATGAAACAAATAGATTGAGCATTATTCAGATTTCTGCGGAATCGCGAAATGCTGAAGGCGTCTGCGCAGAATGAGCGACCCCGTTTTTTTCTTGCGCGCCGCACAGCTCTCGTTGGCGGAGCTTATCGCCTTGACCGGCGCGCGGGTCGCTGACGGCGTCGATCTGTCGCTTTGCGTCTATGGCGCCGCGCCATTCGACGAGGCCGAACTGGGAGACCTCGCCTATTTCTGTCACCCAAAGCGCATCGATCTGCTTGCTGAAACGCGCGCCACCGCTTGTTTTTTAACCGCGCGCTTCGCATCCCTCATGCCGGCGAGCACGATCCCGCTGGTGACTGAGCGCCCCGAGCGCGCCTTCGCGATTGCCCTCGCGCGAATGTTTCCGTCAGCTCTGTGGCCGGGCTCTCTGTTCGCGGCGACCGGCGTCAATCCGGGGGCCTCGATCCATCCCGAAGCGCGCATCGAGGCAGGGGTCATCGTCGACCCAGGAGTTGTGATTGGCCCTCGCGCCGAAATCGGCGCGGGCTCGATGATCGCCGCCAATAGCGTCATCGGCCCCAGCGTCAGGATTGGCCGGAACTGTTCGATCGGGGCGCAGACGACGCTTACCAATGCCTTGATCGGCGACCGCGTCATTCTCCATCCAGGGGTGCGGATAGGGCAGGCCGGATCGCGTGGGAGCTGCCTTGAGATGTCCCATGGCGGGCCGGCTCCGGCGCCGCAGATAGGCCGGGTCGTCATCCAGGACGACGTCGAGATCGGGGCCAATTCGACGATCGATCGGGGAAGCGGACGCGACACGGTGGTGGGAGAGGGCGCCAGAATTGGCAATCTGGTCCAGATCAGCTCGGACGTGACTGTTGGCCGCAAATGCCGGATCCTGTCGCAGGTTTTGATTGGCGCCGCCACCCGGATCGGCGATTTTGCGTGCGTCGAGGGACAGGCGGGCGCTGGCGACGATCTGCGGATCGGCCCGCGCGTGCGCATTCTCGCTCAATCCGGCGTCGCGATTGACGCTCCAACGGGAGCCAGTCTCGCCGGGGCGCCGGCCAGGCCATTGCGGCAATGGCTGCGCGCGCTGGCCCTCGCCGAGCGCCTGACGCGCGCAAAATCATCGGCCGGCGCAGCTGATTGACTTTTTCCTCGCGCTGACCTTTATCCGTCGCGGTCGACGATGCTCAAAAAGGGGAATGCCGGGGGTGAGGCGGCCCCTGCAATGGCGCCCGCCACCTCCGACGAACCATCAAAAAGAAGGCGCGAAGATGAACGAGTTGGCGGCGACCATCGAATCCATCGACATCTTGCAACTGCTGAGATATCTGCCGCATCGCTATCCGTTCTTGCTGGTCGATCGGATCATTGAGGCGAGAGGCGATGAATTCGGCATTGGCCTCAAGAATGTGAGCGTCAACGAACCGCAATTTCAGGGCCACTTTCCGGGCCGTCCCGTCATGCCGGGCGTGCTTTTGATCGAGGGCATGGCGCAAACTGCTGGAGCGCTTTGCATTCGGGCGCATTCCAGCGATCGGCAGGCTCCGCTCGTGTACTTCATGAGCATCGACAAGGCGAAGTTCCGCAAGCCTGTCGTACCCGGCGACCGGGTCGAATTCCACATGACCAAGACCAATCGCCGCCGCAACATGTGGTGGTATTCAGGCCGGGCGCTGGTCGATGGGGCGCTCGTTTGCGAAGCGGAGATCGCTGCGATGATTGCCGGGGAGGATCCGGTCAAGACGTAAACTCAGCTGCAATCTGACGCTTCTCAAAGATAGTCCGGTCAAACGTTCGCAAGGGCAAACCCCGCCCACGCGCGCACAGAAACGTCCTGCCGGCGATCCAGGTCGGCTACAAAACACGACGAAGCCCGGTCGCAAAGGAGGATTTAATGGTCAAAGCCGTACGCGTTCACGAAACGGGCGGGCCGGAGGTGATGGGCATCGAGGATATTGAGCTGCCGCCGCCGGGTCGCGGCGAAGTCCGCGTTCGCAATCACGCCGTCGGCGTCAATTTCATCGACGTCTATTACCGAGACGGACACTATCCTGCACCCCTGCCCTTCACGCCGGGAAATGAAGCGGCGGGCGAAGTGGTCGAAATCGGCGCGGGAGTTAAAAGCGTCAAGGTCGGTGACAGGGTAGCCTCTTTGGCGACGCTCGGCGCCTATGCGCAGGAGCGCCTCGTGAACGAGGATCGCTTGATCAAGCTGCCGAAGAAATTTCCTTATGACATCGCCGCGGCCATGCTGCTCAAGGGGCTCACCGCCCAATATCTGCTGCGCCAAACGCACCAGGTGAAAGCCGGCGACACGATCCTCGTGCATGCCGCGGCTGGGGGCGTCGGCTTGATCCTTTGCCAATGGGCGAGGGCGCTCGGCGCTCACGTCATCGGAACTGTAGGATCGCCGGAAAAGGCGAAGCTCGCAAAAAAGGCCGGCGCGAAGCATGTGATCCTCTATCGCGTGGAGGATTTCGTCGCTTGCGTCAAGGACATCACCAAAGGCGCGCTCTGCGACGTCGTCTACGACGGCGTCGGCAAGGCGACCTTCCCCGGCTCGCTCGATTGCCTGCGGCCGCTCGGCCTGTTTGTCAGCTTCGGCTCCGCTTCCGGACCGATCGAAGCTTTCGATATCGGGCTTCTCGCCGCCAAGGGTTCGCTTTTCGCGACGCGTCCGTCGCTGAACACTTACGCTGCGAAGAGAAAGAACTTCGTCAAAATGGCGGGCGATTTGTTGAAGGTCGTATCGGACGGCGACGTCACGATTCCCCTGCACGGGACCTATCCGCTGGAAGAGGCCGCCAGCGTCCATCGCGCCTTGGAGAGCCGCGAGACGACCGGCTCCATGGTTCTCGTTCCCTAAGGCTTGGCGTCCAAATGGAATGGCGCGACGAAGGCCTCATCATCGGGGTCAAGAGGCATGGCGAGACAAGCGTCATCATCGAGGCGATGACGCGCGCGCATGGCCGCCATCTCGGGCTCGTCAAGGGCGGCCGATCGCGAAAAAGACAACCCTTCCTGCAGCCGGGCAATAGCGCCGAGCTTGTCTGGCGCGCCCGACTCGACGAGCACCTGGGATGTTATTCCATTGAGCCGACGCGCCTTCGCGCCGCACGGCTATTGCAAAGCGCGCCAGCCCTGCACGCCGCCAGCCTCATTGGCGCCTTGCTGCGGCTCATCGCCGAGCGCGACCCGCATCCGGCGCTGTACGATGCGGCGACGTTCATCGCCGATCACATCGAGGACCAGCGGCTTCCTGCGCTGCTGGTGCGGCTCGAGGTCGAGATCCTGCGCGAGACCGGTTTCGGGCTCGATCTCTCCCGCTGCGCCGCTACTGGCGACACCGACAATCTAGCCTATGTGTCGCCAAAAACGGGCCGCGCCATCTCCATGGCGGCGGGCGAACCCTATCGCGCCTGGCTGCTGCCGCTGCCGCCGTTCTTGCGCAATGAGGTCGCGCGCCAACAGATTGTGGCCGAACAGGCTTTGGGCGATGAAGCGTGGCAAAACCCGCCGCCGGCGGATGTCTGGGATGGGTTCAGGCTTACGGAGTATTTTCTCGCCCGGGACGTGTTCGGGCCGCGCGGGCTGGGGCTGCCGCAGGCGCGAACCGCATATCTTGTCGAACTCGCCAAGCGCCCAGGCTGGCGAAATTCCGGCGTCGTTTGACGTTACTTGATCTTGGTTTCCTTGAACTGGACGTGCTTGCGCACGACCGGGTCATATTTCTTGAATGACAGCTTCTCGGTCTTGGTGCGCGCGTTCTTTTTGGTGACGTAGAAATAGCCCGTGTCCGCCGTGGACAGAAGCTTGATCTTGAGCATTGCGGCCTTGGCCATCAGAGCAGTCCTTTAGATGTGGCGCAAACGAAAGCAGGCGCGCCTAAACGCCGAAGCCCTGCGGCCCGGGGGCGACGATTCTCGAAAGCCGGGACCATAAGGATCGCGGCCCGCTTGTCAAGAACGGGCGTGCGCCGGTTTTGCGCTAAAGCGCGCCCAGAAAACGACGGCGATATAGCAGACGATCAGCGCCGCGATGGCGACAAAGAATCCGTGCGGCCCCAGCGCGTCCATGCCGGCGCCCGTTATCGGCGGGCCCCCCAGCATGCCGGCCGCATAGAGCATGACGAAAGCAGCGTTGGCGCTGGCGAGCTCCGCGCCCGCATAACGCGCGCCGAGATAGCCGAGCGCGACGGCGTACAAGCTGCCGGCGACGCCGCCCCAGACGAGGAGCAGCGCGTCAAAAGCGCCTCCGGCTTGGGAAAACGCCAGAACGATCGCTCCCGCAAGACTGAGCAGCGCGATCAGGATCAACAGCCTGCCGCGCTCCACCTTGTCGGCGAGATAGCCGACCGGAAACTGGAACGCGACATTGCCGAGCGCGAACAAGGTGACGAACGAGGCGCCCGTCTCGGCGCTGAAGCCCGAACGCAAGGCGTAGACGGGGAGAAGCCCCATGCTCGAGGTCTCGATGGCGCCATGCAACAGACCGGCGAGAGTGGCGACCGGCGCGACGAGGAGAAAACCGAGGACGGGAACGGATGAGCGCGCCTCGATCTCGGGCGCGGCGCCGCTGCCGAGAATGATCGGGAAGGCCGCCGCCGCAAACAGGGCCATCGCGACAAAAAACGCTATCGCGCCCGTGGATCCCACGAGGGTGAGGATGAGGGGGCCGGCGGCGAAGCCCAAAGCAACGCTCGCGGCGTAAAATCCGAGGATCGCGCCGCGCCGGTGCGGCGGAGCGATGGCGTTGATCCAATACTCGCTCAAAACGAAAAGAACGGTGAGGCCGACGCCGAAGATGGCTCTGAGGATGAGCCAGGTCCAATAATTTTCGGCCAAGACCATGCCGGCGAGGCACCATTCGCAAAGTAGCAGCGCGGCGAAAAGCAGGCGTCCGACGCCGATGCGCCGCGCGGCGCCTGGAATGAAGCCCGCGCTGATCAAGGTCGCAAAACCGGCCGCCGCCGTATTGAGGCCGATCGCCCGCGCGGAAAAGCCTTGTTCGCCGAGGCGCACGGCGATCAGCGTGATCGTCAGCGACAGCCCAACGCCGACGATCGAGACCGTCGCGATGGCGCAGGCGATGGCGCCGAAGGGCCCGCCCGCGGCCGCGTCGCGCGATTTTGAACGGTCAGGCCGGTTGAGCACGCGAGGTCCAAGGGAGCGAGTTGGCGATTTCAGAAATATTGGGCTAAGGCCGATACATAAGCGCCACGCGGCCTATAGCCAAGCGATCGCGCTCGACGGCGATCTCCGGTGGGGGTGAGCAGCGACATTCGCCCGGTTTTTGCACGCGGTAACCGGCTACGACCGATTCACTTGTTGCGCCGCTGCGTTAGCAACGCGGTCGCTCGGTCGAAATTCTTCTGCGCTATTTGGTGCTGATAAGGCGCGGCTTCCTTCGTCAACTCTTTAAGCGCAGCGCGATAGGCCGCCACCGCCTCCTCAAGACGCGCCGTCCCGCTCTCGCGCTCCCCGAAAGCCGCAAGCGCAAGGCCGAGATTGTTCTGCGTCGTCGCCGATTGGAGCGGAACGCGCTCGCGCGTATTTTCCTCCAGCGCGGCGCGATAGGCCGCCACCGCTTCCTCAAGACGGGCCGTCCCGCTCTCGCGCGCCCCGAGCGTAAAGAGCACATTGCCAAGATTATTCTGCGTCGTCGCCCATTGGAGCGGAACGCGCTCGCGCGTATATTCTTCCAGCGCGGCGCGATAGGCCGCCACCGCCTCCTCAAGACGCGCCGTCCCGCTCTCGCGCGCCCCGAGCGTTGCGAGCGCAGCGCCGAGGTTGTTCTGCGTCGCCGCCCAGTCGAGCGGAACGCGCTCGCGCGTCCGTTCCTCCAGCGCGGCGCGATAGGCCGCCACCGCCTCCTCAAGACCCGGGCCGCTCTCGCGCTCGCCGAGCGCCCCGAGCGCAGTGCCGAGATTGTTCTGCGTCGTCGCCCATTGGAGCGGAACGCGCTCGCGCGTATATTCTTCCAGCGCGGCGCGATAGGCCTCTACCGCCTCCTCAAGACGCGCCGTCCCGCCCTCTCGATCGCCGAGCACCCAGAGCGCATTGCCAAGATTGTTCTGCGTCATCGCCCATTGGAGCGGAACGCGATCGCGCGTCCGTTCCTGCAGCGCGGCGCGAAAGGCCGCCACCGCCTCCTCAAGACGCGCCGTGCCGCTCTCGCGCGCCCCGAGAATTCTGAGCGCATTGCCGAGATTGGTCTGCGTCGTCGCCCATTGGAGCGGAACGCGGTCGCGCGTATATTCCTCCAGCGCGGCGCGAAAGGCCGCCACCGCCTCCTCAAGACCCGGGCCGCTCTCGCGCTCGCCGAGCGCCCCGAGCGCAGTGCCGAGATTGTTCTGCGTCATCGCCCATTGGAGCGGAACGCGCTCGCGCGTATATTCCTGCAGCGCGGCGCGATAGGCCGAAACAGCCTCCTCAAGACGCGCCGTCCCGCTCTCGCGCCCGCCGAGCGTTTGGAGCGCATTGCCAAGACCCACCTGCGTCGTCGCCCAGTCGAGCGGAACGCCGTCGCGGGTCCTTTCCTCCAGCGCGGCGCGATAGGAAGTAGCCGCCTCTCGCAACGCCCGGTTGTCGCCGGCTTGATCGCCGATCACGCTCAATGCCTGCCCCAAGGCGAATTGCACGTCGGCCATCCCTGAGGGGGACATTCCAGGAGGCGGCGACTCGGCAACCCGCTTTAGCCGGTCAACGACAGGCCGCAAGGTCGCCACTAGGTATTTTCCTTCCTCCTCGGTCACCGGCCTAACGGCGGCAAGGGCGACAGCCTGAAGCTGTGCCGCCGCCGCTTCCTTGAATTCCTCCCTGAGAAGGCCGGATTCCAGACGGAAGGATTTTGCGCTGAAATCATGCGACGGCTCAGAGGGGAGAAACTGAAGGTTAAGGGCTTCGCCCTTTGGCAATACATCGCCGAATACGAGGACATCGGCCTTACGCCGGGCCAGCCATTCCCGTCCTGTTTTCGCGGCGGCTTCTTCGGCCGTAAGGCCAGCGCCCCGAATTTTCAGAACACGGCAAGTCGAAACAGCATCGATTGCCTGTTGACCGTGAAACGCGCGCACGACGGCCTGTGTCTGCGTCCCGCTGGCATCATCTCCGGTAAGCGTTGCAATAAGTATTCGGAATACCTCTGGCGGTGCTTCGGGCCGGCGGAAGGGCCAGCGGTCAGCGATCCATTCCCGCCCACCACAAGAGATATCGGCTCCTTTTGGGAGCGCGTCCCCAATGATCTTGTCGAAAACCCCCTTAAAGTAGGCGATGGCGCTCGCCGTCAGCGCTGCAAGGATGATCCCCTTTAAAAGGTGATCACGGAGCCAGTCCCATACTTGGAGCAATTCGTCACCCCCCGATCTCGCGAGACGATGACGATATCATATGCGCTGACGGCCGAATGCGCGGCAAGTCACGGCGCTTTGCGCGGCGCTTCGATCTTTGCGCCTTGGGGTCTCGATCCGAATTTGAAATTGAGCCGCTACCCGCCCAACGCCCTCCGCCGCGCTGGGGGCCGGCAATCGCGACGTCTCAAAACGTGGAGCGCAACGCCCATTGATAAGCGATCAACGCGCCTTTCGCGCGGCGGCGAAAACCACAGCGAGAGCATAACGACTAGCGTCGGCCAGGCTATCGCGTGAAGCCATCGCCTTGCTCCGATAACGAGTTCGCGGTTGGCGCGTCGTCTTGCGTCCCAAGGGAAAACTAGGGTGAGATGGTCGCGAAAATGTGAGCCGAGAAAGACGACGATATCGTCGGGGCGAAACACTACATCTCAGGCAGGAGACTTTCTCGGTCTCGTCCAAAATATTCGAACAGGCAAACGCAGATGATCAGAATGTTGAAAGACGCGGACGGACGCGTGTGGGTCGGAGAACAGACAAGGTCCAGCCGCGAGTTTGGCTACGACCCGGTGACCACAATATTGACCTTCGGGCTTTTCGACGCCGCGGAGCAGGGCGCGCCGGAAACCGGCAGCGTGCTCGTCAACGGCAAGGAGCATTCCGGGAGGTTCATCGACGACAAATCGGCTCCGCGACTTCGAGGCCAAAGCCGAAAGTCAGCCTGACCCATTACCCGCTTGACGCCGTCCGCCGCGCCGGGTCCGGCGATGGCGCCGTCTCAAAACCATGCATGCGCAACGCCCATTGATAAGCGATCAATGCGCCCTTCACGCGGGGCAAAAACCACAGCGAGAGCATCGCGACGAGCGTCGGCCAGACCAGCGCATGCAGCCAGATCGGCGCATCCGGCCAAAACATTTCGACGAGCAGCATCAATGCGCCGACGATATGGCCGACGATGACGATCGTCGCATAGGGCGGCGCGTCGTCCGCGCGGTGATGGTGCAACTCTTCGCCGCACTGCGGACAGGCGGCGTTGACCTTGAGAAAGCGGCCAAAGATCCGCCCCTCGCCGCAGGCGGGGCAGCGCCCCTTAAAGCCGCGCCGGATGGAGAGCCAGACTTTACGCGGCGGACGCGCCTCGTCCATCGGCGTGAACTCGACGAGATCCCACGTCGGGGCAGGCACCCGCGTCTCCTCATTTGATGAATTCAACACACAATCAACGTTTGCCAGAAAACCCGGGCTCCTTTCGGAGGCTGCGGCGCAGCGGCGCGCGAGCCTCCGCGCGTCACGCGCCCGTCGCGCCCCTCGCCAGCACGGCGAGGGCATTTTCGAGGGCCGCCACAGCCTCTTCGGCCGCGTCGCCGAGCCGGTGCCGGGAGGCGAGCCAAGCCGGATCATTATAGGTCAGCCAGACTTTTTCGTCGGCATCCTTCCAAACCAGCGCCTTCAAAGGCAGGTCGATGCCGACTGTCTGGTTGATCTGCATCAGCGGCGTGCCTCCGCGTGGATTGCCAAAAATCAACAGAAACGTCGGCCGAAGGGTCATTCCCGCCTCGACGGCGCCCGCGCCGTGGTCGATTTTCGCGAACAGCGTCACGCCTTTGGCTTGCAGCGCCGCCTCGAACCGGCTGATCGTGTCGTCGACCGAATAAGCGCTCGGGAGGGTGAACAATCCATCGTCGATCATCGTTTCTGCTCCGGGATGATGCTGATCAGCCTTGTCTTGACGCCGTAGCTCCGCCTCTCACCGTTTTTGCGATCTTTTGGCGGCCCGCTTGACCGCCGTCTTGGGCGCGCGGGCCGAGGCCGCGCTCAACAGTTCGAAACGCAGCGTCCCGGCGAGCGGCGCGGCCTCGACGAGCTTCACGGTCACGACATCGCCAAGCCGGTGCATCTTACCCGAGCGGGAGCCGATCAGGGCGTGCAAACGTTCGTCAAGCCGAAAATAATCGTCGCCGAGCATGGAGGCCGGGATGAATCCGTCGGCGCCAGTGTCGCTCAGCCGGATGAACAGCCCGGCTTTGGTCGCCCCCGAGATGCGCCCTTCGAAACTCGCTCCGATCTTATCGGCAAGATGCGCCGCGATCAGCCTTTCGATCGTCTCGCGCTCGGCCGCCATGGCGCGGCGCTCGGCAGCTGAAATGCGCCCGGCGATGTCGGGCAGCTCATCGCGGGCCGAGGGCGGCAGGCCGTCGGCGCCAAGCTGCAGAGCGGCGATCAAGGCGCGGTGGACGATGAGATCGGCGTAGCGCCTGATCGGGGAGGTAAAATGCGCGTAGCGGCGCAGGTTGAGGCCGAAATGACCATAATTCTCGACGACATATTCCGCCTGAGCTTGCGTGCGCAGGACGATTTCGTTGACTAGATGCTCGTTGTCGGTGTCCTTGACCTGCGCGAGGACGCCGTTGAACTGCTCCGGGCGGATCACCTGGCCTTTGGCGAGCTTGATCCCGATCGAGGCCAGGAACTCCGCGAGATTGTTCAGTTTTTCGAGCGTCGGCTCGTCATGCGCGCGGTAGATCAGGGCTTGATGCTTGGCTTCCAGCGTCTCCGCCGCCGCGACATTGGCGAGGATCATGAATTCCTCGATCAGCCGATGGGCGTCGAGCCGGGGCGGGATGATCACCCGATCGACGCCGCCTTCTGCATCGAGGATGATCTTGCGTTCCGGCAGGTCAAGATCCAGCGGCCCGCGCGCGTCGCGCGCCCGCTTCAGCGCGGCATAGGCTGCATAGAGCGGCGCCAGCACGGGCTCGACGAGCGGCGCGGTCGTCTCGTCCGGCGCTCCGTCGATCGCCGCCTGGGCTTGACTGTAGGCGAGCTTCGCCGCCGAGCGCATCATGATCCGGTGGAAATCGTGGGTCAGCTTATGTCCGTTGGCGGCGATGACCATTCGCACGGCGAGCGCCGGCCTGTCCTCGCCGGGACGCAGCGAGCAGAGATCGTTCGAGATCCGCTCTGGCAGCATCGGCACGACGCGATCGGGAAAATAGACCGAATTGCCGCGGTCGAGCGCTTCGCCGTCGAGCGCCGATCCGGGGCGCACATAGGCCGCGACATCGGCGATGGCGACCCGCAAAATAAAGCCGCCGCGATTGGCCGGGTCGGGGTCCGCCTCGGCGTGGACCGCGTCGTCATGGTCTTTGGCGTCGACCGGATCGATCGTGACGAACCGGATGCTGCGCCAATCCTCGCGTCCCTCCATGCTCGCAGGCCGGGCGCGGTCGGCCTCGGCGATAGCGTCTGGGTGGAAAACATGCGGGATTTGGTGCGTGTGGATGGCGATGAGGCTCACCGCCTTTTCGCTGTCGAAAGCGCCGAGGCGCTCGCGCACGCGGGCCGAGGGCAGGCCGAGCCGCCCAGAGCGGAGGATCTCGACCGCGACGAGATCGCCGTCGCGCGCCTCCGCCTCCTGGCCTGGAAGGACGTCGAGTTCGCCGCGATTGGCGTTCTTCTTGTCGATCGGCGCGACCCGTCCGCCGCCGCCCGGCCGCTCGCGGAAAATGCCGAGAACCTGCGATTTCGCCCGTTCCAGAAGTTTGACGACGCGCCCGCTATAGGCGGGCTCGCCCGCTTTGACGCCCGACAAGGCCTCAACGCGCAAAAGGGCGCGATCACCGAGGCCTGGGGCCGGCGCGCCAGGCCTTTGCTTGCGTGGAACGCCGACGACGATTTTAGGGGCCGGGCCTTGGGCCGGGTCCCAGTCGACGGGCGCGGCGAGAAGATCGCCGTCGCGATCGCGGCTGAAAATGTCGGCGAGGACTGTCGCCGGAAGCAGGCCCGCCTTGTGCAGTCCCTTGCGGCGGCGCTCGATGGCGCCTTCGGCCTCCAGTTCCTTTAAAAGATGTTTCAGGGCGATGCGGTCGTCGCCCTTGATGTCGAAGGCGCGGGCGATTTCGCGCTTGCCGATCTTCGCCGGCATTCTGCCGGCTGTCCCTTCCGCGGAGATTTCCCGCTCGCGGGCGATGAAGGCGATGATCTCTTCGCGGGTGGGCGGTGCCCGGCCCGCGTCCTGCTGCGCGCTTTGCGCATTATTTTGGCCGGACTTCTTCGTCCCGGCGGCTTTGTTCACGCTTGTTTAGCCTTTTTCTGTTTGGAGGCCGCTTTTCCGCTGGCCTGTTTTTGTCGGCCCGCGGCCTTTCGCGGCGTCGCTGGCGGAGGGATATCGTCCGCGGCGGCTCCGGCTTTGGCCTTTGATCCATTGGATTTCGGACGCGACGGCCTTTCTTTTTGGCCCCGCGCCGCCCGCCTCTTTGTCCTCGATCAGGCGGATCGCTTGTTCGAGGGTGATCGTCTCGGGCGACATATCCTTTTTGAGCGTTGCATTGGTCTTGCCGTGATTGACATAGGCCCCAAACCGGCCCGCCCGCACCGTAATCGGTCCGCCCGACGGATGTTCGCCAAGCAGGCGGCCCTGAAGGGCGCTCCCGCCAGACGCTTTCGCGCTGATGAGGGCCAGAGCCTCCTCGAACGTCAATGTGGTCGGGTCGGCGTCCTTCGGCAAGGTCGCGTTGATCTTGCCATGATTGACGTAAGGGCCATAACGGCCCGCCTTGAGCGTGACTTGTCCGCCGGAGGGGTGCTCGCCGAGGATGCGCGCGGGCGCGCTTTCCGGATTTCCGAAGCGCCGGCCGCTGAGGCCGCTTTCCTTGGCGACGACGAGGTCGATCGCGCGATTGGCGCCGATATTTAAAACGTCCTCGTCCTTGCCGAGATTCGCGTAGGTCTTGCCATGCTGAACGTAGGCTCCATAACGCCCGATTCCAGCGATGATCGGCTCTTTCGTTTCCGGGTGCTTTGCGATTTCCCGCGGCAAAGATAAGAGCCCGATCGCCTGCTCCAGGGTAATCTCTGCGGGGGCAATCGTATTGGGCAGCGAAGAGCGCTTTGGCTTTTCCCCTTCGCCCTGTTGGACATAGGCGCCGAACCGCCCGTCGCGCAGGGTGATTTCCTCACCCGTCCCGGCGTCGACCCCCAAAACTTTGACGCCCGGACGATCGCCGTTCGCGGCGCTTTCGGCTTCTCCATTGCCGTTGGCCAGCGTCCGCGTGAACTTGCATTCAGGATAGTTCGAGCAGCCGATGAAGGCGCCGAATTTTCCGAGCTTGAGCGAGAGCTGGCCGTCGTCGCAGGAGGGGCAGGCGCGGGGATTCGATCCATCAGCCTTCGGCGGAAAAATATGCGGCCCCAAAATCTCGTTCAGGCTGTCCAGCACCTGCGCCGTCCGCAGATCTTTGGTGCCGGCGAGCGCGCCCGAAAAATCGAGCCAGAAATCGCGCAGCACCTCTTTCCAGTCGATTTCATGGTTGGAGATGCGGTCGAGCTTCTCTTCGAGTTCGGCGGTGAAGTCATAGCCGACATAGCGGGTGAAAAAGCCCTCCAGGAAGGCGGTGACGAGACGCCCTTTGTCTTCCGGATAAAGCCGTTTCTTGTCGAGCCGCACATAATCGCGCTCGCGCAGCACGGCGAGCGTCGAGGCGTAGGTCGAGGGCCGGCCGATGCCGAGCTCCTCCATGCGCTTGACCAGCGTCGCTTCGGTGAAGCGCGGCGGCGGTTCGGTGAAGTGCTGGGTCGCCTCGATGCGCTCTTTGGTCAGCGGCTCATCCTTGGCCATGTCCGGCAACCGGCTGCCGTCTTCATCCTCCTCGTCGTCGCGGCCCTCCTGATAGAGCTTCAGGAAGCCGTCAAAACGAATGACTTGGCCGGTGGCGCGCAGATCGAGCTTCCGCCCGCCCGCCTCAGCCAGAATGTCGACCGTCGTGCGCTCCAGCTCGGCCGATTCCATCTGGCTCGCGATGGTGCGGGTCCAGATCAGCTCGTAGAGCTTGGCGAGGTCCGGCTCCAAGACGCGCCTCACATGACGAGGCAGACGGGCGAGATCGGTCGGACGGACCGCTTCATGCGCTTCCTGAGCGTTCTTGGCCTTCACCGTATATTTGCGCGGCGCCTTCGGCAGATAGGCGTCGCCAAATTCGCGCGCGATGACGGATCTGCGCGCCGGCGATGGCCTCAGGGGCGAGATCGACGCCGTCGGTTCGCATGTACGTAATGAGGCCGACGGTCTCGCCGTCGATGTCGGCCCCTTCATAGAGGCGTTGCGCCAATTGCATCGTCCGCGCCGGCGCGAAGCCGAGTTTGCGCGAGGCCTCTTGCTGGAGGGTCGAAGTGGTGAACGGCGCGGCCGGGTGCCGTTTGGCCGGCTTCGCCTCGATGTCGGCGACCTTGAACGCGGCGTTGTCCAGCGCCGCCTTGAAAGCCTCGGCCTCCGGCCCCGCGCCAATATCGAGGCGCGCAATCCTTTTGCCATTGGCGCCGACGAGCCGCGCGGTGAACGGCGCGCCGGCCTTGGTCTTCAAATGCGCGATGATCGACCAGTATTCGCGCGGGACGAAGGCCTCGATCTCGAGTTCGCGGTCGCAAACGAGCCGCAGCGCGACGGACTGCACCCGGCCCGCCGAGCGTGCGCCCGGCAGCTTGCGCCAAAGCACGGGAGAGAGGTTGAAGCCGACCAGATAGTCGAGGGCCCGGCGCGCGAGGTAGGCGTTAACCAGCGCGACGTCGATCTCGCGCGGATTGCGCATCGCTTCGACAACGGCCGCCTTGGTGATCGCATTAAACACGACGCGCTCGACGCGCTTGTCCTTCAGGACGCGTTTCGCCTTCAAAACCTCGAGCACGTGCCAGGAAATCGCCTCGCCCTCGCGGTCGGGGTCGGTCGCCAGAATGACTTTGTCGGCGTCTTTGACGGCTTTTGCAATTTCGGCGAGGCGTTTGGCCGATTTGACGTCGACGTCCCACAGCATGGCGAAATCGGCGTCGGGATCGACCGATCCGTCTTTGGCCGGCAGGTCGCGGACGTGGCCGTAGGACGGATAAACTTCATATCCGTCGCCCAGATATTTGTTGATGGTCTTGGCCTTCGCCGGCAATTCGACGATGACGACATTCATTGACAATAGCCCCCGGTTCGGCCGGCCGGACCTTAATGGTCCTCGGTGTATCAAAGGTAAAGCCCGCGTTAGTTGCGCGGCCCTGTCCGCAAAGGTTGCGATGCAGTAATAATTTTGGCCGGAAGATGGGGGAGGGCGCTCGCTTAGTCAAATCGAGCTTTCCCGGTCAGCTCGCCGGCGGTCCCGAACGACGCCCGAAATCGGTGAAATCTGTGAGCGGCTTCGCGCGTTCCCGCCAAAGGCCTGTGACGGCGCGCGCTTCGTCCTGTAAGACATCGCTTCATGCTCGACTGCAGCCAAGAGTACAAATTCCCACACCGGCATCTGCTCGGAATCGAAGGGCTTTCGCCGCAGGACATTCATGTCCTGCTCGAGCTTGCGGAAGACGCCATCGAAGTCTCTCGTCAAGTCGAGAAGAAGCGTTCGACCTTGCGCGGACGCACCCTCATCAATCTTTTCTTCGAAGCCTCGACCCGCACGCAATCTTCCTTCGAGCTGGCGGGCAAACGTCTCGGCGCCGACGTCATGAACATGTCGGTCGCGACGTCCAGCGTCAAAAAAGGCGAGACGCTGCTCGACACCGCGATGACCCTCAACGCGATGCGCCCAGACATTATCGTCGTGCGCCACTCGCAGGCCGGCGCGGTGCATCTCCTGGCGCGAAAGGTCGATTGCTCGGTGGTCAACGCCGGCGACGGCGCGCATGAGCACCCGACCCAGGCGCTGCTCGACGCTCTGACGATCAAGCGCAACCGAGGCCGGATTGCAGGTCTGACGGTCGCCATCTGTGGCGACATTCTGCATTCGCGCGTGGCGCGCTCGAACATTCTCCTGCTCACCGCGCTCGGCGCGCGGGTGCGCGCGGTTGGCCCCTCGACGCTGCTGCCGGCGGGCGTCGAGCGCATGGGCGTTGAGGTTTTTCGCGACATGAGGGCCGGGTTGAAGGACGCCGACGTCGTCATGATGCTGCGCCTTCAGCGCGAGCGCATGCAGGGCGGATTCATCCCCTCGCCAAAGGAGTATTTCCGTTTTTTCGGCCTTGACGAGGACAAGCTCGCCCTTGCCAAGCCGGACGCCTTGGTGCTGCATCCAGGACCCATGAACAGGGGCGTCGAAATCGATTCAGCGGTTGCCGACGGGTCGCACAGCCGCATCCGCGAACAAATCGAGATGGGAGTGGCCGTGCGCATGGCGGTGCTCGACGCGCTCGCCGAGCATTTGCCGAATGGTTGAAACCCAGGGATGAGCCTTTTTGAAAATTCCGTCCTCTCCCTCAATCGCGCACCAGCCCTTGGCCCTTGTCAACGGCCGGCTCGTCGACGGCGAGACATTCGCCGGCGCGCGCGGCGGCGTCCTCATCGTCGACGGCGACATCGTTGATCTTGGGCCAGAGATCGCGCCGCAGAATCTGGCCTCGCACGCGCGCGTGATCGATTGCGGCGGCGACATTATAGCCCCGGGCCTTATCGACATGCGGGCCTTCGTCGGCGAGCCGGGCGCTGAACATCGCGAGACCATCGCGACGGCGACGGCGGCGGCCGCGGTGGGCGGCGTCACCACGATCCTCGCGCGACCAGACACCAACCCGCCCGTCGATGAACCGGCGGTGGTCGATTTCCTGCTGCGCCGGGCGCGCGATACGGGCCGCGTCCGCATCATCCCTTGCGCCGCCTTGACGCGTGGCCTACGCGGCGAGGAAATCGCCGAGATCGGGTTGTTGCAGCAGGCGGGCGCGCTCGCTTTTTCGGACGGCGGCGAGTTCGATCCGCAATGCGCGGGTGTTCCGGCGCGTCCTGGACTACGCCCACGATTTCGACGCGCTGGTCATCCATTACGCCGAGGACCGCGATCTGTCCGCGGAGGGGGTGATGAACGAGGGCGAGTTCGCCACGCGGCTCGGCCTTGCCGGCATTCCGCGCGAGGCGGAGGCGATCATGCTCGATCGCGACTTGCGGCTCGTCGCCCTCACCGGCGCGCGCTACCACGCCGCCCTCGTCACCACGAATTTGTCGCTCGAGATCATCAAAAGGGCCAAGGAAGCTGGCCTCTCGGTCAGTTGCGCGACATCGATCAACCATTTGACCCTGAACGAAAGCGACATCGGCGATTACCGCACATTTTTGAAGCTCGCCCCGCCGCTGCGCCATGAAGACGAGCGCCGCGCGCTCGTCGAGGCGCTCGCGGGCGGCCTCATCGACGTCGTCGTTTCCGATCACAATCCTCAGGACGTCGAGACCAAACGCCTGCCCTTCGCCGAAGCCGAGAACGGCGCGATCGGGCTCGAGACCATGCTTTCGGCGGGCCTGCGTCTCGTCACCTCCGGCGAACTCTCGTTGCAGCGGCTGATCGGCGCAATGACGCTGCGCCCCGCCGAGATTCTCGGCCTGCCGCAAGGGCGCCTAAAAATCGGCGCGCCGGCTGATCTCATCCGCTTCGACCCCGAGGAGCCCTATGTCGTCGATCCGGCAAAATTGCGCTCGCGCTGTAAGAACACCCCTTTTGATGAAGCGCGGATGGAAGGCCGGGTGAAGCTCACTCTGGTCGCGGGCAAAACGGCCTATGAGGAAGAGTGAGGAAATTGCCGCCGCATTGTGCCCAAAAAAAAGTCAATGGCTTATTTGCTGATCTATTATGTGACGGTCCCAATCTGTTATGCGTCGACACCGCCGGCCGCTGCGCCCGCAACCGAAAGCGCGCCGCTCCGCTCCCTCCATGATCAATCGCTGGAAAGGCTTGCCGGGCCTTTGTTTGCCAACGTCATGCAACTGATGGCGAACGGCGCTGGCACAGGTCTTGATAGCGCTTTCGAGCCGAGGCGTTGGACGCGTGCAGCGCCATCGTCGTTTCCGCCGAACCGGCGCGGGGAGCGATCCCATGAAAGTGGTCGTCGCCATCATTCAACCATTCAAGCTCGAAGCGGTTCGAGATGCGCTGACGCAGGTCGGCGTTAGCGGCATGACCGTGACCGAAGTCAAGGGGTTCGGACATCAGAAGGGGCATACCGAGATCTACAGGGGCTCGGAATATTCGGTGAAATTTATTCCGAAGATCAAAGTCGAAGCCGCGGTTTCCGCCAGTCTCGTAGACAGGGTGGTTGAAGCGATATTGAAATCCGCGTTCACGGGTCAGATTGGCGACGGCAAGATTTTCGTCTCTAGCGTCGACAGCATCTTTCGGATCCGCACGGGCGAGACGGATAATGCGGCGCTTTGAGCCGGCGCTCGCAAAATGAGCTCGAACGAAGGAGGGGAGCATTGATGTCCGACAGATCCGCCCATTGGGCGCATAAGCTACTCGTTTGCTGCCTTTTTGCCGCGTTGGCCGGATTGCTGCTGTTCGGCGGTTCGTCCTTTGCGCAGGAAGGGGGCGCGGCCGCCCCCGCTGCGGCGGCTACAGCGAAACCCGCGCCGCCGCCCACGCCCGCCTGCGCCGCAGCGGTCGCCGCCGTCGCCGAGACCGATAAATACGCCGCCGTGCCGGCAGTCCCGGCCGTGCTGACGAATTGCACGCCGAACTCTGGCGACACCGCCTGGATGTTAGCCTCCGTGGCGCTGGTTCTGATGATGACGATCCCGGGCCTTGGCCTTTTCTACGGCGGCATGGTGCGCAAGAAAAATGTCGTCGACACAGTGATGACCAGTTTCGCCATCACCTGTCTCGTCACCTTCTTATATGCGGCCGTGACGTATAGCCTGTCCTTTACCCACGGCACACCGTTTATAGGCGGTCTCAGTCGCGCGTTCCTGCAAGGCATTCTGAGCGACATATCGACGGGGATCGGCAATCCCAACGACCTCGCGGCGACGATTCCCGAGACCGTCTATATGTGCTTCCAGATGACCTTCGCGATCATCACCCCCGCCCTGATCGCCGGAGCGTTCGCAGAGCGCATGAAGTTTTCGGCGATGTTGTGCTTCATGACGCTGTGGGTGATTTTCGTCTACGCGCCGGTCGCACATTGGGTCTGGGGACCCGACGGGTTCCTGAACAGTGCGAACTCCGATGCGAAATTCCATGTCCTCGACTTCGCGGGCGGCACCGTCGTTCACGTCAATTCCGGCGTCGCCGGCCTGATGTGCGCCCTGATGCTCGGCAAGCGCAAGGAAACGGGCCCGGCACATAATATCGTTCTCACGTTCATCGGCGCCTCCCTGCTGTGGGTCGGCTGGTTTGGCTTCAACGCCGGTTCGGCCGTGACCGCCGGAATACAGGCGGGCATGGCGATGACCGTCACGCAAGTTGCTACAGCAGTCGCGGCGCTCACCTGGATGTTCTTCGAATGGGCGCATCGCGGCAAGCCGACGCTGCTCGGCATCTGTTCGGGCGCTGTCGCCGGCCTCGTCGCCATCACGCCGGCCTCGGGCTTCGTCGGTCCGGCGGGATCAATAGCCATCGGCGTCGCCGTCGGGATCGTCTGCTATATCATGGTGACGTGGGTCAAGGCGGCGGTCGGTTATGACGACGCCCTCGACTGTTTCGGCGTCCACGCGGCGGGCGGCGCGACCGGCGCGCTGCTCACCGGCGTCTTCGCGATCAACCAGTATGGCGGCACCTCGGGCCTTATCGAAGGCAATCCTGGGCAGGTGATCAATCAGGCCATCGGCGTCGGCATCGTGATCGCCTATGACGTCGTCGTGTCCTTAATCATCCTCTTCATCATCAAGGTTACGATCGGCTTGAGGGTGACGGCGGATCAGGAACTGGAGGGGCTCGACCTCACGCTGCACGAAGAAGCCGTGCACTAACGCGCCGACGCGCGCATCAGCCTTGCTGGCTGACGGGGCTCGCGCAGCGCGCCGGCCCCGCGAAGGTCTCTCAGGCGGCGGCAGCGTATCAAGGGTCGCCGAAAGGCAACCACAGTTGCGCCAACTGCCGCCTGTTCGCGCCGCCGCAGGTCGATGGCGTCGTCAGCCCCAAAGGGTGGCGCCGGATCTGGTCGAAAGCCTGAGCCGCCAGGGCGGGCGGCGAGAAGACGCCCGTTGCGCCCAGGGCTCAACACGCCGCCCGGTTGCCTAGGCGCCCTGCAAACGCTAGGCTGCGGCCACGCTTCTCTGGCCTCGGACTCCTGCGTGTCGATCCTTACCCTTGTCGCTTTAGCCTTCGGCTATGTTTGCGGTTCGATCCCCTTCGGCCTCATTGTGACGAGGCTGGCCGGCACGGCCAATCTGCGCACGATCGGCTCCGGCAACATCGGCGCGACCAATGTGCTACGCACCGGACGCAAGGATCTTGCGGCCCTGACGCTTTTGCTCGATCTCGCCAAAGGCGCGGTCGCCGTGTCAATCGTTGCCTATCTGGCCGGGCGGCAAACGCCGGACGCCGTCTCGCCGCCCGCGCTGGCGGCGGCGATCGGCGCCTTCCTGGGGCATATCTATCCCATTTGGCTCGGCTTCAAAGGCGGCAAAGGCGTCGCCACCTTTCTTGGCTGCCTGATCGCAGTCGCCTGGCCGGCGGGCCTCGCCTTCATCGCCGTCTGGCTCGGCGTCGCCATCATGACCCGGTACTCCTCGCTGGCGGCGCTGCTCGCGAGCGGCCTGACGCCAGCCTTTCTCTACGGTCTCCATCAAACCAGTTCGGCGATCGTCTTCGCCCTGATGGCTGTGCTGCTCTGGATCAAGCATCGGCCAAATATCGCGCGGCTCAGGGCCGGAACGGAAACGCGGATCGGCAAGTCGTGACAGCGCCAGCCTCGCCAGCGCCGAAGGGCGCGTTGACGGAGGCCGAGCGCTTCGACTGGCTGCGGCTGTTTCGCTGCGAAAGCATTGGTCCGCGCAGTTTTCTCGCGTTGCTGCAGCGCTATGGTTCGGCCGGCGCGGCGCTCGGCGCTCTGCCTGACCTGATCGCCAGCGGCAAGGCGAGGCGGACGATCGCCATTGCGCCCGTCGGCGAGATCGAGGCCGAGTTTGAGCAGCTTGCCCGCCGCGGCGCCGTTCTGATCGGGCTTTACGAGCCGGACTATCCGGCGCTGCTGCGGACGATCCATTCCCCCCCGCCGCTGATCGCCGTCCGCGGCGACCTCGCGTCTTTGCGCCGTTCGAAAGTCGCAATCGTCGGGTCGCGCAATGCCTCGGCGGCGGGACTGGCGTTCACCGAGCAGATTTCGCGCGGGATCGCGCGGGCTGGCCACGTGATCGTCTCGGGGCTCGCGCGCGGGATCGACGCGAGGGCGCATCAGGCCGCTCTGGAGACGGGCACCATCGCGGTGCTCGCCGGAGGCCTGGGCAATGTCTATCCCGGCGACCACGCCGGGCTGTTGGAGCGCCTCGTCGAACATGGCGCCGCGATCAGCGAGATGCCGTTCGCCTGGGAGGCGCGCGGGCGCGATTTCCCGCGCCGCAACCGCATCGTCGCGGGGCTGTCCCGCGCCGTCGTCGTGGTCGAGGCCGCTCGCCGCTCAGGCTCGCTGATCACGGCGGCTTTTGCGGCCGAGCAGGGCCGCGAGATCTTCGCCATGCCGGGCTCGCCCCTCGATCCCCGCGCGGAAGGCCCCAATGATCTTTTGCGCGATGGCGCGACCTTCTGCACCAAGGCCGAAGATGTGCTCGATGCGCTCGCCCGGCAGAATCTTTCGCCAAATTCGTCCGGCTTCGGCGTTTCCGAGCCGGAGTTGGCGGAGCCTTATGCGCCGTTTTGGGACGAACTCGATCTGGGGGAACTCGATCAAGATTTGGTTTGGCCGCGCGGCTTGGCGGCGCAGGAAGATCAGGCGGGGCTTGACGAAATAGAGGCGGCCGATGGCGGGCGGCGGCCTTTGGAGCCAGCAGCTCCGCCCTCACGGGACGAGACCACCGCCCGCGTCATCGAGCTTCTCGGACCTTCGCCCATTTCAGTCGATGAGCTCGTGCGCGCGTCGCATGCGCCGGCGCGCGAGGTGCGCTCGATCCTGCTCGAGCTCGAGCTCGCAGGCCGCCTCGAACGCCACGGCGCCGATCTCGTTTCAAAGATTTAGGCGCGTCCGGGCCGCGCCGGCCATCGAGCTTTTAAGTACCCCATGCCGGGCCAGCTAGGGATGAAAATCTGACACTTGATACCCACGGCTGATTGCCGCGTTGGGTGGCTTCCAGCCGTCCGCTTTCCGGCGCCGCACCTCGAAGACGGACGAAGCCCGAATGACCTGCCATGGCCGAATCCGGAGTGGCTCCTTTTGATGGCGAGAAGCAGACCTTTGCTCTTAAAAGTTGTCGATGGCATGGGGCGACCCAGAGCGGCAGGCGTCTCCGATGTCAGGCAGGCGATTGCTTGCCCCACTTATTGCGGAACGGCCCTCTTGCCCCATCTGGAAGGCCTGTTCGAGCCCAGCGCATGGTACGATGGCTCAACATCGACGGCGATGGTCATAGGAGATTTGATATATGGAAGACCGAGGGATTCGAGCGGCTCTCGATCGCCACTGGGCCGCCTCCGATGCGAACGATTTCGAGGGGGAGCACCAGATTTACCGAGAGGACGCGGTGCTCGAATATCCTCAATCGGGCGAGCGCATCCGCGGGCGGCGGAAGATTCAGTCGTCTCGCGCCGCGCAGCCGAACCGGAAACGCTTCACAGTGCGGCGGATAATCGGCGCGGGCGACCTCTGGGTCACTGAATTTGTCCTGACCTATGACGGGCGGCCGTCTTACACCGTGAGCATCATGGAGTTCCTCGATGGGAAGGTGGCTCGCGAGACCCAGTATTTCGGCGATCCGTTCGAGCCGGGGCCTTCGCGCGCGCAATGGGTCGAGCGGATCGGATGAAACTGATGCGACAGTGCTGCGCCCGCGCGTGCTGGACCGGGCAGAGATCGTCGATACCGCTTTAGCTCGCTCGCTCCGCAGTCGCTTGATAGATGAGAGAAGACCCGTCCGCGGCTCATGCGGCGGCCAGCCTCGAACAAAGGAGTGTGAACATGGCAACCCCCGATACGCTTCGCTATACGAGGATTCCTCTTACCCATGGATCTGGCGCGATCCCCGCCGTCGGGTTTGGCACGCTGATCCCCGATCCTGTCGCGACCAAACAAGCGACCAAGACCGCATTGGAAGTGGGATTTCGACATCTCGATTGTGCGGAACGCTACCGCAATGAAGAAGCGGTTGGCGACGCGATGCAGGAGGCGTTCAAGGCGGGGAAGATTCGGCGGGAGGACGTCTTCGTCACCACGAAGCTATGGAACACCAATCATCGTCCTGAGCGGGTCAAGCCCGCCTTTGACGCGAGTCGCCGGCGACTGCAAATCGACTATGTCGATTGCTATCTCATCCATACCCCTTTTGCCTTTCGACCCGGCGACGAGCAGGACCCGAGGGACGAGCATGGTCAGGTAATCTATGATTCCGGGGTGACGTTGGTCGAGACGTGGCGGGCGCTCGAGCGCCTCGTGGACGACGGCCAGTGCAAGTCGATCGGCTTATCGGATATCACTTTGGAGAAGCTGCAAGAGATCGTTGCGGTCGCGCGGATCAAGCCGGCCGTGGTGCAGGTCGAATCCCATCCGTATTTCCCGGAATGGGACCTGCTTGAATATTGCAAACAGCATGGGATTGTACTGCTTGCGTTTGCGGCGTTGGGGCATGGGATGGAGCCCAGATTACTGGATGATCCGGTGATCATCGCCATCGCACGGCGTGTCCGCAAAACCGCCTGCCCAAGTCGTGCTTGCTTGGGCGGTGCAGCGCGGCACAGCTCTCCTGACCACTTCGGTCACGCCCGCCGCATCCAGGAGAACTTCGAGCTTTCGACGCTGCCTGAAGACGCCATGCGGGAGATTCGGGACGCCATCAGGACAAACGTTCGGTTCAACGCTGTGGTGGAGACCGGCGTGCCCGGCTTTATTCGCCGGGCCGAATGAACTGAACTCCTACGGCGTGGGGCCGCATTGGCGCCGCCGTCCAGCGCGACGCCCCGCTCGGTGATGATGCGCCCCACCCGCAGCAGACCTCGGCGTATCTTGCCATCGGAAGAAGATAGCCGGGCGAGGACGCGATGTCAGGCGGCTTGCTTGTTCATCAGACGCAGGATCAGGGCGTCGAGGCTGTACGGCCCGGCGCCGGCCGACAGGACCATGATCAACATAAAGGCGTAAAGCGTCTCCGGTAAATAGAGCCAATCGTCGATGTGGTCCGCTCGATCGATCGGCTTGTAAAGTTTGATTCGCTGCCGCCCGGACGTGGCCATGGCGACGACGATGATGACAAGCAGGCCAAGCGCGGCGAGTGGCGCCAAGAGCCCGATAAGGACGGCGCCGCCGGCGCTGAACTCGACCAGCGGCACCCACCATTGATTGAAGCCCAAGGCTGGAACGCCGAGCGCCTTAAGTTCATCGACGACTACACGGTGGCGTTCCGCGTTGAACAGCTTGTGATATCCCGACAGCATAAAGAATGCCCCAACCGCGATCCGGTTCAGGGTAATCGCGAGATCTGTCCACCCGACGCCGCCGAACAGCAACTCCATTATGGTCCATCTCATTCGATGTCTCCTTCGATGTCTTGGGGCAGGACCGATCTGAATGAGTTCGGGCGTTGCGATGCCCCAGGTAGACCGCTAACACCCAATCATAAATGCTTGCGCTTTTACGTGACGTGACGTTGCATCGTCGCCCCAGCACACAGGTCAGGGCACGGCGATGCTGCACAATGCATCAATCGAATATTTTCCGGCGCCAGTAGTGTACAACAGCAAGAAGCCTCCCATAACGCTGAGGTTTTTGTAAAAACTCTCCATGTTGGGGAATCGATCCGCGCCTGTCATTGTCCAATAGCGATGCTCAATAAGCGAAGCTCCCAGCGTGTAAAAAAACAAGAGCACAGCCGAAAAACGCGTGAACGCGCCAACAGCGACCGCGAACGCAACCGGAAGCTCCATGAAGATCGCTACGGCCGTAGCCAGTACCGGCGCCGGAACGCCATCCCGCACCATCTGACTTACCGTGCCCGAATAGTCCCTCAGCTTTCTCCAGCCGAAGATCAAAAACAGTGTCGCGAGAAAAAGACGCGACGCGAGAATGGCCTGATCGTTGATGTCGTCTATCATGACGCTACCGTCGTTTCCCGTTTTCTTGCCGCTGCGACTGTGAACCAGCGGATGATTTAAATCTGCCCGTCATAGCCGCCTCCAGCTGCGACAGACTATCTGTAACCGGTCGGATTCTCAGGCGGGGGCTTGTGACGCCGAGATCTGACCGCGCGGCTTGCGGCCGCACCAAAGGGCCGTCCCCTATTCGTGAAGCAGCGTTTGCCAGTTTGAAGGCGCCGCTCCGGCCGGTCCCGGCGCCGGTTGATCCAACGGATGCGAGTGAGGAGCGTGAAGGTTCGGGCCGGTGAAGAATTCTTCGGTACGATAGTCGTAAAACCACCGCTCGCCCGGCTCGAAGCTCGTGATTATCGGGTGACCCGCAGCGGCGTTATGTTTCGATGCATGCTGATTTGGCGAACTATCACAGCAGCCGATGTGCCCGCATTCGGCGCATCTGCGAAGATGCAACCACCATCCGCCCAAAGCCAAGCATTCGACGCAACCTGTTCCGCTTGGCTTGGCTGCTGGGTTGATACCATCCCTGTCGGACTTCATAGGCTCCTCTCTGACCTCCGTTTGCTTCAGTTGCCCCTCATCGACGGGCGGACCAAAGGGGAGCTATTCGATAGCCTTGATCTGAACGGGGTTTGGTCGGGACTGCAGGACTGGTTGCAGATTTGGTTTGTGCCAGCCAGGTAGGTGTGCAGCGCTGCCACGACTTGGGCGCCCTCGCCGACCGCGGCGGCCGATAAGAATCCGTCCTCCGGGACCTCACATCGCCGGAGTGTATGCGGTCAGCACAGATGCTTTCATGTGTCGTGCTGTTTAGCCGTAAGTGAAGTCCGGCTTGCTTTGCCCAACTTCTATAATATAACCATCAGGATCGCGAATGTAGCAGCGCGTCTCGCCGTACTTGTCCTTTGGCTCTGTGATAAATTCGGCTCCTCGACTTCGCCATAGCTCATAGCACGCGTGAATATCCGCGACACGAATATTCATAAAGCTGCTGACGGAATCGGGGTCGGCGGGGACGCTGAGCGTTACAGAGGGTTTGTCGGGTGTCGGACCGCCCCCGACGTTGACAAGGAGCCACGTGTTCGCGATTTGGATGTACCCCGGCGCGCCTTTGCCGTCGCCTCTGCTCAGAATGCGGCCTCCGAAGACCGTTTCGTAAAATCGAGCCGATCGTTCGATGTCGGCGACGGTGAGAAAGTGTGCGACGGTAAACCCATCCTGCGGCGGCATCTGATAGCTTTTCTGCTCGACTTGTACTTGGTTCATAGCCGACTCCAATTCGGATATGGTATTTCTCCGTTCGCCAGAATACGTCGGGCAGTGTGCTTTAGCAATGAACTGTGACTTACAGCTAAAAACAAAAAGCCCACCGTGACCACGAGCTTTGCTTTCCCAATATTACCGCCATTTGTTCATGCTTTCGCGAATTTGCCCTGAAACCCGGCAGCGGTAAGAATGGCCATCCGCCGCTCGCTCGCTCGCTCGGAGCTGCCGATCGATACGGCCTCGCTCGCCCGCTATCTCATTGGCAAGGTAGTGGTGCGGGAGCTGCCTGAAGGCGTCGCCAGCGGTCGTATTGTCGAGACCGAGGCGTATGTCGTCGGCGACGCCGCCGGGCACGCCTACCGGGGGATGACTCGACGCAATCGTTCGCTGTTTCTCGAGCGTGGGCGCGCCTATATTTATCTCGCCTACGGCAGCTCATACATGCTGAATGTCTCGAGCGAGATGCCCGGGGTCGGAGCCGGCGTCCTGATCAGGGCGCTCGAGCCGCTCGAAGGCATCCCGATCATGCAGCTAAATCGCGGCGTCGAACGCTTGCTCGACCTGGCGCGAGGACCAGGAAGGCTCACTGCGGCGTTGCGGGTTGATCGTCGGCTCGATGGGCTCGATCTTTGCCGGCAAGGCCCACTATGGCTCGGACGCGGTGACCGCGAACCCGGCGAAATCAGCCAGAGCATCAGGATCGGCATTTCGCGGGATCCGAACCGCCTCCTGCGATTTTATCTTCGGGACAGTCCGTTCGTCAGCGGTCCAAGATCGCTCAAGGAATGAGAGACTGCCACAGTCGCCCTCCTCCTCTCTTGAAAGGGAGTCAGGATTCGAAGCCCCGTTTCCTCCGCGGGCGATCCCATCTCACTGCAGGAACTCCTCGGCCGCATACGAATTCGCCGGACCTGCAGTGTCGCCCCAATGTCCGTTCATGGCGCAAGATGTGGGTCTGTGGCTCGATCCCGGCGCTTGACGAAATCGAGGCGAGCGATGGCGGGCAACGGCCTTTGGGGCCAGCAGCTTCGCCCTCGCGGGACGAGACCACAGCCCGCGTCATCGAGCTTCTCGGACCTCCGCCCATTTCAGTCGATGAGCTTGTGCGCGCGTCGCAGGCGCCGGCGCGCGAGGTGCGCTCGATCCTGCTCGAGCTCGAACTCGCCGGCCGGCTCGAACGCCACGGCGCCGATCTCGTTTCAAAAATCTAGGCGCTTGACGCGCGACGGTCCGGGTCGCGCCCGCCATCAAGCCCTTAAGGTACCCCATGCCGGGCTGGCTAATGGTGAAAATCTCACACTTGATACCCCCGGCCGATTGCCGCGTCGGGTGGCTTCCAGCCGCACGCTTCCCGCCGCCGAACCTCGAAAGCGGACGTGGCCCGAATGACCTGCCAGGGCTGGAAACTGCCTGTCTGGTTGTGGCCGCTAGCGTCCAATTTTGGCCGGAATGGTCTCGCCGGGAGTAATCTCAGCTGCGCTTTCGCCCTGGACGAACTTGACCTCCGCCTCTTCGCTTGGGGTCATAAGTAACAGGTGGATGGGAAACCGCGCACAAATCGAGGCCAACTCGGCCCTAACCGTCGTGCAGTCAGCGGTGGTCTTGCAGATCACTAACAAGTCGATGTCCCCGACTGGGCGGCTTTGTGGTCGTAATCGAGCCGAAAAAGAACCACCGGCTGGTCGGCCATCGGGCTCTGATTTGCTGCATCTCCTCGTAGAGTGCGCGTACCGCAATCTCCTCCGGAGCATCGCTCATTTCTTGTTTAGTCTCCCCAAGAAGGGGCCCCAGTTCAGGATTTCCACACCCGTAGTCTGAGCGGCTTCCTCGGCAGAACTTGTAGCTCGACCGTTCGGATTGGTGATGACGGCCACCGAAAACTGTCCGTACCGGTCACGGGCGGTTCGCAGATGATCGGCAGTTAGCTCATACTCGTTTAGCATCGCCACTTTAAGGTCAGGCAAGCCGTTGCGGCTGATGCGATAGAGCCGATCATATTCCCGTTCGAAGGTCGAAATGCGATCGTGCTGGCGCAGGCCCCGCTCAACAAACTCTGTTTCCTTCGGTTGGAACGCTCTCACATCCTGAAGATCAATCACCCTAAGGAGGTCGCCGTAGGCACCGGTCGCAATGTTGTTGTCGTGCGCTAGCCTGAGGGCATCGCCGGCCCAATAGGACTCCTTCGGTACATTGGCGATGATCTCCACGTCAGGTTTGGACTTCACTAGCGTACTTACGGTATCCGCCTCAACGCACTTCGCCGAAACGATCCCCGCCACAAACGGGTCGTACTTGCAGCGCGAAACGCGCAGCACCTGATCCGAGAGGACCTCGACCTTCGACACGCCTTTTGCTTTTCTCAGGTTACCAGCGACCCATTCGCTCGTTTCAGCTGGAGTGTGCCTAGCCATGTCGCGCCTCTGTTAAGATGTCGTTCATGCCCGCCGGAAAACGGCTGGCGACGTCACCGCTGCCTTCGCCAATGTGTTTTGCCTCAAGGTCGTCAATATGCTGGCGGAACGCCTCTACCGTCGTCGCCTCGGGCTGGCTGAGGTGACGGCGATTTGCGTCAAGGATCGTCAGAATTTTCCGGTTGTTTGGCAGGATGATCGCTCGCATCTTCCGCTGCCATACCTTCGCGAGCTCGCTCTCTGGGTCTTGGCGGTAGTCGTTGTTCGGGCCGTGCTGATCGAACACGGCGCGGTTTTCTGTAAGCGCGGGCTCGATGGCCTTCCATGCAGAGGCACGATCCGGATATTCGACCGCACCGAACAACGAGTTGATTCGCTCGACGTGCTTGCGCTTCCACTCCCGGATCATGTTGTCCGGGAAATCCGCGGGTGCCTTGTCGATGGTTGTGTGGCAGTTGGCGCAGAGCAGGATCAAGTTGTCGTACGAGCCTTTGTCTGCCTGAGTCACCGTCGCATTGGCGCGCGGCCCCTTTCCGCTGGCCGCGATGATGTGGGCCATCTCCGCGACGTGAATGATTCTCGTGCCTGTATCGACGAACAGTCGGTTAGCGCATTCAGGACGCTGGCAGTATCCGCCTGAATCCGCGAACAACCTCAACGTGGTGTGCCGGTCGGGACTGGCTTGGCCGCGACTGCAAGGCATGGGGAAAACCGGGGATAGGGCTTCGGCAGGGAATGCAGCATAGTAGTTCTCGGTCTAGCAATGGTCAAGGAATCAGGGTGCCGCGAACAGCAACGGGACGCGGAAATTGGCGTCCGCTCAGGCCACGCACGCACCTCGCACTGGCCGCCCACATTCGTTCGCCGGGTAATTGGCTGGCTTGCTTCATCCAAGCGGCGATTCGAGCGACCGCTTTCGGGCCTCGCAATTCGCGACAAGAGCGACCGCGACGGGCGCCGTTAGGACGCGCCCGCGTCGCCGTCCATGCCGCCGTCGGCCAGGAATTTCTCCAGCCAGTGAATATCGTAGAGCCCGTTTTGGATGTCGGGGTTGCGCACCAGCGTCTGAAACAGCGGAATGGTGGTGTCGATGCCGTCGACGATGAATTCGTCGAGCGAGCGGCGCAGGCGGAGCAAAGCCTCGTTGCGGCTGCGCCCATGCACGATCAGCTTGCCGACCAGAGAATCGTAGGTTGGCGGAATGGCGTATCCGGCATAGACGGCGCTATCGACGCGAACGCCAAGGCCGCCCGGCGGGTGGTAATAATTGATCACACCCGGCGAGGGGCGAAACGTTGCAGGATGCTCGGCGTTGATCCGGCATTCGATCGCATGGCCATTGAAGATGACGTCCTCCTGGGTCAGCGTCAGCTCGGAGCCGGCGGCGATCTTGATCTGCTCGTTGACGAGATCCACTCCCGTGATCATTTCCGTCACCGGATGCTCGACCTGAATGCGCGTGTTCATTTCGATGAAATAGAATTTGCCGTCTTCGTACAGGAATTCGATGGTGCCGGCGCTTGCGTAGCGCAGTTGGCGCATGGCCGCGGCGCAGATCTCGCCGATCTCGACCCGTTGCGCGGCGTTGAGCGCGGGCGACGGGCTTTCCTCCCACACTTTCTGATGCCGGCGCTGAAGCGAGCAATCGCGTTCGCCAAGGTGGATGGCGCCGCCGCGTCCGTCGCCGAGAATCTGAATCTCGATGTGGCGCGGCCTTTCGAGATATTTCTCGATGTAGACGAAATCGTCGCCGAAGGCGGATTTCGCCTCCATCCTGGCGGTCTCGAGAGCCGAAGAGATGTCGTCCTCGCTGAACGCCACCTTCATGCCGCGTCCGCCGCCGCCGGCCGCCGCCTTGATCAGCACCGGGTAGCCAAATTTTTTCGCGACCGCCATGGCCTCGGCGTCATTGGTGATCGCCCCTGCCGAGCCTGGCACGCAAGGGATGCCGAGCCGCGCCGCCGTTCGTTTCGCCTCGATCTTGTCGCCCATGATCCGGATATGCTCCGGATTCGGGCCGACGAAGACGATGTTATGCTCGGCCAGAATTTCGGCGAAGCGCGCGTTTTCGGAAAGAAAGCCATAGCCCGGGTGCAGCGCTTCCGCGCCGGTGATTTCGCAGGCGGCGAGCAGAGCCGGGATGTTGAGATAGGACTCGCGGGCGGGAGGGGGCCCGACGCAGACCAATTCGTCGGCGAGCTTGACATGCATCGCATCGGCGTCGGCCGTGGAATGGACCGCGACCGTGGCAATGCCAAGCTCCTTCGCCGCGCGAAGAATCCGCAAGGCGATTTCGCCGCGGTTGGCGATAAGGATTTTTTCGAACATGTCAGTTCACCGAAAGCGCGGCGCTCATTCGATTACGAAGAGCGGCTGGCCATATTCGACGGGCTGGCCATCCTCCACGAGAATGTGGGTCACTGTGCCGGCGCGGGGCGCCACGATCTCATTGAAAGTCTTCATGGCTTCGACCAGCAAAAGCTTGTCGCCAGCCTTGACCACGGAGCCGACCTCGACGAAAGCCGGAGCATCTGGCGAGGCTCGCCGGTAAGCGGTGCCGACCATCGGCGACTTGACGGCGCCCGGTATGTCCGCCTCGGACACAGCGCTTGGCGCCGCGACCGCAACGGCGGGCGGCGCGGCGGCGGCTGGCGCCGCCGGCTGGACCGGGGCCGCAAACTGGCGCGCGACCCTGATCTTCATATCGCCCCGCGCGATCTCGATCTCGGACAGGCCCAGTCGAGTCGAGAATCTTTGCGAGCGCCTCAACCAATTCGGCGTCCACCGCGTCGTCGGGAGAAGGCGCCGCCGCTTTCGGCCGCGTGTATTTCATCTTCTTCAACTTTCGCTGGCCGTGGCTATCGCGATGCAGGCGTCGAGCGCCAGACGATAAGATAGAACGCCGAATCCAAATATGACGCCCTCAGCCACCGGAGAAATATAGGAATGATGCCGGAAGTCTTCCCGAGCGTGAACGTTGGAGAGGTGAACCTCCACAACTTTTGCGTTCGCGCCCTTGATCGCGTCCCGAAGCGCGATCGACGTATGGGTGTAAGCGCCCGCGTTCAAGATGATCGGCTCCCCTTTGAGGCCGGCGTCCTGAATCCATGTAACCAGATCGCCCTCGTGGTTGCTTTGCCGGAAATGCAGAATGAGGCCGCGCGACTGGCACAATGCGGCGAGACTCGCCTCGATCGAGGCGAGCGAGTCAGAGCCGTAAAGCTCCGGCTCCCTCGATCCAAGCAGATTGAGGTTTGGGCCATTCAGGCAGTGGACGGCTTTCATGAAGCACTCAGAGGGCGACGAAATACGTCCGAAGCCGCCATCCATAACCGGGATCAAAAGTTAAGGGAAGCCTCGCAAAACCTCCGACGAAGGGCGATTCGACCTTCAGGCAAAAAAGCGGCGCGTGTCTGCGGAGCCCGAGCGAACGGCGACGCGCTCGCGACAATAGGCGAAAAGGCTACGCGCGAATGTCATCTACAGAAAGGGCTAGACCTCGATTCCTAAATTTAAAATAAATAGCTAGCGCTTTACCTTAACGGCGCGCGCCGCGGCGAGTTGTATTGCGAATCGAGCAAATTTGAGAGAGATTCCCACGTTAGCGCAGGCGGAGATCCTGAAATGAATATGTCGCCAGCACACGAGAATTTCCGCGACGATGCTCAGAGTTTAAATAACGGTCAGCTAATATTTGTGGACTGGCGGCCGGAGCAAATCGAAAAGTTTGGTAAAAAGCCGTTTCTTATCGAGCATAGCCTTGCCCAACACCCGTTGTTCAAAATTCCGAAGCTTGAGAGCCTTGCGAGAGCCGTCCATGCGGCCGTGCTCGAGGGGCGCGCCGTTGACGCTTGGGTTCGAAATCTGGGGCGACAGGCCTGAACTTTCCGGCGCGGAGAGGATGTCGTCGTGGGGGGCGAAGACCGAGGTTGCGCTCGCGAAGGAGCGGTGGGAGGACGAGCTCGCCGTTCTGTTCAAAGACCTAGAGGAGGGAGGCGCCGCTGTGTCGGTGATGTTGTCCTTCTCGAATGAGGTGAGCCCGGACTACGACGCTATTCTTACTCGGGAGGTCCGGGAAGTCGCGGCCAAGACCGGCCTTTCCCTGTCCGACGTCACTTTCAAGGGGATGACGATAATCATTTCTGCGCCGGGAGCCGTCACCCCCTATCACAACGACCATGAGCAGAACATTCTGTTCCAGATCCAAGGCGGGAAGGACGTCTATCTCTACGATCAAAACGATTCTTCGATTTTGCCGCAGGCGGTGATCGAGAACGTCGAGACGGGAGATGGAGGCAAAGCGCATTACCGGGAAGAATTTTCGGGCCGCGAAACCGCCTTTCGCCTCGAGCCCGGCTTGGCCGTTCATCATCCTTCGCTCGCGCCGCATTGGGTCAAAAACGGCGACCGTGTTTCGGTCAGCGCAGCAATGTTCTTTCACACCCGCGCCACGGACGATCTGGCGCATGCCCATCAGGCCAATTGGTTCCTGCGCCGCTTGGGCCTCAAGCCTCCGCCGCCAGATCTCTCGAAGCCGACTGATCGGTTGAAGGCTTCGATTTTCAGGAAAATGGCGGGCAAACGAGATAGCCATGCCTCTTTGTTTAGAGGCGTCCGATTGCTCAAGGGTTTAGTCAACCCCGTGCGCGCCGCCTACCATGCGATTCGCCGTCGCGGCGGCGCATCCGCATAGGCGGCGATCGGCAGGGGAAGATCGCTTCGGGGGCGGACGCAGCCTTCCTTTGGGTGGGTTGAGCACGCAGTTGGCGAAGAAGCGCAGGCCGCCGGGCGTCTCTGATGACCAGAGGCCAAGTACGATGCCGGAGGATCGCGTATCAAATGGTCCAGTTTCGGGGATCAAACCGGTCGACTGTTTCACGTGAAACCGATCGCGCTCTGTTCCGGCTCGTCGCTCGCGGCGGTCGGTTGGCGTGGAAAAATTAAATTTGCGTTCTCCATCCGGATGATTATAGTCGCTCGATGCGGCGCGTGGCCTTGAAGGCTCCGCGCCATGATTTTTTTGCGCGGCCGGCATTCCCGCAGAGGCTTCCTCCGACAATGGTAAACCCGTTTCAGTTCATTCAAGAGGTTCGCGCCGAGGCCGACAAGGTGACATGGCCGACGCGCCGGGAGACTATGATCACGACCGGTCTCGTCATTCTCATGGTGCTGTTCGCGAGCCTTTTTTTCGTCGCGGTTGATCAGGTTCTCCGGCTGTTCGTCTCGCTGGTCTTGAGTATCGGACGTTGAACGTAATGCGACAGAGGTCGGAAGCTTACCCGATGAGCATGCGCTGGTACATTGTCCACGCCTATTCGAATTTCGAGAAGAAAGTCGCCGAATCGATCAAGGAGCAGGCGGCGCAGCGCGGCCTGACCTCCAAATTCGAGGAAATTCTGGTCCCGACAGAGCAGGTCGTGGAAGTGCGGCGCGGCCGGAAAATCAATTCCGAGCGCAAGTTTTTTCCTGGCTATGTCCTTGTAAAATGCGATCTTTCCGACGACATCTATCACCTCATCAAGAATACTCCGAAAGTTACGGGTTTCCTCGGCGCGGACAAGAAGCCGATGCCGATTTCGGACGCCGAGGCGGACCGCATCAAAGGTCAGGTTGCCGACGGAGTCGAGCGGCCGAAGGCCTCGATCTCATTCGAGATCGGCGAGACGGTGCGGGTGGCCGACGGCCCCTTTGCTTCCTTCAACGGGATCGTCGAGGAGATCGACGAGAGCCGTTCGCGGGTCAAGGTCGCGGTGTCGATCTTCGGCCGGGCGACGCCGGTGGAGCTGGAATACGCCCAGGTCGAGAAGGTCTAGGGCGGCCTCGCGGATCTTCGCCGGGGCCGTTTGAAGGATTTGAGTTCGGGCGGCATCACGCTGCTTGAAGAGGCGCCGCGGGCGATCGCGCGGGAGCCAGACGTGGAAGACGGGGCCCGGCGCGCGACGCCGCCGCCCAAGTCGGACCACGACCGCAACCGCCGAGCCACAAGCCCGGCAGTGTTTGGGAGCAGGAGAAAATGGCGAAGAAAATCACGGGTTTCGTGAAGCTTCAGGTGCCGGCGGGGGCGGCCAATCCGTCGCCTCCAATCGGCCCCGCGCTGGGTCAGCGCGGCTTGAATATTATGGAGTTCTGCAAGGCCTTCAACGCGCGCACCGCGCAGATGGAGAAGGGTACGCCGATTCCAGTCGTCATCACGGCTTATGCAGATCGCTCCTTCACCTTCGAGATGAAGCTGCCGCCGGTGTCCTATTATCTGAAGAAGGCGTCTGGAATCGCTTCGGGATCGAAGACCGCCGGGCGCGGTTTTTCCGGCAAGATCTCCAAGGCGCAGATCAAGGAGATCGCTGAAAAGAAACTGCCCGATCTGAATTGCGCGACGGTCGCCGCCGCAATGACGATGATCGAAGGCTCCGCCCGTTCGATGGGCCTCGAGATTACAGGGTAAAGAGATGGCGCATATTGGCAAGCGCGTGGTGAAGGCGCGTGAAGGCATAGATCGGATCAAGCTTTACCCGATCCAGGACGCGGTCAAGCTCGTCAAGGAGCGGGCCAATGCGAAATTCGACGAATCCGTTGAAATTGCAATGAATCTCGGCGTTGATCCAAAGCATGCCGATCAGATGGTGCGCGGCGTCGTCAATCTGCCGAACGGCACCGGGCGAACGCTTCGCGTCGCGGTTTTCGCGCGTGGGGCGAAAGCGGATGAGGCGACCGCCGCCGGGGCCGATATTGTCGGGGCCGAGGATCTCGTCGCCACCGTGCAGGGCGGGACGATCGCCTTCGACCGCTGCATCGCGACGCCCGATATGATGCCGCTCGTCGGTCGGCTCGGCAAGGTTCTCGGACCGCGCGGACTGATGCCCAATCCCAAAGTGGGCACGGTCACCATGGATGTCGCGGCGGCGGTGAAGGCCTCAAAAGGCGGCGCGGTGGAGTTTCGCGTCGAAAAGGCGGGCATCGTCCAGGGCAGCGTCGGCAAGGCGTCGTTTGACGATGATAAGCTGATCGCAAATATAGCGGCGTTTGTGGACGCGGTCGCAAAGGCTAAGCCACAGGGCGCGAAAGGCACGTATATTCAACGTGTTGCGATCTCATCGACAATGGGTCCAGGGGTCAAGGTGGACCCTGCTACAGTCGCCGTCTGAGCCGGATTTTTCAAATCTTCGCTTGACAAACGTGGAAAATCCATGGCTAGCCCTTGGCATTGCCGATCAGTTGCGTTAAATATAAGGTTTGGGGTCTGGCGGCCCCGCACCCATACAGCTTCCGCGATCGCGAGTCGCCTGTTTGACTTTCAAGTTCAGCTTGTCTGGAAATAGCGTTCGCAATCCGGTGGATAAGGCCGGAGGATAGGCGGCGACGTCTGTCCTTTCCGGCCATGTCCTGTCCAAGACTGCCGGCGTTTGTGATCTTCGCAAAGAAGAACTCGAACTCAATTTCGATCGGTGATGCGGCTCGCCGCTTCATTGTAAAGAGGCCAGCATAGACGGGGTGACGACAAGACTTTGGAGGCGAGGGCGGCTTTTCGCGCCTCGATCCTTCGACTTTGGTCTACTCCCTCTGTCCGGAGCGGCTTACCGTTCCGGGGACAGGCACAGCGCCGTTTTGGGCAGGCTTCGCGCCTGCTTCAAAATGGCAGATGCAGCCCGCGGGCCAGGCCATGACAAGGTCTTTGGCGTGCGCAAGGAGAAAGCACTGTGGACAGAGCGGAAAAGAAACAATGTGTCGACTCTCTCGCCGGCGTCTTCAAATCGACGTCGGTGGTTGTTGTCGCGCATTATTCTGGCCTGACAGTGGCTCAGATGCAAAATTTGCGTAAGCAGATGCGCGCGGCTGGGGCCACCGTGCAGGTCGCCAAGAACCGTCTCGTCAAGATTGCTCTGCAAGGCTCGGACGTCGATTCGATCTCGGGCCTGATGCGGGGACCGACCCTCATCGCCTATTCGGATGATCCTGTGGCTGCGGCCAAGGTCGCCGTGGCTTTCGCCAAGGACAACGACAAGCTCGTGATCCTCGGCGGAGCGATGGGGAAAACCGCGTTGAACGTGGAAGGCGTCAAGTCGCTCGCGACGATGCCGTCCCTCGATGAACTGCGCGCCAAGCTTGTCGGCCTGATCCAGGCGCCGGCGACCAAGCTCGCCCAGCTCACGACGGCGCCGGCGGCGAAGCTTGCCCGAGTCATTGCGGCCTACGCCGAAAAGGACGCCGCCTGACGGCCTTAATCTTGAAGACGACACACGACAATTGACCTATCGAAGGATCTAATCAACATGGCTAATTTGGAAAAAATCGTCGAGGATCTGTCGAGCCTCACAGTCCTCGAGGCGGCCGAACTCGCCAAGCTTTTGGAAGAGAAATGGGGCGTCTCCGCCGCTGCGGCGGTCGCGGTCGCCGCGGGTCCTGCTGCAGCCGGCGGCGCTGCGGCCGCGCCGGTCGAAGAGCAGACCGAGTTTACGGTCGTCCTCGCCGCCATCGGCGAAAAGAAGATCGAAGTCATCAAGGAAGTTCGCGCCGTGACCGGTCTTGGCCTCAAGGAAGCCAAGGACCTCGTCGAGGCTGCGCCGAAGCCCGTCAAGGAAGGCGTTTCCAAGGAGGATGCCGAGAAAATCAAGGCCGCCCTGGAGAAAGCCGGCGCCAAGGTCGAGTTAAAGTGAATTTGATCGCTCCTGCGGTCTAGTTTTTCAAGCGACGGCGCTCTGGAAACGGGGGGCCGTCGATCTGTTGCCGGAAGGTATGTTCGAACCTTGCGGCCCAATTCTTTCGCGGCCCGTTGGTCGCGGCGCGTGGATCGAACAGATGCCGCCGCCCGGCATCCGAGCCGGGCGCGGATGAGGCGATAAAGTCCGCCGGGGACAATCGCCGTTTTGCAAAGGTGCGAGAGCGACATGGCTCATAATTCAGCGCAGACGTTCAACGGCCGCAAGCGTATCCGCAAATTTTTTGGCCACATCCGCGAAGTCGCGGAAATGCCCAATCTCATTGAAGTTCAAAAAGCCTCCTATGATCAATTTCTTCTGGTCAGCGAGCCGAAGGGCGGGCGTCCCGACGAAGGATTGCAGTCCGTCTTCAAGTCGGTGTTTCCGATCGCCGATTTTTCCAATACCTCCCTGCTTGAATTCGTCAAATACGAATTCGAACCGCCGAAATATGACGTCGACGAATGCCGCCAGCGCGGCATGACCTACGCCGCCCCTTTGAAAGTCACATTGCGCCTGATTGTGTTCGACGTCGATCCTGACACAGCCGCGCGGTCGGTCAAGGACATCAAGGAGCAGGACGTCTATATGGGCGACATGCCCCTGATGACGATGAACGGCACCTTCATCGTCAATGGGACGGAGCGGGTCATCGTTTCGCAGATGCATCGCTCGCCCGGCGTGTTCTTCGATCATGACAAAGGCAAGAGCCATTCGTCGGGCAAGCTTTTGTTCGCGGCGCGCATCATTCCTTATCGCGGCTCTTGGCTCGACATCGAGTTCGACGCCAAGGACATCATTTACGCGCGCATCGACCGCCGCAGGAAAATTCCCGCGACCTCGGTGCTTTACGCGCTCGGGATGGATGGCGAAGAAATTCTCTCGACCTTCTACAAGACTATTGTGGTCACGCGCGACAAGGACGGCTGGCGCCAGCCTTTCGATCCCGAGCGCCTGAAAGGCCTCAAGGCCGTCGTCGACCTGCTCGACGCCGACACCGGCGAGGTCGCGCTGGAAGCCGGCAAGAAGCTCACCGCGCGCACCGCTCGGCAACTCGCCGAACGCGGCCTGAAATTTTTGCGCGTGCAGGACGAGGATCTCTACGGCCAATATATCGCCGCTGACCTCTACGATCCGAGCACCGGCGAGATCTTCGCCGAAGCCGGCGATGAACTCAGCGCCAAGACCCTGCCGCTGCTGGTCGAGGCAGGCTTCGACGAGCTGCCGCTTCTCGATATCGATCACGTCAATATCGGTCCCTACATCCGCAATACGCTCAAAGTCGACAAGAACAGCACGCGGGAGGAAGCGCTGTTCGACATCTATCGCGTGATGCGGCCAGGCGAGCCGCCGACGATCGAATCGGCGGAGGCGATGTTCCATTCGCTGTTCTTCGATCCGGAGCGCTACGATCTGTCGGCCGTCGGCCGCGTGAAGATGAATATGCGGATGGACCTCGACGCCCCGGATACGGTGCGGACCCTGCGCAAGGAAGATATCATCGCAGTCATGAAGGCGCTGGTCGATCTGCGCGACGGACGCGGCGAAATCGACGATATCGACCACCTCGGCAATCGGCGGGTGCGCTCGGTCGGCGAGCTGATGGAGAACCAATACCGTCTCGGCCTGCTCAGGATGGAGCGCGCAATCAAGGAGCGCATGTCCTCAGTCGACATCGATACGGTGATGCCGCAGGATCTCATCAACGCCAAGCCGGCCGCCGCCTCGGTGCGCGAATTCTTCGGCTCGTCGCAATTGTCGCAGTTCATGGATCAGACGAATCCGCTGTCCGAGATCACGCATAAAAGGCGTTTGTCGGCGCTCGGTCCCGGCGGTCTGACGCGCGAGCGCGCGGGCTTCGAGGTGCGCGACGTGCATCCGACGCATTACGGCCGGATCTGCCCGATAGAGACGCCGGAGGGTCCGAACATCGGCCTCATCAACTCGCTCGCGACATTCGCGCGTGTCAACAAATACGGCTTTATCGAAGCGCCCTATCGGCGCATCCGCGACAATCGCGTGACGGAGGAGGTCGTCTACCTGTCGGCGATGGAGGAAAGCAAATATTTTGTGGCGCAGGCCAACGCGCCGCTCGACGCCGAAGGCCGCCTGATCGAGGATCTGGTTGTTTGCCGGCATTCGGGCGACGTCGTCATGGCGCCGCGCGAACGCGTCGACTTCATGGACGTTTCGCCGAAGCAGCTGGTTTCGGTCGCCGCGGCGCTGATCCCGTTCCTTGAGAACGACGACGCCAATCGCGCGCTGATGGGCTCCAACATGCAGCGCCAGGCGGTGCCGCTCGTCAGGGCCGACGCGCCGCTCGTCGGCACCGGCATGGAGGCGGTGGTCGCGCGCGATTCAGGCGCCGCCATCGCCGCGCGCCGGACCGGCTATATCGATCAGATCGACGCGACCCGCATCGTCATTCGGGCGACGGAGGAATCCGACGCCAGCAAGCCCGGCGTCGACATTTATCGGCTGATGAAGTTCCAGCGCTCGAACCAATCGACCTGCGTCAATCAGAAGCCTCTCGTGCGGGTCGGCGATTTCGTGCGCAAGGGGGACATCATCGCCGACGGCCCCTCGACCGACCTCGGCGATCTGGCCCTTGGGCGCAACGTGCTCGTCGCCTTCATGCCGTGGAACGGCTACAATTTCGAGGATTCGATCCTGCTAAACGAGCGCATCGTCAAGGACGACGTGTTCACCTCGATTCACATCGACGAATTCGAAGTGATGGCGCGCGACACCAAGCTCGGGCCCGAAGAAATCACCCGCGACATTCCTAATGTCTCGGAGGAGGCCTTGAAGAATCTCGACGAAGCCGGCATCGTCTATATCGGCGCGGAGGTGCAGGCCGGCGACATTCTCGTCGGCAAGATCACGCCGAAGGGCGAGAGCCCGATGACGCCCGAAGAAAAGCTGCTTCGCGCGATCTTCGGCGAAAAAGCCTCCGACGTGCGCGACACGTCCTTGCGCGTGCCGCCTGGGGTCACTGGCACGATCGTCGAAGTGCGCGTGTTCAATCGGCACGGCGTCGAAAAGGATGAGCGCGCCCAGGCGATCGAGCGCGAGGAGATCGAGCGTCTCGCCAAGGACCGCGACGACGAACTCGCCATCCTCGACCGCAACGTCTACGCCCGCCTCATCGACGTGCTGATCGGCAAGAAAGCGATCGCCGGGCCGAAAGGGTTCAGGAAAGACACGGTATTGACGCGCGACCTCATCGAGGAATACCCGCGCTCGCAATGGTGGATCTTCGCCGTCGAGAACGACCAGACATTGGCCGAGCTCGAAGCCATGCGCAAACAATACGACGAGTCGAAGAAAGGCCTTGAAAGCCGGTTCCTCGACAAGGTCGAAAAGCTGCAGCGCGGCGATGAGCTTTCGCCCGGCGTGATGAAGATGGTCAAGGTCTTCGTCGCGGTGAAGCGCAAGATTCAGCCTGGCGACAAGATGGCGGGACGGCACGGCAACAAGGGCGTCGTGTCCAAAATCGTGCCGCAGGAGGACATGCCGTTCCTCGCCGATGGAACGCCGGTCGACATCGTGCTCAACCCGCTCGGTGTGCCGAGCCGGATGAATGTCGGCCAAATACTCGAGACGCACCTTGGCTGGGCTTGCGCGGGACTCGGAAAACAGGTCGCGGAGACGGTCAATTCCTATCTGCGCGATCAGGATACCGGGCCGCTTCGAGCCAAGCTCGCCGAGATTTATGACGCCAAAGAGGAGGTCGACGCGCTCGACGACGAAACGATCGTCGAGATCGGCAAGAATCTGCGCCGCGGCGTGCCCATCGCAACGCCGGTCTTCGACGGCGCACACGAAAAAGACATCATCGAAATGCTCGAAAAGGCTGGCCTCGACCGGTCCGGCCAGGTGACGCTCTATGACGGGCGCACCGGCGAGTTTTTCGATCGCAAAGTGACCGTCGGCTACATCTATATGCTGAAGCTGCATCATCTCGTCGACGACAAGATCCATGCGCGTTCGATCGGGCCTTACAGCCTCGTGACGCAGCAGCCGCTTGGCGGAAAGGCGCAGTTCGGCGGCCAGCGGTTTGGCGAAATGGAGGTCTGGGCGCTCGAGGCTTATGGAGCGGCCTATACGCTGCAGGAAATGCTGACGGTGAAGTCGGATGACGTCGCAGGGCGCACCAAGGTCTATGAATTGATCGTGCGCGGCGACGACGCTTTCGAATCAGGCATTCCCGAGAGCTTCAACGTGCTGGTCAAGGAAATGCGCTCGCTCTGCCTCAACGTCGAGCTGACCATGGCGACCAAGGCCGCGATCCCGCCGCAGGCCGAGGCGGCCGAATAATTCGCTCGACGCAAGAGCCGCGCGCGCGTCCGGAAGGCTGCGCGCGGCGCTGTCCCTTCAATTTCCGGCAAGAGGCCCGGGTGCGATTGCGCGCCGGCCCAAGCATCAGGAGATGGCAATGAATCAAGAGGTCATGAATCTCTTCAATCCGGTCGTGCAGCCGCAGGCGTTCGACCAGATCCAGATATCGATCGCCAGTCCGGAAAAGATTTTGTCGTGGTCGTTCGGCGAGATCAAGAAGCCCGAGACGATCAATTATCGCACCTTCAAGCCGGAGCGCGACGGGCTGTTCTGCGCCCGCATCTTCGGCCCGATCAAGGATTACGAATGCTTGTGCGGCAAGTACAAGCGGATGAAGTACAAAGGCGTCATCTGCGAAAAATGCGGCGTCGAAGTCACGCTGTCGCGGGTCCGCCGCGAGCGCATGGGCCATATTTCGCTCGCCGCTCCGGTGGCGCATATTTGGTTCCTGAAGTCGCTGCCTTCGCGCATCGGCCTGCTGCTCGACATGACGCTCAAGGATCTCGAGCGGATCCTTTATTTCGAATCCTACATCGTGCTGGATCCCGGACTGACGCCGTTGAAGGACCGCCAGCTCCTCAATGAAGAGGACTATCTGCGGGCTCAGGACGAATATGGCCAGGATTCCTTCACCGCGATGATCGGCGCCGAAGCGATCCGCGAGATTTTGCACGGCATGGATCTGCCGGCGATCGCCGAAAAGCTGAAGCTCGAGATCGCGCAATCGACCACCGAGCTGAAGCCGAAAAAGCTCGCCAAGCGGCTGAAGATCATCGAGGCCTTCATGCATTCCGGCAACAAGCCGGAGTGGATGATCCTGACCGAGGTCCCGGTCATTCCGCCGGATCTGCGCCCGCTGGTCCCGCTCGACGGCGGCCGCTTCGCGACCTCGGATCTCAACGATCTCTACCGCCGCGTGATCAACCGCAACAACCGTTTGAAGCGGCTGATCGAGCTTCGCGCGCCCGACATTATCGTCCGCAACGAGAAGCGCATGCTGCAGGAGGCAGTCGACGCGCTGTTCGACAATGGCCGACGCGGCCGGGTCATTACGGGCGCCAACAAGCGCCCGCTGAAATCGCTCGCCGACATGCTGAAAGGCAAGCAGGGCCGGTTCCGCCAGAACCTGCTCGGCAAGCGCGTCGATTATTCGGGCCGCTCGGTGATCGTCGTCGGGCCGGATCTGAAGCTGCATCAGTGCGGCCTGCCGAAGAAGATGGCGCTCGAACTGTTCAAGCCTTTCATCTATTCGCGTCTCGACGCCAAGGGCTTGTCCGCGACCGTCAAGCAGGCGAAGAAGCTGGTCGAGAAGGAGAAGCCGGAAGTCTGGGATATCCTTGACGAGGTCATCCGCGAACATCCGGTGATGCTGAACCGCGCGCCGACCTTGCATCGGCTCGGCATTCAGGCGTTCGAGCCGAAGCTGATCGAAGGCAAGGCGATCCAGCTGCATCCGCTGGTCTGCGCCGCCTTCAACGCGGACTTCGACGGCGACCAGATGGCGGTGCACGTGCCGCTGTCCCTCGAGGCGCAGCTCGAGGCGCGCGTGCTCATGATGTCGACCAACAACATCCTGCATCCGGCCAATGGTCTGCCGATCATCGTGCCGAGCCAGGACATCGTGCTTGGCCTTTATTACGTATCGCTGATGCGCGACGGGGAACCAGGGCAAGGCATGGCCTTCGCCAACATCGGCGAGGTCGAGCATGCGCTTTTCTCCAAGGCGATAACGCTTCATACGAAGATCAAGGGCAGGGCTTGGACCTACGACGGCGAAGGCAAGCGCTACGCGAAGATCTTCGACACGACGCCCGGCCGCCTGATCCTCGGGCAGCTGCTGCCGGAGCACGCCAAGAATTCCTTTCGACGTCGTGAACAAGCTCATGACCAAGAAGGAAATCTCCAACATGATCGACGTCGTCTACCGCAACTGCGGTCAGAAGGAGACCGTCATCTTCTGCGATCGGATCATGGCGCTCGGATTCCGCGAGGCGTTCAAGGCCGGCATCTCCTTCGGCAAGGACGACATGGTCGTGCCCGAGAACAAGCCGAAGATCATTGCCGATACGAGCGCGCTCGCCAAGGAGTATGAGCAGCAATACAATGACGGCCTGATCACGCAGGGCGAAAAATACAATAAGGTGGTCGACGCCTGGGCGAAGTGCTCGGACAAGCTCGCCGAGGAGATGATGGCGCGCATCTCGTCGGTGCAAAAGGACGTCGACGGCAGGGACAAGCCGATCAATTCGATCTACATGATGTCGCATTCCGGCGCGCGCGGTTCGCCGACGCAAATGAAGCAGCTCGCCGCGATGCGCGGACTGATGGCCAAGCCCTCCGGCGAGATCATCGAGAGCCCGATCATTTCAAACTTCAAGGAAGGCCTGACCGTGCTCGAGTATTTCAACTCGACGCATGGCGCAAGGAAGGGACTGGCTGACACCGCCTTGAAGACCGCCAACTCCGGCTATCTGACGCGCCGTCTCGTCGACGTCGCGCAGGATTCGATCATCACCATGCAAGATTGCGGCTCGCAGGGCGGCATCCGCATGCGGGCGATCATCGACGCCGGACAGATCGTGGCCTCTCTCGCGACGCGCATTCTCGGGCGCACGGCGGCCGAGGATCTGAAGGATCTCGAAGGCAACGTCATCGTCGCCACAGGCGAGATGATCCAGGAGTGGCATATCGACAACATCAACGCCGCCGGGATCCAGGAGGTCAAGATCCGTTCGGTGCTGACCTGCGAAGCCAAAAACGGCGTGTGCGCCACATGCTATGGCCGCGACCTCGCCCGCGGCACGCCGGTCAACCTCGGAGAGGCGGTCGGCGTCATCGCGGCGCAGTCGATCGGCGAGCCGGGCACGCAGCTGACGATGCGCACCTTCCACATCGGCGGCGCGGCGCAGATCGCCGACCAGTCCTTCATCGAATCCAATTTCGATGGGACGATCCGCATCCGCAATCGGCATCTCGCCCGCAACAGCGATGGCGATGTGATGGTGATGGCGCGCAATGTCGCCGTCGTCATCGAAGGTCCGGACGGGACCGAGCGCGCCGTCCACCGCGTCCAATATGGCGCGCGGATGAAGGTCGATGAAGGGGATCAAATCAAGCGCGGCCAACGCATCGCCGAGTGGGATCCCTATACGCGCCCCATCCTGACCGAAGTGGACGGCCTCGTCGGCTTTGAGGATCTGGTTGAAGGCGCCTCCATGTCGGAGACCATCGACGAGGCGACGGGCATCGCCAAGCGGATGGTTATCGATTGGCGCCTCAATCAGCGTTCCGCGACGTTGAAGCCATCAATCGTGATCAAGGCGTCCGACGGCAAGATCTGCAAATTGCAGCGCGGCGGCGACGCGCGCTACACCCTGCCGGTCGAGTCGATCATCGGCGTCGATCCGGGCGGGGCGGTGCGCGCGGGCGACATCATCGCCCGCATCTCGATGGAATCGGCTAAAACGCGGGACATCACCGGCGGTCTGCCGCGCGTCGCGGAATTGTTCGAAGCGCGCCGTCCAAAGGATCACGCGATCATCGCCGAGGCCTCCGGCACGGTGCAGTTCGGACGCGACTACAAGAACAAGACTCGGATATCGATCATCCCGAATGAGGAGGACGCCGAGCCGATCGAGTATCTGATCCCCAAAGGCAAGCACATCCATCTTCAGGATGGCGACGTCGTGGAGAAGGGCGATTACATCGTCGACGGCAATCCCGCGCCGCATGACATTCTCGCGATCAAAGGCGTCGAGGAGCTCGCCGCTTATCTTGTCAACGAGATCCAGGAAGTCTACCGCTTGCAGGGCGTCGCGATCAACGACAAGCACATCGAAGTGATCGTCCGCCAGATGTTGCAGAAAGTCGATATTGTCGATCCGGGGGACACCGATTTTCTGGCCAATGAGCAGGTCGATCAGGCGGAGCTCGACGAGGCCAACGCCAAAGCGATCGAAGCCGGCGGCAAGCCGGCCACGGGAACGCCGGTCCTGCTCGGCATCACCAAGGCCTCGCTACAAACCCGCTCGTTCATCTCGGCCGCCTCGTTTCAGGAAACGACCCGCGTGCTGACTGAAGCCGCGGTCAATGGCAAGGCCGATACGCTCGAAGGCCTGAAAGAAAATGTCATCGTCGGCCGCTTGATCCCGGCCGGCACTGGCGCGGCGATGGCCAAATTGCGGCGCGTGGCGGCGGTGCGCGACGAGTTGATTCTCGCTCAAAAGGGAGTGGCGCCGCGCGAAGCGCCAATTCCGCTGCTGCCGGCGACGGACCCGGTTACGCAGGACTGACGCGGCGTCCGTGCGGCTTTCCCAAGAGGGGGCGGGTTCAAGTCGAGCCTGCCCCCGCTCTTTATTTTGCGGCGCGACAATCAAGCCAGAGCGGGCCGCGCGGCCGCCAGATCGGAGCAGAATGCGCGCGCCGGCGCAAGCTTTACAACAGTTTGATTGATCATGGCGCTTTTGAGGGCGGTGGCTGGGCTTTTTGCCGTTTTCTTTGGCTGCGTCGCATGGCATTCTCTCGCCATTGGGCAAGGTCGAGTTTCATCATGCGCACAGCAAGATTGATTTTTCACGCCGCGAGCGGAGCCATCCTGATTGCGGCCTCTAGCTCATTGGCGCCGCAGCCGGCGCTCGCGCAATGGCGCAGCTATTGGGGCTATGAGGCTAATCCTTATTACCCGCCGGCGCCGTTGCCGGCCTATCCGAACGCGCCGCTGCCGCCGGGCGCGCGGCCCTATGCGCCTTACGCTTACGGAGGACCCAATCCTCCTTACTATCCGGACTCCGAGCCGCGCGGGGAATATTATAGACCGAGCGGTCCGGCGCCTCGGCAAGATCTCGAACTCGGAATCAACTCCGGCGAGCGCACCGCGGTCCTCGTCGCCAATCCCACCCATGAGCCACCCGGCACCATCGTCATCGATACCGGCTCGCGCCACCTCTATCTGATCCGGCCAAATGGCCAAGCGATTCAATATGGCATCGGCGTCGGGCGCCAGGGATTTACCTGGAAGGGCAACGCGCGGGTCGGGCGCAAACAGGAATGGCCGCGCTGGATTCCGCCGAAGGAGATGCTGGCGCGCCGGCCCGACCTGCCGGAATCGATGGATGGCGGTCTCGAAAACCCGCTCGGCGCGCGCGCGCTCTATCTGTTCCAGGGCAACAAGGACACGCTGTTTCGCATCCACGGCACAAACGAGCCGAACACGATCGGGCAAGCCGTCTCGTCCGGCTGCATCCGCATGATGAACGCCGACGTCATCGATCTTTATCAGCGCGTCGGCGTCGGAACGCGGGTCGTGGTGCTTTGAACCGCGCGGAGAGCCCGCGTAGCGCGTGAACGACGCGCCTCGCGCTCACCTCGGCAGGACGCTCGAGCCCATCAGGAAAGTGTCGACGGAGTGCGCCGTCTGCCGGCCTTCGCGGATCGCCCAGACCACGAGGGATTGGCCGCGCCGCATGTCGCCGCAGGCGAAGACCTTTTGCAAGGAGGTTTTGTAGCTGATCTGGTCCGCGGCGACATTGCCGCGCGGATCGAACGCCACCCCGAGGCTGTTCAAGAGTCCGTCATGAACGGGCGAGACGAAGCCCATGGCGAGCAGCACCAGATCGGCCCTGATGTCGAATGCGCTATCTGGAATTTCCTTCAGTTTCTCGTCGACATGCACGCAGACGATCTTCTTGACGACGCCGTCTTCGCCATGGATCGCTTTGGTCAGCACCGAGAACTCGCGTTTGGCGCCCTCTTCTTGGGATGAGGAGGTGCGCAGCTTCAAAGGCCAATTTGGCCAGGTCAGCAGCTTGTTCTCTTTCTCAGGCGGAATCGGCAAGATTTCGAGCTGGGTGACCGACAGCGCGCCCTGGCGAATCGAGGTGCCGATGCAGTCCGAGCCGGTGTCGCCGCCGCCAATGACGACGACATGTTTGGCGCCCGCGAGGATCGGCTCGTTGCTCTGCACGGGCTCCCGGCTGACGCGGCGATTTTGCTGCGGCAGAAAGTCCATAGCGAAATGGACGCCGGAAAGATCGCGGCCGGGGACCGGCAGATCGCGCGGCTTTTCCGCCCCGCCCGAAAGAACGATGGCGTCAAAGCTGTTGAGCAGGGCCGAGGCCTCGATGTCGACGCCGACATTGACGTTGACATGGAAGTCGACGCCTTCCGCCTGCATCTGGTTGACGCGGCGGTCGATCAGATGCTTCTCCATCTTGAAGTCGGGAATGCCATAGCGCAGCAGGCCACCCGGCTTGGCGTTCTTTTCAAAAAGATGCACATCGTGGCCGACGCGCGCGAGCTGCTGCGCGCAAGCAAGGCCGGCGGGGCCGGAGCCGACGATCGCGATCCTCTTGCCGGTCCTGACGGAAGGGATCTCGGGCGGCAGCCAGCCGTTGGCCCAGGCGCGATCGACGATGGCGCATTCGATCGTCTTGATCGTCACCGGGTTGTCGTTGAGGTTGAGGGTGCAGGAGGCTTCGCAGGGCGCGGGGCAGACGCGGCCCGTGAATTCGGGAAAATTATTGGTCGAATGCAGGTTGCGAGAGGCCTCTTCCCAGTCGGAGCGATAGACGAGGTGATTCCAGTCCGGGATCTGATTATTGACCGGGCAACCGGAGTGACAAAAAGGGATGCCGCAGTCCATGCAGCGGGCCGCCTGATCCTTCGTCGCCTCTTCAGACAGCGGGATCACGAACTCCCTATAGTGGCGAATTCGGTCGGAGGCGGGCGCATAGCGCCGGTCGCGGCGGTCGATTTCCAAGAATCCTGTCACCTTGCCCATAATGCCCCTTTGGCGGACGGCCTCGCCCGCAACTCGCGATGGTCACGCTTCGGCTCGCGTTCGGGGCGGAAAGCCTCAAGCACGAGCCGATGAACATGCAGGATTTGCGCCTATGTCAAGATAGAAGCGCCAGCTGCTCGACGCTCGAGGCGCAAAAACGCGCGATCAAATTCCGACCGTCGCAAGCAGCGCCTGGCCTTCCTCCATTTTCATTTCTTCGATCGCGCGACGATATTCCACCGGCATGACTTTGCGGAATTTGTGCCGGTAATCCTCCCAATTGCCGAGGATCAGCTTGGCGCGCGCAGACCCCGTGTTGGCGGCGTGCTGAGTGATCATTTGATGCAGCCGTTCGGCGTCGAAGCGGGTCATATCGTCCATCACATCGACGCGGCCGTGCGCGTCGAGATCGCCGCCCTGGTGATAGCTGTTCAGCATCGCTTCTTCTTCGTCGGCGACAGGCTGCAGCTCGACCATCGCCTGGTTGCAGCGCTCCGCGAAGGTGCCTTCTTCGTCGAGCACATAGGCGATGCCGCCCGACATGCCGGCTGCGAAATTCCGCCCGGTCCGGCCGATGACGATGACGATGCCGCCCGTCATATATTCGCAGCCGTGATCGCCGACGCCTTCGACGACCGCGATGGCGCCGGAGTTGCGGACCGCGAAGCGCTCGCCGGCAACGCCGCTGAAATAGCATTCGCCGGAGATCGCTCCATAGAGCGCGGTGTTGCCGACGATGATCGCGTCCGTCGCCGCGATCCGCGAGGCGGCAGCCGGACGGATAATGAGCTTGCCGCCGGACAAGCCCTTGGCGACATAGTCGTTGGCCTGTCCTTCGAGTTCGAGCGTAACGCCGGCCGCAAGCCAAGCGCCGAAACTCTGCCCGGCGGTTCCCCTGGCGATGATATGGATCGTGTCGCGCGGCAGACCGGCGTGGCCGTAACGCTTGGCGATCTCGCCGGACAGCATGGCGCCGGTGGTGCGGTCCGTATTGTGGATCGGCGTTTCGATGACGATTTTCGCGCGCGTCTCGAGGGCTGGCTTGGCCTTCTCGATCAATCTGCGGTCGAGCGCCTTGTCGAGGCCATGGTCCTGCTCGATCGAACGATAGATCGTCTGTCCCGGGGCCGGCTCTGGCCTATGGAACAGTTTCGTGAAATCGAGGCCGCGCGCCTTCCAATGGGCAATCGCCTGTTGCTTGTCGAGCATTTGCATCTGCCCGACCATTTCGTCGAACGTGCGATATCCCATTTCCGCCATCAATCCGCGCACTTCCTCGGCGACGAAGAAGAAGAAATTGATGATGTGTTCGGGCGTGCCGACGAAGCGCTTGCGCAGCACCGGGTCCTGCGTCGCGACTCCGACAGGGCAGGTGTTGAGGTGGCACTTGCGCATCATGATGCAGCCGGCGGCGACGAGCGGCGCCGTGGCGAAGCCGAATTCATCGGCGCCGAGCAGGGCGCCGATGACGACGTCGCGGCCGGTACGCAGGCCGCCGTCGACCTGCACCGAAATGCGCGAGCGCAGCCGGTTGAGGACGAGGGTCTGCTGCGTTTCGGCGAGCCCGATCTCCCACGGGCTGCCAGCGTGTTTGATTGAGGTCAGCGGCGACGCGCCGGTGCCCCCCTCAAAGCCCGAGATGGTGACATGGTCCGCCCGCGCCTTGGAGACGCCGGCGGCGACGGTGCCGACGCCGATCTCCGAGACGAGCTTCACCGAGACGAGCGCCTGCGGGTTGACGTTCTTCAGATCGGAGACCAGCTGGGCGAGATCCTCGATCGAATAGATGTCATGGTGGGGCGGCGGCGAGATCAGTCCAACCCCTTGCGTCGAATGGCGCACTTTGGCGATGACCGCATCGACCTTGTGACCGGGCAGCTGGCCGCCTTCGCCAGGCTTTGCTCCTTGCGCCATCTTGATCTGAATCATGTCGGCGTTGATGAGATATTCGGCCGTGACGCCGAACCGTCCGGAGGCGACCTGCTTGATCGCCGAGCGCATGGAATCGCCGTTGGGCAGGGGCTTGTAGCGATCGGATTCTTCGCCGCCTTCTCCGGTGTTGGACTTGCCGCCGATGCGGTTCATGGCGATCGCCAGAGTCGTATGGGCCTCGCGCGAGATCGAGCCATAGGACATGGCGCCGGTCGCAAAGCGCCGCACGATCACGGCTGCGGGCTCCACTTCGTCGATCGGCGCGGGAGCGCGGCCGTCCTCCGCGGCGGACTTGACGCGGAACAGGGAGCGGATCGTCAGCGGCTGCTCGCTGTCTTCGTTCAAAAGCGCGGCATAGGCTTTGTACGTCTCGGGATTATTGCCGCGCACCGCATGTTGCAGCAGCGTCACCGATTGCGGCGACCAGGAGTGGGCTTCACCGCGGATGCGGTAGGCGTAATCGCCGCCGATGTTCAGCGCGTTGCGGTAGACAGGCGAATCGCCGAAGGCGTCCTTATGCCGGCGCAGCGTCTCCTGCTCGATCTCCTTTAGCCCGACGCCGCCGATCTGAGTCGCGGTGCCGGTGAAATATCGCGCGACGAATTCATCGGAGAGGCCGACTGCGTCGAAGATCTGCGCGCCGCAATAAGACTGGTAAGTCGAGATTCCCATCTTCGACATGACTTTGAGCAAGCCCTTGTCGATCGATTTGATGAAGCGCTTGCAGGCCTCATAGCCATCGACCTCTTCGGGAAATTCATCCGCCATCGCGGCGAGCGTCTCGAAAGCGAGATAGGGGTTGATCGCTTCCGCGCCATATCCCGCCAGCAGCGCGAAATGATGCACCTCCCGCGCTTCGCCGGTCTCGACGACGAGGCCGACCGAAGTGCGAAGCCCTTTGCGGATCAGGTGATGATGCACGGCGGCGGTTGCGAGCAGCGCCGGAATAGGGATGCGGTCCGGCCCGACCAGCCGATCGGACAGGATAATGATGTTGAATCCGCCCTTGACCGCCTGCTCGGCGCGGTCGCCAAGCCGGGCGAGAGCCTCGCCCATGCCTTCGGCGCCGGTTTGCGCTTTATAGGTGATGTCGAGCGTCTTGGTGTCGAAGGCCTCCTCGAAATGTCCGATCGAGCGGATTTTTTCGAGGTCGCTGTTGGTCAGGATCGGCTGGCGGACCTCGAGTCTTTTGCGCTTCGAATTGCCCTCGTGATCCAGAATATTGGGACGCGGCCCGATGAAGGAGACGAGGCTCATGACCAGTTCCTCGCGGATCGGATCGATCGGCGGGTTGGTCACCTGCGCAAAGTTCTGCTTGAAATAGGTGTAGAGCGGCTTCGAGGCTGCGGACAAAGCCGAAATCGGGGTGTCCGTTCCCATCGAGCCGACCGCCTCCTGGCCGGTGACCGCCATCGGCTCCATCAGCAACGAAAGATCTTCCTGCGTGTAGCCGAACGCCTGCTGACGGTCGAGCAGGGACACGTCGGTGCGGGTCGAGCGCGGCTCGACATGGGCCAGATCCTCGAGGAAAATCTGGGTATTCTTCAGCCATTCGGCATAAGGGTGGGACGTCGCCAGCGCCGTCTTCATCTCGTCGTCGGAGATGATGCGGCCTTGCTCCAGGTCGACAAGCAGCATCTTGCCCGGTTGCAGGCGCCATTTGGCGATGATGCGCTCCTCCGGGATCGGCAGCACGCCGACCTCCGAGGCGAGCACGACAAGGCCGTCGTCGGTGACGATATAGCGCGCCGGACGCAGGCCGTTGCGGTCGAGCGTCGCGCCGATCTGGCGTCCGTCGGTGAAGGCCACCGCCGCCGGCCCGTCCCAAGGCTCCATCATCGCCGCCTGATATTCATAAAAGGCGCGGCGCGCCTCGTTCATCAGCGGATTGCCGGCCCAGGCCTCCGGGATGAGCATCATCATCGCATGGGCGAGCGAATAGCCGCCCTGGACAAGAAATTCGAGCGCATTGTCGAAGCAAGCGGTGTCGGACTGGCCTTCATAGGAAATCGGCCAGAGTTTCGAGATGTCGTCGCCAAACAGTTTTGACGCGACAGACGCTTGCCGAGCCGCCATCCAGTTGACGTTGCCGCGCAGCGTATTGATCTCGCCATTGTGGGCGACCATCCGATAGGGATGCGATAGCGACCAGGTCGGAAACGTATTGGTCGAAAAGCGCTGGTGGACGAGCGCGAGCGCCGAAACGAAGGCCGGATCGGTGAGGTCCTTGTAATATTGGCCAAGTTGGCTGGCGAGAAGCAGGCCCTTGTACACGATCGTGCGGGAGGATAGCGAAACCGGATAGAAACCCTGGACCCGCGGATTGCCGAGATCATGCACGGTGTTCGAGATCACTTTGCGCAGGATGAACAACCGCCGTTCGAAAGCGGTCTGATCCTCGGCGTTCGGGCCGCGCTTGATAAAAATTTGCCGGCTGAGCGGCTCCGACGCCTTGATGCTTTCGCCGAGGTCCGAGGAATCGACCGGCGTGTCGCGCCAGCCGAGAAAGATCTGGCCCTCGTCGGCGATAACCTTTTCGATGATGCCTTCGATGATTTTCCGGCCACGGGGGTCGCGCGGCAGGAACAGAGCGCCGACGGCGTATTCGCCCGGCGCCGGCAATTCGAACCCGACTTCGCGCGCTCTGCCCACGAAAAATTCGTGCGGAATTTGCACCAGCATGCCGCAGCCGTCGCCGGCCTTGGGGTCGGCCCCGACCGCTCCGCGATGATCGATGTTGAGCAGGATTTGCAAACCCATCTCGATGATTTCGTGCGACTTGCGATTATGCATGTTGGCGACGAAACCAACCCCGCAGGCGTCATGCTCGCGCGCCGGCGAATAGAGGCCCTGGGCGGCGGGCAATCCGGGATCGCGCGCGCTTTCGGCGAGAGAGGCGAGGCGTGAATAAGCCGGGTCAACGGAATTGGTCATGATCTAGCCCCCTCCCAGGAATTGGCGTTCGGACGGATTGGCGTTCGGACGGACGCTTGGCAGTCGCCGACGGCTCTGCGCAAAGCGCGCGAGCTGCGACGAATAGCGCGGCGGCCGATGCATCGCCAAGGCGCGGCATTGAGTCAGCATGGTATCCGCCCTCCTTGTCGCTTTTTTGAGCGAAGCGGCTTGACCTGTGGCGCGCGCCGCCCGGCCCTTTACCGCTTCGCTCGGAGCGCCAGCTTCGCTTTCGCCCGATTTTCCTCTAAGGCATTTTTCGGTCGTCGTGGATCGAAAAATGTCCTTTGCTCTTTCGTTTGCAGCAAAGTCTTTAGTCGAACCGTAATCGGCTTCGCGCCAGCCCGCTGCGATACGGCTTTTTTTTGTTGCCGGCTCGGAATTTGGCGCTGAAAATCAAAGCCGGAGGCACAGCGGTCCTCAGCCTGTGGTGAAGTCGGCCAAGCATTTTTTCTTCGCGGGAGAAACGGGCCCAGCCATGCGTCGAGCGAAGAGCCGAACCCGCCAGCAAGACTGCCCTATCCGAAGGCAAAAAGTATGGCATTTGATCGGCGTTAACAAGGGGCGGACGCGTCCTTCGCTGCGGGGCCGCGCCTCGAGAAATTGACCTCAATCAAAGCAAGTAGGATGCCATGGTGGAGCCGACGGAAGCTTCGCCGCAGGGGACACGCCGCTGTGTTCGTGCTATGACTTGGGTGATAACTGGCTGTGGCGGAGGGGATCCGTTTAGCGAGAATCTCGGACACGTCTTGTTCGACCGCGGCGGCGGATGTCGAGGCGTTGATCGCTTTGGCCAAAGGAGATTGGCCAAAGGAGAGAGGAGCTCCGACAAAAAAGGCGCCTCTCACGAGGCGCCTTCGGGAGGACGATCGATCCTCCGGCGAAAATCTAGGCGGCTTTCTGCGCCGATACGACCTGAGGGCCGACTTCCGGCTTGTCCGCGCCAATCGGGATTTGGCGCGGCTTGCGGGCTTCCGGAACCTCGCGCAAAAGGTCGATATGGAGCAGGCCATTTTCGAGGCTGGCCTTGGTGACTTGAACATGCTCGGCGAGCTGGAACCGGCGCTCGAACGAACGAGAGGCGATGCCGCGATACAGCACCTCGGTCTTCGGGGCGTCGCCCTCGGCATGCGCGCCGCGCGCGCCGCGAACGCTCAAAGTGTTGTCTTTGGTCTCGACCAAGAGGTCTTTTTCGGCAAAACCCGCGACTGCGATCGAAATCCGGTAGGAATCCTCGCCGGTTCGTTCGATGTCATAAGGCGGGTAGCTCGGCGCGGCGTCATAGGCCGCAGCCTGATCGATCATGTTGAACAGGCGGTCGAACCCGATGGTCGAACGATAGAGAGGGGAAAGATCAAACTGACGCATCTGCATATCCTCCTTGAATTGAAGCGACACGTTTTTCGAGGCGGTTTGGGGCAGGGCGTCCGCCGCAAGCCCTCACAGCCTCCGCGCGTCCTCATGCGGCCCGCGCAAAGTTGATGTAGGAAGTGGGTTTGCCGTTGCAAGGGGGAGCGCGGCGGACTGTGAAAAATCTGGCGGCGCCGTCATCACGGGAATTCGACGATGGATCTTTGCATCACTAACGCCAACCCGGCTCCGGCCGGCGCCATCGTGTCGCGGATCACCACGAAGGACAAGATCGTCTTGCGGGTAACGCGGTGGAGCTGCGGAGGGAACTGCGCCGGGACGGTCGCGATCTTGCCCGGGAGGGCCGAGTTCATTGAAAAATATTTGGAGGTCGCGGCGGAATTGCTGAGCCGGAACTTCGATGTCGTCGCGATGGACTGGCGCGGGCAGGGCGGCTCCGGGCGGCTGACGTCCAATCCCGCCAAGGGTCATGTCGGGCGTTTTGACGCCTATCAGCGCGATCTCGACGCTTTGCGCCGCGAGGTCCTTGAGCCTTTTGGCCGGTCGCCCTTCTTCGCGCTCGGCCACTCGATGGCCGGGGCGATTCTTCTGGCGCAGGCGCGGGCCGGACGCTCGGTGTTCGAACGCATGGTCCTCACCGCGCCGATGATCCATGTCGAGGGACGTCGTTTTGCGGGACTCGCGCGCGGATTTGCCTGCCTAGGGTTCGGGCGCCTCTTCGCGCCGGGCGGGGGCGGCGCGACGCCCGGTCTGCTGCGGCCTTTCGAGGGAAATGTCTTGACCTCGGATCCGGTTCGCTACGCCCGGGTCGCGTCGGTCATCGCGGCGGCGCCAGAGATCGCGATCGGCGCCCCGACCATCGGTTGGGCGCATGCGGCGTTTGCGCAGATGCGGCGTTTCGAGGACCCCGAATGTCCGCGCCGGATCTTGACGCCCACTTTGGTCATCGCCGCCGGCGCGGACGCCGTCGTCGATACGCCAGCGACGGAGGCTTTCGCCAGCCGGCTGAAAGCGGGGCGCTGCATTACGCTGCGGCTCGCGCGGCACGAGATCCTGTTGGAGCGGGAACCCATTCGCGAACAATTCTGGGCCGCCTTCGACGCTTTCATCCCGGGTTCGGTCAAAGGGGGCGACTTGTTTGCGGCCAGCTTCGCGTCAGGGGCGGCGCGCCGCCAGGAATAAGAACCGCTCAGAACGGCTCCGATATTCATAATGCGAAAATTGGCTCCATTTTTTGTTTTGTCGCATTCCCTTCACGCGCATGTGCTGCTTCGCTCGCATCGCAAGGCAGCCCCTCTCATCGCTGGCTTGGAATGCGAACGCGATCCTGTCGAAGCTTTCGAAGGCGTATGAGGGAAAACCATGCAGGACCTACGAAACTACGCCGAGAAAGAAACGCTCAAGGACGGAACTATCGTCACCGTGCGGGCGGTCCGCCCTGACGACGGCGACAAGATACATAAGGCTTTCAAGAAGTTCTTGATCGCGCGACCGTCTACAGCCGGTTCTTCGGCTACAAGGCCGATGTCACCGAGGCAGAGCTCGCACACATCACGGGCGTTGACTTCGAGCGGGACGTGGCGCTGCTCGTCACGATCGGATCTGGCGAGGACGAGATGGTCATTGGCGGAGTAAGCTATTTCGCCGTCGATTTGGATGTTCCGGGCGGCAGCGCCGAACTCGCGTTCACGGTCGAAGAGGAGTATCAGGGGCAAGGGATTGCGAGCAGCCTGATGCGGCGCCTAGCCGAGATCGCCCGGCAAAAAGGCCTCGGCCAATTAGAGGCCGAGGTATTGACGGCCAACCTGCCGATGCTGAATGTCTTCCACGATAGCGGCCTGCCGATGACTTTACGCCAGGATGATGACATCGTGCATGTGACGCTCTCGTTGCGGCCGGCGACAGACTAGAGCGGGACGCTTTCCAACGGAATCGCATCCCAGCTCTCTAAGTCGTTGAATTAACGCGTGATGTTTATCCGAAAAGTGTGCAACTTTTCGGCATCATGCCTTGGAGCTTCGAAGGCGTGCGAGGGAAAACCATGCAGGACCTGCGAAACTACGCCGAGAAACAGACCTTGAAGCATGGAACCGTCGTCACGGTGCGGGCGGTGCGCCCCGATGACGGCGAAAAGATAGACAAGGCCTTCAAGACTCTGAGCGAGACGACCGTTTACAGCCGATTTTTCGGCCGCAAGGAGGTCGTCACCGAGGCGGAACTCGCGCGCTTCACGGGCGTCGATTTCGAGCGGGACGTCGGATTGCTGGTGACGATCGGGTTCGGCGCGGACGAACTGGTGATAGCCGAAGCGAGTTGTTTCGCCGTCGATTCCGATGTTCCAGGCGGCAGCGCGGAACTCGCCTTCACGGTCGAACAGGAGTATCAGGGGCAAGGGATCGCGAGCGGCCTGATGCGGCGCCTAATCGAGATCGCCCGGCAAAAAGGTCTCGGCCAATTCGTGGCCGACGTTTTGACGGCTAATCTGCCGATGCTGAACGTTTTCCGCCATAGCGGCCTGCCGATGGCGTTGCGCCAGGAGGAGGACGTTGTGCATGTGACGCTGTCTCTTCGGCCAGAGGGCGAATGAGGGCGCGGGAAAAACCGCAGTGCTTAGCAACATGCGTTGAAAGCAACAGCGGCCGGAAGGCCGCTGTAAAACTTCTCGCGATCTTGCAGTTTAGAGAACGACGACCGTCGCGCCAATTTTGACGCGCTCATAGAGGTCGACGATGTCCTCGTTGAGGAGCCGGATGCAGCCCGACGAAACCGCCTGGCCGATCGTGTCGGGTTCGTTGGTGCCATGGATCCGGTACATCGTATCGCCATGATTGTTGTAGAGATAGAAGGCGCGCGCGCCGAGCGGGTTGTCGATGCCGCCGACCATCGTTTTAGGAAGATCAGGGCGGCGCTTCAGCATGGCGGCGGGCGGGCTCCAGGTCGGCCATTCGGCGCGCCGGCCGATATGGGCGCGCCCCTGCCAGCCAAACCCTTCACGGCCGACGCCGACGTCATAGCGCATCGCCTTGCCGCCTTCGAGCGACAGATAGAGGTAGCGGTTTTTCGTATCGATCGTGATCGTGCCGGGTTTTTCTTCGGTCGGATCCGGCACCATGGCGCGGGTCGGCGCGGCCTCGCGGTTGAGTTCGGTCGAGAGGCTCGCCTGCTGGGCCTGCGCGTTCGGCGCCGCCTGCCCGCGCACGAGACCGGAGGACGATCCCCCGTCAAACGCTTGCGCGCCCGTCGCGAGAAGCAAGGCGGCGACAGAAAAGACAGCGCTCTTCGATATGATCATTTCGGATTCCCCCGCCGCAAAATGCGTTGAATTGCTTCAGCTGCGCTTCAAACGCCTAAGCTGTGCGGTTTGTTCCGGGCCCGTTCAAAAGAATTTGAACATCAGTCTGGTTGGCGGCGGTCGCGGGGCTTCGTTCTGCGCTCTTCGAAGCCGGCGCGCTTTACGGCCTCGGCCAGCTGAAATCGTCGGCCCGCCCCGGCTGGGGTTTGTTTTGCTGTTCTAGCCTCAGGGTCTGCCTCGCCGGCTGGACATTCGGCGCCCGGGAAGCGAGTTCGCCGCTGGGCGCGCGGACCGGCGCGGTCAAGGGCAGCACCGGCCCGGCGATGGGTTTTGGCGCGGCGGGGACAAGCGGCGCAACGGGCTCGTCCGTTGGTTCAGTCTCGGGCGCGGCGAGAGAGGCGGTGTTCGGAGCGGTGGCGTCTTCGGGCGGCGCATTCGCCTCGGCGGGCGCCGAAATCGCCGGGCTTTCAGGCGATGGCTGCGGCTTCGTCTCGTCGAAATTGCGGCGAATGTCCGGCTCGACGAAATGCGCCAGCTTCAGCGCGCCGGCCTTGGTGAAATGGACGCCGTCGGCCGTCCGCAGCTTTGCGATCTGACCGTCGACGTCGGGCCCCATCGCGCTGTATTCGCCCGCGTCATTCGCGAAGGCCTCCCAGACGTCGACGTATTTCGCCCCGGCTTTACCGGCATGTTCGCGATAGAGGTCATTGAAGGCTGAGGCGTCGGCGGAAAGGCGCTCGTTTTTCAGAACCGGCAGGCCGACCCAGAGAAGAGGTATCTTCTTGTCGCGGAACATCGACGCGATCGTCTCGATGCGTTGCGCGTAGGCTTCGGTCCACTGCGGCGAACGGGGCTCGAAAGCGCCGCCCTGGCCGTCGCGCAAGGTCTGCCGGTCGTTGCTGCCGACCATCATGACGGCGAAATTGATCTGCGCGCCGCTCGCCAGAAGGTCTTGCGAAGCCTTGACCCAGTCATAGTAGTCGTCGCGGACGAGGCCGCTGTTCTCCTTCGCCTTGCGCAGGATCGCAATCTCGGGGCGATCGGCGAAGGCTTCGATCAGGCCCCGCTCAAGCATCTGGCCCAGGCTGTCGCCGATGACGGCGACGTAATAAGTCGGCGGGCTTGCCGGCGCCGACGGCTTCGCCGCGGCGCTTTCGGGCGCTCTCTCCTCGCGCCACCGGGGCCGCACCGCCTCCTTCTCCCTCGGCGAGACGTAAGCCGGCCTAGGCTCGGCGCGTCGGATTTCTCGCTTATGCTTCATGACCGGGCTCGGGCTCGGGGCGGCGGGCGCCGGTTGAAACAAATGGGTGAACCAGCCGAACGGGTCGGCCTGCGCGACGGCCGGCGACACGCCAAAGGCATTGATGATGAGCGCGGCGAGGGCGATCGCCAGCACATGCGTTCGTCGCCGGCCGCCGGTTCCGGCCGGCCTTGGCCACGCGCTGTTTTCGGGTCCGGATTTGCAGATCATGGAGCGTACTATAGACCGCTCCGGCCGCCGCATCCACAACGCCTGCGATTTTGCGTTCGCCCATGATGGCCGCAATCGGCGTCGAGCGAACCGTCAGGGCGCACCAGCGGGGCCGATGGCGCCGACGCCCGCCTAAGCCGAGGCTTGCTTTCTCGCAGCAACCGCCGGAGCCAACCGGACGGCGCGGGCGACGATCTGGCGCGGGATTCGCCGCCAATGTGGACAATCGGAGCGCCGAAGCCTTAGGAAAGACCCCCAGTCGGCACGGCTATCCGAGTTCATGTCGCGCCGAATTTCAATACAATGTGCGACCCACTCGGCGATGTTCACGGAGGGATGAGCCATGTGCGGAATAGCCGGCATCGTACGTCTAGATGGCGTACATCTCTCTCACGAGCGAGACGCCCCTCTCTTGCGGAGCCTAGCGGAGCAAATCGCCCATCGCGGGCCGGACGATGAGCAACTCCACCTCTGGGCCAACGTTGGACTCGCCTTCCGGCGCCTGTCGATCGTGGATCTTAGAGGCGGCAGGCAACCGCTGTTCAACGAAGATCATACGGTCGTGCTCATCTGTAATGGGGAAATCTATAATCATGAGGCGATCCGGTCCCGTTTCGCGAACAATCACCGCTTTAGGACCGGGTCAGACTGCGAGGTGATTCCACACCTTTATAAGCAAATGGGGATGGCCCACCTCGATTACTTGAACGGCATTTTTGCTTTTGCCCTGCTCGATAAGACAAAAAATACATTATATCTTTGCCGTGATCGCCTAGGGGTAAAACCACTATTCTATTATAAGGATAAAGACCTGCTTGTTTTTGGCTCCGAAGTAAAGGCAGTGCTTGCCCACCCGGGCGTTGCGAAATACTTCGACTGGGCCGCGGCGCTGACCTTTCGAAACAGGATGTGTTATCAGCATTCGACGGATGAACTGACATCGTTTTTCCAAGGCATACATCATCTTCCTGCTGGCCGATTTCTGGAGATCAACCTGGCAACTGGCGCAAGCCGGGAGCAGGTGTACTGGGACCCCGCGCCGGCGTCGTTCAAGGGGGCTGGGGGAACTCTTGACCGGGAAGCATACATCCATCGCTACCGTGACCTGCTCGATGAGGCGGTGCAGCTTCAGCTCATGGCCGACGTGCCATGTGGCGTGTTTTTGAGCGGCGGGATCGACTCCGTCGCCGTCGCTTACTTCGCGTCCCAGTGCAAGGCGCTTCACACCTTTAGCGTGCTTTCCCAAAGCACTTTGACCAATGGCGATGCGCGCTCGGCGCACGCGGCGGCAAAATCATTCCGACTGCCCAATCACATGGTGCTTTACGACTGGCGGAAACTAGACGTCCCGCCTTCGCTCTGGCGGACGATCTTATGGAAGGTCGAAACGCCAATCGCCGGCGCCGAGCAATTCTACAAATACCTGCTCCATTCCTTTGCCCGGGCGCGGGTTCCTGAGTTGAAAGTCATGCTGCTCGGCAGTGGAAGTGACGAGTTCAACGGAGGCTACAGTAAGTCCGGCTTCAATTCACTCGAGGATCCTTCATGGCAAAGATTCGAGCAGGTCCTCAAAGGGTACGAGCGAGAGTCTCTCCTGCAGCAGAGCGGCGCCTGGAATACGTACGCCAACGTAAGAGTTAACGAAGAGCCGCTTATCTGCCAGGGCTTTCTTGCCGACATAGCGCATGTGCAACGATACGAAACCCCGTGGTACGGCTACAGGGACATGTACCGGCGCTTACTGCAAACGTACCATCTGTGGCACGAAGATCGCACTTCCGCAGCTAACAGCATCGAGGCGCGCGTCCCTTTCCTGGATCATCGCCTAGTGGAGCTTACATACAGCGTGCCGACTGAGCTGCACCGCGATTTGTTCTGGGACAAGGCAATTCTGCGGGAGGCGCTGAAAGACATCTTGGGGGAACAATTCTGTCAAAGGCCGAAGACGCCGTTCTTCGTCGGTGAAGACCTCAGGTACACGCGGCGGCTCCTCTATAACCTCCTTTGCGCCGATAATAACGCGTTGGTGGAAGAAGCCATCGACGAGAGTGCGTGTGACGCGGGTATCGTCAATAAGGACGTCCTTTGGCAGCTGTTCAAGGATCTGCCCAATGATCCAGAATATCTGAACGTGGATCTCGTGTTGGACGTGGTCAATATGGGGCTTTTGGCTGTGATGGCGAAAACCCCACCCAAACTCGAAAGCGGGAACGACCAGTTGCCGGTTTCTGAAGTGACCATCGAGGACTGGTCAACATGGGAGCAGGGTTTTGGCGTTTCGCTGGTTCAGCGCGCGCCAACCCTAGACAAAAAGAGCGTCGTACGCTTTGCAGCCGGCATTCGCTTGGTCAGGAGCGAAGCGGGTGATCCTCGGCTGGCCGACGAAGGCGGCTACTACATCCTGAGGAACGACAAACTCGAGTTCACGCTCGAGCCGGACCTGGAGCCGTGGATAACGTTCCTTCGACAGGTTGATGGCGCGCGAACGGTGCAGGAGATCATGCAGGCAGCGGCTGTCACCGACGCGCAAATCTGGAAGCATCTTGAGGAAGCAGTGGAATACGATGTGTTGAACGTCGTCGCCGATCACAGCATCCGGTCGCCATCTCTTAGGCGCAACGACGATTTGTATCCGTTCCCGCGGTAGGACATCGGCCTTAGCCGTCGGGACGGGCGCGGCGACGCCAGACCGAGGGCGGCGCCCCCACCATCTTCTTGAAAGCGCGGCTGAAAGCCGCCTCGGATTCGTAGCCGATTTCGGCGGCGACGGTTGCCATATTGGCGCTGCCGCCGCTCAGAAGCCCCGATGCGATCTGCATCCGCCATTTGGCGAGATACTGCATCGGCGGAATGCCGACGAGGCCGGTGAAGCGCTCGGCGAGGACCGAGCGCGACAGACCGACCTGCTTCGCCAGTTCCTCGATCGTCCAATTATGCGCTGGACCCCCATGCATCAGTGACAATGCCTTGCCGACGAAGGGATCGCGCAGACCCGCCAACCAACCGGCCTGTTCCGGCGGCAAGGCCTCGAGATGCCGACGAACCACTTCGATGAACATCAACTCACTTAGTTTAGCGAGAACGCTTTCGCCGCCGGCGCGCTTGTCCGCTGACTCCGTCGTCGCCAAACGGATGAACTGCCCGAGCCAGCCTTTATCAGCGCCCTGTGGGTCTCCGCTCTTGATCACCGGCGGCAGGTTGGCGAGAAGCGGATTGAACGGTTGGGCATCGCAGGCGAGGTAGCCGCAGACGAACTTCGCCGAGGCTGGCCCGTCGCCGCCATAGTTGATGAAGAACGGCAATTGGCTGCCGGTAGCAGCGGCGAGCGCGTCGGGCGCGACGGGTTGGGCGCGCATGCCGGGACTGCTCGACAGGACATGCGGATCGCCCCTGGTGAAGACGATGACTTCGCCGGTTTCGACCTCCACTGGCTCTTCGCCGACGATATTGGCGAAGCACCGGCCCTCCGTGACCACATGATAAGCGATCAGATGCCCGGCGCCCGGCAGGATTTTCGGCAGGATCATTTCCCGCGGCGGCGACTCGGCGACCCACGGCGCCGCGGCCACAACGTCAAAGAACGTCGCACCGGTCAGCCGAACCGTTTTCAAGACATCGGAAAGCGCGTCGGCGCCCATTGGCCTCTCTTGCTGGACGTTTGGTCATTCCGTCCGGACGCTCGGTCAAACGTCCCCCAATCCCGGACGAGGCGCCAAGCATTGCGGACGCCGGATCATTCGTACCCGCAACCGATCGGCCTAAGAATAAGCCGCTTCGCGACGACAACCAAACAGGAGGAAAGTCATGGATCTCTATGTCATTCGCCGCCCGAGCGCATGGGCGAACGCGCAAGAACTCGAAGCCGCCGGCGCCAAGTCGGCGAAGATCGGCAACGAGGAGATGCCCGACCGCGTCCGCTGGAGCCGCAGCTATGTGGTCAAGGAGGCCGACGGACGGCTCGGGTCATTCTGCATCTACAAGGCGCGGGATCCTAAATCGATCCGCGAGCATGCAAGGCGCGTCGGCATGCCCGGCGACCAGATTTTCCCGATCGTCGACACCATCATAATCCGCGATGACCCGTCCGAGGCAAGCGCCGCTGCCTGAATTCACGCTGGCCCAACCATGGAAGAACCTGAACCATGAACGTTCAAACGGCGATCCCCGCCACCGTCAATCTCGCCGCGATCAAGAGCCGCCAGCAGGCCGCCTGGGGTTCCGGCGACTACGCCATGATAGGCACCACGTTGCAGATCGTCGGCGAAATGCTCTGCGAGGCCGTCGATCTCCGCAGCAACCAGCGCGTCCTCGATGTCGCCGCCGGCAACGGCAACGCCACGCTCGCCGCGGCCCGCCGTTTCGCTGACGTCGTGTCGACGGACTATGTCGGCTCGCTTCTTGAGCGCGGCCGCGAGCGCGCCGAAGCCGAGCGTCTGCCGGTCACCTTCCAGGAAGCCGACGCGGAAGATCTCCCCTTCGCGGAGGCCAGTTTCGATGTCGTCCTTTCGACCTTCGGCGTCATGTTCACTCCGAATCAAGAGCGGGCCGCAAGCGAACTCACCCGCGTCTGCCGCCCAGGCGGCAGGATCGGCCTCGCCAATTGGACGCCGGAGGGCTTCATCGGCAAGCTGTTCAAGACCATTGGTGGATACGTGCCGCCGGCGCCGGGCGTAAAGTCGCCGGCGCTTTGGGGCGCGAAGGCCCATCTCGACGCGCTGTTCGGCGCGAAAGCGGCCGTCGCCCCGGAAAGCAAGCATTTTAGTTTCCGCTACAAGTCGCCCAAGCATTGGCTCGAGATTTTCCGCAATTACTACGGCCCCGTTCTGAAAGCGTTCGCCGCGATCGATCCGGAGGCGCGCGAGGCGCTCGAGGCTGATCTCTACGCTCTGCTCGACGAATTCAACATCGCCAGGGACGGCACGCTCGTCGTCCCCAGCGAGTATCTAGAAGTCGTCATCACCAGGGAAAGGTGATCCGAGATCATTTACCGAGCGCGGCGGGACGGCCGCCGAGCCTAACAAAACAAAAAAGAAGCGGCGCAAACGCCTGCTTCAACAGGAAAGACGTGCAGGGCCGGAGGCAACGTCAGGCAGAGCTCTCAGTCGTCGGCGCGGATGGCGAAGAGGTCCCGGAACTGCCGGGGCTGCGAGCGAAGATACTGGTTCGGAGCATTGACCTGGGCGCCGAAATACGCCGCGGCGTGCCACGGCCAGCGGGGATCGTACAGGATCGCGCGGGCCAGCGCGACGAGGTCGGCGTCGCCAGTGCCCACGATCGCCTCAGCCTGCTCGAATTCGCTGATCAGACCCACCGCAATGACCGGCGCGCCGATGGCAGCCTTGACAGCGCGGGCGAGCGGAACCTGGTAGCTGGGCCCCACCGGAATCTGCTGCGCCGGAGTGAGACCGCCGCTCGAGACGTGGATCGCGCTGCATCCGCGCGCTTCGAGCGCCTGCGCAAAGGCGACGGTCTGATCGATGGTCCAGCCGCCCTCGGCCCAGTCGGTGCCCGAGACGCGCATCGTGACAGGTCGTTCGGCCGGAAAAACGGCGCGCACGGCCTCGAAGACTTCGAGCGGGAAGCGCATCCGGTTCTCGAGCGAGCCTCCGTATTCGTCGTCGCGCCGGTTCGACAGGGGCGAGAGGAACTGGTGCAGCAGATAGCCGTGCGCACCGTGTAGCTGGACGGCGCCGAGGCCCAGGCGGGCGGCGCGCTTGGCCGCTTCGGCAAAGGCGGCGCGCACGCGCGCCAGCCCATCACGACCCAATGCCACAGGCGCGCTCTCGCCGGCCTGGAACGGGATTTCCGAGGGCGCCACCGTCTGCCAGCCGCCCTCCTGATCTGGCGGGATTTGCGCGCCGCCCTTCCAAGGCGCCTTGGTCGAAGCCTTACGCCCGGCGTGCCCCAATTGGATCCCGATAGGCATGTCCGACCAGCGCCGGACAGCCTCGAGAACGCGCCGCATGGCCGTCTCGCAATCGTCGGAATAAAGGCCGACGTCGCCGGCAGTGATCCGCCCTTCAGGCTCCACTGCCGTCGCTTCGATGATCAGAACCGCCGCTCCGGAGAGCGCCAGGTGACCGAGGTGGATCACATGCCAGTCCGTCATGCAGCCGCCCTCGGCAGAGTACTGGCACATCGGAGCAATGACAATTCGATTGGCGAGCTCCAGCGCGCCTAAGCGCAGGGGCGTGAACAGCTTCGCGTGGCTCATCGATAAGGCCCTCAAGTCTGGTGAGTAGCAGCGCACCAGCGCCAGAAAATGTCAACACCGTTGGACCGAGGGATCAGCGGCTTTGCGATCCGCGCTGCCGCTGCAGCGCACAGCCGGCGGTAGTCCGTCGCTCGCGTCCTTGACAGAGTCGACCCGCTCGCCACACTCGCCGCCAAGAGATGAATGGAATGTTGTGACTTCCCGAGGCGGCGCCAGAAATCTCAAATCCCACCATTCGCAACTTAGGATAGGGAGGGACGACTCGAGACGCCGGCGCTGAGCCTCCGCGAACGCCCACGAGCCTCGCAACTTTGGCGCGCTATTGACGATCGTCAAGGCGCGGCTTCGAACGGGATGCAGAAAAGCGACTGCGCTGCATGCTCAGGCGAAATACCGACGTCAGGAGCCACCGCCATAAAACATGCCTGGATTATGCAGGGCCTCGCTTTTTGCTCTGCTCCTTGGTTTCGTGCGGTCCGCTCTGCCCGCCGCGACACCGGAAATCGGCCTCATGTCCGTGATCGCGCAGGATCGAAACGTATGCTGCGCCGTCCGTCACGCCTTAGATTGCGATGGAGCGTCTTATGAGCAGGTCTAGGGTTTCCTTCATGCCCTTCGTTCTCTCGGTCGCCGTCGTCTTCGCAGCGCTGAAACCGGCGCCGCCGGAGGAAATCGCGCTCGTCCCCCCGGACAGTGTCCCTTTGGCGAGGACCGCCTTGATTGATTGGTTCGATTGAGGAAGCATGTGACCTTGGTATTGAGTATTGAGGTCGGCAGGTTGATGCGGGTTGAGGTTCTGGCGAACGGCAAGTTGCGACGTCATTGGTCGCCAGACGACAGGACCATGATCGTTGCGGAGGCGTCTGCGGCTGGCGCGAAGGTATCTGATGTTGCGCGCAAGCATGGGCTGGCTCCGGGTCAAATCTTCGCTTGGCGGCGCGAGGCGAGAACGAAGGAGTTCACCGAGCCTGCGGCTGTGGATTTGGTCCCAGTTCATGTCGCCGCGCCGCAAGCAACGACCGTGACGCATAGCACACCGCTAGAGGAGCCCCCGCGTTTGGTCCGATCCGCACCGAAGAAGACAGGGTTGATCGAGATCGATCTCGGCGGCGGAAGACGGGTGCTCGTCGACGCCAATGTCGACGCTGATGCGCTCGGTCGCGTGCTTGATGTTCTGGGGCGCCGATGATCCCTGTTCCAAGCGGCGTGCGTGTGTGGCTGGCGACCGGCCACACCGACATCCGTCAGCCGCTGACGGCGCGGTGACGATCAGCACCGCCCAGATGGCTTATCTTCTTTCCGGAATCGACTGGCGAATGCCGCGAGAAACATGGCGTCCGCAGGCGGCGGGATAAAGCTGTGGCTTTTTGGCGAGCTATGCAAATCGGACGCGATTTTCGGTTGCGAATATGATTGAATCGGTTCGTGACGACGCCTTCCGATCCGCTCCCGACAGACCTTGCCGACGCCCATGCGCTGATCCTCGCGCAGCGCGAGATGCTGGCCGAGGCCCAGAACCAGGCGAAGGTCCGTGCGCTCGAGATCGAGCGGCTGAAACTCCTGCTCGCCAAGGCGCGACGGGAGAAATTCGGGCAATCCTCCGAACGCGGCAAGCAACTCATCGAGCAGCTCGAGCTCGCCATCGCCGATCTCGAGGAAGCGCAGGCCGAGGAAGAGACCAAGGCCCAAATCGCTGCTCCCGAGAAGCACAAAGCGACGCGCGAACGGACCGGGATCAAGCCGGCCCGCCGGCCGTTGCCGGACAATCTTCCGCGAGCGGATCGTCTATCCCGCGCCTTGCGCTTGCGGTAAATGCGGCGGCGCAAACCTGCGCAAGCTCGGCGAGGTCGTGACAGAATCGCTTGAATGCGAGCCGCGGCGCTGGAAGGTCATCGAGCACGTGCGCGAGAAATTCTCCTGCCGGGACTGCGAGGGGATCACCGAGCCGCCGGCGCCGTCGCATCCGATCGCGCGCGGGCGCGCCGGGCCGAGCCTGCTCGCCATGATCCTGGCCTCGAAGTTCCTGTTGCACCAGCCTTTGAACCGGCAGAGCGAGACCTATGCCCGAGAGGGCGTCGCAATCGACGTCTCCACACTCGCGGAGCGAGCGTCGCGACGCTTGATCCGATCCTTGACGCGATCCGGCGTCATGTCTTCGCCGCCGAGCGCTTGCATGTCGACGATACGACCGTGCCGGTGCTGGCGAAACTGAAAACCGTCACCGGCCGAATTTGGACCTATGTCCGCGACGACCGGCCTTTCGGCGGCGAGGATCCGCCGGCGGCGCTGTTCTATTATTCGCGAACGCGATCCGGCGATTATCCGCGCGCTCATCTCGCCGGATGGAGCGGGATCATGCAGGCCGACGCCTTCGCGGGATTCAATGAACTTTACGAAGCGCGACGACAACCCGCGCCGGTCATCGAAGCCGCATGCTGGAGCCATGGAAGAAGAAAGTTTTTTGATCTGGCGAAGCTGACCAAAGCGCCGATCGCCATTGAGGCCGTGCGCCGCATCGACGAACTTTTCGAGATCGAGCGCGCCATCAACGGCGCGTCGCCAGAACGCCGGCTGGCCGCGCGGCGCGAGCAATCAAAGCCGCTGGTCCTTGCGCTCGAAGGCTGGCTGCGCGAACAGCGCGGTCGCGTCTCTTCAAAAAGCGAAATCGCCAAGGCCATCAACTACAGCTTCAACCGCTGGTCCGCCTTCACGCGCTTCCTTGACGACGGGCGTATCTGCCTTAGCAATAATGCCGCCGAACGCGCGGTGCGCGGCGTCGCGCTAGGCCGCGCTAATTGGACATTCGCGGGTTCGGATGGGGGCGGCCACCGCGCCGCTGCTGTCTACACGCTGGTCGAGACTTGCAAGCTCAACGACGTCGACCCGCAAGCCTGGCTCGCCTACGTTCTCGCTAACCTCCCCGATCATCCCGCGAAGCGGATCGACGATCTGCTGCCGTGGAATTGGAAGGCGAGCCAGACGCCAATGAAAGCCGCGGCCGCCTAAATTGCGGCCCGCTACTCCCCGACGTCATGCCTGTGGTCCTGGCCAAATGCATACCCCGGACACCAAGGAAGTCGCGAAGCAAGATGGGCGGCCACTCCGCCGAACTCTCCGACGACGATTATGGCGAAAACGCCACCGTCTCGTCTGTGGCCGGTCCCCTTCAACAGGCTCAGGCTCGACGATCCGAGCGTCAACGTCATTTTGCCCGGCGTAAGTCGCGCAGCTCTGCTGAAACTGCCAGTATTCCTCTACAATCGATGATGCGGCCTGCCGGGAGAAAAAGGCGTCGTCGTTAACCGGCGCCTGCCAGTGGGGTGGGGTTCTTGCAGGAAGGCCGGCCGCTGATCATTCGGCGGCCGGAAGGTGGTTGGCGGACACTTTCAGCCAGGGACGGCTGTGAGACTCGAAGACGGAGGGGGCGGCGTGACCGCCGTCGGGATGGGTTCGACTTCAACGAGGTTATCCGAATAGGCGCCGGCCTGCCCGAGGTTGCTGTGGCGCGGCGGTGTCGTCGAATTCACCGCGGTGCCGGTGCGGTTGAGACCGGGCCAATGGCCAACGTTTGTCACGATCAGGCCGGCGCCGACGTCTTCGCTGAATTCGGCCTTCGCCTCGAAAGCGCCACGATCGTTAAACACCCGCACGTAACTGCCGCTGGTGATCGCGCGCTGCGCCGCGTCGCTCGGATGGATCATGATCAGTTGCTCGCCTTGGCGGCGCTGCTGGGTCACTTCGTTCCCATATTGCGTGTTCAAGAATGCGTGGGGCTTTGGCGAGACGAGGCTGAGCGAGTAGCGTGACTTACCACTGTCCGTCAGGCCCGCGGCGTCGAGGTTGGCAATGTAGTTCGGCACCGGATCGACGTAGTTTCCGGGCTGCATGCCGGAGTAGCCCGACCGCCAGACCTCGACGACGAAGTTGCCGTTTTCGGCTGCGCTGGATTTGAACTCGCATTTGCCCGAGGGCGTCTTGAAATTCCCTTCGGCATGCGGCGTCCGTTCCCCGGGCAGTCCCACGTTTAGGCGTTTCCACCCATCCCTCTTCAAAATATCGAGGGTGATGCCCTGGAGAGCCGGCGAGTTCCAGTCATAGGAACGGAGCAGCATCTCGTCGTCGCTGAGGCTCCAGTATTCGTCCTCGAAACCCATCGTTTCGGCCAGCCGGCGGAAGAGATCGACGTTAGCGACGCATTCGCCCGGCGCCGGGATCGCGGGCTGATTCAGCATGATATAGAGATGTCCCCAGGTTACCATGATATCGTACTGTTCAGCCTGCATCGTCGCCGGCAGCAGTAAATCCGCGTATTTGGCGGTGTCCGTGATGAAAAGCTCGCTCACGACGGTGAAGAGGTCCTCCCGCTTGAGACCAGCCTCGATCTGCAGAGCGTTGGGCGCCTGGGAGACCGGGTTCGAATTGTAAACGAACAGCGATTTGATCGGCGGATCGAGCCTCATTTCGCCCGTCAACGCCGCGCCGAGGTCGAGTTCATTGACGACCCGCGCGCCAGGCTTGATCCAGTCCGGGCGACACATATGATCAAAGTTGAACGGAAACTCCCAGATCGGCATTTCGATCGTGCCGCCTCCGACGTGACGCCACGCCCCGACGAGAGCCGGAAGACATGTTATCGCGCGGATAGCGTCTCCGCCTCCAGGACTCCGCTCGACAGCGACACCTTGTCTGATCGCCGAGGGTTGCGCCTTGGCGTATTCGCGCGCCAGGGTCAGGATATCCCGCGCAGGAACGCCGGTAATCATCGACACGCGGTCGACCGGGAACTCGGCGGCGCGCGCTTTGAGCTCCTCGAATCCGATCGTGTACTTTTCTACGTATTCGTAGTCGACGAGGCCTTCTTCGATGATCACGTTGATGAGGCCGAGCGCGAGGGCGCCGTCCGTGCCTGGCCTTAGCGAAATGTGCCAGTCCGCCTGCTTGGCGGTGCGCGTGCGAACAGGATCGATGACCACGATCTTGGCGCCTTTCTTCTTCGCCTCGAGCACGAAAGGCCACGCGTGCAGATTGGTGCTGAGCATGTTCATGCCCCACACGATGATGTACTTCGAATAGGCGAGGCTCTCGACGTCCATGCCGCCGGTGGGTCCAACGGTCATCATCCATGCCGTCGACGATCCGGATTCGCAGTAGGTCTTCTCGGCGATTGTCGACCCCAGTCGGTTGAAAAAAGCGTCCCCGGCCGTCAAGCCGTTCATCGTGCCCTGATGGCCGAGATAGGCATGCGGCATAATCGCTTCGCTTCCGTACTGTGCGATGATATCCTGCCAACGTTCCCTGATAGTCTGGAGCGCCTCATCCCAGGTGATGCGCTCAAATTTGCCCGAGCCCTTCGGACCGCTGCGTTTCATAGGATATAGCAAACGCGTCGGGTTGTAGTGATGCTCAGCAAAGTTCTTGAGCTTCACGCATAGCCCGCCACGGGTCATCGGATGGTCCGGATCGCCGGTTACCTCGACAAGCTTTCCGTCTTCGACATGATAGAGGAAGGCGCATGTATCCGGGCAGTCCTGCGGACAGGCGCCTCGGATCACGCGGATTTCGCTAGAGTGAGTGGACATGCACAGCTCTCCACTGCAGTTGATGCCCGGAACGGGCTCAGGATCAGAAGCGCCAGGGTCACAAACCCAGTAAGCGCCCGTCGCAATCTATACAAAAATAAGGCCACGGGAGCCAGCCGAAAGGTCCGGCTACTGAGAATTGAATGGCGTGAGACAGTATGCTGCAGTATAAGCTTGCTCATTTGAACGGCCTTGCGGCGCGAGCGAGCCCTCGCAGATTTTGGCCGCACTCAAGCGTATGGCCAAGGGCGATATTTTGTTACCGAAGGCGAGTGCTTTGTGAACTCATGCGGATGCCCGCCCGGCGACAAATGAGGCGGCTGCGTCACCTCGAACAAAGCGCCGCCGATCCGGTAACGATCGCCAACGCACACTGCGTAGCCGGACATGCCGTCGACGATGAAGTTCTCCCCGAACTGCGCATGCGAGGCATTTCGCCACAAAATTTCGTTTCAAGGCCGCGCACCTGGGCTGAGCCTGAATGATCTTTTCAACGAACGCCATTTCGACCGGCAACCATCTTAGGCCAAGCGATTGGCGGCGCCGAAGTCTTGGCATGCCGATGCGCGGCAATTAGGCGAGCGTGGCGGCGCGAGCGCGCGCAACTCGCATCAAGCCAACCGTCTTTCCAAGCAATATACGCGTCTGAACAAATTGCGAGATCATAAGGGCAGCCAGTCAGCATGTTGCCAGCGAGGTAGGCCTTCATCCCCAGCTCGTATACGTGAGCGCGTGTCATAGCGAAACCTCCACCAGAGGAAGCGGCCATTAATGGCCTCGATCTAGTTTAATGTTCTCCTTCTGTTCTCAAATGTCAAGAGGGATATCATACTTGACAACGGAAACGCGGCGCGTGCTCGATCTAGAGCTAGACAGGCCAAAAGAGCGCTTGGAGTTAATTTCCGCCGCGTTAGATTAAATCCGAGAGGCTCGCGACGGATCGAACCTCCGGGCCTTGGGTGCGCCATCCAGGCTTGCGAGGGGCGCGGCCATAGAGCCGGACCATATTCGTCTTGGTGCCCGTTTCATCAATGAAGACAAGATGTTCCGAGTGCAGATCTGGCTGTCTGGCGCGCCATTCCTCGCGCCTGAGTGACATCTGGGCGGTCTCGTTCAGTGGCGCGCATTGACTTTTTTTGAGCGTCAGCCTGAGACGCCGCAGCTTCCACAGGCAGCCGACGCTGACTTTCACGTTGCGCTCCGTCATCAGCCAGGCCCGCTGTTCGGTGAGCGTCGCGTCGGGTTCGCTCAAGACGCGAGAGAACCCCAACGCGATTCCAGCGGACGTGAAAATGCTCTAGTCGGATTCGCTTGGCGCGACTTCGGTGCGTGGTTGTCCGTTCACTTCAAAGCGGCTCAGCCTGCCGTGGCCATCCGGCGCCGCCGCTTTGTTTTGTTGCATTTCGGCCCGGTAGCGAGCCGGAGTGACGCCCACCGTACGGCGAAAATACTCGTTCAGATGACTTTGACTGTTGAAGCCGACTGTTAACGCAACGTCGATCAGTGGCATACTGGACTGATCCAATAGTATCTTCGCTCGCTCAATACGCCGTTCGATCTGAAATTGATGGGGCGGCCTTCCCATAGCTTCCTTGAACGCTCCGCAAAAGTACCTCGGAGTGAGCTCAACTAGACACGACAGTTCCGATAGCGTTATGTGGCGGTGGAGGTTGCTTTCGATATAGTCGGTGACCATTCTGAGTTTTGTATCGCGAAGCGCATAAATCGGCTCCGAACGAGGCTCCGCATCATCCAACATATACGCAAGCTGCGTGAGGAATACGGTCGCCGCATTTTCAAGGAACATAGGCCCGCGCGGGAAGCGGTTTCGACACTCTTTCCGAATTTCGGAGGCGAGGGCCCATGACAACCGGTCTTTGCTCCACGAACAATCCACCGTCGCCCTTTCCGCAAACAACTCGACCCGCTTGTCGCCATGGATCGATCGTGGGTCGATGAAGAACCATAGCCCTTCTCCGCTCCCTCGGCAGCGAGCTTGAAACTGATGACCTGGCGGCAACACAATCATATCATGCGACCCCGTGGTTGACGTCCATGTCTTGTCCAACGCCAGCTTGCCATCGAGGAACCAAGTGACTTCACTGCCGGGATTTTGAAAGCAAATGCCGATCGCCAGATCGCTGCGCAGGAAATCGCGTTGACAGCTTCCTTCCGCGGATTGGGTCCTAATGAGCATCGACCCCCCAGGCCAAGAAAACTGTTCCTCCCGATCTGTATGGCTCATAGGCGAGCCACCGTTGTTATTCGTCATGTCTTCCTCCCAATCCGCTTTTTTCAATCAGGCACAGCTAGCGAGGCGACGCCCATTTGCGATTGTCTGTTGCCAGGGCCCGTGGGCCGGTTCCTGGCTCATCAAGCTTTGCAATGACGCTGATACCGGCCCCGGCGCTTTGTAGGACCCAGCAGACAGCGGCGTCCAACCAACAGGTTGTGGCTCGCAGCAGCATTGGGGATGGCGCGCGAACGCATTCCAAATTCTTGGGATCAAACAATCCGCCCGATCGCATGATGTTCAGCCGAAGCCCTGTTCGGCTAATGGAAGGCAGCGCCGCAGGCGCTTCAAGCGCTTCAGCCGAATCCGACGAAGGAGCTGCAGCGTGTAAGGTTTGCAGCGTTGGATCCGCGCCATTTTCCTTTCGACGCCGCGAATATTCCGAACTTGCGGTTGCATCGGTTCTCTTGGCGTGTCCGGCGATCACCTCTCTCGCGATCACCGCTTACGAGAGAGCCCCCACGTCGCTGTCGGAACTAGAACAGCCGACTATCTAGGTAGTTTTGCCCATTAATCGCGCAAACTTGAAATTGTCAAACTGAGCATTACAAAAAGTTAATTCACATTTTAATGCAGAATATTGGCAAAGTATCACCGATTTCAGAAAAGGAGCGATAATGATAACAAACTGTTCTTGAGCGTCAGGCCCCCGATCCTGGCGTCAAGGTCAAAGTCAACCCGCCGGCGGCCGGGGTTGAAACCGAGCCTCAGCCCCTTCGGCCGGGTCATTAGCGCCGCCGTAGTTACGAGGCCGGCGATCAGTCGTAGGCGAGAGCCTCGAACAGCCTCAGTTCCTCGCGATTTTACATGACGGTGTCGAACGCACTGCCGTCTGGCGCGCCACCCTTTGTCGATTGCGCGGCGCCGCCACAGTCTCGCTCGCAACCGCCGCCGACCGAGACGGAATTCGGCCTGACGCCACGCCGGTAGATTCGAATGATTTCCGACAGCGACGCCATCTGCGGCTTCGACTGCGCCGGAAAGTATTGTTTGCCCCGGTAACTGCGGCTGCCGCCGCCAGTGACCGGATTTCCCTGCGGTGCAATGCGATTTCCGTCTCGTCGACCTTGGCGACGCGGCGAGGAGCGAGCGGGCCGGAAGCCTCGGCATCAGCCACTTATTGTTAAAATCAAAATTGTTATAGAGAATGGAATTTCATGGAAGACCAAGCGACGCGCGCCTCACCATGCTCTCCATCGCGTCACCAGCACTATAATAAGGTGACGAAACAAGCCTCAGGGCGTGGGGGAAACATGGCGAGCTGTCGAAGCAACGGCTGCATGCGGGCCGCGGGCAGCTCCGATCAGCTCGTAACCGCCTGGACGAACTTCGCCTGGACGGGCAATCCGGACGGGTTTGGGAAACCGCCCTTGGCCCGCGCCTACGAAAACAACAGGCCGTCCAAAAGCGGGTTAGCCGCCATTCTTGAGTGGCGGCCCCGAATGCTCACTCTCGCGCCTGACGCTGCGCTGGGTCGCCGCTTGGCGCCAGCGCAACGACAGCCGGATGGTTGCCTCCCTGTCACCGATGATGAACAGGAGCGAACGCAGTTATATCAATTGACAGGCCCATGGCGTTGTAGCCGGCATGATTGGGGTGGAGGTAGTCCCACGGCAACTCAGTCAACTGGCTGTTGGGTAGATACTCCGCCTTCATGTTTCTCGTGGCCGGGTCGAGTGTCGCTTGATCGAAGTCCACTACTCCGTCATAAAGTCTGGAATTGCGAATGAACCGATTCAGAATCTGGCGCTGCTGATCAACGATTGGACCATTGTCCGCAGAGGCCAGGAAGGTAGGATAGGTGTTTAGATCCCATCCCTCTTGGGGATTGTTGTAGCCCAACGCAGAGACCACGGTGGCGCCGTAGACCTTGACGCCCTTTGCGTGAAGCCGGCCGATGACGTTCTTGTACCCCGCAATAATATTCGCTGGCGTATGGATGATGGGGTTTTCGATAACAGGAGTGGCGCTGGCGGCTTGCCCGTACCCGGCGCCGAGGTCATTAATACCCTCCAACCAGATCACATGGGTCAGACCCGACAGCCCTAGTACGTCTCGGTCAAGCCGATCGACCGCAGCCGGGCCCGAAGTTGCGTTTGCAACGACTGGGTTGATAACGCGATTACCGCCGATAGCCTCGTTGACGACGCTGACTTTGTTCCCATAGGCATCATGCAATCGGCGCGACAGCACGTTTGCCCAACGGTCATTATCGTTCATGGTCGTATGCGTGCCGTCCGTGATCGAATCGCCGAAGGCGCAGACAACGACGGTGTCCGCCGAGGCCATAACGTCCAATCCGGTCAGGAAAAACCAGGACGCCGTGGTGTATTCATACGAATAGCCGCCGGCATCCTTCGTGTGATCGCCGCTGCCGGTCGGAGTGACGAACGAAGTCATATTGGCGCCGGAATGATAGGTCATGTCGCCGCTGTTGCCCTGAATGGAGTAGCTGATAGCTAGATTGCGCCCCTGGAGAAGCGGATCATTCGGGTCAACCCATTTCAGATTGACAGCGTCGCTCCAGATCTCCTTTCCGGCCGGGATTGTCACCGATGTTGCGCCGCCGAAAGTCACCGGCGTGACGGTGCCATTCACGGCATTGCCAGCGTACTCCTGGAGAGCAATGGTCGTCGCGTTGAGGCTCAACGGCAGATTGCCGAAGACATTGGAAAAATGAACACGCATCGTCCCTCCCCAAAGATCGGGCTTGACGATGGAGCGAATAGTCTGGTTGGTCGCGCCGTTAGTGCTTCCATTAGGAAAGGGGAACGCTTGGTCAGGTTGAATAGTGGCCGTAGCGTATTTCGTGGTCGAGAACCCAAGCGCCTGATTCTGTGGAATTGGCGCTACATACACGAAATATGCCGCGGGAGAGGTGGCCCAGCTGGCGACCCAATGCTGACGAGAGCCGCTGCTATCGGCGATGGCGGCCGGGCCGATCGCGAAGCTAACCAGAGTGGACAGTGCGATCGCAGCGGCCCGGAGGTAATGTCGAGGCGCCTTTCCTCCGGACGTGAAGTGTAATTGGTTATCGGCTGTCGCCTGCGGGCCTGAAGCATTGAACGACGGATTTAGTTCAATAGTTCTAGTCAGTAACAACGCTTTCATATGAATCCTCCTTTTTTTTTTGTTTTCGCGCCGCGTTGTGGCTTGTCAGAGCGGAGGATGGGTCGATCGATAGTTACTCTCAGCTGGCCCGATTCGAGAAGCTGATTTGCTTAGGCACATTCTCCGTAGGGCTTGCGGCTGCTGTCTGTCACTCGCGAGTTTGTGACACCGGAGAAAGCTGTCGACAGCGTGGTTTATTGTCTTCCATGAAATTCCGTTCTTTATAACAAAACGGCTTTTTCCCGAGAAATATATTTTTCGTATATTTGCGCTCGCGCCGTCCCGGGTCAGCGAACCAATTCAACAAACGTGATTGACCGTTGAATGTCGGGGCTGAGAGCGCCCCTTGGATTAAAAGGTAGACGGTGGCTCAACCGATACGTGGTGGATCCGCCTGAGCCACGAGGGAGCCGGGCCAGCGATGCATTTCGTATCACATTGATTTCATTGGCGTCCCGGAAGGGATTCGAACTTCTTTGGGATGACGCGCTCGCTGGCTTTGGCGTCGCAGCCTTCGCCTCGGGCAAAAAAGTCTATGTCGCCCAATATCGGCAGGCGCGCCGATCGAGACGAATTACGATCGGCGAACATGGGAGGCTGACGCCGGACGAGGCCCGCCGCCAGACTAAGAAACTGCTGGGGGCGATCGAGAGCGGCACTGGCCCTATTGCCGAGCGTCACGCGGCGCGTGCCGTTCCCACATTTGGCGAGTGCGCAGACGCCTTCCTGACCCACCACGCGGCGACCAAGCTCAAGCCGAGAACCTTTAATGGCTATAAGGTATTGCTACGCTCGCACATCGAGCCAGCGATCGGAGCCATGCGCATGACCGATATCCGGCGCGCTGATGTCTCAAAGCTGCATCATTCGCTTTCGAACACACCAGGCGCGGCAAACCGAACGGTCGCCGCCCTCTCCGCGGTCTGGAACTGGACGGCGGCCGAGCGTGACGACCTAACGTTGCCGCCGAATCCGCGCAAAGGAATCAAGCGCAACCCCGAGGAAGCGAGGGGAGCGCTTTCTTTCAGTCGATGAGATGGAGCGGCTCGGCGACGCGCTCGCCGAAGCCGAAACAACCGGCCTTCCCTACGATATCGACGAGACCAATCCCAGATCGAAACACGCGCCGAAGCCCGAAAATCGCCGCCGAAAGATCGACCCATTCGCGCTGGCGGCAATTCGGCTGCTAATTCTGACGGACGCACGGCTGAACGAGATTTTGACTGTGTTTCAGCACCGAACCGGGGGTCTGACGCAATTTTGGCGCAGCGAGGGGTTTAGACGGCTCCAATCAGCCAGGCCTGGGGAAGATCGATCTTGGCTCGGCCATACATCTGTCGCTTCACGAGCTTCAGCTTCGTAATCTGGCCTTCCGTCTGACCGTTTGACCACGGCAAGGCAATTGCGGCGCGAACTGCTGCCTCATCCTTGCGGACCCCGTTGGCGAAGGAAGCAACGAGGGTTGTTCTGGCGCGGTCGATCGAAGGAGCCAGTTCCGTTGCCGCCTTTCGCCGGATCACAGCGTGGAACGCGGCGATGATCTGGCGGGCGTTCACCAGAGCCGGGACATTGCTTTCGATCGCGGCAATTGTCATCGTATCGGCCTTCGACAAATTATCTCTCCCGATCGTCATCAGCCGCGCGATGGTTCGCGCCGAAGGAATGCGCTTCAGGCCCTCTGCGTCCGCCCGTTCCGCGCGTCTCCGTCGGGTCGCCCACTCGGCGGCGACCCGCGCTGAACCGCGGAACCCCAGCGGCCGGAGCTGACGCCAGAGCCGGGCGGCATTACGGCAACCCGCCGTCCATTGCGCGTCGAGCCAGGGCGAATGCGCGTCGAGCGAACTTTGGCGTACGCGGAATATGTCGTCGCGCTCACCGCGGACGACCGGCCGGACGAGTTTACGGCTATGGCCCGTGCGACCAACGATCTGCTTGATTGGCGCGCCATCCTTCGCAAGCGTCAGGATCGCGGAATTGGTCTCCTCGCGACGAAGGTAACCCTCATATTGGATGCGCTCTGCACAGGTGAGAAGATCGGGGTTGATCGTCGTTGCGCCAATGGCGGTGCGGATCTGGCGCATGGATTTGCGCCCCGCATCGAGGAAAGCGCGGCTGGCGTTCTCCATGAGATGCCAGCGATCCGCGACCTGCGTCGCGTTAGGCAACGCCCTGGCGGCGGCCTCGCCATACCCGCCGCCGCGATCTCTCGCAACGACACCGACTTCGGGATGGCCGACGAGCCAGGCTTGCGCCGTGGCCTGTTCGCGATCCGGCAGGAGCGCCACGGGCCGACGCCGTTCCAGATCGCAGACGATCGTTCCATAGCGATGGTTTCTCCGCCAGCCCTCCGCCGGCTTCTCCGACAGGCTTTGCCCGTCGCTGTCGAAGTCTCAAGCCGGCTTCGCCCCGTCGTCGATGCCAATCACGTTCAGCGGGCCTGACGGGATGATGGCGCGCCGGCGCACGATCCGTAGCAACGTATCATTACTCACCGGCAGCATCATCCGGCCCGCGAAACTCGCCGCAGGCCTACCACCCAGCGCCAGCCCCAGATGATGGACGATGTGGTCGAGCCGCGCGGTGCGTCGCGCCGATGGAGCCAGAACGCCCTCGGCGAAGCGCTCAGTAAAAATATGCCTCCCGCATAGCACAGCGTCACACCGAAAGCGGCGCGACGTCACCAGAAGCTGAACGCGCCGCCCCGCCAACGGCAGGTCCGTCACGCGCCGACGATATCGGCGGTGAACCCGTCGGGAGCTTGCACCGCATGATGGACAGACCCCGAACGCGTGGGAATGGCGCACAACGATGACCGTCGTCGTTTCGTCGTACTTGGCGCTCTCGACGATAAAGCCCTGTGGAACCAGGCTGGATGGACGAAGTGCTTGATGCATGACGCTGATTCTCTGTGGAAGACAGCGACATACACATATAGGACTGCATCAAATCTGAGTCAGACCCAAATTTGCACGCCGATTGACACGCGAAACAGCAGTGATGGCCGAAAGCGGCTATTTCGCACGGCGAGTCGAGCAGTGAAAACCAGACGGAAGAGGCCGCAGGTATCGAGCCATTACAATGCTTACGCCAACTGAGCGTGGCTCTCGCCACTACAAGAGGGCGTGCGCATGACGACTCCCGCGGCATCGTCCTTACCGCCGGGGCTCAACCGGAATGCCCCGATGCGGCCACGAACGGATCAATACCTTCGGGCGGCCCGGCGGGTATGACGGACAGTGGTTCTGGCCACGCAGACACCATTAATGCGGGTCCTACCTGCACCGCATGCAGCGCGGACTTGCGTCACCATGCCGTCCGGCTGATGAAGAGGCGCGACCGGCATTGCCTGCGCCGATGTTGCAAGAGCCAAGGCAAACGCGACAGCTACCAACCTTAACCCGATCATTGCTCCCTCCTCTAGGCTGTTGAAGGCTTTCCCCAAGCAAGACTAATGCTCCTGGCGGTGAACCGCAAGTGAGCAAAAGCCCGGTTCGGGTGAGTTTGGTTCAATAAGCCGAGGGCGCTTACCCCGCTTGGCGGCGTGAAGGCCAAATTCTACAAGCCTGCGGATGGTCTGCGAAGGGCTGGACCCATGGCTTTAGCCGAGATTCCCCGATGAACCTCGGACTGACATGGATTGTAGCGCTTTTCTAGAATCAAGCAAACTACCACCGCGTGCGTTCTCGGCCGCGTTTCGCTTAAGCTTGAGTATTGTTTCGCTGGGCTCTACTGCGCAAATCCTCTCGCGTAGCCGCCGGGGACCCTGCAGGAGCAGCCAGTTCCAAGCCAACCCGGCTCACTGAGCAAGCACGTCTTCACGGATGTCGCGCAATGATTTCCGGGGCCCGCCACGCCGCCAGGCACGGGAGAGCTTGCCGGACCGGAGACCGCCACGCTTCGGCCGGTTACCGGTTCAAGCGGTCCCGCTGCGCCATTTCACTGGTCATCCGTCGCGAGGCAATTGCCGCCAGGCGGTCCAATCGATTGCCAGATGTCGCTAAGCCTGCGTTTTAAGGCCCGACAGGTTGACGATTAAATTGAAGCTGAGCGCCGAAACGTCCGAAAAGTTGTCCCGATCAGACTACATCGCTTGTGGCGTCCTGTAAGATTGGTGCTCCAACTTGCCTGAAGCGCGGGAACGGGGCATATTGGCCATTGTCCCCGCGGCAATTTGGGGAATGCAGGGTTAGAGCAGTTCATATTGCCAATACCCATGGAAAGCGGCAATCTTAGGGTCAACATGATCCGTCATCCGGTGGATATCCGACAAGATGAGGTCCGCAGTATATGCCGGTTTTGCCGTGGCGCTTGCTGGGGCAAGCTGCTTCTTTCTGGGGATTGGAGCGGCTCACGCGAAAGCTGGTCTCCCTGGTCATGATCATGGTGGCATCTACGCGGTCCACATTATAACGCAGCATGGTTCTTGCCATAAAGCTTACAATACAAAAATTGGCGTAAGCGGCGGTCGAGTTCACGCAACGGGACATGCTCTTGTGCGGGGTTCTGGTCATATCAGCGCTAAAGGCGGTGTCTTGGTGACACTTCGCCTTTTACACCACGCCGTACATGTCACGGGCAGGGTGCGAGGTAATTCTGGCTCGGGTAAATGGTCGTCGCAGAGTTTGCACTGCGGCGGAATATGGCACGCCACGCGGCAGAGCTAAGTTAGGACGTCGCGGCGGCCGAGCGCATCCCGGTTTTGCGGGGACCGAAGATTTGGGACATTGGGCGGAGTCCCCATGATTATGGATTACCACAACAAAGCCTCGTCGCGCCATCGGCTTGAGGCTCCTCGCGAGTGGGCTTCGCTCCATCCGGCCCACGCGCGCCAAGTCGGTCAGGGAAATCGGCCCGCTTTGTGCGAGAACGGCGCGACGCAAAGCCGCGATGATTTCGCTCTTCGTCCCAGCGCTCGCGCTTCATTCTCTGGTCCTCAAACATGGGCCAGAATGTCCTTCAAGACGGACAAGCCTCAAGGGGCAACGTCAATACGAAGCTTCGGAATTTGCCCAACTGGAGAATAGCTCCCAAGTCACGGCGAGAATAATCGGTCCCAGAAATAGGCCCGCAACGCCGTAGGAGATCGTGCCCCCAATGACGCCGATGAGGATGATCAGGATCGGCGTGGAGAGGCCGCGGGTCATGACGAGCGGCTTGAGAATATTGTCTATAAAATTGACCGGAACGATATAGAGCGTGAACAGCAACGCCCCGGTGGTCCCCATCGACATCCATGCCCAGACGATGGCCGGGAGAATGACCAGGGAAGGGCCGATCTGCACAATTCCCAATATAAGCGCCGCCGACGTCAGCAGGGCAGCCCCAGGAATGCCCGCGACCGTAAATCCAATTCCAGCGAGGATCGCCTGCAGCGCGGAAATGCCGATGACGCCGCGAGCGACGGTCCGGATCGTCGCGCCCGTCATGGTCACAAATTTGTCGCCTCGATCCGGCGAGAGCCGTCGGGAGAGAGACCGGATCGACTCGACCATTGCTGGCGCCGGCGCGAACATAAAGCCCGCGACGGCGATGGCGACAAACAAGCGGAGGGCGCCTGCGCCGGCACCTGCAGCGACTTGGAGAAGACCGGCCGCGGCCGATTTCAGTTGCGGCGCGATCTTCGCGAGCGCCGCCTGCAAGTTAGCCGAGGCAAGCGTCCAGAATTGGTGCGCGGGCTCCCCAATCAGCGGCCAGGACTGAAGTTTGGCGGGCGGCGGCGGCACCGAAAAAACTTTGGGATCGAACCATTCGGATAGAAGGCGAAGCGAGTTGATGATCCCCAAGATCAGCCACAATGCCGGCCCAATGACAATCACCAGGCAAACGAAAGTCATAAGGGCGGCCGTAAGACGCCGCCGTCCGCCTAGCGTCAAGGCAAGCCGTTCATAGGCTGGATAAAGCGCGACTGTGAGAATCACGCTCCAGGCGGCAATCGTCAGAAATGGCTGCACCAGGACGATCGACCAATAAGCGAGCGCGCCTATCGCGCAAAGCCTTATGATCCAGTCGAGCGAAATGGCCGAGGCGCCTTTCGCTTCGATCGCTTGTTGTTTGTCTTGATCCGACATGGCCGCCTCGTCTCAGACGGAACAGATTAGCGCGAGCTTTCGAACAATAATACAGTTGCGCGCGGCGCCCTTTCATAAAGCGCCTCGATCTCGGCGCGCGCCCAACACAAAATGCGCATCGCCGATGGGCAAACGAGAGGGAAGGTTGAGACCATCGCTGTTCGATCAACTTGAGCCTGAGGAGGCGCTGGCGGAAATCGCACACATTCGGGCTTAAGGCGCGGCGACATCAAAGGCGCTCTTGCGATTTTCATTCTGGTTTGCGCGACAACGACGCCGGCAATCGCGCCATTCCTGTTTCTGCGGGACGACTGGATGGCTTTGCGCGTGTCAAACTTACTTTTGCTGGCGGTTCTCTTCGTTATGGGCTACCGTTGGGCGAGGGAAATTGACGCGAATCCGGCGTTGACGGGATTCACTCTGGTCGGGTTTGGTCTTGCCCTTGTAGGACTTGCTGTTGCGCTCGGCGGCTTAGAATCAGACGTCCCCAAACGAAGGCCAGAAGGGCGAGCATGATCGTCTGGAACAATGCATAGGCCAGAGCCGCGGTGACTGCCGGCGTGCCCGGGAAACTCGCCGTCGCGATAACGAGACCGACGCCAACATTGCGGACGCCGGTGGAAAAGGCCATGGCGACGCGATGTCCCTCGCCCTCACCTCCAAGCGCCCATCCGACGCCGACGTTCGCAAGCGCGAGAGCCAGCATTCCGGCATAGCCGATGGGCCGGATGTCGAGCAGGAGCTTGTAATGAACGGCGACGATCAGGCCGACGGTCGCGAGATTGAGGATGAGGCTCAAGCGCTTCGACGGCTTGATGAGACGCTCAGCCAATTGCGGCCGCCACGCCCGGAGCAGGACGCCGGCGGCCAGTGGCGACAGCTGGGTCGCGAAAAGCGTCTCGTCCATTTGCAGGACATTGATCGTGAGAGCCTGATCGCTCGCCACCAGGGGCAATGCCGCGTACAGCAGCAAGGGCGAGACGATCGCCGAAGACGCCGCCAGCAAGGCCATCAGGCCGACCGAAACCGGGACGTCGCCCTTGGCGAGCGCCGTGAAGGGCGGCCCATACGGCGCCCCCGGACAGACCGCGGTGATCAGAAATCCGGCGGCAACAAGCGCCGGGGATTTGAACAACAGAAGCAGCGCCACGGCAAAGGCCGGAACAAGTAAATAGTTGGCGGCGGCCGCGGCTGCGACCAGCCGTCCATTCATCGCGACGGCGCCCACCTGCCTAATCGTGACGCCAAGGCCGATCGTCGCCATCAACTGGACCAATGTGACATTGACGAGGACGCTGACGATTCGATCGATCGGCATGCAGCGCTGCTCCATGTCTTGCGCGCTTGCAGCTCGCGTAATCGCGCGAACCTGCCCGCTTATCCGCTTATTCCTGCCTGGCCATGTATCCCGCCGCCGAGCCCCTGCATGTCCAGCGTCCGCGCCAGCGCTCGATCTTCCGGCGAGAGATAAAGGCGGTCTATGATCTCATCCAGCAATCGCAATTCCTGTCGCAGAGGCGGACGGCGTCGTTCCGGCAACGTTTGCATGAGGTCTTCGATCATCGCGCGCAGGCGCCGCGCAATCTGGAAGTTTCCCGCGCCGTAAAGGCGAATCTCGCAACAAGCCAGCTGCACGAAATCGTCCCAGTTCGGCGTGCGCAGCACCAGACGGCCTTGTCCGTCGCCATCGGCGACGATCTCGTCGTGAAGGTGGCGTTGGCCGATCATGCGCAACAGGCGATGGACCTGGTCGATTGCAAGGACACCGGTTGTCGGATCGTTTATCGCCGGCGACAGCGCCTTGTTAGCGACGTCGACGATCACCCGGATGGCGAAGGTCGCGTCCTGCTCGATCGTCCGCTCCGGCGCGAGCGCGACGGAGTTCTGCAGCTTGACCTGATTTACATCGCCCTTGACGCCATAAAGCCGGAAGAGCGGCTCGCCCACATCAACGAAATTCCCCACCCGCGGAACCAATTCCACCAGACAGTCCGACCGCCGCGCTTCGGCGACCAAAGCGGGAATGTTGATCGCGATGACGACGGCCCCGCCGCCGCGATGCGGGATGATCACGTCCGGCTTGCCAAGGTTTGGCGCGCGCAAGCCCCCGTCCGCGTCCTGCGCCGGCCTTGGATAGACGTCTTCGATGACCGCCCTTCCGTCTTCGGCGATGCGCCACAGGATCGAGCCCGGACGCAGCAACCGCGCCGCATAGTCGATGAGGTAGAGAAAGGCGCAGATCGAAGCGAGGCCAAGAAAGCCATTAAGCCAGAGGATCAGACGAGGCCCCGAAGGATTCGGCCGTGCGACGGAGCCGATCGCGAAGAGCAGAGTAAAAACAAAAAGCCCCGCCGTCAGCCGGTTGACATTGTCGCGCAGCAAGGCGGTGGCGATGATCCTCGGCGTCAGCTGACCGCTCGCAACCTGAATCGCCACGAGAATGGACCCGAAGGTGAAAACGAGGAAAGAAAGCGACAGCGAAATGATGGTTTGGAGCGCCGTCGACGTCGCAGACTCGGTGAGCGGCCAAAGCGGCGTCCAGTCCAACTTGTCGCTCAGCGCCAGCGCGCTACGCAGAAGTATCTGCTCGAGGACGAGAGCGACGAAGGGGATGACCCAGAGCGAAGAGCCGATATAGCTCCTAATCCGATACCAGCGGTTCCAGGCCATAGGGCTCCCCCTCGTCAGAAAGGCGTGTTTCGGCGCCCCAATCGAAACTTTCGAAACGGCGGCGCCCTGACGTTCGAAGCGAACGCGCTTTCGCTTGGCCGGGTCTTCAGTGAATCGTCGGCGCCGCAGCGCCGGTGATGTGGCCGCCCGAAGCCGCCCATTGATCGTAGCTTTGGAACGTTACGCCGATCTTATCGTATTCGACTCGCAGGTAACCGTCCTTCGCGCGCAAGACAGCCTCGGGCATGACGCCCTTTACCTCCTGGGCGATGACGCCGACAAAGGCTTTATGGCCGCCGTTGACGCCCCCGTCGACGTGAACGACGCCGCCCGTGATCCGTTTGGCGAACGGCGTCGCCAGATGAGCCGCCGACGACGAGAGCGCCGATTACGGCGCTCATAAATCCCTGCGATTAGCTCTCCGGCTCGGGACCTCGGGGGTTCCAGATGTGGACCGCGAGCACAAGGGAGCTGCGGCGGGACAGGTGTCGTTGGCATTCCGGTTTTCGGGTGCCCTGTTGCCTTTGATGCGAAGCCTTCCGAGCTTGAACTGACGTTTTCTAATCCGGTGAATGAGTTCAATGCCGGCGATGGTAATTGACGCGCTCCAAAAGCGCCTCAATCCAAGCATCGGACGCACACGAAGTTTGACCGATCGGTGATCCTGTTCGATGAGGTTATTCAAATATTTTGACGACCGAATTTTGGTCCGTGCGCCGCCTTGATGCTGTTCGAGGAATTCACGCGCCGCTCGATGCGAAGCTTGATAGCCGTCGAGCGTGATCTTCTGCGGCAGTCGGCGCTGGTTCTTGAACGCCCGACTGAAAAACGCTTTGGCCGCTGCGACATCGCGCTTGGCGCGGAGCAGAAAATCGACAGTCTTTCCAGCCTTGTCGACGGCGCGGTAGAGATAAGTCCAGCGACCCTTGATCTTGATGTAGGTCTCATCGACGCGCCAGGATCCGCCCGCTAGGCGAGCGAAGCGGTTCCACCGCTTTTCGAATTCTGGAACATAGCGTTGGATCCAGCGCATGAATGTCGTATGAGCCAGAGGTATCCCGCGTTCGGCCATCATTTCCACGAGGTCCCGAAAGCTGAGCTTGAATCAGAGATGCCAGCGCACGCAGAGGACGATGATCTCCCGGTCGAAATGGCGGCCCTTGAAAAGATCGTGTACGCTCAGCATCGGGGTGCGTCCTTACAAGGCGACTTGCCGGCGATGTTCAGGCATATGATGACAGCTTCGAGACTGTACGCGCCAGGCGTGAGCCGCAATAATTGGATTTCGATCGCAGGTCGATCGGCGCACGGACCAATTTGCCGGCACCGCGACCAACAAAACAAAAGGGCATTGGAGAGCGCGCAATGGCGGAACGACTGGAACATGGCGCGACCGCGCGCCATGAAAAATACGAGCACCTGATCGCCGTCGCAAAAAATCAGCGGACGATCAAAGTGGCTGTCGCGCATCCCTGCGACGTGGTCTCCCTGACCGGCGTGATCGAGGCCAGGGAGCTCGGCCTGATCGAGCCCATCCTCGTCGGCCCCGCCGAACGCATTCGGGCTGTCGCCGCTCAGGCGGGCCTCGCTATCGAAGGCCTCGAGATCGTCAATACCCAACACAGCCATGAATCGGCGGCCAAGGCCGTGGATCTGGTGACCGCGGGCAAGGCCGAGGCGCTGATGAAAGGCAGCCTGCACACGGACGAACTGATGGGCGCGGTGGTGTCGAAACAGGCCGGGATCAGGACTTCCCGGCGCATCAGCCATTGTTTCGTGATGGACGTGCCCAACCATCCGGAGCCGCTGATCATCACTGACGCCGCGATCAATATCGCCCCAACGCTGGAGGAGAAGGCCGACATCATCCAGAACGCGATCGACCTCGCCCATGCCCTCGGCGTGGAGGAAGTGAGCGTCGCGATCCTCAGCGCCATGGAAACCGTGAACTCGAAGGTCCCCTCGACGATCGAGGCGGCGGCGCTGTGCAAAATGGCCGAAAGGGGTCAGATCACCGGCGCCGTTCTCGACGGTCCGCTCGCGCTCGACAATGCGATCAGCCCGGAGGCCGCCGCGATCAAGAAAATCGTTTCGCCGGTCGCCGGCCACGCCAACGTGCTCGCCGTTCCAGACCTCGAAGCCGGCAATATGCTGGCGAAAAGCCTTTCCTTCCTCGCGGGGGCCGACGCCGCCGGAATCGTGCTCGGCGCTCGCGTGCCCATCATTCTGACAAGCCGCGCGGATTCCGTGATCAGCCGGCTGGCGTCCTGCGCCGTGGCGGTCATGGTCGCGGCGGCGCGCCGGAAATCGACGTCGGCTTCGATTGCCTGAGCGCGCCGCCAAGACGCTCCGTCCGAATGGAGCGTCCTATCACAGCGAAGGAGAAAGACATGGCCGATTGCATCGCGGTCATCAACGCCGGGTCGTCGAGCATCAAATTCGCGACCTATGAGACGACGCCGGAAAGCAGGTTGGTCTTCAAGGGGCAAGTCGAAGGCGTCGGCGTCGATCCCCATCTGAAAATCGTCGGCCCCGATGGCGCCGCTCTCAACGATCGCCGATTTCCCAAGGACGGTTTCGATCACGACGCCGCCATGCGCGAAATCATCATGGCCAGCCACGCGTTGCTCGATGGCTCGGAAATCGTCGGCTTCGGCCATCGCGTCGTCCACGGCGGCGTCCATTATGACCGGCCGATCGTCGTGACAAAGGCGGTGCCGGAGGAACTCGCCAAACTTTCCCCGCTGGCGCCGCTGCACCAGCCGCACAATCTCGCGCCGATCAGAACCGTGTTCGACGTGGCGGCGCATAAGCCGCAGGTCGCCTGTTTCGACACGGCCTTTCACAGGGGCCAGCCTCTGCTGGCCCAGACTTTCGCCCTGCCGCGTCGTTTCACCGATGAGGGCGTGCGACGCTATGGATTCCATGGGATATCCTACGAGTATCTGGTCTCTCGCATCAGGGAGCTGGCCCCGGAACTCCCAGGCGGCCGCGTCGTTTTCGCCCATCTCGGCAACGGCGCGAGCCTTTGCGCCGTCAAGGACGGACGCAGCGTCGCCAACACCATGGGCTTCACCGCTATCGACGGCCTGATGATGGGCACGCGCTGCGGCTCGATCGATCTGGGTGAGGCTTATTTCGATCGTCAAGATCAAGTACATCCTCCTAGCGGTCGTAGCGGTAGCGCTGGCAATGTTTCTGCTGGGGCTGCTTAAACCGCCGCCGCCTCCGCCTCCACCACCTCAGGTGGGCTTTGAGATATTCAACCAGGATCGCGTCGTAGATCTCTCCGATTGGAAGCCGGTGTCCGCCGAGGCGCTGTCCGTGCCGACTTCGAAAACCGTCTGGCATGATCGGTTCAAGTTGAAGCGCCTGCGCGACGATATCAGGACCTTCGTGATGAGACGCGCAGTCACGGGGGACGTGAAGCCGGAGTTTACCTCGAGCACGCATAGGATGACGGTGAGGAACGCATCGGAGCGCCCGCTGATCCAGTGGCGCCCGATCGATCGCCTCTACGACGTGCTCGTCGACGTGTCCAACGAGCCACTGGGCGAGTGGTTCGATGTGAAGGTCGACTCGGTCTATTGGAATGTTTTCCTGACGCCGGAAAGTCAGTGGATCGGAATTCCGGTCCAATTTCCTACTCAAAGCATTCGGCTCGAGGTTCGCTCCTCGACTAGGACTTTCGGCTCCTTCCAGCGCGCGGCCTACCCGCGCAGCGAGACGCCCGAGAACCACCTGGTGAACGAGCCGACGGCCGAGAAAAGTTCGGATGGACACTCCATCGTGTGGAATATCGACAAGCCATTGCAGAATTGGGTCTACCGTCTGGCTTGGGAGTGGTGAGCCGCCCATTCCAGGTCGGCACCTTTGTGCGATCGTTCCGTCGGACGCTCATCTCTTCGGTTGGCCGCCGGAACGGTCGCGCCTGCCGACGGCTCGCCGCATCGAGAGTCGGCCCGAGTTCGCTGCCGTCGCTCGTCCGGCCGCATGCAATATGCCATCGGCGGCATTCTGAACGCAGGATCTGACCGACGACATAGCCGAGGCCGATGGCGAGAAAGGTCGCGAGGATCGGCTGCGAGCCGATGATGTTGCGCGCAACGTCCAGCATGGACTAACTCCGTGGCGGGAAACGTCTGGGAAATCAATCAGCGCGCGTTGCAGCCGGCGTCCCGGAACTGACCGATGACCCGGCTGATCAGGTCGGGTGTCGGCGTCGGCGTTTCGGCGTGCTTGTAGGGAATGTTCATCGCCTTCCACTTGAAGGCGCCCAACTCGTGGAAAGGCTGAACCTCCACCCATTCGACATTCTTCATGGGCGCGACGAAACGGGCTATTCCCGCGACGTTTTCGGGATCGTCCGTCAGGCCGGGAACGAGCGTGAAGCGAACCCAGACCGGCTTGCCCAGCGCCGAGAGCCTTTCGGCGAAACGCAGGGTTGGCGCGAGCTCGCGCCCCGTCGTTCTGAGATAGGTCTCCGGATCCGAACTCTTGATGTCGAGCAGGACGAGATCGAGGTTCGCCAGATAGTCGTCGTCGACCCGGTCGCCGAGATAGCCCGACGTCTCTATCGCCGTGTGCAGGCCGAGCCTTTTTGCGCCGGCGAGGATGCGCTTTGTAAAGGCCATCTGCACCATCGGCTCGCCGCCCGAAATGGTCAGGCCCCCGTCGAGCGTCCTTAGAGCCGGCGCGAAATCGCCAAGCCGGCTGATGACTTCCTGCGCAGCGATATAGGTTCCATCCTTGAGGTGCCAAGTGTCGGGATTGTGGCAATAGGAACACCGCAACAGGCAGCCCGAAACGAACAGCACGACGCGCAGGCCCGGGCCGTCATAGCGCGACGAGGATTCGTAGGAATGGGCATAGCCGAAGGCGCCGTCGCCATCGACTTCCGTGTCGGGGGGCGCGTCGGGCGACATGTCGACGCGCATGTCGTAGCGGCTACCAGCCTCGATATGACCAAGGTGGGACATAGCCGGGCCTCCCCGTTCAGAGCTGGCCGTGGAAAGTGCGGCTGATGACGTCCATCTGCTGCTCGCGCGTCAGCCGGACGAAATTGACCGCATATCCAGAGACGCGGATGGTCAGCTGCGGATATTTATCCGGGTGCTTCATCGCATCCTCGAGCGTCGTCTTGTCGATGACATTGAGGTTCATGTGGAAGCCGTCGCATAAATACATGTCGAAGGCTTTGGTGGCCGCCGCGATCAGCTCTTCCTCGGACAGATGCGCCTGCTGCGGCGTGATGGACACGGTGTAGCTGATGCCGTCCTGGGCGTCGGCGTAAGGTAGTTTCGCGACCGACAGGCAGGAGGCGAGCCAGCCGTGGCTGTCGCGGCCGTGCATAGGATTGGCGCCGGGCGCGAAGGGCTGGCCCTTGCGGCGCCCGTCGGGCGTGTTGCCCGTCGCCTTGCCATAGACGACATTGCTGGTGATGGTTAGAACCGACTGTGTGTGCAGCGCCCCGCGATAGGTCGGATGTTTGCGGAGCTTGTTCATGAAGCTCCGCACCAGGTCCACCGCGATCAGGTCGACCCGGTCGTCGTTGTTGCCGAATTGGGGGAAATCGCCCTCGACCGCGTAATCGATCACGAGGCCCGTCTCGTCCCTGATGGGACGAACCTTGGCGTATTTGATCGCCGAAAGGCTGTCGGCCACGACCGAAAGGCCCGCTATGCCGAAAGCCATGGTCCGCAGGATGTCGCGGTCGTGCAGCGCCATTTCCAGGCGCTCGTAGAAATATTTGTCGTGCATGTAATGGATGCAGTTCATCGCATGCACATAGGTGCGCGCGAGCCATTCCATCATGCGGTCGAACTTTTCCATGACGTCGTCATAGGACAGCACCTCGCCGGCGCAGGCCGGCGCGGGCGGCGCGATCTGTTCGCCGCTGACTTCGTCGCGGCCGCCATTGATGGCGTAGAGCAGGCATTTCGCGAGATTCACGCGCGCGCCAAAGAACTGCATCTGCTTGCCGAGACGCATCGCCGAAACGCAGCAGGCGATGCCGTAATCGTCGCCCCAATAGGGACGCATCAGGTCGTCGCTTTCGTATTGGATCGACGACGTCTCGGACGAGAGCTTGATGGAATAATGCTTGAACGCCTCGGGCAGGTCCTTTGACCAGAGCACGGTCATGTTCGGCTCGGGCGCCGGGCCGAGATTGGTCAGGGTGTGCAGCATCCGGAAACTGGTGCGGGTGACCAGAGTCCGCCCGTCGAGGTCCATGCCGCCGATGCATTCGGTCGCCCAATAGGGGTCGCCTGAGAATAGGGCGTCATAATCGGGCGTGCGCAGGAAGCGGACGATGCGCAGTTTGATCACGAGCTGGTCGATCAGCTCCTGGGCGCCGTCCTCGTCGAGACGCCCCTCGCGCAGGTCACGCGCGATGTAAATGTCCAGGAAGGTGCTGATGCGGCCCATGGACATTGCCGCGCCATTCGCCTCCTTGATCGCGCCGAGATAGCCGAAATAGGTCCATTGCACCGCTTCCGCGGCGTTGGCCGCCGGCCGGCTGATGTCGAAGCCATAGAGCTTGGCCATCGCCTTGAGATCGGCGAGCGCCCGCAATTGTTCGGCGAGTTCCTCGCGCTGGCGGATGATGTCGTCCGTCGGCCACATGTCGTCGATCTGGGCGCGTTCGGCGTGTTTGGCTTCGATCAGCCGGTCGACGCCGTAAAGGGCGACACGACGGTAATCGCCGATGATTCGCCCGCGGCCATAGGCGTCGGGAAGGCCCGTAATAATGCTGGCCTTGCGGCATTTCATGATTTCGGGCGTATAGGCGTCGAACACGCCGTCGTTATGGGTCTTGCGATAGAGCGTGAAGGTCTTCTCCACGGCAGGGTCGGGTGCGATCCCCGCCGCCTTCAGGCCCGCCTCCACCATGCGCAATCCGCCATTCGGCATGATCGCGCGGCGGAACGGCTTGTCGGTCTGGAGTCCGACGACGATCTCGTTGTCGCGGTCGATATAGCCCGGGCCATGCGCCAGCATTGTCGACGGATTGGCCGGATCGGCGTCGAGGACGCCTTTCTTCATCTCCTCGCGGAAACAGGGCTGCAACGCGGCCCAGACAGCTTTGGTGCGGGCCGACGCCGGCGCCAGAAATGCGCCGTCGCCTTGATAAGGATCGACATTGGCCACGATGAAGCCCCGAACATCGATCTCGTCCTGCCATCGGCCAGGTTGGAAGTCGCGCCAGGAATTGCTGATCGTCGGCGCAGGCGCTGTCTTGACAACGTCATCCATTGTTCCCTCCCCAGGAAGCTATGCTGAAAGGTTTCGCGGGGCGTTTATTTCTTGTGCATTTGGCCAATACGCCGCGACATTATTAGGCAATGATTACTCCCGGCTTTGACACTGGGCAATCCTCACGAACTACTGCTCGATCGCCTCACCCACCACTGCCACATCGTCGAAGCCGGCAACGACAGCTTCCGGTTCAAGGCAAGCGCGGCCGCAACAAAAGGACGGAAGGAGAAAGCAAGGAACTTGACCCCGGTCTGACCATCAAATCATAAGCCTGCATTCGCCGGATGAAGCACAGATTTGCAGAGCCTGACACGCGATTCAGATATAATTTTCAATAGCTTATTTCCGAGTTGCGGCTCCAATCATTGACGGACCTGGCGGGTGAATCGAACGATGGGGCTCTCACTCAGGCTCGATTTCGACCGCCGATTGATGCTCCAGTTTCGCGGTTCGGTCGTGACCTCCGACGCTGGGTTGCTCGCCTATCGCGAACTCGACGACGCGCTTGGACTCAGCGCGATGGCAGGGGAAGCGCTCGCGGATGCGCGAACCGGCAAGAATGGCCGACATGCTCTGGTCGGGATGTTGCGGCAATCCGTCGTCAGTCGGCTTGCCGGATACGAGGACGTGAACGACGCTGAACGTTTGCGTCATGATCCGGCGATGCGTTGGATCGTCGGCGGCAAGGCGGCTCAAGGTTGCGCGGCCTCGCCGAGCCAGATGGGCCGCTTCGAGGCGAAGTGGCTGGCAGAACCTGTCGGCTCTTGTCGATCTTTCCGGCCAATGGATCGACCGCGTTCATGCTCGCCGTCCGCCGCGAGGCGTGGTGCTCGACATGGATTCGAGCGTCAGCCCGACGCACGGCGAACAGGATGGTTTACGAGTATCTCGAAGCTGAGAGGATCAGATACGCGATCCGCCTGCCGGCGAACCGCATTCTGCAAGAGAGGATCGGCTATCTGCTGACGCGGCCCGTCGGGAGGCCACCGAACGAGGTGCGCCGATCCTACGCCAATTTAACCTATCAGGCCGGCAGCTGGACGAGCCCCGCGCCGGGTCGTCGCCAAAGTCGAATGGCATCCGGGCGAGCTTTATTCGCGCGTCGGCTTCATCGTCACCAACATGGCTCGCCCGGCCGCGAATGTTGTTGCCTTCCACAACAAGCGAGGCACGTGCGAACAATGGATCAAAGAGGGCAAGGGGGCGATCAAATGGACGCGGCTTTCATGTCGGTCATTCGCCGCAAACGCGGTTCGCCTTCAGCTTCATGCGCTCGCCTACAATCTCGGCAATTTCCTTCACACGCTCGCGACGCCCGAGCCGATCAAGGACTGGTCGCTGACGAGCCTTAAAGAGAAGCTGATCAAGATCGGCGCGAAGGTCGTCAGCCATGGGCGCAATGTCGCCTTCCAAATGGCCGAGGTCGCAATGCCACGGAATCTGTTCGCCGACATCTTGCGGATGATCCGGGAGTTGCGGCCGCCGCCGGTCACATCAACAGCGTAGTCGTGTGTCATGCGTTCGAGCGAGAGCCACGGGAGAGGTGCGTCTTGAAGACGGAAAACTTGACGGTTTTCGACAGCCGGCACCGCGCCGCCTCGTCGCATAGCCATCGACGTCCCGGGCCGGCGGGTTCGGGGCTTGCCGGAATTGCCGGAAAGGTGCAGATTTCCGATCAGGCCGGAAGTCATCCGGGGAATGTCGGTTTATAGCCTTGACGAGTTCCGCGACATGCTGGGCGTCCCTCCCTGCGCGTATAAAACTTTCGGCGAATTGCACAGGCGCGTCATCAAGCTGGCTGTGGACGAGGTCAATGCGCTTGCCGCTTTCACCGTCACCGTAAGCTGAGTTAAAGCAAGCTCTGGTTTAGGCGGGCCGCTGATGACGGAGTTACAGATTGCTGTGGGCCTGATCAGTGGAGTTGTGGCCGCCCACGAGGTTGGTTTCTGGCTGGGTTCACGGGTCCGCTCGGCTGATGACCCTTTCGACCGACAGGTAGCTCTGATTCGGGCGTCCACGGCCGCTCTGGTTGCGTTTTTGATCGGCTTCGCATTTTCCGGGGCGGCATCGCGCTTCATCGACCGGCTAGACATCATCGTAAACGAGGCGAATGCACTCGGCACCGCCTACCTGAGGGCCGATACCATTGCTGAACCTCAACGCAGCGAACTGAAGGCCGCGCTGAGAGAGTACACTGCCGACCGGGTCCAATTGCTAAGTGGCGAGCGACGCGATCAGATCGAGCCCTTGCTCGCCAAAGTAGGTCGCTTGCACGAACGGATGCGGCAAGCGGCGGTCAAGGGCGCGCAGGAGAATGCGCCACTGATGACGGTCGTCCTGCCCCCGATCAACGAGGTCATCGATCTGCATTCGACGCACCTCGCCATGGCGAGAAGACATCTGCCCTTGCCGATCATGGCGGTGCTTCTGGGGACGGCGGCGATCGGTTTTGGCCTGGTGGGCTTCGGCAATGGTCGTGTGGGCCGTCAATTCATCCTGCTCGACTCCGTTTACGGGGGCGTCCTTGCGGTCGCTCTATGGATGATCATCGACCTGGACTACCCAGGCATCGGCATCATTCGGGTGATCAATCGCCCTCTCGTGGAAACCTTGGCTGCTATGAAGTGAGCGATGAGTGCTTCCCACCTACGCGTGGACCTCAGGGGGCTACTGACCGCTGTCCTCGTGTTCGGTATCGCCGGAGCCCGCAGCAAGCATCGGTCCCGATGGGCTCCCACGTGATCACTCGGATTTACGCAGCGGCAATCGCGATTCGTGGCTAAGTGGTGTCCGCGCTCGGGTTTGCAATTATAACGTGGCCCGGATCGGGCGAATCCGACTTTATAGGCCTTGACGGCAGCTGCGGTCTTGGGGCCGTACCAGCCGTCCCTCTTTAACGCGAAATTTTCCCGACCGTGCCCAGCGCTCAGTTTGTTCAACGCGGTCTGGATTTTCTTCACGTGGTCGCCATGGCTGCCCACTGCAATGTGTCCACTGTCGTCAATGGCGCACCGTTCGAGCGCTGGATCCGGAATAAATCCAGGTGGGTCACTTCTCAGTGGAAAAACAGGGGTCACTTCTCGGCGGAAATCAACACTAATCAAGCCTACATAAGCCGAAAACCGTCCACCGATACGAGGCGACTCCAACGTCACCATCCGCTCACAACCTCCATCACCGCCTGCTGACACTCATGAAACGTGATCTTCGCCAAAACTCGCGCCGCTATCTCTCGCGCCAGCTTGCTCGATAGGCGAACCGCTCCGCCCTCGAATTCGGCGAAGTCCGCACGCTCAAACCGGCGGGCCGCCCATGAAATCAAAAACGACGGTGTCTATGTGCACCCGGAGCAACTCCAGACAGTCATAACCAAACGAGAGCCGGCCGCGCTTGTCGACGTGGAGGAAGCCATAGACCGGGTCTAGACCAAGCGCAATAATGGCCCGCACGAGCTGCGAGAGGGTAACCTGATACGCATATGAAAGTGCGGCATTCGCCGGCCTCGTCGCGTTCCTCGGACTAAACACCGCGGCCGTTCGCGCCGTCTTCAAGAACCGCGCCGGCAGGCGGGTTTGGAAGGTCTTCCACGCCTCCGGAACTTTGTCGCGAAATTTGATCTCAAAGCCTCGCCAGCGCGCCCAATAGAGCCGCGTGGCCATTCCTTCGACGGATACTGCATCGTAGACGATTCGCGCCCTCTTAAGGCGCTCCATAGCCTCGCGCACGGCCTCTTGATCAAGTTTCATGCTCTCGATTTTGAGCCGCACGATATGCTTCGCGACCTTCAGCGGATCGGCCATGAACTGCTTACGGCGCAGCGGCGTCGCGGTCTTTGACGCATTGAGTGTCGCGTCAGTCGAAAACAGCGAGAACCCTTCGCCGGACCTATTCGCAATCAAAAGTCCAACGCGCTCGGCCTCAACCCAACGTATCGCTTCGACGGTTACCGGGCCGCCAGCGCCGGCCAGGATCAGGGTCTTGATGATATGCTCGCTGGGTCGGAACAGGCGCTCAGCGCCATCCGCACTTCGGATGCAGAGCGCGCCCTTTCGAACCTGCAGGGCGACGCCATCTTCACCTATGAAAGCGAGGCCCGACGCGACCACGATCGGCAATGGCGTCGGTGCCTGCGCCCCCTTCGGCCCGGAAAGCACAATGGGCTTTTGCGGGTCCGGTTTGCCGGCGGCGATCCACAAGGTGCGGCGGCGCAGAAACCGCGTGTAACACGGCGGCTTGTCAACGCTGGCGCGGTAATCGAGCCAAAGGTTGGTGAGGGTCTTTCCGCCCTCATAGGCTCGTTGTATAGCCGCAAAATCCGGGTCGCGCGGGGAGCGTTTGTACTGTTGCGGGCCGCTTATCTCGCGCTGCACCTTGTGAGCGGCGATACGGGTTTGCCCGGCGATTTTTAAGACTGAGAGGCCTTGCTTGTGAAGGGCGGCAATCGTGTGCTCTGCTTCTTTAGACCTGTCGATTGTCGTCGCCGAGCCAGTCATCGCCGTCTGGTCTCCATTCGCCGCCGAACTTCGCTATTTTGATGTCAACCGTCGCGTCGTCAATTTCTCTTTGCAATTGGAAATCGTGATTTAGCCAGTCGGGATTCTTGGGCTGAGAGCCTGACGCCAACACATGCGGTCAAGAAGGGAACGCGTTATCGTTACTATGTTTCGACCTCCCTCATCACCGGGGGCGGAAAGGACCCGTTCGAGCGGCCGGCGAATACCCGCGGGCAATTTGGAAGCCGTGGTGATCGACAGGCTTCGCGCATTTCTCGCCGACCCCCGAGCGATCCTCGACGCCGCCAACAATGAATCGCCCAACGGTTCAGGATGGAGCCAACTGATCGAACGCAGCCGTCAGATCGCGGAAGAACTCGGAGGCTACGCGCCAGACAAAGTCAAAGCGATGCTCATGGCGCTGCTCTGCCGCGTGGAGATCAAATCCGAATGCATCGAAATCACGCTCTCTCGAGGCCGCCTTATCGAGCTGCTGGTCGGCTCGATTGATCTGAAGACGCAGCATCAGGGACTGATCAATGATGTGAGCGATATCTTGAGGTTGACGGCGCCGGCGACCCTCAAGCGCGTCGGCCGCGAAATGCGACTGCTGGTCGAGGACCCCGAGGACCAGACGGCAGCCGATCCCAGCTTGCTCAAAATCATTGCTCGCTCTCACCACATCCAGGCGCGCCTGACCCATAACCCCAAGCTGACCGTGCATGACGTCGCGCGCGAGGAGGGCGTATCGGCGGCCTACGTCTATTCCATTCTGCGTCTTCCCTGGCTAGCGCCCGACATCACCACGGCCATCATCAATGGCCGAAAACCGCCGCAACTCACCGCCAAGACATTGATGCGCCTGACGCCGCGGCTATCGCCCGACTGGGCCGAACAGCGAAAGCTGCTCGGCTTCCGCTGAGAACGGGGCGCCGGTTCCGCAAGCCGTCGCCTCCGTCACATCGGCTTCGCGTGCGAAATAAGCTGCTCGGCCCACGAAAAAAGTAAACCCCGAAATGGCGCCGGAGAGATTTTCACGACGGGCGCGGCCGAGATTGCGCCTGAACGCGTCTCCGCCGCGAATCGGATCCAGCGCAAGACCGCGTAACCCCGCAATTTAGCGACAGAACAGGGCTCGCCAGAAAGACAAAAAAGCGTGCAATATCAATTACTTAATTGCTGGCTGGGCAACCAGGATTCGAACCAAGGCATGCACTTGCGGCGCTTCGCGGTCATCGGCGTCCGCTTCTTCGCCCCGCCCTATTGGAAGATCGACGAATGCGCGGAGCGTGCCGCTCGCGACACTTCTTGCCCTTGGGCGGAGCGGCAGCTCGGCCCAAGCGTGAGTTTTCTCGCCCGCCAAGGGAACGGTTCGCGCACGCGCCTGTTAATCCTTGGCGAGTTGCATTGGCGAGGAGGCTGGAATGATTGAGAAAGCCAAATCCAAGATCGACGAAAAGCAGAAGGCCGAAAAGCAGAAGCATGATGAGGCGGACAACGAGCTCGGGCGGGAGCTCGAAGATTCGTTCCCGGCGAGCGATCCGCCGTCGATGACTCAGCCGAGCGGGAAGGCTGGCGCCCCTGATCACAAGAGCGACTAAAGCGAAATAGAACGTCGGGTCGCCGAAGGATCGGGCTCGCGGGCATGGCGACTGTGACGGCTGACGCCCGCCACCCTGCCCCGCCTAATCGGTCGGCGGAGAGAGTGAATCATATTTGCCACCCCATCCTACGCATTTGCGGCGTTGCGCGGTTCTTCGAGCTCTGGCGGCAGGTTATTGGGTGCGGGAAATGCCTCGGACTCGTGGGTAGTTCAGGCACTGTTCGTCTGAACGAAGGTGGGCCGCGTGAGCACGGACGCTCCGGAACAGTGGCAAAACTGAACTCAAGCCAAACGCCAGAAGCGCAACAAGGAACCTCGTCCGACGCGGCGAAGGGGGCTGAGCCCAGACACGCGAGCCCCTGTACCTTAGCGTTTGCGCCGGGTTGCCGTTCCCGCCGGCCATTCAAATATAATCGGACCTGTCGTTTGGCGGAGTTAAAATAGGCGCCCTCCGCACGATGCACGGGCGAGGGATTTGACCGATGGCAAGCGGCAAGGCCACCGTATTCGGCGGCACCGGCTTTCTCGGCCGCCGCATCGTTCAGCGTTTGCTCGGATGCGGATGGTCGATACGAGTCGCATCGCGGCATCCAGAGCGCGCTATAGACCTTTTCCCTGACGTTCGGCTCGGCATCGAGTTGATCCATGCCGATATCAATGACGATCGCTCCGTGGCCGCTGCCGTAGCGGCTGTCGAGGGCGTCGTGAACGCCGTGAGTCTCTATGTAGAGAACGGACGACACACCTTCAATTCCATCCACGTGACGGCCGCCGCGCGGATCGCACGGCTCGCCCGAGAAGCGGGCGTCAAGCAACTGATCCATGTTTCCGGCATTGGCTCAGACGCCGGGTCGACCTCGCCTTACATTCGCAGCCGCGGAGAAGGCGAAAGGGTTGTTCGCCGGGCGTTTCCTGCCGCGACGCTCATCCGCCTTTCCGTAATGTTCGGACAAGGCGACGCTTTCCTGACCCTGCTCGCAGAAATGTTACGCCGCCTGCCGATCTTCCCGCTCTTCGGACGCGGTCAAACGCGGGTTCAGCCAGCGCATGTCGATGACGTTGCCCGGGCGATCGCCCAGGCTATGCAGTCCACCCGGTCCGGGGTGTGCTACGAGCTTGGCGGACCACGCATCTATGCCTACAGATCGCTGCTCGAAATGCTCGCGCGGCATCTCGGCAGAAAGCCGCTTCTGGTTCCCATGCCGTTCGGTATCTGGCGTGCGCTCGCCTATCTCGCGGAGATGCTGCCCGAGCCGCCCATCACGCGAAATCAGGTCGCGCTCATGGAAAACGATAACTTGGCGTCGCCGGATGCTCCGGGGTTCGGCGACTTGCAGATTTCATCGACGCCTCTGGAGGACATCCTTGCGACGATCGTGGGACCCGGCGCGCCACTTGTCCGGTAGCGCTAAGGCTTGGATTTCAGAGATTTCCCGCCGCTGTAATCGCGCCGCCGCGACACCTTCACCTCAACGGCCCCCACCAGCGTCACTTCACTGCGAACGCAGCGGCCAAGCAAAACTGAGCTCGTGGCCATCCGGGTCGGTTAGGTGAAAGAATCGCTCGCCCCATTCGGCGTCTCGCGGGATTGTGTCCGGCTGGCGCCCCGCCGCGATTACCCGCCTATAGAGCGCATCAACATCAGAAGTGTAGAAGATCACCCTTCCCCACCAGGACCAATGGCGCTCGGCCGGCTGGGCGGTCAGATTGAGATAGCTAGCTCCCACCCGAAAGCTGGCGAACGCTGCGTTTTCGTCTCCATGAACCATCTCAAATCCCAACGCTCGGTAGAATTGAACGGCATGCGGCATATTGTGGGTGGCCAGTGTGACGGCGCTAATGCCCTCGATCATCACGATACGCTCCATATCCGTCAATCAGCATTGAAACGACGCCGGTCACCCCGAAAACGGGGTCCTTATTCGGCTCTGACGCACCCTCGATAGGTCGGAGCCGTCGAGCCGAGGTTGATGATCAGCCCGCGGCTGCGGGCAACCATGCCTGGCAGCACACGGCACCTAAGACCAGACCCAGTGCGGCAACAGAGCGATCGAAATCGAAAGGGTCGCCATACGATTACGCGCCCTTTGCGGCCGCTCGCCGGCGAGGGGTTTGTCCGCTGTCTGACAGTTCGATCCATGCGGGCGCGTGGTCGCTCGCCTTTTCCCAACCGCGCACCTCGCGATCGACGTCGGCGGCGACAAGGCGCTCCGCGACTACGCGACTCAGCAGGAAGTGATCGAGCCTAAGGCCCGCATTGCGGCCCCAGGCGTTCCGGAAGTAATCCCAGAACGTGTAGATGCGCTCGCCGGGACGAAGCGAGCGCAGCGCGTCGGTCCAACCTTGCGCGACGAGGGCGTGAAAGGCTTCCCTCACCCCCGGCCTAAATAAGGCGTCGTCGACCCAACGCTCAGGTTTATAGACGTCGAGTTCGGTCGGCATGACATTGTAATCGCCGGCGAGCACGACGGGCATTTCGAGAGCCAGCAGCGAGGCGGCGTATTCGGTCACGCGCTCGAACCAGCGGAGTTTATAGTCAAACTTCGGCCCCGGCGCCGGATTGCCGTTCGGAAGATAGAGGCAGCCGACGATCATCCCGTCAATCGCCGCTTCGATGTAGCGGCTGTGGCTATCCTCGGGATCGCCAGGCAGGCCCCGCCGGGTTTCGCGATCCGGCCGCATACATAGAGTTCGTCCGCGACCATGCTTGCGACGCGCCCGCCCATCGACTTCCCGCCGATGATGAACGGCCCCTTCGCGTCGAGCGCTTATTTAAACGCTGGCTGACGACGCAGTCCGGCGCGAACCCGTCTCAGCCGGCGAATTCCCTGTTATCAGGGAAAACAACAGGGAATTTTGCTAAATCGCGGCTTGTCGGCCGGAATTTGGCGCCCATTTCTCCAGTAAATTCGGGGCGTTACCCCCAAATTCCCTGTGGCGCCAAACAGGGAAAGTATTTTGCCCGAACAGGGAAGTTTGAGCTGCAGAACAGGGAATGAATTGGCCCAATCAGCGTATTGGCTCAATTCGCCGAACGAATCGTTGATCCCAGGCAGATCGTCAACTTTCTCCAAATCCGAACGGGAGGCGGAATGCGAATTATTTTGCAAATGGCTGCCGCTCGCGTTGGGCTGGGCTGTCGCCCCATCGAAAAATTGTGCGGCGTCAACGGTAGGCTAGCGGTCGATCAAAGTCGCCGAGGCGGAGCAATGTCGTCATGAAAGTTGAAGACTCTAGGAAACCGATAGAGGAGCTGGTTGGCATGCGCGATGGGGAAAGCGCGGCGCCAAGCTTTGTAGATGTCGCGCGGCTGATCACTGGCGATGAGCCGCCGCCGTGGCTCGTAGACACATTGACGAGATGGGGGCCGTCCGTGGCGATGGATCGCGGTATCGCCTTCATGCAGCCCACCAGATCGGAAATGAAGAAACGACTGCGAGGCGTCAAGGATGCCGCGGCGCTCATTGTGAACGCGTTGAACGATGGCGCGACGCGGGATTTCCTCGACGCCGCCGCGCCGGGAAAAATCGCCTATCATGGACAAATCGATCACATGCTGCGCGACCTCGTCCGACGCGGCGAAGAGGGCGTCGCTTTGCTTGCGGCGGCGGATGGCAAGACAAAGGCCGACCGCAACAAGGCTCTGCCGCCCGGGTATTTTCCTCCCAAGACCTTTTGCGCCGCCATTATCCTCGAGGCATGGAGCTTCATCCATGGCGCCGAACCCGCGCCGAAAAACGGAAAAGCCGCCGCCGCGGCGGACCTTTTCTGGCGCGTGTTGATCAATGACCTGCACATGGAGCCAACGAAAGAGCCGCTCGACAGGATCGTCGACAAGGAGACGAAAAGCTGGGGCGATCGCCTGAACGGCTGGCGGCGCCATTTCGAGCAAGCCAGGGAGCCCGCCGTTTCGAACATCCACCGGGAAATCCGCCGCCATCTTATAGAGGACAAACGCTGGCCGGAGATAGTCGCGGGAGACAAATCAGCCTGAAAAGCCGCCTATTCCGGTCCTTTGACGCAAGGAAGTTTAGTCGATAGTCGAGCTAAGTAATTACCGCCTTGCGGCGGCGTAAAAGGCTCGATCGATGTCGAACGTTCTTAATCCGAAACTGAAAACGCGTCTTAAGGAAAAAGCGGCGGCAGACCGAACTGCGCCGGCCGCATGCGGCCGGTTCGAAGTGCTTCCGCTCGATCAGCTCAAGCCCAACCCATTAAATCCGCGCAAGCATAGTCGCTAGCAGATTCGCGCGATCGCGAGGAGCATCGAAGCTTTTGGCTTTAATGCGCCAATCTTGATCGACATGAACAAGCAGATCGTCGCCGGCCACGGCCGCTTTGAAGCGGCAAAGCTCCTTGGCTGCGCCGAAGTCCCGGTCATCTGGCTCGAGCATTTAACCGAGGCGCAAGCCAAGGCCTATCTGCTCGCCGACAACAAGCTCACCGACAGGTCGTCCTGGGACGACGACGCCCTGGCCGCCCGCCTCAAGGAGCTGACCGCGCTCGCCATCGATTTCGAGGTCGAGGACATCGGCTTCGAGCTCCCGGAGATCGATTTTCGCATCCAATCGCTCGACGCCTCCGAGGACGCCGATCTGGCCGACGAGCTCCCGCCCGTTTCGGGCCCTCCCGTTTCGCGGCCCGGCGATCTTTGGATCCTCGGTGATCATCGTCTTCTTTGCGGCTCGGCGCTGGAGGCGAGCGCCTATGACGTTCTCCTCTGCGGCGCCAAGGCGGCGGCGATCTTCACCGATCCGCCTCATAACGTGAAGATCGACGGCCATGTCTGCGGCTCGGGCGCGATCAAACCGCGGTCGCGCGCCTGTCGCCGGCGATTTCCTTCTTCCAAAGCTGCAGGAGAATGGCTTCAAACGCGCTGACGCGGCGCGACGCCCCATTTTCGGCAATCTCGATCTGCTCGGCGAAGGCGGCGTCGATCAGCGCGACTGTTCCTTTGGCGCCGCGTCGATATTGGCGCTTCGGATTGCCGCATTGGCCCTTTTTCCATCGCGTCTGTTGGGGCGGGTTTTTGTAGCCGACCGCGCCATCTTCTGGCGGAAGAACTTCATGGCGCCGTTCTCCGCTCGGCTTTGATGTCGGAGAAAGTCCCGCCGGAGGCGTGATGCGCCTGAGCGCCGCTCATCCTCTCCCAGCGCGTAATCGTCGTGTCGACGTAGAGCGGGTCGATCTCGATGCCGTAGGCGCGCCGTCCGACGCGTTCGGCGGCGAGGATGGTCGCGCCGCTGCCGCAGAAGGGATCGAGAACGAGGTCATCGGGCTTCGTTGCGTCCAAAAGCGCGTCGGCGACCATTGCGATCGGTTTGACGGTGGGATGCAGGTCGAGGCCCTTGGCTCGGCCTTTGCGCGGAAAGCTGTTGGCGCCGGCGTAATTCCAGACGTTGGTGCGGTTGCGTCCGAAGCGGCCGAGCTGAACATTGTTGAGGTGCTGCGCCTTGCCGTTGCGGAACACGAAGACGAATTCATGCCTGGATCGGTAAAGCGAGCCCATGCCGCCGTTGCTTTTGACCCAGACGCAGAGGTTGATGAGATCGAAAGAGGCGGCGCGGGCGGCGGCGAGCATTTCGCTCATATGTCGCCAATCCATGCAGGCGAAGACGACGGCGCCCGGATCCGCGTGAGCGCCGATCAGCTTGTTGGCCTCGGAGCCCCGAGTTCGCGATGGCCTCGGGCGAGATGACGACCGCGGAGTTCGAGCGCTTCCTCCGACTCCAATATCAGGACTTCGTCGAAAGGCGGTGCGGCAAGCCGAAACCTGAAATCATCATCGAACATCAGCCGGGAATAGCGGCCCGGCCGGACGGAAACGCAAAGTGACAGGATACGACGTCGGCTATGGAAAGCCGCCAAAACATTCGCAATTCAAAAAGGGCGTCTGTCCGAACCCTAAGGGGCGCGGCAAGCCCGGCGACTTGCCGCTGCGAGAGATTTTGGACAGGGTTCTCAACGCCAACACCAGTTTCCGCGCGCGCGGCATATTGAAAAAGGCGTCACGCGTGGAATTGACGATCAGAAGGCTCGCCGCATTGGCGATCAAGGGCGACGTTTCCAGCGCCGCGTCGCTCTTAAAGCTGCGCGCGCACGCGGAGAAACATCCCGACGACTGCGGCCCGATGATCATCACGATCGTCGGCGGACCGCCATATTTGCGCACAGGGCCGCTGCCTCGGCCCCCGTTGCCTGACCCCGAATAACGCCACATAGTCGTCGGATCGGGTGCCTGTTGGCCGCTATTGATCTGATGGCGCGAGGCATCCTCTGCGCTTACAAGCAGCGGTCGTGTGACTTAACGTGGAAAGTCTTATGATCGATGGCGAGGAGTTGCGGGCCGCGAAATAAGCCCGCCGCGCAATGCCGGCCGAAGCCTTAGCTCTTTGCTTTGGCGCCAACTCCTGTACGGCAATTTGTGCGATACGGTGGGGACGCTTCGAAGATGACGCAACTCGAACTTCGCAACTTTATAGAGCCTTGTCGCCGAAAGATGCTTGCAATTCTTCGCGCGCTGTAGATTTGACAATGAAATTGTGCGACCGTGAGAATTACTTGGGTAAGATTTCGCACGTGGGCGCGAATCGAGCAATAGAATTGGAGAAGGCGCGCCCCATTTCATAAGTTTCCAGGATCGGCCATCTTGGGCCGGCTGGCCTGCAAGTCTCCCCGCCAACCGATCAACACGAGCAAAGGCGTCATGGACACATCACTCGAACGCATCCACGCGAAAGTCGCCGAACTATTAATCAGTACATAAGTAACTCGACATTTTGTTGACTAAGCAGGTGGCCGGTGATTTACTTCTGGCATGAGAGAAAACGATGCGCGCCGGCTGGATCACAAGACTTTGGAGGCAATGCGCGAACGCGCGGTGCGGCAAGTGCAGGAAGGTGAAAGCCCGGAAGTAGTCGCACGCGTTCTGGGCCTCGACCGGTCGACGGTTTATGGCTGGCTGGCGCGCTACCGGCGCGGCGGCTTTGGTGCGTTGAAGGCGAAGCTCTTGTTCGGCCGTCCGCCGAAACTGGGCGGCCGGGCGCTGAAGTGGATCTACGCCACCGTGACGCAAAAGAACCCGCTGCAGATGAAGTTCGCTTTTGCATTGTGGACGCGTGAGATGGTGGATCAACAGGTCGCGCGAGAGCCGCATCGGCGGCGGCGCCCGATGCAGCCGCCGCCATTCGCCGCGCAGCTCGAAGATCGTCAGCTCTGAGAGCCGCGCCAACGTCTCCGCCAAATCGATGGCCGCCTTGGCCATGTCAGCGCCAGCGCCGCGTCTCGATGCGGTAACGGCGAGCGTCGTCGCCCGGCTTGGACGATGTCAGCGAGAAGCCGAGCTTCTTTTCCACCGTGCCCGCGAGGAACCCGCGCACGCTGTGTTGCTGCCAATTCGTCGCCTGCATCATCTCATCGATGCTCGCTCCCTCCGGTCGGCTCAACAACGTGAGCATACGGTCCCGTTTAGTCGCGCTTTCGCACTCAGGCTCTTTGGCGCCCAGCGATGTATCGACCGCCGGCGCCGGCGCCTCGGCGGTGACCGCGATGGGTGCAGCAGTCTTGCGCCGAGGCATCGGGTTCGATTTTGCGCTCGTCTTTTTGGTCGTGGTCTTGTTGGGGTCGGAGGACTTCTCGGCATCGGCCGCGGCGGAGCCGATTTTGGGAGCTGTCGCGTTCGATTTGGCGCTTCCGTTCCTGGGGGCGGCGCGCTTGGGGTTGTGGGACTTCTCGATGGAAGGGGTCGACATTGTCGGGGGCTCCGTTGGGTCGCGGCGTCGGAATTGACGCTCGCACGACCCCACGCCCCGCACATCGCGGGGCGAGCCCTCAGTGAGTTGGCGCGTGGCCGTGTCCGCCAGCCGACGCGCACAGCAATGCGTCCTTTGCGACGGAAGTCCAGTCGATTCCGCCACATGGACGCTTCGTCGGCCCGAATTTCTGCGCGGCGTCACGGAAGGAGGCACCCTCCGTATAAATGCCGATTTGTCTTGCGCCCGGCATCGAGTTCCCGGCTGAGAATTCGACCTTGGCTCGCGCGCGGGTCCTATTTCGTTTGTTTTCAGTGAGTTAAATGCGATGCATATGAAGTGCATGCTCTGGTTCGAATCCCGTTTGCCCAGCCAGCTAACTGATTGATATTACGTAGTGGTTGTAGTTTTTGGTTGCGTCGAAATTCGTCCGACATGTCCGCCGGTTACGAACCCGCCATCACCATGGTCGCCTTCTAGAGACGCAAAACCGCGGCCCCAGGCGCGCGAAGGCGCCAGGTGTCTCTGTGGCCCTTTTTCGGCCCGTCAGATGTCGAGCATGGTAGCGGGATTGGAGTGGCGTCAAGCAGACGCAAATCCGAGGAGCCGCCACTGCTCCTGCCAATCGTGCGGCAGATTCCTGGAAAACGCGACGAGCCGCGTCGGCGTCAGCTCGACGGGTTGTCGGCTGGTCAGGATTGCGCGAACGACGTCGGGAGAGAGATAGGAGAGACGGACAAGGACCGTCAGATAATCGCGCCTCACGCCGAGCCGAGACGCCATGGCCTCGATGCTGTCATCGCGGCCTTCAAGGAATATGTTGCGCGTCGCGATCGCTCGGGCGATCAGGGAAGCGAGGCCGTTGTCGACCGCTTGCGTGGCGCCATTGCCGATCACCAGCCGCACGCCCTTTCCCGCCCGGCGCAGGCTCGCGGCAATCGATAGGACAAAAGGTTCGGCGTCCGGCATGCAATCGGTTGCCTTGGGCGCCCCTTCCGGCAGGACGCTCGACGCGAACGCGGTTCGATCCAGCCACACCAAGACGTGCGCATCGCCAATCCGGATCTGCCGGACCAAGGATTGCACGAGCTCGCGGAGCTCAAGAAACGCAAGTTTCGTCCAGCGCTCGGCTAGCTTTGCCGATCGATCGAGCACTGCTCGGTGGGTCGAGGCGTCGAGGCCGAGCGGCGCGGCGGCGTCGCTGACTTCGGCGCCAGACGCGAAGAAGGCGCGGAGGCGATCGAGCACGAGCCGTTCGATGTCGCCCGCCGGGATGCGCCGGCCTTTGACATGCTCGGCACGAGCGCCGGTGACGAGCGCCGCCGAGACATAGTATCGATAGCGCTTGCCATTCTTGACGGCGTGGGTCGGCGTCATCCGATCGCCGGCGTCATCGACCATCAATCCCGACAATAGGCTCGGCGCTTCTGCGCCCACGGCCATCGATCGATCCCGCCGATTGGACGCGAGCTTGTCCTGCGTGATCTCCCACAGCTCCGGATCGATGATGGCCTGGTGTTGGCCCGGGTAGATTTTGTCTTTGTGCGCGACCTCTCCGCGGTAGAGCCGGTTCTGCAGCATCAGGTAGAGCGCGCCGCGGGAGAAGCTTTTGCCGCCGCCGAGCCGTCCGCCGGCTCCCTCCCGTCGTTTGCTCACGATGCCGGCCCGCTCGAGATCGGCCTTCAACAGCGCGACCGAACCGAGCTCGGCGTAGCGCTGAAAGATCATCCGGACCGTCGACGCTTCGGCTTCGTTGACGACCAGCTTGCGGTCCCTGACGTCATAGCCGAGCGGCACGCTGCCGCCCATCCACATGCCCTTGGCCTTGGACGCCGCGATCTTGTCGCGGATGCGCTCGCCTGCGATCTCGCGCTCGAATTGGGCAAAGGAGAGCAGCATGTTGAGGGTCAGACGACCCATCGAGGTCGTCGTGTTGAACTGCTGTGTCACCGACACGAAGGACGCATTGTTGGCGTCGAGCACATCGACGATCTTGGCGAAATCGGCGAGCGAGCGCGTCAGCCGGTCGACCTTGTAGACGACAATGATCTGGACCTTGCCAGCCCTGATATCGGAGAGGAGCCGCTGCAGGGCGGGGCGCTCCATCGTTCCGCCGGAGAGGCCTCCGTCGTCGTACATGTCGGGAAGCGCGATCCACCCGGTATGGCGCTGGCTTGTCACGTAGGCCTCACAGGCTTCGCGCTGCGCGTCGAGCGAGTTGAACTCCTGTTCGAGCCCATCGTCGGAAGACTTGCGCGTGTAGATCGCGCAGCGGAAACTCACGCTGGACTTTGGACGCTCAGCCTTCCGCACGCTCGCCCTCCGTTGTTTCGACAGGGTGGCTCGCGGGCTTTCTCAATCCGAAGAAACGAGGACCCGACCAACGGGCGCCGGTGATCTCCCGCGCAACCACGGAGAGCGAGCGGTAGCGCCGACCGCGCCACTCGATGCCATCGCCCTGGACGAGAACCGTATGGGTGACCCCACGCCATTCGCGCACGAGCCGCGTGCCCGGCTTCAAAGAAATCGGCGGCGCGGACTTGCGTGCGTCGCTTGCCTCGGCTTCCGTGGTCCGGCGCTCCAGCCTGCGCATGATCGAGACGGAGAGGCCGCCGAGCAGCCTCTCCTGGACTTTGTAAGTGATCGCTCGGATCAACAGGTCGCGCGAGAGCCGCATCGGCGGCGGCGCCCGATGCAGCCGCCGCCATTCGCCGCGCAGCTCGAAGATCGTCAGCTCTGAGAGCCGCGCCAACGTCTCCGCCAAATCGATGGCCGCCTTGGCCATGTCAGCGCCCGCGCCGCGTCTCGATGCGGTAACAGCGAGCGTCGTCGTCCGGCTTGGAAGATGTCAGCGAGAAGCCGAGCTTCTTTTTCACCGTGCCCGCGAGGAACCCGCGCACGCTGTGTTGTTGCCAATCCGTGGCCTGCATCATCTCTTCGATAGTGGCGCCTTCCGGCCGGCTCAACAATGTGAGCATACGGTTCTGTTTGGTCGCGCTTTCGACCTTCGCCTCTTTGGCGACTAGCGATGTGTCGACCGCTGGCGCCGGCGCCTCGGCGGTGACCGCGATGGGTGCAGCAGTCTTGCGGCGAGGCATCGGTTTCGATTTGGCGGTCGTCTTTTTGGTTGTGGTCTTGTTGGGGTTTGAGGACTTCTCGGCGTCGGCCGCGGCGGATCCGACCGCGGGACGAGCTGTTGTGTTCAATTTGGCGCTTTCCTTCCTGGGGCGGCGCGCTTGGGGTTGTGGGACTTCTCGATGGAAGGGGTCGACATTGTCGTGGGCTCCGTTGGGTCGCGGCGTCGGAATTGACGCTCGCACGACCCGAAGCCCCGCACATCGCGGGGCGAGCCCTCAGTGAGTTGGCGCGTAGCCATGTCCCCTAGCCGACGCACCCAGCAATGCGTCCTTTGCGACGGAAGTCCAGTCGATTATGCCACTTGGAGGCGGCTGTCAGTCCGAATTTCTGCGCGGTCGTCGGAAGGAGGTATTCTCGGTATAAATACCGATTTGTCTTGCGCCCGACATCGAGTTCCCGGCTGAGAATTCGACCTTGGCTTGTGATTTTTCATGGAATAGGTTTGAGGGGTCGTTTTCATCCAAACGGGACCCTTCGGGCGGGGTCCTTCACAATGCTTCCGGTTTCGATCGGAGGCGTTTGATTTTGGATGTTGGTCGTGGAGACGATTGCAAAGATACGCGTCTTTCGCTGGTTCAGGGAAAGTCGATCAAGCAGATTTGTCGGGAGCTGAAGGTCTCGCGCAAAGTGGTGCGCAAGGTTCTCCGATCGGATCAGACGGGCCATCGTTAATCGAAATCTCGCCTCTAATCGCATTTTCGAAGAAGGCGGAAATCCACTGGACGTTTTCTCAGATCAAGAGAAAGCATCGATCGAGCAGCAATGGGAAACCCTTTGGTCTGGAATAGACTTTCGCAAGCTTTGGAACCGATTGATCCGCGAAAAAACGCTCACACTCAAAGCTCAGAAATCATAGTCGCTTCAGCTTCGCCGGACCGCGTAAACGCGAGCATTGTGCGAACATCAAAAAGGGAGCCGCTTCAATCGAGGACGTTGGCTTTGGTGCTTCCAGATGCGGTAGAATCAAGCGCGTGCCGCAGCACGATCTTCGCTGTTTCCAGCTCGGCCTCGATAGCGTCAAACGCCGCGCCCGGCAACAGCTGTCAGGAGCCCGATTTGATCGCCGCCTCGGCCTTTTCGATGTTCGTGAGGCAGTTCCGCATGTCGTGGGCTTTTAGGGCGTGGTTGGCGTCATTGTAATCTGACGCAATTTCGTCCTTTTTTGCTCCTTCCGGCATTTTCTGCCAGGCTTCCTTAATCATGTTCATTCTGGCCGAGCAGGACTTGGTCGCGGCAGCGAGCGACAAGATCGAGGTTCCAAACGTCGCGCCGGCGAGCGCGGCAATCATCACCGAATTGACGATGGCTTTTCGCATTTGTGCCTCCTGTGTGGGTTGACAATATACCCCAATTTGGCTGGAAAGCCTGAATGGCAACAAAATACACCTCAAATTTCTCTATTGGATCACGGTCTCAACGCCGATCACGGGTTTGCGATGCGTCGCGCGCAACTTTCGCAAATGAGCTTCATTCGTGCGTGCTTGCGGATGAGGCGAAACCCATAGAATATCCACAGTCGAGATTGAGGGCGAGAAACTTCAAATTCGGGGAGTTGGCCCAATGTTTATGGTAATAATTGTCGATTCTTGATCGCCCCGTTGGAAATCCGGAATGCCCCCGCCCCGCCAGCTCGCAGCCACGAACAAAATTTTTGTCGATCGGGACATTCCACAAAAGTATTCGAAGACGCGGCTTTCGCCATCCCTGCGGATCGCTCGACCGTTTGCGTTTTCTATGGCGTCGGCGGCCAAGGTAAAACCGCGCTTCGCCGCGAGCTGTTTCGTAAGATCGACCCGGCGGTCGAGCCTTCCTATGGTTTCCTACGACGCGCCGAACTCGATTTGCATGGCCGCAGCAAAACAGATGCGGACCTACTGCTGGTCTGGATCAGAAACAGTTTCGTCAAATCAGGTTTTGATCTACCCGCTTTCGATCTGGCGCTTGCCCTCACTTGGGAGGCGACGCGGCCTGAACAACCCTTTCCTAGACTTACAAAGCCTTGGCTAGGACGAGTGACTGAGGGTGCCCAAGGTGCCATCGATCTAGAGGCGAGCGCCGCCGCGGATTGGCTTAAGGGCGATGCGGCAATAGATCTGGTCGGCGATTTCGTTGATGAAATTCCAGGTGTTGGCTTTCTTCTCAAGAAGATTGGCAAATGGGCCATTGACAAAACGAAAAAGGTCTATCTTTTTCGCACCCGGGAGGCTTTGAGGGAACTTTATTCCAACGGCGAGTTGAAAAAGCCTTATGAGCTCTCCAAACTTCTCCCATGGATGCTTGCGCAGGACTTGAATTTCCACATTGCCACCCATCCCAAAGAGCGCCTTGTGCTTCTAATCGATGAATATGAACGCGTGTTTGACGAAGGCGGCGCTGGCGCACGCTGGAAGGAAAACCCTTTCGACGCCCACATTCGGACCCTTATACAATATTCTAACGGTTTGCTGGCGGTGTTTTTCTCGCGCGAGCGACTGCCTTGGGAGGATAATCCCAATTGGCGCGACGATCTTAAAAATGCCCAGCATCTTCTGGGCGGCCTCGCCAACAAGGACGCGGACGATTTCCTGCGCGCCATTGCGGTTGAAGACTTGGCGATCCGCCAAGCCATCATCGCCGGCGCGAGGGAAACGTCGCAAACCGACGCTCTTGTTTATCCGCTGATGCTCGAACTTCTGGTGGAACATTGGCGAGAATTGACCGCATCCGGAGTGCCGATTGCGCCAGACCAGTTCAAGGTCACGGCCACAAGCTTCGAGGGACGCCGTCAGGAAATAGTCGCACGTGTTTTGCGGGATTACGGCCTCCCTCTTCAAACAACCCTTGAGCGTCTGTCTGTCGCGCGGCGCTTCGATCGCGCCGCTTTCGCCCATGTAGTGCAGACTTTTGGCACGGCGCTCCCGCTCGACCAATTCCAACGGATCTCGGAGCTATCGTTTGTCACCAAGAGCGAGGATGGATTTCTTACCATCCATAACGCTATCGCCGAGACAATTCGCGAGACGCTGACGCCGGAGAAATACCGGACGTCGATTGAAGCTCTATTCAAGCATTTCGAGGCACGGGCCAGCGTAAATTCGCCCTTGGAGGTCACGGACTCGACTATCGCCGCCTTGATTGAGGCGTCGTTCCTGCGCTGGGCGCAGGGTCCCGAAGGTCACGCGGGGTGGCTCGGACGACTACGTTTCGTGAAAGATGCCGCGCGCCTCTCTAGCGTCACTGCTCTCTGGCGGGAGGCGGCCAGCGGTATCGAAGATCGTCTCGGTTCCGAGCATCCCGACCTGGCCACGAGTCTCAACAACCTTGGATTTCTGCTTCAGGCTCAGGGCGACCTTGCCGGCGCGCAGCCCCTCTATAAGGAAGCGCTGAGAATCAATGAAAAGGCACTTGGTCCCGAACATCCTGATACAGCTTCAAACCTCGACAACCTTGCTACACTGCTGCAGGCTCGGGGCGACCTCGCGTGCGCTCGACCGCTCTACGAGCGTGCGCTAGCTATCAGGGAAAGGGTGCTCGGCCCCGAGCATCCGACCACGGCGTCCAGTCTCAACAACATCGGGCGTCTACTTCAGGCTCAAAGCGACCTCGCCGGCGCGCAGCTACTCTTTGAGCGGGCATCGACGATCTTTGAGAAGACGCTCGGTCCCGATGATCCCGCCACGGCGTCGAGTTTTAGCAACCTGGCGCTTCTGCTTCAGGCTAGGGGCGACCTCGCCTTCGCTCGGCCGCTCTATGAGCGTGCTTTGGAAATCAATGAGAAGGCGTTCGGTCTCGAGCATCCCGCCACGGCGCAGAACTTAAACAACCTTGGCTTTCTGCTTCAGGCTCAGGGCGATTTCGCTGGCGCGCGGCCGCTATATGAGCGCGCGCTGACGATCAGGGAGAATGCGCTCGGCCCTGAGCATTCTCACACGGCAGAAAGCCTCAACAACCTTGCTACCCTTCTTCACGTCCAGGGTGACATCGACGGCGCGCTTCCACTCTATGAGCGCGCGCTCGCCATCAGAGACAAGACGCTCAGCCCTAAGCATCCTGACACAGCGCAGAGCCTCCAAAACCTTGGCGTTGCGCTTCAGACCCGGGGCGACCTCGCCGGCGCGCGGCCACTCTATGAGCGCGCACTGGGTATCTGCGAGAATGCGCTCGGCCCCGAGCATCCCGACACGGCGAATAGTCTGAACTGTCTCGGCTTTCTGCTTCAGGCTCAGGGTGACGTTGCTGGCGCGCGGGCACTCTTTGAGCGGGCGCTTACGATCAGGGAGAAGGCGCTCGGCCCTGAGCATCCTGACACGGCGGAGAGTCTCAACAACCTCGGCTTTACGCTTCAGGCGCAGGGCGACCTCGTTAGCGCGCGGCCGCTCTATGGGCGTGCTTTAGAAATCAATGAGAAGGCGCTCCGCGCCGAACATCCCGCAACGGCAACGATCCTCAACAATCTCGGCCGATTGTTTCAGGCTCAGGGCGACCTCGCTGGCGCGCGAGCACTGTATGAGCGCGCGCTGACGATCAGGGAGAAGGCGCTGGGCTCCGATCATTTAGACACAGCGTCGAGCCTTAACAACCTCGCCACCCTACTACAGGATGAAGGCGACCTTATCAGCGCTCGGCTGCTTTGTGAGCGTGCCCTCGCTATCAGAGAGATGGTCCTCGGCCCCGAGCATTCGGATACAGCGCAGAGCCTCAACAATCTTGCTACTTTGCTTAAGGATCAGGGGAACTTCGCCGATGCTAGGCCGCTCTATGAGCGGGCGCTGGCGATTTGTGAGAAAGTGTTGGGCCCCGAGCATCCGCATGCGGCGACGTGCCTAACCAACCTCGCCGGTCTGTTTCAGGCTCAGAGCGATTTCGTCGGCGCTCATCCACTCTATGAGCGCGCTTTAGCAATCAATGAGAAGGCGCTGGGCTCCGAGCATCCGAACACTAATCGCACGCGCTATCATCTGGCTCGGCTTCTGCTCGCCACTGGCAACGTGCCTCTTGCCCCCTCGCGCTCGAACTGGGCGAAGGAGAGCAGCACGTTGAGGGTGAGCCTGCCCATGCTCGAGGTCGTATTGAAGGATTGGGTGACCGAGACGAAAGAGACGCTATGTTCGTCGAAGAGTTCGACCAGCTTGGCGAAGTCGGCGAGCGAGCGCGTCAGTCGGTCGACCTTGTAGACGACGATGATCTCGATCTTTTGGGCCCGAACCTGATCCAGCAGCGCCTGCAGGGCGGGGCGCTCGAGCGAGGCTCCGGAGAGGCCGCCGTCGTCGAACCGACCGGCAATTAGCCGCCAGCCCTCATGCGCTTGGCTCTTGATGTAAGCCTCGCAGGCTTCGCGTTGGGCGTCGAGCGAGTTGAAGGCGAGGTCGAGATTATGCTCGGTCGATTTGCGCGTGTAGATCGCGCAGCGCTGCGATTTTGGCGCGTTCGTTTTCATGGCCGAGCCCGCTGACGTTCATTCGACCCAAGCGTTCCAGAGGCGGCGACAGACCGAGAGGCAGCGCGAGATGCACGGGGCGTGACGGCCGCGTCGGCAGCAACCCGCTGCGCCGGAGCGGAAGGACTAGACTGAATAGATTTTGAGTTATCGAGCGTCTTTTTCGTCGGCTGCGTGGGCTCCCGCGCCGCTGCTGTTGATGGCGCCGGGTCGCCGCCGCGCAGGCCAAAGAAGCGCGGTCCGTTCCAACTGGTGCCGGTGATTTTTCGCGCGATGGTGGAAAGGCTTGCGTACACCGTTCCCTGCCAGCAGAACCCGTCAGGGACGATCATGACCTCGTGACCCTTGCCCTGATATTCGCGGACGATGATGGATCCAACTTTCAGATGTCGCATGGGCACTTGGCCCTTCCCCGAGAATGAGGCGAGCAGCTTGCGCAGCTGGGGCTTCAATCCGCCAAGGCGCTCGTCCTGCAGAAAATGGGCGAGCGCGCGGGCGATGAGGTCCTTGGTCAGCGCCTCCGGCGGTTCGCGCCCCCGCGCCTCGCGCCACAGAGATCGCAGCTCGTCGATGGTCATCGCCGCGATGCGGCCGAGCTCGTCATCGAGATCCGCGGCGGCCGGCAAGCGCGCCGGCCGCCGACGAGAGGAGGAGCCCGTCATGGACTCAAGCCTGAGCCGGGGAGGGATGGCTCGTGATCCGATAGAGAGACCCCATTGTCTCGTGGCGGAAGCGTTCGACCGCAAAGCCGCGTTTGCGAAGTCCCGTCAGGGCAGCTCTGGTGGTGTGCGGCAGCCAGCCTGTCGCTTCGATCAGGGCATCGAGCGTCGCGCCCGGTTCCTTCGACAGCATTTCGACGACAAGCGCTTGCTTGGATCCGGCGCGAGGCGTCGCGCCAGCTGGATGCCGACTACCAGCCTCTGCACCGCTGCTGCCCTTGTTTGCAACAGGCTGATTGGTCTTCGCCGCGCTATCGACGCCGATCGCATCGCGGCCGGCTCGCGTGATGATCAAGCTGACGCTTCGACCGTTCTCGTCCGCGCGCCAGGCCGGCATGCCGGACTTTGTCCGCGCTTCGCGCATCAGCTTGCGGGCGATGAGGCTCGATCCGACCTTCGCCGCCGCCGCCTTGTTCAACTTCGGCGGAACGACCGCCGCGCCGTCCTCCCTCGCCGCCGCATACGAGAGCACGATCAATTGCATATCGCTGAGCTTCGCCATCTTCTCCTCCTTCGCCAATGACGGCATCGGCCGTCACCGGCGCGACCCCGCGAAGGCGCAAGGGCCGGCGGGGTAGGGAAGGAGGGCGGCTTTATCGCGCGCCTGCACACCAAGCAATGCTCGACGTCGCGTCGAAGTCCAGTGAACAGAGGCGGTCAAAGTCTGCCGCGTGCCAAAGAGCACCAGAAAGCCAAAGAAAGAGCCGCCCTCCGGAGGCAGAAGCAGGGTTCGAATTGCCCCAGTCTGATTAGCCGCAAAGTGAGCTTCAGGCTGGTCGGCGACTTGGACCGGAGCGTCGCTTGGGTCTTCCTCGCGAACTCCGTGCCCGACCGCGCCAATGCGGCAAGGATCGCTTCGATCTCGTCCGAGGCGAAAGCCTGGTCGATGTCATCACGGTTCGCTTCCAGTGGCGCCGGGGCTAGAGGCTCCGCGAATTGCTCGATGATCTTTCGCACCCTGGCGTTTCCCGCGGGCGCGGGCAGCGTTCTCCAGAGCGTAGAAGTCGTCGAGCACGGTCGACAGATAAAACCAGCCCCAACTGATCACCTTCAGATAGAATGTGTTAATTCAGGGCAATGCGGAAGACGATCAAATCATTGAAGAATTTGGGCTCGAAGTTCCCGAGGGCCACAAAGGGCATTGACACGTTAAGCTGTTTTACTTGTCAATCGTCTTATATATCGCGCCGACGCTGCGCTCGGCCAAGGTCACATCGAACCGGGTTTTGATCACGCGGGCCAGATCCACCCGGTGCCAGCGCACCACGCCGTCTGTGGCAGGGTCTGGTCCTTTGCGAACCAGCTCCGCCACCAACGCCTCTTGTTCGGGGGTGAGGCGTGGTTTCGCCTAGTTTCGCTTTCTCCTCCTGAAGTCTTTTCCACAATTCAGGTAGAATTGACTGCTCTCGACGGCGCAAAGAATTTTCGTCCGCCTTTAATGACGCCCCGATTACCGCAGAGCTGGTGTTCGCGATCAACGCGTTATTTCGTTGGTCGAGCGGAGTTTCAGGCGCAGAGCCTTTGACGGGTCTGGGCCAGGCTTGGTGCAGGGGCAAGGGAGGCGGCGCGTTTTGTCGGTTTACGTTTGTCGTGCTTTCTCTCTTTCAGAAAGCTTCCAGCCAGGGCGGATGAAATGACAGGTGTAGCGGTTAGGGTAACGCTCCGGATAATCCTGATGTTCCGGCTCGGCCTCCCAGAAATCACCAGCTGGAGCGACCTCCGTGACGACTTTGCCTGGCCAAAGACCTGAAGCATTGACGCCGGCGATAGTGTCCTCGGCGACCTGCTTCTGTTCGCCGGTCGTATACAAAATGGCCGAGCGATAGCTCAGTCCCCGATCGTTGCCTTGACGGTTCAAGGTGGTCGGATCATGGATCTGAAAGAAGAACTCGAGAAGTTCGCGGTAGCTGATCACCTGAGGGTCGAAACAATCTCGATTATAGGGCTGGTCGCCCCAACCTTCATGGTAAGGTTGGCGCGACTTTTTTCCACGACGCCCTCGGCTCGGCGGTTGAAAGCGCCTTACGCAGGATACCCCTTCTCATCGGATTGAGCCATGACCGCGCTGGTCGTCTTCGATATTGAGGCTGTTCCTGACCTCGAGGTGGGCCGCCGTCTTCTCGCACAGCCTGACGACACGCCTAATGCCGACATTAGGCGAACGCTGGGGGAAGGTTACTCGCGCGATGACCAGGATCCGATGACCGCCTTCCTGAAGGTGCCGATCTATCGGATTGTCTCCATCGCGGCCCTTTACGCCAAGCGAGATGATAGCGGTGGTCCTTGGACCGTGACGCAGATTGGCAGCCGATCGGTCGACGAGAAGCCTGAGGCCGAATTGCTACTCGGCTTCGTCAAAAGCCTTCCAGTGGATGGTCGCGGCACAGGCCCAATCCTGGTGACATTCGGCGGCAACGGCTTCGACCTCCCGCTGCTGCGCTATCGGGCCTTCGCTCTCGGCGTTTCAGTGCCGGGCCTACATAGCGGTGGTCACCGAAACTATTGGCATCGCTTCGGCCAGGATCACGTCGACCTCTGCGACGTGCTTTCCGGCTATGGCGCGTCGACCAGACCCAGTCTCGCCGAGATGGCGGCGTTGGGGAACATCCCCGTGAAGATTGGAGGCATCGACGGCAGCCAGGTCGAGGCTTTCGTTGCGGCCGGTCGGCTAACCGAAGTGGCGGATTATTGCCTGACCGACGTGCTCGCCACCTACTGCGTGTTTCTCCGCTACGAAATGGTGCGCGGCGATCTAAGGCAAGCCCATTTCGACGCCTCCATGGACAGCCTACGGACAATTGTCCAGAGGCATGTCGAACAGCGGCCGCTACTGTCAGCCTTCCTCTAACGCCGAGGTCGCCGGCAACACGACGTTGAAGCTACGTGATGACTATTACACCAAAACAGGCGATCGCGATAAAATAATCGCGGAGCCGCGCATCGTGCGCATGTTCAAAGGGCATTGACGCGTTAAGCTGTTTTACTTGTCACGCGTCTTAGTCGTCAAACGTGCGTCCTAGAGAAATCCAGGGCGGCCGGGTTTCGCGTCTGGAGAACGAGGCCGTCATGGACCGGATGGCCGCTCGCCTGAAGGCGAGGCCGCCGGTCGGTCGTGCAGTGATGAAAGTAGTTTTCGATGACTATTCAATCCAATGAAGAACTCGCTCGACACCAGTCAATAGCGAATCTCCTAGAATTGGAGCGCCTGAACGCCCGAGGTCGCGGTGCTTCGCGACTGCGCCGCATCGCTCGCGAAAGAGGGCGATCGGGCAGTTGTCACCGCGAACAGGCGACGCATGGGGAATAGCGCCCTCGTTCGATTGAGAGCGGTGTCAAAGGCGCACTCTCCGACGGCTTCGGGCAAGCCGACCGTGGCGCATGCGCAACAGGAACAAGAAGTTTAGGGTGCCGCGACCTTTCGCCATTGCGTGTTTGCTGGCGTTTGGCCGATAAGTCTCGCTGGGAGAGCGCGCTCAGCTAGCAGGTCCTTGGCCCCCGCCGATAGCTCGTTGGTGCCGCCTCTCCCACCACTTCCCCCATCTCCGAAACCATTTGACCGCTTGCTGGATAGCGCGGGGCGGTAGATCTTTGCGCTCGCCCAAAGGTCCATGTCTCGCGCGTCATGGATTGGGACTATCCTTAAGCATCAGCTGAATGGTTCGATTCGCTTCGCGAATCGCTCCCCAGCACTCCTTTTAGGGGCCTCGACGGTCAGACGGCGCCCGAATAGATTTGGATACCTAACGCGATTGTCGAGGGCATCGCCTATCGAGCTAATTCGGCAGTCTAATACGGTTTCCTATACGTGACGAGCGGTCGTGGTAAGCTTCGGCTGTAGCGTCCGGCGGCCTTACGGTTTCTAGGTCCGCCGCATTTTAGCTACGCCCTCGAAAGGCGCGGCCGTCACCCGGCATGGTCCGGGACGCTTGTTGGCTTTTCCGAACAGTCGCAAGGGCCGCGTTCATTTTGCGCGCGCTCGAGTATAGGATAGGAACCCTCTCATGCTCAGCGTCGCATCCTCAGCCGGCATCGATGTCGGCAAGCTCGACGTCGGCTTTTTCCCGGCCGCCAAGCCGTTGCGGGTCGTCAACGAACCAACTGGCATCGCCAAGATCGTTTCCGTTCTTCGCGCCAGGGGCGTCGGAAGAGTTGTCCTGGAGGCGATCGGCTCTTATGCGCGCAAGGTCATTTGCGCGCTCGTCGAGGCTGGCTTTCCGGTTTTCGTCGTCAATCCGCGGCGCATCAAGATGATTATCGGCGTCATGGTCTCGGCGATTGGTCGGACCGCGCAGTTCAAGGAGCGCGAGGGCCTCCAAGATACTTGGGCGCAGCTGTTTGGCTACGCGGTGGCTGGACCGCATAGGCCACGCGATCCGAAAAAAGCCGAGGCTTGTGGTTCGTCATTTCGATGACGTTGCGCAGCTTTGGATAGATTTCATTGCTCCAGCGGCGCCCGCTGAAAGTGCCGTAGTGGCCAACGCCCGTCTGCACGTGATGGGACTTCATATATTGCCTGAGGCTTGTGCATAGCTCCTGCGCGGCCATGGTTTGGCCAAGGCCGCAAATATCATCGCGCTCGCCTTCGACGGTCAGCAATGCGGTGCGCCTGATCGCCGCGGGGTTCACCACTCGGCCGTGCACTTCGAGCTTGCCGAGCGGCAGAAGATGATCCTGGAAGACAGCCTTGACCGTCGGCAGATAAAATTCCGCGGGCAAATCCATGACGGCGAAATATTCATCGTAAAATGACTTTATCATCTGAAATTTGGTCATGTCGTCATCGGCATGAGCCTGCGCCATGTCTTTGAAAGACTGAATATGGCGGTCGGGATTCATGCTGACGAAAGCCGCGAGCTGCATGAACCCCGGAAAGACTTTGCGTCCCGCTCCCTTCAAAGATCGCGGCACGCTGACGATCAGATTCTTTTCGAACCACTCGATCGGCTTCGCCGTCGCCAGCTCATTGACCTTGGTCGGATTGACGCGGGTGTCGATCGGCCCGGCAATCAAGGTCATGCTGCGCGGCTGCGCCGGATCCCCGGCTTCGGCCATGACCGACACCGCGGCCAGCACGGCGACGCAGGGCTGGCACACCGCAACGACATGCGAGGGAGGGCCCATGACGCGAAGACTGTCGACCACGTGATCGACATATTGATCGAAGCCAAACTCGCCCTCGGCGAGCGGCACGTCGCGAACGTTGTGCCAATCGGTGATGTAGACGTCATGATGCGGCAGCATGGTCTTGACCGTCGCCTTCAAGAGCGTGGCGAAATGGCCGGACATCGGCGCGACGATCAGCACTTGGGGGCCCGGCGCGGCAACCTCCTTCTTGAAACGCAACATCGTCGCAAAAGGAGTTTGGTGGACCACTTCTTCGGTGACCGGCGCGACGCGGCCGCCGTCGGCGACCTCGGCGATGCCAAAAGGAACGCGCTTGTGAGTTATGGCGAGATTGGCGAAAGTTTCGAGGGCGCCGGCGATTTTGCGGACGCTAAAGATCTGGCCGAAAACCGGCCAGGGTTGCCGCAGCGCCGATCCCACTGCAGACGCGAGGGGCCGCAAAAGATTATGGATATTAGCCTGGGCTCCGTAGGCTTCATACATCATTGAGCGCACCCAATCTGGGGAGAAATTCATCATCGAGGGATTTTCAGGACGACCGGCGGCATGCAATATGCTCCGCAATACCGCCATGGCTATGCAGTATTGCATGAATTCGCAAGCGAACCCAAGCCCCGGTAGTGGGCCAGTTTGAATAAGGCAGCGTGATTTTATTCTAGCGGTGTCGCCGTTGTCGCTCCATAATATGACAATGGCTGAAGCTCATCCATTCACGTTCAAGATTGAGGCAGATCCTTTAAACGCGCGCCGATTTCGTTGGACGGTTTGTGAGGGTGGCCAAATTCTTATCCGTTCTCCGCATTCCTATGCAACCAAACGCGAGGCCGAGGCAGAAGCAAACGAAGCGGTGCTGAAGCGCGCCTCGATATGGCCCAGCAGACGATGAGCGCCGAGTCCCCAGCCCGGTTCGTAGTTTCAAAGGGTTATCGCCAGCTGGGAACTAGGGGGCGAGGACCACGGCAGAAGCCACCGCCACTGGGTGCAGCTTCTGCCCCCGATTATTGCGCCGGCTGCACTGCCGGGCGGCTATCCAAATCTTACTAACGGCGCAACGTGTATGCGGCGGAGCAATAGTAGGCCACGGAGCGGCGGCATTTTGCGGCTGCGTGGCGGAGTAAAACCCGGCCATTCACATGGGGAGTTTCGTGTCAAGCACATGTTTTCGGGGCGACGTCATTTTAGTTTCAAGCAATGTGCGAGTGTATGCAATCGAACCTAACCATTCATCTCTTGGCGGCGCGTTTAGCCAGCGGCTTGATCCTGTCAAGGATGCGAAGCACAGGTTTATCGGCGCGAGCAACGCTCGCGTCCTTTACAGGATCTAGCCGCTGGCGAATAATATTCGTATGCGATGAAGACAAACTAAATCATTAACTTCTGGATCTGTTCCGGACCTCAACACAGTATTTTTATAGTGCGGTATCCAAGGTTTGAGCCCCTCGCCATGACGCGGCTCGGTTCCGAGCACGATCAAACTCACATTCGGTCGCCGTTCGTGTATGATGTTTCATCCGTTAAGAACCGGATACGTACGGCTGCACCAACATCCCGCTTGCGGCGGGCAAGGCTCAGGAAGACGAAACCATTCTTTTAGGCGGCTGTTCAAGCCATGTGGCCGGCCGGTTCGTCGACCCGGATCCGCCAGGACTGATCGGGTCCTGGAAGATTAATAAGGCGATGGCAAATGATCATGCTGTTTTTATCACGGCGCCTTCGATAAGGACGCCGGCGGTCACATATCTCCAAAGTGCGACCAGCAGCTTGCGCGCCAGCGCCACGATCGCCGTTTTGCGCTGGCGGCCACCGTTGCGCTCGACCCGTTCCTGGAACCAATGGCTCAGTGCGGAGTCCGGCTGATGACGCAACCAGAGCCAGGCGAGCTGGATTAATGTTGTACGCAATCTTGGATTGCCTGCTTTCGACACACCTTGCTCCCGATCAATCGATCCGCTCTGCCAGGGTGTAGGCGTCAGGCCCGCATAAGCAGCGACTTGCCGCCGGTTGGCGAAGGCCCGGAATAGCCCTTCCGACCAGAGGATAGCGGCGAATTCGGGTCCAATGCCTTTAATGTCTCGCAACATTGTCGCAGGTGTTGGCATAACAGCATCGGGTTTCGGCGCAACCAACACATCCCGCTCGGCCTCCACAGCCTTGATCTGTTGGAGCAGCAGTTCGAGCCGATTGAGCTCCCGTACAATCTGGGCCTTGAGATGCTCAGGCAGTGGCCGTCCATCGCCAGTCCGAAGTTCTTCCAGCCGTTCTCTCCGGTTACGGCGCAATGGTTCATAACCAGTTATGCCCTGGCAAAAAAGCAATCCCTTGATCCGATTAACGTGACAAATCCGCTCAGTGATAAGAACCTTGCGTTCCCGGCAGATACGGCGGCGGTCTTCTTCCTCGGGAGATGGCGCCTTGACCATTGCGCACACACGGGGTTCGCCACGCTTGTAGGCAATTAGCGCGCGGATCAAAGCCTCGCCGTCTATCCTGTTGGTCTTTGCCCGCAGTCGCCTGTGTGACGTTGCAATTGATGCTGGATCAACAACATGGGTTTCAATTCCTTCTGCTTGCAGCAATCGATGGATCCAGAATCCATCGAGCCCCGCCTCTTGAATGACAATAATTGGAAAGTGCCGCCCAGTACGCGCCCGCGCCTTTTCCTGGAGCTGTGAAAAGCGCGACAGCAACAAGACAATATCACCGGCAATTACTGCATGCTTCGACATTTTTTCTCCGGCTCCCGGCGAGAGCGAGGTGATCAGCCAAGTCGATCGGCTAAGTTCCATTGAGACAAAAATTGCGCCAAGATCGGTGCGGATAGCGGTCGGAGCATGGAATTGGTCAGTTACAGCTTGCATGGTCTGGCTTTCAGAGTGAGGGGTTGAGCGACCTCACTCTGCCAGAGCTTCGGCCGCTGTCCACCATCGCCATCGAATCTTTTGGGGCTGATCCTTTCCGAATAGTGATTCGGGGGGCGGCCGGGGATGTTTGCGGTGGAGAGTTACGCTGCGGTTCGACGGTTTGTATTTGTCGAGGGGAAAAGCCGGCGCGAGGCGGCGCGTGTTTTCGGATTGAGCCGGGACACGATTTCCAAGATGTGCCGCTATTCGGCACCGCCCGGATATGTGCGCAGCAAGGCGCCGGAACGGCCGAAGCTCGGACCGCTGGTCTTCGCCCGCGCAGCAATCCTCACAAGCGCTTCAAGAGCCTCGATTACGTCGGCCCGGCTGCTCATGCTGTGGCAAGGCATGGAGCTCGCTCAGGCGGGCGCGTAATGCGGCTAGCGTCCGTGGTCCGATGGCGAGCGTCATTGCTTCGCCTCGATTTCAAGTTGGCAAAGCGCCCTTGCGAAATCCTTTGTGATCCCGGCGAGAACGTAGTGCAGAGCGTCACCCTCGGCACACCCGATAGCGTCGGCGGCAAGGTTTGCGACAACGAGCCGCTGGTAATGCCCGCCTAAATGTCCGCTTTATTTAATGACCTCGACAATCAACGGATGATCCGTCAATGTGAGGGCGATGGACGAAACGTTGCTGAACGTTTTCGTGCGCGACGCGCCGACAGTCGGGTCGTAAATATTAACAGTCTGATGCGACCCGCCGAGGTTGACGGCAACGGTATCAGTCGCTTCGCCGATCGGCCGCTCGTCCCAAACGACCAGCTCGAACGCGCCGGAGTCCTTTTGCAAGAAGCAAATCATGCACCGTCGCGGGCTCATTCGGAATCGAATAGTTCAGCGTTCCCGGCGTGAAGTTCGTTTTGTCGTTTAATGTCCTTGATTCGGTAAGCTCTTAGTGTAACCGAAGCCTTTGTGGTTGCCTGAGCCCGCAATTACGTCATCGTGCCGAAGATATCATAAACTCCTTTAGCCACGCAAATTTTGAGCTAAAATCGGTTGGCTATAATCGCTGGGTAGGAAAGGTGCTCACAACAGCAACGTACCATTCGCTTCACCATTCCAGATATATGGGCAACTACGGACTGGGGACGCGTCTGCTGGATAGAATTTTTGGAACAGACCCGTTTCGTCTACGGAACCATCCATCGCGTCCCGTCGTTCGGTCAGCTGCTTTGCAGATGTCGCGCGGCTGATCACTGGCGACGGGGCGCCGCCGTGGCTCATAGAAACATTGAAGAGATGGGGGCCGTCCGTGGCGATGGCTCGCGGCGTGGCCATCATGCTGCCCACCAGATCAAGACGAAGGCCGGCTGCAACAAGGCTCTGCCGCCAGCGCATTTTCCGCGATGGTTTCCTTAAATTAAACCGCCGCAATCTCGTCGGTCCACACGCGGAACTCCGTCAGCGTATTGGGGCCGAAGGTCGTGGTGATCGCGACATCGGCGGCGTCGCGCCCGCGCGCCAGCAGAACGCGACCAATGCGCGGCTCATTGTTGCGGGCATCGAAAGTGCGCCACGCGCCGCCAAGAAAGACTTCGAACCAAGCGGCGAAATCGCCCGGCGCATAGGGCGGCGACGTGCCGACGTCGCCGAGATAGCCGGTGCAATAACGCGCCGGAATGTTGAGGGCGCGGCAAAAGGCGACCGCGAGATGGGCGTAATCGCGGCAAACTCCCTGCCCTTCCTGATATGCCTCGGACGCCGTCCGCGTGACGCGCGCAAAATGATAGCCGAAATGGATGCGTTGGTGGGTGAAGTCGCAGATCGCCTGAACCCGCTCCCAACCGGGCTTCGTCTTGCCGAACAAACTCCAAGCGAGATCAAGCAGCCGGTCGCTGTCACAAAAACGGCTGGGAAGCAGAAACACGATTGCCTCCTCGGGAAGCAGCTCGACTGGAATCTGCGCGGCGTCGGGGACGACTTCATCGGGAAGGCCCGAATCATCGACGATCGCGTCGGTCGAGAGCTTCACCGCGCCGGCGGGGGCGAGAATCCGGCTGCACCAATTGCCGAACAGGTCGCGATAGCCGGAAATCCGAACCGACGGATGGATCTTGATGTGATCCGGTTCGGCGAGATCCGCGACGCGAGAATAATGGACGTTGAGCATCCCGATCAGCGGCGTCGGCTGCGGAAAGTCGTAGTTCAGTTCGTAGCCGACTCGAAGCTTCATTGGATTGTCTCCACATGGGCGTGAGGCATTGGTCCGCGGGAAAGATCCGCTTGCGCGATGGCAGCCTCCAAAACCCTACGCGGATGCGGGGTTATTGGGTTAAAACCACCTCGGCCTAGTCTTGACAAGTCGCGAAGGCGTTCTTACGTGGGCTGTTAGCACTCGTCAAAAACGAGTGCTAACAACGCTTTTTCGTTTGCTGTGGCATCCGTCCTTTTCCGACGGTAACCAAGAATAATCTGACGGTAACCAAGAACAATAAAGGGAGCAACATGGCATTTCGTCCTTTGCACGACCGCGTCGTCGTCAAGCGCCTCGAGGGCGAAGAGAAGACAAAAGGCGGCATCATCATACCTGATACCGCCAAGGAGAAGCCTCAGGAAGGCAAAGTGATCGCCGTCGGCCCGGGCGGCCGCGACGATAGCGGCAAGCTCACCCCCCTCGACGTCAAGGCCGGCGACCGCATTCTCTTCGGAAAATGGTCGGGAACCGAGGTCAAGATCGACGGCGAGGATCTGCTTATCATGAAGGAAAGCGACATCCTTGGTGTCGTCGACTAACTCGACGTCTCTTCGCACGCGTTTTCTCTCTTTCGAAGGTGAATGATAATGGCTGCCAAAGACGTCCGCTTTTCCACCGACGCCCGCGATCGCATTCTGCGCGGCGTCGAGATTCTCAACAATGCGGTAAAGATCACCCTCGGCCCGAAGGGGCGTAACGTCGTCATCGAAAAATCCTATGGCGCGCCGCGCATCAGTAAGGATGGCGTCACCGTCGCCAAAGAGATCGAGCTTTCCGACAAGTTCGAGAACCTTGGCGCACAGCTTGTCCGTGAAGTCGCTTCGAAGCAACACGACGCCGCCGGCGACGGCACGACCACCGCGACCGTGCTCGCTTCCTCCATCGCCCGCGAAGGCGCCAAGGCGGTGGCGGCGGGGCTCAATCCGATGGACTTGAAGCGGGGCATCGATCTCGCGGTCGAGGCGATCGTCTCGGATCTCAAGAAGAACTCGAAGAAAGTCTCCTCGAACGAGGAGATCGCCCAGATCGGTAAAATCTCGGCCAATGGCGATCGCTTCATCGGCGACGAAATCGCCAAGGCGATGCAGAAGGTCGGCAACGAAGGCGTGATCACCGTCGAGGAGGCCAAGAGCCTCGTAACCGAGACAGAGATCGTCGAAGGCATGCAATTCGATCGCGGCTATCTCTCACCCTATTTCATTACCAACGCCGAGAAGATGGTCGTCGAACTCGAAGACCCCTACATTCTCATTCACGAAAAGAAGCTGTCGTCGCTGCAGGCCCTGCTGCCAATTCTCGAGGCCGTTGTGCAGTCCGGCAAGCCGCTCGTCATCATCGCCGAAGACGTCGAAGGAGAGGCGCTGGCCACCCTCGTCGTCAACAAGGTGCGCGGCGGCCTGAAGGTCGCGGCGGTGAAGGCTCCAGGTTTCGGCGATCGCCGCAAGGCGATGCTGGAGGACATCGCAATTCTCACCGCGGGTCAGCTGATCTCCGAAGAACTGGGCATCAAGCTCGAACATGTAACGATCGAGATGCTCGGTCGCGCCAAACGGATGCACATCGACAAGGAATCGACCACGATCATCGATGGCGCCGGCGAGAAGAAAGACATCCAGGCGCGGATCGCCCAGATCAAGGCGCAGGTCGAAGAAACGACGTCGGACTATGATCGCGAAAAGCTCCAGGAGCGACTGGCCAAGCTAGCGGGCGGCGTCGCGGTGATCCGCGTCGGCGGAGCGACCGAGGTCGAGGTCAAGGAGAAAAAAGACCGGGTGGACGATGCGCTCAACGCCACAAGGGCGGCCGTGGAGGAAGGCATTTCGCCCGGCGGCGGCGTGGCCCTGTTGCGCGCCATCCCGGCTCTCGATGCGATCAAGGTTGAGAATTCCGATCAGAAGACCGGCGTCGACATCGTCCGCAAGGCGATCCAGGCTCCGGCGCGCCAGATCGTCGACAACGCCGGCGACGACGGCGCGGTGGTGGTCGGCAAGCTGCTCGAAGCCAAAGAATATAACTATGGCTACGATGCGCAGACCGGCGACTATGGCGACCTTGTCAAGCTCGGTATTATCGATCCGACCAAGGTCGTCCGCACCGCCCTTCAGGACGCCGCGTCGATCGCCGGACTGATCGTCACCACGGAGGCGACGATCACCGAACATCCGAAGAAGGAAGCTCCGGCCATGCCCGGCGGTATGGGCGGCATGGGCGGCATGGATTACTGAAGAACGCGACGCGCGAAGACACCAAAATAGGCCCAGGGGAAACCCCGGGCCTATTTCGCTTCTGCGCGGAACCGACGTGACAAGCGATCAAGTTGATCGCCCTTCCGGCCAGCGATTACGCCGCACGGACCGCGTTTGCACCTCTGGCAGAGCGTTCCACAAGTAGCGAAGAGCCTCGAACCTGAAGCATTGGCCGAAGCGAAGCATTCGGCTGCAGGAGGCGACTAACCCGACTTTCTCTACTCGGGCAGCTTGCGAACAATTTTCGAGTATTTTATGCCGAAAACGCGAATCAATACAAAGGGCGATGACGTAGAAACGGCTGTCGTGAAGACCCAAGTGTCTTTTGCACTCGTCGCTTTCGTGTAGACTCTCGGTTCATGTACTTACGATTTACGCGACGGCTCAAGGACGGCAAAGAGCATCGCTATTGGAGCATCGTCGAGAGCAAGCGCTGTGCCGGCGGCAAGGTTGTGCAGCGTCCGGTGTTGTATCTTGGCGAGATCAACGATAGCCAACGCGACGCCTGGTGTCGGGTCATCGAGGCCTTCGATGAAGACAGCCGACATCATCGTCAGCTGGCGCTGTTTCCTGCCGAACGGGCCGTGCCGGAACATGCCAAAGCCTATGGCGTGCAGGTGCGGCTCGACGCGAGCCATGCGCACGGCGAGGCCCATCTCGACCTGCTCGCGGATGCGGCTTTGCGCTCCATCCGCGACGGCCGAATCGATTTCGACGCCGCGATTCATCGGGCCGGGATGCAGCACCAGCGCATCGGGCTTGGCGAGCTTCAGCTTGTCCTCGTCGAGCCCAAAAAAGCGGAAATATTCTTCGGCGAAGGGATGAAGCCGCCCTGCATCCGCTCGCGCTGCAGGCGCAGCATCATGACGATGTCGGCGTCCTTCAGCCCGGCCTTCATGTCGCGAAAAACCTCGACCCCCATGCGCTCGATGCCCGCGGGTAGAAGGGTCGAAGGCCCTACCGCGCGCAGCCGCGCGCCAAGGGCCGACAGCAAAAGAATGTTGGAGCGGGCGACGCGCGAATGCAAAATATCGCCGCAGATCGCCACGGTAAGGCCCGAGATCGCGCCTTTGTTGCGCTTGATCGTCAGCGCGTCGAGCAGCGCCTGCGTGGGATGCTCATGCGCGCCGTCGCCGGCGTTGACCACAGAGCAATCGACCTTTTTGGCCAGAAGATGCACCGCGCCAGCCTGAGCGTGGCGCACGACGATGATATCTGGCCGCATAGCGTTGAGCGTTATCGCCGTGTCGATCAGCGTCTCGCCTTTTTTGACGCTGGAGGTCGCGACCGACATATTCATAACATCGGCGCCAAGGCGCTTGCCGGCCAGCTCGAAGGAGGATTGCGTGCGCGTCGAGGCCTCGAAAAACAGATTGATCAAGGTTCGGCCGCGCAGCGTCGAGCGCTTTTTCTCCACCTGACGCGAAACCTCAATCGCGGTCTCAGCGAGATCGAGGAGAATGCCGATGTCCTGCGGCGACAGCCCCTCGATCCCGAGAAGATGCCGGTGCGGGTATTTGAGCTTTCGCGGCGGGCTGAACATGAGCCGACTTCCTAAGGGACAACTCCAACGCCGTCACAGGCGTTTGGCTCCTTTATCTAATTTGGTCAAATGGCTTCCGAACGAGCTATAACACGCTCTATAAAGGCGGTCGGGGCCCTGCCCGTGTGGCGAGCGCCGCATATGCCTACGCTCGCGACGAACTTGGCCTTGGCGCTGCCGGGGCAGCGCCAATCGCTGAAGCGTTCACCAATACGAAGGGCGGATACGCCTGGGAATAGGCTTTCCCCTCTTTGACGTAATCAACGAGCGGCCTTGATGCCGTTACTGTAAGGGGAACGGTTCGCGCCCGCGCTTGTTATCCTTGGCGAGTTGCATTGGCGAGGAGGCTGGAATGATTGAGAAAGCCAAATCCGAGATCGACGAAAAGCAGAAAGCCGAAAAGCAGAAGCATGATGAGGCGGACGACGAGCTCGGGCGGGAGCTCGAAGATTCGTTCCCGGCGAGCGATCCGCCGTCGATGACCCAGCCGAGCGGGAAGACCGGCGCGCCTGATCACAAGGGCGACAAAGCGAAATAGAACGTCGGGTCGGCGCGCCCTAGCGTAATGGGGAACGTAAGGCGCGCAACTTTAGGCCAAGGCTTGGGTGTTTCGGCGTGAACGGAAGACCGGGCATGTCTAGGTTTTTCGCCATTGAGAATGCGGCGCGCCGTAGTTCGGCGCGTCGCAAGATCGTGGTGTTTGGAAGGTCTACTTGTAATAGCCGACGCCGCAGTAGATATCGGCTACCTTCGATTCGGCGGCCAGCAAGAATTAGACTTGGTTATGCTGGGATGACGCCCTGGCGAGCTGAGGGCTGCGGATCTCCTAGACCATCTCGACAAGTTGCCGGCCGCGCCGTGTCAGGTCGGCGACGATCCGCCGCGTTTCGATAGCCTCGCACGTGAAACGCCCGTGTTTCAGGGCATTACGATTTGCAACGGGCGCGCCAGCCGTTGCACCGTGCATCCGGCAGACATTATGTCCGCGAACGGCCGGAGCTTGGCATGGTTTCAGGGTCCGCTTTGATCGGGCCGAGCATCGGAGAGCTAGGTGCATTGGCATCGGCGATCTACTTTGCATGGTTTCGCGCGATCCCCACCCCCCTGGGTTTCGACTACGCCAACCACCGCCTGCCCGCCGGCATGGACATGGACATGCTCGACTGTGACTTTTTGCTGACCTTTGCCGCGATGGCGATTTAGGGCCTCGACTAGCGTGCTGTACGCTCGCATTGCGTTGCGTTGCGCGGCGCTCTCGTAAACTTACCAAAACGGCGTTACACGTTACGTGCCGAGGAGACAAGTTGTCCCTCAGCATCAGTCAGCCTTACGTCGGTGGTCTGATTGTCGCACGCTGGACTAGTTTGTCCGATGGTGCGATCGAGGAAAAACTGTCAGGCTCTCGCGCGCGGGCGCGTTAGGCGGGACCCCCCCCCCATTGTACCGCGCCTAAAAACTCCCCCGCCGCCCTTTTTTATGGGCCAAAAACTAGGGATGCATTCGGCTACGCGCACGCTATACGGCTTCTATAAATTCCCCTCCTTTTTTACGGCTACGGAAAATTCAGTTTCGCGCCCGCCGTCGACACATGGATCAGACGATTCCTTGAAACTCTCGGCGGCGACGCTGAATTGCTCGAGTCTGAACTTTTGCTTGATGCGGCTTACGGCACCGCGCACCCCGAGGCTTGGCGCGACGCCTCACGCGAGTCGAGGAACAGATATTCAACCTCCCCCTCGAATGGAATCTGCGGCCGGTTGTTGACGCCATGCGGGCGATGTCGGTTATCGGTGCTGGTCACAGAAGGCCGGCGACCTGTTGCGTATACGCCATGATACCGCGAGTTTCTCGCGACCTCAGATTGAGCGTTGGAGGCGTCATCATGGCGAGCGGTTCGAGCTTCTCCGTCGGATCGTCAACCAAGCCGTCAACATATTTTGCGCCCGCCTGTATTAAATACGTTGCCCCTGTAATAATTACTTTGGCGCCCCTAATAATTGTGCGTTTCGTGCTTATGTAAATCTAGGGCGCGAAACACAAGGTGCAACTTGACCGTTAAAACCGAGCGCGCCACCATTTCTTTCGCGAACCCCTTCAGCCTGAGGGAGCTGGATGGCGCGCAGCCAGCCGGAGACTATATCGTCGAGACGGATCATGAATTGATCGAGGGGATATCTTGGCTCGCTTACAGGCGCGTGGCGACTTTCCTGCACGTTCCTCGCATTTCGGCGTCTCAAGGCTTTAGACAGCGAGTGCCGGTGAATTAGGTCGATCTCGAGGCCGCGCTGATGAAGGATCGGCAGCTGGTCTGATCCTTTCATTGCCCTGCCTCGCCGCCTCTAGAGAAAGCCAATGAGGCTCAATTTTCCCAACCGAAGTCGCAGTTACGATCCAATAAAGCGATGCGTTAGCTTTTGGGGTCACGTGTCCACATTCGAGATCGTGTTCCATGTGGACGAGGACGCGCTCAAAATGATGAACCCTCATGTGCAACAGGACGAAGCATCGATGCTGCATGTGTTCGACGTCAATCGTGGCCAAATTGAGAGAGTCGCCGACCATGCCTATTCGCGGCGACGCCAGAGTTATCACAGTCTCGCGGCATCTGATTTCTAAAAGGGCGCTGCTCGAAGGCGAACGACACAGCGTTGCTGTGGTTGAAATATTCGACGGGGCCGGTTCCGCCGCGGAGGGATTATGGCGCCGAAATAGAATTGCTCGCACGACAACATCGAAAGAGGACGAAGCTATGACCTATCAAAGCGTCAACCCCTATGACGGCAGGATCCTAAAAACGTTTGAGGAAATGACGGACGAACAATTGGAGGCGGCGCTGGCGACCGCCGCGGCCTCCTTCGAGACCTGGCGGCGCAAGACGTTCGCCGAGCGAGCGGTCGTTGTTGCAAAAGCCGCAGCTATCATGCGGGGTCGCGTCGACGAGTTCGCTCGCCCGGTGACGCTGGAGATGGGTAAGCTCTTTGCGGAGGCCCGGGGCGAAGTCACGCTCAGCGCGGACATCATCGACTATTATGCGAAGAACGGCGAGAGCTTTCTGACGACAGATCACCTTAAACCAAGTTCCGGCGAAGCCGAGGTTGAAAGCAGCCCGCTCGGCGTGCTTTTCGGCGTCGAGCCCTGGAACTTTCCCTATTACCAGCTCGCGCGCTTTGCGGCGCCCAATTTGATGGCGGGCAATGTCGTCATGGTCAAGCACGCGGCGTGCGTGCCGCAATGCGCCATCGCCTTCGAGAAGCTTTGGTTGGATGCCGGCGCGCCAGCCGGCGCCTACACCAACCTGTTGATCTCGCATGAACAGGCGAACCGCGTAATCGATGATCCCCGCATCAAGGGCGTGGCGTTGACCGGCAGCGTGGAAGCCGGAAAAATCGTCGCGGGGAGAGCCGGACAAAACCTCAAGAAGTCGACAATGGAGCTCGGCGGCAGCGACGCCTTCATAGTCCTCGAGGACGCTGACCTCGACAAGACGGTCAAGTGGGCGGTCTGGGGCAAGATGAACAACACGGGGCAGTGCTGCGTTGCGGCGAAGCGCTTTATCGTCGTCGAAGAACTGGCCGACCGCTTTCTGGAAAAGTTCAAGGCAGCGCTGGCGGCGCTGAAGCCAGGCGATCCGATGGACAAAGCGACGACGCTCGGGCCCCTCTCCACGGAGACGGCTATGCTAAAATTGGTCGACCAAGTCAAAAAGGCCGTCGACAACGGCGCCACGCTGGTGATGGGCGGCGACCGCATCGATCGACCGGGAGCCTTCATGGAGGCGACGATCCTATCGGACATCAAGCCCGACAATCCCGCGTTTAGAGAGGAATTCTTCGGGCCGGTCGCCCTCTTCTTCCGGGTCAAGGACGAGAATGCTGCAGTGGCGCTGGCCAATGATTCTGATTTTGGTTTGGGGGGCTGCGTATTCACCAAGGATGTCGCGCGCGGCAAGCGCGTGGCGGCCCGCGTTGATACGGGCATGATGTTCGTCAATCACCCGACCTGGACGACCCCGGATCTGCCGTTCGGCGGCATCAAGAACTCCGGCTACGGACGCGAACTCTCCAGTCAGGGTATCCAGGAGTTCGTGAACAAGAAGCTGGTTTGCGTCACTTCGATCGACGCGCCGGCATAGGCGGCGACGGCGGACTCTCGGTGAGAAATCTCATTCAAACTTATCTCTCACCGGGGCACCCATAGCTAGCGGCGTTGAATAAGGAGACCGTGTCAAACATGGGAGTGGTAGAGGACCCGGCTCCTTGTTGAACGTGAGGAACAGGATGACTTGGTTCGCCATGCTAAGCAATCGAAGCGCGAGCTTTACCTTGGGAATGGCCGCGACCCAATGTTTGAAACGGTCTCTAGCCAAAAGATAAACCTCATTCATATCGATCCGCGGCGCTGCTGAAGGCAGCTGACTAAAATCGGAACCGTGGCCGCCTTGATGTTGGAATGCGTGGCTAGACTAGCTTCTCCGGACTGCACCAACAAGGACCGCGCGCCAACAATCGAGCGAAGAACTCGCATCGGCCGGTTCGACGACGCGAACGAACGATGCAAGGCTTCAAATCCGCCAAATCGGCCATTTGGTCAGCCGTCCGACGCATCGACAGTTTCGGACCGCAGCGCAAAATTCTTGGAGCGATGCGACAGCTGCGGTCGCATAAACTGACGCCTCAGCGGTCAGGCTTCTTGTGGCCCGCTCGTTAATGTGTCAATGCCTCCGAAATGCGTGGAAAGCCGACGTTCGTTCAAGCCGCCCGCGCGACGTTTGTCGCGCCCGAATCCATCATTCGCCGAGTCGTCGCCCGCTGGGTTCCGATCGGCCGGAAACATGAGAAACGGCCCATCGGAGGTGGTTTTACAGTAACCCAATAACCCCGCATCCGCGTAGGGTATTGGAGGCTGCCATCGCGCAAGCGGATCTTTCCCGCGGACCAATCCCCTTAAGGGGACCGCTCACGCCCATGCGGAGACAATCCAATGAAGCTTCGAGTCGGCTACGAACTGAACTACGACTTTCCGCAGCCGACGCCGCTGATCGGGATGCTCAACGTCCATTATTCTCGCGTCGCGGATCTCGCCGAACCGGATCACATCAAGATCCATCCGTCGGTTCGGATTTCCGGCTATCGCGACCTGTTCGGCAATTGGTGCAGCCGGATCCTCGCTCCCGCCGGCGCGGTGAAGCTCTCGACCGACCCCGATGAAGTCGTCCCCGACGCCGCGCAAATTCCAGTCGAGCTGCTTCCCGAGGAGGCAATCGTGTTTCTGCTTCCCAGCCGTTTTTGTGACAGCGACCGGCTGCTCGATCTCGCTTGGAGTTTGTTCGGCAAGACCAAGCCCGGTTGGGAGAGGGTTCAGGCGATCTGCGACTTCACCCACCAACGCATCCAATTCGGCTATCATTTTGCGCGCGTCACGCGGACCGCGTCGGAGGCCTATCAGGAAGGGCAGGGGGTTTGCCGCGATTACGCCCATCTCGCGGTCGCCTTTTGCCGCGCCCTCAACATTCCGGCGCGTTATTGCACCGGCTATCTCGGCGACGTCGGCACGTCGCCGCCCTATCCGCCGGGCGATTTCGCCGCTTGGTTCGAAGTCTTTCTCGGCGGCGCGTGGCGCACTTTCGACGCCCGCAACAATGAGCCGCGCATTGGTCGCGTTCTGCTGGCGCGCGGGCGCGACGCCGCCGATGTCGCGATCACGACGACCTTCGGCCCCAATACGCTGAAGGAGTTCCGGGTGTGGACCGACGAGGTGGCGGCGGTTTAATTACAGTAAGGAAACCATCCGCGCCGATATCCCGCCCCAAAGGCTGAAAAAGGCAGAATTTCGAATTCATCAACCGCTGTCACCATGCGCGCGACTCGGCGACGCCGACGCAAGTCGCACGCCTGGAGGGCTCGACGAGAGGACTTTGCCGGTTTCCAAAACACGGCGCTGAGGAGCTGCGCGGCAAGCGCCGCCACCACTACTAATGCGAGCCAGCCACACGTTATGCTCTCAATGGCATCCGTACGAAGGGACCGGCTGCCTAGCTCGTTAGCGACTTGGAGCTTGCGCCGCGAGAGGAAGTACATGATCGGAATGGCGAGTACGCTGATGATGAGACCCGGCAGCGAGAACTCCGCGCCTTGCTGCATCCACAACTTCCAACCAGCGCTTGCGACGACATACGACATACGCAGCTAGCGCAAACACCAATGCCCCTCCGATACGGGAGGCCGTTCTCTCCGCCTTTTCCGCGAACGCTTGGTCATTCCGAAGCTCGATGGTAAGTCGCCAAAGCAACACGCCGGCTGAAGTGAGCTCTATTAAGCTGTCGATGCCGAAGGCGGTCAGCGTAAGGCTATCGGCAGCGATGCCGGAGCCGATCGCAACCGCAGCTTCGATTGTCATCCAGGCCAACGTGAGATACTCAAGCCGGAATGCCTGGTGGATCAATGCGGCTCGGTCGTTAGTCATGTATTGGCGTTTCGATCCCGGCTCGCTTATGAAAATGACTTCACTTCGATTGTAAGGTGCGACAGCGACCCGAACTGCGCGAGCTTTGCGCGGTAGTAGTCCGCATTTCTCTCCGTCGCCGTGACCAAACATAGAATGGCCCCGAGATGCCCCGGCCCCAATCGCCAGAGATGAAGGTCGACGAGCTGGTCGCCCTCGCTCTCGATGGCATGGCGCAGATTGTCCGCCATTCGGCGGTCTGGGTTCATGTCGAGAAGGATCGCGCCGGTGTTCCGGATTAGCCCATAGGACCAGCTGGCGATGACGCACGCCCCGACGATGCCCGCGAGAGGGTCCATCCAGAGCCAGCCAAAAATGAGCGCGAGTGTTAGTCCCACAATGACGAGCACAGACACGGCGGCGTCGGCGATGACGTGGATCACGGCGGCGCGCATGTTGTTGTCGCGTTGCGCTGCTCGGTGCGGATGTTCATGCTCTTCAAATACAACGGGGTATTCCCGCCCACTGATTTTCACCTTCGCCACGAAGGCGTGCGGCTCCGGAGCTTCCTCGACGGATTCCAGATAATCGCCCCGATCCGCTAGTGTGAAGAGCTGACGCGCCCCCCAGGTCGCATAGTCTCGATCGAGACCGAGGATGCCGGAAGTGCGGGGCCGGATTCGGCGCGGACTCGAAAGCGTGGCGGCGCTCCGTCCTCGAACACTTCCAGCACAACGACGCCGATCTCCGTCGTGATCCGGCGCGTTTCGTCGTGATCATGCGCGTCACGGGCGCGCCCATGGCTATGCCCGTGATGATCGCCGCTGCTCAGGAGCCGCGCGCTGGCGATGTTTACGGCCAAGCCCAGACAGGCGATCGGGATCGCCTCGGCGAAGTGGATCGGCACGGGCGCAAAGAGACGGCGAATCAATTCATAGCCGATTAGCAAGGCGATCATCGGCCAAGATGATGGCGCTCGTGAAGCCCGCGAGGTCGCCGAACTTGCCTGTTCCGAAGGTGAAGCGCGGGTCGCCAGCGTACTTGCGAGCGTAGGTGTAGGCGAGCGCGGCGAGCAGCAGAGCGCCTGCATGCGTGCTCATATGCAGGCCGTCGGCGACCAAGGCGATCGAGCCAAACAGCAGGCCGCCGATAATCTCGGCGGCCATCATGGCTCCGCAGAGCCAGATCACGGCCCATGTTTTACGTGTACTCTTCTTATGTCCCTCGCCCAGGAACACATGGCCATGAAAGGCCGAGTAATCGCCGCCGTCGGTCTCGATCATGGCGGACTTCATTTCAGATAGGTGCGGACGACATCGAGCAACTGCTCGGCCGCCTCAGCGCTCAATGCGTTCGGGTAGCGTTCGAAATCGACGAGGTGCGTCCGGACATGGTCCTCGACCACTTCAGCCATAAGTCCCGTCATAGCGCCGCGCGCGCCCGCGATTAGGTGCATGACCCGTTCACAGCCAGCTTCGCCATCGAGCGCGCGCTCGAGCGCCTCGACCTGGCCTCGGATGCGACGCACGCGCGCCAGCAGCTTCTGCTTTTCACGGACGGTGTGTGACATGGCCGCGTATTAGCATAGCCCCCTATCCTATGAAAGCCTCGCCCCCATGATCGGGCTGACCGCCGACGCTACGTGCAAATCTCAAACAGACCCTGTGAAAACAATTCGCGCTTACGCAATCTCAATCGCGAAAAGCGAGCCAGCGGCCCAGACGCGGCGGGCGCGTTCTGTCAAGCCTTCACTTAGCCCTTTCCGCGTCAGAGGTATTTGTTGCCGGACCGTCTAATGCCTGGCCTTTACGATATGCTGCCTTTTTATATTTATCGCCCTCTTTCGTGATTTTCGTGGTCCATCCAGAATCCCACGTAATTACGGCTGCACTGCCCTCTTCTTTCCATGTGCCAGTCATTCCCTCACCTCGTGTGGCCTTCGCCGCGCCGCCGCTGGATAAGGTGATTTCGAAGGGCTTTCCGGATGTGTCCTTTACCTTCCAGGTTCCTTCAAACGCGCTCGCGGCAAAGCCCGCGGCAATCGTCATTCCATAGATGCAGGCTGCAGCAATGGCTGCTGCCATCGCGTTTCTAGTCATCATGACTCCTCCCAATTTTTCGTTGCAAGAAAACCATCTGTCGCAGGCGGCGCCTCCATTACGCTCCTTGGCGCCGTTGCCGCCGCGCGCTGCCTTGGGATTTCGGGGGCGGGCGCGTTCGCCAAATGACTTTAAGAAAAGACCGCGCGCGTTGGATCAACGTCGATCCCAATCAAGTTCTCGATCGGGGGGAAATCAACTTTCAGGTGAGCCGCTTTATGACTGGCCCGCATCCTCCGCGGCCTTGTGCGGCTGAGGATCAGCTTCGTCGCGCTCGAACTCGCCATGCTGGTCGTGCCGGCCGCTGCAAGGCCAGCCGTGGTCCGCTATGCCCCGCCTGCCATCGTCGGCACCTTGGAGACCTCGGCGGCGATGGATGCCTTGCCTTCGCCTCGCACGCTCAAGGCCTGATGATTTACCCGGTAATCGGTCTTGGGTTCGCCGTTCCTGCCCTTATGTACGCGCTCACCAAGACGGGCGCCACGATCTACCTGGAAAAATAGGAGGCACGCATGGAAGAGAGCAAAATTCACAAGGCAAATCGCCGCGTCTTTGATGCGAGCAAACTACTTGAGATAATCGAGTTTGCGGCGAATGTCATGCGAGAGGACCCAGCGCCCTATGCTGACGGCAAGATGGCGGAGTGTATTTGCGAAACTGCCCGGATCGCCATGGAGAAACTTGGCGAGGTCCAAAAATTACTTGATGACGCGGAAAAGGATGAAGCGATGGGAAGGACCGGCGCTACCGCGCCCTAAAGCTTCGGGCCCTCTGCCAGGGTATTGCGCTATGGCGCCGGGAGGTGGCGCGCCGGGGCGAGCCGCCGACGCGCCGATCACCATCTCAAAAGGGCTTGAGGCTGCCCTGAGCGGCGAGTTTCTCGGGATGCTGACAGGCGTTGCCAGGATATGGCGGTCGTCGTCCTAGTCCCTATGATTGCTGGGCCTGAGGGTGGCCCGTCATCCGATATGCAACGGTGCGAGGGTTAAGCCGGCTGGCCGGCGCCGAGCCTCATGCATAGGAGACGGGCCTCGTGGAAGATACCCGATTTATTGGCTTGGATATTCACAAAGAGCGGATTTCGGTCGCGGTGGCGCAGAGCGGGCGCTCGGGGACGGTGGAATACCTTGGCGAGATAATCAATGAACCTGGCGCGATCAGCAAGTTGTGCGACCGTCTTCGGCGTCCTGGCAAGCCGCTGGCGTTTTGTTATGAGGCCGGACCGTGCGGCTACGGCGTCCATCGTCAACTCACAAGCCTCGGCCATCGGTGCGACGTGGTGGCGCCGTCGCTGATTCCGACAAAGGCGGGCGATCGGGTGAAGACAAATCGTCGCGACGCGACCATGCTCGCCCGTCTTCATCGGGCCGGAGAATTGACGCCCGTCTGGGTGCCCGACGCCGATCATGAAGCCATGCGCGATCTGATCCGGCTACGCAGCGTCATCCGGCAAATCGTGACGCGAGCGCGTCAACATCTTCAAGGTTTTCTGCTGCGTCACGGTCGCAAGCATGGGGGTGGGACGGCATGGCGTATGGCTTACCGGCGGTGGCTATCGACTTTGGCCTTCGAACATCCCGCTCAGCAGATCGCCTTTCAGGACTATGTCGACGCCGTCACGGATGCGAAGCGGCAACTCAAGCGAAGTCGAGGAACAGATCTTCAGCCTCCTTCCCGACTGGACTTTGCGCCCCGTTGTCGACGGCTTGCAGGCGATGCGGGGGATCGCACCGATCAATGCCGTGGTGCTGGTCACGGAAGTCGGCGACTTCACACGCTTCTCAAACCCGCGCCAGCTCATGGCCTATTTCGGCCTGGTCCCGGGCGAGCGATCGAGTGGCGAGACAGTCCGGCGCGGCGCCATCACCAAGACCGGCAACGCCCCATGCCCGGCGCGCGCTGGTCGAAGGCGCCTGGGCTTGGTCGGGCATCCTGGGCCGCGCCTCATGCGGCCGTGGACTCTATGGCGAGCGGGATCTCGCGTTATTTTCGGGCCGCCCCACGATCGCTCAGCTGCTGTATTTGAAATCCGGGAGGCTCTTCAGCGAATCCTTGGTCGCGCCGGGAAGCACCATCTTCTTGTCATGCACTTGTAATGAATTGTAAGGCACCACTACGTATTTCGTGCCCATTCCCAGAAAGCCGCCGACCGAGAGCACCGCGAATGGTACTTTCTCGGTGGGGGTGACTATCAGATCGTCGATCGTTCCAACACTCTCATTTGCATCGTTGTAGACGGTGCTGCCCACCACCTTGGAAGTGCGATAGCCGGTCGCCAGCGTCTGCGGGTCTATCTTCATCAAAGTCACGGTCTGCGGTGCGCCCTGGGCAAACGCCGAACTGCTCATCGCGGCCGCGATGATGGCGGCGCCCGCCAGAAGTGCGATCTTACGTGTCATAGTCGTTCTCCTTCGAGTGAGTGCCGGGAGCTCTCTAAGCCACCAGCGACCGTTTCGCCGATCAACTATCGGCGCGGCGATTTGGTTCAGTTCGCCAACAAAAAGCCAGTACTTTGCCTGGGCCATGACGCTCACACATTGTTTGAGACCATCGATGGTTCAGATTAAGCTGCACTGGACTGTCGGTTTCGTGGACACGCGCCTCAAGCGGGTAGAGGAACAGATTTTCAGTCTCCTCCCCGGCTGGAACCTGCGCCCAGTTGTCGACGCCTTGCAGGGGCACCGTCAAGTTTACCTGAGCGCGCACGCGAAGAGATGGTTTTCTGGATATCGAGGCCGTTACGCCGCGAGCCGGGCGCTCGATCTCGGTCCAGGCCGCAAAAGCCTGGTCGCGACAGGCGCGGCAATCAGGCGCAGACATTTTCTCGCGAAGGGGAATGTGAAGAGATTGGCGTGCTCCAACTCGTCCTTCGCAAATCGCCGCCAAGAGCCGTTCGAAAATAGATACGGCCAGCTGTCTATGCCGGTCAGCATAGTCGTGGGCGCAGACGACCATCTAATAGACGCGAAATCGCAATCGATGCGGTTACATCGCGACATTTCGGGAAGCGTCCTTCACGTCGTATCAGGATTGGGTCACATGGTGCATCACGGAGCTCGGCGCGAGGTGATGAATGCGATCCAGCTCGCGTGAAAATATGCGCACCCCAATCGATAAGGCAAACGGGCGCCGTTAAGTTATTATAACTTCGGCTACTGGTTTTGACGGCTGTTTGGATCATGAACTCGTGATCCACTTTATCGCCGCCATCGCTTCCGGTCGAGGTGATCGGCTATGCAGTTGGCTGTATTTTCGGTTCCCGCTGAGCCTGCGGAGGGTCGAGGAAATGCTGGCGGCGCGCGGGATCATCGTCAGCCATGAAACCATTCGCTCCTGGGCAAGTCT
>CAWBLM010000012.1:0-98130 GCA_963789645.1 uncultured Alphaproteobacteria bacterium | reverse complement strand
AGCGTAGGCGAAGTCCGCCCGCGCGGGCGACGAGTTCGAGCAGCTCAAGCCCACCACAAGAAATAGGCTCAGGGAGGTCCCGCCGACGCGCGGTAGTGAACGCTGGACCAACATGTGGAGGGCTCTTTGCTCCGACAATCAATGTCACGCCTATGCTTTGTCAGTAGGCGCAAAATAATTTCATTGCAATAAGAGTTTCAAAACTTTAGAATTATTATAACTATGGCAACGATAAATAATAAACTTTAATTCAATGGTCAAAGCATCCTTTTTATAATGAATCTAAACTTGATTTCCTCCTTTAAGCTTCCAAATGATCCCATTGTCATGCCGCCGCTTCCGCTTCTGCATCGCATTGTACATTGTCGAACTGAGTGCGTTCAAAATAAAGGAGACGCAAAAACCCGCGGCGCCTGATGGCGCGTTCCCCGTTGCGGTGGGCAACGGCCTTCGCCTTCAGCTGAAGTCCGCAAGCGCGATTGCCTTTGCCTTGGATAGGATGGCTCCTGTAGAAGACAGCGCGGGATAGATTGCGAGGGGATCACTTATGGCGGACATGCGGCTCATCGTTGCCGGGGCGGCTGGACGCATGGGCCGCGTCCTCGTCCAGATCATTCACGAAACGCCCGGCGCGGTCCTCATTGGCGCGATCGAGCGTCAGGGCTCCATTGCGATCGGTCAGGATGCGGGACTTCTGGCGGGCTGCGGCCAGATGGGAGTTGAAATCACCGGCGACGCCCTGCGCGCCATAGTTGGCGCCGACGGCGTTCTGGACTTCACTTCGCCGGACTCGACGATTGCCTTGGCGACGCTTGCGGCGCAGGCGCGCATTGTCCACGTCATAGGTACGACCGGACTTCAGCCGGAGCATTACGCGCGGCTCGAGGCCGCCGCCCGCCATGCGGTCATCGTGCAATCCGGCAATATGAGCTTGGGGATCAATCTCTTGGCGGCGCTCGTGGAAAAGGCGGCTCGGACGCTCGGGCCTGAATTCGATATCGAAATCGTCGAAATGCATCACCGCCACAAGGTCGATGCGCCTTCGGGCACCGCCTTGCTGCTCGGTGAGGCCGCCGCCAAGGGCCGGGCGATCGACCTTCCTTCAAACTCCGTGCGGTCGCGCGACGGCCACATGGGCGAGCGCAAAGAGGGCGCGATCGGCTTTGCTTCGTTGCGCGGCGGCTCGGTGGTCGGCGATCACCGCGTGGTTTTCGCCGGTCCCGGAGAGCGCCTCGAGCTCGGCCATGCCGCCGAAGACCGCAGCATTTTCGCGCGAGGCGCAGTCAAGGCCGCGCTCTGGGGACGGGGGCGCAAGAGCGGCCTCTATTCGATGTTCGATGTGCTCGGCTTGGGCGATTGAGCCGCCGACATAAGAAGGCCGCGCTCCTTAGATCGGAGCGCGGCCCTTCAGCGAGCTTCCCGGGGGCCCTTGGGAAGTTCTCATGACAGAATGACGACATTAATTGCGAATGTCCAGTAACGTTTCAGCGATCCTTTGTCCGCCATCGCGCAACGCCATCGGCTGACGTTTTGGCGGATCAAGGCGTGTCACCAGACAAATTACGGCAGCTGCTCCAGCCATGATTATGATGAGACAAAGCGAAACCCTGAATTGCCGCCGCGCAGTCTGCAGACCATAATCGCGGATAAAACCTGCGTCGGGCCGGGGATCGAAATGGTCTGCGATGGACATGTCCCAATTCCAATGATGGCGCATCTTCACCTGACTGCGACGTCTTATTGCGTTGTCGATTCAGTCGTCTTGGCCCGGGCTCTGGCTTTTGCGCGAACCCGGTTAGAGCGACGTGGCTTTTTTCGCCTGAGCGAGTAAACAAAACGTGCGATAGGCTGATGCTTGGCAGGGAAAAAAGTTTAAAGGTTAACAGCTTGGCGCCGGCTCCCGCCGTCATGCCCCCCATACGGCACCGTTGCCATTGAAGGGTCGCAGACCTAAGTTCGCCCCTTCCAGCCGCTCATTTTCGGGAGCCTTCCGTTCATGCCACTCATCGCCGACGCGCTTTTGCGCGTGAAACCATCGGCCACCATTGCGGTGACGCAAAAGGCTCGCGACCTCAAAAGCGCGGGGCGGGATATTATTTCGCTTTCGGTCGGAGAGCCGGATTTCGATACGCCGGACAATATCAAAGCGGCGGCCATCGCCGCGATCCAGCGCGGCGAGACGAAATACACGCCCGTGGCGGGGGTCAACCCTTTGCGCGAGGCGATCGCCGCAAAATTCAAACGCGAAAACGGGCTCGACTACAAGGCGTCGCAAACCATCGTTGGAACGGGCGGCAAGCATATCCTGTTCAACGCCTTCCTGGCGACGATGAACCCAGGCGACGAGGCGATCATTCCGGCGCCCTACTGGGTCAGTTATCCCGATATGGTGCTGATCGCCGGCGGCAAGCCGGTGTGCGTCGAGACGAAGATCGAGCATGGCTTCAAGCTGCAGCCCGAGGCGCTCGAAAAGGCCATCACGCCGAAGACGAAATGGCTGTTGCTGAATTCTCCATCCAACCCATCCGGGGCCGCCTATACGCAAGACGAATTGAAGGCGCTGACCGATGTCCTGCTGCGCCACGAGCATGTCTGGGTCCTGACCGACGATATTTACGAACATCTCGTCTACGGGGACTTCGACTTCGTGACCGCGGCGCAAGTGGAGCCGAGGCTCATCGATCGGACGCTGACTATGAATGGCGTGTCGAAATCCTACGCCATGACGGGCTGGCGCATCGGTTACGCCGCCGGCCCGCTCGAATTGATCAAGGCGATGGAGATGTTGCAGGGCCAGCAAACGTCGGGCGCTTGCTCGATCGCGCAATGGGCGTCCGTCGAGGCGTTGAACGGCCCGCAGGATTTCATCCAAGAGCGCCGCAAGATCTTCGAGGGCCGTCGCGACCTCGTCGTCTCGATGCTGAACCAGGCCAAATATTTGCGGTGCCCGCAGCCTGAGGGCGCGTTCTATGTTTATCCGTCCTGCGCCGAAGCGATCGGGAGGCGCACCCCCGAGGGCAAAGTGATCGCCTCGGATGAGGATTTCGTCTCGGCTCTGCTGAGCAGCGAGGGCGTCGCCGTCGTGCAGGGTTCGGCTTTTGGGCTGGGGCCGAATTTTCGCATTTCTTACGCGACTTCGACGGCGGTGCTTGAGGACGCCTGCGTCAAGATCCAGCGGTTTTGCTCCAGCCTGGTCTGACTGACGGACAAGCTGAAGAACTGGCGGCGCCGCCATGCGCAAAACTATTTCTCCGGCCTCGCTCTCGCAGCCATCATGATCGCATGGATCTGAATGAGTTCCCAACCTAGCGCAGAAGCATTCTGGCGACGGATCAGGCCGCCACGGCCAGCTTCACGGCGGTGCCAGTCGCGAGAACGCGGCTTAGGTTCACAAATCCCTCGACAGGAATAACCCCATCGGTCTCAAAATTGACGTCGATGATCGCATCTGCATCGATATCTTCCGCGCGGCGGATCAGTTCGCGCAAGGCGAGTTCGCGCCAATTGCCTTGATGCTTGTCGAGCAGGGCGGCGTGCCAGGCGGACGCCGCCTTGATCTTGCCAATGGGATAAAGGATGCGGCCCCCCTCAATCGAGTTGGTTGCACTGATACGCATAATCTCATCTCCGGCACATCTCGAGAATATCGGCGTTAAAATCGCGATCGGCGCCCCAGCCAACGAGGCGACGAGCCGTGGCTAGCGAGCTTTGAACAGTTGACCGTTGGCGTTCGACTTTCTTGCCGCACTGCGTTGGGCCGGCTGATCGGTCGGGCATGAGCGATACGCGAGCGAGCAGGACCGAGATGGACGGGTCGGGACGGCGTGCTTCTTGGACCGATGACTTGGCGGCACCGGCACTGAGGCCCCGCGCGGCTGGAGGGGTTGGAGCGCCCCGCGGCGATAGACGGGGTCCGAGACCTGCGCCCCAGTTACCGCGAACTTATTGTTGCCGCAGTAGAAGGTGTCTGACCCCTTGTCATAGCCGCAAAAGCTAAATTGGTGAATGGTAGCGTCGCTGTCCGCGGTCGCGGCGAGGCTATAGGCATCACCGATGCCTTGAGCTTCCGCAAGCGCCGTTGTCACGAGGACGGCCGGAAGCCCAATTGCAAGTTTGGCGCACATCGTATTTTTCTTTGAGTTCGGTGTGTGTTGATCGGTTTGGTGTCTGTCGACAGCCGCGAAAATGACGGGGCTGCGCTACCGGATGATTTCAGATTTCGGGAATTGCGTTACGTTGGCAACGCGGCGAATGCATGGGCGGGCCGTAAAGCGCACCAGCGAGGCGCTATCGCGGCCGGCGCTCGGTTCACCGTCACGTCTGTGAAAATCGATTTCGTGTGCGACCGCTTCAGCTGAAAGTCATTGTCTGACGCGGCCGAGTTCTGATTTCATACGCGCGAAGGCTGCAAGTTTCAGTTGTTCGCGGCGTTTGGAGCTTTCATGCTGAGGGACGATACCGGCGGCGGCGGACGCCGGCCATCACGCAATGTTCTTGGGCAGCCGCTCGCCAGCTGTTCGATCGACCCGTTGACGGGGTTCTTTCGCAATGGCTGCTGCGACACAGCCGCCGAGGACTTTGGCAGCCACACCGTCTGCGTCGTCGTCACGGACGCTTTCCTGAGCTTCTCCAAAGCGCGCGGCAATGATTTGTCGACCCCGATGCCGGCCTATGGCTTTCCCGGCCTCAAGGCCGGCGATCGCTGGTGCCTCTGCGCCGCGCGTTGGCAGGAGGCGTTCGAGGCCGGGGCCATGCCTCGCGTCGTGCTGCAGGCGACCCACGAAGGAGCCCTCGCCTATTGCGCGCTCAAAGATCTGAAGCGCTATGCGATGGACTTGTCGTGAGCCTGGGGCAGGGGCGCCTCGCTAGCCCCGAACGCCAGAATTTCAGCAGTGTAAGTCTCGTTGACTTCGGCGAGCGGCCGGCGGTCCGGTCCGAAGACCAGAGCGCGATGCTGGAACAGGCGCCAGGGTATCGCCCCTTCCGGCTCTCGCGTTTCCTCGCCCGGGCGCCAAAGGATCTCGACCAAAAAAGTTTCGCGAACGGGATCAAGATCCATGACGGCGCGCCCGAACGGTGTGTCGCTTTCTTCAAGAATCTTCCGGATCGCGGCGTTGAGCCGGCTCGGCACATACCAGTTCTTGGCTTCGGTAAGCACGCGTTCGCCGCAGGCGAGGTCCACTCGGCGGTAGATGACCGGCTCGCTGCGCCCGACCCGCAATCTTTCGCGCTGCTCCATTGTGGCTGGTTTGTCCTGGCCGATGATCCTTTTCGCGCGGACCGCCGGATCGCCCGCCAAGCCATGCCGGGCGCACCATTGCTCCAGCGTCGCAGTGACGGTCTGCGCGGCGAGGAGTTCGGCGTTCAAGGTCTGCATGAGCGCGAAAGCCTCTGCGCGCACCATCTTCTTGCGGGACGAGCCTGCCGCGGAACGACTTTCAGTTTTCGCGGCGCGATCGGGGCTGAACATCAAATCCTTTTCCATTGCCCGCGACGGGCTTGAGGACGAACGGCGTCTCGTTCTAGGCCTTCATGCTGGGCCGCTCCGATACGACGTCATACCATCGCCTCAGCGCCTTGCGCTCCGCGGGGACCGGCAGATTGATCCGGTTCGTCGCGAAATCGACCGTCACGACCGCTGTTATATCGGCGATAGAAAAGCGCTCCCCCGCGACAAAAGGGCTTTCCGCCAGCCGTCGATCGAGATCGTCGTAAAAATCCAGCGTTCGCGCCCTGCCGCGTTCGGCGAGCGCCGGGATTTGTTCATACTGATGGGGTCCGACCACGGCGCGGCTCTTGAGGCTAGAGACGGAATTACGAAGAGCCTCGACGACGGCGAAGAAACCGTCGATCTCCATCCGTCGCTCCCACATGGTCACGATCGCCTTGTCCTTCGCCGTCGTTCCGAGAAGAGGCGGCTCCGGCCGGATTTCCTCGATATAGCGGCAGATCGCCAGAACCTCGCTGATCGCCGCTCCGTCGTCGAGCACCAGGGTCGGCACAGTGCAGCGCGGATTGATCGCGCGGTAAGCTGCCGAGAAATGCTCGCCCTCCTTGAGATTGACCCGCACCCTTTCGACTTCGAGGCCCTTTTCCGCGATGAAGATTTCGCACCCGGCGGGGATTGGGCGAAGAAGCGGAATCATATAATTTCATCGAGCGTCCGGACTTTTCTAGAATGGCTCCGGGGCGGGGTCTTGAGCCTGCGGTCCGGCGCATCTTAAACGCCGGTCTGCGATTTGCCTATGCGGGCCGCCGCCCCGGCCGCCCGCCTTCTGGACATTTGCGGCACAAAGAGGTTAAACCCGGAGCTGCGCCGCGAGCGCCTTCTTCCCGCCAGCCGCGATTCTTCCGCGCACGGCGCTTTCCGGCAAACGAGACATGTTCCAAAAGCTCTATCGGTGGACGCTGACCCTCGCGGAGAGCCGCCATGCGCCGGCGGCGCTCGGCCTAGTCGCTTTCGCTGAAAGCTCGTTTTTTCCGGTGCCGCCGGATACGATTTTGGTCCCGATGTCGATCGCGCGGCCCAAACAGGCCTGGACTTTTGCTCTGATCTGCACGCTCGGCTCCGTCGCAGGCGCGCTCCTCGGCTACGCCATCGGCGCGCTTCTATTTGAGACGGTCGGCAAATGGCTGATCCACCTTTACGGCTATGGCGCCCGCGTCGACGAAATGCGCGAGCTGTACGCCCAATGGGGCTGGGCGGTCATTCTCGTAAAAGGTCTGACCCCCATCCCCTTCAAGCTCGTCACGATCACCAGCGGACTTTTGGCCTATAATGTGCCGCTCTTCGTTTTTTTGTGTCTCGTGACGCGGGGAGCGCGCTTTTTCGCGCTGGCGCTGGTTCTCAAATATTATGGCGAGCCGATCAAAGACCTGCTCGACAAATATTTCGGCTGGTTCCTGCTCATTCTCCTCATTGTCGTGATCCTTGGTTTTTGGATCGCGACGCATTTGCTCTGACCTTCCATGCGAGGCGTGACGCCGCTGCGCATCGCCGTTGCGATCCTCATCATCGCCGCGGGGTCGATCGCCGGGGCGTGGATTTTTCAGGCGCTCGGCTACGTCCCTTGCGAACTCTGCCTCAAGGAGCGCATTCCCTATTACGCTGGGATCGTGCTGGCGGCTTTCGCGGCTCTTTTGTCGGCGAGAGGGCGGACGCGTTTCCTGCCCGCCGTTTTCGCGGGCCTCGCCGTTATTTTTGCAGCAGGCGCCGCTCTCGGCATCTACCATTCAGGGGTCGAATGGGGTTTTTGGCCGGGACCGTCGGATTGCACGGGCGCGCTCGATCGCGCAGGTTCGGTCAATGATTTCTTGAGGCAGTTGCAAAGCGTCAAGGTGGCTCGCTGCGACGTTGTTTCGCTCCGCGTTTTCGGGCTGTCGCTCGCCGTTTGGAACGCCGCGATCTCGAGTTTTTTGGCGGGACTTTCGGCCTACACCTTGACGCTCAATCCGCGGCGCTGAGCAGCGCCCGCGCGCGCAACTTTTCGGTTTCACTCTTGAGCTGGCCGCAAGCCGCCAGTATGTCGCGCCCGCGCGGGGTGCGCACGGGGCTCGCATAGCCGGCGTTGAAGACGATGTCCGAAAACGCTTCGATGGTCGCGCCATCCGAACATTCAAAGGTTGTTCCGGGCCAGGGATTGAATGGAATGAGGTTGATCTTGGCCGGGAGGCCTTTCAGCAGCCTGACCAGTTCGCGCGCCTCGGCCGGCGAATCATTGATTCCCTTCAGCATCACATATTCGAAGGTGATCCGCCGGGCGTTGGAGGAGCCGGGATAGGTCCGGCAGGCCTGCAAAAGCGCGGCGATGGGATATTTTTTGTTGAGCGGCACGAGCTTGTCGCGCAGATCATCGCGCACGGCGTGCAGCGAGACGGCGAGCATGGCGCCGGTCTTCGCCCCGAGATCGTTAAGGCGCGGAACAACTCCCGCGGTCGAGACCGTGATGCGGCGTTTCGATAGCGATAGCCCGTCGCCGTCGGAGAGAACCGCCACGGCGTCGCTGACATTGTCAAAATTATAGAGCGGCTCGCCCATGCCCATGAACACGATGTTCGAGACGAAGCGCTCTCCGGCGCTGGGGATAAGTCCGTCCTCGGGTGGGGGGCGGCCGGGGAAATCCCCTAGTCTTTCGCGGGCGATGATCGCTTGGGCAATTATCTCTTGCACCGTTAGATTGCGTACAAATTGCTGTGTGCCCGTGTGGCAGAAGGAGCAAGTCAAGGTGCAGCCGACCTGACTCGAGACGCACAGCGTGCCGCGATCGTTCTCCGGAATATAGACGCATTCGACCTCGGCGCCGCGATCTTTGCCATGCGCAGGCTCGAGCCGGATCAACCATTTCCGCGTGCCGTCGCGCGAGATCTGCTCCGAAACGACCTGTGGCCGGGCCAGCGTGAATCGTTCGGCCAGTCTGGCGCGGAAAACCTTGCTGATATTCAGCATGTCGTCGAACGAGGAAACGCCCCGGTGATAGATCCAGTGCCAGAGCTGGGCCGCGCGCATGCGGATCTCGCGCTCGGGAACGCCGGCATCGATCAGAGCAGCGGCAAGTTCGCTGCGCGTCGCGCCGGCGAGCGAGCGCAACGGCCCGCTGGCGCCGACCTCGCGCGCTGAGGTTTCTGCTAGAATGGATGTGGCCATTTGGCCTCATAACATGATGGACGAAAATACTCTACAAAACCTCTTGCGGGCCCAGCAGCCGCCGAAAAGTCGCGCCCAGATTCGTCATTCAAAACCAAGGATGTCTCATGCCATTCTGCTTTCGTCTGCCGCTCTCCGGCCTCAGTTTGCTCGCCGCGGTGGCGGCCTTTGGGGCGCCGACAACAGGCGCTGACGCTCAGGATTACCTGCCCCTGCCGTTGACGAGCACGGTCCCGTCGATCACCACGACAGGCGCGGCGAGCGTCGACGTCGCTCCCAATATTGCGATCATCTCCCTCGGCATCGAAACCGAGCGGCCAAGCGCCGCCGACGCCGCCAGCGAAAATGCGAAGGCGACGCAGGCGGTGGTCAATGACGTCAAGGCGCAGGGGATCGTTGGGCAGGACGTCAGGACGCTCGGCGTCACCCTCGTTCCCGTCTATGACGAGACGACGGATCCGAACGGCCGCGTCACCAAGCGCACGCTGCGCGGGTATCGGGCCCGCAACGATCTGAGCGTCAGAATCAGACAGATCGACAAGGCCGGCGCGCTGGCGAGGCAATGGATCGAAAAAGGCGCCAATAGTTTCGGCGGCGTCGAATTCGACTATGAGCAAAAGGAAGCCAAATACGACGCCCTGCGCGTCGACGCCGTCCGCGACGCTTTGCGCAAGGCGACGTCCTACACGAGTGGGCTCGGCATCCGGCTCGGACGCGTCATCCAGATCGCCTCGCCCAGCCCCTATCCTCGTCCCGGCGCGGCCGCGCCGATGATCGCTCGGCGCCGCGAAGACCGAGGCCGCGGCGATCCCGATCGAGCCCGGCGCCCAGACGCTGCGCGTCGAAGTCGAAGTCAGCTGGGAGCTGGCGCAGTAGCCGATTACGTCGCCGCGTATTCCTATTGCTTTCCCTGAGATGCCGGCTTGCCGCGCAGCGCGTCTTCGAGCCGCATTTTGGCGGCGCCCGGCCGCAGCGGCTTCTGCTGGCTCTCATGCGGCGCCCAGCCCGATACGAAGATCAGCTCGAACGTCGCCCGCACCCGGCCGTCGGCGTCGCTGAAGCGCTCGGCATAGATTTCCGCGGCGCGCAAAAACAGCCGGCGGCTGGAAGGTTTGCGGATGCGGCCGACCAGCGCGTTGGCGCCGCCCATGGCGCGCAGATCCGCCATGAGAGCGAACATGTCGCGGTAGCGGACGGCGAGCGGCTCGCTGTCCGCCACAGGCAGAGCAAAGCCCGCCCGCTGCAAAAGTTGGCCCATGTCGCGAACGTCGGCGAAGGGCGCGACCCGCGGGCTTACGCCGCCAGAAAGCTCGGTCTCGGCGAGCGCGAGGGCGCTGCGCAATTCGCGAAGGGTTTGGCCACCGAAAAGGCAGCCGAGGAAAAGCCCGTCAGGCTTCAAAACGCGCCTGATCTGAACCAACGCGCCGGGCAGGTCATTGACCGTCTGGAGGCTCAGGGCCGATACGGCGAGGTCGAAGCGTTCGGCCGCGAAAGGCAGCGCCTCTTCGTCGCCGACGAGGGACAGCGTCGCGCCGCTCGCCATTTGCGCGAGCGGGGCCATGCGCACGACGATTCTTCCGTCGCGAGCTAGCCGCTCCGAAAGGCCAGGCAAAGGCGTTCCGACGTCGAGAACGCTCGAAAAGTCGCGGATAATGAGGGCGAGGCGCTTGGCGATATCGTCGATCGAGGCGCGCAGCAGAAAATCCGCGCCTCCGGCCTTGATGGCGCGCTGCAGTCTGCCGCGGAGCAGGGAGCGATCAAAAATCAGGCTTGGCGGAGACACGCGCAGCTCCCATCGAGACGTCTCGCGCGAGCCTATCCGAACTCGCCGCAAAATTCCGGTTTGTCGGCGGCCGCCCAAATTTGCGGCTCCAGCACTGCGAAAACGCGCTGGATCATTTTTTCGGCGTCGGATATAGTATCTTCGCACGTGCGTCGAAATGACGCCAGGGCTGGAAAGGCGCAGGACAAGGCGGGCTCATGGACAAGGTTTACAAGGACGCGCACTCGGCTTTGGCGGATGTGGTCAAGGACGGCATGACATTGATGTGCGGGGGATTTGGCCTGTGCGGCATCCCGCAGGAATTGATTCATGCGCTGCACGATCTTGGGGTCAAGAATCTGACTGTGGTCTCGAATAATGCGGGCGTCGATGGCGTCGGGCTCGGGCTCCTGCTCGAGACGCGCCAGATCAAAAAAATGGTCGCGTCCTATGTCGGCGAGAACAAGCTGTTCGAGCAGCAATATCTTTCCGGCGAGCTCGAACTCGAATTCAACCCGCAAGGCACGATGGCCGAACGCATTCGCGCCGGCGGCGCCGGGATAGCCGCTTTCTTCACCAAGACCGGCGTCGGCACGATCATCGCCGACGGCAAGGAAGTTCGGGAATTCGAAGGCGCGACCTATGTCATGGAGCGCGGCATCGTTGCTGACGTGTCTCTCGTGCACGCTTTTAAAAGCGACACCGAGGGCAATCTCGTCTACCGCAAGACCGCGCGCAATTTCAATCCGATGATGGCGACCGCCGGCAAGCTGACCGTGGCTGAGGTGGAGCACCTCGTGCCGGCCGGCGAGATCGATCCCGATCAGATCCATACGCCGGGCATCTTCGTGCATCGCATCGTCCACGTACCGAATGTCGTCAAGCTGATCGAGAAGCGAACCACGCGCCCGCGCGCGGCGGCCTGACAGCCCGCCGCCTTTATAGGCGCTCCTGCCGTTGGGCGCGCGGCCGGATCTAACGCCTCATTCGAGTTGTCTTGAGCAATCTGCTTCAAGGAGTAAAAAACCTATGGCCTGGACCCGAGAACATATGGCGGCTGAGGCAGCCAAGGAATTGCGCGATGGATTTTACGTCAATCTCGGCATCGGTATTCCGACGCACGTCGCAAATCACATTCCGGCCGGGATGAACGTGCAATTGGAAAGCGAGAACGGCATGCTGGGCATGGGGCCGTTTCCGTTCGAAGGCGAAGAAGACGCCGATCTCATCAACGCCGGCAAGCAGACCGTCACCGAGCTGCCGACGACCAGCTATTTCTCCTCCGCCGACAGTTTCGGGATGATCCGCGGCGGCCATATCGACCTCGCCATCCTCGGCGCGATGGAGGTCTCCGAAAAGGGCGATCTCGCCAATTGGATGATTCCTGGCAAAATGGTCAAAGGGATGGGCGGCGCGATGGACCTTGTCGCCGGCGTCAAGCGGGTCGTGGTGGTGATGGAGCATACCGCCAAGGGCCAGTCGAAGCTCTTGCATCATTGCACTTTGCCGCTCACCGGTTCGGCGGTCGTCGATCGCGTCATTACCGATCTCGCGGTCTTCGACATCGACAAGGCTGGCGGAACCGGCATGACGCTGGTGCGGCTCGCCGACGGCGTGACGCTCGACGAAATCAAGGCGAAGACCGAGGCGAAGTTCTCCATTCCGGCGGATTTCGAGACCAAGGCGGCGTGAAATTGAGGAGCGTGCGGTTATCGTTGCCTACCAGCTCTATGTGATCTCAATGATCAATGTAGATGGACGTCGCGCGGCTGTGGGCTAGCCGTGTGACTTTGTCTGTCGTTGATCGCGGGGTTCACCGTGGATACCCGGTTCGGCCTTTGACCGCAGCCATGCCTCCAAGATGCCGATTCTTTCAGGGGACGAATTTTTCGTGGACTGCCCAACGTAATAGTGAGCCAAGTTAGCGATTTCTTCCGGGGCTGTGATACCAAAACCTCCCCAATACCAAAACGGATCGAAGATCAAAGCGTTCTTACCTCTGAGATCGCGAGATCGACTTAAGTCGTCGTTATGGTAGTCGTCACGCAACGGTACGAGAACTTCTTGGTCATCCGAGGTAGAGTGCGCCAGCCTATAAATGGCATCTGGACGTCCGGTAAATCGCTTTTCGTAATCGCCCAGGGGGACGATCTCCGCAATTTGCCCTGCCCAAGCCACGCGTCCACGCCCTTTGCCCTTTGGCACAAATCCGACGACCCACTCGCCCGGGCGGGCGCTTTTCCTGATTACCGGCTTGCAGCAGCTCAGAGAGAAATCCCTTGCTCAACACAGGGAGCCATCCCGTTATCGGTAGCGAGGACGCAACGCCAGATACGGCTCATTCCAGAGTTTCCGTCAGCAGTGCGGTCGGCCAATCGACTGCACTTCCGACGTTCTGAGGAACCGCCACGAACTCCTGTCCACGGCCTGCGCTTCGCACGGTTCCGTCCTCTCCCCAACGGTGGGGCGGATGGTAAGTCATGCCGGAGCCGCCCCGTCGGGGATTCAGCCAATCCGGCACACGCCATAAGGAGGTTTTTGCTTCCGCCTTTGAAAGGCGATATCCGATCTTTAAGGTACCAGAACCAGGTAATGGCAGCACACGAGGGCCAAGCGTGAGTTCCTCTGATGCTACATACAGTGCATTCTGAGCACTCCACCCAGCCCTCGTATGGGGATGATCGCCCAACCATGGCCGCTCGGCCAAGGCGTGTGAGCCATCCGGCCCTAATTTGATGATTTCGTCTATTTGTAGCCAGCCCCAAACCCTATGCTCTTTCTTGGCAACGAACTTCCAACGGCCGTCGAACTCGACGGGTTGAAAAAGGCCCCAAAAGATAAACAGATCCCCACGCTCAACTCCTTGTTTTACGAGATGTCCCTGTGCGGCCGACGTTTGTCCTAAGGCTCCACGCCATCCGGTTTGGCGCGGTAAGCTATCCGGGTTGATGTCTGGGTCGAGATGGCACCAATCTTCTTTAGTCAGTTTTCCCAGCGTGAGATCGTATATAAGGCTTCCATAAATTCCGTTCAATTCGCCGAACCGAGTTGGTGTTGGCATTCTTGTTGGGATGGGCATGGATAAGAGCTGCCCATTGACAATTGGACTGGGACAGCCGCCCGCCGTGCTGTCGAAGCCTTTTCGGCTGAATATTATTTTCAACTCCGATCTCCGACGTTGTGTCGATCATCGCCGCGCCTGGCACACCAAGGGCGCGTTTAGGGACGCACAGAATTTGTCATGTCTAGACCACCCGCGCGAAAACCAACACGTCGACGCGGCGCGCTTTGGCCCGCAACAGCGCGCGGGAGGCGGCATTGGCGGTCGAGCCCGACGTCATGACGTCATCGATGAGTACAATGGCGCGGCCTTCGATCCGCGCCGCCATATCGTCTGGGACGCGGAAGGCGCCCTGCACATTGAGCGCTCTTTGCGACCGCGTCAGCCGAACCTGCGATTGAGTCGCTTTTACGCGCGCGAGGCAAAAAGGGTCCTCCGGCACGCCGCTGGCGGCGGAAATCGCCCTCGCCAAAACCTCGGCCTGATTGAACTGGCGCGACATCAGCCGGCCTTGATGCAGCGGCACCGGGACGATGAGATCGGCGTCGAGAAGCAGCTCCGCCCCCGCCCGCGCCATCCAGGCGCCAAGAGGTTTGGCGAGCTCCATGCGGTCGCCATATTTCAGCCGGTGCACGAGATGGCGCACCGGCCCGTCATCGAAATGCGCGACGGCGCGGGCGCGGCCATAGACCGGCGGATTCGCCACCGCCTCAGGCGACAGCAGACCCTCCTTGCCGAGATCGACCGGAAACGGAACGCCGAGCCGTTCGCAAAAAGGACGCTCGATGAAGCGCACTTTCGACCAGCAGGATGCGCATGATCCATGGGCCTCCGTCGCCTGGCGGCAGCTGAGGCAGGAAGGCGGAAAAACAAGGTCGGTCGCCACGCGGGCTAAACGGCGCAACTGAGGCGCCCGCGCCAAGACGGCCGCGCGCAAAAAGCCGGCGGCGTCAGCGAAAGGGTGTTCCGCACGCTTTGCGCGCGTCATGCTACTAGGCTCCCGCATTCAGCGGCGATGGCGCGCCACAAAAACTGTTGCAGCGCTTCGACGATCTTGCGGCCTTTTTCGCTAATTGCAACGGCGCCGATGCGTTCGACCGGCGCGATCAGCCGCAGGCTGTTGGTCATGAAGACCGCATCAGCGGCGCAAAGCTCTTCGAGGTCGAGAGACCGCTCGCTTGTTGCGAGATCCAGGGCGCCGCTTTCGGCGAGGAGGAAGCCCCGGATGATTCCAGGCGTCACGCCGTCGTCAAGGGGCGGCGTGACGAGCTCTTCGCCAGAGACGGCGAACACATTGCCGACGGAGGCGCAAGCGACGCGCCCGGCGCAATTCAGAAAAAGCGCTTCATTATGTCCCGCGGCGATCGCCTCGCGCATGGCGAGGATCGCGTCGAGATAGCAGAGCGCCTTCATGCGCGAGAGGGGCGAGGTTTCGTTGCGGCGGACAGCGGCGACGTTCATCGACAGGCGTGGCGAGAAGAATTGCTTCGGCAGAGGGGAGAGGCTCGCCATGATGGTTGGCTTCTGTTCGCCTGCCGCTATGAGCCCGCGAAGCCCCGGCCCGCGCGTGACGGTGACGCGCAATACATGACGCTCGCCATGTGGGATCACCGCCGCGATGGCCTCTTGGATCGCCGTGGCGTCGGCGTCGATCCGGAGCATGGCGAGCCAGTCGAGCAGGCGTCGTAAATGAGCGTCGCCACGAAAGATGCGACCGTTTAGCACGAGGGCCGTATCGAAGGCGCCGTCGCCGAGTAAAAGGCCGCGATCGCTGAGATCAAAAGCCGCGCGGCTATCCGGGACAATCGCGCCGTCAAGCCACAACATGATCGCGCCTGCGCTGCGCCCCGCCGCCGCGGACCAGCTTCAGGCTTGGCGTAGACTGAAGAGAACCCGCTGCTTCGTCCTCTCGGCGCAACAGTCGGTCGATAACCATCATTTCAGCTCCTGGCCGACCAGAATGCTAACTGCCTCATTGCGATGAGGCAATGTCATATCAGCGTCAACTCGCGCGCGCGTCCCTCCTGATCGCGCCTCGACCTCGTTCCTATTCGTCGGAAGCTGGAGCCTCGGCGCCGGCGAGCGGCGCTTGCTCCACAAGAAGCCCGGGATTTCGCGGCTCCCCAGGCCCCGCCAGCGCCGCTCTGGAGATTCTGTGATAGTCCCTTAAAGCTTTTTGACTTTCCGCTTGATTGGCTTGGCTTCGGCTTCATCAAACCGATCAAGGCCGACAAGGCGCGCTGCATTGGCCCGGCCGATGGCCAAAAGGCGATCGGACAGGGCCTTGTCCGCCACAGTGCGAGAAAGCTGTAGAGATCCCACCATCTGGGCGAAAACGCCGTAGGCCGCGGCAAGCCGCTCTTCTGGCGAACCCACATCGGTCAATCCGGACGCGATCCGCGCGACGAGGCGTTGCGTCTCCTTGCTGAAGGCGTTGCGCGTCGCCCTTGCCCTGCGAGCCGCCTCCGGCGCCAGGGCTGCAACCGCGCACCCGGAGCCGGGCTTGTCGCGGTGCGCGGCGGAGAGATAGAAGTCTATGAAAGCGCGTAGATCGAGGGGCGCCGTCAATTCCTCGCCGTCTTTTCGCGCATAGGCTGAGGATGACCCGAGAGCGATAATCAAGGCTTCCTTGACCAGAGCCTCTTTCGAGGCGAAATGGGCGTAAAAGCCGCCGTGCGTCAGCCCTGCGTCGGACATCAGCGAGGCGACGCCGACGCCGTCAATTCCTTCCGAACGAAAACGCTGAGCGGCGATCTCCACTACGCGCCGATGCGTTTCCGCCTTGTGCCCTTTTTCATATCTTGACATCAAATCCTCTGGGACCCGCCGACGCCGTTGGCGCGATGCGCCAATAGAATGACATATATAATACCAATTGCGGACAATCTCAATGCGACCGTGGCTGGGCCCGCGCGGCGGGCGAGCTAGCCGAACTAACACTAGGGAGCGCGCTAGCTTTCAATATAGTAGTGGAAGTTGAAACAATAATATAAGAAGTATTACCAGTTTGCATGCGACCTTTTTATGATTTGGCGGCTGTGGCTGGCGGGTCGATCATCATATGAAACCGGAACTGAAGCGAAGACCAGGATAGGGTTCGCATCGCAGGAGGCGCCGCCGCCGCGAATTCTTCCTTTTAGCAATACCTGGGCCTCGCAGCCGATCGGACGCGCGGCCGCGCCGGCTCTACTCGTCGTTCTCACTGGTCAAGTTTTCAACCAGAATGGAGCCGGCGCTATCGGCGCCGTTCCGTAGCCGGACGCCAGGCTGGCCGTGGTCGAGGAAGTCCACGCCTTTCGCCTCAAGGGCGGCCTGAACGAACTCGACGCTTTGTGGGCCGCCCGCCGATCGGCCCATTTTTCGTGGCCTCCATATTTCTGATCGTATTCGCGCTTACGTTGGCGAGTTCCGCCAATGTCGTCTGGTCCATTCCGATCAGCGCTCGCGCTGCGGCCAGTTGATAACCCGTGGTCAGCATGATGACACCCAAAGAACCAAAAATATTAGGTACCATACCTAAATTTGGCGCGCCAGTCATGAAGGCGTGAGAACGCGAAGGCAAGGCTCCGTTCGCGCCTTAATAAAAGTCAAGTTTTCGTTTGTCGACGCGATGCATGGCGCGAAGGCACCTATATATCGACGCGCTAGACTAGGGCAGACGCCCGCGCAAGACGTTGCTGACGCCCCCCTTTTTTTGGGTCGGCTCGCCGATCGCGCGGTGCACGGCGTTGAGCGCCTTGGTCACGACGACACAGAGCGGCTGGTCCGCGCCGGTGGCTCGAGGCGCGCGGCCGACTGTTGCCCAGACCTCCTACCCAGCGCAAGCTTGCCAGAGGGGCGCGCGATATCATTGAGCTGGCCACTAAATCTACAATCGCGTCATGAATGGCGCCGGAACGCGCGAAAACCGCCTCGAAATCTTTGCGCTTCTATCAAGGTGGCGTGGCGGGCGACGCTGTTCTTCCGCAATGAGCAAACAAGAGGGGTTGTTGCATGGGCCAGGCCCGACCGGGTGCGGAGTCGTCGGCCATGCTCCCGCCCGGCCGGGATTTGATTCAGGGGGAGAGAATTATGGATAGCCTCGTCACCGTCCGGCTCGACGGCCGCCCGCAGTATGGCGCGCCGTGGGTTAAGCGAGCCGTCCCCAAGAGCAGGACGATCGGGGGAGCCGTGAATTGACACGACTTCACCGGCTCGTGACGGTTCATTGCGTCGGACATCGCAGCGCCGATCGTGTCGGCAGCCCGGCGGACTGGATCGAGCATCAAGATGCATGTACCGAGCGGTCGTCGCTGTGCAGGCCTAAGGCATGACCGGCGCCAATCGACACAAAGGCGCCCCGGCGAGCGTATCTACCGATCGTTTCGTGATGCGTGCGGTGGCCATCTGGTTGTCCGGTCAGCGCTCGGTAAGCACCGTAAGGGTAACTCGAGGAACAAGAAGAAAGCAATATACAATCGCCGCTTTGTCTATTCCCCTCTGCGGAAGGGGAAAGACCAGGAACCGGCAGGACGCTTGAACCGCCAGTCTCGCCCATCCTCTTCTGCCACGCGCGACGCGGGAGCCGACGGAGCCGCGACCGCGCCTTATGAGCAGATCGCCTTGCCGCATTTTCTGATGTTGACGATTTTGGCCTGAAGATCGTTGTAGCCGACCGCGCCGACGACGACTTCGTCCCCGACGACATAGCTCGGCGTTCCGGTGATGTTCAGGTTTTTGGCAAGGTCCATTGACTGGTCGACGGCGGCGCTGACTACAGGCGACGCAGCGTCCTTGGTGAGCCTGTCGACATCGACGCCGGCATCCTTTGCCGCCGCAATCGCTTCCGCCTTGCCGACCGGAGCGCGCGAGCCAAGCAGCTTTTGATGGAATTCCCAGAATTTTGCGCCCTTCAATTGAATCGACGCAGCGTTGGCGATCTTCGCCGCGTCAACCGAGCCGGGGGACAAAATCGGCAAGTCGCGCAGGATCACCTTGAGGTCGGGATTATCCTTCATCAAGCGCGCAAGATCGCCTAACGCGCGCTTGCAGTATCCGCAGTTGTAATCGAAGAATTCGATGAATGTGATCGCGCCGCCCGGATTCCCGATCACGGCCTGATTGGCGTTGTCGAAAAGGGCACTCGCCGGATCCCCGACGATTTGCTGACGCGCTTTGCTTTCAGCCAGCTTGTCGCGCGCGTCGAGCTCGGCGGCGATTTCACGGAGGATTTCGGGATTTTTGATGAGGTAGGATTTGACGACCAATTCGATCTCGGCTTTCTGCGCCGCCGAAAATTCGTCCGCCCTGACGGGCGAGAAAGCGAAAACACAAATTCCGAGCAGCAGCAGGCTGGCGAGGCGGGCAAATTGCGTAAGGCTTTGCTGAAACATCAAAAAAACTCCCGAACCGTTTCCCAGAACCTTAGGACTTGCCTCCGGCTTCGCCATAGAAGGGCCGGACGCGCGATTGGCCGCGCCGCGAGCCCAGGGTGAAACCCGGATGTTAAGCCGCGCCGCCTGCGCCTTTAAGGCGCCGGCGGCACGCACGTTATTCTATCTTCCGAGGCTTGCTTTGGCGCGCTGCCACCAGCCGGTCCTTTTTGGACGAGCTGGCTCTTGTTCCTGCTGCGGCGGTTTCGCCTCGGGTTGAGCGGGGCTCCGCGCTGGGGACGCTTGCGACTCGGCCTCGCTCGCGTCGGCTGTCGCGCCCTGGCGTGGCTCCTCGCCGGCGGCGAGCCCCGTATGCGTCCTGGCCACGCTTTCGTAAGCTCGGGCGGCCGTTTCAAGGTCGGCGGCGGGAGCTTCGGCTAAACCGCCTGAAGCGGCGCCAGCTTCGGTCTCGACCGCGGGCTCCTCAGTGGTTGGCGCTACGGCTTGCGTCTCAACGGCGAGAGTTTCCGTTTCAAGTGCGGCGCCGCGTCGAGGCGCGCGGGGGCGGGGCGTCCGGCGTCCGCGGCGTGGCGGCGGCGCAGCTTGCGTCTCGAGATTGGCGTCCGAGCCGGAGCCATCCGGGCTATCGCCTTCGAGCGCAAGCTCCGGCACCTGCTCTTCGGCGGGTCCGGCGGCGTCGCGCGCCTTGGCGCTCCGGCGGGGACGACGGCGTTCACCGGATTTGGCGGGCGCGTCGAGAGAGGATGCAGCAGCTAAGACTGGATCCCTCTCCAATCCGTCGGGCGAAGATTGTTCTTCGAGCAAAGGCCGCTCTTCGAGACCAAGATCTGAGCCGACGAGCGCGCCAGGTTGCTCTCCGGCCGGCGCATGCGCGCTTGCGATCGCTGGTTGCAGCCCGTCGATTCTGGCCATCGCCTCCAGCGCGTCATCCGGCGGCTGCGGCGCATTGGCCGCTATTCCTGAGCCCTCGCGATCGACGCCGCGGCCACGCCTGCGCCTGCGCCTGCGCCTGCGCCTGTTATCGGCCTCGCTGTCGCTCTCTCCCTCGCGTCGCTGGCTGATTTCGTTCTGCGCGCCGTCGTCGTGATCCTCATCGATTGCAAACTGCTCGGAGGCTTCGGACTCGACCGCGTCTTCGATCTCGACGACGACATCGTCGGCGGATTCGGCCATTACGACGGGCTCAGGCTCGCTAAAGGTGATCGAGAACGGTTCATGGCCACCGGAGGCGGGCTCGCCGCGCTCCAGCGTGTGATAGACGCCGCCAATCAGGCTGTCGTCAGCGTCGATCGTCACACCGGCGCCAAATCGGCGCTCAAGGTCGCGCAAATGCGCGCGCTTTTCATTGAGGATGTAGAGCGCGACCGGCGTCCTGATCTTGATGATGAGATCGTGGCTGGCGCTCTTGGTCAGAGCATCTTCTGCGACCCGCAGCACATGCAGCGCGATCGAAGCGGTGGAGCGCAGCATGCCCGAGCCCGAGCAATGTGGGCAAATTTCCGTCGAACCCTCAAGAACGCCGGTGCGCATGCGCTGGCGCGACATCTCTAAGAGGCCGAAATGTGAAATGCGGCCCACCTGGATACGCGCGCGATCGTTCTTCAGAGCATCCTTCAACCGCCGTTCGACCGCCCGATTGTTGCGGCCTTCCTCCATATCGATGAAATCGACGACGATGAGGCCGGCGAGATCGCGCAACCGCAGTTGCCGGGCGACTTCCTCGGCGGCCTCAAGATTGGTTCGAAGCGCGGTGTCCTCGATATTGTGTTCGCGCGTCGAGCGGCCGGAGTTGACGTCGATCGCGACCAGCGCCTCGGCCTGGTTGATGACGATAGAGCCGCCGGACTTCAGCGTGACCTGATTGAGGAACATGGCGTCGAGCTGCGCCTCGACGCCGGAATTCGAGAAAATCGGCTGTGCGTCGCGGTAGGGCTGAACGTTGCGCGCGTGGCCTGGCATCAGTAGGCGCATGAAGTCGCGCGCCTCGAGAAATCCCTTTTCTCCGGCGACCAGAATATCGTCGATGTCTTTATTATAAAGATCGCGAATGGAGCGCTTGATCAGCGACCCTTCCTCATAGACAAGAGTCGGAGCGGTCGATTTCAGCGTGGTCTCGCGAACAGTTTCCCACATCCGCAGCAGATATTCGAAATCGCGCTTGACCTCGCCTTTGGTGCGGCTCGCGCCTGCGGTGCGCAGAATGACGCCCATGCCTTCGGGAACTTCGAGCTCCTGAGCGATGGATTTCAGTCGCTGGCGATCCGCCGGATCGGTGATTTTGCGGGAGATGCCGCCGCCGCGCGCCGTGTTCGGCATGAGCACCGAATAGCGTCCCGCGAGAGACAAATAAGTGGTCAGCGCGGCGCCTTTGTTGCCGCGCTCTTCCTTGACGACCTGCACCAGCAGAACCTGGCGGCGCTTGATGACTTCCTGGATCTTATATTGTTTGCGGTAGCGCTGAGGACGAGTCGGAACCTCCTCCATCGCATCGCCGCCGAGCTGTTCGACATGTTCGTCCTCGTCCTCGCCTTCGTCGTCGTTCTCGGTTGGACGGCTCTGCCGACGAAGATCAGCCTCGATCTCTTCAGCCGCGTCGGTCGGCGCGACGTCGCCGATCGAGGTCGAGTGGGACCCTGAAGTGTCTGCGGCTTCGGATGCCTGGATGGCGGCGTCATGCGCGGCGGGGCTTCCGGCGAAGACGTCAGCCTCAAGCGCTGGCGTCTCTGGTTCAGAGACAAAGCGTTCCTCAAGGGATTCTGGCGCGGGTTCTTGGGCGCTCGTGGCGCCGGCCCGTTCCGATGCCACATCCGCTTCATCAAACGCCGAAGGCGGGTCTGGTTCGTTTTCGAGTTCAGCGGCCTCGGCTTCGCCCGACGCCTCTCTGGCGCTCGCATCCTCGGGTTGCTCGGCAGACGCCGCCGGAAGTGTTTCGCCTTCGCCGTCATCCACGTTTTCGAAGGGTTCCGACAGCGTCTCGGCCTCGCCAATACGCTTCTCGGCGCGACGTCCGCCTTTGTCGCCGCGGCGGAACCGACGGCTGCGCCGCTGTCCGGCAGCCTCGTCGTCGTCCTCGTCGCGCTGGGCCTTGGCCTCTTCGTCGATCAGCGCTTGCCGGTCGACGACCGGAATTTGGTAATAGTCCGGATGGATTTCAGAAAAAGCCAAAAATCCGTGGCGATTGCCGCCATAATCGACGAAGGCGGCTTGCAGCGAAGGTTCGACGCGGGTGACCTTTGCGAGATAGATATTGCCGCGCAGCTGCTTTTTGCTGGCGGATTCGAAATCAAATTCCTCTACGCGATTGCCGCGCAGGACGACCACCCGGGTTTCTTCCGGATGGGAGGCATCGATCAGCATTTTGTTGGCCATAGGAGACTCGTTCAGGAGCGACGCGCGCGGGGTCGCGGCCGCCCCTAGAAGTCTGCAAGCGAGACAACGGGGCTGACTGCGGCCGACACGAGAGCGCGCCAGGCATCGGATGAAAAGAAAACGGCGAAACGAATGGCGGCAGGCAGAGGGCCGCCGGGGACTGGCGAAGCCTTGACCGATTGGGCCATGCGCCCAAGGGGTTGCGGCGACGCGTGGAAACTGGAGCTGAGGGTCTTCCGCCGACAGGGCTAAGCGTCCACGCGGACGGCTGGCGTATTTCGGCAGTTTGACTGACACTCATTGCGCGACCCGTCGCGGCGAAGTCCATATTCCTCATTACCAAATTCGAAGCGGCCGCTTGAAAAAGCCGCCCGGAAACACTCTTTCGGCTGGCTTGGCGGCGTCCCGGTCCACCCAGCTCTTGCGCCGCCGCATCTTTATCGAATTTTAAGATGCAGATAGCGAAAATGGCGAAAACCAATTCGAACATGACTGCGACCTTCCTCGAGCTGAAAACGTCGAGGGAAGGTCCAATGCGAAAGCCAAGTCCAGACCGATCAACATCCGAGGGCCCGTAAGACCCGCGAATCTCCAAACCTTAAGAAAGAATGCTCTCTCATATCGGGTTTGTTGGCGGTTTGGCAAGTTTTTTGGTCGCCTGTGGCCGCAAGGCGATAGGCGAAATCCGATATTTCGGCGATGGTTATGAGGCGTTAACCTCGTTCAGCCTATCACATAAGCGATGGCCCCGTTGGGTCCCGATCGCGGGAGGCGAGAAATGTTCGGCGCGAACGCTTCGGGCAAGTCCGCGACTCCCAACCTAAGAGGGGATCGCATGGCTTTCAAAGAAGGCGCCAAGGCCTCCGCCAAGCTGGCCGCCTGGATCGCCGCCAAACTCTCCCCTTGGATTGCTCCTTGGGCGCTGATCCTCGCCGCGGCGCTGACGCCGGCATGCGAGGCGCAGGAGGAAGACCCTTCGCCTCCCGGCGCAAACGCAGCCTCAGTCCGTCCCCTCGAAGCAGTCAGGGCCGAGTCTGGCGATCTCGACGATAGCGGCGATCGCGCCCAACTCATTTTCGAATTGTCCGCCCCGGTTGACGCCGCCGCCTTCGTTCTCGCCGATCCAGACCGCGTCATCGTCGACGCGCCGCAGATTGAGTTCATGATCGATCCCGAGATTGGCAGAGCTCCGACCCCGCCTCATGGCTCCCGGCGCGGCGCGACCCGAGCGAAGAGCCTGGTCAAGCCGGAGGGCCTCGTCGCATCATTCCGTTTTGGCCAGCTTACCAAGGGGCGCTCGCGCATCGTCGTCGATCTCTCAAAGCCGGCCCGCATCGTTCGAGTAGTATGCGAAAAAAGCGAGGAAGGCGCCAAGCCGCGCCTTGTCATCGAACTTGCCGGGACCGACCGGGCGCGTTTCGCCGAGGCCGCGCAGACCGCGCGCGCCGCCCTGGCGGAGCCGGCGCAAGCGCGGATTGAGCAGGCGATTCCGTCCGGCGGCGGCAAGCCTATCGTCATGATCGATCCCGGCCATGGCGGCATCGATCGCGGCGCGGTTGTCAACGGACTGATCGAAAAAGATCTCGTGCTCGATTTCGCCAAGGCTCTTGCGGCGAGGCTCGATGCGGACGGACGCTTTCAGCCGGTTCTGACGCGGGAGGATGACAGCTTCGTCCCTCTCGACGAGCGCGTCCGGATGGCGCGCGATCGCAAGGTTGCGCTGTTCGTCTCCATTCATGCTGACACATTGGCCGAGGCGGCCGACGTCTCCGGCGCGACGGTTTACACGGTTTCCGATCGCGCTTCGGACGCCGAGGCCGCGCGCCTCGCCGAAAAAGAAAACCAGGCTGACGCCGCCGCGGGGCTTGACCGGTCGGAGGACGCCTCGGAAGTCTCCGATATCCTCTTTGAGCTGACTCGCCGCGAAACCCGCGCCTATAGTCACGCCTTCGCGCATACATTGCTGAACTACTGGAGGGTCGCGGGCCGGCTGAACAAGAATCCGCGGCGCTCGGCGGGCTTTCGCGTCCTCAAGGCCCCCGACGTTCCGTCCGTCTTGCTGGAGCTCGGCTATCTGTCCAACGAAAAAGATGATATCGCTCTCTTATCGCCCCAATGGCGCGACAAGGCCGTGAGCAGGATGACCGAGGCGATCGCGGCGTTTTTCTCCGAGCGCGGAGAAGCCGCGGATGTTACAGGCGTGGACGCGGATCCGGTCGGAACGGTTCCCGGCGAGTTGCTCAACCCGGGAGGCGGCGCGCCGAACAGCGATCCGCTCATCGGCAAAACCTCTTTGCAAGGGGCTCCCGCAAACCATGCGGGGATCTCTCGGTAGAATTCTAAGGGGCCGGACTGTCGCAGGGCTAAAGCTTTTTGAATGAATTGGGACGGCGAACTTCCGTCCGGCCTGATTTGCTCTAAAAATGCGCTGAACATCGGGTTGCGCCAACAACCGCAGTCCGATGAGACGATCGGCTCTCGGGGCCAGAGCTTGACAAACTATTAACACAAAACCGCCGCAGGGATGCGCCATCACGCTGCGCTGAGCTCAGGGCGCGCGGCATCTTGGAGCGCTAGTGGGCTCCCATCACGATGCGGGTTACTTCTAATGCGGAGCTTGTCCGGAGCCAGAAGCGGTTTCGGAGATCTCGCGCAGCATTGATGAAAAGGCCTTTTTGAATGCGGCTTATCGCCAGGTTCCTCGGTTTCATATTCGCAACCGCGACCATCTTTTTTGTCGTGGCGGCTTGCGCGGCTGGGCTGATCATCTGGAATTTCCAGAGAGATCTTCCCGATTATACCCAGCTGAAAAATTACGAACCGAAGGTCATGACGCGGGTTCATGCCGGCGACGGATCGCTGCTCGCCGAATATGCGCGTGAGCGGCGCCTCTATCTGCCCGGCCAGGCCATTCCGCCGCTGGTCAAAGACGCTTTCATTTCGGCCGAGGACAAGAATTTTTATCACCACGCCGGCGTCGACCCGGAGGGCATTCTCCGCGCGGCCCTGGTGCTGGCCCAAGGTGACAAACATATCCAGGGCGCCTCGACGATCACCCAGCAAGTCGCCAAAAACTTTCTCCTGACCAACGAGCGCTCCTTCGAGCGCAAGATCAAAGAGGCGCTGCTGGCGTTCCGCATTGAAGGCGCCTATTCGAAAGAGAAGATTCTCGAGCTTTATCTGAACGAGATATATCTCGGTCTCGGCAATTATGGCGTCGCCGCCGCCGCGTTGAATTACTTCGGCAAATCGGTCAGCGAATTGACGGTTGCTCAGGCCGCCTATCTCGCCGCCTTGCCGAAGGCGCCGAACAATTATCATCCGTTCCTGAAGCGCGAGCGGGCGATCGACCGGCGCAACTGGGTCATCGACCGCATGGTCGAGAACAATTATGTGTCGCGCGCCGACGGAGAAAAAGCCAAGACCGAGCCTTTAGGCGTCAACCCGCGCGTGCTCTCCCCCAACGCCCTGGCCGCCGGCTTTTTCGCCGAGGAAGTGCGCCGCGAACTGAATGACCGCTACGGCGAAAAGAAGCTCTATGAGGGCGGCCTTTCGGTCCGCACCACGCTTGATCCAAAAATGCAGCTGATGGCGCGGCGCGCCCTGGTCGACGGCCTGGTGCGCTATGACGAAGCGCATGGCTTTCGCGGACCGATGCGCCACATAGATATCAGTCAGGACTGGGGTCTCGCGCTCGCCGACGTTCCGGTTCTGGGAGACGTCGCGCCGTGGCGGCTCGCCGTCGTCGTCGACTCCAACGCGAATGCTGTCCGGATCGGGTTGCAACCGCGGCGCGAGAAATCCGGCGAGGTCGAACGCGAGCGCGAGCTCGGAACGCTCGCCAGTGTCGGCCTGCAATGGGCGCGCGGCGCCGGCGCGCGATCCTCGTTGACGCCGGGCGACGTGGTCTATGTCGACGCCGTCGAAGGCAGACCCGGCCAGTATCGGCTGCGCCAAATCCCGGAAGTCAGCGGCGCGATCATCGCGATGGACCCCTACACCGGTCGCGTCTTCGCGATGGTCGGAGGGTTCTCCTTCGATCAGTCGGAGTTCAATCGCGCGACGCAGGCGCTGCGCCAGCCGGGGTCTTCGTTCAAGCCTTTCGTCTATGCCACGGCGCTCGACAATGGCTATACGCCCTCCTCGATCATACTCGACGCTCCGATCGAAATCGACCAGGGGGCGGGCCTCGGCGTCTGGCGGCCGGAAAATTTCGAGGGCAAGTCGAGCGGTCCGCATACACTGCGCTATGGCGTCGAACATTCGATCAACCAGATGACCGTGCGCCTGGCGCGCGACGTCGGCATGCCGCTGATCGCCGAATACGCCAAGCGCTTCGGCATCTATGACGATCTGCCGCCTTACCTTTCGATGTCGCTGGGCGCCGGCGAAACGACGCTGTTGCGCATGACCACCGCCTATTCGATGCTGGCCAATGGCGGCAAGCGCATCAAGCCGACCCTGATCGACCGCATTCAGGACCGCTGGGGCCACACCATCTATCGCCACGACGAGCGCATCTGCGAGGGCTGCGACGCGGCGAAATGGGAGAACCAGCCGGAGCCCCGCCTGATCGACAAGCGCGAGCAGGTGCTGGATCCGCTGACCGCCTATCAGATCACCTCGATCATGGAAGGCGTGATCCAGCGCGGCACCGGCCAGGCGATCAAGGAGGTCGGCAAGCACCTGGCCGGCAAGACCGGCACCACCAACGACGCCAAGGACCTGTGGTTCATCGGCTATTCGCCCGATCTCACGGTCGGCGTGTTCATGGGCTACGATCAGCCGCGCTCGCTCGGCGATTCCGCGCAGGCAGCCCATTACACCGCGCCGATCTTCCGCGATTTCATGAAGATGGCGCTGAAGGACAAGCCGGACATACCGTTCCGCGTGCCGCCGGGCATCAAGCTGATCTCGGTCGACGCGCGATCGGGCATGCGTTCGAGCGGCTCGGGCTCGATCCTCGAAGCGTTCAAGCCCGGCACCGCGCCGCCGGATTCCTACGCCGCGAGCGAATTGTCGCCGCGCGCGCAGGCAGTCAATCCGGACGCCGACCGCGTAGTCGGGACAGGAACCGGCGGGCTCTATTGAGGCCGCCTTACGCGCGGACTGGTTCTACGGCTTGCTCGCCGGCTTTAACGAATAGCGGCTTTTGACATCATCAATTTGTTCCAGCAGTCGCCGCAGATCGTGGATCGCCTTCTCCTCCTTGTGGGTCAGCGGCCGGTCGGGGCGAAAATGCTCGAGCAGCACGGCGAGCGCATCCTCGATGCGGCCGATTTGCTTGCCATAGCTCGCAACGTCTTGGATGACCGTTTGCTCCACCTCGGGGTCGGAGGATTTGCCCATGTTGACGCCGATCAGGCTGATCTGATTGCCGGTGGCGTTGAAGGCGCTGGTCATCCAGCTGAAAGCCTGAGCGACGTCGCCCGATAGCGGGAGCTTGAAATCTGGCATGATGGCCTCCGTGACGCTGACGCCATCATAGGTTCGGCGAGCGCGAACGGTAAAGCCCGCGGCGTGGCGCAAACTCAGCCGCGTTGCCAGACGCGACCCGGATGTCCGCGAGCAAACGCCCGATCAGCGCACGATTCCTCGATTTCGGTTGCGGCATAAACGACTATTCGTTTTGCTTTGAAGGCGTCAGCTCGTTAATCTTCTTGGTCAGCTCCTCGATACGCGCTTCAGCGCTTTGCTTCGCAGACTCCAGCGTCTGGATTTGTTGCGTAAGCTCCGCAATACGCGCCTCAGAGTTCTGCTTTAAAGACGCCAAAGCCTGCGTTAGCTCGGCAATACGCGCCTCAGCGTTCCCCTTTAACGACGCCAGCGCCTCGCTTCGTTGAGCCAAGTCCGCAACCCGGGCTTCAGCGTTTTGCTTCGAAGACGCCAGCGCCTCGCTTCGTTGGGCCAGGTCCGCAACCCGGGCTTCAGCGTTTTGCTTCGAGGAGGCCAACGCCTCGCTTCGTAGCGTCAGGTCTGCAACCTGCGCTTCGGCGTTTTGCTTCGAAGAGGCCAGCGCCGCGACTTGTTGCGTCAGGTCCGCGACGCGAGCTTCGGCGTTGTGCTTCGAAGAGGCCAGCGCCGCGACTTGTTGCGTCAGGTCAGCGATGCGAGCTTCGGCGTTGTGCTCCGAAGACGCCAGCGCCGCGCTCTGCTTCATTAGGTCCGCGATACGTGCTTCGTCGCTCTTGTTCGAAGACGCCAGCGCCTCGCTCTGATTCGTCAGCTGGGCATTATCCCTGGCAGCGCCAATCAACTTCCTCGCCAGGATGAAATTGCCAATTACGCTGATGGTCAAGAGAGCTATCAGCAAATTAGAGAGCGTCAGCCAGTTTGACCGCATTGCTTCCTCACCCACGCCATCCGATTATACGCCTCGGATTTTCTGCGCAGACAAAAAGGATACGCGTCGAATAGCCAAGATCGCAAGCTTGGTTCGACCTCTGCTCAGGAAATATTATATTTGCACTTGGCGCCGGCGGCGACACAACGGGGCCTCGCACGGCCGCTAGACAAAAATGCTTTGGGCCACAAAAAAATCGTGATCAGCAAGGTTGAACCAATGACGCTTTGCACGCAGATCACAGTCCTGTAACGCTTTCTGTCGGTTGGATTCGTGAAAAGGAGATATGTTTTATGCGCGCCGAAGCCGAAGCCTTGGTTCAAGCCATCGAGCAGTCCATGGGATTGCTGAGGAGGCATCTTTGACGTCGACGTCGCTCATCGCCGCCTCGCCGAACTGAACGCCAAGGTCGAAGATCCGGGCCTCTGGAACGACGCCGAAGCCGCGCAGAAGATCATGCGCGAGCGCACCGAGCTCGAGGACAGGCTCGGCTCTATCGGGCGCTTCGAGCGCGAGCTCGATGACGCCGTGACCCTTATCGGGTTGGCCGAGGCGGAAGAGGACCCCGCGACAGAAAAGGAAGCGATCGACCAGCTGAAGGACCTCAAGGTCGAGGCCGAGCGGCGCCAGATCGAGGCGCTCCTGTCGGGCGAGGCCGACGCCAACGACACCTATATCGAGGTGCATTCCGGCGCCGGCGGCACCGAGAGCTGCGACTGGGCGCGGATGCTGTTTCGCATGTACGCCCGTTGGGCCGAGCGGCACAGGTTCAAGGTCGAGATCATCGAGGAGACGGCGGGCGACGAGGCCGGCCTCAAATCCGGCACGCTGCTGGTCAAGGGCCACAATGCGCACGGCTGGGCAAAAACGGAATCCGGGGTGCATCGTCTGGTGCGCATCTCGCCGTTCGACTCCAACGCCCGCCGGCATACGAGCTTCGCTTCGGTTTGGGTCTATCCGGTCGTCGACGACAAAATCGACATCGACGTCAAGGAGAACGATTGCCGGATCGACACTTATCGCTCCTCCGGCGCCGGTGGCCAGCACATCAACACCACCGACTCAGCCGTCCGCATCACCCACATTCCTTCCGGCATCGTCGTCGCGTGCCAAGGCGAACGCTCGCAACACAAGAACAGGGCGACCGCCTGGAATATGCTGCGCGCCCGGCTCTATGAGCAGGAGCTGGAGCGGCGCGAGGCGGCGGCGAACGCGACGGAGGCCGCTAAAACCGAGATCGGCTGGGGCCACCAGATCCGCTCCTATGTGCTGCAGCCCTACCAGCTGGTGAAAGACCTGCGCACGGGCGCGACCTCGGGAACGCCGGATGACGTGCTGGACGGAGATCTGGACGGCTTCATGGAGGCGGCTCTGGCGCAGAAAGTGTCCGGCGGCGCGGACCTTGCGGTCGAGGATGTCGATTGAGCCTAATATCTCGGAGACGTCGCGGACCCTCTCGGATGCGATTGCGCCAAGTTGAAAATCAAGAAGCTGGACGCAATGCATTCCTCGCATCATGCTTCGGCTCGGCTTGGTCTAATGGCGGCTGAAATCTGCAAGGCGCGCGACACGGCTTCACGCTCCTTGAACTTCAATGAAATTCGACGACAGAGGCCGCACGCATGACGCCCGCAAGAGAACGAATCTTCAACGTGCCGGGGGTCGTCTTGAGCCTCGTCGTCGTCCTCGTCGCCATCCAGGCGATCTGCGTCCTGGTAGAGCCTCTGACGGAATTCAAGATTTTGGCTTTCTTCGCCTTTGTGCCGGGGCGCTTCACTTTTGCGTTCGATCCTGACCTCGTCAACGCCGCGTTCAATCAGGCGGCGGGCAACAGCGAGGAAGCCGCTCAGCTCGCGACGTTCTTTCTCGGCGATGGGCGGCCGCTGTGGTGGACGCCGCTAACCTATGCGTTCCTTCACGGCGGCTGGGCGCATGTCGGCATGAATTGCCTCTGGCTCGTCGCTTTCGGCTCCGCCGTGGCCCGCCGATTCGGCGCGACCCGCTTTCTGATCTTCTGCGCGTGCTGCGCCGTGGCCGGCGCCGTAGCCCATTTCCTCACGCACATGGCGGATCTGCAGCCTGTCGTTGGAGCCTCCGCCGTGGTTTCCGGGGCCATGGCGGCGGCGGTGCGTTTTGCTTTTCAGCCGGGCGCGCCGCTCGGCGCGGGGCTCGGCTTCGCGGAACGCGGCGATCACGTCTACCGTTTGCCGGCGCTTCCACTGAGAGAGGTTTTCTCGAACCGCACCGCGGTGAGCTTTCTCGGTCTCTGGTTTCTCGCCAATTTCCTGTTCGGGGTCTTTCCCGCGACGATCGGCATGACCGACGCCTCGATCGCCTGGGAGGCTCATGTCGGCGGCTTCCTCGCCGGGCTCCTGGCGTTCAAATGGTTCGATCCGCCGGCGCCTCTTGCCGCGCCGGAGCAAGCCGTCCCGCCTTAGCCGCTCGAGGTCATGTTCCCGCTCGGCGGTTCGGACGCCCCGCTTGAGAGCGCGCGCATATCATCCAGGTCGCGCTGACGCCCGTCTTTTTGCTGTCGGGACTGGCTGGATTGCTCAGCGTTTTCTCGACAAGGCTTGGACGCGTCGCCGATAAGGTCGACCATCTGTCCGACGCCATCGACACGCGGAAGGCGATGAAGCGACCCGGCTTTGCGAGCAATTCGATTATCTCAGCAAGAGATCCTTGGTCCTCGACGCCGCTCTTCGTGCTCGCCGCTCTTGGCGGCGGCGCGACCAGCGCGGCCGTTCTCGCGCTCTTCGTCGGTTTCTTTTGGCAGATCGTAGTAGCGCGGACCCTATTCGCATTTTTTGGGTTCGCAATCATCTTCACTCTCGGCGCGCTGATCGCCGGTCTTCCTCGAGCACTGCGCGATGGCGCTACAAGGGCTTGCGCGCGCAGGCGAAGCGCTCCGGCGACGCCCACACTGGCGGCGGCGCCGGGCAAGGAAGGGTAAGCTCTGACTGCGCTCCGCCTAGCCGAGTAGTCGCCGAGCGCGCGTCTGGCCTTGCGCCGGAAGGTGGCGACGATTTCGAGATGCGGCGAGCAGCGAAACTGGTCGATTGGCAAGACGCGCTCCAATTGATAGCCGCCGGCGCAAAGGATCGCGGCGTCGCGCGCAAAGGTCTGCGCATTGCAGGACACGGCGACGACAATGGGGATGCGGGCCTTGGCTATCGCTCGCGCTTGGAGTTCGGCGCCTGCGCGCGGCGGATCGAAGACCAGGGCGTCGAACGGCGCGAGTTCCGGCGCCGTGAGCGCGCGGCGAAACAGATCGCGCGTCTCGATGCTGATCGGCCGCAAGCCGGCGCCGCCCGCGGCCTTGGCGAGGGCTGCGAGCGCCGCTCCGTCGGAGTCGACGGCGTGAACCGTCGCGAATTCGGCCAGACGCAAGGAAAACGTGCCGACGCCGGCGAAAAGATCGGCGATGCGGCTGGCGTCCTTCAAAGCGGCGCCGACTTCAGCTGCGAGCCTCTCCTCGCCTGCTTGCGTCGCCTGCAAAAAGGCACCGGCGGGAATAGCGACAACAGCCTTGCCGATAGCGACCAAAGGCGGCCGTGACAGCGCGACGACGGCGCCATGGTTCGAGAGGCGCGCCAAATCATGCCGCAACGCAAATCCAACGAGCCGCCGGGTTTCATTCTCGTTCAGCGGGCCATGGCCCTTGATGTCGATGTCGAGGCCGGAACTCGTCGCCGTCGTCAAAATGTCGAGCGGCTTGCCGGAGGCGGCGAGAACTCGCGCAAGACCGCGGGCAACCGCCGGCGCTTCGCGCAAGGAAGGGGCGAAGAGAGGACACTCCTCGATCTCGACGATGTCATGCGTCCGCGCCTCCATGAAGCCGGTCGTCGCGCGGCCGAGCGCATCGGGTCGCGCATGGAATGTCGCTCGGCGGCGCCCTTCGCCATGCGCGTCGGCGAGGTCGTCCGCCGTCGTGTCGAGGCCCGCCTGCCGCATCGCGTCCGCAAGAAGGCTTTGCTTCCACTGCGCGTAAGGCTTGCGCGCCAGCGTTTGCACCGCGCAGCCGCCGCAAATCGAGAAATACCGGCAAAAGGCCGGGACGCGGTCAGGACTTGGCGTGATGATTTCGACCAGTTTTCCGCGCGCGCCATCGAGTTCGGCGATGACGGTTTCGCCGGGAAGCGCATAAGGAACGAAAACCGCCCCCTCGGCGCCATGCGCGAGACCTTCGCCGCGCGTTCCGAGACGTTCGATCTTCAGCCGCGCATTCAAATGGATCATCGGCTGGCGCCGATCAGGAATTCGCGGTTGCCGTCGCCGCCTTCGATCGGGGAAGGGATCAAACCATCGACGCGCCAGCCCAATGACTGGACGAGGCGCTTTATGCGGGCGCAAACGGCGACGTGCACGGCCGAGTCCTTGACGACGCCTTTGACGACATGGGCGGGGCCAGCCTCGAATTGCGGCTTGACCAAAGCGACGAGCTTTGCGTCTTCGGAGGCGAGCCTCGTGACCGACGGAAGGATCAGCGCCAACGAAATGAAGCTCACGTCGCATGTGATGAATTGCGGCGGCTCAGGAAAAGACCCCGCGGCGAGGCTGCGCGCATCGGTCATTTCGCGGGAGTCGACGCGCGGATTGCGCGCGATCTCCGCGTGCAATTGGCCGCGTCCGACGTCGATGGCGACGACATTGGCGGCGCCGCGGGAAAGAAGGACCTGGGTGAAGCCGCCGGTCGAGGCGCCGATATCGAGGCAAAAGCGCCCGGAGGGGTCAAAGCCGAACGCATCGAGCGCCGCGGCGAGCTTGACGCCGCCGCGCGACACCCAAGGGTGGGGCGCCGCGGCCTCCACGTGGGCGTCGGCGCCGATCAGCTCTGCGGCCTTGCGCAGCGTTCTGCCATCGGCGCTCACAAGGCCGGCCGCAATCGCCTCCTGCGCCTTGGCGCGGCTTGCGAACAGCTTTCGCTCGACCAGGGCGGCGTCGGCGCGCTTGGCTCGCTTCCCGCTGTTCGCCGCTCAGGATCTCTCGTTTCGCTCATCAGCGTCCCGTTTTCGCGCCGGCGCCATGATCAGCTCACGTCGTCGAACTGGTCCTGCTGACGGATCAACCAATAGACGGCGCCAAGGCACAAGACGGCAAAGCCAAGCGCCGCGATTGTTGTCGGCGTCGCGGCCGACAAATCCACGATGATGAATTTCCTGGCGAGCGCCAGCATGGCGATCAAGATCACCGTTCGCAATTGAACGATGCTCTTCTTGCGATGCAGAATGCTGAGGATCGTATGGTTGAACTCCATGGCGATCAGCACCGTCAAGATCATGCCGAAGATGCCTTGGAACACCGAGTGGTCGAAGCCGGGCCAGCCCAGCACCAGCAAATTGCGCGTGATCGCGACGATGAGTTCTGACGAGCGCGACGAGGATGACCGCGCTGACGAGAAGCGTCAGCGCCAAGGCGACCGCCTGCTCGAAACGAGCGTAAAGGCTGAGGTTGCGCCAATGGTCGGCCGTTTCCGGCAGCCAGCGGAAAGGCCCTCCGGCGGAGGGATCCGGAATATGGTCGGTCATGGGTCGGATGGGTGTTGTTGCCGAAGGACGGCCAAAACGACGTCGCCGCCCTCTAGCTAGGTTTGTTGCCTGCATCCAATCCTCTGCCCACCTCTATGCGACTGCTTGCGAGGCTTCGAAGCTCTGCATGCCGATCGCTCGGCTTGCCGCGCCAATTTCTATGTCGCGCCTCCGCGAGGGCCGCGAAGCTTACGCAATTCGGATCTTCAGCGCGTCGCTCTCGCGGCCGAGCGTCGAGAGCACCTTGGCGACGATCGCCTTAGCGTCGAGACCCGCCCGAGCATAGAGCTTTTCCGGCTTGTCGTGATCGAGAAACTGGTTGGGCAGCACCATCGAGCGGAATTTGAGCGCGCGCGGTCCTAGGCCGTCCAGGACGCCTTCGTCGGTGAGCTTTTGCGCCACGAAAGAACCGAATCCGCCGACGGAGCCTTCCTCGATTGTGATCAGCACCTCGTGGTTGGCGGCGAGCCGCATCAGGAGATCGACGTCGAGCGGCTTGGCGAAGCGCGCGTCGGCGACGGTCGTCGAGACGCCATAGCCGGCGAGGTCTTCGGCCGCCTTCAACACTTCGGCGAGACGGGCGCCGAACGAAAGAATGGCGACTTTGTTGCCTTCGCGCAGAATGCGGCCACGTCCGATCTCGAGCGGTTTTCCTTCGACCGGCATCTCGACCCCGACGCCTTCGCCGCGCGGATAGCGCAGCGCGATAGGGCCAGCGTCATAGGCCGCCGCGGTCGCCACCATGTGGACGAGTTCGGCTTCATCCGCCGCCGCCATCACCACCATGTTCGGCAGAATGCCGAGGAAACAGATGTCGAACGATCCGGCATGGGTCGCCCCATCCGCGCCGACGAGGCCAGCCCGGTCGATGGCGAAGCGCACGGGCAGGTTCTGAATCGCAACGTCGTGCACGACCTGGTCGTACCCGCGCTGGAGGAAAGTGGAGTAGATCGCGCAAAACGGCTTGAAGCCTTCGGTCGCCAAGCCGGCGGCGAAGGTCACCGCATGCTGCTCGGCGATGCCGACGTCGAAGAGCCGCTCTGGGAAGCTTCTTTGGAAAATATCGAGGCCAGTGCCGCTCGGCATGGCGGCGGTGATCGCGACGATCTTGTCGTCCTTTTCCGCCGCCTTGACCAAGGCTTCCGCAAAGACGGACGTGTAGACCGGCGCGTTGGGCTTTGGCTTCACCTGTTTGCCGGTGACGACGTCGAAAGTGTTGACGGCGTGATATTTGTCTTTCGTGGCTTCGGCGGGCGCGTAGCCCTTACCTTTTTGCGTCACGACATGAACGAGGATCGGTCCGGTTTCCTTGAAATCGCGAACATTTTTCAAGACAGGCAGCATCTGGTCGAGATTGTGGCCGTCGATCGGGCCCACGTAATAGATCCCGAGCTCCTCGAACAGCGTGCCACCGGCCCAGAAATTACGCGCGAACTCCTCGGTTTTGCGGGCCCTGTCATAGACGAAGCGTGGCAGCAGCCGTCCCAACTGCTTCACCGCCTCGCGGACGGAGCGATAGGTGCCGCCGGAAACGAGACGCGCCAGATAGGCGGACAGCGCACCGGCCGGCGGGGCGATCGACATTTCATTATCGTTCAAGATGATAATGAGGCGCGAATGCATCGCGCCGGCATTGTTCATCGCCTCGTAGGCCATGCCCGCCGACATTGCGCCGTCGCCAATCACCGCGACGACATTGGTCGTCTTTCCCGACAGCGTATTGGCGACGGCCATGCCAAGCCCCGCCGAGATCGATGTCGAGGAGTGCGCCGCCCCGAACGGATCATATTCGCTTTCCGAACGTTTGGTGAAGCCGGACAAGCCGCCGGCGCGGCGCAAAGTCCGGATCCGGTCGCGGCGACCGGTGATAATCTTGTGCGGATAGGCCTGATGGCCGACATCCCAAATCAGCCGGTCATGCGGCGTGTCGAATACATAATGCAGTGCGACCGTCAGCTCGACGACCCCGAGGCCGGCTCCGAGATGGCCGCCCGTTACGGAAACGGCGCTAATCGTCTCCTCGCGCAATTCCCTGGCTATCTGCGCGAGATCCGATTCGGGAAGCCTTCGCAAGTCCGCCGGGCTATGAATTTGGTCAAGGAGGGGGGTGGTTGAAGAAGTCGTCACGCGGGCCTCATTAGTCTTGACGCGAATTGTTTGGATCTTAACGCGAATGATTGCCTTGAACTGAACGCCGCCGCATGTGCGCCATAAAGAAGATGCGAAATGCGCGCATGTTGCGAAAAACCCGCCGATTTGAGCTTGCCAACCCCTCCAAAAGATGAATAACCAACTCTGTTTAGCTGAGCAATGCGAACTCGGATCCGGCCGATATTTCGTCAGCGGGCGCGGCCTTTGTGTCACAGCTGGCCCCAAATGGGCGCTCGGCGAGCGCTCGCGGGCGCGAAGCGGCGACGATCCTGTTTCCTTCTTTCTGTAGCGCCGCCGCCGCCGGAGTTGACGTTGAGCTTTTTCGCGCCTGGCGCGTTCGGAATTGGTTAGGTTCATCTTTACATTGTGCGGCAATCCTGAAGTTGAGCGTCCGTTCCCTGGGCGCGCAGTCATTTCGCCGCGCGGGGCGCAGCTTTTGCAAAGGACCGGAATGGTCAAATGGGTCTATACGTTCGGCGACGGTCGGGCCGAGGGATCGAGCGAGATGCGCGATCTTCTCGGCGGCAAGGGCGCGGATCTCGCGGAAATGGCCAATCTCGGTCTTCCCGTGCCCCCCGGGTTCACGATCACGACCGAGGTTTGCTCCTATTTCTATGAGAATGACAAGCGGTTTCCCGAACAGCTGAAAGAGGACGTCGAAGCGTCGCTCAGTTACGTCGGTCAGCTGACCGGCAAGGCCTTCGACGACGAGAAGGCGCCGCTTTTGGTCTCCGTGCGTTCGGGGGCCCGCGAGTCGATGCCGGGAATGATGGATACGGTCCTCAACCTCGGCCTCAACGACGCGACCGTGGCAGCGCTGGCGAAGAGCGCCGGGGACGAGCGGTTCGCTTATGAATTCTACCGCCGCTTTATCCAGATGTACTCCAATGTGGTGCTCGGCATCGGCCATCATTTCTTTGAGGACGCGCTCGACTTTTACAAGGACGTCAAGGGCGTGGCGCTGGACTCCGAGCTTGCCGCCGAGGACTGGCGAAGGCTGATCGAGGAGTTCAAGGCGACGGTGCTCGAGGAAAGCGGCAAGCCTTTTCCGCAGGCGGCGCAAGAGCAATTATGGGGCGCGATCGCCGCCGTGTTCGGCTCGTGGCAGACGCCCCGCGCGATCGCCTATAGGCGCATCCAGGGCATTCCGTCGAGCTGGGGCACGGCGGTCAACGTGCAGGCCATGGTGTTCGGCAATATGGGTCCGACGTCTGCGACCGGCGTCGCCTTCACCCGTAATCCGTCGACGGGGGAAAAGGAGCTTTACGGCGAGTATCTCATCAACGCCCAGGGGGAGGACGTGGTTTCGGGACTGAGAACGCCGCAAAGTATTACCGAGTTGGCGCGCCGCAAGGCCGGATCGGTCAAGCCTTCGATGGAGTCCGCGCTGCCGCAAGTCTGCGCGGAATTTGCGCGCGCGACCGAATTGCTCGAAAAACATTACCGGGACATGCAGGATATGGAGTTCACCGTTGAAAACGGCAAACTCTGGATGCTGCAAACGAGAGCCGGCAAACGCACCAGTCTCGCTGCGCTCCGCATTGCCGTGGAGATGACGCATGAGGGTCTGATCAGCAAAGACGAAGCTATCAATCGGATCGAGCCGACATCGCTCGAACAGCTGTTGCATCCGGCGATCGATCCCAACGCCGAGCGCTGCGTGGTGGCGACCGGGCTACCCGCCTCGCCTGGGGCGGCAAGCGGCGAGATCACCTTCACCGCCGATGAGGCCGAGCAGTTGAAGGGCCTCGGCCGCAAAGTCATTCTTGTGCGCGTCGAGACGAGCCCGGACGACATCCACGGCATGCATGCGGCGGAAGGCATACTGACAGCGCGGGGCGGCATGACCTCGCACGCCGCCGTGGTCGCGCGCGGCATGGGCAAGCCCTGCATCACCGGCGCCGCCTCCGTTCGGGTCGATTACGCCAAGGAAACCATGTCGGCGGGCGGCGTAGTCTTCAAGAAAGGGGACATTCTGACAATCGATGGCGCGGCAGGCCAGGTGATCAAGGGCTCAATCCGGATGAGCCGACCTGAACTGACGGGTGAATTCGCAACCCTAATGCGTTGGGCCGACAAAGCGCGGCGCATGCAGGTGCGGGCCAATGCGGAGACTCCGCAAGATGCCCGGATCGCGCGAAAATTCGGCGCGGAAGGCATTGGCCTCTGCCGCACCGAGCACATGTTCTTCGAGGGTGACCGGCTGATGGCCGTGCGCGAGATGATCCTCGCGGACGATCCGCAAGGCAGGCGCGCCGCTTTGGCAAAGCTGTTGCCGATACAGCGCGGCGATTTTATCGAGCTGTTCGCCATCATGACCGGGTTGCCGGTGACGATCCGCCTGCTTGATCCTCCGCTGCATGAATTCCTGCCGCAGACCGCCGCGGAAACCGACGAGGTGGCGAAGGCGCTGGGTCTGTCCTCTGAAAAAATCATGCGGCGGCTGGGCGATCTCAAGGAAGTCAATCCAATGCTCGGCTTTCGCGGCTCGAGGCTGGCAATCGCCTTTCCAGAGATCACCGAAATGCAAGCGCGCGCCATTTTCGAAGCGGCGGTCGAAATCAAGAACAGGACCGGCGCGCTGGTTCAACCTGAAATCATGGCGCCGCTGATCATCGCCAAGCGCGAATTCGATATGATTAAGGCGCGAGTCGACGCGGTGGCGCAAGCCGTCGCCGCCGAATCCGGGCAGACCATTCCCTATACGGTCGGCACGATGATCGAGACGCCGCGCGCCAGCCTGCGGGCCGCCGAGATCGCGCAATCGGCAGAATTCCTTTCGTTCGGGACCAATGACCTGACGCAGACCTGTGTCGCCCTCTCGCGCGATGACGCCGGCTCGTTTCTTGGCCGCTACGTCGCCGCAGGCATTCTCGCGGCCGATCCCTTTGTCACGATCGACCAGGACGGCGTTGGCGAACTCGTCGCCATAGCCGCCGAACGGAGCCGCGCCGCGCGGCCGGGAATCAAGCTCGGTATCTGTGGCGAGCATGGCGGCGATCCGGCGTCGATCGCGTTTTGCGAAAAGCTGGGCCTCGATTACGTCTCATGCTCGCCTTTCCGCGTGCCGATCGCCCGGCTTGCCGCGGCGCAGGCGGCGCTTGCCGCAGAGCGTGAGCGGAGCCAGTCGACAAAAGGCGATGCCCTAGGGCGGGCTACAGCGTGACGGCCGGCGACAGTTGGACGATGGGTTACGCCAGCGCTGGCCTCAGGCCGTCGTGTCCTTCTGGCCGCGTCGCGATATCTCGGCCTAACCGACTGTAGAGGCCGGGGCGGCGCTGTTCTGTTGCGGCAAAGTCATGAGACGCGCGATCAGCGTCCGATGCTGCAGAAGCGCCATGCGTTCTTTGGGCTTAAGCCAGGCGAGCGCCTCCTCAATCGTTTCGGCTTCATTCAGCTTGACTTCGGCGAGCGCCCGTTCCGCCGTCAACTCGCCATTCCTGCGACGCTCGCTGTCTGGCAGCCAGGCAATGTGGAGGGCCGCCAGCCTGCGATCCTCATAAAGCGCTGCGAGCCCGCGCGCATCCTGCGCGGCTTCGCTTTCGAGCGTTTCGGCGAGTTCGTTTGCGCGCGTCACAAGAGGAGGCCGCGTTTGCTCCTCGGGCGTGAGGAGCAGGCCCGCGCGGCGAAACGCGATTCCGACATTCAGGAGCCCTGTCGCCCAGGACAAAAAGATCGCCAATAGGAGGCCGAGAATGGTCGGCGACATCCAGGCGACGAGAGAGGGAGAGATCAAGAGCCCTGCGATCAGCGTGATAATTCCCATCCCGACGTGGGAGCGGTGCCGCCTGACGATCGCCTTGAATGAAATCGATCCGTCGTCGCGCCGCTGCGGATCCCAGCCTGTATCGAAGCCGAACGCGAAATGCATGACATGGCCGGCCTGGATCAGCATCATGCTCGGCGCCAGCAAAGCCGACATGATGACCTCGAACAGAGTCGAAAGCGTCAACCTGATTGCGCCGCCGGCGCCGCGCCGCGTTCGGCCTTGGATCAGGGCGAGCAACAGCCCGAACGCCTTCGGCACGAGCAGGATCGTCATGGTGAGGGCGAAAAGGCTCAGCGACCGCTCGGCGTCAAAGCGCGGCCACGCCGGAAAAAGGGTGAATTCTCTGGTGAAATATTCGGGCCTGATGTAGCTCGCCTGCAGGACGAGCACGATGCCGACGAAGAGCTGCAGCATCCACAGCGGCGACGACACATAGGCCATGATGCCGGTTATGAAATGCTGTCGCGAAGCAAGGCGAAAGCCTTTCGTCGGCCACACCCGCAAATGCTGCAAATTGCCCTGGCACCAGCGCCGGTCGCGTGCGGAAAGATCGATCAGAGAGGGTGGGCTTTCCTCGAAGCTGCCGGCAAGCGTCGGCAGCATGTAGACGCCGTAGCCGGCCCTTAGCATCAAGGCGGCCTCGACGAAATCGTGGCTGAGGATATGGCCGCCGAACGGCGGGCGCCCTCGCAGCGTCGGCAAGCCGCAATGAGCGGCGAACGCCCTGGTCCGGATGATCGCGTTATGGCCCCAATAATTGCCTTCTCGCCCCATCCAGACCGACACGCCAGCGGCTATCACGGGTCCATAAATGCGGGCGGCGAATTGCTGAACGCGCGCGAAAAGCGTGTTGCGGTTGATGATGAGGGGAAGTGTCTGGATGATCCCCGCGTCGGGATCGGCCTCCATCGCCGCGGCGAGGCTGACGATGGCGTGACCGGTCATCAAGCTGTCGGCGTCGACCACCACCATATGCGCATAGCGGGCGCCCCATCGCGTGACGAAATTCTCGATATTGCCGGCTTTGCGGTTGATGTTCTTCGGCCGGTGCCGGTAATATATCCGCCCATTGAGCCCCAGTCTTTGCCGCAGGGCGACAAAGGCTTGCTCTTCGGCGATAAAGACGTCGGGATCGGTGGTGTCGGACAGGAAGAACCAGTCGAAGGAATCGCCCAAGCCCGTCGCCTTGACGTCCTCTAACATCGCCTGCAAGGCTCCGAATATTCGCGCCGGAGCCTCGTTGTAGATCGGCATAAGGATCGCCGTTCGCTCGCTGAGGGCAGCGGGAAGCGCAGGCGGTTTTGGCGCAAAGAACATAAGCCAGACCAGGCCGGCGACGGCGTTGGTGAAAGCGAGCGCGATCCAGGAGAAATTGGCGATGAACAGAATGAGCAGCGCCCATTCGAGCAGCGTCACGCCGCCTACGGCGACCACTTCATACATTTGATAGGCGCCATAGGCGGTGAGCGCCATGCCGCCGCCGAACACGAACAATCTCGCGAACAGCGTGCCGAGCCGCGCATGGCGGCCGGCGTCCCTGCGCCGGCTCGAGGGGTCGAACCGCGACAAGATTTGCGTCGGCATGTCAAGCGGCGCTTGCGGCGGCATACAGGCGAAGAGGGCCGACTCGCCTGACGGCTCGCTTGCGCGCAAGCGCCGCGGCGACGGCTCTGTCCTGGTCACAGCGTCCATCGGTAAATCCATGTCTCGCTGATGGGCTTGCCCTGCGCCTCGACGACGAGACGCAGTTCGGAAAAGGTTTCGCTGCCCGGGTCGAGCTCGAACAAGACCCTATAGGTCTTCTGATCCAACCAAAGAAACGTGCGAACCGACACTACAGATCCCGGCGAGGCGCTTACATTGGCCCAATAATCTTCCGGCTTTTTAAATTGCCCAAAAACGTCGCCCGAGAATTCGACGAGAAAGCGGCGCCTCTTAGCGCTGGATCCGCGTCCCGAACGGGAGAGCGCGACCGTGGCCAGAGGCGGCCGTTCCGGCGGACGCGCGCACCAAAACTGCCGGTAGGCGAAAGAGATCTCATTGCCGGCGTTAAGCGGCTGCTTCGGTCTCCAATAGGCGATGATATTGTCGTTGACTTCGGAATCGGAAGGAATCTCGACCAGTTGCACGCCGCCAAAGGACCAGTCGCCGATCGGCTCGATCCACAGGGACGGCCGGTCCTCCCAGTGCTGATCGTCATCCTGATAGTCATCGAAATTGCGGTCGCGCAGCAGGAAGCCGAAGCCGCGCGGGTTTTCGTCGACGAAAGTGGATGTTTGCAGGGTGGCCGGGTTGGAAACCGGCCGCCACAGCCATTCGCCTTTGCCCGTCAGGATCTGCAGTCCGTCGACCTCGCCGACATTGGGACGAAGGTCGTCAGTCCGGCTCCGATCGATCGCGCCGGAGAGGTGGGTCGCGCTCATCGTGGCGATGCCGTAATGGTCGAGCGCGGCGCGAGCGAACAAAGTGCATTCGGTATCGATGATCGTCGCCTCGCCCGGACGCAAGGTGAATCGATAAGCGCCGGCGACGCTTTCCGAAATCGATGATGGCGTAAATGACCAGAGCGTTGGCGGCCAGGGTCGGGCGTTCGATCCATACGCTTCGGATCGACGGAAATTCCTCGCCGCGCGGATCGGCGGTCTTGATCGAAAGCGCGCGGGCCATCGTGCCCGGCTGCTGGCCTTGTCCAACCGCGCGAAAAAAGCTCGCCCCTTGAAAGGTCGCGAGTTCGAAAAAGCCGCCTTGCTCCAGGGGCGCCAAAACGCGAAAACCGGAAAATCCGATGTCGCCGAGCTTGGCCGGCGGCGCAATCTTACCGAAATCGAACAGAGCCGCATCATAGGATAGCCTGCGCGACGAGCCATCGAAGACAAGGTTGATCTGCATCGGCGTCGAAAAAATAAATCCGCGATGCAACGGCTCAATTGCGAACCCGATATTATCGTCAGCCCAAATCGTCGCGCTCGGAAGCAGATGAATTGCGACATATTGATCATAGGACAGCGACTTGAACGCATCGGGCAGATCAAGCGTTAGCGCTTTGTAAGGCGCTTTTGCGAGTGATCTTGCAGTCTCGGTCACTATCGCAGCGTCGAATGCGGCGGGCGGCCCAAGGGGGAAGTTGGCTGCGGGCGCGCTCGCCGCGCCGCCGGCGCGCGCATTTGTCCCGCTTGCTCCGGCCAAGGCGCCGAGCGCAAGTTTCAAAACCTCCCTGCGATGGACCATGAACCCGTCTGTCCGCCGAATTGCGCACTGATGCCTGAAGGAAAGGGGAACGCAAGGTTATAGCGCATAATGGGGCGGCGATAAGATGCTCTTGGCTTTTGCCTGGTTTTTTGTGCGACGCAACTTTAATGGGTAAGAGGCGGAGGCTGCATCGGCTGGGCCAGTTCGAGCGATCGTGATCATTTCCGAGGAGGCGTTGAATTCATGCCTGTTGCCATTTCTGACCGTCGCGAGAACTGGACCTTCCCAAGCCGCACCTGTCTCGCCGTCGTACTGGCCGCCGGCGAGGGCGTGCGGATGCGCTCCAGCAAGCCCAAGGCTCTGCACAAAATCGCCGGGCGCTCGATGCTCGGCCATGTGCTCGCAGCTGTCCTCAAAGCCGGCGCCGACCGCATCATCACCGTGGTCGGGCCCGACCACGGCGCCGTGGAAGGCGAGGCGAAGGTGGCGGCGCCGGACGCCGACGCCGTCATTCAGGCCGAGCGGCGCGGGACCGCGCATGCGGTGCTTTGCGCGCGGGAGGCGATCGCCTTCGGCTATGACGATGTTCTCGTTGCCTTTGCCGACACCCCGCTGGTGCGGCCGGAGACATTCGCCCTCATGAGAAAGGCTTTGACCGACGGCGAGAGCGCCATCGTCGCCTTGGGGTTCGGGGCGAAGGATCCGACAGGCTATGGCCGGCTGATCTTCAAAGACGGCGCCCTCGACGCGATCCGCGAGGAGCGCGATGCGAGCGCCGAGGAGCGCGAGCTGACGGCCTGCAACGCTGGCCTAATGGGCATCGCCGGCCGCTACGCTCTCGACCTTCTCGAGGCCATTGGCTGCGAAAACAGCCAGAAAGAATATTACCTGACCGATATTGTCTCTATCGCGCGGGCGAAAAATCTCGCCGCCTGCGCGCTGATCGTCCCGGAGGACGAAGTGGTCGGCGTCAATGACCGTGTGCAGCTCGCGGCCGCCGAGGCGCTTTTTCAGACGCGATTGCGCACAAACGCGATGCGCTCGGGAACGACCCTGATCGATCCATCGAGCGTGACTTTGGCTTATGATACGGCGTTGGCGCAGGACGTAACGATCGAGCCGAATGTCGTTTTCGGCCCAGGCGTCGCGGTGGGCTCGGGCAGCGTCATTCGCTCTTTCTCGCATCTTGAGGGGACGAGCGTCGGCGAAAACGTTTCCGTCGGGCCTTTCGCACGGCTTCGGCCTGGCGCAAGGTTGATGCGGGACGTTCACATCGGCAATTTCGTCGAGATCAAGGCGGCGACGGTCGACGCGGGCGCAAAAATCAATCATTTGAGTTATATTGGCGACGCCAGCGTCGGCGCCAGAACCAATATCAGGCGCGGGAACAATCACCTGTAACTATGACGGCTACGGCAAATTCCGCACGGAGATCGGCGAGGGCGCGTTCATCGGCTCGCATTCGTCCTTGGTGGCGCCCGTCAAGATCGGGGACGGTGCCTATGTCGGCACGGGTTCGGTCGTCACCAAGGATGTCTCGGCCAACTCGCTGGTCGTTGCGCGGCCGCGCCAGATCGAGAAGCCCGGCTGGGCCATCGGCTTCCGGGAAAAACACAAGAAATAAATAGAACGCCTCAAAAGGCCCGGAAAACGGGTCAGCTTTTTTGTTTCATCATAGTTTGTTCGCGCAATCCGGTATCCTGCTTCGCTTGAAATGCTTCAGCTACCAAAACTCCGGCGCAAGAGCTGCGCCGCCGAGAGGAGAGTGTTATGTGCGGCATCGTTGGCATTTTGGGGCGAGGTCCCGTCGCCGGCTCGCTTCTCGAGGCATTGAAGCGGCTCGAATATCGCGGCTATGATTCGGCCGGGATCGCGACGCTCGAAGACGGCCGTCTGGGGCGGCGTCGCGCCAGCGGAAAGCTGCGCAATCTTGAGGCGCGTCTCGCCAAGGAGCCGCTCGGCGGCCAGCTCGGGATCGGCCACACCCGTTGGGCGACGCATGGCAAGGCGACCGAAAACAACGCTCATCCGCACGCCAGCGTCAAGCTCGCCGTCGTGCACAATGGCATCATCGAGAATTTCCGCGAGCTGCGCGATGAGCTACGCGGCAAGGGCCATGTATTCGCCTCTGATACCGATTCCGAGGTGATCGCTCATCTTGTCACGCAAAGCCTCGATGAGGGGCTTTCTCCGATCGACGCCGTCGCCGCCAGCCTGCCGTGCCTTAAGGGCGCTTTCGCCTTCGCCATGATTTTCGAAGGCGAGGAGGATCTTCTCATCGGGGCGAGCGAAGGCGCGCCGCTCGCCGTCGGCTTCGGCGAAAGCGAGCGCTCAGGCGAGATGTTCCTTGGCTCGGACGCGCTGACGCTGGCGCCCTTCACCGAGACAATCGCCTATCTCGAGGACGGCGACCTTGTGGCGCTGACTCGTTCATCCGCGACGTTCCGCGACGCCGCCGGATTGCCGGTAGAGCGGCGCAAGATCAAGACGCTCGCCTCGGCTTTTTTGATCGACAAGGGCAATCACCGCCATTTCATGGCCAAGGAAATCCACGAGCAGCCGGAAGTGGTCGGCCGCACGCTCGCGCATTACCTCGACATGTCGGCTGGCCGCGTCGCGCTTCCCTTCGATCTGCCTGTCGACGCCGCTAGGCTGACGCGGCTGACGATCTGCGCCTGCGGCACCGCCTATTTCTCCGCCCTGATGGCGAAATATTGGTTCGAACGCTTCGCCCGCCTGCCGGTCGACGTAGAGATCGCGTCGGAATTTCGCTATCGCGAGCCGCCGCTCGATGCGGGCGGGTTGACAATTGTCGTTTCGCAATCGGGCGAGACCGCCGACACGCTCGCCGCCTTGCGCTACGCCAAAGCGAAGGGACAAAAGGTTCTCGCGATCATCAATGTCGCCAGCTCCACCATGGCGCGCGAGTGCGACGTCGTCGCCCCGACGCTCGCCGGTCCCGAAATCGGCGTCGCCTCGACCAAGGCCTTCACCTGCCAGCTTGCAGTCTTTGCGGCGCTCGCGCTCGCCATTGGCCGCCTGCGCGGCGCTGTTGACGCCGAGAAGGAGGCGCGGCTCGTCAGCGATCTCATGGCGATTCCGGGACTGATGGCGCAAGCGTTGAAATGCGAAAGCGCGGTCGAACATCTCGCCCGCGAAATCGCCAGCGTGCGCGACGTGCTCTACCTTGGCCGCGGCACGTCGTATCCGCTCGCCCTCGAGGGCGCCTTAAAGCTCAAGGAAATCTCCTACATTCACGCGGAGGGCTACGCCGCCGGCGAACTGAAGCACGGCCCGATCGCGCTGATTGACGGCGACATGCCGGTGATCGTCATCGCCCCGAAGGACGCCCTGCTCGAAAAGACGATTTCCAACATGCAGGAGGTCGCGGCGAGGGCGGGGCGATTGATCCTGATTGGCGACGACGCCTTTGCGCGCGATTTCGCCAGCGAGGCGGAGGCCGCCATCGCAATGCCGGATGTCGCGCCGCATTTCGCAGGGCTGGTCTACGCCGTGCCGATTCAGCTGATCGCCTACCACACGGCCGTGGTCATGGGGAAAGACGCCGACCAGCCGCGCAATCTGGCGAAGAGCGTGACGGTCGAGTGAGAGCTCGGTGCCGGGTCTCGAAACGTAAGCGGCCATTTTCTCGCGGTCAAACCTAAAGAGGAGATTGATAAGCAGAAGGCGCAGCATGATGATTGGTCTGCTTCCGAACGAACTCAACCGCCTCTTCAACGCGAACAAGAAGATTTTCAAGAGCCTTTCGCTGCCCTGTATCGTTTAACGTATTTGTGTTGAAGCCCATTCCTCCGATCCCCCGTGCACGCGGTATCACTGCCTGAGGTATCTTCTTCCAATCCGCTGTAACATGCTTGAAGTCGTGCGCCACGACATCGATAAATGCAAATGCTGGCGAGGCATTTCTCCATTTTTGTCTCAAGCTCGCTGAACTTTTCGGGTAGGTTATGCGATCGATTGAATGATAAGTCGCCACGGCTGCAAGGTAGCCATGGCGTAGCGAGACAGGATTTTTTCTGAATTCATCGACCGTCGGGTCAACGATTTGCTTGAGATACCAATCCGGATCGCCCACCGCGTTATCCTCAGGTTGTCAATGCTAGGAAAGTTGGATGCAGGTTCGCGCTCCCCTCAAAACCGCTGAAACGCCCGCTCCAGCCTGTCGAGGAAAGCGCTTCCCTTCGCCTGCGTAAATCGATCCATATCATGCAGCGTCATCATCCGGAACGACGCCTTGGGGCATGCCCACGGTCTGACGCCGCGCGCAATAAACCGGCGCGCCGGATCGCCCATATAAAGGCGGGCGACCCACCAGGGCGCGCCCGTTGAGCTGACCACCCAGAGCGCGTTTATATGCGCGAGCAGCGGGGTCAGGCCGCCCTCAGGCCGATGCGCGAAGGCGACGCCGGGAGCGAAAACGCGGTCGAAGAAGCCTTTGAGGATCGCGGGGGGGCCGAACCACCACTGTGGAAACGCAAAGACCAGCTTTTGCGCCTGCCGCAGCCGCGCGGCATAGTTTTCAACCGCGCCGCAATCATGCGGCGGCGTAAAATAGGCGCGGCGCTCGCCCGCCGTCAGCCTCGGATCGAAATCATCGGCGTAAAGATCGATCAGATCGACCGCGATGCCGCGCCGCTCCAGGGTCGATTTGACGCGCGCAGCGGCGGCGTGGGTGAAGCTGTCCTGTAGCGGATGGGCGAGGACGATTAGCGCGCGCATGGCTCCCTCTTTAATGGCTCCCTCTTTAGAAGATCGGCGTCGGTCGATCGGCCGCCGCAAATTGGCGCCGCTCTTGCGCCGTCGCGGCGCAGCGATTATCAAATTCCGAGAGCTTAGCGCATTCAGCGAGAACGGCATGATCGCTCCCGTCACATCGATCTACGCCGCCCTGCTGGCCTTTTTCTTCATTTATCTGTCGACCCGCGTCATCGCGGCGCGCCGCTCATGCCGCGTCGCGATTGGGACCGGCGGCAAACCGGAGCTGGAGCGCGCCTCGCGCGTTCACGCGAATTTCGCCGAATATGCGCCTCTTGCGCTATTGCTTATGCTGCTCGCCGAGACGGCGCGCTGCCTGGCATGGGCGATGCACCTTGCGGGCGTCGTTTTGATCGCAGGCCGGGCGGTCCATGCGTGGGGCGTCTCAAGTGAGACGGAGGACTATCGCTTCCGGACAGCGGGAATGTCGATGACCTTCACCGTTCTCGCGGCCCTTGCGATATTTCTCCTTGTGCGCGGTCTCTCGGCGCCGTTTGTTTAGCCAAGGCCTAGGCAATTCGCGACCCCGGGCGCTGGCGCATTTTGCGCCTTTGCCTTTCTGCGCCGCGCGTCCTAAACCTCGGCTTCCCTCCAGCGCCTCTGGGGTAGTCCTCGTTCATGCGCCTCTCCCGTTATTTCCTGCCGATTTTGCGCGAAACCCCAAAGGAAGCCGAAATCGTCTCGCACCGCTTGATGCTTCGCGCCGGGATGATCCGGCAGGAGGCGGCCGGCATCTATTCCTGGCTGCCGCTCGGCCTGCGCGTGCTGCACAAAGTCGCCCGGATCGTGCGCGAGGAGATGGACCGGGCCGGCGCCATCGAACTGCTGATGCCGACATTGCAACTCGCGGATCTTTGGCGCGAGACAGGGCGCTATGAGGCCTATGGCCCAGAAATGCTGCGGATCAAGGACCGGCACGAGCGCGAACTGCTCTATGGGCCGACGAATGAGGACATGATCACGGCGATTTTTCGCGCCTATGTCCGCTCCTATCGCGAACTGCCGAAAATTCTCTATCACATCCAGTGGAAGTTTCGCGACGAGCAGAGACCGCGCTTCGGGGTCATGCGCGGACGCGAATTCCTGATGAAGGACGCCTATTCCTTCGACGTCGACGAGGCTTCGGCGCGGCTCGCTTATAATCGGATGTTCGTGGCTTATCTGCGCATTTTCGCCCGCATGGGGCTGCGCGTCGTTCCAATGCGCGCCGAGACTGGGCCCATAGGCGGCGATCAGAGCCATGAATTCATCATTCTGGCCGAGACTGGCGAATCCGCCGTTTTTTGCGACGCCAGCGTCTTGGATTTGCCCATTCCCGATGAGACCATCGATTACGACGGCGATTTATCGCCAATCGTGAAGCAATGGACGAGCCTCTACGCCGCGACCGAAGACGTGCACGATGAGTCGCGTTTCGAGCGCGAGACCCCGGAATCAAGGCGCATCCATACCCGCGGCATCGAGGTCGGCCAGGTGTTCTTCTTCGGCGACAAATATTCAAAGCCAATGCGCGCCATGATCGCCGGGCCGGACGGCGTCGAGCGCCCATTCCAGGGCGGCTCCTACGGAGTCGGCGTGTCCCGGTTGGTCGGCGCCTTGATCGAGGCCAATCATGACGAGGCAGGCATCATCTGGCCGGCCTCAGTCGCTCCGTTCAAGGTCGGGCTCGCCAATCTCAAGGTCGGCGACGCCAAGACCGACTCCGCCTGCGAGAAAATTTACATGACTCTCGAGAAAGCCGGGGTGGAGGTCCTCTACGACGATTCAGACGAACGCCCGGGCGCGAAATTCGCCAAGCTCGATCTGATTGGGTTGCCAATCCAAATTATCGTCGGCCCCAAGGGCCTCGCCGAAGGCAAGGTCGAGGTCAAGACGAGGGCGACGGGCGCGCGCGAGCAATTGACGCTCGACGGCGCGATTTCGCGTCTGACCTCCGCATGACAAAATCCCCGGCCGCCTCACCAGTCGCCAAAGGCGGCGCGCGGCCTTTCGCCGCGTTCGAATGGATGATCGCGCTGCGCTACCTGCGCGCGCGACGCTCAACGGGCTTTGTCTCGGTCATAGCCGGTTTCTCTTTCGCCGGGATCGTGCTTGGCGTGGCGACGCTCATCGTCGTCATGTCCGTGATGAACGGCTTTCATAAGGAACTGCTCAACAAGATCGTCGGCATTAATGGCCACATCTTTCTGCAGCCGACCGATTCGCCGCTAACCGATTACGACGAGGTTGTGCGCGAAGTCTCTGGCGTGCCGGGCGTCGTTCTCGCGATTCCGATGGTCGAGGGGCCGGCCGCCGTTTCGACGACCAGCATGGCCTTCGCTCTGGTGCGAGGCGTCCGGGAATCCGACATCAAGCGGCTTCCGGGCATCGCCGGCAACATCAAGCTCGGCACGCTCGACGGTTTCGATCATGCGGGCGGCGTCGCGATCGGGCAGCGGATCGCGGAAAATCTAGGATTGCGTATCGGCGACAAGATCAAGGTCCTGATCGCCAATGGCCCACAGACGCCTTTTGGCGTCGCGCCGCGCAGCAAAGTCTATCCGGTGACGGCGATTTTTCAGATCGGCATGGCGGAATTCGACAACCTTTTCGTTTATATGCCGCTGCCGGAAGCGCAGGCCTTCTTCAGCAAGGACAATGAGGCGAGCGTCATCGAAGTTTTCCTCGATAAGCCCGAGAATCTCGATGCAGTGCGCGGCAAGATCGATTCGGTCGTAACTCGTCCAATGATCATGACCGACTGGCGGGAACGCAATAAAACATTCTTCGATGCGCTCAATGTCGAGCGCAACGTCATGTTTGTTATCCTGACCTTGATTGTTCTCGTCGCGGCGCTGAACATCATTTCGGGCCTGATCATGCTGGTCAAGGACAAGAGCCATGACATCGCCGTGTTGCGCACCATGGGCGCGACGCGGGGCGGCGTGATGCGGATCTTCCTGATTACCGGGGCGTCGATCGGCGTCCTGGGAACATTCGCGGGCTTGCTGCTGGGTCTCCTCCTCGCCGGCAACGTCGAGACGGTCCGGCAGGTTTTGAACCATCTTCTGCACGCCAATCTGTTTCCGGCGGAGCTTTATTTTCTGTCCCGCCTGCCGTCCGTGGTCGATCCGATCGATGTTCTGGCCGTCGTCAGCATGACTTTGGCCCTTTCCGTCCTCGCGACGATCTATCCCTCTTGGCGCGCCGCAAAGCTCGATCCGGTCGAAGCTTTGCGTTACGAATAGCGATGTCGACGCCTGCCCTGTACCTTGAAAAGGTCGAACGCCGCTATGATCAGGCGGGCGGTCCGCTCGAGATTTTGCGCGGCGCCGATTTCGGCCTGTGGGCCGGCCAGTCGGCTGCGTTGATTGCGCCCTCTGGCGCCGGCAAGTCGACGCTGCTTCATATCGCGGGACTCTTGGAGCGGCCCGACGCCGGCGAGGTCTATGTCGCGGGCGTCGCCGACCGTCGCGATGGCGGATGATCTGCGCACCGCGCTGCGGCGCAGCGAAATCGGATTCGTTTACCAGTTCCATCATCTGCTGCCGGAATTTTCCGCGCTCGAAAATATCATGCTGCCGCAAATGATTGCCGGATTGACTCGCAGGCAAGCCCGGGAGCGCGCCGCCCAGCTGCTCGACTACCTTGGACTCACGGAACGGGCGACGCATCGGCCTGCGGAGCTGTCCGGCGGCGAGCAGCAGCGCGTCGCCATCGCGCGGGCGGTCGCCAACGGACCCGGCCTCCTGCTCGCCGACGAGCCGACCGGAAATCTCGATCCCAAAACGGCCAATCACGTCTTCGAGGCGCTCGACGCCATCGTCCGGGCGACCGGGCTCGCGACGCTGATCGCGACGCACAACATGGAGCTTGCGAGCCGCATGGACCGTCGCGTCACGCTGCGTGACGGGCTGTTGGTCGAGCTGGCGTGAGCGTCAGTAAACATTGCGATAAAACTGAACGAAAGTTCTCACCTCTTCCAAACGGCTATCTGCGATGACTGGGCGCCACACATGCTCCGTCAGGGCAGCGCCCGATGTTACATATCTACCCAATTCGAGAAAACGGCGTCGATCCGCTCGCGCCAACCATATTTCATGAGCAATGGTGGCTCGATATCGCCACCGGCGGCCGTTATGAGGTCGTCGAGGTCGAAAACAACGGCATGTGCGTCGGCTGGCTGCCCTATTTCATGCATAATAAATTCGGGCTTACATTCAGCATTCCGCCGCGGATGATCCCCTTCCTTGGACCGGCCGTCGATGGCGGCGAGGGCGACGCTGACACGCAAGCCTACAATCGCGCCATTATCGCACGCGAACTCATCGCCAAGCTGCCGCCGGCCGCGATTTATCATTATAAATGCGATCGCAACGTGACCGACGTCGCCGCCTTTCAATTGGAGCGGTTCGCCACCTCCGTACAATTCACCCAGGAGATTCGTCCGCAAGCGGACGACCTGCTTTGGAAGAATATGCGCAAGAAAAAGCGCAGCCAGATCAAGCGAGCGCAAGATCTTCTGACGATCACGACCATCGAGGATCCTGAGCTCTTCTGGAGCTTCTATGCGACCAATGTCAAACAGCGCGGGCTGCGCAATGCCCACGACCAAAGCCAGGTTGTGCTTGGCATCGAACAATGCCTCATCCGTGAACGCGGACGCGTCTATGCGGCTTGGGACAAAACCGATGATCTGGTCGCGGCGATCTGGTGCGTCTGGGACAGCGCGTCCGTCTATTTCTTCATGACTTCGCGCTCAGCCGACGCCCATGACGGCGCCGTCAGCCTTTTGCTCTGGCAAGCAATCAAAGAGGCCAACCATCGAGGCCTGACATTCGATTTCGACGGTTTCCGCAACAATGAAAGCGTCGCTTTTTTTGCCGGATTTGGCGGCCGCATGGCGCCACGCTACAAGGCGACCCGCACCTCCGCGCTCGGACGCCTCGTTTGGGAGGCGAGGGAGGCGCGCCGGGCGACCCGCTACCTCTGCTGACGCCGGGGCGGGTCAAGGCGTCGAATTGGACCGAAAATCGCTTTAAATTGCTCGGCGAGAATCGTGTCGACCTCATCCATGCTGGCGGCAAGGCCGAGATCCCTGAGGCTCGTGACGCCGTAATGGGCGGTTGTGACGCCGCAGGGGACGACGCCGGAAAAATGTGACAGGTCCGGCTCGACATTCAACGCGACACCGTGAAAAGACACCCAACGCCGGATGCGGATTCCGATCGCGGCGATCTTGTCTTCGGCGATCTCGCCGCCGATCCCCCGCCGCTTGTCCGGCCGCGGCACCCAGACGCCGACCCGATCCTCGCGTCGGCCGCCGCTGACGTTGAAGGCGCCCAGGGTTGCGATGATCCAGCTCTCCAGGGCCGCGACGAAGGCGCGAATGTCAGGACGGCGCCGCTTGAGATCGAGCATGACATAGGCGACGCGCTGACCGGGCCCATGATAGGTGTATTGGCCGCCGCGACCCGTTTCGTACACCGGAAAACGCGCATCGATGAGGTCGGCGCGCTTGGCCGATGTCCCGGCGGTATAGACAGCGGGATGTTGGAGCAGCCAGGCCTGCTCGGGCGCAGCGCCCGCCGCGATCGCCTCGGCCCGCTCCTCCATGAAGGCGAGTGCGTCCGCATAAGGCGTCAACCCCTCAGAGATCCGCCACTCGACCGGCGAACCGGCGATGCGCGGCGTCATGGCGGGCGTCAGACTCTCACGGGTCGGCATGGATGAGAACCTTCAACGCGCGGCGGCCGCGATCATGAGCGATGATGCGGGAACGCAGTTAACGCCTTTATGTATTCGTCGACTACCACCAGATCGACAGGGGCTCAACCAGGGCAACTGCTGGAACGGGACGGCGGCGGTCTTGCCACTTGCCTCCACATTTGTTAGACGACGCGCCTGCCCGGGCTTGCTTTGCAGCCGCGGGCGCAGGCGGCCATGGCGGAACTGGTAGACGCGCTAGCTTGAGGTGCTAGTCCTGAAAGGGGTGGAGGTTCGAGTCCTCTTGGCCGCACCATCTTCTCGAATTCATAGCCGAGCGGCGACCCCCAGAGCGGGGTTTCATTCCGCGGCTGGCGTGGCCTTCGGGGCGGCCTCCTTCGGCGTCTCGCGTGGCGGGCTTTTCCGCGCCGCCTCATGCGCAAAAACCTGCGTGATGATTTTTTCCGTTTCCGACGTCCAGCCCGGCGGGGCTTGGCGAAGCGCCGGCGGATCGTCGCCGGGTTCTATGTGTACGATATGGAAGCCGCGCTGCTTCAATTCGTGCAGCAGGTCAGGCAGCATGGCCGCGGTCTGAGCCTTAATGTCATGCATGAGAAGAATGCCGCCTTTCGTCTGTTCAAGCCGCGAAAGGACCAGGGCGAGCTCGGTCTTTGACGACATGGGCAGCCAATCGGAGGCCCAAACGTCGGCGCCAAAAATTCCTATGTTGCGTGAAGCCAGCCAAGCGTCGAGCGCCGGCGTATCGGCGAAGCCCGGGAATCGGAAAAATTTTACACGCGGCTCGGAACCTGCGGATCCGTAGGCCGCTTTGTCGTCCGCGGCGAATCCTTTGTCGATATCGTCTTTCGCCGCCGTTTCGCTCAGCCGCCGCATCGTCGCCGCCGGATGCGAAAAGGTGTGGTGGGCGACGGTATGGCCCTCGGCGACCTCGCGGCGCACGAGACCCGGCAAAGCCTCGGCGTTGCGTCCAATAAGAAAAAACGTCGCCTTGACGCATTCCTCCGCCAAGGCGTCGAGCACCTTGTCCGTCGCGCCGGCGGCGGGGCCGTCGTCAAAGGTCAGAACGACTTCATGGTCGGCAAGGGCGAGGGTCCTCGGATAGGTCTTGAGGCCGATGGCAAAGCCGCCTTGCGCGCTTAGTTTCAGGCTGCGGCTGACGCCGAGGACATTCGGGCCGCAGCCGGCAGCGCTCGCCGCTCCAGCGGTCAACAGGCCGATTAAAGCCAGAATCGGCAGTCCCCCAGTGAACGCCGGAGAGGCCCGCGCTCCTCGGAGCCAACGATATGCGGTCATCTTATGCCTCAACGTCTATATGCGGGCGTATTGCCGTTTTGCCAGATCATAAAACCAATCTATGAACCTCAGAGGAACGGGCGCGAGAATCGATGGGAATATGGCCGATTTGGAAGGACAGGACCTCGCTCTAGCCGACGCCGCCGCGATCTATGCCGAAGATGGCGGCTTCAGGCCGGATTTCCTCGATGAGGTGAAGGCGGCGATCGAGTCCGGCGACGCCGCCCGGCTGGTGGCGCTCGCCGGCGGCCTGCATGAGTCAGACCTCGGCGCGCTGCTGGCTGCGGTTAATTCGGATCAGCGTTCCAGGCTGGTCGAATTGATGGGTCGCCATTTCGATTTCGCCGCGCTGACCGAGATCGACGCCCATATCCGCGACGAAATTCTCGAAGAATTGCCGACTGAGACCGTCGCCGAGGGCGTGCGCGAACTTGAGAACGATGACGCCGTCACGCTGCTCGAAGATCTTGAGCCCGAAGATCAGGCCGAAATCCTTGACGCGCTGCCGCCGGTCGATCGCGTTCAGTTGCAGCGCTCGCTGGACTACCCGGACCATTCCGCCGGCCGTCTGATGCAGACGAGCTTCGTCGCCGCGCCGCCATTCTGGACGGCCGGACAGGCGATCGACGTCATGCGCGATTCCGACGAGGCCGAGCTGCCGGATTCGTTCTTCGAAATATTTATCGTTGACCCTGCGCATCGGCTCCTTGGGACAATCTTCCTCGACACATTGCTGCGGGCCAAGAGCAGGGCTTTGCTCGAAGACATCATGACGACCGATCGCCGCCGGATCGAGGTGACCGAGCACCGGGAAGATGTCGCGCGGCTCTTTGAGCGCTATAATCTCGTATCGGCTCCCGTGGTCGATGAGGGCGAGCGCCTTGTTGGCGTCATCACAATCGATGACGTCGTCGACGTGATCCAGGAAGAAGCCGACGCCAATTTGAAAGCCCTCGGCGGCGTCTCGGAGTCGGAGCAACTGTCCGACAACGTCTGGTGGACGACGCGGAGCCGCTTCGTTTGGCTGTTCGTCAACCTCATCACCGCCTTCATCGCGTCGTCCGTGCTAGGTCTCTTCGAGGGATCGCTGCAGAAAATGGTGGCGCTGGCCGTGCTGGCGCCGATCGTCGCGAGCCAAGGCGGCAATGCGGCGACGCAGACGATGACGGTGGTGGTCCGGGCGCTGGCGACGCGCGAGTTGTCGCGCGCCAACGCCACGCGGGTTCTCTGGCGTGAAATTGTGGTCGGCGTCTTGAACGGGGCCGCCTTCGGCGCGCTGACCGGCGTTGTCGCCGCCTACTGGTTCGGCCTTTATGGCCTTGGCCTCGTCATTGCGCTCGCCATGCTGACCAATCTCGTCGCAGGAGCGCTGGGCGGCATGCTGATTCCGCAAATCCTTGCCCGCTTGAAGATTGATCCGGCAGTGTCGTCGAGCGCCTTTGTGACGACGGTGACGGACGTCGTCGGCTATGGGTCGTTCCTCGGCATTGCGACGCTCTGGTTCAGCCTGGGGTGAGCGCAGAGGCGTTCGCCCGCGTTTGCCGATCCGTAGCATATATCTGTTTCACCCAATCAAAAACGCGGCTCGTTTTATGTTTTTCGCGTAACGCAAGTACTTGCTCAGGGAAGGCGGTAGACAACTCCTCATCCGATTTGCCAAGTGCGCAATAGGCGCCTAACAAGGCGCATGCGGTTAGGTCAGCCCTCGAAAAGCAATCCCCTACGAGGAACTGGCTTTCCTTCAACGCATTTTCGAGTTTGTCGAAAGCCGCAATGAAGCGCTCCTTGGATTGCCTGGCCGGTTCTGCTTGCAAATTCATATATTGTGTCATCGCAATCCGAACGTTCGGAAAGATGAGCGGGAATATCGGGCGCCCATACCACGGCGCTCCATCGAGCAGAAATCGCAGGGCGCGATCACGGTCCGGGAGCGTGTGGTAGTAAAACCAGAGTCGCAATGGACAGCCCATCTCTTCATCAAAGTATTCCTCCCACTCAATAGCCTCCTTAGCTTGCCTGGCGTTCGATGGCGTAAGCGGATAAGCAGGAGATTTTTTGTCCAGAAAGCTTATGATCGCCGTAAAGTCTTGAACAATGGTTCCGTCATAATTGATGATCGGAAGGCAGCTCTTTGGAGCTAGTTTTTGGGCGACCTTGATATGAAGCCCTGGCACAAGGTTCTTTGTTTTGTAGGGAAGGCCCTTGAAGTCGAGAGCCCAGCGGATCTTTTCGCAAAAATGCGAAAATTGGAATTGATACAGTGTGATCATGGAATACCCCATTTATTTGGGGAATTGTCTGATGTTAGCCAGACAGATGCCAGATCCGCAACGCTCAGATGTAGCGCACTGTGGTGAACATTCCGGCTTCCATATGGTAGAGCAGGTGGCAATGCAGCGCCCACCAGCCGGGGTTGTCGGCGTCGAAAGCGACGGCAACCGAGGTTTTCGGCGGAACCAGCACAGTGTCGCGCTTGGCTCCGGCAAATCGTTCGCCATTGATGGCGACGACCTGGAAGACATGTCCGTGCAGATGCATCGGATGCGGCATCATGGTCTTGTTGACGAAGACGAGCTCGACGCGCTCGCCCGCGGCGACCGGCAGCGGCGCCGTCTCCTTCGTGTAGGCGATGCCATTGATCGACCATTGGTAGGCCGCCATGTCGCCCGTCAAATTCAGGACATGCGTGCGGTCACTCCGGCGCTCCGCCAGGGACGCCGCCGCGCGAAGGCGCTTTTCGAGATCGAGCGTCAAAGGGCCCGCGGCTTCATCGGCAAGGTCGGGAAGGCGGCGAATCTCCGCGGCGCCCGCTGCGAGGACAACTCCCGTCCGGCTGCGTTCGCCTTCGAGAATGGCGAGCACTGGATAGGCTCCCGGCCTCTTTGGCAGCGTCAGGCGGAGGTCGAGCCGCTGCGCGACCGCAATTGGAAAGCGCAGCGCCCGGATAGGCGAAACATCATGGCCGTCGACGGCCACGAGATCGCCTTCGAGTTCGCCGAGATCGACGTGATAGGCGCTCATCGACGAGCCGTTGATGACGCGCAGTAAGACGGCGCCGCCGGGCTCGACCTTAACGACTTCGGGATCCGCCAGCGTGCGCCGGTTGGCGAGAAAGGCGTCATATTTGACGTCGTTGAGGTCGGGTTTGGCAGCGTCCATATCCATCGCCGGCTTCGCCATCCCCACCATGCCGGCCATTTCGCCGATTGCGCTCGTGGCGGCAGGCTTGCGCAGCTGCGAATAAATTTCTTCAGGCGCCCTGAAGCTGAAATCGGCGAGCTCGACGACGATCTCCTGCTGACTCGGCGCGGCCGGAGAGCCGATGATCAGAGGCGCCGACATCAAAAGCTGCTCTTGCAGCCCCTGGTGTGAATGCATGAAAAAAGTGCCGCCGAAATTGAGCGGAAAATTGAAATCGGCGAAATCGCCAGCCGCAATCGGCGGCGAAGAAATGTCTGGCACGCCGTCCTGCCGCCAAGGCGGCGTCAGGCCGTGCCAGTGGATGAGGCTCGGTTCCGAAAGCCGGTTTTCGACGCGGACGCGGAAGGCTTTGCCGACTTCGGTCTCGATGCCGAATGTGCCGTCTGGTTGTCTGATATCGAGGACCGACCCTGCGTTGCCGTTCACGTCAATGCTGCTGCGCTGCAGACGCAGGATGGTCGGTTGAGCGTCCGCCGTTTGCGCGCGGGCGAGAGAAGTCGCGCAGGCTGCGAGCGAACCGCCAAGAAACTCGCTTCGCGAGAACATGACGCCCCTCCTATTGCGGATTCTCGAGACTGAGCGTCTCCGTCGTCTCGTCGTAGGCGAAGACTTCGCCATAGCGTCCCCAGTTGATGACGCTCTTCAAAGTTTTTTCGGCGTATTCTTCGGACATGTAATCCTCGAGTTCCTCGCGGAATCGCGTTGCCCGGGCGGTATGGTTCGGGCGCTCCTCGAGCACCGCCTTGATCCGCGCGGCGAGCGGCACATAGGCGAGCAGATGATTGCCGAACAGCTTTTTGCGCGCATCGGTTTCAAGGTCCGCGAAGCGCAATCCCGCGGACGTCAGCTTGATGTCGCCCTCCTCAAGCTCTGCGAAGCGGAGCAGCTGCAAGGTTTCGGCGACAGGGAACAGCTCGTTAATCTCCATTTGCAGGCTGTCGGCGAGCGCCGGCAGATCGGCGCGGCCATTGTAGGGCTCGGCTGCGATCTCCTCGATCATGCCGGCGAACGTATTGGTCGAGACCTGCGGCAGCGCCATCGCAAAGCCGAGGCCCGGGAACGCGCCCTCGCGAGCCGGCGCCGCCGGCTCCGGCCGCTTGGTCATCAGCGCATAGATCTTGTCGACGAGCTGACGGAATTCGGGATCGAGCCGATTGCGCGGGTGCTGCAAAGTCACGGGGATCTCGGCGGCGACGCGGCCGGGATTTGAAGAGAGGACGACGATGCGGTTGCACATCAAGACCGCCTCTTCGATATTGTGGGTAACCATCAAAATCGCCTTGATGGGCATCCGCCCTTCGACCCACAGATCGAGGAGATCCGTGCGCAGGGTCTCGGCGGTGAGCACGTCGAGCGCCGAAAACGGCTCGTCCATCAAGAGAATGTTGGGGTGCACCACCAAAGCGCGGGCGAAGCCGACGCGCTGACGCATCCCGCCAGAAAGCTCTTTTGGAAAGGCGGACTCGAATCCGTCAAGGCCGATAAGGTCGATCGCCTGCAAGGCGCGGCGTCGCGCTTCCTCGCGCGATACTTTGCGGACACGAAGCCCGAGCTCCACATTGGCGAGCACGGATAGCCAGGGAAACAGCGCAAAGCTCTGGAACACCATCGCGACGCCGTCGACCGGCCCTTCGACGGGGGCGCCCATGTAGTTGACGTCGCCTGACGCGGGTTCGACAAGCCCCGAAACGATGCGCAGGAGAGATGATTTGCCGCAACCCGAGCGTCCGAGAAGACCGACGATCTCATCCTCTCTCAGTGAGAGCGAGACGTCTTCGAGGACGGCCTGTCCCTGTTCGCCCGAACCCGTCTTGTAGCGCTGGCTGACGTTTTTGACCTCGAGAAGAGGCTGATTGGCTCTGATGGAGACAGTTTTCGCTTTGACGTCAAGCATGGGGCGCCCTCAATCCAAACGTAGCCGGCGTTCAGCCAGACCGAACATTGGCCGCCAAAGCAGCCGATTAAACAGAATAACGAAAATCGACATCACCGCGACGCCGAGCACGATTTTCGGGAAGTCGCCGGCCTCGGTGGCCTTGGCGATATAGGCGCCAATTCCGTGAGCCTCGATGGTCTTATCGCCCCATTTCACATATTCGGCGACGATCGCGGCGTTCCATGAGCCGCCGGATGCCGTCAGTGCGCCAGTGACGTAAAATGGAAAGATCGCTGGGATGATAACGCTTTTCCACCGGTCCCAGCCACGGATGTGAAAGCTGGCGACGGCTTCCTTGAGATCATTGGGAAAGGCCGAGGCGCCCGCGATCACATTGAACAGAATGTACCATTGTGTGCCAAAGACAATGAGCGGGCTGAGCCAAATGTCCGGATTAAGGGAAAATCTCAAGATGAGAACGACGGCGATTGGAAAAATGACGTTGGCGGGAAAGGCCGCAAGAAATTGCGCCAGCGGCTGAACCTTTTCGGCGATCCGCGGCCTGAAGCCGATCCAGACGCCGATCGGGACCCAGACAATGGTGGCGAGCGCCATCAGAACGATGACGCGGAGCATGGTGAACAGAGTGTATTCGACCGCCACCCACAAATCGGGCCAGCTTAGCTCCGTCCGCACATAAGTGACGATTTGCCAGCCCGCCCAAACGATCGCCGCGGCAATAGCGAGCAGCCACAAAATATCCACCATGCGGCTCAGCAGCGGATTAGGGCCGGCTAGGCGGGGCGCGCGCTTCGGCGATTGGAGGCGGAGCAAGGCGATGCTGTGGAACAGCTGGGCCGGCGGCTCGGTCAAAGAGCGCAGCCAGCGTGTCCGCCGAAACATCTGAGTGACCCAGGAGCGCGCCTCGACCTGCCCCGCAGAGAGCTCGACGCGAAAGCGCGATCCGAATGCGACGAGAGGGCGAAACAGCAATTGATCGTAAAGCAGGATGACGACGGCCATCGCGACGATCGCGGCGAACACCGCGTCGATCCGCTTGCGCTCGATGGCGAGCGCGAGATAGGAGCCGATGCCGGGCAGTTTGATCGTCGTGTCGCCAACCGAGATCGCCTCGGAGGCAACCACGAAGAACCATCCCCCCGACATGGACATCATCATGTTCCAGATCAGGCCCGGCATCGCGAACGGCGCGTCCAATTGCCAGAAACGCTGCCATCCGGAAAGCTGGAACCCTTGCGACACTTCGCTCAGATCGCGCGGCACGCTGCGCAGCGACTGATAGAAGGAAAACGCCATATTCCAGGCTTGTGAAGTGAAGATCGCAAAGATCGCCGCGCATTCGGCGCCTAGAATAGAGCCGGGGAATAATCCCAGAAAAAAGGTCACCGTGAACGACAGGAAGCCGAGAATCGGAACGGACTGCAACACGTCGAGGAGGGGGATGAGGACCAGCTCCGCCCGCCGGCTCTTGGCGGCTAGCGTCGCATAAGTAAACGTAAATACGAGGGAGGCGGCCATCGCCGCGAACATCCGCAAAGTCGTGCGCATCGCATAGTAGGGAAGATGCGCATAATCGAGGGAAGTGACCGTCAATTCCGGGGCGGCGATCGGCAGAGTGAGGCCGCTCGAGAGATGCGAGGCCGCGATGAAGGCGGCGAAGATCAGCGCGAGGGCGAGCAGATCATATTGATTGGGCAGCGCCCTGCGGCCGAGCGAAGTGAAGGCGACGAACCGAGACAGCATGGAGGCCTTCACGAATTGAGCTGATCAACGCTGCGGGACGACCGGCGGCGCGGGGCTATCCGGCAACTCGCGGCTTCACTTTTTTACCTTTGTCCATCCGCGTGACAAATCAATAACCACTCCAATGCGCCGCGGCGAGACAAGCCTCTTCGCCTAATCCGCATCGGCGTCACGCAGGCGTGAATAAATTATCCGTAAATTCCGAAACGCCGCTTTTTCGACTTGTTAACGCGTCTTTACTGATTTGGGGATAAAAAGATCGGATTGGCACTCTGGTTTAGGCGCTATGAGGCAGCACTTTTTTTATTTTTTTGCGCTCGCGCTCACGCTTCTCGTAGCCGGTTGCGCCGGCGGCGGCCTCGGCGATGATCCGTTTCCGAGCCCGGCCGATTACGAGATTCACGGCATCGACGTGTCGAAATATCAGGGCGACATCGATTGGGCCAGCGTTCGCAACTCAGGGGTCCAATTCGCCTGGATCAAGGCGACCGAAGGCGGCGACCGTGTCGATGAGAAATTCGCCCAGAATTGGGCTTCGGCGAAAGCGGCCGGCATACCGCGCGGCGCCTATCATTTTGCCTATTGGTGCCGCCCGGCGGAAGAACAGGCGGCTTGGTTTACCGCCAACGTCCCCAACGATCCCGACGCGTTGCCGCCGGTCCTCGACGTCGAATGGAACGGCCAGTCGAAGACTTGCCCGAGAAAGCTGCCGCGCGACGTCGCCATCGCCGAAATGAAGATCATTCTCGCGGCGATGGAGCGCGCTTACGGCAAACGGCCTGTGATCTACACGTCGATCGACTTCCACCGCGATGTGATGCAGGGCGAATTCAACGACTATGCGATCTGGGTCCGCAGCGTGAAATGCAACCCAGCGCTTAAATACGGCGCCCGCAAATGGCGCTTCTGGCAGCACACAGCCGAGGGTCGGGTCGCCGGCATCAAAGGCAATGTCGATCGCAACGCCTTCAACGGCACCGCCAAGGACTGGGAGGGGTGGTTGGCGGGCGTGATGGTGGCTTCACGGGCCTAGAGCGTGAGGAACAAGCGGAATTGATCGTGCTACTCGGTCTTCAACGCGTTGACGGGGTTCGAAAAGTCCTCGGCTGTTTGAGCCCGCAAGTGTCGCAGCGTGGCGCCGCCAGGGGCTAAGGGTTCGATCTTTTGCGATTTTGCCGAGACCGTTCCTCAATCGGCCGCCGGCGGCCGCCGGCGGCCGCCGCCTGCTAGCGCAAAAAAGAAGGGCCGCCCGATGGGACAGCCCTTCCATTGCCAGACCGCCGTCCGCGAAGCCTGATGACCTTAGGAGGCGAGAACCTCAAAGGCGCGAGTCCAGGTCCGGGCCTGCAGCGTGAGACAATGAGACACTGGATCACCTCCTTCCGTTACGTTGACGATGATTGACTGTAGGGCACAACGAGCGATTCGCCAATGCCTTGCCGGCGCCGTGTCGGTAGCAGACGATATGTCCGGTTTAGGCAGCGCACGATCTGTCCGGTAGTCCGAGCCTTTTGGAGGGTCTTGGATGCGCCGGACGGAAGCCCTTCAGGGTGTGCGCATGGCGAGGTTTTTGGACATCCTTGACCGTTGGGAACGGTCGGAGCTCAGTCAGGAGGATGCCGCGGGTCTGCTTGGCGTCAGCGATCGGACGTTCCGGCGCTGGCGGGACCGCTACGAGGAGGATGGGGAGGCGGGACTCCTGGACCGGCGGCTGGGCAAGCCGTCGGGCAAGCGGGTTCCGCCGGAATGGGAGGACGAGGTGGAGGCGCTCTACCGGCATCGCTACGCGGGCTTCCGGGCCAAGCATTTCCACGAGCATCTCGAAAAGGATCACCGTTTCCGGTGGGGCTACACCTGGACGAAGACGTTCCTGCAATCGCGCGGTCTTTTGGAGAAGGCTCCGCGAAAAGGGGCGCACCGGCGCAAGCGGGAGCGGCGTCCTTTGCCGGGAATGATGCTGCATCAGGACGGCTCGCGGCATGCGTGGCTCGAAGGCCAACCCGCGCTTGATCTCATCGTTACGCTCGACGACGCGACGGGGACGATCTACTCGGCCTTTCTCGTCGAGGAGGAAGGCACGGCCTCGACCTTCTGGGCCTTGCGCGAGGTGTTGGGCGAACATGGCCTGCCGATGAGCCTCTACACGGATCGTGGCTCGCATTATTTCCGGGCGACGAAAGCCGGCGAGATCGACCGCGACTGTCTCACCCAGGTCGGCCGGGCGCTCGACCAGCTCGGGGTCGAGCATATCGGGGCCTTCTCGCCGCAGGCCAGAGGGCGCTCGGAGCGGATGTTCGGCACGCTTCAGGACCGGTTGCCCAAGGAATTGCGGCTCGCCGGAATCTCGCGGATGGAGGCGGCCAACGCCTTCATCCGCGACGTCTATCTGCCCGCCCACAACGCCCGCTTCGCGGTTCCCGCCGCCGGGCAGGGCTCGGCCTTCACGCCGGCTTTGAGCGTCAATCTCGACGAAATCCTGTGCGTGCGGGAGGAGCGGAAAGTGGGCCAGGACAATTGCGTTTCCTATCGGACGCTGAAGCTCCAGATCCCCGAAAGCCCGATGCGGCCCCATTTCGTCAGGGCGACGGTCCGCGTCCATCTCTATCCGGACGGATCGCACGCCCTCTTCCACGGGCCGAAATGCATCGGCCGCTACGACGAGGACGGAAACCTAAAGCTATTCAACGAAACGCTCCGCGCCGCCTAAATCCGCTCGACGGCCCCGGAGACCCTTGTGGACATGTGGACGACGCTACGCCTCGCCCACATCCCCACAAGGAACAAAACCAGAAGAAGCGGACAGACGATGTGCTGCCAAAACCGGACAACTTAATTCGCTATCGACAGCCTTGCCGGCGCCGGGCCGATATTCTGTTGGAGAAGAGTGTCTATCGGTTCCTTTCGCGCGCGAAAACCTTCTCGCGATCGCCACGGCAACGAGTTCAGGTTAACGCTTGAGATGTGAGGTTTTGAGTCGGCGCCCCGAGCGCGGGCGTGATTCATGGGATGTCGGGTTCGCGGGGGAGCCGGACGCCATGGAAGAGATTTTCGTCACGGACCGCCTGCGTCTGCTGCTCGACCATTTTGGCGACGTCGGCGATCCGCGCGCGGCGGCCAAGGTCCAAATATCCTCCGCGCGAGGTGCTGTTTCTGGTCACCTGCGCGACGATCGCGGGGTGCGACGATGATGACGAGATTGCCGCGTGGGGCGCGCTCTTGCCAGGAGGCCGTCGACGCCAAGGAAAACGCGTGCGCCGCGATCCTTGCGATCTTCGAACGCCTCACCCTCAAAGGGGCGCTCGTCACCATCGACGCCATCGCCGCCAACCCGGCCATAGCCAAAGCGATCGCCGAGCGCGGCGGCGGCTATGTGCCGGCGCTGAAACGGAACCACCCCTCGCTCCATGGCGAGGCGGCGCGATATTTCGACGATCCCGCAACGACCGGCCTTCAGACCATCGAGATCGCCGACAAGGATCACGGCCGCATCGAAACTAGAAGCTACAGCGTCACTCATGATGTCGCCGTGGTAACTCGCCAGCCGCATTGACGGGATGGCGCATCGCGCCTATGTCGCCAGAGCCAGCTGGCCGGATGGCCGCCGCCTTAGGGCGGAGGAAAGTCCGGGCTCCACGGAGAAACGGTGCCGGATAACGTCCGGCGGGGGCGACCCCAGGGAAAGCGCCACAGAAAACAAACCGCCAAAGGCTTTCGGCCGGCGGCAAGGGTGAAACGGTGCGGTAAGAGCGCACCGCGCGCATGGCGACATGAGCGGCACGGCAAGCCCCACCGGGAGCAAGACCGAATAGGGGCGACGCGAGGTTTTTTGCAAACCTTAGATCTGTCTTCGGATCGTCGCCCGGGTTGGTTGCTCGAGACGGCTGGCGACAGCCGTCCTAGAGGAATGGCCATCACGCGTCGCGGATTTCCGCGCGCCGTACAGAACCCGGCTTACAGGCCGGCTGGCGTTTTCGCCGATAGACGGGGGGGCCGGCCGAACCTGGCCGTCAGACCCCTCGCCGGCTTTAGCCGAGCCTGCCCGAGGCATGGGCGAGCATGGTGTAGACCATACCTGTCTCCGAGTTGAGATAGGTCCGCATGGCCGATTCATCGGCGCCGTCCCGGCTCAGCTCCGAGATCAGGCGTTCGAATTCGTGCACATACCGGTCGATCGTCGCGTGGAACTCGGGATCGAGCCGGTACCGCCGCCGGACTTCGTCGAATGTTTGCGGGCCGCGGCCAACATAGATCCGGCGCGAGAAGGCGTTGGACTCGCCCCGGCGACGGCGCTCCCAGGCCTCCGCGGCGGCGTCAGCGTCGATCATGCTGGCGACGTCGAGTGAGAGAGCGTCCAGCGGCTGGGCGGGCTGCGCCGATGTCGGCGCGGCGCCTTTCGGCCTGACGTCTCTTGCCGTCCGCGCCGGCTTCGGCGGCTCGTCGCTCGGGGCGCGCGCAAGGAGGTTAGAAAGCCAGCCGCCGCGTTCCGGCGCAGGCGGCGCGGGCGGTTGGCGCGGCTCGCTCGGCTGGGAAGGCGCAGAGTTGCGTTGAGGCTCCGCTGGGCGAGGCGGCTGAGCGACGCGCGCAGGGGCGGGCGGCGCGCGTTCGGCGGCGGGAAGCGGAGTCGACACGTCCAAAGATCGGCCCGAGCGGGTCACCATTTCACTCAGCTCTTTCAAGGCTTTGATCTCGTCGGCGACGATTTTCCGCATCGCCGCCGCTTGCTGCGCCGTCTCCTGCGGCAGATCGGCGACGCTGGTCTGCAACGCCTCCCTCGTTACGACAAGTTCGTTTTGAATCTCGCGCGACATTTCGCGGAGATCCGCAGCCGCCGTCTGGAAGCGCTCCGAAGTTTGGCCGAAGACGCCGTCGATCTCGGCGTTGGCCGCTTCATAGGCGGCGCGCATCGCTTGTAGGGTGCGGTCGCGTTCCTCGGTGACCTTGGCGCGAATGTCGGCGAACTGGCGGTCGATCGCGCCCCCCGCCGATTGCGAGGCGTCGGCGACGAAGGCGCCGACCTCTCGGGCTCTCGCCTCGGCATTATGCAAGGCGTTGTCGATTGCCGCGGCGAAGGAGGCCATGGCGCCCTCGAACTCGTCGCGGCGCTCTCTGATTGAGTTGAGAAGCGCATCGAGCGAAGCGCGGCGCGCGTCGAGCGTCTGATCCAGTTCGTTTTGCGATCTGACGAGGTCGCTGGCCGAGGCTGCGAGACGCTCCTGGTGGCCGGCGATCGCCTCGGCGATTACGCCGGCGTCATGGACGGACTCTCCGGCGGTCTGGCTGAGGCGGTCGACTTCCGCCGAAACATTGGCGAGCAAAGTCCGGAACTCGTCGATGCGGCGGCTCATCGAGTCCTCGACGGCGACGAAATTGGCGCCGGCGACGCTGATCGCGTCTTGCATCGAGACGCTGCCATTGACGAGGCGATCGATCACCTCGGTCATCTCGGCCCCAAGCTTCCCATTGGCGTCGATTAGAGCGCCGATCAATTCGGCGGCTCCGGATTCGAGGGCCTCGCGCAAATAGGCTGCGGAGCGCTCCATCGCATCCGTCAGCTCGGCTTGCTTCGCCGCGAGATGCTGGACGATGGCCATGCCGCGGCTCTCGATGGTTTGCGTCACGAGATTGCCTACATTGGTCATTTCCTCGGCGATTTCGCCACCGCGCTGCGACAGGGTCGCAATCAGGCCGGGGGCGCGCGTATCGAGCAGCTCGCGCAAGCCTCTCGTGTTTTCGGCCAGCGCGTTCTGCAGATCCTGGCCGCGGCCGCCGAGCGCGTTTTCAATTTCGCTGAGCCGGTCCGCCAAGGTCATGCTGATTGCGTTGACGCGCGCGCCGAGAGCATCGCCGATTTCGCCGGCGCGTCCAGCCAGCGTCGCGTCGAGATCTTCACTCGCCTGCGCAACGAGGTCCCTGATCTCTTCGGCGCGTCCGGACAGCAGGGCTGCAATCTGCCCGGCTTCGCGATCGAGCGCTGCGTCGATATTGCCGGCGTGCAGGCCGAGCGTCGAATCGATTTCGCTGGCGCGCGCCACAATGCCGTCCGCGACGGCGCGGCCGCGCAGATCGAGTTCGCCCGCGACCGCGTCGAGACGTCCGACGACCCGCTCCTCGAATTCCGCCAGGTGGCCGTCGAGCGTCGAAGCGATGGCGGTAGCTTGGCCGCCGAGAGCTGCGTTGATCTCGCCGGCCTTGTCGGCCAGCGTCTTCGCGAGCGTCGATGACCGGGCCGAGAGCACGCTTTCGATTTCGCGCGCCCTGTCGTCGAGGGTGCGGCCGAGGTTCTCGCCACCCTCGCTAAGCATTGTGGCAATGTCGTTCGCGCGCGCGCCTAAAGCCTCGTCGAGAGCGGCCGCACGAGAGTCGAACTCGCTGTCAATTCGCGCGACAAGCGCTTCTAGAGCCTGCCCAATCTGCTGTGTCCTCCCCGCCGTGCGGGTTTCGAAGTCGTCGATCTGCGCCTCGAGGGCCTGCCTGGTCTCGCCGGCCCGCAAGGCGAGCTGGGTGTTAAGATCGCCGCCGCGCACACTCAGCGTATTCTCGATCGCGCCGAGGCGATCCGCCAAAGTCGCCGTGAAACGTTCGGCCTGATCGCCGATATTGCTCGCCAGGGCGCCGCCGTGTCCGAGGAAAGTCTCTTCAAACATCAGCAGACGGTCGGAGAGCGCTTCGTTAATCCGGTCGCCATGCACGGCGATCGCGTTGATGGCCTCGGAAGCGGTTTCGGTGAAACGGTCATTGAGGTCGTTGGCGTGGTAACCGATCGCCGCCGCCGCTTGCTGCGTCGTGGCGTCGAAGCTCTGCTGCAGCGCTTGGGCCTCGCTTGCAAAGGCGAGGACCGCCTCGTGGCTGCGCGCCGCCAGCTGTTCGCTGAGATCCTGACTATGGCTCGAAAGCGTGTTGAATGCCTCTCCGAGCATCAAGGTCAGGCGATCCTCGAGGCTCGCGGTATGATCCGCGAAGGCCTGCAGCGACTGGCGTCCCGCCGCGTCGAGACGATCGCGCATGTCCTCTGAATAGCCGGACAGCGCGCCGAGCGTTTCGCCGAGCGTCGCCGCCAGGCGGCTCTGTAGCGCTTCCGCGTGCCCGGCGAGCGCCAGCGCCGAGTGCTGCGTCGTTGTCTCGAGGCGCTCGTTGATGAGGATCGACTGCTCGCCGAGGGCGCCAGAGTTCTCGCCGACCGTCGAATTCAAGCGCTGGCTGACGTTATCCGTATGTTGGGTGAGCGAGCCGAGCGTTTGGTTGATTGTTTCGGCGAGGCGCGCGTTGAGAGCCTCGGTGCGTTCGCTCAGGGCTTGCGCCGATTGTTCCGCGCTCGCTCTGAGACGTTGGCTCATCTCGGCGGAATGCGCGTTGAGCGCCTCGAGCGCCTCGGAGAGGGTAGCGCGCAGGCGTTCGCGCAGCGCATCCGTCTGGCTCGTCAAGGCGCCGGCGGAATTCGCGGCCGTCGCAGCGAGCCGTTCGCCGATCTCGGTGGCGTGGTCGCCCAATGCGGCGAGAGTCGCGCTGACGGTCCCGGACAGCCGCTCCTGCAAGGTCTCGATCGGCGAGGTCAAAGCGTCGGCCGATAAACGGGCGGCCTCATCCAGCCGCGTGCTGATCTGATCGGTGTGGCTGGTTAGCGCGGCAACGGTCTGCGAGAGCGTCGCATCGAGACGCTGATGGACCGCATCGGCATGCCCGTTAAAGGCGTTAACCGCCAGATCGGCGTTCGCCGCGAGACGTTCGCCCATCGTCGCCGAATGCGTCGTCAACGCGTCGACGGTTTCGGCGAGCATCGCATTCAGGCGTTCGTGCAGCGCGTCTGTGCGTTCGGCGAAAACGCCGATCGAATAATCGGCGGTGGCTTCCAGCCGCTCGCTCATCTCGGCTGAACGCTGGTCCAAGGCGCCGAAGGTGGCGTTGAGGCGTTCACCCAGCGCCTCGGCCTGGTCGGTGAGCACGCCCGCCGAATGCTGGGCGGTCGCGGCGAGGCGATGGCCGATCTCGTCCGAATGTTCGTTGAGCGCGCCGATGATGGCGGTGAGGCGATCGTGCAGCGCCTCGGTCTGGCTGGTGAGGGCGCCCGCCGATAGCTGCGCTGTCTCGACGAGGCGCTGGCTGATCGCGCCGGAATGCTCGTCGAGCGCGTTGAGGCGCTCGTGCAACCGCTCGGCCTCGTCGATGAAGGCGCCAGCCGAGTGCTGGGCGGTCTCGGCGAGGCGTTGCTCGATCGCGTCGGAATGCTCGTCGAGCGCCCCGATCACGGCGCTGAGCCGCTCGTGCAACCGCTCGGCCTCGTCGGTGAAGGCGCCGGCCGAGTGCTGGGCAGTCTCCGCGAGGCGTTGGCTGATGGCCTCTGTATGCTCGTTCACGAGGTTGATGGCGGCGTTCAGACGCTCCCAAAGCGACCCGGTCTGTTCCGTGAGCGCGCCGACCGATTGCTGCGCGGTCGAAGCGAGGCGCTGGCCGATTTCGTCCGAATGCTCGCTGAGGGCTCTGATCGATTCGTTCAGGCGGTCCTGCAAAGTCCGCGTCTGCTCGCTCAGCGCGCCGGCCGATTGTTGTGCACTCGCGGCAAGGCGTCTGCCAATCTCGTCCGAATGTGCGTCGACGGCGCTGATCGCGGCGTTGAGCCGCTCGTGCAACGCCTCGGTCTGGTCGGTGAACGCGCCAACCGAGTGGTCGCTGACGACGGCCAATCGCTCCCCGATTTCTTCGGCGTGGCCGCTCAACGCCTCGAGCGTCGCCGTCAAGCGCTGCTGCAATCCGCCGGCGCATTCGGTGAGTGTCGCGACGGAGCGCTGCGACGAGCTTTCCAGCTGGCCGGTGATGCGCTCCGAACGATCGGCCAACGCGCCGAGCGTCTCGTCGATTGTCGAGGTCAGGCGCTCATGCAAAGCCTCGGACCGGCCGGCGAAATCAGTGGCCGCTTGCTCGGCGGCGGCGCCCAAGCGCTCGCTCATGATCGACGAATGATCGTTCAGCGCCGCGAAGGTGCCGTCGAGAACCGAGGACAATTGCTCGTTCAAGGCGTCCGTCCGTCCGGCGAAAGCGGCCGTCATATCCTGCGTCGTGAGATCCAGATGCTCATGGACGTGTGCGGCGTGGTTGTTCAGAGCGTCGAGGGTTTCGTCGAGCGAGACTGCGATGCGTCCGCGCAATCCGTCGATATGCTGCGACAACGTCGAGACCGTCGATGCGGCGGCTGCGGCGAAGCCGCGCTGAAGTTCGCCGCCGTTGCGCTCGAACTCGGACTGAAGGCGCGTGCGGCCGTCTTCGAACAAGGTGACGATCGTCTGGCTCGACTGATCGAGCGCATTGCGCGCGTTCTCGGCGCGTTCGGCGACCAGTTCGCCAAAACGCTGGCCGGCTTCAGCGAGGCTCTCGCTGAGAGCGTCGCCTTGAACGGCTACCACTTCGTGCAGACGGTCGCCCGTTTCGGCAAGACGCGTCGCGAGACTCTCGCCGCGCGAGGAAATCGTTTCGGCAATCTGGGACCCGGCGGCGTCGAGGCGTTCGGCGAGCGCGTCGCCGCGCATGCTTAGATCGGCGGAAAGAACTTCACGCGCCTTTTGCAGCCGGTCATCGAACTCAGCCAGGCGTTCATCGAGCGCTTGCGCAACGCCGGCGCTGGCCTGCGTGAGATCGGTGGTCGCGGTTTGGCCGGTTTGGTTCAGGCGCAGGACAAGCTCCTCGCCGTGACTGGACAGATGTTCGATGAGATCATCCCGGCCGCGGCTCAGCGCCAGCTTGATTTCATCGCTTTTCGAATAGAGCGATGCGGCGACCCGGCCGGCGGCCTCGCCGACGCGTTCCGAAAATTTGGCGGACACATTTTCGATATCGCGGGACGCATTGTCATGGGCGGTCGAAATGGCGCCGCGCACGCGGTCGGCGTTGACGAGGATCGATTCCCTCTCGGCGGCAAGCTCGTTGATCAGCGCGCGCACCCGCCGCTCATTGTCCGAATAGGAGCGCTCCAGGTTGGACACTTCCGAGCGCACCAGCGTTTCGAGCTCGCCGGCCCGCGCCAGCGCGCGTTCGATGCCGTCGCCCATCGAGGCGACTTCGCGCCGGATCGCCTGCGACAGCGTCACCATCTGTCCCGTGGCGATGGTCTCCGGCTCGGCGAGGCGGATCGCGACTTCGGTCATGGAGCGGGCGGTCACCCGCATCTCCTGCGCGCGCCGGACCATCATCGCGGTGATCAAAAAGAAAACCACCGGTCCCGCGATAGTGAGGAAGTAAAGCGCCGCCGCCGGAAGCGTGGAGCCGCTCGGCCCGCGGAAAAGATCCTCCCGGTGCATTAGGAGGTAACCAAGGGTCAAGGCGATCCACAGGCTCGAACACAGCGCCGCCACGATCGTCGGCGCCCGGTTGGAGCGGGCCTGCAAGGCGCGCAGCATTTCGCCGGCGGAATGCCGGTCGTCATTGGCCGGGGACGCGCCGCGCAGGATCTCGCCGCCAGCCGCCTCGGCGATCGCCGCCGCAAAGCTCTGGTTCGACGAAGCGAACGGCGGATCTTGACCGGTCGAAGGCGGTCGAGGCCCTGAGCCCGCTTTCCGGTCTGTCGGTTGTTCGCTCCCGGCAGCGTGTTCCTTCTCCTCTCCGGCGTCTTTCTGATCCGCAGCCCCGAAGCTTTCGCCCAGCCCGGCGCGAAGGTTCAGCGCTTCCTCAATGGCAAGAAGCGCCTCCGCCGCGGCATCGTGAGATTTGGGAGAGCTCGCCATCTGGTGCCTCTTCATAGCCATTCTTGCGCGTATTGGAATGTTTGGAGGGACTGCATCAACGCTGACGCCGGTCGTCCTGTTAACCAAGACTTACTTTACATCCCCGATGAAGCGATTCAAACCCGACCCCCAAGCCCTTCTTAAAACATCGTTAATGCTTTCGAGTGACAGCGCGCCGAAGGCTCGCCAGCGGGCGGACCGGACGTCGGGGCAGCTTCGAAGCGGAGTGGTTCACGTCAGCCTAAGGTTGGTTGGGGCGGCGTAGTTCACCCCGGGAGACCCCGGGGCGCTGAAAAACGCGGTAAAGACAAAAGGGGAAAGAAAATGGCGCCAGCGAGGCCAAGCAGCGCCAAGGGTGGCTGCGAGGGTCGCTATGGAGCGTCCCAGCCGGGAACTGTGCGGCTGTTGGGGCAATTCCCGCCCAGAAAGCGGCGCGAATGCAATTTTTGAAGCCGATTTACGCTCTTGCAGGTTCCTGAAACTTCGGCCATGAACTGCGGCCATGCGACATCCAAATTGGACGCTCCACTTCGTCCGAGGCCGGATTTTCACGCGGGCTGTTCCTCGGTTCCTCCTGACCGCGCGCCCTAAGAGAGCTTAAGCGAGATCCATGCCAAAAATTACTTTTGTCGACTCGCTCGGTGAAGCCCGCACTGTCGAGGCGGAAGTCGGCTCCACCGTGATGGAGGCCGCGATCCGCAATGGCATCCCCGAGATCAGCGCCGAATGCGGCGGAGGCTGCGCCTGCGCGACCTGCCACGTCTATGTCGACGAGGAATGGCGAAGCTTGACCGGTGAAGCCTCAGACCAGGAAGAAGACATGCTGGATTTCGCCTATGGGGTGCAGCCGAATTCGCGCCTGTGTTGCCAGATCAAGGTGACGCCGGAACTCGACGGGCTGACTGTGAGGACGCCGGATCGCCAAGGCTAACCCATGATCGTTGAAACTCGCGGCCGAGAGGGGCTGTCGTCGCGCCGCTTCTTTGGCGCTCCAGGGGTCAGTGCGGCGTCAAATCGCATTTGACGCTGAGCCGCGGATCCGGCGAATAGAGGCGTCGGAGCCAGACCCTGGCTGCTTGCCGGGCGATTTCGGAGCAAGGAATTGAGTGAAATTATCAAAACCGACGTCGTCATCGTCGGCGCCGGACCGGCCGGACTTTTCGCAGTCTTCGAGCTGGGGCTTTTGGACATCAAATGCCATCTCGTCGATATTTTGCCAAAAGCCGGCGGACAGTGCAGCGAACTTTATCCGGAAAAGCCGATTTATGACATTCCGGGCCAATTGGTCGTCACCGGGCAGGGCCTCGTCGACGAGCTCTTGCAGCAGATCGCGCCTTTTCATCCAACCTTCCATTTCGGCGACATGGTGGATTCGCTCGAGGTTTTGGGAACGCCGGAAACGCCGTCGTTCCGCTTGCGCGCCGGGGACATGACGTTCGAATGCAAGTCGGTCATCGTCTCGGCGGGCGGCGGCTCGTTCCAACCGAAAAAGCCACCGATCGAAGGCATTGAAGCCTTCGAGGAGAAATCCGTCTTTTACGCCGTGCGCAAGAAGGAAGATTTTCGCGACAGGAACGTCGTCATCGTTGGCGGCGGCGATTCGGCGCTCGACTGGACGCTCAACCTGCAACCGATTGTTAAGCGCCTTACGCTGATCCACCGCCGCGATGATTTCCGCGCCGCGCCGCATTCAGTGAAAGCCATGCGCGACCTCGTCGCCGGCGGCCGGATCGACTTGCATATTGGCCAGGTCCTCTCGCTCAAGGGCGAGGCCGGCGAACTCGCCGCGCTGATCGTGAAGGGAGCCGACGGCGGCGCCAAGGAGATCGCCTGCGAACGGCTGATCCCCTTCTTCGGCCTGACGATGAAGCTTGGTCCGGTCGGCCAATGGGGCCTCAATTTGCATGAGAATCTCGTTCCCGTTGACACCGAGCGCTTCGAGACCAACGTGCCGGGCATCTTCGCGATCGGCGATATCAACACCTATCCCGGCAAGCTGAAGCTTATTTTATGCAGCTTCCATGAAGGGACTCTGGCGGCGCAGCGGATCCACCGCTACGTCTATCCGGACAAGAAACTGACCTTCCAATACACGACCTCCTCCTCGAGCTTGCAAAAGAAGCTCGGCGTGCATTGAACCGGGCTCTCTCTATCCACAAGGCAAGGCAAGGCAAGGCGAGGCATGGCCCGAGTTCGCGCTCTATACCGGCTCTTTCGATCCGTTGACGAACGGCCATGTCGACGTGATCGAGAGCGCGGCGAGCGTTTGCGATGAACTCGTCATCGGCGTCGGCGCGCATCCTTCCAAAACGCCGCTGTTCAGCGTCGAGGAGCGCACCGCTCTGATCGAAGCGGCCTGCGGGGAGCTTTTGGCGTCGCGTTCCTGCAAGCTTTCCGTGCGGCCCTTTTCGGGGCTCGCGGTCGAGGCGGCCAAGGCCGTCGGCGCGCAAATTCTGGTGCGGGGTCTGCGCAACGGCTCCGATTTCGACTATGAAATGCAAATGGCCGGCATGAACGCGGCAATGGCGCCGGGGATAAGCACGGTATTTTTCACCGCTTCCCCCACAGTCAGTCACATTACCGCGACATTGGTGCGGCAGATCGCCACCATGGGCGGAGACGTGTCGCGCTTCGTGCCGGAGGCCGTGTTGCGCGCATTGGATCAAAAGCGGCGCGGAATCCAAAGGTAATCGCCAAGGATAGCCGCTGCGCAGGGTGGAACACGCAAACAAGGAATAAATCTAATGATGTTAAACCGATTGATCATGGCGTTTGGCGTGATGGCGGCCCTGTGCGGAGCCGTCATAGGCGCGCCGCAAGACCTCAAAGACACCGTCTACCTTGACACCAAGGACGGCCGCATCACGATCCAGCTCCGCCCGGATCTTGCGCCAAAGCACGTCGCCCAGATCGAGACTTTGACGAAGCGCGGCTTCTATGACGGGATCGTGTTCCATCGCGTCATCGACGGCTTCATGGCGCAGACTGGCGATCCGACCGGAACCGGCATGGGCAAGTCGGATCTGCCAAACATCAAGGCGGAATTTTCGGCCGAGCCTTTCAAGCGGGGCACCGTTGGCATGGCGCGCTCGCAAGATCCGGATTCGGCCAACTCCCAGTTCTTTATCATGTTCGCCGACGGCTCTTCCCTCAACAATAAATATACGGTCGTCGGCAAGGTCGTCGCAGGGATGGACGTCGTCGACAAGATCAAGAAGGGCTCCAAGGCGGACAACGGCGCCGTCACGGATCCGGACAAGATCATCAAGATGCAGATGGCGACGGACGCGACCCCGGCAAAGAAGTAAAAGGCGCCGTCGTCATTCGTTGTTTTCCTCCGGCTGCGGGAGAAAGCCTGGGCCAGGACGGTTTACCTTGTCGCGCGCATGGTCTATGGCATCGCAAATGTCGGCCAGGGTCGAAGCGCGCATGGAAACGGCGCCGGGCCGAACGCCCCCGGCGTCTGACCTGACGCTTTGTCCCGACGCGAACCCGGCCTTCCGTTCCGGCCATTCACTTTTTTGCAGGAGTTCCGCATGCCGGAAGCTGGCAACACTCTCACCTTAGAGACGACCCAAGGCCCCGTGGTGATCGAGATGCGGCCCGACCTCGCGCCAGGTCACGTCGCCCACATCAAGAAACTCGTCGGGGAGAAATTCTACGATGGCGTCGTCTTTCATCGAGTCATCGACGGCTTCATGGCGCAGACAGGCTGTCCGCATGGGACCGGAACGGGCGGGTCCAAATACCCCAACCTCAAGGCCGAGTTCAACGCCGAGCCGCATGTCCGGGGCGTCGTCTCGATGGCCCGCGCGCAGGACCCGAATTCCGCCAATTCGCAGTTCTTCATCTGCTTTTCCGACGCCCGCTTCCTCGACAAGCAATATACGGTGTGGGGCAAGGTCGTCTCCGGCATGGAGAATGTCGACAAGATGAAGCGCGGCGAGCCGGTCCGCAATCCAGACAAGATCATCAGCGCGACCTTGAGCTGAATTTATTTCCGCTGGGGAGGTTCGGGCGCGACGCCGCGAGGACCGGCCTTCGAGATCGCTGATCCTGAGAAGGCCTGAAGCCAAAGCAGGCCTCAAGCGTTTATGCGCGTAGACCTCTTCGATTTCGAATTGCCCGAGGAGCGCATCGCCTTGCGCCCGGCGCATCCGCGCGACGCCGCCCGGCTGCTTGTCGCGCGTCCGAGCAGCGCGCCGGCGGCCCCCCGTTTTTGCAAGACCGGATCATCCGCGATCTGCCGGATCTGCTATCGCCGGGTGACGTTCTCGTCGTCAATGACACGCGCGTCATTCCCGCGCGGCTCGATGGGCGGCGCGCCAGAGGCGAGGCTTCGGCGCGGATCGAGGCGACCTTGCACAAGCGCCAGGGCGCAACTCTGTGGCGCGCTTTCGTGCGGCCGGCAAAAAAACTGAAAATCGGCGAGATCATCGCCTTCCAGGGCGCCGGTCCCGAAACGCTCGAAGCCGCGGTCATCGAGAGGGGAGCGGAAGGCGAAGTTCTACTCGGTTTCGCGGCGTCGGGCGCGGCGCTCGACGCGGCGTTGGAGCAAATCGGACAAATGCCGCTGCCGCCTTATATTTCCGGCAAACGCCCGAGCGATAAAAGAGACGCCTCCGATTACCAGACGCTGTTCGCTCGGCGTTCGGGGGCCGTGGCGGCGCCGACCGCGAGCCTGCATTTCACGCCGGCGCTGATCGCCGCCCTTTCCGCGCGCGGCGTGGCCATCGAAACGGTGACGCTGCATGTCGGCGCGGGCACGTTCCTGCCGGTCAAGACGGCGGACACCAACGATCACAAGATGCATGCCGAATGGGGCGAGGTAAACCCTGCGACCGCGAAAGCTCTGAACCAGGCTCGCGCCTTGGGCCGGCGCATCGTCGCCGCCGGCACAACGTCTTTGCGGATTTTGGAAGCCGCGGCGAAGCCGGACGGTGCCGTCGCGGCTTTTTCGGGCGAGACCTCGATTTTCATTACGCCCGGCTACAGATTCAAGGCCGTCGACGTCCTTCTTACCAATTTCCATCTGCCGCGCTCGACGCTGTTCATGCTCGTTTGCGCTTTCTCCGGTCTTGAAACGATGCAACGCGCTTATGCTCATGCGATTGGACAAAACTATCGCTTCTACAGCTATGGCGACGCCTGTCTCTTGTTTCCCGCGGCGCGGGCGCGGGGCGCATGACGGAGAGCTTTCAATTTCGTATCGAGGCGACCGACGGCGCCGCGCGCGCCGGGTCGATCACCACCCCGCGCGGCAAAATTCGGACGCCGGCCTTCATGCCGGTCGGCACCGCCGCCACCGTCAAGGCGATGCATCCGGACGCCGTGAAAGCGCTCGGCGCCGATATCGTGCTCGCCAACACCTATCATCTGATGTTGCGGCCGGGCGCGGAGCGGATCGCCGCGCTCGGCGGTCTGCATCGCTTCATGAATTGGCCTGGCCCGATCCTCGCTGATTCCGGCGGCTTTCAGGTGATGTCGCTCGCCAAGCTCCGCAAGCTCGACGAAAACGGCGTGACGTTCCAATCTCACATCGACGGATCGCGGCATGTGTTGACGCCGGAGCGGTCGATGGAGATTCAGGATCTGCTCGGCGCCGACATTCAGATGCAGTTCGACGAATGCGTCAAACTGCCCTGCTCTGAAGAGGAGGCGCGGCGCGCGATGCTGCTGTCGCTGCGCTGGGCCGAGCGATCGAAGAAGGCTTTCGCGCAGAGGCCCGGCGGCGCCTTGTTCGGCATTGTCCAGGGCGGCGCCTCCAAGGCGCTCCGGCGCGAAAGCGCGCGCGCCTTGGTCGACATGGATTTCCATGGCCATGCGCTTGGAGGGCTCGCCGTCGGCGAGCCGCAGGAGGTGATGCTGGCGATGATCGACTGCGCCGTCCCTGAACTGCCCGACACGAAACCGCGCTATCTGATGGGCGTCGGCGCGCCGGACGATCTCATCGAGGCCGTCAGGCGCGGAATTGACATGTTCGACTGCGTGATGCCGACGCGCGCGGGGCGGCACGGACTCGCCTACACGCGGGCGGGCAAACTCAATTTGCGCAACGCGCGCCACGCCGACGATCCGGCCCCGGTCGATGCGAATTCAGCCAATGACGTGACGCGGACTTATTCCCGCGCGTATCTGCATCACCTCGTCAAAAGCGGCGAGATCCTCGGCATGATGCTGCTGACCGAGATCAATCTCGCCTATTACCAGGATCTGATGGCGAGCCTGCGCGGCGCCATCGCAAGCCGCCGGCTCGATGATTTCTGCGCGGGGGCGAAAGAGGGCTGGCGCGGAGAGGAGCCGGACTTGTCAAGTTGAGGGAGCAGCGTGGCGCCCGTCTGGACATCACCGGTCAGGCGGCTGGGGGCTGTTCCGTTCTTTCGGCAGTTCAACTATCGTAAATTGAAGCGTCGCCGGCATGGCTCATAAGCCCCGCCCAAAAATCCTCGAGAGGCGCAGGCTGAGTTATCGGGTCGCGTGGCGTGTCGACGCTTCGAATACGCCAAGAACGGCCGAATGACCGATGTCGTTCGATACGGAGGGTTTCATGCGCGACGAGCAGGAAATATTGGGTCTTTGGCAAATGAATTTTAGGCAATGGACGTGGGAATATAAATTCTCTGAGAACAAAACCGTCACCTGGCGAGACATCTATAATAATCAAACTGGGTCAGGCCAGTGGGTGATGACCAATCAGTTGATCAATATTCGATGGTATAAATCTTCAACCAAGGAAAGCTGGTATCGCCCGGTCAACCCGGACAACGAGGAAGGTTGGATCGACGCTTCCTATGCAGTTGGGAAGTTCCAGGCCAAAAGGCTAAAAGGAGTTCGACCAGGCGGCATGTCGTTTGACTTCAGTGTCAGCCCGCCGGTGCCCGTCATCCTTCAAGGTTCGGCCCCGGTATGCTGGGCGGCAGCTGTGTCGATGATGCTGGCATGGCGCAATAATACAGCTGGGCTGACCATCGATCAGGCGATGGAGTTGATGGGCGAGCCCTACATTACGATCTACAGGAAAAGACAACCGTTGAACCAGCGGACTTTTCTGGATGCGGCACCGAACCTCGACGGGATCAGCGTCAGGGACCACTACGCGGCCGCTTCACGTATGAAATATGAGCCACTGCGCAGTTACAGCCCGCAACAACTTTACGAACTAATGATACGGCATCGTAGCCCGCTCCTGACTGAAGCCTTCTGGGATTACGAATGGAGCCATGACTACGTCGTAAAAAGAATCTCAGGCAGTACGGACCCCATAGGCACCCTGATAACCGTGAACGACCCGAACGAAGGCGAAGTTGACTTGGGCTATGCCGATTTTATGGAAAAGCTAGAAGTCATCGCAGATCGCGTTGATATCCAGGTTTGGCACTATTGACCTGCACGCCGGTGTCACGGCAGTAATTTACAAGAATGGTACTTCTTTTATATCAACGCCTTAGTCATGCGCTTAATTTGACAACGTGTATTTAATTGAGTTCTGGTTCACTCTCGGTGTAAAACGTCAGGCCGTTGATTGGTCAAATCACTTTGAAGATCGTTACTCATTTATTTCGGCGAGCCGTGCGGCCCGGTGTGGTCGTAGGATCAAACATCTGTCTAATTCAGGGCGACCGGCGCCTCGGGCAGCATGGCCCTCGAAGGGGCATACCGGGGCCATCCGGGAAATCTCGGATCAAGCGACGGAGGGCAAGCGATGACAGCCGCCGAGACGGAAATCATCCCTTATCTGTTCTATCGCGACGTGCCTGCGGCGCTGGAATTTCTGTCACGCGCCTTCGGCTTCGCGGAGGACATGCGCCACGCCACGCCCTCCGGCGGGACGCATGCCGAGATGTCGCTGGATGGCCAGCGCATCATGATGGGGCAGGGTGGCGCGCATTAGCGCGATGCGCAGGCATCGACAATGGGGGTGTTCGCCTACCTGCCCGACGCGGACGCGCACTACGAGCGGGCCAAGGCCGTGGGCGCCGAGATCGAGCAGGTGCCGAGCCACCACGGCTACGGCCGCACCTACACCGCCCGCGACCTCGACGGACACCTGTGGTTTTTCACACAGGCCCCCGCGTAGGCGGGTGGCGAGCGACCCGATCTCCCGCCGGTATTCGATCGTGCTACCTTACTCCTGCGTCAGCCGCCGTAACACCTCCGGCGAGCCGTAGCCGTCGGCGGGGCTGATCTTCTCCGCCATCTCGAACGCGTGGATGGCGTCGCGCGAGGCTTGGCCGAAGCGGCCGTCAATGACGCCATTATAATAGCCGCGCTGTTGCAATGCGCGTTGGATCGCCGATTTGTCGGCGCGGCTCAAGAAAGCCTCGCTTGTTGGCCAGCGTCCGCGCAACCCCGGCCTGCCGGCGATCCGGTCGGCGAGCAGGCTCAGCGAAAGGGCATAAGAGTTTGAGTTATTATATGCTTTCAGCACCCAATAATTGTCTGACAGCAAGAACGCCGGGCCAGCGGCGCCGGACGGAAGAAACAAAGTGGCTTCCCCTTCGGCGTTGACCGGGCTTTTATCCGCTCTGACGGCGCCAAGCGCCTTGAAGGCGGAAAAGCTGCGATGCAGCGAACTGAAATCAAATCCCGCCGGGAGCACGACCTCCATGCCCCAAGCGAGGTTTCGCCGCCACCCCGATTGGGCGAGGAAATTGGCGATCGAGGCGAGACTGTCCTGCGGCTTGTCCCAGATGTCGGCAAGAGCCGATCCATCGAAGCTCACCGCATATTTCAAATAGGCCGAAGGAATGAACTGCGGATCGCCCATGGCGCCCGCCCAGGATCCTTTGAGTTTTTCGCGCGGGACGACGCCGTGATCGAGAATGACCAGCGCCGCGATCCATTCGTCGCGAAAAAGGTCCCAGTCCTGGCGCTCATAAGCCAGGGTCGCCAGCGTGCGGATGATGTCCTTGCCGCCTTTCGCCGCACCGAAATCGGTCTCCATCCCCCAGGCCGCGACAATGATCTCGGGCGCGACGCCAAAGCGCTGCGATATGCGGGAGAGCTCGGACGACCAACGCCGCAACGCCGCGCGCCCGCGCAAAATTCTGGCGTTCGAGACCGCCTCGGCGAGATAGGTCTTAAGCGGCTTGTCGAACTCGGCCTGTTTGGCGGCGGCGCTAGGCGCCGATGGGTCTGGCGTCAGATCCGCGCAGACAGCCTCGAAAGTCGGGCGGCGGACCCCTGCGGCCTCGGCGCGCGGCCATTGCGATTGCAGGAAATCCCGGAAGCCGGCGCCGCTCTGGTCCAGCGCGTCGAGGGCTTGCGCCCGGGCCGAAAAGCCTAGCGCCAGCAGAGCGAGAACGCAGAGAAAGGACCAAACGAGCCTATGCGGCGTTATGAACGAGCCTTGGGTGCTGGCCCTTGTTGTTTGGTCGTCCATTTCCATTCGCGCAATGATTCGAAGACGACATAAAGCATCGGGATGAGAAAAATGCCAAGCGCGCTCGCCGCGATCATGCCGGCGAAGACCGGCGTTCCCACCCCGCGCCGGCTGATCTGCGCCGCGCCGGTGGCGACGACCAGCGGAAACAGGCCGAGGACGAAGGCGATCGAGGTCATCATCACGGCGCGAAATCGCATGCGCGCGCCGAGCGTCGCCGCCTCCCGAATATCCATTCCCTGCTCGCGCTGATCTTTGGCGAATTCGACGATAAGGATGCCATTCTTGGCGGAGAGAGCGATCAGCACGACGAGGCCGATCTGCGCATAAAGATCGAGCGCCAATCGGGCGATCAAAATGCCGGCGAAAGCGCCGAGAACCGCGACCGAGACCGACATCAAGACGGGGATAGGAATGATCCAGCTCTCATAGAGCGCGACGAGGAACAGGAATGCGAACAGCAAAGCGAGCGCGAGGATCGCGCCGGTCTGGCCCGAGGCCTCGTGTTCCTGATAAGCGGTGCCGGTCCACTCATACGAGAAGCCCGGCGGCAGGGTTTTCGCGGAGAGCGCCGCCATCGCCGCCAGCGCGCCGCCTGACGATACGCCCGGCGCGGGAGTGCCGTTGATCGTAACCGAGCGATAATTATTATAGCGCGTTATCACCTGAGGCCCGACGATCGTGCGGATGGAGGCGAGCGCCGCCATCGGAACCATCGTGTTCGATTTGTTACGGACGTAGATTTGCCATATCGACGAAAAATCGCGTCGGTCGGCTTCGTCGGCCTGCAGATTGACCTGCCAGGTGCGCCCATAGAGATTGAAGTCGTTGATGTAGGTTCCCCCTAAAGTCGCCTGCAGACTGGTGAAGATATTGGCGATATCGACGCCAAGCGCCTGCGCTTTCTGCCGGTCGATATCGAGGAAGATCGATGGATTGGTCGCGGTGAAGGTCGAGAACACGCGGGTTAGCGCCGGATCCGCGTTGGCCGCCGCCACCATGGCCTGCATCACGCTGGCGATGTCCGATGGGTCCTGTCCTTCGAGCGCTTCGAGCTGATATTCGAACCCGCCCGTGGTCGAGAGGCCGATAATGGGGGGCAAATTGAAAGCGATTACCGAGGCGGGGCGGAATTGCGCCGTTTCGCGCGTGATCGCGGCGATCAGGGCTTGCGCCGAGTCCGCCGCTGTCGGCCGGTCGGCGAAAGGCTTTAGTTTGGCGACCATGAAGCCGGAGTTGGGCTCGCTGACGTGGTCGATCAGCGAATAGCCGATGATCGAGAAGGTGTCCTGCATCTGCGGCATCTTGAGCAACAGAGCTTCGATCTGCTTCATCGCGTCGCTGGTGCGCTGGACGGAGGCGCCGTCCGGCAATTGGATGGACAGAAAGAAGGCGCCCTGATCTTCCGCGGGAAGAAATCCGGCCGGCGTTTTCGAGGAGAGCGCATAGATGGCGCCGCCGCAGACCACGACGACGACGATGGCGAGCGCGGCGCGGCGCACGAGAATGCTTACGATGCGCCCATAGCCATCGCGTGCGCCGTCGATCGCGCGAAGCACGCGCCCCATGACGCCACCGCGATGGCCGCCAGGCCTCAGCACGATGGCGCAGAGCGCAGGCGATAAAGTCAGCGCGTTCAAAGCCGATATCAACATCGCGACGCTGATCGTCACCGCGAATTGCCGGAACAATTGGCCTGAGACGCCGGGGATGAAAGCGACCGGCACGAACACCGAGAGAAGCACCAGCGTGATCGCGATTATCGGCGCGGTGATCTGACCCATTGCCTTCTTGGCCGCATCAGCGCGAGAGAGGTGAGGCTCCTCCTCCATCACACGTTCGACGTTCTCGACGACGACGATCGCATCGTCGACGACGATGCCGATGGCGAGCACCAAAGCGAGCAGCGAGACCGTGTTGGCAGAATAGCCCACGGCGAGAAGCACGGCGAATGTGCCGATGAGGCTGACCGGGACCGCAATCGCGGGAATGATGGTGGCGCGCGCCGACCCGAGAAACAGAAAGACGACGATGACGACGAGCGTGAAGGCTTCCACGAGAGTCTTCAGCACTTCGTGGATAGTGTCCGAGACGAAGGTCGTCGAATCATAGACGACCTTGGATTTCAAGCCTTCTGGAAAGCGGGCTCCGACCTTGGCGAGGGTCTTTTGCACGGCGTTCGCCGTTTGAACGGCGTTGGCGCCGGGCGAGAGATAGATGCCGATCGCAACCGCCGGCTTGCCCGAAAGGCGGCTTTCACTGTCCAAATTCTGCGCGCCAATCTCGACATGGGCGACGTCGCTGATATGAATGATCGAGCCGTCGGGGTTGGCGCGCAGAACGATTTTCCCGAACTCCGCCGGCGTCGTCAGGCGTCCTTGCGTCTGCAAATTAAGTTGGAACTGTTGATTTTTCTCAATCGGGCGCGCGCCGATGCGTCCGATCGCCGCCTGTACATTCTGCGATTGAATGGCTGCGATGACGTCAGAGGGCGCGAGGTTGAGGCTCACCAGCCTTTGCACGTCGAACCAGATGCGCATCGAATATTTGAGATTGCCGAACAGAGAGGCCTGTCCGACGCCTGGAGTGCGCGACAATTCATCGAGCACATTGATGATTGCGTAATTCGTGATGAAGAGCGGGTCCTGCGCGCCATTTTCGCTGTAGAGCATCATGAACTGCAAAATCGCCGATGAGCGCTTTTGCACGATCAGACCTTGATGCGTGACGGTGTCCGGCAGTTGCGCCAAAGCCGTCTGCACTCTGTTGTTGACGTTGACGGTGTCGATATCGGGATTGGTGCCGAGTTCGAAGCTGACGGTCAGATTGTAGCTGCCGTCGTTGCCGCTCGTGGACAACATATAGATCGACTTGTCGACTCCGACCATCTGGGCTTCGAGCGGCTGGGCGACGGTTGTCTCGACCACTTGCGCGGAGGCGCCCGGATAGGTCGCCGTGACTTGCACCTGCGGCGGCACGATGTCGGGAAATTGCGACAGAGGGATGCGCAAAAGGGCGAGCGCGCCCGCGATTGTGATGACCAGCGCGATCACGATGGAAAGGCGGGGCCGATCGACGAAAACCGCAGAGATCATTGGCCAGCCCCAGCTGAGAGTCGCCGTCTAGTTCGCCGCGCCTAGCTCCGCCGCCGCCGGCCCCGGCGTCGCCGGGGAGGCCTGAACCGCAATTCCCGGACGAACGCGCTGTAGTCCTTCGACGATGACGAGATCGCCGGCCTTGAGCCCGCTTTCGATCGCGGCCGTCGTCGGCGTCGACTGGCCAAGCTTGACATTTCGCCGCTGCGCCTTGCCGTCTGCGTCGACCACATACACGAAATCGCTTTGCTGGTCCGACAGGATCGCGGCGCGCGGGACGGCGAGGAACTCGACCGGCTTGACGCCCTCGAGATAGACGCTGACGAATTGCGTGTCCGTCAATTCGCGCACCGTTCCCCCGCTGGGCTGTTTTATCGGAAGCGGCGGATTAGGAATCACGGCGCGCGCCAGAATCGTATCGGTCGAGATCTGAACGGTATTGTTGACGAAGTCCATCTTGCCCGGCTGATCGTAGAGGCGGCCGTTCGGCAGGCCGAGCCGGACGACGACGGCGTTGAAGCCGCCGATCGGCACGTAGCGGTCGCGCAAATAGTTCAGCGTGCGCACGGCGACTGGAAAGAGAACATACATCGGATCCTGGCTGACGACGGTGACGAGTACGCCGCTGCTCGGCGTCACGACGTTGCCCGGCGTCACCGCGGTGCGCCCGATCTTGCCGTCGATCGGCGAAGCGATGATGGTGTAGTCGAGATTGATCTTCGACTGCTTCACATTGGCTTGGGCGCCCAGCAATTGTGCGGCGTAGCTGCGTTGCGTCGCCAGCGCCGTATCGACCGTCGCTTGCGCGCCGGCTTGCGTCTGCACCAGCTTCTGCGCCCGCTCCAGCTGAATCTTGGCGTTCTCGAGCTGAGCTTCGAATTGTTCCGCGATGGCTGTCTTGGCTTCGAGGTCGGCCTCGAACGGCCCGCGCTCGAGCCGGTACAGCACCTCGCCTTTCTTGACGTCCGCCCCGTCTCTGAATTCGACCTCATCAAGGAAAGCCGTCAAGCGGGCGACGATATCGACCCGGTCGATCGCCGCTATGCGGCCGATGAACTGGCTGGTTTGCGTGATCGGCTGCAGCTCCGCCCTGACGATGCCGACGCTGGGCGGGCCCATCGGCGCCTGGGACCGCGCGGCGCCAGCCAGCAGCAAAGTCGAGAACGTCGCGAGGCAGGCCGCGGCGCTTGGTCGAAGCCGGGCGATCGAGAGCAATACCGGCCGGCGCAATGCAGGCTCCCTGTCCGATGGCGGGGGCGACGCCGCAAGGTAGCGAATTTTCAGCCGCGGGGAAACGTGAAAACGACGTTCTCTCCCGCTTCGGAGGGCGGCGCTTTATTCTACAATGCGATTATAATGCGATTATCGCGCGCTTTCGTCGGCATTCGCCGGCAGCGTCTGCGCGTCGCTCGTCGCCAGCGCCGGGCTTTTCGCCGCGGCGACGGCGATTGATTTGGTGCGCGCTTTCGCGGTCTTTGCCTTGGGCTCCGATCTTTTAGCGGCTTTCCCGCCATGCCCCTCGGGCGCCCAAGGCGCGGTCTCTGCGTCTTGGGGCGTCAAATCTGCCGCTTTCGCCTCCATGTCGCCGAATGAGGCCGTCTCTCCTTGCGCCGTCGCAACGGCGAGCGCTTTCGCGTGCGCTTTTGCGGCCTTTGCTTTCGGCGCGGGATTCGCCGCAGCGCTCGTCGCGGGTGCGGATTGGGCTGAAGGCTCAGCCGAGACGAGGTCGACGTTCGCCTTAGCGGATCGCTTGTGCGCGACCTTCGCGCTGAATTTCGCGGCCGATTTCGTGTGGCTTTGTTCGGCATGCGCGGTTTGCGGCGCCGGCTCGGCGCCGTCTTGGGTGAGGCTGGCGACTGCCGGATTGCTAATCGGCGCGGCGGCTGGGGCGTTCTGCGCGGCTGGAGAATAGGCCGCCGTGGCAGTTTGCGCGGCTGCCTCTCCGACGGCTAACGGCGCGCTGACGCTCGGCGCCGGCTCGGCGGGGCCGCCAAGCAGGAAAGCGAAAAGTCCAAGATCGGCGTTTCGCGCCGGCGCTGGCGGCGGTTCGGGCGTTAGCGGCGGCGATTCCGCCGTTCGCAGCGAGGCGAGCAACTGCTTCTGCTTGGCGGCGTAATAATAGCCTCCGGCGAACAGCCTCACGGCGCGATCTTCGTCGCCGTCCGCCACCCGATAGGCGTTGGCGAGATAGGGAATGGCGTAAGTCATATTGACTTGCGGATCGAGCAGGCCCTGCGGAGAGCCCGTATAGCCCATCGACCGCGCGGTGCCGTATTTGATCTGCATCATGCCGAAGCAATGATTGTGCACGACCCGCGGATTGTAGCGGCTTTCGCGCATCACGATGCGATGGACGAGTTGCTCCGGGACGCCATGTTTTGCCGCCTGCCGCGCGATGAATTCATCATAGGCGGCGGGATGTTCGGGCGTCGCCGCGAAGCCGGACGAGCAGGCGAGCGCCGCAATCGAGATCCCGAAAAAAATGCGTCGCATGGTTAATCCCCCCGCGGAAGGGGGACCGTGCTCAGCGAGTGTGGCGGGAACATGGCGGCTAAGCTTTAGGCGCCTGGTTCTGCGATCGGTGTTGCAAATCGGCCGCAACCGCCCGCATTTTCGCGGGGTCTCACGCCGTGCTGGCTTGTTTGTTGCACAGAAAAAATCGCCGCGATCGAAGTGGCCTTAGATTTGCCGTTCGATCATCATGCTCTTGATATGCGCGATGGCCTTGGCCGGGTTCAATCCCTTGGGGCAGGCTTTGGCGCAATTCATGATCGTGTGGCAGCGATAGAGGCGGAACGGGTCCTCGACGTTGTCGAGCCGCTCGCCGGTCGCCTCGTCGCGCGAATCAATCAGCCAGCGATAGGCTTGCAGAAGCGCGGCGGGGCCGAGATAGCGGTCGGCGTTCCACCAGTAGCTGGGGCAGGAGGTCGAGCAACAGGCGCAGAGGATGCACTCATAGAGCCCGTCGAGTTTTGCGCGGTCTTCCGGCGACTGGCGCCATTCCTTTTCGGGGGTCGGCGATTTGGTCTGCAGCCAGGGCTGGATCGAGGCGTGCTGCGCGTAGAAGGTGGTGAGGTCCGGCACCAGATCCTTGACCATCGACATATGCGGCAGCGGATAGATTTTGACCGCGCCCTTGACGTCGTCGATCGCCTTGGTGCAGGCGAGCGTATTGGCGCCGTCGATGTTCATCGCGCAGGAGCCGCAAATGCCTTCGCGGCAGGAGCGGCGGAAGGTCAAGGTCGGATCGATTTTCGATTTGATCCAGATCAGCGCGTCGAGGACCATCGGCCCGCAATCGTCGCGATCGACGGAATAGGTGTCGATGCGCGGGTTCTGCGCGTCGTCAGGGTTCCAGCGATAGATGTTGAATTCGCTCAATCTTTTGGTCGAATCCGGCTTCGGCCAGGTTTTGCCAGGGAGAGGCCGCGAATTTTTGGGAAGAGCGAATTCGACCATGTGGAGTTCCCGGAGTTAGATGAGCGTGGCCGTGAACGATTGGCTGGACGAAGAATACGGCCTTTTCAATAAACCCGCGCCTTCGGCTCGATATATTGCATTTCGTTGGTCATCGTATAGCTGTGCACCGGGCGGTAATCGAGTCGTCACGCTGCGGGCGACGGGGTCGATCGACGCCAACGTGTGCTTCATCCAATTGTCGTCGTCGCGCTGCGGATAGTCCTCCCGCGCATGCGCGCCGCGCGATTCGGTGCGGTTGCCGGCGCCGTCCATGGTGACGACCGCCTGAATGATCAGATTGTCGAACTCCAAGGTCTCGACGAGATCGGAATTCCAGATCATCGAGCGGTCGGTGACGCCGACCTGATCCCTGGCCGCCCACACCTCATGGATCAGCTTCGAGCCTTCCGCCAGCGTCTCGCCGGTGCGATAGACGGCGCAATGGCTCTGCATCACTTTTTGCATCCGCAGCCGCAGGTCCGCCGTCGGAATGGCGCCCTTCGCATTGCGGAAGCCGTCGAGGCGCGAGAGCGCGTGGTCGGCGGAATTCGGCGGGCAGCTCCGGCTGCTTGGCGCCGGCCGTGACGAGTTCCGCGGCGCGCATGCCGGCGGCGCGGCCGAACACCACGAGATCGATCAGCGAATTGGAGCCGAGCCGGTTGGCGCCATGGACGGAGACGCAGGCCGCCTCGCCGAGCGCCATCAGGCCGGGGACGACGACGTCCGGATCGCCATTCTTCTTGATGACGACCTCGCCGTGATAATTGGTCGGGATGCCGCCCATGTTGTAATGCACCGTCGGCAGCACCGGGATCGGCTGCTTGGTCAGATCGACGCCGGCGAAAATCTTGGCGCTCTCCGAAATTCCGGGCAGGCGCTCATGCAGGATCTTCGGATCGAGATGATCGAGGTGGAGATAGATGTGATCCTTGTTCTTGCCGACGCCGCGGCCTTCGCGGATCTCCACCGTCATGGCGCGCGAAACCATGTCGCGCGGCGCAAGATCCTTCACGGAGGGCGCATAGCGCTCCATGAAGCGCTCGCCGGCGGAATTGGTCAGATAGCCGCCTTCGCCGCGCGCGCCTTCGGTGATGAGGCAGCCCGCGCCATAGATGCCGGTCGGATGGAACTGCACGAACTCCATGTCCTGCAGCGGCAGTCCCGCGCGCAAAACCATGGCGTTGCCGTCGCCGGTGCAGGTATGCGCCGAGGTGCAGAGAAATAGGCGCGGCCATAGCCGCCGGTGGCGAGGATGACGAGCTGCGCGCGGAAGCGGTGGATCGTGCCGTCATCGAGTTTCAGGCAGACGACGCCGCGGCAGCGGCCATCCTCCATGATGAGGTCGATGGCGAAATATTCGACGAAGAATTCGGTATTATAACGCAGCGCCTGACCATACAGCGTGTGCAGCATGGCGTGGCCGGTGCGGTCGGCGGCGGCGCAGGTGCGCTGCGCCGGCGGGCCCTTGCCGAAATCGGTGGTCATGCCGCCGAACGGACGCTGATAGATGCGGCCGTCCTCGGTGCGCGAGAACGGCACGCCCCAATGCTCGAGCTCGTAAACGGCGGCGGGCGCGTTGCGGCACATATATTCGATGGAATCCTGGTCCCCGAGCCAGTCCGACCCCTTGACGGTGTCGTACATGTGCCATTTCCAATTGTCGGGGCCCATATTGGCGAGCGAGGCGGCGACGCCGCCCTGCGCCGCGACCGTATGCGATCGCGTCGGAAAGACTTTGCTGACGCAGGCCGTGCGCAGCCCCGCCTGGGAGCAGCCGACGGTCGCGCGAAGGCCAGATCCGCCCGCGCCAACGACGACGACGTCGAAACTGTGATCCGTGATCGGATAAGCGGCTCCGAGCCGCGTTGGCCCGGCGCTGCCGTTCGAACCGCTGGTGGAGGCCATTCTATTTTGCCTTTCGAACTCTCACAGAATTTCAAGCGCAAGACTATCGGATCGACTAAGGATCCACCGCCCCAAATCAGGCGAGGCCGAGCTTTAAGACCGCAAAGGATGGACGCCAGGCCGACCCCCCAACAAAAGCATGTATTGGCGACGAGCGCCCATTCCTTCGCATGCGTCGAGTGAATGTAATCGTCGATGATCGACCGCATTCCGATTTTCATGTGCCAAACGCCGGCCAGAATGAACAGAAGCAGAACAATGGCCGGGTAGGGGTGTCCCAGCGCCGCTTTCGCCCCGGCGTAATCCTTGCCGACGAGGGACAGCATGACCCAGACGAATGCAAAAGTGAGAGGAATCAGCGCGACCGAGGTGACATGCATCCGCCACGCGCCGGCGGCTCCGGACTTTGCGGAGCCGAGAAAGCGCGACCTTGCGGCGCCGCGAAGGGGGGGATCATGCGCCATGATTGATTTCCTTCAAAATTGGGGCAAGCCGGACGATGACGATGCGACAGGGCGAAGGGCGATTTTTTAACGAGAAAAAACGCAGATCCAGACCAGCACGGCCAACACGCCGCCGCCGATCAGAGTGCCCTTGGCGAGCCATTCGCGCTGCGGATGATCGAGGCCATAGCCGGCGTCCCAGATGATGTGCCGCAAGCCGCCGAGGAGATGGTGGAACAGGGCCCAGGTGAATCCGAAGAGGATCAGCTTGCCGAAGAAGGAGTTTACGACCGAGGCGGCGGAGGCGTAGGCGCCGGGTCCGCTCGATGCGGCGATCAGAAACCAGGCGAGAAGCAGCGTTCCGCCGTAAAGCGCGGCCCCGGTGATGCGATGGGCGATCGACATCATCATGGTCAGCGTTGGGCGATAGATCTGCAAATGCGGGGACAGCGGCCGGCGGCTCTCCGGCGGACCCGAATTCAACTCCACCTCTGTCATCACGCTAAACCCGAGTTTGGAGAAATGCGCTTCGTCTCCCTTAACGCAAAGCGGATTGCCGGGCAACGCAATCGAGGCGGAAAATTGACGCCGCGGACCTCCCGGCCTTTGGCCGAGCTTATTGCCAAAATCCCGGTCGCGGTAGAAGAATGGCGCCGCATTCGCAGCGCGTCCCGCAAGCGGACAGCTGACGGTTTCGCGCTGCGGGCCCGTCGCAAACCGCCTTCGCTCCACGCCTTGAATGCGAGACACGAGACGAAACGGCGTTTTCAGGGTGGCGTCATTGGCGATGGCAAAAGACATGATCGTCCGCGGCAGAGGGGGACTCCGTCGTCCGGCGACGCGGCGACCGGACGGCGGGTCGCTTCGATTCGGGCGAACGGACGCGGCGAGCGATGATTTGGCTCGCGCTGGCGCTGGCCGCGCTCGCCGCGGCGCCGGAGCCGGCGGCCGCCGCGTCAGGCCGGGTTTCGATCCAGTCGGGCGGCGTGACGCGCACGGCGGTCCTGATCGAGCATCGCCGCCTCAAGCAGGCGCGCCGGTCTCTTATCATTGTTTTGCGCGGCGGCCATCATGAGAAAGGGCGGCGGCTGAGGCGAAATCTGGCTTTCGAGGAAATGGCGAGTTCCGGTTCGGTCCTTGTTTATCCTGACCCTGTCGGCGGCCGTTGGAGCGTTGGGCCTGGCGCCGACGCCGCGCGCGACGCGACCTTCATTCGCGACCTCATTGCAAAGCTTATCTCCGACAGAATAGTCGACCGGCGCAAAGTCTTCATCGTCGGCATCTCGAGCGGCGGATTTGCCGCGTTTCGCAGCGTCTGCGACGACCCCTCGATGTTCGCCGGCGCCGCCATGCTGATTACGGCGATGCCCGCGGACTTAGCTGCGACCTGCAAGCCTTCGCGTCCGCTTCCCCTGATGATGATTGCCGGCACGGCGGATCCCGCAATTCCCTACGCCGGCGGCGCGACGAACTTGCCCGACGCAAAAATCAACGTTATTTCGGCCGACGCGACCTTGGCGATTTTCGGCAAAGCCGCGGGATGCGGCGAGGGACACGCCACGACTCCCATCCCGGACCGCGACCCGCACGACGGTACGCGCGCCTACCTCGACAAGCTGAACGGCTGCAAAGTCCCGGTGGAGATGCTGCGCGTCGAAGGCGGGGGCCATTCAGTTCCGGGCCATCTGAGCGAAGGCGGGGAGATCGCCTCGCGCGGCCCGCACAATAAAGATTTTGAGGCCGCCCGGACGGTCTGGGATTTCTTCCGCCGGCTGGGCGCTTAAAGAAATTTACGTAGATTTAAGCCCTACGGCTGACGATGTTTTGCTGGAGCCGTCCGGCGCGGCGCGTTTGAGCCGATTCGGTCGCGCCCTTAGCCGCGCTCGGCAAAAAGGGCAAAGAGGGCGGCTTCAAGATCCTTGGCGTCGCCGTCTAGAAGCAGCGTTTTCAGCCTGGCGGACGCTCCCGAATTCGATCCGCACGGCGGTCGCCGCAATGCGCAACGATTTGGCCACCAGTCTGATCAGGGCCGCGTTCGCCTCGCCGTCCTGCGGGGCGGCGCGAACCCGCGCTTTCACAACCGGGCGCCCATCGGAGAGATAGTCGACGCCGCCGATTTCGTCGCGTGCGCTCCTTGGCGTCAGGCGGACGGAAACAACGAGCGCGCCGCCGCGCAAGCTCCAAGGGAGGCGAGGCGGCTCGGGCGACTGATCGGATGCGGCGGTCAAAAGACGTTTGGATAAATATATTGAATAATAATGCGTTGGATCAGAAAAATAATTAGAAAAAGAACGATCGGCGAAATATCCAGGCCGCCAAAACTCGGCAGGAACTGCCGGATTGGGCGCAGAACAGGTTCGGTCAGAGCATTGACCGCGTTGACGATGGCGCGAACGACGTTGTTATAGGTGTTGATGACGTTGAAGGCGATCAGCCATGACAGAATAACCGCTGCGATCACGACATAAACATAAAGATCGAGGATCAGCAAAATGACATCGAGAAGCGCGCGCATGGGAACTCCAAAGCCTCAGCCAAGCCCGCCTCGTTTACGCGGCTTAAACCGAACTGGCAAGGTTCTCGGCCGGCCGGCAAGCGGCAAGGAAGTTGGGCGCTTGCACACTCTCGCTGGGTCGCGTAAACAGCGGCTGGATGGGGCTGTAGCTCAGATGGGAGAGCGCTGCAATCGCACTGCAGAGGTCAGGGGTTCGATTCCCCTCAGCTCCACCAATGAAATCTTAAGTGAACACAAGCACTTAAGGTTCGCAAGCGCCTCGCCGGTTTCCCCAAAATTCGATCCGTCACACTGCGGTCACAGCGAGTGGATGGATCAGATGGCGACAATCAGAAAGCGCGGGACACGCTGGCAGGCCCAGGTGCGCCTGAAGGGCCATGCGCCCACAACTAAGACATTTACACATAGAGCGGATGCCGAGGCCTGGGGACGGCAGCAGGAAGTCGCTATCGAGCGAGGCGAAATTCCGAGCGTTCGCAAGTCCCTCAGGACCTATGCCCTGGCTGACTTGCTGACTAAGTACGAAGCCGAGGTAACACCTAAGAAGCGTGGGGCCGCCTCAGAGCTTTATCGGCTTAAGACCCTGAGGGCGTCTGCCATCGCCAGCATGACGCTCGATAAGCTGACCGCTAGCATCCTCGCAGGCCACAGGGACCAGCGCTCGCTGGTGGTGTCCGCTTCTTCGGTCAAGCGTGAACTGGCCATCTTGCAACATTGCTTGGAAGTGGCCCGCAAGGAATGGGGCGTGCCTCTGCCACAGAACCCTATGGGGGCCATTAGGAAGCCACAGAGCGCCAAGGCGCGGACGCGCAGGCTCACCAGCGATGATGCGCAAAAACTCGCCCAGGGGCTCCAGAAGACTCTGCAGCAGGCTATTGTCGGACATCATCCACTTCGCCATCGCAACAGGCATGCGACGCGGTGAATTGCTCGCAATGAAATGGGCTGACGTCAACGGAGAAAGCCGCACGGCGCATCTGCCGCTAACGAAGTCCGGCGAATCACGAACGGTGCTCTAAGCCCCGATGCACTACGGGTTCTAGCGCGGCAAGAGCGAGTGCATGATGATGATCATGTGTTCCCAATGTCGGCCAACGCCGTCAGACTTGCTTGGGAGCGTCTGAAGCGCCGCGCAGGCGTCGAGGACCTCAGGTTTCATGATCTGCGCCATGAGGCCGTCAGCCGTTTTTTCGAGCAAGGCCTGACCGTTCCCGAGGTAAGCCTGATAAGCGGGCACAAAGATCCTAGGATGCTCTTCCGGTACACACACCTAAAGCCCGAGAAGGTTGCTGAGAAGCTGGGGCGGCTGGCCAACTCACGAGAATAGAGCCAGGCGCGACGCCACGGCAGCGTCAAGAAGCGGCGCTAAGTCACGCCGGCTCTTAGCTGATGCCACCAATGAATTTATGCTACGCACGGTGTTGGAAAGTCGGCTCTTAGGCACCTATCGGGCTCGCAGTTTCATCACACGCGTCTCCCTGGAGCGCGCTTGAAGCTAGCGGAAAGCATTGACCTCTTTCCTTGAAGGTCGTTCGGACACTGCTTTTACATTCAGGCTCTAGCATTAATACTACAATAGGTTTCTGTAGTATATAGCGTCGCCCAGCCAGGGCTTAGGGGCCCCACTATAGAGTATACGCAGGTTCCCCCATGCATGGGTTAGATCGGGGTTGCTTAGGGAGGAAGCTATTATAGAAGACACCTATATGTCATATTTTGTGGTACCAACAGAGTTTCGAGTTAAATATGCCTTACGGGCCCCACTATAGAATATACCTAAGTGTCCCTATAGATGAGCATTAGTGTGGTAATCATTATGTATACCTATCTATGTCCTATCTATGGTACATGTAGCCTAGGGGTCTTAGGTGTCTCATAGCTGACCAAGGGGTAGATGTAGTGAAGGCACTTTATAGGCTTGAAGTCTGAGGTGTCGCATCCTTCACAAGTCTCTCAGGTATCTCCACGGAGACTAGGAAAGGGAAACCATAAAGTTCTTGAGTTACGAATTGCATGATTTCCTTGCAAACGGAGGCTTTCAGATTTCAGGGACCATAAGAGCATCATGCAGGGGTAAAGCTGCGATGCCCCTAGCGTTGACTCGTTCAAGCACAGCAAGGAGCACATTGGATTCCATGAACGCGAATGTGTAACCTAAAGTTTGTCCGAGTATCGGCGCAATGAGAGGATGCTTGCTCTTGATTGCCCCCACAATGGTCTCCATCCTCAGGTTCTTTGGCAACCCCTTTTTTCCACCCATCGGAAAGCGCTCAAGCTCGCCTTTGAACCACATGGCGCTCATTGTCGTCTTAATGGCCTCTCGATGTCGATAGAGGCTGAAGCCAGGCCAGTGGCCCGTCAAATCGTACATATCGCCCTCAGGGGCTCCCTGCCCCACATAGGCGTAAGCCAGACGCACGTTCATACTTGCAAAGTCGAGGTAAGCAATCGGCTCGCCTTGTAATCGAATGTAGGGCCTCCGCTCTTTCTGGAGCGTGATCCACCAGCCGCCATAGAGCCTTCCGTACTGATCAAAGCGCGGCTCTTGACGCTCCAGGAGCTTGAAGTGCCTCCTGAGGGTTGTGTCGCTAACGCGAACCTCCGATGCAGGGGGAATCCTTTCGACTGCTTGTAAGTCTGAGGTTTCTTGGTCAGCTAGGAAGCCAATCTCGGCAGTTTCGAGAAAGGCGTTAACTTCTCTTACCTGCGCACGAAGCTTCGTCGTCTCCTCCGTGTCCTCGTACTCGATTTTGTGTTTATCCTTTCCCGGGCCGTTGCTATGCTTTGTGGTTCTCGTAAGGAGAATAACCTCTGGCCCTATTCCCGGCCTTAGGTTAGCCTGAGTAACTCCGCTTTGCCTAACCTGTGAAATGAACCACTTGGTAGGTTCAATCCTGCTCTGGAATTGACCACGACGCCCTAGGTACAACTTAAGCGCGTCAACTTCTTCGAGGGTTTGGATGACTCCCCTGAGAACTTTTGGACTAGTTTGCTGCCCATAACGGGATTGCTTTTCGCCTTTCCGAAGACTGATCGAAATCATCCCGCTTCTAGTCGGGTTCACGGCCATTGAGACAAGATTGCAAATGACGATTTCCATTAAGGATTCGAAGGCCTTCTGATCCTGGGGTCTCCGTTTCCGCTTTCGGCGCGCTGTCTTGTCCTCGTGGAACAACGCGCCTTTAATGAAATTATTCACAAGCCGCCTAAGAGCCTCCCCTTGCGCACGCAGGGTGCCGCTAAACCAAACGTCAATACCGGTAGGCAAAAGGCTCTTCGGAGCCTCGTCTGCTTCAGGGCCAGCGTTCGTGGTGGGATAATTGCCGCCTGAAATGCTCGTGTTTTCGGTCATTCTTGCTTTTGCCTGTGGGCATTGGGCTACGCGCGGCTCAGGGAAACCTAAGCCTCTGCCTTGTCTATAGCGTCTTTCGTTTGCTTCAGCATCCGGTAAACGCTGATGCAGCCATGGGCCACCAGCTGCGCTGCTTCCTGGGAATCATGGAATCATGCGTAACCGAAGAAGCGCCTACTTCGCCGCTGGATAGCCCCTAGACCACCCCAGCGGGTCTTTGGGCTTCCTTAGGCCTTACTTTGCGCATTTGCCGGACCTTTGCTGTCAATAGGCCACGGAACGGCCTAGGAGGGACTCGCTGAGTGGCCAAGGCATAGGTTATAGCACCACCAACAAAAGTGGCCCTATCTCTGTCAGCGGGCTTCCTAGGGCTGCCTAGAGCCTATGCCCCTTTCTGCATGAGTAGCCAAGGTCTCTGGCATGCTTCCAGGTGGCCCCTAGGAGCCTCAGGGAGCCTCACTGACAGGCCTTGACGCTTCTTTTTAGAGCCTGCCTTGCAGGTCCTTTATTTGCCTCTCTAAGGCCTCAATGCGCCCGCACGCTGTAAATTCGCGCGCAATAGTGACCCCTTGAGGGGCAGTTTTCGCGTCCAATAGAGACCCCTTCCAAGGCTGCGTGCCAGCCTCCCTTCCTTTGCGCCGGTTTCGGCTGGGAAGGGTGTTTGGGGGATGATTGGCGTGGACATTATCGGGCAGATCCGGCGGGCCTATTTTGAGCAGCACCGGCCGATCAAGGAGATAGTGCGGACGCTATCGGTGTCGCGCGCGACGGTGCGCAAGGTGATCCGCGGCCAGGCGACGGAGTTCAAGTACGAGCGTGGCGTTCAGCCGGCTCCCAAGCTGGGCGAGTGGGTCGAGGTCCTGACCGAGATCCTGGAGAAGGAAGCCAAGCAGCCGCGGCGGGAACGTCGGTCGACCCAGCGTTTGTTCGAGGAGTTGCGCGGGCGCGGTTATGACGGCGCGCACGACAGCGTGCACCGGTTCGTCAAGGCGTGGCGGAACGAACGGGCGCGAGTTCCGGCCCAGGCGTTTGTGCCGATGAGCTTCGCCCCCGGGGAAGCTTACCAGTTCGACTGGAGCCACGAGACGATCACGCTCCAAGGGCTGCCGCTGACGATCAAGGCGGCGCACATGAAGCTGTCGCACAGCCGCATGCCGTTCGTGCGCGTCTATTTCCGGGAGACCCAGGAGCTGGTCTTCGACGCCCATGACAAGGCGTTCCAGTTCTATGGCGGGATCTGCCGGCGCGGCATCTACGATAACATGAAGACGGCGGTGGAGGCGATCTTCGTGGGCAAGGCGCGGCAGTACAACCGTCGCTTCCTACAGATGTGCTCGCATCACCTGATCGAACCGGTGGCGTGCACGCCGGCGTCGGGCTGGGAGAAAGGGCAGGTCGAGAATCAGGTCGGCAATCTGCGTGACCAGCTGTTCCGCCCCAAGCCGCGAGTGAAAAGCCTCGCCGAG
>CAWBLM010000011.1:0-188774 GCA_963789645.1 uncultured Alphaproteobacteria bacterium | reverse complement strand
GATTCTAACCGTCCTGGCGCGCCAGCGACAGCCAGCGGCGCCGCCCAGCATCACCACGCCCGATGCGCTCCGCCTGAAGATCGAACCCACGGCCGATTGCTGCCGCTACGACAGCATAAGGAAGGTGGCCTGATGGAACGCCATGAGATCCTCGAGGCCATGAGCGAGCTCAAGCTCTACGGCATGCGCGCCAGCTTCGACGAGATTGCCGGCAAGGGTCTGGCCAGGCGTGACGAGATCTATCCCCTCATCGCCGCCCTGATCCGGGCCGAGCATACGCACCGTCAGGCGCGATCAATCAGCTATCGCATCAGCGGCGCCAAGTTCCCGGTGTTGAAGGATCTCGACAGCTTCGTCTTCGCCGACACACCCGTGGATCAGGGGCAGGTTCGCGAGCTCGCGACCGGCGCCTTCCTGGACGCCAAGCGCAACGGCATCTTTATCGGCGGATCCGATCCCGATTTATAATGCTCACCTCGCGATGTCATTGGAAAATAAGGGTGTGTTGATCAGGATTTTCAGTTAGCGGCTTTCTGCGCCGATCTTGGGCTTCGGCCCGCACCGTGGCTTTCCCGAGATCCGCCGCTTTGATGACCCATGGGGCCCCTTTGCAAAGGTGCCGGGCGGGCAATGTGCCGTTCCGGATCAGGCGCAAGACCGTCATCGCGCTCACTTGCAGGACAGCCGCCGCCTCGTTGAGCGTCACTTCTCCACGCTCCCCACGTTCTCCCTCCCGATAGACCTCGACGCCCATACGATTACGCAATGTGCAGACCGCGCTCTGCGTCCAACCATTCTGGCGGCCTGTGAGCTTGCCAGCCCGGTTCAAAATTGGCGCTATAGCGCGGTCTGGCATCAATCGCGCCAATTCCCGAACAAGAACCTCGACGTCTTCCTCCACGGTCCAGCGGTGTTTACCGCATGCGTTTTTCTTGATTTTCAGCGCAGTATGATCGCCACCTTGCCAATGCAGCACCATATCGACAAAACCATCCTCGACCCGCACGATGATCTCGCGTAGCACCGTACGGACGATCCTCTTGCGCGTCGCCATGGTCGCCGCCGGATGTGACCAGGCTATCTCCATATCGGCGCCAAGAAGCATGAGGCGCTCGCGTTCTTGCTCGTCGAGAACTGGTGAGCGGTGCTGATCGAGCTCGTTGAGTTCGTCTTCGAGCCGGCGCACGTCGATGAGTTTGTCGTTCCATCGGCGTTCGAGTTCGCTCGCGACGAGGCGGTTGTCTGGATCCACGGCATCGTACTGCCGGCGGGCGTGCGCCGCTTCATAACGCGCGTGCTTCAGCGACAGTTCGACCTGTCGGCGCTTCTCCGCAGCTTCGAAAGTTCGTTGCTCGATCGCCTGCAGCGCCGCCTCGACGCCGAACGGCTTCAGCAAACGGACGACTTCGGCTCCGACTGCCTGGTCAACTCGCAAACTACCGAAGGAGATGCAAAGATCTCCTCCGTGGTTCACGAAGCTCCCCTTGCAATGATAGCGGCCGACATCGCCTGACGCGCCGCCGTAGGCGACATGTAGCTTGCGGCCGCAATGACCGCAGCGCAGAAGGCCGCCCAGAAGCGTCTCGCCCCGCCGGACGGCGCCGCGCGACAGAAGACTTTTGGCATTGGCGTTATCGGCGATCAGCCGCTGATTCCTCTCGAACTCCGCCCACGAGAGATACCCTTCGTGATGGCCGGTGAGCAAGACGTCCCATTCAGATCTCTCACGCTTGAACCCGCGCACGATACGTTTGCGGCCGTCCTCGATCGTTATGCGGCTGCCGGTGCGCCCGAAAGCATAGGCCCCACCATAGAGAGGATTGGTCAGAATATGGTGGACCGTGTTGTATACCGGGAGCTTCCAGACGATGCGACGGCCGTCGACAGTTGTGTATTCCACTGCGGGTAGATCGATCCGCTCCCGCCGCAGCCAGAGATGCACCTGCCGGATACTCTGGAACTCCGAGAATTTCCGGAACACCAGATCGATGGCTTCACGTATCCGCAGGTCTGGATCCTTCTCAATCCGATTGTGCCTCACCTTCACGTAACCGATTGCGACGGTCAGGAACAGTTCGCCGCGTCGCGCCTTTTGCTTCAACGCCTCGAGTGAGCGCTGTCGAAGAATCGAAAGCTCCAGTTCGCTCATCGTGCCTTTCATGCCGAGCAGCAGGCGATCGTTCGGAAGGCGGGGATCATAGACGCCGTCCTCGTCCAGAATGATCGCGTTGACGAGGCCGCAGAACTCGATCAGCGTGTGCCAGTCACGACCATTGCGCGCCAGTCGCGAAGCCTCGATTGCAAAGACCGCCCCAACCCGTCCTTCGCAAATCGCCGCCAAGAGCCGTTCGAACCCGGGTCGACTGACCCCCGAGCCGGAACGCCCCAAATCATCATCGATCACCACCACGTCCCGCCAGCCATATTGGCGGGCGCGATCGGCCAGGGCATATTGACGACGGCGGCTCTCATGGTTGTGGAGCAGCTGATCCGCTGTTGACTGGCGAACATAGACAAAGGCGCTGCGCGCAAGATGATCAGGCGTGATCTTCGTCATCGCCGGCCTCCTCGACCTTCGATATCGCCGCAATCTCGATCAGAAGCCCCCGGACCATCTCCACGAGGCTCTTGGTCTGATCGAGTGGCAAGGCGATTGGAGGTTCGTCGCTTTCGAATAAGTCCGGCTGCCGTTCTTGCTGTGCGCGCCTCATCTGAAGCTTCTCCTGTCTCCGATTCCGACTGGAGAAAGTCTAGAAGCGCGTTGAGCTCGATCCGCAGGTCGCGGAATGTATCCAATGGAATCCGTGGTTGAGGCCGGAGTTCGAAGTGCGCCGCGTCCTCGCGCATCATCCAGCAAGGTATATGCGCCAAAGTCCCATCGCCCTGCTGGATGACAAAGACCTCCGCGCCTTGAAAGCGATGGCGCCGCACAAGAACGACTATCTCACCGAAGCGCGGATGAAACCGATAATGGATTCTTCCCTCGAGGTTCTGATACCCGGCAGTATGTCGCTGCTTCGACTGGAACCGGCAAAACCCATCTGTGCATCGCCATCGCCGCCGCCGTCATCCGTAGCCGTGCTCGAGGACGATTTTCAACCTCGTCGATCTCGTCAACCAGCTCGAACAAGAGAAGGCCGCGGGCAAGAGCGGCCGCCTGGCCGAGAAACTGCTCCGCCACGATCTCATCGTCATCGATGAACTCGGCTATCTCCCGTTCAGCCAATCCGGCGGGCAGTTGCTGTTCCATCTCATCAGCAAGCTCTACGAGAACACCTCGCTGCTGATCACCACCAACCTCGCCTTCGCCGATTGGCCCCAGGTGTTCGGCGACGTCAAAATGACCACCGCCATGCTCGATCGCCTGACGCACCACTGCGACATCATCGAGACCGGCAACACCAGCTGGCGCTTCAAAAACCGAAACTGACCAAACCCTCCCCCGCGCCGTCAGCCGGCGCTTCCCCTCGTGGGCGCTCAGAGACCTCCCGCGCCCTCCGCTCCGCGCAACGCCGAGGGCGCTGCGCTACGGGCGCGGGTCCCTCCTATGCACTACGCAGATAAGCAAATTTCTTCACCCAAGAGGGGTCGAAATTGGACGCGAAAATGGGGTCGCTGTTGGAAGCGAATTGACAGGCAATGCGATTGTCGGCGCGGCGGAGCCGCCGACAAAGCTCACGGTTGATATTCAGCATCACCATCACATACGCGTGGATGTCGGCCTTGTAATACGCATAGAGGTTTCGGGCCGTGAGCTCGTACAGCACGGTTGGGCTCTCAGCGACGACAGTGGCTGATCGGTTCTGCATTTCGATGAGCGTCATTTCGCCGAAAAAATCACCCGGCCCGAGACCCGCCATGCGAATTACGCGCCCAGAATTCCCGAGCTTGCTCACCGTCAGCTCGCCGGCGTGAACAATATACATTGAGCGCCCCGGTTCTCCTTCCGATACGACGGTGGCGCCGACGTCGAACCGGCGCTCGACCAGCATTGAGATCAGGAGATCGAGACTTGCGTCTGAGAGGCCACCGAAGAAAGGTGTGGAGACCAAGAATGCTTTCAGATCGGGCGAGCTGACAGCCATATGCCTAATATACTCCCGCTCCCGAGACTAGAAAGCACCTTATCGCCTTCGGCGCAGCGCGATACGCTATCCATACGCTTGCCTATCGCGAAGTCTGCCGCCCTGTCTGCTGGCCGTCGCGCTCCGCGCGTTCGGCCTCGTCTTCGTTCGCCTCGGCGACGGCGTCCAACATGGCGGACTGCCAGACCTTCCCAGCTCAGGACAGCGCCGACGCCGACAAGGCGTAGTCGCGGAAGGTGGCCGACCAGCCCCCGCAGAAACTTCCGAGTCTCGCCGCGTTCACGGACGACGGCCTTGCGCTCCCAGAAAAATCCGGCAGAATGCCCGCGTTTTCGACGTGGATGGTTCGCGGCGCCGCTTTCCTAAGGTCGAGCGCGGCATCTGATCCGCAAGCAGGAGCCCGTGCAGGAAATTTCTCGCGCGTGGGCGGCAGCACACGGCACAGGGGAATGGCAAGCCGCCCTTGTGACGAGAGTCAGCTGGTGGCGAAAATCTGACACTTGGTACCTGGGACGGATCACCGCATTGGGTCGGAGCTTACCAAGCGGTACCCTATCGGGAGAAGGCCGCTGCCGCGGCCGTCAATCCAAAAGCGGCAAGCCGCTAAGTCCCCTTCGTTGGAAGTCTGAGGATCAAACCGTAAGCATGAACTACGATCGCTTCTGATCAGTGACGAAAATCGCGCCTGCTACCGGCTAGGGCGCGGCTCGGCGGTCACCATCGGAGGCACAGAACTCCTCGGCACTGAGGTCGAGGAGCTCCTTAGGTCGCTACACCTCCGTGCCTTCCGCGAGGGCGAGCGCATCCTCTATGTCGACGCCGAGGTACCGAACGGAGCTTTCGATCTTCGTATGGCCGAGCTATATCTGTACGGCTCGTAGGTTGCCTGTCTGCTTGTAAAATGATGACGCCTTGGTTCGGCGAAGCGAATGAGTTCCGTAGTCCTCCCGACGCAATCCGATCCCGGTGACCCACTCATCAACCATCCGAGCATACTGGCGGGTGCTGATATGATCGGCATGATCGATCCGGCTTGGAAAGACGAAGTCATCGAGCGTGCCGCCGCGGCGTTCGAGCCATGCCAGCATACTGCCGCGAGCGGATTTTAGGAGCGCGAACTGAACGGGCCGGCCGGTCACTGGGCACCATCACGCTCGACACCGGAGAGCTTGGCCGTTAGCAGACCGGTTGGTTGCGGGCGCTAGCGTCCAATTTTGGACATTCGCACAGGGGAGACACAGCGTCAGCCGTGGGCGCAGGACGCGTTCAGCGTCGCGGCCGCGCGAATAAGAGCCTTCAATGCCTCCTCGTGATGTTTCTTTCTTTCCGTCTCTCTTGTTTCTTGGGCCAAACAGAACACGGGAGGCGTGCTCGGTTTATCGGCGATACCGCGTCATTTACTCTGGCCTAGCTTTGACGTGTTCGGCGGACTTCAGTCCGTCCGCGCCAAGACCTGCTCCAGTTTTGCAAAGAACTGCTGCCACCCGATACTTGGCGCCCTGGTAGGCCTGCTGCTGATCCGGCCGGAAGCCCGACTGCTCCATGCGCAGGTGGGTCCCTGTGCTCGTTGGGGTGAGAGTCCAGGTGACGACACTCTCGAGACCATAGGCCGCCCACGTGTAAGACAGCGTTTTGTTCGGCTCGACTTCCAGGACCTGACAGTCGACAGCGCCCCAGTCTGCGCGAAGATTGAAACGGTGGCCCACGACAGGCTTGAAATCGTTCTTCATGAGCCACTCCTCGATCAGGTGTGGCTGCGTGAGCGCGCGCCAGATCTTTTCCGGCGGAAAAGGAATCTCGCGTTCGACAACGACGGAGAGCGTTTCGGTCGGCGTTTCGTTCATTGGTCCATCCTTTTCAGCAGGTCTTCGAGGTCGTCGAACCGGCTCTGCCAGAAGCCGGCCATTTGGCTTGTCCAGTCGATCAGCGGGGCCAAGGCGCCGAACTGCGCGCTATAATGCGTCTGGCGACCTTCGTGGCGGTCGCGCACCAGCCCGGCCTGCTTCAGGACGCCAAGATGCTTTGAGACGGCCGGTTGCGAGACCCCGGCCCGAGCCGTCAGAGCCCCGACCGTCTGCTCCCCTTCACGGCACAGCCGCTCGAAGATGGCTCGCCGAGTTGGATCGGCGAGCGTTTTGAAGAGCACGTCGTGGGTGTTCGGCATCGGGATGCATAACTCGCTGGCTATTCATCTGATCAATAACCAATCGGATATGTGTGAGTCAAGCGAGAGCTTCGGGTGCAGCGATCGGCGCTGTCTGGACTCCAGAACGACCGCTCCGGAATGGACATATTCGACTCTCCCATATGCCCAGAGCGAAAGCCTTGAAGCTGCCCACACAATCGAACGGCTCGCCGGGGTGGGCTCCTTGAGCGCAATCGCCACTTTCGAGCCCTAGATAACGCGTTGGCGCGGCTTTGCCGCGCCAACGACTGTCGGTCAGGGCCGTCACTCAAGCCGGCATGCAATGTCTGCTGCTCAATCTCGCATCTGGCGACAGAGATGATGAATAGTCTGTTCGCAACACGAACGACCGTTTTCGGGTCTCGCAATTTGCGATAAGAGCGGCCGCGATGGGCGCAAAAAAGCAATGACTGGCCGAAGGCGAAACGGCGGCTTTGGACGCGAAGATCGTGAAAGCTGCCGTTCGCTCAGCGTCGAGAGGAGCGACGTATTCCGCCTTGACCCACCCGTTCAGATCCGGCCCAGTCGCGCCAAGAGCGGACTTCATCCATTTTCGATCAAGAACGAAATTGCGGCTACTGGACCCGACTAAAGGAGGGATGCACCTGCGGCTCACAACGATTTTTGCATTCCAGCAATCGCTGCGCTGATGTCGCCGCCCTGGGTCACGGGCCCCAATAAAGGATTCGGCATTGCCAAATTTCATCGAAACGGGCAATTTCCAAACTGACGGCGTCGCCCATCGAAGGGTTCCGATTAGAGAAGAACTTTCAATGGCCTTCCGTTTTGCGTCTCGGATCGTCATCACCTGTCTGCTGTTGTTTGCGCCGTTGATTGGCCGATCCTCCGCAGCGCTAGCCGCGGATGCGCTTTTTGCTCAGCCGCTGATAACGGCTGCGATCGATGAAACGAACTTGGTTCGCGTCGCCAACAACGTCGTCAAAGCTTTCAACGCCGCCAACGATCGCGGCGTTGTCGCAGATGACTTCCCGCTGGAGCATCCGCAGCTTCAGTTGCGGCGCTCGCCCGAGCAGGAGCAGGCGCTCGACGCCTTCATCGCCGCCCTGCACGACCCGAAGTCGCCCAATTTCCACAGGTTTTTGTCCGCGCAGGAATTCGGCGCGGGTTTTGGCGTGACGGCGACCGATCTCGACGCGGTGCGGCGCTGGCTCGCCGGGCGCAGTTTTGCGGTCAATTACGTCCATCCGAGCGGCATGGTCATCGATTTTTCCGGAACTGCCGCCCTCGTTAAATCGACGTTCCACACGGAGATTCATCGCCTCAATGTTAATGGCGTCGCCCATATCGCCAACGCAAGCAACCCGTCGGTCCCTGCCGCCCTCCGGCCCGTGGTGGCAGGCCTCGTCTCGCTGCCGAAGCGCCGCGACCTCAGCTGTCAATCGGCTTCGAATTTTGGGGTCTGACGCAATTTTGGCGCAGCGAGGGGTTTAGACGGCTCCAATCAGCCGGGCCTGGGGAAGATCGATCTTGGCTCGGCCATACATCTGTCGCTTCACGAGCTTCAGCTTCGTAATCTGGCCTTCCGTCTGACCGTTTGACCACGGCAAGGCAATTGCGGCGCGAACTGCTGCCTCATCCTTGCGGACCCCGTTGGCGAAGGAAGCAACGAGGGTTGTTCTGGCGCGGTCGATCGAAGGAGCCAGTTCCGTTGCCGCCTTTCGCCGGATCACAGCGTGGAACGCGGCGATGATCTGGCGGGCGTTCACCAGAGCCGGGACATTGCTTTCGATCGCGGCAATTGTCATCGTATCGGCCTTCGACAAATTATCTCTCCCGATCGTCATCAGCCGCGCGATGGTTCGCGCCGAAGGAATGCGCTTCAGGCCCTCTGCGTCCGCCCGTTCCGCGCGTCTCCGTCGGGTCGCCCACTCGGCGGCGACCCGCGCTGAACCGCGGAACCCCAGCGGCCGGAGCTGACGCCAGAGCCGGGCGGCATTACGGCAACCCGCCGTCCATTGCGCGTCGAGCCAGGGCGAATGCGCGTCGAGCGAACTTTGGCGTACGCGGAATATGTCGTCGCGCTCACCGCGGACGACCGGCCGGACGAGTTTACGGCTATGGCCCGTGCGACCAACGATCTGCTTGATTGGCGCGCCATCCTTCGCAAGCGTCAGGATCGCGGAATTGGTCTCCTCGCGACGAAGGTAACCCTCATATTGGATGCGCTCTGCACAGGTGAGAAGATCGGGGTTGATCGTCGTTGCGCCAATGGCGGTGCGGATCTGGCGCATGGATTTGCGCCCCGCATCGAGGAAAGCGCGGCTGGCGTTCTCCATGAGATGCCAGCGATCCGCGACCTGCGTCGCGTTAGGCAACGCCCTGGCGGCGGCCTCGCCATACCCGCCGCCGCGATCTCTCGCAACGACACCGACTTCGGGATGGCCGACGAGCCAGGCTTGCGCCGTGGCCTGTTCGCGATCCGGCAGGAGCGCCACGGGCCGACGCCGTTCCAGATCGCAGACGATCGTTCCATAGCGATGGTTTCTCCGCCAGCCCTCCGCCGGCTTCTCCGACAGGCTTTGCCCGTCGCTGTCGAAGTCTCAAGCCGGCTTCGCCCCGTCGTCGATGCCAATCACGTTCAGCGGGCCTGACGGGATGATGGCGCGCCGGCGCACGATCCGTAGCAACGTATCATTACTCACCGGCAGCATCATCCGGCCCGCGAAACTCGCCGCAGGCCTACCACCCAGCGCCAGCCCCAGATGATGGACGATGTGGTCGAGCGGCGGTGCGTCGCGCCGATGGAGCCAGAACGCCCTCGGCGAAGCGCTCAGTAAAAATATGCCTCCCGCATAGCACAGCGTCACACCGAAAGCGGCGCGACGTCACCAGAAGCTGAACGCGCCGCCCCGCCAACGGCAGGTCCGTCACGCGCCGACGATATCGGCGGTGAACCCGCCGGGAGCTTGCACCGCATGATGGACAGACCCCGAACGCGTGGGAATGGCGCACAACGATGACCGTCGTCGTTTCGTCGTACTTGGCGCTCTCGACGATAAAGCCCTGTGGAACCAGGCTGGATGGACGAAGTGCTTGATGCATGACGCTGATTCTCTGTGGAAGACAGCGACATACACATATAGGACTGCATCAAATCCGAGTCAGACCCAAAATTCGAAGCCGATTGACACGGGTGGGCCGGCGATCCGCGCCCTAAAGCCCATTTGCGTCCGCCGCGAAGCCTTCGCGAACGCGGCGCAACACCATCAGGAACGTCTTCAGCTCCGCCGCTGACCAACCCTGAAACACCGCGCGCAATCGCGTGATGTTGTAACCGGGGCAAATTCCCGGGCGCGCGACGCTGGACTTATGCGGGGGCTGGTCGGATGAGGCTTGCGAGGGGCGGGATTTTTGGCCCTGGGATGCCGAGGCGTGCGCCGATGAATTCGTAGAACGACAATTTCAACTTCATGCAGGTTTTGGCAAGCCCCAGCATGATGTCGCGCGCGTCGCGCCCTTTGTCGCTGATGGTCCCGCCGGAGATTTTTCTTTTCGTGACGAAGGCGCGGATGTCGTTTTCGGAAGCGTTGGTGTTGATCGCAATTTCCGGGCGTTCGAGAACGCGCGGAAGCTCCTCCTTGTTGCGAAGCAGCCGTCTGAGCAACCTATCGAGCATGGTGTATCCCGTGCTGGCGCGCTTGAAGATACGGTCGAAACGGGCGCGCAGGAGCTGAGCTTGTTTCACGCTGGGAGCAAGCTTGTAATCCTTCAGGGCGCGATAGAACCACCAGATCATCCGCTTGGCGATGTCAACGGCGTTGCGCTGCTTGTCGTTGGCGGGAACCAGCTTATGGACGAGACGTTCGGCATGAATCCAGCACAGTGCGTGCGCGCCGACGCGAAACTGACCAGCGTCGTCGGAAACAATCACGGTATCGGGCAGCAAGCCTTGATGGTGGATCGCGCCCCATAACGCGCCTTCGCTGGCGATGAGCACAGGATCCGGGGTGACGTTCATCGCACTCAGGCCCAGGGCCTGCAAATGACGCTCCCAGTCGCCAGCAGACGAGAAAATACGCGCCTTATGCTCTTTGAACTTGCCGATGACGATCTGAGGCAGGTTGCGCTCTTCCATATAGGCAAGGGCGGCGGCGTTGATCACATAAAGCGACACGCCGCCGCACAGCCGCGACAGAAACGCCAGGCGCGATTTGGAGGGACCGGTGCGAAACGTCGTGAAGTTGTAGGAACCAATTTGCGTGGTGTAGCCGTTCTTGCCGGCATGGCGCGCGCCCGTATCGTCGACCGTGACATAGGCGCCGCAAAGGCCGGCTTTCAATACAGCTTCATCCTCGGCGCGGAACGTCTCGAGTTTGGCCGTCAGCAAACGCACCACCTGCCGCTTCGAAATCACCACGCCCATGCCATTGAGAAGAGCGGCGATCCGTTCGCAAGTGACTTGCCCGGAGAAGTGAAGCGTCAACACCAGGCGATGCAGATTGGGACCGTAGCCGCCGACAAGCCCAGGATCGAGAGCGGCGATGATCGTCTTGCCGTCCGGCGTTTCCCACCGTTCGCGACGATATCGCGTCACTTGCGGGTTGAGGCTCAAGTCCTGAACAACGATGTCCTCAAATCCCTCGTGGTGGCGTCGCAATTTCGGTTGAAATTTGTTTTCGCGTGATCTCCAACGTGACGAAGTTATCCGATCATGCGGCGAGGTCAATGATCGGATCGGCCGGTCTTTCGGCGAGGCTTTGCCAGCCATCGACCTTGCGCATTGTGATCTGACCTGAGGCGAGCAGAGCCCAGAACAACATCGCCGCGGTCTCCGCCGATGGCAGCGCGGTCTGCGTCTTGATCCGTCGCTTGAACTCTTCGTGCAATCGTTCAATCGCGTTCGAGGTTCGGATCGATTTCCACTGGCTTTTCGGGAAGCGGGTGAAGGTGAACAATTTGTCGCCGGCCTCTTCCAGGCTGGCGGCGACTGCTGGGCATTTCAGCCGCCATTTGCGAATGAAGGCTTTGCGCTTCACCTCGATCTCATGCTTCGCGTCGGCGTAAATCATGTCCTTGTAATCGGCGGAGATTTCGTCGTGCAGCCGGTCTGGGGCATGAGCGAGCAGGTTGCGATGCTTATGAACGGTGCAGCGTTGGACCAGGACGTTGTTCCAGAGCGCGGCAAGAGCTTTTTCGAGCCCCGGCGCTCCGTCGACAATGGCGAGTTCCGGCATCCTCAGACCGCGATTGGCGAGATCGTCGAGAAGCGTACGCCAAGCGGCTTCGCTTCTGAGCTTGTCGAAGAACGCCGCCCATATTCTTGACCGCCAAGAGGATTTTCTGGCCGTCCTGCCGGACGCCGAGGGCGACGAGCAAGGAAATCGCGGTCGATTTCCTGTCGAGCCGGACGCGCGCGACTGTCCCGTCGAGGATCAAACGGATGATCGGCTCGGCGGCCAACGAACGCGTGTTCCACGCGTCCCAATCGCCCTCGTATGGGGACTTCATTGTCAAGCATCGATTTCGGCCTCCCTCTTTTCCGGTCGCGGGTGAACTCCAATATTTGCGGGACGGTTGTCCTCGCCAACCTCGTATCCGGTGGGATCTGCAATCCCGAACCACGATCCCGGTATTCGGGAAGAAGTTCCGCGCGGCGGCGCCACTCTTCAAAACGGCGCTCTTTTCAGGGTCCTGGGCGATCGACGGCGCCAGCCGACCTTTGACCGGAAGGGGAGTGACGATGAGCGCGCCTTATGCCGTCCTCATCACCGCTCCTTCCGGAATCACGCCGTCCTTCGCGTAACGCCACAACGCAACGAGAAGCTTACGGGCCAAAGCCACGATCATCACCTTCGACATCCGCCCCCGCGCTCCGCCCACACGCGCATCGAACCATATCGAAAGTTTGCTCTCGGGCTGGAACCGCCGCCAGAACCAGGCGAGTTCGACGATCAAAGCGCGCACGCGCCGATTGCCGTCCTTGCTAATGCCCTGTTCGCGTTCCATTTTGCCGCTCGAGAACGGTGTTCCCGTTAAGCCGGCGTAGGCGCCGAGTGCTTGTCGATTGCGAAACTCCCGGCAGAAAGCCTCCCGAACCAAAAGCGTCGCGCTCTCCACGCCGATCCCGCGTAAGCCGACGAGATCGCGAATCATGCGTTCGTTCTCGTCTTCCGGCGCCTTCTTCGTCACCACGGCGTCGCGGGCTCGCTCGACGGCCTTGATCTGCGTCATGACGAGCTCCAGTCGATCGAGTAGACGTTCGATGCGCCCGCGAGCTGCTGGGGGAACCGGCTCGCCATCCGGCTGACGCAAATTAGCCAATTGCGAGCGCCGGCCGCGCCGCAAGGCCTGGTAGCCGTCTATCCCCAATGTCGCCAATATCCCCTCGATCTTGTTCAGGATCGAACGCCGCTCGCCGATTAAGTCCTCGCGTTCGCGATGCGCTCGGCGCGCCTCCTCGTCTTCTTCGCGCGGAATCGGGACCATCGAACAAACGCGCGGTTCGCCGCGCAGCCACGCCAGCAATGTGCGTATAGCATCTCGACATCGATCACGTCGGTCTTGGTGCGTCGCGCCCGGCGATCGACCGGTAGACTCGATGATTGCATAACATGAACTTCGACGCCGCGACGCTGCAGAAAACGCGCAAGCCAAAATCCGTCGCGCCCAGCCTCGTGCGTTACGATCACCCGCGCGATCGGTAGGCCGGCGGCTTTCGAGCGCGCCTTTAGCCGCTCGATCAATTCCACTAGTGCCGCGCCGTTCGGCGCCAGCACATGCCGCGTGTGCTTGTTTACGCCCGGGAGTTGAACGGCAAACACCCACTTTTTCGAACTCAACTCCAAAGCGCTGATCATCGTGCTATCATAATCAAGAGCGGCAGTCGAAACGGTCGGATTTCTAGTCGGTCGCATGTCGGGGTCCCTTGGGTTTGAGCAACAGGCCAAAGGATACCCGATCCTTCACCGCCGCTCGCCCCCATAGGATCTTCACCTTGCGCCAGACGCGGCTGACGACATCCTTGCCAACGGCGCCGCCGAACAAGGCCGCCAGCGCCCGCCGCATGCGCCGTGTGTTTGTCCCAGAGAGATAGGTTGAAGCGATCAGCGCGTCGGCGGCGCGCGTGCGACGCTGGTAGGAACGCAGCGCCTTGCTCTTCCATTCCGTCGTCTTGCCGTCTTTCCCGATGATCCGGGCGCGCGGGACGGCGATATGGGTCGGGCCGAATGTCCCGGTCAGCGATCGCATCCGATGACCATGCCTGTGGCCGACCATCGGCTCGTCGGGGCTATGCGCCTCCGCCGGCTCCGCCCGCCGTCCGTAGCGCGGCCGCGCCAGCGCCGTCTCCAGTTCTTCTTCGACCAGCGTTTCGATAAAGCCCCGCACCTTCGTGCGCAGCGCCGTCTCGATCGGATCGAACCAATTGTCGAAAAGTCTTTCGTCGGCGACATCAGCCGCCGCATTCATGCTATCTCTTTTCACGGCGCAATCTCCATCGGCGCGCTAAGCCGATTCTCTTTGTTGAAACAACGCGGAGATTACGCCACCTTCAATTTCCAACCACTTCCGCTACGGCACCTCCCTTGTTGCGCGAGCCCTCAGGCGGGTCGGCCTTCACAACAACAGTTGCGCCAATCTTCAGTCTGTCGAGTTGGCTGCCGCGCCGGCGCGAGGAGCGCCCGCCCTTCTCGCCGCCACTCTCCGGTCCTTTGGCCTGCGTCGATTTATCCATGCCGGAGGGCTCGATCGGCGGACGCGGAGGCAAATGCTTCAGCCGCGCAAGCTCATCCTTCACAGCCTGATGCTCGACCCGAAGCTTCGGCCATCGCCCCGTCGAGTTTCTCGGCCTCCGCCCGCATCCGCGTCACTTCGCCGATGAGGTCGCGAACCACGCCGATCAGATCGGCATGCGTCAAGCGTTCCAACGAATCAGGCGGCGGCAGAATCATTCATAGCTTGAATTACACTTTCCAGACCCTGACTCCCCCTCCCGCCCGAAAATTTGCCCCGGTTACCGCGGAGTCCATTTTACTGTTCAAGTCGGGTCAAGATGCTGGGTGAAGTCGCTTGCATTGGGCTGCGTCTGAGCTCGCGAAAGGCCCGATGACGATCAATTCCCAATCTGCTTACCAGGTGCTTACCACGAAAGACGACTGGGGGGCAGACGGCGGCAAGATTACACGTAACATCTTTATTTTATTGGTGCGGTTGCAGGAATCAAATTAACGTCATTCGGCATTGAATCTAAGGTATATTTTTCAATGTGCAAATTTTTATACCAACAAATATACCAACAAATTTTCGCGCTCGGCGGGTTTTGGCCTCCAATCGGACGGCGACCACCGCTCCCCAAGCCATTCGGATTTCCGCCGCGAAAAAAAATCTCTGCCTGAATCCCTGTCCGGTTACCTGCCCGAAACCCGCGCGAGAATTATAACCCCCTCCGCTTTCTTCTTGCAACCGGCCGAATTCGGCTCCGGTCGAAGTCCCAAAGTCCGACGCCTCGCGTGTCATATAAATGCCGCTGGAATCGAAGGCGTCAACAATCGCGGGAACCCCGCCCAGCTTCGCCGCCGCTTCCGTTGTCGATCCATATTTCAAGGTGATCAGCGCTCCAAGCTTCTCTTGCGCCAATTCCTCGACGCCCTGGGTCACATATTGCGCCAAGACGAAATCGAGAAAGGCCCGGACCCTGTCGTCATATTCCCCTTCGATGTGGCTCTTGCCCGCCTCCGCGCGCTCCTGCCTCGTAGTCCCGGCCGGCCAGAGCGCAGTTTCGCAGGCGGTCGCGGGTTGCGATGTGAACCGAAGGAAGTGATTACTGCAGATTACTGAGATAGGCCGCGACCGCCGCGATCTGCTGATCCGTCAGCTTGTGCGCAATCGGCGCCATAATAGCTGATGTGTCTGGGTTTTCCGGATTCTGACCCCGCTCTTTGGTCCAATTCAGTAGCTTGTTGTGGATGTAGTCATTGAGCTGACCGGCTAACCGTGGAAATGCCCCGTTGCCTTTGGCGTCTGGACCGTGACAGGAAGCGCATGGCGGAACATCGGCGCTGGGAACTCCCTCCTCGAAGATTGTTTTTCCTTCAGCCACGAGTTCCTTTGGAGCCCCGCCTGATGCGCCTAATGGTTTAGGATTTAGCTCATGGAAATGTTCGGCCAAGGCTTCGACCATCGACGGGCTCAAGACGTGCGCCACGTTAAACATGACGGGATTCGTCCGCCTGCGCTCAATGAATGCGTGCAACTGATTTTCGATATACTCGGGCTGCTGACCCGCGAGTTGCGGCATCGGAAACGCGCCACGAAAACCTTGCCCCTGCACCCCATGACACGTTCGGCAATAATCAAACTTGGCCTGAAACTCTTGCTTCGAAACTGCGTCCGTCTTGTTTTCTTCCGCGCGACCCGCCGCGGTGAAAACGATTGCGAGAATTGTGGCGTGCGACAGGGACTTCAAGCTAAAGATTTTCATAATCCGCCTCCAAGATTATCTCACGCCACGACATGACCGACACGCTGGTCCAGCACGCAGGCCGGCCTGGGGCGCCGGTCATTGCCTGCTGGCCTCCCTCTTAACGTACGGACGCCTAGCTAGGACATATTCTCCAATCGGATTCTCAATCGGAGCCAAGATTGGCAATGCGGAGATCACAAACATTGTAACCTGTGGCTGCGAGCAGCCACAACCCCTACCTTAAGCCTAACGGCGCATGCATCTGGCAAGTATTCGAGCCCCGCTTCGCGCCCCCCGCGGCGACCGATTGTCCACCAAATCGCCGATGCGAGGCAAATCATGCAAGTGATCGCCCGCAGTAGTCGTCTGTTGCCGTATGGCATCACGCTGAAAAAATTTTGATTGGCCAGCGGCTTAGAGTTGGCGGCGGCCCCCCCTGACAGTTTATCATGATGGGGTCCGGTGACACTCTGGCCGAAACGCGCGATCGGACGCCATTGTCGTTTTCCATTCCACGAATACCGCAAACTCATCGAGTCAGCCAATCCGGAAAAGGAAATCGCGCACATCAAAAAGCTGCTTTTGAACGCTGAAAACCGTTCGCAAGGCCCGTTTTCCACGCTGAAAGCAGCGAGACGAGCATTGTTTGCGTAGATCGAAGGGTACTATAACCGTTACGTTTGCGGCTGCGCCTTGCCCTCGGCCATATCACGTCAGAGCAAGCTAAACTAAAAGCCGCGTAAGTCCGGTGTCCGCTGAATTGAAGGAAGTCAGTGGGCAATGACACAAAGGAAGGGCGGGGGGGCCGGTCATGAAGGTCATTGGTCTACGATTGGCGTTGCAAACGGCAGTCCTTGCAATCGTTTTCGCTGCGGCGGGTCGTGCGGAGGACAGAGGCGCGGACGGCTTTTCGAAGCCAGGGCTTCAGGCCAAGTTGGAATATTGCAAGACCTGCCATGGGCTGTCGGCCCAGGGTTATCGCGGATATTATCCCATGCCGCGCCTCGCGGGGCAGCAGCCCTTGTACGTCGAGAATCAGTTGCGGGCCTTCATCGAGCGCAGGCGGACGAACCCCGTCATGCAAAACGTCGCGCACGTCTTGAGCCCGTCGATGGTCGCCGCCTTGGCCGAGCATTTGAAAGAATTAAATCCGCCGCCAATTGGCGGCGCTCCGAGAGAATCGCTGGCCTTGGGAAAGACAATCTTCGAGCAGGGATTGCCTGACTCCAACATTCCCGCGTGCTCCGCTTGTCACGGTCCGGAGGCTAAGGGTCAAGGCGAGATTCCCCGGTTGGCGGGTCAGCTCTATTGGTACACCGTAAAAACATTGACGAATTGGAGCAAAGAGCGCGGTCAAGGTTCGGCGCAGGATATATCAGCCATCATGCTGCCGACGACGCATAATTTGAACCAATCACAGGTCGCCGCCGTCGCGGCCTACGTCAGCACTCTGAGGTAAATCCGATCGTTTTCCGGGGCCGGTTTCGATGAATGCATAAAGCGCGAGAACTTTTATCATGAAATTCATCAAGTCCAAAATAGCAATCCTGGCGATCGTTGCTTCTGCCGCCGGTCCGCTGTTGGCCGGTGAGCCCTACGATCCCGGCAACCCCCTCAGCTATAATCCCGTCCGGAATTGCACCTGGTGCCATGGGTCATCGGCGCAAGGATTTATGTTTGCGCCGCGATTGGCCGGACAGAGAGATCAATACATCGAGAATCAGCTTCTGAGATTCAGCGAGCACATCCGGGATAATCCGCGTTCGAGGCAATTTATGTGGCCCGCCACTGGGAACCTCGATCCCCAGATGGGGCATTATTTCTCAGCCTATTTTTCGACGCTGCCTCCCATAGCCGCCAATGACGGAGATCAGGCGCGGGTGGAGGCAGGAAGAGCGATATATGAGGTGGGGATTGCGGAATCGAATGTTGTGGCCTGCGTCGTTTGTCATGGCCCGAATGCGGAAGGGGTTAGAGAAATTCCCCGTTTGGGAGGATTGTCGTACACCTACTTGAAAAGCAGACTCGAGCAGTGGGTCGAAGGGTTTGACGCCACCGCAGCGCCCATGCCCCAAATTGCGAGCCAATTGTCGCCAGACCAAATTGACGCTCTCGCCTCCTATCTAAGCTTTGTCCAATACGAGTCCCTGGATTGATATTCTGAGATTTCTTGGCCAGCGCCGACCGCTTCGGTGGGGGATTTTGCTCCGGCGCGTAGCGCGGCGATCGAATTGAATCCAAGCTCGCCTTTTGATTCTGTTGCGTTCGGGGCACACCCGCCGAAATAGCGCTGCTTTCTGGGCTTATTCGGTTTTTTTTACTAGCTGAACCGGAGTAGATTGACCCTGCGTCCGTCCTTCCCTCGAAAGGGAAAACATCATGTTACGTCGTCTTCTTTTGGCTTCGGCCGGCGCGGTCGCGGTGGCTGGGCCGGTCTTGGCGGCCGAACCCCCGCCCGCTCCGCCGCCGGTCTATGTGCCGCCGGTTCCAATCTTCACCTGGACCGGCGTCTATGTCGGCGGCCAGATTGGCTACGCCTGGGGCAATCAGAACGTCAATTTTGGCGATAATTTTGGCACTTTCGCCACCGCTAGCTATAGCGCCAACGGCGTCATTGGCGGCGCGCATGTCGGCTATAACCTGCAGCTGAACCAGTTCGTCATCGGCCTAGAAGGCGACGTCGACGGCTCCAGCCTCAGCAAGAGCGTGTCGGGGATCTTCTTCACCCCAAACATCGGCCCGGTTAGCGCCACTTTTAACGCCAACGCCAATGTACAGGGTTCGATCCGTGGCCGCGTCGGCTACGCCTTCGAACGCGTCCTGATATACGCCACGGGCGGCGTCGCCTTCCTCGGCGCCACTGCCAACCTTTCGACGAACAGCCTGCTTGGCCTTGGCTCGGCCTACGACAGCGCGTCCAACGCGCTCGTCGGCTGGACGGTCGGCGGCGGCCTCGAATATGCCGTCACCGACAACTGGTCGATCCGCGCCGAATATCGCTACGCCAATTTCGGTCAATCCACGGTCTACCCCGTCAATTTCGCCGCTCTAGGCGATGTTGGCGCTTTCATTAACCGTCACTTGACCGAGAATTGCGTGCAGGTGGGGTTCAGCTACAAATTCGAGACGGCCGCCCCGGCTCCGGTCATCGCCAAGTACTGAGATCAGCTTTTCGGCTTCAACTTTCACGGTGCAAGCTCAAAATAGCCCCAGCCAGGAATGGCCGGGCTATTTTTCCTTTAAATCTTTATTAACGCTTTGCCGGCAATCCGCACAATCTCCGAGAAGCCTGTTGCAACACCGCCACACTGGCCCAAAATCGATCTTTTGAATGGCGATTTTGCTAATCGATGGTTGTGTCACGGCGCACGAGCGCTAGCTTATGCCAAAGCTTGATCTCGCAACGAGGAAGCATCATGTTGCGTCGCCTTTTCATGGCTTCGGTCGGCGCGATCGCGCTGGCCGGAACGGCCGTCGCGGCCGATCTTCCCCCGCCCGTTCCGCCGCCGGTTTATGTGCCGCCGGTTCCGATCTTCAGCTGGACCGGCGTCTATGTCGGCGGCCAGATCGGTTACGCCTGGGGCACTGCCGATGGCAACGTCTACGACAACTTCGGCGACTTCGTCTCTTTTTACCTCAACACCGCCGGCGTCATCGGCGGCGCTCATGTCGGCTATAACCTGCAGCTGAACCGCTTCCTCATCGGCCTGGAGGGCGACGTCGACGGGTCGAGCTTGAGCAGGAGTTACCAAACGAATATTTTTCTCGACGGCGTCTTCCCGGGCTTCGCTCCGACCTTCAACGCCCACACGAGCATTGGCGTGCAGGGCTCGATCCGCGGCCGCATCGGTTATACTTGGGGACGCGCCTTGCTCTACGCCACGGGCGGCGTCGCTTTCGCCGGCGTCAATGGCAGCATCTCGACGCCTTTCGGCTATGACAGCGCTTCAGCGACTCGCGTCGGCTGGACAGCCGGCGGCGGCGCCGAATACGCCGTCACCGACAATTGGTTGATCCGCGTTGAATATCGCTATACTAATTTCGGCACCTCCACCCTTTTCGCGACCAACTCGTTCGCATTCCCTGGCCTGGCCTTTGTCGGCGCCACCGCGAACCGTACGCTCATCGAGAACCGCATCCAGGCCGGCTTCAGCTACAAGTTCGAGACCGCCGCCCCGGTTCCGGTCGTCGCCAAGTACTGAGATCGGCCTTTCAAACCCGACGACAAACGGAGCAATCTTGTATGGCTCCGGGCGGCCCCTCTCCAGAACTGGGTTGATCAGGAAGGGTCAGCAGACATAGCCTTCGGCCAAAAAAGCCTCAATTTAAGGCGTTTTTGGCGCGTGCTTGACATTAACCGGACCGCTATGGCCCTTTGTCGTTTTCGCGTCGGAAAGGGATAGCGCTCTGCAGGTGAGTCGCCTTCAGAACGCCACCCAGGCGTAGGCGAAGAGAGTATTGTTGCCGCCCGCGTTGTGCCCCAAGCCGTCAAAATTGTTGTTTCCCCCGAAGACCTTCAAGTAGCTCGTATACGAGATGCCAAGCTTGGCGTTGATCCAGGGATAGAACGATGGGCCGCCTTTGCTGAACGGCAAAAAGGCGGCGTCGACGATGATTCCTTCGCCGCTGGGGGAATTGACCAAAGAGTTCGGGCCAAAAAGCAGGGCGTCGGCGGAGCCAGAGACGTTGAAATAGCCGGCTGTCAGCTCGTAGGTCTTGTCATAGACATATTCGATCGAAGTGCTGAAGCTGTTCAGGTGATTGTAAAGGTTGGACGAGCCGCCCTGCAAATAGGTCGAATTCAGCTGCTGATTTTCATGTATGTTGTTGATTCTGAAGGTTATATTGTGCGGGTCTCCGATAAACTGATATTGGGCGTCGACGGCAACGTCCAAAATCTGGTCGAACCCGAACCCGGCGACCCGGCCGGGAAGCGTGTTGGCGTACATGCCATATGTTCCGACCATGAAGGAATGTTCGCCGATGTCATATTCGAAGGCGGCGCGCCAATAGGGCGCAACGCCGTCGATGGACGTCGATCCGATGACGCCCGGCAGGCCCAGCCCCTGCAGAACCTGCGTCGACAGATTCTGGTAGGCGGTGAAAGCGAGATAGAAACTATCGTTCCAGAAGGTATAGATTCCCGTCCCGATGATCTGTTGACCAAGACCGCCCTCGAGCAAAGTTCCCGGCGGAGAGAACTGGGGGGCGAGCGTTGAGGAGACGAAAGGAAAGCTGAAAGAGGACGTCGTGTTCCACGGGTCCTCGACCGTCGGCGTATTGTTGACCGTTACGCCGTATGTGACGTCAAACCCGAGAAATTTCGTCTGGTCCGCATAGCGGACGTCGCTGGCGTCGAGAAAGATGTGCTGGGAGGCGCCATCGTACGTTCCCTGGATGAAGGCGCCGAGATTGCCGTAGATTTGCCCGCCATAGAATAGGCTGGCTTGCTGCAGGAACACATTGTTATTCGTGTGGCTCCATGGAACGGGCGGCGAATCCTGATTAACCTCGGTGTGCGAGAAGCTGCCAATCACCATCGCCGAAAGCGGCGGCGCCTGGTCCCAAGTCAGGCCGCCGCCCATCGTATAGCCCATGAGCTTGAACCGCCGGCCAAAGGGCGTCAGCTGCGGAAAGGCGGTGTGGCATGTGGCGCACGGCTGACCGGTTTGGCGCGCGAAACTCGGCAGGGCCGACGCGTTCGGCGGCTTGATCAGGACCCCGGCGACGATGACGGCCGCGGCGAAAGAGGCGACGCCTCCGAAACCGGCGACCAACCGAAGATCGAGCCCGCCGCCGTTTGCGGCGGGCGAGCTGCTCGCTTCCGCTTCGGTCGTTCCCTGGGCGGCGTGGACGCCGCGTTTCGAAGTGGCACCCGGCATTTTGCTTCCCCCGGCGGCATGGCCAGCACATCGCATCTTTTAATGCGCCGCCCCCACACCAACGCTTATTGCTCCCAAGGCATATGATCAAGATGTGACAAAATATTGTTTGCCGATGTAGCACAGCGACAACACCGCCGATTGCCAGTGGATCGAGACGATACGCCGATGGTTGCAACTTAAAAGTGTTAAATAAGACGAGACGCTAAGATGAGGCTTTTCACGCTATGCTCTTTAATACACAGAAGGCGGAGGCGCTTGATAAGGCTTGTTAACAGGCGAATTGACCCAAATCATTGACCGTCCCGAGGCAGGCGTGCGCTATTTCCGGACGCGCCTCGATAGCTAGCGGCGCCGTCAACATATCGCTTCGTGCGTCTCGAGAGCGCCATAAGATTTCGGGAGAACGAACCATGGCGCGTGAAATAGATAAATCATCTGGCGCGGAATCGGCGAAGACGACGCGCCGGACCCTCCTTCAAGCGGGCGCCGGCGCCGCTTTGTCAATTCTCGCGATGGGCTCGCGTAGCGCGCAAGCCGCAAAGGTCTCTCAAAAGTCTGTAGCGTATCAAGATTCGCCAAAGGGCAGCCAAAGCTGCGCCAATTGCCGCCTGTTCGTGCCGCCAAATGCTTGTAAGCAGGTCGAGGGCGTTGTCAGCGCCAATGGCTGGTGCAGGATCTGGTCGAAGGCGGCCTGAGCCGTTGTGAGCAGCCAATTCGGTCCACGCCTCGGGAATGTCGTTCTGTCAGGCGGGGCTCGAAGGTGAGCGCCGCAAGCAAGCCGCTAGCGAATCTCTAAGTACGATCGCGAAATGCTCAATTCATTCTGCACAGGTCGGCTACCGCTTCCTCGATATCGACGGCGTTCATGCCTCCAACTTGCCTGTCAAGTCGGTCTCCGGCACCGGCGGAAGAGGCGATGACTCGGTCAAGAGTTGGACGCCTTTCTTTCCTGCTCCATTTCATCGGCCAATTGCCGGATGAAATCCAGCGTGATTTCAGTTGGTTGCGAAGTTGGCGCGGTGGCGAGACCCCGGACGATTTCCGCCTGTCGATGGGGCGGCAAGGTTCCGTAGCTCGAAAAGGTCGTCAAACACTGTTCATGCCCCAGATTTTGCGACCACGCCTTGAATTGTTCGGCATTGAGCTTCAATTCGTAGGCCAAGTGAACGAGCGTATTGCGGAATGAGTGCGGATTGAAATAGGGCAGGCCGGCTCTTTGGAACGCCTCCTTGAAGATGGCGCGGACCGGATGCGCGTTGGCCCAATGCGCGCGGTCAAGACCGTTCGCCACGAAGCGAAGGTCCGGGCCGGGCTCGACGCGCGACTTCGGAAAAACCGGGTCTTCGGGGCCAAAGCCCTTTTCGGTTCTCAGGAACGTCACCCAATCGACCACGATTTGCTGAATGGCGGCGCCAACCGGAAAGAACCAGGTGGTGAAGGTCTTGGCGCGCTTGGTGAGCACCTGCCGGGCATCCTGTTCCAGCAATTCGCGTTCGATGTCGATATGCTTGAGCTTGAAAGAAATGATGGCGCGGTCGCGCGCGCCCGTGAGAATTGCGAAGGCGATCAGCGCCCGGTCGCGCCGCTCGATTTCCGTCGCCGCCGGCATGGCGTCGAGGACGGTTCGGATTTGGGTGAGCGTCGGGCAATGCTTGTGTCGATGCGCCGTCGCGACGCGGGCCAGATTTTCCGGCGGATTGAAATATTGCGCATCGGCCTGCTTTATGCGCGTGCGATAGTCCGGCTCGCCAGCCAGCCAGACGAAGAACGCCTTCAATATTCCAAGGGTCGAATTGATCGTCGAGGCCGACAAAGGCGCGCCGGTTCGCGCGTTGCGTTGTTCTATCAAATTCGCCTTGAAACCGCGCGCCTGGTCGATATGAAACTTTTTAAAGTCGCGCCGCTGGTTATATTCGTCGAAGCGTTCGATCGCCTTGGCTACGGCGTCGAGAGAGGAGTCGTCTCGCCCTTTCACCTCGCGCTGAAACTGGAGATAACGGCGCTTGATTCGCTCGTTTTCGGGGCTTCGTTTGAGGGTCATTCGGGTACCTTTCTGAAGGCAACATTTGAGAAGGGGGCTGAACTATCGGTTAGGCGTTCCTGTGGAGGCTGGCGTGTGACGTTCAAATCGCCGCATCGTGAGGCGAGTGTCGCGACAGTCGCTACCACATGAATTAGCGACTCGCAGGTCGGACAGATGCCTTGAAGAAGTCCGGTGGTTGCCGTTCGAGGAACGTAGTCGGCCATGTCGCAGGCCGGCCGCTTTGGCGCTCGACAGCGGACGCAGTAGATTTCGCCCGCGCGGCAAGGTTGCTTGCGCGGCTGTTGAGCTGTTAGAAAGTCGCGCAGATCGCTACCATGAATAAGGAATGGTCGCTTCTGCTCGATCAGGGGGAGGCCGCGCTCAATCCATCGGCTTACGGTGAGCTTATGCACGTCCAGAAGCTTCGCGACTTCCGAGACTGAATACGTCCGATGGATTTTGACGCGGCGGACGTTATGCCGCCGCGCCATGCGTCACCCGCCGTTTTCGACGAGGGCCCAAATCTCCTCTGCCCGCCAAACGGTAATGCCCGGGCCAAGCTTCCTTGGCTTGGGGAACCGGCCGGTTTTGACGCCTGCCCACCACGTCGAGCGACCAACGGGAATAGGTCCTGTTGGAGCTAGGATCGAAGAGAGGCGGACAAAGCCGGTTTTGGGAAAATGATTTTTATCTGCATTCAGCCGTGCGCTGACGCCATTGCTCAAACGAGCCATGGACACCCTTTCTCATCAAAATAAATCGACGAGCCAGTGATCCAAACAGTCTTTGACTGTGATTAAGTCGCTGTCTAGGATTGTCCCGCTTATAGCTAAGCGCGGGGTCAAACCCACAGAGTCGCATTAACCCTGGCAGGTTGTGCGGCTCTTTTTTCTCTCGTCAGCCTTCATGCGGAGGCGCGCGCCAAATCCGTTTGATCCGACCCTGTAAGGTCTAACAGAGGCCGAAATCTCCGTTCCAAAAAAAATTGAGCCGAATCCAGTTATCCACAGGGGTGATCGAGGATTCGTGAGATCAGACAATCACTTAGGGGGCAGTTTCCCCCAAAATTGACCGGCTCTTTCGAACAGGCGAACGTCGAATAGACAGCGCGCCGGCGTCGTGCCGCCTTTCAGCTCTCGACTCCCTTAGGAAAAGACTTTTCTCTGACGCCGATCGCGTTGAATTAAGGACTTGATGGAGACGGTTCCGGAGGTCAGTTTAAGTAGGCGGCCCGGCGAAGGCCGGCGGATTTTGCGAAAGCGCTATCTATTTTTTGAGGGGGAAGCGGGCATGCCCGATCCAGTGACCATCGGCGCGCTGGCCGCGTCGGCGCTCTCGATGGCGAGCGATGCGGCGCTCAAAGGCGTGCTCGGCGAGGCGGCGAAGGATGCGTACAACAAACTGAAACAGATCATCTCGCATTGGGCGGACGCCGACGTCGAGGCGCTTGAAAAGACTCCGTCGTCGCGAGGCGCGAGCGGAACGCGATGCGGGCGCTTCATCTTCATCTTTTCGCCCGGAATCGACCAGACGGCTCCTTCGAGATCGAACTCCAGCCATTCCGCCGCGCGAAGTTCTCCTGGCCTGACAAAGGTCAGAGCAGCCAATTCGAGCGCCGCCCGCGTTTCCGGCGCGCCTTCATAGGTCGCAATGGCTCGCAGAACGCCGCCGAACGCCTTGGGTTCGATAATGGCTGCTCGATGCTGGACTGTCGGGGCGGTCAAGGCACCCTTTAATGCGCCGGTCGGATCAGCTTCGGCGCGGCCGGCCGCGACCGCGTAGCGAAAGACCTCACCGATGGTCGCGCGGAGCCTCCGCGCGGTTTCATGTCGGCCGCGCGACTCGACGCTACGGAGAACCGCTAAGACATCCGGCGAGGTTATCTCGCCGATCGGGCGCGCGCCAATGGTGGGGCGGGCGAGGCTGAGCAGCCATTCGAGCTTGTCTAATGTCCGTTCGGACTTCGCCTCGCGGCGTTTCTTGTCCAATAGCTCGGCGGCGATGGCCTCGAATGTGTTGGCCTCGGCGTTGGCCTTGGTGAGCGCAGCGGCCTTTTTTTGTTGGCCTGGATCAACGCCGGTCAGCAAAAGCCGTTTGGCGGCGTCGCGCTGCTCGCGGGCGTCCTTGAGGCCGATCGCAGGATAAGAGCCAAGACTGAGTTTTAGCTGCTTGCCGCCGAGCCGATAAGCGATTTTCCATAGCTTGGAGCCTGATGGCGCAACCCATAATTGGAGGCCGCCGCCATCTGAGAGCTTGGTCGTGCGACCCTCTTGCGGTTTCGCAGCTCGAATAGCGGCATCTGAGAGCGGCATTGTTGGCCTCGTCCATATGTTGGCCTCGCCTAGGCCAACAATAAGGCCAACAATTTAAGCGGCGGATGTCAATGGACGGGAATGGACGCTGCTAGACGATGAAATTGAAAAACTACTGCTTTTTCAATGCTTTCTGGACATTAGTCGGATCGTGTTGGATTTTGATTTGGTGCCGGTTGCAGGAGTCGAACCAGCGACCTTCTCATTACAAATGAGGTTATCATGCAAGACAGTATTGGACATATGAGGACATCATACCTGATATTCCGCCGCTTAATGCCCTTGTAATTGCTCAAATGTCTGCTAATGTCATTGACACGGGGTAACAGACGAAGACAGGTCAGATTTGTTACCCTATGTTACCCCAGATGTGATTCCCTCATCCGGCAACGCATTTACAGCGCAAATATTTGCCGCCGTTACCCTAAAGAGTCCTCAGATGGCAAAAACACTTACGGTCAGAGCACTTGAAAACATCAAATCAGGAGATGCACGGAAGGAGATCGCTGATGGATTGATGCGCGGGCTATTCTTTGTGTTGCAGCCGACGGGCAAGGCGAGTTGGGCGGTTCGTTACCGGTTCGCCAGGCAGACAAGAAAACTTACGCTCGGCACTTATCCTGCGATTGATCTCAAAACCGCGCGGGAACTCGCTAGCCGCGCGCTCGTCAAAGTGGCCAGCGGAGAAGACCCGGCGGCGAAGAAGCAGGCGGCAAAGAAAACGGAGCGGCCTTCCGCTGATCGCGATCTCGTCGAGAAGGTCGTCAATTCATTTATCGAACGTTATGCCAAACCCAACACGCGCTCTTGGGTCGAAACGGAGAGAATGCTCAAGAAGGACATCGTCGGAGCCTGGAAGGGCCGTCATCTGTCGGAGATCAGTCGAGCAGATGTGCATGAGCTTCTTGATTCGATTATAGACCGAGGCGCTCCCATTGCGGCCAATCGAATCCTTGCGGCCTTACGGCGTATGTGTGCGTGGTCAGTCGAGCGCGACATTATCAAGGTATCGCCCTGTGACGACGTAAAAGCGCCTTCGGCGGCGAAAAGTCGCGAGCGTATTCTATCCGATGACGAGCTGCGCGAAGTCTGGCAAGCCTGCCATAAGATAGGTTGGCCTTTTGGACCCTTGGTTCAATTATTGATTTTGACCGGGCAGCGCCGCGACGAGGTCGCTGAAATGCAATGGAGCGAGATCGAACTCCAAGCCAAGACTTGGACCCTTCCACGTGAACGGGCGAAGAACGACGTTGAGCACGTGGTGCCGTTGTCCGCGAAGGCCCTCGAAGTGTTGCATGGTTTACCTCGTATCGCATCGAAAGCCGGCTATGTTTTCACGACAAACGGGACGACCCCGGTTTCTGGATTTGCACGGGCTAAGGAGCGGCTCGATCAGGCACTGGCCGCGGTGTCGCCAGACATGCCTCATTGGGTTATCCACGATTTGCGCAGAACATTCGCCAGCGGAGCTGCGCGTCTGGGAACCAAACTTGAAGTCATTGAAAAAGTGCTAAACCACGTCTCTGGAAGCTTTAGCGGCATCGTCGGCGTCTATCAGCGGTATAGCTTCGCGGATGAGAAACGCGAGGCGCTGGAGGCTTGGGGTCAATTTGTCCACCAGCTCGTCTCCGATCAGTCGATGGACAACCCCGGTATTCTTAAAAGGACGAGGACACGCAAACAGACATGACCGACCATTGGCTTCCCATCGATATTCTGGTCCGAAACGGCGTCAAAAACCTCGGCATCAGCCGCGCCGAACTTTCGCGACGTTGCGGCTATAAAAACCTGGCCAAAGGCATTGATCGAATCGACGACGTTTGCCGGGGAGACCTGACGTCGGAGCAGGCCAAAACTATCATCAAGGCGCTTCCATCGGCTCTCGAAATGAAGAAGGAAAAGGTAGACGCCGCCATCCGCGAAACTGCGAATATAATTGAGGAAGCCAACCGCAAAAAGTTTACCGAACAGGAAGCCGCTTGGCGAAATGCCTTCAAACCACATGCAATAATTTTGACCGAACGGACCAGGCCCGAACCGATTTTCGCCGCGGCGTTCATTGGGGTCAATCGGATTTTGCGAGTAGATTTCGATCTGACGGCTGATCGCGCCAGTTTCGTCCAGCAAGGCTTGAATGGCATTCGGCTAAAACTGGCGGAATTTCCGAGTCCTTCCGGCGTCCTTCCCTGTTTTGGTCGTCCTACGGGTTTTGTCGTCAATTACACGCCTGACCGAGCCATTCGTTTTGACCTTGACGGCGATGCCGTCGCGATTGTTCCGCAGGCGTTCCGCGTAGGTGATGTTGCTTTGTTAGCTGGGGAAAGCGAGGTTTCTCCAAATCTTTTCAGGGAACTTTCTTTTCGAGAATGTTGCAAAGTGTATTTCTATCATTGCAGCGGGTGCATCGGGGAGGTCAAATGGGAAGGACCAGAAAAATTCAGATCGACACGCGTCTTTTTGACAAAGCAGGAGACGCAGAACGATTTTTCAGCACAATGCTAAACAAATATTCTATTGGAGATGTGGTCTCGTCTGGTGATAGCCTTGATTTGCGCGCATTGCTCAATCGGCACGACGAAATCGTAGAAAAAATTGGCGTCGGAATAGATCATTTCGAAGTCGGGGCCGCCCCACATGGGTACACCGGAAAGTGCTTTTGGATTGTGAGGACCGACCAAAGCCGCATAGATTTTTCATTTTCGTACTGTTTGGAACCGAAACCGTGTGACTAGAGCATTTTCCGATCAGGTTGCATCGTATCCGGCGGCCGCGACACTGGGACCGCCAAACCCCGCGACGAGGAGTTCGATCCATTTATCATTGTATGTGTAGTCCCGATGAGCGGGATGATAGATGCAATAGTCTCTGTTTGTCTTTTCAGGGGATTTCGCCCCGCTCGGCGGTCTGACCTTGTGTTTCTGCCAAGCTCTCGTGTGATCGCTCATTGAGTAGGGTTTTCCGCTGGCTTTTCGTACAATCCTCGCCACGTCGCCCGGTTTGTACCGGTACAACTCGTCAGCGATCTTGAATTTTTGAAGTACGTTCTGGACGGTCTTTCCCTCTGCAGAATCCGGACTCAGAAATTGGATGTGTGCCTTGCCCTTCGATGCGCTATCGAAGGTGTAAACGACCCTGAATTGGTATTCCAAGTCATCGAGTTCCTCCTCCTTCATGTCTTTCTTCAACAGGGCGTCAAGCGCGGTGATGTTCGGCGGAATATCGTAGGCGCTAATCTGCGCAGCTTGCTCCAACTCGAGCTTTCCGAACTGCAAGGCGACGGAAAGGTCGCTCTGCAGAGTGACGCGCGGCCCAAACCAACCGACAAGCGTTTTGTCGAAATTGAGGCAGCACGCCTGAAGTTCAACTAAATGTGGTATTGCGGCCTGAGTGAGCTGCCGCGAGGGGTGGCGACGGATCACCCGATGGCCAAGGCGCGGTCGCTTACCCAATTCCAGCAGACTTTTCCCGACGAGGCGCGCTGCGCCGCGTTCTTGTTCGAACGGCGATGGCGGGATGGCTTTGTCTGCCCTGGCTGCGGCGCCCGCCGCGCGGTGACGCTGAAGAGCCGGGCATACACATTCGAATGTCTCGATTGCGGACGCCAGACTTCGATTACGGCGGGCACGGCGATGCATCGCTCCAAGCTGCCGCTGACGACGTGGTTCTGGGCCGCGCATCTCATGGCGACGCATTCCAACGGCATGTCGGCGCGGCAATTCGAAGATCAGCTCGGCCTCACCTACAAGACAGCTTGGCTTCTGACGCAAAAGCTGCGGCGATCCATGGTCGATCCAAACCGCGAACCTCTCGAAGGCGTCGTCGAAGTCGATCAGACAGAAATTCCATTCCGGGTCGGCGATACTTTCTTCGAGCCTGGCAACGCTGGAAAAATCCTTATCGCAGGCGCGGTCGAGGTGATTGATCGCGACACAAACCGGGCCAAACCGCGACGCAAACACGCAAAATACCTCGATACGCGTTCCGGCCGCATCCGCCTCGCCATGATCGCGGATAATTCCGCCGCCTCGATCGAAGCTTTCGTCAGGGCCAATGTGAAGCCGGGAGCCACGCTGCTCACTGACGGCCACGCATCCTATCCTGGTCTGTCCGGCGACTACCGGCACGATCCGCGCGTGGTTGGCAAAATGGCGGGCCATGTCGTGCTGCCGTGGATTCATCGGGTCTTCGCGCTGCTGAAACGCTGGAGCCTCGGCACCTATCACGGCCTGCGCCGAAAACACGTCGACACCTATCTCGAAGAATTCGTCTTCCGCTACAACCGCCGTTTTTATCGGCACGTCTCGTTCGAAACCATGCTCGGCATTGCCTCGCATCATGAACCCGTGAGTTATTGGGACATTACCGGAAACGCCAATCCTCGAAAGGGCGAAAAGACCGTTAGGCGAGCGCCGCGCCACAGAAAAACGGCGACGGGAATGCGACAGGACCGCTCAGCCAACTCGCAAAATCAGCCGGCCGAGACGGAGAAACTACTAGACATAGACGAGCCTGGGACAACGGGATAAGCCACGAAAATCGATGGAATCTGAATGATAATATTGTTACGCAATGAGCTAATTAAAGCGTCTTATTGATGCGGTTGTTGTCGCAGCGAACAGAGATAACGCATCTCAACGTTGGCTGGTTGATCTGCTTTAATAGTTTAAAATAAAATATTGATCGCTCTCAATTCGCCGCATATATCTCCAGCGAATGTATCGCCGATGATAGAAACGTTAGGAAGCCTCTGGACAGCTTCTTTTTAGCAGGCAGTAATTTTAGGTAGTCTATAGGGTAAATATGCCGCCAGCGAGCCTCGCAAGCGTCTGGAGAGCGTTCTATAAGAATAGTTGCCAAAAAAACTCAGAATATTCAATCTCAATCCGAAGACAAATCGCAACTGTGTTTCAAAGACTGCAGTTCACATGAATGGTGGGATTGCGTCAACAGCCAGAAAAGTAGCCGAGTCTTTAGTTACATTGGCGAAGCCCAAACATGGGATTTCGTGCGTGGCTTATCCCGTTGTCCCAGGTTCAACTAAATGTGGTATTGCGGCCTGAGTGAGCTGCCGCGAGGGGTGGCGACGGATCACCCGATGGCCAAGGCGCGGTCGCTTACCCAATTCCAGCAGACTTTTCCCGACGAGGCGCGCTGCGCCGCGTTCTTGTTCGAACGGCGATGGCGGGATGGCTTTGTCTGCCCTGGCTGCGGCGCCCGCCGCGCGGTGACGCTGAAGAGCCGGGCATACACATTCGAATGTCTCGATTGCGGACGCCAGACTTCGATTACGGCGGGCACGGCGATGCATCGCTCCAAGCTGCCGCTGACGACGTGGTTCTGGGCCGCGCATCTCATGGCGACGCATTCCAACGGCATGTCGGCGCGGCAATTCGAAGATCAGCTCGGCCTCACCTACAAGACAGCTTGGCTTCTGACGCAAAAGCTGCGGCGATCCATGGTCGATCCAAACCGCGAACCTCTCGAAGGCGTCGTCGAAGTCGATCAGACAGAAATTCCATTCCGGGTCGGCGATACTTTCTTCGAGCCTGGCAACGCTGGAAAAATCCTTATCGCAGGCGCGGTCGAGGTGATTGATCGCGACACAAACCGGGCCAAACCGCGACGCAAACACGCAAAATACCTCGATACGCGTTCCGGCCGCATCCGCCTCGCCATGATCGCGGATAATTCCGCCGCCTCGATCGAAGCTTTCGTCAGGGCCAATGTGAAGCCGGGAGCCACGCTGCTCACTGACGGCCACGCATCCTATCCTGGTCTGTCCGGCGACTACCGGCACGATCCGCGCGTGGTTGGCAAAATGGCGGGCCATGTCGTGCTGCCGTGGATTCATCGGGTCTTCGCGCTGCTGAAACGCTGGAGCCTCGGCACCTATCACGGCCTGCGCCGAAAACACGTCGACACCTATCTCGAAGAATTCGTCTTCCGCTACAACCGCCGTTTTTATCGGCACGTCTCGTTCGAAACCATGCTCGGCATTGCCTCGCATCATGAACCCGTGAGTTATTGGGACATTACCGGAAACGCCAATCCTCGAAAGGGCGAAAAGACCGTTAGGCGAGCGCCGCGCCACAGAAAAACGGCGACGGGAATGCGACAGGACCGCTCAGCCAACTCGCAAAATCAGCCGGCCGAGACGGAGAAACTACTAGACATAGACGAGCCTGGGACAACGGGATAAGCTACTTTCGTGCTATGAAAGGAGCATGTGGGCCAACACGATTTGGGGCCTCGTCGGCCTTTCTACGACCTGTTTATTCGGGATGTTGAACCTTCCTCCCGAATATGTCTGGTTGCGCCCATGGTGCATGAATGGCGCTATCGCGTCTCTACTCGCCTCAATAGGGCTACTTTGCTGGCCGCTTCGTCGTCCTGAAACACGTGCTAATGTCATCGCCTATTGTAGGCACCCCATGATATTGGCGAAAAAATTGGAACCGATCCACATCATCATCCTAGGCGTAGCAATATCAGCCGGCGGCATTGGATGGCTTTTGATTTGCGGCGCACCGGTCCAGGCAAATTCTCAGCCTACTGCCGAGCAAATAGTGGCCGCAACAGCCTCAATCCGGGCAGAGCTAGAGAACACAAAACTGCAGCTCACAGCGCTGACGCCAAAGCCTGCCATTCCGCCAGCGCCCTTGCGATATACTGCCTACGAAAAAGAGCAGAGACTTCGCGCGGTTGACGAGATTTATAGTGTGATTGCCACCAAGCTGTCGCCTGCTTATGTTGAAGGAAAGACGATTTTTGAACAAGTGAGAAATGGAGCAATGGATGACGCGACGCAAACAACGCTCGTCGATCACTCCAAGAATGTCAAAATCGCATTTGATGAATTCGCAGCAACACTTAAGCGATATGAATATTTCCGAGATATCGTTGAAGTGGCCACGCAAAACCATTTCAACGGGTTATTAGAGATCAACGCCAGTCAAAATTTGTCTAAAGAAATTTGGTTTTGGAAGAGCAACCTTGCGGCACATGCACCGGTGCGCGATGTTTGGAACCGCGACATGATCTTGTTCGAAGCATCAAATGCGAGCCGTGAATTCGATAAATTCCTTACCGAAACGCCGCCGAGGCTGCAGCAGAAGAGAGCAGAAATCGAAGCAGCTGAATTGGTGAAATAGCTGTTCTGCTCACGACGGCCGCTCTAGCAAATTCATGGATTGCGGCCGCGGAAAAAGGGATGACGGCTATGCCAATCATGTTTAATTCGTTACTGACGCAGATGCCACGGAAAGACAAACTCACCGATGCTGATGGCCAGAAACGTTTTGTTGAAACGGCGAAGAAAGTAGGTAATTGCTCACGTCCTCATTCTCGACGGAGTTGGAATCGGCTAGGATTTGGCGTCGGGGTGAAAGTTTGACAGCGGAATCGCGAGTTGATTCAAGCTGTGAATGGATCGCGAGACGCTTGATTCGCTCGATAAGGAAACGCTTATCCGCCTCATTCTTTCGCAGGCGGAAGCGATCGAACGCCTGATGCGGGAAGTCCAAGCGCTGCGCGCCGACAACGCCGAACTGCGCGCCAAACTCAATCTGCCGCCAAAGACGCCCGAAAATTCCAGCACGCCGCCGAGCCAGGGACACAAGGCCTCGGGCGAGGAAAGCAAGACGCCCGTGGGAAAGCGGCGCAAGCCGCACGCCGGGGCGCACCGTCCGCTTCATCCCAATCCGGCGGCGAAGCGGGATGTATTCGCCAGCTCCTGCCAGCATTGCGGCGCCTTCTTTTTGGATACGCCGCAGTTCGTCTGCGAGGCCTATGACCATATCGAAATCCCGCGGATAATTCCCCATGTGACGCGCGTTTCGCTTCTGGGCGGAGCCTGCCTGTGCTGCGCCAGGACTTTCAAGGCGCCGCCGCCGCAAGACATGCCGAAAGGCTCGCCCTTTGGTCCAAACTTGCGCGCCCTCGTCATCTATCTGCGCTTCACCCAAGGCATCGCCTTCGAGCGCCTTTCTACTCTCCTGTCCGATCTCCTCGGTCTCGACATCAGCGAGGGCGCGCTCGTCAACATCCTCGACGCCGCGCGGGTTTCTTTTACGGCGGCGACCGCCGCGATCCGCGCCAGGCTGCTCGGCGGAACGATCCTGCAATCCGACGAGACCGGCCTGCGGGTCGGCAAGCAAAATTGGTGGCTGTGGGTCTTCCACCATGACGACAGCGCCCTTTTCGTCGCCGCGCCCTCGCGCGCCAAGAACGTGGTGGAGGACTTCCTTGGCGACTTCCGGCCCGATTTCTGGGTGTCGGACCGTTATGGCGGGCAAATGGGCTGGGCGGCGGTGAACAATCAGGTCTGCCTCGCCCATCTCATCCGCGACGTGCAATATGCCATCGACGCCGGCGACGACATCTTCGCGCCCGAGCTTCGGCGTCTGCTCGGCCGCGCCTGCCGGATCGGGCGACGGCGGGAAAGGCTCGCCGACGCGACCCTGAAGACCTATGCCGCGCGGCTCAACGGCCGCCTCGACGAACTCATGCGCCTTGCGCCGGCGCACGAGGCTGGCGTCAAGCTCCAACGCATGATCAAGAGAACGCGACAATATCTCTTCGTCTTCGTAACGAACCGCGACATTCCGGCGACGAATAACGGCTCCGAGCGCGCATTGCGTCCCTGCGCCGTGTTCCGCAAAATCACCAACGGCTTCCGCACCGAGTGGGGAGCTAAGCTCTACGCCGACATCCGCTCCGTCATCGAAACCGCCCGCCGCCGTTCCATCGGAGCCCTCGAAGCAATCCGTCTCACCCTCGCCGGAGCGCCACTCGCGGATTTAACATAGCCGAAGGCACGTGAGCAATTACGAAAGTAGAGGCATTAGAAAATATCGAAGACTTTGACAAGGCATTCGGTAAGTTATCAGTGCACATCTAGACAACCTTTTCAGAAAGGTAACATATAACTACTCTTTCCTCACGCACTTTTTCAATGCACCGGAAAATTCCTTCGTATCCAAAAAATAATGTATTTGGATACGCTTGCTTCAGCGCGTTCAAAAAATCAAATGATACTAGAACAATATTTTTCGAGCCGTCTCTGATCGTTCTGCTACACCCTACACTCGAGGATCATTTTCGAGCAGATCCTGGTTTACGGTCTTAAAGGAATAGGTGCCGTCCGTTGCTCTATCCAAAATCCACACCACGTCGAAGCGGTCACCCCATTCTGAAGGTGCTTTTTGCGAAAAGCCGCGCGCGATGATCGGAATACGCTTGTGTTCCCAACAGACCAACACGACGCCGGAAGACTCGTGCAAGGCCGCGTCAAGTGATTTCTCATCGCCGACGGGTATGTCTGTTCGTAGTTTGATATCAAACTTTTTTGAAAGCCCTTGCACCGTTTGCTGCGACCGCAAACTCTTCGCGACGTCCTCGCCCAGAGTAAGATCATTACTGGTCCCCGCGGCAAAAATTAAAGAGGGCACCGAAATCTCGTCGCGTGTTGGTGCCCCGAAATATTGAACCAACGCTCCGGCCCGTCGCCAACCACGTACAATCAGAGAGTGCTTGTTCTCCAAACCATCCTCCGTTACGCCCGCTAAAACCCCTACCGGTTTTTCTGCGTGGCGGATTAACATTATCTTGTCAGGTGGTCCCGGCATCGCAATTCTCCTTTACTCGGACAGTCGTAGGTTAAAAAGCGCTTTGGGCTTTTGAATAATACCGTCAAACTCAGCCTTCGCCAACTGCTTCGGCTTTCTACGTTTTGACGTCGTCATGGTGGGATCGCTCATGAATTGCGTGACACGCGGACGAACTGAGGCACGGTCAATCAAACAGAAATGACTGACTATTGGCTTCCCATCGATATTTTGGTCCGAAACGGACTCAAAGACCTCGGTCGGAACAGGCCAAAACTATCATAAAGGCTTTGCCGGCAACCTTGGAAATGAACAAGGAAATGGTGGATGCAGCCGTTCTCGAAACCGCGAATATAATTGAGGAAGCTAAGCTCGAGGAGGCCACCCTGGGCAGTTGAACGTCCAATAATCAAAAGCTCTCCTTGCGACGGACTGAAGGCCCGGCCTCCGGCGAAAAGGCGTGATCAGGTTCTAACCGACGAAGGAGCTCCGCTCGGTTTGGCAAGCCTGCGATTCCATCGCGTGGCCAGTTGACCCAATTGTCCAATTACTCATATTGACTGGACAGCAGCGCGATGAAGTTGCCGAGATGCAATGGAGCGAGGTCGCCATCGAAACCAAGACCTGGCCATTCCTCGTGCGAGAGCGAAGAACAACGTCGAAACATGAAGTTCCGCTATCCGATGAAGCGATCAAGAATTCTTGAGAAGTTGCCGCGAATCGCATCGAAGGCCGGTTGTGTTTTCACCACGAATGGAAGAAATCCGGTCTCCGGTTTCGCGCGGGCAAAGAAAAGGCTTGATCAAGCGCTTCTCAAAAAACTTCGCCCAAAAACTCCTTGGCTTGCCTAAGGTGACATGCCGAAACGATTGGATCGAGTGCGGCTTGCGTAGCCTATTAATCAACCGGTTGCAATTCTAATATGTGCGAATCCACCTCAAAATTCCCGGACATGGATAGTCAGCATTTGGCGGCTCATGTAGATTTGGCTAAAGATGAGGAAAAGACGGGCGCGAATTGGAGGATCGAATCGATGAAGAGGGCGAATAGTGCTGGGAAAACATCGAAAGCGAAAACGCCCACCCAAAAGGGTAAGGGGCAGAGCAATCCCATTTTGGACATGTTGAAAAATTTGGATGAAGACCAGGTCGCCATGCTGCGGCAGACCGTGCGGAAGGAGATGGGTTTTGATTCCTCAATGTTTGGTCCAGAGGACCCCGTCGAACTATTCGCTGAATATCTGGAAAGTTGCGCGCTAGGTAATGTTGATGAAGATGAGAAAACCGCGCTCTTGACTGACTTGGTTGTTGAGCTGAGCGACCTTAAAGTAGACTCCAATGGAGGTGACCGGGAAGCCCGTGAAAAAATCCACGCGATCTATGATCTATTGGACAATGCAATCGAAGTTCATTCGCTGCATCCAATTGATATGATGCTGACTGGCAAGATTTTTGCTGATGCCGGATGGGCTGTTCCAGATAGTTTGCGGCAGGCTATGGCTGAGTCGCTACAAGCCGCCCCGCCGGATACGCAAGGTGTTGCCGGAAATGATATTGTATCATCGCTGTTGGAAGTAGCCGATCAGGCCGGACAAAATCCGTTCGACGTCTATGACTATGTGAATTCGCTTTTGGCCGGCTTTCCGCCGGAGGCTTGCGTTATGCTGTTGTTTGAACTCGTCGCCGGCAAGAAGGCGGTGATTGATCAGGCTGTCGCTGGATTTGTGTTGCATCCTGATGCTGCTCTCGCGCAGTCAGTGGCTGAGGCTTTGGCCGCATCCGCTGCCCAAACTCCAGTTGAGAGTTCGGTGATCGAACGGTTTGTCCGCATGCGGCCTTGGTTGCCGCAGACCCGACAGGCCCAACTCGACGCAACCATACGGGCTATGCGGTTAAACGCCTTACCGCCGGTCAAAACAGAGTTGCCAAAAGTAATAAAGTGTTATGTCTCGGTCTGCGATGGCTCGGGCACAAGAAGTCTCTTTGTCACACAAAGGGTCGGCGCTTACTACCAAACTGCAACCGTCATGATGAAGTTTGCAGGTGTTGCCGATGCTATGATTCTTCCGGAACTATCAAAATCCGAGATGGACAATATGGTTCGTCAAATGAAGTCCTCGGTGCCGGTGATAGAAACAGATTTAGCTGGCATTACTCGGATGTTGGGACTGGCGATTGCCGACAATTTCGCCTCTGGAACTCTGCCGCCGTTCAAATTGGTCGAGGTGGTGGAGAGTCTCGGCCTTGGCCCGATTCATCCTGATCGTGCTTCGCCAATGGAAATCATTGCGGGCCTCTTGGCTGATCTGCCACCTGAACAAACAAATCCGACAGCCGCGGCAAGAGCGCACCTCGAGATACTGGACAGTGAATTTAAGTATCAATGGTTTGAGGTTGGCGAAGCGTTAGAGGATTTGCTTTATCCAATCAAAGGTTCCAAACAGCGCGTCGCCAAACTTTTGAAGGTTTATCTGCCTGAACGACGGCTTTTTTGGGCGCGGCAATGCGCGATTTCGGCGCTTGCGATGCGTTGTGATGAAAAAACGCGTCATTCGCCTTGGAAACAATTGGCTCTCGTCGGGCGCGACATTGCCTCGGACTTGCCGCTTGATCAGATACCCCTGATGAAACAAGTAGCAGAAATCTCCGTGCAGGCTTTTGAAAATCGGCTGTGACAAATCCGGTCTCCGTTTTTGCGCGGGCAAAGAAAAGGATTGATCAAGCGCTTCTCAAAACATCGCCCCATCGTCCGAAACGGCCTCAAAAATCTCGGCATCAGCCGCACCGAATTGTCGCGACGTTGCGGCTATAAAAACCTCGCCAAAGGCATTGATCGAATCGATGAAGTTTGCCGGGGAGACCTGACCTCGGAACAGGCCAGAACTATCATAGAGGCGCTTCCATCTGCTCTCGACATGAACAAGGAACGCCGTTCTCGAAACCGCGAATGTTATTGAATAAGCTAAGCTCAAGGAGGCCGCCGAACAGGAAGACGCTTGGCGAACTTCCTTCAAACCACATGCGATAATTTTGACCGAAAAGACGACGCCCGAATTGACGTTTTGTGCGGTGCAATATAGAGAATTAGCGGGTTCGAAAGCGAACTCTCGCTTAGCCGCCTCGAGGGGGCTCGGCTCATTCTCGACAAAGGAAGCTTAGATGGCTAATAATTTGGAAAAGTTCCAAAACTCCCCCAAAGAACAAGAGTTCCAGACATCCCCCAAAGAACAACTTGAGGCAGCGACCACCTTATCGTCTTCTTTTGTCGAGAGCCTCCAGACTATCGCCGCTGAAACGACCGAGTATTCAAAAAAGTCCCTTGAAAATGGCTCTGCTTTCGTCGAAAAGCTGTTCGCCGCCAAGACTTTCGAAAGCGCCGTTCAGATTCAATCGGAATACGCCAAGGCGTGCTACGAGGCCTTCATCGCGCAGGCGACGAAAATCGGCGAACTTTATTCCAACCTCTTCAAAGAGATTTTCAAGCCGATCGAAGCCGGATTGACTAAGGTTCAAAGCGGGCAGAAATAGGCTGCTTCAACCTGCGCATGGGGTCTCTCTCCGTGGAGACCCCACCACGCTCTATACATGCGAACCATTGAGGAAACTGGATGGCATTGTCATATGTGGACATCCGATAATCGAGGCCGCCTGATCAAACTCCAGCCGCGTCATTTACCAGATGGATACCGTTCTTCAGAACGTCTGCCACGAATTTTTTCCGCGCACCGTCCTCAAACATCGCGCGCACTAAATCCCTCCCCCTTTTCGCGGAATACCAAAGCGTTCACACGAGAGCAAAATCTAGAGCAGAACTGCAGACGGTAAGTCGTACCCGATTGGAATTTTTGGTGTGCGATGCTCCCGCCCATATTGATCGGTCATAATGGCCTCTACAATGAGTGCCATATTTCTCTCTTGAGTTGGCGGATCAAGATGGAACTCTACGTGGAAAGTATTTGTTTGATGCGGAGCAATGGCCATATCTACTCCACGGTGGGCGGTATTTTGCAACACTATAAACAACACGGTGCTACAGTAGCGGCCTCGTGGATTGGGTCTCACAAGCCTTGCATCTAAAAACCTTACAGCGACATTTGAAGCGTTGGTGACATACCATTCCATGACGATCTGCATGGCAGGCTTGCCATCTCGCGACGACCCCATGTGCCAGAAAGTGCCGCGAGGAACAGGCACAAATGTTACGACCGTATCAGGAATACCACCGCGAGACTTCCACGGTCTATGCTCGTGCACCCAGGTGATGCCTCTGTTGACCTTTTTCCAGAAAAACGCAATCAAACTCCCCGCAAAGAGCCCTATGGTCACGACAGCGGCCAGAGGGGCGAGCCAAGCGTTATTGTTATTTAGCCAACTCCCAAAAAACTCAAAATTCATGTTTTCTATTGTTCCGGCCTCCGGGACGTAACCTCACGATACAGCTCATCGATCTTGTGCTTCGCTTCCTTGAGCGCCGGAAGTCTCTTTTTATCCGGCACGCCTTCAACATTGCCGAGGCGATCTATCGCCGCGTAGATTGCCTTGGCCGCTGTTCTTCACATGATCCTGCGGCCGCGGCTCGCTCTCTGATTTTGCCCTAGTCTCCGCTTTTTGGATCGATTTCGCGGTGTACACGGTAATGGCACCACTCTTTGCGCTTCGAACGCCGCCATTTGCTCGGCTTCATCCTCTATGCGCGCTATAGCGAGCAGTGTGCTCTTTGGAATGTCCGTCGCGCGGCCGGAAGGATTAAAACGTGGATCAGGTGATTGTCGCTTTCGTGGGAGTCCTTGTAGGTGCCGTCGTCACCGCAGGGGCTAATTATGCGCTCGTGGCGAGAAGAGAGAGAGCAGAAGCAGCCAAAGATAGGCTCTCTCGTGCCAATGAACTCAAGACCGCAGCCCGACTGATTTCGAACGATTTTTCCACCGCACAAGAGGCTGCTACCGTTTTTGTTGAGAATAAGCGTTGGGTGCCTGGAACAGCTCGCAATTTCCCATTGGACGCATGGCAGAGAGATAAAGAAATCCTCGCGCGCGAATTACCGCTCGAAGATTGGAATGCAGTAGAGAAAGCAGCATTGGCAGTAGAACACTTCAGAACCATTGCTCCTGTCCTTCGTGTGAGCGACGATATGGCAGAAGCAGACAAGCGACTGCTCCGAGATATCACGACTGGACTGGAATTGCTTCTACCATACATGTGATAGCAACATTTACCCGTATTAGCGGATTACATACTAAATGATAAATACATGACAATTATACTGCCAGCGAGGCCCGCAACTGCCTCTAAGAAGCGTTTGAGTTAGCCACTTAGTCCAATTCGTAGTTGCGGTTTGCGAGGGCTTGAATTTGTCTTGTTTAGCGATGATTTGCCTACGCCGCGCACTTCGCCGCCGAGCCGATTGACAAAAGACCGCCATCGAATTTTCCGACCAACGTTACGGACGGATTTTCGCTAGGTTGGATGCATTGGTTTCGTCTCGGCATGCGCGACCGCGCATCCTATCAGTGTTGCAAGCAAGGCTATCGAATTTTGCTTTTTCATTTCTCGCCGCATCGCGCGCCAGCTCTGGGTTAACGTCTGATTTGTTGGACGTTTCATTGGATGCTTTTTGCCGCTCAACGTGGATCATGTGCCACTCAAAACCGGTCTCACGCGTTTATTCACATCGACCAGTGGCGGGCCCAGCGGACTTCAGAGGTGTTCCTGAAGGATTGGAGCGCTGAGTTCATCGAAACGGAAGAGCTGAAGAATTCGCTGCCCGTTTAAATCGAGCACCCTCAAGTCGTCCGTTTCGTGCAGATTGTTTTCCACCGATTGAAAATGCCCCCCATAGCGCTCCTTGGCGAGCGCAAGCGGAACCTCAAAGGCGACGAATTTGCCGGCTCCTCTAGCTTTGAATTCCTCAAGGAGCTTTGGGTCATGCAGCGATTCGTGTGTTGTCAGCACCAACAACGGTCCGCTCGCCGTGAGCAGCAGAAGTGACTTCATCTGAGACTTCTCCTCGCAATTTTGAATCAATGGCGCGTCGCGATTCCCACAGCCAAGTTTCATGGCACCAAAACCAAGTGATATTCAAGTTTCATTTTATTCGTATCAGGATGAGAGCCTGTCGCTTTACCTCCACCCAATTGCCCAAATGCCGGATGAAAATATTCGTTCACCGGAACTCCGATCTTGGGATTATTATACAGGATCGACCTATGAAATGGACGTTTCAATATATCAACTGCATTCATTGCAACAAAACGAAGAATGAATTGATTAATATCGATAGTTGTATTTATAATCATAACTATTAAAGTTAGCGCCTCTTGTTAAAATTTACATTGCGCCATTGGCGAGAAGTATACATTACTACTGCGCCATAAACATGCTTCAAAATTTTATAACCAATCCACAATCCGACCCACGGTAAGCAGGCCAGACCAAATATAAACAACATCGCATACAGCTGTTCAAAGGAGCTATTTTGGCTCATAGATTATCAAACCTTTGACTTGATTAGACCAAATGCATAATATTGTTACGCGAAGAGCACGTGGTTATTGATGCGGTTGTCGTCGCATCGAAAGAACGCATCTCAACGTTGGCAGGTTGATTTGTTTTGATAGCTTTAAAAAAAATATTGATCGCGCTCAATTCGAGGCATCGATCTCCAGCGCATGTATCGCCAATGATACAACCCTTAGGAAGCCTCTGGACAGCTTCTTTTTGGCAGGCACTATCCAGATAGCCTATAGTTCAAAAAATGCACCCAGGGAGCCCCGCAATGCCTTGAAGCGGGTATTTGTAGGAGTAATCACCAAAAGCAGGAGGCGATCAAGCGCCTCAATGCCGGTAAGGAAACGCGGGGCGAAATTGCGCGCTCCTACGATGTGAGCCGCTGGACGATTTCACGGCTAACCGCCTAATTATGAAAGGATAAACACGGTGTCTTCCAAGCTGGCGGAGGAAGTTTGCCTAGCAGGCCAGCAGATAATCGCTGCGTCTGGCTCCCATCTTCCTAGGGAGCTGACTCAACAACTAAATCATTTTTTGGGCTGGCCATTTCAAGCCGCGAGTGGTGAGGCGATTGACTCTAATGGTCAGACAACCGCTTCATTTGGAACGCTCATTTATACCGGATTGCAGGTCGAAGAAGCTGCGGAGAGACCGGTCAGAGTTCCTGCCGATACGCTGGCTTGCGTCATCGATGTAGCTGAAACTCTAGATTTAGAGGGACTGCGCGCGGCTTATGCGCGCATCGCTCAGGCAAAAACCTTGAAGAAAGGGACCGCCGTAAAGGGGATTGTACATACGACTATCACCTTTGGCGTTATATTCGCAGTTACCGCCGCCGTTCCGCTTGAGGCTTTGGCGGATGAGTTGGATCGCCTAAATCAGCGAACGCCAAGTGCACGTTGGCCGGATATGGTTGTGATCGCGTCGCGTGGCATAATTAGCTATGCCGTTCAGTTCCCCGGTGAAGCGACAATAACAGGTGAGTTTCTTCCGCCAGCCGAAGGCACATTGGATAATTATGTCCCGGCTATATACGTCGTCATGGTTATAAAACCTGACACAAAATATGCGTTCAACAAGATGATGAGTATAGTCCTCACACATCTCAGCATATTCGCGCCAGGCGCGAGTTTGCCAGATCGAGAGGCCATAACCGAGATGATACCAAACCCAGCGTTAATACAGTCTGGATATCAATATAATCTAGCGGGCAATTTGCGTTTTGTGCCGCCGGAGTTTATTCAAGGTCGATATAGACCACAAAAACCAGTTTTAATTGAGGACAAAAAAGGAAGCACGCTAGCGACGCTGCAATTCTTAGCGTGGCAAGATGGAGGTGTGATTTTGATGAGGGGAAAGTTACCCCTTGATGGCCTCTTAGTGTTTCTAGGTGATGATGCGTTAAAGAAAGCGGGAACTATAAGACGTGAGGAGGTTCAGATTTCGCATGTGTTGCCAATCTCTGAAAAGAGCTTTGGTGATATGCTGCAAAGAATTCAGCAGCGGACTAATATGAATGTCCGGAGCCATCCCGGGAAGTTCGTGATCCAGAAGTTTGCAGATGAAGGAACACGATCACATTTCATGGCCCGGCTATTTATTGGGGTGCTTAAGCTGGCGGAGTCATTAGGTGGAGAGAAGGCGAAATTCGAGGCATCTTATCACCCGCTTCTCACGACCCTTTTAAGCATCAGAACGGCGGCTCGGGAGGTCTCGGAAATCTTCGCCGATCATGTCCGAAAAGTATCGGATGGTGCAATCGTCCAAGTCAATCAGCAGACGATTCAGATATCCGAGAGTATTGATCGCGAATTAGCTAAGAGAGTAGACGAGTTTCTTATTGGGGCAACACGCTCTTTCAAAGATAAAATGCAGCGGGTGACTGATGCCCTCTCCACGAACATCGGATTTTTATATCAGAAGGACGACAAGTTTCGCAGAGGATTGGAGGCGCTAAAGGCAGTTGATCCACATTTTGCGGCATACCTACAGGAGGCGCGTCAATGGAGCGATAAATTAGTGCGGGCGAGGATCGCGCTAGAGCACGGCGATTGGAGATTGCCTGCGGTCACCTATGCGGAGCATTTGGGCACGATCACGGTTGTAGAGCCAACAATCGAAGGCCAAGTGGTGACCCAGTTCGTTAGGGATATGATGGATCACCTTATGTGCTTTGTTGAAGATGTTACCGTTCACTGTATCCAAAGCCGTATGCCTGCGGGCATCTCTGTAACCGAAATATCTCTGTTGTGCAGGCCTGCCGAAATACCGATGCGATTCCAGCCGACCTTAGCTATAGGCGGGATGACTGTCTGGCAAATCAGCTACCACCAAAGCGCCTTTGAGGCGACGTGAAAGCACCAGCTTAATCTGTCGATTTCCAATCGGGCTCCCTACCTCGCTCACGGCGGTCATTCCGGCATTTCCGGCAAGACTCTCGAGCTTTGCTTCTTCGCGGAGAGTAGCCTCGATTTCGTATTCGCTCAGTCCAGCTTTTGCAATTCATAATCAATTGCTAACGTGTGAAACGCCTCGCGTTCGAAAAAGCGGAAATTAAAATGGCGCGTCACCTTTTCGCGGCGTCGCTTACATGGGGAACGAGCGGGAAGAATAAAAGCACTGCCGATCAGTCTGCCAGCGCCGATCAAGCTGTGGCAAGGCTTTCGACTAGCACATGCGCATGACTTGGCCTAGATTGTCCCACCGCTCAGCTTTTCTTGCTTCAAGCTCACGGCGGAAGATGTAGTCCCTTTGTCCAACTTTTATTCCGCAGACGCCATATGTCTAATGATGACCCTTACGCAGAACGCCGACGGCTGACCTTCGAGCAAGCCGAGGGAGTTGAGCCTTTGCCGGCGCAACTTCAACCTAAAGAGTTGTCCAAGGAACTTAGGGCACTCCTATGGCAACTCGTCTATGAGAGCCTCCGCGAAGATATTGATTTCGTCGAAAATAGAAAATTACTTCAGTACTTTCTTGGACATTGGAAGAAAATTATTTATGACTATTATGTGACACATGAGTATTTGATGGCGGATGAATTTGACAATAATTCAGCTATTCTTACCAAAAAGCTCAAAGCATTATTTTCAGATGAAAATTATACTAAGGTGTTTGGATTCTTGCAGTTTGTCATTCGTCATCAGCGTCGTCCGCCGGAATTTGCGAAAAATCTCGATCGCACCCTCTCGACTGGTCCGGCAGCTTACCGGGTATTAGATCAGCGCACTATCATTCCCATCACATCGGAAGCCGAGCGGGAAACTCTTGACCGGGCCTTCGCCGATCTTGCCGCATCTGAATTTCGCGGCGCTCGAACCCATCTCCATACAGCGGGTTCCGAGCTGACCGCCGGAAATTATACCTCTAGCATTCGAGAGAGTATCCATGCCGTCGAATCTGTTGCCCGGACTCTCGCGCCCTCAGGCAAGCTCGGTGAAGCCTTGGCCAAATTAGAAAAGTCGGCGGCAATTCATGGTGGTCTCAAGAAGGGGTTTTTATCTATCTATGGCTATACGAGCGACGAACAGGGCATACGTCACCCTCTTTTGGATGATTCTCAGCCCATCGTTGATGAAGCAGACGCGCTGTTTATGATCGGGGCGTGTGCAGCCTTTGTCTCATATATGATTCATAAAGCGCGGCTGGCCGGTCTCTTGACACAGGAAAGCTGGCAAGGTGGGCCGCCGCATCGCTGCGGCGGGCTCTGAGGGGGCCTTCGCAAATTCAGATCGGAAGCGGTATTCCGCCTCCGCCACAGCGCCTCAAGTTCCGATTGCTGATTCCGATCCAAGCCGCCCACCAAAACGAGATGATCGCGCCCACTAAAACGGAATGATGCCGCCCGTCATAACGAGATGATGTCGCCCACCGTAACGGAATGATCCCGCCCAGGGGTCTTCCAGGGTGACGAGCTCTTCGCTGGCCTGTTTAGGGTCGCGCCTTTGGCAATCCAAAGGAGCGGCCGATGCCAGCGGAGAGAGTTGCGATGCGCCAGGCGCGCGAGATTATTCGTCTGAAATTTTCAGCTTGTGTTCCGACCCGCGAAGTCGCGCGGCGCCTGGGGCTCGCCGCCTCGACCGTGCGGGAGACCTTAAAGCGTTTCGAGGGCGCCGGGCTGAGCTGGCCTCTGCCAGCTGACATGACCGACGGCGCCCTGGAGGGAGCGCTCTACGCCAATCGAAGAAGCAAGCGGGGTCATCGTCTTCATTGCGAGCCGGATTGGCCACGTCACCCTGCTGATCGTTTGGGACGAATATGTTGCCGAAAATCCATGCGGGTACAGCTATTCGAGGTTCTGCGAACTCTATCGCGCCTTCGAATCGAAGCTGTCGCCGACGATGCGGCAGACGCATGCGGCCGGCGAGCGGCTGTTCGTCGATTACGCGGGCGACGGCGTGCCGGTCGTGATCGATCGGCTGACCGGCGAAATCCGCAAGGCGCAAATCTTCGTCGCCGTGGTCGGCGCGTCGAGCTTTACTTTTGCGTGGGCGGCCTGGACGCAGACGCTCCCCGATTGGATCGACGCCCACGTGCGCGCCTTCGCGGCGATCGGCGGCGTTCCCCATCTTCTCGTGCCGGACAATACCAAGACCGCCGTCATCAAGGCCTGTCTCTACGATCCGCTGGTCAATCGGACCTATGCCGAAATGGCCGCGCATTATGATGCCGCCATTCTGCCGGCGCGGCCGAGGCGCCCGAGGGACAAGGCGAAGGTCGAGCAAGCCGTGCTCATCGTCGAGAGATGGCTTCTCGGGCGGCTGCGTCACCGCACTTTTTACAGCCTCGCCGAGGTCAACGCGGCGATCGGGGAGTTCCTGAAGCTTCTCAACGAAGATCGTCCGATCCGGCGGCTTGGCGCAACCCGCCGGCAATTGCTCGAAGAGATCGACCGCCCGGCGCTAAAGCCTTTGCCGATCGAGCCTTACGTTTTCTGCGAGTGGCGCACGTGCCGCGTCGGCATCGATTATCACGTCGAGGCCGACGCCCATTACTACAGCGTCCCCCACCGTTTCGCGCGCACGGAAGTCGACGTGCGGCTGACGATCAGGACCGTCGAGGTCTTCCTCAGGGGCGAGCGGATCGCCGCGCATATGCGCATGAGCGGCAACCGCAAGCACACGACCGCGGCGGAGCATATGCCCTCCAGCCATCGCCGCTACAAAGACTGGACGATCGACCGCATCCGCGCCGACGCGCGCTTGATCGGGCCGGCGACGGCGGCGCTCTGCGAACTGATCTTCGAACAGCGCCCGCATCCGGAACAGGGCTTCCGGGCGTGCCTGGGCATTGTCCGCCTCGCCAGACCCTATGGCGCGGAACGCGTCGAAGCCGCGGCGGAGCGCGCCATCGAGATCGGCGCGCGCACCTATGGCTCGGTCAAATCCATCCTCGACAACAAGCTCGACCGTCGTCCCGCGCAAAAGCGCGCTTCGGACGGAACGCCGATCCTGCATCCCAACATCCGTGGCCCGCGCTATTACAATTAGGAGAGCGCTCTTGCTCAAACATCCGACTCTCGACCAGATCCACGCCTTGGGCCTTTACGGCATGGCCAAGGCCTTCGTCGAAATCGCCGCCGCCAATGAAGCGGATGGTCTTGGCCATCACGAATGGCTGGCGCTCCTGCTCGACCGCGAGGCGTCATGGCGTCGCGACAAGAGGCTCACGGCGCGATTGCGCATCGCCAAGCTGCGTCAGCAGGCGTCCATTGAAGATGTCGATTATCGCAGCCCGCGCGGTCTCGACCGCGCCCTGTTCCAGAAGCTCACGGAGGGCGAATGGATCGATGCGCACGACAATCTGGCGCTCATCGGCCCGACCGAACTGGCGACATAATGCCTATCTCCCTACATCATTGATATTCCAGAAGTCCCTGTCGCGGATCCGATGATACAGCACGACGATTTTTGACCGCGCGCCTGACAGTCGGCAAATCTAGGTCCGTCTCTCGAATGACATATGGCGCACCAATACAGGCTTGCTTGGCCGGCAGCAATCGATCCTTGATCAGACGGACTACCGTCATCTTGCTCACGCCCAGATGGCCGGCGCTTTCCTCCAAGGTGACTTCCCCGCGCTCGGCGCGTTCGCCATCGCGATATATCGTGATCTCGTGGTCACTTCGAAAAGTGCGAACACGTTGTTGCGTCCACGTGTGGCCCTTGGCCGTGCGGACGCCAAGCCAATTCAGAATGGACGCGATGGCCGAATCAGGCGTCACGCGCGCTAAGTCGATGATCAACTGCTCAGTCGCGGCGCTGGTCTTCCACCGGTGCTGTCCTGCGCGATTCTTGGCCACCACAAGCGCTGTGTGGTCTCCACCTTTCCAATGCAGCTTGAGCGAAAGTTGCCCGGGGTCCGCTGTGACGACGATCTCCTCCAGGACCGTACGCAGGATTCGCTTGCGTTTTTCGGCCGACGCCGCCGGATGGTTCCACAGACGCGCCAACTCGGCGCCCAATGCGGATATTTCCGCGCGTTCGGCATCGGTGATCGCCGGCGTTTGATTCTCGCGAAGGAGGAGAAGATCGCTCTCCAGACGAGCCGCCTCGGCGAGCCGCTCGTTCCAGCGTCGCTCAAGATCCCTGGCGACCAGACGATTCTCTGGGTCGACCGCATCGTACTGTCGATGCGCGCGAGCCGCCTCGTATCGCGCCTGCTCCAGAGCAAGTTCCCTCTGTCGAAGCACGTCCGCGTCGACCCGCCCACGATCCGCGATGGCCGCGATGGCCGCCTCTACGCCGAGCGGCGCGATTACCCGCAACACCTCCGCCGAAACCGCGGCGTCGATGCGCATGTTGCCAAACGCGATACAATTGCCCCGCCGCGCGTGATTGACGTCAGCATCGTTGCACACATATCGCGCGATGCCGCGTAGTCCGTTGTGCTGTACTTTGAGTTTACGGCCGCAGTGGCCGCACCGCAGGAGGCCAACCAGCAATCCGCCGCCGTTGCGCACCGCCCCCTTCACCATCTCGCCCTTCATGTTGGCATTGCCGCAAATCGTTTGCTGATTCCGCTCGTATTCCTCCCAGGAGATGTAACCTTCGTGATGATCACGCAGCAGCACCTCCCATGCATCTTGTGTCCGGCGAATGCCGCGCTTGATGGCCTTGCGGCCCGCCTCGACGCGTGTTTGCGAGCCAGTCCGACCGAACACATAAGCCCCCGCGTAGACCGGATTGGTCAAGAGACGGTGGATCGTATTATAGCGCGGTAAACGCCATTCTACTACCCGCCCTTGTGCGCCGTGAAGGACCACCGGCATCTTGAAGCCTTCCTCGATCAGCCAGAGGGCGACCTGGCGGGCGCTGCCGAACTCCGCGAACTTACGAAACGCCAAGTGTAGAGCCTCGCGAATCCTTCTATCGGGATCAAGTTCCAAACGATCGTCGAGACCACGGACATAGCCGACCGCAACGGTCGTATGGAGATCGCCGCGAGCGGCCTTCAGGCGCAGGGCTTCCTGGGAGCGTTGACGGAAAATTGACAGCTCCATCTCGCTGAATGTTCCCTTCATGCCGAGCAAAAGCCGATCATTTATTTGTTTGGGATCGTAGACGCCGTCTTCGTCTATGATCAGGCAGTGGACTAGCGCGCAAAACTCCAGCAGCGTATGCCAATCACGCCCATTGCGGGCAAGTCGGGATGCTTCTATCGCGAACACGGCGCCGGCGGCGCCAGTGCAAATGGCGGCCAACAATTTATCGAACCCGGGCCTCGCCGTCCCGCCGCCGGAACGCCCGAGGTCGTCGTCGATGACTATTACGTTCGACCACCCAAGCGTCCGCGCGCGTGCCGCGAGAGCATATTGACGGCGACGACTCTCCGGATTGTTTGCGAGTTGGTCCGCGGTGGACTGCCGCACATACACAAAGGCGGTGCGAGAGGCGTGTTCAACGCTAATCTTGCTCATCGCTCGCCTCCTTTGTTACCGCCTCGCCCGGGGCGCACTCGGCTAGCAGAAGCCCGAGCAATTTGGTAACTTCCTTGCGAATCTCCGGATCGAGCTTCCGAGGCGCTTCCAAGCATTTGTCGGGGAGCCACAGATCGATCTGTTCCCAATTTCGCCGCTGCTGTCCCTTCATCGTTTACCTCCGTCTGAGTCGCTCGATCCGACGACGACGAGGATAAGCATTGCGCACGAACCAGATCACGAAGCGCGTGAAAAACGTCAAGGGAAAGCCGCGGGATATCCACCATTGGCAGAGCCGCGGCGTGCGGGTCGGTCATCCACGCCGGCAACAGAGTCCGGCAACCGTCCGGACCATCCACTACGAAATGGACCATGCCCCCATGGACAACGCGACGAAAGACCGCGACCCGCCTTCCAGAAAGCGGATGATGCAGATATTCAACGACAACGTCGAACAGGTGTTCTTGGGTAGTATGTCGTTGGCCCGACCGGCGTCGGCAAAAGCTGGCTGGCGTCGGCGCTCGGCCACAAGGCCTGCCGCGACAATCGATCGGTGCTTTATCATCGCGCGCCCAAGCTCTTCGAAGACCTCGCCCTGGCGCGCGGCGACGGGCGCCATCCCCGCATCCTGCGCTCGCTCGGCCGCGCCGATTTGCTCATCCTCGACGATTGGGGACTGGAGCCGCTCGACGCCGCCGCCCGTCACGATCTGCTCGAAATCCTCGAGGAGCGATACGGCCGCCGCTCGACGGTTATCACGTCCCAACTCCCCGTGGATCGCTGGCACGAGATCATCGGCGATCCCACCTACGCCGATGCGATCCTGGACCGCCTCGTTCACAACGCCCATCGCATCCAACTGACCGGCGAAAGCCTGCGCCGGACCAAAGGAAAACAGAACCAAAAGGCTTGACCAAACGTCGTCGCCGGTGACAGAAAATCCATCGGCCAGCGACGCTCGCGACCCGGGCGGCATCATTCCGTTACGGTGGGCGGCATCATTCAGGAATCCCGGGCGCCATTATCCCGTTATACCCGGGCGGCTTCGTCGTAATCCGCATTCCGATTGGACCTTTAAGAATTTTTCGGCGAGGCTAGGGTGAATCACCATAACTGAGTGTACGTGTGGTGCGACCTCAGGATGATCCCCAAAGAAAGTCGGTCGCTTGTCTTTGAACCTGGTCGAAGGATCATCGAGAAATGCGATCTGACGGTGACTTTTGCAATTGGATCGAACTAACCAATGTCTCGGGGGATTTCGAGCGGTTTTATAGCTGGTTATGCCGAAAGCTCGTCAATAATATCGATCGTCCCAATAAGGAGTCTGCGGGAATTATAATATGCGACAGTGCCCAAACGCTATTCGGCAGCGAGAGTCAGCCTGTACGGCTCTAGAATCAATGTAGAGCCCTTCTTAGGTAGCAATATTTCAATACCATTAGCCGTTTGCTTCAAGTGAATATGCCAATAAAACTTTTCATCCAATTGTGTTGTGTTTAGCGCATCGACCAAGGGATGGATTATCGGATATGGTATTGCGAAAAACGAGTTAAGGTCCATGCATCCTAGCGCCAAAAATGCCGTCTCCGCCTCTGCGAGGAAAGTATCCCAAGCGGGATGGTATGCGTACCAATACTGTGCTGAAGTTTGATTATATCGTTTGGATACGGCGCAGGCGATACGTATCGAGTGGCTGGCGTTCCAATATAGCGACGCGCTCTTAGGGATTAGATTTGAGCCTGTAGTTTTTGAGAGCGCGTTGATTATAGATTCGCGTTTGGATTGAATTAGCTTTCTGTCGGTGAACTCCCATGTACTCTTAACCCGTTCTTTCAATGGTGCGCTAGTTTCTTTGCCGTCAATATCGGGCTCTGTGATTTGGCTCGCCTGCTCGACGTCAGTGGCAGTCGTGAACAATACGTCGATCATCGCATCTAATCTGGTGTACTCCATGGGCGCGAGCAGACTGCGTATTTTTTTGGCGGTCTCTGGGCCGTCCGCGCTTTCCTTCAGTTGGACCAATTTGAGTAACGCGCCAGCGCTGATTAGTCGTATGTCCCATGCATGTCGAGAGCCGCGAATTTGAGCTTCGAGTTCCCCCGTGTCGTCACGGCCAACTACGATGAGGACAGATGCGGGTGCAGTGATTTGACCTGAGCTAACGAGCTTATCTCGGTAGCTCGCGATCGTATTGAGCGAAATTCGGTAAGCGTCGGTGGTTTTGACCTCAGCAACGATGGCGCGCCCTTCCGGGGATTTCCAAATGCCGTCGAATCCGATCGTGTTCGAAGTGCCCTGATAACGGCCATTTGTGACCTCATAGTCGAGCCGCCTTCCAAGCTCATTCACGAGGTCCTGAAGGACCATCCCGCCCTTTGCAAACGAGGAACCCAGGCAATGTTCGACGTATTGAGACAATTTTCTGCTATCGACTTGTGACAGGTAATCACGAAGTTCCGAGGAACATGGCGAACCGTCCCTTAGAATCCCATCGCCAGCGGTCGCGACAACTTGCTCGATCGTAAACTGTTCGACGGAAACCCGACTCGAGTTATACAAAGCCATCAATGGCATGAGGAAGGTTCCATCTGACTCACCGATGATAGCTTAAGCCGGTGGTCAGATGAAGGGACTTGCGCTCATTTCGCCGGTTCTCTTGTCATTAGCTCGTGGGTCCTCACCCAGCGCCCGCGCTATTCTTTTTCCTCAAGCTTTCCATAATGCCGGGAATCTGTCGTTTCCTATCTGCAGGACTTTTGCCGTGAGTCGCCTCCTCTCGAAGGGTGGCCTCAACGTCTGCCAGGTCCATCCCAGCTTGCCTTAAACGAACCGCCAAACCGAAGAAGGCGTCATTTCCCATTCCTTCAGGAGTGCTTCGCCAATTCGCTCTCGCAGGGGCAATAAGGGCTTGATCTGGCTCACGATCCTGTTTGCGGAAGTTAAAATTGCCGTCAGCAACGGGGTCAAAATCGAAAACGCCGTAATCAATCCATTCCGACGGATTTAAAGTTGTTCGTCCATTCATATATTCGTTAAAAAAGCTGTTCTTTGGTTCTTGCGCTTGGCATGGTAGGTAAAAAAGGCTCGTCGAAGCTCGTTTACTTTTATCTAAGCCAGAGCGTTTTAACTTCGTCTTGCTTTTTCTCTTTCGATTTCCAACTGAATAGCCGGCATCTTCAAGTTTCCATTTAAACTGATCCCAGACCATTTCGTATGCTTTTGGGCTCATTTTGCTCGTAGTTGGCACGAAGATTCGAAATCTCGGCTTTTCGGGCGTGTGTCTAAAGGTATTACAAACAACCATGCAAAGATCAGGGAACAGATCAGGAAATTCATTGGGCCTCAGGTCCCCTTCTTCAAAATCAAGCCATATTCCTCTTAAATATTCAATGTTTTCAATACCTCGTTTCTTTCCTGGATATTTGTCAGGATTGAATAATGCAGGACTAATAAGCTTATTGTCGTCTTTTGATTGTATTATATTCCTGTGAAAGCTAGCCAGGCATTCGATAAAATGCTCATTTGACGTTTGGTTGACATATCCAAAAGGATAATATGATCTGATCCCCGAATACAGTGTCCCTACGGTATGTTGCGATACGAATTCACTAATAAAAGTGATATTAGTGATATCGTTACACAACTCAAGGTCTGCATTCGGAGAACCATGATAACTTTTTAAAGTTACAATATCATTGATTGCCTTCCTCTTCATAGCCCTAACATGCTTTCTGTGCTGAGTTATCCTTTCAGCATCTGATTGATACTTTTTTCTTCGTCCAGGTGTTTTTGACTTGAACTCAATTAGTCCATGACCGTTTAACTGTTCAAGCTTACAATCAGGAAATAATGAAGCCAAATAACAAGCCGTGTCATAATCAGGGACGAATATCTTTTTTCTATCTGTAGATTGAGACCTTATCGAGCTTCTTAATACTGCCTGGTAAACGTTATTCATATGAATTGCCATTCTAACCTGTTCAGCAGTAACCTCACGTGATCTCAAGAATGAAAAATGAGCTGGGCTTGGGTTCATTGCTGACAGAACAACAATATTGTGAACGTCAGAATATTGGTTGAGGCCATGCGGCATATTGGGCAGCCGAATTGCGTTCTCTGTTACAAACGGAGACTTGGTAAGCGACTTATTTCCCATCCAAAGAAATTGGTCATCGCCGAACAGCTTGTTTGCGGCCTCAACCATCTCGTCGAGCTTTGTGAAATCACCGTTCGCGGTTGCTTTCTGGCTCTGCTTGTTCTTTGACCAGAATCCCGCAAACGCATAGTAAATCGTGACCAAAGGGCCGTTCTCGTGCGAGCGATATCTAAGCGTTTCTGCAAGCTTCTCATCGACTCCGAAGGAAACGCTTTGTTGCGTAAACAAATGATAGAGGATCGAATCTTCGAGATTAGCGCCGGCGATGGTGACCCGCTTGTATCCCTCGAATACTTCGGGGCGAAGGGTGCAAAAAAACGTTAGTTGACGGCCCTTGCCAGCCTGCAATTTGCGGTATTGCTCCATGTTGACGTGGACCTTCCAGGCGTCGCTGAGCAGCACCCAAGCCGTGTCGAAGAGGTTTCCCCATAAGTCGTCTTTCCTTTTGTTTTTTGCGATTTCCTTTAGACCCTCTTCGTTGATCACTGAGACCCGGCCGTAGATTGGCCCTTCAGCGACGACGTCAATGCAGCCGGTGAGCAAATGGTGAGTTTCAGGAAGATTGTGGGTCAGGCACTTTTCGGCCGCCGGCACTTCGTCAATGAAGACGATGATGTCGTCCCGTCCTTCGATCAACTGAAGCTTGATAAACTCGGCATGCGTAATCAGTGTTATCTGGCCTCCATCGCCGCGGCCTTCGTCGTCCTTCTTGAGGCGCTTCTGAACGTCCCGTAAAACATTGTCCGAACATCCGCTATGAATGGCCACGCAATCGACCTGCGGAGAAAGCGGCTTGATTTCATCAGCTTGGGTTTTTTCGATTAGCTCTATCGTTGGCTGCACGATCAATACTCGGCGACCTTGCTGGGCCAGCCTGTGCGCTTCACGTGTGATGGCGTATGTTTTTCCAGAACCGCTTGGCGAAGGTAAAGTGTAAATGCAAATACAGTTATCATAATTATACGCATGCGTCATGGTGGTAGTAAGTTCCCTTTCCTTGTAATAGTGTCGTGATGTATGAATGTGTTGTATACCAGTAATATTATGGTCAAGTTACTGCAGATACCATTACATATTTGCAACACTACGATACAATGATACGTTTTTTCTGAATATAACACTATGTCAATGCAGTAAAAACAGCATTATGATGTTAGTTTATAACGTTGTGTACTACAGTATTGTAGTCTAATGTTGGCGTACTACAGGCATCTGCGACCGTTGATACCGCATTGTTTGTATGTATAAAAGGTGTATACCTACAGTTAGATACTATTTGTGTAAACACTTATGGTTACGATACATAAAACAACATCAATTCAATGCTTTCCTAACACGCATTACCATACAATATTACGGTAACATGCATGTTGTAGTATGTGCTGCGCAGCGTCAGTACACCATTAATACTAATTGTATGCACGCTACAACAGTTGTATGTAAATATCTAAAATAACAATCTTCTATATATATGCTATAGTGACTGGTATTGTGATGTTGTAGTTGGCGTAGTTGTAATTTTAACGTTTACTACTTTTATAAACTGTTGCATATAAATCCATTGATCTAACTCAAATTCGATGAAGTACCATCTGCGGTTTATTTTATGACTGCTGGGAAATACCGCCTTTTCATTCTGCATATGTCGATAAACGGTTCTTGAGCAAACGCCTAGTTTCTTGGCGACAAGTCGTAGTGGTATAAGATTTTTTTTCAATGTTAAGTGCTCCTTCCAAAAAGATTTTAATGACCGTAATGCTTGATGAGCAATAAGCGATAATTTATCAGGCGATTGCGTATGTTGGAAGATACCTTTTTGGTGATGTAAGAAAAAAAATGATAATCTTATAATAATAGTTTCGAGCAATGGCGATGGAGCTGAGCGACATTGCTAATACGATTATTGCAGCAGGTAGACAGCAAAAGGGCATGCTTCTCTGGCGCGTTAAATCTGCTTTGGCCGCCTTAAGGAGATTAAAAAATTAATGCGCGCTCGAAAAAGGGGGCGGAAAATTAAAATGTTTTAAAGGCGGCCTCAAGCATCAGTGGTTTTCGCGGGGATTGCCTAGTCTTTATGCGATGATCTGATGCCCCATCAGGAGGTCTTAGTTATAAAAGACCTATAACTCAATAGGTTATGGTCAACAACCATCAGGGATGGCCTAAAGGGGTAATGTATGGGGAACGGGCGGACAAAATAAGTTTCCTCGATCGGCCGGTCATGCACGTATGTTGATTAGCGGCCAAGATGCTCGGACAGTCATTTGCTAAAATGTATATTCGTGTCGTTGACTGGCGGGCGCACTGTGACAGATTAATTATACAGCAAAAATGGGGCTTTTCGTGATTCTTGGCTTGCTTTGTCGTCGAAAGGAATTGAAACGCATCGTCCACAAGGATGCGGCCGACTTGATCGCCTCGTTTGGCGACCGCGCGTATTTTGAGGCTCGGGACCGCGCTCAACGGCAAAAGATCACAATCGAAGGTAATCGGCCACTTGGCCATTGGACGCAGGTCAAGCTCGAGATCGTCAAAAGGCAAGGAATTGAGATCGGCCTCAGTGGCGCAGATCGGCGTTGACCGCTACTCCCAATGATCTACTCCGCCATGATGCGAGCATGTCCCTGCATGGTGCTTGGAAAAGCTGTGGGAGCCATCGTTGCAGATGGCTGTCTCACCCTCTTGATGCGTCGTCACGCATTCGGGCCGGTGCACTTCTTGCCCATCTGAATTGGTATAGAAGCCGGGAGTCTCATGGCATGGGATCGGCGCGGCGTTGGCCACGCTAGACAGCGGCATAAAAAATGCGGTGACGGCCAGGAAAAAGGCAGCCGAAGTGATGATTCGCATTTGCTCCTTGCTAGGCCCCCGGATGTCGCGTAGTCAGCCTCGGCGGGTGGCCCCTGTTTAGCCGGTCGGTCGGCGTCGATTGTAGCGGCTTGACTCTGCGCTCGCTCCCGTTGCCTCAGAGGGCTTGGTCGCCAGTTGGCCAGGTACACTGAGCCTCGGATGCCCTATCCTTGCTCTAGTACGGACTACGAGTTCCGAACTGACCGTTGTGCGGATTATAGTTTCCTCGGGTTTCATAATTGTCATAAGTCGAGCCATTGGGATTTGTTTGATAATGCGGCGCAACTACGGTTCCGTTTTGCCGAGTATAACCGCTTACGTAGTGGCTCTCCGAATTAGACCGGGTGCCGTAGCCTTGAGCCAATGCGATGCCCGCCGAAATCGTGATCGCGAAAGCCGCCAAGAATAATTTCATTGAATATCCAATCATGAAATGAGAACATGACTGACAAAATACAGCTAATTTCTGCTGTCATTCAACATAATTTGTTTTCGCGCTTCAGATTTTGGCTCGCTTTGATGCCGCTATTAGCCGCGGTTTTGCTCGAAGAATTGGTGGATTACATCGATTGCCAAAGTGCGAGCGGCATCCCTTGTCGTCACGCCTCTCTTGTGAATTTCGGGGCTGTCTAGCACTTCGAGAGCGGCTTCGGCGAGGGTGGGCGTCTGCTCAAGAGATAGGCCACAAGATTGAAGACCAGCTTCCATTATCCCCCTGAACGCCTCTCGCTCGCTCGTCTCGTGGAATCCGAGAATCTCGTTAGCCGTCAAACGTTGGGTACTAAGCTTGACAATCTGGCGGACATTATCCCCAGCCCTCGCAAGCTGAACCTGTCCCATATGGCGGGCCTCCCGGAGCCCGGCTATCAGTCCTCCGATCTCGCCGCATAGCCGCTCAATTTCACCTATGCTAGCCGTGTCGTCGTGATCATGCTGGGTCATGGTCCGCTGATCTCAACCACTATTCGGCGCGCTTTGCCGACTGACCTCAATCGTCAACAAAAACCATAGGCGACGCTTCGAGAGTGCGGAAGCATCCCAAACGTGCATTTTCCTGAATTGATGGGCCTAGCCAGAATGTTCGTGGTATGTTCTGGTATGGCTCGACGCTCGAATAGGCTGGATTTGCCTCCGGCAGAAACCATCGTACCGAACTCTTGAAGCCCTTCGTTTGTGTCGAACGGCGATGATCGGGGTCTTGAGCCGCGTTCGGATCAACAGCCCGGCTTACAGCGCCGCTCGTGGCGTGACCGCAGCGATAGACGTTATGGCAGGGTTGCTGACGGCCGATCCAGAGTTCTTCTGGACGAAGGGGGTTCCTTCGAAATCCGGGAGCGAGAGCGAGACGTAACGGCTGGCCTTTGCCCGCCGGGCTATTCTTGGGAGCGCGCCGGCCGCAGGGCTGGCATTTAACCGCGATCGGCCACTGTGGGCGCGGGCAACCCTAGTTACCGGAACCTACGGTCTGCAAGTCTCACGGTATCTCCGGCAATTACCTTCGCCTTCCTCGCCTAATTCTTCCTTGTGGAGGCACGCAAGCCGCAGTTCCTCACATTCCCCCTGCGAAGCTCCCTCCCGGCGATGGCCGTCGCCTATGTGCACGCCTCCCGGTCCAATTTCTACCCCCGGTGCTTGGATAGCCTGTGAGAACGTTGAAGAGGGCGAGGCACAAAGAGCCGCAGCGGCTATAGCTAGTGCATACGTACGCATGAAAAACCCTCCCCTATACGTTTCTTCACCAACTTGGGAGGAGCGGAATTGTTCCTGTTCCTATCTGCGGTACTGGCGACCGTGATGCGCGCATAAGGCAAATCCGGCTTAAGCGTTGTTGGCGTGATGCTATTGCCTTGTAAGCTACCCGGAGGGCTTGGTCTTTGGCCCGCAGTACGCGCGAGGTTTGAAAAGTGATAGGTGATGAAATGTGTCATCATTTGGCGTGGCGTGCCGCCATGGAGCTGTAGGTCACAATTGTCGCCGCCGGCGCGCTGCTCGCGCTCATACTGAGAATCGTGCTGAGGGCTCGTGAGCCGTAGGAGCAGACGTGCGGTTGTTACCCGAAATGATACCCTGCCCAATTTCTTGAAATCTGTCGCGACCAAAATAGACGTTAACTATTTGATTTTATTGGTGCCGGTTGCAGGAATCGAACCCGCGACCTTCTCATTACAAATGAGTTGCTCTACCAGCTGAGCTAAACCGGCGCCGAAGCTTTTTAGAACCTTTTACTCGCTCTTCAGATGGGATCTTGCGTCAAAACAATAAGATAGGAACGATCCTCGATTGTGCCCAACGCTCGGTTGCTCTAGCAGCGCGATCAATGTTTGGCAACTGGCGGGGGCTGATCGCTCCAACTGTTCCGGTCCCATTCATGAGCTATAGTCGTCCTCCGCCGCGAACATAGCATCATGGCTCGCGGCGTTCGGAAGGCGCTTGGGAAAGGCGCCGCCGGAGCGCCGGCTTAATCCTGCGTGCAGGGGACGCTCGTTGGGCTCCAAACCGCAAGCTATTTCCGGGCGATGCCTGTTTTCGCCGGCTCAAATCAGAAAAGCTACGATTTATTAGCTTCGCTCGACCTAATGTCGCCGCGAATGCGCGGCAGCATTCGCGACGAGCGCAATAGCATCGCCGGATCTAGCGGCGACTGCGGAGGGATCAATGCGGAAGAGATTTGGAAGGGCGATTGGTGTTGGCGTTGTGTTGAGCGTAACTGCCGCGCCTTTGGCGACGGTCTGCGTTCCGGCTCGGGCCGATGACGCCGTCGCCGTCGCCGCGGGCCTCCTTGGCGGCCTTGCTGTGGGAGCCATCGCAGGCAGCGCGATCGCCGGGGCCGCGCCGCCGCCCCCGCCCTATGGCTATTATTACGCGCCAGCCTACGCGCCGCCGCCGCCGCGTTGCTGGTTCCAGCCGCAAGAGGTATGGAACGGCTACTATTACGTTGTCGAGCAGGTCCGCGTCTGCCAGTGAGAATCCGTCCAGACTTTTTGCGACGGCGGTCATTGTCGCGCCGTCAATGAATGGGCCGCTTCTGACGCGACGCGGCCCATTGGAAAAGAACCCAGCGTCAATCTCCTTGGTAGATATCCCGGTCCTTGGTTTCGGGCAGGAAAAGCACTCCGATGACGAAACAGGCGAGCGCGATCACGATCGGATACCAGAGGCCGAAATAAATGTCGCCGGTCTGCGCCACCATCGCGAAGGCGGTTGCGGGCAAGAGGCCGCCGAACCAGCCGTTGCCGATGTGATAGGGAAGCGACATCGACGTGTAACGAATGCGGGTTGGGAAAAGCTCGACGAGCGCGGCGGCGATCGGCCCGTAGACCATCGTCACATACAAAACGAGCACGAAGAGAAAACCGATAATGGCGGCGACTTGCGGCTGGAAGACGTCGAATGGCCCGGACATCTTGACGATCCCCGGATCGTCGCTTCCTGGATAGCCGGCGGTTTCGAGGGCCGCTGCGACCGCCTTTTCGAATTCGGCTTTTGCAGCCCTCAGGTCCATCGTTTTGGCCGCGTCGAAAGCGACTATTTCCTGCGATCCGACGATGACGGTCACGGGCTGCCCTGCGGCGGCGTCGACCCGCGAATATTTGATCGAGTTTCTAGCCAAAAAGTCGCGCGCTACGTCGCATGGCGAAGTGAATGTCCGCGTTCCGACCGGATTGAACAAACTCCCGCAATCGGCGGGATCGGCGAGCACCGTAACGTTGACGTTTTCCAAAGCCGCCTCGAGCGCCGGATTGGCATATGTCGTAATGTGCTGAAAAATCGGAAAATACGTTGCCGCGGCGGCGAGGCATCCAAACATGATGATGGTCTTGCGGCCGATTTGGTCCGACAGCCACCCAAAGACGACAAAAAAGCCGGTGCCGAGCACCAGGGCCCATGCGATCAGTAAATTCGCTGTATAGCCATCGACTTTGAGAATCGACTGCATAAAGAACAACGCATAGAACTGTCCAGTATACCAGACGACGCCTTGTCCCATGGTCAGTCCCAAGAGGGCAAGCAGCGCGATCTTGGCGTTGGACCATTTGCCGAAGGCTTCGGCGAGGGGGGCTTTCGAGCCGGTCCCGTTGGTCTTGATCCTGATGAAGGCGGGCGATTCGTTCAATCGCACGCAAATCCATAAGGATATGCCAAGCAGCACGACCGAGACAAGGAACGGGACGCGCCAAGCATAGCTCGCGAAAGCATCCTCCCCGAAGATGCTCCTCGTCAAAAGGATGACGACGAGCGACAGAAACAGGCCGAGCGTCGCGGTGGTCTGGATCCACGAGGTGTAAAAGCCGCGGCGTCCGGCCGGAGCGTGCTCCGCCACATAGGTCGCGGCGCCGCCGTATTCGCCGCCGAGCGCGAGGCCCTGCAAGAGCCGCAGGCCGATCAGAATGGTTGGCGAGGCGAGGCCGATCGAATGATAACCCGGCAAAAATCCGACGAGGAACGTCGTAAGGCCCATGATCAGAATGGTCACGAGGAATGTGTATTTGCGGCCTACGAGGTCGCCGAGCCGCCCAAAAAGGAGCGCTCCGACGGGGCGGACGACAAAACCGGCCGCAAAAGCAAGGAGGGCGAAAATATCCGCCGTCTGTTTGGGGAACTGACTGAAAAATTGCGCGCCGATCACGGTGGCGAGCGAGCCGTAAAGATAAAAATCATACCACTCAAAGACGGTGCCGAGCGAGGAGGCGAAAATCACCCTCTTCTCCTCGCTGGTCATCGGCTTGAATTGTGGGCTGTCCTCGATCGATATCGACGTCATCGCCATGTGTTGGTCCTGCATTGGCTGCCTTGCAGCGAATCGATCGGGTCCCCCTTGGCCGATCGCGACGTCGAGCCTGGATGACGCTTCGGATTGAGGCGGAGCCTGCGCACACAAAATGGCTGCGAGGATAATTTGTCAACGGCGGACGCGGCGAAAAGTCGCGGACCGAAGGGGCTCAAGAGGAGGGGTTTCGCCGAAGCTGACGGATAGCGCCACGCAGCCAAGGGAAAATTTGCTGGGGTAACGGCGGCTTGTGGCTCGCCAGCGCATAAAGGCTCTCCCCAGTGTCGTTGGTCCAAGGCGCTTTCCAGACCTCGTAAGCCGCGCCTCGAGCCGCCGTGAGCCCCTCCAGCGCCGCGGCGATTTGCGAAGGGGACAGCGCGGATTCCTTCTCCTTGCCGAGCGCCTTGGCGACGTCGCTCGCGCTGCGCGGAGAAAAATCCGGCGCGATCAACGCCGCCAGAACAAGCCGGACGTCATCGGCGATAAGGCCGGTCTGGTTCGGAAGGTCGGCGTACCCTTCGATCTGATCGCGGCGCACGAGATCGGCGAGGATCGACGCCTCGATAAAGGTGAGCGCTTTCGCGCGGATCAATCCGATCCAGGAGGGACGGCGCCACAAGAGCGGGCGGAGCAGGACGTTCAGCGGACCCGTCACGGTCTGGGTCAGGAAGGTGGTCGCGACTGCGTCGAAGCGCCCTGCGATACGCGGCGGCAAGGCGTCGAACGCGGCGATCGAGATGCGCGGCCAGTCGGGCAGTCGGACCTCCTTGCTGGTGGTCCCGAACAGCGGAATCAGGCAATAGGCCTCCCGCGCGTTCGCCTTGATCTCCGCGTCGGTCTGCGCCGCCTTGTATTGCTCTTTTGGAACCTCCGGCGCCCAGCCCTCGACGCAAGGATTGTCGGCCGGCAGCGCGAAAGCCTCTTGCAAAAAGCGCTGGCAGTTGCGGCGCCCGAGCTGAAAGTCGTGATCGCGGAACGAGCGCGCGACAAAGCCTCCGAAGCCGCCGAGAAGGCCGCTGGCGATCGGGTAAGGTGACACCTTTCCGTCGTTCTCTACGCGGCGGGGCAATATGAGATAGCGGCTGGCGTAATCGGGATCCGCCGCGAGCGCGAGCTCGTCCGGCTTGAAGCGCGCTTGATCGATCAGCGCGGGCGCCAGCGCCGCGACCACGCTGTAGATATCCCACGCCGGTTTGTCAGCGGCTTGAATGGCCTTTCCTGTAGGAAAGGGCGAAATCATGATCACCGCGCGGTCGGCGGCTTCGGGTCTGGGGTCGTTGGCTCCGTCGAGATTGCCTTTCCTCTTCAGGGCGAAGCGGGCATATTCGAACGGGTCGTTGTCGATCGTCCCGCCATCGGCGCTCATGAATGGATAATCGGAAAGCCCATCGGGCCATGGTGGCTATATGTTGTCGCGACCGGCGAGGGTATCGTCGGGGAAGCGCCGAAACGCTGTTTCGCCCTGACGTTTTCCAGCATATTCGGCGGTCGCGGCGTAAACCTGCCGTGGCGCGAGGCCGACCGGGAAAGCCGCCGAGGCAAGCGCGCAGACGGTGAAATCTTTCCAGGCCTGTTTTTGCGGATGGCTGTTTTCGAGCCAGGCGGCGTCGACGCCGCGCGCGAGATCGGCGTCCGAGAAAGAGCTGTCGGTTCTCCAGGCGCCGAGGCCGGTGACTGCGTAATGCACGCGATCGCCGTGCGACATCATGCGATAGTCGCCGCCCTCGAAAAACACTTTGTAAGGGACGCCGCGCAAATTGGTGAGCGTCAGATAGACGTGCAGTTTTTCGGCGACATAGGCGCGCGGAGCGCCGACGCTCGCCACGTCCACGGCGGCCTTGGCGATCTCGTCGAGCAGGCGCGAATTCAACAGCGAGGTCACGGGCCGCGGCGCCCCTTTAGGCGGCCTCTCGATCCGGGCGGTTCGCGAGAAGTCGTCGTCGCCGGAGAGCGCGGGCCCATAGAGATCGGTTGCCGTTAGAAAGTCGTTCGGCGGCACGCTGTCCGAAACCAGCGCCGGCTTGACGACCCAAGTCTCATAGAGCTTGGGCAAATAGCACTTAACCCGCGTTTTCGCGTCGGGATCGAAGAAGACCGGCGCCTCGCCGGCGTCGGCGAGAGCGATGGCGCCGACGCCCGCCGTGATGGCGCCCGCCGAAGCGCCGGACATCACTTTGACGCCGACGCGGTGATTGGGGACCGAGGCGGGGGCGACGCCGGCAATTTCGCCGCGCCGCGCCTTTTCCCACTCGTCGAGCGCCTGAATCAGGAAGTCGAATACGCCGGCGGTGTAAGCGCCGGCGGATATCGCGCCCGACATAGTCAAACCGAGGTGAAATTCGGGTTGGTCCGGCGTTTCAGACATGACCGTCTCCTGGAAGGCGCGGCTCAGTCTCGCGAATGCCGGCTGAACTGGCAATGCGCCGTCGCCATATTTTGCGCCGCCGCCGGCCGAGCCGGATGAAAAGGGTGGGCCTTATCGTCGGCCGCCTTGCACAATAGGCCGCCAGGAGCCACACTGAGGCCACACTGGCGGCGCGCTCCCATTCTGCTTGGATTTTCTCGCAAGGCAGGGCTGATCAGCGCGGAAATATGACCCGGGTCTGGGAGAATTGCATGAAACGCCTGCTCGCCGCGCTTGCTCTGGCCTTGCTGTCTGCGTTCGTCTCACAGGCTTCCGCGGACAACGTGCCGAAGCTCGACGTCGCGCGGTCATGCCGGGAAGCTCAGACTTTCAGCGGCGAAGACAACAAGCTTGCGTATAAGGGCTGCATGCAGGACGAGAATGAAGCTTATGCGCAGCTTCGAAAAAACTGGTCCCACTACAAACCTGAGAATCGCTCCAATTGCATCGCGCAAGGCATCTCGCCCATGCCAAGCTATGTCGAGATTTTGACGTGCATCGAGATGTATGACCCGACCGGCAGCTTCAACAAGCCGGGCGGCTCCATGCGCCCCTCAAATGGCGCTGCGCCTGCCCCCTCCGCGGTGCCGGAGGCGCCGGCAAGCTCGGACGGCGCCAAATAGGCAGACGCATTTTTTCCTGAAATCGCGACAAAACAGAAAAGGGCGAGAATGCCGCGCATTCCCGCCCAGATCCGGCTTCAAACCCCCCAGCCGTTTCGCGCGCTTCCTATCAGGTGCGCCACAGTGTGGCGCACGCGTGCAATCGGCATCCTCCCAAGACTTGGACATCAGCGCCGATTTCACGCCGATGGCGGCGTTCACAGCTTAATGTTCGTCTAACTTACGCGCGACGGATTGTCACGCGGAAATCGGCGAAGCGTTTGTCAAAAATCAACGAAATCGAAAGAATTGACCGAGTTCCGGCCGCGGCTTACCTGATCTGCCTCGCTCGCCCGCGCGCCAACATGCTATAAGGAATAAAACCGAGGCGGCGCAGGCCAGGGCTGATCGAGGCCCGGTTTTTGCTCTTGAGCCAAGCGCCTGGCCGGGTCGGCTCAAGGAACGGCCGCAGCCGTGGGGCGAAGCATGACGCAACTTCAGCCGCAGACTTTTCCTCAGCCGCAGATCGACGGATCCGAACCCACGGCGAGAGGTGCGGGGCTTGGCGGCAGGATCCGCAATTGGTTCCTCACCGGCGTCATCGTCGCCGGCCCGCTCGCGGTGACCATCTATATCGTCTGGTGGTTCGTCGACACGATCGATCATTGGGTCCGCGAACTTGTGCCAGGGAACGCCCTTCCGGACGCCTATCTGCCGTTTCGCGTGCCTGGGCTTGGCGTTGTCCTGGCCTTTCTTAGTCTGACCTTTCTCGGCTTTGTCGCGCATAACCTTGCCGGCCGGTCGCTGATCAAACTCGGCGAAGCGATCCTGGCGCGGATGCCGGTGGTGCGGTCGATCTACAAGAGCGTAAAACAGATCTTCGAAACCTTGTTCTCGCAATCGGGCACGACGTTCCGCAAGGTGGGGCTGATCGAATTTCCCAATAAAGGAGCTTGGTCCATCGTATTCATCGCGGCGCCGCCAGCGGAGATCATCGGCAGCCATCTCGCCAGCGAGGAAACCTATGTTTCGGTATTCCTGCCGTGTACGCCGAACCCGACCACAGGATTTTATTTCTTTCTGCCGGCGCGCGAGGTCATCGAGGTCGCAATTGCGCCGGAAGCGGCCGCCAAGCTCATCATGTCCTGCGGCGTCATTCAACCGGACGCGCCAGCGGTCCTTGCCGCATTGGCGCAAAATCGCGTCCCTGAAACTGCCTGACGCCCCGCCGGTTGCGTCCGCTCCCAAATTGACCTGCGGCGCCCTTGTGGCTAACACCGGTTCCTGATTCCGGCGGCGCCCTGAAGGGACGGTGGGATTTTTTGTCTGCGGTGGAGGCCAAATGGCCGTCTATACCGAGGTCTCCGACGGGGATCTCTTGGCCTTTCTCGAGACCTACGATCTTGGCCGCGTCCGGTCGCTGAAAGGCATTGCCGAGGGCGTCGAAAACTCCAACTATCTGCTGCAAACCGAGGCTGGCTCCTTCATTCTCACCCTCTACGAAAAACGCGTCGAGGAGGAGAACCTGCCGTTCTTCCTCGGCCTGATGGAGCATCTTTCGGCCAAGGGCATCACTTGTCCGCAGCCGGTCAAGGCGAGATCGGGCACGGCGCTTGGCCGGCTCTCCGGGCGCCCTGCCGCGATTGTCACCTTTCTGCAAGGCGTTTGCCGCAACCGGCCAGGGGCCCGCGACTGCGCCAAGGTTGGCGAGGCGCTGGCGCAGCTGCATCAGGCGGCCGCTGATTTCAAAAGCTCGCGCGCCAACAGCCTGAGCTTGGAGGCGTGGCCGCGCCTCTTCACGCCAGTCAGCTTTTGCGCCGACGACGTCGCGCCAGGGCTAGCTGCAGAAATCGCCGCCGAGCTTGGCTTCCTCAAAGCGAACTGGCCGCGCGATTTGCGCCGCGGCGTCATTCACGCCGATCTCTTTCCCGACAATGTCCTTTTTCTGGGCGCCGAGGTGTCGGGCCTGATCGATTTCTATTTCGCCTGTACGGACGATCTCGCCTATGATTTGGCCATCTGTCTCAACGCCTGGTGCTTCGAGCCGCATGGCGCGTTCAACATTGAGAAGGCGGCGGCGTTGTTCTCGGCCTATCGGAGCATCCGCCCTTTGACCGCAGCGGAGGTCGAAGCCATGCCGGCGCTCGCCCGCGGCGCCGCACTGCGCTTTGCCTTGACGCGGCTGATCGACTGGCTGCATGTGCCGCCCGGCGCCTTGGTGTCGCCGAAGAACCCGCTCGAATATATGGACAAATTGCGTTTCCATCAGACGATCGGCGGCGCAAGTGAACTCGGCCTTACGCCATGAGCAGCCGATGAGCCGCCGATGAGCCGGGAAGTCACGATTTTCACCGACGGCGCTTGCTCCGGCAACCCGGGTCCGGGCGGATGGGGCGCGGTGCTGACCTTCGGCGATCACAAGAAGGAACTCTACGGCGGCGAGGCCGAGACGACCAACAATCGGATGGAGCTGATGGCGGCGATCATGGCGCTCGAGGCTTTGACGCGGGCCTGCATGATTCATCTCTATACCGATTCGAATTACCTCAAAGGCGGCATCACCGGCTGGATCGCTGGCTGGAAGCGCAATGGCTGGCGCACCGCGGACAAGAAGCCGGTCAAGAACATCGAACTCTGGCAAAGGCTGGAGGCGGCGGCCGAGCGCCATAAGATCGACTGGCGCTGGGTCAGAGGCCACGCCGGCGATGAGATGAACGAGCGGGCCGACGAACTGGCGCGCCAAGGAATGGCGCCGTTCCTTGCGGAGCGAAAGGCGGCGCCAAAAATCGGTTAGGCCGTTGAATGTCGCACAAGGCCAATCCGGGAGGCGCGCACGCTAGATCTGCTCCAACAGGGCTTCGGCGCTGGAGGCGTCGGCCTTGCCGGGAGTCGCCTCAACATTAAGCTTCTTGACGACGCCATTCTCTACAAGCATCGAATAACGCTGCGAGCGAACGCCGAGCCCGCGCTCGGACAGATCGACAGTCAAGCCGAGCGCCTTCGCGAACTCGCCGCTGCCGTCGGCGAGGAAACGGACCTGGCCCGCAGCCTCGGTGGCCTTGGCCCAGGCGTTCATGACGAAGACGTCGTTGACACTGGTGACGGCAATCTCGTCGACCCCCTTCGCCTTGAATGCGTCGGCGTTGACGGCGAAGCCCGGCAGATGGACGCTGCTGCAGGTCGGCGTGAAGGCGCCGGGGACGCCGATCAGCACGAACTCTTCGCCCACTGAAAATCTCGTCGGTGGAACGAAGCGCCGGGCCCTCCGGAGTCATGACCGAGAAATGGGCCTTCGGGATTTGATCGCCAGCTTTGATCGTCATTTCCGTTTCCCCCTCGCTTTTCGTCTCTTTTCGTCGGCGTCAACCGACCGCGGCGTCATGGATGGGTTGGACTCGCGTCAAGGCCAGCGGTGAATTCGTAGCTTTGTCGCGGCTGCGCCAGCGTAATCGTGATCGGAATTTTGCCTGCCTCGGCCGCAGACCCGGCAGCGGAGCTCTTGTCCGGCGCCTCGACTTCAACGATCAAAAACTCGTTCGGCCTATCGCTCTTTTTCGATTCGAAATAGTAGCCGTCTGTCGATTCTACGAAAAGATCCTGCTTCGCGCTTTCGCCGCCGATTGAGTGCTCGCCGACGGTCTGCGGCGCCTCGCGGAGTTTCACGCGCCAGGTCGGCCGGACGGCGGCGCTATCCCGGACGATCGCCACTTGCGCATCTCGCTCAGCCGCGCTGAGTTGCCGTGGAACCTTGGCCTTCGCCGCAGTGATGAGGGCTTCCGCGTCAAGCTCCGCGGCCGATTCCGCGCCGTCTTCAGATTTCACCGGCAGGGCGAGCTTCGCATTGGCCGCCGCCGGCAGGCAAATTCCGCCGCACACAGCATATGTCAGCGAAAGCGAAAGCACGCCCGGACGGCTGTCGTCCGCAAGCTTGACGTCGACCGGAAATGTGATGGCGCCGCGATAACCGAATTCGACAAGGCCGGCCTCGTCGATGCGCGCCGGCGTCGGATAATGGACAACGACGTCCTTGATGTTTTCCGAACCCTCAAAGTTGAACACAGGCGGCGCGCCAACTTCTCCCGGCGACCGCCAATAGGTGTGGGCGCCGGGATCAAGGCGAATTTGAACGCCGGCGCGATAGGCGCCCTTCGCCGGGCTTGGTGCGGCGATCAGCCGCGCGGCGGACTTTTTTCCTGTGATCCATTCGGTCGCGAAAGGGTCCGCGCGCAATTCGGCCATGAATCCGAGAGCAAATGGACCAGCAACGCAAAACGCGCGGATTAGCCGCGTTGCGCTCTTCAGATGCTGGAAAGACATTTGCATGACTATCATGCGGAGGCGGGACGAGCACACGCGCCAATCTATTTTGCAAGCGCGCGAGCCGCAAGATACATTCAAGTGATCAGCCTGGCGCTGATCGAGGGCGGGCGCGAAGGATGGAGGCAAGGCTGCGGTCATAATGAGGTTTCAAGCAACTTCAGCAGAATGAGGCGGAGAACATGGGATCAAAAATGCCCTTGGAAGGCGAGCGGCGCGGCCACGGCGGATTTCTCGACGGGCAACTGCTCGTCGCCATGCCCGGGATGCCGGACAACCGTTTCGCCCGTTCGGTGATCTACCTTTGCGCGCATTCCGAAGAGGGAGCCATGGGCATCATCGTCAATCGCCCGGCTCGAAAAGTGACGTTTCCGGAGCTGCTTGTTCAGCTCGAGGTGATCAAGGCCGATGAAGCCATTCGCCTGCCCTCGCAAGCCGAATTGGTCCAAGTCCTGAAAGGCGGTCCGGTCGAGACGGGCAGGGGCTTCGTTCTTCATTCCAATGATTTCTTCATCGACAATTCGACTTTGCCGATCGACAATGGCGTTTCCTTGACCGCGACGATCGACATCTTGCGCGCCATAGCGCGCGGGGCGGGTCCTGACCGCGCCATTCTCGCGCTTGGCTATGCTGGCTGGTCACCCGGGCAGCTCGAGTCCGAGATGCAAGACAATGGCTGGCTCAACATCCCGGCGGACCCTTCGCTGATCTTCGATGATGCGCTCGGCTCGAAATATGAGCGTGCGCTGCACAAAGTCGGCATTGATCTGCGCCGGCTGTCGTCGGATTTGGGTCACGCCTGAGGCTCGCAGGCAAGCCGCGCCGCCTCGGATGGCCCGAACGGCTCCGCGGATCGGCCTTGTCGGCCGCTGGCCGCAGGATAGCGACTCGAAGCGGCGCGTCGGGTCGGCGGCCGTCTAGTAGTGTTAGAGACGCTTGGCGGCGTTCACGCTCAGCTTCACCAACGCCACGAGCACCGCTTGACAGAGTGTGTCAGGCCTTCTCCAGAATTTCTATCACCTTGTTCGCATCCTCCAGCGAGTCCAGCGCCACGTAGGCGAGAAACTGTGTTCCAATCACCGAGCCAGAGAAGCCGCGCAGGTTAATTCGCTCGTCGGCAAGCTTCTGAGTCAACTCCGCGGCGATGCCCGGCCGGTCACGGCCCATGACTCGAACGGAATGGAGGGTATTCGTCACGTTAAAACCCACCTGCACGGCTGCTGCGATTTCCCGGTCACCCTGGAGGGGCGTGACGAACAACACTCCCTTGCCGGATTCTGCGCGCCGGGCGATGATGAATTGCAGGTCTGCGCCCGCGTCCCGCAGCGTAGCCAGCGCCTGCGCAAGGCCGCCGGGTCTGTCTTCGATGGTTGCCGCCCACACATCGACACGTTCCACGAGAAGATCCATAACAGCTCTCCTTCCTCTAAGACGCTCTATAAGCGATGCGGGTCAGGAATTGGAAGGGTTCGCAGGCATCACGCCGCAATCGTCGCGGCGCCGACCAGCTTACGGGCCTCGGTGGCGCTAATGGGATGGCCGAAGGCGAACCCTTGGGCATATTCGCAGCCGAGCTGGTAAAGCTCGATCGCGTCCGATTCGGCCTCGGCCCCTTCCGCTACGACTTCCATGCCGAGATCATGCGCCAGCGCCACGATCGAACGCAAAATGACCGGTCGCGCGCCAGAACCGTTTTGGCGAACGAAGGATCGATCGATCTTGATGGTGTCGAAAGGGAAGCGCTGCAAATAGGCCAGCGATGAATAGCCGGTGCCGAAATCGTCGAGCGAAAGGCCGGCGCCAAGGTCGCGGATGCGGGTCAGAATTTGCGCCGCATATTCCGGGTTTTCCATGACCAGGCTTTCGGTCAGTTCAAGCTTCAACGAGCCGGGGCTGACCTCGACTTGCGACAGCACCCCTTTGACGTCATGCATCAGATCGTGCCGCAGCAATTGACGCGACGACACATTGACGCTGACGAAGATCGGCGGATCAACATCGAGGGCGCGCTGCCAGGCGGCCAGCTCGCGGGCCGCGCGCTCCAATGCGAAGATGCCGAGGTCGATAATGATTCCGGTCTCTTCGGCGACTTGAATGAATTCGCCAGGATTGAGCTGCCCGAGGCGCGGATGATCCCACCGCAGCAAAGCCTCGAAGCCCGCCACCGTTCGATCCTCAAGCCGGACAATGGGCTGGAAATGCACCTTCATCTCCCCGCGGTCGAGCGCGCGGCGAAGATCCGCCGCGAGGCCGAAGCGGTCGGACCGAAAGGTCCGCATGGTCGCCCGGAACACTTCGATGCGGTTGCCGCCAAGCCGTTTGCCCTGCCGCATGGCGATTTCGGCGTCCTTCAGCATGTCTTCGCGTTTGGCGTGCAGTTGCGGGTCATAGAGGGCGAGTCCGATTGAAGCGGTGAGCGGAATTTCCTTATCGTTAAAGGTCACCGGCGTCGACGCGACCCGGCGCGCGATATTGGCGAGCGCCGTGATCTGTTCGGTTTCCGGTTCGGAAACAATCAGGGCGGCGAATTGATCGCCCGAAAGGCGCGCCAGCGTGTCCTGCGGTTTTAGGATGCGGCCGAGGCGGCGCCCCAGGGTCAGGAGGATCGAATCGCCGGCTGAAAGCCCGACGGCCTCGTTGATCTGCTTGAAGCGGTCGATATCGATGCTGATGACCGCCGGGCGGATTTTGGGGTCGGTTTGCGCCTGAGCGAGCGCCGCGTCGAGCCGGTCGAAAAACAGTTCGCGATTGGGCAGACCGGTCAGATTGTCATGCACCGCGTCATGGAGAAGGCGCTCTTCGGCGGTTTTGCTTTCGGTGATGTCGCTCAGCGCGCCGACAATGCGGAGCACCTCCCCGTCAGGTCCGATGACAGGACGCGCCTTCATGCGAAACCAAAAATGCTGGCCATCCGAAGCGCGCAGGCGGAAATCCTGATTAATGCGTCCGCGCCGCTGTTCCAGCATGGCGTCGAGACAGGCGCGATAGCGGTCCCGCTCGGCCGGATGCAACACGTCGAACCAATTCGAAGCAGGTCCTTCAAGCGCGCCGCGATGCAGGCCCAATCGAGTCTCCATTTCGGGGCTGACATAGACCCTGTCGCCGGCGACGTCCCAATCGAAGACGATGTCGCCGCTGCCGGTGAGCGCCAGCGCTTTCCGTTCGAGGTCGGAGACGGGGCCATGGGAGAGGCCCGCGCCGATGAATGCGTTCTGCATGATGGTGAAGCCGATCAGCATCACGATCAGCACAAGTCCGCCGATCAGGGCCGGGGAGACGAGGTCATTGGTCAAGGTCCCGGTGACTGTGAAGGCCGCGCCGATGATCCAGACCAGCAGCAGGAACCAGGCCGGGAGGAGCATGATCGCCCGGTCATAGCCGTGAATGGCGAGATAAAGCACGAGAACAAACCCAACGGCGCCGATGGTCGCGAGAGAAATGCGGGCGACGCCGGCGGCCACGGGGGCGTCATAAACCGCGAGGCCTACCAAGGCGCCGAGGAAAACCAGCCAGATCGCGGCGACATGCGACGCCCGCACATGCCAGCGATTGAGGTTCAGATAAGCGAACAGAAAGACCAGAAGCGTCGCGGCGAGGATCGACTCGGTCCCGGCGCGCCAGATGCGGTCGGATTGCCCCTCGGTGCCGAAAATCTTGCCCCAGAACCCGAAGTCGATGCAGACATAGGCGAGGACGGTCCAGGCCAGCGCCGCCGCCGCGGGAAAAATCACCGCGCCCCTTACGACGAAAACAATGGTCAAAAACAGCGCGAGCAGGCCGGCGACGCCGATAACGATGCCCTTATAAAGCGAGAGACTCGTCATTCTGTCTTTGTAGGCGTCCGGCTCCCAAAGATGGAGCTGCGGCAGATTGGGCGTGCGCAACTCGGCGACATAGGTGACGGTCGTGCCCGGATCGAGGGTCAGCCGGAATACGTCGGCGTCTTCGCTGTCCTCGCGCTCCGGCGGAAAACCCTGGCTGGCGGTGATGGCGGAGATGCGCGTCGCTCCGAGATCCGGCCAGATGACGCCGGAGCCGACGAGCCGAAAATGCGGCGCGACGATCAGCCTCTCGATCTGTTCGCTCGTGTCGTTGGTCAGCGCGAAGACGATCCAGTTCGGGCGCGTTCCTTCTTCCCGGGCGCGCACCTCGATGCGCCGAACGATGCCGTCGGCGCCAGGCGCGGTCGAGACGAGCAGGCGGTCGCCGGCGGAACTATAGTTTTCGATTGCCTTGGTGAGGTCGATCACCTGCGCATCGAGCGGAACGCGGACTGATTCGATCGCCTTGGCCGGATTGACGCCAGCAACCAACGCTGCGAGCAGAGCGAGCGCTGGGAGATAAAAGAGATGGCGAAGGGAGTGCGCGATGCCCAACACGAGTGTGGTTTGCCTGTCGAACGGTTGGCCTCGACCGCAGGGGTACCGGGGGCGAGGCGATCTTGAGTGGCGAAACGTATGTCCCGCGCGACAATGAGACGAAAGTTGAGACGAATTAAGCAATTTAAGAGGAGTTAGCGTCGATTTTGAGGCCTGTCCCTTAGCGACGCGCGACGGCGGTCGCCTCAGGAATTGTTTTTATTGGGCGGCCGCAGCGGCGCCAAATCGGTTTCGAGCAGGCCATATAGCAGATGATCTTCCCAAACGCCATTAATGCGCAGATAAGCGCGCGCGTAACCTTCGCGCGTAAAGCCGACGCGCTCCAAAAGCCTGAGCGAAGCAGTATTGTGGGGAAGGCATGAGGCCTCGGCACGATGCAGCCGCAGGGCGCCGAACGCAAAGTTGATTCCGGCGCGGACGGCTTTCGTCATAAAGCCGTGATTGGCGTAGGGCTCACCGACCCAGTAACCAAGCGTCGTCGCCTGAACGACGCCGCGCTTGATCTGACCAAGGGTCAGGCCGCCAAGCAGCAGATCGTCATCTCGAAAAACCAGGAACGCGAAGGATTCGTTGCTGTCGATCTCCTGCTGATGGCGGCGGACGCGTCGGCGGAACGCGGTTCGCGTCAGATCGTCTCCCGGCCAGGTCGGCTCCCATGGCGTCAGAAAATCGCGGCTGCGTTCGCGCAAGGCCGACCAGGCCTCGAAGTCGCGCATTTCGGGCGGCCGTAAATAGACCCCTTCGCCGCGCAGGAAAAGCACATGCTCGCTGTTCGACCCGATCCGGAAAAGAGCCATCAAGCAGCCTCCTCAGCAGGCGCTTAGCCGCTGCGCGACGCGGTCGGGCCCGAGCACTTTGCTGACCGGTCCAATCGCGGCGACAGTCGGCTTCGAGGCGAGCGCGCGCGCGCCGGCGGCGCGAATATGGGCGATGTCGAGACCGTCGATGGCGCCGATGATTTCCTCGCGCGAAAGCACCCGGCCAAACGCCATGACCTGTCTCGCGATCTGCTCGCAGCGTGGGAACGGCGACTCCAACGCCGCCAGGAGGGAGACTTTCATCTGAGCTTTGGCGCGGTCGGCTTCCGTCTCGCTGAGCCGGCCGGCCGCCTCGGCGAGGCAATCGAGGGCGACCGGCACCAGTTCCGCGACATCCTTGGCGCCGGTCGCCGCATAGAAGCCAAAGAGTCCGGTATCGGAGTAACCCCAATGAAAGGCGTGGATGGAATAAGCGAGGCCGCGCGTCTCGCGCACCTCCTGGAACAGGCGCGAGGACATCCCGCCGCCGACCGCATTGGCGAACACCTGAAGCGCGTAGAAATGCTCGTCGACGTAGGAAAGCCCCTCGAAGCCGATGATGATATGCGCCTGTTCGAGCCGGCGCTTCAGGCGGACTTCGCCGCCGCGATAGGAGGCCGGCGGGGCGAAGCAGAGGTTCCGGCGGAGCGAGAGTCCCGAAAAGCGCCTCTCCGCTTCTTCGCAAACGCGATCATGTTCGATCGCTCCTGCGGCGCCGACCACGGTCGCGCCGCTGCTGTAATGGTTTTCGAGATAGGCGCCTATGGCGTCGCGGCTAAAGCCGGCGATGAGCTCCGGCGTGCCGAGAATTGGGCGGCCGATCGGCTGGTCCGGGAAGGCGCAGGCGTTGAAGAGATCGAAGACGAGGTCGTCCGGCGTGTCCTCGACGGCGCCGATCTCCTGCAGAATGACGCCCTTTTCGCGTTCGAGCTCGCCTTCGTCGAAAATGCTGTCGGTCAGGATATCCGAGAGGATGTCGAGCGCGAGCGGCGCGTCTTCCGCGAGAACATGGGCGTAATAGGCGGTGTGTTCGGTGCTCGTCGCGGCGTTGAGGTCGCCGCCCGCCGCCTCGATCTCTTCGGCGATCGCGCGCGCGGAGCGGCGGCGGGTGCCCTTGAAAGCCATATGTTCAAGCAGATGCGACAGACCATGCTCGCTTGACCGCTCATGGCGCGAACCAGCCCCGATCCAGACGCCGAGCGAAGCAGTTTCGAGATGCGGCATCTCGTCGGTGACGACGCGAAGTCCCGACGGCAGTGTCGTGACCTTGGCGCTCATGAGGCGGCCTGGGCGCCCGTCTGCGAGACGGTCCGTTTGATGAAGCGTTCGATCTCGCCCTGATCGTTGGGCAGGATCGTAAAGCGCTCCGGCCGCTCGAGGAGGCTCGAAAGATGCGCCGGCAAGGGCGGGCGCACGCCGGCCGCGGCCTCGATCGCATCGGGAAATTTTGCGGCATGAGCGGTGCCGAGGACGACAAAAGGGGTCTTCTTTCCGCGAGCGGCCGCTTGCCGGCGCGCTGCGCCAACGCCTACGGCCGTATGTGGATCGCAGAGATAGCGCGCCTCCCGCCAGAGCCGCGCGATTTCCGCGCTGGTGTCTTCTTCGCTGACGCTGAAGGCGTCGAAATCGGCGCGAATGACCGATAACGCATCGGCGTCGATCGAAAATGAGCGCAGCTGCGACAGCTGCGTCATTTTCGCGCGGATCGCAGCGGCGTCGCGCCCATAGGCCTCAAAAAGCAGCCGCTCGAAATTGGACGAGACCTGAATGTCCATCGAGGGCGATTGGGTCGCGCGCACCGCGCCGATGGCATAAGCGCCCGTCGACAAGGCGCGCGGCAAAATATCGTTGGCGTTGGTCGCGATCACGAGGCGGTCTATCGGCAGGCCCATGCGCTTTGCTATCCAGCCGGCGAAGACGTCGCCGAAATTGCCGGTCGGGGTGACGAATGAGACGTTTCGGCGCGGCGCGCCGAGAGCGGCTGCGCTGGTGAAATAATAGACCGTCTGCGCGAGGATGCGCGCCCAATTGATCGAGTTGACCCCGCAAAGATTGAGGCTTTCGCGCAAAGCGCGGTTGTTGAACAAGGCCTTGACGGCCGCCTGCGCGTCGTCGAAGGAGCCCTCGACGGCGATCGTGTGAACGTTGTCGGCGCCGACCGTCGTCATCTGCCGGCGCTGCACGTCAGACACACGCCCGTGCGGGTAGAGGATGAAGACATCGACCTGCCGCAGGCCGGAGAAAGCCTCAATCGCGGCGGCGCCGGTGTCTCCAGAGGTCGCGCCGACGACGGTCGCGCGTTGGCCGCGCGCTTTCAGCGCGTGGTCGACGAGGCGCGCGAGAAGCTGCATCGCGAGGTCCTTGAAGGCGAGCGTCGGACCGTGGAACAGCTCCAGCGTGAACAAATTGTCGTCAAGCTGCACGAGAGGGGCGACCGCGGGATGCCGGAAGCCCGCATAGGCCGCCTCGATCATGCCGCGCAAGGCGGACGCGGCGATCTCTCCGGACGCGTACGGCGTGATGACGGCTTCGGCGACGTCGGCGTAGGATTTGCCCGACAGCCTTGCAATCTCGTCTTCGCTGAACCGGGGATAGTCCCGCGGCAAATAGAGGCCGCCGTCCGGCGCGAGCCCTGCGAGCAGCGTCTGGGTAAAGGTGAGCGGCGCGGCCTCGCCGCGGGTAGAAATATATTTCAAGACGGAAGACCCAGATCGCGCCCGATCGATAGACCGACATATCTACCACACTTCGCGGACACGGGTCGGCGAAAGCGCATCAACGAAGATCAGGAGATTATGGCGCAATTAGCGGTTCTGCCAAGCGAATGCGGCGAACGCGCCGATCCATCCCAAGGCGAGGCCGAACCAGGTCAGGGCGTAGACGAGATGATTATTTGGGAAAGTGATTTCGCTCGCGCCGCCTTGCGGCGCAAAGCCGGGCGCCGGGGCCCTGTCAGCATCGACGCTGAATGGCGCGGTGGGGAAAAGGCCAAAATGCGCCGCGATCAAGCGGGGATCGCGAGTGAAATATTGGCCGGTTTCTGGATGATCGGCCGGGGTGAACGCGTTGCGCGATTCCGGCTGGCGCATCAACCCCTCGATATGCGTCGCTTCTTTGATCTGGCTTTCAGGGCGGCTCGCAGGGTCCTTCCTGTCGAGAGGCACGAAACCGCGATTAACGATGACATAAGCGCCGGAGGACAGCTTCAGGGGGGTCAATACCAGAAAGCCCGGCGTCCTTGCGGCTCCGCCAGAGGGCCTAAAGACGAGAGCCTCCTTATCGTTCTCGAAAACGCCGTCCAAGGCGACATGCCGGTATTCATAGTCGTCCGGGCGCAGACCCGCCCATTGGTTGGGGAGCGACAAGGGGCTTGGCGACGCCTTGGAGCGTTCCTCGATCCGGGCGATCAGACCTTCCTTCCAGGCGAGCCGGTGCAATTGCCATACGCCCAGGAAGACCAGAATGGCGCAGCCGGCGACCGTCGCGGCTGCCCCCCAGATGAGCCGCGCCGGGCCCGCGCGCGGCCGACATTTCGCCTCCTGCCGCGTCACTTCTCGAGCCGCCCCTCTTCAGCCCTAGTATGATATTGTTGCGCAACCAGGATGCCTTTCAACGGCCGGAGGAGAGCCGCGCAGACGATCAGGGTCAAGGGCAGAAATACGACCAAATGCACCCACATCGGCGGCTCATAGACGAGCTCCGTCCACAACGCCGCTCCCAGCACGATGAAGCCGCCGATCAGGCAAACGAACACCGCCGGGCCGTCAGCCGAATCCGCGAAGGCGTAGTCAAGGCCGCAAACGTCGCACTTCGGCGCCAAAGCGAGAAAGCCCTTAAACAGCGAGCCGCGCCCGCAGCGCGGGCAGCATCCCTTCAGCCCGGACGCAATAGCTGATGGCCGTGAATCACCGCCTTGTTGAATCATGGCGCTCCTGTTCGGAAAATCATTCAGTGCAGAGCGTTGGTCGTACGGCGCTGAACGGCGCTCCAGCCAATATACTGGCGACTCCTTAACACGGGTAGAGCGGCTTTGTGCAAACTCAGCGCCGGCGATCGCAGGCCTGAAGATTGACGAGGCGGCTCAGTTTGCGCCAAGGTTCAGTTTGTGCTAGCAATTCAACCAAGATTTCGCCGCCGGCGACCTTCGACCGGCGCTCCCAAGATCGAATGATATTCGACCGTTAAGCCGTGCGATGGTTCGGCAGGAGATTCTATAGCCGAGAGATCAACCGGGCTTCTTTGATCAAGATCAAGAGGCTGCCCAAAACCACGGAATAATGAAAATTGCGTGCTTTTTATTCATAGCGCGCTGTCAAATGTTTGCTATCTGAAAAGTGGGTGTGGGTCAATTTAGCGCGATCTCTGATGCTTTTTTTTTCTTGCGCAAAGCACAAGCGTCGGCAGTGGCGTGGTCATAGACAAATCCGCATTGTCGACTAATTATTATTCATTATTGTCTGTCAAAGCGCCCGGCGGCTTCTTTGCGAATCCGGGAGCAACGTGGCGGGGTTAGCCAGCGCTCCGCGGTCGTCGGGAGCGCATCGATTTTGCATCGCAGAACACGCAGTGGGAGCGCGTTTGAGCCAAGCTTGACGCGCAGCGCGCCGCCTTGAACGAGGTGTCATCGAAATGCTTCAGCGTTATCGCCACATCGGAGAAGGTTTAAGCGTCATGGCGTTCGACTTGGGCCGAACGGTCCATTCCTATTTCTCTGAGGTCGCGCGCAACAACGCCGACCATCCGGCGATCTTTTCCAACGCCGCGCTCATCTCCTATGGCGACCTCGATCGGCAATCCAACCAAGTCGCCCGGCTCCTCGCCGCAAGGGGCGTTCGCAAAGGCTCGATCGTCGGATTGTTCCTGCCGCGCTCCCCAGAGGCGATCATCGCGATGCTGGGCGCCCTTAAGACCGGCGCGGCCTTCGCGCCGCTCGACCCGGCCTATCCTGCCGATCATCTCGCCTTCATCGCCTCGGACGCAGCGCCAGCCGTAGTCGTGTCCGTCTCGCATATGCTTTCGGTCGGGGCGCCGCCGTGGACCGCGCCGACGGTCTGCATGGATCAGGAGGCCCAGGCCATTGCGCGCGAGAACGACGCGCCGCTCGCGGAAATTTGCGCCGGCGACGATCTAGCTTATGTCATGTACACATCGGGAACGACGGGGCGGCCAAAAGGCGTAATGGTTCCTCATCGCGGCGTCACGCGCCTCGCCTACAATAGCTTCATCGATCTTCGCCCGGACGACGTCTTCCTGCAATTCGCGCCGCTCGCCTTTGACGCGTCGACGCTCGAAATTTGGAGCCCTCTGTTGAACGGCGCCGCGATCGCTATCCTCGGCGCCCAGCATCCGAGTTTCGGCGAGATCGGCGCCGCGATTGAAAATTATGGCGTGACCGCGGCCTGGCTCACCGCCAGCCTGTTCCATGCCATCGTCGATCGCCAGATCGAGGTCCTGCGGCCCTTGCGCCTGCTGATCGCCGGCGGCGACGTGCTGTCGCCCCGCCATGTGCGGCGCGCGCTCGACGTGCTTCCGGACTGCCGCCTCGTCAATGGCTATGGCCCGACCGAGAACACCACTTTCACCTGCTGCTATACGGTTCCGCGCGACGCCAGCGCCGACCTTCCGATTCCGATTGGCCGGCCCATCGATCACACCGAAGTTTACGTGCTCGATCAGGAGCTTCGCCAAGTCGGCGCCGGCGAGGAGGGCGAATTGTTCGCGGCCGGCGAGGGCGTCGCCCTCGGCTACCTCAACCGGCCTGAGCTCACGGGCGAAAAATTCCTTCCTGACGTTTTCGGCGGCCGACCTGGCCGTTTAATGTATCGCACCGGCGATCTCGTCCGGCAGCGCCAGGATGGCGTAGTGGAATTCGTCGGCCGCGTCGATCGCCAAGTCAAGATTCGCGGCAAACGCGTCGAAATCGACGAAGTTGAAGCCGTCCTTCGGCGCCTGCCGCAAGTTGCGGACGCCGCGGCCGTTGTGCGATCGCGCCCGGATGGAGACCGGCAGATCGTCGCGTTTATTTCTTCTCTATCGGCGCTCGATCCCGTCGCCTTGCGGACGCAAATGCTGGCTCTAGCTCCAGATTATATGATCCCGTCGCATTTCGTCATTGTGGCGGAGCTGCCGCGCACGCCCAATGGCAAGGTCGACCGCGCGGCGCTTCCAGACCCTTTCGCGGGCGCCCTCGCGGAGTTGGCCCGCGACCTCGAACGACATCGAAGCGGCGCTCGCGTCGATCTGGGGCCGGCTACTGAAACTCGGCTCTGTTGGCCTCGACGCCAATTTTTTCGATCTCGGCGGCGCTTCTCTCGACGTGATGGCGTTGCAGGAGGAGGTCAAGACGCAGTTTCGGCAAGATGTGCCGATGACGGCTACTGTTCGAATTCACCACGATTTCGTTCGCTTGCCGCGCATCTGCAAAATCTGCGACGAGCGGGCCGGCTCTCGCGAGGGCGCGCAAAGCGCCAATATCGCCAGCGACAAGCTCGCCATGGATGATATAAACAGCCGCAAGCTTCGCCAGGCGGAGGCGCTGAAGCGCGCTTCGCGCCGCCGCTTGGCTTCGGCGGAATAGGGCGGGGATCATGAAAGAGAACGCGCCCCTCCCAGCTGCTTCCACTCCGCCGGGGATCGCCATTATCGGCATGGCGGGCCGATTTCCCGGCGCCGCCGATGTCGCGTCGTTCTGGCGCAACTTGCGCGACGGCGTCGAGTTGATCAGCCATTTTGCCGATGCGGAGCTCGAGGACGCTTTCGATCGAAGCATTCGCGACGACCCGAATTTCGTCCGCGCGCGCTCGGTGCTGGAAGGCGTCGAGGAATTCGACGCGGCCTTCTTCGCCATGCATGCGAGAGAGGCCGAGCTCACCGATCCGCAGCACCGCCTCTTCCTCGAATGCGCGTGGCAGGCCTTGGAGGACGCAGGCTACGATCCGGCGACCTACAAGGACGCGATCGGCGTCTTCGCCGGCTGCAGCATGAGCACCTATTTCCTGCGCAACGTTCTGCAGGATCGCCAGGCCGTCGACCTTTTCACCAGCAATTATCAGGTCGGCAGCTATGGCGAGCTGCTCGGCGCGTTGCCGGACGTTTTCGCGACGCGCCTCTCCTATAAGCTTGGTCTGCGCGGGCCGGCGATGACGGTGCAGACCGCCTGCTCGACATCGCTCGTCGCCATCGCGCAGGCGTGTCAGAGCCTTTTGCTGTTCGAATCCGACATGGCCCTTGCCGGCGGCGTTTCGATCACCTTCCCGCAGCGGCGCGGCTATCTCGCGCTCGAAGGCGCCATGGTGTCGCCGACCGGGCATGTGCGCACTTTCGACGCCAAAGCAGACGGAACCGTTTTCGGCAGTGGCGCCGGCGTCGTCCTGTTGAAGCGGACCGAAGATGCGATCGCGGACGGCGATCACGTTTATGCGGTTATTCGCGGCTCGGCCCTCAACAATGACGGTGCCGCGCGCGCGGGGTTCACCGCGCCGAGCGTCAACGGACAGTGGGAAGTGATCGCGGCGGCGCTGGCGAACGCCGAAGTCGACGCGCGTTCGATCGGCTATATCGAATGCCATGGCACGGCGACGCCGCTTGGCGATCCGATCGAAGTCGCGGGGCTGACCCGGGCGTTCCGCGCCAGCACCAATGACGTCGGCTTTTGCGCGTTGGGCTCGGTGAAGCCAAATGTCGGCCATCTCGACGCGGCAGCCGGGGTCGCCGGCCTCATCAAAACCGCGCTGGCGCTGCAAAACCGACAATTGCCGGCGACATTGTTCTTCGAGACGCCCAATCGGCACATCGCTTTCGAGGGCGGTCCGTTCTACGTCAACCGCGAGTGGCGCGAATGGCCGGGCGGCGAGGAGCCGCGCCGCGCCGGGGTCAGCGCATTCGGCGTCGGCGGCACGAACGCGCATGTTGTTCTGGAGGAGGCGCCAGTCTTCATTTCGGAGCCGACCTCGCGTCCAACGCAAATTATTTGCGTCTCGGCGCGCACCCCATCGGCGCTCGCGACAGCCAGGCGCAATCTGGCGACGCATCTTAAATCCCATCCCGAGCTGCCGCTCGCCGACGTCGCCTACACGACCGAAGTTGGACGGCGCGCTTTCAGCCATCGCGCGGCTGTGGCGGCGACGGACCTCGAATTGGCGGCGGCGGCCTTGGAGTCGGGGCGGGGCCTCGCAACCGGCGCGCCGGTTGCTCCCCGCCCGCTCGCCTTCATGTTTCCGGGGCAGGGCGCACAATATCCGGCGATGGGGCTTGGCCTCTTTGAGACCGAACGCGCGTTCCGGGACAGCATGCGCCTCAGCGCCGAAATCTTGCGTCCCGCCCTCGGCGCCGATCTATGTGCGCTGCTTTACGGCGAGGCGGGCGCGCGCCTGACCGGGGAAGCCTTGCAGGCGACGGAGTTTGCGCAGCCGGCTCTCTTCGCGGTCAGCTATGCGCTGGCGGCGTTGTGGCGCAGCGTGGGCGTCACGCCGCAGCTGATGATCGGGCATAGCGTCGGCGAGTTCGTCGGCGCATGCCTCGCCGGCGTTTTTTCGCATGAGGACGCGCTGCGCCTGATCGTGGCGAGAGGCCGTCTGATGCAGGAGATGCCGCGCGGCTCGATGATGGCTGTCCGCTTGCCGGAAGCGGAATTGATTCCATTTTTAAGCGGGCCTGTGGCGCTCGCCGCCATCAACGGTCCAAAGCTCTGCGTCGCGGCTGGCCCGGATGACGCGATCGCCGAACTTGACGCCGAGCTTTCCGCGCGCGGCGTGATGGTCCGGCGCCTTCACACGTCGCACGCTTTCCATTCGCCAATGATGGATCCAGCGGCTGAGGCTTTGCGCGTAAAATTCGACGGCGTCAGGCTGTCGCCTCCGAAGATGCGGCTGATCTCCTCGATGACCGGCGATTGGCTGACTACGGCCGAAGCGACATCGCCCGACTACTGGGCCGCGCATTGCCGCGCCCCGGTGCGTTTCGCCGCCGGGCTCGCGACGCTTTTGCGCGATGCTGGGCCGGACCCGATCCTCATCGAGGCGGGTCCCGGGGTCACGCTCTCGACGCTCGCCCGGCAGGGCGGCGCAGGCGCGGGCGCCGACGCCGTCCTCTCTTCGCTGCCCGACTCAGGGCGGGAATCGTCCGACTGCGACGCTTTCGCCCGCTCAGCGGCGCAGCTCTGGTGCGCCGGGGCGCCGATCGACTGGCGCGGCGTCCATTCCGACGCCAAGCGGCGGCGCGTTTCCTTGCCGACCTATCCGTTCGAACGCGTGCGTTGCTGGATCGACGCGCCGACCGCGCGCCAAGCTGAGGCGCCCGCCGCAGAGGCCGCTCCAGCCCCGCGCGAGCTTGGCCCTTCACCTTCACCTTTGGCCGTCGGCATATTCGCGCCGCCGGTGACTTCGCCGGAGACATTTTCGCCTATGGCCGCAGCTCCTATGCCGACATCACCTCAATCGACGACGGTCCCGAATGGAGCGGGCGCGAGGCTGCGCGAACATGTGGTCGAGATATTCGAGAGTTTGTCCGGTGAACCCATCGCCCATCTCGCTCCTGAGACGAGCTTCCTCGAAATGGGCTTCGACTTCGCTGTTCCTCAGTCAGGTGACGCAGCAGCTGCAGCGTGATTTCAAAACCAAGCTGACCTTCCGGCAACTGCTCGGCGACCTGTCGACCGTTCCGGCGCTCACCGCCCACCTCGAGGCGAATCTGCCGCCCGAGTTTCGAGCCGCGCAAGCGGCGCCCGCACCAACCGCCGCCCAAGCGGCGCCGAGCGTCCAACCGGCCCCGCCGCAGCTTTTGGCCTCAACCCCACCCCCTGCCGCCTTCGCTCCCCTCGGCTTGCCCAACTCCGCCGGATCGGGTTCAGTCGAGCAGATCATTCGCGACCAACTCGACGTCATGAGCCGCCTGATGGCGCAGCAGCTCGACGCGCTGCGCGGCGTCGCCTCTCCCGCCGCGTCGCAGCCGCTCGCGCCGGCGCCTCAGCCGGCCGCCCAGTCCTTGACGCCTCAGGCCGTCCCGGCCGCGCCGGCGCCCTCCGTCTCCGCAGTGCCGCCAGCCGCCGCAATGGATGAGCCGAAGTCGCGGTTCGAGATGATCGCGGCGGCCCGCTCTGCGCCGCCCGCGGAAATGAACGAGACGCAGCAGCGCGCGCTCGCCGAGCTCATTTCGCGCTTTAACGGACGAACCGCCGAATCAAAGCGCCTGACACAAGAATACCGGCCAGTTCTCGCCGATCCCCGCGCCGCCGCCGGGTTCCGCACCGAATGGAAGGATCTCGTCTATCCGGTCGTCAGCGATCGCGCCAGCGGCTCGCGCATCTATGACGTTGACGGCAACTCCTATATCGATCTCGTCAACGGCTACGGTCAGACGTTCTTCGGCCATGCGGCGCCTTTCGTGGTCGAGGCGGTCGCGGAGCAATTGCGCAAGGGTTTCGCCATCGGGCCGCAGTCGGCGTTGGCCGGGCGCGTCGCGACGCTTTTTTCCGAGATGACCGGCAATGAGCGCGTGACCTTCTGCAACACCGGATCCGAGGCCGTCATGGCGGCGATGCGCGTCGCCCGCACGGTAACGGGACGCAGCGCCATCGCCACCTTCACCGGCGACTATCACGGCCAATTCGACGAAGTCCTTGTCAAGGGAACGCTGCGCTCGGGAGTCGCGCGAGCAATGCCGGCGGCTGCGGGCATTCCCGGCAAATCCGTCGAGAACATGGTGGTTTTGCCATATGGCGCGCCGGAATTGCTCGAATGGATCCGCGCCCACGCCGACGAACTCGCCGCGGTTCTGGTCGAGCCGGTGCAAAGCCGCCATCCGGAGCTGCGTCCAGTCGAATTTTTGAGGGAGATCCGCGCGATCACGGAAGCCTCGGGCGCGGCGCTCATCTTCGATGAAGTGGTCACCGGCTTCCGGATGCATCCCGGCGGCATGCAGCATCTGTTTGGCATCAAGGCTGATCTTGCGACTTATGGCAAAGTCGTCGGCGGCGGCCTTCCTGTCGGCATCCTCGCCGGCAAAGCCGTCTTCATGGACGCGCTCGACGGCGGCTGCTGGAATTACGGCGACGACTCCTATCCTGAGACCGGCATGACCTTCTTTGCCGGCACTTTCGTGCGCCATCCGCTGGTGATGGCCGCGGTATGGGCCGTGCTGAACCATCTCAAGGAGCAAGGACCCGCGTTGCAGGAGGGCGTCAGCGCCCGCACGGCGGCGCTGGTCAAGCGTCTCAACGGTTTCGTGCGCCAGCGCGGAGCTCGATCTCCATTTGGAGACCTTTGGCAGCCTGTTCTTCTTCAACCTCGGCGATGTGTCGCGCTACGCCAGCCTGTTCTACCCCTACATGCTGGAGCGCGGCGTCTATGTTCAGGAGCATTATCCATGCTTCCTGACGACCGCTCATAGCGACGCGGACATTGCGGCCATCGCCGAAGCGTTTGAGGACGCGATCGTCGCGATGCAGAAGGCCGACTTCTTTCCGGCGCCTCCCGGCCTTGGCCCCGAGCCCGAGACCGACGTGCCGCTGACCGAAGCGCAGACCGAAATCTGGCTCTCCGCGCAACTTTCGGAGGAGGCTTCATGCGCCTTCAACGAATCCGTGACGCTGCGGCTGCGCGGCGCGCTGGACCGGAAGGCGTTAGGCGAAGCGCTTGGCCAGCTGGTCGCCCGGCACGACGCGCTGCGCGCCGTTTTCCAGGCCAATGGCGAACGCATGCGGATCCTGCCCGCGCTCGAGGTCGAGCTGTTCGAGCGCGATCTGGAGCTGACGCCCGCAATCGACGACGCAGGACGCTTGGCGCGAACTTCTCGCCCATGACGCAAGGACGCCATTCGACCTCGTCAACGGACCGCTGGTGCGCGCGCAGCTTGTCCGCTTCGCGGCGGACGATCATGCCCTTGTTTTGACCGCCCACCATATCATCTGCGACGGCTGGTCGTTCAACGTCATGATCGGCGAATTGACCAAGCTCTATCAGGCGGCCGTCGAAGGGATCGCGGCCGATCTGCCTGCGCCGATGTCTTTTGCGCGCTATGGCGTCGAGGAGCGGGCGCGGCAGAAGCGGGAAGGCGCGGCTGTCGACGCCTTCTGGCTGCCGCAGTTTACGCCGCCGCCGCCGCCGCTCGACCTGCCGACGGACCGGCCGCGGCGTCTGCAAAAGACCTTTGCGGGGGCCACCCTGACGCGCAGGATCGACGCGGACCTGACGCAGCTGTTCCGCAAGGCGACGGCGCGGCAAGGCTGCACCCTTTTCGTTGCGCTGCTTGCGGCGTTCGAGGCGCTGCTCGCCCGGCTCGCCGGCCAGAATGAAGTCGTCGTCGGCATTCCGGCGGCGGGGCAGTCCCTCGTCGAGGGCGACAGCCTTGTCGGCCATTGCGTCAATTTTCTTCCGCTGCGCGGACGCTGGAGCGATGAAACGACCATAGCGGAGTATCTGGCGGCGACCCGCCAGATCGTGCTCGCGGCCTATGAGAACCAGAGCTTCACCCTTGGCACGCTCGTTCGCAAAATGGCGCTGCCGCGCGAGGCCGGCCGGCGTCCGCTGGTCGAGGCGCAGTTCAATCTCGAACGTCTCGGCGACAAGATCCATTTGCCGGGGCTTGAGATCGAAGCGCAGTCCAATCCGAAAGCGGCGGTGATTTTCGACCTTTTCTTCAACATCACCGAACAGGATGGCGGGCTGCGCATCGATTGCGACTACAACACAGACTTGTTCGACGAGGCGACGATTGAGCGGTGGATCGGCCAGTACCGGACGCTTCTCGGCGAAATCGCGGCGGACCCGGCGCGGCGCGTCTCGGCGTTGCCGCTGCTCTCGCCGGATGAGCGCGCATGGCTGACGGCGGGGCTCAATGCGACGGCGGCGCATGACCTCGATCTTCGCCCCGTGCATGAGCTCATCGCCGCTCAGGCGGCGCGGACGCCGGACGCGATCGCCGCTCGTTTCGCCGAGGCGGCGCTTAGCTATCGCGAGCTCGACGAGCGCGCCAACCGGCTGGCCAATCATTTGCGCGGCGTCGTCAGCGATCCCGCCGGCCGCATCGGCGTCGCGACGGAGCGTTCGCTCGACATGCTGATCGCCTTGTTGGCGATCATGAAGACAGGCTGCGCCTATGTGCCGCTCGATCCGAGCCATCCGGCGGCGCGGCTGCGTCTTGTGCTCGACAACGCAGCGGTCTCGGCCGTCGTCTGCGACAACGCCTTTTTGGGGGCGATGGCGCCCGGCGTTCCCATTGTGCGGATCGACGCCGACGCCGGCGCGATCGCGGCCCGTCCGTCCGATCCGCCGCCCGTCGAGGCGAATGCGGATCGGCCCTGCTACGTCATCTTCACCTCGGGGTCGACTGGCGCGCCAAAGGGCGTCGAGATCGCTCACCGCGCAGTCGCCAATCTTCTGTGGTCGATTGCGCGCACCCTCGGGGCCGGCCCGCGCGACGCGCTGGTCGCGGCTACTACGATCTCGTTCGACATAGCGGCGCTCGAACTTTATCTGCCGCTCATCACTGGCGGTTCGGTCGTGATCGCGAGCCGCGATGATGTGCGCGGCGGCTTCGGCCTTGCGAGACTGATCGAGAAGGCGCAGGCGACCATTGTCCAGGCGACGCCATCGCTTTGGCGCATCCTGACCGAGGCGGGATTCAAGGGCCGCCCGGGCCTCCGCATGCTTTGCGGCGGGGAGGCGCTCCCTCGCGATCTCGCGGACGCGCTGCTCGAGGACGGCGGCGAATTGTGGAATGTTTATGGTCCGACCGAGACCACCATCTGGTCGAGCATCGGCCGGGTGCCCGCGGCGCCTGCGCCGATCACGATCGGCGCTCCAGTGCTCAACACTCAACTCTACGTTCTGGACAAGGCGCGTGAACTGGCCCCGGTTGGCGGCGTCGGCGAGCTGTTTATCGGCGGCGCCGGACTGGCGCTCGGCTATTTCCGCCGCGCCGACCTCGATGCCGCGGCTTTCCTGAGCATCGCTATCGGCGACGGCGCCCCGCAACGGCTATACCGCACCGGCGACCTCGCCCGGCGCCTGGCGGATGGCTCCATCGAAGTGCTCGGCCGCATCGACACCCAGGTCAAGCTTCGCGGATTCCGCATCGAACTTGAGGAGATTGAATCGGTCGTACGGGCGTGTCCGGGCGTTTCGGCTTGCGCTGCTTCGATCGAGACGCCCACGGCGGGAACGCCGCGTCTCGTCGGATACTATGTCGCGGCGCCAGGACAGGCTGTTTCCGCATCCGAGCTTTCGGCGCATGCGGCGCTCCGTTTGCCCGACTATATGGTTCCGGCCATCTGGGTCAGGCTCGACGCGCTGCCGCTTACTCCAAACGGAAAGCTCGATCGCAAATCCTTGCCGAAGCCGGATTTTGCCCAGCCGGAAGAACGGCGCGTCATTACGCCGCCGCGAACGCCGCTCGAGGCCAAGCTCGCCGCGATCTGGCGAGAGGTGCTGCAGATCGATGAAATCGGCATTCACGATAACATTTTCGCTCTCGGGGCGGATTCCATTCACCTGTTCCGCATCGCAGCACGTATGTTAGCCCAGGATATCGGTCTCGAGGCGAGGCATCTGATGCGATTTCCGACGATCGCAGAACTCGCCGAAGCCGCGAGTGATCGACCTCCCGCCGTGGCGACGCCGCCAGTTTTGGCGGCGCCCTCTCTGAAAAGTTTTCGGCGGGCGGCGCAAGTCAAGGAATCATCCGCATGACGGCGCATCGGACCGAGGATGAACTCGATCGCTTGCACGCTGGCTCGGGGCCGCATCATCCGCCGGAGATATCTTTGTCATCGCCGTCGAGCGCCGATCTCGTTTTTCCGTGCTCAGCGTCACAGAACCGCTGCTGGTTCATCAATTCCCTCAGCCCCGGCAACGCGGCGCTGAACGTCGCGCTGCGCTGGGAAATCAGCGGCCGGCTCAGCTCTGCTACGGTCGAGCTGGCTTTTCAGACCATTGTCGACCGTCATGAGATCCTGCGCTCGCGCTTCTTCGAGAAAGACGGCGAAGCGATGCAGGAGGCGCTGAAATCATCTGGATTTCAAGCTGTCCGTGATCGATCTCACGATGCTTCCTGAAGCAGAGCAGCTCAAAGAGGCCTTGAAGCTAGGAGAGCGCGAGGCGCATCTATCATTCGATCTCTCTCAGGCGCCGCCGATCCGGGTGACCTTTTTGCGTCTCTCTTCGGAACGCGCCTTCCTGCTGGTCACAGTTCACCAGATCGCCTTCGACGGCTGGTCGATCCGCGTGCTGGCCAGTGAGTTCGGCGTCATCGCGGAGGCGCTCAACGCCAAGCGTCCCTACGATTTGCCGCAGCCGCCGCTGCAATATGGCGACTATTGCCTGTGGCAAAAGGAATATTTCGCAAGCGGCGTATTCGAGGCCGAAACCGCCTATTGGAAGAAACAGCTCGGCGACGCGACTTATTTCGAGGTCGTCCCCGACCATCCAAGGCCGAGCCGGCCGACCTACAAGGGCGTCATTCTCGCCTCCATTTTGCCTGGGGACCTCGGCGATAAACTCGAGGAGGCCGCTCGCAAACACAATTTGACCCTGTTCAGCTTCGGCTGCGCCGTGACCGGAGCGATGCTGCATCGCTATACCGGAGAAACCGACGTCATATTTGGGACCCAGATCGCCGGGCGCGACGATCCGGACCTCGAGAATATGATCGGCATGTTCATCAATAATCTCGTCATGCGTTTTGACGCATCGGGCGATCCGTCCTTTGAAACCTTTCTGTCGCGGGTAAATGGGACCGTTCAGGACGCGCTGATCAATCAGCGCATGCCGTTCGACAAACTCGTCGAAATCCTCAATCCCCCGCGCGACCCAAAGCGCACGCCGCTGATCTCGGTCAATTTCACCGTCCTGCGCGACGTCATGGATCATAAGAGCTACGGCGATTTCGTCTTGCACGGGCAGCCTTCGCTCTCGGCCGGCTCGCTTTACGATCTCATTTTTTTCATGGTCCATTGGCCGAACGGCTGGCGCATGGCGATGGAGTATAATCCGGATCTATTCGAGCGGCGCACGGCCGAGCGCTTGCTCGACTTTCTGATGTCGACCTTCGAATTTGCGATTTTGCATCCGCAAGCGAAACTGTCGTCGCTGACGCCGCCTTTGAGGGATCTCATCGATGCGCCAAAGCCGCGCGAAGATCTCGACGCCATAGAGGCCGCCTTGCTGCGGCGCCAGGAAGTCAAGGAGGCTTTTGTCGCGCCCGCTCCTGATCATGGCGAGGATCCGCTCCCTTATGCTTATGTCGCGCCGAAGCCCGACATTCGCGTTGCGCTCGAAACTCTGCCCGCAACACTCAAAGCCTATCTCAAAGAAGCCTTGCCGGCCGGCGCGCAACGGCCGGGCGGCGTCAGCATCCTGATGGAATTGCCACGCAACGCGCGCGGCGAGGTCGATCAGCGAGTTTTGCCGCCGCCGCCGGCCGCCTTCCTCCTGCCTGCCGAGCCATCCGTCGCGTCGCGCCGCGGCCAGCTGAGCGAGGTCGAATCGAGGCTGGCGGCGATCTGGCGCGAACTGTTGAGGGTCCAGGATATTGCGCCAGCATCGAATTTCTTCGACCTCGGCGGCCATTCGCTTCTAACCATTCGGCTGATGGCCCGCGTCGCCGCCGAGTTTGGCGTCAAGCTCGAACCGGTTGCTCTTTTTCAGGCGCCGACCCTGCGGGAGTTCGCGGCTTGCCTGCCGGAACCGAAAGACGCGCCGAGCCCGCGCCGACTCGTCCAAATCCAGCCTGAAGGCGACAAGACGCCAATCATCGCCATCAACAATTCTGTGCTCTACTATAATTTGGCGAGGCGGATCGGACCAGAGCGGCCCTTCGTCGGCATTCCTCTGCTTCAGCCGGAGGGCGACGATCCGGCGCCGGTCCGAACCCTCAATGAAATCGCCGTCGATTATGTTCGCCTCATTCGCGAGTCGCAGCCGCACGGTCCGTATATTTTGTGCGGGCTATGCGTCGCAGGAGCTCTCGCCTATGAATGCGCGCAGCAGCTGACTGCGGCGGGCGAATCCGTCCCGCTACTGATCCTCTCGGACATTTGGGTGCCAGGATATCTGGCCTCGTATCCGTTCGGCAGACAATTCATCTATCATTTGTTCTATTGGCTTCACACGGTGGGCCACCGACTCAAGCTTATGCTCAGCGGCAAGGCTCGGGTCGCCGACGTCTTGTCCACGTTCACGATCGTGCGCAAGCTGCGCCTACTCGAATTCGCGTCTAAAATCGGCCTCATCGATGGAGCCCAGCTCTCGAAACGGGTCGTCGACCGGAGTTCGCTGGCTCTTCCTCTATTCTCTCGAAACAGCGCGCGGCGCCTATAAGATCGCTCCGATCAAGAGCGATGTCGCGCTGCTTCAAAGCGATGAGATCGTCACCACCTTCGCCGACCCGAACATGGGCTGGACAGATCTCGTGAAAGGCAAGCTGTTCGTCCAGCGCATTCCCGGCTGGCACGAAGACATGTTCTTCCAGGATGAGGGCGCGAGCGTCATCGCCAAATTTCTTCAGCCCCTTCTCGCAGAGATTGACGCGGAGCGCGACCGCGCCGCTTCCAAGTCCAAAGGCGGAACGCGCAACTGAGCTGAGAACCGCGGTCGCGAGCCCGACAGACTTAGTCCATCGAGATCGAACGCATGGCGAAGATCCTCGACCTCCGTTTCGATCAAATCATGGGCCGCTTCGGGTTTATCGTCGGCGCAATCATCCTCGTTGCGGCCATCGCTGGCTTCTTCATCGCGTTCCGATGGGGCTCGGCGCCGAGGGCAATTCACGCCGCGCTGGCCGCCGCGTTGGTCATTGGCGGCTTGCTGTTTGGCCCGGCGGCCCCTCGCATCGCGAGCGCAGCGTGGCGGTTCGCGTTTCTTCCTCCGCCACCTCGCCCCTCGGGCCCCTTGCCCGTCGAGACGGCCATTGTCTCATTGCCGCCCAGGCGCGCGCGCCTCAGCGGCGAGGGCGCCGCCATCACCGTCCAAATCTGGTATCCTGCGGCGGCGCCGGCTGATGGGGGCGTGGCGCCGATCGACCCAGTCGCCTTGAGCGAGCGGCGTTTGGCGAAGCCGTCGACGCCTGCGCGCTATCCGGTGCTACTTTACGCGCCTGGCCTGAATGGCCCTCGCGACGACAACGCCTCAACCTCGGCTTCGCTCGCAAGTCACGGCTTTATCGTCGTCGCCATCGACGACGTCGATCATGGCAAGCCGCTCGATCCGGCGCAGCCTTTTTTCAATTTTTCGTCCGAGACGGCTTTTAAGGCGACTTTGATTCGCGGCGCCGATAAAGCCGCCCGGGAGGCGCAGCACGCGCTCGATGCGCTCGATCGCCTCGAGGCTTCTGTCAGCGGGGCTTGGCGCGAGCAAGTTCAGTTCGACAGAGTTGGATTCTTCGGATTTTCCTATGGCGGAGCCGTAGCGGCCATGGGCGCGATCCTCGACCCGCGCGTCGTCGCCGCCGCCAATCTCGATGGATGGGTGTTCGGCCCCGCCTTGACGGGCTCGATCGGAAAGCCTTATCTGCTCCTCATCGAGGACGAGCCCGTCCCGGGCCCGCATACTCTCAATTCACCCGATCCCGGCACACGCTATTACGCAATCCTTCAGCAACGTTTCTTGGTCGAGAGCGCGCGCCTCGTGGAGTCGCCCGACAAATATGGATTCCGGTTTCGCGACGTCGCCCACGGCAATTTCACGGACTGGGCATTTTCGCGCGAAGCGTTCAAGAGCTGGCTGTTCGCGGAGCCGGCCCGCATCCGGGCTATAAAGGATTCCTATCTCGTCGCATTTTTCGACGCCTACCTCCGCGATGCGCCGAAAACGCTGCTGACGCAGGCACCCGCGCCCTACCGCGGCGTCGACGTATTGAAAGGCAGGCCGCACTGGTGGGACGGCGACGAAAGAGTTCCCATTCTCGTCTGGATGGGCTTGAAATAGCCCGTCGCCGCCATTCCCCCGGCGCGGCGCCGTCTTGACGAAAGCGCTGCTGTGACTTCACGACTGACGGCGGTCTACAAGGTGCGGAGCAACTCGAGCGACATCGAAGCGCGCGCCCAGGCGATCGCGATCGAGCAAAGCGTCGAGATGCCGCTTTCGGCGATCCGCGACGCCGCAATCCTATCCGGTATTGTTGGTGAGGTGACGGGGATCGAGAATTGCGGCGATGGTTCGTTCGAGGTTCGCATCGATCTCGCCACGGCGACGGTCGGCGACGATGCGGGCCAATTGATCAATATGCTGTTCGGCAACAGCTCGCTGCATGACGACGTGGCGCTCTGCGACGCCATCTTTCCGCATGAGATCCTAGCGGCGTTCGGCGGTCCTTACCATGGACTTTCGGGTTTGCGCTCGCGCGTTGGCGCGACGGAGCGCGCCATGACCTGTTCGGCCCTGAAGCCGCAGGGTCTGGCGCCCGACGATCTCGCGGTTCTCGCCTTCGAATTGGCCAAGGGCGGGCTCGACTTCATCAAAGACGATCACGGGCTCGCCGACCAGCCTTTTAGCCCTTTCGCCAAACGGGTTCGCGCATGCGCGGCGGCGATCGAAAAGGCGCAAGAGCTGACGGGACGCAGGACCTGTTACGTGCCGAGCCTCTCTGGGGCCTGCGCCGAGATGGAGCGTCAGATTGCGCTCGCGCGGGAGGTAGGTTTGGACACCGTGTTGATTGCGCCAATGATCGCCGGTCCGTCGAATTTTGTCGCCCTGCGGCGCAACAATCCCGATTTCGCCTTTCTGGCCCATCCGACGATGACGGGCGCACGCGTCTCCCCGGTCCTCTTCGCGCGGCTGTTTCGCTTGTTTGGCGCCGATGCGTCGATCTTTCCGAATTATGGCGGCAGGTTCGGCTATTCGCTCGCAACTTGCAAAGCGATCGCCGCCGGACTGCTCGCAGATCTCAGCGCCCTTGCGCCGAGCGTTCCGACGCCTGCGGGAGGCATGAGCGTCCAGCGAACGCCGGAATTGCTCGATTGCTATGGCCGTGATGTGATGCTGCTGATAGGCGGGGCGCTGCTCAGCGCGCCGCGCGAGGCGTTGGCGGAGGAAACGGCGCGCTTTGTACGCGCCGTCGCCGAGCATGACTACCGGGGATGCTCGGCTGGGGCGGGCTGAGGAAAAGCGGAGCCGGCTTCTTGGAAAAAAGCCGGGTCAAAACAATAGGCGCGAGAGCCTGATGATCCTATGTGGAAGGATCATGCTCCACCGAACCTCTGCGAGAAAGAGACCATGTCCGACGCTGAACCGTCGCCTTTGCGCAAATCGGGGCCGGCTTTTCGCTGGGAGGGCGTCGAACCTCGCCCTTACAAGGACGCCGGCGGCGCGCCGTTCAAGGCGGTCTCGAGGCAGACCCTGTTTTCGGATCTGCGCCTGGCCGGCGAACTGCGCTATTTCGAGATCCAGCCCGGCGGATATTCAACGCTCGAACGGCATCAGCATGTACATGCGGTGATGGTGCTGCGCGGCGAGGGCGAATGCCTCGTCGGCAATACGATTCATGCGCTTTGCGCGCATGACCTTGTTACGATTCCGCCCTGGACCTGGCACCAGTTCCGCGCCGGCCAAGCCAAGCCGCTAGGCTTTCTCTGCCTGGTGGACGCCGCGCGGGATCGACCGCAGTTGCCGACCAAGGAGGAACTGGCTGCGCTGCGGAGGCGCCCGGATGTCGCGGCGTTTCTCGACGGCTAGGGATTTGCGGCTGGCAATAGGACAGGGCGACCTTGGTCCGCCCGCTCCTTGTCGCTATGTGAGCTGCTCGACCTGCCCACCCCACGATCCCCACACATAAATGCAGGTGAACAGGAACAGCCAGACGACGTCGACGAAATGCCAATACCAAGCGGCGAATTCAAAGCCGAGGTGATGTTCGACCGAGAATTGACCGAGGAAGGCTCGAAGCAGGCAAACGGCGAGGAAGATCGAGCCGATAATGACATGAAAGCCGTGGAAGCCCGTCGCCATGAAGAAAGTAGCGCCGTAGATTGATCCTTTGAATGCGAAGGGCGCATTAAAATATTCATAGGCTTGGACGGAGGTGAACAGGACGCCAAGAAGGATTGTGAGGGCGAGGCCCGCTTTCAATCCTGTGCGATCGCCGGTCAGAAGGGCGTGATGGGCCCAGGTGACCGTGGTTCCTGAGGTCAAGAGGATCAGGGTGTTGAGCAGCGGGAAACGCCACGGATCGATGACCTCGATTCCTTTCGGAGGCCAAGTCCCGCCGATGAATTGCTTGCGGAGATATTCGATCGATTCGCCGGGAAAAAGGCTCGAGTTGAAGAACGCCCAGAACCATGCGACGAAGAACATCACTTCTGACGCGATGAACAGAATCATGCCATAGCGGAGGCCAATCTGCACGATGCGGGTGTGGTAGCCCTCGGTTGATTCCTTGATGCAGTCGATCCACCACGAGGCGGCGACGAAAAGCAGCGCGATGACGCCCGCGCCGAAAATAAGCCCGTTAAGGTTGATGCCGGCGACCGGGAGATGCTTCATCCAAATGATGCCGCCCATCGCCATGGCGAAAAGCGCAATCGCCGCCAACACCGGCCATGGGCTCGGATCGACGAGGTGATAGTCGTGGTTCGGTTTTGCGTGGACGTCCGACATCAAAATTGTCCCTCTTCCCCCTTCAAGGCTCGTCGAGCCCAGGCTCCATCATAATCGCCACACGCGCGGCTTCTCAACTGCTCGCGGATCTCGGCGCCGATTTTTGGCGAACCTATCCCGCCGTCTGGGCCAAGTTTGGCGCCGCCGGCTTCGCCGTCTTGGCGGCGAAGAATGTATAGGACAGCGTTACAATTGCGACACCCTGCATGCTTTCGTCCCGCTCCAGCGCTGGATCGAGGAAGAACACGACCGGCAGCTCCGCCGTTTCACCCGCGTCAAGCCTTTGTTCGTTGAAACAAAAGCAGCTGATTTTATTAAAATATGCGCCGGCGATACTGGGGCCGACATTATATGTCGCCTGCGCCGAGATGGCGCGGTCGGCCAGATTGGCGACTTTGAAAAACACCGTCGCGGTTGCGCCGTCGCGCAGCCTGATCTGCGGCGTTTCAGGCTCGAAGCGCCATGGGAGTCCTGGCGCCACGTTGGCGTCGAAACGCACGATGAGATCACGGTCGCCTCGACGCGCCGGCGCGGCGTCGGCGACTTGCGTCGTTCCGCCGTAACCGGTCGATGCGCAGAACAGGCGATAGAGCGGCACGGAGGCGAATGACAGCGCCAGCATGCCTACAACCGCGGCGGCGGCGGCGGCGGCGATGAGCCCTTTGTTGCGAGCCGCCTTCAGGGAAGCTTGCGGCTCAGGCGCTGCGTTCATGGCTCGCCTTTCACAACGGACGATCGAGCACGGCCGGCCCGAGCTTGGCGATCGTCACGACATAGATAAGGACGACGAACAAAGCGATCGCGACCCCAATCGCCACATTGCGGTGGCGCCGGTTCTTTTCCTCCTCCGGCGTCAGCCTGATGCCTTCTGGCTTGTCATGGATCGTCATAGGGTCACCACGCCAGAGCGATCCGCGTCATTGCAAAAAGCTGTTCGGCGACGATCTCGGCGAACAGCAGGAACAGGTAGACAATCGAAAAGCCGAACATCCGCATTGCGAATCGATCGGCGTTGGCGCCATCGCGCACGACGTAGACGCGGGCGGCGTGGAACAGCATGACGGCGCCGAGCGCGAACGCGAGAATGCCATAGACCGGCGAGGCGAAGCCGATAAGCCAAGGCGAAAGACCGAGCGGGGCGAGAACCAGCGCATAAAGGAGGATATCCCGCCGCGTGCGGTCCGGCCCCTTCGCATTGGGCAGCATCGGAACGCCGGCGCGGTCGAAATCTTCCGCCTTGACCAAGGCGAGGGCCCAGAAATGCGGCGGCGTCCAGACGAAGATGATCGCAAAAAGCGCAAGGCTCGCGAGGCTGACGTGACCAGCGGCGGCGAGATGCCCGACCATCGGAGGGAAAGCTCCGGCGGCGCCGCCGATCACGATATTTTGCGGCGTCGCGCGCTTAAGCCACATCGTATAGATCACGACATAGAAGAAAATCGTAAAAGCCAGCAGCGCGGCCGCCAGCCAATTGGCGACGAAGCCGAGCGTCAAAACCGAAAGGCCCGCGAGCACGGCGCCGAAAGCGAGCGCGCTTTCCCTCGTCACCCGGCCGGCCGGGATAGGCCGCCAGCAGGTGCGCCGCATCACCGCGTCGATGTCGGCGTCATACCACATGTTGAGCGCGCCCGAAGCGCCGGCGCCGACTGCGATGGCGAGCAGCGAGGCGAAGCCGATGACCGGATTGACATGGGTCGGCGCGATCAAAATGCCGGTCAGAGCAGTGAAAACGACGAGCGACATGACGCGTGGCTTCAGCAGCGCGATGTAATCGCCGGGGCTGGCGTTTGAAACCGCGAGGTCGCGAACCGTGGCGCTGCTGCTCTGGCTGATGAGAACTCATGCGCTCAGCCCGTTTCGACGTTTCGCGTTGAGACGCGCTGCCGACAGACCGATCGAAGGGTCGATCGCGAGGATCGGCCGCGCCGCGATCGCCGGCGACCGCCCAGCTTCGCGAGCGCCGGGCATCTTGCGGGAGAGCAAAAAGCTGCGAAACGTCATCATGCCCTCCTTCTTCTTATCGCGCGATCTCAACCCAAAAAATCGCCGAACCTTCTGAAACAGCGGCTAATGTTCTGTGCTCGCGATTCGCGGCAAGGTTTCAAAAGTGTGGAACGGCGGCGGCGAAGGCAGCGTCCATTCGAGAGTGGTCGCGCCGACGCCCCACGGATTGTCGCCGGCGAGGCGTTTCTTGGCGAACGCGTCATAGAGGACATAAAGGAACAAGATGACGCCGGCGAAGGAGATGTAGGCGCCGAAAGACGAGATCCGGTTCCACAGCGTGAAAGCGTCGGGATAGTCGATATAGCGGCGCGGCATGCCGGCGAGGCCGAGGAAATGCTGCGGGAAGAAGGTGAGGTTGACGCCGACGAACATCAGCCAGAACTGCACGTCGGCGAGGGTCTCATTGTAGAGGAACCCCGACATTTTGGGGAACCAGTAATAGAAGCCGGCGAAGATCGCGAACACCGCCCCGAGCGACAGAACGTAGTGGAAGTGAGCCACGACGTAATAGGTCTCGTGCAAGGCGCGGTCGATGCCGGCGTTGGCGAGAACGACGCCGGTCACGCCGCCGATCGTGAAGAGGAGGATGAAGCCGACGGCCCAGAGCATTGGCGTGCGGAACGAGACCGAGCCGCCCCACATCGTCGCGATCCAGGAAAAGACCTTAATGCCCGTCGGTACGGCGATGACCATGGTCGCGAAGACGAAATAGCGCTGCGTGTCGAGCGATAGGCCGACGGTGAACATGTGGTGCGCCCAAACGACAAAGCCGACGACGCCGATCGCCACCATGGCGTAAGCCATGCCGAGATAGCCGAAAATCGGCTTGCGCGAGAAGGTCGAGATGACGTGGCTAATGATGCCGAAGCCGGGCAGGATCAGGATGTACACTTCGGGGTGGCCGAAGAACCAGAACAGATGCTGGAACAGCAGCGGGTCGCCGCCGCCGGAAGGGTCGAAGAATGTCGTCCCGAAGTTGCGGTCGGTGAGCAGCATGGTGATGGCGCCGGCGAGCACCGGCAACGACAACAGCAGCAGGAAGGCGGTGATGAGGATCGACCAGGCGAACAGCGGCATCTTGTGCAAGGTCATGCCGGGCGCGCGCATGTTGAAGATCGTCGTAATGAAATTGATCGCGCCGAGGATCGACGACATGCCGGCGAGATGGATCGACAAGATCAGGAAGTCCATTGCTGGACCGGGCGAGCCGGTGTTGCTCGAAAACGGTGGATAAAGGACCCAGCCGCCTCCAAAGCCCTTCATGCCGGGCGCGCCGTCCATGAACATCGAGGTGAAGGCGAGCGCGAAAGACGCGGGGAGCAGCCAGAACGAGAGGTTGTTCATGCGCGGGAAGGCCATGTCCGGCGCGCCGATCATGATCGGGACGAACCAGTTGCCGAACCCGCCGATGAGCACCGGCATGACCACGAAAAAGATCATGATGAGGCCGTGCATCGTGATCGTTACGTTATAGAGGTTCTTGGCCATATCGATGGCGGTTTCGGGCGACGCGCCTAACGTCATCGCGAGATGATTGAAGACCTCAATCCCAGGCTCCTGCAGCTCCATGCGCATCAGGACCGAAAGAAAGCCGCCGAAGACGCCGGCGATGAGCCCAAAGGTGAGATACATCGTGCCGATGTCTTTGTGATTGGTCGAATAGAGATAGCGGCGCCAGCCGGTCACATGGCCGTGCTCTTCATGGATTGTCGTGCTCGTCGCCAACGGAACGCTCCCTCGAAAGATGTCTTGTTCGTCGCGCCTAGCGCATTTGGCCGGTCGGAGCGCTGTTATTCGCAAAGCGCAGCAAATCAGGCGTGCTTGACGCAAATTTCTTGGCCGCTGAGGCAAGCCAGGCCGCATATTGCTCGGGACTCACGACGCGCACGGCGATTGGCATGAAAGCATGATTCTGGCCGCATAGCTTGGAGCATTGGCCATAATAGATGCCTTCGCGTTCGGCCTTGAACCAGGTCTCGTTCATCCGGCCGGGAACCGCATCGATGCGGATCCCGAAGGAAGGAACCGTGAAAGAATGAAGGACATCCGCGCCCGTGACAAGCACATGCACCACCTTGCCGACTGGCACCACGGCCTCATTGTCCACGGAGAGCAGGCGGATATCGCCGGGCTTCAGGTCCAACTCAGGGAATGAGATAGGAATCGAACGAGAAGCCGCCGCCTTGATCTTTCGGATAGTCATAGGTCCAGAACCACTGCTTGCCTGTGACTTTAAGAGTGATGTCGGCTGGCGGAATGACCAATTGATGGGTGAGGAGGCGGAAGGACGGAATGGCGATAATGACGAGGATCATTACCGGGAGCACGGTCCAGGCGACTTCGAGCAACGAGTTGTGCGTCGTCTGGGTCGCGATGGGATTTTTCGTTTCGCGGAAGCGGATCACGATATAGGCTAGGAGCGCCAATACGAAGAGGGTGATTCCGACGATGATCGGCGTCAGTATCGAATCATAGAAAAAATGCATTTCGCGGGCGATCGGGGTGACCGCTTCCTGGAAAGTGATTTGCCCCGGCCGCGGAATGCCATCGGCTCGGACCGAGCCGGCGGCGAGCGTCGCCAGAAAAACAACCGCCGGGACCAGCCCCGCACGACAATTTTGTAAAAGGTTGTGCGGGAGACGGGCGGCTGAGCTGGCAAATCTCATGAAAGTCGAAGCTCCGGTTCCACGGCTGACTCTCCGCGCCTAGCACTTCCCACTCGACTCGTCCAGAGGGGCGGACAAAAGGCGGCAAGGTAGTTCGAAATCATAAAATCGCCTTCAGCGCAATCAACAGAATTCTGCGAGCCTTGCGGCACAAGGGCGCGATCGTCGCATCCAATGCGCGCCGGCTGCGGCGGAGGGGCCAAACAGTCCCGCTTTACTTGACAGCTCGACGCGATTTGCTAGGCAGCACGATCGGCGCGCAAGTACTTCGCAAAGAAGCGGCTGCGCGCGATTTCAATTTCGGAGCAAGCATGGCGAACGCCGTCGAATCCTATCTCCCCCTTTTCGCCAGTCTCCTTTGCTTCGCTCCAAGGGGGCTGACCCGCTCGGGCGCGACGGGCGCCGCCGCAATCGCCGGCGCGCTCGTCTTGGCCGCGAGCGGGGGCGCGGCTCTCGCGCAAGGAGCCGTCAAAGCCAAGCACGGCGATTGGGAACTGCGCTGCGAGACGCCGCCCGGCGCCTCCAAGGAACAGTGCGCCTTGCTGCAGAGCGTCGCCGCGGAAGACAAGCCGAACATCAATCTCGTGGTGATCGTTCTGAAGACCGCTGATGGCAAAAGCCGCTTGCTGCGCGTCATCGCCCCCCTCGGCGTGCTTTTGCCTTCCGGCCTCGGGCTCAAGATCGACGACGCCGACGTCGGGCGCGCCGGCTTCGTGCGCTGTCTGCCGACCGGCTGCGTCGCCGAAGTCGTGATGGAGCAAAAACTGATCGACCAAATGAAGGCGGGCGCGAACGCGACCTTCATCATCTTCCAGACGCCGGAAGAGGGGATCGGCATTCCTCTGGCTCTGGCCGGCTTTCGCGAGGGCTTTGACGCTTTGCCCTGACCCGGCAACGCCCGGCGCCAGTAAGGTCCTATTCGGCGGCGTCGCGCGCCGCCGAGAGACGCGTCGCGACCGTCTCGGCGACCGCGATTGCGACTAGCGTTAGAGCAGCGCGGACCTCGTCGAAACGTTCCGAGCGCCTCACATTCTGTTCGTCCATGTAAAGTCCGCGGCTCACCTCGATTTGGAGCGCATGGCGATTGGCGGCCGGATTGCCATAGCTTTCCGTGATAAATCCGCCTGCGTAAGGCTTGTTGCGCGCCACGCTGTAGCCTAGCCGGCGCAGTTGCGTCTCGATCACGTCGACGAGGACGGTCGCGCAGCTGGCGCCATGCCGGTCGCCGAGCACAAAGTCGGGCCTTTGTTTGGATTCGCCGCCGGCGGCGTCGCGGCTGCGGCCGGAAAATAGCCCGGGCGGCGCGATTGCGCAGAGGGGGGACGCGCCGGAAGGCATGGAATGGCAATCGATCAGGACGGCGAGACCGAAATGGAGCTGCGCCCGCGCCAGCAGGCCGCTCAGCCGGGCATGGTAGGGTTTGTACAGCTTCTCGATGCGCCGGAACCCTTCTTCCAGCGGAAGCCGGGTGGCGTAAATCTCCTGGGCGTGGCCGACGACGCGCGGGATGGTGCCAAGGCCCCCCGCGACGCGAATCGAACGCGTATTGGCGAACGGCGGCAGCCGACCGTCGAACATGCGCGGATCGAGCTCATAGGGCTCGCGATTGAGATCGAGATAGGTGCGCGGGAACAACGCCTTGATCATCGGCGCGCCGATCGAGCGGCAACCCTCGAACAGCTGGTCGACGAACGCGTCTTCCGAGCGGCGCAATTGCAGCGAACTCAGCCGTGAACGCTCCAGGAAACCGCGCGGATAGACGCTCCCTGAGTGGGGTGAGGAAAACACCAGCGCGGACGCGAGGACCTGCGGCTCGCTTACCTCGAAGGATGGATCGAGCTCCGGTTCGCTGGCGTCGGACTGGCCGGAAAGCTCGATTGTCATCAATCTCCCTCAGCGGATTCAAAGCCGCACAGATTTTTAAGCAAATTAATGTGCCAAGGTCGCAGCCTGCTGTCCACACCAATCCGCAATCACCAGCGGCCTTCATCGAACGCGTCGCAGGATAAATTTGTCACGCGCCGCAGAAAAACCCTGCAATCGCGCGGAAACCGCATGGGCCGCGTTTGCCGCAGCGAATTTTCATGGGATTTTTACGAAATTCGCCTTTCCTTGATCGGAATTGCGAGGCTTCCCATGAACGACATGAATTTTCCCACCCAATCCAAAGTCCAGCTTGGCAAGATCCTTCTCGCCGAGGACGACAACGATATGCGCCGCTTTCTCGGCAAAGCCTTGCAGAACGCCGGCTATGGCGTCGTATCGTTCGATAATGGCCTTTCGGCCTATAACCGCCTCTGCGAGGAACCGTTCGAGCTACTGCTGACCGATATTGTGATGCCGGAGATGGATGGCATCGAACTCGCGCGGCGCGCGACCGACCTCGACCCGGAGATCAAAGTGATGTTCATTACCGGGTTCGCCGCCGTGGCGCTCAATCCGGATAACAACGCGCCGCCGCAGGCGAAGGTTCTATCCAAGCCTTTCCACCTCAAGGATCTCGTCAATGAGGTGCAGCGGCTGCTGACGGCCTGAAGTCTCGCTCGCGTTCCGCCGCAGGCGCCTTTCGTTTGCCGCATGTCCTGTTATGCTCCCCGCCATGATTCGGACGAACGCATTTCATCGCCCCCCGCGCTCTCTCTTCGTGGCGCTTTCGCTCGCTCTCGCTGCGGCTGCAGGCGGCGGCGCGCCCGCGCGGGCCGCCTCCTTCCAGGATTGTCTCGCTGCCCTCCGGCCGACGATCCTTGCGAGCGGCGTCGATGCGGCGACCTTCGACAAGGCGACCGGCGGGCTCCAGCCTGATCCCAGCATTTTCGCCTTGGCGCAGGCCCAGCCCGAGTTCAAGACGCCGATCTGGGACTATCTCGCCGGTCTCGTCGACGAGGAAAGGGTCAACGACGGCCGCGCGATGATGCAGCGCTGGCGGCAGGCGCTGGCGGCGGCGCAGGCGCGTTATGGCGTCGATGAGGCCACGATCACCGCCATCTGGGGCGTCGAATCGGATTTCGGCCGCAGTTTTGGGACGCGGCCGATCGTGCAATCCCTCGCCACGCTCTCCTGCAGCGACTATCGCGCCGCCTATTTCCGCACGGAATTCATCGCCTCCCTCAAAATCCTCCAGCATGGCGATATCGCGCCGGAGCAGTTCGCGGGATCCTGGGCCGGCGCTTTCGGCCACACCCAGTTCATGCCCTCGACGTTTTTGCGCAGCGCCGTCGATTTCGACGGCGACGGCCGCAAGGACCTCATCAATTCGGTTCCCGACGCGCTCGGCTCGACCGCCAATTATTTGCGCAAGAGCGGCTGGACGCCGGGCGTCGAATGGGGTTTTGAAGTGCGCCTGCCGGCCCATTACGCCGGCCCCTCGGGGCGGTCCCGCAAGGAGCCGATGGCGGCGTGGGCGGCGCGGGGCATTACGAAAATCGATGGCTCGAGGCCGAGCGGCCCCAGCGCCGGCCTGCTGCTGCCGGCCGGCCCCAATGGGCCGGCGTTTCTGGTGACGCATAATTTCGATGCGATCTATTCCTATAACGCCGCCGAATCCTATGCTTTGGCGATCGCCCTCCTGTCGGACCGGCTGCGCGGGCGCCCCGGGCTTCAGACGCCCTGGCCGACCAGCGATCCGGGCCTGTCCCGCGCGGACCGGCGCGAATTGCAGGCGATTCTGATGCGGCGCGGCTATGACCTCGACGGCAAGGCCGATGGCGTCATCGGGACCAAGACCAAGCAGGCAATCAGCGATTTCCAAGCCAAGACCGGGCTGCCGCGAGACGGCCGCGCCAGCGCCTCGGTGCTGGCCGCCGCGAGGAGCCATTGACGCGCTGCGGCTTGAGAGAAGCGGACCGCCCAAAAGGCTTAACGTAGGCTGTTGGACGACGACTCGGCTTCTGAGGGTAGTTTATGCGCCTCGAGGGTCGCTGCTCATCGGCAGATCGTAATCGGCATATTCGTCAAGGTGTTTCCGTTTGCAACCGTCACATATCGCGTCCGGCAAACGGGCGTATACGCCGGCGGGCTGACGGGCGCTTCCTCATACGGTCCTAATGGAGGAGCTCCACCATACGCTGGCCGTCCCGCGACGGCGAGACCCTGAAGACCAAACTGAGCGAAGGCAGCTGCGGCTCGGGCGGCGCCGCTGTTGTCGAAAGCTTGAGCAGACGCGAATGTTAAGGGTATGGCGACGAGCGCCGTTAGCCCAACCTTAAACATTGCGGGTCTCCAAATTTTTTCATCCTGCTCCAACTGCGCGTATTCGCAATAAACACGCGCAGGGAACCCCGCGCCACCGTCCACTTTTAACACATTTTTTCCAGTGTCCGGCAAGGTTGATTCTTAGCAACATGAGTAAAGGCAAAGTTCTTCAGCCGAGATCACGCTTGGCTGACCGGAAGCGGCTTCGTCAAAGCAACACTTGTTGGTCCGCCATCCGAATAGCCGGGACGACGGCAAGGCCGGTGGGGGCCATCGGGACCAAGACCAAGCAGGCGATCAGCGATTTCCAGGCCAAGGCTGGGCTGCCGCGCGACGGCCGCGCCAGCGCCTCGGTGCTCGCAGCGGGCGGTGACGGCGAAGACTTCCGAAAATGCCAGCTTGGAACCCGAGTTTGGCTCACATGGGCTTCTTGGGGTCAAGAGCTTTTACTGACACATAACAAAATCCCTTCGCTCGGTTGTTTCGGCATCCATGGTCTGAGCCAAATTGCATGACATGTAAAAGTCTAGGTTTGGTCCATCGGTCGGTGTCCGATTCCGCCATTCATCTCACGGCGAGCATTATCGGCGAGACGGGCTCGATCCTGTCAAGGATGCGAAGCACCGGCTTCGCCGGCGCGAGCGAAGCTCGCGTCCTTGACAGAGTTGACCCGCTCGCCACACTCGCCGTGAGATGAATGAGTTGAGATTTCCCGCGACGGCGCCCGCAATCTCAAATTCCAACATTCACACATGACACGGCCCGTTTCCTACTGACACATAGCAAAATCCCTTCGCTCGGTTGTTTCGGCATCCATGGTCTGAGCCAAATTGCATGACATGTAAAAGTCTAGGTTTGGTCCATCGGTCGGTGTCCGATTCCGCCATTCATCTCACGGCGAGCATTATCGGCGAGACGGGCTCGATCCTGTCAAGGATGCGAAGCACCGGCTTCGCCGGCGCGAGCGAAGCTCGCGTCCTTGACAGAGTCGACCCGCTCGCCACACTCGCCGTGAGATGAATGAGTTGAGATTTCCCGCGACGGCGCCCGCAATCTCAAATTCCAACATTCACACATGTACACGGCCCGTTTCCTACCGACACATAGCAAAATCCCTTCGCTCGATTGTTTCGGCATCCATGGTCTGAGCCAAATTGCATGACATGTAAAAGTCTAGGTTTGGTCCATGGGTCAGTGTCAGATTCCGCCATTCATCTCACGGCGAGCATTATCGGCGAGACGGGCTCGATCCTGTCAAGGATGCAAAGCACCGGCTTCGCCGGCGCGAGCGAAGCTCGCGTCCTTGACAGAGCCGGCCCGCTCGCCACACTCGCCGCCAAGAGATGAATGAGTTGCGATTTCCCGCGACGGCACCCGCAATCTCAAATCCCAACATTCACACATGACACGGCCCGTTTCCTACTGTCGCTCCGTTGTTTCGGTATCCATGGTCTGAGCCAAATTGCATGACACGGCCCGTTTCCAGCGCCGGTTCAAACTCACATACGGTCGCCGCACTGAACGGCTGCACCAATATCCCGCGTGCGTTGCGGCGATGGCTCAGGAGAACGAGACCATTCTGGAGCTCGGCAATTTAAAGCCAAATCAAACTTCGGTTCGTCCACCTGGATCCGCCAGGATTGATCTGTCCTGGGAGATTACAAAATCTGGTTTGTGTGCGCTGTCAGGCGGCCTTCATCACAGCACCCTCGATAACGACGCCGAGGGTGACATATTTCCAGAGCGCGATCAGCAGCTTTCGCGCCAACGCGACGATTGTCGTTTTCCGCAAGCGGCCACTCTGCTTGACGCGTTCCTCAAACCACAGGGCGAGCGCCGATTTCGGCTGATGACGCAACCATAACCAAGCCAGCTGAATCAGCGTTGTCCGTAATCTTGGGTTCCCGGCTTTAGAGACCCCTTGTTCTCGATCGACAGATCCGCTTTGCCAGGGCGAAGGAGCCAACCCTGCGTAAGCTGCAATCTGTCGCCTGTTATTGAAGTGCCTGAACAGTCCTTCCGACCAGAGGATAGCTGCAAACTCAGCGCCAATACCCCGGATGTCGAGCAACATCGCCGCTGGCGTTGGGGGAGATGTCGTTTCCATTTCCGCAGCAATCAAAGCGTCTCGTTCTGCCTCCACGGTTTTGATCTGCTCAAGCAGCATTTCGAGGCGATCCAGTTCGCGGCTGATCTGCGCCTCGAGAAGGAGCCGGCAAGGGACGGCCATCGCCAGTCCGCAAGTCTTCGAGCCGCTTGCGCCGGTCACGGCGTAATGGCTCGTAGCCGCCAACACCCTGCGCGAAAAGCAATCCCTTGATGCGATTGACGTGCTCGACCCGCTCGGCGACCAGCACCTTGCGCTCCCGGCAGATGCGCCGGCGATCTTCGTCCTCCGGAGATGGCGCTCTCACCATGGCGCAGACGCGGGGCTCGCCTCTCTTGTAGGCCAGCAGTGTTCGGACCAGAGCCTCCCCGTCGATCTTATCGGTTTTCGCACGCCGATGCCGGCGCGAGGTTGCAATCGATGCCGGATCAACAACATGGCTTTCAACATCGTTTGCCTCCAGCGCCCGGTGAATCCAGAAGCCATCCAGCCCAGCCTCCTGGATCGCCACAATCGGAAACAGCTTGCCGGTCCTTGCCTGCGCCTTTTTCTGCAATAGCTTAAATCGACTTAGAAGCTCGGGGACATCGCCGCCGCGAACCGAGTGCTTCGACATCTTGTCCCGGCCGCCCGGCGATAAGGACGTGATCAACCAGGTCGATCGGCTCAATTCCAAAGAAACAAAAATTGCGCCAAGATCAGTGCGGATAGTGGTCGATGCTTCGGGTAATTCAGCTGCAGTTTGCATGGTCGGCTCCAGAGGGACGTGTTAGCAACCACACTCTGCCAGAGATCAGGCCGCTATCCACCCACATGGGATCTGGAGCGGCGGCAGCGGTTGCTTGCCCGGCCGAGGCATAGAGCTGTTCACTTCAGTGACCGCGAGGAAAGCGCGCGGATGAAGCAGATCGAGCATCGTTTAGGCCTGGGTCATCGGAATTTTCGATCGCTGATATCCAAAGATCGGCGCTTCCGATTTTCGAAAGCCTACTCATTATGCGGCCTCACTAATTCACCGCCGAAAACGTCGGCGCGAAAGGGAGGACGGAAATGCTCACCAGCAGGCGCAATTTCTTTGGGACCGCGGCGATCGGGGCTTCGGGTTTGGTGACTTTCACCAGCCTCGCCGAGGCGGCCGACAAATATATGGCCAAGGCCGGCGACGGCGGCTTCGCCCGCGAGGCGACGGCCCTACCGCCAGGCGACGCGGTCGCCTATCACGACCCCAAAGACGTCGGCGCTATGCCCGACTTCAAATTCTCGCTCGACGGCAACAAGCCCAAGGTCACCTCGGGCGGCTGGGCGAAAGAGGCGACGGTTCACCAGTTCCCGATCAGCAAGGGGATCGCCGGCGTCCATATGTTTCTCGACCCAGGCGCCTCGCGCGAATTGCATTGGCATGCGATCGCCGCCGAATGGGCCTTCGTCATTGACGGACGCTGCCAGACCGTGGTGATCGATCCGGCCGGCGCGGTCGAAGTCAATAATTTCGAGCCCGGCGACCTGTGGTATTTCGCCAAGGGCCATGGCCATTCGATCCAGACGATCGGCGACAAGCCCTGCCATTTCATCCTGTCCTTCGACAATGGCGCCTTTTCCGAACACGGCACCTTCTCGATCACCGATTGGGTGGACGTGACGCCCAAGGACATGCTGGCGCTCGAATTCGGCCTGCCGAAGGATCTGTTCGACGCATTTCCCAAAGGCGAGGCCTATATCCAATCGGGCCCGATCCTGCAGCCTTCCGACGCCGTCGAGGCCGCCTGGCCAAAGGAATCGACGCATAAGTTCCGGCTGCTGCGCGACCCAAGGGCCGCGCGCGATTTCGACGGAGGGACCTTCCGCCTAGCGACCATCGACGAATTCCCGGCGCAAAAAAGCATGTCGGGCGGCGTCATGACGATCAAGCCCGGAGCGATGCGCGAGTTGCATTGGAACGTCAACGCCAACGAATGGCACTATTATTTGCGCGGCAAAGGGCAGGTGGCTCTGTTCGGCTCTGGCGGCCGCGGCAAGGTCGCCGAATTCGTCCCCGGCGATGTCGCCTATATTCCGATGGGCTTCGGCCACGCCATCAAGAATGTCGGCGACGAGGATCTCGAAATCGTCCAGACCTGGGACAATGGCAAGTTCGAGGAGATCGACCTCGACAAATGGATTCAGACGAGCCCCAAATATCTGCTGTCGAACAATTTCGCCGGCGTGCCAAATTCGACCATCGCGAATTTGAAGCGCGCCTGAACTCTCCGAACCGACCGGGCGCGGTTTCCTGTGGCCGCGCCCCCTTTTTCCGCGAGAGCTTCAGGCGGGTCGCGCTTGCACAGAGGGGCTCTCCCATGGTCCCGGATCGTAGAAACTTCATGGAAATCGCCGCCTGGGGCGCGGCTTTCTCCCCTGCGGCCGCCAGCGCGGCGGAGGGGGCCTTCGTCGCGAAACCGGGTGATGGCGGTTACGGGCGCGATGCGGCCGGCCTGCCGCCCGGCGGCGCCGTAGCCTACCACGACCCAAAAGACATCGCGGACATGCCGGACTTCCGGTTCCCGCTGGACGGCGCGGTCCCGCGCGTCGCCTCGGGCGGCTGGGCCAAGGAAGTCTCGATGCGCCAGTTCCCGATCAGCAAGCGCATCGCCGTCGTCCACGCCTTTCTCGACGCCGGAGCGTCGCGCGAGCTGCATTGGCACGCGAGCGCCGCGGAATGGGCGATCGTGCTGGACGGACGTTGCCAGACGGTGGTGATCGATCCCACGGGCGCGAGCGAGATCAATAATTTCGAGCCGGGCGACATCTGGTATTTCGCCAAGGGCCATGGACACGCCATCCAGACCATCGGCGACAAGCCCTGCAATCTGATGTTGGCCTTCGACGACGGCGCCTTTGCGCCGGACAATGGCGCCTTCTCGATCACCGATTGGATCGGCCTGTCGCCGAAGGACATGCTGGCGCTCGAATTCGGCGTTCCGAAGGATGTGTTCGACGCCTTCCCCAAGGGCGAGACCTTCATCCAGTCCGGTCCGATCCTTGCGCCGGAGGACGCTTTGGAAGCGGCACGGCCGAAGGAATCGACCCATCGGTTCCGCCTGACGCGCGACGCCAAATCCGCGCGCGACTTCGACGGCGGGACCTTCCGCCTTGCGACGGCCAATGAATTCCCGGTCTCCAAGACCATGTCCGGCGGCGCGATGACCCTGAAGCCCGGCGTCCTGCGCAAGCTGCATTGGCACCCCAACTCCGATGAAATGATCTATTTCCTGCGCGGCAAGGGACAGGTCGCTCTGTTCGGCTCTGGCGGCCGCGGCAAGGTCGCCGAATTCGGCCCCGGCGACGTCGCCTATATTCCGATGGGCTTCGGGCACGCCATCAGGAATGTCGGCGACGAAGACCTCGAGATGGTTCAGGTCTGGGACAGCGGCCAGTTCGAGGAAATCCAGCTCGACAAATGGGTCCGGTCTAGCCCGCGCTATTTGCTGGCGAATAATTTCGCGGGCGTTCCCGCGACCACGATCGCACGAATGAAAGGCGGCTGAGCGGTCCATCCAATAAGCAGAGGCGCCGCCGGCGAACGACGGGGCATCTGGGAAGTCGCCGCCCCCTACTTCCGGCGTCAGGCCAGCGCGCCGACGCTCCTGTTACGCGCCTGCCTTGCGCGGATGCGCGCAGGCGAGGCCCATGCGCTGCGCGCCGAGCTGCATGTCTATGATTTGGTGGTGACGGCCGACGGCGCGAGAAGCGAGCTTTTGCAAGCGCTGGCTGGGCCGACCGGCTTTCGGAGCGATAACGCGAGGTTAGAGTTTCTGAATTTTATACCGATGTTTTCGCGGCCTCCGGCGTTGAAGCGCGGCGCCAGGCCGAACCTGGAGGACGCCCGGCGTCCGAAGGCGATTGAGCTTCCGCCTGTAGAGACATTCGAGCCTGACGACCGGAAGAGCGACCGTAGCGGCCGCGAGCCGTGCTCTCTATGGCCGCGGCCCGGCTTGGCATTCGATGCGTGTAGCGGAAGTCTTCCACCGCCCGCAGCTCATCGCCGTCCAACATGATCTGAAGCCGCTCGCCTCTGGCGAGCTGGTTTCCTTTGGCAGTCCCCTCCACCACGGCAGGCTCTCCGATCTTGCAATTTCGGCACACTCTACTCATTTACCTCATTGTCAGTCAAGAGCTCATTATGAGGTATGCACTCCGGCGGCCTGTCCGCGATGACTTCAAATGAGGCCTCGACCGACAGTGAGCCAAACAAGAATAATGTTGAGTTCACTAACGGCGAAATGTGTCGACGCTAACACGACTTTAAGCTATCGTGAGCCCTATTGTTCGCAATTGCAATATAAAGCAAGTTATGGGCTTCTCTAGTCTTCTTACGGAGGTTAGGGGTGTTGGTATATTGAGAGGAGTGCGATGGAAGCCCAAGAAAAGACCGGGAGAACCCGTCCCTCGGCTTTGGGATAAGCAGATGACCGAGCAATTGTCGACTGCCTCATTCGCGCTGCAGCAAGGGGCGAGGAACAAGGTGGGTTCGCGCGGGCAAGCGATAAAAGCGGCTCAACGCCTTGCCGCGATCGTCGAGTCTTCCGAGGACGCCATCCTGACGAGGGACCTCGACGGAATTATCACTAGCTGGAACCGGGGCGCGGAGCGGCTGTTCGGCTACGTCAGCGAGGAAATAATCGGAAGCCCGATCACGGTTCTCATTCCGAGCCAGCGTCTCGATGAGGAGGCGAAAATCCTGTCCCGCATTCGACGAGGCGAGCGCGTTGAACACTACGAGACCATTCGGCGGCGCAAGGACGGAAGCCTTGTCGAGATCTCTCTGACCGTCTCGCCGGTGAGGAATGCCGCCGGCGAGATCGTCGGCGCGTCCAAGATCGCTCGCGATATCAGCGAGCGTCGGCGAGCGCAGGAACAGCAGCAATTGCTCCTGAGGGAGATGAATCACCGCATCAGAAATCTGTTTGCGCTTTGCAGTGGTGTTGTGACACTGAGCGCCCGCTCGGCGAACACGCCGCAAGACCTCGCCTTTGCGGTGCGGGAACGATTAGGTGCGCTGGCGCGGGCGCACGGGCTCACGCTTTCGCAATCCGAGGATAACGCTAAGACGGAGCAGCCGGCCACCCTGCATGCCTTGATCCAGACGATTGTTGCACCCTACGATCCCCAAGAGAATGAGGACGAGTTGCGTGTCGCGGTGAGCGGGCCTGATATTCCAATCGCCAGCGGCTCGGTAACGAGCTTGGCGCTCCTTCTGCATGAATTCGCGACCAACGCCGCCAAATATGGGGCGTTGTCGACGCCGGCAGGCCGCGTCGATATAAACTGTCTTGACGACGGCGATCAGTTCGTCTTGACGTGGACCGAGCGGGGCGGCCCACGCATCGACCATGTGGCCCGCAGCGAAGGCTTTGGCAGTTTGCTCGCCCGCGCGACAGTGAAGGGACAGCTCAACGGCGAGCTTTCACGCGAGTGGAAGCCTGAGGGCTTGACGATCCGGCTGGCGATCCCTCAAGACCACCTTGCGGCCAACGTATCCGGCTAGGTTTTGGGTCATCACCCAATCACGTAAATCTTGTCCGGCAGCTCGTCCTTGCCTTCGCCCGGCGGAAAATGCTCGGCGAGCACCGCGCCGCACTGTTCGACCGCCGAGACGAAGCCAGTCCCGAGCTCGCCGCGGCGATGTGATCCAGCAGCGAATTGATCGCTCCTTGCCACACCGATTTATCGACCTTCGAGGCGATGCCGTCGTCGGCGACGATGCGACAGCCGACTGCCCGACCGCGCCTTTGGGCCACGTGATTAGAGAGGCGTCCCTCGGGAAGCCCGTGGCGCTTACGGAGCCTTATCGACTCCAAGAATGGAAACCTTCGCGGTGGTGATTTCCGTCGGCCACAAAATTTCGATCAGACCTGTCGCGACAGCGACGCGTTGCGATTGGCCGGCCATATAGGTGATGACGCCGCCACCGATGGCGCCGCCGATTTTCTGGCCCCATAATTTATGCCCGTCATTGGCGTCGAGCGCATAAAAATTGCCGCCCATGTCGCCGAAAAATACAACGCCGCCGGCGGTTGGCGTCATCCCGCTCTGGATCGGATAATTGGTCTTCGCCCGCCACCGCCACTGGCCGCTGTCGGCGTCGACCGCATAGACCCAGCCGGCCCAGTCAAAGACGGGATCAAACTTTCCCCACACGTTGAAAGGATTTAGCGACGCCTCGCCCGCCCACGGTTTTCCCGCTGGAGTCGATTCCATCTGTTGCTGTTTTTGCAAGGTCACCGTGGTGCACCATTGCACCTCGCCGACCATGACGAGATTGTTCTGCGGATCATAACCAGGCCCGTTCCACTCGGCTCCGCCGATCGTACCGGGGCAAAAATGGACCGGCTGGCCCGGCGTAAATTCAGCATCGGCATTCTCGACCTTCGTCATGGGCTCACGATAGAGCATCGCCTGATTTGACAAGTCGAAAGCGTAAAGATGGCCATCCTTCGGAGCGACGAGCATGACGTTCTTGCCAGCCGCCGTCTTTACAAGCACGGGCGCGGTGGAAACGTCCCAGTCGTGCCAGTCTTTCGGAACAAGCTTGTAATGGGTCTTGTAGTTGCCGGTTTTGGCGTCCAGAACGACAATTGACCCGGAATAGAGATTGCCGCCTTTGCGCATGCCGGTCGCAAAGTCAGGGGCGGGATTGCCGCCGGGGACATAAAGCAGGCCGTTGACCGGGTCGAGCGTATAGGACGTCCAGGTCGCGCCGCCGGTAATTGGCGAGCCCGGCGGCGTCTCCCAGCTGGAGCCGTCGAGTGGCGAATGGCCCTCCGGTCCGCGCTCGACATCGCCGGGGGTTTTCGGGACGAGATAAAACTCCCAGATGATCTTTCCGGTGTTTGCGTCAAGTGCGTACATGCGGCCCTTGACGCCCTTGATGTCCCCCCCGGCGTTGCCGATGAAGACAAGACCGTCCCATACGATCGGAGCGGCGGGCGCGCTGTCGCCCCTCTGGGGGTCGCCGATAGACGTTTCCCAAAGCCGTTTGCCGGTTTTGAAATCATAAGCGAGAACCCGCGCGTCCTGCGTGCCGCGGAATAGCTTGCCGTCGAAATAGGCGGCGCCGCGGCTCACGCCTTGCGGCGTCGCCGGCTGATAGTTTTCGTGGGTGCGCCAGTTCAGGCTGCAATCATTCGGATTGAGGGAAAAGATATCGTACTCGGTGGCGAAGATCAGAGCTCCCTCGACTTCCAGCAAGCCACTGTTAAATCCTGTATATTGCCCGGTGTCATAGGTGCAAAGGACCTTGAGATTGCCGGCGTTGGCTGGCGTAATCTGGCTCAGCGGCGAAAAGCGATTTGACGTCAGCGTCTTGTTGTAGCTCGGCCAATCGTCCTTTGCCGGACCGGCGGCCTCAGCCTGCGCGGACGGATTTTGTGGGATCGGTGGTTGTTGCTTGAAACCTGGCGCGAGTTCGGTTGAAATGGTCCCTGCCGGTGCGCCCATGTAGCGGACAAAATTGATCCCCATCGCCGCGACCGGAACGAATTGGTCCCAATATTGATAAATCGCCGCCGCTGCAATGGCTCCCGCAATTATAACGCCGCCAACGACAAACTTGATTGTCCTGCCCATATTCGGCTCCTTCGAAGTCAAATATTTCTCCCGGCAACGCCCGATCCCCCTAAATCACATAGATCTTGTCCGGCAGTTCGTCCTTGCCTTCGCCCGGCGGAAAATGCTCGGCGAGCACCGCGCCGCATTGCTCGACGGCCGACACGAAGCCAGTCCCGAGATCGCCGCGGCGAATATGATCGAGCAGCGAGTTGACCGCGCCTTGCCACACCGATTTATCGACCTTCGAGGCTATGCCGTCGTCGGCGACGATGCGCGCGTAATGCTCGGCCAGCGAGACGAAGATCAGCACCCCGGCGCGGTTCTGCTTCTTCGCCATGCCTCTGATCATGAACTGCTCCATCGCGGCGCGATGCGCCTCCGCCCGGCGCACGCGGCGCGGCACCAGAAGATGGCCGAGCCTCGACGATGTGAAGACGACATAGAGCGCGACGAAAACGAAGAGCTGAATCAGCAGGATCTGCTGCACCGACAATCTGCGTCGCGGCGATCAGCGGCCAGGGCGCGGCGAGCGCGGCGAGCGCCGACCAGGCGACGGCGTAGGTCAGATAATCGGAGGACGCCCGCGCCAGCACGCAGACGATCTCCCCCGCAGTCCCCCTTTCGGCCGCCGTGATCGCCTCATTGACGCGATGCTGATCTTCGCTCGACAAAATCATCACCAGCTCCCCGAGGCGCCGCCGCCGCCCGACGAGCCGCCGCCACCTGAAAATCCTCCGCCGCCGCCAAAGCCGCCGCCGCCCCAATCATCGAAGCCGCCGCCGCGTCCGCGCCCCGACCCCGCCATCATGCCGAGGATGAACGACAACAAATTGCTCCAAAAAATGCCGCGCCCGGAGGGTTGCGGCGCGCCCCAGCGATCATAGGCGTCGCCGCGCCCTCCGCCCCAGCGCGGGTCACCCGAGGCGAAGCCGCTTCGCGCCCGGCGCGGCGCGCGCAGCAGCATGAAGACGATAAAGACGAAGAGCGCCAGGACCAGCCAAGGCGTCAGCGATTCCGTCGGCAACTCGCGGCGGTCGAGCCGCAAATCGGGGCGCTTCTGCCACTCGGCGGAATCGGTCGTCAACACGGTGATGACGTCGTCGACGCCACGCTCGATCCCGCCGCCGAAATCGCCGGCCTTGAAGCGCGGCGCCATGGCGTTGGAGATGATGATTTTGGAAAGGGCGTCGGTCAGCGTGCCCTCGAGGCCGTAGCCGACCTCGATGCGGACCCTGTGCTGATTGGGCGCGACGAGCATCAGAACGCCGTTGTTCTTTTCCTTTTCGCCGAGCTTCCATTGGCGAAACAGCGCATTGGCGTAGGGCTCGATCTCGTCGTCATCGAGCGAGGGGACCGTCGCGACGACCAATTGAATGCCGGATTTTTCTTCGAGCGCCGCCAGCTTGGCCTCGAGCGAGGCTTTCGTCGCCGCCGGGATGATATTGGCCGCATCGACGACGCGGCCGGTAAGCTGCGGAAAATTATAGGAAAAAGCGAGCCCCGCCCAAAGCATGGCGGCGAAGCAAATCAGAGCGCCGACGCGCCAAGGCAGGCAGCCGCGATGGCGCGACTAAAGGTCGCGCAGGGGAGCCGCGCCGGGCTCGCCCGGCTGGAATCGGAATTTCCAGGCTCAAAATTTCACTTGCGGCGCGGTCTGCGCGGCGTCGCTGGCGGCGAAGGCGGCGAGCGGCTGCTTGCCGGCGAACACGGTCTTCGCCCAGAGCAGCGTCGGGAAGGTCTGCAGCGCCGTGTTGAAGGCCCGCGCGGCTTCGATATAGTCGCGGCGGGCGACGGCGATGCGGTTCTCGGTTCCTTCGAGCTGCGATTGCAGCGCTAGAAAATTCTGGTTCGATTTGAGGTCGGGATAATTTTCGCTGACCGCCAGAAGCCGGCCGAGCGCGCCGGACAATTGCGCCTGCGCCTGCTGAAACTGCTGCACCTTCGCGGGATCGGTCAGCTGCGAGGCGTCGAGATTGATCGACGTCGCCTTCGCTCTCGCCTCGGTGACCGCGGTGAGCGTGTCCTTTTCCTGCTTGGCGTAGCCTTGCACCGTCGCGACGAGATTGGGGATGAGGTCCGCCCGCCTTTGATATTGATTCTGCACGTCCGCCCATTTGGCTTTCGCCTGCTCCTCGAGCGTCGGGATCGTATTATAGCCGCATCCCGACAGGGCGACGCCGAGCATGACGACAGTCAACACGGCCAATAGCCGGTGCGGCGAAGCGCCGCGCTGACGGATCCGCGATAGGCTTTGCGTCGGATGTTGAGGTAACGCCATGCTCAGGGCTCCCGCTTCAGAACAGATCGATCGTTTGAGCAATTAAACCAAATATGAGAGGCGCGAAAGGGCGATCGCCTGTTCGTTGTTTGTCTGCCTTCCGCAACCGCGGTAAACAGGATTTGACTGGCCTGGGGCGCTCGCTTCTCTACAGTCCTGAAACATTATGATGACTATGCTGACGCTTCTTTAACGACGGCGGTTTGATCAATGGGATTGTTCAGCGGCTTACCGCCGATATTCTGCCGGGACTGGTCGCGAAACGTCCTCCGCGCGGCCCTGATCCTCATCGCGCTTGGGGGCGTCGAGACGGCCCTGGCGGCGCCCGACGTCACCTCCGTGCTGGAGCTTTTCACCAGCCAGGGCTGCTCGTCTTGCCCTCCGGCCGACGCTTTGCTGTTGACGTTGGCGCGCAAGCCGGACGTCGTCGCCCTCTCCTTCCCGGTCGATTACTGGGATTATATCGGCTGGAAGGACACGCTGGCTTTGCCGGCTTTTGCCGCGCGGCAAAGAGCTTACGCGGCCGCCCACGGCGAGGCGCACGTCTATACGCCCGAGGCCATCGTCAATGGATTGACCGGGGTCGTCGGCAGCGACCGGCAGGAAATCGAAGAGGCGATCAGCGCCGCCGCGGGCAAGGAGGGCGCCTTGACCCTGCCGGTGCGCCTGTCGCATTCGGACGGCTTGCTCGTGATCGACGTGGGCGAAGGCGAGGGAGGACCCGCCGATGTCGTGGCGCTGCGCGTTATGCGCTCGAAGACGGTGCATATCGGCCGCGGCGAAAACGCCGGCCGCAGCGTGACCTACACGAATGTCGTGCGCGCCATCGACAAGATCGGCGACTGGACCGGCGCGAGCGCGACCTACGAGTTGCCCAACTCGCGCGAAGACGGCGAAGGCTATGTCATCTTGCTGCAAAAGGGATCGCTCGATAAGCCTGGGGCGATCCTCGGCGCGGTCAAAACCGCCGGCCTTTAGAGGCGCAAACCTCTCGCCGTAAAACAATTGTCCCGTTCCGGGGTCAACCGCCTATTCACCCGCCTCGGACAAGGTCGAAGCCGCCTCCCGTCGCCGCAGGTCGGCTTCGGCGCGCCCGATGTAGTCGCGCGTCAGCGGCGCGGCGTCGAGCTTCTTCGCCAGCTGGAGCTGGAGGACGACGAGGCCTTCATACCGGAACGAGGCCTCGGAACCGGCGAGATAGAGCTCCCACATGCGGCAGAAGCGTTCGTCCGTAATCGCTTTCGCTTCCTCGCGGCGCTTGAGGAAGCGCTCGCGCCAGACTTTGAGGGTCGCGGCGTAATGCAATCGCAGAATTTCGAGGTCGGTGACGACGAGGGCGCTCCGCTCGATCGCCGGCAGGATCTCGGAGAGCGCGGGCATATAGCCGCCGGGAAAGACATGTTTGGCGATCCATGGGTTGGTTGCCGCGGGCCCCAAGGCGCGGCCGATGGTGTGCACGAGCGCGACGCCATCCTCCTCGAGGAGCTCGGCGATCTTGCGGAAATAGGAATCGTAGTCCGCGAGCCCGACATGTTCGAACATGCCGACCGAGACGACCCGGTCGAAGCGGCCTTCGACCTCGCGATGATCGATCAGGCGAAAATCGGCCGCCAGCGGGCCGAGGGCCGCGGCCCGGCTCCGGCTGATGTCGTACTGGGCTTTCGACAAGGTGACGCCCGTGACGCTGGCGCCGCAAAAGCGCGCCAGATAATTGGCGAGGCCGCCGAAGCCGCCGCCGATGTCGAGGACCCGCTCGCCGGGGCTGATCGCGAGCTTGGCCGCGATATGGCGCATCTTGGCGAGCTGCGCCTCCTCCAGGCTTTCGCCGGCGCGTTCGAAATAAGCGCAGGAATATTGCAGGTCGGCGTCCAAAAAGAGCTGATAGATGCGCGAGTCGATATCATAATGGTATGCCGCATTGCGCCTTGCGCGCAGAGCGTCGTTGGCCCGGCCGAGGCGGCGCAGCGCCAGGCGCGCCTCTTGCAGCAGACGAATCCAGCCAGATCCCCCCGTTCCGAGCCCGGGAGCCGCGCGCGCCAGATTTTGCGAGGCGAGCGCGACGACGTCATAGAGCGAGCCTTCGACGACGTCGATGCGCCCGTTCATGAATAATTCGCCGAACCGGAGTTCGGGATCGATCATGAACAAGGTTTCAGCGCGGCGGTCGTTGAAGCGAACTGCCAGTTTTTTGGCTGAACCGTCGCCGACGGCAAAGCGCGACCCGTCGGCGGCGATGACTTCAAGCGAGCCGAATTTAATCAGGCCAGCAAAGAAAATGCGAAGGAGAGTATCCATTTGCCTCGCTCGGATTGCGCCAATTCGACAAACGATCCCAAAAGGTGCCTTGATCCTCCATTTGGTGCGCGCTTCTGGGATTGAGCCAGCAAAACCGCGGCGGTCGGCGCCCGTTCGCTGACCGGCCGGCTTTGGTTCGACGGCGCGAAACCGCTTTCATCATTGTTTCGCGCCTTGCCGAAGCGAGGCGCGCGAGACGCCAAAGCCTAATGATAACAACGTGGCCGTTTGAAAGTTGCGCGCTCGGATTACAAGACTTCCCGCGGCTCCCGCCTGATCGAGGTGGAATATGTCGACGGCAAGCCAAAGATAGGATCGCTCCTGATAGAAAAGGAAAAGGCCAAGCTGCGCGAGTTCGGCAAGATCACCGAGAATCAAGGATGCGGACGTCGCACCGCCCTATCGCCTCGCCTGCCAGTTCATCGCCCCGCGAAGAAAAAATGCGCCGGATCGTCCAGGCGCTTCCGCATTGCCGCCGGTTTCACGTGAAACGCGTTTGACCGGTTTCGCCGCAAACGGGACGTTTTGAAGCGGCCATCCGGGAGGCGCCGCAAGCGAAGCGCCTGACGGGATCGCCTTGCAGATCAGAGCAACTTCACGGCGCCGCCGTTTCCTTGTCTTTGGCCTGATAGGCCGAAGGATGCTTTTGGAGGTAGCCCCGCCGCGCGGCGAGTTCGTTGATCAGGCGCTCGGCGGCGTCCGCGACGACCGTCCCCGGCAGGAACACGGCGTCGACCCCGGCCTCGTGTAGAGCCTCGACGTCGCTCGGGGGGATGACGCCGCCGGCGACCAGCATGAGGTCGCCGCGCCCCTGCGCCGCGAGTTCGGCCTTGAGTTCGGGCAGCAGCGTCAAGTGGCCAGCGACCATCGACGAGACGCCGACAATGTCGACGTCCTCCTCGCGCGCCTGCTGCGCGGCCTCGGCCGGCGTTGCGAACAGCGGGCCGATGCAAACCTCAAATCCGAGGTCGGCGAAGGCCGAGGCGATGACCTTCTGGCCGCGGTCGTGTCCGTCCTGTCCGAGCTTGACGACGAGGATGCGGGGCTTATGGCCTGAGTCCTCAGCGAAAGCGTCGATGACGCCGGCGACGCGGTGAACGGTCTCGCTGGCCCGGGCCGCGTAGCGGTAGACGCCGGAGATCACTTTGGTCTCGGCGGTGTGGCGTCCATAGACGCTCTCGAGCGCGCCGGAAATCTCGCCGACCGTCGCCTTGGCGCGCGCCGCTTCGACACCAAGCGCGAGCAGATTGTCGCGCCCGCTTTCCGCTGCCTGCTTGAGGCGGGCGAGCGCGGCGGCGACCGCGCCCGCATCGCGTTCGGCGCGCAGCCGCTCGAGCTTGGCGATCTGGGCCGCGCGCACGGCGGAATTATCGACCTTCAACACGTCGAGCGGCGCTTCTTCGCGCGGCCTGTAGCGGTTGACGCCGACGACGGTCTGCAGGCCAGTGTCGATATGCGCCTGGGTCTTCGCCGCCGCTTCCTCGATGCGCAGTTTCGGCAAGCCCGCCTCAATGGCTTTGGTCATGCCGCCCAAACCCTCGACCTCCTCGATATGGCGCATGGCGCGGGCCGCCAGATCCGCCGTCAGGCGCTCGACATAGAAGGAGCCGCCCCAAGGATCGATGATCCGCGTCGTGCCGCTTTCCTGTTGCAGAAAGATCTGCGTGTTGCGAGCGATGCGGGCTGAGAAGTCGGTGGGCAGCGCCACGGCCTCGTCCAGCGAATTGGTGTGCAGCGATTGCGTGCCGCCTTGCGTCGCCGCCATCGCCTCGATTGTGGTGCGCACCACATTATTGAATACGTCTTGCGCGGTGAGGGACCAGCCCGACGTCTGGCAATGCGTGCGCAGGGTCAGGGATTTGTCGGATTTTGGCGCGAACTGTCGCATCAGCCGGGCCCACAGCAGGCGCGCCGCGCGCAGTTTGGCGATCTCCATGAAAGCGTTCATTCCGATCGCGAAGAAGAAGCTCAGCCGCGGCGCGAAGGAGTCTATCTCCAGGCCGGCGGCGAGCCCGGCGCGGACATATTCGACGCCATCCGCGAGCGTGTAGCCGAGTTCGAGATCGGCCGGCGCGCCGGCCTCCTGCATGTGGTAGCCGGAAATCGAGATCGAGTTGAATTTCGGCATGTGCGCCGACGTGAAGGCGAAAATATCGGAGACGATTCGCATCGACGGCGACGGCGGATAGATATAGGTGTTGCGCACCATGAATTCTTTGAGGATGTCATTTTGGATGGTGCCGGCGAGCTGCTCCGGCCGCACGCCCTGTTCTTCGGCGGCCAGGATATAGAGCGAAAGAACCGGAAGCACGGCGCCATTCATCGTCATCGACACGGACATTTGGTCGAGAGGGATGCCGTCGAACAACGTGCGCATGTCGTAGATGGAATCGATGGCGACTCCAGCCATGCCGACATCGCCCGCAACGCGTGGATGATCGGAATCATAACCGCGGTGGGTTGCGAGGTCGAAGGCGACGGACAGGCCCTTCTGCCCCGCCGCGAGATTGCGCCGGTAGAAGGCGTTGGAGTCTTCGGCTGTGGAGAACCCGGCATACTGGCGGATCGTCCAGGGCTGGTTGACATACATCGTGGGGTAGGGACCGCGCAGATAAGGCGCAAACCCGGGGAAGCTGTCGACGGCTTCGATGCCGTCGCGATCGGCTGGCCTATAGGCCTCCTTGACGGCGATGCCCTCCGCCGTCACCCAGGTCTCTTCGCCGATGGCGTTCGCTTCGGGCGGGATTTCACGAAAAGGAATCGATGAAAAATCCGGAATGTTCGTCATGGTTTCGACAACCCTTTCCCGACCCGATCCAGAACGGCGACGAGGTCGCATCCGGCGAACAGAAAATCCTCGACTTTGGACGCGCGGAGCGCGGCTTCCTGATCGCCCGGCTTGCCCGCCATAATGACACTCGCGCCGCTGGCGGCGAGTTTTTCGGCTGCTTCTTCGGCTTGTGTCTTTGCCGCGCCTGCCTCGGCCCGCGCGAGTTGCCTGTAGACGGCGTCCGGCGCGCAAAGACACGCCGTCAGCGCGCCGGTGGCCCTACAGGCGGACGCCAATGCGTCGAGATCGGCGTAAGCCGTCCCGCCAACAACCTCAAATCCGCCAGCCTCGAAGGCGCTTCGGGCAAAAGCCGCGCGGGCTGTTGACGCCGCCGGATCGCCGAGCGTCGCGAGAAAGATTTTGGGCCGGGCCGAATGCGCCGCGAGCCATTGGTCCGATCTGTCCCGCAGACGCTCGAAGGGTTCTGCGTCGCGCTCCGACGGAAGCCCGTCCTCTATCGCTTGGCAAGCCGGCGCGGCGAAGAGGACCGCCGGCGTGGTCTCGGCGAGGTCGGGGAAGGTGCTGACGCCGGTGAGCGGGCGCTGACGGCTCGCCGTCTCCCGCCGCCGCTCGCGTCGTGAGCCAGCCAACGCTTGCCCCCAGAAGCCGCTGGCTAGCGCCTTGGGCAAGCCGCCCGCCGCCTCGATATCCTGGAAGCAGCTCCAGGCCTTCTCGCTGAGGGCGAGCGTCAGGGCTTCGAGCGCGCCCGACCCGGCGGCGGGATCGGCGACCCGCGCGAGGTAGCTCTCCTCCGAGAGAATGATGATGGTGTTGCGGGCGAGGCGTCGCGCGAACGAGTCGGGGAGGCCGAGCGCGGCGGTGAAAGGAAGCGCCGTCACGCTGTCGGCGCCCCCGATCAATGCCGAAGCCGAGCCGATGGCCCCGCGCAGAAGATTGACCCAAACGTCGCGGCGGGTCAGCGACCGCCAGGCGGTTTCGCCGTGCAGGCGGATTGGCGCCGGCGCGAAGCCGCATGAAGTCTTCGACCAGCGCCCAAAGCCGCCGCAAGGCGCGGAACTTCGCCACGGTGAGAAACTCGTCCGTATCGGCGACCAGGAGAAAGCTGATGTTGTTGCGCGCGCCGTCACGCGATTGGCCGGCCTCCTCCAGCGCCCGCAGATAGGCGACGCCCGTCGCGACGACAGCAGCAAGCTCTTGCGCCTCGGATGCGCCAGCCTCGCTGTAAGGGCGCCCGTCTGCGCGCAAGATGGGCGAGGCGAAGCCGCGCTCGCGAAGTTTTGCGAAGGCGCCTGTCGCAGCATCGGCTTCCTCCTGCCACAAGGAGGCGGAGCCGCCGCTACGCGCCAAGGCGCCGATCGGATCAAGGCCGAAATCTATGTCGAGCGAGCCTTCGTGCAGCGTCCGCTTCTGCGCCAGTTCGGCGAAGGCTAACGCGGCCGCGACGCTCGATGAAGGCGCAAATTCGACGCGCATCGAAATGAGGTCGAGGCGCACGCCCGCTAAAGCGCGATCGAAATCGGCGGCTGACTGCGCCTTGAGCCCGAAGCCGCGGGCGCTCGATGCGCCATCGAGCGTCACAGTCAAGCCTGCGGCACCGCCTTCAAGGTCCGATAGGGCGAGGGCATTGGCTTCATCAAGGTCCGGATGATCGACGCGTTGCACGACGCGGGGTGCGCCAGGAGCGCGCAACGGCTGCCGCGACGGTCCCTCGGCCTTGGGGTAAAGCGGCGCGATCAAAATGCCGTCGCCGGTCTCGAAGGCGGGAAGCTCCTTGGCGGAGCCTTTGGCCATGACCCGCGCGACGGCCGCGCGCCAGGCCGCCTCGCCCCGATGGTCGGCGAAGGCGGAAGCGTGGGTTGGCGCTGAATCTACCATGCAGTTCGCCTTTCAGGATAGATCCATGATGACGGCGTCGACGGCCATGCTTTGTCCGGCCGAGGCGTGAATTTTTTTCACGGTCGCGTCGCGTTCGGCTCGCAACACATTCTCCATCTTCATCGCCTCGATGATCGCCAGCGCCTCGCCGGCCTTCACCGCCTGGCCTTCGCTGACCAGAATTTCGCGAATGAGGCCGGGCATGGGACAGATGAGATGCTTGCCGCCGTCGGCCGCGACTTTCGCGGGCATCAGGCGCGCGAGTCCGGCCTCGCGCTCCGTATAGACGCGGGCCTCGGCGAAGGCTCCGGCATGGGACAGCAAGACCCCATTGAGGATCGGACGCACCTGCGCCGCGATCCGTTCGCCGTCGATGGCGCCCTGCCAGACGGGCCCCCCGGGCGACCATGTCGAGATCACCGTCAAAGTCTCGCCGCTGCCGAAACGCAGGGCGAGGCCCTTTGGCGTCTCATCGACTTCGAAGCTGAATTCTTTGGCTCCTATGGCGACATGGCGCCGGCGCTCGAAGGCGACCGCCTTTGCGACCGGCATCTGCTGATTGATCCGGCGCTTGCGCTGATTGAGTTTGTGGTCGATCGCGCCGGCGATGGCGGCAAGCCGCAGCGCCCCAGCGCCGTCGGGAAGCGGATTGGAGAAGCCGTCCGGAAACTCCTCGCTGATGAAGCCGGTCGAGAGTCGGCCCTCGCGCCAGCGCGGATGCGCCATCAGCGCCGCGAGGAACGGGATGTTGTGGCGGATGCCGTCGATGGCGAAAGCGTCGAGCGCGGCGCTGTGGGCGGCGATCGCCTCCGTTCGGGTCGGCGCGTGAGTGATCAGCTTGGCGATCATCGGATCGTAGTAGATCGAGATCTCGCCGCCTTCGAAGACGCCGGTGTCGTTGCGCAGTGTCGTGTCGCCTGATTTTCCTTCCGCCGGCGGACGATAGGTCGAGAGGCGCCCGGTCGAGGGCAGAAATCCGCGCGCCGGATCCTCGGCGTAGACGCGGCTTTCGACCGCCCAGCCGTCGAGGCGGACCTCGCTCTGCGCGAGGGGCAGCGGCTCGCCGGCCGCGACTCTGATCATCAGCTCGACGAGATCGAGCCCGGTGATCAATTCGGTGACCGGATGCTCGACCTGCAGCCGCGTGTTCATTTCGAGGAAATAGAAGCTGCGGTCTTGGCCCGCGACGAACTCCACGGTGCCGGCCGAATCAGTAGGCCACGGCCTTGGCGAGGGCGACCGCCTGCTCGCCCATCAGCGCGCGGGTCTCGGCGTCGAGCAGCGGGGAGGGCGCCTCCTCGATGACCTTCTGGTTGCGCCGCTGGATCGAACATTCGCGCTCGCCGAGATAGATCACATTGCCATGCTTGTCGCCGAGCACCTGGATCTCGACGTGGCGCGGATTTTCGATGAATTTTTCGATGAAGATCCGGTCGTCGCCGAAGGCGGCGCCGGCCTCGCGAGCGCGAGCGCGCAAAACCTTCCTCGACCTCGGCCGCCGATCTCGCGATGCGCATGCCCTTGCCGCCGCCGCCCGCCGAGGCCTTGATCATCACCGGAAAGCCGATCTCCGCGGCGATGCGGGCGGCGTGCGCGCCGTCCTCGATGACGTCGAGATTGCCGGGCACGGTGGAGACGCCGGCGGCGCGCGCGAAGCGCTTCGAATTCGATCTTGTCGCCCATCGCCTCGATGGCGCGGGGATTGGGACCGATGAAAACGATGCCTTCCGCCGCCAGCGCCTTGGCGAAGGCCGCGCGCTCGGACAAGAAATCCATAGCCGGGATGGACCGCCTCGGCCCCGGTCTTGCGGCAGGCGTCGAGGATTTTCTCGATGACGAGATAGGATTCTGCGGCCGCGGCGCGGACCGATGGCGATCGCCTCGTCGGCCATCTCGACATGCAGCGCGTCTCGATCGGCCTCGGAATAGACCGCGACGGTCGCGATGCCCAGCGGCGCGCCGTCTTGATGATCCGGCAGGCGATTTCGCCGCGGTTGGCGATCAGGATTTTCTGAAAACACGCTGCGCCTCACAATGGGATGTTGTCGTGTTTGCGCCATCGGCCGCTCGCGCTTTCTTGCCGCGCAGCATGGCGAGGGCCCTTGCAACTCTGCTGCGGGTCTGGCTCGGCATGATCACCTCGTCGATGTAGCCGCGTTCGGCGGCGACGAAGGGGATTGGCGAAGCGGTCCTCGTAGCTTCTTGTGCAGCGCCGCGATCTTGTCGGGATCGTTGATGTTCTGCCGGAAGATGATCTCCACCGCCCCTTTCGGCCCCATCACCGCGATCTCGCGCCGTCGGCCAGGCGTAGTTCACGTCGGCGCCGATGTGCTTCGAGGCCATCACGTCATAGGCGCCGCCATAGGCCTTGCGCGTGATGACGGTGACCTTGCGGCACCGTGCCTCGGCGAATAGGCGAACAGCAGCTTCGCGCCATGCTTGATGAGGCCGCCATATTCCTGCGCGGTGCCGGGCAGGAAGCCCGGGCACGTCGACGAAGGTGACGATCGGGATCTCGAAGCCGTCGCAGAAGCGCACGAACCGCGCCGCCTTGCGCGAGGCGTCGATGTCGAGCACGCCGGCGAGCACCATCGGCTGGTTGGCGACGAAGCCGACGGTCGAGCCGTCGATGCGGCCGAAGCCGGTGACGATATTGCCGGCGAACGCTTCGGCTGTATCTCGAAGAAGTCGCGCTCGTCGACGATCTTGAAGATCAGCTCCTTGATGTCATAGGGCTTGTTGGCGTTGTCGGGAACGAGCGTGTCGAGGACTTCGCCTCGGCGCGGTCGACGTCGTCGAAGCTCGGCCAGCGGGGCGGCCCGCTCGGCGTTGTTGGCGGGCAGGAAATCAATGAGGCGGCGGACCTGGAGCAGCGCTTCGAGATCGTTGTCGAAGGCGCATGTCGGCGATCGACGATTTCGCCGTATGCACGCGCGCGCCCCCTAGCTCTTCCGCCGTGACGGTCTCGTTGGTGACGGTCTTGACGACGTCCGGGCCGGTGACGAACATGTAGCTCGTATCGCGCACCATGATGATGAAATCGGTCATGGCCGGCGAATAGACGTCGCCGCCGGCGCAGGGGCCCATGATCACCGAGATCTGCGGTATGACGCCGGAGGCCTCGACGTTGCGGCGGAAGATCTCGGCGTAGCCGCCGAGGCGCGGCGACGCCTTCCTGGATACGCGCGCCGCCGGCGTCGAACAGTCCGATGATCGGCGCCCGCATCCGCAGCGCCATGTCCTGGATCTTGGTGATCTTGCCGGCGTGGGCCTCGCTGAGCGAACCGCCGAAGACGGTGAAGTCCTTGCGAGAAGACGAAGACCGCGCGGCCGTTGATCGTGCCCCAGCCGGTGACGACGCCATCGCCCGGAATCTTCTGCTTGTCCATGCCGAAATCGCCGCAGCGATGTTCGACGAACATGTCGAACTCCTCGAATGAGCCTTTGTCGAGCAGGAGGTCGATGCGCTCGCGCGCGGTCAGCTTGCCCTTGGCGTGCTGCGCCGCGACGCGGCGTTCGCCGCCGCCCGCCTCAGCTTCAGCCCGCCGCCTGTCGAGGTCTTCGAGGATGTGTCTCATGATCGCTTGACCTCAGAAGCTGGCGCGGATAGCGCGCGCGGCGGCCGAATTCGGAAATTCGCAAATTTTCCACGGCGAGGGCTGCAAGGGTTTTTGCGCGCGTTGCGCCGCTGATCCTCCCGGCGCTCGAACTCATCATGTTACCTGTTGCCGAGCCATTCTTTGCGTTCTACTGCAGTTTTGTGTCGGATCAACCCGAAATGCGCTAATTTGCAAATTTGCAAATCATACGGTTTTACAAAATGAAGAAATTGTTCGCCGGACAAATCCTCAGACGAAGGCGCGAAGAGTTGGGCCTGCCGCAAACGGTCGTCGCCAAGCGCCTGGCCATTTCCCCAAGCTACCTCAACCAAATCGAAAGCAACCAGCGCCCGCTGACGGCGTCAATCCTCGTCGAGATCACGCGCGTCTTGAGGTTGCAGGTCGCCGACCTTTATGACGACGGGCCTGAGCGCCTCGCCGCGAGTCTGCGCGAGATGCTGTCGGACCCGCTGTTCGAGGGCGCGAGCGTCAGCGGGCGGGAGCTCAAGGCGATCGCGGCCTCATCGCCCCATCTCGTGCGCTCGATGCTCGATCTTCATGCGAGCTATCGCCGGATGGAGGAGCGATACCGCGGTCTCGACGACGCGCTGCAGCAAGGCGCTGGCCAGCTCGAGGCCTCGAAACGTCCCTTCTCTTTCGATGAGGTGCGCGACTTTTTCCACTTCATGGGCAATTATGTCGACGTGCTCGATCGCAGCGCCGAAGTTTTGGCGGAAAGGCTCTGGGGCGAGAACGCGGTTTCCTACGAAAGCCTCGTCGCTTATGCCGCGCAGGAGCTGCGCACCATCGTCGTCGGCGCCGCCCCGAAGACGGCGGCCGGCCCGCTCAGCCGCTACGATCGGGAGATAGCGACCTTGTTTCTGGACGGCGACCAGGAGGCCCCGACGCGAAAATTCCTGCTTGGTTGCCACATTGCGATGCGCACGCAAAGCGCCAGGATCGATGAGCTGGCAAGCGGCGCAAGGTTCAAAAGCGCGGCCTCCGCGGATATCGCCAAATTGGCGCTCGCCAATTATTTCGCCAGCGCCCTCGTCATGCCCTACGGCCGCTTTTCAGAGGCGGCGCGCGCCGTGCGCCATGACGTCGAGCGGCTGTCCCGCCTCTTTGGGGTCAGCATCGAGCAGGTCTGTCACCGCTTGTCGACCTTGCAGCGTCCTGGGCGCGAGGGCGTGCCGTTTTATTTTCTGCGGGTCGATCGCGCCGGCAACATCACCAAGCGGCATAGCGCGACGCGCTTTCAGTTTGCCCGCTATGGCGGCGCCTGTCCCTTGTGGAACATTCACGAAGCCTTCGAGCGGCCTAACCATTTCCTCGTGCAAGTGGCGGAAATGCCGGACGGCGTTCGCTATTTGTCGGTGGCGCGGTCGATCGCCAAGAAGGGCGGATCCTTCGGCTCGCCGCAAAGGAACTACGCCATCGGCTTTGGATGCGAGATCGACCACGCGCCCGACCTCGTTTACGCGGACGCGATCGACCTCAAGTCATCGGCCGCAGTCGCGAAGATCGGCGTCAGCTGCCGCGTCTGCGAGCGGCAGGACTGCCCGCAGCGCGCGGTGCCGCCTCTTGACGTCGCCATCATGGTCGACGCCAACGAACGGGGGATGGTGCCCTATCGCATCGGGACAGGCGTCTGAGTAGCCAATCATCGGACATCATCAAAGGCGCCGGCCGAAGTTACGCCACGACAAACCCGGAATTGGATAATGGGAATCCCGCTCAGGCTACGATGTTATGATAGAATAGAAGGCGTCATGATTCGGCAAGCGGAACCGCTCTAACTTTCAAACTGGACCCATCAATGGGGACAGATCACCTAAATCCGTTTCATAGGATAGCGGTAGCACCTAAGTTGTAGAAGCGTAGGCTGCCATAATTTCGGCGCATAGCAGGTCTAAGTCACCAACTGAACTTGCTCTTATGGGAAGTGTGGCGTCACGTATACGCGCATCTGGATTGTTCTATACTTCGTGAGCGCGGGATGCGTATGACCTTTTAGTGCAGGATATGCTATGAGACATGCTCACATTTACGAGCTCGGGATGAAAGCCTACCTCGCTGGCAACACGCTGACTGATTGCCCTTACGACCCGGCTATTTGTTCAGAGACGTACGCTGTTTGGAGAGACGGCTGGCTTGACGCAAGTCGCGCCCATTGGCGCAGGCATTCTCTTGCGATTGTGGCGCTTCGGCATGCCAAGACCTCGCGGCCTGCCGCCGATCGCGCGGCCTTGGATGCTTCAGGCGGCTAAATCCGTCGCGGAGGAGGAGGGACGGGGGCAGTATCGCAAAGCTATGGCCGCTCGGACCATTGAACGGCTAAATTCTTGTTAAAAAAGGCCCGTCCGCCTCAATTCCTCTTTTGAAGGGCGTGTTTCTCCTTGACTTAACAGCCAAGCACGCGCTTCTTTTCATGACAGCCTGATCTCATTCTCGCCGGCGCTGTTTTGCCGAGCCACGCCGACAGCCGGCGGCTGATCCAAAGCAATACGATCTGTGACGATTGGTAGAATCGAAAAATTAATAACGGAAACTTCGTTTCTCTCCATCGAAAAGCCCTTTTTCGTCGCAACCTTAAAGCTAAGCCTCAGAGAGAACGGCGATGAACGAAGGCGCGGGGGCGTGGAGGAAACGGGTATGTTCAGGGTTGAACTTTACGGGAACGGAAAAGACGGCACTGTTTGCCGACACGTGGTGAAGGCCACGTTCGCCACGCTAACCGAGGCAATCGAGACAGCCGAATGCGCCGCGGAAAATACATATTCTTGGGGCCGGGCGACTGCCTATCGCTTAATTGATGCTTCCGGCTCCATTTTATTCGACGCCAAGGTCGGATTTTGGCGCGGCCGGCGTCTAAGATGGCGGCGAGGGCAAATTCAAACTGAATGACCGGGCGGCGAACCAGGTGTTCGGATGTTCAAGCGATGCGTTGCCGCAATGCGCCCGCGAGAAGCAGCCTTCGCTGTCTGAAGGTCGTTCTCGCGCCATTCAACATCGGGCGAAAGATCATCCGTCGCTCTCGCCTCTGCTTTTAGTGGAAGCGCGGCGTTAGGTCGGCCGTTGCCGACTGTGATCGGAGCGCCAGTAACGCTGGCGCTCGATGTCCGTGAGGATCGACCGTCGCTACCGCAATGGCCTTCAGCGCAGTCGTGCAATCGCCGATCGGCCAGGCGCTGAAATGCCTGTTAGTTGATGACCTCGACAATAACCGGGTGATCCGCCAGAGTGAGGTTGACCAACGAAACGTTGCTGAGCGTTTTTATGACCGAGGAGCTGACGGTCGGGTCATAGAGATTAACCGTCCCATGCGACCCGCCGAGGTTGACGGCAACGGTATCAGTCGCTTCGCCGATCGGCCGCTCGTCCCAAACGACCAGCTCGAACGCGCCGGAGCCCTTTTGCAAGAGCAAATCATGCACCGTCGCGGGCTCATTCGGAATCGAATAGTTCAGCGTTCCGGGCGTGAAGTTCGTTTTGTCGTTTAGGATCGTCGTCAGATTGTGAAGGTAAGTAGCGGCCAGCTTGGCGTTATTGTTGGGGTCGAACATGCCGAAAGTGTTCGTAAACCCGCCGTCATTATCCCTCAACTGATAGATGAAGGTATTTGCCCAACCCTGCTTGAATTGCGCGAGGTAGACGTTGATCAACACCTTGCCTTGATTATCGGCGCCACCGTTGCTGGTCGTCCATCCCGTTTCAGTCGTCACTTTAGGAACGCTTGGCGCTTGCGCCGCAGTGTAGCCAAGATAGTGGAATGCCCACGCCACCATGAAGTCCTGATACCAGGTATAGCCCTGAGGGCCGGGCGGACAATTCTGGTTCGTCGGGCCAGCCATGCACCACGCGATGTTATCGACCATGCCCGGCGCGTTCCCCCAAATGACATAGTTGTGGGAATTGGCATAATCGGCGTAGGTCGTGCCGACTGGCATTGTCGTGAGCGCCCCAGATGGTATTTTGATCCACTGGAGACCGTCGTTCTCGGTCTCGCCGCCGACGTGAGTAGAAGAATAAACCGGATAGTTTTTCAGAACTGGGTCGGCCTTGACAGCCGCGTACCAATCCCGCTGGAGGTAGTCAACAGAGCCGTGCCATGGCCCGCATCGCGAGCCTGGGCCTCCGCCGCACACGCCGTTGTACGTGACACTCCATTGGTCGGTTTCGTTGGCGCCTTCGAGAGCCAGCAGGACGCCCGCGTTGGCGAGCTGCTTGGCGTCGGCGACCTCGACATTAGTCAGGTTCGCCGTCGTCGTATTCGGCTTGCTGTCGAGATCATAGATGAATTTTGTATTTGTTGACTGGGCGAGAGTGATGATAGCCGATAGGGGATAGCCGCGGGAGCTCGACCCGCGGACATTCCGCACGCCGATATAGTTCAGCATCGTCGTATATTGCGCGATTGTAGCGCCCGCGTTTGGGCTCGGCCCAATGTTGACGCCGAGCGAATTCATGAAAGAGTTCGCCGTCTTGGCGTTGCCGGAAGGCGGTGGCGGCGGCGGCGGAGGCGGTGGCGGAGGAGGCGGCGTGGTTGACGATGCTGGAGCGATGCTAACGGCGATCGCGTCCCAATAATTCGCGCCAGCGCTACCCTTTAATGTCACGGAAGGCGCCGACGAACCGAGCGCAATGTCGCCCGCATACATCGAGCGATAGACGCTTTCCGTAAAGATGTTAGTTGCTCCCGAGGGGCCGGTGACAGTCGAGCCTTCCTGGTCATAGTCGCCGAAAACGACCTCAACCTCGCCGGATTTCGCCGGGTTCGCAAGCGCAGGCAATGTGAGAGATGTCGCAGATGTGGTCACTGCGGCGGAACTCGCATCAACGCTCGCCGCATTGCGGTAAGTGCGGATAATCCCGCCGGGAAATACCACGTTCGTCCAAGTATATGACGCCGGCTCATTCGAGGCGATGCGCAAATAGAGGCAAGAACTCTGAATAGTGTTGGTCGCCTGCTTAACCAGCGTCCAGCCGGTCTGAGGCGTCGAGCATGACGTGGCCTGATTGGCCATATAGGCGAGCATCAAGTCGCCGTTTTGCGTCCCGGCCGGAACCGGGATTTGCACATTGCCGTACCAAAGGTGAGTTCCGTTTCCGGACGACGCGATGAACTGGATTGAAGGGGAGGCCAGCGCAGCGCTGGAGACCGACGCGAGGAGTATGGCTAGGAGAGCTTTCACGCTATTTCCTTTAAACCTGGACGGGCCAAGCTTCAGCGTGACGGCAAAGCGAAACTCGCCGTCCGCGCGCGGGCTCGTGCGCGTTGAAGGGGTAGGAATCGCCCTCGCCAGGGGAGGAATCCGTAGCGAGGCGGAAAAATGGAGGACAGTTACAGCTAGTGATTATCGACGCGTGAAAATAATCAATACACACTACATCGCCGCGCCAGCTATCAAGAACGGCAAAAATAGCGCGCCAATGACAATCAGGTAATCGAGAATCGTAATCGTCAGTTGCATTTTAGCATCCTCCCAAGATACAATATAAATAAAGTATCGTCGTCATTTGCGCATGAATTCTGTGGTCATTCGCCAAAACTGACGTGTATTCTAAGTTGAGCTGCTTCTGCGACATCACCGCCAAGTCGTACCGCTGGCTCCTCATCGGTGATGATAACGTCGCACGATTTTTTCGATCGCAATAAACGGCATTTCAAGAAGCAAAAAATCAATCATATCATTGGTCGTAATCGACCTGCCGCTCTTAGGAACTTCCCGGATGGCTACGGGCCGTATAGATAATCTACCTTGCATTACCAACTTCTTTGAGAGCCGGAGATGAGGCAAGGCACGGAAAATACGAAAGCCTGGCAATCGTCAGTCGCCGGCGGGGGCATAGTTCCGGGTTTTCCGGCAAGCCTCAGCCGCCGCCGCAGACTGTCGATGAGGTCGGCACCCGGCGAGCGCCTAAAAACGCCGATTTTTCTGTGATCGAAGCGCACCTTTCCCGTTCGCAAAACGCCTCACGCTATGGATGTAACGGTTGGCGGCCGCAGTTCCACGATCAGGCTCAGGATGTCGGCAAAATCTCGTTCGTCGTTGCCGTGACCTTGTTCGGAACGCCCTTCTTACCGCCCGCCCCCGCCAGCGGAGCTTTGTGGCAGGCGGCGGCGGATTCCCGCCCCGGCCCTAGATCCCACAAGCCCTAGCCCGTTCCTACAGCCTCGCTCGCCGCGAACAGCGCCAGCCGCTCGGCAGCTCGGGCAGATCGGGCACTTCGGCTTTCGGGCTGATATGCGATTGCTAGGTGATGGGCGCAGTATGACCGCCCGCCAAATTTGCGCTGGCCACAAAAAAGCAGGCGCTCGGAATCTTGGGAGATCGGCCAGGAGCAGCCCTCCCCGATCTCCCACAAGGGCATGCCAGCCGGCTCGACCTTGGCTTGGGGCTCCGGCTCGGCCTCAAGCACGCCAAATTCAATAACTCTAAGCATCTCAAAAAAATCCTTTCGCCAATATAGTTAAGGTTAAGTCTATTCCTCCTAAATTTGTTCCGTTGTTTCGCCCCTCATCCGTTTCGGGTGGGGTGAAACGCTCGCAAGGCGAAAGTTTTTTTCTCGCTCAGCTTGACGAACCTAGAGCTTACTCTTGCCTTGCTACGGCCGATTATGTCACCAAGCTTCTGCTTGGCCACGTCCGCATGGTTGTAAAGCGCCAACTACCCTGTGATCTGGTCCCACCGCAGCGCTAATCGCCGTGACAATTCCAGCAGAAGGGTTACTCGGCCGCTTGCAAAGCTCGCTCAACCCTTGGTTTCAAATTCGCGTCATCGAGGGATCGCGCTAAACGACCGGGCTGCACAGCAACTCGGAAAGCAAGCGCGTATAGCGCCGGCAGAAATGTCAGTGTCAGCACAGTCGCTGAGATCAGCCCGCCCATCATGGCCAGCGCCATCGGCGCCCAGAAAACCTCGCGAGCAAGCGGGATCAGGGCCAGAACGGCCGCCGCAGCCGTGAGCGTGATTGGTCGGAATTGGCGGACCGCCGATTCGACAATCGCGGTGAAAGCATCGTGTCCTGCCGCCAAGTCTTGCTGGATCTGATCAACCAGGATCACGCTGTTGCGCATGATGATGCCGGCGAGTGCGATGACGCCGAGGATCGCAACGAAGCCGAATGGGGCCTGGAACACGAGCAGCGCCGTCGCGGCGCCGATCAACCCGAGGGGACCCGTGGCCAGCACCATGAGGGTCTTGCCGAAGTGCTGGAGCTGGACCATCAGCAACAGAAGAATAACGAGAAGCATCGCCGGCATCTTCTCGTTGATCGACGTCTGGCTCGTGGCCGACTCTTCGACCGCACCCTGCATTTCGATACGATAACCGGCAGACAGGCTATCGCGCAGCGGCTTCAGTTTGGCGAAGACTGCCGTGGTGACGTCCGCTGACTGCACGCCATCGCGCACAACTCCACGAACCGTGACGGACGGGAGCCGGTCTCTACGCCATTCAATCCCGGGCTCGACGATAACCCTGAAGTTGGCCACTTGGCGGATCGGCGCCGATCCGCCGGCGGCCGTCTTCACATAGACGTTTTCCAACGCCGAAAGGAGATTGCGCGTCTCCGAAGGCTCCCGCAGCATCACCTTGACGGTCTCGTCCTTGTCTCGGAACTCGCCTATCTCGAACCCCGACAACATTGCTTGTAGCGAGCGGCGCACGCTCTGCGATGTCACGCCGAGGGCTCGCGCGCGATCCTGATCGATTTCGAGCTTAAGCTGGACACCGGCTCGAGCCAGTCATTATGCACGTTGCTGACTTCTGGGGTTGCGCGCATCGCGTCGCCGACCTCGGCCGCCAACCGGCGCACCTCGTTTCGATCTGGACCCGTGACGCGCATCTGTACCGGCCATCCGACGGGCGGACCATTGAATAGGCGATCGGCTTTGAAGCGGACGTTTGGGAAATCGCGCGCGAGTATTTCGCGCACTTCGACAAGGACCCGCTCTCGCGCCTCGATCGACCTCGACATCAGGAGCAGCTGCGCGAAGTTCTGATTTCTGAGCTGCTGGTCGAGCGGCAGATAGAAGCGCGGCGCGCCTTCGCCGATGAACGTTGCAACATAGGCAAGGTCAGGATCGTTCGAAAGCTGCTGCTCGAGGCGTTTGGCCTCACGCTCGACCTCCTCGAAGGACGAGCCTTCGGGCAGCCAAAGGTCTACCAGGATCTCGGGACGGTTGGAGGTCGGGAAAAACTGTTTTGGGATGAGGGCGAAACTTGCGACACTGGCGATCAGAGCGCAAAAGGTCAGTCCCACGACCAGCCACCGCCAACGAACGCACCAGGCGACAAGAGCCCGGATTGCACGATAAGGACGGCTATTGAAGCCGGTGTGGTCGCCGGCCCCCCGGTCGAGTGTAAATTCGCGCGCAATAGTGACCCCTTGAGGGGCAGTTTTCGCGTCCAATAGAGACCCCTTCCAAGGCTGCGTGCCAGCCTCCCTTCCTTTGCGCCGGTTTCGGCTGGGAAGGGTGTTTGGGGGATGATTGGCGTGGACATTATCGGGCAGATCCGGCGGGCCTATTTTGAGCAGCACCGGCCGATCAAGGAGATAGTGCGGACGCTATCGGTGTCGCGCGCGACGGTGCGCAAGGTGATCCGCGGCCAGGCGACGGAGTTCAAGTACGAGCGTGGCGTTCAGCCGGCTCCCAAGCTGGGCGAGTGGGTCGAGGTCCTGACCGAGATCCTGGAGAAGGAAGCCAAGCAGCCGCGGCGGGAACGTCGGTCGACCCAGCGTTTGTTCGAGGAGTTGCGCGGGCGCGGTTATGACGGCGCGCACGACAGCGTGCACCGGTTCGTCAAGGCGTGGCGGAACGAACGGGCGCGAGTTCCGGCCCAGGCGTTTGTGCCGATGAGCTTCGCCCCCGGGGAAGCTTACCAGTTCGACTGGAGCCACGAGACGATCACGCTCCAAGGGCTGCCGCTGACGATCAAGGCGGCGCACATGAAGCTGTCGCACAGCCGCATGCCGTTCGTGCGCGTCTATTTCCGGGAGACCCAGGAGCTGGTCTTCGACGCCCATGACAAGGCGTTCCAGTTCTATGGCGGGATCTGCCGGCGCGGCATCTACGATAACATGAAGACGGCGGTGGAGGCGATCTTCGTGGGCAAGGCGCGGCAGTACAACCGTCGCTTCCTACAGATGTGCTCGCATCACCTGATCGAACCGGTGGCGTGCACGCCGGCGTCGGGCTGGGAGAAAGGGCAGGTCGAGAATCAGGTCGGCAATCTGCGTGACCAGCTGTTCCGCCCCAAGCCGCGAGTGAAAAGCCTCGCCGAGTTGAACGCGTGGCTGGAAGATCAATGCATCGCTTACGCCAAGCGCACCAAACACCCGGAGTTCAGGGATCGGACCATCTGGGAAGTGTTCCAGGACGAACGGGCGAGCCTGATGGAGCTGCGCGGCTCGTTCGACGGCTTCGTCGAGAAGGCAGTCCGGGCCAGCACCACCTGCCTGATCATGGCCGATCACAATCGCTACAGCGTGGATGCGCGCGCCGCCGGCCGGATGGTGCTGGTGCGCTCCCATGCCGAGCGCATCGTAGTCCTCTTCAACGACGAGATCGTCGCCGACCATCCGCGCCAGTTCCGGCGCGATCAGATCGTTTACGATCCCTGGCATTATCTGCCAGTCCTGGTGAAGAAGCCCGGGGCGTTGCGCAACGGCGCCCCCTTCAAGGACTGGGACCTGCCGCCGGCCTTGGCCCAGGTTCGCGCCAAGCTGAAGAGCCACGCCGATGGCGATCGTCAGTTCGTCAAGGTGCTGGGCGCGGTGCTCGACCATGGCTTGGCCGCGGTCGAGGCGGCCTGCGCCGAAGCCCTGGAGGCCGGCGTCGCCAGCGGCGACGTGATTCTAACCGTCCTGGCGCGCCAGCGACAGCCAGCGGCGCCGCCCAGCATCACCACGCCCGATGCGCTCCGCCTGAAGATCGAACCCACGGCCGATTGCTGCCGCTACGACAGCATAAGGAAGGTGGCCTGATGGAACGCCATGAGATCCTCGAGGCCATGAGCGAGCTCAAGCTCTACGGCATGCGCGCCAGCTTCGACGAGATTGCCGGCAAGGGTCTGGCCAGGCGTGACGAGATCTATCCCCTCATCGCCGCCCTGATCCGGGCCGAGCATACGCACCGTCAGGCGCGATCAATCAGCTATCGCATCAGCGGCGCCAAGTTCCCGGTGTTGAAGGATCTCGACAGCTTCGTCTTCGCCGACACACCCGTGGATCAGGGGCAGGTTCGCGAGCTCGCGACCGGCGCCTTCCTGGACGCCAAGCGCAACGGCATCTTTATCGGCGGACCCGATCCCGATTCATAATGCTCACCTCGCGATGTCATTGGAAAATAAGGGTGTGTTGATCAGGATTTTCAGTTAGCGGCTTTCTGCGCCGATCTTGGGCTTCGGCCCGCACCGTGGCTTTCCCGAGATCCGCCTCTTTGATGACCCATGGGGCCCCTTTGCAAAGGCGCCGGGCGGGCAATATGCCGCTTCGGATCATGCGCAAGACGGTCATCGCGCTCACTTGCAGGACAGCCGCCGCCTCGTTGAGCGTCACTTCTCCACGCTCCTCACGTTCTCCCTCCCGATAGACCTCGACGCCCATACGATTACGCAATGTGCAGACCGCGCTCTGTGTCCAGCCATTCTGGCGGCCTGTGACCTTACCAGCCCGGTTCAAAATCGGGGCTATGGCGCGGTCGGGCATCAATCGCGCCAATTCCCGAACAAGAACCTCAACGTCTTCCTCCACCGTCCAGCGGTGTTTACCGCACGCGTTCTTCTTGATTTTCAGCGCGGTATGATCGCCGCCTTGCCAATGCAGCGCCATATCGACAAAATCATCCTCGACCCGCACCACGATCTCGCGCAGCACAGTGCGGACGATCCTCTTGCGTGTCGCCATGGTCGCGGCCGGATGCGCCCAGGCGATCTCCATATCGGCGCCAAGGCGCATGAGGTGCTCGCGTTCTTGCTCGTCGAGGACTGGTGCGCGGCGCTGATCAAGCTCCTTGAGTTCGTCTTCAAGCCGGCGCACGTCGATGAGCTTGTCGTTCCATCGGCGTTCGAGTTCACTCGCGACGAGGCGATTGTCTGGATCCACGGCATCGTATTGCCGGCGTGCATGCGCCGCTTCGTAACGGGCGTGCTTCAGCGACAATTCGACCTGCTTTCGCTTTCCGGCGGCCTCAAATGTTCGTTGCCCGATCGCCTGCAGCGCCGCCTCGATGCCGAGCGGCTTCAGCAAACCGACGACTTCGGCTCCGACGGCCTGGTCGACCCGCAAACTGCCGAAGGAGATGCAGCGATCCCCTCCGTGGTTCACGAAGCTCCCCTTGCAATGATAGCGGCCGACCTCGCCAGTCGCGCCGCTGTAGGCGACATGCAGCTTGCGGCCGCAATGACCGCAGCGCAGCAAGCCGGCCAGAAGCGTCTCGCCCCGCCGGACGGCGCCGCGCGACAGAAGGCCTTTGGCATTGGCGTTATCGGCGATCAGGCGCTGATTCCTCTCGAACTCCGCCCATGATAGATATCCTTCGTGATGGCCGGTGATCAAGACTTCCCATTCGGTCCGCTCACGCCTGAACCCGCGCACGATACGTTTGCGGCCGTCCTCGATCGTTATGCGGCTGCCGGTGCGCCCGAAGGCATAGGCCCCGCCATAGAGAGGATTGGTCAGAATATGGTGGACCGTGTTGTATACCGGGAGCTTCCAGACGATGCGACGGCCGTCGACAGTTGTGTATTCGACCGCGGGTAGATCGATCCGCTCCCGCCGCAGCCAGAGATGCACCTGCCGGATACTCTGGAACTCCGAGAATTTCCGGAACACCAGATCGATGGCTTCACGTATCCGCAGGTCTGGATCCTTCTCAATCCGATTGTGCCTCACCTTCACGTAACCGATTGCGACGGTCAGGAACAGTTCGCCGCGTCGCGCCTTTTGCTTCAACGCCTCGAGTGAGCGCTGTCGAAGAATCGAAAGCTCCAGTTCGCTCATCGTGCCTTTCATGCCGAGCAGCAGGCGATCGTTCGGAAGGCGGGGATCATAGACGCCGTCCTCGTCCAGAATGATCGCGTTGACGAGGCCGCAGAACTCGATCAGCGTGTGCCAGTCACGACCATTGCGCGCCAGTCGCGACGCTTCGATTGCGAAGACTGCTCCAACTCGTCCTTCGCAAATCGCCGCCAAGAGCCGTTCGAACCCGGGTCGACTAACTCCCGAGCCGGAACGCCCCAAATCATCATCGATCACGACCACGTCCTGCCAGCCATATTGGCGGGCGCGATCGGCCAGGGCGTATTGACGACGGCGGCTCTCATGGTTGTGGAGGAGCTGATCCGCTGTTGACTGGCGAACATAGACAAAGGCGCTGCGCGCAAGATGATCAGGCGTGATCTTCGTCATCGCCGGCCTCCTCGACCTTCGATGTCGCCGCAATCTCGATCAGAAGCCCCCGGACCATCTCCACGAGGCTCTTGGTCTGATCGAGGGGCAAGGCGATCGGCGGTTTGTCGCTCTCGAATAAGTCCGGATGCCGTTCTTGCTGCGCGCGTTTCATCTGAGGCTTCTCCCGTCTTCGAATCCGACCGGAGCAAGTCTAAGAGCGTATCGATCTCGATCCGCAGGTCGCGGAATGTATCCAATGGAATCCGCGGTTGAGACCGGAGTTCCAAGTGTTCCGAGTCCTCGTGCATCATCCAGGACGGTATGTGCGCCAAAGTGCCGTCGCTCTGCTGGATGACAAAGACCTCGGCGCCTTGAAAGCGATGACGCCGCACAAGAAGGGCCATCTCACCAAAGCGCGGATGAAACCGATAATGGATTCTCCCCTCGAGGTTCTGATACCCGGCAGTATGTCGCTGCTTCGACTGGAACCGGCAAAACCCATCTGTGCATCGCCATCGCCGCCGCCGTCATCCGTAGCCGTGCTCGAGGACGATTCTTCAACCTCGTCGATCTCGTCAACCAGCTCGAACAAGAGAAGGCCGCGGGCAAGAGCGGCCGCCTGGCCGAGAAACTGCTCCGCCACGATCTCATCGTCATCGATGAACTCGGCTATCTCCCGTTCAGCCAATCCGGCGGGCAGTTGCTGTTCCATCTCATCAGCAAGCTCTACGAGAACACCTCGCTGCTGATCACCACCAACCTCGCCTTCGCCGATTGGCCCCAGGTGTTCGGCGACGTCAAAATGACCACCGCCATGCTCGATCGCCTGACGCACCACTGCGACATCATCGAGACCGGCAACACCAGCTGGCGCTTCAAAAACCGAAACTGACCAAACCCTCCCCCGCGCCGTCAGCCGGCGCTTCCCCTCGTGGGCGCTCAGAGACCTCCCGCGCCCTCCGCTCCGCGCAACGCCGAGGGCGCTGCGCTACGGGCGCGGGTCCCTCCTATGCACTACGCAGATAAGCAAATTTCTTCACCCAAGAGGGGTCGAAATTGGACGCGAAAATGGGGTCGCTGTTGGAAGCGAATTGACAGGTCGTGAACCTTCAGCAGCCGATAGCCGATCCATGGCGTGAAATAGACTGCGGCGAACCATGAAATCATCAAAGCGATGCCAGTCACCCAGAACAACGAGCTCACATACTCGCCGGCTTGGCTTTGCGCGAACCCGACGGGAATGAAGCCAGCGACGGTGATCAGCGTGCCCGTCAGCATCGGAAACGCGGTTGATCTGTAGGCGAAAGTCGCAGCCGCAAGACGGTCGAGGCCCTCCCTGAGCTTTCGGTCCATCATTTCCACAGCGATCATCGCATCATCGACCAGCAGGCCGAGCGCAATGATGAGGGCGCCGAGCGAGATGCGATGCAGATCAATTCCCATCAGCGACATGACGAAGAACGTGGCGGCCAGCACCATCGGGATCGTCAGGGCGACGACAAAGCCGGCCCGCCAGCCGAGCGCAATGAACGATACGATGAGCACAATAGCGATCGCTTCGGCGAACGCCTCGAGAAATTCGTGGATCGATTTGGTGACGACCTGGACCTGGTCTGAGATTCGGCTGAGCTCCACTCCGATCGGCAGCTCTTGCTCGATGCGCTTCAATGCTCGCTCAACGGCGGCGCCAACCTCCGTGACGTTGGCGCCGGGCGCCATGGTGGCGCCGAGCAGCACCGCCTCCTGACCCTGGTAGCGCGTCTTGGCGGATGGCGGGTCCTCGAGGCCTCTTCTGATCTCGGCGATATCGCCGAGCCGGAAGGTCTGCTGTCCGGCGCGGAGCCGCAACTCGCGAATGTCCTCGACCGATTTGAGCCCACCCTCTACATCGATGCGGACCGACCTCTCCCTCGTCTCGATTCGCCCTGCTGGATCCATCGCATTCTGGCCGCCGAGCGCAGCCTGGATGTCGAGAGCGGAGAGCCCGCGTTCGGCCAGCGCCGCCGACGACACTTCAATGAAGATGCGCTCATCCTGCGTTCCCAGGAGATCGACTTTTGCGACGCCGGGGATGCCGAGCAGAATGTCGCGCGCGGTTTTCGCGAAAGTCTTCAGCTCCGGATATGTGAAGCCTTGACCCGTGATGGCGTAGAGCGAAATGTAGGTATCGCCAAACTCGTCATTAAAAAATGGGCCGATCACGCCGTCGGGCAGCGTCTGACGAATGTCGCCGATTTTCTTGCGCGCTTGATAGAACGCCTCCTTGACGGCTTCCCCTCGCATCGAGCCCTTCAAATTGACGAAGATGTTGGCGAAACCGGGCCGCGTGTAGGAGCGGACGAAGTCGAGCCCGGGCGTCTCCTGCAGCTTGCGCTCGATCTTGTCGACGACCTGCTCTTGCATCTCCTCGACCGTCGCTCCGGGCCAGAGCGCCTGCACGACCATTATGCGAAACGTAAAGTCGGGATCCTCCTTCTGGCCGATGCGCAGGAAGGAAAAGATACCGGCCGCCAGCAGCAGCACCAAGAGAAAAGCAGTGAACCCCCCGTGATCGATCGCCCACCTTGACAGATTGAAACCCTTCGGCGGCGCGGCGCGACTGACATCGGCGGACACCGAAAACATCCTCTCTTCGCATCACGGCCTCCTTTAAACTGTGAATGGAATCGCTAGCTCGAGCTGCCGGAGCGCGTTCGCTGGCGCTCGTCCGGAAGCCGGACCCGCATGCCATCGCGAAGGAACTGCACGCCACCGGTCACCACCATTTCTCCGCCGTGCAGCCCTTGGGCGATCTTCACTCCATCCTCGGCAATCCCGCCTACGCTGACCGGAAGTCCTACGCACCGCCTCATTCGCTCGGGTCGACGACAAACACCACGGGGCCGCCGTCGCTTTCGGTCAGCGCCGTGAGTGGAACCACCACGCCTGCGGCTTCGTCATCTATCCGGAGCAGGACCGATGCGGTCATTCCGAGCCGCATGAACTGTGGCGACCCGCTCACGGCAATGCGGACCGCGTAAGTTCGCGAGGCTGGGTCCGCCTGGCCGGCGATTTCGCGGATGCGGCCTTCGACGCTCACCCGGGGTCCCGCCCAGAGGGTGATCTTGGCCCGCTGCCCTATCATCAGGTGGCCGGCGTCCTGTTCCGGGACAGCAATGGCGATCTCGGTCTCCCCGGCGTGGGCCAGCGTGATGACAGTCTGACCTGCGCTTACAACCTGTCCCGGCTCCCCCATCACGGCAGTGACAGTGCCAGCCCTGTCCGCCTTCAGCGTTGCGTATCCGACGGCATTGGTAGCCTGACGTAGTTGCGCCTCCGCCGAGTCTAGCGCCGAGACGGCCGCATCCAACTCGTCGCGTCTGGCGTCATAAGCCGCCTGGGAAATGATCGCCTTTGGCAGGAGGGCCTTGCCGCGCTCCAGATTGTCGCTTACCACAGCGCGACGGCTGCGCGCCGAGGCGACTGCGGCGTTGGCGCTGTTTGCCGCGAGCTGCAGGTCGGCGTCATCGAGGCGAGCGATTATTTGATCGACCTCAACGCGATCGCCGACGTTGACGAATCGCTCCATGATCTTGCCGGCCACGCGGAATCCGATCGCGCTCTCAATCCTCGGCCTCACTACCCCGGAATAGGTCAGGGCGCGCCCGCGGACCGCTTCCCCGATTACGGCAACCTTGACCGGCCGCACGATCTCTTGTTCGACCTTGGCCTCGTCTTTGCAGCCGCCGAGTATTGCGACCAGTGGCAACACCAAAGCCACACCTGACCAGCGTGATTTTCTATTTGCTAAGAGCATGGGTTCGGCCCTCGTTCCCATCTAGGGAAGCAACCAGCCTGTCGCGCAAAATCACTTCAACTCTCGATCGCCCAAACAAGTCAGTTCTGATAGCGCACACGATCCCTGACCATCATCGGCATCGGCTAGTGCTTCACCGGGCCAGTGCGAAGGATTCGATTTCGGACCGGGCGACGATTATGCAGTCATCATCGCTGTCGGCCAGGAACGCCGCCTTTATAGCGTCCGCGGATTTTACGATCGGGGCCCTCATCCAAGCCTCGCAAACTGCGGCGCTGAGCCCTGTACGATAGGCAAGCATCGCGATTTCAGCTGGGTGCGCACGAACGAGCTTCTGTGTCATGATTGCGCTCTGCCGGATTGACCGAACGGTTCGGTCATTGCCATTGACTTGGACCCTCAGCTCTCCTATGTCAAGGGCTGACCGAACGGTTCGGTCATTCCTTCAACCAAATGTGAATAACGGCAAAAGGGATTTCCGATTTGGCCGAGACCGAAATGCCCGTCCTGGCAGAGAATGAGGAGAGCGCCAAGCGTCGCCAGATTATGGAGGGCGCGCGAGAGGTGTTTCTATCTCAGGGCTTCGATGGCGCCAGCATGGGCGACATCGCCCGCAGGGCTCGCGTGTCGAAAGGGACGCTTTATGTCTATTTCGGCAGCAAGGAGCAGCTGTTCGAAGCCATTGCCTATGAAGAGTGCGGGGCGCAGGCGGAGAGATTGTTCGCCCTCGATCCGGCTGATCGCGACGTCGAAGCCGTGCTCACGCAGCTTGGCCGCGGCTTTGTCAATTTTCTCTGCCGGCCGGGAGCCATGCCGCCGCTGCGAATCGTGATCAGCATCTCCGAGCGGATGCCGGAGATTGGCAGGAATTTTTATGAAACGGGTCCAGCGGAGGGAGTGGCGAAGCTTCGCCACTATCTCGAGAGTCAGGTCGCCGCCGGAACCCTTGTCATCGAAGATTGCGAGGTAGCCGCGGCCCAGTTCCTTGATTCTTGCGTCGCCACGATTTTAAAGCCGCTCCTCTTCAATGCCGGCGGGACGCCCACCGACGAGCGCATCAACCACGTGATCTGCATTGCGGTGCGCACATTCCTGGCGGCCTACCGACGCGTCGCCTGACCCCTATCCAATCGCCTTGCGTCCCAACGCCCGGATTTTGCGCGCGAAACAGGCTTCACGGAAGCAAGATCCATCCTTGTCGTTCAGGACCCCCAAGGCCGCGACAGGCGTGCGGACCATTGATGGTCGGTTCCGCTCGGGAGCCTGAGATTGTCGCGTCCGGGCCGAATATCTTCACGCGGCCCCAGCCAGCCGAGGCAGGCGACCATGACCCGTCCGTCTACCTCGGCCCGTCTTCCTCGAACCGGGCTCAACGCCAAAGATTGGAGCGGGCCAGGTCGAGCACTTCGTCGGTGCGGCCGTTCAAGACCGCCTTGACCATGTAGAGCGTGAAACCCTTGGCCATGTCGGTGGTCACCTTGGGTGGGATGGCGAGTTCCTGGCGATTCACGACAGCATCGATCAGCACCGGGCCGTCATGGGCCAGCGCCTCCGCGATACCTGGCTCGACATCCGCCGCGTCCTCGAGCCGGATGCCGCGGATTCCGACCGCCTCCGCCATGGCCGCAAAATTCGGGTTTTGTAGCTCCGTCCCGCTGTTGAGGAAGCCGGTCGATTTCTGCTCGAGCTCAATGAAGCCGAGCGCGCCGTTGTTGAAAACCACCACCTTCACCGGCAGGCCCAGCTGGGCGAGGCTGAGGAAGTCGCCCATCAGCATGGTGAAGCCGCCATCGCCGGACAGCGAGATCACCTGACGCGACGGGAAGGCCGCCTGCGCGCCTAATGCCTGGGCCATGGCATTGGCCATCGAGCCATGCCAGAACGAACCAATCAGCCGGCGCTTGCCATTCATGGCGAGGTAGCGGGCGGCCCAAACGGTCGGCAGGCCGACATCGCAGGTGAACACCGCGTCCTCGGCAGCGAGATCGCTCAAGGCTTTGGCGACCTGTTGCGGGTGGATGAGTTTCTTCCCGGAGTACCTGAGGCCAGGTCGTCGAGCCCCTTCCGAGCCTTTCGGTAATGCTCTTGCGCCTGATCGAGATGCAGGCGGTCCCGCTTCTCCTTAAGGAGCGGCAGCAAGAGATCGAGCGTCGCCCGGACATCGCCGACGAGCCCGAGATCGATCGGCGCCCGCCTCCCGATCTGCTCCGGCAGGATGTCGACCTGCGCGATGCGGGCCGTCCCTTGAGGATAGAACTGGCGATAGGGGAAGTCGGTGCCGAGCATCAGCAGCGCGTCGCAATCATTCATCGCGTAATAGCCGGAGGAGAAGCCGATCAACCCGGTCATGCCGACGTCGTAAGGATTGTCCCATTCCACGTGCTCCTTGCCCTTGAGCGCGTGAACCATCGGCGCCTTCAGCCGCTCGCCCAGCGCGACGAGCTGGTCATGCGCGCCGGCGCAGCCCGATCCGCATAAAATCGTGACGCGGCCGGCGCCGTTCAGCAGATCGGCAAGCTTCTGTATGTCCCCCGCCGCTGGCGCGACTTGCGCCGTCGGCGGCAGCAAATTGGCGGGCCTCGGCGGCGGCGCGTCGGTCGCGGGCTGCAGAGCGACGTCGCCGGGGATCACGACGACCGACACGCCGCGCTTGCCGACCGCCGCTCGGATCGCGACCTCCAGCGTCCGCGGCATCTGCGCCGGGCCGGATACCAGCTCGCAATAGTGGCTGCATTCCTGGAACAGATTCTCCGGGTGCGTCTCCTGAAAATAACCCGAGCCGATCTCGGCCGAAGGGATATGCGCCGCGATTCGCGAGCACCGGCACGCGGGACCGGTGGCAATCAAACAAGCCATTGATGAGGTGCAGATTCCCGGGACCGCAGCTGCCTGCGCACACGGCGAGATCGCCAGTCAGATGCGCCTCGGCGCCGGCCGCGAATGCGGCCACTTCTTCGTGCCGGACATGGACCCATTCGATCTTGCCCTGGCGACGCACCGCGTCGGTGATCCCGTTCAGGCTATCTCCGACGATGCCGTAGATTCTTTTGACTCCCGCCGCAGCGAGGGTTTCAGCGAATTGATCCGCAACCGTCCTCATATGACCGCTCCTCTTTATGGCGTCGGCGTGAGAAACGCCGTTTGCCGAGGGTCAAAATGGGGCGGTCGAGCCAATTAGTCCAATATATGGACTAGCCGTCTTTCATATCTTTGCGGTATCGTCGCCGGATTCAGGGTAGCCGAGCTTGGGATGGCGCATCGCGTGGAAACAAAGGCCGTCGGTTCCACCTCGTCGCCATGGGCGATGGGCCTGGCTGCCGCACAAATCCTGACGGACTTTGGACGATGGATACAGGCAGGGCTGAAATGGAGCTGCGGCATCTCCGGTATTTCGTCGCCGTGGCCGAAGAGCTCCACTTCACCCGCGCCGCCGAACGGCTCGGCATCAAGCAGCCGCCGCTCAGCCTGCAGATCAGGCAGCTCGAGACCGAGTTGGGCACGCGGCTTTTCCGCCGGCTGACGCGCGGCATCGAAATCACCGAATCCGGGGCGCAGCTGCTGGACGACGCCCGTCGCATCCTCGACCAGGTCGAGCGGGCAAAGGCTGGCGTGCAAAGCCGCGCGCGCGGCGAAACCGGGCGCCTGCATGTCGGCTTCGCGGGCGCGACCTATTTCCAGCCGCGCGTTCCCGCGATCGTTCGAGCCTATCGCGAACGCTATCCTGGCGTCCTCCTCTCGCCGCACCAGAGCAACACGCCGCTGCTGGTGGCAGGGCTGCGCGTCGGCGAGATCGACGTGGCGTTCATCCGTCCACCGATCAGCGACGGCGAAGGACTTGCGATGCTGCTTTTGGTCGAGGAACCGATGCTGGTCGTGCTGCCGGCCGCGCATCCGCTTGCGAGCCGCGGCGCCGTCCCTGTCGCAGCGCTGGCGCAGGAGACACTGATTTTGTTCCCGCGCGCGATTGGTCCCGGCCTTTACGACGCGATCATAGGGGCCTGTCAGAGGGCGGGCTTCAGCCCCAGTCTGGGCCAAGAGGCGCCGCAAATCCCCTCAATCGTCTATATGGTCGCAGCCGGATTCGGCGTGTCGATCGTGCCGCAATCGACTGACCAGATCCGAGCCGAAGGCGTGCGGTATCTGGCGATAGAAGGCGATGGACCGCGCGCGTCGATCGGCCTCGCCTACCGACGCGATGATCACTCGCCTGCCGTCCGCAATTTCGTGGAGCTTGCACGGCGGACCGAGCGCGCGGCGCAGCAAGGAAAGGCGACCGGCTGAAGACTTTCGATGCCCCCCTTCGATGATCCAGTAGAGATTGATTTGGTGGGCTTCGATCGGAGCACAGTCGAGGTGCAGGTAGGCCGGCGCACACTTCAAGTTGGCCAGTATTGCCGCAAGTGAGCAACCAAACCTTGGGTCGAGCCGTCCTTGGCGGTTGCTGACTGATCTCCGGCAATTATTGGCAGCAGCTCGGTCGCGAGCTCCTTACCGAGTTCCACACCCCATTGATCAAAAGCATTGATGTTCAAAATCGCCGCCTCAACGAAAATGCGGTGTTCATAAAGAGCAATGAGCCGCCCGAGCGCGAAGGGATCGAGTTTGGCATATACGATGGTCAGCGACGGCCGGCTGCCCGGAAAGACCTTGTGCGGCGCAAGGGCGCGCACCTTCGCTTTGTCCATTCCTTGTGCCAGGAGCGCGGCCTCAACCGCAGCCAGGTTGCGCCCCTTCATCAAGGCTTCAGATTGCGCAAAGCAATTCGCGACCAATAGACGATGGTGGTCGACGAGATCGGGCTCATGTCCTTGCGCCGCGATGATGAATTCGCAGGGAACCACCTCGGTCCCTTGATGCAACAGCTGATAAAAAGCATGCTGACCGTTCGTCCCCGGCTCACCCCAGATGATGGGACCTGTTGGACGCGTCACCGCTGCGCCAGAACGGGTCACGCTCTTGCCATTTGATTCCATATCGAGCTGTTGCAAATAGGCTGGCAGGCGGTGTAGCCGTTGATCGTAGGGCAAAATCGCACGAGATGTATAGCCACATAAGCGCCGATGCCATATCCCGACGAGGCCAAACAGAATAGGAAATTCTTCGATAAAGGCGCCAAACGAAAATGCTCGTCCATGGAATGAGCGCCGGCAAGGAATTCTCTGAACCGGGCTTCGCCGATTGCGATCATCAAGGGCAACCCGATTGCCGACCAGATCGAATATCGTCCCCCGACCCAGTCCCAGAATCCGAAAATGCGATCTGACGCAATGCCAAATTCAGCCGCTCTGCGCACTGCGGTGGAAATTGCTACGAATTGCGCTGCAACTGCTTCTTCCCCCAGCGCCTCGGCGATCCAGCGACGCGCCGAACACGCATTGAGCATAGTCTCGACGGTCGTGAACGTCTTCGACGCGATAATGACGAGCGTCGATGCAGGATCGAGCGTCTTGATCGTATCAGCAAGGTGGGCGCCATCAACATTCGAAACAAAATGAAGTCGTGGACCATCGTGAAACGGCGCTAATGCTTGTACGGTCATCTCCGGACCAAGCTCTGAACCACCAATGCCAATTTGGATTACGTCTGTAAACTTATGCCCTTCCGCTGATTTGATCGCGCGCGAACGTACCCTTTCCGCAAATACGCCAAGGCGAAAGAGAACCTCATTAACCTCTGGCATAACGTCCAGGTTATCAACGTAAATTGGACGGTTTACCCGGTTGCGCAGGGCAATATGCAAGACTGCTCGGTTTTCTGTGAGATTGATAGGCTCCCCTTTAAACATGGCGTCGCGCTGTCGCTCCACATCACAGGCGCGGGCAAGCGCAAACAAGCAATCCAGGATAGGTTTGGTCAGCGAAGTCTTAGAAAAGTCGAGCAGCAAATCATCCAGGCGGACTGAAAAACGCTCGAACCGGTCGGTATCTGTCGCGAAGAGATCGTTGAGAGATTTTGAGCGGGATTGCCGATGGTATTCGACGAGCTTTTGCCAAATTCGTTCGGCTGCGTCTTCGCTCATCATTGGGCGCCCTCATGTACGGTTGGAGTTTCACTTGACGGGAGGCGCAGCGCCTTCGCGGCGGAGCTGGCGAATTTGATTGCATTCCAATCCTTGGCTGCTATGAGCTCGCGCTTCAACATCCAGGACCCGCCGACGCAAATGACATTTGGCAAGGCGAGATAGCGTGGAGCGCTGTCAAGCGAAATGCCGCCGGTCGGACAGAACTTGAGCTGCGGCAGAGGGGAAGCAAGAGCGGCGAGGTAGCTGACGCCGCCGGCTGGTTCTGCGGGAAAGAATTTTGCCAGCCGATAGCCGCGTTCGATCAACGCTATCGCTTCCGAGGCGGTTGCAATACCCGGCAACAGCGGGATTTCGATGGCCTGTGCCGCATCCAAAAGTTTGGCCGTGGCCCCGGGCGAAACCGCGAAACGCGCGCCCGCCGCCAGAGCCTGTTCGAGCTGGGCGCCCTCGATGACGGTGCCAACCCCGACGATTGCGCCTTCGACCTCCGATGCAATGGCCTTGATCGCCTCGAGCGCCGCAGATGTGCGTAAGGTGACTTCAATGGCCGGCAAGCCTCCCTCGACCAGGGCGCGCGCCAGGGGAACCGCGTCCGTGAGGTCCTCGATGATCACCACGGGCACGACGGGCGCGCGGGCCAAAATCCCGGCGAGACCGGATTGCGGATCAAAACTCATAAAGGCGCTCCGGCAAAAATGCTGCCTCCCGCGTCGGCGGGGCCGACCGCGTTCCGGAACGCGGCGAAGAGTTCGCGCCCGACGCTTCTATGTGAGGCGGAAAGATCGGCTTTGATTGGCGCGCGCGCGGCCCATTCGGCGGAGTCGATGACCACGTTCAAGTTGCCGGCGACGGCATCCAATCGGATAAGATCGCCGTCGCGGATCTTGGCGATCGCGCCGCCCTCCGCAGCTTCCGGCGTGACGTGAATCGCTGACGGCACTTTGCCGGAAGCGCCGGAAAGCCGTCCATCGGTGACAAGGGCAACCTTGTAGCCTTTGTCCTGCAACACTCCCAGGGGCGGCATGAGCTTGTGCAATTCCGGCATGCCTATCGCGCGTGGACCTTGGAATCGCACCACCGCGACAAAATCAGTTTCCAATTCGCCGGCTCTGAATGCAGCTTGCAACGCGTCTTGCGAATGAAAAACGCGGGCAGGAGCTTCGATAACGTGGCGCTCGGGGGCGACCGCCGAGGTCTTGATCACCGCGCGTCCGACATTGCCATCGAGCACCCGCAAGCCGCCGCTTGAATGAAAAGGCGCCGCCACACCGCGCAGGACATTTTCGTCGTAGCTTTTGGCGGCGCCATCGCGCCAGAAGAGTTTTCCGTCATCGCCGAGGGCAGGCTCCTGGACATAAGAGGCAAGGGTCTGACCGAAAACAGTCGCGGCATTTTTGTGGAGGAGGCCAGCCCCAATCAGCTCACGAATGATGAAGCTCATCCCGCCGGCGGCATGAAAATGATTCACATCGGCGGCGCCATTCGGGTAGATACGGGCGAGGAGCGGCGTGACTTCGGCAAGATCGGCGAAATCATCCCAGTCGAGGATCAATCCCGCCACCGCCGCCATGGCGACGAGATGCAGCGTGTGATTGGTTGAGCCGCCTGTCGCGTTGAGGCCGACAATTCCATTCACGAAAGCGCGCTCGTCGAGCATTAGGCCAACCGGCGTGTAATCATTGCCGAACATGGTAATCGCCAGCGCACGCTCGGTTGCAGCGCAAGTCAAGGCATCGCGTAAAGGCGTGTTGGGATTGACAAAGGAAGCGCCAGGCAGATGCAGGCCCATAATCTCCATCAACATTTGATTGGTATTGGCGGTGCCATAAAACGTGCAGGTCCCAGGGCCATGATAGGACTTTGCCTCGACCTGAAGCAGCGCGTCGCGGTCAACCTTGCCTTCCGCGTAAAGCTGGCGCACCTTGGCCTTCTCGCTATTGGGTACGCCTGAAGTCATCGGACCCGAAGGGATGAACACCGCGGGAAGATGCCCGAAGGAGAGCGCTCCGATCACGAGTCCGGGCACGATCTTGTCACAAATGCCGAGAAAGACCGCGGCATCGAAGGTTTGGTGGGACAAGGCAACCGCGGTCGAGAGCGCGATCACGTCGCGCGAAAACAGCGAGAGCTCCATGCCAGCCTCACCCTGGGTGATGCCATCACACATCGCCGGTACGCCGCCGGCGACTTGCGCAGTTCCGCCGGCGGCGCGAGCTGCGCCGCGGATCAGTTCGGGAAAGCGCTCATAGGGCTGATGCGCTGACAGCATATCATTATAAGCAGTCACGATGGCGAGGTTAGCGCTCTTGCCATCGCGCAACATCGTCTTGTCCGCTGAGGCGCAAGCGGCAAAGCCGTGCGCCTGATTCGCGCAGCCAAGATGCTGACGCAGCGGCGCAGTGCTCGCAGCAGCGGCAATCTGGTCCAGATAGCGGGCGCGTTGATCGTGGCTGCGCCGGGCGATCCGCTCCGTCACCTCGCCAACGCGGCCATTTATTGTTGCCTGAATATCCACTCAAACCTCCTCCGCACACCGCTGCGGATCATGGGGCCCAAAATACCTCTACCGGCTGTTGCGCAGCCTGGAGGATCGCCCGGATCGGCATGTCTTCGACCGGTCCAGGAATTTCCGCTTGCATAAACACCCGGCGTTTGGGTTCTCCTTCGATATGAAGCGCGATCAAATCGGCTCTCGCCAACACTGGTAAAGTCAGTGTGATCCGCGGCTCTGCAGCCGCCGGAGCGCGCATCGCCTCAACGAATTGCGGCGCGGCGAGATCCAATGCCGTGGCAAGTCTGTCGCCCTTGGGAAAGAATGAAGCAGTATGACCATCTTCGCCCATGCCCAGGACAACGGCGGCGAAAGGTAGCGGCAAAGCGGCAATGCGGGCGCCAACCGCAGCCAGCCCATCCTCGGGTTCTCTATCGTTTGTGACGAGGGGGACCCAATGGGCGACGATGGCAGCATTTTGCAAAAGATAAGACCGAACGAGGCGGGCATTCGAACGCTCGGCGTTTTCATCGACCCAACGCTCATCGACAAGCGTTATATCAACACGCCCCCAATCCATTTGACGCGATGAAAGGGCCTGAAAAAATCGAACGGGGGTCCGTCCGCCAGACACCGCAAGCGCCGCGCGCTTGTCGCGTGCAAGCCTCGCTTTCAATGCGCTCGAGACCCGCTTGGCGAGCGCATCGGCCAGAGCGGCGGAACTGGCGAAGCTTTGGAAGACATGCGATGAGGCTCGCTGCGGCAGATTCGTCATGCGCCGTCCTCTATCCACGTTCGGCCATCACGTTCGATCAAGGCTACGGCCGCCGATGGTCCCCAACTCCCCGCTACATATGGGCGCGGGAATTCATTCAGACCGCTCCAGGCTTCGCGAATCGGATCGATCCAATTCCAGGCCGCTTCTACTTCGTCGCGCCGCATGAAGAGCGTTGCATTGCCGCGAATGACATCCATCAACAGCCGCTCATAGGCTTCCGGGGCAGAATTATCGAAAGCCTCGGCAAAGCTCATATCGAGCGGAACATGTCGCAAGCGTATGCCGCCGGGGCCAGGTTCCTTGATCATCAACCAAAGTTTAATGCCTTCGTCTGGCTGCAGGCGGATCACGAGCCGCGTTTCTGAAATCTTGCCGGTGTTGGTATCGAACATCGAATGCGGCACCTTGCGGAAACTGACGACGATTTCCGAAACTCGCTGTGGAAGGCGTTTGCCCGTGCGGAGGTAGAATGGAGTCCCAGCCCAGCGCCAATTTTCAACGCCAACCTTCAATGCGACGAAGGTCTCCGTCATGCTTTGATTATTGTTGACTTCCTGCGCATAGCCCGGCACGGCGGCACCGTTACTCGCCCCGGCCCGATATTGACCACGCACGGTCAAGTCCGCGATATTGCTCGCATCGATCTTACGCAGCGCGTTCAGCACCTTGCACTTTTCATCACGCACCGCGTCGGCGCGCAGCGAGGCTGGCGGCTCCATTGCCACAAGACATAAGAGCTGCAGCAAATGGTTCTGGACCATATCGCGCAAAGCGCCCGAATTTTCATAATAAGCGGCGCGGCCTTCAACCCCAATCGATTCCGCGACACTGATCTGGACATGGTCAATATGGGCGGAATTCCACAACGGCTCGAACAAGGCGTTGGCAAAGCGCAAGGCCATCAGATTTTGCACCGTCTCCTTGCCGAGATAATGATCGATCCGATAGATCTGATTCTCGGCAAAGACCGCGCCCAGGGCATCATTAATATGTGCGGCGGAGGCTCCATCCTTGCCGATCGGTTTTTCGACGATGATCCGGGAGGACGGCGTGACGAGCTTAAAGGCGGCAAGCTTAGTCGCAATCAGGCTGAAAAGATCCGGGCCGGTCGCCAGATAGAAGGCCCGGACGCGGGATTGATCCTCCCCAAGTTCATTTTCCAGCTGGGCCCAGCCTTGTTCGCCTGCAACATCGACCGTGACGTAATCGACCATGTTGAGAAAGGTCTCAATGGCTTCACGACGAACAAGATCGGCGTTTAAAAAGCAATGCAGCGCTTCTCCAATTGCGGCCCGAAATTCCGGCCCGCTCATGGCTTGACGGGAGGCGCCGATAATGCGCGTAGGTTCTGACAACTGCCCATCGATGTAGCGCCTGAACAAGGCCGGGAAAAGCTTGCGATAGGCGAGATCCCCGGTTCCGCCGAAAACGACTATGTCGAAAGGATTGACCTTGACGATATGCGATACCATTGGCGCTGCCTGTCCTCCCAAAAATCAAACGGCAAACGATCTGTTGAGTTCAGATTTCGTTGAGTTGTAAAGTGTTCAGATGGAGGCTTGCCAAGACTTCATCCTCTGTCGGTAGATTGGCGCCTTGCCGGGTACAAGTGATCGCGGCCGCGGCAACTGCGTACTCCATGACCTGGCGAAGCTCTTCGGTTGTGAGCTTGGCTATGCCGCTCTTGCTCAACCTTTGTGATTTGCTGAGATGGCTCAAGATTGCGGCGTGGAACGTATCGCCTGCGCCAACTGTATCGCGAACCACAATCGCTTTGCCGGGCACAAAGATCCTTCCGCCGTTCTTCAAATAGCCGGTTGCGCCTCTTGCGCCATGGGTGACCAGGATCAGCGAAGCCCCTGCTGTGAACCAGTCCGTGACCACATCGTCAATGCTTGCCGCCTCGCGATAGCCTATAGCAATATCTTCCTCGCTCGCCTTGATGATATCGGCAAGCGGCAAAAAGGTGTTAAAACGTTGTCTCCATTGGGCTATGTCGGGCGTCACCGTCGGCCGTATATTTGGATCGAGCGAAATGACCCGAGAGGCCGCTTCCCGCCGCGCCAGAGCAAGATAAGCATCCGCCACCGGCGCAACCGCCAATGTATAGGAGCCGAAGGTCAGCGCAGAAATCTCACTCGGAAGCGTGTTGGGAAGCATTTGCGCGCTGACTTCCCGGTCGGCCTTGCCTTCTCCGTGAAATGCGTAATCCGGCTGCCCTGACGAATCGGTCGCAATGACGGAAATCGTGGTCAAACGGGTGGAGTTGATGATGAAACCTAGATCGACATGTTCCCGCTGCAGCCTTTGCCGCAAGGCTTGACCGAAGCGATCGGAGGATAAGCCTCCGCAAAACGCGACAGCTTCCTCAAGGCGCGCAAGGCCGACGGCGACATTGAGGGGCGAACCACCCAAAACCACCTGGGCCGCAAGGTCTGAGTTTTGATCTTCATTGACGAAAAGATCTACCAAAGCTTCGCCGCATACAAGAATCATACGGCGACCTTTCCAATATCATGGCTTTGCATTGCCCTTGGAGACCGCTCCGGCGTCGGCTCAACGTCTTCATGGATCACGCCTTTGCGAAGGATGATATTGCCGTAAAGACGACGTTCGCCCGTCGCAATTATCGCGTAAGCGGATTTGACGCGCTCATAGAAGGCGTCGCCTAAAAGCGGCACAACATGGAGGCCCGGCTCGTATCCTGCTACAATCGCATCGAACTCGCGATGAACCTTATGCGCTACTGCGTCGGGGGGAACCGGACGAAATGCGGCCGCCGCGACCAGGCGGTCAAGCGGTAGCACTGACAAAAGGGCTTCGAGCATAACGGTTGCGGAATGCCCATCAGCGCGCAAACAGCGCTCTGTATGAGCCTTAGCCGGGTAATTCGCGTCGACAATCGCAATTTCGTCGCCATGGCCCATCGCGCGCAAGACTGCAAGGAGGTCGGGTCCAAGCAAGGGATTAATTCCCTTGAGCATTATGCATCTCCTTTGAAAAGGACATCGCGGTCGAGCAAGAAACGGGAAAAGAAGGGCAGACTCGCGGCGCCGATGGTGCGCGCGTTGGCGCCAACGGACCCCTCGATTGTTTCGAAAGGGGTAAGTCCTTGCAGATCGAAAGTGGCGATTTTTTCGCGCACAAGAGCGACCAGCCGGCTCCGCACCTCGGCGGGAAAGCCGCCATCGATAATCACCGCGCCAAAATCAATGACCGAGACCGAGGCGACAACAGCGTGGGCGAGGCCGAAGGCGGCTTCTTCAAGCCAATCATCAAGGACGGGGCCAAGCAAATGCCATTGCTGCGATTTGAAAAAATCGATCGGATCGATCCTTGCAGCCAAAAGACGCTGTTCGAGCCGGTGCAGCGACGCAGACAGGATCAATTGTTGCCTTTCCGGCGCGCCGGACTTTCTATTTTTGCCGAGGACCGGCATAGAGCCGAGTGCGCCGGCATTTCCCTGACGGCCCGAATAAAGACTGCCCCCGAGAACAACACCGCCGCCAGCAAAATAGCCCACGAAAAAATAGATGAAATCCTGATGTTCGTGGCCCTTGCCAAAAGTCAATTCAGCCCCGCAGGCCGCAGTCGCGTCATTTGAAATCGATACCGTAAGCCCGCATAGCGCCTCAAGTTCAGCCTGCAGATTGCAATCCCGCCAAGCCGCGAGAGCAGCCGGCGGCGCGCCAACTTCGGCGCCCCAATTCCACAATTCGAAAGGCGCCGCAACGCCAAGCCCGACAATGCGTTGCCGCTGCGCGGCATTTAGCTGGCCTGTCAGTTCGGCGACACCGCTTGCCACCAAGCCCAAGACGTCTGCAACATTGGGATAAGCATAGGACCAACTGATCTGGCCGCGAATGGAGCCGACGAAGTCCATGATCATTAGACTTGCGCTGCGTCGGCCGATCTTGAGGCCGAATGCAAAAGCGCCTTCGGGATCAAGATTCAATGGCACCGAAGGCTGGCCAACACGGCCGCGATTGGGCTCCATGCGAAGCAACAACCCGTCTCCCTCCAAGGCCTTTACAATGACTGAAACAGTTTGCGCGGAAAGACCCGTCAACCTTGCGATCTCCGCCTTTGGGAGATTGCGGAAGCGGCGGACGAGGGACAAGACAAGTCGTTCGTTATAAGCCCGGACTCCCAGGATATTGGTGCCTCGAGATTTGCTCCCTGTCTGGGCTGGAGCGGGGCCGGAATCAAAAACCATCGGCAATATCCACGGCGTTGGAGGAACTTGAGGTTTTCTATTCTAGTACCCACTGTCGCAAACCGTCCGACTTTAAAATATCACAAGCGGCGCCGTTCAACCCTGACGGCTTTGCCCTTGCTCGCGATGAACATATGTCCCGAAAAAAGGCCGGTGTCAATTACTAAATCAGAATGAATTATCTATTGACAGCCTGTCCAAGCCGTGATTTTAAGAGAGGGACAAGGCTTATGGCTTTCCCAAATTTAGACCGGATAGGTTGAGCGCATGCGCGACCTGAACCGGCAAAAGGCAGGGAGGAAACATGTTAGACAGCGTGGCCCACGCGGCCGATCCAATCTTGGAAATGCGAAACGTCTCCAAGACTTTTGGCGCGCTCAAAGCGCTTCGCAACGTCCCCTTCAACGTCCGCAAGGGTGAAATCCACGCTTTGATGGGTGAGAACGGCGCCGGCAAATCGACGCTCATGAAGATCCTTGCCGGAGCTTTAACGCCGGACCCGGATTCGGAAATTCTGATCGACGGCAAGCGTGTAACAGTGGCGGGGCCGACGGCCGCCAAGGCGCTTGGGATCGCCGTCATTTATCAGGAGCTGTCGCTCTCACCAAATCTAAGCGTCGCCGAAAATATCTATCTTGGCCGCGAGTTGCTGCGCCAAGGCCTGCCTGGCGGCATGCTTGATCGCGCGGCTATGATCAAGGGCTCTGCAAAAGTTCTGTCCCGTCTCGGCGCATCATTTACCGCCGACACTAAAGTTTTCGACCTGACGCTGGCTGAGCGGCAACTTGTCGAAATTGCGCGGGCGGTTCATTCGAAATCGAAAATTTTGATTATGGACGAACCGACGACGACCCTTTCCGAGCGTGAAACGGAACGGCTCTTCGTGATCATTCGCGCCTTGCGCGAGGAAGGTCTCGCCATTGTCTATATCAGCCACCGTATGGAGGAAATTTATGCGCTCTCGGATCGCGTGTCCGTGCTGCGCGATGGCGCTTATGTCGGCACGCTCGAAACCAATGCGATCAGCCCGGATACCGTAGTGCAAATGATGGTCGGCCGCGATATTTCCACGTTCTATAAAAAAGAGCATGACACGCATAATCTTCGCGGCAAGCCGATCCTGTCGGTCGGGGGATTGTGCGATGGCGGACGGATCAAGGGCTGCTCCTTTGAATTGCATGAAAACGAGGTTCTTGGCATCGCTGGCCTCGTTGGCGCAGGCCGCACCGAATTGGCGCGTTTAATCTATGGCGCCGACAAACCACGCGCCGGCTGCATCAAAGTCGATGGCGTCGTTAAATCAATCGCCACGCCGCTTGACGCGATCTGCGCTGGAATCCTCTATCTAACCGAGGACCGTAAAGCGCTCGGTTTGTTCCTGGATATGTCGATTGGAAACAACATCAACCTTGGTGTTGTCGGCCGCGATGCGCACAAGGGCGGCTTTCTCAATCTCCGCAAGGGCCGTGAGCGAAGCCAACGCAGCATTAAAGAGCTCAATATCAAAGTGGCCTCTGCAAACGGCCCGGTTGGCGCTCTTTCTGGCGGCAATCAGCAGAAGGTCATGCTATCGCGCTTGCTTGAATTAAAGCCGCGCGTGCTGATCCTTGATGAGCCCACGCGCGGGGTCGACATAGGCGCCAAAACCGAAATCTATCGCTTGATCGATGATTTAGCCAAGGCAGGCATTGGGGTCATCGTCATCTCATCTGAATTACCCGAAATCATTGGCATTTGTGATCGCGTCTTGGTGATGCGCGAAGGCCGTATTGCGGGTGAATTGGGGGGCCCCTCCAACCCACCCATCAATCAGGAAAATATTGCGGCCATTATAACGGCGATCACTGAGAAAAAGCCAAATGCAACTGAAAACCCGAGTTTCCGCTGAAAGAAAGCTGCCCGTCATGACCATTTCATCTTGGACTGACTTTCGTCAGAACCTTACAAATCACCGACTTAGCCTTGGTCCTTTCATTCAGACGCTCGGCATGCTGCCGGTTTTGCTTCTGATTGCATTGATGTTCCAATTCTTGACCGGCTATGCGGAGAGCGGCAATTTCGCGAGCGCCTGGTCAGGCGGCCGGTTCCTGTCCTGGCAAAATCTCTCGATCATTACCCAACAGGCTTCGATCAATACTGTCCTTGGCGCGGGCATGACTTTTGTTATTCTGACCGGGGGCATCGACCTCTCGGTCGGCGCAATGCTCGCAGCCTCCGCCATGGTTGCAGTTTCGGTCTCGCTCCTTCCCAATGTTGGCATCCTTGGCCTTCCCGCCGCGCTCGCCACTGGCCTGCTTCTCGGGCTCATCAATGGCGCGTTAATCGCTTTTATGCGCTTGCCGCCGTTCATCGTGACCTTGGGTTCAATGACCGCTGTGCGCGGCCTCGCCCGGTTGATCGGTAATGACACGACGGTCTTCAATCCTGATCTGCCGTTCGCCTTCATTGGCAATGGTTCTATCCTCGGCATTCCCTGGCTGGTCATCATTGCCTTCGCGACGGTCTTGATCTCTTGGGTGGTGTTGCGCCGCACCGTTTTGGGACTGCATATTTATGCCGTCGGCGGAAATCCCGATGCCGCGCGGCTATCTGGCATCAAGGTATGGCTCGTCCTGCTTTTCGTCTACGGCGCCTCGGGGCTCTTGTCTGGACTGGGCGGCGCCATGTCTGCGGCGCGCCTCTATGCCGCCAATGGCCTCCAGCTTGGCCAATCCTATGAACTCGACGCCATCGCCGCGGTGATCCTTGGCGGGACCAGTTTCGTCGGCGGAGTGGGGTCGATCTGGGGCACCTTGATTGGCGCCTTGATCATCTCGGTTTTGACCAATGGCCTGATCCTCACCGGCGTGTCGGACATCTGGCAATTCATCATTAAAGGCCTTGTTATCATCGGCGCCGTCGCGCTGGATCGTTATCGCTTGCGCGGCTCCGCGCGGACCTGAACCGAAACAACAACAAGTGTGGGAGGACTAATGCGTAAATTGATGATCACTGGAGCGGCCCTTGCTGGCTTGCTGGTTTTGCCCGCGCAGGCCAAGGAGCTGAAGTCGGTAGGGATTTCTCTGGCCTCGCTCGGCAATCCATTTTTTGTAGCTCTTGCCGAGGGCGCCAAAGCGGAAGCTCAAAAGATCAATCCGAACGTCAAGGTGACGACCTTGGGATTTGACTATGACCTCAACAAGCAATTCAACCAGATCGATAATTTTATCGCGGCGGGCGTCGATCTGATCCTGCTCAATCCCGGGGATCCCAACGCGATAGCGCCGGCGATCAAGCGGGCGCAAGCGGCGGGCATCGTTGTCGTCGCGGTCGATACGGCGGCCAAGGGCGCTGATGTGACGATCATGACCGACAATGTCAAAGCGGGGGAAGTTGCCTGTCAATTCATAGTCGATAAGCTCGGCGGCAAGGGTGATGTCGTTATCGAAAACGGGCCGCAAGTGTCGTCAGTGATCGACCGCGTGAGCGGCTGCAAGAAATCATTCTCGGCAGCGCCAGGAATCAAGATCCTATCCTCTGACCAGGACGCCAAAGGCTCGCGTGACGGCGGTCTCGCGGCTATGCAAGGCTATCTGACCCGTTATCCAAAGCTTGACGCTTTATTCACCATCAATGATCCGCAGGCCATCGGCAGCGACCTCGCCGCCAAGCAATTGCATCGCGATAAAATTATCATCACCTCGGTTGATGGCGCGCCCGATATCGAAAAAGCGCTGAAATCCAACACATTAATCGAAGCCTCCTCAAGTCAGGACCCCTATGCAATGGCCGTGCTCGGCGTCCAGCTCGGCAATGATCTGCTGAATGGCAAAAAGCCGTCAGAAGCTGTGCATCTTATTCCACCGCAACTCGTGACCCGCGACAGCGTCAATAATTACGTCGGCTGGCAGGCGAAACGCTGACTGGCGCCGCGCTCCATCAAATCGAGAACACAACAATCTCTTTTAAAAGAGGGGGGAGATAGATCATGTCGAGGACTTCAACCATGGCCGGCTTGCTGGGCGCAGCCAGTTTGTTAGCTTGCGCCACAGCATTTGCACAACAGGCGGCGCTGGACGCCACTGCGCCTGTCCTCCAGCCCGTGACGGGGGCCGCCAACACTGTGCTTTCCCAGACCACTGGCTCGGAAAGCGCCGCCCGCACCGCCGTCGTCCTCGGGTTTGAGCGGCCACCCGTTAATGATATGGGCAAGATGGGCCAATATCTGTTCGATCGCGGCATAACCATCACGGCGAACTACACGGGCGAAGCGGCGGCCAATCCGGCCGGCGGCATCAGCCAGGGGGCGGCTTACGCCGGCCAGATTTATCTCGGCGCCGATTTCGATCTCGGCCAGCTCATCAACGCGGACGGCGCTTTCGTTCATGCCGCGTTGACCGAACGCCATGGCCAAAACCTGGTTCAGGAATATATAGGAAGCAGCACGTCCGTGCAGGAAATCTGGGGCACTCAAGACGTGCACCTGGCGATTTTCACGATCGAGCAAAAGCTTTTCGATGGAAAGCTCGATGTTCAACTCGGGCGCACCACAGCCAATGTGAATTTTCTCGATTCGCCGATCTATTGCAATTTCCAGACGAACTCAGCCTGCGGCAATCCCACCTTCATCTTCAAAGTCAGCAATTTCACTTTTTTCCCGGCTTCGACCTGGGGCGGCGACGCCAAACTCTGGCTGAGCAACAAAGTCTATTTTCATGCGGGAGCCTATGAGGTCAACCCTAATGACTACAGGTTGAGCAATTCCGGCTTCGACTGGAGCACGACCAACGCAACGGGCGCGATCATGCCATTCGAGTTCGGTTATGCGACGACCTTCGCCAATGACGAACTGCCGCGCCATTATCAGATCGGCGGCTGGTACGACGGCTCCAAATATTCGAACCCGCTGTACGACGTCAATGGCGGATACGCCTCTATCAGCGGGCTGCCTTACGCGACCGATTTCGGCCGCTCCGGCATGTTCGCCCGCTTCGATCAGATGGTGTGGCGTCCAGATCCAAACTCGAAGCGCGGCCTGACCGCGTTCGGCGTGTTCATGACAGGGCTTTCGGGAAATCTGACCCAGAATCAGTTCTACGAACTCGGCTTGCTACAACAGGGTACCTTCCCTGGCCGCGACGACGACACATTGGGCTTCGTGATCAACGCTCAGGTCTGGAGCAACGCCGCGCTCAAAAATGTCGCCGTGGCCCGCATCGCCGCTGGCGGCAACGGATACATTCCAGGTCAGGAACACATGATGGAGCTCGCCTATGGCGCGCAGCTGACCCCGGCAATCCGCATCTCGCCCAACCTGCAATATATCATCAACCCGGATCAACAGCGCTTCCCATCGCGGACCAGCAACATTCCCAACGCCTTCGTCATTGGCTGCAAATTCAGCATCGATCTTTCGAATCTGGGTGGTTTTCCGCCACCGCGAACCTAAACGGAAACACCAGAAACGGGGTGATCTGTAGCCAAAGCTGGCGATGGCGGCTCCTAAGGGAGCAACTCCCATCATCATCGCCCGATCGCCGCTTGATCCGCGTAAACTTTAGAACTCTTTGGGACATTGAGATGAAAGCAAATCCGTTGCAGATGATTTTCCCGACCAGCGATCGGATGCCGGTCGAGCACCGCTTGCGCGAGCCTATTCATCAGACTTCCATCCTCATTGCAGGCGAGCTGCAGGCCTGGAACGGTCCGATGCGCAAGGTTCTCTCGGCAATTTTCTTGCGCGAAGACGACCAACTCCTCCCGATTGAAATTGGCAGCTTTCCAGACGCCACGATGGCGGAAAGCAAGGCCGCGCTCGATGCGGCGGCTGAAGCCTATGATAACGGGCGCGGAGTTTGGCCAACGATGGGCGTGGCCAAACGAATTGCCTGCATGCAGGATTTTGCCAAGCAAATGGTCGCTCAGCGCGCGCAGGTCGTGCGTCTCATCATGTGGGAAATCGGAAAAAATTTGCCCGACTCCGAGAGGGAATTCGACCGCACCGTCGAATATATCAAAGCGACGATCAACGCCTTGCGCGATCTCGACAATGATAATTCCCGCTTTGTCGTCGTCGAGGGGACAATCGGTCAGATCCGCCGTACGCCGCTTGGCGTCGTCTTGTGCATGGGGCCATTCAATTATCCCTTGAACGAGACTTTCGCGACTTTGATCCCGGCGCTCATCATGGGCAATACGGTGGTTTTCAAGACCCCGAAATGGGGCGTGCTTCTGTTCAATCCGCTGATCGAGGCGTTCCGCAGCGCCTTTCCCAAGGGGGTCATCAATTTCGTCTATGGCGAGGGTCACAAAGTTGTACCGCCTCTGCTTCATTCGGGACTGGTGAATGTCTTGACGCTGATCGGCTCCAGTAAGGTCGCGGACGAGCTTAAGAAACAGCACCCCAAGGTCAATCGGTTACGCGCTGTGCTTGGCCTTGACGCCAAGAACGCGGCAATTGTCCTAGCTGACGCGGATATCGAGCTTGCCGTCAAGGAATGTCTGACTGGCGCGCTCTCTTTCAATGGCCAGCGCTGCACCGCCTTGAAAATGTTGATCATCCATCAATCGATTGTGGATCTATTTCTCAAGCGTTTCGTCGAGGAACTCGACAAACTCGTTCTTGGCATGCCCTGGGATAAAGGCGTTGCCATAACGCCGCTTCCCGACATTAGTAAAGTCCGCTACATGGCCGAACTTGTCGAGGATGCAAAGGCGCAGGGTGCGAGGGTCATCAACGAGCACGGCGGTGAATTCTGTGAAACACTGTTCAAACCGGCGGTGGTCTATCCTGTGAAGGAAGGCATGAAACTGTTTCGCGACGAGCAGTTCGGACCGATCGTCCCGGTCATGTCGTTTGAAAAAATCGAGACCGCGCTCGACTATGTCATCACCTCCGAGCACGGCCAACAAGTCTCGATCTTCAGTTCAAGCCCCGATCGGATCGGTGAATTGGTCGATCCTCTCGTCAATCAGGTTGGCCGGGTCAACATCAATTGCCAATGCCAACGCGGACCCGATGTGTTCCCCTTTACGGGCCGCAAGGATTCCGCGGAGGGGACCCTTTCCGTGACGGACGCGCTGCGCTCCTTCTCGATCCGCTCGATGATTGCCGCCAAGCAGACCGAGGAAAGCAAAAAGCTACTCGATGATATTATCATCAATCACAAGTCGACGTTCATCAACACTCGGTTCGTTTTCTGAACGTCGGTCAATTAAACGATCCCATCTCATAATTCAAGAAGGCGGCCCCTCAAGGACCGATTTGACCTGATGCGACGCAATCGCCGTGCAAAGATCGTAGCTACCCTCGGACCTGCAAGTTCGAGTCCGGAAATAATTCGCCAGCTGTTTGATGCCGGCACAGATGTATTTCGGTTCAACTTCAGTCATGGCGGCTACGATGAGCATCGGCGACGCTATGAAATCGTGCGCGCCATCGAGCGGGAAAGCGGCCGGCCGATCGCTGTCCTTGCGGATTTGCAAGGGCCAAAGCTGCGCATCGGCGGCCTTGCGTCGGGGCCAATCACGCTGAATGAAAGCGAGTTGATTCGGTTCGATCTGAGCCCGGAACCTGGCGCTCGCGATCGAATACCATTGCCTCATCCGGAGATATTTGCAGCACTGGCGCGGGGTGTCCAATTACTGGTCGACGACGGCAAAATACGCCTCGAGGTCGAGAAGTCGGATTCCATCTCAGCTACAATCCGTGTTCTGAATGGCGGCGTTTTGTCAGAACGCAAAGGCGTCAGTATCGTCGGCGCTGTCCTTCCTGTTTCCGCACTCACCGAAAAAGATCGAAATGATCTTGCGTTTGCACTCGAACTTGGCGCCGACTGGATCGCGCTGTCTTTCGTCCAGCGGCCGGAAGATCTGGACGACGTCCGCATGTTTGCCGGCCGGCCTATCGCGCTTATGGCGAAGCTCGAAAAACCGTCTGCAATTGATTCGCTCGACCAAATCATAGCCCGCTCCGATGCGGTCATGGTGGCGCGCGGCGACCTCGGGGTCGAAATGCAGCCCGAGCAGGTTCCGATCATTCAGCGTAAGATACTGCGTGCGGCCCGTGCGGCGGGGAAACCCGTGGTGGTCGCCACGCAGATGCTGGAATCAATGATCACGACCCCGACCCCGACCCGCGCCGAAGCGTCAGATGTCGCGACCGCGATCTATGACGGCGCAGACGCAGTAATGCTCTCGGCTGAAACTGCAGCTGGACGTTATCCGACCGCGGCGGTCATGATGATGGACAAGATCATCACTGAGGTGGAGCGCGACCCGCATTATCGTCACGTGACCGATACGGCAAATCCCATACCGCAAGCCAATATCTCCGATGTCATCTGTGACGCATTGCACCGTTCAGCCGCGATCCTGCCTTTGGCGGCTCTCGTTACTTATACGACTTCAGGCACGACGAGCTTAAGAACCGCCCGAGTTAGGCCGGCGGCGCCGATTTTAAGTCTCACCCCAAACCTCGCGATCGCCCGCCGCCTGGCGCTCGTTTGGGGCACGCACGCTGTTCATGCGCGCGAACTGACCGATGTCTCGGAGATCGTTAACGACGCTTGCTCGACGGCTCTGAAAGAGGGCTTGGCCGCGCCCAGCGATCTCATCGCGATCGCCGGCGGAATGCCGTTTGGTGTCACCGGCACGACCAATCTTCTGCGGATTGCGCAGGTGCCAGGCGAAATCACACGCAGTCATATTAGCGACTCGAGGATGTGAGGCCAGGAGCTCACAAAGGCAACATCTATTGATGCCGCATTTGATCTGAGGAGTTATGTCCGAAGCGCTGAATTTTCTGAGCTTGCTCACGGGTTCCTTCACCATCCCGGCAGCCGAGAATCCTCATCGGCGCCGTCAACTGTGTGGTGCGCCGCAACGGTCGCTACATCGGCGGGAATACCGATGGTCAGGGCTTTCTCATGGCGCTCCGCACGGTCGTCGACCCCGTGGACAAAGCGTTGGTCCTGTTCGGCGCCGGCGGGGCAGCGCACCGTTGCTGTAGAGGCCGCGCTCGCGGGCGTGGCTTCGATCACGATCGTGAATCGAGATGCAAAACGCGGGGCGGAAATTATTAAAATTCTTAACGAAAGGACGCCGGCTAGAGCGGATCACGTTGTATGGAATCGGATCTATCGCATTTCAGAGGCAAGCGATATCATCGTGAACACAACATCAATCGGCCTTTTCCCCGATGTTGAAGGTCGACTGAATCTTGATCCTTCCAGCCTGCGTGCGCACATGGTCGTGGCCGACGTCACTGCGCAGGAGAGATCCATGCGAAACGGATCAGCAACCGCACTCGTTCGGTGTCCGCTCTTTTGTCGATCTTGATTGGCTGCGGCGCCGCGCAATAACTTGGCAGGCGCTGACTGTTGGAAGCAGCCCTTCGCATGTGGATCGCTTCCGATCTCGTGGGCACACCCGCCTTCCGTCAGTTTCGGCTGGGGAAAATGCCTGTCAGCGATATGCACTGAATCAGGCTGGCGCCTTGGGTCAGAGTCAGAACAGGCTTGGCCAGCGGCAGCGCGAAAGTCGTCGTCCCATTGCCGCCGTAGGTTGTTCCGAGCAGCGAGAACAGGGCGATGTTTTGGCTGATGGAGAGGAGTTGGCCATCCAACGGAGCCCAATTTTTTGGACAGAAATTATACGGAAACGTGTCGATCTCGCCCAAAAATGGATCTCCGCCTGCTGACGCCGGCGCTACGCTGACTCCAATTGCCACAGTAGCTACGGCGAAATAGAGCGCGCGCATCATAGGCTCCTAATCTGTTGATTGGTCTTCACGACATATGCTTCGCAAGGCGGCAGCGGAGCAGCACGTCAAGCGCCATCGTAGACGGCATATACCGGAAGCGTGCAATCCGAAAACGAGATCGAGAACTGCACGATGAGTTGTTGAGTTGTCGCGTTATACGTTTCGCTGAAGTTTGAGAACGGCGGGTTGTTCACCGCCGCCGAGAGGGTAGGGGTTTGCTTGAACCGAATATTGCCGGTCGTCGGCGAAGTGAACGTCATGATCGCCTGCCCGCTCAAATCGAAGGATTGTTGATCGACGATCTCGGCAAATGAAATGGCAGCCTTGAGGCTGGAGCCGTTTCTCTGAAAAGTCGAAAAGCCTCTGTTCAAATAGCAGCTCGCTCCAAAATTGACTGCGCCGATCGCCTGCCTCGTCTCCCCCGCGATCAGCACATCCGGTGGCGTTTGAGCTCGGGCCGGAGATGAAAGTTAAGTTGCGAGGACGATAACGGCCGAGACGCCAGCCAAGCTTCGCATCACACTCCTCCCATTGATAATCACGACGCCGCGCAACGCGACAATGAGTTGTGCCTGCCTGGGACCAACCCACTCGCGTTCCCGAGATGTCGATACGTTAGTGAGACAGATTGAAGAATTGGTTTCTATTGTAACGCCATTGCGAGCGGAGTTGGGCGCCTTTTTCGGTCCTCCAGCGTTTTCGCTTGCAATCTCTCCCTTTCGCGAAAATTCTTACGTCATACTGGCGGAGTCCGATTGGCCTTGCGCGGGCGCGCCGATTCGTTCGAAAAAAGAGAAGTCGAAAGGAGCCGCCAATGTCAACGCGCACGCCACAGGAAATTTTTAAGCACCACGCCGAGGCGCTTCTCGCCGGCGATCTCGACGGCGTCGTGTCCGATTACAGCGAGGACGCCGTGATCCTTTCCCCCGGCGGGGTCAAGCGGGGCAAGGAGGGGGTCCGCGAGACTTTCGTCAACCTGCTCGCCGATCTGCCGAGCGCCAAATGGGAGCTGCCGACCGTGCTCTTCGAGGGCGACGCGCTGTTTTTGGAATGGAAAGCCACGGCCGAGGCGAACTACGCCGATGATGGCGTCGACACTTTCGTGTTTCGCGACGGCCTCATTCGCCTTCAAACGGTGCGTTACACGCTGAAAAAGGCTTGAAGGGTCCACGCGCAAGTCGAGCGTGCGCCGCGCGCGAATTTATTCGGCCGGGCGCAGCTGTTCGCGCGCAAGAACGCGCAGCGCGTCGATGGGCTGCGGTTTGCCGCTGCGAGAATAATGCCAAAAGGTCCAGCCGTTGCAGGCGGGCAGGCCTTGCGCGAGGGCGCCGATCTTGTGGATCGAGCCGACGACCGCGCCGATCGCCAGTGTTCCGTCGGCGCGCACAACGGCGCGATGGCGCTCGTTGACGTCGACGAGGGTCGCGCCGGGCTCGATCAGGCCGGCCTCGACAATGGCCGAGAAAGCGATGCGTGGCTCAGAGCGCTTGCTCGGGGCCGTGGCCACCGCCTGGTGTGGCAGCGGCTCGATCGCCGCGATGCGCGCGCGCGCCGCCGCGGCGTAGGTCGAGTCCCTCTCGATGCCGAGAAAGTTTCGCCCGAGCCTTTTTGCGACGGCGCCTGTCGTGCCTGAGCCAAAAAAAGGATCGAGCACGACGTCGCCCGCGTGGGTCGCGGCGATGAGAATGCGGGCGAGCAGGGCCTCGGGCTTTTGCGTCGGATGCGTCTTGCGGCCAAAATCGTCTTTCAGGCGCTCATGGCCGGTGCAGATCGGAAACAGCCAATCCGAGCGCAGCTGGCAATCCTCATTGCCGGCTTTCAGCAGCTCGTAATTGAAACGATAGGTCTTGGCGCCCAAATCCTTCGCCGCCCAGATCAAGGTTTCGTGGGCGTTGGTGAAGCGTCGGCCGCGAAAATTCGGCATCGGATTGGTCTTGCGCCAGACGATGTCGTTCAGGATCCAAAAGCCCTGATCCTGCAGCAGCGCGCCGACGCGAAAAATATTGTGATAGGAGCCGATCACGAAAATCGTGGCGTTCGGCTTCATCACACGGCGCACCGCTTCGAGCCAGGATCGGGTGAAGGCGTCATAATGCGAGAAGCTCGCGAATTTATCCCAGTCATCGTCGACCGCGTCGACGAGGCTCTGGTCCGGCCGCGACAGAGCGGATTCGAGCTGCAGATTATAGGGCGGGTCGGCGAAGACGAGATCGACGGAGTTTTCGGGCAACCGCGCCAGCTCCTCGACGCAGTCGCCGATCAGGATCTGGTTCAACGGCAGAGGATCGCGGGCAACCGCAGGAGAGGGCGTTCGCGAAAGCGGCGCTGAAATCCCAGGACGCAATACCTTCAACTGAGATTTGGCGCCGTTGGCGAGCGGCGCCGCTCCGGCGGATGCTAAACGCATGTCTAAAAACCGATACGCTACCGACCATCTTGTTTATTTTGCATTGGGTGAAGGCCGCGTTACCCGGTGGCGATCCCGCCCGTCCCGTTTTCGGACGGACGATCTCGCGGTTCGAAACGAGCTTCGCGATCCCGGCCAAGGCGCGCTGGTTCGAGGGCGGAGACGGCTATGAAACGCTTGAGCGCGAGATGGACGTGCGTCCCGGCGGGCGCGAGCGGGTGAAAGGGCGTTGGACGACCGGCATGGTTTCGACTTTCGACGCGGTCTATTTCGACGTCGCGCCGAATGAGCGCCTCGTCTATGCCTATGAAATGCACCTCGACGACCGCGAGATTTCCGTGTCGCTAGCCACCATCGAGCTTGCGCCAGCGGGGGCGGGCACCCGGCTTAAGATCACCGAACAGGGCGCCTTCCTCGATGGCTATGACGATGCCGGTTCGCGCGAGCGCGGCACGGGGTTGCTGCTCGACCGGCTGGGCGCCTCGCTCGCGGGCTGACCCCGGCGGGCGGCGTCAATCACTCGAAAAGGGCTGAAACTCAGCCGGTGATACGGGCAGGGGCCATGCACATCGATCGCGGCGAGATGCGCCGGCGTCGCATAGCCGACATGCCGGCCGAAGCCATAGGCCGGGTAAACGGCGCACAGCCGCCGCATGAGACGGTCGCGCGTGACCTTGGCGACGATCGAGGCGGCGGCGATGGAGAGCACGGCGCCGTCGCCTTTGACGATCGTCTCGCCGGCGCAGCAAAGGCCAGGCGCGAGATCATTGCCGTCGACAAGGACATGGAGCGGCCGGGCGGCGAGCGCGGCGAGCGCGCGCCGCATCGCCCTGAACGTCGCCTGACGGATATTGAAGGCGTCGATTTCCGCCGCGCTGGAAAATCCGACGGCGACGGCGAGCGCGCGGGCCATGATCAACTCATAGAGCGTTTCGCGCTCTTGCGGCGCAAGGAGCTTCGAATCATTGAGGCCGCGTGGAAGATTTTGGGGATCGAGGATGACGGCCGCGGCGGCCACCGGGCCGGCCAGCGGTCCGCGTCCGGCCTCATCCATGCCGGCGACCGGCCAAACGCCGCGCCTCAAGAGCCGCCGCTCCAGGCGAAAATCGGGTCCTTCCATACCGGGGCCTCGTAGAATCAGCTGCTCCGGGAGGGGCGCTTCCGCGCCGGCGTGCCACGGGCCAGATGCCGGAACCAGGCGACATTTTGAGCGCGAGCGTATATAAATTCAATGCGCCAGTTCGGGTCGAGCTTGCTCTGATAGCGCCAAGCGGGTGATGTAGCGCAATCGCCAAACGGAAATAGTCGTGTTATAGCTAATGAATGATAAATCCAATCAATTTGCTTGCGGAGACGCTAAGAATGAGGAAAATCCTTCCGGTCATCATGTGCGGCGGTTCAGGCACGCGGGTCTGGCCAGAATCGCGCGAAAGCCTGCCGAAGCAGTTTATTTCCCTCGTCGGCGCGCGCTCGACGTTCCAGATGGCGACCGAAATCCTCGACGAAACCGTGTTCGAGACGCCGATCGTCATCTCCAATCACGACTACAGGTTTCTCGTCGCCGAACAATTGGCTGAGATCAAGCGCGAAGCGCGCATCATTCTGGAGCCCGTCCGCCGCGATTCAGGCCCGGCTGTGGCGGTCGCCGCCGAACTTGCGGAGCTGGCGAACCCCGAGACCATCGTCGCGGTGCTCGCCGCCGACCATGTGGTGCGGAACAAGCAGGGTTTCGTCGAACTCTGCAAGCAGGCGGCGGAGGCCGCGGCGCTCGGCTATATCGTGACGTTGGGGATCAAGCCGACCGCGCCGGCGACGGGCTACGGCTATATCAAGACCGGCAAGGCGGTCACGCTCGATGGCGCGGTGCTGAAGGTCGCCGGCTTCGTCGAAAAGCCCGACGCCGCCACGGCCGAGCAATATGTCCTCGAAAATTGTCTTTGGAACTCCGGCAATTTCTTCTTCCGCGCCGACGTGATGCAGGCGGAACTGCGCAAATATGAGCCGGCGATCGCGGACGCGGCGGCCGAATCCGTCGCCAAAGCCAAGCAAGATCTGGATTTCCTCGTTCTCGACAAGGAAGCTTTCAGCCAAGCCCCCAAAATCTCGATCGACTATGCGGTGATGGAGCGCACCGACAAGGCGGCGGTGGTCCCGGCCGACATCGGCTGGTCGGACGTCGGCAATTGGGGCGCCGTCTGGGAATTGTCAGACCGCGACGAACACGGCAATTCGATGCGCGGCCATGGCGTCGTCATCAACGCCTCGAACGTGCATGTGCGCTCGGACGAATACCTGACTACTGTCGTTGGAGTCGACAATGTCATCGTCGTCACGACGCAGGACGCCGTGCTGGTCTTGAACAAGGCCTATGGCGATCAGGTCAAACAGCTGGTCGACCGTCTGAAATCCGAGAACCGGCCCGAGGCGTTGACCCATAAGCGCTCTTATCGGCCGTGGGGCTATTATCAGTCGGTCGATCAGGGCGCGCGCTATCAGGTCAAGCGCATCGTCGTCAAGCCGGGTCAGCGCCTGTCGCTGCAAAAGCATTTCCACCGCGCCGAACATTGGATCGTCGTCAAGGGCACGGCCGAGGTCACGCGCAACAATGAGGTCGTTCTCGTGCACGAGAACGAATTGATCTATCTGCCGATCGGCTGCATCCACCGCATGGCCAATCCCGGCCGCATCGATCTCGAATTGATCGAGGTGCAGACCGGCTCCTACCTCGGCGAGGACGATATCGTCCGGCTCGAGGACATTTATAATCGCGGGTAGGCATTGCGGCGGCCGGCACCGCTGGTCGCCACCCCGCTTGAAGACCTTGCCTGCCGGGGAGGCAAGCAAGGGTTCGTCACTACAGGGGATTCATTGCGAGCTCACCGTCGAAGTGGGCGCGCCGGAGACTCCGTTTCCGGCATTTTGATTGTTGCCAAAGGATATGATCGCTCCGCCCGTTGGCGATAGCCCCGTCGCGTTATCGTAGATGCCGACGCGCGTGAGACGAATCGTGGCGCCGGCGCCGCTGGCCGCCACTCCGCTGGTCAAATTGTTGGCGGTCATGGAATCCTCGACGTTTAATTCGCTCGGCGCAGAGGCGGAGAAAGCGAGGAAACCATTGTGCGCATTCTCGCTCATCAAGCTTTCATGAACGCTCGCCTTGCCGCCGTCCTCGACGCGGATGCCGAAAAGGTTTCGACTCGAATTAACCCTGAACAAGCTGGCCGCCGCCGTCGCGCCTGCTCCCGGCTTGATCAGAATTCCGCCCGCAACATTGTCGGTGATGGTGGAATCGAGGATCTCGAGCTTGGCGTTGCTCGAAGGGATTCCCGAATTGCCGAAGATCGAGACTTTCTCGATATGAACAGCGGCGGCGGCAAGAACATTGACTCCATTCAGGCCGGCGCCAATGCCGTTCAAGGCGATGTTGCGCAAAATCACGACAGCGGTAGACGAATTAATATTAATGCCGTTGGTCCCGGAGTACAGAACAGAAACGACTCCGACTCCGCCGCCATCTATGGTGATAGACTTCGTAATCGTTACGGCCCCAAACCCGCCGGGATCAAGCGCGTCGACCTCGCCCCCGACCGCGGTTTTCGAAATTGCTCCCGCAAAAGTCTTGCATGGCGCCGTGCGGCTGCAGGGGTTGGCGTCATCGCCGACGCCCGACACCCAAGTCCGCGAGGATTGGGCCCAAGCGGATGCGCCGAGCAGCGTCCAGGTGCCAATCAGTGCCGCAACAGTCACGATTATTCGCGCAATACCCTTCATGCTTCCCCCTGAACATCGCTGGCTGGTAAGAACTGCCATTCCAGACGAGAGCGTTCGGGCTCCTGCGTGGAGGCAGGCGCCGGTGTCGTTCTTCTCCGGGAAGGCCATAGCTGAAACGGTTTCGGACCGAGCTTCTGCCGTGCGGCGGAAGCTGGACAAAAAGACTCGCCCGATTCGGATTGTTTGGCAAGTCCGCCAGCCAAAAGCAGACTGGGTCATTGATCCTCGGGGCGGCCTCTTGACGGCTTGGCCTTTGCGACGCATCGTCTCAAACGCTTCGGGCGGCTGAGGTGTCCCGAAGGTCAGGGCATGGCGGAGCGGGGTTGATGGCGCAGAAGATTTCTCGTTTGAATGCGGCGCTTGCGCTGCTCGCCGCGAGCGCAGTCGCGATTCCCCCAGCGGCGGCGCGCCCCCTCGTTCCAGCGGAGCGGCGCTACGAGCCTTTCGACAGCGTGCTGCCCGCCTGCGATGATTCGGCGCCGCTCAACGAGATTTTGGCGCGTTTTCAGGAGCGCGAAAGCGAATTCTGGAGGACCGGCCTCGAAATCGCGGCTTTCGCGCATATCCGCGAAATCGGCTTCCGCTCGAATGGCCTCGACTATATTCCGCGGCGCTATTGCGAGGCGCGCGTCATAATGAACAACTCCAAGGTGAGCTCGGTGTCCTACTCGATCTCGAAGGATTTGGGGGGCATAGGGGATACGTTTGGCATTGAATGGTGCATCGTGGGGCTTGACCGAATGGACGCTTTTGCGCCGAATTGCAAAATGGCCCGGCCCTGAGAGAAGAGGTGCGGATGACGCGCCGCCTCTTCGGCCCGATCCTGGGGCGCCCGCAAAGTCGCTTGTGTCTTTGTTTGGTCCTGAGCCTCGCGCCGATCTCCACGGCCCGGCCGGCGTCCTCGACCGCTGACGATTGCATTCTCGACCATTGCGCCGACAAGGCGTCCCCCGCCGATCCGCAAGGGGACGACGCGGGTCCCGCTCCGCGAGCCGCACAGGCTTGGCATGCGTCGGCGCGCCCCGCGCCGGCCGGACGTGCCGCATCGGGCGATTTCGATTTCTATGTGCTAGCGCTCTCCTGGTCGCCCGGCTTTTGCCGAACGCCGGCGGCCGCCCGCGCGGGAAGCCAATGCGATCCCGGCGCCGGCCTCGGCTTCGTCGTGCATGGGCTCTGGCCGCAATATGAGCATGGCTATCCGGAAGACTGTCCGTTCGGCGCCCGATCGCCTTCCCGGATCGCTCTTCAAGGGGCCGCCGGCCTTTATCCCAGCGAGGGGCTGGCGCGGTATGAATGGCGCAAGCACGGCGTTTGCTCGGGCAAGAGCCCGACGGATTATTTCAACGACGTGCGCCGCGCCCGTGAGGCGATTGTCGTGCCGGCGCCCTTGCAGAACGCCAAGGCGGATCAGAGCTGGACGTCAATCGACATCGAGCGCGCCTTTTTGGCCGCCAACGCGCGCCTGCGGCCCGGAATGATCGGCGTCGCTTGCAAGCAAGGCGTCCTCCAGGAGGTGCGGGTCTGCCTTTCAAAGGACTTGCGCGATTTCCGCGCCTGTCCGGAGGTCGCCCGGCGCGGCTGTCCGATCGGCCCGGTGTCCGTGCCGGCGGCGCTTTGAGTCTTGAACTACGCTCATGACTTTCACGCCGGTAATTTCGCCGATGTGTTCAAACATATCTTCCTGACGCGGATCCTTGTCTGCCTCGGGCGCAAGCCTGCGCCTTTCCGCTATATAGAAACTCACGCCGGGAGCGGCCTTTATGATCTCGCCGGCGGCAAGGCGGAGAAGACCGCCGAATGGCGCACAGGGATCTTGCGCCTCCTGTCGCGCCCGCTCACGGGCGAAGCGCAAGCGCTGATCAAACCCTATCTCGATTGCGTCCGGCCTTTGGTCGGCGCCGACGCGCCGCGCTATCCCGGCTCGCCCCTGATCGCCGCGGCCCTTCTCCGGCCACAGGACAAAATGATCGCCTGCGAGCTTCGTCCCGAAACCTTCTCGCGGCTCAAGGCTAATTTGTGGTCTAACCGGCGGGCCAAAGCGATCGAGATCGACGGCTACGCCGCCCTCAAAGCCTTTATTCCGGCGCGCGAGCGCCGGGGACTCGTGCTGATCGATCCGCCTTTCGAGGACGTTGACGAGTTCGCGAGGCTTTCGCAGGCGCTGCCGGCGGCGTCGCGCAAGTGGGCGACGGGCGTATTCATGCTCTGGTATCCGGTCAAGGATCGCTCCGCCGCAGCCGCCTTCGCGCAAAGCCTCGGGGAGGGCCTCGTCGCGAGCGGCGTCAAATCCGCGCTGCGGATGGAGCTGCAGATCGCCGCCGTGCGGCCACAAGGAGCGATGGCGCGTTGCGGGTTGATCATCGCCAATCCGCCCTTTGCGCTGGACGCGGAAGCCAAACTCATTTTGCCGAGTTCAGCGAGCGCTCGGGCGTTGCGCGCGCCGACCACATGATCGAATGGCTGAGCCGAACCTAGTCGCCGCTGCGGGCGTTTCAGGGATGCAAAGCCCAACTGTTTTTGGGCCTCAAACAAAACCGCCAATGGGAAAGGAAACGCCCATGCCGGGATCGAAGCTGGCGTTCGCCATAGGCGCAGCCGCCTTCTTTGCGGCCATGAGTTTTCCGAGTGCGGCCGAAACCTGTTTCCATGTCTGCCTCAAAGTAAAGATGACGGCGCCCGACATCGACGACCAGGGCATTCGCGATCTGATGGCGCAATGCCGCTACGATTGCGACGAGGAGACGGAGGCGCGCTTGAGGGAGCAGGGGCTGAGCGACAAGATCGCCGCCTGCGCGCCGCAGCCGCTCGATGACGCCGAACTCAAAAAAATCCGATCCGGCAGTCCGTCGGTCGTCGCTTTCGCCAACGCCTTCACCTGGGACGTGAACAACGTCCTGTCCGACAAAATCATTCGCCGCGTCGAAATCGCGACTCAAAGCCTTTCGCTTCAGGATGTGACGATCACGGGGACCGGCTTTGTCGCCCCTGGCGAAAGCGGCACATTTTTCATGAACAATGTGGCCGACGGCTATCCGAGCCTCCGCGTGACCTCGCGGATCAAGGCCATCTACGCCTGTCCGGCCGATTGAGTTCCCTCAACCGCGCCGCAGTCTAGAGCTGAGACATCGGAGGAGAGGGGGCGCCACGGCGCATTCAAATCGATGGTGTGGAATCATGGCTAACCTGGGCTTGGCCATGTCGTGGCTGCTTTCATGCAATGGACTTATTACGCCCTTGACGCTGGCCCTGGCGATGGCCGCCAGCTATATTGAGATTGCGAGCCTCGCCGCCGACGCCTGTCTCCGCCCCGATGCGAACCACGACGCTTCAATGTTGAAAATCGCCCCGATATATACCGCCAGCGCCATTCTACTCGCATTAGCGGCGGCTCCTGCGCGCGCAGCCGACAACAATGATTATCCAACCGAAGCCCGGGCCGATTATGTCTATGTCTGTATGAAAATGAATGGCGAGACGCAGGAGATGTTGAAGCGCTGTTCATGCTCCATCGACGTAATCGCCTCGCTGTTGCCTTATGATCATTATGAAGCAGCTCAAACCGTCGCGAGCATGAACCAAGCGCTTGGCCAGATCGGAACCATGTTCCGCAACAGCCCGCAAGCCAAAGAGACCTCCGTCGAATTGCGTCGGGCTCAAGCTGAAGCAGAAGTTCGCTGCTTCTGAGCCGGCGCCGCGCGGCGCGCCGCCATCGCCCCTCCTGCAGCGGCCGCGCGGCTGTCGGACGGTTGCGGGCAGACTTCGACAATGCGAGAATGGCGGTTGTCCGCAGCCAGCGAGCCACAATGTCTCAAAGACCTGCCGCCCACGCGCTGACTTTTCCATTGTTTGGGCCGCTCGATGCGGCCGATACCGCGGCGTTGACCCCCCTTTTGCGGCCTCGACGCTACGAGGCTGGGCGGCTGGTGTTCCAGCGCGGCGATGCCGCTGAGGAAGTGTTTCTGGTCGTCGCTGGCCAACTACGCGTTTCCGTCTGCTCAGTCGACGGCCGCGAGCTCGCCTTTCGAATTGCCCTCCCTGGCGATATCGTCGGGGAGATAGGAGTGCTCGACGAGGGTCGCCGCAGCGCCGACGTCACCGCCTTGCGCGACACCGAGGTGCTGGCGCTCGCTCGCGCCGACCTGCTGCGATTGCTCGCCACTCGCCCGGCGATGGCAATCGGAGTGAGCCGATTTCTCTGCCGCCGGCTGCGTGAGACGACCGAGCAACTCGAGGCGCAGGCTTTGCAGCGCGTGGAGAGGCGGCTGGCGCGTTTCCTGTTGCGCCTGCTCGATTTCACCGCGACCGTCCACAAAGAGGTGGAGCTCACGCTCGCTGTGTCCCAGTCTGAGATTGCGGCATTGATCGGAGCCAGCCGGCCAAAAGTCAATCTGGCTTTCAGCGCGCTCGAGGAACAGGGCGCGATCCGGCGCGCCGGCAAGAAGCTTGTCTGCCGTCCCGCTAGTCTCAACGAAATTGCCGAGTCGATTGGCGCTTAATGGATGTCCGCCTGATCTTGGATGCGAGGGCAGGCCGCCGGCGGCGCCTCGCTGCCGCCCTCGCTCGCGGCATCGCTGTCAACGTCGGGCGCCCGCCGCTCTTTTCGACCTCGCCGCGAGGCAAGCAGCCTCGCAATACGATCGAAAGGGGAGGGCGTCCTTCCTCGCGCGATCTCAACGCCGGCGTTGAACAAGCATGAAGCGGAAGCGGTTTGCATCCGTCGCGCCGATGGTCGGCGCCGTGGCGATCCTCGCCATAGGCGCGCTGTGGGCCCTCGACGGAGGCGGAATCCGCAGCTCCCTGCGCGAAAACGCGCTCGACCTCGAAATGCCGCCTTCGCGCGCGATCACCTCTCCGCCAATCGTCGTCGTCGATATCGACAGCGAGGCGCTTCGCCGGTACGGCCCTTGGCCCTGGAGCCGTTTGATACTTGCGCGGATCGTCGACGCCCTCGCCGGGGCGCAACCAGCTGTCATCGGCCTCGACATGCTGCTGGCGGGCGAGGACAGGCTCTCCCCGGCGGCTGTCGCCCGCCGGCTCGCGACCGAAACCGGGCGCCGCGATCTGGCGACGATCGCCGGTGAGCTCGCCGACGGCGATGCGGAACTCGGCCGCGCTCTAGCCCGCACGCAGGCCGTGCTCGGCGCGGTGCTGGCGCATGAGTTGTCCGGGGACGCATTCCCGGCACCGGCCCCGATCCTCGTCCGCGGCGCGCCTCACGCGCCACGCATTTGGGGCGCGGAGGCGGTGATTTGGCCGACGCAAGGTCTTGCGCAAGCCGCGGCAGGGGTTGGCCTTATAGTCTTCGACAATGATGCCGACGGCGTAGCGCGGCGCACCCCCTTGCTGGCGCTGGCCGGCGGCGCGCCGGTCGCGGGCTTCGCCGTTGAAACGGTGCGCGTTGCGGAGGAGGCCTCGACATTGATCCTCGACGACGCGCCCCCGCGTCTTTTGATCGGCGATCGCACGGCGCCGCTGGGGCCAGACGCGAGTTTGCGGTTCCGCGCCTCGCCACCCGAAACTTGGGCGCGCCGCACAATCTCGGCCGTAAGCGTTCTCGATGGCAAATTCGACGCAGCCATGATCAAGAACAGTATTACGCTCATAGGCAGCAGCGCTCCCGAAGTCGGCATCCTCCGGCGCACCGCACAGGCTCAAGCGGCGCCGACCGTTCAGATCGAAGCGGACGCGATCGCGACCCTACTGTCCAAGCAAATTCCTGCGCGACCTTCCATTCTCTCGCCGATCGAGACTGCCGGCGCGCTGATGCTCAGCTTGGCGTCCATCGGCGCCGGCCTCTGGCTGCGGCCGGCGCGCGGCTTGGTCGTTGTTGGCGCTCTCGTCGTCGGTTGGGCGGTTATGGGCGCGGCGGCCCTTCGTTGGCGCAATCTGCTGCTCGATCCCGTTGGCCCGCCGGCATTGGCGGTGCTGCTATTCACCCTCTCGGCGTTGGCCGCCGCAATCAAGACGGAGCGCCGTGAGCGGCGGTTGCGCAACCGCTTCGAACAGCATCTCGCGCCTGCCATAGTGGCTCGAATACTTGCGAATCCCGATGCCGTGCGCCTCGAGGGCGAAACCCGCGAGGTCACCGCGATGTTTACCGACATCGAGGGTTTCACCCCAATGACGGAGCGGGCGCAGCCGCGCGATCTCATCGCCTTATTAGACGCCTACTTCCAGATGCTCGCCGACATCATCGTCGCGCACGGCGGCATGGTCGATAAGATCGTCGGCGACGCAATGCACGCGCTGTTCAACGCGCCCCTCGATCTACCCGACCATCCGCAGCGGGCGGTTGAATGCGCGATCGCGCTCAGCGAAGCCTGTGCGGTGTTCCGCGAGCGCCCACAGGCTCGCGCGCTCGGCCTCGGCCGCACGCGCATTGGGCTCGAAACTGGCCCGGTCATTATCGGCGACGTCGGCGGCAGGCGTAAGCTCGACTACACCGCCCACGGAATGGCGATCAACACCGCGGCGCGCCTGGAAGCGGCGAACAAAACGCTGGGAACGACAATCTGCATCGGTCCCGTCGCGGCAGGGCGGCTCGCTCCGGGAACGGTGCGATCGGTCGGCAAGTTGAAGGTTCGGGGCCGCAGCGACGAGCTTGAGGTTTTCGAGCCTGTCCATCAATAGACGCTGCTCAGAGCGTCGAGGACGCGTTCGGATCCCCAGCGCTGCGGAGGCGTTGGTTTGTCGCCGCGGCGGCGAACGTCCGATCCTTCGCCCGCCGTCAGGCGCACCGTAGCGCCGCCGGCGGTAAAATCCACGACGCCGCGCTCGACGAAAACGCCAAAGGCTACCTTGCTTGGCCCCGCGAAGACGCGCGTCCCGCGCAGCGCGATCACCCCGTAAGGGGAGCGCAAGCGCAGATCGCCGTGCGGCAATCCTTCGTCCCGATCGATCAGCAACCGTCCGGAATTCGAAGGTAAGCTCGCCGCGCGCCTCGGCCAGAAACCTGTCGACGCGCAAGCGAGTGCTCGAGCCCATGCGAATGCGCGTCGCCGCGCCCAGTAACATAGCAAGACGAGCCTGCGCACCGGTGCTGACGAGATCGCCAATGAAAATCTCGGCGCCTGGGGCGAGCGGGCGCTTGACCCCATGCGCCTCATCGTCCGCGGATCCGATGGCGCTTTCGACCGAGCCGATTGGGCTGACGCCGAGAGCCGTCGTTGGGACGGCCGCAGCACAAGCAAGACCGCTGATCACGCTGCGTCGGTCTGTCAAAAATATGGTTGAGCTTTTCGACGATTGGCGCATCAAAATACCCTCGACTAGCCTAACCAAGCATTAGCGGCGCTGCTCCTGACCGGCAACACTGTCAGCTCGATTGCGCGCTCCTTCCGCGGCAGACTACTGCCTAAGATTATGCCGCGCTTCGCGAGCCTGCAACAGCGTGACGATTAGGGGTATAGCTCGCGCTGAAACGCGTCGCAGACAGACACTGCGTTTGTTGGCTGCCCAGGCGGCGCGCCCCTCAGAGAAAAGCCCCGCTACGAGGAGCGGGGCTCCGAAAGGACCTGTACTCTATTTGAAGGATGAGCGGGCGTCGACCCCGCTCTCTCCCGTTTCCCCATTATTGGAGGTTAATAAGAGGACCTTTGTTATCCGGGAAGGTGTGCGTGTTTAGCACCTGGATGCCGGCGTTATGTTCGCCGTTGAACGGCGTCGCGGTAGCCACACCGCATGCCTTTTTGGCGTCCGCCGGCGAATTGAACCAAAGCCCTAGGTGATAGAGCTGGATGGGATTGGTCGTTATGCCGACGGTTGCTTCCGGGACGGCGGCCGGCGGGCTATGAAAGACATTGGGTGGCGCCGAGTTTGGGCCGGTTGGGACGCCTGGGGAAACGACAAAGGTTTCGATATTGAACCGCCCGACGAAATTGCCGACGCCGGTGCCTGTGTCATCGGTCTCGATATCGCCAATGTACCAGCCCATGCCGAACGGCTTGCCCGGAACTTCAAGCGAGAAGAGGTCGAAGCCGGTTTTTGGCGGTAAACCATAAACGACCACTTCGAGATTTTCGAATTCGCCGAAACTATGATCGGTGACGACGGCCCAGGCGTTGGGCAAGCATGTAGGCGACGATGCAACCATTTTGAATTGAATTGTCGTGGGCGGCGCAGCATACGCATGAATTGGAGCCAATGCGGCAAAGGCCGTTGCAAGCAGAACAGGTAGCTTCATTTCACTCAATCCTATAATGAACACCGAGGCCCGTTATTGAGCGTCGATGTCTGATCTTCCGCTGTTTGGGCGCGGCCCGCTGTTCCCTGGGGAACAGGGCGGATGAATTGCGTTACAAGGTGCTCGGGAGCACACTTTGGACGAGGCCCGATGACGCGCTCGGGCGCATGGCTCGGCCGGCACGGCGAGAGCCGCATTTTCGGGCTCCGTTTCGCTTTGGCGCGAGACTTTTCCGGCTATGCGCGGAGATGCTCGGGACGGCGGTCCGCAACCGCTTCAATCCCGGCCGCCGGATTCCAACGAAGCCGGAAGGCCGCCATCGAGCGGGCGGCCGGAGTTGGGGCTTGAGCAACAAGACAGGAAGGCCGCAAGAAGAGATCATTGCCGGTCGCGAACCGAGCGTTGTTCGTTTTCTATTCCTCGAGTGATCCGTTCCGCAGGTATCGGTTGGGTCGTGCGGCGTCACCTGGATAGCATCGAGGTCTTGGCATGCCGCTGTGCGGCGATTGCGAATTTTTGCATGCGACAGTGCGCGCTGCTCGCGTCAAGCCAGCCGTCCGTCCAGGCTTCGTGCGCTTCTGAACAAATTACGGAATTGTAAGCGCAGCCTGCCAGCGTTTTGCCAGCCAGGTCAGCTTTCATCCCAAGCGCGTAAATATGAGCACGTGTCATAGCGTGTCCTCCACTAGAACCTCGCCGATCAGATCTTGTGACTCCTTACGAACGCTGCTGCTCCGGCAAAACTACCGGATCGCCTGCTCCTATTTGCGAGGAGATCGGTAGCCAGTCGCCGTCATCAGCCGTTGCACCGCCCAAGGAAATAGGGCGTGTTGCAGATAAATGACTTTCATCATAAAGGGGATGACGATTAGTCGCTTGTCGGCGCGCACGCCAGCTACAATCGCCTTGCCTACCTGTTCGGCCGTCAGCACCGGAATCAGTTTTCCAATTTTCGGTATTCGTTCCCGGCTACCGGGGTTGTGCAGCCAATACGGCGACTTGATTGCGCCACTTTCGTACAAGGTCACGCCAATATCAGTATTATAAAGGTCGGCGCGCAATGCTTCGGTAAAGCCGCGAATCGCCCATCGCGCCGCAATATAAGCGGTCGCGCCTGGCCAGACGAAACGCGAAGCGCTCGAACTGATATTGACGATGTGTCCGCTACCGCGCAGGCGCATCGCGGGCAGGAAAGCCCGGGTCAGCCAGGCAGCCGCAAAATATGGTACAGCCATCATATATTGAATTTGTTCTGGGGTCGTGTCTTCCAGAAACTTCCACTGGCCGCTGCCGGCGTTATTGATCAGGATGTCTGGACCGCCAGTTTCGTCCAATATGCGATGCGCGGTTTCTGACGTCTTATTTGGATCAGATAAGTCGACAAGATAGATACGCGCCTTACCGCCGGATGCGGCGATTTCGGCCGCGACGTTATTCAACGCATCTTCATTGCGGGCCAACAGCAAGACCTCGGTAGCGCCGGCAAGCGCCATTGCTTTCGCTATTGCGGCGCCAACGCCACTCGACGCGCCCGTGACGAGAACAGTTTTACTCCGGATTTCCATGATGAACTCTCCCTGATCAAAGTTCCCTTATCGCTTCTTCGGCCGCCGCCGACCGCCGGCGAGCGCGATTGCAGCCGCGCCGAGCGCGAGCGAATAAACGATATGATCGAGCGATTTCATGGTCAGGTTCCTCCCTCTAGACGAGCGTACGCAAAGCCGATGACGAGTAGAAACCGGGGCGGCTCAAGCGTCTTGCGGCCCTCAAGGGCACCTTCTTCACCCTGACGTCCAGCCCTCCGCCATTCTCCGCGATGACCTAGTGACCAAAGACATCCTAGGCAGAGCGATTGGCGGAAAGCATCGAGGTCTTGGCATGCCGATGCGCGGCAATTGCAAAATTATGCATGCGACAGTGCGCGCGAACTCGCGTCGAGCCAGCCGTCCTTCCAAGCATCGTGCGTTTCTGAACAAATTGCGCAGTCGTAAGGGCAGCCCGCCAGCGTTTTGCCCGCAAGGCAAGCTTCCATCCCGAGCTCGAAAATATGCATGTGTCATAGCATGTCCTCCACTGGAAGGTCGCGATCAGATCTTGTGACTCCTTGCGAAAGCTGCTGCTCCGGCAAACCTGCCGGAGCAGCAATTGTTGAGAGCGCATTCTCCGCTCCCGTTTGGGTAACCCGTTGAACCCCAAGCCGCATTGTCAACGAAAGGGCGAAAACAACGATGAGGTGTTGGGCTTTTCGACGAGTGGCGGCATGGCTCTGGCGCGAAACCGAAAGATCAACTCAAAGACCTACGCCGCTCTCGTCGCGCCGCAACGGGCGTGGACCGCCGCGAGAGTCGACGAAGATTCGACGCTATTGCTGGTAAAAGTTCTCGCCAGGACCTTTGGGCCCCGACGTCACTGGAGGAACCCATCCCGGATCGATTGAGCGTCCCGTGAACAGACCATCTTTCCTGTTTCCGGTCGCGGCGCCGCCATATTCCGAGGCGTGACCGAGCCATTTTTCGCCGCCGCCGCGACGCATGGTCGAAGCATCTTGGGCGAACGCGGCCGCGGACGCTACGGAGAGCATGGCCGCGGAGAGAATGATGACGAGCTTCATAATACCTGTCTCCTTGATTTCGAACTTGTTGCGCCTGGCATATGGCGCCGGTTTCCTCGGCCAAGGCGATGCCGCCTTTTCTATGCGCGCCGGATCCGGTGATTGTCCTGAAGTTCGCTCTGAAAAATTCTGAAACTACTTGAAGTCCGGCGGCGCCGACCGAGGCGATTTTCAGTCCTGCCGCGCCAGCGTTTGTCCTATCCATCGCGGCCAAGCGGTTGCTGGCTACGTCGTCAGGCGCGGCGGGCGCTGGGATCAGGGTGGAGCAACCGGCCGAGTCGATGGAACATGACAGCGCGGCGAGATAGCGTTACCATAGGTTCCACCATCAGATTTGAATGACATAGAGCCCGTCATTTGAGGATGTATTGCGATGGTAAACCTCGACGCTATTTCCCCGTCCGAGATCCGGATCGGCGATTTCTGTCTCGATCCGCGGCGCAATGATCTTCGGAACCGGGACGGCGGCCTCGTTGCTCTGAGGCCACGTTCCTTCGCCGTCTTGAAACTTCTGTCGCAAAAGCGCGGCCAAGTGGTGACCAAGTCGGAGATCATGGACGCTATATGGGACGACGCTACGGTCACCGAAGATTTACTGACGCAATGCGTCGCCGACATCCGGCGCGCGCTCGGCGATGCGGATCACCGGCTCGTTCGCAATGTTTCGCGCCGCGGCTACCTGCTGGCACCCGAAGCGCGCTCCGAAACGCCGCTGCATCCCGACGCCGCGGAGGAAAGCGGCAACGCTCGGCCGGAACTCGCCGGACCTATGCCGGATCGGCCATCGATCGCCGTTCTGCCGTTCAAGCCGGATCGCCCCGATGAGCCGGCGCGCATGTTCGCCAGCGGCATATCCACCGAGATCATCAACGATCTGGCGCGAAACAGGGACATGCGGGTCATCGCCTCGTTTTCGTCGTTCGCCCTGTTCGCCGCCGGACTCGAGATTCCCGCGATCGGCCAAAAACTCCGGGTTCGTTATCTCGTGGACGGCTCGGTGCGGCGCGACGACGAGCACGTGCATGTTGACGTCCAGCTAATCGACGCCCACGACGGCGCCGTCGCCTGGGCCGAGAAATTCACCCTGAAGGCAGAGGATATTCCCCGGGCAAGAGATGAACTCGTGGAAAAAATCGCGGCGACTCTGCACTCGAGCTTGCGGGGAACCGAGGAGCGCTCGGCTCTAGCGCGCCCGCCCCGTGATCTCGAGACGTATGAACTCGTGCTGCGAGGCATCGCCCTGAAGCACCAATTCAATCGCAAAGCCACCACGGAAGCTCGGGCGCTTCTTACTGAAGCGGTGCGGCGCGACCCCGATTACGCCCCTGCCTGGCTCTACCTCGCATATGTGAATGCGATCGACTGTGTGCTGCAGCTGACCGGGGACTGGACGCTGGCGCGCTCCGACGAGGTCGTCGCGCAGTTCGAGCGCGCCATTCAACTCGATCCGGCGCTCCCGACCGCCTATCAGGGGCTAAGCTATCTCTGTCGCTTCACGGGAGATATGGAGCGGTCGCTGACTCTGATCCGGCGCGCAGTGGAGCTTGGACCGAGCGACGCCGACGTTTTATTGTCCCTCGGCGCGACTCTTCTCGTGAACGGCCACGTTGAGCAAGCTATGACCGAAATCGAAAAGGCCATCGAGCTCAATCCGATCCTCCCCCCTTATTATTCATTCTACCGCGCGCAGGCGCTGTGGGCGAATGGACGATACGCTTGTGCGCTGGACGCCGCCGAAGAATGCCTGCGCAAGGCGCCGGAATTCGTGGCCTGCCAAATTTTCCGCATCCTTGCCCTTGTCGGGCTGGAACGGCAGGGCGAGGCGAGGAGTTTTTATGCAGCAATCGAGAACAATGCGGCTTTTGCCCACGTGGTCCGGTACGGCATTTATCAGCGCGCCCCGGAGCTGGCTCGGCGATATCGTCAAATGATGCGACAAGCCGGATGGATCGATCCCGAAGCGCTGCAACCTGCGAATGACGTCGTAATATTGAGGCGTTGAATGCAGCGTCATTTGAGGCCGTATCGCGATGGTAAGCCTCGGCGCTATTTCCCCGTCTGAGATCCGGATCGGCGATTTTTGTCTCGATCCGCGGCGCAATGATCTTCGGAGCCGGGACGGCCGCCTCGTCGCTCTGAGGCCACGTTCCTTCGCCGTCTTGAAACTCCTGTCGCAAAGGCGCGGCCAGGTGGTGACCAAATCGGAGATCATGGACGCCGTATGGGACGACGCTACGGTCACCGAAGATTTACTGACGCAATGCGTCGCCGACATCCGGCGCGCGCTCGGCGATGCGGATCACCGGCTCGTTCGCAATGTTCCCCGCCGCGGCTACCTGCTGGCGGCTGAAGCACACTCCGAGACGCCGTTGCTTCCCGACGCCGCGGAGGAAAGCGGCAACAGCGCCGCAGCGCTGCGCAGCTCCGGCCCTCGGCCGGAACTCGCCGGGCCTATGCCGGATCGGCCATCGATCGCCGTTCTTCCGTTCAGGCCGCATCGCCCCGATGAGCCGGCGCGCATGTTCGCCGAAGGCATATCGACCGAGATCATCAACGATCTGGCGCGAAACAGGGACATGCAAGTCATCGCCTGGTTTTCTTCATTGGCCCTGTTCGCCGCCGGACTCGATATTCCCGCGATCGGCCAAAAGCTGCGGGTTCGCTATCTCGTCGACGGCTCGGTGCGCCGCGATGATGAAGAGATGCACATTGACGTCCAGCTCATCGACGCCCACAACGGCGCCGTCGCCTGGGCCGAGAAATTCACGCTACGGGCAGAGGACATTCCCCGGGCAAGAAATGAGCTCGTGGAAAAAATCGCGGCGACTTTGCACTCGAGCTTGCGAGGAACCGAGATGCGCTCGGCCCTCGCCCGCCCGCCCCGCGATCTTGAGACGTATGAACTCGTGCTGCGAGGCATCGCCCTGAAGCACCAATTCAATCGCCAAGCCACCACGGAAGGTCGAGCGCTTCTTACTGAAGCGGTGCGGCGTGACCCCGTTTACGCCCCTGCCTGGCTCTACCTCGCATATCTGAATGCGGTCGACTGTGTGCTGCAGCTGACCGGGGACTGGACTCTGGCGCGCTCCAACGAAGCCGTCGCGCAGTTCGAGCGCGCTATCCAACTCGATCCGATGCTTCCGGCCGCCTATCAGGGGCTAAGCTTTCTCTTTCGCTACAAGGGCGATATGGAGCGGTCGCTGACTCTGATCCGGCGCGCCGTGGAGCTTGGACCGAGCGACGCCGACAATTTATTGTTCCTCGGCGCAGCTCTTCTCTCGAACGGCCACGCTGAACAAGCCATGACCGAAATCGAAAAGGCTATTGAGCTCAATCCAATCGTCCCCCCGGTCTATTCTTTTCCACAGCGCGGAGGCGCTGTGGGCGAACAGACGATATGCTTCCGCATTGGACTCCGCTGAAGACTGCTTGCGCAAGGCGCCGGAATTTGTAGCGTGCCAAATTTTCCGCATTCTTGCCCTTGTTGGGCTGGAACGGCAGGGCGAGGCGAGGAGCGTCTTGCGCAAATGATCGAGAACAATGCGGCTTTTGCCCACGTGGTCCGGTACTGCATTTATCAGCGCGCCCCGGAGCTAGCTCGGCGATATCGTCAAATGATGCGACAAGCCGGATGGATCGATCCCAAGCGCTGCAACCTGCGAATGATGTCGTAATATTGAGGCGTTGAATGCAATTCGTTGGCTCCGTCAACAGCTCGAATGGTGACGGCCAAGGCGGATGGGCCGGTCTATCGGCTGAAAAGATGGTCGAGCGCTTCCGCCGTCGGATCGCGTCGCGTGTAGCGGTTTGTCGGATTAGCGCCTCAAATTGTCCGGTCGCGAGGCAAATCGGTCAAAAACGTTCCACGTGAAACATTTGACCGGATCGCACAGCGCTGGCGATCGCCACTCCGCGGTCGATTGACAAAAGCCGCGATCCTCCGAAAATGACTTCACAATAACGCTAAGCCAAACGGCCGCGGGGCTGCCTGCTCAAGACGGCGCGAGGCGGAAGGAACGCCATCATGTCAGGACCTTTGCCGAAGGCCGCTGCCGGCCCCCCGCTCGGATCGCCCTCATCGGTCCCCGGGGCCCGGAAATCGACCTTGTTCGACGCTCTTATGGCGGCGGCTGGCGCGCCTACTAGGCGGCAGGCCGATCGCGGCCGGGCTGCCGGCACCGAGGCGAGGCTCGGCCATTGCACGTTTCTTGGCGAGCGCTGGTCGATCCTCGATTGCGCGCTCCGGTCGAATTCGCGTTCGAAACCGAGGCCGCCTTGACCGCGGTCGACCTCGCCGTCGTGGTCGCGAGCCGGCGACCGAGCGCGTCTCCAATTTGCCGCTTCTGCTCAAATGGCTCGAAGCGCGCGGCTTGCCGCATTTCATCTTCATCAACAAGATCCATACGCTCAACGGCTCGTTCCGCGATGCGATCGCCGCGTTGCAGACGCATTCGACTCGTCCGCTGGTGCCGCGCAAGCTGCCGATCCGCGCTGGGGACGCGGTCATCGGCTATATCGACGTCGTGAGGGAGCGCGCCTATCGCTATGGCGAAAAGCAGAACGTCGAGCCGATCGAACTGCCGCCTGACATGCTCGAGCCTGAAAAGCAGGCGCTGACCGGACTGACCGAGGCGCTGGCGGATCAGGACGACGCGCTGATGGAGAAGCTGCTCGACGACGTGACGCCGACGCCGGACGAACTCTACCAGCACCTCGCCAAGGATCAGGCGAAGGATTCGATCGTCGAGGTGCTAATCGGATCGGCGAGCCGCGGCCACGGGGTTTGGCGCCTATGGAAAGCCTTGCGGCACGACGTGCCTCTGGCGATCGAGACCGCTCAGCGGCGCGGCGTCGCGGCCGGCGATCAGCCGGCCGTTCAAATCTTCAAGACGGTGCACGCCGGCAAGCTGTGCTATGGCCGGATCTGGCGCGGCGCCTTGCGCGATGGTGCGACGCTGGACGGCATTCGCGTCGGCGGCATCTATCGCTTCGACGGCGCTAAATCGGTGAGGGCGCCCGAAGCCGATGCGGGGGAACTCGTCGCTCTCGGACGCATCGACGGCGTCGCGACCGGAGCGTTTCTCGGCGCGGCGGAGGCCGGCCCTTTTCCGGAGCCGCCGCCGCCTGTCTATGAGCTCGCGATCGCGACGAAGGATCGCAAAGACGACG
>CAWBLM010000010.1:0-426485 GCA_963789645.1 uncultured Alphaproteobacteria bacterium | reverse complement strand
CTAGCGGCTCAGTCCGCGCCCGAGAAGCTTGGCCATCTCTTCTTCAAGAGAATCGACCGTCTCGAACGCCGACATGTGCGCCGCTTTTTCCGCAGCCGCCTCTGATTCTTCGCCAGCCGCCTCGGACTTTACGAACGCCTCGGCAGACGGCTCCACAGGAGCGGCGGCCGGCGGCTTGGAGGGCGCGTCTGGTCCGTTCGACGGCTGGGGTCGAGGCGCAGGCGACGATTCGGTTGTGGCGGGGTCAGAGACCTCCTTCGGCGCGGGCTCCGAGCGCGCCGCCGCCTCCGCCGGCTGACCGGCGGGGGCCGAACGCGAGGTCGCGGAAGCAGGCGCGGAGCCGGCCGGCTTCGCCATCGTCTCCGCTAATTGGCGCGGTGGCGATGACCGCAGGAAGGGCGCCGACAGCGGCGCGCGAGGAAATACGCCGGAAGGCGATGCGCCGTCGCCTCGCGCGGCGAGATCTGGACGGATAAGCGGCTCGCGCGGCGGGCGCGGCGTGAGGGTCTGAGCCGTCCGCCGCGGCGGCGGCAGGGGGAAGGTCGGCGTTCTTTGCGCCGGGGCCGCAGGCGGCGACAGCGGCGGCGCAGGTGGAGACAGGGCGGCGGGGAGCACCGGCGGCGCGACCGCCGTTTCATTGCCGCCCGACGCTGGCGTCACCGCGTCGGATTCAGGCGACACTGCAGGCGGAATCGGAAGAGCAGCTCCCTTGCGCGGCGACGCGCTCGCTTCGATTCGAGCGTGCGCAGGCTCGACCTCCGGCTGCTGCGGCGGAGCGGCTGGCGATGGCCCGGGCGCTTGAACCGGACCATGATGCGCGGCCGGGATCTGCGGCTGCACAGCCTCTTTCGGCTCTCTCTCGCGCAATTCCCTCTCGCGCAGTCTCTGCTCGCGCGCCTCTGCGCGAATGATTCCCGCTTCGATGACGATGTCATTCGGACCGCCAATCATCAAAAGATGCTCAATGTTGTCGCGGCGGACGATCACAAGCTGGCGTTGGCGGTCGAGGTCGACTGCGTCAACGACGCCAAGCCGCGGCAGCCGTGCGCGGCCGTTGCCCGGAATCTTCAGCCGGCGCCCGGAGGCAAGGCGAAAAATGACCAGGATGAGCGCCGCAGCGAGCAGCGCGGCGATCGCCGCGGCGGCAAACGTCAAACTTTTATTCTCGAGAATCGTGTCAACAAAGGCCTGCATCAGCTCGGCTCGCTCGCAAACATTAAAGATGGCAATCTATATCGTGTCTCGTTCGAACGGGCGCGAGCACCAAAAGATCTGGCCGCATGTTAGGAAATGCTGTCCTTCCGATCAAGGCTCGCAAAGGTTCGCGCGCCAGCACTGACGTCGGGGCCGCCGCGCGGCGCTGGCCATTGCTGCGCGCTATACGCGCGCTTCCTGAAACGGCGCGCGCGATGATTTGCTTTGCCTCATGCCATTTCGCCATGAGACGCTTATGGAGGATCTTTGGATATGCGAATCGCAGATCGCAATGTCGCGACAAACTGCGCTAGGGCGGCGGAGGCTTGCGGTGACGAACGAATTTCAAGAGGCCCCGCGACGCGTGTCTCGCCGATCGCCGCGCGTCGCCGCGCGAACAAAATTCGTGATCCGGCCGGTTTTGCTCTGCGCTTCGCCTAAGCCGGACCGACCGTCATGACCGATCAGCCTTTGTCCGACGCCTTCGACAAAACCGATCGCGTTGGCAGCCCAGCCCTGGCTTTGATGTTCGCCTTTTTTCTGGCGGGAGGTGCGGCTCTTTTTGCGCTTTTGCCGAAAGACGATGCCGCCAATGTCGCGACGGCGCTGTTGACTCTGCTCGCCGCCATCGGCGCGTTCGCCGTCTTCGCCTATGCGGCCGGGCTGCTACGGTCTGCGAGCCGCCCCTCCAACAGCGACATTGCGAAGCTGATGTGCGACCGCGCCCCTGAAGGTCTGATCGTGACTGACGGCGCGGCACAGTTGATCTACGCCAATGAAAGCTATTTGACGATGTCGGGCGCCGGCAGTCCGGCGGAGCTCGGCCCGGTCGAACGTCTGTTTTCCGGCGCCCCTGACGGATCGGAGGCCGTCTACCGGCTTGTCCAGGCCGCGCGCGACGGCAAGGCGCATGTCGAGGAGCTGCGCCTCAGCCCGGCGCTCGGCGGCGAAGCGCGAGTCGGCTGGTACAAGATCAACGTGCGGCCCCTCGCATTGCCGAGCGCCGGGCGCGCCAGCCTTTGGACCGTCGCAGACATCACCCGCGAACGCGAGCGGCAGGAAAGCGTCTTTCAGGAGCTGCAACAGGCGATCGATTTCCTCGACCATGCGCCAGCTGGATTCTTTTCCTGCGATCGCGACGGCGCCGTTTCCTACATGAACGCCACGCTCGCCGCTTGGCTCGATTACGATCTGGCCCAGGTCGCCTCCGGCGGCCTTGCGCTGCCGGACTTCCTTGCGGGGGACGGCGCCTCGCTGCTCGCCTCGATCGCGGGGGGAGCAGGAGAGGTCCGCACCGAACAATTTGATCTCGATCTGAAGCGCCGCGGCGGCGCCGGCCTGCCGGTGCGCCTGCTGCACCGCGTCGCCTTCGGCAATGACGGCGCGGCGGGTCCCTCGCGCACTTTGGTGCTGAACCGCGCGCCTGGCGAAGAGCCGGCCGAGGATCTGCGCGCTGCGGAAGTCCGTTTCGCGCGGGTTTTCAATTCGACCCCTATGGCGATCGCCATTCTCGAATCCGACGGGCGCATCGCGCGCTCCAACGCGGCCTTCGCCCGGCTGATGCCCAGGGCCTTGAAGCCTTTGGGCGGGTTGCCCCGCTCGATCTATTCCGGCATTCTGGAGCGCGACAGGGCGCCGCTCAAGGCCGCCCTCGCCGCCGCCGCCAGGTCGCAGACGGACATCGCGCCTGTCGACGTCGCCTTGGCCGGGGAAGGCGATCGCTCGGCGCGCTTGTTCATCTCGGGGCTCGACGAGCGCGACGGCTCCGGCGCGACGATCTATGCGCTCGACACGACCGAGCAGCGCACGCTCCAGAGCAATTTCGCGCAGTCGCAGAAGATGCAGGCCATCGGCCAGCTCGCCGGCGGCGTCGCGCACGATTTCAACAATGTGCTGACGGCGATCATCGGCTATTCGGATCTTCTCCTCGCCAACCACCGGCCGACCGATCCCGCCTTCCGCGACATCATGCAAATCAAGCAGAACGCCAACCGCGCCGCCGGCCTGGTGCGTCAACTGCTCGCCTTCTCCCGCCGCCAGACCTTGCGGCCGGAGGTGCTGCAGCTTGGCGACGTCCTCTCGGACCTGCAAATGCTGATGCGCCGCCTCGTCGGCGAAAAGATCAACCTCGACTTGCGGCACGGCCGCGACCTCTGGCTCGTCAAGGCCGATCTCAATCAATTCGAACAGGTGATCGTCAACCTGATCGTCAACGCGCGCGACGCGATGCCGGACGGCGGCGAAATCCTGTTGCGGACTCGCAATGTGCCGCCTGGTGAATGCGCCTCATTCGAAGAGACGTCGCTGCTTCCCGCTGAATATGTGGCGATCGAAGTCGAGGATTGCGGCCATGGCGTTCCGCCCGAGGTCAAAGACAAGATCTTCGAGCCGTTCTTCACCACCAAGGAAGTCGGCAAAGGCACCGGCCTTGGCCTCGCGATGGTCTATGGCATCGTCAAACAGACGGGCGGCTATGTGTTCTGCTCCAGCGTCGTTGGCAAAGGGGCGACCTTCACAGTGCTCCTGCCCCGTCACATTGCCGAGGCGAAGGACGCGGCGCCGTCGCTTGAGCAAGGCAAGCCGGCGGCCGACCTTACCGGCCATGGCACCATTTTACTCGTTGAGGATGAGGAAGCGGTGCGCGCTTTCGGCGCGAGAGCTCTCGCCTCGCGCGGCTATCGCGTGCTGCTGGCAGGGTCCGGCCTCGAGGCGCTCGAAATCGTCGAGCAGAACCAGGGAAAAATCGATCTCGTCGTCTCGGATGTTGTGATGCCGGAAATGGACGGTCCGACCATGTTTGGCGAGTTGCGCAAGCGCGGCGTCAAGGCGAAAGTCATCTTCGTTTCCGGCTACGCCGAGGAAGCCTTCGCCAAAAATCTGCCCGAAGGCGAGGATTTCGCCTTCTTGCCCAAACCTTTTTCGTTGAAGCAATTGATCGAAGCGGTGAAAGGAACGGCGAAGACGGGAGCTGAGCGAGCGCCTTGGCCTCGCGGGGAACAGGCGCAAATCGCCGCTCGCGATCCCGGCGCAGGACCCTGAACCCTCGCGGCTTCGCCTGTTCCAAGCCTCACGGAAACGCCGGTCGATTTCGACGCGGTCGCTCTCGGCGTCCCTCGCCGCCGCAAGCGCGCCGCGCACGAGAGCGCCTTCCTCAATGCCCCGGCCGGACGCCCAAAATGGCGAGCGATCCTCGTGCTGTGCCGCCATCGCTTGGCGGCCAATCCCGTCGAGCGGCGCTCCGCGCCATTAACCACAACGGAAATTTCTACTTACAAAATCACCGCGAATACTTCGCGCGACTCGATTATTTTTCCATTGCCGCGCGCGCGTTTTTACGCGGAATCGTTGCATTCTCCTCTAGGGGAAGCCACTCGCGCTAATGATTGGCAAAGAATAATAAATCGTAAAAATAACTTGCGGAGAGGAACAAACTGGGTACCTTCAAGAACAACACAGATCGCATTGCGCTGTCGTCCCGCCCTGTGTCAGAAGGATCAACCCGATAAATCACGCCAGTCTCCGCCTCGTAGAAGGAATGTCCGTGGACAAGACCAAGGCCCTCGACGCCGCACTGTCGCAGATCGAACGCGCCTTCGGCAAAGGCTCGATCATGCGGCTCGGCAAGAACCAGAAAACCGTCGAGATCGAGACCGTGCCGACAGGCTCTCTCGGGCTCGACATCGCGCTCGGCGTCGGCGGACTGCCGCGCGGACGCGTCATTGAAATCTACGGTCCGGAATCCTCCGGCAAAACCACGCTGACATTGCATGTCATCGCCGAAGCCCAGAAAAAGGGCGGCGTGTGCGCCTTCATCGACGCCGAACATGCGCTCGATACGGTCTATGCGCGAAAGCTCGGCGTCAATCTCGAAGATCTGTTGGTCTCCCAGCCCGACACCGGCGAGCAGGCTCTCGAGATCACCGATACGCTGGTGCGCTCCGGCGCGGTCGACGTGCTTGTCATCAATTCGGTCGCGGCCCTGACGCCCCGCGCGGAAATCGAAGGCGAGATGGGCGACAATCAGCCGGGCCTGCAGGCCCGCCTCATGAGCCAGGCGCTGCGCAAGCTCACCGCCTCGATTTCGCGGTCGCAGACCATGGTCATCTTCATCAATCAGATCCGCATGAAGATCGGCGTCATGTATGGCAGCCCGGAGACGACGACAGGCGGCAACGCTTTGAAGTTCTACGCCTCGGTCCGGCTCGATATCCGCCGCATCGGCTCGATCAAGGATCATGACGAGGTGACCGGCAACCAGACCCGCGTCAAGGTCGTGAAGAACAAGGTTGCGCCGCCGTTCAAGCAAGTCGAGTTCGACATCATGTACGGCGAAGGCATTTCGAAAATCGGCGAACTGATCGATCTTGGCGTTAAGGCCGGGGTCGTCGAGAAATCCGGCGCGTGGTTCTCGTACGACAGTCAGCGGCTCGGACAGGGCCGCGAGAACGCCAAAGCCTACCTCAAAGCCAATCCGGCGATCGCCGACAAAATCGAACTCGCCGTCCGCGAAAACGCAGGGGTGATCGCGGACAAGATTCTCGACGTCGCCGACAGCGCCGAGGAGTGAGTTTTTCCGCCGGGGCCTCGCCGACAAAGGCGATCCAGCCTCGCGCGAATGTGACAGTCTGGCCGCTGTGCTCATGCGGCCAGCCAAGAGGTGAGATCTGGCGTAAGCCTAGCGCCTACGCTATTCAGGAAACTGCTTTCGAGGTCTACGATCGCAGCCGGGGACGCTTGCGTTTTGCGCCCGCCGCACGCATTTTGCTGCTTCGAGATTGAGAGTCTTGCGCGCGGAGCCGCAAGGCTGAACCGGATAGGCAAATGCACGGCGTCAACGAGATCCGCTCGGGTTTCCTCGATTTTTTCAAAAGACACGGCCACGAGATCGTGCCGTCCTCGCCGCTCGTTCCGCGCAACGACCCGACGCTGATGTTCACCAACGCGGGGATGGTTCAATTCAAGAATCTGTTCACCGGCCTTGAAAAGCGTCCCTATACCCGCGCGGCGACCGCGCAAAAATGCGTCCGCGCCGGCGGCAAGCATAATGATCTCGACAACGTCGGCTACACCGCGCGGCACCATACTTTTTTTGAAATGCTCGGCAATTTCTCGTTCGGCGACTATTTCAAGCCGCTGGCGATCGAACTCGCCTGGAAATTGATTACCGAGGAATTCAAGCTGCCGAAGGACCGGCTCCTCGTCACCGTCTACCATACCGACGACGAAGCCTTTTCCTTATGGAAAAAAATCGCCGGCTTTCCGGATTCGAAGATCATCCGCATCGCCACCTCCGCCAATTTTTGGGCGATGGGGGACACCGGACCCTGCGGCCCCTGCTCCGAAATCTTCTACGATCAGGGCGAGGAGCTGCAAGGCGGCCCTCCCGGCAGTCCGGACGAGGATGGCGACCGGTTCCTCGAATTCTGGAACCTAGTTTTCATGCAATTCGAGCAGACCGGGCCAGACCAGCGCATCGATCTGCCGCGCCCTTCGATCGATACGGGCATGGGGCTCGAGCGCATCGCCGCCCTTCTTCAGGGAGTCACCTCGAATTACGACATTGATCTTTTCCGCATCTTGATCGACGCGATCGCGGATGCCACGGGGGCCGATCCGAACGGGCCGCAAAAAGCTAGCTGCCGCGTCATCGCCGACCATCTGCGCGCCTGCTCTTTCCTCATTGCCGACGGCGTCACCCCATCGAACGAAGGGCGCGGCTATGTGCTGCGACGCATTATGCGCCGCGCCATGCGCCACGCCCAGCTTCTCGGCGCGAGAGAGCCGTTGCTGTGGCGTCTCGCGCCGGTCCTCTCGCGCGAGATGGGACAGGCCTATCCGGAGCTTTTGCGCGCCGAGCCGCTGATCATCGAAACCTACCGGCTCGAGGAGACGCGGTTCCTCGACACGCTAGCGCGTGGACTCTCGATCCTCGACGATGCCGTCCGCGATCTACCCGCGGGCGCCGCCCTGCCCGGCCAAGTCGCCTTCAAGCTCTACGACACTTATGGGTTTCCTCTGGATCTGACCCAGGACGCGCTGCGCGGGCGTTCGCTCAACGTCGACGTCGCGGGGTTCAACGCCGCCATGGAGCGCCAGCGCGCCGACGCGCGGAGGGCCTGGGCCGGATCCGGGGAGGCCGCCACCGAAAACGTCTGGTTCTCGATCAGGGAAAAGACTGCCGCGACCGATTTTCTCGGCTACGAGGCGGAGCGGGCGGAAGGCGTGGTCGCGGCGATCGTCAAGGACGGACGCCCCACCGAACGGCTTGGCGCCGGCGAGCAGGGATCGATCATTCTCAATCAGACGCCGTTTTATGGCGAGTCCGGCGGTCAGGTCGGCGACACCGGCGTCATGAGCGCCCCCGGCGCGCGCTTTCGCGTCGCCAATACGCAAAAGAAGCTCGGCGACCTGTTCGTGCATGAGGGCGTCGTCGAGGAAGGCGAAATCCGCCCCGGAATCGCTCTGGAGCTTGCTGTCGATCACGCGCGCCGCACGGCGATCAGAGCCAACCACTCGGCCACCCATCTCCTGCACGAAGCGCTGCGTCTGGTGCTCGGCGATCATGTCGCGCAAAAAGGCTCGCTCGTCGCGGAAGATCGCTTGCGCTTCGATTTCTCGCATTTGAAACCGATCTCAGCGGACGAACTGAGCCGCGTTGAGGGCATCGCCAACCGCGCCGTGCTCGAGAACGCTCCCATCGTCACCCATTTGATGGCCGTCGACGAAGCGATCAGCTCCGGCGCGCGCGCGCTGTTCGGCGAGAAATATGGCGACGAAGTTCGAGTCGTAACGATGGGCTATGCGCAAGACCGCGAGGATGAGGGGGAGGGCCGCGCCAATCGCGCCTTTTCGGTCGAGCTGTGCGGCGGCACGCATGTTTCCCGCACTGGCGACATCGGCCTTATCACCATCACGTCAGAAACCGCGGTTGCGGCGGGCGTGCGCCGGATCGAGGCGAAGACGGCGTCGGAGGCGCGGCGCTACCTCAATGCAAAAGCGGCGCGTCTGGGAGAGATCGCGGCTCTGCTCAAATCTCCCGAAGACGACGCCGCCAGGCGCCTCAACGCCTTGATCGAGGATCGACGCAAGAACGAACGCGAATTGAACGACGCCCGCAAGAAGCTTGCGATGGGCGGCGGCGAATTGGAAGAGCCCCGCCACCTTCCGCAGGAAATCGGCGGAGTGAAATTTCTCGGGCGGGCGGTATAGCGGAATCGATTTGAAGGATCTGAAATCGCTCGCCGACGAAGCCAAGCAGGGCATCGGATCCGGCGTCGTAGCTATCGCCGGCGTCGACGGAGACGGCAAAGCCAGTATCGTCGTCGGAGTCACCGCCGATCTCACCGATCGTTTCGATTCAATCGCCCTCGTCCGGCTGGCCGCGGCCAAGCTCGGCGGCAAGGGCGGAGGCGGCCGGCGCGATCTGGCGCAGGCGGGAGGTCCTGATGGAGCCGGCGTCGAGTCCGCCTTGGCCGCGATCGGCGAGGCCCTCGAGGCCGCACAAACCGCCGCCTGAGCGCCACCCATTTCGCGGGGCCTTGCAACTTAATGTCGCATAAAGGGTTTAATAGGTTGCAGCAGGGTGAAGACAAAAAGGGGAAGGAAGTCTTATGTCCGAGGTCAATCTTAGAAGCTCTAGCTCGCCGGCCGACGCGAGCGTGGCCGGTCTGACGTCGGCGACGAAAAATCTGCAAGCCTTCGCGGCTGAAATGGCGGACATGTCGCGTCAATCGATCGAGCATACGACTGAGACAATCGAGAAATTGCGCCAGGCGCGTGGCCTGTCAGAAATCCTGACGATTCAAACCAGCTACGTCCGCGAGGCGTTCGAGCATTTGTCGGAGCACGCCCGCAAATTCAGCGAGATGATGGCGTCCTTTCCTCTGGAAATGAGCAAAACCTATACGGAGGCCTGGACGAAATCGTTGAAGACGGCTGCCGACGCGGCGCAACAGGCCGGCGAAAAGGCCGCTGACAACATCGAGCGCTTTTCGAAACCCTAGAGCGCGATCCACCATCCTTGGCCGGCTTTTCGGCCAGGATCGAGAAACGACTTTGAGCGGCGGAGACAGTTTTTCATCTCCGCGTGTGGAGTGTGCGCTCGTTTTCGCATCGGCCTTGTTGCGGGGCCGCGATTCGTCCTCCCACCTCATCCATTCCACTTCTGAGATGCGCGGCTTCAATGCTTCGGCTTCTTCTCGTTCGCCATGCCGAAGCCGCGCCCGCGGCTGGAGGGAGCGACATCGACAGGCGATTGACACCGGCCGGCAAAGCGGGCGCGGCAAGATTTGGCGCTTACATGGACGCGACCGGCCTCGCGCCCGACCTGACGCTCGTTTCGCCAGCACAGCGAGCCCTCGAGACGCTCGGCGAGATCGAGCAGGCGTTCTCGCGGCGTCTTCCCAGCGTCAAGGCGCCGGCGCTTTATAACGCCAAGGGGCCGACGATTGCCGCGCTCATCGCGAACACGCCGGCGGCGTTTGGCGTCCTCCTCATCATTGGACATAATCCCGGCCTCGCCGAAACCGCCGTTGTCCTGGCAAGGCGTGGCGATTGCGCAGATCTCGCCAGAGTACGCGCGCAATTCCCCGCTCCCTGTCTCGCCATCATCGATTTTGACGAGGCCGATTGGAGAACGGCGAGCCGCGGCGGAGGACGTCTCGCGCGGTTCCTAACCTTGGCGAATTTACAAGAATCAATGGGCCACGCATGAGCCGAAGACGCCAGCGCCGATAACCCTGTGCGGCGAAGCGTTGTTGAGCGGACGCCCGTTGGCGGCGGGAAATCGCGTTAAGCCCAAATCGACACGACCGGGGGATATGATGGTCGCCAAGGGAATAGTGGGCATTGCGATTGGGATGGTGTGCGCCTTCGGCGTTATGCGGTCGTCAACAACATCTCTGAAGTCGATTGATTCGGTTGAACTTCAGAACGTCGTGGAAACGACAGCCAAGGAGCTCATGGTTCCCGGTGTTATGGTGCTTTTGCGCACTCCGCAGGACGAATTCGTTGTCAGCTACGGCACTACCAAGCTGGCTGTCACAATCCCTCCACGCACCAACACGCACTTCAGGATTGCCTCGAATACCAAGACGATGACAGCTGCCGTCATTGTGCAGCTGGCTCAGCAAGGAAAAATAGGACTCGATGATCCAGTCTCGAAGTACATTTCTGGCGTTCCCAACGGAAACAACATTACCATTAATGAACTACTACGTATGCGTAGCGGTTTGTATAACTACACTGATACGCCAGAGCTTTCGGCAAGTCTTGATCGTGACCCGACCAAGGTTTGGACGACGGCGGAGGTGCTCGCCCTCGCGTTCAAACACCCGCCGCTATTCCCGCCGGGCGAGGCTTTCCAGTATTCCAACACCAATTACGCGCTTCTCGGCCTTATTGCCGAGAAGATTGAAGACAAACCATTGGCCAGAGTTTTTCAGAATTGTTTGTTTAGGCCGCTTGGCATGAGTGACACAGCGCTCCCTGCCGATACCTCGAACACCCTCCCCGAACCCTACTCGCATGGCTACCAGTATGGGAGCTCCTCCTACGCTTTGGTGGATCAGCCCTACCCCGCTGATCTTCAAGCTGCGGCCAGTGCGGGAACACTTGAGCCGAGTGATGACACAGGGCAAAATCCTTCCTATGCCTCGGCGGCCGGTGGCGTCATCTCTACCGCTGATGATCTGGCCAACTGGATCCGTGCGCTGGTTGGCGGCAAAGTTCTCAACGCCGACTATCAGCGCCAATGGCTTGAGAGTGTTGAGCCGGAAGATCCAAGTAAGCCCGGCGGCAATCAGTATGGGTACGGCATCGCGCAGTTGAGCTTTGGGCCGAACAGGATGTATTTTCACGGCGGCGAGATGCCGGGCTATAACTCATTCATGGGCTACGATCCAATCAACAATGTAACGCTCATTGTGTGGACCAACCTTACGCTATCACTCGACGGCCTTCCAACGGCTAATGCCATCATGATAAAATTGCTCGATAAGATTTACGTGGTATCGCCGCTCGGCCGGAGGGAGTGAAACTCGGGCGACGGCATGGATTAATGGACGTTGTGGTCTTCGTCGGGAGAAATCTGCGAGCGGAGGAAAGCGCCGTGACCGAGCGCCGCTCGCAGAAGCTTTCGCGACTATGCGTGGGCGGGTTAAGATAAAAGCGATGGCTCCGCGGAGGCCTGGGAAGCGATGCTTTTGGAAATTTTCAGCCTTGTCGCGCTTGCCATCGCTCCAGCCATCGCGGCCGAAGCCGCGGCCGGCCTTGGCGCATCGACTTCAGCCGCAGCTGTCATACAAAAAGCCGCGCCTCGGGGTTTCGACGGCGGCGCCGCTTTTGTTCCCCTCGAACGCGCCGTTTCCAACTGGCGATTTGAGGCGGCGCAAAGCCTCGATCTGCCGGCTGCGCCTTTGGCGAGGCTTATCGCCATCGCTCCCCCGGGGACGCCGCGCTGCGTCAAGCTCAACAATTACTGGTGCGTCAAGCGCGCGGGCTGGGCCGGCGAGATTGCGGCCGACGCCGAAGGTCACGTCGCTTTCGCCTCGGCGATGGAGGGCGCCGTCGTCGCCGCGATGCTGCTGCGCCGCTATTACCTCGTCTATAACCGCAGGTCGGCCCAGGCAATCCTCTCGCGCTGGGCGCCCGCCCAGTGCGGCGGCGCCAGCCCGGCTCCTCGAAGTGGCGCTCGCCTCCTCGGTTTCCTCGCGCCGCATGGCATCGCCAACACCTTGCGGGCGCGCTGGCTCGCGTCGCATCGGCCGGCGTCCGGCGGCGGAAAGGCCGCGAGCGCGGCCGGGGCCGCCGCTCCGCGGCGGTCGATCGTTGCCGCGCGGCCGATCAGGCTGATGCCAGCTCCCGAGATCGTGGTCGGCATGGGCGAAGGACAGCCCGCATCCGTAAAGGTTGTGGCGCTCGAAATCCCCAATCTCGCTCCGTTGCTCGCCGTGCCCCCCTGCGGCGGTGAAACGGCGCGCATCCATCAATATGCGCTTCGCGCCATCGAAGGGATCGTCGCCAGCCCCGACGACGATTTGCAGCTGTTTGCGGCCGACGGCGCGCCCGGCGCCAACCTGGCGCTTCTCATGCAAAACATGGCGAAGGTCGAGATCGGTCCCTTCGCCGCTCGAAGCGATCTGATTGCGGCGGCGATCGACGTCGCAGCGCGGCGGGACCGGAGAGCCAGTCGGCCGCCAAGCCTGCGCCGGATCCGGCGCGATAAGCGCACCTCCCGGTAAAGAGGCTTGATTCGAACCGGCCCCTCTGGTTTGTCGCAGCTGCGCGCGGCGCGCCGGCGCCGCGTTTTTTGAAAGATCCAGCCGGACCTCTCCTTTGCCCCTGCTCTCCGATTTTCTGTTCGAAGCCCGCGCCGTCGCGCAAAGCCTGGTCGACCTTTCCGCCGGCGCGCATGTCAGGCTCGGAGTCACCGGACTGTCTCGCGCCGGCAAAACGGTGTTCATCACCGCCCTCATCGAACATCTGACTAAAGCGGCGAGCCCGGCCATGCGCGGCCGGAAAAATCCGCTGCCGGTGTTTCGCGTTCACGCCGAGGGACGCCTAATCAGCGGCGCGCTCGAGCCGCAGCCGGACGACAACGTTCCACGCTTCGCCTATGAGGATCATATCGAAGCGTTGACGGGACCGGACGGCCGCGTCGGGACGCGCCTTTGGCCGCAATCGACGCGCCGCATCTCGGAATTGCGGCTTCGCCTCGAATTCCAGCAGAAGACCGGGCTGCGGCCCGGACGGCATGCGCTGACGCTCGACATCGTCGATTATCCCGGCGAATGGCTGCTCGATCTGCCGCTGCTCTCAAAATCCTTCGCCCAATGGTCAAAGGAATCGTTTTTCGCCGCCGCCGCCGCGGCGCGCGCGCCTCTGGCGGCGCAATGGCGTGGATATGCCGCGCAAAAAGACCCCAAGGCCAAATTCAGCGAGGAAGACGCGCGCCGCTCGGCGGAGTCGTTCACCGCCTACTTGAGCGCCTGCCGCGCCGAGGAATATGGTTTTTCATGCCTTCCGCCGGGACGCTTCCTGATGCCGGGCGATCTCGCCGGCTCGCCCGCCCTGACCTTCGCGCCGCTTGCCGTCGAGCCGAACGACATTTATCCGCCGGATTCGCTGGCGGCGATGATGGAGCGCCGCTACGAGGCCTATAAGGCGCATGTGGTGAAGCCTTTTTTCCGCGACCATTTCTCGCGTCTCGACCGGCAGATCGTTTTGGTCGACGCGCTCGCCGCGCTCAACGCCGGGCCTGCCGCGATGCGCGACCTCGAATGGGCGCTCGGCGACGTTCTGACCGCCTTCCGCACCGGACGCAGCAATGTCCTCTCGGCGCTGTTTCGTCCGAAGATTGACAGAATCCTGTTCGCGGCGACCAAGGCCGATCATCTGCACCACACCAGCCATGACCGGCTGGAGGCGATCTTGCGGCTGTTGACGGCCAAGGCCATCGCTCGCGTCGAGGATGTCGGCGCCGAGGTCGACGTCATCGCGCTCGCCGCCGTGCGCGCGACGCGCGAGGCGAGGGTCAACGGCCACGGCGGACCGGCGCTGGAGGCCGTGATCGGCACGCCGCTCGATGGCGAGCGCATCGGCGACGAGCTGTTCGACGGCAAGACCGAGGCGGCGATTTTTCCCGGCGAACTCCCGGCCGATCCCAAGGCCGTGTTTCGCGATGCCGCGCCTGACCCCAAGCGCCCCGCGGCGGACGACATCGACTACCGCTTCGTGCGCTTCCGCCCGCCAGTCCCGCAGCGCGCCGCGGATGAGAGCCTGTTGCCGCCGCCGCATATCCGTTTGGATCGCGCGCTCCAGTTCCTCCTCGGCGATAAATTGACATGACCCTTTTTCCCACCCATGAGGCGCCGTCATGCAGCCTGACCACAAACGCCCGCGGGCGTTTCGCCTGCAGGATTTGAATCTCGAGTCCGAGGACACGTCGGAGAGCCCTCGCGCGCCGGTGCTGATCGAGCCGGCGCGCGATCCCTATGAGGCCGAGGTCGAGGCCGCGATGGAGGAGAGCGACCTCAACTCCGAGGAGGCCGCCGTCGAGGTGGCGCAGAAAAAAGGTCTCGGCCAGCGCTGGTTTCTATCATGGAGTGGCATCTTCTGGTCGGCCGCTGGGGGCCTCGTCGCCTTGAGCTTCGGCCTCTGGCTGAATCATCTGATCGACGACCTTTTTTCCCGCGCCCCGGCGCTCGGCATCATCGGCTTCATGCTGGCGGCCCTCGCCGGACTGGCGCTGCTCGTCCTCACCGGCCGGGAGGCGGCAGGCGTGCTGCGCCAGCGCCGCATCGCCGAGCTGCACGCCGGTCTGGCCAAGGCGCGCGAGGCCGACGACTTCAAGGAGGCGCGCGGCCTCGTCCAGGAGCTCAGCGCGCTTTACGCCACGCGCGCCGAGGCGGCGCTGGCCCGCGACCAGCTACGCGACCTCGCCCATGACATCGTCGACGGCCGCGACCTCATCGACATCGCCGAGCGCACGCTGATCCATCCGCTCGACCTCGAGGTGCGTCAGGAGATCGCCAGCGCCGCCAAGCGCGTCTCGATGGTGACGGCGATCGCGCCGAAAGCGATCATCGACGTTCTCTTCGTCGCGGCGCAGGCGGTTCGGCTGATCCGCCGTATTTCGACGATCTATGGCGGACGCCCGGGCCTGCTCGGCTTTCTCAAAGTGCTGCGCTCGATCGGCGCGCATATCGCAATCACTGGCGGCATGGCGGCGGGCGACAGCGTCGTGCAGCAGCTGCTCGGCCATGGGATCGCGGCGAAACTGTCAGCCCGCCTCGGCGAGGGCGTGCTCAACGGGCTGCTGACGGCGCGCGTGGGGCTCTCCGCCATGGCGGTCTGCCGGCCGATGCCCTATGGCGTCGCCCGCGCCCCGGGCGTGCGCGACGTCGCGCCGTTTCTGTTCAGCAAGGGCGACGCGAAGAGGTGATCCCGTCAACCGCCTCTGGAACCCGCGGCTCGGCTGCGGGTTTGGTGTTTCAGACCGTAGATCAAAAGCTGGAGGCTTGACATGTCAAAGTTGACGAGCAAGGCGCGAAACCAACTTCCTGATAGTGAATTTGCCGGTCTGGGCCGGACCTATCCTATCCCTGACAAAGCTCACGCGGTGGACGCCAAGGCTCGCGCTGCCCAAGCGGTCAAACGCGGCCGCATGAGCAAGGCGGAGGAAGCAAGGATCGACGCCAAAGCCGATAAGGTGATTCAGAAAAGCGCAAAGAGCTAGATCTTGGCGGCGTCGCGCACCTGAGCCCGCTGGCGCCGCCCATTGCGCCGTTGGCTGGGCGGCCGACATGAAATCTGACCTTAAACCCGGCGATCTGAACGGATTTTTCGGCGCGGGTGAAAAACCAATGGCTGTGCCGCTATACTTGTGACAGGTCAGTTGCGGTCGCGCGACCCACTTAAATTGATCGGCCGTCGTGGACGGTTTGATGCGTGCTACTGGTCTAGCGCCAAGGCAGCCTCGGTCGGGGACGGCGTTCTTGCGGCGGTCTCGGAGTTGCGCGCCGGCAATTCGAGTTTTACTTGCTGCTCCGCCTTTTCGAGCGTCGCCGTCCTTGCGTCGAGACCATACACGGTCCATCCGCGGACGGACTGCCCGACCTGAAGCCTCACCAGCGATCTGTCTGTCTCGTCGACTAAAACCGCCAAGTTTAGGCCCGGCCCATGCACCACGCCGATCAGCGTGACGTGGGGCTTTTCGGGCGGCGGCGGCGGGGCGGACTTGGGTTCGATTACTTTTGGGGCCTCCGCGACGACCGGATGCGGACGGCGCGTCGCAGAGAAAAGAGGGCGATCGCAGGTCTCGTGCAGGGATTCCAGGGGAATGGTCCAGAGCGGATTGCCTTGGCTGGGTTGCGGCCGCGGGCGCGCGGATGTGTCACGCACAACGCGCGCCACAACTGGCTCGGCCGCGGTTCTTTCCTGATCGCTGATTGGTTCGCCAGCTCCTAACTTCCGGCCCGGAGCCTGTCCAAAGGCTATGCCGTTCGCGCAAAAAGCCCCTAACGTCGAAAGCAGAATGGCCGATCCGAATAATTTCATTTTTTCAACCCGCAGCTGACCGGCGCGTCGAATTCAAGGTTGTTGGCCGCGATACTACGACACGTTCGAGTATAGGACAAAGGGTTTCGCCGCCGCCGAGGACAGGACGCTTAGCTACAGGATCATGTAGCTAAGCTACAGCATCGTATGATTCCAGGAAATTCCGATGTCTACCAAAATCTACCGATTTTCTTCAGCACGGTTGAAAATAAATATTTTGACGCGCTACGAAGCGATCCTACAATGACGGTGCAGATGGGCAATCCATTGTCAGAAAAATAGGGGGAACATCCCATGAAAGGGTTAAAGCATACGCCATTGTGGGCTGCAGCTCTTATTGGACTTGGGCTGACGGCTAATGTAGCCGCGGCGCAAGATTACTCTGCAGTCAACGCCAACGGAACTCTGAATTTGGGTGGGTACAGCAACTTCTTTATCCCAGGAAATCTCGCCACTTGCCCTACGCCGCCGGCGCCATACACCAACGCCAATATTTGCTCCGGGACCACTAACCCTGGGCTGCACATGATCAATCAGATGTACGTCCAGTTCATGCTGCCAGTCAAAGAAGCAAAAAAACCGCATTGGCCAATCGCCATCGTGCATGGTTGCTGCCTGAGCACGAAATCGTGGCAGACCACGCCCGATGGACGGATGGGTTGGGACGAGTACTTCGTCCGTCAGAAGTTTGAAACCTACATGATCGACCAGGTTGGCCGCGCCCGTTCGGGCTTCGATGCGATAGTTTACCAATCACTGCGGTACGGCGTTACGACCTGCGTTCCTACCGCAGGGCCGCCTCCCGTTGCATGCCCCGCAAACCCCAGCATTACGATCGCCAGTGATCAGTTCGCCTGGAATGTCTTCCGTTGGGGAACCACCACTTGTACGACCTCGCCATGCTCCGCCACCACCACTCCTCACCCCGGTATTCGATTCCCGATGCAAACCGTTGGGGTAGGTGGGGGATCGAACCTGCAATTCTACAATATGGTGATCCCGGACTTGAATGCGACTCTGTCTGGGGCTCCAACTCCGGCTGACCCTGCGGGGTTTTATAATACCCCCGCCCAAATGGCCGAGCTCGCGAGAGAATTAGGCGGCGCTATCTTGATGGGTCACTCCGAATCGTCATCGTTCCCGACCCGGGCTGCGCTTCAACCCGCTTCGGGCTGCTACCCCTGGACGACGGCGGACGCTTGCAAAGTTAAAGCCATCATCCAGCTTGAAACGGGATGTTTCGGCAATCTTACCCCGGCTGAGATCACCACGCTCTCGCATATCCCGATCCTCATCGAGTATGGTGATTTCTCCGCGGTAACGCAGCCGGCTGCGCCTTGCCCGACGATGATTCAGCAGATCACTGCCGCGGGCGGCGACATCAAGTTCGCCTGGCTGCCGCAGCTGAAACCAAATTCCCTCTATAGAGGTTCGCCCGGCCCCATTACCGGCAATGAACACATGGTGATGCTGGATATCAACAACCTGCAGATCGCCCAAATCTTCATCGATTGGCTCTCTTCGCATGGTCTGTAATCCGATCATTAAGCACGCGACAATCGAACGACGTGCATCATTATGCAAATGCCTCTCCGCCACGTTGGCGGGGAGGCTTTGAATTAAGCCGCCGGTTCCTCAATATCAAATGAATGACTATGGAGAAGATCGTGGAAACGATCCTTGCTGTAGCTCTCGTTGCATCGCAAATCACCTATTATGAGGCTAAGACCACGACCTTTGGCTGCACGTCGATCGAAGCCGTCTCTCAATTGCAAAAAGTTCGCTCGGACGATAAGGCGTTTCAGGCAGCCTTAATGGACAAGCAACTCTACGGCGAATGCGTTGCGATCTTGAAGGGCACGCAGGTTGAGGGTTCGATTGACGCCGCCGACAATTCCATCCTGCGGGTGAACGAGAAGATCGAACCGCCGGGGTACGAGGCGCCGCTGGAGGACTTCGAAACGAATGCAATGGATGGAAAGCAGGGGGATTAGAACGTCGGATCTTCTTCAGCGCAAAGGCCCGTCAACTTGACTGGGTCCGACGGATTCGCCGCGTTGCCCGCTGCACGCCGAACACCCCCAATTTGCACTCAGGGCCTCCGCGCCAATCGACCGACCTTCACAGGCAGCCGAAGGCCGCGGACATCGTCGAAAATGACCCAAATCAGACTTCGCCGCGCGGCCAACCCGCCTTCCGTGCGACGGAGCGAGGTGGTAGCCTTGCAAGGGCGGGAGGGCCAGTTGCCGGCAGCTTGCTCGGCGGAGGTGAGCCGGCGCAGCCGAGTGCACGGCGTTGATGAGAGGGCGTGAGATGTTCCTCAATCCGGATCATGTTACTATCGCGGTGGCCGATGCTGGCCCGGCGATCGAGTTCTTCGCGCTCCTCGGCTTCCGGAAGGAGCACGTCGCGACGATCGACGGCGGCCTTCCCGCACGGTACATGGGCATGCCGGGCATGAAAGCGCAGCACATCACCCTGGCCCTCGAGGGAGCGGATCCTCGATTCGAGATCCAGCTGCTCGAGTTCGACCCGACCCCAAGGACCGATCCGGGCGCGCACCCGACGAATCTGCGGCAACGGGGCTTCAACCACCTCGCATTCCGCGTCGACGACATCGAGGCGGCCACCGCGCACCTCGTGGCCAACGGCGTAACCATGCTGAGCGACGAGATGGATTACATCAACCGAAAGCTGCGGCTGTTCGAGGGTCCCGAGGGCATCACCCTCGAGTTGGTGCAGCGGGGCGGCTCAGACGCTTCTGGTTAGGGGCGCACGCGCGGCCAGCCGGGTCCGATGGGCAGCACGGACACTATTTCCCCCCGCCCGTCGCGGGCGCGATCCGTTGCGCCAGCACCTTGTCGATCCGGCGGCCGTCCATGTCGCCGATCTCGAAAAGCCAGCCACCATAGTCGAAGCGCTCGCCCGTCTCCGGAAGATGCCCGAGGCGCGAGAGCGCAAAGCCAGCGATGGTGTGGAAATCGGCGCCGGCGGGCTCGCGCAGGCCGAGCCGGCTGAACGCTTCATGCGCCGGCGTCATGCCGTCGATGAGGAGCGAGCCGTCCTCCCGCTCGACGAAATCCGGCTCTTCGTCTTCGGCGTCGGGAAGGCCGCCCGCCATCGCCTCGAGGAGATCGGTCTGGGTCACGATGCCTTGCAGCGTGCCATATTCATCGACCACCACGGCAAGCCTGACCGGCGCCTTTTTGAACTGCTCGAGCACCCTGAAGATCGATGCCGACTCATGCACGACAAGGGGGTCGCGGATGACCGCCGCCGGATCGAGCTCCTCTCCGCCCAGGACTTGATCGAGCAGGTCTCGCTTGGCGATCATGCCGAGGGGTTCATCGATGTCGCCCCTTCCGACGAGGAGCTGCTCGTGCCTGCTCTCCCTGATGGTTTGCAGGATTTCCTCTCGATCGTCGCCGGCGTCGATCCAGTCGACGGCGCGCCGCGGGGTCATGATGTCGCTGATCTGGCGGTCGCCAATATTGAAGACGCGCTCCACCACCTCCTGCTGCGTCTCCTCAAGAAGCCCGCCCTCCTGGCTGGCGGCGACAAGGAGCTTCAGTTCCTCGGGAGAGTGCAGCGACTCTTCGCTGGCGCCTGGCTTGAGGCCGAGGAGCCGCAACAGCCCGTTGCCGAGACCGTTCAACACGGAGATCGCCGGCCTGAACAGAAACAGGAAAACGCTCAGCGGGCGGACGAGCGACAGGGCCGTCGCCTCGCTTTTCTGGATGGCGAGGCTCTTCGGCGTCAGTTCGCCGAGCACTATGTGCAGCGAGGTGATGAGAATGAAGGAGATGGCGACGGCGATCGCGTGCGAGGTCGCGGTGGCGACCGCCCCGGGCAGACTGGCTGCAAGAGGCTCGACAAGATGGGCGAGCGCCGGCTCGCCGATCCAGCCGAGCGCCAGGGAGGAGATGGTGATGCCAAGTTGGGTCGCCGCGAGATTGGCGTCGAGATTGTCGACCGCGCGCTGGAGCGCTCCTGCGTTGGAGCGTTGCAGCGCTACGAGTTCCGCCACCCGGGTCTTGCGGACCGACACAAGCGAAAACTCGGCGGCGACGAAGAAGCCATTGGCGGCGACCAGAATGAGAACCGCCAAGACGCCGATGAGGTCGGCGAGACTGCTACTCTCGGCAGGCATGATCTCCTCTCGATCCGCACGGCCGTCATGGCGTGGAGCGCATTCGCCTTAGGGCGCGCCGACGCCGCAGCGGCCGACCCGCCCTCCCGGACTTCACGCCGCCTTTTGCTTGGGCGCGATCAGCTTGCGGTTGATCAGCGTCTCCGCGATCTGCACCGCGTTCAGCGCCGCGCCCTTGCGCAGATTGTCGGCGACGACCCAGAGCGCGAGCCCGTTCTCGACCGTCGGGTCTTCGCGGATGCGCGAAATATAGGTCGCGTCCTCGCCCGCCGCATCATGCGGCGTGATGTAGCCGCCGGGCTCGCGCTTGTCGATGACGAGACAGCCCGGCGCCTCGCGTAAAATGTCCCGCGCGTCCTCGGCGCTGATCGGGTTCTCGAACTCGATATTGACCGCCTCCGAATGGCCGATGAACACCGGCACCCGCACGCAAGTTGCCGACAGCTTGATCTTGGGATCGAGGATTTTCTTCACCTCGACCACCATCTTCCATTCTTCCTTGGTCGAGCCATCCTCCATGAAGACGTCGATTTGGGGAATGACGTTGAACGCGATGCGCTTCGGAAATTTTTTCAACTCCACCGGATCGGAGACGAAAATCGAGCGGGTCTGGGCAAAAAGTTCGTCCATCGCCTCCTTGCCGGCGCCCGACACCGATTGATAGGTCGAGACGACGACGCGCAGAATCTTCGCCCTGTCGTGCAACGGCTTTAGCGCCACGACGAGCTGCGCCGTCGAGCAGTTCGGATTGGCGATGATATTCCTTTTCGAAAACCCCGCGATCGCGTCGGCGTTGACCTCCGGCACGATCAACGGCACGTCGGATTCATAGCGCCAGGCCGAGGAATTATCGATGACGACGCAGCCCTGCGCGCCGATCCGCGGCGACCATTCCTTCGAAATAGCGCCGCCAGCCGACATCAGGCAGATGTCGACGCCGCTGAAGTCATAATTTTCGAGCGCCTTGCATTTCAATGTCTTGTCGCCGAAAGAGACCTGCGTTCCGATCGAACGTGATGACGCGAGCGCGACGACCTCATCGACCGGAAACCGGCGCTCGGCCAAAATATCGAGCATTTCGCGCCCGACATTGCCTGTCGCGCCGACGACTGCGACCTTGAAACCCATTTTTTTCTCCATTCCGGCGGCGCTTGCGGCCGGCTTTGCCGACCCCCCTCTCGGGGCGGCCAAAAGCCGCCTCCAGCGTCACACAAGATTCGTACTACATAAGCGATGCGCCGCCGAGCCGCAACGCTGGCGCCTGTCGGTCCACGGCTGCGCTCAAGCAGGCGGTATGACGAAAGAGGCTTTGGTGTGTCTGATAGCGATCGGCTTCTGGCGAGCGCTGACGACGCGGGCCGCGTCGCCTATTCGACGCGGGGGAACTGGACGACGAGACGGCTGGCTGAAATCATTTTCGAAGAATGTTGTTACGCAGCGCCGCAGAGCCGATTTTCTTCGCCTTTGCCGTGAACCAAAGCGTGACTGGCGCGTTATAAGCGTGGCAATAGAGGAATTGGTTATGGCCTTCACCCATCGCACTACGAGTTTGATCGTACTCGCCGCCGCGGCGCTTGCGGCGGCGCTGACTCCCGCCTCCGCGCAAACGAAGGCCCGTCATCATCGCCAGCAGCCGGTCGCGATCGCCTACTCCGGCGAGCCTCCGCCTCTTACCGTCAACAAGCGCAGCTTTCTCGATCCGGGACCTGTGGTGCCGGTCGGCAGCATGTCGAATTACGTAACTACCAGCACGATCTTCAACCGGACCCCGGATCAGGTGGCGCAGCGATCCCTGTACGGCAATGAATTCTTGCCGTGGCCGCTGGAAATTCCCGCGCGCCAATCGCCGATCCTGGAGTTCGAAACGCCACGGATCGATTAGCCACGGGCGCACGGTTTCGCGACAGGCGTCGCGAGCGTCCGAGAGCTTGGCGTTCCGCGCAGGAATATAAAAAAAGCGGCCGGCTGCGATAGCCGGTCGCTTTTTTTTCAAAGGCCGGCGCGCGGCGGCGCCTCGGAGCGATGAGAGTTCAATGCACCGCGACGTTCAGCTCGGCCAGAATAGCGTCGCCCATTTCGGCGGTGGATATGGTCTTCGCGGCGCCGCCGCCCGCGATGTCGGCCGTGCGAAGCCCTTGCGCCAGCACCGCGGCGATCGACCGGTCGAGCCGGTCAGCGAGATCGTCGAGATTGAAGGAATAGCGCAGCGCCATGACGAGTGAATTGATCATCGCGATCGGATTGGCGATCCCCTTGCCGGCGATATCGGGCGCCGAACCATGCACCGGCTCGTACAGCGCCTTGCGCGCGCCGCTGATCGGATTTCGTTCGCCGAGCGATGCGGACGGCAGCATGCCGAGCGAGCCCGTCAGCATGGCGGCCACATCCGAGAGCAAGTCGCCGAACAGATTGTCCGTGACGATGACGTCGAATTGCTTCGGCCGGCGCACCAGCTGCATGCCGAGCGCGTCGGCCAACTGATGCTCGAGCTCGACATCGGGGAAGTCGCGCACGTGCAAAGCGGAGATGACCTCGTGCCAGAGCACGCCCGACTTCATCACATTGCGCTTTTCCGCTGACGTCACCTTGTTGCGGCGCTTGCGCGCCAGCTCGAAGGCGATGCGGCCGATGCGCTCGATCTCAAAGGTGTCGTAGACCTGGGTGTCGATCGCGCGCTTCTGCCCGTCGCCGAGATCGATGATCTGTTTCGGTTCGCCGAAATAGACGCCGCCGGTCAATTCGCGCACGATCAGGAGGTCGAGGCCGTCGACTACCTCGCGCTTGAGCGATGAAGCGTCGGCGAGCGCCGGATAGCAGATCGCCGGACGCAGATTGGCGAATAGCTGCAAATCCTTGCGCAGCCGCAGAAGTCCCGCCTCAGGCCGCAGCTCGTAGGGCACATGGTCCCATTTCGGACCGCCGACGGCCGCGAGCAAAACCGCGTCCGCGGCTTGCGCGCGGGCCATGTCGGCCTCGCTGATCGCGGCGCCGTGCGCGTCGTAAGCGCTGCCGCCGACAAGACCTCTTTCGATTTCGAATTTAACGAGCCCCTCGTAACTCAGGAAGGCCATGATTTTCTCGACTTCGGCCATGACCTCAGGGCCGATGCCATCGCCTGGCAGCACCAAGAGCTTGTAAGTCGTCATGTTGCAAATACCCGATGGATGGAGCCTTGCTAGCGCCGCCCACAGCGCTCGGCCCCTTATGTGATTTAGGCGCGACCCCACCCGGAAAGTCAGCAAACTTTCCGGGACTCTGGAATTCTCAGTGCAGGCCTTGTCCGAAAAGTCTGCAACTTTTCGGCCATCCTCTCCTTCGCCGCATGGCCTTGTCCGAAAAGTCTGCAACTTTTCGGGGCCATGCTGTTACGCGGCGAGCTGGCGCAGCACGAAAGCGAGGATGCCGCCGTTCCGGAAATAATCGAGCTCATCCAGCGTCGCGATGCGCGACAGGAGCCGAACATTCTTGACCGCGCCATCTGCGTATTTGATCTCCGCCTCCATCTTCTGACGCGGTTGCAGCGAATCGCCGAGGCCGTGAATCGTGACTTCCTCATCGCCCTTGAGCTTCAGGCTCTTCCACGACGTGCCAGGCTCGAAGGTCAGCGGCAGGACGCCCATGCCGACGAGGTTCGAGCGGTGGATTCGCTCGAAGGATTCGGCGATCACCGCGCGCACGCCAAGCAGCTTGGTGCCCTTCGCCGCCCAGTCGCGCGAAGATCCATTGCCATATTCGGCGCCGGCGAAGATGACGAGCGGCACACCCTCGGCCTGATACTTCATCGCGGCGTCGAAGATCGACATTTCCTCGCCGTCCGGCCAATGCTTGGTGTAGCCGCCTTCCGGCGTCGTGCCGTCCTCCTTCTGCCGGATGAAGTTCTTGATGCGGATATTGGCGAAAGTGCCGCGCATCATGATCTCATGATTGCCGCGCCGCGTGCCATACTGGTTGAAGTTCTCCTGCGTGACTTGCCGCTCGAGCAGATAGGCTCCCGCCGGAGAAGCGGCTTTGATCGCGCCCGCTGGCGAAATATGGTCGGTGGTGATCTTGTCGCCGAACAGCGCGAGGATCCGGGCGTTCTCGATCTCCTTGACTGGCTCGGGCTCGATCTTCAGGCCCTCGAAATAGGGCGGGTTTTGCACATAGGTCGAGCCCATGTCCCAATTATAGGTCTCGCCCTGCGGCGCCTTCACCTTGCGCCAATTGACGTCGCCGTTGAAGACGTCGGCGTAGCGCTCCTTGAACACCTTCCGCGTGACGAATTTGTCGATGTAGGCGTCGATCTCCTCGTCCGAGGGCCAGATGTCCGCAAGGAACACCGGATTGCCCTTCTTATCGTGGCCGAGCGGCTCAGCGTTGAGATCTTTCGCCACGGTCCCGGCGAGCGCATGGGCGACGACGAGCGGCGGCGAGGCGAGATAGTTCGCCTGTACGTCGGGGCTGATGCGCCCCTCGAAGTTGCGGTTGCCGCTGAGCACCGCAGCCGCGATAATGCCGTTTTCATTGATGGTCTTCGAGATTTCCGGCGCGAGCGGCCCCGAATTGCCGATGCAAGTGGTGCAGCCGAAGCCGACCAGATTGAAGCCGAGCTTGTCCAGCGACTTTTGCAGGCCGGACGCGGCGAGATATTCGGCAACGACCTGGCTCCCCGGCGCCAATGAGGTCTTGACCCACGGCTTCGAGCCGATGCCTTTTTCAATGGCGTTGCGGGCGAGGAGGCCCGCGCCGACCAGGACGCTCGGGTTCGAGGTGTTGGTGCAGGAGGTGATGGCGGCGATGACGACGTCGCCATGGCCGAGCGTGAAATCCTTGCCTTCGACCTTGTGGCGCGTCTGCGCGTCGGCGGTCTTGCGATATTCGCTTTCGAGGGCGCTCTTGAAGCCGCTGCCGACCGCTCCGAGCGCGACGCGTCCTTCGGGACGCTTCGGGCCGGCCATGGAGGGCGTGACGGTGGACAGATCGAGATCGAGCGTCTCGGTGAACACCGGATCGGCGGCGGTGCGCGTCCGATAGAGGCCTTGCGCTCGCGCATAGGCTTCGACGAGGGCGACCCGCGCCGGCGCGCGCGCGGACGTCGTGAGATAAGCGAGCGTTTCGGCGTCGACGGGGAAGAAGCCGCAGGTCGCGCCATATTCCGGCGCCATATTGGCGATCGTCGCGCGGTCAGCGAGCGATAGATGGGAGAGGCCAGAGCCGAAGAATTCGACGAATTTGCCGACGACGCCTTTCTGGCGCAGCATCTGCGTGACGGTGAGGACGAGGTCCGTCGCGGTGACGCCCATGCCAAGTTCGCCGACGATCCTGAAGCCGATCACTTCCGGCAAAAGCATCGACAACGGCTGGCCGAGCATGCAGGCCTCGGCCTCGATGCCGCCGACGCCCCAGCCGAGCACCGAGAGTCCATTGACCATCGTCGTGTGGGAATCGGTGCCGACGAGCGAATCGGGATAGGCGACCTCGACGGTCTCCGCCTTGCCGCGCGCGGCCTTATGCTTTTCCTTCCGGGTCCAGACCGTCTGAGCGAGATATTCGAGATTGACCTGGTGACAAATTCCGGTGCCGGGCGGCACGACGCGGAAATTGTTGAAGGAGCCTTGGCCCCATTTCAGGAAGCGGTAGCGTTCGCCGTTGCGGCCATATTCGAGATCGACATTGATCTTGAAGGCCTTGCTGGTGCCGGCGGCGTCGACGATCACCGAATGATCGATCACGAGGTCGACCGGCACCAGCGGATTGATCTTCTGCGGGTCGCCGCCAAGTTTCGTCATCGCGTCGCGCATCGCCGCGAGATCGACGACGGCCGGAACGCCGGTGAAATCCTGCATCAGCACACGGGTCGGACGGAACGCGATTTCGCGCTCGGTCTTGCCTTTGTTGGTCAGCCACGCGGCGACCGCTTCGATATCTTCTTTTGTGACCGAGCGGCCGTCCTCGAAGCGCAACAGATTTTCGAGCAGAATCTTCATCGAGAACGGCAATTGCGAGATGCCCGCAAGCCCGTTCTTCTCGGCGGCCTTCAGCGAATAATAGTGATAGGTTTTGCCGCCGACGGTAAGTTTCTTGCGGCTTTTAAAACTGTCGAGCGAGGCCATGAGCGTTATCTCCGCGTCGGAAGGGAGGGGAAGGAATCCAGGCGGCTTATAAATAATTTTACGCCGAGAACTATATGGATGCTAGACAGTTCGTCACAGCTTTTTGCGCAGCGCCGGTTTGCTCTTTCATGCGGCTGTCAGCCTCACGCCTTTCCGTCGAACGCGGCGGCCGCATCATCTTTTCCAATCTGACCTTTGCGATCGAGGCGGGCGAAAGCCTCGTCGTCACCGGCCGCAACGGCGCCGGAAAATCGACCTTGCTGCGCGCGCTGGCCGGGCTGCTTCCTTTGGCTCAAGGCGAGCTTTCCCTGACGCCCGCATCTGAGGAAACTCTCGCCGAACAGGCGCATTACATCGGCCACGCCGACGCCCTCAAAGCGTCGCTCACCGTCATCGAGAATCTCGAATTTCACGCCGCCCTGTTGCAGTTGGGACGGGCGGGATCGAGCCCGAGCGAAGCGCTCGCCGAATTTGGCCTCGCCCATGTCGCGCATTTGCCGGCGACCTATCTTTCCGCCGGGCAGAAGCGCCGCGCCGCGCTTGCAAAACTTCTCGTCGCGCGCCGGCCGATCTGGCTTCTCGACGAACCGACGACGGCGCTCGACGCCAGCGCCCAATCTTTGATGAGCGCCATCATGGCCGCGCATCTGGCGGACCGCGGCCTCATCATCGCGGCGACGCATGCGCGCCTCGATCTTCCCGCGCGCGAGCTGCGGCTCGGAGCGGCCGCGTGAGCAAGGAGGCGATCGGCCAGAAACAAATCGTAAAGTCGCCGCTGCGCGCGCTGTTCCTGCGCGAATTGCGAATCGGCCAGCGCATCGGCGGCGGCGCCAGCCTCGGCGTTGTGTTCTTTTTGATCCTCGTCGCTCTGACGCCTTTTGCGATCGGCCCCGATCTCGCCCTGCTCGGGCGGATCGCGCCGGCGATATTATGGATCTCTGCTCTCCTTGCGACCTTGCTCGGGCTCGACCGCCTGTTTCAGGCCGATTTCGAGGATGGCTCGCTCGACCTCTTGCTGACGAGCAGGGCTTCGCTGGAATTGATCGTGCTGAGCAAATGTCTGGCGCACTGGCTGCTGACCGGCCTGCCTCTCGTCGTCGCCGCGCCGTTCTTCGGATTGATGCTGGGGCTGCCGGCGAATCAATTGTGGAGCGTCACGCTGTCCTTGCTTGTCGGAACGCCGGCGCTGACCCTGATCGGCGCGATCGGCGCGGCGCTGACCGTCAGCCTGCGCCGCGGCGGGCTGCTGCTTCCGGTCCTGATCCTGCCGCTTTGCGTGCCGGCGCTGATCTTTGGCGTTGCGGCGGCGGGCGCCGGGACCATCGGCGGAACGCCCTTTGCGCCGCCTTTCCTGATTCTTTGCGCGATCAGCCTGCTGGCGCTCGTTGGCGCGCCGGTCGCGGCGGCGGCGGCGCTGCGCCAGATGAGCGAATAAGCGCTCGATGGTATAGCTTTCTATGTGTTGATTTTCGCGAAACTTCACGCTCCAAGCGCATTAGTCTTCATGACCGCTCTTGATTGAGGATTTCGGCCATGAAACGCAGTTTGCTCGCGAGCGCAGCCATATTGACTTTGGCGCTCGCCATCGGCGCACCCGATGCTACCTACGCCTTTCGCGGCGGGTTTCATAGCGGCGGCGGAGGATTTGGCGGGCGCAACGGCGCCTGGCATACCGGTGCCTGGCACGGCGGCGATTGGCATGGCGGCAGCTGGCGCGGCGGCGATTGGCATGGCGGCAGCTGGCGCGGCGGCGATTGGTATGGCGGCAGCTGGCGCGGCGGCGATTGGCATGGCGGCTGGCGCGGCGGCGATTGGCGTGGCGGCGATCGGCATGGCGGCGCTTGGCATGGCGGCGGCTGGCGCGGCGGCGGCTGGCACGGCGGCGATTGGCGCGGCGCTTGGCGTGGCGGCGGCGGATGGCATTCAGGCGCCGCAAGCGAGGGATGGAGCTCCGGCGGCGCGGGCGGCGGATGGTATTCCGGCCCGAAGGGCGAAGGATGGAGCTCGAGCGCTTCAGAGAGCGCATGGCGCGGCGGCGCGACCGGCGCCGAGCGCGGCAGATGAGCGAATAAGCGCTCGATGGAATAGCTTTCTACGTGTTGATTTTCACAAAACTTCACGCCTCGAGCGCATCAATCCTCATGAACGGCTCTTCAGTGAGGATCTCAACCATGAAATGCAATTTGCTCGCGGGCGCGGCCATATTGACTTTGGCGCTCGCCACCGGCGCGCCCGACGCCGCCAACGCCTTTCGCGGCGGTTCTCACGGCGGATTTCATGGCGGATTGCGCTACGGCTCTTACGGCGGCGGAGGCGACGGATTCGGCGGAGATTCGCGGAACGGCCCTGGCTCCGCAGGGGACGCCGGGCGCGCCGGCGCGGCCGGCGCCGACGCTAGCGGATGGCATGCCGGGACGGCCGGGGCCAAAGGCGGCGGATGGCATGCCGGCGCGGGCGGCGGTTGGCAAAATGGGGCCGGAGGCGCGGAACACGTATGGCAAGGCAGCGCAGGAGGCGACTGGCGCAGAGGCGCTTGGCGGGCAGGCGCTGAATCAGCCGCGAGCATTGTCGGCGCCGACGCCGTGCTCGGCTACGGCGGCGGCTATGTCAGCGGCGGCAATCCCAACGCGCCGGGCAGCTATGGCGCCTATAGCGGCGGCGCCTACGGAGGTGGCGGATGGCATTCGGGCCCTAGCGGCGAAGGATGGAGCTCCGGCGCCTCCGGCAGCGGATGGCGCGGCGGCGCGGCCGGCGCACTGGGCGACGCCAGCGGCGCAGGCTATGTTGGAGGCGCGGGCTATGCCGGAGGCGCGGCCGCCGAAGACGAGGAACGACATGCCGGCGAAAGGCATATGGATGGCGGCGGATTTGGCGAACGCGGCGGCGATGGATTCGGGGGACGAGGCGGCGATGGATTTGGAGGGCGCCGCTGAGTTGGTAGATATAAGCGGCATTTTAGCCCGTGGTGATTTACTTCTTTGAGAAAGGTTCACAAATTGCGTCCATCGAGGGCGGAGTCGTGGGCGTCTGCTCAAAGAGGTGATCATGAAAACGATTTATCTAAAAAGCTCAAATGTCGTTACAGTACCTAAGATTGCCGATTCTCGTTCCGCTTTATAAGATCGATCTTTCGGCGCACTCACTCGTCGTTATTTGGTTGAGGGTAAGCCACGATCTGCTCACCGGGGGCGGGAGTAGTGAATTGGCTGAGAGGGCTTTGCACGCCATCGCTCTCACCATCGGCCCCCATCGAGGTCACCCAGTAGTAATAGCTCGTCTGTGGCGTCAGACCGTCTACACGCACCCGGAACATCGTCTCCGCATGGCTGCGGTTGAGCCTGATGTGAGATTTCGCCGTTTGGCTCAAGTCTTTGGGATCCGTCCCATAGTGAATGACGGCGAAATGCTCGTCGTCGCCTCCCGGGTTGGTGCTGGTCCATCTGATAATGGCCAAGTCCTCGCGAGCGAATTCGATCTCCGGCCCTTTGATGATTTCTACGGGTTGCGCTTTGCTTGCCGGGGGAAGTATCTGACCGACCGTTGGACTTGCGGAGAGCAAGCCGCCGGCCGTGCCGGCGATCGCCAATTTTGCGAGCAGTCTATTCATGGAACAAGTCCTCACTCACCGTTCCTGGGGAGACGGCCGCATGAGGGTCGCGTGCGACCCTCATGCGGCGCTCGGCTGGCCGCTCTAGGTCTTCGGCCTGGCCCGCAGGGGCGGGGCGCCGCAGATCGCCGGAGCGCAAGGCGGGAGCGGCGGGGTGGGGATGAGGAACGCGTTACCCTGGGTTGATGCGTTACCGCCGGTCATGCACGTACCCGTAAAGGTGTTCATGTCCGGATAAGGGGTTGTGAAACCATCTGTGAGTGTTCGCAGGAAGGTCACAATCTGGTTTTCCTCCGATCCGTCAAGCCGAGGTTGCCGACCGTCATGTCGATGTTGTTGGTGACCTCGGGCATCGGCCAGCAGTTGACCTTTTCCGTCGTTCCCGTCGGGCAGTGTCCCGACGTGACATTGAATGGATACACGTCGCGCGTATTGTAGAAATGGACGAGTTGCTTCAGGCTCTTGGCGTAGCCATTGTGGAAGAACTCCTTCTGGAAGTACGGCCCGGGCGCCTCGGTGGTGGGGCATTGCGGCGGCGCCATCGCCACATTGCGTGCTGTAGATGTCTGCATTTGGCCATCGGACGTCGGCGCAAATTGTACCCAAGTCGCGTTCGGATTCGGGGCCGCGCCGAAGCCGCTTCTGAGGAAAGTGCCCAGTCCCAAATCTCGATAGCCGAAGCCGTATGGATTGGGGGTGAACCCGAAGAAATCCGGCGTGGTCTGGTAAAAGAAAGCATCCCTGGGGTTGAGCGGCAGGCCGAGATTGGCATAGCCGAAGCAGGTGAACAGGGGCCTCGTACTAGCCGCGGCGCCGGTGTCGGTTTGGCTCGAGCTGAGCGTGGTCGATCTTCCGTCGAGATGGCATGAATTGCAGTTGCCTTTACCTTTGAAGAGGTTGTAACCGGCCATCTCATTTGCCGTTAAGGTGTACGTCCCCTTCAAGAAGGCGTCGAATTTCGACGTGAACGGGCTGATACGGTTTGAGCGTTCGTAAAAGGAAATGGACTGGGCCCAATGGTCGTAGATATTGTTTGCCTTGGTGCGGTCTTGCGGGCTCAGCTGAACTGGAGTAGCGCTGCCGCCGAACACCGCCGCCCCTCCCGGGGTAGCGCAGATCTGCGCGGTGTTGCCGGGCCAACTGATGTCGAAGTCCGCGCCCCAGACCGTCTCAAAGAGGGGCCGGTACACCGCCGTGGATAGCCGATACGCGATGCAAGCCGTGTCAGGAAAACCCATTTCCTGGGTGTCGACCGGCGGATGCTGCGCCTGCTCGGCATCAGGACTCTGCAGTTTATAGCCGGTCGAGCGTCCGTCCCAGAAGTTTCCGCCAAAGAACGCGGCCTGCGTCGTGTTGTATTCGAGCACAGGGAAATCTGGCGAATAGGTATATCGCTGCGCGGTCCGCTTGCCGGCGCGATAGTGATACGATCCGGGATACGCGATCATCGTCAGATTGACGGACGGTATCGGTCCGCTAAAGCCGGCATACGGCATGTGGCAGAAACCGCAGCCGACGTTCTTAAAGGGTGATATGTTCAAGTCAAAATTCATCAGCTTGCCGAGTATTTCCACGGCATCATATCCGCTGTACTGCAGTGTGGGTGGATTACCCGCCGCAGTCGGAGGCGGCAGCGCGGCCGCTTCGCCAAGCGCTTCTTTGAAGATGGCCGTCATTTCGCGCTGAACTCTTGCGATCTCCGAGTTCAAATCAGAAGGCAGAATGCCAGGCGGATATGGGTTATACGGCGGGACTGATTGAGCGGCAGCGTGGGGAATTCTCATAATTCCGAGCACCGCTGCTGAACCTGCCAGCCCCATGAAGCAACCTATAGACAGGACCTTCGCAAGTCTCCGTTGTTGCATAGCTTCCCTCCCATTTTTTTTCCTATGAAATCCCCTTTTGTTTTCACAGGGGGCCGCGTCAGCCTGCCGCAGCGGGGAGCAAGATTTCGACCATCGACGGTCGGCTCTTTTGATCTAAGTACTCGATTTAATTGGATAGTTTCCCCCGCAGCCTTGCCGATCTGTCGCAAAAGTTTGGGACAGGCCGAGATATCAGTTGCATCGGTATCATAGATTTTTTACCGCATGATGAAATAGGGAAACATGCGCTCTCGCGCGTTCCTTCCTCACAAAGTATTACTGCGACTGCCCCTGGTCCGATCGCGGGATCCAACTTGGCGCGCTGGAAAAACTGCAGCGCTGGCGCTCAAGAAGCGCATGCGGCCGAGAAGCGTTGCGCCATTTGCGTTTGGGCGGCGCCGGGAATAAAGAGTTTGGCGCAATCGACTTCAAGACTTGAGAGGAAAAGCTGAGCCGTTCGACGCAGATCGAAGCCGGTTCGGACGCGCCCCATGCGAAACTACGCCAATCCAACCAATTTTCTGCGGCTTGTCGGCGCCTTGACGCCATGGCTGGCGGCGGCAACGGCCGCGCTTCTGACCGTCGGGCTCTACCTCGCCTGGTTCGTCGCCCCGCCCGACTATCAGCAGGGCGAGACGGTGCGGATCATGTACCTGCATGTGCCCGCCGCCTGGCTTGCGATGTTCGTCTATATGGTGATGACCTCGGCGGCGCTCGGCACGCTGGTCTGGCGCCATCCGCTGGCCGACGCCGCGCAAAAGGCCGCCGCGCCGCTCGGCGCCGGCTTCACTTTTCTCTGCCTCGTCACCGGCTCGCTGTGGGGCAAGCCGATGTGGGGCGCCTGGTGGGTGTGGGACGCGCGCCTCACCTCCGTGCTGGTGCTGTTCCTGATCTATCTCGCCCTCATCGCCCTGTGGCGGACGATCGAGGATCCGGGCAAGGCGGCGCGGGCCGCGGCGCTGTTCACGCTGGTCGGCGCGATCAATATTCCGATCATCAAATTTTCCGTCGACTGGTGGAACACCTTGCATCAGCCGGCTTCGGTGTTCCGCCTCGGCGGACCCGCGATCGCCGGATCGATGCTGTGGCCGCTGATCGTGATGGCCTTGGCCTTTACTTTCCTTTTTCTGACGCTGCATCTGCTCGCCATCCGCAACGAAATTCTGCGCCGGCGCCTGCGCCGCCTGTCGATCCTCACCGCCGACGCCGAGGCGGCCGGGCTTCCCTCGCCCGCTTCTCTGGGGACCGCGCATTGAGTGACCCGCATTTTGGCTTCGTCGTGGCCGCTTATGCGCTCGGCTTCGTCATTGTGGGCGCGATGATCATCGCCATCCTGCGCGATTACTTCACGCTGAAGCGGGCGCTGTCGCGCTTCCCCGGCCGCGGCGAACGGGACGAAGCGCCAAATTCTGGGCGCCCGTTGAAATGAGCGCGAGCGAACCGCAGCCGGCGGCGCCCGCTCCCGCGAAAAAACCGTCGCTCCTCATCTTTCTGCCATTGATTGTCTTCGGCGCGATCGCAGCGCTGTTTCTCTTGCGGCTGTTTGCGGGCGATTCCTCGCGCCTGCCTTCGGCGCTCATTGGCAAGCCGGTCCCGGCCTTCTCCTTGCCGGGGATCGAGGGGCTGAAGGGCGCCGATGGTCTCTCCGACGCGGATCTGCGCCAAGACCATGTGACCATCGTCAACGTCTTCGCCTCCTGGTGCGTGCCCTGCCGCGAGGAGCACCCGATCTTGATGCGGATCGCCGGCGATCGGGCTCTCCAGGCGCTCGGGGTGCAGCTCGTTGGCCTCGCCTATAAGGATGGCGCCGCCAATGTGCGCGAGCTTTTGGGCCAGGAGGGCAACCCTTATGCAACGATCGGCGCCGACGCCAACGGGCGCGCCGCGATCGACCTAGGCGTCTATGGCGTCCCTGAGACTTTCATCATCACCGGCGACGGCAAGGTCGCCTATCGTTTCGTCGGGCCGCTCAACGATGAGGCTTTTGCCCAGACGCTGCTGCCGGAGATCGAAAAGGCGGCGCGCTGAGCGCCCCGTTCCACGTGAAACCGTTTTGTCCGGTCGGGGCCGAAACCTCGTATGAGGGCCGGGAAGTCAACAGCCGAATTCCGGTTGCGGTGAACTCCGATTCGTAAGACAGGATTCGCTTCCTGCCAACCTCGTATCCGGTGGGAAATTGCTATCCCAAACCATGATCCCAGCATTCGGGGGAAGGAGTTCTCTGCGGCGGGTCCATTCTTCACAACGGCACCCTTTTGGGTCCTCGGGTTTCTGCGGAGACCGCCGACTATCAGCCGGAATGGGAGTGAAGATGAAAGTCTTCTTATGCCGTCTTCATCTTAGCCCCCTCCGGAATGACGCCATCCTTGACGTAACGCCACAAGGCAACGAGCAGCTTACGGGCCAGCGCCACGATCATGATTTTCTTGATTCTGCCTCGGGTTTGCCCAACACGAGCACGGAACCAATTGGATAAGGAGCTGTCAGGTTGCCAGCGCAACCACATCCAGGCGAGTTCCACCATGGCCGCACGTAATCGTCGGTTCCCATCCTTTGTGATTCCTTGTTCACGTTCACTGCCGCCGCTGGAGAATGGCGTTCCTCCAAGCCCCACATAGCCGGCGAGAGCGCGCCGATTGCGAAACTCTCGTACGAACCCTTCGCGTACCAAAAGCGTGGCGAAGTCCGGACCAATAGACCGCAGGTCTGCGAGCGAACGGATCATTCGTTCGGCCTCGTCCATCGGCGCGGCTTTTTCGAGAACGGCGTCGCGCGTCGCTTCGACCTCTTCTATTAGCTTCAAAATGAGTTCAAGCCGATCGAGCAAACGTTCGATGCGAGCGCACGCCATTTGTGGAAGGGAATCGCCGTCCGGTTGGCGCAACAAAGTCAGTTGCTCGCGTCGATCACGCCGCAAGGCTCTAAATCCCTTAACGCCCAATGTTGCAAGAACGCCATCGATCTTGTTGACGATCGATCGCCGTTCGCGGGTCAAATCCTCGCGTTCCCGATGCGCCCGCCTCGCTTCCTCGTCGGCTTCATTTGGGATTGGAACCATCGAGCAAACCCGTGGTTCGCCGCGCAGCCAAGCCATCAGGGTGCGCAACAGCATCTCGACGTCGATCACGTCTGTCTTCGCTCGCCGCGCCCGGCGATCCACGGGAAGGCTCGATGGCTGCATCACATGGACTTCCACACCGCGCCGAACCAGAAAGCGCGCGAGCCAAAATCCGTCGCGGCCGGCCTCATGAGTCAATATCACCCTCGCAACCGGATGGCCCGCCGCGGTGCAGCGGGTCTTTAGTCGCTCGATAAAAGCGGCCAGTTCGTCTCCGCTTGCCCCCAAAACATGTCGCGAATGGCGCTTGACACCGGGAAGTTGAACCGCGAGCACCCATTTCTTTTCGCTCAACTCCAGAGCGCCAATAATGGTCCTATCGTAATCGGGTGCGACGAGCGTCGGTCTTGCGAATTGTGACATCTCATTATTCCTCGAGTCTTGCGATCGACCAAGGATACTTGGCCGCCGCTCGCCCTCATAGGATCTACATAGGAGAACAGCGGCCCCCCGCAATCGCGAAAGATCGATCGATTCGCGGCCGGCGGTGGCGCGTCAGCCCGAGGGTCCAACCTGTCGGTTGCTTAAAAAAAATTGAAGTCAGCCGACATATTTCATTTCAACGCCTTGCGCTCCAAGAATTTTTGGCCATGCTCGGGTTTTCTCAAGCACGCGCTTTCATCCAAACTTTTTCTCCGAGCGCCCACATGGCGATGAATGCCGACCCCTGACCTCGAATCCTTCATCGCACGCTGGTCCTCCGGCGATGGCGGCCAAGAGCGTGCAAACTACGCGCTTTTTCTTACCGAGCTTTGCGACGCGCTCGACGTTCCGCGCCCGGATCAGGCTTCGCATGACGCCTCGACCAACGCCTACGCCTTCGAGCGCGCGGTCACGTTTCGCGAGGCCGATGGCTCTACGGCACGCGGACGAATCGATCTGTACCGGCGGGGCTCATTCGTTCTCGAAGCCAAGCAGAGCCGCCGCCCGGGCACGGCCAAGGCGCTTCCCGAACAAGGCGACCTCTTAGCGGCGGAAGAAGTGGACTCCATGCCACGCGGCCGGCGCACCGCGTCGCGCGCATGGGACGTGCTCATGTTGAACGCCCGCCGGCAGGCGGAGGATTACGCCAAGGCTCTGCCGGTCTCCGAAGGCTGGCCGCCGTTCTTGATCGTTTGCGACGTCGGCCACTGCTTCGAGATTTATGCGGATTTTACTGGCCAAGGAAAAAACTACGCCCAATTTCCCGATCGGCAGGGGTTTCGCGTCTATCTCGAAGACCTGCGCCAAGATGAAATCCGCGCGCGGCTTCGCCTGATCTGGCTCGATCCGCACAAACTCGACCCGACCAAGATCGCGGCCAGGGCCACGCGCGCGGTGGCCGAGCGTCTGGCCAAGATTTCCAAGCATCTTGAGGACGCGAAAAATGCGGAGGGCAAGAGCCTCTATGATCCCGAGCAGGTTGCGCTGTTTCTCATGCGCTGCCTCTTTACGATGTTCGCCGGAGACGTGGAATTTCTGCCAAAGGGCAGTTTTCGCGATGTGCTGAAACGATGCGTCGAAAATCCCTCTCTGTTCCCGCGCCTTGTCGGGCAATTATGGGAGGCGATGGACAAGGGCGGGTTTTCCTTCGCGCTTGAACGAGACGTAAAGCAATTCAACGGCTATTTGTTCAAGGACCGCACCGTTCTCGCCCTGCCGCGCGAGGAAATTGGCGAGCTTTACGAGGCCGCCAAAGCCGATTGGAAACAGGTTGAGCCGGCGATCTTCGGCACATTGCTTGAACAGGCTCTGAATTCGGCCGAACGGCGCAAGCTCGGCGCCCATTACACGCCCCGCGCCTATGTCGAGCGGCTGGTCACAGCAACCATTTTGGAGCCTTTGAAAGCCGAGTGGGCGAATGTTCAGGCTACAGCTGAGGCAAAGCGCGGCGAAGGAAATATCAAAGGCGCGCGTCGTGGAAGTGCGAGGCTTTCACGCGAAGCTTTGCAACATTCGCATTCTCGATCCAGCTTGCGGCACTGGCAACTTTCTTTACGTCGCGCTTGAATTGATGAAGCGTCTCGAAGGCGAAGTTCTTGAAGCGTTGGCCGATCTGCGCTTCGAGGACGAAGAGGCTTTATCGTGGCTCGAAGGCCATAACATCGACCCACGCCAGTTCTTGGGCCTCGAAGTCAATCCCCGCGCGGCTGCGATCGCCGAGCTGGTGCTTTGGATCGGTCACTTACAATGGCATTTTCGCACACGAAGCGGCTTTCCGACCGAACCGATCTTGAGCGACTTCAAAACGATTTAAGTGACCGACGCCGTGCTTGCCTGGGATAAGAAGGAGCTGGCCCGCGATGAACGCGCCCGCCCAATCGCGAGAACCGATGCCGACGGCAACAAGGCGCCGGTCTGGCGGTATGTCAATCCGAAGCGGCCGCAATGGCCGGAGGCGGATTATATCGTCGGCAATCCACCTTTTATTCGCGGCAAGGATATTCGCGGGCGCCTGGGCGAAGACTATGCGAAAGCGCTGTGGGCCACGCATCCGCATATGAATGAAAGCGCCGATTTCGTCATGTATTGGTGGGATTTTTCCGCCGAACTATTGACCCGCAAGGGAACGCGGCTGAAGCGCTTCGGCCTCGTCACCACCAATTCGCTCTCGCAAGTCTTTCAACGCCGCGTCATGGAAAAGCATCTCAGCGGAAAAAACCCGGTGTCGCTGTTGATGGCGATCCCCGATCATCCGTGGACGAAAGCGACGCGCGACGCCGCCGCCGTGCGGATCGCGATGACGGTAGCGGCGGCGGGGGCGCATGACGGCCGCTTGTTCGAAGTCACGAAGGAAGAGGGCCTTGATTCCGATACGCCGATTGTCGAGCTTGATGAAATGTACGGGAAGATCAACAGCGATTTGACGGTGGGCGCGGACGTGACCGCATTGTCCGCCCTCAAAGCAAACGAGTTTCTTTCATCGCGTGGAGTTGTCCTACACGGAGCCGGATTTATTGTCACTCCAGCCGAGGCCGAGCATTTGGGAATTAGAAAAGGGCCAGGGCTTGAAAACCACATCCGGCTCTATCGCAATGGCCGCGACCTCAACGGCACGCCAAGGGGCGTCATGGCTATCGATCTGTTCGGACTGGAAGCTGATGAGGTTCGCGGTCGCTTTCCGGAGGTATATCAACAAATTTTGGAAAAGGTTAAACCAGAAAGGGACGTCAACCCACGGTCATATAGACGCTTGAAATGGTGGCTGTTTGGCGAAAACAATCCAGATTTTCGGAAAGCCTTAGCTGATTTGCGGCGTTACATCGTCACGCCTGAAACTGCAAAACATCGCATATTTCAATTTCTCGACGCGAGCATTTTGCCGGACAATATGCTCGTCTGCATCGCGCTGGACGACGCCTTCTTTCTTGGCGTTCTCTCGTCGCGCTTGCACGTGAGTTGGGCTTTGCGCGCCGGGGGCTGGCTTGGAGTTGGCAACGACCCTCGCTATTCCAAGTCCCGCGTCTTCGATCCCTTTCCCTTCCCCGACCCCTCCGGAACTCTCAAAGGTCGCATCCGCACGACGGCGGAAGAACTGGACGCGCTTCGCAAACAAGTCCAAGCCGAACACCCCGGCCTGACCCTCACGCAAATTTACAACGTCCTTGAAAAGCTTCGCACGGACCCGCCGCTAGATGTCGAAGATGAAGCCATCAAAACCAAGGGCCTCGTGCTGATCTTACGCGAATTGCACGATCGGCTCGATGCACTGGTGGCGGAGGCTTACGGCTGGCCCGTGGACCTCTCCGATGACGAGATTTTAGCCAAGCTCGTGGCGTTGAACGCCGAGCGGGCCGAAGAAGAAAAGCGCGGTCTCATCCGCTGGCTTCGCCCGGACTATCAGCGCGCGCGGGCGGGCATAGGCGCGGGACCGACGCAGGCGGCAACCGAGGAGCAGCTCGAAGCGCAGCTCATTGTCGAAGCTGGAAAAATTCAAAAGCCGGCCTTCCCGACAAGCGATCTGGAGCGCACGGGAATCGTCTTCGCGGCCCTCATGGGCGCCAGCGGGCCGCTGGACGCCCGCGCGATAGCGGCCGCCTTCCGCCAGGGAGGCAAGGTCGAGCCAGCAATTTCCCGAGTCCCTGGCCTCCCTCGCCCGCCTTGGTCACGTTCACACGGGCGACGGCAAAACCTTCGCCTTGCGTCGCTCCGCTTGATCGCTGCGCGCGCGTGCGGCCGCCTTAGGCGATCTTTGATCCGGCAATCCGCCGACCGCACCCGGACGAAAGGCGGTCCGCCGGCCAAGGCACCTCCGCCCAACGCTGACTTAACAGCGATGCTTATTGCATCGCGGATTCTTGAAAAGCAGAGTTGTTGCTTTCGATCTTGCTTCGCGGCACGATCTTCACCATGTGAGCAAGCATGGCGGTCTTAGTATCGCGGACGCTCGGCGACTAGGGAATTGCGTCATGGACCACGGTAACGGTTCGCGAATCTTGCGCCTGGACTGGCTCGAGAAACAGGCTGATGCCTACTACGAAAGCGCTTGGCGCAAGGGCGACGCGGCGCGCATGGTCCGCGCCAATCGCCTCCAGGCGGCGGCGCACAACCAAGCGTTGGCCATCCTCAAGTCAGAGGCTGCGCCCTACAGCCGCTGATTAAGATGCCAAGCGCGGGTGGCTCATGCTTGGCGGCAAACCCTGCCCGAAACGGGGCGGAACGCCGCGCGACCGTCAGCGCTGGTGCGCGAGATAGCCGCAAAAGCTTGATTGCACGCTACGCCCTTGGCGAGCATGCCCTTCGCGTCCTTCGAGTCGCGGGCTCCGCCCGCTCCTCAGGATGAGGGGCTTGCACGGCCTGCCGCCTGATGGTCGACAAGATCACGGCCGTCTCAAAATCGAAACTCGGCGGCCGCATCGGGAGCCTCGACAACAAGGACGTTTTGAGGCTCAATCAAGCCGCGCTGGTCTTCCTTGGCTTGGCCGCGCCCGCGCGCGAGGCCTTAAGCTAAACTGGCGGAAGGAACTGGATCGGCGATGATCAAGACAACGGAATTTTGTATTGCCTCGCTCTTAATCGCGGGGAACCGTACCTCCCCATCAAACCAGGAGAGCACTGGCAACAAAGAAATAAGGAGACGCCATGAAGCGATTATGTCTGTTGGCCGTGGGCATCGGCGTTGCAGCCTCCCTCGGCTGTTGGAGCCCAGCCCTCGCGGGTTGGCATCGTGAATGGAATGGATGGGTTTGGCGTGACCGCGATATGGATGGTTTTCAGGGCCGTAGCGTGGGTATCAACCGTTTTGGACCCGCAGGGCAAACGCCATTTAATCCTGCAGGATCGACACCGGTGAATCCCGCCGGCTCGACCCCAGTAAACCCTGCTGGCTCGACTCCGGCGCCGCGCTTCTAACCGCTCCGCCGCTCAAGCATGGCAATGCCGGGTTTAGATTGGCGAGAGGCGAAGGCGAGCGGGCTTTAGGTCATCGACCCGTTAAATCGCATCAAGACTTAAGGGCCCCGCCCCGTGAGCTTCAGCCAGTCCGCCTCGCTAATCGTCTCGACGCCGAGCTCGGCCGCCTTGGCGAGCTTTGACCCGGCGCCGGGGCCGGCGACCACGAGATCGGTTTTTTTCGACACCGAGGCCGCGACCTTGGCGCCCAGCCGCTCGGCCATCGCCTTGGCCTCGTCGCGCGTCATATGTTCGAGCGCGCCGGTGAACACCACGGTCTTGCCCGCCACCGGGCTTTGCGTATCGACCGCCTCCATCGGCTGCGGCGTCACCTCCTTGAGCAGCGCGTCGAGGGCCCCCTCATTGCGCGGCTCGGCGAAGAAATCGGCGATGGCCTCGGCGACGACCTCGCCGAGGCCATCGATATTGTTAATTTCCGCGCGGGCCTCGGAGCCGGGGAGCGCGGCCATGCCAGTCGAGCGGAGGGCGTCGAACGAGCCGAAATGGCGCGCGAGCCGCCGCGCGTTGGTCTCGCCGACATGGCGCACGCCGAGCGCGTAGATGAAGCGATTGAGCGGTGGCTTGCGCGCCGCCTCGATGGCGCGAAACAGGTTGCGGGTCGAGACCTCGCCATAACCCTCGCGGTCCTTCAGCTTGGTGGGCGCGCCCTTGTCCCGCGCTTCCAGCGTAAAAATATCGGCGGCCGTCTTGATCAGGCCATCATGATAAAATTGCTCAATCTGCTTGTCCCCTAATCCCTCGATGTCGAGCGCATTGCGCGAGGCGAAATGCCTTAAGCGCTCGACTGCCTGCGCGGCGCAGACGAGGCCGCCGGTGCAGCGGCGCACCACATCGGCGACGCCGGTTTTCTCGTCGATCTCGCGGATCGCCGCCGAGCCGCACACCGGGCAGACCTGCGGAAACATATAAGGTTTTGCGCCGGCGGGACGCTTTTCGAGCACCGGCCCCAAAACCTGGGGAATGACGTCGCCGGCGCGCTGGATGCGCACCGTATCGCCGATGCGAATATCCTTGCGCGCGATCTCATCTTCATTGTGCAAGGTCGCATTGGACACGACGACGCCGCCGACCGTCACCGGGTCGAGCCGCGCGACGGGGGTCAAGGCTCCCGTGCGGCCGACCTGGATCTCGATGTCGCGCAAAACCGTCGTCGCCTGTTCGGCGGGAAATTTATGGGCCGTCGCCCAGCGCGGCGAGCGCGAGACGAAGCCGAGCCGGTCCTGCAGCGCCAACGAATCGACCTTGTAGACGACGCCGTCGATGTCATAGCCAAGCGAAGCCCGCATCGCCTCGATGCGCCTATATTGCTCGATCAGCTCATCGGCCGAACGGCAGACCGTCATCAATGGGTTGACCGGCAGGCCAAAACGCTTGAACGCTGCCACCATGCCCATTTGCGTATCCGCCGGAAGGGCCGGAAAAACCTCGCCCCAGGCGTAGGCGAAGAAATGCAGCGGGCGCCCGGCAGTGACGGACGGGTCGAGCTGGCGCAGCGAGCCCGCCGCCGCATTGCGCGGATTGGCGAAGAGGGGCTTGCCCGCCTCCGCCTGGCGGGCGTTCATGGCGGCGAAATCGGCGTGAGTCATATAGACCTCGCCGCGCACTTCGAGGATTTCCGGCGGAGCGCCGCGCAGCCGCGCGGGGATTTCACGGATCGTCCGCACATTGGCGGTGACGTCCTCGCCCTCAAAACCGTCGCCGCGCGTCGCGGCCTGAGCGAGCCTGCCGTTCTCAAAGCGGAGGGAGCATGAGAGCCCATCGATTTTCGGCTCCGCGGAGATAGCGAGCGGCGCCTCGGCGGCCAGCCCCAGGAACCGCCGCACCCGCGACACGAAATCGAAAACCTCCTCGTCGCTGAAGACGTTGCCGAGCGACAGCATCGACACCTTATGGCGCACCTTGGCGAATTTTTCAGAGGGCGCGGCGCCGACTTTTCTGGTGAGCGAATTGGGCGTCGCAAGCTCGGGAAAGGCGGCCTCGAGGACGGCGTAACGCTGGCGCAGGGCGTCATAGTCGGCGTCAGAGACGGTCGGCGCATCTTGCTGGTAATAGCGCCGGTCATGGGCGGCGATCTCGCCGCCGAGGCGCGCGTGTTCGCGGCGCGCCTCTACGGCGCTGAGGCTCTCGATGGGGGCCGGCTTCTTCATGTCCTCGAAAATTAGCATGAGCCGCAAGGCGGCGAGAAGCGGCGCGGGTAATTTATAGGCGCGGGCGGAAGAAGCCCATAAAGGTCAGATAGAGGCCGAGGGCGAAGGAAATCGCCGCGTAAGCATAATAATAGCGGTCGAACTGAACCATCTTGAACAGCGCGGCCAGGGCCTCATGTGGAAGCAGCAAAACAACAAGCCCGCGGATCAACATTATCCACCCGATCAGCGTGACGATGACCGGCAAGGCGCCGCCGCTCCAAACATTATGGGTAAGCGTCATCGCAAGACCGGCGACAAGCGCGGCGATGCCAGCGATCATCAGGAGCGCACGGTCGGCGATGAGGGCGTCGATCGTTTCGACGAAGGCCTGCCTGTGGAGAACCATCGCCAATACAAATGCAAGGAGGAAGAGCCCAAGCAGCCGGCTGAGAAATATAGTGAGCGGACGCATCGTCAAGGACCCTGGGCAATCGTTCCAAATCCGAGATAAAACGCTTGAATTATTACGCCGGCCGCCACGCCCCCGGCTCGTAGCTAAACACCCGCGCATAGCGGGCGATCTCGTCTTTCGGCCCCAAAAACTTCGCCGGATTGTCGGAAAGCTTCACCGCCGGACGGCCTTCGGCCTCGATCACCTTGCAGACAAGCGACGGCGGCTCCAGATCGACCCCGGCTCCATGCGGCGCACAGCCGGAAAAATCATTGGTGAGGTCGGTGCCCCAACCGATCGAGACCTGCGTCTTCGCACGCAAGCAGCGCACGCTGGCTTCGATCGAATTCGATGGCCATGCCGTCGGAAAGGACGACAAGCTTTGTTCGGGGGTCGCGGCCCCGCGCGCTCCACCAGGCGATCAGCTCCTCAGCGGCCTCGATCGGCGGCTTCGAATCCGGCCGCGCACCGGTCCAGTCCGCCGCCCAGTCCGGCGCGGCTTTCAAGAAATTCGTCGTGCCGAAAGTGTCGGGCAACAGCACGAGCAGATTGCCGTCATAGAGCTTGGCCCAGTCCTCCAGCACCTCGAAAGGCGCCGCTCGCAGCGCATTGTCGCCGTCGGCGAGGGCGGCGTAGACCATCGGCAATTCATGGGCGTTGGTGCCAATCGCCTCGAGGCCAAGGTCCATGGCGTGCTTGACATTGGAGGTGCCGATCAGGCTGTCGCCGATTCCTTCCTGCAGGGCCTCGACGCACCAGCGCTGCCACAAAAATCCGTGCCGGCGGCGGGTGCCAAAGTCGGAGAGCCGCAACGGCCCCTCCATAGCGAGAGCCCGCAACCGCTCCACTTTGCTCCAGAGCTTGGCTTTAGCCCGCGCGTAAAGAATATCGAGTTCGAAGCGGCCCATCTTGAACATCGCCGAACGCGCCCGCAATTCGTTGAGAATCGCCAGCGCCGGGACCTCCCACATCGTCGTTTCGCGCCAGAATCCCGTGAAGCGCAGCTCGTATTCGCCGTCTTTTCGCGACAATTGATAGGGCGGCAGGCGGAAGTCGGCGAGATAGTCGAGAAAGCCCGGCTCGAATATCTTGGTCCGCCCGTAAAAGCTGTTGCCCGCGAGCCAGATCAGCTCGTTTTTTTGAAAGCGCAGCGAGCGCGCGTGATCGAGCTGGGCGATCAGCTCCTTTTCTTCGATGCTGTCGGCGAGTTTTATGGACGCCGAGCGGTTGCGCAGGCCAAAGGTCGCGCGAACGTCCGGCTTCAGCTTCCAGATCATCTGCAGCATCAGGAATTTGTAGAAATCCGTATCGAGCAGCGTGCGGATGATTGGATCGACGCGGTAGGAATGATCATGCACGCGGCTGGCGAGATCGCGGATCATTGCGCCCCTAGCATCAGCCGGGCTGCGGCGGCGCGCGCTTCGTCGGTGATCGTCGCGCCGGCCAGCATGCGGGCGATCTCCTCGCGCCGCGCGTCGTTGCCGAGCGCCAGCACCCGCGTCGCGACTCGCCCAGGCCCCGCCGCGTCCTTGGCGATGCGCCAATGATCTTCGGCCCTCGCCGCGACCTGCGGCGCATGGGTGACGGCCAGAACCTGCACGCGCCTTGCGAGGCGCGACAGGCGTTGGCCGATGGCGTCGGCGACGGCGCCTCCGACGCCGGTGTCGATTTCGTCGAAGACGAGCGTCGGCGCCGAGCCCTTATCAGCGAGGACAACTTTCAGAGCGAGCATGAAACGCGCAAGCTCGCCGCCGGACGCGATCTTCATCAATGGGCCCGGCCGCGTTCCCGGATTGGTCTGCACCCAGAATTCGACGCTGTCGACGCCCTCCGGCCCCGGCGGCTCGGGGTCGATGGCGGTCGAAAAGCGGGCGCCTTCGAGTTTCAGCGGCCCGAGTTCGGCGTTCACGGCCTTGTCCAGCGCCTTCGCCGCGGCTCCGCGCGCCTGCGAGAGATTTTCGGCGGCCCCGGCGTAATCCGCCGCCGCCGCCGCGACCGCCGCATGCAGTTGCGAAAGCCGCGCCTCTCCGGCGTCGAGATCGCCAAGGCGGGCGGCGAAGTCTTTGGCAAGCTCCGGCAGCCCGTCGACGGGAACCGAATATTTGCGGCTCGCCGCGCGAAGGGCGAACAGCCGCTCTTCAACCTGCTCCAGTTCGCGCGGATCGAAGTCGGCGTCGCGCAGCGTCTGTTCGAGCGTTTGGCCGGCGATGTCGAGCGCGCTGAGCGCGGCGTCCAGCGCTAGCGCCGCCGGCTCGATCAAGGCGGGCGCCTGCGGCTGGCGCCGCTGCAGCCGGCGCAAGGCGGCGTTGAGCGCCGACATCGGCGAGTGATCGCCGGCGACCGCCTCGAAGACGTCGCGAATGTCGGAGGCGACCTTTTCCGCCTGCATCATGCTCGTGCGGCGCGCCGCAAGGGCGTCTTCCTCGCCAGGCTCCGGTTTGAGCGCGTCGAGTTCTGCGAAGGCGTGACGGAGATAATCGGCCTCGGCGCGCGCTTTTTCGACGCGCGCCCGCTCCAGCGCCAGGGATGCGGTCAATTCGCGCCAGCTGGCGTGCGCGGCGCGCACCTTGGAAAGCTGCGCGTCAAGGCCGCCATAGGCGTCGATCAGCTGGCGGTGAGTGGTCGAATTCGACGAGCGCGCGATCATCGTGCTGGCCATGAATTTCGACGAGCTCGCGGGTGATCTGGCGCAACGCCTGCGAGGTGACGCGCTGATCGTTGACAAAGGCCCTGGTGCGCCCATCGGCCATTTGCACGCGGCGCAGGATGAGGCCTTCTTCCGTCTCGATGTCCTGCGCATTGGCGGCGATCAGGGCGGGATGGTCAGAGGCGAGGTCGAACGCCGCCGTAACCTCGCCCTGCGCCTCGCCATCGCGGACGAGGGCCCCGTCGCCGCGCGCCCCGAGCGTCAGCGAAAAAGCGTCGAGCAGGATCGATTTGCCAGCGCCTGTCTCGCCGGTGAGAACAGTCAGGCCGCCGCCAAGCGCGAGGTCGAGCTTGTCGATCAGAACGATGTTGCGGATGGAGAGCTGAACCAGCATCCGGGCCTCGCCTCCCCGCGCGAGCCAGCGTGATCCCGGCGCCGCCCGGCTCCATCGCCGCCGCAACCTTATCCCAGCAAAGGCTCAGGCTTTGTTGACGTCAACGCCAAGAACAAATCAAGATCAAACGAGCGTCCTTTCGCCTCGCGCTCCGACGCGTTGGCAAACGACCCCGGGAATTCCGCGGCGAGAAATGCGAAAAGCCAAAGACGGGACAGGCGTTGCAGCGGCGCATGGCCGTGCGCTGCGCGACTCAGCCGAGGTGGAAGGCTTTGGAAATCCAGGAGCTCTTGTCTTCGTTTGGCTCCAGGCCGCCAGTCTGCAAGAGCGCATAGGCGTCCTTGTACCAGACGGAATCGGGATAATTGTGCCCGAGAATGGCCGCCGCCGTCTGCGCCTCCTGCGGCACGCCGAGCGCGAGATAGGCCTCCGTCAGGCGCATCAACGCTTCCTCGGCGTGGCGCGTCGTCTGATATTTGGCGAGAACCTCGCGGAACCGGCCGACCGCCGCGACATAATTGCGCTGATTGAGATAATAGCGCCCAATCATCATTTCCTTGCCGGCGAGCTGGTCGCGCGCGACCTGAAGCTTGTAGCGCGCGTCATCGGCATATTCGGACTTCGGAAATTTATCGATGATCTGCTGGAACAGGTCCGCCGCCCGCGCCGCCCGCTCCTGATCGCGGCTGATGTCGGGAATCTGATTATAATAAGACATCGCCTCGAGATAATAGGCGTAGTCGACGTCGGGCGCGTTCGGATAGAGGCCGGTATAGCGTTTTGCGGAGCCGATCGCGTCGTCGTAGGAGCCGGCCTGATACTGGGCGAAGGCGGTCATCAAGAGACCCTTCCTCTGCCACTGCGAATATGGATATTGCTTGTCAAGGCTCGCGAACGTCTTCGAGGCGGCGGGGTAATCCCGCGCCTTGAGGCGGGCGAGACCCTGATTATAGAGCTCGTCCGCGGGCGTGTCCTTAAGGACCTCGGGCTTGTATTTTTCGCCGCTGAACCAATTCATCGGGTTCAGCGAATTGAGCATATCCGCGCTGGCGGCGGCGGGCAGCGCCAGCGCGCCGGCGAGTCCGAAGGCGAGGCGCAAGGCCCGGCGCGCCGGGAAAAACAAACGGAAATCGCTTAAAGCATAAGTCATGCGGATCGCTCGATCGTCGTCCAGGAAAATCATTGTCTAGGCGCGAAGGGCCGCCCGCGGCCGCCGATGCGCTAAATTGGTGTGCGGCGTCACAAAGGCATTAGTGTGGCGCCGGGCCCACGCGTTAACTTTTCCCGCGTGGCCCCGCCCCCGCGTCCGCCTCCTGTCGCCGAGAGCTCCGTCGTGACCAGTCAGCTCGACTGGCGGCGCAAAAACGCCGGGATTTCGAGCTGGTCCTCTTCGCTCAGACGGGACTGGTAGGCGATCCGGCCGTGTGCGTCGAGCGGCGGCTGCGGGGCGCGCTGCGGCGCTGGCGGCTGCGGGCGCTTGCCGTATTCCGCATGGACAGGGTTTGGCGCCTGTGGCCGCTGCTGCGCCTCCCGGGGCGCCTGCGGGCGCGTTTGATGGGGCGCGGGTTGGCGCTCATGCGCCGGGGCGGACGCGCTGTCATCGACCCGGCCGGCGCCGAAAGAGGCGAGCCGCTCCAGCAAGGAGCGTCGCTTCGCCTCCGGATGCGGCTGCGCGGGCGCCTCACCGCGATGAGCGCGGATTTGATTTTGCGCGGGCAACGGCAGATCGTCGATCTGCGGCATCCTCTGAGCGCGGACGACCGGCGAATCGGGCGCGCCGGGGATGAACGGACCCGGCTCGAAATGATCATGGGCGCGGGCCTGCTGCTGCGGCGCGGGCTCGGCGTAACGATGCTGCGGCGGCTGCGCTTCCTCGATATAGACCTGCTGTTGCGCTCCGTGAGCCGCCTGCGCGTATTGCGGCTGAGCCGCGGCCTGCGCCGCGCGCTCATCATAGGCCGGCCGCGCGGCGGCGGCATAAGGTTCAGGCTTGGCGGACTCGAAGACCGGCTGCGGGGCCGTCTCGATCGGACGCGCAGCGGTATGGGCGCGCAGGCGATTGGCGACTTCGTTGATGCGGCTTTCGGCGGAGTTGAGCTCATAGGCGGCGGCGGGATGATCGATGCCGGTGGCGACGACGGACACCCGCACGATGCCGTCGAGGCTCGAATTGAAGGTCGCGCCGAGGATGATGTTGGCGTCCTCGTCGACCTCCTGACGGATGCGGCCAGCCGCCTCGTCGACCTCATAGAGGGTCAGATCGTTGCCGCCGGTGATCGAAATGAGCAGGCCCCGCGCGCCCTTCATCGACACTTCGTCGAGCAGCGGATTAGCGATTGCGGCCTCGGCGGCGAGGATGGCGCGTCGATCGCCCGACGCCTCGCCGGTGCCCATCATGGCTTTGCCCATCTCGCGCATGATGGCGCGCACGTCGGCGAAGTCGAGATTGATCAGGCCTTCCTTGACCATCAGATCGGTGATGCAGGCGACGCCGGAATAGAGCACCTGGTCGGCCATCGCGAAGGCGTCGGCGAAGGTGGTCTTTTCGGTCGCGATGCGAAACAGGTTCTGGTTCGGAATGATGATCAGCGTGTCGACGGCTTTTTGCAGCTCATTGATGCCGGCCTCGGCGACGCGCATGCGGCGCGAGCCTTCGAACTGGAACGGCTTGGTGACGACGCCGACCGTCAAAATGCCCATGTCCCGGGCGGCCCTTGCGATCACCGGCGCCGCGCCTGTGCCCGTGCCGCCGCCCATGCCGGCGGTGACGAAGCACATATGCGCGCCCGACAGGTGATCGCGGATTTCCTCGATCGCCTCCTCGGCGGCGGCGCGTCCGACTTCCGGCTGCGATCCAGCGCCGAGGCCTTCGGTCACTTGCAGACCCATCTGGATGATGCGGTCGGAGCGCGAGGCGGTTAGCGCCTGCGCGTCGGTGTTGGCGACGATGAAGTCGACCCCGATCAGTCCTGACACGATCATGTTGTTGACGGCGTTGCCGCCGGCTCCGCCGACGCCGCACACCATGATGCGTGGCTTGAGTTCCCTGAGCTCGGGTGCTTTGAGATTGATCGTCATCGTCTGGCCTCTCGACGTTGGAGCGCCGGTCAAGGTCGCCCAGGATTGATATGCTGCTTCATTTGCCAAAGCCGGACCGGCCGCCACCGGTCCGTCTAGGTTTGCGATTACGCTCGGGACTGCCGCTCTTTAAAAACTACCCTTCAACCATCGGCCGACACGGCCGATGTATCCTTCTGACCGCGGCCCCGGCGCGCTGGCGCGCGAGGGCTTGAAATGTTCGTTGCCGCTGACTTGCGGATAGACGAGCAGCCCGACCGCCGCTGAAAAACCCGGACTTTTCGCCGATTCCGGAAGCCCGTGGACGCCGAGTGGGCGGCCCATTCGCACCTGCCCGGAAACGATGCGTTTTGCCGCCTCCGCCATGCCGGTGAGCTGGCTCGCGCCGCCGGTGAGGACGAGCCGGCGCCCCGCATGCGCCGGAAAGCCCGCCGCTTTCAGACGATCGCGCACGAGCTCCAAGATTTCCTCGGCGCGCGGCCTGATGATCGAGATGAGATTGGCCTTGGGCAAATGGGCCGGATGCTCGCCGTCCTCGCCGACCTGGACGACGGCGATCGTCTCGCGCTCGTCCGAAGCCGATGGCAGGCAGGCGCCATAGAGCGTTTTCAGCCGCTCGGCGTCGGCGAGCCTGATGCTGAGGCCGCGCGCGACGTCGGTCGTGACGTGATTGCCGCCGATGGCGAAACCGTCGACATAGGCGAGATTGCGGCCGGAGAAGACGCTGACCGAGGTGGTGCCGGCGCCCATGTCGATGAGCGCGGCCCCCAGTTCGGCTTCGTCATCGGCGAGAGTTGAAAGGCCCGCCGCATAGGGGGTCGCGACCATGGCGTCGACCCGCAGGTGGCAGCGTTCGACCGCCAGCATCAGGTTGCGCGCGGCTGACGCGTCGCAGCTCAAAACGTGCATTTCGGCGCCAAGGTCGTCGCCGATCATGCCTCTTGGATCTTCGATGCGGCGGATTTCGCCGATCGAAAAGCCGATTGGCAATGAGTGCAGGACGGTGCGGCCGTCGCGGCCGCCGCGCGCGGTGCAAGCCTCCAGCACGCGATGGACGTCAGGCTGGCCGACGGCGCGGCCGCCGAGGGCGATCTTGGCGTCGAACAATTGCGAGCCAATCCGGCCGCCCGTGGCGTTGATGATGACGCTTTCGACCTCGACGCCGGCCATCCGCTCGGCCGCGTCAACCGCTAGTCTCACCGCCTCTTCGAGCGCGTCCATGTCGACCACCGCGCCGCCTTTGACGCCGCGCGAGCGCTGATGTCCGATGCCGAGAATGCGGCAGCGGTGCGTGCGTCCGGGCAGCGGCTCAGAGCCCACGCCGGGATTGAGCCGCGCGATCAGGCAGACGATTTTCGACGTCCCGATGTCGAGCACCGAAAGAATGGCGCTCTTGCGCTCCGACAGCGGGCGCAGCCGCGGCGGCAGAGATGTCATGTCTGACCGCCTTTCCCCTTGGGCTTGTGGGGGGTCAGCTCGGCGCGCTGCGCGGCGGCTTCCTCGGTCAGCCGCGCGACCATGCGGCCAGGCTGGCGCAGATCGATCGACAGCACGGCTTTGTCCAGAACGCGCGATTCACGCTGCAGCCTGACGAGCGTCTCGACCGCCGCCGCCGGATCGATTTCCGGCAAGAGAATGTCGACGCCATCTGTCGTTTTCAAATTCCAGCGCCGGCCGGAGATGAAAACCCCGGCGTGGATTCGCTCGCGCAGGTCGCCGGCGGCGCCAAGCAGCGCGAGATATTCACCAAGCCGCACATTGGCGCCCTCGCCGACAAGCAGCGGCAGGCTGACGAAGCGCTGGTCGCGCACCGGGTCGATCGCCATACCGTCTGCGGCGATGATATTGACCACGCCGTCCTTTTGCCAAAGCGCGGCGGCCTGACGCTCCTCCACCTCGATCAGGAGGCGATCGGGATAGAGTTTGGTGATGCTGGCCTCCTTGACGAGGGGGAGCGTTTTCAACCTGTCGCGCACTTTCGCGGCGTCGAGGAAGGGCAGCGAATTACGCGGCCCTATGCCGGCGACGGCGAGGATTTCAGGCTCGGTCAGCTCGCTTTCGCCGGCGATCGTCACGGCCTCTATTTTGAAGCCGAGCGCTTTGGCGAGGATATCGGCCGGCGCGCCATGGGCGGCGACCATTGCTTCGTATTGGCCGCCCTTTACGGCGCCGTAGACGCCGGTCGAAATGAACAGCGCCGCTACAAAGCCGTAGGTCGCGGCGGGCCCGCTGAGGCCGGCGCCAATTCGATGATGAATGCCGAGCCGCGATCGGCGCGGGCGCGAATGCGGCTTGCGCGCCGGCTCCGGCGCGCGGGGCGCCCAGGCGCCGCCCGTCGAAACGGACGAGGCGAGCGCCAGCGGCGCAAAACCGTCCTGCGACTTTCCTAACGATCGCAGGAAGCGTCTTCGACCATCCATCGAACAAGCTCACCAAAAGACAAACCGGCGTAAGCCGCGATCTCGGGCACGAGGGAGGTCTCGGTCATTCCAGGCTGGCTGTTGACTTCGAGCACGACGAGCTCCCCGGTTCCCCCTGGAGAATTGTCGTAGCGGAAGTCAGTCCGGCTTACCCCGCGACAGCCGAGCGCCCTGTGCGCCACAAGAGCTAACTCTTGTACATTTTGGTAAACAAACTCTTTAAGATTTGCCGGAAGGATGTGGATCGAGCCGCCCGGCGCATATTTTGCGTCATAATCATACCAGCCGCCATTGGCGGCTCGAATTTCGATCACATCATAGGCTTTTTCGCCGATGACGGCGCAGGTGAGCTCGCGCCCGGCGACGAATTGCTCGATCAGCAGTTCGTCGCCGTAGGGCCAATCGGGACGGGTCAGCTCCTGCGGCGGATGCTCCTGATCGGCGCGCACGATGATGACGCCGAAGGAGGAGCCCTCGCCGAGCGGCTTCACCACATAGGGCGGCGGCAGAATATGGCGCTTCGCCGCCTCGCGCCGGTCGACGGTAACGCTCTTCGCCAAGGGCGCGCCGGCGGCGCGCAGCACATCCTTGGCGCGGTCCTTGCGCATGGCGAGCGCCGAGGCGAGGACGCCGGAATGGGTGTAGGGAATGCGGAGCATTTCGAGGATGCCCTGGATGACCCCATCCTCGCCATAGCGGCCATGCAAAGCGTTGAAGGCGACATCCGGCCGCAGCGCCGCCAGCGTCTCGCCGATGTGCCGGTCGACGTCGAGGCGCGCGACGCGAAAGCCCTCGGCCTCGAGCGCCTTGGCGCAGGCCTCGCCGGAGCGCAGCGAAACCTCGCGCTCGGCCGAAAGCCCGCCCATCAACATGGCGACATGTTTGGTCATGATGGAAACCCAACTTGGTCTAGAGGTTTTTTTGGCCTGTGGCGGGAGCGCCCTCGTCCTTCGAGACGGGTCCTGCGGACCCTCCTCAGGATGAGGGCGTGTGAGCTTGAGGCCGGAAGGCTCAAGACCCCTCATCCTGAGGAGCCGCCACAGGCGGCGTCTCGAAGGACGAGGGGTCGCTCATCGGCATGGCGAGATGTTTGCTCATCTCAAAGGTCCAGTTCGCTTTGGGAGTTCTCTTTTTTCTCGCGCGCCGCCTTTTTGAACACGGAGGTGTCCTGCCAGGGCATTTGCAGCGGATTGCTCGGCAGGAAAAGCTGCGCGACGGTGACGATCTGTATTTTGGGAAACGGGACGCGCCATTGCTGATCGCCTTCGGGCTTGTAGAATCCGGCGGCGGCGGCTTGCGCGATCATTCCTTTGGTCGGAGGCTCAAGAGTCAGAAAGACGCCCATCTTGGCGCCTTCCTGATCAACCGTGACGATGAGGTCTTTGACCATCGCGGGCGTCAGGCTTTGGCCGCCCTTGACGGAGACGATGACTTTTTCGGTCTTTTTGCCGTCGGGCTTAATATAGAGATAACCGTCCACCCCGCCGTCACCGCCCTTCTTGCCGCCCTTGTAGGGCTGCGCGTCGATCGTCGAGAGCGCCCATTTCTGGAACTCGTATTTGTCGGCGAGCGCGAGCGCCCGCGCGCCGTCGAGGTCCTTTGGCACGCCGGCGATGTCGAATTTTACGCCGGGAAACGCCTCTTTTAGGCGGCGCTGGATCAGATGAATGGCGAGATGGGTGACGTCGATACCGATCCGGCGGCGATTCAATTTTTGCGCGGCGTGGACCGTGGTGCCGCAGCCGCAAAACGGATCGAGAACGAGATCGCCTTCACTGGAGGAGGCGGCGATGATGCGTTCGAGGAGGGCGAGGGGTTTTTGGGTGGGGTAGCCAAGGCGCTCTTGGGCTTGGGACGAAATGGCGGAGATATCTGTTATTACGTCTTGAATTGAGACGCCTCTTTGAAAATCCAGATATCGCTTGAGCCGAGGCATTCCTTCGTCTTTTGGCCAGTATACGAAACCGTTAGCATCAAGAAAGTCCAGTTTCTCCTGGGTCGAGAGGCGTTCAATTTGGCCACCTAATCCGTGGCGTTCTAGGAGAGCGAGCGGTACAGCCCAGTGACGGCCCTTCTCATCAGGATTGACACCTCTCCACGGTTTCCCAGAGTCGCCGCCTCGTTTTCCGGCCCCTGTAAGGTTATCAATTTGATATTGACCTTTTTCATCCACGTGGCTGTAAAACTTCGTGACATACGCAGGATCGTACTTTTCAAATGTCGGATTCCATAGATGAGCATTCGTCTTTGCGTAGAAAAAGACGGTGTCGTGAACGGGACCCCATCGTTTCGCGCTTGAATGCGACGATTTTCGTTTCCAAATCACTTCATTTCGAAAACTCGTTGGTGCGAATACCGCGTCCAAAAAATCTTCAAATAATGGCTCGCAGTCGGATCGCAGTGCAGATAGAGCGAGCCCGTCGGCTTCAGCACGCGATGCAACTCGATCAAACGCACCGCCATCATGGCGAGATATGCCATCATGTCGTTCTCTTTCAAGAACGACCGCATGGCGCGCAGCATTTCGGCCGCATCCGAATGGCCCGACTGCATCACCTCGTCAAAAGCCTGCTCGGCCGAACTCGTTCCAATGCCAGGTATCGTCAAAGGCCTCGATCTGCGCCTGACTCTTGTGGCCGTCCGGCACCTTGAACAGCACATTGTAGGTGGCGTTGGAATTGAACGGCGGATCGAGATAGACGAGATCAACGCTCTCGTCGGCGACATGCTCGCGCAGGATGGCGAGATTGTTGCCCGTTGGGGTCCCTACCATGTGACAACACCTTTTTTGCATCCTCGCGCCCGCCCTCGTCCTTCGAGACGGGTCCTGCGGACCTTCCTCAGGATGAGGGCTTCAGAGTCAGGCGATGAGGAAAAAGTCCGCGCGCTCAAGATCCCTCATCCTGAGGAGCCGCCACAGGCGGCGTCTCGAAGGACGAGGGATCGCTCCCCGGCGCCCGATCCCTTCCCTTCCGCCTCGCCAGCGCTGATAAAGCAGTGAAATCGCCGCGCATATAGGCCTCCTTCTTGGCGCGCGACCAACCCTTGATGCGGCGCTCGGCTGCAACCGCTTCGTCGACTCGCTCCTAAGTTTCGGCGAAGGCGAGTTCGACGGGCAGGCGACTTTCCGTGTAGCAGCCTTTGATTAGTCCCTGCATGTGTTCGCTTACGCGCTCTTCGACGGAACGGCGCGTGATGCCCGTGTAATAGCTGCCATCGGCACAGCGCAGGATATAAATGGAAGCCCCATGCATATGACGCCCTCGTCCTTCGAGACGGCCGCTTTGCGGCCTCCTCAGGATGAGGGCTTTGCTGCGCGGTGGTCAAGGCAACGGAATTCCCACCCTCATAATCTCCCATTCGAGCGAAACGCCGGTTTTCTCCAGCACACGTCTGCGCGCCTCTTCGCCGAGCGCCTCGAGATCGGCGGCGCTCGCCTGCCCGCGGTTAATCAAAAAATTGCAGTGCAGCTCCGAAACCTGGGCGTCGCCGATCGAAAGGCCGCGGCAGCCGGCGGCGTCGATCAGCTCCCAGGCCTTGCGGCCGGGCGGATTCTTGAAGGTCGAGCCGCCGGTGCGCGCATTGATAGGCTGGGCTTTTCCGCGCTGCTTCGAGATGTCGCTCATTTCGGCCATGATCGTTTCAGAGTCGCCCGCAACGCCTTGGAAGACCGCATGAGTGAAGATCACCCGCCCATCGACGCCGCAATGGCGATAGGAAAAGCCCATGTCGGCGTTGGCGAAATGAACAATGTTTCCGGCCCGGTCAACGCCGCGGCAGGAGACAAGGCGATCCTTGATCTCGGCGCCATAGGCGCCGGCGTTCATGCGCAAGGCGCCGCCGACCGAACCCGGTATGCCGCGCAAAAAGCTGAGGCCCGCGACGTCGGCCTTGGCCGCGAAGAAAGCCAGTTTCATGTCGCGCGCGCCGGCCCCGGCCGCAATCACGAGCCGGTCGATGGCGATGGCCTCGAAGGCTTGGCCGAGCCGGATCACGACGCCTTTGACGCCGCCGTCGCGCACCAGAAGGTTGGAGCCCGCGCCCAGCGTCAGAACGCCGATCGCCGGATCGAGCCGGGCCAGAAAATAGGATAGATCGGCCTCGTCCGCTGGCTCGAAAAGAATTTGCGCGGGGCCGCCGGTTCGAAACCATGTCGATCCCGCCAGCAGCGCGTTGGCGGCCAAATCGCCGCGCAGATCCGGCATGGCCTGGCGCAAACCGGGGATGATGTCGACGAACGGCTCCACTTTCAGCGCCTTTTGGCATCGAAAGCGAGGCTCATGCCGCGCTCGCAAGCTGGCCCGGCAGCGCATAGGCCCATTGCGTGATGTTGCCGGCCCCAAGCAGGACGACGTAATCGCCGGGCTTGGCCAGCCGGCGGATCACCGCCGGCAGATCGGCGGGGCTCGGCAATGGCAAAGTCTGCCGATGTCCGCGCGCCTTGATCGCCGCGACGAGGTTGTCGCGATCGGCCCCCGCGATCGGCGCCTCGCCGGCGGCGTAGACGTCGGCGACGATGACCGTATCGGCGTCGTTGAAGCAGCTGGCGAATTCGTTGAACAAGGAATGCAGGCGGGTGAAGCGATGTGGCTGCACGACGGCGATGACGCGGCCCTTGGTCGATGCGCGGGCGGCCCGCAGGACCGCGGCTATCTCGACCGGATGGTGGGCGTAGTCGTCGAAGACGATGGCCCCGTTCCACTCGCCGGTGCGGGTGAAGCGCCGCTTGACGCCGCCGAACCCGGCGAGCGCGCCGCGGACCTGGTCGGCGCTCATGCCGAGCTGGTGCGCCACGCCGATCGCGGCGGTGGCGTTCAAGGCGTTATGATGGCCGGGCATCGGCATCAGGATCTTCTCGATCGTGGTCTCCCCGCCGGTTTTGCGATCGCGGATGAGGGTGGAGAAACGCGATATGCCGCCGGACAGATCAACGTCGACGAGACGGACGTCGGCGTGCGGGTTTTCGCCATAGGTAACGACGCGCCGGTCTTCGATCTTGCCGACGAGCTCCTGCACCGTCGGATGATCAAGGCACATCACGGCGAAACCATAGAAGGGGATATTCTCGACGAAGGCGGCGAAGGCTTTCTTGATCGCCTCGAACGTGCCGAAATGATCGAGGTGCTCGGGGTCGATATTGGTGATGACCGCGACGTCGGCCGGCAGCTTGAGGAAGGTGCCGTCGCTTTCGTCGGCCTCGACCACCATCCAGTCGCCGGCCCCCAGCCGTGAATTGGTGCCATAGGCGTTGATGATGCCGCCGTTGATCACCGTCGGGTCGAACCCGCCGGCCTCCAACAGCGTCGCGACGAGCGAGGTCGTCGTAGTCTTGCCATGCGTGCCGGCGATGGCGACGCATTGCTTGAGGCGCATCAGCTCCGCCAGCATCTCGGCGCGGCGCACCACCGGCAGGCGCTTTTCACGGGCGTGTTCGAGTTCGGGATTGTCGCGCTTGATCGCGGTCGAGACGACGACCACTTCCGCGTCGCCGAGATTTTCGGCATGGTGGCCGACATAGACCATCGCGCCTTTCTTGCGCAGGCGCAAAACATTGGCGTTCTCGGCGGCGTCGGAGCCTTGCACGGAATAGCCGAGATTGAGCAGCACCTCGGCGATGCCGGACATGCCGATGCCGCCGATGCCGATGAAATGAATGGGGCCTAGTTCGTGTGGAAGTTTCATCGCTTGGCTTTCTGCCGCCTCTGCCCGGCGACGCGCAGGACGAGATCGGCGAGACGGTCTGCGGCGTCAGGAATCCCGGTCCGCTTCGCCGCTTCGGCGCGGGCGGCGAGGCCCGGAAAATCGCTTTGCGCCTCCAGCAAGGCATTGGCCAGCCATTGCGGCGAAAATGCGCTCTGCGCGACGACCGTCGCGGCGGAACTCAGCGCAAATTGCCGCGCATTGGCGGCCTGGTCCTGATCGAGGGCGTGCGGCAGGGGCACGAAAATGGCCGGGCGGCCGATGACGCCGAGTTCGGAGACCGTCGAGGCGCCGGCGCGTCCGATGACGAGATGGGACGCGGCGATGCGCAAAGGCAGGTCGGAAAAAAACGATCGGACCTCGGCGTCGACGCCTAGCCGCTGATAGGTGGAGCGCACGCGCTCCTCGTCCTCGCCGCGCGCCTGCTGCGCGATGACGAGCTTTTCGCGCGCTGCGCCCGGCAGCAGTTCGATCGCGGCGGGAACCACCTCGGACATGATTCGCGCCCCTTGCGAGCCGCCGGTGACCAGCAGCCTTAGCCGGCCGTCGGCGAAATCCGGAAACGGGATTCTTGCCGCCTCCAGAACCATCGGCCGCACCGGATCGCCGGTCAAATGCGTCTTCGCGGCGATCGCGGCGCTGACGCCGTTCAGCGTCTCAAACCCTTTCGCGATGGCGTCGACGCGGGAGGCGAGAAACAAATTGGCTTTGCCGATCACGGCGTTGCCTTCGTGCAGAACCGTCGGCGCGCCGAGCTGCGTCGCCGCCAAAACGGGCGGCACGCTCGGATAGCCGCCAAAGCCGACGAGCGCCAGCGGCCGGATGCGCTTGATGATGCGGCGCGCTTCAAAGGTTCCGCGCGCCAAAGCGAACGCCGCCGCCGCGCGCGAGGCGATGCTCGCGCTTCGTGGCGAAGCGGAGCTGACAATGTGGATCGCCCGCGCCGGAAAAGCCGCGCCGTATTTTTCCGCGCGCTCGTCCGTGAAAAGTTCGATCGCGTAGCCTCGCGCGGAAAGCGCGTTGCTCAGCGCCTCGGCCGGGAAGAGATGTCCGCCGGTGCCCCCCGCCGCGAGGAGAATGGGCCGGTCGGAACTCATGCGTAGCGTTCCCGCTGACCCTCTGCGCTGGCGAAGATCCGCGATCCCGGGCGCTTGCGCGTCACCGCAATCAGAAAACCGATGCCGAGCGCCAACGAGACGAGCGAGGAGCCGCCATAAGAAATGAAAGGCAACGTCATGCCTTTCGCCGGCATCAGATGCAGATTGACCGCCATATTGATCGCGCTCTGAATGCCGAACATCATGACGAGGCCGGCGGCGGAAAAGCGGCAGAACAAATCGTCGTTGCGCCGCGCCATGACGAGGCCGCGCAGCACGACGAAGGCGAAGATCGCAGCGATGAAGAGACAGGCGGCGATGCCGAATTCCTCGCCCGTCACCGCGAAGATGAAATCCGTGTGGGCGTCTGGCAGGATGCGCTTGACGGTGCCTTCTCCGGGCCCTTTGCCGAACCAGCCGCCGGAGAGAAAGCTGTCGAGCGCGGTGTCGACCTGAAAAGTGTCGACGATGCCGCCGCCGGCCGCCGGATCGAGAAATTTGAGGACGCGCGCGCGCACGTGCGGCACGAATTTATAGGCGAGCAGAACGCCGCCAAATCCCGCTCCGCCAATGCCGACGACCCAGAACCAATGCAGTCCGGCCATGAAGAACAGCGCCGCCCATACAACCGAGACGAGCAGCGTCTGACCGAAATCCGGCTGCAGGATCAGCGGCACGATCGTCAGGGGAAGCAGCAGCAGCGCCAGAAAATTGCCCGGCACGTCTTTACGCTTGCCGCCTTCGGTGAAAGCCCAGGCGGCGAGAATGACGAAAGCGGGCTTCAGGAATTCGGACGGCTGAATGCCGAAAATCCAGCGTTTCGAGCCCTTGACTTCATGGCCGAACAGCAAAGCCGCGACAATGAGAACCATGGCCAGGATATAGATGATAAGCGCGGCGCGGCGCACCTGCCTCGGCGTCAGAAACGACGTCAAAAGCAGCACGACGATGGTCGGGATGAGAGAAAGCGCCTGATGGTGCACGAAGAAGAAGGTCGGCAGTCCGAGCCGCTCGGCGACCGGCGGGCTGCCCGCCATCGTCAGGACGAGGCCAAGCACGATAAGCGCCGTGACCGCGGCGAGCATCCAGCGGTCGATCGTCCACCACCAGTTGGCCAAAGCCGATCGTTCCGTGCGCGACGCCATGTCTCTGGTCCCCGAGTTTTCGAATAGGAGCGACTTTGTCGCGTTTTGGTTAACGTTTTGCTAGAGCCTATTCGGATCGGATGGGACCGATCCGATCGCCGGGGCCCATGCTTTTGACGCTGGAGTGGTTTTTTATCGAAATCAAGTCGAGCGTCTGAGCCTTCCGACCACGACCCTCCAGGCGGCTAGCACAGCCACCCGGGTCGCTCTTCGAGATTACGGAAAGGAGCGCATTATGAAAGTGCTGATGGTTCTTACCTCCCACGACCAGCTCGGCAACACAGGGCGCAAGACCGGTTTCTGGCTGGAGGAAATGGCGGCGCCTTACTATGTCTTCAAGGATGCCGGCGCCCAGATCACCCTCGCATCGCCCAAGGGCGGGCGCCCGCCCTTGGATCCCAAGAGCAACGAGCCGAACTTCCAGTCCGACATCACCCGTCGGTTCGAGAAGGATGCCGACGCCGAAGCCCAGCTCGGCAGGACGGTGCGCCTCGATAGCGTCAAGCAGGAAGACTACGATACCGTCTTCTACCCTGGTGGTCATGGGCCGATGTGGGATCTCGCCGAAGACAAGAACTCGATCAAGCTGCTGGAATCCTTCCTGGCCGCCGGCAAGACCTTCGCCATGGTCTGCCACTCAACCGGCGCGTTGCGCCACGTCAAGGCCCCGGGCGGCAAGCTGCTCGTCGCGGGCAAGACCGTGACCGGCTTCACCAATGGCGAGGAAGAAGAGGTTGGATTGACGAAAGTGGTGCCCTTCCTCGTCGAGGACGAAATGATGAGGCTCGGCGCCACCTTTTCCAAGGTCAAGAACTGGGGGGTTCACACGGTCGCCGACGGCCAGCTGATTACCGGCCAGAACCCGGCCTCGTCGGGCCCGGCTGCCAAGCTTCTGATCGATACGCTGAAAAAGAACGGGAAATAGTCAGGCCCACTGAGGTCGGGGAGGCGCGGACATGCGCGCCTCCCTCGCCTTTGGTTTCTGGAGGTGTGACCGGTTCCGAACAGCGCCGCCCGGAAGCGGAACGCCCGCTTTAGGGCGGCAACCGCGAAAGGCGGCCGTCCGTTCAGTTGGCTTGTTTCCAGCATTTCAAGGCCAAACGCCTAGGTTGGAATCAGAGATGCTGAATTAGGCGGGAGCTGCCTCAATCCGCGGCTTGCTGGCGAGCGTGACGAATCAGTTCGTCCTGACCACCAAGCATGGGGTGGTCAATACTTCGAAATCGTTTGTCCATCCAGCCTTGATCAGCGCGGCCCCTACCAGGCTTAGGCAGTCGGTTTCAACGACAGATGATTGAAACGTAGTCGGGTGCTTCATACCCTCACGGAACGCCGCGATTGCGAGTTTCGCATCCTCGACATGGCGCTCATCGTGAACCTTCCCTTGATTGGTCACGAACGCCTCCCACACCAAAAGCTCGCCGACTTCGTTCAGAGGACGACGCCAGTCAAGGTGCGCGGTTGCGTTCGGCAGAAGCTGCCTCAGACGCCGTAAGACGTAGGTGGTGACAACCATACCGGTCACGAGTACTGTTGCACCGCCCGACGCGGAAAACGGTCGCGGCGCCAAGCCCGGTCCGGCCTCGCCGCGGCGCGCCGATGTGAGTCTCTTTGGCTCCATACGAGTTGGAATCCACATCGGCGCCTCAAAGCCAAGCGCTCCGGGGCCCTGCTGCAGCGCTTCAGCCACTCTGGTAATACAGGCATCTACGTCAGTGCCATCGAAGGCTATGCCCGCTGCGTCTGAAATGGCCCAACCTAGCGTTTTTCCTGGGGTTCCGATGTCGATGACCGCAGTGAACATGGAGGCCAGGATGGCGCGCGGAGCCGTCGGCGCCAATGACCAAGTTTCACGGCCGCTGACCGGAAGCTACGGGATGCTGGCGCGAACGTCCGGGTGGACCCGACCGAGAGCGACAGCCCTGACGATCAGGATGCTTTAATCAGCGCTTTGGCGAGTTCGCGGAACCGGTCGCCGCGTTTCTCGAAATCGGGAAACTGGTCGAAGGAGGCGCAGGCCGGCGACAGCAGAACCACGGGGTCCAGGATGGCGCTCGCGCCGGCCTCGGCCGCCGCCTTCGGAACCGCGTTTTCAAGCGTTTCGCAGAACGCGACGGGAAACGCACCGCCGATCGTCTCGGCGAAGGCCTCGCTCGCCTCGCCGATCAGATAGCCTTTTACGATCCGGTCGAACAATGGCCGCAGCGGCTCTACGCCGCCCTGTTTCGCGCGGCCGCCGAAAATCCAGAAAATCCTGTTGAACGAAAGCAGCGCTTTCTCCGCCGCGTCGGCGTTTGTCGCCTTGAAATCGTTGATGAACAGGACTTTTCCGAGCCGCCCCACCTCTTCGAGCCGATGGGGGAGCCCGGGAAAGGAGGCGAGGCCCTCGGCGACGCGCTGTTGGTCGAATCCGAGCGACCCCAGCGCCGCAACCGCCGCGGCGGCGTTCTGGCCGTTGTGGGCGCCGCGCAGCGAGGCGATCCCGGCAAGGTCGGCGATGAGGCTCGAACCCTCCTTCGCGCGGCGGATGAGGCGTCCGGCCTCGTAGACGACGCCGAACTCAAAAGTCGCGCCCGCGGCCGAGACCGGCGTGACGGCGCGCCCTGCCTCGCAGAGCTCCGATGCGATGGCGCGGCTATACGCGTCGTCGACGCCGATGACGGCGGCGTCGGCGTTGCGCAGGAGGCGCGCCTTGATCGCCGCGTAATTCTCCATCGATCCATGCCGGTCGAGATGGTCCGGTGTGACGTTGAGAAGAACGCCGACGGACGGATCCAGCGACGGCGCAAGATCGATCTGATAGGACGAACACTCGATGACGTGGACCCGGCGCTGGTCCGGCGGCGCCAGCGCCAGGATGGGCGTGCCGATATTGCCGCCGATTTGGACGTCATAACCGAAGCACGAAAAAAGATGCGCGACGAGCGCCGTCGTCGTCGATTTCCCGTTGGTGCCGGTGATCGCCACGAAGGGCGCGCCCGGAGCGCTTTTCCGGCGCTCGCGGCAGAACAGTTCGATGTCGCCGATGACCTCGACGCCGGCCTCTTTCGCCTTGACGACGGTCCAATGCGGCGCCGGGTGCGTCAGCGGAACGCCGGGCGAGAGGATCAGCGCGGAAAAGGCGCGCCAATCGACGCCGGCAAGATTTTCGATGCGCAGGCCGGCGGCGCGCGCTTTCTCGCGGGCATGTTCGTTATCGTCCCAGACGTTGACGCGGGCGCCGCCGGCGACGAGGGCCTGCGCCGTGACGAAGCCCGAACCGCCGAGGCCGAAGACGGCCACGGACTGATCCTTGAATACGGTGACCGGAGTCATGATCACCTCAATTTCAAGGTCGAAAGTCCGATCAGGGCGAGCGCGAAGGCGATGATCCAGAAACGCACGACGACCTGCGGCTCGGACCAGCCGAGCTGCTCGAAATGATGATGGATCGGCGCCATCTTGAACACTCGCTTGCCGGTGAGCTTGAACGAGATCACCTGCACGATGACCGACAACGTCTCGAGCACGAAAAGACCGCCAACGATGCCGAGGACGATCTCGTGCTTGACCGCGACGGCGACCGTGCCAAGAAGGCCGCCGAGCGCGAGCGAACCCGTGTCGCCCATGAAAATCTGCGCGGGCGGCGCATTGAACCACAAAAAGCCGAGACCCGCGCCGATCACAGCGCCGGTGACGACGGCGAGCTCGCCCGCGCCCGGCACGAAATTAATGCCGAGATAAGTCGAAAAGATCGCATTGCCGGCGAGATAGGCGATGATGCCGAAAGTTCCGGAGGCGATCATCACTGGCACGATGGCGAGCCCGTCGAGCCCATCCGTAAGGTTGACCGCGTTGCCGGCGGCCACGATGACGAGCGGCCCGAAAACGAGAAAGAACAGACCGAGGTCGACGACGAAGCCGTTGAAGGCGGGCAGCGCCAGCGCCGTCGTATGGGGCGTTCCAAGACGCATCATCGCATAGCAGGCGGCGACTGCGATGGCGATCTCGAGGAACAGGCGCAGGCGGCCCGAAAAGCCCTTATGCGTCTGCTTCGTGACCTTCAGATAGTCGTCGTAAAATCCGATCAGCCCGAAGCCCGTCATGACGAACAGAACGACCCACACATAGTGATTGCGCAGATTGGCCCAGAGCAAAGTCGAGACGACGAGTCCCGACAGAATCATCAAGCCGCCCATCGTGGGCGTGCCTTTTTTAGTCAACAGGTGCGACTGCGGCCCATCGCTGCGGATCGGCTGCCCTTTGCCTTGCTTAATGCGCAGCGCCGCGATGATGCGCGGCCCGAAAAAAAACACGAAGAACAACGCCGTCGCCGTCGCTCCGCCGGTCCGGAACGTGATGTAGCGAAACAGGTTCAGCGGCTGAAAATGGGGGGAAAGCTGGGCGAGCCAAGTCAACATGTCACGAATTCCGCCCCTTTTGCGCCGCATCGGCTTCGCTGGCATCCTGCTTTAAAGCCTCGACAATAGCCTTCATCTTGCTGCCGTTCGATCCCTTGACGACGACGATGTCTCCGGCGCGAACCGCCGCCGCCACGTCCGGCGCGAGCAAATCGGCGGTTTGGCGCCAGCCGCCCCGCATCGCGGCCGGCAAGGCCTCGACCAAGGATTGCATCAAGGGACCGGCGGCGAAGACGAGGTCGATGTGATTGGCGGCAAGATCAGCGGCAAGCTCCGCATGCATCGAAGCCGCGCTCGGCCCGAGCTCCAGCATGTCGCCGAGAACCGCGATGCGGCGTCCCGACGGCTCTAACGGCAAGGCCCCTGCGAGCTCGAAAGCGGCGCGCATCGAGGCGGGATTGCCGTTGTAGCTCTCGTCGATTAGCGTATAGGGCCCATCGGCGGCCGCGAGGGTCAGCCTCTCCCCGCGCCCCGGCTGCGCGGCGAAAAAGGCGAGCGCGCCGGCGGCCGCGTCGAGATCGACGCCGAGGGCCTTGGCGGCGAGCAGTACGGCCAGCGAATTCATAGCGAGATGGCGGCCAGGCGCGCCGAGGCGATAAACCAGTCCGCGCCCGCAGATCTGCGCTTCGACGATTGAATGATCGGGCGAGAGGCGGACGCCCAGCAATCGCGCCTCGGCTTTCTCGTGTTCGCCGAAACTCGCTACATGACCCGCGGGCGAGGCTTTGGCGCGCGAAAGGAGACGCTCGAAATAAGGGTTATCCCGCTGGAGGATGGCGACGCCCCCTGGCTCGAGGCCGTCGAAAACCTCCGCCTTGGCGTCCGCGATCTCCTCGACATTGGCGAAATTCTCGGTATGGACGGGCGCGACCGTGGTGATGATCGCAATATGCGGGCGCGTCATTTCGCTGAGCGGCGTGATTTCGCCGGCGTGATTCATGCCGATTTCAAAGACGCCGAACTGCGTTTCCTTGGGCATGCGCGCCAAGGTCAGCGGCACGCCCCAATGGTTATTGTAGGAGGCGACGGAGGCGTGCACGGCGCCGCCTTGCGCCAACGCCAGCCGCAGCGCCTCCTTGGTCGAAGTCTTGCCGACCGAACCGGTCACCGCAACAATCCTTGCCGTTGCCCGCGCGCGGGAGGCGACGCCGAGCCGCTCAAGGGCCGGGAGAACCTCGCGCACGACATAGAGCGGCCCGAAACCCCGCAACGAGTCGGCGCGCGCTTCATCGACGACCGCAGCGAAGGCGCCCTTTGCAAAAGCGCTGGCGACATAATCGTGGCCATCGCTGCCCAAGCCTTTGATGGCGAAGAAGAGATCGCCGGGCCGCAGCGTCCGCGTATCGATCGAAACGCCGCTGGCGGCGCCCTTCGGCACGCCGCCGCTGACCCGCGCGTCGAGCGGCGTGACGAGGCCAAGGCCGGTCCAAAGCGCTGCCTCCGGCGGATCGGCTGGGCGCGCGCCAGCGTCTGCCTCATCGCGGATGGCGGCCTCGCTCATTCGGCAAAATCCTTCAACGCCGCATCCTTCAACGCTGATCGCGCGCAGTTTGAATCCGAAAATGGCAAGGTGGCATCGCCTATGATCTGGCCGGTTTCATGGCCTTTGCCGGCGATGAGAAGAACGTCGTCCTCCTGAAGCGCCGCGATGGCCGCGCCGATCGCGCTCGCGCGGTCGCCGATCTCGCGCACGTTGGCGGCCGCCCCGGCGCCGTTCAAAATGGCGCGGCGGATCAGCGCGGGATCCTCGCTGCGGGGATTATCGTCGGTGATGATGACGAGGTCGGCGAGCCTTGCGGCGATTTCGCCCATGATCGGACGCTTGCCGGCGTCGCGGTCGCCGCCGCAGCCGAAAACGACGATGAGTTTGCCGCGCACATAAGGCCGCAGCGCGCGCAAAACCTTGTCGAGCGCATCCGGCTTATGGGCGTAATCGACATAGACGGGCGCGCCCTTGCGCTCCCCGACCCGCTCGAGGCGGCCGGGCGCGCCCTCGATTTTTTCCAGCGCGGCGAAGACGCTCTCGGCGGGGCTGCCCGTCACGATGCAAAGACCCGCGGCAACCAGCGCGTTCGATGTCTGGAAGGCGCCTGCGAGCGGAAGCTTGATCGCGAACAGGCGCCCCTCGTAAGCGAGCTCGAGCCGCGTTGCGGCGTTTTCGGTCTGCGCCTCGAGCAGTTTCAGGCTCTCTCCCTTTGCGCCGGTCGAGAAGACGCGCAGGCCTCGCACCGCGCAAGTATCGATGACTTTTTCCGCAACATCGCTGTCGGCGTCGACGACGGCGCTCCGCCCCGGCGGCAACAGTCGCTCGAATAACTGGAGCTTGGCCGCAAGGTAATCCTCCATCGTAACATGATAGTCGAGATGGTCGCGCGACAGATTGGTGAAGGCTCCGGCGCTGAGCCGAACGGCGTCGAGCCGGCGCTGGACGATCCCATGCGAGGACGCTTCCAGCGCCAGATGCGTGACGCCTTCCCGAGCGAGACCGTCGAGAGTCTTGTGCAGGCTGATCGGATCAGGGCGTCGTCAGCGCGCCATAGACCGCACCCAATGGGGCGTTGACGCCGAGCGTGCCGAGCGAGGCGGCGGCGAAGCCTTGCGCCGCCCAAAGCTGGCGGGTGAACGCGGCGACCGAGGTCTTTCCGCTGGTGCCGGTGATCGCGACGACGGTTTCCGGCTGACGCGGAAACATGCGGGCGCTGGCCGCAGCCAGCGCCGCGCGGACGTCTTCGACGACGACCACGGGCGCGCCTTCGATCGTCGCCGCCGGGCGGCTCTCGGCGACGATCGCAGCCGCTCCCTGCCTCGCCGCCTGTGGCGCGAAGGCGAGGCCGTCCGATTTGGTCCCGGGAACCGCGAAAAAAACGTCGCCAGGTTTCGCCTGACGGCTGTCGCAGCAGATTCCCCTCGCTTCTCGTCCAGCCAAGTCATCGGGAATAGGCGCGCCGGGAAGAATCTCGGCGATCAGCATCAATGCTCCCTTCCGCCGCTCTGAGGAATGTTGGCCATCCCATAGCCGAGTTTGGCGAGAAGAGGAAAGGGTTGTGGCGGAAGCTCGAAACGCGGCGGCATGCCGAGAAGCGGACCGACGCGCTCGATGATTTTGCCGGTGACGCTGCCGGAATTCCACGCCGCGGTGCGATATCCCGCGGTCTCCGGCAGGCCCTGCGGCTCATCCATCAACGTCAGCATCAAATATTTCGGCTTGTCGGCGGGCATGATCGCCATGAAAGTCGTGAAAACCTTGTCCTTGGCGTAGTGGCCGTGAATGATCTTGTCGGCCGTGCCGGTCTTGCCGCCGATGAAATAGCCCTCGATGTTGGCTTTCTTCGCCGAGCCGATTTCGGCGTTGAGGCGCATCAGATAGCGCAACAACTCCGAAGTCTCCGGCTTAATGACCCTCGGCGCGTTCTGTTTCGCTTCCAGCTCGGAGCGCTTCAGGAAGGTCGGATTGACGAGCACGCCGCCATTCGCCAGCGCCCCGACCGCCATCATCGCCTGAAGCGGCGAGACGTTGAGGCCCTGACCGAAGGCGATGGTCATGGTGTTGAGTTCGCCCCAGTTCTTCGGCACCAGCGGATCGGCCGTCTCAGGCAATTCGGTGTGCAGCCTGGTCAGCTGCCCCATCTTGCGCAAAAACGCCTTATGCCCTTCGACGCCGACCATCAATGCGAGGCGCGCCGCGCCGATGTTCGACGAATATGTGAACACTTCCGGCACGCTGAGCATGCGGTGCTGTGCGTGGAAATCATGGATGGTAAAGTGGCCGTAGCGCAGGGAATCGCGCGCATCGACCCTGGTGTTGAGGTTGGCTTTGCCCTGGTCGAGCGCCATCGCGACCGAGATCGCCTTGAAGGTCGATCCCATCTCGTAGACGCCGACCGAGACGCGGTTGATATGGTTTGGATCCAGCGCATCGGCTGGCGTGTTCGGATCGTAATCCGGTAACGACGCCATCGCGACGATTTCGCCGGTGTTGACGTCGAGAATGACGGCCGCGCCGGATTTCGCTTTGAATTTCGCGATCCCCTTGGCGAGTTCGTCGCGGACGGCATAGGTCGCCTTGAGGTCGAGCGAACTTGTGATTGGCGCGAGGGTTTCGGGCGTCAGGCTGAAGCCCGCGCCATGCAGGTCGGCGAGACCCTGCCCGTCGATATATTTCTCGAGGCCCGAGATGCCGACGCCGTCGAGATTGGCGAAGCCGAGAACATGCGCGGCGATCGGACCGTTCGGATAGACGCGCTTGTTCTCGGGCAGAAAGCCGACGCCCGGAAGGCCGAGGCGATAGACTTCCTGCTGCTGCGTCGGCGTGATCGCCCGCTTGACCCAGATGAATCCCTTGCGCGAGCCGAGCCGCTTGCGCAGATCGCTGGCGTCGACGTCGGGCAGCACGGCGGTCAAAAGCTCGACCGCTTCATCCTTGTCGATGATGCGGCGCGGCTCCGCGAAGACCGACATGACCTTGATATCGGTCGCCAGAATCTCGCCGTTGCGATCGAGGATGTCCGGCCGGGCCGCCGCAACGGTGTCGCCGCCGCCGCGCTTGGGGCCGATCGATTGCTCCTGGTGCAGGCCGAAATAGATCAGCTTGCCGGCGATCACGCCATAGAGCAGGATGAAGAGGCAGGCGATGAGTTTGATGCGGCCCGGACTTTTCTTGAGATCGGTGGAGAACAGCCTGACGAAAAACGCCTTCAGGCGAAAAGCGCGCTTCGGCGGAGCCTCAATCGAATCAGCCCGCTTTGGTGCGGCGGGGTCGGCTCTGCCGCCGCGCCGGTCATTGCCCCAGCTATTTTGGTGCGAATCGAACCCGTCGGCCATTTTGGTCAAATTTTCATCTTGTCTGTGTGGACGGGGTCGCGGCCGCTGCGGCTTCATCGCCCGGCGTATTGGTCGGCTCGGCCAAACCCATCGCTTCCAGTTTGTCCCCTATTCCGTCTGTCTTGGCGGCCTTGGCCGGCAAGGCGTCAGCGCTGACGATCTGGCGGATGCTGACTGGCTGCAGGTCGAGGAATTTGTCGGCGAGCGCCTGGATGCGCTCCGGGCGGGTCAGATGCGACCATTCCGCGCGCAAAGTGGCGATCTGATCCTCCTCGGCCTTGATTTCGTGCTTCAGCTTGACGATCCGCTCGGCGTGAAAAATCGTTTCGTATTTGATCGAGTAAGCGTAGATCGCCGAGCCGATCAGGGCCAGGACGGCAAGAAGGTTGAGAAATCGCACCATAACTTCGTCCCTTGATCAGCGTCCTTTGGCGGCGCGTTCGGGCAGCCGCGCGAGGGCGAGCAGATCGGCGCTCAGAGGCCGCGCGGGGGCGGATGTCCGCGCGCCATGACGCAACTTGGCCGAGCGCGAGCGCGGATTGGCGGCGACCTCGGCCTGCGAGGGCGTTACCGGCTGCCTGCCGCTCACGATGAAAGTCGCCGGACTCGGCGCTCGCTCTCCCGGCAGACGGCGCGACGGCGCCTCGCCGCGCCCCGACCGGGCGGCGAAGAATTGCTTGACGATGCGGTCTTCGAGCGAGTGAAAGGTGACGACGACGAGCCGGCCGCCCGGCTTCAGGACTTCTTCGGCGGCGCAAAGAGCCAATGCGAGTTCGCCGAGTTCGTCATTGACGGCGATGCGCAGCGCCTGAAAGGAGCGGGTCGCAGGATGCGCCTCCCCGGGCTTGCCCGGGCGAATGCGGGCGATCATGCCGGCGAGCGCGGCGGTGGTGACGAAAGGCGCCTTGGCGCGATCAAGGACGATCGCGCGCGCGATGCGCCGCGACGCCCGCTCCTCGCCAAAATAATATAGGATGTCAGCCAGAATCGCCTCGTCGGCCGTGTTGACGATTTCGGCGGCGCTCCGCCCCGTCCGTTGCATGCGCATGTCGAGCGGGCCGTCGCTGCGGAACGAAAAGCCGCGCGCGGCGTCGTCGAGCTGCATCGACGACACTCCGATATCGAGAATGATCGCGTCGAATTCGCCGAGGCCGAGACTCCGCGCGATTTCGCCGAGCTTTGAAAACCGCGCCTCGACGAGCGTGAGCCGCCCTTGCGCCTCGGCGACGAGGGAAGCGCCGGCTTCGATGGCGACCGGATCGCAATCGAGGGCGAGAATGCGCGCGCCCGGCGCCGCCAGCAGCGCGCGGGAATAGCCGCCCGCCCCGAAGGTGGCGTCAAGATAGAGCCCGCCGTCGCGGGGATCGGCGATCGCCATGACTTCATCACGAAGCACGGGAACGTGCCGGGCCGGTCCGCCAGCGGCGAGATGATCCTCATCGCCGCGGCCCGCAGTCATTCCCGTGCTCCATGTGATCGCAGCGGCGGAGCGTCCGGCGCTGCGCGTCCGGCGCCTGGCTGTTTTAACGAATCGCGCGCGCGGGCTCTGGCCTCCCCCATGCGCGCGCGAAAACGGCCAGACTCCCAGATCTGAAACTTGTGTCCCACGCCGACGAAAGCGACCTCGCCGGTAATGGCGGCATAGGTTTTCAGCGGTTCGGTCAGGATGACCCGCCCTTCCGAATCGACTTTCAAGATCTCGCTCGATCCCATGAGAGCGAGCGAAAGCAAATCGCGCTCCTCCGAATAGGGCGCGTACCCCGAGAGCAGCCCATCGATCTCCCTCAACAGGGCGTGGCCACCGCAATCGAGCGCCTCCTGATCGAGGGAAGGATGAACATAAAGACCTTCGAACCCGTCCCGCGCCAACACCGCGCGAAACGGCGCTGGAATCGAGACCCGCCCTTTGGCGTCGAGTTTGTTGGTGTAGTTCGAGACATATATGTCCACTCCACCCTCTCGAAACCTCGCGCGGGGCCTTGCGGCCTTTTGAGAATCAGGCCGCAATGCGCTTGTGACGCACTCCTACGCTGACGCGACTGCAATTGAACGGGACGATTTGGGATAGCATGGGATTTTGTGGGGGTCAACCGATTCGCTGGATCGTCGACCGCATTCGGCCAAGAATTCGCTCTTGAGTCCCGCATGGCCGCGCGGAGCGCCAAGCGGCGCGAGCGAGGACTTTCGCCGCGAGCCGACGGGCCGGCGGACGCCTATCGATGCGGACATCCACAGGAGTGGGCTTTGAGAACGGAGCTTCAGACCTGGCGGAGGGCGCGCCGCGATCAAGCACACTGTAAATGTTGAGATTTGAGATTTCTGGCACCGTCACAGGAAGTCGCAATTCGCCACTCATCTCTTGGCGGCGAGTGTGGCGAGCGGATCGAGCCGGTCAGCGAAAACGAAACAATATTTCCTGACCGCAGCGCACATCTCAGCATCGTCAAATTGCGAATGGGGCGTTCCCTTAGGGCGAGCGCCCCTGTTCCATCGCAAGCTCGGCTTTCAGGCTTTGCCGTCCTCGGAAGATGGTCGCGATGGCCATGGTGCGGTCGCCCTTACAAAAGCGGAAGGCAACGTCTCGGGAAGCAAGTTGACCGTCCTGCTCGATGCGATCCCAGGAGGCGGCATGACCGAGATAATCGATCGCAACGTCATATTGCTGAGTCCAGAAGAACGGTACGGCGCCGTATGTTTCGCGACCTCCCAGCATATTACGCGCCGCGGTCTGGCCCTGCCGCTCAGCCACCACCCAATGCTCGACGCGGAGACGCTCACCGCTGTAGGGATCCGGCCACCGGGCGATGTCGCCCGCGGCGAAGACATCGGTCGCGCTGGTCTCAAGATATTGGTTGACAAGAATGCCCCGATCTGTCGCCAAGCCGGCTTTCTCGGCAAGATCGAGCCGCGGCCGCACGCCGATACCAACCAACACAAGATCCGCATCGATCTCGGTCCCGTCATCGAGCCGAGCGCGCTGAGCATCGATGGCCGAAACCGTATGGCCCAAGTGAAATTCGACGCCGTGCAATTCATGGAGTTCGCGGATGAAATCTGCCAAGGCGGGACCAAATACACGCTCCATCGGCCGCGCTTCCGGGGCAACGACGCGGACCTCGACCTCACGATGACGCAACGCAGCGGCCGTCTCGAGGCCAATGAAGCTGGCGCCGACGATAACGGCGCGGCTCCCGCTCTTGGCTCGGGCGATGATCTGGCGACAGTCAGCGAGTGAACGCAACGTCCGCACGTGCGGCAAGTCAGCGCTTGGCGCGCTGAGGCGGATTGGTTCGGCGCCGGTTGCGATCAGCAACTTCGTGTAGTTCAGCGATGTGCCGTTATCGAGAGTAACGCGGCGCGCCCGCAGATCAATTGCCGTTGCCATGACGCCAAGGACGAGCTCAATCCTGTTTTTCGCGTAGTCGTCATCGAGGGCTAAAGGGAGCCAGTCCTCCGGAGCTTCCCCAGCGAGGTAATCCTTCGAGAGATTTGGCCGGTCGTACGGCGCCGATTGGTCGGCGCTGACGACGACGACGGAACCATCAAAGCCCTCGCGGCGCAGCATCTCGGCTGCGGCATAGCCAGCCGCTCCGCCGCCGATGACAAGCATGCGTGCGCCTGCCTCGCTGCGCGGTAGCGCGGTCCGCCGAACGGGGCGGCTAACTTCGGTCATTCTTTCGCTTACAAAGATGCGATCATCGCGCCTTTCGACGCGCCAGCACGATGTTGGCCTCAAGGCGGGGGCCGCCAAGGCTTCCCCGGTGCGCAGACTGAAACATGCATGGTGCCATGGGCAGCGCACCGTATCGCCGACCATCAAGCCTTCGCCCAGAGGTCCGGCGTAATGGGTGCAGGTCGCTCCGATCGCGAAGACGCTATCGCTCTGCCGGGCGAGAAGCACGGATTCGCCTTCGACATGCCCTACGAGCATGCCGCCATCGGAAAGGTCAGCCGCGGGAATTCCCTTCGTCAGATCGGGGCCGGTCGTGGGCGCCGTATCAGCCATGATGATCCTCCTCGAGAGACCGCAGATCGTAGTGGCAGATTATTGTTAGTATGCGCTTCGCCGGCATCGAACGCCGTGTCAGGCATCATGCTGGCAGGCGGCTCTATTGCGAGGCGGGCGCGAGAGCATTCAACATCAGTGTGGAATGAGCGAAAGCGGCGCCGGCCCTCATTTCGGCCGCAACCCATACGGCTTCCATGATTTCTTGGCGGGTCGCTCCGGCGCGCTGTGCGGCTTTTGTGTGCCCGGTGATGCAGTAAGGGCACTGCGTGACGTGAGCAGCCGCTACGGCGATCAATTGTTTGGTCTTGGTGGAAAGCGCGCCTTCTGCGAAAACGGCCTTGCTGAAGGCATGAAACGCCGCGTCGGCTTCCGGGCTAAGACTGTGTCGCTGATCAGCGATCTCTTTGGTGGCCTTGGGATATATTGCATCGCTCATAAAGCGATTCCTTTCTGGCCTACGCGGTCGTTGGTCGGCGCTCCCGGCGGCTCGAACCAGCCCTCCCCGACGCGATAGACTTTGGGGCCTGCGCGATCGACCTGACTGCGGATCGCGGCGGACAGCACGTAAGCATGAACGACGGCCGACTGCGGCCGTCAAAATTGTTTAGCGCCACCCTCACGGGCGGCGTTGGCATCGCCCTTATCCAGCACTTAGCCGAGATAACGCGAGCAACCGGCCGCCGATCTATTTCGTTTTCTTTTCGTGATCGGGGGAACCCGGCGTCCGGTTCGGCTGGGTCATGGATGGCGGATCGCTTGCCGGGAAGGAATCCTCGAGTTCGTGCTCCAGTTCTTCGTCCTTCTCGTCATGCTTCGCCTTTTCGTCGGTCTCGGATTTGGATTTCTCGATCATTCCGGTCTACTTAGCGGCGAATCTACAAGGACAACGAGCGCTGACGTGAACCGTTCCGTTTGCGGAAAAGAAATCCCCGCCGCGCCCGAACCGTTTCTCGAGCGCGGCCTTCTGCGTCGCCGTCTTCCCGGCGCGCGCGCCGTCATCCCAGATCCAGGTCGTCTACATTCACTGCGAACGCTTGTATCAGCGGCGGAACAGGCTGGGTCGGTTGCAGCGTAACGCTATAGGTAGTTGATAATACTTGCATAAACGTCTGCAAATTATTGTCTGTATCAATCAGCACACGCCGGTTACCACCCAAATATTTGCTGATAGCCGCACGACCTAAATAGTACAATTCTGCGTCATTATTGTCAAGTCCGGTGTAATTATCGAGCGAATTAATATTTTGACCTGCAAGGGGATACGTCGTAAGCAGCTGATGTAGAAGACTTAAATAGCCTGAATCGCATCCAGCTAAAGTTCCCTGATACCCATAGGCCGCCGAATAGAGGATGCTGTTTTGCAGGGGGTCAGCGACCAAACCTTTGAGCGCCATATAGATACGCTGGAGATTAAGATGCAGATAAATTCCAAGTATATACACTGGAATGACGTATTTACATACTTCCGGACGGGTTTTGAGAATGGACATTTGGAAGACAAAATTCGATGTTGGCAATAGCGCGTCTATTACTGCTTGGCTAAAACCATCGTTAGTTTGGGTTACATTTTGAGGCTGAGCGCCCGCATTTATATCTTGACTGATATTGACGTAATTTCTGAGCCACGCTGAAACCGCAAGGATTTCGGCCGCTGCGTTTTGAGCGTCGTCGTTGTCAATGACGTCGGCCACAGCTTTCGTGACGTCGTCAAGATTCAGCGGATCGCTTTGCGGATTTGCCGGTTTCGGACCGAAAATCGTCCAGAGCGAGCCCGCAGCGTTAAACACGCCCGCCTGTAGCCATTTGGTGGCGTTATCTGTCCAGGCGCTGGAAACAAGCGCTTGTGTCAAAGAACCAACAGCGTTAAGAACTTGCAATAAAATGGTCTGCGGAAATGGAGTTCGTTGATCGTTGTTTTGCGTGGGTGGATACACGCCGGTCAAATTGAAGAAAGCAGTGTCCAGCGCCGCCAGCCCAACGCCTGTGAACACAATCCTTTTATTATTTGAAGCAGTTGTGGCGGAGACTGGAGCTCTACCTGCCCACCCCATAGTCATATTGGCGGTGGGAACCTTAATCTCTAGCAGGGCGTCACCGCCTGGATTGGTGTTACCGAGTTGACCGGGTTTGAGATAACCTTCATCAAGGCCGGCCCAAAAAAGCACGTGGCTTATCCCGTTGTCCCAGGTTCAACTAAATGTGGTATTGCGGCCTGAGTGAGCTGCCGCGAGGGGTGGCGACGGATCACCCGATGGCCAAGGCGCGGTCGCTTACCCAATTCCAGCAGACTTTTCCCGACGAGGCGCGCTGCGCCGCGTTCTTGTTCGAACGGCGATGGCGGGATGGCTTTGTCTGCCCTGGCTGCGGCGCCCGCCGCGCGGTGACGCTGAAGAGCCGGGCATACACATTCGAATGTCTCGATTGCGGACGCCAGACTTCGATTACGGCGGGCACGGCGATGCATCGCTCCAAGCTGCCGCTGACGACGTGGTTCTGGGCCGCGCATCTCATGGCGACGCATTCCAACGGCATGTCGGCGCGGCAATTCGAAGATCAGCTCGGCCTCACCTACAAGACAGCTTGGCTTCTGACGCAAAAGCTGCGGCGATCCATGGTCGATCCAAACCGCGAACCTCTCGAAGGCGTCGTCGAAGTCGATCAGACAGAAATTCCATTCCGGGTCGGCGATACTTTCTTCGAGCCTGGCAACGCTGGAAAAATCCTTATCGCAGGCGCGGTCGAGGTGATTGATCGCGACACAAACCGGGCCAAACCGCGACGCAAACACGCAAAATACCTCGATACGCGTTCCGGCCGCATCCGCCTCGCCATGATCGCGGATAATTCCGCCGCCTCGATCGAAGCTTTCGTCAGGGCCAATGTGAAGCCGGGAGCCACGCTGCTCACTGACGGCCACGCATCCTATCCTGGTCTGTCCGGCGACTACCGGCACGATCCGCGCGTGGTTGGCAAAATGGCGGGCCATGTCGTGCTGCCGTGGATTCATCGGGTCTTCGCGCTGCTGAAACGCTGGAGCCTCGGCACCTATCACGGCCTGCGCCGAAAACACGTCGACACCTATCTCGAAGAATTCGTCTTCCGCTACAACCGCCGTTTTTATCGGCACGTCTCGTTCGAAACCATGCTCGGCATTGCCTCGCATCATGAACCGGTGAGTTATTGGGACATTACCGGAAACGCCAATCCTCGAAAGGGCGAAAAGACCGTTAGGCGAGCGCCGCGCCACAGAAAAACGGCGACGGGAATGCGACAGGACCGCTCAGCCAACTCGCAAAATCAGCCGGCCGAGACGGAGAAACTACTAGACATAGACGAGCCTGGGACAACGGGATAAGCTACAAAAGCACTTCGCTGGTAGGAAAGGTCCTCCAGTAGATGTTTTGGCCGGACCGATTTACAATATCCATCGAGCGCCTCCTCCTTGTGGCCTGAACGGCTAATGTTATACATAAGCTCAATGAAAATTTAAGCACTAGGCCGCCCGTAGAGAAGTTATTTGCTTGGCCGCCTCGGCTTTTCGTTTCCGCAAATTGGGTTCGCCGCGCCCGGCGTCATTTTCGGTTGGAGACGACCCGCGCCGGCGGAAAGGCGACCTCGACCAGCGTGCCTTCATGCGGCTTGCTCTTGATCGAGAAGACGGCGCGATTGGCTTCGACCAGCGCCTTCGTGAGCGGCAGGCCGAGGCCCGTCCCTCCTTTCAGCCGCGAGGCCGACACTTGCCCGAAGGGTTCGAGCGCGACTTCGAGATCATCGTCCGACATGCCAACGCCTGTGTCGCGGATGCGCAAGGCGGCGCAATTGGCCTCGGTCAGCGCCGTCGAGATGATGACCTGGCCGCCAGGGCGAGTGAACTTGATCGCGTTCGAGAGAAGATTTAAGACGATCTGGCGCAGCGAGCGCTCGTCCGCGAAAATATGCGGCAGCTGCGGCGCCAGCGACAGCCGGGTGATGACCCGGGCCCGGCTCGCCTGCGGCTGCATCATCGAGACGCATTGCGTCACGATATGGTTGGCGTCGACGGATTCGAAGGAAAGTTCCAGCTTGCCCGCCTCGATCTTGGACAGATCGAGAAGATCGTTGACGAGGCTCATCACCAGCGCGCCCGAACTGTGAATGTCCTTCAGGTAGCCCTTGTATCGCTCGCTGCCGATGGGCCCGAACCGCTCCTGCATGATGACCTCCGCAAACCCCAGGATGGCGTTGAGGGGGGTGCGGATTTCATGGCTGACCTTGGCGAGGAAGTCGGATTTGAGGGCGCTCGCGCGTTCGGCTTCGCGCCGCGCTTCGTCGAGCTCGCGCTCGACTTTCTTCCAATGCGACATGTCGCGCAACAGCGCGCAATACCGCTGGTCCTGTTCGGCCGCCGCGCTCGAGCCAGCCCGGCCGATCCTGCCGAGCGTCATGAAGATCGGGATCGTCCCCCCCTGGCGCGTCAGACCCAACACCTCGCGGCCATCATTCAAAAGGCTGGCGACGCCATTCGATTTCAACCCTTGAAAATAGGCTGCCGCTCGTTCGCGGCTTTCGGGAGCGATCAGTGCGGTGAAAGGCTCGCCGGCGACCTCGGCCTTGTCATAGCAAAACAGCGCTTCGCCGGAACGGTTCAGGGCTTTGATGCGGCCTTGCGAGTCGAGCACGGCGACGCCGTCCATCGCTGTGTCCAGGATGGCGTTGAGATCGCGCGCCTCGCGTTGATAATGGCGCAGCTCCGCCTCGGCCCGCGGCGCTTCGTTGCGCGCTTGCAAGGAGATCAGCTCCAGGTTTTGCGAGCCCAGCGCTTGTCTGCGTATGCGCCAAGGGACGGCTTTTCCGGCGCCGTCGCGAAGATCGACGCTATCGCCTTGTCCCGGCGCGCGCTTGATGATCGGAGCGAGCGCGCCAATCGCTTCGGCGCAGCCAAGATCGGCACAGCCAAGAAGGTCGAGCAGAAAGCGATTGGCGAAGCTCGGGGCGCCGTCGCTGCAAATCAATACGCCGATCGGCAAAGCGTCGAGAGCGGGGCCCGCGTCGAGCGAAATCTTGCTCTGCGCCGCCTGCGCGGCGCCGGCGGGCCCGCGCTCCCCCGGCCATTCAGCTTCCAACCTTCGCGCAAGATCGGCGAGCTGCGCGCGGCTGCCTGAAGATGGCGCCTGCTCGAAGCGCTGAGCGATCCCTTCGTGGTCTTTATTTTGCGCTGTTTGTCCGGCCTTGCTCAGAGACGCAGCGACGGCAAAAATGGCGCTCTGTTCCTCGGGAGTTGATGCGCCGGCGGGTCCGCCTCCCAGTCCCTCGCGCTCCACCGCTTTGTCCGGGGACGGATGCAAAGGGACGACATTGGGCTCATCGAGCCGCGGCGCCTCGGGCGCTGGCTCCTTGAAGATGAGGCCGAAGCCGCGAAAGCCAAGGAAGCGGAGCTGAGGGTCGAATCGCGCCGATCCCGCGAGAGTTATGGACGCGCGCGCCAATGATCCCGCGATCGGCCAGAGGATTTCAACGCCGCTGAAACTCTCCTGACGTTCCAGAAGCAGAGCGAGCCGCATCCCCTGGTCGGCGTCAAAGCTGGCGATGATGCGCGCCAGACTTTGGCCCATAAGATCGGCTGGGGTCTCGCCGACCGCTTCGGTCAGCTGCGGCCCGATCTCGACCAGCCGATCGTCGGCGTCGGTCCGCCAGAGGAACCGCTCAGCCCCGGCGCGCTGCGCTGGCGCGGGCCCTGCGTGGAGCGCGCTTGGCGCGCCGGGCGCCGGCGCATCCGAGCTGGCGCAAGGCAGATCGAGCGCCGCCGCAAGGAACAGAGGCGGCGAGCCGCTAACCGTCAGACGGCGGCACAAAAATGTCATCGTCTGGCGCCCTTCGGCGCCGAACCGCAGCCGCTCGAGTTCGCGCGGGGCCATCGAGCGGCAAGCTCGAGGCGAGTTGACGCAGCCTCTCGGCCGCTGCGACAGCGTCTTCGGCGCCGCCAGAATCGCGGAAAGACGCGGATCCGGCGATGGACAGCGAGAGCGCGGCGAGCGTTTTTGCGCCGAAGACGCGCAGGATGGCGACGCTGGCGAAGACCGCCTGGCCGGCGTTGACCGCATGGCGGCCGCCAAGAGCCAGGATCGGCGTATCGGCGGCTAGCCTCGACGATAAAGCGCGCAACGCGTCCCTGGCGTCTTGCTCGCTCGGCCCAGGCTCGAAGCAAATCTCGGTCATGCCCACGCTTTCCATTGGACGGCGTTAACTGAAACCTAACCACGTCCAGAACGCAAATCCATGTGATAGCCCTCGATTCAGTAAAAAATGATTAATTATCCTTAACTTCTCTCGCAGGGCTCTTATGGAAAAGCTAGCGCGGAAACTCGCGGCGATGATCGCACGGCGAGCCGTTCCACCCTTGCAATCGGCGGTGGTTCCTTTTAGGGTCCGCCGCCTGTCGGTCGCGCCGCCATAGCTCAGTTGGTTAGAGCGCTAGATTGTGGATCTAGAGGTCCCCCGTTCGAGCCGGGGTGGCGGTACCAATAAAACCAACCGTTTACGCCGCTGGATTGCTTCGTAAATTAGCAAAGATGCTTTCGAGGGCAACGGATGGGGCAAAAGCAGCTGCCCTTGTGAGCCTCCTTCAGCACCGTCCAGACGATGATCCCGATCAGCCCGCCCGCGGCGCTCGGTGGCCCTCCCCCCAAGTGCGGTTGAATGACGTCGAACTCGTAGGATAGGCCTTTGCCGCTCAGTTTGATCGCTGCGCGGCCTCGCCAGCGCTACAGTCTAGATACTGCTCGCCACCGATAGCGGCGATTTCCAATTCCTGGCTGAAAGACGGCCAAGGCCAGATTGACGACAGTCAGCTTTTAGCCAACGCGGGGCACCGGATCGGCCTGCCTTTTAACACTTATCGCTAATCACAATGGATCGACGACGAAGGTTATGGGAATGCGACCGCTGGTCTTCGCGACCTTATGTGGGACGGCCATTGTTCTTGATGGATCGCCCGGCGACGCCGCTCTAGCGCATGGCCTTGTGATGGATTGCCCCGATTTGTCGCCGGATTGGCAGCCTCTTGTCTTTCCGGTGGGAGGGGCGACCTCTGTGCACTCAGCCGCCCCTCCCGATTCCGCTCCAAATTGCTACGTCATGGAATACGGCAAATTTCAGGCAATTTTTTAATGAATGTCAACTATTCATATTCGTGTCATGTTATTGGTTTGGTTCACGGCAAAAGAAAAGCTTGCCGGCTGGGGTTTTACAGAGTGCGGCGCAACGTCTGCTCGCGGTGCGGCGGCCGAAAGGGGTCTGCATGCCGGTTGGCGGCAGGGTGCCGCGAGCGGGAACGGCAAGCGGCCCTTGTAACGAGCGTTATTCAGCGCCTCTGTGCGACTGGAAATCCGCAAAATACAAGTCCAGGATGCATAATCCCAATCTCTCGATCGCGGGGACGGTCGCGAACGCGCATCGCTGCCGATCACGCTGGTCCATGCCAGCTGGGCTCGGGGCCGGATTTCGGATCCGGCGAATTGGCGGCAGGAACGTATGGAAAGACTTTCGATGGCTTTGACGTGACTGAGTCCTTGCCGACCCCGAGGCGTATTGGAGCGTTCGCGGCTATCGAAAACATAACATCCGGGGCGTTGTCCGTGAGCGAACGGCCGTTCCACTCGGCGAAGCCGAATACAGCCGGTGTGCCAATCACGTAAGGAAGGATGTTGGGGCAGAACCGATGCGCGACCTTATCCCCATATGCTCGCGCGTCTTCGGCGGTTCCACAGGCCGACACACAACCGCCGATCGCCTTGGTGATGACCTCTCCGTAGGTCAGGAAATCGTCGGCCGGCCGCCCAGCATTGAGACGGTTGCCGAGATCTTCGTTGAACTGCGTGAAAAGCGGGTGAATCATAGGAAGGCCGACGCGGTTGATCGAGCGCCATCCCCCCGAGTCGGTGGCAAGCGTCGCCGCGGCCCAAACGCCAATCCGGCGTTTGCCGGCTGGGCCGCCGAGGAGCTCGCCATCGGGCACTTCCAGCACGATCGAATATACGGTGTGGCCAGCGAACAGGTTCTTCGCCCGACTGGAATCCCAACCTGACAGGTCGATGACCGTTCCGTCCTGGAATGCGTGGCCAACCGCGTGCAGCACATCGGGCTCGATCCAAAATGGGTCCCCAGCCCTGCCGGCCCAGGCGCGTAACCCGGCTGTCGTAGACACGGCCTCGCCGGTCGTCCCCTGGGCGACGGTAGTGCCGGCCGCGTCCGGATCGATGGCGTCCGCGCCCCTGATGCATCGCACGACATAGCGCTGCTTGCCGTGTTCGTCCCGTTCGTCGAATGTGATACGATAGGTAATGTCTTCGACGGCGTCGCCGTCGAGGTCTATCTTGAATTCATACATGCCTTCCGGGTGGTAGCCGGGCGCAGGAATCGGGCCGGCAATTGAGTGGCAGACGTTGATCACGAACACGGTGCCCGTCTCTCCACGGAATACGTAGAGGTCCGTGATGTCGAGGCGGATGTCTTGCCGAGCGATCGGTGAGTCGAGGTGATGGGACATGGCGTTCTCACTTTCGTGCTAGACAGGGTCGATTTCGTGGTTGGGCGCCGGGGATATGGCCGCAGGACTGTCCGCATTTTCGTGCTCGAGGCCATGCTAACGGAGGAATCATCGCATGGCGATTGAAAAAGCGCTGCTCGACCAGCCTCTGGCCGGTCGCGACCGCAATGAGGTTTTCGCCAAGGACGGCCTGCTGATGATCTGAAGAAGGCGCCGTCGGAGCGCATTGAACACCGAGCTTAAGGAGCATCTTGAGGGCGAGCGGGCCGAAGGCGGCGCCAACCGCTGACCGGCTCTTCCAAAATGACGTTGACGATTCCTCGCGACCGGCCGGGATTCTCTCAGCCCACTCTCTATCGGCGGTCTGCCCGCGCCTTCGCGCTCCCGGCGCCCCACGACCCAGAGGGGCTCACCATAACGGTGTTCTTTGAAAAGCGCGGCCGGACGAGAAAGGCGCCGCCGATACATACCGAATAACGGCCAAGTCGAGCGCATGAACCGGACGCTCGAGGAAGCAACGGTCAAACGTCACCGCCCCGAAAGCCGCGATCAGCTTCGAAAACATCTCGGCGATTTCGTCGCCGCCTACAATGTCGCTCGGCGCCTGAACACCCTGAAGGGTCTCACGCCCTATGAACGCTCGCTCGTCCCCTTCTTAACCTGCCGGCGCATGTCCGACGCGCAGGCGTCCCATTTATCGTAGATCCGCGCCAGGAGGAAGCCGCGCCGAATTGCCCGGCCTGTGGTCAAGCGAGCTATGTCATGATTGGCGCCGATCGCCGCAGATAAGGCTCGAACCACTCCGTCGCGTAGCTCACGACCTCGTCCAGCTTTCCTGGCTCCTCGAACAGATGGCTGGCGCCGTCGACGATCAACAAGCGCTTCTCACATGTGAGCTCATCAAAGGCCCGCCGGTTCATTTCGATGACGGGACCATCGAGGCTCCCGACGAGCAGAAGCGTCGGCGCGCGCACCATTGGGAGAACATCCAACGCAAGATCCGGACGTCCGCCGCGGCACACGATCGCGGCGACTCGAGAGTCAGGCCGGGAGGCGGCCGTAAGGGCCGCGGCCGCCCCGGTGCTTGCTCCGAAATAACCAGGCACGAGATCGGCCGTGTCCGGATTGTTCGCGATCCACCCCGTAGCCAATGTCAGGCGCGACGCGAGGAGGTCAATGTCGAATACCTTGCCCCGGTCGCGCTCTTCGTGAGGCGTGAGCAAATCAAGAAGAAAAGTAGCGAAACCAGCCCGCCTCAATGCGCTTGCGACATGGTTGTTGCGCGGGCTCAGGCGTCCGCTGCCGCTTCCATGCGCAAAAATCACGACTCCCCTCGCGCCAGGCGGGACACCGAGCCGGCCGTGGAGCCCCTCAGGCTCTATCCGCACGTCCTCGGCGCCTCTTTGGGCTAGCTGCGGCATGGCCGGATTCCCAACAGGCGGGCAGCCGACGCGCCATACAGCCGCCCCTGCCGAAACGATGAATGGTTTGAGTTTCGCCCAACCAAACATAGACGATTAACCGCGGCGCCGCCGCTTTGAACCGATCGAAGGGAGCGCCGAATTGCCCAACGCCACTCCGACATCGGCAGCAAAGGCTCGCGGCCATGCCGGACCATCCGGGCCGCACAATCGGCGGTCTTTGCCCGACTGAGTTCGTTAGGGGGCCGATCGGGCATCTGAATCTCTTGTTTCGCTAGCCGCTAGACGACAACCTCGCCGGCGGAGCGCCAAATCCGTCGCGGGAAATCCGAATTTCGTTAGTGCGAATGCGCTACGACAAAACGTCGACGAAAGGCTTCAGTTGCACGACTGCGGGATCCGCGGCCCTGAATGTAGAGATTTTTCATCCGGGCTCCCGAAATCATAAACTTGGTTCGCGTCCCGCCAGTCGCCGCACAAATGATCAGTCGGCGCTTCGCGCCGCAGCCTTTGGCGCTTAGCCTTGCGCGACTGAGGGCGTCCGTTCGGTCTAACGAACATGGCGGGGCATTTTTGCTTGACAAAACGAACGGGGTATTGAATTTCTCGGGCTCATTTTGAGCCCCGGGCGCGCTGCGCCGGCCGGGCTCGCGAAGATTGCGCAACCGGAGGGCGGCGATGGCGCGCGGGAACTATCTTTTCACCAGTGAATCCGTCGCCGAGGGCCATCCCGACAAGGTGTGTGACCGGATCTCCGACGAGATCGTCGACCTGTTCTTCCGCGAGGGCGCCCGCGCCGGCCTCGACCCGGCGCAGATCCGCGTCGCCTGCGAGGCGTTGGCGACCACCAACCGGGTCATCATCGCCGGCGAGGTGCGCGGCCCGGCGATCGCCGTCGCGGCGATCGAAGCCGCCGCCCGCGGGGCGATCAAGCACATCGGCTACGAACAGGACGGCTTCCATTGGCGCACCGCCAAGGTCGAGGTGCTGCTGCACGCGCAGTCGGCCGACATCGCGCAAGGCGTCGACGCCGGCGGCAACAAGGACGAAGGCGCCGGCGACCAGGGCATCATGTTCGGCTACGCCTGCCGCGAGACGCCGGCGCTGATGCCGGCGCCGATCTATTACGCCCACAAGATTCTCGAGGTGCTGGCGCGCCAGCGCAAGGCGGGGGCCGGCGACGCCGCCCGGCTCGGCCCGGACGCCAAGAGCCAGGTGACGGTGCGCTATGTCCAGGGCCGGCCGGTCGGCGTCACCCAGATCGTGCTGTCGACCCAGCACCTCGACGACAGCCTGAGCTCGCACGACGTGCGCGCCATCGTCGAGCCCTATATCCGCGCCACCCTGCCGGAGGGCTGGATCGGCGCCGACACCGTCTGGCACGTCAATCCGACCGGCAAATTCGTGATCGGCGGCCCGGACGGCGACTGCGGCCTGACCGGGCGCAAGATCATCGTCGACACCTATGGCGGCGCGGCGCCGCATGGCGGCGGGGCGTTTTCCGGCAAGGACCCGACCAAGGTCGACCGCTCGGCCGCCTACGCCGCCCGCTATCTCGCCAAGAACGTGGTGGCCGCCGGCCTCGCCGACCGCTGCACCATCCAGCTCGCCTACGCGATCGGCGTTGCCGAGCCGCTGTCGATCTATGTCGACACGCACGGCACCGGCCAGGTCGCCGAGGACCGGCTCGAGGCGGCGCTCGGCGCCAGCATGCGCCTGTCGCCGCGCGGCATCCGCGACCATCTCAAGCTCAACCGGCCGATCTACGCCCGCACCGCGGCCTACGGCCATTTCGGCCGCGACCCCGACGCCGACGGCGGCTTCTCCTGGGAGAACACCGACCTCGGCGACAAGCTCAAGGCCAGCCTCGCCTGACGCGAGAATAAAGGCCCGCTCTTGTTTCGGTGTCGGCTTTGGCGATTGCCCTGACCTTTTGCGCGACCGGCGATCGCGCCAGGACCATCGTCCGGGCTGGTTCAGCTGAACATGGCGTCGATAGCGTCGATGAACACGAGCAAGTCGCATTGGCCTTGATAAAGGCGCGGCGGCTCCTTATCCATTTGCAACAATTTGTAGACCGCCAATTGAGCTGAGCGCACCGAATATTCCACCGTGAAAACGACGTCGTCCGGGATCTCGCAAAACTGCCCGATGAAGGCGAGATTGGTTGCGCATTGAGGCGCGACCTGCGGCCGGTCGCCCTCTTGCCGGATGAGGAATTGGCTCGTCATATAAGGCATCATACAAGGGATGCAGGTTGAAGCGGCGAGGATTCGTGGAAGCTCCGCCGCAAACCCCAAATGAGAACAGAGTTCGATCAGAAATTCCTCGCCGCTGCAATCGAACATTCTTTTATGGACGAAATTGCCGCGCTTGTGCGGAACCAAGCCATAGGCGCAAAAGACCGCCGTGTCCGCGGGCTGATTGAGAAAATGCGGCTGATAGGGGACGATCATCGATAACAGCCAATTCGAATCCTTGAACGTCACCAAGCCGCCGGTGCCGGCCGGATTGCCTGTAAAATCCTCGATCATGTGCAGAAGCGAAAGATCGCGACAGGTGACCGTAAAGGATTCTCCCCACAACTCGTCGATGTGGTCGTCGAATATCCACGGGCGCCCGAAATCGCGGCGTTTGCGCGCAAGCTTCCTCCAAAGCGCCCATTCGGCTGGTTTGCTCGTATTCAACACGGGCGGCGCAACATGCGAACCGAAGGTGGTCGCGGCCGTCATCGATCCATTGGTGACGAAAACGAGGTCGTTGACGCCGATCCGTATGTCTTTGGTCTCGCCCCTTGCAACATAGTGCAAATGCTCGACGCTCACGGCGTTGCTCGAAGATCTGAGTTCGAGGTCGGTAACCTGCGCATTCTTTTCAAACACGACGCCTTGGTTCTTCAACCAGGTCTCGATCGGCAGTATGATCAACTCATATTGGTTGTAGGGCGTACGATCGAAACCGGCCAAACTATTGACGCGCGGAAATTCATGCACGAAGCGGTGGATATAGCGCTTGAACTCGGCCGCGCTGTGCCAAGGCTGGAAGCCGAACATCGTCGCCCACATGTACCAGAAATTGGATTCAAAGAAGGACGTCCGGAAGCATTCGTCAATTCGCTTCGCGCCAAGAGAGCGCTCGGAACGAGATATGAGTTCGAACAAATCGTGACGATCCTTGGCGCCGAAGCCCATCGAGGAGACGTCTACCTTTTCGCCATTGACGATAAGGCGGGCCTTCGCGAAAGTCTTGACGCGCTCGTTGAAGGCGATGAGTTCATCGCGCACCGTCTTCGCCGCGTCCGTCAGCGACGGGATGAACGACAACAGGGCGTAGGTGCAGACGTAGGAAAAATTGAACATCCGCCTGCCGCGGATAACATAGCCTTTGTCGGGAGAGCCAAGCTTGTCGACAGCGCCGCCGACGATATTCGAAGACTCGAGAATACGGATGTTCGACGCCTGAAGGCCGCCCTCCTTGATCAAATAGGCGGCGCTTGCAAGCGAAGCGACGCCGCCGCCAACGAGATAAGCCTTGACGTGACTGCGCTCCATCGAAAGACGCCTCCCCCGGTTTTTGCTGGCTACGCCGCCCTTTTCGCGGACGGATCGGCCGCCATTTCGATTTTTTGCGGGCCGCCTCCCGGAGGGATCTTCTTTCGGATCGCCTTCCCAGCCGCAAGCGCTCTTTTCGACGGAAAGTTGAGGACCAAGTGGCTGGGAAAATCGTGAACTAGCGTCACTCAACCCAAGACGCATTGATCCTGGATAATGCGCGCAGCCCCGACAAAGCGCGGCGGAACGACCCGGGGCGCACGCAAAACGACTGATTTTTTATGGTTTGAGGGGTTTTCAGGAGGCGCCTTCCCGCTTAGCTCATGTTTTAAATTTCGTGTGCGGCGCCTAGCTAGCGCCGCGGCGCCGGTCCGCTATGCCGCGCAGGTCCAAAGCCGCCGACTTGATCGAGACGGTTAACCGACGCTCAGGCTTTCCATTTGTTTTTGAGACGCCCTGCGTAAGTTTACGTTGCATTCGACGTGGGGAGACACCAATTCAACAAAGTAAGCACCGTTCGAACGGAGAAACGCTCGCTCCCTGCATAGCAATAAGACAGCCCATAGCTGAAGCGTTGAGTTCTGAATTTGCGACGCTTCGGTGGTGACAACCTGCAGCCGAGCGTTTTCTCTTCTGCCCACATCTCAAGGAAAGAAGAATATGGCAAAGGTCGTATGCGTCTTATATGATGATCCCGTCGATGGATATCCAAAATCCTATGCGCGGGATGATCTACCGAAGATCGATCATTACCCCGGCGGCCAAACACTTCCGACGCCGAAAGCAATCGACTTTCAACCGGGCGTTCTGCTCGGCAGCGTTACCGGCGAGCTTGGCCTCCGCAAATATCTCGAATCGCAAGGCCATACGTTGATCGTGACTTCCAGCAAGGACGGCCCCGAATTCAGTTCTGGAGCGTGAGCTGCCCGACGCCGAAGTCGTTATTTCCCAGCCGTTCTGGCCGGCTTATCTGACAGAGGAGCGCATCGCCAAGGCGCCGAAGCTGAAGCTCGCCATCACCGCCGGCATCGGCTCCGATCACGTCGACCTGCAGGCGGCGATCGACCGCAGGATAACGGTGGCCGAAATCACCTACTCGAACTCGATCAGCGTCGCCGAGCATGTCGTGATGATGATTCTCGGGCTGGTGCGCAACTATATCCCATCCTATCAATGGGTGGTGAGGGGCGGCTGGAACATCGCCGATTGCGTTGAGCGCTCCTACGACGTCGAGGGCATGCATGTCGGCACGGTGGCTGCCGGGCGCATCGGCCTTGCGGTGCTGCGGCGGCTGAAGCCCTTCGACATGCATCTGCATTATTACGACAGGCACCGCCTGCCCGAAGCGACCGAGAAGGAACTCGGCCTCATCTGGCATCCGACGGTCGAGGACATGGTCAAAGTTTGCGACGTCGTAACCATCAATGCGCCGCTACACCCGGAAACCGAGCATCTGTTCAATGACGCTCTCTTGGCCAAGATGAAACGCGGCGCCTATCTCGTGAATACAGCGCGCGGCAAAATCTGCGACCGCGACGCCGTGGTGCGGGCGCTCGAAAGCGGACAGCTTGCGGGCTATGCCGGCGACGTGTGGTTCCCGCAGCCGGCGCCGAAGGATCATCCCTGGCGGACCATGCCGCATCACGGCATGACGCCGCACATCTCGGGCACCTCGCTTTCGGCTCAGGCGCGCTATGCCGCCGGCACGAGAGAGATTCTCGAATGCTGGTTCGAAGGCCAGCCGATCCGCGACGAATATCTGATCGTCGACGGCGGTAAGCTCGCTGGCGCGGGGGCGCATTCCTATAGCGCAGGCGACGCCACGAAAGGCTCCGAGGAGGCGGCGAAATTTTCCAAAGCAAGCTGAATTGGCGCATAAATCGCCGGGCCATCTCGCCGCTGGTCGTCACCGGCGGCGAGGCTGACACGGGAGGATTGTAAAAGGCGCGAGGCAACGGGGCGACTCGCAAATCCCGCGGGCGATTTCGAATTGGGCCTCGCAGTTGCCGTTCGCTCAATCTGGCGCAATGATATCAGACGGTCGGCCAGATTGTTTCATAGCGGCTAGACTGCGAGGAGGTTTCGGCGACGGCCGCGGACCAGCTTCGAATTTTTCAGCGGCCGATTGAGGCGCCGCAAAGAGCAATGACCGACGAGGATGCGATTTTGGCGGCGAACGCTGCTTACTACCGCGCGTTCGGCGGCGCCGATTTCGCCGGCATGAGCGAAATCTGGGCCGACGACAACGTCTCCTACGTTCACCCTGGATGGCCGGTCCTGATCGGGCGGCAAAAAGTGTTGCAGTCCTACCGCGACATTCTAGGCAACCCCACGCAAGAGCAAATCGCGCATGAAGATGAGCAGGTCCTGGCGTCCGGCGTCGAAGGCCGGGTCCTTTGCGTCGAAATCGTCGGCGAATTGGCGCTCGCCGCGACCAACTGGTTCAGACGCATCGATGGCGCCTGGCGGATGATCCATCATCAAGCCAGTCCGATCGCCGCGCGGATCCGGCAAGCCCCGCAACCTCCGCGGGGCCGGCTGAACTGAGAGTCCTTTCACGCGCCGGGACAGACACTCCAAGGTTCCGTCCGGCGCAATTTCGCCGTCTCGACGCAGGTCGCCGACCGCTCCATAGTAGGTGGCGAAAGGAGCCTGCACCCAACTCGGCCTGTCCGCGCCGCGTGGCGGCTCCATGGCGGCTTGGGGGAAGGTACCCATGATCCAAGGCTTTGTTTTACTCCTTCTATGCCAACTCTTCGGCGAGGTGGTTTCGCGCGCGCTCGGGCTGCCGGTGCCGGGTCCCGTGCTGGGTCTCGTTTTTTTGTTCCTCGGCCTTCAGGCCTACCAGCGTCTGAATCGCCTCGATCGGGCGGAAGTAAGCCGTGCTGAGGTCGGACGAGTGGCCGATGGCCTGCTGCTGAACCTTGCTTTGCTGTTCGTCCCGGCGGGAGTTGGCGTTGTGGATCATCTCAAGCAGCTGGAGGACCATAGCCTCGCCATTACAGCGGCCCTTATCGGATCAACGGCGCTCACACTTGTCGTCACAGCCTCCGTCTTTATGGCTGTCGCCCGGCGGATCGGCGACGACGCCGGGGAGCCAAAGTCGTGACGACGCCGTTCAGTCTTTGGGTTTTCCTCTCCACAACCCCGCTGCTGTGGCTTACCGTCACCCTCCTCGCTTGGCTCGCGGCCGACGCGCTGGCGCGCCGCGCCCACCGCAATCCGCTTGTCAATCCCGTGCTGATCGCTGTGATCTTGGTCGCGGCATTGCTGAAGCTCACTGGCACGGACTACAGGAACTATTTCGCAGGGGCGCAATTCGTGCATTTTCTGCTCGGCCCGGCGACAGTGGCGCTTGCCTTGCCACTTTACCGCCACTGGCCGCTGGTGCGTCGCCATCTTTTGCCAGTTGCGGCGGCTCTGGTCGCCGGATCGACGACAGCCATCGCTTCGTCTCTGGCGATTGCCGCTGCATTCGGGGCGCCAAGGAGCGTTCTTGTGTCTTTAGCGCCGAAGTCGGTCACCGCGGCGGTGGCGATGGCGATTTCCGAGCGATTGGGCGGCGAACCGGCCCTGACCGCGGTGCTGGTCATCGCCACGGGGATCATTGGGGCGGTGATGGTGACGCCCCTCATGAACGCGCTGCGAATCCGCGACTTCGCCGCGAGAGGGTTCGCGGCCGGTCTTGCTTCCCACGGCATCGGCACCGCCCGCGCCTTCTCAGTGGATCCCGTCGCCGGAACCTTCGCCGGGCTCGCGATGGGATTGAACGCCTTGATGACCGCTTTGATCGCGCCCGTTTTTCTGTCCTTGTTTTAGTCCGCTGCAAGGCTGGCGTCCGTCTGCGCGCCCTGCCTTCAGGCGCGCGCGAACGATCCAACGCCCGACCGGATTTTGCTATTGTCCATAAATCTTATATACTGTATGGACATGCCTACGGGCCGCATTTTCGAGGCGATGATGAACAGATTTCCGGCGATTTCCAAAAAAGCCTGGAGCAACTTGGCGGCCGTTAGAGCCGCCTCGTTTCACGCTGCGAAGTCGCACTCTCATGCTCGCCCCGCCGTCGTCGCTTTTCGCTCTTCGGCTGCCTCAATAATTTGACCGGATGCGATTACATGGCGGATGAGTTGCGAAGGGATCTGATCGCCGGGCTGACCGTCGGCGCGATCTCCCTGTCGCAGGCGATGGCCTATACGCTAGTGGCCGGCGTCGATCCGCGCTTCGGATCCAATTCCGCTATCGTCGTCGCGGCGGTCGCCTCGAACTTCGGCTCGTCGTCGCATTTCGTCAACGGCCCGACCCGCGCCATATCTCTTCTCGTCTTTAACTATAGCCTTGAGGATTTCATTTCCGGGATGCACGGATCGCGTCGATCGCCGCGCGTCGCCCGCCGCCAATCGGAGAATTAAAAGTGCCTTCCCTTGACGTCGCAATGATCGTTCTTGCCGGGATCACTTTGTTTGCGGCCATTGTAAATGGGGCTCTTGGCTATGGATTTTCGTCGCTCACCGTGCCGGTCGCGCTCGTCTTTTATACAAATCGCGTCCTGAATCCCGCGGTGGTGATCGTTGAAGTATTTGTCAACTGGTACGTTCTCTTCATCAATCGGAACAGCGTTCCAGCTGCATGGAAAAGGGTGTTTCCCATTCTGATCGGACTGGTGCCTGGAATCGCAGCCGGAGCCTTTCTTCTTGCTTCGCTTCATCCTGGCTGGATCAAATTCGTCACTTACACGGTTATTCTGCCTCTTATCCTGGTCCAGGCAGCCGGTTGGCGGAGGCCGATTCGGTCGGAACGGCTGATCGGTCTCCCTTTTGGAACGGCGCTGGGCTTCCTTTATTCCGTCACGACTATCTCAGGGCCACCCCTGGCGATTTTGTTCAATAATCAAGGCTTGGTCAAAAATGAATTTCGCGCCGGTCTTGCATTAATTCGCGTGGCCGAGTTGAGTCTGACCGCCATCGTGTATTACAATCTTGGTCTGTTTGTAACCGAAATCCAGCCCGTCTTATTGGTGATTATTCCCTCCGTTGTGGTTGGAATACCGCTTGGCGCCCATCTCATCCGACGGCTCGATGTCGAAACGTTTCGTCGGATCTGCATGAGCTTTGATGCATGGGTCGTCGGATTCGGTCTCTCCCGGGTGTTGATCGAATTGCATTGGATGGAAAGCCCGTGGGCCTACAGTGTCATGGTCGGCGCCATTATGTTGGACGCCTGTTTGTTGTACATCTTTTTCACAGTGCAGAGACCGGCCTTGAAGCGATCACAGGCAGTGGAGGCCCACCTGAAACCCGGCAACCGCGGCCCCGGCAGGCTTGCAGGCGCCGACCCGGCCATGTCGGTCAAAATATTGCCGCTGGGTCCAGGCGAGGTCCGGCCGAATAAATAGGCTGCAACCGAGATTATGATGAAGAGCGGTCAACATATCCGATTGCGGCAGCCGGTAGGCGCGCGCCAGCCGGCGCAAGACAAGCGCCAGAATGATCGTCGCGCCGCTAGTGCCGATCGCCTTGACGGGATCGCCCTTGGTCGGAGTCGGCCAAAGACGCGTCCAGATGTCGTGATGGCCCGTTCCAACTTGCGCACGCCGAACCATCCGGAGATTAAACTCGCCTGGATTTCCGAGCTCTCTTCGAGCGCTCTCGCAATTGCATTCCTTGGCCTTCTCGAAGCGCTGGCGATCGCCAAGTCGAAACGCCGCCCGCGACGCGCTAAAAGGCGCGCGTGCCGCTCATTTTTCGCCAAAAGGGCCGAAGGCCGAATCACAATTTTTTGCATACGAAGAAAAATTGATGATTGGACAGCTAAGCTCGCTTGCCTCAAAATTGCCATGTTTCAGCACGTAGCAATTTATCGCTTGTAAGGCGTCGCACCGCCGTCAGCTCGGCTGATCCAGCGCGCCAACGGCTGCGTTCGGAGCAGCGCCCTTCCGCGGACACAAGTCTTGTCGTTTGAATGCTGGATTGTGAAAAAGCGGCGGCTTTCATAATTCAAAGCGCGACGCCGGTTGCCGGACCGCGAATTTCGAGGCGCGTTCGCGCCAGCTCAAAATCACTCAAAATCCTGTCGCACAGGCGAAGGGCGAGCGCGACGATCGTGATCGTGGGCGAATCGCTGCCGACAGTCGGGAAAACCGAACTGCCCGCAACGAACAGATTATGCATGGCATGCACCTTGCAGTCGGGGTCGACCACCCCTTTTGCAGGGTCCTCGGACATACGGGTCGTCCCCATGTGGTGCCAGCAACCCACAATGTTGGCGGGCCAGTGGCTGGATTGTTCACCGTGGACATCCGAGGGCGCCACCGCGCCCGATTTTGTCAGTCCAGCCACGATCATTCGGTTCAACGAAGCGTAGTGATCTTTGTCCTGCTCCGTCAATTGCCAGTTCAACTTGATCTTTCTCGTTCCAAGTTGGTCGCATTGATCAGATAGAGAAACCCTGCTTTCTCTGTTCGGAACCGGCTCGATGACCGACTCAAGATGAAAATTGCGTCTTTTGAGAATAGGCTCCAGCAAAACCTCCCCCACCGTGAGCGCCGTCTTTGGCGCATGGGCGAGCAGGATGGGCAACTGGCGCAGGAGGTCGCGCGAGACTCGGGAAAGCGGGTAGCCAAACTGCTTTCGCCCGAGCAGAGATCTGCGAAGCGCCTTCAGGGCGAAGTAGGACTTTGAAACATCATTGCCGCTGTGCGCTAGGAGATAGGTGCGGGAATTTGGAAGCCTCATACTGCGCTGCGCGTCTGGCGTCGGGGCGAGATGCACTGCAAGAGTGGTGTTGCATGTTCCAAGACCCCTGCGAATTTTTGGCAATGTCGCATCATAGAGAGGCCTGTAGCGTTCGGCCGCGGCGATCGAGACTCGCGTTGTATGGATCCGTGGATGATCCATATAATATCTTCCAACCAGATCGCGCCCATTTCCAAGGCCAGCCGCTTCGACATTGTTCGATACGAGAAGCAACCTCGGATTCTCTATGCCGCCAGCCGCCAGAACAACGACTTTTGCCGAGATCTCGAAAGACTTTTGGTTGAGCGTCCCGACCGCGACACCGGTCGCTCGCGTTGCGGTTTCGTTGGTGAGGATTTCGAGCGCATTGGCAAAGAGGAACAATTTGACGTTCGACGCCGCGCTCAATTGATCGCGATAGACCGAACCGAATTGCGTTGGCGGACTGAGTTGGCTCACCACATTATGGAGGCCGCTGCCTTCAACCGGAAAAAGCGCGGCGTTCGCCTTGGTGAATTCGGACGACCAATAGCCGACGTCATAGTCGAACTCGCGGAGTTCCAGCAATCGATGACTACGCTTGTAATAGGGCAGAAGATCGCTCCTGCTGATCGGCCATCCGCTTTCTGGAACCCATGGCCGCGCTTCAAAGTCGATCGCATCCAATGGCCGGCACCAGCCGCCCCAACAATTCGTGCTTCCCCCCAAATACCGGCTTCGAGATTCTTCGGGCGGCTCATGCGACAGCCCGTGGCTTTCTCCGGCGTAAAGGGATTGGGTCACCGCATCCGGACGCAGGCCTCCCCCTTCAAGAACCGCGACTTTGATTCCCTTGCCCGCGAATTCAAGCGCCATTGTTATGCCGGCGGCGCCCGCGCCGATAATGCAGACGTCTGCGCTTATGTTTGCGAACGAGTCCACCTGCCTCGCATCGATCAGCATTTTGGGCTCCCACTTGCCGCAGAGCGCGAATGCACGACACCGATTCGCTCAAGCTCGTGGACGCATTTTGCCGCGGCAATGGCTCCAGGACGTTAGGGTAGCCTGAAAAATTTGAACGAAAACCAGCAAAAAAAGTGCCTATGCGTCAAGTTGGTTCGCGCCCGGTTTCCCATCGCTTTCGATTTCCCCTCGGACCCAGCGCGAAAGTCGTCGCGGCGCGCGGCGCCCTCGCCCAGGCGCGTCACGAGTCCGATCTTCATTTTGCGGAAACGAGGCTTGGAGCGGGATGAGGAATAGCAGGGACCGGTTTTCCGCCCCGCTCCAGGGTCGGCGCTCTTGGGACCCGCGATTACGCGTTCACGCTCTGATCGGTGGCGGCGAGGGTGTGGCGCGCGATCATCGCCTCCTCGTCGGTCGGAATGACAAACACCCGCGTGCGTGAACGCTCCGACGAAATGACCTGCGCGTTGGCGCGATTGGCGAAGCGGTCGAGCTCGACGCCGATCCACTCCATGCCTTCGAGCACCCGCTCACGGACCCGCCAGGCGTGTTCGCCGATGCCGCCGCAGAAGACGATGGCGTCGATCCCCTCCAACACCGCGGCGAGGCCGCCAAGCTCGCGCCGGATGCGGAAGACGAAATATTCGATCGCCTGATGTGCCTCCGGCCGGTCCGACGCCTCAAGCTCGCGCATATCGTTTGATAGGCCTGAGAGACCCTTCAGCCCCGATTCGCGATAGAGAAGATCGGAAATCTCCTGCACGGTCATCTTCTTTTCCTGCATCAGATAAAGCACGACGCCGGGATCGAGCTGGCCGCAGCGCGTGCCCATCGGCAAGCCATCGAGCGCGGTGAAGCCCATCGAGCTCGCAATCGAGTGGCCGTCGCGGATTGCGCACATTGAGGCGCCGTTGCCGAGATGCGCCGCAACCACCCGGCCGGCCGCGTGATGAGGCGCGATCTGCCGGAGCCTGTCCACGATGTATTCATAGGAAAGGCCATGAAAGCCATAGCGCCGCACGCCGGCGTCGTAAAAGCGGAGTGGCAAGGCGAACACATCGTTGACGAAGGGATGGTCACGGTGAAAGGCGGTGTCGAAACAGGCCACCTGCCGCACGTGCGGCCAGGCTTCGCGCGCAGCGAGGATGCCGGCGATATTGTGCGGTTCGTGCAGCGGGGCCAGCGGAATGAGCTCCTTGAGGTCGCCTAGCACCTCATCGGTGACGATCACAGGTTTGGCGTAATGGACGCCGCCATGGACGACGCGGTGGCCCGCGGCGACGACTTCCGCATCGGGGAAGGCCATCTTGCGCCAAGCGAGGATGCGGCGCAGCGCCTCGGCATGGAAGGGCGCGGCGACCTGCTCCGTCCTGGCCGCTTCGTGGATTTTTTTGCCCTCCCCATCGCGAATAGTGAGGCGGCGCTCGTCGCCAGCCATCTCGGCGAGGCCGATTGCCAGCGGCGTCAGCGCCGCGTCCTTGCCGGGGCCCGCCGCCTCGAACAGCGCGAACTTGATCGAGGAGGAGCCCGCATTGAGGGTTATGACGCAGCGGGTCATAGCGCCGTCGCCGCGGGAGGGCTCGCCGGAGAGGTCAGAGGCTTGACCGCACTCACGCCGGTCGCCTGCCAATGCGCGTAGAGCACGGCCACCGCGCACGAGAACAGTCGGGAGCCTTCATCATCCGCGCGGCTCGTCAGCAGCACCGGAACCCTGGCGCCGAGCACCAGTCCCGCGCCCTGCGCCTGCGCCGCATAGGTCAGCTCCTTGGCGAGGATGTTGCCGGATTCGATGTTGGGCGCGACCAGAATGTCGGCCCGCCCGGCGACGAGGGAGTGAAGGCCCTTGGTCCTCGCCGCCGACAGACTGAGCGCATTGTCCATGGCGAGCGGACCATCGACCACGCCGCCGTGGATCTGGCCGCGCTCGCTCATCTTCGACAGCGCCGCCGCGTCCAGCGTCGACTGGATCTTCGGGTTCACCGTCTCGACCGCCGACAGGACACCAACTTTCGGACGGGCGATGCCGAGCGCTATGCCGAGGTCGATGGCGTTCTGCACGATGTCGACCTTCTCCTCCAGCGTCGGCGCGATGTTGATCGCGGCGTCGGTGACGAGAAGCAGTTCAGGCAGCGAGGGCGCGTCCATCACGAAGACATGGCTGATGCGCCGGCCGATGCGTAAGCCCCCTTGCGATTTGACGACGTGGCGCAGCAATTCATCGGAGTGGAGGTTCCCTTTCATCAGCGCCGCGACCTTGCCCTGATGAACGAGTTCGACCGCCCGCGCCGCGGCCGCGTCATGGCTCGGCAGATCCTCGATTTCGATGCCGGCAAGGTCGGCGCCGCAGCTTTCGGCGACGGCGCGGATTTTCGCCGCATCGCCAAGAAGAATCGGAACGATCAGCTTGTCGCGGGCGCCGGCCAGGGCGCCGAGCAACGCATTTTCTTCATCGGGGGCGACGACGGCGGTCGGCATCGCCGGCAACCGCTCGCAGTCCGCCAGCAGGTGCGCGACATGCCGATGGCGCTGCACCGTCAGCGCCGGCAATTGCGTTTCATCGGTGACGGCGCGCATGGTCGGGGCGAGAACCTCCGCGGCGCCATCGGCGATCAGCACGCCATCGCGCTCGACCTTCGTCTCGAGCACGACCGTGCCCGGCGCGCGCAACTCAACGACCCGCACCGATATGGTCAGGAGATCACCGACATGCGCGCGCGCGCGGAAACGCAAAGTCTGCGCTTCATACAGCGTACCAGGCCCTGGCAAGAGGTTGCCCAATACAGAGGAGAACAGCGAGCCGATCCACATCGACGGCGCCGTCGCCGCCATGTCGTCGTCATCCCGGGCGGTGCCAGGCAGATTGGCCGGGTTGAGATTGCCGCTGACGCGGGCGAAGACGTAAAGATCGTCGGGCGTGACGACACGGGTCGTCGACGCCGAATTGCCGACAGCCAATTCGGAGAACAGCCGGTTCTCGTGCGTCATTGCCGGGCTCCGCTATCGGCGCTCTGCAACGCAGCGTTTGCGGGCAAGCCCAGCGCTTCGCGCAAGCCCGCCAGCATCCGGACGGTCGGCTCGCTCATCTCGCGCGGATCCCCCGCGATTTCCTCGACCAGGGCGATCGCGCGTTTGCGATCGGCGATATCCGGCAAAAGCGCGGGCAAGGCGGCGATGGCCGCTTGAGGCTCGAAGTCGATAATCAGCGTCTGCTCATGGATCATCCGCGTGCGTTCACCATAGCCGAGGCTTTGGAACGGCTCGGCGCTCTGCAGAATCTCGTTAGAGCGCTCGAGCCGGGATTGGCGCACCGACCCCCGCGAATGGGCCATCAGAACCAGCATGCGGATCACCGCCTCGGCATAGCCGCCGCGTCCGACATTTTGTAGCGCCTTGCTCACGTCGGGCATTTCCCGCAGCGTTGCGTCTAGACCGCCATCCGGGGTCGAGGCGTCTTTTTCGGCTAGCCGCGCCATGAACGGATTGGCGTATATCGCATAGAAACTGAGCTCTTCCACCGCCGACTTGACGTCGCGCCAGAAATCCATCGTCTGCTCGACCAGGCCGGCGAACATTTGCTCGGTCTGAAAAAACGGATTGCTCGGGGCAGCCGGCTTTCGCGCTTGCCGGGCAGCTTCGGCGAGGGGCGCGATGGGGAGGGTCAAGGGGTTGCGGTCGGACAGGAGCACGCGCCGCACGCGCAGCGGATGGGTTTTGACCAACGCCTCGGCAAAAGCCGGGGTCACCATGGCTCGAACCATCGGCTGAAACATTATCTGATAGGCGTTGACGAGATACTCAGACAATTTGGCGACGACGGCGAAGGGCTCTTCGTCGTCCTCGCCGTCATCATAAGCGCGAACATCGGCGATGGTGCGCTCCTCGAAGCCAACGGTGTAATGGGGCTTGCCGTCAGAGCCGACGGCCTTGTCGATACGCATCTCGTAAAGCCCCGGCGCCAGGGCCTCTACAGCGTCGAGGGTCGTGGCGATGCGGTCATGCTCCTTGCGCGCCACCTTGGCGGAAACGAAAATGCCAAGATGGCCGATTTCTTCATGGACGACGTAAAGAATCGTCTGGCCGCGGGCGCGGATCTCGCGCTCATCGCCATACACTCTGCCGATCCAGTTCAGCGCCTGTTGCGGCGGCGTGATGTCGTCGCCCTTGCTGGCGAAGACGATGATCGGCGCTCTGATCTCGCGCAAATCCACCGGACCGCCTTTGCCCAGCACCGCTACGCCGTGCTCCAACCGATTACCGATGAAGAGGTTTTCGACGATCCAGCAGATCTCCGCCTGGTTCATCAAATAGTATGACGACCACCATTTCTCGAAGCCCTTGAAGCGCGGCCCCTCGGTGTCGACGTTGGCGAAGACATTGTAGTACTTGCGCCACCAGGTATTGCCGGGGTTCATCTTCTCGAAGTTCAGCACGAGATGGGCGCCGTCGAAGCGACCGTTGCCGAGATCCGACGAAAACATGGCCGGCAGCGCCCCGCCGGCGAGTCCGCCCAAGTAGCGCAGCGGATTCTTGCCGCGCTCGCCGGACCAATAGCTCATCGGCGCGCCGTTGAGGACGATCGGGCCGGTGACATGCGGATTGCTGGCGGCGACGAGCGCGGTGGCCCAGCCGCCCTGGCAATTGCCGAGAACCGCGGGCTTCGGCGCATCGGGATGACGCTGGGCGACCTCGCGTACGAAAAGGCCTTCCGCGGCGGTGACGTCGGCCAGCGTCTGGCTGGGCTCCGGCAGAGGGAAAAAGCTGACGAAATAGACCGCATGGCCGCGTTCGAACGCGATTCCGACCTCGCTATCGGTCTTGAAGCCGCCGATGCCCGGTCCGTGCCCGGCGCGCGGATCGACGATGATATACGGCCGCTCGGCCGGGTCGACGGTCACCCCAGCCGGCGGGATGATCCGCAATAGCTGATAGTTGACCGGGCGGGCCAGTGTCCGGCCATCGACCACGACCTCATAATCGTAGACCAGCACCGGCGGGCGGGCGGGATCGGCCAGTTGCTCGTTGAAAGTGTTGCCGACCTCCCGCATGATATCGAGGAACAGCGCCGATCGCTGAGCGAAATCCGTCGCATATTCGACCCAGTCGCGCGCCAGCGCGTCTCCCCCGCGCTTCGGTGCCCAGATATCGCGCATCGTCGCCACGCTCTGCCGGCCGCCGGCGCGAACCGTCTTGCCGATCCGCTCCGCGTGACCGGCGCCCAGCGCCGACAGCGACTGCGACAGCTCGGAAGCTCTCGTTAGGCCCTGCCCGATGCGATCGCTTTTTTCGCTGAGGCCAAGCTGTGCAAGCGTCGCGCCCGGAGCAACCGGCGGCGGAAACGGGATCTCATTCATGAGATGTCCTCTCTTTGATTTGGGCCGAAGCCCATGCGGACGGCGCGGCGAAGCGCGATGCGCCCCCTGGTCGGCCGGCTGACGCCGGCCACGATGCGATTCTCAAGCGACGATATGAAGACCGGCGTCCACATAGATCGTATCGCCTGTCATGCCCGACGCTGCGCCGCCGACCAGAAATGCGACGACGCGTCCGACCTCCGCGATATCGACGAGTCGACGCGCCGGAGCACGCTCCATCGCCGCGTTGATGAGTTCATCGAACTCGGCGATGCCGCTCGCCGCGCGAGTCTTGAGCGGGCCGGGAGAAACTGCGAATACCCGGATGTTTTGATCGCCGAGCTCAGCGGCGAGGTAGCGCGCGCTGGCCTCGAGCGCCGCTTTGACCGGCCCCATCATATTGTAATTGTTCACCACTTTGTCGGCGCCGTAATAGCTCATCGTCAGCAGCGTTCCACCTTTGGTCATCAAAGGTTCGGCGAGGCGAGCCATGGCGATGAAGGAATGGCAGGACACGGCCATCGCCTGGGTGAAGCCGGCGAGCGAGCAGTCGACCACCCGGCCATGCAGATCGGCGCGCGGGGCGAAGGCGATCGAATGGACGACGAAGTCCAGCCTGCCCCATTCGGCGCCGATCCGCTCGAACACCGTTTCCATCTGCCCCGGCTGCTCGACATCCAGTGGCAGGATCAGCTCGGCGCCAATTTTCTCCGCCAGCGGACGGACAAAGCGTTCCGCTTTTTCGTTGAGATAGGTCACCGCCAGATCGGCGCCGAAGGCGTGCAGCTTCGCCGCGCAGCCATAGGCGATGCTGTTCTCGTTCGCGATTCCCACCACCAGGCCGCGGAGGCCGCGCAGCATGTCGCCGATGCGCGTATCGGGATCCCAGACCTTCGGCAGGGGATCGGGGTGCGCGAGCTGATCTGACATGCAAATTCCAAATGTATTGAGGGAGCTTATGTGTGAGTGCGACGAAACCGTCGATCACATATGCGCTGGTTAGTACAACTCTATAGCAATTTTGTGACACATGCCATGCCATAGATCGGCGCTCGGCCGCGCTCAGCGCTAGAGAGAGCTCGCGATAACAGTAGCAAAGGACGCCGAACGTCGAGCGTTACATTAAGAATTGCCGATTTTTCGATTTTAATCGACTCGTTTAGGAACAAAATGGAGCGCTTGGTTGGTTGCGACTTGCAATCAATCAGATCTGACTGTGCGCACAAGGCGCAGCCCCGTTTTCTTTGCATTCGTTGCGAAATTTGACGCTAGTCTCAGTAGTCTGCAAAGTGCTCTGAGGCGTTCGAATTGTCAGTCTGCCACAAAAAATGAGGCCGTTTTTGCGTCGCCGATTGGGCCTTAGATTGAAAAACCACTGAACGGGCAGGCGCGAGAGCGCTTCGCGCCGGGCGTCAACGGCAACCCGGCAGGCCGCCCGGCCGGTGACCGGAATCGCGCCAGCATCGCTCTCGACGCGATCGGCGACGCCAACGCAGCGCCACGTCTCCGCCCATTGTCAATGGAGGTCCCCTGGTTCGCGTCGCTCAATGATCGTCCAGGATGCGGCACATATGTCGTAACACAATCCGATTTTGGGCAAGTTCGTGGCCAATCGAACATGCGCGGCAAACCGCTGTGGCGGTTGTTTGGGAATTCCAGCGTCAACCATTGCGATAACGCTACATCGGTTTGGATGGATGACCGGGGTGTCGAATGGTTCTAGGTAGATTTTAGTTCCGTGGAGGAACCATGGGACCATGAAGGGCGGATGAGTTCGAAAATCAAGCAGACCGTGTGGAAACGGCTCGGTCTGAGCGGTGACAATTCACGGAAGGTTCTTTTGGGCGATATTTGAGCATTTCGGCACAGGATGCTGGCTGTGTTGGCGCGATAATCGTTCCATGTGGGCCGGTCCGGTCAGTATCGCATCTTCTTTCACCTTTTACTCCCGGACCGCCGCGATCATGGCCTCGGCGCCGAGGATGTTGAGCGCCCTCCGGAGATTGTAGGCGAGCGCCGTCAGGCTGAACTCAGCTCGGACGTTGTCGAGGCCCTGCATCAGGAAGGCGCCCTGGTTCATCCATTGCTTGATCGCGCCGAAGGGGTGCTCGACGATCTCGCGACGCCGCGCGAGAATGTCGGGCCTCGCCTTCAGGCGAGCGGCCATCCGGTCCAGCACGGCCTCGTTCTCCAGACGCGAAACCCGGCGCCGGTCGGTCGTGCAGCGCGAACGCAGTGGACAGGCGGGGCAAGCCGTCGGATTGCTGTAATCGATCTTCTTCAAGTCGCGCAGCTTGCCCTCGTGGTTCGGCGATAGGGTTTCCCCGGCAGGACAGACATACACATCCAGGTCCGGATCATAGCGGAACTCATCCTTGTGGAACAAGCCATTGCGCACCGACGGTCCGCGCTGGGGCTTGGGAACATACGGCGCCAGCCGCGCCTTCTCGCAGGCCTCGATGTCTTCGATCTTGAAGTAGCCGCGATCGGCGACGACGTCGATGGTCTCGACATCGAGAATGGCGCGGGCCGGCTCGGCGGTTTGCGTCAGCAGGCCCATGTCGACGACCTGGTTGGTCACGGCCTGCTCGACGATCATCTTGTGCTTCGCGTCGACGGCGACCTGGATATTGTAGCCGACGCCAACCTTCGTATGGGCGGCCATCGCCCGGCTGTCGGGATCGGTCAACGATATCTGGCTCTCGCCGGTTCGTTCGAGATCCGCCAGCATCGCCCCGTAGCGGCCGCGCTTATCGCGCAGCGCCGCGATCTTCTCGGCGAGATTTTTCGTGCCGCGCCGCCGCCCGTTCCGCCTTCCTCGACATCGCCCTCGTCGAGCCGCCGAAGATAATCATCCAAGCGTTCATCGGCGGCGCGAATGAAATTTTGCAGCGAGTTCCGGGTAAAGTTGCGGTCCTTGTTGTTGACCGCCTTGATGCGAGTTCCGTCCACTGCCAACAACTCGCGCCCATAGAGGTTGAGCCGCCGGCACAGCAGCACGAACTGACGGAACACGGACCGGAAGGCCGCGCGATTGTCGCGCCGGAAGTCGGCGATGGTCTTGAAGTCCGGCTTCAGGCTCCGGAGCAGCCAGATCAATTCGATGTTGCGATGGCATTCCATCTCCAGCCGGCGGCTCGACCGCACCCGATTCAGATAGCCGTAGATGTAAAGCTTCAAGAGATCGGCTGGCGCATAGCCGGGCCGTCCCGTCGCCTTCGGCTCGACACGCACAAACCCCGCCGCCGCAAGGTCCAGCTCACCGACAAAAGCATCAATGAACCGCACCGGATTGTCGACGCCGACGTAATCGTCGACGGCCTCCGGCACCAACATAAGTTGCGAACGCTCGAAACCGGAAATATGTGTCATGCGCGATTTTAGCGCGACAAAAGCGACGACGGAATCCGCTCAGTCGGACTGGGAGCGTAGCGGGCGCGGCGCCAGATCTCAGCGCGGCGGAAGGTTAGGCAAACGCGGCGGGCGTCTGCCAGCGCCCGAGTTTCGAGTAGGGACGTGATCCATCGAAATTGAGCGGATGTTGTCCACGGCGTTGTCCCCGAAGCGTCGGCGGCTCCAACATGATTTCAGTAAGTCATTGACTTTATAGTGGTGCCCAGGGGCGGAATCGAACCACCGACACTGCGATTTTCAGTCGCATGCTCTACCAACTGAGCTACCTGGGCATCGCTGGAAACCGGCCGGCCGCCAACGAGAGGCGTCTTATAAATGAGCTTTGCCGCGATTGTCCAGCAGAGACCAGGCTGTATCCTCTCATAACCCCGGCGGGATCTTCGCCTTGTCGCCTCGATATCGGAGCCACGGAAGGTAGACCGCACGCCGCGCGTCCATGTGTCAAAAATCAAGGCCGCTATTTGAGGCAAATTTTTACGGCGGACGCGGACGATCCGTCGCGGCCATCCGACAGTCAAACAGGCCTGAGAACGCTCGCTTATTCCTGGGAGAACAATCAAGAGGCCTGCGCTAAGCGGAGGCAACCGGGGTTCCCTCTCCGAACCTCCAACTCGGCCGGAGAACAGCCGATGGGGTGTTGATCGAAAACGAGCCGCTCATCATTGCTTTCGGACGTCGCAAAATTGTTTCCGGCGGTCTAGGCAACAACATCCGCAGGGAGCGACTAACCATCTGCCCGCCGACTGCGAGTGCGGATCGAGCCGAGCGCAAGATTGTCAAATGAATAGGCCCGCGCCGCCAACATAGCAAATCATTGGCCTGGCAGTTCGATGCGCTGCGCCGCCTTATGCCGGAGGGCGGGTTGGGTCATTTGGTCTTGGCCTCGACTTCGCGGTTGTTGAGAGGTTTTCTTCGTGATAGCGGCGCGTGTTCATCCGCAAAGAATGGCTTTGGGTTTGCGCGGGGGGCCAACGGCGGGTCCTCAAAGGTTTGCAAGGCATGCGCCGCCCTCGTGGCGCGGCGCATCGCAGCTGCATGTAAACTGACGCTCTTGTACTGTGTTACATTATTGGCCTTGTGTTAGTTTCTCGACGCATTCTTTGATTTACTGACTACTCTCAATAACAATGAAGTGATTTGACCTTCCAATAGGCGCGAATAGGATTTTTTATGTTGGCAAACAACTCTTAAGGACCCTCCTATGAAGAAAATGATCCTCGTCGCTTCGACGGTCGCGACATTGGCCGTCAGCCCGTTCGCCAGCGGCGCGTTCGCCGCATCCGAAGACCAGCCGGAACGTCGCTGGCAGTACTCCGCCGAGGACGCCAAAGCCTTTGTGGATGCGCGTATCGCCGCCCTCAAGGCCGGTCTTGAGTTGACGCCCGCGCAGGAGAAGAACTGGGCGCCGGTCGAGGCGGCCATTCGCGATCAGGCAAAGCAACGCGCCGAGCGCTTCGCCGAATGGCGCGAAAAACGTAAGGAACAGAAAGGCGAGCGCCCCGACGCTCTGGAGCGCTTGCAACGGGTCTCTGAAAGACTTTCGACTCGCGCGGATAATTTGAAGACGCTGGCACAGGCCTCGAAGCCGCTCTACGACAGCCTCGACGACGCGCAAAAGCGGCGCTTTGGGCGCCTATTGATGGCGAGCATCTGGAGCCGCCACCAAGGAGGATGGGGCGAACATCATTGGCGCCATGCCGACGCCGAAGGCTTGGAGGGCGATTCCGCCAAATAAAGCCCTCGAAACCGGGCGTGGTTGCCCTTGACCGCGCCTCGGCGCCGCTGGGAGATGGCGTCGGCTTTCGAGGCCTCGGGATTAAGATGGCGCGGTCCCTTGGCCGCGGTCCCTTTGCGTTGGGGGCGAGCCGCACGTTGGCTCAACTCGATGCGAGGCGATTTTGGTCATCAGGAGAACCTGGCGCAGGAAGCCTTCCTCCAACAGGATTTCCAAGCCACGCCGAGGCTAAGCCCGGCCCCAAGGGTCGAGAGTTTCCCCTCGACGCGATGATTGCGGCTCGCGATATAGATGTTTTTTTATAAAAACGGCAAAGCGAAGCGCGCCACCTTATGTCACGCAAAAATGGGGAGAGGTCTGGCGATATTACCGATGCATATACGTACCCGCCGTCTGATGGCCCGAAATGGCCTCCGCGATCTCCGATATCTAAGCCCCAACATATCGCGCTGGCGAGCGATCACGAATTTCAATAAGTTCTTGGTCACTTCGGTAAGAGCCGCTCTTGGCGGATTATGCTCAGATGGGAGCGCAGATGAATGCGCATCGAATGGCTGCAGCCCTGGCGCTCGCCGCGCCGGCGGCAGCCCAGGCCGCGACGGTCGCCAATCCTATCGTCGGCTGCAAGGCCGAGGCGGACTCCAAAAAAGTTCTCGAGTTCATTGCGAAGAATGACGCGGCTGGACTGGAGAAGTTCAAAACGTCCAAAATCGCCGGCGGCGATTGCTCCTCACTGTCGAAAGGCATGTCCGTCGCAATCGACAAAAAGGATGGTCAATTTCTATGCGTTCGCCCGACAGGCGGCTTCGATTGTTTTTGGACCGCCGCGGTCGCGATAAATCAAAATCCGACCGATTCGGAAAAGTCCCAGTCCTCGCAGCCGCGTGGCCACGGGCGCGGCGGCGGTCGCATGCCGCAGTTCTGAGCTGATCGGGCCGTCGTCGCGAGGCGGCGACGATGCGCTGGCAAACATCTTGGCGACAGGTCGGCGGCCGGCCGGCATCGTTGTGCGGCCAGCCTGCTCAAGCCTCTCCGCTCACGAATTTGTAGCCGATCGCCGGCTCGGTCTGAATGATGCGCGGGTTGCTCGCATCCGTTTCGATCTTGGCCCGCAATTGGCCGATGAAGACCCGCAGATATTGTGTGTCCTCTACATGCGCCGGCCCCCAGACCGAGCCAAGCAGCTGGCGATGCGTCACGACGCGCCCGGCATGGCGGACCAGGATCGCAAGCAGATCATATTCCGTTGGAGTGAGGCGAACCGGCTCGCCGTTCTTGGTCACGATGCGCTTCGTCGTGTCAACCGAGAGGCCGTCAGCCTCGACCTTGAGGCTCTCGCCGGCCTCGACCGCCTTGTGACGAAGCGCGGCGCGGATGCGGGCGATGAGTTCGCCGATGCCGAAGGGCTTTTCGACATAGTCGTCCGCGCCGGTATCGAGCGCGGCAATCTTCTCGGCCTCACGGTCGCGCGCCGACAAGACGATGATCGGCACTTTCGACCAAGCCCGGACCTCCTTGATGACGTCCTTGCCGTCCATGTCGGGCAGGCCAAGGTCAAGAATGACGACGTCGGGCGCCGAAACGGCGATCGCCTTCATCGCTTGCGCGGCGCTATCGGCGCTCATGACATCATAGCCCGCGGCCTTCAACGCAGGCATCAAGAACCTTTGGATCTGCGGCTCGTCGTCGACGACGAGTATGCGGTCGAGGTTCACGGCTTAGCACTTTCCGCGACATCGGTTTTGGCTGCCGGAAGGCGGACGACGATGCGCGTCCCCCGTTTGCGCACGGCGGGACTCTCGGCCTTGATCGAACCGCCCATGGATTCGATAAAGCCGCGGCAGATCGAGAGCCCAAGGCCCGTCCCCGCGAGCCGGCCATCGACTTTGCCGCGCCGGTAGAATTTATCGAATATGCGCTCGAGATCGGCGGGCGGGATGCCTTTGCCTTGATCGGTGACGCTGATCACGACGTCATCCCCGTCGCGCCTCGCAAAGATCGCTGTCGGCGTGTCGGCGCCGCCGTATTTGTCGGCGTTGTCGATCAAGTTGAAAAGAACCTGCCTCAGCAGCGCCCCATCGCCGCGCACGAGCGGAAGATCTGCGGCGAGGCTAACCTCGATCGCGCGCTCGGGAAACGCTTTTCGACCGCGCTCGACGGCCGCTCGGATCACATCGCTGATATCGACCCAATCGCGCTTGGCGTTGATCGCGCCGGCCTCAACGCGCGTCATGTCGAGCAGATTGGAGACGAATCGCGACAGACGCGCGGCCTCCTCCTCGATTGAAGCCAGAAGGTCATCGCGGCTGGCGGCGGTCATCCGATCGCCAAGCTGGCGCAGGCTGGTGACGGCGCCGATAATCGAAGATAGCGGCGTGCGCAAATCATGCGAGAGCGAGGACAGCAGCGCCGAATTGAGCTTCTCGCTCTGCTCCAGCGCCGCCGTTTTCGCGCTCTCACGCGTCAGCAGGGCGCGGTCGAGCGCAACCGCTGTTTGATCCAACAGAGCGGCCAGCTCGCGCTCCTGGCTCGCATCGAGGGGCGGCATCGTCTCCGCTTGCCGGAAGCCGCAGACGCCGATCGCGCCGCGCGGCGTCACAAGCGGACGGAATTGAAAGGCGAGCTTTGGCAGCGTGCCGCTGCCCCGCCCGGCCGGCTCGGCCTTGTCGAACGCCCAGCGCGCCGCAATCATATCAGTCGGATCGAGCGTCGTATCCGGCGGCCAGGCGAGCTTGACCTGAAGCTCGCCGGCCTCTGGAGCAAGCAGCACGACGTCGGCCTTCAAGGCTGTGCGCAAATGGGAGGCGCTGGCCCAGAGGACGTCATCGAGTTTCGCCGCCCCGGAAAGCTTTCGCGAAAACTCGTAGAGCGCCTGCGTGCTCGCGGAGCGCTTGCGGGCGGTCTCCGCCTGATCATGGATGCGCCCGGCGAGGCCGCCCGCCAGCATTGCGACGATCAGAAAAACGACCAGCGCGAAAAGCTCATGCGGCTCGGCGATCGTAAATGTATAAAGCGGCGGAATGAAAAAGAAGTTATACGCGAGGAACGAAAGGACGGCCGCCATCACGGCGTACCAGCGGCCGAAAGTGACCGCGCAGAACATGACGGACATCAGGAAAAGCATCGACAGATTGGGCAATCGCACGGCCAATTGAAGCCCGAGGCCGATCAGAACCGCGCCGGCAACAGAGGCGGCGGTCACCAGCGCCGGAACAGGCGCGAGCTTGATCGCCGGCAGCCGCCAACGCCGCCCGCTCGACGGCGCGTCCCCTTGATCGGCTATGATATGCACGCCGATATCCGCCGATTGCTGCATAATGGCTTGGCTGAGGGATTTGCCGAGCAAACGCTGCCACCAGCTCGAGCTCGATCGGCCGAGCACAATCTGCGTGATGTTCTCCCGCCGCGCGATGCGCAGGATCTCGGCGGCGAAATCCGAGGCGCTGATGCGCAAGGTCTCGGCGCCAAGCCGTTGAGCGAGGCGCAGAGTCTCGTCGATGCGGGCGCTTTCGGCGCAAGGCTCCAGCTCTTCGCCAGCCGTTTCGACATGCACCACGGTCCATGGCGCGTTGAGTCCGTCGGCGAGCCGGCTCGCGGCGCGCACCAGCTTTTCCGCCGAAGCTTTTGGGCCAACGCAAACGAGCAGGCGCTCGGCGGTCGCCCAGGGTCCTTCGACGACGTTTTGCCGGAGAAAATCGACCACCTGGTCGTCGACGCGGTCGGCCGTGCGGCGGAGCGCGAGTTCGCGCAGGGCGGTCAGCGTTCCAGGCTTGAAAAAGCCGTCGATGGCGCGCCGCGCATTGTCCGGCACATAAACCTTGCCGTCCTTGAGGCGCTGGATCAATTCGGTCGGGGTAATGTCGACGACGACGACTTCGTCGGCGAGCTTCAGCACGCTGTCCGGCACGGTCTCGCGCACGGCTACCCCTGTAATGCGGGCGACGACATCAGAAAGGCCTTCAAGATGCTGGATGTTCATCGCCGTCCAGACATTGATCCCGGCGCGGATCAGCTCCTCGACGTCCTGGTAGCGCTTCGGGTGGCGGCTCTCGGGAACGTTTGTGTGCGCCAGCTCGTCGACGACAATGATACTCGGCTTGCGCGCGAGCGCGGCGTCTATATCGAATTCATCGAGTTTGCGCCCCTGGTAATCGACGATGCGGCGCGGCAGGACCTCGAGGCCTTCAAGCAGCGCCGCTGTTTCCGCGCGCCCATGCGTCTCGACTAGGCCGATGACGATATCGCCTCCGTCGGCCTTGATGCTGCGCGCGCGCGACAGCATGGAGAAAGTCTTGCCGACGCCGGGCGCGGCGCCGAGGAAGACCGTCAGTTTGCCGCGCTCCTCCTTGGAGGCCAGCGCCAGAAGCGCGTCCGGATCAGGCCGCGGTTTTTCACCCTTGCGATCAGAGCCCGCCATTCAGGTTCCAACGTTTTTGGAGCCTATTTGGCCTTGCCCGCATCGAGCGCCAGGTTCAGCTCCAGAACATTTACGCGCGGTTCGCCGAGGATCCCAAATAGCCGGCCCGCCGTCTTTGCGTCGACGAGGGCGGCCACCTCGGCCTCCGGAAGGTTACGCGCTTTGGCGACGCGCGCAACCTGCGCCCTGGCGTAGGCCGGCGAAATATCGGGATCGAGGCCTGAGCCCGAGGTCGTCACCGCATCGGCCGGGATCGGCCCGGCAAGTCCATCCTTACGCAAGGCTTCGATGTCGCCTTTGACGCGGTCGACCAGCTTGGCCGAGGTCGGCCCCAAGTTCGAGCCCGACGAATTATCGGCGTTATAGGGCGCGTCGATCGTTTTGGTCGAGTCGTTCGGATCGGTCGCGCTGGTCGCCGACGGACGGCTGTGGAAGTAAATGTCCTTGGTGAAGTTCTGGCCGATCAGGCGCGAGCCGACGATCGCGTTGCCCTTTTTGACGAGACTGCCGTTGGCGGCGCCCGGCAAGGCGGCCGCGACGCCGAGGAGCGCGAACGGATAGGCGAGCCCGGTCAGGATCGTGAACAGCGCGAGCAGGACCAGGGCGGGACGAAGATGCTGCAACATGTTTTTCTCCTTACGCCAGATGCGCCGCCGAAACGATGACATCGATCGCCTTGATGCCGATGAAGGGCGCTATGAGGCCGCCGACGCCATAGACCAGCAGGTTGCGGCGCAGCAGCGCGGCAGCCCCGACCGGCTTGTATTCGACGCCCTTCAGCGCCAGCGGAATCAAGGCGATGATAATCAGCGCATTGAAGATCACCGCCGAGAGAATGGCGGACTTCGGCGAGGCGAGGTGCATGATGTTGAGCGCGCCGAGCTCAGGGTAGGTGGCGAGGAACATGGCGGGCAGGATCGCGAAATATTTGGCGACGTCGTTGGCGATCGAGAAGGTCGTCAGCGACCCGCGCGTCATCAGCAGCTGCTTGCCAATGCCGACGATCTCGATGAGCTTCGTTGGATTGCTGTCGAGATCGACCATATTGCCGGCCTCGTGCGCGGCCTGCGTGCCTGTCTGCATGGCGACGCCGACGTCCGCCTGGGCGAGGGCCGGCGCGTCATTGGAGCCGTCGCCGCACATGGCGATGAGCCTGCCGCCAGTCTGCTCCTTGCGGATATAGGCGAGCTTGTCCTCGGGCGTCGCTTCGGAGATGAAATCGTCGACGCCGGCCTCGGAGGCGATCGCCGCGGCGGTGATCGGATTATCGCCGGTCACCATCACGGTTCGGATGCCCATGGCGCGCAGCTCCGCAAAGCGCTCCTTGATGTCGGGCTTGACGACGTCCTTCAAGTGAATGACGCCGAGCAGGACGCCGTTCTCGCTGACGCCGAGCGGCGTGCCGCCCGAACGCGCGATTTTATCGACAGCCTGACGAAACACCGGCGGCGCCCGCTCGGCGGTCGTTTTGGCGAGTTTGAGAATGGAGTTGACGGCGCCTTTACGGATCGAGCGGCCGTCAAGGTCAATGCCGGACAAGCGCGTCTGCGCCGAGAAGGGGATGACTTTCGCTGCGTTGGCGGAAAAGTCGGGCTCCTTGACGCCGTAGTCGGTCTTGGCGAGCGCCACGATGGAGCGCCCCTCCGGCGTGTCGTCGGCGAGGCTCGCGAGCAGGATCGCTTCGGCCATACGGTTTTCCGCGATCCCCGGAACCGCGATAAATTCCGTCGCCATGCGATTGCCGTAAGTGATGGTGCCGGTCTTGTCGAGCAACAGCGTATCGACGTCGCCCGCCGCTTCGACCGCACGGCCGGAGGTGGCGATGACGTTGAATCTGATCAGCCTGTCCATGCCGGCGATGCCGATCGCCGACAAAAGGCCGCCGATCGTCGTCGGAATCAGCGTGACGAGCAGCGCGACGAGCACCACGACGGAGAGCGCCGTCGCTGAATAGCTGGCGAGGCCCCAGAGCGTGACGACGGTGATGAGAAAGACCAGCGTCAGGCCCGAAAGCAGGATCGAAAGCGCGAGTTCGTTCGGCGTCTTCTGGCGCTGCGCGCCTTCGACCAGCGCGATCATGCGGTCAATGAAGGAGGATCCCGGTTCGCTCGTGATTTGCACCTTGATCCAGTCGGAGAGCACCATCGTGCCGCCGGTCACGGCGCAGCGGTCGCCGCCGGATTCGCGAATGACCGGCGCCGATTCGCCCGTGATGGCGCTTTCGTTGACCGACGCAAGCCCCTCGACTACGTCGCCATCTCCCGGGATGAGTTCGCCCGCATCGACGACGACAATGTCGCCGCGTTTCAATTGAGTCGCGGGGATGGTTTCGAACGCCCTCAAAGGCGCATCGGCCGAAGGCAGACGCTTGGCGACGAGGTCCGACTTGGTCCGCTTCAGGCTTTCGGCCTGCGCCTTGCCGCGACCTTCGGCGACGGCTTCGGCGAAGGTCGCAAACAGCACGGTAAACCACAGCCAGGCGGCGATCTGTCCGGAGAAGAACGTGTCGCCAGTATGCTGCGCGAGATCCTTGATCCAGAGGACCGTCACCAGCGCGGCGACGACTTCGGTGACGAAGATCACGGGGTTGCGCAGCAATTGGCGCGGATCGAGCTTGATGAAGGCGTCTTTCAGCGCGGCGGCGAGGAGCGGCGCGTTGAACAAAGACGGGGCTTGGGCTTTGCGGGACATGACGAAGTTCCTCAGAAGGTCTTGCCGGCGAGCATCAGGAAATGTTCGACGATTGGGCCGAGCGCGAGCGCCGGGAAATATTGCAGGCCGCCGACGATCAGGATGACGCCGACGAGAAGGACGACGAACAGAGCTTTGTCGGTAGGGAACGTGCCGGCGGATTCGGGAACTTTGATCTTGGCCGCCAGCGATCCGGCGATCGCCATCACCGGCACGACATAGCCGAACCGGCCGGCCAGCATCGTAATGCCAAGCGTCGTGTTGTACCATGGCGTATTGGCGTTGAGGCCGGCGAAGGCGGAGCCATTGTTGCCGACCGCCGACGAATAGGCGTACAGCATTTCGGTCAAGCCGTGCGGGCCGGCGTTGGCGAGACTGGCGAGCGCCATGGGCAGTATGGCCGAGATGGCGGTGAACGACAGATTTGCGAGCGGCAGGATCAGCACCGCGAGCATGGCGAACTTCATCTCGCGGATCTCGATCTTCTTGCCGAGAAACTCCGGCGTGCGGCCCACCATCAGGCCAGCAATGAACACGGTCAGAATGGAGAAGACTAGCATGCCATAGAGGCCCGAGCCGACGCCGCCCGGCAGCACTTCGCCGAGCTGGATCAGGAACAGGGGCGCGAGGCCGCCGAGCGCCGTCAGCGACTCGTGCATGGCGTTGACAGCGCCGCAGGAAAGGCCCGTCGTCGCCGAGACGAAAAGCGCCGTCATGGCCTGCCCGAAGCGCATCTCCTTACCTTCGAGATTGCCGGCTGTGGGGTCGACGCCGAGCGCGGTCAGGATCGGATTGCCGTAGGTCTCCGACGCATAGACGAGGATGACGGCGCTAATCAGGAGAACGCCCATCGCCGCCAACAGGGCGTAGCCCTGACGCACCTTGCCGACCATCTGGCCGAAGGCGATGACCAACGCTGACGAGATCGCCAACATGCTGAAGATCTCCAGGAAATTCGACAGGGCGTTGGGATTCTCGTACGGATGGGCGGAATTGACGTTGAGGAACCCGCCGCCGTTGGTGCCCAGTTCCTTGATCGCTTCTTGGCTCGCAATCGGACCCATCGCGAGAGTCTGCTTGGCGCCTTCGAGAGTGGTGGCGTCGACCGCGCCGGTGAGCGTTTGCGGCACGCCGAGGGCGAGGAGAGCGATGGCGACGACGATCGACAGCGGCAGCAGCACGTAGAGCGTCGTTCGAGTGAGGTCGACCCAGAAATTGCCGAGCGTCGCAACGCCGGACCGGGCGAAGGCGCGGGTGAAGGCGATAGCGAGCGCGATGCCGGTGGCGGCCGAGAGGAAATTATGAACTGTCAGCCCGGCCATCTGGCTGAAATTGCTCATCGTGGTTTCGCCGCCATAGGCCTGCCAGTTGGTGTTGGTCAGAAAGCTGACCGCCGTGTTGAAGGCGAGGTCCGGAGCGACGTTGTCGAAGCTTTGCGGATTGAACGGAAGATACGACTGCAGGCGCAAAATCGCGTAGAGCGAGACGAATCCCGCGCCGCTGAAAATCAGCATCGCCAAGGTGTAGCCGAGCCAGCCCTGCTCTTTCGTCGGATCGACGCCGGCGGCTTTGTAGAAAACGCGCTCCAGCGGACCGAGCACAGGAGAGAGAAAGGTCTTATCGCCAACGAAGACATGGGCCATATAGGACCCGAGCGGCTTCAGCGAGATAAGCAGCGCGGCGACGAGAAGGCCGATTTGAAGCCAGCCGTTAAGGGACATGAGAAATACTCCGGACATGCAAGCTAATCCCCGCGGCGGCGCGCCGAAGGGCTGAGCGTTGAGCGCTTGTTGTCTCTTGGCTTAGACGCATGGCCTCATCCCCGAATTCTGCAATTTTGGGGAACCATGCTTTGTGCTGTCGCAAAGTTGGACGGCGAACCCATTCGTTCGTTGCTTGGCTTTGCCTAAAAGCGCTCGGGCTTCAGCAGCGTGATGAGGAGGTAGACGCCAAGCGCGACGGCTACGATGAGGCCGAGGATCGGCTCGAACATTGAACCCTCCGTCAGGCTCGGTTGAGTGCGCGCGCATAGGCGCAAAGCAGCGCGATAGAGCCAAGGCCCAGCGCGATAAACACAACATCTAACATAAGCGCCTCCGCTGAATTGGACGCGCCGTGAGGCGCCGCCGCATTCGGATCTGGCGGCACCATGGCGCCGAATGGCGTCAGGGTTCGATCCGGAAGATCGGCGTCGGATATAAGGATTTGATAAAGACCGCTCCGGCGCAGAAGGCGTGGGCGGCGCGCTTGCACCCGCGGCGCCAGGCAGGTCCTCAAGCGGCGGCTGGAACGAGCAAGACGCTGTTTCGCCAAACGGCTCAATCGTCCGAAGGCATCAGCATGATTGCAAAGCCCATCTGGACGCTGCCAAACGTTAGGCCGAAACCGAGGCTTAGCAACGCCAACGCCAGCCATCGCTGACTTGACGTTCCGATCAGAGTGCCGATGTGACCAATATCCTGGTAGACGATCACAACCACGGCGGCGAGGCCGATTGCGAAGCCGATCACGGCGTGCAGGGCCAGGAATTTGACAAGATGAGGCATCGAGCTGTTCCCGTTGATCGGCCTCAAAGGCGCCGCTTTCGCAATCTTGCGACCGTTCGCGAGATGTGAAAGCGGTGATCCCGCGGGCGCGAAGCGAAGCATAGCACAATCAACGATAGGAGTAGACCGTTGGAAATGCGGCGCAAGTTCGCAGCGCGTCGACGGCGCTCGCGCTTTCGCCGCCGGCTCATTTGCAGTGGGTGGCTCCCGACCAGGATCATGAGCGGCGGGAAGCCGCGTATGATACTGTCAGGAATGCTGCAGGCGCGTCGCGGCAGATTTCCGTCTGTCTTCGCATCGTAGTCGTAGATCGAGCAATTGAGATTTGCATTTCCGGTGGCGATGCGAAAGCTGTATTTTCCGGGATCTGGCGCGCTCGCCTCCCATCGCGCGACATAGGTTTCATCGGGGCAGGCGACGCGAAACAAATAGATCTCCGCTTGCGCCGCCGGCGTCGCGCACGTCAACCAGAGTCCGATCGTTGCTATCGGCGTCACCCGCTCCATCTGCAAAGCTCCTGGCATCCTGTTTGGCGGCGCAAGTCAGAGGGCGCCCTCAGACTTAAGCTAGTCTTTAAGATCGGCACTTCCAAACGTCCGGTTTTTTGGCCACACTGGTCAAAAAGTTTCACGTGAAACATGTTGCGCCGTCTTCCGATTCACGTCAAATGGGCCGCGCTTGGCGCGCGCCGCCGGGGTCTCGACCCTAAAATGACGATCATCATGGACGATCGGCCGCCGCCATCCTCGAATGCGAAAGAGCCTCGCCATGTTGTATGACCGCCAGTTTCTCGATCGCCTCGGCGTCGACTTGCCGATCATCCAGGCGCCGATGGCGGGAGTCTCGACCCCGGCCATGGCGGCGGCGGTGTCGAACGCCGGCGGCCTCGGTTCGATCGGGGTCGGCGCAACCGACGCCGAAGGCGCGCGCGACATGATCGCCGCCATTCGCGCCGCCTCGAACCGCGCGTTCAACGTCAATGTCTTTTGCAACAAGCCGGCCGTCGCCAACCCGGCGGTGGAGGCGGCCTGGCTGGCGCGGCTCGCCCCCGAGTTCGCGCGCTTCGGCGCGCGGCCGCCCTCCGTCCTCGCCGAGATCTACAAGAGCTTCGTCGAGAACGATGCGATGCTGGCCTTGCTGTTGGCGCAAAAGCCGAAAATCGTCAGCTTCCATTTCGGCCTGCCTTCGGCCGAGCGCATCAAGGCTCTGCGCGAGGCGGGAATTCTCCTGCTCGCCAGCGCCACCAATCTTAAGGAGGCCCGCGCCATCGCCGCGGCCGGCGTCGACGCCGTCGTCGCGCAAGGCTATGAGGCGGGCGGCCATCGCGGCGTCTTCGATCCGGACGCAGAGGACGACCGGCTCGGAACCATGGCCTTGACCCGGTTGCTGGTCCGCAACCTTGACATTCCCGTCATCGCCGCGGGCGGCGTCATGGACGGCGCCGGCGTCGCGGCGGCGCTGCGCCTCGGGGCGAGCGCGGCGCAACTCGGCACGGCCTTCATCGCCTGCCCGGAATCACAGGCCGACGCTGGCTACCGGGCCGCTCTCTTGAGCGAGGCGGCGCATCATACGGTCGTGACGCGGGCGATTTCCGGCCGCCCCGCCCGATCCCTCGCCAACCGCTTCACCGCCTTGGGCGCCGCGGTCGATCCGGCGGCGATCCCGGCCTATCCGATCGCCTATGACGCCGGCAAAGCCCTGAACGCCGCGGCGAAGGCCGCCTCCGAGTCCGGCTATGGCGCGCAATGGGCGGGCCAGGGCGCGCCGCTCGCCAGAGCCCTGCCCGCGGCAGTTCTCATGGCCGAACTCGCAACAGAACTCGCCGCCGCCTGACGGCGAGCAGGCACAGAGCCGATCGCCCCCAGTCCGCTCCGGCTCCTTTGCTTTGGCGCCGGCACGCTCTAGAATTGCACGTAATAATTGTTAACTACATCCTGATATATGCCCGAATGACGTGCGTTTCAGGCAAGCAGAAACGCTTGTGAGGTGGCTTTCGCCGAGGCAATAAGCATCATGGGAGGCGAAATGGAACTGATCGGCCTGATTTGTTTCCTCGCGACCGTCGGCGTGATCGTTTTTCTGACCAACCGGGCCCGCCAAGATCCCGCCGAGGACGACGACGAATTCGTCTCGCAGGGTTTCGCCGGCAGGCAACCCGAGGAAGCGGAGGCGGCGGGCGGGTCGACGCCCGAATTTGACCACACCGAAACAAGACGGAAATCGGGAGGGGAGCCTATGGAACACAATACGGATTTACAGTCCCTCGTGTCGGCGGTGCGGGAACAAGCCATCGAACTGCGCGGCGAGCATGCCCAGGTCGCATCGAGTCTATCGCTGAAATTCGACCTATTGACGAAACGCCTCGCGACCATCGAGCCGCTTCTCGCCAAGACGCTGGAGGCGGCCCGCAAGAACGAAGCCTCGGTCGGCCTCCTGACCGCGTCGAACGACGATTACAAGGAAAAACTGGCCGAGGCCGAGCGCGACCTCGTTTTCTATCGGCCTCTCGCGATCAAGCTGGAGGACGACCTTCGCGTCGCGCGCCATCAGGTCGCGGACATCGATCGGAGGTTTGCTGCTCTCGAAACCGACCACGCCAAGGCCCAAGGCGGGCGCAACGAATTGGTCCAGAAAATGTTTTCCGCCGAGCTCGCCCGCCAGCGCATGGCCGAGGAGAACGCCGCGCTGACTCAGAAACTCAATGAGCACGATTTCACGATCCAATCGCTGTTGCGCGAGACCGTCTGGCTTAAATCTGAAACGGTCTCCCTCGCCGGCGATCTGGAGCGAGCCGAGCGGGAGGCGAGCGCTCTCGCCGAGAAATATGCGGCGGAGCTCGAGGCCAATCGCAGGACCGTGGCGGCTTTGAATTCGTTGCAGGCCGAGTTTAAACAATTGCAAATCGATAGCGCTGCGCAGATCGCGCAATTCGAGGAGCGCGAGAGGGCTTTGATCGAAGCCGTCTCGAAAAAGGAAAAGCAATTCTGCGATTCCGAGATCAAGCGATCCGCGTTGGATTCCAAGATCGATTTTCTGACCCGAACGAGTCATGACCTGCGCGAGGATTTGCAGGGCCACCTCGACCATATCGGCAATCTAGAGGCCTCGAACCGGAGGCTTTTGGACCTGCTTGCGCGCCACTCGGCGGCCGAAGAGCAGGAGGCCGAAACGCCCAAGGCCTTGCCGGCGCCCCGCGTCGTTGCAAAATTGCGCGCGGTTCCGGACAGCCAACCGGCCGCCAGCGCGCCGGCGAAGCCGCTTCCGGCGGACCGCGCGTGAGCGAATTTTTGAAGTGGGCTGGTGCCCTCGGCGGTAGCAGCACGTGGCCGAATGCTCCGCCTGACGATTGACGCGGGTAAACGATACAAATGGCATCTCGAGGAGAGTGCGTTAGCAGAATCATTCGAGGCCAAAGGCATGAAGCAAACTTTACCATGTCGGCCATAAAAGCAACCTCCGCTGTTGGTTGAATTGCCCTTGCTGGGCGCTCAGTCGGCGAGGTTTCAAAACCGCTCCCGGAAGGCGTGTATGAGTTGTAGGCGGCTGGGGAGCGATCCACTGGACACCTTCGGGGTGGGAACTGCTGTCGGCTTGCAAAATTGTCGGCGGCGCAATATCCAAACTGCGCAAAGCCCATTCCTTAGAATCACGTCGCTCTACCTTAATCGCCAAAATTTGATCAATGCCCGATCAGATCGTGATAGCTTGTAAAGACAACTCCTTAGCTGGAATCTCGAAGTCGCTGCCAGCCCGCTATTGTAGGGTATCGCGAACTATCTGTTTTGATATCGATCCTCCAGATATCGCAACAAATCATGCGGATCGACCCCTCGGTTTCCACGATTGCGATTGGCAGCACGGCTAACGAGACGAAGGTTCGTTCTTTCGTTTCCTCCGCCATAAGAAACCGGCACGATGTGATCAACTTCAAATGAGGCATCAAGTGGATGTCCGGTCAGAGCACATCTGCCAGTCTGCTCCGCATACATTTCGCAGATTACGTCCGCAATCCACGGTCGGCGCTGGATGGGATCAAGCTGCTTCATTAACTCGGAACATTCGACCACATCTGTCCAAAAATCTCGAAAGGAGCATTTTTTAAGCTTTCACTTTTCTTTTTAATTTCTTCGAACTTGTTGCCCATGTTACGCAATCCTCCTGGCGCTAGCGTCTTTGACCCTTGTTAGGTTGTTTTTCAGCCTCGCCTTCAGTTGGGCAGCCCTCCGTTTGTCGGCTTGGTTCTCAAGCACCTCTATGACATTCGAAACAGCTTCAAGCATAGTTTCTAACTGCGACCGCATTAGCGCTAATTCTTCGTCTGTCCGGCCGCGATACTTGCCGAAATGCTGGAGCGTGGTAGCGACGTGCGTTTGAATCGAGCCTATACGCCTATGAAGCTCCACGACCTGCCGATGAAGATCACCGATGCCGAGCCATTATTGGAGCCAACTGCGCAATTCCATACGATACCTCCCTGACAACGTCCGGTTGTCCTGCGCGTTATAGTAGTCGCACTTTAGCTTATGAAAATGGGTTAAGAAGCCTTCGAGTTGACTTGAGGCCAGTACATCGAACTCAGAAACGGGTATCCTGCTCCTCAAACCAGAAGAGGCTAATTCGCAATTCAGTGAATCTCAAGCTGAAAATGATCAAAAGCCGCAAGAAACCTTTGCATCACAGTGACTTCTCGCGCTCGAAGAACAATTTAGATTTGGCGCGGTTGAGCGTTTTCTCGCGACGCGCGCAGCGATCATCCGATTTCCCCATATCCGCGCGCCATCGCTGCGGCGAAAATCGGGAGCAAAGCGAACAGCGTGATCTCAATCCAGAGATATCGCTGCGCCACCCGAATCTGCGCATCGGTTGGCGCGATCTTCGCCCGGCGCCATCGTAGATAGGCGAGGGTCGGAGGCACGGAGAGCAGTCCGATCAGCGCGAATGTGCCGATCTTGGACCAGAAAAAGACATTGTGAGCATGATAGACCCAACCCTTGGCGGCGAAGATCGCCCGCGCAAAGCCGACGGATGATGATGAAGGTGGCGAGCACCCCATACCAAACATCAATCGCCGCGACGCGCGACACCGCACTTTCACTCATGCCATTGCGCACGTAAATTCGGCGACGAGGACGCCGAACCAGGCAAAAATCAAGAGGTGGTGGCCCGCCGCGAGCCAGAGATCGAGCACCACGGACTTCCTTTCACCGCAAAAGAGATGCCAGTGCGGTTTCGCCTCATCTTTTAGGCGATTCAGCATCGTCCGTTTTTCTCGAATTATGCACCTCCTCCTGCAGCGCACAATTCTTGAGTTGCGCACTAAGGAAGCTCTGCGTAAGCGATTGTTTTTGTGTGGCGAGCGGGTTGGCCGTGGTTGCGGTGGCGGCCTGACTGTCATCGCGGCGTTTACAGCGGCTTTTTCGGCGTCCATCCGGGGGCCAGGCGGACTTTTTGTTCGCCGCCTGCCGCTACGCCGCGCGCGCCCGCAGCAGATGGCGCCGCGCGATGTAGAGATTGGCGAGCGCGCAGGCCACGAACAGCCGGTGCGCGTTCTTGCCGAGGCCGCGGTAGCGGACCCTGGCGAAGCCGAACACCCGCTTGATGACGAAGAACGCGTGCTCGACCTTGGCCCTGACTTTCGACTTGGTCCGGTTCTTCGCCCGCTCCGCCTCATCGACGAGGCCCTTATGCCGGTAGCGGCGATTGGTGAAATCCCTGGCCCGCGGCGCATGCCCGATGATCACATCGCGCTGGCCGCGATAGGCCTGATCGCCCCACACGCGGGTCTCCTCGCCGTGCAGGAGATCGGGTAAAAGACGGCAATCGGCGACATTGGCCGCCGTCGCCGCCGCCGAATGGATGATCTTGGTTTTACTGTCGACGCCGATATGCGCCTTCATGCCAAAGAACCATTGATTGCCCTTGCGGGTCTGATGCATCTCGGGGTCACGCGCCTGATCCGCGTTCTTGGTCGAGGACGACGCATGGATGATGGTCGCGTCGACGATCGTGCCGGTCGAGACTTTCAGCCCGTTCGCCTCGAGATGCCGATGGATCTTTTCGAACAGACGGCGGCCGAGATCGTGGGCTTCGAGCAGATGCCGGAAGCGGCAGATCGTGGTCTCGTCAGGCGCCGGCTCGCGGCCGAGATCGATCCTGGCGAAATCGCGCATCGTCGCCGGGTCGTAGAGCGCTTCCTCAACGCCGGGATCGGAGAGGTTGAACCATTGTTGTAGAAAATAGATGCGCAACATTCGCTCCAGGCCATAAGGCGGACGCCCGTTGCCCGGCTTGGGATAAAACGGCTCGATCAGCGCGCACATCTCCGCCCACGGCGCGACCCGCTCCATCTCGGATAAAAACGCCGCGCGCCGCGTGGTCTTGCCGTAGCGTTCAAAACCCGTCGAAGACAATGTCAGCTGCTTCATCGCGCCTACTCGCCTGCCTCTCACACGAGCTTAGCAGTGATGTATGGTAATGGGAATCCGCTCCCTTTTGCAGAGCTTCCCTAATGCGCGCGCCCTGTCCCGACGCTACCAGAACCCCCATCGTCCCGGCTCTGCTAATGGGGCGACTATTGCCGATCTCCATAGCGGAACCTCTCGCTTTCGGAGGCTTTACGCTTCCGCTGGCACATCCTTGTCGCCGGCCTCCCGGCTTGCGCCCGGAGTCTCCTAGACGTACAATCGCCTTAACCATCCCCTTGCAGACTGGCAGGCGACATGGCCGAAGGTAGCAGCGAAACAAGTTCGATCAATGCGCCTGCGGCAGGTAACGGACACGCTTCGGTTGCTTCAGAAATAAAATCGGCGCGGACAGATTCTGATTCCGGGTTAGTCCTACCGAAGGGCCGAAAGTCCATACGAACGCGAACATTGCTGTTTGGACTGCTGGGCGCTCTAATCCTGGCCGGCGTCATTGTGTTTGGCATTCCGGCGATCCGGCTAGCTTTCAACACTGTTTCAACCGATGACGCATATGTCAACGGTCACGTGACGTTCGTCGCCGCCCGCGTCGTCGGTCAAGTCTCTCGCGTGCTGGTGGACGACAACAACCGCGTGCGCAAGGGAGACCTTCTGGTCGAACTGGACAAGGAGCCCTACCAAGTCGTACTTGCCGAGCGCAGGGCGGCCGTCGACGTTGCAAAGGCGGACCTGCAAGAGGCGACGGCCAGGGTGCGTGGTATCGAAGCGGCGGCCAGAAGCCGGCACTGGAAATTGCAGCACGCCATGGAGGACGTCGGCAACCAAGTCGCCTTGCTGCGCGCCCGGGTTGCCGCGGTCGATAAGAGCCAGGCCGAGCTCGCGCTGGCTCAGCTTGATTTCGATCGGGCCGCGAAGTTGGTGGTGTCGGACAATATCCCCCGAGCGGAGTACGACCGGCGGCAAGCGACCCTGCTCGTGGCCCGCGCAAACGTTACCCAGGCGCTAGCCGATGTCCATCAAATCCGTGCCTCTTTGGGATTGCCACCCCAACCCGATGCGCAAGATCTTAGCCAAGTTCCGCCCGATCTCGACCAAACCTTTTCTTCCGTGGTAGAGGCGCAGGCGGAGCTGATACAGAGTGCGGCACAGCTGGGCGTTATCCTTTCGTACAACCAGACACCAAAGGTGATGATGGAGCAGTTCGCAAAGTCTGACCCGCAAGGCAACTTCGATCGCATTTTCGCGCGGCTGGCGGCGGAAGCGCCGGACGTCAAGCAGGCCGAGGCCAAGCTCGAGGCCGCCAACCGCGATCTCGCCCAAGCCGAACTCGACCTGCGGTATTGTGACGTCGTCGCGGAGATCGACGGCGTTGTCACGCGCCGAAACGTCAATCCCGGCGATAACGTCCAGGTCGGCCAGGGTCTCATGGCGATCCGATCGCTGAGCGAAATCTGGGTCGACGCGAATTTCAAGGAAACGCAGCTGCGCGACTTGCGCATAGGCCAGCCGGTCGATCTCTATCTCGACATCTATGGCGACCGCCATGTGTTCAAGGGACGCATCTCCGGGTTCACGATGGGGACCGGATCGACGCTGGCGCTGCTGCCGGCGCAGAACGCCACGGGCAACTACGTCAAAGTCGTGCAGCGGCTGCCGGTTCGGATCGAGCTCGAGAACTACGATCCGGACAAGAGCCCGCTGTTCATCGGCGCCTCGGTTGTTCCTTACGTCTATTTCAACCGGCCGCCTACCGGGCCCGACGCCGGGAAGTTTCTGCAAGCCTCTTTGCCTCGGTCGTCGATCTCCAGTTCGGCTCCGAGCCCGCCGAGCGCCCAGAAGTGACGGACGCGGTCCTGGCGCCCTCGGGGTCCCGCGCGGGGTCAAGCCCCTGGGTGGTCGCCGCCATCGTCGTGGTGCCGACCTTCATGGAGGTGCTCGATACCACGATCGCGGTCGTAGCGCTTCGCTATATCGCGGGCGGCCTGTCGGCGACGGTCGACGACGGCGAATGGGTCATCACCAGCTACCTTGCCGCCAACGCCATCATCCTGCCGATCACCGGCTGGTTGTCGGCGCACTTCGGCCGCCGCAACTACTTCCTGCTGTCGATCGCCGTGTTCACCTTGGCATCGGGACTGTGCGGGGTGGCCACCAGCCTCGGCCAGCTGATCCTGTTTCGCGTGCTCCAGGGCCTGGCGGGCGGCGGCCTTCAGCCTTCCAGCCAGGCGGTGCTGCTGGACGCCTTCCCGCCGGAGAAGCAAGGCGCCGCGATGACGCTGTTCGGGCTGGCCGCCCTGATCGCGCCGGTCGTGGGCCCGACTCTCGGCGGCTGGATAACGGACAGCTATTCGTGGCGGTGGGTGTTCTTGATCAATGTTCCCGTTGGTCTCCTGGCATTTGCCGGATGTTATTTCCTGCTCCGCGATCCGGACTACCTCACAGCCCAGCGCATGGAGTTGAGGAAACGCCCGTTCCATTTCAACTCGATCGGCCTGTCGCTTCTGGTCATCACGATAGTCTCCTGGGAAGTGATGCTCAGCAAAGGACAGGAGTGGGACTGGCTGGGCGATCCGTTCTGGCGGGTGCAGACTCTCGCGATTCTCTTTGCCGCGGGCTTGATCGGCCTGATTTTCTGGGAGCTGCGCCACCCCAATCCCGTGGTCAATTTCCGCCCAATGCGAGAACGGAATTTCAGCGCGTGCTGCCTTATCATCTTTTGCGCCTATGCGGTTCTTTACGCCTCCAGCACCTCGTTGCCGGGCCTGCTTCAGTCTCTGTTCGGCTACGATGCGTTGAACGCGGGATTAGTGATGTCGCCGGCCGGCTTCTTCGCCATCGTCGCAATGCCCGTCGTGGGCCGCCTGATCGGCCGGGGGACGGACGCCCGGTGGCTGATCGCCGCCGGCGTGCTGACGATGGCCGCCGGAAGCTATTGGATGTCACAGCTGAACCTGGACATCAGCCCGGGCCAGGTCGTCTGGCCGCGGGTAGCACTCATCTTAGGACTTGCGATATGCTTCGCGCCCGCGAACGTGGCGGCCTACCTCTATACTCCGCTGGCGCTGCGGGGAGCGGCTGTCGGCTTGCTCAGTCTGCTGCGCAACGAAGGCGGCAGCGTCGGGACGTCGGTGGCTCAGACGGTGCACGAGCGTCGTCAAATATTCCACAGCCTGCGGCTCGGCGAGTATCTTGATCAACTCAATCCTGCTGTGCATTCCTTCATCGCGCAGGCCCGGGCGCTATTCCAGACCGGCGATCCGGTTCTCTCGAAGGAGTTGGCTTGGCAAGCGCTGGAGAATCTGCGCCAGCAGCAAGCGTCCGCCCTCGCCTATTTCGATTGCTTTTGGCTGATGGCCGTCGTGATGCTTTTGCTCGTGCCCGTGGTGCTGGTGATGAAGCGCTCGGTGGCTGAAAAAGGCGCGCGTGTCAGCAGCGAATGAAGTGTGTCCGCGTATGTCTTTCGGCCCGATGCTTGTTTCAGATGGCCGCTTAAGATCAAGCCGCAAATTTCGTTCCACCCAGCGGAAAGGCCGAAAGCCGAAGAGTTGTCAATGCACTTATCCACCAGGCTTGTTTCTGAGCTGCTCGTCGGTCTCTTCGGCAGTCTAGAAAATCGGCAGGGACGAGAACGGGGATCAAAGTCGGCTCATGCAGCATCAGGATTCGCGCCGGACGATATCGATCATCTTGTTGCTGGCGAGCGAAGTCGCGGCCATGTCTTCGTGGTTCGCCACCAACGCATCGATCGCGTCGATCAAAACGCACTTCGCGTTGAGCCCATTCCATGAAGCCTTGTTGACGAGCAGCGTTCAGGCGGGCTTCGTCGCCGGGACGCTGGTCAGCGCAATCCTGACGCTGCCGGACCGGCCGATTTGCGCAATATGTTCTGCCTGTCGGCCTTGGTCGCGGCTGTGGCGACCGCCGCGATCGTCCTCTTCCCGCCGACCTCGCCCATCGTGCCGGTTCTGCGTTTCGTCACGGGGGCCTGCATGGCGGGTGTCTATCCTGTCGGCATGGCCATAGCGGCGACCTGGGCGAGGCAAAATCTCGGGCCGCTGATCGGACTGCTGGTCGGCGCCCTGACCCTCGGCTCGGCCATGCCCCACCTCGCCGCGATCTGGTCCGGCTTGGACTGGATTCCGCGCAGTTCTCGGCGGCGGTGGCGGAATTGAGCGAAGAGTCTCTGCGCGGCGCCATGTTTTGCGGAGGGCGCCGGAAGCGGCGCGCATGGCGAGCGGCCGTCGCTGAACCGTTTTCACACGGATTGTTGCGTCCGGTCCCGGACCGGTCGCGCTCGAGCATTTTCGCGTGAAGCGCTGCGATCATCCGATCTCCATACCCCCGCGCCATGGCCGCGGCGAAGATCGGGAGCAAAACGAACAGCGCGATCTCAATCCAGAGATATCGCCGCGCCACCCGAACCTGGGCGTCGCTTGGCGCGATCTTCGCCCGGCGCCATCGGATATAGGCGAGGGTTGGCGGCGCGGAGAGCAGTCCGATCAGCGCGAATGTGCCGATCTTGGACCAGAAAAAAATATTGTGAGAGTAATAGGCCCAGCCCTTGGCGGCGAAGATCGCCCGCGCGAAGCCGACGATGATGAGGGCAGCGAGCGCCCCATACCAAACATCAATCGCCGCGACGCGCGTCACCGCGCTTTCACCCATGCCATCGCCCACGATGATAAATTCGTCGACGAGGACGCCGAACAAGGCGAAAATCAGAAGGTGGTGGCCTACCGCAAGCCCAAGATCGAGCATCACGAGACTGCGCGTCGATAATACTTGAAATAGGCAAATGGTTGCCGCGCCCAGCGCCGTGCGCGCGGCGGAAAAATGCGCTATGCGAGGGACCCTGCAACGAGACCGGAGAAAAGCGCATGTTCATCGCGATGAACCGCTTCAAAGTCCTGAAAGATGAACAAAAAGCCTTCGAAACCGTCTGGCTGACGCGCGATTCAAGGCTCGAGGAAGTCAAGGGCTTCGTCGAATTCCACTTGCTGCGCGGCCCGGAGCGCGAGGATCATGTGCTCTATTCCTCGCACACGGTGTGGGCCAGCCAGGAGGATTTTCTGGCCTGGACCAAATCGGAGCACTTCCGCGCCGCCCATCAAAGCGCCGGCGAGCGCAAGCCGCTGACGCTCGGCCACCCGGAATTCGAAGGGTTCGAGGTGATCCAGACGATCGGAAACCCGAAGTCGCGCGGATAGCGGTTTTCCGCGGGACCGCCCTCAGTGGGTGGCCTCCTTCTGCGCCGCCGCGCGTTGGCGCCGCGGCTCGCCGCGATCGCCGACGAGGTCCCAGCGCGTTGCAAAGACCGTGTCGGAAATGCCGGGGCTGCCGAATCCGTCGCTGAAGCTGACATTGCCGCGGCGATGATGCTCGGCGTGCGCCTTGCTGCTCGTTAAAGCCGCGAGCGCGTCGAAAATCCGCCCCTTGAGCCCCGGCGCGCCGCGCGGCAGACGCATGGAGAAATCATAGCCCGAGTGCTCGTAGAGGCCGCCGATCGCCCCAAGGCTGGCGACGAGGAGTTGAAAGGAGATGTCCGCGCCGGCGCCGACGATCATCAGCGGCAGAAGGTAAGGCAGGACGATCTCGAGGAAGAAATCGGCGTAGCTCATGTAGCAGGCGCTGATGGCCCGGCTGCCGGTCGTGGTGTGATGCACGCTATGGCCGAGTTTGCGCATCAACAGCGGCCGGTGCAGCAGGAAGCGGTGCGTCGCGTATTGGACAACATCATGCCCGACGCCCATCAGGATCATAGCGGCGACGAAGTGCGGCGCGGTCAGATGCGGCGCGCCGACAAAGGCGAGCCCCAACAATTGGACCACCATCATCGACGGCAGAAGAATGCAGAACTGATTGACCAGCACGCGCGGCAAAATATCGAAATAGCTGAAGCGCTCGACCGGGCGCGTCTTGAACGAGCGCAGGCGCCCAGTCTGGTCGCACCATTCGAACCATAGGCCGACGCCATGATAGACGAGCATCTGGATGGCGAAGGTCAGGACCGAAAGCGGAAGCCAGTATGGCATCAGGCCGTTCGCGTCAGTCATGCCTGGGCGTCCTTTTCAATCTGCGATGTCATCCGTCTTCCTTCCGTCTGTCGCACGGCTTGGCCGCCGGGCGCAACGCACGGGCCGGGGCAAATCCGCAAAAGCACTTTGACCAAATACCCCGGCGTTGGTTTGATTCAACGCATAAATGCGGCGAAAACACTGCAACTTTTTTATCATCACGTAACGCATCTATTTGTTTCATCACGTGAAGTCGGATCTATTCCAACGCGGCGCGCGCGCTTCCCCGCCCCTTGCCAATCGCCAAGGATAAATTAGGACAATGCGGCCAAAGACGGAACGCCAGGGAGCTGAACATCGATGAGCGCGCTATTTGCCGAAAAGCATGCCCTCGCCCGGGAAACCGCAAAAATGCTGATCGAGGTGGAGGCCATTCTGTTCAACGCGGAAAAGCCGTTCATCTTCACCTCCGGCTGGGCGAGCCCGGTCTATACCGACATGCGCAAGATCATCTCCTATCCGCGATTGCGTGCGCGCATCATCGATTTCGCGGTCCAGACGATCGAGCGCGAAATCGGCTATGAGCAACTCGACGTCATCGCCGGGGGCGAGACGGCCGGCATCCCCTATGCGGCGTGGCTCGCCGATCGCTTGATGTTGCCGATGCAATACATCCGCAAGAAGCCGAAAGGCTTCGGCCGCAACGCCCGCATCGAGGGCGATTTGCATGAGGGCGGCCGCGCTTTGCTGGTCGAGGACCTGGCCACCGACGGGCGCAGCAAGGTCAGCTTTTGCGAAGCCCTGCGCGAGGCGGGTCAGAGCTGCCAGCATGTCTTCGTGTTTTTCTACTACGGCATTTTTCCGCAGGCGGAAGAGATCATGGAGAAGCTCGGCGTCACGCTGCATTATCTCGTCACGTGGCGCGATATTCTGAGCGTCGCGCGGGAAAACAGCTATTTCGAGACGCAGACGCTGGACGAGGTGGAGCTGTTCCTTGGCGATCCCGCGGCCTGGTCGGCCGCGCATGGTGGCATCGCGGAGTTCAAGAGCTAAGGCGAAAGTGCAGCTCCGTTTGCTCCCAATCGTCAACTCGACCGGGAACCATTCGCAGACCTTCGGCTGGTCGGCATGAACGCCACAGCTTGAAAACCAAGCAAACCTCCGCAGGCGACGGCCGCAATGACTAACGCGGACGATATAATCCCGAAACCGAAACGGCCTGGATTAAATCCTTTGGATCGATGACGTCTGGTTCTCTCTCAGAGCTCTGCTTTACGTGTTCAATGAAATCGACGATTCCCCAAGGACCGTCGGCAGAAGCGCAGCCATCCCAAAGAGCGATCAGTTGCACATCACCTTCACTTTGGGCGAGCGCGAGGATTCGCTCATTGCAAATGGCGTAAGCGTCGTCGGAATCAAGCAGGCCAAGGTCATAACGACGCGCAGGTGGCGTTTCTTGCCATAGTTTATAAAAACGACGCGGCCAGTCACCAACTTCAGCGCCCTCCACGGAAGTCCTAAGGAAGCGATCCGGAGAAAATGGAAGCACGATCACGGTATCGAATCCAAAGTTCCGGCAGACTTCATGGAAGAGAATATCGCCCCCTCTCGCTAAACTCGCAAAAGCCTTGACGTTGCCCTCCCTCCAGCCTTCGGTATGGCGAGCGATCCTACGAGCGATTTCGATTCGCGCGATGTGCTCAAGGTACGCCGGAAAGCGCGGCGTCGAGTGGTTAGGAAGATCAACCATATGGCCAACGAAAATGAGCGATAGACCTTCGGATTTCGCTACCACTTGGAGCCCTTCCGCGTCGCCCTGCGATTTCAAATCGAAGCTTTGAGCGGTGCTGGCTAGCGCATCCACAGCCATCTCTTAAATGTGACCCACCAATTTCGCACCGAGTGCAAAGGCTGCCGCTATAACGGCCGCAAAGCCGGCAATCATACCCCAAAGTTGCGCAGGCCGAAGCCCCGCTATCAGCTCACCAATAGTGAGGTCACCAGGCGACTTCGCCAGAGTATTATTCCCGACGTTGGTTGGTTTCGATTTGTTGGACTCCATCTTGAATTTCCAGTCGGCCAGAACACCGTTGAATTCAAGCGTAGTCAGGGCTGAAGGAACTAGCTCGATCCACTGCACATACCAGTCATAGCCATGCTCTAGAAGTCCTTCGCTCTTTAGCCCTCTCTCCACAATAACCAGAAGCGGAAGTCCCCGGCTGTAAGCCATCGCCGCTTCAATATGATTCCACGGCGTTGGTAGCTTGACGTTCGACAGTTGTGATTCTTTCGGGCCACCACGTTTGTCGATGCCTGATGGGAAGAATGAGCGCTCGAGCGCTATGACGACAGCGCCCGCGCACCTGTCGAGCAATTCGGTGACTGTTTTCAGTGGAGCGTCAGCGCTGAAAGTGTTGCGGCCCACGGTATGAGGGATGAGACCTTCGCTTCGAAGTCTATCTTCGACAGCACCAACAAACACCTCCTGTTCGTTGTTGGAAGTTCCGCCGACGCTCACAAATACGTCAAGAGTTTCCATCTGTCCCTCTAAATAGCAATACTTGTCGCCCTGGAATAATATAAAAGCTTATAGGAAAATATGTTGCTGCTGCAACCCGGCACACATGTCCGCTTCGTGCGCAGCCGCGCCGTTCAAGTTCGCGCAAATTACTCGGTTTCCACCTTTTATGGAAATTTAAAACCGAGGCGCTATCGGGAAGTCTTCGTAGCAAGCCTGGGCAGGCTCCCTGCCTGAAACCCGACCGCCAGATTGGGTGTCCCCCTAATCCCGCGCCCTCGAAAACGCTTCGCGCTGCGGGTCTCGATCGAGTGGCAAAGGCTCGCTCGCAGCAAAAATCTCCTCGAAACGAACGCCGCTTGAACGCCGCGGCCGCCTCCACGTTCTCGATGATGATGAGGTCGTTATCCTGATGCTTCAGCCCCGAGGCGGAAAAATTTGCCGCCCCGGTGCGCAGCAAACGCCCGTCGATCTGATAGGATTTGAGATGCATCAGCGAGGCCCCGGCGCGTTTCAGGATCTCGCGCGCCCGATTTGAGCACGTAGTGATTCCGCTGATCATCACGGCTTACCGCGCGTATCGCTTGGCAGAAGCGGCTCGCCCCGCGCAAATTGGCAGGTGTCAGACAAAAGAAATCGCGAACCGTAAACCGCCTCCCATAGGAGGCGGTGAATCGCGGCCGTCCAGCGCCTATTCGGACGCCGGCTCCGTGAAGGGAATGCCCCAAACATCGAACGTCATTTTTCCATTGGCCATTCTATGATTGGTCAGCCTATAAAGCTGATTGTCATACATGATAAAGGCGGCCGGGTCCTTCACTGGCTCAGCCTCCTTGATCATCGCGCGCGCTTCGTCCTCGCGAAGCGCGCGCAGATGCGCCATTTCGCCTTTGCGCGTCATATGATACAAATGGCCATTCTCCATTTTCTCAGCGAATGCAGTTGGCGTGAAGGTGAATGCCGCAAATACGAGCCCAAGGCCGGCAATCTTCAGATGATGCATTTTTTCCTCCGCTAATTGGATCTGACATTTTCTCAAACAGGCAGTCCGTCCGCCCCGCTTTCAGTATATTTAAGAGCACAGCGGCTTGGACCTTGGACATACTGCGCCTGTTTAGCTGCGATCATTGCGTTACGCCCTAGTGTTCGTATCGCCTCATCCCACCACATCAGCAAACGGCTGAGTGAGATGATACGCACGGTTGTGAAGGTCCTTCATTTCTGAGGTCAGCGCAAGTGCGTTGAATGCAGCCAACGCGCTTGTCGTCCCAATTTCTGTCCTTCCCCCCAGGAGGCCGAGCGGCCCAGCTTTTAATGCCCCTAATTCGCCCCCCGATCCCAAGACCGACCCAACGCTTCGCGCCGCGCGTCCCGATCGAGCGGCAGCGGCTCGCTCGAAGCGAAAATCTCCTCGAAATGGCGCTTGAACGCGGCGGCCGCCGCCGCGCTCTCGATGACGATGAGGTCGTTATCCTGATGCTTGAGACCAGAGGCGGAGAAATTCGCCGCGCCGGTGCGTAGCAGGCGCCCGTCGATCTGGTAGGATTTGAGGTGCATCAGCGGCGCCCCGGCGCGCTTGAGGCCGATCTCGATTTCGGGATTGTCGATCAGCGCCTCGAATGGCTCCGTCGGCTCGCGCTCGCCGATGCGGCCATAGTCGAGATAGATCCGGATCTTGACGCCGCGGGCGGCGGCGCGGCTCAAGGCCTCCATCACCGGCCAATCCGTCAGCACATAGGCGGCCATGTCGACGCTGGTTTTGGCCTGATCGAGCAGCGCGACGTCGATCCGCTCGAGATTCTCGGTTGGCGCATAATAAATCGCCGAAACCGGCGTCAGAGCCGGAGTCGCAACGGCGATCGCGACGAGGGCGAGGCCGGCGACCGGGGAGCCATGAAATACGGACATTCGCTTGCCTTTGGTTGGCGGACTCTCCCATTCCGCTCGCCGATTCGCCTGTCCCCAGGCTGACGCGATCAAATTGCACGGCCGGCCCCTTGCCAGAGCCGCAAGGGCGCCGCACAACGAAGCCCGGATCAAAAGTGCGACGACCGTCGCCTTTCAGGGGAGATCGCCATGGGCCGCAGCCTTCGCCACGAGCAGCAGGTGCTCAACGCAGACGAGGTCACCCTCGTCGCGGCGACGCATCACCCGGCCCTCGGCGCCCTCCCCGACAAAGAGCTGGCGGAGCTGCGCAAGCATGTGCGCGAAAGGCGCGACCGCGCCGGTCAGATCGCCGCGCGGCAACGCCGCGAGATTCGCGGCAAGGCCGACCGCCCTAGGGGCGCGCGCCCGGTGACGGAGGATTTGGGCTCCCGCGCAAAAAAAGACGTGCTCGCCGCCGCGATGAAGCGTCTCAACGCCGAAGCGGCGCGGCGGGAGGCCAAGTCGGCGCGCGACGCGATGAAGGACAGTGTCGCGAGAGCGCTCGAAATGCGGCGCCAGCGCGAGGCGCAGGTGTCGCGCCCCGAATTCCGGCCAGACGCCGAGCGAGGGCATGCGCGCCAAGGACAGCAGCCGGACGTTCCTGCGCAACCGCGCTAAACTCGGCGAGGTTAGCCAACACACCAAAGATATGCAGGCCAAGCACGACAACAGGTAGAGCGATCCCTGAAGAACGCCGGCTTTCTAAAGACAAAGGTCAAAACAAAAAGATAGGGGCATATCCAGGCAAGGCCGCCCCGCCCCGCTCGCCGCCTCACGCGGCGCAGTATGTCGAACCGCCCATGAAGCGACACCGACGCTCAACGCTCCGCCTCGGCGAATTTGTTCAGCATATCGGCGCAGCCAGTCCGGCCGAGAACCGTCACCCCGTCGCCGGCGTTAATCCGCGTCGCTGGGTGCGGACGATCCGCTTTGCCGCTCCCCGCCTGCTCTACGGCGATGATGAAGAAGCTGCGCTCGGCCTCGCGCTCGATCTCCTCCACCGTCAAGCCGGTAAAGGCGCCGCCTTCGGCCGCGACGACAACCTCGATCTCGAGGCCGAGCGCGCCAAGGTCGAGATCCATCTGGAGGCGCCGCTCCGGCGATCGGATGATCCCCGAAATCGACGGAAACAGAATCATCGAGGCGATCTGCTCCGCGCCAATGTGGGCCGGCAGCACCACGGAATTCGCGCCCGCCTGCAGAAGCTTCTTCTCGGTGGAAGTCTCCTCGCCCCGCGCGATGATTTGGACCGAAGCATTTAGGCTGCGCGCGCTCAAAGTGATGAAGACATTGACGGGATCGGAGGCGACGACGGTCGCCAATGCGCGCGCGCGCTCGATCCCCGCCTGCCGCAGCGCCGCTTCTTCCGTGGCGTCGGCGTGGATGCAAAGATATCCAAGCTCTCTAGCTTCCACGAAGCTCTCGTGATCGGCCTCGATGATCACGAATTTTGCCTTCGCCGAATGCAGCTCCTTCGCCAGCATCCGGCCGGTCCGGCCGAAGCCGCAGATGATGACATGGTCATGGAGTTGTTCGATTTGCTTGTGCATGCGGGTCAACCCCAGCAATTCTTGAATTTTGGTCAGCGTCAGAAACTGCACCAGCGCGCCGGTGAGGTAGATGACGCCGGTGCAGCCGAGCACGATGATGGCGATGGTGATCGCGCGGAGCTCCAGCGTATCGAGCGGGTGGACCTCCTGATAGCCGACTGTGTAGACCGTCAGCACCACCATGAAGAGCGCGTCGCCAAAGCTCCATCCATTGTGCATGTAGCCAAGGATGCCGAGGCAACTGACGATCAGAATGAAGACGACGCCGAGGATGAGATTGCGAGCCGCCGAGTCGGAGAGCCATTTCATGGGATCTGTGGCGGCAAGGGATCGCGAAGGCTGGACAAGCCAGAAACTTCTCTCTTATCGGATGGAAAGAAGGCTCAGTTTAAGCAAATAAGCGTTCTCGCACTGGGGCGTGGACGCGGCCGCAAACAGTCGGCGTGGCGCTGCAGCCTTCGGGCGCGCATTACGCCGCCGGGACAGGCGCCAGGGGAGCGAGCTGCTCGAGCTCCGCGTCGGTGAAGAGGTGGCCGCGGGTCAAGAACCGCACGCCTTCGGGCGATTCGAGCGAAAAGCCGGCGCCGCGCCCCCCGACCACGTCGATGATCAGCTGGGTGTGCGCCCAAAGCTTGAACTGAGCGCCGTCGATGTAGACCGGGCAGCCGCCGATCTCGCCAAGCAGAACGTCGCCAGTCCCGATCCGGAATTCGCCCAATGGATAGCACATTGGTGAGCTGCCGTCGCAGCAGCCGCCGGACTGATGGAATAAAAGCGGGCCGTTCGCCGCCTTGAGACGCTCGATCAGCTCGACGGCTTTGTCGGTCGCAATGACTCGTTCGACCATCAGACGCACTCCGGTTCGGCTTGCCGCCAAGCATGATCGCATATTCCGGCGCATGGCCGCAATGACCGCGCTCGTCGGACGGCCTTCAGCGGGGTAGCGCCGTTCCTTGGAAGGCAGGCCGCCGTTCACACCGGCCCTTGGTAGTGCCCAAGCGGCAGCACCTCGGCCCCGCGCGTCTCATTGATCACCTCCGCCGCCGCGACATAAATGGCGAAGAGCGCCGTCACCAGACCGCCATAGCCGCCAGCTATGCGAAAGATCGGATTGGCGGTCCATTCGCCGAGCGCCAGAAGTAGAAAGGTGATCCACAGCGCCAGGAAAATGAGCATGACGCCACGATTGGCGCGAAAGGTCCCGAACCACATGAAAAAAGTGAAAAAACCCCAGACGAACAGGTACCAACCGACAAAGGCGGGCGGGACTTTAGCGGAGAAGAACTCGACGAATAGCGCGAACGACCACCAGAACGAGCCAAAGCCGCAGAAGGCGGTGAAGCCGAACGTATTGCCGCGCGGCATCTCCATCAGGCCGGCGCAGAACTGCGCCGTGCCGCCGAACGCGAAGGCCATGGCGAGCACCATCGGCACGGTGGACCCGTCGAACCACCCCGCATTGTGCATCCTGAGCAGCCATGTCGTCATAGCGAAGCCGGAAAGGCCGAGGGGAGCAGGATTGGCGAGCTTCAACGGCTCTCTCCCGCGCACGCCGCGATCTTCGCGCCCCCAACGAACCCAACGCCGCGCAAGCGCCCGCCGACGTCTGCCGCGCCCGCGGCCGATAGGTCTCCGTTCACGATATCCCCCCGGCTGAGGCAGCCTTTGTTCATTGCGAATGGCGAAAGTCTAGCACGACTACTTCGTTCGGGAGGTTGTGACGAATCAATTATTCCTTATTCCAGAGAGAGTTTTCCTAAGCGGTCCAAGTGACAGCGCGCGAACCCTGCGTTCGCCGGATCAGGAGGCGTGAGGTGCCTTCGCCTCGCGGCGCCATCCGGTGAGCAGCGCTTCAGTATAGCCATTCGGCTCGTTGCGGCCCTTGAAGATCAGATCGGCGGCCGCTTTGAACGCCGGCCCGTTGAAGTCCGGCGCCATCGGCCGGTAGAGCGGGTCGTCTGCGTTCTGTCGGTCGACCACGAGCGCCATGGTCTTCAGCGTTTCCAGCACCTGATCTTTGGTCACGACGCGGTGATGGAGCCAGTTGGCGATGTGCTGGCTCGAAATGCGCAGGGTCGCGCGATCCTCCATCAGCGCGACGTCATGGATGTCCGGCACTTTGGAGCAGCCGATCCCCTGATCGATCCAGCGCACCACATAGCCAAGGATGCCCTGGCAATTGTTTTCGAGCTCCTGCTTGATGTCGTCCGGCGCCCAATTGGTCCTGGCCAGCGGAATCGTCAAAATGTCGGTCAGCTTCGCCCGCGGCCGCTTGCGCAGCAAGGCCTGTCGCGCCGCCACGTCGACCCAGTGATAATGCAGCGCGTGCAAGGTCGCCGCGGTGGGCGAGGGCACCCAAGCCGTGTTGGCGCCCGCCAACGGATGGGCGATCTTCTTTTCGACCATTTCGGCCATGTTGTCCGGCGCCGCCCACATGCCCTTGCCGATCTGCGCGCGTCCGGGCAGTCCGCAGGCGAGGCCGATATCGACGTTGGAATTCTCATAAGCCGCGATCCACGGCGTGTGCTTGATCTCGTCTTTGCGGATCATTGGCCCGGCCTCCATCGAGGTGTGAATCTCGTCGCCGGTGCGGTCCAGGAAGCCGGTATTGATGAAAAAGACGCGGTCGGCCGCGGCGTGAATGCACGCCTTGAGGTTGACGGTGGTGCGCCGCTCCTCGTCCATGATTCCCATCTTGATCGTAAACCGCGGCAGCCCAAGGACGTCCTCGACGCGGCCGAACAGGTCGCTGGCAAGGGCGACCTCATCCGGGCCGTGCATTTTAGGTTTGACGATATAGATCGACTGGCTCCGGCTGTTGTGCAGCGGCCCCGGGCTTTTGAGATCGTGCATCGCGATCAACGAGGTCACGGCGGCGTCGACGATCGTTTCGGGAACCTCGCGGCCGGCCGCGTCGAGCACGATGCCGGTCAACATATGATGACCGACATTTCGCACCAGCAGCAGGCTGCGTCCGTGCAGGCTCATCGGCGCCCCGTCGCGATCGATATAGGCGCGGTCGTGATTGAGCCGCCGCTCGATGAGCAGCCCCTTCTTTTCAAGGGTCGCCGTCAGGGTTCCCTTCATCAGGCCGAGCCAGTTGCCGTAGACGCCGACCTTGTCCTCGGCGTCGACCGTCGCGACGCTGTCTTCAAGATCGACAATCGTGCTGAGCGCGGCTTCGAGGACGACGTCGGCGAGGCCCGCCTTGCTCTCGGCGCCGACGAGGCTCATCGGATCGATCTCGAACTCGATGTGCAGACCGTTCTGGCGCAGCAGCACGACGAAGGAGCCGGGTCCGGTCTTCCGGTAGCCGGCGAAACGGCCCGGGTGACGCAAATGCGTCTGGATGCCATTGTCGAGTTCGGCCACCAGCTCGCCATTGGCGACCTTGTAGCTGACGACATCCTTGTGGCTTCCCTTGGCGAGGGGAACGGTTTCGTCGAGAAAGGCGCGGGCGTAATCGACGACGCGAACGCCGCGAACCGGATTGTAGCCCTTGCCGCGCTCGGCGCCGTCGGTCTCCGGAATCACATCCGAGCCATAGAGCGCGTCGTAAAGACTGCCCCATCGCGCATTGGCGGCGTTGAGCACGAAGCGCGCGTTGGAGGCCGGAACGACCAGCTGCGGCCCGGACACGCGGGCGACTTCCATGGTATTTTCGGTGCGTAACGTGAAATCGGCCGGCTCGGGAGTGAGATATCCGATCTCCCGTAAGAAGGCCTCATAGGCCGCCATATCGAAGGATTTCGTCGAATGAATTTTGTGCCAGGCGTCGAGCTTGCCCTGCAGGTCATCGCGAAACCAAAGTTGCGCCTCGATGCGCGGTTTGAAGTCTTCGATCAATCCGGCAAGGCCGGTCCAGAACTGCTCGGGAGCGACGCCCGTTCCCGGCAAGGCTTCGGTCTCGATGAAGTCCTTGAGTACGGTCGCAACGCTTATCTTTCCGACTTGCGCGTAAGCCATGAGCCTCTCGTTCCCCGAGTTTGTCCGGCCCGCGTCGCCTCGATCCAACTCGCGTCGTCCGGCTCGGCGGAGGAAACTCAAGTTTTGGCCTTTTTCCATCCGGACTGCAAGCGAGCAAAGCCTGCGCCCGCGATCCCGCCATAGCCGGTACCCTGAACGACGAAATAGGCCTTTTACCCAATGATCGCAACTGCGAGATGGAGCCTCTACGCCCGCGCCAGCATCGCAATGAAAAACCCATCCGTTCCGGTCGTCGCGGGCGAGAGCCGGAGGCCCGGCCCGAGCTTTGAGGCGAACGCCCCAAGCCGAGGCAAACCGGCCGCATCCGCCATATCCTGCGCCAGCGCCGCCCGGAACTCGGGATGGGCGTCGAGGAAAACCGCGATCCGGTCTTCGTTCTCCACGCGGAGCAGCGAGCAGGTCACGTAAAGGATGCGTCCTTGCGGCTTCACGAAGCGCGCGGCCGCGGCGAGCGTTTGATCTTGATCCGCCAAACGCTGCTCGAGTGCGCCAGGCCGAATCCGCCATTTGGCGTCGGGATTGCGCCGCCACGCGCCGGTCCCGGTGCAGGGCGCGTCGATCAGCACGAGATCGCAGCGCCCGGCAAGATCGGCAAGGCTATCTTCGCCCCGGCGTTGCGTCCGGACCTGCACGTTACGCGCGCCGGCGCGCTCGAGGCGGGCATAGATCGGCGCCAGCCTGCGGCCATCGGCGTCAGTGGCGTAAATCTGACCTCTGTTCTGCATCAGCGCGGCGAGAGCGAGGGTTTTTCCGCCAGCGCCGGCGCAACGATCCAACGCCTGCTCGCCGGGTTTCGCGCCGGTGAGCAAGGCCGAAAGCTGCGAGCCTTCGTCCTGGATCTCGACGCGGCCTTTAATATAGTCCGGCTCGGCGGCGAGCGCCGGATTGCGACCTTCCGGTGTTAACGGCAGGCGCAGGCCGAGGGGCGAGAGCGGCGTCGGCTCCGCGTGAAGATGGGCGAGGCTAGCGAGCGCCTTCTCCCGCGTGGCTTTGAGCGTATTGACCCGCACATCGACCGGGGCCCGCTGGGCCAGCGCCGCCGTCTCGGCAATGAGGCGCTCGCCGAAAACGGCCGAAAAAGACGGCTCCAGCCATTCGGGAAAGTCTCCCGCGACATGGGCCGGCGCGCCGTCGAGCTTCGCCTCCGTGAAGCGTTCGCGCTCGGCGGCGTCGAGCGGCGCCGGCGCATGCGCCTCGCCGGAGAAAAGCGCGGAGGCTGCGTCGAGGCCGAGGCCGCGCGCGAGGCGCAGCGCGCCGAGGATCACGGCGCGGGGGCTCGCGTCGCCCATGATGAAGGCCGAGGAGGCGCGCCGGCGCAAGGCGTCGAAGACGAGCGAGCCGATCGCCGAGCGGTCTTTCGAGCCGGCGAAGCGATGCGAAAGCCCCCAATCCTTGAGGGCGTCGGCGGCGGGCCGCCGACGCTCCTCGATCTCCGTTAGGACCTCGATCGCCGCGGCGACGCGGGCGCCGGGAGTCATGACGGCGGCAGCGCGCCGCGCGCGCGGTCCATGCGCGGCATCCGAACGATCTTATGCGGCCTCGAGCATGTTCCGAAAAAATTGACCGACTTTTTCGACGAGAACATGCTCAAACCTATTGATCCAGCGCGATTTGTTGGCGACCGGATGATTCCATCCGGTCGGGAACGCGCTAGCGCTTGATGAGGCCGATGATGAACAGGAGGATGCAGGCGCCGATCACCGCATTGATGATGTCGCCGAGAGCGCCGCCGCCAATATAGAGGCCCAACCGCGGCAGGATGGCGCCGGCGATCGCAGCGCCGACAATGCCGACGACAATGTTGCCGACGACGCCGAAGCCGCCGCCTTTCATGATGAGGCCGGCGAGCCAGCCGGCGATGGCGCCGATCAGCAGCCAGATGATGAGACCCATAACAGACATCGACGATCCTCCCAAAAATCGCCGGCCGGCGAATCGGCCGACAGTTGGATGCGCGCAGCCTGCGCCTTTGCGCGGCGGCCGCGTCCCCTTTTACATCAAAGGCTGCGCCGTCTGCGAAAAAAGCGCCGCGCCGCGAGCGAGGCTCGGCCGGGGATCATAGCGGCCCGACGATTGGCGGGAACAGGATGCGGGCCGCAAACATGATCCACATGATGACGAGCGCCACGACGCCGACGCCCCAGAAAACGCCGCGCGTGGGCTGCCGGTTCGAGGTCACATGGATGAAGGCATGGCCGAATCCGCGACGACACGAAAATCCACTCCAGGGCGACGAACAAATGGTCGGCCTGGCGCGTCAAGAGCGCCAGCGGGATGAGCGCGAAGAACAGAACCGGGATTTCGAACTGATTGCTGAGCGAATCGCTGATCAGCTTTTCGCGCCCGGGATCAGCGCCGCGATGGTGGGCGTAAACCAATGTGGCGCATAGCGCGAAGGTGAGCCCGACCTGCACGAAAACGGGCAGAAGAATGAATTGGATAGGCACGCGGCCTCCCTTCGAGAGCGCAGGATCACTGGCCGGTCGGATAATTCGGGCTCTCTCGCGTGATCGCGACGTCGTGCACATGGCTCTCGCGCAGGCTCGCCGCCGAAATGCGCACGAATTGCGCCTTCGCCTGAAAGGCGGCTATATCGTGCGCGCCGACATAGCCCATGGCGGCGCGCAGCCCCCCGGCCAATTGATGGACGATCGCCGCGACCGGTCCGCGATAAGGCACCTGTCCCTCGACGCCTTCCGGCACGAGCTTTAGCTGGTCCTTGATGTCCTGCTGGAAATAACGATCCGCGGAGCCGCGCGACATCGCGCCGACCGAGCCCATGCCGCGATAGGCTTTGAACGAGCGGCCCTGGTAGAGATAGACTTCGCCGGGGCTTTCATCGGTGCCGGCGAACAGCGAGCCGATCATGACCGTGTCGGCGCCGGCCGCGACCGCCTTGGCGAGATCGCCGGAGTATTTGATGCCGCCGTCGGCGATGACGGGAATTTTGGCCTCGCGCGCCGCCTCGGCGCAATCCATGATGGCGGTCAGCTGCGGCACTCCGACGCCGGCGACAATCCGCGTCGTGCAGATCGAGCCGGGGCCGATGCCAATCTTGATTCCATCGGCGCCGGCGTCGATCAGCGCCTTTGTCGCGTCGGCGGTCGCCACATTGCCCGCGATCAGCGCCACCTTGTTCGAGACGCGCTTCACCCGCGCCACCTGCTCGAGCACGGCTTGCGAATGGCCGTGCGCGGTGTCGATGACAATGCAGTCGACGCCGGCGTCGATCAGCATTTCGGCGCGCTCGAATCCGTTGTCGCCGGTCGTCGAGGCCGCGGCGACGCGCAGCCGGCCCTCCGAATCCTTGGAGGCGTAGGGATGTTGCGTGGCCTTTTCCATGTCCTTTACGGTGACGAGGCCGACGCAGCGGAAATCTTCGTCGACGACGATCAGCTTTTCGAGACGATGCTGATGCAGCAGCCTTCGCGCCTCATCCTGACTGACGCCCTCGCGGACGGTGATCAAATTTTTTGTCATCAAGAGCGAAACCGGCTCCAGCGGATTGTCGGCGAAGCGCACGTCGCGATTGGTCAAAATGCCGCAGAGCCGCGCCGGCTTGCCGCCGGGACCGCGCTCGACGACCGGAATTCCGGAGATGCCGTGACGGCGCATGAGCGCCAGGGCGTCGGCCAAGGTTTCATCGGGGAAAATCGTGATCGGATCGACCACCATCCCGCTCTCGTAGCGCTTGACCTTGCGCACTTCCTCCGCCTGCGCCGCAGGTTCGAGATTGCGGTGGACGACGCCGATTCCGCCGGCCTGCGCGAGGGCGATCGCGAGCTTCGCCTCGGTCACAGTGTCCATCGCCGAGGAAATGATCGGAAGACTGAGGCTGATGGTCGAGGTGAGCCGCGTTTTGAGATCGACGCCGCTCGGCATGACCTCGGAATGGCCGGGCAAAAGCAGGACATCGTCGAAGGTGAAGGCTTCGCTGAGCGTGGGGCGCTTAATCAGGGCCAAATCGTCAACTCCAAATTTGCCGCTGGCCGCAAAGCCAAGAAAATCATGCGGGAGCGCGTCTCGAAAGCCCTGAGATTCGCGCCGACCAAGAGTTGCGGGCGGCTCTTAGCATGCCGATCGCCCAACGCAAAGCTGCGAACGTTCAAGGCCGCGCCTTAACCGCGCAAGCTTCGCGCGCGTTTGAGAAGCGATCATGACAAAAAATTTGCGAGGAAACCCCTACGCCCGTCGGTGCGTTTCCCGTCTATTGGAGACATAAGGCGAGATGCCGGGAATTTCAGCTCAAATCGGCATAAATGCCGCCGCCGCGGAGGTGTTCGATTTCGTCTCGCGGGTTGAAAATATGCCGCGCTACTTACCGACGGTCGAGAAGGCGACGCGCGCCGCCCCCGGCTTAGTGCGTCTTCAGGGCGCCGCCAACGGACGGCGCTACGCCCTCGAAGGCCGGCTCCGCGTTGACCCCGACGCCTTGCAGATGTCGTGGGGCGCAATCGAGCGCGAGACATATCACGGGGAATTTCAGGTTTTCGACACGGACGACGGCGCGGAACTCGCGTGCCGGCTCGAATTCGAGCCCCCTCTCGCCACAATGGAGATCCTCGCCGGCGTCAGCGACGCCGGCGAGGACTTCGTCAAGACCCGCCTCGAGGCGATCCTGGGCGAGGTGAAACAGGCCGTCGAGAGCCGGCCGAAAGCCCCGCCCCAGAAACCCTACTTGGAGCGCGCGTAGAAAGACGACTATAAGCTCGCTTTTTGACGCGGCGGTCCTTAGACCCTTCATTGCCCAAGCGGATCTCTAAAAACTTCGGGAAGGCGCGTCGAGACGCGGGGACGCTTGGCCGCCGCCGGGAACTGGACATTGCCTCGTTACGCCGTCACCGCTCTGATCGTCGCCTGCGCCCTGTTTATGGAGACACTCGACGCGACCGTCATCGCGACGTCGCTGCCGGCGATCGCCGTCGATCTGCACGAAGACCCGATTTCCCTGAAGCTGGCGCTGACCTCCTATATGGTCTCGCTGGCCATTTTCATTCCGGCGAGCGGCTGGGTTGCCGACCGGTTCGGCGCGAGGCTGATCTTCCGGGTCGCCATTTCGATCTTCACCCTGGCCTCGATCGGCTGCGGCTTTGCGGGCAATTTGCCGGAACTCGTCGCCGGCCGCCTGTGGCAGGGCTTAGGCGGCGCGATGATGGTGCCGGTCGGACGCCTTCTCCTGATGCGTTCGGTGGAGCGCGGCGATCTTGTCCGCGCGCTCTCCTACCTGACAGTTCCGGCGCTGTTCGGCCCGGTCGCCGGGCCGCTGCTCGGCGGCTTCATCACAACCTATTTCCACTGGCGCTGGATTTTCTGGATCAACGCGCCGATCGGGGTCCTCGGCATCATTCTCGCCACGATCTACATCGACGACGTCCGGGAGGATAATCCAGGGCCGCTCGACGTCGTTGGCTTCATCCTGTCGGGCCTTGGGCTCGCCTCCCTCCTGTTCGGGCTTGTCGCCGCCGGCGGCGGCCTGGTCCCTTTGAGCATGGCGATGCTATTCATCGGCTTTGGCGCGCTGATCCTCGCCGCCTACGCCGTCCATGCGGGCCGCACGGCTTTTCCCCTGCTCGATCTGAAACTGCTGTCGCTGCAAACCTTTCGCGCCAGCGTCGGCGGGGGGCTCTGTTTCGCATCGGCATCGGCTCGATTCCCTTCCTTCTGCCGCTGATGCTGCAGATGGGATTCGGCAGGAATTCCTTTCAATCCGGGTCGATCACCTTTGCCGCCTCGGCCGGCGCCCTTTTGATGAAAACGACGGCGGCCCCGATCCTGCGCCGTTTCGGCTTCCGAAGAGTTCCTCGCCAGCGGGGCGATGGCGAGCGGCGTCTTGCTGTCGAGCTACGGCTTTTTCACGCCGCAGACGCCCGCCTTCCTCATGATGGGCGTCCTGCTGGTCAGCGGCTTCATCAACTCGCTGGAATTTACCGGCCTCAACGCGATCGCCTATGCCGAAATCGACAACGCCGACATGAGCCGGGCGGTGAGCTTCGCCTCCGTCGCGCAGCAATTGGCGCTAAGCCTCGGCATCGCCGCCGGGGCTGGAGCGTTGCAAGGGTGGGCGAAGCTCAATCCCGAGGTCGGCGTCTTCTCGCCTTCAAGCTTTAAGACCGCCTTTATGGCGATGGGGCTGCTCAGCTTCAGTTCAGCGCTGGTCTTTCTGCGCCTGCCGGCGAACGCTGGGGCCGAGCTAACGGTCAGGCGCGCCAAGAGCGCGCCTGACGCGGAGGCGGCGCGCTGAAGTCACCGTCGGCTCAACCGCACTCTTCGGCGTCGTAGCCATTGCCGCCGTGCAATGAAGCGGCCACATGCTTGACCAGCGCGTCGTACTTTTCTTTTTCTGCGAAGGGATATTCGATCGAAAAATCATTCCAGATCGAGTTGCCGCAGGTCAGAATTGATTTTCGATAGAAGATCACATTTCCCTTGGTTCCCGATACTACGATCCAGCGTATGCCCCGTTTTTCATAGGTGACGACCTCGCCGTCATTAGGCTTGGCGCGGAGCGCGATATCCTCATCCGGCCTCGGAGTTCCGGCAAAAATTCCGGCTATAACGATCTTCGCGCGCTTGTCCGGGGAGGTAAACGATCGTCCGTCATTGTTCTCCGGCGCCGGATCCATGCTCCAGTTCGCGGGGATCTGCGCCGTCGCTCCGAACCGAGTGTTGTGATAGATGCGCCAACTTTCGGCGTTCGCATGGAAGGCGCAAGAGATAAGGGCAAACACCAAAAGGAGTTTGGTTCGCGACCGCGTCAAGTTTGTCTCCCATCAATGCTGATGGCTTCGGTCCTTATCGCGCGATCAGATCATGGTTGCCCGCGGCCACGAAAGCCCGTCGCGAGAACGTAAAGTTCCGACGAATCAGCCCGGCTCGCCTGCGGTTTGACATGGCGCACAATGGCGAAATCGCGCTTGAGCCTAGCGAGCAATTCGGTCTCCGTCCCGCCCTGCAACACTTTCGCGAGGAATGCGCCGCCGGGCGCCAAAGCCTTGCTGGCGAAATCCGCGGCGAGCTCGACGAGGCCGACAATGCGCAAATGGTCGGTCTTTTTGTGTCCCGTCGCATTGGCCGCCATGTCCGACAACACGACGTCGGCCTTGCCCCCTAACCATTCCATCAAGAGCCGCGGCGCGTCCTCATCGAGGAAGTCCATAGCTTTGAACTCGGCCCCAGGCAGCGGGTCGATCGGCAAAAGGTCGATGCCGATGATCTTGCCCCTGCCCTCCGCGGCGCCGATCCGCGCGGCCGCCGCCTGCGACCAGCCGCCGGGCGCGGCGCCGAGATCGACGATCTTCTGGCCAGCTTTGAGAAAATGATAACGCTCATCGATTTCGATCAGCTTGAACGCCGCGCGGGATCGAAACCCTTCGCGCTTCGCCTTCGCGACGTAAGGGTCGTTCAGCTGTCGTTGAAGCCAGAGCGTCGAGGAGAGAGACCGGCTGCGCGCGGTCTTGACCCGCGTCTTCAGCGAGCGGCCGCCCTCGCGCCCCGACGCCGCTTTGGATTTGCTCACAGGGAGGCCTGTGCGAAGGACCGGTCCGCCTCGATCAATTGCATTAGAATGCCCTCGCGCAGCCCGCGGTCCGCGATACGGACGCGGTCGGCGGGAAAGGCGCGCCGAATCGCCTCGAAGATAGCGCAGCCGGCGAGAACAAGATCGGCGCGGCCGGCCCCAATGCACCCGTTCAAGGCGCGCTCGCCGTATGACATGCGCCGCAAGGACGCGATGGCGAGACTGACTTCCTCGTTCGACATCCATAGTCCGTCGACGCGGCGGCGATCATAGCGCGACAGGCCGAGAAAAACCCCGGCGATCGTCGTCACCGTCCCCGACGTCCCAAGCAGATGAAACCTGCGGCAGCGGCGCTCCGCGCGAACGTCGCCGGCGAATTCCTGTAGCTCTTTGAAGACGTGGTCGACCATCGCCTCGAAGGTCGCGTCGGATACGTCGAGGCCGCCGAATTTTTCCGCGAGAGTGACGACGCCGAGTTTCAGCGAAACCCAGGAACGAACGCGCTCCCGCGCCGTACAATCGGCGGCCGGGCCGCCGACCCTCTGCGCGCCTTCGGCCAAGCCAGACGATTTCCGACGATCCGCCGCCGATGTCGAATAAGACGACGCTCGCGGCTCCGGCGTCGGCGAGAGCGGCGGAACCAGCCGCCGCGAGATGGGCCTCCGTCTCGCGATCAACGATCTCGAGATCAAAGCCCGTCGCACGCCTGACTTGCCGCAAGAACTCCGCGCTGTTCTCCGCCGAGCGGCACGCCTCGGTGGCGATCAGGCGAGACCTCGTCACACCGCGCGCCTCGATCTTGCTGAGGCATACTTTGAGCGCGCCGATGGTTCGCTCGATCGCCGCCGCGCTGAGCCGGCCGGTCTGGGACAGCCCCTCGCCAAGCCGGACGATGCGGGAAAATGAGTTGATCACGCGAAATCCGGCCGATTTGCCTTCCCGCACAGTCGGCCGCGCGATCAGCAAGCGGCAATTATTCGTGCCGAGATCGAGGGCGGCGTAGACCTGCTCGTCGAGCCGGCCTCGCGCGCGCAGTCCCGGCGCTTCACGGATCCGTCCGTCGCCCTCGCCAAGCCGCGGTCCGCGCCGGTTGGGTCCGGGCAGAGGCGCGGCCATTGCGGTGCCATCGTGTTCCGCAGGCCCGCAAATGGGGCAAGGGTTTGAGACCAGCGGCCCATCCGGGCGCTTCGGGGCCGCCTCCGTGCTTTCCAATAACTTCGCTCCTCTTGCGTTGGACGGCCGGAGCGGGTCCGCTGCTTCAAGGCGCAGTGTAACAATCGCTTGATTAAACGCCAAGCGCCCCGTCAATGCGGCGGCGGCGCGAATTGGTCAATGCTGCGGGTGATTTGGATCTTCGCCCGGCTTGTCCGGCTTTCCTTGCAGCCTTTGCGCCTGGGGCGGCGCCTTCTGCGCCCTCGGCGCCGGGGGCCTCATCTCATGCATCTGCTGTGGCGGCGGTCTTTGCGCCTGCGGCGATCTCAGCATCGTCATCCCTCAAGCCGCGACCCAAAATGGCTACGTGCTTTAGAGAAAAACCGTGCGGCTGAACCTTGTCTGAACGGCAAAAGGCCGCGACCTCTCAATGCGAAACGACCACCTCATTTTGGCGCGATCATGCGCGCGACCTCAACTCGCAGCATTGGCAAAATGTCCATCTCGAACCACGGATTGCGCTTCAGCCAGCCGCTATTGCGCCAAGAGGGATGCGGCAAGGCGATGATTTTGGGATGCTCGCCGGCAAGTTCGGCAGCGCGGCGAACGATGTCGCCCTGCCGCGCGCCCTTGGGCAGCGGCCGGCCGAGACGCGAAAAATGATAGTCTTGCGCGTAGCGGCCGATCGCCAATATGCAGTCGATCTGCGGCATCGCGCGAAAAAGTTCGTCGTGCCAGGCGCGGCGGCACTCGGGCCGCGGCGGCGAATTGCCCTTGTCGGCGGTGTGGCCCGGAAAGCAGAAGCCCATCGGCGCGATGGCGATTTTCGTCGCGTCATAGAAAACCTCACGCGATACGTTCATCCATTGCCGCAGCCGGTCGCCGGAGGCGTCGTTGAATGGCAGCCCGCTCTGATGCACGCGCCTGCCCGGCGCCTGGCTGGCGATCAGAAGACGGGCCGACGGCGAGACCCGCAAAACCGGGCGGGGCTCGTGTGGAAGAGGCGGGCCGACTGGCGTATCGAGGCAGATCCGGCAGGCGCGAATTCGATTGGCGACGGCGGCAAGCTCAGAGATCGAAGATTTGTCCATCATAAGCGACGGTCACTCCCGCCAACTCCATGTCGGCGCGCCGCGCCAAAGCCGATGCGCCCATGTGCGTCACGACCATGCGCTTCGCCGAGAAGCCGGGGAGTTTGGCTTTGAGCGTCGGCCAATCCAAATGCTCCGGGACGGGTTCCTCGCCCGAAGAGCATTCACAGGCGAAAAGGTCGGCCCCCGCGCCGATTTCGAAGAGTGTTTCGGTCCAGGCGGTGTCGCCCGAGTAGGCGAAAACGCATTTGCCGTCGCCCACGCGCACGCCGGTCGAGATCGATCCGGCGGAATGGATGACCCCGAAAGTCTCCAGACTGAAGGCGCCCAGTTTCACCGCCTTGCCCGGAACGATCTCCTCGACGCGCCAGTCAAAGCTCCAATTCCGTTTGCCGACGCCCACAAAAAAAAGGTCGAGCGCGCCTTGGATCCTGTCCCTCAGCCCCGGCGGTCCCATCAGAAGCAGCGGCTGCGTCCGGCGCCCGACGAATTGGCAATCGAGCAGCAGAAACGGCAAACCACCGAAATGATCGCCGTGGAGGTGGGAGATCGCGACCGCATCAACCGAATTGAAACTGAGGCCAAGCTTCTTCCACGAGGCGATCGAGCTCGCGCCGAAATCGACAATCGCGCTGGCGGCGCCGAATCGACTCTGAAGCAGGTGTGAGCGCGTCCGCCAGTCGCGAACGCGTCCCCTGATCCGACGACTGTGATTTTCATTGGCGGCCCATATCCTTCAAAGCAAAGCCTTCCGCTCGCGGCTATGTTCTCGGCGATCGCGCAAGCTCTTGCTCCCGCCGCCGCGCGTGGAGGTTTGCGGGCCAGCGAATTCCTAAGCTGGCCGGAGGAAATTAACGGGCCTGACGCAAGGCGTCTAAAAGAAAACTCGCAAAATTTTATTCCGCGCGAACGATCTGCGATGTGCGTTTGCGCACAAGCGTGCGTCGTCGCCGGTTTGGACCCAACCACGCCGAAACCGCGCGCCAGCGCGGTCAGCCTCGATCCAGCTACAGTTACATAGAATAAGAGAGATCGGTTGAGGCGGTCATTAATCTTTTTGCGGCACCGTTTCGACGACCTGAAAGACTGTTTCGCGCAGCGGGTTGCGCCGCGCGCTGGGAAAATGGACGCCAGACAGACTCGCCGCCATTTCCCTTTTCCCGTGCAGCGAACCCGGCTGGCTCGAGACGAGAGCGGATCCTTCCGAGCATGACAGAAGTCGCCGCAGATATGATCGCGATCGCTCCTGGCTCCGAAACCCGGATTGCGGCCAAACGGCGAGGCTTCTCGTTAAGGTATCGCAAGCCGCGCGAGCCCGGCGCTTGCGCCGCCGATCCGCACGATTTCGACATCGCTTTGCTTGGGCTTTTCGCCAAAGGAAGGCGCTCGAGCGCTGTCACCAGAGCCGGGATCGGCGCCGCCTTCGCGGCGATAGCCCTTACGTGGCTCGCCCCCGATGTCGTCTTCGTATGGTTTTGCCTCAACATCGCGGCGCTGGCGTCGACCCAATTGATCGCTCGGCGATTTTCGCGCGTCCCGGTCTCGAGCCACGGCGCAAAGTCCTGGCGCCGCGAATTCATCGTTGTGGAAACGGTCCAGGGCGCGATCTGGGCGATTCTCGTCGAACTCGTCGGCCAGTCGAACGATCCAGCGGCTTTGGCCTGCGCGGTCGTCATGGGCCTTCTCGTCGCCGCCATGAGCGCCACGATCAGCCCTTGCATCCCAGCTGCGGCGCTAGGCGCGATGGCCCCGGTCGCCCTGACGATTTTGATGTTCGCGCGCGAAGCGAGCTTTTCCGACGGAACCTTGCAGCTGATTGTCCTCGCTTGCGGCGCGCATCTCTACTTCCTTCTGCTTGCGCGCAAATTATACGCGGCGGCGGTCGAGGCGCTGACCTTCCAGGGCGAAAAGGACGAGCTGATCGGCGAGCTCGAACAATCCAAGGCCAACAGCGATCTCGCGCGTCGCCGGGCGGAAGAGGCTAATCTCGCCAAATCCCGCTTTCTCGCCACGATGAGCCACGAGTTGCGCACTCCGCTCAACGCTATCTTGGGCTTTTCGGAAGTCATGAAAGGGGAGCTGTTTGGCGCGCACATCGTTGCCTCCTATAAGGAATACTCGAACGACATCCACGCCAGCGGCCATCATCTTTTGACCTTGATCAACGAAATTCTCGATCTGTCGCGAATCGAGGCCGGGCGTTTCGAGCTGAAGGAGGAGGCGGTCGCCCTCGATCATATCGTCGAGGATTGCCGGCATCTGCTGACCCTGCGCGCAAAGAAGCGCAATATCACCATCGCCGAAGCAATCGAGGCCAATCTGCCGCGCATCTGGGCCGACGAGCGCGCCGTCCGCCAGGTGGCGCTGAACCTGCTCTCCAACGCCATCAAGTTCACTCCGCACGGCGGCCATGTCAAAATCAGGATCGGCTGGACGACGACCGGCGGCCAGTATCTCGCTGTGCGCGACACCGGCCCCGGCATTCCCGAAGAGGAAATCCCGATCGTCATGTCCTCTTTCGGCCGCGGCTCATTGGCGCAGAAAAACGCCGACGAAGGCTCGGGACTTGGCCTTCCGATCGTCAAGGGCCTCGTCGAACTTCATGGCGGCACGTTCATCTTGAAATCGAAGGTTCGCGAAGGCACGGAGGTCATTGTGATCTTCCCGCCAGGACGCGTCATCGAGGCCGCCGTCAGCCCCGAAGCCGAGCTGAACGCCGCCCGAATGCGGCGCAGAGCCCGGCGCGAGGCGCATTCGGCGGCCTGAGCTGGCTGGCTTACGCCGGTGGTTGCGGCGAGCCTCTTGGGCAGGTCAGTTGCATTCCATCGGCGGATTTGCCTCCGACCGTCGGCTGGATCACGATCGATTGCCGGGGGTGCAGCGTGGTCCAGACCGCATCGTCGGCCGCGGGACAAAGCCGGAGCATTTTTTCCTTCAGCTGCGCCGGCTCGAACCAGAGATCGAACGCCTCCTGGTAGGGCGGCGTAACGAAAGCGAGCAGCGCATCGCCCCGATCCGACACATGCACCCCCCAATTCGTCGGAACCTTCCCCTTCAGCTCGTCCTGTAACAAATTGCGCGCCTGGGCGCCGGCGGCCATTGCGCCCGGCCCCCAAATGACCTGCGCGAGGCCGAAGCAGATCGCAAATCCGCATCCCATCCTTTGAGGCATCGCATCGCTCCCAATATTTCGCGCTCCTCGCGACGCAGCGATCATGTGGCCGGCTTGGCCGCGCGCGCGACAGATAAACGCCCTGCCGCTTCAACTGTTGCGCAGAGTCATTTGTGGAAACAGCGAATTGCGGCGAGAATGCGCGGCGCAAAGCTTCGGCGGAAGGATGCCGCGGCAAATACCGAAGGGAGGCAGGAAACTCGTGATTTTCCGGTTCACGCGCGGGCGGCGGCGTTCGGCGCTCGGGATCGGGCTGTTCCTTTGCGCCGCTTTCCTGGCGGCGCACGCGGACGAGCCCACGCCGCAAACGCCGCCGCATCAAGACGGCGTCAGCCGAACATGTGCCTGCCGGAGCGACAACGCCGCCGCATCCCTTACCGCCGCCGGTCACGACTTCCCATGTCGTCGATCTGCCGGAACGCAGCCTGCATTTTTCAGCGACCGCTGGCGCTATCCGTCTGAGCGACGCGCAGAGCGGGGAGCCACAAGCCGACGTCGCTTACGTCGCTTTTGTTCTCAACGGCGCCGATCCAGCCAAACGTCCAGTTTCTTTTGTGATCAACGGCGGTCCGGGCGCCGCCTCCGCTTGGCTCGATCTCGGCGCGATCGGCCCGTGGCGGCTCAACCTCGGTCTTGCCTCCCTACTCCCCATCTACGCCCCCGGTCGCGGTCGACAACGCTGAAACATGGCTCGATTTCACCGACCTCGTCTTCATCGATCCACCCGGAACGGGCTATAGCCGCATTCTCGCCAAAGGCGACGGCGCGCGTCGCCATTTCTATTCAGTCGGCGGCGATATCGAGGCCTTAGCGGTGGTGATCCGCAAATGGCTCGACGCGAACAAGCGCCGTGAGAGCCCGCAGTTCATCGTCGGCGAAAGCTATGGCGGTTTCCGCGCGCCAAAGCTCGCGCGGCGTTTGCAGGATGCCGAGGGCGTCGGCGTCGCGGGGCTGGTCATGATCTCGCCGGTCATCGACTTCGGCTGGATGGATGGCGCAAATAATCCGCTGATTTATGTAACTCGCTTGCCGTCGCAGGCCGCCGCCGCGCGCGGCATCACGGCGGCCGGCGCGCAAAAGCAGCTGGCCGACGTCGAAGACTATGCGGCTGGCCCTTACCTTGCCGATCTGCTGCGCGGAGAGCGCGACGGCGCGGCGCTCGGCCGCATCGCCGAGAATGTCGCGCGCTTGACGGGCCTCGATCCTGCTTTCGTGCGCCGCCTTGGCGGGCGCGTCGATCCCGCAAGTTTTTCGCGCGAGCGTCTGCGCGCAACGGGGAAAGTCTCCAGCCTCTATGATGCGGAGGCCTCGGGGTTCGACCCCGCGCCACGCGCTGCCGCCAGCGAGCATTCAGATCCGGTGCTTGATGCGGTCAAGACGCCGCTCGCCGGCGCGATGGCCGATTTGACCGCCAATCGGCTCGGCTGGCCGGTCGAGGCGCGATATGAGATTCTGAACGAGGCCGTCAGCCGCCAATGGGACTTTGACGGAGGCCGCAGCAAGGCGGAAGCCCTTGGCGATCTGAAGCAGGCGCTGGCGATCGATCCGCATTTGCGCGTCCTCGTCGCGCATGGCCTAACCGATCAGGTGACGCCCTATTTCGCTTCAAAACTCCTGATCGACCAGATCCCGCCGATGGGCGATGCGGGTCGCGTCACGCTGAAACTCTACGATGGCGGCCACATGCTTTATCTCCGAGATGGCTCCCGCGCCGCGTTGCGCGAGGACGCGCGCAACCTGATCGAGGGGAAGTGAGCTTCAATTCCCGCGCGTTCAATCATCTTTCGTCGTCTGCATCGTCCTCCACTTCGATGGCGAGGCCAAGAAGGTCGTTATGGTATTTTTGAAGCCTCTCAAAATGCGCTTGGATTGCCCCCGCGATCTCTCTCGAATTTTTCACTGCAAGAAAGTGTCCAACGATTTGCGAGTAATGTTCCGCTTGTCGCGGTAGCCTGAGAACGGGGTCTTTCTTTTCCGCGATCTCCGCATCTGACATGACTTGAACGATTTGCGTGGGCGCCAGGATTCTAACTTCGCCTGTTGGCTTTCTGGGCATTTTCCCATTCATCAACGCTGATTTTCCATGAAACGCATGAAAAAGCTCGCATTCCAATTCAGGGATTTCGGCCCTATTGTCGACCGGATACGCCCAGACCCACGCGATTTCCCAGACATCGATTTGACGATTTGCGATGATGTCAGAACGAGCGGACGTCAGATGTCGATTAACCCTGTTCCTGATGCCGTCAACGGATTGACCAACGTAAATCGGAACTTGGTCCAGATCGCACAGGACGTAACAGCCAATCCGGTTCATCAAAGTACGAACGGCTTTGCGCCGGAAGGATAGGTCGATAGCCATGAGCTGGCCCGATCATTCTGCGGCAAGAGTTTTCGTATTTATGATGTTGGCCGCTAGCGTTGGCTCCAACAATTGTTCCGCAAGGTATCTAACGACTGGAACGCAGACCCCGTCTCCCGCGACATGATAGGCGTCATTGTACCGCGTCGGCAGTTTGTAGGTGTCCTTGAGGCCCATTAGACGCGCCGCTTCCCGTGGCGATAGCAGACGCGAACGAATCCGATCGCCGTCAACGACCATGATCGACTGTCTGCTCGACCCGCCCCCCGGCGTCCGCAAACAGCCGGCGATATCGTCGAAGCGAACTTCCGCCCGCTGCCGCTTGACGCCGTTTTCGTCGGTCGCGTTCGCTTATAAACCCCGCCGACAACCCTTCTTCCGGCTTTTTTCGCGGCGTCCACTTTTGTCCTGTTCACTGGCGACATCAGTTCGAGCAGGCGGCCTGTTTGCGCTTGCGTATGCCAGGAAACCCCCATCGGCTCGTCTTCGATCAGGTCGGCAAAAGCCATTGTGAGAGTTGGTGGGGTTTCCATCCGCCACCAGATCCAGTTTTTCTTGGGTTGCGGCGAAATGCCGGATTGAGACCGGGCCAAAGTCGGTGGATGCCAGCGCGCATCGGGCGAATCTGCAATCAGCGTCGGCGGCAGAATCAGTTCCGGCGCGACGGCGATGAAGAAGACGCGCGGACGGCTCTGGGGCACGAAAAGCCGCGCGTCGACAACGACGGCGCCAAACTGGTATCCCGCCCCGGACAGCGCGGAGCAAATCGAAGCAAAGTCTTTTCCCGCATTGGCGGTGAGCGTCCCGTAAACATTCTCCAAAACGAGGATACGCGGCGATCGCCCCTCTCGCTTCAAGGCTTTCATGAGCGCCCAAAAGGGCCAAAACGTTCCAGACCTTGTAGCTGCTTCCGATTGCGAATGGCCGAGCCCTCGGTAGTCGCCCGCAAGCGAAAGGTCCTGGCAGGGAAACGACGCCCACGCCAAATCCGCTACCCCCGGCAGATGGGAAGGGCTAATCTTGGCGACGTCTTCGCGAATGAAGTGATCGGTCCCCCAGTTCTCGGTGTACGCCGCCGCCTTCATTTGACTGAAGTCGTTGGCAAACACGCATCTCCAGCCTTCGCCGAGACCGGCGCGCGCCATGCCGCCGCCGGCAAAGAACTCGTAATAGGTAGGCAGGGACCGATTTATACCGCTATGGTCCCAAAATAACGCGGCTTTGTATACCAACCAGACGTCGTCTGTGGGCGCGATCCCCCTATCAATCGCTACTTTCCACCCGCCCGGCGACGCGCGCCTGCTCGAAGGTCGCCATATCCGCGTGGCAGGCGAGCGCCGCCTTGATAATCCCGGCGGCGAGCGCCGCGCCCGAGCCTTCGCCGAGCCTCAAGCCGAGATCGAGCAGCGGCGCCTTGCCGAGGCGGCGCAGCACTTCGCCATGCGCCCCTTCCGCCGAGACATGGGAGGCAAGGCAATGGTCGAGCGCGCGCGGATCGAGGGCGTGAAGAATGGCGGCGGCGGCGCAGACGACATAGCCGTCGAGGACGACAGGCACGTTCTGCATGCGCGCCGCCACGATCGCGCCGGCCATCGCGGCGATCTCGCGCCCGCCGAGCCGGCGCATCAGTTCGAGCGGATCGCCGAGATAAGGCCGCATGCAGAGCGACCGCGGCCTTGACCGCCGCAATTTTCCGGGCGAGCCCGGCGTCATCGACGCCCGCCCCGCGCCCGACCCAGTCCTCCGCCGCGCCGCCATAGAGCCCATGATAAATCGCCGCCGCGATGGTCGTGTTGCCAATTCCCATCTCGCCAATACAGAGGAGATCGACCTCGCCCGCGATCGCCTCCATTCCATAGGCGAAGGTCGCCGCTGCCGCGGCCGCGTCCATCGCCGGCTCTTTGGTGACGTCTTGCGTCGGAATGTCGAGGGCGAGTTCGAATACCTTCAAGCCGAGACCGAAAGTCGCGCAGATCTGGTTGATCGCCGCGCCCCCGGCGGAGAAATTCTCCATCATGGCGCGCGTCACCGAGGCCGGATAGGCCGAGACGCCCTTGGCGGCGACGCCGTGGTTGGCGGCGAAAATCGCCACCAGCGGGCGATCGAGCGTCGGCGAGGGCTTACCCTGCCAGGCCGCGAGGAACGCGACGATGTCCTCCAGCTTGCCGAGAGAGCCTTGCGGCTTGGTCAGCTCCGCCTGGCGCGCGCGGACCGCGGCGGCGGCGCTTTCCGAGCCTTGCGGCATGAGCGCAATCAGATCGCGGATGGAATTGAAAGGCGAGACTTCGGCAAGCATGGCGGCGGCCTTGAGAGTGAGACTGGCGTCGACGCAGTTTTGAGGTTCGTCGCGATCGTTCATAGACCATTTTGCAGAACTGTCGATAAACCGCTGGGCAAAGCTTCATACTCCAAATCAAAATAAATATAGCCAAATAATAGTTCAATTAAAGAAAATATGACGCCAAGCTCTCGGTAGACGCGGCAAAGGCGCCAAACCGCGTCAACTTGTCACCGCGATATTGCTCCACGATATTCAGATGATTACATTGCGTTTCAGTCGGCTCAATTTGTTTCATTGGGAGAAAGCGGTCCGAGGTCGAAAATAACAATTGGAGATACCTATGAGGACGATCAAGCTTTCCACTTTCGCCGCCAGCTTTATCGGCGCGTTCGCGCTCCTCGGCGTGGCTGTCGCGGCTCCGATTGGTCCGGTGAATGCGAGCGACGATGTGACCGGTTCGATCGGGACCCAAGTTTCCACTTCTGGTTCGTCCTTCCACGTCTATTGTTTCAATGGCGCGGCGCGCGACGGAAACAACCAGCATCGCGGTTGGGTGTGCCAGCAGGAGACGAACGTCCAAGGCGGCCGCCAATAAGTTCAGCCGAATAACTCGACAAAATCCGGTCGATCAAGGATGAGAAGCGATGCGATCGCTTCTCATCGACTTTCTGATCTGCCTGCGTTTTGCGACGCGCATTCCCATCCCGACATTGCGCCAGGAGCCGGCGCCGGAGTTGTCCGGATTCTCTCGCGCCATGCGAATGCTCCCCGCGGCTGGCGCGCTGCTTGGCGCCGCCGCAGCCATCGCGCTTCTGGCGGCGGCAAGGCTCGGGCTAGCTCCAATCCTCGCCGCGCCGCTCGCCGTGGCCGTGCTTGTGATCTTCACCGGCGCCCTTCATGAGGACGGCCTCGCCGACTGCGCCGACGGCTTCGGCGGCGGCGCGACGCGCGAGCGCAAGCTCGAAATCATGGGCGACAGTCGAATCGGCGCCTTCGGCGCGCTGGCGCTGGCGCTGGCTCTCTATATCCGCATCGCGGCGATCGCGCTGATCGCCGGGCAAAACCTGTGGCTGGCCTGCATGACGTTGATCGGCGCCGCGGCGGCTTCGCGCGGCGCGGCCCTAATTCCCTTGGCGCTACTCGCGCCGGCCCGGACAAAGGGCCTCGGCTTTTCCGCCAGCCGTCCGCAACCCAGCGCGCTCGTCCTCGCTTTCGGCCTCGCCGCTCTGTTCGCCGCAGGTCCCGCTCTCGCCGGAGCCGGACCGCCAAAGGCGGCGCTCGCTCTCGGCGCCAGCATCTGCGCCGGTGTCGCTTTCAGCGCGCTGGCCTGGCGTCAGATCGGAGGTCAGACGGGCGACGTCGCCGGGGCGACGCAGCAGATCGCCGAGATTGCCTTTTATCTCGTTATCGCCGGCCGCCCGTAACAGCGCCGGGCGTTCACAACCCGGCGAGATATTGCGTCGGATCGACCGGCGTCGCGCCTTTGCGCAGTTCGAAGTGCAGCTGCGGCGAGGCGACATTGCCGCTTTGTCCGGATTTCGCGATAACCTGGCCGCGCTTCACGGTCTCGCCGCGCTTGACTTCAATGTCGCCATTGTTGGCGTAAGCGGTGACGAAGCCGTTCGGATGGCGGATCAAGATGAGATTGCCGTAGCCTTTCAACTCGTTGCCTGCATAGGCGACCACCCCGCTTTCCGCCGCCTTGACCGAAGTGCCTTCCGGGACCGCTATATTGATCCCATCATTGCCGCCAGGCTTGAACGCCTGGATGATGCGGCCGCGCGCCGGCCAGCGGAATTCGGGATTGGCGCCGGCGGCTTTCGCCGTCTCGCTCGCGGCGCTGGCCTCTTGTTGAGGCTCGGGCTTGGCCGTCTCCGGCGCGGGCGCCGCGGCCTTGGCTGGCTTCACGGCCTCCTGTTTAGCGACATCCTGCCTGGTAGGCACGGCGGTCTTGACGGGGGCCGTCGAGGTCTGCGCGACCACGTTCTTTTTGGCGTGAGCTTCCTTAGGCGGGGTTTCGGCAGCGACTTTCGTCGGGGCCGCCTCGGCGGGGCGTCCCTTTTCCGCGACGGCTTTGCTGGCGGCGCGCGGTTCCAGCGCACCCTTCTCAGCCTTCGCGCTCGCCGCATTGGCGCCCGCCGCGCCTTTCAAAAGCCTGATCTTTTCGGCGTGCGCGTCTGCCGTGCGAAGGCGCGCCGGGGCCGACGCGGGCGCCGCTTGCGCAACCTTCGGCGCCGTTGCGACGGCGTTATAAACGGGGATCACCAACCGCGCGCCCGGCTGGACCTGAGCGGCGGATGCGAGCCCATTGGCCTTGAGCAGCGCCTCCGCTGGCACGCCGTACCGGTTGGAAAGAATTGCGACGGTTTCGCCTTGAGCCACAGTGATCGGCGTGCCGCCTGCCGCCGACCAGCCCGCCGCCGCTGCGGCAACATGGGGCGCGGAGAGAGCGGCATGTTGGGCCGGCGCGCCGAGCGGGCGGGACTGCACCGGCATCACGGGCGCGGCGCTTGAAGGATTGATGCTTGCCGTCGGCGCCGGATCGGTCTGCGCCTGCGAGGTCTGGAAGGGGTTGCTGAACGGGTCGGCCACGCGCTCGGATCCTGCGCATCCCGCCAGCAGGCCCGCAGTGGCGCCGATCAGAGCGAGCCGAAACGCGACGCGAGAGCAATAAACCGAGGCAATCTAACTCATGACGCAACCCATCAACGCTGTAGCAATTGAGACATTAAAGGCGGCGCGAGTTAAGGGGAGGTTTAAGATGAACAGATATTCAAGAAAAAAACGAAACCACTATGGTTAATCCCAAGACATCTTGAAGACCGCCTGCTCACAGCGCGCGCGATTCGCCTTTTAGGATAGGCTGCAGCCGGCACGTGCAGATTGGCGCGATGTCGAGGCCGCTTGGGCCTGCGCGGATGATCCGAACGACGTGCTGGCGCCTGAGATCGCCGCGATCGGGGCGCGCCATCACCATCACTCCATCGCCGCCGAGAAGGCTGATGAGGCTGTCAGGCAGCTCGCTCAGGGCGCCTTGCACGATGATCCGGTCGAATGGCCCGGCATCCGGCCCAATGGCGAGCCCATCGCCGGACATGACTCTGGCGCGATCGACGCCAAGGCGCGCCAAACGCGCAGCCGCTTCGACGGCAAGGCTTTGGACACGCTCGAATGAAACTACTTCGCGAGCGATCCGGGCGATAAGGGCCGTGGCGTAGCCAGAGCCTGTGCCGATCTCAAGGACGCGATGGCGGCTGGAGACGGAAAGCGCCTCGATCATGCGCGCGGCGAGCCAAGGCTCAGGCAGCGTCTGACCGCAGCGCAGCGGAAGCGCCAGATGCCGCCGCGCCAGATCCTGATAGCGGTGCGGCACGAAGATTTCACGCGGAACCGTTTCGAGCGCGCGCAGCACGTTCACATCCTGGATGCCGCGCGCGCGCATGGTCAGAAGGAACGCCGCTTTGGCCTGCCCCAGAGCGGCGGATTGGTCAAAAGAAGGCGCCCGGTCCATTTGCTGCGTCAACGTGGCTTTCTGTCAAGTCGCCAATGACTTCGAGGTGAGTCGGCCCGAAATGCGCGGAGACGTAGTTCCGCTGACGCTCCATCCTAACGCAATGCCTGCGCATAGCGCGTCAATGTCGGGGTATCGGTGAGATCGAGCCGGAGCGGCGTGACGGAAATGCGATTTTGCGCCAAGGCTTCAACGTCAGTGCCTTGTCCCGGCGCGGAATACGGCCGGTCGAAGCCGATCCAATAATAGGGATTGCCGCGCCCATCGGCCCTGGCGTCGATCTTGACGAGATAGCCGCGCCGGCCCTGGGCGGTGACAGAGACGCCGGTCACCCCATCTGCCGGGCAATCGGGAAAATTGACGTTGATGACCGTGTTTGGCGCGATCCCCTCAGCGAGGATCTTGCTGATGAGATCCGGCGCGTGGGTCGCGGCGCAGCCCCAGAAGGCGTCCTCGCGCTTTGTCCGGCGGCCGAAAGCCTGCGACAGCGCGATCGAGGGAATGCCCAATATCGCCCCCTCCATGGCGCCTGCGACCGTGCCTGAATAGACGACGTCCTCGGCGACGTTCTGGCCGGAATTGACGCCGGAGAGAACGACGTCTGGCGGCTTCCCGGCGAGGATGCGGCGGACGCCCATGATGACGCAGTCGGTGGGCGTGCCCTTTACCGCGAAATGGCGTTCGGAAATCTTGCGCAGACGCAAAGGATCGTTGAGCGAAAGCGAGTGTGCGACGCCGGACTGGTCGGTTTCGGGAGCGACGACATAGACGTCGTCCGACAAAGCGCTGGCGATCCGCTCCAGAACGGAAAGTCCCGGCGCGTGAACGCCATCGTCATTGGTAACCAGAATGCGCATGAACCTCGCTCCCGCAGGCGGCCTCGCGCATTTTCAAGCGCATCTCCGGGCTAGCTCGCATAAGAAAAATGCAACGGAATAACAAGCGGGGCTTCCCGCCTCGCCAAAAAGCTAAAATGCCCCGCGAGCGATCCCAACTCATCTTAAAGGTATCGCAGGCCTCTCGAACGAGATCGCGCGTCAAAACAAATTGATCTACTGGCTCGACTGGCAATTTGTCCAGGGGCGCCGCAATCCTTGGTAAAAGCCCGCCGCCCTATTTGGAGCAGGGGGGATCGTTCATTATGTCGAGGCTCGCCAATTCGCCGGAGAGAACGAAATCGCCATAATCGAGCTTCAAAGCGCGCGAAATTCCGTTCTGATAGAGGTCGAACGAGAGAATATAGCTTGGACTTTCGTCTTTTTTGCCGCTTTCAAAATAGCTGATCGAAACCGGCCAACGCTGCATCCCGGCGAGTGCTGGCAGTTGCGCCGCCTTTTCCGGAACCGTGGATGTGGTCGGGCGTCCGATATAGGTCGTGGTTTCGAAAACTTTTTCGCCGGTGTCGGAGCCGTCGAAAACCTTGACCTCGATCAGATTTTTGCCGGCTTCGGCGGCGGCGATGATCCGCTTTAGATGTTCGGTCGGAAAAACGACGTCGTCGCCGAGCTGCAGTTTACTGCGTTTCGGCTTGGCGAGATTGACGAGCAATGGACCCGATCCAGACCTCACGGCGGTACCATCGATCGATTCCGCAGCCTCGTTGTCGACCTTCGTCTGCATTTTGAAATCGAAGCTCTTGCCGTCCGAACTTTCAAAAGTCGCCGAATGCATGTCAGATATGCGGGTCGGCCCCTCGGCCGGCTGCAGTTCCGTCATTTGCCGGAAATTCTGCACATAGCCCTCGCAGGCGGAGCCCGCAAAATCGAAGGCGATGCGCCCATGCGCCGCCGTCGGACTCTTGGCGCCGACCGATTTTGAAAGATTCAGCTCGTAGACGGCGCGGTGCGGCGTCAGAGCGATCGTCTCGGTCTGACCAGCCTTGAGCTGATCCATCCTGACCTGGTCGGGCTGCACCTGATCCGGATTTGCTGGCGGTGCGCTGGTCGCGCCAAAGGCTACGGCGATCGGCAGGAAGAACGCCGCCGCGCCGGAAACGAGGCGGCGGCTATGAGAATACGGCATGTTTGTGGTCCTTGAGCGTCAGGGAGACGGCTTAGAGATTCCTCCCCAGGAAAATGAACCTATCAAGGGGGCCAAGCCTAAGGATTATGGACGGCGCTTGCAACCCATCTGTCATAATCAGCACACTCTTGCACGCGAACGCCGGTTGATAAATCCGCGCTTGTTCGGCCGCCGGCGGCGGTCTAAAAAGCTCCGGCGCGAATTCGATCAACCATGGAAACAGGCGCCGCCGGGATAAGGCCTCCGCGTTTTGTCGCTTTGATCCTCGGCGCCAACCGCATATCCCCTCTTAGTTGAAAATGTCTAAATACGCGTCGGGCGCGGAGCTGTCAGAGCATGAGCGACACGGAGGCAAAACTGAGGGCGCTGGGATTGAGCCTGCCCTCCCCCGCCGCGCCCGTGGCCAATTACGTCCCCTTCGTGATTTCAGGATCGCTGCTCATCGTTTCCGGACAGTTGCCCTTCGGCGCTGACGGCAAGCTCGACCCGGCCCATGTCGGCAAGGTTGGGGCGGCTGTCTCGATCGAAGCCGGCAAGGCGGCGGCGCGCCTGTGCGCGATAAATGTTCTGGCTCAGGCCAAGGTCGCGCTCGGCGACCTCGACAGGATCGCCCGCTGCGTCAGGCTCGGCGGCTTCATCAATGCGGCGCAAAGCTTTGCAAATCTGCCGCCCGTGATGAACGGCGCCTCGGATTTGATGGTCGAGGTCTTGGGCGATCTCGGCCGTCACGCGCGAGCGACCGTCGGAGTTGCCGAACTGCCGCTCGATAGCTCCGTCGAAGTCGAGGCGATGTTCGAGATCGCGCCTTGATGCGGACCGAACCGCGGTGAGCCGGCTCCGCGCGGCGATCGAAAACCGCAACGCGCCGGAGTGGCTGGTCGCGCGGCCAATCGCCCATCGCGGCCTTCATTCCCAGGCGCGCGGCCTTGTCGAAAACACCCGGTCAGCGGCCGAGGCGGCGATCGCAAAATCCTACGCCATCGAATGCGACATCCAGCTCGCCGGCGACGGCGAGGCGATGGTGTTCCATGACTTCACTTTGGACCGCCTGACCGATGGGCAAGGCCGCGTCGACTGCTTTTCCGCGCAAGAACTCAGCGCCGTCGCCTTCAAGGGCTGCGCCGACCGCATCGCGCCTCTGTCGGCCTTTCTTGCGACAATCGGCGGCAGGACGCCACTCATCATCGAGATCAAGAGCCGCTTTGACGGCGACTTTCGCCTGCCCGAGCGCGCGCTCCGGACGATTGCCTCCTATGGCGGCCCCGTCGCGCTGAAAAGCTTCGATCCGCTGATCCTCGGCTTTCTCCGCGCGCAGCCAATTAGCGCCTGCCCCGTCGGCCTCGTGGCCGAGGCGCGTTATGAAGCGGAGGTATGGCCGGAACTCACCGCGGACCAGCGGTTGGCCCTCGCGACGCTGAGGGATTTTGCAAGCGCGCGGCCGGATTTCCTGTCCTGGCGGCTCGGCGATCTGCCGCACGCGACGCCGGAACTCTGCCGCAGCGGCGTCGGCATGCCGGTCATGACCTGGACCGTGCGCTCGGCCGCCGACGGGCTGGCCGCGGCGAGGTGGGCCGATCAGATGATCTTCGAAGGATTCGAGCCGTAGCGAGCTTCGGCGGGAGGAACCCGCCCATTGAACGGCTGCTACTTCGCTGCGGCCGGAGCGGCCTCTGAGCTGAACAGACGGTCTTTGACAAGGAAAGCGATCGCTCGCGTATAGGCTTCGTCGGTGTCGCCCCGGAACTGGCCGCTGGCATAGGCGACCAATTTTTCGGTCTTAAGGTCCGTGATCGAGATGTCGAAGCTCGAAATCAGGCTCGACACTTTATGGATTGTCGAAAGCGCCGCGAACTGCGCGCCAGCCTTCTCTGCGATAGGTTTCCAGCAGCCGTTGCAAGCGTAGCGCGGCGCGGTTTTCTCGATCTCCTCCCTGTAGGGCGTAAGGTCGACGATGCTGTATCGTCCGGTCTGTTCGAGCGTCTTGGCGAGGGTTTCGGTCGCATGCTGCAGGCGTTCCGCCTGGCCCGGTTTTGCGCCCTCCCCGCTGGTGTCCCAAAGCTCGATCGGAAAGACGGCGAGCAGCGGAGGCGGCCCCCCGGCCGAAGCGGCCGCCGCAAGCGCCAACGCGAGGAAGGCGGCGACCCCAAGGCGCATCATCGCCCGCATATTTCTCTCCCTCGATTTATTCGCTTTGGCGCTTTTTCCGGCCGCCGGCTCGACCCGCCAAACGCGCGAGGCGACGGGAAAGATCCGGGTCAACTTGAGGGCGAGCAGCCTCTAGCCGATGCGCTCAGCCAGTGGCGGCCGCAGGCTGATTGGCGGCGCTGCGGTCGACGCGCGTATAGAGCGTGTAACGCGGATCGAAGATGAATTTGATCAGCAGCCCGAACCAGGATTTGTGCGTCTGCAGGTGATCGTAGAACTCCGGCGCCATCCGTTTCAGCTCGGGCAGACGCGTCCATGGGATCTCCGGAAAATCGTGATGTTCATTGTGATAGCCGATGTTGAGCGCAATGAGGTTCAGCGGGCCGTAATAGTCGAAGGTCTCCTGCGCCGGATCATCGGTGAAATGCTCCTGCACCCAGCGCGCGCCGAGCGGATGCAGTCCGCCGACCGAGAACCAGAAAGAGGCGAAAAGATAAAGCAGGGCGTTGGGGCCGAGGAAAATCAGCACCGTTATGTCGAACAGGATGACGCAGATGGCGTTGATGTAGGTCCAGCGGCCCCACATCGGCACAGTGCCGCGAAGGCGCCCGAGCCGCGCCAGCTGAAACGCCGCGAAGAAGAACATCCAGGCGGCTTTGCCATACCAGCTGTTGCCGAAGGTGCGCGCCTCCCAATGGCTCGGCAGATCGGCGTCGAAATCATAATCGCCGAGATGCGAATGATGCTTGATGTGATAGCAGCGAAACCCCATTGCGGTCGGCACGGTGTTGGGGAGATCGGCGAGAATGCCGACCCATTTGTTCCAGACCGGCTTTGGCAGGATGGCGTTGTGGCAGGCGTCGTGAATAACGACGAACATGGCGTGATTGGCGAAGGCGCCGATGCAGAAGGCGGCGATGAGGGCGAGCCACCAATAGCTAAGCCCAAGCGACCCGAGAAGCCCGGCGATGGCGACTTGGCCGACGACGACGCAGACGGTGATGACGGCCGTGATCGGATCATGGCCGATCAGTCGCGCGACCTCTGGATGCGCCGCCAGAATGGCGCGCTTGCGCGGCGGATGCGGACGCGGCGCGCTCGTCTGTAAAAACCGGCCGGTCGCCCGCGCGGCGTCGCCGGCGCTGGAGGCGGCGAATTCAGTTGCGTGAAGACCCATTACTTTCGTCTCCTGATCGATCGCCCGAAGACTAAAACGACCCTTTTCATGTCGATTTGATCCTAAACATTTTCGGGCCAAGCATTGCCGCCCTGCGTCAAGAAATCGCGGCGCAACGAAAGCGGCTGAGCGATTCAGGCTGCGAGCTTCTTCTCATACATCCGATGTATCTTGTCGATGCGCGCGCCGGCAAATTCGATCGGACGGCGCATGCCGATATTGTCCTCGAGAACCCAGCCGAATTCGACGTGATTGATCGAGCTGTCGAGACTGCGGCGGCGAATTTCCTCGATGAAGGCCAAAATGACGGCGCCCCCCGCCGCTTTTCGTTGCAACCCGCGCCGAATGCCGAAGAGGCAAAGGCGCCCCGATTTGAACTTGTGGTTTCTGATGCGGGAAATCAGACGCGGCAAGCCGAGCGGAAACAAGCGCCCGCCGAGATCCTCCGTGATCTCGTGCAGATTCGGCAATACGACACCAAAGGCCTGCGGCGCCCCATCGAGTTCGATCATGAAGCCGCCTTCCGGCGGCATCATCAGTTTGAGGCCCTCGGCGGCCGACATGAACTCTTCAATGGTGAAGGGAACAAAGCCCCAGTTCTCGCTCCAGGCGTCATTGAAGATATCGACGATGATCGCAGCCTCCTCGCCGAGCTTTTTAAGGTCGAGCGTCCGGATTTTCAATCGATCGCGCCATTCGGGACGCTCCAGAATGCCCGGCTTTGCCTCCCGATCCTTGTCCGTAACGTCATAGCGATAGGAGATCAGGTCGCGCGCCTTGACATAGCCGAGCTTTTCGATCGCCTCGACAAGGTAGGGCGGGTTCCACGGCATCAAAACCATCGGCGCCGCGTCAAAGCCTTGAACGAGCAGGCCGACCTCGCCGTTGACCGAAGGCGAAAACGGTCCATGAATGACTGTGGCGCCCCTCTCGCGCAGCCAATTTTCGGCCGCTTGCGTCAAACATTCGACGACGGCTAGATCGTCGATGGCGTCGAGCGAGCCAAATTGCGCCCTTGAGGCGCCGACCGGAGCCGGGATCTCCGGCTTATAGATCTGCGCGACGATGCGGCCGACGGGCTTGCCGTCCTTGCGCGCGATAAAAGCCTGCCAATCGACCTGCTTGAAGTGCGGATTGAGCTTTGCGGCGTGCATTGTCCAGCGCTCGGCGTCGAGCGGCGGCGCAAAGCCGTTTTGACCCTTGTAGATCAACCTCGGCACGCGGCAAAAGCTGAGGAAGTTGAATAATCCGTTCGCAGGAATGATTTCGACCGCGCCTGACGACATGACTTCACCTTTTAGCGTCCAAAGCAGAATCTGCCTCTTCGAGCACGACCTCGATCACGCCCGGCGGACTGAAGCGGGATCCCTGCGCCCATCCGTTCGCGCTGAGCTCGCCTTGCCCTTAGGATGGCAGTCATCCGTCCGGCGTCGGTCGCTGGCCTGTGAGCGTTTGCCGCATCTTGGAAAATGTGTCCGACTTTCGATTCGACCGCATTAGCGAACCGGCGTCAGACCATAGCAAGAAAGCGCTATGTCGCCACGGCGCCCACGGCGTGGGCCGGCGCGACCGACGACACCGGCTCGCGGTTGGCGAGAAGATCAATGACGCCTTTGATGTCCTCGTCCGTATGCGAGGAGGAGATGAAGAAACGCAGCCGCGGCTGATCCTTCGGCACGCCGATCTGGATGATCGGGGGGACATAATATCCGTTTTCCATGAGATGGCGCGAGGCGTCCAGCGTGTCGAGGCTGTCTCTAAAGAGGATCGGAACGACCCCGCGGCCAATGGCGGGGCCGGTGTCAAGCCCCGATTCATGCGCCAAATCCATAAATAGTTCGGCGTTCTTGCGTAAACGCTCAATCCGCCAAGCCTCCTCCTGAACCAATTTCAGAGCGGCGGCGGCGGCGGCGGAAATGACCGGAGACAGGCCCACGGAATAGACGAAGCCGGGAAGCGTATAGCGCATCCACTCGATTACCGCGGCGTTGCCGACGATGAAGCCGCCGCATGAAGCGAGCGTCTTGGACAAAGTGCCGATCATCAGATCGACGCGCTGCGGATCGACGCCGCAATGTTCGCAAAGGCCGCGTCCCTCGTCCCCGAGCACGCCGATTGAATGCGCCTCGTCGATCATCAGCCAGCCTTTATAGCGCTCCTTGAGCTCGACAAGGCGCGGCAGATCAGCGATGTCGCCGTCCATGCTGTAGAGGCCTTCCGCCACCATCAGCACGTTGCGATAGCCGTCGCGACGCTCGCGCAGCAAATATTCGAGATGATCGAAATCATTATGGCGGAAAGTGATGGTTTCCGCGACCGCGCTCTTGGCGCCACTAACGATGCTGTTATGCGACAATTCGTCGATGAACAGCGCGTCCCGCGACCCCAGGAGATGGGAAATCGTGGTGACATTGGCCAAATAGCCGCTGACCAGCGTGAGAGCCGATTCCGCTCCGAGGAATTTGGCGAGCTCGTCTTCCAGGACATGGTGGAGAGACCGCTGGCCGCCGACGAGACGGGAGGCGAGGGCTCCGACGCCAAACCTTTCCAGAGCATCCGCCGCCGCGCTTTTGACCGCAGGATGCGAAGACAGGCCCAAATAATCATAGTTCGCAAAGCTGGTGAACCGGCGGCCCTCGGCGGCGGCTTGCTTGCGCAAACTGTCTATCGGAGCGAAAAACGGATCGCCGCTTTCGAGATAGGCTTTGCCTGCGAGGCGAAAGCGGCGCGTTGCGTGATCTTCGAGGCTGTTGATCTTTGTCACTTAAGCTCGGCTGCCCAAATTGTTTCAAGAAACGCTCGATCTATAAACGGGAGCGCTTCACTGAGAAGGATCGAACGGATTAGGACGCGTGAAATCGAGCATTAGCATCCCAGCCCCGACGGAGCAAAACCATCTTTGGCTTGACGCTCGGCAAATTGCGCCAGGAAACCCTGGGAAGACCGATAAAATTCTATACTTCAATGACTTAACGTAGACAGTCAATTCGAGTTACAAAACGTAACAATGGCCTGCCTCCGCTTCTGTAAGGCCAATGTTCGATTGACGCAGCGGCGCTAGATCGGGAGGCGCCGATCATCGAATCAGCTCCGCCGGAGAAAAATCCGACTTCGGCGCAGGCCAAGCAACCATCCCGAATTGATCTTGAATCTCAGAGCCTTAGGCGTGACATAGTTCGAATCCAGCACGCCGTCGCGCGGTGAATGCGGCTTTCGGCGAGGGCCAATTTGGCATAGCATGCAGACGTCCGACCGATCATCGGCAACGACCGATCATCGATAAGGGAGGAAATTTCATGAGCGACGTCGTCATCCGCACGCCGATGCAATATCTGGACAAGGCCAATGGCGCGTTGCGCGATCTTGGCCTTTTACCGGCCAAGATCGAGGCCGCGCCCATCAATGCGCTGCTCGAGAAGATTTCCGATCTCGAACCGGAGAAAATCGCTGTGATCGCCAAAACGCTCGGCGAGGCCTCGGTTTTCAACGAGGTGGTGCGCGAGCAGACCAGCGCAATGTCCATCGGCCAGCGCTACCAGGACATCGCCAAGGCCTTCGATTCGATCCGCGACGACTCCAAAACGATGGTCGACCAACTCGAAGATGGAAAAATCGACCTGTTTGAGCGCGTCAACAATGTGTGGATGAAGATCATCCGCGGCGACATCGCCGTCAGGTTCGACAAGATCAAGGAAACCTATCTCGAGGTGACTTCGGCGACGAAAGACCAGATTCAGCGCGAGGCTCGAATTCTCGAGGCCTATCGCGACTATCGCGGCGCCCTGAAGCAATCGGAGGTTCTTGCGCTCGAAGTTCTAAAGTCGGCCGAGGCCAAGTTGGAGGCCGCGAAAGCCGGCCTCAAGACGGCGTCCGACGCCGTCGCGAATTTCGCCGGAACGGAGCCGGCCGAACGCGCCAATCTCGAACTGACGCGCGACGAGCATCTGCGCCGCGTGCAGGACGAGGAGAAGCGCTACCAGATCGCCAAGGATCTCGCCGACAATCTGACCATCAGCTACAATACCTCTGAGGTCATTATGGCGCGGCTGATGCAGACGACCAACGCCAAAGAGCGCGTCTACGCGCAATCAGTCAGCTTCTTCTCCACCAACGATAGCGTGCTGACGGCGCTCAAGGCTTCTTTTACCGGCCTCTTTGGGCTGCATGAATTGACGGCGACGCTCGACGCGATGAAAGAGGGCGTCTCGAAGTCCATCGAGATCCTCGCCGATGTCGGCGGCAAGGTGCAGGAGGCGGCCGTCCGCAGCGGCTATGGGCCGACGATCCGGGCCGACGCGGTGAAGAAGCTGGTCGACAGCGTCATCAGCTTTCAGGAGCATTCGCTCAACATCGTCGCTGAGATGCGCGACATGGCGACCAAGAATTCGGCAGAAATCCGCGACGCGGTCGAGGCAGGCAATCAGCGCATCGCGAAGCTGGTGACGGAAGGCAAGGCGCTTCGCGTCAATGGCTGAGACCCTTGCCCCGGCGGCTCCAGCAGCGGCGCCAGCCCAGGCCGTCAAGCTCGACGATCTTATGCTCGCGATGGATGTCGTCGATACGCTGCGCCAACAGGACAGCTTCGTCGCGCGTGAACTTGATGAAGACGCGCGCGAGAAAGAACTGATCGAGCGCCTGCGCAAAATCTATCGCGACCAGGGCATCGAGGTCTCGGACAGCGTCATCGAAGAGGGGGTAAAAGCCCTTAAGGAAAGCCGCTTCGTCTATACGCCGCCAAAGCCCGGCCTCGGCGTCAGTCTGGCGCGCCTGTGGATCGTCAGGCGCCGGATCGGCGCTTGGCTCGCCGGCCTTATTGGCGCCGTCGGCGTCCTCTGGGCGGGATATTATTTCGTAGTGCAGCGTCCGGCCGCCATTGAGGCGGAGCGCGCGCGTGTGGAAATTTCGACCGGCCTGCCGAAAGCGCTGGACCAAGCCTATGCCGATGTCCTCGCCGAGGCGAAGACGCCGGCGGCGCGACCGCTGGCCGATGAATGGCTCGCCGACGGCCGCAGCGCCCTTGCGCGCGAAGACGCCGCCGGCGCGAAAACGGCGCTGAGCGGGCTGCAGAAACTCACCGCCGATTTGCGCCAAAGCTATCAACTGATGATCGTGTCGCGTCCGGGCGACCCGAGCGGCGTCTTCCGCATTCCCGACCGCAATACGGGCGCGCGCAACTATTACCTCGTGGTCGAGGCGATCGGCGCGGACGGACGGCCGATCGCCCTGCCGATCACGAGCGAAGAAGACGGAAGCACGAAAATAACGACCAAATGGGGCCTCCGGGTCGACCAGCAGGTCTATGACCGAGTCGCCGCCGACAAGGCAGCGGACGGCATCGTCCACAACCGGACAGTCGGCGAGAAGCGGCGCGGCTTTCTCGATGTCGACTATGCGATGCCGACGACCGGCGCCGCAATCAGCCAATGGTGAAGCATGATCAGCGGCCAGCAAGCTCTACGGGAGATCGAACAGGCGACCGCCGCCGTCCGTAGCCAGGAGAGCGAATGCGCAACGCTTTTGTCGTCCGCCGATGCTGACCTCGCGCGGCGGCGCACGGCGCGCGGCGATCTGTTGCGCCGGCTCGCCGGCGTCCGCCTCGATGCGATGCAAAGCGAGAAGATCGCAGTCGAAATTGCCTCGGCGGAACAGCAGGCGCTGCAAATCGTCGCCAAGAGCCAGGCCTCGCTGCAAGACCTGTCGACGCGGATCAGCGCGGCGCAGACAGCGCGGACGGCCGCCGAGACGGACCGCCACGCGAAGGCTGATGAGGTGACGCGCATCCTTGGCCAGCTCGAGGAGTTGCAAGCGAGCGTCGAGCCCAAAGTGCGCGGCTCCGCCGAGTGGATTGCGCAAAAGGAGCTGGTCGACCGGGCGCAGCGCGTTTTCGAGGCGGCGGACGCGAAGGCGGACCGGGCCGAAGCCGACCGCGCCGCCAAGGGCAAGCCGTACGAAGACGATCCCCTATTCATGTACCTCTGGTCGCGCGGTTTCGGCACGTCCCAATACCGCTCGGGCTTTTTTGTCCGCTTTTTCGACGAAAAAATCGCCCGCCTGATCGGTTTTCAGGGCGCGCGGGCGAATTACGCCATGCTGAATGAAATTCCCGTGCGCTTGCGCGCGCATGAGGAGCGCTGCCGCGCGGAGCTCGACGCCGAACGGCAAAAGCTGGAAGGAATAGAAAAAGCCAGTCTGACAGCGGCGGGCGCGGGCGCTTTGGAAGACCAGCTGAATGGAGCGCAAGTGGCGCTCGTCGAGGCCGACCAGCGCCTCAAAGCGGCCGATGCGGCGCTCAAGGCGCTCGACGCCGACCGTGACAAGGCGCTGAACTCGGACGTTGAGGCCGCTCATGCGCAGGCGATCGACATTTTGGCGGCGGCCGACAGCCGCGAAAGCGTTGGCCGGCTTTATTATAAAGCGGCGATGACGATGTCGCCTGAAGATGATTCGATCGTGCGGCAGATTGAGGCGAACGACAAGAATATCGCCGCGGCCGAGCGCCAGCGCGCCGACATACTGGCCAAGGCGCAGCAGCTGGCGCAGCGCCGTTCTGAAATCGAAGCTGAGCGGGCGCGATTCTACCGGCGCGGCTATGACAATCCGATGGGGCAGTTCAACAACGAAAACGCCATCGCCGACGTGCTCGGCGGCATTTTGAAAGGCGTCGTCCAGGGCGCCGTTCTCGGCCAGGTCCTGCAAGGCGGCTACACGGAGCGCCAGCGCCGCGCCGACAGCGGCTTTGGCGGCGGCAGCGGCTTCAATTTCCCTGGTGGCGGCGGGTTCGGCGGGGGATTTGGCGGAGGTGGAGGCTGGATCGGCGGAGGCGGCGGCGGCGGTTTTGGCGGCGGAGAGCGCGGCGGCGACGGATTCCGCACGGGCGGGTCGTTTTGAAGGATCCTCAAGCCGCCCCGTGCAATTCCGAGGCGGCCTTTGTATCCGGATCGCGCAGCGGTGCGGCGGATCAGGAAATCAATCCTGCTCTCAACGCCTTCGCAACCGCATGAAGGCGGTTGAGCGCCTGCAGCTTGTACCGCGCCGAATCGAGATGCGCCTTCACCGTCTCGACTGAAATGCCCATCAAGGGTCCGATCTCCGCCAGCTTTTTGCCGTGAGCGACCCAATTGAGCGCCTCGATTTCGCGCTTGGTGATGGCGTTGAGGTCAAAAGGCTCCTCCTCGGCGTGTATCTTTCCCGCGCGCTGATGCACGTAATGGGCGACATGGACGAGAATTTTCGTGAGCTCGTACCGGCGCGCGCTCCACGCCTCTTCGCTTTCGGTGGAGGCGGCCATAAAAAGCGCCCAGAGGCTGTTCGACGGTCCGCGGACCGGGATCGACACGCCTTGGCGGTCCCGACCTGCAGAGTCGACCAAGACAAGATGGCCCCCCTTTGCCATGCGCCCGCGCCGAATGCGCCCCCAATCCATCGGCAACAACGCGCGCGCCGCGAGCTGGAGCATCGGATCGATCAACTGCCTGCGAGCAGGTCGCGAAATCCTCGGCTGATCCCGGAGCTTGAGCGTGCAGAATGAAGGGTTCGACCAAGCTGCGGCCGCGAAAAGACGGACAAATATAAACAATGCAACTCAGATTATAGCTTCCGCGGACAAATTCGAGGAATTGCTCGAGAGCGCCAACGGTCAGATTAGATTCGAGTTGCAGGAGCAACCCGACGTCTACGTTTTCGAGACCCGGAACAGTCAACACGCCGGATTATCCTTTGAGGAGTCCGCCTGTGTTTTGATCACATTTTCGATAGCTGACATAATGCATTTTTATCTGCGTTCTCTTTAAGGACTTGGATGTAAATGTTGAGATTTGAGATTTCTGGCACCGTCGCGGGAAGTCGCAACTTTCCACGATTTGTCAAGGACGCGAGCTTCGCTCGCGCCCGGCGAAGACCTTGACAGGATCGAGCCCGCCTCGCCGATAATGCTCGCCGTGAGATGAATGGCGGAATCTGGTGCTGACCGATAGATCAAATCCGAACTTTTACACATTGGATAGCAGGCCTGAAGACAAGCCTTGCACAGCCCGCCTTGGCGTGGCGGACGCCCCTACTCCAGCACCATCAAAAGATCCCGCGCGTCGATCTGGGCGCCGGGCGACACCAAAATCTCCGCCACTTTGCCGTCGCGCGGCGCGTGCAAAGAGGTCTCCATTTTCATCGCCTCGAGGGTCGCGACGACATCGCCGGCCTTGACCTCCTGGCCTTGGCGCACCGCGATGGTCGAGACGGCGCCCGGCATAGGCGCGGCCACATGAAATTCGTTGCCGTCCTCGGCCTTGCGGCGAACCACGGCGGACACCGCCGCGGACCGGTTCTGCACCCTGATGATGCGCTGCTGGCCGTTCAGCTCGAAAAAGACCTTTACATGGCCCTCTTCGTCGGTCTCGCCGATCGTCACCAGAAGCAGCACCAGCGTCTTGCCGGGCTCGATTTCGATAGCGATCTCGTCGCCTGGCTGCATGCCGTAGAAGAATACTGACGTCGGCAGGACGGAGACCGGGCCGAAGCGGCGCACCGTCGCGGAAAACTCGGTAAAGACCTTGGGATACATCAGATAGGAGGCAAGTTCGTCATCGCTGAGCTGACGTCCGCTGGCTTTCTCGGCGGCGGCGCGAGCGGCGCCGAGATCGGCCGGCGGCAAAAGGGCGCCCGGGCGGCCGGTGAACGGTGCTTGACCCTTCATCGCCTTCGCTTGCAAGGCGGCGGGCCAACCGCCCGGCGGCTGGCCAAGATCGCCGGCCAGCATGTCGACGACCGAAGTCGGAAAAGCGATGTCGCGGTCGGGATCGAGCACGTCTTCCGGCGTCAAGTTCTGGCTGACCATCATCAGCGCCATATCGCCGACGACCTTCGAGGACGGCGTCACCTTGATGATATCGCCGAACAGATCATTGGCGGCGCGATAGGCTTTGGCGACTTCGTGCCAGCGCGTCTCGAGCCCCAGCGAGCGCGCCTGTTCGCGCAGATTGGTGAACTGGCCGCCCGGCATCTCATGCAGATAGACCTCGGAGGTGCCCGACTTCAGATCGCTCTCGAAGGCGGCGTATTGCTGCCGCGCCGCCTCCCAATAGAAGCTCAGCTGGCGGATGGTCTCCGCGTCGAGCCCGGTATCGCGCGGGCTGTGGCGGAGCGCGCTGGCGATCGAGCCGAGGCAAGGCTGCGAGGTCATGCCGGACATCGAATCGATCGCCGCATCGACCGCGTCGACGCCGGCGTCGATGGCGGCGAGAACGGTCGCGCCCGAAATCCCGGAGGTGTCGTGCGTGTGAAGATGCAGCGGCAGCGCGACCTCTTCGCGCAGCGCCTTGACCAGAACCCGCGCGGCGGCGGGAAGCAAGAGGCCCGCCATATCCTTGATCGCGAGGATATGGCATCCCGCCTGCTCAAGTTCCTTGGCGACGCCGACGTAATAGTTCAGCGAATATTTCGCGCGGGCGGGGTCGAGAATGTCGCCGGTGTAGCAAATCGCGCCCTCGGCCAGCTTGCCGGTCTCGCAGACGGCGTCGATCGCGACCCGCATGTTGTCGACCCAGTTGAGGCAGTCGAAAATGCGGAACAAGTCAATGCCGCCGGCGGCGCGGCGCACGAAATATTTGACTACATTGTCAGGATAATTGGTATAGCCGACGCCGTTCGCGCCGCGCAGCAGCATCTGCGTCAAAAGATTGGGCGCGCGTTCGCGCACCTGGGCGAGCCGCTCCCAGGGGTCCTCCGACAGAAACCGCATCGCCACGTCGAACGTCGCGCCGCCCCAGCACTCCAGCGACAACAGCTGCGGCAGGCCCTTGGCGTAGGCTTCGGCCGCGGCGACGATGTCTTTGGTCCGCATGCGGGTTGCGATCAACGACTGATGCGCGTCGCGCATGGTGGTGTCGGTGACGAGCACGCGCTGTTCGCTGCGCATCCATGCGGCGAAAGCCTTGGCCCCGAGCGCTATCGAAAAGCTGCCGCGTTCCCTGCGGGGACTGCGACCTCTGAAAAGTAAGGCGCGACCGGCGCGCGCGCCGTCGCCGGAGGCTTCGCCCTTCCCTTCGTCTCCGGATGCCCGTTGACGGTGACGTCGGCGACCCAGGTCAAAAGCTTGGTCGCGCGGTCCTTGCGTTTTTTGAAATCGAACAAGGACGGCGTTTCGTCGATGAAGCGCGTCGTATATTCGCTGGAGACGAAATGCGGATCATTGATGATGTTGTGCAGGAAGGCGAGATTGGTGGCGACGCCGCGAATGCGATACTCGAGCAGAGCGCGATCCATCCGGCGGATCACCTCTTCGGGCGTCGGCGCCCATGCAGTCACCTTCTCCAAAAGGGGATCATAATAACGCGTGACGATCGCGCCCGAATAGGCGGTGCCGCCATCGACTCTGATCCCGAAGCCCATTGCGCCGCGATAGGCGGTAATGCGGCCGTAGTCGGGAATGAAGTTGTTTTCCGGATTTTCCGTCGTGATGCGGCACTGCAGCGCGTGGCCGGAAAGGCGAATGTCCTTTTGCTCGGGAATGCCGGTCTCGTCGAAGCGCCCGATCCTCTTGCCTTCGGCGATTTTGATTTGCGCCTTGACGATGTCGAGGCCGGTGACGACCTCCGTCACCGTATGCTCGACCTGGATGCGGGGATTGACCTCGATGAAGTAATATTTGCCGGTGTTGGCGTCCATCAGGAATTCGACGGTTCCGGCGCCGACATATTTCGTCGCGCGGCCGATTTTTAGAGCCGCTTCGCAAAGGCCCTGGCGCGCTGTCTCATCGAGGTAGGGCGCCGGGGCGCGCTCGATGACTTTCTGGTTGCGGCGCTGAATCGAGCAGTCGCGCTCGAAGAGATGCACCAGATTGCCATGCGCGTCGCCGAGGATTTGAACCTCGACGTGACGGGCCCGGCGCACCAGCTTTTCGAGATAGACTTCATCTTTGCCGAAAGCATTCTTCGCCTCGCGCTTGGCGCTGACGACCGCATCGATGAGCTTGTCCTCGCTTTCGATCGGCCGCATCCCCCGTCCGCCGCCGCCCCATGAGGCTTTGAGCATGACCGGATAGCCGATCCCGGCGGCGAGGCGCTTGATCTCGGCCGGATCATCGGGCAGCGGGGCCGTCGCCGGCATCACCGGCGCGCCGGAGGCGACCGCGATGTTGCGAGCGGCGACCTTGTTGCCGAGTTCGCGCATGGTCTGCGGCGATGGACCGATGAAGATGATTCCGGCGCTCGCGCAGGCTTCGGCGAATTCGGGACTTTCGGAAAGAAAGCCATAGCCCGGGTGAATCGCGTCGGCCTTGGCTTCCTTGGCGATCCGGATCACGTCCTCAATCGAGAGATAGGCGTCGAGCGGCCCTTTGCCTGCGCCGATCTGATAGGCTTCATCGGCCTTGAATCGATGCAGCGAAAGCTTGTCCTCCTCCGCATAAATCGCGATCGTTCGTATTCCAAGCTCCGTCGCTGCGCGGAACACGCGGATGGTGATTTCCGATCGGTTGGCGACCATTAAACGACGAATTCGAGCCATGATCTCTCACTGCCATTGGAGGATCGCGCGGTCCCGTCCGTTCGAAGGAAAGGGTTAAGGTCAAGACCGCGCCCGTCTAGTCCTGTGGCAACATAAATGTCGTCGCCCTTGGCAGGAAAGCCTAGTTTAATTGCAGTCGATCCCTTTCTGAACAAGAAATGGTCTTTTGTGATGATTTGCAATGCTCGGCGCGACAATCCTGACGTTTGGCGCCCGATCGGCCCGCCGACCAGGCGGCGGACCGCTTCATGAGCCTCGCGCGAACCCCTCGTCGCGGCGCATTATCGCGCGCTTTCGCCGCGGGCTTGTTTTGTTGTTGGGGCTTGGCTTGGCGAACCCCCGCCCGGGCGAATGATGAGTGCGCCAGCCCTCCGGCCAGCGGCGGGGCGCGGCATGATCTCGGCGGCCACGCCCGGATCGCAGCCGTCGATGAAAGGCTGGAGCTGACGCTCGAGGACGGGCGGCGCCTCAAGATCGTTGGCGTCGACGCGCCTCGGCCGACGCCGGGCGATCCCGAACTCGACATCAAATCGGCAGAAAGACTCGCCGCGTGGCTCAACGGCAAGGATATCGTTTTTCGCGTTTTCGGCGCGGCGCCCGATCGTTGGGGACGCCTCGCGGCCGAGGTTTTCGCGCCGGCGGACGCATCGGCAACGGCCATGCTGCCGGTCGCCCGCGCCGTGATCGAGGCCGGCCTCGCGCGCTTCGAACCGAGCGCGGCGGCGCGGCCGTGCCGAAGCTTTCTTCTCGCCGCGGAAGCCGCCGCCAGAGCCGCCGCGCTTGGACTTTGGGCCGATCCGTATTATGCGATTATCGCGGCCGGCGATCGCGCTTCGTTTCCCGAGAAGGCCGGAACATCGGTCATCGTCGAGGGCCGCGTCGCCGACGTCGAGCAAGGCGGATTTCGCACCACTCTGTTTTTTGGCGACCGGCGGGGTTGGGATTTCTCGGTCACGGTATTGCAACGCAACATTAAGATATTCAGCGCGGCGGGATTGGATGCGGCGAATTTCAAGGGCCAAACGATCCGCGTGCGCGGCCTTCTCGATATGCGATTCGGGCCGCAGATCGAGGTCTCGAACCCCGATCAGATGGAAATTGTTGCGCAACGGAACGACGCGGCGGCGTCCAATCCAGCGCCGCGCCGATGACACAGACCTTCGCGCGCAATGCCCGTCGACGGAGTGAATCGCGCTCGCTACCGAACCCTTTTATCGAATGATCTTGTCCGACAGCGCCTCAACTTCTCAACTTCGCGCGATGGTCGCGCGATGAAGGGGTCTTCGAAAATAGCCGGCTCGCTGCGGGCGATCGCCCGGCGCCGCCCCGCCGGCGGATTCTTGTTGCGCGTCGCGGCCTGTTTTGCCCTTGGCGCCGTGCTTGCGCTTGCGGGCTGCGCCTCGATCGAGTCGCAGGGCGACCAATCGTTCAGAATGGCGGCGCCTCCCCTGCCGCCGCGGCCGCCGGCGCCGGAAAGCAAGGCGTCGGCGGAGCACAACCGCATGGTTGCGCTGTTCGACGGCGAATACAAAGATCCGGCGGCGGAACGCTATCTCAACGACATTCTGGCCAAGCTCGCCAAGGCGGAAGACCGGCCAAGCGATCCCTACAAAGTGACGATTCTCAACTCTCCGATCGTCAACGCTTTCGCGCTGCCCCCGCGCGATCTGTTCATCACCCGCGGCCTCCTCGCGCTCGCAAATGACGCCTCCGAGGTGGCGGGCGTCATGGCCCATGAAATCGCTCATCTCACCGCAAAACACGCCGTGCGGCGGGAAGAAGAGGAAAAGCGCGCGGCGGTGATAAGCCGGGCCGCAACCGTCATTCAGAACAAGGAGAAGGGCGAAGAGATCGAAGCCAGCGCGCGGCGAACCATCGCGACTTTCTCGAGGCAGCAGGAGCTCGACGCCGACCAGATCGGCATCAAGGCGATCGCGCGCGCGGGCTTCGATCCTTATGGCGCGTCCCGCTTCCTGAGCGCGCTCGGGCGGTCCGCCGCAATGCGCACCTCGCTGATCGGCCAGAACGCCAGCGCGGACAGACCTGACATCCTGGCGACGCATCCCTCGACCCCGGAGCGGGTGACGCAAGCAATCGCGGTCGCGCGCCAGATCGGCGCGCCGGGCATAGGCGTCACCGATAGAAACGCCTATCTCGCGGCCATCGACGGGATGATCTTCGGCGACAGCCCCTCCGAGGGAACCGTCAGAGGCCGCACATTCCTGCATGCCCGCCTCGGCTTCGCATTCGTCGCGCCCGACGGTTTTGCGCTCGAAAACGCCTCCAAAGCGCTGCTTGGGGTCTCGGCTGACGGAAATGAGGCGCTGAGGCTCGACAGCGTCAACGCGCCCCCCGGAATGTCGCTCGAGGCTTATATGGCCTCCGACTGGATCGACGGCCTCGATCCAAGCTCGATCGAATCGCTCGAAGTCAATGGCTCGCCGGCCGTTATCGCCAGCGCCAAAGCCGGCGATTGGAGCTTTCGCCTCGCCGTCATCCGTTTCGAGCCGAACGAGATCTATCGGCTGATCTTCGCAATGAGGACTACGAACGACGAGACCGAGAAGCGCTTCCGCAGCGCGCTCGGTTCGTTTCATCGCGCGTCGCCCGAAGAAATTCGCGCGGCGCGGCCGTTGCGCATCAGGATCGTGACGGCGAAGCCCGGCGAGACGCCTGGCGATCTTGCGCAACAAATGGCGACGCCCGAACGCATGCTCGATTTTTTCCGTCTGATCAACGGGCTTGAGGCCGACGCCGCGCTGCGCCCCGGCGAGCATTACAAGATTGTGGTCGAAGAGGAATAAACGTCGCCGCAAACTTCGCGGCGCAGCCACCCGGCGGCGGCCGGAACCGACGGTCCTAGCGGGAGGACCCTTCTTTTGGAAGCCTTGCCCCGCCGCCGAACCTGCGGCGTGCAGGCTCTGGTCTACTGTCCGGGCTCGGAATTGGGCTTGGCCACGGGGATCCGGCGGTCACTGCGTCGGTCAACGCCCACGCTAAAGTTGCCTAAGCCCCGATCCGCCAAACCGACCATCAGAACCCCTTGTTGATCTTCTTGCGCGCGCAAGGGCCCTCCGCCAAGAAGTTCGTGCCTAAAATCTGGACGGGCCCGAACGATAGATGCTAAGAACGTCAAAAAGGTCGATTGAAGTCGGCTGGCTACTCGGGTTGAGTGGGGGGAGTCATGACGCTGCAAGCGAAGCTGTTGTGGGCCGCGGTGGCGGTGCTAGGCGCTATTTCTTTCGCGGTCGTGGCGCTGACTCGCGGGGAATCGGTGAACGCGGCTTGGTTGGTGGTCGCGTCGGTCTGCACCTATGTCATAGCCTATCGCTTTTATGGTCTGTTCATCGCCAATAAAGCGCTTGCCCTTGATGCGACGCGGAAGACCCCGGCTTATCGCCGCAACGACGGTCTCGATTACGTGCCGACCAACCGTTACGTGGTCTTCGGCCACCATTTCGCCGCCATCGCCGGCGCCGGCCCGCTGGTCGGTCCGGTTCTGGCGGTGCAGATGGGCTATCTGCCAGGCACGTTATGGATTCTCGCTGGCGTCGTGTTCGCCGGCGCAGTCCAGGACATGACCGTGCTGTTCCTGTCCACCAGGCGCGACGGCCGCTCGCTCGGCGACATGGTCCGCACCGAGATGGGTCCGGCCGCCGGAAGCATCGCCGGCTTCGGCGTGCTGTTGATTTGCGTCATCGTCCTGGCCGTGCTCGCCCTGGTCGTGGTCAAGGCCTTGATTGGAAGCCCGTGGGGCGCCTTCACGGTTTTCTGCACGGTTCCGATCGCGCTGATCATGGGCGTCTATAGTCGCTTTATCCGGCCTGGACGCATCGGCGAGATGTCCGTCATTGGCGCAGTCATGCTGTTGCTGTCGCTGGTCTTTGGTCGCGCCGTTTCCGAGAATCCGGCGGTGGCGCCGTATTTCAATCTCTCCGGCACGACGCTAGCGCTGACCATCATCGGTTACGGCTTCGTCGCCTCTGTGCTGCCGGTTTGGCTTTTGCTGGCTCCGAGGGACTATCTGTCGACATTCCTCAAAATCGGCACGATCCTGCTTTTGGCGATCGGCATCATAATTGTTCATCCCGATCTGCAAATGCCGCCGGTGACGCGCTTTATTGATGGCAGCGGGCCGGTCTGGGCCGGCAGCCTGTTTCCGTTCTTGTTCATTACCATCGCATGCGGCGCGGTGTCCGGCTGGCACTCGCTCATTGCATCGGGCACCACGCCAAAACTGATTGAGAACGAGAGCCAGATTCCCTTCATCGGCTATGGCGCCATGTTGGCGGAATCGTTCGTCGCCATCATGGCCTTGATCGGCGCCTCAATGTTGCATCCAGGAATTTACTTCGCGATGAACAGTTCGGCGGGGCTCATTGGGACCACCGTCGATCAAGCGGCGCAGGCGATCTCGTCCTGGGGCTTCGTCGTGACGCCCGATGTTCTGACCCAGATTGCACATGATGTCGGCGAGACCAGCATCCTGTCACGCACCGGTGGCGCGCCCACGCTGGCGGTCGGCATGGCGACCATCCTGTCGAGTTTCTTGGGCGGACAGGCGTTGATGGGCCTATGGTATCATTTCATCATTTTGTTCGAGGCGTTGTTCATCCTGACCACGGTCGACGCCGGCACGCGTGTCCTGCGGTTCATGATCCAAGATTACGTCGGCGCCGTCATCCCGGCCTTCAAAGAAACGAACTCCTGGACGAACAATCTCATCGGTTCGGGGCTGGCGTGTGTGTTGTGGGGCTATATCTTGTATCAAGGCGTCATAGACCCCTATGGCGGTATTTGGACGCTATGGCCGCTGTTCGGTACCGCCAACCAGATGCTTGCCGCCATCGCGCTGATGTTATGCACCGTCGTCTTGTTTAAGATGAAACGCGAGCGCTACGCTTGGGTCACGATCGCGCCGACCGCGTGGCTCGTCTTGGTCACGGTCACCGCGGGGTTGCAAAAGGTTTTCAGCCCCGACCCCGCCGTCGGGTTTCTGAGCCATGCTCGGCAGTTCTCCCAGGCGTTGTCGGCGGGTCAGGTCTTAGCGCCGGCGAAGGATATGGCGACGATGAGCCGGGTGATCTTCAACGACTATGTGGACGCAACTCTTTCCGCCCTGTTTGTCGGCGTCGTCCTGGCGACCCTGTTCTATGCAGTGCTTCATGTCCGCAAGGCGCTGGGCAATTCGAGGAGCACCGCGGTCGAAGTCGGCGGCGCGGCGATGGCGGGAGGCGGCGTTGACTGAAACGACGAGGTTCGTGTGCGAGATGGTGGTCAAAACCGCCCGCCTGATGGTCGGCGTCCCGGACTATGAGAACTATGTGGCGCATCGTCGGGTCAATCACCCGAACCAGCCGATCATGACCTACACGGAATTCTTCCGCGAGCGTCAGGAGGCGCGCTACGCCGTCGGCAAGGGGCGCTTCCGCGGGTGTTGCTGAGAGCGATAAATCCGACACTGCTAAGAAAGCGCGCTCGTTTGGCGTTCACCTTGGCGTAAGTTCCTGTATACTCGCCTCGTTCAAAGGAGCGCCAGAAATGGATAAATTCGATCGACCGCGCGAAATCATAGAATTCTGCCTCAAGCCTCTAAACCTTCCCGCCACGTCCGACGAATACAAAGAGGTCTACCGCAGGCTCGAGCATGTCATCAAAACCTATCAGTTGATGATCATCAAAGAGAAAATGCCGGTCGCCGTCGACTTCTCGAAGATGAAGACCATCACGATCAACGAAGGCGCGTTTGGCGACGATTGAGCTGAGCCGCAGCGCGGCGGGCATCGCGCGGGAGCGTTCGGCGCGACAAGCAAACCCATTCAAAAATGCGGCCGGCGCGAACGTCGGCCGCATTTTTCGTCGCTCTAATTTTCAATCTCGATTGACGTTGGGCCGCGGCCGGAGTGCGTTTCCGGTCGCTGTTCGGTGGTTTCAAGCGGCGAAACCGCACCCGCGGCGCGGCGGTTCGTTGCGAAAATAGACGTGGCGTCACCCGGCTGCCGCGGTGGCGGCGGCCGTAACCGCCATGGCCTTCTGTCCGGACCGGAAAATACCGGTCGATTGCGGCTGCGCTGACGTTTTCGCCAAGTTTTGATCGAGAAAACCGCCTGAAACTGTATTTCAGGCGGCCTGAATCACGCCAGCCGCGTTCTACGAGTCGGAGGATCGGAAGCAGATGGACCGCCCCGCGCAGAACCCGACGCCGCAACGGCAAACGAAGCGAGAATTGACCTGCCGCTGCTGCGTCGTCGGCGGCGGCCCGGCCGGAATGATGCTCGGGCTGTTGTTCGCCAGAGCCGGCATCGACGTGATCGTCATTGAAAAACATGCTGATTTTCTGCGGGATTTTCGCGGCGACACGATTCACCCCTCGACGCTCGAAGCGCTGAACGATTTGGGACTCCTCGACGAATTCCTCACCTTGCCGCATCAGGAAGCCCGCCAGCTTGAAGGCCGGATCGGCGACGTCACAATCCCGATCGCCGATTTTTCGCATTTGCCGACGCGTGCGAAATTCATCGCCTTGATGCCGCAATGGGATTTTCTCAATTTTCTGGCAAAAAAGGCGGAGGCCTATCCGCATTTCCGCCTGTTGATGTCGACCGAAGCCACTGGCCTACTCAAGGAAGGAGCGAGAATCGCCGGCGTCGCAGCGAAAACCAAGGACGGCGAGCTGGCGATCCGGGCGGATCTCACCGTCGGCGCCGACGGGCGTCATTCGCGGATTCGCGATGAGGCCGGCTTCAAACCGCAAAAGCTCGGCGCGCCGATGGACGTGCTGTGGTTCAAATTATCGCGCCGCGCAGATGACCCCAGCGAGACTTTCGGCCGAATGAACGCCGGCCAGATTCTCGTCTTGATCAATCGCGGCGACCACTGGCAATGCGGCTACATCATCGCCAAAGGTTCCGCCGACGCGCTCAAAGCTTCCGGCATCGAAGCTTTGCGCGCACGAATTGCTGCGCTTACCCCGTTCGTCCAAGATCGCGTCGGAGAGCTTGCGAGCTTCGACGACGTCAAGTTGTTGAGCGTGACCGTCGACCGTTTGCCGCTTTGGCACAAGCCGGGCCTTCTGTGCATCGGCGACGCCGCGCACGCCATGTCGCCGATTGGCGGTGTCGGCATCAATTTGGCGATTCAGGACGCCATCGCCACGGCCAATCTCCTGTCGGCGCCGCTTTTGAGCCAGCCGCGTCCGCCTGACGAATGTCTCGCCAAGGTTCAGGCGAGACGCGAATTTCCGACCAAAACGACGCAAGCGATGCAAGTCTTCATCCAGAACAGAGTTGTTTCGCGCGTCTTGGCTGGCAGCGGGAAGATCGAGCCTCCCGCCGTCATGCGCCTCTTCATCATTGCGCCTTTTTTGCGCCGTCTGCCCGCGCGTCTCGTAGGAATCGGCATCCGGCCTGAACGCGTGAGATCGCCGGCGGCGCAAGGGCCACATTGACGCTGATAGATTTCCCGATTGACGAAAGCAGTCAACTCCGCGCCATAATCTCGCTGCATCTTCGCGCCAAAGTTTCCGCTTATGCTAAGCTCTGTAATTGCGCCCGCGCAAAACAGGTTGCGTGGGGCGATGTTGTTCAATCATGCTAAAAACCGGCAAAGCGCCGGAGTCCGGCGGCTTCGGCGCCGTCAATTCGAGCAGATGTCGAGGAACATGCGCCTCATAAGCCAAGACGCCGCCAACTGCCGCACGAGGCGAAGCCCCGCCGTCACCACGGCGCCCGCAAAGGAAGGCCTGGCGCGGCGCGCGCTCGCCACTTTGATCATGGGCGCGCTCGCCTGGGTTGGCGCCGCCGCCTGCGTCTCGGCCGCCCCCTCCCTCTTGATGGATCTAAATACGGGCGCGACGCTTTACGAAGATCATGCAACGCAGCCCTGGTATCCCGCATCGCTGACGAAACTGATGACGGTCTATGTCGCATTGAAAGCCGTGCAGGATCATCGCATCGCTCTCGATACGCCGCTTGCCATCTCCGCCCGCGCCGCGTCTATGCCGCCGTCCAAAATGGGCTTTCGGCCCGGCACGCTGGTGACGCTCGACACCGCGCTGAAAATCTTGATGGTGAAGTCCGCCAATGACATCGCCATCACTGTCGCGGAAGGGGTTTCGGGGTCGGTCGAGGCCTTCGCCGACGAAATGAACGTTAACGCGGCCGCGATCGGAATGCGGCAGTCGCATTTCGTCAATCCGAACGGCCTGCATAATCCAGCGCATTATTCATCGGCGCGCGACCTCGCTCTGCTTGCGCGCGCGCTTTATCAGACTTTCCCCGAGCATGCCGATCTGTTCAACATCGGCGCTTTGGAAATCGACGGAAAAATCATCGCCAATCATAACAATTTGCTTGGCCGCTATCCAGGCGTCGATGGAATGAAGACCGGCTTCACCTGCCCCGCCGGCTTCAACGTCGTCGCCAGCGCGACGCTGGGCGGAAGGAAGCTGGTCGCCGTCATCCTCGGCGCTCCAACTGTCGCTTTGCGCACGATCAAGGCCGCGGCCTTGTTCGATCGCGGCTTCGCGGGCATCGATCGGGCGTCCGCCCCCGTCGAAGCTCTGCCGCTGCAGGGCGGCGCCCCGCCGGATATGGGCAACTCGATTTGTCGCAATAGGGGCCGGGCGATTATCGAGTTCAATGCCGAAAACGAGCGCTTGATCGCGCCGCTCGAGACCGCCGCCAGCCAGGCCTTCGCCGCTCCGAAGGGGATCGCCTATTATGATTCCAGCGCCCTTTCGCGGATTTCGCCGATGGCCACGCGAATTAGCCTGGTTCCGCGACCGGATTTCGAGCCAGTCCCGATCAGCATTGCCGGCTACGCCGCCCCGGGAGCACAGGCGCAAGCCGCAAGCGCGCCGGTCGGCGGAGAAGCGCCGCCCGAGGCTGTGAGCGCTTACGCGCCCGGAGCCGCCGCAGCGGCCGGCGCCGGCGGCGCGGAGCTGAAGCCGGACGCGAAAGCGTTGCCCATGAAGGGACGGCCAGTTTTGCGTCAAGAGACTTCTCGATCCGCGGCTCATAAACATCACGGCGCCGCGCGGTCCGTCGCAAAATCGAAGGGCAAAGTTGTAGCGGCCAGCCATAGCAAACACGGCAGGGACAAGGCCGCAGAGGCAAAGGGCGACGGAGCGAAAGCGGCGGCTAGCAAAACCAGGGCCGAAGCCCATCTTAAGCAGAAGCCGGCAAAGTCGTTTTCCGCCAAGCATAGCCCCGCGGCGGTCGTCAAGGCCAGTCACTCCAGCGCAAAGAAAGCCGAGTCTTCCGCGACCGAGTGAGCGGTGATGCCGACGCCGACACCGAAATCAGGGATTGGTCAAGACGGCGCGCCATTGAGCGCGGGTGAGTTCTGCGAGGCGCGAAGCGCGGCGGCCGCCGCCGCCAATTCCGCTGACCGTCGTCACCGGCTTTCTCGGCGCCGGCAAGACCACTTTGTTAAATCGCCTGTTGCAGGACCCCACCCTCGCGGACACCCTGGTCATCATCAACGAATTCGGAGAAATAGGTCTCGATCATCTTTTCGTCGAACAGGCGGGCGATGACATGATGCTCATGACGTCGGGCTGTCTCTGCTGCTCGAATTCGCGGCGATCTGATCAGGACGCTAGAGCATGTCTTGCGACAGCGCGACAACGGCCGCATCACGCCCTTCGCTCGCGTCGTGATCGAGACGACGGGCCTGGCCGATCCGGCGCCGGTCCTGCACACAATCATGTATCATCCCTATCTCATGCTGCGGTTTCGGCTGGATGGCGTCGTCACCCTCGTCGACGCGGTGAACGGCGCGGCGACGCTCGATGATCATGAAGAGGCGGTCAAACAGGCTGCCATGGCCGACCGCATCGTCATCGCCAAGACCGACCTGCTCGAGGGCGAGCCTGGCGCCAAAACCTTGGCCAATCTGCGCATCCGCCTGCAAAACCTCAATCCCGGCGCGCGCCTCGTTGACGCGGCGAAGGGCGAGGCGACGGCCGCCGCCCTTCTCGACGCCGGTCTCTATGATCCAGACCGCAAGACGCTCGACGTTCGCCGCTGGTTGAACGCAGAGGCTTTCCCGCCCGAATCCGCGCCGCATCGCCATGACCATCACCCCGACCGGCATTCGGGCGATCGCGGCGGGGATCACGGCCATCCGGACGTCAACCGGCACGACGCCCGCATTCGCGCCTTCTGCATGCGATCCAATGCGCCGATTCCGCCTGCCGCGTTTGACTTGTTTCTCGAGCTTTTGCGCAATGCGCACGGGCCAAGCCTGCTGCGGGTCAAAGGCATCGTCGCCCTTGCTGACGATGTTGAACGGCCTGTCGTCATTCACGGCGTGCAGCATGTCTTCCATCCGCCGGTGCGGCTCGCCGGATGGCCCGACGACGACCATGGCACACGCATAATCTTCATTTTGCGCGACCTGGGGCCGGCTTTCGTCGAAGGTCTGTGGCAAGCTTTCGCCGGCGTCCCGGGCATTGACCGTCCGGATGCAGCGGCGCTCGGGAATAATCCGCTGACGCCGGAGAAATCGGGGCTTCTTGCGTGAGTCTTCACTTGATTCTTGTCTCGCGACGACTATCTCACACTATCGCCAATCATTGGAAAGGGCATGGCCGAGACGCAGAGGCTCGACAAATGGCTCTGGTTCGCCCGGGTGGTGAAGAGCCGGACTCTTGCGGCTCGCTTGGTCGCTTCCGGGCATGTACGGCTCAATTCGCGGCGAATCGAGGCGCCTTCCAAGACCGTCGCTCCCGGAGACGTTGTAACGATCGCGCTAGAGCGGCAGGTTCGCGTGTTGAAAGTTCGCCGACCCGGAACGCGGCGCGGCGGATATCCGGAGGCGCGTCTCCTCTTTGAAGAGCTCAGTGGGGCCGCTGAGGCGGAGGAGTTCGCCTCGCGTAACATGCCTTGATTATCGGGCGCAAAGACGCTAGGGGGTCCGACCCGCCACAGGGTTTAAGGATAATTCGTCCGTCGATCGATCCATTTGCGATCGCTGCCGCTATCTGGCTCGACGGCGAAAGCCCCAAGTTTACGCGATCCTGTCGCCAAAGGTTCGCGGGCCCGCGCCCGCCAAGGAGCACGATGATGACCTATGTCGTCCTGGAGAATTGCATCAAGTGCAAATACATGGATTGCGTCGAAGTCTGTCCGGTCGACTGTTTCTATGAAGGCGAGAACATGCTCGCGATCCATCCGGACGAATGCATCGACTGCGGCGTTTGCGAGCCGGAATGCCCCGCCGAGGCGATCAAGCCCGACACCGAGCCGGGAATCGAGCAATGGATCCAACTAAACGCCAAAATGGCTCTGTCCTGGCCCAATGTTACGATAAAGCGCGAGCCGGCGCCGGACGCGAAGTCCTTTGACGGCCGGCCGGGCAAATACAAAGAATTCTTTTCGCCAGAGCCCGGAAAAGGCGATTGACCGGAGATCATTCGCCGACCCCGCCCTGGCGCGCAATCGGAGCGTCTCTTGACTTGCGGCGAGGCGCAACCTTCTTCGCCTTCTGCGGACGAACCAGCCCCGGGACCGTCAAATCTTTTGATTCCCGTGGTTATCCATGCTATACTATTTTTTGTTGATCGCAACTTTGGGAATATCCGTTTTTCGTCATCATCCGCATCCCGATAGCCTTTAAGGGCCGGGGAGCCTCTTTTATGATCCTGGCCTCAGTTGAAGGTCTCGGGTCGTTGAGTTTTCCAGATCATACGGGATGATCCTCTATTAAATGCTGGCCCGTATTGTGGGCATTCACGATGTGCCGTGATCATGTCGTCGGCGGATTCCCGGTCCGCCGAGGGCGAACTGTTCCGTCTCCAAAGCGGGACATGAAAGGGAGCGCCGATGAGGTCCGCTAAGAAGACCGTAAAGCCGTCCAAAACAGAATCCGCAAATATCGCCCGGCATCCAACAAAACAATCCGGAATTCGAAAGACTGAGACACGAGATCGAAAGCGCGCCGGCCAAGCTGAGGCAAAGAGGGCCGACTCCGCGAAGCCCAAAAAACTGGCGCGGAGGGAAAGTTTGAAAAAGGTCGGGGACGCCCTGATCAGCAAGGCGTCAACCCGGCGAACGGTCAAGCTCGAAGGACAGGACGAGCCGAAGGCCAAAGCGCGGGCTGGTAAATTAATAGGCGAGGCTCTTGCGGCTACGCCGCGTGGGACGGTGAAAAAAGTGGACTCCGGCGAGAGCCCGCCAAAAGCGGCGCCGGCGGCGATTAAATCGCGCGCCAAATCTTCGATCGGACCGCCGTTCGAACTTCCTTCGGCATGCGCCGCGCCCATGGCGCGAGCCGCCGAGCCTTGCGGGGACTTAACGCTCGACGGCTCCTCCCTGGAGCCGGTCGAGCGGACCTCGAGTTCGACAACAAATTGGCCGAGCAGCGACCCCGGGACGGGCTGCGGCATCTGAGAATTTGAACCCGGGCGCAGACGAGCACAAGATAGTGACCAAGAAAACAGAAAAGAGAGTATCCGTGGAATCAGCAGCAGACATCAAGCTTTCGGCCAGCGCATCGACCCCCGAGGCGATTATCAAAGCGCCCTCCAAGCCGGCGGCGGGCGCGGACTTGACTATCAACCCTCGCCTGAAGCCGAGCGAGGCGAAATCCGCGGAAAAAGCCGCGCCGATCGTTGGCAAAGGCCCGAAGGGATCCAGCGGGTCGCGGCCTGGCTTCAAACCGAGTGAATTCATCGTCTATCCCGCTCACGGCGTCGGTCAGATCGTGGCGATCGAAGAGCAGGTCGTCGCAGGCTTCAAACTCGAGCTGTTCGTGATCAGTTTCGTCAAGGACAAGATGATCCTCAAGGTGCCGACGCCGAAGGTAGCGAGCGTCGGAATGCGCAAGCTGGCCGAAGCCGACGTCGTCAAGAAGGCGCTCGACACTTTGGCCGGCCGCGCCCGCATCAAGCGGACCATGTGGTCGCGCCGCGCCCAGGAATACGAAGCCAAGATCAACTCCGGCGATCTGGTCTCCATCGCCGAGGTGGTCCGCGATCTTTATCGCTCGGACTTGCAGCCGGAGCAGTCCTACTCGGAACGTCAGCTTTATGAAGCTGCGCTCGACCGCATGGCGCGCGAGGTCGTGATCGTCCAGAAACTGACGGAAACGGAATCTTTGAGAGCCATTGAGGCGCAGCTCCAAAAAGGCCCGCGCCGCGGCAAAGCCGAGGAAATCGACGCCGACGAAGTGGACGCCGAAATCGAAGAGGCCGCCTGAGCTCGGCGCGCAAACCGCGAGCGTTCTTGCAATAGCCCGGCGCATCGCCGGGCTATTTTGCGTCTAGGGAGGAGCGCGCTCTCGACCGCCTCTTGAATCGGCGCCGCCGCTCGCCATATCGGCTTCAACGGCGTTGGCCGCGGGGACGCCTTTTCGAGGGTCCCTTGTCGAAGGCTTTTTTGAAAGCTTCGCTGATGTCGCGCGGATCACATTCGCAAGCGCCCTTCGTGCTCGCCTTCGGCGCGATCGAGCGAAGCCTTCCGAGGGCCGGAAGGGCGGTCTCCGATGGCTATCCCCCCTTCAATATAGAGCGAATTGCCGGATTTGGACCTGAAGCTGCGCGGCTGCGCCTCACTTTGGCTGTCGCAGGCTTCACAGTCGATCAGATCGAGATCGTCGAGCAACGCGAGCAGCTTGTCATTCGCGGGCGGCAAAAGGACGAAAGGGAGCGCCTGCACATCCATCGTGGCATAGCGGCGAGGCAGTTCCAGCGCGTCTTCCTGCTGGGCGAAGCGATGACGGTCGCAATGGCGACTCTCGAGCGTGGTCTTCTATCGGTCGAGCTGGCGCCGGCGCGGCTGGACGAGGGATAGGCTGGGAGAGACAGGAGAAACGAAAAAAAGATGCGCGGCGAAGGAGAAATCCAATGTTGAGCGACAGAGACGGTGATGTTTTGGCGCCGCTGACCAACAAGGAGCTGGCCGGCCTCGGCGGCGGACGGATCGCCTATGTGAAAGCGATGCGGTCCGAGGATGTGAATCGAGTGTTTCCGGAAGCGCCCGCGTTGCAGCCTGGACTGACGCTTTTTGCGCTGGTCGCCGCGGATGGATCGCCAATCGCCGTCACCATGTCGCGCGACGCCGCCGTGGCCAACGCGTTGGCGCACGAACTTGAGATGGTGAGTGTCCATTGAGGGCGCGGGAGACGCCACGCGACGCAAAGCTCGGCCGGACCGCTCCACACCGAGACTTTGCTGATGGTTTCATTGGTCCCAGCGCTCGGCGACAGGGGGGCGGCCCCGAACGATAGTAAAGCGGCCAACAGCGCGATGTTTTACTTGCGGAATGGAAAAGGGCTTCCCGCAATATTCGACTAAACTGCGGATACAGATATTTCCTGTTCCAGGCGGCGGCAAAGTACGCTAATGCTCGGCTGATCTTGGACCAGCTTTTGAGGCCGCATTAATGACGCAGCCGCAACAGAGCAACGCTTCGGTATCGAAAGACGGCGCGCCGGCGCCTTATATTCCGCTAACCGAGGCCAAGGGTCTTTTGCGCGCCGCGCGCGCCGGCGCTCTGGCGACGTTGACCTCGAGCGGCGGGCCTTTCGCGAGCCTGGTCAATGTCGCGACGACGCCCGACGGCAGCCCGATTCTGCTGATGTCCCGTCTCGCGGCGCATACCCGCCAGCTCGAGCGCGACGCTCGTCTGTCGCTTCTCGTCGCCGAGAGTGGTGAGGGCGATCCGCTGGCGCATCCGCGCTTGACGCTGACTGGCTCCGCCGAACGGGCGGACGCCGCAGATTTCCGCGCAGCGCTCAGAACTCGCTTTCTGGCTCGCCATCCGAAATCTTCTCTCTATGCCGATTTCGCCGATTTTTCCTTTTGGCGCGTGCGCATCGAACTTGCCCATTTGAACGGCGGATTTGGCCGCACCGGAAATTTCGACGCCGCCACCATTTGCACGTCAATCGAAGGGGCGCAGACGCTGATCGCCGCGGAAGGCGAGGCTCTTTCTCATATGAATGGACAGCATGCCGATGCGCTCGCCCTTTACGCGACGGTTTTGGCCGGAAAACCTGATGGCGAATGGCGTGCGTCCGGCCTCGATCCCGAAGGCCTCGACCTTGTGCTCGGCGATGACGTAGCGCGCATCCTGTTTCCGCAGCCCGTCCACACGCCCGCAGCCTTGCGCCTGACCCTCAAACGCCTTGCCGAGGCGGCGCGGAGCGGGCGGTGAATTTGGGCTGTCGCCAATTTTGAAATTTTGCGATAGGCAGGGCCGATGGCTCGCGCAATGAAGATCCAATTGGATTATTGTGCGGCGCCATACACTAAGTGTATGATGAGAGAGGCCGTTGGCCTATGACCTAGGCTCAGTTCAAAATTCACGCGCCGGGAGCTTTAGGCGGGTTTCTCCTGCTTGGCGCCACGGGACGCCGACCATTTCGCGGAGAGACAATGACCAATCAAGCGGGTTTATTTAATCCTTCTCATGGAGTTGATCATTTCGGCCTTAAAGATTTAAACAGCATTTCCTATAATCTCGAGGCGCCGCAGCTTTATGAACAGGCCCTCCGCCGCGGGGAGGCCCGCGTCGCCAAGGACGGGCCGCTGGTCGCCGAGACTGGCGTTCACACCGGTCGCTCGCCAAAAGACAAATTCATCGTGCGCGACGCCATAACCGATCAGACGATCTGGTGGGACAACAGCAGCGCGATCACGCCGGCGCAATTTGACGCGCTCTACGGCGATATGCTCGCGCACGCCGCGGGCCGCGATCTGTTCGCGCAAGATCTTTATGGCGGCGCCGAGCCGGCCAATCGGGTGAAGGTCCGGGTCATCACCGAATATGCCTGGCATTCGCTGTTCATTCGCAATCTGCTGATCCGCCCGCACGAAGAATGAGGTCGAATCCTTCGTCGCCGATCTGACGATCCTCGATCTGCCCTCCTTCGAAGCCAATCCGGCGCGGCACGGATGCCGCTCGCAGACGGTCGTCGCCATCGACTTCAGCCGCAGAGTCGTGCTGATCGGCGGCACCAGCTATGCCGGCGAGATCAAGAAATCGGTGTTCAGCTATTTGAACTTCACCCTGCCCGCCAAGGGCGTGATGCCGATGCATTGCTCGGCCAATGTTGGCAAGGATGGCGCTTCGACATTGTTCTTTGGTCTGTCCGGCACTGGGAAGACCACTCTCTCCGCCGACGCCTCGCGCACTTTGGTCGGCGACGACGAGCACGGCTGGAGCCCGGACGGCGTCTTCAATTTCGAAGGCGGCTGCTACGCCAAGGCGATCCGCCTGTCGCGCGAGGCCGAACCCGAGATCTTCGCGACCACCGAGCGGTTCGGCTCGATCATGGAGAACGTGGTCCTCGATCCGCTGACGCGCGCGCCCGATTTCGACGACGATTCAAAGACGGAGAACACAAGGATCGCCTATCCGCTCGATTTCATCCCCAATGCTTCCGAGACGGGGCGCGCGGGCCATCCCAGGAACATCGTCATGCTGACCTGCGACGCCTTCGGCGTCCTGCCGCCCATCGCAAAGCTCGAATCCGCTCAGGCCATGTATCATTTTCTCTCCGGCTATACCGCCAAGGTCGCCGGGACGGAAAAGGGCGTGAGCGAGCCGCAAGCGACATTCTCGACCTGTTTCGGCGCACCTTTCATGTCGCGCCACCCGAGCGTCTATGGCAATCTCCTCCGCGATCTCATCGCCCGGCATCGGCGTTAACTGCTGGCTTGTGAACACCGGCTGGACGGGCGGCAAATATGGCGTCGGACGCCGCATGCCGATCAAGGTGACGCGCGCGCCTTCTCGCCGCGGCCCTTGATGGTTCGCTCGCGAAAGCGGCCTATCGCACCGATCCCTACTTCGGCCTCTCGACGCCCTTGGCGGTTCCCGGCGTCGAATCCGCCATCCTCAATCCGGTCGAGACCTGGGCCTCGAGGGAAGAGTTCGCCGCCCAGGCGACCAAGCTCGTCGACATGTTCCGCGCCAATTTCGTGAAATTCGCGTCGCATGTCGACGCCGAAGTGATCGAGGCGCAGCCGGCCGCGGCTGCGGCTTGAGGCGACGCGGTCGCCACTGGCGCGGCTCCGCTACTGAAGAAAGGCCGTCGCAGCGTTGCGGCGGCCTTTTTCGGCTCCGACCGCGACGGCTCCGGCCGCGACTCAAAACCGCGCAGTGATCCGGTGTAGAGATTGAGATCAGGCGAGGCTTTGGTGAGGCCAAAATTCGCGCCGGCGTCAAGCTGCACATTTGGCAGGACCAAATAGGCCAGGCCCAAATCGAAGGTATAGACGGCGCGCGTGAAGGGATCAGTTCCGACCGCGGAAAAAAACTCAATGGAGGCGGTGAGATCCTTGCTGATGAATGACACGGCGTGGCTGAGATTGGCGATATTGACGAGATTGGCGTAGCGCTGACTGTCGTTGGCGTCTTTCAAGGCGTCATATTCGGTCTGCAAGGCGAGAGCGAAGTCGGCCGGCAGGTTGATCTGCATCGGCAGGGCGACGCCGCCTTTGACTGCGCCATTGCCAAGGCCGGGGGCCGCGGACGGGACCTTGACAAAGGGCATGAGAGCCATGGCGAAAACGCCGCCGTCATCGCCGACCAAATTTATCTTGACCTTGACGATCGTGTCGCCGAATCCATGGCCGTTGGCGACGAGCGCGCCGGTCTGATTACTGTGCGTCGCCGAGTTCAGATAGCCGTTGAGCTCGAGCTCGAAATCGACCGAACTCGTGAGGCCTAGCTTGATCGTCGGGTCGGCGGTCTCAAAGAACTGCGTCCCGAAGCCCGCGTAATTGGTGTGGGTGTAGGTTAGAAAATCGCTCTCGATCTGGAAATGGCCGGCGTCGACCGTAAACGGATTGAGAATTTTGGCCGGCCGCTCCGGCGCGAAGGCGCGCATCGCGTCGGGAGGCGTCGGATTGAACAGGCTGTTCATGCTTTTGTCGGGCGCAGCCGAATTGTCGGCGAGCGCCGCCGGGGCGGCGAGAGAGAGACCGGCGATAACGATCAACGCGTCAATTTTCAGCGCCATGGCCCTGGGACCGGGCGATGTTCTCGCGCCGCAGCCGGAGCGCGCCGGCGCCATATCGAAGACAATCCTTCAAAATCGCAACGCCTTCACCTCTTGGACGCCGGGCAGGTGCTTGACCTCGGCCAGAACCTTATCCGGCACCAGCCCGTCGACCTCGACGAGGGCGAGCGATGATCCCCCTGGACGGTCCCGGCCAAGCGCGAAGGTCGCGATATTGATTGCCGGCATTGCCGAGAATGCTGGCGAAACGGCCAATGAAGCCCGGCACGTCTTCATTGACCACATAGATCATTGACGGGCCGACCGCGGCGTCGACCTTGATGTCGTCGATTGAAATGATCCGCGGCTTGCCGTCGTTGAAGACCGTGCCTGCGACGCTGCGCGACCGGCCTCCGGCTTCGACGCACAGTGTGACCAGCAGATTCGAAATCGGTCTCGGAGGCCCTGGTCACCTCGTCGATGATGATGCCGAGCTCCTTGGCGACGATGGGGGCCGAAACGACATTGACGTCGGCGAGAAGCGGACGCAGAAGCGCGGCGATCATCGAGGCTGTCAGAGCCTTGGTTTTCAGTTCGGCGACCTCTCCTTCATAGGTGATCGACACTTTTTTGATATTGCTGTCAATCAATTGGCCTGCGAAGGAGCCGAGGCGGTCGGCGAGCGCGATGAAGGGCTTGAGTTTCGGCGCCTCCTCCGCAGTGACGGAGGGGAAATTGACCGCATTCGATATGGCGTCCCGGGTCAGATAGTCAGACATTTGCTCGGCAATCTGCAAAGCGACGTTTTCCTGCGCCTCCTTCGTCGACGCTCCAAGATGCGGCGTGCAGACGACGTTCGGATGCCCAACCAGCGGGCCGGCCGGCAACCCCTTCCCGGCGACGTCGATCGCTGCGCCTGCAACCCGGCCTTCATCGAGCAGGGCGCGCAACGCCCTCTCATCGACCAACTCGGACCGCGCCGCGTTGACGATCAAGACGCCAGGCTTGGTTTTGGCGAGATTTTCGGCCGACAGAATGTTCCTCGTCTGCGGCGTCACCGGCGCATGCAGAGTGATGATGTCGGCGCGCGCAAGCAGATCTTCGAGCTCGACTTTCTCGACGCCAAGATCAAACGCCCGCTCCGGCGAAAGAAAAGGATCGAAAGCGATCACGCGCATGCGCAGCCCGATGGCGCGGTCGGCGACGATCGATCCGATATTGCCGCAACCTATGAGGCCCAAAACCTTGCCGGTGATCTCGACCCCGACGAACTTGCTCTGTTCCCACTTTCCGGCCCTTGTCGAGGCGTCGGCGGCGGGAATGTGACGCGCCAGCGCGAACATCAGCGCAATCGCATGTTCGGCCGTCGTGATGGAGTTGCCAAAAGGCGTATTCATCACGATGACGCCCTTTGCGGTCGCCGCCGCGAGGTCGATGTTGTCGACCCCCATGCCGGCGCGGCCAATGACTTTGAGCCGAATCGCGCGCTCAAGGATTTTGGCCGTCACTTTCGTCGCCGATCGAATTGCCAACCCATCGAAGGCGCCGATGATTTCGGCGAGCCGGTGCCTGTCCTTGCCGAGATCAGGCTGAAAATCGACCTCGACGCCGCGCGCCTCGAAGACGGCGATGGCCGCGGGCGAAAGAGGATCGGAAATCAGGACGCGTGCAGGCAAAGGCTTCTCCCGGCGCGCTTTCCAGCCGGGCGCGCCTCAGCATGATGATCGAAAACAAAAATCGACCACTGCCTGAGGCCAATTACCCCCGCCCGCATGGGCTTCGAAGCCCGGCCACCAGGTCCGCGGGGATCCCCGCAACGAAGAGACGACGACGGCCGGACGTCAGGCGGCCTCGGCGAAAAATTCGCATTTGGCCTTGGCGTAGGCGTAATCGATCCAGTGAGTCAGCGCGGCGAGATCGCTGGCGTCGACGGTCGCGCCGCACCAGATCCGCAAGCCGGGCGGCGCGTAAACATAGGAATTGATGTCGAAGGCGACGCCCTCTTCTTCGAGGAAGCTGACGATCTCCTGCGCGAAGGCCGCCTCCCCTTCTCTGCCGCCGGCGACGATCGCCGGATCGACGAATCGGAGGCAGGCCGCGCTGGTCGCCCGAATCGCGGGATCCGCGGCGAGAAATTCGATCCAAGGGGTCCGCTCGACCCAATCAGCGATCACCTTGGCGTTGGCGTCGACGCGCGCGATCAGCGCTTCGAGGCCGCCGATCGATTTCGCCCAATTCAATGCCGCAAGATAATCTTCGACGCAAAGCAAAGAAGGCGTGTTGATGGTTTCGCCTTCGAACAGCGCTTCGATCAGTTTGCCCTTCTCCGCCAGGCGAAACAGTTTGGGCACCGGCCACGGCGGCTTATGAGTCTCCAGCCTTTCAATCGCGCGGGGGCTGAGGATCAGCATGCCATGCGCGGCCTCGCCGCCGAGCACTTTCTGCCAGGAGTAGGTGACGACATCGAGCTTGTCCCAATCGAGTCTTTGGGCGAAAGCGGCCGAGGTCGCGTCGCAAATCGTCAGGCCCTTGCGGTCAGCCGGAATGAAATCGGCGTTCTGGACGCCGACGCCCGACGTCGTTCCGTTCCAGGCGAAAACAACGTCATTGTCGAAGTCTATTTTTGTGAGATCGACGATCTGGCCATAATCAGCCACCATCGCGCGCGCATTTTTGAGTTGCAGCTGCTCGACGATGTCGATGACCCAATGCTCGCTGAAGGCTTCCCAGGCAACGACGTCGACGCCGCGCGCGCCAAGGAGGGACCACAAGGCCGCCTCGACGGCGCCGGTGTCCGAGCCCGGGATGATGGCGATGCGATGGTCGGCGGGGACCTGCAGGACCTCGCGGGTGAGGTCGACCGCAAGCTTCAATTTGGATTTGCCGATAGCGGAGCGGTGCGAGCGGCCGGCGGGAGCGCCTTCAAGACTCTTGAGGCTCCATCCCGGGTGCTTTGACGCCGGGCCGCACGAAAAATAAGGCCGCGCAGGCCGCACGGCGGGAATCGTCGTTTTCATCTGCCATCCTTTCAGATGGGCGCCCTTCGTTGGGGAAGGGTGTCCCGCTTACTTGGATAAGGCTCGATGCGTGCGACGTCAAGGCGCCCCGCGTCCCGGCGTCACGATTCGCCGAGCCCCAGGCGCCGATCCGGAAACGCTTGAGGCCCGGGCGGCACAACGCCATAGTCTCCCATCGAAAACCGGGTCGGCTTGGTGCGCCCACATGGAAAGGCTGTTCATGGATCCGACGAACGCCATCAAATACGGCCTGGCGACCCCCGAACAGGTCGCCGGCAAGACTGGCCGGGAAATCCTTCAGGCGATCATCGACGGCGAGCTGCCGCAGCCCCCGATCGCCGAGATCATGTCATTCTGGATCACCGAGGTCGGACGGCTTCGCCGCCTTCGCCGGCGAGCCAGGCCAGCACTTGCTCAACCCAATGGGCGGCGTCCATGGCGGCTGGGCATTGACGCTCATCGACAGCGCGGGGGGCTGCGCCGGGTTTTCGCTACTGCCAGCCGGGTCCGCCTACGCCACGGTCGAGACCAAGGGCAATTTTGCGCGGCCGATCACCAAGGACACGGGGCGTATCCGCCGAAGCGCGCGTGGTGGCGCGAGGCCGCCAGATCATCTCGGCCGAAGCCAGGGTGCTGAGCCGGGATGGCAAGGTGCTGGCGCACGGCACCTCGACCCTTATGGTGTTGGCCAACGCCAAGTGACGACGCTCTTGTTGAAGCGCGTCTAGGATCCGCGGACGCCCGTTAGGAGGTCGCGGACTCTGGTGGATCTCTGTGGCTTGCGCCAAAAGGCTTCGCAACTATAGTCGCACGGCATCGTTCCCGCCTCGCAACCCGCCGTCCGAGAGTCCAAAATGCCGCAGCAAAAATCCGACGTGAAAAAGGTCGTCCTCGCCTATTCGGGAGGGCTCGACACGTCGATCATCTTGAAATGGCTGGAGACGACCTATGGCTGCGAACTCGTCACCTTCACAGCCGACCTCGGCCAGGGCGAGGAGATTTCCCCGGCGCGCGACAAGGCGATTCTGCTCGGCGTCAAGCCGGAAAACATCTTCATCGAGGACTTACGAGAAGAATTCGTGCGCGACTACGTCTTCCCGATGTTTCGCGCCAACGCCCAGTATGAAGGGCTCTATCTGCTCGGAACTTCCATTGCGCGCCCTCTGATCGCGAAAAAGCAGATCGAGATCGCGCGTAAGACAGGGGCGGACGCGGTGGCGCATGGCGCGACCGGCAAAGGCAACGATCAGGTGCGGTTCGAACTGTCCTATTATGCTTTGGAGCCAGACATCAAGGTCATCGCCCCCTGGCGCGAATGGGACTTGACCTCCCGCACGGCGCTGCTCGCCTTCGCCGAGCAAAACCAGATTCCGATCGCCAAGGACAAGCGCGGCGAAGCGCCGTTCTCGGTCGACGCCAATCTGCTGCACGCCTCCTCGGAAGGAAAAGTGCTGGAGGACCCGGCGCAGGAGGTGCCGGATTACGTCTATTCGCGCACCATCAATCCGGAGGACGCGCCCGATAAGCCGACCTATGTCGAGATCGATTTCCTAAAGGGCGACCCCATCGCCATCGACGGCGAGCCCCTATCGCCAGCGAGCCTTTTGACGCGCTTGAACGAACTCGCGCGGGCCAATGGAATTGGCCGTCTCGATCTCGTCGAGAACCGCTTCGTCGGCATGAAATCGCGGGGAATGTACGAAACCCCGGGCGGCACGATCCTTCTCGCCGCGCATCGCGGCATCGAATCGATCACGCTCGATCGAGGGGCGGCGCATCTGAAGGATGAGCTGATGCCTAAATACGCCGAACTTATCTACAACGGCTTCTGGTTTTCGCCGGAGCGGGAGATGCTGCAGGCGCTGATCGACAAAAGCCAGGAGTTCGTGGCCGGTCGCGTGCGCGTAAAACTCTACAAAGGGTCGGCGGCGGTCGTCGGCCGGTCGAGCCCCTACTCGCTCTATGATCAAGATCTCGTGACGTTCGAGGAAGGCGCCGTCGCCTATGACCACCGCGACGCCGCGGGCTTCATCAAGCTCAACGCGCTGCGCCTGCGCACGCTCGGCAAAAGAGCCCGAAAAATCGGCGAAACCGGCCAGATCTGACCCGGAGCCTTTTGCGCAAAGCCGCGGCGTTGGGCCGGACGGGATCATCTTCTGTTCATCTTCCATCCCCCATAACAGCAGCGCGCTCAAACGCCGGCGCGGCCCGTCGCCGCCAAGTCGGCCGCAGGTCAATAGCGTGCAAACTTGATCGAAAGCAGTTCATATTTTTCGTTTTTGCGCATGATTCCATTGGACGGCCGATTCTTTAGGAAATCGATGACGTCCACGGGCTGAAACATCAAGGAGAGGCAAATGCGTCGATTGATGAGCATGGCGGCCGGGCTCGCGCTGACCGCGAGCGTTGCAGCGAGCGGCGGCGCGCAGGCGGCGCCGGCGCTTAACGCCTTGGGGACGACCGCCCACAGCGATGGCTCTCTGCCCATCGAGCAGGTCCAATATGTTTGGGGCGGCCAGAACTATTGCTGGTATGGCAATGGCTGGAGAGGCCCCGGCTGGTATTGGTGCGGCTACGCTTTCAGGCCCGGTTATGGCTGGGGCGGCGGCTATGGCTGGCGCGGCTGGGGCGTCCCCGGCGGATGGCATGGCGGCTATTACGGCCGGCCGGGCTGGCATGGCGGCGGCGTCTATGGCGGCGGCGTCTATCGCGGCGGCGGTTACCATGGCGGCGTCTATCGCGGCGGCGGGTATCATGGCGGCTATCATGGCGGCTATCATGGGGGCGGCATCCACAGGCGATAGGCTGGAGCGGAGTCGCGCGATTGAGAGATTCTTTCGCGCCTCACCGCGGCCCGTCGAGGGCGTCGGCGACGCCGCCGATGAGATTGGCCTCGAGCAGCAAATGCGTCGTCGGCTCGCGCTTCAGCGGGCGAAGATGGGCGCTCGTGGCGGCGATCTCGCATTCGAGCGCCCGCAGCGCCGCGCGCGCTTCGTCAAGGCTGACGACAGAGAACCGGCAGCGATCTCCCGGACGCATCTGGGCGAGGCGTCCGATGTCCGCCCGAATAACATGGCCGAGTTTCGGATAGCCGCCCGTCGGCTGGCGATCGGCCATCAGAATCAAGGGCGCCTTGTCGCCGGCGACCTGAATGGCGCCGAGGGCGGCCCCGTCCGAAACGATATTGTAGCCGCGCGCATGGTCGATCGGCGGCCCGGAAAAGCGATAGGCCATGCGGTCGGCCGCCGGCGTCAAGATGAAGCTTTCGCTGAAGAAGGCTTCCAGCGCGGAGGGCGCGAAGTAGTCGTCCTGGGGGCCGAGGACGACGCGAATGGGCGCCGCTGACGCTTCGAGCCAGCGCGCATCGATTTCGGCCTCGGCGGCGTCCAAGCGCTCGCCCGCCACGACGGGCAAGAGGTCGCCGGCGCACAGCATCCGCCCGTCAAGGCCGCCGATCCTAGAGCGCATGTGGGTCGCCCGGCTGCCCAACTCGACCGGCGTGTCGAAGCCGCCCGCGACGCCAAGATAGGCCCAGGCTCCCGCTGGTCCCGCCTGCGCGGACAGAATTTCGCCGGGACGCAGCAGGAGCAGCGCGGCTCGCGGAAGTATCCTGCCGTCGCGACGCCAGTCGAAAGCGCCGCCGGCGAAAGCCATGCGCAATGCACTCTGCTCGGCGCTGACGCTGAGGCCGCCGACAGAAACCTCGATCGCCGCCGCCCTCTCGTCATTGCCGAGCGCGCGGCAAAGGGTTTGAAAGGCGGTCCAGTCCATGGGACCCGCCGGCGTCACGCCATAGCGCAAATAGCCGAACCGGCCGCAATCCTGGATCGTCGCGCCGGGACCGGCGGAGAGAACCCGCAGGCGCGCAGCCATGTCAGCGCTCCATAGGCGCTCGCGCGTCCTGATCCCGCGCGTCCGCGCAAGCGACGAGGTCGCCGGCCTGCGCCGCCAAACTCAGCTCCTCAAAGCGTAAGGCGTCGATCCGCTCGAAGCGGATTTCGTCGCCGATCTGCGCAAAAACCATCGGCTCGCGCCTTGAATCGAAAACGCGGACTGGCGTCCGGCCGATTTGATACCAGCCGGTCGGCATGCTGACGCTGGCGATCAACGCCTGCCCGCCGGCGATCAGCAGCGATCCTGGCGGGGCGGGCGGCCTTGGCGCTGGGCGGCGAGAGATCGTGAGCGCCTCCGGCAAGCCGCCGAGGAAAGTGAAGCCCGGCGCAAACCCATACATATAAACGCGGTAGAGCGCGCCCGAATGCAAGGCGATGATCTCGTCTCGCGTCAGGCCGAGGCTCTCGCTGACCTCGCCGAGATCTTCCGCGAAAGGCGGATCATAGCAGACCGGCGCGCGCCAGCGCCGTTTGCGCCGCCGCGCCGCGCGCCTTTCGCCCAGCGCCTTGATCGCCTCGATCAGCGCCGGGGTCGAGGTGCGCGCCGGATCGAAATGAATCATCAGCGAGCGATAGGTCGGCACGGTCTCGATGACGCCTTCGGGCGCCGCCGCCGCGACCGCCTCGTCGAGCGCTACAACGCGATCATGGATCGAGGCTTCGATGCTCTGCCCGAATTCGACCACGATGGCGCATTCGCCGGCGTTGAGATAACGCGGCGACTCATCGAACGGCGCCATGTCAACCGTTCCGTCGGTACAATTTGATCAATGCAGCGCGGTACGGGAGCATTTCAGTAGGATATCGTGTGTGTTCGGCTTTATGCTAGCTTGCCTAAATCATGCCGACGCTAACAACTATCCGGACGGCGGCTATTGCAATAGCCAGCTTCATTGTCCTCGCGATCGTGTCGGCACTGATCAGCGCCAATGTTCGCCGACTGGCTAGCGAAAGGGGATGGGACGCTTTCTTAATTTGGGCATGGAATGCCGCGCCAGCGGGACTGCGCAACATACTTTTCAGGTTGGGACCCCTTCGCCAGCTTTGGTGGCTATGGCTAAGTCTAGGGCTCAGTGCGGGACTAGGCATCTCACTTTGGTTAACCTCGGCCCAGCCGGCCGCGACAATCGCTGATACGGCTCAGTTAGAAGCTGCGAAGGAATCGTTCTCGCATCAACTTGCGGATAAAGACGCCGAAGTGGCGACTGCGAGGCAGCAGCTGGCGATGGCTCGCCAACAATTGGCCGCTCTTCAACCATCATCGCAATCGTCCCCGGCTCAACCAAAACGAACCTTGAGTGCAGACAGAAAACAAATCCTCAACAAGATAGGAATATTGAAGAATTTCAAATCAGACTATATAATTGGCTTTGTAAACGCTTATAATGACTGGTCAGCACTTTTTCCTAAATGGTACGAAAAAATAAAGGATGACCGGCAATCATTTTCTTCCCAGCTCTCCCATATCTCAAATGAATTGCGCTCGGCGTCCGAAAAGCTGGAGAAGTATCGTCTGAATTACATAGATTTTGATGACATATACAAGATGCTTGAGCAACCAAAAACAAGTTCAGTTCTGAAACAAATAGACGACTTCTTGCTCGTAATTAAGCAACTTCCTGTTTCATTACCTCCAAATTACGACGTTGGGCTTAATGAATATATGTCAGAATTGGACCACGAGTTTGGGGCGATGGGAGATTGGATGACCGCTACTCGACAGACGTCAAAACAAAAAATATCTGAGCTGACCAAGGAAATACAATGATGACAGAATTTCCTCTGCGGGCCGCGCCCCACTCGAGGTACGTCGATTTCAAACTGTACGACCAATGTCCCCGGCCATATGTCACCTCACAGGCGCGCGAACGGCGCGAGTTTGACGCCAGCCGATTCGAGCCGAAAGCGCACGGCCTTCGCCGAAGCGACGGCGCCCTGATGGTCGCCGTGAACGCAAACGGAGTTGACGCCGACTTCGACGAACTTGTCCGATTGCGCGATGACGGCGCCCGCCCTAACCATGGCGAGGACGCGCTCGGCGATTTCCTCGGCATCCTCCAGGACCGCGCCGGGCGCTGATCTCGGAACCAGAAGCCCCGCATCGTCGTAGGCCCGGTCCGCGTAGATTTCGCGCGCGACGCGCAGCCCTTCATCGAGGCCGGCCGTCTCGAGTTGCGTTCCGGCGATCGCGAGAAAGCCAAGACGCGCATCGACGGATTTTATCGCACGCGCGATCCCACGCGCGACGCTTTTGTCCGCCATGGCGAGATTGCTCAAGGCGCCATGGATTTTCACATAAGACAGCGCGTGCCCGGCATAGGTCGCAAGCGCCTGCGCCGCGCCGATCTGATAGGCGATGAGCCGCTCGATCTCGGCGAGACTGAACTGCTGCGGGCGGCGGCCAAAACCCCAAAGGTCGGGATAGCCCGGATGCGCGCCGACGGCGACGCCTTTGGCTTTGGCGGCTTTGAATGTCGCCGCCATGATGTTCGGATCGCCGGCATGGAAGCCGCAGGCAACACTCGCGCTGGTCACGATGTCGAGCATGGCGGCATCGTCGCCCATGGCGTAGGCGCCGAACCCCTCGCCGCAATCGCAATTGAGATCGACGCTGAGCGCCGGCCCTGCGCGCGCCTCGGTCATGGCGCGGCCGCCTCCCGCGCATCGGCCTGCGCCGCGCCGATGAATTGGTCTCGCGTAAAACCCTGGGCGTAAAGCAAGGCTGTGAGATCGGCGTGGTCGATGCGGGCGGCGGCGGCGGCGGCGACAGCGGGCTTGCCGTGAAACGAGACGCCAAGACCCGCCTCCTGCAGCATGGGAAGATCATTGGCGCCGTCGCCGACGGCGATGATCTCCGCGCTGGTCAGCCCGCGTTCCGCGCGTAAGCGCCGCAAGGTCGAGAGCTTGGCGTCTGCTCCGAAGATCGGCTCGATGACGCATCCTGTGAAACGCCCATTGGAGTCGATCTCCAGCCGGTTGGCGTGATTCTCATCAAAACCGATCATCGCCGCGATGACCGACGTGAAGGCGGTGAAGCCACCGGACACCAGCGCCGTATGCGCGCCGTGGCGGCGCATGGTCCGCACCAGGGCGCGCGCGCCCGGCGTCACGGTGATCGCCGTCTCGATGACCTTTGCGATGACGCCACTGTGCAAGCCTTTGAGCAGGCCGACGCGCTCGCGCAGCGCCGCCTCGAAAGCGATTTCGCCGCGCATGGCGCGTTCCGTAATGGCGGCGACATGGCCCCTCAAATCGACCTCCGCGGCCAGTTCGTCGATGCATTCCTGACCGATCATGGTGGAGTCCATATCCGCCGTCAGCAGCTTCTTGCGGCGTCCCCGCGCCGGCTGGACGATGACATCGACCGGCGCGCCTTCAAGGGCCTTGCGCACTGCGTCGGCGAACGGCTTCAAATCGTCATGTGCGCCAGGAGAAAACATAATATCGGCGGCGACGCCGTCGGCGAGCCAGCGCGGCGGCTGGGGGCGCGGCAGCGCCGCGAGCGCGCCGCGCGCGAGGGCAGGCGTCAGAATGGGGTCCAGCGGATTGCAGACCAAGGTTGCGACATCCGTCATCAATAATCTCTCGGCGGCCGGCGGCGTTCCGCGCCGCCCTGTTTCAGCGCCTCCCTCTCCTGCGGCAAATGCAGGTCCATCGTCAAAGGATTTTGCGTCGCGAGATCAATTGGAGCTCTACGAAGATCTGATCTAAACGACTCGCTCGACGGCGAAGGCCGAGTGCTCACGGCGTCGCTGCCGGGGGTTCCGGAATGATCTGCACCTTGTCGCCGTCAGCTAAGTTCACGGGCGGTTGCAATACGACTTGGTCGCCGTTCTTGACGCCGGCGTTGACCTCGATCTCGGTGCCGTAATCCGTCGTGATCGCAATATGGTGCAGACGGGCGACGCCGTTTTCGACCACCGCAACCTGCATCCCATTCTGATTGAAGACGATCGCCGAGGCCGGCACGATCAGCGCCGGCGATGTGCGCGGAATCTTTAGTTCAACCATGCAATAGACCCCCGGCTGCAGCGCGCCGTCCGGGTTAGGAACGTCGACCTCGGTCAGCAGCGTCCGCGTCCCAGGCTGCAGCGCATCGGCGATCCGCGTCACCTTGCCATGGAACGTCAGGTTAGGCATCGCCGGCACACGAATAACTGCCTCAATGCCGGGCTTAACGCCAAAGGCGTCATCCTGCGGCACATACACCCAAACCCGGATCACGTCGCTCTGGGTCATCGAAAACATCGAGGTGCCGCTGGTCGCGTCGGCCGAGATCAGGCTGCCGACATCGATGTTGCGCTGGGTCATCACGCCGTCAAACGGAGCGACAACCTTCTGGTAAACCTTCTGCTGGTTGAAATAGCTCAGCTGCGCCTGCATCGCCGCGGCATTATACTGAGCCGCCTGCGTCGCGTGCTGCTGGGCCTGTAAATTGTACCGATCGGTGTCGCCCTGCTGCGGCGTCACCCAGCCCTGATTGACGAGCGGCGCGTCCCGTCCCCAGGTGACTTGAGCTAGCGACTGTTGGGCTTGATTCTGGCTGTGAGTCGCGTGAGCCTGCTGCACACTATTCTGATATTGAGCGATCTGGTCCTCGACCTCGGGCGCGGTGATCTCGGCGATTAGCTGCCCAGCCTTGACGTGATCACCAATATCGACATAGCGCCTCGCCACATAGCCGCTGGCGCGCGCATAGATGCTTGCTTCCACGAAGCCGAGTGTCGTCGCGGGCAATGTCACGTGCAGTGTGCCGAAACGCTGCGCCACTGCCTCGACGCGCACCCTCGGGACGGAGTCCGCTTGCCGTTCGGCGGTGTCCAAGACCTGGCGGCGCTGCTCGTAATGCCGCCATACGCCCGGCGCGAGTGCGCATGTAAACAGCAAGAGCGCGCCGAGGCCAAGCAACCAGCGCCCGGACCCGCCCCGCCCCGTGGGCCCGCTTGGCCGCGACTCGGGGGTATCGCGATCCGGCGGCGCGCGCAGCGGCTGCGGTGGCGGCCCTTTCAGCAGTGGTTGTTGTTCGACGTCGCTCAGTCCGGAACCTCCTCGAAGACGCCGTGGGCTGGTTTGCCGTCATTACCCTTGCGCAACATCGCAAACAGGTACGGCACGATGAGCAGGGTGGTCGGGGTCGCGAACAACAGCCCGCCGATGACGGCGCGCGCCAGCGCGGCGTTCTGTTCCTCGCCCGGGCCGCCGATCGCCATCGGGACCATACCGACGATCATTGCCGTGGCGGTCATCAGCACCGGCCGAATTCGGGTGCGCCCGGCCGAGATTGCGGCATCGACGGCTTTCACGCCGGCCAACTGCTGCTCATGCGCGAAGGTGACGAGCAGGATCGAGTTCGCCGAGGCGACCCCGACCGCCATGATCGCACCCATCAGCGTGGGAACGCTGAGGGCTGTATCGGTGATGTAAAGCATCGTGACGATGCCGCAAAAAGTTGCCGGCAACGCCAGAAGGACGACAAACGGATCCCCGAAATTCTGATAATTAACGACCATCAGCAGGTATACGAACACAGCCGCGAACAGCAAGCCGATTGCCATGTCGCGGAAGGCTTGGTTCATGCTGTCGATCTGGCCGGTCACCTGGATCGTGTTGCCGGGCGCGAGCTGTTTCTTGAGGTCGGTCGTGACCTTGTCGATTTCGGCCGCGACGCTGCCGAGATCGCGGCCTTGGGTGCTGGCATAAACCTCGTAAATCGGCTGGATATTGGCCTGGTTTGTGCTGCCCGGCACCGAGTCGCGCAAGAAGGTGGCCACGTTTCGCAGCTCGCCTGGCACCGGCTGCGTCGTTGGCGGGGCGGTTCCGGTGCTCACCGGCGTATTACTGAGGTCACCCAGCGAGCTGACCTGATACTGCGGTGTTTGCACCGCGATGTAATAAGGAATGCCGTTCGTCGGGTCGGTCCAGAAGTTGGGCGCGACCTGCTCGGAGGAGCTCAAGCTGGTGCCGATATTGTTGCCGATGTCGCTCGCGGTGATCCCGAACTGTAGAGCCCGTGCGCGATCGATCTGGACGTAAAAATCGGGCGCGTAAACCTCCTGCTGCAGATGGGCGTCGACAATGCCTGGGATGGCGGCGATGCGGCGGCGCAGCTCCTCGGCAATGTGCAAATTCTTGACCCGGTCGTAGCCGACCGTGCGAACGTCGATCTGCGCGGTGAGCCCGAAATTCAGAATCTGCGTCGCCATATCGGCGGGCTGGAAATAGAAAATGTCCTCTGGGAAAGCTGCCGGCAGCGCTTGGCGTAGTTCGCGGACGTAGTCGGCGGTCGGTGGGTGGCCCTCCTTGAGCGAGACCATGATCACGCCGTCATTGACTGCGATCGTGGTTCCATCTGCGAACGCCCAGTTGAAGGAGCGCGCCGGCACCCCGAAATTGTCGACGATCAGATCGAGGTCTTGCTTCGGAATGACCTGGCGGATCTTGTCCTCGACGTTCTGGAAGATCTGCTCGGTCGTTTCGATGCGGGTACCCGACGGCGCGCGAACGTGCAACTGGATCATGCCGCCATCGATCGCTGGATAGAAATCACGGCCGACAAAGACGAACATGAAGGCGCCCAGGGTGAGCACAAGGGCGGCCAGGATCGGGACAATGGCGCGTCGGGTCAGCAGCATCGTGAGCAACCCGACATAGGCTTCGCGCAGATGCTCGAAGCCGCGCTCGAACGACGCGTGGAAACGGGAGAAGAAGCCTTTGCCGCCATTTCCCGCGGGCCCACCGCTATGCTGGCCCTTCAGCAGCAGGCCGATCGTGATCGGCGTCAGGGTACGCGACAGGCCGTAGGAAGCGAGCATCGCAAAAACGACCGCGAGGCCGAGTGGCGTGAACAAATATTTCGCTGGCCCCTCAAGGAAGATCACCGCCGAGAAGACGCAACTGATCGCGAGTGTCGAGACCAGCGTCGGCACGGCGATTTCGGCGGCGCCATGGAGCGTCGCGCGGGACAGCGGCATTCTTTCTTCGTCGAGCAGGCGGTAGGTGTTTTCGATCGTCACGGTCGAATCGTCGACGAGAATGCCGACCGCGAGCGCCAGACCGCCCAATGTCATCGTGTTGATCGTCTCGCCGAGGAAGTACAGCACGACCAGCGAGGTCAGCATCGCTAGCGGGATCGAGATCATCACGACGATCGTCGGGCGCCACGAGCCGAGGAAGAGGAGGATCATCAGCGCCGTAAGCCCGGCGGCGATCGCCATTTCGCGTAGCACCGCTACTACCGAGGACACGACGAAGACCGACTGATCGAACAACGATTTGATGACCATGCCGACGGGCGCCGCAGTTCCCGCGCTGTCGAGTACATGCTTGACGGCATTGACGACGGTCAATGTCGAAGCATTGCCGTTTTTGATGATGCTGAGCAGCACCGAGCGTTTGCCGTCCGCCCGCACGACGTTCTGCTGTACCAGGTTGCCGTCCCGCACATGGCCGATGTCCCTCAGGAACACGGTGGCGCCGTTCGAGTAGCTGACCGGGAGGTCGTTGAGCGCCTCGATTGTCGGCGGCATGGAATTGGTGCGGACGGTGTAATCGATCTTGCCGATCTTCTCGTCGCCGCCGGGCAGGGTCAGGTTTTGCGCGTTGACCGCATTGACGACCTGCAACGGGGTCAATCCCTTCGCAAGCAGTTTCGTCGAGTCGATATCGACCATAATCTGCCGATATTTTCCACCGGCGGGCGTCGGCAGTGTGACGCCGTGGATCGGCGCGAGCATCTGCCGCAACCGGTAGATGCCGTAATCGTAGAGCTGCGCCTCGCTGAGCCTGTCGGAGCTGAGGCTGATCTGCAGGACCGGTACAGCCGACGCGCTGTATTGCACAACGACCGGCGGCTCGATCCCGGTCGGCATCAATGCGCGGATCGAGTTCGTGGCGGCGACAATCTGCGAGATCGCTAGTTCGAGACTTACGTCCGGTTGGAAATAGATCTTCTGCACCGAGATGCCGTTGACGGTCTCCGCTTCGATGTCCTTGATGCCGTTGACGTTGGAGCTGATCGAATACTGGCTGTAGGTTGTGACGCGCTGCTCCATCTCGGTCGTGGAGAGGCCGGTGTACTGCCAGATCACCGAGACCACCGGTATGTTGATCTCTGGGAAGATGTCTGTCGGCATCTCTACGATTGCTGTGGCTCCGAGGAACATGATCAGGGCCGCCAGCACGTAAAAGGTATGCGGATATTTCAGCGCAAAGCGAACGATACCCAAGCGACCTCCTCGTGGCGGACATGCACGGCTCGATCGTACCCCGCCGGCGGAGCAAGTCGGTCATACCGTTCGGCCCATCGCCGACGATTCCCTAGATACGCTTGAAGCCGGTGGCTCCGAGGGTCCGCGCAAACTGGTTCACAACGGTCTTTATGTCCTGCGTCCTCTTGGTTTATTCTGGAGGTGGGCCAGGGGGCACTCACCGCGTGCGGGCGGAACTGGGCATTCGCAGGGGTCGCCTCGTTTCCGATCATTTGGAATGTCGAGTCGATACTGCGGGACATCGCCACGCCATGGCCCTAAGCTTACGCGTCTGGCTAAGCTCTATCTATTAGACCTACGGATTGTCGTCATGTCTTAGCAGATGAGAACTATAATACCTTGGTTTAGCGGCGGGCGCAGGGCGCCCGCGGTGACCTTTCATTTGCAGCCGGTCGGCCAAGTCGAGGTTTCCTGTCGCGCGTTCGGCCGAGAGGACGCAGTCGTGATTGTGCTGGCGCACGGCTTCTCCGCCCGCCGCAACGTCAGTAACGTGGTGCGCCAGGAGACCGGCGATGGCCGGCGCAGTAGCGTGGCCTGCTCGAAGTCGTAGGCGATCGCCAGTGTTTCTGCTTCGGTGATCTGGTGACGCTCCCCACGCCGACGCCTCTCCAGCGCCTCTGTTGAAGTCTGAGCAGACCGGCCGCCGCCGGCACCTTGGCCATCGACAGATCGGCTCGTTGCTGCGCCAATCCACCCATGATGGTTGAAGGCACATTGCCGACACGATGTCCGCTTTCGAGAGATGAGCCGCCGCGACTGAACGGCCCAACATGGTGAAGGTTTTCGGATGCCTTCAGGCGTACGAAAACCGCCCAAGCACGAACCCGCGGGCCTGCGGCAACGGTCTATGGGGATTTCGGGTTTTGCCTGAGGGCGATGACGGCGGCGCCGGGGCGGTGACGGCGCGGCCGAGAGCGCGGCGAGTGAGACTTTGCTCCAGGCGGTCGCTGGATTGGGAGCTGGCCGCATGCGAAGTGCAAGTCTTCTGTCACGGAGTTGGCGAAGGGCGTGCAGATGGCGGTCGCCGGAACAAGGGACGTTGCGGCGCGAGGTAAGCGTAGGCCGTGCCGGGTCACGACGGCGTCCCGGTTGCTGCAGGAACGTGGGGCGGCGCGCGCGGCTGCATCCAGCGTTCAAAGGTCTTGATGATGCGCATGCGCCCGCCGCAGCAGGGACAAGGTGGGAGCCAATCGAGCGGTTCTGGCGCTTCGACAGGCTCTGGCGGCGCCGGCGCTACGGCAAGGAGATCGCGGGCGCGCGCTATATTGGCCTTCCGTGCGGAGCTGGCGAGCAAGCCGTAATGGCGGATGCGGTGGAAGCCATGTGGCAGGACGTGGAGCAGGAAACGGCGGATGAACTCGTGCGGCGTGAGCGTCATCACGCGCTGCCGCTCCGGACCATCGCAGCGGTAGTCCTTGTAGCGGAAGGTGACGCCGGTCTCATCGTAGGCGATCAGACGCTGATTGGAGATGGCCACCCGGTGGGTGTAGCGCGAGAGATAGGTGAGCACAGCCTCGGGGCCGGTGAACGGAGCCTTGGCATAGACCACCCATCGCTTCTTCTTGATCGGCGCGAGGTGGCGCAGGAAGCGGCGCTGGTCGGCTAGATTGGCGTGAGCGCCGAAGAAGACGAGCTTGCCGGCATCGTGCAACTCGATCAGCCGGGTGAGAAACAGGCGGCGGAAGAGCGCGCCCAGCACCCGCACCGGCAGGAGGAAGGCCGGACGCGACGATATCCATCGCCGCCCATCGAGCGAGATGCCGCCGCCTGGCGCGATCATGTGGATATGGGGGTGATGCGTCATCGCCGATCCCCAAGTGTGGAGCACGGCGGTGATGCCGATCCGGGCGCCAAGATGTCTTGGATCGGCCGCGATCGTCATCATTGTCTCCGACGCCGTCCGGAACAGCAGGTCGTAGAGGAGCGCCTTGTTCTGCCAGGCGACGTCGGCGACCTCGGCTGGCAGCGTGAACACGACGTGGAAATAGCCGATCGGCAACAGGTCGGCCTCGCGCTCGGCGAGCCAGGCTCGCGCGGCGGCGCCTTGGCACTTGGGGCAATGCCGGTTGCGACAACTGTTATAGGCGACCCGAAGATAGCCGCAGTCGTCGCAGCCATCGACATGGCCGCCAAGCGCCGCCGTCCGGCAGTTCTCGATCGCCGACATGACCTTGAGCTGGGTAAGGCCCAGGTGACCGGCCTGAAAGGCGCGATAGCCGGCCCCTTCAGCTCGGAAGATATCGGCGACCTCCAGCGAGGCGCCCAAGCGGGTTCAGTCGCTATGCTCCTCGCCCTGCATCAGCGCCGCCAAATGTTCGAGAGGACTGGTCACCGAGCGAATCGTCTTGGTCGCGACGCGAGCGTAGAGCGCGGTCGTATCGAGCTTGCTGTGCCCCAACAGGACTTGGATCACGCGGATATCGACATCCTGTTCCAGCAGATGGGTGGCGAAGCTGTGGCGCAGCGTATGAGGCGACACCCGTTTCCTGATGCCAGCCGCTTCGGCCGCCTCGTGGATCGCGCGGTTGATCTGCCGGGTTGAGATGGGATCGCCGTGACTGCGTCCAGGGAACAGCCAGCCATGCGGCAGCATGACGCCGCGTCGCTTGCCTTCCTTCCACCACAGCCGCAACAGCGTGAGTAGCTGCGGTGAAAGCATGGCGTTGCGGTCCTTGCGTCCTTTGCCCTGTTCGACCCGGATCAGCATGCGCGTGCTGTCGATATCGTCGATCTTGAGGGTGGCCACTTCGGACACACGCAGGCCCGCGCCGTAGGCGGCGCCGAGTATGGCCTTGTATTTTATCCCCGGCGCCAACTCGAGTAGTTGGCCGACTTCCTCGACGCTCAGCACCGCCGGTAACTTGCGCGGATAGCGCGCCAGGACCAGACGCCGCGACAGATCTGGCCGATCGAGCGTCACGGTGAAGAGGAAGCGCAGCGCCGAAACGGAGCAGTTGATGGTGGGCGGCTGCACCCCGCTCTCACGCTGGTGAACCTGAAACCGGCGAATATCCTCGGCCGTCGCGGTATCCGGCGCCTGTCCGAGGAAGGCTGCGAAGCTGCGCACAAAGCGAATATAGTCGCGCTGCGTATCCGATCGCAGGCCGCGCATGGCCATATCTTCGAGCATGCGCTGCCGCAGCGCGCTGACGGGGCGTTCGACAGATGAAACGGACATCGGAAGTTCCTTTCATGATGAAGGGAACTCCATGCTCAAGGCGCCGCCACGCCTCGCTCAGAACTCTAGGGAAAACGCGCTACCTTGCCAGCTCTAGCAATCCCGCGAAGCGGGTTCGTGCATGGGCGCAACTCAGCCGTAGCCGCTGCGAGGTTTGCACCCTTTTTGCGGAATTGCCCCCGCTCTTGCTGGGCTAACTTAATCCCAAAAGTCGGCAACCTGGGGGTTATGCCCTCTCGCCGCGCGTTATGCTATTTCGGCGGCGACTTCTGTTTCATCTGCGCGTCGATCAGCATATTGGCGATGGTCATGCGGCGCGCGGCGTTGACTCTCAACGCCGGCTCGATGCGATCAGGATGGTTTTTCTTGGCGAATTCGCGCCGGATGCGGCGGAGTTCGACGACGGCGAGGTCTGCTCGCAGGCCAAGTTCCCGGGCAATCGCTTCATCCTCGCTCTTCGGCGCGCCGGCCGCCTTGGGCTGAGGGCTCGGCGCTGCTTCGGCCGCCGCGGCCTTTTGCCGCTTTCTCGCCTTGAAGGCTTCGAGACGCCACCATCCCCAAGGCAGCTGGCCGAGCAGCCGCCGCAAGGCATGGACTGGATTAACTCCCGGCTCGGCCTCGACGGGCGCCGCTTCGGCGTTCTGCGCCGACGCCTTCGCATTTGAGGCGGCGTCGGCTGGCGGCGAGACCGGGGCGTCTTCCGCGCCGCACTGTTGCGCAGAGGACGACGACTTCGCTGCAGACGACCCGCGCCAGCCCGACGGCGCGCCAGCAAAATTGCGGCGCGCCCGATCGATTGCATCATCCGTTTGGTCGGGCTCCGCGGTCCTTGCCGCCCTTTCTGGCTCAGCGGTTTTTTCGGGCGCCGCAGCCGCAGCCGCTGCCTGATGCGCCATCTGCTTGGCGCGCGCGCGCGCTTGCGCTGTTTCGATCCAGGAGACGTCTATGCCGGCGGCTGGCTTCGAGGCGCGGTCGGTCGAGACGCGATCGAACGAAGCGCGGCCGCCAGAAGCGCGGCCTGGGCTGGCGCGTTCCGGCGCTTCCCCCTCAAGCCCGGCGAGAATATCGTTGAAAGCGGCGGGATTTGTCTTTTTCGTCGGCGCCATGGGGCACACACACTCGAATAGCAGTTTCGAAAAACCGGAGTGAGTTTGCCTGCACGCGATTGAATTTGCGTTAAATCGAGCCGTCCATCTTGAATTGAGTTCCGGCCTGACTGGCTGGCGCCGTGGCGCAACGCTGCGAATCCTCAAAAATCCGTCGCGGAAATCGGGACAAGACGCCTGCGGCCGACCAGGCCGAAGTTTTGGATCTCAAAAGATCGAAAGCGTCAGTTGAGCCATTTGCCGGCCTTTTGGCGCGTGATCCCGAAAAGTTGAGGATTTTTTGGGCTGAATCATGCCTAAAATGACCAGTGAATGATTGATACTGTTTGCAATCATCATGCTGTAACGCAGTTTTCTTCGGCCCGTGGAGAATTCAATGAAAACGCGCCTGCCTCTCTTGATAATCGCGCTGTTCGGCTCCGTGTCCCTTATCTCGCTCAACGCGTACGCCCAACAGCCGCCGCCCGGCGCTCCACCGGCCCCTCCCGGAATGGGCATGGGCGCGGAGATGGGCATGGACAGCCACGGGCCGCCGCATCCGCGTTTTTCGCCCGCCGATCGAGCGGCCTTTTTCGACGCGCATATCGCCGGCCTCCATGCGGGATTGGAATTGACGCCGGAGCAGGAAAAGCTCTGGCCGCCTGTCGAAGCCGCCCTGCGCGCCGGCAAAAAGAGCGCTTTCGAGCGAATGGAGAAAACGCGTACCGAGCCCCGCCCCGCAAACGCCATCGCCTGGCTGCGCAGGATGAGCGAAGTGGACATCGAGAAGGGCGAGACTCTGAAAGCTCTCGCGGATGCCGCCGCTCCGCTCTATCAAAGCTTGACCGATGAACAGAAGCACCGGCTGCCCTTCCTGCTGCACGGGATGAGGCCGCATCGTTTCGAAGCGATGGGCCCGCATGGCGATCACGAGATGGGCATCCATGGCGATCATGAGAACGAAGAACCCGGCGAGCATGAATGACGGCGGTCGGCGAGCTGAAGGATGAGCCTTGGGGCGCGGGTCGCTCGGCCCGAGGGAGCTTTCAAGCGAAGCCGCCGGCAGCGCGATCAAAGCTTTGACGAGGAACGCTCAGCGCCGTTTTTCAATGTCGTCCGTGCGCAAAATCTCTAGGCCGAAATTCTGAGGGCCGCCCCGATTTCTGCCGTCGTCGCTTTTTCGGCGTCGGTGACCTCGACGCCGCCGAAACCCAAAAATCCGCCTGAGGATGACGCCTCGGCGACGCGTTCGGCGACGTGCCTCAACCAGGCCTTGAATGCGGCCGCATCCTGCGGGGCCTTGGCGTCGAGAAAGGCGGCGACTTTGACGAGGGTCGAAATGGCCCTCAGGTTGATCTCGGCCGGCGACTTTGACGAAAGCTCGGCCTGAACCGCCTCGCGTGCGGCAGTCCGCCCTTCAGATGTCTCCATTTCGGCGGCGATCGCCCTGCTGAGTTCGTTTGCGGCGGGATCGCTCCGGCTTCGAGCACCGCGTGCGCGCTCGCCATTCCTTCCTTCAACATCCCAAACAGCCCGCTCGGCTCGGCGATCGTCACCGCCATGCCCGCCAGCATCGGGGCGGTGTGCTCCACTCGTCGGGCGTAAAATCCGCCTTTCCAACCATGGCGCCCCCCCTTTGGTTGAGGTTCGACTTGGCGGCGTGGCCGGCCCAGCTAGCGCTCCGCCCGCAGCGGCACGAGCATCTTTAACCGAAAGCCCTCGGGCTCGAAAGCGACCTTCACCTCAGCTCCGATCTGTTGCGACAGCACGCGCTTCAGCAGCATCGAGCCGAACCCCTCGCGGCCTGGCGGCTTCACGATCGGGCCATCCGTTTCATTCCATTCCCAAAGCAGAGCGGAGCCGACGGGGCTGTCTGCGAGGCTCCATTCGACCGAGACGCGGCCGGCGTCGCACGTCAAGGCGCCGAATTTGGCCGCATTGGTGGTGAGTTCGTGAACCGCCATGCCGAGCGGAACCGCGATCTGCGACGGCAGGTCCACGGCCGGACCTTGCAGCTGGATGCGTCGGCCGCGATCGTCGAAATAGCAGCCAAGCTCTTGGTTCAGCAAATTCTCGAACGAGACGGATTGATCGAGCTCCTCGGTCATAACCGCATGCGTCTTGGCCAGCGAACTTAATCGTCCGGCAAAAGCCTCCTGAAACTCCTCGATTGTAGCAGCGGTTCTCGCAGTGGTGTTCATCACGCCCTGAACCGTCGCAAGCGTATTGCGGACGCGATGATGCAGCTCCCGGATCAACAGCGCCTGGCGCTGCTCGGCGCGCACAGCGTCGGTCACGTCGCAGCCTTCGACGAAGATCCCGCCGACCTCCCCGTTATCGCTGAAAATCGGCTGACAGACCACGTTCAGAAAATATTCTTCGATCCTGCTCTTGTCGTTTTGCAGCAGCAACCGCATCTTGCGGCCGGCGAAAGCCTCGCCGCTCGCGCGAATATTATCGAAGATCTCGAGCGTTCCTTGGTTCGCCAATTCGGGCAGCGCTTCGGCTGCCGGCTTGCCGACGACGTCCCGGCTTCCAACGAGGTCGCGGAAGGCCAAATTGGCCATTTCAAAGACATGCCCCGGCCCGCCCAGAACGCACATGAAGTTGCTCGACTTCATGAACAGGCGACGCAGATGGTGGGTTGTCGCGAGAAGCGTCTGGGTCAGGACCTGAACCATCTCAAGGCGTTCAAACGCCGACGCTCCTAAGCCATCGCTCTGCCGCGCCTCCCGCTGGGCCGATGTGTCCTGCGTATTCTGGACGATATAGGCGACCCCGCCATCGTCTCCGCGGATCGGCGCACGGGCGCAGGTCCAGTTCTCGAAACCGCGCTCACCGGAAAAGGGGCACTGCAGCAGGGGCAAGACGTCCGCTACTCCCTGGTCGCGCACGCGCTCGAAAGACTCCTGCAACAGGCGCCGCCCTTCCCCCTCGGCGGGAAAAGCGGTAAAAACATTGACGCCGACGAGGCTCTGCCTGTCCCGCCCGGTCGCGTCGAGAAAAGCCTGGTTTACGGCGGCGATCTTGAAATTCGCGTCCATGATCATCGTCGGCGTCGGAAGGGTGTTAAAAACCGCCTCGAAATCCATGGGATTGACCAGCTTCATCAACGATTTTGACCAAATCGTCGAGCACCCCCAGAGAGGTTCGAGCCGAAAGGATCGCCGCGGAGCCAGCGATTTTGCCTATTAAGCATCAAAATCCGCCCTCTCCAATAGAAATTCGCCAACAAAATCTTTGGAGCGAATACAGGACGTCATGACTCGCGTCTAGCGGCGCAAAATCAAGACGCGAACTTTACTCCATGACAGTCGAACTACACTGGATTCTTGACTTGCAAATAATCGAATCTCTGGACGCAACACGTTAACGCCCAACCACGAGGATAACGATTTAGACCTCATTTGGTTGCACCGCAACCTGCTCCGCTTATGGCCACATCGGGCCGATCGCCGCGCTGGCCGTGGCCGGGCGATGGAGTGGCGCGGACGCTTTAGCCCGACTATGTTGTCTTCTCCGATTGCTCAAAGTTGTCCCGCCATGCCGTTCGCGCAAAGACCCGTCCAGGCCGGAGATCACGTCTTCCTGGTCGATGGATCATCCTTCGTATTCCGCGCCTATTTTCAGTCGATCAGGCAGGATCCTAAATATAATTACCGGTCTGACGGCTTGCCGACCGGCGCCCTGCGGCTGTTCTGCACGAAATTATTCCAGTTCGTGCGCGAAGGCGCGGCGGGGATCAAGCCAACCCACCTCGCGATCATCTTCGACAAATCGGAGAACTCTTTTCGCAAGGAGATCTATCCGCCCTACAAGGGCAATCGGTCCGAGCCGCCGGAGGATCTGATCCCGCAATTTCCGCTGATGCGCGCCGCGGTTCGCGCCTTCGGCCTCGTTCCGATCGAGCAGGACCGCTTCGAAGCCGACGATCTCATCGCCACCTATGCGAGACAAGCGCGCGAAAGAGGCGCCGACGTATTGATCATCTCCGCCGACAAGGATCTGATGCAGCTGATCGGGCCGGGCGTCTCGATGTATGATCCGGCGTCGGGCGAAGCCGGGGCCAAAGGCTCGCGCGAGGAGCGGCGCATCGGCGCCGAGGAGGTTCTTTCCTATTTCGGCGTCCCGCCCGAAAAGGTCGTCGACGTTCAGGCGCTCGCCGGCGATTCGACCGACAATGTGCCAGGCGCGCGCGGCATCGGCCTCAAGACGGCGGCCCAGCTCATCAGCGAATATGGCGGTCTCGATGCGCTGCTCGCCCGCGCCGGTGAAATCAAGCAGCCGAAACGCCGCGAGATTTTGACCGATCCCGACAGCGTCGCGCTCATCAACGTCTCGAAGCAGCTCGTCTCGCTCGCCTGCGACGTTCCGGTGGAGACGCCGCTCGACGATCTCGGTCTCGCGCCTCCGGACGGCAAGACGCTGGTCGCCTTTTTCAAGGCGCTGGAATTTTCGACGATCACCAAGCGCGCCGCAGAAGTTTTTGGGATCGAAGCGGCGATGATCGACCCCGATCCTTCCTTCTCCGGAGAGGCCGGCTGGCGCGGGCGTGACCGTGGCCCGGCTTCGGCTCCCGCTGAAATCGCCGGCGCGCAGGCAGACGCAGCTCCGCAGGCGCCGCAGGCGCCGAGGCGCAACGCGCGCTACGGCGAGCAGGCGCCGCAGAAGGCCATTTCGACAGGCCCCGGGGAACTTGCCGCCAAACGAGCCGCCGAGGCGCGGACGGAAAAATTCGACGTCAAAAGCTATGAGACCATTTTGAGCTTCGAGCGGCTCGACGCCATTGTCGCCGAAGCCCTGGAAGGCGGCGCCGTAGCTTTCGACAGCGAAACCTCCTCGCTCGATCCGATGCAGGCCGAACTGCTTGGTGTTTCCCTCTGCGTCGCTCCTGGCCGCGCCGCCTACGTCCCGCTCGCTCACAGGGGCGAGGGAGCGGCCGATCTTTTTGGCGGCGGCGATCTCGTTCCTGGCCAGTTGGACGCGGATGAAGTTCTGGCGCGCCTCAAGCCTCTGTTGGAGGCGCCCGACATTTTGAAAATCGCGCACAACATGAAATTCGACCTTCTGGTATTTTCCCAGCGCGGAATTGAAGTCGCGCCGGTCGACGACACGCTGCTGCTCTCCTATGTGCTCGACGCCGGCCGCACCGATCACGGCATGGATGTGCTGAGCGACAAATATTTCGGCCACAAGCCGATTTAATTCGGCGAAGTCGCGGGCTCCGGGCGAACCTTCGTCGGCTTCGCCCGTGTCCCGATCGACAAGGCGACCGAATATTCCGCCGAAGACGCCGACGTCGCTTTCCGGCTTTGGCGCGTCCTGAAGCCGCGGCTTGCGGCCGAGCACATGAGCGCCGTCTATGAGACGCTGGAGCGCCCGATGATCGAGGCGCTGGCCCGCATGGAGGCGCGGGGCGTCTCCATTGATCGAAACATTCTATCCCGGCTCTCGGGCGAGTTCGCGCAGGACATGGCGCGGCTCGAGGCTGTGATCTTCGAGCTCGCCGGCGAAAGCTTCAACCTCGGCTCGCCCAAGCAGCTCGGCGATATTCTCTACGGCAAAATGGGTCTCGCAGGCGCGCGAAAAACCGCGACGGGCGCCTGGTCGACGGCGGCGGGCGTGCTCGAGGACCTCGCCGAGCAAGGCAATGAGCTGGCTCGGCGCATTCTCGACTGGCGCCAGCTCTCCAAGCTGAAATCGACCTACACCGACGCCCTGCCCGGCTTCGTCAACCCGGCGACGGGACGCGTCCACACCTCCTACGCGCTGGCGGCGACGACGACCGGACGCCTGTCATCGTCAGAGCCCAATTTGCAGAATATTCCGGTGCGCACCGAGGCGGGACGAAAGATCCGCCGGGCGTTCATAGCGCCGCCGGGCCGCAAGCTGATTTCGGCCGACTACAGCCAGATCGAATTGCGGCTGCTCGCCCATATCGCCGACATCCCGCAGCTTAAGGCCGCCTTCGCCGAAGGCCATGACATTCACGCCATGACGGCGTCCGAAATGTTCGGCGTCCCGGTCGAAGGCATGCCGCCCGAAGTGCGCCGCAGAGCCAAGGCGATCAATTTCGGCATCATCTACGGCATTTCGGCCTTCGGCCTCGCCAATCAGCTGGCCATCCCGCGCGAGGAGGCGGGCGCCTACATCAAGCGCTATTTCGAGCGCTTTCCCGGCATCCGGGCCTATATGGACACAACGAAAAAATTTGCGCGCGACAACGGCTATGTGACGACGATTTTTGGCCGCAAATGCCATTATCCGCGCATTACGGCGTCCAACCCGTCGGAGCGCGCCTTCAACGAGCGCGCCTCGATCAACGCGCCGATCCAGGGCTCCGCCGCCGACATCATCCGCCGCGCCATGGTCCGCATGGACGCGGCTTTGGAGCGCGCGAAACTATCGGCGCAAATGCTGTTGCAGGTGCACGACGAATTGGTGTTCGAAGCCCCCGACGACGAGGTCGAAGCGACGATCGGCGTCGTGCGCAAGGTGATGGCCGAGGCGACTCTGCCGTTTCTCGAACTGTCGGTTCCGCTGCAGGTCGACGCCAAGGCGGCGCAGAACTGGGATGAGGCGCATTAGGAGACGAAGCGGCTGGTCACCTTTGGCCATTGACCGTCGTTCAACCGTCATTAGGACGGATAGTCGACTATCGATCCAATGCGCGATTGCCACCGCGCATTTGGATCGGCCTAGGGGCTCGGAGATCTCAATGAAACTGAGTAAATCACAACGCATAACTTTCATTCAAGACATCGCCGGCCGAATGGAAAATGACGATTGGCCTGCTATTGACCTGATCTTGAAACAGTTTTCATTGCCGACTAGCAACGAGTGGTCTGATAGCAAAAAAAGCTACATCTTGCAGATGATCAGCGAAGCAAGGGATACCGATCTTATGGAACTCGCCGAACATTTCGGGATCAAAGGTTCCGATCCAACGGGCGTTCTCAAGATTCCAATTGAAACGCCTTACTGGCAAGAAGGAACCCTAAAGGTATTCCTATCGCACCTATCTTCAGAACGGAAGCAAGCTGCGGACCTTCAAAAAGCGTTGGGAAAGTATGGAATGAGTTGTTTTGTTGCGCACAACGACATTCATCCGACGCGTGAATGGCAAACCGAGATCGAAATAGCCCTGGCAACATGTGAATTGCTGGTTGCGTTAATTCACCCCGAATTCATTAATAGCCAGTGGTGCGACCAAGAGATTGGCTACGCATTGGGACGCGGTATACCGGTCTTCACAGTGCGTTGCGGCGCTGATCCGCACGGATTCGTGAGCCGCTTCCAATCCTTCAACGGCAAGGGGAAGCAACAAATTCAGATTGCGCAGGAATTGTTCGATGCAGCCATTAGACACAAGGAGCTGCAAACCAAAATGGCCGACGTTCTAATTGAATTGTTCGTCAATAGCGGAAGTTTTGCCGCTGCAAAGGCTCGGGTCGAAAATCTGGAAAAGATAACGGTCTGGGACCCAAGCTACTCAAAGCGTCTTACCAAGGCGGTGGAGGATAACAGCCAGATAAAAGGGTCGTGGGGCGTTCCCGCTCAGGTCGCCAATCTCGTAGCCAAATGGAAATAGCGACGTGTATTCGTCGTGGGTCGAATCGGCGGCCAGACTCGTTAAGTTACTCTCCCCTTGGGATAATGCCGGCCTTCACCCCTGATAAAACCCCTTCCCCGCCGCAGCTCTCGCGGAAAATTTCTCGCTCGGCCGGTAAATCTCGCCGAAGCCGCGCCACTTGACGGAGCGCTCGACAATGGTCCGCAGGCCGAGCCAGTCGGCGTACGCGCCGCCGAGATAGCGCGGAAGCGCCAACCCCAGCAACAACTGGGCGAGGCGACTCTTCCGTTTCTCGAGCTGTCGGCGCCGCTGCAGGTGGACGCCAGGGCGGCGCAGAGCTGGGACGAGGCGGGAAAACGCTCGCTGGCCGGCCGCCGCGCGTTCCATAATTCAAGGATTCTGCAATGTGCCGAAGGCCGCCACGCAAAAAGGATCGAGGCGGTCAGCAGCCGCGCCCGCGTGTCGGCCAAGGAACACTTGATCGGCTTGCACACCCTGCGCCTTCTAAAACTGGCGGGCACGGACTATACTGGCGGGCACGGACTATAACGGAATCCGGGACCGTGTCACACCTTAGACTTAAGGTTAGCACGCCTCCCGTCCGGAGGCCTTTGAATGTCTGTTTGCAAACCCACCGTTGTTCTTCTGGCATCTGCGGCTCTATTTGTTGGCGCCTTTCCCGAACGCCGATCCGCGGGAACATCCTCAGGATGGAGCCAGCTGATTTCCGCCGCGCAGGCCCAACCGGCGGCACAAACCCCCGCCGAGCGGGCTAAGGCGGCGATAGACACCCTGATCGCGCGCCTGCGCGGCCGCACCATGCCCGAAGGGATCGTGAAAACGAACGGACGCCTCGAAGCGACGGAGGTCGACGTGGCGGCAAAATACCCTGGCAGGCTCGCGACGTTGACCGTGGATGAAGGCGACGAGGTCACGGCGGGACAGGTCGTCGGTACAATCTCCTCGCCGGAAACCGAAGCTCAGCTACGCGGCGCACAGGCGGAAGTGCTGAAGTCGAAACAGGCATTGGCGGAAGCGATTGCGGAGATTGCCCAGCGCAAGAGCGATGTGGATTTTACCACAGGAGATTACGAGCGTGGAAAAAAGCTCATCCAGACTGGGTTCATAACGCACCAGACTCTGGACCAGCGTCGCAACAAATACGAGCAGGCGGCTGCCGCATATGTCGCGGCCCAAGCCAAGCGTGACCAGGCTGAAGCCTCGATCAAGTCCGCCCAGGCCAATGTCGAACGGCTGCAAGCGATTCTGACCGACCTGGTGCTCCTGTCCCCGAGAAGTGGACGTGTGCAATACCGGCTCGCTCGCGCGGGCGAGGTGATCGCCGCAGGGCAACGCGTTCTGACCATCCTCGATCTCAAAGACGTCTATATGACGATCTACCTGCCGGCGGATGCGGCGGGCAAGCTAATCCTAGGCGACGAAGCGCGCACCATTCTCGATCCGATACCTGAATATGTCTTCCCGAACACCATCAGCTTCGTGGCGACCGAGGCCCAGTTCACGCCCAAGAGCGTCGAGACGGCCGAGGAGCGGGAGAAACTGATGTTCCGCGTCAAGCTCCAGGCCGACCCCGCAGTCCTGGGCAAATTCCATCGTTTTGTGAAGACGGGCGTACGCGGCCTCGCTTTCGTGCGCACGGATCCTAAAATTCCCTGGCCCGCCGAGCTTGCGGTGAAGCTTCCGCAATGACCAACTCCGTCGTCGCCAGGATCGAGGGGGTAACGCACCGCTACGGGAAGACGTTCGCGCTCAACGACCTCACGCTCGATATTCCCGCGCAATGCATGGCGGGGTTGATCGGGCCCGACGGCGTCGGCAAGTCCACCTTGCTCGCCCTCATCGCCGGGGTGCGCAAGATCCAATTCGGCGAAGTCACGGTGCTCGACGGAGACATGGCGGACGAGCACCATCGCCGCGCGAGTTACGGCCGCATTGCCTACATGCCGCAGGGGCTTGGCCGCAATCTCTATCCGACGCTCAGCGTGTTCGACAACATCGACTTCTTCGGCCGCTTATTCGGCCAGGGCGCGGCCGAGCGGCGCGCGCGCATCGACGACCTTCTGAAAGCCACGGGACTCGACCCGTTTGGAGATCGACCATGCGGCAAGCTCTCCGGCGGCATGAAGCAAAAAGTCAGCCTCTGCTGCTCGCTGATGCACGATCCCGATCTCCTTATTCTCGACGAGCCCACCACCGGCGTCGATCCGCTCTCGCGCCGGCAGTTCTGGGAGCTGATCGATTCGATCCGCGCGCGTCGGCCGCACATGAGCGTGATTGTCGCGACCGCGTATATGGACGAGGCGAGCCGGTTCGATTGGCTCGCCGCGATGGACGACGGCAAGGTCATCGCGCATGGCGCGCCGAAGGAGATCCTTGAGCTGGCGAAAAAGAGCACGCTCGACGACGCCTTCATTGCCCTGCTTCCACCGGAAAAGCGCGGCCAGCATCAGGAGGTCATCGTGCGGCCGCGCGCCGAGAGCGATGACAAGACGCCGGCGATCGAGGCAGAAGGGCTGACGCGCCGGTTCGGCGATTTCGTCGCCGTCGACCATGTGAGCTTTCGCATCGGACGCGGCGAGATTTTCGGATTCCTCGGCTCGAATGGCTGCGGAAAAACGACGACCATGAAAATGATGACGGGGCTGCTGCCGGTCACCGAAGGCTCGGCCAAATTATTCGGGAAGCCGATGGCGCGCCGACGACATGGAGGCGCGTGAAAACGTCGGCTACATGTCGCAGGCGTTCTCGCTCTACAGCGAGCTTACCGTGCGGCAGAATCTCGATCTGCATGCGCACCTTTACCATCTCCCTGCAAATGAGATCGAAGGTCGAATCGATGAGCTGCTGGAACGATACGACCTGAAAGATGTGGCCGACGCCAAGCCGGAGAGCCTGCCGCTTGGCGTGAAGCAGAGGCTGCAGCTTGCGGTGGCCGTGCTGCACCGGCCGCCCATGCTCATTCTCGACGAGCCCACCTCGGGCGTCGATCCGGTCGCCCGCGACGCGTTCTGGCGCACGCTGATCGATCTCTCCCGCAACGATGGGGTCACCATCTTTCTTTCGACCCACTTCATGAACGAGGCCGAGCGCTGCGACCGTATTTCGCTGATGCACCAGGGGCGGGTGCTCGCCGTCGGCGCGCCGAAGGAGCTGGTCAAGGAGCGCGGCAGCGCTACTCTGGAGGACGCCTTCATCTCCTATCTGGAGGAAGCGGCCGAAGCCGGAGAAAAAAAGAAGGCCGAGCCAGCGCCGCAACCCGCGGCAGTCGCAGGTGTATCGGCAACCGAACCTGTCCAATCGCGTGCCTCCAGGCGATTTGATCCCGGACGGCTATGGGCCTATGCCCGGCGCGAAACGATGGAGCTTCTGCGCGATCCCATCCGGCTGGCATTCGCGTTCGTCGGTCCTGTCATTCTGATGTTGGCCTTCGGTTATGGCATCACGTTCGATGTCGAGAACCTGAAATATGCGGCCTTCGACCAGGACCAGACGCCGGAAAGCCGCAGGCTGCTCGAAAGCTTCTCGGGCTCTCATTATTTCTCCGAACGGCCTCCGATCAGCTCTCCAGCGGAACTGGAGCAACGCATGCGGAGCGGAGAGCTGGCTGTCGCCGTTGAAATTCCATCCGGCTTCGGCCGCGATCTTGCAAACCTGCGTCCGCCCGAGGTCGCCTTCTGGATCGACGGCGCCATGCCGTTCCGGGGCGAGACAACGAGAGGGTACGTCACCGGCTTGGATGCAGCGTTATGTGCAGGATCTCGTCAGTGGAGCGCTTCGGCCCCAACCCGCCATCCAACGTCTATTTGGGCAGCCTCAATGTCGAAAATCGCTTCCGCTACAATCAGGCTTTCAAGAGCGTCTTCTCCATGGTTCCGAGCGTCATCGTGATCATGCTGGTTCTGATCCCGGCGATCATGGCGACCATCGCGTGTCGTCCGCGAGAAGGAAACCGGCTCGATCGCCAATTTTCGGTCCACGCCCATCAGCAAATTCGAATTCCTCATGGGCAAGCAGTTCCCCTATGTCGTCGTCGGGATGCTGACATTCATCATCCTGGTGCTGATGGCGCTTTTCGTTTTCCACGTGCCGGTCAAGGGATCCTTCGGGGCGCTCGCGTTCGGGACGCTTGCTCTATGTTTTCTCGACTTGCGGTTTCGGGACAACTCATCTCGACCTTCACCCAGACCCAGGTAGCGGCGGTCTTTGCCACCACGGTTCTCTCCATCATCCCGACGGTGAACTTTTCGGGTCTGCTCGTGCCCGTGTCCTCCCTCACCGGCGCGGGAAGGGTCATCGGCCTGATGTTTCCAGCGGCCTGGTTTCAGCCGATCAGCGTCGGCACCTTCACCAAAGGACTCGGCTATTCCGATCTCTGGTTCAATGCGCTCGTCCTTGCGGTCTTCGCGGTCGGCTACCTCATTGCCGCTCATATATTGCTGCGGAAGCAGGAGAGCTGAGATGTCGCGAGCGAGCCAGACGGCAGATGCACGCGAACCAGCGACGCCGCAGGCTGTGACGAAGGCGAAGCGGCCCGGAAGTAATCGGTTCGCCAAGCTGCGGCTGCACCTGGCCAACATCTACCGGCTGACGATCAAGGAGATGCGCAGCATCCGCTCCGACCCGATCATGCTGGTGCTTGTCGCCTATTCCTTCACCGTTGCGATCTACGCCGCTGCCACCGGCGCCTCGACCGAAGCGACCAACCTTTCGGTTGGAATCGTCGATGAAGACCATTCCGATCTGTCACGCCGCATTGCGGATGGCCTCACGCCACCCACTTTCAAGCCGGCGGTGCAGATCGCAGCGACGGAAATCGACCCGGCGATGAATTCGCAACGTTTCCTTTTCGTCATTGAAATTCCCCCGAAGTTCCAGGAGGATATTCTCGCCGGGCGGCAGGCTTCCGTTCAAATCGATGTCGATGCCACCGCGTCTGCCCAGGCCTTCAATGGCATGACTTACATCCAGAACGTCATCCAAAACTATGTGGCAGAGTTCGTCTCGGGACGCGAAGGATGGGCCCGTGCACCGGTCAAGATGGTTACGCGAGCAAAGTTCAATCCGAATTTCAAGTCGAGCTTGGTTCACCTCGGTGATGCAGATCATCAGCAATCTCACCATGATCACCGTGATCCTGACCGGCGCGGCGCTTATTCGCGAGCGCGAGCAGGGTACGGTCGAGCATCTCCTTGTGATGCCTGTGGTTCCGTCCGAGATCATGCTCTCGAAGATCCTGGCCAATGGCATTGTCGTTCTGCTTGCAGCGGGCCTATCGCTGACGCTTGTGGTGCAATGGTGGCTGCAAGTGCCGATTGCCGGATCGACTCTGCTGTTTCTGGGCGGCTCGTGCTTTTATGTGTTCACGGTCGCAGCGCTTGGCATTGCTCTCGGTACCATCGCTTCCACGATGGCCCAGTTCGGTCTGCTGTCAATCCCGGTGTTGCTGGTGATGATGCTGCTTTCCGGCAGCACGACGCCGATGGAAAGCATGCCGGTATGGTTGCAGTATCTCATGAAGATCATCAGCCCGACGCCGCATTTCGTGATTTTCGCCCAGGATGTGCTTTATCGCGGGGCGGATGTCTCCATCGTCTGGCCGGAGATTCTTGGCGACGGCCATCATCGGGAGCGTCTATTTTGGTTTCGCTTTGCACCGCTTTCGCAGCGTCATTTTCAGCGGCTGAGCGTCGCGAGGGAGCTTGACGTTAAATAATTCCGCAACGGCATCTCTCCGGCGCCAAGGTCCTCCCCTGGCGCGCCTCCATCGAGAACCACCCAATTTCGCGCGCGGAACCCTCACCCCTCATAAAATCCCTTCCCCGCCGCGGCCGTCGCGGAGAATTTCTCGCTCGGCCGGTAAATCTCGCCGAGGCCGCGCCACTTGACGGAGCGCTCGACAATCGTCCGCAGGCCGAGCCAGTCGGCGTATTTCAACGCGCCGCCGAGATAGCGCGGAAGCGCCAACCCCAGCAGCAGGCACATGTCCGCCTCGCCCGGGGAGCCGGTGACGCCGTCCTCGAAGCAGCGCGCCGCCTCGAAAATCAGCGGCAGCATCATGCGCTCGATAATTTCGGCGTCGCTGATCACGGCTTTGCCATGCGGCTGCCCGGCGGCGAGCAGCGCGGCGACAGCGGGGTCGGCGTCCTTGCGCGGCCGGCCCTTGGAATCGCGCGCATAAGCATAAAAGCCGCGGCCGTTCTTTTGCCCGAGACGGCTGTCGGCTTGCAAGATATCGATCGCCGAAGGATGCGGCGGCGCCATCCGCTCCGGAAAGCCCGCCGACACGATTTCGACGACGTGATGCGAAATATCGAGGCCGATGACATCGATCAGGTAGGCCGGCCCCATCGGCCAGCCGAAGTCCTCCATGACCTCGTCGATTTGCCGGAAATCGACGCCATCGCGGACCAGCAGCAGGAAGGCGATGAGATAGGGCGTCAGTACGCGGTTGACGACGAAGCCGGGGCAGTCTCCGACGACGATCGGCGTCTTGCCCATGGCGTTGGCATAGCCAACGATCGTGGCGACCGTCGCCCCCGCGGTTTTCGGCCCGCGCACGACTTCGACCAGCGCCATCCTGGGCACGGGGTTGAAAAAATGCATGCCGATGAAATTCTGCGGGCGCGCCAGCCCGTCGGCGAGATCGGCGATCCGCAAGGATGAGGTGTTGGAGGCGAGGATCGTCTTGTCGCCGGCGGTCGCTTCGATCTCGCGGAACACCGCCATCTTGATGACGATGTTCTCGACGATCGCCTCGATGACGACGTCGACGGCGTTGAACTGATCGAAGGTCAGATGCGGCTCGATCGCCCTGGCGACCGCGTCTGCCTGCTCCCGGGTCATCCTGCCCTGCTCGACCTGCTTGGCGAGCAGCTTGTTCGCCTCGGACAGGCCGAACTCGAGCGCCTTCTCGGAGACGTCCTTCAGAATGACCGGCACGCCGCGCACTGCGCTCTGATAAGCGATGCCGGCGCCCATGACCCCTGCTCCAAGGACCGCCGCCTTACGCACTGGCGCCGCCGTCTTGGCGTATTGCCTGCTGATTTTCTTCAGCGCCTGTTCATTGATGAAAATATTGACCAGAGAGGCGGCGGCCTGTGAGCGTCCCGTCTTTGCGAACTGCTCCGCCTCCTTCGCGAGGGCTTGATCGCGGTCAAGATTGGCGCAGGCGGCCAGCAGCTCGACGGCGTCATCCGCCGCCGGATAATGCGGCAGGGCTTTCACTCCAGCGACCTTGGCGCCCGCAAGAAGATCGGCGATGCTCCCGTTGGGAAGGCCAAGACCCTCCCTGGCTCCCCGGCGGCGCTCCCGCCATTCGGCGGGATTGGCGACGGCTTGCTTCAGCAATCTCAGCGCCGCGCTGCGTAATTCCTCCGGCTGCGCCACCGCGTCGACGGCGCCCTGAGCGAGCGCCGTCTCAGCCGTCTGTTGGGCTCCCGAAATGATCCATTGCGCGCTTTCGCCAAGGCCGATCAGGCGCGGCAGGCGAACGGTGCCGCCGTAGCCCGGGAAAATGCCGAGATGGATCTCGGGAAACCCGACCTTGGCGGTCGCCGACATCACCCGGTAGTCGGCGGCCAGCGCCACCTCGAAGCCTCCGCCAAGCGCCAACCCATTGATGGCGGCAACCGCCGGGACCGGCAAATCGCCGAGGGCCGTAATGATCTTGGCGTTGGCTGGCGAAGAAATCGGCGATATCTTTCTTTTCGCGAGCAAAGACATCGACAAACTCGAAGATATCGGCGCCGACGATAAAGGCGTCCTTGGCGCTGGTGACCAGCGCGCCGGTGACGCCGGGCGCCTTCGAGATGATCTCGAGAGCGCGGCTGAGCTCGCTGAACGCCAAGCGGTCGAGCTTGTTCACCGCCTCCGCCTTTCTATCGAAGCGCAACTCGACAAGTCCCTCGCCCAGCTCTTCAGCCTTGATCGTCTCGCCGTCAAAAAGCATGTTTCACCTTCCAGTTCAGGTTTGAGCCTTGGGGGTTGAGGTTTGAGCTTGGCCGGTCGCCAGCTTCAGATAGCACATTCGCTTTAGCTTGGCCCATGCACAAGCGGGCCGACGACAAATTTCCCCTCATCAGCCAGCGCTCGCCCGGCTGGAAAAGGCTGCGGGACAATGCGCAAACTTGACGCGAGTTTCTCAAAATCGCAACGGCGAGGTCTTGTTTGATGCACATCGAGGGGGCGGCTCATCGCGGCGCGCCTCCGTTTCTCTCGCCTCGGCGCGCCAATCTTCTGCTCCAGCCCCTGGCCGAGACTCTGCAAGGCGCCGAGCGTCGCGCCCAGAAAAAGGGCCGGGAAAACGAGCAAATGGATCGAGCCTTGAATGTTGCGGGCCCCATCCGCGATCAGGACGCCCCAACTTGCAAGGGGCTCCTGCACGCCGAGCCCCAAAAAAGAGATGAAGCTTTCGAGCAAAATGACGCGCGGGACGAGCAGAGTGAGATAAGCGATGATCGGGCCGCTCGCATTGGGCAGGATGTGACGCCAGATGATCGCCGCGGGGCTCGCGCCGAGGGCCCGCGCCGAAAGGACGTATTCGCGCTGCTTGAGGGAAAGGGTCTGGCCGCGGGCGATGCGCGCCATGTCGAGCCACTCGACCGCGCCGATCGCGATGAAGATCAGCGCGAAGTGACGGCCGAACGCCATCACGAGCACAATGACGAAGAAAATGAAAGGCAGGGCATAGACGATTTCGACGATGCGCATCATCACGGCGTCGACCGCGCCGCCGGCATAGCCGGCGATCGCGCCATAGCCGACCCCGATGACCAGCGCGACGAAGGAAGCGAGCAGGCCGACGGCGAGGGAGACGCGCCCCGCGATCAGCGTGCGCGGTCAACAGATCGCGCCCATTGGCGTCGGCGCCGAACAGGAACAGATTTTCCTTCAAGGGGATCTCCAGCCGAAGTCTGCGGCCTTGATCCTCCGCCGCCGCGACGCGCGGCGCGCCAAAGACATCGGCGCGCGCGAAAATCTGCAAAGACTGCGCGTCGATCGGGCGCTCGCCCGCCAGCGTGATCTCGAGCTTTGCGCCGTTCTGCCGCAAAGATTCGACGCGGACGCCCAAACGCTGCGCGATGTCCAGGGCTGCGAGGCGCGCCTCTTCGAGCGTTCGGATGCGTCGCGAAAGAAGGAGGCGCCAGCACATAATCGGGATAGACGCGATCGAAAGGATGCGAGGCGAGCCATAGGACCGAAAACGCAAGCGAGCGCGATGAGCGCGAGAAGGGCGAGGCTGAAAGGGACGCCCCTGCCCGCGGACCTTACCGGCGCTCAAAGCGGGCAAGGCGTCGCTCATTGCGGCCTTGCGTCCGCAATTCTCGGATCGAGCCAGGCGTAGGTCAGATCGACGATCAGATTGAAGACGATGACGAGCGCCGCGACGACGACGACGGTTCCCATCACGAGCGTATAATCGCGTCCGAGCGCGCCGTCGACGAAATATCGCCCCATGCCGGGAATGCCGAAGATCGTCTCGACGATCACCGAACCTGTCAGAATATTGGCGGCGGCGAGGCCGAGATAGGAGAGCACCGGCAGGATCGCGGCGCGCAACGCATGCGCATAGATGCGACTTTCCGGCAGGCCGAAGGCGCGGAGCGTGCGGATATGCGGCTCCGCGAGGGCGTCGCGCAGCGCCGCCTGCATCAGCCGCGCGATCACGGCGATCTGCGGCAGGGCGAGGGTCGCAACGGGCAGCGCCTGGTTTTTCCATGCGCCCTCGTTCCAGCCGCCGACCGGCAGGGCGCGCAGCGTCAGGCCGAAGAAAAGCTGCAGCAGCGGCGCGACGACGAAAGCGGGCAGGACGACGCCGATGAGGGCCGCGGCGTCGACCGCGCGAGACCCGAGTTGTCCGCGCCAACCGCCGCCCGCGGTCCCGGCAATCCCGAGCGCGCCGCCGATCAAAAGCGCGGCGATCATGGCCTCCGCGCCAAGCCGCATTGAAATCGGCAGCGCATAAGCAAAGAGCTCACTGACGGAAAAGCCGCGCCAATGAAGGCTCGGCCCAAAATCGCCTTTTGCAAGGCTTTGCAGGTAGGCCCAGAACTGCTGCGCAAGCGGCAGGTCGAGCCGGTAGACGTGGCGCAGGTTTTTCGCGATTTCGGGATCGAGCGGACGCTCTAAATCGAAGGGCCCGCCGGGCGCAAGGCGCATCATGAAGAACGCCAGCGCGATGACGATCAACAAGGTGGCGAGGGAGGCAAGGATGCGGGAGAGCGCGCGCCAGAGCATGGTTCAGCCGGCTCCCGATCCATATGGCGATTGATCTGGCGTCATGCTCTCTCATGCGCGGAAACTCGCTTCCGTCTGAGCTTAGCAGATGCGGCTTTTCCGCGTCACTCCTTGCGAGGCAGGCGGCGGCTGTGGGTGGAGCGGGGGACGCAGTCTTGGATTCCGGGTTCGCGCCAATTCCCGACCTTCGGGATCGCATTCCCGAAGGTCGCATCCCAACCTGAAAATAGAACGTCCGTTCCGGATTTGGCGCGCCAACGCAAAGCGCGCTGGTTCGGCGCGTGCTGAGGGGCAAATCGACCGCAAGGAGAAACAAGGGCAGATCAAGCCTAGCGAAGGCGGATATGGCTCTGAACGGACATTTCGTTCCCGCCGAGAGCCTGTCACGAGCGGCTTGGCTGAGCAATACCGCAAGCCTAAGTATTTGACGCCGCCCGACAAACTGCGGCGACGCGCTCTCGGAGTGCAATTGATAGCTAAGTTAGAAAGCTTTAAAAGAACTTTAAACGCTTTGGGAGATGCGCTCATGGCTGAGATAAATCATGAGATCAAAATAAAGGCGTCCCGCGAGAAGATCCGCGAAGCCTTGCGACGCCCGAAGGAGCTTGAGGCCTGGCATGGCGGCCGCGTGACCGAGAGCGACGGCGCGCTCCGTTTCGATTTCGAGGATGCGCCAACGTTCCGCTGGTCAGTCCAACAGCCTTCGGCGGATCAAATCTCGTGGCGCTGCATCGAAGGGCCCGGCGATTCGGTTGGAACCGAAGCCTCTTTTACGCTTTCCGACGCTGACAAAGACCGGACGCTGATTGAGTTTGTCCATCGCGGATGGCCCGACACGGGCGGAAACTTCCGCAAATGCAACACCCACTGGGCGGCTCTGCTGCATCAGCTCCGCCGTCACGTTGAGACCGGCGTTGTGGATCCGGTGTTCCACTAGTCGCCTGAAGCCTCGAACGTTCTCCCTTCTTTGTTGGAGTCGCCCGCATGTCCGCTCGCCCCCGCATGATCGTCGGAATCACTGGCGCCACCGGGATCGTCTACGGGATCAGGCTTCTTGAGATGTTAAGATATCTCGGCGTCGAGACCCATCTCGTCGTCTCCAGGGCCGGGGAGATGACCCGGGCGCATGAGACCGACCTGACCGCGGCGGACCTGCGCAGCCTGGCGGACCTGAACTATGCAGCTAGTGACATCGGAGCCGCTCTGGCCAGCGGGTCATTCCGAACGATGGGAATGGTGATCGCCCCGTGCACGGTCCGTACGCTAAGCGAAATCGCCACTGGCGTCACAAGCAGCCTGCTAACGCGGGCTGCCGACGTGACGTTGAAAGAGCGCCGGCGCCTCGTCCTGCTGCTGCGCGAGTCTCCCCTCCACGCCGGGCATCTCAAAAGCATGCTCGCCGTCACAGAGATGGGGGGAATCGTCGCCCCGCCCGTCCCCGCTTTCTACACCCGTCCGCAGACCATCGATGACATCGTCGACCAGACCGTCGGCCGGGTGCTCGACCTCTTCGATCTGGACACGGCGAGGTTTCCACGGTGGGGCGAGCGCGTGTCTTTTATGGCGAAGCCGTCGGCGGGGATCTCCCTTGAGGAACGCGCCGCCGCGGAGTAGGCGGCGCCCACGCCAATCGTCATGTTGCAACGAGCGCACATGGAGGGAGCGATGGTTGCAAAAGGTCCCGGCGCTACGAAGGGCCAACAGAGCCTGCCGGACTTCGTCGCGGACATGGAGAAGGCCGGCCTGCTCCTGCGCATCACGGATGAAAAACGCGTCGATGAACTGCCTCTTCTCATGGAGGCCAATTTCAGAAAGGCGATCCTTGTCGAGAAGATCAAGGATTGCGAGTTTTCGTTCCTCGCCAACGCCTATTCGAACCACGAGCAATACGCATGGGCTCTCGGCTGCGATCGCGCGGGGATCGGGGCGCGCATCGCCGAACTCGCGAAAGGACGCGTGAAGCCCGAGGTCGTTCCCACGGCTCCATGCAAAGAGGTGATGCTGAAAGGCGCCGACGTCGATATCAGCCGCCTGCCGCTCTTTCTGCACCATGACCGCGATGGACACGCCTATACGAGTGACAATCTGGTGGTCACCAAGGATCCAGATAGCGGCGTCATCGATTGGGGCATTTACCGCTCGATGTTTCGCGCCATCAATGAAAAAAATTTCGACATGACGTGCTCAAGCCATCGCGGCAGGCTCAACGGCCTCAAATACCAGGCCCGCGGTCAGAACATGCCGGTGGCGATCGTTCTCGGCGCGCCGACGCTGGACAAGCTCGCCGCATTGGCCGGCGTTCCGCCCGAGACGGAGGATTTCGAGGTTCTGGGGAGCTTTTACGGCGCCCCGCGCAACTCGTCAAATGCGAGACGAATGATCTCTTCGTGCCCGCCAACGCGGACATCGTGCTGGAGGGTGAAGTCGTCACGACCGAAGGATGGGTGCATGATGAGGGACCGTTTGGCGAATTCACCGGCATGTATGGGGGCGGAATAAAGCACAACCCGCGGGTGATCATCAGCTGCATGACGTTCCGCAAGGGCGGAATCTATCAACACGCCACGGTCGGCGGTCGCCACCCGGGCTTCACCGACAATATGGTGCAGTTGCCGGCGGTCGAGAGCGATCTCTTCAATGCGCTTCAGGCCGGCGGCATTGATGTCATTGACGTGCGCTGCCCCTCTGCGGGCCTTTCCAACATCGCTTATGCAAAGATCAAGACTCAAGGTGGCGGCGATGCGAAGCAGGCGCTCGGCATCATGCTGACCTGCTCCAAGCAGGGACTGCCCAAGATCGCGATGGTGTTCGACGACGATGTCGACATATGGAATGATGATCGCATCGGGCAATGCATGGCGTTCCGCTATATGCCCGACCGCGACACGATCATCATCCCGCAATGCAATACGATGACCACGGACCCGTCCGTCGGCTCGGACACGCCGCCGATCTATGCCTCGAAGATCGGCCTCGACTGCACCATCCCGCTCGTCGGCAAGTGGGACAGGTCGAGCTTCGACTGGTCGGACCCCTGCGACCTTGGCCCCGTTCCGGCCAATGTCGTCCCCTTTGACGAGGATGCCCTGGTCGCGGACATGACCGCCTTCATCAAGCAGGCTCCGCGATCCTGGAGGGAGATCCTTGAAAAATATCACGGCCAGCCCTACAAGCCGATTTATCGGGCCTTCAGTCGCCTGCGCCATCAGCTCGGACGCGCCGGCGACGATCCTTGGTTCCGTTACACCTTCTCCGATCGCGACTTCGCTTTCGAGCCGCCGCCGAAGCTGTCGAACTTCGATCCGCGGCAACAGCCATCTCCACAGATGCTGAAGGCCAAGGGTGCGGAGGGGTAGCTTTCAAGCGAAGCGGCGGCGCCTCCAATCGCCGCCTAGGGTGGAGCGGGGAACGCACTCTTGAATTTCGAGTTGCGCCACTTCCAGACATCATATCTTTTTGGATTGCAGACGTTCGGCAACTGCTGCCGCGAGATAGAGTTCTGAACCGCGCATTATGACGAAGTGGCGTTTTGCCGCCCCAGACGGCGGACAGAAGGAGCCGCCAATCGAGGGATAATGTCTATCCAGCTCATCCACCTTTCGCCGTGCGCCGTGGTTGTGTTGACGGCACACAAGTTCCCTATTCTTCTGATTTACGGCGCGTGTGCCGGGCCGATCTGCGGAGCGCGAACCGGCTTGGCCATGCCGTAGAAGATCACGACGCCCTGGCCGCCGCAGCGGGTCGACAGCGCCTCGCTGGGCGTGCCAATGCAGCTGTCGATGTCCTGCCAGTTGTTCATCGCCCAGACATTGCCAGCCGGATCGACAGCGATATCGGTCTGCATCTGCAGGCCGCCACCGACGTAGCCGCCGGGCGGCGAAATCTGGTCGCCGGTCTTCATGCCGGGCGGACAGTTTTCGGTGCGCACGCCGCACAGCTGCACGATCGGACTGCTCGGCATGGCGAAGTTGGAAATCCAGACGTTGTCGTTGCCGTCCACCGCCGCAGCCCACGGCCCAGGAAGACCGCCGCCCGTGAATGGAGAGCCCGGATATGGCGTGCCGTCCGGCCGCAGAAGCGTGACGCTGCCACCGTCGAGAGTGCCGCCTTGCTGCTCCGACATCGTCTTCGTCAGGTAGTCGGACGCCGCTGCAACGCCCTCGAGCTTCAGACGTATCCCCATGTCGATCAGATGGGCCATGCCCAGCAGCCCGTTGCCGAACCGGTTGGTGACCCAGACATTGCCATTGCTGTCGATGGCAAGACCGCTGCTGTTAAATCCGGTCTTGAACTTCTCGACCTTGCTCGGATCTGCGGCGGGGAAGCGCGTCACGTGGTCGACGCCGCTATTGGACACCCAGATCCGGTCCTGCTGGTCGATGCCGAGGTGAAATGGCGCCCGAAACGACTTGCACGGCTCTTCCCTGTCGCCCTCGCAAACGATCCGGCCCTTGGTCAGATCGCCCTTGGGGAAGTAGAGGAGCTGGCTTTTCTAGATGCCCAGGGCCCAGACGTCTCCGCTGGGCGTGACGATGACCCCCTGCATCAGCCCGAGCTGGCCGCCGAAGGTAATGCCCTCCGGCGGTGTCAGCGGCTTGCCGTTCTTGTCGAACACCGTGATCGACTTGCTGCCGTAGCTGGTGAGCCAAGCATTGTCCTTGGCGTCCACCGCGGCACCGAAGGTGCCACCTTCCATCCCGCCGCCGACGAAGCCCGTGGTAATCGGCGAAAGCGGCTTGCCGTTGGGGGCGAACTTGGTGGCATGGCCCTGCCATAGCATCCTGCCCTTGCCAACCGACGGTGAAATTGTCGCCGACCCAGAGATTGCCCTCGCTGTCGAACATAGCCTTGCCGCCCGCGCGATACCCGCCGCCGTCGAATTTCAGCGGCAGCACCCAGGCGCTGGGCGACCAGTTGAGGTAAGGCATGTAGGGAACCGGGCGCAGGTTCTTGCCGTTCGGGACCGGATAGAACTGGTCGAGCAGAGCGAAGAGTCTCTGCGGGCTGATACCACGGATAGCGCGCGATCGACTGCGCAGCGGTCAGCGTGTCGGCCGGAGCGGTTCCCTTCGGCGGCGTCGCGGCGGTAAAGAGCTTGTTGCACGCATCGGCCGTCACGCGTGTGGCGCAACCGGCCAGCAGATCGGCGAGCGTCGCGAAATTGGCCATTGTCGGCGTCTGGCCGCTGTTGAGCGGGTCCTGGATGGCGGCTCCCCATCCCCCCGTGTGAGATCTACGAAATTGGGCACGTTGCCCGCGGCGATGCGCAGGCCCAGCGCATGACCTTTGATCGCGGCGCCGTCGAGAAACTGCGCGTTGGTCCACACCGAAGCCACGGTGGTCAACTCGTTGATGACGACCTGCCGGGGGCGGCTGCCAAGCACGGCAAGGGGCGATGGCCGGGTTGTCGCCGCCGCCCTTGCTGAGTTCTCCGCCTTTGGCGACCAGATACAGGATGGCATCCTTGCCCGGAGTCTCGTAGTGCAAGCTGAAATCGACCATCGGCGCCAGTTTTGGTTTGGGCCAGTTTTTTGGGTTCGCCCGCGTTGGCTGCCCATAGGGTCACGGTGGAGCTTGCGAGCGGACCTCCGCCCGCTTGGACTTGCCCCCCGATGTCGACGGCTGCCTCGGCCGGGCTGGAGGCCCAGCTGAGTAAACTAACCCCCGCCAACATGGCAAAAGACTGGTTTCCAAGCATTTTCACTCCCCTTAGTGCAGGACGAAGCTAAGCAAGCGATTATACTCCGCTTCCAAGAGGTAAACTGAAGCTTATTGGATCGCGCATATCCTGGCAATTGACCGATAGTGACGCCAAGGTGCCAGCAACCCACGCGAAGGGGGGAGCATCATTTCTGCGTCTGCTTTCGGGGGGCGGCTCAGCCTTGGCCGCCCGGCTTAAGGCCGCGACGCGGCGGCGTCACGGCGACGACATCTCCCGCCGCCTTTTGACCTCGGCCTCGAGGCCCTCGATGCGCCGGTCGCGCTCGGCGAGGGCGGCGGCGACGTCGGCGGCTTCGAAGCGCTGCGGGATGTGTTGCGGGCAGTTCGCGTCCCAGGCGGAGACCGTAAAGAGGATCGCCTGTTCAGGGCGCGCCTTGTACCCTTTCGGCATTAGCTTCGCCATCAGCGCGGCGTCGCCCTCGACGACTCGAGCCTCTCCCCAGATCTTGATGCGCCGCCGCCTGGCGTAGTCGATCAGGAACAACTGGGCTTTCGGATTGTCGGCAAGATTGCCGAGCGTGATATATTGCCGATTACCAGCGAAATCAGCGAAGCCGATGGTCCTATCGTCGAGCGCCTGGAGAAACCCGGAGGCCCGCCCGATGCTGGATGTAGGGCTGCCCTTCCGTGTTCGCGGTGGCGAGGAAAACGCTGGTCTGCGCCTCGATGAAGGCCTTGAGATCCGAGGTTATGCGCGTTTCCCATGACCCCGCCGCCTCCATGCGCGCGTAGGAGGGGCGCGACCCTTTCCGCGCTTGCACCGCCTTGACGGATGGCGTAAAGGCAACGTCGCTCGGATAAATCTCCTGGGTTGTCACGGCCCCTTCCTTATGTTGGCGATTGCGGCTGAACGCCGCCGGCGAAGCAACCTTGGTCGCCGGCGGAGCAAGTTTGAACGCGGCGTCAGCTGGCCTTTCGGAGCGCGACGACAGGGAAGTCGATGTCGGTCTTGCCGACTTCGTTGATGTAGTTTGTCCACGTATTCAGAGCGACGTGGAGGACGATTTCGATCAACTCGCCGTCGTCATAGCCGGCAGATTTCACAGCCTCGCACATCGGCTTCGCTCACATGGCCGCGCTCGCGCAGCGACCTTGACCGCGAAACGCACCGCGGCGTCCGCCTTGGGGTCGTTCGAAAAGCCGTTGCGGTTGGCGGTGATTTCGCAGTCGTCGAGTTTGGCGAGGTTCTTGCCGAGATAGGTGTGGGCGGACAGGCAATAACCGCAGCCGTTGAGGTCGGCCACCGCCAGCGCGATGCGCTCGCGGGTCGCGGCAGGCAGCGAGCCCTTGGCTCAGCGCGGCGATGAGATCGAGGTACCCCTTGAGTGCGGCAGGGCTGTTGGAGATGAGCCGGAACATGTTCGGCGCGACTCCGAGTTGTTTCTTCACGGCTTCGAGCAACGGCTGAGAAGCAGGCGGAGCGGCGTCGATCGTAGCGGGGGTGGGGATGCGGGACATGGCGTCTTCCTTTTCAATTCGGCCGGAGCGGCCTGCACGGCTCGATTAGATCCTTCCGCGCAATGAAAATAGATGGCTATTGATGAGAAGCATCCTTCCGTTTTTATGGAAGCTAACATGGACCGTCTCGAAGCGATGTCGATCCTGCTGGAGGCCGTCGAATCCGGCAGCCTGTCGGGCGCGGGCCGCCGCCTCGGCATGCCTCTCGCCACCGTCAGCCGTAAGATTTCGGAGCTCGAGGCGCACCTTAAGACGCGCCTTGTCCAGCGGTCGGCGCGGCGCCTTACGCTGACCGATAGCGGCCGATCTTATGTCGCGGCCTGCAAACGCATTCTCGAGGACGTCGGAGAAGCCGAGCGCGCCGCATCGGGCGAATACAGCGCGCCGAAAGGCGACCTGATCATCACCGCACCGATCGTGTTCGGCCGGCTGCACGTCCTCCCCGTAGCGATCGCGTTTCTCAAGGCCTACCCGGACATCAACATCAAAATTGTCCAGGCCGACCGTCTGCTCAATCTTCTGGAGGAGCATGTCGATCTCGCCGTCCGGATTGGCGAATTGCCGGACAGCGGTCTTGTGGCGATGAAGGTCGGCGCGATCCGCCGCGTGACCTGCGCGAGCCCCGCCTATTTCGCCGAGCGAGGCGCGCCGCAAAGCCCCGACGAGCTCAGCGCTCATGATTGCGTCACTTTTGAAGGGCTCGCGTCCCCGGACGCATGGACGTTTCGGATCGGAGGGTCCGATAAGCCTGTCGCCATTCGGTCGCGGCTCGTCGTCAACACCGCTGAAGCCGCCATCGACGCGGCCATCGCGGGACTTGGCATCACGCGCGTGCTCTCGTACCAGATTGCAAGGGCTGTGCGGGCCGGCGCGCTTGCCGTGGCGCTGGAAGAGTTCGAGCCGGCGCCTTGGCCGGTCAGCCTCGTCCATGCGCGCCCAAGCGGCTGCTGCCGCTCAAGCTGCGCGCTTTCCTCGATTTCGCCGCGCCTCGGCTCAAGGCGGATCTGGCGCGGGGATTGATGTAACATCCCTCGTCACGCTCGAAGCGCGCCCCTGCGGCCTTGCCGCGACTGGGTCGTTGAAGTTCGCATGCATTGGGGCTTAGGTACCAAGACCGGCGAACCTGCTGGCCATCGGCAAACGCGGGTGAGGAGCAGCCAACCATGGACATCCAGAAGACCAACACCGCCGTCGTATTCATCGACCCGCAAAACGATGTGCTGAGCGAGAAAGGGGCCAACTGGGGCGCGGTCGGCGCGAGCGTCACCGAGAACAACACGGTCGAGAACATGGCGCGGATCTTCGAGGCCGCGAAAACACGCGAATATGAAGTGTTTATCTCACCTCATTATTTCTATCCGACCGATAATCATTGGAAGATGAATGGGCCGCTCGAAGCCGACGAGTTCAAAACCCATTCGTTCGCGCGGACCGGGCCGCTCAATCTGACCGGCTTCCCGAACTCGGGCGCCGACTGGCTCGATCGTTTCAAGCCGTATATCGAAGATGGAAAGACAATCGTCGTCAGCCCGCACAAGGTGTGGGGGCCGCAGACCAACGATTTGGTCCTGCAACTGCGCAAGCGCGGGATCAGCAAGATCATTCTCGGCGGCATGTTGGCGAATATGTGCGTCGAATCCCATCTGCGCGAGCTGATCGAGCAGGGTTTTGAGGTGGCAATGGTCAAGGATGCAACGGCTGGACCTCGGCATCCAATATGGGGCGATGGCTATCAAGCGGCGATGATCAACTACCAATTTCTCGCACACGCGGTATGGTCGACCGAAGAAGCGGTCGATCGCATGCGTTAAGAGCCCACGACCGGCTGGGGCGCTTGGGGTTAAACCCGGGCGGGCCCGCGCCGGACGCTGAACGCCCGTCATCCGCCCCTAATCTACCTCCTCCTCCCCCGCCTTTTGCTCGCTTCGCAAAAGCCTTTCCAGGGCCCGAAAAATCCTCTATTGGCCAGCCTTCGCGCCGCATGGCGGCGGCTCCTTTATGGTTCAAACCCGATGTCTGATTCTTCGCCGACGCGCATCGATCGCCGTTTCGCCGAGCTCGCTCAAGAGGGCCGCGCCGCGTTGGTGACGTTTGTGATGGCGGGCGATCCGGATCTTTCGACCAGCCTCGACATCCTCAAGGCTCTACCCAAGGCGGGCGCGGATGTGATCGAGGTCGGCATGCCCTTCACCGATCCCATGGCCGACGGCCCGGCGATCCAGGCCGCCGGCCTTCGCGCTCTCAAGGCCAGGACGACGCTCGCCAAAACGCTTCGGCTCGTCGCCGATTTCCGCGCTGGCGATAGCACCACGCCGATCGTGCTGATGGGCTATTATAATCCGATCTACGTGCATGGAGTTGACGCTTTCCTGATCGGAGGCGAAAGCCGCCGGCGTCGACGGCCTCATCGTCGTCGACCTGCCGCCGGAGGAGGACGCCGAGCTGTGCCTTCCCGCGCTCAAAGCCGGGCTGAATTTCATCCGGCTGGCGACGCCGACGACCGACGCGGCGCGGCTGCCGGCGGTGCTCGCAAACACTTCGGGCTTTGTCTATTACGTCTCGATCACGGGGACGACCGGCGCGGCGACGCCGGATTTTTCCGCGACCGCGGCGGCGGTGGAGCAGATCAAGCGTCACACGAATCTGCCGGTGGCGGTCGGCTTTGGCGTCAAGAACGCCGCCAACGCCGCGGCGATCGCCGCCCATGCCGACGGCGTAGTGGTCGGCTCCGCCCTCGTCGAGGCGCTGCGGACCTCTCTCGGCGCCCGCGGCGAAGCGACGCGGGAGACCTTGGCGGCGGTGACCAACCTCGTCGCCGACATCGCCGGAGGCGTCCGTCAGGCGGCGCTGACGCCGGGATAAGCTGGCCCCGCGTAAACCGTATATTTTGCAACTCTCGGCCCGGCGCGTTATTTCTGTCGCAAACAGGCGCAGGAGTCCCTAAGTTAGGCCCCGGCCTCGCAAATCGGGAGTGCGCCAGGAATACGCATGAACTGGATCTCAAACGTCGTCCCCCCCAAGGTCAGGTCGTTCCTGCGCCGGGAAACGCCTGAAAATCTCTGGGTCAAATGCCCAGAAAGCGGCGAACTGGTCTTCCACAAAGACCTTGAAGCCAATCTTTTCGTCGTCCCCGGGTCCGGTTATCATATGCGGATGGGGCCGAAAGCGCGCCTAACCAATCTGTTCGACGGCGGCGTCTACGACGAGCTGCCGACGCCGGAGGTGCCGCTCGATCCGCTCAAATTCCGCGACGTCAAGCGCTACTCCGACCGGCTCAAGGAATATCGCGCCAAGACCGAGACGCAGGACGCGGTAAAGCTCGCCAGCGGCCGGCTGGAAGGCAACGAAGTCATCGTCGCCATTCAGGATTTCGATTTTCTGGCCGGCTCGCTCGGCATGGCGGCGGGCGAGGCGATCATCACTGGCATGATGACGGCCGTCGACCGCCGCGCGCCGTTCATCATGTTCACGGCGTCGGGCGGGGCCCGCATGCAGGAGGGCATTTTCTCGCTGATGCAGATGCCGCGCACGACGATCGCCGTTCAGCGCCTGCGTAAGGCCAATTTGCCCTATATCGTGGTGCTGACCAATCCGACGACCGGCGGCGTGACGGCGTCCTACGCCATGCTCGGCGACATCCATATCGCCGAGCCAGGCGCCGTCATCGGCTTCGCCGGCCCGCGCGTGATCGAGCAGACCATTCGCGAACGGCTTCCCGAGGGGTTCCAGCGGGCCGAATATCTCGAAACGCATGGCATGATCGACATGGTGGTGCAGCGCCAGGACATGCGCCCGACGCTGGCCCGCATCTGTTCGCTCCTGACGCGGACGCCGCGCGCGGAGCAAGCCGCCTGAGGCAGGCAGAAACACGGCGCCATGACCCCCCTCGACGCTCTTCTTGCGCGCCTTTTCCTGCTCCACCGCAAAGATATCGAGCTAACGCTCGGCCGGATGGAGCGGCTGCTCGCCGCCCTCGGAGCGCCGGAAAAGAAGCTTCCGCCGGTCATTCATGTCGCCGGCACCAACGGCAAAGGCTCGACGATCGCCTTCATGCGGGCGATTCTCGAGGCCGCCGGAAAGCGCGTCCACGTTTATACTTCGCCGCATCTCGTCCGGTTTCATGAACGCATCCGCCTTGCCGGCAAGGGCGGCGGCAGACTGATCGGCGATGCGGCGCTGTTCGAGACATTGAGCTACTGTGAAAAGGTCAACGCCGGCGCGCCGATCACTTTTTTCGAGTTCACCACGGCGGCGGCTTTCAAGGTTTTCAGCGAAAGCCCCGCCGATTATCTGCTTCTCGAAGTCGGTCTCGGCGGCAGAGGCGACGCCACCAATGTCGTTCCCGCCCCTAAAGCGACGGTGGTGACGTCGATTTCGATCGATCACACCGAGTTTCTCGGCGACACGATTGAGAAGATCGCCTTCGAGAAAGCCGGGATTCTTAAGCCGGGCGTTCCGGCGATTCTGGCCGTCCAACCGGCGGACGCGCTCAAGGTCCTGCGGCGCGAAGCGGCGCGGGCCGGCGCGCCGACGATCGACGCGACTGGCGATTTCTCGGCCCGGGTGGAACATGGCCGGTTTATTTTCGAGGACGCGCGCGGCCTGCTCGATCTGCCGTTGCCGCGCCTCCCCGGCCGCCACCAGCAGCAAAACGCCGCAACCGCCATTGCGGCCGTGCGCTGCGTCGAGCCGGGCCTCGACCCCGACGCCATTGAGCGCGGCCTGACGCAGGCTGAATGGCCGGCGCGCCTGCAAAATCTCGTCAAAGGCAATGTGTGCGAAATTGCGCCGTTAGGGGCCGAGATCTGGCTCGACGGCGGCCACAATGAAGACGGCGGCCGCGCCTTGGCCGAGACAATGGCCGATTTCGGCGACAGGGCCGAGCGTCCGCTCATCATCATTTGCGGTACGCTGACGACCAAGGACACAGGCGCGTTCCTGCGCGCGTTCAAGGGCCTTGCACAGGAGGTGCTGGCGGTTCCGGTGCAGGCCGAGCAGTATGGCAAGCCCGCGCGCGAGGTCGCCGCCGCCGCCAGCGCCGCCGGCATCGCGGCCGCGGCGTGCGAAGGCGTCGAAACGGCGCTGCGCTTCCTCGCCGCGCGGGAATGGCCGTTGCCGCCGCGCATCCTCATCGCCGGCAGCCTCTACCTCGCGGGCGAAGTGCTGGCGCTCAACGGAACGCCGCCACGGTGATCGGGGCGCCGCGCTGACGATCTGGATATTGCGACAAAGCGAGTGCTGATATCACTCGCCGAGCGCTGACATCTTTTTGGCCAGGACGCGCATCTTCGAGCAATTGACTAGGCGCGATCCTCAGGGTTTGGTCCCGATGAAAAACGGCCGGCTCCCGCCTATGCGGTCACTTTGGAAATCCAGTCCAAGTATGCGGCTGATCCTTTCAGAATCGGCAGGCAAATGATCTCCGGAACATCATAGGAATGCACAGACCTTATAATCGCTTGCACATCTTCATAAAGAGATTGTTGCGTCTTGATGAACATCATAATTTCTGGATCATTCACAATTCTTTCATTCCAGAAATAGCAGCTCGTTACTGGAAATATTTGAACGCACGCCGCTTTCTTGCCCGTAATCAGAGCTTGCGAAATTTTTTGCGCCTCTTCGGCGGAGCCCGCCGTGGTCATTACGGTTACATAGGCGTACGGGGGCGGATCGAGAACCTGCATCGCTGTTTCCCTTTTCTCGGATTTTGGTAGCTGGGAAAATTAATCGGCCGCCCGTGACCGGTTTAACTGTGTGCCGACGAGCCGGCCGGCTCATATGAACCGGCCGAGCATGTTATCACCGCGCCTCAATAGCAGACTCTGCGAACAACGATCTCGCCGTCTTCGTCATAGTAACGCTTCAGAATGCATCCGTCATAATAACCGCCATATCCGCCATATCCGGCCCAGCCCCATCCACGGTGACCCCAGCCACCGCCGAATCCGCCGCCATGGAACCCACCGCCATGGAATCCGCCGCCATGGAACCCGCCGCCATGGAATCCGCCGCCATGGAACCCGCCGCCGCCAAAAGCCGCGACAGGTGTAACTGAAACCGCTGTAACAGCGGCCAAGGCAACGGCAATGCCAATCGCGGATAGTCTCATGCTGAATTTGCGCATCGTGTTTTCTCCTCTCTTGTTTTTGGAGCGCTATTTCGCGCCCCACACCTTTAGCGATGGGAGGAAACTCATCGGCGGTAAGTGCTCTATCACTCACCCGGAGCAATACGCACGGCCGCGCTGCAAGCCGCCAGGGCTCGCGGCAAGAAACTCGGCGGCCTGCGTCGGGTCTCGTTTCGCCGCTTTTTCTGGTAGCGATCACCTGGTCAGCACCGTGGCGCGTCTGAACGCGAAATCCGGCTCTGCCTCAAAGCGCGGGAGCGACGAATGAAGCCGGGGAGGGAAGCTGGCTCGACGGCGTTGAACAGCGACCAAACATCGCTTGAACATATTTGCGCCGCGCGAGTTGTGTGTGCGTTGAGCTGTGGGGCCGGCGCGGCGGGCAAAGCCCGCTTTAGGGCCGCGGCCGCGATCGCTGATATAGAGGCGGCCGAGAGGTGCATATCGCAATGAGAGACGGACGAACCTTGCCAGCCGCAAGCGCAGGCTTGCTCCTCGCCGCACTGCAACTGTCCGGCGCGACGGCGCAAGGCGCCCCCGCCGCAGACCAACACGATGCCTGCCCTGGTGACGCCGTCGGCATCACATTGCCGCGCGGTTTCTGCGCGACGATGTTCGCGGACAACATCGGTCACGCGAGGCAAATCGTCGTCGCGCCGAACGGCGTCGTTTACGTCAACACCTGGAGCGGTCAGTATTATAAAAATGGAACGCCGTCGGCCGACGGATTTATCGTCGCGCTCAAGGACTCCAAGGGCGACGGCCACGCCGACATGGTTGCCCGCTTCGGCGAAACGGCTGCGAACGGAAGCCGTGGCGGCACCGGCATCGCGCTCTATAAAGGCGCCCTCTACGCGGAAACCAATGACCGCATCATCCGCTACGCCTTGGCCGAGGGCGAAATCGCGCCGAGGAGCGCGCCCGAAACGATCGTCTCCGGCTTGCCTCTGACCGGCGATCATCCCATGCATCCTTTCGCGATCGATGCGGCAGGCAATCTTTTCGTCGATCTCGGATCGGCGACGAACGCCTGTCAAAAGCAGAACCGCATCCCGCATTCTCCTGGCATAAAACCCTGTACTGAACTGGAAACGCGCGCCGGCATCTGGCGGTATGACGCCAACAAGACAAACCAGCGCTTTTCGCCGGCGGCGCGTTTCGCGACCGGATTGCGAAACGGCGAGGGAATTTCCTTCGACGCCGCAGGCCGCATTTTTGCGACGCAGCATGGCCGGGACCAGTTGTATGAGAATTGGCCAGAGCTCTACACGTCCCAGCAGGGCCAAAACCTCCCCGCTGAGGAATTGGTGCAGTTGGAGCGCGGCGCCGATTTTGGGTGGCCGGAATGCTATTTCGATAACGAACAGAAAAAGCTCGTGCTCGCCCCGGAATACGGCGGCGACGGCGGCAAGAAGATCGGGGTCTGCGCCGAAAAGCGGCCGCCGGTCGCGTTCTTCCCGGCCCACTGGGCGCCGAACGACATGAAGATCTACGACGGGGCGCAGTTCCCCGCCGCTTATCGCGGCGGCGCCTTCATCGCCTTCCACGGCTCCTGGAATCGCGCGCCGGGCCCTCAGGGCGGCTACAACGTCGTGTTCCAACCCCTCGCCGACGGCAAGGCGTCGGGCCCCTATGTTGTCTTCGCCGACGGCTTCGCCGGCGCCGTCAAGGAGCCGGGGAGCGCCGCGCATCGGCCGTCCGGCTTGGCCGTCGGACCTGACGGCGCGCTTTATATAACGGATGACCAGCATGGACGCATCTGGCGCGTCACCTTCAAGGGCGCAGAAGGCGTCACCGGGATCGAGGCGGCGCCGGCGCCCGCCCCGAGCGCAAGCGCTTCGACCTCCTCCGACGCGACGCCTCCCGAAGGCATTCATCCAAACGCCGGCGATGAGACGGCCATGTTGCCGACGCCTCCCGGAGCGACGAAGGACGAGGTTGCGCTGGGCCAGCGCGTCTTTCTCGGCCAGGTCGGCGGCGCAACATGCGAAGGATGTCATGGACCGGACGCCACAGGCACGTCCATGGGCGCAGATCTCACCAGCGGCAGATGGCTGTGGGGCGACGGCAGCCTGAAGGCCATCACGCGAACGATCGTCGACGGAGTGCCGAGCCCCAAAGAACATACCGGCGCCATGCCCCCGATGGGCGGCGCGCAGCTGTCGCAGCAAGACCTAGCGGCGGTCGCCGCCTATGTCTGGGCGATCAGCCGCCACAAACCGGACTAGGCTTTCACGCCCCGTAATATTCCGCCCAGCAATCCGGAGTTTCGAACACCTTGACGCTGGCGAGCTGCGGCAGCGTCGGTTTAATCCGGTCGAAAATCCAGATCGCGATCAACTCCGCCGTCGGATTTTCGAGTCCTTCGACCTCGTTGAGATAATAGTGATCGAGCTGCTCGAGCAGGGGCCGGAAGACGGCCTCGATGTCGAAGAAATCGACGACGAAGCCGGTTTGCGGATCGACCGCGCCATCCAGATTCACTTCGACCCGATAGGAATGGCCATGCAGCCGGCGGCAGCGATGCGTGTCGGCGACATGCGGCAGGCTATGCGCCGCCTCGAAATGGAACGCCTGAGTAACCTTCATGGCGAAATCTTCACGGAATCCCGATCAGCTTGTGGGTCTGGACGCTCAGGCGCCAATGCGGATGGGCGAGGCAATAGGCGATCGCGGCGGCCGTGTTGGCGGCGAGATCGGCGCCATCCATCGGCTGCAGCCAGAAATGCGCGAAATCGAGGCCGCACAGCGCATCGGGGGAAAGATTCTCCTGCGGAAACACCAGCTTTAATTCCGATCCCCGCGCCACAACCATGAGCGCCCCGGCTTTGGGACTGACGCACAGCCAATCAACGCCGCGCGGAGGCTCCAGCGTGCCGTTCGTCTCGACCGCGACTTCGAAACCGCGCGCATGCGCGGCGTCGATCAGCGCCTCGTCGAGTTGCAACAAAGGCTCGCCGCCGGTGAAGACGACGAAACGATCGCTCTTGTCGCCGAGCCACGCGGCTTCGATCGCGTCGGCGAGGGCGCCGGGGCTCGCGAAGGAGCCGCCGCCCTCCCCGTCGATCCCGACGAAATCCGTGTCGCAAAAGCCGCAGGCCGCTGCCGCGCGGTCCTTTTCCCGGCCGGACCAGAGGTTGCAGCCGGCGAAGCGGCAAAACACCGCGGCGCGCCCGGCCTGGGCGCCCTCGCCCTGCAGCGTCGCAAAAATCTCCTTTACCGCGTAAGTCATGCCTGTCTCCAAGCAAAAAGGACCTCTCGCGAGGTCCTTCTTTCAAAAGCGGCGCAAATGGCGAAGGTCAGATGGCCTCGGAAATCCATCTTTTCAATTCGCCTTTCGGCGCGGCGCCGACCTTGGTGGAGGCCATCTTGCCATCCTTGAACAACATCAAGGTCGGGATGCTGCGAATGCCATAGGCGCCCGCGACGCCGGGATTCTCATCAACGTTGAGCTTGGCTATGGTGACCTTGCCCTTCAATTCGTCGGCGATCTCTTCCAGAGCCGGGCCGATCATCTTGCAGGGTCCGCACCATTCGGCCCAGAAATCCACCACGACGGGACCGCCAGCGCCGACCACATCGGTTTTGAAGTTCGCATCGGTAACTTTGACGGTCGACATAGGCAGCTCTCGCAATTGGGGCGCAGGGAAAATTCCCGCCGCGTTTCACATCGAAAGTAAGAATGCGCGCCGCTGGCGTCAAGCCGCGTTGTCGCCGAGGCGTCTTCCGGTTTCTCCTCCTGGCTCGATCGCCGCCAGCGCCGCATCGAGGCGCTCGTCCTCAAGCGCGACGACGACAGGCCCGTCCGTCCAGATCAGCAGCATGCGCGGCCGCCTTCCCGGCCAGAGCGGCGCCAGAACGGCGCGATAAAGCGCCATCTGGGCCAGATAGCGCGCCGGAATATCGGCGGGGGCGCATGGCGCGCCCGTTTTGAAGTCGGCGGCGAGGACCGCGCCCGGCGTCAGCCCCAAACGATCGATCCGCCCGGCGACCCCGATTAGCCCGCCGCGCGGCAGCGCGACCTGCCCCGTAATGGCGACCTCGGCTTTCGATTGCGGTCCGAACAGAGGCGAAAGGTCGGGCGAATCGATCACGCCGAGCGCCGCTTCGAGGAGGCGTTGGCGCGCCGGCGGATCGAGATCGGCGGCCCTGGCGTCAAGATAGGCGAGGCCCGCCCGGGCGCGCGCTGCGAACGGCAGGTCCGGCAAATGTTGCAAAAGAATGTGAGTCAAGGCGCCCGTGCGCAAAGCGTCGCGCCGCGCCGGAGTCGACGCCGCGTCGCGCCAGCGATCGGCGGCGGTGGCGGCGAGCGCGCTCGATGGACGGATCGGCGCCCCCGGCTCTGCGCCGGGACCGACGTGGCGCCATAACCAGTCGGGCGCGGCGGGGGCCGCCTCGGCGGCGGAGGGCTGTTGCAGCGCTGCCGGCGCCGGATCAGCGCCTTCGTCAATCAGGCGCAGGACGCTTTCGTTTGGATTCCAGAACGCCGGCGCCTGTTCGACGCAAGCATCGCTCCCGAGCGTCGCCTCGACCATTTGCTTCCAACACTCCTGAGATGGTCCGTTGACCCCATGGAATCCGGCTATGTAAAGGCGCTCCTCGGCACGCGTCAGCGCGACATAGAGAAGACGCCGGCATTCGTCCTCGGCCGCCTGGCGCGTTGTTTCGCGCGCCGCGCGCACCGCGCGGCAATCGGCCGCCTTACGCGGCGACCAGGCGATAGCGACCGCGGCGTCTGCGCCGAGCGCGAAAATATTGGGATCGTGCCGCGATGACGGCGCGCCGCAAGTATCCGGCAGGAATATGACCTTCGCTTCAAGGCCTTTCGCCGCGTGGACGGTCATGACGCGCACGACATCGACGCCGCTCTCCATGTCCCGTTTGATCGAGCGCTCCAGCGCGTCGAAATCCGACAGAAACCCGGCGAGGGAGGGCGCCGCTTCCGTTTCATGCTCCAGAGCGAGACGCAAAAACTCATCGATGGCGTCGGCCGCCTCGGGGCCAAGGCGCGCCTCCATGTCGCGCCGTCCGCCGTCCTCGCAGAGCAAGCTCGCATAGAAGGCGAAGGGATTTTGCGCGGCGCGGGCGCGCCACTGCCCCAGCTTTCTACGCGCCGTTTCGAATTTCGGCCCAGGCTCGGCTTTGAGCGCCTCAAAAAGACTGCCCTGCCGCCGCGGGGCGATCATGAGAAGATCATCATCATCTAATCCGATCAGCGGCGATTTCAGAGCCGAGGCGAGGTTTAGATCATCCTCTGGAAGCAGCGCCGCGCGGCCGGCGGCGACAAGATCGAGAACGGCGATGTGCTCGGCGAGCTCAAGCCGATCGGCGCCGGCGACGGGAACCCTGTTCTGCTTCAGCGCGCGGATCACCGCGTCAAAGAAGGGCCCGCGCGTCCGCACGAGAATCAATATGTCGCCGGGGCGAATTTTTCGGGGAAGTTGCGTCGCGTTATCGATCACGCGCTCGCAGGATTGATTGGCGACGAGCTGGGCGATTTTTTGCGCGACGCGTTGCGCAATCAAGCTCGGCGGATCCATCTCGTCCAGAATGTCGAGCGGCAACCGCCAGTCGCGCGCGTCGTCCCGCGCCTCCGGCCCGACGGATGGCCATATTTCGACGAGGCCCGGAAGCCGGTCCTTCAAGGCTTCGTGCCCCATCCAGACGTCGAGCTCGGCGACCAAACCGCGTTGGTGACCTGGGTGCGCGAACACCTTGTCGACCGCCGCCAGCACGCCGGGCGCCGAGCGAAACGACTGCTTCAGCTGCACATGCGCGAATTTCTCTTCGCCCGCTGCGAATTTGCGCTCGAATTGGCGCCGCATTTCGCCGAACATATGCGGTGCGGCGCCCTGGAACGAAAAGATCGACTGCTTCTCGTCGCCGACCGCGAAAAAGGTCCGCGCCGCGCCCGCCCGGCCCGCGCCGGTCGCAAAATCATCGGTCAGCCGCTCGAGAATGCGCCATTGCGCCGCGCTCGTATCCTGCGCCTCGTCGACCAGAATGTGGTCGATCCCGGCGTCGAGCTTATAGAGCACCCAGGCAGCCTCCGAGCGTTCGAGCAGCGCCAGCGTCTTTGAAACGAGATCGTCGAAGTCGAGAATTCCGCGCGCCGCCTTCATTGCCTCATAGCGTTTGAAAATCGCGTCGATGAGGCCAGCGAGCGCCACGGTCCGCTCCAGCGTCGCGGCGGTTTTGCGCTCCTCTCGCAGAAGACCGAGACGCTCCTGTTCGGCGTAGAGCTCGGCCGCGACGTCGGGACGCTGGTTCGTCAACCCATTGACGAGCAGACTCTTCGTCTTTTCGTCGTCTGAGTGGTTGAAGAAAATCGACAGATAAGAACCGAGACAGGATTCGAGGTCGCCATCCGCGCGTTGCGAAGCGGCTTGCCGGAACGACCTGGCTCGTTTCTTGTCCTTTGCCCCGCCGGTCTCAAGAAATGCCGCGATCTCGCTCCATCGCGCTGGCGCAATGCCCTGTTCGATCATCTCCCCGCGGATGGCGGCGACGTCACGTCCAGGCGCGAGGCCAAGCGCCTTGGCGAGGCGCCCGGCATGATCTTGCGGCCAATGCCCGCGCGCCATGACGCGATGGCGCATAGCCTCCTTGATCAGGACCTCGAACGCGGCCCCGGAACAATCCTCGGTGACACGCTGGAGATTGGCGCCCAGCGGATTGTCGCGTGTCGCACGCTCCAGAACGTCGCGCCGCGCGCGGCCCCAAAGCTCGGCCTCGATGAGCTCGTCGGCGACGTCAAATCGCGCGGGCGCATTGGCCTCGAACGGGAAAACATGGAGCAGCCTTTCGCAGAAGGCGTGAATGGTCTGAATCTTCAGGCCGCCCGGCGCCTCGACGGTCTGCGCGAACAATTTTCGCGCGGCGCGCAGTTCATGCTCCGCTGGTGGAGGTGCGCCGATCTCGATGATCGCCGCGCTGAGGGCGGCGGCGTCGAGCCGCGTCCAAAGGGCGAGCCGGTCGAAGACGCGCATAGCCATATTGGCGGCGGCCGCCTTGGTGAAGGTCAGGCAGAGAATTTTCGAAGGCGCGACGCCCTTCAGCAGCAGCCGCACGACGCGCTGGGCGAGCACATGCGTTTTGCCCGAGCCGGCGTTGGCGGAGACCCAGACCGACGCGGCGGGATCTGAAGCCCGCCGCTGCCTCTCGAGCGTAAGCGGCGGAATGTTGGCGTGAGCCATTACGCGCCGCCCTCCGCTTCGCCGCCAAGCGACCATTCCTTGACCCGCGCCAGATGGTCGTAGGCATTGAATCTCTGGCGAATTTGGGAAAGGGCCGCGGCGGATAGGGCGTCGCGGGATCGCGAAACTGATCGAGCAAGCCGATGAGGTCTCGCAAGTGCCGCCGCGCAACATCCATGAATGCGTCCTTCTCGAACTCGACCGGCATGATCTTGCCGCCGCCAGCGCCGCCGAGCTTGAGATAGAGCGCGGAGATCCGGCCGGCTGCGGAGCCAAGATCAAAGGCGCCGCTCTCAGCCATCGCCGCCTCCAAAGTTAGTTGCGGCGCAAACCCGACTAGAACCTCCTTAACTCCCGGCGGCGCGCCGGTCTTGTAATCGATGAAGCTAATCGCCCCGTCGCGCCCGATTTCGACGCGATCGGCGCGCGCGCTCAGCGTAAAGAGCGAGCCGTCGCCGAGTGTCAGATCGAGCTTGCCGGAAATCTCCGCTTTGATCTCCTGCAAGGAGTTGCGGCGCCCGGCCTCGAAACGCAGATAAAAGTCGATCGTCTTTTCAAGGCGCGGCCAGGCAAAGGCGAGAAAATCGGGATCGTCGAGATTGTCCTCGAGGCCCTCGCGCAGCAATTGCCTGAGATCTTCCCGCGCGGATGCTGGCAAGACGCCGTTTGGGTGGTCTGTGACGAAGCGCTCAAGAGCGCCATGAATGGCGCTGCCCGCCTCGGCTTGGCCGGGCGCGCGCCCGATCGGCTCGAGCGGGACAAGGCCAAGGATCGCTTCGGCGTAAAGCGCATAAGGGTCGCGGCGCAGGGTCTCGATCTTCGTGACGCTAAGGTTCGTTGGGCGAAGTTCGACCGGCGGCCGCGGCGCCGGCCGTTTGATCGGCGGCGAGAACGCCGCAGGACGGTCGATCAAGCGCGCAAGATCAACGTATGTCTTGCCGCGCTCGACGCATTCGCCAAAAGCCTCGCCGCCGAGCGCGGCCATCCGTTGAATGAAGCGTGAGGCGACCGTCGGCGCGCCGGCGCGCTTTTGCGCCCGGCTCAAAATGACTCTCCCGCGCCCAAAACATTGGGCGAAATCATGAGCTGTTTGCCCGAGCTTTCGCTCTGGCGGCGTCAGTCCGAGCGCCGCGCGCATCGGCCGGTTGAGGAAGGCGTCGGCGCTCGCTTGCGGCGGCCAAACCGTCTCGTCGAGAGCGCCGAGCAGCATCAGATCGGCATCCATCAGCCGCGCTTCGAGCAGACCCAAAATCTTGAGCCGCGAATGCGCTTTTTCGGGCCCGCGCAGCTTGGTCTCGCGGGCGACAGCGGCGAAGAAGAACCCGTAGGATTCTGGCGTCAAATTTCATGCCTTCGGTCGCGCTGGCGTCGAGTTCGTCGAAGAGCGCCTCTAGCGCCTCGCGATCCTCGGAAAGCGGCGCGGCATCTTCGGCCGCGACAATCGCCGCCAGCGTGGCTTTGTGCGCGCGGAGCCAGTCAGCGAGGCCATGCTCGCCTTCGAGATCGAGCATAGGCTTCAGGGCCGCGGCAAGCCGTTGGAGAAGATCTTCGAGACGCGCCCAATCGCTTTGACAAATGCGCCGGCGCGCAGGATGGGCGCGCCACTGGCCGCTCTCGCTTTTCGCGATCGAGATCGCGCCGGCGGGATCGCCCAATAGGCGCCGCGCGCGTGCGCCGCCCGCCGCCGAACGCAGGACCCCAATCTCGAGCAGCGGCGCAAGGCGCTCCATCTCCGCGCGGAAGAATCCGAGGCGCATCGAGGGATGCGCGATCAGCGCGGCGAGGCTCGCGGCGCTTGCGCTTTCGGCGGCGCAGGCGATTGCAAGCCGCGCCAAAACTCCGGCTGGGGCGACGCTCAGCGGATCGCCGGCAGAATCGTCAACGTTGACGCCCCAGCGGCGCAGTTCGGCGCAAACGCGCCGCGCCAATTCGCGATCGGGCGTCACAAGCGCCGCCGTCTTGTTTGGGCTCTCCAGCAATTCGCGCATGGCGATGGCGAGGCTCAAAGCTTCCTCGCGCTCGTCGCCGGCCTCGATCAGGCTGATGCCTGCCAGAGCCGCCCGCAAGATAGACTGATCCATGGACCCGCGATAAGCGAACCATTCATCGGTCGATTTCGGCGGGACGCAACGCCTGTGAGGCGAACCTTTCCCGCGCGCGCTGAACGTCTGTGATCTCGCCAAGCTCGACCACATCCTGGCGCGAGATTTTGAGCGCGCGCAGCAAGCGGGCGAGCGCCGCCTGCGGATGCGTGAACGCCGCCTCACGCCGCGCGTCGCCGCCAATTAGCGCGAAGGCGGCGTCATCGAGCGCAAGATCGAGACCCGGCAGCACGATGGCGCCTTTTGGCGCAGCGGCGACGGCGGCCAGGAGGCGCGCCGTCGCACGATTGGACCCGGTCGAACCGATGGCGACGATCGGCCCTTCCACCCGCCCTTGCCGCAAGCTGGCGCTTGCTTTTTCGATCAAAGCGACCTGGCGCCGCGCCTTGTCGACGAGGCCGCGCTCTTCGAGAATTTTCGGCCAGCCCGTGATGGCGACATTGAGGAAATCGAGGGTGATTCGCCAATAGGAATCGAATTCCGGCAGGACCAGCGGATCGAGCTTTTCCCATTTTATATCCTCGATGATCAACTCATCGATGAGCCCCGCCAATTCGCCCGCCAAATGCCAAGCGTCTGCGGCGGTCGTCGCGACCAGGAAGGATTCGCGCGCGTCGCACTCATAGGCGCCGCGCGCGTCGACCCGGATGATCGCGTGGCGCAAGGCCCGCGCCCAAGCGAGGATCAATTCGGCAAGCTGCATGCGCCGCTCGATCTCTCCCATGGCGAGGGGCGGTTCAAGCGGCTGGCCGAAGTCCCCGTCCGCGGCCGCCTCGAAGATGAGGCTCGTCTCGGTCTCGTCGAGCGCGCCGAGCGGAAGAATGCGGGGCAACAGCGTCGCCGCTCCGCCGAGGGCGCGGGAAAATTCATGCGTGAGCGCGCGCGCGGCGCGGCGCGTCGGCACATAGATCGTCGCCGCGGCCAGAGCGAGCGGACCGGCTTCGCACGAAAACCCCTCGACGACGCGGCCATTGAGGAAGGCGCCCGCAAAGGTCCTCAGGAACGGCGCGCCAGGCGCGATGGTGAAGACGTTTTTCTTTTCCACGCAGGCCTTTGATCGAAGCAGAGCGTCAGCGGACATCATGGGAGCTTTGGGCGCGGCATCCTACAAAATTTCGGTGGGCATCCACAGGTTTGCCAATTCGATGGGACCATCCCCTCCGGCGTCTTTCCGCGGCCACCCTCCCCGGCCTGATCAATTGACGGCGTCACGCGCGGGCGGCAAATCACGAATTGTTTACGACCTCGCGCCCGCACGCCAAGGATGAAGCGATCCCTCCGACACTTCCGGTTCCTCCTCGGCCTCCTCAATTACGCTCACTCGCCGGCCAGTCGGGCCGACACCCGCTCGCCAAGAAGCCGCCGCAGGACAATGCCAGCGCGCGAAGCTCTGCAGCTCCAAGCCGTAGCGGCCCCGCGTGCCCGCCAAGCGCCCCAAGGCGCAAAGCAACCAAACAAATCGATGATGTGTGGTTTCCCACGAGTGCGGGCGCCGCCACGTGGCAGCTATTGACTGCGACCGGCACAAATGTCGGCCGGGAAACACCCAAAGAAAGGAGAATATACGATGTCTTGCATCAACACGTTCCAGAATTTTTCGCGCAGTATTTTGCTTGCCGCGACAGTTTTCACTGTCCCGGGAATGGCGAGCGCTCAAGTATACAATTCCCAGAATTTTTTCGTTCTCGACAATCAAGGCGATCCCAACTTCAATCAGCTACTCGGCATCAATGACAACCAGATCATTGCCGGCTATTTCGGCGACGGCACGGTGATCGCCAATAGCGGATACGTTCTCGTGCCGAAGTTCCACTATGCAAACGAGAACTTCGCGGGAACTCCGCCGAATGGCCTCATGATCCAACAGACCCAGGCCATTGGAGTTAATAACAACGAAGTGCCAATCACCGTCGGGTTTTGGCAAGATCAAAACGACGTTCAGCACGGCTGGGCGAATATCATGGGAGCAGATGTCACGCACTCGTTCCAAACCATCTTTGATCCCAAGGGCTCGATGAAGCAAAATCAGAACCTTCTCGGCGTCAACAAAAACAATTTGGCTGCCGGATTTTGGGTCTGATAAGACCACCACATACACGGCTTCGTTGTTAACCTTGCCGCCAGCCAGCCCGAAATTTACTGAAATTCCCCCGTCGCTCTTCGGTAATACGGCGGTCGGGACACAGGTGAGCGGCATCAATGACAATAATCAGACCTGCGGATTTTGGGTTGATAAAAACACAAGAACATGCACGGCTTTTTCGGCCAATTCACAGCGGCAACGGTATCGAACATTCAAACCTTCAACGTCTTCATTGACGGGCATTTCGAAACGAGCACGCAGGTTCTCGGTTGTAGCAATAATCGCATCGTCGGCTCCTATGTCTCTCCGACCGGTCAAACGCACGGCTTCCTTTTTGATGGAAAAAATTTCACCAAATTCGACGCGCCGGGATCGAGCCAGAATGCCGCATTCGGAGTGGCGGGCACCTTCATCAACGGCGTCAACGATAGAGGCGATATCGTCGGGTTCTTCTCGGATGGCACAAAGGTCCACGGCTTCGTCAATTATGCAGTAGCGACCGGAGTTCAGTAACCGTTACTAATCAGCATTGCGTGGACGCCATCTGAACAATTAACACTCCGGCGATTTGTACGTCGCCGGCGCTTCGACTATGAGACGACCGTCCAACCACGACGGTCGTCTTTTTCATCGGAGGTCAAGGCCGCCTGACCGCTCGCGCGCAATCTCAGAGCGCGCGAGCGAAACATCAATCAGCGCCCCACCAAATTGTCACGGCACCGCTTCGGCGATGGGGGCAGCCGCTGCTTTCCGACGCCGAAGGCTTGACGCGGACGGGCCACGGACGTAGGTAAGGCATGCCTAGGGGATCCCCGACAGGGGGCTGAGAGGCTGGCGACGCTTGAAATAAAGCGGCCTGGCGACCCTTCGAACCTGATCCAGCTCGCACTGGCGTAGGGATGGTCAACCGATGAATTTTTCCCCAAACTGCTTCGTTTGTCGTCCTGCCCTCCGCCGCCGGAGGCGCGCATGACGATTGCGGTGAAAATCATCGGCGCCGGCGTCGCGGGCCTGACGGCGGCTTATGAATTTGCGCGCGCGGGCTGCCGCGTCGACGTCGTCGAAAAGCGCGCTGAGCCTGGCCTTGGCTGCTCATATCTCGCCGGCGGGATGATCGCCCCCTGGTGCGAGGCGGAGAGCGCCGAGCCGCTCGTCGTCGACCTCGGCATCGAGTCGTTGCGCTACTGGACCGAGACCGTCCCTGTCGCGGCGGCGCGTGGCTCGCTCGTGCTGGCCCCCGCCCGCGATCGGCCGGAGCTGACGCGCTTCGCCCGCAGAACCCACAATTTCGAGCGGATCGACGGCGCGGCGATCGCGGCGCTGGAGCCGGACCTTGCGGGCCGTTTTGATGAGGCATTGTACTTTCCGCGCGAAGCCCATCTCGATCCGCGCGCGGCCACGGCGGCGCTGGCCGCAAGACTCGGCGCCATGGACAATGTGGCGTTGTCCTATGGCGTCGTCGCAGCCGATCGGCACGAAAACAACACCGACTGGATCATCGATTGCCGCGGCTTTGACGCGCGCGAAGCGTTTCTGGATTTGCGCGGCGTCAAAGGCGAAATGGCCGTCCTGTATACGAACGACGTGCGGCTCGCGCGGCCGATCCGGCTCATTCACCCGCGCAATCCCGTCTATATCGTGCCGCGCGGCGACGGCCGCTTCATGATCGGCGCGACGATGATCGAAAACCAAGAGGCGGGCCGGATCACGGCGCGCTCGATGCTTGAACTTCTCGGCGCCGCCTATGCCGTTCATCCGGCTTTTGCGGAGGCCGAAATCGTCGAAACCGGCGCGGGCGTGCGTCCCGCTTTTCCCGACAATCTGCCGCGCATAAGGGTTGAAAATCGCGTCATCGCCGTTAACGGCCTCTACCGGCACGGTTTTCTACTGGCGCCCGCGCTGGCTCGACGCGTCGTCGGCATCGCGCTCAACGGCGCTGGCATCGAGGAGGCGTTGGATGCAAGTTCGCGTCAACGGCAAGAGGCTTGACGTCGTGGCGGAAACGCTCGCCGCGTTGCTGCGCGAGCTTGATTATGACGACCATCATGTAGCGACCGCTCTCAACCAGAATTTCGTTCGCAGAACGGACCGCTCGCAGACCACACTGAAGGAGGGCGACCGGATCGAGATCGTCAGCCCAAGGCAGGGAGGTTGAGGTGCAAGCTGACATCACGCCTGCCGCGCAATCCGACGCGCTCAGCCTCTACGGAGTTTCGCTGTCGTCGCGGCTGATCGTTGGCACAGCGCAATATCCCTCTCCCGCGATCCTCCGTGGGGCGATCGAAGCGGCCAAGGCGGAAATCGTCACGGTCTCGCTGCGGCGCGAATCGGGCGCGAGCCGGGCCGGCGAAAGTTTCTGGTCCCTGATCCGCCAGCTTGGGCTGCGGGTGCTGCCGAACACTGCCGGATGCCGCACGGTCAAGGAGGCGGTGACGACGGCGGAGATGGCGCGCGAAGTTTTCAACACGACCTGGATCAAACTCGAGGTGATCGGCGAGGAGGACACGCTGCAGCCGGATGTGTTCGGTCTTGTCGAGGCGGCGGGCATTTTGAGCCGCGAAGGATTCAAGGTGTTTCCCTACACGACCGAGGATCTTGTTGTCGCCGAAAAACTGCTCGGCGCCGGCTGCGAGGTGTTGATGCCTTGGGGCGCGCCGATCGGCACGGGGCGCGGCCTCAACAATCCTTACGGCCTGCGCGCGCTGCGGGCGCATTTTCCGCAAACGCCGCTGATCGTCGACGCCGGCATCGGCGCGCCCTCACATGCGGCGGCGGCGATGGAGCTGGGCTACGACGCCATTCTGCTCAACACCGCGATCGCCAAGGCCGGCGATCCGGCCGCCATGGCGCGCGCTTTCGCCCTCGCGGTCGAAGCCGGGCGCGTCGGCTTTCGCGCCGATCCGATGCAGCCGCGCGATATGGCGGCGCCATCGACGCCGGTGATCGGACAGCCCTTTTCGGATCTGGCGCGTGCTTGATCCGTTTTATATGATCGTCGACAGCTCGGCATGGATCGCGCGGCTGCTGCCCTGCGGCGTGCGGCTCGTGCAATTGCGCGTCAAGGACGCGACCGACGACGTTTTGCGCGCTGAAATTGTCAAATCCAAGACGCTTTGCGAGAGGGTGGGCGCGCAGCTCATTGTCAATGATTATTGGCGTCTTGCGATCGACCTTGGCTGTGATTTCATTCATCTGGGCCAGGGCGATCTCGATACGGCCGATCTATCGGCGATTCGTCGCGCCGGCATTAGATTCGGAGTTTCGACCCATGATGAGGCCGAACTTTTTCGCGCGCTCGAAACAAAGCCGGATTATATAGCGCTCGGACCGATCTATCCGACGATTTTGAAAAAAATGCCTTACGCGCCGCAGGGCCTCGCGCGCGTTGGCGAATGGAAAAGGCGGGTTGGCGCCCTGCCCCTCGTCGCCATCGGCGGGATCACGCTGGAGCGCGCGGCAGGCGTTCTGGAGGCGGGCGCCGACAGCGCCGCCGCGGTGACCGACATCACGCTTTATCCCGATCCCGAGGAGCGGGCTCGAGGTTGGGTCGAGGCGACGCGCGCGTTCGCGATCACTCGCGTCAAAATTTGACGTTTCGCGCTCGAGAGGTCCAGGCGGGTCTCCACAGGCGGATTTGAGCACGATAGGCGACTTGCAATCTGTGGCTGCTTGCTCGCATCGAAAGTTTGGCGCAATTTTGTTCGGCTACTGAGATTTAGTCGAATGTATGGCAACTCACGCCCCCCGGCCGTTTTCAACCGCTACGTGCTATTTCTATCACGGTCACACTGCGCGCGATTATGCGCCACATCGAAATTAAGCAGCTTAATCGGCATTTAACTAAAAATTGCCTCAATGAGGCTGCAGCAAAGCTGGGTAGTTCTCCGCCTGGATTTTCAGGACGGCGGAGAGGTGCTCCCTGCGCGCAGCGCCTGTGGTCGTGTGCCCTCTAGCGACCGCGGAGGACGTTGGTTGGCGCAAAAAGCAAGCGTAAGTTATTTCGAGAGCAGGACGAATGACACAGGCGATCGTTACACCAGTTGATTTCATTCCATTCGACGCCGGTGATATATCGCGGAAGGTTTCCTCGCAGGTCGTTCCAGGCGCTCTCATACTTGGTTTGAGCGCATTGATGGGTTCCGCCTGGATGTCTTTCATGCGTCCCACCGCATTCCCCCATACCGCCAAAGCGCCGGTGATTGCACGCGCGGCAGTGGCGCCCACGGTAGATGTCGCCTCGAATAGCTATGGCGCGCTGTTCGACCCCAGATCGTCCTTGAGCTCTACGCCGGTTTCTCCGTCGCAAAACTTTGTACTTGGATCGAGCCTTGCGTCGGCTCCGCCGGCGCCGTCCGCCACCATCGCGGAGCCCGGTTCGCCGTCGCAAAACTTTATGCTTGAAGCGAACCTTGAGTCCGTTGCGCCAGCTCCTTCCGCGATCGAAGCGCCGGAAAACGCGATGCCAGTAGGCCCGCAACTCGGCGAGGACGCGCCTTTGCCGGCGCCGCGCCCCCCGGAGTTCGGACTGCCGCCAAGCCGCATCCCCTCCCCTGTTCCAGGCCGCCAGTTGCCGCAGCAGAACCGGAAGGCCGCTGTTGCCAGCGCTCCGCCCGATAATCGCAATTTTTTAGAGAAACTTTTTGGCACGCCGCAACAGCAACCACCCGGGCGTGTGCTCGCATATGCCGCTCCGGAAGACGGCGCTGTTCGCCGCGCGCCAAGCGTCGCGTCTGGCCCGGCGCCGCGCTACGATCGGCAGACCGCCGTCTACGATGTCGGCGCCCACACCGTCTACATGCCCGATGGAACGAGATTGGAAGCGCACTCGGGGCTGGGCGACAGGATGGACGATCCGCGTCACGTCAACGAACGCAATCGCGGGGCTACGCCCCCGAATGTCTACGAGCTCGCGCCGCGGGAGCAGCCGTTCCATGGGGTGCAGGCGTTGCGTCTCAAACCCGTTGGCGGCGGCGACGTTTATGGGCGGACGGGACTCCTCGCGCACACTTACATGCTCGGCCCGAACGGCCAATCCAACGGATGCGTGTCCTTCAGGAACTACAACGCGTTCTTGCAGGCATTTCAAAATGGCGCCGTCAGACGTCTGGTCGTGGTGGCTCGACAGAGCTAACCGCTTGGTCTATCTTAAAGATGCGCGGGGGTGAGTAGGCCTCAGGGCATGAGGCAGAATGCGCTCGCTTCGCCCAACTCGAATGGGTTGCAGCGCAAGCGAAATTGACGCCAAGCCATTCCTCAACCCTACTCCCTCCGCTTCTTCTCGACGTACCGAAAACTCCAGGCGATTTCGAGCTGGTCCTCAGTCTGGCCCTCGATGACGATCTGGGCGCAGGCGCGGGGCCCATCGGGCGCGGCAAAGAAAACGCTCTCCTCGATTTCGGCGATCCAGGAGGTCTCGAATAGCCAGCGCCCGCCGTTCGGCAGCACGCAAAGCACGGCGTGGCCGTCGCGCACCCGCTTCATCCGTACGTTTGGATGAATATGAAAGCGCAAGGCGAAAGGCCGCCCTTCCATCGATCCGGGAGGGCCTGCGGCGTGCAGGCGATCGGCGCCGTCCAACCATTTGCCGTCCTTGTGCAGAGCGAGGCGGCGCTGATGGATCAGCCCGAAGCGCGGCTCATAGCCATTGTGCGCGATGACGAGGGTTGCGCCCGACGCCTCGTCGCGGCGCTCGACGTCGACTTGATCCGGCCCTGAGACGATCTCATCGTCGAGCCATTGGCGCAGGCCCATTTGGAAGGCGAAGCGGCACGAGGAGACATCGTCGACGGCGAGGCTCGAATGCGCGGCGGTCATGCGCGCGGCCACTTGCGCGGCGGCGCGGTTCGGATCCGGCGCGCCGCAGTTCACCACGAAGCGCTGCGCCCCGACCGAGAATTCGAATGAGGCGCAGCCGGCGTGAGCGCGTGCGGAAAAGACCGGCGGCGGCGGCCGGCCGGCGTCGGCGACGACGATCGCATCCTGCATCTCGAGGCGCTGATAGCCGGAATTCGGCGCATTGTTCAGCGCGCGGGCGCGAATGTCGTCATAGGCGAGCACGGTCGCAAGCTGTTCCGGCGCCGTCACCCCCATGCCGTTGAAAAGAGCCAGCGAGCCGTCGCCATGGCGAAACAGGCGCAGCATGGGCATCATGCGGTCGATTGCGTTGAGTAGCGCCTGCGGCGGCTGCACGCCGCGCGCGGCATAAGTCTGGCGCAGCGGCAACAGGTCGAGCAGAAGGTCGATCAGGATCTGCGGATTGCGGCTGATGTGCCCCCCGTCGGCAAGGATCTGGCGCTGCAGCTCATCGGTGAGCAGCCTGCCGCTGCGCTGCAGCAGCTTGCCTGCGCCCTCCGCGCAAAGGCCGAGCTCGACGAGAGCGATGGCGCCGATGAGCCGCTGCTCCCCGGCGAGGCCCTCGCCGATTTTGCGCTCCAGGAACAGCTGCGTGCGCCCGATGCCTTTCATGAAGCGGCGATAGAAGGCGCGGTCGGCGCCGTGCAGAATGATCGGCGACTGGGACAGCCATGAGAGCAGCCGCCGCGCGGCGGTGCGCGGCTCCCACGCCGGACTGCGGCTCGGGTTGCCGGAAGCTGCGAGAAAATCCTCGACGAGCGCGCGCGCGTTGGCCTTGGCGATCGCTGTGTCGGCGGCGCGTAAATGGCGCAGCCAGCTAAAGCTCGTCAGCGCCCGCGCCCAGGCTTCCGATCGCGGCTCGAGTTCGAATGGCGAACGGCCATGCGCATTGACGATCTTGCCGGCGAACGCGAAATAACCGGCGTAAATGTCGGCCGCGAGGGTTGGGTCGCTAGTCCTGATATCCTGCGGCGCGATCAGGAGCCGTTCAGGGGCCCGCTGGCGCAATCCGGCGACGGCGCGCCAAGGCGCCGTCACGAGGCCCCGCAGAGCGGCGGCGCACCGCACGCCGATGAGGCCCGCAACATGCAGCCGATCCTTCCAAATCGCGCCGGCCACAGGGCTTAACTCCTCGAATTCTAGGCGAGCGCGCCCGCGCGGCAATGCCCGGGCGCGGGGTCGGCGCGATCGCGAAGCGATCAGCGCCTTTAATGCTAAACGATGCGTGAAAATCCGTTCGGCATTCTTAACCACGCCGACTCAATCGGGCCGCGAAGAATCCGTCAAGACCCGAAAGCCTCGGATCAGTTGAGGGAAGATGCGAGGGCAAAGTGCGCAGTTCGCCATTGTCATTGATGACGCCTGGCATGCCGCCAACCTCGGCGGACAAGATGGGCGAGCGCAGGACATCAGGGTTGCGCCGCAGCAGCGCCGAAATCTGCAGCTCGCCTTCCTCGGGCTCCAGCGAACAGCTGCAATAAACGATGACGCCGCCGGGCCTTGAAAGCTCCACAGCTTTGTCGAGCATCCGCGACTGCACGGCGGCGAGCGCTGTGATGTCGGCCGCTTTCTTGGTCCAGGCGATATCAGGGTGACGGCGAATCGTTCCGGTAGCCGAACAGGGGGCGTCGAGCAGGATCGCATCGAATGGCTGGGCCTTGAGGCCGGCGATATCGGCGACGATGACGTCGGCATGCAGATTGAGCCGCGTAAAATTGACGGCGAGCCGCTTCAAGCGCTCCGCCGACCGGTCGATCGCCGTAACTTCCGCCCCAGAGCTTGCGAGCTGCGCCGCCTTGCCGCCGGGGGCCGCGCAAAAATCGGCGACCCTGAGGCCTGGTCCGGCCCCGATGAGCCGCGCCGGGAGCGCCGCCGCGGCGTCCTGCACCCACCATTCGCCCTCCGCATAACCGGCGAGCTCGGCGATCGGAGCGTGCGTCGCGATCCGCACCGAGCCGGTCGGCAATGCGATCCCGCCGAGGCGTTCGGCCCAGAGCGCGGGATCCGATTTGACGGTGAGATCGAGCGTCGGCTCGTCGCGATTGGCTCTGGCGATGGCGCGCGCGCCCTCCTCGCCATAGATTTTCCGCCAGCGCGCGGCGAGCCAGGGCGGCGTGTCCTGGTCGAGTGGATCGCTGCCGGCCAGGATCTTCTCGCGTCCCCGCGCGAGATTGCGCAGAACGCCGTTGATGACGCCGGCGAAGGGCGTGCTTTTCGCCTCGAGCCGCGTCGCGCGGACCGCGAGGTCGACGGCGGCGTGATCAGGCACGTCGAGAAACAGGACTTGCGCGGCGGCGGCGATCAGCGTCCACTCGAGATGGGCGACCTGGCGCGGCAGGCCCTTATCTAGAAGGGCGCCCAGCGCCGCCCGGATGGTGCCAAGGCGGCGCAGCGCGACGGTGACGATCGAGCGGGCAAGAGCGACGTCGCGCGCGCCGAGGCCGCCGAGGCGGGCCGGGATCGCTCCCGGCGAAAAGCATTCTTCGAGGGAATGAGATTTGGCGACGATATCGCAAAGGATGGCGGCGGCGGCAAGACGTGCTGGCAGCCCCGGATGCTGCTCCGCTTCAAGTTCGCGCCGCCTCGGAGCCGTTGTGACCCACGCGATTGAGCGCGCCTTTGCGGCTGCGTTGGCGGGCGGGCGAAGGCGGAGGCGGAGGTGCGTTCAAATTCATGCTCCGCTCGGGGGCCCCAGTTGGCGCGATCAGATCTTACCCAAAGGCGGCGTTGAATCGACGCTATTTATAGCATGTTCCGCTAAGTTTAGCGCGGAGGTTTTATCTCTATCCAAAACCTTCTAAGGTTTTTCGCGATGTAGAAATGAGAATTTAGAAAAAGCGGATGAGCGCTGGAATGAAGCAACTCCATTCAAACGCCCCGGATGCAGGCAAGACTGCGGCCGCCAGGGATTGCGCGAAGGGTTTGCCGCCGGCGGCTCAACGGGCGCTCGCCGAGGCCGAGGCGCGCCGCCGCGAGAGCTCGGTGAAGAACGAGGCGCGGCCTAAGGAGATCAATGGCCGCGACGGCCCGGAGCCGGTGCGTTACGGCGACTGGGAGGTCAAAGGCATCGCCAGCGATTTTTGAGGCAGCGTCAAAAAGTCGCAGGCGTCAAGACGAGATCATGCCCCAGGCCGTATGGACAGATTTACTGTAATCAAGATCAAGCCGTTTCCTGCCACTCGCGTGAAACGCGGCGAGCGGCGCCGCGATGAACAGCGCCCGTTTGTTGCTCGTGTTTGTCTTGCAGAATGTGTGGGGATCGTCGTCAAGAGACATCAGTTCGCGGGCGACGAACGGGCGACTGAGTTTGGTGCTTTTCATCTCGCCTTGGCGCCTCGCCTCCGAGGTGCGGGTCGCCCATTGAATAGAGGCGCGCGCGGACGCGGCTCTCATCGAGGCGCGCCCGCGCATCTAGACTTCCATGCGATCAAGGTTTGGCTGCTCCAGACCGCCGTAATCGCGCGCGGCACATCAGGGAGAGAGCTGCTTCAGCCGAATTGGGATTGATCGAAGACAGGCGTTGCCCCAGTCGGTATTTGAACTCCGATTTGCCCCAGCAGCGACTCAACGCTTCACTCCCGAGCCCGTGGTTATGAGGAAAAATCTCGACGTCGAATCCTAACGGCCTGAGTGCGTCTTCAAAGAGTTCCGAGGTTACCCCGTCCCCAGGACGGTGGTGGATTTCCGAGGCGAGGGCGACTGCTTGTTCTTCCTTTTCCGCATGGAAGCCTTTTCTTGCCCAATGATAGAGCTTCAATCGCAGGTCCCAAAGCAGTTTGCCGGGGCCCGTGAAGCTCCATGCGCTCAACTGCGGATCATGATCGGTCACCAAGAGACCGCCGGGCGCCACAAGCCGCGCTGCTTCTTTGAGCGCGCTGACCATGTCATCGCAATGGTGAAGGGTGGCGTTGACGATGACGACATCGGCGATCCCGGAAGCGAGCGGCAGTTTTTGAGCGTCCGCCAACAAGGGTTGATACCCCACCGAGCGCGCATGCTCGAGCGCTTCGAAGGCTATGTCCACACCAATCAGAACCCTGGGCCTGCCGCCAAGAATCGCGAAGACATTGCCGGGGCCGCAACCGATATCGATAACGACTTTGTCATCCAACGGGCCGACGGCGGCCGCCCATCGGGCTTTAAAAGTGGCCTCCCGATGGACATGATCAAAATAGCCTTTCGTCCACCTAGGATTACGGAAATACTTGGCGTTGGCTTCGATTGCTTCGGTCCATTTTATGGTGGAATCAGCGGGTATTGATTTCGACCAATCGACGATGGCGTCTGGCGCGAGAAAATCATTCAATGAAAGTTGCCTGTCGTCGCGAGCCACAATAGAGGCTGCATGCATGAATTTCTCCCTGAGATGGTGGAGCCATGCTGAGGAAGATCCTCGGCCGGCGCCGTCATCCAACCGTACATGCGTATCGCGTCGGTATAATAACGATGTGCTGTGCGTATGGCGACGACTACCGTATGTTGTGTTTCTCGCAATGCTTCAAGACCCAGATCGGCTATGCCTCTTTGTCGCTTTGAAAAGTGCTGAAAATATGAAGCCCGGCCGTGTGGGCGCATATCCGAAAATATGGCGTGATCGGATTCTTATTCACTATTTCGGTGATTAATGGGTGGTCAACTTGCGGACAGCACGCCATGCTCAATCGGAAGGCCGCGCGCGAGCGCGGCGTCTGCCGTCCATACGACCTAAAATTTGAGCATAAAGAGCATGAATGGATTTACGCTGATGTGATCACACACCGCACTCTCGGGTTACGCGCTCAGTCCCGCGGAAAGGCTCGGCAGGTCGAGAGGCCGGAAGCCATAGTGCCTCAGCCAGCGGACATCGGCCTCGAAGAAGGCGCGCAGGTCAGGCATGCCATATTTCAACATAGCCAAGCGGTCGATCCCGACGCCCCACGCAAACCCTTGATAGACATCGGGGTCGAGGCCGCAATTTCGCAACACATTCGGATGCACCATGCCGCAGCCGAGGATTTCGAGCCAGTCCTCGCCCTCGCCAAATCTAATCTCGCCGCCCTTCCGCGAACATTGCACGTCGACCTCCATCGACGGTTCCGTAAAGGGGAAATAGCTCGGGCGGAATCGCATCTTGACGTCGGATACCTCGAAGAACGCCTTGAGGAACTCCTCGAGAATCCATTTTAGATGGCCAAGGTGGGACGAGCGATCGATGACCAGGCCTTCGACCTGGTGAAACATCGGCGTATGGGTCTGATCGGAATCGCAGCGATAGGTGCGTCCGGGGCAGATCACGCGGATCGGCGGCTTTTGCGACAGCATCGCGCGGACCTGCACCGGACTGGTGTGGGTGCGCAAAACCTTCCGGTTTCCGGCCCTGTCGGGATGAAAGAAAAACGTGTCGTGCATGTCGCGGGCGGGATGATCGGGGGGGAAATTCAACTTGGTGAAATTATAATCGTCAGTCTCGATATCGGGTCCTTCGGCGATCGAAAAACCCATATCGGCGAAGATTTCCGCCAGCTCGTCGATGACCTGCGTTACCGGGTGGATGCGGCCCAGCGCGATGCCTTGCTGGCGGACCGGCAAAGTGACGTCCACCGTCTCGGATTTGAGACGCGTTTCGAGCGCGGCCTCCTTCAATACCGCGCGCCGCGCCGCCAGCGCCGCATTGACGGCGTCCTTCAGAGCGTTGATCGCCGCTCCTTGCGTCTTGCGCTCGTCCGCAGTGATTTTGCCGAGCCCCGACAGAAGCGCCGAAACCGAGCCCTTCTTGCCGAGCGCCGCTACGCGCACCGTCTCGAGCTCCGCCTCGTCGCCGGCGGCGGCGATGTGGGCGAGGATTGTGGTTTGGAGATCGTTGAGGTCGGCCATGCGAAAGTCTCGATTGGGGGTTGCCTCAGATGCGCTTTGTCGCCGCGGCGAGCCAGCGCCGCACATCCGATTCGAGCAAAGGCGAAAGCGTCCGCCGCACGCGCGTATGATAGCTGTTCAGCCATTCGATCTCTTCCGCGTCGAGCAGATTCGGTTCGATCAGGGAGAGGTCGATCGGCGCCAGCGTGAGAGTTTCGAATCCATACATCTCGCGTTCGGCGCCTTTGATGAACCTGGGCTGGACGACGACGAGGTTTTCGATCCTGATCCCCCAATGCCCAGCCCAATAATAGCCGGGCTCGTCAGAGAGGATCATGCCTGGCTCCAACGGCGCTGAACCCAGCTTCGAGATGCGCTGCGGCCCCTCATGGACCGACAGGTATGAGCCGACGCCATGCCCGGTGCCATGGTCGAAATCGAGCCCCGCGCGCCAGAGCGGAAGCCGCGCCAGCGCGTCGATTTGCGCGCCCGACGCGCCTTTGGGAAACACCGCGCGCGCAATCGCGATGTGGCCTTTGAGGACGCGGGTGAAGCGGTCGCGCATCAACGCGGTCGGCGGGCCGACCGAAAGCGTCCGGGTGATGTCGGTTGTGCCGTCTTCGTATTGGCCGCCGGAATCGATGAGGAATATCCCTTTGCCGATCCGCGCATTGGTCTTGTTCGTCACGTGGTAGTGCGGGATCGCGGCGTTCGCCCCGGCCGCGGCGATCGAGGGAAATGACACGTCCTTCAGCTTGCCGGTGTCGCGGCGGAAGGTTTCGAGCGCTTTCGCCGCCTCGATTTCGGTGAGTTTCCCGATCGGCGCGTTGTGCGCGAACCAGTACAGGAAGCGCGCAAAGGCGACTCCGTCCCGGCTGTGCGCGGCGCGGGCGCCGGCCAGCTCGGCGGCGTTCTTGCGCGCCTTCATCAAGGCGATCGGATCGGCCCCGATTTCGCAGACGCCGCCCGCGTCTTTGAGAATCGAGACGAGTTTGGCCGAGGCGGTAGCCGAATCGAACAGGACTTTCTTGGCCTTGCGCCCGAGCTCCGCGAGATCGCGCTCGAGTTGCTGTGGGTCCTTCAATTCCGACAGCCGCGCGAGTTTTTGGCGCAGCGCCGCATTAAGCTTGCGCGCATCCACATAAAGGCGTGGCTTGCCGGCTTTGAAAATCAGAGCATAGGCGAGCGGCAGCGGCGTGTGTGAGACATCCTGGCCGCGAATGTTGAAAACCCAGGCGACGGAATGAGGATCGCTGACTACGAGAGCGTCGCTGCCTTCGAGCAGCGAGGCGACACGGCTGAATTTCCGGGCCGCCGCCTCGCCCGCGAGCTTGCGCGGATGGAGGCTGATCTTGCCGAGCGAGGGAGCCGGCCGGTCGATCCAGATCGCGTCAATCGGGTTTGGCTCGACCGCGACCAGTTCACCGCCGACCGAAAGCATAACCTTGGTCCAGCGTTCGACCTGGCTCGCAGTGTTGAGCCAGGGATCATAACCGATCCGGGCGCCGCGCCGCAGATTGTCTTTGAACCATTTAACGGGGCTCGCATCGGCGAGAGCCACCGGCTCGAAGATCGTGGTGTCAACCTGATCCCTCACAGCCAGCGTGTAGCGGCCATCGACAAAAATGGCGGCGCGGTCGCGCAGCACGATGGCGAGCCCGGCCGAGCCCGTAAAGCCGGACAGCCACGCGAGGCGCTCCTCCGACGGCGGGACATATTCATTCTGATGCCGGTCGGCGCGGGGTATGATGAACCCATCAAGCCCAAGATGCCGTAATTCGGCGCGCAAGGCGGCGACGCGCTCCGCTCCCCGCGAACCGTCAGCCTGATCCTCGAAGGATTGAAAAACGCTTTCGAACATGGCCGCCAGACTAGGGGCAAGTCTCCCCAACGGCAACCCGCAGGCGGCGCGGCGCGGCGACGTTAGGCGCGTTTCAATTGGCCCGGTTCGTCTTCGCAAGGGTGCCCGGGCGCGGCGCAAGCCTTCCACCGCTCGGCGCCATCGCGCAGCCTGGCCTCGACACATTCGACCTGAAGCCGCAAGGCCGCACCCCCCGAAAAGGTAAGCTCGATCTCCCCGGCAGGCGCTTCGGTCTTCTTAAATCGGATGCTGAGCAAGTTCAGCATGCGCGTCTTGTCCTTCTGAGCAATCCCCATGCAGGAGATTTTGACGACCCGGTCGAAATGCAGGGCGGCGCGGCAGCGTTCGAGACCGCCTTTTTCCGCCTTCAGCCAGTCGAACCGCGCAGCAATCAGCGCGAATTGCCGCGACTCGGGCAAAAACGCCATCTCGCCCACCTGCACCAAAGCGTCCTGCAGATTGGCCGAAATAATTTCGAGATCTTCCCTATCGAGGGCGATCAAGCGGAGCTGGTCCGTAGCCGGCGTCTCGCTCATGAGGTGTCCTTTGGTAACGTCCCGTCAAGCCTGTCAACGCATTGGGGCCTCAAGCGGTTCGGACTTAGCCAGGATTGGAAATCCGCTCGATGATCGCGCCGCAGCCGCCGAGTTTCTTTTCGAGATGCTCGAAGCCGCGATCAAGGTGATAAACGCGGTTGACCATGGTTTCGCCCTCGGCCGCGAGCGCGGCGATCACAAGCGACACCGAGGCGCGCAAATCGGTCGCCATCACCGGCGCGCCCTGGAGATGCTCGACCCCTTCGACAAGAGCCATGTCGCCGTCGAGCCTGATATGGGCGCCGAGCCGCGCCAGCTCCTGCACATGCATGAAGCGATTCTCGAAAACGGTTTCGGTAATCCTCGATTTGCCCGTCGCCTTCGTCATCAGCGCCATGAACTGCGCTTGCAGATCGGTGGGAAAGCCTGGAAAGGGCGCGGTTGAGACGTCGACCGGCATAATCCCCGCTCCGTTGCGGCGAACCCTGATCCCCTCGTTGGTGACCCCGACGTCGGCGCCGGCCTGTTCGATCGCGTCGAGAGCGCTCTGCAATAATCCAGCCTCCGCTCCTGCCAACATGACCTCGCCCCCAGCCATGGCGGTGGCGATAGCGTAGGTGCCGGCCTCGATCCGGTCGGGCAGCACCCGGTGGTTCGCGCCGCTCAAGCGCGCGACGCCCTCGATTTCGATGACAGACTGTCCGGCGCCCTTGATTTTCGCCCCCATCTTGGTCAGGCAGTCGGCGAGATCGACGATCTCCGGCTCGCGCGCCGCATTGACGAGCACGCTCCGCCCGTGGGCGAGCGAAGCCGCCATCAGCGCCGTATGCGTGCCGCCGACGGTCACTTTGGGGAAATGGATCTCGGCGCCGATGAGGCCTTTTTGAGCTTTGGCATGAACGTAGCCGGCCTCGATCTCGACACTCGCGCCCAGTCTTTCGAGCGCCATGATCAGCAGGTCGACCGGCCGCGTGCCGATGGCGCATCCGCCGGGTAGCGACACCTTGGCTTCGCCCATTCTGGCGAGCAGCGGCGCGATGACCCAAAAACTCGCCCGCATTTTCGAGACCAGCTCATAAGGGGCCATCGTATCGACAATATCGCGCGCGGACAGATGGATCGGGCGGCTCGCACTGGGCGCGGCGCCGTAGCGCCGTCCGTCAATCGAATGATCGACCCCATGGTGCCCCAGAATGCGCAGCAGCATGCTGACGTCGGCGAGGGTCGGGACATTTTCCAGGGTCAGCGTTTCCGAAGTCAGGAGAGAGGCGATCATCAGCGGCAATGCCGCGTTTTTGGCGCCCGAAATCTGAATGACGCCATTCAACTCCTGGCCGCCGACGATGCGAATCCGATCCATCAATCCCCCGTTTTCAAACTTTGCGTGAATTTTGCCGTGACTTCTTAGCGCCGGCTCAGAGCTTTTCCGCCGGATCTTGACCGCCTTCCCCGCGCGACTTTTCGCGGCCCGGCGCGGCGTCCAAAACCCGGCGGGCCCGGCTTTGCGCCTTTCGCCGGTTGAGGTTCGTCCGCAAAGCGGCGGCGAGCCGTTCGCGCTCCGCCTGCTTACGATCGGCGACCGCACCCGAGCCCTCGCGTGGAGGAGGCGCGTCAGCGCCGGAATTTCCCATGCCTCATTGCCCTCGCGGCAAGCGGCGGCCGCAATCCGAGGCGCCGCGTCGAAAGAGGTTTAAAGCGGAGCGGCGGCCGAGACAAGGCTTGCGAGCGAACGCCTGAACCGACGCTTGGCTTGCCTATCCGGCGCTCCTATGGCACATACGCCTCCCATCCCGCCGCGCCGGGCGCTGCTGCCGTAGCTCAGTGGTAGAGCACTCCCTTGGTAAGGGAGAGGTCGAGAGTTCAATCCTCTCTGGCAGCACCATTTTTCCCCTTGAACTCAGGACCTTTCGTCGAAGTCCTCCCTTTTCTCCCGCTCTTAGAACGTAAACCGGCGACGATATTTGACGTAAGGGCGGGGGAATTCAGGGGGAAATGGTGCAAATATGTTCTTCACGGCCGTGAGTGAAACACCGCTCCCGATCCACGCCAAGCCAGCTTACAGTGGAGCTTCGGGGCGCATGCTGCCGGATTAATGCCATTCACAATCCTCTCGAGCTGACGAAAGGAAGGGGACGGCACGAACTTGGGGATTTGACAAATTGTCAAGCCGCTGCCTTCTTTGTGACAAATTATGGCAATTCCCTAGGGACACGCGATTCGGCTAGCTGGAGCGCAGCAGTTGGTGAGCACGGAGATACTTCTTCATGGACAAGCGTGTGGTCACTTGGCAAGAAGTGGAATTAGCGGCTTTGGCCCTTGGTGTAAAATGGGCGACCGTGCGCCAGTGGGTCCATCGAGGCAACATCCCGGCACGGTGGGAGTTACGCTTGCGCGACTACTTTGGCCAGTCCTTTATCCTTTCGAGCAGAGCCGGGGGCGGCGCAGGGAAGGCGACAGGGTGCGTAGCAGACCTGGCAAAAGCCTATGTTCGGCGTGACGAACCGGAAAAGTAATTCCAAAGCGAGACCTTGGGCGTTGAGGAGCGGCAGAATGACTCCGAGCAGCAACCTTCGAATCCTTGGGACCGGCTAGGTCTTAGCTGTTGATTTCCGCGAGGAACTGACCCGGAGAGCGAGAAATTTCCACCGAGATTTGACCCATGTTTTGAACCCGCCCTGGCTGTTTTCAGCGGGGGTCGACGGAGTGATAGACATGGCGTTATTGAGCATTATTCGACGCCGGGCCTTACGAGACCAGTTTTCGATCCGGGAGATCGCGCGACGGACCGGTTTGTCGCGTAACATGATCCGCAAATATCTTAGGTCGAGTGCTGTCGAGCCCAAGTTTAGGGTTCCGGCGCGGCCGAGCAAACTGGCGAACAGGCCGCGCAAGCAGAAACGCACGCTCAAACAATTGCACGCGGATCTGGTCCCGCTTGGCTATGACGGCCCTGTCACATTACCCTAAAAAAGCTCGTAACAAATCACTTGATACGTCAGGCTCACGCTGCGGCGGCGACTTCGCGCCATGTCTGCATGGCCGAGGCCCGGAAGGCTCGGTGCGTTCTGGCTGAGATGAGATGGCGCTGGACGTTGAATGTGTTGTAGATCGTGGCGTGGATTGAGAGAAATTTTTGCGCCGATCCGGCGCTCTTGAAGCCCTGCATCTTGCGTTCTCGTCGTCGGGTCGGTTGATGCGAATTCTCCGCCCTGTTGTTTCGCCATTGGCCAGTGCAATGCCGATGCTCGATCCCAAGATCGCGGGCGGCGGCGCGGTAAGATCGCAATTCGTCCGTGACCAGAGCCTCCGGCAGGAAGCCATATTTTTTCAAAAGCTTGCGCATGAGTTTCAGCGCCGCCCGCTTGTTCCTTTTCGCCTGGACCAGCACATCGAGGACCTCGCCCTCGGCGTCGACGGCGCGCCACAAATAAACCATGCGGCCATCGATCTTGAGATAGACTTCATCGAGATGCCAAGTCGCATGGGGCTTTGGTCGGCGTTTGCGCAGGTCCGCCGCGATCATCGGTCCGAAATGGTTCACCCAGCGCCGAACCGTTTCGTAGGAGACTATGATCCCACGCTCAGCTAATAAATCTTCGACGTCGCGAAAGCTCAGCGTGAACCGAAGATAAAGCCATATCGCCTGCTGGATGATCTCAGGTGGGAACCGGTACCCTTTGTAGCTGATTTTTGCCATCCCCTTGGCTAGCGAACCGGAAGCGAGGCCGCAAGCCCAAATCCCCGTGACAACGCCTCGCCGTCGCATAGAGGCTGCGCCCGTTGTAGGGCACGCCAAGGAGCTTGGAGCTGGGACGAAAGTCGACGAACTTGAAGATCCGCTGTTTGGTCTTCGGATCGACCGTTTCCCTAACCTCTTGCAAGAGTGGAGACTGCGGGCCGTCCATGACGAAGAACGCGTCGATCTGGCGATCACGCAATTTGTTGAGGGCGGTCGCCGATCCATCCGGCTGAATGTCGATGAGTTGCTTCCATTCCGGCGCGCTTGTGAGGATATTGCGCAGCGTCAGCTCGCCGCCCGACCCGGAGCCGCCGGCCGCTACGCGTAAGACTGCGCCAGGTTTCAGATGGTCGACGAGTTCGCCGAACTTATCCTCGCGCGTGTCGGCGCGAACGACCATGTAACCATAGTAAGGGTAGAGCGGCGCGCCGAGCGCAACCACCTTCCCTGTGCAGTCCGGCTTGCCGACCCGTGCGGCCACAACGTCCGCCTGCACGACGGCCGAATTAACGTCGCCGTCGCACAAGCCGTTAACGGATTTGACGCTGCCCTTTGACTCCAGCGGCTTCAGACGAACGCCCTGGGATACGGTCTTCGCAGAGATCTCGGGAACCACGACGGCGCAGTTTTCCTTGTCGATCTTACCGCAGGCGACTTCGACCTCGATCGTATCGGCCTTTTCCTTGGCCGCGCGGCGATCGGACAGGGAGTTGGCGCGACCCTCAGCCGCCGCCAGAAATAGCGCCAGGATGGCGGCGCCGGAGAGAAGGGGGATGGTCATTTGAATTGAACTCCCATTATGGTTTGCACAGCCTAGGCAAAGGCCCTCGCGAGGCCCGCGTCCTGGCACTCTTCCTTCACTTTCGTGACAGGACTGCGAAGACGGGAAATCGGCCGCGGCGCTTTGCCAACGCTTCCGACGGCGCTGTCAAGTTGTCGAAGGGAGAACGCAGGAAACCAGATCTCGCTCCATTTTCAGGCGATTGCGACGGCGGCGCGCCACGTGTCCATCGCCGCGGCGCGAAAGGCCCGGTGCGTTCGTGTCGAGGTGAGATGGCGTTGGACGTAGAAGGTATTTTGAACGGCGGCGTGCGCTGAGAGAAATCTTTGCGCCGATCCGGCGCTCTTGAAGCCTTGCATCTTTCGTTCTCGTCGCCGCGTCGGCTGATGCGAATTCTCCGCCCGGTTGTTGCTCCATCGGCCTCGTTCATGACGTCTTGCGAGCCCGAGATCATGGGCCGCGGCGGCGTAAGATCGCAGATCGTCGGTGACCAGCCTATCAGGGACAAAGGCGTATTTCTTCAGAAGCTTGCGCATCAGTTTCAACGCCGCCTTCTTGTTCCGCCGGCTCTGGATCAGCACGTCGAGCACTTCGCCCTCGGCGTCGACGGCCCGCCATAGATAGACAATGCGGCCATTGATCTTCAGATAGAGTCGAGTGGCCCGGGGGAATTGCACCCCCAGGCTCTCACAGATCCGGACGTGAGCGTCTCCACTCATCCGGCTCCTACTGTCCAACCGGTGCCCGGTATAGCAATGGCCAATGTGCAAAAAGTACTGGCTCCCGACGCCTGATGTCCTGGATCCAGTACCGTGCACGCCGACGATGCCCTCTTAGGCGTCGATATTTCGACATCGCCCAGCGCGCCAGGCGTAGGTCGAGATGCATTAACGTTCGGGAAAGTGCCGATTTGTGGTAACGACCGTAGTACATAATCCAACCGCGAATGATCGGGTTGAATATTTTGGCCAGATCGTCAATGCGTTTGTCGATACGACAGTCGAGTTTCCAGTCTCGCATCGTCTGACGGATGGCTTTCGCGGCTCGATTGCTCATGCCTGGACTGAAGTTGACGAAGGTCTTGCCCCATCGGTTCATCGCCAGTCTCGGCCGAAAGGTATAGCCGAGAAAGTCGAACTTCTGGTTCAGGTATTGCCCCCGTCGCACGTTATCCTTGCAATACACGATCTGTGTCTTGTCTGGATGTAGCGTAAGTCCACATTCAGCAAATCGTCGCTCAAGATCCGCCTGCAACCTTTGAGCCTGACGCTCACTGCTGCAGTGACAAACGGCATCATCGGCAAAGCGTTCAAACGGCATATCCGGATGGTGTTTGGCCATCCACCGATCGAACGCATAATGCAGAAAGAGGTTCGCCAGCAGGGGCGAGATGACTGAACCCTGGGGTGTTCCCCTTTCCCGAGGCTCCAAGGCGCCATTTTCCAGTTGCACGGGAGCCGTCAGCCACCGCTCAATGTATAACAGCACCCACGGACAGTCGGTGTGCTTTCGCGCCGCCCGGAGCAGCAAATCATGGGGAATGGTGTCGAAAAATGCCCGAATGTCGAGATCGAGAACCCAGTCATAGCGCCAGCATCTTTGCCTTGCAACACCCAAGGCCTCGAGTGCTGACTTGCCGGGCCGATACCCATAGGAATCGGGATGGAAGTGTCTTTCCAATTCCGGTTCCAGGTACGCCTTCACCACCCCTTGCGCTATTCGGTCTGAGACCGTTGGAATACCCAGCGGCCTTGAACCACCTTGACGCTTTTTGATCGCAACCCGTTTGACTGGCGGCGGAAAGTAGCTGCCCGATGACAGTCGATTCCAAAGCTTGAACAGGTTGTTCTTCACATCCTGGTCAAAGGCTTCAATCGACTGATCATCGACCCCGGCTGCGCCCCGGTTCGCCTTTACCCGTTGGTAAGCTTCCCAAACAACTTGTTTGGGAATATCGAACGGTTTTGCCTTACCCAAAGGCTCCTCCCGCATGGCGGTTGACCTTTCGATAAAGCCAGACAGTGTTGCGCCTTCGCTCCAACGCCATTACAGCACCTTCATCACTACTACGCGCAACTCCGTCCCTGTGCTCCGCATCGGTACTCGGGTCCTCATGGTGCTTCCACTTGGACATCTCCCTTAGCATCGGAGCGACAGGTTCCCACGTTCCGCACAAGAGCCTGAAACAAGTTCACGCCGCCTTCATGCCGGACGCCGTCTGGGCAGTAGGCAGGCTATCTCCCAGACTTATCCCGGGCTAACGAAGCGCGCCCGGTTCTGACGCCATCTATGCACTTTTCGACACGTCTTCAGCGGTTCGCTTACGCTCGTCTCCTTGCATCTTACCTGACCGGATCCGGTCCGGCCTTTTCCTCAATGCTCACCACCATCGCTCTTTACGACAGCAGCTTGAGGTGGTTTGAAGCCCGTTCCTGCAAGCTGGCTTCGAGGGGCCTATCCCTCATCTCCTGTGCAGCATGGCTGCTTTGGAAGTGCCTAACTCATAGCTCCTCCTTCGCGCCTTCGTGGCGCACCTTCGTCGAGATGCCAGGCCGCATGGGGCTTTGGCCGGCGTTTGCGCAGCTCGGCTGCGACCGTCGGCCCGAAATGGTTCACCCAGCGCCGGATCGTCTCGTAAGAGACGATAATCCCGCGTTCGGCCAATAAATCCTCGACGTCGCGGAAGCTCAGGGTGAAGCGAAAGTAAAGCCAGATCGCGTGCTGGATGATTTCGGGCGGAAAGCGATAGCCGCTATAACTGATTTTTGTCATCTTGAATGGTAGGGCTATAGCTTATTGAAGACAAGCCCGCCGCAGATGTGACAACGCCCCCACTACGATTGCACGTGCTATCACCCGCTGTTCGTCTTCAACCGATTCGGCGATCTGGAACGGTGCGCGTTGCGCCCCGGCAATGTCCACAGCGCCGACGGCTGGGACGGTGTTCTGAAGCCGGTCGTGGCGCGGTACAAGGGCAAGGTGTCGCGCATCTATTTCCGCGCCGACGCGGGCTTCGCCAATCCCGATGTCTACGAGTACCTCGAAGCCGAAGGGATCAAGCACGCGATCCGCCTGCCGAAGAACAACGTCTTGCAGGGGGGAGGATTGGCTATCTGCTGACGAGGCCAGCTGGACGGCCTCCGAACCATGTCCGCCGGTCATACGCAAATTTCTGTTATCAGGCCGGGAAGCTGGACGAAGCCGCGCCGCGTGGTTGCCAAGGTCGAATGGCATCCCGGCGAACTTTATCCGCGCGTCGGATTCATCGTGACAAACGTGAGCCGCCTGGCGGAGCGCGTTGTAGCTTTCTACAACAAGCGCGGAACATGCGAGCAGTGGATCAAGGAAGGCAAAGGCGCGATCAAATGGACGCGACTGTCATGTCGCTCGTTCGCCGCCAACGCGGTTTGCCTTCAGCTTCACGCACTGGCCTACAATCTCGGCGACTTCCTTCGCACGCTGGCGACGCCGGAATTGATCAAGGATTGGTCGCTGACGAGCCTGAAGGAGAAGCTGATCAAAATCGATGCGAAGGTCGTCAGCCACGCCCGCTATGTCGGATTCCAGATGGCGGAGGTCGCCATCCCAAAAAATCTGTTCGCACAGATTCTCCAGATGATCGCTGAGTTGCGCCCAAAACCTGATCCAGCACCTGCGCGAAGTGTTCGATTATGATGCGTTCGGCCAAACTGACGGGAGAAGTGTCTCGATGACAGCGAATTCGGCAGTATGCGATCCCCGATGGCCACTCGGCCAGCCACGACCCCTCCGAATGACCACGGAGACACCTCGGGGAACGCTCGGGCTTGTCAAAATATCAAAACTGGGTCAGTTTTCCATCAGGCCGACGGTCATCGGGCGAATGTCGGTTAAGAGGCTGACGAGGCTGGAAGCACCACTGGCTAGGTCGAATTCGAGGACGGCCGTCGTGAAGGCGCGCGAGGCGACAACGATCTCGGATGTGGCGCGGGGGGCGGGCGTGTTGATCGCGACCGTGTCACGAACCTGAGCAATCCCAGCGCGGTGAGCGAGACGAGCCGCCGACAGGTAAGCCAGTCCGTGGAAGCGCTCGGCTACTCAGCCGAACTTCGCGGCCCAGAGCCTTTGGACCACGTCGGCGCGCAAAATCATCCGCCACCTGCTGCTGGGCTGATGTAAAATCACTGTGCAAGGAGAATAGATCGTGCCATCTGTCCTGAAGAGTATTCAATTTGGCATTGCCGCACTGGTGATTGCTATTAGCCCGGTAATCGCACAGCAACGCATGGACCCGAAGGAAACCGAGCAGTGGGAGCCCAAACCCTCTGTCGTGCAGCCCGCCGAACGACCCGGATTGCCGCCGTCCGATGCGTTTGTCCTATTTTCCGGTGAGGACTTGAGCGAATGGATTTCCCACCGCGACGGAGGCCCTGCACGTTGGAAGGTTACCGACGGGGTGATGACGGTGGACCGGGCCGGCGGTAACATCGTGACCAGGCGCCAATTCCGAAATTATCAGTTGCATCTCGAGTGGCTGGTGCCGCGTGGGATCACCGGCACCGGACAGCATCGTGGCAATTCGGGTGTATTCCTTGCCACGACCGGCCCTGACGATACGGGGTATGAACTACAGATACTCGACTCCTACAACAACGAAACCTATGTAAACGGCCAGGCTGGTGCGATCTACAAGCAGATCCCTCCGTTAGTGAACCCGGCACGCCCTCCCGGCGAATGGCAGACATACGACATTATATGGACGGCGCCTGCATTTGCGAATGACGGCAGCCTTCAATCGCGGGCGCGGATCACGGCACTATTCAACGGCGTTCTTATCCAGAACAATGCCGTGCTGAGCGGAGAAACGGTCTATGTCGGCAAGCCTGCCTACCGCGCATATGCCAGCGCGCCAATCATGTTGCAGGCTCATCAGGAATTGAGTCCACCCATTAGTTTCCGAAATATATGGGTACGGGCACTGGATTGAGGTACCTGAGGCTTGGCGTTGCCCGCCGAAGTGCCAATGATCGGAGCCGCGACCGGACCGCAGACAGGTCTTTCCGAAGTGGAGTTGCAGCACCGCGGCTTCACCGAAACCCCATACGGTACCGGAAAGGCAAGGAGCTAGCGGTGCCGTAGCGGAAGTGGTTGGAAATTGAAGGTGGCGTAATCTCCGCGTTGTTTCAACAAAGAGAATTGGCTCAGCGCGCCGATGGAGATTACGCCGTGAAAAGAGATAGCATGAATGCGGCGGCTGATGTCGCCGCCGAAAGACTTTTCGACAATTGGTTCGATCCGGCGGAGGCGGACGCTGGATTTATGCGGGGGCTGGTCGGATGAGGCTTGCGAGGGGCGGGATTTTTGGCCCTGGAATGCCGAGGCGTGCGCCGATGAATTCGTAGAACGACAATTTCAACTTCATGCAGGTTTTGGCAAGCCCCAGCATGATGTCGCGCGCGTCGCGACCTTTGTCGCTGATGGTCCCGCCGTTAGAGCGCCCGTAGAAGTCGAGAACAAGGCAGAGGTCCGCGGGCTTCCCATGCTTTCCCCAGCCAATGCGGTTGGCTTCGATAATTCTACGGCACGCGGCTATGACAACCGCGTCATTGGCGTCCTTGGCTACTTCTAAAACCGCCAATGTGATTTCCATTCTCGGGGTCATGTTGAAAGTGTAAGCCATCGTCAAGGGCTTCATGTGGTTAACCTCCCATAGCGTGAACGATCGCCAGCGCGACAATCCCGTAGACGGCGCCTATCAAAAGCCCCAAGCAAAGCCCTCCTTTGCTTTGGGCTTCTCGCCGTCGCCCGGATGCACAACGCTGCACTCGTGGTGCAGGCTCAGGGCTTCGGCCTTGACCGCCGCCGCTACCGGCGCTACGGAGACGCCGCGAAGCCAGCCATGGGCGTCCTCAGCGGCCTTACCCGCGATAAAACTGTCATCGGCGCAGGTCAAACTCATTGGCCGTCGAATATGAAGCAAAGTTGCCGGCGAGGCTGCCTCGCCTTACAAGATGCGGGCTCTCTTCCCGCGCGGGAGCCGGCCGTATCGCCACCCCCTCAATTTGGCCTTGAGGTGCAACGATCGGGATCCGGTAGTTTGGTAAGCTACCTCCGTCACCGTGTGCTTGTGACGGAGGTTCCTGCCATCGATCGGACGTGCGCCTTCTCACGCCCGGCCCTCCGCCATTCTGGGCGATGAACTCGACGCCGGCTCAATCGATCAATCCTCGCGCGCGAGCCTCGATCTTAGCAAATGAGCGAGCTCGACTGCGAAGGGTGGAGTTTAGAGGATTGGGCTCACCGCTAACTGAGCCGTCAACTTTCCGCCACGCGATCACAAACGAAAACCGTGCGCCAGTTCGCAAATGCCGAACGCGAATAGACCTTGCGTCCGCCGTCTCGACAACAAATTCACCCTCAGTCATCCATTACGCCTATTCGGAGATAGCGATACGCCGCCCGCTATTCGTCATTCTGACTGTCCAGCTCGTCCTCGACCGGAAGAGAGGCGGCGGACGCTCCTTTGGGCGCCTTCCTCAGCTTCACGCCAGACCCCTCTCCGTTCTCCAGAAAGATGACACCCGCGCGTTCGAGCGCAGCGCGCATTGCGTTTATTGCCGCCTCGGTCCCCGCATACTTGCCGGTCTCGAAATTTGAAATCGTGTTCCTATGCACGCCAGCGGCGGCACCCAGGTTTCAGTGCTGCGGTTCTTACAAAGGTGTCGTTCACCCGCGGCTCCAAGCCCACATATATACAGCAGAAATGCCGAGAGTGCGGCCCTTCCAAGCGACAACTCAAGGTCGGGGCAGGAGCTTTTCAGCCTCGATCGCCACACGGCCGGAAAAGCGCGTCACCGCAAGGTCAAAGCTGCCCCAAAAAAATGGACGGGGCTGCACTTAGCAATAAAGCCGGTGCGAAAGTGCTTCAACACGCGATCTTCCAAGAGGCCCGCCAGAATCGAAAAAGCAAGCCTGTCGACGGCGCGGCAATGCCCGGCGCCTTTTATATTTCGCATAATCTGGTCAACTGCTTCGGCAAGTCGCCATCCATCATTTCATAGCCTGCCAACACGAAAGTGACAGTGAGTGAGAGTGTCAACGCCGGCTTCGCGACGCAAAGAGCGCCGATCCCCTCAACAAGGCTCCTCAGGTCATTCCCGCCGCTTTCAGCCACTCCGCCAGTTTGGTCCACCGGCGCCTTCCGCCGCCGCTTCGCACCGCAATCGCCAGCGCGCGACGTTGGCCGACGATGACGACCAGGCGCTTGCCGCGCGTGACGGCGGTGTAGACGAGGTTTCGCGCCAGCATCGCGTAATGCTGGGTCGCAAGCGTGATGAGGACGGCGGGATATTCGGACCCTTGCGATTTGTGGACCGTCGTCGCGTAGGCGGGGACCGAGGCGTCGAGCTCGCCAAAGGGATATTCGACCTCGCGGCCGTCGAAGCCGGCGATCAGAACGCCTTCAGTCTCGTCGATGCGCAGCACGGTCGCAAGATCGCCGTTGAAGACGTCGCGGTCGTAGTCGTTCTCGATCTGCATGATTTTGTCGCCGGGCGCGAACAGCGAGCGGCGCGCTGCAATCCCGGCAGGAAGTTGCTGATCAAGTGGATCGCGCCTTCGAGGTTCGATCGGATCTCCGCGGTGAGGTCGAGGCTCTGCAGCGTCTCGCTCGTGAAGTCGATCCAATTGCATGGCAAGCCCCCACCTTGTTCCTATTCATATGATACGATTCCGCGAGCATCCTGAAATCGCATAAGCCCGATGTAATCGGCTGCATCGTTCCCGCGCAGTGAAAATTCGCAAGAAACTTTTGATTCAGATCGGTAATCCGCTAGGATTGAGGCCGGTGGCTACGTCTTGATCGCGCGCTCAAGTGTCACCTTTCGCGCTTCAAGGGCGGCCAGTTTCTCCCTGAGATCAGCTATTTCCTTGTTGATAGCTAGCAATTCGGTCTTGGCTTTTTACTCACCAAGTATTCTGAACCAAGCTGTTCAACTATATACAGTTCGAGCTGGCTTCTAAGGACCCTGAGGTAGGCGTTGCCCCATACCGCTCCTTCCCGGTATTCAAGTTTGCCGGCTTGGATACCCTTCACGATGAAATCGCGGGTCACCCCATATTCCTTTTGGGCCGTCACAGTGCTGAGGACTGCGCCCTTGCGATTCCATTCGCCATATTCCGCCATGTGTGACCTGATATCATCAGTACCCTGAAGTCCTTCAAATGGGCGAAAGTCGTGATTTACGGATATTTTTGGTCTGGGGCCGCTCAGGCGTCCTTCACACAGTTCAGCAGGCGATCGAGAACTCAGCATCTCGACCCCTTGCGGCTCGACCACAGCCCGCCATCTTGCTGGGCAAATTCCCTGCTATACTCCGACTCTTTGAGAAGCCGAGAAACTCCTTGACGTTGCGGGCGAACGGGATTCGTCTGGGGATGTGATTCGCGGCGGATTTCTCTCGGCTGACGAGCGGCGAGCCCTGACCGGGCTTGCTCGGGATGGACTTGCGGAGCATCGCGTGGCCCGCCGAGCCAACGCCATCGTCCTTCTCGACCAGGGCTGGAGCTGCGAGCGCGTCGCGCAGGCCTTGTTGCTGGACGACGACACGGTTCGCGATTGGCATCGGGCCTATGAGGGAGGTGGCGCCGAGGGGCTGAAGAGCTTTGGCCACGAGGGCGGCAGCAGCCGCCTCACCGACGAGCAGGCAATCGCTCTGGGCGCTTGGATCGACGCCCATTGCCCCCGCAGCACCCGGAAGATCGGGGCTTGGCTGAAGCGCTCATTTGGGCTGAGCTATAGCCGCTCGGGGCTGATCGCGTTGCTTCATCGCTTGGGCTTTGACTATCGCAAGCCGGAGGCCATGCCGCGCGGCCTCGACGACGCCAAGCAGCAAGCCTTCATCGACGAATACGAGAACCTGCTCAACACGATGGGCGTCGATGAGGCCGTCCTCTTCGTCGATGCGGTTCACCCGACCCATCAGGTGAGGCCGGCCGGCTGTTGGGCCCGCAAGGACGTCGCCCTCGCGGTGGAGCAGACGACGGGCCGTGACCGGCTCAACATCCACGGCGCCATCAATCTTGAAACCGGCCAGACGCAGATTCTCGCCGTCGAGAAGGTCAACGCGCTGAGCTTCATCAAACTATTGGGCGAGATCGAGGGCACGCATACCGCGATGCGCCTCATCCACGTCTTCGTCGACAACGCCAGCTATCACAAGGCTGACATCGTCAAAGAATGGCTTGCGGCGGCAGGGCGCAAAATCGTGCTGCACTTCCTTCCGTCCTACTGTCCGCATCTCGATCCCATCGAACGGTTGTGGGCCTTGATGCACGAAAACGTCACCCACAACCGGGATTACAAGACCTTCGCCGAGTTCCGCAGGGAGGTCATCAAGTTCCTCCGGCACACCGTGCCCAGAGGCTGGAAACATTTCTGCGACCGAATCACCGACAATTTCCGCGTCATCCACGGCGCCGATTTTCGGCTTGCTTAGCCGGCGTATAACAGGGAAAATGCAGGGAATTTTACGAAAATCGGGCCATTTGGCGAAAAAGTGCCCGCCAGAACGCAGCAAAATCAGTTAGTTGCAGGACAATTCCCTACAGAATGAAACAGGGAATTAATTCGCGCCGAGCAGGGAAGTTATTAAGCCGAGCAGGGAATTTGTAGCGTCTTGTAGGGAATTGCCCGCCGGGTGAGCCGCCACCGGTCCGGTCGACGCCCATGGCGAGAAATCGCAGGCGGCGCAGCCGCGATCCTGGCAAGCGCGAACTCCTCCGGCAACCGGTCCTGCGGCGTGCGAAAGGTGCGCTGCGGGCGGCCGCGCGCTTCCGGGGAATCGGCAGCAAGATGTTCGATGACGGGCTGCGCCAACGCCCACCCGGCCGGCGCAGGTTGTTGGCCCGGCATCCCGATCGCTCGAGAGTCCATTGAAACCATGGCTCAGCGGCCGGCGATATGGAGGTCTGCTTCGATTTGGTTGGCTGGCCCGCCAACTTACCGAAGCGTTCCCGTGGGACACCATTCGGACCGTGGCTCGCAATACACGTCCGTCGCCTTCGGCGCCCGCTGCGAGGCGCTCGAGGAGGCGCTGGCGCGGTTCGGCGAGCCGGAGATTTTCAACACCGACCAGGGCAGCCAATTCACCAGCGCCGCCTTCACTGATGTCCTCAAGCGACACGAAATCAAAATCTCGATGGATGGCCGCGGCCGCTGGATGGATAACGTCTTCGTGGAGCGTTTGAACTCGCGAACGATGCGCGCAGCCGCCAATCACTTTCATTTTCAGTCAACTGACGAATTCTCTCCATAATTGCAGCTTTCGTTACATGGAGAGGTGCGCCAAACCAGTGAAGCCTGCCAAATCCAGCCGAATGATTGTTAACCGATAGCGAGCTGCGACGGATGAACCCGCTATCGAAACTGCTTTCGGCTTGCTGATTGCGGATCATGGCGAGTATTGGCATCCTATTGACTTTTCGATGAAGCCTCAGGGGTGCGCTTGTTGCCCCAAGGCTGAACCCGAAGGCAGAAGGTTAAGCTAAAGCATTCTCAAGGCTGTGACATCGGCAAAACGGGTGCGTTACCGCACGTCGTCACCAATAGGTAGGGCTTACAAGTGATGATCTACACAAGCTACCGAGGCGGAAGCCATGATAAAATTGGAGGCCTTGAATCTCATAATCAGCGGAAATAATCGCGACGATCTTTTATTCGAGTGGTATCTGCTCGAGAGGACGATCAATCCCGACGTGCTCGGGCCGGGGAGGCTCAACGAGATTGAGCGCAAGCCCGCCATCGGCCCCAAGGTCGAGGAATATGAGAACGAAATCCTCCATGCGGTAATGCGCATTGCAAAATCTAGCACTGGCGCGGCGATCTTAGGCGCGGCTATGAGGCTTCCAGAGCCCCTTTATATCCTGCCAATCGGAGAGCGCGATGCGGTGATGATGGGAGGGCATATGAGTAAATGCCTTGCCGATGAGGCCCACGTATCCCAGACGAATCCCGACGATAAAGTTCCGCCCGTCAAGATCAACCCTCGCGATCCAAAAACTTGCACGCCGCTTAAGGCGAGTGGCACGGAAACCGACCCGAAAAGTGAACTCGACTCGTCACTCGTTCATGAGATGACCCATGCGGTGAGGCCAAAAACCTCTCCCTTTTTGAAGAAGATTTTAACGGGTGATCCCTGGTTAGATCTCGAAGAATTTTTTGCGACCATCGTGCAGAACATCTACAAATCGGAACGAAAAGACCTTGTCCTCCGAGGCGGCCATGACGACAGTATTCTCCCTCACAACCTTGCGACATCCGAAGGATTCATGAAGGATTTGAGGCTTCACGACCGGATCGAAAAGCTTTATAGGACCGAGCCACTTGCGCAAAGAATAGGGCGTTTGAAAGGAATTAATTTCAATCCGTTCGCACTGGCGACTGGCAAGAAATATGGACTTGAACTCATATAGACTTGTACACATAGAAAAAAGGATCATATATCAAACTCTCGCATTTGCGAGCCGCCGCTTGCTGATTCCGATCGAAGCCGCCCACCAAAACGAGATGATCGCGCCCACCGTAACGGAATGATGCCGCCCGTCATAACGAGATGATCCCGCCCACCGGAACGGGATGATCCCGCCCGGAATCTGGAACGGCGACGAGCGGCTCCGCTGGCCACTCTTAAGGTCGCGCCTTTGGCAATCCAAAGGAGCGGCCGATGCGGAGAGAGTTGCGATGCGCCAGGCGCGCGAGATTATTCGTCGAGCCTCTCGACCATCGCGCGCGCAATTTCGTTAGCGTTTTCTGTCGGTTAGAAGCGATGCATATGAAGTGCATGCTCTGGTTCGAATCCTGTTTGCCCGGCCAGCAATTAAGTAATTGATATTGTGTATAGTTTTGTCTTTCTTGCGAGCCCTATTTTGTCGCGAAATGGCGGGGTTACGCGGTCTTGCGTTGCATCCGGTTCAAGGCGGAGACGCGTTCAGGCGCAATCTCGGCCGCGCCCGTCGTGAAAATCTCTCCGGCGCTATTTCGGGGTTTACTTTTTTCGTCGGCCGAGCAGCTTATTTCGCACGCGAAGCCGATGTGACGGAGGCGACGGCTTGCAGAACCGGCGCCCCGTTCTCAGCGGAAGCCGAGCAGCTTTCGCTGTTCGGCCCAGTCGGGCGATAGCCGCGGCGTCAGGCGCATCAATGTCTTGGCGGTGAGTTGCGGCGGTTTTCGGCCATTGATGATGGCCGTGGTGATGTCGGGCGCCAGCCAGGGAAGACGCAGGATGGAATAGACGTAGGCCGCCGACACTCGCTCCGCGCGCGCGACGTCATGCACGGTCAGCTTGGGGTTATGGGTCAGGCGCGCCTGGATGTGGTGAGAGCGAGCAATGATTTTGAGCAAGCTGGGATCGGCTGCCGTCTGGTCCTCGGGGTCCTCGACCAGCAGTCGCATTTCGCGGCCGACGCGCTTGAGGGTCGCCGGCGCCGTCAACCTCAAGATATCGCTCACATCATTGATCAGTCCCTGATGCTGCGTCTTCAGATCAATCGAGCCGACCAGCAGCTCGATAAGGCGGCCTCGAGCGAGCGTGATTTCGATGCATTCGGATTTGATCTCCACGCGGCAGAGCAGCGCCATGAGCATCGCTTTGACTTTGTCTGGCGCGTAGCCTCCGAGTTCTTCCGCGATCTGACGGCTGCGTTCGATCAGTTGGCTCCATCCTGAACCGTTGGGCAATTCATTGTTGGCGGCGTCGAGGATCGCTCGGGGGTCGGCGAGAAATGCGCGAAGCCTGTCGATCACCACGGCTTCCAAATTGCCCGCGGGTATTCGCCGGCCGCTCGAACGGGTCCTTACGTCCCCGGTGATGAGGGAGTTCGAAACATAGTAGCGGTAGCGCGCTCCCTTCTTGACCGCATGTGTTGGCGTCAGGCGCTCGCCGCTCTCGTCAAAAACCATGCCCGTCAGCAGGCTTGGGCGCGCCGCGCGCGCGCCCGTCGCCCGCTCGACGCGGTTGGCGGCAAGCGCCGCCTGGACGCCGTCCCACAACGGCTCGTCTACGATCGCTTCGTGTTCTCCGGGATAGAATTGGCCTTGATAGGGTATCTTGCCGCGGTAAAGACGGTTCTGAAGGATCAGATACAGCGCGCCCCGGGAGAGCGTCTGACCGCCATAGCCGGAGCCATCGGGCCGCATGCGGCGCTTGCTCCTGATCCCAACCTCGGCAAGCTCCTCTCGCAGCGCGTTGAGCGCGAGATAGCGCCGGTAGATATCGACGACAGTGCGGGCCTCGTCCTCGTTGACGACCAGTTTGCGGTTTTGCGCGTCATAGCCGAGAGGCGGCATGCCGCCCATCCACATGCCCTTTTTCTTGGAGGCGGCGATCTTGTCGCGCACCCGCTCGCCGATCACTTCGCGCTCGAATTGGGCGAAGGACAAAAGGACGTTCAAAGTCAGCCGGCCCATGCTGGTGGTGGTGTTGAACTGCTGGGTGATCGACACGAACGAGACGCCGCGGCGGTCGAAGACATCAACGAGCCTGACGAAATCGGAAAGCGCGCGCGTCAAACGGTCGACTTTGTAAACGACGACCACATCGATCTGGCCTGACTCGATGTCGGCGATCAGCCTTTTCAGGGCTGGGCGCTCTATCGTGCCGCCAGAAAACCCGCCATCATCATAGAGCGTCGGCGCCGCCGTCCAGCCTTCATGCTTTTGCGAGAGGATGAAGGCGGCGCAGGCTTCGCGCTGGGCGTCGAGCGAGTTGAAGGCCTGCTCCAGGCCTTCCTCCGACGATTTTCGTGTGTAAATCGCGCAGCGCGCCTTTTTGGCGGATCGTCGCGGCGTCTTTTCCAACTCACCCATCGCGCTCCCCATTGCTTGGACGTTCGGCAGCCGCCGCTGGCAGGCTAAAGAAGCGCGGACCCGACCAGTGCGCTCCGGTGATCGTTTTGGCGATCTTGGTCAGAGACGAATAGTTCGTCCCGGCATAGTCGAAACCCTCTTCCGTCACCGTGACGGTGTGGGTGCGGCCGCGCCATTGCCGAACAAGGCGCGCGCCGGGCTTCAGGCTGAGGCTCGGCGCAGGGCCAACTCGCCCCGTTGTCCGCAACGCCTTCGCCAACGTTTGCAACTTGCGACGGGTCGACTTGCCGAGGCCGCCGTGCGCGATTTCCTGAAGTCTATAACCAAGCGCAAGGACAAGCAGGTCGCGACTGATCCTCGGCGGTTCACCCCGATGCAGCCGCCGCCATTCGCAACGCAATTCCACGAGGCCGAGCGATCGAATGCGATCGATCTTGCCCTCAATCGCTCGCGGGTCCACGGAAGCCATGGCTAGGCGGCTGCCGTGCCGGAGATCTTCGGCTTCGATTTAGACGGCTGTCCGGATTTCAAGCGATAAATGCGTTCGCCGCCGGTCTTCTCCGAAATCGGCGTCAAGCCGAGTTTCTTGCGCACGACCGCTGCGAGGAAACCGCGGGCCGAGTGCGGTTGCCAGCCGGTCGCCTGCATGATGGCGGCGATCGTTGAGCCCTTGGGCTCTCTGAGCAGGGCGAGGACGGCCTCCTGCTTGGTCCCGCAGCGAGTTCGAACCCGGTGAAACGGTTCCAGGTTTCGCAGGGCTTTTCGCGCGGCTCTTAGCGCGCGCAAACTTGGATTTAGAGGGGTTTTTGGCGTTTGCCATTGTAGGATCCTTTTCGGTGGTGACGACGCTAAGCGCCGTCACTGCCGAAGCCCCGCGGTGGCGCCATCGCCAGCGGGGTAGGATCCCGAATGGGCCAAACGGCCCTCTCGGCATGGCGACAGTGACGCTCCGTTCGGCGCGGAAGTCCACTCCTTTCTGCGAGGAAAATTAAGCCCAATCGCCCCAAAATATGCCGTCAAGTCTTTGCCAGGGACCGGCCACGCGTCTCTGGATTCAAGAGTTCGAATCCTCTCTGGGCAGCCACGCATTCCCAGAATTTCAGACCGATTGCGGGCTCGGCCAAAAGGCGCGAAATTCCGGCAGGTTAGGCAGGAGGCTTGCGTCTTAGAGACGCATCGAGGGGCGAAATCCGGGTCTCTGGCGGGCCAGTCTGGCTAAAGTCTCTGGTCGCGATTTTCGAATCTCCGGAATTATGGGTGGATCAGGGCCCAGACGGGTTCGATTTTGGTTGAGACCGGTTCACAGAGGGCCCGTCAGCATACGCGGCCGGTGAATAATCATGCCGCTTCGAGGATCTCGGTTCGCTTCCGACGAGACCTGGTTTCCGAGGGCGCCATGGAGCCTGAAATCGAGTGCGGGAGTCCTGCCTTAACCGAGTCCGCGCATCTGCTCCTGGTCGGCCCATTTGACCGGGAGCGCGCGGGCCAGATTGGATACGGTCAGGTCTCGGCGGACCGCGCCTTGGTTGATCGCTGCAATGATCCGAGGCGACAAGAAGGCGAGCGGCATCAGGAAACGGACGTGCCGCTCGGCGAGGCCTTCGGCAGAGGCGATCTCGTCGAACGATGCGATTCTGCCCGCGAGGATGGCGTCCATCCAGGCGCGCGATCGGGCGATCGCCTGCAGCAAGGCGTCCCGCGTTTTCGGATCGATCGTCCCGCTCTCCGCAGGCGCGTGGACAACGCCTTTCTTGGCCGGACCGTTGGGAGCATAAGGGATCGACAAATGAATCGGAAAGTTCGCCTCGGCTTCTCTCTCCGCTTGGTTTGGTTCACCTTCCGGACCGCGCAGAGCGACAACGATTTGACCAGCGTGGATCGTGACGCGCTCGACATTTCGCAAAATCAGATCACGATCCGTGCACCCATCTTCGGTCGGAGCCGTTTCCTGATCGACGCGCACCGCCTGCTTAACCGCCCTGTTCGATTCCGGCTGAGACTGGTTTGTTTTAGCTTTGGCCGGCCAGCAGCCGAGACAGCCAAGTCGCGGCGAATGGCTTCGTGGGAGTCTGTGGCTCAGCCGAGGCCGAGCAGTTGCTCTTGTGCGGCCCAGGCGTGGGGAAGAACCTCGGTCAGGTGCGAGACGGTCAGGCCTGCGGGAGCGGCGCAGTCGGCGATCGCCTGATCGAAACATTGTCGCCGTTCTTGACCCAATGCGGCGCGAGGGAGGGATGATGAACCGCCAAGCCGGGGTCTAGGTGAAAGACGGTTTCGCGGCCCGAAAATTCTTCCCGGTAATGCGCTTTGCTGCCATCTCCCATCTCGACGTTCTCGATCACCGCCTGCGGCAAAATCGAAGAATCGTTTTGATCATAGAGATAGACGTTCTTGCTTCCTTGGATCTGGAACAGGATGTTCTGCTCATGGTCGTTGTGATAGGGAGTGACCGCTCCCGGCGCGGAGATGATTATCGTCATCCCCTTGAAAGTGACGTCGGACAAGGACCAACCTATGTTGGCCGCAACTTCCTCGACCTCTCGACCAAGGATAGCCTCATAGTCCGGGCTCGCCTCATTCGAGAAGGACAGCATCATCGACACGACGGCGCGTCCTCCCTCCAGATCCTTGAAGAGGACGGAGAGCTCGTCCTCCCACCCATCTTTCCCGAGTGCGACTTCGGTCTTGCTCCCCCACGACGACATCCTCTCGATGCCGGAAAGCTCGGGCCTGTCGCGCCATATCTTAATCTGGGCGTCGACGGCGCGTCCCTCGATCACGGCGGCATGGATGGCTCTCGCAAGCCTCTCAAGCCTCGGAACTTGGAACAAAGGGTGCCGCGCAAGGTGATGCTTGATGATAAACGGCTCTTTACCAAACTTTTCAATCTGATCTCGCCGCCACTCAACAAATACCGGCTCGCTGTTTGAATTCTGATGGTCGTTCCGAAAAATATTGTGTGATGATAATACATTCATGTGATGGGCTCAGCCTGCGCTCTATGGATGAAATCTCTATCAAATTTGCTCGATGCGCAATAAAACTTGCCCCTAAGCGCGCTGTTAAGGTAAAGCGCGCGCCATTTATTTAAATTTTAGGAAACACCGTCTAACCATTAAGACCGACATTCCCCGGATGGTCTGCCCGACCGAAAATCTGACCCGGTTTTGATATTTTGACAAGCCAGAAACGCGGCCATGGCCTTTCCGAGCGGGCCGTGGCGGGCCGAGCCGCCTTCGACGACCCAATATTGCTGAATTTGCTGTTATCAAGACGCACCTCTCCCGTGAGTTTTGCTCGGACACGTGACACACGAACGCCCTACGCTGTTGACCGGACCGGCGGCGGTCGCAGGTCGCTGATCATCCGCAAGATGTCGGCGAACAGGTTTCTCGGAATGGGTCGAGTAGCGGAGGGGAATTTCACCCCTCCGCCCTCACGAAACCGGACGTGAGGCTCTCGCCTCATCCGGCTTCTATCTTCCAGCCGACGGTCGGATACCGATCTGCCACAGATACAAGAGGTTCGGGTCTCGCCGCGCGAGCCGTCCCAGCCAATGCACAGAGGCGGTTTTTCGATATCGGAACCGTTTGTATTTCCGTCTCGCCCATCGGGCGAGAGCCGCGTTGATGTGGTGCAGGACTGCGACGCACTTCGTGCGATAGTACCGCCCGTAGTAGTTCATCCATCCCCGCACTACGGGATCGATCAGCTTTGCCAGGTCTTCAAGCCGCTGGTTGTTCCGTGTCGAGGCTATCCGCCATGTGCGGACAGTCTGCCGGATTTCTTTGGCCGCCTTGGCGCTGATCGCCGGCAGGAAACTCACGAACTTCTTGCCCTGCCGGTTTAGTGTCGACGGCGGAGTAATTCTCCCCAGAAATGGCGTTTGAAAATTCCCCAGTTTTCGTGACGCCGCGCCTCCCAGGACGAGCTCTGGCGGGGCCGATGGCGACCAACTTCGCCGATGCTGTTCCCTTTGGCGGGAAGGGGCGGCGCGGTGATCAAACTCGGGGAACTCGTAATGATTTTGGATCTTCATCGACAAGGCTTGTCTGTTTCCGCCATTGCCCGCCAGCTCTGCGTCGATCGGAAGACCGTGCGTCGAGCCATCGCCAAGGGGCTTGAGCCGCCGAACTACAAAACGCGGGCGCCGCGGCCGCGGATCACCGATCCGTTCGAGCCTTATCTGAAGGAGCGCTTGGCGGCCTATCCTGGCCTAACGGCGGTGCGTTTGTGGCGCGAAGTCAAGGAACGTGGATACGCAGGCGGCTATAGCGTTCTCAGAGACTGCGTGCGCGACCTGCGGCCGCCGTGCTCGGCCGGCTTCGAAGTCCGCTTTGAAACGCCGCCAGGCCAGCAAGCGCAAGTCGACTTCGCCCATTTCGAGGTGGAGTTCGCCGACGAGCCCGGCGTCAGGCGCATCGTTTGGCTGTTTTCCATGGTGCTCGGCTACTCCCGGCTGATCTGGGGCCGCTTCGTTGTTCACCAGGACCTGCAGAGCGTCCTGCGCTGTCATATCGCCGCTCTCGAGGCGATCGGCGGCGCGCCACGCGAGATCCTCTACGATCGCATGAAGACCGCGGTCATCGGCGAGGACGCCGACGGCCTCGTCGTCTACAATCGCGCGCTTGTCGATCTCGCCCGCCATTATGGTTTCCAGCCGCGCGCGTGCCGGCCTTACCGGCCGCAAACGAAAGGCAAAGTGGAGCGGCCGTTCCGTTATATTCGCGAAGACTTCTTCCTCGGCGGCTCCTTTCGTAATCTCGATGATCTCAACGTCCAATTGCGGCATTGGCTCGATACGGTCGCCAATCCGCGCGTGCACGCAACCACGCAGCGCGTCGTCAACGAGGCCTTCGCCGAAGAGAAGCCGGCCCTGAAGCCTTTGCCGCTCGCCCCTTATCGGACGGTCCTCAAGCTCGAACGGCGAGTCTCCCACGAAGGCATGGTCAGCGTCGGCGGCAATCTCTACAGCGTGCCGGATGCGACGCGCCGCCGCATCCTCGACGTTCATGTTTTCGCCGATGAAATCCGCATCTTCGAGGCCGGCTCCCTCATCGCCAGCCACGCGCCGCTCGAGGGGCGCGACCAGAGGCGTCTCGACCCGGCTCATCGCAAGCCCTTGCCGCCGCGCCGACGGCCGGCCGAAGGCGAGCCCATCGTCATTCGCCGCGCCGGCGATCAGGTCGCTCGCCGCTCCCTCGACTTCTATGAGGCCGTCGGCCGCCGCCTCGCCAGCCAGGGGAGGATGCGATGACCGCGCATGCCGAGATCATCCCTTCCGTCGTCGACCGCATCAAGCAGAGCCTGGTCGGCTTGAAAATGCCGCGCGCCATCGAAATCCTCGACGCCACCGTGCGCCGGATCGAGCGCGGCGAAATGAACGCGCTCGAAGCCATCGACGCGCTGCTCGCCGAGGAACTCGCCTTGCGCGAGAACCGCCGCATCAAGATGGCGCTCGTCATGGCGCGGCTCTCCGCCATCAAGACGCTCGCCGGCTTCGACTTCTCGTTCCAGCCCTCGCTCGACAAGAACCGCGTCATGGCGCTCGCCGAGCTGCGGTTCATCGACCGCGCCGAGGTTTTGCATCTCATCGGGCCGCCCGGAACCGGCAAAAGCCACTTGAGCCTGGCGCTCGGCGTCGAAGCCGTGAAGGCCGGACGCAGCGTCTACTTCGGCAGCCTCGCCGATATCATCGGCGCTCTCGCCAAAGCGGAGCGCGAGGGGCTTTTGCGCGAGAAAATCAGGTTCTTCCGCCGCTTCGCCCTGCTCATCGTCGATGAGATCGGCTACCTCCCGGTCATTGCGGGCGGCGGCAATCTCTTCTTCCAGCTCGTCAACGCCCGTTACGAAAAGGGCGCCATGATCCTCACTTCAAATCGCGGATTTTCCGAATGGGGACATGTTTTTGGAGACCCCGTCGTCGCAACCGCCCTGCTTGACCGCCTCCTTCACCATGCGACCGTCATCCAGATCGAGGGCGCGAGTTATCGCCTTCGCGAGCACGCCGATCTCGTGCCGGAAAACATCCGATCGAAAAGCCTCATCCAACCAACGCCGATCCCGCCGACTCTCAAACGTCGCGGACGGCCGAAAAGCGGAGGCCTCGATCATAACGACGGCTGATCATCCCACCCGCCAAACTGGGGAATTTTACTTCGCCAAAAATGGGGAGATTCCGCGCGCCATTGACATTTAGCGCCCGTCGTGGTTGGAATGTGTAGCCCAGGAAATCGAACGCCACGTTTTCATGACGTTGCCTGCGAGTGGCATCCTTGCAGTAGACGATCCGGGTCTTCTCGGAATGAAGCTCCAGACCGCAATCGGCAAGGCGTTGCCAGATCGCTTCCAAGACGGACCGGGCTTGGCTCTCGCTCCGACAGTGGACAATTGCATCATCCGCATATCTCTCGAAACGCAGGTGAGGGAACGTCCTTTGCATCCATAGGTCGAACGCATAGTGCAGGAACAGATTTGCCAGCAGGGGCGAGACAACGGAACCTTGCGGGGTTCCTTGCGTTCGCTCCATGCGAGTTCCGTCTGTACGCTCCACGGGGGCTCTCAGCCACCGTTTCACATACAGACGCACCCAGCTCAGTTCCGTATGGCGGGCCACCCCCTTTTCGATCAGGTCATGCGGAATCGTGTCGAAGAACGACTTGATGTCCAGATCGACGACCCAATCGAATTTCCAGCAGCGCTTGCGCGCCGCTCCCACTGCGTCAAGCGCCGACCGGCCGGGACGATAACCATAGGAAGCGGGGTGGAATATGGGCTCCACCTCCGGCTCCAGAATCATCTTCGCGACCGTTTGCGCCACGCGATCAGCAATGGTGGGCACGCCCCCGGCGAACTGCACAGCGATCCAATCAACCTTTGGGATCGGCTGAAGTCGTCCATCCGTTTCATCCCTTGCGCGGACAGCGGTTCGTCGTTCTGAAGGTCCGACGTGTCTCAGGCGTCGAGACATTGAGCCTACGCCACCCCGACCTCGGCTCGTTCGCTATGCCGCGGGAATGGACTGATTGGGCCCCGCCCGGCGAGCAAGCTCCCACCGGCGCGACGCCGTTGCTGATCGATGCTTTCGGCCTGACCGCGCTGGGCGAACTCATCGGATCCATCGTGCAAGGCCAAATCGAGGTTGACCGATGATTTGTCTTCTGATTCGCTCGGACAGACGCGTGATTCGGTCCGATGAACTTTCAGGATCATTCCTCACTGGCCTTGCGCAAACGTCGCCGACAACTCGTGCGCGACTTGCCTCCGATCGAACAGCTCCTGCGCGGCACATTGGTCGAGACATACAAGCGCTGCGGTCGGCCGAACTGCCACTGCGTCGATGGACCAGGACATGGCCCGAAGCGGTATCTGTCCATCAGCCAGCCCGGAGGGCGGCCTCGAAGGGATTACGTGCCCAACAATGTCCATTTGCAGGTCGCCCAATTGATCGACAACTTCCGCAAGCTGCGCCACGCGCTCGACGAGATTTGTGCGATCAATGCGGAACTCCTGCGACGACGCGAGGATCTTGGATAGATCGCCATGGACCCGGCACTCGTCGCTTTCGACTTCGCCAAGGCGGGCGCCATCCTCGCCGACATGGTCGAATCTTATCTTGCCGCCGGCGCCCCGCCATTCGATCCGGAGGGACCCGATGACAATGAGTTCGAAGATCGCCGACCAACACCTGTCGCGACAAGCCTACATCTACATCCGCCAATCGACGATGGGGCAAGTCCGCTTCAACCAGGAGAGCACGGAGCGCCAATACAACCTGATGACCAAAGCCGGCGGGCTCGGCTGGAAGCCGGACCAGATCCGCATCCTCGACCGGGATCTCGGCCAATCCGGTGCGGCGATGACCAACCGGGAGGACTTCAAAGTCTTGGTCAGCGACGTGGCGATGGGCCGAGTTGGCGCGATCTTTTCCTTGGAGGCGTCGCGGCTGGCGCGATCGAACCAGGACTGGCATCGCCTCCTCGAGCTCTGCGCCATCACCAGCACGCTCGTGATCGACGAGGACGGTTGTTACGATCCGGCCGAATTCAACGACGGCCTCGTGTTGGGGATGAAGGGCACATTTGCGCAAGCGGAGTTGCACATCATCCGCGCGCGCCTCCATGGTGGTAAGCTCAACAAGGCGTCCAAAGGCGAACTGCGCTTCGCGTTGCCGGTCGGATTTGTCTTCGAGGGCGACAAGATTGTGCTCGATCCGGATCAGGAAGTCCAAGGCGCAGTGCGAACGGTCTTCGATTTGTTCGCGCGCGAGAGCACGGCCTTCGGCGTCGTCCAACGCTTCAATGGACTCGGTCTGCGTTTCCCTCGTCGCGCCTACGGCGGCGCATGGGACGGCAAGCTGCTTTGGGGCCGGCTGACCCATTCGCGAGTGCTCGGCATCCTCGCCAATCCGTCCTACGCCGGCGCCTATGTGTTCGGGCGATACCAATCATCCAAAGAGGTGGGACCGTCCGGCGAAATCCGCACGCGCTCGCGCTTACTCACTAGTCGATAAGTAAGACGACAATATCATTGCGTTGGTCTACCGTGTTTGATAGATTGAGGCATGAAGCGAGACGGGCGGAGTTTTGATCATCGGACGCTGGAAGCCATACGGATGATGGCGGTCGAGCGGGTGCGGGACGGGGAACGCCCTTCGTCGGTGATTTCCTCGTTCGGCTTCAGCCGCACGACGATCTACAAATGGATCAATGCGGCGTCCCAGCCCGGGATCGGGTTGAAGGCGCTGCACGCCAAGCCCTTGACTGGGCGGCCACGCAGCTTGACGCCTCGGCAGGAGCAACAGGTGTTTCGTTGGGTCAACGGCAAGGATCCGCGTCAGTATGGCTTGGATTTCGGCCTGTGGACGCGGCGCGTGGTTGCGGACCTGATCGAGCGGAGATTCGCCATTCGGCTCGGCCTGACGGCTGTCGGAGAATTGCTCGCCAAGCTCGGCCTGACGCCACAAAAGCCTCTGCAACGCGCCTATCAACGCGACCCGGAAGCGATCGAGAAATGGCGCCGCGAGATTTATCCGGGCATCGCCGCGGAGGCGAACGCGGATGGGGGCGAAGTCTATTTCTGGGATGAGTTGGGGTTTCGCGCCGATACCGTGCACGGCAAGACCTGGGGTGTAAAAGGGCGGACCCCTGTGGTGGAGCGCCCCGGCCAGCGGCAATCGATCAGCGCCGCCTCGGCGGTGAACTCCAAAGGCGCATTCTGGTATTGCACCTACCAAGGAGGCCTCACCGCCGAGCTGTTCGTCACCTTGCTGAAGAAAATGAGCGATGCCGGTCGAAGCCGGTGCATCTCGTGGTCGACGGGCTGCCGGCCCACAAGACTGCTCGGGTGAAGGAATATATCGCATCGACCAATGGGATGCTGACCCTACATTACTTGCCGGGATATGCTCCCGAGTTGAACCCCGACGAACTGGTCTGGAGCCACATGAAGCGGACCGGGGTGGCCAGAACGCCTTTGCGTCGCGGAGAGAAGCTGCAGGAAAAGATCGAGTCGCAGCTTGCCGCCATCAAGCGCTTGCCACGGCTCGTGCGGTCATTCTTCCAGGCTCCGAGTGTAGCCTATATTACCGACTGCTGAGTAATGCCGCAGGATGCCTGGCGCATTACGATCCCCAATCACCATGAAGGCTATATTTCCGCGGATCAGCTCGTCGTCAACCGAGAGCGTCTGACGGCAAATCGCACCAATGCCGAAGGTCTCGCCAGTCCCGTGCGCGACGGCCTTTGCCTCTTGCAAGGCTTGCTCCTATGTGGGGTTTGCGGGCGTCGCCTCGGGGTCCGCTATACCGGAAATGGCGGCGTCTACCCGATTTATGAATGCGTCTGGAAACACCGAGAGGCCTTGGCGTCCCGCGCCTGCTTGACTGTGCCGGCGCCGCCGCTCGACCAGGCTATCGCTGAGCGATTGGTCGGCGCGATCACGCCGGTGACGATCGAGCTCGCGCTCGCGGCGCTGACGAGCCTGGAAGAGCGGGATCGCGAAATTGGCGCACAATGGCGGATGCGGATCGAGCGCGCTCGCTATGACGCCGATCTGGCGGAACGGCGATACGAGGCGGTCGATCCCAGCAATCGGTTGATCGCTGCGACGCTCGAAACCCGCTGGAACGACGCCTTGCAGCGTCTGCATGATCTCGAAGCCGAGCTGGCGGCCTTCGAACGAAAGACCATGCGCGCCGTCACCGCCGAGCAGAAGCGGCAGATTCTTCAGTTGTCGAAGGACTTCCCTCGTTTATGGGCAGCGTCGACCACCACGCCGCGCGATCGCAAGCGCATTCTGCGTTTGCTCGTGCGCGACATCACCGTGGTCAAGGGTCCAGAGCAGAAACTCATCAGATTGCAGGTCCGCTGGCAAGGCGGCGAGACCGAGATCCTGCGGATCCAGATGCCGCAGAACAGGGCCGACGCCATACGCTACCCCGAAACATTCGTCGCTCGCCTTCGAGAGCTGGCGGTCGACCATCATGACGATGAAATAGTCGCCCTGCTGCGAAAGGAGGGCCAGAAAAGCTCCACGACGGGCAAGCCGATCACGCTCGGCACGGTCAAATGGTTGCGCTACAAACATCGCATACCAGCTCCCCAGCCTCCGCGAGGAACCCTGAACGTTCGTCAAGTTCGCGAAAAATATGGCGTAAGCCTCTGGGTTGTCCATTACTGGATCGAACGCGGCATCATCTCGGCGGCGCAACGCAATCGGAATGCGCCATACGTGATCACTATCGACGAAAAAGGCGATCGACGCCTGCGAGAATGGGTCGTCAACTCGGTCCGTCTTCGTCCATCATCCCCAACGCCAACTGCTTGAGGTGCATTATGCCCGCCACGTCGGAATACCCAGAGGGCGTATCCCGCCATTGGCTTTCGGGATTTCCACGAGGCGGACGGGAGGCGCGAAGTACGACCCCGATGACATCCGGTTCCAGATCTTACTCACTAGTCGATAAGTAAGACGACAATATTATTGCGTTGGTCTACCGTGTTTGATAGATTGAGGCATGAAGCGAGACGGGCGGAGTTTTGATCATCGGACGCTGGAAGCCATACGGATGATGGCGGTCGAGCGAGTGCGGGACGGGGAACGCCTTCGTCGGTGATTTCCTCGTTCGGCTTCAGCCGCACGACGATCTACAAATGGATCAATGCGGCATCCCAGCCCGGGATTGGGTTGAAGGCGCTGCATGCCAAGCGCTTGACTGGGCGGCCACGCAGCTTGACGCCTCGGCAGGAGCAACAGGTGTTTCGTTGGGTCAACGGCAAGGATCCGCGTCAGTATGGCTTGGATTTCGGCCTGTGGACGCGGCGCGTGGTTGCGGACCTGATCGAGCGGAGATTCGCCATTCGGCTCGGTCTGACGGCTGTCGGAGAATTGCTCGCCAAGCTCGGCCTGACGCCACAAAAGCCTCTGCAACGCGCCTATCAACGCGACCCGGAAGCAATCGAGAAATGGCGCCGCGAGATTTATCCTGGCATCGCCGCGGAGGCGAGCGCGGATGGGGGCGAAGTCTATTTCTGGGACGAGTTTGGGTTTCGTGCCGATACCGTGCACGGCAAGACCTGGGGTGTAAAAGGACGGACCCCTGTGGTGGAGCGCCCCGGCCAGCGGCAATCGATCAGCGCCGCCTCGGCGGTGAACTCCAAAGGCGCATTCTGGTATTGCACCTACCAAGGAGGTCTCACCGCCGAGCTGTTCGTCGCCTTGCTGAAGAAAATGATGAAATGATGCGATGCCGGTCGAAGCCGGTGCATCTCGTGGTCGACGGGCTGCCGGCCCACAAGACTGCTCTGGTGAAGGAATATATCGCATCGACCAATGGGATGCTGACCCTACATTACTTGCCGGGATATGCTCCCGAGTTGAACCCCGACGAACTGGTCTGGAGCCACATGAAGCGGACCGGGGTGGCCAGAACGCCTTTGCGTCGCGGAGAGAAGCTGCAGGAAAAGATCGAGTCGCAGCTTGCCGCCATCAAGCGCTTGCCACGGCTCGTGCGGTCATTCTTCCAGGCTCCGAGTGTAGCCTATATTACCGACTGCTGAGTAAAGAGGTTCCTCTTCAGATCCTTCTCGAAGGCCGCGATGGAGACGCCATCCACGCCTGCCGCCCCATGGTTTGCTTTCACCTGTTCCCAGGCGTCCCAAACGAGGCGTTTGGAAATGTCATATGGCTTTGCCTCAGGCATCGGCTCCTCCCGTCGCCGGTTGGCCGATTTCTTCGGCTGGAAGATCGGGTCCCTTCGCTCCGCCCAAGTTACTGGGCCTCACCACTACTACGAACCCGTCCGCCCCTGTGCCGCGCATCGGTACTCTGCCTTTGGCGGGGCCGCCGCCTCCGGGGTCTCCCTTAACATCGCAGCACAGGTTCCCACGTTCCGCACAAGAGCCTGTCATCGGGATCGCGCCGCCTCGATACCGGTTGCCGCCCGGCCAGTCGGCAGGCTTCCGCCGGGCTTGGTCCCAAAGGAAAGTCGCGCCTTTGGTTTCGACAACATCTGGAATGGCTTTCGACACGTCATCGGCGGTTCACTCACGTTCGCCTTCCCGGTACACACCTGACGGGTTCACACCCGCCTTTTCCATCAACGCTCACCACCCCAGCCGTTATGCTGGAGCGGCTTGTGGCGGTTTGGACCCTGATCCCGCAATGCGAGCCCGAGGGGCCTGCCCTCATCTCTTGCGCAGCAAGGCTGCTCAAAGGTGATTCACATTTGCAAATCTCCTCCTCGCGCCGTCGTGGCGCACCGACCTCGGCCATCTGGAAGGCCACATAGCGGGCGTGACCGACGACTTTCGCGCCGATTTCGATCAGTTTTTCCTTCAAGCTCGTCAGCGACCAATCCTTGATCGGTTCCGGCGTCGCAAAGGTGCGGAGGAAATTCCCGAGATTATAAGCGAGCGCGTGGAGGCGGACGGCGTTGGCGGAGAATGAGCGGCATGACAGCCGCGTCCACTTGATCGCGCCCTTCCCCTCTTTGATCCATTGTTCGCATGTGCCGCGCTTGTTGTAGAAGGCGACGACATTCTCGGGCGGTCGCGCCATGTTGGTGATGATGAAGCCGACGCGCGGATAAAGTTCGCCCGGATGCCATTCGACCTCGGCCACCACCCGGCGTGGCTTCGTCCAGCTTCCGGCCTGATAGGTGAAGTTTGCGTAGGAGCGCCGCACCTCGTTTGGCGGCCGTCCGACCGGTCGCGTCAGCAGTTAGCCGATCCGCTCTTGCAGGATGCGGTTTGCCGGCAGACGGATCGCATATTTGATGCGCTCGGCTTCGAGATACTCGTAGACCTCCGGATTGGCGAAGCCCGCGTCGGCGCGGAAATAGAGGCGCGAAACCTTGCCGCGATAGCGCGCCACGACCGGCTTCAACACGTTCTCCCAGCCATCGGCGCTATGGACGTTGCCGGGACGCAAAGAACAGGGAATGGATTGGTTTAATCAGCGTATTGGCTGGCAGAACGCGAACGTCGCTGAGATTGGCGGCCGGCGGTCGGCGCTTACGGGAGATTCGATCCAGAGCATGCACTTTATATGCATCTCTTCTAACCCGCTGAAAACGCTAACGAAATAGCGTGAAACGCGCCAGCCGGATTTTGGGCGCAGAACCGACTGGACTTCCGCCGCATAATACGCATTGGGTTCGTCGTGGGCTGGCTGAGCCCGCGCCGCCCAGGGTTCGTCCCGCGATGTGCGGGGTTTTGGGTCGTGTGAGCGCCAATTTTGGCGCCGCGAACCAAGGAGCCCAAAACCATGCCGGCTTTTTCCATCGAAACGTCCCGGAGCCTCAACAGCGTCGCCCCCAAAAAGAGGAGCGCTAGTACCCAGAATCACTGAACCGCGAAGCTTGGCTTGAGGCGTTTCTGATGGACCTCGGACGCTGTCCATTCGAAGGGCTTTGCGGTCTCGTTGTAGGTTTCGATGAAGGTTGTGATATGGGCCTTGAGTTCGCCAAGCGAGTTGAAGGACGCTCCCCGGAGCGCTTTGCCGGCCAAAATCGAGAACCAGATCTCGACCTGGTTCAGCCAGGACGCTCGCGTCGGCGTAAAATGGAAATGCACATTTGGATGGCGCCTCAGCCAGCGATCGTTCTTCGGCTTGTGCGTATTCAGATTGTCGAGGATGACATGAATCTCGCGCCCCTCATGTTGGGCGACGACACGGTTCATGAAATCGAGAAACTCGACGCGCCGGCGCCGTTTGTACTGGCGTCCCGTCACCTTGCCGGTGGCGACGTCGAAAGCGGCGAACAGCGTCGTCACGCCATGCCTTGTGTAATCGTGCGACTGGCCCGTCAGCGCCCTGCCGTTCGGCATCTTCAGGTAGCCTTGCGCGCGCTCCAGCGCCTGGATCGACGGCTTCTCGTCGACGGCGAGGACCAGAGCGTTCTCGGGCGGTTTCATGTAGAGGCCGACCACCGCGGCCGCCTTGGCCGCAAACGCGGGATCGTTGCTCTCGCACCAGCTCTTGCGAGCGGCAAGATCGATCTTGTGAGCGCGCAGAAAGCGCCAGACATATTGCACCCCGACGTCGCCGAGGGCCGCGGCGATCAACGGCCCGGTCCAGCGCGCATAGCCGGCAGGGACTGGCTGGTCGAGCGCCGCCAGAATGCGTTGGTCGTCAGTCTCTGTATATTTTGGATCATTGCCCCGCTCGCCGGTTTCGTCGAGCCCGGCCCGACGCCGCCTGGCGTAGCGAACGCGCCATTTCGACGCCGTTCCAGTCGTGCAGCCGACCTCCCGGCCGATGGCCCGCGTCGCCAAACTATCCGCCGACAAGAGTACAATCCGCGCCCGTTGCCGAAGCCGGTGTTCGGTCTTTGTCGAGCGCGCCAGGCTCTCAAGCTCGGCGCGCTCCGCCTTGGTCAATGTGATAGGGGTCGCCTCAGGGATACTTTTCATGCATCCATGAATCACGACTCACGCATCAGCGAAAGCGGATACTAGATCGCAGGCGCCTCGGCTTCGGCGAGCGGCAGAAAGAGCCGGATCGCTTCGATATGCGTCTTGGCGATATAGGCGCGGACGGTGGGCCCATGCTCGGCTATAAACGAGGCAGACAAACCACGCTAGCGTCGCGCCGCGCACGTTTGGGTCGCGGCCGTCTAAAATGCGGCCGATGATCTCGGTCAATCCATCGACCTCGTCTTGCATTTGCACAAGAGCGGCGCCGGTTAAGTCAAACCGTTCGGGCGTCATTGCGTCGTTCGCGTCCTTTTCTTTACCAACGGTAAAGCGCCGCAAATTCATAAATCGGCGCCACGGAATTTCACTTATGAAAGATACCTATTGACAGTTATCAATAGTTGCGATCATATCGGTGTGACGACTAACTGTGCTTCCCTTTTAAACGCGTCCGCTGCTCATCGCTTGAGGGCGGACGTTTTTCTTATGCCCCGGGGGATCATTTGGCAGTACTGCGCCAGAACCGGCTTTCGAACCGCGTCTTCAAATCCACGACGCCATTTCTCGATCAATGCTGCTTCGCCTGGAGCTGTTTTTGGATAATGTGGAATTTAAAACAGCTCCGCATGTATTGTTTCAATATCGCGCTTTAGTCTCTCGGTCTGGTCACGCAGTTCTCTTGCCACTTTTCCGTCTTTCGAAACCGTTTCCCAAGCGCGGAGCATCTCATCGAATTCCGCGGCACGTCTTTCCACGTCTTGTAACGCTTCGATAATGTCGGTAGTTTGATTTATCGTTGCGTCATAAGCGCGCTTGACTTTAAAATAATTTCGAGCGCGCTCAAAACTGATGACATTGGTTTTTACCATGTACTACCCCTCCGCCCTCAATAGCGGCATCAGCTACCCAATGAGCATGCGCATCTAATATTTTCATAACTAGATTGGCTGCTTCGGCGTTATTCATATGAAAGCTTAAATTACCAATTTTAATGCAAAATGGTTTCGTAATATCGTCATCATTCAGGGAAATTTTAATATATTCAAATAAATCGGGCATCTCTCATCACCTATTTTTTGAAATGAATGAAAATCAAATTTAAGTAACGCGCCAATCGCGAGCAGTTTTAAAATTTGTAATTAAATATTTACAGCTTGCAAAAAACGGAGCGACGAGCAGTCCAATGGCGCGAAATGCGACGTGAATAAACTCATAAAGCGAGCGCGAAGCAAAAAGTGAGAAAGAGAACATGACTCCATCTTTGCGTTTTTGCAAGATGAGAATTAACTTGTCTATACCGAGAATTTTGCGACCTATTTGTGCTGCTTGGACCAAAAGCTTTGGCACGCGCCGATTCCACCTAATATTAGCATAGCGGCACCAACAACAAGTTGAATAACATATGCTAAATGGATCGATCCGGAGCTATCGACTTGAATTTAGCAGGAATTGTCCTGTCAAAATTCACCAACACTGCCTCTCAGTTTAACACCTTATACGGACTATCCGCAAACAGTTCAGGTTGGACAAGCTGCGGAAAGCACGGATGGCGGGACCGCTGATCAAATAGAGTAAGCAGCTCTTATGACAAGAGTGCGGCCCGTTTCGGCAAAAGCTACTTGGAGGCGGCGCCCGCAGCTTGGGCGAAGCCGCGCTCGACCTCGATATATGGCTAGTTTGGAGCGGGATTTCAGAGCGTCAAGTTGACGAAAGAAGTTGACGCGGCCATGCGAAGGCGTAGCCTTTATTTATAGCGCAGAATCAATCGCTTGACATAGTTTCGAAACAGGATTTCGCGGCGCTTGTTGGCGTCTCGCCGAGTTGCGTTTCGCAATGGATCGCCCGGCGGAAGATATCCGGCGTAGAGCAGCACGGAATCTGATTCACACGCTGTTATCAAGCCTATAAAATAAGCAAACGTGGCACTACGTTTTGGGAAAATGCCGAACTCGCATCAGCAATATCAATACCTTACGAGCGCGGAGCCCGTTTTACTGTCCAAGTCGAGTCAAGAATGCAGTCAGCTCGTATGTTCGTGCAGCTCGCGCACTTGGAAGACAGATATAAACTGCGTCGATGTTTCGAGATCATTAGGTAAACCTTTGGCCTTTGTTGAGCAAACTATGCGAGAACTCGGTGAGCCAACGCAGGACGAGAGATGAGCGCTCTGCCACGGCCTGCCTTTCGCTATCACAATGGATCGATGAGAACGCAAACGCTGGTCTTCGAGGTCCATTCCCTTGACGCTTCAGAATTTGATTGGAACGGGCGACGCAAGGCGCTTCCACGACTTCGCCGGGCGATCGTCGGCCAAGGATGCCAGGCCATCGCAGCGCAGAAGGCTGATACCTCAAGGAACGCGGGGGAGCAGCCGTGGTCCCGGACGTGAGGTTGACGAAGAAAATCCCATCAGGCGAAGCTCGGGTGGTCTTCATAACCGCCGTCGCTAATGCGCGCGCAGCGGTCGGCCATGCGTTGCCATGACTCCCTTGAATATTATCAGAGTTCCGACGGCAGCGGCGAGCAGAGAAAATTCCCCAACGTCGAAGGGCCTGACGCGAGTGCGGCGATGCAAAAATCGACCATCTGATCAACGGTCGGCTCTGGCTGCTCGGCACACTCAACCATGAGGCGCGGATGACAGAATCGAAGGAAGGTGCTGTGCACGAAAATCGCCACGCCATCGCTATCTTCGACATGGAACTCTCCTTCGCGATTGCCTTGGGATATGATTTTGGTCAGCGATTCGTCTAATTTTTGGTCATATTCATAGACGATCGTCCAATGTTCATTGAACGCCGTTTCAACGAGTTCGTGCAGCTTGGGATTGCTTTGGAAGCGCTGCCAATTTAATTTTTCGATCGCAGCTATGGCAGCGCGCAGCTTCTCGCTGGCGTGGCCTGAATGTTTGACGATATCATCAACCGCTGCTTCGACTTCGCTCAGGAGCCGACGTCCCACTGCCTCATTGATCTCGGCCTTTGAGGTGAAAAAGCGATAAAGGTTGCCGGGCGACATACGCAAATTTTGGGCGATATCGGCGACTGTGGTCTTCTTGAAACCAATCTGGCTGAACAACCGCTCAGCGGTGTCAACAATGATGAGTTGCGTGTCGCGCTCTTTAAGTTGGGATGAGTTTTTCATCGGAAAAAGCTTCAACTTTTGAGATACTAAAGATATTATCATTACATTGATAATTGTCAATTACAATCACATAAGTTTCTGCATCAAGTCTGTCTCCCAATGCTTAGGCTAAGCTAACTGCGCGGAATAAGATAGTCATCAATTTGCTAGGCTTGTGAGGCCCAAATGCGTTAGAGCTTTGCCACTGCTTATTCGCGTCATGGCGGTAACTTGCGCATTTCTGGTAGCATTTTCCAATTTTCCAGTAGGGCGGCATCGACCGATGAAAGCTGGACGCTTCTATCTACGCGGAGTGCTGAGTTTTTCTTGCTGAGATGCCGATCGAACGAGCGGTGAGGGTGGAGTTGGATGTTGAGGCAGGCCGCCGCAGGGCGCGACCGCGCCCATGCGGCCGAGGCACGCTGCAGGAACACGAACCGCTTTATGTTGAAAATCATCACCGGATCGAACGGTCCCCGAAAACAAAAATGCTATTTTCGAAAAGATTTGCGGTTCGATTAGTTATTCCAGCAAGTTGCAGAATCAGTGGAGCATTCCGGATTGCGATCTTTTCACTGTATTACCGCCCGTTGAAAGCAGTTCTCGGACTGGCAGACACGTCGTCCGACTTGTTCCTAATGGAAGCTAATGCCAGGGGCGATCAGGATACATGGGACAAAGATTGCCAGAGTTACTTATTAGGCGTTATCCTGCGGCTCGAGATTACAATTCCAAAGTTTTTGGTGATTACTCCTACAAATACCCGCTCCAAGGCATTGCGGGGCTCGCTGGCGGCACATTTGGCCTATACTACCTAATTCTACTGTGTCATGAACGGATTTGGAGAGCTGTCCAGTCCTGCATTGTTTGACAACATGGACATCGCGTGAGGGTCTTGGCAAGCGCGACGGTGAGATGTTTTCTGGTCGTCGCGATCGAGTTTTCGACGTGACGTTCGGGTCGGATCGGCGGCGCCGCGGGGTCGAAAGCCTTGGGGTAACGGAGGCATCTTGCGGCGCCAGAAGGCTGAGGGGGGAATCGCTTCCCGTTCGCAGATAAGAAAGCCGTAAGCTGCGATGCAGAGTGTTGCGTGATGGTGAAAGCCACGCCAACCTCGACCTTCGTAATGCGCTAATCCGAGTTCGCTTTTCAGCTCCTCGTAATCGCGTTCGATGCGCCAGCGCAATTTGGCCTTGTCGACGAGCTCCTGCAAAGGCGTGTCCTTGGGCAAGGTCGAGAGCCAATATTTCGACGGCGCGGCTTCTCCATTCGGCCATTCAACGATGAGCCATCCCACCGGATGCGGTTTGGTCCGATTGTAATCACGTGAGGCAGGGCGTAGACGCACGGCGGCAAAGCGCGAGGTGAGCGGCGTGTTCGAACCTTCGCGCCAGGTGAGGGTGCGCCAGGCCTTTTTCTTTAAGCTCAGCGCCAACTCCTTGGCCGTGACGGGTTGATGTTCAAGATCACGGATCAGACGAGACGCCTTGCGGCCATGGCCGCTCCAGGGCTTTGCCGGTAAAGGCTCCTGACCGGGCGGCCAAACGGTCAATGTCGATTGGACGCCGACGACGTAAGGCAGATCCAACGCTGTCACTCCGGCGCGAAAGCCGCCGTTCGCGCCATAGCCCGCATCAGCCAGCACGATGCCCGGCGCGACGCCTGCGGCATGAGCCGCACGGATCTGATCGAGCGCAATCTGTGGCTTCGTCTTGAACTCGATCTCATCCGGGATATGCGCCTTTTTCCGGCGTGTCTGATCATTTGCCCATGCCTCCGGCAGATAGAGCCGATACGCGATCGGCAGGCTCGCCGTATGATTGGCGATCGACAACGTCACCGCGACCTGGCAATTGTCCTGCTTGCCGAGCCTGCCGCAATATTGCCGCGCGACGCCGACCGAATGGATTCCCTTTTTCGCAATGCCCGTGTCGTCCACGATCCAGGCTTCGATGGGTCCTTGTCTCTCGATGCAAGGCCGAACCAGCTCAAAAACCTTGCCCAAGACCGCCTCGTCCGACCAGGACGCTTCGCCGACCAGATGCAGAAGCGATTGATGTTTGGCCGAGACGCGCGCCGGCGCAATAATCGCCGCCATAGGCTCGCCGCTCTTGCGTTCGCCGGGCATCAACAACCCGACACAATAATCGTTCAAGGGCGTGGCCCGATCGGCGTGCCCGATGACTTCAACAAGAGCCTCGACATAGGCCCCAAAACGCGCTTGGCTGGTTCGCCTGGAGAGATCCATATCAAACACCGGGTATCGATCATCGAATCATCAAGTTACCAGATTTGCCCGCGACGCGAATCTCCCTCGATTTTGTGATTCAGTAGAACTAAAGTGCCTGCTAAAAAGAAGGTGTGCGGAGACTTCCTAACAGTTGCATCATCGGCGACACATGCGCTGTAGATCGATGCGGCGAATTGAGAGCGGTTCGTCAGATAAATTCAATTTTCAGTTTTTTATTCATTTAAGTGAATTATGTGGTTTTTTCCCTCATCAACGGCGTAGGGCGTTCGCATGTCGTGCGTTCGCCAAAACTCATAGGAGAGGTGCGACTTGATGACAGCAAATTCAGGTAATTCCCGCGCACAACGCGACAGGTACGCGAAAATCCAGCGGCAGCCGAAAAAAGTTGCCCCATGACCTTGCGTTTTGCCCGAAAGGAGCGCCAGAATTCGATCGGAGCAGCGTTCATCTGGGGAATGTCGGCAGAAACCCGTGCGGCGCCTTTTTTGCCGGCGCACCTCGTTCAACCAGCTCAACCTCCAATGAGGCACCTATCTCGACCCACTTTTACGCACAGAGGCACATGCCACACATTGATTACGCCAAGCTCCACGCCCGCAACGGCGTGCCACTGCCGTGGCTCAAATCGTTCATGGAACCAATCATCACTTGGCTTTGCTCCGACAAACCGCGTCAGCCCATCACACAAGCCGAGAAAGACATCGCCGAACATGGCGAGATCGGCGCAGTGATGCTTACGCGCTTGAGGGCCGACAAGTGAGCTGGCTCATTCGCTTCGCGCTGATGTTCGCCCTACGGTGGACGATCGGCAAATGGGACGGTTATTGGCCAGCGCTGATCCTCGGTGGCCTTGTCGGCCCGATCGGGAGCTGATCGGCATGGGTCGATCAGACGAAAAAAATATCATGTGTTGTCGTTTCCCGCGACTTTCTCTCGAACTCAATCAGCGATCGATGATCGATTATTGTCAGCGCTACTGGAAGGGTCTGGAATCGACCGTCAATTATCTGATCAATGCGCGATGAAGATCGAATCGAATGCCGCGAAAGCGGAATGGCGAAATACGCCGGAAGGAAATAGCGCGTTTTACACGTTGGCGCTTGAATTGAGGAAATCCGGAATGAGCGAATGGGAAATCCAGGCTACGCTTCAGGAAGAAGCGCAGCAGCATGCTCGTAGTCCCACGGACAGGCTTAGGCAAATCGGAAGCATAATGAACAGCTTAAGGAAGCGGGGAATCTCGAGCGACGTATTTGATTTAATATCGAAGGACTAACCCGCCTATTTGGCGCGTCAATGGCAGTCGTCATAACCCGATACAGTCGCCAAATTCGCCGTATCAGTGCCTTGGCGCATGTCGGTAATCTTATTCCCTCGAAATGTGAAAAAATCACGTCGAAGGTGTCTGTCAGACCCGTTTGCCCTGCCAATGAAGCGCGGCGCAATCGCGATCAACCAGCAATGCAATCTGCTTCCAGTTTTCGATCTTGTAGTCGGCGACGAGAGCTTTCAAGACCGCCTCAATCCCGGCAAGTCCATCACGCGGCACATTCAACGTTTTCATGCCCACGCCCTGCGCGTTCAGCCGCCGCCGCCAATCTCAATCCCCTGCATCCTGGCAATCTCAACCTTGACCCGTGTCCAATGACCGAGCGGCCGATTACCTTCGATTGTGGGCTTTTGCCGTTGAGCGCGGTCCCGAGCCTCAAAATAGGCCCGGTCGCCAAACGAGGCGATCAAGTCGGCCGCGTTCTTGTGGACGAGGCGTCTTGCTTCTTTTCGACGACGAAGCCAACGAAAGAGCACAATCAGCCGCCCTTTCGATCGTGATAGCGGAATTGATCAAACACCGGTCGAGAAATGGGCAGGAAATGTCACACCTCCCGAAGAACTTTCTCGGACATATTCCGTCTCGAAATCTCGTCGGCGACCTCACCATAGTTTTTCCGCATCTGGTACGCCTCATGCGAAATCGGCGGCAAATGGGGAGACGTGATTCGCTCCTCTATTTCGGAAATCGCTTGTTGGTATCCTTGGAGCAGAAAGAAAGCGAGTTCGATGTCGGTGCATTGCGCGATCGGCACTTGAACGAGATCGTTTGCGCGCCAGACCAAGAGAAACATTGGACCTTCCGCCGTTTGTGATTTGTAACGCACAAGCTTCTCATTCGCGTCGCCGCGGCGAATCATCGACCGATCAAATTACGCATCGAGTGGTCCTCGGTACCCAAGCGCCTTGTCGACGCTCGAGGCACGCGCCGACCGGCCTCATAGATCGGAGGCGAAAACTTGACTTAAGATAAATAAATATTGATATTTGTCAATTACGCGCGGCTGGCTTCGGCTGGAACTTCTGGCGTTGGTTAATTTTTCTGTCGGTAGCGATTTGCCTTTTGGCGAGGGGAACCCGAACAAGTTCTAGCTTTCGTCTCAAGTCAGTTAATGCTGGGCGCGCGAAACCTTTGGAACCTTCCCATGTATCGATCCGACGAGTTCATACTAATTAAAAATCCAATATCGAGGCATCCCCCACCTTTGATGAAGTTCACTTTGCTGTGTCGCCGCTATATTTGCTGCAGCATTGAGAAGGATTGAGGGGCCAATTCTAGCATCACTCATAGCGCATCCTCGTCAACTTCATGCCTTGGCCATCACTATTGGTAAATTCGCCGCAAGCGGCCTAAAGGGCGGCGCTGGTCGCGCAGATGGAGCGGCCGCTCATTTCAGGAAGCCCTTCGCCTTTAATATCTCCTAAAGCAGAATTTCAGCCATCGGCGAGACGCTGCGCCTATCGGTCGTGGCGGCTTCATCCAACGCATGCTTGATCGACGGGCGGACGCGACACGAAACGGGAAAATCCTTTGCTTCGGGTTTTTTCGTCTTTTTGTCAGCCACCCTCTAGGAAACCCGCTGAGCGCCATCGCAGCGCTCACGCTACCCACATAGCCAAGCCTGCGGCTAAGCCCACAGCGGCCACCCCTGATTCGGTGACAAAGCCCGGCAATTAAGCCTCGCCATCGCGTGCGCGCGAGCCCTTGCGCGACGGAGGCCGCGTTCAACCTGGAACGCGATATGCATCAGTATTCATGACAGTTGTCACGTAAAAACAATTGTCATTATGATGTATGATAACGTCAAACAAACGCATTCTAGGGAGGACATTTCGGAAACTTAATTGGATCGTAGCGATGAAAAACTCATCCAAAAAGCAAGACACGCGTCGGACCATTATCGAAGGTGCCGAGCGTTTGTTCAGCCAAGTCGGTTTTCAAAAGATCAACCTTGCGGATATTGCCCACGAATCGCGTATGTCTTTGGCCGACGTTTTTCGGCTTTTCCCGACGAGGGCCAAGATCAACGAGGCGGTCGGACGCCGCCTCTTGAGCGAAGTCGAAGCCACGGTCGACGACATCGTCCAGCTTTCAGGCCCCGCAAGCAAAAAATTGCGCGCTATCATAGGAGCGATCGAAAAGGCGAATGCGCAGCGCTTCCAAACCAATCGCAAACTGCACGAACTCATCGAAATGGCGTTCAATGAAAATTGGACGATCGTGAATGAACACGTCCAAAAAATAGAGAAATCGCTAACCCAAATCATATCCCAAGGCAATCGCCGTAGAGAGTTTCACGTCGGAGATTGCGAACGTCAGGCGGCGGTTTTGGTGCGGACCGCTTGCGTTCAATTTTATGATCCGCGGCTCATGGTCGACCGCGCCGTGGAACCACACCCGACCGTCGATCAGCTGGTCGATTTTTGCTTCGCTGCGCTCCGGAGAGGCGGTTCCACGCTCGAAAATCGTTCTCTCGCCGGTCGCGACAATTCGCCGCGTCTCACTGGGCAGTCGTCTTTGCGGCGCCATGGCTTCCTCGATTGACTAGCCGAGCCAAGTCTCGCCAAGTCTCCATTCTTCCGCCGTCGTGAGCGGTACAGTCATCGCATCGGGGCGGATAGGTCGAAGGATGTCATTCGGTTCGGTAGTCAGACAAAACTCGACCGACGCAGCGTCCTTCAGCCGTGACAATTACGATGAAAAACTTTCCGGAGCCAAGAGAATCTGGGACAATCACATATGTAAAATTATCCTGCGGATCGCTTCTCTTGATGTCCGCGATAAACTCCGCCGCGTCGTCTTCAGAATCGAAGCCACGGTGTGGCATGTTGGCTCCGGTCCTTGGCTGCGCTGGCACAGCCGAATGTTGGTGGCGGCGGCAGCCCTCGCTCGAGGCCTCGAACCCGGGAGGTAACATCGCGCCCAATACGCTACGTGCATTTTCGCGCAGTTGGGCCGTCTACCCCAAAACGGACTCGCCCAGAAGCGTCCTTTCCGCAGTAGCTAAAAGACGGCAGAGAGATAGGGATAGGCGGCGCCCGGAATGATGCCACAAACCGTGGAATCAAAATCCTAGGTTTGTCCCAAGGCCTTGGGTCTGGCCGATCGTCGTCGTATCCCAACAGGAGGTCGTGACGAGGCCCGAGCTAACGCCGGCGAAGCCGCCGACGCTGACAGAGTCCTGGCGCGTGCGGCGACCAGGGGGAAGTAAATTCCAAAGGACGACCTTTGTGCACTTAGCCATGTGCGTCTTAATTCCTAAATTGCTACGTGACGAAATATGGCAATATCTAGGCAAGTTCTGATGGATGTCAAGTATTAACATTCATTTCTGATCTTATGGTAAAGGAAGGCTCGGCTGCTGAGTTTATAGGGGCGTGTGCAAGAGTTTCATGGGCGCTTCCGGCCGTCGCGCGACGTTGACTGTCCTGCTGGTGGTGCGCGGCCGCGGCGGCGCAGCCAGACCGCGTCCGATCGGTGGCGCCGCAGAGTGTGCTGGGTGCACAGCGGTCGCCCCTCCGACCGAATGCATTAGCAGCCCGTTGGCGTGCTGCAAATGAAGGCCTCAACATGACTGCCTCAACCCGAACGAGCCGTGGAGGAATATCGGCCTCAACGAGCGCAGTTTATTACGAAGCTTCGAAAGCGACTGTCGCGACGATCATGAAATGATCACACCTCTCATAATTCACCAGATCTTCTGACTAGTCTTAAGACGCCAATTGACTATTGTGCATTAATAATTGATATTTAGACTAACATTTAGCGCCCCTCGGAGGGGCGCTCGGAGGCGTTCCATGAAGCGGGGCCTTTCCATTTATCTTGACCTCTTTCGCTTGAACGCGGCGCTCGTCGTTCTCGTTTCCCATGCCTTCATCGATCACCTTGGCGGGGATTGGTTGAAAATGACACGCTACGGGCAGGAGGCTGTCCAAGGGTTTTTCGTCCTGTCAGGCTTCGTGATCGCTTTTGTCGCGGCCACCAAGGAACATGACCCCGTCGCCTTTGGAGCGGCCCGTCTGGCGAGGCTCTGGTCCATTCTGCTTCCGGCGCTCCTGTTGACCCCTTTTATCGACATGATTGGACATTGGTTTTCTCCGGCCCCTTATGAAGGCTGGGGAGACTATATGGGGTTCGATAACCCGTTGCTGCGGCTATCGGCGGCGACGGTGTTTATGAACGAACTGTGGTTTTCCTCCATGTCGCCGCTGTCCAACATTCCAGTTTGGTCACTTGGCTTCGAGGCATGGTATTATGCCCTCTTCGGCGCTTTCATTTTTACACGGGGACATCAGCGCCTTTGGCTCGTCGGACTTTTCGGCTTGATTGCGGGGCCGAAGATCCTGATCCTTATGCCTTCGTGGATTTTGGGAGCTTGGCTCTACAACCGCCGCGACGCCATCGCCTTCAGTCGCCCGGTCGCCGTTGGATTTTTCATCGCCGGGCCGCTGCTGATTTTGGTGGGCCGCACGTTTCACCTTCAGCCTTATCTGCTATCACTTGAGCAGTCAGTTTTCGATCAGGACCTTATCGATAAGTCGCTTAAATTCGCCGACAGTTTCATCTGGCAAAACATGGTTGGCGTCTTCATCTGCATCCATCTTGCCGGAGCCATCGCGCTCGCCAAAGATCTTGAAAGATTGCTCGCCGCCGCGGAACGAGCGATTCGAACCTGCGCCAGCTATACCTACTCGATCTATCTCTTTCACTTTCCGTTGCAGCTGATGATTGCGGCCGCCCTTCACAATCAGGGCGACGGCCTCTTGAAGACGGCTGCTGTGATCCTTGGTTCGCTGACTTTGTCGTGGGGGCTCGGCGCTATATTCGAGCCAATGCATCCGAGATTAAGAACCTCCCTCTTCCTCGTCGCCAGACGCATATTTGTGAACGCGCCCAGAAATGTGGAGCCGGTGGAAACGTGAGCCAGCGGAAAGATGCGTGCCGCCTGACCCCGAGTTCCAGGCGCCGGCGACGCTCAAGGTACGCTACGAGAAATGATTTATTTGGCTTCAGCGACCTTCTCCGCCCGCGTGAGCTCGCCGAGGCTGCCTTGGCCCGCGTCGTTGGCGACAAGGCGGAGCAGGCCTATCGCCGTTTCGACGCGTCGGAAAAGAGGCGCGCCTTGATGGAGGCATGGGCGAGTTATTGCGAGCCGGCCCCTGTACACCGCAACGTCCGCGAGCGAATGGGTCGCTTTCAAGCAAATTGTTGATCCGGCGTGGAAAAGTGGCTCTGACTTAAATCGGATGGATTTTGGTGGCGGCTTTGCGCTGTTTTCCATTGGGAATCAGCGCCATGCAGCCGAATTTCCGGACTTCGTCTCTCTCACGCCATGCGGGTTGACCGTTGAGAGCGTGACCTGCGTTCAAGAAATGATGATTGTCACCGCGCGGGCGGCAGCCGTCGCCGCGATGTGTCCGCTCTGCGGAACTGCGTCGCGACGTGTTCACAGTCGTTATAAACGCCGAGCGTCGGACCTGCCGGGCGCAGGCCGCGGCGTTCGCCTGCGCGTAACGGCGCGCCGCTTCTACTGCGAAGCGCCGCATTGCCGCCGGCGGATTTTCGCCGAACGCTTCGATGACGCCGTTCTTGCGACGAGGTCGCGGCGAACGGCGCGACTGGAGCATATTGTCCATCATCTGGGCCTCGCGCTCGGCGGCAGGCCGGCCGCCAATTTTGCCAAGCGGCTGATACTGCCGGTGAGCAATGACGCCCTGCTCAGGGCGGTGCGGCGGAGAGCTCGCCGGAAGACCGAGCCGTTGACCGTGGTCGGCGTCGACGATTGGGCCTTTTGTCGCAACCATCGCTATGGAACGATCGTCTGCGATCTGGAGCGGCGTCGTGACGGTTGCGGCTACGGCGAGGCGGCTGCCATCCAGGTCGCCGATCGTTGGCATCTCATGGAGAATGCAAGCGCGGCTTTCCTCGACGCGGTGCACAAATCGATGCGGGCACCACGATCGGCGCCACAACGATCAATCCGGACCTGCTCACTTGCGCTGAAAAGCTCCAGTACGATGGTTATTGCCGCGCGAGGAGACCAACGCTGCAATCATGACGCTTGCCAAGAACGGGACGCCGATCAAACAGATCGTCCGCCAGACAGGTCATAGTCGCTGAACCAGCTGTAGCCGCGTTCTAATTCTCCGTGAGGCGTTTAGCGCGGCGACGAGCCCGGCGATGTTCTGGCTCGTCAACACCACCGATATATTGCGCTGTGCGACATGCCGGTTTTGCCAGGGCGCCCAAGCGTTGCCGCTGATCGGATCACCAACCCCTTCGATCCGGACGACAAGGCATTCATGACCCCCGTCCAAGAGGGTGGGCATCCACGCGGTCGCTGGCGCAACGCGACAGCGGCATAAATCGATCTCTCAGCAATCGACATTCCCCATCTCAGCGAGTTAACGTGATGGTGTGGACGCGCCCTACTCAGCGCCACCGAGGCGCCATAGCGTGGTCGTCATGAAGAGGACCACATTGAGAGAGGGGACCTCCGCCATGCAGATTGCCACGATCGGGATTGATCTCGCCAAGAACGTGTTTCAGCTTCACGCCGTCGATGGGGACGGCGCGACGGTTGTTCGCAAACGTCTCATACGATTTCCGTGTGATTAGTTCGGGACGATCCGCTTTGGCCACCAATGGAAACCGGTTCGTTTCTGGATTTGCTCGCGCTGCTCGGCGAGGGCGACGCATTGGTTGGCGATTTTCGCTTCGAGATCCTCGATGGTCGCGATGTGCGTGTTGACGATCGGCTCGTCGACCAGCGCCCATAATGTTTCAGCCGGCTGCAGCTCCGGAGTATAGGGCGGCAGGTAAACGAGGCGGATGCCATCGGGGATCTTCAGGCCGGCTGGGCCATGCCATCCGGCATTGTCGAGCACCAGCAGGATGATGCGCCCGACGCCGGCTTCGGCCTCGCGCGCGAAAGTTTCGAGCAGCGCCTCGAAGAATGGCTTCGACACGCCGTTGGAAAGATACCAGACGGTTTCGCCGGTGGCCGGCGATGCGAAAGCCGTGACGTAAAGCCAGTCGAACCGGTGATGGCCATGCGCGACCGGACGCTCGCCGACGGGGGCCCAGACGCGGCGGGTGACCGGCTTCAGGCCGGTGCGGTGCTCATCCGTGGCGAAGACCTCGATTGATTTGCCGGGATGCGCCGCGGCCTCCTCGGCGACGGCGTCCGCGAGGTTTTTTTAAACGCCGCCGCTTCTTCGGATGAAGCTGATTTCGGGTTCTTCGGACGCGGCGCCTGGATCGACCAGCCGATCGCCTCGTATGGGGACTTCATTGTCAAGCATCGATTTCGGCCTCCCTCTTTTCCGGTCGCGGGTGAACTCCAATATTTGCGGGACGGTTGTCCTCGCCAACCTCGTATCCGGTGGGATCTGCAATCCCGAACCACGATCCCGGTATTCGGGAAGAAGTTCCGCGCGGCGGCGCCACTCTTCAAAACGGCGCTCTTTTCAGGGTCCTGGGCGATCGACGGCGCCAGCCGACCTTTGACCGGAAGGGGAGTGACGATGAGCGCGCCTTATGCCGTCCTCATCACCGCTCCTTCCGGAATCACGCCGTCCTTCGCGTAACGCCACAACGCAACGAGAAGCTTACGGGCCAAAGCCACGATCATCACCTTCGACATCCGCCCCCGCGCTCCGCCCACACGCGCATCGAACCATATCGAAAGTTTGCTCTCGGGCTGGAACCGCCGCCAGAACCAGGCGAGTTCGACGATCAAAGCGCGCACGCGCCGATTGCCGTCCTTGCTAATGCCCTGTTCGCGTTCCATTTTGCCGCTCGAGAACGGTGTTCCCGTTAAGCCGGCGTAGGCGCCGAGTGCTTGTCGATTGCGAAACTCCCGGCAGAAAGCCTCCCGAACCAAAAGCGTCGCGCTCTCCACGCCGATCCCGCGTAAGCCGACGAGATCGCGAATCATGCGTTCGTTCTCGTCTTCCGGCGCCTTCTTCGTCACCACGGCGTCGCGGGCTCGCTCGACGGCCTTGATCTGCGTCATGACGAGCTCCAGTCGATCGAGTAGACGTTCGATGCGCCCGCGAGCTGCTGGGGGAACCGGCTCGCCATCCGGCTGACGCAAATTAGCCAATTGCGAGCGCCTGCCGCGCCGCAAGGCCTGGTAGCCGTCTATCCCCAATGTCGCCAATATCCCCTCGATCTTGTTCAGGATCGAACGCCGCTCGCCGATTAAGTCCTCGCGTTCGCGATGCGCTCGGCGCGCCTCGTCGTCTTCTTCGCGCGGAATCGGGACCATCGAACAAACGCGCGGTTCGCCGCGCAGCCACGCCAGCAATGTGCGTAATAGCATCTCGACATCGATCACGTCGGTCTTGGCGCGTCGCGCCCGGCGATCGACCGGTAAACTCGATGATTGCATAACATGAACTTCGACGCCGCGACGCTGCAGAAAACGCGCAAGCCAAAATCCGTCGCGCCCAGCCTCGTGCGTTACGATCACCCGCGCGATCGGTAGGCCGGCGGCTTTCGAGCGCGCCTTTAGCCGCTCGATCAATTCCACTAGTGCCGCGCCGTTCGGCGCCAGCACATGCCGCGTGTGCTTGTTTACGCCCGGGAGTTGAACGGCAAACACCCACTTTTTCGAACTCAACTCCAAAGCGCTGATCATCGTGCTATCATAATCAAGAGCGGCAGTCGAAACGGTCGGATTTCTAGTCGGTCGCATGTCGGGGTCCCTTGGGTTTGAGCAACAGGCCAAAGGATACCCGATCCTTCACCGCCGCTCGCCCCCATAGGATCTTCAAGGCCTACCTCGCCTTCGCCGCTCCGAACAATCCGCTATCGCGGAACGCTTCGCTTTGTCCGGCGACGCGGCTCCCGGCTCGCCAGCCGCGCTGCGGCGCAACCGAGGCCAGGCCGAGTTCCGCCGCCATCCAGTTCGCAACTTTGCGGCTCGACCACAGCCCGCCGTCTTGCGGCGGCTCGCCAAGCCGGTCGCGCAGCTTCGCCAGCAGCTCGGGCTTCAGGATCGTCGCCGCCGCGCCGTTGCGGCGACGCAAATCGCCGAGAGCCTCGGGTCCTTCGGCGTTGTAACGCGCCAGCAACTGTTCGATCCATCGCTCGCCGAACGCCGTCGTCGCCGAGACTTGCGAAACCGTGTGACCACGCGCCAAAAGCCAGATCGCCTGGAAATGCCGTGATGTCGTCGCGTCGCTACACGCCACATACCGCTGTTCCAGCTCGTCCACACTCAAATGCCCGTTGACCGTCGCCATGTGTCCCATCCCCCAACTCATGGCGCTCCAGCCTAACCGCTTCGCAAAGCCGCGTGAATCCCCTTACGCATCGAGTTAATCAGTCGGAAACCGTATCAGACGTGCGGAGGTGCTTCCGTTTCTTGCCGGTGTGGAACCGTGCCTGATCGGGATGGAGGCTTGCGCCACCTCGCACTATTGGGCGCGTGAACTGGCCAAGTTCGGGCATACCGTAAAGCTGATGCCGCCGGCCTATGTCAAGCCCTATGTCAAGCGTGGGAAGAACGACGCCACGGATGCGGAGGCGATTTGCGAGGCCGTTACGCGGCCGAACATGCGCTTTGTGCCGGTCAAGAGCGCCGACCAGCAAGCGGTTCTCATGCTGCATCGCACGCGGGCGCTGCTGATCCGGCAGCAGACGATGCTGGCGAACGCGTTCCGGGCGCATCTTGCCGAGTTCGGTATCGTCGTCGCGCAAGGCATCCGCCATGTGCGCGAACTGATCGAGACCGTCTTCGGCGAGGAAGCCATCGATCTTCCCGCCCCGGCGCGCGCGGCGCTTCGGCCTCTCGTCGCGCAGCTGACGGAACTCAGATTACAGATCAAGACGATCGAAAAGGAAGTTCTCGCCTGGCATCGGACAAGCCAGGACAGCCGGCGGTTAGAAACGATCCCTGGAGTGGGGTTTATCACGGCGACGGCCATCGCCGCGACAGTGACCGATCCCTCGCATTTTCGATCGAGCCGGGAATTTTCAGCTTGGCTGGGGTTGACCCCACGGCAAAATTCATCGGGCGGCAAGGACCGCCTCGGCCGCGTTTCGAAGATGGGCAACGGCTATTTGCGTTCTCTCATCGTCGTCGGGGCCACGTCGATGATCCGCTATGCCCGCGAGAAGGGCGCGGTCAGCGCCCGATGGATCAACGCGCTGCTCGAGAAGAAGCCGGCTCGGCTCGTCTCGGTTGCGGTCGCCAATAAAACGGCGAGGATCGCTTGGGCGCTGCTCGTCAGGAAGGAAGAGTATCGGGTTCCTGCCGCCGCATAAGGGTTGGTTCAGAACCCGCCGGGGAGGATCGATTTTTTCAGCTTGGGAAGGGTGATTATGACGTGATGCAACCGGTCGAAACCGGGATTGAAAGAACCCGAGGCATTGTCAGGGCGCCAAGCTCGCTAACGTGAATGGGATTCGATCCGCGGATAGCATCAGGGCCAGCGGCCATGGCAGCCGCGCACAAAGGCCGGACATATGACTGCACTCGACCGTATTGCACAAACGCTCATAAAAATCCTTGCCGACCGGGCGCGTCCACATATGTCAATGCCACGCGCGCGGCTCGGCGACCAGACCTCGCCGGGCCGCAATTACACAACGAAGCGAGAGTAAGCGCCATTTTGGTGTTGCACACGATTTCGTTTGAGGACAAAGTCACGCGCATGGTCAGAAGTATTTCATAAGGGATCAATGAATTCTCTCTCCACGATGGTCGCCGCGATTGCAGACCTAAGCTGGCGGAAGCGAGGGTTGTTGCTCGTTGTAGCCGCCACCTCAGCAACGTACCTCATTTGGAGCCTGCCTTTTAATCTGCGGTATCGCATATTGGCGGCACTGACAGCTATAGGTCTACTGCTAACTGTTACTTGGCGCCCAATTTGGGATGATTTTCATAAAAAAAATCCAAGCATTTCCTTTCCTGACATCATAGGGCTGGTTGAACCCCATTGACAGGTCCATCTCTGTCTGCCGTCACGTCCCGATGGGGTAAAGTTGGGTTAGTTGCGGGATGCCTGTAACTTTGCAAAAAAGCCGATTTTTCAGATCAAGCTTGGTAGTTTCAACACGTGCGCCTTTGCGCGGCGATCGCATCATCATAACCGGCGTCGGCGTGACGCATGACGCCGGACGCCGGGTCGTTCCAGAGGACGCGCTCGATCCGACGCGCCGCCTCCGGCGTGCCGTCACACACAACCACCATACCGGCGTGCTGGAGAAGCCGATGCCCACTCCACCGCCATGGTGGAAAGAAACCCATGTAGCGCCGGAGGCGCAGTTGAGCAGAACGTTCAGGAGCGGCCAGTCGGAGACCGCGTCGGAACCGTCCTTCATCGCCTCGGTCTCGCGGTTGGGGCTCGCGACGGACCCCGCATCGAGATGATCGCGGCCAATCACGATCGGCGCCTTGAGTTCGCCGCGCGCAACCGTCTCATTGAAGGATAACCCGAGACGATGCCGATCGCCAAGCCCGACCCAACATATGCGCGCAGGCAGGCCTTGGAATGGAATGCGCGACTTTGCCATGTCGAGCCAATTGTGCAGGTGCTGATCGTAGGGCATCAGCTCCTTGACCTTGCTGTCGGTGCGGAGGATGTCGTCTGGATCGCCCGAGAGCGCCACCCATCGGAAGGGGCCAATGCCACGGCAGAACAGTGGGCGGATATAGGCGGGCACGAAGCCAGGGAAGTCAAACGCGTTCTCGACGCCCATCTCCAGATGGCCGAAGTCTCCGTTCCAAGAACTTTTGTTCGCCGACATCTTGCGGCTCATCGCGGAACTACGATCGCCGCCGGTCGTATCGACAGCATAAGACGTTCGAGTGTCGTGCATTCGCCAAAACTCATAGGAGAAGTCCGACTTGATGACAGCAAATTCAGGTAATTCCCGCGCACAACGCGACGGATACGAAAATCCAGCGCCGGCCGAAAAAACGTTGCCCCATGACCTTGCGTTTTGCCCGAAAGGAGCTCCGAATTCGATCGGAGCGGCGTTCATTTGAGGATGTCGGATAGAAGCCTCGTCACAGAACGCCGTTTGATGCATCTGCCACCCAATTTTTTCAGTATAGCTCTAGCTCAGATGAATAGTGACCGAAAAAAAGTCTAAGTAATGAATGAATTGACTAGCCAAAACTGTGGGCCGTGTTAACCTTCAAAAGCGGCATACTTCTAACTAATTTATTATATTAATTCTCACATTTTTTTGACAGGAGCCCTCGATGGCCCCCTTTTCGATCACTCCGGATTTCGAATCTACGGCCTGTGAGGGTGTTCCCCCCCGAATTGGTTCAGCTTCGTCCTGGCCAGAAAGGCGCGACTCGGGCGACATCGTAGAAGCGCTGCATCTGTTGCATTTCACAGCGAACGACGAGATCTACGCCGACGTTAGCAACAATGACGCAATTTTCAAAAGGTTCAGCGGCGTCATGCGGACCTGCAATTTTGGAAACAGTGGCCGATGGCGGATAAAACTTAAATTAACGGCGTCGCTTATGATAGGCACGTCTTCTGTGGCGGTGGCGCAGTGCGTGTCGCAGCCTACGCTGGTACAGTTCAACACAAGCGGCGTTCTTGTATTTGCGAGTAGTGCCGGCGACACCTCGCTAGCATTCACCAAATTGACGAAAGCCGGCGACGCCATCTGGGTTGCGGTCACGGTTCCGTACGACCCGGCGAAGAGTCCCCACACGATCAGCGTATCTGACTCTCAGGGTAACACGTTCAAAAAGCTCAACCAGGTGAACGACGGCTATCCGGGCATTCAGTCCGTGGCGCATTTCGTCGCGACAAACATCTGGGGCGACGTGACGAAGCCAGATACCATCACTGTCCACTGGACCCCGGATAACTACAAAGGGATCCTCGTTGCGGAGGTTAGCGGCGCGTCCGGCGCGGCTGTGCTCGAGGGGAACAATGCCAGGGTCATGGACGGCGTTGTTGGGCCAGGAACCGGCGACGCGCGCAGCTACTCATGGATCGGCAAACCGAACACGCTGATCCTCGCCACGAGCATGAACACATACGGCGGCTGCTCGGATGCGGGCGGAAATGGCCAGCCGGGGCCCGGGGCCGGAACTGGCTTCACCAACCAATTGAAAACCTGGGCGTCATCTGATTGCCCGTCAATCCCGCTTGCCACCTTCGAAACGATGCTCTCGAATGCAACCGGGAACATCAACGGGGCTTTCGATAGTAGCTCAGGCACAAACTATTACGCGAGTGTCGCGGTCGGTTTCAATTGATCTATCGGAGAATTCGGATGCCTGTTAACAGCCTCTCCGCAGGCGGCGACCACACCGCCGACATCGCCTACGCGGTACGCTTCCGGAAAAATTGCTAGCCTCGCTGATGGTTTCCCGTGATCGTGATCGCATTGCGTGAGCGGGCAAGGCTTATGCCGTGAACAGGCGCGATTAAGACAACAGGCGGTTCAAAGTATTGAATTGACATGACCGTTGCGCTAGGCACCGGGGAGATCGTCACCAGCGATGGCGCCGTGCTCATCGCGAAGGCCGCGTCAAGGTCCGCAGGCTTAGGCCAGCCGTTGCCGATCGTGACGTGAACGCCCGTAATGCTCGGGTTTGATGTCCCGTCGGATCAATCGCCGCCCGCGCTATGGCCTTCAGCGCATTCATGCAGTCTGCCAGATCCGCAATGCGCCGAAAATGCCCGCCTAAATGTCCGCTTTATTTAATGACCTCGACAATCAACGGATGATCCGTCAATGTGAGGGCGACGGACGAAACGTTGCTGAACGTTTTCGTGCGCGACGCGCCGACAGTCGGGTCGTAAATATTAACAGTCTGATGCGACCCGCCGAGGTTGACGGCAACGGTATCAGTCGCTTCGCCGATCGGCCGCTCGTCCCAAACGACCAGCTCGAACGCGCCGGAGCCGTTTTGCAAGAGCAAATCATGCACCGTCGCGGGCTCATTCGGAATCGAATAGTTCAGCGTTCCGGGCGTGAAGTTCGTTTTGTCGTTTAGGATCGTCGTCAGGTTGTGAAGGTAGGTCGCGGCCAGCTTGGGGGTGTAGTCTTTATTGAACATGCCGAACAGATAAGGAACTCCGCCCTCGGTATCCCGCAATTGATAGATGAAGGTATGATACGGTTTCCGACTGATTGACTCGATGCGTAAGGGGATTTACGCGGCTTTGCGAAGCGGTTAGGCTGGAGCGCCATGAGTTGGGGATGGGACACATGGCGACGGTCAACGGGCATTTGAGTGTGGACGAGCTGGAACAGCGGTATGTGGCGTGTAGCGACGCGACGACATCACGGCATTTCCAGGCGATCTGGCTTTTGGCGCGTGGTCACACGGTTTCGCAAGTCTCGGCGACGACGGCGTTCGGCGAGCGATGGATCGAACAGTTGCTGGCGCGTTACAACGCCGAAGGACCCGAGGCTCTCGGCGATTTGCGTCGCCGCAACGGCGCGGCGGCGACGATCCTGAAGCCCGAGCTGCTGGCGAAGCTGCGCGACCGGCTTGGCGAGCCGCCGCAAGATGGCGGGCTGTGGTCGAGCCGCAAAGTTGCGAACTGGATGGCGGCGGAACTCGGCCTGGCCTCGGTTGCGCCGCAGCGCGGGTGGCGAGCCGGGAGCCGCGTCGCCGGACAAAGCGAAGCGTTCCGCGATAGCGGATTGTTCGGAGCGGCGAAGGCGAGGTAGGCCTTGAAGATCCTATGGGGGCGAGCGGCGGTGAAGGATCGGGTATCCTTTGGCCTGTTGCTCAAACCCAAGGGACCCCGACATGCGACCGACTAGAAATCCGACCGTTTCGACTGCCGCTCTTGATTATGATAGCACGATGATCAGCGCTTTGGAGTTGAGTTCGAAAAAGTGGGTGTTTGCCGTTCAACTCCCGGGCGTAAACAAGCACACGCGGCATGTGCTGGCGCCGAACGGCGCGGCACTAGTGGAATTGATCGAGCGGCTAAAGGCGCGCTCGAAAGCCGCCGGCCTACCGATCGCGCGGGTGATCGTAACGCACGAGGCTGGGCGCGACGGATTTTGGCTTGCGCGTTTTCTGCAGCGTCGCGGCGTCGAAGTTCATGTTATGCAATCATCGAGTTTACCGGTCGATCGCCGGGCGCGACGCGCCAAGACCGACGTGATCGATGTCGAGATGCTATTACGCACATTGCTGGCGTGGCTGCGCGGCGAACCGCGCGTTTGTTCGATGGTCCCGATTCCGCGCGAAGAAGACGACGAGGCGCGCCGAGCGCATCGCGAACGCGAGGACTTAATCGGCGAGCGGCGTTCGATCCTGAACAAGATCGAGGGGATATTGGCGACATTGGGGATAGACGGCTACCAGGCCTTGCGGCGCGGCAGGCGCTCGCAATTGGCTAATTTGCGTCAGCCGGATGGCGAGCCGGTTCCCCCAGCAGCTCGCGGGCGCATCGAACGTCTACTCGATCGACTGGAGCTCGTCATGACGCAGATCAAGGCCGTCGAGCGAGCCCGCGACGCCGTGGTGACGAAGAAGGCGCCGGAAGACGAGAACGAACGCATGATTCGCGATCTCGTCGGCTTACGCGGGATCGGCGTGGAGAGCGCGACGCTTTTGGTTCGGGAGGCTTTCTGCCGGGAGTTTCGCAATCGACAAGCACTCGGCGCCTACGCCGGCTTAACGGGAACACCGTTCTCGAGCGGCAAAATGGAACGCGAACAGGGCATTATTAATTCGTCCATAAGTAAATTCTTCTTTTGCATTGACGGCGTGGGGCGTGAGTGATTCATTGCTGGCATGGGAAGTGATGATGCGCGCTCACTCGATCACACGACGCTGGAGGCTCTGCGCATACGTGCGGTGCGCAACGTGCAGGCGGGTGAAAGTCCCTCGGCTGTCGCGCGAGCTTTGGGCGTCACTGCACGGACAATGTATGGCTGGCTGGCGCGCTACCGGCGCGGCGGTTGGGGCGGTTTGAAGGCCAAACCGTTATTTGGCCGGCCCCCGAAATTGAACGCGCGCGCGATGCAATGGATTTACCACACGGTAACGCAGAAGAATCCGTTGCAGGTGCAATTTACGTTTGCATTGTGGACGCGCGAGATGGTGGCGACTCTGATCAAGAGGAAATTCAACATCACGCTGGCCGCCAATTCCGTTGGCCGGTTGTTGGCGCAGCTCGGCATCACCTGCCAGAAGCCATTGCATCGAGCAATCGAACGCGATGAGTCTCTGGTTCGGCGATGGCTTGAGAAAGAATACCCGCAAATCAAGGCGATGGCCAAAAAGCAAGGGGCGGACATCTATTTCGGTGACGCGGCGCACATCCGGTCGGATCATCACGCGGGACGCACATGGGGGCCGAAAGGCGACACGCCCATCGTTCAAGCAACCGGCTCTCGCCATGGCATGAGCCTGATGTCGGCGGTTACCGCGCGCGGCCATATGCGGTTCATGATCATCGACAAGGGCAGCGTCAACGCCGATATCTTCATCGAATTCCTGAAACGCCTGATCAAAGGCGCCCGCCGCGAAATTTTCTTGATCATTGATCGTGGCTCGGCTCATCGCGCGAAGAAAGTCAGCGCTTTCGTGCAAACGCTGGGTGGCAAATTGCGCTTGTTCTTTTTGCCTCCCTATTCGCCGGACCGCAACCCGGACGAGTTGGTATGGAAGCATCTGAAAGCGGACACCGTCGGTCGCATGGCGGTCACAGGTAAGGAAGATTTCTCGAAGAAGGTTCGCCGCTCGATGCGAGAATTGCAAAATGACCCTCGCAAAATCATGTCCTTCTTTCAAAAGCCTTCGCTCAAATACGCCGCATGATTTTGAACTTACTTACGGACGGATTAAATAGCAAGGACGGCAATCGGCGCGTGCGCGCTTTGATCGTCGAACTCGCCTGGTTCTGGCGGCGGTTCCAGCCCGAGAGCAAACTTTCGATATGGTTCGATGCGCGTGTGGGCGGAGCGCGGGGGCGGATGTCGAAGGTGATGATCGTGGCTTTGGCCCGTAAGCTTCTCGTTGCGTTGTGGCGTTACGCGAAGGACGGCGTGATTCCGGAAGGAGCGGTGATGAGGACGGCATAAGGCGCGCTCATCGTCACTCCCCTTCCGGTCAAAGGTCGGCTGGCGCCGTCGATCGCCCAGGACCCTGAAAAGAGCGCCGTTTTGAAGAGTGGCGCCGCCGCGCGGAACTTCTTCCCGAATACCGGGATCGTGGTTCGGGATTGCAGATCCCACCGGATACGAGGTTGGCGAGGACAACCGTCCCGCAAATATTGGAGTTCACCCGCGACCGGAAAAGAGGGAGGCCGAAATCGATGCTTGACAATGAAGTCCCCATACGAGGCCGCGGCGCATCCCGGCAAATCAATCGAGGTCTTCGCCACGGATGAGCACCGCATCGGCCTGAAGCCGGTCACCCGCCGCGTCTGGGCCCCCGTCGGCGAGCGTCCGGTCGCGCATGGCCATCACCGGTTCGACTGGCTCTACGTCACGGCTTTCGCGGCGCCGGCCACCGGCGAAACCGTCTGGTATCTTTCCAACGGCGTGTCGAAGCCATTCTTCGAGGCGCTGCTCGAAACTTTCGCGCGCGAGGCCGAAGCCGGCGTCGGGCGCATCATCCTGCTGGTGCTCGACAATGCCGGATGGCATGGCCCAGCCGGCCTGAAGATCCCCGATGGCATCCGCCTCGTTTACCTGCCGCCCTATACTCCGGAGCTGCAGCCGGCTGAAACATTATGGGCGCTGGTCGACGAGCCGATCGTCAACACGCACATCGCGACCATCGAGGATCTCGAAGCGAAAATCGCCAACCAATGCGTCGCCCTCGCCGAGCAGCGCGAGCAAATCCAGAAACGAACCGGTTGGACTTGCTCCACTTAAGTGGAGCAAGTCCAGTTTCAACGAGTTCGTGCAGCTTGGGATTGTTTTGGAAGCGCTGCCAATTTAATTTTTCGATCGCGGCTATGGCAGCGCGCAGCTTCTCGCCGGCGTGGCCTGAATGTTTGACGATATCATCAACCGCGGCTTCGACTTCGCTCAGGAGCCGACGTCCCACTGCCTCATTGATCTCGGCCTTTGAGGTAAAAAAGCGATAAAGGTTGCCGGGCGACATACACAAATTTTGGGCGATATCGGCGACTGTGGTCTTCCTGAAACCGATCTGGCTGAACAACCGCTCAGCGGCGTCAACAATGATGAGTTGCGTGTCGCGCTCTTTAAGTTGGGATGAGTTTTTCATCGGAAAAACGCTTCAAATGTTGTGACATTATAGATATCGCTTCCCATATCCGCTCCCACACCCCTTCGCGCTGGAACTTGCGGAAGATGTTATAGACCGTCGAGCGCGGCGGGAACGGCTCACGCGGCAGATAACGCTATGGGCAACCGGTGCGCAGCAAATAGAAAATCGCGTTCATCGCCGCGCGCATGTCGGTCTGGCGCGGCCGCCCGCCGGGTTTCGCCCCCGGGATCAGCGGTTCCAATCGCGCCCATTGCGCATCCGTCAAATCGCTCGGAAATCCGGTGCCCGACTGCCGGTGCCAAATCACGCCCTCCTAATCACTTCGGAGACCGTAAATCACGCCCCTCCCGCAAACGCCAAAATCTTTTGGGTCAGGTTCTGAGTCTTCTTGGGCCGAGCGATCCGTGGAAAGCAGCGAGGTCTTGGCATGCTCAAGCGCGGCAATTGCAAGAGCACGCCTGCGCCAATGCGCGCAATTCGCACTCGCATCAAGCCAGCCATCTCTCCAAGCGTCCTGCGCTTCTGAACAGATCGCGGGATCGTAAGGGCAGTCAGTCAGAGTGTCGCCAGCGAGGTAGGCTTTCGTCCCAAGCTCGTAAATATGAGCGTTTGGCATGAGGTCACCTCCACGAGAAGGCGATACAGCATCCCAGCGTTCGTGAAGTATAGAACAAACATGATGCGCGCACATGTAATGCCGCACTTCCCATAAGAGTAAGTGTACCTGATGAAAGAAGCAAAATTGGTAGGTGGCGAAATTAGGGCAGCCTAGCTTTTAACCTAAATCCGGCAGTTGCGGTTGAACGCTCGGCTTATTTTTGCGCTTCTCAATCGGAAAGTTGTTACGTCAACCGTGCGCGAGGCGTGGCGGCGAGCGCAACTGACGCCCTCGCAGGATAACTTGGAACGCTCTCGCGAGGATTTGCCGCCAGCGTTGTAGGTCCGTTAACTGCTCCGCACTTTTTGCGAGATCGCGTAGAAACATGGCGACCGTCCGAAACGCTTTCGCGGCGGGGATCGCTCGCGCATGTGAACTCGCCACGCTGATTGTTGTTTGGCGGGCGTGACGCACCCTTGTCGCGATAGCGTGCAAGAGGAGTGGCCGGCTGGTGATCGCCTCCATATGGCGATCCGGTTCGATCAGACGAACAAAAATGTTCCACCAATTGTAAAACAACGCGACCATTCTTGCAGCTAGCCGGCAACGCGCAAGATCCTGCGTGACAAAGCCGCCCCAGCCCCATTGGTTTTTCAATTCGTCAAAAATATTCTCGCTATCGCCGCGATCGCGATACAACTGGCCGAAACTCACAAGCTCTTCGTCAAGCGAAGTGACGAGGACGGAATATTCGTAGACGTCGACGCCCACGCCAACTTCGACGAAAGTCAACGTCTGTTGCCCGGTTGTCTCATTTGAAGATATCGCCAAGTCTCCCTTCACCCGTCGACGCAATATGATCACGCGGCGGTGCCGGCTCCACCCATCGAGCCGCAATAGGCTCTCCTTGGCTTGCCAGCCTTGACCAGCGTTCGTCCACTCCCTTTGCGTGGAAAGACGTTCGATCATCCGCTTCACATTGGACGTCAAGCGCAGCTTGAATAAATAGGCTAAACCGCGTTGCTCCGCCTCCCGCATGATCGCCTCGTTGCCGAACCCGCAGTCGCCACGCAACAGAGACGGCCACAGATCACGCGGGATGCGATCGAGCAACGCCCACAGGCCAGGCGCAAAATGTTTCGACGTGTGTTCATTTCCAGCGACAACATCAACGTCTAAAACAAGCCTTGTTCCAGCCATCGAGTAGGTATGGTAGGAATGGCTTGGCCGCCCGGGTTTTTTCGGATTGTAGCCGACGACCGCGCCTTCCTGATGGCCGTAAAGCGGCTTCACGGTAGTATCGACGTCAAGCACCCAGGGCTCGGCCAGAAGCGGGGTGCTACAATAATCAATATGCCGTCGCAGCCACGCCGCGCCCTCATCTTCCTTGATCGCGGCGAAGGCGCGCCGCACGGCGTCCTCGCTAACGATCTTCTTCATGCCGAGCAGCTCCGGAAGAACGTTATCGCAACGGAGCGCCGCTATGTGTGCGTAACGCTTGTGGCCAGATAATATCGACAACATCGCCGTTCCCAACACGTCGCGTTTTTTCGGCGCGTTCGGACTTGCGTAATGCAGCGGGAGAATCTGCCACGAAAGCGTCGAACAGGCCCGCCGCTTTCAGAAAATCGATGAAGAACGGCAATTGCCCAAGCGGCGTCAGCGCCGCCTCGATATCCCATTCGACGCGAACTGGGCCGGCGAAACTGTCGAGGCTCACGCCTTCCGGTGGACCCTTCTCTTCAACCGACGGTTGCTCACCCGCAGGGTGAAGGCAGACAAGCGAAACATCGTGCGTCATGACCCTGATAATGTGGCGATTCGCTGGCAAATTCAAACCAGCCAACTGCGGTTTATAGGTTTAAAACTTCTCGTTCTAAACTTGCTACCACTTTGACGGACAATCGCGGCGCAGTCAGCCATCCTTCTCATTCCAAATTGCTACGTAACGGAATATGGCAATTTCTAGGCGCTTTTTGATGAATGTCAAGCATTAACATTCAATTTCTTCGCCGAGCTGGGATAAGCCAAGGCGCGGGAAAAAAACTGCCTGCTTTCAACGCGACCGGGGGGTCATCGGCCGAAGCAGCTTTAGAAGCGCATCTTCGTTGTTGCGGCAAAGTCCGCGAGGCGCACAGGCGTCACTCGCCGTAGTTCTGGCCAACGTTCAGGTCAAACCAGTTAGAAGCTGCACGCCTCGATAGCAGCGATCGAAAAGGCGAATGCGCAGAGCTTCCGAACCAATCGCAAACTGCACGAACTCATCGAAACGGCGTTCAATGAAAATTGGACGATGGTTTATGAACTCACCAAAAAATTGAGAAATCGCTGACCAAAATCATATCCCAGGCAATCGCGGTCGAGAGTTTCACGTCGAAGATTGCGAATGTGAGGCGGTTTGGGTGCGCAGCGCTTGCCTGCAATTTTATAATCCTCGGCTCATGGTCGATCGCGCCGAGAAAGCAGAGCGGACCGTCGATCAGCTGGTCAATTTTTGCCTCGCCGCGCTCCGAGGAGGCGGTTCCAAGCCAGATAATCGTTCTCTCGCCGGTCGCGACAAATTCGCTGCGCCTCATTGGGCAGTCGTCTTTGCAGCCCCATGGTTTTCTCAATAGCCAGTCTCCCATTCTTCCGCCGTCGTGAGCAGGATAGGCATCGCATCGGGGCCGATAGGTCGAATGATGTCATTCGGTTCGGTAGTCAAGAAAACTTGTCCGACAATGCGCCCTTCAGGCGTAGCAATTTCGATGAAAAACTTTCCGGAGCCAAGAGGATCTGGGACAATCACATATGTAAAATCATTCTGTGGATCGTTTCTCTTGACGTCCGCGATAAACTCCGCTGCGTCGTTTTCGCAATCAAAGACATAGGGTTGCATGCTGGCTCCGGTCCTTGGCTGTGCTTACACAGCTGATTGTTGGTGGTGGCGGCGGTCCTCGCCTGATGGGCTCAGTCCCGGGAGATGACATCGCGTGCGGCGGCCGGAATGTCTCTGTAATGCCGGATTGGCGGCATTATTTGGCTCAGGGAAACAAAGCGGCCCCCCGTGACGAGCGCAAGCGACAGCGTGGCTCCGCGGCTCCAACGAAAATGCGAAGGCCCCTACAAAAGCTGCTAACGAACAAGGCGCGCCGCGCTTGCTCGCGCTTAGCGAGAGATCAATCCCAAGCGTGGTGAGATCCCCTTACGCTGGTGCGGCGATGCAAAAAAGGAGCCGGAAGCATCAATTAAGCGATAGGCAGTCGCCCGACCCCAAGAATATGTATTTTCTGCGGCGCATTCGGCCGTCTCGATTGCCTCCGTTAACGTGGCGAACGTCGCCTTCACCACGTGTCGGCAAGCAGTGCCGTCTGTTCCGATCCCGTAAGGTTCAACCCTGAACATATTCGTTTCCTCCACGCCCCCGCGCCTTCGTTCGTTGCCTTCTCGCTGAGGATTAGCTCTAAGCTCACGACGAAAAAGGGCTTTTCGAAGGACGAAAAAGAGTTTTCCGTTATTAATTTTTCAATTCTCTCAATCGTTGGCGCGGGCTTTGGATCAGCCGCCGGCTGGTCGCCAGACGCGGCAAATCGGGCTTTCCCCAGCGCCTATGGTCCTCAGGTCTCCAATCCGTCCCCGCGTCGTTCAGGCCCTGTTCACGGCTGTGATTTGTCAATCGGCCCGGCAGGCTCGGCATTTCCGGCCCCAACATTGACGAACACAGTTAGCAATTATTGCGAAGGAATTTGCCTTATGCTGCGGTTGTGTTGGTCCTAACACGAAGGCTTGTTTGGACCTGAGTGACCGCCACCTATCACAGCCTTTTTATATTTGGCCCTATCAATGCGCCCGCGTTCGCGTATTTTGTCTTCTTCGTCGAGCCGTTGTTGTTCTTTAAGCAGTCGTATTTTAACGCCTGTCGGAATATACAATGCTTGCCGGTGCCGCCGCCCTTGCCGTTGCGCTGATTGATCGCGCCAATCGACGACTGAAGCGGGCCTCTATGGGATTTCGCAGCGGGTTGCGGACGCCCTGGCGATCGTCGAGCCGGAGACCGTCATCCGGTGGCATCGCGCCGGCTTTCGCCTGTCCTGCCGATGGAGGTCCCGGTCGCGCAGCGGCGGGCCGAAGGTCGCGCTGGAAATCCGCCAATTGATCCGCGCCATGAGCTTCGCCAATCCTCTGTGGGGCGCGCCCCGCATCCATGGCGAGCTGCTCAAGCTCGACGTCGATATCGGTTAAACCTCGGCCGCCAAACTCCTGCTAAATTCAAGTCGATAGCTCTGGATCGATCCATTTAGTATATGTTCCGCAACTTATTGTCGGTGCCGCTATGCTGATACTAGGTGGAGTCGGCGCGTGCCAAAGCTTTTGGTCCAAGCAGGACAAATAGGTCGCAAAAGCGATTCGAACCTGCGCCAGCTATACCTACTCGATCTATCTCTTTCACTTTCCGTTGCAGCTGATGATTGCGGCCGCCCTTCACAATCAGGGCGACGGCCTCTTGAAGACGGCTGCTGTGATCCTTGGTTCGCTGACTTTCTCCTGGGGGCTCGGCGCTATATTCGCGCCAATGCATCCGAGATTAAGAACCTCCCGATTCCTCGCGGCCAGACGCATATTTGTGAAAGCGCCCAGAAATCCGGAGCCGGTCGAAACGTGAGCCAGCGGATTCCGGCGTCATATATCCCCTTTCAGAGGCATTGTTATGAACCAATTTATTTGCGGTTACCCAATCCCCGGGGAGCGAAACCTGCTATATCGGCGTCAACCATCATCCAAAGCTGGATGCTTATATTCTCGCCGCTTCTGTTCCATGCCGCCTTGTGGCTTGCCGGGAAAGGACTGATCGCACTCGACAACATCAATCAATCAACAGCCACCGTCACCAGCCTTGATTTATTGATCTCGTCACTGCGCGGTCGCGCAAGTTCCTGCGCGACTAGCTTGCCCACCTGAGATTGACGTCAACTCGCGCGTGAGTTTTCATTGCTTGAGGAAGAAGCTCAATGGAAAATCTGAACGATTGAGAGCCTGACTCAAAAGGCAACTATCGCGCGAGGCGGCGGATTGCGATCTGGATGCAGGCCAGCATGACGAAGGCGGAAAGGGTCTGGGCGAGGTTTTCGTAATCCTTGGCGATGCGGCGGTTACGCCCGAACCAAGAGAAGGTTCGCTCGACGACCCAGCGACGCGGCAGGACCGCGAAGCCTTTCAGATCGTCGCTGCGCTTGACGATCTCGAGGCGCAACACAGGAACTTTAGCGACGGCGGCGTCGACTTGCCGCGCGTTGTAGCCATTATCCGCCCAGATCAGTTCGAGCCAAGGAAAGCGGTTGCGGATTTTGTCGAGGACGAGCGCCGCGCCATCGCGGTCCTGGATGCCGGCGGAATGAACGACGGCCCGTAGCGGCAGGCCTTCGACATCGACAAGGGCGTGAAATCTTGCGCCCCTTGATCTTCTTTCCAGCGTCATAGCCTATCTCGCCGTCAAAACCGCCCCCTTTTCGGCCGCCTTCAGCGACTGGCTGTCGATGACCGCGGCCGTGGGGCTCGCTTCACGCCCGAGTTCTTCGCGCAACGTCATGTGGAGCTCGTCCCAGATGGCCTCCCAAACGCCGTCCCTCTGGAATTTGCGGAATATGTTGTAGACGGTCGAGCGTGGCGGAAATCCGTCGCGAGGAAGATAACGCCACGGGCAGCCCGTGCGCAGCAGATAAAGAATGGCGTTCATCGCCTCCCGCATGTCAGTCTTGCGCGGCCGCCCGCCAGGTTTGGCCGCGGGAATCAACGGCTCCAAACGCGCCCATTCGCCATCCGTCATGTCGCTCGGATAACGCCCGCCAACCCGCTCGTAAGTCTTTCGATGCTCCTTCGTCCACATTCCGAATCACCCTCCGATGCTTCGGAATCCCGATAATCATGCAACCAGCGCGAGCGCAACAATCTTTTGGGTCAGGCTCTGAGGGATTTAAATGGTCCCACGTCAAATTAACAAACGCCCATGGCTATCTCGCGCCGAAACTCATGTCTATATTGTCAGCCGAGAGGAAAGCATCAAATAAAGGCAATCGTCTTTTGATCTTGGTTGCGGTAATGGCTCCATTGCCGCCCTGCTCTCAGGCCAAAGCTTTGGCGTTGTTGGCGTCGATCCGTCTGCCGAAGGCATCGCGCAAGCTCGCAGAGCGTTTCCACATTTAAAACTCGAACAAGGCTCAGCCTACGACGATTTGGCGTCTCGTTACGGGCAGTTCGACTATGTTGTAAGCCTTGAAGTAGTCGAACATGTTTTTTCACCGCGCAAATATGCGGCTACACTCTATAACCTATTGAAAGACGACGGAATCGCAGTCGTGTCGACGCCATACCACGGCTATTGGAAGAATTTGGCGCTGGCGCTGGCCGGAAAGTGGGATTTTCATTTCACCGCTCTCACCGACTATGGTCATATCAAATTTTGGTCGATCGAAACTCTTCGCGCTTAGCTAAAAGAAGCTGGGTTTCGGGAACTCACTTTTGATCGTGTGGGACGCATCAAGCCTCTGGCCAAATCCATGATCGTCGTCGCGCGGCGGTAGCTATCTCGGGCCGATGCGCCGTCAAATTCGCAAGCTGGTCGCTTCTATAAACGGGCGCGGTCTGCCGGATTGAGCTGCCGCGCAGATTTTGTCTGACGTGAAGCGGCGGCGGGAGAAGCGATTATCGATTATGCCGCCGCGATGCGCGCGAATTCCGATTTAAAGAAAGGGAACTTGGCTCGGCTAGTCAATCGAGCAAGCCATGGCGCCGCAAAGAGGACTGCCCAGAGAGACGCGGCGAATTGTCGCGACCGGCGAGAGAACCATTTTCGAGCGTGGAACCGCCTCTCCGGAGCGCGGCGAGGCAAAAATCGACCAGCTGATCGACGGTCGGCTCCGGTTCCTCGGCGCGGTGGACCATGAGCCGCGGATTATAAAATTGAATGCAAGCGGTCCGCACCAAAACCGCCGCCTGACGTTCGCAATCTCCGACGTGAAACTCTCTTCGGCGATTGCCTTGGGATATGATTTTGGTTAGCGATTTCTCTATTTTTTGGACGTGTTCATGCACGATCGCCCAATTTTCATTGAACGCCATTTCGATGAGTTCGTGCAGTTTGCGATCGGATTGGAAGCGCTGCGCATTCGCCTTTTCAATCGCTCCTATGACGGCGCGCAATTTTTTGCCTGCGGGGCCTGAACGCTGGACGATATCGTCGACCGTGGCTTCGACTTCGCTCAATAGGCGGCGTCCGACCGCCTCGTTGATTTTGGCCCTCGTCGGGAAAAGCCGAAAAACGTCGGTCAAAGACATATCCAATTCGTCGGCAATATCCGCAAGTGTCGTCTTTTGAAAATCGACCCGGCCGAACAAACGCTCGGCAGCTTCGATAATGATCCGACGCGTATCTTGCTTTTTGGATGAGTTTTGCATCCACTACCATCCATTTAAGTTTCTGAAATCTCCCTCCCTCGAATGCGTTTGTTTGACGTTATCACACATCATCATGACAATTGTCATGAATAGTGATGCATATTCATAGCCAATTTTGTACGCGCGTTCTAGGGCAAATTTGCAACAGTCCCTCACGCAAGGGGCTTGCGCACTCGCGGCCTACGAGATGGCGAGGCTTGGGCGTCGGGGATTCCGGTTGCCGACTCGGAGGCGGACGCTGGCGGGCTTGGCTATTCGGATAGCCTAAACTCAGGGCGGCGAAGCGGGCGCTAATATCTGGATGCGGACGTACAAACATCTTGAGGTCAAGCTGGCACGCGGCCGCGATAGTGGTCGAGAACGAAGACTTTCGTTCCCATCTCGCCGGGAGCCGTGCGGATCACGCGTCCGATCTGTTGCGACCGATCGGACGTTCTTGAGCGGATCGAAAAATGCCAGAATCCTAAATCGATGGTCGTCGATTCCTTCCATCAATTTATACTGATGAATCCAGATCAAAGCATCGGTCTGCCGTGGTGGCGGCACGGTTCGATGCTGCCACGGCTGAAGTCCCACTCGCGAACGGTGAAACTGATCGTGGATACCGACGACCTGGTCTCGGAACCCGTTGGCAATGAACGCCACGCCGAGCCTTTCGATCGAGCTTACGTCGTCGCAATGAACAATGATCCGCGGCCATTTTTTGCGATCGCGTCCAAACTCTTGGTTGCAGCAATCGATGACGTCGCGACAAAACGCGCGGCTATCGCGGGTCGGATGTCGCGGCTCGACGCGAACGTCCCGTATCACCCCGGCGGCGACGGCATCGGCGAATTTGTAGATATCGATATTCTGCTGCTCGACGAGGAACGGCTTTAGATCGTTGCGAAAGGGTGTGGCAGACATCAGAACGATGGGCTTGCCCAGGCTCCGGACTGCAGCGCTATATTTGACCGCGGGCTCGTAATGCCCCTCGTCGAATAATACGAGATCGATGTGCTCCTTCAGCGAGAGTAACCCGACGCGGTTCTCTCGCTCCAGGCTGACGAGCATCTGCACCGTCATGATGACGATCGAGCGCCGGCGAGAGAGCTCGTCGACGAACGGATCGGTCGGCCTGTCAATCAGTCGGGCGAACTGTTTCGTGGCGAAGTCGTCCAATTCGGCCGTGAACAGCTTGCGGGTGTCCTCATGCAATTTGGCTGTCGATTCTTTCAACATTTGGCTCTCGGCGACCACGTATGTGGATTTGGCGAGGCGGATTTGCTCGCCGAGGTCGAACTTCTCGCTGTCGATGAACAAGTTGCCCGATAATTCGCGCGCAAGCTGGTCGCGAATGGCCTCGCGCGTGGACAGAACGAGGACGTTCCCGATTTCGGGGGCCCCGTGCACCAGGCCGGCAATAACGGCGGTCTTCCCGGTTCCGGTCGGGTGATAGACCAGTGACGCGCCGGCCGAAGAACCGTTGGCTTGAAACCGAATTCTGTAGCGCCGAACCATGTCGAGGGGCATTGACACGTTAACTCGCTGAGATCGGGAATGTCGGTTGCTGAGAGATCGATTTATGCCGCTGCCGCTGTCGCGTTGCGCCAGGAATTATGGGCTGCGGTCCGAAACTGCCGATGCGTCGAGCGGCGGATCATGTGACGTTGCACGGAGAAAACATTGTAAACGACCGCGTGCGCGGAAGCGAAGCGCTGAGCCGACCTCGCCGATTTGAAGCCCTGCGCCTTTCGTTCGCGTCGTCGAAGCGGCTGATGCGAGTTCTCGGCTCGATTGTTGGCGCGTAATCCTTGCTCATGCAATCGTGAAAGGCCAATTTCGCGAAGCGCCGCGCCATAGGATCTGAGTTTGTCGGTGACGATCGCCGTAGGAACAAATCCCTGACGTCGAAGCAGCTTCCGGAGCAGCCGCGACGCTGCGGCCTGGTCGCGTCGGGATTGAACCAGGAGTTCGAGAACCTCGCCTTCGCCGTCGACGGCGCGCCACGAATACATTTTCCGGCCCGCGATCGAGATCACCATTTCGTCGAGATGCCAGCGACCGTGGGCCCTTGGCCGGGTCTGACGCAAGTTCCGGGCGATTATCGGCGCAAATTTGAGAACCCAGCGACGGATCGTTTCGTTGCTGACCAGCAGTCCCCGCTCGGCAAGGAGATCCTCGACGTCTCGATAGCTTAATGTAAAGCGGAGATAGAGCCAGATCGCATGCCTGATGATGTCCGGCGGAAATCGATGGCGGGCGTAGGAAATGGGTTTCATGACCCCAATCTAGCGCATTCGATCGTCCGGCGCTCGTTAACGTGATGGTGTGGACGCGCCCTACTCAGCGCCACCGGGGCGCCATAGCATGGTCGTCATGAAGAGGACCACATTGAGAGAGGGGACGTCCGCCATGCAGATTGCCACGATCGGGATTGATCTCGCCAAGAACGTGTTTCAGCTTCACGCCGTCGATGCGGATGGCGCGACGGTTGTTCGCAAACGTCTCAGACGTGCGGAGGTGCTTCCGTTTCTTGCCGGTGTGGAACCGTGCCTGATCGGGATGGAGGCTTGCGCCACCTCGCACTATTGGGCGCGTGAACTGGCCAAGTTCGGGCATACCGTAAAGCTGATGCCGCCGGCCTCCTGCAGTCTTCGCCGGTCGGCTTCATGCATCAACGAAAAAACAAGTGGAATGCCCGCATCTGGAATGGCCGCCAGGATTGCTGCGTCGCTGAGCGTGGCGGGGTCAACCAGGTTCAGCGTTGCCTCCGTTTTCGGCGCTTGCGCCGGCGCTATTCCCTCAGCAGCGAAAAGATCCAATTGCATGGCAAGCCCTCAGCTTGGTCCTATTCGTATGATACAATTCCGCGAGCATCCTGAAATCGCATAAGCCCGATGTAATCGGCTACATCCTTCCCGCACAGTGAAAATCCACAAGAAACCTTTGATTCAGATCGGTAATCCGCTAGGATTGAGGCCGGTGGCTAGGTCTTGATCGCGCGCTCAAGTGTCGCCTTTCGCGCTTCGAGTGCGGCCAGTTTCTCCCTGAGGTCAGCAATTTCTTTGTTGATAGCGCGCAATTCGGTTTTGGACTTTTTACCCACCAAGTATTCTGAACCAAGCTGTTCAGCTATAGACAGTTCGAGGTGGCTTCTAAGGACCCAGAGGTAGGGGTTGCGCCATACCGATCCTTCCCGGTATTCAAGTTTGCCGGCTTGGATACCCTTCACGATGAAATCGCGGGTCACCCCATATTCCTTTTGGGCCGTCACATCGCTGAGGACTGCGCCCTTGCGATTCCATTCGCCATATTCCGCCATGTGTGACCTGATATCATCAGTACCCTGAGTCTTTCAAATGGGCGAAAGTCGTGATTTACGGATATTTTTGGTCTGGGCCCGTCAGGCGTCCTTCAGAAAGTTCAGCAGGCGATCGAGACCTTGGATGAAAAAGGAGCGCACGGGAAAACCAAAAAATTCAAGCTGCCGGACGCCATTTAGAATTGCTGGACCTGGATAGTCAGCATTTGGCGACTCATGCAGATTTGGCTAAAGATGGAGAAAAGACGGGCGCGAATTTCTTGAGGATCGAATCGATGAAGAAGGCGAATAAAGCTAGGAAGCCATCGCAAGCGAAAGCGCCCACCCAAAGGGTAAGGGGCAGGGCAATCCCATTTTGGACATGTTGAAAAATATGGATCAAGACCAGGTCGCAATGCTGCGGCAGACCGTGCAGAATGAGATGGGTTTTGGTTCCGAAATGTTTGGTCCAGAGGACCCTGTCAATCTATTCGCTGAATATCTGGAAAGTTGCGCGCTGGGTAATGTTGATGAAGATGGGAAAACCGAACTCTTGACTGACTTGGTTGTTGGGCTGAGCGACCTTAAAGTAGACTCCAATGGAGGTGAACGGGAAGCCCGTGAAAAAATCCAAGCGATCTATGATCTATTGGACAATGCAATTGAAGGTCATTCGCTGCATCCAATTGATATGATGATGATCGGCAAGATTTTTACTGATGCCGGATGGGCTGTTCCCGATAGTTTGAGGCAGGCTATGGCTGAGGCGCTACAAGCTGCCCCGCCGGATACGCAAGGTGGTGCCGGAAATGATATCGTACCATCGCTGTTGGAAGTAGCTGATCAGGCCGGAGACAATCCGTTTGACGTCTATGAATGCTGATTCCGATCCAAGCCGCCCACCAAAACGAGATGATCGCGCCCACTAAAACGGAATGATGCCGCCCGTCATAACGAGATGATGTCGCCCACCGTAACGGAATGATCCCGCCCAGGGGTCTTCCAGGGTGACGAGCTCTTCGCTGGCCTGTTTAGGGTCGCGCCTTTGGCAATCCAAAGGAGCGGCCGATGCCAGCGGAGAGAGTTGCGATGCGCCAGGCGCGCGAGATTATTCGTCTGAAATTTTCAGCTTGTGTTCCGACCCGCGAAGTCGCGCGGCGCCTGGGGCTCGCCGCCTCGACCGTGCGGGAGACCTTAAAGCGTTTCGAGGGCGCCGGGCTGAGCTGGCCTCTGCCAGCTGACATGACCGACGGCGCCCTGGAGGGAGCGCTCTACGCCAATCGAAGAAGCAAGCGGGGTCATCGTCTTCATTGCGAGCCGGATTGGCCGACAATTCATCGGGAGTTGAAGCGCAAGCACGTCACCCTGCTGATCGTTTGGGACGAATATGTTGCCGAAAATCCATGCGGGTACAGCTATTCGAGGTTCTGCGAACTCTATCGCGCCTTCGAATCGAAGCTGTCGCCGACGATGCGGCAGACGCATGCGGCCGGCGAGCGGCTGTTCGTCGATTACGCGGGCGACGGCGTGCCGGTCGTGATCGATCGGCTGACCGGCGAAATCCGCAAGGCGCAAATCTTCGTCGCCGTGGTCGGCGCGTCGAGCTTTACTTTTGCGTGGGCGGCCTGGACGCAGACGCTCCCCGATTGGATCGACGCCCACGTGCGCGCCTTCGCGGCGATCGGCGGCGTTCCCCATCTTCTCGTGCCGGACAATACCAAGACCGCCGTCATCAAGGCCTGTCTCTACGATCCGCTGGTCAATCGGACCTATGCCGAAATGGCCGCGCATTATGATGCCGCCATTCTGCCGGCGCGGCCGAGGCGCCCGAGGGACAAGGCGAAGGTCGAGCAAGCCGTGCTCATCGTCGAGAGATGGCTTCTCGGGCGGCTGCGTCACCGCACTTTTTACAGCCTCGCCGAGGTCAACGCGGCGATCGGGGAGTTCCTGAAGCTTCTCAACGAAGATCGTCCGATCCGGCGGCTTGGCGCAACCCGCCGGCAATTGCTCGAAGAGATCGACCGCCCGGCGCTAAAGCCTTTGCCGATCGAGCCTTACGTTTTCTGCGAGTGGCGCACGTGCCGCGTCGGCATCGATTATCACGTCGAGGCCGACGCCCATTACTACAGCGTCCCCCACCGTTTCGCGCGCACGGAAGTCGACGTGCGGCTGACGATCAGGACCGTCGAGGTCTTCCTCAGGGGCGAGCGGATCGCCGCGCATATGCGCATGAGCGGCAACCGCAAGCACACGACCGCGGCGGAGCATATGCCCTCCAGCCATCGCCGCTACAAAGACTGGACGATCGACCGCATCCGCGCCGACGCGCGCTTGATCGGGCCGGCGACGGCGGCGCTCTGCGAACTGATCTTCGAACAGCGCCCGCATCCGGAACAGGGCTTCCGGGCGTGCCTGGGCATTGTCCGCCTCGCCAGACCCTATGGCGCGGAACGCGTCGAAGCCGCGGCGGAGCGCGCCATCGAGATCGGCGCGCGCACCTATGGCTCGGTCAAATCCATCCTCGACAACAAGCTCGACCGTCGTCCCGCGCAAAAGCGCGCTTCGGACGGAACGCCGATCCTGCATCCCAACATCCGTGGCCCGCGCTATTACAATTAGGAGAGCGCTCTTGCTCAAACATCCAACTCTCGACCAGATCCACGCCTTGGGCCTTTACGGCATGGCCAAGGCCTTCGTCGAAATCGCCGCCGCCAATGAAGCGGATGGTCTTGGCCATCACGAATGGCTGGCGCTCCTGCTCGACCGCGAGGCGTCATGGCGTCGCGACAAGAGGCTCACGGCGCGATTGCGCATCGCCAAGCTGCGTCAGCAGGCGTCCATTGAAGATGTCGATTATCGCAGCCCGCGCGGTCTCGACCGCGCCCTGTTCCAGAAGCTCACGGAGGGCGAATGGATCGATGCGCACGACAATCTGGCGCTCATCGGCCCGACCGAACTGGCGACATAATGCCTATCTCCCTACATCATTGATATTCCAGAAGTCCCTGTCGCGGATCCGATGATACAGCACGACGATTTTTGACCGCGCGCCTGACAGTCGGCAAATCTAGGTCCGTCTCTCGAATGACATATGGCGCACCAATACAGGCTTGCTTGGCCGGCAGCAATCGATCCTTGATCAGACGGACTACCGTCATCTTGCTCACGCCCAGATGGCCGGCGCTTTCCTCCAAGGTGACTTCCCCGCGCTCGGCGCGTTCGCCATCGCGATATATCGTGATCTCGTGGTCACTTCGAAAAGTGCGAACACGTTGTTGCGTCCACGTGTGGCCCTTGGCCGTGCGGACGCCAAGCCAATTCAGAATGGACGCGATGGCCGAATCAGGCGTCACGCGCGCTAAGTCGATGATCAACTGCTCAGTCGCGGCGCTGGTCTTCCACCGGTGCTGTCCTGCGCGATTCTTGGCCACCACAAGCGCTGTGTGGTCTCCACCTTTCCAATGCAGCTTGAGCGAAAGTTGCCCGGGGTCCGCTGTGACGACGATCTCCTCCAGGACCGTACGCAGGATTCGCTTGCGTTTTTCGGCCGACGCCGCCGGATGGTTCCACAGACGCGCCAACTCGGCGCCCAATGCGGATATTTCCGCGCGTTCGGCATCGGTGATCGCCGGCGTTTGATTCTCGCGAAGGAGGAGAAGATCGCTCTCCAGACGAGCCGCCTCGGCGAGCCGCTCGTTCCAGCGTCGCTCAAGATCCCTGGCGACCAGACGATTCTCTGGGTCGACCGCATCGTACTGTCGATGCGCGCGAGCCGCCTCGTATCGCGCCTGCTCCAGAGCAAGTTCCCTCTGTCGAAGCACGTCCGCGTCGACCCGCCCACGATCCGCGATGGCCGCGATGGCCGCCTCTACGCCGAGCGGCGCGATTACCCGCAACACCTCCGCCGAAACCGCGGCGTCGATGCGCATGTTGCCAAACGCGATACAATTGCCCCGCCGCGCGTGATTGACGTCAGCATCGTTGCACACATATCGCGCGATGCCGCGTAGTCCGTTGTGCTGTACTTTGAGTTTACGGCCGCAGTGGCCGCACCGCAGGAGGCCAACCAGCAATCCGCCGCCGTTGCGCACCGCCCCCTTCACCATCTCGCCCTTCATGTTGGCATTGCCGCAAATCGTTTGCTGATTCCGCTCGTATTCCTCCCAGGAGATGTAACCTTCGTGATGATCACGCAGCAGCACCTCCCATGCATCTTGTGTCCGGCGAATGCCGCGCTTGATGGCCTTGCGGCCCGCCTCGACGCGTGTTTGCGAGCCAGTCCGACCGAACACATAAGCCCCCGCGTAGACCGGATTGGTCAAGAGACGGTGGATCGTATTATAGCGCGGTAAACGCCATTCTACTACCCGCCCTTGTGCGCCGTGAAGGACCACCGGCATCTTGAAGCCTTCCTCGATCAGCCAGAGGGCGACCTGGCGGGCGCTGCCGAACTCCGCGAACTTACGAAACGCCAAGTGTAGAGCCTCGCGAATCCTTCTATCGGGATCAAGTTCCAAACGATCGTCGAGACCACGGACATAGCCGACCGCAACGGTCGTATGGAGATCGCCGCGAGCGGCCTTCAGGCGCAGGGCTTCCTGGGAGCGTTGACGGAAAATTGACAGCTCCATCTCGCTGAATGTTCCCTTCATGCCGAGCAAAAGCCGATCATTTATTTGTTTGGGATCGTAGACGCCGTCTTCGTCTATGATCAGGCAGTGGACTAGCGCGCAAAACTCCAGCAGCGTATGCCAATCACGCCCATTGCGGGCAAGTCGGGATGCTTCTATCGCGAACACGGCGCCGGCGGCGCCAGTGCAAATGGCGGCCAACAATTTATCGAACCCGGGCCTCGCCGTCCCGCCGCCGGAACGCCCGAGGTCGTCGTCGATGACTATTACGTTCGACCACCCAAGCGTCCGCGCGCGTGCCGCGAGAGCATATTGACGGCGACGACTCTCCGGATTGTTTGCGAGTTGGTCCGCGGTGGACTGCCGCACATACACAAAGGCGGTGCGAGAGGCGTGTTCAACGCTAATCTTGCTCATCGCTCGCCTCCTTTGTTACCGCCTCGCCCGGGGCGCACTCGGCTAGCAGAAGCCCGAGCAATTTGGTAACTTCCTTGCGAATCTCCGGATCGAGCTTCCGAGGCGCTTCCAAGCATTTGTCGGGGAGCCACAGATCGATCTGTTCCCAATTTCGCCGCTGCTGTCCCTTCATCGTTTACCTCCGTCTGAGTCGCTCGATCCGACGACGACGAGGATAAGCATTGCGCACGAACCAGATCACGAAGCGCGTGAAAAACGTCAAGGGAAAGCCGCGGGATATCCACCATTGGCAGAGCCGCGGCGTGCGGGTCGGTCATCCACGCCGGCAACAAAGTCCGGCAACCGTCCGGACCATCCACTACGAAATGGACCATGCCCCCATGGACAACGCGACGAAAGACCGCGACCCGCCTTCCAGAAAGCGGATGATGCAGATATTCAACGACAACGTCGAACAGGTGTTCTTGGGTAGTATGTCGTTGGCCCGACCGGCGTCGGCAAAAGCTGGCTGGCGTCGGCGCTCGGCCACAAGGCCTGCCGCGACAATCGATCGGTGCTTTATCATCGCGCGCCCAAGCTCTTCGAAGACCTCGCCCTGGCGCGCGGCGACGGGCGCCATCCCCGCATCCTGCGCTCGCTCGGCCGCGCCGATTTGCTCATCCTCGACGATTGGGGACTGGAGCCGCTCGACGCCGCCGCCCGTCACGATCTGCTCGAAATCCTCGAGGAGCGATACGGCCGCCGCTCGACGGTTATCACGTCCCAACTCCCCGTGGATCGCTGGCACGAGATCATCGGCGATCCCACCTACGCCGATGCGATCCTGGACCGCCTCGTTCACAACGCCCATCGCATCCAACTGACCGGCGAAAGCCTGCGCCGGACCAAAGGAAAACAGAACCAAAAGGCTTGACCAAACGTCGTCGCCGGTGACAGAAAATCCATCGGCCAGCGACGCTCGCGACCCGGGCGGCATCATTCCGTTACGGTGGGCGGCATCATTCAGGAATCCCGGGCGCCATTATCCCGTTATACCCGGGCGGCTTCGTCGTAATCCGCATCTATGAATATGTGAATTCCATTTTGGCCGGCTTTCCGCCGGAGGCTAGCGTTCATGCTGTTGTTTCAACTCGTCGCCGGCAAGAAATCGACGCCGAGCTTGAGCAGCTCGCCATGGATGCGGGGCGCGCCCCACAGAGGATTGGCGAGGCTCATGGCGCGGATCAATTGGCGGATTTCCAGCGCGACCTTCGGCCTGCCGCTGCGCGACCGGGACCTCCATCGCCAGAACAGGCGAAAGCCGGCGCGATGCCACCGGATGACGGTCTCCGGCTCGACGATCGCCAGGGCGTCCGCGACGCGCTGCGAAATCCCATAGAGGCCGGCGAAAATCAGGCGATCGATCGTGCTGAAAGTCAGCCGCTTTGTCGAGTTTCTCCGCAAGACATTGAGCTGGTGGCGCAAGGTTAGGATCTCCGCGTCGAGCGAAGCTTTAGATCGGAAAAGTCCGATGACCGCCCACCAAATCAGTTTGAGCACGTCTCCCATGAGCGCAAGCATCGCCCAATTCGCAGCCGTACGCCAGCAGGATCGGGTTTGCGGTAGGACAGGTCATGGCTAGTCCGAAATTTGATGAGGACCCAACCCCATGTGGATGGAACCCGAGCAAATCTGAATTCGCGAAAGATGAATACGGGCGGGGACCGTCCCCACGCCGCAAGCGCCGCCCCGTCTTAGTAGGGCGCAGGCACTACCCTGACTTTCGCCATCATGCCTCCGTCCTCATGCTCGAGGATGTGGCAATGATAAACAAATTCCCCGAGCTCCGCGAAGGGAATGTCAAAAACCTCGGGGGTCGACTGGCAATGGCCGCTGCGCCATTGTGAGATTGTGCAAACACCGTTTTGGTTATTGAAGACTTGATCCGAAATGCTGGCGTCCGGCGCCGCGACGCCAAGGGGGAAGTTGTCCTGCATTACTCCGCCGTTGCCGCCGTTCATCGAGAATCTCGTCTGGTGCAGGTGAAAATTGTGGTTTTCGGTCGACAGTTGGACCAATTCCCACGTTTCCTCCACCGGCGTCTGCCCTGGTCCGAGCGGCAAGCAAACGGTCGTGTGCGCCGGATCAAATCTTTCCAGCTGGTCAGGGGCGGGTTTCTGCGTGCCGGGGACCACGTTTCCCTTCATATCTACCTCTTCGTAGCCGAGCGCGAATGTATTGTTGATCGTCACGTCCGAGAAGCCGAAGAAGATCCGTCGACGATGGCCCTTCGGAAGCGGTACACACCCCGCCGAAAACGCCGCTGCGCTCGATCCGGGAACCTTGGAATTAAAGATGCCCCCTTGCTGGCGGACACCTGCTGCATCCGCAGGGCCGCTCACCACAAGCTGGTTATTGGTGAACTTGCGGGGGCCGGACTGGTTGAACTGCACCTTCGCCAAATCGACGGATGGCCAAGCATCGCCGGTGCCCATTGTGAGTCCGACCATCTTCAAGGTGGCTGATGCACCGTTTGGAGGCGCCGAAATTCGGCGATCCGCATTGCGGTAAACGACCCAAAATTCGGTACGCGAGCTCGGCATCATGACGATTTCGTTGACGCAGACCGGGACGGTTGAGCCGATCACCTTGGCGTCCGGGCACGGCACCACCTTGAATCGGCCGCCCGCCATCTCGATCATGGAGCCCATCGTCGTGTCCTGGGGCAGGTGAACGGCGACGCCGTCGATTGCAATGAGCTGCATCGTCATCGGCTGCTGAGAGGCGTCGTCGACGAGTCGGAGGTCCCAGCTGAAACTGCCTGCTCCCGTTGCGAGGCGCCAGATCTCGCCATCGGCAGTCGCAACAGGAATCGTGGGGAACTGCTGCCCATTAACGGTCATATACCAGTTTCCGCCGGTGAAGTTGCTGCCGCCGCTCCCGCTGTTATCCTGTCCCGGGCATGAGCCGTGACGTATCTCGCCGGCCGCAGGAAACTGCGCGCAGAAGCTCGTATCTTCCTGATTCAACACCTCGCCGTTGGCGACGGGCTGAGGACCGCTGTCGAAGTTGATTGTACCGCCCGCAAGAACCTGGATTTCCTTCAGCATGAGATGCCTGACATTCGCGTCCGGCCAGGGCGTATCCACCGCGTCGCCGCGCACGTTGTCGCCGACGCCGCCAATTGTGATCATCCCAGACATTCCTTGCACCACTTGGTTGAGCGCGATGCCGTGGACGTGGGGGTGGAACCAGAAGAGACCGGAAGGGTGGTTCGCCGGAATTGTTATTTTATAATCCACCGAATCCATAACGATCGGCCCGTGCTGATGCGTCGTTTGCGGCGTGGGGATACCGTTGCCCGAATTGAAGATCGACACAAACACGAAGTCGCCGAAGGTTGGATCGCTAAGGGTCGCGGCCCGAGCTGGCGTAATCAAGCCATGTGTGTGCAAGTTCGTAGGATTGAGGTATAGATTGGCCTCGCCGGGATCGTTCTCATGCCTCAGCTTTTTTGGGTCTACCTTCGGCAGCCGGTTGACGTAACGGACCTTCAGTGTGTCGCCAGGTTGTAGCGCAAGGCGGACGCCGCCATATGGAGACACGGTTCCGCCGCCCGACGGGCAACTCAGCCCAGATTCCGGACGCAGGCAGACCTGATAAATCCATCCGGTCGGATGGATGATCGAACTATTGCCCGGCGGCGCGAACGAGATGCTCGGTATTGGTTGCGGCATTGCGACCATCATGATGTCCAGCACGCCGTCCTCGCTGGAAAAGACGGGGGGCTCGACGAGAGTTTCCGCGAATGTCGTACTTGGAGCGCCTCCAAGCCACAAGGCCAGGATGCACCCGGCTGCGCCAACCCATTGATTCAATGAAATTATATGCGTCGTTTTGTGGCTCGACATTGAACGCCCTCGGTCATCAAAATGAAGCAATCGATTATTGATAATGAAGAGATTGTTAATTGATAACATTTATTCTATCATAATTTATCGAATTGTTAATTCATAAAATCTTGCAGCCATCAATTTTGGCTTTGGCCTAAGGACGGGGAATTGATGTGGCAGGCCGTCGAGTGGATTTGCGCGCTGGTAACGATGTCCTGCGCGACGGTCCCAGATATCGCGGTCATTCAATCGGCCTACGAACGCAAATCTTCCTCCCAAAGCACGCTGCACGACAAGAACCTTCAGCTTCTGCAAGCAAAATGTCACGAAAACGGAGCTGATCGATTTCTCTGCGAAGTACTGTTCATTTCCAAGGGCGACCCATCGGAGCGCCTCTATTTCGACATCGTCTCAGTCGCTCGCGCGGACGTCGGTTGGGAGCTCAAGAGCGGGTTGTGCAAGCGTTAAGGCGATTTTACGGCTAATGACCCGTCTGCATCCCGCGGTCAGCACGCACGTTTCAGAAAGTTGGTCCTGCCGTCACCGACCGTACCGTCGACGCCACTTACCAAGATTCAGCTTGAAGGGCGGAAACCCGACCTTCCGTACCTGCATGTATGCGGCGGAGCAATAGTAGGCCACGCAGCCGCAAAATGCCGCCGCTCCGTGGCCTACTATTGCTCCGCCGTTGACAGAGGCGCAAACCATCCTGTTGCTGCACGGCTATCCATCGTCGTCGCGGATGTTCGCGACGCTGATACCGCTGCTGGCAGGCCGCTATCATCTCGTTGCGCCGGACTATCCGGGCTTCGGAGAAAGCGACGCCCCGCCGGCATCCTCCTTCCACTACACCTTCCATCATCTTGCCTCGGTCGTGGACGACTTCACGAAAGTCATCTGGCTCCGCGACTACGTCCTTTACCAACAGGATTATGGTGGGCCGATCCGAATGCGCCTGGCGGTCGCTCACCCTGAACGCGTTCGCCCGATCATCGTCCAAAACGCCGTCGCGCACGAGGATGGGCTCGGTCCGGCTTGGGATATACGTCGGGCATTCTGGAAGGATCGCGCCGCCTATGAGTACAAGGTCATCCCCGGCTTTACGTCTCTGGAGGGCGCGAAGCGGCTCTACGGAAGGGCGAAAAAAGGCGAGCGCTGTTTCGCTGCGTTTCGCATGGGCATTGGAGACCGACGAAAACGTGTCAATGCCCTCGGCGCTAATATAACACGGGACGCCTTCCAAGCACGCCATTGAGGCCGCGCTGGTAAATACCGGCGCCTCTAAAGGTAGTTGGGACCATGCCGGCGTTAAGGACGGGCCGCTTATCGACGAACTGTAATGTTCGCGTCAAAGTGTAGAGCATTCGGCGTCGTCCGAATGACGGCAGGGCGCCGAATAAATCGAACTGTGGAGCTGTGGGGATGCATCGGAAGGGCGGCCCTAGAGCTTGGAGTCACGCGCCCGTCGAGGGGCACCGCGATGCCGATGGCTCCGAAATCAGGACTCTCCGTACTCGCCGAGTCTTGAGAGAGTTGCGCTGCTCAAGCATTATCCGGCGGTGAACTATTGAGTTATCATAAATGGCAGTTAAGAACACCGAAGTAGGCTCAGTGTCAACGCGCGGGCTTACTGCACGCGACCACGCGCTCGACCCGATCAACACACGACGAGAATTGAGCCACCCGCCGCCGCGGTCGTATTTGTCAGCGGCTGATAGCTCCGCAACGCGCGTGCCCTACATGAGGAGTCTACTGCCGGCGGGCCACGCCGAAAATCACATCAAGTCCGGGAACACGCATCCTGGCGGCCGACCGCACTTCATGCACGAAGGCCACCGCCAACCAGTCCCGGCTGTTCCTTCGCGCTGGCGCCTACTGCCTCATGTGGGGTCTGTGCACCTCGACGCCCAAGCTGTCAAAGCCGCGCATAATGCGGGCTAAATCCGCGCAAAGCGGGACGCCGCGACGGAAAAGCCCGAGACTCTATATTGTTACATCCTTTTTTGATCCCTTATCATTCATGAATTACTATATTAATTGGAGATTTTGTCGAAATAAAAGAAAGCATACTATATTGTATTTAGGCGATTTTGTTGCTCACCATATTCAACATTTTCAGCGAAAGTAAGCCTTAATTGTTATCAGCTGCTCACCAATATTGTAGCGTCATAACGGCATGTTTGGTGGAAACCCTCTAAACGTCACAAAAACTATTACCTAAACTTTTTCCGGAAGGTTGAAATATGCCGACACTCCGGCTCTATATTTTAGCGTTTTTCGCCGCTGTTCTTGTCATGGATTCCGTCGCCGGCGCAGCGCCCATCGCCATCACAACCCATCACTACGACAACTCTGCGAACCGGATGGAACCAGAATGAGACGACGCTGAACCAGACAAACGTCAATCAAACGCAATTCGGCATCCTTAAAACGGTAAGTCTTGACGATCAAGTCGACGCCCAACAGCTCCTCGTTCCCAATCAAGCAATTGCCGGAGGAACGCATGATGTGATTTATGTCGCGACGGAAGGCGACACAGTCTACGCGATCGACGCCTCCAGCGGCGTAATTCTGGTTTCCCGCAAGCTCGGAGCTCCCGTCCCCAAGCCTCTTGGCTGCGGCAACAACGGCCCGAATGTTGGAATCACCAGCACCCCCGTCATCGACCTGTCGGCGCAGATTATATACGTTATGGCCTATTTGAATGGTTCGCCTTCAATCTAAAAACTCTATGCGCTCAAACTGAGCGACCTGACGGACAAAATTGCGCCGGTCACCGTCGCGGCAACGCATAAGCTGACGAATGGCGCGATATTTACTTTCGACGCCACGGTTCAACGTCAACGGGCGGCGCTGCTCGAAGACTTCGCCGACCAGCTATTTCTTATCTTCGATCTGGATGTCCGGCTCCGGCATCGCCGCCTCCAACGACGGCCTCTATTTCGCGACCGGAAACTCCGACTGCAATTTTTATGTAAACCCCGAGCAATGCCCCGCCCATACGACCTATGACGGCGTGACCACTGTCCAGGAAAGCGTCGTTGGAATCAATCCAGATCTGATCAACCAGCACCGCGTCTATACGCCGTCGAATGTGGCCACTCTTGATAAAAATGATGCGGATGTTGGTTCGGGAGGCGTCATGTTGCTGCCGAATCGAAGCGGAGGAGGCGGAGGAGGCGGGGGAACCGGGCTGCCGCCATCATTTGTTGCTGCTACGCACTGTTCGACGCCAACTTTTTTGACCTCGGCGACGTGTTCGGTGCCGCCAGGAACGGCAAACGGCGATCTCATGTTCGCTTACGTCGCGACCGAAAGTTCGACTACCCCGCCGACCCCTCCCGCTGGATGGACTTTGCTAACATGCGCCGTTAACACCATCCAGCAAGCGTGCCTTTATGATCGCGTCGCGGCGAGTGAGCCAGCCAGCTACACCTGGACGCATGTATCTTATCCCGAAATCATCATTTCCGATTATAGAAACGCAACAGCGACGATTTCAACTATAACGCGCACTCAGACATCCTCGAAGTCTTGTACTGTTCCGGCGATCTCAGAGACGCCGCAGAGCAACGAGATTTATATCGGATTTGCTGACTTTAATACGGCGGCGGCGACGCTGACGATACCGCCCGGCGGGACCAGCCGCCTGACCGACCACACTCAGCGTTCCGTCGCGACCTATGACGTTGCGCTGGGTTCTAGCGTCCCGGCGCAGACCTGGTCTACGTCAAGCGCGGCCAGCTATTGGGACGCAATCAGCGTGACGTTATCGTCGGGCGCCATAGGCGCCGCTCCCTTGCTCGCCGTGGCGGGGGGCAAAGACGGGCGACTGTTTTTGCTCAATCGCAACAATAACCAGCTGAGCCTCCTCGATTCGCACCAATTATCGGCTTGCTGGTGCGCTCCATCATTTTTCACCGGTCCGGATAACATCGGGCGCGTCGTCACAAGCGAGGGCTCAACGCTGCAGACGTGGCTGCTCGAGCTGTCGCCAGCGCCGCATCTCGTCAGCGAGGCGACCAACGGCATTGCTGTTTCGAGCCAAGACCGTGGATTTTTCACCTCGGTGTCGACCAACGGAACAACATCGGGAACGGGGATCATATGGGCGGTCGGCCGTCCGGCCACGACAACGTCTGTCACCCTCTACGCATTCGCCGCGCAAGCTGCAAACAGCGCACACAAGCTGCTGTTCTCATCGCCAGCCGGATCTTGGCCAAATACCGGAGGCAACGCCAACATCGTTCCGGTCGTCGCCAACAGCAAGGTCTATGTCGCCGCCAACAAGTTGCTCACCATCTTCGGCATTCTTCCTGGCATAGCGACGGCGACTGCATCGCAACAGAGCGCACTCGCTTTGCAACCGAGCCCGATCGCATCGCCAGACAGCCCGCATATTGTCACGGGCGCGCTCCTGGCGGTCAACGGAAAAACGTTGACCCTTCAAACCCGAGGGGAAAAAATGGTGAAGATCGACGACACTCTGGCTGTTCAAGAACAACAAGTCGGCGTTCTGGTGATAGGGGAGCCCTTTACTGCGCTCGGCTCATCCTATAACCCAGCTGGCACGCTGCAGGCGACGTCGATCTACCGGGCGAAGGGATCTTCAGGCGCATTGGCGCCGCCGGACCGCTGAAGGCTATTCCCTCCGCTGATTCGGCCGACATAACCTCGAGACCTCCAAATGCCTCGTCACAGAAAAATCGGCGTTTTTCCGCGCTCGGCAGGGTGTCGGCTCCTTTCGACCTCATCGACAGTCTGCGGCAGCAGCTCAGGCTTGTCGGAAAACCCGGAACTATACCCCCGTCGGCGACTGACGCTCCATTGCCAGGCTTTCGTATTTTCCGTGCCTTGCCTCATCTCCGGCTCTCAGGGAAATTGGTGAACGCTCCGGTCGGAGACGGATTCCAGCTCAAGAGCGGCCCTTGCGAGTGCTGAGATCCGGCATCGATTTTTCAGCGAAGTGTGCTGCTGGTGACGGAGCGGACTGGCATTTGTCTGGCCGCATAAAGACATGGACACAGGCGAAGCCACAATTCCAAAGAGGAGATGACATGGTTTGGACGACCCCCATCATCACGGAAGTCTGCGTCAGCCTGGAAGTAACGAGCTACGCGTCCGCAGAAATGTGACAACGGTGCCCCTTTCAAGGGGCGCCAGCATCGTAGGCGCGCCACTCTCATGATTGCTGACAAGGGGTTTTTGCATAGCAATTGGCTCGCCGATTTCGATCGACGGCAGAGGCATTCGTACGACGGATATGCGGCGCAGGAGGCGGGACTTAAACGTCGGTCAACAATCTCTCATCCGCGGGTCGAACCGCATGACCTTGCTTCGTTTGGGGCTGCCTCTGTCTAGGCGGCGAGCGTCAAAGGCTCATAGTGCACACGAGGGCTCCCCGGCATTGTCGCGCCCCCAGCGCCGCATACCGCGCCGAGGCTGATCTTGTGTTTTTGACCTCCTCTTCTGGGCGTCAGGTTATGTTCACGCCGCCTTTGGCGCGGATTAAATCATGCAGGCGATCGACCAGATGAAGCCCACCATCTCGCGTGCGATGGCGACATTGACAACATTGGCGGTTTTGCCGCGCGCGCTCAGCCGACGATATCGGGCGCAGAGCCGAACTTGCGCTTTCCAGCCGATGTCGCGAACAGCTTTTGGCAGCGCCTCGATCCGGTCAACCTTGTGACGGCCGATGCGCGCCTTCATCCGGTAAGCCCAGGCGCCTTCGACCAGCGCACGCCGGGCATGCGTGTTGCCGGTCTTGGTGATGGCGCCGCGCCGGACTGTCTCGCCACTCGATCGCTCGCCCGGGACCAGGCCGAAATAGGCCATCAGCTGGCGCGGGTTTGAGAAGCGCGTGAAGTCGCCGACTTCCGTGACCAGCACCACGGCATTGATCAGTGCGATCCCCCGCATCGCCTGCAAGCCGTCGACAACGGGGCGCAAAGTCCAGTCGGGAAGGAGGCTAAAGATCTGTTCCTCGACTTGCTTGAGTCGCCGCTCCGCATCCGTGACGGCGTCGACATAGTCCTGAAAGGCGATCTGCTGAGCCGGATGTTCGAAGGCCAAAGTCGATAGCCACCGCCGGTAAGCCATACGCCATGCCGTCCCACCCCCATGCTTGCGACCGTGACGCAGCAGAAAACCTTGAAGATGTTGACGCGCTCGCGTCACGATTTGCCGGATGACGCTGCGTAGCCGGATCAGATCGCGCATGGCTTCATGATCGGCGTCGGGCACCCAGACGGGCGTCAATTCTCCGGCCCGATGAAGACGGGCGAGCATGGTCGCGTCGCGACGATTTGTCTTCACCCGATCGCCCGCCTTTGTCGGAATCAGCGATGGCGCCACCACATCGCACCGATGGCCGAGGCTTGTGAGTTGACGATGGACGCCGTAGCCGCACGGTCCGGCCTCATAACAAAACGCCAGCGGCTTGCCAGGACGCCGAAGACGGCCGCACAGCTTGCTGATGGCGCCAGGTTCATTGGCGATCTCGCCGAGATATTCCACCACTCCAGAGCGCCCGCTCTCCGCCACCGCGACCGAAATCCGCTCTTTGTGAATATCCAAGCCAATAAATCGGGTATGTTCCATGAGGCCCGTCTCCTATGCATGAGGCTCTGCGCCGGCCAGCCGGCTTAACCCTCGTACCGTTGCATATCGGATGACGGGCCACCCTCAGACCCAGCAATCATAGGGACTAGGGCTGCTAGACGCCGAATCTGCGTCGCGCCTTTTGCTTCAACGCCTCGAGTGAGCGCTGTCGAAGAATCGAAAGCTCCAGTTCGCTTATCGTGCCTTTCATGCCGAGCAGCAGGCGATCGTTCGGAAAGTGGGGATCATAGACGCCGTCCTCGTCCAGGATGATTGCGTTGACGAGGCCGCAGAACTCGATCAGCGTGTGCCAGTCACGACCATTGCGCGCCAGTCGCGAAGCCTCGATTGCAAAGACCGCCCCAACCCGTCCTTCGCAAATCGCCGCCAAGAGCCGCTCGAACCCGGGTCGACTGACCCCCGAGCCGGAACGCCCCAAATCATCGTCGATCACGACCACGTCCTGCCAGCCATATTGGCGGGCGCGATCGGCCAGGGCATATTGACGACGGCGGCTCTCATGGTTGTGCAGCAGCTGATCCGCCGTTGACTGGCGAATATAGACAAAGGCGCTGCGCGCGAGATGATCAGGCGTGATCTTCGTCATCGCCGGCCTCCTCGACCTTCGATGTCGCCGCGATCTCGATCAGAAGCGCCCGCACCATCTCCATGAGGCTCTTGGTCTGATCGAATCGCCATGACTGTCGTCGACTGATGCAGAACATTCTCTCTACTGAAATTTTCTATTGCTTAAATGCGAAGTTTGATGAAATGTAGAATTATTAACGTCGGCACACGTCATCACGTGAAATTTTCAACCATTAATACACTTTCGCCCATTATTTGGGAGGCCACAACCAATGGCCGCTGATTCGTTTATATTGAAAAAGCTTTTCGCAAAGATGGGTCAACTGTAATTTCTTTATAACTCGGGTCCAAATCGCCCCAGGGTCAAGCGCGTCTCTCGACTTGCTTGCTCTCAAAGAACTTGAATCACAGCTTTTAGAAACCGAAAATTTCGCAAGAGCCCGGACGTCTTTGACGTCGCTTCAGACAAATCAAACGCAACACTGAGCTCTCAATTGCGTGGAGGATAACTGCGATGCCGAATAGCATGGTTCCGGCGGCCAATGAAGGCTTGCCAAATCTCAACCGCTTCTCGGCCTTCGCCAAACTTGGACCGGAGATTGCCGCGAGCACGACGCTTGCGGCCTGTCAATTCGCTTCCAACAGCGACCCCATTTTCGCGTCCAATTTCGACCCCTCTTGGGTGAAGAAATTTGCTTATCTGCGTAGTGCATAGGAGGGACCCGCGCCCGTAGCGCAGCGCCCTCGGCGTTGCGCGGAGCGGAGGGCGCGGGAGGTCTCTGAGCGCCCACGAGGGGAAGCGCCGGCTGACGGCGCGGGGGAGGGTTTGGTCAGTTTCGGTTTTTGAAGCGCCAGCTGGTGTTGCCGGTCTCGATGATGTCGCAGTGGTGCGTCAGGCGATCGAGCATGGCGGTGGTCATTTTGACGTCGCCGAACACCTGGGGCCAATCGGCGAAGGCGAGGTTGGTGGTGATCAGCAGCGAGGTGTTCTCGTAGAGCTTGCTGATGAGATGGAACAGCAACTGCCCGCCGGATTGGCTGAACGGGAGATAGCCGAGTTCATCGATGACGATGAGATCGTGGCGGAGCAGTTTCTCGGCCAGGCGGCCGCTCTTGCCCGCGGCCTTCTCTTGTTCGAGCTGGTTGACGAGATCGACGAGGTTGAAGAATCGTCCTCGAGCACGGCTACGGATGACGGCGGCGGCGATGGCGATGCACAGATGGGTTTTGCCGGTTCCAGTCGAAGCAGCGACATACTGCCGGGTATCAGAACCTCGAGGGGAGAATCCATTATCGGTTTCATCCGCGCTTTGGTGAGATGGCCCTTCTTGTGCGGCGTCATCGCTTTCAAGGCGCCGAGGTCTTTGTCATCCAGCAGAGCGACGGCACTTTGGCGCACATACCGTCCTGGATGATGCACGAGGACTCGGAACACTTGGAACTCCGGTCTCAACCGCGGATTCCATTGGATACATTCCGCGACCTGCGGATCGAGATCGATACGCTCTTAGACTTGCTCCGGTCGGAATTCGAAGACGGGAGAAGCCTCAGATGAAGCGCGCGCAGCAAGAACGGCATCCGGACTTATTCGAGAGCGACAAACCGCCGATCGCCTTGCCCCTCGATCAGACCAAGAGCCTCGTGGAGATGGTCCGGGGGCTTCTGATCGAGATTGCGGCGACATCGAAGGTCGAGGAGGCCGGCGATGACGAAGATCACGCCTGATCATCTTGCGCGCAGCGCCTTTGTCTATGTTCGCCAGTCAACAGCGGATCAGCTCCTCCACAACCATGAGAGCCGCCGTCGTCAATACGCCCTGGCCGATCGCGCCCGCCAATATGGCTGGCAGGACGTGGTCGTGATCGATGATGATTTGGGGCGTTCCGGCTCGGGAGTTAGTCGACCCGGGTTCGAACGGCTCTTGGCGGCGATTTGCGAAGGACGAGTTGGAGCAGTCTTCGCAATCGAAGCGTCGCGACTGGCGCGCAACGGTCGTGACTGGCACACGCTGATCGAGTTCTGCGGCCTCGTCAACGCGATCATTCTGGACGAGGACGGCGTCTATGATCCCCGCCTTCCGAACGATCGCCTGCTGCTCGGCATGAAAGGCACGATGAGCGAACTGGAGCTTTCAATTCTTCGACAGCGCTCACTCGAGGCGTTGAAGCAAAAGGCGCGACGCGGCGAACTGTTCCTGACCGTCGCAATCGGCTACGTGAAGGTGCGGCACAATCGGATTGAGAAAGATCCCGATTTGCGGATACGGGAAGCCATCGATCTGGTGTTCCGGAAGTTTTCTGAGCTCCAGAGCATCCGGCAGGTGCATCTCTGGATGCGGCGGGAGCGGATCGATCTACCCGCGGTCGAATACACAACTGTCGACGGCCGTCGCATCGTCTGGAAGCTCCCGGTATACAACACGGTCCACCATATTCTGACCAATCCTCTCTATGGCGGGGCCTATGCCTTCGGGCGCACCGGCAGCCGCATAACGATCGAGGACGGCCGCAAACGTATCGTGCGCGGGTTCAGGCGTGAGCGGACCGAATGGGAAGTCTTGATCACCGGCCATCACGAAGGATATCTATCATGGGCGGAGTTCGAGAGGAATCAGCGCCTGATCGCCGATAACGCCAATGCCAAAGGCCTTCTGTCGCGCGGCGCCGTCCGGCGGGGCGAGACGCTTCTGGCCGGCTTGCTGCGCTGCGGTCATTGCGGCCGCAAGCTGCATGTCGCCTACAGCGGCGCGACTGGCGAGGTCGGCCGCTATCATTGCAAGGGGAGCTTCCTGAACCACGGAGGGGATCGCTGCATCTCCTTCGGCAGTTTGCGGGTCGACCAGGCCGTCGGAGCCGAAGTCGTCCGTTTGCTGAAGCCGCTCGGCATCGAGGCGGCGCTGCAGGCGATCGGGCAACGAACATTTGAGGCCGCCGGAAAGCGAAAGCAGGTCGAATTGTCGCTGAAGCACGCCCGTTACGAAGCGGCGCATGCACGCCGGCAATACGATGCCGTGGATCCAGACAATCGCCTCGTCGCGAGTGAACTCGAACGCCGATGGAACGACAAGCTCATCGACGTGCGCCGGCTTGAAGACGAACTCAAGGAGCTTGATCAGCGCCGCGCACCAGTCCTCGACGAGCAAGAACGCGAGCACCTCATGCGCCTTGGCGCCGATATGGAGATCGCCTGGGCGCATCCGGCCGCGACCATGGCGACACGCAAGAGGATCGTCCGCACTGTGCTGCGCGAGATCGTGGTGCGGGTCGAGGATGATTTTGTCGATATGGCGCTGCATTGGCAAGGCGGCGATCATACCGCGCTGAAAATCAAGAAGAACGCGTGCGGTAAACACCGCTGGACGGTGGAGGAAGACGTTGAGGTTCTTGTTCGGGAATTGGCGCGATTGATGCCCGACCGCGCCATAGCCCCGATTTTGAACCGGGCTGGTAAGGTCACAGGCCGCCAGAATGGCTGGACACAGAGCGCGGTCTGCACATTGCGTAATCGTATGGGCGTCGAGGTCTATCGGGAGGGAGAACGTGAGGAGCGTGGAGAAGTGACGCTCAACGAGGCGGCGGCTGTCCTGCAAGTGAGCGCGATGACCGTCTTGCGCATGATCCGAAGCGGCATATTGCCCGCCCGGCGCCTTTGCAAAGGGGCCCCATGGGTCATCAAAGAGGCGGATCTCGGGAAAGCCACGGTGCGGGCCGAAGCCCAAGATCGGCGCAGAAAGCCGCTAACTGAAAATCCTGATCAACACACCCTTATTTTCCAATGACATCGCGAGGTGAGCATTATGAATCGGGATCGGTTCCGCCGATAAAGATGCCGTTGCGCTTGGCGTCCAGGAAGGCGCCGGTCGCGAGCTCGCGAACCTGCCCCTGATCCACGGGTGTGTCGGCGAAGACGAAGCTGTCGAGATCCTTCAACACCGGGAACTTGGCGCCGCTGATGCGATAGCTGATTGATCGCGCCTGACGGTGCGTATGCTCGGCCCGGATCAGGGCGGCGATGAGGGGATAGATCTCGTCACGCCTGGCCAGACCCTTGCCGGCAATCTCGTCGAAGCTGGCGCGCATGCCGTAGAGCTTGAGCTCGCTCATGGCCTCGAGGATCTCATGGCGTTCCATCAGGCCACCTTCCTTATGCTGTCGTAGCGGCAGCAATCGGCCGTGGGTTCGATCTTCAGGCGGAGCGCATCGGGCGTGGTGATGCTGGGCGGCGCCGCTGGGCCCGGCTTCACCAACTGAGCTCGATTTTTGTGATTTTTCGGGCGTCTGATCATGAGAAGCCCTTGGTTTTAAAGGGCCGATGTTTGCGAAACGGCTTGTAGTGCCGACCAAGTGCCTTGCGCGGGCATTGGCTAGGCGCGAGTCTGTGTCATGTTTTTGCGCTCCAAGATTCGCCACAAGGACGGCAAGGAACATCGCACATGGTCGGTTGTCGAAAACCGGCGCGTTCATGACGGCCGCGTGGTTCAGCGGCAAGTGCTTTATCTTGGAGAGATCAACGACAGCCAGAGAGCGGCCTGGAGCAAGGCGATCGAGGTCTTTGATGAAGGCGCCGGGCAATCCAAACAGATCGCGTTATTTCCCGAGGATCGCCTTGCGCCGGTTCTCGATTGCGATGTGGTGTCGGTCCGGTTGAGCGCGATGCGGCTGCGCCGGCCTCGTCAGTGGGGCGCCTGCTGGATGACCACTCTTCTGTGGGATCAGTTGCGACTGGACGAGTTCTGGTTGGCGGCGTTGCCGCCTTCGCGTGAAGGAACGAGCTGGCTGAACATTCTGAAGACCTTGGTCGGCTACCAGTTGATTTCTCCCGGCAGCGAATGGAGATTGCACCGGCAATGGTTCGAGCATAGCGCGATGGGCGATTTGCTCGGCGAAAACATCGCGCTCGTCCAACCAAACAATCTCTATCGTTGTCTGGACAAGATCACCGCGCACAAGCAAGCGATGTTCACGTTTCTTTGCGAGCGCTGGAAAGACCTGTTTCAAGCCGATTTCGAGGTGCTCTTGTATGATCTGACCAGCACCTATTTCGAATGCGATCCACCGGACAATGGTAAGCGGAAGTTCGGTTACAGCCGCGACAAGCGTTCCGATTGCGTGCAAGTCGTAATCGCGCTGATCGTCACGCCGGATGGTTTTCCATTGGCCTACGAAGTCATGGACGGCAACACCTCGGACAAGACGACACTGAAGGAGTTTCTGGGCAAGATCGAGAAGCAATACGGCAAGGCCAAGCGCACGTGGGTGATGGACCGCGGCATTCCGACCGAAGAAGTGTTGGCCCAGATGCGAAATTCCGAAACGCCGATCCATTATCTGGTCGGCTCGCCGCGAGGGCGGCTCACGCAACTGGAGAAAGCCTTTCTGACCAAGCCGTGGGAGGACGTGCGCGAGAGCGTGCAGGTCAAACTGATCGAACACGAGGAAGAGATTTATGTCCTCGCTCGCAGTCAAGGCCGGCGCGACAAGGAGCAATCGATGCGTCGGCGCCGATTGAAAAAACTGATCAAGCGTCTGCGCGAACTGCAACGACAAGCCCTGACGCGCGATGAACTGTTGCTCAAACTCGGCGCGGCCAAGAAAGAGGCGGGCAAGGCCTATGCCCTGCTGGTCATCCACACACCGACGAAGGATCAGCCGGTCACATCCGAAACGTTCCACTTCGCGCTGGACCGCAAGAAATTGCGGCAGGCACGGCGGCGCGAAGGCAGCTATTTGCTGCGCTCCAATCTCAAGAGCGATGATCCCGGGCATCTGTGGCGGCTCTATCTGCAATTGGTCGAGGTCGAGCAAGCGTTCAAGGAATTGAAGAACGATCTGTCGATCCGTCCGATCTATCACCAGCTCGAAGCGCGAATTGAAGCCCATATTTTTATTGCGTTTCTGGCCTATTGCCTGCTGGTCACGCTGAAACAGCGGCTGAAGACGCTGGCGCCGGGATTGACCGCGAGGGTCGTGCTCGAAAAACTCGCCACGATGCAGATAATCGATGTCGAACTGCCGACGACGGACGATAGGGTGGTTGTCTTGTCCCGTTACACAGAGCCGGAGAAGGACCTATCGCTCCTGCTGCGACAGTTGAAGCTCCAACTTCCCGCTCAGCCACCGCCGAAAATCATCGCTCGAAGCATCCAAGAAGTCGCGTCGGCCGCTCATCCCGTGTAGTGCCGACTTTTAATGTGGCGCCTCAGGGATTTCAGCGGCTTGGCGCCGCTCAATCCCCTCAGTTGGTGAAGCCGGGTTAAAATCACGTCGCCGCTGGCGACGCCGGCCTCCAGGGCTTCGGCGCAGGCCGCCTCGACCGCGGCCAAGCCATGGTCGAGCACCGCGCCCAGCACCTTGACGAACTGACGATCGCCATCGGCGTGGCTCTTCAGCTTGGCGCGAACCTGGGCCAAGGCCGGCGGCAGGTCCCAGTCCTTGAAGGGGGCGCCGTTGCGCAACGCCCCGGGCTTCTTCACCAGGACTGGCAGATAATGCCAGGGATCGTAAACGATCTGATCGCGCCGGAACTGGCGCGGATGGTCGGCGACGATCTCGTCGTTGAAGAGGACTACGATGCGCTCGGCATGGGAGCGCACCAGCACCATCCGGCCGGCGGCGCGCGCATCCACGCTGTAGCGATTGTGATCGGCCATGATCAGGCAGGTGGTGCTGGCCCGGACTGCCTTCTCGACGAAGCCGTCGAACGAGCCGCGCAGCTCCATCAGGCTCGCCCGTTCGTCCTGGAACACTTCCCAGATGGTCCGATCCCTGAACTCCGGGTGTTTGGTGCGCTTGGCGTAAGCGATGCATTGATCTTCCAGCCACGCGTTCAACTCGGCGAGGCTTTTCACTCGCGGCTTGGGGCGGAACAGCTGGTCACGCAGATTGCCGACCTGATTCTCGACCTGCCCTTTCTCCCAGCCCGACGCCGGCGTGCACGCCACCGGTTCGATCAGGTGATGCGAGCACATCTGTAGGAAGCGACGGTTGTACTGCCGCGCCTTGCCCACGAAGATCGCCTCCACCGCCGTCTTCATGTTATCGTAGATGCCGCGCCGGCAGATCCCGCCATAGAACTGGAACGCCTTGTCATGGGCGTCGAAGACCAGCTCCTGGGTCTCCCGGAAATAGACGCGCACGAACGGCATGCGGCTGTGCGACAGCTTCATGTGCGCCGCCTTGATCGTCAGCGGCAGCCCTTGGAGCGTGATCGTCTCGTGGCTCCAGTCGAACTGGTAAGCTTCCCCGGGGGCGAAGCTCATCGGCACAAACGCCTGGGCCGGAACTCGCGCCCGTTCGTTCCGCCACGCCTTGACGAACCGGTGCACGCTGTCGTGCGCGCCGTCATAACCGCGCCCGCGCAACTCCTCGAACAAACGCTGGGTCGACCGACGTTCCCGCCGCGGCTGCTTGGCTTCCTTCTCCAGGATCTCGGTCAGGACCTCGACCCACTCGCCCAGCTTGGGAGCCGGCTGAACGCCACGCTCGTACTTGAACTCCGTCGCCTGGCCGCGGATCACCTTGCGCACCGTCGCGCGCGACACCGATAGCGTCCGCACTATCTCCTTGATCGGCCGGTGCTGCTCAAAATAGGCCCGCCGGATCTGCCCGATAATGTCCACGCCAATCATCCCCCAAACACCCTTCCCAGCCGAAACCGGCGCAAAGGAAGGGAGGCTGGCACGCAGCCTTGGAAGGGGTCTCTATTGGACGCGAAAACTGCCCCTCAAGGGGTCACTATTGCGCGCGAATTTACAGGCGGCCGTCGCCGCTCTCTCGCGCTCCGCCGTCGGCGATTTGAACTCCCCGGATCCGCTGAACATCTTGTCTCAGCCAGCCCTATTACTTGATCTCGATGGGTTTGTCGTAAAGGTCAACGCAGCCGCGGTCGCGTTGTTCAACAATGACATTAGAGTGAGGCAGAGACGCCTTTTCATTCGCGACGTCGAAGCGGCGAAGAGATTGCGGATATATGTCGATCAATTTGAATATGAGACGCCTCAAATCACGCCCGCCATCGAGCCGATCGTCGTTCCGCGCCAGGACAAATTGCCGGTCCTTATGCGAATATGGCCTATTGAGGGCGGCGCGCGCTGGCCATCCCGCGACATTCGCGCGCTCGTCACATTGAATGCATTGGGTCCGAAGCCCGGTCCGCCGGCCGCGCTCCTTGCCACGGCTTTTTCCCTTACGCCCTCAGAAGCCAAACTCGCTAGCATCATAGCTCGCGGCGCAGGCCCCGACACAGCAGCGGCGGAACTCAACATCTCCCGCGAGACGGCGCGCAATAAGTTGAAATCCATTTTCGTGAAGACGGCGACGCATCGGCAGGGCGAATTGGTCGCCTTGCTATTGCAAGTCTAAACGATGGCTGAACAGAGGTTGGTGTCCCCGGCGGTGGTGTAGCTGAGCGGGACCAAGCCACTCGCTTCCGATCAGATGATTGACCTCGCCGCATGATACGGTAACCTCGTCACATCGGAGAGCGCCAAATTCATTTCCAACACAAATCGCGACGGCACCTCTCATTTCTTTCTCAGCCTCACGCCGGCCCCTCCGCCGTTCTCAGCAATGAACTCGACGCCGGCGCCGCATCATCAAATGCTCCAATGCGGCGAACATGGCCGAGGGGTTCGAATTAAGGCGCCCATTATTACAGTAAAAGAACTTAATCGTGATCTCCGGTGGAACTTTAGCGATAGCCTTCCGAATTTCATCGGCGGCGTTGGACAACCTATTCGTGTCAATGTTTATCCCTATACCGCATCCGGGACAGCGCATGTGATCTTGCGACTTCAACTTAGCTATCGTCTGTTCCAAGCGATGCCCGCATTTCGGACATTGAAATGCGACAACACAAGCATCAACATCGGTCATCGGAGAATGCTTTCGCCGTCGTTTCGCATATCTCGCGACAGCCATCTCAATCGAGCCACAAGCCCCACGCCTTGGCCTGTCAAAGCGATCCGAGGCGGCATAGCATGAATTAGGGCAAAGGGAAGCCCCGCGAACGTAAGGCCGCGGGGCCAGTTCACGTCTTGGTTTGTCCTATGGGACGACGTGAATATACGCCATATAATGCGCGTTCCTCTGGATTCAATCCGCTGGCGGCTTTAAGGGGGCGAGGATCGCTCTTCTCGCCTGTCGCGACGATCTTCGGCATTCTGCTTGGCGTGAGAACGTAGGCGGCAGCTCCGCCAAGCTTACGAGCAATCCCAGACTGGCAACTCACGTCGGTCAGCATCCTTTCGGCAGCCGGGTGCGCAACCCAGGTTTCGGCCGCGCGGCGCCCGCTTTCACTGAGGCGCTCGAGAAAGCTCCAGCCCAGATTAGCCGCATTTTCGTCCGCCAGCCCGTCGAACTCATCCTGCGCGGAGATTCGGTCGATGCGCAGACGGCCCAAAAGCGGTTCTCATGCTGCATCGCATGCGGGCGCTGCTGATCCGGCAGCAGACGATGCTGGCGAACGCGTTTCGGGCGCATCTTGCCGAGTTCGGGATCGTGGTCGCGCAAGGCATCCCAATGTGCGCTCTGAGCCAATAGCCTGGCGACCCGCGCACGATCATCAGATCCGCCAGGGCGTCGTTCAAAAACTTTTGGAGCGGGCCTAAAAAGGGAAGTCCCTCGGCCTGGAAATCACGATCGGCGCAACAAAGCTGATTTGATTATAGGCGGCGGTCTGCAGCCAGCGCAGGAATTGGGAGACGCTATCGACCTGATCATCGTGACGACCGTTTGGAAACGACAATAGCTCCGTAAGGAACTCGCCCAACCATGGCGCGCTCTTCGGCAGATGCACATGTCCCGCCTCGATCTTCGCTGACTGCGCCGCCATGCGGTCGACCTCGAAACCGCGCCTTCTCGCCAATGGGACGACCATCGCGGCTTTGAACTTCAGAGTCGGGCCTCTGGCGCATATGCTGAGGAACCGCTTCTATATCGGCGAGGTCGCCTATCGCGGCGAGGTCCATCAAGGCGAGCACGAGCTGATCCTCGACAAGGTGTTGTTCCTGTCCGTCCAAGCGAAGCTGCAGGACAACGCGGTCGACCGCAAAGTCAGGCGTTCGGGCTCGCTGTCGTTCCTTGTGGGCCTGATCTTCGACGATCGCGGCGATCCAATGAGCCCGAGCCACGCCAACAAGAAGGGCGTGCGCTATCGTTACTATGTCTCGCAGGCGCTGCTGCAAAACCGCAAGGCCGCGGCCGGAACAGTAGCTCGGGTCTCGGCGCTGATGTCGAGGCGCTTGTCGCCAGGGCAGTTGGAGACGCTGCGCGCGCCGATCGGAAGATGGCTCCTACGGAGGATAAGTCGACGGATCGCGATCTGGTTTTGCGAAATGTCGAGCGCGTCACGATCCACGTTGATCACATCGCGATCGCTCTGCGCAACCCGGGAGCCGGATCGGACCAATCGGAGGGAGAAGCCGAAGCGATCATTCCGACCCTTCTGACAATTCCCTTTGCGCCCAACGGTCCGGCGCGGAAAGGCATCGTCCGCGCGCCTGCGGAGAGCGGAACGATCGATCCGAAAACGCGGGCCGCCTTGCTACAGGCGATCGCCCGATCGCGCGCCTGGATGGACGCCATCCTCGCCGGACGGATCGCATCGTTCGAGGAGATCGCCTCCGCCGAAGGCCTCGCCGAGCGGCACGTCCGTTTCTTGATGCCGCTCGCCTTCTTGTCGCCTCGGATCATTGCAGCGATCGACCAAGGCACGGTCCGCCGAGACCTGACCGTATCCAATCTGGCCCGCGCGCTGCCACTCAAATGGGCCGACCAGGAGCAGATGCTCGGACGCGGTTAAGGCAGGATCTCCAGCACTCGATTTCAGGCCACCATCGGCCAGGCACCCTCGGGAGCCACGTCCTTGTCGAACGTGAACCGAAACCCATGAAGCGACGCGCCCGTCCGTATGCTGACGACCCCGGCCCCTCTGTGAACCGGTCTCAACCAAAATCGAACCCGTCTGGGGCCTAACCCACCTAAAATTCCGGAGATTGGAAAATCGCGACCAGAGACTGTGGCGAGAACTCGCGCGCCAGAGACCCCGATTTCGCCCCTCTATGACTCTCTAAGACGCAAGCCTGCGGCGTAACCTGCCGGAATTGCGTGGTTTTTAGCAGAGACCGCGCTAAGTCTGGAATTGCGGGAATGCGTGGCTGACGACGCAGTCCGCCGCGAACCGGTCTCGCGCGGAAATTCCCTGCGTTCAGGGAAAATAACAGGCAATTTTCGAAAAAGGAGGGCAAATCTAGTTTGCTCGACTACTGTTTCCGCAGTATTCTCAATGGGATGCCTCTGTGATTCCCTAGGCGGCCGTGCAGGGAATTAGCCGACGTACAGCAGGGAATTAGGACGCGCCGAACTGCCCCGGGCAGCGAATATTAGATAGATTTTCACGATGAGGAAAATAAGCTGGCTAGATCCTGCGCTCCGGCAGGCCGATACTGTCCAGGTCATGGTGCAAGTTCATCAGGGCAAGCTCTCGCCCGAAGCAGCGGAAGAGTGGGCGAAGGCCAATGGTCGGCCGCCATTCGTTCCTGCGATTGGCTCCGCGCCAAACCCGCCCTCCGAGGTTAAGGCGGCGACGACAGCAGCGGCGGAAACGCGCTGCCGCCAAGCTCTCGTTGAGCTCATGCGAGCCGATCCCGGGAATCCCATCCCCAAGGAGACGCTCAAACTGAAATTTCGCGGCGTTAGCGGGCACGGTTTCGACCGCGTTTTTGCCGAGGCGGCTGAAGAAGCGCCGGCGCCGGCATGGTGCGCGCCCGGCCGCCGGAAAAAGGCGGCGCGTGTAATCGTCACGCCAAATTAAGTTAATCGGGACGGATTTTTCCGCTCCTGGATTTGCTCCATGTGTGACCCGCAAGATCGTTAGCGCCGCTAGCGCCTGCTTTGGGGCATCGCCTGAGGAGAAATTCGCGTGGAAGCTATCCGAAAGAAATCCGTCGAAACCATTTGCATGCGGCCGTTAAGCTCGCTGGCCGAAAACCCTCGCAATGCGAGAACGCATTCCAAGGCGCAGATCAAACAAATCGCCGAGCTCATCAGAACGATCGGATTTTGGAATCCTATCGTTTCGGATGAGCACGGAATGGTGCTCGCAGGTCACGGCCGTCTAGCCGCTGCAAAGCGCCTTAAAATGGAGTCGGTTCCGACGGTCACCATGGCCGGCCTGACGGACACCGAAAAGCGCGTTCTTGCCCTGGCGGATAACAAGGTCGCGCAGAACGCCGGCTGGGATCGCGAAATGCTGGCTTCGAATACGGTTAGCTTTGCCAGTGCTACTGTAATATTATCAATGAGGTGAGGGGGCAATTCCCTAGACGGGCTTGCAGGGAATTACCGAAGCTTCAACAGGGAAATTTCAGAGACGCTAAGCCCCGGTGCAGCGAACGTCGAATAAGAGTCTCGTCATGAGCGAAATTAACAGGCTAGACCCAGCATCGCCGAAAGCTAGCGTCGTCGATGTAAAGGAGCGGGTCCATCGCGGCGAGCTCACGCCTGATCAAGCGGAAGATTGGGCGAAAACCCACGGCCACCGACCGTTCGTTCGTCCAGTGGGCGCCGAGCCAAACCCGGCAGAAAAGTCCGCTTGGCCTTTTACGCTCGCTGCCGCATGGATTTTGACCCGCGACGTCGAAGAGGCTTTCAAGCTTTGGCGAAGCCATAAGTTCTGGGGCCGTGCGCTTTGGCAAGAGGCGCCGTGGCATAAAGCGCAAACGGAGCTTTGGCATCGGCTGGCCTGCGGCCAAGCCCATGCCACTGGAATTAAACCTGGCGCCACGAAACGGGTCGCGATCCCTGCGGTCGAGTGGAGCGACCTCACCTGGATGCGCATCGGCCAGGTCGATCTCATAAGTTTTCAACGGGGGCGCAGCGCAGTTTACCGCGACGTGCTGATCGTCGCGGTCGATGTTTACCGTTTTTGGCCGCGACCCAAACCCTCGGCTCTCGAAGCGGCGTCAACTATCGCTGACGAAGTCCGTTGCAAGGCGGCGCTCGTTGAGGTCATGCGAGCCGACCCCGGGAATCCCATCCCCAAGGAGACGCTCAAACTGAAATTTCCCGGCGTTAGCGGGCACGGTTTCGACCGCGCTTTCGCCGAAGCAGCCAAAGAAGCGCCGGCGCCGGCATGGTGCGCGCCCGGCCGCCGGAAAAAGGCGGCGCCTGTAATCGCCACACCAAATCAATCGCGACGGATTTTTCCGCTCCTGGATTTGCTCCATGTGTGACCCGCAGGATCGTTAGCGCCGCTAGCGCCTGCTTTGGGGCATCGCCTGAGGAGAAATTCGCGTGGAAGCTATCCGAAAGAAATCCGTCGAAACCATTTGCATGCGGCCGTTAAGCTCGCTGGCCGAAAACCCTCGCAATGCGAGAACGCATTCCAAGGCGCAGATCAAACAAATCGCCGAGCTCATCAGAACGATCGGATTTTGGAATCCGATCGTCGTCGACGAGCACGGATTGGTGCTCGCAGGTCACGGCCGTCTAGCCGCTGCAAAGCTCCTTAAAATGGAGTTGGTTCCGACGGTCACCATGGCCGGCCTGACGGACACCGAAAAGCGCGTTCTTGCCCTGGCGGATAATAAGGTCGCGCAGAACGCCGGCTGGGATCGCGAAATGCTGGCTTTAGAACTGGGCGACCTCGCCGAGCTTTTGCCGGCGCTCAATTGGGATCTCTCAATTACCGGTTTTCCGTCGGTCGAAATCGATTGTCTGATGGAGGATCATGGCGCAGCTAAGCCGGGGTCGGAAGATAAGGTCCCTGCCCTGCAGCAAATCGCTGTGACGCAGCCTGGAGACCTCTGGCGCCTCGGCAAACACCGTCTTCGCTGCGGCGACGCACGCTCCTCCGACGACGTTGATCGGCTGATGGGGGGCGCCGAGGTTCGCATGGCGTTTTGCGACCCGCCCTACAATGTGTCAGTGCGCAGCATTGTCGGCCGCGGCGCCATCAAACATGCGGAGTTCGCGCATGCTTCGGGCGAAATGACTGAGAGCGAGTTCCAAGACTTCCTCGAAACCTGCCTCGGCAATGCGGTGGGCGTTACGGCCGACGGCGGGGTTCACTTTGTCGCCATGGACTGGCGTCACGTCGCGACGCTGATTGCTGCCGGAGACGCCATTTACGGAGAGATGCTGAATTTGTGCGTTTGGGCAAAAACCAACGCGGGACAAGGCTCTTTCTACCGGTCTCAGCATGAGCTCATCGCAGTTTTCCGCGTCGGCGACGAACAGCACCAGAATAACGTCCAGCTCGGCCGCTTTGGCCGCAATCGAAGCAATCTCTGGACATACCCCGGCGTCAATTCCTTCGGCGCCGGGCGTCTGGCGGACTTGGCCGCACATCCGACCGTGAAGCCAGTCGCGCTGGTAGCGGATGCGATGCGCGATTGCACGACAAAGGGTCATTTTCCACAATCGGAATTCGCGTCTCTAACGCACGGTGAAGTTGATCGGCGATCGTGTCCTGCCTTTTCCGACGTCCTTTAGGGTTGCCGCTGCAGCCGGGCTGGAACCGCGACGCCGCCGGAGGCCGGCCATAACCGACCGTATAGTTCTTCTGCTTTTCGTCGTTCGAGTCGGTCATAGAAGCTCTCCGTCGTCACCCTCGACGGCGGAGGCCAACGGAGCGCCGAAATGCGCGCGGGCATCGATAACGCCCGCTCCTTCGCAGGATAAAGCTGGAGGATATCGCGCTTCGGCGAGCGACGAGTTCTGCTACCCCCTCGCGCAGGCGCTCCGCCTGCAATTCGCCAAACGTGCGCTGGTCTCCGTCGAGGATGGCGTCGCAGCCTGAATAGTCCTGCCATCGGCGAATCGCCACATCGACATAGACTGGTTCACATTCGAGACCAAAGCCTGACGCCGTCCTCGACCTTTTTGTCGGATCCGGCACCACCCAGCTCGCGGCCGAGAAGATCGGCCGCCGGGGGGCGCCGACACACGATCTCGGCGCAGGAAGCCATCATTCGCGGCATTGTCAACGATGCGGCCAGGCGCGATCCAAAAGCGATCCGCACCCTGCTCGCCCTGACCGTCCGTTACGGAAAGACCGACGCGACGACGATCAACATGGGAGATCTCGCCGCCGAGGACCAACGAATCCTCGAGCAATATGCATCCTCTTTTCCGGCGCCGCCATCATCGATGGAAGACAACTTAAGCGTTGAAACCGCGGAAGTCGGCGGCCAGAACTCTCCGCCCGTGGACAGCGGCGCCGATGAAGCCGTCCCGCCCGGCGCTGATGCGCGGGCGGTACCGGCTTTTTAATAACCGCCTTCAGTACGTTCGGAATATACTGTCGCCAGCTCCGAACAGCACTCGGCCGAGCAACTTCTTGTACGCGGACATCCTCGAATTTTTGATCCGCAACCGAAAGGTCAAAATCGATTTCTCCGTTGAGGGCTAGGCGTCCGGCCGCACGATCGTAAACCGGATGGGGCAGCTGGGCTACGACGAGGATGATGCGTTCAGCGCCCTCCTGCAGCTGTTGAAGTGGAATCTGGTCGAGCCGGAAAGCTTGCTTATCGATGAAGTCTCGCTCGACGACCCGGTACAGGTGCATGCGTCCGGATGGATTCACATGCGCAACCTCCTTAAGCGCCCGGAATATATGTTCGGCGTAACAGCGGATATGAGCTTTGCCAGCCATGAAATCGCTGCGGAGATCGCGAACGTGTGGACCAATGCGGGCCGTTCCGAACCGGGATTTCGTGCACGTCAAAGGACTCCGATCAACCTGTATCATATCCGCAGGCCTTGAAGTAATTAGCGCATTCGGCTGGTTTGAAGATGGCCGCGCAGGTATCGAGGGTGGCGAGCAAGCCGGCCACGGTTCTTTCGGCGATTTTTCGCAAGAAGGCCTTCAGCTTGGAATAGGCCTTCTCGATCGGGTTCATGTCGGGGCTGTAGGGTGGCAGGTATCGCAACTCGGCCCCGACCGCCTTGATGAGTTTCTCGACCTTGGGTCCCTTGTGGCTCGATAGATTATCCATGACCACGATGTCGCCTTTCGAGAGCGCGGGCGCGAGGCATTTCTCCACCCATTCCTCGAACGAGGCGGCGTTGATCGTTGGTCGAAGGCCTTTTGCGCCACGAGGCCAGAAAGGCGCAGGCCAGCGACAAGCGTGATCGTTTTGTAATGGCCGTGGGGAATGGCGGCGCGCAACCTTCGACCGCGCCGACAGCGTCCGCGTTTGCGCGCCATGTTCGTGGAGGCCCAGGTCTCGTCGATGAATACCAGCTTCGTCGGATCGAGGTCGAGTTGCCCCATGAACCAAGCCTGGCGCTGCGTCAGAACGTCCGAGCGTCGCTGTTCCTCGGCATGCGCGGTCTTTTTTTAAAAGTGATCTCGTGGCGATCGAAGAAACGCCAGATCACGGAGGAGGAGAAACGCTCACCGCAATTGGCGATCAGTCGCTCCTGGATTTCCAAAAGCGTCACGTCCGGCTGACGGCGAATGAGACCAAGCAGATAATCGCGATGGGCCTCGATGCGATGGGAACGGCGATCCCCGCCAATTGAACCAGGGGAAATCCCGCCCGTGGCCTTGAAGCGCGCCACCCAGCGCACCGCGCTGGCGATGCTCACCCCGAAACGCTTGGCCGCCGCATTGCGCGACATACCGCCGTCCACCACTGCCCTCACAACGCGTTGGCGAAGATCGTCGGAAAGCGCCATCCCCGCCGCCTCCTTCAAGCGGCGAAGATCATGAATCAGAATAATGCCGATTCGAGAATCCTCAGCGATTCACTTCGCTCGGATACCGCTCTAAACAAATTGGCCGATTACTTCAAAGCTGAATATGACCGTCGCATCCGGCGGCACGCGTTCTATGAGGATCTTGGCTATGGGGGAAAAAGCGTCATGCTCGCCGCTCGATCCGCCACCGACCAGATCGGAAGGCCAAATCCGCCTCGAACGAGCGCTCCCTACGCGCCCGACCCTTAGAAAATCAAACTCCTTACCCCTCATGGTCGTCGGATCCTTAGAGGCGTGCGAACGCTGGAACTGACGTCACGATGCGATTGCCTGGCGGAAGCGCCAAAAGGGTCCGCGAGAGCCTGAAATGGACCCGCGCATCGGGACCGCTTGAACCGGTTTCTTTGTTGGAAACTCGACCGCTCCTGGTCCCTTTCTATCACGCCGCCAATGGCTTCGTCTGTTGCTGTGAGCATGTGGTCAACGCGGTAGCGTTGTCCATCATGCCCACAGCCGTGGCGACCGCCGCCCCTTCGCGCCAAATCGACATGGGCGTGCGATAGCCGAGCGCCTGATGAAGGCGTCGGCCGTTATAGAATTCCATCCAATCGGCGATGCCGGCTTTGGCCTGGCGGCCGTCGCCGTAGCCCTTGAGATAGACGTCCTCATGTTTCAGGGAGCGCCATAGCCGCTCAATGAAGACATTGTCCATCCAGCGGCCTCGGCCGTCCATGGAGATCTTGATCCCGGCTGCCGCGGGCCACCGCGCGGCAGACGATATCCCGATCGGTGATCATGCCGATCAAGCGATCGTTCTCGCCAACGGGCAGGCATCCGATGTTGTTCTCGCGCATGCGCAGAGCAGTTTCGGTCAACGACAAGTCTGGGGCGATCCACTCCGCGTGCGCGGTCATAGCCTCTTGGGTCAGCATTACTTACCTCCTCTGTTAGGCAGCTCCGGATGCTTATGTTATCGCGGAACTAACGCGTGCGGCGAAAGTTCCACGCTTAAGCCTCCATAATATTTTCGAGTTCGCACGGGACTGAACAGCTCGACCTTGAGATCGCTTTGCGCCTTGACGCTATGGATAAGATGGCCACTAGCAAAGACAACATTCGATACTAGGCGGCGAAGTCGCGTCCTGACCTGAACACGCTCGGATCGGGCGTTGAAAACACGTCTGCGGGACCACAAGCACATCTACCGGCGTGTCGACCCGAGGAACATCATTGTCGCGGGTCCGTTTCTTCATATAGCTGCCACGTCTTCGCGAAAAGCTCGTCCGGCAGCCAGTTGGCTTTGGATCGATCTCCCCTAAACTCGTGGTATGGAGCAATTGCAAGTTCTTGCTGACCGCCTTTTGCACGATCGTAGTTGCCCCCCAGCCAGCCATCTTCGATCACGACGGGTTTTAAAGTACCATCATCATTGAGACGAATTCGGAACGCCGCCTCGCAGAACGATACTACGAAGTCCCAGGTGGCATTCTGGTCTTTGTCCACTGGAAAATGCCCAACATTTGGCTCCAGCACCATAGCTATAGCGGCATTGCGGCCTTGGCGAAGCGCTTGGACGGTCTGTTCTTGACCGTTTCCAAAGAAAGGATCGGCGAGGCCGTGCATAACAAGTCCTGGCACTTTCTCCATGCCAGGAAACTGGAGGTGAAATGCTGCGCCGGAATGATAGGAGATCCATGCGATGACACGATCCGGACGCTGAGAAGGGAATATGCCCGCAAAGCCCGTTCCATTCGAATGACCAAATGTGATGACAGGCAGCGTGGCAAGTTCCGGGCGCGACAACATGCGTCCTAAACGTTGAAAATATTCATCTAAAATGTTGACGGGGTAGAAACCCCTCTGAATTGGATTGCCCTTCACAGCGACTAGCGCAACGTTGTCTTTATCAGCAAAGGCGCGAAGGCGCGGCTGATCGATTGAGCCTATGCCGTGCCGAGTCAGGAGAAAGACGGCTTTGAGCTTTTTTGCATGCTTGGGAACGTAGGCCTGAAACAAGACTTGCTCGGTTAGGTCGGTGTCGTGCCGAGCCTCCAACTCCAAGAAATATTTCTTCCACCGTAACGGACTGATCAGCGAGAAATGGGCGTCGGGGGAAATCGGCGGCAACATGTGGTTCATGCTCATACGTGCGGTAAACTCGGTTTGACCCTCTGTCACTGTTATCGGGGGGAGGATTTCCGTCATCGATCGATCCAGACTGCTCAAGTCTTCAATAGGCGCAGTTTGCCCGAGAAATCCATCCTTATCGAACTCGACATAGCCGTAGGCATTCGACGCGTCCTTTTTTAAGGGCGGCTCTGCGCTAACATCCAAGACAAACCGTCCATCGTTATCGGTCCTAACGAATCTCTTAGAACCTTGCAGACCAACACGAACGTCTGGCAAAGGCCGAGTTGCTTGATCGAACACTTGCCCCGACAGGATCAGTTTTCTAGACCCCTGCGGTGCCTCCTGAGCATGAAGCTCCGGAGCTAGGAAAAGTAACAACAAAGCCACAGCTGCACTTACTTTCATTTTTGCCCCGAGCGTTGGTTTGGTGGTTTGCGACGCCGCAGCAAATTGTGGCGACCGTGGCCCCCCGAGTTCAAGTCGCCGCCCTAGCCTCGTCGCCCACCTGCGCCTCTTGAATGCATGTCACCGACCTTATTACCAATTACGATTTTTAGGCGACGACGATCTGGTCATGATCGAGAGGACGTTTCGCTCACCTAGGGTTATTATTAAGATGTTCGACATTCATAGCACACGTGTTACTATTGTAATCCCAATACCGGCGTTTTCTAGTCTTGGTTTATACAGATTGCATTAGGCTCCAATTATAGCTATCCTCTGTGTCGCCGCTGACGATAACATTCGTGCCTCTTCGGATTTAGCGGACGCGGTATATATTTCTTGTTCTCCGCGTTGTTTGGATTAAGGTATATCATAATCGCGATGATCGGACACCTCGAAGAACCTGATTTGGCTCATTGGATCGGCCTTGGGCGAAAGGCGGCGCACTCGAAAGTGTGCAATCAACTCCGGCGGCGTTTCCGCCGCCGTGCTCAGAGCCTGAACTCAAAAGCAACTAACGCGCGAGTCTCCGGACCGCGATCTGGATGCAAGCCAGTGTGACGAAAGCGGCGAGGGTCTCGGCAAGGTTTTCATAATCCTTGGCGATGCGGCGGTTGCGGCCAAACCAGGAGAAGGTTCGCTCGACGACCCAGCGACGCGGCAAGACAACAAGCCTTTCAGGTCGTCGCTGCGTTTGACGATCTCAAGGCGCAACACAGGAACTTTGGCGACGGCAGTCTCGACTTGCCAAGCATTATAGCCATTATCGGCCCAGACGAGTTCGAGCCAAGGGAAGCGATTGCGGATCTTATCGAGGACGAGGGCCGCCCCGTCACGATCTTGGATACCCGCGGAGTGAACGACGACCCGTATTGGCAGTCCTCCGTATCGACGAGCGCATGGATTTTGCGGCCCTTGACCTTCTTGCCGGCGTCAAAGCCTACCTCGCCGTCAAAACCGCCCCTTTTTCCGCCGCTTTCAGCGACTGGCTGTCGATGACAGCGGCCGTGGGAGAAGCCTCTCGCCCGAGGCGCTCGCGCAAGCTCATGTGCAGGTCCTCCCAGATGGCCTCCCACACGCCGTCCTTCTGGAACTTGCGGAAAATGTTGTAGACCGTCGAGCGCGGTGGAAATTCATCGCGAGGGAGATAGCGCGACGGGCAACCAGTGCGAAGAAGATAGAAGATCGCATTCATCGCCGCGCGCATATCGGTCTTGCGTGGACGCCCACCCGGAGACGCGTCAGGGATCAATGGCTTCAGCCGCTCCCATTCCACATCCGTCAAATTGCTTGGATAGCGCTCTTCATCGCGCCGATAGATCACGCGTTGCCCCGCCGTCCACATCACAAATCACCAAATCAGTTGCCCTTGAAGCGGTAAATCATGCAACTAGTGCGAGTGCAATAACCTTTTGAGGCAGGCTCTCATGCGGCGGCCGTTGGGGTCATGCGAGCGCAATTCGAGTGCCGCGCCGCGCGTGACGTTGTAGCCGATGTTAATAGAATCAAACTTTGGCTGGCGTAAATAATGCGGCGCACCCAACGTAACTATAAATACATCTCCAATTTACGTGGTTCAATAGCGTAATACTCTACATTGTTTATGGTATATGCGCTTAAATGTAGCAATGTATACTGCGTTAAATATAGCGGCTTAAAGACGTCTGTACATTAGCTATTAAGTCGAATTATACAAGAATGGAGATAAGTAATGATTAAAAACACAATCTATTTTTACTTGCTTTTTAGGGAACCTCCCTAGCATTACAGTTGCAAGTTCAGCGGCTCTCTAAATCAATGGGTCACCATAATTCGGAGATCATGGATGGCTGGCGCTTCGATCGAGACGACGCTGGAGCTTTGGGCCTCGTCGCTGCGGGATGTGAAAACGCGGATCAGGCCGTTGTTCACGCAAGAGCGTGTGGCGAACTCGGCGGGGTTGTTCCTGGATGGTTTGCTGGGCGATGAGCGGCGCAAGACTGGTTGGATGCGGGCGGAAGCGGCGGGCGATCCTGGCCCTTGGCGCCAACAGGCTGTTCTCGGCCGTGGCCGGTGGAATGCTGATGCTCTGCGTGACATCGTGCGGGACTATGTGGTGGAAACGCTGGCCGATCAGGACGCCGTGCTGGTTCGGGATGAAACCGGTTTTCTGAAGCAGGGCAAGGCTTCATGCGGCGTTGGGCGCCAGTACACCGGTTCGGCCGGCAAGATCACGAACTGCCAGATCGGTGTGTTCGCCGCTTACGTGTCGCGCCACGGCCACGCCTTCATCGACCGGGCTCTCTACCTGCCCAAGGCCTGGACGGACGATGCCGCCCGGCTGGCGGCGGCCCATGGGCCGGAGGGAACAACCTTCGCGACCAAGCCCGGCCTCGCCCTGAACATGATCGAGCGGGCCATTGCGGCAGACGCGCCGTTCGCCTGGGTCGCCGCCGACGGCGTCTATGGCGTCGGCGACATCGAGATGGCGCTGCGCCGCGCCGGCAAAGGCTATGTGCTCGGGGTCAACGCCAATCACCGCTTTGGGTCCTGGGGCGACAAACCGCCGGTCGCCGGCGCAGCCGAGATCGCGCGAGGTCTCGATCCTTCACGCTGGCGGCGCCTGTCGGCTGGCGAAGGAACCAAAGGCCCGAGGCTACATGATTGGTCTTATTGCGAGCTGGCCGATTTCGATGCCGCCGAATACAGCGACGACCGATCGGGGCTGTGGACGCGCGGCCTCTTGATCCGCCGCAACATCGCGGATGGAGATCTCGCCTACTTCTCGACCTGGTGTCGGGTTGGAACAAGCATCGAAACCCTGGTCGGGGTGGAGGGACATCGCTGGGCGATAGAGGACAGCTTCGAAGCCGCAAAGAATGAATTGGGTCTCGACCACAACGAGACCCGGTCCTGGCATGGCTGGCATCGCCACGTCTCGCTCGTGATGCTGGCGTTCGCCATGATGGCGGCGATCCGTCATCATGCCAACAGAGCGCCGCCCCCAAAAACGATGCGGGGAGCCGCGAAAGCAAAGCCGCGCCTTCCATGATTGGCTGGTCCGGCCAGGAAATCCCTCGCATTGCCACGCGACTGGCTCAGCGCCGCATCCAACCTGCACACATCATCGCATGGTCAATCTGGCGAAGGGTCCACCAAGCGGCAGCCCGAAAAGCCCATATCAAAACAAAATTGCAACTGTAATGCTAGCTAGGAGCCGAAGACGCAAATCCGTTAGGCTTTTCGTCTTCGCCAGCAGCGCGATGCTTGGCGCCGCATCAGCCGCTCCGGTGATCCTCAATCAACCGTTCTCGGCGCATCCGGGAGATGTCATCAGCCTCGAGGGGAGCGGATTTGGGAGAGCTCCGACGGTGTATTTCAAACCGTCGCATTTAACATAAACTACGTCTGAGCAATACGGATGACGACACGGCAATCTGGAACGCCGTGACGATCAATGCACCGGGCGTCGCGTCGACCTTCGTCTCCGACAAGCCTATGGGCGGCACCAACTTCGGCGGCGCTCCGCCGCACAGCTCTCTCGGAACCGTCATCGGCAATGATTGACGCCTTGACCGGCGCTTCGAGCATCGAGAAGCGCGTAAGTTCGGGGACGAGGACTATAGGTCTCGAAGGCGGCGCGGGCGCTTCGTCGAGGACAAAGGGCGCCGCCGCCTGGCGGCATGACAAGACGCATCAATGGCGGCCAGGACACGTGAGCGAAGGTCGAAGGAAAGAGACTTCGGTATGAAGGCCGGCCTCCTTCGCCAGCGCTCATCCTGAATCAGATCAAAGCCGATTCGGGAATCCCATAACCGACTCAATCAGCCAGATTTCCGCCCTAGTGGGTCGGCAAGAGCTGCAAACGGTATTCGATCCCCATGGTTTTGTCTGTCATCTAATAGTATCAACCCTTGCATAGCTTGAATAATATGGGTACCCTAGCGTAACTATAAATACATCTCCAATTTGTGCCTAGGATGATTGAAAAATTTGCGTATTTAAATAACGTTTGACCAATTCCATTCCTAAAATCTGACTTGAGGTTCAGGTTAAGGCAGCCGCGCTCGGCATTGGATGCCGATGGTTTTGCATAGTATCAAACTTTGCATAGCTTGAATAATATGGAGCGCCTAACGTAACCACAAATACATCTCCAATTTATATGGTTCAATAGCGTAAAACTCTACATTTTTGACGGTATATACCTGGCCATGTATACTTAATACATCACTATGGAACTGCTTATGCGCGTTTGTACATCAGCTGTTAAATTGAACATTAAATAGATGGAGATAAGTAATGATTAGAACACAATCTATTTTTACTTGCTTTTGGCGCAACCTCCCTAGGGGCCGAAGACGCAAATCCGTTAGGCTTTTCGTCTTCGCCGGCAGCGCGATGCTTGGCGCCGCCGCAGCGTCAGCCGCTCCGGTGATCCTCAATCAACCGTTCTCGGCCCATCCGGGAGATGTCATCAGCCTCGAGGGAAGCGGATTTGGGAGCGCGCCGACGGTGTATTTCAAACCGTCGCACCAAATGACGCCGATCGCGCTTGCGACCAAGGCGGCCGTGGGCGGGGGCGTCATTGTGGAGGTGCCAAAAACCGCCGCCTTCGACCTCTATTCAGTGTGGATCGTCAGCGGCGGCTCTGGGAGCCCCAGTATTTCCCTCAATGCGCCCGTTCCAATGCATTTCGACAATGCCGAAATCGCCAGCGGCGCGCATTTCCGCATTTTTGGGCGCAATCTCTACGTCAACAGCGTCGCCCCGACTGTCACTCTGATTGACGTTCAGACCAAAGCGCAGGTCGGCGCGACCGTCACATTGTCGAACAGCAGCGCCTACTACCTCGATGTCGTGCCGTCTTCCGGCGTCGTCGCCGGACACAGCTATCAGACCAATGTTTCAAACGGCTATGGCTCGGCCTTGAGCAGCGCATCCATCGTGGGACACGCCGCCGGAACCGATTACTTCCAGATCGGGCAGCCGTGGGCCTATGATTTCAAATATCGGAACGGCTCAGGCTATCAGCCGGGCGTCCCAGGAACCAACCAGGCCGATCATCACGTCTTCAACGTCAAGACCGACCCGAGCCTCAAGATCTTGGCCAAGGGCGATGGCGTGACCAATGACGCGGCGGCGATCAATGCCGCGATCGTTCTCGCTTCCGCCAACGGCGGGATCGTCTATTTGCCGGCCGGCACGTATAATACGGCGACGACGACCATCGCAATGCGATCCAATGTCGTGCTGCAAGGGCAGAGCGCGGCCGCCACGAAGATCCTCTATGGTCCGGCTTATCCCGGCGGCGTCTATTTCCCTCCCGGATCGCAAATGATGGGGCTGGCCGATCTATCGCTCCAGAACGTCGATCTCACGAGCCAATATATCGTCGGTCTCGGGACCGGAAACCAGGCCGTCGGCAAAGTGTTTCTGCAACGCCTGAATTGGAATTTCGGCTCCGGCAAGGGTCTCATCATGTCGGGAGACCGGATTGCGATTCTGAATTCGACCTTTACGCAGGCGATCAACTACCAAGGCGGCGATGCAAAGACCGGCGGCCTGGGCCCGATTTACATTGGAAGCAAGACAATCGGCTCGACCACGAACTTCCAGTTCAGGAACAATGTCGTCAAATGGGCGACCGGCCAAAACTCCTTGCTGGATCTCGTCAACGCCGTCCTCGAGAACAATCATTTCACGCGCAGCGCCTCTGACAAGCTGGCCGTCGGTCCGGCCGATCCTTCATGGGGAGGCTACGCGATAGCAGTCCCCGCCGGCTTCGGATATATGCGTGTGGGGGGACGGCAGCTCTCGCTCAACTGGGGTAAGAACGTCGTCATCCAGAATAATATCTTCGATACGTCGGATGGCGTCATCAGCTATAACTGGAACGACGGCGAAACTATACTCAACGAAGCGGGGGGCCCATCCGCAGGGCAGCGGGAGGACGTCGCAACCGTATCCGCCGCCGCAAGTTCAAGCGTCACCGCCAATCCGAAATGCTCGGGGACCTGCGCTTGGAACGTCTCCCCAAATTCGATAGTGGTCATCGTCAGCGGCGAAGGCGCCAGTCAATGGCGCCACATCACGCAAACGAGCGGCAATACGTTCACCCTCGACAAACCTTTCAGCGTCATCCCGGCGCCCGGCGATCATTTCGCAATCTCGCAACCGGGCTACGAGAACGCGATTATCCGCAATAATACAATGTCGGGCAATCCGTTCGGAATTGCCATGTATAAAGGCGCTTTTTTCAACGCCTCCGTTCTCGCCAACCATCTGACCGACAGCGGCGGAATTTACCTCATTCCCTCCCAGAGCAACCTAACATCGATGCCGCGCTTTAATACTTCCCAGAACATCGAAATAAATGGCAATATCGTGAAAAACACGAAAGGCTGGTATCCAGCCTACATCGCCACGTTTTTCGCCATTGTGACGCAAAATCAATTGTGGGGAACGAGCACGTTCGGGCTGGAAATGCGCAACAATCAAATAACCGCAAAACCGGGCACTCCGTTGCCGCTCACCGCGGAAGGATTTGGCCTTTATGACATCTACCAATCTCTGAACGCCGGCAATTTCATCGACCAAGGCACAAGCTGGGTGACCGGAACCGTATACCAGGGCAACAGCTGCACCAACTGCCCCATAAACTACCGTCTGAGCAATACGGATGACGACACGGCAATCTGGAACGCCGCGACGATCAATTCACCGGGCGTCGCGTCGACCTTCGTCTCCGACAAGCCTATGGGCGGCACCAACTTCGGCGGCGCTTCGCCGCACGGCTCTCTCGGAACGGTCATCGGCAATGATTGACGCCTTGGCCGGCGCTTCGGGCATGCAAAAGCGCGATGCCGTAAGCAATCGCGCTTGAACCCATCTATTCCGCCGATCTATCCTGCGGCGGCGTGGGAGCGCTCTTTTACTTTCATTACCACAACGCAGGACGAGCTGCTTTGAACCGCCGCGCGCGGCGGCCGCAAATTTAAAAGAGCGGCCAGATCTCGCCGCTCGCGAATTGTTCTATCGGATATTTGCGAGCTCCACCCTCCGCGGACTTGCTAAATTCGAGGGATCAATGAATATTCGATTGGAAAGACGATTGACGAGTGACCGTATCCGGTATCTGTTGCCCGACAGCGGCGCCTTTAAGGAGCTTTCGATGGATGATCATGCGTTGACCGAAACCGCCGAACTCGAGGCGTTCAAGCGGTTCGTGTACCAGTCCTACGAGAAGGGGCACAAGATTTTCGCCCATGCCGAGACCAGCGAGAGCCTCGGGCGGATCGCCGAGCTGGAGGCTTTGCTCCTCAGAGGCTTGCCGCCCGACAAGAAAACCCGCCTCCTCGACTTCGGCTGCGGCGACGGCCTGCTCCTTGGGGTCGCGCAGAAGCTCGGTTATACGGACCTTGCAGGGGTAGATTTGTCGGAGGGCATGCTTATGCGAGCCCGGCGCCGCGGTCTGTCCGCAAGGTTCGAGAATATGGATGGGTTGGACTATCTGAGATCAAAGCCCGACGGCGCCTATGACGCGATCGCCGCTTTCGACGTGTTCGAGCACTTGACTCGTCCAGAACTGCTGACGACGTGCCGGGAAATGTTCTGCACATTATCGCCGGGCGGCCGCCTTCTTATCAAGGTTCCCAATGGCCTGTCTCCATATTGCGGCGCTGTCTTATGGGGCGACATCACGCATGAGCGGCCACATACGAAGGACTCCCTCGCCGGGGTGCTGGCGCCTCTCGGTTTTGAAGACGTTCAGGCCTCGGAAGTGGCGCCGGTCCCCCGCGGATTGAAAAGCACGATCCGCTCCGTTCTCTGGCAGATTGTCCGGGCGGGGACGCTGATAAGATTGGCGATCGAGACCGGCGTCTTTCGCTATGACGCCCTCACCCTCAACGTATTCGTCACGGCTCGCAAAGCCAAAAGCTGACGCCTCTGTAGCGGAATTGTTAAATGGATATTAGAGTCAAGGACTGGTCAACAGAGGCCGATAAAACATCCTTAGGGCGCACGTACCAGTCGCTTTACGCCTCTGTAATGCGTTTTGCCTTAGTATTTGTGACGGTGTGGCTTTGTCTATACGTCATTCAACTAGTATTTCCATATGTCCAGAATGGCGCCGCGGCTGTAGGCCGCGTCAAATTCGAAATGGCCCAAAGTCCACATTTGTTCAAGCCTACGGATCACTTCCGCTGTTTTTCTTTCGGCAATAGCAAGATGCTTGCCGGCTTTCACCCTATGACGTTCGATTCAAACTTAGGGGAAGGAACCAGTTCGTTTAACCTCGCGATCCCTGGCGATGAAAGGTTTGTCGATCTGCTGGACTCCGCTTTGGTCGCGGGAAACGTTCCAACCCACGTACTCGTGCAAGCGTTTCCTCACACGGGTCAAAACCGCAGTTCCCTCTTGAGTGTGGTCCAAGATAACAAGAAAATGGCCAACATCCTTTTCCCGTTCCGAAACTACGTCCGCGACGCATTCCTGTTTGCGTTTGAAGCCGGCAGCCTCGCCAGCCTCGTTCCGCATTACAAATCAAACGCCGCACAAATCGAGAACTTACGCCGCGATCGAGGTTACTATTTTATTAAGTCACAGAGCCATTTTCCTGGCGATAAACTCCCGGATGACTTTTCATTGCCGACAGATCGTCCAAACGATGCCTTGATGCGGCGCTTCGACGTCAGGGATCCGGAATTTTTGAGGCTCCTCCACCTCGCGGAGCGGTACAATTTCCAAATCTTTCTCATTCCTGTCGCCTATCGGAAAGGCGAATACGCGCCTCCGCCCGCAGAGGATCGGGAAATGGTCGACGCCCTTCGCCCGTTCGATCGTGCACACTATTGTCGGGCCAGCCTACTGGCTATACGACCCATCGGCCTTCTCCGACCCCGTTCATTTGAACTCTAGGGGCGCAATAAGATACACGACGGACTTGGTTGATATAATTCGTCGGGCTATAGACGAAGGACATTAGAATGCTCTTTAATTCGTTCGAGTTCGCGATCTTCTTTGCTTCATTCTTGCTTCTATTCTTCTCAGCGCCGAAACGGGCTAGGCCAGTGGTCACGCTCGTGGCAAGCTATATTTTTTATGCCGGCTGGCGTCCCTCCTTCCTGCTTCTGCTGTTGCTCACCACAATCGTCGATTACACGACTGCGCTAGTTATCGATTCTGCTCGGAACAAGGCCTTGCGGCGGGCGGCGTTGGCGACGGCTCTTACCATTAATCTTGGCATACTCTTCTCGATTAAATATCTTGATTTTATTTTGAGCAACATCGTTGGTGCGGCGGGCTTTTTTGGTGTCGAGCTTCCTCCGATCGCTCTGAACTTTATCTTGCCTATAGGAATTTCTTTTTACACATTTCAGTCGGTCGGATACACGCTTGACGTTTATAATCGTGTGTTTCCGGCGGAACGTAACCTCCTCTATTATGCCCTTTATGTTGCCTTCTTTCCTCAGCTCGTTGCTGGACCGATCGAGCGCGCCTCACATATGATTGCCCAATATAAGGCTCAACGCGCAACAAGCCCTGACCGTATCGCGTCGGGGCTCTGGCTGATCGCATGGGGCCTCTTCAAGAAAATGTGTATCGCCGACGTCGTCGCGCCATTCGTCAACGGTGTTTTCCAGAATGCGTCCTCGTTCAACGGAAGTTATACGCTTTTGGCATCGGCCTTGTTTGCACTTCAGATTTATTGCGACTTCTCTGGCTACTCAGATATCGCGATCGGGATTGCGCGGATAATGGGAATCGATCTGATGATCAATTTCCGACAACCCTACTTTGCAGCGAGCCTGACCGATTTTTGGAGGCGGTGGCATATTTCACTGTCGACTTGGTTTCGCGATTATCTTTACATTCCGCTGGGTGGAAATCGGACCTCGCGCCCAAAATGGGTCAGAAACACCCTTTTGGTTTTCGGCGTCAGCGGGTTGTGGCACGGAGCAAACTGGACTTTTCTGTTCTGGGGTCTTTGGCACGGCTTAGCCATTGTCGCGGAGGATCTGTTTCGGCGAATTAGATCCACGGCGAAACGTAAGGCGGTTGCGATAGGAGCTGAACTCGGTCGCGGTGACGGTAACCTACGTCCACGGTCGGACAGGCAGCGTTGGCCAGTTTGTCGGAGTTGCTTACACTTTGGTTGTGGTGCTCGTCGGATGGGTCTTCTTCCGAGCGCGCAGCTTCTCCGACGCCGTGTACATTCTCAAATCATGGGGCGCGCTTGGCAGTATATCTTACGGAACCTTCAAGATTTTGGGCATTCCCAGTGTTGAACTTTTGCAATTAGCCGTAAATGCCGCTTTATTAATCGTCATAGACGGCCTGCTTGCCTCTCGATCGCAATTCCTGAATCGATACCGGCAAAGCGCGGTCCTTTCAACGGCTGGGGCTGTCATCTTGACCTACGATATCGTCCTGTGCGGCGCTTTTGGTAGTTTCGATTTCATTTATTTTCAATTCTAGTTCACAGACCACCCAATATCGGGATTCACCGCGAAAATCGCGTCTTGACTACCAAACGCCCGCTGACTGCCAGCTCATTCTTTGACCCGACTTGAACCCCACTTGAACACCTAATTTCCACAAATCTTTGATTTCAAGTGAGTTGCGGCGAAATTCGAGGCCGCGTGTCACTACGCTTGGGGCGACCGCGGCGTTTTTGGGCGGACGTTGATGGCTCGGCGGCGGTCGGGGGCGCGGTTTGTTTGGCGCGTGACGGCAGCGCGATATGCGCCTGGCGGAACAAGGCGGCGACGTTTCGGCTCGCGTCCGTGCGCACCAGCCAATCGGCTCCGCGGTGATCGAGACGGACAGTCTGCAACCGGTCGAGATCGCGCAACAGCTCCCTCCATTCCGGCGCAACGCCCGCTTCATGCAACAGGTCGTCGAGATGCTTTTGCATCGCGAGGGCCAGGAAAGAGCAGAACACATGGCCGCGGATGGCGGCGTCGGAGGAATGGAAGATCGGCCGCGTGCGCATGATCGCCTTGGCGCGCAAGAAGAGATTTTCGACCTGCAGCAAATCGCGGTAGCGCAGCACGGCTTGTAGCGGCGTCACTTTCGCGTTGGTCCGCAGCACGAAGAGTCCGTCGAACCGCGCCTCTTCGGCGAGCTTTCCAGCGTCGATCTCAAACGAGCGATTGTCCTTGCCGTCGCCGATCTTGCGTCGATAGGCCGAGTTGCCGACGAGCGCCTTGTCGCCCTTCTTCAATTGCGCGTCGAGCGCGGCGACGATCGCCTCGCTGTAAATTCGCGCGCAATAGTGACCCCTTGAGGGGCAGTTTTCGCGTCCAATAGAGACCCCTTCCAAGGCTGCGTGCCAGCCTCCCTTCCTTTGCGCCGGTTTCGGCTGGGAAGGGTGTTTGGGGGATGATTGGCGTGGACATTATCGGGCAGATCCGGCGGGCCTATTTTGAGCAGCACCGGCCGATCAAGGAGATAGTGCGGACGCTATCGGTGTCGCGCGCGACGGTGCGCAAGGTGATCCGCGGCCAGGCGACGGAGTTCAAGTACGAGCGTGGCGTTCAGCCGGCTCCCAAGCTGGGCGAGTGGGTCGAGGTCCTGACCGAGATCCTGGAGAAGGAAGCCAAGCAGCCGCGGCGGGAACGTCGGTCGACCCAGCGTTTGTTCGAGGAGTTGCGCGGGCGCGGTTATGACGGCGCGCACGACAGCGTGCACCGGTTCGTCAAGGCGTGGCGGAACGAACGGGCGCGAGTTCCGGCCCAGGCGTTTGTGCCGATGAGCTTCGCCCCCGGGGAAGCTTACCAGTTCGACTGGAGCCACGAGACGATCACGCTCCAAGGGCTGCCGCTGACGATCAAGGCGGCGCACATGAAGCTGTCGCACAGCCGCATGCCGTTCGTGCGCGTCTATTTCCGGGAGACCCAGGAGCTGGTCTTCGACGCCCATGACAAGGCGTTCCAGTTCTATGGCGGGATCTGCCGGCGCGGCATCTACGATAACATGAAGACGGCGGTGGAGGCGATCTTCGTGGGCAAGGCGCGGCAGTACAACCGTCGCTTCCTACAGATGTGCTCGCATCACCTGATCGAACCGGTGGCGTGCACGCCGGCGTCGGGCTGGGAGAAAGGGCAGGTCGAGAATCAGGTCGGCAATCTGCGTGACCAGCTGTTCCGCCCCAAGCCGCGAGTGAAAAGCCTCGCCGAGTTGAACGCGTGGCTGGAAGATCAATGCATCGCTTACGCCAAGCGCACCAAACACCCGGAGTTCAGGGATCGGACCATCTGGGAAGTGTTCCAGGACGAACGGGCGAGCCTGATGGAGCTGCGCGGCTCGTTCGACGGCTTCGTCGAGAAGGCAGTCCGGGCCAGCACCACCTGCCTGATCATGGCCGATCACAATCGCTACAGCGTGGATGCGCGCGCCGCCGGCCGGATGGTGCTGGTGCGCTCCCATGCCGAGCGCATCGTAGTCCTCTTCAACGACGAGATCGTCGCCGACCATCCGCGCCAGTTCCGGCGCGATCAGATCGTTTACGATCCCTGGCATTATCTGCCAGTCCTGGTGAAGAAGCCCGGGGCGTTGCGCAACGGCGCCCCCTTCAAGGACTGGGACCTGCCGCCGGCCTTGGCCCAGGTTCGCGCCAAGCTGAAGAGCCACGCCGATGGCGATCGTCAGTTCGTCAAGGTGCTGGGCGCGGTGCTCGACCATGGCTTGGCCGCGGTCGAGGCGGCCTGCGCCGAAGCCCTGGAGGCCGGCGTCGCCAGCGGCGACGTGATTCTAACCGTCCTGGCGCGCCAGCGACAGCCAGCGGCGCCGCCCAGCATCACCACGCCCGATGCGCTCCGCCTGAAGATCGAACCCACGGCCGATTGCTGCCGCTACGACAGCATAAGGAAGGTGGCCTGATGGAACGCCATGAGATCCTCGAGGCCATGAGCGAGCTCAAGCTCTACGGCATGCGCGCCAGCTTCGACGAGATTGCCGGCAAGGGTCTGGCCAGGCGTGACGAGATCTATCCCCTCATCGCCGCCCTGATCCGGGCCGAGCATACGCACCGTCAGGCGCGATCAATCAGCTATCGCATCAGCGGCGCCAAGTTCCCGGTGTTGAAGGATCTCGACAGCTTCGTCTTCGCCGACACACCCGTGGATCAGGGGCAGGTTCGCGAGCTCGCGACCGGCGCCTTCCTGGACGCCAAGCGCAACGGCATCTTTATCGGCGGAACCGATCCCGATTCATAATGCTCACCTCGCGATGTCATTGGAAAATAAGGGTGTGTTGATCAGGATTTTCAGTTAGCGGCTTTCTGCGCCGATCTTGGGCTTCGGCCCGCACCGTGGCTTTCCCGAGATCCGCCGCTTTGATGACCCATGGGGCCCCTTTGCAAAGGTGCCGGGCGGGCAATGTGCCGTTCCGGATCAGGCGCAAGACCGTCATCGCGCTCACTTGCAGGACAGCCGCCGCCTCGTTGAGCGTCACTTCTCCACGCTCCCCACGTTCTCCCTCCCGATAGACCTCGACGCCCATACGATTACGCAATGTGCAGACCGCGCTCTGCGTCCAACCATTCTGGCGGCCTGTGAGCTTGCCAGCCCGGTTCAAAATTGGCGCTATAGCGCGGTCTGGCATCAATCGCGCCAATTCCCGAACAAGAACCTCGACGTCTTCCTCCACGGTCCAGCGGTGTTTACCGCATGCGTTTTTCTTGATTTTCAGCGCAGTATGATCGCCACCTTGCCAATGCAGCACCATATCGACAAAACCATCCTCGACCCGCACGATGATCTCGCGTAGCACCGTACGGACGATCCTCTTGCGCGTCGCCATGGTCGCCGCCGGATGTGACCAGGCTATCTCCATATCGGCGCCAAGAAGCATGAGGCGCTCGCGTTCTTGCTCGTCGAGAACTGGTGAGCGGTGCTGATCGAGCTCGTTGAGTTCGTCTTCGAGCCGGCGCACGTCGATGAGTTTGTCGTTCCATCGGCGTTCGAGTTCGCTCGCGACGAGGCGGTTGTCTGGATCCACGGCATCGTACTGCCGGCGGGCGTGCGCCGCTTCATAACGCGCGTGCTTCAGCGACAGTTCGACCTGTCGGCGCTTCTCCGCAGCTTCGAAAGTTCGTTGCTCGATCGCCTGCAGCGCCGCCTCGACGCCGAACGGCTTCAGCAAACGGACGACTTCGGCTCCGACTGCCTGGTCAACTCGCAAACTACCGAAGGAGATGCAAAGATCTCCTCCGTGGTTCACGAAGCTCCCCTTGCAATGATAGCGGCCGACATCGCCTGACGCGCCGCCGTAGGCGACATGTAGCTTGCGGCCGCAATGACCGCAGCGCAGAAGGCCGCCCAGAAGCGTCTCGCCCCGCCGGACGGCGCCGCGCGACAGAAGACTTTTGGCATTGGCGTTATCGGCGATCAGCCGCTGATTCCTCTCGAACTCCGCCCATGAGAGATACCCTTCGTGATGGCCGGTGAGCAAGACGTCCCATTCAGATCTCTCACGCTTGAACCCGCGCACGATACGTTTGCGGCCGTCCTCGATCGTTATGCGGCTGCCGGTGCGCCCGAAAGCATAGGCCCCACCATAGAGAGGATTGGTCAGAATATGGTGGACCGTGTTGTATACCGGGAGCTTCCAGACGATGCGACGGCCGTCGACAGTTGTGTATTCCACTGCGGGTAGATCGATCCGCTCCCGCCGCAGCCAGAGATGCACCTGCCGGATACTCTGGAACTCCGAGAATTTCCGGAACACCAGATCGATGGCTTCACGTATCCGCAGGTCTGGATCCTTCTCAATCCGATTGTGCCTCACCTTCACGTAACCGATTGCGACGGTCAGGAACAGTTCGCCGCGTCGCGCCTTTTGCTTCAACGCCTCGAGTGAGCGCTGTCGAAGAATCGAAAGCTCCAGTTCGCTCATCGTGCCTTTCATGCCGAGCAGCAGGCGATCGTTCGGAAGGCGGGGATCATAGACGCCGTCCTCGTCCAGAATGATCGCGTTGACGAGGCCGCAGAACTCGATCAGCGTGTGCCAGTCACGACCGTTGCGCGCCAGTCGCGACGCTTCGATTGCGAAGACTGCCCCAACTCGTCCTTCGCAAATCGCCGCCAAGAGCCGTTCGAACCCGGGTCGACTAACTCCCGAGCCGGAACGCCCCAAATCATCATCGATCACGACCACGTCCTGCCAGCCATATTGGCGGGCGCGATCGGCCAGGGCGTATTGACGACGGCGGCTCTCATGGTTGTGGAGGAGCTGATCCGCTGTTGACTGGCGAACATAGACAAAGGCGCTGCGCGCAAGATGATCAGGCGTGATCTTCGTCATCGCCGGCCTCCTCGACCTTCGATGTCGCCGCAATCTCGATCAGAAGCCCCCGGACCATCTCCACGAGGCTCTTGGTCTGATCGAGGGGCAAGGCGATCGGCGGTTTGTCGCTCTCGAATAAGTCCGGATGCCGTTCTTGCTGCGCGCGCTTCATCTGAGGCTTCTCCCGTCTTCGAATTCCGACCGGAGCAAGTCTAAAGAGCGTATCGATCTCGATCCGCAGGTCGCGGAATGTATCCAATGGAATCCGCGGTTGAGACCGGAGTTCCAAGTGTTCCGAGTCCTCGTGCATCATCCAGGACGGTATGTGCGCCAAAGTGCCGTCGCTCTGCTGGATGACAAAGACCTCGGCGCCTTGAAAGCGATGACGCCGCACAAGAAGGGCCATCTCACCAAAGCGCGGATGAAACCGATAATGGATTCTTCCCTCGAGGTTCTGATACCCGGCAGTATGTCGCTGCTTCGACTGGAACCGGCAAAACCCATCTGTGCATCGCCATCGCCGCCGCCGTCATCCGTAGCCGTGCTCGAGGACGATTCTTCAACCTCGTCGATCTCGTCAACCAGCTCGAACAAGAGAAGGCCGCGGGCAAGAGCGGCCGCCTGGCCGAGAAACTGCTCCGCCACGATCTCATCGTCATCGATGAACTCGGCTATCTCCCGTTCAGCCAATCCGGCGGGCAGTTGCTGTTCCATCTCATCAGCAAGCTCTACGAGAACACCTCGCTGCTGATCACCACCAACCTCGCCTTCGCCGATTGGCCCCAGGTGTTCGGCGACGTCAAAATGACCACCGCCATGCTCGATCGCCTGACGCACCACTGCGACATCATCGAGACCGGCAACACCAGCTGGCGCTTCAAAAACCGACCTGATTACGCGGTTGCGTCAGCTTGAATTCCGGTTTAGAACAAACACAGAACATTATGATTTGCGAAGGCGTTGACGATGGCGCGCAACAAGGTTCAATTCCAGAAAGGCCTCAGCGAGGCCGAATTCGATGAATTATACGGGACCGAGGAACGGTGTCACGCAGAGCTGGCGCGCTTGCGCTGGCCTGATGAGTTCGAATGTCCCGACTGTGGCGGCCACGGTCATTGCGTGGTCAAGCGTGGGGCGCGCCAGCTATTCCAATGCAACGCCTGCCGCAAGCAGACATCTGTGAAGGCCGGGACTATTTTCGCATCCAGCAAGCTGCCGCTGCGGCTCTGGTTCAAAGCCATGTATCTGGTGACCCAATCGAAGAAGGGAATCTCCAGCATCGAGTTGGGGCGTCGGCTCGGCGTCACCCAGACGACGGCCTGGACGATGAAACACAAGCTCGCTCAGGTCATGATCGAGCGAAACAGCGCCAAGCGTCTGAATGGCGACGTGCAAATGGACGACGCCTATATTGGCGGCGAGCGCTCCGGCAAACCCGGACGCGGCGCCGCGGGCAAGACGCCCTTCGTCGCCGCTGTTGCGACAACCGAAGACGGCAAACCCGACCAGATCATTCTTCGCCGCGTCATCGGCTTCCGAAAGGTGGCGATTGGCAAACTCGCGAGCACGGCGCTTAGCGGCGACGCCAATGTCGTCACCGACGGGCTGGCCTGTTTCACCGCAGTCACAACAGCCGGATGCACACACACTCAAATTCCAACGGGCGGCGGCGCGCAAGCCGCCAAAAAGCCGGCCTTCAAATGGGTCAACACCGTCCTTGGAAACATCAAGTCGGCTTTGGTCGGAACCTACAGGGCCATGCACTCAAAACACGTGCCGCGATATCTCGCTGAGTTCGAATATCGGTTCAACCGCAGATACCGCCTCGAAACGATGATCCCGCGTCTCGCATACGTCGCTCTCAGGACCGCACCCATGCCATATTCGCTCCTAAAGCTGGCTGACATTTATGCGTAATCAGGAAAACCGAAACTGACCAAACCCTCCCCCGCGCCGTCAGCCGGCGCTTCCCCTCGTGGGCGCTCAGAGACCTCCCGCGCCCTCCGCTCCGCGCAACGCCGAGGGCGCTGCGCTACGGGCGCGGGTCCCTCCTATGCACTACGCAGATAAGCAAATTTCTTCACCCAAGAGGGGTCGAAATTGGACGCGAAAATGGGGTCGCTGTTGGAAGCGAATTGACACAAATCCGTACGAACCCGCGCGACTGCATTGAGAGGCAGATGGCCGCCGTCAACCATTTTGCCGGTCGTTCTCATCAGCTGCCGCGCATGAGACACCTCAAAACATGACTTCAAAGGTGTCCACCAAACCGGGTCAACTCCAGTTCCGGCTCTTTGCTGAACCGAGGAACGAGATGAAATGGCTCCCCATGCTAAACGATCAAAGCGCCAGCTTTACCTTGGTCTGGCCACGACCGCTATTTTTGAGACGGACTCCCTTCTTCGCACTTGCGGGATGGCGTGATACCATCCATATACCATCCAGGTGGATGGAGAAACAGGATGGGCGCGGAACTTCATCGGGTGCGCGATAGAGCGTGCGAGAGCGAAAAGATTACGATCAACCTCGGTTATGTCGACCTTGGCCATATCGATCTTCTCGTGCGCGAAGGCTTCTACTCCAACCGCACCGACATGATCCGGACGGCGATTCGCAATCAGCTCGCGCGTCATGCCGACGCGGTCAAGCAAACCATCGTGCGGCAGACTCTCGAAATTGGTCTGCGGCGCTATAGCCGAGAGGATCTCGAAGCGGTGAAGGCTGCCGGCGAAATGCTCAGCATCAAGGTCGTTGGCTTGGCCATCATCGCCGATGACGTTCCTCCCGAACTCGCGTGCGCGTCAATCAATGCGATCAACGTCCTCGGCGCGCTGCAGGCGAGCAAATCGGTGAAGGCCGCGCTTGCCGATCGCATTCGCTAACCACCTTTTTGGTCAATTTTTTTGGGGGGCGATTTTGAAAATGGTCTTGGCCGCGATTTAAGAAGGATCGAAAAAATGAAATCCATTCTCCACGGCGCCGTTCGCAAAGCGGTGAAACTGACTACGCGCCAAAATCTTGCGGAGGCGACGCGAGTTATTCAGGCCGCGCTTTCCGGGGCGTCCAGGAGAAAGGACGCGCAGTTCAAGGGCGCCGATGCGCTGGACGACAACGGCCCGACAAAACCCGCCGCCGCGGACAATAAGAGCGCTTTCGCCCCGCTCCGAAAGGGTTCGGCGGCGCCACATGCTTCGGCCGAAGGAGCGCGCAAAGCCTTGCCGATGGGCGAGGTCTTGAATCTTTTGCGCAAAGGCATCGTTCCAGGCTTAGCGCCTGGGCTGAAGCCGCACATTCGTCCCCAGCCCGAAGTCCCTATACCCGAAGGCGCGCAGTTTCTGTCCCGCACATATTCCTGCGCCGCAGGTTCGCGTGACTACAAGCTGTTCGTCCCGAGCAAGGCGAAGAGCAGAGCAAACGGAAGCGGGCTTCCGCTGATCGTCATGCTGCATGGCTGTTTGCAAAACCCGGACGATTTCGCCCTCGGAACAGGCATGAACGAACGGGGTGAGGAGCGCGGCTGTTTTGTTGCTTATCCACAGCAATCGACAAGCTCAAATCAAATGGCGTGCTGGAACTGGTTCAGTCTGAAGGATCAGGCGCGCGGCTCCGGAGAGCCAAGCATTCTCGCTGGAATGACTCGCGAGATCATGGCGGAGTTCAACGTCGATTTGGACCGGGTCTTTATCGCCGGCCTATCGGCCGGCGGAGCGATGGCCGCGATTTTGGGCGCGACCTATCCCGATCTTTTTGACGCCGTTGGAATTCACTCCGGACTGCCTTACGGCGCCGCGACTGATGTCGGATCGGCATTCTCCACCATGCGCAACGGCGCAAGCGTCGAGGCGGCATCGGCGGCCGAGATGAGCGTGCGCACGATCGTCTTCCACGGCGATGCGGATCGAACTGTCCATCCCTCCAATGGAGAGCTGGTCGTCGCCGCGGCGCGCGCCGGGCTCGACGCCGCGGTGGAAAAGAAGCACCAGGGCCGTTCCGCCGGAGGCATCGCCTATAAGCGCACCATCATCCGCGATTCGAGCGGCGCGCCAAAGGTAGAATATTGGGCGATCGAGGGCATGGGTCACGCCTGGTCCGGCGGACATCCCGAAGGCTCATATACAGATCCGCACGGACCCGATGCTTCACGCGAAATGTTGCGGTTCTTTTTGGGCGTTCCGGCACCGTCATCGACGAGACGGTAATCTATGAATTGCTAATTCGGGGTTAGCCAAGCACCGCTGAATCACGCGTGCCTGTACGCGGCGGAGCCGATTTCACCTATGTGTCAACTAAGTTTATATTAGCGAGAAGGAAGAGGAACTTGACTTCGGCGGAGGCGCGGGACAGTTGCTTGCATGTCTACGAGAGCGTGAGCGATCCAAGGGCGCGCCGGGCGTTCGACATCTCGTCCGTAAGTGTAGGAGAACGCCGGGTCGAAGTATCGGAACGCACTATTCACAGGCGGCCGTTTGCAAACCTGATCGCATTTTCCCGCGCCGATGTTCACCAAGATCAGATCCTGGTGATCGCCCCGCTTGCGGGAGCTTTTCCGGTATTGCTCCGTGACCTCGTGATCGACCTTCTCTGGCACGGCAGCGTGGTTGCGGTCGCCGACTGGTTCGATGCCCGTTACCTGCCAGAGCCGGCAGGCCGTTTCGGGCTCGAAGAAGAGATCAGTTACGTCGCCGAAATGATCCGTATGCTTGGTCCAGAGCTGCATGTTATCTGCGTCTGCCAAGGCGTCGTGCCCGCACTTGCGGCGACCGCGCTTCTCGCGGCGAACGAGCCTGAAATGGCGCCGCGTTCTCTTGTCCTGATAGGCGGTCCGGTGGACCCCCTGGCCAACCCCACCCGCCTTGTTGAACGCCTGCGCTCGCATTCGCTGAAATGGTTTCGCAAGAATATCATTGAAGCCGTGCCGCCTGGGTGGCCGGGCGAAGGCCGGCTGGTTTATCCAAGGGCGACACAGCTTGCGAGCTTTACCGGCTATGTCGTGCGCCATTTTGCTGCAGGGCGAGAATTGTATTGGAAGTTCCTTGCCGACGACGGCGAAGATCCGCGTCATTTTCCGTTTGCTGCTCTCGCATCGACGATGATGGATCTTCCAGCGGAGCATTTCCTAGAAAATATTCGCTGCATCTTCCATGATCGAGTTCTCGCTCGGCGCAATATGCATTTTGCTGGCGACAAGATTGATCTCGATGCGATCAGCGCGACCGCGCTCATGACGGTGGAAGGAGCGGAAGACGACATAGCTGCGCCGGGTCAGACTCGCGCGGCCCACGCGCTGTGCAGATCGATCCCCAGCACGAGACGCCGCCATTTGCTGGTCGATGCCTGCGGACATTTCTCATTATTTCATGGTCGGATTTGTCGAACGCAGGTCGTGCCGGAGATCATCGGATTCATCAATCATGATGCAAGAGCTTGATCCTCCCCGAGCGATGATTGAACAGGATATCGAGCCATTCGAACTGCTGTTGCCATCGATCACGCCTTTCATGGGATGGTCGCTCGCGTAACGAACGTCTTGTCACCTTGGTGCTCGAGGCAGCGTTCATGGATTGGGGCGTCCACCTCGTCCTCTCGCCTGGAAAGCAGATGCAGTTCATCGCCCGAGCCTTCACCGGATCAAGGGCGGCTCGTTCGCCGAACTCGTAGTGCGATTAGTGCTTGATGGCCTCGAGGCTCGGTTCGAGCGGCTGACGCCCGAGCGGACAATATCCGGAGCGAGGTAAGATATTCTTCGCACTTGCGAGCTGAGTCAAACCATCCATATACCATCCAGGTGGATGGAGAAATAGCATGGGCGCGGAACTTCAGCGCGTGCGCGACAGAGTGTGCGAGAGCGAAAAGAAGTCGACCTTGGCCATATCGATCTTCTCGTGCGCGAAGGCTTCTACTCCAACCGCACCGACATGATCCGGACGGCGATTCGCAATCAGCTCTCGCATCATGCCGACGCGGTCAAGCAAACCATCGTGCGGCAGACTCTCGAAATTGGTCTGCGGCGCTATAGCCGAGAGGATCTCGAAGCGGTGAAGGCTGCCGGCGAAATGCTCAGCATCAAGGTCGTTGGTTTGGCCATCATCGCCGATGACGTTCCTCCCGGACTCTGCGTGCGCGTCAATCGAGGCGATTAACGTCCTCGGGGCGCTGCAGGCGAGCAAAGCGGTGAAGACCGCACTTGCCGATCGCGTTCGCTAACCACCTTTTTCGTCAATGTTTTGGGGAGACTATTTTGAAAATGGTCTTGGCCCCGCTTCAAGAAGGATCGAAAAAAATGAAATCCATTCTCCACGGCGCCGTTCGCAAAGCGGTGAAACTGACAGCGCGCCAAAATCTTGCGGAGGCGACGCGAATTATTCAGACTGCTCTTTCCGGGGAGCCGAGAAGGAAAGACGCGCAATTCAAGGGCGCCGATACGCTGGACGACAAGGGCGCGACAAAACCGCCCCGCCGCCGCGGACCTTCCTAGCGCTTTCGCGCGCCTCCGAACAGCGCCGGCGGCGCCGATGGCGGCGGCGACGAAAGTCACAGAGAACGCTCAATCCGCAGATTCTCGGAGGCAAGAGGCAGGCCGAAGATCGCCGATGCGCGGGAACGCGCGGGCCCGACAAAACCCGCCGCCGCGGACAACTGGAGCGCTTTCGCCCCACTCCGAAAGGGTTCGGCGGGGCCACATGCTTCGGCCGGAGGAGCGCGGAAAGCCTTGCCGATGGGCGAGGTCTTGAATCTTTTGCACAAAGGCATCGTTCCAGGCTTAGCGCCTGGGCTGAAGCCGCACATCCGTCCCCGAGCCGAAGTCCCTATACCCGAGGGCGCGCCTGACGAGGCATGAAAACCCCCGTCAAAGGACGGTGCGAGGGAGCGCCCGGCGCGCCCTCGCTCTTCGAGACGCTTTGCGATCTCAGCAGCGTCAGTTCTCCAGGCCCGGAAAGCCCGGCGCAGCCTCGATGAGCGGCTGCCGGGCGCGTATTTGCCTTGTTGCATCATTAACGCGTGTGCCATGAAGCTCTATTCGGAAGACAGTTCGCCATTCTCCGCTCCGGTACGAGTTGCGATCTATGCGAAAGGGTTGAATATCGATATCGAACTGCCGCCGGACGGTTTGCTGTCGGCGAAGTTCCACGCCATCAATTCGGTCGGGACGATTCCATGCCTTTTTCTCGACGACGGAACGGCCCTGCCGGAACCGCCTGCGATCATGGAATATTTGGAGGATAAATTTCCCGAGCCGCCTCTGGGCCGGCCAGCCCGGAAGCCAAGGCGCGGGTGCGTCTGCCGCAACGCATCGGCGAGCTCCAGATAATGACACCGCTGTCGAACTCTCCCGGCAGGCCGACCCCTGCGAGCCGTGATCCGAGCGCAGGCGTCTGGCTGACGCGGCTCGTACGGGGATTGTCGTCAGAATACCTTCTACGTCCAACGCCATCTCACCTCGGCAAAAACGCGCCGGGCCTTTCGAGCAGCGGCCATGGAAACGTGGCGCTCTGCCGTCGCTGCCGCCTGAAAATGGGGCGAGATCGGGTTTCCTGCGTTCTCTCTTCGACAACTTGACAGCGCCCTTCCGTCGGTTTCGTGTCTGCTTCCGCAATCGCTCTGCGGAATTGCTGATGAGCTTCGTCGTCTTCCATCGCGCGCACCCGCGTGCACACCAAAGGGACGCAAGGAAACCGATGGTGCGAATCGGCTTGTCGGCTGGCCGGCCTGTCCTTGCGAGTCCAGAATGATCTATCGCCTCGCCGGTCGTCGCAAGACCCTCGCCGCTGCAATACACAGTCTCAAGATCGCGACTCCCTGGGTTTTATCTTCGCCAGATGCTCGCCACCCAGGGTTGCTCTTCGCGAGGCAGTCCAGCGGGCCGATAATAATGTGTCAGCTCAACAAGCCCAGCCGCCGACACAAAACGGCGCCAAGCCTCCAGGTCATGGTAGGCCCCGTAACGCCCCCGGTTCCAGCCTTCTTCATTCTGCCCGCGCGGGTTGGAGCTGAACAGCACGCCGCCCGGCTTCAGACAGGCGCGCAGTTCCAGCAACACGCGCGGCAGCTCTTGGCTGGGGACGTGAAAAAGCGATGCGTTGGCGAATATTCCGTCGAATTTGTTTTCCGGCAGGTCGAGCTTGAGGAAATCCTGCTGCCATATTTTACAGCCGCTGTAGGTGCGCGCCATGTCGGCAAAGCGCGCGGCACCCTCCAACCCGATCGCGATGTGCCCGAGATCGGCAAAGGTCTTAAGGTCACGGCCCGGTCCACAGCCAAAGTCAAGTATCGTGAAAGGAGGCTGACCCTGTATATATTGCAACATCGCTTCGATATTCTGGCTGACGTCGTGGTGGCGCGTGCCTTCCCAGAATTCTTCGGCGCGCTGGTTATAATATTCCAGGGTAGCGTCGGCTATTGTTTCTAAGTTTTGTAACTCAAGTCTCATTGTCGATCGGCCCTCATCCCGCCGGTCGCCGGAGCTGACAACCTCAGCCCAAACGCTTCCCCATGATCACAGGCCCAAGCTCCGCGTCGGGCGCGAACTGTAGGAGCGTGTCCAGAGTATAGCGAATCACGGGAATAGGCGAAATCCTATTCGCTTGATCGTGGGGCCGGATGGCGTCAAACCACCGATCAAGATCGAAGGCCGCCGCGCGCGAAGCGTCGTAGTCTACAGCGGCCGGAAAGTCTTGACATGCCGGATGGGAGTCCTTACTCGTCATTAGTTGTTGGCACTCGCTGTCGTAGAGTGCTAAGCGGAGCTTTCGCCGATCCGTTTGCTGCAAAATCCGGCCAAGCGACAAACACGGCGGCCAAAAAGGGGAGAAAACGACATGGCATTTCGTCCTTTGCACGACCGCGTCGTGGTGAAGCGCCTCGAGGGCGAAGAGAAGACAAAGGGCGGCATCATCATACCTGATACCGCCAAGGAGAAGCCTCAGGAAGGCAAAGTGATCGCCGTCGGCCCCGGCGGGCGCGACGATAACGGCAAGCTCACCCCCCTCGACGTCAAGGCCGGCGACCGCATTCTCTTCGGGAAGTGGTCCGGGACCGAGGTCAAGATCGACGGCGAGGATCTGCTTATCATGAAGGAAAGCGACATCCTTGGCGTCGTCGACTAACTCGACGCCTTTTCGCACGCGTTTTCTCTCTTCGAAGGTGAATGACAATGGCTGCCAAAGACGTCCGTTTTTCCACCGACGCCCGCGATCGCATTTTGCGCGGCGTCGAGATTCTCAACAATGCGGTAAAGATCACCCTCGGCCCGAAGGGCCGTAACGTCGTCATCGAAAAATCCTATGGCGCGCCGCGCATCAGTAAGGATGGCGTCACCGTCGCCAAAGAGATCGAGCTTTCCGACAAGTTCGAGAACCTTGGCGCTCAGCTCGTCCGTGAAGTCGCTTCGAAGCAACATGACGCCGCCGGCGACGGCACGACGACCGCGACCGTGCTCGCTTCCTCTATCGCCCGCGAAGGCGCCAAGGCGGTGGCGGCGGGGCTCAACCCGATGGACTTGAAGCGGGGCATCGACGCCGCAGTCGAGGCGATCGTCTCGGATCTCAAGAAGAACTCGAAGAAAGTCTCCTCGAACGAGGAGATCGCCCAGATCGGTAAAATCTCGGCCAATGGCGACCGCTTCATCGGCGACGAAATCGCCAAGGCGATGCAGAAGGTCGGCAACGAAGGCGTGATCACCGTCGAGGAGGCCAAGAGCCTCGTGACCGAGACGGAGATCGTCGAAGGGATGCAATTCGATCGCGGCTATCTTTCTCCCTATTTCATTACCAACGCCGAGAAGATGGTCGCCGAACTCGAAGACCCCTACATTCTCATTCACGAAAAGAAGCTGTCGTCGTTGCAGGCCCTGCTGCCAATTCTCGAGGCCGTTGTGCAGTCCGGCAAGCCGCTCGTCATCATCGCCGAGGACATCGAAGGCGAGGCGCTGGCGACCCTCGTGGTCAACAAGCTGCGCGGCGGCCTCAAGGTCGCGGCGGTGAAGGCGCCGGGCTTCGGCGACCGCCGCAAGGCCATGCTCGAGGATATCGCGATCCTCACCGCGGGTCAGCTGATCTCCGAAGAACTGGGCATCAAGCTCGAAAACGTGACCTTGGAGATGCTCGGCCGCGCCAAGCGGATCCGCATCGACAAGGAATCGACCACGATCATCGACGGCGCCGGCGACAAGAAAGACATCCAGGCGCGGATCGCCCAGATCAAGGCGCAGGTCGAAGAAACGACGTCGGACTATGATCGCGAAAAGCTGCAGGAGCGACTGGCCAAGCTAGCGGGCGGGGTCGCGGTGATCCGCGTCGGCGGAGCGACCGAGGTCGAGGTCAAGGAGAAAAAAGACCGGGTGGACGATGCGCTCAACGCCACCCGCGCGGCGGTGGAGGAAGGCATTTCTCCCGGCGGCGGCGTCGCCTTGCTGCGCGCCATCCCGGCCCTCGAGGCGATCAAGGTCGAGAATTCCGATCAGAAGACCGGCGTCGACATCGTCCGCAAGGCGATCCAGGCTCCGGCGCGCCAGATCGTCGACAACGCGGGCGACGACGGCGCGGTGGTGGTCGGCAAGCTGCTCGAAGCCAAGGACTACAACTACGGCTACGACGCGCAGACCGGCGAATATGGTGACCTCGTCAAGCTCGGTATTATCGATCCGACCAAAGTGGTGCGCACCGCCCTTCAGGACGCCGCGTCGATCGCCGGACTGATCGTCACCACGGAAGCGACGATCACCGAACATCCGAAGAAGGAAGCTCCGGCCATGCCTGGCGGCATGGGCGGCATGGATTACTGAAGAACGCGACGCGCGCGAAGACACCGCAATAGGCCCAGGGGAAACCCCGGGCCTGTTTCGTTTCTGCGCGCGGGACCGACGTGACAAGCGGCAAGGTGATCGCCCTTCCGGCCAGCGATTACGCCGCACAGGCGTTTGCACCTCTGGCGGAGCGTTCCACAGGTAGTGAAGAGCCTCGAACTTGCAACATTGGTAGAAGCGAACCTTTCGGCTGCAGGAGGCGACTAAATCCACGAGCTCAGCCAGTGGAGAAAGCCCAATGAGAATTCACGCCATCCGAACCGGCTCCGTCCGAATCAAGCACGCGCAGGTCGAAAGACAGGGGCATGGCTTTATGGCGCAGCTCGCGATATTCGCCGACCGCGAGTGGACCGATTGGCTTCCCACCTTCGCGTGGGCGATCGAACATCGCGACGGCGTCGTCGTCGTCGACACGGGCCAAGGCGCGCATCTAATGGAATTGAGCAAATCGCCGCATCCCTACGTCCGTTGGGAAGTGGCGTTCCAGATCGAGCCCGAACAGGAAATCGGGCCGCAATTGCGTTCTCTTGGGATCGGGGTGCGCGACGTGAAGCAGGTCGTCCTCACCCACTTGCACATGGACCATGACGGCGGGCTCGCCCATTTCCCCCGGAACGAGATTCTCGTTGCGCCCGGCGAACTAGAAAAGGCGAGCGGAATCTTAGGGCAATTGCGCGGCTACCTGCCGCAACGCTGGCCTTCATGGTTCGATCCCAAACCGCTCGCTCTGTCGCGCGAACCGTTCGGCGGCTTCCCCTTAAGCCGGCGGCTTACCGCGGACGGCGCCGTCGTCGCTGTCGCCACCCCCGGCCATACCGCCCATCACCTCAGCGTCGTGGTTCAGGATGGCGACGCGACGGCGTTCCTGGCCGGAGACACGTCCTATACCGAGCAACTAATGGTCGAGGGCAAGGTCGACGGCGTCAGCCTCGATGAAGGCGTCGCGATGCGGACCCTTGAGGCGATCAAGAGCTTCGTCAAGACGCGCCCAACTATCTACTTGCCCACCCACGATCCAGACTCCGCGGCGCGGCTTTCGGCGCGTCGAGTTGTCGCGGGATCTTGACGCAACGAGGCATGGCGGGGCGCAACCATCGAGAAACGGGGAACGCGAGCAAACCATCATCCTCACCCTCACCGCGCGAATTGCCGGCGTACCATGGTCCCGATGCAATTAAACGCGCGATGTAGGGCGGACCGGGGGAGGTCCGGCCAGCGCCTTATCGGGCCTCCGTCAGACCGCGACCGACTGACTGGTTTTGGCCGAAGCGAGATTGGCCGCTTTGGGCGATCGAAATACCGAAGTGGACATCCGCGTCCGCACGATCCCGTGGCAGCTCTCGTGAAGAGTTTCGGACGCCGTCAGGCGTACGAAAGTCCCCGAAGAACGAACCCGCGGGGTGCAGAGCGGGCGCTATGGAGATTTGAGATTTATGCGCGTGGCGGAGTGCCACTGAGCGGCGCTTTTGATGTGTCCTGGCTTGATCTGGATCGCGGGATATCCGGGCCGATTGGCCGTGCGGAGGCTTCGTTGGCAGGGGGGTCGTCGCTGATCGCTCTTTCAAGGACGATGGGCGCGCGTCGGGCCTCTGGCCGCAGTGATCGCACTGCGGCGTAAGATGCGGTCAGGCCGTGCCGGGTCACGACGGCGTCATCCCGGTTGTCGCCGGAGCGTGGGGTGGCGCACGTGGCTGGCTCCAGCGCCCGAAGGTCTCGATGATGCGCATGCGGCCGCCGCAGCACGGACAGGGCGGGAGCGGATCGGACGATTCCACTGGATCGGCCGGTTCCGATGGCGGCAGCACAGCCAACCGCTCGCGGGCGCGGATAATGTTGGCCTTGCGGGTGGCGCTGGCGAGCAGCCCGTAATGCCGGATGCGGTGGAAGCCGCGTGGCAAAACATGCAACAGGAAGCGGCGCATGAACTCGTGGGTATCGAGCGTCATGACCTTCCGGCGCTCCGGACCTGTGCGACGATAATCCTTGTAGCGGAAGGTGACGCCTGCCTCGTCGAAGGCGATCAGCCGGCGGTTCGAGATGGCGACCCGGTGGGTGTAGCGGGCGAGATAGGCGAGCACCGCCTCGGGGCCGGCGAAGGGCGGCTTGGCATACACCACCCATCGCTTCTTCCTGACCGGCGCGAGATTGCGCAGGAAGCGGCGCCGGTCGGCGAGATCGGCCTGGGCGCCGAAGAAGGCGAGCTTGCCCGCATGGTGCAGTTCGAGCAGTCGTGACAGAAACAGTCGGCGGAAGAGCTTGCCCAGCACGCGGACCGGCAGGAGGAAGCCCGCTCGTGAAGCGACCCAACGCCTGCCATCGGGCGAAATGCCGCCGCCGGGCACGATCATGTGGACATGGGGATGATGCGTCATCGCCGATCCCCATGTGTGGAGCACCGCAGTAATGCCGATGCGGGCGCCGAGGTGCTTGGAATCGGCTGCGATGTCAACGGCGGAGCAAAAGCCGGCCAGCGGGGCGGCGTAAAACCTGGCCAGTTTGCGGCGCGGGCGTAGAGCTCGACGCGCCGCGTCCGTCGCGGCGGAGATGGCCGGGGTTTCGCAGCCGCGACGGTCGCGGCTTTCAGGAAGCGTGGATGATTTCGCCGGTTTCGGGATCGGCGGCCTCGTCGGCGGGGCGCGAATCGCGCCGTCGTCTCGCCTTCGATTGCTTGAGCCGGTAGCTCTCGCCATTCAGCTCCAGAATGTGGACGTGATGCGTCAGCCGATCGAGCAGCGCGCCGGTTAACCGTTGGCTGCCGAAGACGCTGGTCCATTCCTCAAACGGCAGGTTCGATGTGACGATGGTCGAGCCGCGTTCGTGACGTTGGCTGAAGATCTCGAAGAGCAGCTCGGCGCCGGTCTGCGAGAGCGGCACGTAGCCGAGTTCGTCAATGATGAGCAGTTTGACGGCGGCGAGCTGGGCTTGGAGCTTGAGCAAACGCCGCTCATCGCGCGCCTCCATCAGTTGATGAACGAGACCGGCCGCGGTGAAGAAGTCGACGGAGAAGCCGCGCTGGCACGCGGCGAGGCCGAGCGCCAAACAGACATGCGTCTTGCCGGTGCCGGTCGAAGCAGCGACATACTGCCGGGTATCAGAACCTCGAGGGAAGAATCCATTATCGGTTTCATCCGCGCTTCGGTGAGATAGTCGTTCTTGTGCGGCGCCATCGCTTTCAAGGCGCGGAGGTCTTTGTCATCCAGCAGGGCGATGGGACTTTGGCGCATATACCTTGCTGGATGATGCGCGAGGACGCGGCGCACTTCGAACTCCGGCCTCAACCACGGATTCCATTGGATACATTCCGCGACCTGCGGATCGAGCTCAACGCGCTTCTAGACTTTCTCCAGTCGGAATCGGAGACAGGAGAAGCTTCAGATGAGGCGCGCACAGCAAGAACGGCAGCCGGACTTATTCGAAAGCGACGAACCTCCAATCGCCTTGCCACTCGATCAGACCAAGAGCCTCGTGGAGATGGTCCGGGGGCTTCTGATCGAGATTGCGGCGATATCGAAGGTCGAGGAGGCCGGCGATGACGAAGATCACGCCTGATCATCTTGCGCGCAGCGCCTTTGTCTATGTTCGCCAGTCAACAGCGGATCAGCTGCTCCACAACCATGAGAGCCGCCGTCGTCAATATGCCCTGGCCGATCGCGCCCGCCAATATGGCTGGCGGGACGTGGTGGTGATCGATGATGATTTGGGGCGTTCCGGCTCGGGGGTCAGTCGACCCGGGTTCGAACGGCTCTTGGCGGCGATTTGCGAAGGACGGGTTGGGGCGGTCTTTGCAATCGAGGCTTCGCGACTGGCGCGCAATGGTCGTGACTGGCACACGCTGATCGAGTTCTGCGGCCTCGTCAACGCGATCATTCTGGACGAGGACGGCGTCTATGATCCCCGCCTTCCGAACGATCGCCTGCTGCTCGGCATGAAAGGCACGATGAGCGAACTGGAGCTTTCGATTCTTCGACAGCGCTCACTCGAGGCGTTGAAGCAAAAGGCGCGACGCGGCGAACTGTTCCTGACCGTCGCAATCGGTTACGTGAAGGTGAGGCACAATCGGATTGAGAAGGATCCAGACCTGCGGATACGTGAAGCCATCGATCTGGTGTTCCGGAAATTCTCGGAGTTCCAGAGTATCCGGCAGGTGCATCTCTGGCTGCGGCGGGAGCGGATCGATCTACCCGCAGTGGAATACACAACTGTCGACGGCCGTCGCATCGTCTGGAAGCTCCCGGTATACAACACGGTCCACCATATTCTGACCAATCCTCTCTATGGTGGGGCCTATGCTTTCGGGCGCACCGGCAGCCGCATAACGATCGAGGACGGCCGCAAACGTATCGTGCGCGGGTTCAAGCGTGAGAGATCTGAATGGGACGTCTTGCTCACCGGCCATCACGAAGGGTATCTCTCGTGGGCGGAGTTCGAGAGGAATCAGCGGCTGATCGCCGATAACGCCAATGCCAAAAGTCTTCTGTCGCGCGGCGCCGTCCGGCGGGGCGAGACGCTTCTGGGCGGCCTTCTGCGCTGCGGTCATTGCGGCCGCAAGCTACATGTCGCCTACGGCGGCGCGTCAGGCGATGTCGGCCGCTATCATTGCAAGGGGAGCTTCGTGAACCACGGAGGAGATCTTTGCATCTCCTTCGGTAGTTTGCGAGTTGACCAGGCAGTCGGAGCCGAAGTCGTCCGTTTGCTGAAGCCGTTCGGCGTCGAGGCGGCGCTGCAGGCGATCGAGCAACGAACTTTCGAAGCTGCGGAGAAGCGCCGACAGGTCGAACTGTCGCTGAAGCACGCGCGTTATGAAGCGGCGCACGCCCGCCGGCAGTACGATGCCGTGGATCCAGACAACCGCCTCGTCGCGAGCGAACTCGAACGCCGATGGAACGACAAACTCATCGACGTGCGCCGGCTCGAAGACGAACTCAACGAGCTCGATCAGCACCGCTCACCAGTTCTCGACGAGCAAGAACGCGAGCGCCTCATGCTTCTTGGCGCCGATATGGAGATAGCCTGGTCACATCCGGCGGCGACCATGGCGACGCGCAAGAGGATCGTCCGTACGGTGCTACGCGAGATCATCGTGCGGGTCGAGGATGGTTTTGTCGATATGGTGCTGCATTGGCAAGGTGGCGATCATACTGCGCTGAAAATCAAGAAAAACGCATGCGGTAAACACCGCTGGACCGTGGAGGAAGACGTCGAGGTTCTTGTTCGGGAATTGGCGCGATTGATGCCAGACCGCGCTATAGCGCCAATTTTGAACCGGGCTGGCAAGCTCACAGGCCGCCAGAATGGTTGGACGCAGAGCGCGGTCTGCACATTGCGTAATCGTATGGGCGTCGAGGTCTATCGGGAGGGAGAACGTGGGGAGCGTGGAGAAGTGACGCTCAACGAGGCGGCGGCTGTCCTGCAAGTGAGCGCGATGACGGTCTTGCGCCTGATCCGGAACGGCACATTGCCCGCCCGGCACCTTTGCAAAGGGGCCCCATGGGTCATCAAAGCGGCGGATCTCGGGAAAGCCACGGTGCGGGCCGAAGCCCAAGATCGGCGCAGAAAGCCGCTGACTGAAAATCCTGATCAACACACCCTTATTTTCCAATGACATCGCGAGGTGAGCATTATGAATCGGGATCGGAATTTCCCAGGGCGATCAAATTGTCGCGGGCGACGACATATTCGCAGCGCGCGAGTTCGAGAACGAGCGGCTTGTTGAGCGACGGAATGGCGGTGAAGTCGAATGTGTCGAAGCTCTTCACCGCCGGAAAACGCGCGGCGCGGATGCGGCGCTCGACCATGCGCCGCTCGCGATCGATGAGTTCGAGCTCGGCGAGGCGCAGAAGATAACGGGGATGGTCGAGCCCCTCGCGCGCGGCCTCGGTGGCGACTTTGTCATATTCGCGCAGGAAGGTTGGCAATTTCAGCTGACGCAGATGATGCGCAAGTAGGACTTGCGGCGGCGCCGGGCTGGCGGGAGAAGCCGCGGTCGTCATGCCGCCCTCCCGGACACAAGAACCATGTAGTCGGCGGCCGAGGTCGTTTTGACGTTCGCGGCCGGCAGATAGGGATAGTCGTCGAGGTCGAGACGGGCGGGTCTTCGCTCGACTTTTGCGATGACAAGTTGCTTGACCGCGTCGAAGCTGATGGCGCCGAGCCGGATCGCGTCGAGCGCCGCCGCGGCAACGATCGTCTCCGGAAAGACCTCCATCAGCCGCAGCGCCTGGATGAACTCGCGCTTGCCGCGATTTCCCATGCGGGCTTCCAGGAGCCGGCGCATATGCTGGAGCGGCTCCGGCAGTTTCCAGTTCTGTAAGGGAGCCGCCTGATCAAGCGCGCCGGGCTTTTGCTCGAGCAGCGCCAGATAGTGCTTCGGGTCGAAGACGAATTCGCCGCGGCCATAGACGCGTGGATGCCGGGCGATCTCGCTGGCGCCGCAGATGATCGCACGACCTGCGCTCGACGAAGCCTTTCACCAGCACGTCGCGAAAGCCATAGGCGGTCGGCACCGAATAATCGTTCAGGCGATAGCGCACCAGCGCGGTCGAGGAGACCTTCGCCGGGCGCTTGTCGCAGGGCTCGAAGGGGGCCTCGGGCAAAGCCCGCATGACCGCTTGATCCGCGACAAGCCTTGCGCCAATCGTCTGTTCATGGCGGCCGGCGCGTTCATTCTGGCGACCGCGGCAGCGTTCTTCGAGCCTGGCGTTTAACGCATCGAAGGACGCCGCATGCGGCACAGGCGTGAGGAAGTTCGCCCGGGAATACTTCACCAGGGCTTCGACCTTGCCTTTGTCGTTCCCCTTTCCCGGCCGACCAAACCGCTCCTGGAACAGGTAATGGCTGACGAGCTCGGTGAAGGCGCGGGTGCGCTGGCGCTTGCCGTCCCCGAGAATCCGCGCCACCGCGATTTTGAGATTGTCGTACAAAATCGACAGCGGAACGCCGCCAAAAAAGGCGAACGCCGAGACATGGCCGTCGAGAAAGGCCTCGGTCGTCTCCGCCGGATAGGCTTTGACGAAGCAGGCGTCCGACTGCGGCAGGTCGAAACAAAACACATGCAGCTTCATCCGCACGCCGCCGATCACGCCGTCACACTCGCCGAAATCAACCTGCGCATGGCCAGGCGGATGGGCGAGCGGCACGAAGACCTCGCGCGATCGGGTGCGGGCCAGGCGGACGTAATCCTTCACCACCGTATAGCCGCCGGCAAAGCCATGTTCGAGCCGCAGCCGTTCGAAAATCCGCTTCGCCGTATGCCGTTGCTTCGCCGGCGCCGTCTTGTCGGCCTCCAAGATCGCGTCGATGACCGGAACCAGCGGTCCGAGCTTCGGCCGTTCCGGCGCCTTGCTGCCGCACATATCCGGGCGGCGCCGAATAGCGGCACATCTTGGAAATCGTGTCCCGGCTCAATCCGAAAACACGCGCCGCCTCGCGCCGGCTTTTCCCTTCGACAAATACAAACCGTCGAACCGCAGCGTAACTCTCCACCGCAAACATCCCCGGCCGCCCCCCGAATCACCATTCGGAAAGGGTCAGCCCCAAAAGTGGCCGGGTTTTACTCCGCCACGCAGCCGCAAAATGCCGCCGCCCCGTGGCCTACTATTGCTCCGCCGCATACAATGCGGCGCGGTGCTTGATGCAGGTTGTGGCGCCGAGCAGTCGAGCGACCTCATCCGGGCTCAACACCATCGGAAGCTTGCGGGGATAGGAAACGCGGAGCAGCTTGCGCGACAGATCTGGCCGGTCAAGCGTGGTGGTGAAGAAGAACCGCAAGCCCGCGACGTGGCTGTTCATCGCCGGCGCCGGCATCCCCGCCTCGCGCTGCCCGATTTGAAACCGACGAATGTCTTCAGGTGTGGCGAGATCCGGCGACCGTCCAAGGAAAGCGGCGAAACGCGAGACGATGCGCAGATAATCATGCTGGGTCTTCGCCGAAAAACCCCGGACGTTCATATCTTCGATCATCCGCTGGCGCAGACCGTTGCCGGTAGCCGGGGTGAAGGGCTTGTTCATGGATGGCTCCTCTCAATTTGAAAGGAGCCATTTTGGTCAAATCAACGAACCGACGGCCTCAGAGGCAAGCGCGATGTCCGGATTGTTGCCACACCCTCGCCCCGAGCGCCTCCCGCGGAGCGGGTTCGTTCTTCGACCCTTAGCCGAAGTTCCTAATCTCCCGGCGGAGGCAGGCTTACGCCAAATGCGGACCTTCGCGATAGTGGCAACAGGCAGATCACATTGATACGCCAGGAGTTCACTTTCCTGCCGAGAGGCGCCGGATAGCAGGATCGCGAGAACCATGCGCCGGCGTCTCAGTTCGCGGCGCCGTCCCCTTGACGTGCTTGGGGCCAGCTTCGATCCTTTCAATCGTGCACGGCCCTAGAATTGGCAGGCCCAACACCAACAGCTAAGGAGAGAGAAATGCGTATCCGTATTATGGCGGCCGCTATCTTGGCGCTCGTGTCAGCCGCTTCGGCCGAGGACGACGGGCATCCGTCGGCATTCGTCGTCAGTCCCATTCACGAGGCCCAGATTGTCCGCGGTGACGACGGCATGGACCACGTCGAATACGACCTTCTCATCGTCAGCGTGCTCCCCGAACCGGTGAAGCTGTCGAGCGTCACAGTCGTCGATCCCGCCGGAAAGGAGCTTATGCGGATCGAGGGCGCCGCGCTTGCGATGGTGACCCAGCCGCTCTTCGCACACACCAAGACCACCGAAATTCCGGCATCGGCCGCCGTGGCGGTCGAGGTCGATCTGATTCTGCCGCCCGACACCGCTCCGGAACGGCTCACGCACCGGATCGCATACGCTCTCAAAGCGGCCTCAGAGCTTGCCCCGATGTACGACAATCTGGAGGTTGACGCGCCAGACGTCACCATCGCCCGCCAACCGGCCATCGCGCTCAAGCCACCAGTAAAGGGCGATGGCTGGCTCGTCTCCAGCGGATGCTGCAAGCCCAACCTCCACCGCGATCTTCGTGTCGCTATAGACGGCCTTCGCATCGAGACTCCCGAAGCCTCAATATCGACTGGGCCAAGGTCAAGAACGGCAAAATCTTCGATGGCGACGGCGGCAAGAACGAACAGCACTACGCCTTCGAGCAGGACGTGCTCGCGGTCGCCGACGGCATCGTCGTTTCGATCCAGGATGGCAAGCCGGAAACAACCCCGAACCAGGCAATGGTCCCGGAAACGAAGGAAGATTTCGGCGGCAACCATGTGTTTCTCAAAATCGCCCCGAACGCCTTCGCGCTCTATGAGCACCTGCACACGGGGAGCGTTGCGGTTAAGGTCGGCGATATGGTGAAGGCGGGAGCGCCGCTTGCCAAGATCGGGAACACCGGCCCGTCGTTGGGCCCCCACCTGCATTTTAGTCTCTCCGACAAACCCGACCTCTTCTCGGGAAGGGCCCTGCCGTTCGTCTTCGGCAGCTTCGCCATGGTCGGCGTGATCGATTTCGACGCCTCGGCGAGGGACCACGTGGTGATGGCGCCGGATTCGCGACAGGTCCGGTCCGCCTATCCGCTCTACGGCAGCATCGTGAATTTCCCCTAGTTTCTTATGTTAGCCGTCAAGAATTCAGGCGCGGTTGAAGAGCCGCTGGGGCGAGAAGCGCCGTTGGTGGCCGCGAGAGATCGAAGCTGCGCAGAGCCAGGAGTTGCGCGAGAGCCAGGAGTTGCGCGAGAGACGACGGTTGATCAGACTCTTATCCGCGGGTTGGTTACCGCCTCCATGTCTTCGTCTCGGGGCTTTTTCTCAGTCTAGAGGACGGGCGTCTGGCAGCGGCTCGGCCACCGTCTCCGACGACCTGCCCGCTACAACGGTAGCTTACGGCCTCGAGGACTTAACGGCGAAGTCAAACGCCGGACAGAAGTCATCGGCATTTTCCCAAACGACAAAGCTATAGTCAGGCTCGTCGGCGCAGTCCTGCTCGAACAGAATGACGAATGGGCCGTCCAACGCGCTCGATACATGACCCTGGAAACCACGGCCGCCTTGAGCGATGATCCCGTTGTCGGATTGCCAGCCACGGTCATCTGACCAATCCGACCCCGCCGGAAATCGCCGGGCTCTGCTTTAGCTACACCACCGCTGGGGACACGATCTGACGACGACTTGGCTGGCGACGCCGATTAGGTAGTTGACGGCCATCACAACCTCCTTTGGAGCCACATTTCACAAGAAGACTTCCGATGACACTCAGTCCTTCCCGACGTCGCGCCATGCAGGCGGCGCTTGTCATCGCGGCAGCGGTCACGCTACCGCGTTCCCGTGCCGCTGCTCAGCCCGCGACCCCCGCTGCAAGCGGTGATGCAACGATCACAGCCGCTCAGGTGCAGTCCGCCGTGGACCGCCTCGACGCCCTGATCGAGGATGGCATGACCAAGACGGGTGTTCCCGGCGCCGCGGTGGCGGTGGTCCACAACGACAGGGTGGTCTACGAAAAAGGCTTCGGCTTGCGCGAGTTGGGCCGGCCGGAGCCAATCACGCCAGATACGGTATTCCAGATTGCCTCGCTCTCGAAATCGCTTTCCTCCACGCTGGTTGCTGCCCTGGTCGGCGACGGCACGACGACCTGGGACGCCAGGATCGGGAGCATCGAAACCGACTTTGCCCTCTCCGATCCGTGGGTCAGCGAGCAGGTCACCATCCGCGACATGCTCTGCCATCGCTCCGGCTTGTCGGCTTATAGCGGTGACCCCCTGGTCTTCGAATTTCACTACGATCGCGACGAGTGCATCCGACGCCTGCGCTACTACCCACTGGCGACCTCTTTCCGTAGCACTTGGGCGTACTCCAATCTCGGGTTCAGCGCTGGCGCCTACGCGGCGGCACGGTCGGCGGCGAAGTCGTGGGATGACCTGGCCGAGGCGCGGCTGTTCGCCCCTCTGGGCATGACCAGCACGAGTTACCGCTTTGCGGATTTCGGGAACCGGGAGAACCGGGCGGCCCCGCACTTCCGAACCCGTGCCGGCGTCTGGAAACCTGGTGACCTGACCAATGATGATGCCGCCGCGCCCGCGGGCGGTATCAGTTCAAGCCTGCGGGATCTCACCCGCTGGCTGCGACTACAACTGGCCGGCGGCATGTTCGACGGGCGGCAAGTGCTGGCGAGCGACCCGCTGCGCGAGACACACCGGCCGCAGATCGTGATGTTTTCTCCCCCGGATCCAGCGTCGGGTCCGACCTTGTTCTATGGCCTGGGCTGGTCCGCCTCCTTCGATAACCGGGGTCGGCTGATTGTAGAGCACGGGGGTGATTTCTCCAGCTACACCACGCAGGCCACCCTGTTGCCCGCGGCCGGGCTGGGCATCGTGGTGCTGTGCAACGGCGCGCCGAGTGCGGTGCGCGGAGCCATCCCGAAGGCATTTCTGGAGATGGTCACTATCGGTGAACCAAGCCAGGACTGGGTGAGCGCGATCGAGACCTCATCGGCTGCTGCACTGGCCAGCATTCTGAAGACCTCGACTCCATTCCCCCAGGGAAAGCCGCCAGCCGACGCGGCGCCGCCGCTGCCATTGGACGCCTACGCCGGCAAATACTCCAACACCATCTACGGTGAGGTGGCGGTGCGAGAGGAGGCTGGCGGTCTGGTGGTGGTGGAGTTCGGTCCGAATGGGGTCCGGCGCCCGATATTCCCCTGGAACCGCGATGCATTCGTTATGCCGCTCATGGGAGCCGACGTGGCCCAGATTGCCCAGCTTGGCGTCCTCTTCACCATCGGCCCGGCTGGTAAGGCTGACGCAGCGCTGGTGAGCCTCGCCGGTGTTGGTCCCGACGCGGCTGCGACGTTCACAAGAGTGGGCGGATGATGGGGAGCGCGATCGGCACGCGACCATCGCGAAGCATCGACGAAATTGAACCGGTCGAGCCGCGCCAAGCGTGGACGGAAGCAAGCATAGCTGCAATCAGCAGGCTCAAGGTTCGTTGTTAACACGTGCACTCGCCAAGGCGCGGATGACCGTTGATCCTACGTTTGCTTTGTGGGCATGTCAGTGTCTGCTTCACCGATCGATATCGGTGCCAGCAGAGGCTCCTTGCAGCTCACAGACTTCCGCAACCGATCTGACGACCACGGCACGCGAAACGTCCGCTTCGGGGCGGCGACCTGCCATTGCGCAGCGCAAATTGGAGGCCCGCTATCCACCCTTCGCGGACTCTCTCCGGTTCGCGATGAATGTCGCGGGTTGATCCCGAAGCGGACAGATGGCTTTCAGAGGGGGGCGGCGGCTCCTTCACCCTGTCTACATCCTCAGTCTTGGGGGCCAGACCATAACGGTGAGCGGTCAAACTGAGGCAATCATCCCAGCCTGGAATGATAGGCCTCACTGAGCCAAGCTTACCTTGTTGTCGGAGGCTTGCTGTTGCTCCTAGTCACGGCTGAAGCCGCGAGAACAGATCGCCTGAAGGCGGTGAACCATCCCTCTCCCCGCCCCGACCGCGCCAGCATGTTCGAGCCGACCATCGCCGCGAACAACGTGCGCTGGTGATCTTCGGCCGCGGGAGAGCCGTCTCCCCCGGCGAGTTCGGAGAAGGTGTCGAACAGACCGCGTACGCCATCGCTGAAGGCACGGCGCAACGGGTCGTCCGAGCCTCGGCGAGCGACGTCCGACGCGAACGCGATCATCGGGCAGGTCATGCCCGGCGGCTTCGGGGCGACATAGTAGTCAGCGATGGCAACGGCGACGTTCCTGCCGTGCGTCGCCGCATCCCGGGCCACCCCACGCCAATTCTCGGCGGCGCCCTCGAAAGCGAGCGCGCACGCCTCGGCCGCGAGCGCGTCCTTGCTGGGAAAGTGCTTGTAGAAGCCGCCTTGGGTCATGCCGGCGGCCTTCATCACGTCGGCGATGCCGACCGCCTCGACACCGTCTGCGCGGAACAGGCCGCTCGCGACCTGCAGGATGCGCGCCCGGTTCTCGTCGGCCTGGCTCCGGCTCGATCTCCCCATTGCGGTTCCCTAAAAATAGCGGTTGAAAGAACTCTAAAATAATAATAGAGGTTGCTGATACGCTAATCAAGCACGCCGACGCCCGGCACCTGATGGAGACCGATTGCCGATGACCGAACCCCTCTTCCTAGAAGATCTGCGCGTCGGACAGCGCTTCACTAGCGCGAAACACGTCGTGGACGCGGACCAGATCAAGCGGTTCGCGGGCGAGTTCGACCCGCAGCCCTTCCATCTCGACGAGGCGGCCGCCACCAAGTCGCTGTTCGGCGGCCTCGCCGCCAGTGGCTGGCACACGGCCGCGGTCACCATGCGGCTGCTCGTCCAGGGTGGCGCGCCCATCGCCGGCGGCGTCGTAGGCGCGGGTGTCAAGATCGCGTGGCCGCGGCCGACGCGCCCCGGTGATGAGGTGCACGTCTTCAGCGAGGTCATTGAGATCGCGCCGTCGCGCTCCAAGCCGGACCGGGGCATCGTCCTCCTGCGCAGTGAGACGCGCAACCAGCGTGGCGAGCCCGTCCAGGTCCTGACCTCCAAGCTTGTCGTCCCCCGACGACCGCAAGCCTCCGATTCTTCCAGCAACTAAGCTTGCGAGGCCAGAATGACAGACGTACCGACCTACGACCTGAAGACGACGGCGCTCCTGTGCATCGACTTCTACAATGACTTCCTGAGCGAGGGCGGCAAGCTTTGGCCGTGGGTGAAGGACATGGCCGAGCAGAACAACCTGCTCGACAACCTGCGCGTCATCGTGCGCACGGCACGCGAAGTCGGAATTACGGTCTATCACGTCCCGCACCACCGCTGGGAACTGGGTGACTATGTTAACTGGAAGTACCCGTCCCCCTACCAGCTCGGCGGCCGAGCGGCAGGCTTTCGCCAAGGGCACGTGGGGCGGCACCTTCCACGACGACTTCCAGGTACAGCCGGGCGACATCGTCGCCACCGAGCACTGGGCATCGAGCGGCTTCCCGAACACCGACCTCGATCATCAGCTCAAGCGCTACGGCAAAGAAAAGATCATCCTGCTCGGCCTGCTGGCGAACACCTGTTACGAGGCAACCGGGCGCGTCGGTATGGAACTCGGCTATCATGTCACGCTCGTGCGGGACGGCACGGCCGTACGCTCTCCCGAGGCTATGCACGCCGCGATGGACATCGACGGGCCGACCTACGCCCACGCTATCCTCACGACAAAAGAGCTGGTTGCCGCACTGAAGGGCTAGGGGCCTGAGTGGTGCGGTCGGCCCTACCGAACGAGTTATTGCTGAGCCGCCCGTCAAGGCGGCCAAGGGGCCGTGCACCGGGGCGCAGCCCGGCCCCGCTGAATGAACGCGCGCCGTAGAACTGGAGAAAACGATGCCTACCTATGTCTGCTCGGTCCGCCCTGGGCTGCTCGACGACCGCCGGAAGTCCGAGATCGCCAAAGCGATCACCCGCAACCACCACGAGGCAACTGGCGCCTCGACTTTTTTCGTGCAAGTCGTCATCGATGAGAATGCGACCGCTGACTGCTATCTCGGCGGCGAGCCAGCATCCGGCCAGATCTGGATCCGCGCGGACATCCGCTCCGGCCGCACGGTCGACCAGCGGAGCAGCCTGATGCTCGCGATCATGCGGGATGTCAGCCGTATCGCGGGCGTCGATGAGGCCTCGATATGGGTCTACCTGTGCAATCTCGAACCGACCGACATGGTCGAGTACGGACATGTTCTTCCTCTACCTGGCCAAGAGCAGGCATGGTTCGACGGCCTCCCGAAAAATCTCCGGGATTACCTCGTCTCATTGGGCACGAAGAAAGGTGAGTTCGCTCTTTAGAAAAAGTGTCGGACTGGGAGCGCCTCATGTCGGCTCGATCGCATGTAGCGCGTCAGTCTGGATGGAAACCGCATTGCCTCGCCTGAAATGCTGCCGAATATAAACCTGTTGCCTCATCTGATTTGCTCCTTTTGGCGTCAGGGGGCAAAGGCGGATATGAGGCAGGTGAGCATGACGACACGTGACGAACTTGTGGCGGCCATAGCGGGCCGATACGCGTGGAGCGGCCGTTGGAAAAGGGCCGGATCCTCGACGAGTTCGTTGCGGTGACAAAGATGCACCGTAAGCACGCGCAGCGCCTGCTGAGGCAAGGCAATCCACGCCAGCGATCGGCTCCCCGGCCAGGGCGCAGGATTTATGACGAAGCGGTGCGTGAGGCGTTGATCTTAGTGTGGGAGTCCTCCGATCGGATCTGCGGCAAACGGCTCAAGCCTCTTGTTCCAATTCTCATCGAGGCGATGGAGCGGCATGGCCATCTCAGACTTGCGGACGGGGTTCGCACGCGCCTCCTCTCGATGAGCGCCGTTACGATTGATCGATCGCTGCGGGAGGTCAGGGAGCGAGCCGGAGGTCGTAAACGGCGCCGGGCGGTCGCGTCGGCTTCCCTGCGGCGAAGCGTGCCGGTGAGAACATTTTCCGACTGGAACGATCCCCAGCCGGGGTTCTTCGAAGCCGACTTGGTCGCTCACAGCGGTCCGCGGGCGACCGGCAGCTTTATCCAAACCTTGGTGCTCACTGACATCGCCACGGGATGGACCGAATGCATGCCGCTTCTCTTTCGGGAACAAGCCTTGCTGACCGAAGTGCTATCGCAAATGCGGGCGCGGCTGCCCATTGACGTTCGTGGGTTCGATACGGACAACGACAGCGTTTTCATGAACACGACGGTCAACGACTATTGCGCGGCGAACCGGATCGAATTCACGCGTTCGCGGCCCTACCGTAAGAACGATCAAGCGTGGGTCGAACAAAAGAACGGCGCCATCGTCCGGCGAATTGTCGGCTATCGGCGGTTCGAAGGCCTGGAGGCCGCCGCCGAATTGAGCCGCCTCTACAATTCGGCGCGGCTCTTCGTGAACTACTTCCAACCTTCCTTCAAGCTTGCTGAAAAGCGGCGTGACGGGGCGCAAGTCCGCAAGCGCTACCATAAGCCGGCGATAAGCTCTTTACCTTCACGCGCTTTCCAAAAAGCCAATGGAAATCCATTCGAACGTCGAATGCGATCGAGCGATTGCATGAAGAGTTCAAACGAAGGATCAAGACACAGACCGTCCTGCCGTCCGCCGAAACGGCCGCCATGTTATTCTGGGCTTTGCTCGCTTCCGGGCAGATCACGATGCGCAAAGTCGACGGCTGGGAGAGCCTCGCCGAAAGGCCTTCAGATCAAATGATTGACCTCGCCGCATGATCCGGTAACCTCGTCACGCCGGAGATCGCGAAAGCCAATTCCAACAAGTCCTGCGACGGCACCGATTTGGCCGCGTCGGCAAACTTGCCGAGATGCTCGGAAGCAGTATTCCGCCTCGGGTACCAAATGTCAGATCTCTCACAACTAGCTATTTTCCCACGGCGGTGTCGGGTCGGCCTTGCACTCGGATTCCTGCCCCATCGTCGCGCCGGCAGTGATCTCGGCACCATAACCCTTTCTCTCGAAGGCCTTGCCGGCCTCGCCGCCGTCGAAATCCTCCGGTTTGCCGCCGACGTCGCGCGCCCAGTGAACGATCTCGTGCAAAAGGGTCGCCTCCCAGGGCATCCAGTCGAACCAGTTATGCTTTTCTTTCGCGCGCTCCCACATTTTCGGCTGCGGATGGATGTGGCGCTCGTAGAGGTTTGCGACATTCGGGTGGATGTAGACTGTCTTGGCCTTCGACCAGTACTTTCCCTGGCGTCCCTTCGGCACGCAGCCGATGACGACCAGCGGTCCTTTTCCGTAGCTGACGCCGGTCGTCGCATTCTGTGCGTCGCCAGCGACCTCGACGAAAGCGTCCCAGAGCTGCTTGCGCCGCTTGAGCTTGTCTGGCGCAAGGAAGAACTGCATGTAATGATCGCAATACGGAAAGTCTTTCGCCTGCTGAAACCTCATCGCCGCCTCGTCCTCTGATCGTCTCGGGAAAGATCGGGTCTATAGCAGGAGCCGCGCGGCGCGGGGGTGAGGCTGCGCACAGGGCGTCGCCACGGTCCGGTTGGTTCCGCCGGCGCGACGGCCAAGGCGGCGGCGCTCGTCGATATCGCCGAGGCGGGCTGACGCGCGGGCCGCTTGCGACCAGGCGTGCGCCAGGCACGGCCGCTACGCCATCAAGCGGCTCATCGCCGAACACGGCGCGACGCCAAGCTCACCGATCTCCTGCCCGCCATCACCAACGAAGGCGAATGCCACGAGCATCTATGACCGTTGCAAGGCCAGGTTCGACGAGGTTATTCCTCGCCACCGGATGACATCGCTGTAGCTTTTGCCGGGGCCGCGCACGGCCTTCAGCCGATCGTTCGGACGCTTGGTCAGCATCTTGGCGCACCAGTGATGAAGCGCGCTAAGGGCGCAAAGTGTTAGAGTTTTCACCTCGTGCACGCAGCTACATGCTTCAGTTCAAGGCATAGGTGCGTAATGGGTGAAGACAAAGTCGCGGTCCCTGGCAGGCTGGTGGCAGGGCCAGCAGGTTTGGTGCAGCGCCTCGTCGCCAGGTTTGCCGTCCTTAAAGTCAGCGAACCCCCAGCCGCCCGTCGCCGCGTACTTTTTTGAGTCCTTGACCATAAACTGAACATTCACCGCGGACCCGACAAGGAAGGATTCGGCGCCGGGGAATGGACCGGCCAGGACCTTGTTGTTGTCTTCCGACGGGACACGATTCCAATGCAGCGCGGCTATCAATGGTTGGTCCATGGCGATCATTTTCCAATCGCGGTATCCGGGAGGAATTGTGACGCCGTAGATCGGGGAGGCATTACTCGTCGACTGTGCCGTGGACTTCGTGACGTACAGAGCGCACGCGACGATAGCGGCACAAATGCCTAAAGATCCACAGTATCTAAGAGCGCGCGGTGTTACATGAAGCATGGCCATCTCCTCAGGAAACTAGCTTGACCGTATTGGTGGCCAGCGCTAATCGGCTCTCCTCTGCGCTGTGGACTCGCCTGTATCGGGGCACCGAAAGCCACGCGCGGCCCCAATTCAGGGCCACGATCAGCCGGGCTGCGCATCCGTGCCATCGTCGTCCGCGGGACACGGGATCGTGAGCAGCCCTTGGACGGCCTGGCGGGCGTGTCCGCCGACAATCCAGATGGCCTATGGCGCCTCGTTTCAACAACGGGGTGACCATGCCAGCCGAAAGATTGTCGATGCGGAAAATCCGCGATGTCCTACGTCTGAAGTTTGAAGCCGGGCTGAGCGAGCGCGCCATCGCGCGGTCGCAGTCGCTCAGCAATGGCGCCGTGAACAGCTATCTCCAGCGCGCCCGCGTGGCGGGGCTTGGCTGGCCATTGTCCGACAATCTGGACGATGCGACGCTGGAGCAACTGCTGTTTCCGCCGGCGCCATCGCCGGCGGGGCCGGCGCGGCCAGTTCCCGACTGGCCATCGGTGGAAAAGGAGCTGCGCCGACGTGGCGTCATGCTGGCGCTGCTGTGGGAGGAATATCGCGCCGCCCATCCCGATGGCTACGGCTACAGCTGGTTTTGCGAGCGCTACGCCGCCTTCAAGAAGCGCAAGAGGATGAGCCCGTCATGGACTCAAGCCTGAGCCGAGGAGGGATGGCTCGTGATCCGATAGAGCGACCCCATTGTCTCGTGGCGGAAGCGTTCGACCGCAAAGCCGCGTTTGCGAAGTCCCGTCAGGGCAGCTCTGGTGGTGTGCGGCAGCCAGCCGGTCGCTTCGATCAGGGCGTCGAGCGTTGCGCCCGGTTCCCGCGACAGCATTTCGATGACAAGCGCCTGCTTGGATCCGGCGCGAGGCGTTGCGCCAGCTGGATGCCGATTACCAGCCTCTGCAACGCTGCTGCCCTTGTTTGCAACAGGCTCATTGGTCTTCGCCGCGCCATCGACGCCGATCGCATCGCAGCCGGCTCGCGTGATGATCAGGCTGACGCTGCGACCGTTCTCGTCCGCGCGCCAGGCCGGCATGCCGGACTTTGTCCGCGCTTCGCGCATCAGCTTGCGGGCGATAAGGCTCGATCCGACCTTCGCCGCCGCGGCCCCTGTTCATCTTCGGCGGAACGACCGCCGCGCCGTCCTCCCTCGCCGCCGCGTTTGACAACACCATCAATTGTGTATCGCTGAGCTTCGCCATCTTCTCCTCCTTTGCTTCCGACGGCGTCCGCCGTCACCATCGCGACCCCGCGAAGGCGCAAAGGCCGGCGGGGTAGGGAAGGAGGCGCCTTTATCGCGCGCCTGACACCTGACACCAAGCAAAGCTCGGCGTCGCTTCGAAGTCCAGTGAACAGAGGCGGTCAAAGTCTGCGGTGTGCCGAGGAGCACCAAGAAAACTACCATCGGTTCAAGTCGGCTGTGCTTGCTCCGCCGCAGTTGGCATAGCAGTCCAGCCGATCGGTCCCAAGACGCCACAGCGACCGCTCGCATGCGGCGATGGTTCCAGCGCGCGTCGCGTTCGTCGGCAGCACTTTCGAGACCAGGAAGACCTCGTCACGGCGACCTGCGATCGCCTCGCCGACTATTTCCTCAGCCTTGCCGTCGCCGTACATTTCCGCAGCGTCGATGTGCGTCATGCCAAGCTCGCCCTTCATGCCGAAGGCGAGGCCGATGCGCGCGACTTCTCTTCCGATGTTGCCAAGCCCCACGACACCCAGGGTTTTGCCGCGCAGGTTTGCGCCGAGGCTCGTTTGCCATCCCCCGGCCTTGAGCGAAGCGGCTTCCCGATCGATGCCACGCATGCTCGCCAGGATCAGCGCCCAAGTGAACTCGATAGTCGGAGTGGAATCATATCGATTGAGGTCGAGACCGGTTCGAATCGGGAGCTGGGACGGAGGAGGAGCGAACCGCCGAGCATGACACGCAGGCGCCGCGATCTTGGTGCATCTAGTCCGACGCGACGACTTGCGAGGAAGGCAATCCGACAAGCCGCGATGATGGAGGCGGGAGAGACTTTGCCTTAGCCGAGCCCGAGCATTTGCTCCTGGTCCGCCCATTTATACGGCAGCGCGCGAGCCAGATTGGATACGGTCAGATCTCTTCGGACCGCGCCCTGGGCGATCGCCGCGACAATGCGCGGCGAGAGAGATTCTCTGCGGAAGCGATGTCGTCGAACGATGCCACCGTGCCGGAGAGGATCGCGTCGATGATGGAAAATTTGATCCTTTTCGACGGTTGGTGGGATCGGCCGGTCCCACCGCCGCAAAGAGCCTGCGGCGCGCCTCAGGCTTGTCAAAATATCAAAGCTGGGGGCAAAATTTCGCTAAAGTCGAGGATCATCTGGGGAATGTCGGTTCAAGCCATTACAGTAATTCACGAGCACGCCTCCTGATCGGACGGACATGCTCGAAGCTGCAAGGGGGGGTTATGCAAAAGCTCGAAGAGCAAACCATTCGCAAAGTGTCTGCAAGGCTCATCCCTTTTCTGATGATCGGTTATTTTATCGCCTATCTCGACCTCGTGAATGTGGGATTTGCTGCCCTCACGATGAATAAGGATCTCGGGTTGACCGCGACCATGTTCGGTTTCGGCTCGGGCGTCTTCTTCCTCGCCTATTTCCTCTTCGAGGTCCCCTCGAACCTGTTCCTTCACCGGTTGGGTGCGCGCAAATGGATCGCGCGAATCATGTTGAGCTGGGGTATTCTCTCCGGTCTTATGGCATTTATTCCCAACATCAGCCGCGCGACCGGTCTCGGGAACGAATATTCTTTCTACCTGATCCGCATCCTTCTCGGTCTTGCAGAAGCTGGCTTCTTTCCGGGGATCATTTTCTACCTGACCCTGTGGTTTCCCTCAGCCTATCGGGCACGGATCGTGGGTATGCTCATGGCGGCAAGCCCGATATCCTCGGCGATCGGCGCGCCGGTCTCCGCTCAGATCCTTAATCTTGACTGGCTGTGGGGCTTTTCCGGTTGGCAATGGCTCTTCGTGATTGAGGCAGTTCCCGCAATCGTTCTGTCGGTCGTCACTTTCTTCTATTTGACGGATCGTCCATCGAACGCGCATTGGCTCGATGCGGAAGAACGCACCTGGCTCAGCGGACGACTTGAAGCTGAGCAGCGCCAGCGCGTTGCAACGCACGATTTTTCGATTCTGGACTCTCTGACGAATGGACGGATATTGGGTCTCGCCATTGTTTATTTTGGAGCCGTTGCCTGCCTCTATGGGGTCGGTTTCTGGTTGCCGCAAATCATCAAGGCTTTCGGGCTTTCCATTTCTCTGACTGGATGGATCACGGCCATCCCCTATGCGCTTGGTGCTCTGTGCATGATTTTGTATGGCCGCAGATCCGATGCAAAGGGCGAGCGTAAGGTCCATGCGGCCATCGCATTGGCCGTGGCCGTGGTAGGCATCGGCGGTTCGGCGGTTATCAGTACCCCGGCGCTGACCCTGGTCTTTATGACTATTGGCACCTGTGGAATGTTTTCGGCCTTGCCTGTTTTCTGGACGCTTCCCACCGCTTTATTGTCTGGATCGGCCGCCGCGGCGGGGATTGCGGCGATCAATTCGATCGGCAATTTGGCCGGCTTTGTTGGACCTTTTGCAATCGGCTGGATCAAGGATCAGACGGGGAGCTATTCCGCCGGTCTATTGCTCATCGCGGGACTGGCCTTGCTCGCCATGTTGACTGTGCTGATCCTCGGCCATGATGACGCTATCGAGAAGCCACCCGTGATGCTGCCTACGGAGTAACGGGAGATCGAGTTCCCGGCACTCGGGCGTTGTTTCAAAATGGGCTATCCCTTCGTGTCACCGCGATCGAGGTTTTGGGCGAAGCTGCAGCCAGTGGCGATTGATCCAGCCTTGGATGAAAGAGCTTTCGAGTTGGCACCTTAATACCAACAGTCATAAAGACTGTCCGGCCAACGCATCGTGATCGGATCAAAGACATCGTTGCCGTAAATGCGATGATCAGTCATGCCGTGAGCCTCGAAATCGTGCTAGGCGTCCGTCGATACGCGCGCATTCTGCACCTGAGTGCTGATTCCGATCCAAGCCGCCCACCAAAACGAGATGATCGCGCCCACTAAAACGGAATGATGCCGCCCGTCATAACGAGATGATGTCGCCCACCGTAACGGAATGATCCCGCCCAGGGGTCTTCCAGGGTGACGAGCTCTTCGCTGGCCTGTTTAGGGTCGCGCCTTTGGCAATCCAAAGGAGCGGCCGATGCCAGCGGAGAGAGTTGCGATGCGCCAGGCGCGCGAGATTATTCGTCTGAAATTTTCAGCTTGTGTTCCGACCCGCGAAGTCGCGCGGCGCCTGGGGCTCGCCGCCTCGACCGTGCGGGAGACCTTAAAGCGTTTCGAGGGCGCCGGGCTGAGCTGGCCTCTGCCAGCTGACATGACCGACGGCGCCCTGGAGGGAGCGCTCTACGCCAATCGAAGAAGCAAGCGGGGTCATCGTCTTCATTGCGAGCCGGATTGGCCGACAATTCATCGGGAGTTGAAGCGCAAGCACGTCACCCTGCTGATCGTTTGGGACGAATATGTTGCCGAAAATCCATGCGGGTACAGCTATTCGAGGTTCTGCGAACTCTATCGCGCCTTCGAATCGAAGCTGTCGCCGACGATGCGGCAGACGCATGCGGCCGGCGAGCGGCTGTTCGTCGATTACGCGGGCGACGGCGTGCCGGTCGTGATCGATCGGCTGACCGGCGAAATCCGCAAGGCGCAAATCTTCGTCGCCGTGGTCGGCGCGTCGAGCTTTACTTTTGCGTGGGCGGCCTGGACGCAGACGCTCCCCGATTGGATCGACGCCCACGTGCGCGCCTTCGCGGCGATCGGCGGCGTTCCCCATCTTCTCGTGCCGGACAATACCAAGACCGCCGTCATCAAGGCCTGTCTCTACGATCCGCTGGTCAATCGGACCTATGCCGAAATGGCCGCGCATTATGATGCCGCCATTCTGCCGGCGCGGCCGAGGCGCCCGAGGGACAAGGCGAAGGTCGAGCAAGCCGTGCTCATCGTCGAGAGATGGCTTCTCGGGCGGCTGCGTCACCGCACTTTTTACAGCCTCGCCGAGGTCAACGCGGCGATCGGGGAGTTCCTGAAGCTTCTCAACGAAGATCGTCCGATCCGGCGGCTTGGCGCAACCCGCCGGCAATTGCTCGAAGAGATCGACCGCCCGGCGCTAAAGCCTTTGCCGATCGAGCCTTACGTTTTCTGCGAGTGGCGCACGTGCCGCGTCGGCATCGATTATCACGTCGAGGCCGACGCCCATTACTACAGCGTCCCCCACCGTTTCGCGCGCACGGAAGTCGACGTGCGGCTGACGATCAGGACCGTCGAGGTCTTCCTCAGGGGCGAGCGGATCGCCGCGCATATGCGCATGAGCGGCAACCGCAAGCACACGACCGCGGCGGAGCATATGCCCTCCAGCCATCGCCGCTACAAAGACTGGACGATCGACCGCATCCGCGCCGACGCGCGCTTGATCGGGCCGGCGACGGCGGCGCTCTGCGAACTGATCTTCGAACAGCGCCCGCATCCGGAACAGGGCTTCCGGGCGTGCCTGGGCATTGTCCGCCTCGCCAGACCCTATGGCGCGGAACGCGTCGAAGCCGCGGCGGAGCGCGCCATCGAGATCGGCGCGCGCACCTATGGCTCGGTCAAATCCATCCTCGACAACAAGCTCGACCGTCGTCCCGCGCAAAAGCGCGCTTCGGACGGAACGCCGATCCTGCATCCCAACATCCGTGGCCCGCGCTATTACAATTAGGAGAGCGCTCTTGCTCAAACATCCGACTCTCGACCAGATCCACGCCTTGGGCCTTTACGGCATGGCCAAGGCCTTCGTCGAAATCGCCGCCGCCAATGAAGCGGATGGTCTTGGCCATCACGAATGGCTGGCGCTCCTGCTCGACCGCGAGGCGTCATGGCGTCGCGACAAGAGGCTCACGGCGCGATTGCGCATCGCCAAGCTGCGTCAGCAGGCGTCCATTGAAGATGTCGATTATCGCAGCCCGCGCGGTCTCGACCGCGCCCTGTTCCAGAAGCTCACGGAGGGCGAATGGATCGATGCGCACGACAATCTGGCGCTCATCGGCCCGACCGAACTGGCGACATAATGCCTATCTCCCTACATCATTGATATTCCAGAAGTCCCTGTCGCGGATCCGATGATACAGCACGACGATTTTTGACCGCGCGCCTGACAGTCGGCAAATCTAGGTCCGTCTCTCGAATGACATATGGCGCACCAATACAGGCTTGCTTGGCCGGCAGCAATCGATCCTTGATCAGACGGACTACCGTCATCTTGCTCACGCCCAGATGGCCGGCGCTTTCCTCCAAGGTGACTTCCCCGCGCTCGGCGCGTTCGCCATCGCGATATATCGTGATCTCGTGGTCACTTCGAAAAGTGCGAACACGTTGTTGCGTCCACGTGTGGCCCTTGGCCGTGCGGACGCCAAGCCAATTCAGAATGGACGCGATGGCCAAATCAGGCGTCACGCGCGCTAAGTCGATGATCAACTGCTCAGTCGCGGCGCTGGTCTTCCACCGGTGCTGTCCTGCGCGATTCTTGGCCACCACAAGCGCTGTGTGGTCTCCACCTTTCCAATGCAGCTTGAGCGAAAGTTGCCCGGGGTCCGCTGTGACGACGATCTCCTCCAGGACCGTACGCAGGATTCGCTTGCGTTTTTCGGCCGACGCCGCCGGATGGTTCCACAGACGCGCCAACTCGGCGCCCAATGCGGATATTTCCGCGCGTTCGGCATCGGTGATCGCCGGCGTTTGATTCTCGCGAAGGAGGAGAAGATCGCTCTCCAGACGAGCCGCCTCGGCGAGCCGCTCGTTCCAGCGTCGCTCAAGATCCCTGGCGACCAGACGATTCTCTGGGTCGACCGCATCGTACTGTCGATGCGCGCGAGCCGCCTCGTATCGCGCCTGCTCCAGAGCAAGTTCCCTCTGTCGAAGCACGTCCGCGTCGACCCGCCCACGATCCGCGATGGCCGCGATGGCCGCCTCTACGCCGAGCGGCGCGATTACCCGCAACACCTCCGCCGAAACCGCGGCGTCGATGCGCATGTTGCCAAACGCGATACAATTGCCCCGCCGCGCGTGATTGACGTCAGCATCGTTGCACACATATCGCGCGATGCCGCGTAGTCCGTTGTGCTGTACTTTGAGTTTACGGCCGCAGTGGCCGCACCGCAGGAGGCCAACCAGCAATCCGCCGCCGTTGCGCACCGCCCCCTTCACCATCTCGCCCTTCATGTTGGCATTGCCGCAAATCGTTTGCTGATTCCGCTCGTATTCCTCCCAGGAGATGTAACCTTCGTGATGATCACGCAGCAGCACCTCCCATGCATCTTGTGTCCGGCGAATGCCGCGCTTGATGGCCTTGCGGCCCGCCTCGACGCGTGTTTGCGAGCCAGTCCGACCGAACACATAAGCCCCCGCGTAGACCGGATTGGTCAAGAGACGGTGGATCGTATTATAGCGCGGTAAACGCCATTCTACTACCCGCCCTTGTGCGCCGTGAAGGACCACCGGCATCTTGAAGCCTTCCTCGATCAGCCAGAGGGCGACCTGGCGGGCGCTGCCGAACTCCGCGAACTTACGAAACGCCAAGTGTAGAGCCTCGCGAATCCTTCTATCGGGATCAAGTTCCAAACGATCGTCGAGACCACGGACATAGCCGACCGCAACGGTCGTATGGAGATCGCCGCGAGCGGCCTTCAGGCGCAGGGCTTCCTGGGAGCGTTGACGGAAAATTGACAGCTCCATCTCGCTGAATGTTCCCTTCATGCCGAGCAAAAGCCGATCATTTATTTGTTTGGGATCGTAGACGCCGTCTTCGTCTATGATCAGGCAGTGGACTAGCGCGCAAAACTCCAGCAGCGTATGCCAATCACGCCCATTGCGGGCAAGTCGGGATGCTTCTATCGCGAACACGGCGCCGGCGGCGCCAGTGCAAATGGCGGCCAACAATTTATCGAACCCGGGCCTCGCCGTCCCGCCGCCGGAACGCCCGAGGTCGTCGTCGATGACTATTACGTTCGACCACCCAAGCGTCCGCGCGCGTGCCGCGAGAGCATATTGACGGCGACAACTCTCCGGATTGTTTGCGAGTTGGTCCGCGGTGGACTGCCGCACATACACAAAGGCGGTGCGAGAGGCGTGTTCAACGCTAATCTTGCTCATCGCTCGCCTCCTTTGTTACCGCCTCGCCCGGGGCGCACTCGGCTAGCAGAAGCCCGAGCAATTTGGTAACTTCCTTGCGAATCTCCGGATCGAGCTTCCGAGGCGCTTCCAAGCATTTGTCGGGGAGCCACAGATCGATCTGTTCCCAATTTCGCCGCTGCTGTCCCTTCATCGTTTACCTCCGTCTGAGTCGCTCGATCCGACGACGACGAGGATAAGCATTGCGCACGAACCAGATCACGAAGCGCGTGAAAAACGTCAAGGGAAAGCCGCGGGATATCCACCATTGGCAGAGCCGCGGCGTGCGGGTCGGTCATCCACGCCGGCAACAAAGTCCGGCAACCGTCCGGACCATCCACTACGAAATGGACCATGCCCCCATGGACAACGCGACGAAAGACCGCGACCCGCCTTCCAGAAAGCGGATGATGCAGATATTCAACGACAACGTCGAACAGGTGTTCTTGGGTAGTATGTCGTTGGCCCGACCGGCGTCGGCAAAAGCTGGCTGGCGTCGGCGCTCGGCCACAAGGCCTGCCGCGACAATCGATCGGTGCTTTATCATCGCGCGCCCAAGCTCTTCGAAGACCTCGCCCTGGCGCGCGGCGACGGGCGCCATCCCCGCATCCTGCGCTCGCTCGGCCGCGCCGATTTGCTCATCCTCGACGATTGGGGACTGGAGCCGCTCGACGCCGCCGCCCGTCACGATCTGCTCGAAATCCTCGAGGAGCGATACGGCCGCCGCTCGACGGTTATCACGTCCCAACTCCCCGTGGATCGCTGGCACGAGATCATCGGCGATCCCACCTACGCCGATGCGATCCTGGACCGCCTCGTTCACAACGCCCATCGCATCCAACTGACCGGCGAAAGCCTGCGCCGGACCAAAGGAAAACAGAACCAAAAGGCTTGACCAAACGTCGTCGCCGGTGACAGAAAATCCATCGGCCAGCGACGCTCGCGACCCGGGCGGCATCATTCCGTTACGGTGGGCGGCATCATTCAGGAATCCCGGGCGCCATTATCCCGTTATACCCGGGCGGCTTCGTCGTAATCCGC
>CAWBLM010000009.1:0-15523 GCA_963789645.1 uncultured Alphaproteobacteria bacterium | reverse complement strand
TCAAAAGGTCTATATTTTTTTATTCAATGTTCTCATAGCGCCAGTCTTAGCCGGACAGACGCCGTATTGAGAGTGGGCCCGTCCGGACCCGCTCTTTTTTATTGCCGCCAAGTCCGGCTGCGAATGCTTCAGGAATTGACATCGTTTGGACAACAGCGCAAATTTGACCGAAGCATCGCAGATTTGCTGAGCGAAGCCCGCTTCGTCGTCGAGGCCGGAGCCGCCGCGCGGATCGCCCATATTGCGCAGCCCGTGCTGCCGACTCGGCTTTCGGCTGGTCCGGGTCAAGCTATCGGCGGAGGATGGGATGACCGTGCAGGTCATTGCGGAGCGGCCGGACGGCACGATCTCGGTCAACGATTGCGAGGCTGTCAGCGCGGCCCTGTCGCCGGTCTCGATGTCGAAGACTCGTGCGCCGGGCCTATCGCCTCGAAGTGTCCTCGCCCGGGATCGATCGGCCGCTGGTGCGGGGATCCGATTTTGGCCGCGCTTGGGGCAAGAGGCGCGCATCGAATGAGCGTCCCGATCGAGGGCCGCAAGCGGTTCCGCGGCCGCATCGAGGCGATCGAGGGGGAAGGCACCGAGGTTTATCACACTGGCGCGGGATGACGCCAAGCCGGCGAGGCTGCCCAGGCGATTTTGCCGCTGAGCGGCATTGCCGAAGCGAAGCTCGTGATGACGGAAGCCCTGATCCGGGAAGTCTTTGCGGGCGGCCAAGGCGGCGATTACGCGGCGGGCAAGCGGAAGCCGGCGGCGGCGACGGCGCAGCGCCGCCGGAGCCTTCGCGCGGGCGGAGCCGTTTGCCGCCCGCAACGCGGCGAAAGCCGGGCCCGTTTTGCCCGCCGGAGTGAGAACGAAATTCAAACAGGCCAAATCGAGACGGCCGAGGGAGAGAGAGGGGTCAAAGGCCCCGGCGCCACGGCGCCCAGCGCCGAATAGGAGATAGAAGATGGCCGTTAGCGCCAACAGGCTCGAACTTCTGCAGATCGCGGACGCGGTCGCGCGGGAAAAATCGATCGACCGGCAGATCGTCCTGACCTCGATGGAGGACGCTATTCAGAAGGCGGCGCGCTCGCGCTATGGCCAGGAAACGGAAGTGCGCGCCGAAATCAACCCGAAAACCGGGGAAATCCGCTTCTCGCGCCTGTTGCTCGTCGTCGACCAGATCGAGAATGACGCCATCCACATCACCCTTAACGAGGCGCGCAAGAAGAACCCCGCGGCCCAGGTCGGCGACTGGATCGCCGAGACGCTGCCGCCTTTCGATTTCGGCCGCATTGCGGCGCAGTCGGCGAAGCAGGTCATCGTTCAGAAAGTGCGGGAGGCCGAGCGCGACCGGCAATATCAGGAATACAAGGACCGTATCGGCGATATCGTCAACGGCTTCGTCAAGCGCGTGGAATATGGCAATGTGATCATCGATCTTGGCCGCGGCGAGGCGACGATCCGTCGCGACGAGATGATCCCGCGCGAAACGTTTCGCCCCGGCGATCGCGCCGCGCCTATGTCTACGACGTGCGCCGCGAGCAGCGCGGCCCGCAGATTTTCCTCTCGCGCACTCATCCGCAGTTCATGGCCAAGCTGTTTGAGCAGGAAGTGCCAGAAATTTACGACAATATCATCCAGGTGAAGTCGGTCGCGCGCGATCCCGGTTCGCGGGCCAAGATAGCGGTGATCTCGCGCGATGCCTCGATCGATCCGGTCGGCGCCTGCGTCGGCATGCGCGGCTCGCGCGTTCAAGCCGTCGTCAACGAGTTGCAGGGCGAAAAAATCGACATCATTCCCTGGTCGCCGGACGCCGCCACCTTCATCGTCAACGCGCTGCAGCCGGCGGAAGTCGTCAAGGTGGTGCTGGACGAGGATTCCTCGCGTATTGAAGTCGTAGTGCCGGATGACCAACTATCGTTAGCGATCGGGCGGCGCGGCCAGAACGTGCGGCTCGCGTCGCAATTGACCGGGTGGGATATCGATATCCTTACCGAGGCCGAGGAATCCGAACGCCGGCAAAAGGAATTCGTCGAGCGCACGAATATTTTCATGAAGGCGCTCGACGTTGACGAAGTGGTCGGGCAATTGCTCGCTTCGGAGGGCTTCCGGTCGGTCGAGGAGCTGGCTTTCGTCGAGCCCGCCGAACTTGCGACGATCGAGGGATTCGACGAAGACACCGCCTCGGAGATCCAGGCGCGGGCGCATGAATATCTCGCGACGATCGAAGCCGAGCAGGACGCGAGGCGCATCGAGCTCGGGGTGTCCGACGAGCTGCAAGAGGTCGCCGGGGTCACGACGGCGATGCTCGTCAATTCGGCGAGAACGACGTCAGAACCGTCGAAGACCTCGCCGGCTGCGCCACCGACGATCTCATTGGCTGGACCGAGCGCAAGGACGGGGAGACGGTAAGGCACGCTGGCTATCTCGACGGGTTCGAACTCACCCAGGAAGAGGCGGAGACAATGATCATGACCGCCCGCGTGCATGCCGGCTGGATTGACGCCATCCCGCAACCGGCGGCAGATCCGTTCGAGGGCGACGCCGAGCCGTGAATGGCGCGGCGCGTTTTTGATCGTCGCCGGTCCGAACGGAATCTATTTATTATTTTAGCGGTTTTTCTTCGCGCGAGCCTATTGCGGCTCGGCTTGGAAATGGCGTAGAGGGCGAGCAAAGCTTTGATGCTAGCGAAGTCGAACCAGGCGACGAAGAGACAGGGCCGACGCGAACCTGCATCGTGACGCGGACCAAGGGCTCGCCCCCGGAGACATGATTCGTTTCGTCGTCGGCCCCGGCGACGTCGTCGTCCCCGACATCCGGCAAAAATTGCCAGGGCGGGGCGTGTGGGTCGCCGCGAGCGCGACGCGCGTCGCCGAGGCGGTCAAAAAACGCGTTTTTGCGCGCGGTTTTAAGAAGCAGGTTGCGGCGTCGGAGAACCTTGCGGCCGAGGTCGAGGCGTTATTGACGCAAGATTGCCTGCAGGCTTTGTCGATCGCCAATAAAGCGGGACAGGTGGTTGCCGGATTTGGCAAGGCCGAAGAGGCGATCGCCGGCGGCGTCGCAGGGCTGATCCATGCCGTGGACGGCGGCGCTGACGGCGTGCGCAAACTCGGGCAGAGCCTGCGGCGTCGTTTTGGAGAGGCGGCGGTAAGTCCGCGCATAAGACTGTTCCAGTCGGGTCAATTGGATTTGGCTTTGGGACGGGCTAATGTGATACATGCAGCTTTGCTGCCGGGATCGGCGAGCGAAGCCTTCGTCGGACGTTGCCGCAGATTGGCGATGTACCGGTCGGAGCCGCTCGACGCTAATGCGCCGGATCATGGTTGTGGTTCGGCGGCGGATACTGACGCTTGAGTTCCCGCGGGGCGCGTCCCATGGGATCGTTGAGGTTGTTGCGGCGCGATCGATGTGAAAGGTTCGCCAGCCTTTCCGAAAGATCGCGCCCTGAGACGAAGATCTAGAGCTGCTTCGATCCGGAGCCGCCGCGGTCTCGCGGCTGGAGATTCCGGTTTACTGAATTTCGAAGGGGCGCGAGCCCGGGAATGACTAATGAGTGAAACGAAGAACCCTGGTGACCATACGCTGAGCGTTTCCCCGACGAAGACGCTGTCGCTGAAGCGTCCGGTCGAGGCTGGCATCGTACGCCAGAGCTTTTCGCATGGCCGCAGCAAAGCGGTCGTCGTCGAGAAGGTGAAGCGTCGCGCGCTGGGGGGCGAAGCGCATCCGCTGCGCGAGAGCGCCGCGCCCGAGCGGCGCAGCCGGCCGCCGCGCCGCCGCGTCCGCAACCAAAGTGGCCCGCCCGCAGGGCGCGCCGCCGCGTTCGTCGTCCGGCGTCATCCTGCGGACCTTGACCGACGAGGAGCGCGAGGCGCGCTCGCGCGCGCTCTCCGGCGCGCATGAGCGCGAGATCGAAGAGCGTAAGCGCGCCGAGCTCGAAACCAAGGCGCGCGAGGAGCGCGAGGCCCGCGAACGAGAAGAGCGCGCCGCCGCCGAAGCCCGCAAGCGCGAGGAAGAGGCGCGCCGCCTTCTCGAGGCGGAATCAAAGCGCCGGTCGGAGCAGGAAGCCAAGCGGCGCCTCGCCGGCGGCGAGCCCGCGCCGGCTCCCACAAATGTTGCCCCGCGTAAAGCGCCGTCGCTCGCCGCTGCGCCGGCTGCGGCAACCCCTGCTCCGGCGAAGGCGCAACCGGCTGCCGGCCTTGCCGCCATCGCGCGACCCGCCGTCGTCGAGGATGACGACGCCAAGCGCGTCATTCGTCGGCCTGGCGCGCCCGCGAAGGTGATCGTCGCCCGTCCGGTCAAGGGCGCCGAGCAAAAGAGCAGAGGCCGCCTTACCGTCGCCAGCGCCACCGGCGACGAAGAGGAGCGCACGCGTTCGATCGCTTCGTTCCGCCGCCGCACGCAGCGGCTGAAGGGTCATGTCAGCGAGACCAAGGACAAGCTGGCGCGTGAAGTCATCCTGCCGGAGACGATCACGATCCAGGAGCTGGCCAACCGCATGTCGGAGCGCGCCGTCGACGTCATCAAGCTGATGATGAAGCAGGGCCAGATGGCCAAGATCACCGACGTCATCGACGCCGATACGGCGCAGCTGATCGCCGAGGAGCTTGGCCACACAGTGAAGCGCGTCGCCGAGTTCGGACGTAGAAGAAGGGCTGTTCGATGAGCCGGACGCCCAAGGACATCAGGTTCTGCGGCCGCCGGTCGTCACCATCATGGGCCATGTCGATCACGGCAAGACCTCGCTGCTTGACGCCATTCGCCACGCCAACGTCGTCTCCGGCGAGGCCGGCGGCATCACGCAGCATATCGGCGCCTATCAGATCATCGCCTCCAACGGGCTGCCGGTCACCTTCATCGACACCCCCGGCCACGCCGCCTTCACGGCGATGCGCGCGCGCGGCGCCAAGGTCACCGATATCGTGGTTCTGGTCGTCGCGGCCGACGACGGCGTGATGCCGCAGACGGCGGAGGCGATCGCCCATGCGCGCGCCGCCAATGTGCCGATCATCGTTGCGATCAACAAGATCGACAAGCCGGACGCCAAGCCCGAGCGCGTGCGCAACGAATTGCTGCAACATGAAGTGCAAGTCGAATTGCTCGGCGGCGACACGCTCGAAGTCGAGGTTTCGGCGACGAAGAAGATTAATCTCGACAAGCTGATCGATCTCATCGCGCTGCAGGCCGAATTGCTCGATCTCAAGGCCAATCCAGATCGTCCCGCCGAGGGCACGGTCATCGAGGCGCGCCTCGACAAGGGGCGCGGCCCGGTCGCCACCGTTCTCGTGCAGCGCGGCACGCTGCGGATCGGCGACCTCATCGTCGGCGGTTCGCAGTGGGGCAAGGTTCGCGCCTTGTTGGACGACAAGGGCGAGACGCATCAAGAGGCCGGTCCGTCGATGCCGGTCGAGGTTCTGGGTTTTTCGGGCTCGCCCGAAGCCGGCGATCGCGTCGCCGTGGTCGAGAATGAGGCGAGGGCCCGCGAAATCGCCGCATACCGCGACCGCCAGAAGCGCGAGCAGGCCGCAGCGCGCGGCAATCTCGCGCGGGGCTCGCTCGCCGACATGATGAGCCAGCTGAAGACGGCGGGGCGCAAGGAGTTCCAGCTGGTCATCAAAGGGGACGTTCAGGGTTCCGTCGAGGCGATCGTCGCGACGCTCGAAAAGCTCAGCACGGATGAAGTTGCGGCGCGCGTCATCCATGCCGGGGTCGGCGGAATCACCGAATCGGACGTGACCCTCGCGGAGGCCTCGGGCGCGGCGCTGATCGGCTTCAACGTCCGCGCGCATAAGGAAGGACGCCAACTCGCCGAGCAGGCCGGGCTCGAAATCCGCTATTACAACATCATCTATAATCTCGTCGACGATGTGAAAGCGGCGATGTCCGGCCTCCTCGCGCCGACTTTGCGCGAGGAAATGCTCGGCAACGCCGAAATTCTCGAAGTCTTCCACATCTCGAAAGTCGGCAAGGTTGCCGGCTGCCGGGTCACTGATGGAAACGTTCAGCGCGGCGCCAACGTGCGGCTGATCCGCGACAATGTGGTGGTGCACGAAGGCAAGTTGTCGACGCTCAAACGCTTCAAAGATGAAGTCAAGGAAGTCGTCGCCGGCCAGGAATGCGGCATGGCTTTCGAGAATTACCAGGACATGCGCGTCGGCGACGTCATCGAATGCTATCGCGTCGAGGAGATTCAGCGTTCGTTGTGACGCGGTCGTTGCGGCAGATCGCGGCGGTGGAGGATTGGTTGCGCCAGTTTTTCCCCGCCGATCGAGAAATTCAGACGCGATCCCGTGACGCGGGTTCAATTTCGGTCGAAAAAATGACGGTTTTTCCGGGCTAAGCAAAGTCCGATGATCAACGTCAAAAGGCGGCGGAGTTCCAACCATTGTCGAGACTTCATCACCAGCAGGGCGGCCAGCCCTCGCAACGCATGCTGCGCGTCGGCGAACTCGTGCGCCACGCCATGTGTGAGCTTCTGACGCGCGGCGACATCAATGATCCGGACCTTGACGGAAAGGTCGTGACGATCCCAGACGTCCGCATGAGCCCGGATCTCAAGCTCGCGACTGTCTACGTCATGCCGCTCGGGGGCGAGAATGTCGCCGGTGTCCTTTCCGCGTTCGACCGGCACAAGAAGTTTTTCCGCGGGGAGATCGCAAGGCGCGTCAATTTGAGGTTTGCGCCCGACGTTCGCTTCAAGGCCGATCCAAACTTCGAGCATGGCGGGACAATCGACGCTTTGCTCAATTCGCCGAAGGTGAGGCAGGATCTAGCGTCGAATGCGCGGCAGGACGAGAGCGGCGAACCTTCCGGGGGAGCGGCGGGGGAAGCCGATTGAACGCGCCCCGCTCCACGCGCCAGGACGTCGACGGCTGGGTCATTCTCGACAAGCCCGTCGGCATGACCTCCACTCACGCCGTCTCGCGGCTGAAGCGCGTCTTCAACGCCAGGAAAGCCGGGCATGCCGGCACGCTCGATCCGCTGGCCACGGGCGTCCTTCCGGTCGCGTTCGGCGAGGCGACCAAGACCGTGCCGTTCGTGCAGGACGGCGAAAAGGCCTATCGCTTTACGGTCCGTTTCGGCGCCGAAACCGACACGGACGATTCGGACGGCGAGGTGGCAGCGCGATCGGAGCTTCGACCCGGGCGCGCCGAGATCCTTGCGTTGCTTCCGCGTTTCATCGGCACCATCCAGCAAACGCCGCCCGCCTTTTCAGCGATCAAGATCAAGGGCGAGCGCGCCTATGACATCGCCCGGGACGGCGAGACTCCGGAACTTTCCGCGCGGCCGGTGACGATCCACTCGCTCGACCTCCTTTCGGCGAATCGCGACGAGGCGGTGTTCGAGACGCGTTGCGGCAAGGGCGCCTATGTGCGCGCGATCGCCCGCGACCTCGGCCGGCTGCTTGGCTGTTTCGGCCACGTCACCGCCCTGCGCCGCACCCGCGTCGGTCCGTTTACGGAAGCCGATGCGGTCGCCTTGAGCGATCTCGGCGAAGGCGGCGCCGACGCGCAAGCCATGCGGCGAGTCGAAGCCGGGCTGATGGAGCTGCCGCGCGTGGTGGTCGATCGCGACGCCGCTGCCAGGCTTCGGCGGGGGCAATCGATTTTGCTGCGCGGCGCCGACGCCCCGATGGACGGCTCGGCCTATGCCGCCTGCGGCGGGGTGGTCATCGCCGTCGGCGCGGTCGAAAAAGGCGAACTCGTCCCCGGCCGGGTTTTCAACCTGCCGTTCTGATCTGGCTCCTCCTTCGAGGAGATAGGCTTGAGGCAAGGCTGCCTTTCTATTCGTTCTGCTCGGAGCCGAGGAGGGCGATGCAGGGCGATGGCGAATATTCCGGGCGAAGGCAAATCGACGGCGCGGCAAGGCCCGGCGGAGAAGATCGCTGAGGGCGAGGCTTACGAGCGGGCCTTGACCGTCCCGTCCGCAGATTCCTTGGTGCTGGCGCTCGAATATTTTCGCGCGGGCCGCCACCGCGCCGCCGAGGAGATCTACGCCAAGGTCCTAGCGCTCGAACCCGAACATTTCGTCTGCCTGCATCATCTTGGCCTGATCGCGTATCATCCCGGCGATCACGAAGCCGCGGCGGCGCTTGTTTCGCACGCGATCGCGGCCAAGCCCGATTATGTCGAGGCGCTGTCCAATCTTGCCGCGATTCTTCGCGCCCTCGGCCGCACCGGGCAAGCGATCGAAGCGTCGGAGCGCGCCATCGCGCTCAATCCTGATTTCGCGCAAGGCCACTCCAATCTTGGCAATGCGCTGGAGGATCAAGGCCGCCTCGGCGAGGCGCTCGCGGCCTACCGCCGCGCCGGAGCGCTCAATCCCGGCTTTGTCCCGGCTTACGCCAACGCAGCGAATGTGTTGCGCAAACTCGGCCGGAAAGAGGAGGCGATTTCCGCCTGCCAGGCGATCATCGCGCAGCGGCCAGACGCGCCGGAGCCGCACTTCAGCCTCGGCAATATATTGAAAGAATTGGGCCAGCCGGGGCGCGCGATCGAAGCTTACCGGCGCGCCGTCGCGCTGCGGCCGGATTTCGCCGAGGTCTATATCAATCTTGGCAATGCGCTCCAGAGTCAGAAGGCCTATGAGGAGGCGATCGAAGCGTATTCGCAAGCCATCGCTTTGCGCCCGACGATGCCGGACGCTTACATCAACGAAGGCGCGGCTCTCGAAGCCCTTGGCCAGCTCGGGGAGGCGATCGCCTGTTTCCGCACGGCGGTGGAGCTTGATCCGAAGCTGACGGCCATTCGCATTTGGCTCCATCACAAGCGGCGCGGGATCTGCGATTGGAGCGACATCGAGGCCGAGGAGGCCGAGCTGCTGGCGCTGTTGGATTCGAGCAAGCCGGCGCCGCATCCATTTTCGGTGTTGAGCATGGCGACCAGTCCGGCGCAGCAGTTGCGCGTCGCGCGCGCCGCCTCGGAGGATTTCCGGGCCCCACCACCCGATTACGGGCCGCGGCGCGTCGTCGGCGGCAAGCTGCGCATCGGCTATCTCTCCTGCGATTTTTGCCGCCACGCCACCGCCATTCTCGTCGCCCAATTGTTCGAGCTGCACGATCGCTCGCGCTTCGAGATCACCGCCTATTCGCACGGGCCGGACGATCACAGCGAGATCGGCGCGCGGCTGCGCAAGGCTTTCGATCATTTCGTCGATCTGAGTTCCCTCTCCGATGATGAGGCCGCGCGGCGCATTCACGCCGACGGGATCGACATATTGATCGAAATGAAAGGCTACACCTCAGGCGCCCGCACGGGGATTTCGGCGCGAAGGCCGGCGCCCGTGCAGGCGAGTTTCATCGGCTTTCCGGGCACCATGGGCGCCGATTTCATCGACTACATCATCGCCGATCCTTTCGTCCTGCCGATGGATCACCAAGACGTCTACAGCGAAAAAATCGTCCATTTGCCGCACTGCTATCAGCCCAACGACACGAGCCGCCTCATCGCCGACGTGACGCCGACGCGGGCGCAATGCGGGCTGCCCGACCAGGGCTTCGTATTCTGCTCGTTCAACAACAGCTACAAGCTAACTCCGGCCTTCTTCGATATCTGGATGCGGCTTCTTCTCGCCGCGCCCGGCAGCGTGCTGTGGCTTCTCGAAGCCAACGAGCTCGTCAAGGATAATTTGCACAAGGAGGCGCGCCAGCGCGGCGTCGATCCAGATCGTCTGATATTCGCGCCGCGATTGCCCTCGCCGGAACATCTCGCGAGACACCGGCTGGCCGATCTCTTCCTCGATACGCTTCCCCATAACGCCCACACCACGGCGAGCGACGCCTTATGGGCGGGTCTTCCGGTTTTGACCTGTGCCGGCGACACCTTCGCCGGTCGCGTCGCCGGCAGCCTGCTGCATGCCGTCGGCTTGCCGGAACTCGTGACCGCTTCGCTCGACGAGTACGAGGCTCTCGCGCGAAAGCTTTCCTGCGGCGATCCCGATGTCCTGCGGGGACTTCGGCACAAGCTTCTCGGCGTCAGGCTCGCGTCGCCGCTGTTCGACAGCGCCCGCTATGCGCGCCATTTCGAGGCCGCCCTGACGCGAATGTGGGAGATTTTTAGCGCGGGGCGAGAGTCCTGCGCCTTCGCCGTGCCGGAGGAAAGCGTCGAGGCGCCAGCCGCGCCATTGATCGAAAGGGTGCGCTACGCTTGCTGTCCGCTGTGCAGCAGCGAGGAGATTCCAGCCATCCTCGCCGCCGACTGCACAAAGCATGCGCTCTACCAGCCGGTCTTGCCATCGGTGATCAACTGCCGCGAATGCGCAAGCTGCCGCCATGTCTTCGCCGAGGGCTATTTCGATGGCGCGGCGGCCGAGGTCATCTTCTCGAAGACTCACCAGAACCAGATGGTCGGCTACGACATGGAGCGGCAGCGGCCGGTCTCGGCGCGCATGGTCGAGCGCGTCGCCCGCCGGGTTTCGGGCGGGCGCTGGCTCGATGTCGGCTTTGGCAATGGCTCGCTGTTATTTGCCGCCGAAGAGTGGGGATTTACGCCGGTTGGCCTCGATTTGCGCAATGAAAACGTCAAGACGCTGAAGTCGCTAGGCTATGAGGCGCACTGCCTATCGATCGAGGAGCTCGACCAGGATGAGCGCTACAGCGTCATCAGCATGGCCGACGTGCTGGAGCATTTGCCTTATCCGAAGGCGGGGCTCGCCGCCGCCCGTTCACTGCTTCGTCCTGGCGGCGCGCTGTTTCTCTCCATGCCGAACATGGACAATATGGTCTGGCGCCTGCTGCATGCCAACAAGGTCAATCCCTATTGGGGCGAGATCGAGCACTATCACAATTTCACCCGTAAGCGCCTCTACGCGCTGCTGGAGGAGCATGGCTTTCAGCCGGTAGAGTATGGCGTCAGCGAGCGCTACCGCGTATGCATGGAAGTGGTCGCGGTCAAAAGGTGAGGAGCGCTGCGCTTTCGCGCGGCTAACGCAGCACGATCACTTTCGCGCCGACCTTGACCCGATCGGCGAGATCGACGACGTCCGCGTTGGTCATCCTTATGCAGCCGGAGGAAACGGCGGCGCCGATCGTTTCAGGCTCGTTCGACCCGTGGATGCGGTACATGCTCGAGCCGAGATATATCGCGCGCGCGCCGAGCGGGTTGTCGATCCCTCCCGGCAGATGGCGCGGCAGATCGGGCCGGCGCTTCAGCATTTGCGGCGGCGGCGACCATTCCGGCCAGTCGCGTATCATCGAGACCTTCTTGACGCCAGACCAGGTAAAGCCCTCGCGGCCGACCCCAACCCCATATTCGATCGCCTGCCCATCGCCGAGGACGTAATGAAGGCGTCTCTCCCTCGTTGAAATGACGATCGTGCCCGCCGGCTGATCGCCATCCCACGCGACGACGCGCCGGGGTATGGCCGGTTCTTGAAAAATATTGAGAAAATCAGCGATCGGGCCTTGGCGCAGCAAGCCGCCCAGCGGATTGTCGTCGGCCAAAGCCGGAGACCCGGCCAAACTTGCGAGAAAAATCGCCGCGAAGGCTAATCGAGGGGCCATTGCTGTCCTTGCGCCATTGTCCCGACGCGCCTGGGCGCGGGTTGCGCTTGAGCGGAGGGCTACTAGCGAGGTTTGTGGCGAGCTTTGAGGCTAAAGTTGGGCGCACAAAGGCGCGCCAGCGACAGGAGTTTGGCCCGGCCTGCTTGAGAGGCTGTTGTACGCTCACGCGTTTTCAACCTACTTTGTCCGGCACGGACCTACGTCGTCGCCCGCTTGCTCGGCCACATCCAGGACGGCGTCGATCACCACGCTGGGCTTGTCCAACTGCACGTAATGACCGCTGTCGACAACCTGCAAGCGTCCCTTTGGCGACAGCTGCGCAGTCTTGCGCTGCACGTCCTGCCACAACTGCTCGAGCGCCAGTGAGAGTTCGTGGTTGGTGGCTGCGAGCACGACCAGAGGCACAGGCGGCAGTGGCGGTCCGTCTCGCAGCGCAACGATCGAAGACGCCATCCCGGCCTCCTCGGCGGCGTCGATGCTCCCCGGCTCCGGCTTTTGCTTCGACACAAAAACGCCTGGCGGTTCGAGCGGACTCGATCCATCGACGAGGACGATGCCGGCGACGTCGCGGGGATAGTGGCGCGCGAAGGCTTGCGCGTAGAGGCCGCCCAGCGAGTGACCGACGAGAATGTAGGGGTTGGGCAAATGCTTGGCATTCAGCAGCGTGAGCAACTGATCCGCGACGCTGGCGGCGCTGATCGACGCGGGCGGGTCAGCCGGCTTTGGGGAGTCGCCGAGACCGGGTCGGTCGTATGTCACCGTTGTGAGACAGCGGGACAGCGTTGGGACGACGGCGCTCCAATCGCTGTGCGTCCGGCCGAGTCCCGACTCGAAAACGACGACCGGGCCACGCCCGCTGATCTCCGTGGCGAGCTGCACGGGCTCAGCCTGGGCCGAGGCAAGGCCGGTAGCGAGACAACAAGCCGCGACCGCGCCGTGGACCGCGCGAAAGGATTGTCTAAATTTGGCGTCGCTCATTTCCTCTGCTCGGCTGCGTGGCGCGCCTTCGTCTCGGCGCTTGGCGGGTACAGGCCCGGGAGGGGAGCGCGTTCGACCTGCGTCATGATCCATGCTTCGAGTGGCTCCCGTTCAATGGCATGGCGTCGAGCGGCGGCCGCGGGATCACGACACAGCCTTATGAAGCGCCTCGCAATGCCGCGCCAGATTGGCGTGCGAAGCGATGAAACTCTTCAGCGGCGTGTCGATGCGGAAGAAATAGATGTTGGCGAGGAAACCGTAAACTCCCGCGTCGATGCTATGGATGTTGGCGCCGAAGAAGAAGCCACTATCTGGGATGAGATGCGCCAGCGCCTCGAGGTCGGCTAGGCCGCGCGCGAAAACGGCGTCGCGTTCGTAGCGCCCGATTCCCTGATAGTAGTATCGCTGGAAGTTATAGGCGCGCGCCTTTTCAAGGCTTTCCGCCGTCACATCGCCATGCTCCTTCAGTATTTCGTCTCTGAACAGCGGCCAGTATTCATCGTCGCGCCAGCGCGAATAGGACATCACCCAATAAAGGTCGTCGAGCGTTCGCCGGACCAAGAGATCGATGTCTCTTTGCGAGGCGGTCAAGCCGCTGTCGATCGTTAGATGATGTCGCTTAATGAGGTGCGCGATGATCCGGTCGCTGTCGCCAATGATAGCGTCGTCGTCGTCGATATAGGGAAGCTGTCCGCGCGGCGCCGATTTGGCGTCGAAAATATGCTCGTGCCGGAACGGCAGCTTGCACAGCCGCAAAAACGCGAAGACCTTGAGCCCGTAAGGATTGTTGTCCGCGACGCCGTAAAGTTCCGGATAGGAATAGAGGGTCAGCATGCTTTGCGGTTCCTGTGGTGGAGCCGACTTTGCCCCAATCGGCCGACACCGTCTACGGACTTTAGCGATTGGACGGCGCCGCCTCGGCGGCTTGTAGGGCGGTGCGTCAATTGTAGCTAGTGGCCCGAGTTCAGCTAAAAAGTGGGGTATAGATGCTTGAGTTTGATGCGGGCGTCATCGGTCGTGAATTGCCAGTCGGCTTTGGCGTGATGGGCGTTGCGGTCGGCCTCCCATGCGGCGACTTGGTGGATGAGGATTTGCTTATCGGGGATGCGGCGGCCGAGACATTGCGACGCGAGAACGGCGAGTTCGGATTCCGCCATATCGAGCCAACTGCCGTGCTTTGGCGTGTAATGCCACTCGAATCGCTCGACGAGCCGTCTTGCTTTGTCTGGCGGAAAAACCTCGTACAACGATGCGGGTTTGTGAGTGTTGAGATTGTCCTGCACTAAAACGATCTTCTCGACGTTCGGGAAATGACGGTCGGATAAATCCTCGAGCGCGTGAGCGTAATCAATGGCGGTGCGGCGATCGGTGATCTCAATGTGGCGCCAGCCTTCGAGCGGCGCGAACATCATGAACAGATTAGCTGTGCCGTTTCGTTCATACTCGTAATCGCGGCGCTCTGGTTGTCCTGGTTTCATCGGGACCGGCGTCCGCGTATCGGCCAGCAGTTGCTTTGACGTCTCGTCCAGACAGACCAGCGGACGATCTCCGTCGCGTGGCCGCTTATAGACGGCCAGAATATCTTCCATCGCCGCTACGAATGCGCTGCTTGCTTGCGGCGGGATGACCCATTTCTGCGCGAGGTGAGGCTTGAGCTCATTTTTTTTAGAATGCGCCCAATCGTGTTGTCGCTCGCATGATCCACGATGTTCAGCTCGACGACTTTGGTTTCCAACAAGCGCAGCGTCCATTTCGCGCGGCCTTCTGGAGGTCGCGAGCAAGCCAAGGCGATCAGCCGGGCCTCTTTCTCGCCGTCGAAGATGCGCGGAACGGGCGGCGTCGCGCGTTGCTTGCGGTTCAACGCCGCGTCCACGCCAGCCTGCGCAAATTGTTGTCGAACACGGGCGCACATGATCGGATACGTGCCCAGGGCCTCGGCAATTTGTGGATCGCTCCACTTTGGCCCCAACGGGCTTTCATCGGCCTGCAAGAGGATCCGCGCCTTGAGCTGCTTCTTGGCCGGGCTCTCGCCTTTGCGGATCAGTTGTTCGAGCCATTTCCGTTCGTCCATGCCCAGTTCGACAACATAGCGCTTCTTGCTCACCTTCGCCTCCGTCGCTGCGAATCACGACAAAAGCAAATCATTCAATCCATACAATTTAGTTAACGCAGCCCACTCTCATGATTGCTGACAAGGGGCTCTTGCATAGGAATTGGCCCGCCGATTCCGATCGACGGCGGAAGGCATTTGTACGACGGATATGCGGCGCAGGAAGCGGGACTTAAACGTTGGTCAACAATCTCTCATCCGCGGGTCGAGCCGCATGACCTTGCTTCGTTTGGGGCTGCCTCTGTCTAGGTGGCGAGCGTCAAAGGCTCATAGTGGCGGCGAGGGCTCCCCGGCATTGTCCCGCCCCCAGCGCCGCATACCGCGCCGAGGCTGATTTTGTGTTTGCGATCTCCTCTGCTGACAGTCCATTAAGTCATGGTCACGCAGCCTTTGGCGTGGTTTGAATCGTGCAGGCAATCGACCAGATGAAGCCCACCATCTCGCGTGCGATGGCGACATTGACGACATTGGCGGTCTTGCCGCGCGCACGCAGCCGGCGATATCGGGCGCAGAGCCGGACTTGCGCTTTCCATCCGATGTCGCGAACGGCTTTTGGGAGCGCCTCGATCCGGTCGACCTTATGACGGCCGATGCGCGCTTTCATCCGGTAAGCCCAGGCGCCTTCGACCAGCGCGCGCCGGGCATGGGTGTTGCCGGTCTTGGTAATGGCGCCGCGCCGGACGGTCTCGCCGCTCGATCGCTCGCCTGGGACCAGGCCGAAATAGGCCATGAGCTGGCGCGGGTTTGAGAAGCGCGTGAAGTCGCCGACTTCCGTGACCAACACCACGGCATTGATCAGCGCGATCCCCCGCATCGCCTGGAGGCCGTCAACAACGGGCCGCAAATTCCAGTCGGGGAGGAGGCTGAATATCTGTTCCTCAACTCGCTTGAGGCGCCGTTCCGCATCCATGACGGCATCGACATAGTCTTGAAACGCGATCTGCTGAGCTGGA
>CAWBLM010000008.1:182500-275259 GCA_963789645.1 uncultured Alphaproteobacteria bacterium | reverse complement strand
GACGATCTGGTTGCGCAATTGCGTTTCGCCTCGCCAAAACGCTCCAGATTGTCGCGCAGGATCTCGATCACATTGTCCTCATAACGCCGCGTCTCGCCCGCGGTATGGGGCGTGATCAGGACATGCTCCATTGCCCATAGCAGCGAACCCGGCGCCAGCGGTTCTTCCGCCGTCACATCGATGCCGGCGCCCGCAATGCGACGCGTCGCAAGCGCCTCGATCAGCGCAGCCTCATCGACGACCCGCCCGCGAGCGACGTTCATCAGGTAGGCAGTAGGCTTCATCCGGCTGAGCGCCTCGGCGTCGATCAGGTTCTCGGTTTCGGCGGTCAGCGGACAGGTAAGAGCCACAAAATCGGCATCGGGCAAGAGCGAATTGAGCTCGTCCATGGCATGCACCGCATCCGCAGCACCGCGGCCGAAGGCCGGATGGCGCCGCAGCCCGACGACGTGCATGTCGAAGGCCTTGGCCAGTTGCGCCAGTCGTCCGCCAATGTCCCCCAGCCCGACGACAAGGAGCGTCTTGCCGCCGAGTTCGTCCTCACGCTGGGAAAGATCGCCGATCATGCCCCGCCAGATGCGCTTGCTTTGGTTGTCACGGGCCTCGGGAAGACGGCGGCCCAATGCGAGCATCAGCGCCATCGCGTGCTCGGCCACCGCACGAGCATTGACGCCGCGGGCACTGGCTAGCCGGATCCCGCGCCTGGCCAGCTCTTCGCGCGGGAATTGGTCGGTACCGGCGCCGATCGACTGAATGAACCGGAGCCTTTTCGTCTGATCGAGAAGATGGTTCTGCCATAGCCCGGAGATCACCAACACGTCGGCCTCGCCTACCCGCTTCTCCAGGGTCGCGGGATCGCGTACTGCGAAGCTGTTAATGCCGGTGTTGAGGGCCCAGAACCGCTCGTTCAGCCGATAGGCAACATGGGCGAAGCAAATGACAATTTTATCGGCAGAAGGGATCATGGCGCATTACACTCGCCGAAGTTGGTGCACCTGGCCGGAGAACCGATCGGCTCAGCCGATCTCGCAGATGAGGGACAGATCGATGAGTAATCCGGCCTTCAAATTCGACCATGTTCACATCATCAGCCAAGATCCCGAAGCCTCGGCGAATTGGTACGTCGAGATGTTCGGCGCCACGATCACGGCCAATACGATGGCTCGTGGCGCGCCTCAGATTTTTGTCGATCTGGGTGGCATGACGATCCTTATTCGCGGCCAACGCCCGGGTGAGGCCCCTGTCGCTGCGAGGCCGATCCGGCAGTTCGCCGACTTTTCCAGCCATGACGCGCATGGGATCGACCATTTTGGCTTCATGTACCAGGGTGACCTCACAGCGTTTTGCGACGAGCTGCGGGCAAAGGGTGTCGCCTTCCCGGTCGAGCTGAAGAAAGGGGTTGGCGGAAGGTTGCTATGCTATGTCGCGGCACCCGATGGTGTGAGCATCGAGTTGATGGAGTGCTGACGCGGGTCCCGGAAAGCACGCATCCGCGCGCGGCAATCCTGTAAGACAGCACTCAGATAGCGATGGCCGGCGACCGCAATCGAAGGCCGGGGTTCGAGGATGCCGATATCGGCCTCGACTTGCGGCCAAAGAACATCGGCGCGCGGGTCAAGCGGGTCGAGGATCGGCGGTTGCTGACCGGCCAGGGCGCCTTCACCGACGACCGGATCGTCCCGGGCGCATTGCACGTCGCATTCCGGCGCATTGATCACGCACACGCCTTGATCTCAAGCATCAGCACTTCGAAGGCGGCTGCGATGCCGGGCGTAATCGGCGTCTATTCCGCAAAAGAGTTAACGGTTTGATCGAGCCGTGTATGCGACTTCGCGGCTGCCTGGTTATCACTCGACCGCGCTGTATCCGCTGGCGCACGAAAAAGTCTGCTATGTCGGTGAACCCGTCGTCGCTGTTTTGGCCACGACCCGATACCTCGCCGAGAGCGCTGGATCGGATCGAGATCGCCTACGAACCGCTCGAAACCGTGATCGACCCCGAGAGGGCTGTCTTCAAGGACGCGCCGCTGCTGCACGAAGAGGCGGGGACGAACATCCTCGCGACCCGGGAGTTTGCGCGCGGCGATCTTGCCGAGGCGATGGCGCGGGCCGCGGTGCGCGTCGGCGGCCGTTTCCGGTTCCGCCGTAAAGCGCCTGTCGCCCTTGAGCCACGTGCCTGTCTCGCGGAATACGATCGCGGGCGCCGTTCGCTAACCCTGACGATATCGACGCAAATCCCGGACATCCTTCGCGACGTTCTGGCCGATTCCTCAAAATGCCGGGACATAGCGTCCGCGTGGCGGCGCCCGACGTCGGCGGCGGCTTCGGCGGCAAAGCATCCCTTTGCCAGGAGGAGATTGTTGTCTCGGTGCTCGCCCGTCACCTCGGCCGAGCGGTGCGCTGGACCGGCAGTCGAAGGGAGGATCTCGTCTCGACGACCCATGGCTTCGACGAAATCGTTGAAGCCGAACTCGGGCTGGATGGGGACGGCCACATTCTAGCGCTTGCCGCCGAGGTGATCGGCGATGTCGGCGCCTATTCGATCTATCCGTGGACTGCCGCGCTCGAGCCCGTCCAGGTCGCGAGTTTCCTGCCGGGTCCCTACCGGGTGCCACCTACCGCGGGCGGTACGGGCGGTCGCAACCTGCAAGACCCCTACCGGCCCCTATCGCGGCGTCGGCCGGCCATCTCGACGTTCGTCATGGAGCGGCTGATCGACATGGCGGCGCAGCGTCTCGCGGTCGATCCCGTTCAACTTCGTCTGCGGAACTTGATCCGAGCCGACGAGCTCCCTTACCGGGTGGCCTCCGGCATCGTCTGGGACCGTTCCGGTTTTATCGACACCCTGGCGAGCGCGTGCCAGGCAGCCGGGTATCACCTGCTGCGCGAGGAACAGGCGAAGGCAAGGGCCGAAGGCCGGCTCGTTGGCATCGGCGTCGCCACCTACGCGGAACTGACCGGCATCGGGTCTCGCATTTCGGCGGCACCGGGGATGCCGATCAACACCGGAACAGAAACCGCCACGATCCGCCTTGATTCGACCGGGGCGGTGACCGGCAGTTTCGGGGTTGCCGCACACGGCCAAGGGCTCGAGACCACGCTCGCGCAGGTGATTGCCGACGAGCTCGGCGCCCGGATCGAGGACATTCAAATCCTGCAAGGCGACAGCGCCGTCGTCGCGCATGGCACCGGAAGCTATGCGAGCCGCAGCGCGGTGCTGGCCGGAGGAGCGGCGACGTTGGCAGCGCGCCTGCTCAAGGAGAAGGTGATCCGTGCGGCCTCGCACCTGCTCGAAGCGGCGATCGATGACATCGAGGCCTTCGACGGACGGGCGTTCGTCTCGGGTACCGACCGCTCGTTGACCTTCCGCGAGATCGCAAGGGCGGTTTATTCCGAAATCGGGCGCTTGCCGAGGAGCGCGCGAGGAGATGGAGGTCACCAAGCTCTACGACCCGTATTTCGGCACGACGACATGCGCGACGCACATCGCCGCATTGGAGATCGACCCGGAGACCTACAAGGTCACGCTCAGCCGCTACGTCGTCGCCGAGGATTGCGGCCGCCTGATCAACCCGATGATTGTCGAAGGCCAGGTTCACGGCGCCGTCGCCCAGGGCATCGGGGCGGCCCTCTGCGAGGAAATCGTCTACGACGAGGCCGGTCAACTGCTGACCGCGAGCCTCGCCGATTATGGTATCCCGGTCGCAAGCGAGGTGCCGGCGATCACCACCCGGCATCTCGAAACCGAGTCTCCGTCGACGGTCGGCGGCTTCCGTGGCATGGGCGAAGGCGGGACCATCGGCGCCCCGGCGGCTATTGCCAACGCGCTCGCCGATGCGCTGGCGCCGTTGGGAGCCGAGATCTTCGAGCTGGCGATGACCTCGCAGCGCTTGTTTCGCCTGGTCGAGAGCGGGAAGAGACCGAGCGTCCGTGCACGACAGAATGGAGGCCGTTGACACCCATCTGGCCGAGCATGAGCGTGTGCAGGTTGGCTGCGGCAAGGATATCGTGGCCAGATCAGAGGATCATTTGGCGGTGACGGTCGGTGACGCGCTGATGAGCTAGCAGATCATCGGGCTCACCGACGAAGAGGCGCGCTCGGCGTTCGAAGTGCGGTTCTGGGGTCAGTTCAATGCCGTCCGCCCGGCCTATCCGCATATCAGCAAGTCGGGCTCGATCACGCTGATTTCCGGCTTTGCCGGGCAGCGCGCGTCGCCGGGACGGGGTATCTATGCCGGCGTGCTTCGGGGGATTGAGGGCATGGTGAAGAGCTTCGCCGCCGAACTCCGGCCGGTCAGGGTCAACGGGGTGTGCGCCGGCGCGGTCGACACCGAGCTTTGGCATCGATTGCCGGAAGCCGAGAGATTGGCGACATTCGAGCGCATCGGCGCCCGCCTTCCGGTCGGCCGGGTCGGCAAGCCTGAGGATATCGCCGAGGCCTACTCTATCTGATGAAATCCGGCTTCAGCACCGGCGGCGAGACCATTGTTGTCGATGGCGAAGCGCTACAGGCACCATAGGCCAATCTGCGCCAATTGATGGTTATGCATGGTCTGCGCACCCGACCGGCTAGCCGGGGCTTGGCCGGATCGGCATCGTCGGCATGCTGGTCCTGGCGATGGGCTGCGGCTTTCTCTGCCGCTTTTTCGGGGGTGCTAGACTAGCGCGGGATCCCAGCGGACTTTCCCTGCTCAAACCTGCGCTCGCCGCAAGCGCCCAGGATCACGGTCGCGATCGACCACATCCAGGGGGTTGGTGGTGTAAAACCCGATGTCGATACCGGGGGCGCCCGTTGTGGCCGGTGCCTGCCCGCCGAACGCGACGCTCGCGATGACCGTGTGCGTCGCCTCGTAGAAATAGGCCAGCTGGTCGCCGAACTGCGTGAACCTGTCCGACACATCGATATTGATCGCCGCCGCCCCCGCGCGCTCCGCCGAATAATCCCGCAGCGCGTCCGCAGCGGCGGCGTACGGAACCTGCACCGCCATGCCTCCGACCACGATCCGCCCCGCCGTCTCGTTCACCGTCTCGACGTTCAACAGCGTGTCATGACCCGTCCCCGCCGCGTTCCACACATACCCCGTCGTCTCGTCAACCACCACAGGTTGCGCGTACGTCACTGTGTCCGTCTCGCCTCCGCCGTCGATAATGCGGTTCGCGGGGGCGATCAGGTTGAATGTGTCGGCGGAAGCCGTGCCGATAACCTTCTCCACCCCGTACAGATAATCCAGCCCGCCCGCCGATTTCGTCACATCCAGACGATCCGTGTACAGCGTCCCGCTGACCTGCTCCTCCGTCACCACGATCCCGCCGGACACGCCAGCGTAACTCACTGTGTCCGTTCCCGTGCCGCCGTCGATCAGGTCGTTGCCCGTCGAGCCGATGATCGTGTCGTTGCCGGGACCGGCGTTCACGATGTCGTTGCCAGCAGTGGTCTGTATCGCATGCGACCCGGTATCGTCGCCTTCCAGACCGAGGATATAATTCGGTTGCCCGACAAAGGAGAAAATGGAACCGGCGGGCGCCAGAGGCAATGCACTGCCGATGTCGAATTGAAAGCCCGCTTCATTGCCGGACAAACCGTAAGCGCCGTTAAAAAACGATGTCGCAATGGTTCTCATATCCGACAAAAGGCCCGCCGTGGCAATCAAGCCAAGACCATTGCCATTCACGGTGTCGAACAGTTCACCCGAATTAAGAAACGCCTGAATCGAATTTGAGACTGTGGCCATTTGCTCGGTCACTGCCGCGATGGACACCAGATCATAGGTGCCGGTCAGATTCTTGTAGGTCACGCCGTTCTCGGTATGAGTCGCGAGATTCAAAACCCACTCCTGCAATGGCGCCGTATCGCCAAGATAGGCAAACAGAATAGTGCCGGCCCAAGGGGAAAAGTTACTGTTGAAGATCGTGGAGGCGGCAGCGCCGGCGTCGTCATTGGCAACGCTTTTGATGTCGGGGAGTTGGGATTGTGCAGTTGGGTCATTAATCTTACTTATAATGTCGGCTGCAAAGTTAGACGCGATTAAGTTCGAGGCAATTTGAACGTTTGCATCTAAAGCACTTTGGCTGATCGAATCCGCGCCGTAGCGAAGATCGTACTGGGCCTCTGTGTACTGACGGATGAAGCTGGCGAAGAATCCGGTATTGCTGTTGACATCCCTCGCGCCGCCGACCCATTCCCAGACATCGGGATCGACATCCGGCGCAGGTCCCGCAGCACTGGTGATGCCATCGTAAACGGTGATGGCGTCGTAGATGTAATTATAGACATCGGCAAAGGCGGATTTTGTTTCTTCCGACGAAGGATCAATTTGCGCCGATGCCTGAGCAGTACCCAAAAGATCTTGAAGCTGGGCCGCAAAACTCTGGTCATCGAAAAACGTAAATGAATTAGTCATGTGATCCCCCTTGTGTGGACAGTTGTGCGCGCGCCATATAATTATTTATGCGCCCGCGTATGATTTTTTCTTCTATATCCAGATTCGATAGTGGCGCATACTTTGTTCGTGGATATTTATAGTAGACAGAGAACCCTAATGGATGAATATATGTGCTATAACATCCTTCAGATCGAAACCAAATTTTGTCTTTTTCTTTCTCATACTTTCCGCTGCAATACACAAGAATAGGCCTGTTATCTCTTGTCGGAGCCTTGCCTGGGGGCAGTATGTAATAATCCCAAGATCCATCAATATATTCCGTACCATCAGGTAAAAACTTACTTTTGCCAAGATTTCTGTTTTTGGCGATATCGGCTTCTAGAACTTTCTCCGAGGCATTGGGGTGCTTGCCCGACCCCGCCATCAAAACCAGTTCGGGTGTGTCATAACGGCTGACATCTATCGCGCTTAACGCGCAATTATATTCCGGGCCCCGCAAGTCATTCTTCAGATGTTTTTTGCCGGGCAGGTCAAATTCGCCCCCCCGCGGCACCATCATTTTGATGCCGCCGAGGTTGATCAGAATGTCTCCCTCACAGCGGGGTGTTCCGGGATAAACGCCGTACTTGTTCTTTTCCTCGATATTCTTCTTCTGCTCCGGCGTGGCATCTGCCGGAATCGGAAGATCCCAATGCTTGGGTTGTGGTACTTGTGGCTGGCCCGCATATGCGCAGGACATAGCGGCAGGTAAAAACACCGCAAAAACAAATACGCCCAGCATCTTAAACAACTTCATCTTCCCCCACCAATCCGGTTCTTACCGATCCCCGGATCGTAAGCAACCTCAGAGCGTATAGTCTACATACATACTTTAACATTACAAGTGAAAGAACAGCGTTATCAGGTTATAATATTTTTCTTGCCTGTCTCTTCTTTCTATAAACCCCGGGGAAGCCGAGCGGATGCTGGCCGGTGTGATGGACGGGCTTCGAAAAGGGCAGCGCTCGCAAAGCTGTCTGCCTACAATGGCCGATGGTCTCCGCCCCGAATGTCGCGGACATGCTGAACGAGGTTCTCGCGAAGGCGGCGGTGATCGCGCTAAAAGCTTGGCGGCGGTTGCAGGTGCGTTATCACCACAGGCGTTCCGCGTCGGCCCGGTCGTTGCCGAGAAGTTCCGGGGCATAGAGCATCAGTTGCTCGACGTGCGCCACTGTATAGTTGAGTTCCGAATGACCCATCCATCTCTGAAGACGGGTCAGGAGGATGCGGCGGCGGATGGCGTGAACGAAAAAGCCGTGCCGGATGCCCTTGGGCGTGGCATGCGGCCCTCCGGCGATGCCGGCCTCGGCAATCACCGGCGTTACCTTGGTATGCAATGTCATTCTGGTCTGAGGCCAGATCGGTTCATCGGCGCGAGGACCGGCGCGGCGGACGACACGCCGGGAACTTTCGACGCATAAGAGGAACAAGTCAATTTCGATCAATCTCAGCAAGAAGGTAGCCGGACTTTTAGAGGCGGATACCGTTGTTCGAGCCATTGTCCCAGCGGCCTGATGATCGTCTTCCGATCGCACGTTAGAAACACGTCGCAACTATTGCAGATGGCTTGTGTGAGGTGTTCAGAATCTCGTCGAGATTGGAAGTCTGGCGCGCGCGGAACACGAACTTTGATCTCCCGGTAAATCTCTTCGAAAAGCTTCTCGTCCTGAATGTCTGAACCTAGCGGATACGTTACCGATCCGCCTAACTGATCGGCGATCGTGTGAAAGCCAATGATCCGTAAATCCTTGAGAATTCCGTCCAGTAACTCGTAATCAGCTTTTAACAGATCGCGTTGCTCATCGCTCAGAGTTCTGTCCAATTCTCCGCATACGATACGAGAGCGACACATCGAACATTTTCCGGCGTCGCGTAGCGCTCGCAAGCGCATCAAGGCCTCAAGCTCGGATGGTTGGCCCCGGATATTGGGAGCAAGCGTATTTGTATCGCAATAGATGTTCGGTTGTCTGATTCTGTCATCGCGGTTCGTCGTCTCGGATACGGAGTTCATGGCACAAGCCTCGAAATCGTGCTGTGAAAAACATTGAACGTCCGGGCAATCTCACGCACCGGCTCCCCATCCCGGTCGCGGCGCTTGATCGCCTCGCGCTGCTGGTGGAGGGTGAGTTTCGGCTTGCGGCCCATCTTCACGCCGCGCTCTTTCGCGCGTTCCCGGCCTTCGCCTGTGCGGGCGCTGATAAGCTCACGCTCGAACTCGGCCAGCCCGCCGAGGACGGTCAACATCAAGCGCCCGTGCGCGGTCGTGGTGTCGGCCCATGTGTCGTTAAGGGACTTAAATCCGGCTCCCCTGCCGGTGATCGCCGCGAGGGTATTGAGAAGATCGCGGGTTGATCGCGCCAGCCGGTCAAGGGGCGTGACCATCAGCACGTCGCCCTTGTCCAGTGCTGATGATCCACTCACGCGCCTGAGCGGCTTCCGACGTCGAAAATGACTTCATCATACCGGGCATCAGGAAGCTGAAAAACCACATCGTCTGTTTGATCCATTCAACATCAGTGACGACTGCGACCCGCTCCCAGCGCGTGAGATGCTCCATTCCGACCTTGAAATCCTCCCACATGGCACCCGGATCAATTCCCGCGAAATCCGCAGCTGTTTCGTAATAGAGCCGGACCGTCTTCTGTTTCTCCAGCGCCTTCACAACTGCCGGAACGAGGACTGAAATCATAGTCCGCCTTCGTCACGCGTCCCCTGCAGACGAAGGCGAGAACGTTATCTGGAAAGTTCGACAAATGCTCGATCATGGGCTTTCTCCATTCCACTAGCCGGAGGTTGCTATGCCGTGGCCGTCCCCTGTTAATTCGCTGGCGAGAGAAACCAGAGCACGGCGGCAACCAGCAGTAGTGCGGGACATCCCGAATGAGGTCGGGGGTCGAAAAAGTGCATTTTGGCCTTATATAGCCGCTTCGACCAACAAACCCCAGATCGACGCTGCGTCTTTTGCTTGCGCGGCGAACCGAACGAAGGCAGGCTGAGACTCTGTAGTTAGGCTCAGCACTCCGCCCGCCACTCAACCCCGCTCCTTTCGGTGGAAGAGCGCGCCCCTGTGGAACCACGCTTGGATTAGAAAAACTCATAATGGACGAGTCTTTAAGACAGCTCGTGAGCGTGCTCGCCGTCGCAATGATCGTCGCGCTCGCTGCGCGCCGGCTCAAACTCCCTTATACCGTCGGCCTCGTCATTGTCGGTGTCGTCCTCGCTCTTTCGAAGGTGGACTTCGGACTCCAATTAACGCGCGATTTCATTTTCGACCTGATCCTGCCGCCGCTCCTGTTCGAGGCAGCGATTACCCTTTCGTGGCTGCAGTTACGGCGCGACATTCTGCCGATCCTCGTCCTCGCGACGTTCGGAACCATTGTGTCAACCGGTGTCGTGGCATGGGGAATGGCATGGCTGCTGGGATGGCCCATGGCCTCGGCGCTGGTGTTCGGCGCCCTTATCGCGGCGACCGATCCGGTGGCGATCATCGCCATGTTCAAGGACAACAAAGTCAAAGGACGCCTGCGTCTGCTCGTCGAAAGTGAGAGCCTGTTCAACGACGGCGCGGCGGCGGTCCTCTTTGTAATGGCCTTGGCATGGTCACAGTCCGCTGAAAACGCGCAGACAAGCATCGAGATGATCGGGGCCGGGGTGCTCATCGTCGCGGGAGGCATAGCGATTGGGGCCGTATGTGGAGGCGCCGCGCTTATCGTCGCCTGGCGGAGTTCGGAACACCTGATCGAGGCCGCCCTGACCATGGTTGCCGCTTATGGCTCTTTCTTAGTCGCGGAGTATTTCCATGTGTCGGGCGTGCTCGCTACCGTGACAGCCGGTCTTATGATGGCCAATTTTCACCCGTTGCGCGGGAAAAACTTCCTGTCTCCGCGGGGGCAGGAATTCATTCTCGGCTTCTGGGATTTCGCGGCATTTCTCGCCAATTCGGTGGTCTTTCTTCTCATCGGCATCGCGATCGCGGCGACGCCGTTCCGATCTTACGGGACGGTTCTTCTGACCTCGGTTGTTGCTGTGCTCCTTGGTCGCGGCCTGACGGTATATCCGCTCAGTCTTCTCTTTCTGCGCTCCCGCTGGACGATCTCGCTTCGCGAACAGCATATCCTCTGGTGGGGCGGGTTACGCGGCGCTCTTCCGCTTGCTTTGGCGCTCTCCATGCCGCCCTCACTGCCGTTGCGCGACGAAATCGTGGGCGTAACTTTTGGCGTCGTCGCCTTTTCCATTGTCGTGCAGGGCTTGACTATGCCGCTGTTGCTTCGGCGGCTGGGCTTTTTGCCGAATTAGAACCTGCTGCAAAGAGAAGCGCCAGTCACATAACGCCAGTATGGAATGCGCTGCGAGCCGCTAGAGAAACTAGGTCTCAAGAGGGCTGTTTTCGCTGGAACCGCAATGGTGACAGTGCTTTAAACGCTGTACATTTTTTCAAGATTTATGCACCATCAGGACGCGTGAGCATACACGGCGATGCGTACCCCGGAATAGACCCGCGCAGGACCGTTTATTAGTGTAACATAAAGGACGTTATGTAGTGCTATTTATCATTGGCAATGGTAACCATGACTGTCAGCTTGAAAGACTTACGGGAAGCGTTTGAATTCGTCTGCGCCGGCGGCGGAGACGAGCATCAGGCCTTTTTGTGCAAGCAGTCCGGCAAGCTCTATTGTCATTCCGAGCTCTGCGACGACTTGGACATATTGCCGGATGACATCGACGACAGCGACAAATTCCTGCAAATACCTGACAAGAGAGAGCTCGATCTCGGGAAGCCGCTCGCGCTGGACTTCGCCCGCCAATTCCTGCCCGACGACTTCGACGACGTTCGGCAATTTTTCAGCGGCAGGGGTGCCTACGCCAGATTCAAGGATTTGTTGCATCGAAGGAGCTCGCTCGATCAATGGTATGATTTCGAGGCGAAAGCCGAGGAAAGAGCCTTGAGGATGTGGTGCGAGCTTAATTCAATAGAACTTGGCGACGAATAGCGGCGTCGTTACCGCGCGTAAAGGCTTTCGTCTGTCATGGTTGATCCTCCTCACCATCACGGCTTGCGCTCTATTCCGAACGCTGAACGAACGTCCAGCACGTCGCAAGAGCGCTGCGCCGGAGCCTGAAAAAAGGTTTCGCGCTGGAAGCCCGTACAGCGCGTTTGTGATTTTCTGGTGGGAAGTAGCAGGCCTACGGTGATGGCGGCAAGACGTGGTGGACGGCGAATTGCCGTGCTTCGGCCTAAAAAATAGATTTCAAAATCGCTCAAAACGGACCCCTTTTGAGCGGTCAGGGCGATAAAGCCTCGATGATCCGGCAGTCGGCGATAAGCCCGCCGTCCTGACAGTGTCCGTTGATGCGGCGCAGCTCGTCCGCCAGCCGGGACAGATCGGCAATTTCCTGCTCGATTTCGCTCAGGTGTCCGGCGGTGATCCGGTCCACCTCGCAACAGGCCTGATTCTCCTGCGAGGAGAGACGCCGGCGCGCTCACGAATTGGAGTTGCCAAAAGCTATCGAAAGCGGCAGTCTAAGCGTCGGGAAGGCCGCCATCCGGCGAATGCAAGTTCAAGACTCCGCAAGGCTAGTCGCATGGAGGTGGGCAGAGGATTGGATTTTGCAAGCGACGTTCCTATCTAGACGGCGGCGTCGTTTTGACCGTCCTTCGGCAACAATACCTATCTTTCGACGCACATGGCCAACCACATTTCTGATCCCTCTGCACCAGGCCGCTTTCGCTGGTTGCCGGACACCGCCGAACAATGGAGCAACCTGAGCCTTTACGGCCGTTTCGAGCAGGCCGTCGCCTTGGTGCTAACGCTACTCGTCAGCGGAGTCATTCTCCTCGCGCTCGCCGATCTCATCGCCGCGATTGTGGGCAGTCTGCTGGTCCCGGGCCTGCCCGTGCTCGACCACGCGGTGTTTCAAGGCGTCTTCGGCATGATCATGACGGTGCTGATCGCCATGGAGTTCAACCATACGATCCTCAGCATTCTGCATCGCAAGAAGAGCATCGTTCAATTGCGAACGGTGATTTCTGATCGCCATGCTGGCTCTCGCCAGGAAATTCATCATCGTAGATTTATCGGCCGCGACGCCGACAACGATCGCGGCGCTTGGCTTTGCCGTGTTGTGCCTTGGCTCCGTTTACTGGTTGATCCGTCAGCAGGATCAGTCCGACGACGTCAGCTGATCATGGCGCTGGCGCGAGAACGGGACGCTCGTGCGCACAAGGACAGATCCTGAGCGCCGAACCAACGAAAAATCGGCCAAGGTAGTGTCAGCGGGCCGGATTGTCAGGGGGTTCCGATGCAGACGGAGGAGTACTTCTACACGCTCGAACTGAGCGAAGCTGACGGGAAGCGGCTTGAGCGGATGGCGGCGGAAGCGAGCTATGATGACGTGGAGGCGTTCGCCGCGCTGATCCTGCGGAACGGGATGGACGCGATGGAACGGGAAAGAGCCGAGGCGCGGCGGCGGGCGCTGTCCGAGCCACCTCCGGGCGCCGATGGCGAAGACCTTCCGTTTTGAATTTCCGCAATACAGGTTATCACGCCTCGGCGAAGGCTATAGTCATAGTTTTGTGGCTTTTGATTCAGTATGTTAAAGGTTACTAAAACTATATTAATTGGTTTTTAAGTTATATGATAGTATTCTGAAATTGACTGAGAGGATTTCAGTTTTTCTAAACATAGGCAACTTATAGGAAAGATTTCTGCCATGACATCCGATGTCGTATTATCGGCCGCGCTGCGTAACAACCTGCTTTCTCTGCAGAACACCGCAACCGGCATCGCCTCAGCCCAGCTCAAACTCTCGACCGGCAAAAAGGTCAACTCCGCCCTCGATAACCCGCAATCGTTTTTCGCCGCGCAATCCCTGACCAACCGCGCCAGCGATTTGAACAGATTGCTCGACGGGATCGGACAGAGCATCGAAGTCATCAAGGCCGCCGATAACGGCGTGACGGCCCTGACCAACCTGATCAACCAGGCCAATTCCATCGTCACCCAGGCCCAGAACGCGTTCTCCGCCGCCAATTCCGGCACCGCCAAGATCGTCGGCAACGTCGATCTTTCGAAACTGGTCACCATTGTCGGCGCGGGCGGTATCGCGGTCGGCGACGGATTCACGGTCACCACCTACAACTCGACGGGCGCCGTGGGAACGAGCAACGCCATTGCGGTTGCCGCCAACGATACGGCAGCCCAGTTCGCCCAAAAAATCACCACCGGCCTTCGCAGGCGCCGCCAGGGAAAGTCGTGGGTTCGCTTGACGCCAACGGTTTCCTGAATATCGAAGCCACAACGGCCGGCTACAGCATGCGGATCGATACGCTGAAATTCGCTGGCGCCGTAACGCTCGCGGCACAGCAAACAGGCGCGGCGGCTCTCGGCCTTAGCAATGAGTTCGGATCGAGGAAGAATCGGGCGGCGCAACCCAGAAACTGGCGGCAACCGTTTTTGCCGGCAACTCCGTTACGTCGCATGCCCTCACCTCCGGCGGTAACGTCGCGACGCTGAACTCCCAAATCTCGGGTCTTACCGGCACGGCGGCGTTCGCTGGCGTCAGTTCGAACGCCGATACGTTCACGGTCAGCGCCGCCGGCCAGACCCTGACCTTCAACACCTTCGGCAGCACCATCGGCGATCTGGTCAACCAGATCAACAGCGGCCCCCTGACAGGGCTGGTGAACGCTTCCTTCGATGCCGTCGCGGGCAAGATCACCCTGACCGCGACATCGTCGGCCGTCACCAACATCACAGTCGGCGCCGGCACGGCCGCATCCGCTACATTTGCCTTCGGTTTCGGCTCCAACAAAACTGGCGCCGCCGTGGTGGACAGCATCACAGAAGCGATGTTCCTAGGCAATACCGCCGCCAGTTCGACCCTGACATCCCTGCAGACGCAGTATAACAGTACGCGCGGCCAGATCGATGCCCTGGTTCAGAACGGCGATACGGGGTATCAGGGCACGAACCTGCTGGACGGCAATAACCTGATCACCACCTTCAACGAAGGCGGAACCAGCACCCTGACGACAACCGGCGTCACGTACAACTCCGCCGGGCTGGGCCTCAGCGCGGCGACCTTTACGACGCAGGTCGGGATCACGGCGGCTAGCACAGCGACCAGCAACGCGCTGGCGACCGTCCGTAACTTCGGCAGCGGGCTGGCAGCCAACCTGTCGGTCATCCAGACCCGTCAGGACTTCACGAACAACCTGATCAACACGCTGAAGGAAGGCGCCGGCCAGCTGGTCAACGCCGACCAGAACGAGGAAGGCGCGACCCTGCTCGCCCTGCAAACCCGGCAGTCTCTGGGCGTCACCGCCCTCTCCCTGGCCTCGCAGTCGAACCAGTCGATCCTCCGCCTCTTCCAATAGGGCGCGGTCAAGTTAAAGAAGAACCCCGGCGGAAGAATCCGCCGGGGTTTTCGTTTGTCTCCATAAGTCCATTACTGCTATAGTTTTTATAGGAGATGCCCATGGCGCTTAAGATCGAGCTCGGACCATTTGACAAGGTACTGATTGGCATGGCGGTTGTCGTCAATGGTGACAGTGACCAGCGTACGCATCTGGAAATATTCGGTAGCGTGCCGGTCCTGCGTGGAAAGGATGGGCTTCAGGAACAGGAAGCGAATACACCCTGCAAAAAGGCTTATTTTCTGGTCCAGTGCATGTATCTGTCCCCGGACCCCACAACCTACTTCGACAAATATTTAGGGCTGATCCAAGACATCCAGAACGCCGTCCCATCGACCGCACCTTTCTTTCTGGAAATCAACAAATTGCTTCAGGCCAAATTGTATTTTTACGCCGTGAAGGAAGCGCGCAAGCTGGTCAAACATGAAGCTGAGTTGTTGAAAAACGTCTGATCGCGCTTATGCTCGAAGCCTCGAAATCGTGCTGTGAGACAAAAGGTCCGGGCAATCGCGCACACCGGCTCGCCCTTCGCTGTGCGTGATGTCCTCGCGGTAAGAAAGGCAAGGCAGTCTGGCACAGCGCGGGGCGCTGTGCCGGACTGCCTGTTTTAGCGGCGGTCAAGCAATCAAGTGAGCGTTCGCCAGCAGAGTGGCTTCCGTCCCGGCCAGAGCGCTATCGCCGATCAGCGTGGCAATCTGGGTGTAGCTCGACCCGCCCGTGGTGCCATTGGCATCGACCGAGACAATGACATCGCTGCCGCTTGCCGTAAAATGCACGAAATCTGTAATCAGGCTTGTCAGCGGGTCATAGGTGGTCAGCACGTCGCTGATGTCCATCTGGTCGCCGCCCACGGTGCTGAAGTCATGGACGATGATCGGGGCGGAGAAAGCCGTGGCCGCCTTGAACAAAAAGACATCGGCGCCGGTTCCGCCGTACAAATCGTCAGCGCCGCCGTTGCCGTAAATTATGTCGTTGCCAGCACCGCCATCGAGCACATTGGCACCGCTGTCGCCGGTAATCGTATCATTGTAGTCCGAACCGGTGACGTTCTCGAAGTTGGAGAGCGTATCGGAGCCGCCGCCGCCGTCTGTAGCTGTGCCCATTGACAGATCGACCGTCACGCCCGCCGAGTTGTGAGCGTAGCTCACAACGTCGCCCGAGCCGCTGCCGCCATCGAGAGTGTCGCTACCCGCGCCGCCATAAATGGTGTCGTTGCCTCCGCCGCCGTCAATCGTGTCGTTGCCAGCGCCGCCTTCGAGAGTATCCGCGCCGCTGCTTCCCGTCAGGCTGTCGGCATAAGAGGAGCCGACGACGTGATGGATATTGGTAAGCGTATCGGAACCGCCGAGCCCGTCGTTGCTGGCCGTCCCAATAGAAAGATCGACGGTGATGCCGGAGGCCGAGCTGCTGTAATCGGCGATTGCGGTCCCGCCGCTTCCGTCGAGACTGTCATTGCCGGCGCCGCCGATTAGGGTGTCCCCACCGCTGCCTGCGGTGATCGTGTCGTTACCCGCGCCGCCGTCCAGAATACCCGGCCCGCTGCCTCCGGTGATCGTGTCGTTATGGGAGGAACCGATCAGATGCTCGATATTGGTAAGCGTATCGGAGCCGCCGAGCCCGTCGTTGCTGGCCGTTCCCATCGAAAGATCGACGGTGATGCCGGAGGTCGAGCTGCTGTAATCGGCAGTCGCGTGGCTGCCGGTGCCGTCGAGACTGTCATTGCCTGCGCCGCCGATCAGGGTGTCGACGCCGCTGCCCGCGGTGATCGTGTCGTTGCCGGCGCCGCCGTCCAGAATTTCATTCGCGGAGGACCCGGTGATGGTGTCGTCATGGGAGGAACCGATCACGTGCTCGATATTGGCAAGGGTATCGGAGCCGCCGAGGCCGTTGTCGCTGGCCGTCCCCATCGAAAGATCGACGGTGATGCCGCTTGCGGCGGCGCTGTAGTCGATCGTGTCGAGATCGGCGCCGCCGTCATAGATATTATTTCCGGCGCTGGCATAGATGGTGTCGTTTCCAGCACCGGTTGAGATGGTGTTGTCGCCGCTGTCGCCGGTGATCGTATCGTTATAGTCTGAACCGATGACATTCTCGATATTGGCAAGCGTGTCGGAGCCGCCGAAGCCGTTGTCGCTGGCTGTTCCCATCGACAGATCAACTGTGACGGCGGAGGTCGCGGCGCTGTAATCGACTGTATTGGTGCCCGCGCCGCCGTCCAGGGTGTTGTTGCCGGCATAGCCATAGAGCGTGTCATCGCCATTACCGCCATAGAGCGCATCGTCACCGGCGCCGCCATAAAGCAGGTCGTGGCCATCCCCGCCATAAATTGTGTCGTTGCCAGCTTCGCCAAATAAAAGGTCGTCGCCGTTGCCTCCATAGAGGATGTCGTTGCCGCTTCTGCCGTCAATCGTTTCGGCATTAGATGTGCCGGTGAGGGTGTCGGCCCCGCTTGTGCCGTCAATGAGTGAGTGCGAGACATCGACATCGACAGCATCGGAATACTGGATACTTTCAATCGAAAGCGAAAGATCACCAGTGGCGGAATCAGCGCCAAATTGATTCAGGATCACGATTTGCTCGGAGGAACCGTTAAAGAGAATATGAAGATCGGTGCCGTCCATATAAGTGGAGACGTATGAGGAAAGGGCGGAAGTAATTTGAAGCTGAACAGAATTGGTGCCGCTTGAATCCTGTATAGTATCTATGGCGGTGGCAGAAGTAACGCTCCACATCTTGTAAGTGTCGTTACCGTCGCCGCCATATAGGAAATTACTCCCGCGGTCAGCATAGAGCGTGTCATTGCCGTCACCGCCATAGAGATAATCGACTTTGCCAAAGCCATCGGCTGTCAAAGAACCGTTATCGTCGTAAATTGTGTCATTGCCGGCGCCGCCGTAAAGAGTATCGCCACCGGTGTCCCCATAAATTACATCGTCGCCACTATCGCCATATACGGTATCGTCGCCTGAACCGGCGTGAATTTCGTCATCTCCTGTCCCGCCATAAACAAGGTCATCGCCAGAGCCAGAGGTGACGTAGTCCGCACCTGCGCCGCCATATATTGTGTCGGTAGCGGAAGTCGAACTGATGTAATCATCGCCATTGCCGCCGTCGATCAGGTTCGTGCCATTGGCCGTGACGTAAATCTGGTCATTGCCATCCCCTCCGTATATTTGATTATTGTCGCTACGGCCAAATGAATTTGAGTCGTAAATTATGTCATCGCCGTTGCCTCCATAGATTGTATCGTCGCCGGCATATCCGTATATTGTATCATTATCGTCACCGCCTTCTATATAGTCACTATAGCTGCTGCCCACGATCACGTCCGCACCAGCTCCTCCATAAAGCGTATCGCCCGGTCCGCTTCCATTCTCAGTGTAATGATTAGTCGAAATAAAATCGTCGCCAGCACCGCCATAGATCGTATCTAGTCCATAGCCGCCATATAGTTGGTCATCACCATTGCCGCCGTCAATATAATCATTTCCAGCCTGGCCGTATACATAGTCATTACCATCGCCGCCATAGATTTCATCGCCATAGGAGCCAGCCGTTATGGTGTCGTTACCATCGCCGCCATAGAGGTGATTGGTAGCAGTTTCGTCCGTAGGGTCTACCGAGCCGCCAATGACAGTGCCAGCCGACCCAAATATCATGTCGTCACCGGCTCCTCCATAGATCGTATCTTCGCCGTGGCCGCCATAGAGCCAGTCATCGCCCGTTTTCACGCCAGCAACATCGTCCCCGTATATAAGGTCGTCGCCGTTGCCGCCAACGATGTTGTCTGCGCCATCGCCCCCGGTGATCGTGTCGTTGCCGGCACCGCCATAAGCGATGTCATCGCCGTCACCCAGATTGACTGTATCGCGCCCGTTCCGGACCAGACATAATCTGTTTCTATTCCGCCCTGTATGGTGTCGGCTCCGTTTCCGGCGTAAATGTAATCGACCGCCCCGGAGGTGTCGCTGCCATAGATGGTGTTGTCGCCAAGGCCGCCCAGGATAATGTGATTATCAGCCGTGGCGGGGGCGTATAAAGTCTCGGTTCCTGTGGTTGTGGCAACCACCAAGTTTGAATCGGATGAGAGAAGCGAGTAAGGATTAATATCCTCGTATGTTGCACCATAGCCGCTTACAGCATGGGTGGTTCTGATTGTCTCAATAGTATCCATGGCTGATGAAGCAAAGTAATCGGCGATGGTAACAGTTCCCTGTACGCTGCCGCCTCCATCGTTAATGGAAACTATGAGATCATTTGAACTTTGTTGAAAAGATAGATCATCTGCCGAAATGCTGCTCGTGGTGCCATCGCCGAGATAAAGAACATCCGTTCCTCCGCTTGAGGCTTCGTGAATTACATCATTGCCATCCCCGAGATTATAATAGTAATGATTGGCTTCGCTTCCCCCATATATGATATCATCTCCTTCTCCGCCGTACACCTGATCGTTGCCCGTTGTCACGTATATGATGTCATCACCTGCCAGACCGTAAATCGTATCAGTGCCTGATGTGTCGTACAGGGTATCGTTGCCGCTGGTTCCGGTGATGATGGTCATAATATTGTTCCTTTTCAGTAATAATTATTTTTCAACGTGACGAATAGTACCACACGCTAAGTGTGCAAAACAATGCACCAAATATTATCCATAGGTGATGGAAGGTGATTGACCAGAAATGCTTTACAAGTTACATGGAAACACTCCATAGAGTGCTGTGGTGAGTGTGGCTTCAGATATGGAATACATCCGCAAACGGATATGTAATTAAAATATTAGTTATGTAATGAAACAATTACTATCATCATTTTTACCCAAACATCAAAAACTGGAAGATAGCCAGCGCGCGCGTACTGTCGACGTGGGTTGGCTCCTACAGACTGACAAGGCGGGTTTCATATGGGACGCTCCCCGTAAGTTGTCGCGGACTGAGGGAAAAATTACCCATGCAAAGGGGCTTTCCTATTGCCCCGCAGTCGTGGATTTTGAAGCGCGGCTGTTCGAGGTTCCTTGTCCTGTAGATATTCAATTGCGCTTTATGCTTGATGATGGGAAAGGGAAGCCGGCGCTCGTAAATATTGCTGGGAACAACGGCACGATCCGTCCAAAATATCTCAATCAGATGCTGGCTGTTGTTGGCCGGAATGAATGGAGGCACCCGGATCGGCCGTTGATTCAATTCATCACACCATATTTATGCGTAACGGATGAACCGGTGTACATGAGCCAGCTGCCGCCTTTCTGCCATTACCCAAAAACACCACTGCCCGGCATCATGATCGATGGCAGAATGCCGATCCATATATGGCCGCGCCCTCTGATGTGGGCGTTTGAGTGGTACGATACGACCAAGGACCTTGTAATCAGGCGCGGAGAACCTTGGTTCTATCTTCTTTTTGAGACCAATGATCCCACACGCCGGGTTCGTCTCATCGAGGCGGACATGACGCCAGCGCTCGAGGAGTATCTGTCAGGATTAAAAGGCGTCAGCAATTATGTAAGCAGGACCTATTCGCTATTTCATACAGCCGAAGAACGGCGCCCAAAAGTCCTTTTGACTCCCAAGCAGCGGTGATCCGCAGCCCGTCGCTGTCAACCTGTCTTGTCGAAGTCTTTTCGATCCGGTCGGCGCATCCATTCTGCAAATTCATTATAAGCGGCTTGCGCTGCGGCCTGATTCCCGCAGGCCAAGTGCGACTTGACGCGCACCTCCATCTGAAACCGCATAATTTCCTCGTCCCATTTTCTGACGAGCTTGCGGCGACCGAGGATCATTACAGGATCCGTTTCAGCTTCCAGGCGTTCGCGGGCGGCAAGGCTGCGCCGCTCGATCCATGCTGGGTCATCGAACGATCCCGTCCGGTTCAGCAATTCAATGTTGACGCTGCAAACCTCGATTTGTTCCAGATAGTCGCGGGCGACTTGCGCGGCGTCATCATCACTATAGCCTGCAGCTTTGATTTCCGGGATACTACTTTCCATGCCGCGCTGTGCCTCGGCTGCTTTTCTTTGCCAGTCTTCCGGTGCTGATCCCCAATGTTCGGGCGACCATGAGCAAACATCGCGACGCCACATGATCTGAAACCTTCCAGCAATTCCCCGCCTTCGCCATCCTCCTACGCCAAGGGGCTACGGACGACAGGAGGCTACGGCGGGCAGGCGGGGCGGGAATCGTAAGGCAACGCGGAGTCGGTGTGAATCCTCTGGTCACGACCGCCGGGGATCGCAATTGGCGGGACTGGCCATCAGGAGGCGGACGACACACAAGCACAGAAAGGGCCGCCAATTGGCGGCCCTTTTCGGCAGTGTCTTACCACCACGATGTGTAATAGACGGTCAGGCCTTCCTGAATGGCGGCGCGCGCCTCGCCGATGAACGCCAGGTCACCGGCTGTTTCAGACCCGTCCGAACTCGCCGAAAAAGAAGCCCTGCGTATCGGGCAGGCGGCTCTCTTTGATGTCGGCTTCAAGGCGATCGAGATCGGGCATCACGAGCACCATGCGGACGCAGTTGAAGGATTCAGCGGCGCCACCCTTTTCGCGGTACAGCTTCTCCATCCAGCCATGCAGATCGGGATGCTTTCGCCAGTAATGCAGCTCGCTGTGTGCATCGGCGTCAAAGTCGACCTCCGAGGCAGGTTTTTCGGTCGTGGTCAGTGCGTACATATCCAGTCCCATCGGGATTCTCCTTCTTGCTGGAGGCCGCCACAGCGGGGCCTCGACGCGGCCCGGCCGAAGAGCCGCACAAGGCAGGGAGGCAAGAAGGCGAAGCCGATCCTTTGTTGGGTTCCCTCCCTCTTGAGGGTCGAAGAAAGGTCTTGCTGCCCTGACGCGGGTCTTCAGGGATCGCGCGCATTCGAGGCCCGCTGGCAGGCCTGCGGGGGTGGGAGAACATGCCGGACAATTTCGCAGTGTTCGAGGCCGAACGTCGGTGCCGGTTTAGGGCGAGGATCGGGCTTCAGCGACCGATGGCAGCTCGCGAATTTGGGGGATGAAGTCGGGTTTTCGATTTCAGGCAGAGCCGGTGTGAGTCCCCTGCTCACGACCGCTGTGCGAGTGACCAGTTTGCGACCAGAAACGCGCCTTGAAGCCGAAACAGCGACGTTCAAAATAGAAGGGATAAGGACATCGCAACGGAGAGTTCAAAAATGTGGACTAAAATTCAGGGTGAGGAGTTACAACGCCTGCAAGAACGGCTGGAATGGCCACAACAAACCACGAGCCTGGAAGCATCCACGCTCCGGACGCCATTTTATCAAAACGGCGAACTGGTGAGGATGCACGATGGCACGGGCGCCATGTTCATGGTCGCGGCGGGGCAAGGCGAACTGTCCGCGCGGGCGTATTATCCGCTAAACGGAAAAGGCGAGGAAATTCGCGCGGCCAACGACGCCGCTGGCCTCGTCATCACGCGGGACAATGCCAGCGATTATAGCCGGTTTTTCACGACGTTTCTGCGGATGGAAGACGGAGAACCCTTCATCATCGTCGAGTCCCTGAACGGCTACAGGCTGGTCAACGACGACAAGCCCGATCAACGGCAACCGGAGGATATGCGTTTCGTTTGCGTGGGTGAGAATGCTGAGGGCGATGTTTTCGCCTTGAAGGGCTACATGGCCTATCATGGCGAACTCTTCAGCGTTTCGATGCGCGTGCACAAGAACGGCTATGTCGAAATGGTCGACGATGATCCAATGGGGTTTATCGTCCGGCTTCACTGATGAAACATAACCGCGCCCCGATTTCGACCGTGTCGGAACACAAAAACCGTGCGCGCCCGGAATCAACGGGGGATGCCGGGCGAGCGGGATCGCAACCGGCGGGGAAGCCCGCGAGAGGTGGGCCAAAGAAAACAGGAAAAGAAACAGGCCGCCAATTGGTGGCCTGTCGCCTGCTGCCGGTCAATACTCGCTCGGCAGCAGGATGGTGTTGTTGATGAAATAAAAGCTGATCTCGTCAAGCGGGAAATCGGTGTATTCGATGGCCTTGGTGAACACGACGCCGCCGTCGCCGTCTTCGCAGGTGAGCGTGGCGGTATGATTGGAATTCACGGTGAGCTTCCAGAGCTGAAATTCCTCAGCCGCAAGGAGCTTGTCGAAACGCTGCACGAAGGCGATTTCGTCGACCAGCCAATAGGCGCCGGCTGTCTCGGCAACGTATTTCACGCCGTCGGTGTAGAGAATGTGGCGCGCCATCGCGTGACGGTACCAGTGTTCGCTGCCGGTGAACTGGATCAGGTCGGCTTTGGTGAGTGTTTTCGTATCAGTCATGGTCGTTCCCCTTTGTTTGCGGGCCGCGCCATTGCGGCCTCGTGGGGCAAAAGGGACCGGGACCAAAGGCCTCGGGATCAAACGCCGCGCGTCAGCGCGCCGCCATGCGGGGCGGAGCTGCACAAGCCCGCAGGGTGCGGAAGCGAGCCGCGTTGATCCGGAGGCGGGACCGGGTAACAGATCCCCACATGAGAGGCCGTCTGCGGGGACCGCGTAGGGGAAGGACGCGAAATAGATCGAAGTGGCCCTACGTCGAGATGGCTTTATAAGACAATCAAAGGTCGTAAACTTACCGGAATCGAACATGCCGCATTAATTCCATTTCGTGTGTTTGAGGCATGGCATCGGTGTTTCTTTGACAAAATTCTTCTTTAAATTGAATATACTTCATTTATATGGTGATTCGTTTGTCAAAGAACTGGGGCTTGGAAGATTAAATGTTCTTGAACGATCAAGAGACCGCAACGGATCTGCTCTACTACGAGGCGATTGCCAAGACCGTGGTCAGGCTCATTCGCGAGTCCTCTGAAGCACCCGTTACGATCGGGGTCCATGGGGACTGGGGCGCGGGAAAGTCCAGCATCCTCAAGATGACCGAGGCCGCCTTCGCTGACGACAAGCGTGCGCTCTGCCTCTGGTTCAATGGCTGGACCTTCGAAGGCTTCGAGGACGCGAAGACGGTCGTCATCGAAACTATCGTCGATGAGCTGCGCCGCGCTCGGCCGACGTCAACCAAGGTCGCGGAAGCTGCCCGGAAGGTTTTGAAGCGTGTTGATTGGCTGAAACTCGCACGCAAGGCAGGCGGGTTCGCTTTAACGGCCGCGACCGGCATTCCGAGCTTCGATCACGTCAAAAGCCTTTTCGATATGGCAACGGCCGTCCTGGCCAATCCGCAGGATCTGCTCTCGCTTGAAAACCTGAAGAGCGCAGGAGAGCAGGCGGGCGATTTCATCAAGAAGGCCCCCGAGGAGGCCGATCATCTTCCCGAACACATCCACGCTTTCCGGGAAGAGTTCAAGGAATTGCTGGACGCCGCCGATATCGACCAACTCGTGGTCATCGTCGATGATCTCGACCGGTGCCTGCCGCAGACGGCGATCGCGACCTTGGAAGCGATCAGGCTCTTCCTGTTCGTGGACCGCACTGCCTTTGTCATCGGCGCCGACGAGCTGATGATCGAATATGCAGTCCGTGAGCACTTCCCTGATCTGCCCCCAAGCTCCGGTCCTGGAAGCTACGCACGAAATTATCTGGAAAAGCTGATTCAGGTGCCGTTCCGTATCCCCGCCCTTGGTCTCGCCGAGACCCGTGTCTATATCACACTGCTTCTCGCCGAGAATGCGCTCGGCACAAGCGATGGGCGCTTCATCCAACTTCTTGGGGCGGCTCGGGAGGACATGAAGCGTCCCTGGAAGAGCCGGGGGCTCGATCGGAAAACGGTTGAGACGGCGATGGGCGGAACCGTGCCGCCCGAGATCGATCAGGCGCTCGTCCTTAGTGCTCACGTCACCAAGATCTTGAGCGAAGGGACCCGTGGCAATCCGAGACAGATCAAGCGGTTCCTCAACTCAATGATGCTCCGCCACGCGATCGCCGAGGAGCGCGGCTTCGGCGCCGAGATTCAGCGGCCGGTTCTGGCCAAGATCATGTTGGCCGAACGCTTCTATTCCGAGTTCTATGAGCAGATCGCTCGGCTGACCGCAGGCGCCAACGACGGCAAACCCGAGGCGGTTGCCCGTTTCGAAGACTATGTTCGCAATCCCGCCTTCGAAGATGACGACGACGATAAACCGGTCGGCAAGGGCGCTCGGAAAGCACCGCGCCCCAAGGCAACACCATTGCCTGCAGAAGCCGAGGAATGGACGAAGAACGAATGGGCGAAGGGCTGGGCGGCAATCGACCCTCTCCTCGCGGGCGTCGATCTTCGCCCTTACGTCTTCGTTACGCGGGATAAACGCAGCTCCCTTGGCGGACTCGCCGCAGCCAGCCATCTTGAGGGTCTTGTTGAAAAGTTGATGGGTCCCCGCATGATGGCCCGGGGTGCCGGACAGGAGATCGCCAAGCTGACCGGCCCGGAACCGGAAGAGGTTTTCGACGCCATCCGTGCGCGCATATTGCAGGAAGATAGCTTCACAACAGAGCCAAAAGGCATTCAGGGGCTGATCGCGCTCGTCGCGGCACATCCGCCGCTCCAGCGCCGCCTGCTCGGGCTTGTTAGAGAACTGCCGACCACGAAGGTTGGGGCTTGGGCTGCATCGAGTTTGGGACATTGTTTCACCGAGACGAACACCGCTGTCGAATTTCAAGGCGTCATGAACGGTTGGGCCGAGCAAACCGAGAACAAGGTTCTACAGACTGCAGCCCAGCGCAATCGCCACGATGAAGAAGGCCTGACCGGATGGGAACGTCGAAGGGATATGGCGGCCCCGCAACCGGTCTCGTACCTTCCTGGGTCGATGACCCGGTGCCGGGCGTGGCCCCCGCCGGGCCAGCGCCAGCTCCCGGCGCCCCAATCCAACTGCCCCCGCTCAACCCTTACCAGGCGCGCCAGCAGTCCCGCGCGGGCCAGATGTCTCTGGCGCGGGTAGATTGGGAGGAGCGCGCGGTAGCTTCTCTCGGTTCGCCAGAACGAGCAGTCGGAGTGCCTTGGGCAGCGCCCTATCTAACTATGTGCGCAACGGGACCGGCGGAGCACGACGCGCGGCGCGGCGCATGGGGGCTTCCCGCGCAACGGGCGCGCGCCTCCTCGGGGTCGTCCGTGATGTCCAACGCTTCGGCGCGGCAGAAGCGCTGCGTCAGCTCAACCTGCCGGGGCTCGCTGGACGGCCAGCGGCAGACGTCTTCATGGCACTCCTGGAGTTCGTATGTCCGCCGGGCGGTGCGATAGACGAAGCGATCGCCCGGCAGGCAATGCTGGAAACGATCGGCGATCTCGCAGAGTCGGGGGTCGGCGACTTCGGCACTATGACGCCGGACCAGATGCAGGAGTTCTTTCTCGATTTCATTGCTCGTTCGATCGAAGGCCGCGTCGTGGCGGACCTGGGTGGACGTGGCGTGACTCTTCCTGATGATGTCGCTGCCGTCGAAAGCGCACAGCAGCAGCTCCATGACTTCGTAACTGGATGCACCCGCGGGGAACTTTCGGACCACTTAGACGGCGTCGATCAATTGGGTGATCGCGATATCGAACGGATCATCAATCAAATTTACGAAGCGGCGTTCGAACTCATCGCGGTCGCCGGGGAGGCAGCGGGATGAGACACCATAGCATTGTCTGCCGCCTCGGCGTAGGCGACACAGTACCAGTTGCGGCGGTGCGTGCCGACAGCCATGTCACCGAGGTTAATTTTGTCGATGGCCACCATCGGCTTGGATTTGGCCTCGGACAAGCTCTCGATCAGCTCCGGGAACTCGGCCTTCGTCCCTCGGAACGCACGGTTGATTTAGCGCTGCTTGCGGCGGTACTTACCGCCGCTGATACCCGCGTATCGCGAACAACCAAATCTCAGGACGCCTGGACGAGGGAGATCGATTTACACATCCCGGTTGCGGATCCTGTGATGTGGGAGGATATGGTTCCGCTCATCCGACGAATGCTCGACTTCCTCACCGGCGATCGCTGGGGACTATATCTCCGGCCAAGGATCGCCCACCTTTCATCGTTGACGACGCCTCCCAAAAAATTGCGCACGGCGAACCCGACCGGGGTCTGCTTGTTTTCGGGCGGTCTCGATAGCTTTATTGGTGCGATCGACCTCTTCGCCAGTGGCGAGAAACCGATGCTTGTCAGCCACTATTGGGACGGCATCACCAGCAAGCACCAGAACTATTGCGGCGGGGTCTTAAAGCGACGTTTTCCTGGAATCGAATTCAATCATATCCGGGCGCGTGTCGGCTTCCCAAACGACACCGTCGAAGATTCCTTGTCTGAGAATACGCTGCGAGCCCGGTCCTTTCTGTTTTTCGCCTTGGCGGCGCTCGCCGCCGACGCCATCGGCGGAGACGTTGTCATCCATGTTCCGGAGAACGGTCTGATCTCACTCAACGTGCCGCTCGATCCTCTCCGCTTGGGTGCGCTGAGTACTCGCACCACCCATCCCTATTACATGGCGAGGTTCGACGAACTACTGCGTGGCCTCAAAATAAACGCCCGAGTCGACAACGCCTACCGGCATCAGACGAAGGGGGCGATGGCCAAAGGATGCGCTGATCTGGCATTTCTCCGCAAGCAAGCGTGCAACACCATGTCTTGCTCGTCACCGGCGAAGAGCCGATGGGCAAAGGAGGAAGACCAGCGTCATCCCAAGCATTGTGGTCATTGTGTGCCCTGCCTGATCCGTCGAGCAGCGATCTTGGAAGGCTGGGGCTCCGACGACACGCCCTATCAGATCCCTGACCTCCAAGCCAGCGTGCTGGACTCCAACAAAGCTGAAGGCGAACACATCCGATCCTTTCAATTGGCGCTGTCCCGTCTTGCCAAAAAACCGGGCCGCGCCAAGTTCGACATCCATAGGCCGGGCCCGCTCAGCGACTACCCTGACGATTTAGGCGCCTACGAGACGGTCTACGCTGAGGGGCTGCGCGAGGTAGGTCGCTTGATTGCCGGCGTCAGAGTCAAACCCCTGTGACCAATTCTGCTCCGACACGTCCGAAGTGGGTCGATCTCCATTGCCATCTTGATCTCTATCAAGACCACGCTGCATTGATTGCGGAATGCGACCAAGATGCGGTCGCGACACTGACGGTTACCACTACCCCAAAAGCCTGGCCCCGCAATCGGGACATGGCAGCATCTTCCAAGCACGTCCGGGTGGCTCTTGGCCTTCATCCCCAACTCGTCGCTGAACGTGCAGGCGAGCTTCCGCTGTTTCATCACCACCTCGCCGAAACCCGCTACGTCGGTGAGGTCGGGCTTGATGCCGGACCGCGCTTCTACAAGAGCTTCGAGGCTCAGGAGCGAGTCTTCGAGTCTGTCTTACGCGCTTGTGCAGAACAGGGCGGAAAAATTCTGACCATCCATAGTGTGCGCGCCGTCTCCAAGGTGCTGGCCCATATCGAGCGGAGCCTGCCGAGCGGTAGCGGTCGCCCAGTCCTGCATTGGTTTACAGGCACACCCGCCGAGGCACGTCGCGCCGTTGACCTCGGCTGCTACTTTTCCATTAATATCAAGATGCTGCGATCTCCCAAGCACAGAGCGATGGTCGCCGGGCTGCCGGGCGATCAACTCCTGACTGAAACCGACGGGCCCTTCGTCGAAATTGACGGACGGCCCGTGAGGCCGTCCGATGTGAAGCAGACTGTAGCTGAGCTCGCAGCACTGCGGCAAAACTCGACCGAAGTAATGGCACGCCAGATTGTATCGAACCTCGCGACTCTCGTTGGCTCTTAGTGGTTGATTGCGTCGGCTGATGTAACCTTGCCCTTCGGCAATAAATTGCAACCGGCGAGTGCTGCCCCAAGAGACAGGCCAAAAGAACAAGGCCACCCCGAAGGGCGGCCCCGGATCGGGCGTGCATTAGCTTTGCGGCCCGGTAAGGTACGCCGCGGCCTCGGAGGCTTTTGACGCGGCGGTGAAGATTGCTTTCTTGTCTTCCTTCATGACGGAAAGCCAGGAGGCGAGATATTGCGCGTGATCGACGCGGGGCTCGTCGGTGATGCTGAAGATCGGCGCAGAGGAAGGCCGCGCCCAGTTCGGCGACAAGCTCTTCCATCGCATAGGCCTGATCGCCGAAGCGTTTTCCAAGCTGCCGGTTGCAGCGGGACTCGGCTGAAGTCCAGTGCGTCAGCTCATGCAATATCGTCGAATAATAGGATTCGGCGGGCGTGCTGGTCGGCGAACCGATGAAGGCTTCACGCGGGGGAAGTTGGATGCTGTCCGTCGAAGGACGATAGAAAGCGCGGGTTCCGCCGTAGTCGATCTGGGCGCCGGTCGCGGCGACGAAGGCCTCGGCCTGCTCGATCGGCGTCATGGGGATGACGGTCGGCGCGTCGATCACGGGCGGCTGATAGCCGTCCACCTGCTCGGCGGCGAAGACAGGCGTGGCGCGGGCAAACAGGCGGGTTTCAGTCTCGGCCTCGCCCGACTCGGCGGCGATTTCAAGCTCCTTGTAGAAGACGACATAGGCGGCTTTCTCGCCCTTGCGGACCTGGGCGCCGGTCTCGGCCCATTGGCGGTAAGTGCCCCATGTGCCGGAACTGTAGCCGGAGGTCTCGGCATAGGCCAGAGGGCGACGACGTTGACGCCGCGATAGGCCTTCTTCGAGGCGATGTTGAGCGGACGCATGATGTTGCCGGAGCCGCGATGCCAGGGAAGACGGAACTCCCCTGCTCCGCGCTCGATGGCGCTGACGATCTTGTCGGTGATGTGCTGGTGAATGTCGAAGCGTTCTTTTGTCATGGTCGTTCCCCTTTGCTTGCGGGCCGCGCGATTGCGGCCTCGTGGGGCAAAATGGACCGGGACCATTGGGTGAGGGATCAAACGCCGCGCGTCAGCGCGCCGCGATGCGGGGCGGAGCTGCACAAGCCCGAAGGGTGCGGAAGCGAGCCGCGTTGATCCGGAGGCGGGACCGGTCAGATGTCCCCACATGAGAGGCCGTCTGAGAGGCCACGCTTAGGGGGAACAGATCAAAGAGAAGGATGCGAAGGAACGGAAAGGCTATCTACCGGTAACCCTGCTCGATGTTTGGGCGGTAGCGGTTGTCGCCGCTGACGCAGGGTGCTTTGTCGCTGGTGATCACGATCATGCCTGGAGTCGTGAACCACGCACAATTGGGCGGCAACGCGGCGGACGCCACTGAAGACTGTCTTGATCCTGTGATACTGCCGACAGCCCTGCGGGCGGTCCGTCCATCCAAAATTAGCGAAAAGATGAACCGATAAATGCTATAATAAGGCATGAGGAAAGGCCGTCGCCATACCGCCCCGCCCGCCCTGAAAAAGCCTGCTGATGCCACAGCTGGCGCGTTGCACGTTCGCAAATTCATCGTGAAACTGTTCGACCGGGAGGACGGCAAGGCGGCGGACTGGCCGTTGATCGCGGAAACACTGCTCCGTGAGGCGTTCCATGCCCTCGATCAGTCGCCCGGCGATCCGCGCGTTCTCACGTTGTTGCGTCAGGTTCACGCCGGGTCATATGACCGCCTGACGGGGAATCCGCCGGAAAGCGATGACCCGCTATGCGGCTCTCAAATCGCCGCCTCGAATACCGCCGGTTTGCAGTTTTCGCAGCCTGGCCCCGGGGAGACGCCGAAGTAGATCGTCAGACTATTGGCGGATGGTCGGAAACGAATTTTCGTAAATGGCCGTTGTCACCTTGCGGCAGGCGCGTCAGGGAAGGCGGCCGGGAGGCGGATTATGGGCTGGGTCTCCAGTCGTTGTCCCAGTAGGTGATCAATTGCGGCGCCGTCACCCGCGCGGTGAAGCGCAACGCGGCGCGGTCGTGGCCGGGTATCAAATGGTGGCGCAATTGCGATTTCCAGGGCTGCGCTTCCCTTGCGGAGAGATGGTCGCCCAAGCCCATGAGATCTTCACGTTGGTCCAGCGTGACGCCGTAGTTCGCGTCGCTGTTGCCCGCCCCGTTGACGTGGGGCAATCCCAGAGTATGCCCAAACTCGTGCAGGACGGTGCTCTGAAGATAGCTGACACTGTGTCGGACGCGGCCGACGCGGGTCATTCGGGTGTTCCAGTCGAGGGAGAGGTCGCGGTGCGTGAACAGCCCGAGCCGCCGCTCCGGCGCGGCGAACGAGCGGAAGGTCGTCTCCCGGGGCTTGATGATGAAATACCGTTGATTCGCCCGCGCGGGCAAATCCACCAGCCCGACAGAAAGACTGCAAGCGATCTTGGCCTCGGTGGTCGCCTGTGGGCCGCGCGCCTGATACCATGCCCGGTTCGGCGTGAGCTCGAACTTGCCGTCCCAGTAGCGCATGATGACTGTGACGAAATTGTCGCGGAAACCGTTCCACTCGGCGTCTGTCCAGGGGTCGAGATGAAACAGGCCGTATTGATCGTGCAGCCTGCCATTCCCGGTGCAATAGGTGCCCGCGGCGTTGAAGTGAGAGGTCGGTTCACACCGCACGAGCTGGATACTGTACTGGAGCAAGAGATCGATGCTTCGATCGTTCATCGGCATGAGGAGAGAGTCACGATCTTTGCCATTGTAAATCATTCGGGTTTGCATGGCGCGTCCTGATTGATTGCCTGGCTATCTCCGTCGCACCGCATATCCGCGACAGGCCATGGCGGTTCCATACGCGATCCGATTACAACGCGATCCAGATCCCGTGTGTGCGCCAGCGCATATTCCCGCGACATTCCCTGGATAGCCGTCGGCTCCGTCCGATTTCTGCCTCGACTGACGGCTTTTGATGCAGCGCCGAACGCCGATGTCGCTGTTGGGTCACCCGGATGGGGCCGAAGGTCCAGCACGCCGCACCGCGAGCCGCGCCTAAGCCTGAAGCTGCAAATCACGAAACCGTGAATCCGTGGACTCTGGATCGCGGATTCGTGTGCGCCTACAATTCCACGTCCTGAAACAAGGCGCGGCGGCAAGAGGGGCGAAGTCGAAATCCTCGATGATGTTCTTATGGGCTTCATCGTCCGGCTCGCCGCGTAACGCGGAACGCGCGTTCCTTGCGGGGGTTGCCGGGCGGGCGGGATCGCACCGGCGGGGGAAGCCCCAAGTGGGCCAAAGAAAAAGGAAAAGAAACAAGCCGCCAATCGGCGGCCTGTCCCCGCTGCGGATCAATACTCGCTCGGCAGCAGAATGGTGTTGTCGATGAAATACAGCGTGATCTCCGCCAGCGGGAAATCCGTGAATTCGATCGCCTTGGTGAACACGACGCCGCCGTCGCCGTCTTCGCAGGTGAGCGTGGCAGTGTGGTCGGCATTGACATTGAGTTTCCAGCTCTGAAACTCTTCGGATGCAAGGAGCTTGTCGAAACGCTGTGCGAAGGCGATTTCGTCAATCAGCCAATAGGCTCCGGCTGTCTCGGCAACGTATTTCACGCCGTCGGTGTAGAGAATGTCACGCACCATCCCGTGGCGATACCAGTGCTCGGTTCCGGTGAACTGGATCAGGTCGGTCTGGTGAGTGTTTTCGTATCGGTCATGGTCGTTCCCCTTTGCTTGCGGGCCGCGCCATTGCGGCCTCGTGGGGCAAAAGGGACCGGGACCATGGGGCGAGGGATCAAACGCCGCGCGCCAGCGCGCCGCCATGCGGGGCGGAGCTGCACAAGCCCCACGGGTGCGGAAGCGAGCCGCGTTGATCCCGAGACGGGACCGGTCAGATGTCCACACATGGGAGGCCGTCTGCGTGGACTGCCCGGGCGAACGACTAAGAGATCGATGCGGAGAATTCACTCTGACGTTCTGCACCTGAATTATGCAACAAAAGAGCCCTGATAGTGCTGAGCCGGGATTTAATCCTGGCGATCGAAGTCAAGGAGCGCCCTTCTTTTGGGGCGCCGGAGGATGGCTCGCGGAAACCGTCGCCAGAGTTCGCTCCATTCGAACGAAGGCGATTGTCAACTCTCGTATTTGAACTGCCTCTTCCTCCGTTATTGAGGGATCAGACGCCGAGCCATGACCAGCAAGTGGCTCGATGTTTCGCCGCTTGAAGATACTTTCGATCGTATCCAGCAACGGGACAGCGAGCTTCGAGTGGTTGCGATAAAGGCCGAACCAACTCCCCAGAACTCTGATTTTGGATATTAGGGTTAGTCACAACCTGCTTCGCCAATGTTTCAAATATTGACGCGCCGGTGTGCAATACAAGCGACCAATCCCGATCGAGCATCGCTCGATCCATGCGCTCAACGAGCTTTCGAACGTTGGCATGTTCGCCAATGCTTAATGGCGTCTCGGGTAAATCGGATAGTTCGGTCAGTTCGACCTCAACGCCATCATTGCCATCGCGGAGTCGAACCCCACTTCCGTCGGCCTCGAGAATTGCATTTACATCTCCGATTAGAACGCATCCTGCCTCTGTCAGATCGACCAACACCTCAACCAGTTGAGCCGTATCGGGCCGTCGCATGAGCAGCTCCAGCTCCCCATTATGCCAAGCGTATTCTGCTGGTTCGTAATCCCAGTCTCCAAGCTCTAGCGTATAAATTGATCTGCCAAGAACTGTATTCGCCAGATTCACAATCCTATTAATGCGGATCAGCTCGATTTGGTGTGAATTTTCGAGTCCGCTTACCCTAATAGACCGTCGGAGTACGCGAGTAAGTCGAAGTCTGGCTTCGCTGGATATGACTTCAAGTTCTATTTGCTCTCGGGTTCTAGCATCTATAATTGCACCGGGCACTTTCGCTATTTGCTTTTTCTTAGCCATTCATAACCCTCACGCAATTCAATCATAGCTCTACGACATTCTAACCGATTCGCAGCCGAATACCATCCCGAGTGGGCAATCGTGGCAACATTACCTCAGGTGAATTATGCACCATTAGCGAGTGGTTTTCTTGGTGGCGGGTGTTTTTTTCAGCGCCGTGGGCTTCTTGGTCATGACTGATCTCTGAGGCCCCTTGTATTGACCTTAATCGTCCGGCTCAACTCATGACCTGGAACGGGTTGATCGACGAGGGATACCCGGCGGGCGGGATCGCAGTGGCGGGGGCTAGTCCCCAAGACGTGGGACAAAGAAAAAGGACCGCCCCGAAGGGCGGCCCTGGACCAGGCGGCATTAGCTTTGCAGCGCGGTCAGATACGCCGCAGCCTCGGAGGCTTTTGACGCGGCGGTGAAGATCGCTTTCTTGTCTTCCTTCATGACGGAAATCCAGGAGGCGAGATATTGCGCGTGATCGGCGCGGGGCTCGTCGGTGATTTGAAGATCGGCGCAGAGGAAAGCGGCGCCCAGCTCGGCGACAAGCTCTTCGATCGCATAGGCCTGATCGCCGAAACGCCCAGATCGACCACGGCGGAACCCGCGCCTTCTACCGGCCTTCGACGGACAGCATCCAGCTTCCTCCGCGTGAAGCCTTCATGGGGTCGCCGACCAGAACAGCCGCAAATCCTACTATTCCACGCTACTGCATGAACTCACGCACTGGACTTCGGCCGAATCTCGCTGCAACCGGCAGCTTGGAAAGCGCCGGTCGCGGTGACGAAACCCTCGGCCTGCTCGATCGGCGTCATGGTGATGACAGGCACGTCGATCACGGGCGGCTGATAGCCGTCCACTTGCTCGGCGGCGAATACCGGCGTGGCGCGGGCAAACAGGCGCGTTTCGGTCTCGGCCTCGCCGGACTCGGCGGCGACTTCAAGCTCCTTGTAGAAGACGACATAGGCGGCTTTCTCGCCCTTGCGGACCTGGGCGCCGGTCTCGGCCCATTGGCGATATGTGCCCCAGGTGCCGGAACTGTAGCCGGATGCCTCGGTATAGGCCCAGAGGGCGACGACGTTGACGCCGCGATAGCCGCGTTGATCCGGAGACGGGACCGGTCACACGTCCCCACATAGAGGCCGGATGCGAGGACCGCCGAGGGGGAACGATTTAAGAGAAGTGTGCGGAGATATTCAGCGACAGGTTTCTTCCACCACCCACAACGACGCGCTGCTAGTTCTACTAAATCACAAAATCGAGGGAGATTCGCGCCACGGGCAATTCTGGTAAGTTGATGATTCGATGATCGATACTCGGTGTTTGATATGGATCTCTCCAGGCGAACCAGCCAAGCGCGTTTTGCCGCCTATGTCGAGGCTCTAGTTGAAGTGATCGGGCACGCCGATCGGGCCGAGCCCTTGAACGATTATTGCGTCGGGCTGTTGATGCCCGGCGAACGCAAGAGCGTTGAGCCTATAGCGGCGATTGTTGCGCCGACGCGCGTCTCGGCCAAACACCAATCGCTTCTGCATCTGGTCGGCGAAGCGCCCTGGTCGGACGAGGCGGTCTTGGGCAAGGTTATCGAGCTGGTTCTGCCTTCCATCGAGAGACAAGGACCCGTCGAAGCCTGGATCGTGGACGACACGGGCATTGCGAAAAAGGGGATCCATTCGGTCGGCGTCGCGCGGCAATATTGCGGCAGGCTCGGCAAGCAGGACAATTGTCAAATCGCGGTGACACTGTCGATTGCCAATCATACGGCGAGCCTCCCGATCGCCTACCGGCTCTATCTGCCGGAGGCATGGGCAAATGATCAGACCCGCCGGAACAAGGCGCATATCCCGAAGGAGATTGAGTTCAAGACGAAGCCACAGATCGCGCTCGATCAGATCCGTGCGGCTCATGCCGCAGGCGTCGCGCCGGGCGTCGTGCTGGCTGATGCCGGCTATGGCGTGAACGGCGGCTTTCGCGCCGGCGTGACAGCTTTGGATCTGCCTTACGTCGTAGGCGTCCAATCGACGTTGACCGTTTGGCCGCCCGGTCAGGAGCCGTTACCGGCAAACCCCTGGAGCGGCCATGGCCGCAAGCCGTCTCGTCTGAACCGTGATCTTGAACATCAACCCGTCACGGTCAAGGAGTTGGCGCTGAGCTTTAAGAAAAAGGCATGGCGCACCCTCACCTGGCGCGAAGGTTCGAACACGCCACTCACCTCGCGCTTTGCCGCCGTGCGCCTGCGCCCAGCCTCGCGTGATTACAATCGGACCAAACCGCATCCGGTGGAATGGCTCATCGTTGAATGGCCGAATGGAGAAGCGGAACCGACGAAATATTGGCTCTCGACCTTGCCCAAGGACACGCCTTTGCGAGATCTCGTCAACAAAGCCAAATTGCGCTGGCGCATCGAACGCGATTACGAGGAGCTGAAAGGCGAACTTGGATTAGCCCATTACGAAGGTCGAGGTTGGCGTGGCTTTCACCACCACGCGACACTCTGCATCGCAGCTTACGGCTTCCTTATCTGCGAACGGGACGCGATTCCCCCCTCAGCATCCTGGCAGCGCAAGACGCCTCCGCTACCCAAAGGTTTCCGACCCCGCGGCGCCGCCAATCCGACCCGAACGTCACGTCGAAAACTCGATCGCGACGATCAGAAAACAACTCACCGTCGCGCTCGCAAAAACCCTTGCGCGATGTCCATGCTGTCAAACAATGCACCGCGAGACGCCTGTCCATATCCGTTCATGACACAGTAGAACTAGATGGTATCGGTGATATGAACAAGCTGGTTGAGAGCCATACGGCCGGAAAGACCACAAACCGAAGACGGTCCGTCACAAAGAATAAGCTCGGCCATGCTGTCGAGCCGAACTTTAATTGCTTGCCACTCCGGCATGTGCAGAGCTAAAAGGCGGTAATATCTTCGACTATGATTATGTTCTTTTAAGTGACACAGTTCGTGGACAATAACGTATTCGATACAATCCCTAGGAGCTCTAATCAAGGCTGGATTGAGTGAAATAAGTCCTCGCGGTGAGCAGCTTCCCCACTGACGGCGCATTTTCAGCAAACGAAAAGGCGGAGGCTGATTTAACCAACTCATGCCGCCTGCCAGTTCTCTAATGCGACGTAAAAAATATTCTTGAGCGCGCGCACGATACCACAACTCAAGATGTTCTTTGATTGTGTGGGCCGCAGTTGCAGATGTTCTTACTAGCAAGACGCCCCCAGAAAGGCTAATGTGCGTTTCCGGGCCTTGCACTTTTTGAACCTTCAGCCTATACCGACGGCCCAAATAGAAATGGGTTTCTCCGCTAATATATTCGCGTGAAAGTGCATGAGCCTTGATCTCACGGGCAAGATCGACCTTCTCTTTGATCCAGCGCGCCCGTTTGAGCACCGCGCGCTTAACTACTACTGGCGTTGCATCCTCTGGCGCATCAACCCGAATGAGGCCATCAGGGTGTACGTGTATCGCAATTTTTCCAGTAAGGCTACAACAGGAATAAACTTGGTAAGTGTAGAGCTCCTCGCCATAATAGAAGGAATGATCCGGCATATCAGAAATCCCCTTTAGATATCCCGATGCGCGTAACAGTTATAACACGGTCGATCACATCCTTGGCCCGATCGAGACCGAGGAGCCCAAAAAGTTTCGGCAAAAGTGCTTGCCGGATCGCTGCCTCAATGTTTTGGGGATTCAGAGAATGTTCGGACACTGCGATTTTAACGGCTTCCTCTATCAAGAGTGCGGCGTCGACCATAGAGGCAACGGACATTTTTCCTTGCTCTTCTGAACCGACAACCAGCTGCATAATGCCGAAATAGGCGCGGGCATGCTTATTTCCCCTGATCGATTCCGGAACTCCTTCAACGTCGTGACTTGCGACTTTCTTATCGAAATCCTTGAAGAGCGCATATTGTTTGAAAGGGTGTTCAAAAAGCGCCTTGGCTTCAGCAATTGCCTGGCGCAATAGTTCTGAAAAGTACACTTGCGCGTAGGGGTCATCCGCAAGTTCCTGCTCGATCGTCTTCTTGATTCGGCTTCGGATGATGTCCGTCTCGTTGCGAGTCTTTTCCTCGCTCCACTGTGCCAAATCAGCATCTACGTCAAGGTCGTTGATCAGAAAGACACCGTCCGCATCCTTGACCGCCTCGCCAACAACGTGTCGGTCAACGAGCTTTCGTATCTGGTGCTCATATGCACTGAAGTCCACCGTTTCTTGAGCGTCCTGTTTCGCGATTTTCCGCAAGCTTGTGAAGAAGCGAAGGTCATCCTTGTATTGTTTGATTGTGGATTCTGCGACTGACGCATCTTCGAAGAACGATCGGGAGGACAGCGCCGTCTTTAAGCACATACCGAACTCGGTCAATGCCTCATAAAAATCTTCGCGCACCCTTTGCCGCGTATCATACGGTTCGCCGTCTTCCCCATTCCTGAAATGCGGGATCAGAATTTGGCGGTATTGTTCCAGATCACTCTTGTTTTTCACACCTTTAAAGATCGCCCAAACTCTGTCATGAAGCAGAGGAAGGCGCTTGTACTCTGTGCTGACCTGCTTGTATAGATCCTCGATATCGCCAATGTCATATCCACCCTGTGTCTTGTTTGCCAAGTCCTGATAGTTCTTGATCGCGGTGTCGAGTTCGCGAAGTATGCCGCGATAGTCAATCAGGAGTCCATACTGTTTCTCCTCATGCAGACGGTTAACACGCGCGATCGCTTGTATAAGGTTATGTTGTTTAAGGGGCTTATCGATATATAACACCGCGTTCCGGGGTTCATCGAAACCAGTTAACAGCTTGTCGACAACGATTAGGATATCTGGCGGCCCCTCCGTCGAGAATGCCTCAAGTATGTTGCGCTCGTAGGTCTCATGATCACCTTTTACGTTGTCCTTCCACCATTGCTGGACTTCAGGCAGCTCGGACTCGTCTACGTCCTCATGCCCTTCGCGGGTGTCCGGCGGAGATATGACGATGGCGCTCGTTACGAGGCCCGTTGCATCAAGGGACTTCTTATATCGGATGGCGGAGAGCTTGCTGTCTGTAGCAAGCTGGCCCTTTAGCCCTTTATCCAACTCCTTGAAATTTTCTTTGAAATGAATTGCAATATCCCACGCGATCAGCTCGATTCTGTTGGCTGATCCATAAACCGGCCCCTTCCTTCCATACTTCTCCTTCAAGTCACTTTTCTGCTTGTCACTAAGCCCAAGCGTGATTTTATCAAACCAATTGTCGATGGCCTTCTCGTTTATATCGAGGATAGGCTGACGTTCTTCGTACAAGAGCGGGGTTACCGTGCCATCTTCCACCGCGCGCCGCATTGTGTAAGCATGGACGATGGGACCGAATTTATTGGTGGTCTTGTCGTTCTGGAGAAGCGGCGTGCCGGTGAACGCAACATAAGCAGCGTTCGGGAGCACCTTTTTCATTCGTTCATGGTTTTCCCCTCCCTGGCTGCGGTGCCCCTCGTCGACAAGAACAATAAGATCTTCACTTGGGTTGTAGCATTCAGGTTGCCGTGAGGCCGTGTTAAATTTATTGATGATCGAAAAGATAATTCGCTCCGTGCCCTTGCCAATACGGCGCGCGAGGTCCTTTCCTGAAGTGACCTTAGCCTTTTCACCCTCCTTCTTAAGCGCGATCTCCGACCCGAAAGCGCCACCCATCGCGAAAGTGCGAGCCAATTGTTTTTCTAGATCGACGCGGTCGGTAACAACGATAACTCGACAATTTTTCAAAAACTCATGGAGTAGAAGGGCCTTGCATAGGAAAACCATTGTGATCGATTTTCCGGAGCCGGTAGTGTGCCAGATTGACTCCGCTTTCGCGGCCTCCTCCCGGTTTACGCTTGTTGATTCTTTCGATAAGTGCCTTTATTCCAAAGGCTTGCTGATATCGCGCGGCGACCTTTCCAATTTTCTTATCAAAAAGGATAAAGAACTGTATAAACTCCAAGAAGCGATCTTTGCAAAGCAGGCTTATTAGCAGTCTGTCCTGATCCGTCGGTAGCTGATTTTTTGGCCAAAGACGCTCGAAGTGTCGGCGCACTTTCACCGATCTGCCTGCGAAAATCTGGTTGATAATCTCGGGTGCTAGCGCGGTGTTTTTGATCTTTTGGAACAGCTCCTCCGTCAGCAATTCCTCACGCCATCTCGCCCAGAACTTTCGTGGCGTCTTTGTTGTTCCGTAGCGTCCGTCCGTATTGCTGACCGCCAAGAGTAGTTGGGTGTATGCAAAAAGCAGCGGAATTTCGTCCTGCTTCTGGTTGCGAATGTTTTGGCTGATACCTTCATCCACCATAGACTTGTTGGGATTGCCAAACTCTGGCCGTTTCGCCTCAATCACGACTAGAGGGATGCCATTGACGTAACCAATAATATCCGGGCGCCGGGTATGGGTGCCATCGCTTGAAAGCACCTCCAGTTCCTCTGTCACAAGAAAACTGTTCTTATCAGGCGCATCCCAGTTGATGATTGGTATTGTTGGTGAATGCTTCCTGCCTTCAACGAATTCGGTGACGGTGATGCCTAGCGTTAGCGCATTGTAGAGTTTTTCATTTGCCGCCATGAGCCCTTCGTGCAGCGCGGGAGACGCGATCTCGCGCACAATCTGGTCGATTGCGTTTGTCGAAAGCGAATAGCTCTTTCCCCTGTATTCGAACCGCCGCTTTTTAAGCTCTTCAACAAGAACGCCCTCCAAAAGAACATTCTTGTTTCCGTCGCGCATAGCCAAACAGCGTGCAGGAGAAATATATTCCCAGCCCATTACAATCAGGGTGTGAAGCGCTGGAATTTGCGCGGTATATTGTTCGGCGGTCTCAGGCGTCTGGCCCACAGCCTGGAGGACACCTAAATCCTCAGGCATGTTCTAGCTCCATCGGAGCTTCGGCAATTTCCGCCTTCTTTTTTCGCTGTTTCTTCTTGCCGGCGCTCTTCGCTGACAAGTCCGCTATAAATCCGAAATTTGCGCGGACGCTCATCAATTGGAGGGCTTTCATGTTCCTCATTAGTTCTACTGTGTCATGAATTGATAGGAACAGCTTTGTGTCGGCGCATTGTTTGACAGCATGGACATCGTATCAAGGTTTTTACGAGCGCGACTGTGAGCTGTTTTCTCATAGTCGCGATCGAGTTCTGGACGTGACGTTCGGGTCGGATCGGCGGCGCCGCGGGGTCGGAAACCTTTGGGTAGCGGAGGCGTCCTGCGTCGCCAGGAGGCTGAGGGGGGAATCGCTTCCCGTTCGCAGACAAGGAAGCCGTAAGCTGCGATGCAGAGCGTCGCGTGGTGATGAAAACCACGCCAGCCCCGACCTTCGTAATGGGCTAATCCGAGTTCGCCTTTCAGCTCCTCGTAATCGCGTTCGATGCGCCAGCGCAATTTGGCTTTGTCGACCAGAACCTGCAAAGGCGTGTCTTTGGGCAAGGTCGAGAGCCAATATTTCGTCGGCGCGGCTTCTCCATCCGGCCATTCAATGAGGAGCCATTCCACCGGATGCGGTTTGGTCCGATTGTAATCACGCGAGGCCGGGCGCAGACGCACGGCGGCAAAGCGCGAGGCGAGCGGCGTGTTCGAACCATCACGCCAGGCGAGCGCGCGCCATGTCTTTTTCTTCAAGCTCAACGCCAATTCCTTGACCGTGACGGGTTGATGTTCAACATCGCGGTTGAGACGGGACGGCTTGCGGCCACGGCCGCTCCAGGGCTTTGCCGACAACGGCTTCTGACCGGGCGGCCAAACGGTCAACGTCGATTGCACGCCGACGACGTAAGGCAGATCCAACGCCGTCACGCCGGCGCGAAAGCCGCCGTTGACGCCATATCCCGCATCAGCCAGAACGACGCCCGGCGCAACGCCCGCGGCATGAGCCGCACGGATCTGATCGAGCGCGATCTGCGGCTTCGTCCTGAACTCAACCTCCTTCGGAACGTGCGCCTTTTTGCGGCGCGCCGGATCATTCGCCCAGGCCTCCGGCAGATAGAGCCGGTAGGCGATCGGCAGGCTTGCCGCATGATTGGCGACCGACAGCGTCACCGCGATCTGACAATTGTCCTGCTTGCCGAGCCTGCCGCAATATTGTCGCGCGACGCCGACCGAATGGGTCCCTTTCTTCGCAATGCCAGTGTCGTCGATGATCCAGGCTTCGACGGGGCCCTGCCTCTCGATGGATGGCAGAACCAGTTCGCGAACCTTGTCAAGGATCGCCTCGTCCGACCAGGGCGCCTCGCCGACCAGATGCAGAAGCGATTGGTGCTTGGCCGAGACGCGCGACGGCGCGACAATCGCCGCCATGGGCTCGACGCTCTTGCGCTCGCCGGGCATCAACAGCCCGACGCAATAATCGTTCAGGGGCCTCGCCCGATCGGCATGCCCGATCACCTCGGCAAGAGCCTCGACATAGGCCGCAAAACGCGCCTGGCTGGTTCGCCTGGAGAGATCCACATCAAACACCGAGTATCGATTATCGAATCAGCAACTTACCAGATTTGTCGCGACGCGAACCTCCCGCAATTTTGTGATTCAGTAGAATTAGGCTGATGCGGGAGAAAAGCGGAAGATTGCCGGATTTTTGCATTTTGTCTTTATGGGTCACGATTCCAAACACGACATGGTATTTTTGATCGGGAAGCGGCGCGATGAAGCTGTTTGATGTGACGTTCCCCGCAACTTTCTGAATCAGCTTTTTCAGATTTTCCAGGGCGTTGCTTTCGAGCTTGAGCAACTCGATCGCGTTTGTTCCCTGATTGAAGAGGTGGCTTAGCTGCGCTGAAAGCGTCGAGACCTTGATGTGATAAAGGACGGCGTGACCGTCAACGACAGCATATAGGTCACAGGGCTCCACGTTTGACTGGCCGACCAGACTAATGTTGGTCTTGTCGAGGCAGAGAAGCGCTTTATCCGCTGTAGCAACCAACTCGTTGTAGGCTCCTTCGCTCTCGTGGTTATATATGGGCAGCCCAAGATCAGCCCATAACGGATCAAGAAATGCCTGAAGCTTTGCAACATAACTTGTCTCGACCTTGTACCAATTACCCTCGCACAAATGGTAAGTCTGGGCGCCTTGACCAAGCCTCGTGTCGTAAATAAGACATTTCACGATGCCGTAACGTTCGCGTGGCGTGCCGTCCTCATCCGTAAGCTGAAGAGAATGTTGTTTCAGATCGTCGATTCCGATGTCACTGAGCTCTTCGCCGTTCTGCGCCAGATATTCGTAATAGCGGGCCATATACATGTCATCATAAATCAGGCTCGGACCAGCGCCAGCAAACGCGGCCCAGAAATTATCGTGGTAATTAATGAGGTCCGGAACCGTGAGATAGAGGTCTTCGCTTTTTTCGCGGAACGCCTCCAGCAACTTCCCGTTCAGTTCGCCAATCACCGAGGGATCACGAACCGGCGTGATGTTTTGAATATCAGGAAATGTGGTCTTGTATGCGTCGCTCGCATACAGCTCCAGAAGCGTTTCGCACAACGCGACCAGACCTTCCGGCGCTACAGCAGTGCTCAGGTGCAGGTTGCTCGCGCCGGTCGCGTGTTTAAACAGTTCGTTGTGTTCGTCCTTCACTTTTCCGGTGAGGCTTTTCAAGATCGTGCTATCACGGTCGAAATCAAAATAGGTGAGGTCTGAATCGACCGGCACCTGTGTCCGCTGCCGGCGTGCAGCGCCCGGTTCAAGAATATCCGTGCTCTTGAGCTTGTTTGGATCGACGCTGTTCAGGGTAACGCGCAATCCAAAATCGTATTCGTAGCTTGCGTCTTTCATATTGTGAAAAACGTGGCCGAACGAAAGCGCAAAACACCGTTGCCCTACCGGCAAAAAGATGAGAGCGCCTTTGCTTGCCTGAGTCAGTGGCTTCGCAAGGCCGAAATAGCTTTTCCACCATGGCTCACGCGGTGGGTTATCAAGCACAAATAGGGACGCGCCTTCAGGTAATTCCGACGCATCAACTTGGCTGTCGAGCGTGTGGTCCTCCTTGAGCGCGTTCGACGCGTCAAATCCCTGCTTGAGAAGATAAATGGAAAAGGATCGGCTCTTGCTCATGCAGCCTTCTCCGTAAGCCTGACGCGCCGTTTTCCACCGAGGAGTTGCTGATACAGGGCGCGGCGCTCCGATTTGAGTGCTCCAAGGTTAGCACTTTGTACCGATAGTTGAGAATCGGCGGTTTGTAGAACGTGCGAAATCCTCGTCTGCTCTTTGTGGTCAGGAAGAACAATTTTTGTGTTTTTGATTATCTGTGCATTTAGATTTGGTTGCCCACCCTGAACAAGGCGAGAGACCTGGGTCATTTTTTGCTCTAATACAAAAAACAAAAAATCACGAACAACGGTTTTGCTTGGATTTATTGCAAGAACTGCTTGGTTGATTGCTGCCGTAATCCTAGAAATTGCTAATTTTCCAGCCGTGGCACCATACATCGCAAGAAGAATTGTGCCTGGATTTACAAGCTTGGCCGCTGAATTATCCAAACCTGCGTCAGTTATAGTTTCTTCGGTCTCGTCAATGTATCTCGAATTCACCTCGCCCGATTTTATCCACGGAATAGCCCCTCCAAAAAACTCCGGCCTAATTCGTGAAGGTGTGCCGCCCGAAAAACATTCAGCAACATCACCGATCCTACTCGTTGGGTGCGCGGCTCGCGATCCGTGCGTCGGAAGCAACAAGGGGGCAAGAAGCTGCTGAACAAGAGCATTCTTTTGCACTTGGCTATTCGCGATCAAACGCTCGGCTGTTTCAATTGCTTGGTCCCACGCCGAAAGGACTGCAACGATCTCGCGTTGTTCGTGGATCGGCGGCACATCGAATGGCCATGAGAGCCATCGGGGCAGATTGAAGAGCATTTTCTCAATATGAACCCCGATACTGGAATGAAAGCAGGTCTCCTGAAAATAGATAGAATGTGTAAGACACCTAAGAAAATCGAGATCAATGTCCGCGTTTCCGCGCAGCACCGCATATTCGTTGGAGACTATTGCTCCGTCCAGTTCCTGTGGAACCAACCCGCAAGCTCCGTGAACAATTTGCCGTTTGGATATGAGGAAATCGCCTGCACAAACACGGAATTGGGATTTAACGGCAATATCGCGCCCACAGAGTCGTTCGCGCTCGATGACCCCTCCGCGTGCGCGCTTTACTGTGACCAGTCGATATTCCTCGTCTTCATTCATTTCGACGGGACGCCGTTCTTCGTGCAGGAATTTACTCAGAGGCGCGCAAATCCACCCCTTGGGACGATCGCCAAGCTTCGGGAGCCCCGGCTGCACGGTTTTTGGGAATGCGGAGGATTTGGAGACAATGGTCATTCGTAGCCAAGCTCCTTCAGATAACCGTCCATCCTCACTTCGAGTTCAGCGAGCTGCGATTTAAGCGTTTTGCGCTCGGCACGCACTGCGATAAGATCAATCTCTTTTTCTTCTTCGAACGTGTCCACGTAACGGGGAATGTTGAGGTTGAAGTCGTTTTCTTTGATCTCCTCGTGGCTAGCAAGATACGCGTACTTCGAACGTGTTTTCCGTAACCTATAAGTCTCGACGACCTTGGCGATATTGTCCTCGGTTAATTGGTTTTGATTCTTTCCCGCTCTGAACGCACGGCTGGCATCAATAAACAAGACCTTGTCGTCGCGTTTGTTTTTCCTCAGCACCAGGATTGCAGCCGGAATGCCCGTACCGTAAAATAGCTTCTCCGGCAGACCGACAACTGCATCGAGCAGGTTTTCCTCGATAAGTTTCTGCCGAATGATGCCCTCGGCGCTTCCCCGAAAAAGGACGCCATGAGGTGCAACCACCGCCATTCGGCCGGTACGCGGTTTAAGTATTTCGACCATGTGCAAGATGAAAGCATAGTCACCCTTTGTTTTGGGCGGGAGACCACGGCGGAATCGCCCGAATTTGTCGGCTTCGGCTGTGTCGTGGCCCCACTTCTCCAGACTGAAGGGGGGATTCGCGACGACCACGTCGAAATGCTTGAGCCGATCATCACCGTCGAGCAGTTTGGGATTGCGGATCGTGTCGCCCCATTCTATGCGGTGATTGTCTTCCCCATGTAAAAACATGTTCATCTTGGCGAGTGCCCAAGTGCTGCCGATTGCCTCTTGCCCATAGAGCGCATACTTCTTTGACCCTTTGAAATTCTCCTGAACCTGCTTTCCGCATTTCATGAGCAGTGAACCAGAGCCGCAGGTCGGATCGCATATTTCATCACCTTCCTTCGGCGTGACGAGCTCGGCGATAAGCTCGGAAACCTCTGGCGGTGTATAAAACTCTCCCGCCTTGCGGCCGGCATCCGAAGCAAAATTCTTGATCAGATATTCATAGGCGTTACCGATAACATCGAGGTTGCCAATACGGCTGGGACGGAGGTTTAGTTCAGGATTGGCAAAATCTTCAAGAAGGTGACGAAGAAGGTCATTCTTCTGCTTCTCTTCGCCCAAGCGGTTCGAGTTGAAACTTATGTCCTGGAACACATCCCTCAGTTTTCCGATATTTGCTTCTTCAATGGCATGAAGTGCCTTGTCGATCCGCTCGCCGTTGCCCGGCTCATGCCGCCGTTCGTGTAGGCTGTAAAAGCTTGCGCCAACAGGAAGAACGAAACGCTCGCTTTTTAGAAGCTCGGTAATGAGCTCGGGATGATCCCCATGTTGTTTTTTGTAACTATCGTAATGGTCCTGCCATACATCACTGATGTACTTTAAGAAGAGCATGGTTAGGACGTAATCCTTGTAAATGTCCGGCGAAACTGTTCCGCGAAACGTATCGCAAGCTCCCCATACTGCTCGGTTGATTTCTTCTTGTTTGATCTGGGTGTTCATAATGTTAAGCCTCCAAATTTTTCTTGAAGACCAAGCGCAATGGCCTCCATCTGAGTTTTCCGATTTGCAATAAGCCGCTCCAAGATGTTCCGCTCAGATCTAGCGGCTTGGTTGAGCGCAACGATAATTCCTTGCCGCACTTTGTCGGGGACGACGATCTCAAGGTTTTCGAGAACCTGACGACGGATGTTAAGGATGTAAGAGCCCGTCGCACTCTGCTCGAAATACTTTCTCGCGGGCACCTGATTAATCTGCCACGCGAGGAACGCTGGCAGCGTCATGGCATCATCGCGAACCCGAAGGACGAAAAAGTGCGGGGAGCAAACAGCATTTTCTGGAACTCGATCAATGAGCGCGGCATAGTTCTTCGATCCGCGCGCCGCGAAGATGATGTCGTCCTCTCGCAGCCAATCCGGCTCCTTCTTTCCGGGAAGGTTTGTACGAGTGGTGGAGGCCCAATCGACACCGCTTTCGGCATCGACATTCTTCATCTGGATAACCAGCGCGCTTCCACCCGGAACGGGCTCAACAACTCCACGGAAAGGGAAGCCGGCATTAATGGTTGCGATATCGATGATCTTTCTGAGCATTTTTTGCATCATCCCGATTGATGCAATTATTATATGCCAGATCACCAGACTTTGTCAACAGCAAAATATGCATCAAATCGTTTGATGCATATTTTATAGCCGCTTGAGGGTCTTGACGCCACCTGTTCGACATATGAGCGAAACTTTGATACCCACGCGCCGATTTGGAGAACGATGGGACGGGTCGTCTCTCGGCGCACGGGTTTAATGAGACGCAAGAATTTCGGGATGACGGCGGGAGGGCTCGCCACAATGGTAAAGGCTTGGAAAACCCGGCGTCACCGCACCGTGAAAGCCGAAACTCTCTGTCACCGCCACGCTCGATGATGAATGTCGATCCCGAGCGACTAAATCAACGTGATGGGAGTAGAGGCGCTTTGCAAACGTAGCGTAAACTCGGCCAATTCCATTGGGGGGGAATGGCTGTAACGGACCTCCGCTACCCCGCTGCTAAATCAACGAGTTAGCTGATTTCGCAACCCGCTACAGTCTTTCATTCCATTATTCATGCCGACGTTAGCGGGTCATGTGATCCCGCGATCTCATCGGCATACGCCTGCGAAGCCGCAGGCGGAAGGCAGAATTATTCGAGACCGTTCTCGCGCGCTTCGAGGAGGGCTTTGTCGGCGGTAAAGGCTCCGCCGTCGACGGCAGCCTCATCAAGGCCGATGCAATCCGGCAGAAGGGCGTCGAGGGATCGATTGGGCTGCCGCCGGAAACCGTGGACCGCGCGGCGCAAGGGTATATCCCGGTGCTCGACGACGCGGCCTTTGGAGATTTCGAGGGACGCAAGTTCATTTGGCCCATGAGGAAATTGCGCACCGCGCGAAAACAAATCAACCTATGGTGAACCAATCGAACTCTTTGGGATTGACGATGACTTTCTCGGATTTACTCCGCTTGGGCGCGCCCCAAACGAAAAGGTCACGTTCCAAATACCTGTATTCCCAACTATCGAACAACATAACCCGCTTCGCGGCTACGGCGCGCGCCACGGTGAAATGGCTATCGAGTCCCTCGAAGCCGAAAATGAAGACGCCTTTCTCCTTTTCCTTGAACTTGGCCTCCATGGCGAGATCTGGGGTTTTGAAGACCTTCGCATCCGCGCCTCGCGGAACCCGCACAAAATTGACTTTGAATTTCCTGTTCGCCGCCTCAGCGACGAAGGCGTGGACGACTTCGATCTCCGGCTCCTCGCCGCCATCGCGCACATCGTCGATATGGATGATCGAGCCCATCATCTTGTTGAACAATTTGGTCAAGTCGTTGAAGTTCTGCGCCGCGGGCACCAGCCATTGCAACGCATTCAGCACGGCATAGACGCCACAGAGACCGTCGAGATCGCCCTGCCTCAGCGGTCTATAATCATATTCGTCCGGATTCTTGTGGCGGGGCATGGCTCAATCCCAGTCTAACGTCCTTAGCGTGTTTGCAACGAACAGACCGTGATACGAAACCCTGACGTTAGCAATCGCCACCTCGCAGGTTGATCCGAACGTCCGCCCATGTGAAGATCCTATGAGGGCGAGCGGCGGCCAAGTATCCTTGGTCGATCGCAAGAACTCGAGGAATAATGAGATGTCACAATTCGCAAGACCGACGCTCGTCGCACCCGATTACGATAGGACCATTATTGGCGCTCTGGAGTTGAGCGAAAAGAAATGGGTGCTCGCGGTTCAACTTCCCGGTGTCAAGCGCCATTCGCGACATGTTTTGGGGGCAAGCGGAGACGAACTGGCCGCTTTTATCGAGCGACTAAAGACCCGCTGCACCGCGGCGGGCCATCCGGTTGCGAGGGTGATATTGACTCATGAGGCCGGCCGCGACGGATTTTGGCTCGCGCGCTTTCTGGTTCGGCGCGGTGTGGAAGTCCATGTGATGCAGCCATCGAGCCTTCCCGTGGATCGCCGGGCGCGGCGAGCGAAGACAGACGTGATCGACGTCGAGATGCTGTTGCGCACCCTGATGGCTTGGCTGCGCGGCGAACCACGGGTTTGCTCGATGGTTCCAATCCCAAATGAAGCCGACGAGGAAGCGAGGCGGGCGCATCGGGAACGCGAGGATTTGACCCGCGAACGGCGATCGATCGTCAACAAGATCGATGGCGTTCTTGCAACATTGGGCGTTAAGGGATTTAGAGCCTTGCGGCGTGATCGACGCGAGCAACTGACTTTGTTGCGCCAACCGGACGGCGATTCCCTTCCACAAATGGCGTGCGCTCGCATCGAACGTTTGCTCGATCGGCTTGAACTCATTTTGAAGCTAATAGAAGAGGTCGAAGCGACGCGCGACGCCGTTCTCGAAAAAGCCGCGCCGATGGACGAGGCCGAACGAATGATCCGTTCGCTCCCAGACCTGCGGTCTATTGGTCCGGACTTCGCCACGCTTTTGGTACGCGAAGGGTTCGTACGAGAGTTTCGCAATCGGCGCGCTCTCGCCGGCTATGTGGGGCTTGGAGGAACGCCATTCTCCAGCGGCGGCAGTGAACGTGAACAAGGAATCACAAAGGATGGGAACCGACGATTACGTGCGGCCATGGTGGAACTCGCCTGGATGTGGTTGCGCTGGCAACCTGACAGCTCCTTATCCAATTGGTTCCGTGCTCGTGTTGGGCAAACCCGAGGCAGAATCAAGAAAATCATGATCGTGGCGCTGGCCCGTAAGCTGCTCGTTGCCTTGTGGCGTTACGTCAAGGATGGCGTCATTCCGGAGGGGGCTAAGATGAAGACGGCATAAGAAGACTTTCATCTTCACTCCCATTCCGGCTGATAGTCGGCGGTCTCCGCAGAAACCCGAGGACCCAAAAGGGTGCCGTTGTGAAGAATGGACCCGCCGCAGAGAACTCCTTCCCCCGAATGCTGGGATCATGGTTTGGGATAGCAATTTCCCACCGGATACGAGGTTGGCAGGAAGCGAATCCTGTCTTACGAATCGGAGTTCACCGCAACCGGAATTCGGCTGTTGACTTCCCGGCCCTCATACGAGGGTTTCGGACGCCGGCATGGACCCTGGAATGTCGCCATGCCCGGAAGTGGCCGGCGTTCGAAAGCCTCCAAAGGAAGAAACCGCGTGTTCGGAAGGACGTCGATGTCGTAGGCGCGATCTATGGGGATTTGAGGACCGCGAACGGGCGATGTCGAATGGTCGGAACGGCGTTCGAACGTAATGGCGAGGGATTGAACGCTCCAAGGGAGTGGCCGCCTGCGATATCGAGATCGCGTTCGGCGTGGCGGGGGTGATCGCGAGAGGTTCGCAGAGCGTGATCGAGCAAACGCCGCCGACGCTGGCGAACGAACAGCTGCGAGAAAGAACGGCGTTGCGGCGCGGTGAGCGATGCGATCTTGACCATGATCATGATGTGTCGATCCAGACTTCATTTGCCGCAAAGCCGCGCGGAGCGCGTCCGCGTTTGAACGTCTCGATGACGATCATACGGCCGCCGCAGCACGGGCACGGATGCGAAGGAGAGGCCGGCTCGACTTTGTCGCCGTCATTGACGCCGCGGTTTTGGTCCGGCTGGACGGATGCGGCGAGCAGTTCGCGCGCGCGGGCGATATTTTGGATGCGGGCGCCGCTGGCAAACAGGCCATAATGGCGAATGCGGTGGAAGCCGCTTGGGAGCACGTGCATAGGAAAGCGGCGGATGAACTCTCCGGCGTCGAGAGTCATCGTCTTGAATCGCTCGCGTCCTTCGATCCGATAATCCTTCCACTTGAACGCAACGGCATTATCGTGGAGCGCAAGCAGCCGGCTGTTGGAGATGGCGACGCGATGCGTGTAGCGAGCCAGATAGGCGAGCACCGCCTCGGGACCGCCGAAGGGGCGCTTGGCGTAGACGACCCATTCGGTCGTCCGTAACGGCGCGAGAAAGCCGTGAACGCGTCGCGTGCCGCGAGATCGGCGTGTCCGCCGAAGAATTGCAGGCGGCCGGCGTCATGGGCGGCCATGAGCTTTTCAAGGAAGCGGCGGCGGAACAGGCGCGAGAGAACGCGCACGGACAAGAAGAACCCCGGCTGGCACGCGACCCACCGCAGACCGTCCAGTGAGACGCCGCCGCCTGGCGCGATCATGTGAATATGGGGATGATGCGTCAGCGCCGATCCCCACGTATGGAGAATGGATATGACGCCGATCCGGGCGCCCAAGTGTTTGGGATCGGCCGCGATCGCGATCATTGTCTCGGACGACGCCTTGAACAGGATGTCGTAGATCGCCGCCTTGTTCTGATAGGCGATGTCGGCGATGGCCGCCGGCAGGGTGAATACCAGGTGATAATGGGAGCGGGCAAGAGTTCGGCTTCGCGCTCGGCAAGCCACGCCCTTGCGGCCGCGCCCTGGCACTTGGGGCAATGCCGGTTGCGACAAGAGTTATACGCGATTCGCGTATGCGAGCAGTCCTCGCAGCGCGCGACATGCCCGCCGAGCGCCGCCGTGCGGCAGTTCTCGATCGCCGCCATCGCCTTCAACTGGCCAAGGCTCACATGGCCGGCGTTGGCTTTACGCCAAGCTGGGCCATGGGCGCGGAAGATATCCGCAACCTCCAAGACTGGACGCGCCACGAGAAGCCGCCGTTATGCGGGCGGTTCGTTCCTTCCGGGGATAAAGCTGAGCTGCTCTAGCGGGCTTGTCACTTCGCGGATCGTATTGACGGCCACGCGCGTATAGAGAGCTGTGGTGTCGAGCTTGGCGTGTCCGAGCAGAACCTGGATGACCCGAATATCGATGTTCTGTTCGAGCAAATGCGTGGCGAAGCTGTGCCTTAGCGTGTGCGGCGATACGCGCTTGGTGATCTCAGCCATCCGGGCCGCGGCGTGACAGGCGCGATTGAGCTGCCGGGCCGTCATCGGGTTGACCGGGTTTTGGCCAGGAAACAACCAGGCTCGTGGACGCGCTACCCGCCACCAGTCGCGGAGGAGTCCGAGCAGCCGCGGCGACAGCATCACATAGCGATCCTTGTGACCCTTGCCTTGCTCGACGCGGAGCATCATGCGCTGGCTGTCGATGTCGGACACTTTCAACGCGACGACCTCGGACACGCGCAGCCCCGCGCCATAGGCGACGCCGAGCGCCGCTTTGTATTTGACGCTGGGCGCCGCCTCCAGAAGGCGCGCCACTTCTTCCTGGCTCAGCACGATCGGCGCCTTGCGAGGCTCTCGCACGAAGGTCAGACGCTGAACCAGGTCGGCTCGTTCGAGCGTCACCATGAAAAAGAACCGCAGCGCGACGATCGCGCAATTGACGCTCGCCGGACTGACATGGTTCCTCGTCATATGCAGTTGAAAAAGGCGAAGGTCCTCGCTGGTCGCGGCGTCGGGCGAGCGGCCGAGGAAAGCTGTGAAGTTCTTGACGTGACGGATGTAATCCTTCTGGACCTTCTCCTTGAAATGACGGACAGTCATGTCTTCCATCATGCGCTGGCGCAACGGGCTGATGGCCTTTTCGATCATGGCGATACTCCTGTCTCACACGAGGTTACGAACCCCATGATCTTGAGACAGGACGAGACATCCCGTTATGCCGGCGCCTCGCGCATCCCCTCGCCGGAAACCTGGCGCGGGAGCGATTTAGACCGTATGCCGCAAAGGTTATCTTATTCGACGGTAGGGAGGTCTTTGCTAAACCATTCTCCGCCGTCAGCGGCCGATAGGCGTCTTACGTGAGACCTTCGGAGCCCCCGATGCTCGACAAGCCGGAGAAAACTTACCAACTCATCGCAGCGTTGAAAGCGGCCACGCCTTTCGAAGTTGAGTTGACGCCCTCGGTCATCGCGCATCTTCGGGCGCAACAGCTCCAGGTCGCCCTCAAGCCACGCCAGATCGTCACGGAAATCTCATACGCCGGCGACGAAGGCGGCATCGTCTGCCACATGGCGCCAGAGGCCGGCCGCGATGCGCTTATCGTCTCGCTGACCCATGTCCGAGGGAATCGTTCACTGCCGTTCGCCGCAGCCGTGTTCGACTACCAGAAGCATCGAGTGAAGAAGCTGAAGAAGCAGAACAGGACCTAACCCGCGCTCGCAGCGTGCTTCACTGCTGATTGCAGGCGCTACCGCGAGAGCGGTTTAGTCCCTTGGCGCGCAAGGCGACAATCGGCTGAACTTCCGATCCGTGTGGGGAGCGGGGGACAGCTTGGGTGTGTCGCGAGGCGGAAGCGCAAGGCGGGCTGGACACAGGGGAGCGCCCTATTTTCGTACAAGGCAACGGCGCTGCCTTGCCAACGGGATCGAATGGATACAACATTGGTTTCGTTCCCACATTTATCCGGTGAATGTCGATTTATTTCAGTCTGTTTTCAAAACTCCTTAGCTGTGCGGGAGACTCACATGGCGAAATTGCCAGGGCGGATCAGCCCCAGCGCCCTGTTTTGGATTTTTGTGCTGGCGGTTTTCCTGCTGTGCGGCCTGGCGCTGAGGGTTCTGCCGAACTGCAATCCTCTGCCGACCTGCAATCCCCGCCTCGGACTCATCACTTGGCTCGGCGTCGCCGCGTTTTGCGCGCTCCTAGTCGGAGCGTTTTCGCTCGCGCACGACTTCCTGCGGGCGCTCGCGGCGATGTGGCGGCCGCTCGTCCTCGTCCTCGCCTCGGCCTGGTTGCTGTTCCTGAACGATCAAGGCCGCGAACTCGGCTTGAGCCTGATGGGGGAGAAAAGCGGCTGGCGGATCAGTCTTCTTTTCTTCGCTCTTGTGTACTGGGCCGCCAACAATTGGCACACCGCGCGGCTTGGCCTGCGCGCCGCAGTCGCGCGCGGCGACCTCCCCACGCCCGACGGCCGGGAGAAATGGCTCTACTGGCCGCCTCGGCTGCTCGGCGTCTGCGCGCATCTTTTCGCCGCAATCAATCTTTCGCTCGCCGCCTGGAGCCAGCCGGAATTCGGCGACGATCGCTTGAGGCTTCTCGCGCTGACGGCGCCTTTCGTCATCATTTGCGCAACCGCGTTCGTCTGGGCCGTCGATTATCTCGCTATTTCGAAACGAACGGCCCGCGATAAGGCTTCGCTCGCGCGGATCGTATTGGTCAGCGCTGGAGCCATCGCGTTCATCCTCATCTTGGCTCTTGTCGTCTTGGCGCTTGTCTTCGGGTGGAAAGTCGTGCCGAGCGGCTTCTTTTGGGGCACGCTTTCGATCACCGCCTCCGCCGTCGCCTTTCTGTCCGCCGTCAGCGTGCTCAGGCGCAAAAAGCCGCTTGGCGCGGCGGCGAATGAAGACGAGCGAAAAGCGGATCAGAAGCGCGAGGCGCGCGGGATCATTGCCGTCACGCTCGGGCTTTTCATTGTCGCGCTCGCCCTCACGCTCCTGACGTTTCTCTGGCCAATGCAGGTCGGCCGCCTGTTCGGCTCGATGGTCGTTGCTTATTTCGCCTTCGGCGCTATTCTCGCCTCAGTCAACGCCTTCGAGCTCGCCGTCACGGCGGCCGTGGAGCAGCGCTGGTTCGGCGTGAACGCCCGGCCCCGCGTGGTCGGCGGCTATGCGGTCGCCTTCCTGCTCGCCCTCGCCTTCCTCAACGCGAAACTGCGCCCGTTCCACGAGGTTCGTCACTGCAACGCCGCCGGCCATTGTGTCGCGCCACCTGCGGGATTTTTGACTTTGCCGGAGGAGAGGTCGACGGTTCAGGATGCGGCGAAAGCTTGGTACGAACAGGCAAAAGCCGCGTACGAAACATCGCATCCTGACCAGCGCATCCCCATGCTGATCGTGGCGACGGCGGGCGGCGGCATCCGCGCCGCCTATTGGACGGCGACGGTTCTCGAGCGGCTCGACGCCGATTTGCAGGGGGCGGGCGGCGTCCGCCCCTATCTCTTCGCGATCAGCGGCGTCTCGGGCGGCAGCGTCGGCGCCGCCGCCTTCGAGGCGGCGCTCGCAAAGCGCGAAGAGCGCCAATGCAAGGCGGGCGACAAGCTCCCGGGCAAAGAGCCATGCCCGCAGGCGACGGACTATCTCGGCGAGGATTTTCTCGCGCCCGCTCTCGCCAGCTGGATCTTCGTGGACGGGCCGTCAAATCTGCTGCCCAACTTCGGCCAGGCGGATCGCGGCGCCGCTCTAGAAAAAAGTTTCGAGCATGCGAGCAGCGGACTGTTGGCGCGGCCCTTCCTCAGCTTCTTTCCGAAGCAACCGGCGCAGAACTGGCGGCCAATCCTGCTCCTCAACGCCACGCATGAGGAGACCGGCGAGCGGATCATCACAGCTCCTGTGAAGATCGAGCGCGACGTCTTTCTCGACAGTCTCGACGCCCTGCACCTGCTGGGAGGGGATGTCCGCGCGAGCACGGCTGCGCATAACAGCGCGCGCTTCACCTACGTCTCGCCGGCGGGCGATCTCGGAAATCACAACGGCTTTGTGATCGACGGCGGATATTTCGAGAATTACGGCGCGCTGTCAGCCCTCGAGCTTTCTCGCGCCGCCCTAAAAGCGCTCTCCGGCGAGGCCCCTGGGGTCAAACGCGTCATTCTGCTCATCAGCAGCGATCCCGGGCTCGACCAGATCAGGACGCTCGTGCGCATTCGCAACGACAATGGCAAGGGGTGCCTTCCGAGCATCGCAGAGCACGAACCGCCCGCGAAAGGCGCCGCGGCGGCGAGCGCTGAAAACGATCAAGCCAACTATCTATCGCTCGCAAAAGCCGAGGTCGAAAACGCCTATGTCAATGAACTGTTGGCGCCGGTCGTCGGGATACAGTCCGTGCGCGAGGCGCATGGGACCCGCGCCGCAGCAGAGCTCGCCGCCGAGATTTGCGCGGAGCAGGCCGCAGCCGAGCAGCGCCCCAAAGTCGCCCTGCTCAAAGAGAAATCGCCGCAAACACCGATCGCGAACGTGCTGGCCAAAGCCAAGGAAGCGCAAGTGTCGGACGACTCGGCTCCGGCGCCCGTCCTGCCGGATAAATCGTATTTCGCCCATCTGGCGATGTGCAAATGGGAGACGCGGCCTGTCCTGCCGCCGCTTGGCTGGGTCCTTTCGGATGCCACACGCGAGGCGTTCCCGCAGATCCTCGACCATTGCCACAATTCCGAGGAGCTGGGGCAGCTCGAATTGGCGCTGGGCAAGCCGCCGCAGGCGAACTAAATCATCAATGGGCGAGCACATGCGCTCTGAAATCGAAGCGGAAACTGGGCGGTCCCGGTTGGGGGGAATGGCTGTTGCAGGTCCTCCGCTACCAGAACAAATCAACTACTTGAGTGACCAGAGCTGCCCCTGAGACGGCTTTTTTGGTGTCGCGTTGAATTCACAAGGAGTTTAGGCAAGGCTCGGCAGACCTGCAACGTCACCTGATCGGCCGCTCGACGAGCCCATGCAGCCACACGCCTTCCGCGCGTCGGCGATGAACACGCGGCGCGCGGCGCCGCGGTCGTTTGAAAATAAGTGGGATGCCGGTTTCTCGGGTGCTTCCTTCGACAAGGCGACAGCGCCGCTTGGAGGTGTCTACCGGCGACGCCATCGGCTCCGCGACCGGAATCAAAGATTGATAATGATCCGGTTGTCAACACACCAGGGGCCAGCCACGCGGCTCCTTCCGCGTCCTCGCGTTCAGCCCAAGACCGCACCGCGCCCCAAAGGGTTGCACGGCGCCCCGCAGGCCGAAGATCGAAAATCCATCGGTTTCTCAAATGATGACCATGGAAACATCCAATTAGCGCAAGAAAGATGGTTCAGCGATTATCAGCGGACCTGAGGGGAATCGATTTGGACAGATTTCTTGAAGAAGGCAGGAAGTCATGAACATCACCAAAACGGTTGTCCTCGGGCTGTCCCAGCCCCTTTGGGAACGCCAGAGGTCTTGGCGAGAATTTCTCAAATGGACTTTCGCGTTCGGAGTCATCGTCACTGTGCTGAGCGGCGTGCTTTATGTCAGCAGCTGAACAATCCCGAGAAATTACGGAAAGGCGCTTCCCGCGGGCCATTATGAAAGAGGCAGCAATCCAGTTTGGATGAAAGGCTCCGGACGCGTCATTTACTGGGTGGCGCGGGCTGTTGAAGCCGAGCCGCTGAAAGGAAGTTTCTCACAATTGAGTGAATTGTGACGCACGTGTTGCTTCTGCGAAGCCGACTGTAATCCCGACAAATGAGCGGTAGAAGGGCGGTAGAGACGCCGCCCACCGCTTGGCTTCGCCACTGCGTTCAGGGTCCAGAAAGCCGAGCGATGGCAAACCATGCGCGAGATGCGTATCCTCGAAAAACGAGCCTAACGCTCCGAGTTCCATAAGCATTTTTTCCGGAGCATGAGGGGGGCGGAGCTTGATCAAAGAGCAGCGACGCTGATGGGGCAGATGGGTCCGCAATCGCGTCTGGGCGAGATTGCGGACCCGAACATAAGCGCGAACCAATTCTAATACGCTCGATCGCGCAGGCGAGACCTGTTCGTACCCTTTTGCCGCCAGCAGAATGGTGCCCGTTTCATCGACAAGCACGACCCCATCATCAGACAAGAACGAGGCCGCGCGGAATGACAGGAGGTCCCGAAGTTTGATGGTATCGTTCGGAATAAACGCGGTGTCCGCCACGTTGCCTATCAGGGTGCTCAATCGTGTCAATGTTTCCGATGAAATGATCGTAGAGGTTTCACATTGGTCCGATAATTCAGCTTCCGAACCGGCGATCGTGTTACGCACGTTTTGCAATGATTGCTGAAAGGCCAGTTCAGAGGCGTCAAAAAGATGTGTCGGCGTGTCACCTGATAAAAGCGGCGAAATATGGTCAGCTCGTCCGGATCGTCCGGGAACCTTAAAAAGCCCAAAAGTGGACTCGGCTCGAGCCCAAAGTTCTCGCGGCATCCGATGGGGACAACCCCCGGCATGAACCCCAGAGAAAGAATCCGCCGCTAGGGCGACGACGCTGAAGCCGGCGGATAGAATTGCTCCGGCGCACATTGCGCAGGGGTCAAGTGATGAAACGATAATGAGTTCCGATGCCGGAATCTTAAACCCGTGTGCGTGGGCATCGAAGAACCAATCCACGAGTTGTCGTTCAGCGTGCGCCGTAGGGTCTTGAACCTCACCATTGCGGATTACCGCATTGACAGCATCGGCCAGTACTTGGCCAGAGCGATCCATTAGGAAACCGCCTACTCCAAAAGTCCCCGCAGCGACTGCTTTATTAGCTAATTCGACGACTTTGAGCGCTGCTTGTTCAACATTGGAAATTCGGCCGGAGGAGGTTGTTACGCCGGGCGTCAACGAGGACATATGAACCCTTCCCGATTTTATTGCCCCGGCCTAACGTATATAAATATGAAGCCAAATAGAATCAGTTGAAGCCCCATCAATATGGCTGTTATCCACTTAAACCGCGTTATGGCGGGATCGCCCCATCCCCAAAGAATCTCTCCAGGAGAGCGCGATACATTGCGGACACCCGGCTTCACTTTGTCTATTTCAAACGTGCGAGGATAAAGTCGCTCGCCGTGGACCCACACATCGTCGGTGAAAACTTCGTTAGCCTCGTCAATCTTATACACGATACTTGTCATCTCGCTGAAATGATTGCCAATATTTCGAATAATCCACCAGCTAACTCCACAGCATATCACAACTATAGATCCAGATATGGCAATAATTTTCTCAAAGAACTGCGGGTGGTCGATAATTAGGTCGAATGTGCTCCTATCGAAAAATACTCTAATAAAGACGGAATCAAAGGTGAGCGAGGTCGCAAAAACCGCGAGAAAAATCGCTCCCGCGGACTGTCTGTAGCCATCGAGACGTGTTTGCATTGCTTTGTAAATATCTGAAATTGCTTGAACCTTTTGGCGCAACCCATTCTCGTTCCCAGGTCCTGCCAATGCTGCCTCAATGAAGTGCCATTTATAGGTCATTTGAATCCTAAATGGTGTGAATGACTTTTCGAAGAGACTAAGCGGAGATCCACGCTACAGCGCGAGCAATTTGGTCTGATGGCAATGGGTTTGAACTGCTTGAGCCTTGGGAGAATCTGACATCCTGACTGGTCTTCGGCAAGCCCTTATCGTCGACCACCTGGAGGATCCCGCGTTCCGCCTTCAAGCGGCCGGATAGGATCCGCATTCTGGCGACGCTCTGGTCGAGAGGGCGCTGAGAAACGTCTGCCTCCCACCCTCGTCGCATACGTCAAACCGCCCCCGCCTCCAAGGCCGCATAGCCATCGCTCTCGCCTCGGGCTATGGTCGCGCGTCCTGAACCCGCCGGCCTGCCGGATCGAGCGCAAAAACCCATGTCCGACGAGACCCATTTCGGCTTTTCCCGCATCCCGCTCGACGAGAAGCAGGCGCGGGTCGACGATGTTTTTCACAAGGTCGCCGCGCGCTATGATCTCATGAACGATCTGATGTCGGCCGGGCTGCACCGCGTCTGGAAGGATATTTTCGCCGCCAAAGTCCATCCCTCGCGGCGCCGAAAATTCCGCCATCTCGATGTCGCGGGCGGGACGGGCGACATCGCTTTCCGGATCGCCAGGGCGGGCGGCCGAGAGACCGAAATCGTCGTGCTCGACATCAACGCTGACATGCTCGACGTGGGGCGCGCGCGCGCGAAAAAACGCGCCTTCGACGCAAAGCTCGAATTCGTCCAGGCCAACGCCGAGGATTTGCCTTTTCCCGACAATTCCTTCAACGCCTATACGATCGCTTTCGGCATCCGCAACGTGCCGCGCATCGATTTGGCGCTCGCCGAAGCAAGGCGCGTGCTAAAACGCGGCGGCAGGTTTTTGTGCCTCGAATTCTCACAGGTCGACGTGCCGCTGTTCGACCGCATCTATGAGGCCTATTCGTTCCACGCCATTCCGCGTCTCGGCCAGTGGGTCGCGGGCGACGAAAAATCCTATCGCTATCTCGTCGAATTGATCGCTCGCTTTCCGGACGCCGAGCGCTTTCGCCAGAAAATAGCCGCGGCCGGGTTCGATCGCGCCGCCTTCACCCGCCTGTCCGGCGGCGTCGTCGCCATCCATTCCGGCTGGAAGCTCTAGGCGAGGCCGCGTGCGTTTTTCTCCTGGCTCCATCTTTCGTTTGGCGCGCGCCGGCTTCGTCCTCGCCCGCGCCGGCGTCTTCAGCGATATTGACGCAACCGCCCTGCCCGCCCCCGCCCGCCTGCCGCTGGCGCTGGCGAAACTGATGGCGAAACGCGCCAGGCCGCCGGGTCTTCGCAATCTTCCGGCCGCGATCAGCGCGCTCGGGCCGTCGTACGTCAAGCTCGGGCAATTCCTGGCGACCCGGCCCGACGTCGTCGGCGTCGACGTCGCGCGCCATCTCGAGATGCTGCAGGACCGGATGGAGCCGTTTCCGCGCGATGTCGCGATCGCGACCATCGAGGCCTCTTTCGGCCGGCCGCTTGCCAGCATCTTCGTCAGCATCAGCGAGTTAGTCGCCGCCGCCTCGATCGCGCAGGTCCATAGAGGCCGCGTCAAGGACGAGGCCGGCGAGCGCGACGTCGCAGTCAAAGTGCTGCGACCTGGCGTCGAGCGGCGGTTTCACCGCGATCTCGGCGATATGTATTTCGCCGCGCGCCTCGCCGAGCGCTGGTTAGACGACATGCGCCGGCTGAAGCCGGTCGAAGTCATCGACACGCTGGCGCGCTCGGTCAAAATCGAAATGGACTTTCGCCTGGAGGCCGCCGCGGCCTCGGAATTCGCCGAAAACGTCGCTGAAGACAAAGACTTCCATGTGCCGCAGGTCGATTGGGACCGCACTGCCAAAGACGTGCTGACCCTCGAATGGGTCGATGGCACCGCCCTGTCGGACGCGCCGGCGCTCGCCGCCAAGGGCTATGACCTGCAAGATCTCGGCCGCACCGTCATCCAGTCTTTCCTGCGCCACGCCATGCGCGACGGCTTTTTCCATGCCGACATGCATCAGGGCAATCTGTTCGTCGATGGCGATGGGCGCCTGACCGCCGTCGATTTCGGCATCATGGGACGCCTCGGCTTCAAGGAGCGGCGGTTCCTGGCCGAGATCCTCTACGGCTTCATCAAGCGCGATTACCGGCGCGTCGCCGAAGTCCATTTTGAAGCCGGCTATGTGCCGCGCGTCCACAAGGTCGAGGATTTCGCCCAGGCCATCCGCGCTATCGGCGAGCCGATTCATTCCCGCACCGCCGATCAGATCTCGATGGCGAAGCTGCTGACGCTTTTGTTCGAGATCACCGGGCTGTTCGATATGAAGACCCGGATCGAACTGGTGCTGTTGCAAAAAACCATGGTCGTCGTCGAAGGGGTCGGACGCACGCTCGATCCGAAGCTCAACATGTGGGCCACCGCCGAGCCGGTCGTGCGGGCCTGGATCGAGGAGAACCTCGGGCCGGTCGGCAAGCTGCAGGACGCCGGCCGGGCGGCGCAGACGCTCGGGCGCTTCGCCGCCAATCTTCCGGCCGCGCTGTTGCGCGCGGAAAACGTCGTCTCGCAACTCGAAGGCATCGCGGAGGACGGCCTTGAATTTTCCGATAGCGCGTTCGTCCGGATCGGAGAAGCGGCGGCGCGCGGCGCCCGGCTCGGGCATATCGCGCTGTGGATCATCGCCGCCGTCGGTCTCTTGCTGCTGTTGCGGTAGCGCATGATCCCAAAAAGGCGTGGACTAAGCAATCTCCCGCCTTGTAGGTAAGATCAGGTCAGAAGAGAGTTGGAGAACTTGACTTTTTAAACACGGCGACAAAATGTGCGGCACGCCTGAGATCTTGCGAAGAAGAACTGTCAGCGGTAGTTAATTCTGCGCCGAACACAGTATGTAGCGCCTCAAAGAGCACGGCCGGAGACACAAAGCTCGACGGCCACATTCCTAAGCCATAATCGGCACCGTCAAAATTGCAATTTTTATACACATATTCCAATACAGGAATAGCGTCGGTAGGTGAGCCGACGAGACGGGAATTGAGCCAAGCAAGCTGCTCCGTTTCATCTACTAAACTCCATAAGGAAAGTAGATCAAGCTGGACCTCCCCTAGTGATGACGGGATCATTAATTGATCACCGAGGAGCGGCTTGATACGCTTGGCGAGCACCTCCTTCACCGGCACCTCCCCCCATATCTGATAACCAAGAGCAAGCCCAAGACGAAAGGCAAAAATAGGCGGCTCGGCTAATTCCAACACTCGAACGATCTCAGAGTAACCTTTTTTGGACGTGTCAAGCAGAGAGATGATCAATGCCTCAGCTCTATCTGCTTTGAAGTTCGGAGGCCGGCGAGGCTGAAGAAAACGCATCCATTGACCGCGCTGCTGTCGCCGCGAGAGTTGCATAGGGCCTGCGACGAATAAGCTGCCGATACGGGCAATGGCACGCGCGAGGACGACGCCGCGTTGCCGTTCTAGACGTTCTAGATTCGATTTAGGAGCGAAGACCAGGGCATAAAGAGCGTGGATCAGACGTTCCGGCTGGCATCCTGCTAGTTGTAAGAGTAGAGTCGAAAGCTCCTCATCGTCTCGCGCCAATTGCACGCGTTCGTGTAATTCCGAGTCCGAAATGTCGCCGGGCGTGACGGCGTACGTGAAGTAGCGATCAAAATAGCGAGGGCGAGCAATTGACTCGGATCTTTTGGGTTGTTTGAAGAGCGTTTTAATTACATTAGTGCCTGCGTTGATTTCGTCCTCAGAATTATATTTCATCGCATTCTTTATATAAAGCGCTAATTTCTCGCTCTCTATACCACGGATTGTCCTGCTGTCATCGAGAATGGTGAATGATTTTACATCATCACGCACGAGTACATACAGTTCAGGGAAGAGAACGCGCAATCCCTCGACCAGCATTTGCTCGAATGGATTGGCGTCTCCTTTGAGCATCGGGAGAGCGAAATCAAGCGCGTTAGCGTAGCGTATAGCTTGCCGCGGCGTATTGAGCCGGCGAGACAAATGCAAATCCAGTAGCCCCCGGAACTCCTCCCAGGTTTCGTCTCTCAATTCAACACCTGCCCCTGCACAGGCTTCACGCGCTTGGTTCATGACGAAAGCCACAAGGCGATCATGGCCAACTGCCGGTAGTGCGTAAGGGTATTGAACAATCTTCTCGAGAAACTGACGGCCGACTTCAGGTCCGCCTCCGTACTTGCCACCCACGGCCTTAGCGACCATCTCGTCATCGAATGAAAGCACGTAGATTATGCGCGGGAAATTAGCGTTCAATCGAACAAGCTTAAGCATCGTCAGTATTTCGTCGCGATCGAGGCGATCGAGGTCATCGATCAACACTACAACGGCGCGAGGGGCATCGCGCATCATCTGAAAGACCCGCTCGCGTTGGCTGCTTAGCGAATCGGCCGACAATTCCTTTCCCAGTTGCTCAGCAAACTTGCTAGCGCCGGAGCCAAAAGGAAATATTCCCAATGCGCTGCTCCATTTTTGGACAAACTGACCGGCTTCCTTTACTGAACTGCTTAGCGACCTCTCAAGGCGCTCAGCGAGTCCAAAGAAGAAGGCGGCAATAAGTTCCTCCTGGTTAGTGAAAAGCCACGGGTTGAACTCAAAGAGCATGACCTTTTCAGAGTGCGTTGTTGAAAGCTCTCGCTTGACGTAGTTGAGAACTGTGCTCTTACCGTAGCCCCATCTCCCGAAGATGCCAAACACCGGGGCGCCATTGCGTGTATCAAACGAAGCGATGGTTTGAGCAAGACGCTTGCTAAACGGCCACCGGTTGAATTTGTCCTCGGCCGGGTCCGACCCAGGATTGTCAAGACCGTCCTGAAAAGGCATCTTTCCTGCACACCTTTGTGCGTATTGCGGCGAATTGGCTGTTAAGTATTAAGAGTGCCGCAAAAACACGGTTAACATCAAGGTTTATGGTCGGACTGATTAGCTCTGTCCGCGTAATTGTGTTGGTCTCAGCATCTCTCTTCACTGTCCAGCGGCGAAGTCGTCACCTTTATGGAACCTGGCGTACCATTGCAATATCTTTGACCATTTTTCCCTAAAACCCAATGTCCCCCTGGCGCAACTGCGCCATTCGGACGGTTCGAGCAATGACCGTTTGGAATTGCGAACCGACACGCTACCGGAAAAATCCCACGTTGCGGATTTTTCCGTTTAGGCTAGAGCCTTCGTTGACGCAGAACAAAGAAAAAAGGCCGGATCGGTTCAAATTCCAATCGTGATCCGGCATAAGAATGATCCCGCGCGTCCGGCCCGCTATTCGGGCCGTTACGCTCCAGGGAAAGCTTTGGCCGCATGAGCGGATTGTCGGAAAAACGCGTCCTTCTCATCGTCGGCGGCGGCATTGCGGCTTATAAGACGCTCGACCTCATCCGCCGTCTGCGCGAGAAAGACATCGCCGTGCGCGCCGTCCTGACCGCGGCGGCGCAGCAGTTCGTGACGCCGCTGTCCGCCGCCAGCCTTTCCGGCGACAAGGTCTTCACCGACCTTTTCTCCCTCACCGACGAAGCGGAGATGGGACATATCGAACTGTCCCGCGACGCCGATCTCATCGTCGTCGCGCCGGCGACCGCCGACCTTCTGGCCAAGATGGCGCACGGCCTCGCCGATGATCTCGCCTCAACGCTTCTTCTCGCCACTGACAAGAAAATCCTCGTCGCTCCGGCGATGAACCTGCGGATGTGGCTCGCCAAGCCAACCGCGCGCAACGTCGCCGCTTTGCGCGCCGACGGCGTTATTTTCGAGGGGCCCAAAAATGGCGAGATGGCCTGCGGTGAGTATGGCCCCGGCCGCATGAGCGAGCCGCTGGAGATTCTGGCCGAGATCGAGACGGCGCTGGCTTCGGACACCGCGCTGCCGCTGCCAGAGGATTTTCGCGCGCCACGGGCAGCATCGGGCGCCCTTGCAGGGCGGCGGGTGGTGGTGACCTCGGGCCCGACGCATGAGCCGATCGATCCGGTGCGCTATATCGCCAATCGCTCGTCCGGCAAGCAGGGCCACGCCATCGCCGCCGCCGCCCGCGCGGCCGGGGCGGAGGTGACGCTCGTCACGGGACCTGTGACGCTGGCCGACCCCGCCGACGTTGAAACGATTCACGTCGAGACCGCGCGGCAGATGCAGCACGCGGTCGAGGCGGCGCTCCCCGCCGATATCTTCATCGCCGCCGCCGCCGTCGCCGATTGGCGCGTAGCCGAGACCGCGCCGGAAAAACTCAAGAAAGGCGCGGGCAAAACCCCGCAAAGTCTGACGCTCGTCGAAAACCCCGACATTCTCGCAGCGATCGCGCAGCGCCAGCGCGGCCGGCCGGCACTCGTCGTCGGTTTCGCCGCCGAGACGGCCAATCTGATCGACAATGCGAAGGCGAAACGCCAGTCGAAGGGGTGCGATGTGATTGTCGCCAACCACGTCGGGGCGGGTTCGCGCGTCTTCGCGGGCAATCGCAATGAGGTGACGCTCTTGACCGCCGATGGAGAGGAATCCTGGCCGAGCCTCAGCAAAGCAGAAGTCGCCTCGCGCCTAATCGCCGCGCTCGCCAAGAAGCTCGATGAGCCGGGCAAATGAGCGGGCCACTCGCCGTCAGCGTCAGGATTCTGCCGAATGGCGCCGGGCTTCCTTTGCCCTCCTATCAAAGCGCCGGCGCGGCGGGGCTCGACCTCTTCGCCGCTTTGCCGCCTGGAACAAAAGCGAGCCTGCCGCCCGGCGGGCGCCAACTGATCCCCACAGGGCTGGCTCTCGCCATCCCGCATGGCTACGAGGGCCAGATCCGGCCTCGGTCGGGCCTTGCATTGAAGGCCGGCGTCACGGTCCTCAACGCTCCCGGCACCATCGATTGCGATTATCGCGGCGAGATCGGCGTCATTTTGATCAATCACGGGCAAGCGCCGTTCGGCATCGCGAGGGGCGAGCGCATCGCGCAGCTCGTCTTCGCCCCGGTCGCCAAGGCGCGCCTGTTTGAAACGGAAATTCTCGGGGAAACCGCGCGGGGCGGCGACGGGTTTGGCTCGACAGGACGATCGAACGAGGAGGAGGAACCGCGTTGATCGTGCTGCCGCACCGCGCCCTCCTCGCCATTGCGGCGGTGGCCGACATCGCCATCCATTCGCGGCCGCTTCCCGTCGGCGCGAAAGCGCTGGCGGGCCGCCTCGAATTGCCGCCGCGCCACCTCGAGACGCTGCTGCAGGCGCTGGTTCGCGCCAACATCCTCAAAGGCTTGCGGGGTCCGCGCGGCGGCTACGAATTGGCGCGCGAAAGGCGGAAGATTACGGCGGCGGCGGTCCTGCGCGCCATCCTCAACGAGAGCGCCACCGCGAGTGGCGAGCCCGCCAGCTGCAAGCTCGTCGACAAAGTGATCGCGCCAATGGTGGAATTGGCCGGCGCCGCCTTTTTGAGAGAGCTCGAGACCATCACGATCGAGGATATCTGCCGCCGCGCCGAGGAGCTGAAACTCACCGAGGACGCGACGTTGCGGACTGATTTTACGATTTAGGGCCGCCTCGATCGTGCCGCAGCGGTAACCGGGGCAAATTCCCGGGCGGGCGAGTTTGGATTTATGCGGGGGCTGGCCGGATGAGGCTTGCGAGGGGTGGGATTTTTGGCCCTGGGATGGCGAGGCGGGCGCCGATGAATTCGTAGAACGACAATTTCAACTTCATGCAGGTTTTGGCCAGCCCCAGCATGATGTCGCGTGCGTCGCGACCCTTGTCGCTGACGGTCCCGCCGGAGATTTTTCTTTTCGTGACGAAGGCGCGGATGTCGTTTTCGGAAGCGTTGGTGTTGATCGGAATTTCCGGGCGTTCGAGAACGCGCAGGAGCCCCTCCTTGTTGCCAAACAGCCGTCTGAGCAACCTATCGAGCGTGGTGTATCCCGTGCTGGCGCGCTTGAAGATACGGTCGAAACGGGCGCGCAAGAGCTGAGCTTGTTTCACGCTGGGAGCAAGCTTGTAGTCCTTCAGGGCGCGATAGAACCACCAGATCATCCGCTTGGCGATCTCAACGGCGTTGCGCTGCTTGTCATTGGCTGGAACCAGCTTATGGACGAGACGTTCGGCATGAATCCAGCACAGTGCGTGCGCGCCGACGCGAAACTGACCAGCGTCGTCGGAAACAATCACGGTATCGGGCAGTAAGCCCTGATGGTGGATCGCGCCCCATAACGCGCCTTCGCTGGCGATGAGCACAGGGTCCGGGGTGACGTTCATCGCACTCAGGCCCAGCGCCTGCAAATGACGCTCCCAGTCGCCAGCAGACGAGAAAATGCGGGCCTTATGCTCCTTGAACTTGCCGATGACGAATTGAGGCAGGTTGCGCTCTTCCATATAGGCAAGCGCGGCGTCGTTGATCACATAAAGCGACACGCCGCCGCACAGCCGCAACAGAAACGCCAGGCGCGATTTGGAGGGACCGGTGCGAAACGTCGTGAAGTTGAAGGAACCGATTTGCGTGGTGTAACTGTTCTTGCCGGCATGGCGCGCCCCCGTATCGTCGACCGTGACATAGGCGCCGCAAAGGCCGGCTTTCAATACAGCTTCATCCTCGGTGCGGAACGTCTCAAGTTTGGCCGTCAGCAAACGCACCACCTGCCGCTTCGAAATCACCACGCCCATGCCATTGAGAAGAGCGGCGATCCGTTCGCAAGTGACTTGCCCGGAGAAATGAAGCGTCAACACCAGGCGATGCAGATTGGGGCCATAGCCGCCGACAAGCCCAGAATCGAGAGCGGCGATGATCGTCTTGCCGTCCGGCGTTTCCCAACGTTCGCGACGATATCGCGTCACTTGCGGGTTCAGGCTCAAGTCCTGAACAACGATGTCCTCAAATCCCTTGTTGCGCGAGCCCGCAGGCGGGTCGGCCTTCACAACAATGGTTGCGCCGATCTTCAGTCTGTCGAGTTGGCTGCCGCGCCGGCGCGAGGAGCGCCCGCCCTTCTCGTCGCCAGCCTCCGGTCCTTTGGCCTGCGTCGCTTGATCCATGCCGGAAGGCTTGATCGGCGGACGCGGCGGCAAATGCTTCAGCCGCGCAAGCTCATCCTTCACAGCCTGATGCTCGACCCGAAGCTTCGCCAACGCCCCGTCGAGTTTCTGGGTCTCCGCCCGCATCAGCGTCACTTCGCCGATGAGGTCGCGAACCACGCCGATCAGATCGGCATGCGTCAAGCGTTCCAACAAATCAGGCGGCGGCAGAGTCATTCATAGCTTAAATCACACTTTCAAGACGCTGACTCCCCCTCCCGCCCGGAAATTTGCCCCGGTTACCCGCAGCGCCTGGGCGCCAGCGGGATCGGCGGTCAAACTGTCCGATGAAAAGAAAAACCAGTCAAGGCTGTTTCACGTGAAATGCCTTGCGCCATTTTTCGGGCCGCGCGGAGCGGAAAACGCCGACGGCCTTCCGGCTCTCGTCAGGACGCCGGAAAGCCGCCCTCAAAGACGAACTCGGTTTGCGGATTGCGGCCGTTTGGCTGCTCCCTGGCGCGAAGCGCGTCGGGAAGGTTCGCCTTGTCGCCGACCCGGCCGATGGCGATCGCCGCCTCGGGCCGATAATCCTGTGGCATGTTGAGCTCTTTGTGGGCGCGGGCGGCGTCGAATCCCGCCATGGCGTGCGCGGCGTAACCCAAACGCAAGGTCTGCAGCGCGAAATACCCCCAGGCGGCGCCGGTGTCGAAGGAGTGGCTGCGCGACTCGACCGGCTCGCTTTTGCCGGGAGGCGTAAAGTTTCTTTGCGACGCCAGGACCATCAGCGCGCTCGCATTCTTCGCCCAAACCTGATTGGACGGGGTGAGCAGACCAAGAAAGGTGGCGAACGCCGGCGTATCGCGCTTGGCGTAGAAAAAGCGCCAGGGTTGCGAATTGAAGGACGACGGAGCCCAGCGCGCCGCCTCGAAAATGATGTGGAGGTCGGCGTCGGAGATGGCCTCGCCGGTAAAGGCGCGCGGCGACCAGCGCTCGAGAAAAATCGCCTCGATCGGATGGTCGGCGCTGCGTGAATTGGCGGTCGTCATTGCAAAGGGGCTCCGGCAGGGAATCTAACCAAGATGGTTGGGCGAAGTTCGCGCTTGCGCCTACGCTTTTCGCAGCTTCTGCGCCGTTCGCCAACGGTTCAGTCCGTCGCCAATACGACGTTGGAGCTCTGGAAGATCGCGCAGACGTTTGCGCCGCGCTTGAGGCCTGTCGCGTCGGCGCTCTCGACGGTCATGATCGAAGTCATCGTCTTTCCCGCGCCGAGGTCGACGGTGACTTCGACATCCGAGCCGCCGTCGAAACGCTCCAGCACGCGCCCTCTGATGTTGTTGCGCGCGGAGATGCGGGGCGGCTGCTCGCCGGGCGCCAGCATGACGGAGCTGGCGTTGACCAAAGCCAAGACCGACCGATGCGGGGCCAGTCCAAGTTCGCTGACGCTGGCGTTGGTGATGAGAGAGGAGATGACGACCCCGGACGAGACTTCGAGCGTGACCTCGACGTTGACAGGGGCGGGTTTGATGTCGAGCACCGCGCAATGGAAAACATTGCGGGCGCTCAGCTTCATGCTCAAGCCCCAGAAGAAAAAGTCCTCTTCGCGCTCGAACCCTTCGGCGGCGATGCTCGAGGAAATAGTGTTCAGCTTCTTTTCGAGGCGCCGGAACGTGGAGAGCAGGCGGCGGCCCTCCGCGGTCACCTCGGCCCCGCCGCCGCGCGGTCCGCCGGTGTGCGTGATGAAGGCCGGACGCGGCAGCAGATTGTTGATGGCGTTCACCGCGTCCCAGGCGGTCTTGTAACTGAAACCGGCGACTTCGGCGGCTTTTGTGATGCTGCCATGTTCGATCACCGCTTCGAGCAGGGTGACCCTTTCGCGACCGACCAATAATTTACCATTCGCCCGAAGCGCCAGCAGCGTGTCGATCTCTCCCGGCAGCACGCGGGGCATCTTTTTCTTCCCTCTTGCGTATAAACTGCCCCAAATTCATGTCTCCCACAAGTGAAATAAGGATTTTTAGGGATAAGGTCCTGTATTGACAATGCGCCCGATCAGGCTCGCCCGCTAACCATTTGCAAGCAAAGCCCACGTTTACTCGCGCAGAGACGCCGCAACTTCAAAAGCTTGGCGCTCAAACGACTTCGACTGTCGGAGCCGAAAACAGAACGCCTGCGGCCCGATGCGCCGCAAATTCCGACTCAGGCAGCGGCCGCACCTGGTTGAAAGGAGCGCGCGTCAGCAAGGCCGCGATCCGCGCCTTCGAGCGCGCCAGCAAGGCTTGATCGAGGCGGCCCTTGTCGAGCGCATCGATAATCGCCCGCGCCAAACCTCGCGCGCGATCCGCCTCGGTGAACTGGGCGCAGACCATCATCATGTCGCAGCCGGCAGCGAGGAATTTTGCGGCCGCGTCTGGATCCTCGAAGAAGCCTCTCATGGCGCCCATGCCGATATCATCGGAAACGGCGACGCCCGCAAAGCCGAGTTCCTCGCGCAGGATCTGCGTCGCAAAGCGGCGGGACAAAGTGACGGGCGCTGCGGGATCGATGTTCGGATAAAAAATATGCGACGTCATGATCATCGGAATGCCGGCTGCGATCGCCGAGGCGAAAGGCTTTATCTCGCGCGCGCGGAGCGCCTCGATATTGGAATCCTGTGAGGGCAGGCCGAAATAGAAGTCGATGTGGGTGTCGCCATGGCCGGGAAAATGCTTGCCGCAGGCGAGGAGGCCGGAAGTCTGCATCTCACGCATGAAAGGCAGCGCCGCCGCGATCACCTGTTCCGGCGTCGAGCCGAATGCCCGATCGCCGATCACGGGATTGGCCGGATTGGTGTGGATATCGAGCGTCGGCGCAAAATTGAGATTGAAGGCAAGGCTCGCAAGTTCGCGTCCCATCGCCCGGCCGACGGCGGCGGCGTCGTTGGCCCAGCGCCCGGCATAGGCAAAGCGCGTGATCGGCTCCGGCGTCCGGCATACGCGCCCGCCCTCGTGATCGACGGCGATGAGCATGTTTTTCCGCCCGGCGGCGGCGCGCGCATCTTCGATCAGCCGCGCGTGGCTTTCGAGCCATCCTTCATAGGGCAAATCATGACGGAAATTGCTCTTGAAAAGCACGATGCCGGCTGGACGCAGGTCTTCGAGGAGCGCGCGGTCGCGCTCGTCGAGGACCGGCGAGGGACGCAGCCCAATGAGGAAGTGGTCGCCAACGGCGTCGATTGATGGTGCGCCCATGTGTTTGATCTATGTCCCGAATCAGTGTCGCGCCTATTGTCGCGGATTGAGCGCCGGAGGAAAAGCCCACCGAAAATCGCGCCGGCGCGACTCTCTCGCCGCCGTCAACAGCCCGGCGCTGTCTTGCGGCTCGACCGCCCACGCGGCGGCGCTTTCGAAAGCAATGGCGCGTTCGACCGCGGGTTTTCGGCCGCGAGCAAGGCGAAACACGTAGCAAACAAACCCGCGACGACGCCGGCGAGCATGCCGCGCCACAAAAGCTGTCCGACCATCATGGCCTCCTCATGCATGGTCCGGAAAGGCGCGAGCCTTTCGGACAAGCTTTTCAAGTGCGAAGAATCAGGAGCATTTTTTCGGCGTGAAGCGGTGACCGGTTCGCGTGAACAAAAATGCGTCTAGAGCATGATGCCGAAAAGTTCCAGACTTTTCGGATAAACATCACGCCTTAAAACAAAGAGTTAAAGAGCGGGATGCGATTCTCCTTGAATGCATCCCGCTCTAGTGGCAGGGAAAGCCCAAAAGATGACGGCCGTCATGAACGAATTCATGCACGTAATGGCCGGGTATCAGCGAGGTCGCGCGCTGCGCCGATGAAGTAAACCATCAGAAAGCTAAGATCGCTGTCGAAGGCGAGCCAAGGCAGGATTTCCCCGGACAGGAATGGGACCGGCTGGATGGCCGACGCGTGGGCAATATCGCTCATGAAAAAATTCCTGGAGATCACGCGTCCCCTGTTCGCTGCGGGTCCGGGACCGAAGGTCTGGCTCGCGCGCGTCTTGCCGGAAGGCCGACGCAACGCTCACAGTGGCGCGACAGCGGCGGATTCGCACCGCCTTCTTCGTCCCGCATTCTCGATCGTATGGCTGCGCTAGAGCGCTGTCAACGCGGTGGGGGCAAAGGGCGCGGGTCAGTTTGAATTCGGAGGCAGCCGAGAGGAACGACCATAGAAAAACATGATTAAAATCCCTGCGGGTGTGGCTACCAAGACCAGCACCCTCACAATACATGAGCCGGGCCCTTCGAAAAGGGAGCTTACCGTCAGAAAAACCCATATCAACAGATTGAAGTCACTGAATATGATCGCGATTTTCGATACAGAGAAGCGGCTTGCGTGGCTTATCCCGTTGTCCCAGGTTCATCTAAATGTGGTATGGCGGTCTGAGTGAGCCGCCGCGAGGGGTGGCGACGGATCACCCGATGGCCAAGGCGCGGTCGCTTACCCAATTCCAGCAGACTTTTCCCGACGAGGCGCGCTGCGCCGCGTTCTTGTTCGAACGGCGATGGCGGGATGGCTTTGTCTGCCCTGGCTGCGGCGCCCGCCGCGCGATGACGCTGAAGAGCCGGGCATACACATTCGAATGTCTCGATTGCGGACGCCAGACTTCGATTACGGCGGGCACGGCGATGCATCGCTCCAAGCTGCCGCTGACGACGTGGTTCTGGGCCGCGCATCTCATGGCGACGCATTCCAACGGCATGTCGGCGCGGCAATTCGAAGATCAGCTCGGCCTCACCTACAAGACAGCTTGGCTTCTGACGCAAAAGCTGCGGCGATCCATGGTCGATCCAAACCGCGAACCTCTCGAAGGCGTCGTCGAAGTCGATCAGACAGAAATTCCATTCCGGGTCGGCGATACTTTCTTCGAGCCTGGCAACGCTGGAAAAATCCTTATCGCAGGCGCGGTCGAGGTGATTGATCGCGACACAAACCGGGCCAAACCGCGACGCAAACACGCAAAATACCTCGATACGCGTTCCGGCCGCATCCGCCTCGCCATGATCGCGGATAATTCCGCCGCGTCGATCGAAGCTTTCGTCAGGGCCAATGTGAAGCCGGGAGCCACGCTGCTCACTGACGGCCACGCATCCTATCCTGGTCTGTCCGGCGACTACCGGCACGATCCGCGCGTGGTTGGCAAAATGGCGGGCCATGTCGTGCTGCCGTGGATTCATCGGGTCTTCGCGCTGCTGAAACGCTGGAGCCTCGGCACCTATCACGGCCTGCGCCGAAAACACGTCGACACCTATCTCGAAGAATTCGTCTTCCGCTACAACCGCCGTTTTTATCGGCACGTCTCGTTCGAAACCATGCTCGGCATTGCCTCGCATCATGAACCCGTGAGTTATTGGGACATTACCGGAAACGCCAATCCTCGAAAGGGCGAAAAGACCGTTAGGCGAGCGCCGCGCCACAGAAAAACGGCGACGGGAATGCGACAGGACCGCTCAGCCAACTCGCAAAATCAGCCGGCCGAGACGGAGAAACTACTAGACATAGACGAGCCTGGGACAACGGGATAAGCCACCGGCTTGCGCCCCATAACCCTTGATCTCGTAAAGGTTCCCGGTTGCCAAATAACGAATAACCAAATATGCCCGCTCCAATATTTCTACCTTGTTCTCCCACGCTTCTTGCCAATATTTGCTGCCTCTATTTTGCATTGTCCAAGCCACGCCGCTGACAAGCCCAAAGCAAGAAATGATCAAATGTTCGGAACCCGGAAAGTTGCTTTTTACGCCTGTGGCTGCATAAGCGACATAGGCCGCCGCCGTAAACGCCCAGAATATATTCGCTCGGCTCCAGAACCGATCGATTTCCGCCTTGCGGGTCTCCACAGCAAAAGTAAGCGCTAGTTTCAGCTTTTCGTAATTCTCGGCGCCGTCCGTAAACGGCGGCGCTAAGGGGCTTTCTCCGCTGGGTCCGCATAGTGGCGTCGTTCGCGTGGCCGCACTTTTTTGGAGGCATTCCCATAGTTGCTTCAACCAGCCCAACAATGTTCGTGCTCCCTCACCGACGTGGTTTTCTGGAGGATATGTCGCGCTCCATGAGCTGACGAATAAACCGCGTGTAAGGAGATGCCGCGCGTTTTGGCGCGTGCCTTCACAGCGTCGAGCAAGGGCTTTGGAACGCGCATGTTGAGATTTGCCGATTTTGGCTCGAACTCGAACTGGATCCGCGTTCCGCCCGACAAATCATATTCCGAGTGGTCGGCGGAGTTCGACGAAATCCCGAGCCCCTTGTCCGTGTCAAAGCTCGGGATTTTCTTTTTCATAGCTCTCAATCTCCTCTCGGCGCCTGTAGCGGGCGCTTACAGCCCGGATGTAACGGCGCCCGTGACGCTCGCGGACCCTGAAGACGAGGAAGACGGCCCGTCCGTGCCTGGTGCTGCCGATGGCCCTGAACCGCTTTTCCCTCTGCGAATGGCGATGAACTCAGGGCGGAGTAAGTCCCAAAACTGTAAAAGTCTGGATATGACCCATCGGTCAGCGTCAGATTCCGCCATTCATCTCACGGCGAGCATTATCGGCGAGGCGGGCTCGATCCCTGTCAAGGATGCGAAGCACCGGCTTCGCCGGCGCGAGCGAAGCTCGCGTCCTTGACAGAATTGACCCGCTCGCCACACTCGCCGCCAAGAGATGAATAGAAAGTTGCGACTTCCCGCGGCGGCTCCGGAAATGGCGCGCACAGGAAGACGAGCGCGCCTAGAAGGAAAAAGGCGCGGGTTTTGACGCAATTTGGATGCTTGGCGCGAATACGCCTACGACAAGGATTCGATCGTCGGCCGCCTCGACCTCGCTCTGGAGGCGGTGGCGGACATGAAGACCGACCGTTCGAGCTGAAACAAGCGGGCTCGCGCGGGGCGAGGAGCGGCCGGTTCATTGCTGCCGCATGCGCGGGCGCCACGCAAGGTCGTCGGACCAAACGTAAATCGCAATCGCCGCCAGAAACAGCGCCACGCCGATCCAGAACAAGGGCGAATGATGGATGCGCTTCCAATCCGGGCGCCGAACCTCCGGCCTTGCTTTGTTGCGATGCTCTGCGTTCACGCTGATCCCCGCCTGTTTTGACTTGGCTGGATCTCAAAATGCTTGATGCTGCAGGACGCGCCCCGCCGCTCGAGCACGCCCCAATAAAGGGACTGCCAGCCTGGCCGCCGCATGTTAGCGTGCATGACGCGATCATGCCTGAAAAACCATCCCCATGGCGCCTGAGCGAAATTCCCCGCGCAATCTGGGCGCTCGGCTTTGTCTCCCTCCTGATGGACATGTCTTCGGAGATGATCCACGCGCTGCTGCCGGTCTATCTCGTGACCATCATGGGCGCATCGATGGTGATGGTCGGCGTCATCGAGGGCGTAGCGGAGGCCACGGCCTCGATCGTCAAGATCTTCTCCGGAGCGCTGTCCGACTGGTTTGGGAACCGCAAACGCCTCGCCGCCTTGGGCTACGGGCTCGCGGCCTTCATCAAGCCCGTCTTCCCCCTTGCGCCTTCGGTGGGATGGCTCGTGGCGGCCCGCTTCGTGGACCGCATCGGCAAGGGCGTTCGCGGCGCGCCGCGCGACGCGCTCGTCGCCGATCTCGCGCCCGCCCATCTGCGCGGCGCAAGCTTCGGACTGCGCCAGTCGCTCGACACCGTCGGCGCATTCCTCGGGCCTGCGTTCGCAATCGGCCTCATGTGGCTGACCGCCGACCATTTCCAGGCGGTCTTCTGGGCAGCGGTCGTTCCCGCATTTCTTGCGGTTGGACTGTTGCTGGCGGCCGTGCGCGAGCCGGAGCGGCCTCCGCAACTGCGCAAGGTCCGTTTCCCCCTCAGCCTGCCCGAATTGCGCAGGCTGGGACGGCCTTTTTGGCTGGTCGCGCTCGTCTCTATGGTCTTCACTCTGGCCCGCTTCAGCGAGGCGTTTCTGATCTTGCGGGCCCAGGCTTTGGGTCTGCCAATCGCCCTCGCGCCGCTGGTTCTCGTGGTTATGAATGCTGTCTACGCGCTCGCAGCCTATCCCGCGGGCGTCCTGTCCGATCGCTTCGACCGCATCACGATGCTGGCGATTGGCTTGGCCATGCTGGTGGCCGCCGATTTGACGCTCGCGGCGTCACGCAGCCTTGTGGGCGTGACGCTCGGCGTAGTGCTCTGGGGCCTGCATCTCGGCCTCACGCAGGGGCTTTTGGCGACCCTTGTCGCCGACACTGCGCCGCCGGAGCTGCGCGGCACAGCCTACGGCGCATTCAACCTCGTCGGCGGCCTCGCCCTGCTGGCGGCCAGCGTGCTGGCTGGCGCGCTCTGGGACGTCCTCGGCTCTCGGGCGACGTTCATTGCGGGCGCAGGCTTCACGGCGTTCGCGCTGCTTGGGCTCTTGGCTGTCCGCCGGCAGGCGCCAAACATAGGCGTGTCATACAAGTCATGATTGTTTTAGCCGGGCTTAGCCTCGCCCCGCGCCTGCGCGTTGAGGGAGATGGCGGCACCTTCTCGAAACGGAAATCCTCATGACTTGCAACAAAATCATGCTGATCCGCCATGCGGAGCGCCCCAGCGCCGACAAAAGCATCCGCGGCGTCGGGCTCGATGGATATAAGGACAAGGAATCGCTCAGCGTGCGGGGCTGGCAGCGCGCCGGAGCTTTCGTGCGGTTTTTCGCGCCCTTTGACGGTCGATTCCTCCATCCCGCCCTGGCGCGGCCCAAAATCCTCTACGCCTGCAAGGCGGCGCCCGAAGACCCGAGCCTGCGGCCACAAATGACCCTCGTTCCGCTCGCCGACCTGCTGGGGATCGAATGCAATTGCGATTTTTTCCATGGACAAGAGACCGCGCTTGTCAAAAAAGTTCTGTCATCGCAAGGCCCCGCGCTGATCGCCTGGAAGCATGACGCGATGCATGTCATCGCGAATTTGATGTTGGGCGAGATAGGAGGGGCGCCCCTTGGGACTATGCGCGCTATGATCTCGTTTGGGTGTTCGACCGGCAGGGAGATGCTTGGGCGTTTTCCCAGATCCCGCAGCTTCTGCTCGCCGGCGATAGTCCCGAGCCGATCCGCTGACGCCTTGCAAGGCTGTTGTTCCAAATTACTGGGCGCGGCTTTACGGCGGGCCAAGCTTGCGGCTATGTCAGGGCGTCGCCGCTGGAACTGAAACCATGAAACCCATGGCCCATGGAGCGAAGCTCGGCCTTCGCTTCGAGAAAATCGCCTTCCTCTCGGCCCCGACGGAGGACGGGATCGCGGCCCGCGAAGTGCTGGCCGCGCGCTACGGCAATGTCGACGCCGACGAAGCCGACATCGTCGTCGCGCTCGGCGGCGACGGCTTCATGCTGCAGACGCTGCACCGCTTGATGGGGACCAAAAAGCCGATCTACGGCATGAATCGCGGCTCCGTCGGCTTTCTCATGAATGATTTTTCCGTCTTCAATCTCGAAGGCCGGCTCAGCGAGGCGGAAGCCTCGATCGTGCATCCGCTGCTGATGGAGGCGACCGACCACGAGGGCGCCGTCTCGAAAGCGCGCGCGGTCAATGAAGTGTCCTTGCTGCGCCAGTCCTATCAGGCGGCCAAGATGCGGATTTCGGTCGACGGCAAGGTGCGGCTGGACGAACTTGCGGGCGACGGCGTGCTGGTCGCGACCCCCGTCGGCTCGACCGCCTATAATCTATCGGTGCATGGCCCTATTCTGCCGCTCGACGCCCCGATGCTGGCGCTGACGCCGATTTCGGCCTTTCGCCCGCGCGGCTGGCGAGGCGCGCTGCTGCCGGATCTCGCCAAGGTCACGATCGATATTCTCGGCGCCGACAAGCGGCCCGTCGCCGCCGTCGCCGATCACTTCGAACTGCGCAATGTCCGCGAAGTCACCGTCGCCATGGATCATGCGACCGATCTCGTGCTGATGCACGATCCCGGGCATTCGCTGAGCGAGCGGATCCTGCGCGAACAATTTGGATATTGACGCATGAGTCGCCTCGTCCGCATTCTCAGCCGGCGGGCAATTTCGCAGGGCTTCGGACTGGTTGAGCGACTAAGCATCGAGGTCAAACGCTTCAACGGGCGACTGCAGACACAGGCGCGCGAGATCTACGACACCGGCGACGGGGCCGCGATCCTGCTCTACGACCCGACGCGTTCGACCGTCGTCCTCGTGCGCCAATTCCGCCTGCCCGCCTATCTCAAGGAGGGACGCGACAGCATGGTCGAGGTCTGCGCCGGCCGCCTCGAGGGGCTCGACCCCGAAACGCGGATCGCGCGTGAGGCGGAGGAAGAGACTGGCTTTAGAGTGCGCCATCCGCGCCGCCTGTTCGAGGGGTATTCGAGCCCCGGCGCTTTTTGCGAGAAGCTCACCTTCTTCGTCGCCGAATATTCGGCGGCCGACAAGATCGGGGACGGCGGCGGCGTCGAGCATGAAGGCGAGGATATCGAGGTTCTGGAGCCGACGCTCGACGAGGCTCTGACGATGGTCGCGCGCGGCGAAATCGTCGACACGAAGACGATTTTGCTGTTGCAATACGCCAAGCTTACAGGCCTCATGCACGACAAACACGGCGGCCCCTGATCGAGGCGAGACGATGAGTGACGCCAAGCCCCAAGCAATCGGCCTCAAGGGAGTGGGCGCGCCCTCCTGTGGATTCGACGCGGCCGACACCGGGCGCCGCATGCGGGCGGTGTTGATCGGGTCGGCCGGCAATCTGATCGAGTGGTATGACATTTACGCCTCCTCGGCATTCTCCCTCTATTTCGCCGGCGCCTTCTTCCCACAATTCGATCCACTCGCGCAGCAATTGGCCGCGGCTTCCCTGTTCGCCGCCGCGCTCGGGACGGTTCCGCTGCTGACGACGCTGCGGCATACGAAAAGCCCGTTCGCGGCCTTTTCTTCTGATCTGCGCCGCCTGAGCGATCGTCAGCGCCTGCACCTCGATCGCGGCCATCGTCAAAGCCGAATTGTTTCCGACCGCGGTCCGCGCCATGGGCGTCGGCGTGCCTTACGCGCTGACGGTGGCAATTTTCGGCCGGTCGGTCGATTGGGTGGCGCTCAACTTCAAAACGCCGGTTTCGAGGAGGGATTCTACTGGCATGCGACGGTCTGCATTTTCATCTCGCTCATTTGCTACATTTTCATGCGCGACATGAAAACGCATTCGAAAATGGAGCAGGCTTTATGACAGCGCCGCCCTGATCCCGTGCGCTCCTTGCTGTTGGTTTCCGCCAACGACGAAACGGGGCTCGCCGTGGCTCTCGAGGCCGGCGCCGATGGCGTGTGCCTCGATCTTGAAAGCTCCGTCCCCTTCGCCGCCAAATTTTCCGCGCGCAAAAATATTTGCGCATTTGTGGCCGCCGCCAAAGCGCGGGAGCAAATCCCTTGCATCTACGTCCAAGTCAACGCGCTCGACACCGACCTACTCGACGCCGATCTCGATGCTGTCCTGCCGGCCGAACCCCATGGCGTGATCCTGCCGAAATGCGCTGACGGACAGTCGCTGCAGCATCTCGGCGCAAAACTCGCGGTCAAGGAAGCCGAATTCGGACTTGCCGACGGTTTTACGCGCATCATCGCCGGCGCCGGCGCGACGGCGGCTTCGATTTTTACGATGGGAACCTTTGCCGGCGCCAGCCGTCGCCTCGAAGGGTTCATCTGGAGTTCCGGGAACCTCGCCGCGGCGTTGGGTTCGCCCGCGAGCCGAGACCTCAATGGCTGCCTCACCGCGCCGTTCGCGCTCGCGCGCAATCTGACGGTCTTCGCCGCGCGGGCCGCCGGCGTCCTCGCGATCGACGAAATTTCCAGAAATTCGGGCGACGGCGACGTATTCCGTCAGGAGTGCGAGGCGGCGCGGCGCGACGGGTTCGACGCCAGGATGGCGATCAATCAAAAACAGGTCGAAATCATCAACGCGGTTTTCGCGCGTTCCGGGTGATGCGCCGCCGAGCCTAATTCTTGCGTCGAGCGGTCGTCCCGGTCCGCACACCTATTCCGCAGCCGCCCTGTAAATTCCCGACCTAGCCACAAATCAGTTCATCAAGGTATTTTAATGTGGAGGCGCCAGTTGTCACCGTCACCGATATTTCCAAGCAAGGCCGCCATACCGCCCTGCGCCGCCACGCGGTGATTTGCGCGTCGGAAACATTTTTGTCATTCCGAGGGCTGCGCGAAGTCCATCACATTACTTCCTAAAATAAGTCCTGATAACATCGGGATTGGGTTCAATTCCGAGGCCCGGCCCCTGAGGCACAGAGATCCGGCCTCGTTTGGGTTTGAGCGCGCCGCCGTAAATTGTTGCCTCCAAATCAAACCGGCGCAACTCGATCGTCGCAGAGGGAAGCACTCGATCCGGGCGATGATCATCGCAAGCCTCCTGCGATCGCCTCGAGGCCTACTGACGGCGCTGGCGCGGATCGTCGTGCGCATCCTTGTATTCAAGGCCGAGCGGACCAATCGCCGTGACTTGCGTGACGTATTCCCCGGCCTTCGCCCAGTGGAAGTGCCAGGTTTCGCCGGGCAGAACAACGACGCTGCCCGGCGGATAGGCCTTCACCTTATCACCATCGAACTCCTCGCCAAGCCCGATGTAGAACACGCCCGACATCACCGTGTAGATGCGGTCCTCCGGGTGCTTGTGGGGCATCAGTTTTGTGCCGCCGGGCACCTTCACCCTGACCACGTAAGGACCGGGTTCGGTGGGATTGCCGACCATAACCGCAAGACGCGCCGCAGGCGGAAATGCGGGGAAAGGTTGCCAGTCGATGTCTTCCGGAAGGATGGATCGGAATGCCGCCTGGCCTGGCTGATGTGGACGGGACATCGTGGTTCTCCTTGATTTGGACGAGCCTGGAAGCCTGTCGACCGCGTCACTACACCCATTTGGCGTCCAGCGTGATGGCGGCATTGAGGAACTTGGAAACCGGGTAATTCTTCTCGGCTTCGCTGGCGAAGCGGACAGATGCCGCCGCTTCATCAAGGTTCGGCGCCTTTGCCCGCAAGCTGAGCGTGGAACGCCTGATGTGAACCGACATTCCCCAGTCAGCCGTCGGTTCGATGGTTAGTCTGCGCCGGCTGACGGGGTTTGGCAAGCCGGGTGGGCCGAGCCGTCTCGTGGACGGGAATTCGGGCGGACCTCTGCGGCGCTGAACGCCGAAAGGCATCTTATTTTCCTTGATCAAGACGGACCTACCCCGTCATTTCGGATTAAATTCGTCGCGCGAATGCAGCAGATTGGCGCCGATCCACGACCCCGTCCAACACCGCCGAGCCATGGCGGGAGGCGCGCGCCGCGCTGCTGTGGACTCGGGCGCCCTGGCGGGGAGGCTCGGTCAATAAGGGGGCGCATTTCGCCCGCGCTGGGCCTTTGCCGCCTCCGTCCACCATGCGAGGTCGTCGGCAAAGCGAGGAAAGGCCTGCGCCAGAGCCTTTCCGCCGTCTCCAATCGGCTCACCCTCGGGGCTCAGCGTCTGCGCGATCGGGCCGACGGTGAGCGAACTCGAAATCACCACCATTCCCATCTCCGAAAGGATCCCATGCCAGGCCGAGTTGGAGCGCGCTCCTGAAAGCCGGCCCCCCGAATAGCTGGCGATCGCCGCGGGCCGCCAGAACCACTCCTCGAGAAAATGATCGGTGAGGTTTTTCAGGCCCGGCTGCACGCCCCAATTATATTCGCCGGCGACGAACACGAAGGCGTCCGCCGCGCGGATCTTCTCGGCCAGCGCCGCCATCGCGGGCGGCGCTGCGCCTAGCGGATATTCCTTGTACATCCGATCGAGCATCGGCAGGCCGATCGCCCTGGCGTCGATGAACTCGACATCATCGCCGCGTCGGCCAAGACCGGCCACGATATAGTCGGCGAGCCGGATGCCCATGCGGTCGGACCGATAGGATCCGTAAAATACCAAGATCCGAATTCGCCATCAGCTACCTCGCAGTCAAGGGCATTCGTCGCCGGCGATGGCTGGACCGCCAAACACGCTCGACGCCTACATCCCACATCAAATGAGGGGACCTACATTCAACCCTCACAAACGATATGTTCCCGCAATCCATTACACAGCGACAGGAACGCCAGCAGAAGTTATCCGATCATGCGATGAGGTCAACGTCTGATCGGAGGGCTTTTCAACCAGAGTCCCCCAGCCATCGACCTTTGCGCACGGCGCTCCGCCGCACACGCCGCCCAAAGCCGGCGCCGGACTTGGATTGCCGATCATCGCAAAACTGCTGGGTCACGCTCAGGCGGCGACAACCGCCCGCTGCGCTCATCTCGACGCCGACCCGCTGCGCAGGGCGTCCGAGCAAATCGGCGGCAGGTCGGCTGCCGCAATGGGAGAGAGGACACCGGGCGCGCCGACGCCACATGGCTGACATCTTGGACCGGCTTAAAGCGCGAGCGAGCGCTGCTAACGGATAAGAACCGACCTTCTACCCATAAGATTAAATGAGCGTGCGAATTGCGCCAGGAGCAGCCATTCGAGCGGGCGCCCGGGAATGCCGTTTTGGCCTAAGCGGACTGGCAGGTTTCGGGTTGAGAGCGTGAAAGCTGCCATCCGTTCAGCTCGCCGCCGGCCGACGGCTCACGACCAATCAGTGGCGAGGATCGAGGCTGCGACCAACATGAGCGCAGTTCGGTGGACGCCATCGCGGCCAAAGAACTGCTCGGCACTGAGGTCGGGGAGCTTTTTAATGGGCGCTTTCCGCGAGGGCGAGCGCATTTTCTATATCGACGCCGAGCTATCGAACGGCGCTTTCGATCCTCGTCGGTCCGCGATCAAGGGGCCGCAAGATAGACGAGCACAGCGCAATGTATCCGCAGCCCGAGTTTGCCACTTCCCCCCTCGCGCTCGGCCCACGTCAATCAGAAGATGGCGTCAGCGCGTCCTGACCGGCGTCTCGGGGACGGGCGTCAGCGGTCCCCGACCGTCGAACCATGAAATAATATTGTCCAGCACGAGACGGCCCATGGCGTCGCGCGTGTGATGAGAGCCCGATCCGACATGCGGCAGCAGGACCGCGTTCTCGCAGGCGATGAGTTCTGGCGGCACGTCAGGTTCATCGGCGAAAACGTCGAGGCCGGCCGCTAGGAGCGCGCCGGTCTTGAGCGCCTGGATCAGGGCGCGCTCATCGACGATCGAACCGCGGGCGACATTGACGAGCACGCCGTTCGGCCCGAGCGCCGCCAGAACTTCGGCGTCGACGAGCGCATTTGTCTCGGCCGTGCCCGGGGCGACGATCACGAGCGTATCGACGGCGTGCGCCATTTCGATCAGCGACGGATAGTAGCGGTACAGAACGTCCGGCTGTCGCGAGCGTCCGTGGTAGGCGACCGTCACCGCCGAGGCTTCGAGCCGCCGCGCCACCGCCTTGCCGATGCGCCCGAGGCCGAGGATGCCGACGGTCCGGCCCCGCAGTGAAGCCGACAAGGGGAAGCCTTTGCGAGCCCATTCGCCGCGGCGCAGGAAGGCGTCCGCCTGTGGAATGGCCCGTATTGCGGCGATCAGCAGGCCAAGGGTGAGATCGGCGACCTCCTCGGTCAGCACATCCGGCGTGTTTGTTACCACGACGCCCCGCTCACGCGCCGCGTCGACGTCGACGCGATCGTAGCCGACCCCGAAATTCGCGACCAGTTCGACATGAGGCAGACGGTCGAGAAACGGGCCGTCGATTCGCAACTTGCCGGCTGCCGCAACAGCGCGGATGCGCTTGCCAAGCTGGTCCAGATAAATCCCGGCGTCCGCCACCTCCCAAAGCCGGTGAAACGTCAATCCCTTCGTCGTCTCGGCGCCGACGACCGGCAGCGGAGCGGTTACCAGAATATCGACGGTTTCGCCGTCGATGCGGCTGTTGGTCATATCGCGCTCCTTTGTCGCTCTTCGGCAAAATCCGGGAATCTGCCGGCGCAAGGCCTTGCAAGATTGGTGACGGCAAAGCCCGTTCGCTTTGCCCCTCGCCGGAACCCGACGTGCGCGGCGAGCGAGCCGGGAGAGCCGCGACTGCCGCTGCCAACGAGGCGTCGAAGATCGCCGCGATTGGGGCCGACGATCGTCTAGAGACCGGGGCGTTCTAACCCGATACGAAGAAACGCATGAAGGCTTCAAGGGTTCTTTCAGGGGCTTCCTCGGCCAGATAGTGCCCGCACGGAAGACTGGAGCCGCGCACGTCGATCGCTTTCTCGCGCCACGTCTGCAAAACGTCATAGGTATTGCCGACGACGCCCTTTTCTCCCCAAAGCGCCAGCAAAGGCATCTGGATTTTCTTGTCCGCGTCTTCAGCGTCATGCTTTAGATCGATCGTGGCCGCAGCCCTATAGTCTTCACAGACGGCGCGCAGCGTTTCTTTCGTGTAGCAGCGCCGGTACTCGTCGAAGGCTTCAGGCAAAATGGCCCCAGGCGTCTTGTTCTGCTTTTTGACGTGCGTTTCGAGATAGAACTCAAGATGATCGCCGATCAGCGTCTCCGGCAGAGGAGCAGGCTGAATGAGAAAGAACCACCACATATATTTGGTGGCGAAGGCCTTATCGGCCCGACTGTACATTGTAGCGGTCGGCGCAATATCGAGAACGGCGGCTCTTTCAACCGCCTGAGGGTGATCGAGCAACATGCGGTGGACGACGCGCCCGCCGCGGTCGTGCCCCGCGACCTGGAAGCGCTCGAAGCCGAGCGCGCGCATGACTTCAACCTGATCCATAGCCATGTGACGCTTCGAATAATTGATGTGGTCATCGCCACCTTCCGGTTTGCTGGAGTCGCCATAGCCACGCAAGTCCGTGAGCACGACGGTAAAATGCCGCGCGAGCTGCGGCGCTATCTTGTGCCAGCACACAAGCGTCTGCGGATGACCGTGCAGCAGAAGCAAGGGCGGCCCCTTGCCGGCGGAAAGCGTGTTGATGATCGCGCCGCTCGTTTGGATGGTAGAGCGCGTGAAATGAGGCAGAAGATTCTGCATCCGTCTCTCCGTTGCGTCTTTAAGCGACCCTTCGGCCCTTTGCCCTGTTTGATCTGCTTCAGCCGGAAGTCCCAGGGCCAGAACGCCGCCGAGAGCCGCACCGAGCGATAGCATGTTCCGACGGCCAATTTCGGATCGGAGAATAGTCGATCCCCCCTTGATCGATCGAGTGTCAGTCTGAGTTCGCAAGATTCACTGTTCCGCTCCCTATGAAATAGCGAGGAAAAGTCTTCTTTGTCGATTCCAACCCGGCGCACAGCGCCGCCGTTTGCGATCAGTAGATCGCTTTCATCAGGAAAGTTGCGATCACGATCATCAAGGCGCCGCCGACGCGGGTTGAGATTTGCGCGAAAGCCATCAGCCCCATGCGGTCGGCTGCGCCGAGAATGGCAACGTCGCCTGTCCCGCCGAGCCCGCTGTGACAGGCGGTGACGACCGCTGCCTCGACCGGATTGGCCCGACACGTAAAATGCCACCGAATCCCGCCCGTGCTCGGCGATGGTCCGGGAAAAGGTCGAAGCGACGAGATCAAGCGCGTCGTCCCAACTCGCGCGGCGCTCGCGTATCTGCGGATGAAGCAGGCGTCCTTCGAGATCGATGGTTTCGCTCAGAGCCGAACCCTTGGAGCAAAGCCGCCCGAAGTTGGCGGGATGCTCGGCATCGCCGCGAAGGCCGACTGTTCCATCGGCGGCGATCTCCGCCCTCACGCCGCACCTCACCCCGCAATAAGGACAGGTCGTGCGCACAACTCGCGGATCGGTCGTCGCCGCCATCTCAGGCAGCCCGGTTGGCGAGCGTATTGAGCGCGAGGAAGAGAGCGTCGCCTTCGAGCTTAAGCAGGATCGTGCGCGCTGCGCCATCATCGGCGCCTAGCGCCCGGCCCGTCTCCAGCGAAATGACCCAGTTGTGCAGCGGGCAGGTCACGGCCGCGCCATGCACGATACCTTGGCTGAGCGGCCCCCCCTTATGCGGGCAGCGGTCCTCAATCGCGAAATATTGGTCCTCCGCGGTGCGAAAAACTGCAATCGCGCCGTGAGGCGTGTCTACGCAGCGCGCCCCACGGCGAGGAATGCCGGTCGTCGATCCAATCGCGATCCATTTCATCATATTCACTCCGCCGCTTGAGCGAAGCCGACGGTCGCCATCGGCCGGAACTCATGCTTATCCTTGCCCGAGACGCGCTCGGACCAAGGATCGACCTGCGCAAATTTCTGGGAGAATACGAAGCGATCGAAATAGACTTTGCGCCTGTCGAGATCGTCGAGAATCCGGCGCCGGATTTCGGCGACGCCGACGCGCTTTGCCCATTTGTAGATGCGTTCGAGGTAGCGGCCCTGCTCGCGATACATCTGGACCAGCGCTACGATCACCTCCAACGCTTCATCCTCGGTCTTGACCAACCCGAGCACTTCCGTGCCTTTGATGTCGAGACCGGCGGCGCCCGCGAAATGAATTTCGTAGCCGGAGTTGACGCAGACCACGCCGACATCCTTGCAGGTGGCCTCGGCGCAGTTGCGCGGGCAGCCGGACACCGCCATTTTGACTTTGGCCGGCGTCCACGAGCCCCACATGAATTTTTCGATGCGAATGCCGAGGCCGGTCGAGTCTTGCGTCCCGAAGCGGCACCAATCCGACCCGACGCATGTCTTTACGGTGCGCAGCCCCTTGGCGTAGGCGTGGCCCGAGACGAAGCCAGCGGCGCCGAGATCCGCCCACACGGCGGGCAAGTCTTCCTTTTTCACGCCGAGCATGTCAATGCGCTGGCCGCCCGTCACCTTCACCGTCGGAATCGCGAACTTATCGACCACATCGGCTATGGCGCGCAGCTCTTTGGCGCTGGTGACGCCGCCCCACATCCGCGGCACCACCGAATAGGTTCCGTCCTTCTGGATGTTGGCGTGGGCGCGCTCGTTGATCAAGCGGGACTGGTAGTCATCGGCATATTCGTCCGGCCAGTCGCAAACGAGATAGTAATTGAGGGCAGGACGGCACTTGGCGCAGCCGCAGGATGTCTTCCATTCGAGTTCCTGCATGACGGCTGGAATGGTCTTCAACGCCTTCGCCTTGATCAGGCGGCGCACCTCGTCGTGGCCGAACGGAGTGCAACCACACACAGGTTGCGCGGCGGCGGGGCTGTAGGCCTCTCCAAGCGTCAGCTTCATGACTTGTTCGACGAGGCCGGTGCAGGAGCCGCAGGAGGCTGACGCTTTGGTATGAGCGCGGACGTCGTCCAGCGAGGTCAAACCCTCAGCGATGATGGCGCCGGTGATCTTGCCTTTAGAGACGCCGTTGCAGCCGCAGATTTCCGCATCATCCGGCAAGGCTGCAACGGCCGCCATAGGGTCCAGGGGGGAGCCCCCCTGATACGCTTGGCCGAAGATCAAAGTGTCGCGCATTTCGGCAATGTCGACCTCTTTCTTCTTGAGGTCGTTGAACCAGGCGCCGTCGGAGATCTCCCCGAACAGCACCGCGCCGATGATGCGGTCGTCCCTGATCATCAGGCGCTTGTAGACGCCGGCGGCCGCGTCGCGCAGGACGATTTCCTGCCGGTCGTCGCCATCGGCGAAATCGCCCAACGAGAACAGGTCGATGCCGGTTACCTTTAGTTTGGTTGGCGTATCGTTGTGAACGAAGCCGACAGTCCCGTCTCCACAGAGCTGCGCCGCCGCGACGCGCGCCATCTCATAGAGCGGCGCGACGAGGCCGTAGACATGGCCGCCAACTTCAGCGCACTCGCCAATGGCCAGAATATCGGTGTCCGAAGTACGCATGCCGGCGTCGACCAAAATACCGCGATTGACGTCGAGGCGGGCGCGTTTCGCCAAGCTGGCGTTGGGTCGTATGCCGGCCGCCATGACGACCAGAGTGGCCGGAATGACGGCGCCGTCGGCAAGCTCGACGCCCTCGACTCTATTTTCGCCGAGGATTGCCTTCGTGTTGGCCTTGGTGATGACCTTGATGCCGCGCTCCTCCAGGGCGCGCTGCAACAAATAGCCCGCTGCAGGATCGACATGGCGTTCCATCAGAGTCGGCATGAGATGGAGCACCGTAACGTCCATGCCGCGCGCTTGCAGACCCGCCGCCGCTTCGAGTCCGAGCAGGCCGCCGCTGATGACCGCCGCCTTATCGCGTGACTGCGCGGCGAGCAGCATGGCGTTGACGTCGTCGAGATCGCGATACGTCAGGACGCCCGGCAGTCCATTGCCAGGAACCGGAAGGATCATCGGGACCGAACCGGTGGCGATCACGAGCTTGTCGTAGGTCTCGATCGCACCGTGGTCCGAGACGACCGTCTTAGCTTTACGATCGATCTCTACAATTCTATGGCCCTTGTAGAGCGTGATGTTGTGTTTGATATACCAGCCGTCGCCGTGGATGATGATCTGTTCATAATCCTTCTCGCCCGACAGCACCGGCGAGAGCATGATACGGTCGTAATTGACCCGGGGTTCGGCGTTGAAGATGGTGATCTGATAGCGGTCCGGCTCTCTGTCGAGGAGGTGCTCCAGCATTCTGCCGGGCGCCATGCCGTTGCCGATGATGACGAGTTTCTCGGTCATGCCTATGATGCCTTTGCGATTTGCTGTGCCGCGTAGTCGTGGGATTGGCTTAGCGCCGACGCGGCGCGGGCGCCCTGACCCTCCGCCTGCCGGATGGCGAGACGCATCCGGGCGAACACGGCCGCGATGACAACGAAGAGCAGCATGAAGCAACTCGTCCACAGTCCGGTCAGGTCGTTGAGCGCGCCGAAGGCGATCGGCAGGATAAAGCCGCCGAGGCCGCCGATCATGCCGACGAGACCGCCGACGGCGCCGACGCTGTCGGGATAATAGGCGGGGATATGCTTGTAGACGGCGGCTTTGCCGAGGCTCAGGAAGAATCCGAGCGCGCCAATGAGGGCGATAAAGATCCTATGGGGGCGAGCGGCGGTGAAGGATCGGGTATCCTTTGGCCTGTTGCTCAAACCCAAGGGACCCCGACATGCGACCGACTAGAAATCCGACCGTTTCGACTGCCGCTCTTGATTATGATAGCACGATGATCAGCGCTTTGGAGTTGAGTTCGAAAAAGTGGGTGTTTGCCGTTCAACTCCCGGGCGTAAACAAGCACACGCGGCATGTGCTGGCGCCGAACGGCGCGGCACTAGTGGAATTGATCGAGCGGCTAAAGGCGCGCTCGAAAGCCGCCGGCCTGCCGATCGCGCGGGTGATCGTAACGCACGAGGCTGGGCGCGACGGATTTTGGCTTGCGCGTTTTCTGCAGCGTCGCGGCGTCGAAGTTCATGTTATGCAATCATCGAGTTTACCGGTCGATCGCCGGGCGCGACGCGCCAAGACCGACGTGATCGATGTCGAGATGCTATACGCACATTGCTGGCGTGGCTGCGCGGCGAACCGCGCGTTTGTTCGATGGTCCCGATTCCGCGCGAAGAAGACGAGGAGGCGCGCCGAGCGCATCGCGAACGCGAGGACTTAATCGGCGAGCGGCGTTCGATCCTGAACAAGATCGAGGGGATATTGGCGACATTGGGGATAGACGGCTACCAGGCCTTGCGGCGCGGCAGGCGCTCGCAATTGGCTAATTTGCGTCAGCCGGATGGCGAGCCGGTTCCCCCAGCAGCTCGCGGGCGCATCGAACGTCTACTCGATCGACTGGAGCTCGTCATGACGCAGATCAAGGCCGTCGAGCGAGCCCGCGACGCCGTGGTGACGAAGAAGGCGCCGGAAGACGAGAACGAACGCATGATTCGCGATCTCGTCGGCTTACGCGGGATCGGCGTGGAGAGCGCGACGCTTTTGGTTCGGGAGGCTTTCTGCCGGGAGTTTCGCAATCGACAAGCACTCGGCGCCTACGCCGGCTTAACGGGAACACCGTTCTCGAGCGGCAAAATGGAACGCGAACAGGGCATTAGCAAGGACGGCAATCGGCGCGTGCGCGCTTTGATCGTCGAACTCGCCTGGTTCTGGCGGCGGTTCCAGCCCGAGAGCAAACTTTCGATATGGTTCGATGCGCGTGTGGGCGGAGCGCGGGGGCGGATGTCGAAGGTGATGATCGTGGCTTTGGCCCGTAAGCTTCTCGTTGCGTTGTGGCGTTACGCGAAGGACGGCGTGATTCCGGAAGGAGCGGTGATGAGGACGGCATAAGGCGCGCTCATCGTCACTCCCCTTCCGGTCAAAGGTCGGCTGGCGCCGTCGATCGCCCAGGACCCTGAAAAGAGCGCCGTTTTGAAGAGTGGCGCCGCCGCGCGGAACTTCTTCCCGAATACCGGGATCGTGGTTCGGGATTGCAGATCCCACCGGATACGAGGTTGGCGAGGACAACCGTCCCGCAAATATTGGAGTTCACCCGCGACCGGAAAAGAGGGAGGCCGAAATCGATGCTTGACAATGAAGTCCCCATACGAGGCGATCGGGCCGATCTCGAAATCGAACGAGATCGGGCCCCCTATCCCGCGCATGACATAGTCGGTCGCCGGCAAGGAAAGGATCAGCGTGACGACAGCCGAGACGATAAAGGTCGCATACAGTACGGTCCGGGCGCCGATGCGGTCGGAAAGCATGCCGCCATAGGCTCTGAAGACGCTGGCGGGAATGGAATAGGCCGCGCCGATCATCCCCGCCGTGGCGATGTTGAATCCGTAGACGCCGATCAGGTAGCGCGGCAGCCAAAGGGCCAGTGCGACGAATCCTCCGAAGACGAAGAAATAATAGAGCGCAAAGCGCCAGACCTGCGGTTTCTTCAGCGGCGCAAGCTCCACCCAGAAGCTCTTCGGAGCCGCGAGGTCTGGACTGGGTTGTGGTGCTAGAGAAGTGGCCATAGCGCTCCGGTGCGGGGCGCCAGCGGCGCCTCCCCTTGTGGTCGTTTGCTGGAAACAAAAAAAGCCGCTGGCCGAGCGACCGCTCTCCGAAAAGTTCGGATTGCGATAGCTTGATCAGCAGCTTTGCTTATGGCGCGCCCGCCATTGGACGCCGTATCTCAGGGCCTAGTCGGCCTGACCCGTGGAAAAGCAGGAACCGTGCCAACACTGTAGGGATAGAAAAATTCCAATGAAATCAGTAGGTTTATGAACCGTGACGCTCCGCCTCCCAAACAGGCGAGGTCAAACATTCGTCATTTCGCTTCTCGCAAGCGCACAAAATTTGCGCGATGCGGCAATCTGCTGACTCTATGATCAGACGATAGCGACGGGACTTTGAGCGGCAATATAGGCGTCGATCTTGTCGGGATCGAATAATGCGCCGTCGAAGAATCCATCCGGACCGAGGGTCAGGCTGGCGCCCGCCGACCCTACCGGCGTCGCAACTTCGAGCGCGCCCTCGACCTTTGCGTTCGCCCCGGGCAAAGCCACGCCGAGCGGCCTCAACGCTGAGCGGTAGAGGTCGGGCCGGTAGGTCTCGCGCGCAATCGCCCCGTGAGACTTATCATGGCGCACCTGCCCCCAGCGCACCATCTGCGTGTAGAACCAGAGCGCGTGGCTTTTCCAGGGAAAGGTCGCGGCCTTGGCAAAGGGAATGAAGAAATCATCGACCGCCAGTATTTTTCCGCTCGCGCGAATGCGGCCTGATAACGCCGACATCATCCAATCGGCCGGCCTCGCAACATAGGCGGGACCGGCAAGCAGCGCGGCGAGCTCCTCCCGGTTGGTGGGGTCGCCGCACCAGCGGGCCGCCCGGTAGAGAGCGCGCAGCAGGGCCGCAACGGCGTCGGGATTGGCCTCGGCCCAGCGCGCCTGCGCGCCAAGAACCTTTTCGGGGCTGGACTTCCAGATCGCCGCCTTGACGGTAGCGATACGTCCGCAACCAAGCGCGTCCGCGGCGGTGTTCCATGGCTCGCCGACGCAGTAGCCGTCGATGTTGCCGGCGCGGATCGCGTCGAGCATCAGCGGCGGCGGCACGATGACGATCTCGATTTCATGATCGGGGTCGACGCCGCACGCGGCCAGCCAGTAGCGCAGCTCGTAATTATGCCCCGAATGCGGATGCACGACTGCGAAGCGCAACGGCGGCAGACCATTGCGAACACGAGGCGAGGGGCGTCAGCCCCAGATTGCAGGCGATCGGCATCGGCGCCAGCATGTGCGCCACCTGGAAATGGCCGACCGCAAGCCGATCGCGGATGTTCGCCCAGGACGTTTCGCGCATCAGGGTCAGATCGACGCCTTCCGCTGCGGCAAAATCTTTCTCTTTTGCTCCAACAAGGAGCGCGCTGTCGAGCAAAGGCATGAAGCCAGCGGTAATTTGATGCGACGGCCTTTGGCTCATGGTTCCTCTCCGAGCAACCCCGCGGCGGTCACAAGGCTTTGGGCGATCTCCACGATCTTGCGATTCTGGTTCATCGCCGTCTTCCGCAGGAGCGCGTAAGCGGTCTCCTCCGACAGCGCCCTCCACTTCATTAGGATCCCCTTGGCGCGCTCAATCACTTTGCGCTGTTCGAGCTCGCTGCGCGCTTCATCGAGTTCGCGAGCCAAGCGCGTAAAAGGCGTTGAACCGGCTAATCGCCATTTGAAGGATCGGCTTGACGCGCTCCCGCTTCAGCCTGTCGACGACTAGGCGGAGACGCCGGCGTCGACAGCCGCCTCTATCGCCGCCTGATCCGAGCGGTCGACGAACATGGCGACCGGACGTTTGACGGTGCGCGAGAGCTGGAACATATTCTCCAGCATGTCCCGATTGGGGTTTTCGAGGTCGATGACGATGACGTGGGGATTGATTTCGGCGATCCGCCGCGCAATTCCGGTTACGTCTTGAATGACTGTCACGCTGTCATGTCCAGCCTCGCGCAGGCCGGCCTCGATAATCGACGCGCGAATGCAATTCTCGTCGATAACTAGAACGGAGAGGGCGCTCGAGGTCATGCCGGAATTTGGCGCAGCCTATTGATTTGCGCAATGCCGCAGGCGGGACGGAAGGCCCGCGGTCAAATGGTTGATCCCGCGCCGCATTCAGGATCATCCTGACGCGGCGTGCGGAAGCTGTGGCCAGATTGACGACGTTAGAACGCTGCCGGGCTGACCGTCGCGAGACAGACCAATCGCACGAGGGCCGGCCTCCTCTTCCATCGCGAATTTCGTGCGTTGACAAAGCGAACGGCGGCGCTCGGATGAGGGCCGCCGTTCGTAACTGATTAAGATAAAGAGGCTGTCCTCGCCCTTGGCGGGCCTGGCGGCGACCTACTCTCCCAGGTCTTGAGACATAGTACCATTGGCGCTGAAGCGTTTGACGGCCGAGTTCGGGATGGGATCGGGTCTGATCGCTCCGCAAAAGCC
>CAWBLM010000008.1:0-180000 GCA_963789645.1 uncultured Alphaproteobacteria bacterium | reverse complement strand
AACAGACACCCGTTCGGTCCTCCAGTGAGTGTTACCTCACCTTCAACCTGCTCATGGCTAGATCACTAGGTTTCGGGTCTAATCCGACGAACTTAACGCCCTCTTAAGACTCGCTTTCGCTGCGCCTGCGCCTATCGGCTTAAGCTTGCTCGTCAGATTAAGTCGCTGACCCATTATACAAAAGGTACGCAGTCAGGCGTCCATCAAATCGCTGCGCGATTTATGGTTTTTTCCCTCATCGCGCCGCGCCGTCGCGCAAGACGCGAGATCATCGCGCCGCGCTGTTGCGCAAGACGCGACATCGAAAGAGAAAGCCTTCAAATCCGCCACAGCGATTTGAAGGACGCCCTCCTACTGTTTGTAAGTATCCGGTTTCAGGGACTGTTTCACTCCCCTCGTCGGGGTGCTTTTCACCTTTCCCTCACGGTACTAGTTCGCTATCGGTCGCTGAGGAGTACTTAGGCTTGGAGAGTGGTCTCCCCATGTTCAGACAGGATTTCACGTGTCCCGCCCTACTCAAGTCTTCCGCAATTCTTGCATCCGTACGGGGCTGTCACCCACTAAGGCCCGATGTTCCAATCGGTTCTGGTTGGAAATTGCGGAAGCGCTGGCCTGGTCCGCGTTCGCTCGCCACTACTAACGGAGTCTCGTTGATGTCCTTTCCTCCGGGTACTTAGATGTTTCAGTTCCCCGGGTTAGCCTTTGTTCCCTATGAATTCAGGAACAAATACTTCTTTGTCAGACGACAGAGGACAGACGACGGCGGACGGATAAATCCGTCCTCCCGTCAGCTGTCTTCCGCCGTCCGAGAAGTGGGTTTCCCCATTCGGAAATTCACGGATCAAAGCCTGTTCGCGGCTCCCCATGACTTATCGCAGCGTACCACGTCCTTCTTCGCCTCTCAGCGCCAAGGCATCCACCGGATACTCTTAAGACACTTGATCGCTCTCATTATCGATGCCCACCGCCTGTGTTCCGACGCCTCAATCCCGTCCAAAAAGCCGGCAACTTTCTAGACCGGCGCGTCGAGCGCGGCGACCCCTTCATAACCAAGGGATCTTGAGGGCACGATCTTCTTTGACGCATGATCCTGGTCCCAAAAGTCTGCAACTTTTGGGGATCATGCTTTGACGCATAAGCCGATCCGAACAGTCTACGACTTTTCGGGCTTATGCTAAAGACCAGTTTGCTTCAAACACACCCGGGAGCGAAGCGGTCAAGCTCGCCCACTGACTGAAGACGCTTGAGCTCCAACCAACCCTCGAGCCTTGCGGTTGTCCCGCGACGGATCGACGGCGGCCAAAGCCAACCGGATGCATTTCCTCTTTACGATGGGTGATAACCCGCGCGAGCGACGACGCGCCCGGGCGAAACTTTAGTGTCAGGACAAGCCAAAAATCAGGACCCGCCAACCCGCCGAACGCCGCGCGATCCGAAGATCCGACGCTCTGGTGGAGCCAGACGGGATCGAACCGACGACCTCATGCTTGCAAAGCACGCGCTCTCCCAACTGAGCTATGGCCCCTTAGTCTGCGCTGCGCGAGACTAAGGGTCTTTCCTTAGCCTCAGGCGCCGGCGCGGAGATCCGTCCGCTCGGCTTTCGCGCCATCAGGCGCGGCGGCCGGTCGGCCTTGCGGCGCTTCGGCCGGAGTTTAACGACGCCGTCAGGCGCCGCAAGCCCAACCGGCCGCCGCGGCCGATTCCGCGCGGGGCTTAAAGATGGTGGGCCTGGGAAGACTTGAACTTCCGACCTCACGCTTATCAAGCGCGCGCTCTAACCAACTGAGCTACAAGCCCAAGCCTTCGCTCAGCCTTTGCGCGAGGGACATAGGTCCCAACGCCAGCGAAAAACCGCGCGGGCTCGTCCTGGGAAGAAAGAGAAACGAAGGCGGCGAAGTCCCGCATATCCGATCCTGATCAGGATCGATTGTTCCAAGTGATCCGATAGAGGCAGACCAATGACTGCCAGCTTAAAGGATCATCCTTAGAAAGGAGGTGATCCAGCCGCAGGTTCCCCTACGGCTACCTTGTTACGACTTCACCCCAGTCGCTGACCCTACCGTGGTCGTCTGCCCCCTTGCGGTTAGCAAAACGCCTTCGGGTAGAACCAACTCCCATGGTGTGACGGGCGGTGTGTACAAGGCCCGGGAACGTATTCACCGTAGCGTTCTGATCTACGATTACTAGCGATTCCACCTTCATGCGCTCGAGTTGCAGAGCGCAATCCGAACTGAGACGGCTTTTGGAGATTTGCTCGGGGTCGCCCCTCCGCATCCCACTGTCACCGCCATTGTAGCACGTGTGTAGCCCAGCCCGTAAGGGCCATGAGGACTTGACGTCATCCCCACCTTCCTCTCGGCTTATCACCGGCAGTCCCCCTAGAGTGCCCAACCAAATGATGGCAACTAAGGGCGAGGGTTGCGCTCGTTGCGGGACTTAACCCAACATCTCACGACACGAGCTGACGACAGCCATGCAGCACCTGTGTTCGCGCCAGCCGAACTGAAGGAAGCCATCTCTGGCGACCAGACGCGACATGTCAAGAGCTGGTAAGGTTCTGCGCGTTGCTTCGAATTAAACCACATGCTCCACCGCTTGTGCGGGCCCCCGTCAATTCCTTTGAGTTTTAATCTTGCGACCGTACTCCCCAGGCGGGATGCTTAAAGCGTTAACTGCGCCACTAAGCGGCAAGCCGCCTAACGGCTAGCATCCATCGTTTACGGCGTGGACTACCAGGGTATCTAATCCTGTTTGCTCCCCACGCTTTCGCACCTCAGCGTCAGTACCGGGCCAGTGAGCCGCCTTCGCCACTGGTGTTCTTGCGAATATCTACGAATTTCACCTCTACACTCGCAGTTCCGCTCACCTCTCCCGGACTCGAGATCCCCAGTATCAAAGGCAGTTCCGGGGTTGAGCCCCGGGATTTCACCCCTGACTTAAGGATCCGCCTACGTGCGCTTTACGCCCAGTAAATCCGAACAACGCTAGCCCCCTTCGTATTACCGCGGCTGCTGGCACGAAGTTAGCCGGGGCTGATTCTCCTGGTACCGTCATTATCTTCCCAGGCAAAAGAGCTTTACAACCCTAAGGCCGTCATCACTCACGCGGCATGGCTGGATCAGGCTTGCGCCCATTGTCCAATATTCCCCACTGCTGCCTCCCGTAGGAGTTTGGGCCGTGTCTCAGTCCCAATGTGGCTGATCATCCTCTCAGACCAGCTACTGATCGTCGCCTTGGTGGGCCGTTACCCCGCCAACTAGCTAATCAGACGCGGGCCAATCTTTCGGCGATAAATCTTTCCCCCAAAGGGCGTATCCGGTATTAGCTCAAGTTTCCCCGAGTTGTTCCGAACCGAAAGGCATGTTCCCACGCGTTACTCACCCGTCTGCCACTCCCCTCCATCAAGAAAGCCCGAAGAAAGCCCAAAGGCTTTGTTGGTCTTCTTGGATCGGCGCGCCACAGATCAAAATGGGCGCGCGCCAAAAACCCTTCAAGCTTGCTTGAAGGAGGGGCGTTCGACTTGCATGTGTTAGGCCTGCCGCCAGCGTTCGTTCTGAGCCAGGATCAAACTCTCAAGTTGAATGAGAATTTGCTGCCCGGCTGGTCACCCGAAGCCGCGCCGCCGATGGCGGCGGACAGGGCTTCGGCGCGGCGCGCCAAAGCGCGCCTCACATCGAGAATGCGCCGTCCGGCGCAACTCTCTTCCATAAGAGCGACTGCGCCGTCCGGCGCAAGCTCCTAAAATTAAAGAGGAAGCCGCCTTTCGGCGGGCCTCTTTACGACGAGTCCCAAGCCCATCCGTCCGCGGCCCGTCGCCCCGGGGGAGCAAAGCCCCCGCGAGGCGCCAAAACCCGCAAGATCTGGATGAACTTAAGCGACGTGACCGCCAGAGTGTCTCATCGGACGCCTCTCTCCCCGAAAGGATAAAGCGTCCCGCAAGGACCCCGCCGTCCACGTTTCTCTTTCTTCCGATGCGATTGTCAAACAGCCGATCCGGCCACAGCGGATCACAAAGCCCAAGCAGATCCGAAAGCGCCGCCCGCCTCATCCGCAACCGCCGCCTGGCGGCCGCGATTGCATCAGACGCGCCAAAAAACGCGGAAAACGGTCCCCGACCCGGCTAAGCTTAACCAGGTGCGAAGACGACCCGAGATGGTCCCGAGAAACGAATTCCGCGCCCGCCGCCCGAAAGCCGCGCGCTCTCAACGAAACCCATATATGGCCCCCAAACCAACAATGTCAACACACGGCGGCTTTGCCAAGAATTCAAAAACTTCGAGTCGAAATTCGAAAAGCGTACCCTCTAGGAGCGCAAGCGCGGCTTTATTTCAGGATTTTGCGAGCGATTATCCCCATTATCCCCAGGCCGCCGGGTCATCGGTTCGCGCGGAGGCGGATCCGCCCAAAACGGGCGATCGGCGAAGCCGGCGCGCCCCGCGCCAACCCTTGCGTGAGCGCAGATCCGCAGATTTTCGCTGCGGCGTAAATGCGCCTCGACCGCGGGCGCTATTTAGAGTCTGTCATCTTTTTGATAATATGCAGAGTCCTGTTGCGGGGTCTAAAGTATAGTGCGACACTCCTGCTCGCTCCCCCATCCAACGCGCAAATTGATTGCGTGTGTTCGGAGACAGCAAGATGTCCATCATCGGTTTCCTCATTCAGCTCATCGCTGGCGCGGCCGGCGGCAATGCGTTGGCCAAAGTTAAGGATTTCGGTCTCGGTCCGGTCGGCAACACCGTCAGCGGAGCTATCGGCGGCGGCCTTGGCGGCCAAATTCTCTCGGCCTTGATTCCTGCCCTATCCGGGTCGGGCGGCGTCGATATCGGCGCCCTCCTCGGACAAGCCGTCGGTGGTGGCGTCAGCGGCGCAATCGTCACCGCGATCGTCGGCCTCATCAAGACGCAACTTGCCGCCAAGGCCTGACGCTTACTCGGTGCCCGCCAGGCCGCTCTGTCGCGTTTAATCCGGGGTCGGTCGCGAGAGCGCGACGATTGAAATGAAGTTCAGAAAGTCGGAGCAGACGGCGGTGCCTCCGCCTTTTTAAGACTATAAAAAATTGGCGAACGCTTTAGGCGCGATCGCCGTCGCCTGACGGCGCCCGGCTTGCGCCGCGTCATGGATATTTGCCTGTCTTGATGCGGACCCACTCCCGCGCCATGAATTTTTGCGTCGCCGGATCGGCGTTCGGAACAGCAAAGAGCCGACTCATCGTCTCCGCATCAGGGTAGATCGCTGGATTTCCGATGATGTCCTTGGCGATCCAGGGCTGCGAGGCGGGGACGCCATTGGCGAATTTGGTCGCATTGGTGTTGCGCGCGGCGATCTCCGGGCGCAGCAGGAAATTGATGAAGGCCAGAGCGCTCTCGCCATGCGGCGCGTCCTTTGGAATGACAAGACTGTCGACCGTCAGCGAACTCCCTTCTTTCGGAAGGGCATAGTCGATATCGACGCCATTATCCGACTCGCGCGCCTGCGCCCGGGCCTGCAGGCTGGCGGCGCTCGACCCTAGGGCGAGGCAGAAATCGCCATTGGCAAGAGCCCCGACATCGTCCGAGGACTGAAATTTTTTCACGTAGCGCCGCATTCCGCCGAGCAGATCGGCCGCGCGGCGCAACTCGGATTGGCTCTTCGACGCAGGATTGAGGCCGAGATAACGCAATGCGATGGGGAAGGCCACATCGGGATTGTCGAGGATCGACACGCCGCAGTCGGCGAAGGCCGTAAGGCGATCGGGCTTGAACAATACATCCCAGGAGGCGGGTTCGAATGAGGCGGCCGCCGCGCCGGCCTTATCGGCGTCGAAAGCAAGGCCGGTCGTAAGCCAGAGATACGGAACGGCGTGTTGGTTGCCCGGATCGAAGACGGCGAGCCGCGTCATGACCTCCGGCGCGAGACCGCCGGCGTTGGGGAGCTTCGCCTTATCAAGCTTTCGCAAGGCTCCCGCCGCGATCAGCGTCTGCAATGTTTGGCCGGGGACGACGACCACGTCGTAATCCGTCTTGCCGCGGAGGCGCGCCTCCAGCGCCTCCCGCGTCGGATAGGCGTCGTAGACAATCCGGACGCCGGTTTCGGCGGTGAATTCCTCAAGAATTTTCGGATCGAAATAGTCGCTCCAGCTCAAAATATTGACGGTCTTTGGCTCGGCCAGCGCGTTTGAGACGAGAGTTCCGAGGCAAAGCGCAAAACCTAAAAGCGCGGCGCGAAACAGCTTCAACGGCGTCAGTCTCATCCAGTTCAGCAATCCCGGCGATCGCGCCGCCGATCAGCGGCCCAAAGAATAGGCCAATCGCCGCGGTTCGACAAACCGGACGACGTCTTTGCGGAGAAACAAGAGGCTAGCGCGTTCTGGCAGGCGCGGCCGAAGCGATTTGGCTTGAAAAGCTATAAAGGCCTGGCTTCGACCCGTCATCGCCATTATCTGGGCATTGCATAAGGCAGCAGCTTATGCGCAATCCTGCGGCGTCTGTCGCCGCGCGGGCCGAAAAAGAGCGGAGGAATCCATGCATGTCACGATCGCGCACGCCGAAGCCGCAATCGAAGCGGCGCGCAAAAAGGCCGTCGAACTCAAAACGCAGATGTGCATTGCCGTCGTCAACTCGGGCGCCAATCTGAAAGCCTTCTATCGCATGGACGACGCATGGGTCGGCAGCATCGACATCTCGATCAAGAAGGCCAAGACCGCTGTTTTCTTCGGCATGCCGACCGGAGCGATCGGCAAGCTTTCGCAACCGGGCGGCTCCCTTTTCGGCATCGAGCATTCCAACGAAGGACTGATCACCTTTCCCGGCGGCCTGCCGATCGTCGATGAAGACAGCGTCCTCGTCGGCGCGATCGGCGTCAGCGGCAGCTCCGTCGAGAACGACAACGAAGTCGCCAAGGCTGGCGTCGCAGTGCTCGGCGTCAGCGAATTGCCGGAGCATCCGTGGCGGACCTGAAGTCGCGGCGGACGCTGTCACCCGTCGGGACTCTTTGAAGCCAATGAAGAACAGCAGACGCGAAGCCAGTAAAGCTGGCGGCGGCGACGGATCGAACGCCAAAGCGCGACCGGCGGCCGATCAGCGACCGATGACGCGGAGCGCCGATCGGCCGACACGCAGCCTTCTCGTTCTGGGCGGCGCCCGGTCAGGCAAGAGCCGCTATGCGCAAAAGCTGGCGGGAAGCTCGGGCGCGAGTCCCGTGCTGATCGCCACCGCGCAGGCGCATGACGCCGAAATGAAAGCGCGCATCGCCCGCCACGCCGCCGAGCGCGGGCCCGACTGGACGCTGGTCGAAGAGCCTCTCGCACTGGCCGCGGCTCTCGACCGCGAGGCGAACGCGCGCCGCATCATCGTCGTCGATTGCGCGACCCTGTGGCTGAGCAATCTGCTCTTGAGCGAGGCCGATCTTGCCGCTGCGACGGACGAACTTGCGCGCAGCGTCGCGCGCCTTGCCGGTCCGGCCATTTTTGTGTCGAATGAGGTCGGCCTCGGCATCGTCCCCGAAAACGCTCTCGCGCGGGCGTTCAGGGATGCGCAGGGTCAACTCAATCAGGCGCTCGGCCAAGCCTGCGACGCCGTCGTGCTGGTCAGCGCCGGGCTTGCGCTGCAGCTAAAGCCCGCCGACCAGCCAACCTTCCGGTTTTAGGCGGCGCCCCCGGGACATCGCGTTTGCCGCGAGGTTGCCAACCCGTCGGCGAAGCGATAATGACATGATTATCTACGTGGAATTTTTTATATCACAGGTCTAATTCGTGAAATATTTGCCCTCGCCCCACCTGCACCGCCTCGAGGCCGAGGCGATCTCCATCATGCGCGAGGTGGTCGCGGAATTCGAGCGGCCGGTGATGCTTTATTCCATCGGCAAGGATTCGGGCGTCATGCTGCATATCGCGCAGAAGGCGTTTTTTCCGTCAAAGCCGCCGTTCCCTCTGCTCCATGTCGACACGACCTGGAAGTTTCGCGAAATGATCGAATTTCGCGACGAAATGGCGGCGCGGGTCGGCATGGACCTGCTCATCCACGTCAATGAAGACGGATTGAGGCGCGGCGTTTCCCCAGTCGCCTCCGGCTCTTCCCTGCATACGCAAGTGATGAAAACCGAAGGCTTGCGGCAGGCCCTCGACAAATGGAAGTTCGACGCCGCGTTCGGTGGCGCGCGGCGGGACGAAGAGAAAAGCCGCGCCAAGGAGCGCATCTTTTCGCACCGCTCCGCCGCCCACGCCTGGGACCCGCGCAACCAGCGCCCGGAACTGTGGAGCCTCTTCAACACAAGGATCAAACAGGGCGAGTCGATGCGGGTTTTTCCCTTGTCGAATTGGACCGAAATCGACGTTTGGGATTACATCGCCGCCGAAGACATACCGATCGTGCCGCTCTATCGCGCCAAGGAGCGTCCCGTCGTTGAGCGCGGCGGCGCCTTGATCATGGTCGACGACCATCGCCTGCCATTGCTGCCCGGCGAGACGCCGAGGATGGAAAAGATCCGCTTTCGCACGCTTGGCTGCTATCCTCTGACCGGAGCAATTCGATCGGAGGCCGAAACCCTGCCCGAGATCATCGCCGAAATGCGCGCCTCGACGGTGTCAGAGCGCGAGGGGCGCCTGATCGATCACGATGAATCGGGCTCGATGGAAAAGAAGAAGCGCGAGGGATATTTCTGATGCTCGAGGCCGTTTCCGCCAATCCTTTGGCCAGCGCGCCCGCGCGGGAGAACCCTGACGCCAGCGCGCCGCCGACCTTGCGGCTGATCACCTGCGGCTCCGTCGACGATGGCAAATCGACCCTCATCGGGCGGCTTCTCTATGAACAGAGCCTCATCTACGACGATCACCTCGCGGCCCTCGAACGCGACTCGAGGCGCCACGGCACCGACGGCGACAATATCGACTTCGCCCTTCTCGTCGATGGGCTCGAGGCCGAGCGCGAACAAGGCATTACGATCGACGTCGCCTACCGCTATGTCTCGACGCCGCGGCGCTCCTTCATCATCGCCGACACGCCCGGCCATGAGCAGTATACGCGCAATATGGCGACAGCGGCTTCGAGCGCCAATCTCGCCATCCTGTTGGTCGACGCGCGCAAAGGCCTGTTGACGCAAACATGCCGCCACGCCGCGATCGTCGCGTTGATCGGCATCAAGCATGTCGTGCTGGCCGTCAACAAGATCGACCTCACCGGCTTCGACGAGGCGGGCTTCAACAAAATCGTCGCCGACTTCAAGACTTTCGCGGCTCCGCTCGGATTTCAAGTCCATCACGCCGATCCCGATCTCGGCGCGGCACGGCGACAACGTATCCGAGAAAAGCGCCAACACCCCCTGGCATCATGGGCACGCCCTTCTGGGCTTTCTCGAAACCGTCGACGTCGAGGAAGATCAGAGCGGCAAGCCGTTTCGTTTTCCGGTGCAGTGGGTCAATCGCCCCCACCTCGATTTCCGCGGATTTGCCGGCACGGTCGCGAGCGGGACCATTCGTCCCGGCGATGAAATCGTCGTCGCGGCATCGGGCAAATCCTCGCGCGTCGCCCGCATCGTCACCGCCGACGGCGACCTCGAAAGCGCGAGCGCGGGCGACGCCATCAACCTCACTTTGGCGGACGAACTCGACATCGCGCGCGGCGACATCCTCTGCGATCCAAAGAGCCGGCCGGAAGTCTCGGACCAGTTCGCCGCCCATCTCATCTGGATGAGCGAGGATCAACTGTTGCCGCGCCGCTCCTATCTCCTGAAAAGCGCGTCGCGAACCGTGCCCGTGACCATCACCGAGCTGAAGCATCGGCTCGACGTTAATACGCTCGGCGAGATGGCGGCGCGGACTTTGAGCCTCAATGAGGTCGGTTTCTGCAATCTCGCGACGACAATCCCCTTCGCTTTCGATCCTTATGGCGACAATCGCACGACGGGCTCTTTCATCCTGATCGACCGCGCGACCAATGCGACGGCCGCGGCCGGCGTGATATCCTTCGGCCTGCGCCGGGCGACCAACATCCACCTTCACGGACTGAACGTCGCCAAGGTCGATCGCGCCCGGCTGAACAATCAAAAGCCGGCGGTGCTCTGGTTCACGGGCCTTTCCGGCTCGGGCAAATCGACCATCGCCAACCTCGTCGAATCGCGCCTATACGCCCATGGCGCGCGCACGATTCTGCTCGACGGCGACAATGTCCGGCACGGCCTGAACCAGGATCTCGGCTTTACGGAACTCGATAGGATCGAAAACATCCGCCGCGTCGGCGAGGTCGCCAAGCTGATGACCGAGGCTGGACTGATCGTGCTCTGCTGCTTCATCTCGCCTTTCGCCGCCGATCGCGAGCTTGTGCGCGAACTGCTCGACGAAGGCGAATTCGTCGAGATTTTTGTCGATGCGCCCATCGCCGACTGCATCGCGCGCGATCCCAAGGGCCTCTACAGGAAAGCCCTCGCAGGCGAGATCAAGAATTTTACGGGGATCAACCAGCCCTATGAGCCGCCGCAGAACCCGGAGCTGGTCGTCGCCCGCGACGGCCAGACGCCCGAGCAGGCGGCGGCGGCTGTCGTCAAGGAACTGGTCCGGCGCGGCTACATCGACCGCTTCGACGATCCGCGCGACGATTGGTCGATTTGAAGCCGAGAAGAAGCGCGAACTCCGCCGCCTTGAACCCGGCGCGACGAATGACAACGGACTACCCGCGCAATGCTCCGCCCGCCAACGTCGCGTAAAGCAAGGCGACGCCGAACACCAGGACCGCGAGCGCGGCCGCCGCCTCGAATAGACGCCCTATAATCAGAGCCCGCCAGGACTCAGCGCCAGCTAAGCGCGCGACAGCTTTCTTGGCGAACACCGCCGTCGAGGCGAGGGCGCCGGTGGTGATCGCAACGCCAAGCGACATTGCGAGAACCGCGCCACAGCCGGCCAAAAATATGTCCTGCGCCGAGGCGAAGACCAGCACCAAAATGGCGCCCGAACACGGCCGCGAGCCCGCCGCCGCCACCGTCAGTAAAGCCTTTTTCCACGAGAATCCCGCCTCGAGATCTTGCGGGTCGGGCGCATGAAAATGGCCGCAGTCCGAGCCGTGCATATGGGCCGCGCCGCAATCTTGCGCCAAAAATCGCGCGCTTGGCCCCTCCGCCGCCTGCAGCGGCCCGAAGGCGCTTGGGACAAGGCCGACCGCCCGGATTGGCGCCTGCCGCCACGCCGCGGCCAACGCTGCGCTTTTCGAAACGAGCAGCACGGCGCCGAGGGTGATAACCCCGACATAGCTCGCAATCTCGACGGCGTTGGCGGCGGCCGTCATATGTTTCGCGGTCGTCCCGATCACGAGAAATGCGATGCCGACGAGCGCGATCGCAATGAGGCCTTGCAGCAGCGCAGCCGCCAGCGAAATGACAAGGCCGCGCCGCAAAACTCTTTCATTGGCGACCATATAGGATGCGATCACGGCTTTGCCGTGCCCGGGCCCCGCGGCGTGAAAGACGCCATAGCCGAAGCTCAAGCCGGCCAACGCCCACGCCGCCGATCCATTTTCGCGCGCGGCGCGAATGGCGCCGGTCAATAGCCTATAGAACCCGCTTTCTTGCGCCAAAATCCACCCCGAGAGGCCCGTAGCGCTCGCCGCGCCTTCATTGACGCCGACGGCGAAAGGATGATGGACGCCTTGGGCAAGGCATTGCGTCGCGAAAGCCGCGGCGATCAGAACAGCCGAAACGAAAGCCAAGCGAGGTGATGGTTTCAAGTGAGCCTCATGGACAGGCGACGATCACGGCAGAGGCCAGTTTGACGCCAAAATCGGTTCCTGGCGACAGTCCGCTGAAAAACGATTCGGTGAGCTTCTTGGATTCCGCCGCCGCAAGCGCCTTTGCGCCCGACACATTTGTCGAGCAGCCCTTCGGCGCGTTGACGAAGGACACCGGATTCTGCTTGTCGAGTTCGAAGGCGACGAAATAGGTCGGATCATAGACCTGGAAGGAAAAGAGCTTGGCGGAGACCGGCGTTTTCAGCGGCATGGTGAAGCGCAGCACGACCAGCTTGTCCGGCCGTTCCTCGAGCGAATAGTCGGTCGGCGCGCCAAACTCGACCTTCACGCTATGAATTTTAGCGTGCGTGAAATAGTCGAACTCGGCCAGATCCTCGACATTGCTTTTCGCGAGCGGGGCGAGGTCTTCCTTGGTCAGGATCGCGCCTTTCTTGCCGACGCCTTCGGTCACGAAGGCCGAATACATTTCGTCGAAAACCCAGGCGTGGCGGATCGCTGCGATCTCGCCATTTGGTCCGAAAATCACCTGCTCCTGCCCGGTGATCCACACATGAGGATGCGCGGCGACGCCTTGCGCGAAGCCAGTGACGAAAACCGCCATCAGGCCGAGCCTCAACCAAAAACGCCCCAGCATGCACCTTTGCGCCAAACGAAACGCGCAAAATGGCGCGCCCGGCGCGTTATTGAGCGCAGAAGTCTGGCCAAACCGAGGCAACGACCTTCGCCTCCGCCTCGCGGGAGATGATCAAGATAAAGGTTTTAGAATTCGTTAGAGCATTTGCAAGCGAAGCTGGCGCCGAGCCGGAACGGAAACGCCGCAGCGGCGCCGCGCCCGAAGCACGCAAGCCCGCGATTGAGGTTGATCCGAAGCGGCAGATAGGGCATAGAAACATCAAATCGTCTGAACCGGCCGTCGCGGCCGGTTGCTTTTTGTTGGGAACGATTCCGATGAAAGTCCGTAATTCGTTGAAATCGCTGCGCGGGCGTCATCGCGACAACCAGCTAGTGCGCCGCAAGGGCCGGGTCTATATCATCAACAAGACCCAGAAGCGCTACAAAGCCCGCCAAGGTTAGGGCATAATGCTGGGAAAGGTGCAAGCTTTCGAGGCCAGACCATGCATTCGGCCATATAGTCGTGGGCGGTGGCGACCTCATTTGCATCGCATTCTGAGGGCGCCGATTGCGCTCGCGGCGCGGGCGGAATGGCTTTGACCTTTTGAGTGCGCCTGTTTAGGCTCTTTGTCTATGCTCAAAAGGCTATTGTTTGCGGCATTGTTCGCGCAATTTCAGCTTGCGGTCCTCTCGATGGCGACCGCGGGGGCTCCCGCATGGGCCGAAGACAGCAGCGGCGCCATCCAGCCTGGGTGGCCGGGCGGCCTGCCTGACGGCTGGCGCAGGCTTGGCGATAGCGAAGGGCCAATGCCCCCGGATTCCCCGTCGGGTTCCTTCGATTTCCGGCGCGACGGCGGGGTTCAGCCCCCATTTCTGCAATCTCCGAACAATCCGACGGCCAATGCCGCGAGGCCGAACAGGCCGGCGCCGGACGATGCGGCGGCAAAGGCCAAGGCGCGCGCGGAGGCGCTGAAAAAAGCGCTCGCGCCCAAGCCGGAGCCCGCTGCTCTGCGTCAACGCGCGCTCGATGATCTCTTGGGGCGTCTTCGCGCCGCCGACGATCCGGACACGGCGAAAGGTTTTGCCGAGGCGATCCAACGGCTCTGGATGCAATCGCAATCCGAGACCGCCGCCTTGATCATGCAGCGCGCCACGCTGGCAACTCAGGCCCACAATTATTCTCTTGCCCTCAGTCTCCTCGACAAGCTGGTGGCGCTCGAGCCCGATTGGGCGGAGGCCTGGAATCAGCGCGCGACGGTCCGTTTTCTAAGCGAGGACCCCGACGGCGCCATGGCCGACATCGATCGGGTCATCAAGCTGGAGCCGCGCCATTTCGGCGCTTTAATGGGCATGGGCGTCATTTTACAGCACGCCGGGCTCGAAAAGCGCGCCTTGGAGGCCTACGAAAAGGCGCTCGAGATCTATCCGGCGCAGCCGGATCTGAAGGACACCGTCGAAAAGCTCAGCATTGACGTCAACGGCCGCGACATCTGAGTCTTCTCTGAGGGCTTTTCATCCCGTCAAGCCGGCCCCGCGTCCGATCCAAAGCTTGGCGTCTTTGCGAGGCGACGGAATTAATCCGACCAGTATTCCCAAGACGGCCTCGCCACCTGATCGATGATATGGCGAGCCCGCGAGGAGACCGCGGAGCGGCGCTCCGGCGCATAGCCGAGCGCCTCGGCCAATTCAACCCCGCCTTCAGAATACTCGTCGGCGGCGCGGCGGAGGTGACGCTGTGAGAGCGCCGCCTGACGCCCCCATCGCGAACTGGCATAAGCGGTCGAGCGTGGAGGGGCGCCAGAGATCTGGATGTCGCCGCCTTCCGCTTTCACCAACTGATAGAGAATGGCGGCGTGGCTCGGCGACAGGCGAATGCAGCCATGCGAGGCCGGACGGCCGAGATAGGCCGTTTCATAAGTGCCATGGATGGCGTAGCCGCCGGCGAAGAAAATCGAATGGGGCATCGGCGACATGTCATATTTGCGGGAATAATGCATCAGCTCCAGATGTCCGGTCCGGTAATGACCGCGAGGCGTCTCGTAGCCGGATCGCGCCGTGGAGACCGGCCAGGCATAATCTCCCTCATCCGACCGCACATGCATCGTCTGCGAGCCAAGATCAACGTCGATGTGAACCCGCGCCTGAGCGGCTTGGACGCACAGAAGACTGCATAGAAACACCGAGACGCCAACGATCCGCCGCATGATTACTCTCCCCCCGATTCTCGCCAACCAGAGGAAATCGTCTCACTTCGCCGCGATATAACAACGAAAAACGCCGAATAAGGTTCAGGGAATATCGCTGAGATCATTTAATTCAATTAGATTTCGCTTTGGCTTGAATACCGTCCAGCGACTGCATGAGCGGCGCCGTTGCGGGGATGTTCGCTCAGCCGAGTCTCCCCGCTCGGCGGGCGCGGTCAATAAAGTCCGCCAGCTTGATTAGCGCCTTTGCAGCGAGGCGCTACAATCAGAAGAAAAGCAAGGTGATGACCACAAACAGGGGCAGCAGGATCGCGCCCGACCACAGCATATAGGGGAAAAAGCCTGGCATTTTGACGCCGGCGTTGCGGGCGATGGCGTAGACCATGAAGTTCGGCGCGTTGCCAATGTAGGTGTTGGCGCCCATGAACACCGCGCCGAGCGAAATGGCCGCGAGCGTGTGGGCGAGCGGGCCCATCAGGTGAGCCGGATCGCCGCCAGCGAGCTCGAAAAACACAAGGTAGGTCGGCGCATTGTCGAGAAACGACGACAAAAGCCCCGTCGCCCAAAAATAGACCTGATTGTTCGGCGATCCATCGGCGCGCTCGAGAAGCGCGATCACAGGGGCGAAGGGGCCATGCTTGCCGGCCCCCAGCATCGCCATCACCGGAATGATGCAAATGAAAATTCCGGCGAAAAGATAAGCGACCTCGCGGATCGGCTCCCAGTCGAAGCCGATTTCCCTGCGCGAGACTTTATTCGTCAGGGCGAGCGAACCGAGGGTGACGGCGACCATCACAGCCTCGCGCGCGACATTCTGCAGTTCAATTTTCGTTCCGAGCACCTCGAAGGAAACGCCAGGGCGCCAAAGTCCGCTGACGACGATCGCGGCGACGGCGGCGCCGATCAGGGCGATGTTGACGACGCCGGTAACCCGCAGGGAAATTGGCGGCGCCATTTCCACGCGCCGGCCCTCGCGCCGGAAGAAATAACTATCGATCAGAAAGAACACCGCGAGAATTACTGCGACGGCAAACAGGGTCTCGGGCCAGAGCCTTTGCGTCGTCCAGAAGAAGTGGACGCCGTGCAGAAAGCCGAGAAAAAGCGGCGGATCGCCGAGTGGTGTCAGCGCTCCGCCAATATTCGAGACGAGAAAGATGAAAAATACCACGATATGCGCGTTGGCGAGGCGCGTCTCATTGGCGCGAATGAGCGGCCGGATGAGGATCATCGAGGCGCCGGTCGTTCCGATGATGCTGGCGATCGACGCGCCAAAGGCCAGAATGGCGCAGTTGATGAGCGGCCTTCCCGCCAGGGAGCCGGTGATCGCGATGCCGCCCGCCGCCGTGAACAAGGCGAGCAGCATGAGGATGAACGGCAAATAATCGAGGGCGATGTTGTGGACGAGGGCGGCCGCCGTCACATCGAACCCTCTGACGGCGATGAGCCCGGCAAGGGTCAAAAAAGCCCAGAAAGCCGCGGCCTTTTCGTAATGAATGTGCCACCATTCCTTGACGACGAGCGGCCCGAGCGCGATCGACATCAACATGCCGACAAAAGGCAACCCGAGCTGCCAGGGAAGTTTCGCGCCGTCGAGGCCCTCGGCCGCAGCGGCGGGCGAGGTCGATACGAGGAAACCGGCGAGGGCCGTAAATACGGCCGTAGCCGATATCTTCACGAATGCGCGCCGCTCGCATCTCAGATCGATCATATGCCCCCCAAGCTTCGAAACGCCCGAAACCAGCAGCTTTGGCGGGCGTCAAGCCCAAGTTCGGAGACTGCTTTACGCGCCGCGCCGGCGGGCGGCAAGCGGCGCTTTAGCGGACCGTCAGCCGCGCGGCCCGACGAGCGCGAACATGGCGCCCTGTGGATCGAGGCATTGGAGGATGAACCGGCCGCCTGGCACCTCCATTGGACCGTTCAGGATCTGCCCGCGCGTCGCCTCAATGCGCCCCTGGGCGGCGTCGATGTCGTCGACATTGAAATAATAGAGCCAGAACGGAACGGGCACGGCCTCGAGCTTGGTCATCATGCCGCCGATGGCCCCGTCGCCCGCGGAAAAAAGCTGGTATACGCCCATCGGCGCCATGTCTATCGCCTCGTCCTTCGTCCAGCCAAAGAGGCCGGCGTAGAAGGCGAAAGCCGCTTCGCGATCGACCGCCTGCAGCTCGCGCCATCCGGCGTGGCCTGCCGTCCCCAGCGGAGCAGGCTCGGGCTCGGCTTCGGAAGCGCCTTTGAACAGCGCCAGCACGGCGCCTTGAGGGTCGGCGACGATCGCGAAGCGGCCAACCCCTGGAATGTCGGCGGGAGCGCGGTGGACGGCGCCGCCCGCTTTGGTCACCTGCGTGGCGCTGGCGTCGACGTCGTCGACCGCGACATAGCCGATCCAACCCGGCCGGGCACCCGCCGCGCAGGCGCTCTCGGGCAGCGCCATCATTCCCCCAATTCGGGTCGGGCCGACGCTGAAGAGGGTATAGGACATGTCCGGCATGCCGGCATCCTGCGCGCCCCAGCCGATCACATCGCGATAAAAATTCTCCGCTCCGGCGACATCGGTCGTCATCAGCTCGTACCAAACGAATTTGCCATTGGATTTCGACATCATGATTTCTCCGGTCGATGGAACATCGGAACGATCTGCGTAGCGCTAACGGAAGCTGGCGCGTTTTCAAGCCAAGCACATCCAGTTGGCGGCTTTGCGACAAGCCGGCAACAGGAACGCTCCCGCGTAATCGAAGTTCACGCTGGCCGCTTGATCGGGACCGGCAAAATGTTACCGACAGAGGCAGAGCCGCGGTGTCAGCAGCGTTGAGGAAAGCCAGCGCATGACGCAGGAATGGGCACTTTTCATCGGCACTTTCACAACCCTGCTCGCGATCGTCAATCCGTTCGCGGCGTTGCCGATCTTTTTGCTTTTGCTCGAAGGAAGGGATCTCGCCGATCACCGCAAGGTCGCCGCGCGATCTTGCATCTATGCCGGGCTGCTGATGCTTTTCTTTCTCGTCTTCGGTGCGTTGATCCTGCGGCTGTTCGGCGTTCCTTTGAGCATGGTGCGCATCGTCGGCGGCATTATTTTGACCAAGATCGGCTTCGAATTGTTCGCCCCTTCTCCAAAGGGCGGAGCGATCATCCCGGCCGGCGGCGCCAAAGACGCCAATGTCGCATTCGTCCCGCTTGCCCTGCCGCTGATGTGCGGACCCGGCGCTATCGCCACGATTTTAGGGATGCAGTCTCAGATCCAGGGCTCGGACTCAGAGGTCGGCTCGTTCGCCGCGATCGTCGGCGCTATCGCCGCCACAATGTTCGTGACCTATTTGTGTCTCGCCTTCGCCGGCAAACTGGTCGATCGGCTGGGGCCGATGGGAATAGACGCGATCACGCGCATCGTCGGCTTCTCCGTCTCGGCGATAGGGGTCGGGCTGGTCTTCAACGGGATCATTGAAGCGCTCGAGACTCATCGAATGACCCAGCTGCATTGAAATGTAAGAATATGGATTTGATCCATCGGTCAGCGTCAGAGTCCGCCATTCTTCTCAGGGCGGGAAGGATCGCGGCGAGGAGGGCGCCAGGGCGCCGCTTGACGCCGGTCGACGGAGCCGCCGCGCTCGAGAGCGCGCTTGGCTGGTCTGTCTCGGGGCAATCCTCCTCGGCGCGGGATTTTAGCGCTTTTTTCAAGCGTAACCGCAGCCTGAGCGCGTGAGAAAACCGCCGCCGCGAAGTCGAATAGCGGGCGCCGCGATTCTAGACAACGATTAAAACACCTGACGTCGTCTTACCGACGAGAACATCTTGATGCGCCGCAGCATAAATCTTTCTCATTTGTAACCTGGAACCCTACGACTTTCCGCAACCTTTGCGATTGCCAGGCGTTGTCCGGCTGCCATCCGGCAAAGCCTCGGGTTTTGGTGTTCAACCGCGTCGCTAAAGTCAAGATTTCGCAATTGCAAAACAATATAACGCGGCGCAGCAATAAATAATCCTGATTTGTAACGCGAACTTGAAGAAATCTTAGAAACCTTTGGCGCTGCCAGACATTAACTATAACGGGCAAGCGAATTCAAAGAGAGAAAAGCAATGAGCGCAGTGGAGACTCCCAAGAAATCGGCGACCTCGACACGGGGATTCGCCTCAATGGATCCGGAGAAGCAGCGGGCGATCGCGCGCAAAGGCGGTGAGAGCGTGCCGCATGAGAAGCGCAGTTTCTCGCAAAATCCGGGACTTGCCGCTGAAGCGGGCCGCAAAGGGGGACAGAGCGTCAACCCGAACAAGCGCAGTTTTTCGCGCAATCACACGCTCGCCTCAGAGGCAGGCCGCAAAGGCGGCCACGCTTCCCATGGCGGACCAAAGAAAGCGGTCGCCGACTGATCCCTCGGATCGATTCGAGGATGGTCTGAAAGGGGCGGTAGCGGCGGGGCCGCTGCCGCATAGTTCGTCACAATGAAACTGTAAAGAGCGCTTGCGGCGCGGCTCTTTACTGCGCCTTGAGCGAGCCTGCCGCCCTTCGAGCTTGCAGCAATGCGCTGGACGCGAGCCAGCAAAAACAGGGCCTCAAGGGATGAGCGGGATTCAGGAGCTGTTCGCCGCGGCGGCTGGGGCGCGCCTCAACGCTTATGCTCCCTACTCGGGATTTACGGTCGGAGCCGCGATCCGCACGCCGTCCGGAGCGATCTATTGCGGCGCTAATGCCGAAAATGCTTCATATCCTGTCGGGGCCTGCGCCGAAGCCGGCGCGATCTCCGCCATGGTCGTTGCTGGCGAGAGGCGAATTTCTGAGGTTCTGATTATCGGCGATGGCGACGCCCTCGTGACGCCTTGCGGCGCATGCCGGCAGCGCATTTTTGAATTCGCGGCCAATGAAACAATCGTTCACGTCGCCGGGCCAGAGGGGGTCCGCGCGAGCTTCTCGATCGCCGCGCTGCTTCCACAGGCCTTTCGTCCAGGCTTGACGCCTCGCTAATGCATCCCTGCAAGCGCCCGGAACGACGCGAACCATAGCTGGTCAAATCGTTATGCTTCGCAAAGCGATCGCCATCAAAAAGCCCCGGCTTTACCGCCAGGGCTTCGTCTCGAAGGGTCGTTTTGCTTCAGGCCGCGCGAAGATTGCCCGCCGACGATTTGCCGGTCCGCTTGTCCGCTATGACTTCATAGTTGATCTTCTGGCCTTCCTGCAGGTGGCGCAACCCTGATTGTTCCACAGCGCTAATGTGGACGAACACGTCCTTGCCGCCATCGTCTGGCTGTATGAAGCCGTATCCTTTGTCCGGATTAAACCACTTCACAGTTCCCGTAGTCATATAGTGCATCCTTAGAGTTGTAAGTAATCGAGCGTCAACTGATGACGCCAGTGTCGCATCGTCGTTTTCAGAAGGAGGTCGTCAGCGGACGCAAAACTGCGAGGCCAAGTCGTCGGTAAAAAACACGACACCCTCTACCATACGGCGATGGCGATCCAAAGACAAGAGGGGCTACGGCATTTTGACAACGGGCGCGAAATCGAAGTCGTTTTCGCTCCATCGAGATGAAACGCCTGTGGCAGGTCGTCGGCCTGGGACAGAGAGTCCGCAGCGGCGCAACGTCTTTGCGGGATGATCTGAATATGACGTCACTGCGAAAAGCCTCGTGGGCATAGCGCTCCGTTCGCTACTGAACGATAGCCCGCGCTTGACTTTGTGCATGCGCAACTTATTGTTTTTACGACGTTATTGGTAGCAATAAAAGACGGTCCTGGTCGGGCGCCAGGCGGAGGCGATGCAATGGGGAATCCCTATTATGGCGGCCCGCCCTCGGATCATTTCGACGGCGAACGGTTTTTTGACCGGGGGCGGCGAGGCGAGAAGATACGTCTGGTCAAGCTATTGCGGTGGCGGCTAAGCGGCCATAAGGCGAAATGGCCGAGAAGCGCGCCCAGCCCCTATTCGGACCGTCCGCCAGAGCGCGTCCAAGGGCTGCGGATCGCGATGGTCGGCCACGCCACCTTGCTGATCCAGGCTGCTGGCTGCAATATTCTCATCGACCCGCATTGGTCGGACCGCGCCAGCCCGTTCCTCTCTTTCGGCCCTAAGCGTCACAATCCGCCCGGAATCGCCTTCGACGATCTGCCGCCGATCGACGTCGCGCTGGTCACGCATAATCATTACGACCATCTCGATACGGCCACGTTGAGCCGCCTCTGGCGCGTCCATCGTCCGATGATTGTCGCGCCGCTCGGCAATGATTTAGTGATCCGGCGCGCCGATCCGGCGATCGAGGTAGCGACAGGCGACTGGGGCCAACGCTTTGCCCTGTCGCCCCTGGTCGCCGCAACAATCACGCCCGCCGATCACTGGTCGGCGCGAGGCCTCAGCGACCACCGCATGGCGCTCTGGGGCGGGTTCGCGATCGAAGCGCCGGCTGGCCTTATCTACCTCGCAGGAGACACCGGCTACGGCGACGGAAGCCTGTTTCGCGCGGTGCGCAAAAAATTTGGCGCGCCCGCCGTCGCGATCCTTCCGATCGGCGCCTATGAGCCGCGCTGGCTCATGGCGCCACAGCACGTCAATCCGGCCGAGGCGGTGGAGATCATGCGCGACTGCGGCGCCGTGCAAGCGCTCGGCGTGCATTGGGGGACGTTCCGTTTGAGTGATGAAGCCTATGACGCTCCAGAAAAAGCCCTGAGCAAAGCCTTGGAGACGCACGCCATCGCGCCGAAGCGCTTCATCGCCCTGCGGCCGGGGCAGGTGTGGCGACACCGATCGTCCTGACTGTGCGCTTTCGATGTAGCCTGGCCGCCGAAGATGAGCGGCGGTTCCATAGCCCAGCAACAAATCGGTGCTTGTCGCCCGGCGCGCATCTTGCTTCGATCGGGCCGAACTTCGAACCTGCGCCCGACCCTTTCGCTCCGGTCGACAGCGCTCGGCCGAGTTTGAGGATCTACGATGCGCATCTTGGTGTTTCAGCACCTTTCCGTCGAGCATCCCGGAATATTCCGCTCGCTTTGGACCGATTCCGGGCATGACTGGCGAGCCGTCGAGCTTGACGCCAACGAGCCGATTCCAAACCTCAACCGATTCGATCTTCTGGTGGTCATGGGCGGTCCGATGGACGTCTGGCAGGAAAAGATTCATCCCTGGCTCGCCCGCGAAAAAGCGGCGATCCGCCATTGGGTTCAGGAAATGAACCGCCCCTATCTCGGCATTTGTCTCGGCCATCAGCTGCTTGCCGCCGCCCTCGGCGGAAAAGTCAGTCTGATGGCGCGGCCCGAAGTCGGCCTCGCCAATGTCGACCTGACGCCGGACGGCCAAGACGACCCGCTGTTCCAAGGATTCGCAGCGAGCTTCGAGACATTCCAATGGCACGGGGCTGAGGTCACAAAGCTTCCCGAGGGCGCGGCGATCCTTGCCGGCAACTCGGCCTGTCCCGCGCAGGCGATCCGCTGGGGACGGCGCGCCTACGGCCTCCAGTTTCACACCGAGATAGAGGCGAGCGCCGTGACAGAATGGGAACAGATTCCGGAATACAGAGAAAGCCTGGAAAAAGCCATCGGCGCGGCGGAAGCGGCGCGTCTCGGCGAGACGATCGCGCCCAAAATGGCGGCGTTCAATGCGGCTGCGCGGCTCATCGACGGCAATCTGAACGGCATCGTCGCTAACGCGCGGCTGCGGCAAGCGTGACGCGGAGGCGGCCTCGATCGACAGACGATGATCGCCGCCCTTCGATCTGCTATCCTCGGAACATGCAGCGCGATCATCTTTCCCACCTTTGGCCGGGCGTCCCCTTGGCGCTTGGCTCCGCTGTCCTGTTTGGCGCGACGGCGCCCTTATCCAAGCTTCTGCTCGGCCAGACAGACCCGCAATTGCTCGCCGGGCTGCTCTATCTCGGCGCAGGCCTCGGCCTCGCCGCCGTGCGCCTTGCCCGCAACATCTGCGGCCTTCCGGCGCCCGAAGCGCCGTTACGGCGCGCGGACGCCCCGTGGCTTGCGGCGGTCATTTTCTTCGGCGGCTTGCTCGGGCCTTTGCTTTTAATGCTGGGCCTCGCTCGCGCCGACGCTGCATCTGGCTCGCTGCTGCTCAATCTCGAAGGACTGGCCACGACGGCGATCGCGTGGCTGGCGTTTCGGGAAAACGTTGACGGCCGGCTCTTGCTCGGGGCCTTCGCCATCCTCGCCGGGGCCGCGGTCCTGTCATGGCGCGGGCGGGGCGTTTCGCTCAATACCGGCGCGCTGCTGATCGCCGGCGCCTGCCTCGCCTGGGGACTGGACAATAATCTGACGCGCAAGCTCTCCTCGGCCGATCCGCTCCAGATCGCCATGGTCAAAGGGCTTGCCGCGGGCGCCGCGAATGCCGTCATCGCCCTGACGCGCGGCGCGCCCCTTCCGGCTCTAAACATTGCGGGCGCGGCCGCGATAGTCGGCTTTTTTGGCGTCGGGGTCAGCCTCACCTTGTTCGTTCTGGCCCTGCGCCATCTTGGGACGGCCCGCACCGGCGCCTATTTTTCGCTAGCGCCTTTTATCGGCGCGCTCGTCGCGATCTGGCTCCTGCATGAGCCCATGACCTTGCAGCTGACGCTCGCCGGGCTTCTTATGGGCATTGGCCTCTGGCTGCACCTCTCCGAGCGCCACGGCCACGAACATGAGCATGACGTTCTCGAACATGAGCACAGCCACGTGCATGACGCGCACCACCAGCATGCGCACGAGGGCGCGGTAATGGAGCCGCACTCGCATTGGCACCGGCACGGGCCGCTACGGCATTCGCACGCCCACTATCCCGACCTGCATCACCGCCACCGGCATAGCCGCGATGCGTCCGAACGATGACATAAGGCCGATCTCAAGAGAGCCTGGGCCGTCCGCCGGCGATTTTCCAAAAATCCGGAAATCCGCGCCGCCGTTGCGTTCTCCCGCGCTTGCCCCTAAAACCTCGCGCTCGCCAGCACGCCCGGCCGCTGGCGCACCATTCCGGCGTCAGCAGGGTCCATCATGTCCGACGATTTTTCGCCCTCCTCGGCGTTTTTAAGGACGCTCACCGATCGCGGCTTCGTGCATCAGTGCTCCGACCTTGCCGGTCTCGACGCGAAGGCGAACTCCGGCGAACTCGTCGCCTATATCGGCTTTGATTGCACCGCCCCTTCGCTGCATGTCGGATCGTTGCTGCCGATCATGATGCTGCGCTGGCTGCAAAAGACCGGCGGCAAGCCGATCGCGCTGATGGGCGGCGGCACGACGCGGGTCGGCGATCCCTCCGGCAAGGACGAGAGCCGCAAAATCCTGACGCTCGAGGCGATCGAGGACAACAAGAACGGCATCAAGCGCGTTTTCTCAAAATTCCTCACCTTCGGCGAGGGCGCGAAGGATGCGCTCATGCTCGACAACGCCGAATGGCTGACGAACCTCAACTATATCGATTTCCTGCGCGACGTTGGCCGGCATTTTTCGGTCAATCGCATGCTGGCGATGGATTCGGTCAAGACGCGGCTCGAGCGCGAGCATGAGCTGTCATTCCTCGAATTCAACTACATGTGCCTGCAGGCCTATGATTTCGTCGAACTTTTCCGGCGGCACGGCTGCGTCCTTCAGATGGGCGGCTCGGACCAGTGGGGCAACATCGTCACCGGCCTCGATCTCGGCCGCCGGCTCGGCGCCGATCAGCTCTACGCCCTGACCTCGCCGCTGTTGACCACCGCATCGGGCGCCAAAATGGGCAAGACGGCGCAGGGCGCGGTCTGGCTCGACGAGAGCCTGTTGTCTGTTTTCGATTATTGGCAGTTCTGGCGCAATTGCGAGGATCGCGACGTCGGCCGGTTCCTGAAGCTTTTCACGGAATTGCCGTTGGAGGAGATCGCCAGGCTGGAGGCGCTAGGCGGCGCCGAGATCAACGAAGCCAAGAAGATTTTGGCGACGGAGGCGACCGCCATGGTGCACGGGCGCGAAGCCGCGCTTGCGGCGAACGAAGCCGCGCGCAAAACCTTCGAGGAAGGCGCATTGGCCGAAAGCCTGCCCTCGGTCGAGATCGAGGCGCGCGAAATCGAGACCGGCCTCGGCGTTCTGGCCGCCTTCGTCAAGGCGGGCCTCGTCGCTTCGACCAGCGAAGCGCGGCGCCAGATCAGAGGCGGCGGCCTCAAGGTCAATGACAAGGCGGTGACCGATGAGCGCGCGGTGGTCGGGCCGGGCGACGTCAGCAATAGGGTCGTCAAACTGTCGCTCGGCCGCAAGCGGCATATTCTGTTGAAGCTGGTCTGAGCGCCATCCGTAAATGCCGCGCCGGCAGGCCAACATCGGAGCGGGCGCCGCGACTTTGGAGCGTGCGCCAGTCAACCGCGCGCGGCCCCAACCACCGACAGGACTTGCGCCGCTCTTTTTGGCGCGGCCTTCGATCGCGCGGCACGCGTCGCCGTTTCAAGCTGAAAGCGAGAAACGAGAGCCGTCAATTGCTCCGATTCCTGCTTCAACATTTGGCACGCCGACATCGTTTGCCCAACCATTGCGGCGTTTTGCTGGGTCATTTGATCGAGGTGATTGACGGCGCCATTGATCTCTCCAAGACTGGAGGCCTGTTCCTGCGCATCCGCGGCGATAGTGGACACCACATGGTCGAACTCGGTGACTTCCGTCAACATGCGCTCCAGCGCCTTGTTGGTCTCGCCGACGAGACCGACGCCGCGCTCGACCTGAGAGGTCGATTGAGAGATTAGCGCCTTGATTTCCTTGGCGGCGGCCGCGGAGCGCTGAGCCAGGGCGCGCACCTCCGCGGCGACGACGGCGAATCCTCTCCCGGCGTCCCCAGCTCGTGCGGCCTCGACGCCCGCATTCAACGCCAGGAGATTGGTCTGGAAAGCGATCTCGTCGATCACGCCGATGATCTGGCCAATGTTTTTGGACGAGGCTTCGATCTCCCTCATGGCGTCGATCGCCTCCTTGACGGTTTTTGCGCTTTTTTGACCTTCCTTCCTTGTCGTTGAAACGATCGCGCTGGCATGCTGGGCGCCAGCCGCGGTTGCTCTTACGGTTGTCGTGATTTGTCCCAGAGCCGCAGCCGACGCTTCGATGCGCGACGCCTGCCGCTCCGTCCGCTGGGACAAGTCTTCCGTCGCCTTGGCGATTTCATGTATTCCAGAACCTATGGCTCGCGAACTGCCGACCACATTGGCGAGGGCCGCGCTGAGTTGTTCTACCGCCAAATTGAAGTTGGTTTTCAAGCCATCGTAGGATTCTGGCACCTGCTCATTAATGCGCCATGTTAGATCCTGTGCGGCTATCTCGGAAAGACCCGCCGCCAGCAGCTGCATGACCTGATTCTGGTCGGCGGCCGCCGCGGCTCGCTCCGCATCATTCTGCTTTCGCTCGGCTTCATTCATCGCTTGCAGCCGTTCGGCTTTCTCATGCGCTTGGGTGCGTTCCTTGGCCATTTTGCGGAACAGGCCATAGGCTCTCGCAAGATCGCCGATCTCGTCGGCGCGATCAACTTCATACACTTCGTAATTCGTATCGTTCTCGATGAGTTTGGCGAAAGTGAAGGTAATCCAACCGAGCGGCTGAATCACCCATCGGCCAGCAAATATGATCCCCAGCATACAAGCGAGCGCCGCGACGACGATGCCGCTCATGGCGATAGCGGTTTGATGATCGCGAAGCTGGTTGATCTGCGCTTTCGCTACCGCCGCGTCGGCGTCGCGACGCCGCGTCGCGGCGTCGAGCGCGGCGCTTGTCCGCTCGATTTGCTGTTGCAATTCGGCGCTGACCTTAGCGAAAATCCCCGTCAACCTATCATCGGCGGAAGCGCCCTGCCCGGCATTAGCCCTCGCCATTTGGACGCCTCGATCGTAGTAATCGGGGAAGCGCCGTTCGAGTTCGACAAGAGCGTCGACGAGGTCAGGGGCGCCAAAAGCTTGCGCCGCCGTCTTGGCGGCGGCAATATCCGCGCGGAATTGCTCCGCGAAGTTCGCCGCTTTTTCAAGGCTGTGGTCATGACCATCCTGGCTTCGCGTCGCGGAAAAGTCGGACAAGGCCTGCCGAACCTGAACAACATCGATCTCAATTTGCTTTTGCAGCCTGATCAATTCGCTCGCGAGGTTAGCGTTTATTTCGTCTTGATCCTGCTTGGCTATCGAGGCGGATTGCTCCTGCCGCATCAGGAAAAAGTCGTATCCCGCGCACGACACTGTAATCAACGTCATGAGGCCGAAGAGGAAAGCCGCCGAACGAGAAAGCGACCCTGTGAAGAAGTTCGAAATCGAAGGCGCTTTTGCGTCAAGGGGCGAAGCGGCCATTGTGAACATCCATGTTTAGGCGCAAGGTGAAATCGACATTCGGATCGGACAGCGGCGGCGCCATGCCTGCTGGCGCGCGGCCGGGCCCGGCTGTCCGCCGAAAGCCATCGTTTCACGCATCGCGACAGCTCCAAGAGTGGCGCGCGCAGCTCCCTCGATCCTCGCTGTTGCGGAAGCGGGTTGAAAGCGTTCGCGGAATCGGAAGACGCGCCGGTTCGTTTGGATTTACATCTTGCGAATGGCTAAATCTGTTCCGATTCCTCTCAAACTTGAAGGATTATCGGCAGCCTGCAAACTGTTGAGAGCGCATGTTATTGCCCGGCGCCAGCCGGCGCGGGATGTTGGCCGACGCCGAAAATTCGGCGGAAGATGCCGGGCGCGATAGCCGACAGCGGATTGATGCTGAGCGACGGAGCGCTGATCTTGCCCTCGACCCGGTAATTGACCCCGATCAGGCCTTCGTTGGTTCCGCCACCGAGGATGGCGCCGACCAGAGGGATTTGCGAGAAAAGGTTGTTCACCGCATAGGCCGGCACGAAAGTGCCTTTCACATCGACTCCGTCATGAGCGAAATCGAGCCAGCCGTCGACGGTGAGGCCGATCGCCTGGCCGTTCATGACGCCGTCGCGCATAATGAGTTGCGTCCCGGAGCGCTCGAACTGCACCTGCAGCCGGTTGAAAGCCATCGCCGCGGCGTCGATTTTCCGCGGCTGGCCCGAGGCGTCCTTCGATGGCAGTCCTTCCGCGACGAGCCGCCGCAGCGCCGGCTCATCGCGCAGGATGAAGGAGTCTATGGTGAGAACGCCTGAGAGCGACGGCCCCAATTGCATATTCGAAGTCAGTCGGCCGCCTTCCATGTGTCTATAGAGATCGGTGAACAGTAGAATCGATCCGGCGTCATCCGAAAGGATGGTAAGCTGCGAGGCTTTGCCTGGCCCAGTCATATTGCCGGACACCGTGTCGCGGCCGAACCGTCCGGCGAAGGAGAGCTGCCTGTATTGATCGCCGCTTTTCAACATCCGCAGCTCCAGCCCTGTCATAAGCTGCTTGTTGTAGCCGCTCAGCACCGCCGATTTGACATCGAGATCGATATCCTTGATCGGCGAGGCGGCGGCCGCGGCCGGCAGGACTGAATCAGGAGCGGAAGCAGCGCTGGGATCAGGGGCCGACGTGAACAGCGATTTCAGGAACGGCCGCGCATCGATCGTCGAGGCCGCCACCATGACCTTCAACGTATCGCCGACCTTTAGCGCGTCGATTTTTGCGTCGTCGCCGGGAGAAAATCTGACCTGGCTGAATTTTGCGCTCTGCAAAGACTGGTCCGGAGCAAGAGCGATCTCGCCCCGCGCCTGGATAGGTCCGGCGTCAAGGACGATTTGATCGAGCTGCGTCGCGCCGTCATTGGCGACAACCGTGAATTTCGCCTTTCCGGGCCGCCCGGGCGGCTTCGACGCGCCGGGCCAGTCGATTCCCGTATGGAGAAGATCCAGCTCGACCTCGGCCTTGATGTTCGGCCCGGCGCCCAATGGGGCGCTGACGACGGCGGCGATCGGTCCGCTGATCCCCGGCACGCCGCCAAGCCCCTGTTTGGCGCGCGCGGCGTCGTCCATGACGAGGTGGACAGTTGCGGAAGCGGGCTTGCCCGCGGGCTGCGTCATATCCACGGTCGCCGGAGCGCCGAACATGCGCCCCTGTCCCGTCGCTTTGATGCCGCTCCGGTCGACGCTGATCGCAAGTGTCGCGGCATCGAGGGCCTCTTTGCCGAGCAGATTCTGCGCGATAAAATTAGTGACGGTCGAGTTGATCTTGATGGTCGTGTCTTTTGGCCCCATGTTCGGGCCAAGATTGAGGTCGACTTCGAGCCGGCCGTCGACCTGCCCGCTGAGCGTCGACCGATCCAGCGGCAGATTGGCGTAGGGCTTCAACGCATCGCGATTGAGAAGATCCCCGACAGTCTCGACGCTCCCCGAGACTTGAGCGACGATCGCGGCGGGCGTCGGCCTCGGCTCCACGTCGGCGATGTGGAACGCGCCGCCTGGCGCCGTCGTCAGCGTGCGGCCGGCGCCTTCGTCGAGCATGCCGACGCTGGTCGTCGTAAAGGTCGACGTGCGGCCGGTTATGTGGCCGACGCCATTGACCCCGGTCAGCGGCGGGACGCCCGACAGGAACTCGACGGCACCATTCTCGACGGTGAAATCGACCAGTAGAGAATTGTCCGGCGGCGCATGTTCGTTGCGCATGGCGTCGAGATCTGCGGCGTTGAAATCGAACTGCATGGTCCCGGATTTGAGGACGCCCAGTTTTGACATGGTCGAGCAGGTAATTCCGGATCGGCGCGGCGAGGAAGGACGGCCACAGGCGCGCGACAGTCGCAATCGGCGTCGGATCCAGCGAAGCGCCGAACCGGAGGCGCGGTCCGTTCGCCCATTGCAGGTCGCCGGCCATCGAAAATCCGGCCTGCGGGCCGCCAACCAGAATGCGGTCGAAGATCAGCCTCTTCTCCTGAACGAACAGCCGCGCAGTGACGGCGGCGAAATCGAGGAGAACGGGCTTTTGGCCGGGACGTTCGGGAGCCGCGACGATCGGTTCGGCCTGGCCGATGTTGATCACCCATGCATCGCCTTCATGCACGGGCAAGGCGACGGCGCCGGAAATGGCGGCATGCGTCTCCCCGGCCGTCAGCGTCACGGGATCGATGATGATGCGACGCGTCGCGCCGTCCCAATGCGCTCCGCCGCGGACGGCGTCGACCATCATCGGCTCGTCGTTGGGATCGTCGAAACGCAGATAGCCCGCGCCAAAGCCGAATGTGGCGAGGGCTTCGGACAGCACTCCATCAGGACGAAGGCCGACGCTGACATTGGCCGATAGCGGCATGTCGAAGTCGGCGCCGATCGAGCGCGCCCCGGTCGCCAGCAAGATCTCGTCGAGCGACAGGTTTTGCAGCGACAACGCGAGCCGGCGCTGGACGCCTGGCGCGCCGCTCGCTCGGCCGGTCGCGGACCAGCGCCCGTTCGGTCCATCGACAGAAAGGTTGAAGGTCGTCGCGCCGGAGGAGCGGTCGAAGCTGAGATCGACGCCATTGAAGGCCATGGTCTGATGCGACGTGCGATCGTCGATAACTACCCGTCCGCGCGCGATGCCGACGCGGTCGACGGCGGCGATCTGGCTGTCCGGACTGGTCAAGGAGTCGATCAGCAAGCGGAGCGCCGACGCCATTTGCTTGACGAGCAGAGCGCGCGGCTTTTGCGCCGTCTCGGTTTCGCGCGGCGCGCTTTGACCGCGGGCGTCGGACGCCGGATTTTCCGTAAAGGAGCCTGACTCGCCCCGATCTCGCCCGGCGAAGCGCCCTCCTTGACGAGCGATTCCGCCAGCGGCGGAGTCAAAGCGACGGTTTCGTCTGACCCTGGCGCGATCGGCTGCGCGATCGATCCGTCGGGCAGCAAGGCGAGACGCACTTCCACATCGAAGACTTCAAGCCGCCTGGGGACGACGCGTCCGCCGATCAGGGACAAAGGATCGACCGAAACCTCCGCCCGGGGAGCGGTGAATATCGTGCGCCCCGACCGATCCTTCAGCGACAGTCCGTCGACGCTGAGCGTCGGGGAAACGCCGTGCTTGATCATCGAGACGCGCCCCAGGCTGAAGTCATAGCCGCGGCCAAAGCGCTGATCGAGCGCGCTGGCGATGAGCGGACCGAGGCCATTTATCGCCATCGGCCCTTGCGTCAGGCGCGCGACCAGAAAGGCGCCGGAAATCAGCGTAAGGACGAGAAGCCCGGCGGCGACATATCCGCAAGAACGGGCGAAGAAGCGCAATCGGCGCGGTTTTTTAGGCCGAAGCCCATCCGCGTCTTTCGCGGCCTCCACGGAACGCGCCGGCGCTGCGCAGTCCGCAGCGGGCAATTGCTCACGATGCTTCACCAACCGCTCGCGGCCTTTCAAACTTCAAGTCAATGCAAATAACGAGGCCGGTCGAAAACTGGCCTTGCCGGAGGACCCAATCTAACGCTTTTCTTTAATAGAAGAGGGGCACGCCGGAGCCGCGCGGGCAACATGATTTTGCAACCCATGGGTCAAAAAAAGCGGCGCGTCAGGACAACGAGGCAGCCTATTTTCCGGCAAAGCTTTGATCTGAATCAAATGAGCCGACGCCCGCCGCTTGTTGGTTTAGCTCGCCAGCTTAAGTGCAGGACCGATGGCTTTTCAATGCGACGAAAGGAAGGCGACATGATGAAGGACGCGGCCCGCAAACTCGGGCCAGGCGATGCGGCGCCGGATTTCACGCTCCCAAGCGACGGCGGCGCGATCTCTCTGCAAAGCTTCAAGGGACGCAAACTGGTCCTTTATTTCTATCCAAAGGACGACACCTCTGGCTGCACCAAGGAAGCCATTGACTTCAACGGCCTCAAAGGCCAGTTCGAAAAAGCCGGCGCCGCGATCCTCGGCGCATCGCCGGATTCGCCGGCGAGCCACGCCAAATTCAAAAGCAAGCACGGCCTCGGGTTCGACCTCGCTTCGGACGAGCCGAAGACCATGCTCGAGGCCTATGGCGTTTGGGTCGAGAAAAGCATGTATGGCCGCAAATATATGGGCGTCGAACGGACCACTTTCCTGATCGATCGGGATGGCGTCATCGCCGAAGTCTGGAACAAAGTCAAAGTGCCAGGCCATGCCGAGGCCGTGCTGGCGGCGGCGAAGTCGCTGAAATAAGCCCCGTTTGCAACCGGCGCAGGGCACGGGCGCGCGGCTACTAATGAATATTGCGTGAACATATATATTATGCAATATAATCTCGGTTTACGTGTGAATTTTTGGGGCAAAGAATGGCGGCGCCGCCGAACGCGGATGCAGCAGCAAGGAGTTGCAGACGCGCGGCGCGCAAGCCTTCCGCAAACCCAGCCCCGCGCGATCTCGAAGCTGAAGCGAGCGCGCGCGCCACCGCCGCCTATATCGCGCAAATGACCGATGAACTGATCAAGCTCGCACGTTTCGACCGGCTTGATCTTTTGACCTATCTTCTCGAAATGGCGAAGCTTGAAGCCGAGATTTGCGTGCGCACTGGCGCTGTGGCGCGCAAGGGGCGGTGAAATGAGACGCCAGCGCCGTCGGCGCAGCGGCCCAATTCGTCAAAGGCCAGACTGCGCAAGCCTCTCCGCCGCCTCAAAACGGATTCCATGTCGAGGTCGGCGTGAATTTCAAATAGCTCACGTTGAAGCCGAGCCGCGCGCCGACGCCGGCGCGAATCGGGACGACATAGACCTCGTCGTTGACGAGCGCCGTCATGCCGAAGCCGCCGACGAAATAAGCCGAGCCGTCGACGCCGCCATAGCGGCGGAAAATCGCCTCCGTCGCGGGAAGATTGTAGACCAGCATCATGGTTCGGTCGCCGTCGGCGCCGGCGTCGAGTCCGAGCGACGGGCCCTGCCAGAAGACGCGAAGATCGCCGGCGTTGCGGGTGTGCATCACGCCTTCGCCATAGCGCACCCCGCCGATGAAGGCGCCCGTCGCCTCCTGCCCCAGAATGTAGCCGTTCGGCTTGCCCCAGCGCTGGGTCGCCGATTCGACGACCGCGGCGAGGCCGCGCGAGATCGAGCCGAAGAATCTGATGTCCGTCGGCGATGACCTCGTCGGTCGAAAAGTCGAGCCGGCCGGTCGGGCTGCGGATCGGCGAGCGCCGCCACCGGACGCAAGCCGGTCCAGGAGACGCCGGCCGCGATCGCCGCCATGCCCAGCGTGAATTCTCGTCGCGATTGCATTTCGATCCTCCGCGAATTAAGCTTTGTGCGTTCAGGGCCCGCATTTTAATCGCTAGTTTTGGCGTAATAAGGTTAACGAACTGTTTGGATCGCCGCGCCGGCGGAGCCGCGTCGCGCGACCCCTCGCGCCGACGCGGAACTGAGACGCGGAACCACGACCAAAAAGAGCGGAAGGTGGGCCGCGCAATCGTCGACGGTCTATGGCGCGCTGTGCGGCAAAATAGCGTTGCGGTCGCCCCAGGCGACAAACGGACCGTTTCTGAACTGCAGGCCCGCCTTGCCATATTGCAGCGGATGGTGCTCGCCATCGAGCACGATGCCGCCGGCCGCGCGCAGAACGGCGTCGCCCGCCGCCGTATCCCACTCCATCGTCTGGCCGAAGCGCGGATAGACGTCAGCGTCGCCCTCCGCGACCGCGCAGAATTTTAGCGACGAACCCGCGGCTCGTCTCTCGGCGATCGGGAGCTGAGCTAGAAACGCCTCTGTCTCGGGGTCCGAATGCGAACGGCTGGCCAGCGCCGTCAAACCTCGAGACGGGGCCGCGCGCACATGGATCGCGCGGCGCCGCTCCGGCGGCGGCAGGGGCTCGCCCGGCGCTACGTGGCAGGATGTCGCCGTCGCGCCGGCGATCCAGATCCGGGCGAGCGCCGGCGCATAGACGACGCCTGCAAGCGGCTCGCCGTCGACGATCAATCCGATATTGATCGTGAACTCCCCGTTGTGGCTGAGGAATTCGCGGGTGCCGTCGACCGGGTCGACGAGGATGAAGGTCGAGCCAGCCACTGTCTTCTTGCCGCTGGCCGATGCCTCCTCGGCAAGGACAGGAAGACTGGGAAGCCGCTCTGCGAGGCGCTCCAGGATGATCGCCTCGGCATATTCGTCGGCGTCGCAGACCGGGCTCTTGTCGGGCTTGCGCCTGGCGTTGCTGTCCGACGAATAGACCGACATGACGGCGACAGCGGCTTCAAGCGCGATTTCGGCAAAAATCTCGGCGATCGCGTCACGATCGACAGATGCGCCGTCATTTGGCGTTCCGGCAAGCAAGGGGACCATTTCGAAAGCCATGAATATCCGTGGTTCCGCCGCATGGATAGCCCAGACGCAGCGGCTAATCGTCACAGCGCTCCTGCAAGCGCCGCGCAATTGAATCACTTGATGATAACCTATGGTCGGCAGAGCGGATATAAAGTACTTTTCAAATATTTAATAAATGCTTCAAGAAACGTGATGAACAATCCTTTGTGAGGCCCACGCGTTTTCGGCGCGCCGTCTTCCTCTACTCAATCCGCCGTTGAAAATCAGACCTTGGCCAGGCCTTAGATATCTGCGCGCGGGCTTGCGCCAGCCTCACTCGGCCGTTCTTGATTTTGGGCGCCAATCACATCATCGGCGAATTGGCCGTCCTCGCGCTCGCAATCGACGCGCGGGTTGCGCGTGGCGCGCCCCAGCCGTCAGGCCTTCACGCCTCGGCCTTCTCCATCATCGCGACGAAGCGGCGAAAAAGATAATGGCTGTCGCGCGGACCGGGCGAGGCCTCGGGATGATGCTGCACCGAGAAGGCCGGGCGATCGATCAATTCGAGGCCGCAGTTGGAGCCGTCGAACAAGGAGCGGTGCGTCTCGCGCGCGTTTTCGGGCAAGCTCGAAGGATCGACCGCAAATCCATGATTTATCGAGACGATCTCGACCTTGCCGGTGGTGAAATCCTTCACCGGGTGATTGGCGCCATGATGGCCCTGCAGCATTTTTTTCGTTTTGCCGCCGAGCGCCAGAGCCAGCATCTGATGGCCGAGGCAGATCCCGAACGTCGGAATTCTCTTTTCGAGCAAAGCCCTGATAACCGGCGCCGCATATTTTCCCGTCTCGGCCGGATCGCCCGGGCCGTTCGACAGGAAAACGCCGTCAGGATTGAGAGCCGAAGATCTCCTCGGCCGTCGCGGTAGACGGGGCGACGGTCACGTCGCAGCCGGCTTGCGTCAAAAGCCGGAGAATATTGCTTTTAACGCCATAATCGATCGCGACGACCTTGAATTTTCCGCCGCCGGCCTCGCCATAGCCTTTGCCTTGCGTCCAGGGCGTCTGCGTCCAGTCATAGCTTTGCTTTGACGCGACGCTCGGCACGAGGTCCATCCCCTCGAGGCCGGGCCATTCCGCCGCCCTTGCGTGTAGGGCCTCGATGTCAAAGACCCCGTCCGGCGCATGGGCGATCACTGCGTTTTGCATGCCGCGCTCGCGAATGTACGCCGTCAGCGCCCGCGTATCGACGCCGCAAAGACCGATAATGCCGCGGTTTCTCAGCCAGGCGTTGAAATGCTGCGTCGAGCGGTAATTCGAGGGTTTGGTGATCGGGGCGTGAACGATGGCGCCGCGCGCCGCATCGCCGGCGGCGGCGTTGCTTGTCTCGACGTCTTCATCGTTCGCGCCGACATTGCCGATGTGCGGAAACGTGAAAGTGACGATCTGCCCGGCGTAGGACGGATCGGTGAGGATCTCCTGATAGCCGGTCATCGCCGTGTTGAAGCAGACTTCGCCAGCCGCCTCGCCGGCCGCGCCAAGCCCGGTCCCTTCAAGAACAAGGCCGTTGGCGAGGACGAGAAGGGCGGTAGCGCGCGGCTCGCGCCAGAAACCCGACACATCGTCTTGATCCCTTGTCATGCTCGCTTTACACCCATGCGCCCGCCCGGCATCGCGCCATCTCGGCGCGGCCGGCTCAATTTATCTCTATTTGGGACCTTGATCGGCGCGAAGCTAGAGGCAACGCCTCTTCGCGTCAATTCTCCCTCAAAGGAACAGCGATGCGCGAAGAATTCACGAGCCAGTTGAAACTTGCGATGAAGGCTCGAGACAAGCGCCGCGTCGACACGATTCGCATGATTGCCGCGGCGCTGAAGGATAAGGACATCGAGGCGCGCGGCCTGGGCAAGACGGTCGGCGACGACGAGATTTTGGCTCTGCTGCAGAAAATGGTCAAAAGCCGGCAAGAATTGCTGGAGATTTACGAGAAGGCCGGGCGCGCGGAACTCGCCCGTCAGGAAGGCGAGGAAATCGCCGTCATCAAGAGCTTTCTGCCGGAGCCTTTGGACTAGGCGGCCGTCGAGGCGGCGATCGCCGCGGCCATCGCCGAGACGGGCGCGGTCTCAATCAAGGACATGGGCAAGGTCGTCGGCGCGCTGAAGGCGAAATACGCCGGCCGCATGGACTTCGCCAAGGCCAGCGCTTCCGTCAAGACGAAGCTCGGCGCAGGCTGAACCCAGTCACATCCTTCATCCGACAGCATCGCGTCCCAACCTCGGCGCCTCTTCGGAATCAAGCTCTGGCGTCCAAAAAGAGCGCCAATTCCTCCGGCGCCATATGGGTGAGATTCTCCTCGGCCGGGAAGTCGGCGCCATGGACGTCGCGGACATACGCGCGCGCGGCCTCGATCATCAGCGACCCGATGTCCTTATAGCGCCGGTTGTGCCGGAAGTTCTTCGAACCAAAGCCCAAGACATCGGTGATCACGAGCACCTGGCCGTCCGTTTTGCGGCCGGCGCCGATGCCGATCGTCGGCGCCGAAACCCTGCGCGTCACTTCCGCGGCAACCTCCTCGGGGATCATTTCAAGGACCAGCAGCTTCATCCCGGCCGCATCGAGCTCGATGGCGTCGGCGAACAGTTTCGACGCTTCCTGCGCCGAGCGTCCCTTGACGCGCTTTTCGGGATGGTTTTGTGGCTCCAGCCCGAGATGGCAGCAGACCTCGATGTCGGCCGCGACCAGCGCTTCGAGGATGGCGCGATGCGCTCCCTCGAATTTCACGACATCCGCTCCCGACTCGACGAGTTTTTGCGCGCTCGCGATGGCGATCTCTGGCGAATCATAGGTCGCGAAGGGCAGATCGCCGATAATCGCCGCCTCCGGCGCGCCCCGGCGCACGGCGGCGATATGGTGGCGCATGTCGGCCAGCGTCACCTCGCGCTCGCTTTTATATCCAAGCATGTTCGCGCCGACGCTGTCGCCGACGATGATGGCGTCGACTCCGGCCTCTGCCTCCGCCCGCGCGGTCGGGGCGTCATAGGCGGTGAGGACCGCGATCGGGCGGCCTTGCCGCTTCATGTCAAAAAAACGTTGGGTCTTGCTCATCTGCCGGCGCCTGTCTGATCGCGATGAAGCCGCTTCGCCCGCGCGTCAAAAACCTCGCTCTAATATAGGAAATCCGGCAAAGTGCGATTCGGGAGTCAAAAATGATCGAATCCGCTGCGCCTTCACAGGCTGGACGGAAACCCGCCGATCAGACGAGCCGAGGACGGGCGAGCGCGCCGGTTGTGTGGATCATGGGGATAAGGTCAAGACGGTTGGGCCGGCTTCGAGATTATCCGCGACAACGGTAGGATGCGCTTCCCGCCTTCGTTCCTCGACGACATCAAAGCCAGGCTTCCGGTCTCGGAAGTGGCGCGGCGGCGCGTCAAACTCGTGAAAGCGGGCCGCGAATGGAAGGGGCTCTCGCCTTTCAACACGGAAAGGACGCCGTCTTTTTTCGTCAACGACCAGAAGATGGCCTGGTTCGACCTGTCGGCCGGCAAAAACGGCAACATCTTCGACTTCATCATGGAAACCGAGGGGCTGACTTTCCCCGAAGCGGTTGAGCGCCTCGCCGGCGAGGCGGGCCTGCCGCTGCCGCGCGTCTCGCCGGAGGCCGAAGCGCAGGAGCAAAAGCGGGCCGGCCTGCACGAGGTCCTCGACCTCGCGGCGGATTTTTTTTCGGCTCAACTGAAACAGCCGGCGGGGGCGAAAGCGCGCGATTATCTGGCTCAACGGGGCGTTGGACCGGCTGCGCAAATGCAATTCAGGCTCGGCTTCGCGCTGCCCGAAAAATGTGCATTGCGCGATTACCTAGCCGCCAAGGGCGCCGCCAAAGAGGCGATGATCGAGGCTGGACTCCTGATCCACGGCGAAGATATCCCTGTCCCCTATGATCGCTTTCGCGACCGCATCATGTTTCCGATCGGCGACCGTTCGGGACGGCCGATCGCTTTCGGCGGCCGCGCCCTCGCCAAGGATGCCGCCGCGAAATATCTGAATTCTCCGGAAACTTCGCTGTTTCACAAAGGGGCCGTTCTCTATAACCACCACCAGGCGCGAAAGGCCGCGCATGAACTCGGGCGCGGTCATCGTCGTCGAGGGCTACATCGACGTGATCGCCATGGCGGCCGCGGGCTTTGCCGAGACTGTCGCCCCGCTCGGGACGGCCCTGACGCCGGATCAGGCCGAGCTCTTATGGAAAATGGCCGAGGAGCCGATTCTCTGTTTCGACGGAGACAAGGCCGGGCGCAAGGCGGCCTATCGCGCAATCGACATGGCGCTGCCCTTGATCGGGCCTGGCCGTTCGCTGCGCTTTGCCCTGCTGCCGGAGGGGCAGGATCCGGACGATCTCATTCGATCGGGCGGCGCTGAGACCATGAAAGATGTTTTGGCGAAGGCCCAGTCGCTGGCGGACCTCATCTGGCTGCGGGAGATCGAGGGCTGCGACCTCACAACGCCGGAGCGGCGCGCCGGCCTCGAACGACGTCTTCGCGAAATCGCGCGCGAAATCAAAGACGAGACGTTACGCCGCTACTACCAGGCCGATTTCAAGAACCGCCTCTACGCTCTGTTCAGCCAAAGTCGCGAGCCTCCGCGGCGGCGCCAAGCGCGGCCGGCGCAAGGCCCTCTCGGGGCGCGCCGCGAATTCAATTGGACGCGCGAGACCGGCGGTGCTCTCATCGCAAGCGCCAGCCTTTCGAATTCGCCTTTGCTGCGCCTTGGCAAGTCGGGCCTGGCGCCGCGCGAGGCCTTAATTCTTTTGATTCTACTCAACCATCCAAGCCTCCTGGAGCGCCACCTCGAGGCGATCGCGGACATCGACTTCGCCAATGCCCAAGCGGCCGCGCTACGCGACAGGCTGCTGGATCGCGCCGGCGTGGGGCCCATCGAGAGCCAACGCCTACGCGCGGAAGCCGCAAGCGCCGGCTTTGACGACATTCTGCGGCGGCTCGACGCTTTGGCCGCACATTCGTCTCATTGGTATTTGAAAAGCGATGCCGCCGAATCCGACGCCGAGGAAGTTTTGAAGCAGGCCTTGACCTTGCATCGCCGAGCCTGCAGCCTACATAAGGCGCTGCATCTTGCCGAGAAGGCTTTGGCCGCGGAGGCGACAGACGAAAATTTGGCGCGTCTCAAGGACATTCGGGAGCAGTTACTCGGGCTGAGCGGCACGGAGGCCAGAATTGAGGGGTTTGGCGCATCGTCTGGCCGTTCAGGCGGGACTTTGTGAGGGCGGGACTTTGACTCCCGCAAATCGGATCATATAGAAGAGCCGGCCCTGACGCCTCACAGTGGCGTCGGGGGGCGTGGCGTTTTGCATTTAATTAATGGTCTCGCACCGCAGTAGTGGCCTGGTCGATTGCGAATAGGGGTTCTGGCTTGAAAGTTGGGTCGCTTCCGCTCGCGCATCTTGACGAATTTTCGCTTTTTCCAAATCTGGCGGAGCCATCAGGATCCTAGTAGCTCCCGGCGGACAGCTCTCGGCGTGGCGGCGCTCCCTCAAGGGGCGCGTTCAAAACGTGCGCGGCCGTTTAAAGCCCGGACGGCATTTAGGCCGGGGCGAGCGCGACCAAGGCCGACGCACTGACGACAAGTCGGTCGAACATTTCTAACGGCGGAGGCCATTGATGGCGAAAAAGGATAACGAGAAGACCGAGACGGAAGGCGGCGCGGTGGAAACCGCCGACAGCCCCCTGCTCGATCTATCCGACGCCGCCGTCAAGCGGATGATCAAAGCCGCCAAGAAGCGCGGTTTCGTGACCTACGCCGAACTTAACGCGGTGCTTCCGTCCGAAGAGGTCAACTCGGAGCAAATCGAAGACATTCTCGCGATGATCAACGAGATGGGCATCAATGTCGTCGAGACGGAGGACCATGAAGAGGCCGACGGCGAGGAGGCGTCCGAGGAGGACGAGGCCGACGGCGGAGACCTCGTCGAGGTCGCTCAGGCGAAGCCTGTCGCCGTTCGCTCGTCGGAGCCGGCCGACCGCACCGACGACCCGGTCCGCATGTATCTGCGCGAGATGGGCTCCGTCGAGCTGCTGTCGCGCGAAGGCGAAATCGCGATAGCAAAACGCATCGAGGCCGGGCGCGAGGCGATGATCGCAGGCCTTTGCGAGAGTCCCCTGACCTTTCAGGCGATCATCATCTGGCGTGATGAGCTGAACGACAGCAAGGTGCTGCTGCGCGACATCATCGATCTCGAGGCCACCTATGCCGGTCCCGACGGCCGCAACGCGCCCAAGATCGACATGACCGCGCCGGGCGTTGCGGAGGCGCTTGCCGAACAGCAGGCGGCGCCCGCGATGGCGCCTCTCAACCCGCCGGCGCGGCTAAGGCCGGCGGACGAAGATGGCGTCGACGCGCCAATTCCCGAAGACGTCTTCGATGAGGAAGACGACATGGAGAATTCGGTTTCCTTGTCCGCGATGGAGGCCGAGCTCAAGCCGAAGGTCCTCGACACCTTCGACAGGATCGCCGACGCCTACAAGAAATTGCGTCGGCTGCAGGACCAGAACGTCGAGCACAAACTCAAAAACGAGACGCTGACGCCCTCCCAGGAGCGCAAATATAAAACGCTCAAGAAGGAAGTCGTCGCCGACGTCAAGTCGCTTTCGCTCAATCCCAATCGCATCGAGGCCCTCGTCGAGCAGCTTTATGACATCAACAAGCGCCTGATTGGCCTTGAGACCCGGCTTTTGCGCCTCGCCGAAGGTTGCGGGGTCAGTCGTGAGGACTTCCTCAGGAATTACCAGAACTCCGAGCTCGACCCCAAATGGCTGCTGCGGGTTTCAAAACTCGGCGGCCGTGGCTGGAAGGATTTCGTCGGCAGCGCGAAAGAGTTGATCAAGGATCTCTTGAACGAGATTCATGCGTTGGCGACCGAAACGGGGCTCGAAATCCAGGAATTCCGCAAGATCGTCCACATGGTGCAAAAGGGCGAACGCGAAGCGCGGCAGGCCAAGAAGGAAATGGTCGAGGCCAATCTTCGCCTCGTGATCTCAATCGCCAAGAAATACACCAACCGGGGCCTGCAATTCCTCGATCTGATCCAGGAAGGCAATATCGGCCTGATGAAAGCCGTCGACAAATTCGAGTACCGGCGCGGCTATAAATTTTCGACCTATGCGACCTGGTGGATCCGCCAGGCGATCACCCGCAGCATTGCCGATCAAGCAAGAACGATTCGCATTCCCGTCCATATGATCGAGACGATCAACAAGATCGTGCGCACCTCGCGCCAGATGCTGCACGAAATTGGCCGCGAGCCGACGCCGGAGGAGCTGGCCGAAAAGCTCGCCATGCCGCTCGAAAAAGTGCGCAAGGTGCTGAAAATCGCCAAGGAGCCCATTTCGCTCGAAACCCCGATCGGCGACGAGGAGGATTCGCATCTTGGCGATTTCATCGAGGACAAGAACGCGATTTTGCCGATCGACGCGGCCATCCAGTCGAATCTGCGCGAAACCACGACGCGGGTGCTCGCCTCGCTGACTCCGCGCGAGGAGCGCGTCCTGCGCATGCGCTTCGGCATCGGCATGAACACCGACCACACGCTCGAAGAAGTCGGCCAGCAATTCTCGGTTACGCGCGAGCGCATCCGGCAAATCGAAGCCAAGGCTCTGCGCAAGCTCAAGCACCCTTCGCGCTCGCGCAAACTGCGCAGCTTTCTGGACAATTGAGACCGGCCCGCGCTGTTTCGCGGGCCGCATAGATCTGACCCGAAGCGCCCTCAGGCCTCGCAAGTGCCGATGCCTTGCCGCTGTGTCTTGGCTCTTTCGCCGTAACACGTAGAACAGAGCGCGCGATTTGGACCGCCATCGCGTTAAATTGACTTCGCCAGTTTATTAACCCTATAAGGCTCGCGCTTTTCCGGTTCGATCGACGCGCGCCGTCGGCGACTTGCGCAGGAGATCGTTCGCCGGCGCCAGCGCCTTAGCCTATGCTGGCGCTTCGACCGCCCGCCTGTGATGGAGCATTTTGAATTGAAACGGACCTGTCGGCCCTTCGAGCTCGCGCCCCAGCGCCGGCGCGCCGCTTGGATGGCGGCCCCGGACGGACGCCGCGTCGGCGCGGCGCGAAAACGCGACAAGCTTTGCGCCTGAATTTGCCGGCTTTTCGAGGCGATTTTACAAGGTCTGATCATTGATGACGAAGGATTTGTCGAATCTTTATCTGGCGATCGGCCTGTCCTTTCTGGTGATTGTCGGCTGGAGCTATTTTTTCGCGCCGAAGCCTTCGGACCGGGCGCGGCTGGCCGAGACGCAGCGGCAGGCCCAGCCGGCGGGCGCCCCGCGCCGGGCGCCCCGGCCATCTCCGGCGAGCTTGCGCCGCTCGCCGCCACGCCCGAGACCAGAGCCCAGACCCGCGCCCAAGCCCTCGCCGCCGCGCCGCGCATAAGAATCGACACGCCGGCGATCTCAGGCTCGCTGTCGCTGCAAGGCGCGCGGCTCGACGACGTCGCGCTCAAGGCCTATCGCGAGACGGTCGACCCGGCGAGCCCCAATATCGTCCTGCTGTCGCCGCCCGGCGCCCCCGACGCCTATTACGCCGAGGCCGGCTTCCTCGCCCCGGCTGGCTCTGCGCCCGGCTCGGACCTGGCTTTGCCCGGCCCCGGCACGCTGTGGCGGGCCGATCGCGACGTCTTGACCCCGCAAAGCCCGGTGACGCTAACCTATGATAATGGCGCGGGCCTCGTCTTCCGCCGCACCATCGCGGTCGACGAGCGCTATATGTTCACCATTTCCGACCGCGTCGAGAACCGCTCGGGGCAGCCGGTCGCGCTCGCCCCTTACGCGCTGGTGACCCGCCACGGCCTGCCGAAGACCGTCAATTATGCGGTGCTGCACGAAGGCTTCGTCGGGGTCATCGGCGACGGCGGCGTCGAGGAGTTCAAATACGACAAGATCGAGAAGGAGGAGGGCGCGCAAAAGACCTTTTCGGGGGTCGGCGGCTGGCTCGGCTTCACCGACAAATATTGGGCGGCGACGGTCATTCCGGCGCAGAGCGCGCCGATCGAGGCGCGCTTTTCGGCCGGGCTTTTTGGCGCCGTCAAGAGCTATCGCGCCGATTTCGTCGGCGCGGCGCAGACCATCGCGCCGGGCGCTTCGCTCGAGACGATCAGCCGGCTGCTCGCCGGCGCCAAGGAAGTGCATACGCTCGACAAATATCAGGCCGATCTCGGCATCAAGAAATTCGATCTGCTGATCGATTGGGGCTGGTTCTACTTCATCACCCGGCCGATGTTCCGGCTGCTGCACTTTCTCTATACGCTGACCGGCAATTTCGGCGTCGCCATCCTGATCGCCACGGTGATCGTCAAGGGCCTGTTCTTCCCGCTCGCCAACAAGAGCTATCTGTCGATGGCCAAGATGAAGGGGGTGGCGCCGCAGGTCGCGGCGATCAGGGACAAATATCCCGACGACAAGATGAAGCAGCAGCAGGAGACCATGGCGCTCTATAAGCGCGAAAAAATCGATCCGGTGTCGGGTTGCCTGCCGATGCTGATCCAGATCCCGGTGTTCTTCGCGCTCTATAAAGTGCTGTTCGTGACGATCGAGATGCGGCACGCCCCGTTCTTCGGCTGGATCAGGGATCTGTCGGCCCCTGATCCGACCAATATTTTCAACCTGTTCGGGCTGTTGCCTTTTGATCCGACGCAGCTGCCGGTCGTCGGCCATTTTCTCGCCCTCGGCGTCTGGCCGCTGTTGATGGGCGTGTCGATGTTCGTGCAGATGAAGGCCAATCCCGAGCCGGCCGATCCGACGCAAAAGCAGATCTTTACCTGGATGCCGGTGATCTTCACTTTTACCTTGGGCGGCTTTCCCTCGGGGCTGGTCATCTACTGGACCTGGAACAACATCCTGTCGGTCGCCCAGCAGACGCTGATCATGAAAAAGGCCGGCGTCAAGATCGAGCTGTTCGACAACATCGCCGGCATGTTCCGCAAAAAGGCCACAGGGTGAGCGAGCGGGCTCAGCGCCGGTGCAGCTTGGCGCTCTGCGCCAGACGCGGCTGCCAGCCGGCCCGCTCGAGCTCCGGATCGCTATGCTCCTCCTCGGGGATGCCGACGCAGAGGTAAGCGATCAGCTTCCAGCTGTCCGGCGCAGCGACGAGCTTTGCGACTTCGAGCGGATCGATGATCGAGACCCAGCCGACGCCGAGGCCATGCGCGCGCGCCGCCAGCCAAAAGGTGTGGATCGCGGCGACGACCGAATAGCCCAGCATTTCCGGCATGGTTCCGCGGCCAAGGCCAAAACCCGCCTCGGTCGCGTGATCGCAAAACACGGCAAGATGCACCGGCGCCTCGCGCAGCCCCGCCAGCTTCAGGCGGGCGTAGAGCGCGGCGCGCTCCCCCTGATAGGCGGTCAGCGCCGCCGCATTGCAGGCGCTGAAATTGGCGATCACCGCCTGTCGGCGGGCAAAACTCTCGACACTGATGAAGCGCCAGGGCTGGCTGTTGCCGACGGAGGGCGAATGCGCGGCGGTTTCGAGCAAGGCTTCGACCAGCGCGATCGAAACCGGATCGGCCTTGAATCGCCTAACGTCGCGCCGCCATTTGAACAGGTCGTCGAGGCCGCGCAAAAACGCCGCATCGAAGGTCGGCGGCGCGACGAGGCACTCCGTCACGGACGCCCCATCGCGCCGTCAGTTCGCAAAGCGGAAATGCAGCACGTCCCCGTCCTCGACCACATAGTCCTTCCCTTCGAGCCGGAATTTTCCTGCTTCGCGCGCGCCGGCTTCGCCGTTGTTGCCGACATAGTCAGCATAGCCAATAGTCTCGGCCCGGATAAAGCCTTTTTCGAAATCGGTATGGATCACGCCCGCCGCCTGCGGCGCCTTGGTTCCCTGCTCGATCGTCCAAGCGCGCGCCTCCTTCGGGCCGACGGTGAAATAGGTGATGAGGCGTAAAAGCCCATAGCCGGCGCGGATGACGCGATTGAGCCCCGGCTCTTTGAGCCCGACGGCTTCGAGATAATCCTTCTGCTCCTCCGGCGGCAGCACCGCGATCTCGCTCTCGATCTTGGCCGAGACTATCACGGCCACCGCGCCCTCCTCGGCCGCGCGGGCCTCGACGGCCTTTGAAAACGCATTGCCCTTGTCGGCCGCGGCCTCCTCGACGTTGCAGACATAGAGCACCGGCTTCGAGGAGAGGAGCCCGAGGCCTTCAAACAGTTTGCGCTCCTCGGGCTTGACCTCGGCGAGACGGGCCGGTTTGCCCTCGCGCAGCAGCGCGAGGCAGCGCTGCACGAGGTTCAGCGTCTCTTTCGCCTCCTTGTCGGCGCCCTTGGCCTTCTTTTCGAGCGCGACGACGCGCTTTTCGACGCTTTCGAGGTCGGCCAGCATCAATTCGGTCTCGACCGTCTCGATATCATTGACCGGCGCGATCTCGCCTTCGACATGGGCGACGTCGGAATCCTCGAAGCAGCGCACGACATGGGCGATGGCGTCGCATTCGCGGATATTGGCGAGAAACTGGTTGCCGAGCCCCTCGCCTTTCGAGGCGCCTCGCACGAGGCCGGCGATATCGACGAAGGTGAGCCGCGTCGGGATGATCTCTTTCGAGCCCGCGATCTTGGCCAGTTTCTCGACGCGCTCGTCCGGCACGGCGACGTCGCCGACATTCGGCTCGATGGTGCAGAACGGATAATTCGCCGCCTGCGCCGCCGCGGTCTGCGTCAGCGCATTGAAAAGGGTCGACTTGCCGACATTCGGCAGGCCGACGATGCCGCATTTGAAGCCCATGTTTGGAACTCGTCTTAATGCGTCGGGACGCGCTGCAAAAATTCAGGCGCGAACGGATTGGCGATTCGCATCCCCGAAATGACTTGGCCGTCCTGCATATCCTCGGAAATGAAAAGCTTGCATCCCGCCCTCAACGCCGAGGCGACCAGCAGAGCGTCCCACCAGGAAAGCCCCGCCTCGTCCTGCACCGCCCAGGCCTTGACGGTTGTCTGCGCGTCAAGCGGCGCTATGCACCAAGGAATGAGATAGGTCAAATAAGAGCGCGCCGCCGCCTCATCGACAAGCTGACGGCACCGGGTCAGCACCCTATAGCATTCATTCAGGTTTTGCGGGCTCAGGGCCAACGTATGGTTCGTTATCGTCCGCCTCAGCAAATCCGCTGAAGTCGCGCGTTTTTCCGGCTCCGCCGGATCGAGGGCGTAGATCAGAATGTTCGTGTCGATGAAGAGCCGCGCGGTCATAAAGTTCATCCCGCTTCGGCAAATCGGCCGCGATCCCCGGAAAGCCGGGGCCGCTCAGGAAAATCTCGAGCCCGGCGATCTGGTCTTTGCCGCGCCCCATGCGGGTTTCGAGAAGATCGCTGACGAAAGCGGACATGCTGGACCCCGCCTTGGCCGCCTCGATGCGAAGCCATTCGGCGACATCCTCGCGCAAAGTGATGGTGACGTTTTTCATGTCACGAATATCGTGTGACACGGGGTTCGTGTCAAGGTGTTTTGGCTGGCAAGGAGGGCAGCAGGCGGTTTCAAAGCCCCACAAAGGGCCGCAACCACTGGAGAATAGGCAAAACGAACGGCCCCAAAGTTTCAATCACCTTCTTCCATCCCTCGATGTTTTCGTCCGCTTTCTTCCCCGACGTCACCACTTTCCAAAGAGCGTTGACGCCGCTTGCGGCAGTGAATTCCCGCGCCTTTTCAGGATCGATTTCTCCGATTGGATCTGGTGGCGAAGCAGGCTGCGCGGCCTCGGATTTCCGGGCATCTGCATGGGCTGAGACAATCGCCGGAATTGGCTGCGCGGTGTTCTCTAAAGTATTAGCGACGTTCGGCTCGAAACGCGACGGCGTGTGATCGCGGACGACTTGGATGAACGCTTCGACCGCATCGATGGGCAACGGACGTTCCAAATGTCCTGTTCGCACCGATCGGTAGAAGTCTTCTGTTTGCGGATAATAGGCGCGAAGGCCGATGTGTTGCTCAAGAAGGACCTTAAGCTTCGCGGCTAGTCCTACAGGAAGGCTCTCCGCTTCGGCTGCGAACATGGCCCGGATGACGCGCGCTTCGGCGTCAGCCAGCAGGAAATTGCCCTCTTCCGGTTGCTTGGGAAGATAGGCCACATACTGGTCGAGCGCTTCGCCGTAATCAGCTCGCACATTCCATCTGCCGCGCTGTAACGACCAAACGATGTCAGTCGCCAACGCCCGGCACGCATCGAGACGATGTCTGTGATCTGGCTCGCCACCTTTGAATGGAAACGTCGGCCAATTGAGCGCTCCCGAGACGACGGTAATCGTCCCTTTCGGACTCCAGCCAAAACAAACCGCCGAGGGTACGTTTTCGATGGGTGTCGGCGACATTTGCGCCTCGATCCGCCTTTTGATCTCGGCGTTTACAGAGGCCGGGCCTTGGTCCCACAGCGCGTTCTCAATCCGCACATAGGCGAGTTCCCGTTCCTCGTCCTGTACGCGGCCATCGAGTTGGTCGTCGTACCAATCCGTCCAGACCTTCCAGTCCTGATTTTCGGCAATAAGCGTCTTTTTTAATCGCCGCCACACAGCTTGGAGCTCACCTTGGCCTCGCGGCCACAAGGGCGAACCGGCGATAACGGAAGGGGCCACGTGCTCATCTAGGAGCGTCGCGTCGGCGGCGGCGGGGGCGGCGGCGGAAGCGGCGGCGGCGGAGGCGGCGGAGGCTGCGCGGGCGGCGTAGGCGGCGCGGGCGGCGGCGGCGTAGGCGGCGCGGACGGCGGGGGCGGCGGCGGCGGAGGCTACGCGGGCGGCGTCGGCGGCGGCGGCGGCGGCGTAGGCGGCGGGGGGGCGTAGGCGGCGCGGGCGGCGGGGGCGGCGTCGGCGGCGGAGGCGGCGTAGGCGGCGCGGGCGGCGGGGGCGGCGTCGGCGGCGGCGGCGCGGGCGGCGTCGGCGGCGCGGGCGGCGAGTTCCGTTTCATGGGCCGGATATTTGGCCGCGGCCCATGAAACGGCCGTAGCACGGAAAACCTGCAGCACAATGTTCATCAACGCGCCTTTTCGGGCCCTTGCATTCCCAATAAACGGCAGGACTCGCAAAGCCGCTCGGGCGGCGAAAGCGACAGCAACTTCCCGCGGCCTGTGTCGCAGCCAAACCTCAAGTTCTTCGCGGTTCTTTATCTCGACCAGGGAGCACTCCAAATTGCGAATTTGCGTTTCGTCTGGAAGCATGGCAGCGACCGCCATGACCCGCAATGCATCGCCTTCACCGCAGCCCATTCGTCAAGGGACAACATACCCAATTCGGCGACCTGCGATGTGGAAAAGGGGCCAACCCGGCCGCCTCAACTCATTCGTCGCACGGTCGACCCGAGCGCATCCCGATTTTGAAGTCAAGGACGCGCTAAAGGCGCGCCGCCGCAGGCGGTCCGCGATCCTTGAGTTCAAAATCGGGATGCGCTTTTCTGCCACCTACGGTCGCCCGCCTCCATGGCGTTTGCTTCGCAAACCGCTCCGCTCGCCGAGGAGCCTCGGGCTTCCCTTCGCCATGCGCTGAATGGATTTTTATGCGCACGCCCGCGCAGGCGAGACCGCGCCCTGCCCTCGTCCTTCGAGGCGGCCGCTGTCGCGGGGCGGGACGCGGCCAAATGGTTTTGAATGCTTCCTGCCCGTGTCGAGTCCGCCGGGCGGCCTGTCCCGCGACGATGCGTTGAGACCATCGGAAGCCGATCTCATAGAATTGACCGTTATCCTGAAGGAGCCCCGGCATCTTGCTCAGCCGGCGCGCTTTGCGTCGAGGTAATGCGCGGGCGTCGAGCGCCTCGCGACAGGGCCTGGCTGATCTTGTCCATGTAGATGTAGACGATCGGCGTGGTAAAGAGCGTGAGCACTTGCGACACCAGCAATCCGCCGACGATCGCATAGCCGAGCGGCTGCCGGATTTCGGACCCGGTTCCTGTTCCGAGCATGAGCGGAACGCCGCCGAACAGCGCGCACATGGTCGTCATCAAAATAGGCCGAAAGCGGAGAAGGCACGCCTCATGGATTGCCTCATCGGAAGAAAGTCCGCGATCCCGCTGCCCTTCGAGCGCGACGTCGACCAGCATGATGCCGTTCTTCTTCACGATTCCGATCAGGAGGATAATCCCGATAATGCCGATCACATCGAGCGGACGGCCGACCAGCATGAGCGTCACGAGCGCGCCGAGACCCGCGGAGGGCAGCGTCGACAAGATCGTCAATGGGTGAATCGTGCTCTCGTAGAGCATGCCGAGGATGATATAGACCGCGAACAACGCTGCAAGGATCAGCGGGGGCGTGGTGCTGAGCGAGCTTTGGAAGGCCTGTGCGTTGCCCTGGAAGCTCGTGGCGATCGACCGCGGCAAGTGAAGATCGGCGGTCGCCTTCTGCACCGCCGAAACGGCCGCGCCGATCGTCGCGCCCGGCGCGAGATTGAAGCTGAGCGTCACCGACGGAAACTGGCCCTGATGATTGACCACCACCGGGGCCACGGCCGGAATGAGGCTGGCGATCTGGCTCAAAGGGACCATTGTGCTGTTCTGGGAGAGAACGTAGATGCGTTGCAGCGCATTCGGCCCGAGCTGATATTGCGGATTGACTTCGAGAATCACGTAATACTCGTTAAGTGCGGTGTAGATCCGCGCAATGTGACGCTGGCCGAACGCATCGTAGAGCGTGTTGTCGATCGTCGCAGGCGTGATGCCGAACAGTGCAGCGGCCGCGCGGTCGATTTGAACCCTCAGAGTGCGGCCGGGCGCTTCCTGATCGCTGGCGACTGCCGTCAGTTCCGGTAAATCCTGCAGCTTCGCCATGAGTTTCGACGCATAGAAATTGAGTTCGTCCTGGTTGATGTCGACAAGGGTGTACTGGTACTGCGTCTTCGATAGCCGGCTGCCGATGGTGATGTCCTGCGCCGCTTGCATATAGAGCGTCATCCCCTGCACCTGTTGCAGCGCTTTCGAGAGCCGGGCGATCACCTGGTCGGCCGTCACATTGCGCTGACCGTGGGGCTTAAGGGTAATGAAGACGCGGCCGTCGTTCTCGGTGACGGTGGGGCCGCCCGGCCCGATATAGCCGACTGCAGAGGCGACCGCGGGGTCGCGGGCGGCGATCTCGAGGATCGCCTGCTGCCGCTGTTTCATCCCGTCGGGCGAGACATCCTGGGCCGCTTCGCTGATGCCCATAATAATGCCGGTATCCTGTTGCGGGAAGAAGCCCTTCGGGATGATGACGAACAGATACCCGGTCACGGCCACGGTCGCGAGCATGACGGCAAGCGTGATCCGGCGATGTTTGAGAGCGACAATCAGGCCGCGGTCATAGACGGCCACGAGCCAGGTGAAGAACGCCTCGAGCGCTCGCGAAATCCGGCCCTCCTTCCCATGCGCCGCGGCCGGCAGCAATTTCGCGCAGAGCATGGGAGTGAGCGTCAGCGAGACGAGCACCGAGACCAGAATCGAGACGGCGACCGTAACGGCGAATTCGCGAAACAGGAGCCCGACCACGCCGCCCATCAGGAAGAGCGGGATGAAGACCGCGGTAAGCGAAATCGAAATCGACAAAATCGTGAAGCCGATCTCGCCGGCGCCGTCGAGCGCGGCCCGTAACGGCGACGCGCCGCCTTCAATATGCCGGACAATGTTCTCGACCATGACGATGGCGTCGTCGACGACGAAGCCCACCGCGATCGTGAGAGCCATCAAGGACAGATTGTCGAGGCTGTAGCCCAGGACATACATCACGGCGAAAGTGCCGATGAGGGAAATCGGGACCGAAATCGCCGGAATGACGGTCGCCCAAAGCTTGCGGAGGAAGAGCGCGATGACGCCGACGACGAGTGCGATCGTCAGGAGCAACGTGAAGCGCACGTCGGCAAGGCTGGCCGCGATGGTTTGGGTTCGGTCGGATACGATTTCGACGTCGATGCCCGGCGGCAGCGAGGCCCTGAGCTGGGGCAGCGCTTTTTTGATCGCCGCGACGGCCGACATGACATTGGCGCCGGGTTCCCGAAAAACGGACAGCAAAACAGCCGGCTTGCCGTTGAGCCAACCTCCGAGCGTCCTATCCACGGGCGCCTTTATCGCCCGCCCGATATCGCGGATGCGAATCGGCGCCCCGCTGCGATAGGCCACGATCGCGTCGTCATAGCCCTGGGTCGTCATCAGCTGGTCGTTCGTCTGAAGCGCGACGGCTTGTTGACTGCCGTAGAGCAGTCCCGTCGGCTGAACCACAGTCAGGCTTGCGAGGGCGAGCCGGACCGTTTCGAAATCAAAATTCATGGCCGCGAGCTGGGCCGGGTTGAGCTGGATTCGGACCGACGGACTTAAGTTGCCGCCAACGGTCACGAGGCCGACGCCCGGGACTTGCGAAAGCTTCTGCGCCAGGATCGAGTAGGCATAGTCGCTGACCGTCATGATCGGCAGCACGTCGGACGTCATCGACACCAGCAGGATCGGCGTATCGGCTGGATTGGTCTTGCGATAGATCGGCAGGCTCAGCAGCGAGATCGGCAATTGCGCCTGCGTGGCGTTGATCGCCGCCTGCACGTCTGTGGCTGCCGAATCGACAGTGCGGCTACGGTCGAACTGCAGCGTGATCTCGGTAAATCCCGTGCCGCTGCTCGAAGTCATCTGACTCAAGCCGGAGATCTGGCCGAATTGCCGTTCAAGCTGAGTGGCCACCGAGGACGCCATCGTTTGGGGGTCCGCCCCGGGCATCTGGGCTGTGACCTGGATCGTCGGCGTATCGATATTGGGCAGGGCGGCGACGGGAAGCAGCAGGTAGCTGACGATCCCGAGCGCCACGACCGCGACCATCATGAGCGCGGTCGCGATCGGCCTCGTGATGAATCCGCTGGAGAGGTTCACGGCAGCATTCCAGCGCTGGCCGTCGTCGGGTCCGGCGCCCCGGATGGCTTCGCCGCGACGACCAGGGTCCCGGGTGTCAGCCGATACTGGCCCTGAACGACGACAGTTTGGCCGGCTTGCAGCCCGCTCGAGATCAGCGCGACGGCATGCAGCCGCTGCGCAACCTCGACCGGCTGGACCGAGACCCGGTCGCCGGTGCCGACCACATACACGAATTGCCCCTTGTCGTTCTGCTGCAGCGCGTTCGTCGGGATCGTCAGCGCGTTCTTGACGACCGAGGTCGTGAGGTCGACATTGACGAATGTTCCAGGCCAAAGCTGACGATTCTGGTTCGGAAATATCGCCTTGAGCTGAACGGTTCCAGAAGTCGGTGTCGCCTGGTTATTGATCGACAGCAGCGTGCCGACATCGAGCTGTTTCGCACCGCTTTGATCATAGACCGTCGCCTGAACCGGTCCGCGCGCCATGGCCGCCTGGACCGGAGCGATATCGGCGTTCGGCAGCGTGAACACGACGCTGATCGGTTGTACCTGCGTCAGAACCACAATGCCGGTCGTGTTGCTTGGTTGGATCAGGTTGCCGATGTCGATCTGCAAGAGCCCGGTCACGCCATCGAAGGGCGCCCGCAACGTCGTGTAGTCCAGCTGCGTCTGGGCGGTAGCGATTGCCCCCTTGTCGGTCTCCATGGCGGCCGCGTATTGCGCAACCAGAAACTTCTGGTCGGCAACCTGCTGCAGGGCGATCGAATTCTCTGTGCCCAGCTTTTCATAGCGCGCGAGATCGGATTCCGCTTGGGCATGAAGGGCGGTGTCCTTGGCCAGTTGTCCTTGCGCCTGGGTCAAAGCCGCCTCGTAGAGACGCGGGTCGATCTTGGCGAGGATGGCGCCCCGCTTGACCGTCTGGCCTTGGGTAAAGTCGACCTCCTCGAGCACGCCCGTCACCTGGCTCTGGATCGAGGCCGTATTCAAGGCTTGAACGGTTCCAATGCCTGCGAGTACGATCGGCTCGTCGCGCTGCTGCACCAGCGCGGTGACAACCGGGACCGGGGATATGGGCGCGGGCGCCGACGCGGATTGGTCGGCGGACCTCAAATGGACGACAGCGAACGCTGTCGCGGCCAGGGCGACAACGCCGAGTCCAGATTTGTAGAGCGCATGCATGCGAACGCTCTTCTCTCACAGCGCGTGGACACGCGCAAACGGCCTCCCAATCGAGCGCGGGCGCCCGCCTCCGCGGCTAAGATATGCAGAACAAAGCGAGATTGTCATCCCGATACCTAGGTATAATCGGCAGCCGCCTCTAATCATTCATCGCACGGCCGAGCGCATCCCGATTTTGAAGTCGAGGACCTGCGGCCGCCGTAGGCGCGTCCTTGAGTTCAAAATCGGGATGCGCTTTTCTGCCGCCATGCGCTGAATGGATTTTTATGCGCACGCCCGAGCAAGGAAGCGGTCCCCTACCCTCGTCCTTCGAGACGCGCCCTCCGGTCGCTCCCCAGGATGAGGGAGGTGAGACTTTTGGTAAGATCGCGCATCCCGATCCGCCAATGCTTCGGCCTGGGCCGCGCCCGGACGCCCTGCACCGGGCCTGTCGCTTTTCGGACTGGGTCCCTGCGGCGGCTGTAGGATCGGGGCTTCAAAACATCCCCTCAAACGGCCAAACCGGTCAAACGCGTTTCACGTGAAATACCCTACGCCCTTGGCCGCGCCCATCGCATCGGACATGGAAACCCTACTCGGAGTCCGTGCCGAAACCGGCCGCCTCCATGTCGCGAAAAATGCGGGTCTGGAAGGCGTCGCCCTCGCCTTTCGCCAAAAGCCCGGCGTTGGCGGCGATGGCGTGGCACAGGGCCTCGACCCACGGCGCGTCGGATTTGGCAAAATCGCCGAGCACATAATTATGCACCAGCGCGCGGTCGCCCGGATGGCCGATGCCGATGCGCACGCGGCGGTAGTCGTTGCCGATATGGGCGGTGATCGATTTGAGGCCATTATGCCCGGCGTTGCCGCCGCCGGTCTTGACCCGCACCTTGCCGGGCGGCAGATCGAGCTCGTCATGAAACACGACGATGTCTTGCGGCTCGATTTTCAGAAAGCGCGCCGCCTCGCCGACCGAGCGGCCGGATTCGTTCATAAAGGTTTGCGGCGCGAGCAGCAGCACGCGCTCGCCTTCGAGCGCCGCCTCGCTGGCGAGCCCCTGGAATTTCGCGCGGAACGCCGGCGCCGAATGTTCGCGCGCGATGCGCTCCAGCGCCATGAAGCCGATATTGTGGCGGTTGCCGGCATAGGCTTTGCCCGGATTGCCGAGGCCGACGAAGAGAAGCATGGCCGCCTAACCTAAGCAAAGGCCCGCCGCTCGAGAGAGGCGGGCCAGCACAAGACGCCGGAAGCGGCGCTTATTTCTTTTTGGGCGGGGGAGCCGCGGCGGGCGCGGCCGCAAGAGCCGCAGCCTTGGCCGCGGGGGCGGCCTTGCCCTTGGCCGGCGCGGCGGGCGCAGCCGCGGCGTCGGCGGTGGCCGGAGTCTCGGCCGCGACCAAGGGCGGCGTGATCGTAACAATGGTGAAGTCGCGATCGCCCCAGGTCGGCTTGCAGCCGGCGGGCAACTCCAGCGCGTCGAGGTGCAGCGAACCATTGATATCGAGCGCGCCGAGATCGGCCGTCACGCTCTCGGGGATGTTATCCGCCGGAACGCGCATCTCGATCGAGTGACGCACGACATTGACGCTGCCGCCTTTTTTCACGCCGGGGGAGGTCTCCTGATTGATAAAGTGCACCGGCACCTCGACCTTGAGGCTCGCGCCCGGCTTGAGGCGCAGGAAATCGACATGCAGTGGCTGATCCTTGATGGGATCGAGCTGATAGTCGCGCGGAATGACCCGCTGCTTCGTTCCGCCGACGTCGATTTCAAACAGCGTCGTCAGAAAATGTCCGGCATAGATCAGTTTGTTCAATTCGCGATAATCGAGCGAGATCGGCTCGGCGGGATCGCCGCCGCCATAGATTACGCCTGGTATGCGGCCTTCACGGCGAACGCTGCGGGCGGCCCCCTTGCCTGTCCCGCTGCGCGCCGCAGCCGCGAGAGTTTTCGTCCCGGCCATGTTGCTGTCCTTCAGAAAAAAGATTGCGCGCCCACGCCTCCAGGGGTGTCGGAAGGGACGCGAGGCGGCTTATAACGTCGGCGCGCGCGCGGCGCAAGATTTTGGCGACTTGGCCGTCCCACCCGCCAAATGATCGAGGTTCAACCGCCGATGGCCCATGCCGAGGCCGCAAAAGCAAGGCCGTCATTGCCTCGGAAGATCGCCAAGCGGGCGCGCGCGCTGATCCGGCGCAACGAAATCAGCCTGATCATTCTCGGATTTCTCAGCGGCTCGATGGCCGGTCTGTTCGCCGCCGGCATTCTGAAGGTGACGCTTCTGCTCCATCTCGGGCTGTTCGGGCACGAGCATTTGAGCGCGCTCGCCAGGATCGAGCCGCGGTGGCGGACCCTCGCGCCGCTGGCGGGCGGGCTGTTGCTCGGCGTCTCCGGGATTTTCGTCCGCCGGTGGCGGCCGGGCCGGCCAGTCGATCCGATCGAGGCCAATGCACTGCGGGGTGGCCAAATGTCATTGGCGGACAGCATGGTCATTACCGCGCAGACGATGATCTCGAACGGCTTTGGCGCATCGGTCGGGCTCGAGGCCGCCTATACTCAGATGGGGGCGGGATTTTCGTCCTTTGCCGGCGCCGCGCTGCGGCTCCGGCGTGCCGATTTGCGCACGCTGGTCGGCTGCGGCTCGGCCGGCGCGATCGCGGCGGCTTTCGGCGGACCGTTGACTGGCGCCTTCTATGCCTTCGAACTCATTCTCGGCGCCTATACGCCGTTCGGGCTCGCTCCCGTGGGCGCGGCGGCGATCGGCGGCGTGCTCACCTCGCGCGCACTCGGAGTCAACAGCCATTTCGGGAAAATGGCCGCCTCGGCCTTGGGTCTCTCGAATATAAATATGGCGCTGCTGGCGCTGCTTGGCGTCCTCTGCGCGGCGTTCGGCATCGCCGTCATGCGCGGCGTCGCCTTGACCGAGCGGCTGTTTCGCTGGACGCGCCTGCCGCTAGCCCTCCAGCCAGCGGTTGGCGGCTTGATGGTCGGGGGCCTTGCGCTGATTACGCCCGCGGCGCTGTCGTCCGGTCATAGCGCGACGGTCGAGCTTTTCGACGAGGCCGCGCCGGCTATCGCCGCCGTCGCTGTGGCGCTGGCGATCAAATCCTTTGCTTCGATGATTTCGATCGGCTCAGGCTTTCGCGGCGGCCTTTTCTTCGCATCGCTCTACCTCGGCAGCCTGATTGGCCATCTCTATTGCCAGGCTATCGCCCTCTATGTCCCATCATTCGCGGCGGCCGGCGCGATCAGCGCCATGGTCGGCATGACCGGCCTCGCCGTCGCGATCGTTGGCGGACCTTTGACGATGAGTTTTCTCGCTTTGGAAAATACCGGCGATTTTTCGCTGAGCCTCGTGATGCTGGGCGTCGCGACGCTCGTCTCGGTCATCGTGCGAAGAAGTTTCGGCTATTCCTTCGCCACCTGGCGTCTGCACCTGCGCGGCGAATTGATCCGCAGCGCCCAGGACGTCGGTTGGATGCGCGATTTGACCGTCGGCCGGCTGATGCGCACCGACGTCGAGACCGCCAGATCCGACATGAGCCTCGGCGAGTTCAGCAAGCGGTTTCCGCTCGGCTCCGCCCAATGGGTCATCGCCACCGATCCCCTCGGCCAATACAAGGGGATGGTTTTCGTGCCCGACGTTTATCTTTTGAATGATCAGGCCGACGCCGGGCCGGCCGATCTGGGGTCGCTGGCGCGCTTGCCGGATCAATATCTGGTTCCGCAATTGAACGGCAAGCTTGCGGCGCAGTTGTTTGAACAGAGCGAGAGCGAGGCCCTCGCAGTGGTCGACAATGCGGCAAATCGGCGCGTCATCGGCCTTTTGACCGAAGCGCATCTGCTGCGCCGATACGCCGAGGAGCTCGACAAGGCGCGCCGGGAGCTGTCGGGCGAAAGCATCGCCGCCGCCCGTTAGGCGGGATCACATCCGGCCGGCGCCCCGGCGTCCGCTTTGCCGGATGAGGCCTGACGCTCGAGCGGAGGGCGACAGCGAGCAAAGGTCGCAGAAAAGCATTGAGCCGCGTCAAGCCGAATCAATATTTCGATTGCCTTGACGCGTTTTTTGATGTTTCAATGCTGTGCTTTTTCGAAAGCAATATAATGAAATGCTTGACCTTTCGGATTTATATCTGGTACGCTTTTATTGTGCTTTATCTTTCTCGCTGGCGACAAAGCAGTTGCCGTCGGGTAAGCATGCAACCTTGAAGCGATTGAGTAGTTTTTGATCTCGTTTAAGGAGAGTTTGCTCCTTTTATTGAAATTGCGCGCTGTCAAAACCGACGCAATTAATGCGCCATTCGGTCACAGACATTTTCAACAGAAGCGGAAGCGCTTTGCTTCAAAAATGCGGTAAGATAGTAATAGCAGCCCTTTTTCGATTCACCGGATCGAAACCCAGCCAAAGGATCGTTCGCAAATGTCCGAGGCCGCTACGCTTACCCCAGCCAGCCCGTCAGTGTCCGACGCCAGCGACGCGAAAGCCTGTGGCGACCAAATTGTTATTAATGGCGTGTCGATCGGCCTCGACGAGATCGTGGACGACGCGTTCTTCGCGCCAAAACGGATCGAAGTGCTGCGCCAGGCCTTCGTCAACGCCAAGCCGTTTCCGCATCTCGCCATCGACGGGCTGTTCTCGCCTAAGCTTCTCGAACTCGTCCTGGCCGATTTCGACCGCTTGAACTGGAGCAACTGGCGGCGCTACGACACCCAATATGAGGTCAAGCGCGGGTCGGCGCCGAAGACTTGGCTCGGACATGCGAGCCAGCTCTATTTCAGCACCATCTATTCCGGTCGATTTGTCGATTTTCTCGAGCGCGTGACAGGCGTTGCCGGGCTGGTCACCGACCCTGAGCTCTTCGCCGGCGGGCTGCACGACATCCCGACCGGCGGCAAGTTCGCCATGCATATCGACTTCAACCGGCATGCGGTGACGCGGCTCGACAATCGCCTCGTCTTCATCACCTATCTCAACAAGGACTGGCAATCGTCCTACGGCGGCTGCCTCGAACTCAGGAACATCGAAGGGGACGAACATAGCGCCGTCGAGATCGTGCCGGAATTCGGACGCACCGCGCTTTTCTATCAGTCCTCAAATAGCCTGCACGGACATCCAAAGCCCGTCGACGCCCCCGATGGACGTCATCGCCGGTCGGCCGCCGCTTATTTTTACAGCAATGGCAGGTCTGACGGCGATGACCCGGAGTTCCACACCACTCAATTCGTGAAAACCGTCGATCCGCCAAAGCACGAAAAGCTGACGAACATCGCTAAATATCTGCTGCCGCCAGTGCTGATCGACGGCGTGCGCAAGGTGAAGGGACTGCTGCGCTAAAGCCGCGCGCCGGATTCCTGACTTTGCTGACGGAGAAGCCGCGCTTGCGTTGTCGGCAAGGTTTCGAGAACATGCTATAGGATAGCGACTCAACAGGGGTCGCCGTCCTTGGCCGCGGGTTCCAGCCGTCTCATCGCTCCAGAGTCTCATGAAGACGACGCAGAACTGTCGCTGCGTCCGCTGCGCCTCGACGATTTTACCGGGCAGGCGTCGGCGCGGGCTAATCTCAAAGTCTTTATCGAGGCGGCCAAGACGCGGCGCGAAGCGCTCGACCATGTGCTGTTTTGGGGGCCGCCGGGCCTCGGCAAGACCACGCTGGCGCAGATCATCGCGCGCGAGCTCGGCGTCAATTTCCGCTCGACCTCGGGACCGGTCATCGCCAAGGCCGGCGATCTCGCCGCCCAGCTGACCGGCCTCGAAGAGCGCGACGTCCTGTTCATCGACGAGATCCACCGGCTCAACCCGGCGGTCGAGGAAATTCTTTATCCCGCGATGGAGGATTTTCAGCTCGATCTCATCATTGGCGAGGGTCCGGGCGCTCGCTCGGTCAAAATCGATCTCGCAAAATTCACGCTGATCGGCGCGACGACGCGCGCAGGCCTGTTGACGACGCCTTTGCGCGACCGGTTCGGCATTCCGATTCGCCTCGACTATTATGCCGTTGAGGAGCTCGAGCGAATCGTGCGCCGCGGCGCCCGCGTTCTCGCCATCGCCATGTCGGGCGACGGCGCCAATGAAATCGCCAAGCGGGCGCGGGGGACGCCTCGCATCGCCGGGCGCCTTTTGCGCAGGGTGCGCGACTTCGCGGCAGTCGACGGCGATATCGAGATCACCCGCTCCGTCGCCGATAAGGCGCTCCGGCTTCTCGACGTCGACGAGATCGGCCTTGATCAGATGGACCGCCGCTTTCTCACGACCATCGCATGCTCTTTTGGGGGCGGTCCCGTCGGCATCGAAACCATCGCCGCGGCCCTCTCCGAACCGCGCGACGCCATCGAAGACATTATCGAGCCCTATCTCATCCAGCAGGGTTTTTTGCAGCGCACGCCGCGCGGACGGATGCTGACGACGCACGCGTTCCGCCATCTCGGCCTCGCCGAGCCGCCGCGAGAAAAAACGCAGTTTCAGCTGTTTTCCGAGAGCGACGGCGACGAATAGTCGCTTTATTCCGCATTAGGACGTTGGAGATCGCGATTCAGTTGCGTCGAGGCCGAACTTTTTTCCTTGTTCTTGAACTGGCGTCCTTGCGTGACGCGCATCACGTCATCTGACGAATACGGGTTCAAGCTCGAGAAGCCTGATTGAAGCTGATTTCCACCGCCATTTCTCACGCCTATGACCAATCCGCTCGCAAATGCTCGCTTAAGCATACAATCTTCTCCGGCTCATGACCGGTCTAACTCAATTACTATACTTTGAAACTGGGCACTTTTCAACCAGAATGCGCGCAATATAGTTGCAATAATTTCCGGACTCTAGTCAAAAACGCCCTCACAATGCATGGATATTATAAAATTCCATTGACAATTGCAATTTTGTGATTAGTCTATTGCGCGCGTCATAAAAAGAATGGGCAGTCTTCTTTCGCAGATTATATTTTTGGGAAAAAATGGACGAGCGTTCCGCTGCATGTGCTCGCCGGCTGAGTTGCGGCAGTTAACATGTTCAATACTTGACGCAGTTGTTGTTAAGAAGACGAAGGGGGGATCACAAAAATGAGCAAGCGTCCTTGTTGTTCGAATTATAGAGCGTTGCCTCGCCGGGATTTCCTTAAATCGAGCGCCTTTGTTCTTGGCGCAGGCGCTATCGGCGGTGCTTTAGGTATTGAATACGTAGCTGGGCAGAGAGCTCAGGCGGCGATATCTCCCGAATGGGGATTGACGGCGTCAAACGAGGCGCCAAATATCGCTCGTGGTCGCCCGATCGTTCTGCGAAACGGTATCGTGATATCGATGGATCCGGCACTGGGCAATTTTGCCAAGGCAGACTTATTGATTAGTGGAAAAACGATCAAAGCGCTGCGCCCAGATTTGGGAAGAGTTGCCGGTGCCTACGAGATCGATGCGACCGATACGATCCTGATCCCGGGTTTCGTCGATCCGCACCGACATTCCTGGGAAGGCCAGCTTCGTGGAATCAATCCCAACGCGGTCACAATAACGGACTACAACAAGTACACGCATGTGGGCTTTGGCCCCTTCTATCGACCCCACGATATGTACGTCGGCAACCTTAATACCATGCTCGGTTGTATCGATGCCGGCATCACTTGTGTCATCGATAACTCGCATAACTCGCGCACGCAGGCGCATGCCGAAGCCGCCATTCAGGCGTTGTTTGATTCGGGCATCCGTGGCGTCCATGCGTCAGGCGCGCCGCAGTCGGGGAACTGGGACCACCTCTGGCCGGGTTACCTTCCGGCCCTGCAAAAGAAATACTTTTCATCGGACGATCAACTGGTGACACTGCGCATGTTCACCCCGGCGGACGTGACAAACTGGCAGTTCGCCCGTTCACTTGGGCTGTGGACCCACACGGAAGGAGGCGGGGGCGCAACATTGGCCACTTTGGCGGCCATGGGACTTCTGGACAATCGTCATGCGTTCAACCATATGGGAGCTACCTCGGACCTCAACTGGCAACTCATCCGCGACTCCGGTTCGAAGGTGAATATTGCCGCAACGTCCGACCCTCAATATGCGCTCGGCGAAGGGATTCCGGCGCTTCAGGACGCTCTTGACCACGGCATGCGCCCTGGCCTGGGAGTGGACAACGAGACCAGCTACGCAACCGATATGTTCCAGCAGATGCGTGTGGCCTTCTTTTTCCAGCGTGGAGTGCGCCAGAATATGATATTCAAGGGCGTTCCGAATCCGCCGGCGCCGATCACTGTACAGGATCTTCTTGAGTTTGCGACCATAAGGGGTGCGGAGAACGCCGCTTTGGACCACAAGGTCGGCACACTAACCCCGGGTAAAGAAGCGGACATCGTTCTCATCCGAGCCGATGACATCAACACACTCCCACTTTCCAATGCATTTGATACCGTCGCGCAGCAGGCCAACACGAAAAATGTCGATACCGTGTTCATTGCGGGTAAGATTATGAAGTGGCGTGGCCAATTGTTAGGCGGAGATGAGAGGAAGTTGCGGCGACTCGTTGAGGAGTCGCGCCAATACCTGTTTGCGCAGGCAGGCTTTACACTCGATATCTTTGCGCCGAATCCGTAAGGGTTTCACCCTATTAGCGACAGGATGATCAAACGGCCGCGCTGCGCTAGGCGCGGCCGTTTTTAATCGTGATCTCTAAGAGGATCGCTCAGCCAACGGCCGGCGTCCCGAGACGGGGCGCGGTTTCCATTGCAGCCACAGCCGCTGCAGGGGCGGCGGCGCGCATGAGGGCGATCCGAGCGGCCACCTCTCTCGCGATGATCTTGCGATTCGCCCCTCGGGCGTAGCGCAGAGCTTCGCCATAGATGAGATCACATTGGATCGGCTCGCCCTTCAGCACCGACCAGACGTGCGGCAGCAGCGTCGCTTCCCCGAGCCAGGCCGCGTCCGGCGTCGAATATGAGATCGCCACCGGTTGCACGGCGACGCTCTCGACCCGCCCGGCCTTCGCCAGGAGATCGCGCGCGGCGGCGAAATGCGAGCTGTGAAATTTGCGCAGCAAGAGGCCATCCCCGGTCGTGCCCTCGGGAAACAGCAGGGCGCTGCGGCCATCGAGCATCCGCTGCGCCATCGCCGCATTGGCCCCCGGGATCGAACGGCGGCGTTTTCGATCGACGAAGACGGTTTCCTGCAGCCGCGCGCAAGATCCAATGAGCGGCCAGCTCCCGACCTCACGCTTGGCGAGGAAGCAGATGGGCTCGATGCTGTGAAGCGCGAGAATGTCGATCCAGGACACGTGATTGGCCGCCAGAAGACGCGGTCCATTCCGCGCCGGCGCGCCATAGACGCGCACGCGCACTTGCAAAACCCACATAACGACGCGGCAAAAAGAGACCGGAATCCAGCCGCGCCACGGTGCGCGCAGGCGCAGCGCGATCCACTGCAGCGGAGCCGCGACGCAAGCGAACAGGATAAGCGTGACGGCGATCAAAAAAATGCGCAGAAAAACCAAGGCCGCCCCGGGGAACGCGTTTTTACGGCTTCTATACCTCCGGGCTTGCGGTTTGATGACAAAGATCGCTGGCTGGCCGCATAATTATGCGCGGAGCGGCTGAGATTATGACGTTTTCGTCATCAAAGCTTCGTATCCTGGCCCTAGGTTCCCGCCACGCTCTCTCGACGAGATTCGACAGCCCATGTGGCCCCTCGGCACGCCCTTCGGCGCCCCTGCCCGCTTCATCCGGCCACGCCGCAACATCCGCGATCTTGACGGTCTGCCGCCCGTTCTGGGGCGATTTGGACCTTTTGAGATCAGGCTGGCGACGACAAAAAAGGAAATCCGCAAAGCTCAGCGCCTGCGCTTTGAGGTGTTTTTCGAGGAAGGCGGAGCGACCGCCACTCAGGCCTCTGCGCTGGTGCGGCGCGATATTTGCCCTTTCGACGCCTGCTGCGACCATCTTCTCGTCATCGACGTCGACCGCGTCAATCGTTTCGGCCGGCCGAAGCCAAAGATCGTCGGCACTTACCGCCTGTTGCGGGGGGAGGTCGCCGAACGCAATTTCGGTTTCTACAGCCAGCGCGAATTCGACATCGCGCCTCTTCTGGCGCAGCATCCCGACAAGCGCTTTCTGGAGCTCGGCCGCTCCTGCGTTCATCCGCAATATCGCTCGAAGCGCGCCATCGAATTGCTTTGGCGCGGCCTTTGGGCCTACGCCAAGCATCACCGCATCGACGCGCTGATCGGCTGCGCCAGCCTTACCGGCGTCGATCCCCGGCCGCTCGCCCTGCCGCTCAGCTTCTTGCATCACTATGCCTGCGCGCCGAAGGAATGGAGCGTCAAGCCGCTCAAAAGCCGCGCCGTCAGAATGGACATTCTGGACAAAGACGCGATCGACGCGCGACGCAGCGTCGCGGCGCTGCCGCCGTTGCTGAAGGCTTATCTTCGCGTCGGCGCGAAATTCAGCGATGGCGCGGTCATCGACGCCCAATTCGGCACCATCGACGTTTTTACCGTGATGCCGCTCGCCGACATCGAGGAGCGCTACATCAGCTATTATGGCGGTCCGATGGAGATGCCGGACAGCACGATAGCTTGACCCCAGCTTTCCGGTTCGATCCGATCGAAGGCGTCACGCCGCGCCGGCGAGCGGCGCGGTTCCCGAAGCGCCGTTCGCCGCAACGGCGCGCGGATCAGCCGGAGCCGGCGCGTCGACGCGATCTTGCGCCTTGGCTTCCGCGACACAAAATCGCACGGCGTCGGCAAGGCGGGTCACACAGGCGTCCGCCTTGGTTTGAACACAGAGTTCGTTTGCCCTCTCAGGATCGCACAGCCAAAAAGCGGCGGCGATCCTTGCCTCGGGAAGGCGCCGGCGCAAGCGGCGGACCGCATAACGCATGCGCGCGGCGCTGACCTCGGCGCAAAGGTAGGACAGGCAGATGATCTGCGCGCCGGCGCCGGAAAGATGAAGAATTCCGCCGACGGTCAGCAATTCGGGCGGCTCGATCTTGGCCACCAGGCCGTGCTTTCCCAGCAGCTGCGCGAGGAGGGCGGCGGCCGCTTCGTCGAGCGCGCTGCCGACGGCGATGCACAGAACCGGCTTGCGCGAGACGCTCGGCTGAGGCGGCGCGCTCTCCAGCGAAACTTCGACCAGGGGCGGCGCGAGCCCCTCTCCCGCGAGCCCCTGTCCAAGGTCCGCCAACGGCGCCGGTGCGTTCGTTACCGGCGGCGGTTCGTCGATGTGATCCGACAAGTTTTCGACCATTTCCTCGAGGGTGGCCTTGATCTGCTCCTGCCGCTTCGCGTCGAGAGCGCCCCGAGTTAAGTCGGCGCTGGCCATCAGCAGGCCCTTTAGCGCCACTTCGTCGTAGTAGGCGGCGAGCGAGTTGGCTTTCAAGAACCGTTCAGCCCCCTCGGTGATTTCGACTGCGTCGCCAACGAGCAAGCGCTGGTAGAAATGCTCGACCGGCGTCAGAGCTGGCGCATCGCCGAAAATCACGTCGAGAAAATTGAGCTGTTTGACGTGCCTGCCGATGACCACCAGACAAACAGTCAATGGGGTCGAGAGGACGAGGCCGATGGATCCCCAGAGCCAAGTCCAGAACGTCGCCGAAACGACGACGGCTATCGGCGAGAGTCCGGTGTTGCGGCCATAAAGCAATGGCTCTATTAAATTGCCTACAAGCATTTCAAGGACGATGAAAAAGGCTAGAGTTTTCAGCGCCATGGCCCAGCCGGGATCGACCGCCGCGGCGAGGGCGACCGGAAAACCCGCCGCGATGATCGGGCCGACATAGGGCACGAAACGCATCATGAATGCGACAATTCCGAACAATACCGGGCTTGGAACGCCGATGGCGTAGAGTCCCCCCGTCACCGCGACGCCGAATGCAGCGTTGATCGTGGTCTGCGCTAAAAAATAACGACTCAGCCGCCTCGCCGCGTCATCCATGGCGACTGTGGTGCGTTGCAAATCCCCCCGCCCGACAAGTCTGACGAAGCGATCGCGCAAGTCCTCGCGCTGCAGAAGAATGAAAATCACGAAAATGACCACGATCGCCGCGGTCTCAAGAGGCGATAGCGCCGTCCCGACGATAGTCCGCACTAAAGCGAAAGGGCTTGGAGCCGGCTCGCGAACTTCGACCGGAATTGGATGGTCTTCATTCGCGCCGCTCAACCCCGGCGACGACGGTTTTGCAGTCGAGTTGGCGCGAATCCCGCCAAGAGTTGCAAGGCTCTTCAGCTCAGCCGCAGCTTTTTCAAAAAGGGCGTTGGCCGAAACCATATCGCGCAAGCGATTGATCTTGCCGCCGATGGTCGTTTGATAGCGCGGCAAGTCGACCGCAAGGTCGGAAACCTGCCGAGTAAGCGCCGCGCTGACTGCGAAGGCGACAAACAGACTGGCGAAGACGACGATCATTACCGCGGCAACGCGGGGAAGGCCCAGGCGGCGGAGCCAAAGGACCGGCTGCGACAGCACAAAGCTTAAAAGCACAGCAATTGCAATGGGCACGAAAATATCGCGCGCAATGTAAAGCGCGCTGACCGATATGACAGCGGCGATCAGCGTCGCCAGCATGTCAACCGTCCGCTCTAGGTCGCGATTGTCGCGCGCGGGAACGGCGGAACGCTCACGTAGATCATTCATCTGCGACTTTCCGGGCGAACCAGCGCGCAACGACCGGCAAGGCTCAAAGTTCCGCGCGACCGGCCGCCGCCGCTGGGCAGCTGTTGGAAAAAGCGAATGTTTCAGCCGGCCGATGCCCGGACTCCCGGAAATTTTGCGTCGGACGGCGCATTGCCGCGTCAAAGCACTGGTCCGACCGGGCCGAATCTTGCTACACTCCTTTTGCAAAAGGGGATAGACCATTGAACCTACCGGAAGTCTTATTGCATGGGCTCCCTCGCGCGCCCGGTGACCGACATGGCGGGTGACGATCGCGAACGGCTGTCATTTCCGGTTATTTATCTCGTACGGATGCTGGCGTTCCTGATCCTCGCGGGTTTTTGCGCGCTGATCCTCAATCGCCAAATCGTCACCGCCTTCATGGCCAATCCCGGTCTCAATGGGCTCATCATCGGCGTGCTCGCATTCGGCGTCATCCTTGGGTTGCGCCAGGTCATACGCTTGTTTCGCGAGGTCAAATGGGCCAACGCCCTGCTCAGCGGGCACGCTGCGCGTTGGCGCGTCAAGACGCCGATCCTGCTCGCGCCTTTGGCCCGGCTCTATAGCGGCAAGGCTTTTGCCGAGCCGCCTCAGTTGCCGCTGCGCGCCGTGCTCGACACGATCGGAGCGAGACTCGACGAATCCCGCGACACCGCCCGATACCTCACGGGCTTGTTGGTCTTCCTCGGCCTGCTCGGCACTTTTTGGGGCCTTCTCGAGACCGTCGGCTCGATCGGCGGCGTCATCAAGTCAATGCAGACAGGCTCAGACGCCGGCGTCATGTTCGACGACCTCAAGAATGGGCTGTCCGCGCCGATCGCCGGCATGAGCATTTCCTTCACCTCATCGCTTTTCGGACTCGCCGGCTCGCTGGTGCTGGGCTTTCTCGATCTTCAGGCGGGCCAGGCGCAGAATCGCTTCTTCAGCGAACTCGAGGATAATCTGACCGCGCTCGCCCCGGCGGTCCCGGCCGAGATCGCGCCCACCTTCGACGGCGCGCCCGCCGATCTTCGCGCGGCGCTCGAGCGGATCGCGGCCTCAGCCGACCAAAGCCACGCCAAAGCGACGTCGGTCGCCGTCGCCAATCTCGCTGAAGGCGTTCAGTCGATGGTGCAGCACATGCGCTCAGAGCAGCAGATCATCCGCGATTGGGTCGAAGCCCAGGCGGAACAGGGGCGCGAGGTGAAGGACGTCCTGCGGCGCCTCGCCGACGAACTGAAGGAGCGCGGTTAATGGGCAGGCCCCTGCGGGAGCCGGGCTGATGGCCTCGACACATTCGCGCCGGCGCATGCGCCCATTCGATTATTGGCCAGGTTTCGTCGACGCGCTGTCGACCATGCTGCTGGTCATTATTTTTCTCCTCTCCGTTTTCATGCTGGCGCAATTCTTTCTGGCCCGCGAGGTCACCGGCAAAGACACGGCTCTGACAAGACTTAATCGTCAAATCGCGCAGCTCAGCGCCCTGCTCGCGCTCGAACGCTCCAGCAAATCGGAGTCGGACAGCAAAGTCGCCTATTTATCGTCAAATCTCGAAGCCGCGCAGCAGGACAAGGCCAGATTGCAGGGCGCACTCGACACTCGAAACGCGGGTGCGCAAAGCGCTGACGCGGCCAGCGCCAGCGCCGAGAAGCAGCTGGAGACGCAAAAGGACGCCGCCTCCCAAGCGCTGGCGCGAATCGATATTCTCAATCAGCAGATCGCGGCTCTGCGGCGTCAGCTCGGCGCGATCGAAGAGGCGCTCGCCGCGTCTGAAAAATCGGGCGCCGAATCGCAGGAAAAGATCGCCGATCTCGGCGCCCGCCTGAATGTGGCGTTGGCGCAGAAGGTGCAGGAGCTCGCCCGCTATCGCTCCGATTTCTTCGGGCGCCTGCGCCAGATTCTCGGCGATCGGCCGGGCGTCAGCGTCGTCGGCGACCGCTTTATTTTCCAATCGGAAGTCTTGTTCGAGTTCGAGCCAGGCGAGCCTCGACGCCGCTGGGCGCGGCGAGCTCGACAAGCTGGCGAGCGCGCTGATCGAGCTCGAACATGAGATTCCGCCCGATATCCCTTGGATCGTTCGCGTCGACGGCCATACCGACAAAAAGCCGATCCAATCGGCGCAATTTCATTCGAACTGGTCGCTGTCGGCCGCGCGGGCGATCGCGGTGGTGCAATATCTGATTTCGAAGGGGGTCTCGCCGCAGCGGCTAGCCGCGGCCGGCTTCGGCGAATTCCAGCCTCTCGATACGGGCGATGGCGACGAAGCCAACCGCCATAACCGCCGGATCGAATTGAAGATCACCGAACGATGATGGCGATCGGCGGCGCCCGCATCTAAGGAACGATAGAGACCGGGTCTCGCCGGATTTGCGACGGATCTTTTCGGGCGCAGTGCGCCGGGCGATCACGACTCTCGAGCGGAACGAGGAAAAGCGGAGACCCGCCCGCGTCCCGCTCTCTCGCCGTCGTTATCTAGGGCGTCGTCAGATCGAGCGCGCCAGTCAGATCTCCCAGCTTATGTCCGCCGGCTACGATCGCCGCCGCGCGATCTTGCAAGCCAGGAAGCACCGGCAGCCCAAACCTTTCACTGATCAGCGAAAGGACCGAGGTCGTATCGTAAAGCGTGTGATCGACAAAGCCTTGCTTGGCGAAAGGCGAGACGATCAACGCCGGAATCCGGATGCCGGGCCCGAAGCGGTCGCCCTCGGGGGGCGCGACATGATCCCAAAAGCCACCGTTCTCATCATAGGTGATGAGCACGACCATATGCGGCCATTGCGGGCTCTTTTCGAGATGGGCGATGAATTCGGCGAGGTGGTCGTCGCCGGAGAGAACGTCCGAATAGCCGGGATGCTCGTTGAGATTGCCTTGCGGCTTGTAGAAGACGACCTGCGGCAATGTTCCGGCGTCGATCGCCGCGATGAACTTGTCGCCGTTGAGGCCGCCGTCGCGCAGATGCTCGGCGCGCGCCGCCGTCCCCGGCGCCATCGCAGCGAAATAATTGAACGGCTGGTGGTGGAACTGGAAATTTGGGTTGGGCTCGGCCTTGGCGCCGGAAAGCGCGCTTTCCCAGGCGCCCGCATACCAGGCCCAGCTCACGCCTTTGGCGCTCAACAGATCCCCGATCGTAGGCTCGCTCTGCGGCGGCAGGACGCTCGGCTTCGACGGGTCGGCGTAGGCCGGATCGCCGCCGGGAGCGGGCGCGACGCCGCTTGGCTGATAGGGCGGCTGCATCGTGTTGACAGCGTAAAAATCCGGCGTCAGCGCTCCGTCGCGGACGAATTTGGGTATGCGCACGAGGGCGGATTTCGGCGCGTTCGGGTCCATGGTCAGCGAGACGCCGTCGGGCTCGACAGCCGAGATCAAGCCCTGCGCCGGGCTCTTGTCGGCGTCGGGATAGCGGGGCGCGCAAGCGCAGACGAGGTAAAAGTGGTTGAGGAACGAACCGCCGAACGCCCCCATGAAGAAATTGTCGGCGAGGACGTAGCGCTGCGCGATCGGCCATAGCGGCAGCTTCGAGCTGTCATAATGGCCCATGACCAGGGCTCCGGAATTGCCAAAGGCGACGAATTTGTCGTTCTTCCCGCCGTCAATCTGCATCTGATTTTGATAGAACCGATGCACCAGATCGATTGTCGGGACGCCGATGGGCGTATTGAGGCCGTTCGGATCGTCGATCGCGAACGGCGCATTGGGGAGATGTTCCGTCCGCTCCTGCGGGACCCCAGGCTCGACCCTGCGCGGCGTGAGGCCGCCCCAGATCGGCGGCAGTTCGGGCAGAGGCGAGCCGTCTCGATCGAGCTGGCGCGCCCCCTCGGGCGTCGCGTCCGCAAGACCATTCGCGCCCGGGAACCGGCCATAAAGATTGTCGAAGCTGCGGTTCTCCGCATAGAGGATGACGATTGTCTCAATTTTCTCAAGGCCTGGCGGCGCGCTTGGCGCATCATCCGCGTAAGCGGTTTGCAGCGCCAAGCCACATAGACCGCCGGCTGCGAGAAGCCAGCGCCGAACAAAAATCTTCATCGTGTTCCCCGAGCTGCGGCGCCGAGGCCGAAGGCTATTGTCGGCATTCGATATTGCATTTTTTTGACTCTGGCCTTTCTGCGCTCGCAAACCGCAAATCGCGCCGGACTTCAATCGGCGTTTCGTCTTGACTTCATTCCACGGCCTTTCATAAAGAGATTGGCGGCGTCTGACGGCGGCGCGAGGCCGGGTATCACGCCCAGAGCCGAACGGACGGGCGCGTAGCTCAGCGGGAGAGCACTCCCTTCACACGGGAGGGGTCACAGGTTCGATCCCTGTCGCGCCCACCATCAAAACCCTCTGCAAATCCAACACTTAAGCGCTTCTGGCATTGATGGGGCTTGGTCGCCCAATACGGAACAATACGCGAAAATACGTGCAAAAAGCGCGTCTGGACGTGCAAAATCCGTGCAGTCCGCGAAATCATGTTCGCCGCCTGTTCACAACGCCGGCCCGCCTCAAAACGAAGCCGCGCCCAGGGTAGCTGGACGCGGCGAAGTTCATACGACAAAGCAAGGGCTCGAATTTTGCGCTTTCCACAATAGCCGCCCTTCCTTCCTTTTGCAACCGGCGCGGGAGGGCTGGCTATGAACGCAACCTCCCGTATCATCGACGCCTCGAGAAAATCGGTTATCGCGCCCGGGCTTGCCTGATCGAGCGCGACTGAAAGCAGCGGGTATTTCAGCGGGATTTGTTCCCGTTGCCGTCCCGCTCCCTCAGAAGCCCGGACGCTGATGAAATCCTCGGGGATGCCGGCACGCCCCATAAACAAAACCGGAGATTGCAACCGCCGGAACTTTGCCGCCTGCAAAGCTGAGCAATCAGCACGAATAGGGGGACTTCCGACGGCCCGAACGCCTCGCCCATGGGCTGAGGGATAGCGCGAGCAAACGAACCCCCCTGTGCGGCTACGGCATTTCGTAGCGGGGGAGCGGCCGGCCACCGATATCAGGCACTCGCGGTAAACGGTTGCTGCAATGTGGTCCTCCTAATCGCTCAGGCCTGCCCGGTTGCCGGGGAGGGGGAGGGGAGCGGAAGCGGAACTATGCCTAGACGAGCAGGGCTAGAATGAGCGCCGACCAAAAAGTCGATTTAACCAAGGCGCAAAAACGCGGAAGCGAATATATTGGTCTGCATCTCTTGCTTTTTGGGGGAATTCAATGGCCGATTATAAGCAAAAAATATCAGCAGGCAGTTTTTCGCTGGCGGCGCTGCTGCTAATGGCGGCCAGCGCCCCGGTTGCCGCACTAGATCGGGAGGAGATCGAGTGGACTGGGGAGTGCATCAAATTTCAGACACCTACGGCGGGAGTGGTCCCGTGCGATAGGGCGAGAACAACATTCGACACCAACAGTGGCGAATACTCGTTTTCGTATGTGGACGCCCAATATTATAACAGAGTGATCGCTTTTTACGGGAATTCTGGCCGTACGCCGGCGGTCGAGAGTAATTTCCGGGTGACAGGGGTGCAGGACGACCGTGATCGTGGTCTCCATCCTCCGTATTATGGCCCCTTGGGGAATTGCGACACGCGCGACAACTTTGTTACATGCTTGGTCACCGGCGATCTAGGCAAATACATTATCGTCTATCGCATGATCTCCAAATCCCGACACCTTATTTGCCCGCCTCCGCCTGACATACCGCACAAGGTTGGAGACGCTTGCGCGATCACCTATGACGCGGCTACCGCCAAAAAACTCCGCCCCCGCGACAGGGATGAGAGCGACATCTGGAAGGCCGACTGCGTGTCCTTCCAGACCTCTGCGGCAGGTAAAGTCCCATGCATCTATGCGGCTACTGAGGTCTGGATCCGCTCGGATTACAATGACGGGAGCGCGTGGTTTTCCTTTCGTTATGACACCCATGACGACAAAAACATCGAGGCGGAAGGAATCTCATTCACAACTAGAGCGCCAGAGGTGTCCGGCCTTTACGTCATAGAGGAAGCGCAAGATGAAACGCATTATTCGTTCAAAACATCGGGGTTTTGCGATATGCGCGGCTCGAATATCCGCTGCGTTGCCGGCGAACCGAGCAGCCAAATCGAGATCGTCTACCGCCTGATCTCGCGCAAACATATGAGTTGTCCACCGTCAGGGGAACCACGCTGCGTTGTGACCATTCCTTAGGCGCCGGCATTCCGGGCGGTCACCCAATGGCGGCAGCCAATTGTGGCGGGTCCTCCGCCGAGTTTTGAGCGCGGGGGACGCGGCCTCCCATAATATCGCTCTAAGTTACTGATTTTACTAAGGGGCTTGGTTTAAAAAATGGAGCGTACGACGCAATTTGAGGCCGTGAAAGGGGCGATTTTGGCGCGCCTGCTGGGCGTTTCCGAAGTTACGCTGTCGGCGCTGGCGCGGCGCGGGCTTGTTGTGAAGGCTGGCCGGCGCGGCTTTGATCTTGAGCAGAGCGTGCGCGCCTATTGCCAGCACCTTCGCGAGCAAGCGAGCGGGCGCAAGCAAGGCGACACCCCTGCCGCTGAGCGGGCTCGGCTGGCGAAGGCGCAGGCGGATAGCGTCGAGCTGCGGAACGCCGTCAGGCGGGGCGCACTCGTCGACGCCGAAGCCGTAGCGACGGAATGGGAGGGCATCTGTCGGACTATCCGCGCCGGGATGCTACGGCTCCCCAAACGTGCCGCCGCACACCTTCCACATTTAACATCGCGGGACGTCAGTTTGCTTGATGCGGAAATCCGCGCCTTGTTAATCGAGCTGCAAAGATAGAATTTAGAGCTTTCGTGCCGCGCGGATGGGACATGGAATATTTTTTTAAGTACATGAGCACTGCAACGGCAAAGAAAGTTTTGTCGAATAACAAACTCAGATGGTCTTCTCCAACCTTATTCAACGACCCATTCGACATTCAGTTTGATCTCAATATAGATGTAGATCGCGAGATGCTGAAACCGAAAGCAATACAACTACTATGGGACATTATTCATTCTGATAAAGCCATACCAAATGGAAATGTAATCAGTGAGATACTTGAGTCACATAAGGATACGTTGCGACGAGTGCCGTTTCAAGAATTCGAAAATAAGTTTGGGGACGCGATAGACATAGGACTTGAGAATTTCAGCAAGGCTATACCTGAACTTCATAAAAAAATTAGAAATATGTTATACACGTCAAAGATTCTATGTCTTTCAGAAATTGATGACAATATTTTAATGTGGTCACACTATGCCGAAAGCCATAAAGGGGTTGTACTTAAATTTAGACATATCAAAGAATCAAAGAGTGCGTGGGGCGCTGCAAGGCCAGTACTTTACACCAAAGTGATGCCTCTGTTGCTTAATGACAAGGAACTCATTGATATGTTTGGAGGTACCTTTAGGATTGATCCAGCTGGTTTATTAAACTGTATGGTTTATACGAAAGCGATTGACTGGTCATACGAAAAAGAGTGGCGTATTTGGTTCGGACAAGGATGGTTAAAAGAATCTCTATATGAAGAGTTGCCCTTTGATCCCGAAGAACTAGAGGCGATTTATTTTGGCTGTCGAATGATAGAGGAAGACCGTCTGCAATTTACCGACTTAGTTGCAAGCCACTATCCTCACGCAAAGATAATTCAAGCACGTAAGGCAATAGACGAATTCCGATTGGTTTTCGAACTAAGTTGACATCGCGCACCAGCGCTCCTTTGGGCATGAATGGCCAATGCGATGAAAAGATGCGACGATGGCGAACTTCTCGACGAAATGCGCCGTTCCGCGCTCGCCTGCCTGATTCCGCCGCCGCGGTTGCCTTTGTCTGAGTGGATTGCACGCGAAATCTGCCTGCCCGAGGGGCTTGCTGCCGTTCCGGGGCCGATGCGGCTCTATCCCTATCAACGCGAGATCGCCGACGCGATAGGCGACCCGGACATTGAGCGCGTGACGCTGCAAAAGGCGGCTCGAATCGGTTTTTCGGCCCTTGTGACGGCGGCGATCGGGCATTTTTGCAGCAATGACCCGGCGCCGATCCTTTGCCTTTTGCCCGTCGAATTGGATTGCAAAGACTTCGTGCGCAGCGATTTGGAGCCGCTTTTCTCGGCAAGTCCGGCCCTTCGTGGCGTTTTGTCCGACGCGCCTTTAACCGGACAGCGCGGCAAGCGGCGTGACACCATGCTCGCCCGATTTTTCCCGGGCGGCTGTTTGAAAATCATTGCGTCTCACGCGCCGCGCAATTTGCGGCGCCACACTGCGCGTTGCCTATTTGTCGACGAGGCCGACGCCATGGAAACGGGCGACGAAGGTTCGCCAATTGATTTGGCGATTAAACGCACGCTCACATTTCCCGACAGAAAAATAATTATGGGCAGCACGCCGCTCGACGAAACGACGTCCAACATTTGCCGCGCCTATGAGGCGTCGGACATGCGCGTTTATGAGTGTTCGTGCCCAAGCTGCGGCGTTTTTAATGAAATCCTATGGGGTCATATCGAATGGCCTGTAGGCGAGCCCGAGAAGGCCGCCTGGCGCTGTCCACACTGCGGCGCTATCACTACCGAGGCGCATAAGCCAGCCATGGTAGCCGCCGGTCGCTGGCGCGCCACGAGGCCGGAAATCAAGGGCCACGCCGGTTTCAGGCTCAACGCGCTGGTATCGTCGCTCGGCAATGCCAGTTGGGGCAAATTGGCGAGCGAATTTCTGGCCGCCAAAGACGACCCATCGACGCTCAAAGTTTTCGTCAACACTGTTTTGGGCGAGGCGTGGCGCCAGCAAGGCGACGAAATTGACGAAAATGCTTTGGCTTCGCGGGTCGAGGATTTTTCGCTTAACAAAATTCCGTCCGAAGTGCTTTGCCTGACTGTAGGCGCGGACGTCCAAGGCCAATCTATCGAGCTCTCCTTCGTCGGCTGGGCGAAAGACGGGACGGCCTACATTCTCGGGCATCAAGTTGCTTGGGGGCCGATCACTGGCGATGGTGTCTGGCAGGATTTGGATGATTTGTTTAGGCAGCGTTTTTCACACCCTTTAGGCGGCGTTTTGGGCGTTGACGCAGCGATCGTGGACGCGGGCGACGGCGGCGTTTACGACACTGTTATGAGGTTCTGCGAAGCACGGGCGGCGCGGCGCGTATGGGCCGGCAAGGGCGTCAGCGGCTTTGCGCGCGCGGCTTTCGCGCCATCCGGAAAGCTGAAAAGCCGCGGCCACCAGCGGCTTTATCTGTTTGGCTCAGACAGCATCAAGGCGTTGCTTTTCGCGCGCTTGAAAAGAGGCTTGACGGTCAGGTTCAGCAACACCCTGGACGGCAATTATTTCGACCAGCTTTGCTCGGAAAGATTGGTCGTACAAATGTCGCGCGGCCGGCCGTCGCAGCTTTTCGAGCGCATTCCTGGCAAGCGCGCCGAAAGCCTGGATTGCCTTGTCATGGCCTACGCCGCGCGGCAGGGGCTGGCGCTCAATCTCGACGCACGCGAGTCCAGCTTGCGCCTCGAGCCACAGAGCAAAGCGCCGTCGCGGGTGACGCGGTCAAGGTGGCTCGTCGAGGGGCTGTAGTGGCGCGGAAATCGGCTTGAAGTCAAAAGCGCGCGGCATTATGCCACTACAATGTTTGTCCGCTTCCGCCAGACAGCCTCCCGGCTGCAACTCAGTCTTGTCGAGAGCCGTCGCGAGGGCGGAAAGGTCCGTTGCGAGCATATCGCGGCGCTCGGCTCAATCCCCTGCCCGATGACAAAGGCCGACCGCGTCGCGTTCTGGCGCTTGCTTTTCCCGCGCCTCGAAAAGCTCGGCAATCGCATCGCCGACGAAAAGCTTAAAATCCTTGATGCCATCCATGCGCGGATTCCGATTGTCACGCCCGACGAACAAACGGCTTTGCAGCGCGAGAACGCCGAAGCGGACGTGAAGCTTTGGGAGACGCTCCAGGATATGAACGCTTCAAAGGCCGAGGGCTTGAAGGGCGTCGCCGCCTTGACTTCAGGCCAAGCTGCCGAAGCCGAGGCGGAAGCGGCCAAAGCCGCCGCGGAAGCCGCAAGGGCGAAAGAACGTCTCGACAAGCTGGCGAAGGGCGAAGCCGTCGCCGGCGGGCTTGGCAAGCCAGCGACGCGCGAAGATATGCTGAAAATCCTGAAAGCCGCAGGCATGACGCTAGCCGATATTCGCCACAGCCGGCGGCTCGCAGCGCTCGGCAAAGAGCACTTCGAGTTATTTTTACAGGAGACGCTCAAGGAGCTCCGGCGCGCCGAAAAAAGGATTGACCGCAAAGTCCTGCGCAAGCTCGGTGCCTGACAAAATATTGCTCCTTTCCTATTTTTCCAATTATCTCAACTACTTGCGCCGCGCCTTAGCTTGACAGTCAGCGCGAATTGGCGCTCTGTGTGCGTGTTCTCTCGCAACACGGAGCGCAATCAATGGATCCTATGACGGCGCTTGAGCCGGGCGATTTCCTGAGGCTGATAAATCGCACCGACGTCGCCTTTCGGCTCCTGCGCAAGCGCCGGGAGCTGCTGCTCTGGAATGAGCCGCCCAAACGGCGCGCAAGCGATCGTCTCGACCGCATCGCCTATGACGCGGCGGCGTTTTTGACGAGCTTTGGCTTCGTCAGTTTTTGCGGCGTGCCATGGGCCGCGGTCGCTGCTGCTGCGCCGGGGCTGCAATTTACCTTACGCGACGGCGTCGATCGGCGCGAGACCTACGCCGCCATCCGCATCATATCCAAAAGCGAGTTTATTTGCGGGGCTGGGAGCTGGGCCGAGCTGCAAAAGGAAGGCGTCATCGGCCTGCCGCACCACACCATGATCCAGCCCTTGCCGCCGATTGTCGATTACCTGCGCCGTCGCGCCGCCGAGCACAACATCAAGTTGCCCCAAAAGCTCGCGCCGCCGCCGGGGGAAATTCCGGTATGGGCGCGCGGCAATCCGCGCTGGGCCACTCCCGGGCCCGGAGGCGCGCGCGTCACATGGGAGCCGACCGGCGCTTTCCAGCTCACGGCCGTGCATTGAGGTCGCGCCATGTTTCAATTCATGCGTGGCCTTTTCAAACGGCCTGCGGCGCCCGTTGCGCAACGCAACTATGACGCCGCTTCGGGCGGTCGAGGCGTTGGCGCGGCTCGGACGCGACGCCATCGCTGCAAAGTGCGATTCTCGCCGGCCGCGAGCCCGTAGCGCGAAGGGCGCGCTACGCCGCAACCAATCAACCGTTGGCCAAAAGCGCCGAAGAAGTTTTCGTAGGCGAGGCCGTCGGCAGCGGCATGCGGCCTGTGCCGCAAACGGGCGACGATGCCCTTGACGCCACCATTTCCGCCGCTTTCGAAGAATGGAGCGACCGCGCCGACGCGTTGGGCCTCTGTAGTTTCTACGGCCTACAGGCGCACGCCGCCTCCAGATATTTTTGCGATGGCGAATGGTTCGCCATTCTCATGCTCGAAGATGACGAGCTTCGCGTCCGCAGCCTGGATCCAGCGCAAGTCAATCCGGCGCTTTCCATGGTGCTGCCGGACGGAGGCGCGATCGTCTGCCGGCGTCGAAGTCGACCGCCTCGGCCGGCCAATCGCGTTTCACATTTACCGGCATTGGATTCCGGGCCTGCCGTTGCTCACCAATCTCGAATTGACGCGGGTTGAAGCGACCGATGTACTGCACTTGTTCCAGGTCGAGGGCGCGGGGCAGACGAGAGGCATGAGCAGGCTTGCAGCCGTCCTATTGCGGCTCAGGGAGCTCGACAGCCTTACCGACGGACAATTGGTGCGGCTGAAGATCGGCGCCATGCTGGCGGGCTTTATTCAAGATGCCGATGGGACGCTGCTCGCGGGCGAGAACCCGGGCGAGGTGTCGCTCGAGCCGGGAACAATGACCAGGTTGCGGCCAGGCGAATCCGTCAGTTTTCAGCGATCCGCCGCAGATTGGAACCGAGAGCAACGATTTCCAAAACGTCGATGAGCCGCGAAATTGGCGCCGGTTGTGGCAATCCCGGGCTTCATGCTCGACGCACGATATTTCAGCCAGGTGAATTTCTCAGCTCGGCGCGCGTGGCGCTCGTCGCCTTCCGCCGGCGGATCGAGGCGTGGCAAGATCACTTCGCTTTTCAGAGTTTGCGCCCGACTTATCGCCGCTGGTTGACCGTTGAAATCCTGGCCGGCCGGATCAATGCGCCGTTAACAGAGGCGACGTTGCGCCACAAATGGATAGCGCCAAAAAGCGCCTACCTCGATCCACTGAAGGACGCTCAGTCAGAGGCGCTTGGCCATTGGCGCCGGGCTCACAGTCGCCGAGAAGCCGTGGCGGCCAGAGGGCTTAACATCGAGGAGTTGGACGCCGAAATCGCCGCGGACCGAGCACGCGAAAAAGCCTTGGGAATTAACTTCGCGCCGCCTGCCGCGACGCCAAGCAAGGGGCCGAAAATGTACCTGCACCTTAGATCCGCCGTCGCTGAAATCCTAACCCGCGAAGCCGCCCTCGGCGCGCAAAGCTGGAACCCCGAGGCAGCGCACCTTCGAAGTTGTCGTCTCGTCCGGCGCCGGCGTCGAGCGGCGGGACGGGCGCGGGCCTTACATCGAGCAGATCGACGTCAACCAAGATTGGAGCGCTCTGCGCGGCGCGCCCGTCCTCAATTCCCATCAGCGCGACGACATAAGAAACATTTTAGGCTCCGTCACGGCGGTCCGCGTGGCCGGCGGCGAGGTTGTCGCTACCGTCCGCATGTCCACTAGCCCCGAGGGCGAAATGGCCGTCCTGGCCGCCCGGGAGGGCCATTTGAGGGGCGTCTCCTTTGGCTACAGAATCGACGAGACGAAGGAATTGACCGTCGGCGGCAAGCGCATCGTCACCGTAACCCGATTAACGCCGGTTGAATTAAGCCTCACCGCGATTGGCGCGGACCCGAAGGCCGTTATCAGGAGTTCCCAAATGGAGCCGCAGCAAACCACGCAAACAACGCAGATCACCACGACCGACCCGCCGGCGCTTTCAGACCGGGCGGCCGCCAATGTCGAAATTCGCTCATATCGCCCGCCTCTCGGGCTTGCCGCAAACGTGGATCGACTCGCAAATCGACGCCAACGCGACCGCCGAGCAGGCGCGAGCCGCGGCCTTTGAGGCCATGCGGGTTCGCTCGGCGCACGCCGAAAATATCCGCACCGTGTCGGCGAGCATTGGCGGCTTCGATAGCAACGATCCGGAATGGCGGCGCGCCACCATCGGCGAGGCGATCTTCTGCCGGATGACGGGCTCGACTCCTTCCGACGCCGCCAGGCCCTATGTCGGCCTATCCCTCGTCGAGATCGCGCGGGATTGCCTCAGAGCTCGCGGCATGCCAGCAACCGGCGCGCCGGCCATGATTGTAGAGCGCGCGTTTTTCGAAACAACGAGCGATTTACCATTCGTTCTACAAGACGCGATTAATAAGAGCATGCGGCAAGCCTACATGGCCGCCCCGAGCGGCCTGAAGCTGGTCGCGCGGCAAACCACAAGCGCGCGACTTCCGCCTGAAACACCGCATACAAATGTCTTTCGCGCCCGCCTTGTTGGCCATCAACGAACACGGCGAGTTTCAAGCTGGCGGCATGAGCGACACCGAAGAAACGTATAAACTCGGCACCTATGGCCGAACCCTCGGCTTTTCACGGCAAGCCTACGTCAACGACGAGCTCGGCGCGCTCAACGACCTGACGCGCCGCATGGGCCTCGCCGCTGCGGCCTTCGAGGCGCAGTTTCTCACCAACCTCGTCACCGCCAACGCCAACATGAAAGACGGCGTGCCGGTGTTCAACGCGGCGCACGGCAACCTCGCCACGACGGGCACGGTTATCAGCAGCACCAACCTCTCGACGGCGCGCCTGGCCATGCGAAGCCAAACCGAAATGTCCGGCGTGCTGATAAATGTCGTGCCGCGATGGTTGGTTGTGCCGGCGGCGCTCGAAACCCTCGCCGAGCAGACCGTGACGGCAATCCGCGCGGTGCAAGTCGAGAATGTCAACATTTGGAGCAGCCTGCTCGGCGTTGTGGTTGAGCCGCGCCTGACCGACGCGAAGAAATGGTACCTCGTCGCCGATCCGGCGCAGATCGAGGGCCTCGAATACGCCTACCTCGACGGCGAGCAGGGGCCGCAGATTTTCAGCGAAATCGGCTTCGATATCGACGGTTTGCGCTTCAAAATCCGGCTAGATTTCGGCGGCGCCTTCGTCGAGCCGCGCGGCTGGTATTGCAACCCGGGCGCTTAAGACATGACCGAGACGGTAGCCGCTTTACAGGCGCAGCTAGAAACGCTGAACGCCGCCCGCGCCAGAGGGGTGCGCTCGATAAGCTACATGGCGAACGGCGCGCAGCGCACCGCAGAATATCGGTCGGACACCGAAATGCGCGAGGCTCAAAACGACCTCATGCGGCGCATTGCGGCTCTACAGGGCCTCGCGCCGCGGACCATCAAAGTTGCAAGCTCTAAGGGGCTTGATTGCGAACACGAAAGGTAGAACGATATGGCCAAGAATTTTCTGCACAGGGGCGACGTCGTCACGCTCACCTCGCCGAGCGGTGGCGTCGTCAGCGGCCAACCCTTTATGAGCGGCGCAATTTTCGGCGTTGCCATGTTTGACGCCGCGGCTGGCCTTCCGGTTGAAGCTGGCGTCGTCGGCTGTTGGACGCTCCCGAAGCCAAATTCCGTGACAACATTCGCGGAAGGCGCCGCAGTCTTTTGGGACAACTCGGCGAGCCTCTGCAAGGCGAGCGCCGCGGGGTTTTTTAAGATAGGCGCGGCAGTTAGCGGCGGCGCCGCAGCGACCGACGCAACCGTCAGCGTCCGGCTCGACGGCGTTTCTGTTGTCGCTGTGCCCGGGCCCTAAAGGAAAGCAAATGACCGATTTCAAGCTACCACTTTTCAAACTTTTTCAGCGGACCTCGGCGAACGGGCGCACCTATTTCAGCGGGCGCTTCGGCGACGCCAAGGTGCTAGTCTTTCGCGAAGACGACGTCGAAGAAGATCAGCTCTACGGCGCAGAGGCGCGCTGGCAGGTTTACATCGCGCCGTCCGACCAGACCCCGCGCCAGGCCGTCGAAGGCCGCCAGCGTCCCGCGCTGCAACTCTATGCTACGGAGAAATAAATGGCCGAGTTTTTCGACGAAGAGGGCAAGGTCGTTTTCAAGGTGTGCATGTTCGCGCCCGGGGTTGTCGACTGCTCGGTTGGGGCCGAGCGCGACCGCCTATGGGCAGAAAAGACCGGATTAGCAGTGGGGCTTTCTTCAGATTTTCAAATCGCCCAGCGTTTCGGCATCGCCCTTCGCGTCGTGCGCGACCACGCGCGGGCGAGAAAACTTGGGTTGAAAATCGGCGACCGGCGCTGGTTTACCGAGGCCGAAGCGTTTATAGAATTATGGGAAGGCTCGAAATCATGCCCATCGACCTCTGCAAAAGGGGCGGCTCGCCCTACTGGTATGCGCGCGGCACGGAACATGGCCGCCGTATCTTCGAAAGCCTGGGCACTGGCGACCGAAGAGAAGCGCAAACGCTCCTCGAAAAGCTGCGGCGCGACATCTTCGACGAGCGGGCGCGTGGTCCCCTTCAGCAAGCCGAAAGCTTCGAGGCCGCATCGATAGCCTATATGGAGCACGGCGGCGAGAGGCGCTTTATCGCGCCCTTGCTGGGCTATTTCGGCGCGACGCCTATCGACCAAATCGACCAGAAGGCGATCGACCGGGCGGCGGTCGCGATACTTCCGGCAGGCTCCAACGCGACCCGTTCACGGCAAGTCTATACGCCGGTTTCGGCGATTCTCCGGTTGGCGGGAATTAAGCTTGACATGCGCCGCCCCAAGGTGCCGCCGGGCCGCGTCCGCTGGATCGAGCCGGATGAGGCCGCAAGGCTGCTCGACGCTTGCTCGCCGCATCTTCGGCCGCTCGTCATGTTCCTGCTCTTGACCGGCGCGCGGGCCAGCGAGGCGCTTTGGCTCGACTGGCATTGCGTTGACCTGTCGCGCGCCCATGTCATTTTTCCGAAGACGAAGACCCAGCGCCCGCGCGGCGTGGCGCTGAATGACGACCTCGTGGGCGAGCTAGCTAACCTTCCGCACCGCGACGGAGCCGTATTCCGGCGTCCGGACGGGCGCCCTATGCGCAGCCCCGCCGCAAGGGAGATGATTCGGCAGGCAGCGCCATCAAGACGGCGTTCCAAGGCGCGGTGCGGCGGGCGGGCCTTTCGGACTTTCATGTTCACGACTGCCGACACACTTTCGCGACCTGGCATTATCGCGAGCATCGCGACCTGATCGCATTGCAGACTATTGGCGGCTGGAAGACGCTCTCCTGCGTCACGCGCTACGCGCACGCCAGCTCTGAAAACTACCGGGCGGGCATGAACGCCTTGCCGTCGCTTGGTGCAAAATCCGCGCAGTCAAACCATGAGGAGAAAAAAGCGTCATGAAAAACAATGACTTGCAAGCGAGCCCGTGGCCTTCACACGGGAGGGGTCACAGGTTCAATCCCTGTCGCGCCCACCATTCAAGTGAAATGACAGCGCAAGGGTTCAGGACAGGAGAGAGACCTTGCCGTCCGCAAGGTTGTAATAGGCGGCGGCGACTTTGATCTTGTTCTCTTTGATGAGACCGGCGATGACCGGCGAAGCCGTTTGCAGCAGGCCCGCCTGAATTTGCGCGTTCGCCTTGATCGCCGCTTCTATGTTGGACCCTGATCGATCCACCGCCGGCCGGATCGGCGCGTAGAGGGCGCTGATCTGGCCGGGGACCGCTTTGCCGGCGGCCGCCGCGCTCACCGCGCCGCAGCCTGAATGACCAAGCACGAGGATCACCTTGGTCCCCAAAACGACCGCGCCATATTCCAGGCTGGCGATAATCTCCGGCGTGCAAATGTTGCCGGCGATCCGCGCGACGAACAGATGGCCGATGCTCTGGTCGAATACCATTTCGATCGGCACGCGCAAATCGGCGCAGGCCAGCACCGCCGCGAACGGCTCCTGTTTGGCGACCGTATTGTCTCTGAGGATATGGAGATCGTCGTCAAAGGACGTTAGCTCTTCCGCGACGAAGCGGGCGTTGCCGTCGATCAGCGCTTTCAGCGCCTCATCCGGTTCAAGCGTCGTCTGCGCGGCCGCGCGTCGGGCCGACAAAAGATTCAAGCCGGCGGCGGCCATCGCCGCGACAGACCCGGCGAGAAATTTGCGCCGCTGCAGAAGAGGCGCGCAACTGACGCAGCCGCATCGCGCCGGCGGCGCATCTATCGGATCATGGAAGAACGTCATTGGCGCAATCTCCCGAAGTCTGAACGACGCAATCAATTCTGCTTTCGCAGTTGCGCTCTTGAAAATTTGGACGGCCGTCGATCAAGGCGCTCGACCCGACCGTCGCTACTTTACGCAACAAAAAGGACAGGCAAAAGAGGGCGGCCGCCTTGCGATCGCATCAAGGCCGCAGGCTTGACAGCCAACGCGCGCTCGCCCCGGCATGACGAACGCCATTATTTAGAAGGATGGCCGGCAACTCAAAGAGCGCATCGCATCCGTCCGCCGGACCGATTTGAAGCTTCCTCGGATTTGCTTCGCGTAACGCGGTCACAAGGGAGGATTTTCGCCGCAGAGACCGCCAACTGTGCAGACAATAGTAATTTTGCGGCCGCTCGAGCCACGACGCCCATACCCCGCGCGCCAACACTGTCGTTTGCGCTGCATTTGCCGTGAAGCGGCCGCTGCAACTCACGCCCGCATATCGGCGCCGTTTAGGCCGATCGCGATCCCTTGGCGCCTGGCGATTTCCAGCTTGACCTTCGTCCAATAGCGGGCCGACCCGTCGCCGTCGACGCAGCGGCCTTTGACCCGGTCCCGCGCCTCGAAATAGGCCCGATCGCGAAATCTGGCGATCAATCGCTCGGCGTCCACCGCCGCGGCTTCGCGAGCGGCAACGCCACGGATGAAACTGAAAAGCAGGCGCAACAGACTGTCCATTTTCGCAAATCACTCGATCTATACGTGCGCAACCAAGATACGATTAATTCCAGAAACTACAACTTTAAAGAGAAAGTGTGCTGACATCCAACGTGCCGACACCTTATGATCCCTATTTGTTCACAAAGTGTTCTAGATCGCAAGCTTTTTCTGGACATTTACCGAACATGCGGCGCGCGCCAAGTGATCCGATGACCCGGAACGCCTCGCTATCTCTTTGTTATTGCGATATTTTCGCGCGATCGAGAGGGCTCCGAAGCGAAACTGCTCTCGCGCAAAGCGGCGGCGATGCGGGACAGGCTGTGCGAGAACCCGAACGGCTTGGCGGAGGTAGGCCGGCGAACTCCAGGTCCGCTTTACGACCCCTTCTCGGCCATCAATTATGGATCGCCGATTTTGATCCGCTGGGCCAGAAACTCTAAGAAGACACGGATCCGGAGCGGCAGGAGCCCACCCTGCCCAAGATAGACAGCATGCAATTCGTCGATATCGCCTGGATTGAACGCCTCGAGAACAGGGACAAGCCGATTGGCGGCAATATCATCCTTGACCATGAACCTAAATCCGGCAGTTGCGGTTGAACGCTCGGCTTATTTTTGCGCTTCTCAATCGGAAAGTTGTTACGTCAACCGTGCGCGAGGCGTGGCGGCGAGCGCAACTGACGCCCTCGCAGGATAACTTGGAACGCTCTCGCGAGGATTTGCCGCCAGCGTTGTAGGTCCGTTAACTGCTCCGCACTTTTTGCGAGATCGCGTAGAAACATGGCGACCGTCCGAAACGCTTTCGCGGCGGGGATCGCTCGCGCATGTGAACTCGCCACGCTGATTGTTGTTTGGCGGGCGTGACGCACCCTTGTCGCGATAGCGTGCAAGAGGAGTGGCCGGCTGGTGATCGCCTCCATATGGCGATCCGGTTCGATCAGACGAACAAAAATGTTCCACCAATTGTAAAACAACGCGACCATTCTTGCAGCTAGCCGGCAACGCGCAAGATCCTGCGTGACAAAGCCGCCCCAGCCCCATTGGTTTTTCAATTCGTCAAAAATATTCTCGCTATCGCCGCGATCGCGATACAACTGGCCGAAACTCACAAGCTCTTCGTCAAGCGAAGTGACGAGGACGGAATATTCGTAGACGTCGACGCCCACGCCAACTTCGACGAAAGTCAACGTCTGTTGCCCGGTTGTCTCATTTGAAGATATCGCCAAGTCTCCCTTCACCCGTCGACGCAATATGATCACGCGGCGGTGCCGGCTCCACCCATCGAGCCGCAATAGGCTCTCCTTGGCTTGCCAGCCTTGACCAGCGTTCGTCCACTCCCTTTGCGTGGAAAGACGTTCGATCATCCGCTTCACATTGGACGTCAAGCGCAGCTTGAATAAATAGGCTAAACCGCGTTGCTCCGCCTCCCGCATGATCGCCTCGTTGCCGAACCCGCAGTCGCCACGCAACAGAGACGGCCACAGATCACGCGGGATGCGATCGAGCAACGCCCACAGGCCAGGCGCAAAATGTTTCGACGTGTGTTCATTTCCAGCGACAACATCAACGTCTAAAACAAGCCTTGTTCCAGCCATCGAGTAGGTATGGTAGGAATGGCTTGGCCGCCCGGGTTTTTTCGGATTGTAGCCGACGACCGCGCCTTCCTGATGGCCGTAAAGCGGCTTCACGGTAGTATCGACGTCAAGCACCCAGGGCTCGGCCAGAAGCGGGGTGCTACAATAATCAATATGCCGTCGCAGCCACGCCGCGCCCTCATCTTCCTTGATCGCGGCGAAGGCGCGCCGCACGGCGTCCTCGCTAACGATCTTCTTCATGCCGAGCAGCTCCGGAAGAACGTTATCGCAACGGAGCGCCGCTATGTGTGCGTAACGCTTGTGGCCAGATAATATCGACAACATCGCCGTTCCCAACACGTCGCGTTTTTTCGGCGCGTTCGGACTTGCGTAATGCAGCGGGGAATCTGCCACGAAAGCGTCGAACAGGCCCGCCGCTTTCAGAAAATCGATGAAGAACGGCAATTGCCCAAGCGGCGTCAGCGCCGCCTCGATATCCCATTCGACGCGAACTGGGCCGGCGAAACTGTCGAGGCTCACGCCTTCCGGTGGACCCTTCTCTTCAACCGACGGTTGCTCACCCGCAGGGTGAAGGCAGACAAGCGAAACATCGTGCGTCATGACCCTGATAATGTGGCGATTCGTGGCAAATTCAAACCAGCCAACTGCGGTTTATAGGATGAAAGAGGCCAATCGAACCAGGCCGACACCGCTGATGGCCAGAGTCCGCAAGGCGTCGCCGTCGCTGACCTGGACGTTGCCGGAGGGCGGGATCGTTCTCTCTACGCCCTCGTCAATCAACGGCCAGCCCTTCGCCATTCGGGCGTAGCTAAAGCCAAGCCGATTATGCCGCGGCAGCTCATCCGGCGTCTTCGGAACGCCGTATCGCGCAAAATAACGCGGTGATCCAACGATCATCATCCGCGCAGCGCCAAGTTTGCGCGCGATGAGTTGGGAGCTTTTGAGCGGACCGCTGCGCAGCGCAACGTCGGTCCGCTGTTCGAGCAGGTCGATCACCTGATCCGTCAGGGATATCTCCAAAGAGAGCTTCGGATAGGCCTCGAGGAAAGCGGGGACGATCGGCAACAGCAACTGCCGCCCGACCGGGACGTTGGCGCTCACACTGATTTTTCCGTTCGGGACCTCAGCTTCGGCAACGGATCGCTCGACCTCGTCCATGTCGGCGAGCAGTCGTATGCTCCGGTCGTAGAACAACCGACCTTCCGGCGTGAACTGAAGCCCCCTCGTCGAGCGATTGACCAGCCGCGCGCCGAGCCTGGTCTCGAGACGCCCGACGAGTTTGCTGATCGCCGAGGGGGTCATGCGTAGCGCGCGCGCCGCGGCGGAAAACCCCCCGAGCTCGAAGACCCGCGCAAAGACTTCCATTTCGCCGGAGCGATTTACGTCCAATCGGGCCACTGTGATTTCATTTCACAAAAGATGTGACGGACCAAAGTCTACTGCGTGACTACAGGCGGGTCCACCTATGTGAAACAACACTTCGGTTTCACCAAGCACGAGCCTTCCGCAGCTCAAAACGCAGATTAATCAAGGAGATGATCATGACTTCGCCCGTTGTTTTGATTACCGGTGGAACTCACCGGCATTGGGCGCGCCGCCGCCGTCGCCTTCGCCAAGAAGGGCGCCAAGGTGGTCGTTGCCGGTCGGCGTGATGAAGCCGGCAAGACGCTCGTTGAGGAGTTGCGCTCTTTCGGCTCGGAGGCCGAATTCACCAACGCCGACGTCCGCATGGAGGATGACGTCCGCAACATGGTCGACAAGACCGTCGCGCGGTTTGGGCGTCTCGATGTCGCGGTGAACAACGCCGCCACCGAAGGTGCGGTGGGCCCGATCACGGACCAGACTGCCGAAAGCTTTGCCGCGACGTTCGAGACCAACGTTCTCGGCGTGGTTTTGAGCATGAAGCATGAAGTGCGCGCCATGCAGGCCCAGGGGAGCGGCAGCATTATCAATATCTCCTCGACCTACGGGCACGAGGGAGCGCCCTTCGCTTCGATCTACGTTGGCGCCAAGCACGCCGTCGAAGGCATCACCAAGTCGGTGGCGCTCGAGGTCGCCAAGTCGGGAATTCGCGTGAACGCCGTCGCGCCAGGCCCCACCGACACCGGCATGCTGACCCGCTTCACCGGCACAGCGGAGAACAAGGCGGCCCTGGCTTCGCAGGTTCCGTTGGGTCGCCTCGGCCTCTCCGAGGAAGTCGCCGACGGCATCGTGTTCATCGCGTCGGACGAAGCCCGGTTCATCACTGGTCACGTCCTTAACGTCGACGGCGGACACAGCGCCAACTGACCCTGCTCAGGCGCGGCAATTCGGTCCGCGCCCGGCTTGGGGGCGGCCTTCCCGAGGGGTCCTTTTCGCAGCCATCGCGGAGTCCACAAGTGGAGCGAGGCCTACGCATTCCGCGGCGCCTCCTTTCGGCTCCCAAACGGGGCGATGCGGGAGGCGCGCGCGGCGCGTTTTCAGTTGCTGGAGCCATCATTTTGACGCTGTTTTTTCAGGCAAATCGACAGCCGCTCCGCTTGCCGATGGTTTAGGCCTGTTCGAGCTCGATCAAGACGCCGCAAAAATCCTTCGGGTTGAGGAACAGGACCGGCTTGCCATGCGCGCCGATTTTCGGCGCGCCGTCGCCGAGCGCGCGCGCGCCGCTCGAGGACAGCTTGTCTCGCGCGCGCAAGAGATCATCGACCTCGTAACAGACGTGATGGATCGCGCCGTTGGGGTGCTTGGCGACGAAACCGGCGATCGGCGAAGCCTCGCCGAGCGGCTCGAGGAGTTCGACCTTCGCGTTCGACAGCGCAATGAAGACGACCCTGACGCCATGCTCGGGCAGCGAGACAGGATCGCTGACGTCGGCGCCAAGCGCATCGCGGTAGACGGCCGCGGCGGCGGCGAGATCCTTCACGGCGATGGCGACATGATTAAGCTTGCCGAGCATTGCATTTTCTCCCCAATCACACCTCGACCACAAGCACATGCACGGCGGGACGCTTGCCCCACGCCGACGCCACCGCGTTGCGCACCGCCTTTTCGATCGCGGTCGACACGATGTCGGCGTCGCGGCGCTTCTGCCGCGGCAGATGGTCGAAGGTTTGAAACATGGCGTCGTCGACGATGGCGTCCATTGCGGCGCCGTCGCGGACCTGCGCGGGAATGCCTGCGGTCATGACGTCGGGCACGCCGGCGAGATCGCCCTTGGCGGTTACGGCGAGGGCGATGGTGATAATGCCGGACGCCGCCAGCTTCTGGCGCATCCGCGGGGCTTCGTCTGTCGAGGATACAAAAATATTCCCGTCTTTCAACAGACGGCCATGCGGCGTTTGCGCGACGATTGCCGGCTGGCCGGGCGCGAGCGCGACAATGTCGCCGTTGCGCGCGCCGATCACATGCGGCACGCCCTGCGCCTTGGCGAATTTCGCATGTTCCGCCAGATGAAGGTCCTCTCCATGCGCTGGAATAGCGATCTGCGGCCGCACCCAGGCGTATAGCTGGGCGACCTCGCCTTTGCGCGGATGGCCCGAGGCGTGAACGAGCGCGTTGCGATCGGTGACGACGTCAATCCCGGAGCGGATCAGATTATTGATGATGCGGCCGACCTCGCGTTCATTGCCAGGGATCGTGCGCGAGGAAAAGACGACTTTATCGCCAGCGCTGAGCGTTACCGACGGATGCTCGCCTTCTGAAATACGCGCGATGGCCGCGCGATTTTCGCCCTGGCTGCCGGTCGCGATCAAAACCACCCTGTCGCGTGGCAAATGCGCGAATGCGTCGACGCCAAGAAAATCCGCAATGCCGTCAAGATAGCCGCATTCGCGGGCAACTGCGACGACGCGCTCCATGGCGCGTCCGACCAGCACCACATTGCGGCCGGCGGCGGAGGCGGCTTCGGCGACGGCGCGGATGCGCGCGACATTGGAGGCGAAGGTCGTGACGACGACGCGTCCAGGGGACTTGCCTATGACCTCGCGCAAGGTTCGGCCGACCTCACCCTCCGAAGGGCTGATTCCCTCGCGCAAAATATTGGTCGAATCGCAGATCAGCGCCAGAACGCCCTCGTCGCCGATGGCTTTGAGCCGCTTTTCATCGGTCGGCGCGCCGAGCCCCGGCTCGGCGTCGATCTTCCAATCGCCCGAGTGCACGATCGCGCCGAGCGGGGTGCGGATGGCGAGGGCGCAGCTTTCCGGAATAGAATGCGCCACAGCTATGAATTCGACCGAAAACGGGCCGGCTTCGATCGTCCCGCCTTGTGGAACGACCTTGATCGGCACTTCCGGCGCCCCTGGTTCCGACAGCCGTTTGGCCAGCAAAAGCTCGGCGGCGAAACGCGTGGCGTAGACCTGGCAGCCGAGCCTAGGCCAGACATCGGCGACGGCGCCGATGTGATCCTCATGCGCGTGCGTGATGACCAGCCCGACCAGATCCTCGCGCATTTTCTCGATGAAGCGCGCGTCCGGGATGACCACCTCGATCCCGGCGAGTTCCGGTCCGGCGAAAGCGATGCCGCAATCGACCATCAACCATTTCATGCGCCCTTTTGGGCCAAAGCCATAAAGGGCGAGGTTCATGCCGATCTCGCCGAGGCCTCCGAGCGGCGTGAAGACGAGTTCGTCATTTGCCGCGTTCATAGATCAAGACCTTTCCTGTCACTTTCTTCAAAATCTGTTTACGCTCCTGGATCGGCGCGCGGAGGGCTTGCGGCCAAAAAAACGTCTCCCGCGTCAATCGCGACCTGACCGGATTCGCATTGCAGGATGAGCCGGCCGGAAGCGTCGAGGGTACGAAAAACGCCTGTCAGAATTCTGCTGCGGCCGAGCCACTTCAATGGTCTCGCCAATGCCGGCGGCGAGGGCTAGCCACTGCGTGCGAATGACGTCAAACCCCTCGCCTTTCGACCAGACGTCGAGCCAACGGGCCATCTCTGTCGCAAGCGGCTCCATTATGATGTCCGGCGCGATCTCGCGGCCGGCGGCCTCGCTGAGGTCGGTCGCCGGATAGAGCGCATCGCGCGGATGCGACGCACAATTGACGCCGATTCCGACGACGCAGGCGACGCCGCCCGGCAACGCGACGCTTTCAAGCAGAACACCCGCCAGCTTCGCCCTCTTGTAGAGAATGTCGTTCGGCCATTTGATCCTAAGGCCCGGATCGGCTCCAAGGATGGCGCATAAAGCATGGGCGAGGGCGAGGCTGGCCACGAACCCCAATTCGGCGAGGCGGCGCGGCGGCGCCGGATTGATGAGCAACAGACTTGCGAAGAGATTGCCCGGCTCCGACGTCCAGCGCCGGCCATTGCGGCCGCGTCCGCCGGTCTGGCTTTCGGCGGTAATCCAGAGCCGGCCGGGATCGCCGGATCTCGCGCGCGCTAGCGCCTCGTCATTGGTTGACACCAGCATGCCGTAAGAGGCCAACCGGAACCCTGAAGCTCGAAACGATCCTTGAAGATGCGACAGGGCCAAACCACCATTTTGCAATTCTTAGAACAGGGACTTCGCCGCCACCCCCGCGGCGGCGACGAACCAGCCCGGAAAAGCGAACAGGAACACCACGAGAAAGCTCGTCACTGCAAGGACGGCGCGCAAAGCCGGCGTCGGCCTATCGAAAGCTGGCGCCGGATCGTCAAAATACATGACCTTGACGATCCGGATATAGTAATAGGCCGCAACCGCGCTCAAGAGAACGCCAATGACCGCGAGAGGATAGAGGTGCGCCTGAATCGCGGCGTTGAAGACATACCATTTGGCGAAAAAGCCGGCCAGCGGCGGAACGCCGGCCAGAGAGAACATCATCATCGCCAAAAAGAAGGCGGTTAGCGGATCGTTCTTGGAGAGGCCCGACAGATCGGAAATGCGCTCGACGGCGTGGCCTGCGACCCGCATCGACAGAATCGCCGCGAAAGTCCCAAGCGTCATGACGAGATAGATCGCCATATAGGCGATGACGCCGAAGACGCCGGTTTCGGTGCCCGCCGCGAGCCCGACCATGGCGAAACCGACATGGCCGATGGCGGAATAGGCCATCAGGCGCTTGATGTTCGACTGGCCGATCGCCGCAAAGGCGCCAAGCGCCATGGACAGGATCGAAATGAAGACAATGATCTGACGCCATTGCGGAGCGATCCCCGGAAACGCGGTCATCACCACGCGCACGGTGATCGCGACGGCGGCCATTTTGACGGCCGACGCGAAGAACGCCGTCACCGGCGTCGGAGCCCCCTCATAGACGTCCGGCGTCCACATATGGAACGGCACGGCCGACATTTTGAAGGCGAGGCCCGACATCAGGAACACCAGGCCGAAAATGATGCCGATCGAGGCCTTTCCGTGCACGGCCGCGGCGATCCCGGAGAAGGATACCGTTCCCGCAAAACCGTAAATCAGCGAGGCGCCATAGAGCAACATGCCGGAGGAGAGAGCGCCAAGAACGAAATATTTGAGCCCGGCCTCCGACGCCCTGAGATTGTCGCGGTGAAAAGCGGCGATCACGTAAAGGGAGAGGGACATCAATTCGAGTCCCAGATAGAGCGCGATCAGGTTCTGCGCCGAAATCAACACGAGCATCCCGAGGGTGGCCAAGAGGATGAGCACCGGGAACTCGAACTTGTCGATCCGTTCGCGGGCGAGGAAGTCCTGGCCCATGACAAGCGTCGTCAACGAACCGAGTAGCGCCAAAACCTTCATGAACCGGCCAAAGCCGTCGTCGACCACGGCCCCGTCAAAAACCACCGCCTCGGTCTTGAAGCCCAGCAGGATGACGACAATCGCGGCGCACAGCAGTCCGACGGCGATTTCGGTGATCGGGCCATCCAAATCCTTGCCGCGGATGGCGCCGAAAAGCAGGAGGCCGAGGACGCCGATGGCCAGAATGAGCTCCGGCAAGGTGTGCGCGAGGGCGAAGGACAACGGCGCCATGGTGTCAGCCTCAAAAGCGCGGATCCGATCGGATCGTGCATAAACAAACGGGCGCGCGATCGTCGGAAACGATCGCGCGCTAGTGGAAAGCCAGCGCCGCGGTCTTGGTCGCCGCCAACGCGGAATTATAGTCCTTGATCAAAGCCGTGATCGACGCTGTGGAGCTGTCGAGGACAGGACCTGGATGAAAGCCGAAATAGACCGTCACGGCGACGAGAGGCGCGAGGATCGCGACCTCCCGGGCCGAGAGATCGAGGATGTTTCGCAGGCTTGGCTTGTCGAGAACGCCGAAAATAATGCGCCGATAGAGGTAGAGCGCGTAGGGCACCGACAGAATGACGCCGGTCGTCGCCAAAAGAGCGACCCAGCTATTAATCCTGAACGTGCCAACAAGGCTCAGGAACTCGCCAATGAAGCCGGACGTGCCGGGCAAACCGACATTCGCCAAGGTGAAAATCATGAAAGCCACGGCGTAGAGCGGCATGCGCTCGACGAGACCGCCATAGGCGTCGATCTCGCGCGTATGCATGCGGTCATAAACAACGCCGACGCAAAGGAACAGCGCGCCGGAGACGAAGCCATGCGAGATCATCTGGAACATCGCGCCCTGGACGCCCTGCTGGGTCATGCTGAAAAGGCCCATGGTGACGAAGCCCATATGCGCCACCGAGGAATAGGCGATCAGCTTCTTCATGTCCTCCTGCGCCAGCGCCACCAGCGACGTGTAGATGATCGCGATAATTGAGAGCGCGAAGACTAGCGGCGCGAAATAGGCCGAGGCGTCGGGAAACATCGGAAGCGAAAAGCGGATAAATCCGTATCCGCCCATCTTCAAAAGGATGGCGGCGAGAATGACCGACCCGGCCGTCGGCGCCTCGACGTGAGCGTCGGGAAGCCAGGTGTGGACCGGCCACATCGGCATCTTCACCGCGAGCGAGGCGAAGAAGGCGAGGAACAGCCACTTCTGCATCGACGCGGGGAAGTTGGTTTTGAGGAGGACGGCGATGTCCGTCGTCCCTGCGACGCCATACATCGCCATGACGGCGAGCAGCATCAACAAAGAGCCGACGAGCGTATAGAGAAAGAATTTGAAGCTCGCGTAGACGCGCCGCTGGCCGCCCCAAACGCCGATGATGAGGAACATCGGGATGAGGCCGCCCTCGAAGAACAGATAAAACAACACGAGGTCCAACGCCGAGAAGACGCCGAGCATCAAGGTCTCGAGCACCAGGAAGGCGATCAAATAATCCTTCAGGCGATAGGTGATCTTCCATGAAGCGGCGATGCAGAACGGCATCAAAAAAGCGGTAAGCAGCAAAAACGGCATCGACAGGCCGTCGACGCCGAGCTTGTAGATAAGGCCCGAACCGAACCAGCTCTTCTCCTCGAGGAGTTGGAACGCCGCCGATGACGTATCGAACCGGGCATAAGCGTAAAGCGACAGCGCGAACACGATCAGCGTCGTCGCCAGCGCGGCCCATTTGGCGTTGTTCAAAGTGGCCTCATCCTCGCCGCGCAGCGCGAGGATGAACGCGACGCCGACGATCGGCAGGAAGACGATGCAGGTGAGGATGCCGAAGCCGAACATCAGCGGATGCCCCCGACCAGATACCAGGTGATGAGAGCGGCGAGGCCGATCAACATGGCGAATGCGTAATTGTAGATATAGCCGCTCTGGAGTTTGACAACTCTGCCAGTCACGTCAATAACGCGCGCGGCTATCCCATCCGGCCCCAGGCGATCGATGATTGCGCCATCGCCGCCCTTCCAGAGCACGCGGCCGAGCCAGAAAGCCGGACGGACGAAAATTAAGTCGTAGAGCTCGTCGAAATACCATTTGTTGAGCAGGAAGCGGTACAGCGCCGGCATGGCCTCGGCGAGGCGCGCCGCCGTTCCAGGCGCTAGAATATAGACATAGAGCGCGACCAGGAACCCGCCGGCCATCATGATCGTCGGCATGAGGGCGGCAAGACGCGGGATCTCCTCCATCTGCTCGAGAATATGGTTGTCCGGACCAAGATAGAGGGAGTTCTTCCAGAATTCGGCGTAGCCTTCACCAATGAAGTCGGTGTGGAAGATGAGGCCGGCGAAAAGCGAGCCGAAGGCGAGAACGGCGAGCGGAATCAGCATCGTGAGCGGCGACTCATGCGGATCGAGCTGATGGCCGCCATGTCCATGCGCGTCCGCGCCATGACTGTGATCCGATGCGCTTAGCGCGGCGGCGGCGTGGCCATGGCCGGGCGCGGCGTGGCCGTCGTCAGCCCAATGCGCTTGGCCGAAGAAGGTCATGAACACCAGCCGCCAGGAATAAAACGACGTCAACGCGGCGGCGATGACGGTCATCAGATAGCCGTAGAAGGCCATCGACCGATGCGACGCGTAGGCCGCCTCGATGATTGCGTCCTTTGAGTAGTAGCCGGACGTAAAGGGAAAGCCGGTCAACGACAAAGTGCCGATCGTCATCATGGCGAAGGTGAAGGGAATCTTGCGCCACAGGCCGCCCATATGGCGCATGTCCTGTTCGTGGTGCATGGCGATAATGACCGAGCCTGCCCCGAGAAACAATAGCGCCTTGAAGAAGGCGTGGGTGAAAAGGTGGAAGATGCCGAGGGAATAGCCGCCGACGCCGAGCCCGACGAACATATAGCCGAGCTGCGAGCACGTCGAATAGGCGACGACGCGCTTGATGTCGTTCTGGACGAGGCCGACCGTCGCCGCGAAAAACGCCGTGGTCGCGCCGATGAAAATTACGAACGAGAGCGCGGCCGAGGACTGTTCAAAGACCGGCGAAAGACGGGCGACCATGAAGACGCCGGCGGTGACCATCGTCGCTGCATGAATCAGAGCCGAGACCGGGGTCGGGCCCTCCATGGCGTCCGGCAACCAGGTGTGCAGCAGGAATTGCGCCGACTTGCCCATGGCGCCCATGAACAACAGCAGGCAGGTGACGGTCATCGCGTCGAAATCGCCGCCGAAGACATGGATTTTGGTGTTGGCGAGCCCGGGCGCGGCGGCGAAGATCTGCTCAAAGCTGACCGAGTTGGTGAGGACGAACACCATAAAGATGCCGAGCAGGAAGCCGAAGTCGCCGACGCGATTGACGACGAACGCCTTTATCGCGGCGGCGTTGGCTGACGGCTTCTGGTACCAGAAGCCGATGAGCAGATAGGAGGCGAGGCCGACGCCTTCCCAGCCGAAGAACATCTGCAGTAGATTGTCCGCCGTGACCAGCGCAAGCATGGCGAAAGTGAATAGCGACAAAAAGGCGAAGAAGCGCGGCCGCGAGGGATCCTCGCTCATGTAGCCGATCGAATAAAGATGGACCAGCGCCGAGACCGTCGTCACCACGATGAGCATGACGGCGGTGAGGCTATCGATCCGAAGCGCCCAATCCGCCTTAAGCGCGCCGGACGAGAACCATTCGCCGAGAACCGAAACGCTGGACGGCGCCGTGCCGAGGGAGACATTGGCGAAGACGATCCATGACAGCGCGCACGAGACGAATAACAGGCTGGTCGTGACGATCTCGGAGGGCCGCGCGCCGATCAGCCGCCCGAACATGCCGGCGATCAGGAATCCGATGAGCGGTAGGAAGACGATTGCCGCATACATGTCGGCTCAACCCTTCATCATGTTGATGTCTTCGACCGCGATCGAGCCGCGGTTGCGGTAATAGGCGACGAGAATGGCAAGGCCGATGGCGGCTTCCGCGGCGGCGACGGTCAGGATGAACAGCGAAAAGACCTGGCCGGTGAGATCGCCGAGAAAATTGGAGAACGAGATGAGGTTGATGTTGACCGACAGCAAAATGAGCTCGACCGACATCAGGACCACGATGATATTCTTGCGATTGAGGATGATGCCGGCGACGCCGATGGTGAAGAGGATCGCCGCGACGACCAGAAAATGGGCGAGCGAGAGCGTCATGGAAGTTTCCCGACGACGAAAGGTTGCAATTGTTTCATTTGGAGCGCCCGCCTCATACGCCTTGCCTGAACGGCTTTTTGCGAAGTTCGACCGCGTCCGCGGGGGTCCGCGCATTCTGAGCCGCGACGTCCTGCCGCTTGACGCCGACCTTATGATGGAGGGTCAAGACGATCGCGCCGATCATGGCGGTCAGCAGCACCATTCCCGCGCCGATAAAGAGATAGGCGTATTGCGTATAGAGGACGCGGCCGAGCGCCAGCGTATTGCTCATCCCGGGGGGCGTCGGCGTCGTCACATTGAGGAGCGAGGAAGCGTCGATCCGCCAGCCGCCGACGACAAGGATCAGCTCAAGAAGAACGATGGCGCCGATGGTTCCGCCGATCGGCAGATATTGGAGGAAGCCCTGCTTGAACTCGGCGAAATCGACGTCGAGCATCATGACGACGAAGAGGAACAGAACCGCGACCGCGCCGACGTAAACGACGACGAGGATCATCGCGAGGAATTCCGCGCCGAGCAACAGGAAGAGACCCGCCGCATTGAAGAAAGCGAGGATCAGGTAGAGCACTGAATGCACCGGATTTCGCGACGAGATCACCATGAAGGCCGAAGCGATCAGGACGGCCGAAAACAGGTAGAAGAACAGCGCCGGGACGATCATTGCCAAACCCCATTGTTGACGCGCGCCGCGTCCAGAGCCTTTTCCCGGTCGGCGAAACGCCGCTTTCGCCCCCGCTCTCCATCCAGCCCCGCTATCAGCGGGCAAAAGCGGCTCGCCGAATTCGTCACGTCAATCCTCACCGGTAGGGCGCGTCGAGCGCCAGGTTGCGGGCGATTTCGCGCTCCCAGCGGTCGCCGTTCTCAAGCAGCCGGTTTTTGTCGTAGTAGAGCTCCTCGCGCGTCTCGACGGAGAATTCGGCGTTCGGCCCTTCGACGATGGCGTCGACCGGGCAGGCCTCCTGACAGAACCCGCAATAGATGCATTTCACCATGTCGATGTCGTAGCGGGTCGTGCGGCGGGTCCCATCATTGCGGCGCGGGCCCGCCTCGATGGTGATCGCCTGCGCCGGACAGATCGCCTCGCAGAGCTTGCAGGCGATGCAGCGTTCTTCGCCGTTCGGATAGCGGCGCAACGCGTGTTCGCCCCGATAGCGCGGCGATTGCGGGTTTTTCTCATGCGGGTAGTTCAGCGTCGGCTTTGGCTTGAAGAAGTAGCGCATCGACAGCAGGAAGGCGCCGACGAACTCCGTCAGGAACAGCGCTTTGGCGGCCTGGTCGAGTTTCATGCTTTGCCCTTTCCAAACCTGGCCGGAAGACGATCATTGCGCCATCCCGGCGCCCCAGCCGGTCAATTTCAGAACAACCGCGACGGCGAACACCATGAAGAGAGAAATCGGCAGGAAGACCTTCCAGCCGAGCCGCATCAGCTGATCGTAGCGATAGCGCGGCACAAAAGCTTTAGCCATGGCGATCATGAAGAAAACCGCGCAAACCTTCAAAACAAACCAGATGACGCCCGGCACCCAGGTGAACGGCTCAAAGGGTATCGGCGACAGCCAGCCCCCAAGAAACAGAATAGTCGTCAGCGCGCACATGGTGATGATCGCCACATACTCGGAGAGCATGAACATCATGTAGGGCGTCGACGAATATTCGGTCATAAAGCCCGCGACGAGCTCCAATTCGGCCTCGACGAGATCGAACGGCGGCCGGTTCGTTTCGGCGAGCGCCGAAACGAAGAAGATAACGAACATCGGAAACAGCGGCAGCCAATACCAGCCAAGGAAGCCGAAACGCGTATCCTGCGCGAGGACGATGTCGGTGAGATTGAGCGATCCGACGCAGAGCAGCACGGTGATGACGACGAAGCCGATCGAGACTTCATAGGAGATCATCTGTGCCGCCGAGCGGAGCGCGGACAGGAACGGATATTTCGAGTTCGAGGCCCAGCCGCCCATGATGACGCCATAGACGCTGAGAGAGGAAATCGCGAGAATATAAAGAATACCGACGTTGATGTCCGCGATCGCCCAGCCTTCGTCGACCGGGATCACCGCCCAGGCGGCCAGCGACAACAGGCCCATGATGAACGGCGCGAGGAGGAAGATGCCCTTGTTCGAGCCGTCCGGAATGACCGGCTCCTTAAAGACGAACTTCAGCATGTCCGCGAAGCTCTGGAACAGCCCCCAGGGGCCGACCACATTCGGCCCGCGCCGCAGCTGCACGGCCGCCCAGATCTTGCGATCGGCGTAAAGAACATAGGCGATGAAGATCAAAAGGATGACGAGCAGCGCGACGCTCTTCACGACGGTGAGGAGCAAAGCCAGGAACCAGCCAGTCTCGTGCATCGCCCTACTCCGCAGCCTGACGCGCGAGATCGAGGCGGAGCGCGGAACATTCCGCCATCACCGCCGAAGCGCGCGCTATCGGGTTTGTCAGATAGAAATCGCCGACAGTGGAGACAAAGGGCGGCTTGCCATAGGCGCCTCCGGCGGCGATGAGCAGCCGCGGGTCAAAGGCGTCTTTGGGGGCAATCTCGCCAATTCCCCCAAGCAGCGGATGCGCGGCGAAGAGGCGCGCGCGCAAGGCTTTGAGTGAATCGAACGGCAGCCGGCAGCCGAGCGCGTCAGACAAGGCGCGGATGATGGCCCAGTCCTCGCGCGCGTCGCCGGGAGGGAAATTGGCCCGGTCCGCCAGCTGGACGCGGCCTTCGGTATTCACATAAAGCCCGGATTTTTCGGTATAGGCCGCCCCCGGCAAGATGACGTCGGCGCGCGCCGCGCCGCGATCGCCGTGCGTTCCCTGATAGATGACGAAAGCTCCGGGCGCGACATCAATCTCATCGGCGCCGAGGTTATAGAGAACGTCGAGTGCGCCGGCCTTCGACATCGCGCTGGCGTCGAGGCCGCCCTGACGTGGAACAAAGCCGACGTCGAGAGCGCCGACGCGGGCGGCGGCGGTATGAAGGATGGCGAAACCGTTCCAGCTGTCCTTGACGACGCCGAGAGAGACCGCGGCTTTCGCCGCCAACGCCAAAATCGCGAGGCCATCTTCACGCGCGAGAGCGCCCTGGCCGATGATGAACATCGGCTTTTCCATTTTGGCCTTCTGATGCTCGGCGAAACCCGCGAGGGTTTCGGGCCCGGCGCCGAGGTAGGCATAGTCATAGGTGAGATCCGCCTTTTCCCCGATCACGCCAATCTTGAAGCCGCCATGCAGCCAGCGCTTTCGAATGCGCGCGTTAAGGACCGGCGCTTCGTGCCGAGGATTGGAGCCGATGATCATCAATCCGTCGGCCTCATCGATCCCGGCGATGGTCGGATTGAAAATATAGCTGCCGCGCCCGAACTTCGGATCGAGCTTTGCGCCATCCTGGCGGCAGTCGAGCGAAGGCGAGCCAAGGCTCTCAATCAGCGATTGCAGCGCGAAGATTTCCTCGACGGCCGCGAGATCGCCGGCAATCGCCCCGATGCGGGAGGGCGTCGCAGCTTTGACCTTGGCGGCGATCGCCGCGAAGGCCTCACGCCAGGAGCTTGGCCGCAGTTTGCCGCCTTCGCGCAGATAGGGACGATCGAGGCGCTTCGTCTTCAGCCCGTCGACGATCTGCCGGGCTTTGTCGGAAATCCACTCCTCGTTCACACGGTCGTTGGTGCGCGGCAGGATGCGCATCACCTCGCGTCCGCGGGTGTCGATGCGGATCGCCGAGCCGAGCGCGTCCATGACGTCGATCGATTCGGTCTTGACGAGCTCCCAGGACCGCGCCTTGAACGAATAGGGCTTCGGCAGCAGCGCGCCGACCGGGCAGAGATCGGCGACATTGCCCTGCAACTCGGAGCTCATCGCCGTTTCGAGATAGGTCGTGATCTCCATGTCTTCGCCGCGGCCGATCGCGCCCATGTCGCCGGTGCCGGCGACCTCCGCGGTGAAGCGGACGCAGCGCGTGCAGTGGATGCAGCGGTTCATCGAGGTGCGGACCAGCGGCCCGATATATTTGTCTTCGACGGCGCGCTTGTTTTCCGCATAGCGCGAGGACGCGAAGCCGAACGCCATGGCCTGGTCCTGCAGATCGCATTCGCCGCCCTGATCGCAGATCGGGCAATCGAGCGGGTGATTGATTAGCAAGAACTCCATGACGCCTTCGCGGGCCTTCTTCACCATCGGCGATTTGGTGAGGACGACAGGCGGCTCGCCATTGGGACCGGGGCGCAAGTCGCGCACCGCGACGGCGCAAGACGCCGTAGGCTTCGGCGGTCCGCCCTTCACCTCGACGAGGCACATGCGGCAATTTCCGGCGATCGAAAGACGCTCATGGAAGCAAAAGCGCGGAATCTCGGCGCCCGCCTGCTCGCAAGCCTGCAGCAAGGTAAATTCGGGCGAAACGTCGATTTCGACGTCGTCAACGATCAGCTTGCTCATGCCTCGTCCTTAGTGCGGCAGTTCGACCAGATCGAGACGCCGCTCGATGCGATCCAACCGCGATTCAACTCGATCAATGCGGCGGTTGACGCCCGCGATCGACAATTCCAAGTTCGCGATCGCCACATCCGTTCTCGCCAGCCTTTCTTCAATTGCCGTCACGCCAATCTTCAAGTCGCCAATGTCATCTATCAGACGATCAAATTTCGTATCGAGATGCCGGAGATATTCGAAGACGAGGTTATCTGGCGCGTCCGCCGTCAAGTGTTCCTACATGATTCCATAACCGATCAGCTTTGAGCCCATTCTCGCCCCTACTCCGCCGCGACATGATAGCCGGCGGCCGGCTCGAGATGCGGGTTGGCGGCGTATTGGTCGATGCGCTTTTCGATCTCGGAACGAAAATGCCGAATTAATCCTTGCACCGGCCACGCCGCCGCGTCGCCGAGCGCGCATATGGTATGACCTTCGATCTGGGTCGTGACCTCAAGGAGCATGTCGATCTCGCGCTTTTGCGCGCGCCCTTCAGCCATGCGCGAAACGACGCGCCAGAGCCAGCCGGTGCCTTCGCGGCACGGCGTGCACTGGCCGCAGCTCTCATGCTTGTAGAAATAGCTAAGCCGCGCGATGGCGCGGATGATGTCAGTTGATTTATCCATCACGATGACCGCGGCCGTGCCGAGACCCGATTTCAAATTGCGCAGCGTGTCGAAATCCATCGCGGCGTCGATAATCTGGTCGGCCGGAACGCAGGGAACTGACGAGCCGCCGGGAATCACGGCGAGAAGATTGTCCGAACCGCCGCGAACGCCGCCGCAGTGCTTGTCGACCAACTCGCAGAACGGAATCGACATGGCCTCCTCGACATTGCAAGGCTTGTTGACATGCCCCGAAATGCAGAAAAGCTTGGTGCCTGAATTATTCTTGGCGCCGAAGCTCGAGAACCAGGCTGCGCCCCGCCGCAAAATCGCCGGAGCGACGGCGATGGATTCGACATTGTTGACCGTGGTGGGGGAGCCATAAAGGCCCATATTGGCCGGAAACGGCGGCTTCAGCCGCGGCATTCCCTTCTTGCCTTCCAGCAATTCGAGAAGCGCCGTCTCCTCGCCGCAGATATAGGCTCCGGCGCCGCGATGGACATAGATGTCGAACGGCCAACCGTGAACGTTATTCTTGCCGACGAGATTGGCCTCATATGCCTGCGCGATCGCCGCCTCCAGCCGGTCCGCTTCCAGGATATATTCGCCGCGCACGTAGATGTAGCACGCGTGCGCCTCCATTGCGAAGCAGGCGAGGAAACAGCCTTCGACCAGCAGCTGCGGATCATTGCGCATGATCTCGCGGTCCTTGCAGGTGCCGGGCTCCGATTCATCGGCGTTGACGACGAGATAGGACGGGCGCGCCGGATCGGCCTTGGGCATGAAGGACCATTTGAGGCCGGTGGGGAAGCCGGCGCCGCCGCGCCCGCGAAGTCCCGAAGCCTTCATTTCGGCGATGATCCAATCCTTGCCCTTGTCGATGATGCGTCTCGTGTCGTCCCAGGCGCCGCGCGCGCGCGCCCCCTTGAGGCGCCAATCGCCATAGCCGTAGAGATTGGTGAAGATGCGGTCCTTGTCTTCGAGCATCGGAGCCGGCCTCACGATTACTTTTGTTTGAACGAAGCGGACGCGCCGTCGGCGGAAAAGGAACCGCTGCATCCATCCGCGCCGTAGAAAGAGGTAAGGCTCGTCAGGCCGCCGAAAGGCTCGGAGGTGACGCGCCCGGTCTGCGAGCCGATTTGGACTGGCCGGCCTGCCGCGAGATCGTCGAGCAATTTCGAAAAATTCTCCGGCGTCAGATCCTCGTAGTAATCATCGTTGATCTGCACCATAGGCGCGTTGCAGCAGGCCCCGAGACATTCGACTTCGGTCCAGGAAAAATCGCCATCTGGCGTGACGGCGCCCGGCTCGCCGATGCGGGCTCTGAGGACGGCCTTGATCCCGTCGGACCCAGCGAGCAGGCACGGCGTCGTGCCGCAGAGCTGAATGAAATGCTTGCCGACCGGAGCGAGGTTGAACATCGTGTAGAATGTTGCGATCTCCAGCACGCGAATATAGGCCATGCCGAGCTTTTGGGCGACGTTTTCGATCGCCGGACGCGGCAGCCAATAATCGTTCTGTTTTTGCGCGCGCCAGAGCAGCGAGACCACCGCCGAGGCCTGGCGGCCTTCCGGGTATTTTTTGATGATCTCGTTCGCCCAGGCTTCGTTCTCTGGCGTGAAAGCGAAGGAGTCGGGCTGAACTTCGGCGAGCCTGCGAACGGACATTTCAGCAATACTCACTCATCAAGGCCCTTGCGGCCAAGGATTCAGACAAGACCCCAGGCGATCCGCTCACCGGTCGACCTCGCCGAAAACGATGTCGATCGAGCCAAGAATCGCGCTGACGTCGGCGAGCATGGATTTGCGGCAGAGGAAATCCATCGCGGCGAGATGGGCGAAGCCGGGCGCGCGGATCTTGCAGCGATAGGGCCGATCGGTGCCGTCCGATACGAGATAGACGCCAAATTCGCCTTTCGGGGCCTCTACCGCGGCGTACACCTCACCAGCCGGCACGTGGAAACCTTCCGTAAACAACTTGAAATGATGGATCAGCGCCTCCATCGACCGCTTCATTTCCTCACGTGAGGGCGGAGCGACCTTGCCTTTCGCCAACACCCACCCCTGCCCGCTCGGCGCGCGGAGCTTTGCGACGCACTGTTTCGTGATTTTGACTGACTGCCGCATCTCCTCCATGCGGATGACCTGGCGATCATAATTGTCGCCATGCCGCCCGACCGGAATGTCGAAATCCATTTCCTCATAACATTCGTAAGGCTGAGCTTTTCGCAAGTCCCACGCCGCGCCGGAGCCGCGCACCATGACGCCGGAAAATCCCCAGCGCCAGCAGTCCTCGAGACTGACGACGCCGATGTCGACGTTGCGCTGCTTGAAGATGCGATTGTCGATGAACAGCTCCGTCAGATCATCACAGGTTTTGAGGAAGGGGTCGCACCACGCTTCTATGTCGTTAATCAGTTGCGGCGGAATGTCCATGTGGACGCCGCCGGGGCGGAAATAATTTGCATGCAAGCGCGCGCCAGAAGCCCGCTCATAAAAGACCATGAGCTTTTCGCGCTCCTCGAAGCCCCACAGCGGCGGGGTCAACGCGCCAACGTCCAACGCTTGCGTCGTGACGTTCAAGAGATGCGATAAGATGCGGCCAATTTCGCAAAACAGGACGCGCAGCAATTGCCCGCGGCGAGGAACCTCGATGCCAAGCAGTCTTTCGATCGCAAGGCAAAAGGCGTGCTCCTGGTTCATCGGCGCAACATAATCGAGCCGGTCGAAATAGGGCACGTTCTGCAGATAAGTGCGCGCCTCCATCAGCTTTTCGGTGCCGCGATGGAGCAGGCCAATGTGCGGATCGACGCGCTCGACAACTTCCCCGTCGAGTTCAAGGACGAGCCGCAGAACGCCATGCGCCGCCGGATGCTGCGGGCCAAAATTGATCGTGAAATTGCGGACCGGATCATTCATTGTTTTTTCACGCGCGGCTTCGGCACAAGCGGGCCGGTTCGGATCGGTCAGTTGGGATTGGTCTTGGCCTTCTCGTCGCCGGGCAGGACATAGTCGACCGATCCCTCCCACGGCGAGAGGAAGTCGAAGCTGCGGAATTCCTGCGGAAGCTGAACCTTCTCGTAGAGCACGCGCTTCTGCTCGTCGTCGTAGCGAACCTCGACATAGCCAGTCATCGGGAAGTCCTTGCGCAAAGGATGGCCCTCAAAGCCATAATCCGTCAGCAGGCGGCGCAGGTCGGGGTGCCCAGAAAAATAGACGCCGAACAGGTCGTAGGCCTCGCGCTCGAACCAGTTGGCGGCCGGATAGAGTCCTGAGAGCGACGGAACAGGCGTCTCTTCGTCGGTCGCGACTTTGACGCGGATGCGGCGATTGTATTTCGGCGAGAGAAGGTGAGTGACGACGTCGAAGCGCTTTTTTCGGGTTGGATAGTCGACCGCCGTGAGATCGATGAAACTGACGAAAAGACAATTCGGATCGTCGCGAAGATGCGTCATGGTCTCGACCAGGCAATCCGCCCGCGCCGTCAAGGTCAGCTCGCCATACGCTACAGTCGCGGATTCGACCCAGCCGCGCAAGGACGCCGCAATCGCATCTCCCAGTTGCTTCAGATCGTCGTCCATCTCAACCTTTCGACATGGCGAGTCCGCTTCGCGCGCGAGGAGCCAGGCGGCGGGCGCGAGATCCGCTCATTTCTTCATCGCCTCTTTCCTGCCGCCCTCTAGCGCTCGATCGTGCCGGTGCGGCGGATTTTCTTTTGCAGGAGCAAGATTCCATAGACAAGCGCCTCCGCCGACGGCGGGCAGCCGGGCACATAAATGTCCACTGGCACGATCCGGTCGCAGCCGCGCACCACCGAATAGGAATAGTGATAATAGCCGCCGCCGTTGGCGCAGGACCCCATCGAGATCACATAGCGCGGCTCGGGCATTTGATCGTAGACCTTGCGCAGCGCGGGCGCCATCTTATTGGTCAGCGTGCCGGCGACGATCATGACGTCGGATTGGCGCGGCGAGCCGCGCGGCGCGAAGCCGAAGCGCTCGACGTCATAGCGCGGCATCGACGCCTGCATCATTTCAACCGCGCAGCAGGCGAGGCCGAAGGTCATCCACATCAGCGAGCCGGTGCGCGCCCAATTGATCAGTTCATCCGTCGAGGTGACGAGAAACCCCTTGTCGGCGAGTTGATCGTTGATGGTCTGGAAGTAAGGATCGCCCGCCCGGAGCGGACGGTCCGTCGCCGCGCCGATCGCGACGCGGTCCTGCGGCAAAGGGTTCAATCCCATTCGAGCGCGCCTTTCTTCCATTCGTAGACGAAGCCGATGGTCAAGATCACGAGAAAGATCATCATCGACCAGAAGCCGAAAACGCCGACCTGATGAAAGGCCACGGCCCAGGGAAACAGAAAAGCGACCTCGAGGTCGAAGATGATGAACAGCAGCGACACCAGATAGAAGCGCACGTCGAATGTCATGCGCGCGTCGTCGAAGGCATTGAAGCCGCATTCATACGCGGACAATTTTTCCAGAGTCCGGCGCCTTGAAGGCGACCAGGAACGGCGCGGCGATCAAGGCGCCGGAGATGACGGCGGCGATCGCCATGAAAACGACGAGCGGGAAATATTGGTCGACAAGGCTCGGCATGGGCAAGCTCCGTCTGGACCGACATAGTCGCGAAGGTTTCGCCGCGGCAATATGGCGCGCCCCGCAGCAATCCAGCGATGCGTAGCCTAGCGGCAACCGCAGCGCAAGATGCTGTTTTGAAAGTTGCTAAGCTGAGCTCCTCGAAGCCGCCTTAAGGGGGCGTCAGGATAGCCGCTTTGTCGTAATCGAAGCATGTCAGGCGTGGGATCGGCACCAGGTCGCCGACGCTTCATCCGAAGTCCGAAATGGCGAGAGAGACGGGACTTGAACCCGCGACCTCCGGCGTGACAGGCCGGCGCTCTAACCAACTGAGCTACTCCCCCGCACATGCGGGCGTCGTGACGGCCACATTGGGAATGTGCCGGATAAGATAGGCGCACCTGCAAGTCAAGCGCGATCGCATCGACGCGGCAAAGATGCGCCGGGGGCGGATCAGCTGGGGAACTTGCTGCGGTTGGCTTCCCCCTGCTTCCCCCATGCTTCCCCGGATTTGTCGCAGGAATCAAAAATGCCGAAACTGACAAAGCGATTTGTCATTATTCGGGACAAACTCGCGGGGACGCGGTCCATAGGACAGAAAGATTGCCATTTCTGAGCGCGGGATGGGCCGATACAGACGCGCCGCCCGCCTTCACCAATTACGACGGGGGCCCTGCTTGCCAAGGAAGCCGCCTGAAGCCAGAATTGCGCTCGGATCGGCCCCATCTGGGGAATGCCGGATTAATCGCTCGTGATGGGAGAAATGAAGCATCATGACCAGCAAACCGGACGAAACCCAGACCGAAGCCGCGAAAGCGCTAGCGCCGGCGTTGCACGGGTCGGCTCAGGTCTCCGACGCGCCAGGCCGAGGCGTCCTGCCGCTGATCAGCGGCCACATGGCCGCCTGCCTCTCGCTCTATAATCTGGATGCGCAGCCGGTCGAGCAGATATCGGCGCTGATTTACAGGCAATATCTGCACGGCTCTCGATCGACCTTCGTAAAATGGACGATGAGAAAGGGCGCGGTGGTCCCTTTGCATCACCATTTCAACGAGCAGATCACCTGGATCACCGCGGGCGAGGCGGAAGTCTATTCGCAGTGCAAGAAATATGTGATGCGCGCCGGCGACATGATGATCATCCCGCCCAACGTCCCGCACGAGTTCCGCTTCACCGAGGATACGATCGACATCGACATCTTCTCGCCGCAGCGGCAGGACTGGATCGACGGAACGACAAACTACTATGTGAAGGATTAGTCCGCGCTATTCAGGCGCGCCGCGCACGAAACCTGCCCGATCAGCCCGACCGGACGCATCTAGACTGCCAGCGGATGGTGGGCGGTGACGGGCTCGAACCGCCGACCCTCTCGGTGTAAACGAGATGCTCTACCAACTGAGCTAACCGCCCTTGCGCCCGGCAGCGGATCGCTGGCGATGGGATTGCACAGGTTCCCGCCGCGGTCAACGGCGGGCCGGCGCCGGAGCCGAACCGCCTAGGCGCAAGGGTCCGCAACGCTAACGGGCCGCGACCTCCGCCGCGGCCGTTCGATTGTAAAGTCAGCCCTCGCCTATTAGTGGGCCATCGCGCTCGAGGCGTCATCCTCAGAAGCGATGGCCCGCGACGGCTTCAAGTCCTCCTCCCAGACGATCGCCTGGGGCTGGCGCACCAGCGCGTGAGCGAGCACCTCGTCCATACGCGCGACCGGCACGATTTCCAACGCGTTCTTCACCGAGTTTGGGATATCCGCCAAGTCCTTGGCGTTCTCCTCGGGGATCAGGACTTTCTTCAGCCCCCCACGCAAGGCGGCGAGCAATTTTTCCTTGAGGCCGCCGATCGGCAAAATCCTGCCGCGCAGCGTGATCTCCCCCGTCATCGCGATATCACGGCGGATGGGAATGCCGGTAATAATCGACACGATCGAGGTCGCCATCGCGACGCCCGCGGACGGTCCGTCCTTGGGGGTCGCCCCTTCGGGAACGTGGACATGGATGTCGCGCCGGTCGAACAGCGGCGGCTCGATGCCGTAATCGACCGCCCGCGAACGGACATAGGAGGCCGCCGCCGAAATCGATTCCTTCATCACGTCGCGCAAATTGCCGGTCACCGTCATGCGGCCCTTGCCGGGCATCATCACGCCCTCGATCGTCAGCAGTTCGCCGCCAACCTCGGTCCACGCCAATCCCGTGACGACGCCGACCTGATCCTCGGCCTCGGCCTCGCCGTAGCGGAAGCGGGGCACGCCGAGAAAATCCGGAACATTGTCGGCCGTGATCGTAACGGTCTTGGCCTTGCTCGTCAGAATCTGCTTGACGGCTTTGCGGGCCAGCTTTGAAATTTCGCGCTCAAGGTTTCGTACGCCAGCCTCACGCGTATAGCGGCGAACGAGCATGATGAGGCCGGCGTCGTCGATCGACCACTCCGTTTCACGAAGCCCATGCTTCTTGAGTGCGGCGGGGATCAGATGCCGTCTCGCTATCTCGACCTTCTCGTCCTCCGTGTAGCCTGCGATCCGAATAATCTCCATACGGTCCATCAGCGGAGCCGGGATGTTCAGCGTGTTCGCGGTGGTCACGAACATCACATTCGACAGGTCGTAATCGACCTCAAGGTAATGGTCGTTGAATGAATGGTTCTGCTCGGGATCTAGAACCTCGAGCAGAGCGGACGACGGGTCGCCGCGGAAATCCATCCCCATCTTGTCGACTTCATCGAGCAGGAACAAAGGGTTGGAGCTCTTGGCCTTGCGCATCGACTGGATGATCTTGCCAGGCATCGAGCCAATATAGGTGCGGCGGTGGCCGCGGATCTCGGCTTCGTCGCGAACGCCGCCGAGCGACATCCGCACGAATTCGCGCCCCGTCGCCTTCGCGATCGACTTGCCGAGCGAGGTCTTGCCAACGCCGGGCGGCCCGACGAGACAAAGAATCGGACCGCTGAGCTTATTGGCGCGCGTCTGCACCGCTAGATATTCGAGAATGCGCTCTTTGACTTTCTCAAGCCCGAAATGCTCGGAATCAAGCACACCCTCGGCGACAACCAGGTCTTTCTTGACCTTCGAGCGCTTGTTCCACGGGATCGAGAGGAGCCAATCGAGGTAATTGCGCACGACTGTCGCTTCGGCCGACATCGGCGACATTTGACGCAGCTTTTTCAGCTCGGCCGTCGCCTTGTCGCGCGCCTCCTTCGAGAGTTTGGTGGCCTTGATCCGTTCGTCGAGCTCGGCGAGATCGTCTTTGCCGTCCTCGTCGCCAAGCTCCTTCTGGATCGCCTTCATCTGCTCGTTGAGATAATATTCGCGCTGGGTCTTCTCCATCTGGCGCTTGACCCGCGTGCGAATGCGCTTCTCGACCTGCAAAACCGAGATTTCGCTCTCCATCAGCGCGAGGCATTTTTCGAGCCTTTTGGTGATCGAAGTCGTCTCGAGCACGGCCTGCTTATCGGCGATTTTGACGGCAAGATGCGAGGCGATCGTATCCGCAAGCTTGGCGTAGTCGTCGATTTGGGTCACCGCGGCGGCGACCTCCGGCGAAATCTTCTTGTTGAGCTTGACGTAGCCTTCGAACTCCGAAATGACCGATCGCGCCAGCGCCTCGACCTCGACTCTGTCGACGGGATCGTCCGCAATGACTTCAGCGTCGGCCTCGTAGAAATCGTCGGTGCGGGTATAGCCCTGCACTTTCGCGCGGACCTGCCCCTCGACGAGAACCTTCACAGTGCCGTCAGGCAGCTTCAGCAGCTGAAGAACGGAGGCGAGCGTGCCCGTCGTGAAAATCGCCTCGGTCGCCGGATCGTCGTCCGAAGCGTGCATCTGCGTCGCCAGAAGGATGAGGCTATCCGCCTTCATGACCTCTTCAAGCGCGCGGATCGATTTCTCCCGTCCGACGAACAGCGGCACGATCATATGTGGAAAAACGACGATGTCGCGCAATGGGAGGACGGGATAGCTTTCGACGGCGCCGGGGCGAGCGGGCTCACGCTTCTGTGTCATTTTCTATCCTATCTCGAAACGCGCTCCGATTGATTTGCGAGTCCAGCGACGATGCGCCAATCGCGCAAATGCGACATCACGGTTTCGGTTGTTGGCGTGAAGAAATTATAAAAACCAAGTGGACACGAGCGCTCGCCTTTTCAAGCGCTCATCGGAGTTCATGATGGCCGCGACGGTCAGCCGCACCGCGGAAGGCCGCCGCTTGCCCGCTACGCGCTGGTTCCGCTTTTCTCATTGCGTTCGGCATAGATATAAAGCGGACGCGATTTGCCCTCGACGACATCCGGTCCAATGACGACCTGCTCGACGCTGTCGAGGCCGGGCAGATCGAACATCGTGTCGAGCAGTATCCCTTCCATGATCGAGCGTAGCCCGCGCGCGCCGGTCCGCCGCTCGATCGCCTTCTTGGCGACGACGTTCAGCGCCTCGTCCTGGAAGGTCAGCTCGGTGTTCTCCATCTCGAACAGCCGCTGGTACTGCTTGACCAGCGCGTTTTTCGGCTCGGTCAAAATCTTCTTCAACGCCTCCTCATCGAGATCCTCGAGCGTCGCGATCACGGGCAGGCGTCCGACAAATTCCGGAATGAGGCCGAATTTCAGCAGATCCTCGGGCTCGACCTTGCGGAAAATCTCCCCGGTCCGGCGATCATCCGGCGCCTGCACCGCCGCAGAGAAACCGATCGAGGTGCCCCTTCCGCGCATCGAGATGATCTTTTCCAGCCCCGCGAAAGCCCCGCCGCAAATGAACAGAATATTGGTCGTATCGACCTGCAAGAATTCTTGTTGCGGATGCTTGCGCCCGCCTTGCGGCGGCACGGACGCGACCGTGCCCTCCATGATCTTGAGGAGCGCCTGCTGGACGCCCTCGCCCGAAACGTCGCGGGTGATGGAGGGATTGTCGGATTTGCGCGAAATCTTGTCGATTTCGTCGATATAGACGATCCCGCGCTGGGCGCGCTCGACGTTATAGTCCGATGCCTGGAGCAGCTTCAGGATGATGTTCTCGACATCCTCGCCGACATAGCCCGCCTCGGTCAGCGTGGTCGCATCCGCCATGGTGAAAGGGACGTCGAGGATGCGGGCCAGCGTCTGGGCGAGAAGCGTCTTTCCGGAACCCGTCGGGCCGATCAGCAGGATGTTCGACTTCGCCAGCTCGACATCGTTGTGCTTTGTCGAGTGGTTCAGCCGCTTGTAATGATTATGCACAGCAACAGACAACACGCGTTTGGCCTGCGGTTGCCCGATGACATAATCGTCGAGGACCTTGCAGATTTCTTTCGGCGTTGGAATGCCGTCGCGGCTCTTGACGAGAGAGGACTTATTCTCTTCGCGGATGATATCCATGCAAAGCTCGACGCATTCATCACAGATGAAAACCGTCGGACCGGCAATCAGTTTGCGGACCTCATGCTGGCTCTTGCCGCAGAACGAGCAGTAGAGCGTGTTTTTCGCGTCGCCGCCGCCAACTTTGGTCATGGACAGTCTCCGTAGCGACCGAGATCATGTGCGGATCCCGATCGTGCTTGAGTGGGGCGCCGGTGCGAACCGCACGAGCCGGGCGCCAATTTGGCCGGCGGATCCGCACACGAACCAGCCGTCTCCTCTCTCTGGCCTCGTTCTCCTTCAAACTGCGACCCGAACCGAAATGCAATCATGTTCGCGGCTTAGAAGCAAGAGCCCGCGCCGTCCAGGCTGGCCGCCCACGGGTCGCGTCAAAAAGCCGCGACATGAGAAATGACCAACGCTTCCCTTTGCGCCGGTCCGATTTACCAGCGCTCCAAAAAAAGATTTAGGCCTCCAAGCAATAACCGCGCCATGCTCGGCTTTTGTCAAGCCGCCAATATAAAAAGCAGGCGATCAAGCCGACCGGCGCGCCGGCCCACTCCGCAAGCAGCGCACCGCTGGCATCTAGAAACGCAAAAGTAAAGAAGATCTATTTCTTCTCGCCGCCCTGCGCGTCGTCAGGCCTTTTTGCGATGACTGTGTCGACGATGCCGAACTCCTTGGCGTCGTCCGCAGACATGAAATGGTCGCGGTCGAGCGTTCTTTCGATCGTGTCATAGTCGCGGCCCGTATGCCTCGCGTAAATATCATTCAGCCGTTTCTTCACTTTCATGATGTCTTCGGCGTGCCGCAAAATGTCGGAGGCTTGGCCTTGGAATCCGCCGGAGGGCTGATGGACCATGATGCGGGCGTTTGGCAGAGCAAAGCGCGCGCTCTCCTCCCCTGCGGCGAGCAGCAGCGAGCCCATCGACGCGGCCTGGCCGACGCAGAGGGTCGACACTTTTGGCCGGATGAACTGCATGGTGTCGTAGATCGCAAGGCCCGCCGTTACAACGCCGCCCGGCGAATTAATGTACATCGAAATCTCCTTCTTGGGGTTTTCGGCCTCGAGAAAGAGGAGTTGAGCGATGATCACCGACGCCATATTGTCCTCGACCGGCCCGGTGAGGAAAATAATGCGCTCGCGCAGGAGTCGCGAATAGATGTCAAACCCCCGCTCGCCGCGGCTGGTGTTCTCGATGACCTGAGGAATCAGATAATTGGCGTAAATTTCGATCGGATCGCGGTCGCGCATTCGGGTTTTTCCTTGTTTTCGACGATCGAGTTGGTCGTCGAATGGAAACCGGCAAGAATCAGGCCGATTAATTTATCAGATAATCACGCTCAGCAGATAAGCGCTTGCCAAACATTCGCAACGACCTCGCGAAAATTAGGGCGCCGCAGCTTAGACCGAAGCTTGCGCTGCATCCTCGGGCCTCCCCTTTTCGTCGGACTCCACGCTTTCCTCGGGCTCGGCTTCGTCTTCATCCTTTAGCAACAGCAATTCTTCCTTCGAGACGGGCTTGTCCGTAACCTTGACGAGGCCGAGAATATGGTCGACGACCTTCTCCTCGTAAAGCGGGGCCCTGATCTCGGCGAGCGCGTTCGGATTCTTCTGGTAATAGTCCCAGATGACTTTTTCCTGCCCGGGGAAGGAGCGGGCGCGCTCGAACAGCGCCTGATTGACTTCCTCGTCGGAGACCTTGACTCCGGCCGCCTCGCCGATGTCGGCGAGAAGCAGGCCCAGGCGCACGCGGCGCTCGCAAATCTTGCGGTAGTCGGCGCGAGCGGCCTCCTCGGTGGTTCCCTCGTCGGCAAAACTGCGGCCGCTCTGGTTTTGCTCGGCCTCGACCCGGCGCCACACCGAATCGAACTCCTGCGACACCAGCCCTTCGGGCAGTTCAAAAGCATATTTTTTGTCTAGGGCGTCGAGAAGTTCGCGCTTCCATTTGCGGCGCGAGGCGGCGGCGTAATCGCGCGCGATATTGGCCTTGATCGATTCTTTCAGCTTGGCGAGATCCTCGAATCCGAAGCCTTTGGCCAATTCGTCGTCGATGGCGACCTCGCCAGGAGCCGCAACAGCCTTCAGCGTCACGTCAAAAGTCGCTGCCTTGCCGGCGAGCGCTTTGGTCGAATAATCCTGCGGGAACGTCACAGAAACCGTCCGGCCCTCGCCGGCTTTAAGACCTTCGAGCTGTGGCTCGAAGCCCGGGATGAAGCTGCCGCTGCCGAGTACGAGGTCTTCCCCGTCGCCTGAACCGCCCTCGAAAGCCTCGCCGTCGATTTTGCCAAGGAAATCGATGGTGACCTTGTCGCCATTTTGCGCGACGGCTGCGTCGCCTTCCCTTGGCGCGTAAGTACGGCTCTGTTCGGCGAGGCGCTTTAACACCTCGTCGACCTCGGCCTCAGACACCTCGGCGACGAGGCGCTCTATCTCGACGTCATCGAAGCTGCCGATCTCGATTTTCGGCAACACCTCGAGGGCGACCGTGAAAGAGAAATCGGCCTTGGCTTCGAAGGCTCGCTCCAATTCGTCCTTTTCCCCCGGAAAGTCGATCTTGGGCTGCGAGGCGGGGCGCAGCGCGTTGTCCTCGACGATTTTGCGATGCGCCTCGTTGACCGCTTCCTGCACCACTTCAGCCATGATCGAGCGGCCATAAAGCCGTTTCAGATGCGCCACCGGCACCTTGCCCGGGCGAAACCCGTTGATGCGGGCTTTCGCCCGGATCTCGGAGAGCTGGCTGTCGAGGCGGGTCGCAAGGTCCGTCGCGGGAAGCACCACCTTGAATTCGCGCTTGAGGCCCTGCGAGAGGGTTTCCGTGACTTGCATTTTCTGACCAACCTTTTTGACGTCGTCGCCTGCTCTGACTTGAAAATCTCGATTCGCATCGGCCGGCCAGGCGCAGCCGTGAGCTAATGGATTGAAAAGCTGGTGCGGGCGGAGGGACTCGAACCCCCACGATTTTCACCACCGGAACCTAAATCCGGCGCGTCTGCCAGTTCCGCCACGCCCGCGCGACCATTTTCGCGCAACCGCCAGCGATCCGGACAACGCCTTGCCGCCGCGGGTTAGCGCTCTATAGCAACCGACTTGGCCCGATGCAGCAAAAAAAGCACAATTAGGCTCGGCCGCGCAAAATGGCAAATCAGGTCGATCTCCGGGCGCCGGCGCGACGGATCACAGCCGTTGCAGGGTCAATTGATCCGGCGCCCCCGCGAAATATTTGCGCAACGCATCCTGAAAAATCTGATTATCGGCTGCGACAGCAGAAAACAAAGTCATCGAAGAATGGAATTTTAGATCGTCGGGATAGCCAAAAATCTGATCGATCGAGCGCCCCTCGATGAGACAGACGAGGTGCGCGCAGTATCGAAGTCTCGGTCCAAGAACTTCATGATCGAGGTAGGCCTCGGCTTCCTTGCGGGAGGAAATCGCGAATTTCCGCGCCGTGGGACTATGGCCGAGGCCCTCGAGCTGCGGGAAGGAAAACCACATCCAATGGCTCTGTTTGCGCCCTTCCCGGAGCTCCTGGAAGACGAGCTCGAACAAAGGCGCCTGCGCGTCGACGAAACGTTGGAGGTTGAAAGGATCGCTGCCGCCAATGTCCATGACCGCGCTCCACAAATTTAACGAGCAGGCGCTCTATTCTGGCAAGTTCGCGCCATCCGCCCAGTTTGCAAATGGCCGTGAAGCCAGGCTCGCCTGTCCGCGGGGTCCCCCCTCGCCCCTTGCCAATCTTGCTCTTTCCCTTCTAAACGCTGGAGCGCGGCTTGGCCGCATCTCCGCCTTTGTGCGATCTCCTTTTGAACTTCGCGCCCAATGCCCTCAAAACTGATCAGCCGCCGCCGCTTCGTTGGTTCGAGCCTTGGCTCTGGCCTAGCGATTAGCCTCTTTGATTTGCGCGCGCACTCCGAACCGGCCCAAGGCTCCGACGGATTTTTGGTGCTTGGGGCTGCGCCCGCAACCCTCCGCCTCCTGCCCGAGCCCGCCGGGGAAACCCCCGTCTGGGCCTATAATGGCGAGGTTCCCGGCCCGCTGCTGCGTTATAGGAAAGGCGAGGAGATCAAGGTTCGGCTGGTCAACAGGCTCGAACAGCCGACGAGCCTCTCCTGGCCGGGCGTGCGCATCGCCAATGCGATGGATGGCGTCGGCGGCCTGACGCAAAAGCCGGTCGCCCCCGGCGAAAGCTTTGATTATCGCTTCACGCCGCCGGATAGCGGCCTTTTTGGATACCGGCCGAGCGTCCTGCCCTTCAACGGCGAGCAGCTCGGGCGCGGCCTATACGGTGCGCTCATTGTCGACGAGCCCGATCCGCCGCAAGCCGATCGCGACCTCCTGGCGATCATCGCCGACTGGCGCCTTGACGAGAAAGGCGCGATCGTCTCCGATTTCGATTCTAGCGCCGACGCCGCGGGCGCGGGTCGTATCGGCTCGCTGGTCACTCTGAACTCCAGGCCGGTCCCGGTCGCCGAGACGATGCCGCCCGTCTCGCGCGTAAGGCTCCGTCTGTTGAGCGCGGTCAACGCGCGGATCATGTCGATTTCCTTCGAGGGGTTGAGGCCTTTGATCCTTTCGGTCGACGGGCAGCCCGCCGATTCGGCCTTTGCGCCGGTGCGGGAGACGTTTCCAGTCGGACCCAGCGCGCGCTTCGACATCATGTTCGACCTGCCGGGCGGGCAGGGAGCTGAGGCGCGCATGATCCTGCGCGGCGGCGAGGAGCCGGATCGCGCTCTCCTAATTTTCAGGACCGAGGGAGAGGCCCGCCCAAGCCGTCCCACGATCGCCTCGCTCGACGTCAATCCCCTACTTCCGACCAAGATCAAGCTGCAGAATTCAAAGCGCGTCGACCTGGTGATCGAACCGGCGAAGGAAGGACCCGCCGAGGCGACGGGGCGGCGCCTGTGCTGGACGCTGAACGGCATCGCTCAGAGCCAATTTTCCGGCGAACCTCTGTTTTCAGTCAAACGCGGCTCACCGGTTACGCTCGCTATCATCAACCACTCCTCCTTCGCGCAGCAGATCCATGTTCACGGCCACCATGTGCGGCTCTTGCATGATCTCGATGACGGCTGGGAGCCCTATTGGCGCGACAGCGTGCTCGTCGCTGCCGAAAAGACCAAGCACCTCGCCTTCATCGCCGACAATCCGGGCAAATGGGTCATCGAATCATTCGTCGCGGAGCGGCAGACGAGCGGCCTTTCGACCTGGTTTCTGGTGACGTAACGAACACGAAGCTCTAACGTCCGCCCATGAACCCCGGCGCATCCCTTGTTCATGTCATCGGCGGCGGCCTTGCAGGCTCCGAGGCCGCTTGGCAGATCGCGCGACAAAACGTGCCGGTCGTTCTACATGAGATGCGCCCCGTTCGGCAGACGCCGGTGCATCGCACCGCCGACTTCGCCGAACTGGTCTGCTCCAATTCGTTCCGGGCGGACGACCCGGAGACCAGCGCCATCGGCATGCTGCACCGCGAAATGCGCGACCTCGACTCGCTCATCATGAGCGCGGCCGACGCGCATAAGTTGCCGGCGGGCGGCGCGCTCGCCGTCGACCGCAACGGATTTTCAAGCGAAATCACGACGAAAATTTCCGCCCATCCGCTGATCACGGTAGTTCGCGAAGAGATCGACGGCCTGCCGCCGGGCGAATGGAAAAACGTGATCGTCGCCACTGGGCCTTTGACCTCGCCGGCGCTCGCGGCCGCGATCAGCGCCCTGACTGGCGAGCGCGGCCTCGCCTTCTATGACGCCATCGCCCCCGTGGCGCATCGCGAATCAATCGACATGCGGAAGGCCTGGATGCAGTCGCGCTACGACAAGGCGGGACCAGGCGGGACCGGCGCCGACTACATCAATTGCCCGCTCGACAGAGCGCAATATTGCGCTTTCGTCGAGGCGCTGAACCGGGCGGAGAAGATCGAATTCAAGGAATTCGAGGATACGCCCTATTTCAGCGGCTGCTTGCCGATCGAAATCATGGCCGAACGCGGGGCCGAGACCCTGCGCCACGGGCCAATGAAGCCTTTTGGCCTCACCAATCCGCACAATCCCGTGGTCAAGCCGTACGCGGTGGTCCAGCTGCGGCAAGATAACGCGCTCGGCACGCTTTATAATATGGTGGGCTTCCAGACCAAACTGAAGCATGGCGCGCAGCTCGAGGTTTTTCGCGCCATTCCGGGTTTGGAGCAGGCCAGATTCGCGCGCCTTGGCGGCCTGCATCGCAATACCTTCCTGAATTCGCCGAAAGTACTGGACAGCGCCTTGCGGCTCAAAGCGGACCCGAAGCTTCGCTTCGCCGGCCAAATCACCGGCTGCGAGGGCTATGTCGAAAGCGCCGCGATCGGACTCATCGCCGGGCGCATGGCCGCCGCCGACGAGAAAGGCGAGGCGCTCGCACCCTTGCCGGCGACGACCGCGATCGGCTCCCTCATCAACCATATCACCGCCGGCCATATCGAAACGATCGACGCAGGCCCGTCTTCGTTTCAGCCGATGAATGTCAATTTCGGGCTTTTTCCTCCGCTCGGCGAGCAACCCGCGAGCGCGGAGAGTAAGCGCGTCCGCGGGCCGGAGAAGGCGGCGTTGAAGAAAGCCGCCATCAGCGCGCGCGCTCGGCGCGACCTTGACGCTTGGCTCGCCGCAGGTTGACGCGACACAAAGACGCCAGTCATTTCTTATTGTATCTTGCCATATTGGCGCCGAGCTGACAGAGTTATTGCGCCATTTTGACGAGATTGGCGCGATGAGCGATGACACTTCTATCCTTGTACTCGGCATGGACGAGCTCGCCTCGGCGGTCGCGCGCAAGCTGCATCTTGCCGGCTACGCCGTCGCGATCCACCAGCCGACACCGCCGCAAACCATCCGCCGCCGCATGGCTTTTGTCGACGCCTGGACAGACGGTTCATGCACCTTCGAGGGCGTCGAGGCGCGCCGCGCCGATAAAGCCAAAGATTTCCTCGCCTCTCTGAAAAGCGGCGCGTCCATTCCGGTGCTCTGGCATCCGTTTGAGGACATAGCGACGCGCTGGCCATGGGACGTTATCATCGACGCGCGGACGAATGGGTCCGCGCCGCCCGAGAAGCTGCGCCAGCTCGGCGACCTGACGATCGGTCTCGGGCGCGGATTTATCGCCGGGGGAAACTGCGACATCGTCATCGATATCGGCGCGCATGACCCCGGGGCGGTATTGCGCCACGGAGCGGTGACGCGGAAAGACATTCCCGAAGACGCGCGATTTGCCGATGGCAAAATGATCTCCGCTCCTCATCATGGGCTGTTTCATGGCGCAAAACGGCTCGGCGAACCGGTCGAAATCGGCGAGATCGTCGGTTCGGTCGGCGCGACCCCCGTGGTCGCCCCGGCATCCGGACGCGTGCGCGGGCTCGCGCGCGACGGCGTCGCTGTCGCGAAGGGAGCCGACGTCGCCGAGGTCGTCACGTCCCCCAAGGCCGAATTCGTCGGCATGACGAAGCGCGACCGGCTGATCGCCCGGAGCGTCGCATTCGTCATTGAAATGGAGCGCGCCGGTTACGCTCCGATCTCGCTCGAAAGCTTTTTCTGAGTCGAAGGGCTTCGAGAACTCGGCTCGCCCATGATTGATTACAACCGTGATCTATCGCGCCTCAGCTATCCAAGCGATCCCCGAAGCGCCTCTGCAAAAAGGCCGGCGAAGAGAAGAAGGCCGGCGTCTCTGTTCGACCGGAACAGCCGCAGCGCATGAGCGCTCTCCGCCTCGATCGATTCCTCGGAACCAAGGCTCTTGACTTGCCAGCCGAGATGCGCGGCGAAGGCGGCGAGCCCCGCCAGCGTAAAACCTCGTGCGCCTGCGCCGACGATCGCCCCCGCCGCGCAGAGGACGGACAGAGCATAAAGACAGGCGACTCCGGCGCGAACGTAGCGGCCAAAAAATCGCGCCGTCGAGCCAATGCCCACGATGGCGTCGTCCTTGACGTCCTGCAGCGCGTAAATCGTGTCATAGCCCATCGTCCAGAAAATCGCCGCGCAATAGAGCAGCAGCGGCGGCGGCGCGAGGGATCCGAATGCGGCCGCCCAGCCCATCAATCCGCCCCAGGCGAAGGCCGCCCCCAGGACTGCTTGCGGCCAGGAGGTAATCCGCTTCATGAACGGGTAGAGGGCAACGAACGCCAGCGACAAAAATCCTAGGACGATGGTGAAGCGGTTGAAACTCAAAAGAACCGCGAGCCCGACGAGACATTGGGCGATGAGAAAGACGATGGCGGCGCCCACGCTGACTCGGCCGGATGGAAGAGGGCGCCCGCGGGTGCGCTCCACCTGGGCGTCGATCTTGCGATCCACGATGTCATTATAAGTCGAGCCCGCGCCGCGCATGGCGACAGCGCCGATGAAAAACAGGATGAGATCGCGCCAATGCGGCGGGGCGCCTGCGCGAATGCTGGCGAGCGCGCTCGACTGCCAGCATGGCAGGAGAAGCAGCCACCAGCCCACCGGGCGGTCGATGCGCGCGAGTTGCAGAAAAGGCGCCAAGGATTTCGGCGCGAGCCGCAGAATAAAAGAGCCTTCGACGGCGTCAGGAAGGCTCAACGCATCGAGTTCCGGCGGGTTCGAGCGATCCGGACGCAGACGCGGCCTTCCTCACAGCGGCCCGGTCGGAAGCTTCTGCGCTGGCGGGAGCCCCCCTCCGGTCGCCTGCTGCTCCTGGGCTTTCTTCATCTGCGCGGCGATCTTGCAGGCTTGGGCCGCGACGGCGCTCGATTTTTGCGCGCTCGCGCCGATATTCTCAAGGGCGTTTTCCGGAATGTTGCACCACTCCTTGTTTTTGTTCAAATAGGCGAGGAGTTCGCGCTCGACGCCGACGAGCGCCTTTAGTTTCGGGCATGAGGCGACCGGATCGAGCTGTTTCTTTTCGCTGCCTTTGGCCAGGTGATTCAGACCGTCGATGATGCCTTGGCGCTTTTTGGTGAGCGCGCCAATGTCCTCGTTGCAATCAGCCGCCCGCGCAATGCCAGCGCCCGCGAAGCAAATCGCCAGCGCGCAGGCAGCCGCCACTTTACGCGCGGCGGGGATGAGACTATTCGCCGTCATGACCAGATCCCTTTAACGGCTTTCGCCGTCTGTGATTTTGTTTCCATAGCAAAGACCCGCGCAATCAAGCAAGCGGCGCGCGACGCCGCCGCCGCGCGGCCGATTTATTGTTTTTCGAACGTCGACAATGCCACGCATCGATTTTTCCTCTCCCCGCCTTTACGTAGACGCGCCACTGTCGCTGGAAGCGCGCATCGATCTCAACGCCGCGCAGGCCAATTATTTGCGCAATGTCCTGCGGCTACGCGAGGGCGCCGGCATTCTCGTCTTTAACGGCCGCGACGGCGAATGGCGCGCAACCCTCGATACGGACAACCGCAAATCGCTTACGCTGACCGCCCGCGAACGGATGCGCCCTCAGGATCCGCCCTTCGACTTGCATTATGTGTTCGCGCCGCTGAAACACGCGCGGCTCGACTACATGGCGCAGAAAGCTGTCGAAATGGGGGCAGGCCAGCTCCGCCCTGTCCTTACACGGCGCACCCAGGCTGAGCGGATCAATCTCGACCGCATGCGAGCGAATGTGATCGAAGCCGCCGAACAATGCGGCATCCTCTCGATCCCCGAGGTTTTCCCGGCCGTTCGTCTCGACGCATTGTTGCAGGACTGGAATCCGGATCGCATCCTTATTTTCTGCGATGAAGACGCGCCGGTGCGCGATCCGGTCGAGGCGTTACGCGATCGCGCGGCTGCGGCGAAGCTGCCCGTCGCTGTCCTGATCGGGCCGGAAGGCGGGTTTGAGGAAGAAGAAAGGCGATTGCTCCTCGCCCTGCCCCATTCGCTCCGGCTGTCGCTCGGTCCGCGCATTCTACGCGCCGATACGGCCGCGGTCGCGGCGCTCGCCCTCATTCAGTCTGTCCTTGGCGACTGGCGGAGCTCACGTTAAGAGATCATCAAATCGCCCCATTCCAAGTTCACTCAAAAGCCCGATTTCTGGAGAGGCGAAGGCTCCGATTCGTCATGATCTCACATTTGAAGGCCGTCGGCTTTTTGTCGAGCGCCTGCGCCGGACTTCTTATTTTTGGCGCGGCTGCGCAAGCCAATGATCTGCCTGCAGGCGCTGCGGCGAGGGCGCAGTCGAGGTGCGAAGCTGCCTATGGGCCGGGCTTCGCCGCGGTCGAAGGGGCTGACGCCTGCGTTTTTGTCGGCGGACACGTCCGAGTTGGATTTGGAAACCGCGGCTTTGATCCGCCCGACAATGGCTGGGCCAGCGGCGGCGCAGTTCGCGTTAACGCCAACCCAAGTCAAGGTTCCGGCTTCGGGGTTGACCACCTTCGCTTGCGCGACAACTCGACGGCCGGAACGATCGCGCGCTGATCGGCGCCGAAGCCGTCCGAACGGCGATACTTTCGCTGATCTTGATTTTGGTAGTCCGACGCATTTCCATCCCCTCAGCTTGAGCCAAGCCGCCATGCTCCAGCCGGTAGAGCAAGCCCGCCGCGCGCCGCTTGCTCATTGACGCTCGCTAGCACATATTCCATTCGAGCTGGCGGCGCGAATGCCGCCGCCATTATCGCTGACAGCGTCCAGCTCCGGCCTTGAACCGGACGTTTGGGAGACCACAATGTTCATCCAGACTGAAACGACCCCCAATCCCGCAACTTTGAAATTTTTGCCGGGACGCCCGGTCATGGCGTCTGGGACCCTCGATATTCGAGAGGCTGAAGGAGCGCGCCAGTCGCCGCTCGCCGAGGCTTTATTCGCGCTCGAGGGCGTGTCCGGCGTCTTCTTCGGATCCGATTTCATCTCGGTGACCAACAAAGGCGCTGATTGGCATGAGCTGAAGCCGACTGTGCTCGGCGCGATCATGGAGCATTTTATTTCGGGCGCCCCCCTCCTCAACGAGGAGGCGGACGTCGCCGCTGATGGCGAAGCCGAAGAGTTTTTCGCCGCCGACGACGCCGACGCGGTCGCCGCGATCAAACAGCTGATCGAGACACATGTCCGCCCCGCCGTCGCCAATGACGGCGGCGACGTCAGATTCCGCGGCTATCGCGACGGAACCGTGTTTCTCGCCATGCGGGGATCGTGCTCCGGCTGTCCGTCGTCTATTGCAACGCTCAAGCACGGAATTCAGAACTTGCTGAGGCATTATGTGCCGGATGTGCGCGCCGTCGAACAGATCTGAGACGGCGCCCGCCAGCGCCTTCTTGATCTCGAGGAGGCCAGAACGGCGCATCATGCGGAGGTCCGAAAAGCCGCGCCCGCTCATGTTTATGTGGCGCGTGTCGAGGCGGCTGCGCGGATATCGCCCGTGAAGATACTTGCCATAGATACCGCCCTTCAGGCGGTCTCGGCCTGCGTTTTCAGCGACCAAGCTCTCATTGCGGAAGCGAGCGAAAGCGTCGCGATGGAGCGCGGCCACGCCGAGGCGCTCTTGCCGCTCATCGACCGGGTGGTGGCGCGCGTAGAGGGCGGGTTCGAGGGGCTGGACCGCGTCGCCGTCACTGTTGGTCCCGGCTCGTTTACGGGCTTGCGCGTCGGCATCGCGGCCGCTCGCGCCATCGGCGTCGCCTGCGAGATTCCTGTCGTCGGCGTCTCGACGCTCGCAGCCCTGGCCGCGCCGCTAATCATGGAGCAAAAGCCAGACGTTGTCGGCGTGGCGATCGACGCCCGCCACGGTAATATTTTTTTCGCAGCTTTCGGCCCCGACGGGCGGTCCTTGCTGGCGCCGAGCCTGATGTCCATCCGCGAAGCCGCCGACCTGCTCAGCTTGGAGCATGTGCGCCTTACGGGTTCAGGCGCCGCGCTCCTTGGAGTTGAAGCGGAAAAGGCCGGCGCAAGCGTCGAAGCGAGCAGCGAAAGTCTCGTTCCAGATATTGTCTTTGTCGCCAAGCTTGGGCTTCTCGCCGACCCGGCTTTGGCTCCGCCGCGGCCGCTCTACCTGAAGGCCGCCGATGCAAAGCCGCAGAACTCGAACGCGCTGTCGCCAGATATCGGACCGCCCAGCGACCAATGAAGGCCTCGGACCATGTTCAGCCTGTTCGCCAAGGCCCCGCCTCCGGCCTATCGCCCGATCGGCCTGGAGCGGAGCGCCGAATGCGCCCTGGTTCACGCGGCGAGTTTCGCGTATCCGTGGGACGAAACTGATTTCGAACAGCTTTTGGTTAGACGTGAAGTTCTTGCGGAAGGGGCGATCGAGACGAGTGACTGTAGTTTGTCAGGGTTTATTCTGTCCCGCGCCGCCTTGGACGAGGCTGAAATTCTGACCATCGCGGTCATCCCAGAGCGGCGGCGCTGCGGCGTCGGCGCGGCGTTGCTGGCCACGCATTTCGCGGCGCTTTGGGCGCGTGGCGTGACGCAGCTCTTTCTTGAGGTCGACGCCGACAACGCCGCGGCGCGCTCGCTTTACGCGGCAAGCGGCTTTCGTCAGGTCGCCACGCGGGAATCCTATTACCGCAAAACGGGCGCGAGGCCGGCGAGCGCCCTCGTGATGCGGCTGGACTTGAGCGAGCAGTTCTGACAAGACCGAAGTCTGACGCATCGACTTGGCCGAAACTGCGCCGCGCCAAGCGCTCACGGCGCAAGCGCGCATGGCTTTCTTCGAATGTCATAAGCCTTTAGAATGAGCGTGCGAGGCTCAAGCCTCGAAGATCGCGGGGATGATGTCTGGTATCGATTTGAAGACCAAGTCCGGCGACGTAGGCGCGGACGCGCGGCGGCCGCATCGGCGCAACCTCTTCGTGCAGTCGTTTGGTTGTCAGATGAATGTATATGACGCGCAGCGCATGACCGATCTGCTGGGCGCGGAGGGCTACGTCGAGACGGCCCGGGCCGAAGACGCGGATCTCGTGATTCTCAACACCTGTCATATCCGCGAACGCGCCGCCGAGAAGATTTTCTCCGAATTGGGCCGGCTGCGCGAGCTGAAGATCGAGCGCGCGGGGGCCGGACTTGCCACAAAAATCGTCGTGGCGGGCTGCGTCGCCCAGGCCGAGGGCGCCGAGATCTATCGTCGCCAGAATGCGGTAGACGTCGTGGTGGGCCCGCAAAGCTACCATCGCCTTCCCGAGCTTTTGCGCCGCGCGGAATTGGAACGGCGGGTCGTCGACACCGATTTTCCCGAAGAGGACAAATTCGCGTTCCTCACTGCCCCTTCCCCGAAGGAGACCCGCAAGCGGGGCGTCAGCGCTTTCGTCACGGCGCAGGAGGGTTGCGACAAATTCTGCACTTTCTGCGTCGTGCCTTATACGAGGGGCGCGGAGAGTTCGCGTCCGCTCAACGCGATCCTTGACGAGATCGCCGCGCTGGCCGCCGCCGGCGTCTGCGAGGTGACGCTGCTCGGGCAGAACGTCAACGCCTATCATGGCGCGGATTCCAGCGGACAGCCGGTCTCCTTGGCGCAGCTTTGCGGAGAGATCGCCAAGCTTTCCGGCATAAGGCGAATTCGCTACACGACGAGCCACCCGAACGACATGGACGCCGGACTGATCGAAGCGCATGGCTCGGAACCGAAGCTGATGCCTTTCCTGCATCTGCCAGTCCAGTCGGGGTCCGACCCGATCCTCGCGGCGATGAACCGCAAGCACACCAGCGCCGCCTATGTCTCGCTCTGCGCAAAAATCCGCAGCGCCCGCCCGGACATCGCGCTTTCCTCCGACTTCATCGTCGGATTTCCGGGCGAGGCCGACGCCGATTTTGAAGCGACGCTGGGTTTGATTGAAACGATCCGCTTCGCCAGCGCCTTTTCGTTTAAATATTCGCCGCGGCCTGGCACGCCCGGCGCAGACCGCGCGGATCAGATCCCAGACAGCGTCAAGGCGCAGCGTCTGGCCCGGCTGCAGGCGCTCCTCGAAGAGCAACGCCAGGCGTTCAATCGCGCCATGGTCGGAAAGACGCTCGATGTTCTGATCGAGAAGCGCGGGAGGCATCCCGGCCAGATCGCCGGTAAGACATGTTATTCGCAGCCCGTCCAATTGGATGGCGCGGATAAGCTGATTGGCGAAGTCATTCCTGTTGAAATCGTCGCGACGGGCTCCAATTCCCTGTTCGGGCGGCTGGCGCCTGAGCCCGCGCGGCCATACGCTTCGCTCTTAGAGCATGCGCGAGGGCCCGTTTGAAACCAACCGATCGAACCTTCCTGGCTCGGCCCGATTTCAAACGCTCCCCCGGCGAGCAGGAGTTCCGTGGAAATCAACCTCTCCTTCGACGATAATCGTCACGCCTCGCTCGTTTTTGGACATTACGATCAAAACCTCGCCAAGCTGGAGCGCAGGCTGGGCGTCATCGCCAACGTCAACGGCAATCTTGTCACCATCAAGGGTTCGCCAGACGCCTGTGAGCACGCCCGCCTGGTGCTGGAGAATCTCTATGGGCGGGTCAAAACGGGACAGCCGGTCACGCTCGGAGACGTCGACGGCGCGATTCAGGAAGGCGCCCTTCAAGGCACGTTGTTTCCGAAAGAAAACGACGCAGGGCGCATCTCCTTCGAGCAGATCGGCACGCGGCGGCGCGGTCCGGTGCGCGCCAGAAACGCCGCCCAAGACCTTTATCTCCGCACAATGAAACGCTGCGAGCTGGTGTTCGCCGAAGGGCCGGCCGGCACCGGCAAGACTTGGCTCGCCGTCGGATACGCTGTGCTTTTGCTCGAGCAAGGCTCCGTCGAACGGCTGGTCCTCTCGCGTCCCGCCGTCGAGGCGGGCGAACGCCTCGGGTTTCTGCCCGGCGACATGCGCGACAAGGTCGATCCCTATCTGCGGCCGATCTACGACGCGCTCGCCGATTTCATGGACGCCCGCATGCTGGAGCGGGCCATGCAGACAGGCATGATCGAGGTCGCCCCGCTCGCTTTCATGCGCGGGCGGACCTTGAGCAACGCCTGCATTCTGCTCGACGAGGCGCAGAACGCGACCTCCGTGCAGATGAAAATGTTCCTCACCCGGCTCGGCGAAGGCTCGCGCATGATCGTCACCGGCGATCCGACGCAGACCGATTTGCCGCTGGGCCAAAAATCGGGCCTCAGCGAAGCCATCCACCTGCTCTCGGGGCTTGAGGGCGTCGGCCACGTCATCTTCAGGGAAGGCGACGTCGTCCGTCATGATCTGGTGCGCCGGATTGTCGGCGCGTATGAACACGCCCATCGGGCCGCAGGCGCGGATGAAAAGGCGCGACGATGAAACCGGTGATCGACATTGCGATCGAAGCTGAGGCCTGGGACTCTTTCGAAGACCCTTCCGGTCTCGCCGGGATCGTGATCGGGCAGACAATCAGCCAAAGCGGCGTCAGGCTGGCGGAAGGCGCGGAAGTCAGCATCGTTCTCTGTGACGACGCCTTTATCGTCGATCTAAACCGGAAATGGCGTCAGATCGACAAGCCGACCAATGTGCTCGCCTTTCCGAGCGGCGGCCCGATCGCATCCACCCCGGTCCTCGGCGATATCGTGATCGCCTTCGAAACCGCTTCGAAAGAAGCCGAGGCGTCGGGCAAGCCGTTGCGCGATCACGTCGCCCATTTGCTGGCGCACGGTTTTTTGCATTTGATCGGCTATAATCATATCGCCGACGCTGACGCCGAGGCGATGGAGGCGCTCGAGCGCTCCGTGCTCGCCCGGCTCGGGATCGAAGATCCCTATCAAGAGCCTGTGGCGCGGGCCAAACAGTGACGATGACGACCATGAGCGAACGCGAGAGTCCGGCAGCGGGCGAAGCCGGATTGGACAAAGCGGGCACCGGCAAGCCGAGCCTGTTCGATCGCCTGCGCGCCATATTCGGTCTTGGCGGCGCCTCGATCCGCGACGACATTCAAGATGCGCTCGCCGATTCCTCCACGGAAGTCGACGTTTCACCGCAAGAGCGCACGATGCTGAAGAACGTTCTGGCCTTGCATCAAGTGCAGGTCGAAGACGTCATGGTTCCACGGGCCGACATCGTCGCCGTCGCGCTCGACACCAGCCTCGTTGACGTGCTGACGACTTTTCGCACCGCCGGACACTCGCGGCTGCCGGTCCATGGCGACACGCTCGACGATCCGCGCGGCATGATCCATATCCGCGATCTCGTCGCCTATTTCGCCGCCGCCATACCCGACGAGCCGAGTCAGCCCGCCGAAACGCCCGCCGCGGAAGATCAGCGGGAGCCCGGCGCCTCGGCCGTAAAATTCAAGCCTTTCGAGGATCTGGACATTCCCCTGTCGGAGGCCAATCTGCTGCGTCCGGTGCTATTCGTGCCGCCTTCGATGCCGGCCCTCGATCTGCTCGTGAAAATGCAGGCGACCCGCACGCATATGGCGCTGGTCATTGACGAATATGGCGGCACGGACGGCCTCGCCTCGATCGAGGATATCGTCGAGATGATCGTCGGCGATATCGAGGACGAGCACGACCTTGACGAAAGCCCGAGGATCGACGCCCTCGCCGACGGCAGTTTCGTGGTCGACGCGCGAGCGGGCCTCGAGGCCGTGTCGCTGGCAATCGACTCGGACCTCACCGCGATCAGCGACGCAGAGGAAGTCGACACCATCGGCGGCCTGATTACGACGCTCGCAGGGCATGTTCCGGTGCGCGGCGAGATCATTGTTGAAGGCGGGCTCGAATTCGAAATTCTCGAAGCCGATCCGCGCCGCGTGCGGCGGGTCAAGATTTACCTTGGCCGCAAAGACGCGGAGGCTCGGCGATCCCGGGTGCAAAAGGCGCTAACGCTGCGAGAGATGATTTGGCGGCGCCCCGGGCGATCAGCGGAGGGTCTGGGGCTTGACCGAGCGATTAGTGTCGATCAGCCTCCATCACATTGTTCCGTCGCATAATCTCGAAACGTCTGCGCCTTTTTCGGGATCATGCTCCAGTCTGGGGCCGTTCCGGCGGCTTGGCTCGGTATAATATTGGCGAAGACCGGGTTGGGCGCGCCCGAAGCCCGGGCCGCGACCGCAGCCGCGCCTGTGACGCCAATCGCCGCCCCTGATGCGATGGCGCCTCCTGGCGGCCAGCGATAAGGGCGGACCCATCGGCAAAAGCGTTCGAAAGACATTTGGTTGCAGCTCCCTATTCGGCCGCAATCCGCTCAAAATCCCGTTACGATTCGAACGCGGCGGCCGGAACTCGTGCGGTTTGAGGCGGGGAGCGCGGCGGTCAGATGCGCTGTCGGCTATCGTCAAAATTGGGTATGGCGAGAATCGCAGCTAGATCTCTTAGTTTTCATCGCCCGCGCCAAACCACAGGCGCGGCCCCGCCAGTCGAATGTTGCCGCTCATCCACCCCCAGCATGATCTTAAAAAAGTTGCAGACTTTTTGGAGAGGATCATGCGTCACAACAAAAAGGCAGACAGCTGACGATTTCAATTTTGAATTGTCATGCCCTAGAGACTTTGCATGTTCGCGCTCGCCGCCTCGATCATCCACGCCATTGGTTGGCGCCGCCGCCTGATCGCACTGGCGGCCGGCGCCGTCGGGGCGCTGGCCATGGCGCCTTTCAACTTTCTCCCCGCGCTGGCGCTGCCGATGACGATCGCTGTCTGGCTCATCGACGGCTCGGCTGGCCCGCTGGTTAAAAAGCCGGCGGTCGTCGCGTCCTCCCGCGACTGGCGGCTCTGGCGCAATCTGCCCTCGCCCATGCGCAGCGCCTTCGCCGTCGGCTGGTGGTGGGGCTTCGGTTATTTCCTCGCCGGCCTCTGGTGGCTGGGAGCAGCCTTTCTCGCCGAGGGCGACGAATACGCCTTTGCGATGCCACTCGGCGTCATCGGGCTTCCAGCCGCCATGGCGCTCTATCCGGCGCTTGGCTTCATGCTCGCCCGTCTGATCTGGACCCCCGGCGCAACCCGTATTTTCGCTCTCGCCGCGGCGCTGACTTTTACCGAATGGCTGCGCGGAAACCTGTTTACGGGCTTTCCCTGGAACGCCTTCGGCATGGCTCTCGGCGGCAATCTGGCCGCCGCCCAGCTCGCCTCATTGGTCGGCCTTTACGGGCTGACGGCGGTCGCCATCGTGATTTTTTCAGCGCCTGCGACGCTCGCCGTCAAGCCGTTCACGCCGCGCGCCGCCGGCCCGGCGTTGGCGGCCTTTCTCGTACTCGCCGCCATTTTCGCCTTTGGCGGTTGGCGGCTGGCGCGAGCGCCATGGAATTCGGTTCCCGGCGTCGTCCTCAAAATCATGCAGCCTAATCTCGCTCAGGGCGACAAATTCAAGCCCGAATACAAGGACGCGATTTTGAGCCGTTACCTCAGTCTGTCGGCGCTCGACGCGGATGCTGGGTCGAAGGAACTGACGGTCGTCATCTGGCCGGAATTGGCGTTTCCGTTCATTTTGTCCCGCGATGTGGAGGCGTTGGCGCAAATCGGGGCGGCGCTGCCGCTCGGCTCGCTTCTCGTCACTGGCGCGGCAAGGGCGGAGGAGGATCTGTCGGACCCTGTTGCCGGCCTTGAATTGCCCGCGACGAGGCTGGCCAATCCGGTGTTTTTTAACGCCATTCAAGTGATCGCGAGCGGCGGAGTCATCCTCGACTCCTACGATAAGGCGCACCTTGTGCCATTCGGCGAATACCTGCCTTTCGAATCCCTGCTATCGCATGTCGGCCTGCACCATTTTGTCCACATTCCAGGCGGCTTCGAAGCCGGGCCGGGGCGCAAGACGCTCAATGTGCCGGGGCTTCCGCCGGTCGCGCCCCTGATCTGCTATGAAGCGATTTTTCCTGGTGACGTTATGCCGCAGGAAAAAGGCGCGCCGCGCCCGGGGCTGATGTTGAATGTCACCAACGACGGCTGGTTCGGGCTGACCGCCGGCCCCTACCAGCATTTTGCGCAGGCAAGGCTGCGGGCCATCGAGGAAGGCTTGCCTCTGGCGCGGGCGGCGAACACGGGCGTTTCCGCCATCGTCGACCCCTACGGGCGCATCATCGGCCAGTTGCCGCTCGGAGTTGAAGGCCTGCTGAGGGGTCCCTGCCACAGGCTATTCCCGCGCCGGCTTTCGCCCGGCATCCCTTCGCAACGGCGTTCGGGGCCTGGTTCGCCACGCTCGTTATGGCGATTATGGCTTTTTCGAGAAAGCGAATTTGACAAAATCCCATTAAGTGTCATCTAATATTTGTCGTTGTTTGTCATTAGCGACCAAATCAAGATTTATCTTCAGGCGCATTTATCGTAAAGGAAGCATCGACATGCGTGCGACAACTTCTGGTTTAGACCGGACCCAAAACGTTCTACAATATGACCACAGCAGCGCTATGAGCGATCAGACCATCACTATGGAAAAGGTGAAGAAGGTTCCGAACCCCATTGACCGCCATGTTGGCAGCCGCGTCCGCATGAGGCGAGTCATCCTTGGCATGAGCCAAGAAAAATTGGGCGAAGCGCTAGGTCTGACGTTCCAGCAAGTTCAAAAATACGAAAAGGGCGCGAACAGGATCGGCGCCAGCAGGCTGCAGCAAATCTCGCGCACTCTCGACGTGCCGCCGGCCTTCTTCTTCGAGGGCGCCCCCTCTTTCGAGAAGGAGACCAACTCCGAAGCCAGCCATATGGGCGTCTGCGAAGACGCGAGCCCGAGCTATGTCGCTGATTTTTTGTCGACCGCCGAAGGGCTTCATCTCAACATGGCCTTCGCGCGCATTCATGACCCGAAGGTGCGCAAGCGGATCATTGATCTCGTATCGGCGCTGGCCGGCGACGAAACGAGCGCCGAGTTCGGCCAGCGCACCCCGCGCGCAGGCGATCTGCGCGACTGAGGGCGTCCGTTCGGTCTAACGAACATGGCGGGGCATTTTTGCTTGACAAAACGAACGGGGTATTGAATTTCTCGGGCTCATTTTGAGCCCCGGGCGCGCTGCGCCGGCCGGGCTCGCGAAGATTGCGCAACCGGAGGGCGGCGATGGCGCGCGAGAACTATCTTTTCACCAGTGAATCCGTCGCCGAGGGCCATCCCGACAAGGTGTGTGACCGGATCTCCGACGAGATCGTCGACCTGTTCTTCCGCGAGGGCGCCCGCGCCGGCCTCGACCCGGCGCAGATCCGCGTCGCCTGCGAGGCGTTGGCGACCACCAACCGGGTCATCATCGCCGGCGAGGTGCGCGGCCCGGCGATCGCCGTCGCGGCGATCGAAGCCGCCGCCCGCGGGGCGATCAAGCACATCGGCTACGAACAGGACGGCTTCCATTGGCGCACCGCCAAGGTCGAGGTGCTGCTGCACGCGCAGTCGGCCGACATCGCGCAAGGCGTCGACGCCGGCGGCAACAAGGACGAAGGCGCCGGCGACCAGGGCATCATGTTCGGCTACGCCTGCCGCGAGACGCCGGCGCTGATGCCGGCGCCGATCTATTACGCCCACAAGATTCTCGAGGTGCTGGCGCGCCAGCGCAAGGCGGGGGCCGGCGACGCCGCCCGGCTCGGCCCGGACGCCAAGAGCCAGGTGACGGTGCGCTATGTCCAGGGCCGGCCGGTCGGCGTCACCCAGATCGTGCTGTCGACCCAGCACCTTGACGACAGCCTGAGCTCGCATGACGTGCGCGCCATCGTCGAGCCCTATATCCGCGCCACCCTGCCGGAGGGCTGGATCGGCGCCGACACCGTCTGGCACGTCAATCCGACCGGCAAATTCGTGATCGGCGGCCCGGACGGCGACTGCGGCCTGACCGGGCGCAAGATCATCGTCGACACCTATGGCGGCGCGGCGCCGCATGGCGGCGGGGCGTTTTCCGGCAAGGACCCGACCAAGGTCGACCGCTCGGCCGCCTACGCCGCCCGCTATCTCGCCAAGAATGTGGTGGCCGCCGGCCTCGCCGACCGCTGCACCATCCAGCTCGCCTACGCGATCGGCGTCGCCGAGCCGCTGTCGATCTATGTCGACGCGCACGGCACCGGCCAGGTCGCCGAGGACCGGCTCGAGGCGGCGCTCGGCGCCAGCATGCGCCTGTCGCCGCGCGGCATCCGCGAACATTTAAAGCTCAACCGGCCGATCTACGCCCGCACCGCGGCCTACGGCCACTTCGGCCGCGATCCCGACGCCGAAGGCGGCTTCTCCTGGGAGAACACCGACCTCGGCGACAAGCTCAAGGCCAGCCTCGCCTGACGCGGGGCGAAAAAGACTTGACCGCCGCAGTGAGGACGCCTGGATCTGCGCCCGCGGCGCCGGACGCTGGCGCCCCCGGCGGCGGCGACAGCGGTGATTTAGAGCCATTCTCGCCGCGATCGACCCTCTTCGGCCGGCGCCGCGGCAAGCGGATGACCGCGCGCCGCGACGAATTGATGCGGGTCGCCCTGCCATTGGTGGCGCTCGATGCATCGCGGCCTATTGATCCGGACGCGCCGTTTCAGAACCGAGCCTCCGCGCTTTGGCTCGAAATCGGCTTCGGCGGCGGCGAACATCTCGCGGCATGCGCTTTGGCGCATCCCGAAGAAGGCTACATCGGCTGCGAAGCTTTCAGGAACGGCGTCGCGAAAGCCTTGATGCTGATCGAAGAGGCGAAGTTGCGCAATGTCCGGCTCTGTCAAGGCGACGCTCGCGCAATTGTCGAGGCGCTGCCGGAGCGCTCTCTCGATGGGATCTATTTGCTTTACCCTGATCCGTGGCCGAAACGCCGGCATCGAAAGCGGCGATTCTTGTGCGATGTCATGTTGACGCGTCTTGCTCGCATCATGCGTCCAGGCGCGGAGCTTCGCTTCGCGACGGATATCGACGACACCGCCGGGTGGACCCTCGTCCGCATTCTCCGTTCCGGGTATTTCTCATGGACGCCAGAAAGCGCCCGCGCTTGGCAAAATCCTTGGGAGGGATGGCAGGGAACGCGATATGAGGCGAAGGCGCTGCGGGCGGCGCGCCGCCCCGCTTATTTCACTTTCAGGCGAAACAGCGCGCCCTTTGAACGCGCCGCGCCGAATCGAGAGGCGGCGCTGAGCATTCCGAAAAAATAGCCAACTTGAAGGCAGGCCAGAAGCAAGGCGATGTCCTGCGCCTGAGTGAGCGTGTCGCGCCCCATGGAATTCTCGGCTAACAACACTCCCACCGCAACGAGGCTGGAGGCCGGGATGAGAACGTAGCATTTGAAATGTCTTGAAAGAATAAATGCGAGTAGCACGCATGAAAATGCGATCGTATACATCGCTTTTTCTCCCTCCCTATTTTCGATTTTCTTCTAATATTAAACTCATATGAACGGTTAACCTTGCCTGGGCCTGACGTTGCGAGAAATCCGCCTCCCCCCCGCCACCAGCCGAAAACTGAGATTTATGAGCGCTGGCTGAAGACAGCTAGCATTTCACATTATTTTATGCTAACTGTCAAAAGACGATTGATGGCTTTAATTATTTTATCAATTTAAGGCACAGTAAAAACCTTTCTCCGCGGCGCGCGCGAATGACTTTCGAACCATCCGGCCACATGTTTGGAGCGCGCTCGAGACTGTCGCCGGCAGTCTGGGGCCAAGCGGCCGATTCCCGTTGCTCGATCAACCGGCGGCTGGAGCATTTGCCTGCGGAACTGAAATTTCTCTCCGCTTATGGCGCCGCCCCCAGCGGCCCTGGTCGAGGCGGCGGCCTTAGCGCGTGCGCAAGCTATCGCGCCGGACACGGCGCTCGTTGCGACCGGCGCCGTCTCGGAGAATTTCTATTATCAATCTCTTGCCCATCATCTCGGGGTCTCCTTCATAGACGGCGACGCGCAGCTCGGCATCGGCGTGCGCTACCCCCATTCGATTCTTGCCGGGGTGGCGCCGTTGGCAAGCGATGGACCACGGTGGCTCGTCGCGCCGCGCGAGGAAACCTTGGCCAGCCTGCTGCGACGCAGGCGGCGCGGCGAGGTCATGCACCACACGCTCGCCATCGCGACGCCGTCCCATCTATCCTGTCTAGTGCGCGCCGCCGCCGCGCCTGCGATTGCGAGGGACGCGAGTTTCGCCCTCGCCAACCTAGATCCAGATCTGTCGGCGAAAGCCGGAGCCACCTCGGATCAGCGCCGCGCCGCTGCGCTTGCGATCGCGGCAGCGGGCCTGGTTTGCGCTCTTACGCCAGCCTTTGCTCAGATGGCCCTTACGATCTCGACCAGCTTTCTATTTCTCGCCGCCATTTGCTTGCGTCTGTTTGCTGGCGCGGCGAGCGCCGAACGCTCCCCAATCGGTCCGCTAAAGCGTCTCGATGACCGCCTCCTGCCGCCCTATTCAATTATTGTGGCGCTGCATCGCGAAGCTCGGGTCGTCAGCGAACTTATCGCCGCGCTCGAATCCCTCGATTATCCGCGCGGCAAACTCGACATCAAGCTCGTCCTTGAGGAGGATGACCATGCGACGCGCCTTGCGCTTGAGGCCGTCGACTTGCCGGCGCCCTATGAAATTATTGTCGCGCCGCCAGGTTGGCCGCGCACCAAGCCGCGCGCCTTAAACATCGCCCTCGGCCTCGTACGCGGCGAGTACGTCGCAGTGTTCGACGCCGAGGACGTCCCGGCCCCGCGGCAATTGCGGGACGCGGCTGAGCGTTTTCTGTGCGAGCCCCGCGGCGTCGCCTGTTTGCAAGCGCAGCTTTCGATCGACAACGTCGACGATTCCTGGCTTACGCGTCTATTCACCATTGAATACGCCATCCTTTTCGATGTGATGCATCACGGGATGGCCGATCTCGGCATGCCGCTGGCCCTCGGCGGCTCTTCAAATCACTTTCGCGCCGAGACGCTGCGAGAGGTGTGCGCGTGGGACGCCTGGAATGTGACCGAAGACGCTGATCTCGGGCTTCGGCTCGCCAGATTTGGCTATAAGTCAAAGACGTTGGGGTCGACGACGCAGGAGGAGGCGCCGGCGCGGCTCCGGAGCTGGATGAAGCAAAGGCGGCGCTGGTCAAAAGGCTGGACACAGACTTTCATCACCCTAAGCCGGGATCCCGGCCGGCTTGTCAGTCAGGTCGGCTGGTCCGGCCTTGCGACTTTTTCCCTCATGATGGTCAATATGGTGTTTGCGCCGCTGCTTTGGCCGATTTTGACTGGCCTTATGGTTTATCTTCTTTGGACCGCCGGTCTGCCGGAACCCAATTCGGTTCTATCCGTGATCGAGACGACCCTCTGGCTGTCGGTCGCGACGTTTGGCCCGGGATCGGTGATCTGGCTCGCCCTGCTTGGCATGAAGCGACGGAAATTATTCGGACTTTGGCCCTTTCTGCCGCTGCTGCTACCCTACTATCTTTTGATGTCGGCTGCAGCGTGGGCGGCAATCTATGATCTCGTCTCGCGCCCGTTTCATTGGCACAAAACGGAGCACGGGCTTGCGCGGCGCTCCCGCCACAAGGAACGAGCGCACAGCGTGCGGACCGCTTCAGCCCTCGTCGCCGCTGTCAGCGGGCGCTCAGGCATCCACAAGCTGAATGGACGCACGGAAAAATCCGCACCCGCGCTTTCTTCGCGAAAGCTGCCCGCGAAGCAAAGGCCATCCAAAAAGGCCTCAAATAGTGGCGGATTCGCCGCTCAACCCCGAGATCAAACCTGTCCGCCCCTTGTCCCGTCTGAAAGCGCGTCAGCGGAGCTTTTTCGAGCCTTCCGCTGAGCCGCGAGCCAAGAGATCGGGACGGCGTTCGCGGGTGACGCGCAGAGCCTCCGCCTCCCGCCAAGCTTTGATCCTGGCGTGATCGCCAGACAACAGGATCGGCGGAATCGCGCGGCCCTCCCATTCCCGAGGCTGGGTAAAATGGGGATATTCGAGCAACCCACTCTCAAAACTCTCCTCAAAACCCGAAGCCGCCTTGCCCATGACGCCGGGCAGCAACCGGACGCAGGCGTCGAGTACGACTATAGCGGCGACCTCGCCGCCGGAGAGGACATAATCGCCGACTGAGATCTCCTGGAGATGGCGCGCTTCGATTACGCGCTCGTCGACACCCTCGAAACGTCCGCAGATGAGGACGACGCCTTGGCCGGCTGAAAGCGCCTTAACCCGCGCCTGGGTCAGGGCCGCGCCACGCGGGCTGAGCAGCAGGCGCGGCCTTGGGTCCGCTGCGTCGAGCCGGGCATCGAGAGCGGCGGCAAGAACGTCGGCGCGGAGCACCATGCCAGGGCCGCCGCCGGCCGGCGCGTCGTCTACCGCGCGGTGGCGGCCGATCCCCTGTTCGCGAATGTTGTGCGTCTCTATCGCAAAGACGCCGCGAGCGAGGGCGCCGCCTGCGAGCGAGGCGCCAAGCGGACCCGGAAACATCTCTGGCAACAGGGTGAAAATCGTCGCCCGCCACATTCGATCAGGCTTTGCTCATTTTTTGGCTGAGCTCTGGTTATGCTGCGTCTCGTGTGGATCTTGCGCTTCGATTTCAACCGGCGGCGCAATGATGACATATCCCCCCGCTACGTCAATTTCCGGGACGACGCCCCTTGTGAAGGGGAAGAGCAATGTATCGGCGCCCAAAAGAGGCGCGATTTCCAAAATATCGCCGCCGCCGAAATCGTGGACGTCCCTGATGCGGCCGAGCAGCGCGCGATTTTGGTCCAAGGCCGAAAGGCCAATCAGGTCGGCGAGATAGAATTCATCGCCCGAGGTCGGCGGAAGACTGTCGCGCGGCAGAAAAAGCTCAAGGTTGGTCAAGCTTTCGGCGCTGCTTCTATCATCTATGCCTGCGATCCTTGCGACAAATAATCTGTCCTTGACGTGGCGCATGGATTTGATCGCAAACTGCCGCGCTCCGCCGGCGTCGGTTAGCGGACGATAGCCCGCGATGGCGTCCGGAATTTTGGTGAAGCTTTGCAGCCGCACCTCTCCGTTCACGCCATGTGGAGCGCCGAAGCGGCCAACGAGGACGCGGCGGTTCGTCATGCATGCATAACCCTATCTCGCGGCGCGCGCCTTGAGGGCGTGGTCGGCGAGCGTCTTTCCGAGCGACCAAACGGCGCCGGGAACGCGGTGACTGTCGGCGATGACGCTGTCGAAGGCGCGCTCGATCAAGGCGCAATCCGAATCATCGATGACCAGAGCCGGCAATAGTTTGACCGTATAATTGGCGTGCCCCGCAACCTGAACGAGGATTTTGTGGTCCTTGAACAAGGGAATGGTGATCAGCTGGCAGAAAAGGCCCGTGCTGACGGCTTCGACAACGCCCCAGGCAGCCTTCAATTTCAACGATCGGGGATCTCCGAATTCGAGTCCGATCATCAGCCCCTTTCCGCGCGCCGATTTGACGAGTTCGTAGCGCTCCGCCATCGCTTCGAAGCTTTTGAGGATTCGCGCGCCCATGCGCTCGGCATTGGCGACGAGACCTTCGGATTCAATCACCTCGAGGGCCGCCAATCCCGCCGCCATGGCGAGGTCGGCCTTGGCGAAGGTCGATCCATGCACGACCGCGCGGTCCATGCGGTTGAACACCCGATCGAAGACGTGTTTGCGGGTCAAAACCGCCCCGACGGGCACGTGCCCCCCCGACAGCGCCTTGGCGATCAGAACAATATCCGGTTCGACGCCCCAATGTTCGACTGCGAGAAACCGCCCGGTGCGGCCGAGCCCGGTTTGAATTTCGTCAGCAATGAAAAGAGCCCCATATTTGCGGCAGAGCGCCGCGGCGTCGCGCAGATACCAATCGTCCGGCATATTGACGCCCTTGCCCTGAATTGGCTCGACGATGAAGCCCGCGACCTCTCTCAAGGACAGCGCTTTCTCCAGGGCGGCGAGATCATTGAACGGAACCTCAACGCACTCTGGAAGGAGAGGCCCAAAGCCCTCCCTGAATACCGCGTCGCCATTCAAGGACAAGGAGCCATAGGACAGGCCGTGAAACGCATGACCGCAATAGACGATCCCGGGCGCCCCGTCGTCCGCCGCGCGAACTTAATCGCAGCCTCGACCGCCTCTGTCCCCGAATTTGCGAAGAAAACCTTGTCGAGATAGGGCGCGAAGCCCAGCAGCCGCTCGGCCAGTAATCCAGCCAAAACGGAGACGTCCATTTGCACGAGATTAGGTAGCTCGGCGGCAAGGACGCTTTCCAGCGCCTCGCAAATCACTGGATGATTGCGGCCGACCCCGAAAACGCCCCAGCCGCTCAGCAAATCAAGATAGCGGCTCCCGCGGCGGTCATAGAGATATTGGCCTTTCCCTCTCTGAAAGGCGACGTCGGTGCCAATTGTCTGAAACACGCGCACCATCATTTCGTTCATATATTGCCCGTGCAAGGCGTAACGCTCTGACTCCCGCTCCGCGATAAGTGCGTTGATATCGAAACGGCGGGGATCTCGGTCAGATCTGCGTTCGGGAAACGTCATCGCTGTCATTCGTCACACTTTGCTGCTTGCCAAGTCGCACCTGCAACTGGAGTCTCACGGCTGCGGCGACGATTCCCACCAAGCGGGAGGCGGATCTTCGTCCCCAAATATTTCAGTCCGATCGGAATCCCGTTCCTCTTGGCGCCTCAGCGCGCCCTCGCCAAACGCCTCTAGAGCGGCTCCCACGAAAAAGCCCAACGCCATACCGACAACGGTCGAGCTTTAAGACCGTTCCATGTTGCGATCAAGTCTGGCGGGCGGCGGACGCCAAGTTCAGGCGCGATTAGGCTGACTGGATTGCGACGCGAGACAGCCGGCGGTTTGCGCCGGCAAGAAATCGACAAGAATTGCTCCAAAGGGCTCGCTGCGCGTAGGGCGGCGCCCCCCGGCCAGGTCGAAGACGATCGACCCCGAGCCCCGCGGCGGCGGCTTCTCAACGCGATCATCCCCTCCATCTTTGATGGAGGCTACCTTCAGCGGCGAAGCCGCCTGCCTCGCTATAGCTGGTCGCCGAAATCGCGGCGCGCGCCAGAAACGCGCCCGTGCGGCGGCGAAACTTGCCTTTAACGGTCTCTCGCCGCCAGTTGTAGAAATGCGTAGCTGAAGACCATGTCCGACGGTTCGAAAGAGGACACCCCGCCAAACAAAAAGAAGCAGAATTTGCGACTAAAGCATTTTCCCACCCGAATCACTTCGGATTCCCGAATCGGCGCGTTTCTGATTGTCGCATCCTGGCGAAGGACGCCGGCATGCATGGCCAAGGCTCTTTCCGTCGATGTTCGCCTAGGTGATGGACGCCATCGCGCCGCCAAGCGGCGGAACGGTTTGGGGTCAGCGCCCCGAGCGCGATCCGCTGGCGTTGCCCGCTGGCGAAAGCAGGGCGGCGACCGTAGGTCGGGCCGCATCGAAGCCGAAGCGGCGTTCCTCTTTGGCGAAGCCGCAAAGACGCTCGTCGAGCTTCGGGAAAAGCTCCTCCCGAGCGGTGTCGGCGTGGCGGCGCGACGCTGTGGGGTTTCTCCGACCGGTGCCGCGTCACGCTCAAAAAGGCGGCGCGCGCCGCTGGGCAGCAACGCCCGCAAAGCATGGTTCGACTTGCGGCTCGATTTGATCCGCAAAGGCTGATCTCGATCGAGATGACCGCCGCCTCCGCAAAGATCACACGCCTCGAGGGGGCGGCGCAAAAGGAGGTCGCTGTCTTGCCGCGATGCCGCACGGCCGCTGGAAGACGACAACCTTCAGCGCGGGGCTGCGGGTCGACGCCCTCGCGGCACCCTTCACGCTCGACGGATGGGGATGCTTTCGGCGCTTAGTTCAGCAAGTGCTTGCGTCCGAACTTGCCGCTGACGACGTCGTCATCCTGGACAAGCTACCCGCCCACAAGGTGCGGGGTGTGCGGCAAGGCATCGAACCAGCCGTCGCGACGCTGATGTATGTTCCCGCCTGCTCGCTCGCTTTCAACCCGATCGATCACGTTCTCCAAGTTCAACGCACTCCTCGGCGCGGCCGCCGCCCTGATTTGTGGGAGGCCCATCCGCATCGCGGAGGCCAACCGAACGCCAAAATTATTTCGCCGCCGCTGGATTACGACGCAATCTGATGGGAAATGCTCTAACGCCAGATTTTCGCCATTGGGCGTAGCGAGATTTGCACGGTGCCTGCGATCCGCGATATAGATCGTCTACGCGACAGAACCGCAATTGTATTTCCGGTATCGGGTCGAGGAACAGTGATCGGAGCGGCTCTTCCACCCTGCGTCAAAAGCTGCCGCGCACTTTGCCGCTGACGCGCGAGCGACGGTCCAACGCCGCGGCTAAGCCGATCCGATAGATGACGCGCGCAATGGTTTCAAACAGGCGCGCACCGCCATTTCGAATGCATGCCTGCGCCAACGCGAGCGGTTGGCATCAAGCCATCCGTCCTCCCAAGCCTCACGCGCGTCCGAGTTGACCGCAGGATCGTGAGGATTGCCGCCAAGCGGGATTGCGTCGAGGAAGGCTTTAACTCCCTGTTGGTAGATTCGTGCGTGTGTCATGGCCTGTGCTCCCAAAGAAGGCTATACCGGATTCCCAGCTGGCTTACTATAGAGCACGCTCTATCTGCGCATATGTGATTTCACACCACTCGCAAGGCCTTCCAGGCCTACCAACCACAGCCAGCCCGGAAAGCTCTGCGGCTGTTCGCGCGCGAGGCGCTCAGCCACTATGAACGCGCTATCGTGCGGCTGAAAGCCGGAGATTGGAGGGCTTTTCGAAAACCTATTGACCAACTACGGATGTATTCAGTTAATATGGTTAAGCGCATGTTTTAATAATAAATATCTTAATATTGGGACCTATATGGGTTACATTTCCATATTATTGCTAAATCATAGCAATTGCGTATTGACCCTACGCCACAGCTCATGTAGTTTTTGACTACAGCTTTCCACAAAAGCCTGCATTTCGATAAGAAACACAAAATCACTGATTGTTTTAACGTCTATTCGTTAATTCGAGTCGACAGAGCGGTTTATCATGGGACATTGTCAAATATTAATAATAATATATAGCACATTTTACTTATATAAACTGAAATATTAATCGAAATGTGGAGCTATACCAAATTGTTACACTGGTGCCACCAGCTCGACTTCAGGAAGGCAGGTCATGCTAAAGTCTGAGATTACCATTCCAATACGTATGAGCGAGAGGCGAATTGCTTCATTTGCAAAGCGCGTCTTAGATTTGATCGCGGCTTCGCTGTTGCTGTTGCTTATTTTTCCCCTGCTCATCTTAACCGCGATGGCGGTAGCGCTTGACGGCGGTCCGGTGCTTTATTTCAGCGAACGTGTCGGCGCCAACGGCATCCCGTTCAAATGCATAAAATTCCGGACGATGATGCTCGGCGCTGATTGCTGCCTAGACGAATACCTCGGTCACCACCCTTCGGCGCAGGAAGAGTGGTTGCAAGACCGGAAGTTGGCGTTCGACCCGCGAGTCACTTATGTGGGTCGCCTGCTGCGGCAATCCAGCATCGATGAGTTGCCGCAATTCATCAACGTCATCAAGGGCGATATGAGCCTTGTTGGGCCGCGCCCGGTAACGCAGGCGGAACTCGATGCCTATTATGGTTCGCAGGCCGAATTGTACAAGAGCGTTCGGCCTGGAATTACGGGCCTCTGGCAGGTGAGCGGTCGAAATGACGTCGCCTACGCGAGCCGGGTCGCACTCGACGCACGCTACGTCCGTACTTGGAATATTGTTCTCGACATTCTGATCCTTTGTAAGACGCCGCACGTGGTTCTTTCGCGGCGCGGCGCGAGATGAGGTGCCCAGTGACGATCTCCCAACCTATTGATTTCGATGAGCGCCAGCGGGAGCGTAAAGGCGCGGACGTCAGCGCGTTGATGTCAACCTACGCCGGCGAGACCGCTTCGAATCTCAAAGACTCTCTTGAAAGCGTTTTGCTCAAACAATTCCCCCCGACCAATTGGTGCTGGTGGTGGATGGTCCAGTAGACGAGCGGCAGGAACAGGTTATCGCGCGGTATGCTTGCGATCCCCGCATCGCCGACGTGACCCTCATCAGACTGCCGTTGAGCGGCGGCCTTGCGAGAGCAATGAATGCAGGGATGGGACAGTGTTTTGGCAAATACGTGATGCGCGCTGACAGCGACGACCTGTGCGATCCGCGACGGCTGGAGTTGCAGCTCGCCTATTTCAAGGCCCATCCTGACGTCGATTTGGTTGCTTCGTGGTGCACCGAATTCTCCAACGATGGGAGGGCCGAGGTGTTGAAGGTCTTTCCAACCCAGCACGATTCGCTCGTCCAGGCTCTGCGCTGGCGCAACGTCGTCTCCCGCACGCATCCGTGATGATTCGAAAGGAAACGCTGGCGCGCATAGGAGGATATCGTCCTGATTTCGGGATGCTCGAGGATTACGATCTTTTTGTTCGTCTCTTAGCTGGCGGCGCAAAATTTCACGCCATTCCAAAGGTGCTGTTGCGTACCAGAACCAGCATCGAACAGCGTCAGCGAAGAGGCGGCTTGCGCTATTGTTGGAACGAGATCCGATTTCGCGTGTCTTGCTTTCGGCTGGGATTCCTAAACATGGCCGAGCTTCTCATCACCACCTCTTTGTATGTCGGCTTCCGACTAATTGGCGGATCGCTTCGCGCTCGTCTCTATCGTCTTGTGCGCACTTCGAGCGTCGCGTAACCGGCGCCGTCATCTTTCTAGAGGACCATCGCAACTCGGCTTCGGATAGGAAACCTATGAACATCGGGCCCAACTTCACTTCGCTGTCTTCTGAGGCCGTCGCGGAAACCTGGGATAAAGGAGGGGCGGCGCTAGGCGCGTCGCGACATAGGTCGGACCTTAATTCATCGCGGTTCTATGCGTTGCGATTTTTGGCGGGCTTTTCCGTAGTCGTTATCGCGTCTGCCGCGGCCTGGCCGTATTTGCCGCGCCGCTATGAGGCGACGACCACCATTATTTTGCATCCGACGGACCTTGAGTCGTCATCCGATTCGGTGCAGTTTATGCGACAGCCCCTCGACGAAAATGCGGTGCAGTCGGAAATCGATCAAATCGCATCGCCGAAACTCGCCGCGTTTGTGGTCGCTCAGCATTCTCTTGCCGCCGATCCTGAGTTCGCCGGCGGATCGAAACTCTGGTTCTTACCAGGCGCCCTACAAGGCGCGGTACCGGAGGCCGATCTCCGTCAACGTCTCCTCAAGCATCTCTCCGTTTCGAAAGACCGCCACTCAGATACGGTAAGGTTCGGCTTCATGTCGTCCGACCCGGTCAAATCGGCGGCGCTCACCGACACCTTGCTCAAGGCCTATCTCGCCGATCAATTGGCGCGCAAACGGGAGAAGATTGACGCGGTTACAGCATGGCTCACTCAACGCGTCGATCAGCTGAGAGCCAAATCGGACACCTCACAAAAGGCGGTCAAGGACTTTCTCACCGAATCCGGGCTGATTGACGCCGGCGCTAAGACCTCCCTCGAACAGCAACTGTTGACACTGAGCTCAGAGGAAGCTCTGGCGAAGTCGCGGACGTTTGAGGCGCAGGCTCGCGCCGACGCGCTTTCCGAGCTGCAAAAAGCGGGCAAGCTCGATGGCGCGCCCGAGGTCCTGGCCTCGCCTGTCATCCAAAAGCTAAAGGAAGTGGTGACGGGCGCAAGATCGTCGGTCGCGCTAGTGGATACGCCGCAAAGGGCGTTCGATCAACAGGTCGCGGTCGAAGCTGAACGCATTCTCCGGGCAGCGAAGACCGAAGCCGCCGTTGCGACGGCGCGCGAAGTTGCGCTCCAGCATTCGATAAAAACAATTCGCGACGAAATAATGCGGCGACAATATTCCGAGCTCCATCTCGATGTGTTGCGCCGCGACGCGGCGTCCGACAGAGCAGCGCTTGACGACGCCTTGGTGCGCGTCGCCGGCCAGACCGCGCGGGCGAATGCGGTGACGCCCGATGTCGACGTCACCAATCCGCCCGAGGCGCCGATTTATCCGGCATTCCCCAATCCTGGTCTCGCCCTGGTGGGGACGTTGCTGGCGGGTTGTCTCGCGGGGGCGGCGATGGTCTGGCGCCCGCTTTCTCTCTGGGCGCGCCGCATTTCCGCAAACGTTAGGCCGCACTAAGGTGGTAGGTCGCATGACGATAACCGCGCCCAGCGGTCGCTTCCCGCTCGCCTGGGTCCCGGCGGCGATCGCGCTGGCCTGGATTGGTGCGCTCGCAGCCGCCGGCGATCTCGGCGCGCCAGCCTATGCGCTCCCGCTCATGGCGGCGGGGGCCGCCGTTCCGGCGTTCATCCTATTCAAAGCAACGCAGGGTCGTCCCTACGCGGTCGCGACCGTGTTCGCCCTCGTTCTGATCCTGCTTGACGCCAAGTTCACAATTCCTCGCGAGCCTTTCCAGCCGACGTGGCAGACAGGACTGAAGGTCGCCGTGTGGGCAACGCTGATCGGGATTGCAGGGACGCGCTGGCATAGGATCGCTCCCCTTCTCATCAGGCCGCAAATCATTTTGCTTTTAGGCTATGTCACAATAGCATTGGTGTCCGCTCTGTGGTCTGTGGTGCCGGCCTTTTCTGGCGGCGCAGGGTTGGGCCTTTTGGCTTATGTCGCTCTGGCCTGCATTGTCGTGGTCGACCTCCGTGAGGAAACCGTGGTCCGCGTCATTGTCTGGGCGCTGCTGGCCTTTGTCTGCGCTGGAATCGTCAGCGCCGCCGTGGTTCCGGACCTAGCGTGGATGAACCCGTCGCTGGAGGAGGCTGGGGCCCCCGATCGTCTGCAGGGCTTCGCCAGTCATCCGAACGTCCTCGGTCAATTCGCCGGAATATCGATGTTGATGGTTGTGACGGCCAGGAGACAAGCGCTCATCGGTCGGGCAACTTTCTATGGCGGCTTGGCAATTGGCTTCGTGACTATTCTGGCGACAGGGAGCAGGACGGCGCTTATCGCCGTCTTGGTTGCGTGCGGGCTCGTCACGGCCCGAAACAGCCGCCTCGGCGCCGCCGCCGCCGTTGCCATGGTAGGCGTACTGAGTCTCGTTCTGATTCTGGCCGGATGTGACGCTCTTCCTGATTTAACAGGAATTTTTGGCGCACTCAGTCGTTCGGGGCGCCAAAGCGAAATCCTCACGCTAACTGGCCGAACGGACATATGGGAGATCGCCTGGACGAACATCATGCAGAAGCCCTTCTTCGGTTGGGGCTACTATGGGACGGAGCGGCTGTTAATGGATAGCGTGGATCCACAATTCGCGTACGCGGCAAGGCACGCCCACAACATGTTTCTGCAATTGCTTCTGTCTGTTGGATTTCTCGGGTCGTTACCCGGATTTGCATTAATTGTCCTGCTCATCAGCCGTTTCGTGATGCGCCCCGACCGGACACGCGATCAGATTACCTTGTTCGTACTCGTATCGGGATTTAGTGAACCCACTGTATTCGGGATGCCCGTCATGGAAACGCTCATATTCTATTGGGTTCTCGCGCGGGATGCCGCCAAATGGATTCCCTTCGCGGGCACTTCATTCGAACCGGCGATCGGGGACTCCACCCATTGATGTGCTGGACCGGTGAACTAGGAACCGATGCAATCATGACACATATTCCATCGATGATCTCCTCTATACCGGCGGCGTGGTCAACTGGCCCAGCCTGGACCAATGCGGAGATATTTTCTCGTCTCCAGTTGGCGGCCGTTCCCGAACCGCCAAGCAAGGTCCTTGTCTCGGACCGGGGGCGCGTCGGAGCAGCAGCCAAATTCACTTACGAGCTGGCGAACGAACTACAAAAATTGCGACGCATCGAGCCGACCGTGCCCGCCTCCGCGGGCTCAGGATTGGCAACGCACGCCGGGTCAGACAAAAGCATCGCGGTGCGCCACGGCGCGCACGTTTCATGGCGACAGAACCACCTGGGCGGGCCGCCCGCGGGGCAACCAATGACGCACAACCTGTTTGCGCAGAGAGTAGCGCCGCGCTTTTTCGTCGCGGCCCGCCCCTTTGGGGAACTGCGGCATGCGTCCAGCCTGCGCTGGCTCGGCGATCGGAGAACCTACGCGGTCGGCGCGCTTCTTGTCACAGGCCTTAGCGTCGCAACCTCCATGCTTGCGCCGCGCTATCTCGGCCCAGCGGCGTTCGGGACGTTTACGCTGCTGACCTGTTTGTTCCAATACGCCACCAAAACCGATATGGGCCTGTCGCAGCTTGCCGATCGAAAGCTCGCCATCGCAGGCGGGGCCGAAACCGACGGCGCCGCGAATATTCTCCACTCCCGCCTAACTGTCGGACTCATTGTGCTCGGAGTCGCCGTCCCTGTCGCGATGTTGATCACTTGGATCACAGGACAGCTGCCTGCCCCCGATGTCGGATTGGCGATAGCGGCCGGCGGCGCCTTCATGATCGCAAATGGACCGGTCACCGTGTTCCGCGCCGAATCCAAGGTGTGGGAATTCACTGCCGCGGCTCTGCTTCTCAATATCGGACTGACCGCGCCGCGCCTAGCGGGCCTCGTCTTCGGCGGCGTGACCGGATGCTTTATTGCTTTGGCGCTGTGGTACGGCGCATCGGCGGCCTTGCTTTCTCGCTCGGCTCAGCGAACGACGACTGATGCCGCGCCAACCCTGCCGATGGTGCGGCTAGCACTGCCTCTCTTTGCGTTCAATGCGCTTTGGGAACTGTATTTGTCCGGCAACCGCTGGATCTCGGCGGGATTGTCGTCGGCTGAGGATTTTGGACTGTTTGCGTTTGGCGCGAACCTGGCCTTCACCGGCATTGGCATGCTCGCCACTATCGCACAAGTCCGCTATCCAAAGATCCTTGCACAGATCGGGAAACATCAGCCCGGCGCCGGTTCGAGATTAATCGAACGCGAGGCGCTTCTCCTTTGCCTTCTCCTCTCGGTCGGCGTGGCGATGGCGATCGCCGCCACCCAGCCAATGATTCATCTTGTGTTCCCTCGCTTCGAAAGGGCTGGTCCGGTCACCATGGCGCTCGCCATTTCTTGCGTTCCGCTTAGCGTAGTGGCTTCGATCATCCCCATCGTCATATCGTTGTCGCAAAGACCTTGGGCTCACTCGATCCGACTTTTTGCGCCGGCTTTCGTCATTCTTCTCGGCGCAATGGTTGCAGGTAACCGCATGGGCGGCATCGCGGGTCAGGCCTGGGCGTGCATGGCCGCGGGACTTGCATTGATCATCAGCGTCGCCACATTGATGCGCCGACTTGGCATACTTGAGGGGTGGGCGGCCGTCCGGATCATATTTTTTCAGGCCGTCGCGATCGCCGGACTCACGTGGCTGGCAGTCGCCATTGCGCCGGCTGTCGCTGAACCAGTTCCACCACCCGGTTGGAACCTGAGTTTCACGGACAACTTCAAAAGCCTGCAACTTTGGGATGGCACTGGCCACGGCAGATGGGCACCGCATTATCCTTGGGGCGACCGCACGAACGGTGACAACAGGGAGCTTGGATATTATGTTTACCCGCGTGCGGGTCATGACCAGCCAGCGACACCCATCACTGTCGGAGAAAGTGGGGGAGTCATTCGAGCGCGTCCCATTTCCATCCCTGACCGGAAATTCGCTAAAAATCTATCTTACGCATCTGGGTTGCGGACGCTTTCCGGAGTTTTTCATTCACCTGTGGCTACGCGGACATCCGCGCCCGCGTCCCAAGGGGAAAGGGCCTTTGGCCGGCCTTCTGGCTGCTTCCGCTGAGGGACTCCATGGGGTTAAGCCCCCGCCTATTAACTTCAATCGCATTCGCTCAGGTGCAACCACTACAAAAAGCTCACTCTAAGGAACAGAGTGATGTAATCTTGGTGTTGGCGTGCGCAGGGAAGCGAAGACTAATTATAGCATGACAGATTGGGCAACGACGGAAAAGTCTCATTTCGCCGAGGGCCACCGGAAAAGAGTTGTTATCATCGGTGCGGGGATAGCGGGCTCTATCCTTGCTAATGGATTGTCGAAATTCCACGACACGGTTGTCATCGATCTATCTAAGAGGAGCATGCCTCTCCCCATAGACTTGCTAGAGGAAGGAACCCCAGCCGGCTTTGCTCCACACGTCGGGAGCGGGCCAGGTGGAACGACTGCTTTCTGGCATAACGGGCTGATTGTGCCTGATGAAGGCGACTTCGCAGCTTGGCCAATCTCACACAAAGAACTTTCAAAATACCTAGCGCGATCTTTTTTCCTGCTTTCCGGAACGGAAATAGAGAAGGTTGCGGAGGCAGCTGATCGGGTGCAGTCGGAATATATCAGCCGAGGGGTGCCACCTGAGCTACTCGGTAATTTTCTCTTTTATCCGAAGCGGCGACGCAACCTGTGGAAGTCGCTTGATGTAGACAAGCGGCCTGTGGCTTATCTGCAGGGACGTGCGCGACGGCTCGTACTTTCCGAGAACGCTCAAGTCACGGGGGTGCTAGTTGAGACCGAACGGGGGCAGAAGACGATTCAAGCCGATGTTGTGGTATGCTGCGCAGGCGGACTCTCGTCGCCGCTTATCATTCGCGAAACCGGCCGGTTCTATCAACTCAATCACCTTGTGAACGCCGGATCACACTACCACGACCATCCTTGGTGCTTCATTGCTGACATCAAACTCAAGTCCCGGCTTCACGATATATGGAATTATTCTCCGCCTGGCGTCACTGGCGTCTTACGGACGCCCATGGTCGTCCGTTCCCCGGCGGGACAAAAGGTGGCCTTCTACCTTCGGCCCGCAGCATTGTTCCACCAAAAACAGAACGCCTCCAGCGTTATAAGTGACCTAAGGAACTCTCCATACAATGTGATGCATATCGCGAGATTGTTCCGCAATCCAAGTGAAATGCTGGAAATCGCCTCATTCCTGCTTGGCCTAAACCTGCCTACCCACAATTATTCCGTCCTGCTCTGTGCCGAGCAAGTTCCCGCCGATGCGTCGGCGGTCGAAGCGGACCACGAGACTGGAGCCATTATTCGACGTTGGCGCCTTGACGATGAGTTTAAAAGGAGCGTTCACGCGGCCCTCCAGCTTTTTCTGAAGTCGATAGGTCGCATAATTGAGGAAGTCACAGTTTATCCAAAATGGGATGAGGGACTGAAAAGCGGAGCTCATCACTCGGGAACCTGCCGGATGGCGGGACAGGCGAATAGTGGTATTTGCGATTCTGACTGCAAGATATTTGGTATCAACAATGGCTATATATGTGATGGCTCCGTTATACCGAGCACCGGCTACGCTGCTTCGGGGCTAACTATCGGTGCGCTGTCTCTAAGATTGCTGGAATTCCTAGAGAATGATCTATGCTTTAACTCGACTAATACAAGGATCAGGAGTTAGTTCGTGGCAGTTCCGATGCATTTGATCCAGCCGAAAGGCCCCGCTATTGCATCGCAGTCCTTGATTAATGCTTTGGCCCTCGTTTGCAAGAGAGGAACTCCGAACATGGAAACACGACGTTTCGGACCACAAGAAGAGAAGCTCCCCGTACTCGGACTTGGCTGCGGTCGAGTCGGTAGTCTTGGTAATCCGACGCCACTCTCCGAAATTCGAAATACGCTTGCGCGCGCTTTGGAGCTTGGCGTAACCTTGTTCGATACAGCGGACATATACGGTCAGGGTGACAGCGAGAGAGAAATCGGACGGCTATTGCGAGGCCATGGAGAAAAGGCATTCGTGGTGACTAAAGTGGGCTATTGTTTCTCAAAGAAGATGCAACTCATGCGCCATCTTAAGCCACTTTTGAAACCCTTGATTGCCTGCTCTCCGAAAGCTCGCCGGCAGGTTGCGCTGCAGCGTCGATCTGCTGATATGAGTTCCGACTTTTCGCCCTCATACATCGTTAATGCTGTTGATGCGAGCCTAAGAAGATTGGCAGGCGAGACCGTAGATGGCTTGCTGCTCCACGATCCTCCAGCAGGAATCTTGGCCACAACGAGAGCCACAGGGGTGCTGGCCAAGTTGAAAACTTCAGGCAAAATTCGGCACTATGGTGTTTCATGCACAGACTTAGAGACAGTCCGCACAACACTGGCAATGCCCGGCGTTACGCTGATGCAGCTGCCGCTAGTGCTCATTGATGCGATTGTGGCTGCCGGGTTGAGCGAAACGATTCGTCAAAGTAAAATTGCGATTATTGTTAGAGAGGTGTTGATCTCGCAGCCATATTTGCGTCCCGCGGCCGCGGTGAAGCAAGCTGTGGAGCACGATCTTGTTACGAGCGCCATTGTCGGTATCTCAAAGCGCGAACATCTGGAAGAATTAGCGAACGTGGTCGCGAAGGCGCCGACGATTGCAAAGTTGGTTTCTTAATCGTTTACGGGTCCCAGATAAACCTTGTCGGAGAAAAACACTCTCTCAATTTCTCAATTGGGCGTTCCAATACATAAAGGCATAGGGTTAGCGATGGTGAACATCTCGGGTGATTGCGAAGCTGATTCCCGTGCCCCGCCAGTGGTGAGCGTAGTCATACCCACACTCAATCGGCCGGATCTGGTGAAAAGAGCTGTTTGGAGTGCTCTCGGGCAAACCTTCCACAGCCTTGAGGTGATTGTCGTCATAGATGGGCCGGACCCGCGAACGGCAGCGAGCCTTTCCGAGATTGAGGATCAAAGGTTGTTGGTCTTGTCACTTTCGACGAATGTCGGCCCCTCTAAGGCGCGGATGGAAGGAATTGCCGCCGCCAGCGGAACCTGGATAGCTCTGCTGGATGATGATGATGCCTTCCTCCCTGAGAAGATTGCGAAGCAGTACGCCGCTGCAACTGCCTCTGAAGCGGACCTACCCATCGTTGTCTGCGGCGCGCGTATCGTTATGGGTGAGCGTAACTTCGTAGCTCCGGATTATCCACTCGGCAATACTCATGTGAGTGAATTCTGGCTGGTACGGAAGCGACTATTTGGCCGGCCAGGCCTTCTGCAAGCTTCGGGTTTCTTTGTGCCTAAGCGACTCTTCGACCAGGAGCCAATGCTATTCCCACATAGCAGTTACAGTGAGGATACGGGATGGATCATGCGCGCCTGCGCGAGAAAAGGGACAAAGCTAATATACCTTTTCGAGCCTCTCTATGAATATCGTGTAGTTTATGGGGGAAAGACCCGAGCAAGCGAGATCACTTGGCGAGAGAATTTGTGTTGGGCCGATGCGCATCGTCCATTTATGACTAAGCTCGCCTTCACTTGGTGCTTGCTTGCCAAGGTTGCACGGACGGCAAGGTCCGCCCCTGACCGTTTCACGGCTTATCGTGAAATCCTGTTCCGCGTCGTCCGGTACGGGACGTTTTCGCCCAGGGCGCTGATTGGATTTGTTGGCATGGTGTTGTTGCCGCATGAGATAATTCTGGAGATTCTTAGAAAGAGCTTTCGACCGGATCGTACTAACAATGGTGCGCAAAAATGACGTGCTCCCTTGGATCCTTTGAGTGGAAAGATGTTTGGCGGGTACCTTTTATGACCGGATGGAGAAGCTTGTGTTTCGCGGCAGGATTTGCCGCAATCGAAACGACCCGGGCGGATCGATGGCTTCGTTGGGCCGCGCAGGGACCCGGGGTCATCCTTACGCTCCATCGCGTCAGGCCTTGGCGCGAAAAGAGTTTCGCCCCCAATCGGTTCCTTGAGATTACGCCAGAGTTTTTGGGTCGCGTCATCAGTTTGCTCAAGCAGGACGGATTTGACGTCGTGCCGTTGGACGAAGTGCCGGCGCGACTTGAAAGCAAGCGGCGACGCCGGCCATTCGCTGTGATTACGTTCGATGATGGCTATCGAGACAATCTCGAACACGCATGGCCGATCTTAAAGCGCCATGGTGCGCCCTGGACAGTTTTCATCGCTCCCGATTTCGTCGAGGGGCGTGGTCGCCTTTGGTGGCTCAAACTCGAGGAATCGATTGCCCGATTGGATGTCGTCGATATCACGATCGGGGAAATACACCTTGTGCTCGATACAAGCAGCCCACGGCGGAAGGATGCGGCCTACCGTCAGCTTTATCGGCGCCTTAGGGCGGTATCGGAACAGGAGTCACGAGCGGTCACTGGCCATCTCGCCTCGCTCATCGATCTCGATGTAAGCGAATATGTTGCCGAGCAATGCGCGGGTTGGGACGAGATTTCTGCGCTAGCGCAAGATCCAAGTGTGACGATTGGATCCCACACGCTGAGCCATCCAATTCTACTTCGTAACGATTTGATGTTTGCGGCTCACGAGATCAAAGATAGCAAGTCCGTGATCGAGCGCCGCCTCGGCAGGCCAGTAAAGCATCTTGCCTTTCCGTTTGGCGATGGCAGCTCTGTCGGTCCACGGGAGTTCTTGCTGGCCCGTGAGGCCGGATATCTGACCGCCGTCACGACTTGCCCCGGACATGTTTGGCCGCGACATGCAAATCGCCCGACGGCCCTGCCCCGCGTCTCGATCAACGGAAGATACCAAACCGAGGCTGCGGTCCGCGCACTCCTCTCGGGAGTGCCCTTTATGGCATGGCGTCCGGCTTCCGAAAGAATTGTTCGGGAGCGCGGGAGTCGCGCAAGCTGCCCGTCATACTGAGCCCTGACGCAGTCGTGCAATTTCTTGAAGCTGTGTCGAGCCTGAAGTGCGGAGCGGCGCTTACGTGCTGGTATGCGGCCGGATCGCGGGCCTCCGAAGTCGGCGGTCATGATGTCGTGGCCCGCTCCTTTGAGTTCATCGCGCGCCATTCAAGATCAAGTCCGCGGCGCGCCAGGCCACCGCCATTGCCGGTCCATTGGTATTGCCTGACGGCAAAGTCGGCATGATTGAACAATCAACCACGCGCAGGTTTTCGCTTCCGCGCACTTGCAATTTGGAGTTGACCACGGACTGATCGCCGCTTCCCATCGCGCAAGTGCCAATCGCGTGATAACCGGCTTGGCCGCCACGCACATGGGCGTCGATAATCGCTTCATCCGTGCTAACGTTCGGACCAGGACGCGTCTCTTCGACCACATAGGGCGCAATGGACGGCTGCTGCACCAGACGGCGCAAAAATTTCGTCGCGAATATGATCGCCAGTCGATCCGCTTCCGCCGTCAGATAGTTCGCATGGATCACGGGCGCCGCGCTTGGTTCGGCCGAGCGCAGCATGATGCTGCCACGGCTTTGGGGCCTGATCGGATGCCCAAAGCAATGCATTCCTGGCTCCTTTTCCAGGGCAAGCGTTGCCGATTTCATGATCAAGCGATACCGGGGAAAACAGAAATTGAACGTCAGGTCTTTCAGCGCCTCGATGGCTTTTGACGAGAGCGCCGATTTCATGTGAGGCCTTGGCCATGATCCCTTTATGGAACAGCAGATAGCTCAGCATATGCACGAAGAGCTTGCCGCCCTTATATTCCTTATTGGCGCCAAGGAGCTTTCCCCGCAGGCGGAATTGCATCATGAACAGTCGATGCTCGATCATATTGGCGCCGACATTTGGACTGTCTTGAAGAATGTCAACGCCAAGCGCGCGCAGTTTTTCGGCTGGGCCAATCCCTGAGAGCTGCAAAAGCTTTGGCGACATGATCGCGCCAGCCGAGAGGATGATCTCACCCTTGGCGCGGTAGGTTGTGGCGGTTCCATTCCTGCGGCAAGCGACGCCAGCGGCCCGCTTGCCGTCGAAAACAATGCGATCAACGCAGGTGTCGGTGATCACTTCGAGATTCTTACGCAGTAAGGCGGGTTTCAAAAATGCAGTTGCCGCGCTCCAGCGTTTGCCATTCTTGATGGTTCTCGACGTGTAGCCGATACCTTCCTCTTTAGCCGTATTGAGATCATCGCGGCGCGGCAATCCCAAATCCATGCCCGCTTCCACCAAGGCATTGCATAAGGGGCTGGGCTCACGATCGACCGAAATATGCAACGGACCACCGACACCACGCTCGCCATTGTCCCCCAATTCGTGATCTTCGATTCTTTTGAAGCAGGCCAGCATGGTTTTTGCGTCCCAGCCCACATTGCCAAGACGGCCCCATTCATCATAATTGTCGGCTTGCCCCCGCATGTAGACCATGCCGTTGACGGAGCTCGATCCACCGAGCGTCTTGCCGCGCACCCAAACTTCCGGCCGGTTACGGCGGCCATCGGGCTCGACGGGAAAGAACCAGACATGCTTTGGGTCCTGGAGGAGTTTGCCAAATCCTTTCGGCATATGGATCAAGGGGCTTTTATCTACAGGGCCCGCCTCAATCAGCAAAACATGATTGGCGGGATTTTCGGATAGCCGATAGGCCAGAACACAACCCGCCGAGCCAGCTCCGACAATAATGTAATGATATTCGGTCATGGAGTTTTCCGCCAAGGATAAGAATTCAGTTTTCGTTTTGCTAGATCAAAGGCAGCTCGATCATGGCGAGCACGATGCCCGGACGGTAGCGGAGCGCGGCGCCCGGTTGGACCGCCTCATCGGCACGTGTTTCAGCCACTCCTCAAGAGCACTACGCCACCCGCGTTTGATACAGCATGACTTGAAATCGGCACTCGTCTACGTGGGAGCCCAGAATTGGATTCTCTGAAATCCAATCCGGAGGCGCTCAACAAGCGGAAATGGCGGCGGTTTCTCTTTACGGCCAATTGGCCGCTGATTTTTATCAAATAACGATACCAACACCCTTCTGGCGGATGAATTCCTCAATGCCCCAACGGCCGCCTTCCTTGCCGAATCCGGAGATGCCAACACCGCCGAAAGGCGCGGCCGGATGCACATTCACGCAGCCGTTGATATAGACATTGCCGCAGACGAGGTTCGCGGCGACCCGGTGGGCCCGGCCCAGATTGCTCGTTTGCACGTAAGCGGCGAGCCCCCATTCCGTATTATTCGCCAGAGCAATGGCTTCGGCCTCGTCCTTGAACCGAAAAATCGATAAAACCGGCCCGAAGATTTCCTGCTGCGCAATGCGGCTCATCGGATCCACGTCGGCGAAAATCGTCGGCTCGACAAAAAACCCGTCCGCGAAACCGTCCTTCATGCGGCTGCCGCCCAGAACCAGACGGCCGGAATTTTGAAGCTTTGCTTCATCGATGAAATTCGTAATTCGCTCGAGCGCTGCCCGGTTCACAACGGGGCCCATATACGTATCAGGCGCGAGCGGATCACCGACCTTGATCGTTTGCGCCGCGCCGATCACGCCCGCGCAAAATGAGTCGTAAATAGAGTCCTCGACGAGGAGGCGCATGGGCAATTGACAGCCTTGCCCCGAGCAGACCATAGGGAAATAGGCCGAATAGCCGGTTGATCGTTCAAGATCGCAATCCGCGAAAACGATATTTGCAGACTTGCCGCCGAGTTCATAAAGTGACGGCTTCAAGGTTTCCGCCGTCGCCGCGAGAATCCTTTTTGCTGATTGGATGCCGCCGGTGAATGAGATTTTGGCGATCCCTGGATGACGAACCAGAGCTTCACCCGCCTCCGGACCACCAACTATAATGTTCAACACACCTTCTGGGATCCCGGCTTCCGCGGCGAGTTCGGCAAAAAGCGTTGCCGTAAACGGTGTGATTTCCGAGGGTTTGACAACCGTAGTGCAACCTGCCGCCAAAGACGGCGTCACCTTGAAGGCGAGCGAAATCATCGGCGCGTTCCAGGTGATAATATTGCCGATGACGCCGAAGGGCTCAGGGATTGTATATTCGAGACTTTCCGATGGATAGCTCGCGGTGACCGCGCCTTCAATCTTATCTGCGTAGCCGGCATAGTACTTGAGCCAACCCATGACGATCGGCCAGTGACCTGTCTGGACAATATTGTAGGGCAGACCATTCTCGATCGCCGAGATTTTCGCGATCCGCTCCTTGTTCTGATCGATAAGATCGGCAAAGCGATGCAGCAATTCCGCCCGCTTTGCGGGTTTCGTCGCGCGCCAGAGCGGAAAGGCGCGTTGCGCCGCGGCGACCGCCAGATCGACTTCTTTCGCGCCGGCCAAAGCGATTTCCGCTTGTTTGCGGCCCGTCGCCGGATTGATGTGATCGTAAATTTGGGTCGCGGCAAACTTCAACGCCTTGCCGTCGACAAAGGAGGTGTCCCGCGGCAGCGTCCTTGCGACCGCTTCATGGGCATCGATCGAAATAGCCGACATTTAACGTTCCTCCCCTCGGCAGCGGCGTAAGCGCCCGCTTTTTCTTGCAACGGGATAATTGCGGCATGACCCGACTGCGGCAACGCTAAATACGCGTACCTGGGCATCTATCGCCTATGCGATGGGAGGATAAAATCGGCTGCTCATGATTGGAGAGAAACAAATCCAGTAGAGGTGCAAATTATTAAGAATCCACACGACAGGAGCTGTAATCATGAAACACTTCAAGCGGCGCAATTGCATTCAATTTCGGAGCTATTTTTCCTTGGATGCGCAGCTCTCCGAGTTGAACTGAGCTTTGCTGAAACGATGCATCAGTTTTATGCCAGCGACGGCAATTCGTTGATCGGCGGCATCATCGAACAGGCTTTGCCGCGACTGAGCCGCGGGAGAAAGAGCAGATCTTCTCCCGCGAAGAGAAACTTCGCCGCCGGCGCCTCTTGAGACCGGTTGAAACGAGTTTAGCCGTGATTTCTGGCGTTCAGACGCCAGCGAAACGGCTAATAGGCGTCTGGCGCAGTTCTTGTCCTCTGCGGCCGTTCCCTATTCGCGGCCGGCTCTGCCACGGACCGGTGTTCGGTGAGCGGCGCGGCCTGGCGCAGATTGTCGCCTTCACCGATCGAGGCGCCATAGGGATAGACGGTTCCTGCCCACGGTGGGGCGTTAACTTGCGCCACAGCGCCAAAAACCATGCCGAGACTGAGCGCAGAGCCCAGAAGTGCTACGCTGAAAGTCTTTTTCATCACATCTCTCCTTGCAACAGCGATCGTTGTCTCTCAGCGGCTAAGGGAGTCCGGGTTCGACGGATCAATCGAGAATCCAAAAACAAGCCGCGTATACCAATATCGCATCCATGATATGGTTCCGCTAAAGAGTTTTTCCAGTACCTGGCAGAATGGCCGGAATTTGAAACCGGCGTAATTTCGTGCTGTTTTAAAAGGCGAATCGGCTTTAGCGCGCCGGTAGCGCTTGCGCTATGAAAAAGTGATGCCGCTAAGACGCCGGCTGGGATGGCCAGCGAAAGGCTTTTCAAAAATTGTTTCGATCCGGTCAGGACGGCGCTCCGCACGAAGGGGGCGCGGCTTCAGCAGGCATGATCGAGCGAGAATTGGAGACCGCGCTCGCGGCCGCGATATGGGCCGCCAGCCCGGGTTGCCGGTGTGAGGCTGGCGCCGGTCCGCGCAGACCAAACCGCCGGAAATGGGCGATGCCGGATCAAGCCGGCGGGCTTTTCTGTCAAGATCTCGTTTTCGGCCGCGCGCGACGCGAGGGGGCGTGTAACCGTCAAGCCTATGTTAGGCGCGGTATTTTCCAGCGCTTCAAAGAACGCCGATCGCAAAGATTGGGCCGCTTTTGCATTTCCCAAAAGCGGCCCAATCTTGTTCGCGTGTCTGGCGCCACTGAGCAGCCGAACTGCGCCACGCGCGCTATTTGCTGTGCGCTTCTAAAAGACCGTGAATAAACTCCAAATAAAGCCGAACTCGCTGCCTGTAGTCCTCACTGTGGGCGTACCCAGAGTAAAATTGAAGGCAGGGTTATCGGTATAGGAGAGACCCGCCGTGAAATAGACACCCGGCATCAGATGGGCGGTATAGGAGGTTGTGACCGAGTTTGTGGCATGACGGAAACCTAATCCAGTCAACGGGGAGACAAACTCGTTATAAAAGTTGGCAAGATAATGGCTCGTGATATTGTGGCCATAAACAAGACTCCACAAGTCTTCCGGCCGGGAGTCGAACAAACCGATAGCGTAAAGGCGCGCCTCGTAATATTGGCTCACGGCCAGGTTTTCGGGCGCCGCATACATTGCCGAAACACCAGCATAAATGCCGCGGTATGCGGTGAAGGGTGAGTTCGGAGCGAGCTGGTAGAGCTGTCTATCAGCCAGGAAATACATGGCGGAAGAACCGGTTTTCTCACCCGCAGGCGTCCCGGCCACCGTGGGATTGGCGAGAAACGCCTGGTAATTGGGGAACACTGAGGTGTTGTACATGGCGCCATAGCGGAGCCAAGTCTGCGGCACATTGGGAGCGGCTTCGTTTTTGTAGCCAAGTTCATCCACTAGAAGCACGCGGCTGTGTGGTTGGGTAAACCGGAAGCCGGTGGGGTTAAGGTGAGCATCATCGAAGAAAAGGTCACCTGTCGGACCGTCTTCAGGCAAGCTGCGCATCACACCGAACTGGTTGTAAACAGTGTCGGTGATATGCCACTTGCCCCATATGGCCGGCTGGACGGCTGGCGTTTGCGACATGCCCATTTCATAAGGAATGACACTTTGCGAGCCAAATGGACTTGCAAAATTGCCGCCGACAGCAACTCCGACCCATTCGTCGCCGTTTGGAAAAATACCGGCTTTCACTTCCAACGCTTTATTGAAAAAAGTCTGGTACCAGGACACCCCGTTGTTCGATAGCTTGTTCTGGACTTGGTGCTGGTCGCCGCTATAAGACCAGTTACCGCTTATTCCGATCTGTCCGTCGGGAACACCCCACCATTGATTCGTGTCAAGGGTCAAAAAGGCGAGGCTGACATTGAGAAATCCTGGCCTTTGACCATAATATTGCTGGCGGCTGTTTCCCGCGAGCGGATTGCTTGACGTCGCATTCGAGGGTCCCACTCCAGACGTCGGAGTATTGAGCATATTAACGGCCCCGATTTCCGCGTTATACTCCAGTAATCCGATGCCATATTGCGCCAGCGTCGAGCGCCAGCCGCCATAGTCCTGCAATAGCGAGTCGCCAAAGGAGGGAAAATGAAAATTCCAGCCTTTATAGCCCAAGGCTTTATCGAAACGAGCCGGCGAGGCCGCCATGGCGGCGAGCCTTGCCTGGTCTTCGGGCGATAGCCCTCCGCCGGGCGGAGGGGCAGGCGCTGGAGCAGGGGCGGGGGCGTGCGCTTCCGCCTCATGAGCTTTTTTGCTCCTTTTATGGTGCCTGATGGCCGCTTTTTTGTGCACGCCCTTTACTTCGGTTTTATTTGTCGAGGGCTGATCCACAGCTTCTGCAGCAATCGCGGTTTCGGCCAAAACCATACCAAGGATAACAATTGATGCAGAGCAAAGTTTCATTGCGTTCCCCCTTACCTTCGTAGCGCTCTCTTTGAGTTTGGCTATACCTTCGTCTTTGACGAATTAGTAGCCAAACGCACCACGATTCTTCACCCATGACAATGAGTTTTAGAACACGCCCAATGTTCAACGTCTATGCGATCAGTACCAGGGCGGCGCAAGTCTCTTTAACTAGTGGCAAAAATATCACGGGGATCGCCGAACGCCTCCTGCTCCTCAAAAATTCGAGACAAGCCTCGTCACGGAGAAAATCAGTTTCGGCTTCGATTTCGGCCCGATTTGCGGTCGACGCCATGCGTCTCGGACGCGACGTCGCCTTCGCGCTTCGGCCGGTCTTGCCAGCCGCGCCCCACGCGCTCATCCCAACCGTTCCGCCGCCTGGCGGAGACCATGTTCAATGGCGTCGACTACGCGGCGATGGAGATCGGCGGAACGAGATTTGCCCATCCATGCCGGCCCCCTTCGCTGGCACTCGACCCGAATCAAAAACCCGCCGATATGGGAATCCCAGCCTGTGAGAATCGCAGCCGATTCATTCAGTTCGGAAAATGCTCTAGCCGTCGAAAAGACCGGGCTTAGAGACGGTTGTCTGCGCTGGCGTCGGCGGCGGATGCGACCCGTCCGGCGCCGTGATGGGCCGCAAGCCACGCAAAGACGAAGGACGCCGCGATGCTGGCGCCGGCGCCGGGATAGACGCGCCCCATGACGGAAGCGGTGGAATTGCCGGTGGCATAGAGACCCGCGATCGGCGAACCGTCTTGCCGGAGGACGCGGGCATTCTCGTCAGTGACGATGCCGCCAGCGGTGCCCACATCGCCAGGCACCATTTCGAAGGCCATGAAAGGCGCCTTCTCGATGGTTCCGAGATTGGGGTTTGGTTTGGTCCAGGGATCGCCGAACCAATTGTCATAGGCTCTTTCGCCTCGGTGAAAGTCGAGATCCTTGCCCGACTTGGCAAAGCCATTGAACCGTTCGACTTCGGCCCGCAACCCTTGAGCATCGACGCCGATTTTTTTCGCTAATTCCCCGATCGTGTTGGCGACTTTCATGTATCCGCTTGCCTCCCAATCGGGAGGCGTGTTGCCCGGCGGCTGTACGCCCCAACCATAACGCTTACGGTGGCGGCTATCCATGATGACCCAGGCGGGGACTCCGGCGCGGTAGAGCGCCTGCCCATTAGCCATGTAGGATTGGCTTTCGTTCATGATCCGCTTGCCGTCGCGGCCGACCACGATGACATGCGGCTTCGACAGATCGGTGACATGCATGAAGACCTGCCCATTGGGCGGGAGCGTTCCCGGCACCCACCAGGCTTGGTCCATCAGGTCGATGGCGGCGCCATGCGCCATCGCCATTTCGATCATCTCGCCGGTGTCGCCTGGGTTGGCGTTGGTCCACTTCGTCGACGCGGGCGCCGGCCCATATTGCTTTCGCATAGCTTGATTGTGGGAAAAGCCGCCGGCATTGATCAGCACCCCGTCGCGCGCCGCGATATGGAGTTTGCGCCCTCCCTGCTCGACCAAAACGCCGGCGACGCGCTGATTCTCCTCGATCAATTCGAGAACTTTCACGCTGGTCCGAATTGGCACGCCCTTGGCGTCGGCCAACATCAGCATTCTGCCCTGCAGCGCACCGCCATAGCTCAGGATCGGCTTGCCTGTCTTGGCCGTCCGACGCAAGCGCCACAGCAGTTTGACGCCTTCCCACATGCCGCTCGGCGTGCGGGTAGCCAGGGTGATATTGCGCGTCTGGTCGACGGGCAACGGTATGGCCATCGGCCCGAGGCGCAGCCTGTCGAACAGCGGGCCCATGTCGCGCGCGTCCAGCATCGGCGCAGCCAGCGAACGGCTGCGGGAACAGCCGCCATCGAGATTGTCATAATAGTCTGACCAGCCTTCGGCCCGGATGAATTTCATTCCCTGGTTTTCTAGGAACGTGACCATTTGCGGTCCCGCCGTCAGGAATGCTTCCTTCCGCTGCGGCGTGGAGCCCGGCCCCGCGTCGTTGCCGACGGCCGCGTTGAGGTAGCGGCGCCCCGCATCCTCGCTGTCCTTCACGCCGAAGCGCGCCTGTAACGGATGATTTGGGATCCACAAGACACCGCCGGACATTGCCGTCGAACCGCCGATCTTGTCGGTTTTCTCGAGAATAAGCGGCTGCTTGCCGATGTCTTTCAAATAAAGGGCCGCGACCATCGAGCCACCGCCTGAGCCGATGACCAGAAAATCGACCGTTTCATCCCATTGAATAGCCATTATTTCTTATCCGACGGCTAGAGGTGCGGGGTTGCATGGAAATCGCCGACGACGCGGATGAGACGCGCTGACGGCGCGGGGTCGTCGGCCGGGACGAGGTTGGCGCGGAATTTAACTGATTTCGGCGCATTGATGCTAACATTCATGACCCGCGTTCCTCGGCTTGGCTTTCGGCATTTTTGATACCTTTTTTATGTCATCTACGTCTTTGGCGACGTCATCCGCCCGACTGCGAGAAGCGGCTGTCGAAGACATTTCCGCGAACCAATTGAGCAGCGCCGCGATCGCGCCTCCTGTGATCATGTTTCGATCAAGTTGTCCTCGGCCTGTTCTTTGGTCGGCTCGAAAAGCATCGTCGCTTCATGCTCTGGCGGCCTGTCGGCGACGTTCCAGGCTGCGCGGAGCCACCAGCGCTAGTTCGGCAACCTAGAATATCGTTGGCGCGGAGGCGAGCCGATCAGCCCGGCGCCCCCAATCCTACACATCCGCGATGACTGCCGCACCGCCAGGAGCATTTCTTGACAGTTAGCCCCGCCGCACCCTTCATGAAGGCATAGCGGCAATCGGCGTCAACGCCCTACGATGCTTGCGCCGCCAGCCGACCAACGGGAGCCGACCATCACGTTCTCTTCCGTCGCGGGAGATTGTTCCTGCCGTTTGAATGCCGCCGGATTTGAGCGGGGCGCCTGGAGCGCGGCTGAGAGCACGATACAAGAACATCAAATAGGCGATAGAATGCGGAAGTTCACGTCGCTTGGTTGATCAATTTTGACTCTCAGCCCAACGTTGGCGGCCATTTTGCCGTCGCGTGGACGGCGCGCGAACCTCGCCGCTGCTGTCGATTTGCGATATGAGCGGACAGGAGTTCCGTCGGCCGCATGACGATCCCGCCACAATGCATATTTAAAAGAACTATATAAGTGGAGAGGACGCGATATGAACGACATGTCGACCAAGCGGCCGGGAGCGAAAGCAGGGCCAAACGACTTCATCCCTAAGGAGGAGTACGTTTCGCCAGAATTCGCGACGTGGGAGCGCGCGCGGCTCTGGCCTCGCGTTTGGCAAATGGCCTGCCGGGAAGAGGAAATCGCCAATGTAGGCGACTATGTCACCTACGACATCGGCAACGAATTGATCATCGTCATCCGGACCGCCGCCGACCAAATCAGCGCTTACCACAACGCCTGTCAGCACCGCGGACGCCGGCTGACGGAAGGGTGCGGCCATGCCGCGCGGCTGTTCTGCCGCTTCCATGGCTGGTCTTGGAAGCTTGATGGATCGATCGAACGTGTGGTTGATCGGGCAAACTGGGATGGCAGCCTGAACGACGACGACATCAAACTTCCGAAAGTGCGCGTCGGCGCCTGGGGCGGGTGGGTGTTTGTCAACATGGACGAAAATGCCGAGCCGCTGCTCGATTTCCTGTCGCCGATCCCGCAGGTCTTCGCCAATTATGAGTTCGAGAAGCTGCGTTATCGCTGGTACAAATCGGTGACGATCGATTGCAACTGGAAGGTCGCGCTCGAAGCCTTCGACGAAGGCTACCACGTCCAGACGACCCATCGGCAATTGCTTCCAATGCACGAAGACCAGTCCGTGGCGAGCGCGCAGGGCCGTCATGGCATGTACGTACTCGCCCCGGAAGGAATTTCGTTCGGCGCCCGCTCGGCGCGGCTCGACCCGGTTGAGGTCGACTTTCGTAAAAATGTTTACGACTTCATCAAGATGTTGGAGCGCGATCTCGCCGCGATAACGCCGCCTCGCACGGTTGATGCCATTGACCGGCTGCTCACCGAGCTGCCCGGCGGCGCCTCACATATCGATGTGCTGGTCAAGTTCGGCGAAATCTCCCGTGAGGCCGCCGAGGCCGAAGGCGCAGGCTTCCCGAGCCTGACGCCGGAGGACATTGCGCGCGCCGGGGTGGACTGGCATGTCTTTCCCAATATGGTTTTCCTGCCGGCGCCGGAAGGCATGCTGGCCTATCGCGCGCGTCCAGACCGCGCTGATCCGGAAAAGTGCATCTTCGACATATTTTCGCTGGTGCGTTATGCGCCTGGCGACGCTCCGCCATTGAAGCGCGAGGTTTTCGAGGATTGGCGCGCCCACGATAATTGGGGCCTCATACTGATGCAGGATTTTGAAAACATGGTCGAGGTGCAGCGCGGCATGCGCTCGAGCGGGTTTACTATGTCGCGGACAAATCCAATTCAGGAGAGGGCGGTGTCCAACTTCCATCGCGCCCTGCGCGAATTCCTCGGCACCCGAGCGCCATATGTTGGAGAACGGAATGGGTAAGTTGGCAGGGAAGGTCGCCCTCGTTACTGGCGGCGGCCAGGGCGTAGGCTTGGGCATTGCTACTGCGTTTGCGAACGCAGGCGCGGCGCTGGTTATCACAGGGCGGGACAAGTCAAAGTTGGAAGGCGTTCTCGATGCGCTGAAAGGGCTTGGCGCCGAGGTTGCGATAAGTGCCGGCGACGTTCGCAAACGCGCGGACGCCGAAAGGGCGGTCCAGACGGCGATCGATCGCTTCGGGCGGCTCGACGTCCTCGTCAACAACGCTCAAAGTTCTTTGCCGGGCAAACCGCTCGAAGAGCTGGACGATGACGCCATACGCCTTACGTTTGAATCTGGATTGTTGGGTACGATCCAGCATATGCAGGCGGCGTTCCCGTATTTGAAGGAAAGAGGCGGGTCGATCATAAACCTCGGTTCGCGCGAAGGCATTTATGGCGGGCTCGGCTTTGGCATCTACGCCGCGACCAAAGAGGGCATTCGCGGGCTTTCCCGGGTCGCAGCGCGGGAGTGGGGCAAGCACAAAATCCGCGTGAACGTGATCTGTCCCGCGGCTTTAAGCCCGGCCGCCGTCAAATATCTCGCCGAGTTTCCCGAGCAGGCGGAAATGTACCGCAAAGAAATCGCTCTTGGGCGGTTTGGCGATCCCGAGGGGGACATCGGCCCCGTCGCGGTTTTTCTCGCCAGCTCCGAGTTGGATTACCTGACCGGCCAGACGCTTAACGTCGATGGCGGACAGATCATGCTGTAAGCATGAACGGCGCGGCCCCGCCTTTAGCCAAGTATCAGCTGAGGGATATTGCAGTTCGGATCGGTTGGTTTCCTCGAATCGTCTGGAGGTTCTCATCGGCGAAATGGGTGCGTCGACGACAGTGGCGCGTAGAGTTGTGAGGTTTATGCGCACCGTTGGGAGCTTGGCCGTCTCGATTGGCGCAATGATTTTGGGCGCGGCGGTTTTGGGCGGCGTCATCGCCGGCGTGAGCGGCGTCGTGTTGGTGGTGATCGAGGGGAGCGAGACGGGATCGCGCGCGTTTGCGAATTTGAATCGAGGCGAATCGCCTGTAATTTGCGGCGATCTTAGTGAGGCGCGATCGGCATGGCTCGACCGGCAGAGAGCGGAGGTCGGAGGTTGCCAGTTTGCCGGCGTCGGGCTCGAGGCTAAGAGCGCGGCCCCCGCCGATTGACATCATCGGCTTCCTGACGGCTCGTTATTTCCGGATGCGAATTTTCGGAGCGATCTATCGCTTGATCACATTGTTCGTCGGCCTGTTCAGCGCCGTGGGCGGCGATTTTTTTGGCCCGTCACGCGATCTATTTGGTGGCTACCGAGAGGCGCTCACTGTCGGCGCGGCGTGTTAGGCTTTCTCCGCCTTCAGAGGTCGACGCGACGGAGGGCGGAGCCGGACCGCCGCGGGATGGAAAATGACGCCCGATTGCGGGCCGAGCGCCAAGGCACAGATATCGCGAGTATGTAGACTGGGTCTCTAGCCGGCGGCTTCGTCACTGATCGTGGCAATGGCTGCGAACCGGGTCTAAACTGCCGCCAATTTCAAGATGAGGCGATCGCTTTGCCGTTCGCCGGATAGGCCCCGCCGATTTCAGTTCTTCAGGAAATGGCGGCTATTGGAGATAAAGCATGGCCCAAGACTATGATTTAGTGATCCGCGGCGGGACAATTGTCGATGGAACCGGGACCGCCCCCTTTACCGGCGACGTCGCGATCAAGGGAGACAGAATCGTCGCAGTTGGCGAGGTCAATTGCGAAGACGCCGCGGAAATCAATGCCGCCGGCCAGATCGTGACGCCTGGCTTCGTCGATGTGCATACGCATTATGACGGTCAGGTCACCTGGGAAAACCGGCTCGCCCCATCGTCCAACCATGGCGTGACGACGGTCGTCATGGGCAACTGCGGCGTCGGCTTCGCGCCCGTGCATGATGGGGACCAGGAAATGGTCATCAAACTGATGGAGGGCGTGGAGGACATCCCCGAAGTCGTCATGGCGGAGGGCGTCCCCTGGAACTGGGAGAGCTTTCCCGACTATCTGAACGCGCTGGCGCAACGGCAATCCGATATCGACTTCGCGGCCCAGCTTCCGCATAGCCCCTTGCGCGTTTACGTCATGGGCGCGCGCGGCGCCGATCTTGAGCCGCCGACCCCCGGCGATCTTGCGGAAATGCGCCGGCTGACGACGGAGGCTATCAACGCCGGCGCCCTCGGCGTCAGCACGTCGCGCGCTCTCTCGGCTCATCGGTTCCGCGATGGCCGTCCAGCGCCGTCCACCCGGACAGACGTCGAGGAGTTGAAGGCGCTGGCCGGCGGTCTAAGGGACGCGGGAGCCGGCGTGTTCCAGGTGATACCGAACATCGAGAAGCCGTCGGTGGAGGAGTTCGCCCTGATTCGGGAGCTTGCCGAAGCCTCCGGCCGCCCGGTCAACTTCAGCCTGTTCACCTCAGAGAACGTCGCCGGAGGCCCGCGCGGATATCTTGATGGTCTCGTCCAGGCGCATAAAGACCATCTTCCTATCCACGGACAGTTCTATCCCCGCCCGATCGGCATATTGTTCGGCCTTGATCTGACCCTTCATCCATTTGCCCTCAACCCCAGCTACAAGGCGATTGAAAATCTTCCGCTGGATGAGAAGGTCAAGGCGATGCGCAACCCTGCGCTGCGCGCGAAGCTTCTGTCAGAGAAACCGGCAGATCCTGTTCCATTCTTCGTCAACGTGGTGCAGCAGACCGATCTCCTGTTCCCCCTCGGCAGCCCGCCCAACTACAACCCGAAGCCGGAAGACAGCATCAAGGCCAGGGCGGCGACGCTCGGCGTCGGCGAACTCGAACTGATATATGACGAGCTGTTACGGCAGAACGGCCGCGCCATCATCTATTGTCCGTCGGGCAATACGAAGGGCGGTCGTTTCGACGCCGCCACCGATCTGTTCGGCCAGCCCGGGACCGTGCTGGGTCTCGGCGACGGCGGAGCGCATTATGGAATGATTTGCGACGCCGCCTATCCAACCTACATCCTCACCGAATATGTCCGTGACAAGAAGCGCATTCCGATCGAGCAGGCGGTGAGCATGCTGTCGCGAGAAACGGCGGCGACGGTGGGGCTGTTCGATCGCGGCGTTATCAGAACCGGCTCGAAGGCCGACCTCAACGTTATCGATCTGGATCGGCTGCAGCTTTATGCGCCCAGCGTTACGCGCGACCTACCGGCCCATGGGCGCCGGCTCAGCCAGAAGTCTGACGGCTACGAGGCGACCATCGTCTCTGGCGTTGTCACCTACCGCAACGGCCGCGCCACCGGCGCGCTGCCCGGACGCCTGGTGCGCGGCGCTAAAGCCGAGGCGGCGGAATGAGCGACCGCATAAAGAAAAAAGTGAAGGCCGTGGCTGCGACTCTGGACGAAAAGACCGAGCACGGCCTTGCCGTCATTGGCGGTATGATGGGACCAGAATTCAGCGAGTTGTTGCGGGCGGCCGCGACGTCTGGAAAATTTGGCTCTCCAATAGCACAAATGGCGATCCATTACGCCTTTTCTGACGTTTGGGGTCGCGCCGGGCTCGAGAAGAAACAGAAGAGCCTGATCGTAATCAGCGTACTGATCGCGCAGCGGCAGACGGCGGAACTCAAGAACCATGTCAAGATCGGAGTCGCCAACGGGCTGACCGTCCAGGAGTTGGAAGAAACCCTGATACAGGCAGCGCCCTATGTCGGCTTTCCGTGCATCGCGTCGGCGACCACGGCCGTTATCGAGGCGCTGAGGGAAATTGGCCTCGATCCGAACGTTCAAACATCTGAAGAACGCGGCCTGTTGTAAAAAGAGCCAAAGCAACGCGAGACCTGTTCAACGGTCATTTCCGATGACCGTTGAACGGTCCGTCGCGTGCGTGGATTCGGAAAATGGAGAGGTTGAGGCGCAAAGCGGGCCGATTGGCAACGGCTGGGCCAGGGCCTCCGGCGTCGAGGACGCCGACGCATGAAGGCCACGTCTCCGCCCGGCGAAACAGAGCGGCAAAGCCCCCGACCGAACTCGCAACAAGGCGGAAGGCCGGCGCCGCCACGCGACCCGTTATAGCCTCGCGTCAGCTCGACAGCGCGTCCGTCAGTTCGGGGACGATCTTGAACAGATCACCGACCACTCCGTAATCCGCCACCTGGAAGATCGGCGCTTCCTCGTCCTTGTTGATCGCGACGATGACCTTGCTGTCCTTCATGCCCGCCAAATGTTGGATCGCGCCCGAGATGCCGATCGCGATATAGAGCTGAGGCGCGACGATCTTGCCGGTCTGGCCGACCTGATAATCATTGGGCGCGAAACCGGCGTCGACCGCCGCGCGGGAAGCGCCGACGGCGGCTCCGAGCTTGTCCGCCAGCCGATCCAACAGAACGAAATTATCGCCCGATTGCATGCCTCGGCCGCCCGACACGATGATGCCGGCCGATGTCAGTTCCGGGCGCTCGGACTTCGTCAGCTCCGCGCTAACGAAGCTCGACAGGCCAGCGTCGCCAGCGGCGCCGATCGTCTCTATGATCGCCGCTCCGCCGGTTTCGCCCACCGCCTCGAACGCGGCGCCGCGTACGGTGACGATCTTGACGGCGTCCGAGGATCGCACTGTCGCGATCGCGTTGCCCGCATAGATCGGGCGTTCGAAGGTGTCGGGCGACACGACGGCGCTGATATCGCTGATCTGTTGCACGTCCAGCAGTGCCGCCACGCGCGGAGCCAGATTTTTGCCAAAGGTCGTCGCCGGGAACAGCACATGGCTGTAACCCCCGGCTTTTGCGATAGCGACCACCAGCAGCGCGAAATTCTCAGCCAAAGGACGGGCGTATTCCGCCGAGTTGGTGACCAGGGCCTTGGTCACGCCCGCGGCGGACGCCGCGGCCTTGCCGGCGTCGGCGACGCCGGAGCCGGCTATCAGCACTTCGACCTCCGCGCCGATCTTGGCGGCGGCGCCGAGCGTCGTCAGCGTCGCCTTCTTCACCGCGCCGGTCGATGGCTCGGCAACAACCAGAATGCTCATGGACATGCTCTCTTTAGATGAGATGGGCTTCGTTACGAAGCTTTGCCACCAGTTCCTGAACCGAGGCGACTCTGACGCCGCCCTTGCGCTTTGGCGGTTCAACGACCTTCAACGTCGTCAGGCGCGGCGCAACATCTACGCCCAGCGCGTCCGGCGTCACCGTCTCGATCGTTTTCTTCTTCGCCTTCATGATGTTGGGGAGCGACGCATAGCGCGGCTCATTCAAGCGCAGATCCGTGGTCACCACCGCCGGCAACTTCAATTCTACCGTTTCCAGGCCGCCGTCGATCTCCCGGATCACGGTGAGTTTGCCATCCGCCAACATGACCTTGTTGGCGAAGGCGCCTTGGCCCCAGCCCAGCAGCGCCGCCAGCGCCTGGCCGGTTTGGTTACTGTCGTCGTCAATGGCCTGCTTGCCGAGGATGACCAGCGCCGGGCTTTCCTTGGCGACGATAGCTTTCAATAATTTGGCCACGGCCAATGGCTGCGTCTCGGCGTCGTTCTGCACCAGGAGGCCGCGATCCGCTCCCATGGCCAGCGCGGCGCGGATTGTTTCTTGCGCTGCCGCCGGGCCGATCGAGACGACCACGATTTCCGTTGCGACGCCCGCTTCTTTCAGACGCACCGCTTCTTCCACGGCGATCTCGTCGAACGGGTTCATCGACATCTTCACATTGGCGAGTTCGACGCCGCTGTTGTCTGGCTTCACGCGGATCTTCACGTTGTAATCGGCGACCCGCTTCACGGCGACCAATAGTTTCATTGTAGGCACCTTGGTAGAATAAACCTGCCGATCGGTATCCGCCGGTCAGCGCATATTGCCAATATCTGCAACATCCTCGAGCTGATGAGGACCGGCAGGCGTCAGGACCGCATTCAACGTTGTTGTCGACGTCAATCGAACAGCGTCGGATCGGCCAACTTGTCGGCGATAAATCGGACGAAACGCGCCGCATCGGCGCCATTGATCACGCGATGGTCGTAGCTGAGCGACAAAGGCAGCATCTGCCGCCATGCAATGCCGCCGTCCGCGCCCGGCGTCGCCACGGGCCGGGCGCGGGTGACCCCAAGTATGGCGACCTCCGGGGCGTTGACGATCGGGGAGAAACCGGCGCCGCCGATATGACCGAGCGACGTCAGCGTTATGCAGCCGCCCGACATTTCCGTCATAGCGAGGCCTTTGGTCCGCGCTTTCTCCGATAGGGCCGCGATCTCGACGGCGATCGTCTCGAGGCTCTTGCTATTGCAATCGCGGATCACCGGCACCAGCAAACCGCCTGGCGTATCGACCGCCACGCCGATATGAACATATTTCTTCAGGATGAGCGCGCCATTCGCGACGTCGAGCGAGGCGTTGAACTGCGGATAGGCCTTCAACCCCGCGGCCAGCGCCTTGACCAGCAACGGCGCCGCCGTGATCTTGGCTCCCCCTGCCGCGTTGCGCGCCTGACGGCGTTCCTCCATCTCCGTGACATCAGCGTCGTCCTGATGCGTCACGTGCGGGACCGCAACCCAGTTCCGGCCGAGAAAGGAGCCGACCAGCCTCTGGATCTTGGATAGTTTGCGAGTTCTCGATTTCTCCGAACTCGGAGAAATCAACCTGCGGCCAAGGCGCAAGCCCTTCCAGAAGGGTCGTCATGTCCTCTCCTATTCGATGACGGCGAGGAGCGTGCCGACCTCATAGGTCTCGCCGATCAGGCCGACGATACGGAGCGTCCCTGTCGCCGGGCTCTCGACCTCCTGCGTCGACTTATCGCTTTCGAGTTCGTAAAGCGGCTGGCCCTCGACAGCCTTGCCGCCGTCTTCGACCAGCCATTTGGCCAGCATCCCTTCATTCATGGAAAAGCCGATCTTCGGCAGCAATACGTCAGTCGCCATTGAAACGCCTACTTGGTTAGAATGAATTTGCCTCGACCAGCGCCTTCGCGGCCGCCTCGATGCCGGCGGATTGCGGAGCGAAGGCCGTTTCGAGCGGCTTGGAAAATGGCACGGGACAGAAGGCGCCGCCGAGGCGCTTCACCGGCGCCCTCAATTGTCTGAATAGATGTTCGTGGATGACCGAGCTGATCTCGGCGCCCGTGCCGAAGGGAGTTACGGCCTCATGGGCAACGAGCGCCCGCCCGGTCTTGGCGACGGAGGCGAGCACCGTCTCCTTGTCCCACGGCGCGATCGTGCGCAGGTCGATAAGCTCAGCGGATATGCCTTGCTCGGCGAGCTTGGCCACCGCCGGGAGCGCCTCCTGGATCATCCTCGCATAGGCGATGATCGTAATGTCGCTTCCTTCGGTCAGGATATTGGCTTTGCCGATGGGCGTGCGATAGCCGGTCTCTGCTGCTTCCGCCGGGGTCCAATATGTCGGCAGATTTTCGATGAACAGCACGGGATCCGGATCATCGATGGCGCTTCGCATCAGGCCATAGGCGTCCTTGGGACTGGACGGGGCCACCACCTTGATGCCCGCCGTATGCGCGAACCAGGCTTCGAGATAGTCGCAATGCTGTCCGCCTGACCCGAAGCCGGTTCCGGTCATGGTGCGGATGACGATCGGCACATTGGTCTGACCGCCCGACATGAAGCGCAGCTTGGCCGCGTGGTTGACGATCATGTCCATGGCGACGGTCGTGAAGTTCATCAACATGATCTCGGCCACCGGCCTGAAGCCGATCAGCGACGAGCCGATGGCGGCGCCGATGATGGCCTGTTCGGAAATCGGCGTTGACCGGACCCGGCGCTCTCCGAACCGGGTCGACAGGCCGCGGGTTACGCCGACGACGCCGCCCTCCTCGGGATCGGCAACGTCCTCGCCCAGCACGAGAACGGCGTCATCGCTCTCGAGCGCGTCGGCTAGAGCCCGGTTCACCGCCTGGAGAATATTTTCCTTCCCGGTCGCTTTAGCGGTTATGGGCGCGTTCATCAGGCAATCTCCTGCGCGAATACGTCGCGCGACAATTCCTCGACGCCGGGGAATTCGCTCGCCAGCGCATAATCCACCGCTTCGTCGAGCGCCGCCTCAATGTCAGCCTCCATCGCGGCGAGCCGCTCCTCAGTCGCGATTCCTTCCGAGATGAGATAGGATCGAAAGCGCGGAACCGGATCGGCGGCGACTGCGGCGGCCTTGCGATCTTTGTTCATATAGGCGTCCGCATCGCCAAAGACGTGGCCGTGGAAACGGTAGGTCATCGCTTCGATCAAGGTCGGCCCCTCCCCCGCGCGCGCCCGGCCGATGGCATCCTGCGCCGCCGCGTACATTTCAAAGACGTCATTGCCGTCCACCCTGACGCCGGGAATCGAGTAGCCGTGCGCGCGGTCCGCGATCTGTTTCGCCGAAGTCGCCTTTTCATAGGCGGTATGTTCGCCCCATTCATTGTTCTGGCAGACGAATACGACCGGAAGCCTCCACACCGAAGCAAGATTAAGCGCCTCATGAAAGGCGCCGATATTGGACGCGCCATCGCCGAAATATGCCACGGTGACGCGACCGTCGCCGCGAAGCTGCGATCCCCAGGCGAGGCCATTGGCGATAAGCATGGAGCTGCCGACGATGCCCGTCGTGACCATGACACCGGATTTCGGATGCGTGATGTGCATCGGGCCGCCCTTGCCCTTGCAGGTGCCGGTGACCCGTCCGGCGAGCTCCGCCCATAAATCCTTGAGCGGAACGCCCTTGGCCAGCATGTCGTGAGTGCCGCGGTAGATCGTGCAAATATAGTCGTCGTCCGTCAGATTGGCCGAGACCGCGCTCGGAATGACCTCCTGTCCCCGCGGGGAGTAGTAGGGCATCACCAGCCGTCCCGAGCGAATGACCTTGCGTGAGCGCTCGTCATTGGCCTTGATCAGCGCCATGCGCCGAAAAATGTCGAGCTGAGTTGCTGCATCCGGGACTCCCCTATTCGCCATTGCCCAAACCTTCCAAAGATAGACCATGGTCACTCATCGTCTCGTCGTCTGCCTTTCGCATGTTTTCAAAGCTGCCGCACCTTTGCGCACACAACAAGAGCCCTAATATCGCGGTTGTGAAGGATTGACGGCGGCTCCCTCAAACCTATCGACCTTGCCGTCCTCCTGCACGAAAAGCGAACATATTCGGGGAATTACCCGCGGTCGGCGGCAAGGGGGCGTCATTTCGGGATGCGTCGAAAATCTCTCATTCCAGCGTGGCGAACTGGCTTAACCGGCGCCAATCGGTTTAAATCCGTTCGCCAATCGCCGTGGGGAGGCTGAACCGGGCAAATGATCCATTCACTGGGCGATCTCATCCGCCGCAATGCCCGTTTTTTCCCCAACGACGTCTGCACCGTGTTCGAAGGGCGACGGACGACCAATGCGGAACTGCTGCGCCGCGCCGAGCGGCTTGGGTCCGCCCTGCGGGCGAAGCTTTGCCAGCGGCAGGACCGCGTAGCCATTCTGGGAATGAATAGCGACCGCTACCTGGAGGCGATGGCAGGCTGCTGGTTGAGCGGCCTTGTCGTATCGACGGTCAATTTCCGTCTCGCCGCCCCTGAGATCCTCTACATCCTGAACGACACGCAACCTCGGGTCCTGCTATTTGAGGCGGCCTACGCCCAAACGATCGACTCGATCCGCGGCCAGCTATCCGCGGCGCATTATGTCTGCATCGACGGAGAGGCCGGCAAGTGGGCCATTCCCTATGAGGAATTTCTCCGATCAGGCGCGGCGCCATCGCCCGACATTGGGGTTCAACCGCATGAGCTCGCCGCTCTCATCTACACCAGCGGGACCACCGGCCGGCCCAAGGGCGTGATGCGCTCGCATCTCGCCGAACTGACCCTGGGCGAGCAGATGGCGATGATGTTCGATTTTCGCACCGGCGGCCGCTCCCTGGTGGTGATGCCGCTGTTCCACACCGGCGCCCAATCATCCGTTTACGCCCAGCTCTGGCGCTGCGGGACGCTGTTCATCCATCGCCATTTCGACCCGGCGGCGGCGCTCGACACGGTGGAGAGGGAACGCATCACCAATCTGCATTTCGTGCCGCAAATGCTGCAGTCCCTGTTGGACGCCGCCGAGGGGCGAGACGTCGACACCTCGAGCGTCGAGACGATCGCCTACGCCGCCGCCCCGATGTCGCCAGCTTTGTTGCGCCGCGCGCTCGCCCGCTTCGGGCCGGTGTTCGTCAATGGCTGGGGCATGAGCGAAGGCAACGGCACGTCCCTACCGAAGCACAAGCACCAACTCGCGGGACCGGACGCTTCTCTCCTGGCCTCCATCGGCCAGCCGAACCCCAAGGCCGACCTGCGCATCGTCTCCGGCACCGGGCTCGACTGCGCGCCAAGCGAGCCAGGAGAGCTTTGGCTGCGCTCCGAATCCGTCATGACCGGCTATTGGAACAACAGCGCCGCAACGATCGAAGCGTTGCGCGACGGCTGGCTGCGCACAGGCGATATCGGTTACGCGGACGCCGCGGGCAATATTTTCCTGGTCGACCGCAAGAAGGACATGATCATCTCCGGCGGCGAAAACATCTATAGTCAGGAGGTCGAGCGCGCCATAGCCGAGCACCCCGACGTCGCCTCGGTCGCCGTGATCGGCGTCGCCGACCCCAAATGGGGCGAAACGGTCATGGCCATCGTCGTTCCCCGCGCCGGAACCCAGCCGACGACTGAGTTGATCATTGCGCATAGCGTCGCGCTGATCGCCAGCTATAAGAAGCCGCGTCACGTCGTCTTCGTCGATGCGCTGCCGCTGCTCCAGAGCGGCAAGGTGGACAAGATCAGCCTGCGTAAGCAATTCGCCAAGGCGGCGAGCGAAAAACAAGGAGAAATGACATGACCGGACGCAGCATCATCGTCACGGGCGGATTTGGCGCGCTAGGCCGAGTTGTCGCCGCAGCATTCGCCGCTCAGGGCGACAAGGTCGCTCGCGTGGATTTCGCGCCGAAGCCGGCCGACGCCCAACCCGCGACCCTCGATCTTGCCGGCGTCGATTTGACCGACGCCGCTGCGGCGGCCGCCGTCGTTGCGCGCGTCACCGAAGCCTTTGGCGGCGTCGACGTGCTCGTCAACATCGCCGGCGGATTCACCTGGAAGACGCTGGCTGATGGCGGCGTCGAAAACTGGCGGCGCATGTATGCGATGAATGCGATTACCACCGTCACCATGACCACGGCGGCGCTCGCCGCCTTGCGCAGCCGGGCGGGCGCCCGCATCATCAATATCGGGGCCGGCGCGGCGATTCAGGCGGCCGCCGGCATGGGCGGCTACGCCGCCTCGAAGGCCGCGGTTCACCGGCTGACGGAAAGCCTCGCCGCCGAACTGGCGAAAGACGACATCACCGTCAATGCGATCTTGCCCGCCATCATCGACACGCCGACCAATCGCGCCGATATGCCAGGCTCAGACTTCAGCAAATGGGTGCAGCCGCAGGCGATCGCCGAGGTCATCCTTTTCCTGGCGTCGCCGGCGGCGCGCGCAATCAGCGGCGCCCTGGTTCCTGTGACGCGCGGCGGCTAGCGCATGTTCGGAGAGAGTTCGACTGACTTTTTCGATGAGAACGTCCCCCTAGTGGATCGGATCTAGCGCTTGATGCCCGCGTCTGAAGGTCGTAATGATTTTGTTTGGGGTCGACGGTCCATCCACTAGTGATAAGACCCGTCAAAGTCTTGCCGGAAGTTGAACCCTTGTTCCGGGTCTGAGGAGTTCGCATGGAAAAGAAATCCGGCAGCGATACGAGTTGCTTTCCTCTGGTCGAAACGCCGGCTGCGCCGCAATTCATGGGAATTATGAACGCCGCGCGGCAGGCATGGGGACCGGTCGGCGACTATGTCGTCGACTCGGCGCAGCGCACGATTCTGTTCTGGGACATACTGCGCCAGCGCAGCGATCAATATTACGCCCAGAAGGCGAAGGCTGTCCCGAATGTTCTCAGCTTCGATTCGGAGTTGGTGCTCGACGGTCGAACTTTCGCGCGCCCCGTCAATTACGGTCTGGTCCGGATCAAGCCGCCGGAAGGCGTGACAATCGACCTGAAGAAGCGTCCATTTGTCGTGGTCGATCCGCGCGCCGGCCATGGGCCGGGAATCGGCGGCTTCAAGGCCGACAGCGAACTGGGCGTGGCGATGCGCGCCGGGCATCCCTGCTATTTCGTCGGCTTCACTCCCGACCCGATGCCGGGGCAGACCATCGAAGATATCATGCGGGCGGAAGCTTTGTTCCTCGAAAAGGTCATCGCGCTGCATCCCGAGGCCGAAGGCAAGCCCTGCGTGATCGGCAATTGCCAGGCCGGCTGGGCGGTGATGATGGTCGCCGCGACCCGCCCGGAATTGTTCGGGCCGCTCATCATTCCGGGCTCGCCGCTGTCCTACTGGGCCGGCATCGAAGGCCGGAATTCGATGCGCTACTCCGGCGGAGTGCTCGGCGGCAGTTGGCTCACCGCGCTCGCTGGCGACCTGGGCAATGGCAAGTTCGACGGCGGCTATCTGGTCGAAAATTTCGAGAATCTCAATCCCGCCAACACCCTCTGGACCAAGAATTATAACGTCTGGGCCAAGGTCGACACCGAGGCGCCGCGTTTCCTCGAATTCGAGAAATATTGGGGCGGCCACGTCAAACTCAACGCCGGGGAAATGCAGTGGATCGTCGATAAGCTATTCGTCGGCAACCGGCTGGCCACGGCCGAAATCGTCACCAGCGACGGCGTTCGGATCGACCTGCGCAACATCAGCTCGCCGATCATCTGTTTCTGCTCCAAGGGCGACAACATCACCCCGCCGCAACAGGCGCTCGGCTGGATCGTCGATCTCTACGAGAAGGACGACGACCTTCGCGCCAGCGGTCAGACCATTGTCTACGCCATCCACGAAAGCATCGGCCATCTCGGCATTTTCGTTTCGGGCGGGGTCGCCAAGAAGGAGCATCAGGAGTTTGCTTCCAACATTGATCTGATCGACATCCTGCCACCGGGCCTTTATGAGGCGGTCATGACGCGCAAGACCGCCGAGACGACCAATCCGGAATTGGCCACCGGCGACTGGATCGTGCGCTTCGAGCCGCGAACCCTGGCCGATGTCCACGCTATCGTCCAGCCCGATCCCGAAAACGAGCGCCGTTTCGCCGCCGCGCGGCGGGTGTCGGAAATCAATCTCGGCCTGTATCGCAGCTTCCTGCAGCCCTTTGTCCGAGCCTTCGCGAGCGACCAAACAGCGGAATGGCTGCGCAAGCTCAATCCTTCCGAACTGCCCTTCGAGCTGTATTCGGACGGCAATCCTTTGATGCGACAAGTCAGCCAGCTTGCCGAGCAGGTGCGCGAACAGCGCCAGCCGGTCTCGAGCGACAATCCTCTCCTGCAGTGGCAAGCGATGGTTTCGGACGCGATCATCGCAGCGCTCGATGGCTGGCGTGATCTGCGGGATCGCAGCGCTGAGCGGATTTTCCTCACCGCCTACGGCTCGCCGCTGCTGCAAGCCATGGTCGGCCTCGGCGCCTCGGACGAGCCCCCACGCCGGCGCCCCGGCGTCGAACCTGAGCGGATCGCATTAATCCAGCAGCGCATCGCCGAGATCAAAGCGAATCTTGCCGAAGGCGGGCTTCGCGAGGCGACGATCCGCAGCATGGCCTATATCGGCATGGCCGGACCGGGGGCAGACGAACGGGCCTTCAACGTATTGAACAGAGTGCGCGCCGAACACGGAGGGCTCACCCTGGAGGCCTTCAAGCGAGTCTTCCGCGAACAATTCTTCGCTCTGCTGCTCGATCGGGACGGCGCATTGGCGGCGATTCCGAAAATGCTTCCAGCCAATGCCGATGAACGGGCGAAAGCGCTCGCAGCGATCCGTCAGGTCATCTCGGCGTCCGGCGAAATAAGCGGCGAGAGCGCGGAACGGCTAACTCAAATCGAAAAGCTGTTCGAAGTCGCCTACCTGGCAAGCGCTGGCGGGCCAAAGGCTCGATGATCGCGACGACATCGCCTGAGACGCTTGCGCAGGACGGGGGCTCGGCGCCCGCCACTGTCAAGGAGTTCAGGCGAATTGATCACCGCGAAGCAGCCATGCCTTGACAAATTGAAGCGCGGCAATTTCCAGGGAATGCCTGCGCCAACGTGCGTGATTTGCATCAAGCCAGCCGTCATTCCAAGCTTCATGCTCTTCTGAATTGACCGAAGGATCGTAAGGATTGCCGCCGAGCGGCTTGGCCTCGAGGCAAGCTTTAATTCCGTGTTGGTAGATTCTTGCGCGTGTCATGGCGCGTCCTCCCACAATAATCATATCTCGTCTCCAACTGATTTGGCTATAGGACGCGCTCAATGTTCACACCTGCGATATCACACCACACGTAAGCTTAGCACAGAAAGAATTCGAGGCCAGGGCTGAGGCAATACTGGCGCTTGCTGCGTTCAAGACAACAATACCAGGTGGTAAGGCCGCCGGGAGCGCATTCGGCTCACGCCAACCGGCAGGCCATTCGCCTGAGGAAGCCCCGGCGCGTCAGACGATTTCGAACAAGGCGGCGGCGCCCATGCCGCCACCAATGCACATGGTGACGACGGCGCGTCTGGCGTTGCGCCTCTTGCCCTCGATCAGCGCGTGGCCGGTCAGGCGCGATCCCGACATGCCAAACGGATGGCCAATGGAGATAGCGCCGCCATCGACGTTCAGCCTGTCGGCGGGGATGCCGAGACGATCGCGACAATAGATCACCTGCACAGCAAAGGCCTCGTTGAGCTCCCAGATGTCGATGTCGTCTACAGTAAGGCCGTGCTTGGCCAACAGCTTTGGCACAGCCAGCGACGGCCCGACGCCCATTTCCTCTGGCGCGCAGCCGACCACATCGATTCCCTTGAACAGGCCGAGGATCGGCAACCCCCGGCGCGACGCCTCATCCGCCGCCATGACGACGCAGACGCTGGCGCCGTCAGACAATTGGCTGGCGTTGCCCGCGGTGATGAAGCCGCCTTCATAGACTGGCTTCAGCTTCGCCAAGGCCTCCCTTGTCGTGCCGGGCCGGTTGCCTTCATCCTTATGAAGCGTGACCTCTTCCTGCCCGACAATGGCGCCGGCCTTGTCCACCACATTCTTGATGGTCGTAACCGGCACGATTTCCGCCGCAAAACGCCCATTGGCCTGCCCCTCGGCCGTGCGGCGCTGGCTTTCCGCCGAATATTCGTCCTGCGCGTCGCGCGCGATGCCATAACGCTGCGCGACGATATCCGCAGTGCGGATCATCGGCCAATAGATCGCGGGGGATTCTCGGCCAGCCATTCGTCCTGGTTGCGGAACTTGTTGCGGTGGGGGTCGACCAGCGACACCGTCTCGACGCCGCCGGCCACATACACGCCGCCCTCGCCGCTGCGGACTCGCTGCGCCGCGAAGGCGATGGCCTGCAGACCCGACGAGCACTTGCGGTCGAGGGTCACGCCTGCGACGCTGACGGGAAGCATCGCCCGCAACGCCGCCTGACGCGCGATGTTCGAGCCGACCGCGCCTTCGGCCCGCGCGGTGCCGAGCAGCACGTCCTCGATTTCCGCCGGCTCCAGTCCGCCCGCGACACCGCCGCCGCGATGACATGGCTGGCCATGGTCGCCCCATGAATATTGTTGAGCGCGCCCCTGAACGCCTTGCCGATGGGCGTGCGCGCCGTGGCGACGATGGCTGCTTCCTGCATGATCACACCCTTAAGGTTCAATGCCAGCACATGCTTAGAGACTTGCCGGAGCAACACCACTTGCGCCCAACTTTCATCACGCTTGCGATGTCCTTACGCCCGCCTTGACCCGCCAACCCGCTTGGCCGAAACCGAAGGCGGGAAACGCCCGCAGGAGAGAGAAATGACGATCGACGTTGAGCGCCGCGAGGGAGTGGCCGTGGTGACGCTCAACCGGCCGGAAACGAAGAACGCCATTACTGAGGAGATGCGGCGGCAATTGTGGGACGCCTTCGAGGGCATTGCGCTCGACAATAGCGTTCGCGCGGTGATCCTGACCGGCGCCGGCGGCAATTTCTGTTCGGGCATGGATGTCGGCAATCTCGGTCAGGGCGGCATCAACGGATCGCTCGATCGGATGCATACGCTGCATCGAATTGCCCGGTCGATCTACCATTTGAAAAAGCCGACGATCGCCGCCATTCCGGGGTGTCTGCGTCGGCGTCGGCTGGGCCTATGCCCTCTGCTGCGACTTCGTGCTGGTGTCGAAGCGGACCCGTTTCGCGCAGATCTTTCGGAATATCGGACTTACCCCGGATGGCGGCTCGGTCTGGTTGCTCCGGGCAACAGCTCGGGGCCATGCGAGCCAAGGAAATCGCCTATTCGGGCCGCATGGTCGGCGCCGAAGAAGCCGTGGCGCTCGGGCTGGCGCTTGAGATGACGGAAGAAGACCAGCTAATGCAGCGGGCGATGGAGCTGGCCGCCTCCTTCTCCAATGGCCCGACCGTGGCGCTCGGCTTGGCAAAGCGGCAGTTCGACCTCGCCGCCTCAAGCTCCTTCGACCAATTCCTCGACATGGAATATACCATGCAGCCGATCGCCAGCCGCACCGGGGACCATCACGAAGGCCTTGCCGCCTTCCGCGAGAAGCGCCCGCCTGCCTTCAAGGGAGCGTAGGGCCATGTTACGTCCAGAGGAGGAGTGGCGGAATTCTATTCGGCGCAAGGGCGCTTCATGATCCAGCGCAGCCGCTCGACCGGGCGTCATGTCTTCTATCCGCGCATCGCCGAACCTCGAACCGGCGCGCAGGATCTCGAGTGGGTGGAGGCGTGCGGGGACGGAATTGTGCATGCCTTGACGGTCGTTCGCAAAAAGGATCCAGCTGACAGCTATAATGTCGTGCTGGTCGATCTCTCTGAGGGGCCGCGGCTCATGAGCCGGGTCGAAGGCGTCGACAACGACGATGTGCGGATCGGCATGGCGGTCAAGGCGCGGATCAGCGCCGAGGGAGGCCAGCCTTTGCTGGTGTTCAGGCCGACATGAGCTACAGGCATGGATTTCCGCGCGGAGAAACAGCGATTGTCGGCGCCGCCGACTACGGCGTCGGCAAATGCCCAGGCCTCCTCGCCGTCGACATGGCCGCCCGCGCCGCGCTGATGGCGCTGGAGGATGCAGGCCTTTCCCTTTCCGACGTCGACGCTCTTTACACCTCAGCGCCCTATGAGTGTCTTGGCGGCATGGAGCTAGCGGAATATCTTGGCGTCCAGCCAAAAGTCACGGATTGCAATCGCACCGGCGGTTCCGCCTTCGAGGTCTATGTGCAGCAGGCCGCCTTGGCGTTGTCGGCGGGGCTGATCAACTGCCTACGCTCAGGCGGGCGCC
>CAWBLM010000007.1:0-86762 GCA_963789645.1 uncultured Alphaproteobacteria bacterium | reverse complement strand
CGGCGCAAAGCGCTGCCCCGGCGGCGATCGATCCGTTTTACGAGCTTGAAACCAAGTATATATTTGGTTTCACCGAAGGCGCCGACATCGGCGAAGAAGGCGAAAAGTCGATCGAGTTCGAAACGACGGGGTCGTTCGGCATGCGCGGCGGGTCGTTCACCGCCATTGAGCAAGAGATCGAGTTCGAAGGTGTGCCGACCCAGTTTTTCGGCTACGAATTGAGTGCGCATGGCCTGTATCAGTCGATCAACAACGTCGAAGGCCTCGACAATTTTCATAATTTCAATTTCAGCGGTCTATCAGCGGAATTGAGATTTCTGCTGGTCGATCGCAGCCCCGCCCAGCCGATCGCACTGACGGTTATCGTCGAACCTGAATGGGCGCGAGTCGACGACGTCAGCGGCGCTTTGACGACGAGTTTCGGCTCAACCTTCGGGGTCGTAGCCGACACGGAGCTCATTCCGAATAGTCTCTACGCCGCCGCCAATTTGCTTTATGAGATCAGCGCCAATCGCGCGTTTGGCGAAACGTCCTGGGAGCAAGAATCCAATCTCGGCATCACGGCGGCGTTAGCTTATCGCGTCGCTCCGAGGGTGACCCTCGGCGGCGAGATCCAATATTACCGCGCCTTTGACGGACTCGGCATGCAAACCTTCCTCGGCAACGTTCTTTATGTCGGCCCGACATTGCATATTCAATTCACCAGCAAGATCATGCTGGCCGCCGCTTTTTCGACGCAAGTGTCAGGACATGCGACTGGGGAAGGCCGCTCTCTGGACCTCACGAATTTCCAACGCAACATTGCCAACCTCAAACTCGAGATCGAATTCTAGAACCGGCGTTAGCGGCTCGCGCCGCCACTTCAGGAGTTAAGCATGAAATTGTCCGCGCCGAGAAACTATGTGATCCGCGTTTGCGCGCTGGCGTTCGGCCTCCTCGGCGCCCTGGCGTCGGGCGCTTTGGCGCCGTCCGTTTCCGCCCAAGAAGGGGCGACCGTGCATCTGACGCTGAAGGACCACCGGTTCCAGCCGGCCGAGGCGCGGGCGCCGGCAGGCAAGCCGATCACGATCGAAATCAAAAACCTTGACGCGACGCCGGCGGAATTCGAAAGCAAGACCTTGCGGGTCGAGAAAGTCGTCGCGGGCGGCGGCGTGATCACCGTTCAAATTCGCCCGCTCGCGCCGGGGCGATACAGATTTTTCGACGATTATCACGAAGACACCACCCAAGGCTTCCTGAACGTCCAGTAAAGAGACTCCGATGCTCGGCGCATTGATTATCGTATTCCGGGAGGTCATCGAGGCCGGCATTATCGTCGGCATCTTGCTTGCCGTGACAAAAGGCGTTCCGGGTCGCGGCCGATGGGTCGCGGCGGGCGTTGCGGCCGGAGTTGCGGGGGCCGGGCTTCTCGCCCTCTTCGCCGATCAGATCTCCCACGCTTTGGCTGGCGCCGGCCAGGAATTATTTAACGCCAGCGTCCTCGCCCTCGCAGTCGTCATGCTGGCCTGGCACAATATCTGGATGGCGCGGCACGGACGCGAGCTGGCGGCGCAAATGAAAGAAATCGGCGCCGCCGCGGCGAGGGGCTCGCGCTCGCTGGCCGCAGTGGCGGTCGTGGTCGCCGTCGCGGTGCTTCGAGAGGGATCGGAGATCGTGCTGTTTCTTTACGGCTTGGTGATCGCGGGCGGCACTTCGGCGGCGGGGCTGATGGCGGGCGGACTTATCGGCCTCCTGCTCGGCTGCGGAGTTAGCACCTTGACTTTTCTCGGCTTGGTCAAAATACCCGGTCGCTATCTGTTTGGCGTGACCACCTTTCTCATCACTTTTCTCGCCGCGGGGCTTGCCGCCCAAAGCGTTGTTTTCCTTCAGCAGGCCGGTTTCGTGACCGCTTTGGAAGGAACGGTCTGGGACACCTCCTCAATTCTTTCCGACAGCAGCTTGTTCGGCCGCGTGCTGCATACCTTGGTCGGCTACACCGATCAGCCTTCAGGCATGCAGCTCATCGTTTACGTGGTCACGCTCGCCACCATCTTTGGCCTCACCAAGGCGTGCGCGCCGTCGCCGCCAAAGCGGCCGGTGAGCATCGGCGCGTAGCCGAGCGAATTCAGGCGCCGGCTATTTCCGCGAGGATCGCTTCAGCCGCCGCGCGCGGATTTTTCGCCTGCGTGATCGGGCGGCCGACGACAATATAGTCGGCCCCGGCCTTGAATCACGAGAATCAAATCAGATCCGATTCGCGGCGAACGTCCGATCTTTGGCCCTACTGAGGGGGCGGCGCAAAAAAGGCGGAAGCCTAACTAATCGAATCCAGGGCGTCGGCCATTTCCGCAATTATCTGCGCCGCGGCTACACTCGGATCTGCGGCTTGGGTAATCGGCCTGCCGATGACCAAATAATTAGCGCCAGCCCGAATCGCCCCCGAAGGGGTCGTTGTGCGCTTCTGATCATCCGCCTGGCTTCCCGCTGGGCGTATGCCAGGCGAAACTATCATCAGCTTGTTACCATGCGTCTCTCGAATTGACTGAGCCTCGAGCGCTGAAGCGATGACGCCATCGCAACCAACGTCCAGGGCCTTTTTCGCTCTAGCGAGGACAAGTTCCTCAACGTTGCATTCGAATCCCATTTCTTTGATGTCTTCAGCATCCATGCTGGTAAGAACCGTCACACAAAGAATCTTGAGATCGGAAGTACCCCGCCCCTCCACCGCTGCCTTAAGTATGCTGCCAGCACCATGCACCGTCAGGAAATCAATCCCAAGCGCCGCAGCCTTCGCTACCGCACTTCTGATTGTCTCGTCGATATCAAAATATTTATAGTCGAGGAAAACGCGCTTCCCTTGTTTGATTAGTTCTTTGGCAAAATCATCGCCGCCTTCAAGTTGCAGACCAAGCCCGACCTTATAAAAATTAACCTCATTACCCAAATACTTGACGAGCTGTCTAGCCTCATCAATCGTCCAAAAATCTAGGGCGACAATCAGCTTTTCGCGAGCCTGTTCAAGATAGCTGGATTTAGCCATTGCCAATTGGGTGGCGCCTGCCATGGGAAGAGCCTCGTAAGGTTGCTGTAAGACGCGGTACACAACCTGTAGCCAATCTATTCTTAAATTCGTTCTAGATGTGGATTTTTGTCCAGGCTAAGTCATTTTGCTACACGATTTGGCCGTATAAGCAAGCCTATTTCGACTCACGATGCTCGCTCCCTGTGCGCAACCTTGTCGCGCTCACGTCACCGGCGGTCTTTCGGGGAGGCTTGGCCCCGACTTGTCCGATTAGGTCCCTTTTCGCCTTGGGCCTATGCGGCTTGCGCGGCGTGCTCAACCGGCGAATTGTTTCGTCGCGGCGTCACGACTTCGGGATGTCGTGCAGCTTGAGTTGAGAAAAACCTGCCTGCCGCTCTCGGCTAGCTCTTGGGCGAGCGGGCAATCCGCCGCCATAAGCGAGTTCCATGCCGATTTTATAGAACGATACGCTATAGCGCCTCGACCATCGCCTTCGCGCCCTTGGGCGTCGGAAAATCGAGCGCGACAATCAGCCTTTCGTCCGAAGCGGCGCCGGTCCGGCTCGCCGCCGATGTCATGGCCGAGGGGTCTTGCCGCGCGCCCTGCTGGAGGATTTTTGCGCCGGTTTCTTTTTCGCGCCCGCCTGCCCCAGCCTCGCCATCGGAGCAAGCCGTGCCCTTGCGCCGTCGATCTCGCGCCTTAAATCGATCTGAATTTTCTCGGTGCCTCGCCTCAACCTGTCAAAAAACTCCAGCGGCGCCGGATTGGGCCGCCCGGCCCCGTTTCCATGCTCGAAGCGAAGGTCCGCCCGATAGGTCCAAACGCGCGCGGGCGGCAGATTGAGCCAGACCGGCGGCGAACGTTCGGCGCGGAAGGTCGGCCCAAACGGTTTGTCGCGCGGAATTGGCGACAGCAGCCCATAGGTGAACTGGATGAAACCTCCGTCCGGCGTCATACACTCGAAGGCGTCCGAGAGGAGATCGAGCCTCTGCTTCTCCGGCTTTACGAGGAGCGGCAGGCTCGAGACGACGGAGGCGGCTGGTTCGCTCAAGCGGCCGGCGAGAAGCTCTTTGAAGCGGTAAGCGTCGCCTTCGACGACGTGAACGCCGGGAAAGCGCCGCTGCAAATGCTTGCAAAATTTGGGGTCGAATTCGATGAGGAACAGCCGCCTGGCAGCGACGCCACGGGCCAGAAGCGCCTCCGTTATCGCGCCCGTGCCCGGCCCGAGTTCGATGATCGGCCCAGTTGCTTTCGGATCGACATAACGCGCCATCATGCGCGCCAAGGACCGTCCGGACGGCGATACGGCGCCCGCCCGCAGCGGATTTTCGAACCAAGACCGGATAAAGCGCGCCTCATCCGCGATGCGCTTTTCGATCGGCATATGCAGGTCAAGGGGATCGCGATGGTTCGCGCGCGGGGGATTGGTCAGCAACGGATTTCTCCTCGCCTGGACAAAAGCCGCGACGATCGCCGCGCGCAGCATCGCGCGAAAATAGCGACAAAGCGCAAGCCGTCAAGGAAACAGGAGGCGGCGGCAGGTTTTTTCGCTCGAGACCGCGATTGAGACGCCGCTCACTCACCGCTCAGGTTTTCGAAAAAATCCTTCATCTTTGCGAAAAACCCAGAAGCCTCAGGATGAGTTTTTTGCGAGGATTCAGCTTCGAATTCGGCAAGAAGCTCGCGCTGGCGCCTGGTCAGATTTTGCGGCGTTTCGACGGTGACCTGAATGTAAAGATCGCCGACGTCGCGCGAACGCAGCACGGGCATCCCCTTGTGTTTCAGTTTGAACTGCTTGCCCGATTGCGTTCCTTCCGGAATTTTGACCTTGGCTGAGCTGCCGCCGAGCGTGTGTACGTCGACTTCGCCGCCGACCGTCGCCTGCACCATAGAGATCGGAACGCGGCAGAAAAGATCGGCGCCATCGCGCTGGAAGAAGGGATGGGGTTTGGTGGAAACGAAAATATAGAGATCGCCCGCCGGACCGCCTCTCGAGCCGGCCTCTCCCTCGCCGCTGAGCCTGATGCGGGTGCCGTCCTCGACTCCCGGGGGAATATTGACCGAAAGGCTGCGCTCGCGCGTGACCTTGCCGGTTCCACCGCACGGGGAGCACGGGTCGTCGATGACATCGCCTCGCCCATGGCAATGGGGACAGGTCCGTTCGATCGCGAAGAATCCCTGCTGCGCCCGCACGCGCCCGTGGCCGCCGCAGGTCGGACAAGCGCGCGGCTTGGCCCCCGCCTTGGCGCCGGTCCCGGAACAAACCTCGCAGGCGACCGACGTCGGTAGAGTCAACGACGCGACCTTCCCGTGGAACGCCTCCTCGAGCGTAATTTCCATATTGTAGCGCAGGTCCGATCCGCGCGCAGGACCGCTGCGGCCGCCGCCGCGGCGATTTATGACATCGCCGAAAAGATCGTCAAAGATATCGGACATCGAGGCCGCAAATCCGTCGCCGCCGCCGAAGCCGAAGCCGCCGTGCTCAAAGGCGGCGTGGCCATAACGGTCGTAGCTCGCGCGTTTTTGCGCGTCCGAAAGCGTCTGATAGGCTTCGTTGAGTTCCTTGAACTTGATTTCGGCGTCGTGATTTCCCGGGTTACGGTCGGGATGACATTCCATCGCGGCCTTGCGGAAGGCGGACTTCATCTCGGCTTCCGAACAGGTCCTGGAAACGCCCAAGATCTCGTAAAAGTCGCGTTTCGCCATGGTTCCTTGCGTTCCAATCAATGCAGCGCCGAAGCCTCGGATCTTGCGCTTCGCTCACAGGCCGCCCGCGCCCAGCCAACGAGGACGCCCCGTCGAATGAAAACTTCTCGCAAATATGAATTCGATGACAAGCCTAAGCAAGATCCATGCTGCGGCAATATTACTGCCGCGTCCCGCGGCTTTTTGTGTCAAGCGCGACGACCTGCGGCTCTCCCCCCGAAACGAAACGGCGAATCCATTCGGTAATGACTTCGCCGTCTCGGTGCGCGTCAGGCCGATTTCTTCTTGTCGTCGGGCCCGACTTCCTTGAAGTCGGCGTCGATCACGTCGTCCTTCGGCGCGGCATGACCTTCGTGCGGCGCGGACTCGGCCCCGGCTTTGTACATAGCTTCGCCGAGCTTCATTGAAGCCTGCGCAACCTCATTCGTCTTCGCCTTGATCGCTTCGACGTCCTCGCGTTCGAGCACGCCCTTCAACGCGGCGACCGCCGCCTCGACTGCGCTCTTGTCGGCGTCGGAAACCTTGCCGGCGAATTCCGTCAACGACTTCTCGGCGGAGTGAATCATCGCCTCCGCCTGATTGCGCGCGTCGACGAGTTCGCGTCGCTTCTTGTCTTCGGCCGCGTGAAGTTCGGCGTCCTTCACCATTCTGTCGATGTCGCTCTCGCTGAGGCCGCCCGACGCCTGGATGCGGATTTGCTGTTCCTTGTTCGTCGCCTTGTCCTTCGCGGTCACGTTGACGATGCCGTTGGCGTCGATGTCGAAGGTCACTTCGATTTGCGGCACGCCGCGCGGCGCTGGCGGGATGCCGACGAGATCGAACTGCCCGAGGAGCTTGTTGTCGGCGGCCATCTCGCGTTCACCCTGGAACACACGGATCGTCACCGCCGTCTGATTGTCCTCGGCGGTTGAAAAGACCTGGCTCTTCTTGGTCGGGATCGTCGTGTTGCGGTCGATGAGGCGCGTGAAGACGCCGCCGAGCGTCTCGATGCCGAGCGACAAAGGCGTCACGTCGAGCAGCAGCACGTCCTTGACGTCGCCTTGAAGCACGCCGGCCTGAACCGCTGCGCCGATGGCGACGACCTCATCCGGATTGACGCCTTTGTGCGGCTCCTTGCCGAAGAAGTTTTTCACGACCTCCTGAACTTTCGGCATGCGGGTCATACCGCCGACGAGAACGACTTCATTGATCTCGCCCGCCGTCAGCCCGGCGTCCTTCAAGGCCTTGCGGCACGGCTCGACCGTTTTCTGGATCAGATCGTCGACCAGAGCCTCGAATTTCGCGCGGGTCAGCTTCAAGGTGAGATGCTTCGGACCTGTCGCATCGGCGGTGATATAGGGAAGGTTGATCTCGGTCTGCGTCGCCGAAGACAATTCGATCTTGGCTTTTTCCGCGGCTTCCTTCAGCCGCTGCAGGGCGAGCTTATCCCTCCTCAGATCAATGCCGTTCTCTTTCTTGAACTCCTCGGCCAGATATTCGACGAGGCGGGTGTCGAAATCCTCGCCGCCGAGGAACGTGTCGCCGTTCGTCGACTTCACCTCGAAGACGCCGTCGCCGATCTCGAGGATCGAGACGTCGAAGGTGCCGCCGCCGAGGTCGTAAACGGCGATGACGCCAGAGCCTCTCTTGTCGAGGCCATAGGCCAGCGCGGCCGCCGTCGGCTCGTTGATGATGCGCAACACCTCCAGCCCGGCAATCTTGCCGGCGTCCTTCGTCGCCTGACGCTGCGCGTCGTTGAAATAGGCCGGCACGGTGATTACGGCCTGCGACACGGGCTGCCCGAGATAGGCCTCGGCGGTCTCTTTCATCTTTTGCAGGATGAAGGCTGAAATCTGCGAGGGCGAATATTGCTTGCCGTCAGCCTCGACCCAGGCGTCGCCGTTCGAGGCGCGGATGATTTTATAAGGAACGAGACCCATGTCCTTCTTGGTCATCGGGTCTTCGAAAGTGCGGCCGATCAGCCGCTTGATGGCGAAAAAAGTGCGCTCCGGATTGGTGACGCTCTGACGCTTGGCCGGCTGGCCGACGAGGCGCTCGCCATCATCCGTGAAGGCGACAATGGAAGGCGTGGTGCGCGCGCCCTCCGCGTTTTCGATTACTTTAGGAGTCGTCCCCTCCATGACCGCCACGCAGGAATTGGTGGTGCCAAGATCGATTCCTATGACTTTGCCCATGATTTTTTCTTCCTTTCGATACGCAAGACCACCAGACCCCGTAGCGATCCGGCATTTGGGCGGACGGGATTTCCGCCCGGTCCCCGACGTTCTTCAAATTGGCATTGCTATGCAGGAGCGCAAGATGGGCCGTATATAAGAGGACGAACCGACAAAGCAAGACGATCCGCCTCCGCCGCGCAACTAGCGCATCGCGGCGGCGGGACGGCCGAAAGTCGTTTCATTGCGGGATGAATTCCTCTGGATTTCCTTTCGGCGACCGAGAGGCTAGGGTGGCAGCTCCATCACTCGGGCGAGGCTTCAATTGAAATTTTCTTTTCTGCCGGCGTTGCTCGGCTCTGCTTTGGCGGCCTCAAACGCGTCGGCGCAGCTAATGCTGCCGGGCGCGCTCCAGGCCGCGCCCGAGGCGGCGTCACAAGCGCCAAAGGCGACCGCCGGCCCTGCGAAACCAAGGCCAATCGCGCCAAAGCCGCCGGGCGAAGAGATGATCGTCGACCGCGATTTGCTCCGCGACGGAGCGCAAGGATTGATCGCCTTCCAGCGCGGGCCGGGCAACGGCCTCGAAATCAAGACTCTCTCGATGCAGGGCGAGCAAATTTCGCATCCTGGCGAAGTCTGCCGCCTCGATGTCGTCGCGGGGGGCCCGATTGAAGCAAAACCAAGCGGCAAGGCGGCCGGCCTCTTGCGCTACGACGTCGATGTCGAGGCCTGCCCTTTCTCGTTTGACATATTCGACGGCGCCGTTCGCGTCATCCGTGAGGCGGAACCGTGTGATTTCATCGCCGCCGATTGCCGCGTCGATCCCACAGGCCTTTGGGGTCCCGCAGGAACTTCGATCGACGACAAGCAGATCAAGCAGTTCGAGCGCGCGCGCGGCTCTGCGGAAACGACGATGCGGAGCGCTTTCCGCGCCTTGATGGCGCGTCTGGGAAAAGACAAGGCGGCCGTCACGAAAATCGCTAGCGAACAGGCGGGATTTTCCTCCGAGCGGGAGGTCGCCTGCCGCAATTATGCGGGGGAAGACGCGCATGGCTTTTGCGCGCTCCGGCTGACGCAAGGCCGCGTCTTGGCGCTCGAGGCCGTGCTGGAGGCGACCGCCAAGGAGAATGGAGACAAAAGAAATGCCAAATCCGCCAAGACGACGAAGGTCGAGGCGACCAAGGAGGCGAAGCCGTGAGGGGTCCGCGCCCTAAATCGAAACCCCTCATGCCTCTTTCGCGCGCCGCTCAATCGCCCTATGCGCCCCGACGGCGGCGGCCAACCAGAGCACGGATTTCAATAAGACGGTTCCTGATTCGAGTGTGCCATGCAGACCCTCGCGCGCCTACCGTTTTTCAAGGATGTTGCAGACCTAGACTTCGCCCGATTCGACCGGCTCTGTCTTTGGCGCCGGTTCGACGATGGCGAACTCGTCGTCGATTATGAGGACGAATTGTCGGACGTTTATTTCATCGTCTCCGGCGAGGTCAGGGTCTTGATCCGCACCGCGGCTGGCAAGGAGGTCATTTTAGGCGAGAGCAAATCGGGACAATTCTTCGGGGAAATGACTGCGATCGATGGCGCTAAACGCTCGGCCAATGTGACGGCGCTGACTAAATCCGAGCTCTGCATCATGCCCGCTTCTGTCTTCCGCGAAGTGATTTTCGCCTCTCAAACCGCTTGCGACCGGATTTTGCGGCTGCTTACCGGCCGCATTCGCGAGCTGAACGCCCGTCTCGCCGAACATTCGATCTTCGACCTGAAGCACCGTCTCTATTCGGAGCTGTTGCGAATGGCGCATCCACGCCCAGGAACGGCGGCCGAGCGGGTGGTGACGCCACCGCCTTTCCACCATGTGCTGGCGGCGCGGATTGGCTGCAGGCGCGAGCAAGTAACGCGCGAGCTGTCCGCTCTATCGCTTGAAGGCGTCATCGAGAAGACGCGGGGGGCGCTCGTCATCGTCAAACCTGCCATACTGGAAACCCGTCTCGATGAAGCGATGCGCGAGGGCGGCTGATCCTTCGCCAGAGCAGGCCTTGGGGAAAGACCATCGATTGGTTTTTCAGTCATCGCCTTCGGGCTAATGACCGTCGGCGGCCGGGGTCGGTTTAGCCGGCGCAGGGCTGCGCAACAGTGGAGCAGCCGCGCCGGATTGCCGGATCAGACTGGGCGCGTCGGGAATCAGGGAAAGATCATCCCAGCCGCCAATGATCTCGAAGGCGAACCTCGGCCGCTCCGGACCCGACTTGCTATTGCCGCCGGAGGTCGTCGCCGTCGCATGGAGGTCGAGCGCCCTCTCGCCCATATCGATCGAGCCGTCGAAACCGAGATCAATATTCTGGCTGCGCATCGCGCCATCTTCGATATCGGCTACGCCTTTGACGACGCTTAGGCCGAATTTGAGGTTGTCAAATCCCGTGCCGCCATAACGGATGTCGTCGGCAAGCCCGAGCGGCCGTTTGTTAACCGAACGCAAGGCTTGATCGAGATTGACTCCGCCAAGTTCGCCGCGCTCCAGAGTAATTTGCGCGCGCCCTTCGAGATTGTGCATCAATTCGCTCATATTAGCGCCGGCGCTCTCGATATTGCCGGCGGCGGTCAGCGCGCCCGCGATGCGCCACGAACTCGATCGCATTTGGCCACACTGCGGCGGCGTCGACGCCGGACAGGGCGGCGCTGGCGCGCAATTCCAAGCCCGCGTCCGTCTTGGCGATCGAGGCGCGCCCCTTGACGTCGCCCTGGTAGGCTTTGGCCTCGATCAGGACGACGTCAAAGCGCTGCTTCTGTTTCATCAACGAAAACGCGGCGTCTTCCAGCTCAATTCCCTGCGCCTCCAGTCGCGTCGCCGAGACACGAAGATCTAGATCCGCAAAATTCGCGTCGTCGAGATCGAACGCATCGTGGCTCCATTGCCCGTCGCGGCCAAGCGCTGGGGGGAGATTGGCGAGGAAAGGACGCAAGGACAACTGGCTCGCGGCGAGAGTGCCGGATACGATCGGCTTGCTCTCGCCCATAAGGACTGCGAGAGCGCCTTCGTATTGATTGCCGTCGACTTGGAAATGCAGGTTTGAAAAGCTCGCGTTGGAAGCGCTGACGCTGGCGTCCGACTCCACCGCGAAATCCAAGAACGGCGCCGGGAGCGCAACAAAATATCCCCCGGTCTCAACCAGCTTGCGCAGCGACGGGGCTGAGGCGCTGATTCGACCGATGAATTGGGCCGTTGGCGTACTTGTCAAAGCGCCTTCGGCCGAGAGCGTCAAGGAGGGCCCCTCGACCTTTAGCCGCGCGCCGGATTGTTCGCCGCGCATCAATTCGGTCGGACGATCGATGACCGCCTCGATATTCGCGCTCTGCCCGCGAAAGCGCGCAGTCCCGGCGACGCTCGCCGCCGAGCCAAGTTTGCGCCAGTCGAGCGTAACATTGATCGCGTCGATCAACGCGTCGCCCTCTCCCCGGCCGTTGGTCAGACGGGCGCCGCCATTGACCAGCGAGACGACGCCGAGCCGCGCTTCGTCCGCCGAGGTCGCCTGCGGGGTCGCCGATTTGGCGTTCACCGCGCGGCCGATGGTGCTGTCCGGCGGCATCGGATGGCCGTCGAGGTCGATCACCATTTTCGGTTCGCCAAGCGTCGCCGAGGCGATCTGGAGCCGACCGCGCAGAAGCGACGCAACGCGCAGATAGCCCTTGAGATAGTCGGCGTCGATGCGCAGCGCGCCCGAGGGATCGGAAAAACGAATGTTCTCGATGCTGATGTGTGGCTCCGGTAGAACGACAAAAACCGCGCGACCTTGCGAAATGGCGACGAGCCCGGTCATTTGCCGGATTTGCGCGATGATCTCATGGCGCAGCGCATTCGTCGAAAACAGCCATGGGACCGCGGTGGCGGCCGCCCCGAGGAGAAGGGCGAAGGCGCAAAAACCCACCATCAAACCGGTGAATCGCTGGGACCGAGAAGGGGAAGCGGTCGTCACCATTTCGGCCCTTCGGTCGCCATCATCCTCTTGCTTGGCTCGACGCCGTCGTCGCGGAGCCTACGAAGATGTGAGTGGTGACTATGTCACCAGCAAGGCAAGAAACGGGCCTGCGTGGCGGTTTCGACTCTCGCAGCGACGTTTTTTGGGCGCAAAGCAGCCATTTTTGGGCGAATGGAAGTCAGTTTAAGCCGTTTTCCAACATCGATCCAATCCCTGGCCGTTCGGCTTGGATCGCGCACTCCGGCCGCCGCCGACTTGCTATGGTCAAGCTCCGGAGCAGGACGGCTCCGAACACTCTGCGCACCCGAACACCCTTTGCAACATATCGACGAGTTCCGTCGTCCCAAAAGGCTTTTGCAAAATCGCCCGATCAATATAGGCGGCGGGAACTTCAGCCTTGTCGAGTCCAGTGGTGAAGATGAAAGGGCAGGCCCGCTCTGCCAGCAGGTCGGCGACGGGGTCGATCCGCTGGGAACCCAGCTTGACGTCGAGAAGAGCGCCATCGATGCGCTCGCGGCCGATGAAATCGATCGCCGCGCCGACATCGCCAACGCATCCCGCCACGTCGAATCCCAGCTCCGACAACGCATCGACGAGCGAGAGCGCAACGAAAGGCTCGTCCTCGACAATCAAAATCCTCTTTGATGGCGCATCGCCAGCATATCCAAGCGTCATCTCTAGCCCTGGTAGCAGCGCCGGCAACTTTGCCTTGCATAGAGCCCAATGTCCAGACAATCGAACGCGATCACTGTTTGTTCATGATCGGCCAAAGCGCGGGCACGGCGGCGACGGCGACCAATGCCCAACCGAGAATCAATGCCGCGCCGCCGATCGGCGCAGCCATGGGGAACAACTTGACATTCATGAGCGCGCGCGCCGATAGATCGCCGCAAAAGAGGAGGCTGCCAAGCAGAAACAGCGCCGCGCCGCAGAGCAGCCAGCCGCCGCGTTGCGGCGCCGCCAGGGCAAGCCCGGCGAGCGCCAACGTGGCGACGGCGTGGATCAACAGAAATTCGGCGGCCGTCGCCAGGAGGGGGCTCGGCGACAGATGCGCGCCGACGGCCGAAAGGATGACGCCGCAGCAGCCTCCGACCCCCGCGAGCGCCACGGCGATGCAGGCCAGTTTTTGCACGCATCGAAGCGTCACGACGAACCTCGCCAAAAAGGATGTGCGTCTCAATAGGAATGCGCCGCCCGAAAATCAATCAGCGGAGCTTGCGCCGGCCGAACAGCCGTTGTCCTCAAAAAAACCGTGGTCCGTCCTGTTCAATAGCGAATTGCGTGTCAACCTCGCCGCTTGACCATCGGCGGCGCGCGCGGCAGAAACCGGACGCTGAGGAGCTTCGATGCGATCGCCGCTTGCTTCGTTGATCGCGCTATTTACGATCGTGTCGGTGGGCGTGGCGCTGGCCCAGGATAAGGGGTCGCTCGACCCGCAACCTCTTCCGGCCCTCGCGCATCCGAACGATCCCTCGACGCCGGCCAAGGAGCTGTTTGGACGCGCGAGCGAACCGGCGCCGCTGGCGGCGCGCACGATCGGCTTTTATTCGCGCGGCTGCCTCGCTGGTGGCCGGCCCCTGCCTGTCAACGGTCCAGCCTGGCAAGTGATGCGGCTTTCGCGCAACCGCAATTGGGGCCACCCCGCGCTGCTCAATTTTCTCGAAAAATTTGCCCGCGAGGTCCCGCGAGTCAGCCACTGGCCCGGCATTCTCGTTGGCGACATGTCGCAGCCGCGCGGCGGCCCAATGTTGACCGGGCACGCCTCGCATCAGGTCGGCCTCGACGTCGACGTCTGGCTGACGCCGATGCCCGCCCGCGAGCTGACGCGCGCCGAAAGGGAGGAAATGTCGGCGATCAATGTGGTCCGGGCCGACCGCCTCGACGTCGATCCTTCAAAATGGACGCCGGACCACCTCGAAGTCATAAAGGCTGCGGCGCGGGATCCTCAGGTGCAGCGCATTTTCGTCAACGCCGCCATCAAGAAGGCGATTTGCCGTGAGGCGACTGGCGACCGCTCATGGCTGAACAAAGTGCGCCCCTATTGGGGTCATGACTATCATTTCCATATCAGGCTCACTTGCCCGCGGGGAGAAGAGGCTTGCCGCGAGCAAGATCCCGTGCCGCCGGGGGATGGATGCGACGCATCGCTCGATTGGTGGTTTTCCGCCGCCGTCTTGCACCCAAGACCGTCAACGTCGCCGCCAAAACCCCCACTGACCATCGCGCAGTTACCTGCCGAGTGCAGAACGGTCCTCAACGCGAAATAGAATGACAGATCAAAAGGCAAGGGGGAGGAGCAGGATTGATTCAAGCTTCATTGCCGCGTTCCGCGCGACGGGCCGTCAATCGCTTTGCGGCGCGAGGTCGCCGGCTACAGGCGCGGCAGCCGAATCGTCGCTTTTGACTCTGACGTGATGCATCCTCGATTTATGATGCGCGCTGACGCTCCTGCCCGAAACGACGACAGGCTCATTCGCCACGCCGGCCGCCCTGTTCGGCGGCGCCGCGGTGACGTCTATAGCGGTCGCAGTTTTTGGAAGGTCGCTGGCCGAAACCGTCACGAGCGGAATAAGGCCGCAACCCATTGCGATCGCAAAAACTTTGAGGATGTTCATAAGACGTTGCCTATTTAAACTTCATGAACACGTTGATAGAGCTACTCTACATTAAGAGCATGACGCCAACCTTGCGCCGGCGCGCAGCCGCACGCGAGATCGCAACCGGCCTTGGCTTTTTTCCCGTCATGCGTTTCCCTCGCCAAGCGCGCCGAAGAAGCCTCATCATGCCCTCCGGTCGGCGCGGACCTAAGACAGAGGTCAGGCGGCGACGCCGACGCCAATCGGGCAAGAGACGCCAGTGCCGCCAAGCCCGCAATATCCATTGGGGTTTTTGGCGAGATATTGCTGATGATAACCTTCAGCATAGTAAAACTGCGGCCGGTCCAAGATTTCCGTGGTGACCGGCCCAAAACCTTTCTGCGCAAGCGCCTTGGCGAAAGCGTCCCGGCTCGCCTCAGCCGCCGCGCGCTGGTCCGCGTTAGCCACATAGATTCCCGACCGGTATTGCGTGCCGACGTCATTACCTTGACGCATGCCTTGCGTCGGGTCGTGATTCTCCCAAAAACTCTTCAGAAGATGGGCGTAGGATATCTTGGCCGGATCGAACGCCACCAGCACAACTTCATTGTGCCCCGTGAGGCCAGAGCAAACTTCCTCGTAGGTCGGGTTCGGCGTGAGGCCGCCGGCGTAGCCGACCGCCGTGACGTAAACGCCGTCTCCGAGCTGCCAGAATTTGCGCTCCGCGCCCCAGAAACAACCCAATCCGAACAAAGCTGTCTCAATCCCCTGCGGAAATGGCGGCGCGAGGCGATGGCCATTAACAAAATGGGTCTCCGCGGTCCTGACAGGCTCCGCGCGGCCTGGCAAAGCATTGGCGGCCGTGGGCATTGTCAGCTGCTTCCGAAACGCAAACATTCGCCGCTCCTTTCAGCGGATATAATACGCAAACCTTTTAATCGCGCCATTATAGGGCATGGCCAAGTTATCGCGTATCTCATATGGGTTCACATCGGCGTCATGACAATCGGGCGGACGCCGGCAAAGGTTCCGAAATTCGCCGAATCAATCCAAAGGCGCGGTGGAGGAAATGCTCAGCGGCTGGAATAGCCGATTTTGGGCGGCGGCTTGCGCGCCAACCAAAAGGCGAGCGCGCCGACGACGCCAAGGCCCAAGAAGGTCGGCGCATCCGCGACGCAAGTCAAAATCCGATCGAGCGCCGGGTTCGAATGGGGCTCGATCGCGGTCCGCAGCAGATCCATCTTGCCGGGCGCCAGAGCCGCAGCTGTCGCGCCGATCTGCGTCACGATGAGGCGCCCCGCTGCAAAGGACCGCGACGCGTCGATCGCAAGGGCGGCGAAGGCGCTGGCCAGAACGAACAAACCGGCAATTTGCAAGCCCATGCGAATCATGAGGTGCGAAAAATTCCTGCGGAAGCGATTTTCAAGCGGAGCGCTAAGGGCCCGCCCCATTATCTTGCTTTTTTCTTGGCAAAATCAATGAGGGTCAATCTTTCGAGAAAACCCCGGCTGTCCAAAGGGAAATTGCGGCGCAGCCGCCTCGGTTCCGCCGCGCGAAGCGGTGTGACGGCGTCGCGAGCGAAACCGCTCCGGCTCGAAAAGACGGCCTCATTGCGTTCAGGCCGGGCGGCCCCTATAATATATTTATTCCCGTCATGGCTGATTGATTAAGCCTTGCCTCGTGAGCTTTGTCTCGTGAGCCTCGCCCCTGCGCAGCGGGCGGTCGAGGCGGCGTATCGGCCGCTTCCGGAATTTCCTCGTTTCCGGGCGCAAAGGAGAAGCACAACATGAACAATGCGCCGCTGATGCCCAAGGCCACCGCCGTATGGCTCGTCGAAAACACCTCGCTCACCTTCGACCAGATCGCCAATTTCTGCAAACTCCACCCGCTGGAAGTGAAAGGAATTGCCGACGGCGAAGTCGCGACTGGAATCAAGGGCCATGACCCGATCACATCGGGACAATTGACGCGCGAGGAAATCGCCGCCGCCGAAAAGGATTCGAACCGTCAGCTTCAGCTCGCGGTGTCCAAAGTGCGGCTGCCAGAGGCGCCCCGCAGACGCGGCGCGCGATACACCCCTCTATCGCGGCGCCAGGATCGCCCCAACGCCATTCTCTGGCTGGTCCGCAACCATCCCGAGTTGAAGGACGCGCAGATCATGCGCCTCGCCGGCACGACGAAAACCACGCTGCAGGCGATCCGCAACCGCACGCACTGGAACTCCGCCGCGCTGACGCCCGCCGACCCCGTCACTCTCGGATTATGTTCACAAATCGACCTTGACTTCGAAGTCAATCGCGCCGCCAAGGATCGCCCGCATGTCGAAGAGGATCATGGCCAGACCCTGATGCCCGCCGAGGCGACGACGCGCGCGCCGCACGACGACCTGAAGACCGAAGCCGAGGTTTTCGGCAATGCGCCCGCAAGACCGCAGGATCATGACGAAGACATCGACGTCCATTCGGTTTTCGCGAGCCTCAAGGGGCTCAAGGTCAAAGAGTGATATCCAAGATTGTATTTTTCCCGTTTTGGTTGATTATTTGCTTCTCAAACGCTATGGTCGCGTAGGAATGGATCGAATTCGGGCGCCAGCATAGGGACCGATTCGACGCGGAAGGGCGCTTGTCGGCGCCAGATCCGCGGCTTGCTGGAAAACTGCGCAGGAGCAAAATGATGGGGGTAGCAGGGGGGCGCGCCTTTGGCGCAAAAGGGTTGCCGATGGGCTCGAGATGGGCTTGCTGCTTGGGGCTGCTTACGGCGCTCGGCGCGCCTCCAGTGGCTACGGCGGCCCATCTTGGCTATGCTCCTTACGCGCCCCGCAACTATGCGGGGCCGCCCGCGCCGCCGCTCTACGCCTATGCCGTCGACCCCCGCTGCAGCATCGTTCCCATGCCGCAATTGGACCTCGTTGGCGACACCGCCCGCTTTCGAGCCACAGCTGTCTGCCAGTCTCGCGGGCTCTATACTGATTCGTTGCTGTTTCCAGGCCCGCCGGTTCTTTACCGCGGCTATAATTACGGGCGCGAGCCGTAAAGGACAGTCTTTCGAAGGGCCGCAGGCTTTTTCGCTCAAGATCAGAACCGACACAAGCGCCGCCGCATGCCGAAACCGCTTCGAAATCATCCTCGCGGCGCGGGCCGCGGCGTGAAGGCCTGAGCCTTGCTCGAAGGCCGAAAGCGGCGTTAAGGTAAACGCTCAATTTTTCTCTTTTTTTGCTGGATTTGGCATATTTGGGTCAAGCAACGTAACTGCGGAAGCGATAAAAGCCATCTGCGAGGTTTCGATGCCTTCGCGACTTCGGACGGTTCCGCGCTGCCGCCCTCTCGATTCCGGCGTTGGCGCCCACCATGTCTGGCCGGCCGTCTCACGCGCTGTGGGACGGCCGTTTTGCTTCGCCCTCGCCGAACCGGGCCTTATGAGCCGAGCAAAGCCTTACGAATAGCGCGGTCCCCGCCGCGCCTCGACAAGCGCGCGAGAGAGCGCGCTGGCGAAATCCGCCTTTTCGCCCGGCCCCAGGAACGCGGCGACTTCAAGGCTTTTGCCGCGCGAGACGAGGGCCAGCCGCAAGGTTCCGAATTCCTCATGTTCTTCGCGCTCCAGCCGCACGAAAGCCGGATTGAACCGCCATTCGGCGCGCCGCCCCCCAACGCTGACCTTGGCGACAAAGAGTTCGAAGGGAGTGAGCAAGACATCCTCGTAAGCGCGAGCGGCGCGATAATTCGCCTTGAATGCAATATAGAACAGCGCGACGTCGAGCCCGAAAAACCCCGCCACCGGCCAGGCGCCGAGGAAGATAAAAGGGAGGCTCGTGACGATATTGGCGCCGAGAAACACCATCAGCAGGAGCCGAAAGCTCCGGCGGCCGAGCGAGCGATGCGGTTTCAGCCGCGCGGCGAAGAGCGGGGCGCCTTGACATTCGTCGCTTCTGATTCTTGCGGTTGACACGTGAGAGGCCTTCTCTCTCGCCTTAGGGAAATCTATAACGCGCGCATGGTCAAAAGAATTATCGCAAATCCTGGTACGGCGAGACCCGACGGCGCCGCCCGCGCTGAGCCCGGCCTCCGCAGCCCGGGCAAATCAACGGCTAAACCGGCGCGGCCGCAGCCAAAATCGTCCGCTCATATTGACGAGATTTTCCGGCGGTTCGCCGCCGCCTCGCCCCATCCTGAGAGCGAACTACATTATATCAACCCTTTTACCTTGCTCGTCGCCGTCGTGTTGTCGGCGCAGGCGACCGACAGCGGAGTCAACAAGGCGACGAAAACGCTGTTCTCAATCGCCGACACGCCGCAAAAAATGCTCGCGCTCGGGGAGGACAGGCTCCGCGAAATGATCAGGACGATCGGCCTCTATCGAACCAAAGCGAAGCATGTCATCGCTTTGTCCCGGCAACTCGACGAAAACTTCGGCGGCGTGGTTCCGAACAATCGCGAGGAGCTGGAAACGCTTCCAGGCGTTGGCCGCAAGACCGCCAATGTCGTGATGAACGTCGCCTTTGGCGCTCCGACGATCGCGGTCGATACCCACATCTTCCGGGTTTCAAATCGCATTCCGCTGGCTCCCGGCAAGACGCCGCTCGAAGTCGAACGCGGCCTCGAAAAAATCATTCCGGACGTCTACAAACGGCGCGCCCATCACTGGCTAATTCTGCACGGCCGCTATATTTGCAAAGCGAGGCGGCCCCAGTGCGAGCGCTGCCTGATCGCCGACCTTTGCGAATTTCCCGGCAAGAGCGTCTCAGCCTAGAGGTCGCAGCGCCGCCTCCAGCGCCGCAATAATGCGATCGGCGACGACAGCGAGCAACGCGACGATGAGGCCGCCCTGGAGGACATAGGCCGGATTCGACGCCGACAGCCCTTCGAGGATTGGCGATCCGAGCGAGAGAGCGCCGACGCTGGAGCCGATCGTCGCCGTTCCGATATTGATGATGACGGCGTTGCGCAGCCCGGCGAGAATGAAAGGCAGAGCGAGCGGCAGCTCGATCCGCCAAAGAAGGGCTGCGGGCGCAAAGCCCATGCCGCTCGCCGAATCGCGCACGGCAGCCGGCACGGCGTATAAGCCCGCTAGCGCCCCGTCGAGGATCGGAAGGACTGCGTAGAGCGTCAAAGCAGCGAGGGCTGGAGCGGCGCCATAGCCGAGCAACGGAACGGCGAGCGCCAGCACGGCGACCGGCGGAAAGGTCTGGCCGACGGCGGCGATGGCGCTGACGATCGCTGAAAATTCCCGCCCGGTGTCGCGCGTCACAAAAATAGCGAGGCCAATCCCGGCCACGGCGGCGAGGAGGCTTGATAGCCCGACGAGTTGGCAATGCGCCAAGGTGAGTTCGAGGAAAGTCGCGCGCGTATAGAGCGGATGCGGATCATCCGGAAACAGCGCGCGGAACAAAGGCGCGCTCCGACCCATCGCCCCGATCAGCGCGAGCAAACACAGCGCCAGCCACAGCGCGGGTTGACGGGCTCCCCAAACTGCAATCGTGAGCACCCTTGTCATTTCATGCCAAATCCATAATCCTTGCATCCTGTTGGATTGCCGGGAGCCGTCGAGACGTCGTGGCAGCCCTTCACCTCGCCGTGCGCAGCTTCAACCTGCTATAATATCGGCGAGGCCGATTTCTCCCAACAAGCCGCCGCTCTCGCCTTCAACCGCAAGATGATCACAATGATGCGCGAGCATGAGATTCAACGCTTGCCTCAAAGTGGCCGTTTCCTTGATTGCCATCATAGCGCCGGCTGAATTAGGCTGATTCGCGCTTGGCCGCGCTTTCGCGCGGACCGTCGAGAGGTCGAGCAACCGCAAGGGCAATTCCTCGCGCCCAAGAAAGCCGCGGACAAAATCGCTATTCGGCCGCAGCAGAACGTCGGCGGGAGCGCCGGCCGCAACAACGCGGCCCTTGTTCATGACGACCATCATGGTTGCGAGGCGCAAGGCCTCGTCCATGTCATGCGTCACGAAGACGATCGTCTTGCCGCTCTCGCGGTGAAGGCGCCGCAACTCGCTCTGAAGATCGCCGCGGCTAACGGGATCGAGCGCCGCGAACGGCTCGTCCATCAAGATGATGTCAGGATCGGCTGCGAGAGCTCTGGCGACGCCGACGCGCTGCTGCTGGCCGCCCGACAATTGGCGCGGATAGCGTTGAAGCAGACCTCGGTCGATCCGCGTCGCGCTCGCGATGTTTGCGACACGCGCGGCGATCTTTTTCCTGTCCCATCCGAGCAGCTGGGGCACGGTGGCGATGTTCGCCTCGACGGTCCAATGCGGAAACAGGCCGACCGACTGGATGACATAGCCAATGCCGCGCCGCAGCTCGATCGCGTCGAGCTCGGCGATGTTCTTGCCGCGCACTTCGATTGCGCCACGATCCGGCGCAATCATCGCGTTGATCATGCGTAGCACCGTCGATTTGCCGCAACCCGATGGTCCAATGAGAACGCAAAAGGCGCCAGCCTCCACCCGCAAGGAGACAAACTCAACAGCCAGAGTCGCGCCAAATGACTTCGAGACAGCCTGCAATTCGATCATATATGCCTCCGGGCGGCGCCCAGAAGCAGCTGGAAGAATAGATCGGCGCCAAGCGCGAGCAGAATAATCGGGATCGCGCCGAGGAGCACGAGATCCAGCGCATATTGCCCGATGCCCCGAAACACGAACACGCCGAGGCCGCCGGCGCCGATCAGGGCGGCGACGGCGGCAAGGCCGATCGCCTGAATAACGACGACCCGCAGGCCGGAGACCAAGGCCGGCAGGGCCAGCGGCAATTCAACCGCGACAAGCAGCCGGCGCCGATCAAAACCAAGGCCGACGGCCGCGTCTTTCACGTCGGACGCGACTTCGCTCAAGCCAGTGAAAAAGCTGCGAACCAGCGGCGCCAGCGAATAGAGCGTCAGGGCGATGATCGCGGGCGTCGGCCCCGTGCCGGCGACCCCGAGATCGCGCAAGGCGGGAAAGCGCGCGCTCAAGGCCGAAAGCGGGGCGATCAATGCGCCAAACAGCGCGATGGAGGAAATCGTCTGCACGACGCCAAGGACTGCGAAGAGAGCTCCGCGCGGCTTGCCGCCGCGCAACGCCAGCGCGGTTAAAGGAACGCTGATCGTCAACGCCAGGGCCACGGCCGCGCCAACGAGGCCGAGGTGACGCGCCAGCTGTTGTGCGAACTCGGCCCGGTGGACGGCGAACTCTTTGGCCAACGCCAGATTGGAAAAGACCCCTTGGCGCGCCATCAACGCGAAGCCAACCACAATAACTGCGCCGATGACGGCGCGAAAAATCAAGGATAGGGCGGCGCGCTGGACCGCATTGACGATGGAAAAAAGCGCGACCGCGACGACAATCCAGAATGCAGGCCCGAGCGATAAGCGCGCCGCGGGCCGCGCGTCCGCAGCGAGTACATCGGCGAAATGACCGGCGCCCGAGAGGCAGGCGAACAACAAAGCGGCCCCCGCGGCGAGCGCCGCCAAGGCGGCGATTTTCTCGCGCGGGGCAAACGACAGGGCGAAAAGGCCGCCAAGGCTCAAAATGATCGCGGCGCCGTCCCTAAAGGGCGATCGCCACAGGCTTAGGGCCACGCCGCTTACGAGGCGATTTTGTGCGTAGTTCAGGAAGCCGCAGCATGTGACGGCAAGGGTGCCGAGGCAGCACAGCGTCAATAGAACGCGGTCGTGAATTTTTGGCGCGAGGATGCGAGTCACAACAAGCTCCGCGCCATCATATAATCGCGCGCCACAGCTTCGGCGCCCTCCCCTTCGACGGCGACTTTTTCGTTGAGGCCTCGCAAAGTCTTGAGATCGAGACCGGCGAAGACCGGCGCCAAAGCCGGCTTGATTTGCGGATAGGCCTTCAAAGTCGCGGCGCGAACCACCGGCGCCGGCGCATAAACAGGTTCGGCGCGCCGAGGATCTTCAAGCGCAAGAAGGCCGAGCGCATCGAGCGCGCCATCGGAGCCATAAGCCATCGCCGCATTGACGCCGGAAATCCCGTCCGCGGCGGCTTTCAGGGTCGCCGTGGTCTCGCCGCCCGAGAGGATCAGAAGCTGGCTCGCCTCAAGCTTAAATCCATACGCCGCCTCGAAGGCGGGAAGGCCGGCCGCGCTTTCGACGAATTCCGCCGAGGCCGCCAGTTTGAGTCTGTTCCCGGCCCGCACAAAGGCGGCGAAATCGTCGAGCGTTGCGAGCGCGCTCCGCCTCGCCATCGCGTTCGGAACGGCGATGACCCAACTGTTGTCGGCAGGCGCGGGATCGAGCCAAACGAGTTGATTCGCCGCATAATCCAGCGCGGCAGCGCGTGCAAACCCTTCCTTCGCATACCGCCATACAGGATCGGATTCCTGATGAAAGAAGAAAGCGGCGTTGCCGGTGTATTCGACGCAAAGATCGACCGAGCCGGAAAGCAGAGCCTGCCGCAGAATCGCGGTGGGCCCGATCTGGAGCTGATTGATCGCCGGAACGCCGGCGCGCGCCAGCGCCAGCAGCATCATCTGGCCGAGAAGAGCGCCTTCAAGATCGAGCTTCGAGCTCACGACAACGGGCGCGGCAGCAAGGATCGTCGACGCGCTCGCTGCCAGCGCCAGCAAAACGGCGGCGCGCCTTGAGAACCGAATATCCCGCGTCATATGACGACCGTCAGTTTTTCGGCGGCGCGGGTGACGCCGGTATAGAGCCAGCGGTTGCGGTGTTCCCGGAAGGCGCCGCTTTCGTCGAACAGCACGACGGAGCTCCACTGCGAGCCCTGCGCCTTGTGCACGGTGAGCGCATAGCCGTAATCGAATTCGTCCGATTCGCGCCGCGCCTTCAGCGAAAGGCTCTCCTCGCCGCCGTTGAAAAATTCCGGCAGAACGCCGATGCGCAAGGGCTTTCGCAGCGGTTCGTCCTCGGGCACGACGTTCAGCGCGAGCTTCTTCTTGCGCGTCGTCCCGGTGGTCTTGACGAGCCAGATGCCGCCATTCAGCAACCCTTTCGAAGTGTCGTTCCTGAGGCAGACGAGTTTATCGCCGGGTTCCGGAAATTCCGACTGATAGCCGAATAATTCGCGCATCCTGCGGTTATAGGACCGCCGCGTCCGGTTCATGCCGACGAGAATCTGGTCGCTCGCGGTCACCGCGGCGGCGTCGATGTCGCGCCGCCCGATGACCCGGCTCTCGCCGTAGACGCCAGGGGCGAGCCGGCCGCCTTCGCGCACCAGCATGGACATTTTGATGATCGGATTGTCCGCCGCCTGGCGATGCACCTCGGTCAGCATGACGTCCGGCTCCGCCTCGGTGAAAAAGCCGCCGCCGCGCAGCGGCGGCAACTGCGCCGGATCGCCGAGCACCAAAACCGGCTTGCCAAAAGACAACAGATCTCTCCCGAGCTCAGCGTCGACCATCGAACATTCATCGATAATGACGAAGCTCGCCTTGGCGAGGGCGCTGTCCTCATTGAGAACGAAGGTTGGCTCTTCTGTTTCGGTTTCGCGCGGGCGGTAGATCAGGCTGTGGATGGTGCGCGCGCCCCTGCAGCCTTTCAAGCGCAGCGCCAAGGCCGCCTTGCCGGTGAAGGCAGCGAAAAGAACCTCGCCGTCGGCGTCCTCGGCGAGTTGTCTCGCGAGCGTTGTCTTGCCGGCCCCGGCGTAGCCGAAGAGGCGGAAAACCTGCGGTTCGCCCCGCTTCAACCAGGCCGAGACGGCGGCGAGCGCCGCCTCCTGTTGCGGCGACCAGCTCATGCGAACGCCGTCCCGGCTGCGCGCGCGCTCGGCGCGGGCGTCAGGGCGTTGTTGGTTTGTTTGAAACAACTCATTGACCCGATCCGCGGCTGGCGCCGACGAAGCGTCCAAGGTAGATTTGCGTCGCAACTCACCGGCGAATGGAAAACTAGCATGAAGATGGATGCTCTCGCCGCCGCGTTTTGCGGCCTCGCCTTCGCCAGTCTGGCGCATCGGGCCACGGCGCAGGATGCGCTAGACCCTCCTCCCGGGTCAACCCTGCTGCTCGAAGCCGAAGCAGCCGGCGCGCAGGTCTATGTCTGCGCCGAGACCGACAAAGGCTTCGCCTGGGTCTTCGACGGACCGGCGGCCTCGCTCTTCAATGCCGAAGGCCGGGAGATCGGGACACATGGCAAAGGGCCGATGTGGACGCTCGCCGACGGCTCGGCGATTTTTGGCCAGCCCATCGCGGAAAGGGCTGCGCCGAAGGAAGGCTCGATCCCCTGGCTTGGCTTGAAGGTCACAAAGCATTTTGGAGCTTTCGGTACGCTCTCCAAGGTCGATTTCATCCGCCGCGCTGACACGAAGGGCGGCGTCGCGCCGCTGGACGGCTGCGATCGCGCGCGCCAAGGCGATATCGCCCGCATGCGCTATACCGCCGTTTATCAGTTTTTTGGGCGATGAGCTGCATCGCACGCGGATTGAGCGGCTCCTTTCGAAACCGACAGAGCCAGCGGCGCAGCCTCGCGCTTCGCCCCTTGCGCCGTCTGCCGCGCCAGTTAAAACTGCGCCCCGCAAAAGGCGAGGGACATGGTCAGGGCAATCATCGGAATCATCGGCGGCTCGGGAGTCTATGACCTCCCGGGACTTCAGGACGTCCGCGAGGAGCGCGTGTCAACGCCCTGGGGCGAGCCGTCCGACGCGCTGCGTTTCGGCCGGATCGGCGCGACGGAAGCGGTGTTTTTGCCCCGCCACGGCCGCGGCCATGTCTTGTCGCCCTCCGGCATCAACTACCGCGCCAATATCGATGCGCTGAAGCGCGCCGGCGTCACCGATATCGTCTCGGTGTCGGCCTGCGGCTCCTTCCAGCAAGAGCTCTATCCCGGCCTTTTCGTCCTCGTCGACCAGTTCGTCGACCGCACCTTTTCGCGGCAAAGCTCGTTTTTCGGCAACGGCTGCGTCGCCCATGTGTCGATGGCCCACCCCGTCGCCCCCGCGCTGCAGGCGCGCGTCGCGCTCGCCGCGCAGGCGGAAGCGATCCCTTGCCTGACCGGCGGCGCCTATGTCTGCATCGAGGGGCCGCAATTCTCCTCGCTCGCCGAATCGAAAACCTTCAAGGCGGCGGGCTATGACGTCATCGGCATGACGGCGTTGCCGGAAGCGAAGCTCGCGCGCGAGGCCGAAATATCCTATGCGACCGTCGCGATGGTGACGGATTATGATTGCTGGCATCCGGACCATGACGACGTCGACGTCGCCTCGGTGATCAAGATCGTTAACGCCAACGCCGGCGCCGCGGCGCGGCTGCTGGCTCGGCTGTTGCATGATTTTCCGGAAGAGCACGAGCCTTGCCCGGTCGGCTCGGACTGCGCCCTCGACAATGCGATTTTGACCGCACCGGCGGCACGGGACCCGGCTCTCTTGAAAAAACTGGAGGCGATCATGCGGCGGATCAATCTACAATGACCATGGATTTCCGAAGCTCGGACCTCAAATCCGCGATCCGCACCATTCCCGACTATCCAAAGCCAGGCATCCTGTTTCGCGACATCACGACGCTGCTTGGCGACGCCAGGGCCTTTCGCCGCGCCATCGACGAATTGGTGCAGCCCTGGTCCGGCGCGAAAATCGACAAGGTCGCCGGCATTGAGGCGCGCGGCTTCATCCTCGGGGGAGCGGTCGCGCATCAGCTTTCGGCGGGCTTCGTGCCGATCAGAAAGAAAGGCAAGCTGCCGCACACCAAAGTCTCGATCGCCTATTCGCTGGAATATGGGCTGGATGAGATGGAGATTCATGACGACGCCGTCGTCGCCGGCGAAAAAGTGATTCTCGTCGACGACCTCGTCGCCACCGGCGGCACCGCGACCGGGGCGGTCGGCTTGTTGAAGAAAATCGGCGCCGACGTCGTCGCCGCCTGTTTCGTGATCGATCTGCCGGACCTCGGCGGCGCCGACAAGATCCGGGCGCTCGGCGTGCCGGTCAGAACCTTGATCAGCTTTGAGGGGCATTGAGTGGGCCTTGCGACTTTCGCTCGCAATGTCGGTGTTTTTCACAACAATTCCCGGTTTTGGTTTATCGCTGTTGGTCGTAGAATTCATGAAGGCAAACGCTAAGGCCATTATTTGACACCTCTCGCACGATTTGGCGGCCAGCGCGACTTGCAAATCCCCGCCCAGAGGATATCGTACTCGGAATCAGGCGTTCGACTGACCTGATATGATGCCGGATCCATCGCCCGCTCCGAGTAAAACGTATGACGGATCAGCAGCCAAGCGGAGGGCAGCAGCCACCTAAACCTAAGTCGACAGCGGAGCGTCCAGACCCGCTTGCCTCTGTGTTCCTACGCCTAGGGGATGTAGTACGCTATAAGGAACACCACCGCTATAATGCGGGCGTTGACGAGGAAGTAAGGCATTACCGGTCGAGAGTCTCTTTGCTGCGCTTAGCGGTTCTGCGCTTAGCGGTTCTGCTCTTAACGGTTCTGTTCTTAACGGGTCTAACTTTGGGTTTAATCATTAAACTGGGCGCGCGATTGCTCGGTAGGGGTTGAGATCATGCCTATTGCTCAATGCGGATAGGCCAGCCATCCAAGTGCGAAATTAATCGTACAAAATGCCGCAGCACCAACCCAAAGCACCCATGAGGGTCGGGAAAGCGACAAGGCGAGCATCGCCGTTGCTATCGGCCCTGTCGCGAGAAGGCCAATAACGCACGCAAGCCGACGACTATATCGAACAGCGCGAGTTCTATTGGCCTCGACAGCGCCATGGAGCGCTCGTGCAATAGCGAGGCGCAGCGAATTTGGCGGCGCCGCTAGAATTGCTTCACTATAAAGATCATCCAGCTGCATGCCGGAAGTGGTCCATTTTCGGCCGAGTAGAGACACTGCCGAGGCTGTAACTGCTGCTAACCAGAAAGCGGACAGAACTGCAAGCGACTGAGCGACCCAGGGAAGCGCCCATGTGGGTGACGTTGGTGCGCCGGCCGGAGCGTAATTAGCCGCAAAAGCGGTAATCGTCGCAGCAACGGCGGCCGAGGCGAGCGTCACGCTCTGACCGAAAAGCGTGGTCATTCGCGACTCCATGGCTCTCAGCCCATCGTCCTGTGCCTTTAGTAGAGCATCTGCGCGCTCCACCAGCGCCTTGGCGTTGTCGGTTTCGACAACGTCAATATTTTTTATTGTCGGCCACTCTTTTTGCGAGGGGGAACGATTAGGTCGGGTCATCTCGGGTCTCTAAGCACCAGCCTAAAGAAGCTATCAATCTGTAAGTAAATCGACGTATATTCAACCGCGCTGTCAGCTCATGTTACAGTCAAAATCAACGTGGTCTAGCTTTGCCGCAATATTTTATTCGTCGCCATGGTTTTATGACTCTAATTCGCATGACGTCGTCGCCGCCTGTTTCGTGATCGACCTTCCAGACCTCGGCGGCGCCGACAAGATCCGGGCGCTCGGCGTGCCGGTCAGAACCTTGATCAGTTTTGAGGGGCATTGAGCCGCCTGAGACGCCTTTTAGAGTTCGCGCCAACCCGGCTTGGTGGGGTCGATCAGATGAAGATGGATCGGCCCGAGCCCCGTGATGGCGATCACGGCCGGCTCGGCGACACCCTTCCTGACCCCGTCATAGTGCGGGGTTCTGGCGACTCGGCGCACAAACGAGCCCGCCGCAACCGGCACCGTCGCGTCCGGCGTGAAGTCCTCGCCGCTCGCCACATACCAGGTTCCGGAAAGGACGACGCACAATCGGTCCGTCTCGTAAAAATGCGGCGCGCTCATGAAACCAGGATGCCAGCGGACCAGAACGAAATATTGGCCAGGCTCGTCGCTCGCGCCATACATTGGGGCCTCGTCCACCACGCCAGGCGGATAGCCGTAATGCGGACGCCAAACGATCTGGTCCGGCGGCTTGATGATCGTCATCGAAGGATCGACGCCCGCCGCCTGGGCCGAGTCCAATTGAACGGGGTCTAGCGCCAAGGTCGCAGCCGCGGCTGCCAGAAGCGGGGCCGTCACGAGCTCGCGGCGGCTCGGCGCCAGATTATTCATCGAAGGCTTCTCCAATTGCTTGCTTGAGCCTCATTGGGACCACTGGACAAAATCTTTCCTCAATCGAAAACACCTGTCCGCCTCGATCGGCAGATTTTTCGCGACGCACGCCGACAAAATACGATCCCGGCGTCATACTGGCCGGTCTCGACTCCAACGACCTTCCGCCGCTCGTCGTCATCGACCTCTTTGTCCCTTATCGTTCAACATGGGTTTTCACCGGACAAGTTGCGACTTCTCGTGGCGGCGCCCGCAAACTCAAATCCCAACATTTACATCTGACGGACGAACCCGCAATGCTCAGCCATTCGCGAACGCGAGAGCCACAAAGTCGATAAACAACCTGATCCGGGGCGGCGTCGGCTTGCCCGGCGCGAAGGCGGCGAACAGCTCGATGCTGTCACACCAATATTCGGCGAGGCATTCGACGAGGCGGCCCTCGGCGAGGTCCTCCTCGACGTCCCACATTGCCTCCAACGACAGGCCGCGCCCTTGAAGCGCCCAGCCATGGAGGGCGTCGCCGCTGTTGCTGGAAAGCGCGCCCGTCACCTTGATCTCACGCTCGACGCCGTCGATTTTGAACCGCCAGCGGTCAAGCAGCCGATGTCGCCGCGCCAGGCGCAGGCAGTCATGTCCGGCCAGATCGTCGGGAACGCAGGGCGTCCCGCGCGCGGCGAAATAGGACGGCGTCGCGCAGACGACGCGGCGCGTTGTCGCGAGCTCGCGCGCGATGAGGGTCGGGTCGTCAGGCCTGCCGACGCGAAGCGCCACGTCGATCCCGTCCTCGGCGACCTCCAGCCCCGCATCCGACAGTACGAGATGAGCCTCAAGTCCCGGATGGCGCGCGGCGAACTCGGCCAGCAACGGCGCGATCCGACGCCGACCCAACTCCATCGGGGCGCCGACCCGGAGCAGCCCGCGCGCGGCGCCGCCACACGCCGACACTTCGGCTTCCGCATCACGCAACTCGGAGAGGATAGTTTGGCTGCGCGCATAGTAGAATGCGCCTTCGTCGGTCAGGCGAAAGCGCCGGGCGCTGCGTTCGGCCAAACGGACGCCGAGCCGCGCTTCAAGCGTCGCCAGGCGACGGCTGACCGCGGGAGGCGATGATCCCAGCGTCCGCGAGGCGGCGGATATGCCGCCCGCGTCGACAATCGTGGCAAAGAGTTCCGGCTCGCCCACACTATCCATCGCCCCAGATCCTTGTTTCCGAAAATCGGAATGTTAGCGTTCATTTATACCCGTTTCGGGAGCCCCCGCACCTTGATATGTCTGCCAACGGAAACACGAGGATACGGAGAAACAAATCATGCGCGCTTTGCAGATAAAAGCGTTCGGGGACGTCGAGACGCTTGATCTCGTCGACGTTCCGGATCCCGTCGCCGATGCGGTTACAGCCGTCGTGCGCGTCGAAGCGGCGTCGATCAACCCGAGCGACGTGAAAAACGTGGCCGGCGCGATGAGCCAAACCACGCTGCCGCGTATTCCCGGCCGCGACTATGCCGGCGTCGTCGAGCAGGGCCCGAGCGAGTGGATCGGCGCGGAGGTGTGGGGCACCGGCGGCGGTTTCGGCTTCAAGCGTGATGGCACCCATGCCGAACGCATCGCTGTCCCCGTCGCGAGCCTGCGGCGCAAGCCGAAAGCTCTGAGTTTTGCTGAGGCCGCCTCGGTCGGCGTCAATTTCATGGCCGCCTGGTGCGGCACAGTCGAAGCCGCCAAGCTCGCACCGGGCGAGACTTTGCTGATTATCGGCGCGGGCGGCGGGGTCGGCGGCGCCGTAGCGCAGATCGCCAAACGCATTGGCGCGCGGATTATCGGCGTCGACCGGCAGCCGCCGCATCCAGACGCGCCCATTCACCGCCTCGCCGATCGCATGATTATTGGGGCGACGGACATACCAGCGGCCGCACGCGAAGCAACCGGCGGCAAAGGCGCCGATGTGGTTTTCGACGCGGTTGGCGGTGTTATGTTCCGGCCTGCGCTTGGCTGTCTCGCGATCGGCGGCCGACTGGTCGAGATCAGCGCGACCGGTCAGCGCGAGGTGAGCTTCGACCTCGCCGATTTCTACCACAACGAGAACCGTCTCTACGGCGTTGACACATTGAAGCGTGACCTTTCCGCGTCGGCAGAGATCCTCGATGGCCTCAGCCCTGGTTTCGAGTCCGGCGATTATCGCCCGGCGCCGATCGCTGAGATCGTGCCGCTGGCCAGTGCGCGCTATGGATATCGCAAGGTGGCGAGCGGCGCGATCGGCCGCATCGTGATCGCTCCGCAGACGTGAGAGAGCCACGACAGCCTTCCTCATCTCACTGGCGGTTGGCCTCCTCGTCGGCGTCGCTTATGGGCTCATCGGCGTGCGTTCTCCCGCCCCACCCCTTATCGCGCCCGTCGGACTGCTTGGCATGGTGCTTGGCGAGCAGGCGGTCGTGATGGCGAAGTCGCACTTTTCCGCGCCGGTTCTGCAGCAGGATTCAAAAGACCCGTCCAGCGCTCGATGAAGGGCGCTCGTTGGCGCCCGAAACACGCCAACCGATCCCAAGTTGAAACAAAGGGACGCGAGGAACCGACATGAGGAAGTAAGCTGCCGTTACGCAGCCCTGTCACCGTGTCGGCGCCTCCTCGCGCCTCGTTTCGGTATTTTTAGCAAGCGCCTGTTCTTCATATCTGGTCGCGGAGAGCGCGCACGCCTTGGAGGGCATCACTCCTTTCCTGCCGGGCGTCACCATCGGCGTTCCGGTCGGCGCGCTGCCGCCGCCCGGACTTTATTTCTCCACCGCGAATACGACGTTCGGCATGAACGTGAAAAACGATCAGGCCGGGAACATCGGGGTCCGTGTACAAGATACGTCAACCAACGAACAATTTCTCTATGTGCCGGCTATTCCACAAATTTTTGGAGCGAGCTACGGGGCGTTCATCACCCAGGGCATAAGAGCGCCGAGCACGGGCATTCTTGATGTGGGAACGTTCTCGAACTTCGGGTTGGTGAATACTGTTATCTCGCCTCTGAACCTTTCATGGAACCTTCAGAACGGATTCTATGTCAGCGTGGCGCTGACAACCTATAGCCCATCCTACAACTATCAAGTCAACCGCCGTTCAGAACACGAGCCGAAACTATGCCACCATCGAACCGGCTTTGGGATTGAGCTATCTGGCTGATGGATAGAATTTGACCGTTCATCCGCTGTTCGACGTGAATTTCACCAACCCCGCCAATGGGTGCAAAAGCGGCCTGCTGTTCATGATGGATTATACGGCGTTGCGCAAATTTGGAAACTTTGAAATCGGGCTTGGCGGCACTTTGACTGCGCAAGTGTCGAACGACGCGATTCACGGCACAGTTGTCGCAGCGGTTCCCGGCGTCAATGGATATGGCGCCCGGGCGCAGGATTTCACAATCGGACCGGTATTCGGCTACGACTTTGGAGCAGTCGCCGTGACCGCCTATTATAATCGCAGCGTCTATGCCCGCAACATCGCCGCCGGCAACAATTTCTGGTTCCGGTTCGACGTGCCTCTCATCAGTTTAGCTCAGATCAAAGCCGCGAAAGCCGACGGGGAGGAGACTTGCTGCATGGATGTCCGGTGACGCGAATAGCTTGCTTTCCACAGCATTGCGCTGTTGACATGCGAGATCCAAGTTGATTTGGCCTTGTCACGCTGATTTCTTGGGCAAGGAACCCTCCGCCGTTTGCCCTTCGACCGGCTGTGTGGGGGGGCGATCGGCATTCTCGGCCCTGGCTTTGGTCGTTGCCGGATCTTGGCCGAGCAGAATGTTGTGCATGACATCGAAGACGCGCACGCCGGCTTCGCTCGCCTTCGGCGCGAGCCAGGGCGCGGCCTGCAACGTGCGGGTAGCGTCCGAAACCCCTTGCCGCCAGCGGGCCTCCATCGTGCCCCGGCTGAACTCATAGTCCTTCGCCGCGCCCTGGGGCGCGAAGGGACGATAGATGAGCAGGACGATATCCATTTCTGTGACGCAGCCGAAAGCATGAAGCCGTTTGGCCTGTTCCGTCTTCAGGATATCTGGCGGCAACAATTTTTCCAGTTCGTTGATCGCATGACGCACATCGTGTTTTTGCTGGAAGGCGTCAGTATTGACCCGTGTTCGGCTCGCATAGCGAATGTCGGTTTGACGCTCGGCGACCTCCTCAAGATTTGTCGGAAGTTGACCGAAGCCCGGGAATACGTCGACCTGAAAGGTCAGACGGCTTCGGCGCGGATAATAATCGAGCACGTATTGTAGCGGCGTGTTCGAGACGAGCCCGCCGTCCCAGTAGTGCTCGCCGTCGACCTCGACGGGAGGGAAGCCTGGCGGCAGCGCGCCGCTCGCCATGACATGCTCCGGCCGAATGCTGATTTCCTCGCTGTCAAAATAGGTAAATCGGCCGGTACGCACGTTGACCGCCCCGACGCTGAAGCGCGTCTCCTTGCGGCTGTTTATGCGGTCGAAGTCCACCAGCCGCTCCAGCGTGCTTTTGAGCGCTTTTGTGTCGTAATAGCTGATCGGCATTTCGCTCGAAAACCAATCTAGCGCGCTGCGCGGAGCAAAAAACCCAGGCTGGCCGAACGAAAGGGCTAACTGCGCGCTGAGTTTTTGTTGGCAGGTCGCCAATGATCCCGTCAGGTCGGAAGGCCACCACGCGGTCGGCCCGGTAACTTGCTCCCAGAATCTGCGGAGCCGCTCAACTCGGTTTTCGGGGGCATTCCCGGCGATGATCGCCGCGTTGATCGCGCCGATTGAAATGCCCGCTACCCAGTCGGGGCAATATTCAGAAGAAGCCAGCGCCTCGTACACACCTGCCTGGTAGCTGCCAAGGGCGCCGCCGCCCTGCAAGACGAGGCCAACCTTCTTGTCATAAGAAGCAGGCCGTGCTGGTTGGTTGCCATTGGTCATTCGAGTATCCCTTGAAGAGCAATCGACAGTTCTTCAATCTGAGCCCCGCTCGGAGCAATCGACAAGATCCTTGTCCTCGATCGAAAACACCTGCCCCGCCTCGATCGACAGATTTTTCGCAGCGCAGACGCGGCCGTCTTCAAATCCGATCTTGGCATCATACTGGCCGGTCTCGACGCCGACGACCTTCAGCCGCTCGTCGTGATCGACTTCCTGGTCCTTGTCGTTCAGACACTGGTTCTCGCCGAACGCATCCGTGCCCGCCGGCGCGAGGCGGAGGTCGGTCACCGTCGCCGAGGTGAGGTTCCAAAATCGCGTCGGCTTGGCGGCGGCCAGCGCAGGGCGCATCGCGCCCAGCGCCGAAAACGCCAGCACAAGCGCGGCTGCAAGCTTGAGATTATGCATTTTGTCCCTTCGAACGTCGCCAGCCCTTTTGCGCTCATATAACCACTCCGACAAATTGACCAGGGGGGAGCGAGGCTCTAGACGTTGGCCTCGGTTGAAAGAAGGGCTTTTGATGCGTCCGTCCCAACGCGCCGCCGACGAGCCGCGCCCAGTCACGATCGAACGCAACGTCGCGCGCTACGCCGAAGGCTCCTGCCTGATCAAATTCGGCGCAACTCATGTGCTTTGCACGGCCTCGCTCGAGGACAAGCCGCCGCCGTGGCTGCGCGGTCAGGGGCGCGGCTGGATCACCGCCGAATATGGCATGCTGCCGCGGGCGACCCATACGCGCATGCGGCGCAAATCAACGACCGGCAAGCCATCCGGCCGCACTCAGGAGATCCAGCGCCTGATCGGCCGCAGCCTGCGCGCCGTCACCAATCTGCAGGCCTTGGGCGAGCGGCAGATCACTCTCGACTGCGACGTGCTGCAGGCCGACGGCGGAACGAGAACGGCCGCGATCACGGGCGCCTGGGTCGCGCTGCATGATTGCCTCAAATGGATGCATGGGCGCTCGATCATCAAGGACCATCCCCTGCGCGACCATGTCGCCGCGATTTCCTGCGGCGTCTCCAATGGCGAGACGGTCCTCGATCTCGACTACGCCGAGGACTCCGCCGCCGAAACCGACGCCAATTTCGTGATAACCGGAGCAGGCTCCCTCGTCGAAGTGCAAGCGACCGCCGAGGCCGCCGTGTTCACCGAGGCGCATCTCCAGTCGATGCTTGCCCTGGCGCGCACAGGCGTCACAAAGCTGATCGAACTGCAGAAGGCCGCGATCGCCTGAATAACTCGCAGTCCCGGCGGAAGACTGGTCATCGCGACCCACAATCAAGGCAAACTCGCCGAGATGCGCCAGCTGCTCGATCATTATGGCGTCAAAGCCGTCTCCGCCGGGGAACTCGGCTTGCCCGAGCCCGCGGAGACCGGATCGACCTTTTTGGCCAATTCGCAACTGAAGGCGATCGCCGCCGCGAGGGGGACAAATTGCGCCGCGCTCGCCGACGATTCGGGCCTCTGCGTCGACGCGCTCGGCGGGGAGCCCGGCATTCGTTCGGCGCGATGGGCGGGGCCGACGCGCGACTTCGCGATCGCCCGGGCCAAGGTGGAGGCGGAGCTGCGCGCGGCTGCGGCGATGGCGCCCTTCAAGGCGCATTTTATTTGCGTCCTGACGCTCGCTTTTCCGGACGGGCAGACGCAGAGCTTCGAAGGCCGGGTCGACGGCGAGCTGGTCTTCCCGCCGCGCGGCTCGCTCGTCTTCGGCTACGATCCGATTTTTCTCCCCGACGGCCTGATCAAAACCTTCGGCGAGATGACCCTCGAGGAGAAACAGGCCATTCCGGAGGATGGATCGCCCGCACTGTCGCATCGTGCGCGGGCCTTCCAGGCATTTGCGCGCGGCTGTTTCGGCGCCTGAAACGCCCGATGGGCGTGGTCTTTTCTGCGTGCGGCCAAATGCCCGGCTTGGCGAACTTCACCCAAAAAGGTCTTGATTTAAATTGCTTCGCAGCATAGCATATTGCAGTGCAATATAACGACCGCAGCTGCAAGGAAGGCGCGCGATGTCTGTCGTTTGGAACACCAAATATGGAACGCGCCGGGTTCGCCACGATCCGCCAACCCTGAAGGAAGCCATCCTCGCAGCGCAAGGTTTGACGGACCAATTGCTGGAGCAGGTCGAGATCGCCGCCGCTCTGATGGATCTTCCTGTCGACGAGGTCCGCGCCGAACTGCTGAAAAACGCGCCGCCGCGCAAAACGGAGCAGATTGTGACGTCGAACGGCCGCACGCCGCGCATGGTGGTCGTCGAGCGCAAAACCAGCCGCCGCATTCCGGCCGGAGCGCGAGTCGCCGCCCCGCGTTGAAATTTTTAAAAAAATGCGAAGCGCCGAAGTGATGCGGCGCCAGCTTGCCCGAGACGCCAGCGGCGAGAATGCACGCCTGATATATGACGCGCGACGTGGAGGAAGCCGGCGGCTGCGCCGAGGCTTAACGAACCAGCGCGGCATAGGCCACAACGCGCATCCGAAGGGTCGGCTGCGCCCCATCCCAAAGTTTCGTCGAAATCAGGCGCACCATTTCTGACGGCCGCGGCGAATCCTTCCCCTTGAGCCCCGGCGACGGAAGCCGCCGTCTTATCAGCGCCCTCGGCGTCGGGACCAACCGGCGCGACAATTTAGCCGGAATGCCGCGAAGCGGCCACGAACGGATCAATACCTACGGACGGCCCGGCGGGTATGACGGACAGTGGTTCTGGCCACGCAAACACCATTAATGCGGGTCCTACCTGCACCGCATGCAGCGCGGACTTGCGTCACCATCCCGTCCGGCTGATGAGGAGGCGCGACAGGCATTGCCTGCGCCGATGTTGCAAGAGCCAAGGCAAAGGCGACAGCCACCAACCTCAACCTGATCATTGCTCCCTTCAGGCAGAATTGCACTTATCCAGCTTGTTCAGATTTCCCGAGCCAGCTCTCTAGATCCAGTTTATTGGACTGAGCGCTTCAGGTTTAAGAGAACTCTGCCGATGCCGAAGCCACCTGAGGAGGAACATAATTAGAGCTAATCGGCAACGAAAGTGCCGCTCCAGCTGTAATCTCTAAATTCAATCTTGTCATTGACGATTTTGGCTGTCTGTCGGGTAGGGATTAGCTTTCTTACTAAGAGTGGAACCTTGTCGGTAGCCACGGTACTGTGCAAATTTATCTGTGTTTTATCCCCAGTAAGACATACGGATACGGTTCCGTTCAACCAAACATCCCCAGCTTTAATACCTTGGTACGTCAGGCCATGATTTCCCCTTATGTAAATCCTCATTGGCTTGCCATCATCCGAGGTCGTCTCGCGCCAATTGATCTTCACATTATTCTCTCTGAGTTCGCTAACCGAATTAAGGCAATTTGGCTGGGCATAGACGGACCCGCCTAGAGCCAATAAGAAAGCGAGAGATTTCCCGGGCGTTCGAACCATAAGTACCCCCGTCTGAATAAGAGAGCACGACTTAGATTAGGGTGAGTTCGCCATGATCGAAGCCTCAGCGCTTAATAGCACATTGATTATTATAGCTAAATCGCCCCTTGGCTCTACCTAATGTCACGCTATCTGGGAATGCGGGCTAAATCAACCAAATATTACTTTTGAATTTAAAAATCAAAGTTGTGCTTTAGCTGCCATGAGGCGCGCGTCCACGTTGAGCTATTTGCCTGGAAGGGTATTACTAAGGTCATCCATGCAATTGCCGACAATTATGCCACGCACAAACATCCCAATGTCATGAAATGGCTGACCGATCATCTGCGTTGGACGTTTCATTTCACGCCGACATCGGCGTCCTGGCTCAATGCCGTCGAAGGATTTTCTCGACCATCACGCGCCGAAAAATCTGCCATGGCGTCTTCAAATCCGTCGCCGACCTTCAGGACGCCATCAAGCGCTACGTCAAGGCGCACAACCAAAACGTCAAAGCCTTTGCGCGGATCGTAAGCAAGATGAAATTTCAGCGTGCTATCCGGATAGACGCGGACATTTTGAAGACGGAGCGCCAGGGTGCGCGCCGAGCCGCATGCAGCCTGCCTCGATAGATTTCGGTCTGACTTTGATTATTCGTTCACATAGCCGTCAACGTCTTTCATGACGACGACCGGGGCAGGCCTTGGTGGGAGCTCGAGGTAACTCGATATCCACCCGTTCCGGAAATCGAAGCTGAGGCGATCTTTCCGGTTCCATGGTAAGTAAATGTAGTGAACGCGCTCCTAATCGGGCGCGGCGGATCCGATACTAATCTGCTATGAGAGGCCACACTCAACTGGCTTGCGCCGAACTGGAAGCCCCAGCCGCCAGGCAAGATAGAGGCGAGAGTGGCCCAAATGTGGCGCGGTCTTGGCGGCGCGCGGCAACGAGTTGGCATGAGATAAAATGGCTGTAAATCATCCCTTCCCCGAACGCGCCGACCTGGGTTTCGGCGTTTATGCGCACTGGCCGTTTTGCCTGTCGAAATGTCCATATTGCGATTTCAACAGCCACGTCCGCCATCAGGGAATTGACGAGACCCGGTTCATCGCGGCGTTTGAGCGAGAACTCGCTCATCGCGCCGCGATGACTCCCGGCCGCACCGTCTCCTCTGTCTTTTTCGGCGGCGGCACGCCCTCGTTGATGCAGGCTTCATCCGTCGCCCGCATTCTCGACGCCGTCGCCAGACATTGGCCAACCGCCCCGAACGCGGAAATCACGCTCGAGGCCAATCCCACCAGCGTCGAGGCGGAGCGGTTTCGCGGCTTTCGCGCCGCCGGAGTCAACCGCGTGTCGCTCGGCGTCCAGGCGCTGAACGACGCCGATCTACAGGCGCTGGGCCGCATCCATACCAGCTCTGAAGCGCTGCGCGCGGTTGAACTCGCGGGCGCGATCTTCGAGCGCTATTCATTCGATCTCATTTACGCGCGGCCGAGGCAAAGCGTCGCGCAATGGCGCAGCGAGCTCGCGGCCGCCCTCGCCTTCGCCCGAGATCATCTGTCGCTCTACCAGCTCACGATCGAACCTGGGACCATGTTCGAGAGGCTGCATGAGGCGGGCAAACTCGCTGTGCCAGACGCCGATCTCGGGCGCGATTTCTGGGATGCGACGCAGGAGGTCATGCAAAGGGCCAGCCTTCCGGCTTACGAAATCTCCAATCACGCGCGTCCCGGGGCGGAGAGCCGGCACAATCTGATCTATTGGCGCTATGGCGAATATGCCGGCGTCGGCCCCGGCGCGCATGGGCGCATCCTGACCGCGACCGGCCGCCGCGCGCAAGCCTGCGCGCGCGACCCCGAACAATGGCTGGCCGCCGTCGAGGCCAACGGCCATGGCCTCGTCGAGGACGCGCCTTTGTCGCTCGAGGAGCAAGCTGACGAGTTCCTTCTGATGGGCCTGCGCCTGACCGAAGGCGTCGAGCCGCAACGGTTCGAGGCCATATCCGGCCGCGGCCTCGATCCGCGCCGTCTTGCCTCGCTGATCGCCGACGGCATGGTGGAATATACGCCGCGGGGCCGCCTCAGGGTGAGCGCCGAAGGTTTCCCTCTGCTTGACGCCGTAGTCGCCGATCTCGCCGCCTGAGTTTCGTTTCGCGCAAGGAAAGGCGAGGACTCTCGCCCGCAAAATCGGGCAGAAATGATTCCCCGGGGACGACACATGCTCGCCACATTCGGAGGCTTAACCTTATCGTAGTATGAGCCGCGCTGGAAACGTCAGGGTTGTGGCGTTAACGGGCGGTCACGAAATGTTACGCAACATTAACGGTTCAAGTTTAATGGATGCGTTCATCATCTGAGGGCGGCGTTCGCCGCGGACCCTAACTTCGTGAGATCTCGTTTGCGCCTAGGCTGCCCCCGCATCCGTCCCGGAAAACAGGCCCGACGCATCGCCGCGGCATATGTCGCTACAATCCTATGTAGTTTTTATGCGTCTTCCTCGACCGAGACGGCCGAGGCCAATGGCGACACCCGCACGCTCAATCTCTATCATTCACACACTGGCGAATCGATTCAGGCGACGTTCCGCGTCAACGGCTCCTATGATCCGGCCGTTCTCGCAAAGCTCAATCATTTTCTGCGCGACTGGCGCAACAACGATGAGATCCATATGGACCCTCGTCTGTTCGACGTGGTGTGGGAGGTTTATCGCACCGCCGGTGCGACGCAGCCGATCTCCATCGTTTCCGCCTACCGGTCGCCGGCAACCAACGCGATGCTGCGCGCGCGCTCCCACGCGGTCGCCGAATACTCGCAGCACATCCTCGGCAGGGCGATGGATACGACCATGCCCGGAATGTCGATGGAGCAAATCCGCGAAATCGGCATGCGCCTGCAAAGAGGCGGCGTCGGCTATTATTCAAGAGAGAATTTCGTCCATCTCGACGTCGGCAACGTTCGCTACTGGCCGCGCATGAGCTATGACCAGCTGGCCCGCGTGTTCCCGGACGGCAAGTCCGTCGATCTCGCCGCCGATGGCCGCGCGCTGCCGCGTTATCAAGAGGCCCGCGCAGAGATCGCCTCGCGCGGCGGCGTTGCGAGCGACGTGCCGCAGATGCCGGGCGGCGGACTTTTCGGCTGGCTCTTCGGCGCTCACGATCGCGAGGAAGAGGCCGTCGCCGCGGGCGAGGCGGCTCCAGGCCGCGGCCCTATGCAAGTCGCCTCACTTGAGCGCGCGCACATGACCGCCGCCGAACGCCGCGCCGCGCGCGCCGCCGCGAAGGCGGCTCCCGCTTTAGCCGCGATCGCCGCCAGCAATCCGCCCGATCCGCCGCCGGCCGCGAGTCAGACGCAGGTCGCCTCGCTCGCGCCAGAGACGGCGCCGGCCGCCGCTCTCCCTATGGCCGCCCCCGTTCCTACGCCTGTTCCGCGTGACAAGCCTGCGGCGGCGGATCAGGGCGCCGGGGCGGCGGAGTCGGCGCCGGCCAAAGAGGTTGCGAAGGATCGCGCAAAGGGTAAGCCTGAAAAGGCTGGGGAGGCCGTCATCGCGGCGGCGCCGACGCCGCCCTCCCGCCCGCTGGATCTGCTCGCTTACGCCGACGTTCCAACGCCCCCGACCCGACCGGCGGAACTCGTTCACGTCGCGTCTTTGACCTCTGACGCCGCCGGGGCTGCGCCGACAAAAACGGCGGCGATTTCGCCGCTCGCGCGCGCCGCAAGCCTGCCGGTCGTGATTACGAGAGGCCCGAAAGACCAGCTGGCCCTCCCGCCGGCCGTCCTCGCCTACGCCGCGAGCCCGGCAGCGACGGCAAGCCCGCGTAAGGCGGCCCTGGCCCATGCCGCGCCTGAAATCGTACCGGCTCGGCTAGACAGATCGAATTACGCGGAGCTCACCAGCACAACGCCGACTGCGGAAGAGCCACCGGCGTCGGCTTTGGGACAAGCAATCACGGGATTGCGGCAAGCCGCCCGCATTCTTCCCGACGCGCTCTCCGCGGCGCCCTCGGTCGGCTATACGATGGCGTTCAATGCCGCCGCGAGCTTGGTTGACTACACTCGCTTCAGCAAAATGCCGTCAACGGCCGCCTCTTCGCAGACTCCGGATCAAGTCAGCATTGTCGACGCTTCGGCGGCGCATACGGCGAACTGAGAATCAGCCGACAAAAGCCGCAAATTTTCGAGCAAGCTAGCGGCCTAAGGCATTGAGCGATCGGTCAGCTTAGCGCATCCTTAGCGGCCTAGGAAACGCGCGACAGACGCTGGGAGCGTCCAGCGTCGGCGCGGAGCTGATGCGCTAAATGCCACGATTGATCCAGCCTATCCCGCCGCAGGACGGACGCCAGTCGGAAACGGCGCTGTTTGTCGCGCGCGGGACGCGGCGGCTGCTGCGCCGCCTCAACTTCTCGAACTCTTACCGAACTCCCCTTGCTTTCCGGCCGGCGCGCGGACATCGTCGCTCTCGCCGATGACGCGCGCGTTCATATCGTTGAGATCAAATCCTCCATCGCAGACTTTCGCGCCGACATGAAATGGCGCGATTATCGCGCCCATTGCGACCGACTCTATTTTGCAATTCCCGAAAGCGTGCCTGTCGAGATCATGCCGCCCGACACCGGCCTGATCGTCGCCGACGCTTACGGCGCCGAAATTTTGCGCGAAGCTCCGGAGCATCGGCTGGCGGCCGCGACCCGCCGCGCGGTGCTGATGCGCTTCGCCCATGCCGCAGCGCACCGGCTGCACGGTTTATTGGACCCCGAGATTGTGGCGATGGGGCCGCTCGGCTGAACGTGATCTCTGAATTAATTGATGAATGCTAAAGAGCGCGTGTTCGCCGCGATATCAATCGATCAAATGCGACGAATTGAAATTGCAGTTCCTTGGCGGACCCTGCGCTAAAATTGAAACGGACCCCCAGGCGGCGGTCAGTTCCGCGCAAGGCCTTGGGCGAAGACTGCGTCCAGCGCTGCGGAAAAAAGCCATGCTCAACTCTACCCTCTATTACACGATGATCGCCCGGGACTACTCAAAATCCTTGGCGAACGCGGCCGCCAACCCCTCCGTGAAACGGGAAACAGCATATTTTCAGGCCAACATCGGCAATGTGAAAACGGTCGACGACCTCTTGAACAACAGCAAACTCTACAACTACGTGATGACCGCCTTTGGCCTCAGCGACATGGCCTATGCGAAAGGGCTAATTCGCCAGGTCCTCGCCGGCGGGGTGTCAACCAGCAAGAGCCTCGCCAATACTTTGAGCGATCCCCGCTATAGGGCGCTCGCCACCGCCTTCAATTTCGCGGCGGACGGCGCGGTGACGACGAGCTCCACATCGCTGCAGCAGACGACGATCAGCAATTTTGACGAACAGACGCTGGAGACCAATGTCGGCAAGACTAGTCCAGGCGCTCAGATGGCGCTCTATTTCCAGCACATGGCGCCAAGCATTGCCAGCGCCTACAGCATTCTGGGCGATCAAACCCTGCTCAAAGTCGTCGAGACGGCGTATGGTCTCTCACCGTCGATGTCGCAACAGAACATCGACCAGCAAGCCAAGACGATCAGCAGCCTGGTGAACATCAGCGACTTGCAAAAACCCGCCTACCTCCAAAAACTCCTTGAACGCTTTACCGCGAATTACGACGCCCAAAATCCGACGACCGCGACGGCGACGCCGACCAACGCGCTGCAAGTCACGTCGCCAGGCATCAGCCAAAATCTGCTTCTCAGCATCGCCAATCTGCAACGAGGGGGTTGATCCGTGCAAGCAGGGCTCTATGTCACTCTTTCCGCTCAGGTCGCCCTCGAAAGGCGATTGACGACGATCGCCGCCAATGTCGCCAATCAGAGCACCCCCGGCTATCGGGCCGAGGAGATTGATTTCAAATCGCTGGTGTCGAAAGCCGGCTCCGATCCTGTCGCTTTCGTTTCGCAAGGCCAGTCCTTCATCTCGCGCAAAGCGGGCGTGCCGATCAAGACGGACAATCCGCTCGATGTCGCGGTTCAGGGAGAAGGATGGCTCGGCCTGCAGACCCCCGACGGAACCATCTACACCAAGGACGGCCGGATGCGGATGGATGAGAGCGGCGCATTGGTGAGCGTCGACGGTTATCCCGTGCTCGACGCCGGCAACTCGGCCATTCTGCTAAACCCCGAAGCCGGGCCGCCGATGATCGCGCAAGATGGGATGATCACGCAGAATGGCCACCAGATCGGCGCCATCGGCATTTTCAGTCTTGCTCAGGACGCCAAACTCACGCGCTATAACAATTCTGGCGTCATCAGCGACAAGCCGGCGACGGCCGAGCTCGACTTCAGCAACAACGGGATCGCGCAGGGCTTCATCGAGGGAGCCAACATCAATCCTGTCCTCGAAATGGCGAAGCTCATCCAGGTATCGCGCGCCTTCGAAAGCATCGCGTCAGCGACCGAGGGATCGGAAAATTCTCTGAAGGACGCGATCAAGACGCTCGGTACAAATTCGTCATCCTGAAGCCGGAGCCGGATCTTCGGAGCAGCGCAATTTAAATATCGAATTGCGCGCATTGTCTTTTCCTTGGACGCATGCGGCCAAAAATCTGCGGCCGTTCGGCGCACAGCCTTGGGCCAAAAAAAGGCCAAAAGCGCGGATCGGCGTCCGGGCGATCTTGATGCAAAGCCTGCGCAAGCGGAGCAAACCGGTGCAGAAAATGGGATCGGACACGGCAATCGAGACGTCTTCCCAATCAACCCGATCGGAACCTTCGCTCCGGCCGGCGCTGCAAGAGGGGGCCGACTCTCTGGATCTGCTCGAGCGCGCAGTGGCGGCGGCGGCCGTCGAACCGTTGGTCAGGGTCAGCGGCGCCGTCACCGAAGTCGCGCCGTCGCACGCGCGGGTGAGCGGACTCTCCCCTTTCGTCAAGCTTGGCGAATGCGTCAGCTTCGGCGTCGAAGGATCGACGCATCTCGCAGAGGTCGTGCGCATCGATTCGCACGGCGCCAGCGTCAAGGCCTTCGAGCCCAATACGCTGACGAGCCTCGGCGATCGCGTCTATCGCTCCGGCCCGTTGCGTCTGTTTCCGCATCAAAGCTGGAAGGGCCGCGTGATCAACGCCTTCGGCGCTGCGATCGACGCGGCGGGTCCGCTGCGCCAGGGAGATGAAAGTTTTGCGGTCGACGCCGCGCCGCCCCCGGCCATGCGGCGCGCCCGCGTCAGCAAAGCTTTGCGCACCGGCATTCGCGTAATCGACCTCTTCACGCCCTTGTGCGCAGGGCAGCGCATCGGCGTTTTCGCCGGCTCCGGCGTCGGCAAATCAACTCTCCTCGCTATGCTCGCGGGGTCGAGGGACTTCGACGCCGTGGTCGTCGCGCTCGTCGGCGAGCGCGGCCGCGAGGTGCGCGAATTTCTCGACGACGCGTTGGCGGATAATCGCGCGCTCGCGGTTGTGGTCGTCGCCACCGGGGACGAGACCCCAACCATGCGGCGCCTCGCCCCGCGGACCGCCGTGACTATCGCGGAGTTCTTTCGCGACCAGGGCGATTCGGTTTTGCTCATCATCGATTCAGTGACGCGCTTCGCCCATGCCGCGCGCGAAGTCGCTTTGGCCGCGGGCGAGCCGCCGGTGGCGCGCGGCTATGCGCCGAGCGTGTTCACCGATCTGCCAAAGCTGCTGGAGCGCGCAGGACCCGGCGAAGGCCCGGGGTCGATCACCGGCGTCTTTTCGGTCCTCGTCGATGGCGACGACCACAACGATCCTGTGGCTGACGCCGTCCGCGGCACGCTCGACGGCCACATCGTTCTTGATCGCGCGATCGCCGATCAGGGCCGTTTTCCGGCGGTCAATGTTCTTAGTTCCCTATCGCGTCTTGCCCCGGTCGCCTGGACCGGCGAACAGCGCGACCTCGTGGTCAAATTGCGCGGGCTCATCGCGCGTTTTGAGGACACCAGCGATCTTCGCCTCATGGGCGGCTACCGCGCAGGGGCCGACCCCGAACTCGATCAGGCCGTGGCGCTCGTCCCGAAGATCTACAAGGCTATCGAGCAATCGCCGAAATCGCCGCCGAGCAAGGATGCCTTTCGCGAACTCGCCCAGATTTCTCACGGGAGACGCCAACAAAGCCGCGCCGATCACTGCGCCGCGTTGATCAGATTCACGTTGCCCCCGACCGCGGCGGTGTTGATCGTCACCGTCTGCTCGATGGAGAAGCGCTCAAGGTAATGAGGGCCGCCGGCCTTCGGGCCGGTGCCCGACAGATTGAAGCCGCCAAACGGCTGCGTGCCGACGACGGCGCCGATCATATTGCGATTGACGTAACAATTGCCGGCGAGGCGCCGGTCGAGAATTTTCTCGATCGTCGCCTCGATGCGCGAGTGCACGCCTAACGTCAGCCCGAAGCCCTTGGCTTCGATCGCGTCCAGCAACGAATTGAGTTCGGCCGCCTTGTAACGGACGACATGAAGAACCGGTCCGAAAATCTCGCCCTTGAGATCAGCGGCCGATCCGAGTTCAAAGATATGAGGGGCGACGTAAAAACCGCCCTTGGGCGCGCCTTGCGGAACCTCGCCGGCAAAATGCGCGACCACTCCGGATGTACGCCGCGCGCGCATAAATTCGATGTGAGCTTGCAGCGCATCCCGCGCGGCGGCGTCGATCACGGGCCCGACTTGAACGCCAATGTCGCGCGGATCGCCGATCTTGAGCTCGCGCGCGGCGCCGGAAATGATAGCGATCATCCTGTCGGCGACGTCGTCCTGCAGGCAAAGAAGCCGCAGCGCCGAACAGCGCTGCCCAGCGGAGCGAAACGCCGAGGCGACGACGTCGTCCGCAACCTGCTCAGGCAAAGCGGTCGCATCGACGATCATTGCATTAACGCCGCCGGTTTCGGCGATCAGCACCGCGATCGGGCCTTCTTTGGCGGCGAGCGCGCTGTTGATTTTTGCTGCAACCTCCATCGATCCCGTGAAGGCCACGCCCGCGACGCCGGAACAAGCGACGAGCGCTGCGCCGACTTCGCCGTCGCCCGGGACGAAATGCAGGACGCTTTCAGGAACGCCCGAGCCATGCAGCAGGGCGACGGCCTCAGCCGCGATAAGGGGCGTCTGCTCGGCCGGCTTGGCGAGGACGCTATTGCCTGAGACAAGCGCGGCGCCGACCTGGCCGAGAAAGATCGCCAAGGGGAAGTTCCACGGACTGATGCAGACGAAAACGCCGCGGCCATAGGACGAGAGCCGGTTGTCCTCGCCGGTCGGGCCCGGCAGGGATTGCGCCGCGCCCAGGCGCGCGCGCGCCAAAGCGGCGTAGTAGCGCAAAAAATCGATCGCTTCGCGCCATTCCGAAATCGCGTCCTCCAGCGTCTTGCCCGCCTCGGTCTGAAGCATGCGCAGCCAACGCGGCGCCTCCGCCTCGAGCCGGCCGCGCCGCGCGCTCCAAACAGGCGGCGCGGTCCTCGACTCGCAGGCGCGACCAAGCGCCGAAGCCGGCGCGCGCCTCCTCCATCGCCCTCAAGACGCCGGTTGGTTCGGCGTCGGCGACGGCGCCGATCGCTGATCCGTCAACCGGCGAGACGATCGTACGCGCAGACGGCGGCGCCTTATTTTTTATTCCGCCGTTTGTCCCAGAGACGCTCGCCGCCGCCCATCGCGCGGCGGGCGCCAACGGGAGGCTCGCCAACAGCGCGTCGAGCGCTTGGGAATCGCCGCACTCCAGGCCCTTCGCCAGCTTGCGCGAAGGCATATGGATGTCGAGCGGCAGCGGCAATTTTTCCGCCCGCGCATGCGCCGGATCCGCAACGATCGCCTGCGGCCGCCTGAGCAGCTCCGAGACAGAGACATTGCGGTCGCCAAGCCGGGCGACGAATGAGGAATTGGCGCCGTTTTCGAGCAGGCGCCGCACCAGATAGGCGAGCAGATTCTCGTGCGCGCCGACGGGGGCGTAGATCCGGCAGGCCGCCTCGGGATAGACTTCGCGGAGCGCGGCATAAAGCTCCTCGCCCATGCCGTGCAGGCGCTGAAACTCATAACCTTCGACGCCTCCGGCGATCTCGACGATGGTCGCGATCGTCAAAGCGTTGTGAGTGGCGAACTGCGGCGCGACGGCGCCGCGCAGCGCCAGCAGCTTGCGCGCGCATTCGATGTAATTCAGATCGGTCATCGCCTTGCGGCTGAACACCGGATAGTCGGCGAGGCCGCGCTCCTGCGCGCGTTTGATCTCGCTGTCCCAATAGGCGCCCTTGACGAGCCGCAGCGTCAGCTGGCCCTGATGCTGACGCGCCAGCGTCGCGACATGATCGATGACGGAGGCGGCGCGCTTCTGGTAGGCCTGCACGGCGAGGCCGAAACCGCTCCAATCCTTCAGCAAGCCGCCTGCTAGGGCATGGTCGATCACGTCCAACGAAAGCTCGAGACGGTCGGCCTCCTCGGCGTCGATGGTGAACTGCAAATTGCGCCGTTTGGCCATGACCGCGAGCTCGACGAGCCGCGGCGTCAGCTCGGTCAGAACGCGATCGCGCGACATCGGCTCGTAGCGCGGATGCAGCGCCGAGAGTTTGACCGAAATGCCGAGCCGCTCGGGCGCCGAAGCGGCGCACGCCTCGCCGATCGCCTCGATCGCATGGGCATAGGCCTTGAAATAGCGCTCGGCGTCGGCGGCGGTTCGGGCGCCTTCCCCCAGCATGTCGAAGGAATAGCGGTTCGCCCCGGCCTCATGCGAAGAGGCGCGCCGCAGGCTTTCCTCGATGGTCTGGCCGAACACGAAGTGCCGTCCCATCAACGCCATCGCCTGCCGCGCGGCGGCGCGCAGCGCGCCCATGCCGATGCGCCGCGCCGCAGCCGCGACGACGCCTTCCGCCGTCTTGCCCTTGTCGATCATGCGTGCGGTCGTCCCGAGCGCCCAGGCGGCGGCCGCAACGATCAAAGGCTCGGACTTCGTCCGCATGCGCGCTCCAGCGCGCGCGCCCGATTTTCTCCTCGATTAAACGATCGGCGGTCAAAGAATCCGGCACGCGCAGCAACGCCTCGGCCAGCACCATCAGCGCAAGCCCTTCCTCCGACGAGAGGGAATATTCCCGAAGCAGGTCTTCAAGCCCGCCGATGCGGGCGGTCTTTTTTGCGCGCGCCGCGCGAATCAGGCGCGCGCCGACGCGGTCGATGCGCGCTTCCGCTTCGGCGCCCAGCACGGCGCGCCGAAGCAGTTCGGCGGCGATCGGCTCGTCCGGCGGCGCGTAAGGCGCGGCGAAGCGCGGGAAGGCGATGTCGGACGTCATGGCGTATCGGACCTCACAGGCCAAGGGCCTCCGGCGCCGATACGCTTGGATATGCTTGGCCTGCGCTCAATATAATCGCGGCTATGCGAAAATCACGCCGCTACGGTCGCATTATCCGGCATGACGCGCGGCGCGAGCGCCGCCGACTTCATCTAGAGCATCGCGAAAAGCCGCGACGCCCTGGATCAGATCCTCTTTGGATATGACCAGGGGCGGCGCCAGCCGCAAGACGCTCTCATGCGTCTCCTTGGCGAGCACGCCGCGCCGCATCATGGCGAGACAAAGCTCCTTGACCTCAACCGCGTGGCTATTGAGCTCAACAGCCGCCCAAAGCCCCTTGCCCCGGACCGAGAGAATCGCCGGATGGTCGACGCCGCCCAACGCCTCGATCAGAAACTTGCCGAGAACGCGGCTGCGTTCGGCCAGATGCTCCTCCTGAAGCACAACAATCGCTTCGCGGCCGACGGCGGCGGCGAGCGGATTGCCGCCGAACGTCGAGCCGTGGCTGCCCGGATTGAAGACGTCGATCAGCGCGCGTCGCGCGATGAAGGCGGACACCGGCATCAGGCCGCCGCCGAGCGCCTTGCCGACGATCAGTCCGTCGGGCGCCGCATCTTCATGCTCGAAGCAGAAATTGCGTCCGGTGCGGCCGAAGCCCGACTGCACTTCGTCGAAAATGAGGAGGATGCCGTGCCGGTCGCAGACGCGCCGCAGGCTGGCGAGATAGCCGGGCGGCGGCACGATGACGCCGGCTTCGCCCTGAATCGGCTCGATGAGGACTGCGGCGGTGTTCGAGGAAATCACCGCCTCGATCGCCTCGGCGTCGCCGAAGGGCGCGGTGAAGAAACCGGGCGCGAAGGGACCAAAGCCGCGCTTCGAATTCAGATCATCGGAAAAACCGACGATCGTCGTCGTGCGGCCGTGGAAATTCCCGGCTGCGACGATAATCTGCGCCTTGCCGTCCGGGATCGCCAACTCGTGATAGGCATACCGGCGGACGGCTTTGATCGCCGTCTCCACAGCTTCGGCGCCGGTGTTCATCACCAAGCAGGCGTCGAGCCCGGCGAGTCTCGCCAATTCCTCACAGAACGCGCCAAGATTGTCGGAATAAACGGCGCGCGAGACGATATCCAGTCGCTGCAGCTGATCCTGCATGGCTTTGACGAGCCGCGGATGCAAATGGCCGAAGCTCGCCGCCGAATAGGCGCCAATCATATCAATATAGCGGCGGCCCTCGACGTCGAAGACATGCGCGCCGCGCCCATAAGCCAGCACCACCGGAAGCGGCGCGTAATTCCTCGCGCCGAAACGCGTTTCCTGTTCGATGACGGCCTGCGCGGACATAATTGAGGGCCTTGATCCAGCTTCGTCAAATGCCGAGTTTAGGGCGCTTTTTGGGGTAGATCATGGCGCGACCCGCGGCTCACCCGAAAACACCACAAAAACATGCGTCGCGTGGGCGGCTCTGCCCGCGAGCGAACGATGGACCGGCCCCAGCCAATCGATTCGCATGACGAGTTGCGGCCCGCCAAACCGCAAACAACCTGAAAATATAAACCTCGCGATCATATCCGCATTTGGTGGTTTTCGCCATGCGCCTGGAATACCGGCGCGCCCTGTCCTTGCGCCGTCGCGCCAGTCGTGGCCGCGCCAGGATCGCTCATGACTTACTTGGGGGGATGCCGAACACAAGCCAGATTCGCTAGTCGTGAAAATCTGACACTTGATACAGTGCGTGAGCAGCGCAGAGTGTTGGCCTCTCCAATCAATCGAATGAGTTGATCGCGAAGGTGTGTCGCCAGCGCGTCAGCCGGCTGAAGGGCAGGACGCCGTCACCTCGCCGGGCAGTGTGAACTGAAAGATGGCGCCCCGTCCTGCGTTGGGGCTCGCCCACAAACGGCCGCCATGCGACTCGATGATCCGCCGACTGATGGACAGTCCCATACCGGTGCCTTGCGGTTTTGTGGTGAAGAAGGCGTCAAAAATGCGCTCGGCTTCATCGACAGGAAGCCCGATGCCCGAATCACGCACCGAAATCAAGAGCTGACCATGCTCGATCCGCTTCGATGCGATGATCAGATCACCGCCCGTCTCCCGCATCGCCTCGATGCCGTTGAGCATGAGGTTCATCAAAACCTGCTGCAGCTGTACGCGATCCGCGGTCGTCCGCGGAAGCCCGAGGTCGAGTTCCGTGCGAACTGAAACGGACCGCCGGTCCGCCGTGTCCCCCAGCAAAACCGTCATCTCCCGAAGGATTTCGTTCAGGTCGACCACTTCCCGTTCTGGCGCGCCTTGCCCGTAAAGTGAGCGAACCCGATCGATGATGCCGGCGGCGCGCGTCACCGCCGCGACCATTTTGGAGGCGGCTCCGCATGCTTCCGTCACATCGGGTGGATCACGACGGACCCAGCGCATGCAGGCGTAGGCGTCCATGACGGCGGCAGTCATCGGCTGCTTGATTTCGTGAGCCAGCGAGGCGGTCAGTTCTCCCATCATGCTCACGCGGTTCACGTACCTGAGATCTGCCTCGAGCTGGCGCAATCTTTCGCGCTCTTCTTCGGCGCGTTTGCGCTCGGTAATATCCGTTACGGCGCCTACGAAGACAAAATGATCCGGATGTTCCCCGGTCAAGCGATGAGCCGCGACCTGAACGTGTTTGACGGAACCGTCGGTCATCGACAGGCGGCGCTCGGCAGTAAAATCGCTCCCCTCCATCGCGGCGCGGTCAAGGATTTGTTGCAGACGCGTCCGGTCGTCCGGATGGGTGCGGTCGATCACCAGCTGGAGGGTGGGTTTTGTCGTCGGCTCGTATTCAAATATTCGATACGTCCCATCGGACCAGTAGAGCTCCCCGGTCGAAGCGTTCCAGCCGAAACTCCCGGTCCGGCTCAACCGCTCCGCCTCGGCCAGATACATCTCGCTCCGGCGCAGCGCCTGCTCGGCCTTCTTGCGTTCGGCCCGTTCTCGGGCTTCGCGGAGCGCGCGCCGCACCGATGGCGCGAGCCGTGATAACCGCGTCTTCAGAACATAATCCGTTGCTCCGCTCGTGAGCGCTTCGATCGCGATCTCTTCGCCGAAGCCCGAGACAAAGATGAAAGGCAGATCAGGGCGGGCGCTCAGAGCAAGCTTCAGTGCGGAAAGGCCGTCGAACGACGGAAGTTTGTAATCTGCGAGAATCACGTCAAAGCCACTGTCTTCAAGATCCCCCACGAACTCGGCGCGCGTCTGGACGCGGGTGAGTTCACAGACGAAGTCATCCGCTTCTTGAATGAGCTCAGCGTCCCTGGCGCTATCCTCCAGCAACAGAATGCGGAGCGGAGACGTCAAGGCGCACTCTTCGCGCCGCCCGGCGGCGGCCGGTTGATGATCGCCCAGAAGACGCCGAGCTCCTTGATCGCACTGACGAATTCGTGAAAATCGACCGGCTTCACGACATATGCGTTCACGCCGAGCTTATAGCTTCTCGCCAGGTCCTTTTCCTCCTGGGACGACGTCAGCACCACCACCGGTATCAGCTTGAGGCGCTCGTCGGACTTGACTTGCTGTAAGACTTGCAGCCCATCGACCTTCGGCAGCTTCAGGTCCAAGAGCATGACCGCGGGATTGTCATCGGAGCGACTGCTGAACTCCCCCCGGCAATAGAGGTAATCGAGAGCCTCTGCACCGTCGCGGACAACCACGATCTCGTTCGCAAGGCTGTACTCGCCGAGCGTCGTTAGAGTCAGCTCCACGTCTCTCGGGTCGTCCTCGACGAGCAATATTCGCTTCAGTTCGCTCATACCACATCGATCCTCTCGGCTGCACCCGGGGCCTTGGGGAGCGAGAAATAGAACGTCGCGCCTTGATCGACGCCTCCCTCGGCCCGCACCTCCCCGCCATGACGGTGGATAATCCGGCGAACGGTGGCAAGTCCTATTCCAGTGCCTTCAAACTGTTCCGGAAGATGCAGACGCTGAAACACGCCGAACAGCTTGTTGACATACTGCATGTCGAAGCCCGCGCCATTATCCCTCACGAACATTGTCGCTTCAAGTTCCCCATCAATACAGCCAATCTCGATTTCGGCCCGCGCTCGCATGCGGGTGAATTTGACCGCATTGGAGAGAAGGTTGACGAGCACCAGCCTCAGCATTGAACGGTCGCCGTAACAGACCGGAAGCGGATCGATCTTCCACACGATAACTCGCCCGCGCGTATCCCGCTCGACCTCCGCGACGACTTCTTTGACGAGCTGGTCCAGGCTGACCAGCGTCTTTTTGGTCTCGGCCCGCCCGATCCTCGAAAACGCCAACAGATCGTCGATCAGGTTTCCCATTCTTTTGGAGGACTCGAGAATTGTTTGTATGTATCGACGACTCTTCTCGTCGAGCGAGGAAGACGCGTGCTTCTGCAGCAGCTCCGAGTATCCGTCCACGTGGCGAAGCGGCGCGCGAAGGTCGTGGGAGACAGAATAGGCAAAAGATTCCAGTTCGTTATTGCTCGTTTCGAGCTCCCTTGCCCGGTTGGCGAGCTCTTTATTGAGTTCGCGAATTTGGCTCGCGTGTTCGCTCAGCAACGCTTCCGCTTTTTTCTGCTGCACCGCCAAAAGCGTGACCAGGCCTATCGCGGCGAGGCCGATCGCCGTGTTGCCGGTACCCACGACCACCGATCCGCCTTGCGGCGTCACATAAGCGCTCAGGATTGTCAGCGCCACGCACCCGACCGCGACGCGGATAATGCCTCGCGGGGAGCAGAAGCGGGCGGCCATCAGAATGACCACGGCGTAAAGAGTGGCGACTTCAATATCCAATGGTGTGGCCGTGTCAGCCGCGAAGACGGCGCCGGCCAGGAGGGCCGTTGCGATCGGCAGGAAGCGAAGCCGATCGTATCTGCCCGCCCGGGCTTGCTCGGGTAAAGCGGAGGGAGGTCGGGCCGGGGGAGAAAGTCGCTCATGGCCCCTCGCAGCGCGCTTACAAACCAGGCAGTGACCGCGGCAAAGGCCATGAAAAGAAAAAAGTGCGGTAGTTCGCTTTTGGAAACTTCGAAGGAATAAAGAGGTTCGACGAAGAAATAACTGAAGCACGCCGTCGCCAATGCCACCGCCAGCACGGAAGGGCCTACGCCCGCGTACCAGGCGGCGGCGGCGACGGCGAAGTAGAAAAGCTGCGACTGCGCGGGATGATAGCCGTAGTGTCGGGACGCCAGCGCCAGCCCAAGCGCAACTGCAACGCAGACGACGGAAAACCCATATCCGATCGCCGGCCGGCCTCTTTGCAGTTCTAGGCTCCAGCGCGCCAAGCTTCGCCTCAGCGCCGCACCTGTGGGCCCTTCCGCAATACGGATCATGGATGACACCTCGGTTCCGATCGCTCTGCGGGAAGCGAGCGCAACGCGGCTGCCCGCCGATGTGGGAAAGTAACCGTGGCCCTTCGCAGGGCGTTCGACTCAGCCGAACGCGCGCCGTTTATTGCGATTGGCTCCCAATTCCACATGCGCATTGTGTTCAAGGGTAGACAATTTACGTCTTTTCTCCAAAATCATTTTTTCCTGCGACCTCCGGCAACCTCTGGCGGCGGCTCTGGCTTTGATCGCTTGCGCCCTCGCTGCACGCGGCCGCTTGCCGGGCCATGCGACGATATGACCGACATATTCGTCGAGGCGGACTTCCCGTCTCCGACGCCGCCACCCGGCCTCGCACCGATATCCCCGCCGCGTGGACCGTCTCGGCCGAGCCAGACACCAGCGGGTGCCACCAGGCGAGATCGCGCCCCTCGGCGATGACGCGATAGGCGCAGGTCGGCGGCAGCCATTTGAGGCTGCGCGCAAACTCGGGCGTCAGCTTGACGCAGTCGCGCACTTTGCGGAGGCGGTTGGCGTAGTCGCGGCAGCGACAGGCGACGGCGTCAAAAAGCCTGCAGCCGATGTCAGTGAAGTGAATTTCGCCGGTATCCTCATCCTCGAGCTTGACGAGGCAGCAGCGCCCGCAGCCATCGCAAAGACTTTCCCATTCGCGCCGGCTCATCTCTTCGAGGGACTTTTGCCGCCAGAACGGCGGCTCCGCACGGTTGTCATGGCGGCGCCTTTCTCGGCGAGGCTTTGGCGCCGCGGACTTTTCAGCGGCGCGCCCGGCGGCTTTGGCGATGGGCTGCGACATGATATCTCTCGAAAGTTGAGCGGCGGGCTTGCGCTTCCTTATGACAATCGTCAAGCCGCTTGCTAAACTGCGGCCAACGCCGATTTCTGGAGCCGGGTTTTTTTCTTGAGCGTCAAAACCGTGTTCGATCGATTGCTGCAGTCGCGGCTTTGGCGGAAGACAACGCGAGCTCTGCTTGCTTTCGACGCCTTCATCGATTCGTCGCTTTACGCAAGCGGCGAAAGGGCCAAGGACCGCTACGCCGCTTTCTCCGCCTTCATGGACCGATTTCACGTCGCCGGCTGGCGCCGGGTCCTCGTCGAATTGTCCTGCGAGACGCTGACCCTTGGCATCGCCGGCGGCCTCGTCGCTCTCTTCCTTGCGGTTCCGGCGTTTCAAGAGACCTCTGACGACTGGCTGAAGAAGCAGGACCTCGCGGTGACCTTCCTCGACCGCTATGGACAGGAAGTCGGACGGCGCGGCATCAAGCATGACGATTCGGTCTCATTCGACGAACTGCCCGTCAACCTCATCGACGCGGTGCTGGCGACCGAAGACCGCCGCTTCTTCGATCATTTCGGCATCGATGTGATCGGGACCTTGCGCGCTCTGACGGTCAATGCGCGCGCCAACTCCGTCCGGCAGGGCGGCTCGTCGATCACTCAGCAACTCGCGAAAAATATTTTCCTCTCCAACAAGCGCACGCTCGAGCGCAAGATCAAAGAGGCCTATCTCGCCGTCTGGCTCGAATTCCGGCTGACGAAACGGCAGATCCTGCAGCTCTATTTCGATCGCGCCTATCTTGGCGGCGGCGCCTTCGGGGTGCAGGCGGCCTCGCAATTCTACTTCGGCAAATCGGTGCGCGATCTCACTCTCGCGGAGGCCGCGATGATCGCCGGCCTGTTCAAGGCTCCGACGAAATACGCGCCGCACGTCAACCTCCCGGCCGCCCGCGCGCGCGCCAACGACGTGCTGAACAATATGGTCGACGCCGGCTATCTGACGGAAGGGCAGATTTACGCGGCGCTGCGCAATCCGGCGACCCCTGTCGATCGCAACAAGACAACCAGCCCCGATTGGTATCTCGACTACGCCTATGACGAAGTGAAGAAGCTCAGCGAAGCCGGCAAGCTCAGCCACGAGCGCGTGCTGACCGTGCGCACCGGGCTCGATTCCAATCTGCAAGAGCACACCGACGCGACGATCGAGGATCAGCTTCGCCAATATGGGCCGAGCTATCACGCCAAGCAGAGCGCGATGGCGATCTTTGAGCCGAACGGCCTGTTGCGGGCGATGGTCGGCGGGCGCGACTATGGCGCGAGCCAGTTCAACCGCGCGACGGACGCGCTGCGCCAGCCCGGGTCTTCATTCAAGCCTTTTGTTTATCTGACCGCGCTGATGACCGGCAAGTTCAAGCCGACGACGATTGTCGTCGACGGGCCGATCTGCATCGGCAATTGGTGTCCGCACAACTATAAGAACAAATATGCCGGCTCCTTGCCGCTGGTGACGGCGTTGGCGCATTCGCTGAATACGGTCGCTGTGCGGTTATCGATCGCCATTGGCGAGGCCGATTCGGTGCCGGGGCACAACAATGTCTTCGAGGCCGCCAAACGTGGCCGCGCCAAAATCATCGCGACTGCGCGGATGATGGGGCTGACGACGCCGCTCGTAGACACAGTCTCGCTGCCGATCGGCGCGGCGGAAGTCACCGTTGTCGATATGGCCTCGGCCTATTGCGCCTTCGCCAATGGCGGCTTGCGCGCGCCGCCTTACGCCGCCGTCGAAATCGCCAACAGCCGCGGCGAGTTGATCTACCGGCATGACCGGGACGCGCCGCCGCCGCGCCGGATCATTCCGGCCGAAACGATCGAGACGATGGATTCGATGCTGCTGCAGGTCGTCCAGGCGGGCACCGGGCAGGCGGGCGCAACTCGACAATATCGAGGTCGCCGGCAAGACCGGCACGACGAACGGCTATAAGGACGCCTGGTTCATCGGCTTCACCGGCAATTATGTCGGCGCCATCTGGTTCGGCAATGACGATGACACGCCGATGAAGGAAATGACCGGCGGCTCTCTGCCCGCCGCGACATGGCATGAGGTGATGGCCTATGCGCATCAGGGCATCGAGCTGAAGCCCCTGCCGGGACGTCCGGCGCCGGCTGGTCCGCCTCAGCCGACCGAGGCCGAGGCGGGCGATGCGGCGGGCCCGCAACGCCCGGCGAGCCTGTCGTCGCGCTCTTCCGATGTTCTGCGCGCCATCGCGGCGCAGATGTCTGCGGCGGAGAAGATGAGGGAGGACCAAGGGATAGGCGACAATGCGGCCGCCGTCGCCCCCGCGCCTGTTCCGCCGGGCGGCGGGTGAGCCGGAGCCAGCCGATGCAAAAAATGCTACGCGGCAAAACAGGGATGATTTCTGGAACAGATTGCGAGAACGTGTGGCCCTCTTCGGCAAATTCCTGCTCGCCGGCGTCGTCGGCATTCTCCTCGGACTGAGCCTCACTTTCGCGGCGCTACAAAACGGCTTCGGCCTTGGCCTCGGCGCCGTCAAGGCTGGTCCGTGGTCTGCGTGGCCGAAGACGGAGACCGGCGATCTCGACCCTTACGCCCGCGCCATGCTCGCTCAGTCCGGCGAAATCCCGCTCGGCGCGTCGGAAGGCGTCGGCTTCATCGCCAACGGCGACAGCGCTGGACATCGCTTCGACGCTGCCTGCGACTACACGGTAAGCGGGCGGACGCCGCAGGCTCGCTATTGGACGCTGACCGTCATGACCCCAAGCGGCCGTCTCGACGCAAATCCGGCCGAGCGCAACGGCTTCACCTCCAGCGAGATTCTGCGCGCCGCCGACGGCGGGTTCGTGATCGCCCTGTCTCGCCACGCGAGACCCGGCAATTGGCTGCCTCTTGGAGACGGCGAGACTTTCATTCTCGCCTTGCGTCTCTACGAGACCGATTTCAGCGCCGCGACGCTCGCCTTAGACGCGGCGAACCTGCCGACGATCGAGCGAGGAGCATGTCGATGAACCGGCTCGATCGCTTCTTCGCCGGCGTCCTCTGGTGCCTCGGAGTCCTGTTCACAGCGGCGGCGGTTCATATTCTCGCCGTTTTCAATCTGCCGAAGCTGCAGGGAACGGATCCCTACAGCCGGCTTTCGGCGCTGGCGAAAACCGGCGAAATGACCGTGCTGCCGCGCGCCGCCGCCGGGACCGGATGGGCGCCGTTCTCCGATCCCGCCCTGGCGCAGGGCGCGTGCCTTTATGACCTCTCGCGCGATCCGCTGCGCCTGACCGCCGAAACCGACAGCGATCGGATGCTCACCCTGTCGTTTCGCACCCCTGCGGGAGACATTTTCTATTCGATGACGGATCGCGCGGCGCAGCATGGCAAAATCAACGTGCTGATTTTGACCGCGGACCAGCTCGAAAATCTCGAGGCCGAGACCGACGACGATGATGAGGCGCCGCAGGAGCTGCGTCTCGTCGCGCCGACCAGCAAGGGATTTGTCCTCGTCAACGCCCTCGCGGCTTTTCCGAGCGAGAGGCTGGAAGCGGAAGAGCGGGTCAAGGCGATTCGCTGCGCGCCGGAAGCTGGGGCCGAATAAAAGCGTCCCGCCCGCGCCCGGTTGCAAAAGCAAAGCGGCGACCGCGCCCCGCGACTTTGGGGACGGAATGCGCCAGATCGTTCAACGCAGACGATTCTGGACCGCTCGATCTGTTTCACGTGAAACGGTTTTGACCGCTTTGGCCCCGGGGACGGGACATCGTGAAGCGCCGGTCCCGCTGGCCGCCCTCGCCGCCCGATCGCATCGGGCTCTAAGCCTCGGCTTCACTTTTGTCGCGGGCCTTGCCAGAAGGCTTCCGGGCGTCCTTGCGGGCGCAGGGGGAATGATTCGATGGCGCGGCGACCATCACTTCGCGGCGGACGCCTGTGAAAAAAAGGATCGTCGCCGGCTGCATTTGCGTGCGGATGCGCCGCGTCGCGCCTTTCGGCAATTTGAAGGCTAACAGCTCACCCATTGGCGTCGTCTCCGAACAAATTGGCTTCACGCGTCGCCCCAGGGCGCCGGCCGAGCCAATCCTAGATTCATCGTACTGCGCCGGCCTTGCTAAAGTTTCACGCGTGGGTCCAAAATGAGACGAAGTCGCTTAATGGCTTTGATGCAAGGACGACGGTTCTATGCTGCCTGACATGCGCCAACACAGTTGTGAGCTAGCGCACCTTGCGAACCGCCGGGGTTCAAAGGAACTGGCTGAGGCCCGGGATCGCCGAGGCGACTCGCCGGAGGCGCTCATCCCCGGTTTTGTCCCCGACGTACGCGAACAATTCGTGGCCGATGGTCTGCATCTGGCTCATGCTGAGCCCGAGCCCCGACAGGCGCGCGGCGAGCCCCATCAGGCCGCCGCCCATCATGCCCATCAAGCCGCTGAGGGATCCGCCTGCGTTCTCGGCCGCGGCGGTCGCCTCGGCGGGCCCCGGAAGGGCCGCGAATAGTTCGTCGATCTCCGGTTTCGGCCCCTCTTTGCGCAGGAACGCCAAAATCGCGCCGACCGCCTGCCGTGCGACGTCGGACTCGATCCCGGCTGAAGCGGAAATGCGCGCAATCAAGTCTTCCATATAAGCCCCGCTCCAGCTGCGAATAGACTCGACCTAGCGCCACAGCGCCGCAAAAATCAAGCGTGCGGTGCTCGGCATAGTCTCCGCTTCCTCCGCAGCCGACGGGCTTTGCCTAAGGTTGCGTCATGAAACTGTTGTCGCCCCGAGACAGGTGAAAATATCCGCGACCTTTCCCTTTAACGGCGGCATGAGCCGTGGCGCGGCGACGAGGAGACGCCCGATGACATCCCTATCTTCGCCAGACGTTCTGGCGGCGCCAAGCGTGAGTTCGAAGCCCGATCTCAACAAGCCGATGTCGGTGCAGGCGATCCTGATCTTTCTGGCGATCCTCGCTCTCGGCCTGTTTTTCACCGCCTTCAGCATTTATCGGGACATTTCGACGTCGGGGACGAAGGTCACCACCATCCTTCCTTTCCTGCTGCTCGCGCTGGCGCTCTTGATCGCTCTAGGGTTCGAGTTCGTGAACGGCTTCCACGACACCCGCCAATGCGGTCGCGACCGTCATCTACACGCATTCGCTACCGCCACCCGTCGCCGTCGTCTGGTCGGGTTGCTTCAACTTTCTCGGCGTTTTGTTTTCGAGCGGCGCCGTGGCATTCGGCATCGTGTCGCTGCTGCCCGTCGAATTGATTCTGCAAGTCGGCTCCGAGGCGGGTTTCGCCATGGTCTTCGCCATGCTGATCGCCGCGATCATCTGGAATCTCGGCACCTGGTGGCTCGGGCTGCCGGCGTCGAGCTCGCACACCTTGATCGGCTCGATCATCGGCGTCGGCGTCGCCAACGCCCTGATGCGCGGGCGCGACGGCACCTCCGGCGTCGACGGGAGCAAGGCGACCGAGATCGGCTATGCGCTCCTGCTATCTCCGCTGGTCGGCTTCGTCTGCGCCGCAGGCCTGCTGCTCACCATGAAGTTTCTGATCAAGGCGCCGGCGCTCTACACCGAGCCCAAGACCAATGCGGCGCCCCCAGCCTGGATCCGGGGTCTGTTGATCTTCACTTCGGCCGGGGTGTCCTTCGCGCATGGCTCGAACGACGGCCAAAAAGGCATGGGCCTCATCATGCTGATCCTGATCGGCACCGTGCCGACGGCCTACGCCCTGAACCGGTCGATGCCGGAAAGCCAGGTCGCGACCTTCGTCAAACATTCGCTCTCCGCCTCGAAAGTCGTCGAGGCCAAAGCCGCCGGCTATGAGGTGTTGGGCGACCCGCGTCCGGCCGTCACGAACTATATCACTACGCACGCCATCAACGAAGGCACCTACCCTTCGCTCGCGGCCCTGATCCGCGATATCGCGGACCAGATTCAGCACTTTGGCTCGATTGCGAAAATACCGCCGGCGAGCGCCGGCAACACCCGCAACGACATGTATCTCGCTTCCGAGGCCATTCGCGTGTTACAGAAGGATAAGGAGAGCGAGCTTACGAAAGAGGACGTCGCGATCCTCGCCGCCTACAAGAAAAACCTCGACAGCGCGACGAAGTTCATTCCCGACTGGGTCAAGGTCTCCGTTGCGATCGCGCTCGGCCTTGGCACGATGATCGGATGGAAGCGCATCGTCGTCACGGTCGGCGAGAAAATCGGCAAGACGCATTTGACCTATGGTCAGGGCGCCGCCGCCGAACTCGTCGCCATGGGAACCATTGCCGCCGCCGATAATTTCGGCCTGCCGGTTTCGACGACGCACGTCCTCTCCTCTGGAGTCGCGGGAACGATGGCCGCCAACGGCTCCGGCGTGCAGATGTCGACGATCCGCAGCCTCGCGCTAGCCTGGGTGCTGACGCTACCCTGCGGGATCGCGCTTTCGGCGTTGCTGTTCGTTTTGTTCCGCAAGCTCGAGTTTCTTTTCTAGTAATTGCTCACGTGCCTTCGGCTATGTTGAATCCGCGAGTGGCGCTCCGGCGAGGGTGAGACGGATTGCTTCGAGGGCTCCGATGGAACGGCGGCGGGCGGTTTCGATGACGGAGCGGATGTCGGCGTAGAGCTTAGCTCCCCACTCGGTGCGGAAGCCGTTGGTGATTTTGCGGAACACGGCGCAGGGACGCAATGCGCGCTCGGAGCCGTTATTCGTCGCCGGAATGTCGCGGTTCGTTACGAAGACGAAGAGATATTGTCGCGTTCTCTTGATCATGCGTTGGAGCTTGACGCCAGCCTCGTGCGCCGGCGCAAGGCGCATGAGTTCGTCGAGGCGGCCGTTGAGCCGCGCGGCATAGGTCTTCAGGGTCGCGTCGGCGAGCCTTTCCCGCCGTCGCCCGATCCGGCAGGCGCGGCCGAGCAGACGCCGAAGCTCGGGCGCGAAGATGTCGTCGCCGGCGTCGATGGCATATTGCACGTCGCGGATGAGATGGGCGAGGCAGACCTGATTGTTCACCGCCGCCCAGCCCATTTGCCCGCCATAACGGTCCGACACCCAGAAATCGGGCCGGAAGTCGCCAAGGAAGTCCTCCACCACGTTCTTGGCGCGCGAGGGCGCGGCGACGAAAAGGGCGCTGTCGTCATGGTGGAAGACCCACAGCCACCAATTTTGCTTGCCGACCCGCAGGCCGGTCTCGTCGGATTGCAGGATCGTTCCGCCGAGCAGCCTGGCGCGGATCGCGGCGGTCGCCGCCGTAAAAGAAACCCGCGCGGCGTCGAGGATGTTGACGAGCGCGCCCTCGCTGATGTCGAGACCGAGGAGATCGGACAGGAGAGTAGAAAGGCGCTCGAAGGCGATGCCTTGGGTGAAGCGCAGATAGATGACGAGGGCGCGCAAGTTTGGACCAAAGGGCGAGCCTTTCGGCATGTCTTGCGGCGGCGGCGCCTTGAAAGTCCTGGCGCAGCACAGGCAGGCTCCGCCCAGAAGCGAAACGCGCGTCACATGGGGAATTATCCGCGGGATTTCGATATGGTCATAGGCCTCGCAGACGAACTGCGGCGTATCCAAAAAGAAGGCGCCGCAATGCTGGCAGGAGCTGGCGAATACATCCCGCTTCGCCGCCGGATTGGGATGAAGCGGACGGTGCGCCCCGGCGTGCGGCTTGCGCCGCTTTCCCACGGGCGTCTTGCTTTCCTCGCCCGAGGCCTTGTGTCCCTGGCTCGGCGGCGTGCTGGAATTTTCGGGCGTCTTTGGCGGCAGATTGAGTTTGGCGCGCAGTTCGGCGTTGTCGGCGCGCAGCGCTTGGACTTCCCGCATCAGGCGTTCGATCGCTTCCGCCTGCGAAAGAATGAGGCGGATAAGCGTTTCCTTATCGAGCGAATCAAGCGTCTCGCGATCCATTCACAGCTTGAATTCAACTCGCGATTCCGCTGTCAAACTTTCACCCCGACGCCAAATCCTAGCCGATTCCAACTCCGTCGAGAATGAGGACGTGAGCAATTACCTTTTCTAGAGCGCGCGCCGAGATGTTGCGGACTTTTTGAACCACATCATGGATTATTATAAAATACCGCGAAGAAGGGGAATCATCCGGCTCCAGACCAATCCTTCGGCGCTCGGTTCAAAGCGCAATCGGCAGAGGCGGTCACCCTCCGACATGGGCGCCCTCCTTTTTTTCGCTGCCGTCAGGCGCTAAAGCAGGACTTCGATCGCCCGCATCCGCCTCCCTTCAAAAATGCTTTGCGCCCGCTTGATCACCAAGCAGTGATCCGGCGGACGCTTATGCAACGTGGGAAAACCCACACTACTCCCTCTCCCACTTCCCTACCTTGATCGCACGGAAAGCGCATGTCGCGGAAACTCCCGACCGGACCCCGCGACAGCGCGAAAATACCACGCATCAGGAGGGTAAAGTGGCAGAGCCTAATCTCTATGTCGTCCGCCGTTGCGACGGCTTTTATCGCTTCTGGGTCGACGTCACCGAGCCCGCCCCGATTGCGCAGGCAAAGGCGGCCTACGATCGATGGACCGGCGGCGGCGAGCACAGCGTTTCGCCCGACGACGCGGAATATTTCGATATCTGTCCCGCCGCGCCGCCGCCGAGATGGGACAACGACTCTGCTCCCTTGATCCGACGTCTGCGCCTCCACGATGAAGCTCTGATCGAAGTCCATTTTCTCGCCCTCGAGCGGGAAGACCGGCGCCTGCGCTTTTGCCGTGAGGTCGGAGACAAACAGATCCGCGCCTATGTCAGGGACATCAATTGGGACCAATCCTTCCTTCTTGGCGCATTCCAAGAAGACCATCTGATCGGCGTTTCGGAGGCGCTGTTCGATCGCGCGCTCGCGCCGCGTCACGCCGAGATCGCTGTCACGGTCAGCGCGCCGCTGCGAGGCCGCGGGCTCGGCCGCCATCTCGTCGATCTTACGGTTGATCACGCATCGGCGCTCGGCGTCATGCGGACAAGCCTCTTTTTCCTGCGCGAGAACCGCTTCATCCAACGCATTGTCCGCAGCCTCGGCGGCATTTTCGACGCCGATGAGCCGATGGGCGCGATTCCGCCGCGCTCTTTCGCTTCTCTTGGAGCGGGGGCCTAGGCGCCGCTTCCGGCCGGAAAATCATCACTCGAACAGCTCTGGAAAGGAAAGATCATGCCGCTCTCGCCTTGCGAATCGCGCCAGCCGATCCACGCCCGCACCGTTCTTTGCGCCGGCTATCGCCGCGACGACGGGCGGTGGGACATCGAAGCCAAAATGACGGACGCCAAGAGCTATGCCCTCGGCAACGATTTCCGCAGCATCGCGGCTGGCGGGCATTTCCATGATATGGAGATGCGGCTTCGCGTCGACGATACGCTTCTGATCCACGCCGTCGAGGCGTCGATTGACGCTGCGCCGCACCGCGTCTGCCCTTCGGTCACGCCGAACTTTCAGCGTCTCGTCGGTTTGCGGATCGAAGCCGGTTTTCTGGCCGAGGCGCGCCGGCGGCTTGGCGGCGTTTCAGGCTGCACGCACCTCGTCGAGTTGCTGGGACCAATGGCGACGACGGCGATCCAGACTATCCTTCCCATGCGCCTCGCCGCGGCCGGAAGGACCTCGGCGGAGCGTCCGGCGCAAATTGGCAGCTGTCACGCTTTGGCGCCTTCCGGGGAGGTCGTGGCGAAATACTGGCCGTCATTCAGCGAGAAAAAAACCCGGCCCAGCACTAATTGATCTGCACTCCCGACTCCGCGGCGAGGCGCCGCAAAACGGCCGTCGTCAGTTCGCCGGTGCTGGCGCGGTGACGGTCGCGTTCATAACGCTCGATCGCCTGGCGGGTCGTCGCGCCCATGACGCCATCGGGTTTCAGCACAAAGCCCAGTTTGACCAGGGCCTTCTGCGCCGCCAGCACCGTTTTGTCCGGCGCGGGCGCTGCCGCCGACTGAGCTTCAGGACCATTGCCGAGCAGCAGCTGGGCGATCGCGTCGCGCGGCTTCGTCTCGGTCGCGAGGACTGACGGCGCGGCGGCCGACGGCGTGGCGGCGGCCTTGTCCTGCGTCGCCGGAGCCGGGGCTTCCGCTTGCGTGGTTGGCGCGATCTCATGAGGCCGGGGAGCGGGAAGCGGAGCGGGCGCCGCCGCCAGCTCCGCTGGCGCTTTTTGACCGTGGGCCGGCGCAGGGTGACCGAACAATGGGGCGGGATGGCGCGCTTTCTGCAAGACGAGGGCATTGATCGCAATGCCGCCCAACGCCGCGACGCAAAGCGCGCTGACGATAAAGCCGGCGACGCGCCGGCTCTTCTGCGCCGAACGCCGCGAGCCGCGTCGCCTGGGGGGGACAGTCCCCTCGCGCTTTGACCTCGGCCTTGGCTCTGAGGGTCCGGTCAGAATGTAATCATGGCTGGCGGCGGCAAGAGCTTCACGCAATTTTCTTCACCGTTGTCTGTTGAAACAAGTCGCGTTGTTCGTCACCCTGGCGATAGCCAGCGATGGTTTCGATCTTGGCGCAAGTCCGCCCCCGCTCCGCAGCGGCGCGGCAATCCATCGGCAGGCGGACCTGGACGCAAGTGCCTTCGTCCGGCTCGCTCGCCACGGCGAGCGAGCCGCCGTGCAGTCCAACGAGGCCCCTCACGATCGACAATCCGAGGCCCGTTCCCTCAAAGGGGCGGTCAAGCGCGCCCTGCGCCTGAAAGAACGGGTTGCCGAGCCGGAGGAGATCTTGCGCGTTGATGCCGACGCCGGAGTCGGCGACGAGGATCAGCAACGCATCTCCCTCAACCTTGACGCTGATCGAGACCCTACCGTGGTCAGGCGTGAACTTCACGGCGTTCGACAGAAGATTGATCAGGATCTGCTTGCAGGCGCGCTTGTCGCCCATCACCTCTTCGAGCCCATCCGGACAAGAACGGCGAAGCTCTATGTTTCTTTCCTCGGCCTTCAGCTTGATCATGTCGCAGCACATGTCGACCAGCGGGCCGATCGAGAAATGCGAAGGCGTGAGATCGAAGGAGCCCGATTGTATTTTCGACAGGTCGAGGATCGAATTCACGACGGAAAGCAAATGCAGGCCGGAATGATGAATAATCACGGCATATTCGCGTTGCTTGGCGGGATCGCGCGGGGTCTGCTCCGCGTCGCCGAGAATTTCCGAAAAGCCGATGATCGCATTGAGCGGCGTTCTGAGCTCATGGCTCATATTGGCGAGGAAATGATCCTTGGAGACGCTGGCCTCCTCCGCGCGCGCCCTGGCGGCTTCGAGTTCGTCCTGACGCCATTTCAATTCGGTGATGTCGCGAAAGATGGCGATGGCGCCGTCTCCTTTTAGCGCCTGCGCCGGCGTCAACGGATCTTGTCGGCAACGCCGGGCTCTCATGTCGAGCCACAAAAACACCGGCTCGGAGTAGGGACCGCGATCGACGAGGCTCGAGGTTCGAAGGCGCAAAGTGGCGTTCACCGCGCCGCTACCTTCGCAAGCCGACGCGATCGCTCGGAGAAAGGCGGGCCGGTCCGCGACATGAATGCGCTCGAAGAACCCGCGGCCCATCAATTCCCTGGGCGGCAGGCCGAAAAGAGCTTCGCAATTGCTGCTGATCGAAGCGGCGGCCCCCGTCCGATCATGGGTGACGACGAGGTCGCCGAAGGTTTCGGTCAGAATGGCGAATGGTTCGGCGCGCGGCGGTTCGGCCCGCAGCTGGTCGGCGCGCGAGCGTTCGGCCTGCCGCCGAACGAACACAATCGCGATTGAAGCAGCGTAGAGAATGACCGGGATGGCGAACAGAGCCTGCGCCGCAAGCCCCGAAACCGCGCCGGAAAGCCGAAATACGTCGGCGGCGGCGAGGCCGGCGGCGGCGAGGCCGGCGAACGCGCCGCTGACGGCGACGAGCGCGATGTTGAGAGAAAAAAGGGCGTCGACAGGCGCAAGGATCAGCCAGGCGAGCGCGCCGCCGCCGGCGTCGCCGCCGATCGCCGCCGCTACGCCGGCGGCGATCAGGCCAAAAGTCGAAACAGCCTCCGCCGCGATGAGGCCGCCGGTCGCGAAGAGCAAGGCGATGCCCGCGAGCGGCGCCATAAGCCAAACGAAGACGAGCGAATCGGTGAAGGCCGACGCGCGGTGCCCGGCAAGGCACAGCGGCGCGGCGGCAACGGCCGCCAGGAAAAGCGACAGGCGCCGCACCATGAAATTCGCGTGCCGGGCGCGCTCATCCGGAGACGATAAGGCGCCAGGATCAATCAAACTGGCGATCCGGCCTTCGAGAGTAAGGGGACAACCCAAGGTTAGCTCCGGACATGCCGCGATCCGCGTCGCAGCGGCTCGAAGCAAAACCTGCCACCGTCATCTTAAAGCAGCCCTAAATCATAGCGTCGGCTCTCGGATCGCGGCGCGAAATCACGGGCAAACTTTGTCTATGGTGTAGAAATCCTTGCCGCTTCAAGGTTTCGTCCCGCCCAATTTCTTGTGTTTTTACAATTGGACACTCTCCTTGTTTCGCGGAGCTTGAAGGGCCCGCGCGACGGCTTTCGATCGGCTCGGCGCTTGTCGGGATTTTAATAAACTTGACGCAGCATCAGGCTCCGCCTTGATGAGGTCGAGCCTTGTGGTTTCTGATCCGCGTCGTCTTCTGGCTTTCGATCGTCTTCCGCTTGATGCCCTGGCCTCAAGACTCCGCTCGTCATTCGGCCGCGCGCCCGACTTCGCCAACGATCTGGACCAGAGCGGGCGAAGCGATCGGCGCCGCGGTCGGCAAGGCGCAAGCCAAGGGCGAAAAAATTTGCACAAATTCGCCGACCGCGTGTCTCGACGCGGCGACGAGGCTCGGTGAGCTCGCCGCGAAAAGGCCGGCCGATGCGGCGACGGCGACATCCGAAGCGAGCCAAGGCGAGACGGCTTCGTCAGCTGGCTCGCTCACGATAAAATAGGAAAGTCGCGCCTCCGATACGGGAGCGAAAGCGCCCGCTCCGTCGCGCGACTCCCGGCCGCGCGCATTTTTTTTATGGCCCCCAGCGGACGGCCCCCATATAAAAAGCATCCACCCGGTTTCAGCATTGCGGATCGTTATGAACCTCGACGAAATCCTTGAGAACTTCTCCTATCTCGACGATTGGGACGATCGCTATCGCTATCTGATCGAGCTCGGACGCACGCTCGAGCCGCTGGACGAAGACGCCTACAACGATCGGAACAAGGTTCGCGGATGCGCCAGTCAAGTGTGGCTGGTGACAAATGTCGAGACCGGTTCGACGGGAGCGCCCGTGATGAGCTTCAAAGGTGACAGCGACGCGCACATCGTGCGCGGCCTCGTCGCTTTGGTTCTGGCGATCTATTCCGGTCAGACGGCGGACAAGGTTGTGGCCACCGACGCGCAGGACATATTCAAGACGCTTGGCCTTTCGACGCATTTGACGCCGCAGCGGAGCAATGGTTTGCGCTCCATGGTCGAACGCATCAAAACGGAAGCGCGCATGGCGGCGGCCAACGTCGCCTGAAGCGCTGAGGAAGGTTGAGTCTCAGTGCCGCCAAAGCCCGCATCGAGGCATTTTTCGACGCCACCCATCGAGCGAGGCCCTCGAGCGTCACGGTCAGCGTCGTTATCGATCGAATTGCTTCCGTGCCAGGCTCGATTTCAGCGCCGCAAGGACCCAAAGCGGGGTTCGGCAAAAACTGCGTCAGCTTGTCGGTAGTCCGCCGCTAGGGCGGGATGAGGAGAAGTGGAGGCCGGTTTTCCGCCGGGATCCCGCTCTAATTTTTTAGAACCGACTCGCGTTCATCACTTTGGACCGTTCCCGTCCAAAGTCATCGTGATCTAATTGTTGCAAGCGGTAGTCAGGCGCGTCGACGCTGCTGTCCAAGACCCATCTGTTTGGCCAAATTCGAACGCGCTTTTGCGTAGTTCGGAGCGACCATCGGATAATCGGGCGCAAGGCCCCATTTCTCGCGGTATTCGTCCGGGGACATATTGTATTGCGTGCGCAGGTGCCGCTTCAATGACTTGAATTTTCGGCCATCCTCCAGACAGACAAGGAAGTCGTTGGTGACCGATTTCTTGGCTGGAACCGCGGGCTTTGGCGTCTCAACCATGGGCGCGACAGTCCCGGTTGTGACCCGCAACAATGCCGAATGTACCTCATTGATGAGCGACGGAAGATCGCTCGCGGGCACCGAATTGTTGCTGACATAGGCCGACACGATGTCAGCAGCCAATTCGATATAACTGTTGGAACCTGATGTATCGCTCATGGCGCTGAATATCCCGAGTAGAAGGCGTCGCCGCCGAAACATGGCTCAAATAGGGTCGTCCCAATTTCCGTAAATGGTGACGTGACCGTTGCACCAAAAGTTCTTTGATCGACCGCTCCGAATCGACTCTTGGGAACATTGCTCCTTTATTAAGACTGAAGCAGCGTATCCGCAAGTAGCTATGAGCACACTTTATTGCCGACTGGCAAAAAAAGCGCAAAATCCTTTCTCTTCGTTCAAATCAAGGTAGAGGTGAACGTAGCCGGTCCCAAGATTGATGTTCGAGCGGCTTTCGCCATTGACGCGCAAATAACCATAGCCAAAAGGCCAGCGCGCCAACCCTGACGCGGCTTGCTGAGACGGGACCAATTGAATATTTTGCGGAAATAGACCGGCGTTTGCGGCGCCGCCCATCAAAAAATCGCTTTGGACGGTGGGGAAGGCGAGCCCCAATTCCTCTAGCAACAGCGCATTGGCCTTTCGCGGCCGATCCAATCAACGAAAGCCAAACAGTGAAGAACAGCCTTCCGGAGCCGCCGCCCCCCGTCGCAAAGCAGGTCGAAACGAAACGCATGCATGGCGTCGAGATCGAGGACGCATATGGGTGGCTCAAGGCTCCGAATTGGCGGGACGTCCTGCGCGACCCCGCCGCCCTGCCCCAACCTATCCGAGCCGTGATCGAAGCCGAAAACGGCTTCGCGGCCAAGGCGCTCGGGCCCTTTGAGCCTTTGCGCAAATCGCTGGTCGACGAAATGCGCGGGCGGATCAAGGAAGACGACGCGGAGGTTCCGCTGCCTGATGGGCGCTTCCTCTATTACGCCCGCCACGGCGAGGGCGGACAGCACCCGATCTTCTGCCGCGCGGAGCAAGACGGCGGCGCCGAGCAGACCCTTCTCGATGGCGACGCCGAGGGCGCCGGCAAGAGCTTTTTCGAAATCGCCGAAGCGCTGCATTCGCCTGATCACGCGAGCCTCGCCTGGAGCGCAGATGAGAACGGCTCGGAACTTCATGCGATCCGGGTCCGCAATCTCGCCAAAGGCGAGGACGGCGGCGACATCGTTCGCGAAACCGACGGCAGTTTCGTCTGGAGCGTGGATTTCGACTTTTCTATATTACGTCCGCGTCGACGAGAATCATCGTCCGGCGGCGGTTCTGCGGCATCGGGTCGGCGCCGATCCCGCGACTGACGCGTTGATCCTCGAGGAGAGCGATCCGCGCTGGTTCATCGACCTGAGGCGCAGCCAATCGGGCGCCTTCGCGATCATCACCATCAGCGATCACGACTCCTCGGAATGCTGGCTCGTCGGCCTTGACGATCCCGGCGGGGCGCCCCGTCTGGTCGAAGCGCGCGCGCCAGGCCTTCGTTACGAAGTCGAACCTCTCGGCGATGAGCTGCATATCCGCACCAATGCGAACGGCGCCGAGGACTTCAAGATCGTCAGAGCGCCGCTGGCGACGCCCGGCAAGGCGTTTTGGGTCGATGAAGTCGGCCACAAGCTTGGCCGCATGATCGTCGATTTCTCCGTCTTTCCAGACTATCTTGCGCGACTCGAGCGCGAGGACGGGTTGCCGCGCATCTCGATCAGGCATTTTGCCGGCGGCGGGGAACACGCCATCGCTTTCGCGGAAGAGGCCTATTCTCTATCGATCGACCGGCGTCTCGAATTTTCGACGCGCGTTCTGCGCTTTACTTATTCCTCGATGGCGACGCCGCGCGAGACCTATGATTATGATCTCGCGACGCGCGCGCGCATTCTGCGCAAACGCCAGACCATTCCGTCCGGCTTTGATCCCGCCGAATACGTCACGCGGCGGCTTTTCGCGCCAGCGGACGACGGCGAATTGGTTCCTATTTCGATTCTTTGCCGGCGCGATCTCGTTCATGACGGCGGCGCGCCAGTGCTGCTGTATGGCTATGGCGCATATGGCTGTCCGACTCAGGCCTCGTTCAGCGCAACCCGGCTGTCGCTCGTCGACCGCGGCTTTATCTATGCGATCGCCCATGTCCGCGGCGGAACGGAAAAAGGCTGGCGCTGGTACACCGGCGGGAAGCTCGCCAATAAGCCCAATACGTTCTCGGATTTCGTCGCCGCGGCGCGCCATCTGATCGCCAAGGGACTGACGAAGCCCGGGCGCATCGTCATCCAAGGCGGCAGCGCCGGCGGCATGCTGATGGGCGCCGCCGCAAATCTCGCTCCCGAACTTTTAGCGGGGGTCATCGCCGACGTGCCCTTCGTTGACGTTTTAAACACCATGCTCGACGCCGAGCTGCCGCTAACGCCGCCCGAATGGCTCGAATGGGGCAATCCGATTACGGACGCCGGCGCCTTTGCGGCGATTCGATCCTATTCGCCCTATGACAACGTCGCGGCGAAGCGCTATCCGCCGATTCTCGCCCTCGGCGGCCTGACCGATCCGCGCGTCACCTATTGGGAGCCGCTGAAATGGACCGCGCGGCTTCGCGCGAGGATGACCGGCGGCGGGCCGATCCTGTGCAAGACCAACATGGGGGCCGGACACGGCGGCGCTCCGGGACGATTCGACCGGCTCGAGGACGCGGCGCTGCAATACGCCTTTGCGCTCGCCTGCGTCGAAGGGGGTTTCGCGGCGTTTTGCGCCTCGCCATCGCCGAAGGATTGACCCCGCCGACTGGCGATCGCGTTATCAACTCGCGGCGGGGAGCCGGGCTCCGACACGATATTCAACTTCGCTAGAACACGATCAGCCAATCTGCTGCAGCGGTCGCCGCAGAAGGAAAGACTTCTGATAGCGACGCGCTAAGTTTCTTCTCGACCGCTTTGCGCAGCAAGGCTCGTGAGCGGTGCATTCGCGTTCCCACCGTGGCCGGGGGAACGCCAAGTTGCGGCGCCACTTCCTCGACGCTCATTTCCTCGACCGCGCGAAGGACAAACACGGTGCGAAAGGAAACCGGCAGCGAATCGATGGCGTTTTCGAGGATGTGCCGGACCTGAATGCGGGATAGCCCACCCTCAGGATCGCTTGACGGCATCGAGGATATCGTCAGGCCTGCACCGTCGCGTTCTTCTATTCGGCCGATCTCCACTATCCGCCGCAATCGGCGCCTGCGCCCGAGCGCCTCATTCAAAACGATGCGGACCAGCCAAGTGGAAATCCGCGCTTCGCCGCAGAAACGCGCGATGTCGACATAGGCCGGCGTCCAGGCCTCCTGGACGACGTCCTAAGCCTCGCCATCATTGCCCGACACGCTTCGGGCCGTCCGTAAAGTTTTTGGTTGTAGCGTCGCATCAACGCGATAAACGCGGCTGGCTCACCTGCCCGGATATGGGCGCAAAGATCGGCGTCGGAGGCGCGCGCCCAGTCCGTTTGAGCCGCCAGCGCCCTGCCCGTCGCAACGCCTCCTGGCATTGACGCCATCCTAAGCGAACCTTCTCCACATCGGCGATCGGGAACGTCTCGCCCGCATCAAATGCCCGCATCGGCCGCAGATTTTCGGCCGCGGTCAGGTCAGGGAGACCGGGAACGCTGATGACTCATCGATAGCGACGACGAGTTCCCTGCCAGACCATCGGGCGGGCGATCTCGCCTAACAAGCTTAAGCCACGTGGAAGAATCGCATTGTTAATCGAATATTTTGGACGCGTTTTGATATCCGAACGCCCGCGCATTTGGCCTTTAAGAACCTCAAAACGGCCGATTGGCATCTTTTTATTCTCTTTGTGCGCGCCAAAATCAAGGGTAGCTTGGCATCCGCTTCGAAATGCGCATTTGTTGATTGACGGCGGTCCGTCGAGAGGGAAATCTAAAGATCTAGGCCGGCCGATCGACTTCCCCGACAAGAATCGCTCTTTTAGAGCTCGTTAATGTCTAGGCCTCGATAGGTCCGGCGCAGGTAGGGAGCTTGATGGATATGAAAGTCACGGTGGAGATCGATTCGACGCCGTTGGAGTTGCGGCAGTTCCTGGGATTTCCCGACGTTCAGCCGATGCAGCAGGCCGTGCTCGCCGAGGTCGAAAAGAGGATGATGGCTCAGGTCGACAAATTTTCGCCCGAGGGGTTAATGCGCTCCTGGTTTTCTGATGCGACCGCCAATGCCGATTGGATTCGGGAGATGATAGGGGGAGTGCTTGCAAAGGCAGGCGCCGCCGGATCTAGCCGCACATGATTGCACGTCGCAGGTGCGCGGAGGGCGGCGGAATCAAATCCGGGTGATCGTTCTTACATCGATAGAAACAATAAGAAGCGCAACAAAGGGAGGGCTGAGATGGCTTTGGCGCGGAAATCCGCGGCAGGAAAGGCTGATTATGTTCCTCCGCCTGTCGACGGCGACTTCTATAAGATCGGCGATATGCTGAATCCTGCTGAAAGAGAAACGCTTCGCCGCGTCCGCGCTTTCATGGAGACCGAGGTCGCACCGATTATCGAAGATTATTGGGCTAAGGCAAAGTTTCCGTTTGAGATCATCCCTAAGCTTGCCGCGCTCGGAATCGCGGGAGTCGGATATGAGGGCTATGGCTGCGCTGGAGGGTCGACGCTGCTGAACGGCTTCATCTGCATGGAATTGGCGCGCATCGACGCCTCCTGCGCCACCTTCTACGGGGTGCACACCGGCCTCTCCGCGGGTTCTATCTATCTCTGCGGCGACGAGGAGCAAAAGCAACGGTGGCTGCCTCCGATGATGCGCTGGGAGAAGATCGGCTCTTTCTCGCTGACGGAACCAGACGTCGGTTCGGCCACCTCGGGCGGCCTTACCACCACCGCCCGCCGAGAGGGAGACGTGTGGGTATTGAACGGCCAGAAGAAGTGGATCGGCAACGGCACCTTCGCCGACATCAACGTTGTGTGGGCGCGCGACGAGGCGTCGAACCAGATCAAAGGCTTTGTCGTCGAGAAGGGCAATCCCGGCTTCAAGGCCGAAAAGATCGAGAACAAGATGGCGCTGCGGATGGTGCAGAACGCATTGATCACGCTGAAGGAGTGCCGCGTGCCCGAAGCCGACCGCCTGCAAAGGGCCAACAGCTTCAAGGATACCGCCAAGGTTTTGAAGATGAACCGCGCGGGCGTCGCGTGGTTCGCGGTCGGCTGCCAAATGGGCGCCTATGAACACGCCTTGCGCTACGCGCAACGGCGCATTCAGTTCGGCAGGCCGATCGGCGGGTTTCAGCTCGTCCAGGATCTTCTCGTGCGCATGCTCGGCAACGTCACCGCCACGCAAACGATGGTGGCGCGATTGTCCCAGCTGCAAGACCTTGGCGTCATGAACGACGAGCACGCGTCGCTGGCGAAAGCCTATTGCACCGTCAAGTGCCGCGAGACGGTTGGCTACGCGCGCGAATTGCTCGGCGGCAACGGGATCTTGCTGGACGAACACATCGGCCGTTTCGTCGCCGACGCCGAAGCAATTTATTCGTACGAAGGGACCCGCGAAATGAACACGCTCATCGTCGGCAAGGCCATCACCGGTCTGAGCGCGTTCGTCTAAGGATTTGTTCTCACGGGCTATCACGTCGGAGCCAATGCCCATTGCTCATCGGTCCGGCAAACATCCGCGGTTGAGGCCGGGCGCTGCGCCTCAGAAAGCCCTCTGGGATCTGGGCGACGTCGCTCAACCGCGCCGCCTAACAAATATTTGACCTCCGCGCCTTCATTGCTCGGCGTCAGCGGAATTCTCTGAACCATTGACCACTCGACGTCAGCTACCACCGCTCAAATAAGTCGCCGCCGTAAGATGAAGGCGCATAACTCGGTGAGCGCCCATACGAGCGGTCATACTGACGGTCGTAACGGTAGTGAGCCTCCGGATCATGGCGACGCATCTTGATGCCGCCTTGTGGCTCACCGCTCATGAGGATCACAAAGTCCGTGTCTTTGCCGGTCTCGGTGCTCATGCCTTCGTCCGAGATGATCAACGAAGATCCGGGCGAAATGATTTCTGAGATGCGGTCAACTATGCCCTGGGGAATATCGATACGGTCGAGCGCCGCCCTGGCCAGGCCGGCATCGGGCGACATGAATTCGGCATTGTGACCGTGACCATGGCGCGACCTGCGATTTGGGCCAAGCTGATGCCCGTCCGGAGTCCTGTCCATGGAAACGGCACTCCACCGCAAATCGGCGCCGCTGTTCGTGTAGTCGAGCGCGGTGTAGATGTGCGTGCCGATGGGAGAGCCGGCATCGCGGATCGTGATCGGGCTCTCCAACACGTCCTGAAAGGCCTGCCGGACGTACAGGCGCTCTGTCTTGCGGCTGATGAAGATGGACACCGGCGACATCATGCGCGTCGCTTCGCTTGAAGCTTCCAACGCCGCGACTTTCTCGGCCTCCGCCACCTTTGCTTCTTCGCGCGCGTGCGCGGCAGCATCCGCCATCAGTGGTGCTTCCGCCTTTGCGGCCACCAACCGCGCCTCTGCATCCGCCAGCCTTGCAAGCGCTTTGTCCTTCGCCTCCTCGGCCGGTTGGATCACCGCCGGCGAACTTGCGGCCTCGACCGCGCTCTCGGCAGCGGTGAGTTGCGCTTCGGCTTGGTATTTCGCTACCTCCGCCGCGCCCAAGAGACGAGCCGCGTCCAAGGTCATTCTTGCCGCGGTCAGCCTGGCCGCAGCTGCCTTCCTTGTCGCTGCGTTCGCCTGCGCCGACCTGGCTGCAGCGATTGACTTCAATGTCACCAGGGGCCCCGCCGGGTTGGCTGGCGACGGCACGTCTGCTGCGGCCCCAGGCGCCGCTGCCTGCACTTTCTCGCGAGTATTATCCCAGTGCGCGGTTGGCGCCTCTAGCGCGATATCAGCGCGAACCGGTTTCGGCTTGAACAAAAAGGGGTAGTCAATTTCGGCGGGGCGGATGTAGTTTCGAGCCACGATTACCCGCATGCCGATTTTCGTCAGGTCGAAGAGACGTTGGGCGAAGTCATATGGCATGCGGACGCAGCCGTGAGAGGCGGGGTGTCCGGGGAGCGGCCCTGCGTGAAGCGCGATGCCCGACCAGGTGATACGCTGCATGAAAGGCATGGAGGCGTCATCATAGAGGTTGGAGTAGTGTTCCACTTCTTTTTGGATGACGCTGTAGATGCCGGCGGGCGTCTCATATCCGGGTTGTCCGCTGGAGACAGGCGCACGCAAGATCCAGCCGTCCGCATCATAGATCGTGACGAGCTGATTGCTGAGCGAGACAATCGCCATGAGGGGCGCCCGCGGGGCGGGCCTCCACAGTCTCGACCTGTTTCCCCTCCCGACGGCTTATCGCGCCCGCGGGGTCGGCCACGCCCGTCACGAGCAGCGTCGCGAGGCCGGCAATGGCGTGGTACACGAGCCGCCGCATGGTCGCGCCTCATTGCGGAGCAAAAGGCGATCATAAAGGAGCCAAGATGGCGAAGATATGTCCCTAGATCCGCACTCGCACCACCGTGCGATCGAGGATAAGCCGGATGATCGGCTCGTCGGCAAGGGAGCGGGCGTTTTTTACCACAACGGCATGTCTGGCAAAATTTGCACTGACATGCAGCCACTCAGTCGAGAAGCAAGAGCCGGTCAATCCGACATTCCCCGGATAGCCGCCGGCTCGCTCGCCAATTTGGCCCGTTCCCGCATTTCAGGCAAGCCTGTGCCCTTGGCGCGGGCCGTCGATGGCGATGGACGAGCCGGCGCTATGCCGACGGGCGGAAATTGACGCCTCCCAGCCTCCGAAAACGGCTGGACTTCCGCCGCGAAGGACGCATTGCTGTATGTTCGGCCGGCGAACTTGGTCGCCTGGCGCGCGCCTAGGGCTCGCCTCGCGATTTGCGGGGCTTTGGGTGGTGTGAGTCACTTCCGACGCCGCGAACCAACGGAGCCCGACACCATGACGACCCTTTCCGCCCCAAAATCCCAGGGCCCCAAGACTGCCGCACCCAAGAAGGTCAGCGCCAAATCCGACCACGCGCCCTTGCCCAAGGTCGCCTCTGCTGCGGCCAAAGCCAAGACGCCGCCGCAGGTTGAAGCGCCAAAGCTCGAGCCGGTCACGAAGCGGGAGCGCGTGCTGTCACTGCTGAGCCGACCCGAGGGGGCCGGCTTCGAAGAGTTGATGCAGGCGACGGATTGGCGGCAGCACAGCGTGCGTGGATTCCTGGCGGGCACGGTTTTTCAATGCCGGAGCGAGTAACGTCGCCTGCGCGCTTTTTTCCAAGCGTTCACCTTCGAGTGTCAGACGTGAGATGGTCATTCTCAGGAACTCCCTTGAGATGGCTTGGACATGCCTCACAAAAGTGGGAGCGTTCCTAAAGGGAGTAAGGAGCGCTGCATGGGCAAGCCGCAAAGAAGGTTCACGCAGGCGTGCTCTGCCTTCGCGCCGTCGAGCGGGACCCACGGCAGCCCGCGCATAACGCACGAGTTGCTGTTTCGACAGCTCCATCGTCGAGACCGCGCGCTTTGAAAGACCGTGCGCCAGACGGGTTGGGCTTTCAAGGTCTTGAAGAACTTTTACAATCCTGTTCGCCGCCATTCCGCAATCGGCTTCGTTAGTCCAATTGAGTTTGAGAACGGCATCGCGCAAACGCCAAAACGCTCTCCGCTAAAGCGGAGCAAGTCCAAGGCAAGGCTGGTTCAGTCGCTGGTCCGCATGAAGCAGTGGCGCAACAAGCATGTCGTTCCTATTTAAAATGGAGGCCGTCGCCATCGAGGCGCCGGCTTTCGGAGGTGCCACATGCGCCAGAGCTGGAGAGCCTGCATCGTCGCGATCGGCGCGACACTCGCGGCGGCGACGCCCGCGGCGGCGCACGCGCCGTCTCGATCCGCGCGTACGCTTCACACGGGCCGCAGCGTCTGGCATGAAGGCGGGCGCGTCGTCTATGCGCCTCAAGCTCACAGAGTCGCGAGAGGCCCGGGCGGCCGCTTCGCCGACCTCGTCGGCGATCCCGACAGCGGGCTCGGCTTCTATGCGTTGCCGCTCCCGTACCGCATTGGCGCGTGGCGCTATCGTCTACGCTACGAAGCGCCGCCGTGGCAAAACCCGGTGCGTTTCGCCATCGCCGCCGACGCCGCGCGCTACAATTACTGGCTGCCGGTGGCGAATGGCGGCTATCGCTACGGGGTCTTCAACCCGATCGATGGAGTCGGAACGCCATTCTTCGCCGGCTACTACGGCCCCGCCGGCGGCAACGACGAGCCCCCGACACTGTTCGGCCGTCCCTACGCCAGATAAGAGGGCGCCGCGCCCACGCCTTCCCAGAACTCTGGCCGCGCCTCGGCCAGTTTCCCGCCGATCCGCACCGGCGCAGCTTTCACGGCCAGGCCCTGGCCGTCGAGCTCCACCGCGAGGCCGCACAGCGTCGCCGGTCCGGAGGCCGGTTCGAAGCGCGAGGCCGGCAGCTTGGTCGTAAAGCGGCGCACCGGCTCTTCTTTCTCCATGCCGATCACGGAATCATAATCCCCGGTCATGCCGGCGTCGGTGATATAGGCCGTGCCGGCTCCAGAATCCGGCAATCGGCCGTCGGAACATGGGTGTGCGTGCCGACGACGAGCGAGACTCGACCGTCGACGAAATGGCCGAACGCCTGTTTCTCGCTCGAGGCTTCGGCATGAAAGTCGACGATCGCGGCGTCGCAGCCGACTCCGAGCGGACAGGCCTCGAGCTCGCGCTCGATCGCGGCGAACGGATCGTCGAGCGCGTCCATGAACACGCGGCCCAAAATATTGACGACCAGCACGCGCGCGCCGTTCGCCGCCTCGAACAGATTGGCGCCTTTGCCTGGCGTCCCGCGCGGATAGTTGACCGGACGGATCAGGCGCGGCTGGCGGCCGATGAAAACCAGCGCCTCGCGCTGATCGAAGCTATGATTGCCGAGGGTCACGCAATCCGCGCCGGCGCTGACAAATTCGTCGCAAATCGCCTCGGTGACGCCGAAGCCGCCAGCCGCGTTCTCGCCATTGACAACGACGAAGTCGAGATTCCAGGCGGCGCGCAATTTCGGCAACTGAGCCGTCAGAACCGCGCGTCCGGCGCGCCCGACCACATCGCCGATGAAGAGGAGACGCATACGCCTATCCATCGAAAAGCCTCTTCGGCCGCCGGGGGAAAGGCTCTGCGACAGAAAAATGCGAATAAGCGGAACTCCGCCGCCCCCTAGCGGCCACCGGCTTCAAGGAAACGGCAAAACGCTCTGGCAGTCGATCAATTCCTGCTCTGTTAGCACGAAATCGAGCCGCTGGTCATGGTCTTCATGCGGAATCCGCGGCGTCTCCTGACTGGCGTAGGCGACCCCGACCGCGAAGATTTTTTTGCGGGCGCGCAGAGCGGCCAGGGTTCTATCGTAATAGCCGGCGCCATAGCCGATCCGGTGTCCGGTCCGGTCGAAAGCCGCCAGCGGCACGAACAGAAGATCCGGCGCGACTTCGGCCGCCGCCGGCGCGGGCTCGGAAATTCCCATTTTGCCTTCGACCAGCGCGTCGCCTGGACGCCACAGCCGGAACACGAGGGGCGTTCCGCGCGGACCCGTCACCGGCAGGGCGGTCAAAACCCCGGCCCCGGCGAGGGTCTCAAGAAGCGGCAAGGTCGAGGCTTCATCGCGCAGAGACGAAATAAATGGAAACGATTCCGGGACGCAGTTCGGCGACGAGATCGGCGCCGGCGACCGCGAGATGCCGGGCGAAGGTCTCCGGATCGACGCCCTTCGAGGCGCGGCGGCGCGCCAAGGCCTCGGAGCGCAGGATCTTCTTCGGGTGAGAGGGTTGCATCAAGGACGAAAGGTACAGGGTAACGAAACAGCGCGGGGCCGCGATGGCCGTGGGATATCGATCCCGGGAAACCTACTACGTAGGTGGGCGCCATGTGGCCAAGCCCACGGGCAAGGCCAGGGACAGCTCCCTTTGAGATCGATAAGGCCCCGGGGATACTGATCCGCACGCGCCCCGCAGCTCCGCATCCGCAACTTAGGGCGCAATGCGGCAAAACGCCAGAGGGACCCGGAGGCAATCACGTTGATCTTTGTCGCGGCATTGCGCCGCTCATCCTTCGTCGCGGCCGGCGCTGTTCAGCTCCTGAGCCACGGTCTCGATGCGCGTCGCCGCCTCATCCAGCGAAACGGCGACGCGGTCGACCCAAGTTTCGCGCCCGCTCAAGGCGGCCGCGGCGTCGCGCTTAAGCTCGGAAAGTTCGGCCTCCAAATCGCTGACGCGGCGATTTCGATTCGAAAAGCTCGTCGGCGAGCGTCACGGCGGCCATGACGGTCAGGCGCTGATCGCCCATTTCGCCGAATTTTTCACGCATGCCGGCGATTTTGCCGTCGACCACTCTCGCAAGTTCGCCGAGATGGGCTTCCTCGCCTTCGTCGCAGGCGACTCGATAGACCCTGCCCGCGATCGTCATGGCAACTTGCGCCATCCCTCAGCTCCTCGACCAGAATTGCCGCAAAGGTTTCTCACCGTCATTCAATCGCTGGACGGGAGGCAAAGCATTCACGCCTCGTCCTCGACCGCGCTCAAGACGGCCCTGAGCGCCGCATTGGCGCTTTTTAGCCGGCGCGCGACCTCGTCATTGGCCGCCTCCAGCGACATCGAGCGCGCGACCGAGCCGTCGAGTTCGACCGCGAGCCGGGAGCGGTCGTCCTGCATCACCGCCAGCTCTTCTTCGAGATTGGCGCGCAGCGCCTCGGCATTGGCGCGAATTTCGCTTGCCGCCTCGAGCTTTTCCAGCGCGGCCGAGAGCCGCCTCAATGCGGCGGCAAGACGTTCAGGCGTGTCCATGATGCATTCTCGTCCGGCTCGCGACAACATCAAACATTCAAGACATTTTTTAAAAAAAAGCGCTGGGGAGGCAGCCGCCCGCTCACTCTCGATCATGCTCAAGAGTTCGATCATGCTGATGGGAGTTAATACAATGGTTGAGCGTTCCGTCCTAGTCGCGTCTTGTCAGGATCAGCGGCGGTTTGGGCGCGCGCGGTTTTGCGGCGGTCCGTTGCTGACCCAAATGGGTTGCGACTATCGGCAACATTCGTTTTAGTTTGACTCCAGCATAGCAGTTGCTGTCATAGCAAACGCGACCACTAATATTGCCGATGGTCAGTTATTTGAACTCGGTTGGACGCCGCCTCGCATTCGGCGACGAAACACAACCAACGCGCGAGGGGCCCCCGCCGCTTAATTTGCCACGTTGACGGTTTTGAAATAGCAAGACATATCGAAAATTCCTATCACTCAAACACATCGGCGGGCCTTTGCTGATGGTGCCCGGCCAGGAAGGGAGCGTTGCGATGGCGGTCAAAGTCGCGATCAACGGATTTGGTCGAATCGGGCGCAACGTGCTGCGCGCGATCGCCGAATCCGGGCGCAGGGACGTTGAGGTCGTCGCGATCAACGACCTCGGCCCGGTCGAGACCAACGCCCATCTGCTGCGCTTCGATTCGGTCCATGGCCGATTTCCGGGCGAAGTCACGGTCAAGGGCGATACGATCGACCTCGGCGCCGGCCCGATCAAGGTGACGGCCGTCAAGGATCCCCACGCGCTGCCGCACAAGGAGCTCGGCATCGAAATCGCGCTGGAATGCACCGGCATCTTCACGTCCCGGGAGAAAGCGGCCGCGCATCTCAAGGCCGGCGCGCAGCGCGTGCTGATCTCGGCGCCAGGCGAGAACGCCGACCTCACCGTCGTCTTCGGCGTCAATCACGACAAGCTCACCCCGGATCACCTCGTCGTCTCCAACGCCTCCTGCACGACGAATTGTCTCGCGCCGGTCGCCAAAGTTCTGCATGACGCCATCGGCATCGAGCGCGGGTTCATGACGACGATCCATTCCTACACCGGCGACCAGCCGACGCTCGACACGCTGCACAAGGACCTCTATCGCGCCCGCGCCGCGGCTCTGTCGATGATTCCGACGTCGACCGGCGCCGCCAAGGCCGTCGGCCTGGTTCTGCCGGAGCTCAACGGCAAGCTCGACGGCTCGGCGATCCGGGTGCCGACCCCGAACGTCTCGGTGGTCGATTTCAAATTCATCGCCAGCCGCCCAACCGACTCCGCCGAGATCGCAGAGGCGGTGAAACGCGCCGCCGGAGCGGAGCTGAAGGGCATACTAGGCTATACTGAAAGCCCCAACGTGTCGGCCGATTTCAATCATGATTCGCGCTCGTCGATCTTTCATGTCGACCAGACGCGGGTGATCGACGGAACCTTCGTGCGCGTCGTGTCCTGGTACGACAATGAGTGGGGCTTCTCGAACAGGATGATCGACACCGCCGTCGCTATGGGGAAACACCTATGACCAGATCCAACGCCGCCTCGCCTTTTCCGACTCTCGACGATGCAGTGCTGGCCAATAAGAGGGTTTTGGTCCGGGTCGATCTCAACGTGCCGATGGAGGACGGCCGCATCACCGATCTGACGCGCATCAACCGCGTCCTCGCGAACATCCGCGAAATTTCCGAAAAGGGCGCGAAGGTCATCATTCTCTCCCATCTTGGCCGTCCGAAAAACGGGCCGGAGGCCGAGACCTCGTTGAAATCGGTGGCGGTCGCGCTCGAGCATGAACTCCACCGTATGGTATTCTTCGCGTCGGATTGCGTCGGTCCGGTGGCGACAAGCGCGGTCGCGGCCTTGCGCAACGGCGACATCCTGTTGCTCGAGAACACAAGGTTCCATCCCGGCGAAACAAAGAACGATCCCGCCTTTGTCGAGCAGCTCGCCGAGCTCGGCGATCTCTACGTCAACGACGCCTTCTCGACCGCGCACCGGGCGCACGCCTCGACGGAAGGCATCGCCCGTAAATTGCCGGCCTACGCCGGGCGGACGATGCAGCGCGAACTCGAGATGCTGACCTGCATGCTGGCGCAACCCGAACGTCCCGTGGCGGCGATCGTCGGTGGGGCCAAAGTTTCGACCAAACTCGAACTGCTCGGCAATCTGATGCGCCGGGTCGAGTTCCTGTTCATTGGCGGCGGCATGGCCAATACGTTCCTCGCGGCCAGCGGCATAAACGTCGGTAAGTCAATCTGCGAAACGCAGCTCGCCGAAACCGCCAGAAAAATCATGGCCGACGCCGGCGCCGCGAAATGCCAGCTGGTGCTGCCGGTCGACGCGATTGTCGCGACAAAGTTCGAGGCCAATACGCCGACTCGCGCGGTCGACATCGATTCCGTCGGCGAAAACGACATGATCCTCGATATCGGGCCGCGCACCATCGCCAAAGTCGTCGGCGTCCTCGCCGCCGCCCGCACCGTGGTCTGGAACGGTCCTGTCGGCGCCTTTGAAACCCCGCCGTTCGACATCGGCACCGTCGCGATCGCCAAGGTGGCGGCGCAACTGACCCATACCCACTCGCTGGAGACGATTGCCGGAGGCGGCGACACCATCGCCGCGCTCAATAAGGCCGATGTTTTCAACGATTTCACCTATGTCTCGACCGCGGGCGGCGCCTTCCTCGAATGGCTCGAAGGCAAGCTTCTGCCCGGCGTCGAGGCGTTGCGCGGGCAAAAATGCTGAGCCGTGATTCGAAAAAATACTGATTCTTTGGCTGAGTCGGCATTAATGTGAGGGATGAAGAGCGCGAGCGGCGCCCAAAAGATTTAAAACGCAAACGGGCGGCCGTTTCGCTGGTGGGGGGCGACGTAAAGGTGGAGGAAGCGGGCCATGGTCAGTCGCCGCGCCTTTTTTTCGTTGCCTATTTGGGTCGCTCTCGGACTCAACGCTGCGCTTTCCGGCGAAGCTCCCAAACCCTTCGAGGCGCAAGCCTTCGAGGCGGCGCAGAAAGCCGGCAAGCCAATCCTCGTTGAAATTTCGGCGCCCTGGTGCCCGGTGTGCGCCGCGCAAAAGCCCATCATAGAAAAGCTGCGAGTTGAACCGCGCTTCAAAGAGCTCGAAATCTTCACCATCGATTTCGACACGCAAAAGGCGCTGATGCGGCGCTTCGGGGCGCATGTGCAAAGCACGCTCATCTGCTTCAAGGGCCCCGAGGAAACCGGCCGCTCGATCGGCGAGACCCAGCCCGAGTGGATCGAGCAACTTTTGGTGAAGACCTTGTGACGGTTAGGCTCCCTCAAGGACCCACCCTAATGAAAACAATGGTCGCGACCGTTCCTTTTTTCGTCCTCAGGCCGTCGCGTTCGCGGCCGATTGGCAGATGAGCAGACAGGACTTTATTCCAAGCTGGTGGTCGAAGGCCGGCCTCGCGGTGCGTGACCGCAGATGACCAGCGTCGCCATCTACCTGCTCGCGGGAATTGTCGCCGGCCTGGCTTCGGGCTTGTTCGGACCTGGTGGTGGCTTGACCATCGCGCCGGCGCTCGTCGTGGCATTGCCGCTCGAAGGCGTTTCGTCCAACTACGTGATGCGCCTCGCAATCGGCACGTCGCTTGCGGTGCTGTTCGTCACGGCGGTGTACACGACCATCCTGCGTGCCCAACGCCGAGACCTGAACTGGCCGCTCTTCCGGCGCATGGCGCCGGCCGTGGTGGTCGGAGCGGTGATCGGTGCGTTCACGGGCGGCCTCCTGCCAGGCTCCATCCTGCGCGTGTTCTTCATCGGCTTCGTCGGATACACGATTGCGCGCGCGCTGCGCCGGCGTTATGGCAAGTCCGGAAAATCGGAGGCGAGCGGCGAGACGCCCGTCATGCCGTCCGGCGCCAGCCTGTGGACTTATGGGATCGCCACCGGCTTGAGTGGCGCCCTGCTTGGCGCCGGCGCCGCCATCATCACGGTGCCGTATCTGCAAGCAGCTGCCCACCGCATACAAAGCGCCTCTGCCATAGCGGCCGGACTGTCCGCGGTGATCGGACTCGGCGCAGGCGCGGGTTACGTAATGGGAGGAATGAACGCAGCCGGACTCCCTTCCGCTGCGATAGGATACCTTTACCTGCCGGCGTTTGCGGGACTGACAGCGGGCGCTCTTGTCGGTTCGCCGTTCGGTATTCGCATCTCGCACCGCCTCAGTAAAACCATTCAGTTCTGGCTTTTTCTCGCGTACCTTGCGGCTGTCCTGACCGTTATGATACTGCGCCAAGTGCCGCGCCTGCCGCCTGGCCGGTCACTGGCTGGTGATGACGCCTCGAAGCGGGACTTTCAGGTTAGGACGTAGGGGGTCGAGCGCCGAGCCTATCGGGCTTAACGCACACGTTGCCGGCGGCCGATAAATTCCAATAACGTCGCCAACTGGTGGCGGCCTTACCGGCTTTTCCCAGCTCAATAGTCATTCGAGAGACAGCCATGACATTTTTGCCCAAGGCGCCAGCGCGCGCGAGCGCGGCCGCGGTGTCCACCCGCCTGCCAGGTCGAGTTCAAAAAAAAGCAACCCAGAGGGCGCTCCGCCAGAAGCCACGGGAAACGCGCATCAGTTCCAAGGCGGCCTAGGATGAAGCTGAGGCGGCTTTTAGGTCGGCGACGATTTCTTCGGCGTGCCTTGAGGGGTCGACGTTCGGGTAGGTCTTTATGATTTTGCCGCTGGGATCGACTAGGAAACTGGAACGGTGATTGTAGTTCAACACGGCGGCGACGCCGAAAGCTTTGCTGATGTGCCCATCGGAGTCAACCAGAAGATCAAACGGCAGTTTGTGATGGGCGATAAATTTTTTGTGGCTTTTTTCGTCTTGTCTGGAGATTCCATAAACAACGGCACTCATGGCTTTGATTTTGTCGTAGTGGTCACGTAGTGTGCAGGCTTCCTTGGTGCATCCCGTCGTTTCGTCTGCGGGGTAAAAATAGAGCAACACAAACTGGCCTTTGAGCTCGCCAAGTTTCACAATTTTTCCGTCCTGATTTTTTGCCTCAATTGGGGGAATTTGATCCCCGATATTCAACGCGTGGGTTGGCGAAGAAGAAAGCAGTGAGCTCAAAATGTTGAACAACATAAAAACCCCCTAAGTTTAGCGGGTGACGACCTGAACAAATTGCATGCATCGCAGGCCGGTGCGAGAACGCGATTTTGTGCTTGATCGACTCTGCCGCCGGTTTCGGCTTGGGCTAATGCCAGGCGGCGCCCGGACGACCAATGTATAATAATGAGCGACTCTTTTCCAAGGGCGGACGCTGGTTGTCTGGCTCGGCCTCGGGAACTCCCGCGCCACGCCGCCCCTTGGAAAATAATGGTTTCCTTCGACGATCACAGTTTCATCGGCTTCGGCAACCACGGCGCCGTTCCAAACCGCTTTCACCATTTTATGCTCCTGACCGGCGCCTCGCGCAAAGACGCCTCAACAATCGCTCAGAGCGTCTTCAGATATTCGAGCAACGCCTTTTTATCTGCGTCAGGCAATTGCACGCCATATACGTGACCGCAGCGGCTCGCGCCCGAGGCCAAGTCGCTGCAATCTGTCGTGCTCAGCGTCGAGCTCTGCGCCGGTTGCTCGAGGGCGAGGCCAACCGTCTCAAGATCATAGGCCGGTCCGACTTTGAAACTCTGCGGGCGTTCGGCGGCGGGCTTCAGGAGGTCCTTCAGCGTCGGGACCGACCCATTGTGCAGATAGGGCGCCGCGGCCCAAATGCCCTCCAAGACCCTCGCCTCGTAGACAGGCTTGGCGTCGGCCAGGCCGGCGCTCAGGTGCTTGATGTGCTCGACCGAGGCGAACGCGCCTTCGAGCCCTTGCAGCGAAAACGGCAAGTGGAAGCTTTTCAAGCGCGCAGGCGGCGGGGCCGGCAACTCGCCCGATGAAATCGCGTGATTCTGCAAAATCGAGCCAAGGACCGAAACCGCAAGAATATCGACCGCGTAGGAAGGGTCTGCCAGCGGCTTTACCAGCGTCGGAATTTGCGCGCCGCGCAACGCCCCCGGCTGCGCCTTGCGCGCAAGGATATGATATTGGCGAATATCGGTTCCGACGTCCTCACGCAGAGTCGCCCAGGTCTGTTCGTCCGGAAACTGCACTTTGCCCGGCTTGATTCCGTGGCAGCCGGCGCAACCGCCTGTCGTTTCGAAAATGATCTTGCCTTGATCTGCAAGCGCCGCGTCGATGGGCCATGGCCATCGCGGCGGCCCGATCTTTTTGATCGCATTCTCAAGCTTGTTCAATCCGTCGAAATTGGCCGAATTATTGTTCAGATAGTCGTAACCGAGGAGGCGCCATTGGGTCTTCTTGGGTTCAAACACGCCAAACACGCCGAACACCTCGCCAAGGTTGCGGGGAAGAGCGAGAATGTCGCTGCCGTTATCGGCGAAGCCCGGCCATTGCGTCTTGTCCTGTTTCGACGCGTTCCACAGGAATGGATAGCGGACCGGCGCGTCCGCGCGCATGATGTTATCGGTGAGCAAATGGCTCGGCGAAGGTCCAAGATCGAGGCCGGTAAGCCGATTGAAGATCATCGATACGGCGTCCAGCCTGCCGTAACCCCATGCGGGGTCGGGCAGAGCGCGCGACATCAGCGCATGATAGCGCAAATGCCAGGCCGCAACGCTTTGACGCAGCGCCGCAATATCGTCGCTTTGCGCGTTTGGCCCGAGCGTCGAGCGGGCGAAATCGGCAAATGAGGCGGGGTCATTCAAGACCGCGCCGACAGCCACCTCGAGATCGGCGAGAAAACTCTGAAAATCCACGACCGCCGGGCCGCCGTCGATGCGGTAATTCTTGCCTTCGACCGTAATCTGGCGCGTATGGCAAGCCGCGCATGTCATCCCGGCGATCTGATTTCCCTTAGGTCCGGAGGCGCTGAATCCGACCGGCAAGCCGT
>CAWBLM010000006.1:0-36509 GCA_963789645.1 uncultured Alphaproteobacteria bacterium | reverse complement strand
GTCGGCGTCGGCCGGTCGCTTCTCAATGATCCGCGATGGTTTGCGAAGGCGCGCGACGGCGAGCCGCCAATTCCGTTTGATCCCGCGAATTTGCAAAGGCTGACATGACGACGGACGATCGCAAGGCGATGCGCCCGGCGGGGAGAATGTTTCATGATTGACTGGAACGCCATGTCGGATCAGGACTTCCGGCAGGCTGCAAGGGATTTCATCGAAGCCCATTGCCCGTCCGAGTTGAGGCGGGGAGAGGAGCATGTGCGATGGGGAGCAGGCGCGGGGCTGGTATAGCGCCATGGCTTCCCATGGCTGGCTCGCCCCCGCCTGGCCGGTGAAGCATGGCGGCATGGCGCTGAAGCCGGCCAAACACCTCATCTATCTCGAGGAATGGGCGCGGGCCGGCATCTCGCGTGTGATGGAACAGGGCGTCCTTAATGTCGGCCCGGTGCTTTTGGCCCATGGCTCGCCGGAGCAGGTGTCGTATTATCTGCCAAAGATCATGTCGGGAGAACATCTTTGGTGCCAGGGCTTCTCTGAGCCCGGCGCCGGATCGGATTTGGCAGGGTTGCGCACCGAGGCGCGGATCGAAGGCGACGAGTTCATCATCAACGGCCATAAGATCTGGACCTCGGGCGCGGTCGACGCCAACCATATTTTCGTCCTCGCGCGCACCGACAAGACGGTGAAGAAACAGGCGGGCATCAGTTTCATCCTTGTCGATATGGATCAGCCTGGCGTCACGGTGAAGCCCATCGTTACCATCGTCGGCGATGCCGAATTCGCCGAGGTTTTCCTGGACGATGTGCGCGCGCCAATCGCCAATCTCGTCGGCGGCCTCAACAATGGCTGGCGGGTGGCGCAGTCGTTGCTCGGCTTCGAGCGCGTCTGGGCGGGTTCGCCGCACATGGGCCGTCAGGCAATGGATCGGCTGCTCAAGGTCGCCGGGCTTACCGGGCGAGACAAAGATCCTGTGACGGTGGACCGTATCGCCCAGCTTCAGCTCGATCTGGCGGACAATAGCGAGATGTATGAACGGCTGGCGCAGGAAATCCGGGCCGGGCGCAGCCTTGGCTTCGAGGTGTCCGCCTTGAAGATCGTCGCCACCGAGACCTATGCGAGTATCACCGAATTGACCATGGAAATCGCGGCCGAGCGCGGCGGCCTCTTCGGCGAGGTCGCCTTTGAGGGCGGAAACGCCGACCTCCTGCGCGACTATCTCACGGCGCGCGCGCCAATGATCTATGGCGGGACGGTCCAAATCCATCGCAACATCCTGGCCAAGCGCGTGCTTGGCCTGCCGGCGTGAGGGCGCGATGAGCGAGGTACATAGACCGGGACGTCGCCAGTCAGGAGGCAGAAACGGCCGGCGCGCTTCGTGCAAGCGCGCGGCGGCTGGTTGCCGACCGGACAGACCACCGGCGGACACGGGCGCTACGCAAGACCTTGCCGGGATACGATCCCGGCCTGTTCGCGACCTTCGCGGAGCTTGGCTGGCTTGGCATCTGGCGCCGGAGGCGGATGGCGGCGCTGGTCTGGGACTGGCCGAAATGGCGGCCGTGGTGCAAGAGCTGGAAAAGGGGTTGATCTGCGAACCGCTGGTGGTCCATGCGGTATTGGCCGCGCGCGCGGTCATGCACAGCGACGTCAACGCGCCGCGCCGCGAACTGCTGAGCGCGTTGGTCGAGGGCGGCTGCCGTCCGGCCCTGGCGCTCGACTTCGACGAACGATTGCCGGAGGTGGCGGCGACGCCCGATGGCGACGGGTATCGGCTGACGGGCCGTTGTCAGTCAGTCGCCGGCGGCGCCGGCGCCACCCATTTTCTGGTTCCGGCAAAGGCCAAGATGGATGGCGCCTGTTCTGCGTGCCAGCGGAGGCGGCGGGGCTCACGCTTGGCCATGTATGGCGCTCGGATGATAGTCCGCTCGGCCAGCTCGCCTTGTCGGGCGTGGTCGTCGCCAGCGACGCGGTCGTCGCGTCTCCCGCGGCGGCCGAAGCCGCCATCGCCCGGGCGCTGGACGAAACCCCCGTGTCGGCCAGCCTGCTCGGCCTTGCCGAGAAGATGCTCGACATGACGATTGAATATATGGGCATTCGCAAACAGTATGATCAGTTGATCGGCTCTTTCCAGGCTTTGCAGCATAAGGCGGTTGATCTCTACCTCGAGAAGGAGCGGGCTGTCGCGGCGCTCGGCTTCGCGCTCGGCATCGCAGACGATCCGGAAAAGCTGCCTTTCGCCGCTCTTCGCGCGAAGGGGCGCTGTAGCGATACGGCGGCCCGCGTAGCGCGAGAAGCGATCCAACTCCATGGCGCCATCGGCTTCACTGAGGAGCATGATCTCGGACTTTATGTGAAGCGGGCGCTGACTTTGTCGGCCTGGTTGGGCAATGCCGGCGAGCAACGCCGCCGCTTTATCGATATGAAACTGGCCCTGGCGTGACGGGAAATACGCGCCGTCGATCCGGACGGGACGCACGAAGCTGAGGGGCGGAGGATGAGCGACGATATCGACCTCGTCGAATTGAGGACGAGCATGCGCGATGTTCTCGCCGCCGAAGCGAATGGCGAGCGGGTGCGCCGCCATTTCAACAGCGATGCGCTGTATGACGAAGCGTTGTCGGCCACAGTTGCGTCGCTCGGCTGGCTCGCCGAGGCGGATGGCGGCCTTGGCCTCGGCTTCGGCGCCCTTGCCGTTCTTTATGAGGAGCTGGGCCGCGGGCCGGCGCCCTTGCCAATGCTGCCAACCTTGCTGGTCGCCGAGGCGCTGAGCCAGGCGCCGGAGGAGGTGCGGGCCGCGTGGCTGCCGCGCATCGCCGCCGGCGAATTATTCGCGGCCTACGCGCCGGCTGCGGCGCTGTCCGGCGACCCACTCACGGGCACAGCCGAGCATGTGCTTGATGGCGGCGCCGCGACTCTGTTCCTGGTCGGCGTGGGGGATCGACGCTATGCGCTCGTCGCGCGCGGCGCGCCCGGTCTGACGATCCAGACGACGCCGGCCGTGGACCGGACCCGAAGCCTCGCGACGCTCATTTTTGACCAGACGCCAATCCTGCCAATCAATATCGATCCGGCGATGCTCGAGCGGCACGCGGCGCTTGGCATAGCCTGCGATAGTATTGGCGGCGCGGAGGCGATACTCGACAAGACAGTCGAATACCTCAAGATTCGGACGCAGTTCGGGCAACCGATCGGCCAGTTCCAAGCCTTGAAGCATCGCGTCGCCGATCACAAGCTACGGTTGGAAGCGGCTCGGGCGTTGCTGAGCCACGTGTTGGCGCGAGACGGCGATGGCGCGCGAGCCTTGGGGATGGCCGCCCTTGCGCGCGCGACCGCGACCAGCGCCTATGCCGCCATCGCCGACGACGCGGTGCAATTGCACGGCGGCATTGGGTTCACTTGGGAGCACGAGTGCCACATTTACCTTAAGCGCGCTTGGCTCAATCGGCTCATTTTCGGCAGCGAGGATGCCTATCTTGATCGCGCCGCAATCCTGCTTTCGGAGACTGCATGACCGCGGTTCTCGCCGAGCGCCAACCGGCGCCATTGGACTGTCTTGATGATCTCGATGCGTTTCGCTCGGAAATACGGGCATGGCTCGAGGCTGTGTTACCGCATGACTGGAGGCAACGCCTTCTCGACGCGAGCGATGAGCAATATGTCGAATTCCAGCGATGGTGGTTCGATGAGTTGAGAAAGGTCCGGCTCGCCAACGCCCACTGGCCGAGGGCCTGGGGCGGCGAGGAGCTTTCGCTTCGTCATTCGGTCATCTTGAATGAGGAGCTCGCCCGCGCGGAAGCGCCGCGGCCGGATCTGTTCACGATCTCGCTGTTCCATCTTCCGGCGACCCTGTTCGCGCATGGAACGGCCGAACAGCGCGAACGCTACTTGACCGGCGTGCGCGATCACGGCGAAGTCTGGTGCCAGGGCTTCTCGGAACCGGGAGCAGGTTCCGATCTCGCGTCCCTGCGCACTCGGTCGGAACGCCGAACGACTCCCGACGGGCGCGAGGTCTACGTCGTCAATGGCCAGAAGGTCTGGTCATCCTACGGCATGTTCGCCCGTTATTGTCTCCTGCTCGCGCGAACCAATCCCAATGCGCCGAAAAAGCAGGCTGGCATCTCCTTTTTCATCATGGACATGAATGCGCGCGGCGTCACGCGTCGCCCGATCAAGCAAATCAATGGCGGCGCGGAATTTTGCGAAATCTTCCTGGATGACGTCGAGATTCCGGTCGAGAATTTGATCGGCGCCGAGAACGACGGCTGGCGGATCGCACAATCGACGCTCGCCGCCGAACGCGGCTTGATCATCGTCGATTTGGCCGAGCGCCTGCGCCGGTCGATGGAGACCATCCTCGCTGAAGCGAAGGCTGGCCTGATATGCTGGTGGAATGACGCCGGGAGCCGGCGGAATTTCATGCGTTATTATGCGCGGATGATCGCGTTGCGGACGATCATTGACCAAATGATGGAAGGGGTGATTGCCGATCCACATCTCGGAGGCGGCGCCTTGCCCAATTATGTGAAGCTGCTCTACTCCGAACTGCTTCATGATTATTCGGCCTTCGTCGTTGAGCGGAGCGGTCTTGGCGGCCAGATCGCGATGCCGCGAACGACGGGTGACAGCAACCAGACCATTGCCGTTTTCGATCGTTATCTATGGAGCTATGCCTGGACCATCTCCGGGGGAACGAACGAAATATTAAAGAATGTGCTGGCGGAAAGAGTGCTCGGGCTGCCCCGCTGATCCGGCCCTCTGAAAGTGCCTGAGCGCCACCACAAGCGACGTACTACTGGTTAAGCGGGCAAATGAGTCGGCGCCCATGTTGCATCGCCGCCGAGCGTTTGCGTCACAGGCGGCGCCAACCGCTCAGCCCACACCGCCGCCCCGCGCGCGCAGCTTGATCCGGCCTTCGCCGAATGGCCCGTCGCGCCGTTTCAGCGCTTCCTTCAGGCCGAGCTCGGCCATGTCCGCGCGAAACTGGCTGCGACGCGGCCCTTGCGACAGGTGCGCGCGCGCGTCCAACTCGGCGGCGTAGCGCTGCGCTGTTTTAGCGCCGGCGAGCTCCATCTGCATGTTGACGACGCGCTTGTGCGTGGCCAGGATTTCGGCATCGATATTGGAAATGCGCCTTGCCAGTTCATTCGCCTCATCTTCGATCTGGTCGGCCGGATAGGCTTCCAGCGCCAAGCCGATCCGCGCCGCGTCGAGGCCGCTGATCGTATCTCCGCTAAACAGCATCCGCTTGGCCCATTGCGGCCCGCAATGATAGAGCCACAGATTGGTCGGCGGCGTGCCATTGGCCCGCGCCGCGGGAAAGCCGATCTTGGCGTCGTCGGCGGCCAGCACGATGTCGCATGAAAAGGCGAGGTCTGTGCCTCCGGCAAGACAATTGCCCTGGATCTTGGCGATGATCGGCTTGTGCAGGTCGAGCATGACGAGCGTCAGTTCCTGCTGCCGCTCCAGCTGCCAGATATCGTCGTCGATGGAACCGCTGCGCGTGCGGTAGAGCGCCGGCTCATGATCGGGCTTGCCAGCCTCCTTGCCGCCATAACTGTCGGTCAGATCGTAGCCGGCGCAGAAGTCCCCTCCTTCACCCCGCAGCAAAATGACGTTGACGTCGATGCGGTCGTCAGCCTCGAGCAGCGCCTCGTGGATCTCCTGCAGCATCCGCCCGCTCAGCGCATTGCGCTTCTCCGGCCGGTTAAGCGTGATCCGCCCTACGCGGTCCGTCACATCGAAGGCGATGGTTTCAGTCGACTTCAGCCATTTATGTGCGCTGCTCATTCGCCTCCTCCTCAGTCTGGCCTCGACGGCCAGAGCGCCCGCCGTGCGATGGCGGGACAGGGCCGCGCCGGCCGGCATCAGCCTTGATGATATGCCTGAAAGCGCTTGCGTAACGAAACGCTGATCATCAGGGGCGGCGCGTGCATCACAATCCTGATGCCATGGCGACACGCCGTCGGAGACGCTCGCTTTCCTCGTTGGTGGCGCAGTACACGAGGAGCGACCCGTTGAAGAGTGGAAGCCTGATGAGCGATATCGTACGAGACGAGCCGGCGGAACGCGTCTGCCGATTGACGCTGAACCGGCCGGATTCCCTGAATGCGCTGACCTACGCTATGTATGAAGCGCTGATCGCCGAGCTCGAAGCCGTTCGCTTCGATCCAGACATTCGGGTGGTCATCCTGACCGGCGCCGGCCGCGGCTTTTGTTCGGGGCATGATCTGCGCGCCGGCGGCGCTCCGAGCTGGGTTGCCGAAGGCCAGGGCAAAGCCCAGTCAAGCCGCGCGGTTTTGATGAAACTCGGCATGATTCCGCCGCTCATCCGGGCCATTCCGCAACCGGTGATCGCCGCGGTGAACGGGGTCACCGCGGGCGCAGGCTATTCAATCGCTCTAGCCGCTGATCTCGTCATCGCCGGACGTTCGGCCAAATTCGTCAATGCGTTCCACAATGCCGGCACAGGCCATGAATTAGGGCTTAGCTATATGCTGCCCCGCCTCGTCGGCTCCCAGCGAGCGGCGGAATTGCTGCTGACCGGTCGATCGCTGCCCGCGGAGGAGGCCGCGGCGATAGGCATGATCCTTCGGATGGTCGAGGATGACGCCTTGATGGAAGAGGCGCTGCGATTGGCGGATGCTATTCTCGTAAATAGCCCCATCGGCATCGCGTTGACCAAGCAGACCATGTGGATGAATGCGAACGCGCCAAACCTCGAGGCCGCGATTGAACTGGAAAACCGAGCCATTTTTCTCAGCCAATCGACTGAGGACACAGCCGAGAAGCGCAAATCCTTTTTTGAGAAGCGGCGGCCCAATTTTAACGGCCGTTGATCATCATGGCCGCCGCCCCGCTTTCGTCGCGGGGAGCGCGTCCCGGGCGGCTTAAACCGGCCATTCCAGCACGAGGCGGCTGTAGGAAATATTGACGCCCGCTTTGAAGGTTGGCTCTTCTTCCGCCAGCCGAAAATCTGGAATCCGTTTCAGCCACTCCTCTAGGAAAATCGAGAGTTCCGAGCGCGCCAGATTGGCCCCGACGCAGCGATGCGGCCCTTGGCCGAAAGTGCCGACGCTATTGATCCGGCGGTTGAAGTCGACCTTCAGCGGATCCGGGTAGCGTTCATCGTCCAAATTCATCATCGCCGTCGCCGCTATGACCTGTTCGCCAGCTTTCACAAGCGCAGGACCAACCTGACGGTCTTGCGCGCAGATGCGGCCTCCGCCCGCCGCCACGGTCGGAAACCGCCGCAGCAATTCTTCCACGGCCGAACTGATGATTTTCGGATTCTCGATAATCTGCCGGCGATGGTCGGGATTCTCGGCCAGGAATCGAGCGAAGAAGCCAAGCGTATTCGCGACAGAATCGAGACCGCCGATCAACAGCAAAGTGCACATATTCTGCAGCCGATCTTCCGCCATCCTTGCCCCGTCGATTTCGCGGGTCGACAGCCAGCTGATCAAGTCATCGCCAGGATTAGCGTATCGCTCTTTCACAATGGGCGCTAAATAGGCGGCAAGCGCGCCTATGATTTTCGCCTTGTCGCTCCCTGGATGGATAATCTTGGAGACCTGCTCCAGTAGATCCAGCCGGTGATGTTCAGGCAAGTCCACCAGGCGCAAAAACACGATGATCGGGAGCTTAAAGGCAAAATCGGCCATGAAATTGCATCGGCCTTTGCCCCTCAGGTCTTCGATTAGTTCGATCGCCAGTTGGCGAACGCCGGGAGCGAGTTCGACGACGCCCTTGCGTGACAATGCGACCGATAAATGTTCGCGATATTTGGTATGTTCCGGCGGATCGAGGCTGATCGGCGTCAATCCGCCGCCAACGTTATTGGAACGCGGCACGACAAGCATCTTGCTGGAAAACCCGTCGCTGTCGCGCAACACCTGGTCCAGCAGCTTTGCGTCGGTCACATACCAATGACCTTCATTATTCCGCGTCCAGAAGATCGGCGGCGCGCGTTTTTTAAGCTTATATAGCTCGACAAAGAAATCCGATCCTGGAGGTCCAGGCTCATAAACATCGTAATCAAATAGAAGCTCCGCCGGAACATGTTTCGGAACTTCCATATTTAGGGCATATGTCGACACTTGAGGGCGCTCCCCTTTAACTGCCGGCTCCGCTCTCGTGACGTTGCCGATCCCGCAGCTTCGATCCGCGGCTCCGATAGCTGTTCAATGGCGCACTTAGGACGCGTCGCCGAGGTTTTTCAAGGCGTGAGAAAAGGGATCGTATTCTTAATTTTATTTCCATCCGCTGGCATAAACGCGAGCCGCCGCGTACAAGAACGGTTCCAAGTTCAGAGGATCGGGCATGCCCAAAATCACCTTCATAGACCCTGATGGAAACCGACATGTGCTGGACGCTGAAGAGGGAAGCTCGGTGATGAAGGTCGCCGTGCACAACGGCGTGCCCGGCATTGAGGCCGATTGCGGCGGCGCCTGCTCCTGTGCGACCTGCCATGTTTATGTCGATCCCGCCTGGATAGAGGCGACCGGCGCTGCGGGCGAAACCGAGGCCGACATGCTGGAAGTAGCCGTCGATCCCGAGACTACGTCGCGCCTCGCCTGCCAGATCCAGGTGACCAAGGAGCTGGACGGGCTGGTCGTCCGCATTCCGTTCAGCCAGCACTGAGCAGGACGCCGATGCGAGATTCGATCCCATAGCGCCCGTCATCGTGCGTATGGGCCGAGCTTGGGGCGTCCAGCCTTCAGGCATGGTCCGCTGACCCAATGAGCGCTCGCCCGGTGCGCGCCGAGTTGCCGCTTCGGTTGGTGAGTTTTCGGCGCGGAGCCATCACGGATTTGATGGATTGCATGGGCGAAACCGCTCTTCCAAATTTTCGTGAGCCGGGCCCCTCTCATGATCACAATCAAACAGCGACGGTTGACGTAAGCGCACAGAGGCTTTGACATGACCACTATTCCCGCCCTGCTCAAGGACGCCGCGCGGCGGTTCGGCGGCAAACCAGCGCTGGCCAGCGCGGCCGACGGGACCATGAGCTTTGCCGCGCTCGACGCCGCGGCCGACCGGGTGGCGCGTGCTTTGCTCGCGGATGGTTTTGTCAAAGGCGAACGCATCGGCATCTGGGCTCCCAACATGTGGGAATGGGTTGCCGCCGCCGTGGGCGCACAGAGGATTGGCGGCGTCATCGTCCCGCTCAACACCCGGTTGCGCGGCGGCGAGGTCGCCGACATCGTTCGGCGCGTGCAGATCGCGCGGCTGTTTTCGATCGGCGATTTCCTCAACCGCCATTATCCCGACATGCTGCGCGATGAGCCGATGCCAAATCTACGACGGATCATCGTGCTGCGGCCGGACCCGACAAAGCTTGCCGGCGTCGAACAAGGCTGGGACTGCTTCCTGGCGGGCGGCGAGACGGTGAAAGACGCCGTGCTGGCGGAGCGGTCAGCCGCCGTCACGCCCGACGACATCGCCGACATTATGTTCACGTCCGGCACGACGGGTCTGCCGAAAGGAGCGATCTTCGATCACAAGCGGTCGCTGGGCGGCGCGCGCGCCTGGCGCACAATCGCCAGCATGACGGCCGACGATCGCTATTGCGTCTTTGGTCCGTTTTCCCACAACGCCTCTTACAAAGCGGGCTGGGTCGTCGGCCTGTTGACCGGCAGCACAATCTACTGGCCGGACGCCTATGACGGCGCCTCGGTTCTCGACCTCATCGCGAAGAACCGCATCACTGTGATGCCCGCGCCCCCTACCGTGTGGCAGGAGGTGCTTTCGCATCCGAACCGGAATGATTGGGATATCAGCGCCCTGCGTTTCCTCAGCACCGGGGCGACAACCATCCCGATTGAGCTGATGCGCGGCCTCCGGCGCGAAACCAACATCGCCGTGCTTTCCGCTGGCTATGGCATGACGGAATGCTGCGGCTCGGCCACGCATACATTGCCTGGCGACGATATCGAACGGGTGGCGACGACCGTCGGTAAGGCGCTGCCGGGAACCGAAATCCGGGTGGTGGACGCCAACGGCCATCCCCTGCCGCCCAATGAGCCGGGAGAAGTGCTCATCCGCGACGACAAGCTTCTGATTGAATATCTCGACAATAGCGGCGCCACCAGCCTGGCGCTGGACGCCGACGGATGGCTGCACAGCGGTGACGTCGGCTTGTTCGATGCGGATGGCTATCTGAAGATCACGGGCCGTCTGAAAGATATGTATATCGTCGGCGGCTTTAACGTTTATCCGGTCGAGGTCGAGCGTCAAATGGGCGTTCTTCAGGGCGTGCAATCGTGCGCCGTCATCGGCGTGCCCGACAAGCGGCTTGGCGAGGTTGGCCATGCCTTCATCGTCCGCGCCGCGGGATCGACCTTGACGGAGGCCGAGGTCATCGCCTGGAGCAAAGCGAATCTGGCCAATTACAAGGTTCCGCGTGGGATAACCTTCCTCGATGCTCTGCCGATGAATACGACGGGCAAGGTGGTGAAATTCGCCTTGAAAGAGCTGATTGCATGAGGTGTCGCGACGCCATTCCCGCCGGGCTGCGGGTAGCGTCGCGACCGACAAGGACCGAAGCGGGCGTTGTTTCCGACCTGTTTATGATAGGCGCGCTCACGTGTCAGGCGTGGACCGCAAGCGGTGATTGTCTAATGAACGCAATCGGCGGCGAAAGGTAGCAAGGCCTAGCGACCATGCCACGGCTCGGCGCCGTCGCGCGGCCCACGGTCGGTCTGTCTCTCTCCAGTTGCGTGGCCGCGGGCGCGCCGGACGTATCGGCTATGCGCGAGTCAGGCGCAGAAATTCCTCCCGCGTGCGAGGGTCATCTCGGATGACGCCGCATAGGCGGCTGGTCGTCAGGGTGCTTCCGAGTGTGTTGACGCCGCGCAGCGTCATGCAGCTGTGTTCAGCCTCGATGACCACGCCGACGCCACTCGATAAGAACCCTAACGGCCGCTTCGGCCTCGGCCTGCGTCGGCTTCGCCATTCTCCTGTCTCCAGAATCGTTTTGTTCGGGCCCGTGAAACACCTCGGGCAGGGCCATACAACGAAGGGGCGCGGCGCAATTCGATTGCCCGGCCATAGCGAATTGCATTGGACCTTTCCGTGCACTGACCGAGGGCTCTTAGTGTGATTGCGTCGGCGCGGCAAATACACCGTCTATTCAATCGCATTCATGATCGTTCCCGGCTCTCATTGGCGATGGGTCGGGAAAGAGGCCGACATGTGGTAGATCATTACGGGAAAGAAGCAAGCGCGGCTGGCGCGGGCGATCTGGATTTTCCAAAGCAGAGCCAGCTTATCGATGAGACAGGCTAGATAAAGATCTGGGCGAATGCGCAGGCGAGATGGCTTTCTGGCGCGGGCGGTTGGCCGCCCTCGTAATGCGCTAGTACCCAGAACCACTGATCGGCGAAACATGGAGCCACATGTGGCGCCTGGCTACATGTCTGGAGGCGCAACGTGAGTCATATGGAAACGCCGAAGGAGATCAAGCAGATTCTTTCGGCCGAGACCATCCAATTACACCGCTTGTTTGAGCAAGCTCCGAGCTTCATGTGCGTTCTGCGCGGGCGGGATCATTTTTTCGAGCTCGTGAACCCCTCCTTTCTCAAGCTTGTCGGAGGCCGCGACATCCTTGGCAAAACGATGCGCGAAGGGCTACCGAAATTGTCAATCAAGCCTATCCTGGTCTTCTCGACCGAGCCTTCAGATCGGGCGAAGCCTTCATCGGCCGGAAAATGCGCTGGCTGCTGCAAAAGCGGCCGAACGGGGAGCTGGAAGAATATTTCCTCGATTTTGTTTTTCAGCCGATTCTGAACTTTGGGGGTGAAGTCGCCGGCATTTTCGTCGAGGGTAATGACGTAACCGGTCATGTTCGGGCGGAACTACGCCAATCGCTCCTCATTCGTGAACTTCATCATCGTGTGAGAAATACGCTTGCAACAGTCCAAGCGGTCATGAATTTGACCGCCTGCATTTCGGCAACGATCGAAGACTTCAAAGAAGCTTTCGCCGGCCGGGTAGCTTGCCTTGCCAGGACCCACTCGGTGCTGACGGAAGAATTGGAGCAATCCATTTCCTTTTTCGATTTGTTGAACCATGAACTTGCACCTTATTGCCGCGAGGATGGGCGTCGTGTTCAACTCGACGGCCCCTTCGTCGAACTCCCCTCACAGATCGCTGTGCCCCTCGGCATGGCCATCCATGAACTTACAAAGAATTCGAGGAAACATGGAGCCTTGGGCCGTGAAAAAGGCCGGATCGAAATTGACTGGACCGTCGTGACCAGGAATGGTGGCCGCGCGCTTCGCTGCAAATGGCGCGAACAGGACGGGCCGCCGGTCTCGCCCCCAACGAGCGAAGGTTTTGGATCAATGCTTCTCAATAGAGTACTCTCGCAGCAAATTCGCGCCGAAGTGGACGTTGAATATGATAGGAATGGATTTCGTGTGCGGATGGTCGTGCCTTTGCCTACCAATCGCAGCCACACCTAATTGATAGGCCGCGCAAACGACGAGCCTCCGATTTTTCAGGTCGCCGGCTACGGTTTGGCGGCGCCTCTGTCTCGATCGCGATCTGAAAACCATGCGGCTCTCCTATCCTCCCGCGCCGCCACTTGGGAGCGGGGCACTTTTTGCATTGCGGGCAACCTTTATCCGCATCCGGCACTCGGGTGCCTTGCGTTTCTTCCAGGATCCTCCCATTTTTTACACCGCCCAATCTGACATCCGAGGCGCGCCGTTATGCAACGTGAATCGATGGAATTCGAGGTGGTGGTGGTCGGGGCCGGTCCGTCCGGCCTCGCCGCCGCGATCAGAGCGAAGCAGCTGAACCCGCAGCTTTCGGTCTGCGTGCTGGAGAAAGGCTCCGAGGTCGGCGCGCATATTTTGTCGGGCGCGGTGTTCGAGCCGCATGCCTTGAGCGAGCTGATCCCCGACTGGCGCGCGCGCGGCGCGCCGCTCAACACCGAGGCCAAGGACGATCATTTCCTGTTGTTGACCGAGACCAGGGCGATCGAGCTGCCGACGCCGCCGCAGATGCAAAATCACGGCAATTACATCATCAGCCTCGGCAATCTGTGCCGCTGGCTGGCGACGCAGGCCGAAGCGCTTGGCGTCGAGATTTTCCCGGGCTTCGCCGCCGCGGAGGTGCTGTATGACGAGCGCGGCGCGGTCATGGGCGTCGCCACCGGCGACATGGGCATCGGCAAGGACGGCCAACGCACCGCCGGCTATGCGCCGGGCGTCGAGCTGCATGCGCGCCAGACGATCTTCGCCGAAGGCTGCCGCGGCTCGCTGACCAAGACGCTGTTCGAGCGCTTCGATCTGCGCAAGGACTGCGATCCGCAAACCTATGGCCTCGGCATCAAGGAACTGTGGGAGGTCGAACCGGCCAAACACCAGCTGGGGCGCATCATCCACACCATCGGCTGGCCGCTTGACCCGAAGACCTATGGCGGCTCGTTCCTCTACCATCTCGAAGACAACCAGGTGGCGGTCGGCTTCGTCATCGGCCTTGGCTATGAAAACCCCTATCTGTCGCCGTTCGAAGAGTTCCAGCGCTTCAAGACGCACCCCTCCGTGCGCCCGCTGTTCGAGGGCGGGCGGCGGATCTCCTATGGCGCGCGGGCGATCTCGGCCGGCGGCCTGCAATCGGTGCCGAAGCTGACCTTTCCGGGCGGCGCGCTGGTCGGCGATGCGGCGGGCTTTCTCAACGTGCCGAAGATCAAAGGCAGCCACACCGCCATCAAATCGGGCATGGTCGCCGCCGAAAGCATCGTCGCTTTGCTGAAAGAACAAGGCCAAGGAGCAAGTCGGGAGGCGACGTCCTATCCGGCCGCGCTGAAAACGACCTGGCTGTGGGAGGAGCTGCTCCGCGCCCGCAACGTCAAACCGGCGTTCAAATGGGGGCTTTGGGCGGCCATGGCCTATTCCGCCCTCGACGCCTATGTCTTGCGCGGCAAGGCGCCCTGGACGCTACATCACAAGCCTGACCACAAGACGCTAAAGCCGGCCTCGGAATGCAAGCCTATCGCCTACCCCAAGCCCGACGGCGTCGTCACCTTTGACAGGCTCTCCTCGGTGTTCATCTCCAACACCAACCATGAGGAGAACCAGCCGGCGCATCTTCAACTGAAGGACCCCGCGGTCGCGATCAAGGTCAACCTCGCGGTGTATGACGCGCCGGAGCAGCGCTATTGCCCCGCCGGCGTCTATGAGATCGTCGACGGCCCGAGCCTGCGGATCAACGCGCAGAACTGCGTCCACTGCAAGACCTGCGACATCAAGGATCCGACCCAGAACATCGACTGGACAGTCCCTGAAGGTGGAGGCGGACCGAATTATCCGAATATGTGAGATCGTTCTTGGACCGCGAGTGCCAAATCGATTGCGTCCAACGCGTCGGCGGATCTATGTTTGGAGATAGAGGCCATAGTTGAATACCTGCTGTCCCACGAAGAGCTGGCCGTCGGTTGCCCGGGATGCAGTCGATCGACCGAGCTCGAAACGATCTCAGACCCGGATCGCCGTGCGTGATCGATAATCGTCGGCGCTGCTGGAGGGCTCGCCGGCATAACGTGTTTCAACGCCAGGAGAAAATAGACGATCGTGTCACAGGCTACCGGCATCGACTTGGGATCGACGGTCGCGATCATTGGCGGCGGGCAGCCGGCGCAGAAGTCGCCACGCTGTTGCGTCAAAACGGCTTTCCTGGCCGCATCATTCTTTTTGGCGACGAAAACCATCTCCCCTACATGCGCCCGCCTCTCTCCAAGGCCTATCTTTCCGGCGCGATCGGCGCCGACGCGCTGATCTACAAGGCGGCCGCCGTCTATGAGAAAGCGCGCGTCGAACTGCGCCTTGGCCAGCGCGTCGCCGCCATCAACCGCGGCGCCAGGCGGCTCTCGCTCGAAAGCGGCGAAAGCGTCTCCTATGACAAGCTCGTCATCGCGACCGGCGGCCGGGCGCGCGCGCTGAACGTGCCTGGCGCGCAACTCGGCGCCATCTTCTATCTGCGCACGATCGCCGACGTCGCGCTGTTGCAGCCGCAGCTGCATTTCGGCCGTCGCGTGGTCATCGTCGGCGGCGGCTATGTCGGGCTCGAGGTCGCGGCCGTCGCCATCAAGCGTGGCCTCAGGGTCACTGTGCTCGAAGGCGCTCCGCGCGTGCTGGCGCGCGTGACGGCGCCGGAGGTGTCGGCCTTTTACGAGCGCTTTCATCGCGCCGCCGGCGTTGAGATTCGCACCGGCGTCGCGGCCAGCGGATTTGCGGCTTGCCCGGACGGCGAGAGCGTCGGCGCGGTGCAATGCGGCGACGGGCTCTCGATCGGCGCCGATTTCGTCCTCGTCGGCGTCGGCCTCGTTCCCAATACGGAGCTCGCCGAACAGGCCGGGCTCATCGTCGACGACGGCATTGTCGTCGATGAATGCGCGCGCACCAGCGATCCGGATATTTTCGCGATCGGCGATTGCGCCGTCCATGCGGAGCACGGCTTCCTGCGACGCAGGATCCGTCTCGAGTCAGTGCCGAATGCGCTCGAACAAGCGCGGACGGCGGCGGCGGTAATCGCCGGCAAGCCGGCTCCGGCCGCGACGGCGCCATGGTTCTGGTCGGATCAATATGACCTCAAGCTGAAAATGGCCGGCATCTCGGAAGGCTATGACGAAGTCGCCATCCGCGGCTCGACGGAGGGCGCGTCCTTCGTCGCCTTTTACCTGAGGGACGGCCGCGTCATCGCCGCCGACGCAATCAACCGCCCGGCCGAATTCATGGCCTCGAAAAGGCTGATCGCCGACAGGGCGAAGGTCAGCGCGCAAAACCTCGCCGACGAATCGGCGCCGCTGAAATCCCTCATCGCCGTCGCCGCGTAGCGTTCAATGCTTCGGCTCGAACACAGGCGAGGCCATGCGCGCGACCATGCCGCAAGCCACGATCCCGCCGGCGGTCCCTTTCGCGCAGCCTAACCACACGACTTTCACGTGGTGTTCAACACTTCCACTTTGGCGCATCGATGCCGTCGCGCGCGTCCCCAATCAGAGCCGCTTCCGTAGCCGGAGATAGTCCCTGCACCGCGCCATGAGTTCGGCGGGCTGAAGACGACGGATCAGGTGAAGCGGCTGAACGAGCTTGCCCGGCTGCGCCGCGCCGTGTCCGATTTGACCTTGGACAAAATGACCCCCGCGGAGGCTGCAGGGGGAAACTTCTGAGCCCCTGCGGATTGGCATCTCTTCATTCAGCTGGAGATGGAGCGGTTATCGACGCCGCAACGGTATCTTGAGTCGGAGCTGCCTTCGGATAGCGACCCAGGAAGAGATAACCCGTGGCGCTGATCAGATAACAGATAGCAGCGGCGCCCAACGCCTCCCGGTATCCCCCAAAGACGTCATAGGCACGGCCAAAAGCCATACCACCGAACGCATTGAACGTGCCGATGAACAGAGTGATCAGTCCATAGATAGCCCCGAACCGCGTTATACCAAAATAGCGGCTGGTCAGATAAGCAATGATATCGATTTCCGCACCGACCGCGATGCCGATGAGAGCAACCGCAATACTGGCGGTTTGAACGCTCAGGTTGTCGCCCATCAAAAGAAAACAGCCGACAACCGGGCTAAGCGTGAAGAGAAATCCGACGAGCGGGGCCCAGATCCGATCCAATAGGAAGCCGGCGACAAGCGTGGTCAGGACAGTGGAGCCGGCAAAGAAGGCCATGATCTCGGCGGCGGTCTTCGGCTCCAGCTTATGCCAAACCAGGAGGGGATGAAGCTGGCTCAGGATTCCGTACATTGGGGCATAGCCGAGAGCGATGGCAAGGCACATAATGATCACCCGGCGGTTGCCGAGAAGCGTCAACCAAAGTTTTATGCCTGTCGCCTTTTCAATCTTTGGGTCGACCAATGCTTGCCGGGGATCCTTCGGCTTGTCGAAAACGGTCAGCCAAACCATTGGCCATCCCACGAAGAGAGCCAGGGCCGCCATGGCGTAATAGCCGCCTTGCCAGCCGAAACGGGTGACCGCCTCATGCATGAGCAAAGGCAAGCCCGAGCCGACCAAGGCAAGCCCGAGACGGGATATTGAAAGGGCCAGACCGCGGGAGGCATCGAACCAACCCGTGATAGCTCGGCCATATGTCACGCCCGTAGTGAACATTCCGACTATTGAGAGCGCGGCGTAGAGAACATAGTAAAGGACGAGAGACCCGTTCATGTTCGCGAGCGCGACATAGCAGAGGGCCAGCAGAGGAAAAGCCACAGTAAGCGAGCGGCGGGCCCCATAACGATCAACAAGACGCCCCAGGAATGGCGCGACAAGCGCGCTCAGGATAGCTGCATTCAAGGCGAAGGCGATCTCGGTGCGGGACCAGCCAAATGTCTGTTGCAAGGGTTGGACGAGAGAACTCATGGCATATTGCCAGGCGCCAAACCCAACACCCATGGCAACTAAAGACCCTGCTACAACTTTCCAATTCTGACGCCATTCTGTTAACGCTTGGGCAGCCATATTTACCCCCTCCCCTGTTCCCGATTGGTCTCTATGTTACAAAGTCGACGCGAGAGCCCTTAACCGTCGAGCTCCATGTGTTACGGCCATTAATCTGAACCGAAGGCGAAAAGTGGCTTCATTTTGTGCTGATCCGCAAGGCTGGGTTTTCGCAATAGGTTCACTCATCGCCTATGCGATGAGTCCGCGTACCCAAATCACTGCCGCGAGAATTTTGGCTATTGGTCCGATCGAGCCGCTAAGTCCTCACCGCATTCTCCAACAACCGCAATGTCCAGCGTGCGCGGCCACGTCGCGACGAAGGCGAATCATGAAATCCTTTCGAATTAGCAAACGGATGACTTTTCAAGCAGCGTAGCGCCCATGCTTTGCGTGGAAGTATGACTTAACCCGCTCCGGACGTCTCTGGATGGATTTGAGGATCGACGATGTTGCGGCGACGAGGTCATCGCGGCTCTTGGCGCGCGGCTTGTTCTTGATCGTCTGCTTCAGATCGTTGTTGAGATATTCATCCGGGTTGTGTTCCGGCGCATAGGCCGGGAGATAAAAGATCTCGATCTCGTCCTTGTGGCGCGCCAGCCGGTCCTGGACGGCCTTGGCGTGATGGACGCGCAGATTGTCGACAACGAGAAAGACCTTTTGCTTCGCGTCCTTGACGAGACGTTTCATGAAATCGATGAAGATCGCCACGTTCAGCGCGCCCTTGTAGAGCTTGAACCGCATCAGGCCGCGATTGCTCACGGCAGCGATCATGCTCGTCGAGGACTTCTGTCCGGTCTGCGTCAGCACCGGCGTCTGTCCCTTCGGCGCGTAACCGCGGCCGATCTGATCCTGGTTGCAGACGCCCGTCTCATCGCTCCAGTAGATCATCGCCTTCTCGCGCTTCGCCCGCGCCGCGATCGACCGATAGTTTTGCTGCAGCCAGACCGCGATCTTCTGCGGATCGCGCTGCGTTGCGCGGGTCAAAGGCTTCTGCGTGGAAAAACCCCACCGCTTCAGATAGAGCTGCATCGTCGAAAGGCCGAGCGTCTTGCCGAATTTCTTGTGGATCAGCTCCAGCACCGCCTGCGCCGTCCACAACGCGAACGGCAGTTGCATCTGATCGGGGCATTTGTTCGCAATCCAACCCTGGACGCGCCGCGATTCCGAAACCGTCAGCATAAGTAGTTGAAGCGCGCCACTAGCACCTGCCATGCCTGTCGCCGCTGGAGCAGGCTCAGTGCCGTGATCCCGCTCAACCAGCGCCCAAACTCCACCACATCCATGTTAGGGTTCCCACATCACACGCCACTACGCGCCGCGCTTTACTCTAGCCAGGCCGCTGGCTTTGATGGAGAATATTCTTGCGAGGATAAAAGGGGACGGACGATTCGTCATCTCACAAGCTTGAGTTCATAATCAACCGATCCAAGACAATTGGAGGAGTGCGAAATGTACAAAAAGTTCGCTATCGCCTTGATCATGGGTTCGCTCATGGCGCCAGTCGCGGCCCGGGCACAGGAAGAACCAGCCGGTGCTTCGGTTCCTGCTGGAGTTGAGGATGCTGAAATGGCAGCCGATAAATTGGCCTTTTTCCGCGAACATATAAAGGAACTAAAAAGAGAGTCCCGTCCTTACGCCAATCCCGTCCAGCGCGGGGAAGTCTTGCCGCCAGAATATACCCTTTACGAGATACCGCCGATATTTGGGCGGCCTGACGTCCGCTACACAGTGCTCAACGATCATGTGGTTCTCGTTAACCCGAGTTCACGTATGATTATCCAGGTTGTAGACTAGGTTGAGAACCCATACAGGGCATTGATTCCATGATATATTTTTGCCATGATTTGAGTTGCGGGAGGCGGGGTCATGGCAAGGAGTTTGTGCTGGCTGTCGGATGAGTTATGGAAAGCGCTGGGGCCCCATCTGCCGTGCGCAAGCCGGGAAAACCGCGCGTCGACGATCGGACCGTGATTTCCCGCACCCTGCATGTGTTGAAAACAGGATGCCGCTGGCGCGACGTTCCGCCAGCCTATGGGCCGCCGACAACCATCTACAACCGCTACAATCGTTGGTCCCAGCGCCGCGTCTGGCAGCGCATTTTCGAGAAAATGGCGCCGCCCGCCCAGTTCCCGACGAGCTTTCCATCGACAGCAGCCACGTCAAGGCGCACCGCTCGGCGGCCCGTTTCGGCAATCAATTGCTTCGAGGTCTCGTCGGCTGGCGACCCTGATCGGCGGGTTTTTTCGAACCTGTCGGCGGCCGAAGAGGCGACTCGGCGAAATGGCTGTCGGGATAGAGAGCATGCAAAATCGTGGGGGCGTCAGGCTGCCGCGACCGGCACAGAATGATTGTCGTTGTCTGCCTGGAAGGCAGGATATCGCCGCCTGAACGAACCGCCGAGCGTCTTGTTGAGGACTGCGATGCGCACGTCGAGAAAGGGCTGCACGGTCCAACGGTTCCAGCGCATCTGCTGTTTCTTGATCATGCGTTTCGACAGGATCTCGTTGACGGCACTTTCGACGAAGGCAGTCGAAATCGGTAGCCCGTCGTGTCGACGCCGCCCGTAGTTCACCAGCGCGTGTCGGTTGGCATGGAGATATTCGATCAGATCATTGACGTGCCGCCGGGCGGCGACCGCACTGCGGACGTCGCGGACGTGACCACAATCGAGCCAATTCGCCAATTTTGCCAAGCACCCGAGACAGGCGCTCGAGCGGCCGTGCCAGAGCTTCCACTTGGCGCTATCGAGATCACGAACAGCGTAGGTGCGAAGGTAGGCGCTGGTCGTGCCTGCACCGATGCCTCGTGCCGCCTGCAGGGCGTGCTCGAAGCGCATGGCGATGTGCCACCAGTCGAGAACGAGTGTCGCCTCGGGCACGACCTGTCGCTGCAATTTCCACAGCCCCGCGTCGCCGTCCGAGAGCACCGTCGCCGGGTGCCGAGACGGATGCCGGCGCTCACGATCGCGTCGGCGAATTCTCTCGCGGAATTGCCATTGCGTGCAAAAGCGAAGCGATGCTGCGATCCATCGAGGTGGAGCACCTTGCCGGCGATCACTTCGAAGTTGCGTTCGGGGCGACGATGCCGGCTGCGCAGGTAGCCGCCGTCGAGCCCGATCACGACCGCCGGGGTGACTGCGTCGATCACCGGATCTGGGGCGCCCGCAGGACTGAGCCGCGCAATGCGTTCGCCCACGCGGCGGGTCCGATTGCGCACCGTGCCGACGTTGACGGCGCCGCCGACGGGCAGCAGCTCGGCGAGGAACGCGGCGACTTTCCCGAACGGAGCCAGGGCTGCGAATTTGGCGGTCACGTAGGCAAGCTCTGGCGCAATGCCGCCTTCGAGCGCGAGCGCCGAAAAACTTCTCGGCTCATTGGAAAGGGCGTCGCGGCAGGGGCAACTCTGGAACCGCCGCACGCGCAGCGGCACGTCGCCGAACAGGGATTGAAACGTCACCTGCCTGTACCCCTTGCTGAACAGGTCAGATCCGCAGTGCCCGCAGCATCGGAAACGCTCGCCCATTATCGACGCTTGCGCCCGGACGATTTCCGTCTGGATGGCGGCCGAGAGCCGTTTTCCCTCGCTGAGCGACAATCCGAGCGTCTCGAGGTCCGCCCAGCCCTCCCTCTCGATCCGACCAACTTCGACCTCGGTTGGCGCCCCGCCGCCAAGATCGGCCTCGAGCTTCACCCGCCATACCAGCTTTTGCATTGCTCCACTCCCCGCACAATAGCAGGAGCTTAGCCGCAAAATTCATGATCCCCCACGACTTTGCATGCTCGCGTATTCGTCGCGGCGGCTGAAGACGGCAGCCTCAGCAGCGCGGCCCGGCGGTTTGCGCTGTCGGCGTCGATGGCCGGCAAGCACGTCTCGTCGATCGAGACGGATCTGGGCGTCCGGCTGATGCAGCGCAGCACCCGAAAGCTTCACCTGACCGATGTGGGCCGGGCTTATTACGCGCGCTGCAAGCGGATCCTGGAGGAGTACGAGGACGCCAACCGCGAGGCCGGTGACGCCCAGCAATCGGTTCATGGCGTGCTGCGGGTCGCGGCCCCGATCACATTCGGCGCCATGCATCTGGGCGAGGTCGTGGCCAGCTATCTGGAGCAAAATCCGCGTGTCGGCGTGGAGATCATGCTGAACGACCGCTATGTCGATCTGTTGGCCGAAGGCGTCGACGTGGCGATCCGCATCGGCCGCCTGCTCGATTCAGACCTGGTGGCCCGTCGCCTGGCGCCGTGCCGCATGGTGGTCTGCGCCGCGCCGGGCTTTCTGGAGCGTCACGGCGTTCCCAGGACCGTTCAGGACCTGCGCCGTTCGCCGCGCCTGGCCTTCAGCGAGGCCATCTCGTCCGGCGACTGGACGCTGACCGATCCCGCCGGCCAGACGCACGTGATCGACGGGCCGATCCGGATGACCGCTAACAACACCCAGATGCTGCTGGCCGCGGCCTTGGCGGGTGGCGGCGTGACCTATGGCCCCAGCTTCGTCTTCGGCGCAGCCATCGCGGCCGGCGACCTGGTCGCCCTCCTGCCCACCATCAGGCGACGGAGCTGACGATCCACGCCGTCTATCCGACTAAGCGTCACGTCTCGCTGAAGCTTCGCAGCTTCGTCGAGCACCTGATCACCAGCTTCGGGGGCAAGCCGCCCTGGGACCGGCTCGAGCGCTGATCCAGCGCCGCCTTCGGCCTGGGCGGCGAAGCGCCATGGACGCTCGTTAGCCCGGTATCGCGGGGCAATGTCCGCTTCGGCTAGCAAAGTCGGACACCCGAAACACGACGGCTTAGGGTCGTAGAAGGGTCGCTCTTGCCCTTTGGCTTCGCACCCGGAAGCGGACATCGGCGTGACCGTGATCCGGCTTCGTTGGCGCATATCGTGAGCAGCGCGCGCCGATTGCAAGCTGCGCCGCATATTGGCAAGCACGTTGGCGGAAAGCGCGAGCAGAAGGCCGGTGCCATTGTCAGCTAATGCGAGCAGCAAGCGCCTCTGTTTGCGAGCACGGCGGCCGATGATTGCGAGCGGCTACAACTAGCGTCGATCCGCCGCCAGCGGTCGCCAGCGGTTTCGAGGAAGGTCCTTACAAGAGGATCGACCCCATGCTCTTGGATATGCGACAAGCTCGGAGATGCTCGGCGACGTCGAAAAGGAGCGGGCTACCGTGCCGCGCGCCGGCCGTGAGGGGGCATAGCGTCTGTCGGATGCACGGCGCGGGCGGCGGCGCTCCGATCGGCAACAAGAATTGTCTTAAACATGGCGCCTTCTCCGCCGATGCGATCCAGGCCGCCCGTCACGCCAGAGCCCTCGTGCGGATGGCGAGAGAAGCGATTAAGGCTTAGCCGGATTTACGCACCAAAAAAGCCCTGAAACCGGATCACGCGATTCGTGCACCAACGCACAGCCCGGATCGGGTCGTTATGGGATCATGAATCCATCCGCCGCAGCCTGGAAAGGTCGCCGCGACGGAGATGGACCAACTACAGCGAGGTCGCGCCATGAAAACTCGGATGACCTACAGTAGCGAGAGATACGACGCGCTCTTCATGCCGATGAACTTTCACAATCACTTTCTTATGCTCCAGTACAGGGTCCAACTCGTCCGTTGTGAACCGACCTCTCACTTCAACATCGCGGGCACCTACTGCACGGGCAACGGCATCGTGCACGATGGAGCCAACCGATTTCATCTCGACCCCTGGACAGACGCCGAGTGGAGCGGCTTCCGCGCGAATTTCGCGGGAATCATCACGCGTTACTGGGATGAGAAGTTCGAGCTCACGCCGAATCGGCCGTGGTATCCAAATCCCGGCCCGCAAGGACCTTCGGCGGCGCCCATCACGTGCAATCTGTCTCTCGAAGTGTTGGATTCCGCCGCGCGTGCGCACCATCGCTATTTCATCATCAAACCACAGGAGAGCAATTTCCGCTCGTTCGCCTGGGCGAGCCATCGGCTGGGGCTGTTCACGCACCGCGACCTTTCCTACGACTGGAACACCCGAACGACGCGCATTGGCCCCGTCGACCGCAGGGGGCACAGCGTCAGCTTCCTCCAGTGCACCGTCTTGCACGAGTTTGGCCATACTCTCGGACTGGATCACGTCAACGGGGCGGGCAATGACGACTGGAACTACGGCGTGTCGCTGGACCAGCGCGAGGATCTCATGGGCATGGGCGACCATCTCACAGGCAGGGAGGCGCAGCCCTGGAAATCGCAATTGCGCCACCATCTGATACCCGAAGCCGCCGACCGCGCTCCCCGCGTTCCCGCGCTGAAATTCACCGCGAAGGTGACGACGCCGCAACTCATCACCTATTGGGACAATGACTGGGTGGCACCCACTCCTTAGCTGACATTCCGGCGTCAATCCCGTTACGCTTGCGGCGGGCACTGAACGCGAAGGGACGGTAAAGGCAAGCAGAAGGCCGCCTTTCGGCGGAAAGTATTGGACTATTAATTAGTGTAACATAAAGGACGTTATGTTACACTAACCGGCATGAAAAAGCCTTCCGAATCAAAGAGCCTTGTGGCAGCCGCCCCGCCGGGTTCCGCGCGGTCCGTGGCCATCCTCGACCCGGCCACGGCTTTCGGCCGAGAGATCGTCGTGCCGGCCATCGCCGCCGCCGCCGGCGACCGCGCCTGCAAACGCTTCGCCGATTTCTTCGCCTCGATCCATAATGACAATACCCGCGCCGCTTATCAGCGAGCCTGCCAGACCTTCTTTCACTGGTGCGAAGATCGCGATTTTCGCGACCTGGTCGATATCGAGCCGATCCATGTCGCCGCCTACCTCAAGGCCCTCGGCAACGGCAAACTCACCAAGCCGCGCAAGGGCAAAGCCGCGACGATCGAAAAGCCGACGGTCAAACTGCATCTCGCCGCTATCCGCATGCTCTTCGATTATCTCGTCGTCGGCCAGATCGTCGCGATCAATCCCGCTCATGCCGTGCGCGGCCCGAAACACGTCGTCAAACGCGGCAAGACGCCGGCGCTGACCGGCGATCAGGCCCGCGCCCTGCTCGACAGCATCGACACGTCAACCCTGGTCGGCCTGCGCGACCGGGCGCTGATTTCGGTCATGACCTTCGCCTTCGCGCGCATCGGCGCGGTCGTCGCCATGCGCGTCGAGGACTATTACCCGCAGGGTAAGCGCTGGTGGGTGCGGCTGCACGAAAAAGGCGGCAAACGCCACGAGATGCCCGCGCATCACAATCTGGAGGCCTATCTCGACGCCTATCTTGATGTTGCTGGCATTCGTGAGGAAAGCAAACGCCCCCTCTTCCGCTCCGCCGCCGGCCGCACCGACACCCTGACCTTGAAGCCCATGAACCGCGTCGACGCCTGGCGCATGATCCAGCGCCGCGCCGCCGAACTCGGCATGAAGATCAGGATCGGCTGCCACACCTTCCGCGCCACCGGCATCACCGCCTATCTCGAAGCCGGGGGGACGCTCGAAAACGCCCAGCTCATGGCGGCGCACGAGAGCCCGCGCACGACAAAGCTCTATGACCGCACCGGCGATGAAATCACGCTCGACGAAGTCGAGCGGATCGCCATTTGAGCGCTGGCGCGCGTTTGGAAAGCGTTTTGGATCGTGTTGTTATAATAGCCGGCGTCTTTTTTTTGCCAATGCCTGATCAATTTCTTGAACAATTTCTTGTCGGCAGTTGCGACGTGAGCGTGGTTCCGATCGAATTTGATCTTGGCGAAATCGACCGGCTTTACGCGGAGGTCGCTGTCCTGCGCGACGTCAATAGCGCCCTCGCGCAAGAACGCGATCGACTTCTCGCGGAACGGGACGAATTGCGATCTGTGCTGAAGCTGCTCTTATCGCAAGTTGAAGGCGACAGTTGAGACGCGAGTGGAGGGTGCCAATTGGGCAATCGCGATATACGGAAAGCTTCGCCCGCATCTATCCAATATGGCGCGCTGCCATATCGCTTTACGCAAGCGGGATCGCTCGAACTTTTGCTCGTCACGACCAGACAAAGCAAGCGGTGGATTGTTCCGAAAGGGCGGCCCATCAAGGGCCTCAAGCCAGCAAAGGCTGCGGCGCGCGAAGCCTACGAAGAAGCTGGCATTCGCGGCGCTGTCGAAGAAAAATCGATTGGGTCTTTCCGCTTCCAGAAAACCTTGGACGGCGCTCCAAATATTCTGTGCGAAGTGCGGGTCTATGCGTTGAAGGTTAAACAGCAGCTGAGGATCTGGCCAGAGGCGCCGCAACGCACGCCACGCTGGTTCGACCCGGCTGAGGCGTTGTCTGCCGTCAATGATGCGGGCCTCAAAAGCCTGATCAGCCGTTTCGTCGAGAAAATATTGGCGAAGTCAGCGGGCGCGTCAGAAGAAAGTTATCGCGGTTGAAGCCGCCGCATCTCTCCGAAAGCCTCGACGAAGGTGGCAAGGACACGTCACAGAAGCTTGGCAATATCGCCTTTGCCCGACGACCGGGTCGTTGCATTTTTACAAAACGCTCCTCAAAAAAAGCTCCGTCACAATCGCGCCGGAGCTTTTTTATCATCGCTTCGCAACCATCAGGGGGCCATTCGGAGGAGTTACGAGCGCGACAATTCGACTTTATATGCAGATTTAGCTAACTGGTCCAGAGCTTGCTCGGCCTCGTTTTGCGCCGCGCCAATCATTGCGCGCCGGAGCCGGGAAGGTCTTTAAAGAAACGGCCAGCGGGCGAAGACCGACTGCGCCAATCGCGCGGCGAGCGCAAGCGCGAGCTTTGGCGTTGACAGGCCTGATCTGTTCGTGACGCTTCGGCCTTTAATTCGCTCTTCGATCGGTTCTGGCTAGCAGGCCCATGACTGGCCGGCGGTATCGCCAAGGTTCAGGACTGGCTGGGGCATGCCAACATATCGACGACGCGCCTTTATGACCGGCGCAAGAGCAAGCCCGAAGACAGTCCGACGTTTCGGGTCAAATATTAATAAGTCGTTGTTTGATAAAGGATATTATCATATATAGGTAAGCTTGACAATGGACTTGCCCTCGGGCGCGGCAATGTGATAATCTGGTCAGCATGACTAGAACGAAGAAAACACCCCCGCCCAAGCGCAGCAAGTCCGCGAGCCGCACGAGGAGCGGTCGACTGCCCGGCCATTGGCTACTGCAAGACGCCAAGGCCCGCTTCAGCGAGCTGGTGCGGCGCGTGCGCAGCGAGGGGCCGCAGCATGTGACCGTCCATGGCCGCGACGAAGTTGTCATCGTCTCCGCCGAAGAATTCCGCCGCCTGAAGGGCGAGCGGAGCGGTGACGCTCTCATCGCCGCGATGCAGGCCTCGCCCTACCGCGACATCGACATCGAACCGAAGCGCGCCCGGATGCCGGTGCGCGGAGTCGATCTGTGACGGGTTGGCTGCTCGACACGAATGTCCTTTCCGAACTGCGCCGCCCGAAGCCAGAGGCCAAAGTGCTGGCCTTTATCGCCGCGCATCCGCTCGACCATCTCTATGTCAGCGCCGTAACCTTCGCCGAAATCCGCTTCGGCATTGAACTCGTGTCCGACGCCAGCAAGCGCGCCGAACTTAACGGCTGGCTCGCGCACAAAGTGCGGCCCATGTTCGAGGAGCGCGTCCTGCCCGTCACCGAAGACATCATGTTCAAATGGCGGCTGCTGGTCGAGGAAGGCCGCAAGGCGGGGCATACCTTCTCGCAACCCGATTTGATCATCGCCGCAACCGCGCTCCATCATGGCCTGACGGTCGTCTCACGCGACACGAGCGATTATGAGCGCGCCCGTGCGCCGGTCGTCGATCCGTGGCGGTGATGTTTTCGCGCCTGACTTCTTGATTTTTGCACCGGATGGTCGGAGGCGTATGGGGTCAATGAGGCTCGTCCGGGCATATCTTTAGATGCAGTTCGTCCAATTTCTTGCGCGTAGCTTTTAGGAGGTCTTCGGTCATTTGCTTTACACATTCGGCCTCGTTGACCGAAAGCACGGCGGAAGGAACCCCTTCGATAGTGCCCCGAAAACGGCCAGCGACAGGCTTGAAAGTGAAGTGCTGGCTGTCGGAGTGGGCAAATATCTTATGGCGCATCGCCAAGAGCCGGTTATGCATTTTGCGCTGTCTAGCGTCGAAATTCGCTAGCTTTGAAGGGAATCCCGGCCATCCATTGCTCGCTGTGAACGGGCGAGCATAGGCAATTACAAGATTAGTGACGAAGGCGGTCTGTTGCTGATAAATCGTTCCCCGTCGCTCCCACTCCTTTGCATGCCATCCCTTCTTGAGCAGGTAACAGGCGCAGAAGTTTGCTTGAGAAAAATCGTACAACGACGCGGAAAGACGCTCGAACTGCCGCTTTTTGTGATCGACTGCCTGCATGCAACATCCTACGCCGCAAAGCCTAGGGCACCCTAGCCTTATATTGCAGGGCTTTTCTGCGCTGATATAATTGCGCTTGGCGAGCAGCTTCATGATGATCTGGGAAACGGGGGGGTCGGGTATAATGGGGAGTATGCTCGATCTCGAATCTCTCAATTGGAATGCCCTGACAGGTGTCGGCACCCTTGCTCTGGCAATCGCCACCTTTGTCGTCATTCTTCAAAACGAGAGCATGCAAAGTCGTGGGGGATCATGAATTTTGCGGCTAAGCTCCTGCTATTGTGCGGGGGCGCGCCCGACGGCGAAATCTTCCAGCGCGCCGCCGCCGGCGTACATCACCGCGATGACCGCTCCGGCCAATGTCTCGCCGAGCGCCAGGGCCGCCGTCATCGATAGCGAGCATGCAAAGTCGTGGGGGATCATGAATTTTGCGGCTAAGCTCCTGCTATTGTGCGGGGAGTGGAGCAATGCAAAAGCTGGTATGGCGGGTGAAGCTCGAGGCCGATCTTGGCGGCGGGGCGCCAACCGAGGTCGAAGTTGGTCGGATCGAGAGGGAGGGCTGGGCGGACCTCGAGACGCTCGGATTGTCGCTCAGTGAGGGAAAACGGCTCTCGGCCGCCATCCAGACGGAAATCGTCCGGGCGCAAGCGTCGATAATGGGCGAGCGTTTCCGATGCTACGGGCATTGCGGATCTGACCTGTTCAGCAAGGGGTACAGGCAGGTGACGTTTCAATCCCTGTTTGGCGACGTGCCGCTGCGCGTGCGGCGGTTCCAGAGTTGCCCCTGCCGCGACGCCCTTTCCAATGAGCCGAGAAGTTTTTCGGCGCTCGCGCTCGAAGGCGGCATCGCGCCTGAGCTTGCCTACGTGACCGCCAAATTCGCAGCCCTGGCTCCGTTCGGGAAAGTCGCCGCGTTCCTCGCCGAGCTGCTGCCCGTCGGCGGCGCCGTCAACGCCGGCACGGTGCGCAATCGGACCCGCCGCGTGGGCGAACGCATTGCGCGGCTCAGTCCTGCGGGCGCCCCAGATCCGGTGATCGACGCAGTCACCCCGGCGGTCGTGATCGGGCTCGACGGCGGCTACCTGCGCAGCCGGCATCGTCGCCCCGAACGCAACTTCGAAGTGATCGCCGGCAAGGTGCTCCACCTCGATGGATCGCAGCATCGCTTCGCTTTTGCACGCAATGGCAATTCCGCGAGAGAATTCGCCGACGCGATCGTGAGCGCCGGCATCCGTCTCGGCACCCCGGCGACGGTGCTCTCGGACGGCGACGCGGGGCTGTGGAAATTGCAGCGACAGGTCGTGCCCGAGGCGACACTCGTTCTCGACTGGTGGCACATCGCCATGCGCTTCGAGCACGCCCTGCAGGCGGCACGAGGCATCGGTGCAGGCACGACCAGCGCCTACCTTCGCACCTACGCTGTTCGTGATCTCGATAGCGCCAAGTGGAAGCTCTGGCACGGCCGCTCGAGCGCCTGTCTCGGGCGCTTGGCAAAATTGGCGAATTGGCTCGATTGCGGTCACGTCCGCGACGTCCGCAGTGCGGTCGCCGCCCGGCGGCACGTCAATGATCTGATCGAATATCTCCATGCCAACCGACACGCGCTGGTGAACTACGGGCGGCGTCGACACGACGGGCTACCGATTTCGACTGCCTTCGTCGAAAGTGCCGTCAACGAGATCCTGTCGAAACGCATGATCAAGAAACAGCAGATGCGCCGGAACCGTTGGACCGTGCAGCCCTTTCTCGACGTGCGCATCGCAGTCCTCAACAAGACGCTCGGCGGTTCGTTCAGGCGGCGATATCCTGCCTTCCAGGCAGACAACGACAATCATTCTGTGCCGGTCGCGGCAGCCTGACGCCCCCACGATTTTGCATGCTCTCAGGGGCAGTATAAGGCAAAAACCAATGTCATCAGTTTTGAGCGCGCTCGAATTTATTTTAAAGTCAAGCGCGCTTATGACGCGACGATAAATCAATCCATGCCTATCCGGTTAACGCAGACACCCCCAATATCTAGTGCAGCGATTCCATGAAACCGCTGAGTTGAGCGGGATTCTATCTTGCGGCGATGCATTGTAGCTTTGTTCGGTGATTCGCTGAACGAGGCTTTTAAGATGGCGGCGCCGCGGCTTGTGATCGAGTTGACCATTGGGGAAGAAGACATGACGAAGCTGATGGCGATTGCGCGATCGCGGACTGAAACAGCGAGCCGGGTCGAGCGATCGCGCATGCTTTTGGCCTATCGGGACGACCCGTCCTTTTTTGCCGTTGGTCGAGCCTTGGGGGTGCATAATCAGACGGTCCGGCGCTGTGTCGAGCGGGCCGTGGCGTTCGGTCCATTGGCGGCGCTGGATGATAGCCCCCGGCCAGGCAAAGAGGCGACGATCACGCCCGAGGCCAAGACATGGCTCGTGTCGCTGGCCTGCCGGCAGTTTACGGTTTGCGACGATTGCTTATCGCTGGCATCCGTTGTTCGGGCGAACGCTGCAGGTGTCGCCATTCCGACGCGGCAAGGCATTGACGTGCATTTATACGCACGAGCGGCCCGATCTTTGCCGTGAGCTGCCGAACTGGATGTTCGACAAACGCTACTGCATCGGCATGGCGCTCGGGCCGCCCGAGATCAGTATCGAGGGGCTCAACGAGCTTGCCGGCGTGCTTGCAGCATTCGGTACGAATTGGAAGCGGAGCGCACAATCCCGTCCTTCGAACAAGAAGGAGAAGAGTGGTGCGGAGAAGCCAGTATCAAGATCGTGGGCAGCTCGTTCTCGAGCTGGAACCCAAAAATTATCCGGCCCCGGTGGAGCGGAGCACGAAAGGATTGGTCGAGACCTTAGCCGATCTTCTTCTGGAGGCTCTGGGAACGGACGAGGCGACATCGACGAACAAGGAGGGCGTCGATGAGCACCAAAATCACGCCTGATCATCTCGCTCGAACCGCGGTGGTATATGTTCGCCAATCGACCATGACGCAAGTCACCGGGAATCTCGAAAGCCAGCGCCGGCAATATGATCTCGCGGGGACGGCGCAGGCGACGGGCTTTACCTCGGTGACGGTGATCGACGACGATCTCGGTCGTTCGGGATCTGGCAGTATGGAGCGGCCAGGGTTCGAACGTCTTGTTGCTCTGGTCTGCTCCGGCGACGTGGGAGCTGTCTACTGCATCGAGGCGTCGCGTTTGGCGCGCAACGGACGGGATTGGCATCATGCCCAGGACGCCAACTCCTGAGCGGGGCCCGCCAGTCAATGCCTTCGAGCAAGGCGGTCCTCACCAAATGCGTACGGGAAAGGGCGCGGCCCCTATGCGGCATCTGAAGGTCGGGTCCGTGATCGTCCGCGAATATCAAGGCAAGGTTCATGAGGTCATGGTCGTCCCTGACGGGTTCATCTGGCAGGGAAAGGTCTACGCAAGCCTTTCCACCATCGCGCGGAAAATCACCGGCACCAGCTGGAACGGACCGCGCTTTTTTGGCCTGCGCGGCGGCGAGCCGGCACCGTCGACAGCGACGGCCCGGGAACCCGCACAGCCGAGGCAAAAGCCGCGCGCCGGCGCCAAGCCTGCTGATTCCGATCCAAGCCGCCCACCAAAACGAGATGATCGCGCCCACTAAAACGGAATGATGCCGCCCGTCATAACGAGATGATGTCGCCCACCGTAACGGAATGATCCCGCCCAGGGGTCTTCCAGGGTGACGAGCTCTTCGCTGGCCTGTTTAGGGTCGCGCCTTTGGCAATCCAAAGGAGCGGCCGATGCCAGCGGAGAGAGTTGCGATGCGCCAGGCGCGCGAGATTATTCGTCTGAAATTTTCAGCTTGTGTTCCGACCCGCGAAGTCGCGCGGCGCCTGGGGCTCGCCGCCTCGACCGTGCGGGAGACCTTAAAGCGTTTCGAGGGCGCCGGGCTGAGCTGGCCTCTGCCAGCTGACATGACCGACGGCGCCCTGGAGGGAGCGCTCTACGCCAATCGAAGAAGCAAGCGGGGTCATCGTCTTCATTGCGAGCCGGATTGGCCGACAATTCATCGGGAGTTGAAGCGCAAGCACGTCACCCTGCTGATCGTTTGGGACGAATATGTTGCCGAAAATCCATGCGGGTACAGCTATTCGAGGTTCTGCGAACTCTATCGCGCCTTCGAATCGAAGCTGTCGCCGACGATGCGGCAGACGCATGCGGCCGGCGAGCGGCTGTTCGTCGATTACGCGGGCGACGGCGTGCCGGTCGTGATCGATCGGCTGACCGGCGAAATCCGCAAGGCGCAAATCTTCGTCGCCGTGGTCGGCGCGTCGAGCTTTACTTTTGCGTGGGCGGCCTGGACGCAGACGCTCCCCGATTGGATCGACGCCCACGTGCGCGCCTTCGCGGCGATCGGCGGCGTTCCCCATCTTCTCGTGCCGGACAATACCAAGACCGCCGTCATCAAGGCCTGTCTCTACGATCCGCTGGTCAATCGGACCTATGCCGAAATGGCCGCGCATTATGATGCCGCCATTCTGCCGGCGCGGCCGAGGCGCCCGAGGGACAAGGCGAAGGTCGAGCAAGCCGTGCTCATCGTCGAGAGATGGCTTCTCGGGCGGCTGCGTCACCGCACTTTTTACAGCCTCGCCGAGGTCAACGCGGCGATCGGGGAGTTCCTGAAGCTTCTCAACGAAGATCGTCCGATCCGGCGGCTTGGCGCAACCCGCCGGCAATTGCTCGAAGAGATCGACCGCCCGGCGCTAAAGCCTTTGCCGATCGAGCCTTACGTTTTCTGCGAGTGGCGCACGTGCCGCGTCGGCATCGATTATCACGTCGAGGCCGACGCCCATTACTACAGCGTCCCCCACCGTTTCGCGCGCACGGAAGTCGACGTGCGGCTGACGATCAGGACCGTCGAGGTCTTCCTCAGGGGCGAGCGGATCGCCGCGCATATGCGCATGAGCGGCAACCGCAAGCACACGACCGCGGCGGAGCATATGCCCTCCAGCCATCGCCGCTACAAAGACTGGACGATCGACCGCATCCGCGCCGACGCGCGCTTGATCGGGCCGGCGACGGCGGCGCTCTGCGAACTGATCTTCGAACAGCGCCCGCATCCGGAACAGGGCTTCCGGGCGTGCCTGGGCATTGTCCGCCTCGCCAGACCCTATGGCGCGGAACGCGTCGAAGCCGCGGCGGAGCGCGCCATCGAGATCGGCGCGCGCACCTATGGCTCGGTCAAATCCATCCTCGACAACAAGCTCGACCGTCGTCCCGCGCAAAAGCGCGCTTCGGACGGAACGCCGATCCTGCATCCCAACATCCGTGGCCCGCGCTATTACAATTAGGAGAGCGCTCTTGCTCAAACATCCGACTCTCGACCAGATCCACGCCTTGGGCCTTTACGGCATGGCCAAGGCCTTCGTCGAAATCGCCGCCGCCAATGAAGCGGATGGTCTTGGCCATCACGAATGGCTGGCGCTCCTGCTCGACCGCGAGGCGTCATGGCGTCGCGACAAGAGGCTCACGGCGCGATTGCGCATCGCCAAGCTGCGTCAGCAGGCGTCCATTGAAGATGTCGATTATCGCAGCCCGCGCGGTCTCGACCGCGCCCTGTTCCAGAAGCTCACGGAGGGCGAATGGATCGATGCGCACGACAATCTGGCGCTCATCGGCCCGACCGAACTGGCGACATAATGCCTATCTCCCTACATCATTGATATTCCAGAAGTCCCTGTCGCGGATCCGATGATACAGCACGACGATTTTTGACCGCGCGCCTGACAGTCGGCAAATCTAGGTCCGTCTCTCGAATGACATATGGCGCACCAATACAGGCTTGCTTGGCCGGCAGCAATCGATCCTTGATCAGACGGACTACCGTCATCTTGCTCACGCCCAGATGGCCGGCGCTTTCCTCCAAGGTGACTTCCCCGCGCTCGGCGCGTTCGCCATCGCGATATATCGTGATCTCGTGGTCACTTCGAAAAGTGCGAACACGTTGTTGCGTCCACGTGTGGCCCTTGGCCGTGCGGACGCCAAGCCGATTTAGAATGGACGCGATGGCCGAATCAGGCGTCACGCGCGCTAAGTCGATGATCAACTGCTCAGTCGCGGCGCTGGTCTTCCACCGGTGCTGTCCTGCGCGATTCTTGGCCACCACAAGCGCTGTGTGGTCTCCACCTTTCCAATGCAGCTTGAGCGAAAGTTGCCCGGGGTCCGCTGTGACGACGATCTCCTCCAGGACCGTACGCAGGATTTGCTTGCGTTTTTCGGCCGACGCCGCCGGATGGTTCCACAGACGCGCCAACTCGGCGCCCAATGCGGATATTTCCGCGCGTTCGGCATCGGTGATCGCCGGCGTTTGATTCTCGCGAAGGAGGAGAAGATCGCTCTCCAGACGAGCCGCCTCGGCGAGCCGCTCGTTCCAGCGTCGCTCAAGATCCCTGGCGACCAGACGATTTTCTGGGTCGACCGCATCGTACTGTCGATGCGCGCGAGCCGCCTCGTATCGCGCCTGCTCCAGAGCAAGTTCCCTCTGTCGAAGCACGTCCGCGTCGACCCGCCCACGATCCGCGATGGCCGCGATGGCCGCCTCTACGCCGAGCGGCGCGATTACCCGCAACACCTCCGCCGAAACCGCGGCGTCGATGCGCATGTTGCCAAACGCGATACAATTGCCCCGCCGCGCGTGATTGACGTCAGCATCGTTGCACACATATCGCGCGATGCCGCGTAGTCCGTTGTGCTGTACTTTGAGTTTACGGCCGCAGTGGCCGCACCGCAGGAGGCCAACCAGCAATCCGCCGCCGTTGCGCACCGCCCCCTTCACCATCTCGCCCTTCATGTTGGCATTGCCGCAAATCGTTTGCTGATTCCGCTCGTATTCCTCCCAGGAGATGTAACCTTCGTGATGATCACGCAGCAGCACCTCCCATGCATCTTGTGTCCGGCGAATGCCGCGCTTGATGGCCTTGCGGCCCGCCTCGACGCGTGTTTGCGAGCCAGTCCGACCGAACACATAAGCCCCCGCGTAGACCGGATTGGTCAAGAGACGGTGGATCGTATTATAGCGCGGTAAACGCCATTCTACTACCCGCCCTTGTGCGCCGTGAAGGACCACCGGCATCTTGAAGCCTTCCTCGATCAGCCAGAGGGCGACCTGGCGGGCGCTGCCGAACTCCGCGAACTTACGAAACGCCAAGTGTAGAGCCTCGCGAATCCTTCTATCGGGATCAAGTTCCAAACGATCGTCGAGACCACGGACATAGCCGACCGCAACGGTCGTATGGAGATCGCCGCGAGCGGCCTTCAGGCGCAGGGCTTCCTGGGAGCGTTGACGGAAAATTGACAGCTCCATCTCGCTGAATGTTCCCTTCATGCCGAGCAAAAGCCGATCATTTATTTGTTTGGGATCGTAGACGCCGTCTTCGTCTATGATCAGGCAGTGGACTAGCGCGCAAAACTCCAGCAGCGTATGCCAATCACGCCCATTGCGGGCAAGTCGGGATGCTTCTATCGCGAACACGGCGCCGGCGGCGCCAGTGCAAATGGCGGCCAACAATTTATCGAACCCGGGCCTCGCCGTCCCGCCGCCGGAACGCCCGAGGTCGTCGTCGATGACTATTACGTTCGACCACCCAAGCGTCCGCGCGCGTGCCGCGAGAGCATATTGACGGCGACGACTTTCCGGATTGTTTGCGAGTTGGTCCGCGGTGGACTGCCGCACATACACAAAGGCGGTGCGAGAGGCGTGTTCAACGCTAATCTTGCTCATCGCTCGCCTCCTTTGTTACCGCCTCGCCCGGGGCGCACTCGGCTAGCAGAAGCCCGAGCAATTTGGTAACTTCCTTGCGAATTTGTAAATTCGCGCGCAATAGTGACCCCTTGAGGGGCAGTTTTCGCGTCCAATAGAGACCCCTTCCAAGGCTGCGTGCCAGCCTCCCTTCCTTTGCGCCGGTTTCGGCTGGGAAGGGTGTTTGGGGGATGATTGGCGTGGACATTATCGGGCAGATCCGGCGGGCCTATTTTGAGCAGCACCGGCCGATCAAGGAGATAGTGCGGACGCTATCGGTGTCGCGCGCGACGGTGCGCAAGGTGATCCGCGGCCAGGCGACGGAGTTCAAGTACGAGCGTGGCGTTCAGCCGGCTCCCAAGCTGGGCGAGTGGGTCGAGGTCCTGACCGAGATCCTGGAGAAGGAAGCCAAGCAGCCGCGGCGGGAACGTCGGTCGACCCAGCGTTTGTTCGAGGAGTTGCGCGGGCGCGGTTATGACGGCGCGCACGACAGCGTGCACCGGTTCGTCAAGGCGTGGCGGAACGAACGGGCGCGAGTTCCGGCCCAGGCGTTTGTGCCGATGAGCTTCGCCCCCGGGGAAGCTTACCAGTTCGACTGGAGCCACGAGACGATCACGCTCCAAGGGCTGCCGCTGACGATCAAGGCGGCGCACATGAAGCTGTCGCACAGCCGCATGCCGTTCGTGCGCGTCTATTTCCGGGAGACCCAGGAGCTGGTCTTCGACGCCCATGACAAGGCGTTCCAGTTCTATGGCGGGATCTGCCGGCGCGGCATCTACGATAACATGAAGACGGCGGTGGAGGCGATCTTCGTGGGCAAGGCGCGGCAGTACAACCGTCGCTTCCTACAGATGTGCTCGCATCACCTGATCGAACCGGTGGCGTGCACGCCGGCGTCGGGCTGGGAGAAAGGGCAGGTCGAGAATCAGGTCGGCAATCTGCGTGACCAGCTGTTCCGCCCCAAGCCGCGAGTGAAAAGCCTCGCC
>CAWBLM010000005.1:0-204782 GCA_963789645.1 uncultured Alphaproteobacteria bacterium | reverse complement strand
ATTGCCTTGGGGATATTATAGTAGAGCATTTTGAAAAACTCCGAGCGAACGATCCCGAACGGCTTTCCGAAATACTCGCTTTTCACGACCTCGCTATTAAATCCGCTTGCCACTACAACGAGCGTTTTTTTGAGAAATTCGGGCACCTGTTAGAATGGCGAATTAACTCGAAATCGGCTGCCGCAAAGACATATAGACCCAATGACGCTCGGTTGTTTCTCTACGGTGAAAACTCGGAATCTAATCATGCTTGGGCCACTCTGCCTGTTATTTTGAAAGCGTTACCGGATCCGGGTCCAGATGGGATCGTAAAGATTCCCTGTTTTCAGCAAAGAAGTTCTGCAAATCAATATTTCGATATGGCGGACGCGGCCGCTTCTACTGTTGTAGATGCCAGCGCGCTATTTGAGGCCGATCTACTCAAGCAATACGTATCGAAGAATAGAGGATTAGCTCTAGTCTTTGTTGATCAGGAAGACGATCCCTCTGTATTCAAGGATACCGACCCAGAAGCAGATCGTAAGGTAATTCGCCTAGCTAGCATAATGTCGAACCACATACGACCGGGCGGATCGGGCCGTCTTCGTGTTCAAGCGCGTCGCTTTGCACCGGTTAGCTTGCCAGCGATACTCAAGGATTCGGCGGCGAGCCAAGGGGCTTTGAAAGCTCGGAGCATTCTGAGCGACCCCAATTCCCCAGCTGACCTTCGAAAAATGGCGGAGGACATGCTTCGACTGAGTCGAAATGCAGACATGCGAATGACGATCAATTCCGGGAACGAATTGGTGCAGAAACTTGCTCAGCTGGATACAGATGATGAAGACGTCCTTGACCTGATGATGGGCGTCTACAATGATGCGATACTTTACAACGCCGAAATGATGACCGCTCAGAACGCCCGCCTGTTTCACGAGCAGTTTCAAAGGCTCCTCGGGCGCAGTCTTGAATTCGTTATTCAAAAAGCCGCGATCGCTAGCATGCGTGCAGAGTTAGTGCGCGAGCGGGACAAAGCTCGATCCGTCTCACAAAAATCACGAGCCCATAAGGTGGCCTTTCTTATGACTCCTTTTCGACCGGAATTTAAGACAACAAGGGAGGCGATTCGGCGTGTAGTTGAAGACCATCTTGGGTGCGAATTGCGCGCAGCCGACGAGCAAACCTATGCGCAATTCATACATGGGAGCGTGCAGGCGCATATCGACGATGCTGATTTCTTTATCGCTGACATTACCGGGCAAAACCCGAATGTAATGTTGGAGTTAGGTGCGGTTCTTTACGGAGGAAGGAGCGCGCCTACTTTACTTCTTGCGCGTGTAGCTCAAGAAGGAAGCAAGCCTGACCTGTCGGCGGACCTGCAGGGCATCATCGCCGCGACCTACGTTAGCACGGAGGATGTGTCAGCAACGGTTGATAGACTTACCCGTCAGTTCGAAAGTCATGTCCAGTTAATGGCCTTGCTTCCGCCGGAGAGCAGGGATCGCTTTGTGTCGGAGGAAAGCCTAGACTCAACTTTGCGTCTTCATGGAATTGTGCTACCGGGGCCTATCGTACAATCTCTTGGACGAGCCTTACCCACACGGAGGCAATGGGAGCATGCTACCGAAGCGGACGTCCGCCGGCTATTGGGTTCTGCTTACGAAGATCTGGCGCGTGGCGTGTTAAGACGCGTTCGCGAACGTTTAGGGGGTTGACTGCGGTGTCCCGGATCACCGAACTACGAAATGATGCCTACAATCTCTCATATGATGGGCAATATCTTGCTGCTCACGTAGCACTTCTTCAGGCCGCCCACGAAGCTCGGCTGGTCGGAGCGCTCCATGATCGGCTCTTCTGCCTGATTGAGGCTTTGACTGCGGGGAACAAAGCGCACATACCTTCGACGAAAAGGCTCGAACTCCTAATTGAAATCAGAAAACAGATGTTCGAAAGGCCTGACACCATACCAAAAAACACAAATTATGATGCTGAGGGTTATATTGCTTCCGAATACTTCGATTATTTTGCAGACCACAAGCCAGTTCGGAAAGAGCTGGAGGCCACACTCCGAGATAGGAGGGGTGTTCATCCGGCCGACGCTTATTCCGACTGGAGACGGTTCTACAGCTTGATAGGAGATGATGAGAAATCTCTCGAATTTGGCGAAAAATCTTCGGCTGCGTATGAAAAGGGAAAGCAAGACGGTTCATCAACACAGTACGGCAGCTCGTCGCATCGCTCGGCATATCTCCTTAATGGTTTTTATGCCCAACTCTCGGTAGGGGGAACCGACAAGGCCGCACAATGGCTTGACGGAATAGAACGAGAACTGCGCCGGTCACCATGCCCCAACTGCAAGCTAAATTGGCTAAATGCTAAAATCGATCTCGGACTGGCTTCCGCAAGACCTCTCACGGAACTTAAGGCGCAGGTCCGCGAGGCGGAGCTCCAAGGATCGCATCTGCAAATAACACCCTACACTAATTTTATTCATGTACGAGTGCTCCTTCTCGATCCCGGCAACGGCGACCCTTACGATAAGGGTCATCCAGCCTATCTAGCCCTTTCTAGGCGACTTGATGGCGACAGCATAGACTTGGCGACCCGCTACCTCCGATCGCTTCTAACTTTGGACCACCGTTTGGCCGCCTTAAGGTTTATTGTTGGCATCCCGCCAGTCGACGACCTATACTATGCGACACCTCAGCGCTTAGTCGGATCCAAGACCGCCGTCTTCTCGTTGCAAGCCTTAAATCTTGCGCAACGCCATAGCAACAAGATTGAGACCAAGGCAACGTCCTGGCTTGACTTTAAAAAACGCACCGAAAAAGCGCAAGCCTCGGTTCATCGAGCTATGGCGTATGCGAAACAGATGGACGAGCTCTTAGAGTGCTCTTGGCGGCAATCATGCGTTGAGGGTCGGAAAAAGCGTATAAACGAAATTACTTCATTCTATACATCCTGATGCAAGAACGGCCCCCCGCGGGTGGTGCCCAAAATGTGGCTCAGCCGCACGATAGCTATATCCCTTTTTGTTCTGTTTATGGCGACGTGGTGGTTATTGCCGCCGTTGATCGTCTGTCGCGCGACACCACGGATTTAATGGTGATCGCCCGCGACCTTCAAAAGGCTGGCGCTGGCTTGCGTTCGCTCGCCGAGCCAGTCGTCGATACGACTTCCGATTTTGCGGAATTGGTGCTTGCCATGCTTGGCGTCGCCGCGAAGCTCGAACGCCGACGCATCAAGGAGCGCACGGCGCGAGGCCGCGCCGATGCGAAAGCCAATGGCGTGAAATTCGGGCGCAAGCCCAAACTCACGCCGCACCAGAAGCGCGAAGCGATCAAGCGCCGCGACCAACAGGGCGAAACTTTGCGCTCGATTGGCCGCAGCTACAATGTCAGCGCCGCGACGATTTCGAGGCTTGCGCCATGAGCCGTGCTTAGTCGTTTGCGGCGGGAAAGTCGGTCGAGATGCTCGTCTCGCGCCATGCGCGCAACTCGGCAAGCCGGGCCTCGTCCGTCCGTTCCGCGCGCGCGTAGGCATCGCGGCCCAGCACCAATCGCAACGGAGGCTTATCCGCTGACGACGCCGCGATGATGGCATGTGCTGCGCGCTCCGGATCGCCGGGCTGCTTGCCGTCGTAGTCCCGCTGCATCGCGGCGGTTTTGCCGACGGTCTGGGCATAGGCGGCGTTACCCTCCGCTATCTGCGTCGATGAGCCCGCGAAGTCGGTGCGGAAGCCGCCCGGCTCGACGATCGTCACGTGCACGCCGAACGGCGCCATCTCGGCCGCAAGCACCTCGGAGAAACCCTCGACGCCGAACTTTGCTGCCGAATACGGCGCGCGGCCGATCGCCCCAGCGCGACCGCCGATCGAGGAAAACTGGATGAAACGACCGGCGCGCTGCTCGCGAAACAGTGGAATCGCCGCCTTGGTCACGATGATGGTGCCGAACAGGTTGGTCTCGATCTGCGCGCGAAAAGCATCCATGCTCGTGTCCTCGATCGGCGCGACATTGCCGTAGCCGGCGTTGTTGACGACGATATCAAGGCTGCCGAACCGGTCTACTGCGGCCGATACGGCGCGTTCGGCGGCCACCTCGTCAGTCGCATCAAGCGGTAGGGCGATAACGCGGTCTCCACCGCGCGAAACGAGGTCAGCCAGAGCGTCGGGGTCGCGTGCAGCCGCGGCCAGTCGGTCTCCCGATGAGAGAACCGCGCTCGCAAGTGAACGACCAAGGCCGCGCGAGCAGCCGGTTATGAACCATGTTCTTGCCATGATGGGTCTCGCTTGCATTAGAAGGGTTGGCCGACCGTCTTTGCTCCGGCGCGCCATTGTTTTTCGTTCTTTCCAGCCCCAGACATTTCCCAGAACGATCAGGACAACGCTGCCCAACAGAACAATCACATATAAAGTATCCAATACTTAAGCGTAGCTTTATAAAGCTCTGTCGTGAATACCTCTTCGCGCGGCGGCCAAGGCCGCCCGACGGCCCCGCCCGTTAAGGACTCTCGACACGGATCACAAATCCCGGCAGGCTGGCGGATGCGCTGCGCGTGATTCGCGCCGAGTCTTATTCAACAATCTATCTGGAGAAGCAGACCCTAGAAACACAAAACCCGCCTAGAAGGCGGGTAGTCCCTTTTTTGTTCTGTTTTGGAATATAGCTATTGTTGGGCTCAGCCACAGCAAACGAAGAGTATGCGCTTGATGCGGCCGTCCGCCTCTGCGCATCTATCCTCCGCAAGAGGCCCGAATCTAGCGAATTATCTGGCGCTGTGGCGCTAAAGAGGGCCAGGCGCAATCGCCTGACCTTGAGTCGGATGGTCGTGAGCCGGACGGTACTTGATAAACCTGGACCGTTTCGCTTGGCTCAGCAATAACTAATCGCTCGCCCGCGCCTTATGGCTTGAGGCCCTGACGCTCCATACACGCCACATAGTGCGCGTACGCGTCTTTGGCGACAGCGCTAGTGTTAATATCGTTGCCGGTGTCCTTCGGATATTCCTTGTGGGCCTCCATCCAGCACATTTCGGTCGCAAACTCTCGCGGCATGTTCTCCGACAACGCCATTCCACCCCAAGCAGTTGAAACGATACAGGCCAAGGCCGCCATTTTGAGCCGAGCGTTCATGCATGCCCCCCTTGCTTTTTCGCCGGCAAATCAGCTCCGGCACATAAGCTTAAGACCCCTTGCGGCAACGGGCAACTGCGGAAATAGCCCGCGCCAAGCCAAATCGGCTCGAACATCGCCTGTTCTTGGCCAATGTGACGATGCCCTCTCGGCTTCAAACTTGCGCTTGAAGCCGAGGAATCGTTCCTGTCAGACGAGCTTCTTGTATTCCGGCTTGTAGACATGCCTGCGAACGAACGCCTCGATATCGCCCGGACGATCGACCTGCGCCAGCTTGCTATCGAAGACGAGCTTTGCCACCCGAGCGGCCGTCTTGATTTCCGTTTCAAGGATATTCGACTGCAGCGGATACAAAAGCCCCTGCTTCAACAAGTCGGCCGGCACCTGATCCGCCACCGCCGCCGCGGCTTCGATGAACATCTCGTCGGTCACACGTTTGGCCTGAGTGGCGTAGATGGCCATGCCGACCGCCGGGAAGATGTAAAAGTTGTTGGCTTGTCCCGGCAGGAAGGTCTGACCGTTGAAGTGGACCTGCGGGAACTGAACCCCAGCCGCGTAGATGGCCTTGCCGTTCGACCATTCGTAAGCCTGCTCGGGCGTGCACTCCGCCTTCTCGGTCGGGTTCGACAGGGCCAGGATCACCGGGCGCTTGTTGATCCGCGACATCGTCTCGATAACCCTTCGCGTGAAGGCGCCGCCGATGGTGCTGACGCCGATGATCGTCGTCGGCTTGATGCTTTCGATCGCGGCGACGAAATCACGGGTCGGCGCGTGCGGGTGCGCGTAAGGCCGCTGGAAATCGACGAGGTCGGTGCGGGTCAATTCGAGCAAACCGTTGATGTCGAACATATGCACGCGCGCCTGGGCGTCCTTGAGCGTCATGCCTTGGCCGACCAGGGCGGAACAGAGCAGGTTGGCGAGGCCGATGCCGGCCGAGCCCGCGCCGAGGAACAGATAATTTTCGTCCTTCAGCTTCGTACCCTTGAGCTTGGCGGCGTTGATCATGCCGGCGAGCGTGATGCCTGCGGTGCCCTGCACATCGTCGTTGTAGACGCAGTATTTGTCGCGGTAGCGCTCTAGCAGATGGACCGCGTCGACCCCGGTCCAGTCCTCGAAATGGATGCAGCATTTGGGAAACACCTCCTGCACCGCTTCGACGAACTCGTCCACGAACGAATAGAGTTCGGCAGCGGGCGGGCGCTTCTCGCGCAGACCGAGGTACAGCGGGTCCTCGAGGTACGGCTCGTTGTTGGTTCCGGCGTCGAGATACATCGGCAACAGCCCTTCGGGTGGCACCCCGGCCGCCGCCGTGTAAAGTTGCAGCTTGCCGATCGGAATGCCCATGCCGTTCGCGCCGAGGTCGCCCAGGCCCAAAATGCGCCCGCCGTCGGTGACGCAGATGAAGCGCACGTCCGTCACCGGCCAGTTGCGGAGGATTTCCTTGACGTGTCCTCGCCGCTTGATCGACAAATACATGCCTCTCGGTCCGCGGAAGATGTGCCCGAACTTGAGACAGGCTTCGCCGATGGTCGGGTCGTAGACGATCGGCAGGAAGCGCGCCGGATCGGACATGATCGTCCGGTAGAACAGCGTTTCGTCGTGATCCAGGAGATTGACGAGGTAGATGTAGCGATCGAGATCGCTGGTCTTGTGGCCGAGTTGCTGCATGACCCGTTGAAGCTGGAGATCCTCCGGCTCCGTCACGTCCGGAACCAGCCCCACCAGCCCTAGCGCCTGACGCTCAGCCTCGCTGAAGGCGGTGGACTTGTTGAGCGACGGATCGTGCAGAACATCGACGCCGTGCTTGCCGGCGTCACTTTTCGACGCGGTCATGGTTAACGCCGTCATCGGTTTTCTCCTCGGTTGGTTGTCGAGACGTCCTTTGAAGGGCTTTGCTCAGTCCTGGGCTACGTATGGCGTGACCATCTTCGCAGGATCGACGACGCGGTCGAACTCGGCTTCGGTCACGAAGCCGAGCTTCAGCGCCGCGGCCTTCAGCGTCAGGTCGTTGTCCATCGCGTAATGCGCGATCTGCGACGCCTTGTCATAGCCGATGACCGGCGACAACGCCGTCACCAGCATCAGCGAGCGTTCGACATACTCGCCGATCTTCTTGAGATTAGGCTTCGTTCCCTCGATCAGGTACTTGCGGAAATTCGTGCAGCCGTCGGTCAGGATGGTGATCGACTGGGCGATGTTGAAAATCATCAGCGGCTTGTAGACGTTCATCTCAAGATAGCCGCCCGCCCCGCCAAAGCCCACGGCGACATCGTTCGCCATCACTTGCACCGCGATCATCGTCAGCGCCTCGGCCTGGGTCGGGTTCACCTTGCCCGGCATGATCGAGGAGCCGGGCTCGTTCTCCGGAATCTCCAACTCCGCGAACCCGGCGCGCGGCCCGCAGGACATCAGCCGGATGTCGTTGGCGATCTTGTAGAGCGACACGGCCAGCGTGCGCATCGTGCCGGAGAGTTGCACGAGCGCGTCGTGCGCGCCCTGGACGGTGAACTTGTTCGGCGCCGTGACGAACGGCAGGCCGGTGAGCCTGGCGATTTCTACCGCCGACTCCTCGGCAAACCCGGGGGCCGAGTTGATGCCGGTGCCAACCGCGGTGCCGCCGAGCGCCAGCCGATAGACCCCATGCAGCGAGGCCTCGAGCCACTCCAGATCGTCCGCCAGCATGCCTGCGTAACCGGACCATTCCTGGCCGAGCGTCAGCGGCGTCGCGTCCTGCATATGGGTCCGGCCGATCTTGATGATGTCCTTCCATTCGCTGGCCTTGGCCGCAATGGCGTCGTGCAGCGCCTGCACCGCGGGGATCAGCCGCTCTTTCACGTTGACCGCCGCCGCGATGTACATGGCGGAGGGAAACGTATCGTTCGACGACTGCCCCATGTTGACGTGATCGTTGGGGTGAACCGGCGTCTTGCTTCCCAGCGGCGTGCCGGCGAGTTGGCAACAGCGATTGGAGATCACCTCATTCACGTTCATGTTGAACTGGGTGCCGCTGCCGGTCATCCAGACGTGCAAACGGAAACATGTCGTGATGCTGGCCGGCCTGGATCTCGTCGCAGACCTGAACGATGAGCTTATGGGGCTCGTCCGCGAGCCGTTTGCCCGCGTGATTTGCGTTGGCGGCGGCTTTCTTCAGGATCGCGTAGGAGATGATCATCTCTCGAGGGATCAAATCCTTGCCAATGCTGAAGTGTTCGATGGAGCGCTGAGTCTGCGCGCCCCAGAGCTTGTCGGCAGGAACGTCGACTTCGCCGAGGCTATCCGTTTCTTTACGAACGCTTGCCATGTGAATCCTCCGAATGAGATAGTTCGAAGCTCTATTGACCGGCCTGCTCCTAAGCCCATTTAGGCTTTCTTGAACGCGCCGCCTACCGGTATCAAGTGGCAAGGGACCTAAGACCAATGTATTAGGCGCGACGAAGGGCAGTTTCTTGGATCCAAACCCGGCTAGCCATGTCCGCTTCCGGGCATCTGCGCAGGCCTTGGTCCTCAGGCTCACGCCGATCAATAATTGCCGACGTCGACGACAGCTTGGGCGAAGGCCTGCGGCGCTTCCTGGGGCAGATTGTGTCCGACGCCGCTTTTGATTAGGCGGTGCTCATATTTGCCCGAGAATTTGTCGCGATAGGCTGCCGGGTCCGGGTGAGGCGCGCCGTTGGCGTCGCCTTCAAGCGTGATCGTGGGCACAGTGATGTCCGGACCTTCGGCGAGTTTCTTTTCCAGATCGTCATACTTCGGCTCGCCCTCAGCCAGGCCGAGCCGCCATCGGTAATTATTGATCACGATGGCGACATGGTCCGGGTTGTCGAATGACGCTGCCGTGCGGTCGAACGTGGCGTCATCGAAGTTCCATTTCGGCGAAGCGAGCCGCCAAATGAGATTGGCAAAGTCGCGCCGGTATTTGTCGTAGCCGGCGCGGCCGCGATCCGTGGCGAAATAATATTGGTACCACCATTGGAGCTCAGCCTTTGGCGGCAACGGCGACTTGCCGGCTTCCTGACTGCCGATCAGATAGCCGCTCACCGAGACGAGCGTCTTGCAGCGCTCAGGCCAGAGCGCGGCGACGATGTCGGCCGTCCGCGCCCCCCAATCAAAACCGGCCAGGGTTGCCCTCTCGATTTTGAGCGCGTCCATCAAGGCGACGATATCGACGGCGAGAGCCGACTGCTGACCGTTGCGCAACGTTGCTCTGGAAAGAAAGCGGGTTGCGCCGTAGCCGCGCACATAGGGGACGATCACCCGGTAGCCGGCCGACGCCAGCAAAGGGACGACATCGACAAAGCTGTGAATGTCGTAGGGCCAGCCGTGCAGAAGAATGACCGCGGAACCATCGGCGGGGCCAGCTTCGGCGTATGCGACATTCAGGAGGCCGGCGTCGATCTGCTTCAGGGAGCTGAACGACGTGTTCGCTCCCGGCTTGATGGCGGGCACATCTGCCGGTTTTGCCTTGTTGGATTGTGCGTCGGCAGAACCCGTCATGCCGAGTTCGCCGGCAGCAATGGTCATGGCCGCAGCGCCCAAAAAGCGGCGGCGATGATGGTTGATCGCTTCGGAGATTTTGATCGTATTCATCGGTGAGTCTCCTTGGTCGGGCATTCACCGTCCATTGCGGGCGCGGCCGGGTTATAACCCGAAGTCGCCGCCGGCCGGTCGCGTGTTCTTAATCATGGGCGCCGGACCTACCGCTCGCCATAGCCCGCCGGGATTCTTCGGGAGGCGGACCGCACGATGGGCGGCAGTGGCAAGTCCTTCGCTACGCCGGCCCACCAGGATGATGCCCGTCATCTGATTACGCCTCGACGACCGGCAGGGCGTCCGGCGCCTCGGGGCCGACGGTCGCCCGCTCGAAGCGGGCGGTGCGCGTGCGCATGGTGACCAGCTCCTCGGCGGAGGTCGGGTGCACCGCGATCGTCGCGTCGAAGTCGGCCTTTTTCGCGCCGAGCTTGATCGCGATGGCTGCAAGCTGCGCCGTTTCGGCGGCGCCCTCGCCGAAAATATGCACGCCAAGGACGAGGTCGGTCACGCCGTCGACGACGATTTTCATGCAGGTTTTCTCGGCCCGCCCGGAGAGGCTCGCCTTAAGCGGGCGAAAGCTCGCCTCGTAAATATCGACGCAATCATAAATCGAGCGGGCTTCGCTCGCGGAGAGGCCCACCGTCCCCACCTCCGGCGTGGTGAAGACCGCGGTCGCAACATTGACATGGTCGACGGCGGTCGGCTTGCCGCCAAAAACGGTGTCGGCGAAAGCATGTCCCTCGCGGATCGCGATCGGCGTCAAGGCGACGCGGTTCGTCACGTCGCCAACGGCGTAGATCGAGTTCGACGTGCGATTTTGAGAATGCGTCGACGACGACGGCGCCGACGCCATCCAGCTGAACGCCCGCCTTTTCGAGCCCGAGCCCTTTGGTGTTCGGGCGGCGGCCGGTCGCGAGCATCACCTGGTCGACGTCAAGGGAAAGGCCTTCGGTCAGATGAGCCCGCAAGCCGTCCGAGGTCTTTTCGATCCGCGTCGGCAGACGGCTGAAATGGAGGCTGACGCCGGCGTCATCCAGCGCGTCGCGCACGCAGCAGCGCATATCATCGTCGAAGCCGCGCAGCACGTTTTCGCCGCGCGTCGCGATCGCGACCTTGCTTCCGAGCCGGGCGAAGATCGAGGCGAATTCAACCGAAATATAGCCGGCGCCGACAATCAGCAGGCGCTCCGGCAACGACGGCAGGTCAAATACCTCGTTCGAGGTGATGGCGAACTCGCCGCCGGGAATAACGGGGTCCAGCACCGGCGCCCCGCCGGTTGAGATCAGAATTTTTCGCGCGCGAAATTTTTCTCCATCGGCCAGAAGACGCACGGTATGCGCGTCCTCGACTTCGGCGCGGCTATCGATGATGGCGACGCCGGCCTTGCGGAGATTGGCGCGATAGATCGCGGAAAGCCGGGAGATTTCTTTCTCTTTCGCAGCGACGAGTTTTGGCCAATCGAAGGAGCGCGCGGGAACCGTCCAGCCATAGCCTGACGCATCGTCGAAATCATCCCTGAAGCGGCTGGCGTAGACCATTAACTTCTTGGGAACACAGCCGCGGATGACACAGGTGCCGCCGACCCGGAACTCTTCGGCGATGGCGGCCTTGGCGCCATAGCCGGCCGAAATCCGCGCGGCGCGCACGCCGCCCGATCCGGCGCCGATGACGAAGAGATCGAGATCGAAATCAGCCATGCGCGGACGCTTTCAAAGAGGCCGGAGCTGGATTTGAGGCCAGGCTAGATCTCGTGGCCTTTTTTCTTCATCTCCTGGCGCACGCGCTCCATCATGTTGGTCGAGACCTTGCCTTGCCAGCCTTGCATGGCGGTCACGATGTCGGTCAAGACGGCGGGCTGCGTCGCCACATATTGCCTTCCGGCGGAGCTGTTGAAAAAGGCGGCGGCGGCGTTCAGATCGGCCTCGTTAAGGCGCTTGGCAAAAACCTGCGCGGCGATATCCGTCATCTCGTCCGCCTGCTTGTCGAACTCCGGCCTCAGATTGGTCAGAACGTCTTTTAGATCCTGCGCGATCTCCGGCCGAGTCTGGGTCAGCGAATTGCTGATCTGATCGATGAACTGCGGAATGACCACGCTGAACGAGCGCGACATTCCCGAACTGATCACCAAGGCGCGTGCCGCGGCGAGATGGCTGGGCTTGATCGCGGCCGCGGCGGGCGGCGCTGGAGTTGCGGGTTGAGAGGCGGCGGGCGCCTTTTGCTGCGCGCTTGCGGGACCCGCCGCCAAGACCCCCAAAAGAGAGGCCGCCGCGAGCAAAAGGCCAAGGACCGGCGCCGGCCCAGATTTGCCAATAGTCTTCAGCATCGAATCTCCTCAGCGTTGTAAAATTCATGATCTAAACTATCTCGTCCAGCCGACCGAGAATCTCGACGCCCTCGGGACCCGCGCTGATGACGGCCGTCGCGAGCCCTATGAAAAGGCCGTGCTCGACGACACCCGGTATGGAGCTAAGCCGCAGCGCCAGCCGGTCTGGATCGCTGATAGCCCCAAGATGGCAGTCGACGATATAATTGCCATTGTCGCTGAGGAAGATTTCTCCGCGCGCGGTCTTGCGCAGCTTAATCTCTCCGCTCGATCCCGCCGCCAAGAGGATCATGCGGCGGGTTGCTTCGAGCCCGAAGGGGGTCACTTCGATCGGCAGCGGAAATTTGCCAAGCGTCGTCACATATTTCGAGGAATTGGCGATGACGACCATCCGCCGCGACGCCGCGGCGACGATTTTTTCGCGGAGCAGCGCGCCGCCGCCGCCTTTGACGAGCCGAAGGCTCGAATCGAATTCATCGGCGCCGTCGACGGTGAGATCAAGCTCGGGCATGTCGTCGATCGTCGCCAGCGGGATCTGGAGCCGTTGCGCCTGCGCCTTCGTCTGCTCCGACGTCGGCACGCAGATGACCTCGAGGCCGGCCGCCACCTCTGCGCCAAGCAGATCAACGAAATGCCCGGCTGTCGATCCCGTGCCAAGCCCGAGCCTCATGCCGGACCTCACCAGCTTCAAGGCCTCGGCGGCGGCGAGCCGTTTCGCATCATCGGGGCTAAGAGCGCTCATGGCAAAATTCCTGGCCCCGCCGCAGGTGGGCCGGCAGCGGCGTAGTCCCTGAAAGACCGCCGGTCAAGCCTTGCAGCGCGGCCGAACTCAACGCGCCTGTGGCGTGCAGACGACGGTCTCATTCAAGACATAGCAGATTGACATCATCCCGGTGCGCAAATCGACGCGGAACACGCCGCACTCGCGTTCGTGCCGCGAGGCGACCAAGGAATATTCGCTCGACGGCGGAACGCGGCAAATTGCACGCTTGCCTTCAGCGCCGCGTTCCCCGAAGGTTGCAAGACGAAACCGACACCGGGCAGGAGCCCATGACCCAAACCCTTTCGCCGCGTCCGCTGCTCGTCTTCGATCTCGACGGCACGCTCGCCGACACCGCCGCCGACCTCGTCTCGACTCTCAACGCCTTGTTGACCCGCGAGGGTCTCGCGGCGGTCCCGTTCCTCGAAGCGCGCGCAATGGTCGGGGCCGGCGCCAAAGCGCTGCTGCAACGCGGCCTCAAGGCCAATGGCGTCGAACTCGACGAGGAAAAGCTCGACCAGCTTTTCGCCGACTTTCTCACCCATTACGAAGAGCATATCGCCGACGAAAGCGTCCTCTATCCGGGCGTCACGGCGGCGCTCAACCGGTTCGAGGCTGCAGGCTGGAACTTTGCCGTCTGCACCAACAAGATCGAAGCGCCCTCGGTACTGCTGCTGACCGCTCTCGGCGTCGCCGGCCGGTTCAAGGCGATCTGCGGCAAGGACACATTCGCGGTCTCGAAGCCCGACGGCGAGGCTTTGCTGGCCGCCATCGCCAAGGCCGGCGGCGATCCGCGCCGCGCGATCATGGTCGGCGATTCCAAAACCGACATCGAAACGGCGCGCAACGCGAAGGTTCCGGTCGTCGCGGTCAATTTCGGCTATACCGACCTGCCTGTCGAGACATACAAGCCCGACCGCGTGATCGGCCATTTCGACGAATTATGGGAAGCGGTGAAAGAGCTGTCCGGAGCTTTTCACGTCGCCTGAGAAAATTATTCGCGCGGCAGAGGCGTTTGGCGGCGCAAATCCCTGAACCAAATCGTAAATCGCGAGTTTGCGCATCGCGTTCCGGCGCGAAAGCGGCTGGAGCCGTCTAGCAGCGTTCGTTCTGGGCCGAGGAAACGATGAGCACGCTTCTTATCATCATCATCATATTGTTATTGTTGGGCGGGGGCGGCGGCTATTATGCCTATGGGACTTATGGCGGCGCCGGCCTTGGCGGCGTCCTCGGCACGGTGCTGGTTGTGTTGCTGATTTTATGGCTTTTGGGCGTGTTGCGGTGAGAAATTTAAGATAAAGGGCGCCCCGCTCCAATCAGAGCGGGGTTTGACATAAACGCCTCTCTGGGACCTACCAGTTCAAATGGGAGCGCAGTTCGGCGGGGGCGGTTCTGTTCGAGATTGTGGGACACGTCCGGGCGCGGCGATTACGCCTGAGAATGAAAAGTGGCGCGCCGGGATGATGGGGACTCCCCACACTGTGAAAGTTACGGAGTACTTTCGAGCCATTCGCTCTCGTCCCGACCGCGCGTTAATTCATGACCAATGGATCGAGCGTGTCATCGCCGCGCCGGAACGAGAAGTCGTCCAGGCCGACGGCCGCGTCCGGCTTTGGGCGCAAATTGACGAGATGGGGGGCCGCCGCCTGAGGGTTATCCTTTTGCCGGACCGCGAGACCGTGCATAATGCCTTCTTCGACCGGGGATTTAAGCCATGAAGGTTAAATACTTCGCGGACACCGACACCTTGTACATCGAGTTTCGAGATCGCGATATCGCCGAGACAAAGGATCTCGACGAAAATACGGTTCTCGACCTAGACGCCAAGGGTCATGTCTGCGCGATCACATTCGAACATGCGAGTGAACGCACCGACGTGAATCGCTTGACCGTCGAAGGAATCGCGGCCTAGTGCCCGTCTTCCAGCGGGTCAGCCCTCACCTCGAAAATTTCTTATACTTCATCCGGTGCGGAATGAGGCTGTCGACGCCGAGGCGGCGCGCTTTGTCCTCTTCGTAGTCCTGGAAATTGCCTTCGAACCACTCGACGTGGCTGTCGCCTTCATAGGCGAGGATATGGGTCGCGATGCGATCCAAAAAGAAACGGTCATGCGAGATGATCACGGCGCAGCCGGCGAAATCGGTCAGCGCATCTTCGAGGGCGCGCAAGGTGTCGACGTCGAGATCGTTGGTCGGCTCGTCGAGCAGCAAAAGATTGGCGCCGGATTTCAGCATCTTGGCGAGATGCACGCGGTTGCGCTCGCCGCCCGACAATTGGCCGACTTTCTTCTGCTGATCCGGGCCTTTGAAATTGAAGGCGCCGGTATAGGCGCGTGAATTCATCTCCCGCTTGCCAAGATAGATGACTTCATTGCCCCCGGAGATCTCCTCCCAGACGTTCTTTTTGGGATCGAGCGAATCGCGCGACTGGTCGACATAGCCGAGCTTGACCGAATCGCCGATTGCGATGGCGCCCGAATCCGGTTTTTCCTGTCCCGTGATCATGCGGAACAAGGTGGTCTTGCCGGCGCCGTTCGGGCCGATGACGCCGACGATGCCGCCCGGCGGCAGCTTGAACGAAAGATCGTCGATCAACAGCTTGTCGCCAAACCCTTTGGCGAGATGATCGAAATTGACCACCGTATTGCCGAGCCGTTCGGCGACCGGAATGACGATCTGGCCGGTCGTCGGCGCCTTGTCGTTTTGCCTGGCGACGAGATCGTCATAGCGCTGGATCCGGGCTTTCGACTTGGCCTGGCGCGCCTTGGGGCTCGAGGCGATCCAGCTCGCCTCCGCCTCGATGGCGCGCTGGCGCGCCTCGTCCTCGCGGCTTTCCTGCAGCAGCCGCTTCTGCTTCTGCTTCAGCCAGGACGAATAATTGCCCTCATAGGGAATACCGCGGCCGCGGTCGAGCTCGAGAATCCAGCCCGTCACATTGTCGAGGAAATAGCGGTCGTGGGTGACGATCAAAATCGCCCCCGGATAGGCGCGCAAATGGCCCTCGAGCCAGTTAACCGTCTCGGCGTCGAGATGGTTGGTCGGCTCGTCGAGCAACAAAAGCTCCGGCTGCTCGAGCAGCAATCGGCAGAGCGCGACGCGGCGGCGCTCGCCGCCCGAGAGCTTGTCGACCGGCAAATCGTCCGGCGGACAGCCGAGGGCGTCCATCGCGAGGTCAACCTGCGCGTCGAGATCCCAAAGGCCCTTCGCCTCGATCTCGTCCTGCAATTTGGTCATCTCGTCTGCGGTCTCGTCGGAATAATTCATGGCGAGATCGTTGTAGCGATCGAGAATCGCCTTTTTGGACGCGACGCCCTGCATCACATTGCCGCGCACGTCGAAGGCAGGGTCAAGCTGCGGCTCTTGCGGCAGATAGCCGACCTTGGCTCCTTCGGCGACGAAGCCTTCGCCGGAATATTCCTTGTCGATTCCGGCCATGATCTTCAAAAGCGTCGATTTGCCGGCGCCGTTGACGCCAAGCACGCCGATCTTGGCGTCCGGGTAGAAAGAGAGATTGACGTTCTCGAGGATCTTTTTGCCGGTGGAAAAAGACTTGGTCAGGCCTTGCATATGATAGATAAATTGCCTTGCCATCAGGGCTCGCATCCGCTGTCGGAGAATGATTGAACGCTATGTAGAGGCGCGAGGCCGATGGGTCTAGATAGAAAGGGGCGGCGAGAGGGCGCGATGGCGCACGGCCAAGCGTTGGAGCATCAAAGCGGACGGGACAAACCAACTCCCCCTTGTCCTCATCCCTTCCCAGTCCTGCGAGCTGTCAAGGATTCCGATCCGACCTCTCCGACGCAGGAGCGCATGGTGACCGATATCGCCTTGGGGTTCCGCAACGCCGGCGGCGAATTGCTAAAGGAACTGGCGAAGTGCCTGGATTTTTTGAACGATTTGCCGTTCTTCCAATCATACAAGGCGCACACATGGGCGGCTTTGGACATTAGGAGCGGCGATAAAATTTTGGACGTCGCGTGCCGGATCGGCTTCGATGTCATTGAAATGGCCAAACGATTTCCCGCTGCCGAAATTTGGGGCGTCGACATCAGCGAGGGCTTTCTTGCCATCGCCGGGTCGCGATCGGGAAAATCTAGCCAATGTCAAATTTGTGCAAGGAGACGGCGACCATCTCCCGCTGCCGACCCAGGCCCGGCATTGGTGCGTCATTCAAGCCGAAACAGCCGTCTCTGCTATGACCGAGCGACATCATGTCAAACGGATTTGATAACTGGAACCTACGCGATTTCAATGAAAGCGAACGGATTGAGAATATCCGACTCCTCTCAGCACGGGCGCAGTCTTTGCTCGTCCGAAATCGTACGAAACCGATGTTGAAGAATATTGGTTTCATAAACCTGCTCGGTGCTATCGAGATGCTCGAAGCGTTGGAGTATCATCACGACAATGTCATCCGAATTACTGGTGCCCTTGCGAATGGGGATAACGTCTCCGAAACAAACGTGAATCATGAGGCAGTCGCTTACCTGAATCGCGTAGGGCAATTTTACCATTTTGCGAAATCTAGGTTCGTGGGCATCGCGATCACTGACGTTGCCCCGCTCATTCCCACCATTTCCAAGTTCATGGTGTTCCGAAATAAGCACACGGCACATCGTTCGATAGACGCGCCGAGAGGTGAGTCCGATGATTTGAAAGTATCTCACGCTCGTGCAGTATCATCTATGCTGGGTTCCATTTTCTCCTCCAGGCCAAACGCTCAGGCGATGGCGCAGAATCCAATGTCGTTTGAAGAAATGAAAAGGGAGATTTGGAAAAATAACTATAGAACGTTCCAAACGTGTGATGCTGCTATAGGCTCACACATCAATTTCACAGTCGAGATCGAACATCCTAAAATTATAGGTGAAGCCTACAGCATTGTTGACCGCGTAATTTTATACGAATGACGAAAATCCCGGAGCAGCGACCCGGATCTGCGACGCCAATGGCGGCGCGCGTCAGAACAGACGTCGGAAAGAGGCGCATTCCTCGCTGCTGTGAATATCGTGGAATTCAGCGGAGTTGTTCGAAACAAGAGGCCGATCCCGCCGCTCGCCCATAATCCGCAAATGTTGGGACTTGAGATTTCTGGCGCCGTCGCGGGAAGTCGCAACTTTCCATACATCTCTTGGCGGCGAGTGTGGCGAGCGGGTCGATTCTGTCAAGGACGCGAGCTTCGCTCGCGCCGGCGAGGCCGGTGCTGCGCATCCTTGACAGGATCGAGCCCGCCTCGCCGATAATGCTCGCCGTGAGATGAATGGCGGAATCTGACACTGACCGATGGATCAAATCCAGACTTTTGCACATAATCATACCCGCATAACACGCGAGGGCCCCGTAGACTGGCGCTTTGGCCCACCGACGGCCAAGCAGGCGCTATTTCAAGTTGTAGGTTGCGCCTGCTAAATCGCTAGTTGAAACAAAGGTCGTCGCAAAAGCGATTGTTTTCGTTTGCATCGATCATGGTCTAGAACAATTCAGCCACGATAAGGATATGCGCCTTGCCTGACATCGGATTGCGGAACCTCGGAGCGATCATTCCCGGCGCGAAAGAGCCGGCGCCGACGCTCAATCCGGCCCTCGCCCCTGCTCTCTCCCGCGCCGCGCAGGAGTCGCGCGCGGCGGCGCAAGCGCCTGGCGCGGCGGAACAGTCGGCCGCTTTCGAGACGCCGGTGTTCACCGCCGACGTCTCCGATGACGCCACAGCGCTCGCCTCCAACGCGCTCGGGCTCGACGCGCCGCTTGGCCTCCTCGCCGAACTCGCGAGCCATCGCCGCACGCAGACCCCGCTCACGATCGGGCTCCTCGGACCTTCCGGTTGCGGCAAGAGCGTTGCTCTGAACAAACTCGTTCGCTCGATCGAAAGTTTGAGCATCGCCGCGCGAAACGCGGCGGCGAGCCCATTTCTCGCAAGGATATTGATTCTACGCATCGACGCCTTGAATCTCGAGGGGCCTCCCGCCGCGGCGCTAGCGGGAGCGCTTTACGCGCGTCTTGCCGCCGACGCGCCAAGCCTCGCCATCGAGGCGAGCCAAAGCGCCCGCGATCCCAAAGTTGCCGCGCGCGAGGCGTTCGAGCGACTCGACGCGGCGCGGCATAAGCTCGAGGCGGAGCGCCGCTCTCTCGAGGAGGCGGAAGTCCGCAGAGCCCGGCTGGCTGACGCCATCCTCTATGAGACGCCGGGATCGCAGATCGACGCTTACGCGGCCGGCAGGCGCGGTCCCATCGCAGCGATCATGACCCGGTTCGGCTTCGGCGACGATCCGGTGCTCGGCTACAAGGACATGGTGCGCACCGTCGCCGAGAGTCAGGGCGCCTCACGGGCGGGATTTGCGCTGCAGGCTTTTTGGGGTCTCAAAGGCCAGGCGAAATTGATCGTCACGGCGATCGCCCTTCTGCTTCTCGGCCTCGGCTTCGGCGCGGCGCTCGACAATCAAGCGACCTGGCTGCAATGGCTGCGCGGGCAACCGCAGATCGCCAACGCGGCCGGATGGATCGAAGCGCACGTCAGCTGGCTGTCGATCTTGCGCGCGGCGGCTTTTTCGGGCGCGGCGTTCGCCCTTCTCGTCAATATCTGGCGAGGTTCTCGCCTGCTGCGAATCGTCTTTCGCGGCGCGAGCCTGCTCAAGGCCGAGCTGTCTTCGCGCCGGCGCGAGAGCGATGGACATTTTGGGCACCAGACGCGCCGCGTGCAGGATCTCGCCGCCGAGGTCGATCGTCTCAGCGCTCAGGCGGCCGAGGCCGAGCGGCGCGTCGGCGGCCTTCAGACCGCCAATCTGGCGTTGGCCGACCCTTCGCCCTTCGCCGCGGGCCTCCTCAAGCAGCAGGCCCAGCGTTTCATCGCCGCCGCCGGCTCCATCGTTCAAAGGCGCGGCGGAACGACCGCTTCGGCCAATGCGAAGGCCGCCGCGCCGCCGCAGCGCATCATCATGGCGATCGACAATCTCGACATGGTTCCCGTGTCTCGCGCCCGGGAGATTCTCGCTCATGCGCGCAGCCTGCTCGGACCAGGATTTGTCAGCCTCGTCGCCCTCAATCCAGCCCGCTTGACCGCCGGGCTGGGCGCGGACACCCTCAGCCTCGACGAATGGATCGGGGCGCCGTTCCAGGTCGGCGAGGCGTGCGCCGGGCGCGATTGCGCCGCCCAGATCCGCGACCTCCTCGGCGCCGGCGCCGGTTCCGACGCAGGCGCCTCCAAGGCGCCGGTCGCGACCGTCGACGCCGCGCGCTCGGCGCTCGATGAGCCGCTGAGCGAATCCGAAACCGCGTTGCTCGCCGCGCTGGCGCCCCTCGCCGGCAATTCGGCGCGCGCCGTCAAGCAGTTCGTCAATATTTATCGCCTGCTGCGCGCACAATGGACGGACGCGCCAGAAGAGCGCGGCGCGCTGGCTCTCATGCTGGCGCTCGACGCAGGCGGAAGCCCTGAGGATTTGGCCAGCGTCAACGAAGCGGTGGCGCTTTCGCCGGCGGGCGACGTCGTTTTCGATCACTATAAGGTCGGCCCGCGGCTTGGCGCGGCGCTGGTCGCCCTCTCCTCCGCGCAAACTCGCCTGACCAGCGAAGCCTTGCGCCGGGCCGGCGCCGCAGCGCGTTTGTTCTCGTTTCACCCCGCACGCGTCGGTTGAGATTCGACAGACTGTCGCCACTACGGAGACGCGATCATGAAGCGCGAACGATCTGACCGAAAAAATCCTCGACATCAAACGCGACCGCAACTGGAGCTGGAAACATATCACCGAGCGAAATCGGAGGCATGTCGCGAGATTCTGATCGTTGGCGCGTTGCTCGGCCAGATGAAATTGGTCAAGCCTTTGGCGAAAAAGGCGGCGCAGCTTTTCGACCTTAGCGAGGCGGAAGAGCGCATGCTGAATGAAGTTCCCTATCGGGGAACGCCGATGCCGCCGACCGATCCGCTGCTCTACCGTTTCTTCGAATTGGTGATGGTCAACGGGCCGGCCATGAAGGCGCTGATCGAGGAAGAATTCGGCGATGGCATCATGTCGGCGATCGATTTCGATTTGCAAATCGAGCGGGAGCCAAACCCCAAGGGCGATCGCGTCAAACTCACGATGTCGGGCAAATTCCTGCCCTATAAATATTATCGGCGTCGAACAAAAAGGAGGCGTCCGGCTCATGCTGCCGGCCGCCCCTGATTGTCTCGGCGCCAAACACATTACTGGAACATCTTGGCGGCGCTCTCGAGCGCCTTCCAAACGCCCCAAAGGATCGGCAGGCCGACCAGCGCCCAAGGGATCACCGCCGCGGCGTTGAAGCCGCCGGCCCCGACGCGGGGCGCACCCGGCCCCACCGCCGAAACCGCGCTGGAGGTGGCCGGCCCAGCCAGCGGCTCATCCTTCATCAGCCACTTGTCGTCGACCGGACGAACCAGCGCGTTGCAGATGAAGCCGATCGCCAGAAAACCAGCCAGAATATACAAGGTGCGGTCATAGACGAGCGCGCGGTCTATTCCGGCCGCGATCTGCGCATCGCGAATTTGGCCGATCACCAAGGGGCCGACGATTCCCGCCGTCGACCAGGCGGTCAGCAGGCGCCCGTGAATGGCGCCGACAAAGCGCGTTCCAAAAATATCCGCAAGATAGGCTGGGACGGTGGCGAAGCCGCCGCCGTACATTGACAGGATGATGCAGAAGGAAGCGACAAACAGCGCCTTGGACCCCAAATGCGCGAAGGTCGGAGCCGAGGCGTAGAGAAGAATGCCCAAACCGAAGAAGGTGAAATAAGTCGCCTTGCGGCCGAGCTTGTCGGACAGCGAGGCCCAGAAAAACCGGCCGCCGATGTTGAACAGGGATAGGAGGCCGACAAAGCCCGCGGCGATCGTCGCGACGGCGGTTTTCTGTCCGAGATCCAGTGCCGAGAAGCCGAGATCCGGGCGCCCGATCAGCGAGCCCGCGAAGATTTCCTGCAGCATCGGCGAAGCCATGGCGAGAACGCCAATGCCGGCCGACACGTTGAGGCACAGCACGGCCCAGATCAGCCAGAACTGCGGCGTCTTATGGGCATCCTTCAGGTCCACATTGCCGCTGGTTACGAGCGGACTCTTGTGCTCTGCGGGGACCCAGCCTTGCGGCAGCCAGTCTTTTTGCGGGACGCGGTAGCCCAGGGCGCCACAGGTCATGGCGATGAGGTAGATGACGCCGAGCGTCAGCAGGGTCGGCCACACGCCGACGTCGGTCGCGGTCTTGAAATGATTGATCAGAATATTGGCGAGCGGCGAGCCGATCAGCGCGCCGCCGCCAAAACCCATGATCGCCATGCCGGTCGCCATGCCGCGCCGGTCCGGGAACCATTTGATCAAAGTGGACACCGGCGAGATATAACCAAGGCCAAGACCGATGCCGCCGATAACGCCGAGGCCGAGCCAAAACAACCAGAGCTGATGGATATAGACGGCGTAGGCTGCGATCAGAAATCCGCCGCCCCAGCAGAGGGCGGCGACAAGGCCCGCCTTGCGCGGTCCCGCTCGTTCGAGCCAGCCGCCAAACAAGGCCGCGGACACGCCGAGAACGACGATGCCGAGTTCAAACACCACCAGAAGATCGCTGACCCGCCAGTCGCAGCTGCGCGTGAACAGAACGTCGATCAGCGACATGTTCGCGCAAGCGATCGCTTTGTCATGCCCCAGCGCGCGCGACAGCGGCAGCCAGAACACGCTGAGGCCATAGACCATGCCGATGCAAAGATGAATGGCGAGCGCCGCGGGCGGAACCAGCCAGCGATTGAAGCCTGGCTTGGCGATGGTGTTTTCGCGGGACAGAAAGCCGGGCCTGTCCTGGGTCTCTTCGAAATTTAATACCGTGCTCATCGGTTCTCCCTGACCTATTTGCGCCATTTCTAGGCGTTCAATGCGCGATGCGTCATGCGACGGAAAGTTGACTCCGCTCGCGCAGAGTCCGCCGCCTCAGGCAACGCCAAATTTCAACATGCGGTAGCTAAGCGCTGGGCCTTTTTAGTCGGCCCAGCCAAGCCTCGTTGGCGCGAAAAATTGCGTAGAACAAAAAGATAGCGCAATATTTTGACGCGTAAGACGTGGAGCACGATGGAATTGATCGTGCTCTGTACGTCATGGTTGAGACGCAACCCCACCCAATAAGTCTGCGCTTTTTCAACGTGCTCCAGCGTTCCGCTCCGCTTCAGCCCATCGCTCGAAATACGACAGACAAGCCCAGAACTAGACGGGCATGACCGGCGCCTTGCTCTGCGCCAGTTTCCTTAGCGTCTCAACGGGGATGTTAAGATGTGCGGAAACAAGCTCATGTGGCACGTTGTTCATCCACGACGCCAGGGAAATATCGGCATATTGCGGCGTCGTAAACACCTCCAGGAAGCGCACCGTATCGCTGCCGACGTTCTTGACGTAGTGGCCGATCGACTGCGGCACATAGCCAACGTCGCTCGGGTGGAACTCAACCGTGTTGTTGCGTCCCTCGCCGTGGAAGACGCCCATCTGCGCCGTGCCGTTGATGTAGTACTGCCATTCGTCGGAGAGCGGATGCCAGTGCAGTTCGCGCAAGCCGCCGGGAGCAAGCTCGACCAGAGCAGCGGACATGGTCGTCGCGGGAAAGTTGGTGGAATTGGCGATGCGAACCGATCCGCCGGCGGATTGGAAATTCGGCTTCTGGTCCCCGAGCGGGAAGGCGTAGGGGTTCGGCACGAACGGCTGCTTGCTCTGCGCAAGATCGTCGTCGAGACTGCCCGGCGTCGGCGCGTTGAAGATCCAAAGATCCTTGCGGGGGATTTGATCGAAGGTGGCGGCGGGAACGCCGAAATTCTTGGCGAGCACGTCTTTCGGGGTGTGGTTGAACCAGTCGGTGATGAGGAACGTGCTGTCTTCGGAGAAATTGCCGTCGTTGAAGACCAGGATGAATTCGCATCCGTCGGGCCCTAGTCCCTGGATCGAATGAGGGACGCCTCCGGGAAAGAACCAGAGATCGCCTTCCTTGACGTCGGAAATGAATTTTTGCGCGCCGGAATCGACCGCCGTGATGCGCCCGACGCCGTAGGTCACGAAAGCCCATTCGGCCGGGACGTGCCAGTGCAGTTCGCGCACGGCGCCCTTGGGAAGCCGCATGTTGACGCCGGCCATGTTTTTCGAGATGGGGAAATTGCGGACCGTGACCTCGCGCGCCCAGCCGGCGTCTGTATGGCGGTTGTGCACTTGCGAGAATGAGTGCCGGAGCGTTCCAAGGTTGCCGTGGTCGGTCGGCAGACCCTGCCAATCATTGGGGTTGATCGCCATTTGCGCCGGGTCATGTGGACCGGGGTCGCTCATCGCGGTGGCTGAGTAGTCTTCCGCCGACGCGGCGGATACCGCCGCCGCAGCGACAAATCCGCCGGCCGCGCCCGTCGCGAGAAGCTTGCGTCGCGAATATATGGTCATTGTCTTCTCCCTTGCCTTTTCTGGTTGGCGCTTTCAGACTGCAACCGCCACATTATGTTGGCTCACTGATCGCCGCGCAACGCAGCCGGACGCGATAAGTGCGATGGCTTTTCCCGATAGCCTGATGCTGGACCCGGTCTGCTTGCGGACCTTTCTCGTCATAGCGGAGGGGACGAGCTTCTCCGAGGCGAGCCGGCGCCTTGGTCTTGGCCAACCGACCGTCAGCGAGCACGTCCGCAAACTCGAAAAAATGGTCGGCCACCGCTTGTTCATTCGCGATACCCATTCCGTCGCCCTGACAGTCGAGGGCGAGGCTATGGTCGCGTTCGCCCGCGGCATTCTCGAAACCAATGAGCGGGCGACGCGCTATTTCAGCGGCGCAAAGGTCCGCGGACGCCTGCGCTTTGGAGCCTCCGAAGATCTGGTGCAGTCGTGGCTCCCGGGAGATTCTCGCCGAGTTCGTGAAGAAACATCCGCTCGTCGACCTCGAATTCACCGTCGCGCTGAGCAATATTCTGATCAACCGCTTCGACGCCGGCGAACTCGACCTCGTCCTCTGCAAGCGCTGGCCGGGTGAAGAGCGGGGCGACCTCGTCTGGCGCGACAAACTGGTCTGGGTCGGCGCCGAGGCGGAGCCGCAAATGCAGCATGATCAAACTCCCTTGGTGCTGTATCCGCCACCCAGCATCACGCGCTTCATGGCGCTCGCGGCGCTGGAGCGCGCCGGGCGCCCTGGCGCATCGCATGCACGAGCGGCAGCTTGAACGGGCTTGTGGCGGGAGCGCGAGCGGGCCTGGGCTTCATGGCCCATGCGCGCAAGCTGATCCCGAAGGGCCTCGTCGAGCGCCCCCCGCGCGAAGGGATGCCTGCCCTGGGCGATCTCGAATTCGTCATGCTGCGCGCCCGGCGCAGCTCGCCGGCCGCAGTCGCGGAGCTGAGCGCGGCGATCTTGGCGAAGGGGAAGAATTTCTAAGAGGACGCAGCGCGATCGGCCGCTCCCGGATCTGGTCTGGGGCTCGCGGCCGGGAATGGTGAATGCTTACTCGCCGTCGAGAAGTCGAGCGACGAGCGCATCAATCCTTTGCGCCACGCCGGCCTCTGTCAGCGCCGCTCGGATGAGACCGCGGGCGCGTTGAAATTTGACGTTCTCCGGTAATGGGACGGAGGCGGCAATCGCCTCCGCCCCGCGCGCGGCTTCGGCTATCGCGTTGTGCAAAGGATTGGTTGCGTCGAAGCGCGGGATTGGCAAGTTGAACATCACTTTTGCAAAATCGCGCGTACCCCATGCTCCGCGACTTTGAAATGCTTCAAAGCGCTGGCGAAGAACCTCGCAGTTAAATACAGCCGTAAGATAACGACTTTCGCTGAGGATTTCAAAAGCCCCATAATAGAGCGCAAAGTCGATGATCATAGCCCTGTCTTTGATGATGGCTGAAGCTTGATGAGTCCCTGATCGGCAATACACAACGCGAAGCGGTGCGAGCGGAAACTGCGACGTCAATTTGCCGTAGTAATCGAGCTGCTGAGTGAAGCTGATTGGCGATGCCTGATTGGCGTTCCACACCTTCTCAGCCTTTTTCTGCTCTAGTTGAGATTTGATCGGACATTTGGTGTCATAAAGCCGAAGCGTGAGCCGAGGCCGGGCGCGGAGTGGTCGGGGTTGCGGAGCGCCCGGCCTCGGCCTCTTATGAAGGACATCGACGATGACCAAAGACCAGAAGATCATCAAAGCGAAGGTGGGCTTGTTGGAGCTCGCCAGGCAGCTCGGCAATGTGAGCCAGGCGTGCAAAATGCTCGGCTATAGCCGCGACAGCTTCTACCGGTTCAAGGAGCTTTATGAGAAGGGTGGCGAGCTTGCCCTGCAGGAAATCTCCCGCAAGAAGCCGGTTCTGGCGAACCGGACCGCGCCCGAGATCGAGGCGCGGATCGTCGCCTTTTCTCTGGAGCAGCCGGCTTTCGGCCAGATTCGCGTCGCCAACGAAATGAGAAAGCTTGGCTATTCGATCTCGCCGGCCGGCGTGCGCGGCGTCTGGCAGCGCCATGATCTCGAGACGATGAAGAAACGGCTCAAGGCGCTGGAGGCCAAGGTCGCGCAGGAGGGCCTGATCCTGACCGAGGCGCAGGTCATTGCCCTGGAGAAAGCCAAGACCGAAAAGGAGGCGCACGGCGAGTTTGAGAGCGAATGCCCTGGCTATTGCGGCGCGCAGGACACGTTCTACGTCGGCAACATGAAAGGGGTCGGCCGCATCTACCAACAGACCTTCATCGACACCTATTCGAAGGTGGCGTTTGCGAAACTCTATGATCGCAAGACTCCGATCACCGCGGCCGATCTCTTGAACGATCGGGTCGTGCCTTTCTTCGACGAAAAGGAGGTTCGGCTCTCACGTGTTCTGACCGATCGCGGCACGGAATATTGCGGCAATCCCGAGCATCACGACTACGAGCTTTATCTCGCGGTCGAGGATATCGACCATTCGAGGACCAAGACGAAGAGCCCGCAAACGAATGGCATCGCTGAGCGCTTCCACAAGACCGTCCTCGACGAGTTCTACCGCATCGCCTTCCGCAAGAAGCTCTATGCCTCAACCGAGGAGCTGCAGGACGATCTCGATTTCTGGATCAAGAGCTACAACGAGGCGAGGCCGCATCAAGGCCGCTGGTGCTTCGGCAAGACGCCGCTGCAAACCTTCCTTGACGCCATCCCCATTGCGAAGGAAAAAATGATTGCCGCCTGATCACGGATCACATAACAAACTGGACCACTCCAAGGCGCTGTCTGTCAGGTCAAATACAAGCTATTACACTTTTTCATCCAGCCGTGCAAGCCATCAAAACCACGATTGGCTGCGCCTTCCGCGTCCAAGACTTCGCCTGTGTCTGACACAGGGACAACGGCTTCAAAGGACTGAAAAACACGATACGGCAAGATGCTCTCGCCTAGCAGCACGGGCCGCAAGAAATCGGCCTCTACCTTGCTTTCAATCCCCGGAAGGCTTTTCCAGGGTTCCTTCTCTTGATTGGTTCGCCTGCTGGCCACAAAAGGCGCGCTCGGGTCCACGCGCCTAGCCGTCCCATGGACTTGCGGTCCACGAAACACAACATGCGTGGCACCAAAGTTGCGCCTTGTCGAAACATCGCCCGGTACGGCGAGCCACCCGAAAAACTCGCTACTTCCAATGCTGGCGCGTTTTCCCGCACTTTGAGCCTTTTGTCGGCGATCTCTTCCGGCGCGTCGCGAAACGGCAGCGCGCCAGAATAAGCCCGCACCTTGTCCGGCAAAGGCTTTGATGTTGCACGCCGCCGCCCAAACACCACGCAGGATGGAACTGGAAACAGGGGCTGGACGCTGTCGTCCATCGTCCAGATTTCATCCCATGCCATTCGCGCCGAGTGGAACGAGCCGGATCGAAGACGCTCGAACTGGCCGCGCGAGAGCGCCGCGAGCGGCAGCACGAAAGCGAGCTTGCCGCCCGAACGCAGATAAAGCGCGGCGGCACGCACGGTGAAGAGCGCGCAGAGATCGTTTTGCGTCGCGAGTTCGCCGCCGACGTAGACATTTTCGCCTTTCGCAAGCTCCTTGAAGCGCCTTTGGAGGTCGGCGCTCATGTGGCGATAAGCCACCCAGGGCGGATTGCCGATGACGACGCTGGCCCAGCCGTCGGCAGCGGAAAAAGCCAGTGGCCGCGACAGATTGCGCGCCACATAGGCCCACACCGAATCGCGCCCCTCCCGCCGAAGTTTGTCGAAGACGAGATAGGTTTTGCCAAGGTCGGCGATGGCTAGCTTTTGCTCCGGCGTCACATCGGCGCGGTAATGCTGCTCGGTAATGCGAAACAGCGCCGCCTCGATCTGGGCGCGCGTCATTCCCGCCTCCGAACCACTGCGCATCCGCTCGATCGCTTTGTCGAAAAGGGCGGGATCTCGGCAAAACGTGTCCGGGAAATCGAGCTGCTCGCGACCATTCGCGTCGTGTGCTCCACTAGCGCCTTCGCCTGCCGGAGGAGGCGGCACGCGGATCGTCAATTCCTTGCCGCCGACGATTTCGCTGATCGACAATTGCATGCTGTCGCCGAGATAGACCGGGATGGACAGGGCGCCTTTGCGATGCTTCAGCGCGGGGGCGAGGCCCAAGAGATAGGTGACGCGCGCGATGATGACGGCGACCGGATGAATGTCCATGCCTTCGACGCGAGAGCAGACCTCCGGCGCCATGAGTTCCGGCGGCATGTCGGCGTCTTCCGCCTCGCGCAAAAAAAGGCGGATGGCGTGGAACAGGAAGGTCCCGGAGCCGCAGGCCGGATCAAGTACGTGCTCGACCAATGGCCGATCGATGACATGTTTCACCATCTTTGCAGCGAGCCAGTCCGGCGTGTAATATTCGCCGAGCCCATGCCTTTCGTCGCGGTCTATAAGAGATTCGTAGAGAATTTTGAGAACGTCGCTCTCGACTTCGGCGAGACGAAAGCGGCGGACATGCGCCATGATGCGGCGAACAAGGTCTTCACCGTCCGCATCGGCCACCACCCAATCGAAGAAATCACTCTCGACCGCGCCGGAAATGCCCGCTGATTGAAACGCCTCGCCCGAAAGAAGCCGTTTAGGGTCATCCTCTCTGAGAGCAAGGACCGCGAGGGCGATGCATTTGGAGACGATGACAAGGAAAGTGTGTTGGAACCAGAGCGCATCGCTCTCAGCGTCGCGTCCATAAACCAGCTTGAGAAGTTGCGCCCAAAGTTGCCGTTTGAGAGCGACCGCCGGGTGGAGACCGACCTTAGCCCATAAACTCGTCAATGCGGAATGGGAGCGTCGATAGGCAACCGAATCGTGTCCGAGTTCGATGCGGACGGTCAATAGGTCCGGCGGCAACGAAGCTTTCAACGCAACAATGCCGTCAAGCCACGCCAGAAACAATTCGGGCTTTTCTGGATCGAGGACGGTTTCCTTGACCCTGATCAGCCTTCCTGATTCGACTTCGCAGGCAACCCAGGCGCGTCCATCCGTAGCGATCCCGACAAATTTTTCGCCTTCCTCCCTTTCGCGGTCGGCGAGGTAGTCGGGCATTCTGCGTTCGACATCAGGCCACTCTTTGGCGAGGTCGCTTTTGGCTTCGAGAACGGTCCTTCCGATCAGGGCGTCAAGCCGGCCGCGTACTTCCGGTACGCGGCGTTCGAATTCAAGAGCCGACAGTTCAGCCTCAAATTCTTCAATCAGCAATTGCCGAAAATCAGCCTTGACCTCATCATGACCGGGCTTGGTCACAAGGTGGCGCAAAAGGGATAGCGTTGCCGGGTTCATTACTGCGACCGTAGCTGCAGCGATCAACCCGAACAACCGGCCAGTAGTCTAATCCAGTGTTTTCTTCGGGGCGTTAACCGAGGCGGATTTACGCGCCGGCGAGCCTTCGCTCCCGAGGGCTGCGCGCTCCGTCCCGGTATAATGCGCCGCGCCTTTAGCGCGAATAGAACTCGATCACCAGATTGGGCTCCATCTGCACCGGATAGGGCACGTCCGACGGCAGCGGAACGCGGGTGATCTTCGCGGTCATCTTATTATGGTCGACCTCGTAATAATCCGGCACGTCGCGCTCGGCGAGCTGCTTCGCCTCCAGCACGACGACGATTTCGCGCGAGGCTTCCTTGAGCTCGACCACATCGCCGACTTTGACCTGATAGGAGGCGATGTTGACGCGCTTGCCATTGACCTTGACGTGGCCGTGATTGACGAACTGGCGCGCGGCGAACACCGTCGGCACGAATTTCGCCCGGTAGATCACGGCATCGAGACGGCGCTCCAGCAGACCGATCAGATTATCGCCAGAGTCGCCGCGCATGCGGATCGCTTCGGCGTAATATTTGCGGAACTGCTTTTCCGAAATATTGCCGTAATAGCCCTTGAGCTTCTGCTTAGCCTTCAGCTGCGTGCCGAAATCGGACAGCTTGCCCTTGCGGCGCTGGCCATGCTGGCCGGGGCCATATTCGCGGCGATTGACCGGGCTTTTCGGACGGCCCCAGATATTCTGGCCCATGCGCCGGTCGATTTTGTATTTTGCTTCTGCGCGCTTTGTCATCGCGTGTCCTCTAAAATTCATTGCGCTGGTAAGAGGACGCGCGCGCAGACGCCGGCGCCTGTGGGAAGGCGCGGTGGTGCAAAATCGCGTCCTCCCGCCAACAGGGGGAGGAACGCGCCCTCCTCTGCCCGGCCAAACGGCCAAGCCGACAGGCCCTCGCCGCCAGAGGACGGCGTCTCGACAGAAAGCCGAGCGAGCCGATTCTTAAGAGGAAGCGCCACGGGTGCGTTTGGGACGGGACCAGGCCCGCCGCAAAGATTTGCGCGCCCAAAGGCGCGGCAAGCGGCGTTGGTTAGAGGAGTTTTAGCCAAGCGTCAAGGGAGCCCCTAACCTGTCGCCACCTGGCGGCCATGCTCGTCGACGATGCGCTCGCCATCCTCTTTGAAGAATTCGCCCTGCTGGGCTGGCAGAAGATCGAGCACAAGTTCGGACGGGCGGCAGAGTTTGACGCCTTTCGGCGACACGACGATCGGCCGGTTGAGCAGAACCGGATGCTTTTCAATGGCGTCGAGCAGGGCGTCGTCCAAAACAACGGGGTTCTTGAGGTCGAGATCGCGAAAAACCTGCTCCTTCTCCCGCATCAGCGCGCGCAGCGGCTGGCCCGCGCGCGCCGCAAGCTCGGCGATCATCCGCCGCGTCGGCGGGGTTTTGAGATATTCGATGATGTGCGGCTCGACGCCGGCGTTGCGGATGAGGCCGAGCACGTTGCGCGACGTGCCGCATTTGGGGTTGTGGTAGATGATCACGTCCATCAGCGCGTCCTTCGAAATGAGATAAGGTCCAGTATTGTCTTTCGGCTACTTGCCGGTCAAAAGCAGGATCTTGCCGAGGTGGGCCGACGACTTCATCAATTCATGCGCCCGCCGAGCCTCTTCGAGCGGAAAAGTCGCAAAGACAACCGGCTTGACTTTGCCCTCATCAAGCAAAGGCCAGACGTTTTCGCGCAAGGAGGCGGCGACTTCCGCCTTTTGCGGCACGGTGCGCGAGCGCAAGGTTGAGCCGGTGATGGTGAGGCGGCGGCGGAGCACAGGCCACAAATTGAACCCTTCGATTTTTCCGTCATCGGCGCAAGCGATCTGCACGAGTTCGGCCTTCCATCGCGAGCAGCGACAGATTTCTGGCGAAATAAGAGCCGCCGACCATGTCGAGAATGACGTCCACGCCGCGTCCGCCGGTGAACGCCTTGGTCTCGGCGACGAAGTCCTGCGTTTTGTAATTGATGGCGAAATCAGCGCCGAGGTTTTTGCAAAACGCGCATTTTTCGTCCGTGCCCGCGGTCGTAACGACGCGGGCGCCAAAGGCTTTGGCGAGCTGGATCGCCGCCGAGCCGATGCCGCTCGAGCCGCCGTGGACCAGGAAGGCTTCGCCGGCCTGCAGGCGTCCGCGCGTGAACACATTGTCATAGACGGTGAAGAAGTTCTCCGGCACGCCGGCCGCCTCGATGAGGCTCAGGGCCTTTGGCGCCGGCAGGCATAGCGGTTCAGCGGCGACGGCGTAATCCGCATATCCGCCGGAGCCGAGCAGAGCGCAAACCTGGTCGCCCACCTTCAGCGTATCGACCCCATCGCCCAGCTCCGCGACGCGGCCAGCGACTTCAAGTCCCGGGATTTCGGATTCGCCGGGCGGCGGCGGATAGGCGCCCGCGCGCTGCATGCGGTCCGGCCCATTGAGCCCTGCGGCCGCGACCTCGATCAGAACCTGGCCGGGGCCTGGCCGCGGCGCGTCGGCTTCGCCGATTCGGATCACCTCGGGGCCGCCTGCTCCGTCGAAATAGACCTGGCGCATGAACTGCGTCTCCTTCTCGCCTGAACTCAATCCGCCTTCACGAAAAAATAGACGGTGAGGATGAGCCCTATCACAATGACGAACCCCTTGACGACGTTCTGCGGCAATCGCCGCGAGGCATGTATGCCGACATAGCCGCCGACGATCGCGGCGATCCCGGCGACGATGGTCAATCGCCAGTGCACCAGCCCGGCGATGATGAAAGTGACGACCGCCGCCGCATTCATCAGTACGGCGAGGAGAATCTTCAGGCTGTTCATCAGCCAGATGTCGCGCAGCCCGTAGAGTGTCAGCGCCGCCAGCATAAGAATGCCGATGCCGCCGCCAAAATAGCCGCCATAGACGGCGACGAATCCTTGCGCGATTAAAACGCCGGTCTTGTTCAGGTGCAATCGCTTCTCCTCGGAGCGAAGGACATTGCCGCCTGCGAAAATCAGGGTGGCGAACAAAATCAGCCAGGGAATGATGCGGTTGAACAGCGACGCGGGGGTCACCAGAAGGAGAAGGCCGCCGATAAGGCCGCCAAAGAGGCTGATCGCCGCCAGCGCCGGCACATTGATGCGGTGATCTCTAGCCGCCGCTTTGATGCCGTCGCGCGCGGTAAACCCCGTCGTGATCTGGCCCGGGAAAAGCGCCACGGTGCTCGACGCATTGGCGGCGATCGGCGGCACGCCGGCGGCGATCAGCGCCGGAAGCGTGAGAAACGAGCCGCCTCCCGCTAGAGCGTTGATGAACCCCGCCGCGAAAGAAGCGATAGCGACGACCGCAATTCCGATCAAAATTCTCCGCCTTTCCTCGCCCGCGGCGCACCCGCGACGCGACTATAGCGGGCTTCGATCGAAAGAAAGGCCATTGCCAGCTCTTCAGTCCGATCCCGCGCGGGCCGCGTCGACAGGTTAAACCGAAATCCTGCTTCAAAGCGAGGTCCCCGCCGCCCCGGCGCGGCCAGTGAACAGCTTTGCGGAGGGCGGCGTCGGGCAGGAAAACGGAGGAAGGAGTAGAAATTTTCGGCTGGAAACTTGGATTCTGTCCGAAAAGCCTGTGACTCTTCGGACCTATGATTTCGTCGTGTTTCGTCGCGCCGAGAGCCAGCTCCTCAAACGGCCCGGCCCACTTCGGCCGGCCGCTTATTCCGCAGCTACGGCCAAAGTCTCAAATGGGGTCAGGCCAGTCGCGCTCCGGATGGATGCCTCCAGCTCCGCAGAGACCTCGCAAAGGCCGAAATGCAGCGCTCCATGCTCCATACTCCTGTGGCGTCCGAGCACGTAGTGGCGTAGACCGCACTTTCTGAAGATTCGAACCAACGGCGCTTCATAGATCGCGGTCATTTGCGAAACGCCATATTCAAGACCAAACATGCACATTCCTAGGATGATTTCGCAGCTGGCGCGCGAAACGCCGTTGAGCTGAATGCGGCGGTCTTCCGGCACCGCGAAACGTGTCGCCTCCCAAATGGTTGGGGAGCGAACGACCAGACCGGGAAACATTTGCTGAAAGACCGTGCTCGCCATATGCTCCGTGGTTGTATTGAGGAACCGAATGGAGCCGGCAAGAGAGCCGTCCGGCAGCAGACTGCATATGTAGACAGCGTCGTCCCGATCGAACTCGTCGATTTCGAACTCTCCATCGACAGCCTTGATGTCCCATTTCTTTTGGTCGATGAAGACTTTTTTGCGCTGACGAAACATCTCCGCAAAGAGTTCCGGTCTTTCCTCGCGTTCATATCCGTAAACGATTGTGATCATTGAAGGGCTCCCTGAGTTGGAATGCGCCCTATTAGATGCGAGTCGAATTTTAATGATATTCCCCCGATCGGGGATACCGCCAAGGTTACGCCTGGGACCGATCCCGCGACGCGCGATGGCGGATTAAACCTCGCCTCGCCATTAGCGCGAATCCGGTTGAGCGTTATGAAATAGCTATTGACTAAACAATGATAAATATGTATTGACCACATCATTGAACGTCTTGATGTGACTTGACTTCCCGCTCAAGTCTCATCCGGCGGCCATTAGAATCTTTGCGGGTTTTAAGCTGTTTGGCAAGTTGCGGTGAATTTGGCGGCATAGGCTATCATCGAGGGATAGCCCGGCGACTAATGCGGACGTCGCCGCGTTGATCCAGCCCGGCGATTTTCGCCCGAGGCGTGGTCAATGCTCTCATCGAGCAGTTCGTAGCGCATGCGGCCATGAAGGCTGAAATCGAGCGGAAAAACTACCGTATCAGACCGGCGCGAATTGCTTTCGTGACGGCGTGAACGCGATTTCAGCGCGCTCAGTTTGAATCGAGCGGAATCCAGGTGCGCCTTGACTGTCTCTAGGGAAATGCGCATCAAGACTGCAATGTCCGCCAGAGATTTCCCTTCCGCGGACCATTCTAATGCTTCGATCTCACGTTTAGTAATGGCGTTGAGATCGACCTGATCTTCTTCAACATGAAGATTATAAGCGCGCTGGTGCACATAGTGAGCGACGTGAACCAGATCTCGCACAAGCTCAAAGCGGCGTGCGTTCCAATTGGTTTCTGTTTCGTTGGAAGTCGCAATGAAAAGCGCCCACAGGCCATTGGTTGGACCCCGCACCGGAATTGTTACCCCGTGCTGGCCGACGCCTGCCTCTCTCGCCTCGTCAAACAATCGCTGAATTTTCTTGCCGCCGCGCGGAAGCCGAGCCCAATCGACGGGCAGAAGCGACCTCGCGCCGACGTTGATGACGGGATCGATAGATGCGTAACTCTGAGATTTATAGTGCTCAATCCAGGCGTCGCTATAAGTCATGTTAGCGAAAGGATCACTGATTGACCTCCCGCGAAAGGAGGGGCAGAGGTAGGCGACGTTGGCTAGACCATAATGCCCACGCACGTAGTCGATGAATCCGTCCAGCGTCTGGTCGGTGAGGTCCATCTCCAGTTGGAGCAGCGTTCGGATGTCGACGTCATCAAGCCCCTGCATTCTCGCCCCGTCAATTTTGCTTGGATTTAAGACAGATTGATTGCCAAATTTGATTTTATTTAACACACACGCGGCAGGCAAACGCCAGCGAAAAACGCCTTAAACCCGCGACGTTTGCGACATTTGCGCCGCCAACTGCACGCTTGTCAAGATCGCGCAATAATAGCGTCTGCCAATTGTAATGCCCTATCATTTTGTTCTTATAAGCGTTAATAGCGCGGCGGGCCTCAAATTTTCGGTCTAAAACTTTGAGTTGCGGAGCGGATTCACTCGACGCGGGTTGAATTTGAAGGCATAAGCATCACAATTGGTGAGATTTTCTAAAACATCATGCGATTTACCGGACGAACCGCGTATCCCAGGAAAGCCCTCGCTCGGAGCACCCATATAGGTGAAGCCGGACAATGGAATCTATTGTATGATTTCCCTATTAGTTGGGGATAGCGGCATAATGAAGATTGTTAACGAAAATAAAGAACATGACACGCATCTCAGCATTGTCGAGGTTGCGGAGCGCTTATTCGGTCAAATCGGTTTTCAAAAGACCACCGTCGCCGACATCGCCCGGGAATTGCGAATGTCGCCGGCCAACGTGTATCGTTTTTTCTCCGCAAAGTCCGAGATCAACGAGGCGGTCGGACGCCGGCTGCTTTCCGAAATAGAAGTCGCCGTCAAAGAAATCGTCATGCAATCCGGAACGGCGAGCGCAAAATTGCGCGCCGCCATAGCGGCGATCGAGAAAGCCAACGAACAGCGATTTCTCTCCCGCCGCAAGCTGCACGAACTGGTTGAAACCGCGTTCGATGAAAACTGGCCCTTCGTGCATGAGCACAATGAAAAGATAAACAAGTCGCTCACGGAAATCATCGCGCAAGGCGTCCGCGACGGGGAGTTCAGCGTAACCGATTATGAACTGTCGGCGATTTTGGTGCGCAGCGCATGCATCCGATTTTGCCATCCGCGCCTGATGGTCGAATGCGCCGAGGATCCCGAGCCGACGGTCGACCAGATGGTCGATTTTTGCCTCGTCGCCCTTCGGTAGAAGCTTAATCGGAGTCGCAGCGATGGCCGAAGACCGCTGTGCGCGCGAATGAGTCCGCCGCCCCTTCGGCCCGCAGAAAATCAGATCAAACGCCCCTGAAGCGGCCTCTCCATTTCCTGAGGCTCTGGCGTGAGCTGCGCCCTCGCCGAGCCGATTGGCTTTTGCACGGCGGGCGTATCATTGTCCGCTTTATTTACCTCGGGGCCGATCTCGAAATAGCTGAGAACGTCGTTTGCCGGCGGCCGCAACAGATTGAACGCCGCCTCCGCGCCGACGTCGTCCGGGTCGAGCCAAACATCGAACGATTGAGGCTCGATGACCGCCGGGAGACGCTCATGAATTGCGGCGGTGGCGCCATTGGCGGCCGTTGTGATGATGCAGGCCGTATCAAGCTCCTCGCCGTTCGGACCCATCCAGCTTTCCCAAATGCCGCCAAGAGCCAGCGGCGCCCCATCGCTGCGATGAAAAAGATAGGCCTGCGCGGCTTGCCGCCTGCGACCATTAGGCGCGGCCTCGCGCCGCCATTCGTAAAACGCGTCGGCGATGAACAGGCAGCGGCGGCGTTTGAACGCCGTTCTGAAGCTGGATTTGGTCAGAAGCGTTTCGCATCGGGCGTTGATGATCAATGGAAATTGTTTCGGATCTTTGACGAATCGCGGCAAGAAGCCCCAGCGGGCAAGGACGAAATGGCGCGTTATCGCGCGGTTTTGGTCGAATTGACCGCGAACGATTGGGACAGGCTGGGTCGGCGCGACGTTATAGCGGGGCGGAAACTTCGGCTGCTCGACATAGCGAAAAAATCGTCGCATCGCCTCGGGCGGCAAGGTGATCGCGTAACGCCCGCACATCGACAAACACCCGGTTCCGCAGGATCAATGGGGCCTCATATGTGGCGCGCGACGAAGCTGTCGCAACCATTTTTTCTCGGCGGACGCGCTGGGACTGGCGTCGCGCTCAAACCTTGGAGGCATCGAGACCGGCCCGAAATTGTTCGAGACAGCATTCGCGCCCGAAAAGCGCGGCGAGACGGCGGCCATCGCCTAAAGCCGGATGCGCGCCCTCGGTGACAAGCCGATCGATCTCCGCCGCCATCGCCGCGCTGTCGCCGGCGGGCGCCAGAATGGATGTTCCGTCAAGAACCTCATAGAGCTCCGTTCCTGGATCGGCCGTCGCCAAAACAGGCTTGCCGCTCGCCAGCATCCCGCCGAGTTTCGAGGGCAAAACGAGATCGGCGGCCCCCTGGCTCTGCGGCAGAACATGAAGATCGGCGAGGTTCAGCAGTTCGCACAGCCGCTCCTCGGGCTGCAATGGAAAAAAATGGACGTTGCCGAGATCGCCGTAATCACGCATGAGGCGCTGCTTTTCGGGGCCGTCTCCGGCGATGACGAAATGCACATTAGGTTTACCGGCGAGCCTGCGCGCCGCGTCCAGCACCACTTCCAGCGCCTGTTTGGCGCCGACATTGCCAGCGTAAAGGACGACGAAATCCGAACCGCTCAATCCAAGTTCGGCCCGAAAGCCATTGGCGGTCTCCAGTGGCTTGATCTTGGCGAGGTCCACCCAGTTGCGAACGATTTCGATTCGGCCAGGCTCGACGCCTTTCGCGATCAGCCGTTTCCGCATTTGGGTCGAAATCGTGATCAGGCCGTCGAACCGCCGCAGCAACCAGGACTCGGCGGCGAAGATGAATTTCTTGAGCATGCCGCCCTTCAAATGGCCGACGGCGAAGGCAGCGTCGATTTCGAGGTCCTGCACGTGCAAAAGGACGCGAGCGCCGACCAATCGGGCGAGCAGCCCGACCGGGGCGACGAACAAGGTCGGCTCAACGCACAAGACGACGTCGGGCCTGAACCTGACGATTTGCCAGAGCGCCACGGGCGCCGATGAAAGCGCGAAGCTCAGCGGCGCAATCAGCCGCCAGACGCCGCGCATCTCGGCGCGCAAAATGATGGGGCAGCGCAGAACTTCCGTGCCGCCCCTCAGCTCGCGGGCGTAGCGAAGCGCCCGAAAAGGCGGCGACACGCGCCAGCCCGGATAGTGCGGCGGCGCGGCGACGGCGGTGACGTCATATCCGTGACGCGCAAGATAGGCGCCGATTTCGCCGGTAAAACGGCCGACGCCGATCATCTCCGGAGCGTAATTCTCGCCATAGATGAGGATTTTTCGACGCAGTTCGGCTTTCGCAATAGACTGCAGCATTCGAATCAACTCTATCGGATGATAAAGAACTATAGTTGTTGATTCATAATGGTCAGACCGCCGCGAAGCAAGCGTCGAATTTGACATCATTGGAAACGTGACGGCGGCCCGCAGAGATCCGTGTTGACCCAGCAAGCGGATGGGCGATGGAAGCCGGCACAAGGGATTTCGACGGCGGCCGATCCCCGCCGGCCGCGTCCAGTCGCCTTAAGACGCTGCGCCTGCTGTAAAGGCGGCGATCTGCAGACATGACGCGGTCAGGCGGGCCACACTGCGACGGCGAGCCATTGAGGCGTGGGCAGGATACGTCCGGCGCGACCTGGCGCGTCCGGACGCGCCGGGTCTCGATCAACGCGGCGCGGTAGGAGCCGTAGCGCCAACCGCCAAGATCGACTAATTGACGACAGCCGCGCCAGCCAATGCATGGCCATGAACAGCCGCCGACGCGGTCGGCACGCCGACGATAGCGCCGCTTGTGACGACCGCCGAGCCAGACACGACGGTCACGAAGTTGAAGAATTTTTCAAGATCGTAGGATTGGGCGTTGGCGACAAAAATAACGTCGCCATTGCGCATTTGCGTTCGCGTGGCGTTGAAGTAGCCGCCCGGATCGCGAAGGTCGACCTGGAAAATGACCGGAACCAGATCCCCAGTAAAGCGCGACACGTCTGCCCCGAGCAGCTTCGCGACCGCCTTGGGCTCTCTGCGATAGAGAAAGACGTTGCCGGGATCCGCGCGGACGTCCTGCAATCCGCCCGCCTTGGCGACAGCCTCGGCGAGATTGATTCGCCAATTGTCAAAATTGAATTCGCCTTGGCTGCCGATCGTGTCGGGCGCGCCGGTCGCCCCGAAGGCGATGAATTTTTGTTGCTCCTGGTAGACGTAGATTCGGTCGCCCGGCTGGATATAAATATTGTTGGACGGCTCCATGACCAGGTTTTCGAACGGCACGGTCGCCCGCTTGCCGCCGCGCTCGAGCATCACCCAGGTGGAGTAGCCCTGACCTTTGATGCCGCCGGCCCGGGTAATGGCGTCGAGAACCCGGTCGCCGGCTCCGCTCGCCGGGACGGCGAAACGCAACGGCGTGTTCACCTCGCCGATCACGCTGATCAGCGACGTTCTCTGCTGCGACAGGGTGACGACAACCTGAGGTTCGATCGCGCGATTTTTGATTTTGTCGACGATCTCGTTCTGAATTTCGACATTGGTGCGGCCAGCGGCGCGAACGACGCCCGCGAAGGGGAAGGTGATATTGCCGTTGTTGTCGACCGCCTGATCCGGGAGGGTCACGTAATTGCCGGGCCGCGCGCCGGCGTCGAGCGGGATGAACAAGCCGCCCGCGGTGGCCTCAAACACCGTCGTCGAGACGATATCGCCGATGCCAAACTTGATGTTCGACGCTGGACGCCTGTCGAGGAAGGCGCCGGCGAGCCCCTTCGGCTCATAAGCCGCCAGAATGTCGATCGTCTCGGGCGCGAGCTTGATCAGCGCGTAAGGGATCGTGTCGGACTTTTGGCTGAGGACGTCGATCGACGCCGGACCATCGTACGGGAAAAAAGTGCAGCCGCCGACGCCGATCATCGCCGTCGCCGCCAAGGTGATCCCGCCCACTCGATAACGCTGCATGAATATTATCCCTCTTAGCCTCCCCGACAAATAACCTGCCGAGGCCGTTCAGACCAGTCAAACAAGGCAAATGTCGTCGCGAAGGATGGCAGTTGTTGAAACCTGTTACAAATTTAGCACAGCTATGGTCAAGCCAAAGGGCCGAGAGCTCCTCGCGACTGCGGACGAGTTTTTATCGCAGCGGTTCGTCATGCGTACCGCCGGTTGCAGATCGCAGAATCCGCGCCCCTTTTGAGTGACCTGGCGGCCTCGGCGCGTCCGGCCCAATCGGGGTTTGGGGTCAAGGGGCTAGATTTGCTTCAGGGCGCTCGGTCATCGGCAATCGGCTCGCTACTGGACAGTCAGAAACGGCCTCTTTTAAGGCGAACAGAGATTAGCGCTCCGCGAGATCGGAAGGAACGGTCAGGATGTTCGAATGGTTAAAGGGGCTTCGGCGGCTGCATTTGGTCCAGGATGTGCCGATCGAGCTTTCAAGATTCGAATCCGGTTGTAGAAAGCGCGGAGGGCGGCTGGCAAAACTGTAGGAGCAGATTTTTGCATATGGAACAGGAGGCCGTTTTACGTGTAAAAGTCCGTGTGCGATCCATCGGTCAGTGCCAAATTCCGCCCTTCATCTTACGGCGAGCATGATCGGCGAGCCGTCAAGAGATGAACGGAAAGTTGCGCCGTCCCGCGACGGCGCCAGAAATATGAAGTCCCCAACTTACGTGAATGTCGCTCCGCTCGCAGAGAATGCGCCCCGATCGACGGCCGACCGCTGATAGCGCGACTGACCGAGCTCGCGGCCGGAAAGCCCAAGCGGAGCCGCCACCATGACTACCATCTACGACTTTACGGCGCGAGCGTTGAGCGGCGAAGACCGCCCGATCCGCGAGTTCTCCGGCAAGGTGCTGCTGATCGTGAACACCGCCAGCAAATGCGGGTTCACGCCTCAGTACAAAGGGCTGGAGGCGCTGCATCGGGAATATGGCCCGCAAGGCTTCGAGGTGCTCGGCTTTCCCTGCAATCAGTTTGGCGCCCAGGAGCCGGGCGGCGCGGCGGAGATCGCCAGTTTCTGCTCCGTCGGCTATGGCGTGAGCTTTCCAATGTTCGCCAAGGTCGAGGTCAACGGCCCGGGCGCTCACCCGCTGTACGCCCATCTGAAGCGCGGGAAGCCAGAGCGGCCAAGCCTGCTCGGGCTAAGCCTGCTCGGGCTGTGGGACAGAGAATCAATCAAATGGAATTTCACCAAGTTCCTCGTCGACCGGCGCGGCTTGGTGACAGAGCGTTTTTCGCCCATGGCCTCACCCGAATTGCTGCGCGGCGCGATTGGGCGCCTGCTGCAGGCGCCCTGAGCGGCGACGGGCCGCGCCTTTGGCGGGAAGCCGGCCGCGTAGGAATTGTCGGCACGAGCTCGAAACGGAGCATCAGCGATTAAGAGTGCGACCCTTCCGATGCTATTCAGCGGGTGAATAACAAGGAAACCCGACCGTTGGAAGAAGACACAAAGACTTTATCCGCCTACGGCATTTCCATATAAATTACATAAAGTATGTATCGTAGAGGCTTAAACTGGAGCTTAATCTAAGCCTTGGTAATTCAATTGACAATTGTGACAATTTGGTGTTATTTTTATTAAGAGGCCCTCAAAATAGATCTTTGGTAAGCTTGGATTTCTAGGAAGTCCGAAGTGATCGGTTGCGTCTATTCGCCACTAAGAAAACAGGCGGATTTAATATTGCAAGTCATCCGCACACCCCTGGAGAACAGCAATGCGCACTCTTCTATATTATTCAGCCGCGGCCGGTCTCACTCTTGCGGCGGCATTATCGATCCCCTCAGCGGGGGCCATCGCGCAAAGCATTCAGCTTCGGCCCATCACCGTCGAAGGGTCACAAATTGGGCCACAAACTCTAACCCTCCCGTCGGATCAGGCTAATCAACTCGTATACCATTTCTCGGGAACAATTGGCCGCGAAGGTCTCGGCTGCGGCCCGTCCTCTCCTGAGGGTCCGGGCGACGTGTCCGACTGAGACTGCGGACCACAACGCCGAGAGCCCGCCGCCAGTATGCCCCTGGCGAGCTTGACGCCGATATCTGCGCGCGACAGCAGACGCCAAGAGGCAACTCTTGGCGTCTTAAGTTTTTGTATTACAATTATTTCTCACGCTGGGCGGCCCGCTCGCCAGGGCCGAAAAGAGCAGCGAGTTCGAGCAGCGCATTGACGGACCCCCTGGGTCTAGGCGGCGAAGCCGCCATCGATCGTCGGCATCGAGCCACTGATCATTGCGCCGTGCGGGCCAGCGAGGAAGGCCGTGATCTCGGCGACGTCGTCGCGGCGGACATGGCGCTTGACCGCCATGAAGCTGTGCATGGGGTCCGCCATCGGCCCGTCGGCCGGGTTCATGTCGCTGTCGGTTGGCCCGGGGTTGACCGTGATGCGGCGATCGCCAAAGTCGCGGGCGAGGCCGCTGACCAGGCCCCTGCATCGCCGATTTGGTTAGCGCATAGGCCGCGCCGCCGGCAAAGGGTACGCGGTCGCCATTGGGTCGAGCCCGATCACAATGATGCGGCCATCGGGATTTATCCGGCGCGCCGCCTCGACAGCGGAGTGGTGGGGCGCGCGCACGTTGACGTCGATCATCCCGTCGATCGCGTCGGCGTCGAGCGTGAGCGGATCGCCCATAACCAGCGCGCCTGCTTGATGACGAGGACATCGAGCGGGCCGCGGCTCGCCACCGTGGCGATCAACGCGTCACGATCGGCGCAGTCCGTGCGGATCGCCTCGGCTCCCGTATCGGCGGCGAGGGCCTCGGCGGCGTAGTTCGAGAATAACCCCGCCGCCAGCAAAGGCGTAGCCCCTGAGCAGGAGCCGCATTATCGTCGTAACAGGTCCGGCGTAGCCTTCACCGGTCGTCGGCTGCGGCCGTTCATCCCAGCACTCCCATAGATAGCGTCGCCTGCGCTAATAGCGGACACCCGATCCGGGGGAGCCGCCAATTGATCCTGCTCAGAGCCCGCGGTTCAACCGCAGCCGCCGAGCCTTTTTTAATGGTAAGTGTGATTAATGAAAACTTGACATGCATTATATATAGCCTTAAAATAGCCACATTCTAACAAAGCAATTTAGGAATTAAGACGCACATGACTAAGTGCACAGAGGTCGTCCTTTGGAATTTACTTCCCCCCTGGTCGCCGCACGCGCCAAGGCCTGTCAACGCCGGCGGCTTCGTCGGCGTTAACTCGAGCCTCGTCACGACCTCCTGTTGGGATACGTCGACGATCGGCCAGACCCAAGGCCTTGGGACAAGCCTAGGCTTGCTCAACGCAGCCGGCCTCACCACCGCCGCCGGGCTTTAATTCGACGGTTTGTGGCATCATTCCGGGCGCCGCCTATCCCTATCTCTCTGCCGTCTTTTAGCGACTGCGGAAGGACGCTTCGGAGCGAGTCCGTTTTGCGGCGGACGGCCCAACTGCGCGAAAATGCACGCGATGGTACCTCCCGGGATCAAGGCCTCGAGTGAGGGCTGCCTCCACCACCAACATTCGGCTGCGCCAGCGCAGCCAAGGACCGGAGCCAACATGCCACACCGTGGCTTCGATTCTGAAGACGACGCGGCGGAGTTTATCGCGGACATCAAGAGAAGCGATCCGCAGGATAATTTAACATATGTGATTGTCCCAGATTCTCTTGGCTCCGGAAAGTTTTTCATCGTAATTGTTACGGCTGAAGGACGCTGCGTCGGACGAATTTTGTTTGACTACCGAACCGAATGACATCCTTCGACCTATCCGCCCCGATGCGATGACTATCCTGCTGATGATTGGGTCGGCTGCTCAATCGACGGAGCCTTGGGGCTGCAAAGACGACTGTCCATTGATGCGCGGCGTATTTTCGCGACCGGCAAAAGAACGATCAACTGGCGCGGAACCGCCTCCCCGGAGCGCGGCGAGGCAAAAATCGGCCAGCTGATCGACGGTCGGCTGTGGCTCCTCGGCGCGGTCGACCATGAGCCGCGGATCATAAAATTGAACGCAAGCGGTCCGCACCAAAACCGCCTCGCGTTCGCAATCTTGGACCTGAAACTCTCTACGGCGATTGCCTTGGGATATGATTTTGGTCAGCGATTTCTCTATATTTTGGTGGTGTTCGTAAATGATCGTCCAATTTTCATTGAACGCCGTTTCGATGAGTTCGTGCAGTTTGCGATTGGTTTGGAAACGCTGCGCATTCGCCTTTTTGAGCGCCGCCATGGAGGCGCGCAGCTTCTCGCTGGCTTGGCCGGAATTTTTGGCGACATCTTGGACCGCGGCTTCGACTTCGCTCAAGAGCCGGCGTCCGACCGCCTCGTTGATTTTGGCCCTCGTCGGGAAAAACCGAAAAACGTCGGCCAAAGACATTTGCAATTCCTGGGCGATATCCGCAATCGTGGCATTTTGAAACCCGATTTGGCTGAACAAACGCTCGGCGCCTTCCACAATGATCCGACGCGTGTCTTGCTTTTTGGATGAGTTTTTCACAGCACCGCAATCCATTTTAAAAGATTCCGAAATGTCCTCCCTATGATGCGTTGAATGCGTTTTTGTTTGGCGTTATATATATCATAATTGATACTTGTCACTCAATAGTGGCATAATCATTTGTCCAGTGTTTGAACAGAGCCGAATTGCTCACCACGCACGCGTATGCGACGCGCGCGATGACGAGACCTAGGCGTCTGAATGGCGATGCTGAGTCGGAGGCTGGGACTGGGGCCCGGTTTACCTCGGCATCGGGCGTGGTCCGATCGCGGCGCAGATGATGCGCAGGACTCCTCCTTTGGGCGAAACCCACAGTTGCAGGCCGCCTCCGTCGCTGAGTTCGGCAAGAAGACCGCCTTCCCGCGGCTTGGCCTTCTGGACTTCGATACCTGTAAGCGCCATGAAGACGCTTGAAAGACGATGTTTTGGCTCCCTGAGCAGGACTCGAACCTGCGACCGATCGATTAACAGTCGATTGCTCTACCAGCTGAGCTATCAGGGAACGCGCAGCCGGGCGCGCGTCAAGCGCCGCCGCGAACAAGGGGCATATAGCAAGCTTGCCGGCGCTTTGCAAAGCGCTAATCGCGCCCCGAACTTCGTAATCGCTTCTTAAGCCCGGCGGCAAGCATTCCTTGCTTGCTCGCCCGTTCATTTGCTATAGCGAGGAACGCGCTTTCCTCGCGAAAGAGGCCTCGTGGCGGAGTGGTTACGCAGAGGACTGCAAATCCTTGCACCCCGGTTCGATTCCGGGCGAGGCCTCCAGATTTTAAGAGCGCGCCAGTAACGGCGGAGGCCTGTTCGTTAAGCCCTCAATCCCCCTCCCGCCGCGCAATGATTTGCTGGCGCCGGTCGCGTCTGCGCTGCGCAGGAGAGCGTCAGTTAAGGTTCTCGGTGCGGCTTGCGCGCTATAGTCTCGAGACAGGAGTGCTTGTTTGCGCCTTGGCCGCCGCGGGGCCTTTATGCGCGCAGACGGCCGAGTCCACGACCATGACGGTCAGCCTCGCCAAGACGAAAAACCAATGTTTCATCGATTCGCTGCGTTTGAACGGCTTGGTCGCGGCGCGCGAGGAAGTTCTCGTCCGGCCGGATGTCGAAGGGTTGCAGGTCGCCCAGATTCTGGTCGAAGATGGCGCGACGGTCTCGGCGGGCCAGCCCCTCGCGCAACTGGTGCGGCCGGACTGGCTGCCGGGCGCTCCCGCCAAGGCGACCATGACAGCCAGCGCCAGCGGCGTCGTCATCGTTAGCCAGGTTCCCGTCGGCATGCCGGCCTCGGCGCGCGGCGAGCCGATGTTCCGCATCATCCGCGATGGCCAATTGGAGCTTCTCGTCAATCTGCCGCTGGCCGCGCTGGCGAAAATCAACCAGGGACAGATCGCCAAGATCGAAGCCTTGGATGCGAGCGAATTCGCCGGAACGGTGCGGCTCATCGAGCCTGAAATCGATCCGTTGACGCAGCAGGGCCGCGCGCGCATCCAGCTGAGCGCCAGCGTCGGGCTGCGGCCGGGCGCCTTCGCGATCGCGACGATCGACGCCGGTCAAAGCTGCGGCCCGGCGGCGCCGCTTTCGTCGGTTCTCTACGGTCCGGAAGGCGCCATCATCCAGGTGGTGCGCGACAATCGCATCGAGACGCGGCGGGTCCGCGTCGGCCTGTTCGGCGGCGCGGACGCCGAAATTCGCCGGGGCTTGACGCCAGGCGAAATGGTCGTCGTCCGCGCCGGAGCGTTTTTGCGCGAAGGGGATCTGGTGCGGACGGCGCCCTAATTGAGATAGCAGGAAAGCCCAAGCGCACTGCAGGCGCAGTCGCGTTTTTGCGCCGCGGCCTTTAATGTAGGGAAGGACCCGAGCAGCAGACCTTCCTCCCCGAAAGGCGCAAGCGTTGAGCGTTGAAACATTTGAAGTCAGCGAAGACGAAGACGGCCTCCGGCTCGACCGCTGGTTCAAGCGCCGCATCCCGTCGCTGTCGCTGTCGCATCTCAACAAGATCGTACGCACCGGCCAGGTGCGGGTCGATGGCGGGCGCGTCAAGACCGCGACGCGCCTGCAGCACGGGCAAAGCGTGCGCGTGCCGCCGCTCAATCTCGACGCGCCCGCCATAGCGCCCGCGATAAAAATTTCGGCCGAGGACGCGCGCGACATCCGCGCGATGATCCTCTACGAAGACAAGGATTTGATGGTCCTCAACAAGCCCTATGGCCTCGCGGTGCAGGGCGGCTCCGGCATGCGCCGCCATATCGACGGCATGCTCGCCTCGCTGCCCAACGAGCGCGGCGACCGGCCGGTTCTCGTGCACCGCCTCGACCGCGACACCTCCGGCGTGCTGCTCGTCGCCAAGACGCGAAAAATCGCCGCCGACCTCGGCGCGATTTTCCGCTCGCGGCAGGCGCGAAAGATCTATTGGGCGGTGGTCGAAGGCGCGCCGAAGCCGGCGCAGGGCAAAATCTCGCTGTTCCTCGCCAAGGGCGAAGGCATGGGCGAGGGACGCCCCGCCCGGCGCGGCGGCGGCGAAGACCGCGCGGCGCAAGATCGGGCGGCGATGGAGAAGATGCGCGTCGCCGCGCATGGCGACGAAGATGCGCAGCACTCCGTCACCTATTACGCTACCGTTGATACGTTCCCGCCCCGCGCGGCCTGGCTGTCGATGAAGCCGATCACCGGCCGCACGCATCAATTGCGCGCCCACGCCGAGGCGATCGGCCATCCGATCATCGGCGATCCCAAATATGGCCTGAAGCCGAAGAACGATCCGCGCCGCAACGATCCGTTGCGGGCGATCCCCGATGCGGTCGAGCGCAAGCTGCATCTGCTCGCCCGGCGGCTCGTCCTGCCGCATCCGCGCGGCGGCGTTCTGGACGTAACGGCGCCGCTGCCGCCGCATATGCTGCGAACGTTCGACCTGTTCGGCTTCGACGCCGGGCAATACGACCCGATCGAAGCTGCGCCGGAGTGAATTCAGTTTTTGGCGCGAGGGTTTGTCACATTCCGGCAATCCCCGGTTATACCTCCAGGGATGACGTGAAAATGTACGCGTCGTCCATCCAGGCAACCTGGCTTGCAGGCAAATCAGCCAACCTGTAGCGCGCGCCCCGAGCCGTCGACGACGATGACGTCGTAGCCGCTGCTCATGACGGCAGCAGCTTGCCGGCCTGCTCCCGGACGATGTACTCGGCGTACCAGTCCGGCCAGTCCGCATCCCGCTGGCCGGTCCGCTTCTCGTGCTCGCCGTGCGCGGCCTCCGCACGTCGGAGCGCGGCTGCGAGCTCAGTCGACGAGGTGAATGTGGTATTGTCGGCGTCCACGCGTCCGGGCAATCGCACGGTGACCTCCTGGAATAGCCAGCCGTTGCCGTCCGGATCGCTGAACGAGGCGAACGAGGCGTAGCTGCGCCGCGCCGGATCCGGGCCGCTGAGGCGGCCTTCCCGGCCGCCGTGGTGGAACACGCCGCCGATGTCGTGGAACACTTCGCTCACGTCGACACCGCGACCGACGAGCTCGGCGCGCGCCGCCTCGATGTCGGACACGATGAGATGGAGTCCCGAGCGCCGAGCCCGGCGCGGCCGACGTTATTCCCCGGCCGAAGATGATCGAGCAGGGCGAGCCTGGAGGCGTGAACTGCAGGACGCGAAACTCGTCACCCCCGACAAAGTCGGCGTCGAGCCGCCAACCCAGGTTGGTGTAAAAACGCTTGGCGCGATCGACGTCCGAAACAGGGATGACGACGACCTCGAGCTTCATGTCGACATTCGGCGCTCCCGGGGTCCCGGTTGCAGTTTCGCTACGCGCTTGAGTGGTGCTCATGTCTAGCTCCTCAGGTTTGGGCGCCTTGAGACTGGCGATACACGTTCAAGCGCGGCAAGACTCGTCCCTTAACTCTCCTCACGCAAAAACTACCGCGCACGGATTTCCGAGGTGTGGACGGAAGAGATCAAGTCGACGATTTCATTTGTGGTCAAAATGGCGCTGGCGTAGTTGGGGAGATTGATGTCGAGAGCGGCGTGCATCATCTCATCCGAGTAATCCGCCGTGGCGTCTTTTACCACCGTGACCTCGTAGCCGAGCTCAGCCGCAAAGCGGACGGTCGCTTCGATGCAGGTATGCGCTATGAGTCCGATGACGATGAGCTGATGGATGCCGTGCTTCTTGAGCTGCAAATCCAAATCCGTGACTGGAACACCAATGCTCCGCGACAACAGTCTCGCCCGGCTCAGGCGCGAATTCGGAACGAATCTCGCCACCCCACGCGCCATATTCGAAACTCTTGTTCTTCCACGCCGCCTTCTGAATGGGCGCAATGTACTTCCAAGTCTCGTAGTCGCCCGGACGGTATCGATGATGCATTACGTAGAAGACCCGAAGCTTAGCCTGCCGCGCGGCATTCAGGACCTGCAGCATATATATGAGGAACGCAGTCATTCGCTTCGGCGACAGCCCGAATGCGGGGCCATATCTTGCCTCCCTCGGAGATAAAGTCGTTATATGGATCAATCACCAGAAGCGCAGTGATCTCCTTATCATATGCGCGATTCTCACTCATGCCCAGGTCTCCTCATGGCTCCCCACGTTCGGCGTTCAAGGCGCGTAACGGGTGAAGACAAAGTCGCGGGCTTTCACGGCCTCGTGGCACGAGAAGCAGGCTTGGTGCATCGCCTCGTCGGCGGGTTTGCCATCGGTAAAATCAGCGAACCCCCAGCCGCCCGTCGCGGCGTATTTTTTTGAGTCCTTGACCATGAACTGAATGTTCTTGGGGGACCCCGCAATGGAAGATTGGACGCGGCCGAAAACGTTGTTGTTTTCCTCGGACGCGACGTAATTCCAATGCAGCGCCACAATGATTGATCCGTCCGGGAACGGAAGCGTCCCTTCCCGGTAGGCTTTGATCGCTACATCGTTGCCGAGTTGGGCGCGCAAGTCGTTGAAGTCGCCTTCTTCGCGCGCCACCGAGATCAACTGCCAGTCGCGGTATCCGGGAGGAATTTTGATTCCGTAGATCGGCGCGGCCTCTCCATCGGTCTGTCCAGATGCGGGGACCATGGTGGCGGCAGCGCCGCCCAGCGCTGCAACTGCAACCAGCGCGAAAACAATCTGTCTCATACGGCGCCTCATTTAATTCATATCCGTAATGATCAAAATCGTCGGGATGTGTGTTTACCCTTCGACTATGTGGACTGTCGAAATGCGCGACATGCTGAGCCTCATCGCAAACTGCGGCTCCCGCGGGGACCTCCGACGCAAGCTCGCGTCAAGCTGAAGCCAGGGCATCTGGGCGAACACGGACGAGTGAAGCCGCCCGCGTCACTTCACCGGTATCATCAGATGTTCGTAGGGCGTATCCCGCCACATCACATAGGGTTTGGCCGGGTCCGGATCGAGCTCTCGCGAGTAGCCCGCCATCGTCTTCACGGCCGGACCCAGAATCATGACGTGCGGCCCGGTCTTGATCCAGTGATTGTCGGCCGTTGGCCCTGTTGCGCCGGGAGCGACATTGCTGGTTCCTGCGTCGCCGGCGAGCATATACATGAAGCCTATCTTGTCCGGCGGCGGCGCCTTGTGCATCAGCGCATGCATCCATTCCATGGCGCCCGGATCGGCGCACATCGGCGTGCCGTCGGGGATGGTCATGCAGGTGAAGTCATTGGTCCCTTTTTGAACGGTTCGCATTGTGCCGTCCTTCTCCACGGCGACGATCGTGGCGCTCTTGACGATTGCGTCGGGGGCCGCCGTCGCGATCTTGGCGAGATAGGCGGCGTCGCTCATCGGCTCTTCAGCGCAGGCGGCAGTCGCGAAAGCGATCATGGCGAGGGCGGAGAGCGGCGTGACGGTTAATTTCAGCATCGTTTTCCTCCATGGATTGGCAAGAGGCCGCGGGCCGCCGCGCGCACTGGCGTGGCGCCTTGCTTAATTCGCGAAAAGTGAAATTTGGCCTCTGAGGCGTCGCCGGAGTGTTTGAAGGCCGCGCTCATCCGTCGATGTCGCGGAAGCGGTTGGTTGTTTGCGGCAAGTGACATTTCGCTCAGCCTTCTCCCGGAGGCGCGCTCCAGAGAAGATTACTCTAAACGAGCGGCAGAGTTGAGCCAGAAAATCCACGCCGTCGTTTCGTGACGCGCGCCGGGCCGCCCTCGAAGCCCCGCGCTAACCCGCCAGACGCGCTTTTATTTTTCGTGGCTGATCCCATAGCAAGCTTTGGGCAGACTCGGCGCGTTGAACTTGACCGGATCGCCGCATTTGTCGCAGCCGGCGAGCGCAAGGCACGCCAGAAGAAGGCCGGCGAAGGCGAGCCGCGAGGCCGGTGAGAGGCACCGCATTGATTCGCTCCAAAACCCTATTCGAGCGAAACCTATGCGACGTTCGCGCGCGACAGTCCAGAGCCTGTGGCCCGAGGGCGTCATGATTGAACGCTGTGACTGTTCCACGTGAAACTCTTTTGACGGTTTTGACCACCGCGCCCGGCAGATCGGGGCGCCAATCTTACGAGCGCCAGCGGTCTGTCAACAGAGACGCTAAATCGTGGCGATTTGCTGGAATCCGGGACCGCCGCGCCTTGCCTCGAGATCCGCCGGACGCGCTTCCCTCAGCTCGACCCGAACAACAATAGCCGCGGCAGGTCCGCGCCACAAACGCGCGCATAGCGCCTCGACCACCGCGGCGGGGCCGGCAATCAGCGCTTCGACGTCGCCATTCCTCCGGTTGCGCACCCATCCATCGAGTCCCAGCGCCTCGGCCTCGGCCCGCGTCCAGGCGCGATAGCCAACGCCTTGCACGCGCCCGCTGATCAATGCGCGAACGATTCGCTCAGGCGCCGGCGCATTCGAACCGGAGCGACGCCAATCCTGCATGTCTTCGCCTCCACGACCCTCGTCAAACGGCGACATTGTCGATGAGCCGCCTCTGGCCGAGACGCGCTGCGGCCAGAAGCCGGATCGGCCCCTCGCCCAGCGACGCGACCGGCGCCAAACTTTCCGCCTGGCGCGCCTCGACGTAATCGATGACGAATCCGCCCCGCTCGACGCTTGCTCGCGCGGCAGCCAAGGCCTCTGCGATCGCCCGGCCCGCGCGAATCTCCTCGGCGCAAAGGCCCAGCGCCGCATAAAGCGCCGGCGCCGCCTTGCGTTCTTGCGGCGACAAATAGACGTTGCGCGAGGAAAGCGCGAGGCCGTCAGCCTCGCGCAGGGTCGGCGCGCCAACGATCTCGACGCCAAGATCGAGGTCGCGCGCGATCCGGGAGATGACTTTCAGCTGCTGATAATCCTTTTCGCCGAAGATCGCGATGTCCGGCCGGCATTGATTGATGAGCTTGGCGACAACCGTCGCGACGCCTGAGAAATGGGCCGGCCTGAAGCGGTCCTCGAGGCCGGCGGCGGCCGGCCCTTTGACTTGCAGCATGGTGGCGAAGCCTTGGCCATACATGCCTTCGATGCTGGGCGCGAAAACCGCATCGCCCCGCGCCGCTGAAAACATTTCGACGTCGGCGTCGAACGTGCGCGGATAGGAGCCAAAGTCCTCGTTTGCGGAAAATTGCGTCGGATTGACGAAAATCGACATTACAGCGCGCGCCGCATTTTCCTTGGCGAGCGCAAGGAGCGAAATATGGCCGGCGTGGAGCGCGCCCATGGTCGGGATCAGGGCGATCGCCTCGCCGCCCGCGCGCCAGCCTGCAACGGTCGCCCGCAGGGCTTGAACGTCGCGCAGAATATTCACGCGGCAATGATCCTCAGACGCCATTTTTTCTGCCCCGCGTGATAGCGCCTGACGCCCCATCACCAGAGGCGGGGGACGAAATGAGATGACCAAAACCGGCCTGGTTTGATTGGCGCCAGCCTGTTCGAACCGCTCCGCGCCGGGTGGACTTAGCTCGAAGCAGAGCGTATCTCAAGAGACTACTCGCTAACCGCGCATTTGAAGGAGTTGCTGGCCATGGCCCCGCCCGTCACGCCGGATCTCACATCGAGCGCACTGTATTACCATCGCTCTCCACGCCCGGGTAAGCTCGAGGTTCAGGCGACGAAGCCGCTCGGGACCCAACACGACCTTTCGCTCGCCTATTCGCCAGGCGTCGCCGCCGCCTGCCTCGCTATCGTCAGCGATCCAGCCGAAGCAGCGGAAATGACGGTGAGGCAAAATCTCGTCGCGGTCGTGACCAATGGAACCGCCGTGCTGGGTCTTGGCGATATCGGCCCGCTTGCGGCCAAGCCCGTGATGGAAGGCAAGGCGGTCCTCTTCAAGAAATTCGCCGGCATCGACGTCTTCGATATCGAAATCGAGGAGAAAGACGTCGACAGGCTCGTCGACATCGTCGCCTCGATGGAGCCAACCTTCGGCGGCATCAATCTCGAAGACATCAAGGCGCCGCAATGTTTCGAAGTGGAGCGCAAACTGCGTGAGCGCATGTCGATCCCGGTGTTTCACGATGACCAGCACGGCACCGCGATCATCGTCGGCGCCGCGGTCCTCAACGCCATGGAGCTGTCCGGCAAAAGCATCGGAAACGCCAAGATCGTTAGTTCCGGTGCGGGCGCGGCGGCGCTGGCCTGTATCGATTTCCTCGTCGACCTCGGCGCCAAGCGCGAGAATATTTTCGTCACCGACATAGAGGGAGTCATCTATAAGGGTCGCCCGTCGATGAACGAGCGCATGGAGATCTACGCCCGCGACACTAACGCGCGCCGGCTCGACGACGTCATCGGCGGCGCCGATATTTTTGTCGGGCTCTCAGCCGGCGGCGTGCTGACCCCGGAGATGGCCAAAAAAATGGGGCCGCGTCCGCTGATCATGGCGCTCGCCAATCCAACGCCGGAGATCGAGCCCGAAGCCGCCCTTCAGGTGCGGCCGGACGCCATGATCTGCACGGGGCGCTCGGATTATCCCAATCAAGTCAATAATGTGCTTTGTTTTCCATACATTTTCCGCGGCGCGCTCGATGTCGCCGCCTCCACAATCAATGAGGAGATGAAACTCGCCGCCGTGCGCGCCATCGCGCAACTGGCGCACGAGCCGCCGTCCGACGTCGTCGCCAAAGCCTATGGCGGGCAATCGCGTCAGTTCGGCGCGGACAGCCTGATCCCTTCGCCGTTCGATCCGCGCCTCATTCTGCGCATCGCGCCGGCCGTCGCCAAGGCGGCGATGGCGACGGGCGTGGCGAAAAAGCCGATCGTCAATTTCGCCGCATATAACGAGACGCTGTCGCGCTTCGTGTTCCGCTCCGGCTTCGTCATGAAGCCCTTGATGCAGGCCGCCAAGGCCGACCCCAAGCGCGTCATCTATGCGGAAGGGGAGGATGAACGGGTGCTGCGCGCGGTGCAGACCGTCGTCGAGGAAGGCATCGCCAAACCGATCCTGATCGGGCGGCCGGACGTCATCATTTCCCGTCTCGAGCGCTTCGGCCTATCCATCCGGCCGGAACACGACTTCACGCTCATCAATCCGCAGGACGATCCGCGCTATCGCGATTATGTCGCGACCTATCTTGAGCAAGCCGGCCGCCGCGGCGTGACGCCCGAGGCCGCGCGCACGCTGGTGCGCACCAATTCGACGGTCATAGCGGCTCTCGCCGTCAAGCGAGGCGACGCCGATGCGATGTTGTGCGGCCTCGACGGACGCTTCAACACCCGTCTTACCCGTATCCGCGACATCATCGGTCTTGTGCCAGGCGCCACCGATTTCTCCGCGATGAGCCTGATGATCACCAGCAAAGGCGCCTTCTTCATCACCGACACTCATGTCCGGCACGACCCGGCCGATTTCGAGATCGCGGAGACGGCGATAATGTGCGCCCGCCACGTCCGCCGTTTCGGACTGGAGCCGAAGATCGCCCTTGTTTCATATTCGAACTTCGGGACGGATGACGCCCCCTCGGCCCTCAAGATGCGCCGCGCGGTGGAGATTTTGCGCGCGCGCGCCCCCGACCTCGAAGTCGACGGCGAGATGCAGGCGGACACGGCCTTGTCGCAGACGATCCGCGATCGCGTCCTGCCCTCTTCGCGCTTGAAGGGCGAGGCCAACGTTCTCGTCATGCCGAACCTCGACGCCGCCAACATCGCCTATACGATGACGATGATGATGGCCGACGCTCTCCCGATCGGGCCGATCCTGATCGGCGGGGCGAAGCCCGCGCATATTCTCACGCCCTCGACGACCTCGCGCGGCATCGTCAACATGACGGCGGTCGCGGTCGCCGAGGCGCAGGGCGAGAGCGCCTCGGTTAAGGAGGAAAGGCCGAGCTTCGGCCTTGTTGCGCAAGGTTAAAGCGCGCATTGACGGGCGATCCCGCGCGATTCCAGCGCGGCAAATGAAATCAAGGGAAAGAAAACGCGTCGAAATAAAAAATGAGATGAAGCTTTCCGGATTTCTGAGACGGCATGGAAACCGCTGCCCCTGCGCGTCTGGCCATCGCGGCGCTTTTCTGTTATGGCTGAAGCTCTGCCACATTCATCGATTTGCGCGTTCGAGTCCGCAAGCGAGTAAGGATATCAGCCGCTAATGACCGCAAAAAAAGTAGCTTTGATCACTGGCGTGACGGGCCAGGACGGGGCCATTTTGGCCGAACTCCTCCTTTCGAAAGATTATATCGTGCACGGGGTGAAGCGGCGGTCGTCGCTGATCAACACCGACCGCATCGATCATCTCTATCATGATCCTCATGAGGAGGACGTTGGCTTCTTTCTGCATTACGGCGACCTCACAGACGCGACCAACCTGATCCGCATCGTCCAGGAAGTCCAGCCGGACGAAATCTACAATCTCGCCGCGCAGAGCCATGTGCAGGTCAGTTTTGAAACGCCTGAATATACGGCGAATTCCGACGCGCTCGGAACCCTCCGACTTCTCGAGGCGATCCGGATTCTCGGCCTCTCCGCGAAAACGCGGTTCTATCAGGCCTCGACTTCGGAGCTTTATGGCAAGGTTCAGGCAATCCCGCAGAACGAGGCGACGCCGTTCTACCCGCGTTCGCCCTACGCCGCCGCCAAGCTCTACGCCTATTGGATCACCGTCAACTACCGTGAAGCCTATGGCATGCACGCTTCGAACGGCATCCTGTTCAACCATGAAGGGCCGACCCGCGCAGAGACCTTCGTCACGCGCAAGATCACCCGCGCCGTCGCCGCCATTCATCTCGGGCTGCAGGACACTCTGTTCCTCGGCAATCTCGAACTCGAAGCGCGACTGGGGCGACGCGCGCGACTACGTCGACGGCATGTGGCGCATTCTCCAACAGCCGGAAGCCGATGATTATGTGCTGGCGACCGGCGAAGCGCATACGGTGCGCGAGTTCGTCGAAAAGGCCTTCGCCGAAATCGGCGTCGTCATAGGATGGAAAGGCGAAGGCGTCGACGAGCGGGGCCTCGACGTAAAGACGGGCAAGGTCCTGGTCGAGATCGATCCGCGCTATTTCCGGCCGACCGAAGTCGATCTACTGCTCGGCGATTCGACCAAGGCGTTCAAAAAGCTCGGCTGGAAACACAAGACGACCTTCGGACAGCTTGTTTCCGATATGATCGCGAGCGACCTCGTCGTCATGAAGGCGCGCGGCCGCGTCTAACCGTCATTTGAGGACGCCCATGTCGAATTTGGGCGGGAATCGACACGACATCAAAAGCGTTGAGATTGTTCGGACGCGGTCTCCAAAGATAGACAGATGAGGGCCCCGCCGATCGGCGAGGCTGCGAACCAGCGAGGAGTTGTCATGGCCGATGCTTCGGCGGGTCTTTCGCGCAAACGGAGAATTTGGGTCGCCGGCCATCGCGGCATGGTCGGGTCCGCGATTGTGCGCCGGCTGGACGGCGAGAATGTCGAGGTTCTGACGATCGGCCGCGGCGAACTTGATCTACGCGACCAATCTGCGGTCCGCGCGTGGGTGGCCCAACAAAAGCCGGACGTCATCATCCTCGCCGCCGCCAAGGTCGGAGGCATTCTCGCCAATGACAGCTACCCGGCTGATTTCCTCGTCGACAATCTCGTCATTGAGACCAACGTCATCGAGGCGGCGCATCGCGCGAATGTCGACCGCGTGGTGTTTCTTGGCTCGTCCTGCATCTATCCGAAGTTCGCGCCGCAGCCGATCAAAGAGGGTTCGCTTCTCACCGGTCCGCTTGAGCCGACCAATGAGTGGTACGCCATCGCCAAAATCGCCGGCATCAAAATGTGCCAAGCCTACCGCCGCCAGCACGGGCGCCGCTATATTTCGGTCATGCCCAGCAATCTTTACGGCATCAATGACAATTTCGACCTCGCGACGAGTCATGTGCTGCCGGCTCTGATTCGCAAGTTTCACGAAGCCAAGCAGGCGGGCCGCCGCGAAGTCGTGGTCTGGGGCTCCGGAACGCCTCGTCGCGAATTCCTGTATGTCGACGATCTCGCCGACGCCGTCTTATTCTTGATGGATCATTATGACGGCGACGAACCAGTCAATTGCGGCGCCGGCTCCGACCTCACCATCCGCGAACTCGCCGAAACCATCGGGCGCGTCGTCGACTTTTCGGGCCAACTGGGCTTCGACGCGGCGAAGCCTGACGGGACGCCCCGCAAGTTGATGGATTCGAGCCGTCTCGCCGCGCTTGGATGGCGGCCGAAGACGACGCTCGATGAAGGCATAAGGGAAGTCTATCGCTGGTTCCTCCGCGAGAAAGTCACCGAAATCGCACCAGCGTAGCAATTTCGATCGCGCTCATTTCGATGGGCGATGCCCAATAGGCGATGCGCATAAGGGAGCGGGATGCCGAGTCTTGAAGAGACTAAGGCATTGCTCTAATCAATGCGGTCGACCACATTTTGCGGTTCAAACGCGCCCCGCCGTCGACAAAGCAACCGGCGCCCTCCTCCTCAGTTTGACAAGCGTCTTAAATGTTCGTCGCGCTCGGTTTTCTGCTTGGACTTATCGCCCTCTGCTCGGCGACGCTCATCGTCGATGGGACGATCGTTCCGTCGCTTTTCCCGTTGCTTGCAGCGGGGGGCCTTGCTCTGGTGGCGATCTACATTCCGCCGGTCGAGGCCAAGCGTTTTCAAGAATTAGTGAAGCCGGTCGCCTTGGGCGCGGCGATCCCGGCGCTTTGGATCCTGCTTCAGATGATTCCGCTGCCCTTCGGAGGCTTGGCGCATCCGGTCTGGGGAAGCGTCAGGGGCGATTTGCCTTCTTCGGTCGCCGGCAGCATCAGCGTCGACATCGGCGCCACGGCCATCGCGCTGGTGCGCTATCTCACCTTTGTCGGCGCTCTGTTTTTAGCGACGGCCGTGACAATCAATAGGGATCGCGCCGAGACCGTCCTCGTCTCTCTGGCCGCGGTGACGACGCTGATCTCTCTTGGCCATGTCGTAAGCTACGGTTTTGGCTTGGAAAGTCCCGCCGTGTGGGAGGAGGTTGTCAGCTGCGCCTCTCTCGGCGCGATATTGACTGCGGCGTGCGCCGCCTTTGTCTACGAGCGTCATGAGACCCGGCGGGCAAAGCTCGGCCTTGGCGATGCCAAGTTCATTTATCCGCTGCTCACATCCCTCGCCGCTTTCCTGATTTGCGCGATGGCGATTGGCCTGTCGCATTCAGGGTCGGTGATCTTGGCGGCTTGCTGCGGGGTCGGGATGTTCATCTCAGTATTTCTGGTTCGCCGGCTCCATCTCGGCCGCTGGGGCGCCGGAGCGATTGGCGTGACCGCCATCGTGATTGTGGCCGCTTTGGCAAGCGGAGCGGCCGGATCAAATAAGGATCCGATGCTCGCCTTTGTAAAAAAGGATCCTGTGACACTTGAATTGACCCAACGAATGCTCGCCGACGCGCCTTTTTTTGGTGATGGAGCGGGCGCGTTTTCCTCCGTTCTGCCCATCTACCAATTCGGCGATTCCAGCGCTCACGAGCGCCGAGCCGTCACGTCTGCCGCTAAGCTTTCGATCGAAATGGGTCGCCCCATGCTTTGGGCCGCCGTCATCACGGCCGGGCTCGCCGCCGCTCTGCTTCTTCAAGCTTCGACGAAACGGGGGCGGGATTCATTCTACCCTACCGCCGCCGCCTCCTGTCTCGTTTCGCTGATCGTTTTGGCATTCATCAATGTTAGCTTCTTCGGACAGACGTTGCCGATGCTGTCCGTCATCATCCTAGGATTAGGACTGGCGCAGTCGCGCGGCAGGCCCGCCGTCTGAGACATCCACGCCCGCATCGCCCGGCGGCGCTTGCGCATTTCGCGGCGGCATATATTTTTGCGGCGCCAGCGACGCGGGCGGCTGCGACGGCTTTCGGGCTGTGCAATGACCGACAAGGACCACCGGAGATTCGAACGCCGTCTCGACCGCTTTCAGGCGAAGCTGCCGGAATTCGCGGCGCGCTGTATCGCCCGGCTACGCCGGCCCTCCGCCCGATTGGTCCGCCTTCCCGCCGGCATTTTCTTAATCGCCGGCGGCGTTTTCGGTTTTCTTCCCGTGCTCGGATTTTGGATGCTGCCGCTCGGGCTTTTGCTGCTCGCGATTGATGTCCCATTATTGAAGCAGCCGACCGCAAGCGCGCTGGTCCGGGCGCAAAGCTGGTGGCGGACCTTGCGGCGGCGACGCTGAGAGCACGCGTCGCGCGATGCACCTGTTGGCGTCAATTCGATGTGCTTGGCGCGATCGCCGCGTTGAACCGCGGACGCCGCGCGTTTATTTTTCAGGTGACGCCGGATGCGCCGTCCCGTTTCGTCAGTTTCCGGCGAAGCGCCTGTTTTCCCAAGACGCCTGAAGGGGGGGGTATGACTTCACATTTGAATTGGCCGAAAGCCGCTTTGCTCGGCCAAGCGCTCATCGCGGCGGCGCTTTTGCTGACGGCGCAGCGCGGTTTCGCCCAGCGCGCGTCCGATGGGCCTTTCGCCGATCTCTCCGGCTATTGGACCGGCAGCGGAACCATAACCATGTCGAATGGCTCCAGCGAACGCATCCGCTGCAAAGCGACCTATGCGGTCAACGATACGGGCAAGGCGCTCAATCAGAGCCTGCGCTGCGCCAGCGACAGCTACCGGCTGGAAATCAGCGGCAATGTCATTTTCAGCGGCGGCTCGCTTTCCGGCACATGGGGCGAGGCGACCCGGCATGCGTCCGGCAATATCACCGGCCACGCGAACGGCGCGGAAATCATGGCGCGCGTCGACGGCGCGGGCTTTTCAGCAGGGCTGCAAGTGCATTTCCACGGCGACAGGCAATCGGTCTCGATCAGGCCGACCGGCGGAACAGATGTCGCCAACGTCGCCATTACTTTGCGCAAAGGGTAGAAAGACGCCTATTTGACCCCTGATCACGAGCGGATTTGCCCGCCAGCCATCGCTTTGAACGTTGCCCTACTGTGGGCGCATGGCGGATTTTCGGCCTCGCCGCCAGATCGCGACGTGATCGGCGGTGCGGCGCAGAAACATCACAGTCGGGCGCAGGATCAAAAGATCGGCGGTCAGCGCGGCCATCATCGCGAAGGCGCTGAGCCAGCCAAACAAACGCAGTGACGGCAAGTCGGAAAAAACCGTCACGGCGAGGCCGGATGAGAGCACGATCGAGGTCAGGATCAAGGCCGGACCGACGAGCACCGTCGCCCTTTCGACCGCCAGCGCAAAGTCCTCTCCAGAATCATCCTCGATCCGCAGCCTGTTGAGGAAATGAATCGTGGCGCTGAGACCAAGCCCGAAGGACACCGTCAAGGCAACGACGCTGGCGAATTGGAGGCCCTGCCCCGTCGCGGCCAGCAGAGCGCCAGAGGCGACGACAGGGAAAACGCCGGGCAGGATGCAGGCGAGCGCCACGACCACCGAGCGGAAGGCGAGGCCAATGAAAGCCGCGACGAAGAAGAACTCGAGGGTCAGGCCACGCGTCAGCTTGTCGATCATGCCGGCGCTGTTGCGCGCGGCGATCGCCGAGAGGCCGGTCACCGAAATTTGATAGCCCGGATACTCCGCGCGAAGGCCTTGCAGCGAGCGCTCGAGCGCTTCGACGATCGGCAGCAGCTTGCTGGCGTCGGCGTCCGGCACCCGTCCTGCGACCACCACGGCGTGCTGTTTCGCGTCGATGAAGCGCCGCGTCAAATGCTCCGGCAGGAACTCGACATATTTCTTCAGTGTGGCGACGCTGGAGTTGCCGGCTTTTTCCCTGAGCCAGCGTCGCAGTGTTTCGAGCGACCAGACGTTGCCGACCCCTGGTTGATGTTCGAGAAGGCTATGAACCTTGGCTATCGCCTCGAGCGTTTCGGGCGAGTAGAGCGAAGCGCCCTTGGGGAACTCGATCAGCACGTCGATCGGGTTTGCCCCCGTCAGCTTGGCGTCGAGCCGCTGATTGGCGGAGACCGCCTGCTCCTTATCCGGCACTTGATCGGCAAGACGGTAACGGGGCGCCAGATTGGCAAAGACGCCGCCAAGCGTCGCCACCACGATAAGTCCGGCGAGGCTATAAAGTCCTGGTCGCCGGACCATTCGGGCGGCGATCCAGTAACAGAAGCTGCGTAAGGCTTCGACGCCGAAATCGCCGCCGCGGCCCCGCGAGGCCAGCGCCGCCTCGTTGCGCAGCAAGAGCGCGCCGAGCAGAGGAAACAGGAACAGCACCGTAAAGAGAGCGACGAGCGTCGCCACGAGACCCGCTTCGCCGAACGTCCGGATCAGCTCCGATGTGGAGAACAGCAAAGCCGTAAAGGACAGCGCCGCCGTCGCATGGGTCAAAACGCAGGCCGGCCCCACGATCAAAACGGCGTTGCGCAAAGCCTCGAATTTGCTCTGACCGGCAAGGATGCGGTCGCGAGCGGCGAAGGTCAGCTGCATGCTGTCCGAGAAGCTGATCACCATGATGAGCGGCGTCATCACGTTGAGGAACATGTTGAGCCTGAAATCAAGCCAGCCGAGCGCTCCGAGCGCTAATAAAATGGCGATCAGCGGAGGACCGGCGGCGATGATCATGAAAGAGACGCGGCGGAAAAACAAAATGGCGATGACGCAGCCGGCGATAAAGCCGGTGGCGTTGTAGATCAGCCGGTCGCGCTCGACCGCATTGCGGATCTCGAGCTGCATCACCGGCACGCCCGACAGCCGCGCCTTGAGGCCCGCCCCGTTTAGATCATCCGCCATAGTTTTGCGGATTTCCCCGACGGTCGCGTCAAGGCCCTTGTCGCCGACTATATTCGGATCGAGGGCGAGAACCACCAACGTAAGCTGGCCGTCCTCAGACAACAGCTTGCCGCGAATGATTTCGTTCGACAGCACCTTGTCGACCAGGGCGCGATACTCGGCGCCTTCCGGCAGGGGGTCCGGAAACAGCGGCGGCGGCGTTTGCCCATGTTCAGGCGGCTGACGCGCTGAAAACAGCGAAATGACGCCTTCGACGTGATCAATTAGCTGAACATCGGTGACGAAATTGCGCAGCTTGTCGAGCGAATCACGATCGAGCAGGCCCTTGCCTTCGATCACCGCGAGGACGTCGAATTCGCTCGACGGAAATTTGCGCGTCACCTCCTCATATTGCCTGAACTCGGGCGTGTCGGAGCGAAACAGCTGGCTCAGCGAATCATCGACCTTGAGCCGTGCGACGCCGAAGCCGGCGGCGATCGAAAGCAACAGCGCCGCCAGCGCCACAAGCCAAGGAAAGCTCAGCGCAATCAGGCCGCAGCGCTCGATGCCGAGGGCCAGCGCGGGGCGCTTGCCGACGCTCGAGGAAGCAAGATCGGCTGTCGCGGATCGCTCCGCCGGCGTGGTTGTTTCGATCGACACAAGGGTCTCCAAAAATGGTCTGCCGCAAACATAAAGGGACGCCAGTCCCGCCGCCTGCAAAAACGCATTAAATTGTCAAAAAGCTCCCATGGTTAAGGCGCGGGCTTTGCGCAGCGCTTGCTTTGGTCTTCTTGCGCGCCGCCCGCGCTTCGCGTGCGCCGCCGCCGAGATCTCGGCTCACCGATCAAATCCGCGCCGAGGGCCACAGGAAAAGCGCCGCGACGCCTCCCGCTGGTCGGGCGCCTTAAAGAGAGACGAGTCCTTTGACGTAACGCCGCCAATTGGCGACGTAACGCGCCGCGCTCTCCTTCAAGCGCTGGACGTCGATCTCGTCGAGCTCGCGGAAAAGCTTGGCCGGGCTGCCGACGATCAGGGAATTGTCGGGAAATGACTTGCCCTCGGTGACCAGCGCATTGGCGCCGATGAGGCAATTGCGGCCGATCTTCACGCCGTTGAGGAGCGTCGCGCCCATACCAATCAGACTGTTGTCGCCGATCGCGCAGCCGTGCAGGATGGCGCGATGGCCGATGGTGCAGTTTTCGCCGATCGACACCGCATAGCCCGGGTCTGTGTGGAGAACGCTGTTGTCCTGCACGTTGGAGCCGGGCCCGACGTAAATTTCTTCATTGTCGCCGCGCAGCACGACCCCGAACCAGATCGAGGCATTGGCGCCGAGCCGCACTTTACCTATGACCTGGGCGTTCGGCGCGATCCAGAACTCGCCTTCGGGCGGAAGGTGGGGCTCGATTCCGTCAAGCGCGTAAAGCGGCATGTCATCAATCTCCAGCGTCGCTTGATAGGTAAATGTTGAGATTTGAGATTTCTGGCGCCGTCGCGGGAAGTTGCAACGTCCCATTCATCTCTCTTGGCGGCGAGTGTGGCGGGCGGGTCGATTCTGTCAAGGACGCGAGCTTCGCTCGCGCCGGCGAAGGCGGCTCCACGCATCGTCGAGCCCGCCTCGCCGACCATGCTTTTCGTGAATTTAGAGTTTTCACTTTATCTCAGAAGCGCGAAGACCGGCGTTCGCTGCGCCAGAGAGGAGAGGCAGCAGCGATTTCCGCTTGTTCAATCGTCAGGCGTTAAGGCGTCAAAACGCTTCGAGGTCGAAATCGAGGATCGCCATCTGCAGCGTGAAGCTTTTGCCTTTTGGATCGTCGGCCGAAATGACGCCGAGGAAATCATCGCCATGGTTGAGTTCGACGGAATCGGTCTTTTTCGCTCGCGAAATGACCTTCAGCTTGTCGGTCTCGAACAACCGCCGCAGATAATCCTGCAGCACCGGCCGCTCGACCGGGATCGGCATTTCGAATGAGAAGGAGCGGTCGCCATCTTCGTCGTCGACCGTGATCTTGCCGATCTGCCGCTGCCCGAAAAACACGTCGGCGGCGTCGGGATCGCGTTTGCCCTGCGTCACCTTGAGGCCTTCGTTGCCGAACGCCTCCCGCAGAAACCCTTGCAATTTTTGCAATTCGTTCTTGTCCAAGGGATCCTCCTCAGCCGTTTGGGAGGTGGCTTTGCCAGAAAAACCCGGCGTCCGCAACCGCGCCGAAATCCATCGCCGGGGGATTCCCGTCAATTCCACAGATCGCCGAGCGCGGCGCGTCAGGCCATGGGAATCTCGTCACCATCGGACGCACAGGCATCGCTCGCAACACCATTAGGCCCGCAGGGACGCGAGAGCAAACGCCGCGTTCGCCGACGGTCGGCGGCCGACGGGACGCCGCTGATGATCCTCGCAACGCTCAAGGCCGATGCGCCAGAAATGTCAACACGCCCTTTTTATAGATCGGATCGCCGACCGCGCGATTGTGATCGCGGCCCAGAATGTCAAGCGCCTCGGCTGCCGGAAAGATCGCAGCCAGCCGGTGCGGATCGCCGGCGACGTCGTCTTCGGTTCCGGTCGCGACGAGGACCGGAACGTTGATGCGCCTTGCTTCCGCTTCGCTGAGGAGCTGGCGCGCCCCGCGGATGCAGGCGGCCATCGCTTTGAGATCGCTCTTGGTCGCTTCGGCGAAGCCGCGAAACAGACGCTGGTTCGGATCAGTGAGATCGGCGAGGGATGGCGCCTCCATGGCGTCCGCGATGCCAAGCGGCAGCCCGGCGCCGTCAATGAGATGGTGGCCAAGGCCGCCGAGAATGATCGAGCGCGTGCGCTCCGGACGCGCTTTGGCGAGAAAGGCCGCGATGCGCGCGCCCATCGAATAGCCCATGACGTCGGCGCGTTCGATGCCGAGATGGTCGAGCAGGTTTTCGCAGTCGCCGGCCATTTTCGTCATGGCGTAATCGGCGGGCGCGTAGAATTTCTGGCTGCGGCCATGCCCGCGATTGTCGAACGCGACGACCCGCCTGCCATCCTCGGTGAGAGTTTTGACCCACTGCGGAAAAAGCCAGTTGACCGCGTGGTTGGACGCGAATCCGTGAACAAGGAGAATGGGTTCGCGGCGATCGAATCCGACCGGAGCCTCATCGATGAATGCGAGGCGCGCGCCCCTTGCAGAAAATTCAAGCATGCGCTCTCCGTTTTGTTGCCGCGGGGCCTATAGTCGTTGTCACCGCTGAGCCTTGGCGGTCTTCAAGCGCGATGACGGGCCGCAAAGCTGAAAATAGGGATTCGGCCTTTTATTGGAAGCGCTATCTTGAGAGTGAATTTTGCGATCTTCGGTTGTACTGGCGAACGCTGCGCAACTGCGCTATCTTGCTCCGTCAATTTTACTGAAAGAGCGCGAATTTCATGAACCGCTATGAACGCCGTCCGATCGCCGCCGGAGAAGCCGAGGTTGAATATCTCGATGGCGAGTTTCGCATTTTGCGACCGGGCGCCTTTGTGCGTTGCGCGGCGACCGGCGTCGCGATCCGGATTGAAGAGCTTCGCTATTGGAACGTCGATCAGCAGGAGGCCTATGCAGGCCCCGAAGCGAAGCTTTTGAGGCTGAAGGCCAAGCCCAAAGATTAAAGCGCCAAATATGAAGCGGGCGCCGTTCGCATAGGCCGCCCCGGCGGTCCGCGATCTTCCCTGCGCCGCTCGCTGCGCCCAAGACTTTAAATCTCGGTCGCATCTTCAACGCCGGGCCGCACAAATCGATGCGCGAGATAGGGCGCGATGGCCTGCATGATCCGCGATGAGGCGCCGCCCAGGCGATCGACGGCGGCGGCAGCGGCGCGGCCCATATCCCGCAATTCGGCAGAGTTCGAGCAAGAGCATCGAGACCTCGCTGGCGAGCGTCTCGGCGTCATAGACCACGGCGCAGCCGCCCGCGGCATTCAAGGCTGCGTAAGCGTCAGCGAAATCGCCAATCTCCGGTCCGTGCATGATCGCGCAGCCGAGCTTCGCCGCCTCGATCGGATTGAGGCCGCCGCGCGCCGAGGGACCAAGCGATTTGGCGAAGGGCGGCTCCAGAGACTTGCCAAGAAAAATCACGCCTGCCGCGCGGTACAACAAACCTGGCTCGACAGCCCCGACGACGAGGATCGCAGGGAACGCCGCATCGTCGCGTTCGGTCGGCGCCGCAACCCGCGCGTCCGATCCGAGCCGGCGGGCTCGCTGCGCGATGTCGAATCCGCGCTTGACGTTCCGTGGAGCGATAATCGTCACGAGATCTTGGAAATTTCGGACGATCTTGCGATGCGCCTCGATGACAGCATCCTCCTCCGCGGCATCGACAGGGAATGCAGTCCAGGCCGGGCGGGCGCCGATTCCGGCGGCAAGCCGCGCCAGCGCCGTTGCGTCTGGGGGCGGCGGCGCGAAATCGTAGACCGTATCGCCGGCCGTCTGCGCCTGTGAAATTCCAAGCGCTCGGAAACGCTGGTTGTCGGCCGCGCTCGCGGTGAGACACTGGTCGAGGCGGCCAAGCAGCGTGCGCGCCGCGCCGGGGAATTTGCGCCAGAACAGAAAAGCGCGGGCGGACAGGCGCGCATTGACGGCGACGACAGGGATCCCGCGCCGGCTAGTCTCGCCAATGAGGTTCGGCCAGAATTCCGAGCCGGCGACAAGCGTTACGTCGGGGCGCCAAAAGGCGAGGAACCTCGCCACGAATCGGGGCGCGTCGAGCGGCGCAAATTGATGCAGGGCCATCGGCGGCAGGCGCAGCGGCGCCGAGGGATCGTCCCTTGTCGTCGTGAGGACGGCAAATCCCGCCTCGGCCAATCTGTCGATCAGCGGCAGAAGGGTCGCGACGTCGCCGGCGGCTGCGCCGTGCAGCCAGGCGAGGCGCCCTTGCGGACGGGCAGCCGAGGGCCGCCCAAGCCGTTCACCGATGCGCAAGCGATCCTCTGGGCGAAGCCGGGCGCGGCGCAGCTTCGCGCGCCATAGCAAAAACGATGGCGCGACGGGGGCGAAACCGGCGCTGCAGGCCCGGTAGAGGGAAAGCAGCATGGACCCCTTCAGGTTGGTTGAATCGGCAGATCTCGTATCGCCGATTTAACCTGCGCGTTCAATCAAGCGCTGCACCTTCCGTTATTTTTTGATCGGCGCTGACGAAAAAATCCTCTAGGCGACGGCGCGCTCCGCCCGCTATCCGATAGGGCCCCGGTCGCAACCTTTAGTGGTCCTGATCCCCTTCCTCTTCATGCTGTTCGGGATCGAGAAGGCGATGCAGGTGCGCCACGAAATAACGCATCTGGGCGTTGTCCACAGACGCCTGCGCCTTGGCCCGCCATGCGGCGACGGCCGAGGCATGGTCGGGGAACAAACCGACGATGTCGATCTCGTCCAGATCTTTGAACTCCATTTGGTTCAGGTCTTTAAGTTCGCCGCCGAAAACGAAATGGAGGAGCTGTTTCTTTGGGGGAGCGGGGGCCTGTTTCATGACATCATCCAGCGGTTCTTGGGGGTCCAAGGAGTGCCTCCTTGGCCTGACATGCAAGCATAATATGCGCCAGCGACACGGGCGCGACGGCAAAAAGGATCATTCCTCCGCGTAGCCTCGCGCCCGGCGCGCCGCCAGATTGACCTGCCGATGGATCTGACGCGGCGCGGCGGTAAGGAGGCCATGGCGCGTCTCCTTGCGGTTGTAGAGTAGCGCGCCGCCGCCGAGACTGGCCAGCCGTCCGCCTGCTTCCTCGAGAATGAGATCGGCCGCCGCGATATCCCAATCATGGGCGTTTTCCGTTGCAAAACCCGCGTCAAGGACGCCGGATGCGACATACATGATGCGCATGGCCAGCGAGGGCACGCGTGGCTGCAAACTAAACTCCAGCCCCGCGTGGCGCAATTCCTCTGCGAGAAACATAGGAGCGCCGACGCGAGAGCTGCGGCTCAGCGTTTCGAGGGGCGAGACTTTGATCGGAGCGCCATTGAGGCGCGCGCCGCCGCCTTTTACGGCGACATAAGTCTGCGCCAAGGCCGGCGCATGGACAATGCCGACGAGCGGGCGCCCGTCCTCGACCAGCGCCACGGCGATCGCCCAAGTCGAATCGCCGAGCGCAAAGGCGCGGGTGCCGTCGATCGGATCGACCACCAGCACCAGGCTTTTCGCCAAACGCTCGGTGGAATCTTCGGTTTCTTCAGACAGCCAGCCGGCGTCAGGGAGGACCGCTTCCAAACGCTGTTTCAGGAATTGATCAACGAGATGGTCGGCCTCAGTGACCGGAGATCCGCCGGCCTTGTGCGAGACGATGGCGGTGGTCTTCGCGCCGTGGCGGAAATAACCGAGAGCGAGTTCGCCCGCCTGCCGGATTGTTTCTTCAAAAGAAGCGACAAGACCGTCCGCGTCGGAGAGTGAATTCAAGACTCTTTGTCTTTGGAAGAGAAAACCAAAATCTGGCTTAGCCTGACGCCTTGTGGGACACAAGCTTTTCGCCCGCCTCGGCGCGCCCCCGCCGCTGATTGGGGCTGCGGAACGTTTCGCGCCGCGTTAACGTCCAAGAACGCCTCCCGCCGCCGCAGCGGACAAAATTGAATTGAGCGGACTGACCAGAGCACATGCTCATTGCGCGTCAACTGCATCGGCGAAGCCAAAATTCTGCTGCTCGCCGCAATCATCATCTAGTCTGCGGATTAGCAGAATTTGGGAGACGCCCTTGCACATCGCCATCGATCCGCTGATCGCCGCCGGCGTCCTTGCTTGCACTGCGGTGACTGACGCAGCCTACGTGCTCTTTACCGCGGCTGTCGCCGCGCGACGCCGGCTATGGGCGGCAAATTGGAGCGGAATCTGGTATCTCCTCTCCGCCTTCGCCGTGATCAGCTATACGCAGAACCCTGCCTACGTCGTGTTTGCCGCTTTGGGTTCCTGGTGTGGCGCCTTCGTGACCGTCAGCTGGCTGCAGCGAGGCGCGCCTTAGGGGACGCCTGAGAGGATGATGATTTCCTAAGGGCATCATCATCCTCTCGCCGATTTACGAGCAATCGGCGCTTCAGGGCGCGGTCTTAACTTCGATTTTGACAATGCTCGAGACGAACCGGCCGCCTTGCTTGTCGCCAGGCGCTACGATTCGGGCCAAGCCGGCCGAGCCCAGCGGTTGCCCATTGACTTCGTATGCGACCACGATCTGATCGCCGCCGAAATTCGGCGCAATCTCCCCGGCTCCAAAAACAGCTTGATAGCCATCGCTTCCAGTGACGATTATGATTTTTGTCAGAATGTCGTTTTTGATGTTTGGATTCAAAATGATCCCGACGGACGACAGCACATCCCAAAGCAATGCGCCTGTAAAAGTCTGGGAGACGACGCTCCCCAACGCAAAGTATGTCACGTTCTGGTTGGTGACTGGCAAGCTTTGAAGTTTGGACAAATCGAATGTTGTCGGAGTTTGGACCTCTCCGACTACGCGGAACGGCGGCCCGGGCCATGCCCAGGCCAGCGTAGAGACTCCTGTCACGCTGACTAACAACATCAAAGCTGCGAAAAGCACACGAATCTTCTTTCCATGTGGGTAGCCCCCTCGATGACGATGAAATCTCGAACGCCCGAGCGGCGTAAGCGCAGAGCCGCGCTATCAACGCCGCCTAAATCTATATTCAATTTGATACAGCTTTAAGTCAACCAGAGGTTGCGCGACGCATCGGCGCCTCGGCGGCGGCGCATCGCAAGACGTTGAGATTGGCGTCTACATCTTTCCGCCCAAACGGCGGGCTAATCGCAAAATTGCCGGCAAAACGGCGCCCACTTCGCCGAACTTGACGCTATGAGAGATCTTCCCTGAGCCGCCGGCAAAACGCCTCGAGCACGTCGCGCCGCAGGACGTAGCTGGCGAATTTGCCAGCGCGGACGACATCCACCAGCCCCGCCAATTCAAGCTCTTTCATGTGGTGGGACAGCGTCGCCGGGTTGATGCTCATGCAATCGCGCACTGCGCCGCAGGCGAGCGCGTCCTGACGCGCGCCCAGCCGTCTCAGGATTTCGTAGCGGCGCCGATCGCCCAAAGCTTTCGCGATCAGAAGAACCTGCTCCTCTGTCAGCGCCTCGCCAACCTGCTCCGACATCTCCTCACCCTCAGCCATGACGCCTGGACATGCTCCCCCGTTGAGGGCGTCACGCAACCCTTGCCGCTAAGTTGAAGCAAGGGCGCGCGTAAACACTCCAGGCGAAATAAAACGACAGAAGCATTTTCCGGCCGATCGGAAAACGCTCTACTGCAACCCGCCCGACGCCAGCAGCGTGTCGCCAGTCAACCAGCGCGAATCGTCCGAGGCCAAAAATACCGCGACCGGCGCGATGTCGTCCGGCGTTCCGGCTCGCCCAAGCGGCGTCTGCGCGACCAATTGCTTCTCGAAATCGCTGCCGATAACGCCGGCGGCGCTCGTTCCCTCGGTCTCAACCACCCCCGGATTGATCGAATTCACCCGGATCTTCCTCGGGCCAAGCTCCTTTGCAAGAACGCGGGTCACCGAGTCGACCGCGCCTTTCGTCGCCGTGTAGACCGCCGTCTGCGGTACGTTGAGCTCGGTCACCGCGGAGCTGATATTGATGACGCTGCCGCCGCCATCGCCGAAATAACGCGCCGCCTCCTGGGTCGCCAGCAAGACGCCAAGCACATTGGTGTTGAAATGGCGATGAAACTCCTCTTCCGTAATCCCCTCGAGCGGAGAAAACTGGTAGACGCCAGCGTTGTTGACGAGAATATCTAGGCGACCGAAAGCTTGATGCGCCTCTGCGAAAATCTTCTTTACGTCCGCCGCCTTGGAGACGTCACCCTGGACGGCGATTGCTTTACCGCCTTTGCCTTTGATCTCCGCCACGACTTTTTCAGCGCCGTCTTTGCTCGAGGCATAGTTGACGACTACCGCAGCGCCCTCCGCCGCGAGACCTTTCGCGATTCCCGCGCCTATGCCTTTTGACGCGCCGGTTACGACCGCCGTCCTGCCAGACAATTTGCTCATGACTTTCCTCACTCCAAGCAATTCGCTATAGTTCGATAGTTATGCAACCATCGAACAGTCATGTAAGGCGGCTTGGATATGGTTTCAAGGGCCGCGGCTCTGGCGTCCCGCATTTCCGGGCAGTCGCTAAGCCGCATCGCGAGGTTTCGGCTTTGGCAATTGATGCCCTGATCAGACGCTAGGAGCCTGGGCGATCGCGCGTTCGTCGATTGCCGTCGCCTTGATCAGCGCGAAGACCCGCGCACCGCAAACCAGATGAAGCTCGTGCGCCGCTTGTCTGGTCGCGATGGCGGCGAGGCAGCCACCGCCGTCGAGCGCTACTTCGACCATGGCGATCGGACCGTCGTCCTTGATCGATCCGATCACGCCCGACAAGACGCTGCGAACGCTCAAGCCATGCGGCGGCTCCGTCGCCAGCACGACGTCAGTGGCGTCGACGACGATCCGGACCGGGCGCCCGGCGGGCCGGCGGGGCCGGTAACCCAAACGGTTCCAGCCGGATGTTTCAATTGCGTCAATCCGTAGCCGGCATCATCGGCGCCGACGATTGTCATCAGCACCGTCGAGCGCTCGAACCGGTCTTCGAGCGAAGCGCCAGCCGGGCCGAAAACCTCGTTCGGATCGCCGATCGCCTTGACCTTGCCGCGCTCGAGCACGACCACTCGGGTAGCGAGCCGCATGACTTCCTCGACCGCGTGCGAGACATAAACGATCGGAACCTTGAATTCATCGCGAATGCGCTCGATCAGGGGCATGATCTCGAGCTTGCGCGCCATATCGAGCGCCGCCAGAGGCTCATCAAACAAAAGCAGCTTCGGGCATGACAACAGCGCGCGCCCAATGGCGACGCGCTGGCGCTCGCCGCCGGAAAGACGAGCCGGGCGCCGAGCCAGCAGCGGCTCGATCCCCAAGGTCTTGACCACGGCGTCGAATTCGATCTCCCGACGGCGCGGCGGCGCGAACCAGCGGCCAAACAGCAGATTTTGCCGGACGCTCAGATGCGGGAAGAGATTGGAATCTTGAAACACCAGACCGATGCGGCGGCGATGCGGCGGAAGGAAAACGCCGCGCTCGACATCGACGAGCGGCTCGCCATCCAGTTTGATGAAGCCGCGGTCCGGCCGCCTCAAGCCGGCGATAATGCTGAGGGTCACGGATTTGCCGGAGCCCGACCGGCCAAACAGAGCCGTGATCCCCTGCCCGTCGCCGAAAGCCACGTCGAGCTTGAACGCGCCAAGATCGAGCCCGACATCGACGTCGATCATTCGAAGGTCCCGACGCGCTTTTCCGCCCAGCGCTGAATGATCTCGGAAGCGATCAGCGCGAACAGCGCGATGGCGACGGCGACAGCCGTCAGCCGCATGGCGCCGGCGTCGCCACCCGGAACCTGCGTCAAAGTGTAGATCGCGGCCGAAATCGTCTGCGTTTCGCCAGGAATATTGGAGACGAAAGTGATCGTCGCGCCAAATTCTCCAAGCGCCCGAGCGAAGGCCAAAATCGCGCCGACAATGATTCCGGGAACGGCGAGCGGCAGTGTGATCAGCGCGAAGGTCCACAACCGGTTCGCGCCGAGGCTGCCGGAAGCGAGCTCAAGCCGCCGGTCGATCCCCTCGAACGACAGGCGCATCGCGCGCACCATCAGCGGAAACCCCATCACCGCGCAAGCCACCGCGGCGCCGGTCCAGCGAAACGACAGGATGATGCCGATGCTGGCGAGAAAGGGGCCGAAAACGCCCCTGCGACCGAGCAGGATCAAGAGGAGGAAGCCGGTGACCACGGGCGGCATCACCAAGGGCAGGTGCACCAGCCCGTTGAACAAAGTCTTCCCCGGAAATCTCCAGCGCGCCAGCGCATAGGCGGTGACGACGCCAAAAGGCAGGCTCGCCAGCGTGGCGACGGTCGCGATCCTCAAGGTGAGCCAGATCGCGGTCCATTCATCGGGCGATAGGCGCAGCACGAAAGGCCTTTCCAATCATTCGCGAAGATATTTGCCGAACGAGCTATTTCGACAAAATCGTGAAACCTTGCTCGAGCAGAATTTTGGTCGCCGCCTGCGAAAACAGAAAGGCGACGAAGGATGCAGCGTCACGGTTCTTCGACTCGTCCAAGACCGCCACCGGATAAACGATTGGACTATGTGAGGAATCCGGGAACATCCCGACGACCTTCACCCTTGGCTCCGCTTTGGCGTCTGTGGCATAAACGATGCCAAAATGCGCTTCGCCCCGCGCGACGAGGTTCAAGGCGCTGCGAATATTGTCCGCCTGAGCCAGCTTGGGTTCGACTTTGTCCCAGATCCCAAGGCTCGTCAGCGCCTCTTTGGCATATATGCCGCCGGGACAAGACGCGATGGTGCAGACGGCGATCTTGCCGTCGCCGGTCGCCCCAGCGAGATCGAAGCCCGGCTCGATCTTGAGGTCAGAATGGGAGCCGGCTGGAGCGACGAGGACGAGCGCGTTGCCGAGAAAATTGCGGCGCGTCCCTGGTCGGATCAGTTTCGACTTATCGAGATAGTCCATCCAGTTGGTGTCGGCCGAAATGAAAATATCCGCCGGCGCGCCTTGCTCGATTTGCTTCGCCAGGACGGCGGAGGATCCATAAACAATCGCCGGCGACGTTCCGGCGTGAGCCGTCCAAGCGGCCGCAATGGCGTCGAGCGCCGTCTTCATGCTGGCCGCGGCGAATACGACAGGTCCCGCGGTCTTGGCTCCGTTCGCGGCCGACGGCCGCCGCCGTCTCGAAAGTCGAGCGGTAGACCCCCGAGCGCCAAGGTCAGAACGAGAGCAAGCGCATTGAAGGCGCGGCGCGCGAACAGGGTCATGAAATGCTCCTCTTGATCCCTGGCGCACCTCCGCCGACAGGAAGGCCTAGTTTATATTGCAGACTATATAGGATGATCAAGATCGCCGCCGCCGGCACGCTGACATTGCGCTTTTGGCAACAAAGATTCCCTTGGGCGGGAACTGTTCGCGCGGGTCTATCCGGCGCCGTCTCCAAAAGGCGCATTTTCGAGACATTTACCGAAAACACCAAAAGCGCCGCGTCCCTGCTCCAATTGCGCTAGGATAAATGGCCGCCTGCAACCGCGGCCTATTGTCAGAAGGCTTGGCCATGGGTCATCTATCAAACGAAGATGCGATCCCGCGCGCGAGCGTCACGGCTTTGAAAGTCGCCGATCTCGGCGAAGCGCCCATCGGTCAATCTTTCGCCTATTGCGTGACCTTCACAAAAAGCGCCGACAGACGATCGGCGGGACGCCGCCGCACGCGCTTGCGGTCGGGCAAATTGCTTGATCTCCACAACGCTTTTCTGATCGAATGTCAGATCTTCGACCGGTCGCACAAAGGCGCGCGGGTGCGGCTTTTTGCGGATATACAGGCGGCAAACGCGATCCGCCTTTATGAAGACTTTCCGGAGCGGCTTCTTGACGCGCGCGTGATCTGGCGCAAGGAGCGCGAACTCGGCCTGCGATTTGTCCGCCCGTTTGCCCCGCGCGCGATCAGTCGCACGCAGCTGACATGCTTGCGCGGCCGCTATTATGCGACTGACGCGTAAATCGCTCCGCGCATCGAGCCCGCATTCGATTCGCCTACTCGAAAGCCCACTCAGAGCGCTTCATTCTCCTGCCCAACCGGCAACCCCCTCCCGCTTGCAAATCCGCTAGTGTCCCGACTCTCAATTGCCATCAAATAACTCATGCGGCCTCGGCTTTTGCGAGGGCGACGCGGGCGCGGTTGATTTTGGAGAGGATTTCGGCGCCGGCGGCCTTCCACTTGTAGGGCTTTGGATTGGCGTTGCGCTCGGCAAGATACGCCTTGATGTCACGCACCAGTTCGTTGACCGAGGCGAAGCTGCCGGCGCGGATCACATCGCCTGTCAGGTCGGCAAAGAAGCGCTCGACCAGATTGAGCCATGATGAAGACGTCGGCGTGAAGTGCATCTTGAAGCGCGGATGCTTCTCTAGCCACGCGCGAACCTTTGGATGTTTATGCGTGGCGTAGTTGTCCGCGATCAGATGCAGCTCAAGGTCGGGGGGCGTGTCGCGATCAATCTGCTTGAGAAAGCGCAGCCATTCGACGTGCGTGTGGCTCGCCTCGGTGCGAGCGATCAGCGTGCCGGTCAATTGGACAAGAGCGGCAAACAAAGTGACTGTGCCATGCCGCGTATAGTCGTGCGTCATCGTGCGTGCGCGTTTGGGCGCCAGCGGAAGCCCGAGCTGCGTGCGTTCGAGCGCCTGGCATTGGCTTTTCTCATCGCAGCACAACACGAGGGCTTTGGTCGGCGGATCGAGGTAGAGCCCGATCACGTCCCAGAATTTCTCTTCGAATTTCGGATCATTCGAGAGTTTGAAGGTTTTCAGGCGATGCGGCTTCAAATCGTTTTTCGACCAGATGCGTTGAACCGTGCTTGGCGAGACGCCGGCGTGACGGCTCATCGAGCGGATGCTCCAGCGGGTCTTACCTTGCGGCGGCCGTGTCGCCTCGGTGACGACGCGCGCCACCTTCGCATCCGAGATCGATGGCTTGCGGCCGCGACCTGGCTTGTCGTCGAGAGCTGCGAGGCCCGATGTCTCGAAACGCACAGACCACAGTGAAACGCGCTTGGGCGTTGTCTTCAGGCGCTCAGCGACAACTTCGACGCCCACGCCGGCGAGCCGCAGCAGAATGATGTTGGCGCGTTCCTTGTCTCGCGCGCCGATGGTGCTCGACCGCGACCGGCGACGAAGTTCTTTCACGACATTCGGCTCAGCGTACAGTCGCTTGATTGGCCGCGCCATCCCAGCAATCCTCCCTGCAAATCACATCGCAAGCAGATATTAGTCGATATTTGCGACCCAGGACACTAGACTAGCTAGAAGCCCGGCTCGGTGATCATTCCATTCTCGGTCATCACGACCCACCGGCCGTTGCGGTTCTGGATCGAAAGGATGCGTCCGGCGTTTGGCACATTCGCCCCGGGAACCGCCGCAAAGGACCCCTTGGGGCCTTCTACGACGACGTCGCCTCTTGGCGCGAAACGAAGAACATAGCCTGCAAGCGCGCCGCGCGCCGAATCCTGCTTTTCGTCCGAACGAGGCGACTCGCCTCCGGCGGCGTTTGAAACGGGGCGCGGTTCAATCGAGCCTGTCGCGCGATAGTCGACCGACCGCGTCTCGAGCCTCTCCAGCAACGGCGGCCGATAGCCATGGATCGGTTGCGCGAAAATCATCAAATGTTCAATGCCGCCAAATATCGGGTGGCTGTTGTCGCGCGCCAACATGAAGCCGGCGAAACTTGCAGAACCGACGGCGGCGGCGATGCCCGCGGCGACGAGACCATGATCGAAAGTCAACGCGAGCGAGTGACCTGCGGAAGCCTTGACGCGAGCCGACGCAACCCGTTGCGATACGCTGTTCCGCGGGTTACCCCCCAAAGAAGGGCCGCGCTTGCCCGCGACCGTCGGGCAGGGGGCAGGCAAAGGCTGATTGGCGCCGCCGCGCTGCCGCAGGTCAGGTCTTTTGCGGGCCTTAAGTGAACCATGCATCCTCAAACTCCAAGCCGCAAAATCGCCTCGTTCGAGCCGCCCTCGCAATCGCCTTGTCGTGGCGACAGTCTGTGAGCGTCAACAATCAGGCGATGAATTCCTGCGCTTCCCGCAGCGAAGGGAACTTACGCCGACCCAGCATCGTCTCCACCTCGACGCTTCCGTCAGTGAACAGCAAATAGGCCCTGTCCTTGACCCAGCCGCGCTCCTGGATTTTTCTTGATTGCGCCGGCGCCGACCGGGCGGCGTTCCTCGCCGCGGTGTGACGAAGAGGCTCCGCCGCTGCGCGCGCCCCAGCCTGGGTTGGCGCCAGCGACGGCGTCGCAGCTTGCGTCCTCGATTGCTGTGAGCGCGCCAGCACAGCCTCGAAGAATTTGTTCAGGGCGCCGAAGCCAGTTTGCAAAGCTCCAATGATGCCGAGCCCAAATCCGCTGACGATGCCGCATTGGGCTATGGCGGAAATATTGAGAGTGGCCGATTCTGAGGACCGCCCGGCGAGATGCGCAATTCCATCCGTCAGCTGCGGGGCCGAAAGCAATAACGCCCAGCCGGCGGCGGCGATCATGAACCCAATCCAAGTGAGCCTTTCGAAAATCATCGGATCATTCTTTCCTGTTGAAGGTTTGTGCGCAAAGCACCCTGCGATCGAGAAGTCACTTTGGACGACGCTGGCGCCGGCAAATGGAGCTATTTCGAGATGTCGCGCTTTGGAACATAATTGAACTGCTCGATCAGAATGTCCTTGACGATCTCGGCGCCAAGGCGCTGATTGACTTTTTTGACCAAATCCTTGGTCAGAGCCGCAACGTCGTATTTCTCCAAGTGGTTGAAGTCCACCTTGTCGATATAGAGCCTCCGAAACGCCTCGTCCGCGATGAAAGCGTCTGGAGGCGTAGAGCTGTCCTTCAAGGCTTGCGGATCGATGAGGTAGACAAATTGGGCGACTACATAGCCGGCGACGTTGCCATCGGCAATCATCGGTACGCTTATGGGTTCGGTTTTCTTGTGCTCCAGATGCGAAGCCTGCTGCGGCGCCGTTTTGGCCTGATCCGCGCCTGGTTTCCACGTCGCGGCGACATATGCCGACGCCAGAGACGCGATGCAGATCCACACGCAACAGGCGGCAAGCCGGATCATCGCGCGTCGTCCCTCGCGCGTCGGCTTACGGAGTAAGTTCCGTCGGATTCATGATCCTGAATCGCGCGCGTTATGATCGCCGCAATTTCCGTGACCGCCTTCAGGTGCGTTTCCAGCCTAGCAAGGTTGCGTTCGAGTTTCCCCCGCAGCCGGGCCACAGGAACTTTCGTCACCGCTTCGAACGTTGCTCGATCGAGCGAGCGACACGCGCTCATTGCGCGACTCAGCTCTAGAAGTCCGTGGCTCTTCTTATGATTAAAGTCATGCAACGCGAAAGGCTTGTTTTCCTCCAGCATCTGCGTCTCAAGATCGAGAACTTTTTCAATTCTTTCGACGGTTTTAAGAAACCCCTCGATCATCGACGTGGACGGCGCGCTATCGACTGTATCTGCGTGCTCGCTACCCATATAGCCATTTTGCTGCTGGCCGCTCTGGCCGCCCGGGATAGGCGCGAGCGGCGCAGCGCCTCCGCCAGCGTTTTTTGCCTCGCCCGAACCTTTGACAAATTCAATATCAGGCAAGTCTCTCGCCATGGTCAGGATTGCCCGTCGGTCAGAGGAGCAGAAGCTCCGATCGCGTGAGCGCCGGGAGGCTCGAGCGCGCGCGCCGGGGGTGCTGATTTCATGAGGCCAAGATCGACGGTCTTTCCGATCTGCTTCGCCAGTTGCTCAGCGAGCATGGATCTCCAAACATCCCCGGCGGTACCGCTTCCAAATACCCCGCTGTCTTCTTTCGGCAGCATGGTCTCCACAAGTTTCTGCAGCACAAGTTCCTCAACGCCCCTGTAGGCCTTCGTTCGAGCATCCATCGGAGCGACCGACACAGCGGACGGCCTGCCTCCCATCTTCGCCACGGCGCTTTGCAATCCGGCGTCTCCCAGATTGCTGGCCCTTATGTGGCTAGAAAACTCGACGCCGACAGGCTCGGCTGCGCTGGCCTGCAAAAGTCTTTCCGTCGCCGCCGCCGATTTGGTCGGGTCCGCGGCTCGGGCGACGTCAAGCACAATATCGGAGACGGGATTGATCGACATTCGCTTCGCCCCACCGGGAAATTCGCGTCAAGATGATCGTAAAAGCTTGCCGGAGGCTGGTGCGCGCCGGTTAAGCGAAGCGTCAATCGTTTCGAAGAATTGGAGTTGCCCTTCTCTTCGCCGCTCGCCTGTTTGAATCGCCTCGACGATCGCTTCCGCAGCGCGCAAGCGCGCGCGCTCCGCGCGGCGCTTTTCTGCCTGCGCATCTCTCTCGGCGCGTAGCGCCGCACACGACTTTTCGATGGACTCCAGTCGGCGCAACATCGCTCCGGCGAAAATTCCCCCGAGCGCCGGTTCGGCTTCGAGGAAGCCGATCAATTTGGCGCGCCTGTCTTCAACATCAGCCCTCCGGCGTTCGAGATCGATCAAGGTCCAATCAGCAAACCGATCAAGTTCGGCTTGGATCGCCAGCATGCGGCGCGCTTTACGAAGCCGGTCGCTCATAAGTTGCTCGCTGCATCGCCAACCGTTCGGGGCCCCATGAATCGCCATGGCTGCAACGCCAAGGAATCAAGCAAAATGTCAATCGGGTTCTCGGGAGACAACAGTCGGCGGGATTATCCCGATCCAAGCCAGATCGCAAATCCGGCGATAAACAGCTCCATTATCTGTCGGCACGTCATGTAGAGCAGAAACAAACCGCCAAACGCGACTGCTGGAACGGTGACGAAATAGATTGGAATCTGAGGCGCAAATTTGGCGGCGAGGCCAATAGCTAAATTAACGATCAAGGAATAGACGATGAAGGGGCTGCTGATTTGAAGAGCCAGTGCGAATGAACGGGCCAGACAATCGCCCACTTGAACGAGTCCGAACTGCGCATTGAAGAGGCCGGAGACCGGCCAGGCCGCGTAGGAGGCGACAAGGCCGCGTAGAACCTCCCAATGCAGATCCGTCAAAAAAAACAACATCGTCGCGCCGAGAGAGATCAGCGATACAACGGAAGGCAGCGGCTCGTTCTCGTCAGGCGCTGGCGTCAGCGGGCTTGAAAGCCCGATCGCCATCGCGATAGCATTTGAAAGGGTCTCGAGAGCGCCAAAGAAGACCCGGCCAAGAAAGCCGATCAAAGCGCCAATCACACTCTCCGCACCGATGATCTGCAGCAAAGCGAATGGCGGCGCCTTGGATAGATCTGTCCCGATTTCGCTCGACAAAAGAGGCGCGAGACCGAGGGTAATGGCGAACGAGAGGAACAATCTGACCTTGACCGGGATGCGCGGGCTTGAGATGCCCGGCATCAGCATCAAGCACGCCCCGATGCGACAAAATAAAACGAACACAGACAGAACTGCGTCGGAGCCGATCGTGATCACGATATTGCGCCGAGCGACTTAATCTCAACGCCTCGCGCTATCTCGAGATGGGAGAGGACAGGCAAAGTTGCAAAGAGGCGCTCGACCACCATGCGTACATAGGGACGCGCCTCCGGCGTCGCAACAAGAACGAAATGATGGCCCTGGTCCATGCGTTCGCGAATCACCGCAGAGGCGCCCTTTCCGAAGTCCTCGACCATCGCAGGATCGAGATCGAATTCGACGACCTCGCCCTTCGAATCGCGTTTCAGGCTCTGATGAAAGGCAATATCCCAACGATTGCCGAGACGAAGCACTTTCAGCACTCCGCCGTCCTGCAAATCGCCGCAGATCTGCTGCGCCATCCGCATCCGAACATGTTCCGCCACCTGTTCCGCCCGCCGCGCGTGCGGCGCTATTTCGGCGATCGCCTCCAAAATAAGGTGCAGGTTTCGGATTGACACTCTCTCCGCGAGCAGAAGCTTTAGCACTGCCTGCAGCCCGGAATAGGAGATCTGAGACGGGCAGATGTCGTCAATTAGACGCTTGTAATCCGGCCCGAGACGATCGAGCAAGGCGCGCATGTCCTTGTACGACAGCAATTGCGATAAATTGTTGCGAATGACCTCACTGAGGTGGGTCAGAAGCACTGAAATGTTGTCGATCGGGTTGAAGCCTTCGCGTTTGAGCTCGTTGGCGAAGGCCTGCGAAATCCACACCGCCCTCATGCCGAACGCCGGTTCGCGGACGTCGTCGCCAGGCAACGCCGGCCGGCGTCCGTCGCCAGTAATAACGAGAAGATCGCCGATCCGTAATTCATGGCTCGCAACGACGGTTCCGTGAATCTTGATCTGATAGTTCTTGGTCGGGATCGACAAACTGTCAGATAACTTTATTTCAGGAACGACAAAGCCATACTGCCTGGCGAATTTGCGCCGCATCTTGGCGACGCGGGCGGCGAGCTCATTATGCGAAACCAGCAAGCGCGCCGCGAGCTGCTTACCAAGACAGAGTTCGATCTCAGCTGATCGCATCGCCTCCTTGACTGAATCTTTCGCTTCCTGTAGCGCCGCTTTCTCCGCGGCGTCGCTCCTAGCCCGTTCTTCCTCGCGCTCTTTGGCGACGCGCTTAGGCGCCTCGTAGGCGACGAACGACAAAATCGCGCCGAGAATCGCGAAGGGAAAAAAAGGAAGGCCCGGCGCCGCCGCCATGCCAAACATGAGCAGCGCGGCGACCCAGAGCGCGCGGGGATACTTCATGAGCTGGCTGAGGACCGCCGCCTCTGTCGCTCCCCTCGTACCGCCCTTCGACACGAGCAGCGCCGCGGAAAGAGAAATGATCAGCGCCGGAATTTGCGAAACCAGACCGTCGCCTACCGACAGTTTTGTGTATACGTCGGCCGCCTGCTGTAGCGGCATGTTGTGACGCGTCGCTCCAATGATGATGCCGCCAAAGATATTCACTGCGAGAATGATCAGTCCCGCAATGGCGTCGCCGCGAACAAATTTGGAGGCCCCGTCCATTGATCCGAAGAACGAACTCTCCTCCTCGAGTTCGCAACGGCGCCGCTGAGCCTCCTTGTCGTTAATCAGGCCGGCCGAGAGGTCCGCGTCGATCGCCATTTGCTTTCCGGGGATGGCGTCGAGCGTGAACCTCGCGCCGACCTCCGCAATTCGCGTCGCGCCTTTTGTGATGACGACGAAGTTTACCGTCATCAATATCGCGAACACTATCAGGCCAATAACGAAATCTCCACTCATTACGAGCTTGGAGAATCCACCGATAATATAGCCCGCGGCCGTCAACCCCTCCGCTCCATTCGCCAGGATGAGGCGGGTCGTCGCGATATTCAGCGCCAGTCGCAGCAATGTCGCGACCAAAAGAACTGTAGGAAACGCCGAAAAATCGAGTGGCCGCTCAATCCACAGCGCGACCATCAGAATAAGCACGGACAACGCTATTGAAAAAGCCAAGCCCACGTCTATCAGGACGGCCGGAATGGGAAGGAAGAAGATCGAAAGAATTGCAACGATGCCGCCTGCGAAACCGATGTCCCGCGCACTGTTGCGTTTCAGGCCAGCGTTAGCCGCCAATGCAATATCAGCCATCGATGCCCCTCGATCCCGGCGATCCAACGAATCCTGACGGCCAAACCTTGCCCGGCCATGACTTGTTCGCGTTAGCCTTGAGCGCAGGGTCGAAGCCAATCATGCAACGACTGTGAGACGCGATGACGTTCCGATCCATCCCTGCTCAACACATGCGAGCGCTTTTGCGCTGCGGCTACCCGAACCGGAACCGCCCCCTCCATCGCAACGTGAACGTCCCAAAGCCGGTTAGAAACCCCTTTCAATCCGCGCGTATACCTGCTCCGAAAACGCATAGATCTGGCCCCCGATGAAGGGCGCGGCGACAGCCAACACGAGAAATATCACTATGATCTTAGGCACGAAAGTGAGCGTCATTTCCTGGATTTGGGTCAGCGCCTGCAGCAATGCGACTATGAGGCCGACGACCATTGCCGCGCCAACCGCTGGCCCCGATCCAACGATAATGGTCCAGATTGCCGAGCGCATCAGCTCTAGAGCGTCCGCCTCGTTCACGACGAACCGATCGTTACGCCGGATCCCAGCGTGACGGTGCTTCCATCCTGCAATGTCGCGACAGCGCCGCCGCCCGCGCTGATTTGAATTGAAGCAACCACGCCGCTAGTACTACCATCCGCGGATGTAACAGTTTGGCCCACAAGGCCGCCCGCCTGCGCTGTTAACAGTGCGTCGAGGGTTGAATTCGTCTGCACTTGCTGTTCCACAGACGAGAAAGAGGCAAGCTGGCTCATATATTGTGTCGGATCTGTGGGACTTGTCGGATCCTGGTTGCTAAGTTCCGCCACGAGCAATTGGAGGAACTGGTTGTAGTCGACCGTCGCCGAAGCCGCGGCGCCGCTGGAAGAGGCGCTCGAAGACAACGGCGGAATCGCGTTAGTCGCCGCGCTAATGCTGCTTATAGACATCACACTGCCTTTTCAAATGAGAGTTTAGGCTGCTTGCGTCGGGGAAACCGTCCTTGCGCCCGCAAAGATCTCCGCTTCAATTACATACAACGTGCGGATCGCCTTGAGAGCTTCAAACACCCGACCGTCCTCGACATGGCTCCTGACGTTGCGCAATCCATTCAGCAACGCTTTATCCTCAGAACTATCGATGAGCGCGCGGATTGATTTTTCGAACATGTCGCGAGCTGCAGCTGTATCTGTCGGGTTCATCAACATAATTTGTACGATAAAATAGAGTTGCCGCAACGGCGTGGTGGCGTTCTCAACCTTCATAACATGCGCCTCGAGTAGAAAAGTCGCATCATTGAGCAGCTCAAGAGAGACCTTTCTGTCGGCGCATAGGACCGCGCCATTTATGTAGATCTTTTCACCGGCTCGAAGCGAGATGTGCATCAGCCGCCCTCACTTCAATCCGTCACGAATCATCGAGCAGATCTCGATTAGACCGCCGAAGTCATTCGACCGCCCTTGCTGGATCGCATCAGCCTCTCTAAGTATCCAAATACCGACCGAGACGAGATCTCCTCGCAAAATATCCGGAAGGTCATTTTCAGGACAGATCAAATCTTCTATCAGAGCCTTCCACAGCGTACAGACAAAATTAACCGCTTCGTCAGCCGCGGCCGAGCCCAATCCAGCGATCTCCGCTTGTTCTAGACGAGCTATGGCTTGGTCCAGCGCTCTTCGCTCGCGATCACGGCACTCCCGCGGACTATCGACGACGTTTTCAGCATATCTGAGTTGATACATAACGGTCCTTTTCGTCGCGCAACAAGGTCAATCGCTTTCATTCCCTCCGTACCAACCTTCTCCAAGATCAGTTTACGCAGGAAGATAATTGACCAGCGTCAGATTGTGGAGCTGCGAAGTCAGCGAATACGAAGTTTCAAGTTGCGTCTGCAGTTCACTAACGCGCGTCGCTACTTCATAGCTATTTACGCTTTCCAGGTTGCTTATTTGCGTAGACAAAACGTTCATTTGAGCGGACATTTGGTTGTTTGAGTTGGAAATGCTCGCTTGAACACGGCCGACGCTTGCCTGGATATTGGTTAAGTTGGTGATCGCCGACATAAGAAGGTTAGTCGCGGAGGAAGTCACGGCTTGGTATGCGCCTTGGCTGAGATTTTGCGTTCCCAAATCAGAAAGCATCGTATAGGCTTGCGCCAACTCCTGAAACGCCGGCTGATTGGCGCTGACTGAAGTGCTTTCGGTCTGATTAGGGCCGATCGTGCTGGTAAGCGTCTGATCGGAAGCGGAGGACCAGTTGCTCGTCCAGTTCGTTCCCTGAAACAAAGCCGGAAATTGAGTGTCCAGGAAATTTTGCATTGCGCCGCCGCTGATGCTGGACACATTTGGGCTGGTCTGGGCCATGCCAAACGCTGTGGAGAACGCCGTGTCGACAGCCTGCTTATTGGGAGCCGAGGCGCCATTGTAATCAGTAATCGGCGCGGTCCCGGTATTTATCCCAGCGAAAAGATAATCGCCATTGAGCGTCGAATTCAGAGTGGAGATCAATGAGCTGAGGCCACCGGCGCTGGTCGACTGGATCGACGCAGCGCCGGTCGTCGAGCCATTTCCGGAAATCAGCGAATTGAGAAGAGTTTGGGCCGAAGACTGCAGGTTGCTCAGATTGTTCTGCGTCGTGCTTAAACGCGTCGACACCGCTGAATTCGTATCGGAAATTGTCTGCAAAAAGGAGCTCTCGGATTGGAGTGAAACGCTTTGCCCGGTTTCGGCGCCCAGCGTCAGGCCAATATCGGCGTAATTGCCGGTCGACACCTCCGTCTGATTAACATTGAGTTCGCTTTGCAAATTCAAAATCGATTGCCTCAATGAACTGGAAATCGACTGCGTCGAGATATAAGCGCTCATGATCGACGTCCTAGGGTGTAATGTTGCTGATCGCTGTCGTAAGGTCGTTGAACATGCTGTTGACGGCCGTCAGCAATTTCGCCGAGGCGGCGTAGGAATTCTCAAGATCCAGCATTTGGGACATTTGCTGATCGATGTTGACGCCCGTCGCATTGGACAGAGCGGTTGTGGCCGTGCTCAGCAAAGTACTCTGATAGCTACTTTGCGATGACGCGCTCGAACGTTGAGCCTCGAGCCAGCTCACCGAGGCCGATGCATAATCGCTTAGGCTGGCGCTAGTACCGATTCCGCCCGCTGCCGGAAAGGTCCTTGCTGCGATCTCAGCGAGCACCGCATAAGGATTACGGAAAAGCGCGGCCTCGGAATGCGTCGGCAATTTGGCGCCAGGATATTGAGTGACTTCTTTGGTCTCGGCTAAAGACTGATTGGTATCCGCTTCGACCTTCGATTCGCTGGTCTTCGGTCCGGCCCCCATTTCCGTGTTCTTCGGATCGCGAAACCCTTTCTTCAAGGTGGTCACATCGACCAGCTTGACCGGATTGAAGTATTGCGCAACCGCATGTTTCGTCTTGTCGCTGGTCGAGCTGATCAGCCACAGAACGAGGAACAGAGCCATCATGGCCGTCATAAAATCGGCGAAAGCGATTTTCCACGCGCCGCCATGGTGCCCGTCCTCGTGGGAGGCGTGTCTTTTGACGATGACGATCTCATGATGCTCTTTGTCCGCCACGAGCTAGCTCACTTCGACAACGCGTCGATCCGGTGGACCCACGCTTCGATCCGCGATTCGATAATGGCCTGATCAGCAACGACTTTGACGTCGGTGGAGGCCGAGGGCGTCCAGGCGAGCGAGCCCGCCGAGTTGGTCAACCTGCGCCGGATCGAATCGAGAAGATCCTCCGGGCCGCTGACCTCAATCAGCCTTTGATCTTGCCCACCGAGAATCAGACCGACGCTTTCGGCCAATTCGTCGACGGCCCTTTCGCGCAACAATTTTGCCAAACAGGGACGCAGAATGCGCGCCACGCTCGCGCCGATCCTCGCCTCAATTGCCGCCAGACTGGCGTCAAGCTTTGTGCTCAGCCCGGCGCCTTGTTCTTCCGCCCAACTGGCGCGGTCACTCACAAGCCGGGCTTCGAATGCAAGGCTCTCCGACTGACGCGCCTCGTCTTGCTCGCGGCCAGCCGCGGCAAGTCCCGCCGCATATCCTTCGCTCCAGCTTTCTTCGCGAACGAGATCCGGCGCCAGCGTCTCCTCGCCGACCGTCGGCTCTGCGCGCGCAGCAAGATCCGCCGGCTCGCAAGAACTATCCGCCGGCAGGTCACAATGACGCTCCTCGCCGAAGCGCGCGAGATATTGTGCGATGGGGCGCGGCGTCACGCATAGTCTCCTTGATGGATCCATTGCTTGAGTATGGCGGCGGCCTGCTCTTCATCGAATTCGACGATTTGCTCAAGACGCTTTTGCGGTGACGGCGGGGATTGTTGGTCAGATCTTCGATCAGATTGACGTCGGCCTGCGGACTCCACCCGCCAATTTGCAGGCCCGGGTCTTCGCCGCCATCTGCTTCGGCGAAACCGTGCAGCGCCGCGACCTCCGCTGGCGCTGAGATCGCTGCAGGCGCCGCAAATATCGCGCGCGCCGCAGGCCGCAATCCAAACCAGATGAGAAGCAACGAGACGACGAGAATCGTGACGGCGTTCAAGACATTTCCCGATTGCCGAAGCAGCATTTCCGCGACGGGCGGCGGCGGCTGCGGCTCGAGATCGCGGCCGGAGTTGATGAAGTCCACTGCGGAAATCTTGATGTTGTCGCCGCGCTCCTTATGGGCGCCGGCAGCCGACACAATCAGCTGCTCAAGCTCATTCAACTGCTTATTGATGGCCTCGGGCGCCGCTTTACCGCCGAGAGCCGCAAGCAGGGTCGCCTTGTTGATCAGAACCGCAACGGAAATATTGTCAATCCCGTATCCGCCGCTGGTCGTGTTGATTGTTTTCGACGAAACCTCGTAATTGGTCAGCTCTTCGCTTTTCTTGCTTTCTTCGCTCGATTGCTTGCCATCATCGGCTTTCACAGTCTCCTGGGGCAGGTTGCGCTCGACCGTCGCAGGAGATTGATTGGAGGTGTTTTGCGAAACCTGATTCTGCTTGGTGATCTTGACCGATCGCTCGACTCGCGAGTCCGGGTTGAAGGGCGTTGAGGCGACGCTACGCTTTCGCTCCCGTCGCAAGCTCGGCGAGAGCCGCAAGCTTCTCGTCAAGCTTGCTCGCGGCCGCGTCGACGTCATTGTTTCTCAACCGCGCCATCAGAGATGATGGAAGGTCGTAAGCGAGCGTGGCGCGTCGGGTTGCTGGATCCTCGACAATCAGGGCGCGCACGGGCACATTGAGCGCGGCGCCGAGACTAAAGCGAATCATCGTCGCCGCGATCAGCGGATTGCCGAGAATGTAGAGCTTGGCCCGCCCCGGAACGCCGAGCGGCTTCATCCAGGCGCTATGATCGATGTCGAGGAAGCGCATGAAGCCGCTCGATCCTTCAAATGCGTGCATGCGCTTGATGAACTCGTCCGCGTTCCCGGCGGAATCGACGATGGCGCGGCGAAATTCATCGTTCGTGATGGCGCCAGTCGCGCCTTCGAAGGCCGGAACGACCTCATCGAACGGCCGCTCGCTCAAATATTCAAGATGGATCAGCGTGCTGTTGTCTCGCATTATGTTCTCCTTTCGCGCGTTCGCGACGCGCTATCGCGCCTGCCACATTCTCGCGATATGCTCTCGCCCTCGATGGGCATAGGGCGGCGCTCATCGCCGCTCGATCGCAGGATCACAGGTGATGAACGCAATCCCCGAGCCTCTGCAGATCGCCATTCTCGATGATTACCAGAACGTCGCCTTGACGATGGCCGATTGGACGCAACTCAAGGACCGCGCTGCCGTCACGGTTTTCAACGACCATATCGACGATGTCGAAGCGTTGGTCGCGCGGCTGCAGCCCTTCGACGTCGTCTGCGTCATGCGCGAACGCACGCCTTTGCCGCGCACCATCATCGAACGGTTGCCTCGGCTGAAGTTGATCGTCTCCACCGGACGGCGCAATGCCTCGATCGATGTCGCCGCCGCAACGGAACGCGGCGTTGCGGTGGCGCACACCGGCTATTCCTCCGATCCGACGATCGAATTGACCTGGGCCTTGATCCTTGGGAGCGCCCGTCACGTCGCGGCTGAGAATGCGTCGCTGCGCGCCGGCGGCTGGCAGCGCTGCATCGGCGCCGATCTGCGCGGCGCCAACCTGGGAGTGCTGGGCCTTGGGAATATAGGCGCGGAAATCGCCCGCATCGGACTTGCTTTCGGCATGAACGTCATCGCCTGGAGCCAGAATCTCACAGCCGAAAAGGCGGCCGCCGTGGGCGCTCGGCTGGTCGCAAAAGAGGAGCTCTTCGCTGAGGCCGACATTCTCTCTATTCATCTCGTTCTCAGCGCCCGCACGCGAGGCATCGTTGGCGCTGGCGAACTCGCGCTGATGAAGCCGACGGCCCGGCTGATCAACACCTCGCGCGGCCCGATCGTCGATGAGGCTGCGCTCATCGATGTTTTGCGGAGCCGCAAAATCGCAGGCGCCGCCATTGATGTGTTCGACACGGAGCCTTTGAGCCCGACGCATCCACTCCGTTCGCTCGACAATGTGCTCGCGACGCCGCACATCGGCTATGTCTCTGGAAATCTCTATCGCACATTCTATTCCGATACGGTGGCGACGATCCGCGCGTTTCTCGACGGCGAGCCTTTTCCGCTGACGCCGCCGCCGAGAGCATGACGCATCCGATCAGTGCGGGCGTTCGATGGCGATCGCGGTCGCTTCGCCGCCGCCGATGCACAGCGAGGCGACGCCTCGCTTGCCGTCCTGGCGAATCAACGCGTGCAGCAGCGTCACGATGATCCGCGCCCCGGTGGCGCCGATTGGATGGCCAAGCGCACAGGCGCCGCCATTGATGTTGAGTTTTTCGCGAGCGATTCCGAGATCGCGCTGCGCCGCCATGGCGACCACCGCGAAAGCCTCGTTGATTTCGAAGAGGTCGACGTCCGCGACCGTCCAGCCAGCCTTGTCGAGCACTTTGCGGATGGCCGGGATTGGCGCCGTCGTGTACCAGGCGGGCTCCTGGCTGTGCGCCGCGTGAGCCACTATCTCGGCAAGAACTGGCAAACCATCGCGTTCGGCCAGCGAGCGTCTGGTCAAGATCAGCGCCGCGGCGCCGTCCGCATTGGCCGAGGCGCTCGCCGCCGTGATCGTCCCGTCCGGGCGGAAGGCCGGCTTCAGCTTTGGGATTTTGTCGGGCGACACTTTTAGAGGATGCTCGTCATTCTCGATGCTCTGGTCGCCGCCTTTGGCAGGCGCAGTGACAGGCGCGATTTCGGCTTTGAAATAGCCCTTCTCGATCGCCGTCCGGGCGCGCGTCAGCGTCTCCACCGAATAGGCGTCCTGATCGGCGCGGCTGAATTGATACGCTTGCGCCGTTGCCTCACCGAAATCGCCCATCGAGCGTCCTGCTTCGTAGGCATCTTCGAGCCCATCGAGCAGCATGTGATCGAACAGGCGATCATGTCCGGACCGGTAGCCTGCTCGCGCCTTGGCGAGCATGTAAGGAGCATTGGACATCGATTCCATGCCGCCGGCCACGACGATGTTGGCGGAATCCGCGAGGATCAGATCATGCGCTAGCATGGTCGCCTTCATGCCCGATCCACAGACCTTGTTGATAGTCGTCGCGCCGGTCGCGTCCGGCAGGCCCGCGCGGCGCGCGGCCTGACGCGCCGGCGCCTGGCCCTGGCCGGCGGGCAGCACGCAGCCGATCAGCGCTTCATCGACGCGTTCCGGCGCAAGCTCGGCGCGCTCGAGCGCGGCGCGGATGACGTGCGCCCCGAGCGTCGGCGCGGAAAGGCTTGAAAGATCTCCCATAAATCGACCGAGCGGCGTGCGCACAGCCGAGACGATGACAACAGGATCGGCACTTTGCATTTGGCATTTTCTCCATACGGGCGAGGCGCCCGACGCAGCCGCCTCATTTATATGATACGCGTAATACATTATTTTCGGCGCAATTCAATCGAAATCTACGTTAATGCCATCCGCGGCGGCGCCGCCGATCACGACGCTCGCTGCAAGGCCGCCGTCAGCTCTGCGATGGATAGGATCGGATGCGCGAACGCTGGACCGTCCCGACCGCCTTCGCCACGTCGGCGACCCGTGGCCAAAGCTTGCCGCTTTCGGCGAGGAAAAGCATTGTAGGGATCGACGAACAGGGGCTCCGCCGATCAGCGCCATCAGCATAAGCGCCTGCTCCCTTTCAACGCGTGGCGACAAATGCGAGGGAACGAGGGCGCGGCGGCTCGCGTTTGACGTCGAGCTGCGATTGCGCGAAGGAAGCCGCGGCGGCGCGGTGATCGACCCCCGATCCCATTCCACCCGTGGAGTTGAGCCATGCGGGTCTCGAGCTTGCCGATCGCCAGTCTTTGCGCCTTTCTGTTCGCTCTCGCCTCGGCTGATGCCGCCGGGCCCGAGAAGATCGCCTTTCCCGGCGAGGACGGGGTGACGCTGCAAGGGTGGCTCTATGCGCCGACAGCAACCGGCCGCCATCCGGCCGTGGTCGCGCTGCATGGGTGTTCCGGGCTCAACGACAAGGACGGCGCGCCGAGCGCCCGCCACGCCGACTGGGGCCAGCGGCTTTCGGCCATGGGATACATCGTCCTGACAGCTTCGCCTCGCGGGGCCTCGGGCCTCAATGCCGTGAGAGCGAGCGCGAGGTCCGGCCCAGCCGCGAAAGGGTCGCCGACGCCGACGCCGCACTGCGCTATTTGTCAGGCCGGCATGACGTCGATGTCAAATCGATCTCTCTGATCGGCTGGTCGAACGGCGGTTCGTCGACGCTCTATGCCGTGCAACCAAAAAACACACCGGACGGCGTTGATTTCGCAGGCGCCGTCGCCTTCTATCCCGGCTGCCGGACGCCGCTCGAGACCGGCAAATGGCGGTCGCGCCTGCCGCTCCTGATCCTGATCGGCGCCGATGACGATTGGACGCCTGCGGCCCCGTGCGCCAATCTCGCCGCGCAAGCGAAAGCCGCCGGCGAGAATGTCGCGATCATCATTTATCCACAAGCCTATCATGATTTCGACCATCCCAACTTGCCCGTGCACGTCGTCGAAGGCCTCGCCTTTACGGCCAACGGCGGCGGCGGCGCTCACACGGGAACAAACCCGGCGGCCCGCGCGGACGCCATCAAGCAAGTCGCGGATTTTCTAAAGCGTTAGAGCATCTTCACGCGATGCGCCGTGGCAGATCTCGCACGTCGGCGGCGACGCGTCGCGAAACCAGGAGTTCTCGCCGCGAAGATGTCGAGCGGCGCCAGGGATCCACGGAAATCCCGAGCCGGACGTTCGCGAAAGGCGCGACCCTGACAAAAAAAAGCGCCGCCCATCGGACGGCCCTGGGGCGTAGGATGGAAGCGGCGCAGCTCTAGGTGGGGACCTGCCGTTGAACAATCTCGACACAAGCAATTGCCGCGCCAGGCTGACTGCTTCCGACGGCGGCGGCGGAACATTGCGCCCATCAAGGCGCGCGCCGCGACACGGCTTCAATCTGGCCAGACCACACCACCGGCGAAGGCGCGCCGAAGCGATCAGAAAAGGCAATAATTCGAGGCGGAATGATTATCCGCTGCGCAATTTGCCAATCTCGCATTCTCCCAAGCTGAGCTATTTGCTTGCGCCGAGGCGCCGATCATGGGATAAAGGAGCAACGCTCGTTCAAGAGTATTTTTTGTTGAGATTAAGGTCTGGCCCGATGGCGTCACGCAAGCTGGTCTTTTCCGTCATAGGTTTGTGCCTGGGAGCTGCGGCTCTTCCCGCAGCTGGCCACGCCAATTCTTTGGGCACTGATATAGGCTTGCCCTTCTTCGGCCGTCCCTACCCTTACGGATATGTATACCGGCCGATACCGATCGAATGTATCGAGGTTCATCCCGTCGACACGCCAGATGGGCCCCGCCAGGAAGTGACCTGGGTCTGCGGTGGGGGGCGGACCGGCCCGGGCGCGGCGCGCTCAAACGTCGTTAAATTCTGACCAAGGCCAGCTGCTCGCGCAGCTGCGCCGGGTCATTTACGCAGAACCTCGCGGCGGTGCCCGCCTCAGCCGGCCCGACCCGGACCGAGACGCCGCCGCATTCATTGACGAAATCGAAGCCGCTCTCATCCGTCAGATCGTCGCCGATAAAAACCGGCGTCCGCCCTTTGAACGGCGAGCTTGCCAGCAAAACTTCGATCGCAGTCGCTTTGCTGTGCCCCGCCGGCTTCAGCTCCACCACCATTTTGCCCCGCTGCACGACGAGGTCCAGGCTTTGCGCAACCGATTGAAGCAAGCCCAGAACCTCGTTTTCAAGGTCCGGCTGCTGCCGGAAATGTAGCGCGATCGTCGCGCCCTTGTCCTCCAGCATGAGGCCGGGGCGGCGGTTTGCGAAGTCGCGCAATTTTGGGCGCGCGGCCTCCATGACGCCGCCGTCCGCAAAAATGCGGCCGCCATCCTGGAAACGGATCTCAGCCCCGTGCAATCCGGCCGCAGGAAGAATTACAGGTTCGAAGATGCGGTCGATATCGTCGATCTTTCGGCCGCTCACCAAGGCCAGCGCCTCCCCCGCCGCGGCGGCGACGTCTTTGACGAGGCCGCGCAACGCCGCGTCCGCCAAAACCTCCTGGGGCCGGGGCCTGATCTCCAGCAATGTTCCGTCGACATCGAGAAAATAGGCGAAGGCCGATGCTGGCGCCAACCGCGCTAACCCTCCGCGCGGCAAAACTTGAGGAGCGGCGCCCAAAGCTACCATACGCCCGTATTCGTCATGGAAGCCCAAGGCTCCTGCTTTGGCTTCGGCGCGCCTTTTTGCAACAGTTCGATCGAAATCGCGTCGGGCGAACGGATGAAAGCCATGTAGCCGTCGCGCGGCGGCCTGTTGATGGTGACGCCGGCCTTCATCAAGCCGTCGCACGTCGCGTAAATATCATCGACCGCAAAGGCGAGATGGCCGAAATTGCGGCCCCCGGAATAGGCCTCGCTGTCCCAATTATAGGTCAGTTCAATCAGCGGCGATTGCGTCTCTTTGGCGTGGGCGACATCGCCGGGAGCGGCGAGATAGACCAGGGTATAGCGCCCGGCTTCGTTTTCCATGCGCCTCATTTCCACCAGGCCGAGCTTTTTCGTGTAAAACTCAAGCGAATTGCCAAGGTCCGCAACCCGCACCATCGTATGAAGGAATTCCATGTCGATGCTCCTCTGTCGCCGCCTCACAGCCGCGGTCCGCGGCCGATCGCCAATTTAGTCTCGTATAGCACAACCGGGCTTTTCTTGCCGCCGGGCAAGCCGCCGCAGCCCCGCGACACAACGGAAAATTGTCATTGTCAATGAGCGACAGCGGGCAAGTCAAAAGCGCGGATCATCAGCTGAAGGAAACGGCGGCGCTCGCTTCGATCGCTGTGAGCGCGCTGATGACGGTTGGCAAATTGATCGCCGGCCTGCTTTCGGGGTCGCTGGCTGTCCTATCCGAAGCAGGGCACAATCTCGCCGACGTCGGAGCGACGGTTCTCACTTATTTCGCCATCAAGATCGCTCACAAGCCGGCGGACGAGGAGCATCACTACGGCCACGCCAAGGTCGAAGCGGTGGCCGCGCTGATCGAGACCGGATTTCTCTTCGCGCTTTCCGCGTTCGTTCTCGTCGAAGCCGTGCGGCGCCTGAACAGCCGCGACGTCGAAATCCATGCAGGCTTACTCGTCTTCGGGGTGTTGATCGCCTCGATCCTCGCGGATTTCTTCCGCTGGCGGAGTTTGAGAAAAATTGCGGAAGACACCAAAAGCGAAGCGCTCGCCGCCGACGCCTTGCATTTTTCCAGCGACATCGTCGCCTCGCTGCTGGCGATGGCCGGCGTTGGCGCGGCGCATTTCGGCTTTATGCAAGGCGACGCGCTGGCGGCCCTCGGCGTCGCCGGTTTTGTCGCCGTCGCCGGATATCGGGTCGGCCGGCGCACCATCGACGCGCTCGTCGACGCGGCGCCAAAGGGCCTCGCCGAGAAGGTCTGGGCCATCGCCGCGTCCGTTCCCGGCGTGATCAAGGTCGAAAGCGTGCGGCTGCGTCCCGTCGGACCCGAAGTGATCGGCGATCTCGAGATCACCGTCGCCCGCACTCTGTCCCTTGAAAAAGTCGCCGCGATCAAGGCCAATGTCGCAGCGCAGATCAAGGCCCTGCATCCGGAGATATCCGTCACCATTGCGACGCAGCCGATCGCCATCGACAGCGAGACCATACTGGAGCGCATTCTGCTGATCGCCGCCAAGCGCCATGTTCCGGTCCATCATGTCACCGTGCAGGAAATCGACGGCCGGGCGTCGATCAGCTTCGATGTCGAACTCGATGGCCGCATGCGCCTCGGCGAGGCCCACGAGATCGCCTCGGGACTCGAAAATGAGATCTGCGCGGAACTCGGCTCGGACATCGAAGTCGAGAGCCACATCGAGCCTTTGGAGCCGCGCCAGTTGCATGGTCATGACGCCGACCCGAAAGTCCGGGCTGACATCGAGAGCGCCCTGATCAAGAAAGCGCATGATCAAGGCGCCCTTCTCGACATCCACAACGTTCGGGTGCGCCAGACTCCAGTCGGGCTCGTCGTCAATTATCATTGCCGCGTCGATCCGGCGCTCAGCGTCGATGAGGTGCACGACCAAGTCGATGCGCTGGAGCGCAAAATCCGCACCGCCTTCAACTCCATCAGCCGCATCGTCGGCCATGCCGAACCGGCGCAATGAAGCTCGCAGCATCCTGCGGCCAATCCCCACGCGCCGGCATCGCGACGCTTTTGAGTCTCTTGCGCGCCCGGCGCTTCGCGCCTCTTTTTTGGTGTCAGTTTTTCTCCGCGTTCAACGACAATTTCGTCCGCAACATGCTCGCCATGCTGATCCTGTTCAGACTTGGCGAGAAGAACGCCGGCGTGCTGATCACGCTCGCCGTCGGCATCTTCATGTTGCCCTCGCTGGCGCTTTCGGGATTGGGCGGCGAATGGGCGGACGCTCGGGACAAGGCCGCCGTGGCGCGCTTGCTGAAGGGCGCCGAAGTTTTGATTCAGCTTCTCGCCGCCGCGGGGTTGTGGCTCGCCTCCCTGCCATTGCTCTATGCGGCGCTGTTTGGCCTCGGAGTTATCAGCGCGCTGTTCGGCCCGTTGAAATACGGCATCCTGCCTGACCTCCTAAAGCGCGAAGAACTCGTCGCCGGCAATGCGCTGGTGGAGGCGGCGACCTTCGCCGCGATCCTGCTCGGGCTGATCGCCGGAGGCCTGTCGGCCGCGCGCTCGCCCGCGGGGACGACGCTGCAACTCATCGCCATCGCCCTCGCCTGCTGGGCTTTCAGCCTGTTCATACCCTCGACCGGCCGCGCCGCGCCGGACCTTCGCATCGCCGCCAATATCTTCGCCTCGACGGGCGCACTGTTGCGCGAGATCAGGCGCGACCCAATCTTGTGGAGCCGTAGCGTCGCCGTTTCATGGTTCTGGATGACGGGAGCCGTGGCGCTGTCGCTGACTCCCGTCGTCATCCGCAACAAGACCGGCGGCGGCATCGGCGTCGAGACCGCGATCAGCGCGCTTTTCGCGCTTGGCATCGGGATCGGCTCGCTCGCCGCTGCGCTCATCGCCAATGGACGCATCCTTTTGCGTCCGGTTCCCCTCGCCGCCGTCGGCATGGCGGTGTTCCTGATCGATCTTGGCGTTTCGACCGGGAGCTTGCCGCCGGCGCATTCCGAGGTTGGTCTTGAGGTTTTTTTCACATCTGCGACCGGGCTGCGCGTCTCCTTCGACGTCGTCGCGCTCGCCTGCGCCGGCGGCCTCTATGTCGTGCCTCTGTTCACGTCGATCCAGGCGGACGCTCACGCCGCTTGGCGCGCGAGAATTGTCGGCGCGGTGAATGTGCTCAATTCCGGCTTCATCGTCCTGGGCGTATTGGCCACCGCGGCGTTGCAAAGCAACGCCATTGGCCTCTCCGAATCGACCCTTCTCGTCGCCTTGGGCGCGCCCACCCTCGGCGCGGCCGCATACGTTCGCCGATATGCAGCGCTGAGCGCTCCAGCGTGATGACCCGGCCTCGATCGCTTTTCAAGCCTTGGTCAAACTCTCCCGAGAAATCGGCCGTCAGGCTGATAAATGTCGATGATGAACTTACCGGATTTCGAGGGATCGGCGGAAATCACGTAGACAAATTCATCTTGCGGATCTTGAATCTTGATCGCGGCGATAAACTCCGCCGCCTCATTCTCGGACTCGAAAACGCGAAGTTGCATAATGCGCGAAATCCCCAGCTGGTTGGCGACCAGCGCCTCCTCTTTGACAATTGCGGGAGAGCCTTGCGCGAGCATGGCCGCGCCGCGGCGTCGTTCGCCTTCGGCGCAACAGTTACCCACGGCGAAACGCAATGAAGGACATTTGGCGCCGCCGCCAGGCGCCTCTCAACTGGATTTGATCTTCGGCGTATTTTTCGCGAGGGCCGTGCTATTCGGTCTTGCGCAAAAATAGTCCGAACGACCGCGGACCATCGCCGACCGGCATTTCGGCGGTTATTTTCAGCGTCTTCGCGTCGATGGCGTAAACGTCGTTGGAAAACCAGTTGACGACATAGACCGTGCGCCCGTCGGCGCTGGCCTGCAGCCCCTCTGGATATTCGCCCACCGAGACGCGCCCGATCGCCTTCAAGGTTTCGAGATCGAACGCCGAGACCGTTCCGCCATATTGATCGCTGGTGAAGCCGCGCCCGTCGGCCAGCGCCACGACATAGGGGCGCTGGCCGGCCGGCGCGGTGGCGACGAGCTTTTGCGTTTTGAGATCGACGACCGACACGTCATCGCTTTCGACATTCGCCGTGTAGACGCGCGCGCCTTCAGGATCGATGGTGACGCCAAACGGATGCACGCCCACTTTGACCGTGGCGCCGACAGTGAAATTCTTTGCATTGATGATTGAGATCGCATCGTCATCGCGGTCGGCGACGACGATCAAGGCGCCGTCGGGCGAGACGGCGACTCCGGAGGGAGACGCGCCGACGACCAAAGTCTTGACGATCGCGGCCGCGGCGACGTCGATCTTGTAAATGCGCGGCTGAAAAAAGCCGGACACATAGATGAAGACGCCGCTCGGATCGACCGCGACCCCGAGCGGCGTGTCGGGCATGTCGATCTTGGCGACGATGGCGCGCGAGGCGGCGTCGATCACCGAGACGAATTTGCCCTCCGTGCTGGTGACGAAGGCCGTTTTTCCGTCTTTGGACATTGCGATCCCCGCCGGCTTGCCGCCGACCGCAATGTGAGCTGTGACCTTATGCGTCGAAAGATCGAGCACGCTGAGCCCATCGCCGGTCTGCTCGGTGATGAAGGCTTCGTCCGCCCGCGCGGGCAGGCAGCGGCCAAACAGCGCCAGAGCGGCGAAGACAAAGCGGGCGGTCCGCATCCGGACGCAGTCTAGTCGGTCGCCTCGACTTTCTTCTTGAGGGACTCGAGCCCGGCCTTGTAGACCGCCGTTACAGCCTTGATCGCGGCTTCGTCGCTGAGTTCGGGCGGCGGGTCATTGTTGGGGTAGCCGCGGTAGAAGGCGCCATGCCATTCGACCGTGCTCTTCTTGCCATCGTCGCTCGGCACGACGTCGATCGTTGACGAATAATTGTTCACCGGCAGAACCTTCACATCGACCTTGGTGATCCGGTAGGAATAGCTGTGCTTTTCGGCGTCGTATTTGTAGAGTTCTTCATCGATGACGGCGCCGCCGCCAAGATCGAGTTCGCGCTTTGCGGCGTCCGGCGTGTTCTCGCCTTCGCCGGTGGTCTTCTTGACGGGCGGGAGCCAGCTCATATCCTGGAAATTGCCCATCACGGCCCAGACCTTGTCCGGCGGCGCGTTGATCTCAATCGATTCGGTCACTTTCTGCCGCGTCGGCCCATGGGCCGACGCAACGTCCGGCCAAGCCGCGATGATGAGAGCGGCTCCCAATAAAGCGGACTTCAATTTGTGTTCAGCCATGGCTTCCTGTCCCTATATGTTGTTCTTGCGTCGTTTGCGTTCGCCTTCAGGCCAACGGGCTGCCCGCCGCACTTTACGCTGCGCCGAGGCGAGCCCTATGATCGGGCCGATCCGCGAGCTCTGTTTCTCGCCGCTCTTCGATTGAGGTCTTGATGCGTACCGACAGCGCCGAACCCGTTCGCCTGAAAGACTACCGGGCTCCCGACTATCTGATCGACAAGGTCGATCTCGATGTCAAGCTTGACGCGACCGCGACGCGGGTTGCCTCGCGGCTGAGTATCCGGCCAAATCCGCAGGGGCGGCCGGAGGCGGCGCTCATTCTTGACGGCGACGGGCTCAAGGCGAGCCGGATCACGCTCGACGGGGTCAGCATCGAATACGAAAAAGCGTTCCTCACGCCGGATCGATTGACCATCACGAAGCCGCCGCAACGGCTCTTTACGCTGGAAATTGAGACCGAAATCGATCCATCGGCCAATAGCCGCCTGATGGGCCTCTACCGTTCGGGCTCCGCCTATTGCACGCAATGCGAGCCGGAGGGGTTCCGCCGCATTACTTATTTTCTCGACCGGCCCGACGTCCTCAGCGTCTATACGGTGCGCCTCGAGGCGGAGCGCTCGGAGGCGCCGCTTCTCCTCTCCAACGGCAACAAAATCGAGGCCGGCGATCTCGACGGCGGAACGCGGCATTACGCAATCTGGCGCGATCCATTTCCAAAGCCCAGTTATCTGTTCGCCCTTGTCGGCGGCGATCTCGCCTCCGTTCACGATGAGTTCGTCACCAAATCGGGCCGCAGGGTAGAACTCGGCATCCATGTCGAACATGGCAAGGAGCCGCAAACCGCCTACGCCATGGATGCTTTGAAGCGGTCAATGGCTTGGGACGAGACCGCTTTCGGCCGCGAATATGATCTCGACGTGTTCAATATCGTCGCCGTATCCGACTTCAACATGGGTGCGATGGAGAATAAGGGCCTCAATATCTTCAATGACAAATACGTGCTGGCCTCGCCGGCGACCGCGACGGACACAGACTACGCGCATATCGAGGCGGTGATCGCGCATGAGTATTTCCATAACTGGACCGGCAACCGCATCACCTGCCGGGACTGGTTTCAGCTCTGCCTGAAGGAAGGTCTGACGGTGTTCCGCGATCGTGAATTCTCGTCCGACATGCGCTCGCGCGCGGTTCATCGCATCGCCGACGTGCGCGCCTTGCGCGCGGCGCAATTTCCCGAAGACGCAGGGCCGCTCGCGCATAATGTGCGCCCTGAATCCTATCGCGAGATCAACAACTTCTACACCGCGACGGTCTATGAAAAGGGCGCCGAAGTCATTCGCGTGCTGAAAGTGCTGATCGGAGACGAGGCGTTCGCCAAAGGCATGAACCTTTATTTCGATCGTTGCGACGGGACCGCCGCGACGGTGGAGGATTTCCTGTCCTGTTTCAGCGACGCGTCGGGCCGCGACCTGACGGCGTTTTCACGCTGGTATCATCAATCGGGAACGCCGCTCGTCGAGGCGACCGCCGCCTATGACGCGGCGGCCGGCGCATTGACGCTCGAATTCGCCCAATCCAGTAAGCCGACCCCTGGCCAGGACCACAAGGAGCCTTTCGTAATACCGATCGCTCTCGGTCTTATCGGGCGCGATGGCGATCTTGCATTGCGCGTCGGCGATCAGAACGGCGCCAGCGAACAAGAGATTTCGCGCGGCGTTTTCGAGCTTTCGACGCCAAGCCGCAAAATCACCTTTTATGGCGCTGCGAGCCGCCCGGTGCCGTCGCTGCTGCGCGGCTTTTCGGCGCCGGTGCGGCTCGATTACGCTGCTAGCGAAGCAGATCTTGTCACGCTCATTGCGCGCGACAGCGACAGCTTCAACCGCTGGCAGGCCGCCCAGACCTACGCCAGCCGCCTGCTGCTGCGCGCGGTCGCCAACGTCCGCGCCGGCGCTCAGCCGAACTATGATCAAGGCTTTATCGAGGCGCTCGGAACCATTCTCGATGAGAACGCCGACCCCGCCTACGCGGCGCAGATGATCACTTTGCCGAGCGAGGCGGATATTGCGCGGGACATCGGCGAGGACGTCGACCCCGACGCTATCCACGCCGCGCGCGAAGGCTTGCGGCGGGCGATCGGCAAAAGCCTCTCGCCGGCCCTCCTCTCCGCCTATGCGCGCCATGCCGAGAATGGCCCATATTCGCCCGACGCCGAAGCCGCCGGGCGGCGGGCCTTGCGCAACGCCGCGCTCGACCTTTATTGCGCCGGCGATCCGATTGAAGGAACGCGGCTCGCCTCGCGCCAGTTCGAGAGCGCCGACACCATGACCAATGAGATCGCCGCCCTCGCCGCGTTGGCGCAGACGCCGAGCACTACGCGCGAAAGCGCGATCGAGACTTTTTATCGCCGGCACGCGCGCGAGGCTTTGGTCATCGACAAATGGTTCGCTCTTCAGGCGTTGATCCCGGAAGGCGACACTCTCGACAGGGTCAAAGGGCTGATGGACCACGCCGCCTTTTCGCTCAGCAATCCAAATCGGGTGCGCTCCGTCATCGGCGCCTTCGCGACAGGCAATCAGACGCAATTCAACGCCAAGGACGGCAGCGGCTATGGCTTCGTCAGCGGCGTCGTCCTCGACCTCGACCAGAAAAACCCTCAGGTCGCGGCGCGCCTTCTCGGCGCATTCAAGAGCTGGCGTTCGCTCGAGCCGAAGCGCCGGGGGCTCGCCAAGGCGGCGCTGCGCCGCATCGCCGATTGCGACAAGCTTTCCGCCGACGTCAGGGACATCGTCGAGCGTTCGCTCGGCTGACCCGGCGCCCCGAAGCAAAGGACAGACGCGATGAGCGAACAACTTTGGGCCGACGTCGACGGATATATCTGCGGCCTCCTTGCCCCTAGCGACGCCGCACTCGACGCAGCCCTTAAGGCCAGCGCCGCCGCCGGCCTGCCGGCGATCCAGGTCGCGCCGAATCAGGGCAAGTTGCTTCAGCTGCTGGCCCGCGTCCTAGGCGCTAGGCGTATTCTAGAAATCGGAACGCTCGGCGGCTACAGCACGATCTGGCTGGCGCGGGCCTTGCCGCCGGGCGGCCGCCTGATCACGCTAGAGTCCGATCCCAAACACGCCGAAGTCGCCCGCACCAATTTTAACCGCGCTGGCGTCGAGCTACTGATCGAATTGCGGCTCGGACCTGCGCTGGAAACCTTGCCGCAACTCGAAACTGAAGGTCTTGGCCCCTTCGATCTCATCTTCATCGACGCGGACAAAGCCAACATTCCTGCTTATTTCTCTTTCGCTCTCGCTTTGGCGCGCAGCGGCAGTCTGATCATCGTCGATAATGTCATCCGCAAAGGCGCGGTCATCGAAGCCGACAGCGCCGATGCGGACATTCAGGGCATCAGAAGATTTAACGAGCTGATCGCCCACGAGCCGCGCGTCAGCGCGACCGCGATTCAGACCGTTGGATCCAAGGGCTATGACGGCTTTGCGCTGGCGCTCGTCATGGCCGGTTCGTGACTGGCGGCCCCTCCTCCGCCTCGCAGCCAGTTGGACCTCGACTTGATCACAATTCCTATCTGCTTGTTTTCTCGATTTATTCGTCGCTAAAGCCGGCCGCTTCAACCGTCCGCCTGAACGCTGATTCCTACAACTTTTCAGATACTTACAAAAATTAACGCAACCTTTGCGCCTGGCCGCGGCCAAGCCTTCGTCAGGCGCAAAATTTACATTCATTTTTAATGAATTTTCTGGACAAGAAAGCCAAGTCGGAGTTCGATGATTCGCGACTCGGAGAGATGCGGCACATCATTCCGGTCAGTTTCGAGGGGGCCTGACATGGCGCGTGGAAACGCGGCCAATGCGTACGCGCATGCGGAGGCATTGCATCGACTTGCCGGGACATCGGCGCTTGACGCTTCGACGGCGGAAGCTGCAATTCTCGGGATTAAGCGTCTCGAAATCTGGGTGCGGCGCGGCGTGCCCGCGATGGTCACGCTGTTCATATGCGCGCTCGCCGCAATGACCGTGGCCATGGCGCGCGACTCCTACGACCGCACTATCGCGGACGCGATGTCCGACCTCGAGCTTCTCGCCGCCGTCGTCGCCGATGATCTTCGCGACTTTCTGAAACAGACGCCGAAAAGCGAGGTGGAAGCCTCACTCGCTGACGCAGTTCCCGCCCGCGCCCTCGCCCGCGGGCAACAGGCTCTGATCTCGGACCTCTCCGGCGACGTCGTCGCCGCCATCGCGACAGCCTCCGCCGTCAAAGGCGCGCTCACCGATTATCTCGGCCCGGCGCAGCCGCTGACGGTCTTCGCCGAGAAAGCGGGCGTCATGCGAATCACGCTCGCCGACGGCTCCGATGTGCTCGCGACGGTCCGCACGCTGCCTCCGCCCTTCGGGCAGATCGCCGTCGTCCATCCGATATCGGCTGTCCTCGCTGAATGGCGCGCGACCGCGGCGCGCTCCGCGGTTCTCATCGTATCGTCCGCCTTTGTCCTCCTGGCCCTCGCCTTCGCCTATTTCTGGCAGGCGTCGCGCGCGCGCGAATCCGACAGAGCCTGTGAGCGCGTCCGCGATCGCATCGACACCGCGCTCAGCCGCGGGCGATGCGGACTTTGGGACTGGGACCTCGCCCGCGGGCGAATCTACTGGTCGGATTCAATGTACGAGATCCTTGGCCTCGCTCCGGTCGGCAATTTCCTCTCCTTCGGCGACATCAACGCGCTGGTGCATCCCCAGGACGGCGATCTCGCTGCGATCGCCGAGATGCTGACCGCCTCGAAAGCGGAAAATGTCGATCACGCCTTCAGGATGCAGAACGTCAGGGGCGAGTGGGTATGGCTGCGCGCGCGCGCCGAACTCGTCAGGGAGCGGCCTGGATCGACGCCTCATCTGGTCGGCATCTGCGTCGACATCACCGAACAGAAGACGCTTGCCGAACGCACGGCGACCGCCGACATGCGCCTGCGCGACGCCATCGAATCCGTGTCCGAAGCCTTCGTTCTCTGGGACGCCGACAATCACTTGGTCATGTGCAATTCGAAGTTCCAGAAGTTCCACAACCTAACGAGCGAAGCCGTCGCCGCCGGAACCCCCTATGCCCAGGTCATGGAGAAAGGCACGCCGCCGCTGATCCAGGCGCAAACGGCGATCGGGGAGCGGCCGCAGGCGGGGGCCCGCACTTATGAAGCGCGCCTCGCCGACGGGCGCTGGCTACAGATCAACGAGCGGCGCACCAAAGACGGCGGCTATGTGTCGGTCGGCACCGACATCACCACATTGAAGCGCCACGAGGAGCAGCTGATGGAGAGCGAGCGCCGCCTGATGGCGACAGTGGCCGACTTGCGCAAATCGCGCCAGACGCTCGAATTGCAGGCGCAGCAGCTCGCCGATCTCGCCGAAAAATACCTCGAACAGAAGGCCGAGGCCGAAACGGCGAACAAGGCGAAATCCGAATTCCTCGCCAATATGAGTCATGAATTGCGCACGCCGCTCAACGCGATCATCGGCTTCTCGGAATTGATGCAGCAGGAAACCTTCGGTCCCCTCGGATCGCCGCAATATGTCAATTATTCGAGCGACATCAAACAGAGCGGCGAATATCTGCTGGCCGTCATATCCGACATTCTTGAAATGTCGCGCCTCGAAGCCGGCCGGGTGCGCCTGCAAAAGACCGATTTCGAGATCGACGCCGCGGTCGCCGAAGCGGTATCGGCGATCGAGCCAATCGCGCGAGAGAAGGACATTGCGGTCGTCGCCGAAACCTTGCCCGATGGGCGCATCCATGCGGACCGCGACGCGTTCTTGAAGATTCTCGCCGTCCTGCTGCGCAACGCCGTCAAATTCACCCCCAATGACGGCCGCGTCAGCGTGCGCTCGCGCATCGTTCAGGGCGCCCTCAACATCTATGTCGAAGATACCGGGATGGGCATTCCGGCCGCCCCGTTGGCGCGGCTCGGACGGCCGTTTGAACAATTGGACGGCGGCCTCGATAACGGCATGAAAGGCTCCGGACTCGGCCTCGCCATCGCGCGTTCTTTGGTCGACTTGCACGGCGGCTCGATGCGCATTCGCTCGACCGTCGGCGCGGGAACAATCGTCCTCGTGCATTTGCCGCAGACGCGCGACGCGACGCGCCAAAAGCTGCTGATGGCGGCTGCCCCGCCGCGGAGGCCGCAACCATCCCCGCGCCCACCGCACAAATTTCGGGTCTTATCGCGCGGCTAGAACGCTTTTGAATATGGCGCGCACTTTGACGCGCGTCTCGCTCAGCTCCCCCTCCAGCGCCTCGAGGCTCGGCAGCTCCGCGGCGTTGGCGAGGCGCCTCTTGACGGCTTCGCTCGCGTGGTGCGGATCGGCGCCGGGTTCAAGGGTCAGCCGCAGCATTTGCATGACGTTCGTCATCAAAAGATGGGCGCCGAGAAGCGTCTGCGCGTCTTCGGCCGCGATCAATCTGGCCGTTGCGGCGGCCTTGATCACCGCCGTAGTCGAAACATTGATCAACGAAGGGTGGTGGCGGGCGTGGCGCAGTTGTAGATATTGCGCCAGAAACTCGATGTCCATGAGCCCGCCGGAGGCGAGCTTCAAATCCCAGGGGTCCTTGTCGCCCTTGACGCTCGCGATCAGCTTTCGCATCTCGGCGACGTCGCGCGCCAAAGTCTTCGGGCGCTCGCGCATCAAAACGGCGCGGATCGCCTCGTTCGTCTCGACGGTGAGCCCTGCATCGCCAGCGATCGGCCGCGCTCGCGTCAGCGCCATGTGCTCCCACGTTTCAGCGGCGTTGTCCTGGTAGTCGATGAAACTACGCAGTTGCGTGGCAAGCGGTCCTTTATTGCCGGATGGACGCAGGCGCATATCGACATGGTAGAGGTTGCCGCGTTTAGTTGCGACCGTCAAAGCTGAAATGAGGCGTTGCGCGACCCGCGTATAATATTGCACCGCGTGCAGCGGTCGGGGGCCATCCGAATCGGGATGCTCATGATCGAAGTCATATATTAAAATGAGATCGAGATCGGAGGCGGCTGTCATCTCGTACGAGCCGAGCTTGCCAAGTCCAAGAACGACGCATCGCCCGCCTGGCGGGCGGCCATGCTCCAGCGCAAAGCGCTCCCCGACAAAGGCCAGCGCCGCCTTGACGATGCTGGCCGCAAGCTCCGAATAATCCCGCCCCGCGGCGTCCGGCCGGATCGCGCCGGACAGGAGCTTGAGGCCAATCGGAAACATCTCCTCCTTGGCGAAATCGCGCAGCGAGTCGAGAAATTCCTCTGGGTGTCCGGAGGTCCCAAGAAGCCGCGCGGCCCGTTCCAAATAGACCGTGTCGTCGATCGCCGTCTCGAAGACGTGAGGGTCAATGGTGGCGTCGAGGATATGCGGATTGGTGATGACCATCCGCGCCAGCCGGGGCGCGCCGCCAAGGATGTCGGCGAATAATTCGCAAATGCGCGGGTTGGATTTTAACAGCGAAAAAAGTTCGACCGCCGCCGGCATGCGCGCCAGCGCCGAATCGAAACCAGCGAGGGCGGTGTCGGGATCGCCGGAGCTGGCGAAGGCCTGAACGAGGCCGGGAGCGAGCTCGGTCAAAACCTCGCGCGCGCGCGCCGTGCGCACCGCCGGCCGGCGTCCGAAATGCCAGCCGCGGATCGTCTCTAGCGCGCCGGCGGGATTCTTGAAGCCAAGCCGCGCCAACGTCTCCAGCGTTTCCGGATCATGCTCGGCCCCCGCGATGACGAGACTGCCGATCTCGGCGTCGAGGGCCGGCGCATGTTCGAAAAGCCGCGCGTAATGGTGCGAAACGCGGCCCATGTGATGCATGAGCTCCGCCTCGAAATCGCGGTCGCGCGAAAATCCGCAAAAACGCGCGAAGCGGCGTAGTTGTTCAGGATCGCTGGGAAGGCGCTGCGTCTGTTCGTCGGCGATCATTTGCAGCCGATGCTCGACCTCGCGCAGCGCACAATAGGCCACGCTGAGTTCGTTGACGGCATCGCCCGTCACCCATCCGGCCGCCCCGAGTTCGGCCAGCGTGTCGAGCGTGCGCGAGCCGCGCAATTTCGGCTTCTTGCCGCCAAAGATCAATTGTTGGGTCTGGACGAAAAACTCGATCTCGCGAATCCCGCCGCGGCCGAGCTTGACGTCGTGGCCGGGCACGGTGACCTCGGCGTGCCCGCGCACGGCATGGATCTGCCGCTTCATCGCGTGGATGTCGGCGATCGCCGCGTAGTCGAAATATTTGCGCCAGATGAAAGGCGTCAGCGTTTCGAGAAAACTCCGACCGAGCTCCAGGTCGCCTGCGACTGGGCGCGCCTTGATATAGGCGGCGCGCTCCCAGTTCTGGCCCAGCATTTCGTAATAGCAATAGGCGGCGGGAAGCGACACTGCGACGGCGGTCGAGCCGGGGTCGGGCCGCAGCCGCAAGTCGACGCGCAGCACATAGGAATTGGCGGTGCGCTCCTGCAGCAATTTCACCAAGCGCTTGGTCAGGCGAACGAAGATCGCATCGGAGCCGCCCTCGAGCGCCGGCGATTCGGGATCGTAGAAAACCGCGAGATCGACGTCGCTCGAATAATTGAGCTCGTATGCGCCGAGCTTGCCGAGCGCAAGGATGGCGAGGCCGCAGCCCGACTCCGGCTCGGCCATGGAGGCGAGCATGAGGCTTCCCGCGCGAGCGGCGTCCCGCAGCAGAAAACGCAAGGCGGCCTGGAGAAAAGCATCGGCGGCGAGAGAGAGCGAGAGCGTCGTCTGAACGACGTCGGCGACGCCGCCAAGATCGGCGAGCGCGATCAGAAGCGCGGTTTCCTGCTTGGCCCGGCGCAAGGCGCGCATGACGACGGCCTCGCTCAGCGTCGCGTCGCAATCCGCCTTCATCGCCGCGAGACATTCCTCGAGGCGCGTCCGCGGATCGCTCGACAGGCAGCCGGCCAAGCGACGAGGATCGCTCGCCGCAAGATGCCAAAGGAATGGCGAATGATCGGCGAGCGCTCCGAGCAGAGCTCTCACGCGGGGTTCGCCTGCGAGCGCGCGAAGGTCTGAAGCCGCGTCGGAGGCGAGAAGCTCATTGACGCGCACGCGCGCCCGGCTCGGGCTGGCGAGGCGCGGCGCCGCGCGCAAATTGCTGGCCAGCGGCGCTGCAAGATCGCCCTTTGGCTGCATCAACCAGGGCGGCGGTTGACGCGAACTCGCCCGCGGCTGATCGCCGTTCATGCCGCGGCCTCGGGGGGTTGAAGCACCGGCTGCGGCGCGTCGCGCGGCTGTGCGACCGCCGGCAGAGTGATGACGACGCGCAGGCCAGGCTCGTTATCCTCGAGCCGCAGCGCGCCGTTGTGCAGCCGCGCCACCGCCGCCGCAAGCGAAAGGCCAAGCCCCGACCCCGGACGCGAGCGCGAATTCTCGAGCCGCACGAAACGATCGAGCACGCGCGCGCGATCCTCCTCTGGAATGCCCGGGCCATCGTCGGCGACGCTGATCTCGATCGAGGCCCCGCGTCGGCGCGCCGTCAACGCAACGCTTCGATCGACATGCTTTGCGCCAGCTTCGGCGCCGCTCTTCCGTTCTCCGCCATCGCCGCCATATTTCAGCGCATTGTCGACGAGATTTGCGATCGCCTGACCGACAAGCTCGCGGCTGCCGTGAATGAAAAGCATCAGCGCGACGTCGACCTTCAGGGCGAAGCCACGTTCGTCCGCGACCGGTTCGTAGAGCTCGGCGACGTCGCGCATCACCGAACTGGCATCGAAATCAATCATGCCCTCCCGCCCTGAGCCCGCCTCCGCGCGGGCGATATTCAACAGGGCGTCAAAAATATGGATCAAGCGGTCGGACTCCTCGATCACTTGCTCCAGCGCGCCGCGATAATCCTCACTAGTCTTGCCGAATTGCAAAGCCTCCTCGGCGCGGGCGCGCAGACGCGTCAACGGCGTCTTGAGATCATGCGCGATATTGTCGGAGACTTCTTTGACGCCGTCCATGAGTTCGCCGATCCGATCGAGCATGGCGTTGAGGTTCAGCACCAGGCGGTCGAGTTCGTCGCCGGTTCCCGCCACGGGCAGCCGGCCGGAAAGATTGCCGGCGACGATCGCCATCGCGTTGGCATTGATGGCGTCGACGCGTTTCAACACCCGGCGGGCGACCAACAATCCGCCAAGCGCGCCAACGACCACCAGCCAAAACAAAGAGGTCAGAAGGGCGCCGCTCAAAATGTGGCGCAGGGTTTCGCCTTCTTCGAGATCATGTCCGACAAGCAGGCGAAAGCCGCCCGGCAGGGCAAAGATGCGAGCCATGGCGCGCCGGTCTTTCGCGGCGCCGACGGGCTGGTAGGTCGTTTCAACGAGCCCGGGACGCTCAAGGACGCCGGGCGGCAGGCCTGCGATGTTGCCAGCGATCGGCAGCCCGGCGGCGGTGGTGACGAGATAGAGGTCGGCGCCCGGCCGCTGCGTACGGCTTTCGACGCTTTCGACGAGACGGCGAATGCCCCCCTGGGCATAATGCTCCGCAAGGCCGGCGATATCGGCTTCGACGGTTTGCGCGATCTGCTGGTCGATCAGCATCTTCACATTGTCGCCGACGCTGCCGAGCACCAAGCCGGCGCCGATCGCCGAGATCAAAAGATAGGCCAGCGAAATCTTGAAGACGGTTGTGCGGAAGAGCTTAACGAGAGCCGTCACGGATCAAGTACCCCGCGCCGCGTATGGTTTGCAGCAGGGGCGGCTCGAAGCCTTTATCGATCTTGCTGCGCAGCCTGGAAATATGAACGTCGATGACGTTGGTTTGCGGATCGAAATGATAATCCCAGACGTTTTCAAGCAACATGGTCCGCGTCACCACCTGCCCCGCATGCTTCATTAGATATTCCAGCAAGCGAAATTCACGCGGTTGAATCTGAATCTCCTTACCGTCGCGGGTTACTTTGTGGGCGAGACGGTCGAGTTCGAGGCCGTCGACGCGGTAAACCGTCTCCTCTCCCGCCCCCGTCTGCTTGCGCCGGGCCAGAACTTCGACGCGGGCGAGCAGTTCGGAAAAAGCGTAGGGCTTTGCGAGATAGTCGTCGCCGCCGGCGCGCAAGCCTTTGACGCGATCGTCAACCTGCCCCAGCGCCGAAAGAATCAGCGCAGGCGTCTCGATTTTTTGCGAGCGAAGGCCGCCGATCAGGGAAAGACCGTCGAGCTTCGGCAGCATGCGATCGACGATCAGAACGTCGTAGTCCTCTTCGCGGGCGCGGGCATAGCCTTCAATCCCGTCGCCGACGTGATCCGCGACGTGCCCCGCCTCCCGGAACGCCTTGGCCATATAGTTGGCCGCTTCCGAATCATCTTCGACGATGAGAATGCGCATGGAGGGCATAATACTCATTTCTCAAAAAAGGGGCAGGCCGGAAGACGCCTCCCGGCCTGCCCGGAGTTCGCAGCGCGGCGGGGGCCCGCGCTACAACTCTTCGGCCTCTTGCTTTACGAAGCCGGATTCGTCGCGATGGCGACGAAACGCGTGCCTTCGCCGCTCTTGACCCGGAGCAGAACGGCTTTGCGCCCGTCCTTTTTGGCGTCGGCGATGATCTGCGAGATTTCCGACGGCTTGTTGACTGCGTGGCCGCCAGCTTCGAGGATCACGTCGCCGACGCGAAGCCCCTTCTGCGCGCCGGCTCCGTCCGGATCGATGTCGGCGACGACGACGCCGTCGCTACCGGCGCCCTGCACTGCGGACGCCGGGGCGAGCTTCAGACCAAGGCCCTTCAGCGCGGAATTATCGGTCAGCGCAGTCGGCTTGGCGTTCGCTTCTCTGTCGTCGGGCAAAGAGCCGAGCTTCACAGAGACGCTCTTCTCCGCCCCGTCACGCCAATAGAGCAGGTCGGCCTTCTTGTCCGGACCGAGCGCCGCCACCCTCTTTGCGAGGTCGCGCGGACCGTCGACGCGTTCGCCATTGATCCCGAGAATGACGTCGCCGGACTTGATGCCCGCCTCCTTGGCGGGAGAGTTGTCCTGCGCCTCGGCGACAAGAGCGCCCTTGCTCGATTTAAGGCCCATGCTTTCGGCGATTTCATCCGTCACCGGCTGAATCTGCACGCCGATCCAGCCCCGCGCCACCGACCCCTTATCCTTCAGCGTGGCGATGATCTTTTGAGCCGTCTCCGCCGGAATGGCGAAGCCGATGCCGACGCTGCCGCCCGAAGGCGAGAAGATCGCCGTGTTCACGCCAACGACTTCGCCCTGGACATTGAAGGTCGGGCCGCCGGAGTTGCCGCGATTGACAGGCGCGTCGATCTGCAGGAAGTCGTCGTAGGGTCCGGCGCCGATGTCGCGGCCCCGCGCGGAAACAATGCCGGCCGTCACCGTGCCGCCGAGCCCGAACGGATTGCCGACAGCGATCACCCAGTCGCCGACGCGCGGCGTCGCGCTGGCGAAATTGACGTGAGGATATGAGCCCGCGTCGGTGATCTTGAGTAGCGCGAGGTCGGTCTTCTTGTCGGTTCCGACAACCTTCGCATGCAGGGTCTTGCCCTCATCCGTGGTCAAGGTCACGTCGGTCGCTTTTTCGACGACATGATTGTTGGTCACGACATAGCCGTCAGATGAGATGATGAAGCCCGAGCCTTGCGCCTGGGCGGTGTGTGGACGCCCCTGGCCAAACTGATGCGGCAGGCCTTGTTCGCCGAATTGCTTGAAAAAGCGCTCGAGCGGATCGCCCGGAGCAAAATGGGGCATGGGGATCGAGTTGTTGTCGTCGCCTTCGCTGTCCGAGGCGTCGGCAGTCTCGGTAATCTTGACCTTTACCGACACCACCGCGTCGCGCACATGATCGACGATGTCCGCGAAAGACACGGGAGAGGCCGCGGGAGCCAGCGCCGTTACGGGCTGAGCCGGCGTCTCGGCGATCGCTGGTTGCGGCGAAACGAAACTATTCGCCAGGGCGCCGGTTAAAGCGGCCGCCGCTACGGCGCCAAGCAGCGCGACGCGAAGGCCTTGCGGGCGCCGTGGCGCGGTCGGCGGAGCGCCTGTCTGTTCGGGGCCTGGAAGCGAAGGAAGAGCCATTGATCAATATCTCCATTGTGCACATTTGCGAGCGCTCCGTTGCGAGCGCCCCGGCGTTTGGACCCAGCCGATGCCGGCATTCTGACGGCGCTCGGCTTACGCCGCTGTTTCGGCAAAATGAAACTTAAGTAAGGTTCGGCCGCGCCCAAGCAAAAGCGGAGGTGGCGAACCGCCATCGGCATTCGGCGAATGCGCAGGAAGTGGTTGTCCAACTCTTGAACTGCAATAGAGGGATGCGCCCTTCCTTGGTCGAATTCCCAGGGTCGAACGGAAATGTGGGGAGATTAGGCCGTCGAGCCAGTTCTTCATAAGACCGCGGCTGGCCAGCCAGCCTCGCCGCGTCAGGGTTCGAACCGCGAGAGCGCCTCAGAACCCATCGTCTGGAAAATTGCGCTGCTGAGGCGCCCGTCCATTCGGAATGTCGCCGGGGGGAACTGGCGATTCGAAATCGTCCACCGGCGGGCGCGAACGCGGCGCCCTGAAGCCGGGCGGCGGCCCGACTTCGACCGGACCTTGATTTGGCGCCGCCTCCTCGCCGAAAGTGTCAACCGGCGGCGCCGGCGGATGCGGCTGCACCCGCCGCGGCTGGGTCGCCGGCTTCTTCGGCGCGGGACTGGCGTTTGCCGGGGGCGGAGGCGGCGAACCAGGCTCGGCCGCGGCTGACTCCGGGCTTGCGACAATCTCGCCGCCACCTTTGCAATCGGTCAGCCAGATATCATAGATCGGGTGTTCGACGCCGTGCAGGCCCGGGCTCGAGGCGAACATCCAGCCGGAGAAGATTCGCTTGTAATCGTTTTTCGCGTCGACCTCGTCGACTTCGACGAAAGTCGTCGTCTGCGGCGTTTCGGTGGCGGGGCGCGTGTAGCAGGCCCGTTCCGTGATCTGCAGTGTGCCGAATTGCACGGTTTCGTCCGTCGCCACCTCAAATGAGATGATCCGCCCGGTGATTTTATCGAGCCCGGAAAAGACCGCGATCGGATGCTTGATCTTGTCCGCCAACGCGCTCTCGACGCAGGCGAGGCTCGCGCATATTGCGACGCCGGCGCATAGGACCGATCGGACCTGCGCCCGCCGGCGCAAAAAGAGGATTGCCGGCGCTGTTTTAAAAGTTGGAATCATGTGAGCCAGGATCATGGAAGCAGGGCCGCGCACGCCTCGCGCAGCCCGTGCGCCCGTCCGACCTCGACCCGTCGCCTCGCTGTCGCGAAATCCGCATGGATTTTGGGCGCGATCGCAGATTGTGACGGCGCTCGTACATGGGGCTGGAAATTCGCTCGCCTGGTCAGAACGGAACCTCAGCTTTCCGGCGTCCAGGCGTCGTAATCGCCGGTGGCTTTCGGCCGCGCATTGGCGCGCAGAATCGACCCCGGCGGGCGCCAGGCGTCAGGCGTGCCGGTCAAGTTCGGCAGATGCGGCAATTCCCACTCGCGCGGCTTGTAATCTTCCTTGGTCGGCGGCGTATCGACCGTATGATGCAGCCAGCCGTACCAGCCGGGAGGCGTCATCGAGCCCTCGCTGACGCCAGAATAGATCACCCAGCGCCGCTCGAAGCCGAGCGCGGGATCGGTTTTGCGCGAACGATAATAGGTGTTGCCGAACTCATCTTTGCCGACCGCGTTCCCGTGCAGCAGCGTGTAAAGCTGGGTGTTCAACGTCTGACCGTTCCACCACGTGAATAACCTGGAGAGCCATTTCATTGGCGGCGCGCCTTCGGCTTTGCGGATTTCTTGCGTTTCGAGCGGCTCTTTATGGCTGGCCCCGGCGGCCCTGTCCAGCCTGATGCCTGCATCGGCCCGCGTTTATGCGGGGCGCTGGTCCGGATGCGGCGCAAGCGCCGGGGCGAGCGCAAAGATCGCCGGCGCGGCCGTAGCTGTGGCGGCGCCTCCCGATAGCGGCGATGGCGCCCGAACTCCAGGAGCATGGACTCTGCCCGCCGGCCTCTCTTTGTCGCGAACCATCTGCGTTGACAACAAAAAGGCGCCGGCGGGCCTAACCAAAAAGGCCTTACAGCGCGCGAAGGAACTGCACCAGGTCCTGTTTTTCCGAGGGGGAGAGCTTGACGCCTTGGACCAGGTTGAAGAACTCCACCGTGTCCTCCAGGGTCAGGAGCCGTCCATCATGCAGATACGGCGGCAAATCCTTGATGCCGCGCAGCGGGAAGGTTTTGATCGGTCCATCCCCTACGGCCATCATCCCATTAATCAGCTCGGGCTTGTAGAAGCGCTCGGTTTGCAGATTGTGCATGAGATTGTCGGTATAGTAGGGCGGCGTGTGACAAGCCGAACACTGAGCTTTGCCGAAGAAAACCTCCTGCCCCCGCAGCTCGGCGGGAGACGCCTTCGCTGGATCGAGCTTTCCAAAGATGTCGAGCTTAGGCGCCGGCGGAAAGTCCAAAATCTCCTGAAACTCGGCCATAAAGTGGACCTGACTGCCGCGCTCCAGGACATTCACCCCTTTCTTCGTGGCGATTACGGGATCGCCATCGAAATAGGCTGCCCGCTGCTCGAATTCGGTGAAGTCCTCGACCGTTTTCAAGGCGCGTTGCGAGCCGAAGAGCCGCTGAATGTTCACGCCGCGCAGCACAGGCGTTTCGATGCGATGGCGGAATTGCTGCGGACGGATGTCACCGACAAGATGCGTCGCGCCATTGGTTGCGCCGTTCTGGTGGCAATCGAAGCAGGCGACGCCGCGGCTCGCTTTTTCCGAACGCCGATCCTCCGTCTGGTTGAACTGTTGCTGCGGGAATGGCGTCAGCAACAGGCGCAGCCCCTCGATCTGCTTCGGATTCAGAATGCCGTTGAAGATTTCGTAGTAATTATCGATGGTGACCAGCTTGCCCTGCGACACATCGCCGAGATCGGGACGCGTCGTCAAATAAATGGGCGCCGGAAACTCGGGCAGGAAATGATCCGGGATGTCGAAATCAAGGTCGAAGCGGGTGAGGTCGCGGCCTTCCTGCTTCTTGATTTCGTCAATTTCGAATTTGGGAAAAACCATTCCGCCTTCCGCATGGTTTGGATGCGGCAGCGGATAGAACCCTTTAGGAAACAAATTCTCGTCGCGGATTTTCTCCGGGGTCATGGACGCCAGTCGCTCCCATGTCGTCCCCGAGGGCAGCTTGACCCGAACGCCCTCCTGCAAGGGCTTTCCTCGGGACATCGTTGCGTCCTTGGCGGGTTTGTCGCTGAGATCATAGCGCACCTCGAGGAGATCGGAATGCGCCTTCTCGATCTGTGGCTTCGCCGCTTTCATTCGCGCCATGATCGACGCAAAGCTTTCCGTGATGTCGACGGGCATATAGCTGCTTACGCCTTGTTGCCCTTGCTGAGCGTAGGCTAAGCTTAAACTGCCGACGATGCTGACTGTCGCCAGCAAAGGCCAAGTCTTTTTGCTTCGCGAGAACTTCATGTGAGGGCCCTCCAAGTCGACGCCGTTGCGGCGCCTGTCTTAGTAAAGAGGACGGAAATGCCCAGAAACTATTGGCGGGACGGAAGGACTGGGCAGCAATAGGTAAGGGACGCCTTGTACGCGCGTCAAGACCGACTTATGCGCACGTGTTAAGAGTCCCTTCGAGAACGCTATTGGCGCAGTGCCGCCTCGGCTGCGCCGGCGAAGCCCTTGCAACGATCGAAAGCGCGACGCCGCGCGGCTTCGAGCGGCGGACGCACGAAGCTCTCGCCGGCAATTCGGCCTACCTAAATGAGAGTTCTCCACAAGCCTCGAATTGCTGTGACTCCGACGAATTTTTCGTTTGTCCATTGATCAAAGATGTACGACATTTACGGCATCTTAATCGATCAGCTACTATATCTAGCGATAAAGCGCTTCGGGGAGACGAAAATGCAGATTGCGCGCCGGTACACGATCGAGGGTCAATCCCCCTACGCCAGAATCGAGTTTCGCCTGACCAACAGCGAAATCCGCAATCCCGACGGATCGGTCGTGTTCGCGCTCCAGAGCGTCGAAGTCCCGGCCGCCTGGAGCCAGGTCGCGGCCGACGTTCTGGCGCAAAAGTATTTCCGCAAGGCCGGCGTCCCGGCGCGGCTGAAGCGAATTGAAGAGAACGCGGTCCCTTCTTTCCTGTGGCGCTCGCAAGCCGACGAAGAGGCGCTGGCGGCTCTGCCCGAAACGGAGCGCCATGTGTCGGAAATGTCCGCGCGCCAGGTCTTCGACCGTCTCGCCGGAACCTGGACCTATTGGGGCTGGAAGGGCGGCTATTTCGATTCCGAAACGGACGCGCAGGCCTTCTTCGATGAACTGCGGTATATGCTGGCGAAGCAGATCGCCGCGCCCAATTCGCCGCAATGGTTCAACACCGGCCTTTATTGGGCCTATGGCGTCGACGGCCCGAGCCAGGGCCATTATTACGTCGACCCTGAGACGGAGGACCTCGTCAAGTCGGCGTCGGCCTATGAGCATCCGCAGCCGCACGCCTGCTTCATCCAGTCGGTCGCCGACGACCTCGTCAATGACGGCGGCATCATGGACCTCTGGGTGCGCGAGGCGCGGCTGTTCAAATATGGCTCCGGCACGGGCTCCAATTTCTCGAAGCTCCGCGGCGAGAACGAGAAGCTGTCGGGCGGCGGCAAATCCTCGGGCCTGATGTCGTTCTTGAAGATCGGCGACCGCGCCGCGGGCGCGATCAAGTCCGGCGGCACCACCCGGCGGGCGGCCAAGATGGTCGTCGTCGACGCCGACCATCCCGACATCGAGGACTACATCGAATGGAAGGTGCGCGAGGAGCACAAGGTCGCCTCACTCGTCGCCGGTTCGAAAGCCCTGAAAAAGTCGTTCAAGGCGATTCTGCGCGCCTGCGTCAACTGCGAAGGCCCGGGCGATGATTGCTTCAACCCGGAAAAGAACCCGGCGCTCAAGAAGGAGATCAAGCTGGCCCGCCGCGCCTTCGCGCCCGACGCCGCCATCAAGAAGACGATCCAACTGGCGCGCCAGGGCGTGACCGACATCGACTTCGAGACCTTTACGACCGACTGGGACAAGGAGGCCTATCTCACCGTTTCCGGCCAGAACTCCAACAACTCCGTCAGAGTGACCGACGCGTTTTTGCGCGCCGTGGAGGAGGATGGCGATTGGACCTTGACGCGCCGCCTCGACGGCAAGGCGCACAAGATTCTCCGCGCGCGGGAGCTATGGCAAAAGATCGGCAACGCCGCCTGGGCCTCGGCCGATCCTGGCCTGCAATATCACACGACGATCAACGACTGGCACACCTGCCCGGCGGCCGGTCCGATCGTCGCCTCGAACCCCTGCTCCGAATATATGTTTTTGGACGACACCGCCTGCAATCTCGCCTCGCTGAACCTGTTGCAGTTCCGCCGCGAGGAAACCGGTGAAATCGACATCGAGTCTTACGAGCACGCCGTGCGGCTGTGGACGGTCGTGCTCGAAATCTCGGTGATGATGGCGCAGTTTCCGTCGAAGGAAATCGCCTTGAATTCCTACAAATACCGCACGCTCGGGCTCGGCTACGCCAACATCGGCGGCCTTTTGATGTCGTCCGGCATACCCTATGACAGCGCCGAAGGCCGCGCCATCTGCGCCGCCTTCTCCGCGATTCTGACCGGCGTCGCCTATGCGGCTTCGGCGGAGATGGCGAGCGAGCTCGGCCCCTTCGAGGGCTATGAGGCCAACGCCGCGGCGATGCTGCGCGTGATGCGCAATCACAGACGGGCGGCAAACGGTAACTCTTTCGGATATGAGGGCCTCTCGATCGCACCGGTGCCGCTCGATCAAGCGGCGCTCGCCGGGGCATTGAAAGCGCTCGGCGACCACGCCAGGGCCGCATGGAAAAACGCGGTGCAGCTCGGCGAACAATACGGCTATCGCAACGCGCAGGTTTCCGTGGTCGCGCCGACCGGCACCATCGGCCTCGTGATGGATTGCGACACCACCGGCATCGAGCCCGATTTCGCGCTGGTTAAATTCAAGAAGCTCGCCGGCGGCGGTTATTTCAAGATCATCAACGGCGCCGTGCCGGAAGGCCTGCGCTCGCTCGGCTATGGCCAGCGCGAGATTGACGACATCGTCGATTACGCCGTCGGGCGCGCGACGCTCAAAGGCGCCCCGGGCGTCAATCATGAAACGCTGCTGGCGAAAGGCTTTACGCAGGCCAAGCTCACCGAGCTCGAGGCGACGCTCAAAAGCGCCTTCGATATCAAGTTCGTCTTCAACAAATGGACGCTCGGCGCTGAGTTCTTGACTGGCGTGCTGAAAATTCCGGCGGAAAAGCTGGAGGACCAGAACTTCAACCTTTTGGCCCATCTCGGCTTTTCGCGCGGAGAGATCGAGGCCGCCAATGTCTATGTCTGCGGCGCCATGACGGTCGAAGGCGCGCCGCACCTCAAACTCGAACATTATGGCGTGTTCGATTGCGCGAGCCCGTGCGGGCGCACCGGCAAGCGCTATCTCTCGGTCGAAAGCCACATCAGGATGATGGCGGCGGCGCAGCCGTTCATTTCGGGCGCGATCTCGAAGACAATCAATATGCCGAACGACGCGACGATCGAAGACTGCAAAGATGCCTACATGCTGTCATGGCGGCTCGGCCTCAAGGCCAATGCGCTCTACCGCGACGGCTCGAAACTGTCGCAGCCGCTGAGCAGCCAGCTGATCGAGGACGACGACGACGAAGCCGAGGAGGCCGTCGAGGTTCTCATCGCCTCCAACGCGCCGGCCCGCGCCAGCGCCGTCGCCGAAAAGATCGTCGAGCGGGTGATCGAGCGCATCGAGCGGCGCCGCGAGCGCGAGCGCCTGCCCGACCGGCGCAAGGGCTATACCCAAAAAGCCGTCGTCGGCGGCCACAAGGTCTATTTGCGCACCGGCGAATATGTCGACGGCCGGATTGGCGAAATCTTCATCGACATGCACAAGGAAGGCGCCGCCTTCCGCTCGCTGATGAACAATTTCGCCATCGCCATTTCGGTCGGGCTGCAATATGGCGTGCCGCTCGAAGAATATGTCGACGCCTTCACTTTTACACGGTTCGAGCCGGCGGGGTTGGTGCAGGGCAATGACGCGATCAAGAACGCCACCTCGATCCTCGACTACATTTTTCGCGAACTGGCCATTTCCTCTGTGGCCGTCAAGCAGTATCGCCGCATAAATAAAACAATATGGAAGGCGATTGTGGCAAAGGCAACAGCAGGACACTGCGCAAACGCACACTGACCGCAAAAATCATGAGCAAGGTATTGTGCACTCAAAAAGCAACGACAGAGCTGATGATCCAGCGGGCGACGCACAAGCGGCGACGGCACTGAAAGAGATCCTGAACCGGACGTAAAAGCAACTGGCTGGAACTGGACAACGCGCCGAGCCGAAGACAGCGTGGAGATCACCAAAAGCAGGTAAAAGCGCCGATCGAGGGCTACGCGGCAAAGCCAGCGATCCGGCAATTTTACGCTCAATTCAAACGGGACATGCCCTCGGTGCGATCACTCCGGGCGACAAACGGGATGTCGTTCGCCATCCCACAACGGGAAGCGTTTTCGCAGACCGAAAAAACGCAGCAAGTTCAGACTGGCAAAGTGGTACGCCGAACGAACCAGTGAATACTCTGTAATGGCAATCCTCTGAAACGTTATTCCGACTCAGGCGGAGGCGTCCGCGCAGCGGTTTTTCATCTCGGTGTCCTGCGGCGCCTCGCTGACGCCGGACTTCCTAGAGGCAGTGTCCAGCCTCTCAACGGTGTCCGGTGGCAGTCTCGTTATGGCAGTTATCATATCGAACGCCGGTATGCGATGGCCGACCTCTGACGAGTATCGATCTGAACATTTTTCTGCCATTCGACGGCTACTGACAACTACGGATCTGTTCAGTTTCAACGCGTTCGGGGTGTCCGACCTATTGAAGTTCAATGCGCGCCTCTTCACTCATCGTGCGAGTGTGCTAGCCGATTTGCTCGTTACACAATGGGGCATGAGCGGCGACCTGAAGGATTTGCCTCAGAACCCCAAATGGTGGATCAACGCTACATGCTTGGAAACGGGCAAAAACTGGCGCTTCTCAAAACGCGAGATGGGAGATTGGCAATTCGGCAAGCACTACACCCTTCGTCTCGCACAGGCCGCTGCTGCATCTGCCGCAGTTCCCTATGTGATCGGCGCTCTCAAACTCTCCATCCTCCATCCCGGATAGTGGTTGGTACAGGACCGATCCTTCTACGCGAGAGCCTACCGGAAGAACTTCACCCTCCTTCACGGAAGTCAGCCTATGGGATGGCGGTGCCTATGAAAATCTTGGCCTTGAACCCATGTTCAAGCCAGGGCAAGCGCTCAAAGGATGCGACTTTCTCATCTGCAGCGATGCGTCGGGAGCCCTGCAGGCGATAGGAGCGTCGTCTCCAATCAACATTTTAAAAGGGCAACTTGCTGCGCCTAGGCTTTTCGACGTGTCCGCTGATCAAATTCGCGCCCTACGATCTCGGATGTTTGTCCGCGCGATCAAAGAAGAATCCCATGCGGGGCGCTTTGCTGAGGATGGGCGATTCGATCCGCCGGACATCGACATAAAGGTCGGTCGTCATCGAAGCCAAGAAGATTACGATCAATTCCTCTGTTGATAGAGAGAGTCGCTCGTGCATTCGTGCATCCGACTACATTGACCGCGATAACCGAGCAGCACTTCGACCAGATTGCGCGTCACGGATACGAGGTCACCGACGCGACCTTAACCTCCTACATACCGAAACTATTCCAACTCCTCTCATATGGTCAGAACGCAAATGAAAAGTATCGTAACACGTTTTCGTGCATATCAACTTGGCAACACGGGCTCTTCGTTTTCCTATTTCGCGGGCGGGCATTTCACGCTCTTGGAAGCGCGAATGACGGAGCAGAGCCGACGCTCGCTCGTCCAGGAAATGGAAATATGCGACGTTCAGACTGTAGACGTATTACATATCACAAGTTCGGGATCAGAATCATTGCCAGCCGAGTGAACTGAAAGAATTGCTGCAATTAACACGACCACGTAAAATAGAGTGTCCTGGCTACAGACCTTACAGTAAATCCGCTGTCAAGGCGCACAAATTCATAACTGAATTTATAAACAGCAGGAACTACTCAAATATTAAATCTACCCTCCAATATCTCACGCCAGCTTATATAAACGGTCTAGATCACGCAACAGAACTCGCATATCGAAATACGTTTTATAATCCAATCTGGATAGACCCAGATTGCCAAAACAACAATTAGACAATTACACATTTCAGAAAAGGCAGCTTCAATATACTTAGCCTCGGTGATGTTGAGTGTCCCAATATATCAGCTCGCCTTAGGCGATGCCGTCTTCTAGGGCTTGAAACAGATATAATGATATTGGCTCACCATGGCGCTGACAACGGATTTACAAATAAAAAGCTGTTGGCACATCTTGGCCCTAGCCTAGCAATATGCTCTTCCGATTATGCCAATTCATATGATCATCCGCGTCAGGAAATTCGCGATTTACTTTTTCGAAAAGGGCACTCGTCTAATGACGACAAAGACCGGCGACGTAATTGTTAGGTCAACGGGCGACCATACAGGTCAGTATAGGGTGCTAAATTTGATCGGCGACCGCGATTATCATCGTGTTACGACTTCGTTGCAAAAAAGAAGAAACTACTGTCGTTCAATGGAGATACTATTCGACAAATATATCAACCTCGTGCATTCTACAGAAGATGAATTTTTATGAAGAGGGGCGCATAGGGAATTTGCAGACGCCACCTTGCCGGCACGCCCGACCCGAGCGCATCCGATGCCGAAGTCGAGGGTCTGCGGCCGTCGGAGGCGGCGCACCTTCGGCGCGTCCTTGAGGTCAAAATCCGGATGCGCTTTTCTGCCACCGCGCGCTGAATGGATTTCTCCGCGCGAGCGCCAAAACCCAAACCCCTCGCGCTTCGAACGCAGGCTTCGCCTGCTCCTCAGCGTGAGGGATCGGGAACGGCGCCCCAAGCTTCCTCATCCTGAGGAGGCCCGCAGGGCCGTCTCGAAGGACGAGGAAGCGCTCGCAGCCCTTCGGGCGCGACGGCCCCTCCTGACCGGCGCCGCCCTCGTCGTTGGAGACGCGCCTCACGGCGCTCCTCTCCTTGAGGGCTTCGGGAGCCCGGGGGCGCAATAAATCCGGGCGCGCTTTCCTTAGCCAAGCGAATGGATTTCTCTGCGCCTTGAGCGGGTTTACGGCGTCGCTGGAGGTCAGAATAGGGAAAAGAATGGCCTGGGAACGCTTCTTAACCCTTCAGATTGGCCCCGTTTCACCGCCCGGGGAGACAATTAACGGATGAGGGTCTATGATCGGCCGATCGGCGGGCGTCGCCGGCGCACGCAAAGGGTTTTTTCTCCCATGAAGATCACAATCGAAGTCGATCCCGAGGATCTCGCCGTAATCACCGAGCAAGTCATGAAATCCGCGGGCCCCGAAGCCGTCAGCAAAATCTGGATGATGGTCGGCCAGCAGATTGCGACGCATATGCAAGCCCAGATGATGTCGCAGATGCCGGACCCGTTTCGTCAGATGTTCAATCTTTATGGCGACCCCTCGAACTTGTCGGCCGCCAGCAAATCGGTCACCGGCAAGAAAACATGACAATAGAATTTCCATACTGATCTCGGGAAAGCCCCGGATCAGGCCCTTGAGCCGGACGCGCTTTTCCGCCGCCATGCGCTGAGGCCCCGCTACGCGGAGCCTCCTGCGATTGCTTTGCCGCATCCTCGTAGACCGCGCTTCGCCTTAACTACAAGATCGCTTCCCCGGCCATCAACCCGAGCACAAAAAGACGAGGAAGATCGCAACAGCGATGAAGAACAGGATCTTCGCAATTCCCGCCGTCGCCACGGCGACGCCGGAAAAGCCGAGGAACCCCGCGACGATCGATACAATAAAGAAAAGAAGAGCCCATCTGAGCATGTTCCGCCCCTTGTTTGCTGCGAGCCCAAGCGGCGCCCGCGCCGCGTCCTGCAAGCAAGACGCTGCGGGGATCCGTGCCGTCCATTCAAGTCAGCCCCGGAAACGGCGTTGCCGCCGTTTCGTTCCGAGCTTTCGGCGCAACATGTCCGGTTTGGGAAAAACTCATAAAATCGTTTCACGTGAAACGACTTAATGCGATCCTGTTGGGTTGATCGGCACGGTGCTGATCGCATTGGCGGGCGAGCCATTGATGATCTTTGAGCTGATGGCGAGATAGACGAGAGAGTTGTGCTTGCGGTCGACGATCCTGTAGATGCGCGTCGCCCTGAAGAAAATGCTGGTCTTTTCGGTGAACGCCTCCTCGCTATCCGGCAGTTTGGAGATATCGACCGAGATCGGGCTGGTCTGCCGGCAGGCGACCGAGAATTGCGAGGGGTCTTCATTGAGGCCGAGCGGCTTGGCCCCTCCGCCTGTCCGCGCCTGCGCAATGTAGCAGGTGACGCCCGCGACCTTCGGATCTTCAAAGTCGGTGACGCATACCTTGTCGTTGGGCGAGAGCAAATTGAATGTCGTGCTGACGCAACTCAGGTCGTCCGCGCGCGCAAGAGCGGAAGCTGCGAGAACCAACGCCGCCGCCATTGAAAACAGTCTCATTTCCAACCTCCGCTTTCGAGGAACAGCTTTCCATTTGCGGCCGCTTGGCCGCCGAATCTATAAGAAAGGGCGGGTTCAAAGACAAGGCGGCGCGCCGCACCCCCGGCGATGGCTGATAGATGAACGCTGGCAGGAAAGCAGGTCTCGCGATTGCGGCGATCTTGATCCTCGCCGCCGCGATCGCCGAAGGATGTGGCTCCGCGACGGCGAGGCGTTGTGCGGCGGGCGCCGCTATGCGCTGGAGGCCGCGCCAAATGGCGCATCCCCCTATATAACGCTCAGCGCCGACGGGGTTTCCGGCAAATTGCTGCTGGACTATGGCGCGACGGCGAGTTCGCTATCGGCGAGCGCCTTCCCCGGCTCCAGCGGCTCTGTAAAATCGCGGACTTCTCGCTTCCGGGATTTAGCAGTGGTTCTTTTCAGCTGAGGCGCTACGGCTTGCCGCTGCAGCCCAAAGGCGGCCAGCTCGAAGTCATAGGCGTCGACTTCCTGTCGCTTCTCAGCGTTGAGTTCAGGGATGGCGCGGCGTTTGTAGGCGCCGAGCCCTGCGGGCCGGACGCGCTGCGCGCGCGCGGCCTCGTTCCAATAGATCAAAGCGGCTTTTTTTCCTCCAACCCTGCGCGGATAAACCGCGAACGTCCAAACGTTCCGGTGGTTTTTTTAGGGCTCGGAGACATCCATACATGGGCGCAAATCGACACCGGCTATGATGACGTCCTCTACGCGCATTCGGTCGACATCAACGAGTTTCTTTTCCAACGTCTGATCGACAGCGGAGCGGCGCTGAATCATCTCGCCGACATCAGAGTCGCGACCTGCGAAGGCAGCGAGTTGAGACATGTCTACACAGTCAAGGACCGCTCGCTTATCATCGAAACCGGCCAGGCGAGGCCGGTCGCGAAACTGGACGCCTTCTATCTGATTTTTAAGCCGCCGAATGGATGCGGCGGAATCGCCGCGATAAATCTCCCGGCGGCGCAGCTCGGAGCGTCGTTTCTCAAGATTTTTGGCGCGGTCGTCTTCGACCCGAGAGCCGAGACCGTGTGGCTACAAGGCCGCGCGAAGGAGAGACAATCCGCAACGCCGGCCGCACCCCGCTGAAAAATGAACATTTGGGCCTTGTTTGCTAAACACCTCTTACAGCTTGATACAGCGTAATACAGGTTGCAGGGGGATTGGAGCCGTGCGGGCGCTTTTCAGTTCAAGCGGTCGCTGGTTGACGAATACTCCGGCGGCGAGCTAATGTCGTGGCGGACAGAGAGCAAAGCTGACGGCGCTGGCGCTTTCCTGGGGTCGAACGGCAGTTACGAACGTAAACCGATACTCCATTGTTGAAATTCTTGTGTAGCGCGGCTCCGCCATTTTCTTCCACTGGCCGCCATTTGCTGACCAGGCGGGAAGGCTGCATTTTTCCGGTCCGATGAAAGCGTCGATCCAGACACCCGAAATCCCGGCGATTTCTCCTCAATGCATTATCACCTTTCCGTGAAACTGCCCTGTCCGCGGCAAGGTAACTTGACACATGTAATATGACCGGTCATATTGACCCCGTGGCGATAGCGCCAGACACAGTTCAGGGAGGTCAAAGTCATGAACACCACCAAAAACCTCATCCTCGCCGGAGCCTTATTGGCGTTTGGCGGGATTGCGCAACAAGCGGCCGCAGCGCCTACGCCTATCCGGGACAAAGCTTCGTCGAGCAGCTAGGGGCGCGCCCACGCCGTCCACCGCAGGCGGCGGGCCGATTTCGAGGAAGGTCGTGTCTGGGACGCAAGATCACGGTTCTCGGTTAAGCGCAAAAGGCCATTACGGTTGGTATGACGGAGTGTTCGGCCGGTTCTGCGTCGAGTCGAAGCCTCGAGCCACTCTCAACATTTCGCCGATCGCCAATTGCTGACGGTGATCCAGTCGAAACTGGCGAGCTCGCGACGTCGCGAGCTTGCGACGCGGTCCCCCGCCTCGAGTTACTGGCTGGCAATTATTGCGACCAGTCATATTATGAGAGCAAATTTGTAAAACGCATGGGGAGAACCAGGATGGCTAGAGCCAGCCTTCGCGAAAGATCGTCGATGCCGCGCTGGAGCGCTTTCACGCCCAAGGCTTCAACGGCTGCAGCGTCCAGGACATCACTGAGGCCGCCGGCGCGCCAAAGGGCTCCTTCTACAATCATTTCAAAACCAAGGAGCTTCTGGCGCTGGAGGTGCTCGATCGTTACCGCGAACACTGCCGCCCCGGCATGCTGTTCGAAGGCGACAAGCCGCCCTTGCAGCGGCTACGGGCCCATTTCGAATTTCTCGCCGCGAGACTGGAACGGTGGGCGTTCAATCGGGGGTGCATGATAGGCAACTTCGCCGCCGACATGGCCGATTTCTATCCGGCCATGCGCGCGGCTTTGAACGAAGCGCTGGTCGGGTCGAGCGAGGCGGTCGCCTTAATCCTGCGCCAGGCCCAGGCCGACGGAGTCCTTTCCAAGCACAAGGACCCGGATCTTCTCGCGCGTTTTCTGATTAACTCATGCAGGGCGCGGTAACACGCTCCCGAATGGTGAAGAGCCGCGCGCCTCTCGATGATTTCTTGACGGTCGTCTTCGACATGCTTCTGGTTTGATCGCATTCGGCTACTAGTCTAGCGTAGGGGGTGCAACCGATCTCCACCTGGATGGAAGTCGTTGGGCGCCATTCGATGAAGCAACGCCTTTAAGGTTATCGGCTGTAGCAGCAAAAAAACCCTTGGCACAAACATGTAGGCGCGATCAGCGGCTCTTTTGTGTCTGGTCTGTCTTTTTCCAAAGTGGGATACTGCAAATACGCAAACACGGCCATCGCCATGCCGACGAGCGCAACGGATAGGGCTATCCACAGCGAGCCGCTAGTCGAGGCTGAAAGCCAAGGCCTGGCTCGAGCGTTGTCGCAGAAACTTTGAGGCTAGCCTTACGCCACGGAAGGCCGTGAGGCACCGATGCTGATTTTTTCAAAGGCGGCGCGCAGCGCCTGCGGAGCACCAGCGTTGGGGCCTCCGCGCTAGTGGCCGCATCAATCCTTTGCCGCCTCCGCCGCCCCGAGCGAAATCGGACGGGCGGCGCCGAGATGGATCGCCTTCGCAGTGGCCTCGGCGATGGCGCGCCCGCGCTGGTCGGAGCCGGTCCATGTCGCGGCCCGGCCGCGCGGATCGAACTCCGCAAGCTTGACCCCACAAGGTGCAAAGGTCCCATCGCGGGCGATTCCGCGCAAAAACCGTCCATCGGCGCATGGACTGGAACGCCTTCATGGTGGCCGATCACAAATCCTTTGAAAACGCGCGCGCCGATATCGACGGGCGTGCGCCAGAGCCCATGCCGGTCCGCATATATGAAGCGCTCTTTGCCGACGCCCCCGAGGTTGCGCGCCACGCCGTCCGCCAGATCTGTCGCCCCTTGCTCGACCACACGTCCAACCTTGGCCGGATGTGTCTCAATGGCGATGTCGCAGTTGGTCCCAACCTCGAACCTCGGCCCCAACCCGACAGTCAGCTTCGCTATGCCGCGCAGGTCCGGCGTCATCCGGTATTTTTGCATTCGCGCGTCGATCAGCACGTCAGGCATACGGAGCGCGATCAGATCAGTCAATTGCAGCGGCGTGACGACGACATGTCCGGGTTTGGCCAGAACATTGGCGATCTCGGTCGCCGTCTCCGCCCGCTCGCCGGCAATGCCGTCGACTTGCGCCCGATCCTCAAACAAGGCGTCGTGGAAGGCCATGCCGCGGCGGATGACCGGTGGGAACGGATCATGGCTCAAAATAACGCCAGACCCTCCCACGTCAGCCGCACGGCCGTCGCGGACGCGATTTCGTTGGTCCCCAAAACAATGGCGAGAAGCCGCGCCTCTGGGGAGGGGAGCGTGGGAACGGCGCGTCATGCATGGTCGGGCCTCCTCTTCGGGCTGCCTCCATTGAGCAAGGCTCGCGCCACGATGACTGAACAAGGCTCGCGCCGCGATAACGTCATCTAAAAATGATTATATATGAGATACTTACGTGTTTCGATTTTGGCGGGCGCTAGTTCGAGGCGCGATTTAAACCAGCGATTGTCAGAAACAGGACCAAGGTCTCATGCTATATTGTCAGAAATATAGCATTAGCGGCGGCGGCGCGCTGGCTCCGATGAAGGGCGGTCGTTTTTGTGCGCCCTTTCATCTTCGATTAGTCTGCTATGCGAGCGTCGCCTGCGGACCCGACGTTGGGCGCGATCGAGGAATGCGAACGCCCCGCTGCTTCAGATCGCGCAGCTTCACATACATCATCGCCGTCATCAACGCATCGTTGAAGGCGTCGTGCTGATCGAGGACCGGCAGCTCCAGATCGCGCAAGATGGCGGCGAATGAAAGGTCGATCTCGCTGCCTGGCGGCGCGTCGCCGTATTTGCGCTCGTAGTAGAGTTTGGAGACCTCGATCAGCGGGTTCGGCAATTCGATGCCGAGCAATCCGATTAGATACTTGTCGACCATCCGAACGTCGAATTCGACGTAATAGCCAACCAGCGGCCGGCCTCTCGATGAAGTGAGAAACTGCGGGATGATCCTCTCCATCCGTTTGCCCGCCTCGACGTCCGCCTCGAAGAGCCGGTGCACCTTGATGGCGTCCGCGCGCATCCGCGCCTCCGGCCGGATGACCTCCTCGAACCGTTCGCTCGTCAAGATGCGGTTGCCGCGTATGCGGACCGCAGCGATGGTGATGATGTCGTCGCGGCGGCAGTCGAGCCCGGTGGTCTCGCAGTCGAAGGCGACGGCTTCGTCGGGAGGGCCGGGACGGAACATAAAACGGTATGACTGGTCCCCGATGCTGATCTGATGAAACAGCCGCTTAAGCGCGCGCGGGATCATGTCAGAACATGCCGAGATTGAAGCGCCGGCGGACCACGTCGCGAAACTGCTTGACCACCCGAAACGCATCGCGCAGCAGGTCTCGCTGCATAGTGGAAAGCTCCGCCGGGCGTATCAGCGCGCTCGATGGGCCCGCCGCGGCGAGCTGGGCGTCGAGGCGCAGCGTCATCAGGAAATAGAGCGACTGGGTGAGCTCCAGTCCGAGGTCTCTGCTGAGCGCTCCGAGCTCGACCAGCTTTTGGATCCGCTCGGCCGTGCCGGTTTCCGTCAGGCCGCGCTCCAACGCCAGACTGCGCACCCCGTGCACGATGGGGAAGATGCCGCCTTTCTTGAGGTCGACCGCGTCCCCCCGCCCGTCCAGCGTGAGCAGATTATTGAAGAGGCCGATCGGCATCGGGAACGCCTCGGTCGCGCGGGCGAAATGCGCCATATAGGCGCTGTTGCCGCGCGCCGCCGCAACCAATTCGCTCTTGGCCTTCGCCAAAAGCTGTGCGTCGCCGGCGACCGCGACGGCGTCATAGAAGATCGCCACATTCATGTGGGCGTTTTCGTCGGGGAGCGCGACCCAGCGCCGGAACGCCGAAAGATAGTCGGCGAGCGGCGCGACCAGACGGGGTTGCGCACCATGACATTGCCCGGACAAGGCGCGAACCCGAAGCCTTCTAGCGCCGCGGTAAATCTTGGCGGAATTTTTCAAGCAACTTCTCGTCGACGGGGCCGGCGAGGATCAAGCCATTATCCTGATCCGTCCGCACCGTCTGCTCGCCGCGCCCTTCGCTGCCCATCACCACGAGGCAGCCGCCGGCGCGGATGGCCGTCGGAGCGCTAAGGGCGAATAGCTTGGCGAACAGGCGCCGGTTGAGGTCCGAGATGATTTCGGCAGACCACTTCGATTTTCACGCCCTGGCGCCGCAGCAAGCGAACCTGTTCGCCGATCTCGCGCGACGCGATAGTGAGGTCGGCGAGGCTGACGGCGCGATCGATTCGCCTTGCGACCAGCTGCGCATTGCCGGTCACGAAGCTTAACAGCTCAATATCCTCGAGAATGCCGATATAGGTCGCGCCGTCATGAACCACCACGCGCCGCTTGTTGGTCTTGGTCATCAGGATCAGCGCCGAATAGACGAAATCGTCCGGACGAAAGCGAGATCAGTTCGAAATTGGTGATCGGGCCGATCGGAGCTTCGATCGGCATGCGATTGAGTACGACGGCCTTCGACAATGTATTGCCGGTTATGATGCCGATCCGGTCGCCATCGCGCACGAACAACGCATTGCTGTTGATGTCTCGCATGCGATGGCCGGCGGTCTCGATCGTTTCGTTCGCGTCGATGAAGAAAGCAGGCCTGAGGTTCATGTCGGAGACGCGCGCGCGCATCAGCGGGCCGATGCGGCTATCCTCCTCCTCGCGCGCCATCGCGTCGAGCTTGCGCGAGATTTCGAGGTAGAAGAACGCGGCGAAGCGCGGATTGCTCTGAATGAGGTCGAGCGCTGCGCTCCTCGGCAGCAAGTAGCACAGTGTTTCTTCGCGCGCGATAAAGTCGTGGCCGCTGTGGCCCTGCACCAGGGCGCGGCTGTCGAAAAAATCGTTCGGCCCCAGAAGGGCGACGATTTCCGCGCCGGCCTTTTCCTCGACGACGCCCTTGATGACGACATACAGCGCCTCGGCCGGCGCGCCCTGGGCGATGATGGTTTCGCCAGGGCGGAAATAGCCGATGTCGAGCGCGCGGCGGAGCGTCTCGATTTCCTGTGGGGTCAGGCGGTCGAACGGCGGGTTGTGTTCGTCGAACGCGTTCGGCATCGCTTGCTCCGGACGCAAACAGGTTGGGTCCGGAGCTCCTTGCGCTAGTGAGCCGAAGCGCCGGTCGCCCCTATGCCGGTCTGGCAGCGGACGAATTGCGCGTCGAAGCCGGCGCGGTCGAGCTGCGCGCGCTTGCTGTGGTCGAGGACCGAGAACAGCCAGATGCCGATGAAGGCGATCGTCATCGAAAACAGCGCGGGATTTTCATAGGGAATCGGCGCCGAGCCTTTGGGGTAGCCGAGCGTCACCTCCCACACCGCCGGCGAGAGCACGACCATAACGACGGCCGAGATCAAGCCGAGGAAGCCGCCGATGAGAGCGCCGCGCGTGGTGAGCCCACGCCAGAACATCGACAGCAACAGCACCGGGAAATTGCACGACGCGGCGATGCAGAACGCCAAGCCGACCATGAAGGCGACGTTCTGCTTTTCGAACGCGATGCCCAGCAGGATGGCGAGCACGCCGAGGCAGATCGTGGCGATTTTCGACACCCTCATTTCTGCCGCTCGTTGGCCCTGCCCTTGCGGATGACGGTGGCGTAACAGGTCATGGCTGATCGCGGATGCGCCGGCGAGCGCCAAGCCGGAGACCACGGCGAGGATGGTGGCGAAAGCGACCGCGGAGATGAAGCCGAGGAACAGTCGCCGCCAACTGCGTCGGCGAGATGGATGGCGGCCATGTTCGAGCCGCCCTTCAGCGCCGCGATCGGTCCCTTGGTCGCGGCGATCGCGGGATCGAGGAAGGCCGGATTGGTCGCGACCAGGGTGATCGCGCCGAAGCCGATGATGAAGGTCAGGATATAGAAATAGCCGATGAATCCGGTGGCATACGAACACCGACTTGCGCGCCGCCTTGGCGTCGGCCACGGTGAAGAAGCGCATCAGGATATGCGGCAGGCCGGCCGTGCCGAAGATCAGCGCGACGCCCAAGCGAGATCGCCGCCGATCGGATTGGTCACGAGGGCGCCGGGCTCCATGATGGCGAGATGCTTCGGATGCACCTCGACCGCCTTGGCGAACAGCGCCTCCAGGCTGAAGCCGAAGTGCCACAGCACCGCCAAGGCCATGAAGGTGGCGCCGGACAAGCAGCAGGCACGGCCTTGATGATCTGCACCCAGGTTGTCGCCAGCATGCCGCCGAAGGTGACGTAGATGATCATCAGGACGCCGACGATGACCACCGCCATCCAGTAGTCGAGGCCAAACAGAATCTGAATCAGCTTGCCGGCGCCGACCATCTGGGCGATCAGATAGAACGCCACGACGACGAGCGAGCCGCAGGCGGCGAGGATGCGTATCTCGGTCTGGCCGAGGCGGAACGATGCGACGTCGGCGAAGGTGTATTTGCCGAGGTTGCGCAGCGGCTCGGCGATCAGGAAGGTGACGATCGGCCAACCGACCAGGAAGCCGACGGAATAGATGAGACCGTCATAGCCGGAAAGATACACCAGGCCGGAAATGCCGAGGAACGACGCGGCGGACATATAGTCGCCGGCGATGGCGAGGCCGTTCTGGAAGCCGGTGATGCCGCCGCCGGCGGAATAGAACTGGGCGGCGGATTTCGTCTGCTTGGCCGACCAATAGGTGATGCCAAGGGTAAGGCAGACGAACAGGATGAACATCCCGATGGCGGACCAGTTGGTCGCCTGCTTGGGGCCGCCCTCGATCGCCTCCGCCGCGTATGCGGCCGCGGGAAGCGCGGCGAGAATGCGCGGCGGCGAAAAGAGCTGTTGAGCCGTTTCATCAGCGTGACTCCTCGACGATGTCGCGGGTCAGGCTGTCATAGGTGGCGTTGGCTCGGATCACATAAATTCCGACGAGAACAAACGCTGAAACGATCACGGCCACGCCGATCGGAATGCCGATCGTCATGACGCCAGAGCCGATCGGCGTGCCGAGAAATTTCGGTTCGTATGCTATCAGCAGAATGAACCCGAAATAGATGATCAGCATGATCGCCGTAAGGGTCCAGCCAAACGACGACCGCGTCCGGACGAGTTCTTGATATTTCGGATTTCGTTGGATGATTTCAAAGCCCTGTGCGGCCATATCGCGCTCACTCCCCGTTTTCGGCGTCCATTCCCTGAACTGCCGGGCTTTCACCCTTGAAAGCCCACCTTGCGCCAACAAAATGCGTTCGGCAATCCTCTCTCGCGGCAAAATTGTGGCTTTTTTGGCGCGCCGCAGGCCGAACGAATTGCTTGTGCGGTCCCAGAGTCTGACGGCGAAGCTCAAGCGGAGGAGAGGGCGTGGTAAGGGGAAAGGAGATTCGGAGCGATGCGTTGGAGCATCAAGGCCGACGACGAGGCGCGACTCGTCTCACGCCGCTTGGGCCGCCCCGCGCGAAAGCGAATCACGGCGAGAAACATGAACAAACCTCCAACCAGCGCTACAAATAGATAGTCCGGCCAAATCACCAAAAGGCCGGCGCCCGGTACAGAATTGATGGCGCGAACGAGACGAAATGGGTCGAGGGAGACGCCGACATGACGGCTCGCGGAAGCGGCGGCATCGCCTCAGGCGGGGTGTTGGCGCCAGACAGTATGTTCATCGGCACGGCGACGAGAATGTGCGAGAATGTAGAGGTGACCAGGCTGTGGCATCGTCCGCGCCACCCTCGCCAGAAAGATTGCCGATGGCGGTGCGAAGGCCAGGGCGAAAATCAATTGCTGCGCGCCGCCGATGGCGCCAAATTCCGCGACTGGATCGCGGCCGACGCCAATCCGCCGGCGGGAGGCGCCAAGCATAGATCCGTGACTTCGCCTGAACATCAAGGAGCGAATGACGTGGGAGAAATCGAACAGAGAGAAATGGAGGGACACCGCGATCAACTCATCGGGGACGTAAGGCGCCTCGTTGAAAAATATCGCGCGATATTCGATTGGGACGTGCCCGATATCGATCAAAACGCCGCGGATCGGCTGATCCTGGTCGAAGTGCGAAAGGCCTTGGACGATATTGAAAAGAAATTGTTAAGCTAACGGGAAGGCCGTCTGGCGCCGTACGTTGCGTGAGCAAATGGCGGGAATACCATGCCCCTCGCAAAAACCGTCGGGCGCGCAACTCCTGGCCTAGGCTTTTTCCTTTTTCTCCTCCTGTTGCGCTTGGTGGTATTTGCGCCTGATGTCGGCGAGATCAACCGCCGGTTTCGGGTAGGCCATGTGAAGATCGTCCATGGAGTCAGCAACGATCTGGGACACCGCCAGATTGCGGAACCATTTGCGGTTCGCCGGGATGACGAACCAGGGCGAGTAACTTGTGCTGGTGGCGCTCAGCGCGTCCTCGTAGGCTGTGGCGTAATCGTCCCAGAAGGCGCGCTCGCGATAATCCGATTCGCTGATTTTCCAGTTTCGCCGCGAATCGTCGAGGCGCGCGGCGAAACGCGCGAGTTGTTCCTCCTTAGCTGATGTGCAGGAAGAATTTGAGGATCGTCGCACCGCTCTCGCTCAATTCCTTCTCGAAATCGCGGATCTGGTCGTAGCGCTGGGTCCAGGTCGCCTTGTCGATCAGTTTGTGCACACGCGTGATTAGAACGTCTTCATAATGGGAGCGGTTGAAGATCGCGACTTCGCCTTTGGCGGGCGCTTGCGGATGAACGCGCCACAGAAAGTCATGGGCGAGCTCCACGGGCGTCGGCTCCTTGCAGCTCGTAACCTTGACGCCTTGCGGGTTGAAGCCGGTGAAGACATGGCTCACGGCGCCATCCTTGCCGCCGGCGTCAAGCGCCTGCAGGACGATCAAGATCGCATGTTTTTTCTCGGCGTAAAGGAGCGACTGCAGGCTTGCGAGTTTGTTCCGGCAACGCTCGATGTCGACTGCGGCGGCCTCCGCCGTTTCGTAATCTCCCTTGAACGAAGGATCAATATCCTCGAGCTTCAGCGCCTTTCCCGGGTCGACGACAAACCTCTTGCGATAGTCCATGGTCACCTCCTAATTCTACTGCGTCATAAGCGTAGCGGTGGCGGATTTTGGCGGCGGATTGTCTGGCAACATGGACATCGCGTGAGTCTCTTGGCAAGGGCGACGATGAGACATCGTCTGATCGTCGCGATCGAGTTTGTGACGTGCCGTTCGGGGCGTACCGGCGGCGCCGCGGGGTCGATAATTTTTGGGTAGGAGAGACGTTTGGAATTCTGGCGTCGAGGGGGGAAAGGCTTCCTTCTCGCAGATCAGGAAGCCGTATGCAGCAATGCAGAGTGTGGCGTGATGATGGAAACCTGTCCAACCTCGCCCTTCGTAGTGACCTAAGCCGAGCTCGCTTTTGAGTTCCTCGTAATCGCGTTCGATGCGCCAACGCAGTTTGGCGTAATCCACGAGCACGGCGAGTGGCGTGTCCTCAGGCAAAGTGGAAAGCCAATATTTGGTCGGTTCCGTTTCGCCTTTCGGCCATTCGACGAGGAGCCATTCGACCGGATGCGGTGTGGTTCTTTTTTCGTCGCGGGATGCCGGACGCACGCGCCGGGCGGCAAAGCGCGAGGTGAGCGGCGCGTTCGAGCCCTCTCGCCAGGTGATGCGGCGCCAAGCCTTTTTGGGCAGGCTCAGGGCGAGTTCCTTGACCGATACGGGACAATGCTTGTCATCGCGCCGCAGCTTGGTCGGTTTGCGGCCGCGGCCCGTCCATTTCTTCGGTGGTAAAGGTCCTTTGCCTGGCGGCCAGACGCTGGGCGTCGATTGGATGCCGACGGCATAAGGGAGGCCGAGAGCGCTGACGCCGGTGCGAAATTTCTGATCCCCGCCATAAGCGGCGTCCGCCAGTACGATGCCTTGGGCGACGCCCGCGGCATAGGCCGTACGGATCTGATCGAGCGCAATCTGCGGCTTGGTCTTGAACTTCACCTCTTTCGGAACTTTTGCTTTCTTGCGACGCGCTTGGTCCTTGGCCCATTCGTCCGGCAGATAGAGACGGTAGGCGATGGGCAGGCTCGCCGCATGATTGGCAATCGAAAGCGTCACTGCGATCTGGCAATTGTCTTGCTTGCCGAGCCTACCGCAATATTGCCTCGCGACGCCCACCGAATGCGTGCCTTTTTTCGCAAAGCCGGTATCGTCGACGATCCAGGCTTCGATCCGATCGCCTTGTCTTTCGATCGAGGGCACGACCCATTCGCGAACCCTCCGCAAAACCGCCTCGTCCGACCAAGGCGCCTGACCGACGAGATGCAGAAGCGATTGATGTTTGGCCGAGACCCGCGACGGTGCGACAACCGCCGCCATCGGCTCGACGCTTTTACGTTCACCCGGCATCAACAGGCCCACACAATAATCGTGCAAGGGCTCGCCCCGGTCAGCGTGTCCAATTACTTCGACAAGCGCCTGGACATAGGCGTCAAATCGTGTTCGGCACGCTTTCGATATCTCATCCATCCGAGTGACCCGCTCAAAAAGGCGCAAATCACCAATTTACCAGATCACGATCCATCCCAAATCCTCTCAAATTTTCTAACTCAGTAGAACTAAGGGGCTCAAACGGATTGCCGACGCGCGCTACACATCGATGTGCGCGCGCGCGCATCGCCCTTCTCGATGAAGGCGTCTGGACGGGTCGCTTTTCAATGACGGCATCCGATCATCACAACCGGCGCAGCCGCAGGGACGCGGGTCATCGCGGTCGTGAGGGCGCCCGACCTGCCGGACCAATGGACTGAACCGCCGGCTTTCTGCGAGACGACAGGTCGCCCGCCAGGCAAAGGACTACATCGCCTACGCCCGCGAAATCATGCTCATCGAACGCCGACTCGATCAACCCGGCGGAGCTGGCTTGGTCAAGGACGGCGCCCTAGACGCGCTACGCCGCGAACGGACTGAGCCGCCGCCGCGCGGGCGCCCGTCAGGCAGCCCACCCGTCCACCCCGCTAGACGCTCATTTCGATCGGGCTTTAGCAGGACTCCATTTGCCCTCCGCGCTCTTGGCGAGGCCGCGCTTTTTCAACGCTTGCAACGCGAAAGACACTGTCCGGTTGGTGATGTCGCGGCCAGCCGCCTTGACGTGCTCGGCGATCTCGGCGGCCGACAGCGAGCCATGCTGGTCGAGAACCTCCGTTATCGCCGCGCCGATAGTCTGACGCGGCGCGCCCTCGCCAGCCGCCTCGGGCTTGCGTTTTCCTTTCGGCTTTGGCGCAGACCGTGGCGCAGCTTTGGCCTTTGGCGCAGAAACCTTTTCGAGGGCTTGTAGCTCGCGTTCGGCGATGCGTAGGTCGGTGATCTTCGTTTCCAGTTCAGCGATCTTGGCGCGGATGCGCTCGAGTGAAGTGTCCATGGTGCCTGTTCTTACCTTGACGGGGTGAAGCGGAGCTATGCGTTCAGCGGGGCCGGCGGCGTTGATCCACAGAACTCACTTTAATTGGCCTCGCCGACTTTCCTACATTTGTCAAACGCGCGCCAATTGTTGGAGCTCTTCAGGACAACGGCGCGGTTGCAGCCTATTCAAGCGAAGCTAATGCCGATTTGCAAAAAGAGGATGCGACGAAACAAATTGCTAAACCACTTTCCCGTTCCTGAAAATCAAAAAAATCTCTCAATGCGCCATTCTATTGTCGAATCTACCGCGCCAAGGCGATGGAACCGCTTTGAATCCGCAACACTCCGGGCGTCAGGCGCCCAATCCAACACTTTGCCGCCGCCGCGTCTCGCGCCGCAGCGCCCTGATGACAAAGCGGGGGAGACGTGCCACATTCCGCCGAAAATGCGGCCAGCGACCTGCATCGGGGACGGCCATGAACAGACTGATTTTGCCTTTCACCCCGCGTTTCATAACCTTTACTCTGTCGATCGTCGCTACAGCGGCGATCCTCGCCCTGATGATCGCGGGGGTGGCGTCCGGCATTCTCTGGTGGCTTTGCCTTGCCGCATTCGCAGGGCTTTCGGCGCTCGGCGTCCACGATCTCGTGCAAGAGCGGCACGCCATCTTGCGCAATTACCCGATCGCCGCTCATCTGCGTTTCATCTTCGAAGAGATCCGTCCGGAGATGCGGCAATACTTCTTCGAGAGCGACAAGGATGGCGCGCCGTTCAGCCGCGATAGACGAGCAATCGTCTATCAACGCGCCAAAAAGGCGCCGGAAAAACGGCCATTCGGAACCCACTATGACGTTTACGGCGAGGGATATGAGTGGGTCCACCACTCGATGGCGCCGAGCGCGGTAGCCGACTCCGACTTCCGCGTCACAGTCGGCGGACCCGATTGCGCCAAGCCCTATTCGGCCTCCGTCTTCAACATCTCGGCGATGAGTTTCGGCGCCCTGAGTCCCAACGCGATCCAGGCGCTCAACAAGGGCGCGGCGATGGGCGCCTTTGCCCATGACACGGGCGGCGGATTCAGCTTCCACCACGCCAAGTTCGGCGGCGACATCATCTGGGAGATCGGCTCAGGCTATTTCGGGGCCCGCAACCTCAGCGGGAAATTCGCGCCGGAACGCTTCGCCGAGACCGCCGCCCACCAGCAAATTAAAATGATCGAGCTGAAGCTTAGCCAAGGGGCCAAGCCTGGCCATGGCGGCGTGCTGCCCGCCGCCAAAGTCAGCGCCGACATCGCCGCCGCGCGCGGCGTCGCACAGGGCGTGGACTGCATCTCGCCCGCCCGCCATTCCGCCTTCTCGACACCGATCGAAATGTTGGAGTTCATCGCCGAGTTGCGGCGGCTGTCGGGCGGCAAGCCGACAGGCTTCAAGCTTTGTGTCGGCCACGCCTGGGAGTTTCTCGCCATATGCAAGGCCATGCTGGAGACAGGCATCTATCCGGATTTCATCGTGGTTGACGGCAAGGAGGGCGGCACGGGAGCGGCGCCCTTGGAATTCATCGACCATCTGGGCATGCCGATGCGCGAGGGTCTCAACTTCGTCCATAACGCGCTCGTTGGCATCAATGCGCGCGAGCGAATCCGCTTAGGCACCAGCGGCAAGATCATCACCGCATTCGACATCGCCCGCGCCATGGCGCTCGGCGCCGACTGGTGCAACGCAGCGCGCGGCTTCATGTTCGCGGTCGGCTGCCTCCAGTCACAAAGCTGTCACACCGACCGCTGTCCGACGGGCGTCGCGACGCAAGACCCAACCCGGCAGCGCGCGCTTGTGGTGCCAAGCAAAGCGGAGCGAGTAATGAACTACCACAACCAGACGACCAAGGCGCTGGCCGAATTCGTCGCCGCGGCCGGGCTATCGCATCCCGGCGAATTCACGCCGGCCCATTTCTCGCGGCGCATTTCGTCACACGAAGTGATGAGCCTTGCCGAGGGCTACCCCCCGCTGACGCCGGGCGCCCTCCTCGCCGGCACGGAGGACCGGCGATTTAAGGACGCCTGGGCGATTGCCGACGCGCGATCTTTCCGGCCAAGCCACCTCGCCTGAGCGGCGGCGCCGCACGACGGCCGGCGCGCTGCGGCCTGCCTTCAACCAGCGGCGCCGGCGAGCGCCATCTCGGCGCGCTCTCGATATCTTTTTGGGCCAGCCTGAGCTTCAGTCGGAATCGATAGAACGACAGGACCGTCGTCCGGCGTGTTGAATGGATCGGGAACGCCGTCGTCTTCGATCAGCTTGCCGCCGCAGAGACAGACCTCTCCATCAATGATGGCGACGGCGATGGGCTCGAGGCTTTTGGCCTCGCAGGGTCCATCGACACACTGTCCGGTCTCGATCTCGAAAAGGGCGCCGTGCTGGCCGCATTCGGCCCCGAACTCCGCCGAGTCCATCATTGGCGCCGGGAAACAAGAAGGCTCGCCCCAGACCCAGTTTTTTGAGGCGCCTTTCCGACGACAAGCCTGGCGTCAACGTTGCGACGCACCCATACTGATGCTCGCAATGTCGGAAATCGCGCGGCGTTTGTCGGCATTCCGACACGCAACGCGGTCAACTGCCTGCGAAGCAACCCGATTTGTGAGCGACAGGTTCGCCAAATGGTCGCCCGGCGTCAGCCGCGCGCCCTTCCGTGCCTGCGCCTGCACGCCAACGAGCCTCTGGCGGACGCTGATTTGATGGAGGCGCTCTGCCCTGCCGCTATCACGAGTTGACGTCGCAGCGGGCCAATGCGTCAAAGGCGCTCCCAAAATTGCCGAATATCCTGTCGAGATCGCGAATGATGAGCTGCTTTTTGATGTCACGGGCGTCGCCCCGAACCGCGTCGCGTAAGCGCCATTGACGCCCCCCAAGGGCGCGGCGGCGTCAATTGCTACATAAGGCGTATATTGCCTCCCATCTGTTTTGCTGCATATCAATGCGGACCGACCGTTCGGTCGAAAGGGAGAGACTGACAATCTCCTTATGCGAGCGCGCCGGCGCCTACTGCAGCCAGTTCAGGCAGGAGACAGAGAACGATGCGATACGAAAACATCATCGGAAGTTTTGCGCTGGCGGCTGGGCTGTTTGTCGGGGGCGGCGCAATGGCCGCGGGCAACGTCGATGCGGGCAAGGCCATCTTCGGCAAAACATGCGAGAATTGCCACTCGGTTGACGTCGGCATCAACAAGGTTGGCCCAAGTCTCTATGGAATCATCGGCCGAAAGGCCGGCATGGTTCAGGGCTTTGATTACTCGGACGCCCTTAAGAACTCGGATAAGACCTGGACGGTCGAGGAGCTCGACGGCTATTTGTCCAACCCGCGCGGCACGGTGCACGGCGTGAAAATGAACTTCCGGGGACTGCCGGAGGAAATCCGAGCGCGCCGACGTGATTGCCTATCTCCAGTCGCTACAGGATTGATCGCCCGCTTTCAGGCGCCATGCGCTGAAATGGGTCTTGCGCCGAATCGCGCGGGTTGTTTCTCGCGGCGAGACCCCATTCCATTTTATCTCGCGGTTCGCGGCGCGACTTTCGGCAACCCCTCAGAGGGGAGCAGCAGCGCCAAAATCTCTCGATTATGACATCCGCCGGGGCGTCTTGCCGGCGAGGAAGCGCTCTTTGGCCGTATTTGGCCCCCCGGCCGCGATGATCTGCGCTTCGCCGCGAGGCCGCCCCGCAAGCCCTCAAACGCTCGCGAAACGGGCCGCCGCTCTCCCCGGGACGCCCGTTTCGCGACGGGCCTGCTACTTGTAGTAGCCGACGCCACAGCCCTCGTCGCCGACGCGGGAGATATATGCTTCCTTCGGCACGGGGGCAGTCGCGCCCGGCTTCGGGTAATTGTAATCGACCGTCATAATCGTTCCTTCTTTGGCCGCGTCGTAGAGTTTTTGACCCAACGGTGAGCCGTCCTTTTCCTTGAGCGCTCTGACGTCCGTACCGATGTTGCGGGGGTTGACATGGGCGGTGAATCTGCCCGTGCCCATCTCAAAACAGAACACGTAAAGGTCGCGATCCCTGAACCCGCCGTCGGCCTTGTTGAACTTGACGGTGGCGTCAGCCTCATTGGCCTTCAGCGCGGCGATCGCTTTCTCGAGCATGGCCTTGGCATCTCCAGCTGAGCCCGACTTAGCCTTCTGCGCGAACGCCGCCGTTGACGCCATGACCGCCACCGCAGCGGCCGCGCCGATCAGAACTCCTCGAAGCATGGTTCTCCCCTGAGTTTTCTGTTTGAGCCCTTTGTGCGCCGCGAGGGTCGCAACCGAGCGGGAAAATCGTTAGCATATCTGGAAGCCGCGCGCTGCCTAAGTGAAGGAAGGCCCTGTCGATCCGTAAGCTTGGCGCGCCCAAATGGAGGTCGCGACGCATATCGCCCCGGAAAAGCCTAGGCTGAGCGGAAAATGCGCCTGCAGCCTCCGCCGGCGGCGAGGGGGCCGCGGTTGGCCCTGGGGCGCCGATTGCTCTATTGGAGAACGACGGCGATGAATTGACCATGGGCGGATGACGCTGACCGCAGCCTTTTTTCTCGGCCTGCTCCGGAGCCGCCCGCAAGTTAATTGAACTGAGCCCGCCCCTCCGCCACCCATAACGACCCGGAGACTTCGATGCCGGCTTCAACGAGACATACAGAAACGCTCGCCCTGCACGCCGGCTGGCGCGCGGACCCCGCGACCGGCGCCGTCGCCGTGCCGATCTATCAGACCACCTCCTATCAGTTTCACGACACGCAGCACGCCGCCGATCTCTTCGCGCTGAAGGAGCTGGGCAATATTTATACGCGCATCGGCAATCCGACCCTCGACGTTCTGGAGCAGCGCATGGCGGCGATCGAAGGCGGCGCGGCGGCTCTCGCCCTCGCCTCCGGGCAGGCGGCCTCGGCCTTCGCGGTCCAGAATATCGCCCGGGCCGGCGATAATATCGTCAGCGCCACGGATCTTTACGGCGGAACCTGGAACCTGTTCGCCAATACGCTGAAGGATCAGGGGATCGAGGCGCGCTTCGTCGACCCGAACGATCCTGAAGCCTTCCGCCGCGCCACCGACGACCGCACCCGCGCCTATTACGCCGAAACCCTGCCCAATCCGAAACTTGCCGTGCTGCCGATCGCCGAGGTCGCCGCCATCGGCCGCTTCCTCGGCATCCCTCTCATCGTCGACAACACGGCTTCGCCGATTTTTCGCGGCCGCTGGAGCATGGCGCGGCGATCGTCGTTTATTCGGCGACCAAATATCTTGGCGGCCACGGCAATTCGATTGGCGGCGTCATCGTCGACGGCGGCAATTTCGACTGGGAGCATCACAAGGAGCGCCAGCCGGCGCTGAATACGCCCGACCCAAGCTATCATGGCGCGGTCTGGACCGAGGCGGTGAGGCCCTTGGGGCCGGTCGCCTACATCGTCAAGGCGCGCACCACGCTGCTGCGCGACATCGGCGCCGCCATGTCGCCTTTCAACGCCTTCCTGATTTTGCAGGGAATCGAATCATTGGCGCTGCGGATCGAGCGGCACGTCCGGAACGCCGAGGCGGTGGCGAATTATCTGACGCGCCAGCCGGGGGTTCAGAGAGTCATCTATCCTTCGCTACAGACCGGGCTCGCGCGCGAGCGGGCCGATCGCTATCTCAAAGGCGGCTATGGCGGCCTCGTCGGCTTTGAGCTCGAAAGCGCGGAAGCCGGGCGCAAATTCATTGACGCGCTGCAGCTGTTTTATCACGTCGCCAATATCGGCGACTCGCGCAGCCTCGCAATCCATCCCGCGACGACGACGCATTCACAGCTCACTGGCGAAGAGCAGCTCGCAACCGGCGTGACGCCCGGCTATGTGCGCCTTTCGATTGGAATTGAGCACATCGACGACATCATCGCAGATCTCGACCAGGCTTTGTCTGCGGCGACGGGTCTCGCCCGGGCTGCGTGAACTTGGCAGCTCCGCTTCGAAACGGGGTCTACAGAAAATCGGAGCAGCGGCGGAGTGAAGTCTTAGCTGCTGCTCTTATCTGTTGACAGAATGCCTAGACTTTATAGGTTACCGTCGGGAGGCGCTTTTCCGATCGGCCGGAGGGAAACGCCGCCCCGCATCCAACGACTCGGCGTCCGCGAGGCGCAGAGGTTGATCTTGCGCAACGGCGGCGCAACAATGCCACGCAAACAGCGCTTGCCTACGTAGGGAAGCGCAGCTCGAGCCAGATGGAGCTAAAGATCATGGCGCAGACCGCCGCTAGCCAACCCAAAGCCTCCGCTCCCCTTGAGACCCCCAGCCGCGGCCGCATTTTTGAGTTGATCACGGACACGATCGGCAACACGCCGCTCGTCCGCCTGCGCAAAATCGAGGCGGCGAAGGGCCTCAAAGCGAATCTCCTCGCCAAACTCGAATTCTTCAATCCGCTCGCGAGCGTCAAGGATCGCATCGGCGTGCATATGATCTCGACGCTCGAAGCTGAAGGCAAGATTACGCCTGGCAAAACAACGCTGATCGAGCCGACCTCCGGCAATACCGGCATCGCTCTCGCCTTCGTCGCCGCCGCCCGCGGTTACAGGCTCATTCTCGTAATGCCCGAATCGATGTCGATCGAGCGTCGCAAGATGCTGGCGCTGCTCGGCGCAGAGCTCGTTCTGACACCCGCCGCGCAAGGCATGAAAGGCGCCATCGCCAAGGCGCAGGAGCTCGCGGAGTTGACGCCTGATTCGGCCATCCCGCGCCAGTTCGACAATCCGGCCAATGTCGAGATCCACAAATTGACCACCGCCGAGGAAATCTGGAAAGACACCGATGGCGAGATCGACATATTCGTCGCGGGTGTCGGCACCGGCGGCACGGTCACCGGCGTGGGGCATGTTTTAAAACCACGCCGTCCAAGCTTGAAAATAGTCGCCGTCGAACCGGAGGATTTGCCGGTGCTCTCGGGTGGCCAGCCCGGACCGCACAAGATTCAAGGCATAGGCGCCGGCTTCGTTCCCTCGATCCTTGATCGGTCGGTCATTGACGAAGTCTTGACCGTCGGCAATCAAACCGCGTTCGACATGGCGCGGCTTCTGGCGCGGTTGGAGGGCATCCCGGTCGGCATTTCGTCAGGCGCCGCCGTCGCGGCGGCCATCGAAGTAGCGTCGAGACCAGAAAGCGAAGGGAAGAACATCGTCATCATCATTCCATCCTTCGCGGAGCGCTATCTATCGACTGCCCTGTTCGATGGACTCTGAAAAGCGACGAGCGATCGGGATCGCCGGTTGCTGCTCGCTGGAACTTCGGTCTTGCCGCGGCGTTGGGCATCTGCATTGCGTGGTGGAGGGATGGAATTTATGCGAAGCCTCGCGATCCTTGCCCGCTGGATTGTTTTGTTGAAAATCCTACCGGATTTTATCCGGAGACGGAGGATAACGCTCGTCCTCGCTCGGGCGCGGCGTCCCGGCCGTTTGTGAAATAGACGTTACAGACGGGAAGAATGCCGCCCGTCTTTTGCAAGGTGCAGAAATCTCCGACACCGCCCGCCGCGCAGAGGCTCGGGTTTATCTTTCGTTTGCCATCACGAGCGGATATCAGCGCGGACACAGCTGCGCGCATCAACGTCGCGCCGATCGCCGATAAGATTCAGCCTGATAAGCAACACAAGACCATTTCGCCCGGCACTCTCGAATCGCGGGATTGGCGCGCCCTCCCTGGAGTTTCTTTTCGCGGCTATCGCAGACTTTGAACAGTCAGACCCACGTTTAGGGGACTTGTGCTGCGTTGCAGCAAGAAGGAATAGGAGCAATCATAGTATTAATAGAACCGTTTCTTCACAGGCGCATCCTGAAAATTACCTTGCACATGGGTGGACAAGAGTTCTATTTTGAAGCGAGCGCAATTACGAGGGAGCCGGGCTCGTCATATCTGTTGATGGGATTCGGCCGGCGACGGGACGGTCGCGCGGTGCGGCTGGGTTGTGCGTCAAACATAGCGACGGCGGCGTCAAAATCAAAGGCGTCGGAGAATTGGCGCGTTCGAACGCAGCAATGCCAATCCCTCGCCGCTTGAGACGCGAAACGAAATTCGCTATTTTGTAGGCCTTGCCACAAATCGGCCTAACATTAAACAAAAATATTAAACACAATAGCGAATAACAAATAAAAAAAATATCGGGAGGCATCGAAATGACCGATCTCGTGATCGCGGGGGCCCTGTTGGGGCTGATCCTGGGACGATTTTTCAAAGTTTATGTTCTTCTTCCGGCTTGCGCCTTGGTGACGGTCTTGGCGCTCACCGGTCCCTACCTCATCGGCAAATCGCTGGGGACCTCATTTGTTGAGCTAATCGTCCTTCTTGCGAGTCTTCAATTTGGCTACGTTGCGGGATTACTGTCGAATTATTTGTCGACATTGTTGTCAGGACCCCGCAGGCGCTGGGCCTCACTGATCCACGCCGTGTCTTCCCGCACTTTGCACGTGAGATAAGCGAGCGCCGCCGCGGCGTGCCGGGCGGTCCGAACAACGATTTACTCCTGCGGGCGAGTTTCACCCCGCAGGGCTATCGACTCGATGGCTGGTTCAGATCCGCCAAAGGCCAATGGTCCCTTGTCCGTCGCGAAAAAGCCTTGGGCCTTGGTTAAAATTCAGTTAACGCCGTGATGTCGTCATTAACCGTCGGCTCGGGTTTGCGGCGCGGCGGCGGCTCATTTGCGCCATTCCGGCGACGGAGGGTAAGATCAGAAAAGCTCGGTCGGATTTCCCGCGCCAGCGCGCCTGCGGGACGAGCCCGATGACGGTCGCGCTCAGCTTGCTGTTGCCGGCCGTGCTTGGCGGCTGCGTCGAATTGGCGCCGCCGGATATCGCAACGTCGTACGCCGGTTCCAGCACGCCCGGGTCCGGGCTGAGGCCAAGCGCCAGTCCCCGCGGCGCGAGCGTCGCGCTCGCCAGCTTGACCGGCGTCCCCGAGGCCGTCGAAAACCGCATGAGAGACGCTTTCGCCGCTCAGGCGGCGCAAAAGAACATAACGGTCGCAGATTCGCAAAAAGCCGCCTATCTCCTCCGCGGCTATGTGACAAGTTATCCCGTCGAAAAGGGCGTCGCGGTCGCTGTGGTGTATGATGTTTTCGACGCGAAAAAGAAACGCGCGCGACGGCTTGAAAATGGCGTTATCGTTCAGTCGGCGGAGGCCGCCCCTTGGCCAGGCTTCGACGACGCGGCGATCAGCGGACTCGCCGCCAAAAGCGCGGATGACCTTGCAGCTTTTCTGGCGATGACCCCAGAAGCCGCCGCCTTCGCCGCCAGCGCGGGGCTTGCCACCCCGGAAGGCCAACCACAGACGGATCAGACCCCGAAACCTCAGTTTTCGACGCGCCCGCCGCCGGCAGATCCCGACGGCGCCCTGACCAGCGCGCCGCGAGCCACGTTGACAGACGCGGCTTTGACGTCCGGCGGGAGCGGCTTCAGCATGGCGGCGCTGCGCTAAGCGGGTATCCCACCCTCCTTCGGATTTTCGACTCGTTGCAACTCGACACGCGCGCCCGCGCCGCTATGATCGCGCGCGCGATGAGCGACCATGAGTTGGAGGACCTATGAAACGCATTATATTGACGGCCTTGGCGATTTCGGCCCTGTTTACCGGCGCAGCCTCGGCGGATCCGCTCGGCGAATGGCGAGTTGGCGACGGCAATGCGACGGTGCGAATCAGAAAATGCGGCTCTTCTCTTTGCGGCTTTGTCGCCTCGACGCGAGGCGCGCCGGGAAAGGATGTCCGCAATCCGGATCCCAGCAAGCGCAACCGCTCTGTGATGGGAATTGAGGTCTTGATGAATCTGCACCCGAGCGGGTCGAATGTCTGGACCGGCACCTCCTATAATGCAGAGGACGGCCTGCTCTACAGCGCTACTGTTACGCAGGAGTCCGGAAATTCTCTTGAGGTCAAAGGATGCGGCGCGAATGGCGGCGTATGCGGTTCGGAAACCTGGACCCGCGTCAAATAGCGCCGTCAAAGGTTCTTCAGCCCCGTCGAAAAGAAGATCTTGGACAGCTTGGAGCCTGCGCCAGACGCCTCCGCGAGCGCCGTGAAATTCGAAAAATTAGGACAGCGCGTAAGCGCTGACATTGCCGTCACGGCATTGCTCCCGCAATCGGCCGTGAGGGCATTGCTACGGTGGCGCTATGGCATCTATAAACTGGCGCCATCGAACGGGCGTGAACGGGGACTGTCGGGATGAAAATTTTGGCGGGCAATTCCAATCGGCCTCTGACCGAAGCGATTGCAGCCTATCTTGGCGTTCCGCTCACCAAGTGCCAAGTGCGCCGTTTCGCCGATATGGAGATTTTCGTCGAGATCCAGGAAAACGTTCGCGGCCAGGACACGTTCATCGTTCAATCGACGTCCTATCCGACGAATGATCATCTGATGGAAATGCTGATCATGACCGATGCGCTCCGGCGCGCGTCGGCGCGACGGATCACCGCGGTCATCCCCTATTTCGGCTACGCTCGACAGGATCGAAAGCCCGGCCCGCGGACGCCGATTTCGGCGAAGCTGGTCGCCAATCTGATCACGCGGGCGGGCGCAGACCGCGTTCTCACGGTCGATCTCCACGCCGGGCAGATCCAGGGCTTTTTCGATATTCCAACCGACAATTTATTCGCCGCGCCGGTGCTCGTACACGACATTCGACAGCGACTCGAACTCGACAACGTGATGGTTGTCTCGCCCGACGTTGGCGGCGTCGTTCGCGCAAGAGCCCTCGCCAAGCGCATCGACGCGCCGCTCGCCATCGTCGACAAGCGACGCGACCGCGCTGGCGAATCGGAGGTGATGAACATCATCGGCGATGTCAACGGCAAGATCTGCATCTTAATTGACGACATCGTCGACTCGGGCGGCACGCTGTGCAATGCGGCGGACGCTTTGCGCGTCAAGGGCGCGCGCGACGTCTTCGCCTATATCACCCACGGCGTCCTCTCCGGCGGCGCGGCGGCCCGCGTCGCCGCGTCCAGCCTCCGCGAACTGGTTGTGACCGACACGATCCAGTCGACGGAAGCCATCAGGGTTTCTAAAAACATTCGCGTCGTTTCGATCGGCCCCTTGATCGCGGAGGCGATCGCGCGAATTGCCAAAGAGGAAAGCGTGTCCAGCCTGTTCGACTGAACGCGCGCTGCGCCGCCTTCGCCGCTCCCCCTTGCGCCGATACGCGATTTCACCGGACGGAAAATGCTCGTTTCTAAATTAATTGCACCATTTTGACGCAAACTGGTCTTTCGTTCGCTGCAAATTGCTACAGATAATGGCGGCGTTCAGTTGAACTGATCATGCATTTGATTTTTTTGCCGCAGTGCATTATTTTTCTGCAGAACATGTACAGCTTTGCTAACATCATGCGCGCCACCTCTTGTTGCAGCGCACGATTTTATTTCAAAAGTCTGTGCATCATTGAAGATTACGCTGCGGATCGCCGCCAGACGCCCGATTTCAGAACACACTTCAATTGTTTGTTTTGGCGGAGTTTAGCGATGGGTCGCTTCGGCCGGTTCTGTTGAACAAGCTTGATAGGGGGGCGCATCGCCCAAAGTTCTCATGCATTTGGGAGCGAGCGCGTTCCATCTCCTTATCGAGCGCGTTCATCTCCCTATCATGCGGCTGTGCTGGAACGACGGAACGGCTTTTGCGTCAGACTTGGATGGGCGATCCGAGTCACTGACATCAAAGCTATAGATTTTATCTTCAATATCCTGCTACACGCGCAGGCCGAAAGGGAGCCTTATGCCGGACGCCTACATTATCCAGGTCAGCGGCCGAACCGCCGGCATCGTTACGCGGGACGGACGCGATCTCGCTTTCAATTTCTTCGCAGCCTCCCATGTCTTCGATGCAATGGAGGGCCACAGCTTCGCCGATCCTTTGGCGGCCGAACGGATGGCGCGTCATCTCGCCAAACATGGAAATCTTCCGCGCCGCGCCGAGGAACGATCCTCCGAGGCCGCTCTGAACGACGCTTAACGGGGCAAACCGCGCGCCATGGCGAGCGATGAGGCCATGATTTTCAACATTCCGCTGCCGCCGGCAAGCGCCTCACGCCAATCAAACGCGCGTTGAATGCTCGTCCCCGGAGCCGTCGCTCGATAGCGGGATGCGTTCAAGCGGAATCGCATCCCGCTCTTTAACCTTTAACCTTTAACCTTTTCGGCATCATGCTCGAACCCTCCGCCGCAGGCTGAAAGCGCCAACGCTCTCAGCAGTTCGCGGGAAAATCCTGCAGTAACGATTTCGCTACCGCACTGCGCCTTGCTCGCGCCATCGTAGATTGTTATCGGACTGACGCATCGTCAAGCCGACGCTTTTTGTGAGGTGTTTTGATCCGCGCGATCATAGCCGCTTGGGTAAGGCTTGCGTCACGCGCGATGAAATTTCTTTAAAGAAATTCGCTAAAGTGAAAGCCTGGACAGCCGCCCGGGTCGCACGGGCCAGTGAGCGAACGCCGATTTGAAAACCCGCCTTTCCTTTGCAGCGCTGCTCCTCGGCTTGGGATTGAGCGTAGGCTTGTCGGCTTGCGCGGTCGGTCCCGACTATGTCAAGCCGCCGGCGCCCGAACCCGCCAAATACAAGGAATTGAAAGGCTGGAAAGTGGCGACGCCAATGGACGCGGAAGACCGCGGGCCATGGTGGGCGGCGTTCAAGGACGCCAAACTCAATTCGCTCGAAAGCCAGGTCGCGATCTCCAATCAGACGGTCATCGCCGCGGAGGCCGCCTACCGGACGGCCCTGGCCCTGGTTAAAGAGGCGCAAGCGGGCCTGTTTCCGACCGTCGCCGTCAATTATTCCGGGACCGGGACGCATAGCGGGTCGCGAAGCTCGGGATTCAGCGGGACCGGGGCCTCAGGCGCAAGCACGCTGTTCATATCGGATTTATCCGCCAACGCCAGCTGGACGCTCGACATTTGGGGAAAAGTTCGACGCGCCATCGAGAGTGATGTCGCCGGCGCGCAGCTCTCGGCGGCCGACCTCGTCAACGCGACGCTCTCCGCGCAGGCTCTCCTGGCGACCGCCTATTTCAACCTGCGCGCGACCGACGCGCTCAAGGATCTGCTCGATAAGACGGCGACGGCGTTCAAACGGACGCTCGAAATCACCGAGCATCAATACGCCGCTGGAACCGTTTCCAACGCCGACGTCGCCACCGCGCGCGCGCAGCTTCTGACCACGGAGTCGTCGGCGATCAACACGGGGGTCGCCCGCGCGCAATTCGAACATGCCATCGCCGTATTGATGGGCATGCCGCCGGCGGAGCTGACGATCGCCCCAACCGCGTTCAACAACGCCCTGCCGAGCATTCCCGTCAGCCTGCCCTCGACGTTGCTGGAGCGCCGGCCGGACATTGCCGCCGCCGAACGCGCCATGCAACAGGAGAATGCGCTGATCGGCGTCGCCATCGCCGCCTATTATCCCAATATCAGCCTGTCTGGCGCGTTCGGTTTCGCGGGGCGCGGCGCGCTCGCGATCTCCGCTGCGAATGAAGTCTGGAGTCTTGGCGTAACGGCCGCGCAAACCGCCTTCGACGGCGGGCTGATAAGCTCCACCGTCGAGGCGGCGCGCGCGATTTATGATCAGAGTGTCGCAAGTTACCGGCAGACCGTGCTGTCCGCATTTGAGGGGGTTGAAGATCAACTGGCGGCGCTGCGCATTCTGGCGCAACAGGCCAAGGTCCAGGCTGGAGCGGTCAAAGCCGCAGAGGAGGAAGTTGCCGTGCTCCTCAATCAATATGCCGCGGGCACCGTAGCCTTTACCGCAGTCGTGGTTGGACAAGCGCAGCTGTTGGGCGACCAGGAGACGGCGATATCGATTCGTCAAAGCCAGTTCGTCGCGGCCGTCGCGCTGATTCAGGCGCTCGGCGGCGGTTGGGACGTCAGCCAGCTGCCGAGCAGCGCCGAGATCAAGGACGCGAACCCGTTGATTCCGCACCTTTAGCTTGATGTTTTGATTGCGGGGCCGCAGCGCGGCGAATAAATCGCGTTCGCGCGGCAAAACGCCCATTTGATCAACAAAGAGTTGATTAGAGAAACGCCATGATTATGTTTCAATCATGCCTGTTACTGCGCGCTGACGATAGCTTTAGGCGGGCCTTTAATCCTCGCCAATTGTTAACGTTACGAAAACCTCATGCGTTGGAAAGTCGGCGGCAATCCGATCTCGGCGATGATCGCTTGATTGGGGCTTTTGAGAGCGCAGCCAGGGCCGGACATTGGACGCAAGACCATGGATGATCGCGCCAGGACGACGGCAGACAAGGCTGCGAGATCCGCTATTGCTCCGCGAAACCAAAAAGCCGGGCGAAACAACCAAGCCTGGTCAAGAAACGCCGGCGACGCCCAGGAAATCGCCCGCGCGAACGGCGATTCTCATCCTGCTCGCGGGTCTCATCGCATTCGCGACCTATCATTTCGTCACGAATGAGCGGGCGCCCTCCGGACGGCCCCCGCGCGAAGCCGTCGCCCAGCCGGTCGGCGCCGCGACCATCGCCAAAGGCGACATCAACGTCATCATCAATGGGCTCGGCACGGTGACGCCGCTCGCCAATGTGACCGTCAGGACGCAGATCAACGGCCAACTGCTGGAAGTCGGCTTCAAAGAAGGGCAGATCGTCAAGAAAGGCGATTTTCTGGCGCAGATCGATCCGCGGCCGTACCAATTGGCCGAGAGTCAATTTGAAGGCCAGTTGGTCCACGATCAGGGATTGCTGGAACAGGCGCAAATCGACCTGGTGCGCTTACCAGACGCTTTTGAAACAGAATTCCATCGCGCGCCAAACGGCGGAGGACCAAGCTTTTCTGGTCAAGCAAGATGAAGGCTCGGTCAAGACCGATCAGGCCCAGATCGACACGCAGAAGCTGAACCTCGTCTATGCGCGCATCGTTTCGCCGATCGACGGCCGCGTCGGCCTGCGCCTCGTCGATCCGGGCAACTACGTGCAGACCAGCGATACGACCGGCCTCGCGGTTCTCACCCAGCTGCAGCCGATTACGGTGATCTTCGTCGTTCCGGAGGACGATATTCCGGCGATCATGGCGCAAATGAAAACTGGACAGCCGCTCGAGGTCACGATCTACGATCGCGCCAACGTCGAAAAGCTCGCCGTCGGCAAGGTGCTAACGCTCGACAATCAGATCGACCCGACGACCGGCACGGTGAAGGTCCGCGCGGAATTCGACAATCTCGACAACAAACTGTTTCCCAATCAGTTCGTTAACGCGCGGCTCCTGATTACGACATTGAAGGACGTCGTCACCGCGCCCCAGACCGCGATCCAGCGCGGCGCGCCCGGGACCTATGTCTATCTCGTCGGCGCCGACAACAAGGTTTCGGCGCGCAAGGTCGCGCTTGGACCGCAGGATAACGGCATGGTCGCCGTGACCTCGGGGCTCTCCCCCGGCGATCGCGTCGTCGTCGACGGCGCCGATCGCCTGCGCGACGGCGCGCAGGTGTTCGTCGCGGCGATGGACGGCGCAGCGGTCGGCGGCCCCCCGCCCGCGGCCGACGCCAAAAGCGGCGGCCGGCGCCACCGCGATCGCGCGCCGTGAATGATCGCGAGTCCAGGTTGAGGCTGGCGCCGAGATGAATCCGTCGAAGCTGTTCATTCTGCGGCCGGTCGCGACATCCCTTCTGATGCTGGCGATTTTGCTCGCAGGCGCCGTCGCTTATCGATTTCTGCCTCTGTCGGCGCTGCCCGAAGTCGATTATCCGACGATCGCGGTGCGCACCTTCCTGCCCGGCGCAAGCCCCGAGGTGATGACGTCCTCGGTGACGGCGCCGCTCGAGGTGCAATTGGGACAGATGCCGGGTCTCAATCAAATGACCTCGGAGAGCTCCGCCGGAGCCTCTATTATCACTTTGCAATTTGCGTTGAACCTCAGCCTCGACGTCGCCGAGCAGCAGGTTCAGGCGGCGATCAACGCGGCCAACAACCTGCTCCCCGCCACTCTGCCAGCGCCGCCGATCTATGCCAAAGTCAATCCCGCCGACGCTCCGATCATCTCGCTCGCCGTCACATCGAAGACGCTCAGCCTGATCGATCTGCAAGACATCGCCCAAACGCGCATCGCGGCGAAAATCGCGCAACAGGCGGGCGTCGGCCAGGTTTCGATCGGCGGCGGCGAGCGGCCGGCCATCCGGGTTCAGTTCAACCCCGGGGCGCTCGCCGCCTATGGCCTCAACATCGACGATCTGCGCACCACCATCAACAACGTCAACGTCAACAATCCCAAGGGCGGCTTTGACGGTCCGGCGCAATCATCGACGATCACCGCCAACGACCAGTTGAACAGCGTCAAAGACTATCAAAACGTCGTCATCGCCTATCGCAACGGCGCTCCGGTTCGCCTCTCCGATGTCGCAACCGTCGTGCGAGGCGCCGAGAACACCAAGCTGCGCGCCTGGGCTAACGGCGAGCCCGCCATCATCCTCGACATCCGGCGTCAGCCGGGCGCCAATGTGATCGCGGTCGTCGACAGCATCAAGAAACTGCTGCCGGGGCTGCAATCAAATTTACCCGCGGCCGTCGACATCAGCGTGCTCAGCGACCGCACCACGACCATTCGCGCCTCTGTCGCCGACGTCGAGTTCGAGCTGGCTCTCGCCGTCGCGCTGGTCGTTCTCGTGATCTTCATTTTTCTGCGCAACCTGCCGGCGACGATCATCCCGAGCCTATCCGTCCCCCTGTCGCTCGTCGGCACGCTGGTCGCGATGTATCTGTTGGGCTTCAACCTCGACAATCTTTCGCTGATGGCGCTGACCATCTCGACCGGCTTCGTCGTCGACGACGCGATCGTCATGATCGAGAACATCAGCCGCTTTGTCGAAGAAGGCGATCCTCCGATGGAGGCGGCGCTGAAAGGCTCGGAGCAGATCGGATTCACGATCATTTCGCTGACCGTCTCCTTGATCGCCGTGCTGATCCCGCTGCTGTTCATGGGCGACGTCATTGGCCGTCTTTTCCATGAGTTCGCCATCACCCTCGCGGTCACCATCGTAATCTCGGCGATCGTCTCCCTGACGCTCGTTCCGATGATGTGCGCGAGGCTCATCCATCACCGGCCGCCGGATCAGCGCAGCCGCTGGGATTGGTGGGCGGAGCGCGCTTTGAACGCGATCATCGCCAGCTATGGCCGCAGCTTGCGCATCGTTTTGCGCCATCAGCCGCTGACGCTGTTCGTCGCGATCGCCACGCTCGCCCTGACGATCGCGCTTTATATCGTCATCCCGAAAGGATTTTTTCCGGTCCAGGACACCGGCATGATCCAAGGCATTTCGCAGGCCTCGCAAAGCATCTCCTTCGCGGCCATGTCGGATCTGCAAAGACAGCTCGGGGACGCAATTGCGCGCGATGAAGCCGTCGACAGCGTCAGCTCTTTCATCGGCATCGACGGCGAGAACGCGACGCTGAGCAGCGGCCGATTCCTCATCAATCTGAAGCCGCTCGAGGAGCGCACGGTCAGCGCGAGCGAGGTGGTTCAAAGGCTGCAAAAAGAGACCGCCGGAATTGCCGGAATTGAGCTTTTCATGCAGCCGGTGCAAGATCTCACCATCGATTCCTCGATCGGACGAGCGCAATACAGCTTTATCCTGCAGAACGCCAATCCGTCCGAGTTCGCGACATGGACGCCGCGTCTGTTGGAGCGCCTGCGGGCGATCCCCGCGCTGACCGACGTCGCCAGCAACACGCAAGCGCAGGGGCAGGCGGCGGATCTCGTCGTCGACCGCGCCACAGCCGCCCGGTTCGGCATCACGCTCGCCACCGTCGATAACGCGCTCTATGATTCCTTCGGTCAACGCATTGTCTCGACGATCTACACACAATCCAACCAATATCGCGTCATTCTCGAAGTCGATCCAAAGGTGCAACGCGACCTCAAGCACCTTTCTTCGCTCTATCTGCCCTCGTCTTCCTCGAGCGACAACGGACAGGTGCCTCTGTCGGCGATCATCCACGTCGATCAGCGCCCGGGACCTCTGCTGATCAGCCATCTCGGCCAGTTTCCGGCGACCTCGATCTCTTTCAACGTCGCGCCCGGCTATTCGCTCGGCGAGGCCGTCGAGGCGATCGGCAAAGCCGAGGCGGATATCGGCCTGCCGCCCAGTTTCGTCGTGTCGCTCCAGGGTTCGGCCGCCGCCTTCAGCTCTTCGACGGCGAATGAGCTGTTTCTCATCATCGCCGCGATTGTGACGATGTATATCGTCCTCGGGGTGCTGTATGAAAGCTTCATCCATCCGATCACGATCCTGTCGACGCTGCCGTCGGCCGCTGTCGGCGCCCTCCTCGCCCTGATGGGTGTCGGCGGCGAACTCGACGTCGTCGCCGTCATCGGCATCATTTTGCTGATCGGCATCGTCAAGAAGAACGCGATCATGATGATCGACTTCGCGCTCGACGCCGAGCGTCACGAAGGCCTCGCGCCGGAGGAGGCGATTTTCCAGGCCTGCATGCTGCGTTTCCGCCCGATCCTGATGACCACGATGGCGGCGATTCTCGGGGCATTGCCGCTGATGCTCGGGACGGGCGTCGGCTCCGAGCTGCGCCACCCGCTCGGCATCACCATCGTCGGAGGTCTGATCCTCAGCCAGCTTTTGACCTTGTTCACGACGCCGGTGATCTACCTTTATTTCGATCGCCTCGCCACGCGTCTGCGCGGGCGCCCGCCCGCCGCCACGCTCGCCGGGGAGAGCGCGGAATGAACCTTTCCGCGCCTTTTATCAAGCGCCCGGTGGCGACGACGCTGCTCGCCATCGGAATCGCGCTGGCGGGCGCCCTCGCTTTCTTCAGCTTGCCTGTTTCTCCGTTGCCGCAGGTGGATTTTCCGACGATTTCCGTGCAGGCGACGCTGCCCGGGGCGAGCCCCGACACCGTCGCCTCGAGCGTCGCAAGTCCGCTCGAGCGCGCGCTCGGCCGCATCGCGGCCGTCACTGAAATGACTTCGACCAGCTCCATCGGAACCACCAACATTACGCTGCAGTTCGACCTCGACCGCGACATCAACGGCGCGGCGCGCGATGTTCAGGCCGCGATCAACGCCGCGCACGCCGACTTGCCGACCAGCCTGCGCAACAACCCGATCTACCGCAAGATCAATCCCGCCGACGCGCCAATTCTGATCCTGTCTTTGACGTCGAAGACAAAAACGCCGGGGCAGATGTATGACGCGGCGGCCAATATCTTGCAGCAGAGGCTGTCGCAACTGGACGGCATTGGTCAGGTTGTCGTCGCCGGGTCGGCGCTGCCCGCCGTCCGCGTCGAAGTCAATCCGCACGCGTTGTCGAAATACGGCATCGCGCTCGAGGATTTGCGCGCGGCGCTCGCCGCCGCCAACGCCAACAGCCCGAAAGGCGACATCGAGGGCGATGGCCGGCATGTGCAGATCTACACCAACGACCAGGCGAGGGCCGCCGCCGACTACCGCCCGCTCATCATCGCCTATCGCAACGGCGCGCCGGTGCGCCTGACCGACGTCGCCGAGGTGCATGATTCCGTCGAGAACCTGCGATATGAAGCGCTCATCAACGGCAAGCCCGGGATCATTCTGCTCCTTTTTCGGCAGCCTGGAGCGAACATCGTCCAGGCGGTTGACGCGGTCAAGGCGGAGCTGCCGCATCTCGAAGCCGCGATGCCTGCCGACATCAACATCACGCTGACGTCTGATCGAAGCAACACCATCCGCGCGTCGCTTCAGGACACGGAGCGGACTTTGATGGTAGCGATCGGCCTCGTGACGCTGATCGTCTTTTTGTTTTTGCGCGACATTCGCGCGACCGCAATTCCGGCGATCGCCGTGCCCCTGTCGATCCTCGGCACCTTCGGCGCCATGTATCTGATGGGCTTCAGCCTCAACATCTTGTCGCTGATGGCGCTGACCATCGCCACCGGCTTTGTCGTCGACGACGCCATCGTCGTGCTCGAAAACATCACCCGCTACATCGAGGCGGGCATGAGCCCTCGGGAAGCGGCCCTGGTCGGCGCTCGCGAGGTCGGCTTCACCGTAGTGTCGATCAGCGTCTCGCTGATCGCCGTTTTCATCCCCATTCTTTTCATGGGCGGCATCCTCGGCCGGCTGTTCCGCGAATTCGCCGTAACGCTGTCTTTTGCCATACTCGTCTCGCTCGCTTTGTCACTGACGTTGACGCCGATGATGTGCGCGCTGCTTCTCAAGCGCCGTCAGCAAGGCGAGACGCGGACGCGCCGCCGTTTCGATCCATTCGCCGCGCTGCTGGGCTTCTATGCGCGCACGCTTGGCTGGGCGCTTCGCCATGGCGGCGTGGTGATGCTGCTGCTGTTTGCGACCGTTTGCCTCAACATCGCGCTATTTACAGTGATCCCGAAGGGATTTTTTCCGCAACAGGATACCGGCCGGATCTTCGGCTCCATCCAGGCTGACCAGAGCATCTCCTTTCAAGCCATGGAGCAAAAGCTGAGGACGCTGCAAGCGATCGTTCAAACCGATCCCGCGGTGGATACCGTCGTCGGCTTCACCGGAGGCTTCCAGACCAACAACGGCCGAACCTACATGGTTCTCAAGCCATTGGCGGAGCGCGACGCGACGGCCGATCAGGTCATTGCGCGGCTGCGCGCCAAGCTCGCGCAAGTGCCGGGAGTCGAACTATTTTTGCAGGCGGTGCAGGACATCCGCATGGGCGGTCGCCTGGCCAACGCCCAATATCAATATACGCTGCAAGGCGATGACGCGGCGGAGGTTTACGCCTTCGCGCCGAAGCTGGTCGAGGCCTTGCGCAACAACGCCGTCGTCGCCGACGTCAGCTCCGACCAGCTGCAACGCGGCCTTGCGACGAATATCGTGATCGACCGCGACACCGCCTCGCGCCTCGGCCTGACCGAGACCCAGATCGACAACACACTCTATGACGCCTTCGGCCAGCGGCAGGTTTCGACGATCTACACGGCGGTCAACCAATATCACGTGGTGATGGAGGTCGAGCCGCGCTATTGGCAGGATCCCTCGATCCTGAAAGACCTCTACGTCAGCACTTCGGGCGGCAATCCGAGCGGCACGGCCCTCAGCAATCTGCCGTCCGGCGCGGTGGCGAGCGCCGCCGCGATGGCGTCTCCCGCAACCGTCGGCGCGAGCAACTCTGCGCGCAACGCTCTGACCAACGCGCTGGCCAGTGTGGGCAACAGCAGCGCCTCGGCCGGCGCCGCCGTCAGCACAGCAAAAGAGACCATGATTCCGTTTTCGGCTTTCGCGCATTTTGCCGCCGAGAAAACGCCTTTGGGCGTGAACCATCAGGGGCTTCTCGTCGCCAGCACGATTGCCTTCAATCTGCAGCCCGGCGCGTCGCTCAGCCAAGCCATCGCCGAAATCGACAAGACCGCCGCGCGGCTGCATATGCCGCCGTCAATCCACGGCGTGCCGCAAGGCACCGCCAAGGCGTTCCAGGATTCGCTTCGCAATCAGACGCTGCTTTTCTTTACGGCGTTGGGCGCGGTGTTTATCGTGCTCGGGATCCTCTATGAAAGCCTCGTTCATCCGATCACGATTCTCTCGACCTTGCCGTCGGCCGGCGTCGGCGCGGTGTTGGCGCTGCTGCTGTTTGGCGTCCAATTTTCGATCATCGCGCTGATCGGGGTGTTCTTGCTGATCGGCATCGTCAAGAAGAACGCGATCATGATGATCGACTTCGCGCTGGAGGCCGAACGCAGGGAGGGGCTTTCGCCCCGCGAATTGATCTTTCAAGCCTGCATGTTGCGCTTTCGCCCGATCATGATGACGACCTTCGCGGCTATTCTCGGCGCCATCCCGCTCGCCCTCAGCTTCGGCGAAGGCGGCGAGATCCGGCGCCCGCTCGGCATAGCGATCGTCGGCGGACTGATGGTCAGCCAGCTTCTAACGCTCTATACGACGCCCATTCTCTATCTTTACATGGACGAGTTCCGCCTGTGGGCCAAGCAGCGTTGGGGGAGTCTTTTTCCAGCTCTCGCGACGCCGGCGCCGGATCATCCAGCATAGGCGGTTCGCTTCCTTCGCCAATTTCTTGCCTTTCCCGGTTTTCTTGACTTCCCGCCGCAAAATCGTCAGTTTCCGCGCACCCTGAGGCATGATCGCTTGATCATGCCGCTTTTTATTTCAGCCCTTAATCATGCCTCAACCGATCCAGTCTACACGAAGCTATCTCGATTTTGAAAAACCTGTCGCCGAACTCGAGGCCAAGGTGCAGGAGCTCCGCGTGCTTGAAGAAAACGGCGACCAGGTCTCGATCAGCGACGAGCTGGCCCGGCTCGCAGGGAAGGCGGATAAGGCGCTGGCCGACCTCTATGCGAGCCTGACGCCGTGGCAGAAGACGCAGGTCGCGCGCCATCCGCAGCGGCCGCATTTCAACGACTACGTCAAAGGGCTAGTGACGGATTTCACGCCTCTGTCGGGCGACCGGCAGTTTGGCGAGGACGCCGCCCTGATCTGCGGCTTCGGCTGGTTTCGCGGCTATTCCGTCTGCATCATGGGACAGGAGAAGGGCACCGACACGGCCGCGCGGATCAAACATAATTTCGGGATGGCGCGGCCGGAAGGCTATCGCAAGGCGGTCCGCGTGATGCAGCTCGCCGATCGTTTCAACCTGCCGGTCATTTCGCTCGTCGACACGCCAGGGGCTTTTCCCGGCGTCGACGCGGAGGAACGCGGCCAGGCCGAAGCCATCGCCCGGGCGACCGACGCTTCGCTCTCCCTGGGCGTACCCAATATTGCGGCGATCGTCGGCGAAGGCGGTTCCGGCGGCGCCATCGCGATCGCCAGCTGCAACAAGGTTTTGATGCTGGAGCATGCGATCTACACCGTTGCCTCTCCGGAAGCGTCGGCGTCGATCCTGTGGCGCGACGCCGCCAAGGCCGAGGACGCCGCGACGGGCATGAAGATCACGGCGCAGGATCTTTTGCGATTCGGAATCATCGACAGCGTCATCCCCGAGCCGGTCGGCGGCGCGCATCGCGACCCGGCCGCGGCCATCAAGGCCGTCGGCGACTCCATCCAGGCCGCGCTCGAAAGTCTCCTCAGCCTCTCGCATGAGGACATCAGAAAAACCCGCGCCGAAAAATTTCTTGCCATCGGCCGCGCCATTTGACCGGTTGAACGACGCGATGAGCGTTGCATCGGAGCAACAGCCAGCGAGAATCTCATCGTTTTGCGGCTTTAGCCAGGCTTGGCGGCGCGCTTGCCCAGCTTGCCGCAAGCTTCGCCTTACTCCCGCCTCTTTGGGTTCAGAAGGTGAAGAAGGCGCAGAATCAACGCCAATCCGCGGCCCCGACGCCGAAAAGATCTGCCAGCATTGCGGTCTATGCTGGCAGAATGGCGTTGTTCGCGCGCGTTTTACTGCCCATGTGAACAGTTTATTTACCTTCGGGCGTAAAATGTCGGCCCTTCGCGCCTCTTGCCAATATTAATAAGGGATGTAGACTACAGCTCTAAGTTAAGTGCAAACCTTATATAACGCGTGAGGTTCTGATGAGTTCCAACAGCGCTCTTTCTGTCCACATCGGAGCCTTTGCCCTGCTCGGCGCCGCGACTCTTCTCTCCGGCTGCGATGAGGGCGGTCTCAGCGCCAGTTCGCGGGCTTACGCCCCCGTCGCGCCAGAAACCCTGGCCTTGATGAAGGAAAAGGGCACGACCAAGGAGGCCCCGGTCCTGATCCGCGCTTACAAGAAGGAGTCGGAGCTCGAAATCTGGAAGATGCAGTCAGATGGACGCTATGCGCTGCTGAAGACCTATCCGATCTGCCGCTGGTCCGGGCAGCTCGGGCCGAAAGCGCGAGAAGGCGACCGCCAGGTGCCGGAAGGCTTCTACTCGATCACCCCGGCCCAGATGAAGCCGAACTCGTCCTACTATCTCGCTTTCAACGTCGGCTATCCGAATGCCTATGACCGCGCCATGGGCCATGACGGCGGCTCGATCATGGTGCACGGAATTTGCTCCTCGGCCGGCTGCTTTTCGATGACCGACCCCCAGATTGGCGAAATCTACGCCATCGTGCGCGAGGGATTTTCGGCCGGCCAGCGCGAAGTCCAGATGCAGTCCTATCCGTTTCGGATGACCGCCGAGAACATGGCCAAATACCGGCTCGATCCGAATATCGGTTTCTGGAAGCAATTGAAGGAAGGCTCGGACAATTTCGAAGTGACCAAGCAGGAGGTCTCGGTCGGCGTCTGCGCCCGGCATTATGTTTTCAACGCTGCTCCGGTGAATGGGCATTTCGACGCCGCCGGACCATGTCCGCCGCTGAAACAGGATGAAAAGGTTCGCGATCTCGTCGCCTCGAAGCAGTCGCGCGATGAGGCAAAGGTGGCCCAGCTGGTCTCCCAGGGCACGCATCCGATTCATACGGTTTACGTTGACGGCGGCGGCCATCCGAGCTTCGCCTCCATATTCTCCTATGCGAGCCGGCCCGACGCGCTGGCTCGCGGTCCGATCGACGTCGCCCTCGACGACGCCAGACCCGCGAGGGCCCGCATTTCGCCCGTCGTGCAAATGGCGGCGGCGAAGACCCTTGCGCCAGCGACAACAGCCAATGCGCCGGCGGCGGCCATGAAAGCGGCCGACGCAGCTGACGTGACCGGATCCGTCGCGCCCGTCAAAAAGCGCGAAAAGCCTTCGCTCTTCGCCCAGTTGTTTGGCGACAAGTCCGAAGATTCCGCCGCCAAGCCGGCGGCGGCGAGCAGCGAGACGGCGGCCTCATCGAGCGGTCCCGCCTCCGCGCCGCACTAGAACGCGGGTCAGGCTCTCAACCATCCGTTCGAGCGCCGAACCGGTTGGAAACATTTCACGTCAAACGGGCCGGCGCTGGAGCGCCGGCCCTGTTGATTTGGGCCCATTGAATCGCCGCGCGGCGCGACCCACCTCCAAACAATGAGCAAAGCGTTCACGAAAGAAACCGATAGCGACGACGACCTTGACGATGACGTTGCGGCGTTGCCGCCGGGGGTCAAGAATTACATCACGCCCGAAGGCCTGCAGAGGATGCGCGACGAGTTCGCGCATTTGCATCAGGTCGAACGGCCGAAGATCGTCGAAACGGTCGCTTGGGCGGCGGGCAACGGCGACCGCTCCGAGAACGGCGATTACATCTATGGCAAGCGGCGTCTGCGCGAAATCGACCGCCGCCTACGTTTTCTACGTAAAAGAATCGAGATCGCCGAGGTCGTCGATCCGGCGCGGCAAAAAAGCCGCGAGCGGGTGTTTTTCGGCGCCAGAGTCGACTATTTGACGCCACACCACGAAGTGAAGACGCTGCGCATCGTCGGCGTCGACGAAGCGCGGTCGGAATTGGGCGAGGTCAGCTGGATTTCGCCGATCGCCAAGGCGCTGTTGAAGGCGGAGGTCGGCGATTTCGTCGACGTTCGCACGCCCAAAGGGGTCGAGCGCATCGAGGTGCTGAGGATCGCTTATTGAGCGATCTTCCCCTCACCCCAAGTTCAGCTCCTTGAAAAAGTCGTTGCCCTTGTCGTCGATGACGATGAAGGCGGGGAAATTCTCGACCTCGATGCGCCACACCGCCTCCATGCCGAGCTCGGGATATTCCAACACCTCGACCTTCTTGATGCAGTCCAGCGCCAGCCGAGCCGCCGCGCCGCCGATCGAGCCGAGATAAAAACCGCCATGCCTGGCGCAGGCCTGCCGCACCTGCGGCGAACGATTGCCTTTGGCGAGCATCACCATCGAGCCGCCGGCGCCTTGGAACTGTTCGACGTAGGAATCCATGCGGCCCGCCGTGGTCGGACCGAAGGAGCCGGAGGCGTAGCCTCGCGGCGTTTTTGCAGGACCGGCGTAGTAAACCGGATGATCTCTGAAGTAATCGGGCATCGCCTCGCCCCCCTCCAGCCTTTCGCGGATTTTGGCATGGGCGAGATCGCGCGCGACGATCATCGGGCCGGTCAAGGAAAGCCGCGTCCTGATCGGATTTTTGGTCAGTTCGGCCAGAATCTCCGGCATCGGCCGGGTGAGGTCGATTTTGACCGCCTCGCCACCGCCGAGCGCCGCCTCGTCGATCGCCGGCAGGAAGCGCGCCGGATCATGCTCGAGCTCCTCGAGAAAGACGCCATGCCGGTTGATCTCGCCAAGCGCCTGACGATCCGCCGAACAGGAGACGCCCAACCCGATCGGCAGGGAGGCGCCGTGGCGCGGCAGGCGGATGACGCGGACATCGTGGCAGAAATATTTGCCGCCGAATTGCGCGCCGACGCCCGAAACCTGGGTCAGACGGAGAATCTCCGCCTCCATTTCGAGATCGCGGAAGGCGTGGCCATCCTCGCCGCCTTCGGTCGGCAGCTGGTCGAGATAATGCGTCGAGGCGAGCTTGACGGTCTTGAGATTGAGCTCGGCCGAGGTGCCGCCGATGACGATCGCAAGATGGTAGGGCGGGCAGGCCGCTGTCCCGAGCGTCAAAATTTTCTCGCGCAAAAATTCGATCAGGCGGTCGTGCGTCAACAGCGATGGCGTGCCCTGGAAAAGATAGGTCTTGTTGGCCGAACCGCCGCCTTTGGCGATAAACAGGAATTTGTAGGCGTCCTCGCCCTCGGCGTAGATGTCGATCTGCGCCGGCAGATTGGTCTTGGTGTTGATCTCGTTGAACATGGAGAGAGGCGCGAGCTGCGAATAGCGCAGATTCCTCTTCTCATAGGCGTCCCTGATCCCCTCGGCGATGGCGCTCGGATCGTCGCCCTCGGTGAACACCAGCCTGCCCTTCTTGCCCATGACGATGGCGGTGCCGGTGTCCTGACACATCGGCAAGACGCCGCCGGCGGCGATGTTGGCGTTCTTCAAGAGATCATAGGCGACGAATTTGTCGTTGGAGCTCGCGTCCGGATCGTCCAGAATTTTCGCCAGCTGCGCGAGATGGGCCGGACGCAGCAAATGATTGATGTCGGTCATCGCCGCTTCACTGAGAGCGCGCATCGCCTCGTGTTGGACGACCAGAAATTCGCGCGATCCGAAGTTCTCGAGCCGCACGCCGCCGCAATCGAGCTGGCGAAAAGGAGTCTCATCCTTGCGAAGGGGAAAAGGCGAATGGTATTGGAAGGTCATCTCGGACGTCCCCATTCCTGGAACACGACGCCTTCTTAAAGCACGATCCTGGAAAAAATGCAGATTTTTTCTGAAGCTGACTCATGCCGTCAAACTGAGGCGGCAATCGCTCAAAGAGCGCTGCTGTTTCAAATGTGATGGGCCTTGGAAACAGAAAGATGCGGCGCAAAGGCGTGACTGCGGCAGAGAGCCTTGCCAAGCGGGGAACTTTTTCCGCCGTCTTTTGCTTTGCGAACGCGCCTAACTGACGAAAGAGAGATGGCTTGCGCTTCCCTTTTCCGGTTTTGCTCAGCGATATCGGTGGCACCAACGCCCGCTTTGCGCTGAAACAGAGCCCTGCGGCGCCGCTTCTGCCAGGGCCGCCGATCAGGACAGCTGCCCATGCGAGTTTTGAGGCCGCGCTCGCTGCGGTTTTCGCCGGTTTCGGCGTCAAGCCGCGCTCATTGATCGCCTGCGCCGCCGGCCCGGTTTCCGGGCGAAGCGTCAAGCTGACCAATGCGGCCTGGCTGATCGACGGCGTCAATGTCGCGCGGGAGCTCGAACTCGATCAGGGGTTGCTGCTCAATGATTTCGAAGCGCAGGCGCTCGCCCTGCCGGCGCTCGAACATGATTGGACGACGGCAATCGGCCCGGCGATTCCACCGCAGACTGGCCTGCAACTCGTCGTCGGCGTCGGAACAGGCCTTGGCGCCGCCGCCTTGGTCGAGGTCGAAGGCCGCCATCTCGCTTTGGCGAGCGAGGCGGGACATGTGGATTTCGCGCCCGTCGGCTCAGTCGAAGCCGCGATCTGGCCGCACATCGATATTTCCGCGCATGGACGGGTGAGCGCCGAAACTCTTTTGTCCGGCCAGGGCCTCGTGCGGCTGCATCAGGCGCGTTGCGCCGCGGCGGGTCTCGCTCCGCCAGGGTTCGACGAAATCGGCTTGGTCGCCGAAGCCCATGCGCATCCGGATGGCGAAGCGGCGCACACGCTCGGCATGATCTGGATGCTGGCCGCGCGCTGGGCCGGGGACCTTGCTCTCAATCTGCTCGCCAAAGGCGGCGTAACGTTTTCAGGCGGCGTGCTGCCGCGCCTCACAGCGTTCCTGGAGCCGTCGAAATTTCGCGCCCGTTTCGAGGACAAAGCGCCCTTCGGCGAAATGATGCGCGGCGTCGGCACCCGACTGATTGTGGCCAATGACGCAGCATTGCCGGGCATGGCGGCCATCGCCGCCTCGCCGGACCGATACATCATAGATTATGAAACGCGGGCTTGGCGCTAGAGCGGATTGAGTAAAGCAGACGCCGCCCGCATGCCGCCCTCAATCATTGGAATCGATCACATTCATAATGTTGTATCGATTCCTTTCCAAAGTCATTGCGATCCAAAGCCGGGCTCAGGCTGCGTGCGAGGCGGCCTCCCCGCTCAGAACCGAATAGAGCGCGTTAGCGTCGCGCGCCGCGCGCAGCTTCGCAGTCGTCGCCGGATCTCGAAGCATGCGCGCCAGACGCGCCAGCGCCTTCAAATGATCGGCGCCAGCCGATTCCGGAGCGATGAGGAGAAAGATGAGATCAACGGGCGCCCGTCGAGCGATTCAAAATCAATCGGACGCGGCGCTCGCGCGAAAAGTCCGAACATCTCTTTCGCTTTGGCGAGCTTGGCGTGCGGAATAGCTATCCCATCGCCCGTGCCGGTCGAGCCGAGACGCTCCCGCTGAACCAAAGCGTCGAGAATTTCCCGCGCGGGGAGCCCGGAAAGTTCGGCGGCGCGTTCGCTCAGCTCCTGCAGGGCCTGTTTCTTTGAATTGGCCTTCAGCGACGGGATGATCGCTTCCAGAGTGATCAGGTTGGTCAATACAGTCAGTCCAAGCCGTCTGGTTCGCGCCCGCTGATCTGAAATCAGACGGTTAACAAATTCCAGCACGATTGATGATTAAGAGGACGGGGCGGGCAACGCCCTCATTCGCAAGCCGCTTTTGTATGGCAAGCCCAGCTTCAGCAGGGATCGACCCAGCCGATATTTCCATCCAAACGGCGATATACGACATTTGTGCGGCCATTCAAGGCGTGCCGGAAAATCACAAATGGCGTTTGCGTCCGGTCCAGCTCGAGAACTGCGCCGGCGACGGTCATTTCCTTGAAAGAGGTCAATGGCTCCGCGATCACGGCGGCGCCGAGGCTTGCGGCGGCGTCCTCCGCATCGGCCAAGGCCAGATCTTCATCGGAGAGATCGGCCTCCAGGCCGGCCTCCTGCCGGCTTGCGTCTCTGCCATCTCCGGCTGCATGGCGATCCGACAACCGCTTTCTGTAACGCTGCAAGCGTTTCTCGATCCGGTCGGCGGCGCGGTTGAAGCTGGCGTAGGGCTCGTGCGCTTTCGCGTCGGCCTGCAGAGTCGCGCCGGAATTGAGATGCAACGTGCAATCCGTCCGGAACTCGGATCCTTCCGGCTCGATCGTCACATGACCGACGATCGGACCGCCGCCATATTTTGAAAAAGTCGTATCGATCCGCGCCAGGACGTGCGCGCGCAGCGCTTCGCCAATGTCCAGATTCTTGCCCGAGACGCGCAAACCCATCGCCATCCTCCGCTCACCGAGGCTACCATCACGACGCCGCCCCGCTTTTTATAACAGGGTTATGAGCGTCCACATGCGAAGTCAATACTCTCATAAAGGATTCGGCGCAGCAAAGCGTATCAAGATTCCTCGACGCAAATCAAAAGATGTAACCAAGCGCAGACAACCTTGCGTTGCGTTCAAGGCGCGCCGCCGTCCTTTTATAACATTTCCTATTCTAAATCTTAACAAAACAAACGGGAGTTTGCCTTTGATCTGTGCTTACACGCTCGCGAAATAACGAGATCATGATCATTTCAATACATTTGAGCCTTTTCACGCCGCCTCTCGACCGAAGACCGGATTTTCAGGCTTTCGCGATATTTGGCGACCGTTCGGCGCGCAATATCGATATTGACGTCTTTCAGCTTGGCGACGATGGCGTCGTCGGACAGAATATCTTTCGGACTTTCCTGCTCGATCATGTGGCGAATGCGGAAACGCACCGATTCAGCGGAATGCGCGTCGCCGCCATTATGAGATGCGATCGATGCGGTGAAGAAATATTTCAATTCGAACAGGCCACGCGGAGTTGCCATATACTTGTTTGAGGTGACTCGCGAGACCGTCGATTCGTGCATGCCTATAGCCTCGGCGATGGTCTTGAGGTTCAGCGGCCGAAGATGCTCGACGCCATGACGGAAAAAGGCGTCCTGCTGACGTACGATCTCGCTCGAAACCTTCAAAATCGTGCGCGCTCGTTGCTCAAGGCTTTTCGTCAGCCAGTTGGCGGTCTGCAGGCAGGTCGACATGAAGGTTTTGTCGCCGTCGCTGGCGTTAGATTTGGTCACTCGCGCTGCGTAGCTGTTATTGACGAGAACGCGCGGCAACACCTCGGTATTGAGCTCGACGTGCCATGCGCCGCCGGTCGCCGCGCGCACGATGACGTCGGGAACAAGCGGCTGGATCGAGCCGCCGCCGAACGCCCGCCCCGGTTTTGGATCAAGCTGGCGGACCTCGGCCAGCATGTCGACGATGTCTTCCTCGTCGACATTGCAGATCTTTCGCAGAGCGGAAAAATCTCGCTTTGCCAGAAGGTCGAGATTGGCGACTAGCGCCTGCATTGCCGGATCGAAACGGTCCCGCTCGCGCAACTGAATGGCGAGACATTCAGCAAGATCTCGCGCGCCGACGCCGGATGGATCGAAGCCCTGAATAATCTTGAGGACGCCTTCGACGCGCTCGATGGGGGCCCTAAGGCGCGCGGCGGTCTCCGCAAGAGAGTCGGCGTAATAGCCAGCGTCGTCGATTGAATTGATCAGGACCTGGCCGATGAGCCGCTCGATCGGATCGGTCGTCGCGAGGATCAATTGCGCTTCGAGATGATCCTTGAGGTTGGTCGGCGCGGCGGCAAATGCTTCGAGATTGGCGGCCTCGCCGTCGCTGCAGCCAACGCCGGACGAGCCGGACCAGGACGTCGCCGACAGTCCGGCTCCTTCCGCGAATTCGGCGCCGTCGAGAGGCGCCGCCGAGCGGTCATCATCGAACGCGTTGGATAATTCCGTTCCAAGACTTCGCCTCTAGAGCGCTCCGATCGATCGCCAAACTTTCCGAATTCCAGTCCGCCTCGACCGGCTCGTTGAAATCCTGGCCGAGCGGCGCCTCCGGCGCTTCAACGTCGGCGTCAAGTCCGGCCGGTTCATGAAGATCTTGCGCCTCTTCCGCACGCTCCAGGAGCGGATTGCGTTCGAGCTCCTCTTGAACGAAGGCGGTCAGCTCCATGTTGGAAAACTGCAGAAGCTTGATCGCCTGCAGAAGCTGCGGAGTCATCACCAGGGACTGTCCCTGGCGCATCACCAACTTGGTGCTCAGCGCCATATTTGTGTCGACCTCATGTCCGCCACAAGGAAACGATTGCGGCCCGTTTCTTGCTTACAACATTATTGCACAGGTTGCACGCGGCGGATGAAATTTTCTTCAAATTTTTGACGCGGCATTAGACGCCGCGTTAAGACACCGAGTTAACGCGCGGATTTCAAGGCGGTGTGCCGCTCGATGATCAGCGGCGCCGCGCTGAGCGAGGCCTTCTGTCAAAGTTGGAAGTCGTCGCCGAGATAGAAGCGGCGCACCTCAACGTTGGCGACGATGTCGCCTGGGGTCCCTTGGCTCAGCACCCTGCCCGCATGAATAATATAGGCGCGGTCGATCAGACCCAAAGTTTCGCGCACATTGTGATCGGTGATGAGCACGCCGATGCCGCGCTGCTTCAGATGCTGAACGAGAATTTGAATGTCGGCGACGGCGATCGGGTCGATGCCGGCGAAAGGCTCGTCGAGCAGAATGAAAGACGGCCGGCTCGCCAGCGCGCGGGCGATTTCGCACCGGCGGCGTTCGCCCCCCGAGAGGGCGACCGACGGCGTTTTGCGCAACGCCTTGATGTCGAACTCCTCAAGCAGCGCTTCCAGTTCGGCATCGCGCTTGCGTTTATCGCGCTGCGTGATCTCGAGCACCGCCCGGATATTGTCCTCGACCGAAAGGCCGCGAAAAATGGACGGCTCCTGCGGCAGATAGCCAATTCCGAGCCGCGCGCGCCGGTACATTGGCAGTCGCGTCACGTCATGGCCGTCAAGTTCAATTCTGCCCGCGTCCGGCCGTATCAGTCCCGAGATCATATAAAAAAGGGTCGTTTTGCCGGCTCCGTTCGGGCCAAGCAGGCCGACAGCCTCGCCGCGCCGCAGGACCATGCTCACATCTTCGATGATGCGGCGCATTTTATAGGCTTTTCGCAATTGCGAGACGCAGAGAGCGCCTTCCGGAGCGGCGCAAGCCCCAAGGCCGGAGACGCCAAACTCTGCCCGCGCGGAACCCGAGGCGTCCCCCGAGACCGCGCCAATTGTTCGCTCGCCGGCGATATCGCGTGTCGGCCTCGCTTGCGAAGACGGAGACGGCTGCGGCGCCGGCCGCCGCGCGGCGTCCAAACAAGCCTCCAGCGCCGATCATGGCCGGCAAATCAGGAAAGAAGCGAACGGGCAATCGCAGAAATCCTTCGTCGCAGGCTCGCCGCCTCGTCTGCCCCGCCCGCAAGCGCTCCGACAGAGACAAGAGCCGGTTCAGCGGCCGGCGAAAGCAATGCGGCTACTCGCTTTTGCCATAGGAGCAACACCAAGTGTAAAATATTTTGGTGAGGTGCAACTTTCTGGCGAGTGCGCCGGGCGAACTTCGCCGCGAGCGCTTTATGGGTTTTTCGCCGGTTTTTTGCGGCTCGTTGCATCTCCGCCGCTTTCGGCGCCGGCGCCTGGGGCTCCCCCGCTCGGAATGAACATGCTTTTCACGCGGCCGGTCACGACCGCCTGTTTCGTCGTCAGGTCATAGACCAATTTGTCGCCCTTGGTGACGTTGGGCCCCTGGGTCAACGTCACATTGCCGATCAAATAAACCTTGTTTTCAGATTTTTCATAAATGCCGCTGTCGCCGGTGCCAATCTGATCCTTCGACACGATGGTGACGGGCCCGGAGGCCTCCATCCGCCGCAGCTGGCTCGAAGAGGATGGCGCGCCCGGCTGATCCCCGGCGCCCTCCTTCGGCGTCAGGTACAGGATAAGGACGCTTGCCTTGAGTTTGCCGTCGCCCTGCGTTGCGACGACGTTGCCCGTGTACACGAGCTTCTGCTCCTTGTCGAAATAGTCCAGCTTGGCGGCGTCGATATTGACAGGCTCTTTTCCGTCGCCGCCCGGGATGACGGCGCTTGCCTGCGCTTTTTGGGCCAGCGCCGGCGCAAGGCCGGCCGCCGCGAATAACGCAACAAAGATTGTTGCGCCGATTACCAAGGCGCCGAAAACATCGGCGCGAAACCGAAGATTTAAAGCGCCGCCCTGAGCGCGCCGCCGCGCTGCGGCGGGGCAGCGGCCAATAGGGCGGGCCGCGACCCGCAACGGCAAAGACACAGATCTTACTCCGTCGCTGCCGGGTTCCCCGCCGTCTCTAACTCCCCGCCGCCGGACTCAATGACAGATTTCACCGCGCCGACGAACGAGATCTTGCCGTCGTTCTCAATGTCCATCTGGTCGGCGGCAACAGTGCCGCTCTTCAATATGACATTGACCGGATCCTTTGACACGAGCGCCCCGGTCTTGAAGTCCATTTCCGCAGTCTTCATCAAAATGGAGTATCCGACTTCGTTCTTGATGTTGGCCGAGCCGTCCAAAATCATATGGTCATGCAGACTGTCATAGGTGCCGTGTTCCGCCGTCACCTGCAGGGTCGACGCGTCGTTCAGTCCAATTTTCGCGTCGATGCCAACCAGCTCCACGGTGTTCGGGGTCGTCGTGTCCTGGACGCCGGCGCGCGCCATTACTTCGTAAGGGCGGCCATCCTTCTGGAAGCCCGCGAGTTTCGGCAATTCGACCGTGATCCGCGTGCCTTCGACTCTGACCTGGCCAATGGAGATGTTGCGCGGCAGGCGGCGGAAAGGATCGAATAGGGCGACGATCGCGACCATAGAGACAGCGGCGACGCAGACGACGACGATCGCCCGGCGAAGAAATCGCACGCGAACGGAATGTCGGCCCGCCGCCTTGAACGCGCCCCGCCACGGCAACTCGGCGAGATCCAGAACGTCGCCGAGCTCGTTTTTCGGCCGCGCGCGGGCGGGCAAATACTCCACCGGCGCGCTGGTCGGCCAATCGATATCGCCAGAGACTTCCGCCATTCGCAACGCTTCACGTCCAAAACAGAAAAACAGACCGACATCCGCAGGGATGCGACAATTCCCAGACAGCAAGCAAGCAAGGCGAAGTCAAGGCGGCGTTAATGGCGGCTCTATTGATGAGAAAAAATGTCCGAATCGGCCCAACCCATCAAATCGAGCCGCGCGCGGGCCGGAAGAAAGGCAAAACACTCCTGCGCGATCTCGAATCGCCCCTCCCGCTTCAGCATTTCGTCGAGTCGAGCCCGCAAAGCGTGCAGGTGCAGGACGTCGGAAGCGGCGTAGGCGAGCTGCGCATCGGACAATATGTCGCTACCCCAGTCCGACGATTGCTGCTGTTTTGAGATCTCGTGCCCGAGCAGTTCGCGCACCAGATCCTTGAGGCCATGCCGGTCGGTGTAAGTCCGCGCCAATTTCGAAGCGGTCCTGGTGCAATAGAGCGGCCAGGCCATGACGCCGAAAGTCTTGAACAGAACCGCGATGTCGAAGCGGGCGAAATGAAACAGTTTCAAGACGCTCTCGTCGGCCAAAAGCCGCTCGATATTGGGGGCGCGCCTCTGCCCAGCGGCGATCTGCACGACATCGGCGGTTCCATCGCCGCGCGACAGCTGGACGACGCAGAGCCGGTCGCGCTGCGGCACGAGGCCGAGCGTTTCCGTGTCGATCGCCACCGCGTCGCCATAATCGACGCCCTCCGGCAGATCGCCCTTATGAAGGCGGATGGTCATTGGCGAAGCCAGCGGAAACGGAGCGGAAGAAAAATAGAGCCTGCATCGAGCGCGCCTAGCACCCATCTGCGTCCAAGGCAAGTACGCGGAGCGGCGGCGCTGGCTCGCGGGGAACTCTCTGCAATTGGCGGCGTTAGGGGGCCGCGCGTAACCAAACAGAAGGGTGATCGCATGATAGAGAGAAAATTTGGAATTGCGGTCGTGGCGGCTTTGCTGGCCACTCCTCTTGCGGCGCAGGCCCAAGGCGTCGCCGGAGGCGCTGAGAAGGGCGCGGCGCAAGGCAATGCAGCGGCGGGACCGGTCGGCGGCGTCGTTGGCGGCGTTGCCGGCGGCGTGACTGGGGGCGTCACAGGCTTGCTCGGCGCCGATCAATCCCCGGGTTTTCGCGACTATGCGCTGCGCGAGCATCGCTCGGCCTTCCACTTTGACCAGCGATTAGAGCCCGGCGTCCGGCTGCCCCTTGCCGGCGTGACTTATTATCCGGTGCCGCCGGAATATGGCGTCAGCCCGCGCTACCGGTATACGATCGTGAACGACCACGCCGTTATCGTCGATCCCACCACCCGAAGGATCGTTCAGGTGATCGATTAGAAAATCGGTCCGCGCCAAAGCAGGGCGGTTTGACTTTAAGGGGCGTTTTCGCGCAAAGCGCGGAGCGCCCTTTTTCGGTTCCGGCTCCCCTGCCGGACGGTAAACCAACTGCAAGACCGTCGGACGACTGAGAAAAACGGGCGTCCCTTGTTCGCGTCGACCGGCGGCAGGAGGGCCGCGCTTCAATACGAGAAGCGCGGACGGGGCGCAGCTCGCCCCACGGCGCGATGCGGACGATTGAGAAAAATTGGAAGCCGTAATTTGGACGCAATACTTTAGCTTAAGTAAGGTAAAGTTTATGTCAATGGGGCTTCGAGATCATGACGACTGAATATCAAAAGGCTCAACATTCCATTGCCGAGGCTATGGACGCTTGCGACGCGATGCTAAGCCTTGCTGACAGCCAGCCCCGAGATTTGACCGAAGACGCAGATTTGATCCGGTTGGCGATAAAGCATTTGTCGGACGCGCTGTCCCATTATCGCAGCCTTGCCAGCGACGAAGCCGAAGCGCGAAAAACTTCGCAAAATCAACACGGATTTTCCGTATTGGTGCCCTGGAGAGGACTCGAACCTCCACGGCTTTCACCACTGGTACCTGAAACCAGCGCGTCTACCAATTCCGCCACCAGGGCCTCGCGCTCTGATACGAGCCGAGCCTCCCACTTGTCAATCGGCAAGCTCGCGCGTCCGGTGAATGCGCCGCAAAAAGCGCGGATCGAGGCTTCGTCTTGATTCCGACCGGCTTGTCCGACGATTTACTTGCGGCGGCGTGGGTCGTCGTTTTGAAAGCTCGCTTATATAGATCACATATATAGATCTCACGGTTGGAGGCTCTCTGATCCCGCACTAGGCGATCTCGCAAACACGAGAGCGCAACCGATCGAAACGGCGGCGAACGGGCGCGACTTTCGCGCCAACCCAAATGCGTCCAGTCTGTACAGGCGCGCCCTTGACGCCTAAAACGACGCAGGCGGTAGAGCAAAAAATCGAGGGCGATCGAAATGGCCGACGAATTGATCAGGACAAACCGGGTTGTGACGGTTTTCGGCGGGTCAGGATTCATCGGCCGGCATGTGGTGCGGGCTCTGGCGCTCGACGACTGGCGCATCAGGGTGGCGACGCGCCGGCCAGATCTCGCCTTCCATCTCCAGCCTCTCGGCAAAGTCGGCCAGATCGCGCCCGTTCAGGCCAATCTCCGCTATCCTGACTCCGTCGTGCGCGCCGTGCGCGAGGCTGAGGCGGTCGTCAATCTCGTCGGCATCCTCAGCGAAACCGGCGAACAGAAGTTCGACGCGGTGCAGGCGCTGGGCGCGCAAGCTGTCGCCAAGGCCGCCAAGGCCGCGGGCGCCGGGGCTTTCGTGCAGGTTTCGGCGATCGGGGCCGACCCCCACAGCGCTTCGGCATACGCGAAAAGCAAAGCCGAGGGCGAAGCTCTGGTCAGGCAAGCCTTTCCCGAAGCGGTGATCCTGCGTCCTTCCGTCGTGTTCGGTCCGGAGGATAATTTCTTCAATCGATTCGCGGCCATGGCCCGCTTCATGCCGGCATTGCCATTGATCGGCGAAGGCAAGACGAAGCTGCAGCCGGTGTTCGTCGGCGATGTCGCGGAAGTTGTGGCGCTCGCCGTCGGCGGCAAGGCCAAGCCGGGCGCGACCTACGAATTGGGCGGCCCGGAAATCGCCACGATGCGCCGCATCATCGAATTCGTTCTCAAGACCACGGAGCGCAAGCGCGCGCTCCTCCCGATCAGCTTCGCGCAGGCGATAACCATCGGAAAAATCACGGAAACGCTCATGAAACTGTCGCTTGGCGCGTTCCCCGAGATGTTCGCGATCACCCCCGACCAGGTCGAACTGCTGAAAACCGACAATGTGGTGTCGGAGGCGGCCATCGCCGAAGGCCGCACCCTGCAGGGCTTAGGCATCGCGCCGGAGTCGTTCGAGGCTTTCGCGCCGTCCTACCTCGCCCGCTACCGCCCGACGGGCCAGTTCGCCGACAAACGCTTCGCGTGAGCCTCAAAGGCGTCTTCTTCAAGCGAAGCGGTATCCGCTGCGCTTGAAAATGCCTCGCGCGACCCGCACCATGAAAGCCGCTCCGAACAGCGGCGTCAGCAGGTTGACGAAAGGAACCGCGAGCATCGCGGCCATCACGAACCCGGCGATGAAAAGCTGAAGCTCGTTCGCCTTACGCAGACGCGCGGCCTCCAGCGCCGGAAAATAGCGCAAGGCGGCAAGCTCGAAATAGCCGCGGCCGAACAGATAGGCGTTCGCTCCGAAGAAGGCGACGGCGTTGACGCCGGGGACAAGCAAAAGCAAGAGCGCGAGCAGGTTGACGGCGAGCGATAGCGCGGCGAATTCCGCCGCGACCCGGATCGAGTCCGCAAATGGAAGCGCGCGTCCGACGGCGTAAGGATCGAGCTCGGCTTCGACATGCTCGGCGAGCTCGTCGAAAAAGTACCCGGCGACGACAAAGGAAACCGGCGCCACGAGGAAGGCGAGACCAATGAAAAGGCCCGCGCCGCCGATCAGGGATAGAATTGTCACGAGCCAAGGATAAGGCGCGACAAAGGGCAGCGCGAGGCCGGCGACGATCAGCTTTTCGAGGCCGACCCAGACCAACGCGAGCAGCGCCAAGGTCAAGCCCAGCGTCTTCCAAAACACGTTGCGAAACGGCGGCGTAAAAATTTGGCCGGCGGCGGCGACAGCGGCGTCGAGCAACGTTTGTCCTTTCGGGTCATATAAGGCGCAGGTCAGCGCATATTGCGAAGCGCCCGGCCGATTTTCTCGTCGGTCTTGAATTGGCTCAAGGCGTACACAGCCCACAGCGCGGCCGGAATCCAGCCGATCAGCGTCACCTGCAAAACCAGGCAGAGCACGCCCGCCAGCGGCCGGCCGATGGTGAAGAACAAGAGCCACGGCAAAAACACCGCGATGAGCAGGCGCATGAAGGATCCTTTGCGCAACAATCGAACGCACCGTCGGGGCGGCGCCCCGCGCCGGACCGTCTCAGAAATGGGCGCGGGACGGCGTTTCGCAAGCCCTCATCCGCGTCGGTCTTGATCCTTAGCGTTATCTCTCGGACCGCAGCTTGAGCGGCGAAAGTCAGACCGAGACCGTGGCGCAGCGTCTTCGGGGCGGGACCCTAGCGGCCGCGGCGCCCGAGCGGCTTGAAGCCGCGGGCAGGTTCATTTACCGTCGAGGAAAGCGTCTCGCGCGCAAGCGCCGAGCGATCCCTCCGGGGGCCTGCGCCCCTTTCGAAAGCGAATGCATGACACATCAAGCGGCAGACTCCTTCATTCGGCACGACTGGACGCTCGAGGAGATTGTCGAGATCTATGATTTGCCCCTGCTTGATCTGATCGCGCGGGCGAACGCGGTCCATCGCGAATTTCATGACGTCAACGACGTGCAGAAGGCGAGCCTGCTCAGCATCAAGACTGGAGGCTGCCCGGAAAATTGCGGCTATTGCCCGCAATCCGCCCATCACAAAGAGGTTCGCCTCGAACGCGTCAATCTGATGAAAGCCAACGAGGTGCTCAAGATCGCCGCGCGCGCCAAGGCCGCGGGGGCGGACCGCTTCTGCATGGGCGCAGCCTGGCGCAATGTTCGCGATGGCGCCGAATTCGACTCTGTCCTCGACATGGTGCGCGGCGTGCGCGAACTCGGCATGGAGGCCTGCGTCACGCTCGGCATGCTGACGGCCTCGCAAGCGGCCCGCCTCAAGGCGGCGGGACTGACGGCCTATAATCACAATCTCGATACCGGGCCGGATTATTATAAGAACATCGTGACGACGCGAACCTATCAAGACCGGCTCGACACGTTGCAGGCCGTGCGCGGCGCCGGCATCGAAATGTGTTGCGGCGGCATCATCGGCATGGGCGAGAGCGTCGCCGATCGAGCCGGCATGCTGCGGGCGCTCGCGGCTTTCGATCCGCATCCCGAAAGCGTGCCGATCAATGCGCTGGTTCCCGTCGAAGGCACCCCGCTTGGCGACCGCGAGCGCATCGACCCTCTCGATTTCGTGCGGATGATCGCAACGACCCGCATTGTTCTGCCGGCGTCGCGCGTCCGGCTTTCGGCCGGCCGCTCGGTCCTCAACCGCGAGGCGCAGATCCTGTGCATGGTCGCTGGCGCCAATTCGATTTTTTACGGCGAAGCCTTGCTGACGACGCCAAACGTCACCGAAAACGAGGATGACGCGCTGTTTTCAGTGCTCGCGCCGCAATCTCGCGCGCAGGCGCTGAGCCAGGGCTGAGCCGGAAAGGACGGCCACCGCGCGCGGCTGCTCTGTCTGCTGGCCCCGACAATGAATGCGCCGTCGGCCCGCGGGTGATGTTCACTGCGCTGAAAGCCGACGGCTCCTATTGGGGGCGGCCCGTCGATGTGCCGGAGCTTCCAGACGGCTCGCTGCTGGTCTCGGACGATTGCAACGGCGTTTTGTACAGAATCTCCTATCAAGGGCGCTGATGGAAAATACCATTAGTAATCGCATCAAGACCATCCGACATAGCAAACATTGAATATCGATTATACTCTTCTGACAGTCATTGCAAACCGGACAATCCGTTCGCCAAGTTGAATTAATACTTGTCCAATCATCGGGTGGGTTTTAGCCTCTCAGCCGTCCATCCCGTTGGGGTCGAGAGGACGCGATTTTGTTTATTTTCTTCGTTCCGAAATCCCGCCGGTCTGAAGCCACTAATCAGTTGAAGCGACATTTTCGATCGCGATGGACGCTGCCTTAGAGAGGGAATGCGCCATGAAGAATTTGTTTCTTGCGTGTGTTGCGGGGGCAACCCTAGCGGTGGCCGGCGTTGGCCTTGCGGGTCCCGTCTACGCCGCGACTGTCACGCCAACAATTTACCTCGACTATTCCAACGTCATCGCCACCGGCTCGACAATCATCATAAACCGTCTTCCGATCCAAAAATCTGATGGAACGATCATCTACAAAGATGTGACGATCCAGCTCAAGACGGATGCGAACGGGCTGCTGACCGTCTCGCCGTCAACGCCCGTGCAGGTGCTCTCGCCGCCCGTCCTCAGCGCGAACTTCAAGGCGGGGATTTACGCACTGCCAAGCGCCATTGGCGCAGGTTTGGCTTTGACCGGCCCCGGCGTCGTTCCAGGGAACGTGATGACCAAGTGGGAAGTGAACGCAACGCCAACCAAATCGCCGTATTGCGGTATGCCGGCGGTCTTTTATGTTGGGCCGCTTACCAGCAACCCCTACTATGCTCGGCTAAAAGCCGCCGGAATCACGAGCGCCGAATATAGCTACGGAATTATCGGCGGCGGCGGAGGCTGCACCGCTCCAAACAATGGCTCGTATGCTCCAGGTGCGCTCGTCGGCTTCTCGCAATCCGGCAGCCTACTCACCATCGCGACGTTTACGACCTATAGTGACGGCAAGGATCATGACCTCCCGGTGACGAGCTTTACATACCGGATCCAATAAATTCAGCTTTGTGCCAACTGTCCTCGCTTGCGTTTTCGCCACCGCGCCTAAAGACTTAGGCGCGGATGGCTACATGCCGCCAAGATGATCGGCGACGGTATAAATGTCCTTGTCGCCGCGGCCTGAGAGGTTGACGACCATCAAATGATCCCGCGGCTTTTGCGGCGCGATATCGGCGACCTTGGCCAGCGCATGCGCCGGCTCGAGAGCGGGGATGATGCCCTCTTGCTGCGAGCAGAGCTGGAACGCCGCGAGCGCCTCGGCGTCCGTCGCGGAGAGATAGGTGACGCGGCCTGTTTCCTTCAGCCACGAGTGCTCTGGACCGATGCCGGGATAGTCGAGCCCAGCCGAGATCGAATGGCCTTCCTCGATCTGCCCGTCGGCGTCCATCAGCAGATAAGTGCGGTTGCCGTGCAGCACGCCCGGGCGTCCGCCCGCGAGAGAGGCCGCGTGCTTGTCGTTGAGCCCGAACCCCGCCGCCTCGACGCCATAGATCTCGACCGAGGGATCGTCGAGGAAGGGATGAAACAGACCGATCGCGTTGGAGCCGCCGCCGATGCAGGCGAACAGCGAATCCGGCAGCCTTCCTTCGGCCTCCCGCATCTGCTGCTTCGTCTCCTCGCCGATGATGCATTGAAAATCGCGCACCATGGCGGGATAGGGATGCGGACCCGCCGCCGTGCCGATGCAATAGAACGTGTCGGCGACATTGGTGACCCAGTCGCGGAGAGCCTCGTTCATCGCATCCTTCAGCGTCCTCGCGCCTGATTCCACCGGCACGACCGTGGCCCCCAGCAGCTTCATGCGAAAGACGTTCGGCTTTTGCCGCTCGACGTCGACCGAGCCCATAAAGACCACGCAGTCGAGCCCGAATCGTGCACAGGCGGTGGCCGTCGCGACGCCATGCTGCCCGGCGCCCGTCTCGGCGATGATCCGCGTCTTGCCCATGCGGCGCGCCAACAGGATCTGGCCGAGCACATTGTTGATCTTATGCGCCCCGGTGTGGTTCAGCTCCTCCCGTTTGAAGTAGATCTTCGCGCCGCCCTTCGCGCCGGCCGCCGCGGCTTTCTGCCGGAAATGCTCCGTCAGCCGCTCGGCATAATACAGCGGACTCGGGCGGCCGACGTAATGCGTCAAGAGATTGTCGAGCTCGGCTTTGAACGAGGGGTCGCGCTTCGCCGCTTCATAATGGCGCTCGAGATCGAGGATCAGCGGCATCAGGGTTTCGGCGACGAAGCGGCCGCCGAAAATGCCGAAATGACCTCGTTCGTCGGGGCCGGTGCGGTAGGAATTGAGATTTTGGGCGATCGCCGCTTGAGTCATGGTGCGCCTGTTGTCGTCCTCGAAGGCTGTTCGCTTCTCGGGTGAAGCCTGGTCTTTAAACGCTTAGCCGCGCCAAACCAAGCCTATCCGGCGAACGCCGTTCCGCGTTTCTCCTGACGCGCGGAAGGCTCGGCCGCGCGAACCGCCGAGACGAAACGGGCGATTTTTTCCGGGTCCTTCACGCCGGCCGCGCTCTCGACGCCCGAAGACACGTCGACCCCGGGCGCGCCGGTCTCAAACAGCGCCCGGGCGACATTTTCAGCATCAAGGCCGCCAGCCAGCAGCCAGGGCTTTTTCGTCGCGACGCCGGCCAGAAGCCGCCAGTCGAAAGAGCCGCCATTGCCGCCGGGCCGGTCCGCGTCCGCCGCCGGTTTCGCGTCGAACAACAACATGTCGGCAATGTTTTCGTAGCGGCGGATCTGCTGGAGGCCGGCGCGGTCGCCAATGGCGATCGCCTTGATGATCTTGACGCCGAAATTGGCGCGGACCGCAGCGACCCGCTCCGGCGTCTCTGCGCCATGGAATTGCAGGAAGTCGGGACTGAGCGCCGCCAGGGCCGCGGCCAGAAGCGCGTCGTCGGCGTCGACCGTCAACAACACGTTGGCTGCGTTTGAACCGACTCGCGCGCCAAGGCTCGACGCCTGCTCCAGAGAAACATGCCTCGGGCTTTTATCGAAAAACACGAAGCCGACCATATCAGCGCCGGCGTTCAGCGCGGCGTCGACAGCGTCCGGCGTATTGAGGCCGCAGATTTTGACAAGAGCGCCCATGGCTTCCAAGCCGTTCCAATCCTCGGCGCAGCGAGAAGAGTTCGGCGACGCAATCAGGCGCCGCTGTGGTTCTCGATCGCCGGATGCAAGTTCTGTCGCGCGCGTTCGGCGCCGAGGCGCCTCAGTTCAGCGCGCGCGCGCCGGGCGGCGCGCCTGCTCGGCCCCTGCCCAACCCAGGTGGCGACGCCGCCGATGACGACGCCAACCATCAATGCGACGAAAAGGATGAGAAAAAAGGGCGCGCTGATCTGCGGCCCGTTCACGCCGCCATTCGGAAAGGGATCAAAATAAATCGTCGTCGGCTGCCGGTTGGCCAAAGCGAGAGCGAGGCCGATCACGATGATCGGAAGCAGTAACAACCATTTGAAAAATCTGGCCATCGCGCCCGCCTCAATGATTCGCGCCGCAGCATGCCTTCAACAACAGCCAAACTCAATCCGAAACATTCGGTTCAGCGCAACTCAGCCGCCAAAGCTGTCATTCAGGCGCTCGCGCATTTCCTTGCCGGTCTTAAAAAAAGGAACCACCTTTTCATTGACCTCGACATGGGCGCCAGTGCGCGGATTGCGTCCCACCCTAGCGTCCCGGTGCTTGACTGAAAAGGCCCCAAAACCGCGCAGCTCGACGCGATCGCCGCGAGCCAGCGCGTTGGTGATTTCGTCCAGGATCGCGTTTACGATTTTTTCCACATCACGCAAGTAGAGATGCGGATTGCGGTCGGCAATACGCTGCACGAGCTCGGATTTGATCATTGGCCCCGCCCAAAAAAGGACTGAAAAACCGCAACGAATAGAAGATCGGGATCAGCGAAGCCCTGGAATATTCGGAGCTGATCATGCATCGATAAGAAGAAAAGCGCTGTATAACCCCCGTCGAAGCGATCAGCTCAGAATGGCGGGCTCGGGGTCAATCCGCCCCCTCAACCTGCCAAATCGAGACAAGACCGTCAAGCATGCGCCCCTGTGCAAACTGGTCGCCTTCCGCGAATAACCGGCTCAATTCATCAAGGTGAAGAAACGCCGCGCCGCGCGCCGCGAAGCTGAAGAGTCCAAGGCGCCCCAGCGACCTCGTCGGCTTCCAATCGCGCACTTTGAGACCTTTGGGCACCGATTTCGCCTCCTCCAGCCAAGCGATGGCTTCCCGCTCGCCGCCAATCCTGTCGACGAGATGGAGGTCGAGGCCCTGACGGCCGGTAAAGACGCGGCCGTCGTCCACCGCGGCGAGCTGCGGATCGGTCAAGCCGCGGCGCTGCTGAACGAGCGCCTTGAACCAAGCGAAGCTGTCATTGACGATGGAGGCGAGCGCGGCCCGCGCTTCGGGCGTCGTCGGCTCGAAGCCGTTCGGCGACGCCTTCAGAGGCGAGGATTTGACGTCCTCGACCTTGACGCCGATGGTGTCGAGCAGCTTGGTGAAGTTCGGATATTCGACGAGGACGCCGATCGAGCCGACCAGCGAATTGCCTTGCGCGACAATCTGGTCCGCCCCGAGCGCCGCGATATAGCCTCCAGAGGCGGCCAGCGTCCCGACGACCGCGGCGGTCGGCTTCTTGGCGGAAAGCCGGCGGATCGCCTCATAGAGCCGCTCCGCTCCCGTCGTTGTCCCGCCTGGGCTGTCTATCGAGATCAGCACCGCCGCCGCGTCCGACTCTTCGATTCTCGAGATGAGCTTTAGAGTGTCGCGATTGCCGGTGATGACGCCATCGATCGAAAGCCGCGCAATATGCGGGGCAAAAGCTCCGTCAGACAGCCGAAGGCCAAGAATGATGACGCCAATCGCCGCCGCTATGAAAGCGGCGATGCGCCAGAACGACAACCGGCGCAGCAAAAGCCGGCGCTCGACGAGGTAATCCGCAAAAAGGGGCGCAGCCATCAGCCACCCGAAAGTTCAAGGTGAGATCGAAACTCGCCGCGCGGCGCGGGCCTTCGCAGAACCGCCGCCAACAGACAAGCCGACGATCTGGCGCCTGTTCTGGTCCAATTGGATTGGCGGCTCTCTCCGCCGTTTCGATCAAGCGCATTGTTTGTTCGCAAACCAGCGTCGCTTCCCGGCAAGAGGCGCTAGGCCCATGAAAACACAAGCTTCTTTTTCTATCGGCTGAGGCGCGGCGACGCAACTGAAATAAAGGCCCAGCTTCGCTCAATATTTTGTCGCGACATATGATTTCATGAAAATAGTCTTCAACCGTTCGAAACGACGCTGTCATCTCGCGGCGTCATCTTACCCGAAATGTTATCGCCTTATCGAAACGATGCTTTAGCTCGACCTGAACGCTCGCTTGCCTGCGCTCGGGCGAAGTTCGGCAAGGACAGTCTCTCCCGCGACGGCCTTGGAGCCGATCGTCACCAGCGTGCGCGCGGCGCCGGGCACATAAACGTCAACGCGCGATCCGAACCGGATAAGGCCCAGCCGGTCGCCAGCCGCAACCTGCTCCCCCTGCCGGACGAAGCAAACGATACGTCTTGCGATCAGGCCGGCGATCTGCACGACGCCGAAGCGGCCGGCGGCGCTTTCGATCACGATGCCGTTGCGCTCATTGTCCTCGCTCGCCTTGTCGAGGTCGGCGTTGAGAAAGAGTCCTGGCTTATAGGCGACTTTCATGACCCGTCCGGGAACCGGGGCGCGGTTGACGTGGCAGTCGAACACCGACATGAAAACGCAAACGCGGAGCAAGGGCTCGACGCCGAGGCCGAGTTCGGGCGGCGGGATGTAGTAGCCGATCGACGACACGACGCCGTCGGCCGGCGAGACCACCAAAAACTCGTCTAAGGGCGTCTGACGCACCGGATCGCGAAAAAAATACGCGCACCAAGCCGTAGCTATCGCCCCGATCCAGCCGAGCGGAGTAAAAAGCGAGCCGAGAATCAAGGCGCCGACGCCGAAGGAGGCGACAAAAATATATCCTTCCGGATGGATCGGCGTGACCTGTCTGCGAATAGAATCGACGATCGACATAAGGCTTCCTGTTCTCGCGCAACGATCCTTGCGGGGCCGGAGGGCGCCGCAAATCCTTCGAAACGCCGGCCAATCACGGCTCTATTCGTTCTCGCTGGGGTTCGATGCGAATATCCGCCCGTTTTCGCATATCGGCCTGCGCAAATCCAAGGGCGTCGCTTCGATCATGCCGCCGCCGGGTTTTTATCGACGCGGAAGGCGCCGCCTTCCTGCCCCTCCCCAGCGCCGCCGCCGGGCTCGATGCTGATGCTGACGCGATCGCCATCCTCGAGCGCGGCGCGGCGCAAGACTTCCTCGGCCTGGCGGATTTCATACTGCCGGCTCCACATCGCGGCGTAGGCGCCCCCGCGTGCGAGCAAATCCCGATGCGAGCCGCGCTCCATAATGGCGCCTTTGTCCAAAACGATAATTTCGTCGGCGTTGACGACCGTGGCGAGCCGGTGCGCGATGACAAGCGTGGTGCGCCCGCGCGCGACGCGGTCGAGCGCCTCCTGGATCTCCCGCTCCGTGAAGGAATCCAGCGCCGAGGTGGCCTCGTCGAGAATGAGAATCGGCGGCCCTTTTAGAATCGTGCGAGCGATGGCGACGCGCTGTTTTTCGCCGCCAGAGAGTTTCAGCCCCCGCTCTCCGACCTGCGCTTCGTAGGCGCCCGGCGCCTGCTCGATGAAGCGATCGATCTGCGCGAGGCGCGCAGCCTCCCTCACTTCGGCGTCGCTGGCCCCATCGCGGCCATAGCGGATGTTGTAAGAGATGGAGTCGTTGAACAGCACGGTGTCCTGCGGAACGATGCCGATGGCCGCGCGCAACGAAGCCTGCGTCACGAGACCGATGTCCTGCCCGTCGATCAGAATCCGCCCTCTCGCAGGCTCGTAAAAGCGAAACAGCAGACGCGCGATCGTCGATTTGCCTGCGCCGGACGCCCCCACGATGGCGATCGTTTTGCCGGCCGGAATTGCGAAACTGAGGCCGCTCAAGATGCGGCCGGAGCGCATCATAATGAAAATACGACGTTTTCAAAGCGGATCTCGCCCGGTCCGGCGGCCAGCGGCTTGGCGCCCGGCCGGTCCTTGACCTCCGGATTTTGGGCCATGATGTCGAACATCATTTCGATGTCGATCGTCGACTGGCGCAGCTCGCGATAGACCATGCCGAGATAGCTCAAAGGCTGAAAAAGCTGGATCATCATCGCGTTGACCAGCACGAAATCGCCGATCGAATGGGCGCCGCTCCGCACGCTTATCATGCTCATGACCATCACAGCGGTGAGGCCAAGCGTGAAAATCACCGCCTGTCCGGCGTTCAAAAGGGCGAGCGACGTATAGGTCTTGCACGCTCATCCGCTCATAGCGTGCGATCGAGATGTCGTAGCGCTGCTTTTCACGCTCTTCGGCGTTGAAATATTTGACGGTCTCGAAGTTGAGCAGGCTGTCGATCGCCTTGGTGTTGGCGTCGGTGTCGCTTTCATTCATGGCCCGGCGAATGCCGATCCGCCAATTTGTCGCGGCAAAGGTGAAGGCGAGATAGGCGATGATCATGATCATCACCGCAACGACATAGCGCCAGTCGAACTGCGCCAGAAGCACGACGAGGATCAGGCAGAACTCGACCGAGGTCGGAACCGCCGTCAACATCGACGTGCGCACGATCGTCTCTATCGAGTTTCGGCCGCGCTCCAGGATACGCGTCAAGCCGCCTGTCTTGCGCTCGAGATGAAAGCGCAATGACAACAGATGCAAATGCTCGAACACGTCGCTGGCGAGACGCCGAACCGCATGCATCGCGACATCGGCGAAAATCGCATCGCGCACCTGCGTGAGCAGCGCCATGGCGACCCGCAGAACGCCATAACAAAGGGTCAGCGCCAAAGGCGCGGCGAGAAGGCCGGAAAACGGCAGGCGGGCGGGATCGACCAGCGAATCGGTCGCCCATTTGAACGAAAACGGCACCGCTATGGTGACGAGCTTCGCCGCCAGCAATAAAGCCAGCGAGACATAAATCCGTTGTTTGAGGTCGGGACGGCTGGCGGGCCAGATATAGGGCCACAGCCGGCGCATCGTCGCGCCAAAATCCTTCCGCGACGCAGCGCCCGGCCACGCTGTTCTTTTCAAGGCGTCGGGAGGCAAAGAAAGCGAAGTTCCGCCGGTCTGCTGCTGAATTGTCAAAGCCCTCAATCACTCCTGCCGATGACGGCTCGACGATAGAGCAAAGGCGCCGCCATAGGCCCTATATAGGCGAAGCCCGGCCAAACGCACATCTCCGCCCGTCGATCTTTCGATCGGCCGGTCGAGGATCGCCGAAGGTTTGAGGGAACGGTCACAAATCTCCGATAAGCTCGGCCAGATCGCGGCGGCGGAGAGCGGAGGCTCCAGAGGCCTGCCGACCCGCAAGCGCGGCGACCGAAATCCTGAGGTTTAAGGGGCCCTTGACCCATGCCGGGCGCCGGGCCACAACGAGGCATGATCGAAAGCATGAACCAAGCAATGCCAGTGGAGCCCAGCCGCGGCGCGCCGAGCGCCCGCCGGATCCGGGCGATTTGCGTTTATTGCGGCTCAGCCCAAGGCGTCGAGCCCGCCTATGAAGCCGCGGCGATGACTCTTGGCGGCGCGATCGCCCGCTCAGGCATAGAGCTTGTCTATGGCGGCGGCGGCAACGGCCTGATGGGCGCGCTCGCGCGCGGGGCTTTGGGCGCGGGCGGGAAGGTCGCGGGGATCATTCCGGAGTTTCTCCATCGCAAAGACAAACTTCTGCCGGAAATTCAAGAAACCATTGTCGTTCCCGACATGCATACGCGCAAGCGCCTGATGTTCGAGCGCGCCGATGCTTTCGTCGCGCTGCCGGGCGGCATCGGGACCCTCGAGGAATTGGTCGAGCAATTGACTTGGGTGCAGCTGGAGCGTCACACCAAGCCGGTCGTGATCGCCGATATCGATGGGTTCTGGCAGCCCCTGCTCGATCTCTTCGCACACATGCGCGAGCGGCGTTTCATCCAATCGTCATTCGAGATCCGCTATCTCGTCGCCGAAAAAATCGAAGACGTGCTGGCGATGATCGAAGCCACCGCGGCGAGGATCGATCTTCTTGGCCTTCGCAAGGAGACGATCGATCCACGATTGTAGGGCTATGCTGCAAGAGCGTATTGACAGCGACCATTTCTCCGGATCGCGGCTCGTCGTGACTGACGATCCTGCGCTCGGCGACGCGCCTCTGACGGCGGAGGCCACTGAACATCTGATCGCGCCCGACGTTTTGCAGGATCGGACGCGGCGGCGATTTCTTTGGATTGTCGCCGTCTGCCTCATCGCGCACGCGCTGCTCCTGGCGGTGCTGTTCTACGAGTCGAGCTCCGCTCGCAAGCTGGCGCAAGAGGAAGAGATTCCGGTCGAGCTTGTGCAGCAAATGCCCGAGCCGGCAGCCGAGCCGCCGCCGCCTCCTCCGCCGAAGCAGGAGGAAAAGCAAAAGCCGAAGCCGAAGATCGTCGACGACGAAAAGATCGCCCGTGACGCGCCGCGCGAAGCCAATAAGGAGACGATAGAGCGCGAGGCTCCCGAACAGGAGACGCAGGCGCAGCGCGCCGCTCCTCCGACGACGCAGACCGCGCAAACTCCGGCGCCGCCGAAACCGCCGGAAGCGCCGCCCAACGCGACGGTTCAGGCGCCCGAGGAAGAAGCGCCGGCGAAGCTCGCCGACACCAATCCGAACGCCGAGCCGCTCGACAAAGCCGAGCCCGCGCCGCAAAAGAAACCGACCGAGAAAAAAGCGCCGGTGATAAGCAAGGCGCCGCCGACGAAATCAAAGAGCCTCAGCGTCGCGGACCAGCTCGCGGCGCTCGCCCCGACGCCTGAATACCATGTCGGCTCCGCCGCCAAGCCTTCGCCAGTCGGGGGCGGGACGGCGAAAACCACCTATTTGTCGATCCTGTTCGGCATGATCATGCGCAATATGCACATGCCGCCGGACCTGCAGAACGGTCACCAGGCAGCCGATGGCATCGTCGCCTTTTATGTCGATGAAAATGGCAATCTGACGCATCAGGCAGTCTATCGCGCGAGCGGGCGGCCCGACCTCGATATGGCGGCGATGAACGCGGTGCGCCGCGCCGCGCCCTTCCCCGCGCCGCCGCGCGGCGATCCGCACGCGATCTGGTTCCACTACGACACGCGGTAGGGTGTATCGAAACGTTATCGGTCAACGCCTACCCACTACTGTGCTTTCCCAATTCGCCCGAAGCTTATCAAGGCTGGTGTTATATAGGCCCGGACTAGACTTTCCATTTTAGCACGTACAAAGGGCGATTTTGATTTTGACTGCTCAAGAATCAAGTCACGAACTTGGCTTAGCCAATCATTTTCTTTGGATAAGTCATATTCTTTAATACCTAACTCATATCGCCGTTTAATTGCTAAGAAGACAGTTGCCAGATTTTTTGCTTGGAGAGAAAATAAAGTCGAAACAAACTTATCTGGCTCAACGTGGGGTAATATCGGAATGTTCCAAAATGTGTTATCTACATCATTCGTCAGACAAATCTGCCTACGAAACTTCTCAACGTCGGAGACCATCAATCCCAATAATACACTGCCAACGTTTTTATAATTCGCAATCTTGCAGGCCATCCTCTTTTTCGTCGAGATACATTTTAATTTCGTCAAACCTTATATCTCCATTGCTTTTATACTCATATCCATAGCCACTATTATTTGATCCGTGAAATATGTCTGTCTCCCAATTTACATTAATAAAGTTATTATCAGCAAGCCAATCAATATATTCTTTCCCCGCATCCAAAATTAAATCGGGCTCCTTTTCATAGATTTTCATTTTCGAAAGCACAAAAAACGTATCCAATACATAAATGACCTCAATCTCATCTTCATACTGCTTAGCATCAAACCTCATACGCATTGACGAAAATGCTGCATCGAATTCATCTTGATCTATTCTATATAGATCCCACAGAACTAACCATTCTGGCTGCGTTGAAAAATAAGGAGTTTTCTCGAGCGCATTCTGAATTTCTTTTACATTTATATAACCATCATTTATTATGTCATTCCAAACATTTGGTTTCAAAATATGAAAGTACTGTTGAGTTATTTCGCTGTAATCTTTCGCACACTTCTCATTGAATGAAGTATATTTAATCTTAATATCGTTTGTTATATTGAAGTCATCGTCCATCCTTTTAGACTTAATTTCCAATGAAATAATTACCAAAATTGCCATTAGATGCAGCATAGCTGGGCTGTTTTCAGTGTACTTATGGTCAAGGTTCGCCATAATGCGAGCAAATTCCAAGATTGCTACTCTCAACGACCTCAGATTATAAATCTTGGATTCCACGTATATTTTTTCTATATATTCGCTATTTGAGCGCAGGAATCCGTGAACATCCTTGTCAGAAACCTCACTGATAAAGGACTCGATCGGTCCGATGCCGGATGGAGAAAAAGCGAACGTCTTTCCCACCAGCTTTTCTTTCAAAACTGTATATTTTTTAGCCCCATCATTAGCGGCAACAGTTTCCCTGATTTCTTCCTCATTTGCGATAATAATCACCCTCTTCTGTTTGTGCTCAACAAAGGAATTAATATAGCCTAACATATCTACGATAGGCATCGAGCACCGCTCAAGATCATCAAAGACGATAACATATTTGCTATCTGACATTAAATCGACAAGGTCGATGGAGGGTATTTGCGAATTTATAGTAACATCAAAGCCATTAATGTCGACCTTCAATGCAGTTTTCAAGGCACCTTTTAAGAACTCTGTTGCTATAGCAACTTCTTTGCGCGCCAACATTGGATGCAACTGCCGAAAGAATGACTGTTCTATTTGCTTGAAATTATTCACTCCATACAAACTTACATAAAGATATAATGACGCATCTGATGTTGGCGAGGTTTTCTGTTTTCTATCATCGAAATATTTCTTGACAAAAAAGGTCTTTCCTGAACCCCATGGGCCATTGATCATGACTGCAAATCTCGGATCTTGACATTCGCAGTAATTGTCCAGGTAACTTATCAGATGTTCGTTCGCTTCTGCCATCGCAATCAATGCCTCAAAAGAACGTATTGATTAAGATAGTGCCGCCTCACGCCCCTGCCTTCAAAAGCTTGTAGGTGATGGCGTCGGTCAGCGCCTGGAACGAGGCGTCGATGATGTTGACCGACACGCCGACTGTCGACCAATTGTCGCCGGAAGCGTCGGTGAATTCGACCAGCACGCGCGTCACCGCGTCGGTGCCGCCCTGAAAAACGCGCACGCGGTAATCGACGAGGTCGAGGTCTTCGATGAAGCGCTGATATTTGCCGAGGTCCTTGCGCAGCGCAAGGTCGAGCGCGTGCACCGGGCCGTCGCCCTCCGCGGCCGAGATCGACACCTCGTCGCCGATGCGCACCTTGACGACGGCCTCGGAGACGCAGACCAAATCGCCTTGCGCGTTGTGGCGTCGCTCGACGTCGACGCGAAAGCGCTCGACCACGAAAAAATCCGGAACCTCGCCGAGGACGCGGCGCGCCATTAGCTCAAAAGACGCGTCGGCCCCTTCATAGGCGTAGCCGAGCGCCTCTTTCTGCTTCACCTCCTCTAGCAGCCGGGCGACGCGGGCGTCATCCTTGGCGAGCTTGACGCCGATCCGCTCCAATTCCGCGAGAATGTTGGATTTGCCGGCCTGATCCGAGACCAGAAGACGCCGCCTGTTGCCGACGGATTCGGGCGAAACGTGCTCGTAGGTTTTTGCCTCTTTCATCACCGCGGAGGCATGGATGCCGGTCTTCGTCGCGAAAGCCGAAGCGCCGACATATGGCGCATGGCGGTCCGGGGCGCGGTTCAGCAACTCATCCAGCGTATGGCTGACTTTCGTGAGATTCTTGAGCTTCTCCATCGTCACGCCGATCTCGAATGCGTCGGCGAAATCAGGCTTTAGAAGTAGCGTTGGAATAAGCGATGTGAGATTGGCGTTGCCGCAGCGTTCGCCGAGCCCGTTGAGCGCGCCTTGAATGTGTCTGACCCCCGCGCGCGCCGCCGCCAATGAATTCGCCACGGCGTTCTCCGTGTCATTATGCGCATGGATGCCGAGATGCTCGCCAGGAACCCGTCCTTTGGCGACTGTGACGATGTGCTCGATTTCGTGCGGCAGCGAGCCGCCGTTGGTGTCGCATAAAACAACCCAGCGCGCTCCCGCCTCGAAGCCGGTCTCGGCGACCCGCAGCGCATAGAAGGGATTGGCCTTGTAGCCGTCGAAGAAATGCTCGCAATCGAGGACGACCTCCCGATTGCGCAGGCGGGCGGCGGCGATCGAGGCCGCGATCGCTTCGAGATTTTCTTCAAGAGTGCAGCCGAGCGCCAGGCGCACGTGATAATCCCACGCCTTGGCGACGAAGGTGATCGCGTCGGCGTCGGCTTCAAACAGCGCGGCGAGCCCCGGATCGTTGTCGATCGAGCGGCCCGCGCGTTTGATCATGCCGAAGGCCGCAAAGCGCGCGTTTCGAAGCTTCGGCGGCTCGGCGAACAACGCCGTGTCGGTCGGATTGGCGCCGGGATAGCCGCCCTCGATGTAATCGAGCCCGAGGTCGTCGAGCATGGCGGCGATCCGGCGCTTGTCGGTCGGCGAGAAATCGACGCCCGTCGTCTGCGCTCCGTCGCGCAGCGTCGTATCAAAGAGGGTCAGGCGCTGTTTCATTTCGCTAAATTTTTCTTCATCCGCGTGTTGCCGAGCCACACGTCCTCAACCTGTATCGTGTTGCGACTCACGGCGACATAGCCGCGCTTGTCGAATAAAGGCTTCGCCGTGTCGCTGGCGTCGACGACGAGGCTTTCGATTTTCCGCCCGGCGGCGAGTTTTTCAATGGCGTCGACGAGCGCGCTGGCGACCCCGGCGCGGGCGACAGCCGGATGGACGTAAAGCTGATCGATCAAGCCGCCGTCGGCGAGGACAATGAAGCCGACCGGCGCGCCGCCGATCAGAGCGACGAGGCTGAGACCCTTCTTCAAAATTTCGCCGAGGCCTGCCTGGTCGTCGGCGAGATCGGCCCAGGCGCGGCGCTGGGCCTCGTCATAATCCTCACCCGTCAACTCCTCGATGGCCGAGAGCCTGATCTCCAGCAGCAGCGGCAGATCGGCGGCGAGATATGGCCGCAGCGCCGGTTGCGGGAAAGCGGCGCCGGCGCTCATCGCTTCGGCTCCCAGGTCGTCGTGCCGTCTTTGTTGTCCTTGAGCGCTATGCCCATCGCGTCGAGTTCATTGCGGATACGGTCGGATTCGGCCCAATTCCTGGCGGCGCGGGCGTCGAGACGCGTTCTGATCAAACGGGCGACACGCAGCTCATCGATCGCCAACGTCCCGGGCTTCCAATGCGTCCAATCCGCCAGACTCCTCTCGAAAAATCCAAGCAAGTGGCCGCAGGAGGCAAGACGCGTTCCCGCCAAACCGACCCCATCCAAGGCCTCCTTGTAGAGGCGGCGCAGGGCGGTGATGGCTTCGGGCGTATTCAGATCATCCTTGATCGCCTCCATGAACTCATCGGGGATCATCCTCGGCGAAGCGGCGAACTGCTTGGCGAGAGGATACCAGCGATCGAGTTCGCGCTGGCTTTCGCGCAGGTTCGAAACCGTCAAATCGAGCGGCTGGCGGTAATGCGTTTTGAACATGGTGAACCGCACGACCTCGCCTGGCCACTCGGCCACGACATCTCGTATGGTTCGAAAATTCCCGAGGCTCTTCGACATTTTCTCGCCTTCGACCTGCAGATGGCCATTGTGCATCCAATAATTGGCCATGATCTGGTGACCGAAGGCGCAGCGCGTTTGCGCGATTTCATTCTCATGATGCGGAAACACGAGATCGATGCCGCCGCCATGAATGTCGAAGGTCTCGCCGAGATGCCTCCAGCTCATCGCCGAGCATTCGATGTGCCAGCCAGGGCGCCCGCGTCCCCACGGGCTCGGCCAGCCCGGTTCATCCGGCGCCGCGGGCTTCCACAGGACAAAGTCCATCGGCCCGCGCTTGTATGGCGCGACCTCGACGCGCGCGCCGGCGATCATCTCGTCGAGCGGGCGCTTCGACAGCTCCCCGTAGTCGGGCATCGAGGGCACGTCGAACAGCACATGGCCTTCCGCCACATAGGCGCCGCCATTGGCGATGAGCCTTTCGATGATGGCGATCATCTCGCCGATGTGCTCGGTGGCGCGGGGCTCGACGGTCGGAGGCAAGCAGCCGAGCGCTGCGGCGTCCTCATGGAAGATCGCCGTCATCTCATCCGTCAGAACGCGAATGTCGACGCCGCGCTCGGCCGCGCGGGCGTTGATCTTGTCGTCGACGTCGGTGATGTTGCGGACATATTTGACGTGATCCGCCCCGTAAATATGACGCAGGACGCGGAAAAGCAGATCAAAGACGATCAGCATGCGGCCGTTGCCGATATGAAGGTGATCGTAGACCGTTGGGCCGCAGGCGTAGAGGCGCACGTTGCTCCGGTCGATCGGCTCGAAAATCCCTTTCCGGCGGGTGAAAGTATTGTAGAGCCGCAGCGACATTAAATTCCCTCGAGCCTGCGCCGACTTCAAAAGCCCGTGCTGACTTTTAGGCGTCGAGTTTGAACTCTGATGAGGACAAGACGGCTCCCGCCAGCGGCAAGGCTAGCGGATACAAATGGAGGCGATAATCGTCCGGTCAAGCCCGGTCACATGCGTCATCGGCGGCGTATATGCGCGAGAAATCGCGTCCCCGTCAAGTTTCTCGCCCCGGCGCCCTTTAGGTTAACGGATTCTTCAAGCGGATTTGAGACTTTCTAGACGCCCCCTCCCAGCCAAAAGCGCGAGACCTTCATGTCCTCCGACATGCGCCCCTTGACCGACATCGCCCACCGCCGGAACCTGTTTCGCATCGCGCTTTTTCTCATCGGCGCCATCCTGGCGCTGTCCGCCCTGGCCTTGTCCGCCCATGCGGCGGAGAGCCGCGTGCTCATCATACCGCCTGACGACGGTTACGGATTTGGCGAATGCCTGACGGCGAAATCGGCATGCGGGGAAATTGTGGCCAACGCCTGGTGCCAGGCCAACGGACTTGACGCCTCGAAGTCGTTCGGGCGCTCGGAGGACTTTAAGTCCGCCGCCGGCGAAGAACGGCCAAAAGACATCGGACCCGGCTCATTTTTCGTTACCTGCGGCGACAAGATTTGAGTTCTTTTAGGCACGACCCCGGGCGGCACAGAGCGGGGCGCCGCAGAGCGAGATTGATCAGCGGCGACTAAACTCGTTCTTTGAGACGCTCGCTCCATTTTGGCTCATTTGGCCGCGACCGCCCCGGCGACGGTCAAGGCCATCGCGGTCAATACGCGATCCGGCGTTTCGGCGCGCCTCACCCCTGCTGCGGCGGCGGCGCCGTCCTTGCGCTTCAGACCATAAGCCAGTTCATTTCGCGTCAAGTCTTTGATCTTCATCCGCGTGAAGCCCGTTTGACGCGGCTGTCCAGCCGGATAGGCCGGCCGCGGGGCGCCTCGATTTTTCCCGGACGGGTTATCGCCAACCAAGCCGAAAGACTGTAGATAGCGCCGTAACGTGCAACGTAAGCGCGTCTTTGGCCATGGTAACACCACGAAGGCGTGACAAAGCGACGGAAAGGGCGCAATTCCCTAACCCCAGCGCAAGTTCGCGGGAGTTCGTGAGGCGAGCGCTCATTTTGGCGCCGTCCGCCGTGCTAAGAGGTGCAAAAGGCTCTCGATGATCGAACATTCCGGCTTGCGCGCTTCTTTTGCACGGCGGCTTGCGTCCTTGCCGGTTTTTCCGGCAGCGCTCGCAGTTCTGGCTGTTGTTTCGACCGGCGCGGCGGCGCTGTCGCAGACTTATGATTGCGCCGGGCTTCAAGCCAGGATCGCCGAGCTCGACCGCGGCGGAAGCCGGACTGGACGCGGCGCGGGTCCCTCGCGTCAACAGCTCGCCGACCTCAACCGCACCGTCAGTTACGCGCGCGCGCTCGGCTGCGACCGGCCAGTAATGGCGTTCTTCGGGCGTTCGGACGGACGCTGCCCCGGCCTCAACGCGCAAATTCAGCAGATGCAGGCGGCGATCGGGCAATTGCAGGCGGCGGGCGGCCCAGCCGACCGCGCCGCGGCGCGCGCGGACCTCACCGCAAGATTTAACGCCTATTGCAGGAACCAGCCGCCGCCCCAGCCGCGCCAACGCGGCTTTTTCGAACAGCTTTTCGGCATCCCGGGCCCGCCCGAGACGCCGCCCCCCGAGCAAGCGCCGTCCCAGGATTTCCCGCTACAAAGCCAGGAAGAGCAAAGGCCGCATGGCGGATCGCAAGCCGTTTGCGTTCGCACCTGCGACGGGGGCTTTTTTCCATTAAACATTCCAGCCCATCACGCCGATCCCGATCAGCTGACCAATCTCTGTCAGGCCCTGTGTCCAAACGCGACCGTCGTCGTCTATACCCGCTCCCCGAGTCAAACGATCGAAACCTCCGTGTCGCTCGAGGGCTCGGTGTATTCCGACCTGCCCAACGCCGGGAAGTTCGAGAAAACCTTTGATCCGAGTTGCACTTGCAGGCCGCCCGGGCAGTCCTGGGTCGAGGCGCTCGCCGGCGCCGACCGCATGCTGGGCGGCGAGCGCAAGACCGACATTTTGGTGACTCCGGAGAAATCAGCGGAATTGTCGGCGCCCAGAAGCAGCGCTCGCAGCAGCGTCAACCCGGATGGCTCATTGACGCCTCCGCCCGCCCCTGCCACGCCCTTAACCGGCGCCGGCCCCTCCCAGACCGATCTTAAGAATCAGAACGCCGGCGCGACGCGCGAGGTTACTGGCCCCGACGGGATCAAGCGGCGTGTCCGGATAATCGGGCCGACGCTTTGATTTTGCCGATCAGCGGCAGGAGGACGGCGAGCTCCGGGCCGTTCTCCTGACCTGTCAAGGCGAGTCGCAAAGGATGAAACAAAGCTTTGCCTTTGCGGCCCGTCCGCTCCTTCAGGACTTTGGTCCACTCGGCCCAGGTCGTCGGGTTGAAGGGCTCGTCCGGCAAATTCGCCGCAGCCTCAGCCAAAAAATCGGGATCGAGATCGGCGCCGTTCGCGGGGGGCTCGATTTCGCCCTCGACGACCCGCCACCAATCCACGACATCGAGGAACGTCGAGAGATTGCCCCGGACGGCGAGCCAGAAAGGCTTCGCCTTATAGCCGGCGATGTCGTGAGGTTCGAGCCTGTCGCGCACCGACTCGAAACTCAGTCCATGCAGCGTGCGGGCGGACAAAGCGACCAGCTCGGCCGGGTCGAATTGCGTCTGCGTGCGCGAAAGCTGCGTAAGATCCAACTCCGCGGCGAGTTCGTCGAGGGAGGCAACCGGATGCAAGGCGGTCGAAGAGCCGATCAGCACCGCCGCCGCGGCGACGGCGAGAGATTCGACGCCGGCGTCGCGCAGTCCTCCGATCGACAAGGCGCCGGTGCGCTTCGACAGGCCTTCACCGCTGACCGAGGATAAAAGATTGTGATGCCCAAAGCTTGGAGCGGAACCCGGGCCGGCGAGCGCCTCGAACAGCTCGATCTGCACCGCCGTATTGGTGACATGGTCCTCGCCGCGAATGATCAGCGTGACCTTGCAGTCGAGGTCGTCGACAACCGAGGGCAACGTGTAGAGATAGGTTCCGTCCTCGCGAATCAGCACGGGGTCGGACAGCGAGGCCGAATCAATATGGCTTTCGCCCCGCGCCAGATCGTTCCAGCGCACGATTTTATTGTCGAGCTTGAAGCGCCAGTGCGGCCACCGCCCCTCCGCTTCGAGCCGCGCGCGGTCCGCTCCGCTCAGCGCCAGGGCGGCCCGGTCATAGACCGGCGGCAAGCCCCGCGCCTGCTGGCGCTTGCGCTTGCGGTCAAGCTCCTCGGCGGTCTCGTAACAAGGATAAAGGCGGCCCGCGGCGCGCAGCCGCGCCGCGGCGGCGTCATAAAGCGCGACTCGCTGCGATTGGCGCAAGACGTCATCGGGGACGGCGCCAAGCCAGGCGAGATCGACCTCGATCGCCTGCGCATATTCTTCTTTCGATCTTTCCACATCAGTGTCATCGAAGCGAAGAATGAATGAGCCATGATATTTTTTTGAATAAAGGAAATTCAACAGAGCCGTCCGCGCATTGCCGATATGAATGGCGCCGGTCGGCGAAGGCGCAAAACGGACGATGGGATGCGACATCACAATCCTGACATGCTGCAGTGCGATACGCGCGTCGAGCGCAGGCGCAACGACGATATAGGACCTATTGACCGCCCCTCAAGCAAGGCCAGCTCCGGAGTGCGCTTATGACGCCAATTTATGCAGCCGCCTTTTTCTGTCTATCCCTGATCTTTCTCAATCTAATCAGCATCGGGATCGGGATGGCGCGGGCGCGGCCGCCGCGGAGTCCTCGCGCGGCGCCGGATCCCGCCCCGGGGGTCAGCATCGTGCGCCCGGTGTGCGGCCTCGACAACTTCTGCGAGGAAACCCTCGGGTCGACCTTCGAGCTCGATTACCCTCTCTACGAAATTATCTTCTGCGTCGGCCGCGCGCATGATCCGATCGTTCCGGTGGTCCGGCGCCTGATCGCCGCCAATCCGCATATTCCAGCGCAGCTCATCATCGGCGATGAGAAAGTCAGCCAGAACCCGAAGCTCAATAATTGCGTCCGGGGCTGGGACGCGGCGAAATATGACTTCATTGCCCTCGCCGACGCCAATGTCTTGATGCCGAAGGACTATATCCAGCGCTTGCTGGCGAGTTTCCGCCCCAATACGGGCCTTGTGTGCTCGATGCCGCTCGGCTCGCGCCCGCAAAACATCTGGGCCGAGCTCGAATGCGCCTTCCTCAACACATTCGAGGCGCGCTGGCAATATACCGGCGAGACGATGGCCGGCGGCTTCGCTCAGGGCAAGAACATGCTGTGGCGGCGCGACGTGTTGGAGGCGGGCGGCGGCATTCGCGCGCTCGCCGCCGAAATCGCCGAGGACGCCGCCTCGACGAAACTGGTGCGCGGCCAGGGGCTGAGCGTCAATCTGGTCGACAGCCCCTTCGAGCAGCCCCTCGGGCGCCGCGGCCTGCGCGACGTCTGGATGCGGCAGGTGCGCTGGGCGCGGATGCGGCGCAAGACCTTTCCGCTCTACTACGCCCCGGAAATATTCGCCGGCAGCTTTTTGCCCGGCCTCGTCGCGGCCTATGCCGCCTATGCGGCGGACGCCAACGTTGTGGCCGCCGTCCTCGCCGTGGCGCTCGCCTGGTTTCTCCCCGAGGCCCTGCTCGCCCGCTCGGTCGGCTGGCATTACTCCTGGCGCATGCCGCTGATGTTCCTGCTGCGCGATCTGATGCTGCCCATCATCTATGTCGACGCCTGGTTCGTCGACAATTTCACCTGGCGCGGCAACGCCATGAGCGTGCGCGAGGAGGAGCCGAGCGTCGAACAGGGGTGAGGTTTTGCTGGCGCGAACGACGGCGATCCGCGCGTCGCGCCACGGCCTAATCGCAGGAGGTCTTTCCGGTATAGCCGGGTAGGCTCGCCGCGTCCTCCTCAGCCGCCAAACCCAGTGCGGCCGCCGCGGCGGCGTGGAATTTCTTGTCGATATCCTGAGCTGCGATGCCCGTCTGGGCCCAATGCGCGCGAAGAAAGTCCGCCCACTGGAACTCCAGAAAGTCCTCCCCGCTGGAACTCGTATCGCCCTTCTCAAACCCGCAAGAGTCCCGCACCGAGCCGGCGAGGCTGCGGAACGGATCATTGTTCAAATCCTTGACGGAGCCGGGAAGATCCTGAGGCGTTATGGGATTTCCGTTCTGGTCCTTCAAATAGACCTCATTCTTGTCCTCGAGCTGCTTCCAGAACGCGTCTGGCTCCGCGCCCGACAGATTATCAACAATTTTGCAATAGGTTTCCGTCACGCCTATTTGATAGAGCGCGCGCGCCAGATGATGGTGATCCGTGATGTAGAAAATACCACCAGGTCCGATGATGACCGGCTCCTCCTTGTTGTCTTTACGCAAATAGGAAAGAAAATCGGCCTTTGATCCCTTTTCGGCTTTCGCCTTGAGCTTCTCCGCCTTTATCTCGACTTCCTTCATGCCGACCGAGGACTGGGTCGGGTGAAGGTTGGAGATCGCGCAGAGGCAGACGGCTCCCTCTCGCGATCGCGCGTCGCAAACCGAATCCTGACCCAGAGCCGGCGGCGCGATGGAAAATAGGATCAAAACAGCGGGTACGCCGCCGGACATTGCGTCGCGCATCGCATCTCTCTTATGGGCTCGCTGACAGCGCGTACCACAGAGCGTCTTTATTTGTATCGCGCATTTTTAAAAAGCCCGGTCAGCCGGTCCGCCGATCGCCTTCGTTTTGCTGACCGCGGACCGCACGCTGGGCTTGAAATATCCCTCCAAGGGGCGTTTATTTCTCAAGCTAGGCTTTAAGCTTTCAGCGCGACAAAGACGAATGAGGGTAAAGTCCTTTTGGGGATCCGCCGCGCAGCGCCCTCGCTTCACTGCTTTCCGAGAAAGTCGAGCCATGCGAACCAGCACGCCAAGCGCTCCGACGCGTCTCTTTGTTCTGACTTTGGCATGCGCCGCTCCCGTCAGCGCGGTCGCCGGGGAGACCGGCGCTCTTCCATCCTTGAACGCCGCGATTGAAGAAACCTCGATTTCGGGCATCTCCTCCGGCGCATATATGGCCGTGCAATTCGGCACGGCCTGGTCCTCGATCGTCAAAGGCGTCGGCGTCGTCGCCGGCGGTCCGTTTTACTGCGCGCAAGCCACGGCGTCGGATTTCTGGACGGGCTACACTCTTCCGGTCATGATCGCGACGGGCCAATGCATGCGGGGGCCTGCGCCCAATCTAACCGTCTTCGTCGACGAAGCCGATAAGAAGGCTGCTTCCGGCGAAATTGATCCATTGAGCAATCTCAGCCGCCAGAAGATTTACATCTTTCATGGGTTCAATGACTCGGTCGTCGCCGAACCCGTGACGGACGCCACGGCCGAATTCTACCGGCATTATCTGGGGCCGGGCGCGGGCAACCTGTTCTACCAGAAGACGCTCGGCGCCGGTCACTCGCAGGTCCTTCGGGGGGCGCGGAGCGAAAAAGGCTTCAACGAGTGCAGCGCCAATCAAAGTCCCTTTATCAACCTCTGCAATTACGATCAGGCCGGGATCATCCTGCAATTCACCTACGGCGCGCTTGACCCGCCCGCTTCCGGCAAGTTGTCCGGAACAATCAGGAGCTTCGCCCAGGCGAAATACACCGCTCCCGACGAGCCCAGCCAACTGAGCATGGGAGATAAAGGCTATGTCTTCGTGCCGAGGGACTGCGAAGACGGCGCCCCGTGCCGCGTCCACGTCGCCCTGCATGGATGCAAGCAGGATGTCGGCGACATCGACCGCCTTTACGTCGACGACGCAGGCTACAACGCCTGGGCCGACGCCAACCGCATCATCGTCCTATATCCCCAAACCGCCGCCAAGCTGGCGAACCCGCAGGCCTGCTGGGACTGGTGGAGCTACGTCGTCCATGACGACAGCTATGTGACCAAGTCGGGACAACAGATCAAAGCGATCAAATCCATGCTGGACGCCTTGACCGCGGGACGGCGCCCTTCGCCGCCGAACGCGGCCACGTCGCTCGCGGCGCCGGACAAGCTGATCGTGGCCGACGTTACCGATACGGCCGCGGCGCTGGCGTGGACGCCCATCGCAGGCGTCGAGACCTACGACGTTTTCCGCGCCGACGGTGCGGGGCCTTTCACGCCGGTTGGCGCGGCGCTGGGGCCGAGTTTCGCCGACTTAGGGTTGCAGCCGTCGACCTCGCATCGCTGGCGCGTCACGGCTGTGGTTAGCGGCGCCGAGGGGCCGCCCTCGCCGGAAGTGTCGGCGACGACCGGGTCGAAGCCCGCGCCGTGCGGCGACCCCGGCGCCTGCCCGCTCCGCCCGCCGAAAGACTGAACGCCGCTGACCAAAGTTCGGCGCGCGTAAGTTGACGCATTCTGAAAAGCGCGATTTCGCACAGCGAGAAAAAGCCGGGGCGTATAGTTTCCATCTTGTTTTTGAGCACCTAACAATTTGGCCGTCCTGCGAGGGAGCCCGCAGGACGGTCGATCGCGTTTTTGGAGCGCCTTCAGACCTTGCGGAATCGGAAAGGCTTCACGTGAAACCGTTTTAGGGAAGCTCTGCGTAAGCGGTGGTTCTAGGCGCCTGGGGCTGACAGACTGACTGCACGAATTGCAGGCTGGGTACGAAGACGCGTCGCAATCTCAAGAGCGTGGATGCGCCGACGCGCGCGGCTCGCCTCCAGCCAACCGTCCGCCCAAACTTCGTGGGCTTCTTGGCGGGCCAGTCGATCGTAAGGGCGCCGCTCAGAGGATGGCCGTCCGCGACAGCCGGATCGCGCCCTCGCGCCGCCCGTGTTTCGGGCACCCTGCGCCGACCTCCCGCAACCCGAAGAAGCGGGGGGTGGACCGGCGGCCCCCGGTGATCATTCTGGCGATCGCGGTCAGCGACGCGCCAATATTTGCGGTCAAGCCCTCGCCAGGCGCAGCACTCGCCATGACCTTGCTCATCCAACTCTCTTGAAGGCATTGCCACATTGGTCAAGAATAAGCGGGTCTGGAGCCGAATTTGGTTAGGCAGCCAGCTCCAAAAGGCATTGAAATTTAAACATGCGCGCTGTGAACGGCCATCCAATCGACAGGTCAAACCCGCCAACGCGACCATGCCAAGCCTCGGTTTCGCGCGGTTGCCATAGGAGCATAACAAGATGAGGCTAAGAACTCCCTTCGCTGAGACATGCCGAACCTCGCGCAGTGCTCCTTGCGGCCGGGGTATCGGCGATTGGGATTTTCGCGCTCGACACGATTACCGACGTCGATATACAGGTTGCCTACCTCTACTCCGTTGTCTTGCTTATGATCTCAGACGTTCTTCCGCCGCGCGGTCTCCTGCTCGCAGCGTCGGGATGCGCGCTGTTGACCGTGGCGGGTCACTTCGGGGGACCCGGGGACGTATGGGGCGCCCTGCGCTCATCAACCTTTCATTCGTTCTCGCGAGCATCGCTTTTACCGCCTTCATCCTTTGGCGGAATCGGTCGGCTGAGCTGGCGCTACGCGAGTTACGGAATCAACTCGCGCATCTCATGCGGGTCACGCATCTGGGCGAGCTGACGGCCTCGATTTCTCATGAAGTAAATCAGCCGCTCGCCGGGGTGGTCGCCAACGGTCATGCCTGCTTGCGTTGGCTGGCGGCCCAGCCGCCAAACCTGGAAGAGGCGCGCCAAGCCGTCGAGCGCATCGTGAGGGACGGTAATCGAGCCGACGCGGTGATCCAGCGGGTTCGCGCCATGGCGAAGAGATCTCCGCCGCAAACAAGCTGGGTTGACATCAACGATACGATCCAAGAGGTTATGGCGTTAGCGCGCGGAGAAGTGGAGAGGCGTCGCGCCAGTTTGCGGACCGAGCTGTCGAGCGGCCTGTCACCTGTTCCGGGCGATCGCATCCAGCTGCAACAGGTGATCCTCAATTTGGTGCTCAACGCCCTGGAGGCCATCGATGCTAACGGCGCGGCCCCGCGAACGATAGAGATCGAGACGGGAAGGGAAGGCGCAACGGATGTTCGCGTTACTGTGCGCGTAGGCCCGCAAGCTCTCGAGCAGGTTTTTGACGCCTTTTATACGACCAAGCCGGATGGGTTGGGCATGGGACTGGCGATCAGCCGCTCCATCATCCAGGCGCATGACGGGCGGCTTTGGGCGACGCCAAACACGCCGCGGGGCGCCGTCTTTCAATTCACCCTGCCGGCTCACCGGCAGACGAACACATCAGCAGAGAGGACGCAATCAGCCGATGACGGCGTCCGCGGCGCGGGGGCCATCCAATCCGCGCCATGACAGAGTTGCCGCCAGTCGTCTTCGTCATCGACGACGATGAATTGATTCGCGAGTTGCTCGACAGCCTGCTGCGCTCGGTTGGGCTGGAGGTGCGGTCGTTCGGCTCCACGCAAGAATTCCTGAGCAGCAAGCGGCCCGACGCGCCAGGCTGCCTGGTGCTTGATGTCCGGCTCGGCGGGCTGAGTGGATTGGACTTCCAGCGCGTGCTAGGCGTTTCTGACATCCATCTTCCGATCATTTTCGTCACCGGCTACGGGGATGTACCGATGTCGGTGCGGGCAATGAAGGAAGGCGCCATCGAATTTCTCCGCAAACCATTTCGCGATCAGGATCTGCTTGATGCGGTCGTACGCGGGATCACGCGCGACAGCGCGCAGCGCGCGGAGGCGGATCTGATGTCGGGGCTGCGGGAGCGCTACCGATCGCTCACCCCGCGCGAGCGTGAAGTGATGGCGCTCGCCGTCACCGGGCGTCTGAACAAGCAGATCGCCGCCGATCTCAATGTGAGCGAGATCACCGTCAAGGTCCATCGTGGCCAGGTGATGCGGAAGCTGCAGGCGAAATCGCTGGATCGACGGCGAATCCTATTGGGACGGCGGTTACATGGGCAACCCGGCGATCTTTCCGCTGATCTACGGCGGCGGCTGCAAGGACGTGCTTATCGTTCATGTCAACCCGATGGAGCGTCGCGACCTGCCGGGCACGGCGAGGGAGATTGCCGAGCGGGTGAATGAAATCAGCTTCAATTCTTCGCTCATGCGCGAGATGCGCGCTGTCGCCTTTGTCACTCGGTTGCTTGACGAGAACCAGCTCGATTCGACCAAATACAGCCGAATGTTCATTCATTGGCTCGGGAACGACGCCGCCATGGCGGCGCTCGGCACGGCGACCAAACTCGAGACCGCCTGGTGCTTCTTGCGCAGCTTGTTCGAGGAGGGCCGGCGAACGGCGGCCGAATGGCTCGATGCGAACGTGGAAGCGATCGGGAATCGCTCGACCGCGGACCTCACCGCGTTGTTCATGTGACGCGCGAAATTCAATCTGCCGAGACCGCCGTGTGGTTAAATTGGGCGCGGGGGACAAACATGATAGTGGGGATTGCATTCCACATTCTCGCAGCCGTCATATGAGTGACCTGACGGGCCCAGCCGCCGTCCTGAATCCGCCGCGGCGCATCGTTGAACGACGCCCAGAACAGCGGAAGATCTCCGACGTCGGTCGCGGGCGGGGTAAACGCGCTTGGGAACTGCCCCGAAAGCGTGGGGTTCTGCGGCCCCGGGTCGACGGCGCTGCGCGGGTTGCTTCGGGTGTTCACGATGCCCTGGGGCGGCTCATCCGGGTTGCCGAAGCTCGCGGCGCCCGCACGCGTTGCGAACGCGCCGATGCCGGCGGCCACGCCTGCAGTCAGTATTTCACGTCGGGATGTTGGCATTGTCGGGTCTCCAATTGTCGGCTGTGGAATAATCGTTGTCTTTGGAGCTCGCATCGAGGTCAACGGCCGCTCGCGTCACGCTGCACCCAAATCTTCGCGAACGAGACGAAGCCCAATCCGGCACAAGCGAGCATACAATTTTCGCGCCCGCGATGCCACGACTGGCGCCAGGATCTCGGCCATGACCCCGCCCTGCGGCGCCAGGGATCAGCAGGCGGCAGACAAACACTTAGTCGCTCACGTCGCCCAGGCCCTCGGGTTCGAAGGGCTCGCGCCCAGCTCCTCACGACCGCGCGTGCCCGAGTAGTCAAAGGCAGCCTCATCGGCGTCCGCTGGGGCGACCGCCTGCGACGGATTGTGGTAGAAGCCGTAGTATTGGCCCGCGTTAGCTGGTTGCCTGTCGTGGGAAGGCTCCTCCTTCGCCGCGACGGCGCCGGACACGACAAGCGCCATACCAATAAAAGCGATGCTGACAATTTTCATGGCGTCATCTCCTTCAGGTTGATCTCAGATGCCGCGGCCTTACGACACGGTCGGATAAGCGACAGCCGTCTGTAGTTCGCCAGCCGCGAATGAACGGAATGGCTGGCGAACTCGTCGGCGGTTGCGCCGACTACCAACAGTTTGGCGTACATGGCTGGGCCGAGGGGCTCCAATGGCGATCGCCTGAGGGTTGACCCGACGATGCTTTCCAGGCGGACTCCCAGAACGTAGGTACGCCGCGCCCTAAAGCCATTTAGGCTTTCATTGGACCCGCCGCATAGCTGTATCAAAGGGCAAGCGTCTAAGACCAAAGTATGAGCGCAACGCAGGGTAGTATCGGGGATCCAAATCCAAAATAGCTCACCCGCGCGAGCGTGAGGTGATGGCGCTCGCCGTCACCGGGCGCGTCGTGTCGTCGCTGAGTTTGATTGAGGTCGCGTCGATGCGTGGGTAGCGGCTCTAATCGAACACAGTGTCAGCGCCATCACCCACGCCACGTTCGGGATTGCGCCCGGGTGGGAAGACCTGATTGACCGCCGTGGCAGATCCGGTATGGCGGGCGATATTCAGCGGACTAGCGGTCCGCGTTCGCTTGCCGCAGGGCCGATTTAATGCAATCGAGCAGGTGATCCTCGGAGAAGGGCTTACGAAGATAGCATATGACCCCCGACCTTCAAGGCCCGTTCTCGGGCGCGATTATCAGGGTAAGCGGTGATCAGAATGGTGGGAACAGGGTGACCGGACGCCGCCAGGCGCTCAAGAAGCTCCAACCCCGTCATGCCGGGCATTTGCATATCCAAGATTAAGCAGGAGGCGCGGCGAGCGCCGTCGGACTTCAGGAAATCCTGCGCGGACACGAATGTGACCGAGCTGGTGCGAATAGCCATCCGGCTGGGCGTCTCCGAGGAAAAATCATAGGACCACCTATACAAGAGTGTAATGGCTGCGGGCGTCGCGCGGCGCTAATCTCGCACTTGAGGACAGCAGCCCGGATGCAAAAGCAGCCTTTAATCTCGATCGTCGACGATGACGAGTCGGTCCGCGAGGCTACCAAGGGTCTCATCAGGGCAGCCGGATTCCGCGCGGAGAGTGCGGACGGGCAAGATCAAGATTTTTGACAAGTCGTCGCTGTCGCTCGAAGCGGTGCTTGCCTCGGCTTGCCTGCCGCAACTGTTTCCCGCCGTCGAGCGTTTGTTGCGCTGATGAACAGCGATGGCGCCGCTTCCGCCGTCTTCAATCGATCGAAATCAATGGTGTCGGTCAGGATCATCCTCAACGGATTGAGGTCGAGCGGAATTCGACTGGCGAGGCGTCAGAGTTTGCGTCATCACGCCGAACGCTAGGTAGCTCGGCGTGAACTCGATCGGCATCCCGCACATCCGCAGCCATGCGTCGAGGGGCGTCGCCCCGACTGGGCTGAATAGCCGACCGGCGCGCGATACGCCGCGCCAGAACTCGGTCAACTTGGCGCGCGCGCCTTCAGGGCCGCCGACGACGAGGCCGTAGGCGAGCGCGACCGCGTTCATCGCCCCGGAGCTCGTGGCGCTTACCGCCTCGACGCTGAGACGCCCATCTTCAAGCAAGCGGTCGAGCACACCCCAGACAAAGGCGCCATGAGCGCCGCCGCCTTGCAACGCGAGTTTCACCGGTTTGCGACTGGAACCGCCGGCATCGATTGACGGAGAGTTTTGCCGCATATTCGGACAATCATTCTTCACGGCGGTTGCGCTCGTTCATCCGCCGCGCTGGAAGCGCGCGAGGAACTCCTGAAGCTGCAGGCGCCGCTTGCCGCCGTCAAGCCCCGCGTCGGTAACGCGTGCGGCAACGCGCCGCTCTGCAGACCAGCGCCGAACTGCCTATCTCTAGCCAGTCTGATGAAAACGGTTCGATTCGGATCTGCCGTTCGAGGAATGGACCAGCGTCTTCGGCGGCCGCCTGAGCCGCGGCGCGCCTATCGTCGCGCCATGACGCTTCACGGCAAAGCGACCCCGGAACTTTGGAATCCGATCGAACCACCGAAAGGAGGCATCAATGTTTGAGCTTGCAAAGTGGTGGATCGAGAAGGCGCGAGAGTTCGTTGCGGCCGCCGATTACTTCGCTTGGCACAATGGGTGGGTGCCATGATCACTTATTTTCAGCTCGGCTACCTTACGGGTGCACGTGGGGGCGGCTAACGTGTTTCGAGGCGATTTACCTCGAAGAACTACCTGATAAGGCTGGAGATAATAGACCCGGAAGTCGCAATGTGGCCGAGCCGCTCACTGGATCGATTCCGAAAGCTTGCACCGCAGCCGGTCATCACGCCTCCGAAACACAAATCTTATTTTTTGATTATTTCTAACAAAAACATCTATTGGAAAGATCGATATTGAAAGTGCATTTTTGGTGGGCTCGGGCGAGGCGCTCGGGCCACAAGCCGGAAAAGCTGCCGGCTGTTTCATTCATAAGGAGGACTTCGATGCGTATATTCGAGAATTTGGCTCGCAGGAGCGGCAAGGGAGCGCGTTTTGCTCTTGGGGCGGTTATGCTGATCGGATCGGCGGGGTTCGCCGCGGCGAAGACCCGCATGCCTAGGGAAGCCAATCAATATTATGGCATGTATCGAGAATCCCTCGGACAGCTTTGGTTCCTCCCGGGCGGATCGGTTGAGTTTCGACCACTCCGGAACGCGCGGCCGCGAGGGGCTCGGGCACAACCCCTTCCATCCAGAAGGGCCCGGCAACGTTGTCGACTGAGCCCCGAAACCTATGCTGCTTCGGCAGCCCACTTATTTTCTGCTGCGAACAATTGGGAGCGACGGGCCCACGGCGCCTGGCATCTAGCATGAGGCCGCGAGCCAGCCTCGGCGACACGACGTCCTCGCGAGGTTTTTGAGTGGCTCGCGTAGTGTCGCCTCGTCGCCGCTATGTGGAAAATCCCACAAGGGCATTAGCGGTTTGTGTTTAACCTCCATTTTCAGAGACGGCACGGTTTTCGATCGCCAAGCGATCGAAAATGGGAGCAGTTCTCCACGCCAATGGAGATAATTCATCTTTCACAGGGAGAATCAAAAATGAGAATGGGCAAAACAACTGTTGTGGCGCTGGCTCTTCTGTCGTCCGCTCCAGCACTCACGGCGGCTCACGC
>CAWBLM010000004.1:0-285081 GCA_963789645.1 uncultured Alphaproteobacteria bacterium | reverse complement strand
ACGCTCCAACTTAACAATTTGCCGAAATTTGGCACTCTTCACTCGGCCCGATCGCAATGTCAGGATAGGTTGCGAGAAAGCGCGATCACGCTCCAGTCATATTTTGCGCGCGCTGACGGCCAGCAAATGTCCCTGATCGGAGCGATCGCGACGAACTTTGCATTTAACCTAAATCCGGCAGTTGCGGTTGAACGCTCGGCTTATTTTTGCGCTTCTCAATCGGAAAGTTGTTACGTCAACCGTGCGCGAGGCGTGGCGGCGAGCGCAACTGACGCCCTCGCAGGATAACTTGGAACGCTCTCGCGAGGATTTGCCGCCAGCGTTGTAGGTCCGTTAACTGCTCCGCACTTTTTGCGAGATCGCGTAGAAACATGGCGACCGTCCGAAACGCTTTCGCGGCGGGGATCGCTCGCGCATGTGAACTCGCCACGCTGATTGTTGTTTGGCGGGCGTGACGCACCCTTGTCGCGATAGCGTGCAAGAGGAGTGGCCGGCTGGTGATCGCCTCCATATGGCGATCCGGTTCGATCAGACGAACAAAAATGTTCCACCAATTGTAAAACAACGCGACCATTCTTGCAGCTAGCCGGCAACGCGCAAGATCCTGCGTGACAAAGCCGCCCCAGCCCCATTGGTTTTTCAATTCGTCAAAAATATTCTCGCTATCGCCGCGATCGCGATACAACTGGCCGAAACTCACAAGCTCTTCGTCAAGCGAAGTGACGAGGACGGAATATTCGTAGACGTCGACGCCCACGCCAACTTCGACGAAAGTCAACGTCTGTTGCCCGGTTGTCTCATTTGAAGATATCGCCAAGTCTCCCTTCACCCGTCGACGCAATATGATCACGCGGCGGTGCCGGCTCCACCCATCGAGCCGCAATAGGCTCTCCTTGGCTTGCCAGCCTTGACCAGCGTTCGTCCACTCCCTTTGCGTGGAAAGACGTTCGATCATCCGCTTCACATTGGACGTCAAGCGCAGCTTGAATAAATAGGCTAAACCGCGTTGCTCCGCCTCCCGCATGATCGCCTCGTTGCCGAACCCGCAGTCGCCACGCAACAGAGACGGCCACAGATCACGCGGGATGCGATCGAGCAACGCCCACAGGCCAGGCGCAAAATGTTTCGACGTGTGTTCATTTCCAGCGACAACATCAACGTCTAAAACAAGCCTTGTTCCAGCCATCGAGTAGGTATGGTAGGAATGGCTTGGCCGCCCGGGTTTTTTCGGATTGTAGCCGACGACCGCGCCTTCCTGATGGCCGTAAAGCGGCTTCACGGTAGTATCGACGTCAAGCACCCAGGGCTCGGCCAGAAGCGGGGTGCTACAATAATCAATATGCCGTCGCAGCCACGCCGCGCCCTCATCTTCCTTGATCGCGGCGAAGGCGCGCCGCACGGCGTCCTCGCTAACGATCTTCTTCATGCCGAGCAGCTCCGGAAGAACGTTATCGCAACGGAGCGCCGCTATGTGTGCGTAACGCTTGTGGCCAGATAATATCGACAACATCGCCGTTCCCAACACGTCGCGTTTTTTCGGCGCGTTCGGACTTGCGTAATGCAGCGGGGAATCTGCCACGAAAGCGTCGAACAGGCCCGCCGCTTTCAGAAAATCGATGAAGAACGGCAATTGCCCAAGCGGCGTCAGCGCCGCCTCGATATCCCATTCGACGCGAACTGGGCCGGCGAAACTGTCGAGGCTCACGCCTTCCGGTGGACCCTTCTCTTCAACCGACGGTTGCTCACCCGCAGGGTGAAGGCAGACAAGCGAAACATCGTGCGTCATGACCCTGATAATGTGGCAATTCGTGGCAAATTCAAACCAGCCAACTGCGGTTTATAGGTTTAATTACGGAGAGGGATGCGGCTCGTCGCCCCATCCCTCTCTGTCCAGAAGAGGAGTGAGCATGCCAGTAGGAACAATCGGCGTGATTGGCGCTGGAACGATGGGCAGCGGCATCGCCCAATCCGCCGCGACAAATGGCCTGGACGTGATCCTTATAGCGAGGCAGGGGTCAGCAAAGGCATTAACGCCGTGGCGAAGCGGCTCTCCGGGGCTGTCGGAAAGGGCAAGATTTCAGCAGCCGAAAGCGAGGCCGCGCTCAGGCGCATCCATGACGCCACCGCCTACGCTGATCTCAAGCCGGCCGATGTCGTCATCGAAGCGGCCACCGAAGACTACGATTTGAAAGTGAAAATTCTCAAAGAAGTTGATCCATTGGTCCGGGCCGACGCGATCATCGCGTCCAATACTTCGTCGGTCTCCATTACCAAGCTTGCATCAGTAATATCGCATCCGGACCGGTTCATCGGCATGCATTTTTTCAACCCGGTGCCGGTCATGGCCTTGGTCGAAATTGTCCGCGGGGTGCAGACCAGCGACGCCACGCACGCTGTGGTCGGGGCGCTCGCGGCGCAGCTGGGCAAATCGCCGATCACCGTGAAAAGTGCGCCCGGCTTCGTCGTCAATCGCATCCTGCTGCCGAGCATCAATGAAGCTTTTTTCGTCCTCGCCGAGGGAAATGCCAGCGGGAAGGAAATTGAACAAGGGATGAAGCTCGGCTGCAATCATCCGATCGGTCCTCTGGCGCTAGCCGACATGATTGGGCTCGATGTGGTCCTGGCGATCATGCAGACGCTTCACGACGAGTTCGCAGACAGGTCTTTGTCTCATCATCATTGGCACGGAGGGGGCGCTCATTTTGACCGTGACGTGCCGACACTCGCGTAAGAGTTTCATCAGAACGCCAAAAAAGGCATAAGATACTGTTATTATTTGATTATCTAAGATTCTGAACCGTCATGCAATCATATGGCCGAATTTAACCGGCTCGGTTCGCATATTCATCAAAGTCGAAAGGCCGTTGCGATCCTCGGCATGGTTCGATCCTAGATCTTCGATTCTTGCGGCAGCGATGGTGGCCCCTCGGTGGCGAGACCTGCGGCTTCCAGCCAGGCGGGGCTCTGTCGCGCGGCCAATGCTCGCTTATCCTCGGACCAAGCGTAGAACCTCGCGCTCATCCGGCAGTCGTCGCTAGACGGCTGTCCTTTGGTAAGGTATCTTGCAGCTTCTCAGCAGTTTGAGACTCTTATGACGAAGCGCTTGAACAGCGCGTGTGGCGCTTGCTGTCGAGTAAGCTCCACGAAGTAGCGCCCGCCATTAGGGCTCCGCAGCTATCGGGTTTCGCTCGTGCTCGTCATTACGCTGCCGCCGCTCGCTTTCGCAGCCGGGCGCCCGATTGGAACCGCCGGCGATGGTGATCTGCAAAGCAAGCATCGAGTGCTGCCGCCTCTAGCAGTCCGAGATTGGGCCATTGGCGTGAACGCGGAGTCCGCCAAATGCACTTAGCCTCGTCACCCGGAGCGGGTGCGGATAGTGGCCTCGAGGTGTTGTGGGAGGACGGCCAGCGTGTCCTCTCCCGCGGATGGCGCCGGGGCGCTGATGGCGAACCCCACGCAGTGCTGACGGTGGCGCCTGTCGCGGATCACCCGACACCCTCCAGCCTCGATCGCCTTGCCTACGAATACGGCTTGAAAGATGAGCTGGATGACGCATGGGCGGCGCTGCCGTTGGATTTCGTCCAAGAAGGCGGCCGGACCATACTGGTGCTCAAGGATTCCGGCGGCGAGCCGCTCGAGCGGCTGCTTGGCGCGCCGATGGAGGTGGGATGCTTCCTGCGCCTCGCCATCGCCATCGTCACCGCGCTGGGCAAGGTCCACCAGCGCGGGCTCATCCACAAGGACATCAAGCCCGGCAATATCCTGGTGGACTGCGCGGATGGAAAGGTGCGCCTCACTGGCTTCGGCATCGCGTCACGTCTGCCGCGCGAGCGCCAGGCGCCCGAGCCGCCCGAGTTCATCGCCGGCAGCCTCGCCTATATGGCGCCCGAACAGACCGGACGGATGAACCGGTCGATCGACTCCCGCAGCGATTTCTACGCTCTCGGCATCACGCTCTACCAAACGCTTACCGGCGCTCTGCCGTTTACCGCCGCCGATCCGATGGAATGGGTCCACTGCCATATCGCACGCAAGCCGGCGCCGCCTGCCGAGCGGGTGGCGACCGTGCCGGCCGCGGTCTCAGGCATGATCATGAAGCTGCTCGCCAAGACGGCCGAGGAGCGCTACCAGACGGCGGCCGGGGTCGAGCACGATCTGCGGCGCTGCCTGGCGGACTGGGACACGCGTGGCCGCGTCGACCACTTCCCGCCCGGCGCGCAGGACGTGCCCGACCGGCTGTTGATTCCCGAGAAACTGTACGGGCGAGCCCGCGAGGTCGAAACCTTGCTCGCCGCCTTCGACCGGGTGGTGGCCAAGAGCGGGCCGGAGCTGGTGCTGGTGTCCGGCTATTCCGGCATCGGCAAGTCCTCGGTCGTCAACGAGCTGCACAAAGTGCTGGTGCCGCCGCGCGGGCTGTTCGCGTCGGGCAAGTTCGACCAGTACAAGCGCGACATCCCCTATGCGACTCTGGCGCAGGCGTTCCAGGTCCTGATCCGCCCGCTGCTGGGCAAGAGCGATGCCGAGCTGGCGCCCCTGGCGCGACGCGCTCCGCGAGGCGCTGGGCAGGAACGGCCAGCTCATGGTGACCCTCATCCCCGAGCTCGCGCCGCTCCTTGGCCCGCAGCCACCGGTCCCGGAGCTGTCGCCGCAGGACGAGCAGCGCCGCTTCCAGTTGGTGTTCCGCCGCCTGCTCGGCGTGTTCGCACGGCCGGAGCATCCGCTGGCGTTGTTCCTCGACGACCTGCAGTGGCTGGACGCGGCGACGCTCGACCTGCTCGAGCACCTGGCGACCCAGCCCGAGCTGCGCCACCTGCTGCTGGTCGGCGCCTATCGCGACAACGAGGTCACGCCCGCACACCCGCTGATGCAGCGGCTTGCAGCGATCCGCAGCGCCGGGGGCCGCGTGCAGGAGATCGTGCTCGAGCCGCTCGGGCTAGAGGATGTGGGCCGGCTCGTCGCTGATGCCCTGCAGTGCGCGCCGGAGCGCGCCGCGCCTTTGGCCCGGCTGGTGCACGGAAAGACCGCCGGCAATCCGTTCTTCACTATCCAGTTCCTCACCGCCCTGGCCGAGGAGGGGCTGCTTGCCGTGGACCATGGCCAGGGGCGCTGGTGCTGGGACCTTGAGCGCATCCGCGCCAAGGGCTTCACCGACAATGTGGTGGAGCTCATGCTGGGCAAGGTTGCGCCGCCTGCCCCAGGCGACCCAGGACGCGCTGCGACAGCTGGCCTGTCTGGGCAACAGCGCGGCGATCAGCACCCTGGCCCTGGTCCGGGGCGGGAGCGAGGCGGCGCTGGACACCGCACTCTGGGAGGCGGTGCGAGCCGGGCTGGTGTTGCGGCAGGAAGGGAGCTACCGCTTCCTGCACGACCGCGTGCAGGAGGCGGCCTACAGGCTGATCCCCGCGGGCGAGCGGGCGACCGAGCACTTGCGAATCGGCCGGCTGCTCGCCGCGCACACGAAGCCGGAGGCGATCACCGAGCGGGTCTTCGAGATCGCCAGCCAGCTCAACCGCTGCGCCGCCCTGATCACCTCTTCGGAGGAACGCGAGCAGGTTGCCGAGCTGAACCTGATCGCGGGCCAGCGCGCCAAGCAGTCGACCGCCTACGCCTCGGCGCTGACCTATCTCATCGCCGGTCGCGCGCTGCTGCCGGAAGACGCATGGGAGCGCCGGCACGAGCTCACCTTCGCGCTAGAGTTCCACCGCGCCGAGTGCGAGTTCCTGACCGGCGCGTTGGCGGAAGCGGAGGCGCGCTTGGCCGAGCTGGCTCGCCGTGCCGCCACTCTTCCCAATCTGGCCGCCGTCACCCGGCTGCGCGTGGAGCTCTTCATAGCTGCGGGTTGGAGCAATCGCGCCGTCGAGGCGGGCCTCGACTACCTGCGCCGCGTCGGTCTCACGTGGTCGGCGAACCCGACGCAAGAGGAGGTGCGGCAGGAATACGAGCGGATGTGGCGGCAGATCGGCGACCGCCCGATCGAGGCGCTGATCGACCTCCCGCGAATGGCCGAGCCGGTTGCGTGCGCGACGATGGATGTCCTCACGGCGCTCGCACCGCCAGCCTTGCACACGGACGGAAATCTGCTCTGTCTCGCCATCTGCCGGATGGCGAACCTCAGCCTTGAGCATGGTAACAGCGACGCATCGTGCTACGCCTACGTCCTGCTCGGCGTCGCGGTGGGGCCGTATTTCGGCGACTACAATGCAGCGTTCCGCTTCGGCCAGCTCGGCCTCGACCTGGTGGAGAAGCGCGGGCTGGACCGCTCCAAGGCCCGCGTCTACATGGTCTTTGGGAGCCATGTGAATCTCTGGACGCGGCATGTCCGGACGGGCCGGCCGCTGCTACGGCACGCCTTCGATGCGGCGCAGCAGGCCGGCGACCTCACCTACGCCGCCTACAGCCGTACCCACCTGATCACGAACCTTCTCGCCAGCGGCAGTCCGCTCGGCGAGGTGCAGCGCGAGGCCGAAGCCGGGCTCGACTTCGTCCGCCAGGCGCGGTTCGGTCTCATCGTCGACCGGATCACCGGGCAGCTCCAGCTGATCCGAACGCTGCGCGGCCTGACCGCCGAAGTTCGGCTGCTTCGACGATGCCGGGTTTAACGAGGAGCGGTTCGAGCGGCATCTGGAGGCGGATCGGCATCTGGCGATCGCCGCCTGCTGGTACTGGATCCGCAAGCTGCAGGCGCGCGTCTTTAGCGACGACCACACTGCCGCCGTTGCGGCGGCGGCGAAAGCAGAACGCCTCCTCTGGACGTCGCCGGCCGTCTTCGAGCGGGCGGAGTACCATTTTTACGCCGCACTGGCTCACGCCGCGCTCTGCGATGCGGCCCCCGCTCCGGAGCGGGCCCGCCACCTGCAGATCTTGGCCGCCCACCACCGCCAGCTTCAGGTCTGGGCCGAGAACTGCCCGGAGAACTTCGAGAACCGCGCCAAGCTGGTCGGCGCGGAGATCGGCCGCCTCGAAGGCCGGGAGCTCGACGCGGAGCGGCTTTATGAGCAGGCCATCCGCTCAGCCCACGCAAACGGTTTTGTCCACAACGAGGCGCTCGCCTACGACGTGCGCCGCGCGCTTCTACGCGGCGCGCGGCTTCGAGCAGATCGCGCATCTGTATCTGCGCAACGCCCGTCACGGCTATCTTGCGTTGGGGAGCCGATGGCAAGGTTCGGCAACTCGATCAGCTTCATCCGGACCTCAGGGAGGAAACGCCAGCGCGCGCTGCAACGAGCACGATCGGGGCGCCGGTCGAGCACCTGGACCTCGCCACCGTGATCAAATTGTCACAAGTCGTCGCGGGGGAGATCGTTCTCGAAAAACTGATCGACACGCTCATGCGCACCGCGATCGAGCAGGCGGGCGCCGAGCGAGGTCTGTTGATTCTTCCGCGAGGCGCCGAGCAGCGGATAGAGGCGGAAGCCACGACCACCGGCGATACGGTGACCGTGCATTTGCGCGACGAATCCAGTGGCTGCGGCCTTGCTGCCGGAGTCGGTGCTCCACTATGTCCTGCGCACCCGGGAGAACGTTATTCTCGACGATGCCGCGGCCCAGTCCGCGTTTGCCGCAGATTCCTACATCCGTGAGCGCCAGGCTCGCTCCATTCTCTGCCTGCCATTAATCAATCAGGCCAGGCTCAATCGGCGTGCTTTATCTCGAGAATAACCTGGCCCGCAGCGTCTTCGCGCCGGCCCGGATCGCAGTGCTGAAGCTGCTCGCCTCGCAAGCGGCGATCGCGCTCGAGAACACCCACCTCTACCGTGATCTGGCAGAACGTGAAGCGAAGATCCGGCGCCTGGTGAACGCCAACATCATCGGGATCTTCACTTTTGCTCTCGAAGGCCAGATCATCGAGGCCAATGACGCCTTTCTCCACATGGTGGGGTACGACCGTGAGGATCTCGCCGCGGGCCGCATCCGCTGGATGGACCTGACGCCGCCGGACTGGCTCGACCGCGACGAACGACAATGGGTGCCGGAGCTGAGACGGACCGGGATCTTGCTGCCGTTCGAGAAGGAATACTTCCGCAAGGACGGCAGCCGCGTGCCCGTTCTGATCGGCGTGGCGACTTTCGACGAAAGCGAGAACCAAGGCGTCGCCTTCGTGCTCGATTTGACCGAGCGCAAGCGGGCGGAAGAGGCGCTTCGCGCGGCGCAGGCTGAGCTCGCGCACGTCAATCGCGTCACGACCATGGGGCAAATGACGGCCTCGATTGCTCATGAGGTCAGGCAGCCGATCGCCGGGACGGTCGCCAGCGCACAAGCTGCTTTGCGCTGGCTTGAAGCCCAACCGCCTGACCTCGAGAAAATCCGGCAGTCCCTCGGCCGCATTATCAGCAACGGCTTTCGAGCCAGCGAAGTCATCGACCGCATTCGCGCCCTCGTTAAGAAGGCGCCTTTGCGAAGCGAACAGCTGGACCTCAATGAAGTTATCCTCGAGGTCATCGCCCTGACTCGGAGCGAGGTGCTGAGGAATGGCGTCTCGTTGCGGACTGAACTCGCGAACGGGTTGCCGCTTGTTCGAGGAGATCGGATCCAACTTCAACAGGTGGTGCTCAACCTGATCATGAACGCCATTGAAGCAATGACCGAAGTCGGCGAGGGCGCGCGCGAGTTGCTGATTGACACCGGGAAAGATGCGTCGGATGGCGCGCTCGTCGCGGTGCGCGATTCGGGGCCGGGACTGAACCCGAAGAGTTTTGACCGCCTCTTCAACGCATTCTACACGACCAAGACCAGCGGAATGGGCATGGGGCTATCGATCTGCCGTTCGATCATCGAGGCTCACGGCGGGCGGTTGTGGGCCGACGCGAATGCGCCATGTGGCGCCGTCTTTCAGTTCACTTTGCCCGCTCACCCGGCCGGCACATCATGACCGGAACAGCAGACGTCTGCATCGGACATCCGAAATGCAACCGTCCCAATGGGGTGGGAAGCGCGTTTCGCGTCGAAAATTTCGTTGCTCAAAAAGCGCAAGGCGTTGAGGACGATCCGTTGTTCACGATGGGTGTTGCGTTGTACTTAATCTTCGTCATTCTCCGTGCAAGGAATTGCTCCGCTGACGGCACCATCAAGTTAACTTACGCCAGGTAGGTAAAGGCCCGATGTCGCGCCGGGCGTTTCTCATGCCGCGAGCTTGGCTTTGGAATCTCACGACACACCGCAAAGGCGCGCTCGCGCAGGGCGCAGCGAATGGAGGCTGTTGTGTGCTCAGGATAGGGAATGTGGAAGAGGTTTGCGACTTGATCGTGGATGGACAGGAAGTGCAGGCTAAATCTGTCTCACGAGTGCTGACGCCGGACAGCCGAGTTAAAAATAATACTATAGTTCCAAAAAAGGACCTTGACAAAGTGGGTTCTAAATAGGAACTTACCACTCGATAGGTTCCAAATTGGAACTGCTGCTCACGGGGAGGTTCCGCGATGCGCTGGAGTGAATTGGATCAAGAGGCGTGCTCGGTCGCGCGCACGGTGGCGGTGATTGGCGACCGCTGGTCGCTGCTGATCCTGCGCGACTGCTTTCTGCGGGTTCGCCGCTTCGACGATTTCCAGGCGCGGCTCGGCATTACCCGCCACATCCTGGCCGACCGGCTGAAGAAGCTGGTCGATCTCGGCGTACTGCGCCGCCAGCGCTATGCGGAAAGCCCGGCCCGATATGAGTACCGCCTGACGGAAAAGGGGATCGAGCTCTATCCGGTGCTGCTAGCGCTGGTGCATTGGGGCGACCGGCATATGGCCGACGCTGCGGGCCCGCCGTTGCTGCACCGGCACAACGGCTGCGGCGCGATATTCGAGCCGGTCATGGTCTGTTCGGTTTGCGGTGAGCCCCTGAACGCGCACAAGGTGACGCCCGAGGAGGGGCCTGGAGCGGCCGCGTCGACACTGCCGCTCCTGCCCTACCGGGCCAACAATAAATATAATGAGGAGGTGCGCGATGGCTGAAGTTGAGTTCCTGTTCGACTATGGTAGTCCGACGAGTTATCTGGCCTATACGCAAATGCCTGGACTGGCGGCGCGGACTGGGGCCACGGCCATCTACAGGCCGATCCTGCTGGGCGCTGTGTTCAAGGCGACGGGTAACCACTCGCCGGCCGAGATTCCTGCCAAGAGCGTCTGGGTGTATCGTGACCTCGATCGTTACGCGGCTCCGATACGACGTGCCGCTTGTGCAGAACCCGTTTTTCCCGATCAACACGCTGCTGATGATGCGCGGCGCGGCCGCTGCGGATATGCGGGGCCGGCTGATCCCTTATTCCGACGCAATATTCCGCGCTACGCGGGTTGATGGCCGCAACACGCAGGACCCCCAGGTCGTCGGCGCCGTGCTGGCCGAGGCCGGTTTCGATCCGTCCGCCCTGCTTGCGGCGACGAGGATCCCGCGGTCAAGGCGCGTCTGCGCAATGCAACCGACGAAGCCATACGCCGTGGCGTATTCGGCGGTTGCTGAGCTCCGTACGCCCGACTTCTCCAAGCTGTCAAGCTGAGCGAAAAACCTTCCGTTCCGGAGAAAAGACAATGAGCTATGCCGCGCCTGTAAAAGAAATGCTGTTCCTGGTCAACGAACTTTGCCGGCCTCGACCAGGTCGCGATCCTGCCGGGTTTCGAGGAGGCGAGCGCCGAAATCGTGCAGGTGGTTCTTGCGGGAGCGGCGACGTTCAACGGTAAAGTGATTGCGCCGCTGAATTTCGAAGGCGACAAAAACCCGAGCGGTTGGCGCGATGGTAACGTCACGACCAGGGCAAGGTGCCATATTTGAAGCTCGCCGGGATCGTGCTGTCGGGCTGGCAAATGGCGCGCGCATTGATCGCGGCGACGCAAGCGCGCCGAGGACCCGTTGTTCTACGGCGCAAAGATCGCGACCGCGCACTTCATCGCGGACCACATCCTGCCGCAAGCGGTTTCAAAGAGCAGTTCTAATGGGCAATCAGGATCATTCTTGAGACAGTGATGCCTGAGAACTAGTGGTTGCCAGCGGGTCGACACCACCATTGGCAGTTTTGCGGTCGCCTCGAAGAGTTCTGGCGACCACGCGCCACGGAGTAAAATGATGCAAACATTTCGCCTTCAACGTGGATGAATGCAGTGGGCAAAAGGAAAACCACGAATGAACATTGGTAATCAGACAATCTCACTCGCGAACCTACGCGACGTCGAGGAATTCGAACGGCATGTCACCTGCGAACAAGCGTTGCCTGCGCAGTCGGTATACGGCGTCTTTAAAGCCAGCGCCGATCTATACGGCGATCGGTGCGCACTCAACTTCGTGCTAACCGCCGATGAGGGCGAAGATACCAGACGCGTCAGCTACCAGGCCTTGCTCGAGGGTATTACACGAAGCGCAAATTTATTTGCGGGCTTGGCTGGCCCAAATGCGGGCGTCGCCTATTTGCTGCCGACACTCATTGAAACCCAGTTTGTCCTGTGGGGAGCAGAGACATCAGGCTATGCCGTGCCGATCAATCATTTCCTGACACCGGAGCATATCGTAGAGCTCGTCCACCTGTCGGGCGCAAAAATTCTCGTCACCGTCGGGCCTGAGATCGATGCTCAGATTTGGGAAAAAAGCATTCACGTCAAGCATTGTCTGCCGAATATTTCTCTGGTCTGTATCGACGTTCCAGCGAATCCGGAAGTGGAGTGCATCTCATTCGGCGAGGGAGTGGCGCAACGCCGCGGAGACAGTCTCGAGTTCGAACGCTGCAACTCGCCGGATTCGATTGTGGCTTATTTCCATACCGGTGGCACTACAGGCCTGCCCAAGCTCGTTGCGCATACAAATCGCAATCAGGTCTGCGCGGCATTTGGAGCGGCAGCTTTGCTGAGCCTTTGCGACACTGACCGAGTGACCAATGGACTGCCGCTGTTTCACGTCGGTGGCACCATTGGTTGTAGCCTCGCATTTTTTATGCGTGGTGCGGAGGTGTTTATTCTGTCGCCCCTCGGATTACGCAACCCATCGATGGTGCAACGGTTCTGGCATATCATTGATCGTTACGGGATCACTGTCTTATGTGCTGTGCCGACAGCGCTCGCTGCAGTCCTGGCTGTTCCCGTTTCCGGTTCGCTCACAACGGTCCGCTTTGGTATGACCGGGGCGGCGCCCATTCCGCGGAGTGTGGCCGAACGCTTTGTTGAGATTACGGGTAAGTCTCTGCATGAGATTCTTGGTATGACCGAAAGCGGTGGCGTGACTACAGTCGACCCTGTGGGCGCTTCGCCGACAATTGGTTCGGTTGGAATCCGGCTTCCATACACGAGGCTGCGCGTACGCCGTAGGGATGAGGCAGGACTGCTTGGTGACGACTGCGCCGCCGGTGAAATTGGTGCGCTTTTCGTCACCGGGCCGACGGTGTCGCCTGGGTACCTTGATCCCGCACAAAATGCGCAGGTCTTTTGGGATGGCGGGCTTAACACGGGAGATCTCGCGTACATCGGGGAGGACGGCAAGCTGTTTATCGCGGGTCGTTCAAAAGATGTCATTATTCGGAGTGGACACAATATTGACCCCGCTATGGTGGAGGACGCTTTTAGGCGATGCCCATCCGTTGCAATGGCGGCAGTGGTAGGTCAACCCGATCCGTATGCAGGCGAGCTGCCCGTTGCCTATGTGACGCTCGCATCGGGCAGGGTTGCGACCGAAGCGGAACTGATTGAGTTTGCTTGCCAACTTATTGCCGAGCGCCCGGCGTGGCCCAAACGCGTGTATATCGTCAACGCGCTTCCGCTGACTGCGGTAGGAAAGGTCTACAAACCTTCACTGCGCTCCGATGCGGCGGTTCGTCTGCTCAAGCCGATGTTGTCAGCGATCGCTACCGATTCATTGGTGGAGGTGGAGGTGCGAGACGGCGGCAAACGCGGCCTTGATGTTGCCGTTACTATCTCCGGTTCAGATGACGTTATCGCAGACAAAGTCGACGCGGAACTGGGGAAGTTCATCTTTCAACACACAATTCGACGTGTCGGGTCAAACGTTTACAGTAATACGCCTCGCGAGCCTGTATTCGAACTAGACACAAGCGGCGAAGTTTTACGGTAAGCATCACATCACGGCTTATTACCTCACACATGAAATAAGAGAGTCGTCATGATCGTCCAGCAGTTTCTTCCCTCCGATCTGTTCAAGAATAAGACTGTCTTTGTCACCGGTGGCGGCAGCGGCATCAACCTCGGCATCGCAAGCAACTTTGCTGCGGTTGGCGCGCACGTCGCTATTTGCGGCCGCAAACAGGAAAAACTGGGGGTGATCCAGGGCATTGGTCTCGGATTCATCTTCGTGCCGCTGAGCGTGGTGACCTTGTCGACGTTGTCGTCCGAGCTGCGGGCGGAAGGCGCCGGTCTCTACAGTCTGTCGCGCAACATCGGCTCCAGCGTCGGTATCTCGGTGGTGAACAGCCTGTTGACCACGAACAGGCAGGTGAATCACGCCGACATCGCCCGGCACGTCACGGCCGTCAACCGGGTGTTCGAGGGCCAGATGATCGCGCAGTTCTGGAACCCGGTCACCGCCGCCGGACGCGCCGCGCTCGACGCCGTCATCACGCGACAGGCCCAGATCATTGCCTACATCGACGATTACAAGCTGTTGATGATCGCAACGATCGCCGTGCTCCCGCTGCTCATCGTCTTCAAGAAGGCATCCGGCGAGGGCGACCGGGATCACACGATGGTAATGGAATAGATGACCGGGCGAGCATCGTGCGAGACAGATCGGGACACGTCCACTCCGGGCGGCAGCGTCGCGCTGGGCGCGGCCTCGGCTCTCCGCCGATCCGTTGAGCCGACGCTTGATCAGCTCTTGGTGTAGCCCGCCGGGAAGCTGAGGACGGGTTGCGAGGACACGCTGGAATTGTTGCGGTGCGTGGATGGCCGAACCTATGCGGAGCGAGGCGCACGGGTCGGACTATCTCGGCAGCAGATGAACAACGCCGCCGTCGGCCGCTTTGGACTTCATGCGCTGGAGTTTGACGCCAGCCTCTACCTCCGCCTGTCTTTTGCCTCGCCGACGGCGTTGACCAGGATCTCGCGAATTTGCTTCTCGTGCGCGATGTCGTCCTCGATGAACTTTCGGTAGCGCTTATTCTTGCGTTCCGCGAGCATGGCGATCAATTCGGCGATGTCGTGGTCGCATTCTGTGACGCGTGTGCATGACTACACCTGGGATTTTCCTTCCGTGACGCCCCGCAGGAATTTGGACCGATTGCCCCGTCCATGTGGCAGAACCGACTGGACTTCCGCCGCATAGTACGCATTGCTATGTGTGTCGAGGGGCAGACCGGGTCGCCTCGCGGCGTGGTTAGGGCTCGCCTCGCGATTTGCGGGGCTTTGGGTGGTGCGAGCGTCAATTCCGACGCCGTGACCCAACGGAGCCCAACGCCATGTCGACCCTTTCCACCAAGAAAGCTTTACGCCCCAAGAGCGCCGCGCCGAAGAAGACCAGCGCCAAATCCAATCCGGCGCGTCGGCGCAAGGCTGCGTCCATTGCGATCACCGCCGAGACGCCGGTACAAGCCCTCGAAACATCCCCGGAGGCCACAGAGGCTCGAGCGCTGACTCTCGAACACCTCACCAAGCAGGATCGTATGCTCACATTGTTGAGCCGTCCGGAGGGGGCGAGCATCGAAGAGATGATGCAGGCGACAGACTGGCAGCAACACAGCGTGCGCGGGTTTTTGGCGGGCACAGTGAAAAAGAAGCTTGGTTTTTCACTGACCACTTCGAAGACGGCAGGCGACGTCCGCCGCTATCGCATCGAAAAGCGGCGCGGTCGCTGACATGGGCCCATCGGCGATGGATATCGCAGAAGGCGGGCGGGGGTTCCTGGCGGCCGCGGTGTGGAGCTCGCCCGCCGCTTTGACCGATGTCGACGCCGAACTCGCCCGGCTCGCGACGCTCAATGTGGAGGAGCTTCGCGCGCTGTGGCGCGACCGCACAGGGCGGCGTGCGCCCGACGCTCTGTCGAAGGACCTGCTCGCCCGCGCGTTGGCGCATGGGCTGCAGGAGGAGCGCCTCGGCGGCCTTGATCGGCGCGTCCGCAAGCTCCTTGGCTCATCATCGAGCAAAGCGGGCCCGCCGGTTCGGCATCTAAAGGTCGGCTCCGTCATCGTCCGCGAACATCGGGGCGAACTCCACGAGGTCATGGTCGTCCCCGGCGGCTTCTGCTGGCGGGGACAGGTCTATGCCAGCCTTTCGACGATCGCCCGCAAGATTACCGGCGTAAGCTGGAATGGGCCGCGCTTCTTCGGCCTGCGCGGCAAGGACCAGCCGACGCAGGCCGATCCGGGCTCCAAACCGCGTGTCAAGCAGCAAATTGCGATGCTGACCGAAGGGAGAGTGGGACAAGGGGCGGTTCGCCCCCGATCATCAGTGAGCGCGCCAAATGGCGGCAGGGGCGTCGCATGAAGCCGATCGCCCCGAAGCCGCAGCGCTGCGCCATCTACACGCGCAAATCGACCGAGCACAATCTCGATCTCGCCTTCAACTCGCTCGACGCCCAGCGCGAGGCCTGCGAGGCTTATATCAAGAGCCAGGCGCACGAGGGCTGGCGGCTCATCCGCGACAAATTCGACGATGGCGGCCTTTCCGGCGCCTCGCTCGACCGCCCAGCCCTGCAGACTCTGCTGGACCAGGTCCGGTCCGAAAAAATCGACATCATTGTCGTCTACAAAGTCGACCGGTTGACAAGATCGCTCGCCGACTTCGCCAAGCTGGTTGAACTCTTTGACCAATACGCCGTCTCCTTCGTCTCGGTGACGCAGTCCTTCAACACGACGTCCAGCATGGGGCGGTTAACGCTCAATGTGCTGCTCTCCTTCGCCCAGTTCGAGCGCGAAGTCATCGGCGAGCGGGTGCGCGACAAGATCGCCGCCTCCAAGCGCAAGGGGATTTGGGTCGGGGGACCTGTCCCGCTCGGCTATCGCAGCGTCGGCAAGAAGCTCGAGGTCGTTCCGGAGGACGTGGCGCTGGTCCAAAAGATCTATGGCGACTATCTGCGCCTCGGCTCGATCGGCCAACTGGCGGCGGCGCTCGACAAGGAGGGCGTCAGGCCACGGCCGAGGCTTCTCGCCAACGGGACGACCATCGCCGCCGAGCGCTTTATGGTCGGGCCGCTCGCCCACATGCTGAAGAATCGCTTCTACATCGGCGAGGTGGTCTACCGTGGCGAGATCCACAGAGGCGATCATGAGCCGATCCTCGATCGCGCCCTCTTCGATGCCGTGCAGGAAAGATTGGCCGAGAGGGCTGTCCTGCGAAAGCTCGGGCGATCAAGCTCTCCCTCCATGCTCGCGGGTCGGATCTTCGACGATCGCGGCAATCCGATGAGTCCGAGCCACGCCAACAAGAAAGGCGTGCGCTATCGCTACTATGTCTCGCAAGCGCTGCTGCAGAACCGCAAGGCCGAGGCAGGTTCGATCGCCCGCGTCTCGGCGCCCGACGTCGAGGCGCTTGTTGCCAAGGCGGTTACGAAGGCCCTGCGCAACAATCAGGAGATGGCTCAGACATCTGATTTCGCGCCAGACCGCGATCTCATCAGCCGATGCGTCGAGCGGGTCATCGTCCACCCAACCGAGCTGGAGGTTATCCTCCGCGGCGTGGAAGCCGACACCGGACCTGACGCTCCGACTTGCGCTCCGGCGCGCCTGAGGATCGCCTTCGCGCCCAACCTCCCACGGCGGAAGGGCATCGCGCACGCGCCGGCCGAGCCGGCGTCGATCGATCCCGCGGCGCGAGAAGTCGCTGTTGCGGGCGATCGCGCGGGCGCGCGGCTGGGTGGATGCGATCCTTGCCGGCAGGATCGCATCGTTCGAGGACATCGCCGCCGCCGAAGGTCTCGCCGAGCGCCATGTCCGCCGCCTTGCGCCGCTGGCCTTCCTCTCGCCGAGGATCATCGCGGCGATCGCCGACGGCGACGCGCCCGTCGGCCTGACGGTCTCGCGCCTCACCCAGGCCCTGCCGCACGCCTGGACCGCGCAAGAGCAAATGCTCGGCATCCGCTGACGCGCGTTCCTCAAACCATCCGACCATCCATAGCGACCGACCACACGAGGCTGGCTCCCTTTTCGCTCCCCTCAACGCCTGCACAAGGCCGGAAACGAACCGGTCTGCGCGCCAAATCGAACCGGTCTCCGCCAACCGCGATTCAAAAATCTCGGACATTGGAAAAACGCGACCTGAGACCGGCAGAGGAATTGGGCGAGGAGGCGGCCGAATTCGGATGTCGGCCCGTCTCCGAGACGCCGCGCCTCGCCCTAACGCGCGGAAAATACGGGCCTTCCTGCAGAGACCGCGGTGGACCCGGAATTGCGAGACTGCGTGGCTGCCCAGAGAGGATTCGAACTCTTGAATCCAGAGACGCGCGGCCGGCCCCTGACCGAGGCTTGACCGCAAATCCTGGCACGATTGGGCTTAATTTTCCTCGCAGAAAGGAGTGGACTTCCGCGCCGAACGGAGCGTCACTGTCGCCATGCCGAGAGGGCCGTTTGGCCCATTCGGGATCCTACCCCGCTGGCGATGGCGCCACCGCGGGGCTTCGGCAGTGACGGCGCTTAGCGTCGTCACCACCGAAAAGGATCCTACAATGGCAAACGCCAAAAACCCCTCTAAATCCAAGTTTGCGCGCGCTAAGAGCCGCGCGAAAAGCCCTGCGAAACCTGGAACCGTTTCACCGGGTTCGACTCGCGGCGGGACCAAGCAGGAGGCCGTCCTCGCCCTGCTCAGAGAGCCCAAGGGCTCAACGATCGCCGCCATCATGCAGGCGACCGGCTGGCAACAGCACTCGGCCCGCGGTTTCCTCGCAGCGGTCGTGCGCAAGAAACTCGGCTTGACGCTGATTTCGGAGAAGACCGGCGGCGAACGCATTTATCGCTTGAAATCCGGACAGCCGTCTAAATCGAAGCCGAAGATCTCCGGCACGGCAGCCGCCTAGCCATGGCTTCCGTGGACCCGCGAGCGATTGAGGGCAAGATCGATCGCATTCGATCGCTCGGCCTCGTGGAATTGCGTTGCGAATGGCGGCGGCTGCATCGGGGTGAACCGCCGAGGATCAGTCGCGACCTGCTTGTCCTTGCGCTTGGTTATAGACTTCAGGAAATCGCGCACGGCGGCCTCGGCAAGTCGACCCGTCGCAAGTTGCAAACGTTGGCGAAGGCGTTGCGGACAACGGGGCGAGTTGGCCCTGCGCCGAGCCTCAGCCTGAAGCCCGGCGCGCGCCTTGTTCGGCAATGGCGCGGCCGCACCCACACCGTCACGGTGACGGAAGAGGGTTTCGACTATGCCGGGACGAACTATTCGTCTCTGACCAAGATCGCCAAAACGATCACCGGAGCGCACTGGTCGGGTCCGCGCTTCTTTAGCCTGCCAGCGGCGGCTGCCGAACGTCCAAGCAATGGGGAGCGCGATGGGTGAGTCGGAAAAGACGCCGCGACGATCCGCCAAAAAGGCGCGCTGCGCGATTTACACACGAAAATCGTCGGAGGAAGGCCTGGAGCAGGCCTTCAACTCGCTCGACGCCCAGCGCGAAGCCTGCGCCGCCTTCATCCTCTCGCAAAAGCATGAAGGCTGGACGGCGGCGCCGACGCTCTATGATGATGGCGGGTTTTCCGGCGGCACGATAGAGCGCCCAGCCCTGAAAAGGCTGATCGCCGACATCGAGTTCAGGCCAGATCGATGTGGTCGTCGTTTACAAAGTCGACCGTTTGACGCGCGCGCTTTCCGATTTCGTCAGGCTCGTTGATGTCTTCGACCGCCGCGGCGTCTCGTTCGTGTCGATCACCCAGCAGTTCAACACCACCACCAGCATGGGCCGGCTGACTTTGAACGTCCTTTTGTCCTTCGCCCAATTCGAGCGCGAAGTGATCGGCGAGCGGGTGCGCGACAAGATCGCCGCCTCCAAGAAAAAGGGCATGTGGATGGGCGGCATGCCGCCTCTCGGCTATGACGCGCAAAACCGCAAACTGGTCGTCAACGAGGACGAGGCCCGCACTGTCGTCGATATCTACCGGCGCTATCTCGCGCTCAACGCGCTGCGAGAGGAGCTTGCCGAGGTTGGGATCAGGAGCAAGCGCCGCATGCGGCCCGATGGCTCCGGCTATGGCGGTCAGACGCTCTCCCGGGGGGCGCTGTATCTGATCCTTCAGAACCGTCTTTACCGCGGCAAGATACCCTATCAAGGCCAATTCTATCCCTGAGAACACGAAGCGATCGTAGACGAGCCGTTGTGGGACGGCGTCCAGGCAGCGCTTGCCGCCAACCGCGTCGAGCGGGCGACGGGCGCGCGCGCGGCGCGCCCAAGCCTGCTGACGGGCATGGTTTTTGACGAGAGCGGCGAGCGCCTGACGCCAACACATGCGGTCAAGAAGGGAGCGCGCTACCGCTACTATGTTTCGAACTCCCTCATCACCGGGGACGTAAGGACCCGTTCGAGCGGCCGGCGAATACCCGCGGGCAATTTGGAAGCCGTGGTGATCGACAGGCTTCGCGCATTTCTCGCCGACCCCCGAGCGATCCTCGACGCCGCCAACAATGAATTGACCAACGGTTCAGGATGGAGCCAACTGATCGAACGCAGCCGTCAGATCGCGGAAGAACTCGGAGGCTACGCGCCAGACAAAGTCAAAGCGATGCTCATGGCGCTGCTCTGCCGCGTGGAGATCAAATCCGAATGCATCGAAATCACGCTCGCTCGAGGCCGCCTTATCGAGCTGCTGGTCGGCTCGATTGATCTGAAGACGCAGCATCAGGGACTGATCAATGATGTGAGCGATATCCTGAGGTTGACGGCGCCGGCGACCCTCAAGCGCGTCGGCCGCGAAATGCGACTGCTGGTCGAGGACCCCGATGACCAGACGGCAGCCGATCCCAGCTTGCTCAAAATCATTGCTCGCGCTCACCACGTCCAGGCGCGCCTGACCCATAACCCCAAGCTGACCGTGCATGACGTCGCGCGCGCGGAGCGAGTGTCGGCGGCCTACGTCTATTCCATCCTGCGTCTTCCCTGGCTGGCGCCCGACATCACCACGGCCATCATCAATGGCCGAAAACCGCCGCAACTCACCGCCAAGACATTGATGCGCCTGACGCCGCGGCTATCGCCCGACTGGGCCGAACAGCGAAAGCTGCTCGGCTTCCGCTGAGAACGGGGCGCCGGTTCTGCAAGCCGTCGCCTCCGTCACATCGGCTTCGCGTGCGAAATAAGCTGCTCGGCCGACGAAAAAAGTAAACCCCGAAATAGCGCCGGAGAGATTTTCACGACGGGCGCGGCCGAGATTGCGCCTGAACGCGTCTCCGCCTTGAACCGGATGCAACGCAAGACCGCGTAACCCCGCCATTTCGCGACAAAATAGGGCTCGCAAGAAAGACAAAACTATACACAATATCAATTACTTAATTGCTGGCCGGGCAAACAGGATTCGAACCAGAGCATGCACTTCATATGCATCGCTTCTAACCGACGGAAATTGCTAACGAAATTGCGTTGAACCCGCCGGCCGGATTTTGGCGCAGAACCGACTGGATTCCGCCGCATAGTACGCATTGGTATCGTCGTGGGATGGCCAAGTCAGCGCCGCCCAAGGGCTCGCCCCGCGATGTGCGGGGCTTCGGGTCGTGCGAGCGCCAATTTTGGCGCCGCGAACCAAGGAGCCCGAAACCATGCCGACTTTTTTGATCGAAACGACCGGAGCCTCAACAGCGCCGCCCCCAAAAAGAGGAGCGCCAGATCGCAGGCGCCATCGCGCCACAAAATTCCGTCCGGCGACCGCCGCCAAGACAACGCAGCGCGCCGTCGAATCGAAGGTTGCGCGAATCGCCGCCGCCAAAACGCCGGTGAGGGATGACGAACCAAGGTCGAGCGCGTCACCAAGCGGGAGCGCATGCTCACGCTGTTGAGTCAGGCCGAAGGGACGAGCGTCGCAGAGATGATGCAGGCGACAGACTGGCAGCAACACAGCGTGCGCGGGTTTTTGGCGGGGACGGTGAACCGCTGGTCCATGCCGACGGGTTCGAATGGAACGACCGGCTCTATCGGTCAAAAAGATTCTTTGCCTGGAGGGTTAAAGCCAACATGACAAAAGGCTTGGATATGGAAAGGAATGGCGCCGAACGATCAAATTAAGGCAATTGCGCGAACAAGGCGTGATCGTGAGGACCGCGTCCGCTTCGGTATCACGAGACCGAATCAGTTCAGAAATTCGCAGATTCGGGCATTGGGAGTCGAAGCCAAGGCCCTACCCTTCCTCCTTTCCGGCGTCGAGGATCCAGGTCCGGTCGCAAAAAGCAACATACAGCCGTTCCTGGCCGAGGGCTGCGCCGAGTTCGACCGCGAGTTCGTTCAACATCAACTCGATGTCGGAGTCGCGTAGATGTCCCAGATAGGCGTGCACCGCCTCGCCGGTGAAGATCGCCACAGGTTCGCGGTCGGAGCCGGCCGAGCCATCGGGGCGGGGCCAGGCGTAGGTCACCTCGGCGCGAGTGAACATGCCGGAAAGCGCGGGCTGGCCAGCCGCGACCCGACGCCTCATCCAGGCGCGCGCGGTGCGCACCGCCTCCGAAATGTCGTAGACCCGCCCCTCGGGGTCCCAGCCCTCGCGCAGGCCGACCGTGATCCTGAAGTCCCGGCGCGGCCCGGACGAGCCGGGGACGATCCGATAGTCCTCCCGCCGCGGCGGGCCGCCACGCGGCTCATTGCTCTCGGTCATGTTTCGCTCCGTCTTCCGTCCGGCAATTTGGCGTTGCCAGGGCTGGCTCGCCGATGGCCCAGGCGCGGTAGCACCGTCGGCCGGTCATCTCGCGCAGCCCTGCCCCCATCTCAGTGACGAGCCCCTGCGCCGCCTGTTGGCTGATGCCGAGCTCCTTCGCAATCAACGGGACAGTGACGAGCGGTCTTTTGATGAGGAGTTCGGCGAGGCGCGGCATGTTCGAATTTACCCTGCGGCCCTCGCACTTTCGCTCGAGAAGCTGCCGCGCCAGCATCAGCCGGTTGTGCTGCGCCAGGCCCTCGCGGGCAGTGGCTTCGACGATCGCCAGCCCCTGATGGAGGCGCGCGGCCATCGTCCGGGCGGATCCTGGTTTCGGCCGCAGCGCGCGGAGGCCGAGATGGAAGCTGATAAGGTGCGCCCTGGAGCGGCCGCGCCGACGCAGATAGAGCGCGGCCAAGAGAGGCGCTGGATCGGTTGGGCGGCTTGCCAGGACAGCGCCAGAGCGACCGCACTGAGGAGCGCAGGCAACCCCTCGGCCTCTGGAATGCCGGGGCGGCGAGTCGCCCGTCCTCGTCCCACTCCTGATCATAGACGAACGTGTCTTTTGGAGTCGCGAGTGGCGCTGCTTTGAGGCGCTCCAAAGCGTCCTTTGCGGCGTCCGTCGCAGATTTGATACTGGCGATGGCGGCGGCGAGATCCGCGTCCTCCTCACCGTCGCGATCGTCCGGCAGGTTCGCCTCCCTGTGTCGTCTTCGTCATTTCGCCGCCATTGACCGGCCGTATTCGGGGGCGCGCCCCGGCCGTAGCAGCCGCCCGGCGAAAGCAGCGGCTTTGGATCGAGGCTCCAGGCTTTTCGGCGGAGGTTTAGATAGGCGTTCGCGCGGGTCAGCGCGTGGCTGGGGCTGCGAACGTCGATGCCGGCATCGTTGAGGACCAGGTTTTCGAGGTGGACGAGTTCGCCCTCGGCCCAAAGCGCGGCGCAGCTCTCAGTAAAATCCGTTCGGGCGATCCAGCCGTCGCGAATCGGGCTCGCGCGCAAGCGTTCGTCGAGGCGGCTCAGGGCGTCGTCGGCGGCCGATAGCGGGGTGAGGAGGCTGGCGAGGTCGGCGGTAGGCAAGCCCGGGAACATGTGGGGACCGTTGCTGGCCACAGTGGCGTGAAGGGCGCCGGGGCCGCTTTGCGTAAGATCGCGCGAAAGGTGTCACGTGATCAGCATCAACTCCGCGATATGCACCCATCCGGCGTAATGGAAGCCTTCGCCGGGGGAGCCGAAGCGCGCGATGTTTAGTATGGAAATTCGATAGACCGATCTTCTTTTCTCTTCAAAACCTATAATCCAGTGGATCTAGAGAAGGTCAAACAAACGGACATTATGAGAATAGAAGGGCGTCGGCGCCGGAACAAAAAATTAAAGCAATTCCGAATGAAGCACCCATTCATTCCGAATGGAAATTAGCAAGCAATTGATTTTATTGGAGCGGGTGAAGGGAATCGAACCCTCGTATTCAGCTTGGAAGGCTGCTGCTCTACCATTGAGCTACACCCGCATCGCCAAGCGCGGATGACGCGCGATTGCGCCTCCCGCCTTTGCCTCCGCTTAAAGCCCTATACTCATCCTCGCTCGTTGAGTCAAAGAACGTCATTTATAGAACGCTGAGCCGTTCGTTTAAAGCCAGCTTCAATAGCCGAAAGGAATCGGCAAACAGGGCACGCGCGGCGGCCCGGAAAAGGCCAGGACCTGCGCCGATTGCCGCTCGACGAGCGTCAGCTTGGAAAGGACCGCGTCGCGTATAGGGACCCATCGGTCGCGCTCGGGACCGGCTCCGGCAACGGCGAGATTGAGCCACGTGTAGGCCATCACATAGTCTTGGCGAACGCCCTGCCCTTTATTATACATCAACCCGAGCATATACTGCGCATTGGCGAAGCCCTGGTCGGCGGCGCAGCGATACCACCCGGCGGAAACCATGTAATTTTGCGGCACGCCCTGCCCATGCGCGTACATGAAGCCGAGATAAGACTGCGCGCGCGCGTCTCCGTCGGCGGCAAGAGGAAGGAAAATTTCAGCCGCTCTCACATAATTGTGGGCGGCGGCGGCGGAGATTCCTTGGCGCAGCCGGTCGCCGGCGACGCCCGGCGACGCGGATGCTATAAAAAAGAGGCAGATCGCGCCGGACCAGCCGCGCAACGTCCTTCGCCTCGATGGCCGTTTCAACGTGTCTCTTTGCCCAAAAATGAATCTCTCAATCGCCATGAGCCGCCCTCAGAACGCGAAAACGCCTGTCTCGATCAGCCAACAGATCCAGATCGCCGGCGCGAAGAACAACCCGAACGGCAAGGTCTCCGCGGCGTCGAACGGACGCTGTCCAGCCCATCGGCCAAGCGCGTAGACGGCAAGCGCGGCGAGAGCCGCGATCTCGACCGCGACGGGCATCAAGGGCCAGTCGAGCCAGGCGCCGGCGACCGCCGCGAGCTTGACGTCGCCAAGTCCGATGCCCTCGCGGCCGCGCAGACGCCAATAGAGCGCGCGCAAGGCGAGAAAGGCGAGGCCAAGGACCGCCGCTCGAATCATGGCGAGGCCGACGCCCAACGCCGCGCCGGGCCAGACCTCTGGCGATGGCCCGAGGGCCGCGGCGGCGAGCCCCAGCAGAAAGGCGGCGAGATTGAGCCCGTTTGGAATGATCAGGCTGCGCGCGTCGATGGTGGCGATCGCCAGCATCAAAAGCGCCAGCCCTGCGCCAAACCAGCCGGGCGCCCCGCGCGTGGCGGCGACGCTCACGCCCGCCATGGCGCCGGCGAGGACGAGGACCACGGCGCATTTGACCGGCCCGGCCGCGGTCAGAGGCTTCAGCCGATCCTCGCCCGATGCCGCGCTCCGCTCGATCATTGCTGCAGCGCCCGCGTCGGCACCGGCGTCATGGCGCCCGTCGGATAGACGGAGCCAACTTTCTCGCCGCGCAACTTGGAGCGCAGCTCCTCGGCGATGAAGGAGGCGTCGACGCCATCGCGGATGATCTGCGGGCGGATGAAGATGATGAGTTCGGTTCGTCCAACTATGTTGCCGGAGCTGTTGTTGAAGGCGTTGCCTAAAATGGGAATCTGATCGAGGATCGGAATTCCGGCCTTCACCAAGTTTCCGTTTTCCTGGACAAGACCTGCGAGCAACACGGTCTGCCCGCCCGCCACGACGATCGAGCTCTTGACGTGACGGTCGGCAATTGTCGGCGTGAGGTTAAGACCGCCGGCGCAATTGGAGCATTGGCTGATTTCCTGGTCGATCTCGAGCGCCACATTGCCGTTGGAATTGACGCGCGGCAGCACGCGCAGAAGAATGCCCGTATTCTGGTAATTGACGGAATTGAAGACCGTATTCGAAGACGCAGTGGCGGAATTCAATATATTTGCGCTGCCTGTCGTGACCGGTATCTGATCGCCGACCGTCAGGGCCGCCACTTGATTGTCGACGACGACGAGAGAGGGATTGGAAAGAACCTTGACGTTGGTATATTGGTGGAGGGCGTTGAGGACAAAGTGCGGCGTTAGTTTGTTGCCGAGCAGAAGATTGAAGCCTGGGTTGGCCGCACTCGGCACCGAGGTCGCCCCCGCCGAGTTGGACACTTGTGTGCCAACGGTGCTCCCGCTAACATTGAGGGTGCCCAAGAAAAACTGCACGCCATAATTCAGCGTGTCGTTCAGGGTGACCTCGGCGATCGTCACATCGATGGCGACCTGCAGCTTTGGACGGTCGAGCTGCTCCAGGGCTTTCTCGATGATGCGGTAGTTGCTCTGGTTCGCGTAGATCACGACAGAATTGTTTGGAACGTCGGCCATGATCCGGACGCCCGGCAGCAACGCCGGCCCTTTTGGGGCACCGCCGGATTCCAAGCCGCCGCCGCCCGCGCCGGACTCCGTGCTTGACGACGCTCCGCCCAAGGCGCCGAACGGGCTTGAGCCACCGCCTGGGGCGCCCCCGCCTGTGCCCGCACCGAGGCCAGCGCTTGCGCCCCCTCCGAGGCCACCGCCGGCGCCCCCTCCGAGGCCGCCGCCTGCGCCCCCTCCGAGGCCACCGCCGGCGCCCCCTCCGAGGCCACCGCCGGCGCCCCCTCCGAGGCCGCCGCCGGCGCCCCCAATTCCTCCCCCCGTCCCCGACACGCTGCCACCCAGACCGGGCGCCAGTTGATTGGCCCCGGTATCGAGGCCGCCGCCGCCGCCAGTAAACAATTCGCTCAACAGCTTGGCGATCTGTCTCGCGTCGCCATAGCGGACCCGATAGACCTTGACGCCGGTGCTCGCCGTCGCCGATGCGTCGAGGCGGGCGATCCAAGTCGCCGCGGCGCGCAGCAGCTCCGGCTTGCGGGCCACCACCAGAACCGCGTTCGAACGCGCGATCGGTTGCAGCTTGACCATATTCTGGCTTAGCCCGGCTTCGCCCGAATCGAGGATTTTCTCAAGCTCCGCGACCAGAGGTTCCGGGGTCGTGTTTTTCACCGGGAAAATGCCGACCGACTGGCCGCGCATCCAATCCTGATCGAAGCTGAGGATCGTGTCGACGGCGGTGCGGCGCTCGACTCCGGTGCCGACGACGAGGATCAGATTGCTTCCAGGATCCGCGCGAATCGCGCCAGGCCGCGAGGCGAAACCATCGAGCAATTTCATGATCGTCGGCACGGAGACATGCTGCACCGGAACGACGGTCAAGCCGTAGCCCGGCTCCAGCTGGCCGCCGGCCCGATCGACCCCGCCACTGCCGACCGCGTCGTCGATCGGAATGATGCGATAGCCGCCGCCTGGGTCATGCACCAGCGCCGAATTGCTGGCGCGCAGGGCGCTTTCCAAGACGAACAGAAGGCGGGACTTCGGAATCGGGCGTCCCGACGATAAAGTGATCGAGCCCTGCACGCGCGGATCGACCGAATAGCCGAGGCCGAGAACATCGCCGAGGATGACTTTCGCGACCGCCGTCACCGGCGCGTTGTCAAAGTTCAGATCGACTCCTTCGCCGGAGGCGGCCTCGGCGCCTGCGCCATGGGCCGACTGCCCCCCCTCGGGAGCGGCGCTGCCGTAATAGATCGCCGGCTGCTCGTTGCCCGTTCCGGTGCTGACGGTCCCTGTCGATTTCGGAAATTTCGGCGTCAAGTCGATGCCGCGGATCTGGTCGGACGCATCGGGCAGCTCGTTGCCGCCCCCCGTTAGCGGCAGCTGCGAGAGCTGCGGCCCTGAGCAAGCCGAAGCCAAAAGCAGAACGCACAACAGCAGTCCGGCCGAGACAATGCGGCTCGGAACACAAAATTCACCGCTGCGCCGAATCTTGACCAATAACCCCACTCGAACAAAAGCGCGCCCTAGATGCGCAATTCCAAAGGCTGTTAGCAAAGAACGACACTATTTGACACTATAACGTTAATTCTCCGGCGAAGGTCAAGCTTATTAGCCCGCAGCATCGATCAATTTCCATTTCCGGCTACACAAATCTCGTTTTGGGACGTAAGAATCCCCGTCTCGATTAGCAGGCGGAACGCCATGAATCCAAACCTTCTGGATGAATTCGCCAAGCATCTTGTTCAGAAGAAATACGTATCGTCCGACGCCGCGCTCGCTTCTTCCGCTCCGAAAGAGGCGGGGGTGGAACAGACCCTGCGCAAGCTGTGGGAGGCTAGTGATCTCTCCGCAAATGGATTTGCCGACGAAGTCGCGCATTTTTATGGCATGCGGCGGTTGAGTTTGCCGGACCTTGTCGCCGCCAAATCCCTGACCGACCGTTTCTCGCCCCGCTTTCTGAGAGAGACCGCCGTATTTCCCATGATGAACGGCGACGGCGCGCTCAAACTGGCCGTCGCCGACCCGAGCGACTACGCCGCCGTCCGCGCGGCGGAAATCGTGCTCGGGGCCCCGGTCGCCGTCGAAGTCGCCTCCTTCGAGGATATTGGGGTCATCCTCAGCGAGCGACTTGGCGGCGATGAGGCGGTGTCACAGGACGAGGCCCGCGCGCAAACGCGCGCCGACGACGACATTGAAAGCCTGCGCGATCTTGCGAGTGGCGCCCCGGTCGTCCGCGCGGTCAATGATCTTCTCGACAAAGCCGTAGAGCTGCGCGCCAGCGATATCCACATCGAGCCTTTCCGCAACGGGATCACTGTGCGCATGCGCATCGACGGGCTGCTGCGAGTGGTGCCAGCGCCGACCGACGCCCTGCCGCAAGCGCTGATCTCGCGCATCAAAATTCTGGCCGGCCTCAACATCGCCGAGCGGCGGCTGCCGCAGGACGGAGCCGCCCGCCAGCGCATCGCGCGATCCGATATCGATATCCGCGTCGCCACCATGCCGACTCAGTATGGCGAATTGGCGGTTCTGCGCCTGTTGCCGCAGGATCGCGGCCTGCTCGACATCGCGCGGCTCGGACTTTCCGCGGCGGACGGCAAAACCATCGCTCACCTTCTCGAATTGCCGCATGGCATGATCATCATCACCGGGCCGACCGGAAGCGGCAAAACCACGACGCTCGCCACGATGCTTTGTCTGCTCAACCAGCCCTCGCGCAAAATTCTAACGATCGAGGACCCGGTCGAATATGAGATCCCCGGCGTCAACCAGAGTCAGGTCAAGGCCTCGATCGGCCTCACATTCGCCGCCGCGATGCGCGCGTTCGTTCGTCAGGATCCGGACGTCATCATGGTCGGCGAGGTGCGCGACGCGGAGACCGCGAATATCGCCATTCATGCGGCTCTCACCGGCCATCTCGTGCTTACGACCCTGCACACCGAGTCGGCCGCGGCCGCCATCCCGCGCCTGCTCGACCTTGGCGTCGAAGGATTTCTCCTTAAGTCAACGCTGCGCGCCGTCATCGCGCAGCGCCTCGTCCGCGTCTTGTGCGACCGCTGCAAAGTCAAAAAGACGCTGACCGACGAGGATCTTTCCATTGATCACCGCCTTAGCGCTCTTGGACTCAAGGCAGATGATTGCGTCTATCAGCCGGTCGGCTGCGAACGCTGCGGCGGGATCGGCTATCGCGGCCGCAATGGGATTTTCGAAATGCTCGAATTGAAGGGTGAGGCTTACGAACTCGTCGGACCCCACCCCGACGCGCGTCAAATCGACCTCGCAGCGCGCCGGGCCGGCATGACGACCATGGTTGAGGACGCTGTTGCCAAATGCCGCGCTGGAGTGACGTCGACGGCCGAAGTGCTTCGCGTCACGACGATCCGTTAAGGGATGGGCTCAAAATGGCGGCAGAAAGGGCTCTCTGAATTGGTGAAGCGATAACGCGGCCGATTTCGTCCCGGCGAGTGCTTTTTCACACGGACGGATCCCGTAGCCGCCGGAAAATGCTAAAATAAGATAAGCCATGAATTCTAGCCATGCCGAACCTTCTGAGATGCTGACCTATCGCTATTCGGCTCTGACACAAACCGGCGAAGTCGTGAGCGGAACGATCGCGGCCGCCAGCGTGTCGGAGGTCGCGCTGCGCATCGAATATCTCGGCCTCATCCCGATTGAGACTGTCCGCGATGATAGCGCCCGTCCTGGCTCTCGCTTTGGCTTCAATTTCACCGCAAGCCCGCGTTTCGAAGACGTTACCTTCTTCACTGGAGACCTCGCGCTTCTGCTCAAGACCGGCGCGCGCATCAATGAAGCGCTCGAGCTGGTCGCCACCGATTCCGACGTCGGACGTTTGCGCCCGACGATCAACAAGATCACCTCCGCCATTCTCGGCGGCGAGAGCTTCGCCGATGCGCTGGCGCATTATCCCGCCCTGTTCTCGCCGATGTACGTCGCGCTCGTGCGGGTCGGCGAGACGTCGGGGAATCTTGTTCCGGTCCTGGAAGCGCTGGCTTCGGAGCGGACGCGCTCCGAAGCGCTGCGCCGCAAGGTCGCCGACGCCCTGCGCTATCCGGCTTTCGTTCTGTCAGCCGCCGGCGCTGTCCTCACCTTCTTTCTCACATTCGTGCTGCCGCAGTTCGGCGCTGTTTTGCGCGACTTCCACGCCAAGCTCGATCCGGTCGTCACCGGATTCTTAAGCCTTTCGGATTTTGTTTCCGCCAATAAAGAGGCGCTGGGCACCGGCTTCGTCGCCTTCGCCGCCGCCGCCTGGCTGTTGTTGCGCCAAGCCAAGGTGCGCAGCGCCATCATGGAGGCGCTCGGACATTTCCCTTTGATCAGCAAGGTTTTGAGCTTCCACCGGACCGCAGTCTTTTGCCGCAATCTCGGCGTCCTGCTCGCGGCCGGCGTGACGCTCACCGCGACATTGCGCATTCTCGCCGACATGATGGCGACGACAGGACGCTCAACCGCGTGGCGCACGACCGTCGATCTCGTCCGCCATGGCGGCAAGCTGTCCGACGCGCTCAGCGAAACGAAAGCGCTGCCCCCGATGGCGGTCCGCACCTTGCGCCTCGGCGAAGAGTTAGGGCAGTTGCCGATGCTCGCCGAGCGCATCGCCGGTTACTACGAAGTCAAATTGCAACGTAGCCTCGACAGGCTCGTCGGCGTCATCGGCCCCCTCGCGATCGTCAGCATCAGCGTCATTGTCGGCGGTCTCATCGTGTCGATCATGACCGCCCTGATGTCGGTCAGCCAAGTGGTGGGATGAGGGGCTGAACGAGTGGCGGGAGAGGCGCGGATGGGCGCAACAGTGGGGTCAATGGAACGAAGTAATGGAAGCGAACGCAGCATGAAAAGAACAGACACATTCGTCATTGGCGCCTGCGGGCGCTTGACCGGTGGTTTTCAGCGCGCGCTGTTCAGCGCGCAGCTTCTGCTGGGGCGCCTAGCGCTTCAGCGGAGAGCGAACGCCCGGGCCGCGCGCGCGAGGCCCGGCGAGGCCGGCTTCACGCTGATCGAGATTTTGGTCGTCATCACGATCATCGGCCTGATCATGGGCCTCGTCGGGCCGCGGGTTCTGAATTATCTGTCCGAATCGAAGGTCAAGGCGGCGACCATTCAGATTGAAAGCCTCTCCGGGGCGCTCGATCTCTATTATCTCGATCTCGGGCGCTATCCGACGACCGCGCAAGGCCTCGCCGCGCTGGTGCAGCGGCCGGGCGGCGCCTCCGCCTGGAACGGCCCTTATCTGAAGGGCAACAATGTTCCGGTCGACCCATGGGCCCATCCCTACCTCTACCGCTCCCCCTCCGACCACGGCCCTTATGAAATAGTCTCGCTTGGCTCCGATGGACAGGAGGGCGGAACGGGAAACTCCGCCGATATCAAAAGCTGGGAAATCGGCGGGACGAAAAGGGCCGAGGGGCAATGAAGCCGCGATGCGATGAAAGCGGGTTCACCCTGCTCGAAATCGTCTGCGTCCTCGCTATAATCGCGCTGCTGGCGGCCATTTCGCTGCCAGCTTTTCCGCGCGGCACGTCCCGCTCTCGTCTTGAGGCGCTCGCGGTGGCGACGGCGTCCTTGCTTCAATCCGACCGCAATGCGGCCATGCGGCGGGGCGTAGTGGTCTCGACTGAAGTCAACGCCCTCGCGCGCACCATCCAATCCGGCGCCAGCGCGGGGCGGGTGCAAGTGCCAAGCGACGTCGCCTTCAGCGCCTTCCTGCCCGATAGCTGCGACAGGCGGCCCGCCGGATCGACGATTTCCTTCTTCGCGTCCGGACTGTCTTGCGGCGGAGCGGTGTCGCTCTCGCGGCTCGGCGCCACGTTCGAGGTTCGCGTCGCCTGGCTGACAGGAGGCGTCGAAATTGTTCCGAAAAAGACTTTCTGAAGCAATCTCGGCTTCTGGCGGCGGCGCCGCGGCAGGCTTCACGCTGATCGAGGCGCTCGTCGCCCTCGCCATCGTCGGCGTCTGCCTCAGCGCCATCGGAGCGTTGATGGGAAATAATATCCGCGCCGTCCGGCAGATCAATCAGCGTCTCGCGCTCGTCTCAGTCCTGCGCAAGGTCGAAACCGCTTTGCCCGATCGATCGAAACTCGCGGCGGGCGACCTTTCCGGCGAAATGGCGGGCCACGCCTGGTCGGTCAGGGCCTCGCCGTTTCCCGACCCCTCGCCGGCGACAAAATCGCCGCCGCCATGGCTCCCTGAGGCGGTCATCGTGAGAGTGCGGGCGCCGTCCGGATCGCTTGCCGAGATCGAGACGCTGCGTCTCGTTCCGAGCGTCGTCAAATGAGCGCCCGGCGCGCGGCGCCGCGCTGGATCTCGCGGCGGGACGGCTTCACGCTTTTCGAAGCGCTGGTCGCCGTCGCCCTGATGGGTCTCATCCTGTCCATTCTCGCCGTCGTTACTGCGCAATGGGTTCCGCATTGGCGCGCCGGGTTCGAGCGCCTCCAGCGCGCCGAGCTTACGCGCCTCGCGCTCGACCGCATCGTCTCCGATCTCGCCGCCGCCGAATTCATCGCGCCGATCGGCGCCGATCGGATTTTATTCCACGGCTCATCCTCGAGCGTCACCTTCGTGCGCTCGCCAATCGGCCCGAGGGCATTAAGCGGTCCGACGCCGACCGGCCTCGAAATCATACGGTTCGCGACCAGCGCCAAGGAAGGCGGCCTCGTTCGCTCCCGCATTCCATTCACGCCCGAAACGAGCGCATCGTTCAGCTCGGATGATTTTGAATTTTCGGACGCGAGCCTGCTGCTGCGCGCGCCGCTAAAGGTGTCATTCGGCTTCGCCGGTCCCGATCGCGTCTGGAGCGCCGACTGGGCCCGCGATGCGACGCTGCCAACGGCGGTTCGCATCACCGTCCGCAACGCAGATTCGGATGAGGTCCTGGCGGTTTCGACGGCGACGAGCGTTCACATCAACGCGCCGGCTGGCTGCGCAGCGGAGAAGGCGGATACCCATTGCCTCGAACTTCCGAAGCAAGGCGAGCCGCCTCCAACCGGCGTGGAGACGAAACCGCCAGTTGGAGCGGTTTTATGACGCGGGCCCGTTCCTTTCCTTGCGACGCGGAGCAGGCGGGGACTGAACGGCGCGCGGAGCGCGGCTTCATCGTCGTGGCCGTGTTGTGGATTCTGATCGCACTTGCAGCCTTCGCCTCAGTCTACGCTTTTTACGCGGGCAATAGCGCCGTCGCTGCGCGGGTGTCCGGCGAACGGCTGCAGTCGGAAGCCCTGATTTCGGGCGCGCTCGAACTCACCGCGCTTCGACTGCTCGGCGGGACGAAGGATGACCCGCGCAGCTTCGGCGATTTTCAATTTCAAATGCGCGGAGCCGACATCGTCGTGAGCTTTCGCTCCGAGGGCGCGCGCGTCGACCTCAACAACGCGCCGAAGGAGCTGCTCGCGGGCCTGTTTCAAACCCTTGGCGCCAAACCTGACGATGCGAACTCATATGCCGACCGGATCATCGGATGGCGCAAAAAGAACGAGGTCGCCACCCAGAACAAGGAGGCCGGCGCTTACAAGGACGCGGGCCTCAAATACGGGCCGCGTCAGGCGCCGTTTCAGAATGTCGCCGAACTGCGGTTCGTCTTGGGTTTGCCGCCGGACCTCGTCGAGCGCGCGATGCCTTTCGTCACGATTTACAACGGTTTGCCGCAGATCGACGTGATAACCGCCCCAAGTGAGGTGATCATGTCGCTGCCGCATATCGCGCCCGACGCCGTTGAGGCCATTTTGCAAAGACGCGCTTCGCAAGATCCTAAAGCGATCCTGCAGCTGCTGGGGCAGGCACAAGACAGCGTATCGATCGAACCTCGCAAAGCGAGCCGGGTCGATGTCGCGATCAAATTCAAGGATGGACGCCGCGTCAGCGCCGAGGCGGTCATCCTGCTCCTCAACCAGGACACGGAGCCTTATCGCATCCTCGCCTGGCGCGACGATTTCGATGGCGTCTTCTAGCGCATGCCGCGAAAAGCTTCGCTGTTCGGTCTCGCGCCAAGGCAAAGAGCTAAGGCCAAAAAGCGCCGGGCTTTGGATCGGAAAGTGCGTTAGGCCACATAAGCGACGGGGATGACCGATTAGAAATCGACCGTCTGGTTTGCCTGAAGCATCCGATGTTGCGAAAAGGAAAAAGGCCTCTTTTTTCCATTTTATCGGATTTTCTTCACGCAAACTGAAATCCGCTCGACTTGAAATGCTCTCAAACTGGCCACTCGGCGAGGCAGCAACGGAATGGAATTGAGCTGGGTCCGCACGATCACCAACAAAGCGTCGCTTTGGATCGATCAGGTCGCGACCGCCATTCTTGCGTGGCGGGAGGCGATCCGTCCGCCGCGCTTCGCTCGCCTGGTCGAATTGGACGACGGCGCTTTCGCGCTGCAAGCGCCTGCGGCGCAGCCCGATGCGCGGCCGAAGCGGATTTTCGGGCGCAAGGCCGCGCGGCAGAAGCCGCATAGCGATGCCTTCCCAGGACCGATCCGCATCGAGGACGGCGCCATTTCGCCGGCGGACGCATCGACCCTGTCCCCGTTTCTGTCGCACGCAAGGGTCGAACTTGTCCTGCTTCCGCATCGGTTCTTGTTCCGGCCGATCTATTTGCCGCGCCGCGCGGCCGATTTCCTTCACGGCATCATCCTCGCCCAAATCGATCGGCTGACGCCATGGTCCGCCGCCGAGGCCGCATTCGGGTGCCAGCCTTCGACCGACGTTTCCGGCGAGCGGATGCTCGTAACGGTCGCGGCGACGGCGCGAAACGCGCTCTCCCCCTACGTCAATGCGATCCGCGGCCTTGGCGTTGACGCAATCGCAATTTCGACGCCGGCGCCAGAGGGCGGCGCGTCGACGATCAAGGTGCTCGAGCAAAAAATCATTGGGGCGCTGGAGGCAAGCCGGCTGCGGCGCATGTTGACCATCCTGATCGTCGCGCTCGCCGTAGTCTGCGGCGCGTCCATCATCTTCTCCTCTATCGCTGGAAGCGGCTTCGAAGCGCGGCGGGCAGAGATCGACCATCGCATCGCGCAGCGCCGCGCGGCGCTGCATCCGGGCGGCGACGCGAACAGCGCGGCCGCGCTGGCGCTCGAGCAAAGAAAGCGCGACACGCCGTCAACCGTCATCGTCTATGAAGAGCTGTCGCGCATCCTGCCCGACGACGCTTATTTGACGGAAATGCGCATTCAAGGCGACAAGGTGCAGATTGTCGGCCTCGCCCACGACGCCCCCTTGCTGATCCATCTTCTCGAGCAATCGCCGCATTTCACCAAAGCGACATTCTTCGCCCCAACGACCAGGCTGCCGTCTGAATCAGGCCAGCATTTCTTCATCGAGGCTCACATCCAGCCTGTCTTCCCCTCGCCGGAGGCGCTCAGCCAATGACCGGGGCCGAACTTTTAAAGCGAATCAAGCAATCGCATGCGTCAGCGGCTTTGGCATATGGCGCAATCGTGATAGCTTTATTATCCGTCACCTGGGCGACGATGGCTGGATTGAGCGACGCATACGCCGATTTGTCGGCCGCAGCGGAACGGCTCGCCGTCCTCGAGGGGCATGGTAAATCGGAGACGCAGTCCCCTCGGATGTCGGGCTCGCCTTTTCTGGACGGCCCGACGGTGACGATCGCAGGCGCAGACCTGCAAAAAAGGGTTGTCGCCGCAGTCGCGGCCGTGGGGGGGAGTGTTCTGTCTTCGCAAGTTGATTTGCAGGGGTCGCAAGCAAGCCAAGGTTATGTCCTCCTGACGGCAAGCTGCGAAATCACTCAGGCCGCGCTGCAGCCCCTCCTCTACGATCTCGAAGCGGGGATGCCGTTTCTTTTTGTTGAGCAGCTGATCGTCCAGGCGCCGCAATCCGCCGCAGAACCCGAGGGCAAACGAATGCGCGTTCAAATCGATGTCGCCGGCCAATGGCAAGTTTCAAAATGACCCGGCGCGGCGTTTCCCTCCTCTGCTTGACCTTGGCGATGTGCTGCGCTGGCGCTGCTGTCGCCCAGTCGCCGGGCGCGGCGACTCCCGGCGAATCGAGCAACGAACTCGCCGCGAACGCCGCCGCGCCTGCGGCCGCGAGTCGCGGCCGCGCCGATCTAGAGCCGCCGCTCGCGACCGCCGCCGCGCCTATGGCCGCGAGTTCTAGCCACGCCAATCTGGAGCCGCGGCCCGCGCTCGCGGCGCCGTCCGCCGCGCGGGCGCGCTCGAATGAAGCCAATCCGCTCTGGACGATTCCGATTGAAGCGCTGCGCGCGACGCGGGAACGGCCGCTGTTTTCGGTTTCGCGGCGGCCCCCTCCGCCTCCCGTCGCGGCGGCCGAACCCGTTATCAGCGCCCCGCCTCCGCCGGAGCCGGCGGCGCCGGAGCAACCGCAGATCACGCTCGTCGGCGTCGTGCACGGCCCTTCGACCGACATTGGCGTCTTTACCGACGAGTCTGGAAAGCTAGTCCGGCTTCGCCTCGGTGAGGCCGATCACCACGGGTGGGTCGTCCGATCCGTCGATCTCCGGGCGGCGATCCTCGAGAAGGAAAGCCGTCAAGTGACGCTCGCGTTGCCGGCGCGCAACGCTGAGATCCTCGCCGCGGCGGCGCAGCCCCCGCCGATGGCGGAGATGGCGTTCGCGAATCCTCTGCCAATTCCGACGCGGAAATTCCCGCTGCACCGGGGCCGCCAACTCGCCCCATGAGCGGCCGAGAAACTTAATTCAACAGCGGGCTCCATGTGGGATCAGACGCAAAGCTTGGCGTCGGAACGGGAAATTCGCCGCGGCCGAAGACGTCGATCATGTAGATCTTCGCGCCGCTGGCGCCGCCCGGATCGCGAAAGAACATCAAATAGAGGCCGTTCGGCGCCCAGGTCGGCCCCTCATTGTGAAAGCCCTCCGTGAGAATCCGCTCCCCCGATCCATCCGGGCGAATGACCCCAATCGCGAATGTGTCAGCCTTCTGCTTGGTGAAAGCGATCAGATCCCCTTTCGGCGACCACACCGGCGTAGAATAGCGTCCCTCGCCGAATGAAATCCGCTTCGGCCCGCCGCCGCTCGCCGACATGACATAGATCTGCTGAGTCCCGCCGCGATCCGACTCGAACACGATCTGGCTGCCGTCGGGCGAATAGGATGGCGAGGTGTCAATCGCGCTCGAATCCGTCAGCCGGGTCGTCGTGCGCGAGCGCACGTCCATGGTGAAGAGGTTCGTCGCCGCGCCTTGCGCCAGAGACATGACAATCTTTTGGCCATCGGGCGAAAACCGCGGGGCGAAGGTCATGCCGGGAAAATTGCCGACCACCTCGCGCTGCCCGGTCTCGATGTTGAGGAGCAGCACCTTCGGATCGCTCGAACCGAACGACATATAAGTCACATCCTGCGAGGACGGCGAGAAGCGCGGGGTCACGACGAGATCGTCGCCGCGCGTCAGGTAGCGGACATTCGCGCCGTCCTGATCCATGATCGCAAGGCGTTTGCGGCGATGTTCGCCAGGACCCGTCTCGTCGACGAAAACGACGCGCGTGTCGAAAAAGCCGCTTTCACCTGTGATCCGCGAGAAAATTGCGTCCGAGATGATGTGGGCGACCCGGCGCGAATTGTTCGGATCGGTCACATATTGCTGGCCGGCGACCTGCTGGCCGGCGGCGACGTCCCAAAGGCGAAATTCGGTCTGCAGGCGGCCGTCCGGCGCGCGGCCGCTGCGCCCGGTGACGACGAATTGCGCGTTGACCGCGCGCCATGGGTCCATGTTCGGCGTCTGGTCAGGATCGCCGATCTGAGCGACGAATGTCTTGGGATCGATCGGCGCCAGGAACACGGAGCGCTTGAAATTATTGGTGATGATGCTGGTAGTCTGAGTGGCCGTCGCCGGATCTCCGGCGAAAGGGGTCACCGCCACGGAAACAGGCTTGAACTCGCCGCGGCGCACGTCGAGGTAGCGATCCTCGGCGCGAGCCGGACCTCCGCCCAATCCGGCGACGGACGCCGCGACAAGCAGCGCGCAGGCGAGCGGACCGACGAAAAGCGCCAAGAAACGTGCTTGCAAACGACGGATTTTCAAGAAGTCGGCCTCCAGACTGAACACTCTCACAGCATGTCCTCCGGATCGAAGCGAACGATCCGAGCCTTCCACTGATCGTAGTAAGGCTGATACTGCGCCGGAATGCGCAGCGGATTACACCGCCGCACGGCCCTCAAGGCGCTCTCGGCGAGAGAGCGGAGATTCGGGTCCGGGGGCGGGTTCAAAAGCTCCGGCTGACCGATCAATGCGCCGTCCTGCGTATATTGGACATGAATTTGCGGAATGTATTTCTGCTGGCCGCCGATGCCGATGTAGCTCCAGCAATGCCTGTATTGATCCTGCAGCAGGCCGTCGAGCGCATTCCAGAACGAAGGCGACATTTTATCGGCGCTCGCCGTCGGCGCGCCCAGCGAGGCCACTTGCTGAAGCTCCCGCCCGGTCGAAGCTTTCCGCTGTGGCGCGTCCTTGTTGAGGAATTGGCTTATGTCGCTCAAATCGAACTTATCCGTCGGCTCCGCCTTCTCATCCCCCGATTTCGGCCTCGGCGCTGGCTTTGGCGGTTGTTCCTTCGGCTTGTCCTGATCCAACAGTTTCGCCACTTCGTCGGGCCTGAATTTCGCCTCGGGCTTTTTTGGCGGCTGGACCGGCTTCGGCTTCGCTTCGACTTTCTTCGGCTCGGCTTTCGGCTTCGGCGCGGGCTTCGGCTCGCTCGCGGCGGGCGATTTCGACCGGCGGCGCTGCCGCCGTTTCTGGTCTTGCCGGCTCCGCTTTGAGCTGTGGCTTAGGCAGGTCGTCAGCCGGGCGCGGCGGCGGCGCGGGGGGCGTCTTCACCTCATCGAGGCCTGGGTCCTGGGCCCGCATCGCGCGGGGCGGGGGCGCGGGCGCGTCAACCTTGGTCGGCGGGAGCGCTGATTGCGGCTTCGCCTCCTCGATCTCGGCGAGCTTCTCGACCTTAAGAGCCGGCTTGTCGCGTTTGGCCGCCGTTTTCTCGCCTTTCATGATCTGGCTGAATTCCTGGTCGCTGACCATGTCGACCGGAATGCTCTCCTGCGCGTCCTCGAATTTGGCGCCGCGCGAAAACGACAACAGCATAGCCGCAAGCAGCAAGGCGTGCAGGCCGCCGGAAATCGCGGCTCCCGGATTGTCACGGAGCGCCATGAACGTTCAGTTCTTGCTCGGATCGGTGACCAGAGCGACCTTCTTGTAGCCGGCGGTCGTTATGATCGACATGACCTCGGCGATCTTGCCGTAATTCACCTGATTGGCGCCGCGCACATAAATCCGTTCGTCGAAGCCGGACTTGGCCAGCTCTTTCAATTTGTCGGCGAGTTGGTTCAGCTCGACCGGCTGATCCATGACATAGACGACTCCTTTGTCGTCGACGGCGACCGACAAAGGCTTTTGCTCGACATTCAACGCCGCCGCTTTCGTCTGCGGGAGGTCAATCGGAACGCCCGTCGCGAGCAAGGGCGCGGCCACCATGAAAATGATCAAGAGCACCAGCATGACGTCGATGAACGGCGTCATATTGATATCGGCCATCGGCCGGTAACGGGGCGCGCCGCGCCGTCCGCGCCCGGTTTTCCGCCCTGCAATCGACGATATCGCCATGCTCAAAATCTCCCGCGCGCGCCGCGCCAGCCTTTTCGACCTTCCCGGAACAGGCTCTCGCTACGCATGTCTTGCGCATTCTTCAAAGCGAACTGGTCACGCGGCCTGATCATGGGCCGTCCTTTGGTCGATCTGCCGCGACAGGATCGACGAGAATTCATCGGCGAAGCCTTCGAGCTGCGCCTGTTTTTTGGCGACGTCGCCTTGCAGTTTATTGTAGGCGATCAGCGCCGGAATGGCCGCAAAAAGGCCGATCGCAGTGGCTAATAGCGCTTCGGCGATGCCTGGCGCGACGACGGCGAGCGACGTATTGCGCGAGACGGCGATCGATTGAAACGACGACATGATGCCCCACACCGTTCCGAAGAGGCCGATGAAAGGGCTGGCGGATGCAACCGTCGCAAGCACCAAGAGATTGGATTCGAGCTTTTCGACCTCGCGCCCGATCGCGACGTCGAGCACTTTTTCGATGCGCGCCTGCAGTCCCACGAACGACGACACGCCGCCTTGCACCGAGCGGCGCCATTCCCGCATCGCCGCGACGAAAAGGCTCGCCATTCCGCTCGTCGGCCGCGACGACAACGTCGCGTAGAGCTCATCGAGCGAGGCGCCCGACCAGAACACGTCCTCGAATTGCGCCACGGCCCGCTGCGTCCGGCGCAGCAAAAGCGCCTTGTCGATGACGATCGCCCAGCACCAGACCGAGGCGCCAAGAAGCCCCACCATGACAATCTTGACGACGATATGGGCGGACCAGAACATTAATAAGAGAGAGACTTCGCTCCCCGGAGCAAAGCCAGCAGCCGCCACGCCCGTGGCCGCGATATCGGCAGGATTCATCAGTTGGTCCTCGTCGGCCGGCGTAGTTTCTGAAAAGCCGCGGCCACGCTGCGCAAACGCCCGATGCGTTGCAGAGCCGCTCCCTATGTGACGATGAAATCAGTCATTTCTGCGGCTTTAGCGCCTGCGAAGTTTAACCGTCATTGCGGTTAAAATGCAGTTACTCCACCTTGAAAGACGGCTGCGGCGGGGTTTCCTTGGCCTGGACCGCCTTGAGCTTGGCCAATAAAGGCGCAGGAACCCGCGTCGCTTTGCCGCCCGCCACGACGGCTATTTTGACTTTTGCGGTCACGAGAACCTCGCCGCCGCGGATAATCGCCTGAGCCATTTCGATCGAGGCGCCCCGACCGCCTGCACTTCTGTCTCAACGAGGAGAGCGTCGTCCATCAGAGCGGGCTTGCGAAAATCGATGGTCATCGCGCGGACGGCGAAATAATAACCGGCCCCGCCGCCTTCGAAGATCGCCCGATGCTCGATCCCCAACGCGCGCAAAAATTCGGTGCGCCCGCGCTCGAGGAAACGCAGATAAGACGCATGGTAGACGACGCCGGAGAAATCGGTGTCCTCATAATAGACCCGGACGCTGAGACGGTGCGGAGCTGCGATACTCTCCGCGCGCAGCCCTTTTTTCTCGTAATCGTTTGGTTCCAATTGGGGGACCGGTTAGAAAATAATTATATTACTCCGGTGTATCGGATCGAACATCGTAATTGCTCACGTCCTCATTCTCGACGGAGTTGGAATTGGCTAGGATTTGGCGTCGGGGTGAAAGTTTGACAGCGGAATCGCGAGTTGATTCAAGCTGTGAATGGATCGCGAGACGCTTGATTCGCTCGATAAGGAAACGCTTATCCGCCTCATTCTTTCGCAGGCGGAAGCGATCGAACGCCTGATGCGGGAAGTCCAAGCGCTGCGCGCCGACAACGCCGAACTGCGCGCCAAACTCAATCTGCCGCCAAAGACGCCCGAAAATTCCAGCACGCCGCCGAGCCAGGGACACAAGGCCTCGGGCGAGGAAAGCAAGACGCCCGTGGGAAAGCGGCGCAAGCCGCACGCCGGGGCGCACCGTCTGCTTCATCCCAATCCGGCGGCGAAGCGGGATGTATTCGCCAGCTCCTGCCAGCATTGCGGCGCCTTCTTTTTGGATACGCCGCAGTTCGTCTGCGAGGCCTATGACCATATCGAAATCCCGCGGATAATTCCCCATGTGACGCGCGTTTCGCTTCTGGGCGGAGCCTGCCTGTGCTGCGCCAGGACTTTCAAGGCGCCGCCGCCGCAAGACATGCCGAAAGGCTCGCCCTTTGGTCCAAACTTGCGCGCCCTCGTCATCTATCTGCGCTTCACCCAAGGCATCGCCTTCGAGCGCCTTTCTACTCTCCTGTCCGATCTCCTCGGTCTCGACATCAGCGAGGGCGCGCTCGTCAACATCCTCGACGCCGCGCGGGTTTCTTTTACGGCGGCGACCGCCGCGATCCGCGCCAGGCTGCTCGGCGGAACGATCCTGCAATCCGACGAGACCGGCCTGCGGGTCGGCAAGCAAAATTGGTGGCTGTGGGTCTTCCACCATGACGACAGCGCCCTTTTCGTCGCCGCGCCCTCGCGCGCCAAGAACGTGGTGGAGGACTTCCTTGGCGACTTCCGGCCCGATTTCTGGGTGTCGGACCGTTATGGCGGGCAAATGGGCTGGGCGGCGGTGAACAATCAGGTCTGCCTCGCCCATCTCATCCGCGACGTGCAATATGCCATCGACGCCGGCGACGACATCTTCGCGCCCGAGCTTCGGCGTCTGCTCGGCCGCGCCTGCCGGATCGGGCGACGGCGGGAAAGGCTCGCCGACGCGACCCTGAAGACCTATGCCGCGCGGCTCAACGGCCGCCTCGACGAACTCATGCGCCTTGCGCCGGCGCACGAGGCTGGCGTCAAGCTCCAACGCATGATCAAGAGAACGCGACAATATCTCTTCGTCTTCGTAACGAACCGCGACATTCCGGCGACGAATAACGGCTCCGAGCGCGCATTGCGTCCCTGCGCCGTGTTCCGCAAAATCACCAACGGCTTCCGCACCGAGTGGGGAGCTAAGCTCTACGCCGACATCCGCTCCGTCATCGAAACCGCCCGCCGCCGTTCCATCGGAGCCCTCGAAGCAATCCGTCTCACCCTCGCCGGAGCGCCACTCGCGGATTTAACATAGCCGAAGGCACGTGAGCAATTACCGAACATCGACCCACTCATCGGGCGTCTCGATCTTAGCCTCGATGCTTGCGTGTTCTTTTAGAAGATAAAGAAGGTTGCTGCCGGTCATGAGTTCCAGCGGCTTGCCATTTGCAAAATCATAAGCGGCCCTGCGATAGCCACTCGTCGTTACCAGGATACCTTTCGAAGCACCTTCATTATGCATTGTGCCATATAAATCTCGAACAGAACTCACTCCCACCGTGTTCTTATAGCGCTTTGCTTGAATAACGACCTTCCCGCCCAGAACGGACGAGCGTCGAAGGCCACACAGTCAACACCACCATCGCGCGACGCCTGGGTCAGCTTGGTATCGAGGCCCATCTTTTGGAACAGGTTCGTAATAAGAGATTCAAACTCTCCCGGCGTGAGTTCCATCAAATTCAGACGGTTGTCCAAAGTCGAGAGGATGTCCTGCTCCTCAATGAAGCGGGGGTCGACCATATTGACATCAATGACGGGCTTAACCGCTACCAATTCAGACGGGCTTCGTGAAATAGAAGCGCTTAGGCGCCTGAGGCAAGCATTTGGGTCGACTTTTTTCAAATTCAACTCGCAGAACTCGTCGCGCGTGGCGCGGACAGATATGATACAGGGCTGGACCGCGCGACCCGTGCTGGGATCAACGGTGTCCACGTAGCCGTTTAAAGCAGCCACATTGATCTGTTTGAGTTTATCGGCGGCGAACAACTCGTAAAGGCATCTAAGCGCGGTCTGCGCGATAACATTTGCATAGAGTGTTTGACGTGCACGCTCTGACTCTTTAAGTTCCGTGATTTCATCGGTAGATTTGACGTATCTATACTTCTCGGTACGCGGGATAACGTCTTCGATTGTTGGCAATTGGTAGTCGAATGCAATAAGCTTCGACTCTGGTACGTAGCCTCCTCGCACTTTCAAAGGGAAGTCTGAAGGATATTCAGACCTAGTCAGAACAAGCTCAAAATAATTTTTAATAGCTTCCGGATCATTATTTGTAAGAGCGGTTTCCGCCGCATTCACAGAGCGATTGTGCTCCGCCGCGGATGCGTACAAATTGGCTAGAGCATCGCAGCGACGCCGCTCAAGTTCATTAAATTCTGCGAGTTTTTCTGAAAAACGCTGTTTAGCAACGCTAATAGCGTCCTTATAACGCGCGCCAGCACCAGGGAGTAGCTGAACGAGGAATTTGGGCTTCTCAGGCCAAAAGCTTTCGATCTTCGGCTCTGGAATCGGTTGAAGGGTTTGATCGCTATCGAGATCACTTTCCTTCGGATGCCTCAAAAATTCTTCAAAATTTATGCTTGGGTCGCGATTAAAGGTGTCAAATAGAATCCCACTTAGCTCATCGAGCCGTTCAGCGAGTTGCGTATTGGCTTTTTCAGCTTCCGCTATTCGAGCCTCGCAATAATCTTGCTTGCCTAATCGCTCCTTCAAGCGGGCAAGTCGTTCGTTTTCTTTATCAAGTCGATTTTTTTCCCTATTTTTTTCTCGGTCTCTTTGGCGCGAGGCACGTTCAGATGCGAGAGCCAATCTGATTATTGCGTTAAAATTGCCGCGAGCCATTGAAAATTCAGTCGTAAGTGAAAAGCATCATAATATTGAGTACTATTAACTCGCCCTATTTTCAATAACCGCCGCTACCCGCCCATCCGCCCCGCTTCCGTTCAGCGGGCGGCTGAACGCTGACGCTTACGCGATGCTGCGCGATCCTTCGTCCGCGCCGCTTTCGGAGCCGCGCTCTTTTGGATGCGGTCGTTCAAATCCCTTTCGATAAGTTGGAGTTTTCGTTTCACCCTTTCCAGTTTAAGCCGGAGTTCTGGCATCAAATCCTCGGCGCGCGCAACGGCCTTCGGCGCAAGCTTCCGAACGGCGACGGCCCTTGATGTAAGCGTCTTTTCGACGATCCGGGGATCCTTGGCCAGTAAGGCGAGTAAGACCCGCGCCGGACCGTCCGGGACGCGACGCCCTTGCTCCCAATTCCGCAAAGTCGCAACGGCGACGCCGACGACACGCGCGAATTCCGTCTGCGTGAACTTAAGTTTTCTGCGAATTGCCGCGACATCGATTTCCGTCGGAATGTGGACGCGAACAGGTACGTTTTCGCCCGCCAGAAAGGCTTTACCTTCCTTGAGGCCTTGTAGAATTTCCTCGAAGTCGGCCTTTTCCATTTTAGTCTCCAGCACCGTCTAGAAATGCCGCCGTCGCCGCCGCAAGCGCCTTTCTCTGTTTATCGGTCAGATCGGGCCTTTCATTCTTCGCGAAGACCCAAAGCAGGACGGCGGGATAACGCTCAGAATGAAACCAGTAAATCACGCGCGCGCCGCCGCGCTTGCCGCGTCCCTCAAGCGGAATGCGCAGTTTTCGAAGCCCGCCCGTTGCCTTTATGAGATCGCCCACTGTCGGATCGGCTGCGACCACCTGACGATCGCCGTGCGCTCGTCGTCCGTCATGATTTTCGTGGCCTTCGAGAGAAAGGACTCGGTCTCGACAACAGTGTGGAGCGGCCCTGGCATCAGAATGCACTATACGCCATTGGCGCAGCATCAGCGACTAATTTTGAGTGCGCTGGCGGGCCCGCTTCCATTCCGTAAATTTCCGGCATCCCGATGCTACTCCACCACCATTTCTCGGCGCTATATTCGATAACAACATATCCAAAAGTGGCGCGGCTTCGGCGTTGCCCGGGCGGAAGGGCCTCGCGCGATTAGCGTTTTTCGACCACGAAAAAGCTTAGCTTGTTTGCGAGCGATCGCTCAAGCGCGGCGGGGATTGCCGTCCGGCGAGAATCATCGGCATCCTCATTTGGCAAGCATTTCTTTTCGGATGGCCGATCCTTGGCGAGAGGGGACGGAAGTGATGGCCGACGAATTCATGCCCAAGTCGCGCGGGCGCAAAATCACGGTTCTCGGCGCTGGAGCCTGGGGAACTGCGTTGGCGAATCTCGCCGCTCGCGAGGGTCGCGAAGGGCGCGCGGGGACCGAGGTCATGCTTTACGCGCGCGACCCTGGTCATGTCGCCGAAATGGCGGCGACGGGCGTCAATGCGAGGCGTCTTCCCGGCGTGCCGCTTCTGTCGAATGTGCATCCGAGCTTTGATCCAGCCGCGGCGGCGCAGGCGGACGTCATTCTCGCCGCCGTCCCGGCGCAGGCGCTCAGGGGGCTCCTCGAGCAAATCTCGCCGCATCTTTCGAATGGCGACGCCCCGGTCATCGTTTGCGCCAAAGGCATCGAGAAAGGGACTGGACTGTTCCTTAGCGAAGTCGTCGCCCAGACGCTGCCGGATCATCTGCCCGCGGTTCTTTCTGGACCAAGCTTCGCGCAAGATGTCGCGCGCGGCCTTCCGACCGCCGTGACCCTCGCGGCGCGGGACGCAAATCAAGCCAGCGCCCTTGCGGCGCTTCTGGCCGGTCCCGAATTTCGGGTCTATTCGTCAAGCGACGTGCGCGGCGTCGAGATCGGCGGCGCGGCGAAAAACGTGCTCGCTATCGCCAATGGCATCGCCGCCGGCCGGAACCTCGGCGCCAGCGCCGGGGCGGCGCTGCTGGCGCGCGGCTTCGCCGAACTGACAAGGTTCGGACGCGCTTTCGGCGCCGAGCCTGCGACGCTGATGGGCCTTTCCGGCCTCGGCGATCTGGTGCTGACCTGCACCTCCCCGCTGTCGCGGAATTTCTCGCTCGGCGTCGCGCTCGGCCGCGGCCAGACGATCGCTGAGGCGACCCGTGCGATCGGCCTCGCCGAAGGCGTTTTCACCTGCGGCGTGCTGGTCGATCTCGCCAATTCGGCGGAGGTCGACATGCCGATCGCCAACGCCGTCGACGCCGTGCTCGCCGAGCGCATCACCATCGACGAGGCCATCGCCGAGCTTTTGGCGCGGCCCTCGAAGGCCGAAGGCTGACGCGATGCGATCAGACTGCTTCAGAGAAACCCATGTCCGACCGCGCTCAAAAAGCTTAAATTGTTTCACGTGAAACGTCTCGCAAGTTGCGCGGAGGCCTACCCAAATGGCTCATTGGCTGATCAAGAGCGAGCCGAACTCCTGGTCTTGGGCGAACCAGGCCGCGGCCGGCAAGAAAGGCACCTTCTGGAACGGCGTGCGCAACCATCAGGCGAAGCTGAACCTGATGGCGATGAAGGTCGGCGAAGAGGCGTTCTTCTATCATTCCAACGAAGGCAAGGAGATCGTCGGCGTCGTCGAGATCATCAAGCCCTATTACCCCGATCCGACCGATTCTACGGGGAAGTTTGGCATGGTTGACGTGCGCGCCAAGAGAACGCTGAAAAAACCCGTGTCCCTGGAGGCGATCAAAGCCGATCCGCGCCTCAAGCACATGGTGCTGGTCAATAATTCGCGGCTCTCCGTCCAGCCGGTCAGCGACGACGAGTGGAGGATCATCTGCGCCGAGGGCGGCGTCTAGCTTTTCACGGTCTTATATAAATGACCTTTATTACAGCAAGCCCGCGACGACCGTGAAGATCACGACGCCAAAGGAGCCGCAGGACGTCGGTGCCGCGCCGCAAAAACCCGGATACCTCGGTCTCGGCGACGCCTTCGGCGGGATAGGTGCCTCCGGTTAAGAGGGTTGCGTCGACAGCGTGCAGGCGACGTCAGGCTCGACGCGGGAAAGCGTGATCTGGCGGCCGGCATTGGAGACGAGCTGGACCCGGACGGCGTCCGACTTGACAATGAGCAGGCCGGCGCAGCTGTCGCCCGGACGAAAAAACACCGCTCCCTCCGGAAAATGCGCCGGAGATCCTAGGTGCGCGATCGACGGCGATGCCAGGAGGAAATGGTGTGAGCAAAACATGAGCTTGGCGAGAAACTAACTCTTCGCGGTAGCATCCTTACTTCGTTTCGGTATGTGCCCTGTCCCTCTGAGGTGTGTTAGGCGCTGGAGAATGTCGAACCAGAACGAGGCGCCGAATAACGTTGCGCCGGCGACGATGATCCAGCTTGAGACCGCCATTATCCAGCCTGTGATCACCCGAGAAGATGGCGATAACCAATGTTCCGGGAGTTCTGGCCGAGGCCCTTCTGCCCACCCGATCAGAAAAGCGGGTTCAAGAGCGTTAAAAGCCTTTAGGACCTCTTGGTTGAGATTGGCTTTCTGGTCGACCGCAGCATTGTTGCTTGCCGCGGTGTCTGCGCCTTTGCTGCCCAGCGCCTCTTTGTCCTTATCGAAATGTTGCGCCGTCAAATCAGCGATGATGGCGGGTCGCGCCCAAATCTGCGTCCCCGCATAGAGCACGTTGACGTTCAGCAAAATTGCGATGCCTAATGCCACGGAAAATGAGACCCACTGAGTTCGCCTTTTGTACCAGCCACTGAGACGATCCATCGAATTGTCGAACCAGACACCGATTTTATTTTTGAACGTCTCAACATCTCCAGAGGCTGCCCACAAAGCGCCCATCGCGTGCTTTATCTGCGGATCAGATATCTTTTCGACCACCTCTTTTGGATCCTCCGCTCCCTTGCCGAGGATGCCCGTATAAGGCCATGGCGAACTGACGAGAATCGATATACGCGGGCTGATGCGTTAAAGTTTGGACGGACGTGGCGACGCCCGAAGCCAGAGGGTTGACCAAGGCATGATTGTAAAGATCGAGCGCGGTTCCGGTGAAATTCGGATCGTTTAGAAGGCTTTTGACGCCCTCCAGCAGATTTTTCTCTCGCCATAAGAGAACAGAGCTTATGGCCTCCGTTATTGCGCTTGCAGAGAGGCTGACTGCAAGGAAGGTCAGCGTGACGCCAATTGCAACATCGATGATGGAGCTATTGAACATTTTGGAATCTCACCGCTTAATTTCGACAAATTCCTTTCGGTTTGTTCGCCAAGAATTGACTACTTACGAAATGTCAATGCTAATATTGCCTCCGTCTAGAAGCGTCTTAAACAACACGGCACCTCCGATCTGCTGAGACATAAGGTTAGGATCAAACAAACCGTCCGCTTTAAATTTCCCTTTCACGTAATGTTGGCACCCGCTCCAAAGGTATGGTGTAAAGATGGAGATCTGAGGCCTCCGATATCCAAATCCATTGTAACCTTCGAGTTGAAACAGGGTCCGGGACAGCGGCCATGCAGATATGCTGTTAAACCTTTGCAAGATGAGAGCGTCAACGGCTGAGTCTTCCCACTTGAAGGGAGGAAGTCCATTCGGAGGGCGACCGGGCGGTACATGCGTGGTTCTGGCCGTCAGCGGATCGCCATTATGCAGATGCTTGGTGAACTGCGAGCCGCCTTCCAACTCATTTAGGACTCCAACAACATACCAGGGAATCGCACCAAGCTTGCTCGCGACGTCCTGATATCTAGATTGCCCAGCGACAACGCGATCAGCAGCCGCGAATACAGCACCCTTCATGTGGTCGGCGGGCGACATTGTCTGAAATAAGAGTTGGTATTCCTGCTTCAGGTCATCGAACTTCATACTTGCCAGAGGCCGCGCTGGTGGCTGCGGCGCGGGGCCCCCGTCCGAGGGAGCGACGACCGTCCGAACCAAGGCCGCCGCCGTATCCGGCCCGACCTCACCATCTACAACCAACCCTTTGCTGACTTGGAATTTCGCGACAGCGCTTTCGGTCACCTCGCTGAAAAGTCCGTCGATTGGGCCAGGATCGAAACCTTGGTCGCTCAGGGCAAGCTGAATTTGCTTCACGCGGGGATCAGGGTTCGGAAATTCGATAGATCGAAGCACATCCATCGCGATGGTTGCCGCCCCATATTGAACGCCCGGCAATAGCACGCCTGTGTCCCACCTGCGTCCCGAAACATTACCCGCGATGACGCCACGCGTATGATCCGCGGCTTCAATTGTGGTTCCGTCCCCCGCGGAGATTACGATATGACCAATCAACTTCTGGTTCGTCACCGGAAAACGTAAGAGGAAGGCGCCAGGGGTGCGTATCGCATCTTCAACCGAGATTAGCTGGCCGTGGCTTCGGGCATCGTCTTTCCACAGCCCGGTAAATGCGCTGCCTGGCGTGCCTTTGGAGTTGCATCCAAAAAGTATTCCATAAGTTTGAAAGACACACCAGGTGGCGAATTCGGCGCAGTCCCAAGGGCCATGATAGTCGGCTTTTTTGTAGTCGACGGCTGACCCAAATATATATGCTTCACTAACGTGCGGCTTTGCCGTCGTGAGGATATCTGCCCCCTTTTTCGAATTCGATGTCCCGACCGGAGCGCCCGGCACTGGCTCGTGCTGAGGCGCTGGCTCGTGCTGAGGTGCTGGCTGGCTCGGTGCTAGCTGGGGCTTTGTCGCCGGTCCGGCATCAGCCCCGTCGGGAAAGTTTGCCGTGAGCGTAAATCTTCCGTTTCTCTGAGCGGTCACAGTGACGGTTGCGCCCGCGGACTGATCGATGGCGACTAAGTCGTCTTTTTGATCGCCTGGAACGTCGGTAGTGATGACAATTCTACCCATTGACTGATCCTCTTCTATTTGAAAGGAAGATCCTAAGGAAGAATCCCGGCGGCTCGCGCAAGTTGCAAGCGCAGTTCCGCAGTGTTCGGACCGAACAAGATCTGCTGGACGATCCAAGGCTTGCCGTCAGGCGCCCGTTGAAATCTTCCGCTATCGGCAAGCAGGGCATTTAAACGCGATTCGTTTGCACGGTTGATGCCCGCTGGTACGCCATTCGGAAACAGAAATTTTTTCAGCGCGCCTGTCGCTGCATCCGCAGAAAACGTTGTATTCAAAATGATCGTGTCGGGCTTCAAAGCCTCTGCGTTCTGGGCATTTACGCCCACTACATCGGCCGCGTTTATCAGCCCTGAAGTTAGAGTTCCCGCACGGAACAAGTCTTCGAGATCAGAGTAAGCCAACGACAGCGGATAGACGGCCGTGGATTGGCCCATGTTCCGCAGGATCCGCGCCGCTACGATATCGCGGTTCGCCCGCATCTGCGACTGAATGATCTGCCCTGTCTTGGCGGCGAGCAGGTCGGCCTGGTAGTTCCCCTTCACCCCAGTCACTGCTCCCGCTATGCCGCCCAAGAGCCTTGTCGTGGAACTGATCGGCACCAGCGTCCCGGCGGTATTAAGTCCTAGTGAAGCCGTATCTGCCGCAAACCCAAATCCTTGATTTTGCCATCCGAATTCGGCTTCATAGGCTGAATAATTGGCGTCAATGACATACTTTCGCCTCGCAATAATGTCATTGCGGATCGACTGGCGTTCAGGTTCAGTCATCGCTTGATAATATTGGGTCTCCAGGTTAGGTAAAACTTGGCGAGCAATATCAGTCTCCTGCTGAACCGTGTAAAGCCGATCAGGATCTTGCAGCGTCGCGAAGCATCCGGAAACGAACGGTCCAAAGGCAACCACCACACTTAGTCGGCCCAAACCAGCCGCCCAGTTGAGCTGCCGCTGAGTCATTTTGAACGCTAAGACGCTGTTGAATTCGATCAACAATCGAACAACTGCCGGGTCCCAGCTGCCGAGCCCTTGAACGCATTGACGCCGCCCCAAATTGCTTTTTTCTTATTCACCCAAATCTGATCAAATTTTTAACTAGGACAATAACTATTTTATCAGAGGTTAAAGATCAACCCATTATGTTGTATTTTTGCTACTTATTCTACCGACGCTCCCGTTGTGGATGGGGTCCGACGGAAAATTCTTGCAAGTTTGCAAGATCTGGAGCCATTCCGATGGATTAAAGAAATGGGACTTTTTTTAATCGCAGCCTTTGCTTCTGCAAATGTTATTTGAGTATTTTTAGGCAAAAGATGTTTGGCACCAGTCCCAACTGAACGGCTTACTGCGGCACGCTGAGATATAGCGATTCGCAGCTTCAAAAGCTTGACGCCGATTTTCTGGTCGGAATGTAGCGCTGCGACTTTCTGGTCGAAACAAACCTCTGCGAGCTAAGAATTCAGTTCTTGCCTAACACCTGACGAGTTGATCCCGCGATGGAATGACCATGCCGGCGGAGGCCCATTATGCATGCGCAGCTCCGGAGCAATGACCGGGCGACGCCAGATAAATTGTTTCTCAGGCGCCGCCATTCGCACAGCGTTTTTTGCGACCACGGCTCGCGCGCTTCCGACGCGAGCCGGGAGGCGCGCTGTTGCAAATCTAAACAAAAAGACCCCTCAATCCAGCGAGGAGCGCCATGATCCGGGGCTACAGCGACCATGCCGCGAATGAGCGGACGTTTCTGGCCTGGGTGCGCACCGGCATCGCGGTGATCGCCTTCGGCTTCGTCATCGAAAAATTCAACCTGTTCGTGGAGACGGTTTTGATCTCCGCCCCTGGCGAGGCGGCGCGCCAATTGCGGCTCGAAAGGCTGTCGGGGCCCATCGGCCATTACGGCGGGCCGGCCCTGATCTTCGTCGGCCTCGCGCTGATCGCGATCGCCGCCGCGCGCTTCACCCGCACCGGGCGATTGCTGGATGATTCTGAGACGCATTCCGGCGAGCAGCGTCCGCGCTGAGCTGATCCTCTCGGTTGCGCTGGTCTTGTCTCGTCGCCGTCCTTCGGCGCCTATTGCTCGCATCCTGGCCCGCTGACGCTTCGCGAGCCGCGCTCGCCGCCGCCTCCCGGGAATATCGGTAGTGATCCGGCTTGAAAGGGCCCGCCTGCGGCACGCCGAGATAGATCGACTGCGCCGGCGTCAGTTTGGTGAGTTTTACGCCGATCTTGTCGAGATGCAGCGCCGCGACTTTTTCGTCGAGGTGCTTTGGCAGCGTGTAGACCTTGCGCTCATATTGGCCCTGCTTGGTCCACAGTTCGATCTGCGCCAGCGTTTGATTGGTGAAGGACGCCGACATCACGAACGACGGATGGCCGGTGGCGTTGCCGAGATTGACGAGGCGCCCTTCCGACAGAAGGATGATGCGCTTGCCGTCCGAAAATTCGATCTCGTCGACCTGCGGCTTCACATTGTGCCATTTGAAATTGCGCAGCGCCGCGACCTGAATTTCGGAATCAAAATGACCGATGTTGCAGACGATGGCGCGATCCTTCATCGCCCGCATGTGGTCGATGGTGATGACGTCGATGTTGCCGGTGCAGGTCACGAATATATCCGCGCGGGGCGCGGCGTCCTCCATGGTCGTGACCTCATAGCCCTCCATCGCCGCCTGCAGGGCGCAGATCGGATCGACCTCCGCCACCAGCACCCGCGCGCCGGCGTTGCGCAGCGAAGCCGCCGAACCTTTGCCGACGTCGCCGAAGCCGGCGACCATCGCGACCTTGCCGGCCATCATGACGTCGGTGCCGCGGCGAATGCCGTCGACGAGCGATTCGCGGCAGCCATAAAGGTTGTCGAACTTCGACTTGGTGACGGAATCATTGACGTTGATCGCCGGCCACAACAGCTTGCCTTCCTTCTCCATCAGGTAGAGCCGGTGGACGCCGGTGGTGGTCTCCTCGCTGACGCCTTTGATCGCCTGACCATATTTCGTGTAGACGCCGGGATGCGAGGCGAGGCGGCGCTTGATCGCGGCGAACAGAACCTCCTCCTCCTCATTGCCGGGCGTCTCGAGGAAGGCCGTATCCCCGGTCTCCGCGCGCATGCCGAGATGGATCAACATGGTGGCGTCGCCGCCGTCGTCGAGAATGAGGTTGGGCGCGCCGCCGTCGTCCCATTCGAAGATCTTGTGGGTGTATTCCCAATAATCGTAAAGGCTCTCGCCCTTGCGCGCGAACACCGGAATGCCGGCCGCGGCGATGGCGGCGGCGGCGTGGTCCTGCGTCGAATAAATATTGCACGAGGCCCAGCGGATCTCGGCGCCGAGAGCCCGCAAAGTCTCGATCAGCACGGCCGTCTGGATGGTCATATGCAGCGAGCCGGCGATGCGCGCGCCCTTCAGCGGCTGGCTCGGGCCGAACTCCGCCCGCGTCGCCATCAGGCCGGGCATTTCGGTTTCGGCGATCGCCAATTCCCGGCGGCCCCAATCGGCCAGTTTGATGTCCGCGATGGCGTAGTCATTGAACGAATGGGTCATGGAATTGGGCGCTCCCGGAATGCGATCGCGGCTCTATATCAGCGAGGGGCCGGAAACGCAATAAAGATATAAGCAAGTCTTTATATCAAACTTTATGCGTCCTCAACAGCGGGACGACGAGATCAAGGAGGGCGCCGCGGTAGGCGTCGAGGGAAAAACGCCGATCATAGGCCCGGCGCGTGTCGGACGCTTTATGATCGGCTGGCGGCTCGAGCCTTGACGAATTGGCGCGGCGCAACGCCGCCGCGAAGCTTGACGCATCCGGCGCGAGTGTGACGTTTTTTAGGGGGCTGGGGTCGAGCCTCATGCCGCGGAAGGCGAGCGGCGTCGCGATCAAGGGCGCGCCGCACGACATCGCCTCGATCGTCTTGATCGAAATCCCATGGCCCTCGGTGGTCGGCAAAAGGATCGCGGCGGCGTTCGCATAGGCGGCGTCGAGGTCGTCGACGCGGCCCTTGAACAGCGCGGCGTAGCCGCCTCAAGAGCGCAGGCGCGCGAAGGCGAAATTCGCCGTCGATATTGCCGATGATCTTGACCTCGACGCCGGGCGCGAGCGGCAGAACCTCCTCCAAAAACCAGACGACGCTGCGGAAATTGGCGCGATTGGCGCTGGCGACGATGATCAGATCGCCGCCCCCGGGGCCGGCCGCGACCGGCGGCACGGCCGGATAGAGCAATGCGTGCCGGCTCATTGGCAGCATCACCTTAAAGCTCGCCGCCTCCTCGTCGTTGAGATGCAGCAGCACGTCGGCCTCGCGCATGGCGGCGAGTTCGATCTCGAGCATCGACTCGAACGTCGCCGTCGGCGGCACGGCCCAGCCGGCCTCGTTGCGCAGCGCGTATTGACGCGCCTGCAGATCATGAGTGTCGAGGAAGACCGCGCAGCCATGCTTGCGCTTGATCCGCGTCGCTGCGGGCATACAGAAAAAATGATTGCAGTGAATAAGGTCGATGCGCGGCTCGCGCTGCCAGGCTTTCGGGGATCGGCGCGCATTCGGAGCTTTCGAGCAAAATGGAGGCGAAATCGCCGTGCAGCCAGAGATTGACCGCCCGCAAAAAGGAGGGCTTCAACACCGAGAGCAGAGGCATTCCGGTGTAAAGCCGCCCGTCGGCCTCAAGGTCAGCCGTCGCCGCCGCATAAGTTTTGTGCGCGCGGGAACCTTCCACGGCGCCGGGAGCGTCCGCGACGGCGAGGCTCAGAACGCGCGCGCCAAAACTGCGGTAGGCGCGCGCCTGCGAGACGAACACCTGATGGCTCCCGCAGGAATGCCAGGCCGGATGGACGAGGAGCACGGTCTTTTCCGCGAGCGAGGCTCCGGCCGCCGAGTCGTCTGCGTCTGGGGCGGCCCCGTCGCCGCCCGCGTTAGTGCGGTTTTGATCCATGGCGCCATCAATAGCCATCCACGGCGTTTTTCCAAGGCGCAATTGGCGCGAGATTTTGGCGGAGGCGGCAAAATGCCCGGCTGCGCGACGGGAGGGCCGAAAGCCCGAAGGAGGGGGAAGAACGTCGCGGTTTTAACCTGAGCCAGCGGCCGCCGCCGGCGATTTCGCTGGGAACGAGGAATGTGAAATAGTGGCCGCGTCCCATTTGATTGCGGGCGCGCATTCATGTCGGTAAAGATTTTTCTCTCGACCGTTTCCGATGAATTCCGCCGCTACCGCGATCAGCTGCGCGGCGATCTCACGCGGCACAACGTCGAAGTCAAGGTGCAGGAGGACTTCAAGGACCTCGGCGGCGATACGCTCGACAAGCTCGATGTCTATATCGCCCATGGCGACGCCGTAGTGCATCTCGTCGGCGACATGACCGGCGCTTGTCCAGGCGAGCGGGGGTTAGGCGCGCTGCTCGCCAAATATCCCGATCTTACCGACAAACTGCCGCCACTCGGCGAGGCGCTGAAAAATGGCGTCGGCGTTCCCTACACGCAGTGGGAAGCCTGGCTCGCGCTCTATCACCGCAAGCTTCTGCTCATCGCGCAAGCCGCGGAGGCGGCCGAGCGCGGACCCAAATACGCGCCGACCGCGGAGTCGCGCGCCGCGCAAGCCGCGCATCTGGCGCGCCTTAAGGCGGAGGAACGCTATCCCGGCTGCACGTTCACCAGCGCCGACAATCTCGCCAAATATATCCTGGGCGGGGCGGTTCTCGATCTGCTGGTGAAAGCCTATGCCGAGGAGGAAGCCCGCGCGCGTCACGTGGCGGAAGGGTTCATTCACGAAATGGCGAAGAAAGTCGCCGGTGACCGGAACCTCGATTTGGAAGGCAAGAAACAGGCGGTTCTCAACGCGCTCGACATCTACGAAAGAGAAATCGCCGGAGGGCAAACACAGACCAATATCGACGCTATCGTTGATGCGGCGCTGGCGAGAGCGCGGTCGCTGATGGACGCTGGCAAGTCCGGCCTGGCTCAAGCCACACTTCGCAGGGCGGCGGAGAAAATGCGCCGCGAGGAGGAAGACCGCCGCGAGCGATATGTTGCGGGAATAACGATGCTTTACAATCGCGCTCGCGACATCGCGCTGGCGGCGTATGACGGCGCAGCCGCCGCCGATGCAATCGTTACGCTGGCCGAAGCGATTCATGGGGCGAACGCCGCGCTGGTCGCTCGGTCGCTGAATGCGGAAGCGGATACGCTCTACGAATATGGGCGCGACCACGGCAGCAACGTGCATCTGACCGCGTTGATCGCACTGCGACGGAAATTGTTGGAGGCCGCTTCATCCGATGATGAACGAGGCATAGCCCACAACCATCTCGGCATTGCGCTCTGGACGCTCGGGGAGCGGGAGAGCGGCACGGCGCGTCTTGAGGAGGCGGTTGCGGCCTTTCGCGCCGCGCTGCAGGAATATACGCGCGAGCGCGTTCCGCTCCAATGGGCGATGACGCAGACAAATCTCGGAAATGCGCTCAGAACGCTCGGGGAGCGGGAGAGCGGCCCGGCGCGGCTTGAGGAGGCGGTCGCGGCCTATCGCGAGGCATTGAAGGAATATACGCGCGAGCGCGCGCCGCTCCAATGGGCGATGACGCAGATGAATCTCGGCAATGCGCTCTCTAGGCTCGGGGAGCGGGAGAGCGGCCCGGCGCGGCTTGAGGAGGCGGTCGCGGCCTATCGCGAGGCATTGAAGCAACATACGCGCGAGCGCGCGCCGCTCCAATGGGCGATGACACAGATAAATCTCGGCAATGCGCTCAGAACGCTCGGGGAGCGGGAGACCGGGACGGCGCGTCTGGAGGAGGCGGTCGTGGCCTATCACGCCGCGTTGGAGGAATCGACCCGCGCGCGCGTTCCGCTCCAATGGGCGGGGGCGCAGATGAATCTCGGCAATGCGCTCAGAACGCTCGGGGAGCGGGAGACCGGCACGGCGCGTCTTGAGGAGGCGGTCGCGGCCTATCACGCCGCGTTGGGGGAATGGACCCGCGCGCGCGTTCCGCTCCAATGGGCGGGGGCGCAGATGAATCTCGGCAATGCGCTCAGAACGCTCGGGGAGCGGGAGACCGGGTCGGCGCGTCTGGAGGAGGCGGTCGTGGCCTATCACGCCGCGTTGGAGGAATTGACCCGCGCGCGCGTTCCGCTCGACTGGGCTATGACGCAGAACAATCTCGGCAATGCGCTCCAAATGCTCGGGGCGCGCGAGAGCGCGACGGCGCGTCTTGAGGAGGCGGTGGCGGCCTATCGCGCCGCGCTGGAGGAAATGACGCGCGAGCGCGTTCCGCTCCAATGGGCGATGAGTCTTGGCAATCAGGGTGTGGCGATGATGCAACTTGCCGATCGTCAGAAAGATAGCGTGATGGCGAGGACAGCTCTTGAGCAAATCAACACGGCATACGAGGCCCTACAATCAGGCGGGCATGGCCCATTCGCTGATTATTATAAGGCGCGACTGCCCGAAGCGCGCTCAATTCTCGATCGTTTGAGCGCGCGCTAAGCCGAGTTCTCAATTTTTCGCGCTTGTGCTGCAGTTCCGAGCAAGGGCTTAGCGCGCGCGGAAGTCTGGCGCCAAACAGCAGCAAGGTGCGGTCTGCGCTTTACCAGGACAGTGGCGCATTCAGGTCACGTTCATGATGCCCAGACGAGAGTTGTCGCCAGCGGGGGCATTAGGAGCGTACCCATGAAATACATAAACATGAGCGTCGCGCGCGATCGCGGCATCCGATGTGCGGCACTGAGTTCTCGCTTTGCTCTTTGCCTTTCCCGCCTTGGCTTACACAGGTCAAAAGCTCGCCAAGGACGCGACGATCGGCATTGCCGAGGCGCGCGCCATCGCCCTGAAGGCGCATCCGGGCAAGATCACGGATGAGGAACTGGAGAAGGAGAAGGGTGGCAGCGGCCTGCGTTATTCCTTCGATATTAGGACGGCGACAGGCGTTCAAGAAGTCGGCGTTGACGCCAAGACCGGCGCGGTCCTCGAGAACGCTAAAGAGGGTAAGAATCCCGATTAACGATCGATGATTGAACGAACAAATCGGCTCTGTTTCTCGAATGGGGCCGACTTCCCCTCCTGCGACTGTCCTCCCCTCCCGCGAAAATAAGGATTCCTGCATGAAGAAGTCACCGGCTGGCGCACTGAGCAAGGTGCCCGAGGTCACTCTAGGGTTTTGGGTCATCAAAGTGCTTGCGACGACATTGGGAGAGACCGGCGGCGACGCCGTAACGATGTCGATGAATTTGGGCTACGCGATTGGCAGCCTTATCTTTATCGGAATTTTCGCCGCCGCCGTCGTCGCGCAAATTTACGCGAAGGCATTTCGTCCCTTGCTGTATTGGGTCACGATCGTCGCAACGACAACCTTGGGCACGACGATGGCGGATTTCGCCGATCGTTCGCTCGGCATCGGTTACTTCGGCGGATCGTCGATTTTGTTCGCGGGGCTGATTGCCTCCCTCGCCGTATGGCGCTGGTCGGAGGGCTCAATCTCGGTCAACACCGTCACCACGCCGAGGGTCGAGATTTTCTACTGGGTAGCAATCCTGTTCTCGCAGACGCTCGGCACGGCGCTGGGCGACTGGATGGCCGACACGAACGGGCTCGGCTACGAGGGCGGCGCGGTCGTCTTCGCCGCCGGCCTGGCGGTTGTCGCCGCCGCATATTTTTACACAAAAATCTCGCAAACCTTGCTGTTTTGGGCAGCGTTCATTCTAACGCGACCGCTTGGCGCAACGCTCGGGGACCTGCTCGACAAACCGCGCGCTCACGGCGGACTGGAGATCAGCCGCTATGTCGCCTCAGGCATTCTCGCAGCGATCATAGTCGTTCTCATCCTAATCCTCCCGCAGCGGGCGGGCGTGCATCCGGGCGCTCGCGAACAGGAGGCGTAAAGCAGCCAACCTGTGTGCCCTGGCATAAGTTGAGAAAGCCCATGATCGAGCCTCGGTCGAACTATGCAGACGAAGTTCTCGCCTTCGTCTGCAAACGTCGCGTGACGATCGGCGACTACAATTCGGTTCTTTTCTCTCAGCCAATGCGACAGCCTGAGGTCAAAGACCAATCGGCGCAAACCGCGCCCGCGGCCTGGCTGCGGCAGAAAGACACGGAAGATGACAATCGCCTCGATCGCGCTGCGGCTGCGCAACTCGTTTGTCAACTCAGCTGGCACTGTCGTCTTTGGACTGGAAGACGGCACCGTCTCTATCTTTGGCCTGATCTTCGGCGTCGCCGCCACCACGACCGATACCAAGACAGTTCTTATCGCTGGCGCGTCCGGGACTGCGGCGGCCGCTGTCTCCATGATGGCCGGCGCCTATCTCGATGTCGAGACGACGCGAGACGAGATCAAGGCGAAGCGCGCGCTTCTGCAGGCCGATTCGACGCTCGACCAGGGCCCCATTGCCGGATCGCTTTCGAACCGGCTGGCCAAAGCCGGTCTGACGCTGCAACAGTCGGCCGCGTTGGCCGGCGCGGTGCAACATGATCGCGAGGCTCTCGGCGGCTTGGTGCTCGCGCTGCAAGGCGCACCGGAGACGCCGCTCAACCCCTGGGAGCAGGGGCTGTGGATGCTGCTTGCCGACTTTCTGGCGGCGGCGGTGCCGATCCTGCCATTTGTTTTTTTCCCAATCCCTCAGGCGAGGGTCATCTCCGCGATAGTGACCCTGACCTTGCTGGTGGCGCTCGGCATTGGCCGGGCGCGAATCGCCAAACGCAGCATAGTCCGGACGGTCGCAGAGACCGTTTCGATCGGCATTGCCGCCGCGTTGGCGGGCGTCGTCATCGGCGTCATTATAGACCGTGGGTTCACCGGATAACGCGGCGGGGCAGAGGCGCAAAGGCGTTTGCTACTTGATCGCACGTTGCCCGCGCTGGTCCGGCGGAGAGATGAAGGCCCGCCCTTTCGGAAATTTTTCGAAGACCGCTTGCGGCGTTCCGAAATGATCGGCGAGCAAATAGGCCGGATTGCTCGCCAGCCATTGCGAAAGGTCGATCGCCTGATAGTCCCCGTGTTCAGGCCGATCAACGCTCGCCCGGCCTGCCGCCGACGACAGAAATGGCGTCGCGCGGCGCTGCTTGACCTTCCGAGCGCCTAGAAACATCATCTTTCCAGTCGAAGGCGGCTGCCGAGACGGAGATCACGGATCTGAGCCCGATCATATGAACCTAATCACCCTGACACAGCCTCTGCGTGACCGTCGGTGGTTCGGGTATGTTTTTGGACCCCTCGCTATTTTGGCTTCGCTCGGCGTACGCATCGCGCTTGGCGACGCAGCGCTCAAGTTTCCGTTTGTCATTTTCATCCCGGCCGTGGTGGTGACGACTTTCCTCGGAGGGTGGCGGCCCGGCGTCGCTGCAGCCACGCTGGCTGGCGTCATAGCAAATCTGACATTGATCGCGCCTCGCGGGTCGATTTTGCCGAGTTGGCCCGAGGGCTGGATTGCCATGGCGTTCTACGCGCTGACCGTCGGCGTCGATATTGCTCTTATCCAGGCCATGATGACCGCCTTCGCCCGCGCCGCCGCGGCTGAACGCGAGCTGCGCCTGCTGAACGATGAGTTGGAACGGCGAGTAGCCGATCGGACGGAGGCCTTGGAGCGGCAGGTCGCCGAGCGTGACGCCGCGCAAAACCAGCTTAGGCAGATGCAGAAGATGGAATTGATCGGCCAGCTGACAGGCGGCATTGCTCATGACTTCAACAATATGCTTGCCGTGGTTATCGGCAGCCTCGACATGGCCCGACGGCGCAAGAACGAACCGGAGCGCGTCATGGCGTACGTGGACAACGCCACTGAAGGAGCCAAGCGCGCCGCTCAGCTCACAACGCGCCTTCTGGCTTTTTCGCGCCAGCAGCCATTGGCGCCGAAGGTATTTGACGCCAACAAGCTCATCGAAGACATGTCGGAATTTCTCCAGCGCACCATCGGTGAGTCCGTGCGCGTTGAGACGGTTCTATCGCGGGACCTCTGGCGCGCCTTTGCCGACCCCGCCGGCGTCGAGAGCGCCGTCGTGAACCTAGCGATCAACGCTCGTGACGCCATGCCAGACGGTGGTCGCCTCACCATCGAGACGGCCAACGCCAATCTGGACGACCGTTATGCCCGAGCTCACGCTGAGGTCCAGCCAGGCCAATACGCAATGATCTCGCTGACCGACACCGGAATAGGAATGCCGCCGCAGGTGGTTGAGCGCGCCCTTGAACCGTTCTTCACAACCAAGGGAGTCGGAAGGGGCACCGGGCTCGGGCTTAGCCAGGTCTACGGCTTCGTCAAGCAGTCAGGCGGCCACGTGTCGATTTATTCGGAGCTTGGCCAAGGCACGACAGTCAAAATCTATCTTCCGCGCCACCTCGGCGCCGAGAAGAACCTTGCGTCTGTTCCGACCGACTTCGCGACGCCGTCCGCTGTCGAAGACGAGATCATCCTCGTCGTTGAGGATGAGGCGGGGGTTCGGCAGATGAGCGTCGATGCGCTGCGCGATCTTGGCTATACGGTAGTGCAGGCTGCCGATGCGAATCAGGCGCTGCGGCAGCTCGCCGTTCAGCCGCGGGTCGATCTTCTCTTCACGGACGTTGTCATGCCCGAAATGAACGGCCGACAGCTCGCCGACAAAGCGCGAGAGCTTCGGCCGAACCTGAAGGTGGTCTATACCACAGGCTATACTCGCAATGCCGTGGTTCATAACGGCATACTAGATCCGGGCGTCGCCTTCTTACCGAAGCCCTTCACCATCTCGGAGCTTTCGACAAAAATCCGGGACACGCTGGACGGTCGAGGTTCACAGCGTTCCTCGTGACCGGTGTGGCGGCGTTCGAACGGGCTCGCAGGCGCTAAAGCGCTCCGCCGTTCGACATCGGGCGACCGAGTCCGTTTCCCCGCCCGCGGAATTTCGTGCGAACGGCGCCAAAACCGCGCCCCATTTTACTTCTACCAGGCATTGCGCTATGGGGAGCCCAAACGGGGCCGGGACTGCGGGATGTCAACGCCGATTTCCGCGCCGCCGCAGATTTCTCTCGCCAAATGCCGGGGTTTCGCCGCGAACCGGCCCCTGCCGCCCTTTGAGAGCCTCCTGTCAGTCCAATGCTAGATCCTCGGACCCAAGACCAATTGACGCAAAACGTGCCAGCGGCCGCGCCGGTCGCGCTGAAAACTGGCATCGCCGTCGTCGCCAACGACCGCATCTCTGATTGGCTGCTGCCGTTCCTCGAGAGCTATGCCGCGACCAATGCGGCGACACCGCTTTATCTCATTCCCTATGACGACAATCTCAGCCTGACCCGGCGCGCGGCCGAAATCTACGGCGTTCACCTCGTCACCGAGGATTTGCGCGAGCTCGACGCGCTGGCGAGCCGGCTCTATCCGCTTTTTCCTGGCCACCGCCGCCGTTTGCGGAAATTCATGTCGCTCGCCCTGCCGCTCGACGAAGTACTCTATGTGGATGTGGACACGATCCTGTTTCGGGACGTCAGCGAGGCGTTCGGCAAGCTCGAGCCCGGCAGGACCGATTTCATCATGGCTTCGACCAGCGATGAATATGTCTACAACAAGAAGCGCGCCAAATATGATTTTCTGCGCGACGTGCGGCTGTTCAACGACGGCTTCTTCGTGACGTCGAACAAGATCCTGTCGCTGCAGCATTTTTTCGAAGTGATCGACCGCGACGAGGCGATTTTCCACGAGGTGCGAAAGCACGGCATGCTGTTCGCTCAGCCGTTGAGCAATTTCGTCGCGCACCGGCGCGGCCTCAAGATCGGCTCGCTCGCCGAATGCGTCGCCGGGGCTTCCGACGAAAGTTTTTACAAGGCGACCGACATCAGTTTCGACGCCGAGGGCCTGCCGCTCGACTGGGCGAAAAACCGAATCTTCTTCGCCCATTGGGCCGGCGCCGCTTCGCTTCCGAGCCGCCGCGTTTTCGACAAAAGCTGGCTCGATTATTCGAGGCGGGCGCATGCGCGCGTCCAGGCCTGAGCTCAATCGGAACCGGCGATGCCGCGGCTGCTGACCTTTTATTTCGCCAAGCGGATCGCGCTGACAGCGCTCTTGATCGAGACGGTGCTCTGCGTTCCGCTTGTCATGACCTCGCTGTTTCAGATGCTCCCGGCCGCGGCGGTGCGCGGCGGCCTTCTCGTCCCAGCCCTGCTCGGGACATTGCCGACCGTGCTCTATCTGGCCTTGCCGATGGCCGTCGGCGTCGCGGTAGCGCTCGAATACAGCCGCATGTCGTCGGACGGTTTGATCGCCGTCCTTTATTCTCTGCGGCTCTCGGTGTGGTCGCTTTGCGTCCCGGCGCTGGTGGTCGCCGGCGTCGCGGTCGGCGCAGGCTACTGGCTTTCATCCTATTTCGCGCCCGCCCACGTCGGGAAAATGCACGACGTCATCCATGTGATCCGCAATTCGCTCAATCACAGGATGCTGGAGCCGGCGCATTTCTACACCTTCGACAAAGGCGGGCGGACGATGTATTTCCAGCGCTGGCGAAGCGCCGACGTCGCCAGCGGCATGTTCATCCGCCAATATTCTCCGGAGAAAGCCGAAGAGCAGATCATCAACGCTGATGAAGCGGAGTTCCGCCGCAACCAGCAAGGGGTCGTGATCGTGCTCAATCACGGTTCGATCGAAACGCTTCCCGACGGCGCCTCATCGATGCGCAGTGCAAATTTCGATCAGTATGCGATCCCAGTCGACATGCAGGGCGCTGGCGACCTGCCTAAACGCGATTGGCGCGGCGTCTTCGAATTGCCTCTCGGCGAATTCTTCGCGGCAAGACCGAATAACAACTGGGATCCGCGCGGCTACGCCGAATGGATGGGCGAGGCGGCCAAACGCTGCCTCATTCCGCTGCTGGCGCTAAGCCACGCGCTGCTCGCGATCGGCCTCGTTCTCACCATCGGGGCGGCGACCGGCCGCGGCTCGGCGATGGCGGCGTCGACCATGCTCATCATCCCGCTGCTCCATGTCGCCATTCTCGTCGGGTCGGAGTCCTTGGTGCGGCAGAACCCGCGCCTGATCATTCTCGTCGGCTTGGCGATCCTTGCTGAAATCGCCGCCGCACTGATCATGATCTGGCGGCAGAATGCCGATTTTCCAAAGGTAAGCGCGGGCGCGCCGGAGCCGGCCCTCGCCGAGTAGCGCGGTCCTTGTCAGCGTTCAGAGCTTCGCCACGATGCGCTCGGATTCCTCCCACAGCCGCTCGGCCAGCGCCGCGTCATGAGACAGAGCGCTGGACCGGCCGATGTTACAGTCGACGAAATATGCGCCCGAGGTTTTTTCGAGCGAAGGATGGGCGGCCGCAAAACATTGCGTCGCCGCGCCTTGCGCGATCGTCTTTGTGAAAAGGGACGCGGCGCTCCTGGCGAGCAACATCAGTGGCGAGGGGACATTGCGGGAAAGATTGGTCGTCAATATGACTCCCGGATGCACTGCGTTGGCGGTCTTTCCGGCGCCCTGAAGGCGCCTCGCGAGCTCCTTGGCGAAAAGCAGATTGGCGAGCTTCGACTGGCCATAGGCCCGCCATGCTCCGTAGGAGCGCTCGCCCGAAAGATTGTCAAACTCAATTCCGGCCTTGGGCGCAAAATTGTGGGCGGAGCTCGAAACCACGACGACCCTGCCACCATCTGCGAGCCGGTCGAGCAGGCCGGTCGTCAAAATGAAATGGCCGATGTGATTTGTGAAAAACTGCAACTCATAGCCGTGCGCTTGCTGCAGCTTTGGCAAACCCATGATGCCGGCGTTGCAGATGATGGCGTCGAGCGTGACGCCGTCAGCTTTCACCTTCTCGACGCATGCCCGCACCGAGGCGGGATCGGATAGTTCGCACGCAATGGGGACGATCTCGCCCCCCGATCCGGCGCAAGCCGCCCTGGCTCTTTTCAGCCGTGCGCGCCGCCGCGATGACGCGGGCGCCCCGCAAGGCCAAGACGCGGACGGTCTCGAGGCCAAGCCCTGAATTCGAGCCCGTGACGAGATAGGTGCGGCCGCTGAGATCAAGATCCTTGGTCAACTCTTCGGCGGTCGAGTGATAGCCGAAACCGCTCGGTCCTTTGCCTTTGGCGATCGCTAAAAGCGACATGGACGTCTCCTTTTCGACGTTGCGGCAAGAGTGCGCCGTCAACGCCGGCGGAGCGGATCGCGCAGGATTCTGCCACAGCCAAGCTTTGGGCGAAAATGGCCCCTGCGCGCGAACCCTAAGTGGCCGCGTCGGCGGGCGCCGCCCTGCCCTCAATGACGCCGCGATAGTCGGCGATCACTTCATGCGACTCGCCCAATTCGCGCACCCGGCCATCGTCGATCCAGACGACGCGATCGCAAAGCGTCGAGAGCATTGCGAGATCGTGCGAAACGACGAGGATCGTGCCGCGCTTGGCGAAGTCATGGATGAAGGCGTCGCATTTGGCCTGGAAAGCGGCGTCGCCGACCGACAGCGCCTCGTCGACGATAAGAATGTCGGCGTCGGCATGGGCGCAGACTGCGAAGGCGAGCCGCGCCGCCATGCCGGTCGAATACATTTTCAGCGGCTGGTAGAAGAAGTCGCCGATGTCGGCGAACGCCGCGACCTGTTCGAGACGCTCTTCGACGACGGAGCGTTTGACGCCGAGAATGGCGCCGCCGATGAGGGCGTTCTCGCGACCTGTCAGCTCATGGTCGAATCCGGAGCCGAGCGCGAGGATAGGCGCGATGCGGCCGACGACGTTGACGCTGCCTTGCGTCGGCCGCGAAATGCCGCAAATGATCTGCAGGAGCGTTGTTTTGCCGGCGCCGTTGCGGCCGATGATGCCGACCCGCTCGCCTTTGCGAACCTTGAAGCTGACGTCCTTCAGCACCCAATGCTGATGATAGAATTGCTTCCAGCGCCCGAATAGCGTCTGCTTCAGTTGGTCGTTCCTGCGCAAATAGAGCTGAAACGCCTTTCCAACATTGTTGCAGCTGATGACGAGATCAGATGACATCGACGAACACAGCCTTATATTGCATAAAAAATCGGTAGCCGAAATAAAACACGAGCAGCGATCCCGCGACTGTTCCAGCATAAAGCATCGCGCTGGGCAATTTGTCGAACAAAAGGAGATCGCGAGTTATTTCGACATAGTTACCTATCGGATTTAAATGTACGTAAAGGCGTAAATGCGGCGGCACGTCGGTGATCGAATAGAAGATCGGCGTCGCGAACATGAAGACCGGGACGATCGAGATCATGAGATGCGCGACGTCTCGGGTGAACGAGCCGAGCGCCATCAAGAACCAGGACGCGCCGAGCAATGCCAAAAAGAACGGAACTGCGACGAAAGGCAGCAGCAGAGCTGTCGGCGGCAGCCAATGCGTCAGCGCGATCTTGAAGACTAAAAGCACCGCGAGACTGATCAGGGCATAGACCGAGGCCCGGATCGCCGCCGTCCAGGCGAGGGTTTCGCTCGGAAAGATCGATTTCTTGATGAGGGCTGCCTGTTCGTGCAGCATGCCCGGCGCGCGATAAGCCAGTTCGCTGAACAGATTGAAAATGATGAGGCCCGTGAAGATCGACAAAGCATATTCGCCGACGCCGCCCCCCTTGGCGGAGGCCGGGACGCCGACCGCGCTCGAAAAAATGACCGTATAGGCCGATAGCATCACCAGCGGGCCGAAAATCGCCCACAGCCAGCCCAGAATCGAGCCGCGGAATCGAACCGCCAATTCCCGGCGCACCACCGCCCTGATCAATTCCTGATAGCGCCAAGCATTTTCAAAGGGCGTCGCTAGGTTCATTCCTGAAAAACCGGTCTTGTCGTGGATCGCCGCAAGTTGCGGCGGATGTAGACCAGTTTGTCGCGAATTCGTCAACGCGGGCGCCGGAACCTAGCGCCCGCTCCGACGTTCCGGCTCCACTCAGCAAATGGAGCAAAGCATGATTGATAAAGAGCACGTCAAAGGCGCCGCGGACAAGGTCAAGGGCGCCGTCAAGGAAGCTGCCGGCAAGGCGACCGGAAACGAACGCCTCGTCGAGGAAGGAAAAGCTGACAAGGCGGAAGGTGCCGCGCGCCAATCCGTCGGCGACCTCAAGGACGCCGGCCGCAAAGTCGCCGACAGCCTCAAGCGCTAAGCTATAAGAGCTTGATTTCACACTCGCCGCCGATTTGTTACGACCCCTAGAGGGGCTCGGGGAAGGCGGCCATTGATTGGCAGGGCCGGCGCGTCCGCTTTGCAAGGATCCGCCGGCCCCTTTTATCCATTCAGCGCAGCATGAACTCGCAGCCGGCCTAAATCTCCTTGTTGGTGTTCGCCGGCCGATGCTTGCGAGCAAAGTGATTTACATGGAGCCCAACGTACCGGCGTCGTTCGGGCAATGCGGATGCCCGTTCGTCATGGTCGCGTCAGTTGCAAACGGCAGTTGATCCGCTGGGTTTGGTTGCTGGAGGCCCAGGTTGATGCGCGTTTGCCAAGCGACGGAGTGATCGGCGCAGGCTGTATCGCCGGAGAGGCCGAGACCGCCGACGATGGTGCTGCCTTTGTACAGACCGAGGCCGCCGCCGAAGGTGATCGTGCCGCCAATGCGTTGGCCGATCATCGGATCGTTCGGCGTGCCGAAAGACGCGTAGTCGCCCCGATAAGCAAGCTCCGAGTTCAGAACATTGCCGCCCTCAAGCCCGAACAGAGGGTTCGCGATGTCAGGGTTGCTCGGTTGAACAAACCGATATAGCTGCGCAGTCGAGAGAGCGCCTGTCGGAGTGCCGATATTGAGGCTCAGGCCGTTGGCCGTGAATGCCTTGGCCGCGGCGATCTGCCGGCTGGCAAGCCATTGCGAGCCAGTATTCGGACCCGAAAAGGCGACGGCGCAGACGACGCCTTCTCTATTCACCACGACACCCCACCAATGATTTTTGAAGCCGCCGCTGCCGGTGGGCAACTTTGCGTTAGATTGGTCTGCCGATACCAGCGCTTTCTTCAGCGAAGAATAGCTGACCGGGCAAGAGGCGCCCGTTTCTTGGCCCCATGCTTGGCCGTCAGCCGGGGCTGGCGCAACCATCGTCAAGATCGTCAGAGCCGCGCCTGCGTAGATGTTCGCCCGCAATGAATTCTGTTTGTTCAGCATCATTTCCCTCCCTAGCGGATTAGTGACCGCTTTATCCGGATGCCTTATGTGGCGGCAAAGGTTGCACCTGCGCCAACGAGTTGCAGTCGCAGCGCGAACAACGCTGGAATAGTTAGCATCTTCACTAAGAGTTGAATAATCAACAATCGCGCAGCAATAAGAAATGTTCAGTTGATGTCTCGCTTGATTGGACTTGTCGGCAAGTCGTCCGACAGTTTTGGTGAAAAATAAGCTATATTATCATTGCTCAGTTTCTTTCATCAAGCCAAAGTTTAAGCTTCAGTATTTCATATTTGCGAACAAAGCCCGCGGCAGATGAATGTAAGCCCGGGTCAAAAGGCGCCAGATCTGGCGCCGTGATCGCCGAGTCCTATTTTAAGGACGCGGTGCAGCGCTATCGGGGCGCGCGAGGGCGCCGTCATGAATAATACACAAGCAGCGCGTTTAATTGTCGTGTAAAAGGCGTGTGTCCATGGAAGGGACCGCAACATGTCCGATATCTCCGGTCTGACGCTTCCGATCCCTGTATCGCGGCGCGGTTTTATGGCGAGGTCTTGCGCTGCGGCCGCAGGCTATACGCTGGCCGCCGGCCCGGTGCGCGCCGAAGCGATCAAAACCAGCGCCGACGGCCTCACCGCCGGGGGCGTCACAGTCAAGGTGAGCGGCGGCGAAATGCCGGTCTATTTCGCGAGGCCCGAGAACGCCGCCCATCCTCCCGTCATTCTGGTCGCGATGGAGGTTTTCGGCCTCCACGAGCACATCAAGGATGTCGCCCGGCGACTCGGCCAGCTGGGCGCCTTCGCAATCGCGCCCGACACCTACTTCCGCAAAGGCGATCTGACGAAAATCGCCAGCTTCGAGGAATTGCGCCCGCTGGTGAACAGCAAGCCGGACCAGGAGCTGTTTGCGGACCTCGACGCAACAGTCGCTTTCGCCAAGGCCCAGGGCGGCGACGCAGAGCGGCTCGGCATCATCGGCTTTTGCCGGGGCGGCCGCACGGTTTGGCTTTATGCGACGCATAATCCTGCGCTCAAGGCGGGCGTCGCGTTTTACGGCAGCCTCATGGACGCGCCGACCCCCGCAATGCCAAAGAACGCCTTTGCGCTCGCCGATCAGCTTCTGGCGCCGGTGCTCGGCCTTTATGGCGCGGAGGATCAAGGCATTCCGCCGGATCAGGTCAGGCAGATGGAGAAAAAATTGCAGGCCGCAGGCAAGACAGCCGAGTTCAAAATTTATCCCGGCGCCCCGCACGGATTCTTCGCCGATTATCGGGAGAGCTATCGTAAAGACGCGGCCGAGGACGCCTGGACCCGAGCGATCGCCTGGTTCAGGACCTATAAAGTCCTCGACTGAAGCGTCTTGTCGCGCCAACGGGCGCCTGGTCGGACGTTAGGCAATTTCGCCAAAGCCGAATAAGGTCTAGAATTCCGGACGCAGCGCGCGCCGGTTTGTTGTGACCTGAATTAGCCTGAATTCGGACGCAAGGATGGGACCAGAACGCTTCGGACCCGCCCTGCTCGCCTCTCACCTTCGGTCAAAATCTATAGTCTCGATAGGATAATGAAAAAAGCTTCGATTACGCCGATATTTGACGAGCGTCATTTGTTTCCACCCCGAGCCGGTTTGGTTGAGACCTTGAAGCGCAGCATTTCTTTCGTCGTCGTGCTCTTGATCCTCGCGGGGCTGAGCGCCGGACTTGGCTATTTCCAGTTCGTCGTCAAGCCGCAGATGATCAAGCAATTCATCGCTCAAGCGCCGCCCCCTCCCCCGACAGTCGCGGTCGTTGAGGCGCGCGCCGAGAGCTGGACGCCTCACTGGCCCGCCATCGGCAGCTTTCGCGCCGTGCAGGGGGTCGACATCGCGCCGCAGATCGGCGGCGCTCTCGTGGCGGTCAAGGCCAAGTCAGGCGAGGATGTCGAAAAAGGAACGCCTCTTTTCGAGATCGACAATTTCGTCGAGCAGGCCGACCTCAAAAATTATCTCGCCGTGCTGAAGAACGCCGATCTGGCGCTGGAGCGGCAACGCCAGCTGAGCGCCACCGGCAACACCGCCAAGGCCAATTTCGATTCGGCGGAAGCGGCGCGCGATTCCGCCGCCGCCCAGGTCGAGCGCATCCGCGCGGTCATCGCCCAGAAAAACATCGCGGCGCCTTTCGCCGGACGCCTCGGGCTCCGCAAGATGGATCTCGGGCAATATGTCTCGCCGGGGACGAGCCTCATCACTCTGCAGCAATTAGATCCGATCTACGTCGATTTTCCCGTGCCGGAAAAATGGCTCGACGTCCTCAAGCCCGGGCAGGCCATCGACGTGACGGTTGACTCCTTTCCCGGCAGGACGTTCAGCGGACGAATTGCCAACATCGACGCGCGCGTCTCCGCGGACAGCCGTAACGTTCTTGTGCGTGGCGAATTTGACAATAAAGAGAAACAGCTTTTGCCGGGCATGTTCGCCAATGTGAACGTCAACGCCGGTCAAGCCGAAAATGTCGTCACCGTGCCCCGCACCGCGATCACCTATTCGCTATACGGCGACAGCGTTTTCGTCGTCGTCCCCGCCGAGCCGGCGGGCGGCGGCGCGCAGGCGGCGAGCAGCGACGTTCCCCTAAAGGCAGAGCGGCGCTTCGTGCGCGTCGGCGAGACGCGCGATGATCGCGTCGCCGTTCTGGAAGGCGTCAAGGCCGGCGAAAGAGTTGTGAGCGCAGGTCAGTTGAAGCTGGCGCCGGACGCGCGCGTCCGCGTCGATCCGGATGCCAAGCTGACCGCGCCGGCGAATCGGCCTAAGGAATAGAAATGTCGTTCACGGATATTTTCATTCGTCGGCCGGTCCTCGCCAGCGTGGTTAGCCTGTTGATATTGCTGGTTGGCCTCGAAGCCGCTTTCAAGCTTCAGGTCCGGCAGTATCCGGAGCTGTCCTCGACGACGATCACCATCACGACGACTTATCCTGGCGCCAACGCCGACGTCATCAAGGGGTTCATCACGACTCCGATCGCCCAGGCGGTGGCCAGCGCTGAGGGCGTCGATACGCTGGTCTCGAACTCTCAGCAGAACGCTTCAACGATAACCTTGAATCTTCTGCTCAACGCCAATGCGGACCGCGCCGTCGCCGATGTCCTGTCCAAGGTCAATCAGGTCAAATATCTCCTGCCGCGGGAGGCGCTCGATCCGGTCGTCGTCAAGCAGACCGGCGATTCGACTGCCCTGCTCTACATGTCTTTCAACTCGAAAGTCATGACGCAGTCCCAGATCACTGATTATCTCACCCGCGTCGTCCAGCCAAAGCTGCAGACCATCGATGGCGTCGCCAATGCCCAGATTTTGGGCGGGCAGACCTTCGCTATGCGCGTCTGGCTCGATCCGAACAAGATGGCCGCGGCCGGCGTCACGCCAAACGAGGTCAAATTGGCGCTGGCGGCGAATAATTTCACGGCCGCGGCCGGCCAGATCAAAGGCGATTTCGTCCAGACCAGCATCAATGCGCAGACCTCGCTCGATTCCGCCAAAGCCTTCGCCAAGCTGGTGGTTTCGGCGCACGGCGACGCCTTGACCCGGCTCGGCGCCATCGCCGACATCGAACTCGGGCCAGAATCCGTCGATTCCTCTTCAGTATTCGATGGTCTGAAGGCCGTCTTCGTCGGCATCTATGCCACCCCGACCGCCAATCCGCTCGACGTCATCAATGCGGTGCGGCAAGCGTTTCCCGAACTCAAGGCGCAGCTTCCCGTTGGTCTTGAAGCCTCGATCGCCTATGACGCGACCGAATTCATCCGCGCCTCGATCTTCGAGGTCGAAAAGACGCTGGCGGAAGCCGCGATCGTCGTCGTCTTCGTGATCTTCCTGTTCCTTGGCAGTCTGCGCGCGACGCTCATTCCGATCGTCACGATTCCGCTTTCGCTGATCGGCGTGATGATCGTTCTATTGGCGCTCGGATATTCGATCAATCTCCTCACGCTTCTCGCCCTGGTGCTCGCCATCGGCCTCGTCGTCGACGACGCCATCGTCGTCGTCGAGAACATTTACCGGCACATCGAAGACGGGATGGCCCCGAAAGACGCCGCATTGCAGGGCGCGCGCGAAATTACCGGCCCCGTCATTTCGATGACGATCACGCTCGCTTGCGTTTACGCGCCGATCGGCTTTGTGTCCGGACTGACCGGCGCGCTGTTTCGCGAATTCGCCTTCACCCTTGCCGGAGCGGTGGTCGTATCGGGCGTGATCGCACTGACCTTGTCGCCGATGATGTGTTCGCTCCTTCTCAAGCCGTCACAGGAGAAAGCCGGCGGCTTTCCGGCGTTCCTCGACAGGGTCTTCGATGGGCTGCGCCGCGCCTACCAGAGCCGTCTGCGCAAGACCCTCAATTTCCGCGCAATGACCATGCTGATCCTCGCCGGCGTTCTCGCGCTGACCGGGATCATGTTTTTATCGACCCCAAAGGAGCTCGCCCCCGAGGAAGATCAGGGCGCGATCTTCGCGATGATCAAATCGCCGCAATACGCCAATCTCGATTATCTCGAGAAAGCGACCGAGCAGGTTCAGACCGCCGCCGATCAGATCCCTGAGAAAGACCACGTCTTTCTCATCAATGGTTCGGCGGGCGTGCATCAAGGTTTCGGCGGCCTTATTTTGAAACCTTGGTCGGAGCGCAAGCGCAACCAGAAGCAGATCCTCACGCAATTGCAGCCGAGGCTCTCGGCCGTCACCGGCGCGCAGATCATCGCCTTCTCGCCGCCCGCGCTGCCAGGCTCGACCGGCGGACCGCCGGTCCAGTTCGTGGTGCGGAGCATCGGCGATTATAAGGACATCGCCGAAGTCATGGCCAAGATCGAAGCGGCCGCGAAAGAGAGCGGACTGTTCATTTTCACCGACAGCGATCTGAAATTCGATTTGCCCCAGATCGAGCTCAAAATCGATGCCGACAAGGCTAACGGGCTCGGCCTCAACATGCAGGAGATCGGCTCCTCGCTGGCGACGCTCCTTGGCGCCAACTACGTCAACCAGTTCAGTATGAACGGCCGCAGCTATCATGTCATCGCGCAGGCGCCGCGCGATTTCAGGCTGACCCCTGACTGGCTGACTCGTTATCAACTGCGCACCAAGACCGGCGAACTCGTCTCGCTCGCCACCGTCGCAAGCATTTCGAGAAGCGTGCAGCCGAATGGCCTGCCGACCTTCCAGCAATTGAATTCGGCGACGCTGCAAGGCGTGCCCTTCCCCGGGCATACGATGGGCGAGGCCGTCGCTTTCCTGCAGCAGAAAGCCAAGGAGCTTTTGCCAGCCGGCTTCACCGTCGACTACCAGGGCGAAAGCCGGCAATTCGTCCATGAAGGCAATACGCTGCTGCTCACCTTCGCGTTCGCGCTCGTCGTCATTTTTCTCGTCCTCGCGGCGCAGTTCGAGAGCTACCGCGATCCCTTGATCATTCTGATCGCGCTGCCGACGTCAATGTTCGGCGCCCTCTTGCCTTTGAACATTCTCGGCGTCGTCGGCGCCGCAAGCATGAACATCTATTCGCAAATCGGCCTTGTCACGCTGATCGGCCTCATCTCCAAACACGGCATCCTGATGGTCGAATTCGCCAACAGGATGCAGGAGGAGGAAGGCATGAGCCGAAGGGAGGCGATCGAACACGCCGCCGCCGTCCGGTTGCGCCCGATTCTCGATGACGACCGCGGCCATGGTGGTCGGCATGATCCCGCTGATCATCGCCGAAGGCGCCGGCGCGCGCAGCCGCTTCGCGATCGGCGTCGTCATCGCCTCAGGCATGAGCATCGGGACGTTGTTCACGCTGTTCATTACGCCTGCGATGTATAGTTTGATCGCGCGCGATCGCCGCAAGGCCGAGGCCGGTAAAGACTTTGATTTGTTCACGGGGCCGCACAGCGTCCCCGACCGATCAGCCGCCGCCGAATGAGGATGCCTGTTCAGGCCGGCAGCCGCCGCCTCAACCATCCTGCAAGCACGGCGGCGCCAGATCCGGCGCCGGCCAGCGCCGCCATCGCGAGATAGGCTTTCGCGCCAAAGAGCCCCGTCGGGCGGCCGCAGGCGAAAGTCGCGGCCGCAAAGCTGAGCGAGGTGGCGGAGGCGAGCCATCCCTGCATGCGCGCGCGATGCGTCGCTGACGCCAGACTTCCAAGCAGCAGCACGCTGCCGCAAGTGGTCGCGCCGAACCATGCATCGCCTGCAAGGCAATGCGCATTGCCTCGTCTGAAATGCTGCCTAAAATAAACCTGTTGCCTCATCTGATTTGCTCCTTTTGGGCGTCAGAGGGCATAGGCCGATATGAGGCAGATAAGCATGACGACACGCGACGAACTTGTGGCGGCCATAACGGGCCGATACGCGTGGAGCGGCCGTTCGGAAAAGAGTTGGATTCTCGATGAGTTCGTTGCGGTAACAAAAATGCACCGCAAGCACGCGCAGCGCCTGCTGAGGCAAGCCCAACCACGCCAGCGATCGGCGCCTCGACCAGGACGCCGGATTTACGATGAAGCGGTGCGTGAGGCGTTGATCTTGCTGTGGGAGGCATCCGATCGTATTTGTGGCAAACGGCTCAAGTCTCTTGTGCCGATGCTCATCGAGGCGATGGAGCGGCATGGACATCTCAGACTTGCGGATGAGGTTCGCGCGCGTCTCCACTCAATGAGCGCCGCTACGATTGATAGATCGTTGCGGGAAGTCAGGGAGCAAGTCGGTGGCCGCAAGCGGCGCCGGGCGGTTGCGTCGGCCTCCTTGCGCCGAAGCGTGCCGGTGAGGACATTTTCTGACTGGAATGATCCCCCACCGGGGTTCTTCGAGGCCGATTTGGTCGCTCATAGCGGTCCGCGGGCAACCGGCAGTTTTATCCAAACCTTGGTGCTCACTGATATCGCCACGGGATGGACCGAATGCATGCCGCTCCTCTTTCGCGAGCAAACTCTGTTGACCGAGGTGCTGTCGCAAATGCGGGTTCGGCTACCCATCGATGTTCTCGGGTTCGATACGGACAACGATAGCGTTTTCATGAATACGACGGTTAAGGACTATTGCGTGGCGAATGAGATCGAGTTCACGCGCTCGCGGCCCTACCGTAAAAACGATCAAGCTTGGGTCGAACAAAAGAACGGCGCCATCGTCCGGCGCATCGTCGGCTACCGGCGGTTCGAAGGGCTCGAGGCTGCCGCCGAATTGAGCCGTCTCTACGCTTCGGCGCGGCTCTTCGTGAACTACTTCCAACCTTCTTTCAAACTTGCTGAAAAGCAGCGTGACGGCGCGCAGGTCCGCAAGCGCTACCACAAGCCGGCGACGCCATATCAGCGATTGCTGGATGATCCGAGAACTCCGGCGGATGTCCGTCTTCAAATCGGTTCAGTTTACGCGACCCTTGATCCAGTCCGGCTCCTGCAAGATATTCGGGCTAGGCAGCAGAAGCTTGTCGAAATCGCCGACGCGCCAGTCGCAACAACGGAAGCAGGATCAATCTCTCCGCCAACGATCGACCAGTTCCTTGCCAGCTTGAAGACGGCATGGCGGGAGGGTGAAGTCAATCCAACCGCTAAGGCCAAAGCAAAAGTTCCGCGCGCGCGCCGACGACCCGATCCGCTGGCGTTGGTCAATCTGCAGATTGAAAGCTGGTTTGCGGCGGAACCCTGGCGAACCGCCCGTGAGTTCCTCGATCGCCTAATGGCCGAACATCCACAGCTCTATCGAGACGGCCACCTCCGTACGCTGCAGCGACGGCTGAAAGTTCTGCGCCGGCAGGCGGCCCAAAGTCTTGTCCTCGGGTCCACGAGCCATGCTGATGAATCCTGCCCACTCCTCAAACATTTGGAAAACAGGGAACCGGCACTCTCGTGAAAGACCAACGGGACGCCAGCCGCTCGCTCGCTACGGCGCAATGGGAAGCGCGCTTCGCGAGCGGCTTGCTTCGGGGAAGTACACCGAGAAAGTAAGGCTGAATCCACGACGGCCGGGAGCATTTATGATGAGGCAACAAACAAGCGTTCGGGAACATTTCCGGCTGAGGCAATACGCAATGACGAAATAGGGACCCGGACTTAGGCTCATCGCGATCCAGCGCAGCGTAGCGCCGACGGCGCCGAGAAATAGAAAAGCGACGGCGCTCCGGTCGGTCGTGAAGCGGCGCGCCGCTACGACGAAGAGAAAACTCTCCGACGCGACCCCTGTTGCCCAGGCGGCGCTGATCAGGTCCCCTGATAAGCCCGCTTCGCGCCACTGAATTGTCGCGAATGAATAGACTTCGGCGTGGCTCGCCTGGATCAGCGCTGCCGCGCCGATGCCAACCATGGCGAGCCGCAGCCGCGCCGAATCGGCGGTGAGGCGGCCGCCACCCTCGAGCGCATAGCGATGCGTCGCGTTCATCTTGAAGGCGGCGAAGATCGCGCCGGCGACCGAAAACAACGACAAAGCGGCGAGCGCTACGATAATGCGGTCGCCTGGAAAAGCCTCGACGATCCGGCCCGACATCAGCATCATGACGAGCACGCCGATCGAGGTCCAAACCCTGACGTGGCCGTAAGCGATGCCCCGCCGGCCGAAACCTCGGCGCGGCGGATTTCCGTCAGCGTCAAAGCGTCGGCGAGCGCAGTCATCGACCCTAGAGCGACCGCGACGATGAGGGCGCCGGCAAAGATCGCCGTAAATCCAGCGGCGAATCGAAGCCCGCAATAGCTGGCGAGCAGCGTCAAGGCGCAGACGGCGAGCCCTACGCCGATCCCGCATCTGTCGGCGAAGGCGGCGATCAGGGGCGTTGCGACGACGCGCAAGATCATCGGCGTTCCGAGCGCCGCCGCGATCTCTCCGTCGGTCAGGCCGCGCGCGCACAGCCACACCGGGAAATATGGCAGATGCAGGCCAATCGGCAAAAGAAGCAGGCCAGCCACTAGCGAGAGATCGAATGCGGCGCGGTCCCGGCTTGCATTGCGCAGTTCTTGAGGGTTCGCCCGAATCAAGCGCCGGTTCCGCTGCTGTCCCATAAGACTTTGCCCCGACCGCGGCAATAATGCGCGCCGGCAGCAGAGTTTCGCGACAAACGTTTCCGCCTCCCAGTCACTCGCTGGCTGGCGAAGCTCACTCCATCGCCGCCGCCTTGAGAATGCAGACCATCATGGCGCTCGCCGGCTTTTGCGAAACGTTGCGGATGACATGCGGACGGTCGCAGCGATAGCGCAGGGTCTCGCCGGTTTTCGCCTTCTCGATGACGCCGCAGATCTCGACTTCGAGTTCGCCCTCCTTGACCGAGAGGCTCTCGACCGATCCGCGCTGATGCGCCTCCGATTCGAGCACGCCGCCGGGTTCGGCCCAAAACTCATACCATTGCAGCCATTCGACCGTCTTGATCCAGCCGATGATCGATAGGCGGCATTTACCATCGTCAGAGACGAGGATCGGCGTATCGCCGCGCGACGTCTTCTCGAGGAACGGCTCCTCGTCGGCCGCTTGCAGCACGCGCTCGATCGAGACGTCGAGCGCTTGCGACAGGCGCCAGATCGTAGCGAGCGTCGGGTTGGTCTCGTTGCGCTCAATTTGACTGATGATCGATTTAGCGACGCCTGAATGTTCGGAAAGTTCGGACAGCGAAAGATTATAGGCTTTGCGCAGGCGTTGCACGGTCTTGCCAAGCTGACCCGACAAAGCGAGCGCCCCCGCTTCAATGGCCTTGACCTTGTCCCGCCCCTCGATGCCCATAGCCAGCCCGTTCATCGCGTTGTTTGCCGCCGCCAACCGTCAGGACGCCGAAGGCGGAAGGGTGCGTCACGAAGACGCGTAGATAACCCGATGCGGGCAGCGTTCTCAGGCCCGCCTAAATCGTCGCAAGCATAGCGGGACCACACGGCGTGCACGCCGCCCCAGCGTCAGGCAAATTAATCGATTTCGTTTGGAATATCGAACGTTTTGTTCTTGGCTCAAGAGCTGACTTTTGGGGAAAGCTGATCCTCGTCCACAGGCGTCATCCAAAAGCCATGAGAATCTGTTTCTTGCTAGCGTGTCGCCGCATATTCAAAACTGTTTTAGGGCGCTCCGGTGAGCCACGAACGAGAGCCTAATCACTATCGCACGCTGTTCCTTTCCGATGTTCATCTCGGCACGAGAGGCTGCCAAGCGGATCTTCTCCTCGATTTCCTGAAGCACAACGAAGCAGAAACCGTCTTCCTCATCGGCGACATCATCGACGGTTGGCGGTTGAAAAGCGGCTGGTATTGGCCGCAGACACATAATGACGTCGTACAGAAGCTGCTGCGCCAGGTGCGCAAAGGCGTAAAAATGGTCTATGTGCCCGGCAATCATGACGAATTCGCGCGCGATTTCACCGGGATTTTCTTCGGCGGGGTCGAAGTCCTCGATCACGCCTTCCATACGACCGCCGACGGCAAGCGCCTTTTGATCATTCATGGCGATCAATTTGACGTTGTCGTGAAGCATGCGCGCTGGCTGGCTTTTCTCGGCGATTGGGCCTATGAATTTGCTCTCTGGGCTAATCTCTGGTTCAACAAGATCCGGCGATCGCTGGGATTTTCCTATTGGTCGCTCTCTGCCTGGGCCAAGCTTAAGGTAAAGAATGCGGTGATTTTCATCGGGGCCTTCGAACTTGCTTTGACTGACGCGGCCAAGCGGCATCACGCAGACGGCGTGGTCTGCGGCCATATTCATCACGCCGCAATCCGCGATATTGATGGCGTCATCTACGTCAATACGGGTGATTTCGTCGAATCCTGCACCGCAATAGCGGAGCATCAGGACGGTCGCCTCGAGATTTTGCGCTGGCAAAGCACCGCAGCCGAACGGGCGGTGGCCGTCGAGCCGCAGGCCGCTCCGAAGGCGGTCGCTTGATGCGCATTCTGATTGCGACCGATGCCTGGAAACCGCAGGTTAATGGAGTTGTCCGCTCGCTCGAATCGGTGGCGAAGGCGTTGCGGGAGTTCGGCGCTGAAATCGAGTTCCTGACGCCGCAAGGTTTTGCTTCGATCCCGCTGCCGACCTATAGCGAGATCAAGCTCGCGCTGGCCACCGCTGGAGCGGTCCGCCGGCGCCTCGACGGCGCCGCGATCGACCATATCCACATTGCGACCGAGGGTCCCGTGGGTTTCGCCGCGCGGCGCTATTGTCTGCGCGCAAAGCGCCCATTTACGACGAGCTATCATACGCGTTTTCCCGAATATATCTCGGCGCGCACGCGCCTCCCAGAATCGATCACCTACTCCGTACTGCGCCGCTTTCACAACGCTGGCTCGGGCGTCATGGTGTCGACGGCCTCGATCGCCAAGGACCTGCACAGCCGCGGCTTCGAGCGGCTGATGCATTGGTCGCGCGGCGTCGACCACAGTCAATTTACGCCCGCCAAGGCGGCGGCTTTGGACCTGCCGAGGCCGATCTTCCTTTACGCGGGACGCCTCGCGCCGGAAAAGAACGTCGAAAGCTTTCTCGCGCTCGACTTGCCGGGATCGAAGGTCGTGGTCGGCGACGGCCCGTCGCGCCGCGCCCTCGAAACCGCCTATCCGAATGCCCGCTTCGTCGGCGCCATGACCAGCGACGCCCTCGCCATCCATTATGCGTCGTCGGATGTTTTCGTCTTTCCAAGCCGGACGGACACTTTCGGCATGGTGCTGCTCGAGGCGCTCTCCTGCGGCCTGCCCGTCGCCGCCCTGCCCGTGGCCGGTCCGCTCGACGTCATCGGCGACAGCGGCGCCGGCGTTCTCGACGAGGATTTGCGCGCCGCCTGCCTCAAGGCGCTCGAAATCCCGCGAGAAAAAGCGCGGGCCTATGCGCTCACCTTCACTTGGGCCAATAGCGCGCGGCAATTTCTGGACAATATCCTTCTTGCAAAGTCGACTAACGCGCCGCGTCTGATCGCAAGTCCGAGCCTTTAGATCACGATCCCGAAAGATTGCGGATTTTTCGGACGAGATCCTCAAAATAAAAGGATCATGCTCTAGCTCGACCAGTCGGTGGCCTTTTCGACTGCGAAATCCACCCCATATACTGCGGGGATTCAAAGGATTTTCGCAGATGGAGACTTTTCCTTCTTTCATACTGGGGGAAGATGCCGCCGGCATCCCAGACGATGCGACGGAGTCGGGGTTCGCCCCGGGCCAGGAGCAACCCCGTGACGGATCTCTGCTAGACGCCTATTCGCAAAGCGTCGTCAATGTCGTCGATCAGGTCGGGCCGAGCGTCGTGCGTCTCGACGTCCGCCGCGGCGACGGCCGCAGAGGCGGCTCGGGCTCCGGCGTCATCGTCTCGCCGGACGGCCTTATTCTGACCAACAGCCATGTCATTCAGGGCGCCCGCCGCGCCGACGTGACGGCCCTCGACGGCCGCAGCCTTTCCGGTCGCGTGCTCGGCGATGATCCCGATACCGATCTCGCTTTGGTGCGGGTCGACGAAGACGCGACGCTTCCCGCTGCAAAGCTCGGCGAACTCGAAGCGGTTGCGGCCCGGCGAAATCGCCATCGCGATAGGCAATCCGCTCGGCTTCGATTCGACCGTCACCGCCGGCGTCATTTCGGCGCTCGGGCGCTCGCTGCGCTCGACCAACGGCCGCATGATCGATGACGTGATCCAGACCGACGCCGCGCTCAACCCAGGCAATTCGGGCGGCCCGCTCGTTGCCTCGAATGGCGACGTCATCGGCGTCAACACGGCGATCATCGCAGGCGCCCAGGGAATCTGCTTCGCCGTGGCCTCGAACACGGCCCGTTTCGTTCTCGGCGAACTGGTTGCGCATGGAAGGGTTCGCCGCGCCTATCTCGGCATCGGCGCCGGGACGATAGCGCTGCCGCGCAAGATCGCGCTCCGGCTGGGCCTCATGCAGACCACGGGCGCCGTCGTCAGTTCGGTTGAGCCGAAAAGCCCGGCCGACCATGCCGGTCTCCTAACCGGCGACATTCTGCTCACCGTCGATGGCGTCCCGATCATGAGCGCCGGCGATCTCGTGCGTCTGCTCAGCGCAGACATGATCGATCGCGTGGTTCCGATCGACATCCTGCGCCGCTCCGATCGGCGTCGTTTCTGGTCCGCCCTTCGCGAACGCGAGAGCTACACAAAGCCCAGCTGACCCGCGCCGGGGTTCGAAGCCGGCGTTCCCGCCACACCGAGCGTGGCGAGAACGCCGGCGACAACCAGCGTATTGTAATCATTCTAAAAAACGGCCTCTCGATTGATCCATGACCGTTTCTGGTGTAGAGGCGAACGATCGTGGCTGAGGCCGCCTATGTCGGAGGCGAGTGTTGCGGCGCGTAAGGCATGACGACGCGCGCCTCATTCGCTCCTGCCTTGAATTGTCTTTATCTCATCAAATGGTGGCGCGCGCGAAATCGTCGCCGGTCCGGCGTCATGCTCTGAGGGTTCGCGGTGATCGGGGCGCTGATCATTGTTCTGCGTGAGGTGATCGAGGCCGGCTTGATCGTCGGCATCGTCCTCGCCGTCACTAAAACGATGCCGAAACGTCTGCCCTATATCTGGGGCGGCCTCGCCGCCGGGCTTTTCGGCGCTGGGCTCGTCGCGCTTTTCGCCGGCACCCTTTCGAACGCATTTGAAGGCGTCGGCCAGGAGCTTTTCAACGCTTTGATCCTCGCGATCGCGGTCGTCATGCTGACCTGGCACAATGTCTGGATGGCGCGCCATGGCCGCGAACTCTCGGTTGAATTACGCCGGGTCGGCGGAGAGGTCAGCAAAGGTTCAAGATCGTTAATGGCGCTCGCGGTCGTCGTCGCCGTTGCGGTGCTGCGCGAAGGCTCGGAAGTCGTTCTGTTCCTTTATGGGGTCGTGGTGTCGAGCCATGATTCCGGGACGAGCTTGTTCTTTGGCGGCGCGTTGGGTCTGTTTTTGGGCGTCGCCGTGTGCATACTGACATACACCGGCCTTTTGACCATTCCCGTCCGCCACCTCTTCAAGGTGACGAGCCTTCTGATCGCCTTCATGGCCGCGGGAATGGCGGCGCAGGCCATCGCTTTTCTCGAACAGGCGGATATTGCTACGACACTCAGCCGAACGATCTGGAACACCTCGGCTATCTTGCCCGATAACAGCATCCCAGGCCGCATCCTGCATACGCTTCTTGGCTATACAGACAGTCCGACTCAGTTGCAGGGGCTCGCCTATTTGGCGACGCTTCTGGCAATTTTCTGCCTGATGAAGCTTATGTCGCCGACGGCGAAGCAAAAGCCCAGATTCGCCATTAATTGAACAGCGGGGCAACGGCAAGCTGGCACCGTATTGCTCTAAAATTGAGCAAACGTCGCAGCGATTCACCGCACAAAATCGGGTGATTTTGAGCAGCCTGCGGGACCGCGGCTGTAATTTTATTGCTTCGGTCAGCGATTTAAGGCAAGAGTGATCGCAGATGATGTCTGAACTATTGTGTCGCCCAGCCGCTTCGAGCGTAAGCCCTCGTTAGGTTATGGCGCGTCGGTCTTAAGGCGTCGGCGGCAAGCCGAATCCGTAGCCCGACACCAGGCTCTCCCCCTTTGCTGGCGGGTTTGCAGCTTCATCCCGTTTAATCGCCAGCATCAACGCCCATTTCAGGAACAGAATGAGATTCAACGAACTCGGCCTTAGCGAGAAAGTGCTGCAAGCGGTCGAAGCTTCCGGCTATACGACGCCAACGCCGATTCAAGCACAAGCCATCCCATACGCTCTCGCCGGCCGAGACGTCCTCGGGATCGCGCAGACAGGCACCGGCAAGACCGCCGCCTTCACTCTGCCGATGTTGTCGCGGCTGGAACAGGGCCGCGCCAGGGCGCGGATGCCTCGCACCCTCATTCTGGAGCCGACGCGCGAACTCGCCGCCCAGGTCGAGGAAAGTTTTGCGCGCTATGGCGCCAACCACAAGCTCAATGTCGCGCTTCTGATCGGCGGCGTCTCCTTCGGAGATCAGGAAACCAAGATCACGCGCGGCGCCGACGTGCTCATCGCCACTCCAGGCCGCCTCCTCGATTTCGCCGAACGCGGCAAACTGCTGCTTACCGCGATCGAAATTCTCGTGATCGACGAGGCCGACCGCATGCTCGACATGGGCTTCATCCCGGACATCGAACGGATCTGCAAGCTGGTCCCTTTCACGCGGCAGACGCTGTTCTTCTCGGCCACCATGCCGCCGGAAATCACCCGCCTCACCGAAACCTTCCTGCATAATCCGGTGCGGATCGAGGTTGCGCGCGCCGCTTCGACCGCGACAACCATCACGCAAGGCCTCGTCGCCTCGGCCCCGGGCCCCGCCAAACGCGAGACCCTGCGCCGGCTCATTCGCGGCGCCGCGGACTTCAAGAACGCAATCATTTTCTGCAATCGCAAGCGGGATGTCGCGCTCCTGCATAAATCGCTGCAAAAACATGGCTTTAATGCCGGCGCTCTGCATGGCGACATGGACCAGCGCGCGCGCATGGCCTCGCTCGACGCTTTCAAGACGGGCGAGGTCGACCTGATCGTCTGCTCCGATGTCGCCGCGCGCGGCCTCGACATTCCGGACGTCAGCCACGTCCTCAATTTCGACGTTCCAACCCACGCCGAAGATTATGTCCACCGGATCGGCCGGACGGGACGCGCCGGCAAGAGCGGCATCGCCATTTCAATCGTCACGAAAGCCGATCAAAAATACATCTTTGAGATCGAAAATCTGATCGCCCGCAAGATCGATTGGATTGGCGGTCAAACCGTCTCCGGCCTCGCCGAGGAAGAGGCCGCATCGCCCGCGCCTGCCGAGCGCGGCGCGCGGCGCGGCGACAGCCGGCGCGTTGAAGCAGAGGCCGCCGAACCGCAAAGATCGCGGCGCAGGGAGAAGGGCGAAGCATCGCGCCGCCGGTCCGAGGAACAATCGAACAATCCGCAGCATCGCCGCCGCCGTCGCATCCGGCCCATAGGGCTGCAGTCGCCGCTGCCGCGCCTGCGGACCGCAAGCCCCGGCGCCAAAGCCGGCAGGACGATGAGGCGCCGGTCGTCGGCATGGGCGATCACGTCCCCATGTTTCTGCTGCGTCCGGTCAGATTGAAGCCCGCTAAAGCCGCCGTTGACGAAGATGTATTGACCAGCGTCGGTTAATCGGCGCGCCGCCGTCTGATATGCGCGCGGCTTGGCGCGCCAATCGCCTGCCCCCTGGCGACTCCTCCCCGTCTTTTGGTCGATCGGCTTGATTTGTCCACGTCGCCTTCAGCTTCTTTCTTTTTGGGTTTGTGGATTTTTCCATGAGATGAAGATGAATTATTCCGCAATATTCTTTCAGTGAAGTAATTACGCAACAGTGCGCGCGTTTCGTCTAGTCTTATATCTCAAACAGCTTGTTCGCAATCGGTCGGAATACTACCCTTCTTCCCGTTGTTGACGACGGCGGACGTTAGCCGTTGAGAGGGGGCGCGACCGTGTCGAAAAAGTTCAGCGTATCTAAAATTCCGGCGCTCGCGGCGGGCCTCGCGCCTTTGGGGTTAACGGCAGCTCTAGCCCAAAACGCCGCGCCATCAGACGCGGCAAATGTTGTGGCGCTCCCCGAGGTCGAGGTGATCTCGACCACGCCTTTGCCCAACGCCGCCGGCCAGGAACTCCAGAGCTTCCCGAGCATGGTGCAAACGGTTGCGCCCGAAGAGTTCGCCCGCACGCGCTCGCCGAATATCACCGATACGCTACAACAGCGCGTTCCCGGCGTTTTCGTCGATGACATCAACGGCAACCCGTTCTCGCAGGAATTGCAATATCGCGGCTTCTACGCGACGCCGCAGCAAGGCACGCCGCAAGGCCTCGCCGTCTATCAAAACGGCATTCGCGTCAACGAGGCATTCGGCGACACGGTCAATTGGGACCTGATCCCGCCGCAGGCCATCGCCCGTACGGATGATCTTCACCGCCAATCCGATCTTCGGCCTCAACGCGCTTGGCGGCGCGGTCAGCATCGAGATGAAGAACGGCTTCAACTGGCAAGGCTTTGAAGCGCAGATTTTGGGCGGCTCCTACGGCCGCGTCGCCGGCTATTTCCAATATGGCAAACAGGTCGATAATTACAGCATCTACGTCACCGCCGACGCCGCGCATGACGGCGGCTGGCGCTATTTTTCGCCGTCGACGGTCGTGCGGGCCTATGGCGACCTCGGCTATCGGACACAGGAACTCCGAGCTACACCTCATCGCCGCAGGCGCGACCTCCAATCTCGGCGTCATCGGTCCGACGCCATTCAACCTCCTGAGCCAAAGCCTCGCTAGCGTTTTCACCTTTCCCCAAACGACGAAGAATGAGGCGGGCTCGATCGCCTTCACCGGCAAGTTCGACATCAACAAAAACTGGCAGATCGGCAGCAATTTCTACCTGCGCACCTTCCAGCAGAAACACGCTGACGGCAACGACTTCGACATTCAGGACTGCGCCAACAACGACGATCCAGCCGGCTTTGAGGGTTTTCTTTGTCTCCAGAACAGCGATTTCCCCTCGGTCACGAACGGCGCGGCGTTCGTCATTCTCGACCAGAACGGCAATCCCATTCCAGTCTCGACGACCGCGGTCTACGGCACCATTGACCGCACCTTCACCCATTCGACGACGGCAGGCGTGACTCTGCAGGCCACAAACAAAGACAAATTTTTCGACCACGACAATTATTTCGTGTTTGGCGGCAGCGTCGACCGAAGCTTCTTTAGCTTCAGCTCGAACAGCACTCTCGGCAACATTGAGCCCAACCTGCTAATCTTTCCGGACGGCTCCTTTCCCGGCTCCGGATCGATCATCCAGACCGCCGGCAATATCGGCTACGTCCCTACCTGGCTGACCGGCACGACCACCTATTATGGCGTCTTCGCTCTCGACACCTTCAACATCACGCCGCAGTTCGCCGCCACAGCCGGGGCGCGCCTCAATATCGCCAATGTCAACACGCAAGACGCGAGCGGCGGATTTGATCCCGAGCTCAACGGCGCCAATAATTTCGACCGCATCAATCCGGTCGTCGGCCTGACCTATCAAATCATGCCGTGGATTTCGGCTCTATGGCGGCTTCTCGGAGGCGAACCGCGCCCCGACGCCGCTCGAACTCGACTGCGCCAATCCGCTGCATCCATGCCTGCATCGGAACTCTCTGGTCTCCGATCCGCCGCTGCAGCAGGTCGTCTCGCAGACGATCGAGGCGGGCTTGCGCGGCTCATCCAACAATGTCGCCGGCGACTGGGCGGATCGACTGGAAGGCTGGCGTACTTCCACACCTGAACACCAACGACATCGTATTCGCTGGCGAGCACCATCACCGGGCATGGCTATTTCGCCAATGTGCCCGCGACACTTGCGACAGGGCGTCGAATGCCAGCTCGAATTACCGCAAGGGCCGATCTCACGGTCTACGCCAACTACGCCTATATCGACGCGACCTACCGCATTATCCGCGAGCTTGCGTCGCCGAACAATCCCTTCCGCCGACGCCAACGGCAATGTGCTGGTGACGCCTGGCGATCATATCCCGGGAATTCCTCAGAACTTGCTGAAATTCGGCGCCGAATATTCCTTCACGCCGAAGTTTAAAGCAGGAACCGATGTTCTCATTGTCGGCAGCCAATATTTGATTGGCGACAACTCCAATTTGAACCCCCAGCTGCCGCTCTATTGGACGGTCAACATCCACGCGTCCTTTCAGCTGACCGACAACGTTCAGATCTTTGGTCTGGTCAACAATCTGTTCAACAATCGCAACGCCAGTTTCGGGACGTTTTTTGACACCGGCGACCGACCGCAGATCGCCAATGGCCTGCCTTTGACCAATCCCCGCACTCTGACGCCCCTGCAGCCCGTGTCTCTTTATGGCGGCGTCAAGGTCACCTTTTAGCCGGCTTTCTCCCCTCCCCTCAAACTGATCTTCAACACTTGGGGCTCTCATGTGCGTCGTAAGTCATTGATATTGCTTGATCGAGCGGCGAGTTGCGCGAAAATGTAGTGCCACGCAATTGTTGATTTCGCTTGACGCTCAAGGCGTTTTTGGCGATCGTGTGCGGACCCCGCGTGAGTTGCCGCCACGGTTCCCCGCCATGTATTTCCGCAAGAAGACCTCCGGCGGCCGCGCCTATCTTCAGATCGTCGAAAGCCGCCGCGAAGGCGCCGCGGTGCGCCAGCAGGTCATCGCCACCCTCGGCCGCGTCGAGGACTTGCGCGAGAGCGGCCAACTGGAGCGCCTGCTGCGTTCGGGCGCGCGCTTCGCCGCCAAGGCGATTGTCGTCGACGCCGTCGCCGCCGGCAGTGTCGCAGCGGGTTCGGCGCGGCGCATTGGGCCGGCGCTCGTCTTTGAGCGCTTGTGGGAGGAGACCGGCTGCCGGGAGGTCGTCGAAAACCTCGCCAATTCGCGCAGGCATGATTTTGCGCTGGAGCGCGCGGTGTTCCTCACCGTTCTGCATCGGCTGTTTTGCGGCGGCTCGGATCGCGCGGCGGACCGCTGGAGGGAGGATTACCGCATCGACGGCGTCGAGGGCCTCGACTTGCATCACCTCTATCGGGCGATGGCCTGGCTCGGCGAGGAATTGGCCGTAGACCAACAGGACGGGGCGACATCCTTCGCGCCGCGTTGCCTGAAGGACGTCGTCGAGGAGGAGCTGTTCGCGCGGCGGCGCGATCTCTTCAGCACGCTCGATCTGGTGTTCATGGACACGACCAGCCTCTATTTCGAAGGAGCGGGCGGCCAGACCCTGGGACGCCGCGGCTTCTCCAAGGACCATCGACCGGACCTCAATCAAATGATCCTGGCGGTGCTGCTCGATGGCGACGGCCGGCCGGTATGCACGGAGATGTGGCCGGGGAACACCGCCGATACGGGCAGCCTGATCCCCGTGGTCGACCGCTTGCGCCAGCGCTTTTCCATCCGCCGGGTTTGCGTCGTCGCCGATCGCGGCATGATCAGCGCCGAGACGATTGCCGAACTCGAGGCGCGCGGGCTTCTCTACATCCTTGGGGTTCGCGAGCGTAACGACAAGCTCGTGCGCGAACTCGTCCTCGACGATCCCGCTCCCTTCATCCCGCTCGTTCTGACCAGGCGGAAAAAGGACATCGACTACGAGGCCAAGACGGTGACGCTGGCCGGGCGGCGTTACATCGTCTGTCGCAATCGCGAGGAGATGAAGAAGGACGCCGCCGCCCGGGCCGCCATCCTGGCCGCGCTGGAGCGGCAGTTGAAGAAGGGCGACAAGAGCCTGGTCGGCAACAAGGGCTACCGCCGTTTCCTGGCGACGCCAGGCGACGACCATTTCGCCATCGACCGGGCCAAGGCGGAAGAGGACGCCAAGTTCGACGGCGTCTTCGTTCTGCGCACCAACGCCGATCTCTCGCCGCTCGAAGCGATGCTTTGCTACAAGCAACTATGGCGGGTAGAACGGGCGTTCCGCACGTCCAAGAGCCTGTTCGCCACGCGGCCGATCTTTCACAAACTCGACGAGACCATTCGCGGCCACGTCTCGTGCAGCTTCCTTGCGCTCGTGTTGAAAAAGGAGTTGGAGGACCGCATCGCCAATCTGGGCAAGCCCACCGCTGAAGGCGAGGCCGAAAGCGGTTCCTGGCCCGATATAATCGCCGACCTCAACTCGTTGACCGAGACCGAGGTTGAGCAGGACGGCAAACGCTTTCTCCTGCGCTCGCCGCCGCGCCCCGCCGCAAGCCTTGCCCTTCGCGCCGCCGGCGTCGCTCTGCCGCCCACAGTTCGGCAACTCGCCGACGACTGATCCCCGCCGCCATTCAGCAAAATGTAGTGCCAAGGCGCCTTTCCGGCGCCGATTAACGCTTTCAATCAATGCCTTGGCAATTTGCGGTGTAGAAGATCAGTCAAAGGATTTCGCCACACTGCGGCGGCAGGTTTTTTCGATATCGTCGAGCCGCTTCCCCGCCTCGACCGTCCCCAAAGCGATCGTCGAATCGTCAACGCGACACATAATCCGGCGAAGGCGTCGGCGCGCCGAGTTGAACCCAAACATTCTGATCCGCCTGCGATTGACGCTTGACGTAACGGTATGGAGTCTGGCTCCAGAGCCTCATGTCGTTCGACAGATTGTCGAGAATGAAATCGCCGCCGCTCGTCTTGACGGTCAAGATGGCATGGCCCTCGTTATTTGTATCCTTGACCACGGTCATAAGCAAAGCCTGGCGCGGGAATCCCTCCTCAATCAATATCTTGCGCTTCATCAGCGCGAAGTCTTCGCAGTCCCCTGTTCCGTCCGTCGGATAATCCCATTTGTCGATGACGCCCCAATGCTCCATATCAGTGATGGGCGTGATGTGGGCGTTGATCCATTTGTTGACGCGCTCGATCTCCTTCATTGTTTTCGGGGAGCCGACGATATCGACCGGCTGGAGCGGAGCCCCGTCGCATTCGCCCTGATAACGGCGGCAGAAATCGACCCAGCCGAAAGGCACGCTCGTCGCTTCGCCAACCGGGGTGAACAGTGAGGCCGCCGGATTGGGCGCGTCGGATGCCAGCGCGCGAGAAGCGATCGGGGAGAGCGGACTAATCGAAATCATCGCGGCCGAAGCAACCCTCGCCGCCTGCTTTCGCCTTTCAACCCAACTGTACATGTCCGAGCCTCCAACGTCGCGTGTCGGCAGTCTTCGCAGCGGGAGCTTGTCGCGCGTTTAAATACAATGCTCAGATTTTATCGCGCCTGAGCGAACACTTATTTAGAACCAAACTTTGCTTAATCTATTCTTCGACCAGATGATCCCAATCTTACAGAAATTTGTTTGGATCGAGCTGGGGACTTCCTATTGAACGGCTCGGCGGCGCGGCTCACTTATGATGTGGCGGGTCGCCCTCAACCAAAACCTTGCCCAAATCGTTTCTAAATCGTTAATCCCGCTTTAACCTAGGGTCAACCTGAAGCTGTATCCGCGGGGCCGCCCGATTAAAATATTGTTAACGAGGTTTCGCCTTGAGCGCATCGACCAACATTCAGCCGACGCCTAAGGGACCGGAGCCGATCCCGGTCTTGGCCTGCAACGCGCTGTCGCCCGAGGACGAGGCAGCGCTGCGGCGCGCCATCGTCGAGCTGAAGCGCTCGAGCCTTGCGATGCGCATCACCTCTCTGATCGGCCGCCAGATGGGAAACATCGGCCTCATCCTTCCGCCTGCGGTCGCCGACGCCGTCAACCGATCGGCCGAGAGCGCCATCCGCAGCGCCATGGCTTTCGCCTTGCGCAGCCTTTCCGGCGCGTCGATCCGCGACCGCCGGCGGCTCCATAAGTCCGTCGCGACTTTGGCTGGCGCGGCCGGAGGCGCTCTTGGCCTCGCCGGTCTGCCCGTAGAGCTTCCTTTCACGACGACGGTCATGCTCCGCTCGATCGCCGACATCGCTCAAAGCGAAGGCGAGGATTTGACAGACCCCGACGTCGCCTTGGCCTGTCTCGAAGTTTTCGCCCTTGGCGGCGAAGTCAACTCGCAGCAGCATGCCCACGCAGGGCAGCGGGCTCGAAACCGGCTATTTCGCTGTGCGCCTCGTCCTCGCCAAATCGATAAGCGAATCAGCTCGCCACTTTCTCGATCGCGGCCTCAGCGAGCAGGCGGCGCCCTTGCTGGTCCGCCTCATCGCCCAGATCAGCGCGCGCTTTGGCGTTGTTGTTTCGCAAAAAGTCGCCGCTCAGAGCGTGCCCCTCATCGGCGCAGCGAGCGGCGCAGCGATCAATTATGCGTTCGCAGACCATTTTCAGACGCTGGCGCGGGGCCATTTCACCGTTCGGCGCCTCGAGCGGACCTATGGCGCCGGGTTGGTGCGCGCAGAATTTGATCGGCTCGTCCGGCAAGCGTGACGCGCGCGAAACTTGCCTCGCGCAAGAAAATTATGGTAACACAGCGGCGCTTTATGGGCGCTTTCGCGGCATTTGGATTGCGCGGCGCTCAAGGCGGCATGGAGTTTTTTATGAACCGCCTGAGGATGTCGCTGGCGGATTGCGCACGTCAAGCCGCTATCGCCGCAACCGCGGGCCTCGCGCTCACAGTGCCGTTCAACGCGGCAAACGCCGGTTTTTTCGATTTTCTCTTCGCGCCGCAACCCGCCCAGACCGCCGCGCCTATTTATAGACCTGCGCCGCATTTTCACTATCACCATCAGCCAAAGAGGAAGGTGGTTTCCCGCCACGCCAAATTCGCCGATGACAGAACCCATCCGTCGCCGGCGCGCTTGGTGTCGAGCTTCATGGACGACGACAGTTTGAAGGATGGCGACGTGGTGATGACGAGAGGACGGCATCCGGATCTTCACCGGCGCTTCGGGCGCGCATCACACTTCCGACGACTTCGCCAAAATTTCCGAGTTCAAGCATCTTTCCAGCCAGAAGCGCACCGCGCTCCTCGCCATAGACGCCGGAAGCGCCGCCGCTGAGCAGTCGTCCGCTCTCCTTGCCGGACGCTCGGCCGCCGATTCAGGACTTTCGGCCGGCGAGATGGTTATCGATCCCCGCGGCAACAAGATCCGATACGTCGGCCCATAGCCTCAAGGGGTCTGACCGAAACTGAACATTCGGCGCCTTTGCCGCGACACGCCAAAGCTTACTTTCAACTTTGCTTGGAAGCGGTTTAGTTCGAAGATTTAGCGCTGCGGGCTGATCCGGCATCTCTGTGCGACGCCTTAGTCGCAGTCAACGAGGTCTATGTGCGCGATTGACCGCTGGCGACGGCGCGCTCCAAATCCGTCGCGAAGCGGCGACTTGTTTGCGCCTGCTTAGCAGAAGCCTGATTAATCCTGCCCATCGTCGCTAGATAGCGAGTCGAGGATGTCGGCCGCCATCTGTCGCGTGATGCGGCCCTGGCGTGACAGGGCCTCGCGGTCGAGCGCTGCGACGAAGCGCCGCGCGGCGTCAAGCGAACGCTCGAGACGCAAGGCCGCATAATCCACGATGCGAACGTCGGCGACGAGCTGGCGATCTATCAGCAGCTTCACCAGAACAGCCCGCATCAAAGCGTCGTCGGGCGCATCGATCTCGACGCAAGGCGCAAGGCGCAGACGCGACACCAGATCGGCGATTTCGAGCCCCCAAGCGCCGGGCGGACGTTTTGCCGTCAGAACCAGCGGCGCTCCGCACTCGCGCATCAGATTGACGAGATGAAACAGCTGCGCTTCCGCTCCGCCAAGCGCCTCGAGATTCTCGATGAGCAGCGGGCCCGAATTCGCGAGCGCCTCAGCGTCCGCGCCCCCCAGGGTCGCTGCGGCGATAATTTTGGCCCCGGCCTTCGCCGCCCAGATTGCGCCGAGATGGCTCTTGCCGGAGCCCGGCGGCCCAACAAGGATGAGGACCGGGTCCGGCCACGCCGGCCAACCCTCGATCGCCGCATAGGCGGTCTCATTCGAGCCAGATACGAAGAAATCCTCGGGCCCGAAGCCCGGCGCAAGGGGCAGCTCCAGCGTCAGCTGTCGCGCTCCCGGCGCAGTCCCGGTCGCCGCCTCTGATCGCGGTCGCGCCATATCAGCCGCGCTCCTCTGAGATCGTCGCCGAGGCTTCGATCAGAATTTTTGAGGCCGGCGCGTCGATTTCTGTATAGAGCCTGCTTTCACGGTAGCGTCTGACGGCAAAGCGCAAGATCACGCCGACGGCGGCCGCCAAAGGAACCGCCACAATAAGGCCAGTGAAGCCGAACAGGCTGCCGAACGCCAACAAGGCGAAGATCAGCCACACGGGATGCAGGCCGACCGACCCGCCGACCAGCTTCGGCGATAGAACATTGCCTTCGAGAAACTGGCCGGCGCCGACGACGCCAAGCGCCATGGCGAGCAATCGCCATTCCGGCCAGCCCTGCACGATCGCGACGATAGCCGACAGGATTAAAGCGGTCAGCGAGCCGACATAGGGAATAAAGCTCAAAAACCCGGCCGAGATGCCAATCAGGAGTCCGAAATTGAGGCCGATCAGCGATAGCCCGACCCCATACCAGACGCCGAGAAATAAACAGACGAGCGATTGGCCGCGCAGGAAGCCGGCCATGGAGGCATCGACCTCGCGCGCCAGCTCGCGCACGGTCTGGCGATGGCGGAGGGGGACGAGACTGTCGATCGTCGCGATCATCTTATCCCAGTCGAGCAGCATATAAAAGGTGATTACGGGCGTCAGCACCAGAAGCGAGACGAGGCCAATCAGCGCGGCCCCGCTGCTCCAGACCGATTTCACGAAGGTCCCACCCCACTGCGCCGCCTGATTGACAAGGTCGCTCGTGGCATTGCGCAGGTCCGCCGACGCCTGTTTGCCGAAGCCAAGCTTTTGCAGCAAGGTCGCGCCGTGGTCCTGCGCAAGCCGCTCGCCGAGCTCCGTCGCCAAATCTTCGAGCTTGATGGCGTAGGACGGCAACGCCTGAATGAAACTCACGAGCTGGCGCCACAACGCGGGCATCACCAGAAAGAGGATGAGGGCGAGGACGACGACAAAACCGGTCATGATCAGCAGCGTCGCTCCGAGGCGGCCGAGGCCCAAGCGTTCGAGCCGGTCGGCCACGGGATTGAGCAAATAGCCGAGCGCCATCGCCGCCGCGAAAGGCAAAAGCACGCCGCTGAACAGCCAAAGCAGTAGCACAAGCAGAACGAACGCGCCGACCCAGAAGCCGATCTGCCATTGAAGCCGCATCGTTCGTCTTTCCATTCTTGCCGCGCAATGCGTGGGCCAGCAAATGTCACGCCGCGATGGCTTCTATCACGAAGCTGGCGTCAAGCGCTCATATGCCGGATCCATTGCGCGAGATAGGCGCCGAGCGAGGCGAGCGCGAGCCCGGCGACGACATAGAGCAAAATCCCGAACCATGCGCCCTTGTGAACGCCAAAGGCCTCGACGCTCAGAGCGAGAGCCGCAAACAGGATTTGCACCAGAGTATTTAGTTTCGATATCAACAACGGCTTGACCTCGAGCGGCGTAGCGAGCAGCCAGGAGACCATGAACGCGGCGACGATCATGAGATCGCGCGAGACGACGATGATCGCGATCGTCGCCGGAATTGCGCCGACGATGGCCAGCGTCACATAGATCGACACGATCAGCGCCTTGTCGGCGAGCGGATCGAGATAGGCGCCGAGCTCTGTGCGCAGATTGAACGTTTTGGCGATCCAGCCGTCAAGCGCATCGGATACGCCGGCGATGACGAAAACGACGCAGGCCTCTTTCCAGCGCCCCGCGACGATCAGCGAAATGATTGCCGGGACGAGCATCAGGCGTCCCAGCGAAATCAGATTGGGAAGGCTGCCATATTTGTAGAAATTCATTGGGTTTTGTGGCTTGGAAGCGCCGAAGCGTAGAATAGGCAAAACTAACATGAGCGCGAAGCGCATCCTAACAAAGCGCATTTTCAACGCGCGGACGACATGCATTGTCGCCGTGGCTGATTTGCGCCGACGGATTGAGGATTTCCGGCTCGGCGCGCGATCTTGCTTTGCCGCGCGGCAGGCGCTAGCCCTCAACCATCGCCGCGGGATGCTTTGATGACTAAAAAACCCAGCCTCACCTATGCCGAGGCGGGCGTCGACATCGACGCCGGAAACGCATTGGTCGAGGCCATCAAGCCGTTTGTGCGCGCGACGGCGCGGCGCGGCGCCGACGCCGAGATCGGCGGCTTTGGCGGCCTGTTCGATCTGAAGGCCGCGGGCTTTGCCGATCCGATCCTTGTCGCCGCCAACGACGGCGTCGGCACCAAGGTGAAAATCGCGATAGAGACCGGCGTTCACGACACGATTGGAATCGACCTTGTCGCCATGTGCGTCAACGACCTGATCGTCCAAGGCGCCGAGCCGTTATTTTTCCTCGACTATTACGCCAGCGGAAAGCTTGACGGCGCGGTCGCCGCCGCCGTGATCAAAGGAATAGCGCTAGGCTGCGTCGAGGCCGGCTGCGCGCTGGTCGGCGGCGAGACCGCCGAAATGCCCGGCCTTTATTCCGGCGCCGATTACGATCTCGCTGGCTTCGCCGTCGGCGCGGTCGAACGCGCAAAGCTCTTGCCGGCGGCCGGCGTCGCAGCCGGCGACCGCCTCATTGGCCTGCCCTCCTCCGGGCCGCATTCGAACGGTTTTTCGCTGATCCGCAAAATTGTCGGTAAAAGCGGCCTTGGGTTTGCCGCGCCCGCTCCCTTCGCCCCGGACCAAAGCCTTGGGCAGGCGCTGCTGACACCGACGCGCATCTACGTCAAGACCATTTTGCCCATTCTGGCAGCGCATAGCAGCATCAAGGCGTTGGCCCATATCACTGGCGGCGGCTTTCCCGATAATATCCCTCGAGTGCTCCCGCCTGGGGTTTCGGCTGAACTGGATCTTTCGGCGATTGCCCCGCCGCCCCTCTTCTCCTGGCTCGCCTCGGCTGGTGGCGTCGACGAAGCCGAAATGCTGCGCGCGTTCAATTGCGGGGTCGGCATGGTTCTGGTCGTCACGGCCGCGGAGGCCAAGGCTGTCGAAGCGAGTCTGCGCGCCGCCGGAGAGGAGCCGATCGCCCTTGGCCGGGTCGATTCGCGGCGGCCGCGGAGCGTGTTGTGACGGCCGGACGGCTCGCGCTTTGACGATCCGGCGCAAGCGCACCGCAGTGCTGATTTCCGGCCGTGGCTCCAACATGGTGGCTCTGGTCGAACGCGCGCGCGCGCAAAACTTCCCGGCTGAGATCGTCCTCGTCATTTCGAACCGCCCCGAGGCGCCTGGCCTCGTTTTCGCCAAAGCCAACGGCGTCGCCACAGCCGCTGTCGACCACAGGATTTATGCCGGACGCGAAGAGTTCGAATGCTCGATGCAAGCTCTGCTCGAACTGCACCGCATCGAGATCGTCTGCCTCGCCGGCTTCCTGCGCCTGCTGACGCCCTGGTTCATCGGCCAATGGCAGGGCCGCATGCTCAATATTCACCCCGCCCTGCTGCCTGCCTATCGCGGACTTCATACGCATGAGCGGGCCCTGGCCGATGGCGTCAAGATCCACGGCTGCACGGCTCATCTCGTTGTTCCCGCTATGGACGCCGGGCCGATCGTCGCGCAGGCGGCCGTCGCAGTGCTCGACGACGATACGCCCGAAACGCTGGCGGCGCGCGTGCTCGAGCAGGAGCATCTCATCTATCCCGCGGCGCTTGAACGCCTCGCCTCGGGGCGGTTGCGCGTTAAAGGCAATAGGGTGTTCTCGGACGATTTTGCAGGCGCCCCAGCCCCATTGCGCAATCCGCCAGTTTAGGGAGCGTCGCCATTGGTTTTGGAAATCTCCGTATTTGCCGACTCTTGTTACGTTTGTGTTCGGGAATAAGGGAAACATTAAATGCATAATCTTATGCGGGTGATTACAAAATTGGGATAATTGTTAGTTTTTCTCAATCGGATTTTGTCAACGACAACCATTTCTGATTTCATGTTGGACAAGCAGTCATCAAAAAGGAATCATATAACCTTAGGCAGGGATCAGGACCAAGTGATACAAAATCTGGATAATTGTTAGTTTTTCTCAACCGGATTTTGTCAATGGTTCAACCATTTGGGATTTCATGTTGCACAAGCAGTCATCAAGTCCTTCTTTCGTCGTGGTCCTCAACGACTATTGCCATATTGATGGGGGGGCGAGCCGCCTCGCGATCGGCGAAGCGGTCGTCCTCGCTGAAGGCGGCATGCGGGTTATCTTTTTCGGCGCAGTCGGTCCTGTCTGTCCCGCCTTGCAAAACGCGCCTCTCGAAGTCATCTTCCTCGACCAGCTTGAACTAAGCGACGTGGCCAAGAATCCTTCAGTGGCTCTGCAGGGCTTATGGAACCTCGCTGCCTACCGCCGAACGAAAACCCTGCTGCGTGAGATGGACCCGTCGCGAACGATTGTGCATCTCCATAGCTACTGCAAAGCGCTGAGCTCGAGTCCGGTGCGAGCGGCAAACGAGATGGGTTTCCGTGTCGTCTGCACGGTGCATGATTACTTCGCGGCCTGCCCAAATGGTGCGTTCTTTGACTATAATGAGCGTAAGCCGTGCTTGCGGCGTGGCCTATCCATGGGCTGTATAACCACCAATTGCGACAGACGTCACTATGCGCACAAGGTCTATCGTTTGGCTCGCTCCGCCGTGCAACGCGGTCCCGGGAAAATGCCGGCCGGGGTAATGGACTACATCACACAGTCGCGCCGCTCCGAGGCGATTATTGCGCCCTATCTGCCCAAAGGCGCCCGCTGTCATCCGCTCCCGCCTCTAATCGAAGTTCCTCATGCGCCGCCCGTGGATGTCGCCTCCAACACCACGCTGGTCGCCGTAGGGCGGCTCGATCCAGGAAAAGGCATTGAGGTTCTGATAGAGGCCGCAAAGCGTAGCAAAATGAGGCTCACCCTGATCGGCGACGGCGACTGCCAGCTGCGCGCCGGGGCGGAAGCAGTGGAGGGTTGCCGCGTCACCGGGTGGCTGACGCCGGAGCAAATACTCGAGGAAATGGGCCGCGCGCGTTGCCTCGTCTTTCCGAGCTTATATTATGAGACGTATGGCCTCGTGGTAGATGAAGCGGCGGCGCGCGGCATTCCTTGCATCGTAAGCGATATTTCGGCGGCGTCTGAACGCGTGGAGGATGGCAAGACCGGCTGGGTGATGCGCGCGGGTGATGTGGATGATCTGATGCGTTGCCTCCATCTCACAAACGACAATGACACCTTAAGGGCGGTGAGTAATGCAGCATATAATCATTTCTGGGCGCGCCATCCGACACGAGGCAATCACGCGGTAGCGCTGATGAAAACATATGACACGATCCTGGCAAACCGCCCGCTTCCGGCTCGAACCTGATGGCGGATCAAAACACATGAATAATATTAAGATATAAATATAAATGCAATAAAGGCAGTGCCCACGAAGTCCGTGGGCGCGAGAGATAAACTGCGTCTCTTGAGGAATAAATTACGTGAACTACTCATTTCTGGGAAAAGCGTCAGACATTGTCTACACAACACGCGCGGACCGGCTAATTGGCCGCGCATACAAGGGTGTAGGCGCGATCATTATGGGACACAGCGTCGTGCAAGACACAAACGACCTTGTCGACCCGAACCATCAAATAAGCAGCGCCTTTCTCGATCTCATCATTAGGTATTATGTCGCAAACAGTATCGACATCATCTCTATTGACGAGGCGATGAAGCGGCTAGCCTCTGGAAATACGAAACCATTTGTTTGCTTCACATTTGACGACGGTTATCGCGACAACTTCACTGTGGCGCTTCCCATCTTCAAAAAATATAACAAGCCGTTCACAATTTATGTAACGACCGCCTTTCTGGAACGGCGTAAAAACAATTGGTGGGGCCCGATAAGAGAAATTATCCGCCAACACGATCAACCTACTTTGGATGTCGGCGGAAAATCTCTTAGGGTGTCTACGCCAAAGCAGAAAATGAAAGCGTTTCTGGACCTAACCCTTCGTGTTGGGCAAAAAGAAATAGGCGTCGAAGAGATCGTTCGCCGCTCTCGCCAAAAAAATATTACCGCCGAACAAGTGTTGGACGCTGACGCTCTGGATTGCATTCAATTACAAAGGCTATCCAATGATCCGCTGGTCGAAATCGGCGGACATACGGACAGCCACCCGATTCTGGCGCAATTGACGGTTGACCAGGTGCGCGCCGAAATTCTGGGCAACGTTATCCGGCTTCAGGCGCTTACCGGCAAGCCCGTTCTACATTTCGCCTATCCTCATGGCGACGCGAAGAGTTGTGGCGAAAGAGAATTTGCTGTTTGTCGCGAGTTGGGCTTTCGAACGGCGACCACAACACGATTCGGCGGATTATTTCCAGATCATCTGAAGTATAACACGAGCTTGCCTCGCATCCGCTTCAACGGCGCGTGTGAGAGCGTCGGTTTCATGGAATGTCAACGACATGGCGCGGTCGCCGCAATCAAGGCGCGGTTCGGGCATCCGGTCATCACCAGCTGAACGAGCGGAAGACGGCAGCCTGTCGTAGCCACGGCCTTACACGCCAGTCGGTAATCTAGGCGACATCGGGCGCCTCGAAGATTGCGCGCTTAGAGGCCGCCGCCGGCCAAAGCTTCGCTCCCGGCTGGAAGAAAGCAACTCGGGGAGCGCAAGATCCAAGGTTCAAGGGCGCTGGCTCAGCTCCGAAAATCCGGAACAGATCTCGAACCCGAACGTTTATTTTTTGGCTCCGATTACGGCTACCCCTCACGATGGCGCGTCTTCGACGTATCGCTGAGGCCAGGGAATTGGCGGGGTCATGGGCAGGTAACGGGAATGCCGGGCTAAGGAGGAACGTCATGAACGCGGGGATGAGAAAAACGAATCTCGCGGTACTCTGTTTCGCTTTGATTGTCGGGATTCTAGGGCTCTTGCCAGGCGTCTGTTATGCTCAGCAGGAGGCTATGGCGCAAAAAGTGCAAACGTCCATGGAGCTCTTGAAGGCGAAGGCGCAAAAATTGGGGCCGGCCAAGCTCGAAGGAAAATCTGCCGTTGGAGATAAAGAGGTTCCACAAATCTATTTTGGAGGAACCGAGATGAATAACAATTTCGCCTTGGTTGATGAGGTCCAGAAGGAAATGGGGGGCACGGCGACCATCTTTGTAAAGAGTGGCGACGAATTTGTCCGCGTGGCTACCAATGTGCGAAAGGACGATGGTTCGCGGGCCGTTGGAACCGTCCTGGATCCCAAAGGCAAGGTGATCGTGGCCATTATGAAAAATGAGCCCTTCTATGGAGAGGCCGACATCCTGGGCAAGCCTTACGTCACAGGCTATGAGCCTATTCGGGATGCGGCGAATGACGTTATAGGGATTTACTACGTAGGCTATCCGAAGAAGTCAGTGACGACCGACCCGGCTATCGCGTCCGCATCGCTGGCAAGGGAGTTCATCAGCTCGATGGCGTGGAAGGCCTAGACAAATCCGAGAGCCCGGCGGTCGTTCTTTAGGGCCGCCGGGACAAGATCCAACGAGCGAATTACCCGACGATCTCATTGCCGGAAAACCATTGCGCGATCTCGACCGCGGCGGTCTCGGGACCATCCGAGCCGTGGGCGGAGTTTTTGCCGAGCGACAGTGCAAACTCCTTGCGGATGGTGCCCGGAGCGGCTTTCGCCGGGTCGGTCGCGCCCAATACGTCGCGGTAGCCCTGGATCGCGTCATCACCTTCGAGCACCTGCACCACCACCGGGCCGCTGGTCATCGTCTCGACGAGTTCGCCGAAGAAAGGCCGCTCCTTGTGCACGGCGTAGAAGGTTTCGGCCTGGGCTCTAGTGATCAGGACGCGCCTTTGCGCGATGATGCGAAGGCCGGCCTTTTCGATCAGCGCGTTGATCGCGCCGGTCAGATTGCGGCGCGTCGCATCCGGCTTCAGAATGGAAAAAGTACGTTCGAGCGCCATTCGCGGTCGTCCTTTGTCGGGAGGGCTGAATTCAGGCCGCTCGCTTATAGAGGCGCCGGAGCGCGCCCGCAACCCGCCGCGACGCTCACGGCTGACCGCAAGACGCCGAAAAGTCCCAGGCTGTTCCGGCCGCATCCTGCGTCAAAGCGATGGGCAAACGAGCGCCCTGAAAAGCGCTGGTTGTATTGCGAAATCAGGATTGATATGCGAAGTCGCATGAACCTGCGCGACCTTCGCTACATCATCAAAGTCGCCGAACTCAAACATTTTGGCCGCGCCGCGGAGGCCTGCCACGTCAGCCAACCGACGCTTAGCGGACAGATCCTCAAGCTCGAGGAGGAGCTCGGCGTCCCCATCTTCGAGCGGGTCGGCAAATCCCTAACGACGACCGCCGCCGGCGACGTCATTCTCGCCCATGCGCGCCGCGCCATCGCCGCGGCCGACGAGCTCATCGCTTGCGCCAAAGCGAGCCGCGATCCGATGATCGGGCCTTTGCGCCTCGGCGTCATTCCGACTCTCGCGCCTTATCTGATGCCCTTCCTGCTGCCGCTGGCGCGAGTGGCCATGCCGAAAACGCCTCTCGCGCTGGTCGAGGACCTGACGGCGCGCTTGATCGAGCCCGTCCTGCATGGCGAACTTGACGCCGCGCTTATCGCCTCGGACCCGGAGGCCGACGCGCTGGAGATAACGCCGCTTTTCGACGAGCCGTTTTTTCTGGTGTCTGCCACAGGACAATCCGCTAGCCGCGACCGACGTCGTCGCGGCGAGCGCGATCGACCCTGAACAGTTGCTGCTCCTCGCTGACGGACACTGCCTGCGCGATCAGGCGCTTGAACTTTGCGAACATCATCGGCGCGGCGAAGGCGACATGGCGGATATGCGCGCAACCAGCCTGCAGACGCTCCTCCATATGGCGGCGGCGGGCTATGGAATGACGCTGATGCCAGCCTTGGCCCTGCTCGACGAGCCGCAGTTGCCCGGAAACCTCACGGCGCGCAGGCTGGGCGGGCCGCACACCTCCCGGCTGATCCGGATGATTTCGCGGCCAACCAACCCGCGCAGGCCGGCAATCGCAGCGCTGTCGGAATTGATCCGCAAAAACATCCCGGAGGCTATTAAGTCGCCGAAATAAATCCGCTTTTCGATCAGGCGGGAGTCGAGCCAGCGCCGGCAGCCGCGCCGCTTCGAGCGCGACGGCGGCCGATTGAACGATGGCGGCGAACCGAACCGCCGTCTGAATAGCTTCCTGTGTGACGCCGGCCTCGGCCAACACCTTTTCGTGGGCATCGACGCAGGCGCCGCAGCCGTTGATGGCCGACACGGCAAGGCACCAGAGTTCGAAATCGACCTTCGGAACGCCGGGCGCGCCAATCACCGACATGCGCAGTTTGGCCGGCAAGGTCCGGTAGGCCGCATTCGAGGCGAGATGAACGAAGCGGTAATAGACGTTGTTCATCGCCATGATGGCCACGGCTGACCGCGCAGCGTCGCATGCTTGCGGGGAAAGACGCGCCGTCGCCTCGCGGTCGAACGCCGCGGCGACCTCTGCGTTGCGCGTCGCGATCGCGCAGGCGAGAAGCAGACCATATTTGGTCTGCTCGTCGAGGCTCTCGTCATTCGCAATGGCGCCAAGGTTCAGGCGCACATCCTTCGCAAAGTCAGGCAGTTGTGCTTTCAAGCTGTCGATCGACATCAGAGTCACGCCGCCTTCAGAACGTCGCCGCCGACCTCACGGTTGCAAGGGCAGAGTTCGTCGGTCTGCAAGGCGTCAAGCACGCGCAGCGTATCTTTTGGGGCGCGGCCGACATTGAGGTTCGTCGCGTAGATATGCTGGATGACATTGTCCGGATCGACGACGAAAGTGTAGCGATAGGCGACGCCAGCGGGCGAGCGAACGCCAAGTCCGTCGGTCAGCGACCCGTTGGTATCGGCGAACTGCCAGATCGGCAGCTTGGCGAGGTCCTTGTGGTCGCGCCGCCAGGCGAGCTTGACGAATTCATTGTCGGTCGAGCCGCCGAGGACGACGGCGTCGCGATCGGCGAATTCGTCATTGAGCCGGGCGAATTCGGCGATCTCGGTCGGGCAAACGAAGGTAAAATCTTTGGGATAGAAGAAGATGACCTTCCATTTGCCAGGAAAGCTTTCTTCGGTGAGGGCCTCAAATGCGCTTTCACCGTTTTCTTCATGCTTTTCAAAGCCGGGCTTGACGCCGGTGACAGAGAAACTTGGGATTTTTTCGCCAATTCCGGCCATTTAATATCTCCTATGTGAGAGCCGATACAGAGTTGCTCCGCTATAATGCACCAGCTTGCGCTGGTCTAATCGCTTATATAAATAGAAAACATAGCTATCGCCTATGATCAAGCTAGGCTTCCTGACGATCAGCCGCGCCGCGCACGCCAACAAATTCTCGCGCAGAGCGGCGGCGGGTTTCGCCCAAAATAACCTAGAGCGGGATAAGGAAAAGTGGATCCCGGTTTCCCGCCCGCATCAATCACGTTCATGAACTTTGGACCGATCCGGTCCAAAGTCGTCGTGGTCTAGGTGTCGAAATCGCCGGCGAGCTCGGCGCGGATACTTTCCGCGATTGCCGCCATGTGGCCGTAGTACGGATGACTGAACTCAAGCACCACCTCGCCAGGGGCGTGACCCAGGGCTATGTCCACATCGACAAAGCGTTGAAGCTCGCGGCTTCGCGGACCTGCGAGGAGACACGCCGCGCTGCTGGACGGCGAGGAGTCCGCCCGGCGCGCCACTTGAGTTGGCGTAATCGGGCGGCCGTCCCCTTGCGTCCGCGCTGGCTCTCAGCACTCCTACGAGGTATGCTGCTTCAGGTTGACGCTATTTGGACGAGAATTGCGAACGGCCTGGGCGTCGAGGCGAGCCGCGCCACAACCGCCGAGGAGTTCGCGCGCAAATGGCGTCGGCGATGAAATCAGCGCGGTCCTCGTCTGATCGAAATCATGATTGGAGCCAGCTGAGCCATGAATATTGTCGACGACCTGCGACAAATCGTCAGCGCTGGCGGCGTCCTGGATGCGGTGTCGCTCGCCGCGCGCTCGGCCGGCTTCGGGAGACCGGACAATCTGAAGGCGGCGGCGCTGGTTCGGCCGGCGAATACGGCGGAAGTTTCGGCGGTCTTGCGGCGGTGTCACGAAAATCGCGTCGGCGTTGTCGTCCATGGGGGCCTGACCGGTCTGGTGCATGGCGCCGATGCGCAACCTGACGAAGTGATCGTGTCGCTTGAGCGGATGCGCGCGATTGAAGAGGTCGATCCGATTCAGCGCACCGCAATCGTGCAGGCGGGCGTGACGTTGCAGGCGCTGCAAGAAGAGGCGGAAAAGTACGATCTTGCATTTCCGCTCGATCTTGGCGCGCGCGGAACGGCGACCTTGGGCGGAAACGCGGCGACCAACGCTGGCGGCAATCGTGTTATCCGCTATGGCATGATGCGCGACATGACGCTCGGCCTCGAAGTGGTCCTGGCGGACGGAACGATCGTTTCATCGCTCAACCGTCTGATCAAGAACAACGCCGGCTACGACCTGAAACACCTGTTCATCGGATCCGAGGGCACTCTCGGCGTCATAACGCGACTATCGCTTCGGCTTCGCGAAAAGCCGATGACCTTCAACGTGGCGTTTGTCGCCTTGGACACATTCGTCAACGTCGCAAAATTCCTCAAGCACATGGACCGTTCGTTGGGTGGTTGCCTTTCGGCTTATGAGGTGATGTGGCGCTCCTTCTATCAACTTGTCACGACGCCGCCGGCGAAAGGCAGGCCTCCCGTCTCGCAGGATCATCCGTTTTACGTGCTCGTCGAGAGCCAGGGCGCTGATCGCGATCTCGATACCCAGCGATTTCAACGCCGCTATGGAAGCGGCCTTTGAACAGGGCGTTGTCGCCGACGCCGCAATTTCCCAATCCGACGCCGACTGCCATGCCTTCTGGGCGATCCGCGACGACGTCGAGCAGGTGTTGCGCGGCGGCGTCCCGCTGGTCTTCGATATCTCGCTGCCGATCGGCGAAATGGAAGCATACACCCAGAACCTGGGGGATCGGCTGCGGAGCGAAATCGGCGAACACGAGCTCTGGATTTTCGGTCATTTGGGCGACGGCAATCTGCATGTCATCGTGCAGGTCAAGCCGCAGGATTACGTGGTCTCGAGACCAAAGGTCGAGCAGCTCGTCTACGCACCGCTGGCCGCGTTCAGCGGTTCGATCTCGGCCGAACACGGGGTTGGGCTGGAAAAGAAGCGCTACCTCAAGGTCAGTCGCAACGACAACGAAATCGCGCTCATGCGCGCGCTTAAAGCGGCGCTCGATCCCAAGGGGATTCTCAATCGCGGGAAAATCCTCTGAAGACCTGAATTGCGGGGCGCCCTTCGGCGCGCTCCCGCGACGGGTAGAATGAGCGCTTTTCAGCGAGGTGAAAACGCCGCGGTCGCCCGAGTGGCGCGGTCCAGCCTGCCATCGGTGATGAGATGGGGCCGCCAATCGGCCTGCACGAAGCCGTGCGGATCGTCCGTGGTCAGCGCCGCCCGGAACGCGGAAGCTTCGATTTCGATCATGAAGGTCCCGATCTCGTCTGGAACCTGCTCTGGGTCGCCCCTTTCGATGAACACCATTTCATGGACTTGCAACCACATCGGTCGTAGTTCTCGAAGTAGAAGGTGACATAGGGCCCGTCCTAATAACTGGGAATAAGCCCGAGCGTCCTCCGCGCCGCGAATGACGAAAGATTGGAATTCTCTAACTGCTGCGGCAAATCAATACAAGGCAGCGGCAAAGCTTCTTGTAGCGGCAAACCACCGCATTGTTGTGCAATCGCAGTCTTGCGGCGCAAAAGTGAGCGCCGGGACGGCGTTTGCATTAACTTCGACCGAGTGCAGCACTGGTGGTTAAGGCCAATTCCGGTCCGTTCCGGCTTCGCTCCGGATTTGCGTTCGCCGCGCCGCTCTTGCAATGCAATAGAAGTCGGGCGACAAGCCCCTATGCTCCATATCAATGATGTCACGCTTAGGCTTGGCCCGAGAATTCTGTTCGACAAGGCGAGCGCCGCTTTGCCGGACAACGCGCGCATTGGCTTCGTCGGCCGCAACGGCGCCGGAAAGACCACTTTGTTCCGCATGATCGAGGGCGAACTTGCGCCGGAATCGGGAACAATCTCATATCCACGCCAGATGCGCCTAGGCCGCGTCGAGCAGGAGGCGCCGGGCGGCGCGCAGACGCTGATCGATTTCGTGCTCGAGGCCGATCTCGAACGCGCGGCGCTGACGCGCGAGGCGGAAACCGCGACTGATCCCGCCCGCATCGCCGATATCCACACCCGGCTCGTCGATATCGACGCCCATGCCGCGCCGGCCCGCGCCGCCGGCATTCTGGCCGGCCTTGGCTTCGACGAAGCGGCGCAAAACCGGTCGCTTTCGGAATTCTCCGGCGGCTGGCGCATGCGCGTCGCCCTCGCCGCCGTTCTGTTTTCAAGCCCCGATCTGCTGCTCCTCGACGAGCCGACCAACTACCTTGATCTCGAAGGCGCGCTCTGGCTGATCGACTATCTGCAGCGCTATCCGGCGACCATCATCGTCATCAGCCATGACCGCGATCTGCTCGACGCCGTATCCGACCATATTCTGCATCTCGATACGGCGAAACTGACGCTCTGGCGCGGCAATTACTCGAGCTTCGAAAAGCAGCGCCGCGAGCAGCAGGCTATTTTGCAAAAATACCAGAAAAAGCAGGAGGCCGAACGCAAGCATCTGCAATCCTTCGTCGACCGCTTCCGGGCCAAGGCGACGAAAGCGGCGCAGGCGCAATCGCGGCTCAAAATGCTCGCCAAGATGGAGCCAATCGCGGCCATCGTCGACGGCCATGTCCTGCCGTTCCGCCTGCCCTCGCCGGCGAAGCCGTTAAGTCCGCCGATCGTCGCGATGGACGACGCCAGCGTCGGCTATGGCGGCGCGCCCGTCCTGAAGCGGCTTTCGTTGAACATCGCCGAGGACGACCGCATCGGCCTCTTAGGGTCGAACGGCAACGGCAAATCGACCTTCGCCAAACTGGTGGCTGGACGCTTGCAGGCGCAGGGCGGCGTCGTGCGGCGCTCCTCAAAACTCGAGGTCGCGTTTTTCGCCCAGCACCAGGTCGATGAGCTCGACGAAAAGGCGACCCCCTATCAATGCGTCGCCGGCCTCATGCGCGACGCCACGGAAGCAAAAATCCGCGCCAAATGCGCCCAATTCGGCTTTCCCAACGTCAAGGCCGACACCAAGGTCGCGCAATTGTCCGGCGGCGAGAAAGCGCGGCTGCTGATGGGCCTTGCGAGCTTCCACGGGCCCCATCTTTTGATCCTCGACGAGCCGACCAACCATCTCGACATCGACAGCCGGGCGGCGCTGATCGAAGCAATCAATGATTTCGAGGGCGCGATCATACTCGTCTCGCATGACCGCCATCTTCTCGAGGCTTGCGCCGATCGCCTTTGGCTGGTCGCTGACGGCACGGTCGCGGCCTTCGACGGCGATATCGACGATTACCGAAAATATGTGCTCGACGGCGCCGGCGCCAGCAGTGGCAAGGGTGGCAGGAAAGATCGCGCCGCCGAGCAGCCGCGAACGCCGCAACCCGAGAGCGCCCCTCAGCGCAGGGAGATCGCGCCGCTCAAAAAGCGCCTCTCAGCGGTCGAGGAAAAGATGCAGAAGTTCCAAAATCTCGTCGAGCGCGTCGACAGGATCCTGGCCAATCCCGCGAGCTTCGCTAAGGACCCGGCGAAGGCGGCGCAGCTCGCCGCCCAGCGCGGCGAATTGGAAAAGGCGCTGGCTCTCGCCGAAGAAGAGTGGTTGGAGCTGACGGGCGAGTTCGAGGCGGCGCGGGCGGGGTAGTTTCGGAGGTCAATGATTCCAACACGGAATCGATCATCGCCTTCACGGCGGGGGTATGCCGGCTACGACAGGGCGCGAGTTGGTTCAAGGAGTATCATCATGTCCGCTAGCTCAATCAGCGTGACGAACTTAATGCCGAATTCTTCCGTAAGCCACTGACGATTTTTGGGATCGAGAATTGACGGCGTCCCAGGGTGCGCACTGTTGCGGTCTTCGCTACAAAAAAGGTGGATGCCATAACCGTAATGAGCGACGATACTGTCCCCGTCGGCCCATTCGGCAGCCACTTTTGCGACTTGCCCTTTTTCGTCTTCGGTCTTTGCGCGACCCAGCCCTGTAAGCCATAGCTCTTTTCCAGATATTCCATCCCGGGCGCTGAGTGCGAGACCTAGCGATACTGCGGCCGCATGCCCAATATTGCGGGCTCCTATTTTGCTCCTTAGGTGAGTGGCCCTAGTGACGAACTGCTCATGATCTCCAATAGGCTCGAAGAGCGTGCCGTCATCATCCTTGGCGCAAACGCCTCCTCCGGGTAAACGCGGGACCATCAGAGCGCGCATGCCAAGCTGGCGCGCTGCCTCAATTCTGTCGGAGAATTTGGAAGGCGGCGGTTCTCCTATTTTGCTTCGGCCCTATTCTAAGGGTCAACGCATTTTCGGCCGTCGAGGACCACGAGCCTTCGAGCCGAGTGCTGCCAAACACCTCAGGTCGTTTCTTATTCCGAATGGCCTCGATCGTGATAAGGGTCTCGCTAAAAAAACCCTGAACGCGACGGGCTTTGATCGCAGCCTGGATACTGGCGCCGCTTGTGCCGTTCCCTCCGCGTGCGCTTTGGGGCCGAACCACAGCGTCAAGCGTATGGGTGTCGAATGTGACTCGCAGGAGCATCGCGAGAACGTCAGCCAATAATGAACTATAAAAAGGCATTTAAGCCTTAAATCTCATCGTTTCAACTCATGATCATAGCCGAAAAACCCTGCGCCTTTTTTGATCATCCTTGGCCGCCATAACGCATCGTGCCTACATCCGCGACGGTGGCCATCATGCCGTCGAGGACGGGAAGAAGAGCGTCGATCTTTTCCCACAAGTCATAAGTCAAATCCGACGCGAACTTCCTTTCAGTCGGTCCCGATATTCTGCGTCGACCGGAAGAAATTATCGGGATCGTAGCGTTTCTTGACCGCGACGAGACGATCGTAGTTGGGGCTCCGAAGGCGCTGCGAACGCGGTCGGCCTCATCATCGGGCATGAAGTTCACATAGACGGCGCTGGTTGCATATGGGCTGAGAGCGGCAAACAGGGAACGCGCCCAGCCGAAAAGGCGGCAGCCTTGCGCGTCGCGTCGCGTGCGGTGGCGCTGTGTCCGGCTGATGCCCGCCGGCCCGCGCCCGCATTCCCGCGCCGTCCGCGCGGCGCAGCTGGCCGTCGGCGGTGACGATGTCCACCGATGCGAGGCTGTCGATCGTCAGCCCGAGCTTCCGGCTCGTCCAACCGAAGCCGCCGCCGAGGGTCAGGCCGCCGATTCCGGTCGTGGAGTTGATGCCGACGGGGATCGCCAGACCGAAGGTCTGCATCTCCTTGTCGACGTCGCCCAACGTCGCGCCGCCTTCGACGCGCGCGCGACGGGCTGCGAGGTCGATATGTATCGAACGCATATGCGATAGGTCGAGCATGATGCCGCCATCGCACACGGCTGTGCCCGCGATATTATGGCCGCCGCCGCGCACTGCGAGCAAAGCATTGTGCTCCCGGGCAAAGTTGACCGCCCGAACGACGTCCGCCGGACCAGCGGCTTGCACGATCAGGCCAGGCCGTCGGTCGATCATGGCGTTCCAGATCGAGCGGGCCGAATCGTAACCGGCGTCGCTTGGCAGCAGTACATTGCCGCGCAGCGAGGCGCGCAGGGCGGAGATCGAGGCCTCGGTCAGCGACCTTGCGTCACCCAATGTTGTTCGAACTTGCGCATCCATTGTTTCCTCCCATTCTGACGGGACGCCGACTTTGCGGTTTTTGTCGCCGGTCTTTTCTCTGGATAGCGGTCCACCTTCGTTGCGCCGCGGGACGAACGCGGCCATGAACGGCGAGAGCCGGTGAAGGTTATTTTCACTTCGATCCGAGCTGGCAAATATGATCGGCGTCTCGGCTGTCAAGTCGAGAGCAGCATGCGACAAAAGCGCTCGACGCCGACGATTTGCAGCCTCTGACCTGACGCGGAGCCACCCGCAAACCGTCACAGCGCTGGCGGTATGCGGCGATCAGGACCGCGCTCCACAACCGAGGACGCGCCCCAGCGCAATGACTCAGCTCTCAAAAAAAGGCGCAGCTCCGGGTCGAGAGATTTACAACAGTCAGACGATCGGCCGGCGCAGCGTTTGATCCTTCTTCTCCGGCGGACGCCGCGCCAAATGCGCTGCGACGAATTCCTCCGCCTTCCTCTTCAGGCATTCCTCGATGCACAAGTCGCCATAGTAAGCTTGCAACGCGCAGAAACACTGTTGAACCAATGCGTCTGTCTTCATCGACCAGTCACCAAATCCATCTGAGATGGCTGCATTCAATATTTGATTTATTCTAATTCTCGTATTAAATATATCGCACATAGCATTCTCCGCATTTTCAGAGCGCGCACCAAATTTAAATTGACGCGCACTGTCATGCAACGAATATATTCTTTAATTATTCCAGATTAATATACAATAATATACTCACGGCGGGCGAACTTCTGCATTCAAGCAAACACGCGGCGGCTACGTCTTGACGGCCGAGCCTTATCCCGCGCGATGTTCAATCGCGATGGCCGCAACCATCAAGCGCAACAGCGCGGACGTCACGAAGAATTTGCTAGGTTCAGGCGCCTTGCAGCTGATTGATCGCGCTCGCCGCGACATGGCCAAGCCAGACGGCGATCAGGCACAGCGCGACGGAGAGGCCGACATTTGCGCCGGCGCGCAGCATTTCGCCGTCCTGCACGAGATTCAGCGTCTGCAGGCTGAATGAAGAGAAAGTAGTGTAGCCGCCGCAGATCCCTGTCATCACGAATTGACGAGCCGTGGAGCCGATGAGGAAGCGCCCGTCGGGACCGGTCAGCGTCGCGAAAAAGCCGATGACGAAACAGCCCGTGATATTGACGATCACCGTGCCCCAGGGAAACGTCTCTCCGATCTGATTGCCGATCGCCGTCGCGACCCAGAAGCGCGCCGCGCCGCCTAGCGCGCTCCCCGCCATGATCCAGAGATAAAGCATAAAGCGCGGTCCCTATCGAATCAGATCGTAGTCGATGAAATTGACCGAGTCTCCGGATGCGACTGTTTCAACGTCTTCAGGCAGTTCAACGAAACCGCTGGTGCGCGTCAGCGAGGTCAGCACGGCCGCGCCCTCTACGCCATATTTCTCCGCAACGAGTGCGCCGGTCGAATCCTCGACTAAAGCGACGCGGACGTATTCCCGCCGCCCGCGCTTCTTTTTGTAAGCGAAAGCGGATTTGACCGGGACCGCGCGAGGCGGCTCAAATTGGGCGCCTGATAGGGCCGCCATGAGCGGCCGGGCCACAAAGGCGAAAGCAATGAAAGCCGCGACGGGATTGCCGGGCAGCCCGATGAACGGCGCGCCCTCGATCACGCCCATCGCCACCGAGCGCCCTGGCTTGATCGCCAGCCGCCAGAGGACCAGCGAACCGCCGTCGGAGATCGCCGCCTTGACGTGGTCCTCCTCACCCGTCGACACGCCGCCCGAGGTCAGCACGAGATCATGCGCCAAAGCCGCGGACCGTAACGCCGTGGCGATCGCCTTGGCGTCGTCGGCAAGGATGCCGAGATCGGTGACGTCGGCGCCTAGGCGACGCAGCAGCCCGTGCAGCAGGAAGCGGTTGGCGTCATAGACGGCCGGCGGCTTCAACGGCGCGCCGGGCGAAACGATCTCGTCGCCGGTGGAAAAAGTTGCGACCTTCAATCTGCGCCGGACGCAGAGGCGGTCAACTCCGAGCGCGGCGGCGAGGCCGAGATCCTCCGGCCGCAGGCGCCGCCCTGCGTGGAGCGCAACCTCGCCCGCGCGAATGTCCTCGCCGCGCAGACGGCAGTTGTCGCCGCGCGATAAGCCAGGCGGCAAAACGACGCGTCCATCCGGGCGGCCGCAGCAGTCCTCCTGCATGAAAACAGTGTCCATCCCTTCCGGCATGGCGGCGCCGGTGAAGATGCGGACCGCCTTGCCGGCGAGGTCCGCGCCATGGAGCGGCGCCACCCGGGCCAAAGCGCGCCCCGCCGCCGCCCTGCCCCCAATTTCGAGCACGGTCTCGGCTGATTGTGCGAGATCCTCGAAGCAGACGGCGTAGCCATCGACCGCTGAATTGTCGAAGCTCGGCAGATCGATCGGCGCAATGAAATTCTCCGCCAAGACGCGGCCTTCGGCTTCGACCAGCGCGACCCGCTCGACCTCCGCTACGCTTCCGACGCGAGCGAACAACGCGGCGACAGCCTCATCGACGCGCATCAGTCGGTCGCCCGCCGCAAACGCATCCTTGCCCAATTGAACCATCAGCCGGATGCTTTCCGCCTTCGCGCTATCCTACCGTTTGCCCGAGCCTCGCCTTGGTCTCCTCAATCGGCTCGGCGAAGCGCTCGATCAGCGTCGCGGCGCCCTCTACGTCGTCCAAATGAGCGAAGGGCAGGGACGACGCGCCGGGATCGCCGTCGCTCACCAGGGCTTTGATGCTCGGATCAAGGGGATAAAGAAGAGGCTGGCCGTTGGCTAGGCGATGGACTTCAATTTTAACGTAAGAGTCGCGTTTGAACCCCTCGACGATCACGAAATCGACGGGGCTCAGCCGCGCAAGCAAAGCGCCCACCGGCGGCTCGCCAGCTCCCCTCAGTTCATGCATCAAGGCCCAGCGGTTCGCGGAGGCGACGAGAACCTCGCTCGCCCCCGCCGCGCGATGCTCGTAGGAATCCTTGCCGGGCTTATCGACGTCAAAAAAGTGATGGGCATGTTTCAGCGTAGAAACGGAAAAACCGCGCGCGTTAAGCCGAGGAATGAGCTTGACGATCAAGCTCGTCTTGCCGGCGCCGCTCCATCCCGCAAGTCCGATGACGCGCATCGCCAGGCCCTCTTGTGCGTTACTTCGAGGTGAGGGGAATTTTCGAACGGGATCATCGCCTCTTCGGCCGATGAGGACACCGCTAGCGGGCGCGTCATTTCCACTCAAGCGCCCGCTTCCTCTGGAAGATTCCCGCCGCATCGCTTACCCTTGCCGATGATATAATCCTTGCGCTGGATTTCTGATAGACCGCTCATGACGATCCAACCGACCTCGACTGCCCTCGACCTGCGCGGCCTCAACTGTCCGTTGCCGGCGCTGCGCACGCGCAAAGCCCTGGGGAGGCTGAACGAGGGCGATCTCCTCACCGTCGAATGCAGCGATCCGCTCGCCGTTATCGATATTCCTCATCTTTTGCGCCAGACCGGCGACATTTTGGAGGGCATGGTCTCCAAAGACGGCGCAACCGTCTTTCAAATCAGAAGGAAGCATCCATGAGCGGGCGCGAATATGGCGAAGTTAGCGCGCTCGCGGCGCTGGTTTACGAGGACAGCGACGCGGCGAACCGCCTCATCGCGGATTTCGCTCGCGATCTGGCGCGACTTGGCCATCGCATCGCCGGCGTGATCCAGATCGCCGACGCCGCGCAGGCCTGCGATTGCCGCGATACGCTGCTCGAAGATGTCGAAACCGGGGAGCGCGTCTCCATTCTGCAGGATCTTGGCCCTCATTCGCAGTCTTGCCGCGTCGATGCGGCGGCGATCGCCCACGCCGCCCATTTGATCTCTAGCGCGCTGCGAAGAGCGCCGGAACTTTTGTTCATCAACCGCTTCGGCAAGCTCGAAATCGCGGGCGCAGGCCTCATGGCCGAGATCGGTGCGGCCGCCGCGGCGGGCGTTCCAACGGTCGTCTGCGTGCCGGCGCGCTTTTTGGGTCAATGGCGCGCGTTCGCCATGGGCCTCGACGAGGAGCTGTGCTGCTCCGACAAGGCGTTGCGCCAGTGGTGGAGCGGCGTTCAACGCCAGCGGGGCCTTCAGACAGTCAGCCTCGGCGCCGCGCTTTGACGGCGCTGGAGCTCCCCCGCATCGAAGACATCGACGAAATCGACCTCAAGGTCGAGCAAAGACCTTGGCCGTTCGCGATTGAGGAGCGCGAAGCGATCGATCGCCATTGGGAAAAACTGCGCGCGCAAAAGCCGCATGTCTTCAACGGCCGAGTCTTTCTCAATTTTGAAAGAGTTCGTCGAGACGCGCGACGGAGCGCGCGTCCTGCGCGGATCGGCCGCCGCCGTTGACTTCAAGGCCTTTCTCGCCTGGCGCGACTTTGGCTTCCCCGACCCTCATGCGCGCAACTGCTTTTCGATGGCGGCCTTGCTGTCGGCCGATGGCGCGTTCATGCTCGGCCGCATGAGCGAGTTGACCGCCAACGCCGGCAAGATCTATTTCCCAGCCGGCACGCCCGATCTCCACGACGTCAAAGACGGCGCGCTCGATCTCGAGGGCAGCGTTTTACGCGAGCTCGAGGAGGAGACCGGACTCGGCGCCGGCGAGGTCGATCTTGCGCCCGGATGGAGCGTCGTTTTCGAAGGTCCGCGCATCGCCTGCATGAAACTCACCCGATCGCGGCTTTCGGCGGCGGAAATCGCGGCTCGGTTCAAGGCGTTCATCGCATCGCAGTCGCGGCCCGAACTCGTCGCGCTGCATCCAGTCTTTTCTGTCCGCGATCTCGACGAAGACCGCATGCCGCAATTTACGCTGCGCTACCTTCGCCACGCCCTGGCTCAAGCGTGATAGCCATGCTTCTCTTTGGTGGTGCGAATGATGCTCAACGCCTCGCCGTCCTTGCCGGCCGCGCAGGCGTCGGCGGCGCGCATGAGGTCGCGTTCGATTGCGTCATAGACGGAGCGGGCGACGTTGCCGGTCTTGACGTCGGCGGTCAAAACCTTCTGATAGCTGTTGAGCTTTTCCGCGCAGGGCGCGTTTTGCGGCAGCGGCGGCCAGTTTGGCGCGCGCCCCTAACGGCGGCGCCGCGGCGACCGGCGCAGCCTCATACGGCTGCGAGGACAGATTGCAGCCGCAAAGGGACACAGAAGCGCAGGCGATGGCGATCGCCAAGATGATCCGCTGCATTCCTGACTCCCCGCAGGTTAAGGCTTCGCCCCAATCTCATTCGCGGCCCCTTTCTGTCAAGCCCGGATGCGCGTCCCGGTGCCGCGCTCGCTCGCGCCGTAGAGCCAATCATATCGGGCGAGAATGCGTTCGCCGCCAAGGCAGCGCATCGCCGCATCTCGCGCGAAGGCGGCGGCTCCGCCAAGATGATAGATCTTGCCTTGCGCGCGCGACTGCCGTTGCACCCTGGCGGCGCGTTCAAGCCGCCCGGCCGCATAGGCGGCAAGTCCGCGCGAAACATTGCGCCGATCCCCGAGCGAGTTGGCCCTGAGAGCCGCGCCCAAGGCGTTCGCATCTTCTATCGCCTGAGCCGCGCCCTGCGCGAGAAACGGCAGCATCGGATGCGCGGCGTCCCCGAGGAGCGCGACGCGGCCAGCGGTCCAGTTCGGCAATGGATCGCGATCGAGCAGGCGCCATTTCAGCCATTCGTCCGCAGCGCCGAGCAGAGCGCTCGCGTCCTCGCACCAGCTGGAGAAGCGCGCCGCGAGAAAAACCGCGTCGCCCCGGAGCGACCAGCCCCCGTCAGAACCAGCCGGCTGTTCGTCTTCCTCGACAATCGCGACGACATTGACCACCGATCCGCCGCGCAAGGGATAATGCACCAGATGCGCTTTGCGGCCAAGCCACAGGCAGGCCTCGCGGCGCAAAGCGTCTGGCGCGGCGCGGCCGGCGTCGACGAGGGCCCGCCAGGCGGTCCGTTTCGAGAATGTCAGCGTATCTCGCGCCCCGCCGAGCAGCTTTTCGCGCACGAGCGAGCGCGATCCGTCGGCCCCGATCAGGCAATCGCCGGACGCCTCGAGCCGCAGCAGGCCCTGCCGGAGCGCGGCGACAACGCCATCCTCGCCCGAGGCGAACCCCGTGACCGTGATCCCGGTGTGAATTTTGATCGCGTTTTCCGCCGCGGCGGCCCCGAGAAGAGCCCGCTGAAGATCGGCGCGATGAGCAAGAAGATAGGGGGCGCCCCAGCGGCCTTCCGGGTCGGAGATTCGCATCAGCGCCAAGGTCGCTCCATCGCTCGCCCTCCGCAGGCGAATGGCTTCGGGCGCGAGGCTCGACGGCATCAGCCGATCAAGGACGTTCAGCTTACGCAGAATAGCGGTGGCGTTGGGCGACAGTTGCAGTCCGGCGCCGACCTCTTCGAGCGCCGGCGCCGAATCAAAAACGCTCACCTGCCAGCCGGCTCGGACCAGGCAAAGAGCGGCGCTAAGGCCGCCGATTCCCGCGCCGGCGATCAGCGCATGGGGAGGGCTCATGGAGGCCGCGGCCTAAGCCGCCGCCGAAGCCGATCCTGGATCAAAGGCGCATTCGGCGGGGACGCAGCCGCCGTGCAAGGTCGCGTCATAGACAAAATGCGTCGAGCAATAGGGGCAGATGGCTTCGTCGGAGTCGCCCATATCGATGAAAATATGTGGATGATCGAACGGCGGCAGCGCGCCGACGCACATGAACTCCTTGGCCCCTATGCGCACACGGGGGACTCCTGGCTGATTATGAAAATGCGGCGTAGCGTGGGCGGCCATGATCTCGTCCTATTGTGGAAGCCAGGCCAGCATAAGCGCCGGCCCGAATCTTGGGTAGCCCTTGGAGTTGATCTTTCGCGCGCCGAATGGCGCTCTTCGCTCGCGGCTTGCGCCTTTTCTGATCGGCGCGCGACTTTCCGCGGACGGATTGCGGGCGTTCAGATCAGAGATTTGACAGCGACCGCGTTTGGGAGGCAACCTCTCCGCGCCTTGCGTCGGTCAACAGCTCGTCGAGAATTCGGTCGAGGTGAAACCGGAAATTCGCGTTGAGATATTTTTGTTGAACCTTCCGGCGGCCGCAATCCCCCATGGACTTGGCCATCTCGGGCTGGGTCAACAATTTATAGAGGCGCTCTGCCAGCTGGGGCACATCGACCGGATCGACGACAAAACCCTCGACGCCGTCGGAGACGATTTCGCTCGCGGCGCCGTGAACGCTGCAGACAACCGGCAATCCATGCTGCCAGGCCTCGAGATACACAATACCGAAGCCTTCCTTGTCTGACGGCATGGCGAAGACCGAAGCGCGCCCATAGGCTTCATCGAGCGCGGACTTGTCGATCCGGCCGCGAAAAGCAACGATGTCGTCGACGCCAAGATCGCGCGCGAGCGCCTCAAGCTCCGGTCGCAGTGCGCCCTCGCCGACAATTTCATATCTGACGCTGGGCAACTTCCGCCGCAAGGAGGCGACGGCGGAGATCATCACGTGGACATTCTTTTCACGTTCTGCGGCGCCCAGGCGAGTTACAGTCAAGATCGTATCGGATCGCCGGACGGCGGCGTATGCCGGCGGGTCTGCCCGATCGACCGCATTAGGCAGAATGCGGAATTTTTCTGGCGCGACATTGAATTCGGCGCCCATGACTTCCGCCGTATACCGGCTAACCGAAACGATCCTCGTCACGGCCTTGATGAACCAGTTCTCAAAACGGCGCTTCTCGCGACGGCCTTCTTTGTTCCAGACTTCGTAGCCGTGCACGAACAGAATTATGGGCAGACGGGGACGACACAACCTTACCGCAACGGCGATCGGAAGCAGGTTGACGTGGCAGATGAGCAACGCCTTGGCGTCAACCACGCTCCGCCAGAAGCTTTGCGCAAGAAAACCAATCGAGCTTTTGGGAGCTATTGATTCCAGCCCATCGATCGGCGGCGGCGCAGCGTTATGGTCGCCCTCCAGAATCGCCAGTGCGGGAGCGTCACCGTCCTCGACAGCCCGCTGCGCGAGATTTTGCAACACCCGCTGGTTGAAGTTCTGCAATCCGCCGATCGTCGAATAGGTCTGTAGCGCACATATGACAATTCGACTTCGCGGGCGCGCCAAAATTCGTGTCATTTTTTTCAATCCCGATGATTGCCGTTGGCGCCGAACACTTCTTCTTTCTTCGAGCCAGGACAAGGCTGACCCGTGAAAGCCGCGTTTACGATCCGGGTCAGCAAGTTCTCGTTGAAATCGCCGTTTTGGCGCACGCGCTTGCGGCCCGCTTCCGCGATCTTCGCTATGCGATCCGGCTGCCCAAGCAAAGACAGGCAGAGATCCGCGCACTCATCCGGGCTGTCGAAAAATATCGCTTCCTCACCCTCCTCGTACATTGCAACATGATCGCTCGTTCGCTCCGCGCAGAACAGCGTGCCGATAGCGGGTATTTCTAAGCTACGAGTGGTGTGGAGATCCTCGTTTCCCTTGGAGAGAAGCCCGATGGCGATCGATGCGCCTCTGACCGCCTTCACATAGTCATCGCCCTCAAGATTTCCTAAAACAACATTGGGCCGCAGTTTTGCGAATTCGGGCGCCTTTTGCCAACGCCTGCCATAAATCCGCAGCGGAACCCCGCGTTCAACGAGCCGCAGCATGAATGGCCCTCGCTCGGGCATCCAGGTGCCAATGAAGGCCACTTTAGAAGAAAAGCGCAGACGATCCATTTCGCTCATCTCAATCGGCCGATGGACGATTTCGTCCGCGGCGAATTTGACCGCAAGAACGCGGCGCGCGCCATATCGCCTGGCAGGCCCAACATTCGAGGCGCGCGGCGTTGCTACCAAGTCGTAAAGCGGCAGCGCCTTCAAGAACAGACGCCAGCGCAGCCCGTCCCTCGGTACGTACGGGTTATCCTGGTTGTAGTTGACGACGATTTTTCCGATCTTCCTCAGTTCCTCTATCGTGGCGGGGCCGAGAAGTTCGCCATGATCGACGAAGACCATGTCGAACGTTTCGCCCTTGGTCTGCGCTACGACATACCACTCGACGACGTGCTCGAAGCCAAAAACGCCGGCCTTGAACACCCATTTGCGCGTCAAATGGTTAGGAAAAGGCGCGCTTTCCAGCGCGCCAAAAGAATTGAGGCTCGTTACGTCATGGCCTAATCTTCGAAAAGCCAATATGCGCTGGAGCGAAGTGCCGTCCTCCGGGCCGAGATATAAAATCTTCATTGAGCCACCTTCGGATATAGCTTCGGCGATCGTTGATACAGCTGAAACGCGGCGATCATCAGCATCGCCACATTGATGAGAAGCAAGGGCGCGACCACGCCCGTCAGTCCATAGGGGCCGGCGAGAAAATAGCCGCAGACCACCGCGAGGAGAGCCAGGCCCCCGTAAGCATGGGCAGTGACCACATGGCGATTGATCGCCCCGAGCGGAATGAAAAGCGTCGTCCACAGCATTTCGAAACAGACCGACATCAGCAGCAGGGTGAAGAAAGGTTGCGCGAGATGCACTTTTCCCTTCGTCCACAGCGACAATATCCAGCCGCCGAGAGTGGAAAGGCCGATAAAATAAACGATCGAAATCGTCACCGCGGCGGAGAAATGCAGAACGATGAGGCGTCGAAACAGCGACACATTGTTCTGCCCAAACACTCTCGAAAATTCCGGCATGATCGCCGCGCCGACCATATTCGTCGCTGTCGTGCCGAGACGCGCCAAGGTGCGGCACGTCGCGAAGACGACGACGTCGACCGGCCGCGCCGCCATGCCGAGGACGACGACCGGTCCGCTGATCGCCAAGGCTTGCCCAAGCGTCTGCGACATGAAGCTGATTGAAGGATGCAACAATCGCTTCACCTCCGGCCGCGACGCTTTCGACCAGCCGAGTTGGAGCCATGGCGCCATTCTGCGCAGCCAGAAAAAGATGATCGTCAAAAATACAAGGCTTTTGGCGAAAATCAGGGCAGCCACGGCGACGATGTTGGCGCCGAGCAAAACCGCCGCCGCTGTCAATAATCCGCCGCCGAGCCTCACGGTCGCGCTTGTCGCCGCCTCCGTCGCAGGCCGTCCCGCGGCGCGCATCCCGCCCGAGAACAGCAGGAAATACTGAAAGGTCACCACGTCGCAGCAAAGGAAAAACAGGACCAGTTTCGCCTGCGCCTCGGATGCGTCGCCGAGATCGAAAAACGATCCGAGCCGGACGTTGAGCAGCACAATGGCGGTAAGGCAGACGACGGCGCCGGCGACAAAATTCAGCAGCATGAAAACGCTTTGATATGTAACGATCGCGCCTTCTGTGTCGCCCTTCGCGGCCTTGATCGTCATTTCATTTTTGGCGCTCAACGTGAAGCCGAAGTCGCTGAACGTCAGATAGGTCGGGATCGCCGAGAGGAGCAGCCAGACCCCATATCGTTCCGCCCCCCAAACGTGAAGAAAGATCGGCACGAGCGCAATCTGAACGCCGAGATTGACGATCTGATTGTAGATTTGAGCCCCGAAGGTGAAGCCCACGCGCCGCAGCGAAGTTGGTGACGCCATTAGCTGTGATCGATCCTTCTAGAGCTGGACAATAATTTGCAAGACAGACTTAAACGCTGTCCAGCGCCAAAGCGAGCGACTTCCTCGCTCGCCTCCACAAGATCGCGACAGACCGGAACGCTGTGCTCGCGCGCGCGGCCGGCGTCAAAATGTCCATGTCCGGTTGTCACCAGAATGCCAGCCGCGCCAACAGCGGCGGCGAGCTCGATGTCGGACCATTTGTCGCCAATTACGAAAGAGCGCGCCGGATCGAGATCCAGATCGCAGCCCGCGGAACGGATCATGCCGGGCAGCGGCTTGCGGCAGGCGCAGTCCTCGCCGGGCGCGTGCGGGCATCGATACCAACCGGCGATTCGAACGCCTTCGCGCGCGAGAAGCTGCTTGACGCGCGCCTCGACGGCGTCGGCCTGGTCGACAGAAAAATAGCCGCGCCCGATCCCTGACTGATTGGAGACCACGACGAAAGGAAAGCCATGTTTCGCCATGGCGCGCAGCCCCTCGACAGCGCGGCCGAGAAGCGCCACCTGATCTGGGTGTGACGGATAGTTCTTCTCGACAATAATTGTCCCATCCCGGTCGAGAAAGATCGCTGGAGACGCCATGCGAGAACCTTGGATTTGGCGCGCCGCGCGCGGAGCCGCGACACAAATATCGGATCGAAAAGTAGCGAGCTGAAACTGTTCAACAGGATTTCGAAATACAGTTTGCCTTATCGTCGACCATGGCCGGGAGCGCCCCGCGGACCAGGGCGGCGACTTCGTCGACTTGGATTGCAGACATCCCTTCCATGCGGTGGATCACCTGGTGGCCAACGCCATAGGGATGCCATTTTCGCGGAGGAATGAGCCCGCTGAACAGGCCGATGCAAGGCACGCCGCATGCGGCGGCAAGGTGCATGGGCCCGGAATTGTGGCCGACGAAAAGCTGAGCGCGCTCCATCGCAGCGGCGCTCTCGCGCGGCGCGAGGCGGCCGCATGAATTGACGACGGCGCCGGGCCACGATGCCGTCACGAGAGCGACCGGCGCGGCGTCATCGCGCGCGCCGACGACAAGTAGCCCGTAGCGTCCGTGCGTCTTTGACAGCTCCACGAAAAGGCGGCGCCAATTGTCGTCGCCCCAATGGTTCTGAGCGGCTTTGCCGCCCATGTTGATGGCGATGAACGGGAGGCCCTTGAACGCGGCGACCGCGTCAGCTCCAGCCGTCCGCTCTTGTTCGGTCAGGCGGAGGTCCCAGTTGGCGCGATCGTCGAGGTCGATCATTCCGAGCGGCGAAAGGGTTCGCGCGAGGCGCGAGCATTCCTGTTCGATCACGCCGGTGACGGGGTCGACGCGGCTTCGGCTTAAATCCCTCTTAATTGGCGCCCCTATGATGCGTCTAAAACCGCAGAGGCGAAAGAAAAAGAGGTCGCGAAAGAGTTGCGCGCGGCTTCGCCACGGGGCGAGATAGACCAGCGTCGGAGCGCGCAGGGCGCGTAAACGCAAGCAAAGCGCCCATAACGTCGCTATCGACCGCGCCTGAAGCGGATAGTCGATCACGCCGTCGATAAGTTCGGAATTGGCTAGTATCGCCTCGATTGCGGCCGCCTTGGACGAGACCGGAATGTTGCTGAGGACGATACGCTCCGCATTCGGAAAAGCGGCGGCTATCTTGTGCAGGCAGGGAAGTGCGACGACGGTGTCGCCAAGGCTGCCGAGCCGAAAGATGACGATGCGCTCTGGCTTTGCTCCGTCTCCGGCCAAGGCGGCGGCGGCTTCCGGCGCGATTTGCTCAGATTGAGGCGTCATTCGCCACCACCCGTCGGGGCCGACGCCAAGCCTTGATTTGCGCTTGGGCGTTCCCTGCGACCGCTGCAACCGCGTCTAAAGGCTGGTCCTATCGTCACAAGAGGGGTCGTCACAGTCTGGTTCATGTCAATGCCGGAAGATGCTTCGCAAATTTTGTGCCGTCAATCGTCATTCGTCAACCATCTTCCAAGGCGACGCGCAAGGGCAACCGCGCCTTCAAAGCGCCGCGCACGCCGTATCTGCTTTGTCCCAGCCAAAATTGATTTTGCCCTCGCAACCGCCTCTCCCTAGGGAGCGCTTCGCGGCGGATTGGCTTCTGTTCGGCCCCCAACGCGCAGGCGGTGCCGGCCGACCGAAGCTGGCTTAACCTTCATAGCATGGAGGGGGCTTCTGCTAAAGCCGGGCGGCACATCTCTTTGCAACGGCCCTGTCCCGACGAGGCTCGCCAGAAACGACCCTTTTGTCGTTTATCCGCTTTCCCGCAGCAGTTGTTCGACAAAAGCGCCGACTTTCTCCTTGAGCCGGGCGCCGCGCCGGCGTTCTGCGGTCACGATCGCGTAAAGGTCCTTGAAGGTGCTTTGAAGATCGCGATTTACCAGCACATAGTCATATTGCGTCCAGCGCCTGATTTCATTGCGCGCGTTCTCCAATCTCTTTGCGATGACGTCGGGAGGATCCTCGGCGCGGCGTTCGAGGCGCGCGCGCAGCTCCTTCATCGAAGGCGGCAGGATAAAGATGGTTACGACGTCCCCGGCGCTCTTCTGCTTGACCTGCTGGGTGCCCTGATAATCGATGTCAAACAGGACGTCGCGTCCTTGCGAGAGGACCTTTTCGACGGGCTCGCGCGGCGTTCCATACCAATTGCCGTGCACCTCGGCCCATTCCAGAAGTTCGTCCCCGTCGCGCATGGCTTCGAATTGTTTGCGAGTGATGAAGGTATAGTGGATTCCGTCGACCTCGCTCGACCGTTGCGGGCGCGTCGTGACCGAAATCGAGAGCGTGAGGTCAAGCTCCTTAGTCTGTAGCAGCATGCGCGTCAGGGTCGTTTTGCCGGCTCCTGACGGCGATGAGAGAATAAGCACGAAGCCGCGCCTCGGGGCGGAATATTGGCGAGGCGCGTCAACCAGCTGGCCCACATCCTGGCCTGTCCCTTCTCCTTGATCCTCGACTGGCTTCATAAATCTACTCGATGTTTTGTATCTGCTCTCGAAACTGCTCGATTTCGACGCGCAGTTCGAGGCCAATCGACGTAAGGCTCGCGTCATTCGATTTTGCGCACAACGTATTGGCTTCGCGCGCGAGCTCCTGGGATAGAAAATCGAGCCTGCGGCCGACCGCGCCGCCGCCCGCAAAGAGATCGCGCGCGGCTCCGACGTGAGACGCGAGCCGGTCCAATTCCTCTTTGATGTCTGCCTTGGCGGCCAAAATCATGGCCTCCTGATGCAGACGGTTGGGATCAAAATTCGCATTTTCGCAAAGCGCCGCGATCGCTTGAGCGAGCCTCGCCTTGACCGCTTCGGGCTGGCGTCCGGGAGAGGCCTGCGCCGCTTTCCTCAGCGCGTCGATCCGCTCGAGGCGCTCGCCAAGCACCGTGGCGAGCGCCTCGCCTTCGCTCCGCCTCATCGCCAGCAAAGCCTCGATCGCCCGATCGAGATCTTGCAGCGCGCCCGCGTGGGCTTCCGCAAGCGACGCCTCAGTTGCCACAGCGTCGGTTATCTCGACAACGCCGCGCAGCGCGAGAAGCCCGTCAAGCCGCGCCGGAGCCAAATTGCCCGACAGTTCAATAGCGCCGGCTGCGGCGACAAGCTTGTCGAGGAGATCTTGATTGATCCGAATGTCGGGACTCAGCCCATCCCGCTGCGCGGATAAGGTCGCATGAAGCGTTCCGCGCGCGAGCCGTTCCGCCAGCCGCCGCCGCGCCTCCGGCTCGATCGCATCGAAGCCCGTCGGCAAACGCAGCCGCGCGTCAAACCCCTTGGCGTTGACGGTTTTGAGCTCCCAGGCCCAGCTAAAGGCGCCGGCGCTTCCCGCTGTGCGGGCGAACCCGGTCATGCTGGCAATCGTCATCGTTGTTTGAGCCTGCGGGCTAATTCTTCGGAAATTCGAGTCCCATTTCGCGATAGCGCTCGGGATCGTCCGCCCAGTTCTCGCGCACTTTGACGAACAGAAACAGATGCACCGTCTGTTCGGTCGCCTCGCAGATGTCCTTTCGCGCGGCCGTCCCGATCGCCTTGATGGTGCGTCCCCCTTCGCCAACGACGATTTTCTTGTGGCCCTCGCGCATGACGTAAATCGTTTGTTCGATTCGGGCCGACCCGTCCGGCATATCTTTCCAAAGCTCGGTCTCGACCGTCGATTGATAAGGCAGTTCGTCGTGCAGGCGCTCGAAGATTTTTTCGCGCGTGATTTCCGCGGCCAGCGAACGCAGCGGCGCGTCGGAAATCTGGTCTTCCGGGTAGAGCCAAGGCCCCGGCCGCATCAGCGGGCCGAGGCTTTGCCGGAGTTTCGGCACGCCGTGGCCGCGTAGCGCCGAAATCATGAAAGTTTCGGCGAAGGATAGTTCCGCGTTGAGCTTGCCGGCGAGCTCGAGAAGTTTTGGCGGCTCCACCGTATCAATCTTGTTGAGGACGAGAATTTTGGCCCCGGCGACTCGCGGCAGCCGCGCCAAAATCGCCTCGACCTCGTCATCGACGCCCCTGCGCGCATCGACGAGAAGGGCGACTGCGTCGGCATCCCCCGCCCCACCCCAAGCCGAGGTGACCATAGCGCGGTCGAGCCTTCGCTTCGGAGCAAAAATCCCCGGCGTATCCACGAAGATGATCTGCGCCGCCCCCTCGGTAGCGATGCCGCGCACGAGGCTGCGCGTGGTCTGCGCCTTGCGCGAGACGATCGAGACCTTGGCGCCGACGAGCTGATTGATGAGCGTCGATTTGCCGGCGTTGGGCGCGCCGATCAGAGCGATGAAGCCGCAACGCGTCTCCAGCCCGCTCGCGGCGCCAGCCCTCTCCCCCTTGCTTTCGTTCACGCCACGCCTTTCTGGCCGCCGGGATCGAGGATCTTTTCGCGCTCGATGAAAGCCGCCGCCGCCGCCTGTTCGGCGAGCCGTTTGGCAAATCCTTGCGCCTGCGCTTTCGGATAGCCGGGGATTTCGACGCAAATCGTGAATTCCGGCGCGTGATCTGGGCCTGAGCGCGCCGTCTCGCGATAGGATGGCGGCGGCAGGCCGCGCGCCTGCGCCCATTCCTGCAACGCCGTTTTGGGATCGCGCAATGGCCGGCGCGGCGAACGCATGCGCGAATCGAAAGCGCGGATCACGACGCTTTTCGCCGCCGCATAGCCGGCGTCGAGGAAAACCGCCCCTATGATCAATTCGCAAATATCGCCAAGGATAGCCGTATTCAGAGCCGAACTCTGCTTTTCGTTCTCTCCGACGCGCACGAAGGCCTGCGCGCCCCATTCCAGGGCGACCTCGGCGCAGCTTTCCTTGCGCACCAGATCGGCGAGCCGGCGCGACAGCTCGCCTTCATCCGCCACCGGGAAAGCCTCATAAAGCATATCCGCGACGACGAGGCCAAGGACGCGGTCGCCGAGAAACTCGAGCCTTTGATAGGTCTCGCGCTTCGCGCTTGCCGCGCTGATATGGGTCAGCGCCGTCGAAAGGAGGCTTCCGGCAGCGAAAAGATGTCCGATGCGCGCCTCGAGCGCGCTCACGTCCGGCTGCCGGCCTGTCATCTCACCGGCTTCAGCATCCGGTTCCAGCGGACGGTCCACGGCCATTCCCAGAACGCCCAAGCCGGTTCGCCCTTGCCGACGGAAAAGAAAATCAGCTCGGCCTTGCCGACCAGATTCTCGAAAGGAACATAGCCGACGCCGCCTTGATCCGGCGGGACGCGGCTGTCCGTCGAATTGTCGCGGTTGTCGCCCATCATGAAATAATCCCCCGGCGGCACTGAGAAGACCGGCGTATTGTCGTTGAAACCGGTGTCGCCCTGGATTTCGATGATGGTGTGTTTGACGCCCCCCGGCAGGGTTTCCTCATAGGTCGGAACATCCGTCTCCCGGCCGTAAAAATCCTCGGTCCGGGCTTTGGCGATCGGCGTGCGCGGGACAAGTTCGCCGTTAATGTACAGACGGCCCTCCTTCATCTGGATCTTGTCGCCCGGGAGGCCAATAACGCGCTTGATATAATCGGTCTTGCCATCGCGCGGCAGCTTGAACACCACGACGTCGCCGCGCTTTGGCGGTGAACTCATGATTCGCCCGTTGAAGAGATCCGGGCTGAACGGGAAGGAGTGCTTCGAATAGCCATAGGCGTATTTCGAGACGAACAGATAATCGCCGATCAGAAGCGTCGGGATCATCGATCCGGACGGAATGTTGAATGGCTGGAACAGGAAAGTGCGGACGACCAGCGCGATCAGCAGAGCTTGAACGATAACCTTTATCGTCTCGCCAATTCCGCCTTCCTTGACGCGAGGCTTGAGCTTAGCGCCTTTTCCATCCAGCCGCGCAGGTTCAGTCATCATCAAATCTTCTCTTCGAGGCGAGTTCAAGCGAACCAATCTTCGCCTGCGCAGTCGGCGCATCAGTTTCGGCGGGCTTAAGAGATCCGCTTTTGCCGATTGAGATACCGCAAAAGCGGTTCAAAATGACAGCGGTCCTGGCCGGAAACCCCGCTCCTTATCATGCGGCGGAGCGGTGGTACAGGGCGAGCTGCGCGCGATCCTTCACAGTTCGCGGCGTATTCCGCAAGGGCGCAAGGTTGGGCTCATGCTTCATAGATGCCTGATCCGGGGAGTTGGAGGACGGCGTCCGGATCCTCCAGCGCCTCGATGATGACCTGCGCTTGCGCCCACGGATATTCGTCGGTGAGAGTGAGATGCAGCGTTGCGCGGCAGCCGCGCGGGGTCAGGGATTTGAGCCGCTTCAAGGCGCCGCCACTCAAATTTAAAGACGGCTGGCCGGACGGGAGGTTGACCACGCCCATCTCCCGCCAAGCGACGCCGAACCGCAGGCCCGTGCCGAGCGCCTTTGAGCATGCCTCCTTGGCGGCGAAGCGTTTGGCGTAGGAGGCGGCGCGCGAGGCCCTCGCATCCGATTTCTTGCGTTCGACATCGGTGAAGCACCGCGCCGCGAAACGCTCGCCGAAACGCGCAAGCAAATCTTCGATTCGGCGGATGTCGCAAAGGTCTGCGCCGAAACCTATGATCATGCGATTGATCCGCCTTCATGCGCCGTCCGCGCTCGCCCTGCGTCCATCGCCGTGCGCATGCGGGCGATAGCTTCGCCGAGCCCAACAAAAATCGCTTCGCTGATCAGATAATGCCCAATGTTCAATTCGGTTATTTGGGGCAGGGCCGAAATGGTTTCGGCCGTCGAATAATCGAGGCCGTGGCCGGCGTGGCATTCGATGGCGAGATCGTCGGCCAGTTTCGCCGCCGCCTTGATGCGGGCGAACTCCTGTTCGGCGCGCTCCATCTCGCCGTGCGCCAGCGCGTCGCACCAGGCGCCGGTGTGTAGTTCGACGACCGGCGCGCCAATGGAGCGGGCGGCCTTGACGGCGCTGAGGCCGGGCTCGATGAACAGCGAGACCCGCACTCCGGCCCTGCCCAGCTCCACGGCGACAAGTTTCAAGTGATCGTGACCATCTAGGACATTGAGGCCGCCTTCCGTGGTGCGCTCGCTGCGCCGTTCCGGCACCAGGCAGCACGCATGCGGGCGCGTCTCCAGGGCGATCGCGACCATCTCGTCGGTCGCCGCCATCTCGAAATTCAGCGGCGCCGGAACGTCGCGCTTGAGCCGCGCCATGTCCTCGTCGCGAATGTGGCGGCGATCTTCGCGCAAATGCGCGGTGATTCCATCCGCCCCTGCGGCGATGGCGACCAACGCGGCGCGGAGTGGATCGGGAAAGGCGCCGCCCCGGCAATTGCGCAGGGTCGCGACATGATCGACGTTGACGCCAAGACGGGGGCGATGGGGCATGGCAAAGCCGAAAGGATCAAGGAGGAACGATCGCATGCGCTTATCACGCTGGCGGAGAGCCTTAAAGGCTATCGGCGACTTAATCGGCCGAACGTCAAAAACGCACCCCACTTTCGGGAGCCGGTGATTGAGACAGCAAGGTCTGCGCGTCTGCCTCCCCCCGACCTCCGGCGCGACGAAAAGACCTTCGAGCCTTCTCGGCGGCGAGCGTCGAAAGGTCGATCGGCGCGGAAAGAGGACAGACAAGGACTTCTGCGAGAGCATCGTCCGCGCGGGTTGCGTCGCCTATCTTGTCTCCTTAGCCGGAAAGCGGGCCGTCTATTTCGGCAGAACAGGCGACATCTATGTAGAGCCGTTTTCTGCGGCATGACGGCCGCCGCAATGCGATCGCCAATGCGATCAACGGCGACTAGAAATCAGCTCGACGAAGCTCTCGCCGTGACAGGAAAATTGCTGAGACGCGTTCGGCGGCGGCAACATGATTGGATGCCCGAGCCGCGCGACGACGGGCGCGCGCATTCGCTCTCGCCGCTCGTCATAATGTCGGCGCCCAGCCCGTTGCCCCTACCCGTTCACCCGCTCGACTTTGCTGACCACCGAGCGCGATCGCAAGTTCGAGATGATGGTGTTAAGGTGCTTGAGATTGGTCACCTCGAGGTCGATGGTCATTTCGCGAAAGTCGGCCGAGAGCGGCCGGAAGACGACATTGTCGATGTTGGCAGCATGATCGCCGATGACGCTCGAAATCGTGCCAAGCGCGCCTGGCTCGTTGATAGCGGTAATGACGATGCGGGCGGGGAAGAACTCAAGTCTGTCTTCTTCAACATCCCAGCGCACATCAAGCCAGCGCTCAGGCTGTTCGTCAAAGGCGGTCAACGCGGGAGACTGAATCGGATAGATCGTTATGCCCTCGCCGGGGGTCAAAATGCCGACGATGCGGTCGCCCGGCACGGCGCCGCCGTTGGGCGCGAAGCGCACCGGCAAGTCGCCCTGTAGGCCGCGAATGGGAATGGGATGCCGGCTTTGCTCTTCTCCCCCCTTGCCGGGAATCTTGAAGACGAGTCCGGCAGCTTTTTTCATGCCGAACCAGCCGGCCTCGCCGCGCGGACGCGCCGCGGCGGCTTTGCGCTCCTCCATGAAGTCCGGATAGACCGCCTTGACCACATCGCCCGAGAACATCTCGCCGCGCCCGACGGCGGCGAGCACGTCCTCGATATTGGCTCGCGCCAGGCGCGGCAGCACCGCTTTGAGCTTATCCTCGGCGTATGGCTTGCCGGCGCGCTCAAAGGCGCGCGCGACGATCTGGCGCCCGAGCCCCGCATATTGCGCGCGCACGGCCTCACGCGTCGCGCGCCGGATCGCCGAGCGCGCTTTGCCGGTAACAACCAGCGTCTCCCAGACCGCCGGCGGAACCTGCCCCCCGGCCCGCGCGATCTCCACCTCGTCGCCGTTTTGCAGCTCCGACAAAAGCGGCGCATGCAAACCGTTAATCTTGGCGCCGACGGCGGAGTTCCCGACGTCGGTATGCACCGCATATGCGAAGTCGATCGCGGTCGCGCCGCGCGGCAAGGCAATCAGCCGCCCTTTCGGCGTGAAGCAGAAAACCTGATCGTGGAATAATTCGAGTTTCGTGTGCTCCAGAAACTCCTCCGGCGTATCCCCTTCAGCGAGCATTTCGATTGTTCGACGCAACCATTGGTAGGCGCGGCTCTCGTTGGTCAAGGTCCCGCGGTCGGCGATGCGGCCATCTTTATAAAGCGCATGCGCGGCGATGCCGTTGCGGGCGACATCCTGCATCGCTTCCGTGCGAACCTGAAGCTCGACCCGCTGCCGACCGGGACCGACGACCGTCGTGTGGATCGATTGATAATCATTCTGCTTTGGCGTCGAAATATAGTCTTTGAAGCGGCCGGGAACGACCGCCCATTTGGTATGCACGACGCCGATCACGCGATAGCAATCCTCGACGCTTTCGACGACGACGCGGAATCCGAAGATGTCTGATAATTGCTCGAAGGCGATCGATTTCCGCTCCATTTTGCGCCACACTGAATAAGGCTGCTTCTGGCGCCCTTCGACCTGAGCCTTGATGCCGCGCGCGGCGAGTTCGTCGGCAAGCTCCTTCTCGATCGTCGCGGTGATCTTGCCGGTCTTCCGGCGCAGATCGTTGAGCCGCGTCTCGATCATCTCGTATGCGTCCGGCATGAGATGCTTGAAAGCGAGATCCTCGAGTTCGTCGCGCATTCCCTGCATGCCCATGCGCCCTGCGAGAGGCGCGTAAATGTCGAGCGTCTCCTCGGCGATCCGCGCCCGCTTCTCCAGCGGCACGAAATGCAGCGTGCGCATATTGTGAAGACGGTCCGCGAGTTTGACGAGAAGGACGCGAACGTCTTCCGCGATGGCAAGCAGAAGCTTGCGAAAATTCTCCGCATGTGCCGCCCGCTTGGAGACGAGGTCGAGCTTCTTCAGTTTGGTCAAGCCGTCGACGAGACCGCCGATGTCGGGACCAAACAGCCGATCGATTTCCTCGCGCGTCGAATCAGTATCCTCGATCGTGTCGTGCAGCACGGCGGCGGCGATCGTCGCGTCGTCGAGCTTCATATCGGTCAAGATCGCGGCGACCTCGAGCGGGTGCGAAAAAAAAGGATCGCCCGAGGCGCGCGTTTGCGCGCCATGCGCCTTCATGGCATAGACATAGGCGCGATTGAGCAAAACTTCGTCGGCTTGCGGATTATAGCGCCGCACCCGGTCGACGAGTTCGTATTGCCGCATCATGGTCTGAATTGATCCGCCGGCTTAAGGCGATCTCGCGCGCCAACAGCATTTCAACCGAAGCGGACCCCGGTTCGCACAAACACAGTGCAATAAAACAACAAGGTAGAGCATTTTCCTTTGTTCGGGAAAGGGAAATGCTTTTGCGGCCGCTCGAACGATGGCGCGCCGCCGCAGCTCTGCGCTCGCCGGGGCGCGAATGAATAGCCCTTTGCGGGCGCCGGTTCCAAGAAGCGGCGGCCTCCAACGCCGATTCGTCAAGGCGCCAGAATCGAGAGCTATTTCAAGCGCGATGCTTTGGGTCGCTCTGGCTCCGGAATTTTTGCGCTCGGGTCCTAGTCGCCCTCGTCTTCTGTTTCCGCTGGCGGCACGAGCCCTTCGAGGCCGCGCAGAAGGTCTTCTTCGGTCATCCGGTCAAACTGGATATCGCCCACGTCGTCCGAGCGCGCGTCTTGCGCCGCCGAAGACAGAGCCGGAACGGCTTCTGATTCGGGTTCGTCCACTTCGACATGTTTTTGCAGCGACTGGATTAGATCTTCCTTCAGATCTTCCGGCGTCAGAGTGGATTCTGCGATCTCGCGCAAGGCTACGACCGGATTCTTGTCATTGTCGCGGTCGACTGTGATATGGCTTCCAGCCGCGACCATGCGCGCACGGTGGCTGGCAAGAAGCACCAGTTCAAAACGGTTCTCAACCTTGTCGACGCAATCTTCAACGGTAACGCGGGCCATAAAGCGCTCGCTCCTAGTTTTTAGGCGAATTTTTGGGATGAAAACGATCTATCCTTTAATGCGCATCCGTGGCAAGCCCTAACTTCGCCAAGATGGCATCCACGGCATCGGCGCAGGCGCAATTGCGCGGGACCGCGAAGATTTTTTTCCTTGCATAAGACCTGATTTGGTCATGATCATGCGTAAACGTAATAGCCGTAGACCTTATGAGAAACAAGCTCGTCTGACGACCCTTCAAAGCTGTTCGGTGGGTGACCATCGGCATCGACTGAACGGATCAAAGGACGTCGGGCGTTCGACCGCTCGCAAACTATGGCTTTGCGCTGCGCTTTATTCGGCGGCTGGTTAATTTGCAGCGCAAGCTCTGCATCTCCGCGGCAAGGCTGCACGGAAGAGGCCTTCGTGAATATTTTGTTAAAAAAATGTGGGAACCCTTCACACACTTCACTGCTTTAATTATGCTACCATAGCGCGTACGGCGAAAGCGCGATGACGAAGGCGGGCGCTCTCTGATTTTCCTTCCGGTTTGACAAGAACAAGGAAACCGGCATTTTGAAGAGTAATAATATGGCTGACCAGGAGCGAATTGCGCTTTTTATCGACGGCGCCAATTTATATGCGACCGCGAAATCTCTCGGGTTCGACGTTGACTACAAGCGCTTGCTCAAAGAATTCCAAAGCCGCGGCAAATTGATTCGAGCGTTCTACTACACAGCGCTGGTCGAAGATCAGGAATATTCTTCGATTCGTCCGCTCGTTGATTGGCTTGACTATAACGGCTACGCGGTCGTCACGAAGCCGACAAAGGAGTTCGTGGATTCGCTCGGCCGCCGCAAGGTGAAGGGCAATATGGACATCGAGCTCGCCGTGGACGCGATGGAAATGGCCGAGCACCTCGACCATATCGTGCTGTTTTCCGGCGACGGCGACTTTCGCTCGCTGGTTGAGGCGGTTCAGCGAAAAGGCGTCCGCGTATCCGTCGTCTCCACCAACGCGACGCAGCCGGCGATGGTCGCGGACGAACTGCGCCGGCAGGCCGACGAATTCATCGATATCATTCATCTCGCGTCAAAGATCGGCCGCGACGCCGGCGATCGGCCCGAACGCGGGCATCGGCTCGACCGGAGGCCGCCTCCTGTCGAGCCCGTTGATTCGGAACTGGCCGGCGATCGCCTGGAGTGAGCCAAAGGCGCCTCGCTGTGGAGGTCGAGGCGGAGCGGGCCGGTCGCGAGCCGGGCGTCGATTGTCCCCTCTGCCCGCGTCTCGTCGCCTATCGCCAGTCGGCTCGGAGCGCTGAGCCGGCGTGGCACAATGCCCCGGTGGCGACTTTCGGGCCAGCCGCGGCGAAACTCCTCATTGTCGGTCTCGCGCCCGGGCTGCGCGGCGCCAATCGGACCGGCCGTCCGTTCACTGGCGATTTCGCGGGCGACCTTCTTTATGCAACTTTGCTCGAATTCGGCTTTGCCGAAGGCGATTACCGCGCCCGAGCCGACGATGGGCTGCGCCTCAAAGATTGCGCCATCAGCAATGCGGTGCGCTGCGCGCCTCCGCAGAACAAGCCGACTCCGCAGGAGATCAACAATTGTCGCCGCTTTCTGGCGGCGGCGATTGCCGACCGTATTGATCTGCGCGCGATCGTCGCGCTCGGCCGCGTCGCCCACGAGTTGATTTTGCGCGCGATGGGGGCCAAGCCGTCAGCGTTTCGTTTCAGGCATGGCACCGAACATAAGCTTATGCCGCCAAGCGGCGCGCCACTGGGCCTTTTCGACAGCTACCATTGCTCGCGCTACAATACCAACACCGGGCTGCTGACGCCGCAGATGTTTCGCGAAATCTTCGCGGCCGTCCGCCAGCGGCTCGATCAGCAAGAGCAGAGTTTTCACGGTGCAACCGGATCGGGCGTCGCGCTCTAGTCTAATGCGCCCGCCAGCCCTTGCTCGCAGAGAATAGCGCCGCTATAAGACCTGCATCAGCAGCCGGCCGGCCTGTCGGCCGATGTCGGAGTGTAGCGCAGCCTGGTAGCGCACCTCGTTCGGGACGAGGGGGTCGGAGGTTCGAATCCTCTCACTCCGACCATATAAATCAGACATTTATTGAATACCCTAGATTTAGGCGGACTTTTTGGCGGACCGAAACAAAAATGTCCGGCATGGGTAGCCTTCCCCCTGAAAATTGCGGGCCTACGACCCCTCGCCAATTCATACGTTGGTCTGCACGCTCGCCTTTTGCTTCCTTTAGGTCCAGCACCCCCCCAACCTCATTGTATTCCCTAGGTTAGTAACGACGCAGCGTCGAACTGCTGCGGGTCGGCGCAGGCGTCGTGGTGGGTGAACAGCGGAGCCGATTTCGATCCGGGGAACGCCGTGGCGGTTCCCGCCGGCGGGTTCGTCAAACGGACCGCTCGTACATTCCACTACGACGGGCCGACACCAAAGGAGCCAGTCGTTATTGCCATCTTCGGCATCGGGCCCGTGGATATCGAACTCGCGGATCCGCCTCTGCCCTCATGGCACCGAGTCTGAGCGGATCACGGTCGACGCCTGGCTGGGACAATCCGTCCCAGCAAGGACCGAGGCGGCCATCTGGCTCTTGGCCGCCTTCGCCGACTCCGAGCGAACTCGCGCGCTGCCCGCGTTCGCTCGAATCGGCTTCCCTTGCCGCCGCGGTTCGGATTCGGTCAAATAGGGGGCGAGTCCTGCTGGCGAAGAGTGGGGCGTCGCCGAGGGGCTCACGGCGCGAGCGCCAACTCCGCTTGACAGCGCCGGCGGCGTCGAGCCGACTTGCGAGTCGGACAGGCGTTACACCATAAGGTTAGGCCGCCTTAGCCGGATTATCCATAGGTATATTTTGGTAACGGGCGCAACATCTCGATGTTGTCCAAAAGCGTAATTCAAAACTTCAGTGCCATCTCCTAAATACAACGCGATAAGACAGCAACATGCGTATCGTTAAAGCGCATGACGCATGGAACGTTCTAAACTTCAGCTGTCTGTTGGACGCCGCGCGGTCCCGCTCGTTTGCGGGTAAACATTGGAGGTCATGAGACGAAACGCTTATTCTTCACATTCCTGTCAACGGCCGCGGTTCGCGCTCTCGTATCCGTTACGCCGACTTCGGCCGCCACCTCGATCGACACGGCGGCGACCAGCACCGCGGCTGCCCGAGCAAGGCCTGCATCGGGAACCGGAAACGGTAGTGATGAACGCGCCCAGGCGGTGGAGGCCCAGATTCATCCCCCGATGGTCGACCAGTACCCCGATCAGGTTCCATAGTGCGTTCCGGAAGGCGCGGTCTATCCTTCCACGGGCGCAGCTATGGCTACGCTGGGGCGGCAGGCATTGTCGTGGCGCCGCTTGACGCGGCGGGCGCCGTGGTCACTGTGCCGTTCGACGCGGCCGAGGCCAGCCCGCCGATCCGCCGGCAGCCCACAACGGCGGAGGCGTAATTCCATCTTCGTCGAACGCGAAAGAACCGCACGCTCGACCGGCTCATCCGCGCTCCAAATAATCGCCGCGCCTCTGGACGGATCATACGCCCGCCCGCCGCCTCGACCGCATCCGTCCACGGCCTCCGCTGGCCCGCATCAAAAAGATTTCCCGTTCGCGCGCCGCTGACTCACGAAAGGCGGATGAAAGCAAGAACTGGACAGGTGGCTACCGCTAGCGCCGGCCGCGCCGACAAGGGTGCGTCGCCAATGCTCCCGCGCGTGCCGCGCGCCCTTGCGGCGCGACCGCCTCGCGGTTGGCCGGAAGAGTCAAGGCTGGGAAATAGAAAAGGGCGAATGACGCCGATCTCCCGCCTGCAAGCAGCAAGCGGGAGCCATCGTCATGCCAAGCCCTGATCCCGAGCTCGAAACTCTGCGCGCGAAAGTCAATTGCGCAGCCATCCTCGAAGGCTGGCCGTCGCCGTGGCGGCTCGACGTCAAAGAAAGCACGACGATGCGGGCCTTCCCTGACGACGTCCGCTCGCCGCGCAAAAGCAAGGATCGTCTCGAACGCCTCGTCGCCGGCCTGTCGGGGCTCCCTGGCGTCGTCTTTCTCAGCGCGACCGACGCCAATCTCGCCGGAGACCGCTACGCCGCGAAGCATGAGGCGCTCGCCGCACAGTCCGGCGTCCCCTTCGAACGATTACGGCCGCCGATCGAAGGCGGCGACTGGAACGATCTCCTCAAGCAAAGCCGCCAAAGGAAAGCGCCATGAGACTGCCCGACTTTCTTCAGTTCAAGCCGTTCAACGATCTCAAGGAAAAAATGGAGATCGAGCCTGACGGCGCCGGCTCCTCGCCGAATGCTTCACGGGTCGACGGGCCGGCGCCGCCTCCGCAAGCGCGGGCCTACGTGCTTTTGAAGTCGCGCATGCGCCTCGATCTCCTTGATCCGCAACCCGACGCCTGGACCGATGAAGACCTTGCGATCGGCCTTTCGCGAACGTACCGCTGGGGCAACTGCCGCTCAGCGTCGCCCAGCACAGTCTCACTGTTTTGGCTTTGCGCGAGGCGATCGGGCCGCTCACCGCGCGCGAATCCTTGCGCGAACTTTTGCACGATGTGACCGAGGCGCTCTTTGGCGGCTTTGACCCGATCGCGCCTCTGCGGCCGCATCTTGGCCCAGAGTTCGCGAAACTGGATAGCCGCCTGCAGGCAGCTGTCGATCGAAGATACGAGCTGCCGGCTTGGGATCAAACGTCCTACCGGCTGCACAAATACGTCGATCGCCTCGCGGCGGCGAGCGAAGCCTATCATGTCGTCGGATGGAGCGGCGACGAGATCGAGACAACCCTGTCGGTTGGCCTCGGCCCGCTCGACGAGGATCCCCTGTGGCCGCTGGCCGGCATGCAGCCCTGGGAGCCGTGGCCGCCGGCGCTCGCACAAGCGGCCTTCTCGCAACGGCTGCGCCAGCTCCTTATCAAGGCCGACGTCGACGCCGCCCTCTCCGAAGTTGTTGCGGCCTTCTTGAACCCGATGCCGGAAGGAGAGCCCTGCCCTGTCGAGCTCTGATCCGAGCTTCGATCCGTTCTCGGATCAATGGCCGCATCCAGACGGGTAATCCGCCCATGGCGCCCTACCCACGGTGCATTTTCAAATGCCGAAATTCACGATCGAGACCACGTATCGCCTGCCCTTCTATCGGCATCGAGTTTAGGACGCTCCAACCGTCGCGGATGCGTGCCGGCGCGGAGTTGAGGATCAAGATTTCGAAGGCGAGCGGCCCGACTATGAAACGACCGGCGAAGCGTATGTCACCGGAATCTCGAGTCGGCGAGGACGCGGCCTACAAAGGCGCCGCCCTGCCGGTCCCACCCAACTTCGACGAATTGGCTAAGCGAAAAGCCGATCACTTCGACGCCCTCGTTGCCGTCCTGGCCGAGGCCGCGCAGTCCACGGTCCTTTTCAGCGCGGATTTCGAATTTAGCTCCCGCGCGCCCAATCCGCCACCGCCAAAGTCGCCGCTATTCGCGACGACCGGGCCGAGGCGCCCCTCAATCCATCGGCCATGATCGAAATCGAAAACTGACCAACAATCAAAACGCAGCAAGCCAATAAGCGCCTACCGCTTCGCGCCGTCCAGCGCAAGGGTCCGGTCGGGCGAGCCGCTTCGCTGGTCTCGCCCTTCCCCGCTGCGCGCCCTGGCGCCGGCCAGCCCGACGCGGGGCTTGAAGAGTGTTCAGCAAGCCATAAACGGGAAGGACACTCGCATGATCAAGGTCAAAAGGAAATCGGCCGCCCGACACGATCACTGCCAGGAATTGACAGATAAAATCCTCGCCGCGCTCGAAGCCGGCACAAAGCCCTGGCAAAAACCGTGGGATCCGAGCAAGGCCGCCGGACCTTCCGCGCCTATGAACGCCGTCAGCGCGCGCTGCTATAAAGGGATCAACACCCTCGTCCTGGGAATGTCTCCACTCGCTTTCGCGAGCGGCGATCCGAGATGGTGCACCTACAAGCAGGCCTCCGATCAAGGATGGCAAGTCCGCCGGGGTTAGGCCGGAACGCCAGTCTATTTTTACAAGCCTCTCAAGATCAAGAATGGCGATCCCTTCGCCGATGAGGGCGATGAGAAGACCGTTCCTCTTCTGCGCGTCTTCACCGTATTCCACGTAAGCCAGTTGGACGGCGTCCCCGAACTCGGACCTCGAGCCATTGAGACGCCAATTTCACGCCGCGTTGAAGACGTCGACACGCTTTTGCAAAACAGCGGAGTTGCGACGCGAATTGGCGGCGATTGCGCCTTCTACTGCCGTGCTACCGACCACATACAATTGCCGCCGGACGCAGCGTTCCATAGCGAGGACGGATGGGCGGCGACGGCCATCCATGAATTGGCCCACGCGAGCGGAGCGAAACATCGGTTGGATCGCGATTTGACGGGCCGCTTTGGTTCCGGCGCTTACGCACAGGAAGAATTAAGGGCTGAGCTTGCAAGTGTTTTTATTGGCGCGGAACTCGGACTGCCGTCCGACATACCCAATCACGCAAGCTATATCAAGTCGTGGATCAAGGCGCTGAAGGAAGACAAGCGCGAAATCTTCCGCGCCGCCGCGGACGCCCAGAAGATCACCGATTATCTGCTCGCCTTTCATCCTGAGTACGCGAATGCTTCTCCTGACGGGATCGGCGTCGGCGATGTCGCCGCTCAAGGCTCCGACGTCGCCATCGCGGCCTGAAAGGAGGCCGTCATGCCCAACCTTCACCCCCCCTTTCGCACGCAGGGGTTGGCGTTGAAACTCTCGTTGCCCCGAATATCTCTCTCCGCGCGGAAATCCTCCATGCTCTAAGCTTCGACAGACATCATGGCTCGCAAATATTCCGCACCGGCCTTGCCTTTGGAATTTAGCACGCCGCCATCCGTCCCAACAGCGCCAATACAGGAAAAGAAAAAAGGAGTTACCGAGGCCGCCTCCCACAAACGTCCGGATCGCCGACAAAGGGCGGGTCCGCGCGGCCGCCAAGAATGGTCCGCGCAGATCCCGGCGCCTGACGCCCTTCGCGTCCCCGCGAAGACACGGTCAGCGCCGCCTTTGCGCCGCCCCGGCCGTTTGTGAGTGAGTTAAACCATCTTCGACAAGAAAATGGAGGCTCAAAGGAACCTACAGCAAGCGCTCGCCGATCCCGCCGTCCTCCACGGAAACGGACATAGCGGCGAACTCGACTCTTTCGATCTTGACGCCGCTCATCGAGAGGGATGGGCGTTGGCCGATTGCGGCGTCTACAGCGACGGCTCGTCCCACGTCGAATTGCAAAAACGGGACGACCCTACGGATCGCTCAGCGACCTTCAAAGAAGATCGCGACGCCTGGCGGCATGTCGTCCACCACGCCCGCCTCGGCTCTCCTCTGCACAGGCTGGCGCTCGATCTGGTCGATCGCCGCGAGAGAATCGCGATCGAGGCGCATTGCGGAGCCTGGTGATCATGGGCCAGCATTTGAGGCACGTCGAAGCGGCGCGGCAGTCGTCCTTACCGACGAGCGAGCCAAGTATCCCCCCAGCCCCGGACTATCTCGGATCCTGGAGTTGGCGCAGCCGCGCCCGAGGCGAGTCCGTTCAGGACTGGGCGACTCGAGTTGACCCGCAAGAGCGCGAAGTCAAACGGCGCGCCGCGTTCATCCGCAAAGGCGTCAAGGTCCGCGTGATTTTCGATCCATTCCCGATCGGATCGAGCCTCACCAATCGCGTCGGCGTGGTTCACAAGCCCTGCCGACGTTGCTTTTCAGACTACGTCTACGTCCGCTTCGAATCCTTTGGCCAGGGCAAGGATCGCGTCGCCATGCCCGGCCTCGAGCGCCTCGCGCCATTGAGTCAAGGCGGCTAAGCCGACGACGCCATTCGACGCCTGCGCGCTGAAAACTCAAAGCAAAGCAAGAAAGAAATGCCTGTCAGCCAGCGGCGCGTTGCGCAAGGGGCTGGCCTGGCGCTACGCGCCCTTGCCCGCCGCGCCGTCGGCCGACCGCGGCGAGGGGGTCTTCAACAAAAGAATGAAGACAGACCCGTTCGGATCGGGCTCGCAACAACCGCGAAGCAATTCGGCCGACGCGCCGCGAACGTCTCAACTCACAATCTGAACAAGGAGTCCCGCCATGGGATGGCTTTTCCAGTACGACATGCTTCAGGGCCAGACGCCGGCCGAATATTTCACGAAGCATTTTTCCTGCGAATCTGAAACCGCGCGATCGACTGTCCTCGCCGCGGCGACGGTCGGCGGCACAGTCTATCTGGCTATCGAAAATCACATCAAAGCCACCGCCAAGCGCTATGTGTTCTGCGGCGTGATCCTTTTCAAGAACAATAAAAAGGACGGCTTCGGCTACAAGGATATGGATGAAGGCGTCGGCCCCTGCGAGGTCGATTGTCCCGACCGCATCATGCGACTTCTCTCGCCCGTGGAAGGGCTTCCCAACATCGGCTACGCGGCGGAATGGCGCGCGAACGTCGCCGCCGCCAGGGCAAAGCGCAGAGCCGCAAGAGAGACCGCTGAGAAGCTCGTCCCCGGCGCCGTCATCCGCCTTCCCGAACCCGTGACATTTTCGAAAACTAGCATCATCGCCGACGCGTTCAAGCTCATTGAGTTTCGCAAGCACACGCCGATTTTCTCGCCCCTGTCGCATCCTCGTTTCCGTTGCCGCCTGACGCGGCGGAATTTGGCGACGGCCGTCATCGAGCCCGCGGCGTCACCTCAATGATCGCCGCGCTCAGTTTCAACTCTTGATCAGCAAGGCGCTCCGATAAACGATTATTTGACCTCGTTCATCACCCGAATCCACGCCGACGGTCGGCAAGAAGTCTTCGTCCGCCGACGTCGACAGACGCCGCCGACGTCGTCTTCCTCCGCAGAGAACAGTCGGCCCTGTTGACGACGATCCTCAACCAACTTGCAAACGATACGGCGATCGATTGGCCGCGCGCGCGCCAGGCCGCCCTCGCCGCCTTCTACAACACAGCGCGATTCGCAAAAAGAACGAACTAACCTTCCGCGCCGTCAGCTGACCTGAGCGGCCGGCTCTCCAAACCATTCCTCCTCACTTCGCGATGAACCCTGGACGCCTACCGGCGCGCCAGCGATTTCGCGCGCCCGAAAGGCTGCGGCATGACCTCCAAAAGCGTCCAATTCTCGCTTCCCTTCCTCGACACGACGAACCTCAACAGCGGCCAGCTCGGACTCTATTCGGACTTCGGCAAACCCACTCCTGCACCTGCGAGCGACGAAGGCGCCGCCGGCGGCGAAGGGTTCGAAAACGCGAACCCCATCGCAATCCCTGCGCGCGACTTCCGCCTCGCCGGCGATCGCGCGCTGTCTCAGGGCTGGAAAGCCCGCGCCGCCGACAACCTCGCCGCCATGCGCCTCGCCGCGGCGATCGAGGACGAAAGACGCAACGCCACGCCTGAAGAGCAGGAAATTCTCGCGAAATTTGTCGCCTTCGGCGCCGGCGATCTCGCCAACAATCTTTTCCGCCGCGCCGGCGCGGCCTTCCCGCCGGGCTGGGAGACTCTCGGCGATGATCTCGAGCGGCTGGTCTCGCGCGAAGATCTCGCGAGCCTGGCCCGCGCCACTCAATATGCCCATTTCACGCCCGAATTCGTCATCCGCGCGATGTGGCGCGCGCTGCGCCGCATGGGCTTTGCCGGCGGGTGCATTCTCGAGCCCGGCTGCGGAACCGGCCTCTTCTTCGCCTTGCAGCCGGAGGCGCTCGTTGGCAAATGCGCCCTGAGCGGCGTCGAGATGGACGCGACGACGGCGCGCATCGCAAGCCTCCTCTTCCCGAACGCCCTGATCCGCCATGAGGATTTCACCAAGGCCCGCTTGCCCGACGTCTATGATCTCGTCCTCGGCAATCCCCCTTTCAGCGATCGCGCGGTTCGCGCTGACGACCCGGCCGGCCGGCTCCGTCTCTCGCTGCATGATTATTTCATCGCACGGTCGGTCGAACGGCTGAGGCCCGGCGGACTCGCCGCCTTCGTCACCAGCCGCTGGACGATGGACAAGAGCGATCCGACCGCCCGCGCCCATATCGCCTCGTATGGGGACTTCATTGTCAAGCATCGATTTCGGCCTCCCTCTTTTCCGGTCGCGGGTGAACTCCAATATTTGCGGGACGGTTGTCCTCGCCAACCTCGTATCCGGTGGGATCTGCAATCCCGAACCACGATCCCGGTATTCGGGAAGAAGTTCCGCGCGGCGGCGCCACTCTTCAAAACGGCGCTCTTTTCAGGGTCCTGGGCGATCGACGGCGCCAGCCGACCTTTGACCGGAAGGGGAGTGACGATGAGCGCGCCTTATGCCGTCCTCATCGCCGCTCCTTCCGGAATCACGCCGTCCTTCGCGTAACGCCACAACGCAACGAGAAGCTTACGGGCCAAAGCCACGATCATCACCTTCGACATGCGCCCCCGCGCCCCGCCCACACGCGCATCGAACCATATCGAAAGTTTGCTCTCGGGCTGGAACCGCCGCCAGAACCAGGCGAGTTCGACGATCAAAGCGCGCACGCGCCGATTGCCGTCCTTGCTAATGCCCTGTTCGCGTTCCATTTTGCCGCTCGAGAACGGTGTTCCCGTTAAGCCGGCGTAGGCGCCGAGTGCTTGTCGATTGCGAAACTCCCGGCAGAAAGCCTCCCGAACCAAAAGCGTCGCGCTCTCCACGCCGATCCCGCGTAAGCCGACGAGATCGCGAATCATGCGTTCGTTCTCGTCTTCCGGCGCCTTCTTCGTCACCACGGCGTCGCGGGCTCGCTCGACGGCCTTGATCTGCGTCATGACGAGCTCCAGTCGATCGAGTAGACGTTCGATGCGCCCGCGAGCTGCTGGGGGAACCGGCTCGCCATCCGGCTGACGCAAATTAGCCAATTGCGAGCGCCGGCCGCGCCGCAAGGCCTGGTAGCCGTCTATCCCCAATGTCGCCAATATCCCCTCGATCTTGTTCAGGATCGAACGCCGCTCGCCGATTAAGTCCTCGCGTTCGCGATGCGCTCGGCGCGCCTCGTCGTCTTCTTCGCGCGGAATCGGGACCATCGAACAAACGCGCGGTTCGCCGCGCAGCCACGCCAGCAATGTGCGTAATAGCATCTCGACATCGATCACGTCGGTCTTGGCGCGTCGCGCCCGGCGATCGACCGGTAGACTCGATGATTGCATAACATGAACTTCGACGCCGCGACGCTGCAGAAAACGCGCAAGCCAAAATCCGTCGCGCCCAGCCTCGTGCGTTACGATCACCCGCGCGATCGGTAGGCCGGCGGCTTTCGAGCGCGCCTTTAGCCGCTCGATCAATTCCACTAGTGCCGCGCCGTTCGGCGCCAGCACATGCCGCGTGTGCTTGTTTACGCCCGGGAGTTGAACGGCAAACACCCACTTTTTCGAACTCAACTCCAAAGCGCTGATCATCGTGCTATCATAATCAAGAGCGGCAGTCGAAACGGTCGGATTTCTAGTCGGTCGCATGTCGGGGTCCCTTGGGTTTGAGCAACAGGCCAAAGGATACCCGATCCTTCACCGCCGCTCGCCCCCATAGGATCTCCATGGCCGATCTCGTCGGCGCGATCCGCCTGCCGCAAGGCGCCATGAGCGCAACAGCCGGAACCGACGTCGTCGTCGATATTTTGTTTCTGCAAAGGCGCGCCGCCGATCACGCCCCAGCTGGCGCCGAATGGCGCGTACTCGCCGAAGCCATTCGTCCCGAAGACGGCGAAGCCGCCCTATGTGTCAACGAATATTTTGTCGCGCGTCCGGAGGCGGTCCTCGGCCGTCATGCGCGCACGTCCGGTCCTTTTGGCCCGGCCTATACCTGCCGGCCCGACCCGGCTTTGACGCTGGACGAAGCCCTACGCTGCGCCCTCGATCGCTTGCCGCGCGACATCTATCAGCCGGCGCCGCAAGACGCCGCGCCAACTCTTGATCGCGCGTCGATCCGGGTCGGCGGCGCCGCGGACGGCGCAACGATTAAGGAAGGCACCTATCTCCTCATCGACAACCGGCTCGTTCAGATCATCGACGGAAGGCCGACGCCGGTCGAGGTCCGCCGAAGCAAGGGGATGCGAGGCGTCCCCGCCAAGCACGCCCGCATCATTCAAGGCCTGGTCCCGGTTCGCGACGCCGTTCGCGCCGTCCTGCGCGCCCAAGAGGCGAATGCGCCGTGGGGTGCCGAACAGGCCCGCCTGCGCGTCGCCTATAGCGCCTTCGTCCGCAGCTTCGGTCCCATCAATCTCACGACGGTCAGCGAGGCGACAAATGCCGAAACCGGCGAAGCCCGCGAGACCCTACGGCGGCCGAACTTGCAGCCGTTCCTCGACGATCCCGACGTCTGGCTGGTCTCCTCGATCGAGGACTATGACATGGAAAGCGGAAAGGCGAGGCAAGGCCCGATCTTCACCGAACGCGTCTTGCACCCGCCGGCGACGCCGCTGATTGAAAGCGCGACGGACGCCCTCGCCGTCACTCTCCATGAGCTCGGATTCGTCGACCTCGATCACATCGCCGAGCTTTTGGGCCGCTCGCGCGACGAAGCCATCACCGAGCTGGGCGAGCGCATTTTCCTCGATCCGCAGCTGACGGCCGCGGGAATTGAAACCTGGCGGACCGCCGACGCCTATCTCTCAGGCCTGATCCGCACGAAACTCGCGGCCGCGATCGGCGCGGCGGCGCTTGACCGCCGCTACCAACGCAATGTCGAAGCGCTGCAAAGGGTGCTTCCCGAGGATCTAAAACCCTCGGATATCAGCGCCCGCCTCGGAGCGCCCTGGATCCCGGGCGACGTCATCGCCGCCTTCTCGACCGAGGTCCTCGGCGTTCGGACCTATATCCATCACACCGTCGAAATCGCCGCCTGGACGATCGACGTCAACGCTTTTGCGCGCTACCCAGCGTCGACGTCAAGCTGGGGCACTGAGCGCCGTCACGCCGGCCTTCTTCTCAGCGACGCGCTCAATTCCTCGCTGCCGCAAATCTATGACGTCTTCATCGACGACGGCGTCGAAAAGCGCGTGCTCAACGCCGCCGAAACCGAAGCCGCGAAAGACAAGCTCGCCAAAATCAAAGCGGCTTTCGAAGCCTGGGTCTGGACCGACGCCGATCGCACGGATCGGCTGGCCCGCATCTACAATGACCGATTCAACAATCTCGTCCCCCGGCATTTCGATGGAAGCCATCTGCAGCTTCCCGGCGCCAGCAGCGTCATCAAATTCTACGCGCATCAAAAACGCGCCATCTGGCGCATCATCAGCTCCGGCGCCACTTATGTCGCGCACGCGGTCGGCGCCGGCAAGACCTTCAGCCTCGCCGCCGCCATCATAGAGCAGAAGCGGCTCGGCCTCATCACCAAGGCGATGATGGTGGTTCCCGGCCATTGCCTCGCGCAGGCGAGCTGCGAATTTCTGATCCTCTACCCGAACGCCCGAATCCTCGTCGCCGACGAGACGAATTTCGTCAAAGAAAAGCGCAAGCGCTTTCTCGCCCGCGCCGCGACAGCCAATTGGGACTGCATCATCATCACGCACAGCGCCTTCAAGTTCATTCCGGCGCCGACGGTATTCGAACGCGCCCTCATCGCGCGGCAGATCGAATCCTATTCGGCCCTGCTCGAGAAGATCGACGGCGACGATCGCGTCTCGCGCAAGCGCCTCGAGCGCATGAAGGAGGGCCTCGAAGGCGCGCTTGAAGCGCTCAAGAGCCGCAAGGACGACCTGGTGACGATCAGCGAAATCGGCGTCGATCAGTTGATCGTCGATGAAGCGCAGGAGTTCCGCAAGCTCACCTTCGCCACCAACATGACGACGCTCAAAGGCGTCGATCCCGATGGCTCGCAGCGGGCCTGGGATCTGTTCGTCAAAGCCCGCTTCCTCGACGCCCAAAAAAGCCCGGGGCGCGCCCTGATCCTCGCTTCAGGAACGCCGATCACCAACACCCTCGGTGAAATGTTCACGCTGCAGCGATTCATGCAGCCCGACGCTCTCGAAGAGCGCGGCATTCAGGAATTCGACGCCTGGGCCGCCAATTTCGGCGACACGCGCACCGAGCTCGAGCTGCAGCCCTCAGGGCTCTATAAGCCTGTCACGCGTTTCTCCGAATTCGTCAATGTCGCCGACCTGATGGCCATGTATCGCATGGTCGCCGACGTCGTCCTGAAATCAAACCTCAGACATTATCTGCGCGTGCCGGCCATTAAAACCGGCAAGCGCCAGATCATCACGGCCGCACCGAGCCCCGCCTTCAAAGCCTATCAGCGAACGCTGGCGGAACGCATCGAACTCAATCCAAGCCCGAACGGTACGGCCGAAGAAAGGCGACGACATTCTCCTTTCCGTCATTACCGACGGCCGCCATGCCGCGATCGACCTGCGCTTTGTCCTTCCCGACTTTGAGGATGAGCCAGAAAACAAGCTCAATGCGATGATCGACAACGTCCATCGCATCTGGAAAGAGACCGCGCACGCCCGCTATGACCGGGCCGACGGCATCCCCTACGCGCTGCCCGGCGCCGCGCAGATGATCTTCTCCGACCTTGGGACGCTGAACGCCGAGGCGACGCGCGGCTTTTCCGCCTACCGCTGGATCAAGACCAGACTGATCGAGCTCGGCGTCCCGCACGGCCAGATCGCATTCATGCAGGATTTCAAGAAATCCAGCGCCAAGCAGCGCCTGATCAATGACGTCAACGCCGGCAAGGTCCGGGTCGTCATCGGCTCGTCCCCGACCATGGGCACCGGCGTCAACGCCCAGATCCGCCTCAAGGCTTTGCACCACCTCGACGTCCCCTGGCTGCCGTCCGACATCGAGCAGCGCGAAGGCCGGATCAAACGGCAAGGCAATCAAAACGACGAAATCGAAATCTACGCCTACGCGACCAGAGGCAGCGTCGATGCGACCGGCTGGCAAATGCTCGAGCGAAAGGCCCGCTTCATCGACATGGCGATGTCGGGCGACCGCAGCATCCGCCGCCTTGAAGACGTCGGCTCTCAAGTCAACCAATTCGCCCTCGCCAAAGCCATCGCGTCGGGCGATCCGCGTCTCATGCAAAAAGCGGGGCTCGAAGCCGAGCTCGCCCGTCTTCAGCGGCTGCGCGCCGCACACTTCGACGACCAGCACGCTTTGCGCCGCAAACTTGCGACCGCCGAATCGACATTGACCCACGCCGAGCGGCGGATCGGCGAAATTGGCCTCGACCTCGCCCAGCGCCGGCGCACGACGGGCGACGCCTTCACCATGCAGGTCGAAGGCAAAACCTTCGCCGAGCGCAAGGACGCCGGCGCGGCTTTGCTTAACGCCATCCGTCATCGCGAATTCGCAGGGCTGAGCCGGGAATGGGCGATCGCGGAAATCGGCGGCTTTGGCATCGTCCTGAGCCTGGCGCCGAGAAAACCGCTCTTCGGGCGCATCGAACTCACCTTGCGGCGCAACGGCTTCGCCGCTGAAATCGAATACGGCGACGATCTCACCGCCCTCGGCATGATTTCGCGTCTCGAATATATGCTCGGCCGCTTCGAGGTCGAGCTTGCGGAATATAAGCGCAAGGCGGCGGAAACCGCGGCTTGGCTCAACTCCTATCGCCAACGCGTCGGCGAGCCCTTTCCGCACCAAGCCGAACTCGCCGACAAACGGCTGGAGCTCGACGCGGTTGAGGCTTCGCTGGCCGCCAACGACAACGCCGACGCGCTCGATCTCGACGCGAAGCCGGCATGACTCCAGCTCAGTCTTTCCATTTCTTTCCCGCGATAGAGCCGCGACGGCGTCGATTTGGCGAGCCGCGTTCGCGCGGCCGCGCCGCACTTTCCTTCTGAGCATTGGCGGCGACGGGACGGAGAACCGCCTTCGCTTTCCCTGGCCAGACCCTCCGCGCATCGACGCGAAAGAACAAAAAACAATTTGCAGCACGGGTCGACAGCCGCCGCAAGGGTCCGCCTTTCGGCCGCGCCAAGCGCGCCCTTGCCCCGGCCGCCGACCGCGCGCTCGCGCGATCAGGGTCTTCGAAAAGAAGACAGCGAACTGAGCTTCAAGGAGCACACACATGGAATTGCGCAGCGTCGATCCCCGCAGCCTGAAGTCAAACCCCGACAATCCGCGCAAAATCGCAGCCGACGAAATGTCAGACCGTTCTCTGACCGCCAGCATACAAGCCGTCGGCATCCTGCAGCCTCCTGTGGTGCGTCAGGATGGCGACGATCTCATCATTATCGCCGGCGCGCGCCGCGTCCGCGCCGCAATCAATCTCGGCCTGCAGGAAATCCTCGTGCTCGTGTTGGAGCAAGACGACGGCCGCGACGGCCTTCGCTCATTGGTCGAAAATGTCGTTCGCGCTCCGATGTCGACGGTCGATCTTTGGAGGGCGATCGAGGCGCTCACATCTGACAACTGGACGCCGGAAGCCATCGCCGACGCGCTCGCGGTCCCGGTGCGTCAGGTCAAGAAGCTGAAGCTCCTCGCCCATATTCATCCGGCGATCCTCGCGCAGATCGGCGCCGGCGATATGCCCAAGGAAGAACATTTGCGCACGATCGCCGCGGCGAGCAGCGAAGAACAGGCCTCCGTCTGGAAAAAATTAAACCAAAGAAAGGCCAGACGGCGAGTTGGTGGGAGATCGCGCGCGCTCTGGAAAGACGCCGCCTCTACGCAGGAGCCGCGAAATTCGGCGCCGATGAGGAGCAAACCTTCGGCATCGTTTGGGAAGACGATTTATTTTCCCAAGGCGACGAGGACTCCCGCTACACGACCCAGGCCGACGCTTTCTTCGCCGCGCAGCAGGCATGGCTGGAGGCGCATCTGCCGAAAAACGGCGTCGTGCTTGCGCTCGACGACTATGGAAGCCCGAAGCTGCCGCCGAAAGCCGAGCGCATTTGGGGCAAAGCGAAAAAAGGCGACGTGATTGGCCAGTGCGTCAATCCACGCGACGGATCGATCGTTGAAGTCGTCTTCCGCCAGCCGACCCCCGAACCGAAAAAGAAAGGCTCCGCCGCCGATGCAGACGATGATGACCGGGCGCCGCCGGCGAAAACGCGTCCCGAGATCACGCAGAAGGGAAACGCGATCATTGGCGATCTGCGCTCGGACGCTCTTGCAAAGGCGCTTCTCGAAAACGAAATCGACGACGCCACTCTCATGGGGCTTCTCGTCGTCGGATACAACGCATCGAACATCTCGATCAGAACGGGCGACTATTCTTCCAGCGCACGAGCGAAGCTCCTGGCGAGGGTCACGGCTGGCGGACATCTCACCAACGATCTCGGCCTGCTTCGCCGGGCCGCGCGGGAAACGCTCGCCAGTTTTCTTTGCCTACGGCCGGGAATGAATGACAGCGGCGTCGCCGCAAAGCTGATCGGCCACGCGATCGGCGCCGATCAGCATCTGCCGAATATGGCGACCGAAGAATTCCTTAGCTGCTTTTCAAAACCGGCGATCGAAAAAGCGGCGGCAAGCCGCGGCGTCCTTCCGCGTCCGCGCGGCAAGGACACTCGGGCCGCCCTCATTGAGGCGGTCGGCGCCGGACGCTTTGTCCATCCTGCCGCTTTGTTCGCGCCCTCCAAAGAGGACATAGCCGCCGCCACGGCTAGAGCCCTCGATCATTGGAGCGATAAGGACAGCGAAGACGACTCCGACGAGACCGGCGATGGCGTCCCCGGCGATGATGATCACGCGGACGTTCTTGCCCCGGATGACGACTTTGAGCGCGCCGACGCCGACGACATGGAGCGCGAGGAGGCGGGTGAAACAGTCTCCGAAAACGACGGCGCCGACGATGATGACGCTGAGGATAGGGACTTCCGCGATGACGAGGATGGCGAAGGCGGCAGTTTCGATGGCGATGGCGTTGAACGCGAGGAGCCCCATGAGAACGCCCATCTCGACGATCTCGACGCTAGCTTCGATCGCGGCGACGCGCGCGGTTTAGAGCATGCGGCCGACGCCGAGGGCGCTCACGCCTGACGCCGACCCCCGGCGCGCCCCACAAGAAATGGGCGCGCCTTCGCGCGTCGGCGGCGCAGCATCGCAACATCGTGGATCGCGAGGCGCCGAGCAAATGCGACTTCGGCGCTTCGCACGCCGCAATTGACTGCGGGAAACTGAAACTATGACCAATTCATCGCCGATAGGAGGGGAATCGATCGATGCAAGACCCGCTAAAGCGTCTTATTGCTTCCCGCCGGGCCGACGCCCAGGCAATCGAAACCGAAATCATCATCGCTTGCGAGCGGGCCGCCTGCCGCAGCCGCCGCGAACGAAATCGGCCCTCGGATTGGAATGCCGCCGCATGGCGTCGCTATGTGAGAGAAGCGTTCAAGGCTCCGCACCGCTTCGCCGCGGTTGTCCTGCCAAAAATCTACCAAGACATTTATCAGCTGGAACAGCTCGCCGCGCAGCGTTGCCCCGGAGCCGATTCCCAGCATGCGAAAGCCTGAAACTATGCCAAAACACCGCATCTTGCTCGTCGAAGAGCTTGTCCTCAGCGACAGCGCTGAGTTCACCGTCGAATGTGGGACTACCGCGGAAGCCGCTTCCCAGCTGATCAAGGCTCGCCTTGCCGGCCTTGACGAAGACAACGACACAGTGCGCCTGCCCGACGGCCAAAGCGCCGTCGTCAAGCCGGAGAATATCGTTCGTAGCCGCATCTTCTGCATGCTCCTCGACGAAAACGGCAATCAAATCGAACGAATCGAACCGAGCGATACGGCGCTCGGCGATTGCGGATCCCGCCCGCCCTCGCCCGCCGCGGCCGCGGAAAATGACCGCGAACCACACTGGCTGTGTGACCCGAAAGAATGAGATCGCGCCTATTCCGGAGCGACCGAAATTTTCTGGCGGAGTGGGCCGATTTTTTTTTCGCTTGGCGAGCGCTGCGATTTCGCGACACTCGTTAATTTAACGCCCCGCCGATTTTCGCCGCGCATATTCCGATCACCTTCGACGGAGACGGAAATCCCGACGAAACCGAACCGCGGTGGTTCAACATGCGCGGCGGAGAGCGCTTTCGCCATCGCCTTCGGAAAATCCCTGAATCCTGGATACGCCGCTCCTTCATCCTCGCCGTGAGGGCCCCCCCATCGACGCTTTGCGTTTCATCGCGGCGGGCATTTACGCATTATCTACCCCCAGCCACGGCGGCATCAAACTCTCGCCAACCCTCAACGCCGATATGCCCGACTGTATGCGATCCTCCGACGGGTGGTACGAGGAGGACTGCAAATGGTCCTTGGTCGCCCTTAAATATCCAAAGCCTTTCAAGGCTTCCACCGGACCTGCGTCAGGGCAGAAGAGCCAGACCGTTTACGAGCTCGCACTTGAATGCGCGCGTCACTGGCGCCCAGACATCCTCGCACGATTCTTGGAAGAGCGCTCATTATAGGAGCGAGGGCCGCGCGCTCCCCCTTCTCTAGTCGCCGCCGCCTACAGGGCGCACTCTGTTTTTGGTTTCATCGATCTATGCCGAACGGCGCTCGATCAGGCTGCCAGAAGGGAAAGATAGTAGCTCGTCCGTGCTTGCATGGACTCGCGCCCGAGGCGCTCCGGAATCAATCGCCGCCAAAAACGCCGCGCTCAACCCGGCTATATAACGCTCTCCAGCGCGGCCGCGTTCAAAAGCATCGTCGCGAGCGAGCTCCATAACCTCCCAACCTGCCGTATAACCATCACGCTCCTGCGCGGCGCATTTTTCTCCAACAGACCGCTCTTAGCCATCACAACCTCCAAGGAAACGGGACAAGCCCCCGCCCCATCCAAGGCTGCGCGCCAACCGCGCGAACAGAAATGCGGCCACGGTTTTTTCGCTGTGCTGGCTTTCAAGAGGCTCCGGCTTCCTCCGAAGGATCTCGGAAGGGATTTAGCAGCCGGACCCCGCGCCCGGTAAAATCCTTCAGATTGCGCGTGACGAGAACAAGCCCATGGACCCGGGCGGTCGCCGCCAACGCCAAGTCCCACCGGTCTTTTCGCGAGGCGTCTTGGTTCGATGGCGCGCGAGCTTCAAGGGCGTCGCTGACCCGCGAAGCTAAAACTCTTTGCCTTTTCGCGCCGCAGCCTCACGCTGCTGCGCCGTCATGGTCGAGCCTTTGTCCCAAAAGAACTGCCAATCTCCCGTCAGCAAAGCCGCCAACGCATCTATGGCCGCCATGACGGCAGAAGCGCCGGCATAAACTGGCCCGTTAATCCGGACGTGCGCCTGAACGCCGGTCATAGCTTTGCGGCAAATGCCCATCGCTTCGAGAATGGAGCGTCGATCGGACGGCATTTCGGATCTTCGCGAGCGACGGGACATGGCGGAACATAACCAGAACACATGGATAGCCGCAAGTCCATTGACGAATGCCTTCGCTGCCGCTTTCTTCCTTCAATGTGTAACCTTTACAGTATCACGCGCAGCCAGGACGCGATGCGCCGGCTGTTTCGCATCAGTCGCGATCTCGCCGGCAATCTTGAGCCCTTGCCTGCGGTCTTTCCCGACACGATGGCGCCCGTTGTTCGCATCGCGCCTGACGGCGAGCGCGAACTCACGATGATGCGCTGGGGGTTTCCGCCGCCGCCGAACCTCGGCAAGGCGCCGGTCACCAACGTCCGCAATACCGCGTCGCCTTACTGGCGCGGCTGGCTCAAGGCCGAGTGGCGTTCTCTTGTACCCGCGACTTCATTCTGCGAGTGGACCGACAGCCAGCCCAAAATCACGCATTGGTTCGCGCTCGACGAAACCCGGCCGTTGTTTGCTTTCGCCGGGATTTGGCGGCTATGGACCGGGGAGCGGAAAGGCGAGACGCGCGAGCATCGGCTTTTTTCATTTCTGACGACGGAGGCCAACGACGTCGTGCCCCGATCCACGCCAAGGCGATGCCCGTGCTTCTGACGACGCCGGAGGAATGGGAGCTATGGCTTTTCGGCTCGCTCGACGAGGCGAAGGCGCTGCAAAGGCCCCTGCCAAACGACAAGCTGCAAATCGTCGCAAAAAGGAAAGTTGGACAAGCAACCCCTGACGGGACCGCTGGCATGAGCGAACCAGCATTGGCCGCGGCGACGCGCACCATACCCCCCTCTCGCGGACCTTTCGCTATTGCCTTGTCGGCTTGCCGCAGGCGGACCAGAGCGGCCCGCGACACTAAGGGAGAGCGGCCGCGTCCTTTACTGACAGATCACGCGGCCCGGGGAAAATAGGCAGACATCCACCCCGTCGGGCAGCGCCACTGTGTCCCTTTTGTCGCCGTAGCGGCAGATCAATTTAACGGGACGCTGAGCCTTTCTCAAATTGTGCCAGCCTTGCGTCTGTACTGATCCATCGGGGTTCGTCTTTTCGCTGTCTGGCGACACGGCCGGCGGCACCTTCACTGTTCCGCCTTCAACGACGGCAAGAGGATCCTTTTTGAGGTCTTCTCCCATAAGCTTGACAACATTTGGAGGCAACGGAACATAAGGACCGGCAATAATCGTGATCCCGGTTACTTCCGGCTTGCAGGGCTCTAGCGCCCACGCCGCCTGCGGGCCGACGATGAGCGCCAATGAAACCACTGCTTTAATGCGATACGACATAGAACTTGCTCCCCGATTTCATATGAGTTTGATGTGGCCCAATTGATGTGTCTTGTGCCCGCGGGCTGGTTAAGCCACTGGTCTTCGACGAAGATGCCTGTCGCATCTTGTCCGAGATAAATCGCGGCGTGACTTTGACCGACCGTATTCGTGTAGGTTCCATCGGCCCCGAACGTCGCGATCACCGTGCCTGCCGCAAGATTCGTATTGCCCTGCACCTGTTCTCCAGGCGTCCAGGTCGCAGTCAGCCCCACATCCGACGTCGCCTGAACCAAGGCGACGCACTGGCCGCTGCCGACGCTTTGCCCAAGAAGAGTTGTATAATCGGTCGCAACCGTCGCGTCGCCGACGCCACTCCCCGTGCCTGCGTAGCCGCCCGACCCTCCGTCGCCATTTCCGTCGCCGGCATCGGTCGCCCCTTGCACTGCCCCGGTGTCGACGAGCCCTCCCTCGGGAAAGTTGAATTGCGGCGCGCCCGGCTCTGCAAACGTCGGCTTCACCTGAACCGGCAACCCTGACGGCGTCACTGTGTGAACATCGACCGCATAGGCGGCGCCTGAAACCGCCGCCATACATGAGAGCGCGACCATCCACCGAGGGATTCGTCGTCGTCGAACGGCCGCGAAAGCCGCTTTTGCGACCCTCTCAAGTTCTGCGCGCGGTACGGAGCACGCCCCCGAAATGTTTCCCAATGGAGACCTCCTTCGTTTGAACGAGGTCTCAAATTTTGCGCGCGGCGGCGCGAACGAGAAATTAAATGCTTCCTCGGTGATCTTTTACCGCCATCCGCGGGCCGCCGGCGCTCCGAAGAAAAGCTGTTCGGCTTCCGTCTCGAGATCGAACGGCCGCCATTCCTCGCCGCTCTTGGCCAAGCGAATCGCTCGCGCCGCGCCAGACGTCTGCTGAAACGCGACATAGGCTTCCACGACGAGGCCCACCTCGCGCACGTCCGGCGCAATTTCGTAAGCTGACCTACATGGACCAATGCACCGTTGGTGCGAGGCCGCTCGCTGCGCTGGCGGCCTCTTGCGCCTACGGCGCTCGCGCTTCGCGCGCAACTGCCAACGACATGCACGTGAAAGGCGATTCCCAGCCTTTTGCTGGAAAGGAAATCGGCGCCGCAGCGCGGCCTGTGATCGCCTCGGGCGCTAGGTCATTAGAGAAGGCTGCTGGCGGCTTTCTGGCGGCTTCACGTGGCGCGCGGCGCGCGACGCAGCTCAACGGCGTTCTTTGGGGGCGAATCGGCGTTAACGCATCTGCGGGCTTTCCGCGCCGGCTCCGGGCTTGGAGCCTGGCTAAGTTCTAAGCTTCTCAAAGAAGTCAAGCCTGGCCTAGGTGCGGAACCACGTTGCCGGCCGACATTCTCGCGGCGCGTTTCCCGTTCGCGCCGCGCGCTCGCAAGATTCCTCCGTGATGATTTCAATCATGGAGACCCCAGTGCAATCCGATCCTCGCGCCCTCGGCGTCCTCGCCGACGAAATTCGCCGGCTGTCCACGCAAATCGACAAGATCGACCACGCTCAGGACGCGCTCCTCGCCAATGGGCTCTCTCTTCAGGAGCAGATCCAGGCGGAAGCAAAATTGATTGGGCGCCTGATCGAGCTGGTCACGCCGGAGCGCTGCGAGCAGGAAGAACCGACCCTCGTCGACCTTTTTGCCCGCCTGATCCAGCAACAAGCGGCTTCCCTCGAGCTCATGCGGCAAACGCTGCAAATCGTCACCCGCCTCGAGCAGCGCTCGGTGTAGGATCAAAGGCTCGGCTGACGTGCTCAATTTTGCAAAAGTTTCGGCCGATTCCGACGGCGCCGAAATCCGCCGATACCTCACGCAGGACGAACCGGAGCCCGAGCCAGCGAAGGCGATTGACGCCGCCGGTCGCCAGCTCGAAAGCGGCGAGCGCCTCACCGCCTATTATATCGGCCGCGGCGAGCGCGCGAGCTGGCAACCGCATATGCCGGCCGGCGTCGCCGCCGCGCTCGGCCTCGCAGATCCCCGGAAATCGCCGCGCGACGCCGAGCTCGATCGATTGTTCGAGGCGAAGCGCGCCGACACGGGCGAAGCCTGGTCCGGCCACCGCCGCAAAATCAGCGGCTTCGATTTCGTCTTTTCTCCACACAAATCCGTGTCGCTCGCGGCTGAGTTCGCTTCGACGCCTTCAGAGGCCGCGGCCATCCGCAACGCAGTCCGGGCCGCCAATGACGAAGCGCTCCATTATGCGGCCCACGATCTCGCCTGGGCGCGCAAAGGCCATGCAGGCGAAAACGGCGCGGATCATGGCGAAATCGGCTGGGTCACTTTCGCTCACGACGCCGCGCGGCCCACGCTTCCCGTCCAGAACGGCCCGGGCGGCGCCACCTATCTGATCGACGCCCCGATCGCCGGCGATCCGCATTACCATCTGCACAATTTCATCCCGAACATGGTCGTCACAAAAGACGGCCGCATCGGTTCGCTCGACACCCGCGCCCTGACCACTTACAAAATCCCTGAGTACGGCGCCTATTTTCAGGTTCAGCTCGCCGACAGGCTGCGCGCCCTCGGCGTCCGCGTCGCCTATGATCCGGACGAGCAGGCCGTCGTCCTGCCCGATATTCCCGAAAACGCCGTTACGCTGTTCAGCAAACGCGACCGCCAAGTCATCGGCGAGGCCAAGAAATACGCCCGCGAGAACGCGCTCGATTGGGATAAGCTCAGCGTCGACAAAAAGAAGCAGCTCCTGCGTGAGGCGAGCGCCGAGGGCCGCCTCGGCAAAACGAAGGAAGACGCGCGTGAGGTTTGGCGCGAACAAGCGACGGAGATCGGCTGACCCATGGCACGGTGCTCGGCGCAACGAGCTATTTGGGCATCTCTAACGCGGAACGCCGCGAGATCGCTTACACATCCGCCGCGGCCGCAATCTCGCGGGATTTCCTGACGGCCGCCGTCATCGACTTCGAAAAGCTCCGCGTTCATGCGGCGCGCGGTCTGATCGCGTCCGGCGCCGCCGGCGGCCGCAACGATGTGGACGCCGTCGTTCAGCTCCTCGAGGAGCGCGGCATCGAGCACAACGGCGTTTCCGCCGCCCTCGTCAAAGGACTGCTGGACGGCAAACTCCGCGTCACCCATGCCGAGGAAATACGCATCGAACAAGCCGTCGCCGCGGAGGCGCGGCGGGCGGCCTCTGATCTATCCTCGGCCCTTTCCGAGCAGGCCCTCGCGGCCGCCATTCGGAGCGTCGAGGCCGCCGACCCCGGCGTCAGGTTCACGGCCGAGCAGGAGGCCGCCATTTACGCGCTGGGACGCGGCGGCAAGCTTTCCTTGCTCACCGGAGTTGCCGGCACCGGCAAGACCACGCTGCTTCGGCCGCTCGCCAGCGCATGGAAAGATGCCGGCTATACGCTTGTCGGAATGTCTACGGCCTGGCGTCAGGCCGATGCGCTAAAAGACGCCGGCATCGACCAGACCTTTGCGCTTCAGCCGATGCTGAATGCGATCGACAGCGGCGACTTCAAGCCCGACTAAAAACAGTCCTCATCATCGACGAAGTCAGCCAGATCGCGCCGCGTCCCATGCTGCGGCTCCTCGACCTGCAAGCCGAGACAGGCATGACGATCAAGATGCTCGGCGACCGGGAACAGGTCCAGTCCATCGAGGCCGGCGACACGATCGAGCTTTTGCGCCGCGTCTTGCCGAAATCGGCGCTGCCCGAGGTGTTGACGACCATGCGCCTGAAGAGCGCGCGCGATCAGCACATCGCCTCCCTCTTCCGCAACGGCGATGCCGGGGAAGCCTTCGCCATCAAGCGCGAAGACGGAACCGCACAGCTCATCGAAGGCGATTACGAGCGGGTCGTGCAAAAAATCGCCGATCTTTATATCGCGCGGACGGACGCGCTTCGAGCGATGGACCCGACTCTCGGCGTCACCATCACGACCCTCACCAACGCCGAGGCCGCCGACATCAGCCGGGCGATCCGCGAGCGCCTGAAGGTCCGAGGCCATATCGGCGGCGAAGAGGAGACGTTCAAAGCCGTCTTCTATCGCGGCGACAAACCAGAGTTTTTTGATTTGGCGATCGCGGCCGGCGACAAGCTTCGTCTCTACCGGCGGACCGACGCGCAAATTGACGGCCGCCGCGGATCGATCGGCAACAACGGCGATATCGTCGAAGTCCTCGCCAGATCCCGCACCGGGCTCGTGCTCCGCAACGAGCGCGGCCTAGTCGGCGACGTCGAGTGGCGGCGCATCACGGACAAAGAGACGGGGCGTCTGCTCCTCGGCATCGGGCGCGCCTTCACGATCGACGCCGTTCAAGGGATGAGCACCAAGGGCGAGCATATCAATGCCCTGACGCGCGGAACCGGCGCCGCGAGCGCCTTCAAGACTTACACGGCGGAGAGCCGGGCGACCGGCCAGACCCATACGATGCTTTCCAAGGCCGCTGTCCTTGGCGCCGTTCACCGCAGCCGAGCGCTCGGCGATGTGACCCCGATCACCGATGAAGAATTATGGGAGCGAGTCGCGACAGATACTTCCGCCAAGCCGTACAAAGCTTTGGCGATCGATTTGGCCGCGGAGGCGAAAAAGGCCCCCGCCGAAACCATCGACCAGGTGATCTCTTCTCACCACCGGATGGAAGCCGGCACCCTATCGTCGCCGCAACTCGGCCGCGACATCCGGGCGGCGTTCGAGGCCGGCGCCGCGCGCGAGGCTTTCGCCCGCCGGCGCGAGGTCATCGAAGATCTGCTCCAGCGCGCAGGCGGCGCGTTAAAGGATTCCGCCGGACTCCGCATCGACCACATCAACGCTCTGCGCGCGGCCCTGCGGCCGAATGACGGGTCGGCGCGCGACTCAGCGTCCTCTGACGCTCTCTCTAAAGAGCCAACGCCGCGACGCTCGTCTCCTTCCCCCGGACCTTAGGTTGCCGCCCGCGGCGCCGAAGCGCCATAAATCGGCCCCATTTCGCCACACATAGCGACCTATCACAATCGTCATCTGGAAATTATCATATGTCACTTTTGGAGAATGTTGATATCTGCTCAATCCTCGGCCTCGAACAGGATTTGACTGAGAAATCGCTCGAGGATTTCATCGCGGCGATTCGCGATCGCTATGGTCTTTCACACAGCCTTTATTTTTCCGCGTCGCTCCGCAAAGCAGGAACGTCACGGATCAATACAAGGCGGTTCCCCGAACTTCCGAGCCTTTCGTTCTCACGAGCTATGACGAGGCCTGGATCGCTCATTACCAAAACGAGCGCTACTACTCGATCGACCCGACTTATCAGATTGCCGCGCGCTCGATCGCGCCGATCGATTGGTCCCCTTTGTCCACCTGCAACAAAAAGGTGGCGCGCCTCTTCAGGGAAGCCAGAGACGCCGGCGTCGGCCGACAGGGGCTCACGATACCGGTGCGGGGATCAGCAAGCGGCGATTGGGTCTGTTCGCAGTCACGTCCGACGATAGTGACGCCGCATGGTCGATGCGCCGTCATCATTTGGTGAGGGACATCATTCATGTCGCGCATTACGTACATCAGCGCGCCGCCGACCTTCACGGCAAACGCGACACGGTTAATCTGGATGCGATCACAAAACGGGAGATCGAGGCGCTGGCGATCGCCGCCGATGGAAAGAGCCTCGCCGAGACTGCCGCTCTCATGCGCATTTCAGCGGAAACGGTCAAAAGCCATCTCGATTCCGTCCGCCATAAGCTAGAGGCTTTGAACAAGGTTCATGCCGTCTCGAAAGCGATCCGCTACGGCCTTATACGCTAACTCGGCGGCTGGTTTTCCGCCAGGCTTTCAACGCAAGATCCGGCTGGCGACGCCATGCGCGATCTCTCGACCGATTCCCCAACCGAACCCTGCAAAAGCGATCTCGACAAGCCGGACCCTTCGCCGGACGTAACCGCCACGACGACAATTACCAACGCCAAAACCACAATAAGCCTCAAGCCTACCTCCTATCCATTGGAAACGAGTACCCGCCGCCGGCGACGCCTGCCTCGGCAAGCCTTTCGCGTAGATCGCTGGCCAAATATTCCCGCCTCGCCTTCACGCGAAGAAGCGGCAGGCCAATCTCCCTGAACACGCGATCGACCAGAGCATCACGCTCCCTTCGAGCCGCCAAGAGATGTGAGCGGTCGTCGACTTCTATTGCAAGAATTGGATCGAACGATCCCGCACGGCAAACCAGAAAATCGACGCTTTTCCCGAACACCTTATTCAGCGCCGCGCGCCTCCGCGCATTGCCGCCCTTTGCCTCGACTTCGACGAGCTCGGCAAGCCGCACTTGCGCAAAGACGCGATAACCCTCGCCCAGGGCGGCGTCGAGCGCCAGCAGAAAGCTCTTTTCGTTAGCGCTCAAGAATTTGCCGCGACGATAAGAAGTTCTGCAACCCTCCCCGACCAGTCCAACCAGGAAGACGCACAGCAGGATCGCCGCCACCGATATCAAAAAGGTTGGCGAAACGCCGACGCGCTCTAAAAACTCCAGGGCTCTCTCCTAAACAGCATTTCGCCGGCTGCCCTGCGACCGCTGAGTCTTCGTCCTTCGGCCGAGCGCCAGCGCCCGCGCGACAACAACCATGTAGCCGACGAACGCCATGATGCAGGCGGCAACCCCAAAAAAAGGGAGCAAAGGCGAGAAGGACCGGAGTCACTAAATTCAGCGTCACCGCGAGAGCCCTGCTCTCTTGAGCGCCGGCTCGCGCGCTTCGACCGCTTCCGAGGCGGCCGCGGCCCGATCCCTGATCGACGCGGTCAAGTCGCCGATATCCTCGACCAGCTTCGCGGCCGCCTGTGCGTCGGCGATCTGGGGTTCGAGCGCGGCGAGCGCCTCTTCCCGCAACGCCAGAAGCCTCAAGGCGTTGACCTGAGCCGTCTCATCTGTGACCCCGGCCGCCTTCTCGATGGCGATCACAGCCGCCAGCGCGCCCGGATCAATCGGCCCCGCCGGCGTCCGCGCTTGCACGCTCGCCCCCACGATGTCCTGATGGCCGACTTCGAGCATCGCCGTGAACGGCGTGATGACGGTTCCTGGCGGCGGCGGCGCGACGAACGGGTTTTCGCCCGCCGCCGCGATCGCCGCGTCGACGCACGCTTCAGCGCCGCCGCCCTCGGCCGCGGCCCGCGCAAAAGCGTCCAACATCGCCCCGAGCGTTTGAGATCGCGGCGCGCGCGGCTTCGAGCCCGTCAACCCCTGCTCGATGGCAAAAACAAGAGCGTCGACCCGCTCACACTGAGCCTGAATCACTTTTGCGTCGGGCGCCGCCAGAGGCACAGGCCGGTTGAGGCGCATCGGCCCGGACGTGTCGATCGCGGCATGAAAAAGCTTGGCGTAGATTTGCCGGCCGCCGAAGAGAATGATCGCCTCGCCCTCGATAAGCCTCTGGAGATCGTTCCAGTCGACGCGCGCGACTTCGCGCAGCTCGGCCTGCCTGCCCTCGATATATTCTCCGACGCCGCTGTTGTGATAATTCGAAGCTTGTGTCACGAACGTCTTGCCGGCCGTGTCCTCGATCCACTGGCGCGTGCGATTCGCCTCCTGCTGCCGCATGGCGACGGTGAGATTGGCGTTGCCGAGCAGCGACTGGGTCTTTTCGCCAAGCCGCGCCCAAATTCCCGACACCTCCTGAAAGCCGAGCCAGAACATCAAATTCAGGCCGCGGCCCATCGCCAGCATGCGGTCCATGCCGCTCGTCGCGTAATAGGCCACTTCGTCGAGAACGACGTGAAAAGGCGCCGCCGCCATGCCCGGCTTGTTCGCGACGATGCTGCTATAATCGCCCTCGAGACGCGAACCGAGCATTTGCGCCATCATCCCGCGCAAGGACGCGACCACGATCCTGCCGAGCGACGCCAACCTGTCGTCCGAACTCTCCAGCGCCGGCAGATTGACGACGAGAATGCGGCGATTTAAAACGACGTCGCGCATATCGACGTCGCATTGCTCGACTTTGAAAATATGTCCCAAGGATACGCCGAGCAGTTCAAAGGTGCGCGTGAAATAGAACACCGCGAAGCCATGCTGCTTCGACGGCTCTTCAGTTTTCTGCTTGTTCCAGTCGAGAGAGATATCATAGGCCGGCAGCTCGCCGAGATAGGCCTTCAGCGGGTAGATGATGTCCTCAGGAATCTCCAACGCCTCGATCTCGTCGATCTTTCCGGACGCCGGGTCGCGCACCTCAAAAACCTTCTTCGTCGCGATCTTCCAGATGCAGCGCAATTCGAAGGAGAGGCGAATCGTATCGATATTCAGCGCCACCCCCTTGTTGTCGCGCATCCAGACCAGAACCGGGGCCAAGGTGCCGACAAGCGCGACCGCGCGATCGCGAAACACCTGATTCGAATCGCCTCCTGTCGTTTCGCCCAGCTGGCTCGACAGCATTTCGCCGATCGCGTCGGCGTTGCCGACCGCGAAGGGATTAAAGGTGTTGCTTTCCTTAGCTCCGCTCGCCACCATGAAATTGAGGCACAAAACATCGTCCTCGCGGCCGAAGCGGCGGGCGAGAGCCAAAACTTCCCCGTAAATCTTGTTATCGGCTTTTCCGTCGACCAGCACGAAGCCGCTGGCGTGCGTCAAGGCATTCGTCAAAAAGCTGACGATCGCCGTGGTCTTGCCCGCTCCCGTGGTGCCCGGAACGGTCGCATGTTGACGCGCGTCGTCGGACGAAATCCACAATTCTCTGCGGTCGAGATCGCGCCCGAGATAGATCGTTCCGGCCGCCATTCGCGGCCGGCGCGCGGCCGGGTCGGGGTAATTCCAATCCCTGATCTTCGCGCTTTGCGGCAAACGCATCGGCAGCGTCACCCGCCGAGTCAGAACCACAGCCGCATATAGAAACGACGCCGGGACGATCAGATCGACCAGCGCGGGCTCGACGTACATCGCAACAGCGCCGGCCGATAGCACCAGCCCCGACGCTTCGCTCATCAGCGCCGACCAAAGTCGCGTCGTCCAGGGCCGAATGTCGCGAAGACGCAATGCGCCGCCGCGCTCAAAGCGCTCTTGGGGACCGATGATCTCGCGTTGGATCATGGCGCGCCGGCGATCAGTTTAGCCCGAACGCCGACGGCCCCGCCACCTCTCCCGCTGCGGGCGCGCCGGGCGGCGGCGTCACGCGCGGCGGTTTCTGCAGCTCTTTCGAAAGCCAGCTCTCTGGACGAGCTGCGCTTACTTCCGGCAGCGACGCAACGCGAGCGTCATCGCGAGCACCATAGCCTGCCTGGTCCGCGCCACCCGCGGCGCTCCCCGCCTTATAGGCGAAGGCGGCGGCAAAGCCGACGAGCCCGCATACGACAAAAAACGAAAGAAGCTTTCCTGCGCCCCCTCTCTTCTCGCTCGATCCTTTGCCGCGAGAGGCCACCAAACAATCGCACACACCCACGGTCTCATCGACCATAAGAGTGGCGTCGCGCAATGGGTCGGTCATCAAATGCAAATGCACGTCAAGATGAAATGCGACCCGTTGGCTAGCTTCTCCCCGAGTTCCTGTCGGCATTCGCAATTTCCTCCGTCATCGATCTGGCTCCTGCTCTGGCGTCCGGCCCATAAGCTCGTACCGCGCCGCGCGAACACGAAACGCCCGTTCGATGAGGTGACTGTCTCAGCCTCGAATTTCGGATCCGACTCGAATGTGGGGACGCCGGACGGGCGCCCACGCTCCGGCGGAACTCGGGTGGGGGAGGACCTCCCAACGGCAGTCGAGGGATTTGCGGACCAGTGATACGGTTTCCGACTGATTGACTCGATGCGTAAGGGGATTCACGCGGCTTTGCGAAGCAGATAGGCTGGAGCGCCATGAGTTGGGGGATGGACACATGGCGACGGTCGACGGGCATTTGAGTGTGGACCAGCTGGAACAGCGGTATGTGGCGTGTAGCGACGCGACGACATCACGGCATTTCCAGGCGATCTGGCTTTTGGCGCGTGGTCACACGGTTTCGCAAGTCTCGGCGACGACGGCGTTCGGCGCGCGATGGATTGAACAGTTGCTGGCGCGCTACAACGCCGAAGGCCCCGAGGCTCTCGGCGATTTGCGTCGCCGCAACGGCGCGGCGGCGACGATCCTGAAGCCCGGGCTCCTGGCGAAGCTGCGCGACCGGCTTGGCGCGCCGCCGCAAGATGGCGGGCTGTGGTCGAGCCGCAAGGTGGCGAACTGGATGGCGGCGGACCTCGGCCTGGCCTCGGTTGCGCCGCAGCGCGGCTGGCGAGCCGGGAGCCGCGTCGCCGGACAAAGCGAAGCGTTCCGCGATAGCGGATTGTCCGGAGCGGCGAAGGCGAGGTAGGCCTTGAAGATCCTATGGGGGCGAGCGGCGGTGAAGGATCGGGTATCCTTTGGCCTGTTGCTCAAACCCAAGGGACCCCGACATGCGACCGACTAGAAATCCGACCGTTTCGACTGCCGCTCTTGATTATGATAGCACGATGATCAGCGCTTTGGAGTTGAGTTCGAAAAAGTGGGTGTTTGCCGTTCAACTCCCGGGCGTAAACAAGCACACGCGGCATGTGCTGGCGCCGAACGGCGCGGCACTAGTGGAATTGATCGAGCGGCTAAAGGCGCGCTCGAAAGCCGCCGGCCTGCCGATCGCGCGGGTGATCGTAACGCACGAGGCTGGGCGCGACGGATTTTGGCTTGCGCGTTTTCTGCAGCGTCGCGGCGTCGAAGTTCATGTTATGCAATCATCGAGTTTACCGGTCGATCGCCGGGCGCGACGCGCCAAGACCGACGTGATCGATGTCGAGATGCTATTATGCACATTGCTGGCGTGGCTGCGCGGCGAACCGCGCGTTTGTTCGATGGTCCCGATTCCGCGCGAAGAAGACGAGGAGGCGCGCCGAGCGCATCGCGAACGCGAGGACTTAATCGGCGAGCGGCGTTCGATCCTGAACAAGATCGAGGGGATATTGGCGACATTGGGGATAGACGGCTACCAGGCCTTGCGGCGCGGCCGGCGCTCGCAATTGGCTAATTTGCGTCAGCCGGATGGCGAGCCGGTTCCCCCAGCAGCTCGCGGGCGCATCGAACGTCTACTCGATCGACTGGAGCTCGTCATGACGCAGATCAAGGCCGTCGAGCGAGCCCGCGACGCCGTGGTGACGAAGAAGGCGCCGGAAGACGAGAACGAACGCATGATTCGCGATCTCGTCGGCTTACGCGGGATCGGCGTGGAGAGCGCGACGCTTTTGGTTCGGGAGGCTTTCTGCCGGGAGTTTCGCAATCGACAAGCACTCGGCGCCTACGCCGGCTTAACGGGAACACCGTTCTCGAGCGGCAAAATGGAACGCGAACAGGGCATTAGCAAGGACGGCAATCGGCGCGTGCGCGCTTTGATCGTCGAACTCGCCTGGTTCTGGCGGCGGTTCCAGCCCGAGAGCAAACTTTCGATATGGTTCGATGCGCGTGTGGGCGGGGCGCGGGGGCGCATGTCGAAGGTGATGATCGTGGCTTTGGCCCGTCAGCTTCTCGTTGCGTTGTGGCGTTACGCGAAGGACGGCGTGATTCCGGAAGGAGCGGTGATGAGGACGGCATAAGGCGCGCTCATCGTCACTCCCCTTCCGGTCAAAGGTCGGCTGGCGCCGTCGATCGCCCAGGACCCTGAAAAGAGCGCCGTTTTGAAGAGTGGCGCCGCCGCGCGGAACTTCTTCCCGAATACCGGGATCGTGGTTCGGGATTGCAGATCCCACCGGATACGAGGTTGGCGAGGACAACCGTCCCGCAAATATTGGAGTTCACCCGCGACCGGAAAAGAGGGAGGCCGAAATCGATGCTTGACAATGAAGTCCCCATACGAGGCGATCGGCTGGTCGATCCAGAGGCCGCGTCCGAAGAACCCGCAATCGGCGACGCCGGAAGAGGCGGCCGCGTTCAAAAAAACCTCGCGGACGCCCTCGCCGAGGAGGCCGCGAAGCATCCGGACAAGGCAATCGAGGTCTTTGCGACAGACGAGCATCGCATCGGCCTAAGCCGGTCACCCGCCGCGTGTGGGCGCCCGTCGGCGAGCGTCCGATCGCGCCCGGCCATCATCGGTTCGACGGGCTTTACGTCACGGCTTTCGCATCGCCGGCCACCGGCGAAACCTTCTGGTATCTTTCCAACGGCGTGTCGAAGCCGTTCTTCGAGGCGCTGCTCGAAACCTTCGCGCGCGAGGCCGAAGCCGGCGTTGGGCGCATCATCCTGCTGGTGCTCGACACTGCCGGATGGCGAAGCCAGGCAAAGGTTCCGTCGAGCAGAGCTCGATGGAATGGCTGGCGGAGGCATGGCCCAGCCGGACTGAAAATCCCCGATGGCGTTCGCCTCGTTTATCTGCCGCCCTACAGTCCAGAGCTGCAGCCGGCAGAAACACTGTGGGCGCTGGTCGACGAGCCGATCGTCAACACGCACATTGCGACCATCGAGGATCTCGAAGCGAAAATCGCCAACCAATGCGTCGCCCTCGCCGAGCAGCGCGAGCAAATCCAGAAACGAACCGGTTTCCATTGGTGGCCAAAGCGGATCGTCCCGAACTAATCACACGGAAATCGTATAACTCCGCAATGGGAGGGCACGCACCTTTGTGGGGACTAGCGCCACTGCTCAGGCGGTCAGTTGGGCGAAGAAGGGTTTCTCGTCAACGCTGTGTTTACTGGTGCGCTCGGCCAAAACCGTCTCCAGACGGGGAAGGGCAAAGTGCGCCGCGTTTGGCTTGGCCGCGATCAGGTTCCGGCGACGGGCGTTGTAAAACGCATGCACTTCAGTCGGATCGCGAGCGAACGCTTCGGGCGTGGCAAGCTTCATCGGATTGAACCGTCCCCAGATGCCGGTTCCATTTATGTCGCGGAATGTGCCAAGGCCGCTCTCGGCGGAAACGCCTGCGCCTGTGATTACGAAAATCTTCATGCGCATCCTTTATCACGCAGGCCGCTGGAATAGCGGATCGCGGCGTCTCTCACAGACTCAGCAACAGTGTCTAACCGGAAATCAGTAAGTGGGTCCGAGCCAGGACCATCGGCGACCGAAACACGACGCTTCACCGCATCGGGAGCGGTAGTTGCCTAGGCCAGCCGGAAGACCTTTAGCGGAGATCTATCCTCTCTTCGATGATATGATCGAGCGGCGCGTTCTCGGCTGTAAGCGTCATTCGCAGCCTTAGCTCGGAGCCTTCGACCTTGCCTTCGCGCACGACGCGCTCGATCTCCCGTTGCGAAGTGACGCCGACCTCTTTGAGGAATTTGCGGACAGTCATGTTGAAGTTATCTTCGTCCATGGAACTTCTCCTCGAAAATCGCGCCGCTCGACCCGGGTCGTCGAAAGCCGAATTCATATTATTTATAAATTACGGGCGCGCCGCCAACGATCTTGTCAATTGGGTGCCTAGGCTCAGGGCTTGTTGTCCGGCGCTTCCTCTCGAAGTATTTTCATGATCCGCCGCAAAAACCTTTCGGCATAGGAGAGAGTGCGATCGAACTCTTCCTCGCTCGGCAAGCCTGAGGAGTCCTTGGGCTGCGCCGCGGGAGCGCTGGACAATTTGCTTTTCAATTCGGCGTTCTCCTGCCGCAACCGGTCAACTTCGCCCTTGAGAGCGGCAATTTCGTCAGCGCCGGCGCGACAAACCGATTGCCCGTCTTTCGCGGAGCAGAAGGCTACCGATCCGGTCTGCGTGTCGAGGCGCAGGAAACCGCCCTCGGCTGGCGTCATCGCGTAGCGGCCTTGCTCCCCTGCAGGAGGAGCCTGGTTTTCGGCGCGCGGCGGCGTGACGAGGGACAATGCGCCGCAAAGAAAACCGCTAAGAACAACGAGAAAAGCGCGCATCGAATTCTTTCCCTCGGCTTGGGCGGACCTCGATTCCATTCAAAGTCCGGTTTGATTTCTTCCAAATTCTCCCAGTCTACAGCGGCCGGAAAGTCTTGACATGCCGGATGGGAATCCTTACTCGTCATTAGCTTGTTGGCACTCGCTGTCGCAGAGTGCTAAGCGGAGGTTCCGCCGATCCGTTTGCTGCAGAATCCGGCCAAGCGACAAACCCGGCGGCCAAAAAGGGGAGAAAACGACATGGCATTTCGTCCTTTGCACGACCGCGTCGTGGTCAAGCGCCTCGAGGGCGAAGAGAAGACAAAAGGCGGCATCATCATCCCCGATACCGCCAAGGAGAAGCCTCAGGAAGGCAAAGTGATCGCCGTTGGCCCGGGCGGCCGCGACGATAACGGCAAGCTCACCCCCCTCGATGTCAAGGCCGGCGACCGCATTCTCTTCGGGAAGTGGTCCGGAACCGAGGTCAAGATCGACGGCGAGGATCTGCTTATCATGAAGGAAAGCGACATCCTTGGCGTCGTCGACTGAATTCGGCGTCTCTTCGCACGCGGTTTTCTCTCTTTCGAAGGTGAATGACAATGGCTGCCAAAGACGTCCGTTTTTCCACCGACGCCCGCGATCGCATTCTGCGCGGCGTCGAAATTCTCAACAATGCGGTGAAAATCACCCTCGGCCCGAAAGGCCGCAACGTCGTCATCGAAAAATCCTATGGCGCGCCGCGCATCAGTAAGGACGGCGTCACCGTCGCCAAAGAGATCGAGCTTTCCGACAAGTTCGAGAACCTTGGCGCTCAGCTCGTCCGTGAAGTCGCTTCGAAGCAACACGACGCCGCCGGCGACGGCACGACCACCGCGACCGTGCTCGCTTCCTCGATCGCCCGCGAAGGCGCCAAGGCGGTGGCGGCGGGGCTCAACCCGATGGACTTGAAGCGGGGCATCGATCTCGCGGTCGAGGCGATCGTCTCGGATCTCAAGAAGAACTCGAAGAAAGTCTCCTCGAACGAGGAGATCGCCCAGATCGGTAAAATCTCGGCCAATGGCGATCGCTTCATCGGCGACGAAATCGCCAAGGCGATGCAGAAGGTCGGCAACGAAGGCGTGATCACGGTCGAGGAGGCCAAGAGCCTCGTGACCGAGACCGAGATCGTCGAAGGCATGCAATTCGACCGCGGCTATCTCTCGCCCTATTTCATCACCAACGCCGAGAAGATGGTCGCCGAACTCGAAGACCCCTACATTCTCATTCACGAAAAGAAGCTGTCGTCGCTGCAGGCCCTGCTGCCAATTCTCGAGGCCGTTGTGCAGTCCGGCAAGCCGCTCGTCATCATCGCCGAAGACGTCGAAGGCGAGGCGCTCGCCACCCTCGTGGTCAACAAGCTGCGCGGCGGCCTGAAGGTCGCGGCGGTGAAGGCGCCGGGCTTCGGCGATCGCCGCAAGGCCATGCTGGAGGACATCGCAATTCTCACCGCGGGTCAGCTGATCTCCGAAGAACTCGGCATCAAGCTGGAAAATGTCACGCTCGAGATGCTCGGCCGCGCCAAGCGGATCCGCATCGACAAGGAATCGACCACGATCATCGACGGCGCCGGCGACAAGAAAGACATCCAGGCGCGGATCGCCCAGATCAAGGCGCAGGTCGAGGAAACGACGTCGGACTATGATCGCGAAAAGCTGCAGGAGCGACTGGCCAAGCTAGCGGGCGGCGTCGCGGTGATCCGCGTCGGCGGCGCGACCGAAGTCGAGGTCAAGGAGAAAAAAGACCGGGTGGACGATGCGCTCAACGCCACCCGCGCGGCCGTGGAGGAAGGCATTTCTCCCGGCGGCGGCGTCGCCTTGCTGCGCGCCATCCCGGCCCTCGATGCGATCAAGGTCGAGAATTCCGATCAGAAGACCGGCGTCGACATCGTCCGCAAGGCGATCCAGGCTCCGGCGCGCCAGATCGTCGACAACGCCGGCGACGACGGCGCGGTGGTGGTCGGCAAGCTGCTCGAAGCCAAGGAATATAACTATGGCTACGATGCGCAGACCGGCGAATATGGCGACCTTGTCAAGCTCGGTATTATCGATCCGACCAAGGTCGTCCGCACCGCCCTTCAGGACGCCGCGTCGATCGCCGGACTGATCGTCACCACGGAGGCGACGATCACCGAACATCCGAAGAAGGAAGCGCCGGCGATGCCGGGCGGCGGCATGGGCGGCATGGGCGGCATGGATTACTGAAGAACGCGACGCGCGGAAGACGCCAAAATAGGCCCAGGGGAAACCCCGGGCCTATTTTGCTTCTGCGCGGAACCGACGTGACAAGCGGCAAAGTGATCGCCCTTTCGGTCAGTGATTACGCCGCACGGACCGCGTTTGCACCTCTGGCGCAGCGTTCCATAAGTAGTGAAGAGCCTCGAACCAGAGCATTGCCGAAACGAACCATTCGGCCGCAGGAGGCGACTAAATCCACGAACTCGGCCAGGAGTCCAATGAAAATTCACGCCATCCGAACCGGCTCCGTCCGAATCAAACACGCGCAGGTCGAAAGACAGGGGCGCGGCTTTATGGCGCAGCTCGCGATATTCGCGGACCGCGAGTGGACCGATTGGCTTCCCACCTTCGCGTGGGCGATCGAACATAGCGACGGCGTCATCGTCGTCGACACGGGCCAAGGCGCGCATCTAATGGAATTGAGCAAATCGCTGCATCCTTACGTCCGTTGGGAAGTGGCGTTCCAGATCGAGCCCGAACAGGAAATCGGGCCGCAGTTGCGTTCTCTTGGGATCGGAGTGCGCGACGTGAAGCAGGTCGTCCTCACCCACTTGCACATGGACCATGACGGCGGGCTCGCCCATTTCCCCCGGAACGAGATTCTCGTTGCGCCCGGCGAACTAGAGAAGGCGAGCGGAATCTTAGGGCAATTGCGCGGCTACCTGCCGCAACGCTGGCCTTCATGGTTCGATCCCAAACCGCTCGCTCTGTCGCGCGAACCGTTCGGCGGCTTCCCCTTGAGCCGGCGGGTCACCGCGGACGGCCCCGTCGTCGCTGTCGCCACCCCTGGCCACACCGCCAATCACCTCAGCGTCGTGGTTCAGCCTGGCGACGCGACGGTGTTCCTGGCCGGAGACACGTCCTATACCGAGCAACCAATGGTCGAGGGCAAGGTCGACGGCGTCAGCCTCGATGAAGGCGTCGCGATGCGGACCCTTGAGGCGATCAAGAGCTTCGTCAAGACGCGCCCAACTATCTACTTGCCCACCCACGATCCAGAACTCCGCGGCGCGGCTTTCGGCGCGTCGAGTTGTCGCGGGATCTTGACGCAACGACGCATGGCGGGGCGCAACCACGCCCATGCGCCGGATCTAATCGCTTAGCTGTCGGCGGACAGGAAACCTAAACTGAGTCCAAATCTTTTCAGTCATATCAAGCTGGAGAGCGCGGTCTCTCGGCATTCGCGCGGTGCTTGCGTTCTGGGTCTCCCAGTGATCGTGTCCCATTTCGTGGTGCAACTGCGGCGGCGTGATCACCGCGCTCTCCGGCGGGGCCGGGTCGGTCAGTTGGCCATGATGGGCAAGCTGACGACCGGATCATCGCTCAGCGGCGCGACGCTTTCCAGGGTCATGTAGCGGCAGCGCTGGACGGCCCATTCGTCGTTCTGTTCGAGCAGGATGGCGCCGACCAGACGGATGATCGCCGCCTCGTTGGGAAAGATGCCGACGACCTCGGTGCGCCGTTTGATCTCGCCGTTGAGGCGCTCCAGCGAGTTGGTCGAGTGCAGCTTGACCCGATGGGCGGCGGGGAAGGTCATATAGGCCAGCACGTCGGTCTCGGCCTCGTCGAGATAGTTGGCGAGCTTGGGCAGCTTGGGCCCGAGCTGATCGGCGATGCTTCGCCACTGCGCCTTGGCGGCCGGCGCGTCGTCCTGGGCGAAGGCGGTGGCGATGAAGGCCGAGACCACGCGCCGCTCGCTCGCTACGGCGCCAGGGGGAGGGCGCGCGTCGCGAGCGGCTCCGCTACCACCGAGCTACACCACGTCCGGGGACACGACCCTCCCAGTTGCGTTGGAGCCTCTCTAGGCGCGATGATAAGATCCCTCCGCGAGGCGCCACTCGCGAAACGTCGAGGCGCCAGGATCGAAGGAATGAGAAATGGCGCGCCAGCCAGCGTTGAATTACGAGGCTCTCGTCGCGCTGGGCGCCGAAAAGCTCGCCAAGCTGGTGACCGACGAGGCAAAACGCAATGCGGCGTTTCGGAAACTCGTTTCGGCCGCCCTCGCCGCGACCAAGGGGCCCGCAGCGGTCGCAGCGATTATCGACAAACGCCTCGCGGGGCTCGATCGCGCCAATGCCTTCGTCGACTGGGAAAAGGCCAAGGCCTTCACCGCGGACCTTGCCGCCACTTTGGCGACGATCACCAGGGAACTGGCAGCGGCAGATCCTGACGCCGCAATCGACCGGCTCGTTCGGTTCCTCTCGACCGCCGACCGGGTCTTCGAGCGGATCGATGATTCGAACGGCCGCTTGCAAGACGTTTATCATGAGGCCGCCGCCGCATTACCCGATCTTGTCGGGCGGCTGGAGGAAGCTGGCAAGGCCTCGATCCCGGATCGGCTTTTCGCTCTGACCATCGCCGACGACTACGGCTTTTTTTCCACCATCATGGCAGAGCTCGTCGAGCGTTTGCCGGCGCAGGCGCGCGATCATTGGGACGAACGCCTGGCCGAGGCGGAGCAATCTCTCGGGCCAGTGAAGGATGGCGACAGGGACTGGAAAAAAGACGCGCAGCTGGACCGAATCATCTGCTTGCGTCAGGCGATCGCCGACTGCCGGCGAAACGTCGACGCATTCATCGCGCTGGAGAAGCGCCGGCGAAACGAGCGTCGTGACACGATGGCGATAGCGAACCGCTTATGCGATGCGGGTCGACATAGCGAAGCGCTCGCCTGGGTTCGAAAACGCAGCCATCCGGGCCTGAAGGTCATGACCTATGAAGATTTGGCCGATGCCTCTAGCCCGCGCGATATCGCCGATCTCGCCCGCACGCGTCTCGAAATCCGAATTCTCGAGGCGATGGGCGATCGTCCGGCGGCGCAAGAGTTAAGATGGAAAACCTTCGAGACGACGCTCGATATCGGCATGTTGCGCGAGCATATCGCACACCTGCCTGATTTCGCCGAATTTGACGTGCTCGACAAAGCTTTCGCCCATGCGATCGGCTCCGAGCAGAAATATAGCGCTTTGGCGTTCTTTCTGGATTGGCCGCGTTTGGATCTCGCGGCGAAACTCGTCGTCGACTGCCGCGCCGAATGGGAAGGCCGCCATTACGAACCGTTGTTGGCGGCGGCGGAAACATTGGAGCCCGATCATCCGGCGGCGGCCACGATTTTGTACCGGGCCCTTCTCGACGATATCCTCGATCGCGCGCGGTCCCCCGCCTATGTCCATGCGGCCCGGTATCTGCAAAAACTCGAAGCGTTAGCGGAACATGGAGTTGCAGCAAACTCGATCGATCCGCATCCGATCTATCGAGCCGAGCTGGCGAAGCAGCATGGCCGGAAAACCGGCTTCTGGAGCCTCGTCAAGGCGCGCAAGTGATGCGGAGGGGCCCTCAGGGCAGCGGACGCTTGGCTCCTCCGGATCTTCTGCAGAATTTCAGACTGATATGATCCGATACGGTCGATTACCACGCGTGTGGCGCGACGCCCCCAGCGGCCCGGATGGCCGCGATTGCCCGATCGATCGTGGGGACTACAATCGGGCGGCCGGCGAGATGCTCCGCCGCCCAATGATCGCGGGCGCCGATGGCCTCGACCCTTTGGCTCGGATGCGGGTGCGCCTTCGGCCCCTCGACTTCGAAGCCGAGTGAGTGCAGCGCGTACCAAAGCCGGCGGTCGACCAGCTTCAAGAATGCGAATTGCGCCGGCGCCAGGACGCCGCCGAACAGGCGCGCCTCGCCCAGCGCGCTCATCACGCCGGGCGTCGTGAAGAAATGCTGCGACATCGTCTTCAGCGCGGGCTGCGCGATCTCGGCATCCTCGAGCACCCGATCCGCCATGGCCGCCACCCGCTTTGGAAACAATAACGGCGCTTCCGGCCCAGCCCGTCCCTCGCCCCTGCCCTTTGGCAGCGAATCGGCGAGATCCCCGAGAAGCTCGATGGCTTCGTTCCGTTTCTGCGCGCGATGCAGCGCCATGACCGCGAGCATGCAGCGCACATGGGGCGCGGCGTTCTCCAGCCCCCGCCACACGTCGCCGAGCTGACGCGCGAGCTCTCGGCGAGCGCCCTTTTCGTCGAACTCCCCGTTCTCGCCGGCAGCCCAAGCCTCGATCCATTCACGCGCTTGCAGCGCGGCGTCGCCCGGTCGGGGCTCTCCCTTGCGAACCGGCGTCAACGCCAGCCGGCGCCCGACAAAGGCCGCGATGCTCCGGTAGCTCTTCGCCTGCTCGGCCATGAGCTTTTCAAGATTAAAAGACCGCGTGAAGCGCGTCGACGCCGCGCAGCGTAAGCAGAGGGAGGCGAGGCAGACCGACAAGCCCATCGCCGGATACAAAAAGAACCCGCCAATATTTCGCAAAAGACGCACAAGTTGGTCGAAGGTCACGCGGTTTGGATTTGTCGCCAGCACCTGCGCGTCCGCGATATCGAAGCGGTCGGTAAAATGCCGGATGAGCTGCATCTGCCAATGCGCGGCCTCCATCACGACCGCGCTGATTTCCCCATGATGGTAGAACCAGAGCGCGCAGGCGAGAGCGGCGAGGCCGACGATGATCACGATCAAACTGAACACCGTAGTGTCGCCGCCCATCTCGTCCCTTGATCCCGATGAGTTCGCCACGTCCTACCTCCCTTGCAAGCCGTCTGTTTCGGCGAGCTCGGCCGCCGCTTGCTTGCGCAAGCGCTGCGCATGCGCCAACACGTTCCTCAGATACGCGCGTTTGTGTTCTTCGGTGTGGGAATGGTAGAGGGCGATGCCCTCCCATAGATCGCCATCCGCTTCATCGAGGCCTTGCCGCAGGATCCACGCGCCGCCTTCGATATTCGCGCAGAAATTATCGCGCAAGGCGAGATAGGCCGCTTGCGGCGTCGCGCGCCAATGCGCGGCGAGCTTGCCGATCCAGCTGTTGTTCACCTGCATCGGCCCGATATCGAATGTCTTGTTCTTGTTTGGACTGATTTTCCCGACTTTGCCGTTTTCGACGTTCAGAAGAATGACAAGCGTTTCAGGCGGCAGGGAATAGAGATTCGCCGCCGCCATGATGCACGCGCCGACCAGGCTTCCATCCGCCAGCGCGTCGGCGGCGCGCGCGGGCTCCGCCGCGGTGACGAACATTGAGGCCGCCAGACACGCCCAGCGCTTCATATTGTTTGCTCCCGGGACCTGACGCGATCCATCGCCTCATCAAACACACGCGCCAACTCGAGGACCATGACGCCGTCCGGCGTCGCGGCCTCGGCGATCGCCTCCATGACCGACAGCAGCAAAGAGGTGAATTGCCGCACGCCGATCTTCTTGACGCGCCAGCTCAGCAGCGCGCCGATGTCTCGTTCGATTGCGAGACCAAAGCCGTCGCCCGTCGCATCGCGCCACAGCGCCTCGCCGACAAACAGGAACGCTGGCAGAAGGCCGTCCGCCGCGCCGGCGCTGTCCAACGGAATTTCGACCGCCGCGCCATTCGCGTTGTCTTCGAGAATGATCGGCCGGCCGGCGTCGATCAGGAGCTGCTTGAGCACGCCCGAGACGAAGTCGATATCGAGGCCCTCGCTCACGCCAGCCTCCGCCGCTTCCAGACGGGCACGGCCGGCCGCAGCGAGCCGATCAGAAAGCGCCGCACCGTCCGCAGCGCCGTCGGCAACGTCAATCCCGCCCAGCCTATGAGCGAGAATATGATCATTCCGCTCATCGCTATGTAGAATGTCGTCCAACACCAATAAACGACAAACACGAGAAGCGGAAAGCACGCCCGCGCGTCGATCACCCATAGTTTCACAGGCCGTCCCGTATCTCGCCACATCTCGCTTTCACCTCAGTTCTTGCCGCACTTCCTCGGCTGTCTGTTCATTAATCCGGCCCTCTTTCAAGGCGATCTCGATCGCCTTGGCGTAGGACTGGCCTTGGGTATTCACCGCCTCTGTCGTGAGATGCGGCCAATCATCGGCGCTGGCGCCGGCGAGCCGCTTCCTGAAGTCTTCGTCAAACACCAGAAATTCCCGAAGCGGCGTCCATTTGGCTTCAGGCGTTTTGACCAGGCGCTGATTGATGACGAGCCGGAGCGCCTGCGCGCAGGAAATCATCGAGTTTTTGAGCTGGTCGGGCGGCAGAAGGCTCGCGACGCGCTGTATGGTCAGCGCCACATTCTCAGCATGTAGAGTTGTCGCCGCCGCATGCCCGGAGATCGCCGCGTCGATCACCGCCTGCATATGTTCGGGCTTGCGGCATTCGCCGACGATGATGTCGGTCGGCTGCCGCCGCATCGCGCCGGCGAGGGCGAGTTCGAAGCTCTGGATGTTGCGCGGGATCTCGCTTTGATTGATGTTCGACGAAGGGCTTTTCACCCGATCGAACAGAAATTCGATCGGCTCGGCGAACTCAATGATGTTGCGATGACCTTTCGGATCAAGAAGCTTCGCCAGCGTCATGCCGCCGATGAGGGTCGACTTTCCCGATCCCGTCGCGCCCGACACGATCAAGAGCCCCTTGTTCATTCTGAAGCTGTTCAGAACAGCCGGTTCGACATTTTGTTTGGCGAGCGGCGGCGGCAAGTCTTTGACCGGCCGGATGGTGATATTCGCCCCGTCGCCCCGGCTCGTCACCGTGCCGGAGACGTTGACGCGAAAGCGCAAGGTCTCGGTCCTTGTGACGCCGATGACATACATCACATTGAGGTCTTTGCCGCCCTGCAGACGGGCCATGCCGTCGGCGCCATAAAGGTGGTTGACGATTAGCGCGGCGTCCCTTTCGTCCAAAGGCGGGCGGCTGATCTTGTGGTTTTCGCCAAAGAGGCGGAACGAAGCCGGCTGCCATGTCGCAAACATGATTTGCTCGCCGCCGAGCCGATGCACATAAGCCATGAACGAATCGAGCGCGGGCGCCTGCTGGCGCGGTTCCGTCACCCACCTCAGCCCCTCATCGGGCCAGACATATCGATCGGGCGGAGTCGCGGCCGCCGGAGCAGCTTCGAGGGAATCGAGCATCGCGCGTAGATTCTCTATTTGGGGCAATCGGTCGCGCCGCGCGGCCACGCCGCCTTGTTGGCCCGCAAGCCCCGCGTCGCCCAGCGCCAACGCCATCTGAGCCTGAGAGACGATCGGCGGGCGCATCAGGATCTGGCTCCGCCTGCCGGAGCCTCAAGCCAGCTCCGCCCAGACGTGGTTCGGCCGCTCGATCTTCAGATTGCGCAGGAGATAAGGGAAAATCTTGTGGCCTGGCGCCGGCTTGGTCGTGTTTGGCTTTGGCCCCAACGCCGCGATGCCCATCTTGCGCATCAACCGCTGCACGCGCTTGCGATTGATCTTCTCCCCCTCGGCCTTGAGCATCCCCGTCATCCGGCGCGAACCGAGAAACGGCCAGGCGGTGAACAACTCGTCGATGCGCCGCATCAGAGAGAGGTCGTTGTCGTTGGCCAGCTTCCTCGGCCGATAGACGCCGGAGCGCGCCACGCCGAGCAACGCGCATTGGCGGCGGATCGACAGCGTCTTGGCCGCAGGGTCGAGCATCTCTCGACGGTCCGGCGCGCTCATCGTCCGGACCTCCTGGCTAAAAAGATGCTATGAGCGCGGCTGGTTGATGCGCTTGACTGGGCCGTGTTTCTCACAGGGAGAGCGGCCATGTTCGACCAAGTTTACAACCCTCCGGAGTCAACAGTCTATGCGGCGATAGAACTCAGCAAGAAGAGCTGGGTCGTCGCCATCATGCAACCGACCAGAGACCAGCCGAGCCTTCACAGGATCAAAGGGGGAGCTTTTCCGGATTTACTAATATCCCAACAATATACGTGATATCCGACGAGGTTCGTGTCATAAGGGAGCATGGAACGGGCGGATTTTCGCAGCATAGGCCGCGACGCGCAGGAAGCTCTACGGCAACGCGCGGTTTATCTGGTGTTGCACGAAGGAATGAAGCAGGGCGAGGCGGCGCGGGCGGTCGGGGTGCACCGGCAAGTGGTGAACCGCTGGCTGCGACGCCACCAGGACGCCGGCGCGGAATGCTTGCTGGATGGGCGACGGGTTTCGCCCCGCAGAGGATGCGGAATTTTGACGGCTTCGCAAGCGCGGCGCGTGTAGGGCTGGATTGCGAACAAATGCCCCGACCAGATGCAATTGCCGTTCGCGCTGTGGACGGCGCAGGCGGTGCGGGAGCTGATCCACCAGAAATTCGGCAAGACGCTGGGCCTGTCGACGATGCAGCTCTATCTGAAGCGGTGGGGTTTTTCCGCGCAGAAGCCCTTGACCCGCGCGACGCAGCGCGATCCGCAGAAGATCGCGGTCTGGCTGCAGCAGGATTATCCGTCGATCGCGGCGCGAGCGAAGCGCGAGAAGGCGGTGATCTACTGGAGCGATGAGACGGGCGTCTGCAACCAGGATCAGATCGGCCGCGGATACGCGCCGAAAGGACAGACGCCAATCCTGACGCAGACCGGACAGAAATTTTCAACGAGCGGGGCGCTCCCCGGATCCATGGCGAGCTCCTCAAGCTCGGCGTCGATATCGGTCAAACCTCGGTCGCCAAATTATATGGCGCGGTGCAGGAGACCCCCGTCTTAGGGCTGGAAGACCTTTCTCCGCAACCACGCCGATGGGATCGCATCGATCGATCTGTTCGTGACGTGGCGGCGACCTACCGCCAAATCTTGGCGACGTGCGCGACAGATCTTCGCGCATTTATGCAGCCTCGGCGCGCCTGTCCCTGTCGGAAATCAGATCCGAACATAGTGATGGTGCAGTCCGCCGAGAATTGGGAGCGCATGAACGCGCCCGATTTCCTGAACAATCCGCGGGTGCGGCGCATCCTTGTTTAAGGATAGGTGCGTCCGCACGCCGTTGTAGTAATCCATGTAGAAAAAAGCACATGGCGCAGATGCCGCTCGCCAAAGACCACCACGGTCAACGCACTCCCGCCGGATCGAGCCGATCAGCCGCTCCGTATGGCCGTTCTGCCAGGGCGACTGGGGCGCGGTTGGCCGGTCGCGAATGCCAATTGCGCGCAGCCGCCGGGTGAATGCTTCGCCGTAGACCCGATCGCGATCGCGGATGATATAGCTTGGCGTCCAGTCCCACCCGCGGGCTTCGGCGATTTGCCGGGCGATCCATTCGGCGCTCGGATGCGCCGTCACGCCCAGCCCCAGGATTTGACGCCGGCCATGCCCGAGGATCGCCAGTCCAAAAAGCAGCCGAAAGGAGATGGTCGGAACGCCGTCGAAGGCGCGATCTCAAACGGGCGCAAATCCTGCCGCTAGCAAGGGCGGCGCATCGTCTGACGGAACTGACAGATAGCCCTCGTGAACCATAATTTGTCGTCCGCTCATCGTGTAGACATTACTGACGCCGGGCGGCGCCTTCAATCGGACCAGCGGCTGCTCGACGCGGCCCGCCGCGCGCTCGGCCTCGCGCCGGGTATATTCGTAAATGCCCCAACCCGGCGGCCTCCGCTTCGCCCAGGCGAGCGCCTGCGAGGTTGAGTTCGACCTGGTCATCGAAGCGACCGGCGGGAAATATGATGAGTTCGTGCACATAGTCGCCAAGCCAGCAGGCTTCGCGAGGAAGATGCACAAAGCCGTTCTCGATCGTCGCGGTCTGGGCGTGAAGCCGCATGATCTTGTCGCCATCCGGCTTGCAGCGCGTCACCATCGAGAGGCCGCCCTCGATCAGCTCCTGGATCAACTGCGTTCCCGACGCCTTGTCCTCGATCAGAATGACCGAACGATCAAACAGGGCGCGCTGCTCGACGACCGCGCGCTTGAGGTCGGGATAGGCCAGCTTGTCAATCAGCATCGAAACGGTGGGCGCTGATTGACACGTTTGGCCAGGAACTATTCGTTAACCCGATTAACCTAGCGTCACCCGGGACCGTTGCGTATGAGGTCCGAATTTTTAAACAGCCTCGTCCGGAGGCGAGCCCAGCCAGGATTTCGCACTGAGATGTTCGCTGGCCGACAGGAGTAAACCATGAATGGACCAGATGGGGTTGCGGGCGATCGGCTTCGCTCTTTCGTCGAGCGCATCGAGCGTATCGACGAGGACCTCAAGACGATGAACGACGAGAAAAAGGGCGTCTTTGCCGAGGCCAAGGGCGAGGGCTTCGACGTCAAGATCTTGAAAGAGGTCATTCGGCTCAGGAAGGAGGACCAGAATGAGCGCGACGAACGCGATACGCTGCTCGACCTCTACCTTCACGCAATTGAGTTGACCCCAGCGCCAAAGGCGCAGGCCGCCGAGTAAGCTAAGCCCCTCTAGAACAGGAGGCTTCCGGGCGACTTTGTTATTTTCGGCAACGCGGCCCAATTCCGCGCGCCGCAAACGGCAGATCGCTCCGAGACGTCTGCGCCGGTCAAAGCCTGCCCTTGCTGCGCTGGACGCATGCGTCTCATCGAGACTTTTGCGCGCGGCGCTGGGCCGCGCAGCTTCAAAACCGATTGCGCTGGGTTCGACACCTCATGACCAAAGCCAAAGCCCACGCTCATGCCGCCGACACTCCGTCGATGCCGACAGGCGCCGGCCATTACGGTCTCGTCGCATCAGCGTCCGAGATGTCTGCCGTCAAAACGCGCCACGCGCATGCCTTCCGACGCTTCTCAACATCGAGACCGCGCTCAAAACCGCGACGCCCCTCTCCAAATCCCCATAGATCGCCGACTGAAACCATCGAGCCTCACCGTCCCGCGGTTTCCTCCCTTGGAGGCTTTCGGACGCCGGCCCCCCGGCAACCCGCGGCATTCGTGAATGGGCCGGCGTCCGAGACCCTTCACAGGAGCCGTAATTCGGGGCGGTTCGACGAATGACTCATTCTGGCGCATCGGAGACCAATTTCGGACATTGTCACTGGCACCGTCGCGGGAGTGGTTGATGGAGTGGATGCCCCCTCCTGACGGCATCGTGATGTGCCAAGGTGGCGATGTATGCGCATCCCACGAACGAAGAGGGCATCCATGGAAAAGGTTAGCATCATCGGTCTCGACCTTGCAAAGCGGTCCTTTCAGGCGCACGGCGCCCGCGCCGACGGTGGGCGCGGGGTTCCGCAAGAAGCTATCGCGCGAGAAGGTCCTCGCCTTCCTCGCAGAGCAATCGCGCTGCAACGTCGCCATGGAGGCCTGCGGAAGCGCGCATCACTGGGGGCGAGCGATCCGCGATTTGGGGCATGATGTTCGGCTGATCCCGCCTGCCTACGTCAAACCTTTCGTCAAGCGCCAGAAGAACGACGCGGCCGACGCGGAGGCGATCTGCGAGGCGGCGAGCCGGCTGACCATGCGTTTTGTCGCGCTCAAAACCGAGGAGCAGCAGGCGCGCGCCATGCTGTTCCGCGCCCGCGATCTTCTGGTGCGCCAGCGCACGCAACTGATCAACGCGCTGCGCGGTCATTTGGCCGAGTATGGCGTCGTGGCCCCACAAGGGCCGGTGAATGTGAAGGTTCTCGCAGAGGCGATCGAGGAGACGACGACATCGCTTCCGCTTCTCGTCGTGGAGCTGTCGCGCGTTTTCCTCGAGCGGATCGACGGGCCGGCGAAGAAGATCGCCGAACTCGAGAAGGCGACGGTTCACGAAGCTGCGTGCGGCGCGACGACGCGCCGCCTTCAAACCATGCCGGGCGTCGGGCCGATCACGGCCATGGCGATCGAGACCTTCGCGCCGCCGATGGCCACGTTCAAACGCGGACGCGACTTCGCCGCCTGGCTCGGGCTCGTTCCCCGGCAGCATTCGACCGGCGGCAAGCAGCTTCTCGGAAAGACCTCGAAGATGGGACAACGCGACATTCGGCGGTTGCTGATCATCGGCGCGATGGCTGTTATGCGCTGGGCCTGCCGGAAGGGAGCGCCGGACGGAACGTGGCTCCATCGCATGCTGGCGCGCAAGCCGCGCATGCTGGTGGCGATCGCGCTCGCCAATAAAATGGCCCGCTGCATCTGGGCCATGCTGACGAAGGAAGAGGATTACAGGGTTCCTGTGGCTGCGACAGCCTGATCGAAGATCGAAGCAGCAGCATAGGAACGTCGGGCGTGTGAGGAGGTCGACGAACGGTAAGGCAAATGATCGGTCAGATTCGGGCCTGGCAATGCATTAATTTCCAAAGAGCGCACAGCTCGCGTGGTTGATTTGCACCAGGTCCGCGCATCTCCATACTGGCCAGCGGTCTGCAATGGCTGCGCTCAAGGCCTGATACATGACCGCACCCGATCACACGCCGAACCGCAAAAAGACCGCTTGCACGAAGGGGGGCATCCATACAACCAATAGAGCAGCGCGGAGCCTTCAGACCTCAGGCTCTCTCTCGCCTTGGGGGGGCCGCAGACTATGAAGAATCCGTTCCAAGCGTTGCTGAAGGCTGCGCGAATGGCGCGGAAGCGATCGCTTTCGGCGGCGCGCGTTCTCCAGCAAATAGCGCTGTCGCCCAAACCAACGCGGAAACGTGCCAAAACGGGCGCCAAGGCCGCCAAGCGTCCTCCGCGTCATTCTGGGAGCTACGGACGCCCCCGATCTTAAGAGACCGCGGTGGCAAGCATATGCAATATGCGCCAATCCCACAGCGGTACCAAACTTGCGGTTCAAATATCCGTCGCCGACCGACCCCGACGGAATCCAACGATTCAACGTCCCCACGGACATAGCCGCAATTTGGCGCGATCCCTGTTATTTAACGTTATCGGACGCCGCGAACAAGGTGTATCAAATCGAGCTAAAAAAGCCCCTCCCCTGGCCTGCGCTGAATAATGAAAAGAACAATGGGGGGTTCGATCATGACGTCATAAGCTGTCCTACCCCGAAGATTCCGGGGCTCACAACGGTACCGGGGAATCCGGACGACAGGAACAACTGGTGCGGCGGTACGAACGAGGTGGCAAATCCAACCGCGATTGGAGCAAATGCTCTACGGTACGAACTCGATACGCGCCCTCCAGACGAGTAACCCGGTGCGAGCATTCTGTTAAACCGGGAATGCTCGCCGCGGCGTCGCCAAACCGGTCATACCTATAGCTGCTGCCGCGCTTCTGGTCGGCGGGGCGCGGCTCTTTTTCGCTCAAAACACGCGAAAATCGGAACCAAGAGGAAAAATCATGGGCAAGTTCACTATCAAGGTCGTGAATAACCGTAACGCGACGAACCTCAACATGCTGTTGACAGTAAGTGGCAGGAACAAGGCCTTCGACGGTGGATCCATGAAGATCGGCACATCGATAACGGTGTCAGATTTCTTTGCGGGCGGGGGCTCAATTTCCGCAGAGGTTCTCGACAGTTGCCGTCTCTATGTCGGGTACGGCGCGCTGCCGGCGCAGCCGGACCCTAATAGGAAACAGTACTACGGCTGGATCGAGTTCAGTAAGGCAAACGAAAGCGACGACCTTTGGATCAATCTGTCGAACGTCGATATCGTCGGTCTCCCTCTGGCCCTCGATGGCGTCAGCTCCACAGGTGATTCCTTCTCGCTGGGTTACAAGAAGTCGATCAGCGACATCATCACCGACCTCAAAAATAACGCGCTCACTGGGACCGCTCCCGCTGCGGCGATTAAACAATGCGACAACGGCAGCGTTAAGATCATAGCGCCCAACATCCAGTTCCCCGCCTATAAGAGCTACCAGCCTTACCTCGACGAGCTTACTGGAGTAAAGGCTAAGGTTACGATCCACACCGATACTCCGATCGCCGCGCCATCGAAGGTGTTTACTGGCAGCTTTAGCGACTCGGACACAATCGTCAGCTTGACAGACGGGACTAACAAGTTCGAGGTGCTGAAGAGCCAATTTACAACCGAGTACCTCTACCGGTGCGATGGAGGAACAGTCGTTTACAACGGCGTGACCGTGAACATGAATCGGGACGACGACCGTGGCAAGAATGCTCCCGTCGTCTACACGAACTCTCTCTTTCGCAATCTCTGCACAGGGATCAACGAGGGTTACTTCACACCCACTGGTGAAAACGACAGCTCCAAATTCTTGTCTCAGACGCCGTTCAAGGATGGAAGGGGCAACATCTACGCAGCTATCATCCACGCGGCGAGCAACTCCTACGGATATCCGTATGCAGACGGTAACCTGAAAACTCTGATCAAGGCCGGGGGTGAGAGTACCGTCACTATGACGATCATGAAGGACGACGAAACCGGTCATTAATAGTGCGGGATAGGGTAGTCGGCTTCGCTAGATAGATGCGGCAGCGGGCGGATAATATCTAATCAAAATAGATACCCTTATCTATAACGAAGGGCGCTTGCCGAATTAGCTTGCGCTCGCCTTCGTCCCAAGCGCCGCTCCCGCGCGAGCGGGTTCGTGCAACAGAGCGGCCCATAAAATGAGGAGCAGCCGTCCTAGGTCCGTAGCCCACCCAAAGCACTTCCCGGCTCTGGGAATCATCGTCCAATTTTAACCGTTAAACGTCCTGAAAGGCGGAGGCAGCGTCAGATCAGCCCCGCCACGTACCTCGCCAACTCGGGATTAAGCCGGCATACCCCATCCGACCGGATACCAAAATCTGCCGGATCAAAAATATGTCCTTTGACAAATTCCAGAATTTTCCGATCCACAGTCGATCGGTGCGGCTCCATTAAGTCAAAGACAAAGGCCGGCGCGCCATTGCCACTTTCATGCATAATTCCGATTGTGGGATCGTAACCTTCCGCGACCGCATAAATCTGAATTTCGCTTTGCAAAACCGTGTAGGAGTAATTCAACAAGGCGTTGACGGGGTGCGACGCGTTGCGATTTCCAGCGCGAAGGAAAATCGAAGTGCGGTGACCAATTTCCTTCCAATTTTCCGGAATTGGCCGTTTGCTCGTTTCTCGCCATCGAATTGGAATTCCCTTCCAGGCGCGGAAATATGCAGCAGCCGCATTGGCCTCTAAAACCCGCAATTGCGAAATTGTTTTCGGTTGCTTGGCATCCAATTTTGTCAGCGTGGAATAAGCCGCCTCCATTGCCATCCCGGTCGCGTTTGACCCGGATCCGTTTCAGCAGCTTCCACAAATTTCCTCGCGCCGATTGCGGCCGTGAGAAACAATTGCGCGAGTGCATCGAGATCGTGAAACCTTTCTCGACTCCTTTGCTGCACGAGCGCCCACACCAAAATCATTCCCGCATGAATGTTCCTATCAACCCGCTCAAGCATCGCGGCGCGTCGCAAACCGAAAGCGTCTTTGGTGAGTGCGCGATCGAATGCGTGCGAGGCGTTCGCGATTGATTCGAGAAGCGCTGTCAGCGACCTCGCGACGCCTCGAAGGTATGCAGGGTCGATTGCGAGCAGATAATCAGTGAGCGCGACTCCTTCGAGGGGCTCAAACGTGGCCTGGAGGATGGACGAATAATCCCCCCGGATTATCGGCCCGATCCCGTTGACCGTATCCGTTCGCGCGTGCTCGAACCCCAGTGCGATATCCATCGCTCGCGAATCGTTAAAGCGCTCCTTGTTTTCCGTTTCACATAGCGACGAGATTGCTTGGAATGTCCCCGTGGCCATGCTGGCCAGTTCGCTCATGACGGCTGCAAAGCGGACCGGCCCGGTTGACTTCCTGATCTGCATGAAGAATTGGTTCGATGTTTTCGCTTTGAAAGCCGCCTCGATCGTCTGTTCGATTTGACCATGGGTGAACTCGTCCGAAGCTTGCGCGGTTCGAAAGGCGGAAGCGCATTGATCGAATTGGCGGGCCTTGAATCTGAACACGTCAAACCAGCAGTGTCGAGCAACTTCGTATTCCGCCAGCCAAAGACGCCAGCCGATTTCGTCGAGATCAAGATTCTGTTTGCGCCAAGTGGCGATTTGCCGAGCCTGATCAACGGTGACTTCGGGATAAAGTATTGCGGCCCGTCCCAACCCCTTGCCCAATCCGGGGCGCGTTTCCGTTGGCGGCAGAAGGCCCTTTTCGCGCCAGTTTTCGAACCGACTTCTTGGGATTTCGAAGCCAGCCCTGGCTAGGCGCTCCAGCACTTCTCTTTCGGTCAGCATCTCAACAGACCACTTTCCCGCGGATAGCCCTTACAACTCGGTGTCCAAACCTCGTTTTGCTGTTTTGGCGCGCGCGACCCTCGGGCAACGAATCGCAATTCCGCGATCGTTTCACACCGAGCGGCGAAATGAAACAACGACAGGTCGAACAGCAACCACCGTTTCTCATCCTCCGCTCAGAAGCGGAGATGAAGATCGATGGCCAAGCGCCAGAGAGACTATCAGAAAGAATACGCGCAACGCATCGCCCGAGGCGAACGACAAGGCCTGCCCCGATCGGCGGCGCGAGGCCATCCGCGAGCTGGCGAGCGACGAAAAAAGCAAACCGAGCGAACTGTCGATCCCAACAGCCGCGAGGAGCTGGCGCTGAAGATGATGCGACGTGGAAGCTCGCTCCGCGACGCAGCCTCTCATTACCGAATGAGCCAGGAACGCCTGCGCGCTTACCTGAAGGAGAGCACCGAGGCGACGCGCCAAAAGGGCCGATGGAAGATCATCGATCGTCGATCGCGTCAGTTCCCGTTCTACTCGAACGGTCAATTGGTCACGCCTTGGATGTCCCTCGATCAGGCGTCAGAGGCGGGCCGCTACATGCAGTCCGTGAGGCAGTTCTTGGAAACCGGAGAGAGCGGCGTCCTGATGCCATTTGCCGGCAAAGGCGTTCGCGACACCGGCGGCAAGTTTCATCCGTTCGAGCTCGATGAAAACACCCTCTACGAACTTGATCATCGCGGCGAAGCAGTGATCCCCGAGCAATATCGTATCAGCGAAAGGAATGCAGCATGATGACCCCCTTGGAGCGGAAGCTTCATCGTGCCGCGGTGAAAAGCAGAAAGGAGCGATTGGCCGGCACCCATAACGAGGTTTGCATCGGCTGCGCCTGTGACCTGGCTACGGGTAAGGAAGACGACCATATGATCGGGCGCAAGCATGGGGACCTCGTCTGGCCCCTATGCCTGCCATGTCACCGCAAGCGCACTGAGCTCCAGAGCGAGGAGCCGCCGCCGACCGACAATCCGCGCAACGTGCTCGAAATTATTGGCCGTTGGCTATTGTCGGTCGCCGAATATTTTGAGTTGATGTGCGAGACGTTCAGGCGATTCGGGGAATACCTGATCGCCAGATCCTGCTGACCCAGAGCACCAGCCACGCTCTCGAGCTCGTCATTCGCTATCTGCTCAAGCCCGGCGATGCGGCGCTGGTCGACGATCCTGGCTATTACAACATGTTCGGAAATCTGCGCCTGCAGGGCGTCGAGATGCTGGCGGTGCCGCGCAATCGCGACGGACCGGACATCGCCGTTCTCGAGCAACTCGCCGCCGCCCGCGGGCCGAAGGTCTATTTCACCCAGTCGGTGATGCAGAACCCGACGGGTACCGACATCAGCCCGCATCTAGCGTTCAAGGTTCTGCAGGCCGCCGAGCGCCACAACTTCAAGATCGTGGAAGACGACATCTTCTGCGATCTTCAGGTGAAGACGACGCCGCGGCTGGCGACGCTCGACCAGCTCAACCGCGTGATCTACGCGCGCAGCTTTTCCAAGACGCTGTCGGGCAGCCTGCGCGTCGGATTTATCGCCTGCGCGCAGGACATCGCCAACGATCTCGCCGACATCAAGATGCTGACCAGCATAACCACATCGCAATTCACCGAACGGCTCCTCTATCTGATGCTGATCGATGGTCCTTACCGCAAACACTTGTCACGTTTGCACGAGCGGCTCGGCCAGGCGCGTCTCAATGTCGAGCGCGCCTTCGAGCGCATCGGGATGGAGCTGTTCGTGGAGCCGGCGGATGGCATGTTCGTCTGGGCGCGATTCCCCCATGTCGAGGACTCGCTGACGCTGGCGGAAGCTTCGCAGCGCGAGGGCATCATGCTCGCGCCGGGTGCGGTGTTTCGCCCGCATCTCGAGCGCTCGCCGTGGATGCGATTTAACGTCGCCGTCTGCGAGGACACGCGCGTGCAGCGCTGGCTGCAGCGGCAAGCGGCGGGCAAGGCGTTATAACGCGGCCTGCGGAGACGGCGGCGATTCCACGCCATGTCTTGGCGCCTCATTGGGGTCATCGCAGAATCTTCCCGAAAGAGCACGCTAAGGGTGCGTCTGCGATCGGGCATGGGCTTCCGCTATCGAAGCCTCTCATTTTTTCGTTTGGCGGCCTCGGCAGTGGCCTGGCTGAACAGGTGGCGAGGGATGTTGATCAACGCGAACCGTCGTCGTTCTTCGGGCAATTCGGCGGTGTCGGCCTCGACGAATATTTCGACGGTTTCGTCGCTGGCATGAACTTCGACACGCAGCGCGCAGCCCTCGAAATCGACTTCGTGACGCCGTCCAGATTTACCGCGAATAATTGCGTGGGACATTTGCGTTCCTACGAGAGGCTGAAGGGATAGGAAGGCGTCAAGGCAAGCCTTCGATATGTTCCGCGGCCGTTTGAGCGAGCGCGGCGTAGAGCGCGGTCTTGCCGACTTTGATGCGAGCCGCAGCTTCGCGAACCGTAAGACCCTGGGCGACAAACGTTTGCGCGCGCCGGAGCTTTTCGTCAGTCACGACGGGTTTGCGTCCGCCCCGGCGACCGCGGGCCATCGCTGCATCGAGGCCGGCGCGGGTTCGTTCGCGGATGAGGTCGCGACCGAAAATGTGAAAGATGAGCCGTCCGCCTGGCGTCGTGGTGTCGATCGCTTCTGTCAGAGAGCGGAAGCTGACGCCGCGCTTCCAGGCCGTTTACTGTCTCGATCAAGTGCGGCAACGAGCGGCCGAGCCGATCGAGCTTCCACACCGTCAGGATATCGCCGTTTCGCACGAAGCTGCGCGGCCTGAAGCTTCTGATTGATGCCTGCCCATAAGGTATCGTGCGCGGTGGATGTGGCAGAGCCAGTTACCCGCTTTCCGAACGGAACCGACAAAACCCTGCCGACGGTGGCAAGGACTGCGGCGGCTAAGCCAGTGAAGGACTTTGAACGCATGCGTCACCAATCAGTATATGATAAGCACCTTTATCATATATAGAGGGCAAGGCCAACCACCTCGGTGTCAACCCGCCTTGCCTATGTGCCACTATCAGGGATGGCTTGTGTGCGGTCGGGACCAGTTGCTCGGTATTCCGCCCCAGCTGCCATCAGCGTCGCTTCGATCCAACAGGGCAGCGGAGTTTTTGCGTATGGGTTATCAAGTAACTTTGTTTCCGACAGGACTGCGAATCCTCTTTCGGTTAGGACAGTTCCGGCAGAAAACAGGCATACGCTTGGCAAGGGCGTGGATGGCAGGGGATATGTCCTCGCCGACCGCTCATGCAAGCTGTCGCCGGCTGGCTGGGGTAGGCGCGCGGTTGACGCCTATCATGAGTGTGAAGCCGACCGCATAGTCGCCGAGCGCAATTACGGCGGCGCGATGGTCGAGCATGTGATTCGCGCGACTGATTCGAAGGCTGCTTATGCCGAGGTCGTGGCGTCTAGGGGCAAGGTATTGCGAGCCGAGCCTATTGCGGCCTTATACGAGCAGGGCGCATAACGCACGTCGGCTCAATGCCTGAGCTTGAGGGCGGTCACGGGGGAGTTCGCACTCCGCGCGGCGGGGAGGTATCGGTACAGCGTCGCGGGCGAAACACCCAGACGATCGGCGACCTCCGCGACGGTGATATCTGGGTTGGCGAGTAGATTGCCGTTGGGGCGACCGCGCCGCAGGGTCAGGACGAGGGTCGAACCGAGCCAGCAGTCCAGGTGATCGTCGTAGAGCCGCACGCGCAGCCGGTGGCCGATGAGTTTGGACGGCACGGTGTAGAAGACCTTGCGCAGAGCGAAGCCGCCGGTGCTGATGACGTTGACGATCGTCTCCTCGAAGTCATCGGAGCGGCGGGCCGGCAATGTTTTCAAAGCCGCGCGTTCGAGTGCGATCCGCTTGCCATTGCGGGCGTTGCGGCGACCAACGACCTCATCGACGAAACGGCGATAGGCGGGAAGATCGTCGAAGACGCGCGAACCGCGCAGCAGGAGCGCCTGCTCGAGGGCGACCTTGAGATGACCATGCGAACCCTCGATCGAACCGTTCTCATGGGCGACCCGGTGTTGTTGCGGGTCGGCGTCATGCCGTAATCGGAGCAAAGGTCGTCATAGCGGCGCGTCAGATCCTCCTGCGCGGCGCGATCAAGATTTCGGTATGCGGCCGACAGGCTATCGGTGCGATGCTCTTTCGGCGCGCCGCCAAGCGCCCAAAGCGCGTTTTGCAAGCCTTCGGCGAGCGCCACAAAACTCTCGCCGCCGAGCACGACATGAGCGTGCTCCCAGCCCGAAAAGGCGAGTCGGAAATGATAAAGACGATGCGCCAGCGGCGCGCCGTCGACGATGATTGCGAGCTCGCTCACGTCGGTGAAATCGGACAGTCCCCGCCGTCCGGGCTCATGCGCCTGGCGGAACATCACCTCGTTGGACGAAAAAATATGGCGTTATTCTCCACCTTCCATAATGATGCTGCGAATTCCGTAGCGAAATGGCATCGCGGCGGAGGTGTGAGTCCGCAGCATACATAGGAATATCAATGGATTAGAGCTTAGCGCAGCAAAATTCCCTAATAAATTCCATAATACGGCACTCGTCGAGCGCGAATAAAAGCGTTGCCGTAAAGCCAAAACACGAAGGCCCCTCGCAATGGCGTTGGACGAAAAAATATGGCGTTCTTCTCCACCTTGAAGCAACTCGGCGCTGATGCGCTTGGCGAGGGACAAGTGAAGCCAAGTGTCTCAAATCACCGCTTACGGAACGCCACGGCCGGTTCGAGCAGGAAGCTTGTCCTAAGCAAGTTGGTGATAACGTGCTTGTTGCTGTGCGGATGCTCGAATTTCGGATCACCGAAGCTGGAGAGCGACCAGATCGGCTATGCACGCGCGCTGACGGAAGGTCAAAAGCGCCAAACCTTGTTAAATATCGTTCAGCTGCGCTATGCGGATGTGCCTGTGTTCGTCAACACCACGCAGGTCATCTCTTCGTACCAGTTGCAGCATAGTGCAACTGCAGGTTTTGACGTCTTCCCTGGCGCAGGAGCGGCCACATTTCTAACGGGTACGGGCAACGTACAGCTGCAACAAACTCCGACATTCACTTTTCAGCCAGTGAGCGGTCAGGCGTTTGCAAGAAGCTACCTTCGCCCCCTGTCGCCTGCGGAATTGATGTCTCTCAGTTTGAGCGGTCTGCCGATCGACGTGTTGTTTCGCTTGGCAGTGCAGTCGATCAACGCGCACCAGAACGTGGGGCTTCTTGAAGGCACTACGCGCGGCGGACACGATAGCTTTGCTCGGCTGCTCGTCAATCTTCGCAAGCTGCAGCTGGCCAATCTGCTCAATTTCCGCCTCGAGTTGGGCGACAAGCAGCCGCGGACACAGCTGGCTGGCCGTTTGATCGTGACGTCGAATGACAGTCCCGATCCTGCAATGCAGAGGATCGTCGAGCAAACGCGGCGGCTGCTGGGTATGCCGGCCGCAGCCAAAGAAGCCGAGGTCGTCTACGGAGAGCCGCCGACGAAAGCGGGCGAAATCGCAATGTTGACCCGTCCCATCCTGGGCGTCCTCGCGCAAGCAAGTTCCGAAATCGATGTCCCGCCCGAGGATATCAGCCGCGGTTTGACCGACCGAGGCAAGCGCTTTCCACTACTGCTCAATCGCTCGACCATCGTGATACGCTCGGGAGACGGTCCGCCGCAGGACAGTTTCGCCGCTGTAGAATATCGCGGGCATTGGTACTGGATCGCCGAAGATGATTTCGACAGCAAAGTCGCGTTCAATGTCGTGCAGATCCTTTTGAATTTGGCGGAAACAACTTCCCCGCCCGGCACGGTCATAACCATCCCGACGCGATGAACATCGCGCCCAGGTTTCTTAATTCGCTTGAGAGCAAAGGCGGGCGCAGGCTCACTTCAGGATAGCCGGCTCGAAAAGCTTTCGTATGCACTCGGAGAACCAACGGCTCAGAGAACACCGCATTGACCGTGATCGATGCATTATATTTCAAAGGAAACAACGGCGCGCGAGCACGACGCCGCTCGTTGGGCGCGAGAGGAGATTGACCTCCTGCTTCGCCGTTGGGCGCAGGCGAAAGGCGGCGAGGGTTCGGTCGTGCTGGTGTCGGGCGAGCCGGGAATCGGGAAGTCGTGTATCGCCGAGGCCATTCTGGAGTGCAGCGCGGCAAATCGGCTCTCGGTCGCGCTTGCGCCGAGCGCCCGAGAAAAATATCGAGCGCGCGAGAAAAAATATCGATCGTCGGCCGCCTTCAGCATCGGTACGACCTCAGCGTCCCAGACCTCGGCCAGCGGGTCGGCGCGGCGGCGACCGCGCGGCTTCTTTTTTTGCGACGGCAGGCGGGGGGCATTGTCCAGGCGGCGACCGGTGGAGGAGCTGAACCCGGCCTTGGCGGCGGCCCTCCTTGCCGCTGAGATCAACAAGGGGATTAAGCGCAAGCGTATGCCTCGACGCGTCTTCGACCAAGGAGTCAGGCTCGCCCGCGTCCTCCTGGGGAAGTGTTGTTATCGCGTCGCGCCTGCCTGTCTATTTTGTCGGTTTCGTCGTGACCAGCCGAGCTAATGTTTCTGCGATCAGGGCCGGCTTGTCGCTGTTCTTTCGAGAACGCCCTTTGTCTTCAGAGGTATTTGCCCATCGCTCCTCCTCGACGCCATCCACCGCGGCGCGCAAGCAGACCCGTGTTCCGGCAGGGACCGGCGCAAGGAAGCGAGCCTCGTCAATGCCGTAGTTGAAACCCGCCGCCGCGTCGGACGGCACGACGCCGATTTGCTGCGCCAATGACCCGATCAAGGGCAGCGTCAGGTAGCCATGCGCGACAGGCGGGGCTTTCGCGCTTGGCGCGTTCAACATCGACGTGGATCCATTGATGGTCGCCTGTGCATTCGGCGAATTGGTCAATCCGCGCCTGATCCACCAGCAGCCACTCCGACACTCCGATTTCGCGTCCGACCCATTCCTTGACATTCGCAAGCGTGAACTCGCTCATCCTTCAGCCTCCGTCGCGTGTCTTGATAACCGAACTCGCCTTCCATCCGCCTGAGGCGCAGCTAAGCGCCGTGAGCGTACCGCTGCCGGAGAGCCTGCTTGTCGAGTTTGCCGACGCTGGTTCTTTCGAGTTCGTCGACGAAAAGAATTGCTTGCGGCACGCTGTATTTGGAGATGATTCCCTTTTCTACGTAGGCGCCGAGGAACGACTTGATGTCGTTCTCACTTAGGGCTTCGGCGGCTTGCCAGTCGCGGACGATAAACGCCATCGGCCGCTCGCCCCATTTTTCGTCTTTGATCCCGATGACGGCCACTTCCTTCACACCGGGCGCCTGCATGATGATGTCCTCGAGCTGCAACGATGAAATCCATTCGCCTCCGGTCTTGATCACATCCTTCATCCTGTCCGTGATCTGCAGGTAGCCGTCGGAATTCATATTTGCGACGTCGTTCGTGTGCAGGTAACCGCCCCGCCAAAGCGTTTCCGACGCCTCTGGATTGTCAAAGTATCCTTGCGTCAGCCACGGAGCGCGGACGACGATTTCGCCGGTCGCGTTGCCATCATGGGGAACATCCTTCATGTCGAGATCGACGATGCGGATGTCCACGAGAGGAATCGGGCGTCCGGTCTTCACCCGGAGCTCAGCCTCGTGTTCCGCATTGCCGGTCAGCATGTGCGTCTTCAAGTGCGCAAGCGCGAGGACGGGGCCCGTCTCCGACATTCCATAGCCGGCGAAGATATCGATCCCGCGCTCCATTGCCCTCACAGCGAGCGACTTCGGCAGCGCCGCGCCGCCGATCGCCATCGTAAGTCCCGAAAGATCGACCTCCGCGCTGCCCGGAGCGTCCAGCAACATCATCAAAATTGTCGGAACGCAGTGAGTGAATGTGACGCCCTCGGTCTTGATCAATTTTAGAAGCAGCTCCGGGACGTAACGGCCGGGATAAACCTGCTTGACTCCCGCCGCCGTCGCCGCGAATGGTAATCCCCAGGCGTGCACATGAAACATCGGCGTGGTCGGCATGTAGACGCTGTCGTTGTCAAAGCGGCCTTGCTTCGGGGCAAGACCCAATGCCGCAAGCTCGGTTATCGAATGCAGCACCATCTGGCGATGGCTGAAATACACGCCCTTCGGCAAACCTGTCGTGCCGCTGGTGTAGAAAGTGGTTGCCTGCGTGTTTTCGTCGAATTCGGGAAAATCAAAATCGGGAGATGCGGCGGCCAGCATTTCTTCGTATCGCCCGGCAATGCCGGGCGATACGAAGACAAAAGTATCGCTGTCCGACATCACGATGATTGTCTTGACTTTGGGAAGACGCGGCCTGATCTGCTCGAGCAATTCCAGAAATTCATCGTTGACCAGCAGCGTGCTCGCGCCCGCATGGTCGATGGTGTAAACGACCTGGTCCGGGGACAGCCGGATGTTGACGGTTTGCAAGACCGCGCCCATCATCGGCACGGTGAAGAACGCTTCGAGAAACCTGTGGCTGTCCCAATCCATGACGCCGACGGTGTCGCCGGGGCGCACGCCCAGATCCGTTAGAGCGCTGGCCAAGCGACCGATCCGCTCGCGCAGCATTCGATAGGTGAATTGCTGGTGGTCGCGGTAGACGATCTCCTGATCTGCGGCGTGCAGCATGGGGGCGTGCAGGAGATGCTTGATCAGAAGCGGGTAGCTATACGCCGACTTTGCAGTTTGAATCAGTCTCCCCGTCATCGTTCCCTCCTTAAGTATTCTTTTGGTGGCGAATGGTCTCCGCGTCGCTCCGTTCGACTCAGTGGGGATGTTGCTGAGCTAGCACCTGCTCCGTATAAGCGCCGCAGCAAAGTGCCCCTAATATCGCAAATCCGAAAGGTGCAGGCCGGCCAAATGAGGCGCGCCATTTGGCCTCGTTCTACTCTTGCGAGCGACAATCGGAAGGATCATAGTGGCCCTCGCGGCGATCGTTTCATCTCATCGTAATTGACCCCGCTTTCCATCCACACTGACGCGCTACCGGCGAGGAAGCCGTGGGAGAGATCTATCTGATTCGCCATGGCCAGGCGTCGTTCGGGGCCGCGGATTACGACCAGCTCTCCGACCTCGGGTTCGAGCAGGCGCGCCGGCTCGGCCTCTGGCTCGCCGAGACCGGGCAACGCTTCAACCTCGCGGTGACCGGAGCGCTTCGCCGCCATCACCAGACCGCCACGTCCTGCCTCACGGCCCTCGGATCGGGCTGCCCATGGATCGCCGATCCGGGCTTTGACGAATACGACCATGGGGAGATGCTGACCCGCTACGATCCGAGGCTCGGCACCCCCGAGGGGATTCGGGCGATCACGGAAGCTCAGCCCAGTCCCCGCCGGGCTTTCCAGGAGATTTTCGCCGCGGCCTTCGCTCGCTGGTCCGAGGGCGAGCACGACGAGGAGTATCGGGAGTCCTTTGAAGCGTTCCGTCGCCGCTGTCTGGATGCGCTGAAGCGGACGATCGCCGCGGCAGAGCGGTCCGACCGGATCATCATCTTTACCTCGGGCGGCCCGATTGCAATTGTCGCCCAGGCCGCGCTCGGCTTCGCCGACGACCGGGTCGCGGCCCTCAATTTCTCGTTGGCCAATGCCGCCGTGACCACGCTCTTCTATAGCTCTTCGGGCTTGAGCCTTGGCACCTTGAACAGCTTTCAGCATCTCGAACAGGCTCGGCCCGAGCGGCTCGTCACGTATCGATAGGAGCATCCAACATGAAAGCGCTTGTGTGCAACGCATGGGGCCTGCCGGAGACCCTTGTCGTCGAGGAGATCCCCGACCCTGTCCCCGGCCCCGGGCAGGTCGTGATCCGCGTCCATGCCGCCGGACTCAATTTCCCCGACGCCCTCATTATTCAGAACAAGTACCAGTTCACCCCGGCCCTTCCCTTCGTGCCCGGCAGCGAATGCGCCGGCGTGGTCGAGAGCATCGGGCCGGGGGTCGAGCAGGTGAAGCCGGGAGACCGGGTCATCGCCTACACCGAATCGGGCGCCTTCGCCGAGAAGTTGCTCGCTGACGCCAACGCGCTCATCGCGCTGCCCGGCAGTCTCGATTTCGCCACCGGCTCGGCCTTCCTCCTGACCTACGGCACCTCGTATCACGCGCTTGTCGACCGCGGCGCCCTCAGGGCCGGCGAGACGCTCCTGGTGCTCGGCGCATCGGGCGGGGTCGGCATCGCCGCGATCGAGATCGGCAAGGCGCTAGGGGCGCGAGTCATTGCCGCCGCGTCCTCTGCGGAGAAGCTCGCGATCTGCCGCGCCCATGGCGCCGATGAGACCATCGACTACGCAGCCCTTGACCTGAAGCGGGCGGTGAACTCGCTGACCGGGGACAAGGGCGCGGACGTGATCTATGATCCGGTCGGCGGCCCCTTCACGGAAGCCGCGATCCGGAGCTGCGCTTGGCGCGGGCGGCACCTGGTCATCGGTTTCGCCAATGGCGAAATCCCGCGGGTGCCGGCGAATCTGACCCTGCTCAAGGGTTGCTCGCTGGTCGGCGTATTCTGGGGCCGCTACGTGAAGACTGAACCTGCGGCCTGGGCACAGGACCTCGACACCCTGTTCGGCTGGCTGCAGGAGGGCCGTCTAAATCCGCATATCGCCGAGAGCTACCCGCTCGAACGTGGGGCCGAGGCCCTGGCGGCGCTCTTGGCCCGTAAGGTCTCGGGCAAACTGATTATTGCGCCGGTGCCGGCATGACCGAGAGCAATGACCGCTTTACCGGGACGAGGTCGGTGGACGAGCGACTCAGCTTCGATGTCGGCATGCTCGAAACGTGGATGCGCGAGCATGTTGAGGATTTCCCCGGCGGGCTAAGCGCGGCGCAGTTCAAGGGCGGCCAGTCCAACCCGACCTATCTCTTGAGCGCCGGCCAGCGGCGCTGGGTGCTGCGGCGCAAGCCGCCGGGCAAGCTCCTGGCCTCGGCCCATGCGGTCGACCGGGAATACCGCGTGATCACCGCGCTTGCGAATTCCGGCGTACCGGTCGCCGGGACGGTCGGTCTGTGCCACGACGAGAGCGTGATCGGCACCGTCTTCTACGTGATGGACTATGTCGAGGGTCGGGTGCTCTGGGATCCGACTCTGCCCGGTCTCTCGCGCGCGGAGCGCGCAGCAATCTTCGATGAGATGAATCGGGTCATCGCGACCCTGCATACGGTCGATCCCACTTCCTGCGGCCTGGCCGATTTCGGCAAGCCGGGCAATTACTTTGGCCGCCAGATCGATCGCTGGACCAAGCAGTACCAGTCCTCGCCGGCGCCCCGGATCGAGGCCATGGAGCGGCTCATCGACTGGCTGCCCCCGCATATCCCGCCGGGCGACGAGGTCGCGCTTGTCCATGGCGACTACCGGCTTGACAACCTGATCTTCCATGCCACCGAGCCGCGGGTCCTAGCGGTGCTGGACTGGGAACTCTCGACGCTCGGTCATCCGCTCGCGGATTTCTCATACCACTGCATGACCTGGCATTTCCCCGCCGGCAAGTTCCGGGGCTTCGGCGCCGCCGATTTGGCCGCGCTCAACATCCCCTCGGAGGGCGATTACGTAGCCGCCTATTGCCGGCGGGTCGGGCGCGGTCCCATCGACCCGGACCAGTGGGAATTCTATCTCGTCTACAACCTGTTCCGGCTCGCCGGAATCCTCCAAGGGATCATGGGGCGGGTGACCGAGGGCACGGCGGCGAGCGCCGACGCGCTGGAGTCCGGGCGAGCCGCACCGGCAATGGCCGAACTGGCCTGGCGCAAGGTTCAACTCATTGAGGGTCGGCGCTAAGCCGTCCTCCGTTACAGGAGTCACCCATGAGCTTCGACCCTTCCGCCAAGACCGCGGTCCTGATCGAACGGCTTTCCGCCTTCATGGAGGCCCATGTCTATCCGAACGAAGCGCGCTTCGACGCGGAGGTCGCCGAGGGTGATCGCTGGCAGCCGACGCGGATCATGGAGGAATTGAAGGACAAGGCCAAGGCGGCCGGGCTGTGGAACCTTTTCCTTCCCGAGTCGGAGTTGGGCGCCGGCCTCACCAATCTCGAATACGCCCCACTCTGCGAGATCATGGGCCGGGTCTGGTGGGCGCCCGAGGTGTTCAACTGCTCGGCCCCCGACACCGGCAATATGGAGGTGCTGGCCCGCTACGGCACCGAGGCGCAGAAGGCCGAATGGCTGGCGCCGATGCTGGACGGCCGCATCCGCTCCTGCTTCGCCATGACCGAGCCGGCGGTTGCCTCGTCGGACGCCACGAATATCGATGCCTCGATCCAGCGCGACGGCGACGAATACATAATCAACGGTCGGAAGTGGTGGTCCTCGGGCGCCAACGACCCTCGGTGCAAGCTCTTCATCTTCATGGGCAAGACCGACAAGGACAACCCCAACCGGCACCGCCAACAATCGATGATCATCGTGCCGCGCGACGCCAAGGGAGTGACCGTGCTCCGCCATCTGCCCGTCTTCGGATACGACGACGCTCCGCACGGCCATGGCGAGGTTCTGTTCGACAATGTCCGGGTTCCGGTCGCGAACATCCTCCTCGGCGAAGGCCGCGGCTTCGAGATCGCCCAGGGGCGCCTCGGGCCGGGACGGATCCATCACTGCATGCGGGTCATCGGTATGGCCGAACGCGCGCTCGAGAAGATGTGCCGGCGGACCATGAACCGGGTCGCCTTCGGCAAGCCGATCGCGACCCAGACCGTGACGCTTGAGCGCATCGCCGAGGCCCGGATCCTGATCGACCAAGCCCGGCTCCTGACGCTGAACGCTGCCCACAAGATGGACACGGTAGGCAACAAGGTCGCCGCCAAGGAAATTGCCATGATCAAGGTCGCGGCCCCGAACATGGCCTGCCAAGTCATCGACTGGGCCATCCAGGCCCATGGCGGCGGCGGCGTGTCGGACGATTTCGGCCTAGCCCTGGCCTACGCCCAGGCTCGCACTCTCCGCCTCGCCGATGGTCCGGATGAGGTCCATCGCAACCAGATTGGCAAAATGGAACTGCGCCGCTACGACTCCCAGAGCAGTGCATGACCGCCTGCATGTCCTCATCCGATCCATCCTCATCGGCAATCTTCATTTGATCGAGCGGCCGGAACCAACAGGGTTTTGGCCAGCAGCCCGCCGCCGGAGCGCCAGATGGATCTCAAGGAGTTGAACGAGGCCATCGCGGTTCAGGTCATCTATTGCCGCGACAGGCTCGGCGTCCCCGACGAGCGTCTGAACGTCGACGGCGACGCGATCGGCCGTCCGCATGGCGTCACCGGGGCGCGCCTAGTCGGTCGCGCCCTGATTGAACGCAAACGAGGCGACGTCCGATACGTGGTCGTCACCATGTGCATCGGCGGCGTGGGCCTCGCCGACCTGTTTGCTGTCGCCTTATGAGCAAGGAGTAAGCCATGACGCTTTTCGATCTCACCGGCCGCGTCGCGATCGTGACCGGCTCCTCGCGCGGGATTGGGCTAGCCATTGCCGAACGGCTGGCCGAACACGGCGCCAAAGTCGTGATTTCGTCGCGAAATCCGGATGCCTGCACGGCAGTTGCGACCCGGATCAACGAGGCACATGGCGCCGGTGCGGCGATCGCGGTCGCCGCGAACATCTCATCTAAGACCGATCTCCGGCGCCTGGTCGACGAGGCGGATCGGGCCTTCGGCCGCGTCGACATCCTGGTCTGCAACGCGGCAACGAATCCGTATTACGGGCCGATGGGCGGTATCGAGGATGATCAGTTCCGCAAGATCTTCGAGAACAACGTGCTCTCGAACCACTGGCTAATCCAGATGGTCGCACCGAAGATGATCGAGCGGAAGGATGGCGCGATTGTCATCGTCTCTTCGATCGGCGGGCTCAAGGGTTCCACCGTGCTCGGCGCCTATTGCGTGTCCAAGGCCGCTGATTTCCAGCTCGCCCGAAACCTCGCGGCCGAATGGGGCAAGCACAATGTCCGGGTGAACTGCATCGCCCCCGGCCTGATCAAGACCGATTTTGCTCGTGCCCTCTGGGAGAATCCCGACACCCTGAAGGAAGTGACCTCGACATCTCCGATGCGCAGGATCGGCTTACCCGACGAAATCGCTGGGGCGGCGGTCTTCCTCGCCTCCCCAGCGGGCTCTTTCCTTACCGGCCAGGCCATCGTCATCGACGGCGGCGCTACTATCGCCGGCGACTGAGCGCGACAGAGACCCGGAACAGCATCGCTCAATTTCAACAGAGACCGTCTCGAAGTTGGGGGTGCAATGCCGGACGATGTTGCGGGCGGCGCCTCGATTTGATAGGAGATATGCCTTGGATACCCCCAAGGCAACAGATCGCGACTTGGCCAGAACAAATCTATGGCGCTGAGGCGCGTGTCCGCAGACCACTGGAGGAGAAGCCTATGCGCATTGTCCATTTCGAGAAGGGGGGTGTCCCCGGAATTGCGGCGGATGACGGCTCGGGCTGGCATGGCCTTACGGAGCGCGAAAGCGGCTTTCCAGCCACTCTGCCCGAACTGATTGCGCAAGATGCAGATCTGTTGCGCATAGGCAGAGACCTTCTGCCCATGCCCGCAATCGACCTGAACGCAGTTCGGATACTGCCTCCGGTGCCCAAGCCGCCGAAAATCCTCTGTGTCGGTCTCAACTACGATGATCACCTCGAGGAAAGCGGACTCAAAAAGCCGGCGTATCCCGAAATTTTCGCGCGCTTCGCGACGAGTCTGATCGCTCACCGTGAACCGATTCGGCGGCCACGCGAATCGTCCGCGCTCGACTATGAGGCGGAGCTCGCCGTGGTGATCGGCCGGGGAGGACGCCGCATCAACCGCGACAGAGCCCTCGATCACGTTGCGGGCTACTCCCTGTTCAACGATGCGACGATTCGCGATTTTCAACTGCGCACGCCGCAATGGACGATGGGCAAGAATTTCGATGCCACAGGGGCGTTCGGCCCCTGGCTGGTGACGCCCGATGCCGTGCCGTCGGGAGCCCACGGGCTGCGCATTCAGGGCCGTTTGAACGGCCGAGTGATGCAGGATGCGCGTACCGACCTGCTCATCTTCAGCGTCCCCGTGCTGATCGAAATGATCAGCGTCGCGATCAGTCTGGAGCCGGGTGATGTGATCATCACCGGAACACCCGGTGGCGTTGGGGCGGCGCGCAAGCCACCTGTTTTCATGCAGCCGGGCGATGTCTTCGAAGTGGAGATCGAGGGGATGGGTGTCTTAAGCAACCCCGTCCAGGACGAGTGAAAAGAGGAGGCGCGGCGTTGATTAGGAGGAATCGAAGGATCATGCCCGAAGTCGAACATCATCGTGTCATGGCGGATGGCCTCAAGATGCACTTCGCCGAAGCCGGGTCGGGTCCGCCCGTCATCCTTCTCCACGGTTTTCCCGAAACATGGTATGCGTGGCGGCATCAGATCGGACCTCTGGCGGAACGTTACCGCGTCATCGTTCCCGATCTACGGGGCTACGGCGCGACGGAGAAGCCGCCGACCGGCTATGACAAGCGCTCGATGGCAAACGACGTGCGCGCGTTGATGCAGGCGCTTGGCATCGAGAAGGCGGCGATCGTCGGACACGACCGCGGAGCCAGGGTCGGCACGCGCTTCGCCAAGGACCATCCCGAGGCAAGCACCTGCTTCGCGGCGCTGGATAACATACCCACGATGGTGATCTTCGGAGGCATGAACGCACAGGTGGCGCAGGCTGCTTGGTTTTTCCTCTTTCAAGGCGTCCGCGACCTCCCCGAAGCATTGATCCAAGGCCGCGAGGAGATGTGGCTGCGCTTCATCCTTACGGGCTGGACCTACGATCCCGAGGCCCTGAGCGAGGAGGATCTTGCCGTCTATACCCGCGCCTATGCGCAGCCGGGTGGGCTGCGCGGAGCCTTCGAGGATTATCGGGCGTGGCGCGACGACCTGGCCCAGGATCGGGCCGATGCGGACAAGAAGCTCCAGTGCCCGACACTTTCGTTGTGGGGCGCCGAGTTCGAGGCTGCCAAGATGCTGGACATGGCGGCGATCTGGGGCGGCTTGGCCACGGATCTTCGGACACATCCCGTGGCCCGGGCTGCCCATCTTCCCCATGAGGAGCGGCCCGACGAAGTCACCTCGGTGCTGTTGGAGTTCCTGGCCGCGCGCGGATGAAAACCCTTCTCGGGCGCTGGTCGGCCAACATGTCTCCGGGATAGCGATGATGACTCCGGCAGCGGTATTTCGGGCCGCAATCCAGAGGGCATTGGTGTCTTGAGCAACCCCGTCCAGGAAGGTGAGAAGAGGAGGCACGGCGTTGATTAGAAAGCTATTTTCCGCGAACCCTGCGCGCATAGGACGGTGCGAAGGGCCACCAAAGAGCGATGCAGTCCCCGCCTCTCTGGTCGACGGGACACCAGGTGACCTGAAGGCCGATCTCATCGCCCTCCTGGGAAAACAGAACGTCCTCCACAGAGCGATCGATCTCGTACGGTATGCCTCCGATGCGAGCCCGTATCGGCTCGTCCCTCAAGTTGTCGTGCAGCCCCGAACCACCGATGACATCGTCAAGCTCTTCCGCTATTGCCGAGAGAACGGAAGGCACGCGACGCTCCGCGCCGCAGGAACCAGCCTGAACGGTCAATCCCAATCGGACGATATACTCATCGACGTGCGCCGTCATTGGTACGGCGCCAAAGTGGAGGACGATGGCTGCCGCGTGCGCGCGCGTCCAGGAATGATCCTGGGGCACGTCAACGCAATGCTCGGGCGATACGGCCGACGGCGTCGGACCGGATCCGGCAAGTTCGAACGCATGCACCATCGGTGGCGTGATAGCCAACAACTCCGGCGGCATGCGCTGCACCGTCAAAAACGACGCTTATCAGACCGTCTCGGCGATGACGTTCGTAACGCCATCCGGCGCCGTAATCGACACCTCGGCTTCCGACGCGGAGGCGGCATTCGAACGAGCCGAACCTGATCTTGCGATCGGGCTGCTGGAACTCCGCGGACAACTGCTCGCCGATCGGGAGCTGGCCGACCGCGTGCGACGAAAGTATGCGATACGGAACACCCATGGCTACCGGCTCTGCGCTCTGCTCGACGGCGAGACGCCACTCGAAATCTTTCGTCGTCTTCTCGTGGGATCCGAGGGAACGCTGGCGTTCGTCGCCGAGGCCGTGATCGACGCCGTTCCTGCTCCTAGCGTGACCAGCGTCGCTTGGATACCGGTCCCAACCATCGACGAAGCGGTCGGCCTCGTCTCCGGCCTCGTCGGTCTCGGAGCCACCGCCGTCGAGTTGATGGTCGCCCCCGCTCTCACTGCCGCCGGCCAAGCCTTCGCGCGCACCCCTTCCTATTGGAAAACTCTCGATCCGAAAGCTGCGGCCCTGCTCGTGGAGTTCGGCGCCGAAGACATGCGAGCGCTTGAGGTTTTGCAGAACAAGGTCATCGAGTTGACCTCCAACGCCAATCTAATTCATCCAGTAGAGTTCACGAGCGTGGAGGAAGCTATCGAGCTGGCGTGGCACGTACGCGAAGGACTGCTCGGACTGATCGGCAAACTGCGTCCCAAGGGCTCGACGCTCATAACCGAGGACGTGTGCTTTCCGCCAGAACGCCTGGCGCAAGGAGCTAGGGACGTCCAGGAACTGCTCAGCAAGATCTTCAGCCTCCTTCCCGACTGGACTTTGCGCCCCGTTGTCGACGGCTTGCAGGCGATGCGGGGGATCGCGCAGATCAATGCCGTGGTGCTGGTCACGGAAGTCGGCGACTTCACGCGCTTCTCAAACCCGCGCCAGCTCATGGCCTATTTCGGCCTGGTCCCAGGCGAGCGATCGAGTGGCGAGACCGTCCGGCGCGGCGCCATCACCAAGACCGGCAACGCCCATGCGCGACGCGCGCTGGTCGAAGGCGCCTGGGCTTACAGAATGAAGGCGCGCATCGGCCGCCACAAGGTCGATCGGATTGAGGCGCTGCCAAAAGTCATTCGCGACATCGGATGGAAAGCGCAAGTCCGGCTCTGCGCCCGATATCGTCGCCTGAGCGCGCGCGGCAAGACCGCCAACGTCGTGAATGTCGCCATCGCACGCGAAATGGTGGGCTTCATCTGGTCGATCGCCTGCACGATTCAATCCGCGCCAAGGGCGGCGTGACCAGGTTTAACGGACAGTCAGCAGAAAAGATCGCAAACATAAAATCAGCCTCGGCGTGGTATGCGGCGCCGGGGGCGGGACAATGCCGGGGACCCTCGTGTGTACTATGAGCCTTTGATGCTCGCCACCTAGACAGAGGCAGCCCCAAACGAAGCAAGGTCATGCGGTTCGACCCGCGGATGAGAGATTGTTGACCGACGTTTAAGTCCCGCCTCCTGCGCCGCATATCCGCCGTACAAATGCCTCCGCCGTCGATCGGAATCGGCGGGCCAATTGCTATGCAAAAGCCCCTTGTCAGCAATCATGAGAGTACACAGATTCCATGAAACTTATCATTTGATTGGGATTTATTTGGGCGAGAATGTTGTGTAGCTTTGTTTGGTGATTTACTGAACGAGGCTCTGTATCATGGCGGCGCGGCGGCTTGTGGTCGAGTTGACCCTTGGGGACGATGACGTGACGAAGCTGATGGCGATGACGCGATCGCGAACCGAACCGGCGAGCCGGGTCGAGCGGGCGCGCATGCTTTTGGCTTATCGGGATGACCCGTCGTTCTTTGCCGTTGGTCGCGCCTTGGGGGTGCATCATCAAACCGTGCAGCGCTGTGTTGAGCGGGCAGTGGCATTCGGTCCCTTGGCGGCGCTGGACGATAGTCCGCGGCCAGGAAGGGAGGCGACGATCACGTCCGAGGCCAAGGAATGGCTGGTTGATCTTGCTTGCCGAAAAGCCAAGGATCTCGGCTATCCCCATGAGCTTTGGACAACCAGGCTCTTGGCCCGCCATGCGCGCCAACATGGGCCGACCGCCGGGCATGCCTGCCTTGCCGATCTGGTCCAGGGCACGGTGTGCAAAATCCTCGACGCGCGCGAGGTGAAGCCGCACAGGATCCGTTACTACCTCGAGCGCCGCGATCCCGAGTTCGCCGGGAAGATGGCGCAAATCCTGTGCGTTTACAAAGAAGTCGAGATCCGGAAGGAAGCCGCCGCCGCCTCGGGAGAAGCCAAGCGACACGGTGGCCGTCGTTTCTTATGACGAGAAACCCGGTATGCAGGCAATCGGTGTGACGGCGCCGGACTTGCCGCCGAAACCCGGCCTTCATACGGCCTTCGCCCGGGATCATGAGTATAAGCGCCATGGCGCGCTGAGCCTCTTGGCCGGGATCGATCTTTTGACCGGCAAAGTCCATGCACTCGTCGAGGAGCGCCACCGCTCGCGTGAGTTCATTGAATTCTTGCAGCTCCTCGCTCCAAGCTCGCCCGCTCCGTGCTGCGCCACATCCGCGTCGCCTCCAAACAGGAACTCAAAGACCGCATCCTGGCCGCCATCGACGACATCAACCAACAGCCCGTCGTTCACGCGTGGTCTTACAAACCTGACAGGGCCGCTTGATATGATTCTAATTTCGGAAACGGTGTACTCTCATGATTGCTGACAAGGGGCTTTTGCATAGCAATTGGCCCGCCGATTCCGATCGACGGCGGAGGCATTTGTACGGCGGATATGCGGCGCAGGAGGCGGGACTTAAACGTCGGTCAACAATCTCTCATCCGCGGGTCGAACCGCATGACCTTGCTTCGTTTGGGGCTGCCTCTGTCTAGGTGGCGAGCATCAAAGGCTCATAGTACACACGAGGGTCCCCGGCATTGTCCCGCCCCCGGCGCCGCATACCACGCCGAGGCTGATTTTATGTTTGCGATCTCCTCTGCTGACTGTCCGTTAAACCTGGTCACGCCGCCCTTGGCGCGGATTGAATCGTGCAGGCGATCGACCAGATGAAGCCCACCATTTCGCGTGCGATGGCGACATTCACGACGTTGGCGGTCTTGCCGCGCGCGCTCAGGCGACGATATCGGGCGCAGAGCCGGACTTGCGCTTTCCATCCGATGTCGCGAATGACTTTTGGCAGCGCCTCAATCCGATCGACCTTGTGGCGGCCGATGCGCGCCTTCATTCTGTAAGCCCAGGCGCCTTCGACCAGCGCGCGTCGCGCATGGGCGTTGCCGGTCTTGGTGATGGCGCCGCGCCGGACGGTCTCGCCACTCGATCGCTCGCCTGGGACCAGGCCGAAATAGGCCATGAGCTGGCGCGGGTTTGAGAAGCGCGTGAAGTCGCCGACTTCCGTGACCAGCACCACGGCATTGATCTGCGCGATCCCCCGCATCGCCTGCAAGCCGTCGACAACGGGGCGCAAAGTCCAGTCGGGAAGGAGGCTGAAGATCTGTTCCTCAACCCGCTTGAGGCGGCCTTCCGCATCCGTGACGGCGTCGACATAGTCCTGAAACGCGATCTGCTGAGCGGGATGTTCGAAGGCCAAAGTCGACAGCCATCGCCGGTAAGCCATTCGCCATGCCGTCCCGCCCCCGTGCTTGCGGCCGTGACGCAGCAGAAAACCTTGAAGATGTTGCCGCGCGCGCGTCAGGATTTGCCGGACGACGCCGCGCAGCCGGATCAGATCGCGCATCGCTTCGTGATCGGCGTCGGGCACCCAGACCGGCGTCAACTCTCCGGCCCGATGAAGACGGGCGAGCATGGTCGCGTCGCGACGATTTGTCTTGACCCGATCGCCCGCCTTCGTCGGAATCAGCGACGGCGCCACCACGTCGCACCGATGGCCGAGGCTTGTGATTTGGCGATGAACGCCGTAGCCGCACGGTCCGGCCTCATAACAAAACGCCAGCGGCTTGCCAGGACGCCGCAGACGGTCGCACAGCTTGCTGATCGCGCCAGGTTCATTGATTATCTCGCCAAGGTATTCCACCGCCCCCGATCGCCCGCTCTGCGCCACCGCGACTGAAATCCGCTCTTTGTGAATATCCAAGCCAATAAATCGGGTATGTTCCACGAGGCCCGTCTCCTATGCATGAGGCTCTGCGCCGGCCAGCCGGCTTAACCCTCGTACCGTTGCATATCGGATGACGGGCCACCCTCAGGCCCAGCAATCATAAGGTCTAGTCGCACGGCGCCGTTCTGACTGGTGAAGGTCGGCAGGTCTCCACTTTGCTGTACGCCGCTTATTTGGTGGTCGCCGCTATCGTAAGTGCTGAGCTTCCCCTCCTTTTCGATCAGCAGCCGACGCGCATCGGGAAAGAACGCGTACCGCATGCTGTTCTGCGATCCTGTCGAGGACGGGTCGCCAAGATTGTCCGGCCACCATTTCTTGGCGGCCGCCATTGGCTTCATAGGCTCCATTGGTTTCATCGGCTCCATCGGCTTCATAGGTTCCATTTGTGTTTATCCTTGCGGTTATCAAGCGAACGCAAACGGGCGGCGCCACGCAACGTTCCAGATTTACAGGCTCCCCTCCGAAGAGTATTTATTTCCTGCCCCCGCCAAGCGCATGCGCCGCGCTCGGTCGGCGGTCGGCCAGGCGACCTCCGTGAGCGATACGCGCTTCGCATTAGGGACGATCGGTATGATCTACGCAGCCCTCGACGCCACCGGCGTCGAGTCATCGCCGAGACTAGCCGGCCGGGCGTGGGGGCCGAGGAATGGACAAGATCAGCGTTAGATTTCTCTCGTCGCACCCATTGCTACAGTCTCGTCAGCGAATGACCACGGAATTCTCACAAGAACGGATTTGATCCTCGGCCGTCCAATCGTCGAAGGCGTCAGATTCATCGATGGGATTGAGGTCATCGAAACGGCAGATTGCCGAAGCGATGCTTTCGGCGGGTGTCTGCGAGCAGCTGCAAGGTATTGCCAACGATCGGCCAGCCATCCGAGCCAGGTATGTGAATGAACATAGAGCGATTGGAACAGGTGTCAGAGTATCCGGCCTGCGGTCGAAACTCATTGGGGGCATTGGGGATTTCGACAAATTCAGCAACTTACACCTTTGTCACGCATTTCTTCGCCCGATTGCCCTGGGAGATTCCGCGCGCCATTGACACGACGTGATACCATGGCGCCTCGTCGGCGAAGAAACGCTGGACCGCCGCATCATCGCCGTATCCTGCAGGAGACGGACCGGATCGAGGGTCGCGTAAACCGAGCCGACTTGAAGACGGGCTTCCGCCGAGGGAGTTCCACCGCATCGCCTTTCGCAAGAAGATCTACGCGACGATCGGCGAGCTCTAGAGGGGCTCGATCATGCCGGCAGACCCCCGACGGCTTTCTCGCTGACCTCTATGATAAGGCCCCAGGGCCGACGGTTACTCCCTGGCGAATGCGCGGCTCAATCTGAACAAGTCGCACGTCTCAGCATCCGACTTCATCGACATCCTCAACAACCAGAAGCTCGCACAGCTTGCGACACGGCTCAAGAAGCATCTGACCGATCTCTAAAGCCGGTTGTCTTGGCGTCCTCATCACGGTCTCTCGGATCCATTCGCGAGGGCGGTGCGGCGGCTAGCTTGAAAGCCAGCGGGTCATCGATCAAAGCAAGGGCATCGAGCGCCACGTTCGTCAAATCTGTCTGGGCTCCGGCAATTCTGCCCAACAGCACTATACATTCGTGATCGGCGATCGGAGCGATCGCTTCGATCGCGACCGGCGTCGGCGCCCGCCGGAGCATGGTCTTGAGGGCAGCTCTCGCTTCCTGCCGTCCGAAACGGCCGAGCGCGCAGGCGGATGAGGCCCGCACATTTGCGTCGAGATCGGTCAACAATTCGATCAGAGCCGCGTTGACGTCTGCTTGAGGGCGAGCGATGTTGCATGCGATGGCGCGCACCTCGGGGTCGGCGTGCCGCAATAGGGGCAGGATAGTCGCCGCGGACAGTCGACACCGAAGGGCCGCCGCGACGCGGACCGCAACCTTCAGCGTCGGCCCTTGAACCACGCGACCATCCAACAATCCAGATGCGACCAGTCGCGCTTCCTGTCCGCCGATCGATGCGAGCGCGTCAAGCGCAACCGCCTGTTCCGGAACTTCGCGTTCGGTCCCAAAGCCCGCAAAGATCCGGCAGAGCCGGCCAAGAACGGGAATTGCCTCCGGCAGTCTGCGCCGCCCGGCCTCCCGCATCAGCGATAAAACAAGAGGAATGCCCGCATCTGGGATGGCCGCAAGAATTGCTGCGTCGCTGAGCGTGGCGAGATCAGCTGCGCTCCGCAGCGCCTCCGTTTTCGGCGATGGCGCGGGCCCTAGTCCCCCGGCGGCGAAAAGATCCAATTGCATAGCAACGGGTTCCTCGAGCGGCCGCCGCGCAGGCGCATTGGGCGCGACGAAGATTTCGGCTGGAATCGATTTTCCTTCGGTCTCATCATACACGGGTTGACCCAGTCCAATATACGCCGCTCAACGAAACGGTCGTCGCGTCCTCGTCGCTGCGCGTTCGGAATTTGCGGCTCCGGCTGGAGGAATTCAATCTCAATAAATCGGGTGGTTCCATGAGGCCTGGCGGCATTTCATACCGATTTTTGGCTTCGAATTCCAGTTTTAAGCGTCTCAACGTCGCGCCCGACCCGACCGCCGCGCGTCCCGCGCGGCCAGCGACCATGAATCAAGGCTCAAGCACATAGGTTCCGGGCGCATCGCATAGCGCAAGGCGGGCGCGCCCGGGCGATCGAAATAGACTGCCACTATTGCGACACCGCGATCCGCAGTTGGCAGAATTTTACCGGCAAGGCGGCGATCCTCGCCCAAACTTGCGAAACCTTCGAGGACGTCGCCTCGCCGCTTGGCCTCGCTGATTTTACGCCAAACCGCCGGATCGACGACGTCGGCGTCTTTCGCCGCGAGCTGGTCAGCGGCGTCCAAGAATCCGAGCTGACGGGCTTCTTCATTGCGCTCGGACTGGAATAATGTCGCGGCGAGAGTTGCGCTTTCGAACCGGCCATCCAGGAAATCGCCGGCGGAGGTGGTAAAGAGATCGAGGAAATCGCGCTGCAGGTCGAGCCCAAGCGCGCGAATTCTGTTGCCGATTCTACCGGCCTGGGACACCGCCAACAAGCCGACGGAGCTCGCCGACTATTCCGTCTGCACGACTTGGGGCGTCAAGGGCATGCATTTCTATCTGCTGGACGTCCTTCGCAAAAAACTGGCCTATCCCGGCCCCAAGCGGGCGGTGGTCGAGCAGCGCGCGCGGTTCAATCCTTCGCTCATTCTTGTCGAGGACAAGACGTCGGGGACGCAGTTGATCCAAAAGCTGATCGAGGGCGGCCTCTCCATGGTGATGCGCTGCAAGCCGGATGGCGACAAGATCATGCGGCTTCATGCCCAGACCGCGACGATCGAAAACGGCTTTGTGCACGTGCCGCGCGAGGAGCATTGGCTCGCCGATTACCTGCAGGAACTCATCATATTCCCAAACGGGCGCTACGACGATCAAGTGGACTCGACCTCGCGATGGATACCAGCGCTGCATCTGCGCCAATCCACCTGCAGCTCTCATTGGCGAATGGAAACCAATGCCAGAACTCAGCGCGGCCCGCGAAGTCCACCGGAATCGACAAGAGATGAAGTTGGCGCCCGCTATTCAGCCATTGGTTCACAACGCCCAGATTCTTCTGCAGCCGATTCGGTACAAAAGAGATGTGAATCGGCACGCCGATAGGACGCCGATCCACACTCAAGGCCGCAGACACAAAACTGACGATACCGCCAGGCGTCCTTGCGGCTGGCAAAGATATGCGGGTCCGAGCACGGAAGCGTTCGGTGACCGCTGCTCAGTATTCTTGTCGACGCGCCGCGTCCGCCTTCCGCGCCAGGTCAAGCAGAAATGGTGCAAAGTCTGTCGACTGTCCGGTGAAAAGCCCGTCGGCAATGAAACCGTTTATGGCCCCCACTGCATCTAACTGCCCTGGTCCCGTCGGCCGGATTACCGCGCAATGGGGTAGATCGGGGCTGACGAATTCGCACGGGACGGGAAAGATCAGGTTGGTCTGAAGCAATGGGTTCGGCTTAGCATCGAAGTTCGGGAAGGTCAGCCCGTTGGTCGGATCGGTCAGCGGAGCGATCGGCGGCTGCACCCCGTTGCCCGAGAAATCCACCCATTCCAGGAAGTGGCAGATCTCGTCGCCACCAATGCCGAGCGTGATTTCCAGGACCTCGGCGCTCGATACTTTTTGGCTTAGTGTCGCGTACAGGCTCGAACCAGCCTGCTCGATGAAACCGAAGTGGAACGCGGCGGTGTTGGCGATCGCCTGGATGTGCGGTTGCAGGCCAAAATCGGCGTTCGTTCTCGGAATCGCGGGAAATTGACCAGCAAACAACTCCGGAAGCGCTTGCGGGAAGGTGGCCCCGAAATCGGGGTTAGTCGCGCTGCGGTACCGGACATACCAGCTCGTGTCGACATGGAGTTGCATGAGGTTGGTGAGCCGACCGATCTGCTTGGCCCCCTTTGCTTTGCTGCTCGGCAGAATGCGGAAGCGGTCGAGGTTCACCGGCTCCTCGCCCACGGCGGCCAGGTAGGCGTTCAGGAAGGCGGCGTGGCTCTGCTCGTCGAGGGTGTTGCTGGAGATGTACTGGGAACCATCGGAATCGAGGTTCTGCAGTGCAAGCTGATACGTATTCTGTTCTCCGGTTGAAACCCCACCGAGCTCGGCATATTGCTGCCAAAGATCGGCTTCGATGAGTTCCGCGGCCGCAAGGAGGCGCAGTATTGCGACATCCCCTCTGTTGGGTCTCTTAGAGCCAATGCCTCTGAACGCATTGCCTCGGGATGTCAGCAGCGCACTCGCCGACAATGCCGCACCCGCCATGCCGGCGCTCTTCAGGAATGCGCGCCGCCGGGTAACACCCTGTATGTTGGTGCTATCGTTTCCGGTTTCCCTCGCACTTGTCGAGCCGGTTTCGGCGACTTTCGTGTTCTTTGTGTTCACGTTCGTAGCTCCGAGTCTGTGGCATGATTCGATAAGGCCTTCGCCTGCCGCCGCAGTTTTTTTCAGCGCGCAAGCCTCTGGCCTGACGCATTCAGGCCATGGCGTTGTGTGAGGCAGATAAAGAGACTTCTTCGAGGCGGCGGTTTATCCCGGCAGGCGACGCCCTGCGTTAACGATGAGTTTACCAGGGGAGTTGAACCCCGCCTCACTCACCGGCTGTATTTTCTGTATACCGGTATGCCACGGTACCACGGTCATTTATCCAGATATAATCGGATGTGTCTATTGTGATGATAGGTGACTTTTATTCCACCCCGTCGCAATTTGTGCTGAAACAGTTACATCGAAAGTGGAAAACTAACTCCCAAGTTAGAAATTGGCTTTTAATTCATTTGTCCGTGACATCGGAGCAGGCTACCTTTGTAGCCTAGCCTGTCGCTCAAAAATAGGCTTGCGTGCATTTAGCTCCCCGGCTCGAATACCAGTCGAAGGGCTACGGCGCACACGATCTGTTCTCCAATGCGGCCGCTCTTGCGCTGAACCGCGCGGCCCTGACGGCAGTCCAGATCGACACGGTCGTTACCGTCTCGGCCGAGCCTTGAAGCGCCCCCCGCGAGTGAAGTCGGATTCAGGTTTGATGTTTTGCGTGTTCCGGTTTCGGTCTAGGCTTCACTGACTGTGATGTCGGGCTGCGTTCGGCGAGTTTTGGAGGGCGAGCCGGAAACCGTCGGGTGTAGGGTCCGACAACATCATTTCAATTGGACGAGAGCCATATCGACCTTGTAATCGGCGACTCTGATCTTCTCCCGTTCCGGGTCGTATCGGGCGTCGACCTCGTCAGCTAAAGGCGTCTTGGCGAGACGGTCGCAAACGTGATCGATTGGCGTATTCCCGCTCAACGCCATGTGAACTGGACCCCGGATTTAGGACCATTGGCTAAGATGTGAAATGTCCTGCTCTGTCGCAACCGATGGAGCGAGAAATGACGAAGTCACGCAAGAAGTTTGATGCGGCGTTCAAGGCGAAGATTGCGCTCGAGGCGCTACGCGAGGATGCGACGGTTCCGGAACTGGCGAAGCGGCACGGGGTGATCGCTGAGGCGCGTTCCTCGAACCATTCGACAATCATCAACGGCCTGTGGCGGCCGACCGCGCGAGGCTCGCTCCCCCAAACGCGCGCCAAAACCGCAGCGCTGCGCGATCTACACGCGCAAATCGACCGAGCATAATCTCGACCTCGCCTTCAACTCGCTCGACGCGCAACGCGAAGCCTGCGAGGCTTACATCAAGAGCCAGGCGCATGAGGGCTGGCGGCTCATTGCTGGCCGGTTCGACGACGGCGGTCTCTCCGGCGCCTCGCTCGAGCGTCCCGCCCTGCACCGGCCGCGTATGCTGACGCGAACCGGTCTCAACCAAAATCGAACCCGTCTGGGGCAAAGCCCACCTAATTTCCGGAGATTGGAAAATCGCGACCAGAGACTGTGGCCAGATTTAAGCGCCAGAGACCCGGATTTCGCCCCTCATTAAGTCTCCAAGACGCTTGTCTGCACACAAGCCACTGAAATTGCGGCCTCTTTTGCAGAGACCGCAGTTGGTCTCAAATTATGGCAATGCGTGGCTGGGGCGGGAGGATTCGAACCTCCGCATGGCGGAATCAAAATCCGCTCTGATGCACCGCCGAATGCCGCCGATAGCTCTTGGGTAATTTAATGAACAATTTTATTAACTTAGATATCCTATCTCGGACTGCGATCTGCGGTGATGCGCAGCCTGCCGGTTGTTTGCGCGCAGGTGGCAGGGGCGATCGTCAAAGCATCGAGTCTGGGCGGCCAGTGCTCCGTTCCCAGCTTGGGCGCATATTCGGCCAGCAAGTTCGCACTTCAAGGAATTCCGAAGCCCTCCCGCGCGGAGATGGCTCCATTCGGCGTCAAGGTACTGATTGTGGAGCCGGGCCCGCTTCGCAGGGACTTTGCCGGAGCGCGGGCTATTAGGTCGATCCATGGCGCTCCGGGTCTGGCGTCACATCGGCGTGCAGACGCAACACATACCAGCAGAGCGCTGCGACCGGGATTCCGATCAGCGAGGTCAGACCGAAAAACATCGTGAATCCCGTTTGCGCGATAATGAAGCCGGACGTCCCGGCGAGCAGGCTGCCAGGAAAGGCGCAAAGCGAGGTCAGAAGGGCGTATTGGCTGGCGGCGAGCTCCGTCGAAGTGAGCGACGACATATAGTTGATGAGCACCACCTGCGCGAAGGCGTAGGCGAAACCCTCTATGCTGACCGTGGCGGCGAAGTGACGTGGCCAAGGCGTCTATCGATATGGCGGAAACTTTGGCGCGGCTCTCAGCGTTGACGATCTTTGAGCTGCGTGGCGAGTGGCGGCGGCTGGCATTGACACGTTAACACGCAGAGCTCGCGCGGAAGCATCATGGGAGTTTTCTTGACTCAGGCCGCCGCAACCGTCGCGTCGCTCCAAACGCTTTGAGCCTCGGCCCGAAACCACACACCGCACATCCGCAGCCATGCGTCGAGGGGCGTTGCTCCGACAGGGTTGAATAGCTGACCAGCGCGTGATACGGTGCGCCAGAACTCAGTCAACTTGTCACGCGCGCCCTCAGGGCCGCCGATGGCAGGTCCGTAGGCGAGCGCGACCGCGTTCATCGCCCCGGAGCTCGTAGCGCTTACCGCCTCGATGCTGAGACGCCCATCTTCAGGCAAGCGGTCGAGCACACCCCAGACAAAAGCGCCGTGAGCGCCGCCGCATTGCAACGCGAGTTTGACGGGTTTGCGACTGGACGCGCCGGCATCTATCAGCCGAGAGATCGTAGTGCATGAAAAACTCATCCAAAAAGCAAGACACGCGTCGGATCATTATCGAAGCTGCCGAGCGTTTGTTCGGCCAAGTTGATTTTCAAAAGACCACGCTTGCGGATATTGCCCACGAATTGCATATGTCTTTGGCCGACGTTTTTCGGCTTTTCCCGACGAGGGCCAAAATCAACGAGGCGGTCGGACGCCGCCTCTTGAGCGAAGTCGAAGCCGCAGTCGACGATATCGTCCAGCGTTCAGGCTCCGCAAGCAAAAAATTGCGCGCTGTCATAGGAGCGATTGAAAAGGCGAATGCGCAACGCTTCCAAACCAATCGCAAACTGCACGGACTCATCGAAACGGCGCTCAGTGAAAATTGGACGATCGTGCATGAACACCACCAAAAAATAGAGAAATCGCTGACCAAAATCATATCCCAAGGCAATCGCCGTAGAGAGTTTCACGTCGAAGATTGCGGACGTCAGGCGGTTTTCGTGCGGGCCGCTTGCATTCAATTTTATGATCCGCGGCTCATGGTCAACCCCGCCGAGGAACCAGAGCCGACCGTCGATCAGGTGGTCGATTTTTGCTTCTCTGCGCTCCGGCGAGGCGATTCCTGCATTGGGCGGATAGGTTGAACGATGTCATTCGGGGCGGTAGTCAGTCCAAACTCGTCCGACGGAGCGCCCTTCCGGCGTAACAATTTCGATGAAATACTTTCCGAAGCCAAGAGAATCTGAAAGAATCACGTATGTAAAATCATCTTGTGGATCGCTTCTCTTGATGTCCGCGATAAACTCCGCCGCGTCATCTTCAGAATCGAAGACACGGTGTGGCATGTTGGCTCCGGACCTAGGCTGCGCTGGCCGAGCCTAGTGTTGGTCCCCACACCGTCATCAAAGCGCGGCGCCAGACCGGCTTGCAACTGCGCGATGGCGAGGCCGGTCGCGCCGAACGAGCCCGTTTTGTCCCAAAGCCTTGGGTCTGGCTGCTGATCATCGCACCCCAGTGGGAGGTCTGACGTCCGAATTAACGCGGACGAAGCCGCCGACTTGTTTGCCGCTGACAGCCCCGTGGAGCGTGCGGCGACCTTTAGAGGAATGCAGTCAGCCAGCCATCGTTTTCATTCCAAATTGCTACGTGACGGAATGTGGCAATTTCTAGGCAATTTAATGATAAATGTCAAGTATTAACATTCGTTTCGGTTGGTAAAGAAAGGCTCGGCTGCTGAGGTTCTAGGGGCTTGCGCAACGCGAGTTTCATGAGGCCTTCGGCCGTCGCGCGATGTCGGTGCGCGGCCGCCGCGGCGCACAGTTTGGACGCGAGACTGCGTCCAAATTGCGCCTCTGACAATCAACACGGCTCTTCGCAATCCGGAGAACCTTGAGGCGGAGAACCTCGTCGAGAAAGCGGTCGTCGTCGCGCACCGGCATCCAGTCGTGCGTCGGCGCCGCCGCAGCGCGCGACACGGCTTTGGCGCGGGCCTGACGTCCGATGACGAAATTCTCTGATCCTGTGCCGCGGAGCTCGCCCGCCGCTTTGACCGATGTCGACGCCGAACTCGCCCGGCTCGCGACGCTCAATGTGGCGGAGCTTCGCGCTGTGGCGCGACCGCACAGGGTGGCGTGCGCCCGACGCTCTGTCGAAAGACTTGCTCGCCCGCGCGTTGGCGCATGGGCTGCAGGAGGAGCGCCTCGGCGGCCTTGATCGACGCGTCTGCAAGCTCCTTGGCTCATCATCGAGCAAAGCGGGCCCGCCGGTTCGGCATCTAAAGGTCGGCTCCGTCATCGTCCGCGAACATCAGGGCGAACTCCACGAGGTCATGGTCGTCCCCGGCGGCTTCTACTGGCGGGGACAGGTCTATGCCAGCCTTTCGACGATCGCCCGCAAGATTACCGGCGTGAGCTGGAACGGGCTCAGACGGCAACTCGGCGTCGTCTGGAAGGCAAGTATTTAATTGTGAAAGGTTTAACTTAATCTGACGGACGGTGTCTTCCGAGGCTCGATGTGAGCCATGGCGGGGCGGAGCTGGTTGGGGTTGCGCAGCCCCGCCATGGCTTTTCCGGAGGATGCCAGAATGACCAAGGACCAAAAAATCATCCGCGCCAAGGTCGGCGTGCTCGAATTGGCCAAACAGCTCGGCAATGTATCCCGAGCCTGTAAGATGATGGGCTACAGCCGCGACAGCTTCTACCGCTTCAAGGAGCTTTACGACAAAGGCGGCGAACTGGCGCTGCAGGAGATTTCGCGGCGCAAGCCCATCTTGAAGAACCGGGTGGCGCCGGACATCGAAGACGCCGTCGTGGCGCTCGCCATCGAACAGCCCGCCTGGGGCCAGGTTCGCGTCGCCAATGAGCTTTTGAAACGAGGCATGAGCGTCTCGCCTTTCGGCGTCCGCTCGATCTGGAGCCGGCACGACCTCACCACCATGAAGCTGCGCCTGAAAGCGCTCGAGGCGAAGATGGCGCAGGAACGCTTCATCCTCACCGAGAGCCAGCTCGCCGCGCTCGAGAAGGCCAAGGCCGAAAAGGAAGTGCAAGGCGAGTTCGAAACCGAATGTCCCGGCTATTGCGGCGCGCAGGACACCTTCTACGTCGGCACGCTGAAGGGCGTCGGCAGGGTCTATCAGCAAACCTTCATCGACACCTACGCCAAGGTGTCAATCAGCGCGGAATTCGGGACCCTAATTTTGCATCCAAGAGGGACCCCTTTCGGTGCGGGTCCGAAGCGACAGCGCGCCCAGGCGGCTTCGACCGCCGCCAATCCGTCGTCGAGCACAGCCGCGAGGATTTTCACCATTTGCCGGTCGCCATCGGTCGAGCCGGCCAGCTTGCGGCGGATTTGCTCGATCGCCGCGGGCAGCAGCCAATCCTTGAAGGGCGCGCCATTGCGAAGGGCGCCCGGCTTTCTCGCCAGCACCGGAACATAATGCCATGGGTCGTAGATCGTCTCGCCGCGGCCAAAGCGGCGCGGATGCTCGCCGACAACGGCGCCGTCCTGGCGGATGACGATCCGGTCGGCGTAAGCTTGGATTTCGACGGGACGGCCGACGGCGTTCGCCCGAACCGAGTATTTGTTGTTGTCGAAGCGCGCCAGGCAGGTTTTGGACACTGACGCCTGGACGGCATGGAACCCGTCGAAGCGGCCGCGCACCGGAACGAGCTTGGGCCGCTCTTCCTCGAAAACCTCAAAGATCGTCTTGTCGGCGATCTCGGGATGACGATGCGCCTTGGCGTAGGCGACGCATTTGTCGAGGAGCCAAGCGTTCAACTCATCGTAGCTTTTGAACCGCAGGCGCGGCGTGAAAAAGCGCTCCCGCACCAGACCGACCTGGTTCTCAACCTGGCCCTTTTCCCAGCCAGAGGCCGGCGTGCAGGATTCGAACCTCCGCATGGCGGCATCATAATGTGCCGCTTCGAGCCATCGCGGATCAGGGGCGGCGGCCTGGTTCGCGCGGGAGAGCAAGGCGAACCCGAACGGGTTTTACGGTTCATGAGCGCGCACCAGGCCGTCTTCCCGATCAACACCATGGCCCGCGTCTTCAAGGTCACCGCGGCGCGGCAGGCCCGCCGCAGCGCCGAGCGGATGCGGGCCAACAGCTCGCTCGAGCGAAGCGGCTTGGCAATATAGTCGTCTGCGCCAAGATCGAGCGCGGCGACGAGGTCGCCCTCCTTGGCCTGGCCCGAAATCGCGATCATCGGAACGTCCGAAGAATGTCGTATCTCGCCAATGATGCTATGACCGCTGGAGTAAGGGAGGTCGAGATCCAAGACGACGAGGTCAAAAGAGGATGCGGCCTCGGCCTGGACCGTGTGCGAGCCGTCGACCGCAAAGCATTTTCCGTAACCGCCCGCTGTGAGAACAGACTTCAGGAGCTTCCGCATTTGCGGGTCGGCCGCAACGAGAAGGATGCGCGCTTTGTGCGCCTTCGAGTACGTCGCTGACATCGACATCGACCCGATCGCGTCAAAGCCTACCCGCCGCGCGCTTTGATTTGCGCATCTTGGATAGGAGCAGGCCCTATTTCCTCGGAAAGGCTTGGTCCAACGCGATGTTGAGCGCCAGCACGTTGACCCTCGGGCTTCCTAAGAACCCAAAGCTGCGAGCGATGGTGTGCTGCGCAATGAGCGGTTCTCCGCTCGATTGTTGGCGCGCAATCCTTGCCGATGCAATCCTGAAAGGTCTATTTCGCGAAGGGCGGCTCCGTAGGATCTGAGTTTGTCGGTGACAATAGGCGTCGGAACGAAGGCCTTTCCGATATGATCACGCCCGCCTCGGCTGGCGGTAATATTCGACCGCCGATGTGTTGAGGACGCCATCGGCATGAGCGCGGGCGCGCGTCATTGGCGCCATCAGAATACGGTTGCGCCCCTGAATCTCACCCAAGGCGACAGGATCGAACAGCGACGGCATCATGCGGCCCCATTAGTTTGATTCTTCGATGGAGGTCCTGAAGAGCGTCGCTTTCGGCCTTCGGCCTGTTTTGGACGCCCGAGGATCGACCGACGAATTTCGAGGACCGAATTGTGCCGAGCTGAGAGGTCAGACCTTCCACGACACCGCCAAGGCGCCAATGCCGATGAGCAGAACGCCGACGAAGTGCAGCAAGGTGACCGGGCGCTGCTCGAGGCATCATGCCGAAATGATCCAGCGTCAGGGCGCTCACCGCTTGTCCCAGGGCCACCAAGGCGATCGTCATCGCTGCGCCGAGGCGCGGAACAGCCAACGTCACCGCCATGAGATAGGCCGCGCCGAGCAAGCCCCCGAACCAAGCCTGTAGCGGAAGTTCGCCGACGACCTCCCGCGCGGGAAACGGCCCTCGCATCGCAAGCACCCAGCCCAGAATCAATGTCGTGCTGACGGTGAGCGAGACGAGCACAGCCAGCGGAACGCCGCCGAAGGCGCGGCCCAATATGGCGTTCGCTCCCGCTTGCGCCGGCAGCGCCGCGCCTGCGGCGATGGCGATCAAGACGTAGACGATAGATCCCCTGATATCGCTCATGACAAACGCCTCCTGTAAAAAAGGTAAACGGTGCGCTACGGATGATAATCAGAAATATCTGCGTCGCTGTTTTGCGTGAGACGCAAAGATTGGCCTGGGTGAAGACGCGGAGTTTAACGCCCGCGGCCCGAGCGGGAGCCGATGCGTGTCCGAAACGCGTCTTTTGAACGCATTTGACGGCTTGCTAACCAGAAGCTGCTCTTTTGCTGGCGAGTGACGCGTCCATCTACATTTTGGAGCCGAAATCGCCGTCGACGGGACGATAAACGCCAAGTACAAAGGTGTCTCGGGCGAGCCTATGACGCCGGCCGAGATCACCGCTTGGGAGAAAATCCGCGAGCTCGCGTCACGCTTCCAGCGGGCGGATCGGATCGTTATGAGCGTTCCGATGTGGAATTTCTCTTTCCCTTATAAGCTGAAGCAACTGATCGACCTGAGTTGTCAGCGCAATATGTTGTTTAGGTTCGACGGTAAGCGCTATGGCCCCGCGCTCGACGTCGAGAAGGCATTTGTCGCATTCGTGCGAGGGCAAAGCGACGAGGCTGGATTTGAGACGGTTCAGCAGCCCGGGTTCCAGTATCTGAGCGGGTATGTCGAATTCTGGCTGCGATTTATCGGCGTCAAGTAAATCGTGACGCTTACGCTCGAACATACGTGGGATGGCCGTGCAGTCGATATGATCGATGCCGGCAAAAAGAAGGCCGCTGCACTGGCAAAGCAATTCTGACAATAAGGGTCTACGTGGATGCCCGCTCGTGGCGCAACCGAGCCTTCAGCCGAAGACCGCTTTCTTGCGCTTAGGTCAATTCGATATCAAAATCGAGGTCGACAAGACCCTGCAATTCGATCGCGAGCAATTCGCGGTCCCAGCCGGCGTTGAGCGCAAGCTTGTTGTCCGCGATTACGTACGCGCGCCTTTCCGCCTCGGTGAGATGCGACAGACGCACGGCGGGGACAGTCTCGATCCCGAGAAGTTTCGCCGCAGCGACGCGACCATGGCCGGCGACGATCTCGCCGTCGTCGGCGATCAGTACCGGATTGTTGAAACCGAAACGCTCAATCGAGGCTGCCGTTCAGCCGAACGGAGGCCGGCATGATCTATCAGCGCCGATTTGGCGGGCACACGACCGAATATGCAAAGGGCGACATGGCTGATCGCGCCTGCGCCGCCGCCGACCGCACCGGCCACGCGATTTTGCATACGCTCTACCAGCAATGCCTGAAGCACCAGGCGCGCTTCTTCGTCGAATATTTCGCCATTGACTTGTTGATGGATGAGGATGGGACCTGCCGCGGCCTGCTCGCCTGGTGCCTGGAGGATGGCTCGATTCACCGCTTCCGCGCCAACATGACGGTCATCGCCACGGGCGGGTGTGGACGAGTGTATCAGTCCTGCACCTCCGCACACACCTGCACGGGCGACGGCAGCGCCACAGCGCTGCGCGCCGGGCTGCCGTTGCAGGACATGGAATTCATCCAATTCCATCCCACGGGGGTCTACGGCGCGGGCGTTTGATCACGGAGGGAGCCCGTGGAGAGGGCGGCTATCTGACCAACAGCCGGGGCGAGCGGTTCATGCCCAAATAGCGGCCCGGCCTCAAGACCGACCCGCTCGATGGAAAGCCCTAGACCCTATGATTGCTGGGCCTGAGGGTGGCCCGTCATCCGATATGCAACGGTACGAGGGTTAAGCCGGCTGGCCGGCGCAGAGCCTCATGCATAGGAGACGGGCCTCATGGAACATACCCGATTTGTTGGCTTGGATATTCACAAAGAGCGGATCTCGATCGCCGTGGCGGAGAGCGGGCGCTCTGGAGCGGTGGAATACCTCGGCGAGATTGCCAATGAACCTGGCGCCATCAGCAAGCTCTGCGGCCGTCTTCGCCGTCCCGGCAAGACGCTGGCGTTTTGTTATGAGGCCGGACCGTGCGGCTACGGCGTCCATCGTCAGCTCACAAGCCTCGGCCATCGGTGCGATGTGGTGGCGCCATCGCTGATTCCGACAAAGGCGGGCGATCGGGTGAAGACAAATCGTCGCGACGCGACCATGCTCGCCCGTCTTCATCGGGCCGGAGAATTGACGGCCGTCTGGGTGCCCGACGCCGATCATGAAGCCATGCGCGATCTGATCCGGCTACGCAGCGTCGTCCGGCAAATCGTGACGCGAGCGCGTCAACATCTTCAAGGTTTTCTGCTGCGTCACGGTCGCAAGCATGGGGGTGGGACGGCATGGCGTATGGCTTACCGGCGGTGGCTATCGACTTTGGCCTTCGAACATCCCGCTCAGCAGATCGCCTTTCAAGACTATGTCGACGCCGTCACGGATGCGGAGCGGCGACTCAAGCGAGTCGAGGAACAGATCTTCAGCCTCCTTCCCGACTGGACTTTGCGCCCCGTTGTCGACGGCTTGCAGGCGATGCGGGGGATCGCCTTGATCAATGCCGTGGTGCTGGTCACGGAAGTTGGCGACTTCACGCGCTTCTCAAACCCGCGCCAGCTCATGGCCTACTTCGGCCTGGTCCCGGGCGAGCGATCGAGCGGCGAGACCGTCCGGCGCGGCGCCATCACCAAGACCGGCAACACGCATGTTCGGCGCGCGCTGGTCGAAGGCGCCTGGGCTTACCGGATGAAGGCGCGCATCGGCCGTCATAAGGTCGACCGGATCGAGGCGCTGCCGAAAATCGTTCGCGAGATCGGGTGGAAAGCGCAAGTTCGGCTCTGCGCCCGATATCGTCGGCTGAGCGCGCGCGGCAAGACCGCCAACGTCGTCAATGTCGCCATCGCACGCGAGATGGTGGGCTTCATCTGGTCGATCGCTTGCACAGTTCAATCCACGCCAAAGGCGGCGTGACCATAAAGATAGCCAGAAGAGGAGATCGCAACCACAAGATCAGCCTCGGCGCGGTATGCGGCGCTGGGGGCGGGACAATGCCGGGGAGCCCTCGTGTGTACTATGAGCTTTTGACGCTCGCCACCTAGACAGAGGCAGCCCCAAACGAAGCAAGGTCATGCGGCTCGACCCGCGGATGAGAGATTGTTGACCGACGTTTAAGTCCCGCCTCCTGCACCACATATCGGTCGTACAAATACCTCTGCCGTCGATCGAAATCGCCGGGCCAATTGCTATGCAAAAGCCCCTTGTCAGCAATCATGAGAGTACACAGATTCCATGAAACTCATCATTTGATTGGGATTCATTTGGGCGAGAATGTTGTGTAGTTTTGTTTGGTGATTCGCTGAACGAGGCTCTGTATCATGGCGGCGCGGCGGCTTGTGGTCGAGTTGACCCTTGGGGACGATGACGTGACGAAGCTGATGGCGATGACGCGATCGCGAACCGAACCGGCGAGCCGGGTCGGGCGGGCGCGCATGCTTTTGGCTTATCTGGATGACCCGTCGTTCTTTGCCGTTGGTCGCGCCTTGGGGGTGCATCATCAAACCGTGCAGCGCTGTGTTGAGCGGGCAGTGGCATTCGGTCCCTTGGCGGCGCTGGACGATAGTCCGAGGCCAGGAAGGGAGGCGACGATCACGTCCGAGGCCAAGGAATGGCTGGTTGATCTTGCTTGCCGAAAAGCCAAGGATCTCGGCTATCCCCATGAGCTTTGGACAACCAGGCTCTTGGCCCGCCATGCGCGCCAACATGGGCCGACCGCCGGGCATGCCTGCCTTGCCGATCTGGTCCAGGGCACGGTGTGCAAAATCCTCGACGCGCGCGAGGTGAAGCCGCACAAGATGCGTTACTACCTCGAGCGCCGCGATCCCGAGTTCGCCGAGAAGATGGCGCAAATCCTGTGCGTTTACAAAGAAGTCGAGATCCTGAAGGAAGCCGCCGCCAACTCGGAGAAGCCAAGCGACACGGTGGCCATCGTTTCTTATGACGAGAAACCCGGCATGCAGGCAATCGGTGTGACGGCGCCGGACTTGCCGCCGAAACCCGGCCTTCATACGGCCTTCGCCCGGGATCATGAGTATAAGCGCCATGGCGCGCTGAGCCTCTTGGCTGGGATCGATCTTTTGACCGGCAAAGTCCATGCACTCGTCGAGGAGCGCCACCGCTCGCGCGAGTTCATTGAATTCTTGCAGCTCCTCGACGCGGCCTATCCGGCGTCGACCGCGATCAAGTTGATCCTCGACAATCATTCAGCCCCCATCTCCAAGGAAACCAAGGCGTGGCTCGCGACACAGCCAGAGGGCCGCTTCGAATTGACCTTTACCCCGAAGCATGGCTCCTGGCTCAACCTCATCGAGGGATTCTTCTCCAAGCTCGCCCGCTCCGTGCTGCGCCACATCCGCGTCGCCTCCAAACAGGAACTCAAAGACCGCATCCTGGCCGCCATCGACGACATCAACCAACAGCCCGTCGTTCACACGTGGTCTTACAAACTTGACAGGGCCGCTTGATATGATTCTAATTTCGGAAACGGTGTACTCTCATGATTGCTGACAAGGGGCTTTTGCATAGCAATTGGCCCGGCGATTTCGATCGACGGCAGAGGTATTTGTACGACCGATATGTGGTGCAGGAGGCGGGACTTAAACGTCGGTCAACAATCTCTCATCCGCGGGTCGAGCCGCATGACCTTGCTTCGTTTGGGGCTGCCTCTGTCTAGGTGGCGAGCGTCAAAAGCTCATAGTACACACGAGGGCTCCCCGGCATTGTCCCGCCCCCAGCGCCGCATACCGCGCCGAGGCTGATCTTGTGGTTGCGATCTCCTCTTCTGGCTATCTTTATGGTCACGCCGCCTTTGGCGTGGATTGAACTGTGCAAGCGATCGACCAGATGAAGCCCACCATCTCGCGTGCGATGGCGACATTGACGACGTTGGCGGTCTTGCCGCGCGCGCTCAGCCGACGATATCGGGCGCAGAGCCGAACTTGCGCTTTCCACCCGATCTCGCGAACGATTTTCGGCAGCGCCTCGATCCGGTCGACCTTATGACGGCCGATGCGCGCCTTCATCCGGTAAGCCCAGGCGCCTTCGACCAGCGCGCGCCGAACATGCGTGTTGCCGGTCTTGGTGATGGCGCCGCGCCGGACGGTCTCGCCGCTCGATCGCTCGCCCGGGACCAGGCCGAAGTAGGCCATGAGCTGGCGCGGGTTTGAGAAGCGCGTGAAGTCGCCAACTTCCGTGACCAGCACCACGGCATTGATCAAGGCGATCCCCCGCATCGCCTGCAAGCCGTCGACAACGGGGCGCAAAGTCCAGTCGGGAAGGAGGCTGAAGATCTGTTCCTCGACTCGCTTAAGTCGCCGCTCCGCATCCGTGACGGCGTCGACATAGTCTTGAAAGGCGATCTGCTGAGCGGGATGTTCGAAGGCCAAAGTCGATAGCCACCGCCGGTAAGCCATACGCCATGCCGTCCCACCCCCATGCTTGCGACCGTGACGCAGCAGAAAACCTTGAAGATGTTGACGCGCTCGCGTCACGATTTGCCGGACGACGCTGCGTAGCCGGATCAGATCGCGCATGGCTTCATGATCGGCGTCGGGCACCCAGACGGCCGTCAATTCTCCGGCCCGATGAAGACGGGCGAGCATGGTCGCGTCGCGACGATTTGTCTTCACCCGATCGCCCGCCTTTGTCGGAATCAGCGATGGCGCCACCACATCGCACCGATGGCCGAGGCTTGTGAGCTGACGATGGACGCCGTAGCCGCACGGTCCGGCCTCATAACAAAACGCCAGCGTCTTGCCGGGACGGCGAAGACGGCCGCAGAGCTTGCTGATGGCGCCAGGTTCATTGGCAATCTCGCCGAGGTATTCCACCGCTCCAGAGCGCCCGCTCTCCGCCACGGCGATCGAGATCCGCTCTTTGTGAATATCCAAGCCAACAAATCGGGTATGTTCCATGAGGCCCGTCTCCTATGCATGAGGCTCTGCGCCGGCCAGCCGGCTTAACCCTCGTACCGTTGCATATCGGATGACGGGCCACCCTCAGGCCCAGCAATCATAGGGTCTAGGAAACTGATCTTACATTCGACAGCGTGAAGGGGCGGACCTGGATAAGCTACTTTAATCCGATCACCATCGAATCCGGGCCAACAAGCGGTTCGACCCGCGTTTTTGAGAATCCGACTTCGCGCATCCAAGCCTGACAGTCCTCTCCTGTATAGTCGAACCCACCGGCAGTTTCGATCAGCATATTCAAGCTCATCATGAAACCGAAAGTGTTTTCGCGGCGATCATCATCGATGATGGCATCATAAACGACGACAGCGCCGCCTTTCGGAAGAGCGTCAAATGCCTTGCCGAGAAGCACCTTTTTCTGGGCAAGGTCCCAATCATGGAGGATGTGACCCATGACGATGACATCCACTTTCGGCAGAGGGTCCTCGAAGAAATTTCCACCTTGAAACCGCACTCGGTCAGTCACCCCGCGGTGAGCAATAAATTCCTCGAAGACGGGCTTGACTGCGGGAAGGTCGAAGCCGATGCCGGTGAGGTGGGGATGGGCGCGGGCGAGAGTGGCGGGTACCATGCCTTGAGCTGAACCAAGATCCATGAAGGTCTTCTGGTCGCTCCATGGGAAGTTGGCGGCGATGGCGTGGGCCGCACCCGCACTTATTCCACTCATCGCGGTCAGAAATCCCCGCAGCCGATCCGGATCGGCATACACTGCCGCAAAGACGTTTTTTTCTCCTCCACCCTTATTCTCGTTCTGCACTTCACCGGTGTGCAGGGCCTCCGTGAGCGATCCCCAGAAGCCATAGAGCCGGGCATTTGCCATCTCTAGGACACCGCCGATATAGGATGGCTTGGCTCGATCGAGAAACAGGTCCGTGTCTGCGGTGTTGCTGTAGACGCCGTTCTCGCGCTCCAGCAACTTGAGTGCCACCAGCGCATCGAGGAAGTCGCGGGCTGATCGCTGATGCAGCGCAAGCTTTCTTTGAAGCGTCGGCAGGTCGGCGGGAGCATCGGCCAAAGTGCTAAACACGCCTAGTTCGACAGCACTTAAGAGCGTTTTGGATGCCCAAAAGCCCAAACCAACTTGCATAATATGTTCCGGTGTTGCTGCGCTCACGACTTGATCCTCAAATTGGCTGTCACCACTCATGCAGCCGAGTGAACATTTCGCCCTTGGTTCGGGCGTGGTACGCCGGGATAATAAGCGGGGCTCGCTACGGCATCATTTCAAATAACGGCAAAACGATTACGGTCGTAACATTCGGCTCGGTAGACGCCATCGGCGCAGATGAGATCCCCTCGAACGACAGGCGCATCGCGCGCACCATCAGCGGGAACCCCATCACCGTGCAAGCCACCGCCGCGCCGGTCCAGCGGAACGACAGGACGATGCCGATGCTGGCGAGAAAGGGCCCGAAAACGCCCCTGCGGCCGAGCAGGCATCACCAAGGGCAGGTGCACCAGCCCGTTGAACAAAGTCTTCCCCGACGCGCCAGCGGGCGCCGCGCCAAAAACATAGAAGAAAATGTGTGGGACGATTCCCGACCATTCGCCATGGCGCAGGTGCGAGCACACGCCAAGAAACGAATTGATGACAGCCGATTTGATGGACACGCCGGTCGAGGCGGCGAGCTTGTCGAGGATACGCCGGTTCTGCATGTCGTCGCTGAGAAGACAGAGGCTCGATTTATCCGAGGGGCGACACGCAAGCTCCTGACCGCAGAGTAAGCCGCACGGCGTCCGTCGCGCATTTGACGACGTCGGCCGCACCGGTGGCGTATTCTTCTCGACGGTCGGCAATCAGGTCGCTGGCTTTCGAGTTTCCGATCTCATCAACGATCCTACGCTCAAACTCGTCAAGCCAAGGTCCAGGTCTATTGTCGTGCGTCCTGGCAAGGATCAATAAAGCCTCACTTAGAGCTAGTGAGAGACAAGAACTCGTAAATTTGTAATAGGAATGAGCCTCGGCCATTCACATCCTCCGCCGGTCGTTCAGTGTGAAGCGTCTAAATTGGCCGATATAACAGCGGCATGGTCATGCCACCGCCAGAAAAAACTGGGCTTAACGGACATGCCCCTATTAACGGACATTCCGCAATAGCTGCCGGCCGTATAGATAATCTACCTTGCATTCACCAATTTCCTTGAGAGCCGGAGATGAGGCAAGGCACGGAATATACGAAAGCTAGGCAATTGAGCGTCATTCGCCGACGGGGGCATAGTTCCGGGTTTTCCGACAAGCCTGAGCCGCTGCCGCAGACTGGCTCGAGGCGGCGGCCTGGCGATCTTGCCGAAGCGGATCAGATGCGGTCCTCGTCGACAGTACCGGCATCAAGGTCTATGGCGAAGGAGAATCGCTCGACCAGACGCACGGCATTCGGTCATGCCGCCGATGGCGGAAACTTCCCCTCGCGGTTGAAACGGCACCGCCGGAATATTGTTCAGTGAGCGACGATCGCCTGAGGAGATTTCGTGTCTCGCGCACGTCCCTGTGTAGGACTCCGCAATTCGGGATTCTTTGCAACTCCCGCGAGACGCGCACCTTTCTTAACGCCGGACTTAGTTGCAACAGCGGCGGCAAGGTAGCTGAGCTCCTTGATCGCCTTATCCCAATGCTCACGATCAAGCCCGTTCGGACAGCCATCCATTTCCCAGATTTCATAGGCCCGATTTCTAACCCGGTCTTCCGCTTCCTTGTCCATTGTGTCTCTCCTCGCTGTGTAACGTGGACTCATTACGCGCAGTGATGCACTTCGCGATCCAAGGTGAAGTCAGTTGAGAATAAACTCGACCCGAGGTTTCAATGATACACCATGACAGGTAAACACAAAGTTGACGTTAAGAACTGTCCCGGATGCCCATGGCTCGCGCCCGAGCCTTGAACGCTACCACGGATGAGATATTTGGGCGCCGTGTCCCAGGGGAATGCTTCGGTAAGTTGGCGGGCCAGCCAACCAAATCGAAGCAGACATCCATATTGCCGGCCGCTCAGCCATGGTTTCAATGGACTCTCGAGCGATCGGGATGCCGGGTCAACAACCTGCGCCGGCCGGGTGGGCGTTGGCGCAGCCCGCACCTTTCGCACGCCGCAGGACCGGTTGCCGGAGGAGGTCGCGCTTGCCAGGATCGCGGCTGCGCTGCCCGCGATTTCTCGCCATGGGCGTCGACCGGACCGGTGGCGGCTCGCCCGGCGGGCAATTCCCTACACGACGCTGCAAATTCCCTGCTCGACTTAATAAATTCCCTGCTCGGCGCGAATTAATTCCCTCTTTCATTCTGTAGGGAATTGTCCTACAACTAACTGATTTTGCTGTGTTCTTGCGGGCATTTTTTCGCCAAATGGCCCGATTTTCGTAAAATTTCCTGTAAAATTCCCTGTTATACGCCGGCTAAGCGATAAGCCGAAAATCGGCGCCGTGGATGACGCGGAAATTGTCGGTGATTCGGTCGCAGAAATGTTTCCAGCCTCTGGGCACGGTGTGCCGGAGGAACTTGATGACCTCCCTGCGGAACTCGGCGAAGGTCTTGTAATCCCGGTTGTGGGTGACGTTTTCGTGCATCAAGGCCCACAACCGTTCGATGGGATCGAGATGCGGACAGTAGGACGGAAGGAAGTGCAGCACGATTTTGCGCCCTGCCGCCGCAAGCCATTCTTTGACGATGTCAGCCTTGTGATAGCTGGCGTTGTCGACGAAGACGTGGATGAGGCGCATCGCGGTATGCGTGCCCTCGATCTCGCCCAATAGTTTGATGAAGCTCAGCGCGTTGACCTTCTCGACGGCGAGAATCTGCGTCTGGCCGGTTTCAAGATTGATGGCGCCGTGGATGTTGAGCCGGTCACGGCCCGTCGTCTGCTCCACCGCGAGGGCGACGTCCTTGCGGGCCCAACAGCCGGCCGGCCTCACCTGATGGGTCGGGTGAACTGCATCGACGAAGAGGACGGCCTCATCGACGCCCATCGTGTTGAGCAGGTTCTCGTATTCGTCGATGAAGGCTTGCTGCTTGGCGTCGTCGAGGCCGCGCGGCATGGCCTCCGGCTTGCGATAGTCAAAGCCCAAGCGATGAAGCAACGCGATCAGCCCCGAGCGACTATAGCTCAGCCCAAATGAGCGCCTCAGCCAAGCCCCGATCTTCCGGGTGCTGCGGGGGCAATGGGCGTCGATCCAAGCGCCCAGAGCGATTGCCTGCTCGTCGGTGAGGCGGCTGCTGCCGCCCTCGTGGCCAAAGCTCTTCAGCCCCTCGGCGCCACCTCGCTCATAGGCTCGATGCCAATCGCGAACCGTATCGTCGTCCAGCAACAAGGCCTGCGCGACGCGCTCGCAGCTCCAGCCCTGGTCGAGAAGGACGATGGCGTTGGCTCGGCGGGCCACGCGATGCTCCGCAAGTCCATCCCGAGCAAGCCCGGTCAGGGCTCGCCGCTCGTCAGCCGAGAGAAATCCGCCGCGAATCACATCCCCAGACGAATCCCGTTCGCCCGCAACGTCAAGGAGTTTCTCGGCTTTTCAAAAAGTCGGAGTATAGCAGGGAATTACCCCTGAGACCGGTTCGCGTCGGACTGCGTCGTCAGCCACGCATTCCCGCGTTTCCACACCAATTGCGGTCTCTGCCAAAAGGCCCGCAATTCCTGTGGGTTACGCGGCGGGCGTACGTCTTAGAGAGCCATAGAGGGGCGAAATCCGGGTCTCTGGCGCAGAACGGGCCGCCCGGATGCGTGAGCAAAACGAAAAGGCGCCCCCGTTCGCGCTTGAACATCAGAATTCCGGCGCTTTCTGCGCTCATCGACGGGACACCCAAGTTATGCGCGGCATAGGGTAGTAGACCTGCCGCTTCGGTGGCCGGCCTTATCGCTGGTAGACACCGACCAGCTCCGCCTCTTCGAGAACCTGGTCTCCGATGCTCACCTCGAGCGGACGGCCTCGCTCCGACACGAGATTTCCCATTCCATGAAGGGGCACCCACTTCAGCGATTCAGGTGCTCCACAAGGAATCATAATCGTGAGTGTGATTCTGCGACAATCCGCCGTGTGAGTTAGGCGGCAGTGCAGAGCGCTCAGACATTGGCGCTCCTGGCACCGCGCATAAGTTTCAGTTGCGGCCAGTCGCCCCTCGAGAATGGGAAATTGGCGTTATGAGGGAGGTTGATGTAATCCGGAGGGTAGCTCCGCCTGGGCTTTCTTGTTTGTCATTCACGCTGCTCTCGATCTTAAAACTGGATACGACCTTGGCTGAAGAACCGCTCGCAATACGACGGGCGCGTTGAGCGCGCCCGTAAGCTAATGCGGAATGTCAGGAGTTGTTTGGATATTTGAATTCGGGCGCGTTCTTTAACTGATCGGCGTTGGTGTCCATGGCGGCGCGCCATTTCTTGTCGTTGGCGTTGTAACTGAAAGTTATAGCCGTGGGCCGAACGGCGACGTAATGTTCGCCCATACCGAGGAAGCCTCCAACACCGACAATGAATGCTTTACTCACTAGTCGATAAGTAAGACGACAATATCATTGCGTTGGTCTACCGTGTTTGATAGATTGAGGCATGAAGCGAGACGGGCGGAGTTTTGATCATCGGACGCTGGAAGCCATACGGATGATGGCGGTCGAGCGGGTGCGGGACGGGGAACGCCCTTCGTCGGTGATTTCCTCGTTCGGCTTCAGCCGCACGACGATCTACAAATGGATCAATGCGGCGTCCCAGCCCGGGATCGGGTTGAAGGCGCTGCACGCCAAGCCCTTGACTGGGCGGCCACGCAGCTTGACGCCTCGGCAGGAGCAACAGGTGTTTCGTTGGGTCAACGGCAAGGATCCGCGTCAGTATGGCTTGGATTTCGGCCTGTGGACGCGGCGCGTGGTTGCGGACCTGATCGAGCGGAGATTCGCCATTCGGCTCGGCCTGACGGCTGTCGGAGAATTGCTCGCCAAGCTCGGCCTGACGCCACAAAAGCCTCTGCAACGCGCCTATCAACGCGACCCGGAAGCGATCGAGAAATGGCGCCGCGAGATTTATCCGGGCATCGCCGCGGAGGCGAACGCGGATGGGGGCGAAGTCTATTTCTGGGATGAGTCGGGGTTTCGCGCCGATACCGTGCACGGCAAGACCTGGGGTGTAAAAGGGCGGACCCCTGTGGTGGAGCGCCCCGGCCAGCGGCAATCGATCAGCGCCGCCTCGGCGGTGAACTCCAAAGGCGCATTCTGGTATTGCACCTACCAAGGAGGCCTCACCGCGGAGCTGTTCGTCACCTTGCTGAAGAAAATGATGCGATGCCGGTCGAAGCCGGTGCATCTCGTGGTCGACGGGCTGCCGGCCCACAAGACTGCTCGGGTGAAGGAATATATCGCATCGACCAATGGGATGCTGACCCTACATTACTTGCCGGGATATGCTCCCGAGTTGAACCCCGACGAACTGGTCTGGAGCCACATGAAGCGGACCGGGGTGGCCAGAACGCCTTTGCGTCGCGGAGAGAAGCTGCAGGAAAAGATCGAGTCGCAGCTTGCCGCCATCAAGCGCTTGCCACGGCTCGTGCGGTCATTCTTCCAGGCTCCGAGTGTAGCCTATATTACCGACTGCTGAGTAAGGCCTGTTCTATTGAAGGCGAGATCCTTGATCGTGCCGATATCCTGGTTTGATTTATTGTAAACGTCGAGGCCGACCACTTTCGAACTAAGTTCGTCGGTTGAAGGAATGCTCGCGAACTCGCCGGCAGCGGACCCGGTGTTGGCGTTTTGACCGTCGGCACCGATGTCGGTCACTTCCATAAATGAATTGGGATTGACGAACATCGTAACCGGATTGCCTCTCTTGTCCTTCGCCTGGACAAGGAACGAATCCGGCGTAACCTTCACATCGGTGAAACCGGCCTGGTGCAGGTCGGATGTTATCTGCTGCTGCGGACCGGCGGGGCGAGATGTTTCTATCGGCGCATTCTTAGGCGCAGGCGCAGGGGTTGCGCTTGTTTGGGCGGATGCGGCGGCCATCATAGAAATCAGCGCGGTTGCGGCCATTAACGTTGCAATTCGCATTTGTTGCTCCTCTAGGGGTGGTGCTTGTCACACAAGGCAAACGGCATGGGGACGCCGCTGTTCCGAACAAAAAAAAACTTAATGCGTGCGGTTGCGGCAAATAGCTAAGGTTGACGAAGAGTGCGGAGCAGCCGCCGCACTTTTAATTCGGGTGCAAGCTCCGCAGTTTTCAGCGCGGCCTCTGTGGTGAGAACCGGCGGCCGGCGCTTTTGGTTTTGGTTACATTCGGGGCGTGTCGCCTGTCGATCAGCGCGCGCTTTATTTATGCGTGGAACGAAGCGCTCATCCCGACGTTGCCAGGACTAGACTAAAGGCCGGCGCCACGCCTCCTCCAAGCTGTGGGAAAAGATCCCCACCCACTTGAATAAGAGATTCGGTATCTAAAGCTGATCGACGAATGGATACGTTGCGCTCCGACGCCGAATCGCCAACAAAGGTCACTGTCGGGCCGCCCCATACGACGATTCATAGCGGCTGCATGGTCTATTTTACCGACGCTGACGGTCAGGTGTCGTCGCCAAACCAGCGCGGCCTCTTCTGGCGCGACACGAGGCTCATCAGTCACTGGCGAATTCTCGCCAACGGCAAATCCTGGGACCTGCTAAATGGAGGCGCCGTCGTCCATTTCGCCTCGCGCGCGTCGCTGCTCAATCAGTCGATTACGACCGAGACGGGCGATATCGCCGCGCGCGCACTTGAGCTCGTGATTTGCCGAATTCTTGATGGGGGCATGAACGAGATTCTGCAGATCACGAACTATGGCGTCGCCCGGGCGCGGTTGGATCTCGAAATTCAGATCCAGTCTGACTTCGCCGACCTTTTCGAAGTAAGGTCGGGCCAGATCGAACGGCGCGGCAAGGTGGAAACGGATTGGGACGCGGCGCGGTCCCGTCTTATGATCAGCTACTCCAATCGCGATTTTGCGCGGCAAATGAAGATATCGTCAGAATCGCGCGGTTCGGATATCCACTACGCCAACGGCCGTATCGTTTTTAAGGTCGACGTCGAACCGGGTGACCGCTGGCGGTCTCATCTTCTTTATGCTTTCGGCTGCGGTCGAGACGCGTCAAAGCCACCGACGCGGGATTTTTCCGATCTCGACAGTTCGGCGCCTGGCCAAAGCCTCGCCCTGTGGCGGAGGCGAGCCGCTAAGATCACGACGAGCAACGATGAGCTCAGCAAAGTGTTAGGCCAGGCGGCCGAAGATATCTCCTCTCTTCGCTTTCCGGTCGGCGAATCCGAAGACACGCTGTTATTCGCCGCGGCGGGAGCGCCTTGGTACGTCGCCGTGTTCGGACGCGACAGCCTGATCGTTTCTCTGCAGTGCATGACTCTCAACGCGAGGTTCGCTTGCGATGTCCTCCAGGTGCTCGGCAATCTGCAAGCCAATGAGAGAGATGATTTTCGCGATGCCGAGCCGGGCAAAATTCCCCATGAACTACGCTGCGGCGAACTTGCTCATTTCGGCCTCATTCCCCAGACGCCCTATTATGGATCGGCTGACGCCACGCCGCTCTATCTCATTGTCTTGCACACGGCATGGAAATGGACGGGCGACCGCACTCTTATTTCGCGCCACCTAGCCACGGCGGAGCGATGTCTCCAATGGATCGACCATTTTGGCGACCGCGACGGCGATGGTTTCCAGGAGTACGAGACGCGTTCGTCGCAAGGATATGTTAATCAGGGCTGGAAGGATTCCGGCAAAGCCATCGTTGATTTGAACGGCGCGCCCGTGCAAGGTCCGAAGGCCCTGTGCGAACTGCAAGGGTATGTGTATGACGCCTGGCTCCGCATGGCGGAGGTGTACGACGAGTTGGAGCGCCAGGATCGCGCGCAAGAACTCCGCGAGAAGGCGGCGATCTTGTTTCGCCGCTTCAATGAAGCCTTTTGGGACGAGAAACTCGGCTACTACGCGCTGACGCTTGACGGCGACAAACGCCGCGTTATGTCGATCGCCTCAAATCCGGGCCACTGTCTATGGTCTGGAATCGTGCCGCACAATCGGGCAGCGCGCGTTGTGCAGCGTTTGATGCAACCCGACATGTGGTCCGGCTGGGGCATCCGCACCCTGAGCGCCGACCACCCCGCTTTCAATCCGCACAGCTATCAGAGAGGCGCGGTGTGGCCGCACGACAACGGCATCATTGCTCTTGGAATGCGTCGCTATGGCTTCGCGCAAGAGGCCGCTAGAGTAGCTCATGACACTTTCCTTGCCGCTAGCTATTTTGCGATGTTCAAAGACTCCCGAGCTGTATGCTGGAACGTGTCGCGAACCGCATGACTTTCCGGTTCAGCATATGGGCGCCAATGTGCCGCAGGCCTGGGCCGCGGGCACCGCCTTCATGCTTCTCCAAGCTATGCTTGGCCTCGACGCTGACGCGCCGCATGGAAAACTTAACGTCGATCCCGCCCTGCCGCCCTGGCTTTCAAGAGTTCGTCGTCAAAAATCTCCGGATAGGCGATCGCGTGCTTGACATCGGTTTCCAACGCGACGGCGCGGCCTCAGATTTCGAAATTCTTGGAGGCAACGACGTGACTGCAGTCGTTCGCGCCAGCTTCGCGAAGGGCCAAGACCTTTAGGCTTCGGTCGATGCCCTAGAGCTTGCTGCGGCTTTCGGCGGATCCGCGCAGGCCCCGAGTGCTCGGGCTTGCAACTTTTCCCATTTGGCGACGTTCGGAAACCAAGTCGCCTCGCTGAGGCGAATACCTGCGGCTTAATCCGGACCAACAAGCATGAACGTCAGCGAATTCATCTGGCATCGCCTATCTGAATGGGGCTTTAAGCGCGTCTATGGATATCCTGGCGATGGAGTAGGCGGGCTCGATGTAGCGTTGGAGAAAGCCAAGGACTTCATGCAGTACGTCCAGGTGCGCCACGAAGAAATGGCGGCGTTCATGGCGTCTGCGCACGCAAAATTTACCGGTGAAGTAGGTCTTTGCTATGCAACGTCGGGGCCGGGCGCGATCCACCTTTTGAATGGGCTTTATGACGCTAAGCTCGATCATATGCCGGTCGTTGCGCTTGTCGGCCAACAGGCGCGGTCCGCCCTCGGCGCCAGCTACCAGCAGGAGGTCGATCTTCAAAATCTTTTGAAGGATGTTGCAAGCGAGTTCGTCGGCCTTGCGAGCGTTCCCGAACAGGTGCGTCATCTGATAGACCGCGCCGTTCGCGTAGCTCATACAAGGCGCGCCGTCACTTGCGTCATTCTGCCAAACGACCTGCAGCTTCTCCCTTATCAAGACCCGCCTATAGCGCATGGCGCGACTCATACCGGCCTCGGCTATGCCGGGCCCGCTAAATTCCCTGACGAAGCAAGCCTTGGGGTCGCCGCGGACATCCTGAATAGCGGCGAGAAAGTTGCGATGCTCGTCGGAGCGGGAGCCCTCGGCGCCACCGATGAGGTGATCGCCGTGGCCGAACGCCTGCAAGCAGGCGTCGCCAAAGCGCTGCTCGGCAAGGCCGCCGTGCCGGACGAACTGCCCTTCGTCACCGGATCGATCGGGCTCCTGGGCACAAAGCCAAGCTGGGACCTGATGAAAGGCTGCGATACCTTACTCATGGTGGGCTCCGCCTTTCCCTACAGCGAATTTCTGCCAGCCCCGGGGTCAGCGCGCGGGGTGCAGATCGACATCGACGGCAGCAGGCTCAGCCTCCGTTACCCGATGGAGGTCAATATAGTAGGCGACAGCGCCGTCACGTTGCGGGCGCTTTTGCCGATGCTGAAGCGGAAGACGGATCGATCCTGGACCCGCGCAATCGAAAGCGGCGTGAAGTCCTGGTGGAGGACGCTGGAAGAACGCGCGATGAACTCTGCGGAGCCGCTCAATCCGCAACGCGTATTCTGGGAGCTATCTCCTCGGCTGCCCGACAACGCAATCATCACGGCGGATTCGGGGTCGGTCGCCAATTGGTACGCCCGCGACCTCAAAATGCGCCGCGGCATGAAGGCCTCGCTTTCTGGCGGTCTCGCCTCTCTTGGCGCCGGAACGCCTTACGCGGTCGCCGGCAAGATGGCCTTTCCGGACCGCACCGTCATCGCATGCATGGGCGATGGCGCTATGCAGATGAACGGGCTTAATGTGATGATCACGATCAGCAAATATTGGAAACAATGGTCCAATCCCCGGCTGATCGTCCTCGTCCTGAACAACCGCGATCTCAATCAGGTCACCTGGGAGGAGCGTGTGCAACTCGGGGCCGGAAAAACGGAATCGACGCAAAGCATCCCGGATTTTCCCTATCACAGATACGCAGAGTTGCTCGGATTGAAAGGCATTTTCGTCAATGATCCGGATAAGGTCGGCGACGCCTGGGACGAGGCGCTCGCCGCCGACCGTCCGGTGATCCTCGAAGCCTACACCGATCCAAACGTGCCGCCGCTGCCTCCGCATATCACGCTGAAGGACGCGCGGAATTTTATGACCATGATGAGCGACGAGCCTGAACTCGGCAGCGTATTGAAAAACAGCGCGAAAGAGCTTCTAGCCAGCGTCTTGCCCGACAAGGACTGAGCCATGGAGGCGGCCGTTCCGATCGCCGAGGTGAACGCGCGCGCGTTTACTATTCCGACGACGGACAAGCCCGAGGCCGACGGCACGATCGCTTGGGATTCAACCACTCTGGTCGTCGTCGAAATAACCGGCGGCGGGGCGACGGGCCTCGGCTACACCTATTCCGGCGCTTCTATCGTGAGGCTGATCGAAACGACATTAGCGGACACGGTCGTCGGGCTCGACGCCATGAATCCGCAAGCCGCATGGCTCGCCATGCAGCGCGCCGTTCGCAACCTCGGCCGTGAAGGAATGGCGGCGACAGCGATCTCCGCTGTCGATACTGCAATATACGATTTAAAAGCGCGTATTCTCGACGTTCCGCTGACGACCTTGCTCGGCGGCTATCGGGGCGCCGTGCCGATCTACGGCAGCGGAGGCTTCACGACATATTCCGACGACGAACTGCGCACGCAGCTCGCCGGATGGGTCGGACGCGATGGCTGCGCATTCGTCAAAATGAAGGTCGGCAGCAATCCGGACGATGATCGCCGGCGCGTGTCGATCGCGAAGGCGGCGATCGGCCGCGCGACGCTGTTCGTCGATGCGAACGGAGCCTACACGGTCAAGCAGGCGCTTGCGGAGGCGGCGCATTTTGCTAACGAGGACGTCGGCTGGTTCGAGGAGCCCGTGTCTTCAGACGATTTGTCCGGACTGCGCAAGATCAGGGACCGCGCTCCCTTTTGCATGGACATCGCCGCGGGCGAGTACGCCTACTCGAACTGCTACGTCCGTAAGATGCTTGAAGCGCAAGCGGTCGACGTGCAGCAGGCCGACATCACGCGCTGCGGAGGCATTACTGCTTTCCTGCAGATCGCCGCTTTGTGTGAAGCCTTTCACATCGACCTCTCCGGCCATTGCGCTCCCGCCCTTCACCTGCATGTTGTTTGCGCGGTCCCGCGACTGCGAAATCTTGAATGGTTTCATGATCATGTCCGCATCGAACACATGCTGTTCGATGGCGCGCCGATCCCACAGCAGGGCGTAATTCGGCCCGATCTCGCGCGGCCGGGCAATGGCCTGGAGTTCAAACGCAAGGACGCCGAGCGCTACGCCGCGTAAACGCCATGATCGATCAAAAGCCCCCCGCCTCACTCTCCCCCTTAGGCTTTGTCGCTCTCGGCGCGGCCGGCGTCGCGGTCGGCTCCGATCTTTTGTCCCGGCAAAGCGGCCGCGGCGACGTTTCATCGCGCCAAAGCAAATCGCGCGCGAAGGAGCGACGTCCGGAAAAGACCCCGGCTGTGCTCGCAGCGCGACGTCTCAACCGCGCCGCCGGCACGCTCGCCGCCTCCGTTCTCGCGGACAGCGCGGTCGAGCATTATCGCGGCTCCTTCAAGAACAAGGCGATGTTCGTCCCGCTAGCCGTCTCCGCCCTCGCCCTCGCGACAAACTTGCATGGGACCGCGGACGAGCGCTGCGGCGCCCACATGGCGCGGGATGCGATCTATGCGGTGGCCGCCGCGACAGGCGTCATCGGAACTGGATTCCACCTCTACAACGTGACCAAGAAGACCGGTGGCTTCAGCTGGCAAAATTTGTTTTATCGCGCCCCGCTCGGCGCGCCGATGGCGCTGCTTTTGTCGGGCCTCATTGGTTATTGCTCAGAACGCGTGCGCGACAGCAAGCCCGGAACAAGGCCGACGATTTTCGGGCTGCCGGCGGGACGAACAATGGCGGCCCTGACCAGCGTCGGGTTGCTCGGAACGACGGGCGAGGCCGGACTGATGCATTTCCGCGGCGCCTTCCATAATCCGCTGATGAGACTGCCGGTGACGCTTCCTCCAGTCGGAGCCTTGCTTCTGGGTTCGGCGGCGGCCGGACCGCCTGGACGCAATCTTTGGTTCACGCGGCTGTGGATGCGCCTGTTGACCGCTATGGGCTTTGGAGGAACTGCCCTGCATGCCTATGGGGTGTCCCGCAGCATGGGGGGGCTGGCGCAACTGGAACCAGAACGTTCTGAGCGGGCCGCCGCTGCCAGCGCCGCCAAGTTTCTCCGGTCTCGCGCTGGCGGGTCTCGCGGCCCTTGAGCTTATGGATGATGATCCCAATGCCTAGGGAGTTTCAAGCGCCGCTGACGGAGAGCCGCTTTCCAGGCTATGACGTCTTGTCGAAGCGGCTCGGTCCCTCCTGGAACGACAAAACGCGGGAGGTTGTGGAGCGCCGTCTGTCGATCGGTCCGGAGCCGAAGTTCTTCACCCCCGACGAATATCAGACGGTGATTGCGGCGGCGGCGCGGATCGCTCCGCAACCGGCGACGAGGCCGCCTATTCCCGTGGCGGCGTTGGTCGACGACAGGTTGCATCAAGGGACTGCTGATGGCTACCGCTCGCCGCTGATGCCGCGCGATGGGCCGGCGTGGCGGCTTGGACTAAAGGCGCTGGATGCAGAAGCGCGAACCGCGCACGGAATTTGCTTTTGTGAACTCGACGCCGCGCATCAGGACGCGCTTCTCGCACTTATGGAGAAAGGTGAGTTGAAGGGGCCCGCGTGGGAGGACATGCCGTCCGACCTATTCTTCAAGATGCGCCTCGCGCGCGACATCGTCCTTGCCTATTACGCTCATCCGACCGCCTGGAGCGAGATCGGCTGGGGCGGCCCGGCGAGTCCGCGCGGCTATGTGCGCATGGATTACGATGAACGCGACCCGTGGGATGCGGCGGAGGCGAAGGGCGATTTCGCCGCCGCCCGAAAGAAAAACCTGCATGTCAGATAGTTCGATTGAAACGCCGCGGGCAATCGACGGCCGGGCCCCCGATGTCTTCCGGCCCGGCGGTTGGATTCCGATGCGCCAACGTTGCGATAATGAAGCGGTAGACTTTGTTATCGTCGGCACTGGCGCTGGCGGTGGCGCGCTCGCGTGCAAGCTTGCCGAATATGGCTTCTCGGTCGTTGCTTTCGACGCTGGCCCTTACTACCGGCCGCTGGAGGACTTCGCCTCCGACGAATCCGAGCAGTCCAAGCTTTTCTGGACCGACGATCGCATAGTCGATGGCGCAAATCCTCTTCAGCTCGGCAGCAACAACATCGGCAAGGCGGTCGGCGGCTCGACCGTGCATTTCGCAATGGTGTCGCTGCGCTTCCGGCCAGAATGGTTCAAGTCTCGCAGCCTGCTTGGCTATGGCGCAGACTGGCCGCTCGATTGGCGCGAGATATGGAGCTACTACGCCGAGGTTGAGCAGACGCTGAAAATTTCGGGGCCGATCAATTACCCCTGGGGGCCGCCTCGGCCGCGTTATCCGTACCGCGCGCATGAGCTCAACGCAGCGGCGCGCGCCCTTGCCGATGGATGCGAGGCGCTGGGAATCAAATGGACCGAGACGCCGCTCGCCACTCTTTCCGCCCCGCGCGGGCTCGCGCATCCTTGCGTCTATCGCGGATTTTGCACCTCGGGCTGTTCGACAAACGCAAAGCAGAGCGCGCTCGTCACCTGGATTCCGCGGGCGATCGCCGCGGGCGCCGAGATCCGCGATCTTGCGATGGTCGGCAAAATCGCGACCGACGAGGCTGGTCTCGCGACGGGCGTGAACTATTGCCGGGAAGGACGATGGCGCTTTCAGCGCGCCAATAATGTCGTCGTCGCCGGCTACGCGATCGAGACGCCGCGTCTGTTGCTGAATTCCGCGACGGACCGCTTCCCGGACGGACTGTGCAACAGCTCGGGCCTGGTTGGCAAGAATCTGATGGCGCAGTCGAACCAGGCCGTGTGGGGTGTCATGGAGCAGGAAGTGCGCTCCTATAAAGGACCGCCCTCGCTCGCTCTGACCGAGCATTGGAATTACGAGGACAAAGGCAAGGATTTCTTCGGCGGCTACTGTTATATGAGCCAGGGCCCGCTGCCGCAGCTTTGGGCCCATACGCAGATGGCCGGGCACGGCCTTTGGGGCGCGCGGCTCATCCGGGAAATGGAAAACTACAATCACGTCGTGGGCTTGAAGATCGTCGGCGAAATGCTCCCGCAGGAGACAAATCGCGTGACGCTGGCGGACGACGTCGACCAGTACGGACTGCGCATCCCGCGGGTCACCTATTCCTGGTGCGACAACGACAAGCGCTTAATCGACCATTCGCTCGCGTTCATGACGCAGGCCCTGCAGGCGATCGGCGCGAGGGACATCTGGACGCAGGACGACGACACCTGCCACCTCAACGGCACGGCTCGCATGGGCGACGACCCGCGGACCAGCGTCGTGAACGCCGAGTGCCGCAGCTGGGACATTCCAAATCTTTGGGTCTGCGACGGCTCGGTGTTCCCGACCGTCGGAGGCGTCAACCCATCTCTCACCATTCAAGCGATCGCCTGCAGGACCGCGGATCGGATCAAGGCCATGGCGGCCTGCGGCGAACTTGGACGCTTGAGGCGATCGCCGCGCCTTCGCAGCGCTGCTGGATAGGGACGGTGTCGGACGACCTCTAGGATCGGCGCCGGAGGCGATTATGGGCGCGTAAAAAGATCATTCAACGATAGCGCGAACAAGATCAGGACGAAAACGCTGGCCGAGCTTGCGGTGAGGACGATGAGCGCGCGGGCGCGCCGCAGCTTCATGAAAAAAAGGCCGACGAGGCTGATCTGTCCGGCGGCGATCGCCAGAGCGATGGCGAGGTTGAATGAACCGAGCGGGACATGAGCGAGGCCGAAGGACGCCGCGGCCATTGCAACGATCAGGAGCCAGATGGCGAAGTCGAAACGTGCGCCTCTGGAGAAGTCGCGAAGCTTTTCTGCGTAGTCAACCGTTTTTTCCGGGTCGCCGCTCACGATAGGCCCTCGAGATAGATCAAGGGGTAGAGCAAAATCCAAATGACATCGACGAAGGCCCAGTAAAGGCCGGCGACCTCAATCTGCGGCGAAGAAAGCGGCAGAACGGAGCGCCCCGTTACGAAGGCGAGGCGAACCACCAGCGCGATGCCGATTGTCAAGTGGATGAGATGGATGACGGTAATTATCCAATAAGCGCCAAAAAACAATTGCGCCGCCGACGGCGCTAGCGCGAAATTCGGGCCGGGCACGAGTCCTTTGGCGATGTCGGCGCTGTACTCGAATCCCTTAACGATGAGGAACGCAAAGCCCAGGGTGGCGGTCGTCGCAAAAAGGGCGCGGCTATGACGCCGGAGTTCGAAGTGAGCGGCGTTCAAGGCAAGCCCCATCGTGAGTCCGCTCGTCAGAATCAGGGCTGTGTTGATCGTGCCGTAAAAGAGGCCGGTTTTGCTCGAAGCGAGCGAGAATGCGGCCGGATGCAGAATGCGGAGGTAGCTGAAAGCGAGGAAGAAGGCGCCGAAGAACAAAATTTCGCTCGCAAGAAAGATCCAGATGCCGAAGCTAGCCGCCTCGTTCTGTTCATCGAGCCGGACCCAAGGCTCGCGCAGGGCGTCGCTCGACGCGTTCATGGATTGGGGACGACCTGATTCGCCCGGCGCGGCGAATTCGCATCGGCTTCAGGCGCCTGCCCCCATTCATGATAATCGTAAGGACTATCCGGGATCCGCGGCGGCGCGCTGAAATTGTGCGGCGGCGGCGGCGATGCGGTCTGCCATTCGAGACCCCTTGCGCCCCAGGGATTGGCGCCCGCCCGCGCGCCCCGGAAGAGAGACCATCCGAGGTAGACCGGCGGCAGCAAATAGGCGGCGGCGAGGACAGTCGCCCCGATCGTCGACATCACATGGTAAACTTGAAACTCCGGCGGATAGACATGGTAGCGGCGCGGCATTCCGAGGAAGCCAAGCACGAACTGTGGAAAGAAGGTGAAATTGAATCCGAAAAACATGAGAATCGCCGCAAAGCGCGCCCAAGCCTCGGAATAAAGACGGCCAGTGATCTTCGGCCACCAGAAATGCAAAGCCGCGAAAAAGGAGGAGACCGCGCCGCCGACCATGATGTAATGAAAATGGGCGATGACGAAATAGGTGTCATGCACCTGAATATCGATTGGGATGGAAGCGAGAAACAGCCCCGTTAGGCCGCCGATGGTGAAAAGGCCGATAAAGCCGAGCGCATACAGCATCGGCGCCTCGAAACTTATTTGCCCGCGGTAGAGGGTAGCCGTCCAGTTAAATACCTTGATCGCCGAAGGAACCGCGACGACAAACGACAGAAAGGAGAAGACGAGGCTCGCGAAAGGCGATTGGCCGGACACGAACATATGGTGGCCCCAGACAAAGAAGCCGATGCCGGCGATCGCGACGAGCGCATAGACCATAAAGGCGTAGCCAAAGACCCTCCGCCTTGCAAAACAAGTGATGACTTCCGTGACGACTCCCATCGACGGCAGGATCATGATGTAGACGGCCGGGTGACTGTAGAACCAAAACAAGTGCTGGAACAGAAGCGGGTCTCCGCCGCGGTTCGGATCGAAGATTGGCAGGTCGAAGATGCGTTCGGCGATGATCAGCAGGAGCGTCATGGCGAGAACCGGGGTCGCCAGCACGAAGATGAGGCTAGTCGCGTAAATGGCCCAGACGAAAAGCGGCATCCTGAACCAGCCCATGCCTTTCGCGCGCAGCATATGCACGGTCGCAATGAAATTCACGCCGGTCGCGATCGTGCCGAAGCCGGCGACGAAGACGCCTATCGCCGCTAGCGTTACATTGCCGTTGGTGTAAGAGGTCGAAAGCGGCGTGTAGAAGGTCCATCCCGTGTCGACGCCGCCGCGGATCAAAGCGGCCAAGGTGAACAGGCCGCCGAGGAGGGTCAAATACCAGCTCAACAGGTTGAGACGCGGGAAAGCGACGTCGGGCGCGCCGATCATGATCGGCAACAAGAAATTCCCGAATGTCGTCGGAATCGACGGGACCAAGAAGAACCAGACCATGACCACCCCGTGCAGGGTGAACAGCTTGTTGTAGGCGTCGTCCGACAGAAACATTCCTTGCGGCGTCAGGAGCTCCAAACGCACCATGCTGATGGCGGCGCCGCCGATCATGAAGAAGATAGTAATCATGATCGCATAAAGAATGGCGATGCGCTTATGATCGGTCGAAAGCAGCCAGGATGCGATCGTATGCCCGTTCTCGAGGTAGGAGATCGCATGGTCTTCCGGGCCGGGAATATCGCGCGCTAAGGCGTCAGTCACGGCTGCGTTTCCTTGTGATCCTTGAGCCAGCGGATATAAGCGGTCAGAGCGAGAATCTCGCTGTCTCCGATCTCGCCCGCAAAGCTCGGCATGATGTTTTCGTAGCCGGCGACGATATCGCGCCCGGGTTGAAGGATGGAGTCGCGGATATAGGCGTCGTCCGCAGCCACGACGCGTCCGTCGGCGAGAGGAACAGGCTCTCCATATATTCCCGCAAGAGGCGGGGCGTGCACCCGCGAGCCAACATGGCAGCCTGAGCATCCGAGCGAGCGAAACAGCGCGGCGCCCTCTTTGGCTATGTCGTCTTCCATCGGCTGCGCCGCGAGCCATTGGGAGTAGGATTGTGGCGTCATGGCGACGATTTGGCCAACCATGCGCGCATGCTCCGTGCCGCAAAGCTGCGTGCAAAAAAGGTGGTAGGTTCCCGGCCGGGTCGCTTCGAACCAGGTCTGTGTGTAACGGCCGGGCAAAACGTCCTGCTTGATGCGAAACTCCGGCACAAAGAATGAATGGATCACGTCTTCGGAGGTCATCAAAAGCGTGACCGGCTCGCCGACCGGTACGTGCAGCGCATTAATCTCGCGCGCGCCGTTCGGATGCTGGGTCTTCCACATCCACTGCTTGGCGACGACGTGGATCTGCAACGCCCCCTTAGCCGGCGGAAGGCTTCCGAGGTTGCTGGCCGCCGTCCACCAGGCGATGAACAAGGCAAGGAAGAAGGTTGCGCTTGTCCAGCCGACTTCGACGCCTCTCTCCACCCACTCCGGCAAGGGCCGCCGCTCGGCGAAAGAGCCGTTGCGATAGCGGAACGCGAAGATGAAGATCAAAGCGAAGACAAGGATGAGAATCAAGCCGGTGACTGCGATCAGGCCAAAGAGGAGCCTGTCCGTCCGAACCGCCTCCACTGAGGCCTCAACCGGAAAAAACGGCAGGCCCATCAGAAGCGCTCCCGACGCGAGGGCGCTCGTCGCCGTGCGCAGTGGACGTTCACTGTTGCGCTCCATAAGGAGCCGCGGCGGCGGACGGCGGATGATCGGCTCGTTTCGCCTTTGCCTCATCGGCTGCAGCTGCGCGCGACGCGTCGTCGAGCGAGTCATAGGCCGAGGCGCCGCGGCTGACTATGTAGGCCATCGCACGCTCGATTGGGACATGAATGAGGTTTTGGCGCCGATCGACCCAACGGATGCCCATTAGCTCTTCAACCTGCGCTTTGCGAAAAGTCTCGTAATCCTGGCTTGGGTTGGGTTGTAGACGCGGCGCCGGAAATGTCTGAAGCTGCTCGACCAGGGCGCCTGGCGCAACGCGGGCGCGATAGTAAAAGTGCAGAACGGCGATGAGCGCAATCACAAAGAAGACGAAGCCGAACACGAAGGCGAGAACTTTCCGCGTAGGCGCGCCTGCGGTTTCATGCGGCAGTTTCGTGGCCTCAAACGCCATTGGTCGTTGCCTTTCGTTCTTGAAGCGCTTCTACAACATCGCCATAACCGACGGCTAGTCCGCCGATAGCAGTCATGGCGAGCAACGCCGCCGCCGCCGACAATAGACCTGTTAGCGGGGCGACGAGCCACAGATTTTCGAGGAAGACGCCGAGGAGCGCCGCGACGCCCACAACCCGGAGCGTCGAGGCCGAGTTGCGGACTCGAGAAAAAAGCAGCGACAGCAGCGGAGCGAATGACCCAACGACCGCTCCCGTCAATTCGAGCCAGAACCAGTTGTCGCGCGTTCGACGGAGATACCATTCGGCTTGGTCCGGAAGGTTTCCATACCATTGGATCAAGAAGGTCATCAGAATAAGATAGGTTTCGCCAAGCAGGGTGGCGAGCAAAAGGGCGCCGAGGTCGCCCCAAGCCGGGTCGCTCTCGTCCGCCTGCGTCGCGAGAATAGCGAAGGCGAGGGCCGCGACCATCTGTTCGATGATGATCTGCGCGCCGAAGGCCGATGATGTGTAGCGCGGCTCAATCGACATCAACCAGTCGACGGCGATGAAGTTCATGCCGACGGCGTACCAGACAAGGCCGAGGCCGGCTGTTATTGGGCGCAGCCGGCTGCTTGCCGCCATGTAGCCTATGAGCGCCAGGCCGGCGGTGAAAATGAGGCCCCGCCCACTGAAAAAGCCTGTGTTCAGATAGAGGGCGGCGACATCCGGGCCGGCGCTATGCGCATCCTGCGCCCAAGGGTAGATCGCCCCGGCCGTCGCCGCAACAGGTATGAAGCACGCCAGCGCCAGAGGAATGAGCGCAGCTGCGCCGGCGAGCGCAGGATGCGCGATCTCGCCCCAACGCCCGCCGGTCAAAACATGGATCAACAGGAGCGCCGCGGATCCGAACATAATGCTGGCTATGGTCGCGAAGGCGATCAGCCAACCTGCGGACGCCGGGGCGGGCGCAAAGATCCAGACGGCCACCATAATCACCAGGGCGGCGAGGCCGAGAATGCGCGCTCGGCTGCGATACTGGAGCGCCAGGGTCATGGTCTTGGCTCTCCCGGCGTCAGGATTTTGTCGGCCGGCACGGAGGCGCTTGCTTGCAGCGCGCGGATATAGGAGACAATCGCCCATCGGTCCTGTGGCTCGACGCGGGCGCGATAGGAGTACATGACGCCGTAGCCGTTGGTGATGACGTCCAGAATATGGACCGCGCTCGCGGCCCGAAGCCGCGGATTGTTATAGTCGGGCGGCGCGGGAAAGCCCCGCTTGACGATCATGCCGTCGCCGCGTCCCGCAAGCCCGTGGCACGGCGAGCAATATCTATCAAAGCGCTCTCGTCCGCGTTGCAGAAGCGCGGCAGTGACCGGCGGCGGGTTCGCGGCGAGATGATCGCGCGCGAGATCGCCGCGGGCCACAGTGTTCGCTGGAAGAGGCCGAGCGGACGCGTCGTCCGGAAATATCGGCGAAGGCGAGTAGGTTCGATTGCGGGGCTGCAGATCCATCGATTGGCCGCAGGCTGCGACGGGCAGTGCCAGACATACGACGACGATTGGGGCGCAACGTCTCATGCGTCCGTCTCGCTGATAGAGCGGGCGCCTGCCGACCAGAGCAAAGCGTTAAGCGCCTCCGATTTGTCCACCTGCGGACGTTCGACGATCAGAAAGAAGCGGTCGTCCGACGCCCGCTCGACGCCGTACATCTCGAAGATTGGATGATTGAGGCGCGGCAGGCCGCAATGAAGCAAAAAGGCGATGAACCCCGCCGTCCCTGCCGCGAGCACGCCGACCTCGAATGGCACGAGAAGGAATACAGGCCATGAGAAGAAAGGCCGGCCGCCGGAATTGAATGGGTAGGCGTAGACCGCGGTCCAGGTCTCCAGGGCGAAGGCGAGGAGCGCCACTCCGAAGCCGGCGATGGCCATTGGCAGCCGCAGCCGCGGGGGCGACTGCGTAGCCAGGTTTTCGAGCGAGAGGACGGGGTAAGGCGTCAGCGCGTCCCGGACTGAGAAACCCTGCGCCGTAGCCCTTGTCGCGGCGGCTGTCATGGATTCGGCCGTAAAGAACTCGGCGACGCGACGCTTCATGGACGCTTCTCCTCAGCCGCAAGTTCGCGAATCTCATACATGGAGATCACCGGGAAGAAACGCGCAAAGAGCAGAAACAGAAAGGCGAAAAGCCCGAGCGGCGCGATGAGTAAGGTCCAATCCGTCAGGGATGAGATGAAGAAGCGGCGCATGCTCGGGAGATAGCCATGGCCAAGCGTGTTCCAGATGATGAGGATGCGCTCGAGCCACATGCCGGTCAGAACGCCGATTGAGACCGTGACGACAATCCACAATTTGCGGCGCGCGCCCGTCCACCAGAAGATTTGCGGAAGCACAACATTGAACAGCAAAAGGAGCCAGTAGAGCGCGGCGTAATGTCCGGCGAACTCAAAGGCGATGAGGCTGCGGTCGGGGCGCCTGCCGCCATACCAGGCGCTGAACCATTCATTCGCATAGGATAGCCCCATCACCAGCGCGCTCATGAGCATGATAAGCGCCATAGAGTCGAAGTGCTTCATTGTCACATAATCTTCGAGATGAAGTCCCCAGCGGATTAAGGCGGAGAGAAGGACGACCATGGCGAAACCGGAATACATCGCGCCGACAACGAAATAGGGCGGGAAGATCGGCTCCTGCCAGCCGGGCATCAGGCTCGCCGCAAAGTCGAGGCCGACGATCGAATGCACGGAGCAGACCAGCGGGACGGCGAGCGCCGCCATGGTGATCTGAAGTTGGCTGTGCGCGCGCCACTGATCGGCGGAGCCGCGCCAGCCGAGCGCCAGCGCGCCGAAGAAGAGCCGCATTCCCTTCGTCTTGGCGCGGTCGCGCAGCGTCGCCGCGTCAGGAATGAGACCGAGGTACCAGAATAAAATAGAGAACAAAAGATAGCTGAGGATCGCCCAGAAGTCCCACACAAGAGCGCTACGCCACTGAGGCCAGATCGTCATCGTGCTGGGATAGGGCGCGAGCCAGTAAAAATATTGGGGCCGTCCGAGGTGAACGATCGGAAAAACGCCGGCGATCGAGACGGAGAAAAGCGTCATCGCTTCGGCGAAGCGATTGATCGAGGCGCGCCACCGCTGGCGCGTCAGAAGAAGCAGAGAGGAGATCAAAGTTCCCGCGTTGCCGATGCCGATCCACCAGACATAATTGGCGATCGCAAAGCCCCAGACGTTCGTTGTGTTGATTCCCCAGACGCCGACGCCGCCTATGAAGAGGGCCGTGAGTTCCGCGATCGTCGCAACGACGAAGGGAAGCGTCGCGGCGACCGCAATCCACCAGCGCCGCCGGGATCCTGCCGCGAGAACGGGGGCGCTGACCGCGGTGGTGATCTGCGAATAACTTAGGCCCTGCGGCAGCAGACGCAAAGTTCCGGCGCATTGACTGTCGCTCATCCATGCGGCTCCAGCAGATCGGGATTGGGATTTCGGATATCGGCAAGATAAGTGGTTCGCGGCTTCGTATTTAGGCTGTCGAGCAACACGAAATGCTGCGGCTCGCCGCGCAGCCGTAGGACAGCGCTGTCTTTGTCATTGAGGTTGCCAAACGCGATCGCCTCTGTCGGACAGGCGTCCTGGCATGCGGTGCGGACGTCGCCCTCTCGGATCGGCCTCGTCTCCTTCTCCGCTCGGCGGCGGGCGGCGCTGATGCGCTGGACGCAATAGGTGCACTTTTCCATCACGCCGCGCGCACGCACCGTCACATTGGGGTTGTTGTGCAGGTGCATAACCTCAGCGCCAAGGTCGCGATATTCCTGGCCGTCGGCGTAGCCGAAGAAGTTGAAACGCCTCACCTTGTAGGGGCAATTGGCCTGACAGAAGCGCGTGCCTATGCAACGATTGTAAACCTGCACATTCAGGCCTTCGCTGTCATGGATCGAAGCCTCGACAGGACAGACTGGCTCGCATGGCGCAGTCTCGCAGTGCATGCAGGGAACCGGCTCGAAGCCGAGACGGCCATCGTCCATTTGATAGGCGTCGATGCGCAGCCAATGCATGTCGCGATTGCGGGCGATCTCGTCAGGGCCGACGACGGGCACGTTGTTTTCCACCTGACATGCGAGAACGCAGGCGTTGCAACCGATGCAGCTTGACGTATCGATCACCATCGCCCAACGCGCATCGGAATGGCCGTCGTCAGGCGGCGGCAAAAGGCTTGGCTTGGGCGGTTCATGGCGGGCGATCGGCATTGTCGCGGCCGTAAAGGTCGGAAAAATCTCTTCCTGGTCGCCGTCGATGATGAATTGATGTTGCGTTGAATAAGCCGCCCGGCCGCTCGCTTTGCGGACAGCTACGTTGTTTAGACGCCATTCCGCGGCGGCCGAACGAAGCGCGTAGGCGTTCGATCCGACATCGTTGCCGATCGCCCCGGCCGCAAAACGCCCGTTGCCGAGGGCGAGGCTCATCACGCCCGCCGCATGGCCGGGCTGCGGCCGCACTGGCGCGAGGATTTCCGCGCCGCCAACTCTTACGGCGACGGTATCGCCATCGGCGACGCCAAGCTTTTCGGCGTCTTGCGGCGAAAGCCCGAGCGTGTTGCCCCACACGCCTTTCGTCAGGGGTTTCGGGCATTCCTGCAGCCAGGCGTTATTCGCGAACGATCCATCATAAAGCGTTGGATCCGGTTGCAGGACGAGAGTGAAATTCGCTGCTCTTTTTCGCGCCGGTATAGGCGGGAGGCTGGCGTCGCCCGGATCGACGGCGCCGGGCGGTTCGCCGGAAATCACGCCGTCATGAAGAGATTTGCGCCACCAGCTTTCGAAATCAGCGCCGCCTTTGGACGCCCAGGTCGCGCGCACGAGATCATAATCCGCCGCATCCGCTCCTTCGCCAATGAAAGCGAGGAGCCGCGCCAGCGACCGGGTCTCGTAGAAGGGGTCCATCAACGGCTGCACGAGGCTCGGCGTGCCGTCGAAAGCTCTCAGATCGCCCCAGCGCTCAAGAGGATGAGGTTCGGCGACGTGCCAGAGGCACAGCGCGGAGGTTTCGTCGCGGTACATACCGTGGTGCAAACTGAAGGCGGCGCGACGTAAGCGATCGGCCACGTGAAGCTCCTGCGGAGCGTCATAGGCGGGATTGGCCCCGGAAATCAGCACCGCCTTCGCTTGACCGGCGTCAAATTCGGCCAGCAATTTATCGAGCGTGTCCGCGTCAGGACCAGGCGCCGCGCGATAGCTTATCGGCGCGTCGAGACGCCGGTTGATCCAATGCGCGATCGCGTGCGTTTCAGGCGATTGCGCCGGACCGGCCAAAACGAAAACGCGGCCTTTGCTACCGGCGCAATCCTTGGCGGCTGCGCTCACCATGATTTGAAGATCGGCGGTCAACGCAGCCCGCGGCAAGTCAGCGCCCATAGCGCGGGCAAGTGAGATGGCGACATCATCGATGGCGTCGGGCGTCAGAGCAAAGCGGTGATCAGCCTTAGCGCCCGTCGCCGTCGGCGCCGATTTGAAAGCATAAAGACGGCTCATTGGCGCCGCGCCGGTCCTGACCCGGCGCCGGTTCGCAAAGCCTCGCGCATGAGCGATCTGCCACGGGCCGACGCCGAGCGGATCGGCGTTAAGCGTCACGATCACGTCGGCGTCGCCAAACCGCGGCAGGCTTTGGACGTACCGCCCGAAGGCCAGGATGGCCCCTTGCCGCGCAGAGCGATCTTCAAGCGGATCATGAACGTGCCAGGCAAAATTCGGGAAGCGTTGCTTCAGATCTGTAATGAGCCTAAGAATCGTTGGGGAGCTGATTGGCCCTGTCAGAAGCCGTAGGCCGTCGCCGTTCCTGAGCCTCGGAAGTTGCGCGACGAGTTCCGTCTCAAGATCATCGAATGCGACAATTTCGTCGCCGCGTCGGAACGTTTTCGATCGATCGGGATCATAGAGGGCCAGAACCTGCGCTTCGCCAAAGAGGTCGGTCGCGCCAAGGCTGGCGGGGTGGAGCGAATTTCCCGAGACCTTGATCGGGCGCCCTTCTACAGAAGAACAGACCACCCCGCGTCCAAATCCCCCGAGCGGCAGCGTCGTCGCGAAATCAAGTGGAATGCCCGGAACAAGACGCTCCGGCATATGGACATACGGCAGGATTTCCTCGGCGGGCTTCCCGCATCCGGCCGTAATTAGCGCGATGTTCGCGGCGAGCAGCTTCAGCGCGCCACGCCGCGATACCGGAGCGCCGGATTGAGCGCTGGCCGGATCGCCCGTCATCGGTGGCATACCGAGCAGTCGGTTAAATGGGAGACCTCAATCCCATATTCGCGCAACAGCCTGTATCCTTTCTCTTCCTGATCTTCGGGCGCCTTCCACCCCAAGGCGAAGACCTCGGCTCTAGGCCGCAAATTTGCGGCGGGGTGGCGATGGCAGTCGAGACACCACCCCATGGTGAGAGGCGCCGCCTGAAACATCAGCGGCATTGCCCCGACGGCACCATGACATGTGGTGCAGCCGACACCCTTGGCGACATGAATGCTGTGGTCGAAGTAAACATAGCCGGGCAGGCGGTTGACGCGTTTCCAATGGATAGGGATCGCGTCCACGAGGCTCTTGCGCACGGGCTCTAGCATAGCGGCGTTCGTCCAGAGCTGCGAATGACACGTCATGCAGGTTTCGGTCGGCGGCATGCCGGCGAAGGGTGACGTCTCGACGCTGGTGTGGCAATAACGGCAGTCGAGGCCAAGTTGGACGACATGGTGCTGATGACTGAAAGGGACCGGTTGGGTTACAACCACGTTCTGATCGGTCGTAAAGGGCGATCGCGCGATCGCGAGAGCCAAGCCGACGAGCGCCGCAGGCACGATGACGATCGAGGCAAGAACGATCCTCGCTATTGTGTCGGCGGCGGACGAGAAAATCTGAGCCATATTGCGATTTTCACATACTGCTCGGCTTCGGCCGGTTCGAGGCCAGCCCGACCAGAAACGGTTGACGCCAAGCAGAGTTCAATGCTGAAACAGCCATTTCGACGAGACTGCGCCAAGCGTTCCGGCGCCTCCGATGGCGCGAATGCGCGGATCGGTTCACGGAGTCGCCTTGCGGCGGTCGCGCCTTACGAGATAAAGCATCGCCGCCGCAAAAAGAGCGGTTGTAACCAGGCAACACAAGGTGAGGATGCGCCAAATCGCGACGGTGTAGGCGCCGGTTGCGGCATCCCAACCATAGCACAAGAGTGTGACGCGGTCGGATATTGAGGCCAACTGGCTTTCCGCTGTCTGGACAATGGCGAGCCGCAAATCGAACGGGGTAACGGTCAAGGGATTGACGATGCGGCTGATGCGTCCGTCCGGAGTTGTGAGGAGGAGCCCGATTGGGTGCGCGAACTGTTGGTGTTGAGCGTCATATGTGACAGACAAGCCAGCCGCTTGCGAGAGACGCGCAATCGTCGCCGGGTCGGCGGTGAGAAAATGGGTTTGGCGGGCGAAGTCCGTGTTGCCGAAATGCGCGTCGCGAAAGGCTGCGGCGTCGGCTGGCCCGTTCGCAGGATTGAACCCGATCGCAACTACGCGGTAGTCGGCTCCTTGCCGCAAGGAAACACTCTGCAAAGCAAGCGCAAGCAACTCGAGCGCCGGGCCGCAAACTCTCCTGCATGTATAGTCGGTAAATGAAACAAGCGCCGGCTTGCCACGCAACACGGCGCCGAGCGTAAGCTCTGCGCCATTCGCTTCGCGAAAGACGGCATCTTTCGGTAGAACGGCTCCCATCGCCGGCGCGAGCCCGGCGCGAGCGATCTCTTGACGCGTCAACGCGCCTTCCGCGCCCGATGAAACTAACGTCAGCGCCAAGGCGACCATTGCGAGAGCATCGCTTTTCATCCTGCACCTCAGGCTCCAGAATGACGGCTGAGGGTCGCGTGTGCAACCCGGTAAACCGAATGTGAACTTTGACGTCCTTTTGTATTCGCTCCGGCTAGCCGTCCCCCGTCGGAACCCCGTGACCGAGTAGCCTGTTTGCTTTCAACGCAATCGCGGCGAAGCGGCAGCGTGAGCAAACTCGAGACGCGGCACACACGGAAGGTAGGGGCCGCGGCGGAGACGCAGAAGCTCACGACGAGCCGCGGGATCAAAACGCCGGCTCAAAGTCGGGGCCGGTGAGGATTTGGGCGTGAGGCAGCGGCGACGCGGAAGCGAGGTATGAAATGATCGGCCACAAGATCTGGGCCATCCCGGAGGGCTACATACCCGGGCGCAGCGTGAGCCAAGCGCATGATTTGGTTTCGCATGAGGCGGCCTGCATTCTGAACGCAAGCGAACTCGCCGCAGAGATCGAGATTACGCTCTTTTTCGAGGATCGCGAGCCGGCAGGACCTTACAAGCTGTCCATCAATGCCCGCAGGACGCGCCATATTCGCTTCAACGATTTCTTCGATCCGGAACCCGTCCCGCGCGATACGTCCTATGCCTCATTGATCTGCTCCAGCGTTCCGATCATCGTTCAGCACACGCGCCTTAACTCGCGCGATCCCAACATTGCTCTCCTCAGCACAGTCGCTTTTCCGGTTCGAGAATGAGCGCGCAAAAGAGCGGGGAAACGCGCCGTATTGCCGATTATGCGCTGATCGGCGACTGCGAGACCGCGGCTCTCGTGCATCGCGACGGCGCGATCGAATGGCTTTGTTGGCCGCGCTTTGACTCGGAAGCGTGCTTCGCCTCCTTGCTTGGCGGACAAGACAACGGTCGATGGAGCATGAAGGCGGTGGACGGCGAAGTCCGGCTATGCCGTCGATATCGCGATGACTCCCTGATCCTTGAGACCCTCATCGAAACGGCGCAAGGCGCCGTCACCCTGCTCGATTTCATGCCAGTGCGCGGCGAAGCCTCAGATATCATCCGCATCATCATTGGCGAGCGCGGCGCCGTCCGGCTGAGGAGCGATCTCGACGTTCGCTTCGATTATGGTCGGCTGAAACCCAGATGGGAGAGCGAAGAGGATGGCCGAGCGGTCGCGGTGGCGGGCGTCCACGCTGTGTGCTTGGCCGCAGACGCTCTGGTCAGCCTCGATAATAGAGGCTGTTGCGTGTCGGAATTCACAGTCGCCGCAGGGCAGCGTGTCGCCTTTGTGCTCACCTATTTCGTCTCCCATGCCGCCCGGCCTAAAGCTGTCGACGCGGGGATTGCGCTTCGAGAGACCGAGCAATTTTGGGCCGACTGGACTGGTCGCTGCGTCTACGAAGGACCTTGGCGCGAAGCTGTCGTGCGGTCCCTCATCACCCTCAAAGGGCTGGTCTACCGGCCCAGCGGAGGGATTGCCGCGGCGCCGACGAGTTCGCTGCCCGAGCGTCCGGGCGGCGAGCGAAACTGGGATTACCGCTTCTGCTGGCTGCGCGACGCCACCTTCACATTGTTGACCTTCTTGCAGGCTGGCTACAAGGAAGAGGCGGTTGAATGGCGCAACTGGCTCTTGCGCGCGGTCGGCGGCGAGCCGGGCCTGCTCCAACCCGTCTATGGCATTTGCGGCGAATCGCGTCTGGCAGAATGGGAAGCCGATTGGCTGAGCGGATTTGGCGGTGCGAAGCCGGTGCGCTTCGGCAATGACGCCTTCCGGCAGCTCCAGCTCGATATTTATGGCGAAGTCGTCGACGCGCTACACCAGGCGCGGCTCCACGGCATGCAGCTCAGCGGGGTGGGGTGGCGAATGCAGGCGCGAATGATCGAACATCTCGAGCATGTCTGGCGCGAGCCCGACAATGGCATTTGGGAAATACGCAATGCGCCGAGGCGCTTCACATATTCTCAGGCCATGGCCTGGGCGGCTGTCGACCGCACGATCGCGAAGGCTGAGCAGGACGGTTTCGACGCGCCGCTTGACCGGTGGCGCGAACTGCGGGCCGCAATTCACGCGGAGGTCTGCCAAGAGGGATATGACTCGAACCTCAATAGCTTCGTCCAGGCCTTCGGGTCGCCGCGGCTCGACGCGAGCGCACTGCTGCTGCCACAGATCGGCTTTTTGCCGCCGGATGATCCCCGTATCATCGGCACTGTCTCCGCGATCGGCGATCGTCTTCAAAAGGGCGGCTTCATCTTTCGCTACGATACATACGCCGCGAGATGGTCTTCCGGCAGGCGAAGCAGCCTTCATCGCCTGCAGCTGCTGGTATGCTGACGCCCTCCTGATGATGGGCCGGCGCGAGGAAGCCGTTGTCGTCTTCGAGCGCGTGTTGTCCGTTCGCAACGATTTGGGCCTGCTTTCAGAGGAGTATGACGTCGCGAGCGGGCAGCTCCTCGGCAACTTTCCGCAGGCGCTGTCTCACCTGGCGCTCGTCAGCACCGCTTTGAATCTCGCAAAGGGCGGCGGACCGGCCAAGCGGCGAAGTGGCGCGTCGTAGGAACCCGCGTACCGGTTGGCCGTTTCGCAAAGCCGTCCTAGCTAGAGAGATCACTCATGCCGAGTCCGTCATGCCCAAAACGCACCATCATCGTAACCGGGGCGACAGCTGGCATTGGCCGCGCCATCGCCCATCGCTTTGCGCGGGCGGGCGATAGGATCGGACTGATCGCGCGTGAGGAAGCCGCGCTGGAGGCCACAAGGCGTGAACTGGACGCTTTAGGCGCAGACGTTGCTGTGTCGCCCGCGGATGTCGCGGACGCTGACGCTCTCTTTAGGGCGGCCGAACTTCTCGAGCAAAAGCTCGGAAATGTTGACGTCTGGATCAATGACGCGATGGAGACGGTGTTCTCGACCGTAGCTGATATCACTCCGCAAGAATTTCGTCGCGTTACCGAGGTCACCTACCTCGGCGTGGTGCATGGCTCGATGGCGGCCTTAAAGTCGATGCGGCCGCGCGGTCAGGGGCGCATCATTCAGATGGGCTCGGCGTTGGCCTATCGCGGCATTCCGCTTCAATCCGCCCAATTCGGCGCGAAGCACGCCATTCGGGGATTTACCGATTCGCTCCGAACAGAACTCATCAACGAAGGCTGCGGCGTCAGGATCGCCATTGTGGATCTGCCAGCCGTAAATACGCCGCAGTTCGATTGGGCGCGCGTTCATATTCGCCACACGCCGCGGCCGATGGGCAGGCCCGTGGAGCCGGAGGTCGTCGCGGACGCCGTGTTCAGGTCGGCTGAGCGTTCCTGGCGCGAATACTGGCTCGGCTGGCCGACGCTGTTGACGATCGTCGGCAATGCCGTTCTGCCCGGTTATTTCGACCACTGTCTTGCCCGCAAGGCAGTCGGAGGGCAGCAGACGACAAGGATCGTTTCGCCTGAGCGGCGGGATAACCTCGACGAAGCCGTCGCCGGTCTGCACCGCACGCGCGGCTCGTTCGGCGCGGAAGCAGGCGAATGGGCGCCTCTTGTCCCTGGTGAAGTCGCGCGCGCCGGCGTAGTCGCCGCAGGCGCTGCGCTATTCTTCGCCATCGGAGCGTATTTCGGCCATTTGCGGCGGAGATAGTTCGCGCGGCCGTGGGTTGCCGAGGGTCGGCAACGGGTCGGACGGACAAGGCTGTGCGAAGCTTGCGTATAAGTTGGAAGCCTCCAAAAAACTGCTGGCTCGAGACGCGGTTGCCTTAGTTCACTCGGTCATGTCGCGATCGGAGCGCGGACGTGGCCAAGGGAACGCCGAGGTTTTTGACGTGGATGGACATCTTGGACGAATTTCGACGCAACCAAAAACAAAAATAACTATGTAATATCGTGTGCTGCAGAAGCATGGAGGTTCGGCATGAACTGAGGCTGTGTTGTAAAGCTGCGTGGAAGATGAGGGGCGGCCCCTCGGGATCGGCTTTCAGGAGCTGGTCTCAAACCAGTCCGAGCTGCTGCGGTAAAGAGCTGTGGTGGTTAGCGTCGGATCAAAAGTCCCAGACATGATCTGGGGCAGGTGCGCATCCGAAAGACGAGCGAAAGCAAACCCATCGATGACGCGTCGTGAGAGTTCATTATCGTCACTAAAACCAGAGGCGGATATTTCCTCTGGGACAAGTCCGTCGGGAGCCTGATGACTGGACGGACAGTGGCCGGCGTATAGGGGGCGTGAGTCGGATGCAGGCTTTTGCGCGGAACTGCAGGAACCAGCTTCCTGATGCCAAGGGAGAAGCACAAGCGGCACACCACCGCGAGGCGAGAGTACCGATGCAGGAAGTTGGGGCGGACTGACCCATAGTAGTGATGAAGGCGCTGTAATGGGGCTGGAGCGAAGGGGTCGGATCAGGTGGTCGTATCTTTTGAACCAACTGGAGACAGGATGACGTCGACGGATACGACAAACAAGCCGTTTATGATCGATAAGCGGCGAGTGTATGAAGCTTACAAAGCGGTCAGGTCCAGCAAGGGCGGGGCCGGTATGGACGGGCAGACGATCGAGGCGTTCGAAGCTGACCTGAAGGGCAACCTCTACAGGATCTGGAACAGGATGAGCTCGGGGAGCTACTTTCCGCCGCCGGTTCGCGCTGTCTCCATTCCCAAGAAGAGTGGAGGCGAAAGGATCCTGGGCGTTCCCACCGTGGGCGATAAAATCGCGCAGATGGTCGTCAAGCAGCTCATTGAGCCGGATCTCGATCCCATATTCCTGAAGGACTCCTACGGCTACAGACCGGGCAAATCAGCGCTGGATGCAGTAGGCGTAACGCGTGAGCGGTGCTGGAAGTATGACTGGGTTCTAGAGTTCGACATCAAAGGTCTGTTCGATAATATCTCGCACGAACTATTACTCAAAGCGGTCCGGAGGCGGATACAGTGTCAATGGGCGCTAATATACATCGAAAGATGGCTGAAAGCGCCCATGGTTAAGGATGGCGAGAGGATAGAGCGACATTGCGGTACCCCGCAAGGGGGCGTGGTAAGCCCAATTCTAGCAAATCTATTCCTGCACTATGCGTTTGATCTCTGGATGGGACGGGAACATCCTGACCTCCCATGGTGTCGGTATGCAGATGACGGATTGGTGCACTGTCGGTCCGAACAGGAGGCGGAAGCCTTAAAGGCAACGCTTCAGGCAAGGTTGGCTGAATGCCAGCTGGAGCTGCATCCGACTAAAACCAAGATCATCTACTGTAGGGACTCCAATCGCAACGGGGCATATCCGAACGTCATGTTTGACTTTCTCGGATATTGCTTCCGGCCACGAAAGGCGGAGAATAAGCGGACCGGGAAACTGTTTTGCAGCTTCGCTCCCGCGGCCAGCGCCTCAGCCCTGAAGTCCATGCGAGAGAAGATCCGGGACTTGGAAATCCGGCGTCGAACCGACGTGTCGATGGGCGATATCGCTCGCAAGATCAATCCGCTTCTTCGGGGGTGGATCGAATACTACGGGCGGTACACGCCATCGTCGATCACCCCCATGCTACGCTACGTCAATCAGACGTTGCGTGCGTGGGTGATGCGGAAGTTCAAGCGCTTCAAAGGGCGGAAGACTTGCGCGGGGCAGTTCCTCACAAGGACAGCCCGTGAGAGTGCAGGTCTTTTCGTGCACTGGCGCGGCGATCCAAACGACGCGTTTACTTGATGGGAGCCGAGTGAGGCGAGAGTTCTCACGCTCGGATCTGAGAGCGCGGAGGGCGAGAGCTCTCCGCAACTCGCCAATAAGTTAGCTGGCTGAGCAACCAGGATTCGAACCAAAGCATGCACTTTATATACATCGCATTTAATCCACTGAAGGCAAACGAATAGGCTCGCGCGCGAGCCAAATGTCCAAAAGTCGCCCTATCAGGCTATCATCCAAGTCGCAAGCTCGGGAGTCGATGGTACGCGCTTCCAAAACGACCTGCAAGCGTGATAACTATCACGCCCCACGCAATCTCGCTTCGCCGAGCCGTCCGTAAAAATTCAGCAAGGCACTAGAGCGATCGCGAACCATTTAGGCGTGAGCCCGTTCGAGACGCTCCAATATCGAACAACTTTGGAGCTACTCATGGGACAATTAGATACCACTCGCTCGGAAAATATCGCCGCGTCTGAGACTGCCAGCCTAATTGCTGCGAGCAAGGTGAAGGGGACCAACGTTTATAATTCAGCCGGGGAGTCTTTGGGGTCGATATCCGATGTTATGATCGACAAGCGGTCCGGCACGGTCGCCTACGCGGTCATGTCTTTCGGCGGCTTCTTAGGAATTGGCGAGGACTATCACCCGCTGCCTTGGCAGGTCCTCCATTACGACGAGCAGCTCGGCGGCTATGTGGTTGATGTCGCGCCTGAGCGTCTGAAGGAAGGACCGGCTTATGGCGCGAACGAGACGCCCGATTGGTCGGCCGAGTATGGAAGCAAGGTCGATGACTACTACGGCGCCTCAGGAAGGCATATAATTTAGCGGTCTCGAACTTTGCTAGTAAGGGCGGACTAATCTCCCTGAGGGGCGCAAGGCGTTCAATTCTTTTGTCTCTCAGGGGGTTGGCTCGCTTGAACGGGCGGCCAACGCTGATCAGCTGAACGCGCCGGAATTTACGTCGCTCATCCCAAAACGCCGAAGAAGTCGCTCAGGCTCACGGCGTCCTTGTGCCCCGAAACCTGATCGTCGGCGTAGGTCTTCGCGAATTGGGCGTCGCTCAAGCCTTTCCACTCATCGAGTTTTTTCTGATGAGCGTCATCCAATGCCTGGGGAAGCTCCGCCTTTACTGGTCCTTTTTGCACGAGCGACTTCAGCTCATTAGTCGTTTTGGTGTGGTCCTTTATCATCCGGTCGGCAAATGATTGGTCTGCCGCGCTTGCCGGCGCGTTCTGCTTGGCGAGCTCGCTCGACCGAATTTCGAACCTGTCGCCATTGGCGACCGCATCGACGAAATCGGTTGCCGAGCGGCTAACGCCTAACAATTGGTTGACCCCGGTCTTTTCTTTCAGCTATTCGGCGAAGGGCTGAGAGCGATAAACCCCACGATCACAGCTCCGAACACAGCGGCCTGTTTCATATCCATGCAGTGAAACACGGATTTGAATTCTCGAGAAGATGCCGGGTTCCCTGCTTTTTTGCCGGCCGGGTGGCTGTGGGGCCGGAGCCTTGGCGCGAGGGCGCAACCAATATACGTCGTTCGTTATGAGGGCGGGACACCACACCCGAACAGGATAAGGAGCAAACCACATGCTTCGCTCCTCGCCCTCGCTCTGGCAACCGCGGCTGCCGCGTCGTCAGTCGCGCTCGCGCAAATGTCCACCCCAGCCCCCACCGCGGCGTACGCCAGCGTTTCGTCCGACGCTGTCCTCAGCTATAATCTTATCGCTCAATGTTCAGAACGGCGCCAACGAAACGGTAGGTCAAATCAAGGATCTCGTTCTGGAGAAGGGCCGGCTCGTCGGCTACATCTTGTCAGTAGGCGGCTTCCTCGGTATGGGCGAACACTACGTCGTTGTTCAGCCGGATTTGATCGGTCTTACATGGGATCCCGCTGCCAACAAATGGAAAGAGATGATCAACGCCACCAAGGACCAGCTAAAGGCGGTGCCCGAGTTCAAGTACGAAGGCAAGGTCAAGGCGTCGTAGTCCTCTCGCGTTGGTGAAGGCGGCAGGCGACGAGCCTGTCGCTTCATCGCCTACGCCGATCCGCGCCGTACGTCGCCGGCGCGAACATCGGCGCGGAGGGCTGCTAAACCTCGAGGCCCTCCGAATTGGCGTTCACCGCTCCTTGTGCGAGGCTTCGCCGCCCATGCGTCCCGCTTCGGAAGCCCGCTCGCGATCATTCGCAAAATTGCCGCCGGACGATTGGCCGCCTTTGCGTCCCGCTTCGAGGCGAGCTCATGGTCTTGGGAAGTGAAAAGCCTCCATCTAAGAGCCGTGTTTGAAACCGCGGCCATACGTTCATCGAGCATGGACCAACATAAAATTGTCGTTCGCGACAGCGGATGATCTTGCCGTTTTGGAGGAGTGCGAACGCGGCGAAGATGCGGCAAGAAGCGCCTATGAGTTAGCGCTAAAAAAGACTTGCCGGCGGACATCCGGATGGTGGTCGAGCGTCAGTATCAGGGCGTTAAAGAAAATCACGATCGCATCCGCGAGCTTTGCGACGCAACGCGCGCTCCTTAAATATCGAATCCAACGCCGGGGATCAACCCGCGTCATCAAGGCTCCGCATTCAGGAAGCTTTGCGACTGGCGGCGAGAACGCCGGACGCCCGCATAAGGCGCCGCCCGATTGCGCTCCGTGCCTTCAGACAAATGTCAAAACCATTTCGCCGCCGGTGTTCTTGAAAGCGAAAAGGCGCTTCCAGGAAAGAGAAGGAACTTCGTCGCGGTTGGGGCATTGCAGCAACCGGAAATGCCCCCTGACGAACAAGGACAAAAAATGCGTATAGCGCTCGTCGCTCCTCTGGCCGAAGCCGTACCGCCAAAGCTATATGGCGGAACAGAGCGTGTGGTTTCCTGGTTGGCGGAGGAGCTCGTCCGGCAACGACACGATGTTACATTGTTCGCGAGCGAAGGATCACAAACGGAGGCGGAGCTTGTTGTTTGCGCGCCGCAAAGCCTCAGACTTGCGGGAATACGCGATCACCTCGGCAGCACGCTTAGCATGTTGCGGGAGGTGCGACGTAGAGCCGATGAATTCGACATTATCCATTTTCACGTCGACCTTCTTCCCCAGGCGCTGTTCCACGATCTTGCCCATAAATGTCTGACGACATTGCACGGTCGTCTCGATCGGCCCGATACTTTTCCGGTTTATGAAGCCTATCCGGAAATGCCTTTGGTTTCGATTTCGAATGCGCAGCGGCTGCCAATGCCGGCCGACGCCAATTGGCTCGCAACAATCTCGCACGGCCTCACTGGGCGGGTCTGTCCTTTCGATCCCAAAGGAGGCGATTATCTGGCTTTCCTCGGGCGCATTTCGCCGGAAAAGCGCCCGGATCGAGCGATTGAGATCGCCAAACGAGCCGGACTTCCATTGAAAATGGCGGCCAAGGTGGACGACGCGGACCTCGCGTATTTCGAGGCTGAGATCCGGCCACTTCTCCACCATCCGCTCATCGAATTTTTGGGCGAAATCAACGAACAGGAGAAATGTCAGTTCCTTGGAAACGCGCGGGCGCTTTTGTTTCCGATCGATTGGCCGGAGCCGTTTGGGCTGGCGATGATCGAAGCCATGTCGGCCGGAACACCGGTCATCGCTTGGCGCAATGGCTCGGTTCCAGAGGTCGTCGCCGATCGGGTCAGCGGGGTGATCGTCGATTCGATAGATTCCGCGGTAGATGCCGTGCAGGAGGTTGCAACGATGAGCCGGGCGACAGTCCGAGCGGAATTCCAGGCGCGATTTACAGTCGCCCGCATGGCGCGCAACTATGTTTCCGCCTATTGTTCGCTCTTGATGCGAACCTCGGCGGGAGCCAAAATCGCCGCGCCTCATGGGTCGATCCGGCGCGCCGTATGCGATCGTCCCCGGCTGCGAGCTGCCGACGCCGGTTCGTTCAGAAGCCAGACGCCAGGAGGGCCGTCCAAGGTCATGGAGCTGAGGGATGGCGGAAGCGAAAAAGTCGATCGCAACGAGCGATCATTCCTCGGAACTGATGCTTAGCGCTATCTAGATTGGGGCAAAATCATTCAATTGAAACAGGAACTACGCTAGGTCCAAGGCGAACCGAACATGGAGAAAACCATGCAAGAGGACGTTCGCGGCATGGGCGCGGCTACAGAACTGCCGCATCACTACATCGAGACCGAGACGTCCCTTAATCAACGCGCGTTGCGAAGCTTGAAACACGGCGATGCTTTCGCGGTTTTCGACGATTTTGGCGACATTGGCCTGGCCCATACCGGACCAGAAGGAATTTACTTGAATGACACTCGCTTCTTGTCTTGCTACGAACTTCGATTCGAGGGCAAGCGGCCGCTCCTATTGAGTTCGGTCGTCCAGGATGACAATGCGGCGCTCTCTGTCGATCTCGCCAATCCCGATGTTCACGCTGATGGCTTCATTTCGCTCCCGCGGGACACGATTTCCATGGAGCGCACCAAGTTCCTGTGGCAAGCCGTCTGTTATGAGCGAATTGGCTTTTGCAACTATGCCTCCAACCAGCAACGGTTTCGCGTCGACATTTGTTTCGGCGCTGATTTCAGCGATCTGTTTGAGATACGCGGATCACCACGCAAAAAACGAGGCAAACTCACGGTGCTGATTACCAAGATAGGCGTCGAGTTTCATTATGAAGGGCTCGATAATGTGAATCGCAAGACGGAGCTCAGGTTCTCGCCGGCCCCGGTTCAAATTGAAACAAATCGCGCGACTTTCGAATTTGCCCTTGCGCCGAAGTTGCGCCGGTCGCTGTTCATTTCCATTCTTTGCCAAGATCAAAATCAACCGAAGTGCATCGATTTTTCTTTGGCGTTTAGGAACCGGCGGCGCGACCTCCGCGCGAAGACGAGCGGCATCGCGACTGTTAAAAGCTCGAACGATCTTTTCAATGAGGTTTGCAGCAGAGCCGCGTCAGACCTCTACATGTTGATCGGTCGAACGCCGCAGGGGCTTTATCCTTATGCCGGCATCCCATGGTACAGCACGGCTTTTGGGCGCGACGGCATCATAACAGCGATGCTGCTCCTCTGGCTCGACCCGAATGTCGCCAAGGGCGTTCTTCATTTTCTCGCGGCGACTCAGGCGAAAACTTTCGACGTTGTCGCTGACGCCGAGCCCGGCAAGATCCTGCATGAGGCCCGGAACGGGGAAATGGCTCGTCTCGGGGAAGTCCCTTACAGGCTCTATTACGGCACGGTCGACGCCACGCCGCTCTTTATCATGCTGGCCGGCATGTATTTCGATCGGACTGGGGAAAAGGAGACGCTGGCGGCGGTGTGGCCCAATATCAAAGCCGCTCTCCATTGGATCGACTTTATGGCGACAAAGACGGCGATGGCTTCGTCGAATATGCGCGACAAACCGAAGCTGGCCTCGTCAATCAAGGCTGGAAAGATTCCTATGACTCGATCTTTCATTCCGATGGCGCGTTGGCGGAAGGACCGGTCGCGCTTTGCGAGGTTCAGGGTTATGTCTTCAGCGCCAAGCTGCATGCGGCAAAGCTTGCGCGTCAATACGGCGAATTCGAGCTCGAAAGCAAACTGCTCGCCGAAGCTCAAACTCTGCGAGACAATTTCGATGCGGCGTTTTGGTGTGAGGATATCGGCACCTATGCCCTGGCGCTTGATGGAAAAAAGAAACCTTGCCGGGTGCGGACATCGAACGCCGGGCACGCTTTGTTTACCGGCATCGCCATGCCAGAGCGGGCGGCGACAGTCGCGCAGACGCTTCTATGCCGGGATTCATTCAGCGGCTGGGGGATCAGGACCGTCGCAAGCGGCGAGGCTCGGTACAATCCAATCTCCTATCACAATGGCTCGCTGTGGCCGCATGACAACGCGATGATCGCGCTTGGTTTAGCCCGTTATGGGTTCAACAAATCGGCGTGCCAGATCTTCACGGCTATGTTTGACGCGGCGGTATATCAGGATTTGCGTCGCCTGCCGGAACTGTTCTGTGGATTCATCCGCAAGCCGCACAGGGGGCCGACCGCCTATCCGGTCGCTTGCGCGCCGCAAGCGTGGGCCGCGGCTGCCCCGTTTGGCTTTCTGGCAGCCTGTCTCGGCATGGACCTCCGTTACGACGCCAATTCTATCCGCTTCGAAGATTCCGTCATGCCGGACTTTCTGGACTACGTGAGAATAAGCCGGCTGAGCCTGCGCGGGTCTTGCGTGGATCTGAGGTTGCATCGCGATGGAAGCGACGTGACCCTCCATTTGATAAGCCGGCAGGGAGACGCGAAAGTGTTGCTGGTCAAATGAAGATGCTCTTGAAGTCCACCGGCGGCGCTACGCGCATCAGAATGCTACAGCTGAAAATGGTCCCGAGCCATTGGAGGTCATTGGGCATTCGGCCGTCCGCCGCATCAGACTGCAAGCCGCGTAGATCATAATCAAGTAGGATAACCGTTTGGAGCACAAAAGGTCCATCCGTGTCGTGGGAACCGAATGACGTTGAGAGGGTTGAGCGGATTTCGGGGCGGTCTCCATTGTCATGACGTTGCCGATCTTCGGATTGACGGCGGACTGTCTCTAACTTCGTCACAGCCGGCGCAATGTACGTCGGGCTTTTGGCTACTTGGATGGGCCGGAGCTTCGCGTCCGGCCGTTATTTCGCGGGCCGTTTAAGACTTCGCTGACGTCTTCTTTGGAGCAGCTTATGACGTCGGCGACGAAGGAAGCCCGCGACGGCCCGCAGCTAGCACGCGGTCCATCGCTTCGGAGGTGGATTGCAGACTAAATTTGATGGAGAATCGCGTGGCGTTAGTCGAGCCCGACCCAGAGCTTCCGAGTCCCGTCGCGCCAACCTCGAAACCCCGACTGTGGGCGGTACTGGGACCAGGTCTCATTACCGGAGCCGCCGATGACGATCCAAGCGGCATCGCAACCTATTCGCAAGCTGGAGCTCAGTTTGGGTTCACGATTTTATGGACAATGCTATTCAGTTACCCGCTGATGGCCGCAATCCAAGAAATCAGCGCGCGGATCGGCCGCACTACCGGCAAAGGCATCGCTGGAAATCTCCGAACGCACTTTCCTTCCTGGATTCTGCCAGTCATTGTAACGCTTCTCTGCGTCGCGAATACGATCAACATCGGCGCCGATCTCGGCGCAATGGGCGATGCCGTCAGGCTGCTGATTGGTGGGAACGCGGCGATTTATGTGGCTCTCTTCGCCGGTGTCAGCGCTTGCCTACAGATTTTCTTGCAATACAACAAGTATGTATTGGTGCTAAAATGGCTGACGCTTTCGCTATTCGCCTATTTCGGCACGGCGCTGGTCGTGAAGATTCCCCTTGGGGAGCTCGCTCGGGGGATCTTCATCCCGACTTTTTCTGCTGATCGGGGGTTTTGGACGGTTGTGGTCGCGGTTTTAGGCACCACTATCAGTCCGTATTTATTCTTCTGGCAGGCGGCGCAGGAAGTCGAAGATGAAAAAGCCAGTCGCAGGCGCAAGCCCCTGGTCGATGCGCCAGAGCAGGCGCCGGCGGCGATCGGCCGGATTCAGATGGATACCTATGTCGGCATGGGTTTTTCAAGTCTTGTCGCCCTTGCAATTATGGTTACGACCGCCGCGACATTGCACGCGACCGGCACGACCGATATTCAGTCATCCAGTCAGGCTGCCGAGGCTCTTCGGCCGGTTGCGGGACGCTTCGCCTTCACGATTTTCGGTTTGGGCATCATCGGAACCGGACTTTTGGCCATTCCCGTTCTCGCCGGCTCCGTCGGCTATGCATTGGGCGAAGCAATGCGATGGCCGACCGGATTGGCGCGCGAGCCGCACCAAGCAAAGGCTTTTTACGCCACGATCGCGGTCGCGACGTTGCTCGGGAGTGCAATCAATTTTTCACCGCTCGACCCAATAAGGGCGCTGTTTTGGAGCGCCGTGATCAATGGCGTCGTCTCTGTTCCGGTCATGATTATGATGATGCTCATGACAGCCAGAACAGACATTATGAAAGGCAACACAGTCGTCGGATTGCTGAGGTGGGTCGGCTGGCTTTCGACTGGAATAATGGCGGCGGCGGTCGTCGTCATGATCGCCACCGCTGTCGCCTAAAACTATAGACGAAGACTTTTGAGAGCGAAAGGTCGGCTCTGTTTATGCAGTATCGCTATAAGGCCGTGACTGGCCGGGTGGCGGTGGCGGAGGGCGCATTCCGGGTGTTCATTACGCCCTCCACCGTTGTAGGACTCCTATCTGCTTAGCGATACGTTAAGGCGCAGCGGTCGCCCCGCCGCTACTCGGCGGCGCGGAGATTCACGTTATGCGCGGCCAACGCCGTCAATTTTCGATCCGTCTCTTTCTCCTCGTCGAGTGTTTGCTGAAGCAAAGTCGTGCAATCGTCGCGTCCAAGGTCGTTGGCCCAGGCGATAAGCGTTCCATAACGCGTGATCTCGTAATGCTCGACAGCCTGCGCGGCGGCTATCAGAGCCGCGTCCAGGACGGACTTATCGTCTATATCGCCAGCCACTTCATTCGCTTCCTTGAGGATGCCGTCGATCGCCGGACAGTCTACTTCCTTGGGCTCGACGCCGAGCATATCAAAAACCTCCTGAAGCCGCTCGACGTGGTTTCGGGTTTGCCCCAGATGAAGCTCAAAGCCGGACTTCAGCTCGGCGTCGTTGGCCTTCTCGATCATGGTCGGCAGCGCGGATTCGATCTGCTTTTCCGCATAGTAGATGTCGCGTAGCGTGTGGATGAACAGCTCATCCAAAGTGCGGATGTCCTTTGAAAAAAACCCCATTCGATTTGCTCCCTGTCTGTCCGGCGCCGGAGGGATCCTCCGCGCCCTGCGGCAAACGAACGAGCTTCGACGCGGTTCCCTGGTGATGGCCCGACCTTGCGATGAAGCTGACCTTGATCGGGGATTGTTGGCGATGCTCCGCCGGCGACAGGGCAGAGACCACGCGGCGACCAACAATGCTTTTCGGCGCGATCCGGATTAGACTGATCGGACCTTTTCTGAAGCTGCCGCCAAGGCCGCAAGCGATTCTCAGCTATACCACCGAAACTTTTTTAAGCCCCGCCGCGTTCGCCGGCGCCAACTCGCGTCGTTTCAGAGGCGCGCGGGAAATCGCCCGAGATGATCTTTCGCAGCGCAGAGGTTCGCTGGTTCTTCCCGACGCCGCTTCCGGCAGCCTCGGCAAAATTCGCCGACAACAAATGGAGCTTTCTCGAACGTCGGGTCGACTTCTATTTTCCGTTGCCGGGAATCGAGGCGGTCGGGATAAAATTGCGCGGCGAAAGGTTCGAGATCAAAGCCAGGCGCGCGGCCGCCGAGACGATGAAACTAACCGGAAAGGCGGCCGGCTCAGTCGAGCTTTGGGACAAATGGTCCCTCGACGCTCCGATCGTTCAAACGCTGCGCGAAGCCATGCTCGCCGACGTCGAGATGATCGCGATCGAAAAGCGGCGATGGCTCATGAAATATGCGCTCGACGATGACGCGCCGAAAATCGTCGTTGGCGACGCCACCTCGCTGGAAGGATGCAATGTCGAAGTGACCGGGCTCCGCTGGGCCGAGCAGCTGTGGTGGAGTTTGGGCTTCGAGGTTTTCAGCCGAGGCGACCGCCACCGCAGCAATCTTCTGCGCGCCGTCGAGCAGTTTTTACGACGCTATGCGCCGCCCGCGGCATTGGCGACGTCCGCATCATTTTCCTACCCCGTATGGCTGGCGCGGCTCGGAGCCTTCCCAACGTCTGGCTTCGCAGCGGGCGATCATCAGAGGGGGGAAACTGACTACAGTTTCCGGCACTCCGTTAATGATGCGCCAGCATGAGAAGGATGATTATCGGCAGCGGCACGCCAAGCATCCACAGCAGAATTCCCCGGCCCATAAGCGTTCTCCTTGCGCGATTGCTAAGACCATTTTGTGAGGGGACTTAACAGCGTTCCCTCGTCCCTGTGCTTGGCGCCGGCGATCGCCGCGCTCCAGGCCGCGGCGGCTCCAATCGCCAAAGAGGCGGCAGTGATGAACGCCGCCAGCACTGCGGCCCGGCGAGCCGCGTCGAGCGAGCTTTGGATATTGTGCGCGAACTCTATCACCCGCCCCCTGGCTTCGCTCTGGGATACCGGCACAATCTTGGCGACGAGCTGCGTCAAAAAGGCCTCGTCATCCGGGCTCAAGGCCTTTCGCGCGGTGATCGCTTTCAACACGCTTTCGCTGTCGCGCCGCGCGGTCTCGTCCGGGCTCGCTGCGCCGCGGAAAAGCAATCCAAGCTGATAATCCTGCGTCGTCTTCGCGGCTTCCCTGGTCGCCGCCGTCGTCGCTGCTCCGATGGAGAAAGCGAGGATCAGTCCAGAGATGATCGCCGCTACCGACCACGCGATCAGCCCATGCGCTCCGTCGCGGATCCGAACCTCGTGCTCCGTGGCGTCCGGAATGCGATGTCTTAATTCTACTAAATCACAAAATTGCGGGAGGTTCGCGTCGCGACAAATCTGGTAAGTTGCTGATTCGATAATCGATACTCGGTGTTTGATGTGGATCTCTCCAGGCGAACCAGCCAGGCGCGTTTTGCGGCCTATGTCGAGGCTCTTGCCGAGGTGATCGGGCATGCCGATCGGGCGAGGCCCCTGAACGATTATTGCGTCGGGCTGTTGATGCCCGGCGAGCGCAAGAGCGTCGAGCCCATGGCGGCGATTGTCGCGCCGTCGCGCGTCTCGGCCAAGCACCAATCGCTTCTGCATCTGGTCGGCGAGGCGCCCTGGTCGGACGAGGCGATCCTTGACAAGGTTCGCGAACTGGTTCTGCCATCCATCGAGAGGCAGGGCCCCGTCGAAGCCTGGATCATCGACGACACTGGCATTGCGAAGAAAGGGACCCATTCGGTCGGCGTCGCGCGACAATATTGCGGCAGGCTCGGCAAGCAGGACAATTGTCAGATCGCGGTGACGCTGTCGGTCGCCAATCATGCGGCAAGCCTGCCGATCGCCTACCGGCTCTATCTGCCGGAGGCCTGGGCGAATGATCCGGCGCGCCGCAAAAAGGCGCACGTTCCGAAGGAGGTTGAGTTCAGGACGAAGCCGCAGATCGCGCTCGATCAGATCCGTGCGGCTCATGCCGCGGGCGTTGCGCCGGGCGTCGTTCTGGCTGATGCGGGATATGGCGTCAACGGCGGCTTTCGCGCCGGCGTGACGGCGTTGGATCTGCCTTACGTCGTCGGCGTGCAATCGACGTTGACCGTTTGGCCGCCCGGTCAGAAGCCGTTGTCGGCAAAGCCCTGGAGCGGCCGTGGCCGCAAGCCGTCCCGTCTCAACCGCGATGTTGAACATCAACCCGTCACGGTCAAGGAATTGGCGTTGAGCTTGAAGAAAAAGACATGGCGCGCGCTCGCCTGGCGTGATGGTTCGAACACGCCGCTCGCCTCGCGCTTTGCCGCCGTGCGTCTGCGCCCGGCCTCGCGTGATTACAATCGGACCAAACCGCATCCGGTGGAATGGCTCCTCATTGAATGGCCGGATGGAGAAGCCGCGCCGACGAAATATTGGCTCTCGACCTTGCCCAAAGACACGCCTTTGCAGGTTCTGGTCGACAAAGCCAAATTGCGCTGGCGCATCGAACGCGATTACGAGGAGCTGAAAGGCGAACTCGGATTAGCCCATTACGAAGGTCGGGGCTGGCGTGGTTTTCATCACCACGCGACGCTCTGCATCGCAGCTTACGGCTTCCTTGTCTGCGAACGGGAAGCAATTCCCCCCTCAGCCTCCTGGCGACGCAGGACGCCTCCGCTACCCAAAGGTTTCCGACCCCGCGGCGCCGCCGATCCGACCCGAACGTCACGTCCAGAACTCGATCGCGACTATGAGAAAACAGCTCACAGTCGCGCTCGTAAAAACCTTGATACGATGTCCATGCTGTCAAACAATGCGCCGACACAAAGCTGTTCCTATCAATTCATGACACAGTAGAATTAAACGGCCTGCGATATAGCCCCCGGCGGCGAAGCTCGAAGCCGCCATCCACGCCGCCCACAGTGCGATCGCGATCGCCACAAGCTTTGCGGCCAAGCCCTGCCCCGGCTCAGCGGAGGTGAGCGATAATCCGACCGCCGATCCGAACACAGTCAACGTCGTAAAGATAACGACGGCGACAACGGCGCCGCCAAGGATGGCCGCCCAATCAACATAGCTGCCTACGGGAGCGCGCGCCAAAAGCCCGCCTTCGGCGCGAGCGACGACCTCTGTCATGATTCTCTCCCTCAATGCAGCCCTAAAAACGACAAGACGGCCAGGACGATGACGACGAGGCCGACGAGATAAATGATGCCGTCCATATCTTGCTCTCGCTTCTAGTTAACCGCCGGGGAAACGTCGCGACCCCTGCCAGGTTCCGTCCTAGAAAGCGCTTTTGCGACGCTTCACACTCTTAAAACGACCGCAGCCAGCGGAACCGAACCTTCCCCGCAGTTGGGCGTTGTCCGCCGCCGCCCAACGCTGATCGGGGCTGCCGAGGGGAAAACGGCTATGATGACGATGGTTACGCCGATAGGATGGACCGACGTCGCAATAAGGCTCGCGGTCACGGTCGTCGCCAGCGCGCTTGATCGGCTATGATCGCAGTGAGGAGGGGAAGATCGCCGGTTTAGGCACCACCCTGATGGTTTGCCTCGCCGCTTCGGTCTCGATGATTGAGGTAAACCTCCTGCTTCCGATGGCGGGGCGGCCCTCGAATTCGTTCGTGATGAACGATTTGATGCGCCTGCCCCTCGGCATTCTGACCGGTATGGGATTTATCGGAGGCGGCGCCATCCGTGGCGAACGATAAGGACTTCGAACGTCAGTTTGCGACGACCGCCGACCCTGTCAAAAAGAACATGGCTTTCGGCAATCGTGAAATTCGCTCCGCTTAGCCTGCGGCGAACCTCCGGTTCGCTTGGGCCGCCGTCATCGAGGTCGATCGATATGCGGGCCCGGTGTTTCCGCGAAAGCGCGCCTTCGACCCATTTCAGCGCTCGCATTGCAAAAAGGCCAAGTCATCCTGCGTCGCGGCAACAGCGTTGTGGGCGTCACCACAGCCGCCACACTGTGGTTGGCGACTGTCATTGGCCTGTGTCTCGGCGGCGGCCAGATTGAGCTCGGCTTAGCCGCGACCGGTCGCGCCGCCAAAGATAATCGACGAGCTACTCGGCGAGCCCGGCGTCATGCAACTCGAGTGGAACGGGACGCCAGAGAGAGCTGGCGGCTGAGGCGTCGTCAAGCCGGCGCTCGCGAGTATCGCATTTCAACCGCCCGAGCGCATATTGACTGGCGTTATGGCCCCGCCACGCGATTCCTCCCCATATCCTGCGCCATCTCCAGATGGCGCCTTAGCGTCGGAAGGGTTGCGGAAGCCCATTGCTTGAGAGCCGCGTTGTCGCCCCCTTTGGCGTAGCGTTCAAACAAGCTAACGGCATCCTTGTGCGCCGAAATTTGATCGTCGGCGTAAGTCTTGTTGAACTCTGCACCGCTTAAACTCTTCAGCTGATCAAGCTTCTTTTGCGTGGCATCATCCAATGTCGTAGGAAAAGTCGCCTGCACGGATCCGTTTTGGACGAGAGACTTCAGTTCGTTCGACGCTTTCGTGTGATCTTCGATCATGCGCTCCGCAAAAGTCCGCTCGGCGGCGCTCCCCTTCTGCTGGGCGAGCTGACTGGATTGGATTTCAAACATCCCGCCGATTGCGGCCTCACTGACAAAATCAGGCGTCGAAGGACTGGCGCCCAACAGTTCGTTAACTCCCGTCTTCTCCGTCAGCGACTCGGCGAAGGCGGGAACTCCCAGCGACAAACTGGCAACAACTGCGACTCCTACCAAAAATTCATGTCTCATAGCAGCTCCTTGGGGTTGTGATGGCGCAGTCGAATTCCTGAAGAACTCTACGGTTCCAAGGCGTGTGCGCAGATCGCGAAAAAGAATGTCGATCCGACGAGCGCGCGGGCGCATTGACCAGCGCACCTGTTGCACAGAGCGTGCAACGATTGACTTGGGCCTTTTCCGGCTCGGGGAAAGACCGGGGGAGAACCTCGCCACGGTTCAGGCTTGGCGCTGATGATCAAAAACATGGACGCCGCGCCCTCAATCGACGCCTCGATGTTCATGGCCGAGAGGGCCGAACGGCCCTCTCGGGGTTGGCGATCACCGCTCCTTGTGCGAGGCTTCGCCGCCCTTGCGTCCCGCTTCAGAGGCCCGCTCCCGATCATTTGCAAAATTGCCGCCGGATGATTGGCCGCCTTTGCGTCCCGCTTCCGAGGCTAGCTCATGGTCTTGGGAGAAGCTGCGCTTCTCATCCGGCACCGCTTGTCCGCCCTTGCGTCCGGCCTCGGCCGCGAGCTCATGATCCTTCGAGAAGCTGCGCTTCTCATCCGGAACGCTCTCGCCGCCCTTGCGTGCGATTTCGCGTTGCTTGTCCTCGTCCATGGAGGCGAAGCCGCGATTGGATGTGTTACGTTCTTCCGGCATGTTTGATTTCTCCGTTGGTTGACTGCTGCAGCTCTTCACGAGCTTGCCGGCAGCCCTCCAAACGGCAGTCGTTTTTAATCGTTCCCTGCCTGTCGTAAAAACCGTCGTTGGCTGGACGCGAAGCTGAGCCCTCGGGCGGTTGGGCAAACCTTCCAAGGGGAAGAGCCGCGACAAGCCAGAGGCGGCGGCAATTCCGATTTGATCCGATCACCCTACTCGCGCGTTGAGCAAGATCGAAAACGGAGGCCGCAATGGCGTTCGACCGCCCACCGGACAAGGCCATGCTCGCCATGGTAAAGCAGGAGCCGCACACGCTCGCCGAACTCAATCGCATCATTGCCGCGTCCAAACCCCTTGTGGCGGGGGCGACGCAGGCGGTCCTTGGGGAAGGGCCGGAAGGCGCCGCGATCGCCCTTGTCGGAGAACAGCCGGGCGACCAGGAAGATGTGCAAGGGCGCCCATTTGTAGGCCCGGCAGGCCAGCTCTTGAATCGCGCCATGGCGGAAGCGGGACTGGATCGCGAGTCCGTCTACGTGACGAACGTGGTGAAGCATTTCAAATACGAGCAGCGCGGCAAGAAGCGCATACACCAAAAGCCAACCGCGGGAGAGGTCAGGCATTATCGGTGGTGGCTGACGAAAGAGCTTGATTTCGTGCGGCCAAAAGTCGTTGTTGCGCTTGGGGCAACCGCCGTTCTCGCGCTTGCAGGCAAGGCATTGCCTATCGCCCGTTCGCGCGGACCCACGGTGTTTGGCCGTCGCCCCGGTTACATCACCGTGCATCCATCATATCTCTTGCGTCTTCCAGACGAAGCCTCGAAGCGGCGCGAATACGAGGCGTTCGTAGCTGATCTGAAAAGCGTCAAACGCATGGCCGATGAGGCATCGCGTGAAGCAGCCATCCTCGATGCCGCCAGCTAGCTCGAAGCGCCGCGATGGGAGGGGTCGACACGGCGCGTTGCCTATCGCCCCGATTTATTTCCTGCCATGTTGCAGGCAGCTTTGTCCGGCGTAAGGAATGGGCGGGCGGCGGCCGTTGAGATGTGGTCGCGACCTAGCATCTCGGCTTTTGCAGGTCGTCTCGCTGCGCTGCAATGGTTGAAGAAGTTAAAGACACGCGCGAACCGGGACGCGCCAGCGGCGTTTCTGCCAAACCAACCCAGCAGGGCCGATGATGACTGAGTTTCCACGTCCGCCTTTTGAACCGCAACACCAGCCTGTACCGGGGCAAAGTTCCGCAATGCGGCCTCGACCTGATTATGGCGAAGAGAGCTACAAGGGAGCTGAACGGCTCCTCGACAAGAAGGTCCTGTTGACAGGCGGAGATTCGGGGATCGGCCGCGCCGTAGCGTTAGCCTTTGCCCGCGAGGGGGCTGATATCTTCTTCTCCTATCTAAACGAACGAGATAACACTTCACTGGCGCTCTCCTTTTCCCGGGCGAGTTTGAACATATCGGCCGCCGAACCGGCCGCTTGACGGCATCTCGGCTGCCGTTCACGCGCACCACCTAAATGAAGGGCTTTCCGCCGGTTACTGCGATCGTCGCTCCGGAGATGTAGCTGGCTTCATCGCTCGCAAGCAGCACAAAGACAGGCGCGAGTTCCTTTGGCTGCGCCGGGCGCTTCATTGGGACCTGCTCTCCGAATCGCTCGATCTTTTCATCAGGCATGGTGGACGGGATGAGAGGCGTCCAGACCGGACCCGGCGCCACCGCGTTGGCGCGGATGCCTTTTTCCGTGAGCAGTTGCGCGAGGCCAACGGTAAAGTTTTGGATCGCGCCTTTCGTCGAGGCGTAGGCGAGCAAATGCGGATTTGGACTATCCGCATTGACGGAAGCCGTAATAATGATGGATCCGCCCCGATCCATGTAGGGGACCGCCGCCTTCGTGATGTAAAACATTGCCGAAATATTTGTTGCCAAGGTGCGGTCCCATTCCTCTGCGGAAATCTCTTCGATTGAGCTGAAGCTCATCTGATGCGCGGCGTTATTGACCAATACGTCGATGCGCCCGAAAGCCTCAACTGCTTCTGCGACAAGCGTCTGACAGTGCTTCGCGTTCGAAATATCGCCGGCAAGCATGAGGCAATTTCGACGCGCGCTCTCGGCGAGACGCTTTGTCTCGCTTGCGTCCTCGTGTTCCAAAAAAAGTGCATCGACATGGATTGTCGAGATCGAAGGACGTGAAGTAGGCCATTATTCAGATGGTGTTCACGCGATGGACGCCGCGATCGACATGGCCGAAAAGGATGGAAACGCGGGACGCCCTGCGAAGGTTTTAAGTCAAGAAGACGGCACCCCGCGAACAGTTTGGACCTATGGACGCGACCCGTATCCAGACACGCCTGGTTACCCGGCCAATCGAGACAACGGGACGTACCGCATGCCTTGAAAAGGTGACGTTGGGGAAAATGCAAGCCCCTAGTTCTACTGTGTCATGAATTGATAGGAACAGCTTTGTGTCGGCGCATTGTTTGACAGCATGGACATCGTATCAAGGTTTTTACGAGCGCGACTGTGAGCTGTTTTCTCATAGTCGCGATCGAGTTCTGGACGTGACGTTCGGGTCGGATCGGCGGCGCCGCGGGGTCGGAAACCTTTGGGTAGCGGAGGCGTCCTGCGTCGCCAGGAGGCTGAGGGGGGAATCGCTTCCCGTTCGCAGACAAGGAAGCCGTAAGCTGCGATGCAGAGCGTCGCGTGGTGATGAAAACCACGCCAGCCCCGACCTTCGTAATGGGCTAATCCGAGTTCGCCTTTCAGCTCCTCGTAATCGCGTTCGATGCGCCAGCGCAATTTGGCTTTGTCGACCAGAACCTGCAAAGGCGTGTCTTTGGGCAAGGTCGAGAGCCAATATTTCGTCGGCGCGGCTTCTCCATCCGGCCATTCAATGAGGAGCCATTCCACCGGATGCGGTTTGGTCCGATTGTAATCACGCGAGGCCGGGCGCAGACGCACGGCGGCAAAGCGCGAGGCGAGCGGCGTGTTCGAACCATCACGCCAGGCGAGCGCGCGCCATGTCTTTTTCTTCAAGCTCAACGCCAATTCCTTGACCGTGACGGGTTGATGTTCAACATCGCGGTTGAGACGGGACGGCTTGCGGCCACGGCCGCTCCAGGGCTTTGCCGACAACGGCTTCTGACCGGGCGGCCAAACGGTCAACGTCGATTGCACGCCGACGACGTAAGGCAGATCCAACGCCGTCACGCCGGCGCGAAAGCCGCCGTTGACGCCATATCCCGCATCAGCCAGAACGACGCCCGGCGCAACGCCCGCGGCATGAGCCGCACGGATCTGATCGAGCGCGATCTGCGGCTTCGTCCTGAACTCAACCTCCTTCGGAACGTGCGCCTTTTTGCGGCGCGCCGGATCATTCGCCCAGGCCTCCGGCAGATAGAGCCGGTAGGCGATCGGCAGGCTTGCCGCATGATTGGCGACCGACAGCGTCACCGCGATCTGACAATTGTCCTGCTTGCCGAGCCTGCCGCAATATTGTCGCGCGACGCCGACCGAATGGGTCCCTTTCTTCGCAATGCCAGTGTCGTCGATGATCCAGGCTTCGACGGGGCCCTGCCTCTCGATGGATGGCAGAACCAGTTCGCGAACCTTGTCAAGGATCGCCTCGTCCGACCAGGGCGCCTCGCCGACCAGATGCAGAAGCGATTGGTGCTTGGCCGAGACGCGCGACGGCGCGACAATCGCCGCCATGGGCTCGACGCTCTTGCGCTCGCCGGGCATCAACAGCCCGACGCAATAATCGTTCAGGGGCCTCGCCCGATCGGCATGCCCGATCACCTCGGCAAGAGCCTCGACATAGGCCGCAAAACGCGCCTGGCTGGTTCGCCTGGAGAGATCCACATCAAACACCGAGTATCGATTATCGAATCAGCAACTTACCAGATTTGTCGCGACGCGAACCTCCCGCAATTTTGTGATTCAGTAGAACTAGCCAGCGACTTGGAGTAGGAGCGGATCGAGCCGTCGTCCATCTCGTTGGCCAGAACGCGAAATGGATGCGTGGAAGACCTCCACCTCTCCTTTAGCTCTTCTTGTGGCTCTGCTGACCGGCTCTGACGTGTTGTTCCCTTGAGCGCCCTTATGGCTCTGCTCTCCCGTTTTAACATGCTGCTCATGGGTCCCGCCCCCGAGTGCCGCTCGAGCTTTTGTCTTCGCACTCGTTTTCACTTCCGCCCATGGGATGAGCCAGAAGTTTTCTTGTGGCTTTCGTGGCCCGCCTTCATCGGCGCCGCCACGAGATTGCTGTCCATTTTACCGGAGCCAGCGGTTTTGCTGGATCGCCAAATCAACTTCGCGTTTCCTCAAGACGATGAGGCTATTTCTTTGAAGAGATAGCCGGGGGATGCCCCGGCTCGCGCGACGCAGCGCGAACATAACGGCTGGAACGTGGCGTGAACTTTTTTCGCCAATGTCCGTTAAGGCGGGCCGAACGCGTTGACGCGAAGGATTGTCGCGCGACACGGCATAAATTCAACACCACTTTTACGGAGAAACAAGTTATGAAGCTTGCGATAGCTCTCTCTGCGGCGATACTGTCCGTAGCGTCAGCGGCGGCTTTTGCCCAGGACGCTTCGACCACAGGCCGCGGGAACGGTGAAAAATCGGTGGGTCCCGCCTCGGAAAACGGCGATACCACAACCGGAAACACGACGAATCCCGCGACCATGGGACGCTCCTCCGATCCGGGGTGGGCTCCTCCAACGACGGGGGCGCCAAAAAGTCCCGGCGAACAGTCGCCGGCCCAGATCGGCCCCATGAACAAGGAATAAAGCCGGGTCCTTCACCAAAGTCGAGCCGACAGCGTCGCGCAGCGACCCGGCCATTCGTTAAGGGCCTCATAGAATACCCCGCGCTCCGCCGCCCTGACGGCGCCGGCGCCGTCAGAATGCGCGCCGGAAACTCCCCTGTGGCGCCGGCGCGTGAGCGGCGGCGATCTCGTCGCGGACGCTCGCGGCTCGCGAGCCTAAAGCAAATCGCGGAGCCGTGCTGGCCTCGGGAGAGATCCGGGACGCGCAGAACGACGCCAGTTTCTCGCCGCTTCGTCCCTGGCCAAGACGAATCCAGCCACGCGGACATTGGCGCCGATCGCGACGGCTAACTCTTCCGTCCTAGCCTTTCCGACAAGTCGGGCCCGTAGCCTTACGTGTCGGCAAGCGAAAGGAGCTACAATCGCCGAGAGCGGAAACATGTTCAGTCGTGGGACTAACTAGTGCGCGCAGCTTTGATCCCAACAAAAACCGCGCGTCACACCGAACCTTGGGGGCCTTATCGCGTTCGCGCGGCAGATGAAATTCCGGCATCCCCTCGGAGGCGGTCCAGACTGAAAAAAGTTTTGCGGTATTGGCGGCTTGAGACAGCCGTAAGGACGCTCCGCGTCCTCTTTACAGTGGGGATCTTGAACTCAAGGCTTCTCGCTGAAAGTAGGCGACTGGGCGCGGGGGATGTTCGAACATGAGGAGTGCTTCAAATGTGTGATTCTCGCTTGAAATGTATGCCTCGCGGCCGGCCCGGGAATCAGAAAAATATGTCACCACCCGTTTCCCATCTGGGAGTATAGGCTTGGCTGTTCTGGGCGATTGCGCCACCGCCGTGTGCGTTCAGCATGGCGCCAACCTAACCCTCGAGGGCATTTCGAACGCTCTTCAGGACCATCTTCGATTGCAGCCTTGCGAGAATGTTATATTCGCAAGACTGCAGCACGGCGCCTATCGCGATGGCGTCAGATTCGGAAACGGCAGGGAGCTTTCGCTGCAACAGCTTGGCCCCGGGGTCAGCGTCGCCCTTGTCGAGGCGCGCCCTGCGCCTAAGCCCGCGGCTGAAATGCCCGCGCAGTCGGAAAGGATTCTCGAGCCGGCGGAGTAACAAGGCGGGCGCTTAGGGATCTCTTGACGCGCTCTCCCGAATTGAGTGGGCCTATCCTCGATCCCGATTGATTGCCGCGGAGTAATGCGCGATCATAAACCTTGCGCCGTTTTCCAATCCGATAGAACCGGAAAACGGCGCAAGGTGTTTAAGGTGAGACACACTTTTGACCGCATCGGCCCGGATCGGACTTTCTTGGACGCGCAATCCTACAGGCCGCCGCAATCGATGCAGTACGATCGAGACGCCGTCTAGGGGGATGCGTTGGCGGCAAGGTGGTCTCGAGGGATCGCCAGCCGGATCGTCAAGCCCTCAGGCTTCCACTCGCGTGAAAGCTCGCCGTTGAGCTGTCCCTTTACTGTCGCGCGGGCGAGCAAACTGCCAAAGCCTTCGCTGCGGGCCACATGGTCGATGCGTGGGCCGCCCCGCTCCGTCCAGGTCAAGACGAACCGGTCGCCGTCGTCAAGACAGTTGATATCGACGCGGCCTGCCGGCGTCGATAGCGCCCCATATTTGGTGGCGTTGGTCGCGAACTCATGCAGAAGAAGCGCCAAGCTTGTCACCGAGCTGCTGGCGATTGGAATATCAGGCCCGCTCACCGCGACACGCGACTCGTCCTCATTCTCTTGGGGATCGTAGGGTGCAACAATCGTCTGGATCAAGGCATGCAGGGTGGCCGGCTGCTCCGTCTTAGCGATATCCTCGGATTGCGAAAGCGTGAGCCCGTGCGCCCGCGCCAGCGCTCCTAATCGTTCCCGGACCGCAAAAGCGAGGTCTTGCGGCGTCTTCGCCGAGCGGGCGCTCAGAGTCACAACGCCGCTGCAAAGCGCAAACAGATTTCTGATGCGGTGGTTCATCTCCCTGAGGAGGAGACGCTGCTGTTCCTGGGCGCGGCGGCGCTCGGTGATGTCGCGAGCAATCTTGGACGCGCCGACGATCTCGCCGGCCGCGTTCCTGACCGGCGAGACGGTCAGCGAGATCTCGACAAGACTTCCATCCTTGCGCCGCCGAACGGTCTCGTAGTGATCTACGCGCTCGCCTTGTCGGATACGGGACAGAATTATCGGCTCCTCATCGAGCCGGTCCATCGGAATGAGAATCGCAATCGACTTCCCGATCACTTCCTCGCCGGCGTAGCCGAAGAGCCGCTCTGCGCCCTGGTTCCAGCTTATGATAATGCCATCGAGGTCCTTCGTCAAAATGGCGTCCTCGGAGGACTCGACGATGGCGGCAAGCTGTTGCGCTGCTTTTTCGGCCTTCCTGCACGAATCCATCTCGATCCGCGCCGCTTGTAGAAGGCCTGCATTGTCGATCGCAACGGCCGCCTGCGCCGCGATCGCCCTGACGATTTCTTCCGATTCTGGGCGTAAAGACGCCGGGCTCGTCGTGGACAAAAATGAGTCCGCCATGGACTCCGCCAGATCGCGATATGACGGGCACAAATAAAAAGCTGACAACCGGCAGGCGCCCTTCGGGCGCGCCGAAATGAGAAGCAAGCTCGCCGTAGCGAGGATCGGAGCGAATATCGTTCGACCGAATGACGCCGGCCTCGCGGAATATCCATTCCAAGACTGCCATGTCCCCTGGAGGCGCGGGTTTCTCGAAGGCCGACTGAGGCGCTATTGAAAGCGCGCGCAGGGTGTGCTCACCCTGAGCGTCGACCACATTGTCGAAGAACGCGCCAAGTTTGGCGCCGCTCAGCTCGGTTGCGCTGTCGGTGACGATCTGGAAGATTCGTTCCAACTCGAGATCGCTGGAGATAGCTTGAGCGGTCTGGTTCAATATTTCCCACCGCCGCGTTTGCTCCCGCAGCATCTCCTCGGCGCGTTTGCGCTCGGCGATCTCGACCAGCATGTTGACGACGCCGACGAGAGCGCCCGATTCCTCGTAGAGGGGGGTCGAAAATGAAATGAACGGCGCGCGCGCGCCATCGGGGCGTTCGGCTATCGTCTCCATGCCTTTGATTGGCCGGTTCTCCCGCAGCGCTCGCGCCATGGCGCACTGGTCGAGCGGCATCGGCCGGCCATCCGGCCAGAAGAGCTTCAACGAACCCCACCACTCGCTGCTCCCAAGCGCAGGGCGTCGTCCCCAGAGCCTGGCGGCGGCTTCGTTGAAATAGGTAATTCGTCCGGCGGCATCTGTCATGTAGATGGCCGCCGGCAGCGCGTCCAACACTTCTTGGCATAAGCTATCGCCTCGGGCGAGCTCCCCGAGCTCGAATGAGGCGCTCGGCGATTGCTCTGTCATTTCTTTGTCCTAATGCCGAAGGGCCGGTTCTCTCCGTCTCTTCTTTCGGTTTCCATCGCACTCCTCTCACTATATCAAATGCTCTGGCCTCAGTCAGAAGCGCAAATAAGCCTATAACCTTGCTTTATATTGAATTTTCGAGCGAATAGGCTCACGATAGCTTAAGGCCGGGTTAGCGTCGATACATTTCGCGATTAGCAAACGCCCCACTCTTCTTGTTTTGCTCACTGTTAGTCGAGGCCTCATTTGAGGGCATTGCAGACAGGCCGCAAGAGCTCATGCCTCATAATGAGCTCTTGACTGCCAATGAGATAAATGAGTACAATGCGCCGAATTGGCAAGATCGGAGGGTTTGCCATGGTGGAGAAGACCGCCAAAGGAAACCAGCTCGCCAGAGGCGAGCGGCTTCAGATCATGCTGGACGGCGATGAGCTGCGGGCGGTGGAAGACTTCCGCTTCACGCATCGAATGCCGAGCCGGGCCGCGGCCGTGAGGGAGCTGCTCAAGCGAGGTTTGGCCGCCGAAGGGTTCCTTATCGGCAGGCCGGGCGCCAGCTCCCGGTCCTTCGGCGTGGTCGAGTCAGCGCCCAAGAGCAATCTCAACAGCGGCTGATCGACGGATCCAAACAATTTGCGCGGCGCGCGTTCGCCCGGCGCGCGGACGCCGCCGATCGTTCGGTCGCGCGTCAATATTCGGCGGACATTATTATGCCGATTCGGGCTTGGTTATCAACTCGGGCTTGCGGAGCGCTTGCGGTCGGTAGCGAATTTTGGTCTTAAGGAGCGATCTTGGTGCGTGATTACACATCGTTCGACAGGCCACGCTGAGATAACATTTTTCGCGCTGCCGGTTTCATTTGCCAAAAGATTCCGGCGGTCCCGGTGGCGTAAGCAAGTTCGATTCATTTTCGGTAAACTTAATTTTACTAGAAGTGCGGCATCCCAATGCCTGCATCAGGGTTGTCCGTTTCTCATGGAATTTCGATGATTATTATCTTCTGGAGCCTAAGCTCATGACAACAGCTCACATTTATGAGCTCGGCGCGAAAGCTTTTCTTGCCGGCGAAACGCTGGCATTCTGCCCTTACGACGCCATAAGTTCTTCCGAAGCGCACGATACTTGGAAAGACGGCTGGCTTGACGCGAGTTGCGCGCATTGGCGCGCGCATAAGTTCGCAATCGTCGCGCGGCATGCCAAGACTTCGCTGTTTGCAGCCCATCGCTTGGCGCTACAGCGCTCAGCCGTTCGCGACGGCCTGAACGAACTTCGCCTAGACGGGCAACCCTAACGGTCGCCATAGCTCATGGTCGCGAGTTAGGTTGTCAATTCAATAAATGGCATCGAGACGCGGATGGAAGGCAGGGCGCTTGTTTTCAGGCCACGTCTTTGAGCTGTTGTGGAGCGTAGGTCCAGGGCGGGATCGCCGGTTTGGCTGTTGGCCGCTGACGATATGCGTGATGGCGTCGGCGAGGTAAAGCTCGACGCCGCAGAGCTTGGAGGTTTCGATCGGCGAGGCGTTCTTCTGGCAATCGAGACAGATAGATTCCAGCGGCGCTTGCGGCGCTCGCGTCGTCGGGTTCGCGTTACCTTGGGGTCCAGCTTGTCAGTCGACAAAATGACGTTGATTGCGTCATAGCACTCGCAGCAGCTGTGCTCCAGCGCCTCCACATCAATTATGTGGATGAGGCCGCGCCTATAGGTGATGAGCCCGTCCTGCTGGAGCCGGCGGGCGACCAGCGTGACGCTGCTGCGCTGCACGCCCAGCATTTGCGACAGAAATTCTTGCGTGAGCGGTAGGGTGTCGCTTTGAACCAGGTCTCTCGTTTGCAAAAGCCAGCGGCTGAGCCGCTCCTCCAGTTCATGCAAAGCGTTGCACGCAGCGACCTGCTGCGCGTGAGCGAGAATCATGTGCTCGTGGCTGATCAGGGAATTGCGCAATGTCTCGCTTTCGTCGACCAGATTCTTGAGGACATGCGCATCTCCGGCGAGGCCGGAGCCCGCCACTTGACTTATTGCCTGGTGGAGCGCGACCGGACCGTCCAACAGGGCGGAGCCGCCGATCACGCTGTTGCGGCCGAACATCCCCGCTTCCACGAATTGTCCGCCGCGAAGTCCGACGACCAGCGAAACGACCCCAGTTTCAGGGAAATAAATGCGGTTGATGGTGTCCTCCGCCCTGTAGAACACAGTTCCCAAAGGCAAATCCGTCGGCCTTAGGTGAGGGCGCACCAATTGGCTGTCTTGAGCTGACAGGGACGCGAGGAAATGATTGGACGAGTTCGATGAACCCGGCATCGGCGCTCTCCAGCAAATCTGGCGGGGAGCGCGGCGCATCTCTCAGTCGTCGGCGGCCATCCTGTGCCCGACGATGGACGAACTCTATCAGCCAGCGAGAGGTTACGCGAGATTTATTTGATAATACGTCGGGAACCCGACCGACATGCGCGCTTTTTTGCAGGATTTCCCTCTTAAGTGTTTGGAGGTAATCGCGATGTTCAACAAGCCGGGGCATCTAGATCCGGAGGCGCTCTCGATCGTGATAGCCGTTTTGCACCAAGCATTGGCTAGTCTGCCGCCTGATCAGAGAACGGAAGCTCGAGAGATGGACATGGCGTCCAGCATTTTGGCCAAAGCGTTGTCCGGCGAGAGGGACCCCATTCGATTACGCACGGCGGCGCTGGTTCGGACCGCCTCCGAAGCCTCGGCGGCGTAGACGGCGGCGCCGAGTTATTTTTAGGGAAATTCCCTCTGCGATCGCGGTTCAAAAGCGTCCACGCGAGGACACAAGGATGACGCGCTGATTGCCAAGGTGTGGATGCCGGCCTCGCTTAGCCACAGCGTTCCGTCACCCCTCAGCTGTTGCAAAACGGCGCGGTATTGGCGCGCCGGCTGCGCTGCTCCGGACCAAAGCGGCTAAACCCGCTACGCCAACCGCCGGATGCTCAATTCCTGCGGCTACGTTGTTGAATTGGCACCGATCATCGCCGAAACTGGCGGCGCGCCGAGTTGAAATATTGGACTCCCTCGGAACCAAAGTCGGGTACCCGACATTTCACGCGTTGAAGCCCGATCGCGGAGATGCGCCGCCCTCGTCGCCGAAGCCGAGAATGGGGCGCGGTCCAATGGATGGCCCGCGCCAGCTTCAGGCCATCCATGGACCCCGGCATCTCAATATCAGTGAATACAATGCGAACGTCCGATCTACTTTCAAGGATGCGCACGGCTTCGTCTGCGCTTCGCGCTTCGAGAGCTTCGTAACCTGCGTCTTCGACAATGCTGACCGCGAGCATCAGGATGATTGGCTCATCCTCAACGACGAGGACGAACATTTTTATAGAACCGCTATCAAAAAAGGCAGCCTCCGGACGACGCCTATTCTCAGCTTGAGAAGACCAGACCATTTTAGCGCCTTGCGAGAGCGCCAGTGTATTCATGCGCCGCCGTTCAATGACAAAAAATTCCTGGCGCAAGGTCGAGGCAACCCCGGTTCGGCCTTACGCGTTAGCTGCGGCGGCGGGACAGCACAAGGAGCTGCGCAATATGGAGCCTATGAAGCCTATGAAGCCGATGGAACCCATGAAACCGATGGAGCCGATGAAGCCCATGTCTGGCGGTGGGAAATGGTGGCCGGACGATTTGGGGGAACCGTCCTCAACGGGATCGCAAAACAGCATCCGTTATGCCTTTTTCCCCACGGCGCGCCGACTACTCCTCGAAAAGGACGGCAAGGTAACGATTTACGACAGCGGCGACCATCAAATCAGCGGAGTACAACAAAGTGGCGGCGACAGTACGCCATCGTTTACAAGCCAGAAAGGGTCCGTGGGCCTGGACGAGCTGCGGAAGGTGAGCTGAACGCAAGGAATGGGCCTCTGCCTTCAGCACAATCTTCGCGATGTTCCGCAGGGTCAGGACGACAGAAATGTGGCCTGCCCGGCGGATAGTTCCTTTCGTTTATAATTCGCACGGAAACCCGTCCATTGCTCCAGGGCTTTGCTGCTGCCGCCAGGTAAAAAAGGGGGGCCTTGGTACGAAGCGCTTGGCGCTCGCCGAGGAGCAGCGCGCTCACGCAGCCATTTGGCGCAGCGCCTCCACGATTTCCGCGGGCTGATACGGCTTAGCGAAAAACCGACTGCGATCCGGCATGTCCTCATCGCGGATCGCGGTGCGGCCGGAGGTAAGGATGAGTTCGATTGGCGGCCAGCGCCCGCGGCGGTAAATCCACGATTGCAATGGGCTTGCTTGAACGCCTCGCCGACCGGGGATTTCAGTTTTGCGTCATCGACCCTGAAGGCGATTACGCCGAACTCGACGGCGCCGTGTCGGTTGGCGACGCCAAACATGAACCCCGCGTTGAAGGAGGCGATCGAGCTGCTTCGCGATCCGAAAGAAAACATCGTCGTTAATTTGCTCGGGGTCCAACTAGAAGATCGGCCTCGCCGGTTCGCTGAAATCTTTTCGGAACTCGGCAAGCTTCGCGCGGAAACGGCGAGGCCGCATTGGGTCCTGATAGATGAGGCCCACCATTTGATGCCGACGGACTGGCGCCCGCTGCCGCCGCTCTGCCGCAACAGCTGCAAGGCGCGCTTTTCGTCACGGTTCATCCCGAGCATGTGGCGACGGCCGCGCTAGAAACGGTCGATCAACTAGTCGCAGTCGGAGCCGATCCCGCGGCCACGATTCGCTGCTTCTGCAACGCGCTGGCCGAGGCGCCGCCGGAGATCGAGGATGCCCCCCTCGAGGAGGGTTTTGCGTATCTGTGGGCGAGGAAGCTGCGGCGGCTCCAACGGGTTCGCGTTGAGGGCCCAAAACAGGCTCACCGGCGTCACATCCGCAAATACGCGGAGGGTGAGCTGCGAGTTCCGACGATGTCGGCCATGCATTCCAATCTGAAGCCGGCCACCTGTTCCAATCTGAAGCCGGCCAGCGTTCCGATTTGATGTCGGCCACCGGCGTCTTGCTTCCGCAGGTCGGATTGGATGATGTTTTGATCGATGGCGTCGGTCAAGTGGTCGTCGTCAAGATGGCGGCGCTCTTCGAGCTTTTTCAATTTCAAAACAGATGAACATGTCCGCTTCTGTGTCTGCTGTTCTCCTTGTGGGCGGGGTGGGCGGTCCGCAGGGCCGTCCATGCCGTCCACAGGTTTCATGGCGGGCAGACAGAGGGCCCGCTTCGCCTCACGATGAAGAATGCTGTTTGCGCAGGCTTTCACCAGAGAGATCGATCCGATAGGCGTTGTGGATCACCCGATCGAGGATCGCGTCCGCAAGCGTTGGAACGCCGATCATATCGTGCCAGCGGTCGACCGGTATCTGACTGGTGATCATGACAGAGCCGGCGTCGTAACGATCCTCGACAATTTCGAGAAGGTCGCGCGCCTGGTCTGGGGTGAGCGTTTCCGGTCCCCAGTCGTCGAGGATGAGCAGCTTGGTGCGGGCGATTGCGCGCAGGAGCTTACTGTAACGCCCATCGCCACGCGCCAGCGCCAGATCGGTGAAGAGCCTCGGCATGCGGTGGTAGAGGACGGACACGTCCTGCCGGCAGGCTTTCTGGCCCAGCGCGCAGGCGAGCCAGCTCTTGCCGAGACCGCTCGGGCCAACGACATACTACCCA
>CAWBLM010000003.1:0-197045 GCA_963789645.1 uncultured Alphaproteobacteria bacterium | reverse complement strand
AAAACTCTTACGGTCCGTCCGAGTGCCGAACTTCGCGTCCAACTGGTCTTGCCACTGGATAAATGCTTCCGAGAACGGAGCAAACGGACTTTGAACAAATCCCGAGGTGAATGTTATTGGCGCGAACCTGTTGTCAAGTAAAGCATTCATTGCTGGTTTCCACTCGTAGGCTATTTTACGGTCTTAGTCTGAATGACCCCGGTCGGATCGTTCGCTCGAAGGCGTTGGGCGTGAGCGGCTCCACTGCTGGGATCCTGATTGTATCGATGTAGTGCCGAGCGCCAGTCTTATCAGTGTACTTGAAGGTCGAGGCGACTCCGGCCCACTCTTACGCCTTGCGCGTTGGTTTGTTCTTGGTTCACCTCGGATATCGGTCGCTCCTTCTGACGAGCGTTGCGAGCCGAACGCCGGTCACGGCGAATAAAGAAAATTTGATCTCCGCAATCAGGCTGTTACGGGCATTGAGTGGGTCCAGCTCCCGCAGAGCAGTGTAGTGTGGATGGGAGGAGCGAGTTATCGACAAAATCCGAGAAGAAAAATGCGCGTCCGCCGGTCGTGTTTGAAAAATTGCAAACCAAGCCAGCGCGGCTACCAGCGCCGCGCCGATATATAACGGGGAAGAACCCAGCCTGTCGCGTCCTTCGATGAACAATGGAAATAACGAACCCGCCCATGCAACTATACTTCTGACGCGGCAATGTGAAAACAATGGAACCAATCCGAGCCGTGCAGCCGGTCCGAGGACAATTAAATCAACCGTTTACCTGCTATCCAAACGACAAAATCTAAAATGTTCAAACGAACCTAATCCCAGAATCGAACACAACTACTTTACCGCTACCGTAATCCCGACTGCGTGGTCACGCCAACAATAGTGAGGTGCAGCGGCTGTGACCGGCAGTCGGCGATCTGCCCATCGTAAGATTCTTGCGTCAGCGCGGTATCCTAAAACATACTGGTCCAATAAGAGACCAACAGGAGGAGAAGTTTCATGAGGAGTTGTTCAGCGATTGCGGCATGCATCGGTTTTGCTGTGCTTATCGCGACCCTGGATGTACCGGCCGCGGGCCAGGCATTGAAGCCCCAGGCATTGAAGCCCCAGGCATTGAAGCCCACTGCACCCGCTGCCTTTGAGCCCAACCGCGGGCAGGCTCCGAAGAGATTTGAGTTTATCGCCAAGGGCTCAAGGTACACCGTCGGGCTGACCCCGACTCACGCTCAGATCGATCTCATCCGGTCGCCGGGCATCACTCCCGAGACTGTTTCTTTGAACCTGGTGGGCGCCAGGCAATCTACTCATGGCCAGCCCATCGAAAAGATGAAATCCATCAACTCCTACCTCTTCGGCCAAACTTCCGTCACGGGCATTCCGACCTTCGCCAAAGTCCGGTACGACGGCGTCTGGCCGGGCGTAGATGTTGTTTACTATGGCACTGGCCAGCAACTGGAATACGATTTCGTCGTCGCCCCCCGGGCCAATCCGAATCTCATTCGCATGCGCTTCGATGGCGTTCAGTCGGTGCGCCAGTCCCCCGATGGCGATCTCATTATAAATACTGGCGCGAGCGAACTGGTCGAAGCCAAGCCAACCGCCTATCAACTGAACGGAAGCAATCGCACTCCTGTGGCTGCTTCCTACCGGATTGAAAAAGGTCGAACGGTGGAGATCGAACTGGGCGCCTATGATCACTCCAAGGAATTGGTGATCGATCCGATCATCCGATACCTGTATTCTCTGATGGGCAGCGGCGTTACGGAACTGTTTGCGTACAACGCCACCGGCGTTGCCACCTTTGGGGGAAAATCTTTTGTGGCGGCCTGGGGTTTTCCTGGCGGGTGCCAAGGCTGCATCAATCCCTCGACCTTTACCGCCATGGCAGTTACCGAGTTCGATGACGTTGGTAACGTGCTTCATTCAGTTTATGTCGCGCCTACGGATGGATATGTATATTCGGCCGGATTAGCGACGGATAAGACCGGTAATGTCTATGTGACAGGTTACACGAATTCGGCCTCGCTTCCGGGAGCTAGCACAACCGGTGTTCAGACCTCTTTGGCCGGCGGGGATGATGCGTTCTTGATAAAGTTTGACACGAACCTCAACGGAGTGTATTCCACCTATCTCGGCGGCAGCGGTAACGACAATGGCAGCGCGGTCGCGGTAGTGGGTTCCATCGCTTATGTTGCCGGAGTTACGACCTCAACCGACTTTCCCGTCGCCAGTCCGCCGGCCGGGACCAACGGGTTCGTCTATGCCGTGGATACCTCGAAAACCGGGGCCAGCGGCAAAGTATTTGCTATTGCTGTTGGCGGCTCGGGTACCGATTCGGCGAATGGCGCGGCAGTCGACTCCACCGGCAATGTTTACGTTGGCGGAACGACGACCTCCCTTTCCTCCACCTTTGTGCCAACTATCGGCGGTAACAGCTATGTGAGTAGCAAGAGCACCACCAACACCGATGGATTCCTGATAAAACTGAACTCTTCCGGAACGCTGCTGTGGGGAACGTTCTTCCCCGGCGGAGCGGTCAATGCAGTGGCCGTATCCGGAACGCAAGCTGCCATTGTTGGACAATCGACCGCCGCCATCCAAACCACCTCCACTGCCTACCAGTCCTCCGGCCACACCGGCAACGGCATTGTCGCCAAGCTGGATACGGCCCAAACCGGCGTGAATGCATTGGTGTATTCGACTTATATTGGTGGAACGGGAGACGAGAATGTCACCGGAGTTGCCATCGGTTTAGATAAAAATATCTATGTTGTGGGCGTAACCACTTCTTCGAATTATCCGACGGCCGGGACCCCGGCGCCTTGCAACCAACCTATGTGGGAGGCTCGCTGAGCGAGGACGGGTTCCTGTCTGTTCTGAATCCGGCCCTGTCGCAAACCGCTGGACTGGTTTACTCCACTTTTGTGGGAGTAGTCGGGAACACGGTTGTCACTGGAATCGCACTGGATGGCTTCAACTACAACCAGCCAACAGTGTCGGCAACCAACTACACTAGTACCGGTCCACAACTGGCGGCGTCGGGTGATATAAGCCTCCTTCGGCAAGGGCTCCGTGCCGCCCGGTCTTGGGAAGTAGTAGTCGACCGTCGTAACCGCTCCTTCTTTGGCGGCGTCGTGGAGTTTCTGACCCAAGGGCGAGCCGTCCTTTGGGTCCTTTAGCTCTTTGAAGTCCATACCTTTGCGGGGACCGGCTGAAAACATGCCTGTGTGCATGTCAATACAATAAACGTATAGGTCGCGATCCCTGAAGCCGCCGTCTGCTTTGTTGAACTTGGCGACGGCGTCACCCTCATTGGCCTTCAGCGCGGCGACCGCCTTCTCGAGCATGGCCTTCGCCTCCGCAGCCGAGCCATAATCAGCCTTCTGGGCGAACGCCGTCGTTGACGCCATGACCATAGCGGCCGCGCCGATCAGCACTCCTCGAAACATGGTTCCCTCCTGAGTTTTATGTACAAGCTTTAATTTGTAGGTTTTATGATGATATTGTGTATTAGCTCTTTGTGCGCCGTGAGGGTCACAAATGAGCAAGAAAATCATTAGCATATTTGTCGGCTAAATGCAGCAAGATCCTACTGACTACTTCGAATCGCAAGCCTGGCTTGCCCAAGCGAAACTGGAGTCATTGGGCGGCGACCCCTGTGGCGCGCTCGACTGAATCTCGAACCACAGTGAAACGGCAACGTCGTCTTTCGTCGCAAGAGGACCTCGCCTCACGCATCCCGCTCGAAAGCCTGGGCCTCGATCCGGTAGGGATGCGCCGGATAGACGCCCAGGATATTGAATTCCTTGCAGAAGAACGCCAGCTCCTCGAACGCGCGCGCCAACGCCGGCTCGTCCGGGTGGCCGTCGACGTCGGCGAGAAACTGCGTCGCCGTGAACTGCCCTTCGACCATGTAGCTTTCGAGCTTGGTCATGTTGACGCCATTGGTGGCGAATCCCCCGAGCGCTTTATATAGCGCCGCCGGCACATTGCGGACTCGGAAGACGAATGTCGTCACCATCGGCCCGTTCTTGGGCGCGGCCCAGGCGGGCGTCTTCGACAGAATGACGAAGCGCGTCGTGTTGTTCGGCTCGTCCTCGATATCGCGCGCCAGCACGTCGAGCCCATAAATCTCCGCCGCCAACAGCGTCGCGATCGAGGCCCGCGCCGGATCGCCCCACTCAGCGACCTCCCGGGCCGATCCCGCCGTATCGGCGGCGACATGCGGCGTAAGGCGCAGCGTGCGGATGATCTTGCGGCATTGGCCGAGCGCATGGACGTGGCTGTGGACGGATTTGATGTCGCCGAGCTTTGCGCCTTTGAGGCCGAGCAGCTGAAAATGGATCGGCAGGAAGTATTCGCCGACGACATGAAGGTTGGCGCTTGGCAATAAATGATGAATGTCGGCGACCCGGCCCGCGATCGAATTCTCGATCGGGATCATGCCAAGGCCCGCTTCTCCCTCGGCGATGGCGACGAGCGCGTCCTCGAAGGTGTCGCAGGCGAGCGGCTCCCAATCCGGATAGACGTTCCTGCAAGCGATGTGAGAATTGGCGCCGGATTCGCCCTGATAGGCGATTTTGTGAACGGTCATTTGTGCGCAAGCCTCATTGGAGCCAAAAGATCTGCCCAACCAAGAAAATCGAAGCCTATGACACGTTCCGGGCGATGACGGAAAGGCCGAGGGACCGCCAGGGCCGGAATGCGCTCTAAAGCGCGTGAGCGCGGCCTTTGCTCTTGCGCTCGGGACCGGGCCGGGACAAAAAGGAGCGAATGTCGCGGCTCCGACGCTATTGAATTGGAAGCTGCAATGGCCGATAAGCTGCGCAACGTTCAAGCTGGACGGAGTGCTTGCTGGTTACCATGACCGGCGCGACGCGCGTCTTGGGAGGCGCCTCGGCTCGACGCCGTCTGGCTTTGGCCAAGCAACGACAAAAGGTGGAGGGCGGAATTGTTTTCCTTCGAATTCAATAAGATCGCCGGCGCTATCCTGGGCTCTCTGCTCCTCGCCATTGGGCTCGGGAATCTTGGACAATTGATTTTTGCGCATCGGGCCGCTCAAGACGCCGGGCTTTAATTTGCCGGCGCCGGCGGAGGCGGCGGAAAGCGCGGCCCCCGCGGCGGCTGCGGCTGCCCCGCTTCCCGAACGGCTGGCCAAGGCGGATGTCGCGAAGGGCGAGGCCAACACCAAGGCTTGCCAAGCGTGCCACAACTTTGAAAAAGGCGCGGGCCCCAAAGTCGGTCCGCCGCTTTATGGCGTCGTCGGCCGTCCCAAAGGCTCCATCGCAGGCTTCGCTTATTCCGACGGAATGAAGGCCAAAGGCGGCGATTGGACCTTTGACGATCTCGATCAGTTCCTCACTAACCCGAAGGCTTTTGTCAGCGGCACGAAAATGGCCTTTGCGGGAGAATCGGATCCGCAAAAACGCGCCGACATCATCGATTATCTGCGTACGCTGTCGGATAACCCGGTCCCGCTGCCGGCGGCGGCGGCGAAGTAGCAATCTTACCGTAAATTAACGAGCGTCGGGTTTCCGCCCGGCGCTTTCGCGTCTATCATCGATCATCATTTGGGCCGTCGTCATTATAAAACCCAGATGGGATGCAGGGTGGCCTAGGCTGCAAGGTCTCCGCCTTTCTCGCCGCCGGTCCAAATTCGCCAATTCGGACGCGCACATAGGGCCACGCCGAGATTTGGCCGGCGGCCTGGAAACGGCGTTGGCGGCGCCTTTTGACCGGGACGTTTTTGTGCGCAACCCCTTGTTTTTCTCCCGCCGCGCCTTTCTGCAACTCTCTGTCGGCGGCCTTCTCATGCCTCAGCTTGTCGCGCGCCATGCCCGCGCCACCGAAGGGACGGCAGGCGAGGTCCATGGTCTGTCCGTTTTCGGCGATCTGGCGCTGCCGGCGGATTTTCCGCATTTTGCCTATGTCAATCCGGGCGCGCCGAAAGGCGGCGAGATCGTCTTGCAGGTCAGCTCGACCTCCGGCAACCAGAATTTCACCACCTTCAACACGCTGAATGCGTATATTTTGAAGGGCGACGGCGCCGCCGGCATGGGGCTGATTTTCGACACGCTCATGACCGGCAACGCGGACGAGCCTGATTTGCTTTATGGCCTCGTCGCGCGCGCCGTCGCGGTCTCGCCCGACAAAAGCGCCTATCGCTTTTTGCTGCGCAAGGACGCCCGGTTTCATGACGGCTCCCCTTTGCGCGGCGAGGACGTCGCCTTTTCCCTGAATGTCCTGAGAAGCAAGGGCCATCCCTCGATCAGGCAGTCTTTGCGCGACGTTGACGGCGTCGAGGTCGAGGCGGACGACGCGGTCCTCGTCCGGTTGAAGAAAGGGCACAGCCGCGAAACGGCTTTGCTTGTGGCCGGCCAGCCGATTTTCAGCTCCGCTTACTACAAAACCCACGAATTCGACGAGACGACGGTGGAGCCGCCGCTGGGCTCCGGACCCTATAAGGTTGGCCGGTTCGACCAGGGTCATTTCATCAGTTTCGATCGAGTCGCCGATTATTGGGGCAAGGATCTGCCCGTCAGTATCGGCCAAGCCAATTTCGATCGCGTCCGTTTCGAGTATTTCGCCGACCGCAAAGTGGCTTTTGAGGCCTTCAAGGCAGGGTTGTTCACTTTTCGCGAAGAATTCACCTCGGCCGTCTGGGCCACCGGCTATGATTTTGCGGCGGTGAAGGACGGCCGCGTCAAGCGCGCCATGTTGCCCGATGAATTGCCGATGGGAACGCAAGGCTGGTTCCTCAACATGCGGCGCGACAAATTCAAGGATCCGCGCATCCGCGAGGCGATCGGCCTCGCTTTCGATTTTGAGTGGACCAACGCCAACATCATGTATGGCGCTCTATTCGCGCACCACCTCCTTCTTCCAGAATTCGCCGATGGCGGCGCAAGGCGAGCCCTCGCCGGAAGAAGTCGCCCTGCTCGAGCCTTACCGCAGCGAGCTCCCTCGTGAAGTGTTCGGCGCGGCCTATGTCCCGCCCGTATCGGACGGTTCGGGCCAGGATCGCGAGCTGCTGCGCCGCGCCAATTCCCTGTTTATCGAAGCCGGTTGCAAGCGGCAGGGATCGGTCCTCAACCTGCCGGACGGAAAACCGTTCGAGATCGAGTTTCTGGATTTCGACGGCTCCCTCGAGCCGCACACCGCTCCCTTCATAAAGAACTTGAAGCTGCTCGGCATCGAGGCGCGCTATCGCGTCGTCGACGCGGCTCAATACAAGCGCCGCACCGACGACTTCGATTATGACGTCGTGACCTCGCGCTTCGGCCTTGGGCTGACGCCGGGGGAGGGCATGCGCGCGACCTTCGGGTCGGAAGCCGCCGACATGGCCGGATCGCGCAATGTCTCGGGCGTCAAGATCAAGGCGGTCGACGCCTTGATCGAGCAGGCGCTGATTGTCGAGACGCGCGAGCAACTGACCTTCATCTGCCGCGCCATCGACCGCATTTTGCGGGCCAGCCATCCGTGGGTTCCGATGTGGAGCAAGCCCAATCATCTCGTCGCTTTTTGGGATTTGTTCGGCCGTCCAGAGCGGGGCGGCAAATATGACATCGGCGTCGTCAACAGCTGGTGGTATGATGATGAAAAAGCAAAACGCATTAATTTTGTCAGCCGCTGACGAGGTCTGATGCTCGCCTATATCGCCCGCCGCATCCTGTTGATGATTCCGACGATCTTCGGAATTCTCCTCGTCTCTTTCGTGATCGTGCAATTTGCCCCCGGCGGCCCGGTCGAGCGCATTCTGGCGCAGTTGCAGGGATTGGACACGGGGGCGACGTCCCATTTCGGCGGCGGCGGCGGCGAAATAGGGACGGGGAGCGGCGGTGATTTCGGCTCAAAATATCGCGGCGCTCAAGGGCTCGATCCGAAATTCATCGCCGAACTTGAAAAGCAGTTCGGCTTCGACAAGCCGGCCTATGAACGCTTTTTTCTGATGGTCAAGAATTACGCCACCTTTCAGTTCGGGCGATCCTATTTCCGCGACGTTCCCGTGTTGCAACTGATCAAGGAGAAGCTGCCGGTCTCGATTTCGCTCGGGCTTTGGATGACTTCTCTGTCCTACTTGATTTCGATTCCGCTCGGCGTCAAGAAAGCGGTCAGCGATGGCTCGCGCTTCGACGTGTGGACCTCTGCGGTGGTGATCACCGGCTATGCGATTCCGAGCTTTCTGTTCGCGATTTTGCTGATCGTTTTGTTCTGCGGCGGCTCGTTCTGGCAGATCTTTCCGCTGCGCGGCCTCACCTCCGAGAATTTCGATCAGCTGTCGCTGCCGGGCAAGGTCGCGGACTATTTCTGGCATATCACTTTGCCGGTCACCTCGATGACGCTCGGCGCGTTCGCGACATCGACCTTCCTCACCAAAAATTCCTTCCTCGACGAAATCCGCAAGCAATATGTGCTGACCGCGCGCATGAAGGGATTGAGCGAAAACCGCGTGCTTTATGGCCATGTTTTCCGCAACGCCATGATGATTGTCGTCGCCGGATTTCCCGGCGCCTTCATCGCCGCCTTTCTCGGCGGTTCGCTCCTGATCGAGACGATCTTTTCGCTGGACGGGCTTGGCCTTCTTTCCTTCGAGTCGATCGTCAATCGCGATTACCCGGTCGTTTTCGCGAACCTTTATATTTTTGCGCTGCTCGGCCTCGTCGTTAACCTTCTCTCGGACCTGACCTATATGTGGATTGATCCGCGGATCGATTTTTCGACGCGGGAGGTATAGGCGTGGACGCGCCCGCTCTCGAACCCGCGTCAGCCGCCGCGGCGCGGTCGAAGCGCCGGCTGCGGCTCAGCCCGATCAACCAGCGCAGGCTCGCCAATTTCAAAGCGCACCGGCGCGGCTATTGGTCGTTCTGGACCTTTATCGTCCTCTTCGTCCTGTCCCTGTTCGCCGAGTTCATCGCCAATGACCGGCCGATCCTCGTCGTCTACAAGGGCGAGGCGCTGTTTCCGATTTTCCACGATTACCCGGAGGAAAAATTCGGCGGTTTCCTCGCCCGCACCGATTATCGCGACGAGGTCATCGCCAAGGAAATTGACGCGCACGGCTTTATGGTCTGGCCGCCGGTTCGCTTTTCCTACCGCACCATTAACCGGCAACTGCCGACGCCGGCCCCTTCGCCGCCGACATGGATGTTGAGCAGGGCCCAGTGCGCCGCAGCCGCCGAACGATTCAGCAAATCCGATCCCGGCGGCGGATGCCGCGCTATTGAGTGGAACTGGCTCGGCACGGACGATCAGGGCCGCGACGTGTTGGCGCGGCTGATCTATGGCTTTCGCCTGTCGCTCCTCTTCGGCCTTACTCTAGCTGGCGTTTCATCGGTGATCGGAATCGCGGCCGGCGCCGTGCAAGGCTATTTCGGCGGCTGGACCGATCTCGTGTTTCAACGCTTCATCGAAATCTGGTCGTCGCTGCCGCATCTTTATCTTTTGATCATCATCTCATCGATCATTACGCCGAGCTTCTTCGTCCTGCTCGGCATATTGCTGTTGTTTTCCTGGGTCTCGCTGGTCCACGTCGTCCGCGCCGAATGCCTGCGGACGCGCAATTTCGAATATGTCAACGCCGCGCGGGCGCTGGGGCTCACCAACGCCGCGATCATCCTGAAGCATGTGCTGCCGAACGCGACCGTCGCGACCTTGACCTTTTTGCCCTTCGTTCTCAACGGCTCGATCACGACCCTGACAGCGCTGGATTTTCTGGGCTTCGGACTGCCGCCCGGCTCGCCTTCGCTCGGCGAGCTTCTGCTGCAGGGCAAATCGAATCTGCAGGCGCCCTGGCTCGGTCTCACCGGCTTCATCGTGATCGCTTTGATGCTCTCGCTTCTGGTGTTCATCGGCGAAGCGGTGCGCGACGCTTTCGACCCGAGGAAGACGCTGCAGTAGCGACGTGGTATTACTGAAATGCGTGGAGGACGGCGATGAACAGGATCGTCAAGGAACATTCCCCGGCGGAGAATCTGCCGGAAGATTTGCGCGAGGGGCGGGCGCCGGGCGCAGAGGTCACGGTGGCGATCGTTTGAAGAGGAGTCTCCGCCGGAGAAGATCCTTTCCCTCGACGAGCTTTTCGCCATGCGGCGTCCGCCGTTCCGCTCGGGCGCGGAGGTCGACGCCGATCTTCGGCGCCAGCGCGAGAAATGGGATGGATAAGGGGTCAGCTAATGCGTTACTTTGATCACCGCCGCGGAAGAGATAACGGGGTATGCTTGATCGATCTAGACCGACGCGCAACGCACACGCCCCTCATCCTGAGGAGGCCCGCAGGGCCGTCTCGAAGGATGGGGTCAGGGCGCGCAGCAGCCCTCGCGCTTCGAGACGCTGCTGCGCAGCTCCTCAGCATGAGGGCTTCGGGGTTGGAAGCTCTACGTGCCTGACGCCCCCCTCCTCGACGTTCGCGACCTCATCGTCTCCTTCCGCGCCGGAGCCGGCGAGACGCCTGCGGTGGCCGGCGTCTCCTTCAGTCTGGAGCGCGGGCGCACGCTGGCCCTCGTCGGCGAATCGGGCTCCGGCAAATCGGTCACCGCGCTGTCCATCCTGCGTCTGCTGCCGCCCGGAATTGCTCCGCGCGGACAGGCGGTTTTCGAAGGCGAGGATCTGCTGACTGTCGGCGAGGAGCGTCTTCGCGCCATCAGGGGCGCCAAAATCACCATGGTGTTTCAGGAGCCGATGACCTCGCTCAATCCGCTTCACACCATCGAAAAGCAGATCGGCGAAATTCTTGAGCTGCATGGCGCCCGCGGCTCCGAGAGAATTCGCGCCCGCGTCGTCGAGCTTCTGGAGGAGGTTGGAATTCCGAGTCCGACCGAACGGCTCGGCGCCTTTCCGCACCAATTGTCCGGCGGGCAGCGCCAGCGCGTAATGATAGCCATGGCGCTCGCCAACCGGCCGGATCTGTTCATCGCCGACGAGCCGACGACGGCGCTCGACGTCACCGTTCAGGCGCAAATTCTCGACCTTCTGAAGCGCTTGCAGGCGCGTCACGGCATGGCGATGCTGTTCATCACCCACGACCTCAACATCGTGCGCAAAATCGCCGACGACGTCGCCGTGATGCAAAAGGGCAGGATCGTCGAGAATGGCCCCGTCGCGAGCATTTTTGACGCGCCGACTCACCCCTACACCAGGGCGCTGCTGGCGGCGGAGCCAAAGGGCTCGCCGCCGCCGGTCGACGCCGCTGCAAAGCCGATCGTCACGGCTGACAACATTCGCGTCTGGTTTCCGATCAAGCGCGGCTTTTTTCGCCGGACGGTCGGATTCGTCAAGGCGGTCGACGATGTCGGGGTGACGGTCCGCGAAGGCGAGACGGTCGGCGTCGTCGGCGAATCTGGGTCGGGCAAGACGACGCTCGGCCTCGCGCTCTTGCGGCTCATCCGCTCGGAAGGCGCGATCGTTTTTCTCGGCCGACGCATCGATGGTTTGCGCTTCAAACAGTTGCGGCCGTTGCGGCGCGACATGCAGATCGTGTTTCAGGATCCTTACGGCTCCCTGTCGCCGAGGCTGTCGGTCGCCGACATCGTGGCTGAAGGGCTGATGGTGCAGCGCAAGGCGCTTTCCTCCCGCCAAAGGCGCGAGATCGTCGCGCGGGCCCTCTTTGACACCGGTCTCGATCCGGCGGCGATGGATCGCTACCCGCACGAGTTTTCGGGCGGCCAGCGCCAGCGCATCGCGATTGCCCGGGCGATGGTGCTCGAGCCCAAATTTATCGTGCTCGACGAGCCGACCTCGGCCCTCGACATGTCGGTTCAGGCGCAGATTGTCGACCTCCTGCGCGATCTTCAGAAGCGGCGCGCGCTGGCCTATCTGTTCATCAGCCATGATCTGCGCGTGGTCCGCGCGCTCGCCAGCGAAATCATTGTCATGCGTCACGGCAAGGTCGTCGAGGGCGGCCCTGCGTCCGAATTGTTGCGGCATCCTAAAAGCGATTACACGCGCGCGCTTTTCGCCGCGGCTTTCGAGATGAACGTCGAAGCAGGGGCGGCTTAGCTCGGCTTTGAACCGCCTTGAAAAAGACCAAGCTTTAGCTTCTCAGGCCGTAACTTCGCCATTGTTGTCCCGCAATAGTTCGGAAAGTCAATAAGACCTTTGGCGCGGACGATGCAACGATATTGTGATTGAGGCGTTCCACGCGTCAAGATCGGCTTAGTTGAGGAGACGCTGGCGCTCATGGTTAACCTTGATCTCCTTTATAAACCGGCTCCCATCGATCGCACCGCATCGAATGGGCGGTTGATTATCGTCTCGAACCGCGTACCCATTCCTTCAGGGTCGGGGGTCCCCGCGGCGGGCGGTCTGGCGGTCGCGTTACAGGCCGCCCTGAAAGGCCAGGGCGGCGTCTGGTTTGGCTGGTCCGGAAAGACATCTTCTGACCCCGATCGGGAGCCGCAATTGCGGACAGTCGGCCAGATCGCTTTCGCCACGTCGGATCTGACGCGTCGTGATATAGAGGAATACTATCACGGTTTCGCCAACCGGGCGCTCTGGCCCGCCTGCCATTACCGCCTTGACCTTGCGCATTTTTCGGAGCGCGACGCCGCCGGCTATTTTCGCGTCAATGAATTTTTCGCGCGTCGGCTGGCGAAGATGCTGCGAGCCGACGACGTGATTTGGGTGCATGATTATCATTTCATCCCGATGGCGAGCGTCCTGCGCCAGCTCGGCGTTGTGAACCGCATCGGTTACTTCCATCACATTCCCTGGCCGTCGCCCGAAACGGCGGCGGCGATCCTGCATTATGATCGCATTGTGCGCGCGTTCACCGCCTACGACGTCGTCGGGTTCCAGACCGCGCAGGACGCCGGCCATTTCCGCGATTGCCTTGTCCAATCCGGCGCCGGCCGCGTCATCGAGGGTCCGCATTGCGAAGCTTATGGCCGCAAATTCCAGGTCGACGCTTTTCCCATTAGCATTGACGCCGAAGCCGTCGCGCAGGAGGCGCGCTTCGCCGAGCGCAATGTGCTCGTCAAGCGCCTGCGCTCCAGCCTGGAAGGCCGGCCCATGATCATCGGCGTCGACCGTCTGGACTATACGAAGGGGATCAAGCAACGAATCGAAGCTTTTGGCGCTTTTTTGGAGCAAAATCCGGAATCCGCCAAAGCGCGGGTCACCATGCTTCAGATTACGCCGAAGTCGCGCTCGGAGGTTCCAGAATACGCGGAGATTCAGAACGAGGTCGCGGAAGAGGTCGGGCGCCTCAACGGTCAGTTCGGCGACGTCGATTGGACGCCGCTGCGCTACATCAACAAGACTATGAGCCAGCCGGCCTTGGCGGGGCTTTACCGCATAGCCCGGGTCGGCCTCGTCACTCCCTTGCGCGATGGCATGAACCTCGTCGCGAAGGAATATGTCGCCGCCCAGTCGCCCGATGATCCGGGCGTGCTCGTTCTATCGCAGTTCGCGGGGGCCGCGCAGGAGCTGAAAAGCGCTCTGATCGTCAACCCTTATGATATCGGCGAGACGGCGGCGGCGATCGCGCAAGCCATGGTCATGCCGCTTGCAGAGCGCCAGGATCGCTGGCGGGATATGATGGCGACGCTGCGCGGCAATGGCGTCGCTCACTGGACGGGCAAATGCCTGCGGGCGATCAGCGGCGAGAGCGAGACCGAGGCTGAACCTTCCTCGCCTCGCGGGGACTCGATCCTTCCCTCGGGGATTGTTGCGAGAGCGGATCCTTGGCGCGCCGCCTCGCGCATCTGGTCCAGCCTCGGCCATTGACGCGCCGGCGGCGACAACGCGTCAGTCGCTGGCGGGCGCGCCACTCACACCCCCTGCGAGTCGGCGCGCTCACAGCGCGCAGCGTGGGTTGAGCTCGGCTGGCCCCGCAGCCGGACGATCTTCGATTTGACGAGCTGAAATCCATCATCGCGATTTGATTTGGAACGTTGATTGGGGTCATGCTCAAATTCAACGTCCAAACGCGTGGGTGCTTTCGCGGCGCGCCGGCGACGCTGCCGCCCTCTCGCCTGTCGCCCGCTCCCCTGACGAGAGCCTGATCATGATCGACCGCAGCGATGTGCATTGGTATCGCGACGCCATCGTTTACCAACTGCATGTCAAATCCTTCTTCGATAGCGACAATGACGGCGTCGGCGATTTCATCGGCCTCACGCAAAAGCTCGACTACATCAGGGACCTTGGCGCGACCGCCATCTGGCTGATGCCCTTCTATCCCTCGCCGCTGCGCGACGACGGCTACGACATCTCGAATTATCGCGGCATCAACCCGGCTTATGGCTCGCTGCGCGATTTCAAGACTTTCGTCAGGGCGGCGCATGCGCGCGGCCTCCGCGTCATTACCGAGCTTGTCGTCAACCATACCTCAGATCAGCATCCCTGGTTCCAGCGCGCCCGAGCGGCGAAGCCACACTCCAGCGCGCGCGATTTCTACGTCTGGGCCGACGACGATCATGGCTACAAAGGCGCTCCGATCATCTTCCTCGACGTGGAGAAATCGAACTGGGCCTATGACGAAGTCGCAAAGGCCTATTATTGGCACCGCTTCTATGCGCATCAGCCGGACCTTAATTTCGACAATCCGCGCGTTGTCGAAGCGGTGCTCGACGTCATGCGCTTCTGGCTCGACATGGGGGTCGACGGGTTGCGGCTCGACGCCATTCCCTATCTGGTCGAGCGGGAAGGCACGGCGTGCGAAAATCTTCCTGAGACCCATGCGGTCATCAAGAAGATCAGGGCGGCGGTCGACGCCGACTTTCCAGATCGAATGCTGCTTGCGGAGGCGAATGTTTGGCCCGAAGAGGCGGCGCGCTACTTCGGCGACGGCGACGAATGCCATATGGCGTTCCATTTCCCGCTGATGCCGCGCATCTACATGGCGCTGGCGCAGGAGGACAGGCACCCGGTCACCGATATCTTGCGGCAGACGCCCGAGTTGCCCGATGGGGCCCAATGGGCGATTTTTTTGCGCAATCATGACGAGATGACGCTCGCCATGGTGACGGACAAGGAGCGCGACTACCTTTGGACCTTTTACGCTGCCGACCGGCGCGCGCGGATCAATCTCGGCATTCGCCGGCGGCTCGCGCCCCTGCTCGAAAATGACCGGCGCAAGATCGAGCTCTTGAATTCCCTTTTGTTGTCGATGCCGGGGACGCCCTTCATCTACTACGGCGACGAGATTGGCATGGGCGACAACATCTATCTTGGCGACCGCGACGGCGTGCGCACGCCGATGCAATGGTCGGTCGACCGCAACGGCGGCTTCAGCCGGGCCGATCCGGCAAGGCTATTCCTGCCGGCGATTCAAGATCCCATCTATGGTTTCAGCGCAATCAACGTCGAGGCTCAGCTCGCGAGCCCATCCAGCCTCCTCACCTGGATGCGGCGCATGATCGCCGTTCGGCGCTCGAATGTGGCCTTTGGACGGGGCGGCTTGAGCTTTCTTTATCCGGCGAACCGGAAGGTGCTCGCCTATCTGCGCGAGACCGGAACCGAGCGCATTCTGTGCGTCGTCAACGTCTCCCGCGCCCCGCAGGCTGTCGAGCTTGACCTCCGCGAATTCAAGGGCGCAGCGCCTTTGGAATTGACGGCCGGCAGCCTGTTTCCGCCGATCGGCGACGCGCCCTATGTGCTTACTTTGCCGGCCTATGGCTTCTTTTGGTTCCGGTTGGAGCCCGCGCCCGAGGAGAGACAGGCGCAAAAGCCGGCGCCTGAGCTGTTTACTCTGGTCGCGATCGGCAAGGTCGAATCAATTTTCACAGGGCGCGAGCTGATTGCCTTCGAACGTAATGTGGCGCCGCAGTTTCTGCTGGCGCGGCGCTGGTTTCATGCGCGAGCGGGCCTCCCCCCGAGCGTTTCGGTTAGGGATTTTGCGATTTTGCGGGCGGGTGGCGCCGAGCGCCGATTTATTTTTCCGCTGCTTGACGTCAGCGAGGCGGGCGCCGTCATCGAGACTTACTTCACGCCTTTTGCAGCGCAACGCGACAGCGAAGACGCGCCGCCGCTCGCCTCCGCCGTCGCCAAATTGCGGCGCGGCGCGCAAATGGGCGTTCTTTATGACGCCTACGCCTACCCCGCCTTCGCGGCAGTCATGCTTGAGGCTTTCCGAGAGCGCGCCGTAATCGAAACGGCGAAAGGCGGCAAAATCATCTTCTCTCAGCTTCGTCCGCTTACTTCCACTCCGGAGACCGCCGCGGCCGATGTCGAGCCCCTTGACGCCGGGCGACATCATTCGACGCTGGTTCTGGATAAGCGCCTGGCGTTGAAGATCTATCGCCGGCTCGAGACCGGCGCGCATCCCGAAGTCGAGATCGGACGCTTCCTGACCGAAGTCGCCAAATTTCCAAGTACGCCACCCTTCCTGGGCGCCGTTGAGTATCGCGACGCCGAGGGCGCGAGCTGGACGCTTGCGGCGTTGCGGCGCTTCGTGCGCTGCCAAGGGGATGCATGGACCTGGACGCTCGAGGCTCTAAAGCGCATCCTCGAGGCTCTGGCGATGGCGCCGGCTCAGACCGATCACGGCGACGAGGCCGCTCCGGCAGGCTTTTCGACGTATACCCCTCATATGAAGCGCCTAGGACTGCGCACGGCGGAAATGCATCTGGCGCTTGCGACTCCGACCGAAGATCCAGCCTTCCAGGCCGAGCCTCTGACCCTTTCCGATGTGCGCGAAACCGTCGCCCGGCTGAGAGAGGCCGCCGCGCGCAGTTTCCAAACCCTGAAGGCGATCAATCAGGGTGAAGGCGTGAGCCCCGCGGTCGAACGCCTGCTCGGCCGCTGCGACGAATGTTTTGGCCTGATCAAGTTGCTGGAGCAGGAGCCCCTCGGCGCGATCAAGATCCGCATTCACGGCGACTACCGCCTCGGCTGCGCGCTGGTGGTCAAGGACGACGTCATCATTGTCGGATTCGATGCCGGCAAAAGCGACGGCGCCGCCGACCGGCGCGCCAAAGCGTCGCCGCTGCGCGACGTCGCCTCGATGCTGCGCTCGTTCGCCCAGGTCGTCGCCGCCGCCGAGCGCAGCATCGTGGAGCTGGTTCCCGATCCAGCAATGGCTGCGAGCCGGCTCAGCGAGGAGCTCGTCGAATTTTCCGAAATCTTTGTAAATTCCTATATGAGCGCGACGCGTGGCGGCCCAACCTGGATCGAGGATCAAGGGACGCGCCGGCGCCTTCTCGTCCTTTACCTGCTTGCCGACGCGTTCGAGGAGTTTATTGGCGGAGCCAGCTCTCGAACCACGATCGAAATCGCGGCAAAGGGCGTCAATGGAATTCTAGACCGCGCGGCGCGGCTCTTTTAGCCCGCGCCCACCGTCACACACATCACAATTCTTTACACTTCTTTCATAGAAAGCACGTCCTTCTTCGCCCCCAAATGGGCGAGCACAGCGCGAGGGCGACAGTTCGGCGTTGACGAGTCCTGGCGTTCGTGACTATAAGCACCGCTCCCGGCCGCACGCGCCGCGCCCTCTGCGAAGCCGCGCATCCAGACATGTCCAGGACCGTTACATAATGGCGAACACACCCTCGGCCAAGAAGGCCGTTCGTAAGATTGAGCGACGCACCGCGGTCAACAAGTCCCGTCGCAGCCAAATGCGCACTTACATTCGTAAAGTCGAGGAAGCGATCGCGTCTGGCGACGCAGCGGCGGCGACCAAAGCTTTCCGTGCGGCCGAGCCTTTAGTGATGCGGTCCGCACAAAAAGGCATCATTCACAAGAATACTGCCTCGCGAAAGGTTTCGCGCCTTAACGCCCGCGTGAACGCCTTGGGAAAATAACATTCGAAAAATTCTGCCTGCGCATTATTATTCCTTTTCATTAGTAAGCCTGGCGATAGCCGGGTTTTTTCTTTGCAACTTTTGCTAAGCCTCTGGTTGTTGCGCCGCTCGCGCGCGTTGAGCGCTTTTTTTGCTGCACATCTATTCTCCATGCATTCCAACCACTTGCGGCCAAAGGGCGCAGTTTCCGCCGGAATCGCCCGCGCGAGGTCGATTTTCCCCATCTTTCACGACAGTTTTTTGACTCTTTCTTTATAGCGGCATTATTTTTGCGCCGCTGTTTTCGACCGCGCAGAATCAGGCGTTTAGTCGAGGCTGCGCGCAGGTGGGAGGGCAGCGCATCGCAAACGCCGCCTTGCGGCGCGCGATTTTCAAGGCTGACGCCTTGCGGAGGCCTTCGCCTATGTTAAAGTCTTGTCGTGATCGGGGCGGCGAAGCGTAAGTGCTAAGAGCATCGTCACGTTGCAACCTCCAGTTTAGCTTTCGCTTATTACGTGTAAAAACTTTGTTTATCCGTGTACAACCTTGTGAAAACTAATTGGTGTAGAATTCAACATGCAAGTTTGTTTGCACGGCGGCTCAAAATAATGCGCGCGCAATTAAATATGGAGTTTCTTTGCTCAATGATTTGAGGCTATATTACGATTTTCGAAATGTCATATCCGTCACTGGTGATGCGGGATAGGGGGAATTCCGTGGTAGTGCATCTAATAGTCCTCAATAATGAACCCGTTCGCGCGTCGAGACCACGGCCCTTTTACTCTGCGCTGATCCTGAAGGCCTATGGGTCTTTCCACCGGCGTCGCCGGCCCCCCGCCTCCTAACCTCCACCTTTTCTCATTTTCAATCGAACGTTCTGGTGGCGCTGCGTTTACAGCGCGCCCACAAACTTTGTCTCGATTCAAGAAGAAGAGCTATGCTGAACTTGCGCAGTCACTTCACCAAGCCTCAGGAGCGGGGTGATTCGGAACCTTGGATGCGGATTTGCCGTCGCCTGCGCGCGGACGTGGGGGACGATGTCTTTTCGTCGTGGTTTGGCCGCCTCGAACTCGACAGTTTGACGGACGGGACGGCCTGTCTCTCCGTGCCAACCAAATTCTTGAAGAGCTGGATCCAATCGCATTATTCGGAAAAGCTGCTTTTGGCGCTGACGGGGGAGTTTCCGCCAGTCAAGCGGCTGTCCATCGCAGTTCGCTCGTCTCACCGGCCGCTGTCCGGCCTCGCGCTCGATGCGGGCGACGATAGCGGGCGCATGGTTGGCGGCCAAGGCGATGGGCGCCGCGCCCCAACGCCTGAAGCCGCCGCGTCCAACGCCAAATTCCTCTCCACGCAAAGGCTGCGCGAATTTTTCGCCGCCAAGCCGCCGGAAGGCCCCGACGCCGACGTCATCGCCGGTTCGCCCTTCGATGGGCGGCTGAATTTCTCGAGTTTCTCGTCGGACGCTCAAATCAGCTCGCTTATGCCGCGGCGCAGAGTGTCGCGTCGGCGGCGCCGGAGCGACCTGCCGTATAATCCGCTTTATATCCACGCCTCGGTTGGACTCGGCAAAACGCATCTCCTGCAAGCGATCGCCCACGCCGCGGCCGAGGCGAAGCGCCGCGTGATCTATCTCACCGCCGAGAAATTCATGCATGGCTTCGTCTCGCGCGCTGAAGGCCCAGACCGCAATCGCCTTCAAGGAGAAACTGCGCGGCATCGATATCCTCATCATCGACGACGTCCAGTTCCTGCAAGGCAAATCGATCCAGCAGGAATTCTGCCACACGCTCAACGCGCTTGATCGATGCGCGTCGGCAGATCGTCATCGCTGCGGATCGCCCGCCGGGCGATCTCGAGAGTCTCGACGAACGCGTGCGCTCGCGCCTCGCCGGCGGCCTCTGCGTCGAAATCGGCGCGCTCGATGAGCATCTGCGGGTCAAAATGCTCGAGGCGCGGGTTGCCGCGGCGAAACTGCTGCATCCGCAATTTCGAAGCTTCCGTCCCGCCGTCATCGCTTTCGTCGCGAGCGTCATTCAAACCAATGGCCGCGACCTCGACGGCGCCGTCAACCGGCTGGTTGGCGCATGCCTCGCTGAACGGCGCGCCGCTCGGCGTCGAAACGGCGGAACCGGCAATCCGGGACCTTGTGCGCACGCGAGAGCCGAAGCGGGTCAAGATCGAGGATATCCAGAAGCTCGTCGCGAGCCATTACAACGTCAGCCGCGCCGACATCCTTTCGTCGCGGCGCACCGCCAATGTGGTCCGCCCGCGCCAGATCGCGATGTATCTCGCGAAAACGCTGACGCCGCGCTCCCTGCCCGAGATCGGCCGGCGCTTCGGCGGACGCGACCACACGACGGTGCTGCATGCCGTGCGCAAGATCGAGGCGCTCGCCGGCAAGGACGGGGCCTTTCGGAAGAAATCGAACTGTTGAAGCGCATGCTGATCGAAATTGACCGGCAGCCGGCGCGACGGCTGGGCAAATCTTCATTTTTGCGCCAATGACATGCGGTAAAGCTTCCGGCATGAACTGCATCGGCGATTCGCATCCTCGGCATCGACCCTGGCCTGCGCAACATGGGCTGGGGGATCATCGAGGCGACGGGCTCGCGCCTGACTTATGTCGCGTGCGGCACGATCCGTTCCAGTTCGCGATCGACGCCTCGCCGAAAGGCTGTGCGAGCTGCATGAGGGCTTGCTCGGCGTCATTGCGATCGCATGTCGCCATCGGAGGCCGCGGTCGAAGAGACCTTCGTCAATCGCGATCCGCAATCGGCCCTGAAGCTCGGGCAGGCGCGCGGCGTCGCCCTGGTCGCTCCGGCGCTCGCCGGCCTGCCGGTCGCCGAATATGCCGCCAATCTCGTCAAGAAAACCGTGGTCGGCACGGGCCATGCCGAAAAGGCGCAGATCGCCATGATGGTCAAATTCCTGCTGCCGAAGTCAGCGAGGCGAAAGAGCCGGCGCCGACGCGGCCGACGCGCTCGCGGTCGCCATCACCCACGCGCAGCTCCGAGTCAGCCGCGCCTTGGCGAAGTCGAGTACGGGCCACGGCGCTATGATCGGCAAGCTGAACGGCGTCGTCGATTCGCATCGGCGAGGATTTCGTCATCCTCGATGTGCATGGCGTCGGCTATGTCGTGCATTGCTCGGCGCGGACGCTGCAGGCCCTGCCGGCTGCGGGACAGGCGGCGGCGCTCGCCATCGAGACGCAGGTGCGCGAGGATTCGATCCGGCTCTTTGGCTTCGCCCGGAGGCCGAGCGCGATTGGTTCCGCCTGCTGCAGATCGGTGCAGGGCGTCGGCGCCAAAGTCGCGCTCGCGGTGCTGAGCATTTTGAGCCCCGACGAGCTTGCGACGCATCGCCTGCGCGGACAAGGCCGCCTTCGCGCGAGCGCCTGGCGTCGGCCCGAGACTCGCGGCCCGCATCGTCGCGGAATTGAAAGACAAGGCGCCGGTCTTCGGCGCGACCGACGTCGCGCTCCCGCGCGGGCGGGATCAGGGGCCGGCTGAATCGGCCGGCCATGGCGCGATTTCGGACGCGATTTCGGCGCTCGTCAATCTCGGCTACGGACGCTCGCAGGCGGCCGCAGCGATCGCGGCCGTGATCAAGGCGGCCGGCGAGGATGCCCCCGCATCCGAACTGATCAAGCGGGGGCTCAAGGAGTTGGCCCAATAGCGCCCGTCAAAACGCAAAACGGCGCTGAGTTTCACGTGAAATCCTTTTGACCGGATTTGACCCCGGATCGGACGTTTGAGGCCGCAATCCTAAAGGCTGCGCAACGCGACGCTAATAGCTGTTCTTTTTGCTTCATCAGCATGTCCAACGCCTCGCCGATTGAAAAACTGCCAGGCTTCGCCATCGAGGTGAATTTTGAAGCTATTGCCGCCTACGCCGTAGCCTTGTAGAAGCTTGTTCTGGACCCTCACAAAGATGACAATTTAGTTCCACATCTCGAAGATTTTTGGAGCGCCGTTGTCGTTGGTGTAGGCATAAGACGGCTGGCCGTCGGCTGTTGCAATTGGATTGACGCCAACTGTTGGATCAAAAACATTCACATGCGCGAATGTCTGGCCAAATTGAACAGTGATATCTGCCGGTGTCTGCCAGCGCCAATCATAAGTCTGCAATAACCATAGATGCTGATTAGATGACGCCAACAAACCCCCATGACACAAGTTATGATTTTGAGCGCCGCCAACTCCACAACCATTTACCGCCCAATCAGTCCCGGCCGGTAAAGTGAAATCGGACGTTGTGTCATTGAGTACGGTAGTTAGGTTATGAATATATGTCGCCTCAGCCTTTGGCGTGAACGATCCGGCCTTGAACGCGCCAAAAGTATTGGCAAACCCTCCGTCATTATCGACAAGCGAATATGGAGCGTGGATTTTGTTGCCCTGACCACAAACAGTCTTAGGTGGATCGCCGCAACCGCTGAAAAAGCCTTCAATGAACAGGTCTAACGCCACCAATCCTTGTTGGTTTTCATCAGTATTTCCATCATGAACGCTTACCGCTCCATCTTCGGTAATTACACCAGCGGTCGCGTCAAGCTGCGCCCATGTCATCCCCGGATAATGACCGGCCCACGAAATGTTGAAGTCCTGCGGATAATTGTCACAGTTACCGTTCCATGTATGTGCTGTGCAATCCCAATAGCTATTGCCGTCGAAGTAGTTACCATTTACCGGGCCACGATACGGATGGATTGCCAACACATCAGCAAATTGAGTGCCACAGCCTATGCCGACTGTTGTATCAAGTCCTGATGGCGTTGGGCATGGTATTACTGTCCCATACTGAAGGCCCCAATTGCCGGCCATTCCGCCAGCATGGGTTGGCGTAGTGACGGCGATATGGTCCAGGGCATGGTTTGCTCTTACTTGTGAATATAGATAGGCCTGAAATTGCGCCATGCCATTGACGGCGCTACAATGTCTCGGATGACGGCCATTACAGTTGACGCCTCCATATTCAACACCATTCCAACTGAGGTTGAAATTATCTATTTCATTCAAGCCCTCAATAATTTTGAGTGTCCCCGCATCGGCCATTTGGACCATAGCATATATTTCGGTCCCCGGTTGTGGATTTGCGCCATCGCCAATGGTGGCGGTTGTATAAGAATGGTCGCATCCGCGACATGGCGCCGTGATCGCATCTAAAATGTAAGCTACTTTAAAATGCAAATTAGGATCAGCCGCATTGAGATCATTCGCCAAATTGACAAACGAGGTATGCGAATTGCCTCGATCGTTTGGCCCAATTGTGGCTCGCGCCCAACGCGCGCCAAGATAGGTCATCATATTTGCCAATTGGGTGCGATTGCCATTATTGCGTGGCCATATATCCCATCCAATTGATGCAAGGAAAGCATAATTGGTAACCGGCACATTGTATGCGGTCGGAGTATTTGGAAGTCCAAATTGATCGAAGGCGGCGTTAACCGGCGGCGGCGGCGGATTAACAGCGAACGTTGCAACGTTGGAATCAGCAACTCTTGGCGCGATGGCCCGCGGGCTTGCCGTTGCCGCGACGAACAGCGCCAGCAGGCCGAGCCACGCTATACTCGTGAGGTTCATGCCAGATCCTCCTGTCCCATTTTTTGATCCGAATGAGAAAGCCTTACTCCAGGCTTTTTTTCATGCTTTTATTGATCCAGCCCTTCGCTGTCGCCTCAAATCATATCGGAAGGCGAATCCGCTACCGAGAGTTTTTCCTTCTCGTCGGTCCCCCGCCATGCTTTTCGATAGCGATGCCGGTGATCTTGCCCTCGACGTCGAGGCCGAACAGAACGCTCGTCGCGTCGCCGCGCGGGAAGATGAACTTCACGAGGTAAAGTGTCTGCTCGTCGCCTTTGCGGGTCTGCACAATTTCGGCGCGGAGCGGCGACGCCCCGTACTTGTTGACGTCGCGCGACATTTTCTGGACTGCCTCATCGGTCACCTCGGCGACGAAGCCGGGGGCGTATTGCGAGCGGTCGGTCCGCCCGGCCTGCATCTCGGTGAACCATCGCATCATCCACGCCGTCAGGTCGGCGGACGTCGGCGCGCCGGCCGGCAACGCCGCGTCGGCGTTTGCCGAGGCGACATCGCCAATCGTCAGCGCGGCGACCAGTATGGCTGCGCCGAGGCGGCGCAGCCGCGTGGCGCCTCGCCAGAATATGATATCGGATAGCTTCATCGCGCCTGCGCCTCCCCTAACTCGCCGACAGGGGGCGGCCGCAGCCACCCCCATCTGGTCCGTTCGCCGGGGCGGGTATTGGCCCGCCGCCTTGTAGTAATTCGCGTATTGAGGATTGCAAGACGGGAACGGGTCAGTTGCCCGTCGGCAGCGGGATGTTGACGCCCTCCTTCTGCAACGCGTCCCTGAGCCACTGGAACCGCTGATAAGCGGAGATCGTGATCGGGCCCGTGTAGCCCAGGCTCTGCAGCTTGCGCGGTGGGTACTTCACGTAGCTCGCCATAAGCTTCTTGATCTCCTCGCCGATCGGCACCATCGTCCAGGTGTGCTCGGTGAAGTTGTTCATGAAGATATCGTAGCGCTCCTGCGGGTCCTGCCACAGATCGAAGATCTGCGGCACGATCGCCACATACTTTTCCCCGCCCTTCCAGCCGAGGTTGGTGTCCACAGCCAATCCGCCGGTCGAGGCGCCGTCGTCGCCGCGCAGGTTGAATACCGCCTTGAAATTGCCGAGGCGCACCGCGCCGGGGCTCAACTCATTCTCGGTGAAATAGAACCAGCTCTTTCGCTCCGACTTGCCCTTGCCGAACAGCACCGGCGACATGTCGTAGCTGTCGAAGATGATCGGCTGCCCTTCGCGATCCTTTTCCGGCAGCTTCACCCCGGCCATCGCGGCGAAGGTCGCCATGTAGTCGAGCCCGCCGAGGATGTCGGAGTTCTTGGCGCCCGGCTTGATCCCCGGCCCCCAGGCGAGAGATGGCACGCGGACGCCGCCTTCGCGCACCGTGCCCTTGGTGCCACGGAAAGGCGTGTAGCCGGCGTCGGGATAGACGTCCTGCCAGGCGCCGTTGTCGCTCGTCCAGAACACGTACGTGTTCTTGTCGAGCCCCAGCGCGCGCAGCTTGTCGAGGATGTCGCCGATGCGGGCGTCGTTCTCGACGATCGAGTCGGCGAACTTCGATTTCGACGGCGACTTGTGGATGAATTCCGGGGCCGGCAGGTTTGGCTGGTGCACCTTCATGAAGTTGACGCTCATGAAGAAGGGCTTGTCCGGCTTCGCGTGCGCGTCGAGGTAATCGATCGCCGCCTTCTCGATATATATATCGAGAAACGGAATGCCGACGACGCCCTTATCGGGCGTGTTGACGTATTCACCGTTGACCTTGAAGTCCTCGTGCGCCTTCTCGCCGGCCTTGCCCGACAGCATGCCGGTGGTGACCGTGTTGAACGTGACCCTGAGCTCGGGGTCCATGTCCGGGAACCATTCCGGATCGCCGTAGGTGTAGGCGTTGAGATGGTAGAGGCCGACCGCTTTCATCTCATCGTAGCCCTGGGCGTTGGGCAATGCGTAGTCCGCTTCGCCCAAGTGCCACTTGCCCGTAAAGAAAGTCTGATAGCCCGCTTGTTTCAGCACGGAGCCGAGCGTCCACTCCGCCGCCGGCAGGCCGCCGCCCTGGCCCTGGAAGGCGACCGTCGTCATGCCGCTGCGATTGGGGATGCGGCCCGTTTGCATGGCCGCGCGGCCAGGCGTGCAGCTCGGCTGGGCGTAGAACGACCAGAACTGCATGCCTTCCGCCGCCATTCGGTCGAGGTTAGGCGTCGGCATGCCGCGGTTCTCGCCGCCGCCATAGGCGCCGGCGTCGCCGTAGCCGAAGTCATCGGACACGATGAGAATGATGTTGGGCTTGGCGGATGAGCCGGATTGCTGGGCGAATGAAGGAAGGCCGAACGTGAGCCAGAGGCACACTGCAGCCAGAGCGGCCGCGCCGAGCTTTGTCAGTTGTCGCATGATTTCACCTTTGAATTTCGATGCGGTTCCACATGGAGAGAAGTAGGAAGAGAGAAGAGCGGGGCTACGGCAAATGCCGCGCTGTTCTTTTGGACAGCGCGGCGTCGCGGTTATATGCGTCTCAAACCGCTAATCGCTCGGGTGGCCGCCCTTTTTCATCATGTCCAAGATTCCCGTGAGGTTGTAGGTCTCGGGCGCCTGCAGCGGCGGGAACTCCTTGTACGTTCCGAGTTCCTTCTCCCAAAGCAATTGGCCAATGGGCAGCATGTTCCAGTCATAGAGAAAGGCTGTGACCGGACCGGCGAGCGCTCCGCCAAAGCCCAGGACCGTCTTCTGGCTTTCGCCGACCGCCTGTTCGAAGGGATCGCGCTTGATGTTCTGGACCAAGGTGAAGTGGAACGGGATGAGCGGCAGGATCCAGCCTTCGGCGCTGGGTTGTGACATGGTGTAGTACATCTTCCAGTTCTTGTAACGCACCGCCGACGGAGTCGCGCCTGAGAAATAGAAGAACACGTCGCGCGCCGATTTTGGCGACTTGCCCTCAAGGTAGTCGCGTTGGTCGAAGCCGTCGAGCGTCGTCTTGACGATGCCGGGATAGGAACCCGCCTCGATTTGCTTTTTCAGCCCGTCGCCCTTAGGTCCGCCGGCGATGTCGACGAATGTCGGCAGCCAGTCGAGCGCCGCGAAGAGCTGGTCATGCACCGTGCCGGGCTTGATGTGCCCCGGCCAGCGAACGACTTGCGGCGCCCGGTAGCCGCCTTCCCACGCCTCGCCCTTCTGGCCTTTGAAGGGCGTGACTCCGCCATCCGGAAAAGTGATCGCCTCGGCGCCATTGTCGGTGGTGAAGACAACAATTGTATTGTCGAGCTGGCCGATGTCCTCGAGTTTCTTCAGCACATAGCCGATGTTGTCGTCCATCTGCTTCATGCCAGCCTCGTTGACGCCCCAGTCCTTGCCGCCCCTCTCGCCGACCATGTTCATATATTTGTCAGACAGCACGGTGGTGACGTGCATGCGCGCCGGGTTGTACCAGACGAAGAACGGCTTGCCTGTTTTCTTGGGGTCATTGCGGTCGAGGAAGTCGATGACCTTGGCGGAAATTTCCTCGTCTACGGTCTTCGACCGCTCAAGCGTTAGCGGTCCCTCATCCTTGCAGGACTGATTCTGCCTCGGTGCCGTCGGAGGAGTGGCACCACAAAACGTTGCGGGGCGGCGTCAAGCAGGTTGTCGTCGCTGGGATCGACGGCGCCGGGGACCTCCGGGATACCGGGGATCGGCGTGTTCTTGCACGGCGGCGCCACGGTCTGCTCGGTCGTCGATTTATTGATATCAGGGAAGCTCACCTGCTGCATCGCATCGAGGTGATAAAGATAGCCCCAGTATTCCTGGAACCCGTGCGCCGTCGGCAACGCCGCGGTGTGGTCGCCGAGGTGATTCTTGCCGAACTCGCCCGTCGTGTAGCCGAGATCATACAGGAACTTGGCCAGCGCCGGGGTGCCGGGCCGCAAATAGGTGGGGCTGCCCGGCAATTGCGGCGGAATCATTCCCGTGCGTAGCGGATACATGCCGGTAAAGAAGGCGTTGCGGCCGGAGGTGCAGCTCTGCATGGCGAAGTAATCCATGAAGATCGAGCCCTCCTGCCCGATGCGATCGATGTTGGGTGTCTCCCCCACCTCAACCGCGATGGTAATGCGCGGCTGCATCAAGCCGATGTCATCGCCCATGATGAAGATGATGTTGGGCTTAGGGGGCTGTTGCGCCTGTGCGGCGCCATGCATCATTGGCGTCGCCGATAACAGCAATCCGATCGCGAATCCCTTTGCAACCCGCGGCACTTTAGAATGCGCTTTCATCGCTTCCTCCTTCTATTGCGCACCATTCAGTATTGGCGCCAAAAAAACTATTCGAACGCGAAGATTTTCTTCCAGTCGTTCTTCATGCTGATCACCAACCAGCCGTTCTTCTTCGCCTCATCAAAGAGTGCTTGGGTAAAGGTGCCGACTTTCGTATCCGGCAGCCCCTCCGCCGGTCCGTAGGCATATTCGCGCTTGCCATCGTCGTGCAGCATCAACAGCGCCAGCCGGGCGCCGTCGCCGGCCTTGGTGTATTCCAGCATCTGCCGGTCGCCGGTCGAGTTGCCGAAAGCATCACCGGCCCCCGGCCGATCTTCAGGTGAATGCCTTCGGGTTTGCCCGCAAAGTTGTCGTTCAGCAGCAGCTTGGGCTCCTTGGTCAGGAACGGTTTGCCGTCCTTGTCATAGCCATATTTCACGCCGCCCGCCGTGCCGACGACCTGCTCCGGCGGGATACCGTACACGGCCGGAATAGACGCGCACAAAGTCCTGGCCGCCGCCGGTGACGATGTAGGTTTTATATCCGTTGTCGCGCAGATAATGCATCGCTTCGAGCATCGGCTCATAGGTGAGATCGGTGTAGAGCCGGTCCCATCGCGGGTGCCTGGCGGTCGCGATCCATTCGGCCGCCTCCGCCTGGAACTCGTCGACCGTCATTCCGGTGAGGGTGGCGATGGCGATCGCCTCGAGATCCTTCAGCGTGAGCTTGCCGATCGCCTCGCGGTTGCCGGAAAGCACGGTTTTGAACGGCCCGGCGTGTTTGAGTTCCGGCTTCTGTCGCGCACCGCTGGGACCCGATCCAGACAGTAGACCACCTGCGTGTAGATCGGGTGCTCGACCCAGGTCGTGCCGTCCTGGTCGAAAGTCGCGATGCGCGCCGCGGGAGGCACGAAATCCGGGCTTGCCTCATCTGTGGTCGTCTTGACGAGGTCAATGATGGCCTGCTTGGCCGGACCGTCGTTCCACGAGGGCAGAGGGCCGCCCGAGGTCGCTGTCTGCGCCGACGCGGCGATGGAAAGGAGCGGCTCAGACAAGGCTGGAAGCGTCGCCAGAACCGAGAGCAGCGCCCGACGGCTAATCCGGGAGAAAGGCAGTTTCGGCGACATGGTTGCCTCCCTTGATCGATGCTAGAACTTAGCGCCCGGATTTTACTTCTGCACGACAAAAAGCTCCGTCAGGATAAGATGTGATGTGAGACAGCCATGACTTGGCTGTGAAATACGAATATTGATCGCCGAGGCGGCGCCGGCGACTGTTGATGCGTTTGGAAATCCGTCTGATGTCAGGCGCGCTCACGCCTTGCCGTGATGGGCGGCCTCGGCGTTGGCGTCGAGCGGCCAGCGCGGCCTTGCGGCGAAGGTCAGGTCGTCGACGAGGCCGAGCGACAGCCGCTCGATGCCCGCCCAGGCGATCATCGCGCCATTGTCGGTGCAGAGCTCGGGCGGCGGCAGAACGAGGCGCAGCCCGCTCTCGCCGCAAAATCGGCCCAAAGCGCGCCGGATCGGGCCATTGGCGGCGACGCCGCCGGCGACGACCATGGCGTTGGCTTGGCCGACCTGCTCGCCAAACAGGCGCAAGCCGGCGCGGGAGCGGTCGATGATGGTGTCGACGATGGCGGCCTGAAACGACGCGCAAAGATCGGCGATGTCGGTTTGGCTGGGAGAGAGAATGCGCTGCGCCGCGATGCGCACGGCCGTCTTCAGCCCGGACAGGGAGAAATCCGGCTTGGCGCGCCCGTGCATCGGGCGGGGAAAGTCGAACCGCGCCGGATCGCCTTTGGCCGCGAAGATCTCCACCTGCGGCCCGCCGGGATAGGGCAGGCCGAGCATTTTGGCGACCTTGTCGAAGGCCTCGCCGACGGCGTCGTCGACGGTTGAACCCAGCCGAAGATAGTCGCCGACGCCCTTGACGGCGACGAGCTGGGTGTGGCCGCCGGAGACGAGCAGCAGCAGATAGGGAAATTCCAGTTCGTCGGTGAGACGCGCCGTCAACGCATGGGCTTCGAGATGATTGACGGCGATGAACGGCCTGCGGCTCGCCAGCGCCAGGGCTTTCGCCATGGTCAGGCCGACGATGACCCCGCCGATCAGGCCGGGCCCCGCCGCGGCGGCGATGCCGTCGAGGTCTTTGAGCTTGACGCCGGCGCGATCGAGCGCGCGCACGACCAGCCGGTCGAGCACCTCGATATGGGCGCGCGCGGCGATCTCCGGCACGACGCCGCCATAGGCGGCGTGTTCGGCGATCTGGCTCATCACCTCGTTCGAGAGGATTTCGCCGGCGCGGCCGGTTTGCAGCTGGACGACCGCGGCGGCTGTCTCATCGCAGGTGGTTTCAATGCCGAGAACGCGCATGGGCGACCTTCAAAGCGTCCGTCTGGCGAGAATTTTTGCAGATTACGGGCCGAGGGAAATAGGTTAGAGGTTTGGCGCGTCTACCGCATCGCGCCCATAACCCTTAAAGACCGGCAAGGAAGTTCGCAATTCTGAGTTCGAGACCATCCGCCGCCAATTTCAATCTCAAGATCGGAACGAGAGGCAGCCCTCTGGCGCTGGCCCAGGCGCGCGAACTCAAGCAACGCCTCGCCGCCGCGCATGGCGTCGCCCAAGACGCCATCGAACTCGTCGTCATCAAGACGACCGGCGACGCCATTGTGGATCGCCCCTTGAGCGAGGCCGGCGGCAAGGGGCTGTTCACCAAGGAGCTCGACCTCGCCCTGATGCGCGGCGAAGTCAATATCGCCGTGCATTCGGCGAAAGATCTGCCGACGCTGCTACCCGCCGAGATCGCCATTCTCGGCTATCTGCCGCGCGAGGACGTGCGCGACGCCTGGATTTCTCCGCGCGCGCCGCATCCTATCGGGCTCCCCGCCGGCAGCGTCGTCGGCACGGCTTCGCTGCGTCGCGGCGCGATGATCAGGCGCCTTCGTCCCGATCTCACGGTCCGCCTGCTGCGCGGCAATGTCGAGACGCGGCTCGCCAAGCTCGCGGCCGGCGAGGTCGACGCCACTTTGCTGGCTCTCGCCGGGCTGAAACGTCTCGGCCTCGAATCGAAGGCGACTGCGGTGCTCGGCGTCGAAGAGTTCGTGCCGGCGCCGGGACAGGGGGCTATCGCCGTGACCGCCCGGACCGGCGATGACGACGCAGCGGCCGCCCTCGCGCCAATTCTCGACGCGGCGACGGGTCTTGCGCTCGCGGCCGAGCGGGCCTTCCTGCATGTCCTCGATGGGTCGTGCAAGACGCCGATCGGCGCATTCGCGCATCTTGACGGCGCGAGCCTCAAGTTCCACGCCATTGTCCTGGCGCCGGACGGCTCCGCGTTTTTCGAAGCGCGGGTCAGCGGGCCTGCCGAACAGGCGGCGGCGCTCGGCGAAGCCGCAGGCCGCGATCTCTTGGGTCGCATTCCTTCCGATCTCTTCAAGGATTGACATTCATGCTGGTCCTCATTACCCGCGCCGCGGACGAAGGGGCGCGCACTGCAGATAAACTGGCCGCCTCCGGTCATGACGCTATTCTGTCGCCCGTGCTGGAAATCACTCCGACGGGGGCGCAATGGCCTTCGGGCGTCGTCGACGGCGTCCTTGCGACCAGCACGCAAGCCTTCGAATTATTTTCGGGCTCGCCGGATTGGCCCTCGCCGGAAGCTTGCCGCCTGCTGCCTTTGTATGTGGTCGGAGAGCGCACGCGGGAGGCCGCGCGCGAGCGCGGTTTTGAAGGTCGCGCGTTCGTCGCCTCTGACGCAAAGGATCTCGCCAAAGCAGTTGTTGAGGCTCTGGCGGATGGTCCTTCGTCGCGGCTCATCTATCTCGCCGGACGCGATCGCAAGCCGGACCTCGAGACGGCGCTGAAAGAGGCGGGGCATGTGGTCGACGCGGTGGAAGTCTATGCGGCGCAGCGGGCGGAGGCGCTAAGCGAGGAAGCAGCCAGCCTTATCGAGGCCGGCGAGATCGGCGCCGTCTTGCATTATTCCCGGCGCAGCGCGGATATTTTCCTAGCGCTCTCGCGCGAAGCCGGGGTCAATGCGGAAAGCCTCGCCCATGTCGCGATTTCGGCGGACGCCGCGCATCCGTTGAAAGCGGCGGGCGTTTCCTCCGTCCACATCGCCGGGCAGCCGAACGAGCAAGGCATGCTCGCCGCCATCCGCCTGATCGCGTCTCAAAATTTTGTTGATCGCGAACCGGACGCGACGCCTTGATTGGGGCGCGGCGCCAGACCATCATGTCGGCATGATCCTTAGAGCTTGCATACGCGCGGCGCTGCTCGCGCTGGCGTTGGCGGGAGCAGGGGCCGCGTTCGCGGCCAACCCCCCGCTCGATGTGAAAATCGGTTTCATCCGCGCTCCGCATTCGCGCGATACGATCTCGATCCTCGATATTCCGGCGCAGGACGATGGCCTCGCCGGAGCCAAGCTGGCGGCCGAAGACAACAACACGACCGGGAAATTTCTCGGCCAGACCTTCGAGATCGAAGACGTCAAATTGAAGGATGGCGACGACCCGGTCAAAGCGTTGCGAACGCTCGCTGAAAAAGGCGTCGGCCTGATCCTCGCCGATCTGCCTGCGGCGCAGCTTCTCGCCGTCGCAGACGCCGCCAAGGGCAAGAACATCCTGTTGTTCAACACCAGCGCGGCTGAGGATTCTCTACGCGAAGAGAACTGCCGCGCCGACGTCATTCATGTCGCGCCGACCTATTCGATGTTGTCAGACGGGCTTGCGCAATATCTCGTCTGGAAGCGGTGGCCGCGCTGGTTCATGATCAAGGGATCGCATCCAGAGGATGAACTCTTCGCCGAAGCGCTACGTCGCTCGGCAAAAAAATTCGGCGCCAAAATTGTCGAGGAGCGCACCTATCAGGATACCGGCGGCGGCCGCCGCTCCGATTCCGGCAGCGTGCAGACGCAAAGACTGATTCCGACGGCCACGCAAGGCGCCCCGGCCTACGATGTCCTCGTCGCGGCGGACGAGTTCGGAGGTCTTCGCCAACTATCTACCCTATCGCACCTTTGATCCGCGTCCGGTCGCCGGCTCCGCCGGGCTCGAGCCGACGAGCTGGGACCCGAGCCATGAGCAATGGGGCGCCTATCAGTTGCAACAGCGGTTTTTCAAGCTCGCCTCGCGCGGCATGAACGCGCGCGACAACCAGGCCTGGGTCGCCGTGCGCATGATCGGCGAGGCGGCCAACCGGACGGGCTCGAACGATCCCAATGCGCTGCGCGCCTACATGGTCGGCCCGGATTTTTCGATCGCCGCCTTCAAAGGCCTAAGGCAGACCTTGCGGCAGTGGAACCAGCAGCTGCGCCAGCCGATCCTGTTGGGCGATGGGCGGATGATCGTCTCGGTCTCGCCGCAAGAAGGCTTCCTGCACCAGACCTCGGAACTCGACACGCTCGGATACGATCAACCGGAAACGAAATGCAAACTGCAGTGAATGCGAAGGAGTTGCGGTCGCCCCGTTTTGGCGGTTTGCGTCCTGCTCGCGCTTCTGCCTCTGCGCGCGGCTGAGGCCGCGACCGCCTATGTCTCCAACGAGAAGGGCAACTCGATTTCGATCATCGATACAGACAAGCTCGCCGTCACCAACACGGTCAGCGTCGGGCGGCGCCCGCGCGGCATCGCTCTCAGCAAGGACGGCGGCGAATTGTTCATCTGCGCCGGAGATGACGACACCATTCAAATTCTCGATACGAAAACGCTGCAGATTGTCGGCGACCTGCCGTCGGGGGCCGACCCTGAGCTGCTCATTTTGAGTCCTGACGGAAAGCTGCTCTACACCTCGAACGAGAATGACAATTTGGTCACCGTGATCGACGTTGCGAGCCGCAAAACCCTCCAGGAGATTCCGGTTGGCGTCGAGCCCGAGGGAATGGCTCTCAGCCCCGACGGAAAGGTGTTGGTCAACACCTCTGAAACGACGAACATGGCGCATCTCATTGATACCAACACGCGGAAAATTTTCGCCAATGTTCTCGTCGACGCGCGGCCGCGTTCGGCGCAGTTCACGCCCGACGGCAAGGAGCTATGGGTTTCGGCCGAAGTTGGCGGGACGGTCAGCGTGATCAACGCCGCCAATCCCAGGGTGCTGCAGAAAATCACCTTCTCAGTTCCAGGCCTCGCTAAGGAGGCGATTCAGCCGGTCGGCATAAGGTTTACGCCGGACGGGACCAAAGCCTTCGTGGCGCTCGGCCCCGCCAACCGCGTCGCCGTGATCGATGTCGCCTCGAAAACAGTCGACAAATATCTGCTCGTCGGCCAGCGCGTCTGGCAATTGGCGTTCACGCCCGACTTCAAGTTCCTCTACACGACCAATGGCGTTTCAAACGACGTCTCTGTCATTGATGTCGCAAGCCTCAAGGTCGTCAAATCGATCCCCGTAGGCTCCTTTCCGTGGGGCGTCGTGATTGCTCCATGACCAAGAAAACGCTGGCGATCCCCACAGCAAACGAAAGCGCCTCCGCCGCCGCGCTGGAGATTGCGGGCGTCAGCCACTCCTATGGCAAGCGCAAAGCCCTCGATAATGTGTCGTTCGCGGTGCGGCCGGCGAGCTTCGCCGTTCTGCTCGGGCTGAACGGGGCGGGCAAGAGCACGCTGTTTTCCCTGATCACGCGCCTCTACGCCGTTCGTTCGGGCGCCATTTCGGTGTTCGGCTGGGACGTCAGCCGCACGCCGGGCGAAGCGCTGCGCCGGCTTGGCGTCGTGTTTCAGGCAAGAACGCTAGACCTCGATTTATCCGTCGAGCAGAATCTTCGCTATCACGCCGCGCTGCACGGCATGGGAGCGGCCGAAACCAAAGCGCGGTCCGCCGACGCGCTCGCCAAAGTCGACATGCTGGATCGCGTCAACGACAAAGTGCGCGCCCTTTCCGGCGGCCAGATGCGCCGCGTCGAGATCGCCCGCGCTCTGTTGCACCGTCCGCGCATGCTTTTGCTTGACGAGCCGACGGTGGGGCTCGACGTGAAGGCGAGGGCCGACATCCTCAATCATGTGCGCAGCCTCATCGCCTCCGAGGGGATCGGCGTCTTATGGGCGACGCATCTGATCGACGAGATAAAAGATGGCGACGACGTGGTCGTGCTGCATCGCGGCAAGCTGCTCGACAAGGGCGACGTCGCCGGAGTCTGCGCGCGCGCCGGCGCTGCGACCATGAGCGCCGCTTTCAATCGCCTCGCCGGCGTCGACGCGATGGAGGCGCCTTGACATGAGCAGCCAGAACCTTGCCGAGGCGCGCGGCTTCAGCCTTGGCCAATATGCGATTTGCCTCAAAGGCGTCGTCTGGCGCGAGGCGTTGCGCTTTGTGCATCAGCGCGAGCGCTTCATCTCCGCCTTGGTGCGGCCGCTCGTCTGGCTGTTCATTTTCGCCGCCGGATTTCGTTCGGTGCTCGGCGTCTCGATCATACCGCCCTATGACACCTATGTGCTCTACGACGTCTACATCACGCCCGGTCTCGTCGCGATGATCCAGCTGTTCAATGGGATGCAATCGTCGCTGTCGATGGTCTACGATCGCGAGATGGGCAATATGCGCACGCTTCTGGTCAGCCCATTGCCTCGCTGGTTCCTCTTGACCTCGAAGCTCGTCGCCGGCGCCTCGGTCTCGATCCTGCAGGCTTATGCGTTTCTGCTGATCGCCTATTTCTGGGAAATCGAACCGCCGTCCGGCTGGGGTTATCTCACCATCCTGCCGGCGCTCATTTTGTCGGGCTTGATGTTCGGCGCGCTCGGCATGCTGCTGTCGTCGCTGATCCGGCAATTGGAGAATTTCGCGGGCGTGATGAACTTCGTCATCTTCCCGATGTTTTTCGCATCGAGCGCGCTCTATCCGCTGTGGCGCGTCAGGGAGAGCAGTCCGGGGCTGGCCTTGGTCTGTGAGCTGAATCCGTTCACCCACGCCGTCGAGCTGATCCGTTTCGCCTTCTATGGCCAGATCAATCCTCTCTCACTCGCCGTCGTGCTGGGCTGCACGATCGTCTTTCTCGGCGGCGCCATCGTCGCTTACGACCCCTCGCGCGGCATGCTGATGCGGCGCGAGGGATGACGCATTTTCAAGCGAAGCGGTCACGCCACAGAAAATGCTGCCGTCCGAATTGGACGATCAAGGAAATGCGGAAGAGTGACTACTTAGAACCGTCGGCTTTGAACTGTGAGATATAGGCGATGACGTTGTCGCGATCCGGTTCCTTAGGCAGGCCAGGGAAAATCATTTTCGTTCCGGCGATCATGGCCTTCGGATCGGTGAGCCAAGTGTTCAGCTTGGCCGCATCCCACTCGAAGCCGGCGTTCTTGACGCCATCGGAATAGCTATATCCTGCAACCGAGCCGGCCTTGCGGCCAACGATGCCGTTCAGCTCCGGCCCGACGAAGTTTTTCGCGCCTTCGCCGATCTTATGACAAACGGCGCATTTTTGCTTGAACAGCGCTTCGCCCGCGGCAGGGTCGCCGGCAGCCAGCGCGCCAGCGGTGGGGGCGGCAAAAACGAGCGTTGCGACCATGAAGGCATATCTGAGTTTCATTTTTCGGTTTCCTTCCCTTGAGCGATGCACTGCCACTCGGGTCCCATGGGGCGGCCGTCAGCCTTGGCCGGGCGCGCAGTCCTCGAAGATTATCGCGCGCCCGGAAAACCATGTATCCTGACAGCAGGACAAAAGACAACCCGAAGCAAGCTGGAAGCGAGCCGATCTTGAACGTCGAACAACAAAAGGATCGAAGGGACGGACGGTCCTCAAAAGCGAACATCCCGCGCCGATGGCGCGCTTGGCTCGGCGCCATATTCTGTCTCGCCCTTCAGCTTGGCGTCGCGAGCGAATGCCGGGCCGCGGACAGGCTTCGCCTCGGCGTTCAGACGACCGGCACTTTCGCCTGGGAGCTTGCCGTTATCAAGGCGGCTGGACTCGATTCGAAAGCCGATCTCGACCTCGTCGTCACCGAACTCGCCTCGACTGAGGCGGCGAAAATCGCGCTGATGGGCGGGGCGGTCGATATAATTCTCAGCGACTGGCTCTGGGTCGCGCGAGAACGTGGGCTCGACACTAATCTCGTCTTCGCCCCCTATTCGACCGCTCTCGGGGCGGTGATGGTTCCTGCCGATTCGCCCGCCAAGGCGTTGGACGGGCTGCGCGGCAAGACCATCGGCGTCGCAGGAGGCCCACTCGATAAGAGTTGGCTGCTGCTGCGCGCTCTTGCGCAGCGTGGCGGCCTCGATCTCAAGGCGAGCGCCAATGTCGTTTTCGGCGCCCCGCCGCTTCTCTATGAAAAGACCGTGAATTGGGAGCTCGACGCCAATCTCACTTTTTGGAACTACGCCGTCGCGCTCGAAGCGCGCGGCTTTCGTCGGCTGATCGGCATGGACGAGGTCGAAACGCGGCTCGGCGCCAAGGGGCCCCTTGCCATCGTCGGCTATGTTTTCGACGAAAGCCTGGTCAAAAACCATGGAGCCGCGCTCGAGCGATTTTTCAAAATCGCCCGCGAGGCCAAGCAGGAGCTTGCCCGCTCTGACGCGGACTGGGCGCGAATCGGCAAAGAGATCGGCGTCACTGATCCAAAAGAGCTAGCTCTCTATCGCGAGCGCTATATCGCGGGCATTCCGCGGCGCCCCGTGAAGGAGGAGGCCGCGGATGCGGCCGCGCTCTATCATATTGTTCGCGACATCGGCGGGCCTGAGCTCGTCGGGGCGGCGACCGAGCTCAATCCGGGCACATTCTATAGGGGCGCGATGGGCGCGCCGGACCAAACTCGGGCGGAACACTGAAGCGTGGCATTGCGTCTTGCGTCCCTGCTGCTGCTTTTGCTCGCCTGGGAGCTCGGGTCGAACTTGGCTGGATCGCGCCTGCTTCCCGCGCCCCAAGCCGTTTTGGCGGTGATCGGCGCGGAGGCCCGTTCAGGCGCGCTTTTTTTCAATCTCGGCGCGACGCTCGCGCGAGTCGTCGCCGCCTTCATTGTCGCCATGGCGCTCGGCTCGGCGGTCGGCGTGGCGATGGGCCGCAACAAGTCGGTCGACCGGTTTTGCGATCCGTGGCTCATTTTGCTGCTCAATCTGCCGGCGCTCGTCGTCGTCGTCCTCGCCTATATCTGGATCGGCCTCAATGAGGTCGCCGCGATCGGCGCGGTGGCGCTGAACAAGCTGCCGAACACGGCGGCCACCGTGCGCGAAGGGGCGCGGGCGCTCGACCGCGGCCTCGACGAGATGGCGCAAATCTTCGTTATGCCGCTTGGCGCGCGCATCCGCCATGTGATTTTGCCGCAGCTTGCGCCCTATCTCGCGGCGGCCACGCGAACCGGCCTTTCCCTGGTCTGGAAGATTGTCCTCGTCGTCGAATTGCTCGGCCGCTCGAATGGCGTCGGCTTCGAAATCGGCGCCGCGTTTCAGCTGTTCGACGTCACGAGGCTTCTCGCCTATTCGCTTCCCTTCGTCGCGCTGATGCTGGCGATCGAGACTTTCGTTGTCCAGCCGATCGAGCGGCGCGTCTCGCGCTGGCGGCCGCGGCATGCTTGAAGTCAACGTCGCGCGAAAAGCCCTTAAGACCGCGGCTGGCGAAAGCCGGATCGTGCTGCGCGACATCGCCTTCACGCTGAAAGCCGGCGAGGTCGGCGCCGTGCTCGGCCCCTCGGGCTGTGGCAAAACAACACTGCTCCGGATTATTGCCGGGCTCGACCGCGATTTTGCGGGCGAGGTGCGCCTGCCTTCGCGGCACAAGATCGGCATGGTCTTCCAGGAGCCGCGACTGTTGCCGTGGCGGACCGTCAGACAAAATCTGGAGCTTGCCGGCGCCCTGCCGGGGCCGGCGCTCGACGACGTCGTCGCGGCCCTCGGCCTTGCGCGCCATCTCGATCATTTTCCGGGCGAGCTGTCGCTAGGGCTCGCCAGACGGGTGGCTATTGCTCGCGCGTTCGCGATTTTGCCCGACCTACTGCTTCTCGACGAGCCTTTCGTTTCGCTCGACGCCGCCCTCGCCCTGCGGCTTCGCGCAGAGCTGTTGGCCTTGGTCGAGGCGCGCAAAACGACGACGCTGATCGTCACGCATGACATTGAGGAAGCCATTGCCCTGGCCGACCGGGTCCTCATCCTGTCGCCGCATCCGGGCCACATGGTCGCCGACAAGACGATCGCTGCGCCGCGCCTTGCGATGAAGCCGGACTTGGCGGCGGCGGTGAAGGCCGAGATCGAAGCGCTGATCACTGCGGCGGCGGGGTAGGGCGCAGGGCTTTTCGAAATCGGTCTCTGTTGCGCACCAATGCGCATGATTTTCGCAGCTTGCCGAGGTGTTGATTGCTTTGAGCCAAATGGCCATGGCGACCGCGAACCAGCATTGGCCGGATCACCGCTGTCGAAACGAAGCGGTCATCGTGGCCGCGGCGTAAATCGGTCATTTTCCCGTGACTGAACATCCGAACCGGCTGCTATGAGCCTGTGCTCGATCAGGGTGCTTTACCCGTTGGCGGCTGGCGATCCGCGGCCGGCATGGTAGCGGGATGTTCGGATCGAACGACGTCATAAGCCAGTACGGAAACTCCGATGATTGCCCCGATGGCTACACAGAAAATTCCAGCTTGAATGAGACGGAACATCCCAATGAGCCACTTCGACTTAGCCCAGACTTGTAACAATATTTCCTTGTCGAACTCATTTTGCTCACCAGCCGAGCGAAATTGGCGTATGTACTCTTCCCGCTCGATCTGGCCAACGGTTCCAAAGAAGAGCAAGCTTTGGATATCAGAGAGAGCAAACCACCGACTTGACAAATTGGGAAACACTGCATCAGCGAGAAAATGGCACCTACTACGAGCCAAATTCCGCTTACAAAGAATGCAAAGCGTTCGCCAATAGTCTTCGACGCTGCGAACATGCCAAAATTACTGGCAATCAATAAATATGCGTTGAGCAACAACGCAGTCGCAGTGACTATCAAGGCAGCGGTGGTTGTCGCTAGGGCGACTTGCTTTTCAACGTGCTCAAAATGGAAAAGCGCGATCCCACGAGCTTCATTTGTCAGGGCGGCCGAGGCCGGTTCTTTCCCTTCGCACTCTTACCTCTCTATCTCGAGACAGTGACCAGCTCGAGGGGTTGGCGACAACGCCGTTCGACAACGCATATTATCGCCGCCTTAATGTTCGTCAACGCATATTATCGACGCATGAAAGGATGGAGCGCGCGAAGCTGCTAGCCATCAGCGATGCAAAGATGCGCGGGTTGCTCGCGAAGGTTCGCATCGTGTCGACTACAGCCCAGCGAAGACCTGCTTCCGGCGTATTGCAAATGGTTGCGATCGTTTTCTTCGTGACCTAAATGGACCGGTCGCCCAGGGTCAAAAACTGCAAAAAACAATTGCGGCGCATACGCTCCACCAACGGGACAGAAACTAACGCTGGGTGTTTTTCTTCATTTCTCGGGCATCGCTTCCCGGCGCTATGCGCGTTTTTTTCAAATCCAGCCCTTTTCATTGGCGATTGACACCGGTTCGCGTGAAGAAAACACTATGAAGGACGAGGCTTCTCGGTATTTGACGGAATGCAGTCGCGCTTACGAAACGGAGGCCTCTTGACCGACGATCTCATCGAGGCCCGCGCCGCGCTGCAAAAATTCTTCGGCTTCGCGGATTTCAAGCCTGGACAGGCGGAGGTCCTGCAAGCCATTTTCGCCGGCGAGAATATCCTCGCCGTGATGCCGACAGGCTCCGGCAAATCACTCTGCTACCAGCTGCCGGCGATGGTGCGCCCGGGCCTGACCGTCGTCGTCTCTCCGCTGATCGCCTTGATGCGGGACCAGGTGCAGCAGCTGCGCAGCCGCGGAGTCGCGGCCGCGGCTTTGAATTCGGTCAACACCGCCGGCGACAATGCTTTCATCGAGGCTGGACTGCGGCGGGGGCGCTACCGCCTCGTCTATGTCGCTCCCGAACGGCTCGCGCGGAGCGACACCCAGGCGCTGCTGCGCGAATCGGGGGCCAACGTCCTCGCCATCGACGAAGCGCATTGCGTGTCGCAATGGGGCCATGACTTCCGGCCCGAATATGCCGATCTCGCTCACGTTGCGAAATCGATAGCGGGCGCGTCGACCGGCTCTATCCAACTCGTCGCCGTCACCGCGACGGCGGACGCGCCGACCCGGGCCGACATCGTGCGCAAATTGTTTCCGTCCGAACCGCATCTATTCATCCGTTCTTTCGACCGGCCGAACATTCATCTTTCCATGCGACGCAAAGGCGATGTCGCGCATCAGATCGAAGCTATGATTGCGCGTCACAGGGGGCGAAGCGGCATCGTTTATTGCGCCTCTCGCAAAGGCGCCGAAAAGCTCAGCGCGCGCCTCAGCGCAAATGGGGTCGCGGCGCTGCCCTATCACGCGGGGCTGGCGCCAGAGATCCGTTCGGCGCATCAGGATGAATTTCTGCGCTGCGACGGAGTCGTGATCGTTGCGACAATCGCCTTTGGAATGGGAATCGACAAGCCGGATGTCCGCTTCGTCTGCCATGCCGACCTGCCGCAAAGCATCGAGGCCTATTATCAGGAGATCGGTCGCGCCGGCCGCGACGGCTCGTCGGCCGAGGCGCTGACCCTGTTTGGCGACGCCGACATCCTTCTGCGCGAGCGGCAGATCGCCGAAGGCGACGCACCGCCGGAACGAAAGCGCGTCGAACGGCGCAAGCTCAATGCGCTCCTCGCCTTGTGCGAGACGCCGCGCTGCCGCCGGCAGACCTTGCTCGCCGCCTTCGGAGAAGCCTCAAAGCCTTGCGGCAACTGTGACATTTGCGATGGCGCATGGCCTTTCTTCAATGGCGTCGTCGCGGCCCAGAAAGTGATGTCGGCGATCCACCGCACTTCGGGCCGATTCTTCTCCGGCCATGTCGCCAATCTGCTCATCGGCAACGCGACGGCCGCGATCAAGCGGCATGGTCACGACCTGTTGCCCACTTTCGGCGTCGGCAAGGAATTCAAACCGTCAGAATGGCGCAGCATTTTCCGGCAGCTGCACGCGGCTGACCTGATCATGCAGGATCCCGGCGATCGCGATCGCTGGGTGGTCACGCCGGCTGGCCGCGACGTTCTCGCTGGAGAGGCTCTTCTGGAGCTGCGCGCGGACCTCGATCTGCCGAGCGGACGCTCGGTCGCCGTTACGCGGGCCTTGCGCCAGATCGACGCGGCGGCCGACGATTCGGCGAGCGAACATCAAAGCGAATTCCGTGAGGCAACTCACAAAGCAAACGGGGCCGATCTGACCGCGACGCAACATCGTCTGCTGGCGACTCTCAAAGCCAAGCGCCTCGAAATCGCGAGGGCGCAGAAACAGCCGCCCTTCGTCATTTTTCATGACAGCGTGCTGATCGGCATCGCCACGGCGCGCCCGCGCACGCTGGAGGAATTGCGGCGGGTTCAAGGCGTCGGCCCAGCCAAGCTCGAACGCTACGGTGCGATCCTTCTCGACGTCATCGCCAATCATGATGGCGCTGGCTCTCCATGAACCATTCCGCGTTGAAAAAATCGCGCGGCGTCCGCGCGCGCCTCGCCGCCGCTGTACTGCCCATCCTGGCGTCGTTTGTCTTCCTGGCGGCGCTTCCCTCGTTCGCGGATTCGACATCTACGTTCGCTCCGGCGCCAGTGGGCGCGCCGATCCTGTCGCGGGGGGCGCGGTTTCTGCCTGTGCTGGCCGAGCATGGCATGGTGGCGGCGCAGGAGGGAGAGGCGGCGGCAATTGGCGTCGAGGTCCTGCGCCGGGGCGGTAACGCGGTCGATGCGGCGGTCGCCGTGGGATTTGCGTTGGCGGTCACCTTGCCCCGCGCGGGAAATCTCGGCGGCGGCGGCTTCATGCTGGTGCATCTCGCCCAATCTCGGCAGACAGTCGCAATCGACTATCGCGAGGCCGCGCCGATTGAAACCGCGCGCGATGTGTTTCTCGATTCCTCCGGCGCCGCCGATCCTCGAAAATCGCGCGACTCAGGCCTTGCCGTTGGCGTCCCGGGAACCGTCGCGGGGCTGACATTCGCTCTGCGCAAGTATGGCTCCGGCAAACTGTCGCTGGCCGAATTGGCGGCGCCTGCGGTGCGCCTTGCTCGCCAGGGAATCGCGGTCGAGGATGATCTCGCCGATTTGTTGGCTGCGACGCGCCGCCTCTCGCGCTGGGCGTCGAGCGCAAAGATATTCCTCCATCGGGATGGAGCGCCTCTGAGGCTTGGCGAGAGGCTGACGCAACCGGACCTCGCCAATGTCATCGAGGCGGTCGGACACGATGGCGCCAGCGCTTTTTACGAAGGCGACGTCGCGGCCAGAATCGTCGCCAGCGTGCGCGCCGCGGGCGGCGACATGACGCTCGCCGATTTGCAATCCTATCGCCCGGTTGAGCGCGAGCCTGTCCGCGGCATGTATCGCGGCCATGAGATCGTCTCGATGCCGCCGCCGTCGTCCGGCGGCGTTCACGTGATCGAACTGCTCAATATCCTCGAAGGCTTTCCTCTGGCTGATCTCGGCGCGGATTCGGCTGCGACCATCCACATCCTCGCCGAGGCGATGAAGCTCGCCTACGCCGATCGCGCCAAATATCTCGGCGATCCGGACCAGGTCGCCGTTCCGTTTCGCGGGCTGATTTCCAAGGCCTATGCGGCGCGGCTGCGCGCTGACATCTCGTTGGACCGGGCGCGGCCGGCAAGCGAGATCATGTCCCCTGATCCGGCGCCCTATGAGAGCGATCAGACAACGCATTTCTCGATCGTTGACGCCGAAGGCAACGCCGTGGCGAACACGTATACCTTGAATTTCTCCTATGGCCTTGGCCTCGTCGCCGAGGGAACGGGCGTTTTGCTCAATAATGAACTCGATGATTTCGCAGCAAAACTCGGCGCGCCGAACGCGTTCGGATTGCTCGGCGGCGAGGCCAACGCGCCGGCCCCGCGCAAGCGGCCGCTGTCATCCATGGCTCCGACGATGGTCTTTCGCGATGGCGAACTCGAACTCGTCACCGGATCGCCAGGGGGCTCGAGGATCATCACCACCGTGACGGAAATCATCAGCGACATCATCGATTTCAAGATGAACATCGCCGAGGCGACCGCCGCCCCGCGCGTCCATCACCAGGGCGCGCCGGACGAATTGGAGGTGGAGCGAGGGACCTCCGTCGACACGATCCGGATCCTCGAGTCCTTGGGGCATAAAGTCGCTGAGCGCGGGGCTTGGGGCTCGGCGCAAAGCATTTTGCGGACGAACGGTCTCCTGATGGGCGCGGCCGACGCAGCGCCAGCGCGGAACGCTGGCCGCCGGATATTAGAGCGCGACGCCGAAGGGTCGCAGACCGCCGGGCCCCTCATGCGGAGCGTGTATTGAGCGATCGAAGTTTGACGATCCTGCTCCAGCGCCAAATAAGGCCCTCAGTTCTTGCGACAAAGCGAAGCGTTCGAGCGGACCGATACGGTTCGCGTCATCTGCTTGCGCAGTGCGCTTTCGCCCGCGCCGCCGTGCCGCCGGCCGCTGTCGCGCGCCGTTTCGCCTCCCACATTCGCTCGGCGGTGCGCGCCCTTATTTTTCCCTTGCGGCTGCACGGCGGGACCGGCGCGTCGAGCGGCCTGCCTTGCGGTCGGCCGAGCATAGGCTCGTTATCGCGTCGCCACCATTTCGAGGCAGCGTCCAATTGCCCCACTGGGATCAAGATCGAATTGTCGCCGCTAAATTCAGCTTGAAGCAAGGCCGCCCGCATAATGATTTCGGGAAGGTTGGCGGCGGAAATGAGGTGGGCCTTGGCGTTTCTAATCGGCACGTTCGTGGCGCTCGGCTGCATGCTCGGCGGCTTTGCCGGAATGGGCGGCCATCTCGCGGTGATTTTTCAACCCTGGGAATTCGTTATCATTCTCGGCGTTTCCTTTGGCACATTCGTAATCGCCAACTCACTGTCGACGATCAAGGACACAGGCCGCGCGCTCATCGAGGCGATTCTCGAACGCGGACCAACGCAACGCGACTATCTCGACGTTCTCGGCATTCTGTATACTTTGATGCGGGAGCTGCGCGGCAAGGCGCGAAGCGAAGTTGAACAGCATGTCGATAATCCGAGCGAATCGGCGATCTTCAAGAGCTTTCCGAAAGTTCTCGCCGACGCCAACTCTGACGAGTTTCATCTGCGACTATTGCCGTCTGATCATTATCGGAAACGCGCGCACGCACGAGATCGAGGCGTTGATGGACGAGGAGATTCAGACCGTCATGCACGATAGACTGAAACCCTATCATGCGCTCACGTCCGTGGCCGACGGATTGCCGGCGATCGGCATCGTCGCGGCCGTTCTCGGCGTCGTCCACGCGATGGGTGCGCTAGACCAGTCGCCCGAAATTCTCGGCGGCCTCATCGGCGCCGCGCTGGTTGGCACTTTCACGGGAATTTTCGTATCCTATGGCGTGGTCGCCCCGTTGGCGAACAAGGTCAAGGCGACGCGCTCGGTTCGATGCCGCCTCTATATCATCGTTAAGCAGACCCTTCTCGCGTTCATGAACGGCGCGATGCCGCAAATCGCCTTGGAGCATGGGCGCAAGACCATCGCCTCGCAGAGCCGGCCCTCGATCGACATGGTCGAAAACGAGACCGTCTCCGGCGGGTCGAAATTCAGTCAACAACAGGCGGCGTGATCAGCCATGACCGATACTCACAATGCGGTGTTGAGCGGCTCGGAGCGATTGCTTGACGCTCCCGGCATCTCGATCGACCGCATGCCAATGTTGCAGGTCATCCTCGATCGGATGGCGGCGCAATGTTCGGAAAATCTGCGTCAACTCTCCGCTGCGCCAGCGTTCTTTTCGGTTGACGTCATCGCAGCCAAGCGCCTTGGAGACGTCCTCGACGCTTTCGAAAACAACGTTGCCATCGGCATCTTCCATGTGCAAGCGTGGGATTCGCGCATCCTGATCGGGCTCGATCACAATTTCATTTTCACGCTGGCGGAGGCGTTGTTCGGTGGCGACGGATGCGAGGCGCCCTTCGCGGAAACGCGCAAACTGTCCGGTCTTGAATTGCGACTTGCGCGGAAGGCGTTTGAACTGTTCGGCCGTGCGCTACAGGGCTCATTCGCCACTGTGTGCGACACTAGCTTCAAACTCGAGCGCGTCGAGACGAGGCTGGATTTCGCTGTGATCGCGCCGAGAAACTCTTTTGGCGTGAACGCCAAAATCAAGCTGCGCATTCTTGGGCGCCACGCCGAGATGTTTATCTTAATCCCGCAAGCCGCGTTGAATTCGGTGCGCCAGCAACTGGGCCGCGATCTCTCCAATGATGCGTCGGTGCGAGACCCCGCCTGGACCAAACAGATCGAGAGCGAAATCGGACGCACCGAGGTAGCCGTCAGGGGCGTGATCGAAGAGCGTCACTTTGTGCTCGCCGATATCGCCGCTTTGAAAGTCGGAGGCATCCTTCAGTTGCAGGCTACGACCAAGACGCGCATCAGGCTGGAGTGCAATGCGGAGCCGCTCTTTTGGTGCAATCTTGGTCAAGGCGACGGATTCTACACGCTTCGCATCGATGAAGCAGTGAACCAGGAACAGGAATTCATCGATGACGTCCTATCGCGTTGAGAGCTCGAAAATTTCGGGGCGCCGTCATTCGTTCAAACGGGCGTGGCGCCATTGCTTTCCGGACCTCGCGCCAGATTGGCGGGCCGGTAACAGTTGAATAAATGTGATCCATCTGCCAAAAGGGGCGCTCAACATCATGACGGATCTGCAAGAGGACGGGACGAGCCAGGGCGAGAGCTTCAACCAAGACTCGCCGTTGAGGTCAAATGGCTATCACAACATTGATACAATCCTTCGCATACCCGTCGTTGTCCAGGTGGTGCTCGGATCCGCGGTTATGCCGGTCTCCAATCTGCTCAAGCTGGGTCGCGGGGCGGTCATCCCGCTTGACCACAGGGTTGGTGAGCCGGTCGATGTGGTTGTGAATGGGCGCGTCATTGCGCGCGGTGAAATCGTCGTGGTCGAGGATGACAATTCCCGCTTTGGCGTTTCGCTGACGGAGATCGTTGGTCCCGCTGGATCTGTCGAGTAGAAATGACCGTGTCCGCCCTCCAAGCCAACGAGGCGAACCCGAGAACTCTTGCGGGGACCTGAGAAGGTCGCGGCGTTGCTGCTCGCTATGGGAAAGCCGCTAGCTAGCCGTCTTTTGAAACACTTCGATGTTGGCGAATTAAAGCAGATCACGCGGTCTGTCGCTGAGCTTGGGATCGTGCCGGCTCCGACGCTTGAATCATTGGTCGAAGACTTCGCCGGTCAGTTCGCGAACGGGGTGGATCTGCTCGGTTCGCCTAGTGAAGTCGAACAAATGCTCGATGGCGTGTTGTCGCCTGAACAAATCGCCGATGTGATGTCGGACGTGACCGGCAATTCGAACGAGGCGATGTGGGAGAGGCTATCGAATGTGTCGGAGACGATCTTCGGAGCCTATCTCATTAAGGAGCACCCGCAGACCGCGGCATTGATCTTGTCGAAAGTGACGCCGGCTTGCGCGGCGAAGGTCATGGGGCAGTTTTCGCGCGATCTACGCAACGAAATGATGCGTCGGATGCTCGGCATCGCGCCTGTGACGGAAGCCGCGGTTAGGATGATTCAGGCGCAACTGCAAGAAGATCTGCTGTCCAATCTGTCGCGTCAGAGCGGCGGCGAGCAAAATGTAAGAATCGCTAATATTATTAATAAAATGGAGCGCGATCAGATGGAAGACGTCATGCAGAGCCTCGCGGCCGCCCGACCGAAGGCAGCGGAGGTCCTGCGTGGCTTGATGTTCACTTTCGACGATATCGTCAAGTTGCAGCCGAAAGCGCGAAGCGTTCTTTTCGACAAGATTCCGACAGAACTTGTAGTCCTCGCCTTGAAAGGCACGGACGCGGGCTTCCGCGACGCCATTCTTTCTTCGCTGGCGGCGAGGGCGCGCAGAATTGTCGACAGCGAATTGGCGAGCGGCGGTCCAGCGCTTCAGCGCGACGTTCTCAAGGCGCGCCGCATGATTGCCGATACTGCGCTCGAATTATCGGGCAATGGCGAGATCGACTTGAATTCTGCGGAGGACGAAGACGAGCTTTTTGAATAGGTAGGGAATCCCGATGGCGGAGGAGGACAGGGAGAGCCGCACAGAAGCGCCGTCGGAGAAGAAAATCACCGACGCGATCGAACGCGGCAATGTGCCTTTCTCACGGGAAGCTTCGATCTTTGCTTCGGTCTCCGCGATGTTGCTCGTTGGCGCGTTTCTCGCCAAAGATTTCGTTGGCTCCATCGCGGCGTTGCTGCAGCAGGTGCTGGACGATGCGGGCTCGGTGTCGCTGCGCAGTGGAGGCGACGCGGCGATCCTCATTCAGTTCGTCGCCTGGCACGCGTGCAAACTCGCGCTAGCGCCGCTCGCCGTATTTGCCGCGGCGGGCGTGCTATCGTCAGTCGCGCAGAATGCGCCACGTCTTGCTTTTGATCGAATCCGACCAAATTTCAAACGCATATCTTTAGGCGATGGCTGGCATCGTCTCTTCAGCCTTCGCGGGCAGGTCGAGTTTCTGAAGGGCGTCTTCAAATTGGGTGCCATAAGCGCAATCGCCTTCACTGTCTTGCAGTGGCAGCAAAACGGTTTGGTCGCCGCAACGGCAGTCGATCCGGAGGCGATTCCGGAATTGATTCTGTCTGTTGCGATGCGACTCTTGTCCGTTGTTTGCGTCGTGACCGTCCTGCTTCTCGCTGGTGATCTCGTTTGGTCGCGAACCCATTGGCGCCGCGATTTGCGGATGAGCAGGCAAGAGCTCAAAGATGAAATGAAGCAGAACGAAGGCGATCCATTGAAAAAAGCGAAATTCCGTTCGCTGGCGCAGGATCGTCTGCGTAAAAGCATGATCGCCGCTGTGCCGAGGGCGACGCTGGTGATCGCCAATCCGACTCACTACGCGATTGCGCTTCGATACGTGAAGGAAGAAGGAGGCGCTCCGTTGGTCCTGTCTAAAGGGCAGGATCTCATCGCTTTGAAAATTCGTGAAATCGCGGAACAGCATTCGATCCCGATCATCGAAGACAAGGCGCTCGCGAGGTCGATGTACGATACCGTCGAGGTTGATCGCGCGATCCCGCCTGCGTTCTACAAAGCCGTGGCGGAGCTTATTCATTTTCTTTATGCTAAGAGCGGGGCAAAGGCCGCGGCCAAGTGAGGGTCTCTTCGATGTCGTCCCACCGATGTGATCGGGCCGAACGGAAGGAAAGAATTCTGAGCGAGGCCATGGAGCCGGTCGCCGTCGAGCTGCGCCTTGTAGACGTCGCCGATTTCATCGCCTACATCCGCTTTGAGCAGTTCGCAAATATCCAGGATATTGTGAGTTCATCAACTGAGCTTTTCTTCAGATCGGGGACGCTGAATTATGCTGGCGCGGCGGACTTCGAACTCGATTGGAGCGCGCCGCCACAGATTATTCTCGATCTGGAATTTCAACATCATGGGGTGGATATCGCTTTTAAGCTTGCGCTGCGCGCTAATCAAACCAGCGTAGCGATCCGGCATTTTTCGGTCGAAGGATCGACTGGCGACCTCGAGATGGAGATCTGCCGGATGATCGAAGCGCTCGCAGACGCGCGGCTTGAGTCGCCAAATAGCTAAGCGACCGCGTGGGATTGCCCGGTCGCGCGAGCGAATTTGTCCCGGTCGGAGGTAGGGCGGCGCTGCCCGGCTGCCTTTTGCGCATCGCGTGATCGGCCTCGACGCGTTCACCTCGACCTTGCAGCGAAGCGCGCCAGCTTGGTGCAAGGCTTTCTCGTTAAATCAATGACTGAGCCAACGCTTTCTTGGGATGTTGCCATGGGTCCGATTCACCTTTTCGATCTTGCTTCGCAGCAGGCTCGCTGGCTGACGGCGCGCCAGGCGACCATCGCTACCAACGTTTCGAATGCGAATACGCCAGGCTTTGCGGCGGGCGACGTCGTCCCATTCGATGAGGTCGTCAATGACGCGTCGATCAGGATGGCGGCGACAAATCCAGCGCACATAGGGATCGATCCATTGGCGCCGGATCAGGTCGCGACCAAGGACGCCTCCGCCTGGGAGACGACGCAATCCGGCAATTCGGTCAGCCTCGAGAACGAGATGATGAAAGCCGGGGAAGTCAATCGCTCATTCTCATTGAACACGAGCATAGTCAAAGCGTTCAATCAGATGCTGTTGGCGTGCGTCAAGGGATAGAAATGATAGATCCACTGGAAGCATCTCTCAAAATCGCAGGATCCGGCCTTGAAGCGCAATCCGCACGGTTGCGAGTCGTGGCCGAAAATCTGGCCAATGCGCAATCAACAGGGTCGACGCCGGGCGCGAACCCTTATGCGCGCAAGACAATCACCTTCGCCAGCGAGTTGGACCGCGCGTCGGGCGTCGAGTTGGTCCGCGTCGATAGCATCGGCGTCGATAAATCGCCGTTCAAGGTCGAGCAAGATCCGGGCAATCCGGCCGCCGATTCGAAGGGTTTCGTAAAGCTTCCAAACGTCAACATGATCATGGAAATGGCGGATATGCGCGAGGCCAACCGCTCCTATGAAGCCAATCTGCAAATCGTCAAGCAGACGCGCGATCTATCTTCTATGACAATCGATCTCCTGAGGAGTTCATCATGATAGCCGCTCTTTCCCTTCTTGGTTCGGCGCTTGGGGCCGGCGCGCCGACTGCCGCCCCGCAGATTTCAACGACTCAAGCGACTGGCTCGGCAGCGGCCAATTTCGGTCAGGTGCTCGCCGATGTGTCGGCGCAAGCCATCAACGATCTCAAAAACGGAGAAGCGACGGCGATCTCCGGTCTTCACGGCAAAGCGTCGGTTCAACGAGTTGTGGAATTGGTGATGAACGCCCAGCAATCGCTCAACACGGCGATTGCGATCCGCGACAAAGCTGTGTCCGCCTATCAGACGCTGTCGCAAATGGCGATCTAAGGAGCCAAAATGAAAGCGCTTTCCATCGCCGCTACCGGTATGGCGGCACAGGATCTCAATGTCGCTGTGATAGCGAATAACATCGCCAATATCAACACGACGGCATTCAAACGCGCCCGCGCCGAGTTCACTGATCTTCTCTACCAGACCGAACGTTTGCAGGGGGTCTCGAACCGCGGCCAGAACAGCACGATTCCCGAAGGCGCGCAGCTTGGCCTTGGAGTGCGGACCGCGTCAATTCGTAATCTCCATATTCAGGGGACCTTGACGAATACCGGAAACAGCCTGGATCTGGCTTTGAGCGGACGCGGCTGGTTTCAAGTAACGGACGCAAACGGCAATATTGTCTATACCAGAGACGGCGCCTTCAACACGAATGGAACCGGGCAGATCGTCACCGCGGATGGGTATGTCGTCAGCCCTGCGATGGTTATCCCGACAAATGCGATAAGCGTGACCGTGAGCCAATCCGGCATGGTTTCGGCGACGGTGGCCGGGCAGGCGGCGCCTCAGCAGCTCGGTCAGATCTCGATCGCAAATTTTGCTAATGACGCAGGCCTGACGCCGCTCGGGAACAATCTCTACAGTCAATCGGAAGCGTCGGGCGCCCGGTCGTCGGTATCCCGGGCGATCCCGGTTTTGCGACGATAAGCCAAGGGTACCTCGAAAGTTCCAACGTCGATCCCGTCAGGGAGATCACAGATCTCATCGCGGCTCAGCGCGCCTATGAGATGAATTCGAAGGTGGTTCAGGCAGCTTCCGACATGATGAGCACAGTCTCGAAAAATATGGGATAGGACATGATCGATAATCGAAGGATCTCCGGCCCCGGCGCATCGGCGAAGTTGATCGGGATCGTAATCTTTGCGGGGCTAAATGCATTTGGTCCGATCGATTCGCCGCGGGCCTCCGAGTCCAATGCGCTGCCGGTCCCGACGATTACGATCTATCCAGGCGACGTGATCAAGGACAATTGGCTAGTTGATCGCGATTTTGCGTCTACCTCGCCAGCCAGGGGCAATGTCGTCGCGAGCCGTGACGTGGTGGTTGGCAAAATCGCGCGGCGAACATTGCTGCCTGGAACGCCCATTCCGTTGAACGCGGTATCGGATCCGAAAATAGTCTCCAACGGAGCGAAAGTCAGGATCGTGTTCGAGGAGCTCGGCTTGACGATTGTGACATATGGCGCGGCGCTGCAGGATGGCGGCGTCGGCGAGCTCATTTCACTGCGTAATCTCGAGACCGGGATAACGATTTCGGGAACGGTGCAGTCCGACGGCAGCGTTCGCCTGAGCGGCGGCTGATGCTGCGCGCATTTTTGATTCTCGTCTCCTGTGCGATCTTTTGTAGCGCGGCGGCGGCCTCGGTCCGCGTCAAGGACATCGCCACATTGCAGGGCGTGCGCGACAATCAACTCGTCGGCTATGGGCTCGTCGTCGGCCTTCAGGGCACCGGCGACACCTTGACCAATTCAACATTCACTCAGCAGGCCCTCCAATCCATGCTGGACCGCATGGGCATCAATGTTCGCGCCCTCGCTTTGCGTACGCGCAACGTTGCCGCTGTGCTCGTGACTGCCGATTTGCCTCCTTTCGTCGAGATCGGTTCCCGCATGGACGTCACCGTTTCCTCGCTCGGAGACGCGACATCGTTGTATGGGGGCACGCTGATCCTGACTTCGCTTTCTGGCGTCGACGGGCAAACCTATTCGCTTGCGCAAGGACAGGTTTCGGTCGCCGGTTTCGCCGTTCAAGGGCAGGCCGAGACGATCACGCAAAATGTCGCGACCGGCCATATCGCGAATGGAGCCCTAATCGAGCGGGAAGTTCCGGGCAAACTGGCGGATCTTGGGACGCTCGCTCTCATTTTGAAAAATCCCGATTTCAACACGGCGACCGAGATCGCCGACGCCATTAATCAATTTGGAATGCGCCGTTATGGCGCGCATATCGCGCGCGAAAAGGACCTCAATTCTGTCTCCCTGATAAAGCCGCCACATATCGGAACAACCCGGTTCATGGCCGAAATAGGCGATCTTTTGGTGGAGCCTGACGCGCCGGCGCGCGTCGTGATCGATTCTCGAAGCGGAACGATCGTCATTGGTCAGGACGTGCAGGTGTCGACCGTCGCCGTGACGCACGGCAACCTCAACGTTCGCGTCGTCGAAACGCCGGAAGTATCGCAGCCCGCGCCGTTTTCCAACGGTAGGACCAAGGTTGTCCCACGCACCGACGTCGACACCAATCAGAGCGGCGGCCATATCGGAATTGTCAGGGGCGCGAGCTTGCGGGAGCTGGTTTCCGGCCTCAACAGGATTGGGTTGAAGCCAATGGGCATCATCGCCATCCTTCAGGCGATCAAGGCCGCTGGCGCGCTGCACGCCGATCTGGTCGTTCAATAGATGGGCTAAGCTGAGGTCAGCTTTGCGCAAGCCGGTTCAATCAAGCTTTACAGTGCGCGCTGGAGGCGACCCGAGGATGACCAAGAAGGTTTTGCGTTCCCTGACAGCGGGCTTGGCGATCACCATCGCGGCGGCGACTCAGGTCGCTTGTCTTGAGCAGAAGAAAACGGATCTGCCCAAGGCCGCGGACCCTAAGAACGGGTTAGATGTTCAGCAGTTTTGCAGCAACAATGCAGCCGTTATCGGCGATGCGCGCATCGCGTGGCAGAAGGCCCGTCTCGCCGAGCTCGAGGCGAAAATCCGCCAAAGTCTTGCTGAGCTCGAAGCCAAACAAGCCGAAAATGAGGCGTGGCTACGCAAGCGCGAGGACATGATGAGGCAGGCTGCTGATAGTGTCGCGACTATCTACGCGAAGATGCGGCCGGACTCGGCCGCATTGCAACTCGCCGCGATGGATGATCCGGTCGCCGCCGCCATCCTGTTTAAACTTCCTCCGCGCGCCTCGAGCGCGATTCTCAACGAAATGGAGGTCGACCGCGCGGCGCGTCTCACTCGTTTGATGGCGGGTTCGGACGCGGGGCCGGATGGGAAGAAGTCCTAGATGAAATATGCAGGTCCTTTACTGCTTGCGCTCGGCCTTTGCGGCTGCGCCGGCGACATAAGGGAGATTGGAAGAGAGCCTTCCATGAGCCCCGTCGGCGCCGGGCTCTTGACCGACGTTCAACCGACGGCGAGCGCTCTTTTCCTGCCGGCGCCCAAAAGCAACACGCAATCGATCTGGAGCGGGGCGCGCGCTGATATCTTCAGTGATCCGCGAGCCGCCAAAATCGGCGACGTCGTGACGGTCAATATCGCCATCAATGACAGCGCCTCTTTCGGCAATGCGACGGATCGGTCGCACGATGCGAAGGTCAATGCGAATTTCGACTGGAAGCTTAAGGTCAATAACTCGACCAGCGAACTCAATCCTCAGCTCACCTCCGAGTCGCTGTCTTCGACGCAGGGCCAAGGCACCACCGATCGGAGGGAGAAGATCCAATTGTCCGTCGCCGCCGTCGTCACCGATGTTTTGCCGAATGGAAATCTGATCATCAGCGGGTCGCAAGAAGTGCGGGTCAATTTCGAGCTGCGCTTGCTGAATGTCGCAGGGATCGTGCGGCCGCGAGACATATCGAGAAGCAATACGATTTCCTACGAAAAGATCGCCGAAGCGCGCATCTCCTATGGCGGCCGGGGCCGAATCATGGAGGTTCAACAGCCGGGGTGGGGCCAGCAGCTCTATGATTGGTTCAAGCCGATGTAGAAAATGCAACCAAGATGGTGACGCAGCAGATCAAATTTTGTGTGGAGGCGGCAACGCCGGGAGCATGCTCCCGTTTACTTGACTTGAATGCCTAGCAATTAACTTCGAGGAACGCGGGGCGCGCGTTCGCAATGGCGTTCGGATGCGGTTGGTTGGCTTTGAAGGTCCGGATGGCGCGACGATGACTATGGATGAAGACGTGGCGCGGTTGCCGGCGCCCGAGCCGCCTCGCCGGGCCGCCGATTGCTGTCTTCGCGGGCGTAATGGCGGGATTGACGCTCGTCGCCATAGCGGCTGGCGCCTTGCTCGGACTGCGCCTTGCGTCGGTTGCGAAGACGGAAGCGCCCAACGTTGCTGAAATGGCGGCGCTTAAGACGGCCGCGCCGTATGCGGCGGATGCGAACCTGCGCGACTTGCCGCCGATTATCGCCAATTTGGCCGATCCGCCGGACGCCTGGGTTCGCATTCAGGCGACGCTCGTCTTCGACGGCGCCTTGACGCAAAAGCCGGACGTCGTCGCAGCCGAGATTGCGGAAGATATTCTGGCTTTCATGCGCACGCTCACCCTGGCGCAGATTGCGGGGGCGAGCGGTCTGCAGCATTTGCGAGAAGATCTGAACGAGCGTGCGGCGATTCGTTCGAACGGGCGCGTGCGGGAGCTCATCCTTCAAACTTTGGTGGTGCAGTGAACAGACTGTTCTTATTTGTTCCCGCGTTGGCCTTAGCCGTCCTGTTGTCGGGGGCCGCTTTCGCCCAAACGCCGGATCTTAGCGCGCTTGTGCCGTCGGGCGGCGGAACCGCCGCCGGCCGCATCATTCAGCTCGTTGCGCTGCTGACCGTGCTGTCGGTTGCTCCAGGCCTGCTCGTGATGACGACGAGCTTCACGCGCTTCGTCGTAGCGCTCTCTTTCCTTCGTTCTGGAATCGGCCTGCAGACCACCCCCGCCAATCTCGTTCTCATCAGCCTGTCTCTCTTCATGACTTTTTACGTCATGGCGCCGACGTTTGAGCGCGCTTGGGATTCGGGAGTGAGGCCGCTCGTGGACAATAAGCTCACCGAGGAGGAGGCATTCGGTAAAATTGTCGAGCCGTTCCGCGATTTCATGATGTCGCAAGTGCGCGACAAGGATTTGAAACTGTTTGAGGACCTCGCAAAAGACCGCTTCAAGACCAAGGATCAGTCCTTCGGCGAACTTCGGACCCTGATTCCCGCATTCATGGTTTCCGAATTGCGGCGCGGCTTCGAAATCGGCTTTCTGATTGCGCTGCCGTTTCTGGTCATCGACATGATCGTGTCGACCCTCACCATGTCGATGGGAATGATGATGTTGCCTCCATCGGTCATCGCGCCTCCCATCAAAATCCTGTTTTTCATTCTTATCGACGGTTGGAATTTTTTGATCGGAAGTCTCATCAAATCCTATGTGTAAAAAAGGTGCGAAGCTCCAGATCTCGACCAACGAGTTAAGCTTTGCGCAAGTTTGCTGTGCTATCACGAAATTACGCCAGGTTGGATTTTCGCAGATATCTAAAGGCATCATGCCGTCCTGTCGTACCGGCGCAAATCCGGTATGTCCCCAGCTGAAACCAAATTAAGGGACATCCCATGTCGAGCCTTTTGACCAATACTTCCGCCATGACCGCGCTTGCCGCCCTGACGCAAACGCAGCAGAACCTTAGCCAAACCGAGAACCAGGTCTCGACCGGTCTTCGCATTTCCAGCGCTGCCGACAACGCCGCGTATTGGTCGATCGCGACCAAGATGCAATCCAACATCGGCGCGCTCGGCGCCGTTAATGATGCGCTGAGCGAAAGTTCTTCGATCGCCACCACGATGACCCAGGCGTTGCAGCAGGCGATCTCGGTGGTCGGCAACATCAAGAACGATCTCGTCACCGCCTCCGCTCCAGGCACCGATCTGACCAAAGTCCAAACGGACATCGCTTCCCAACAGGCGTCTTTGATCAGCATCGGCAGTTCGGCGAATTTTAACGGCCTGAATTTCCTCGAAACGACCGGTGGCACGGTCAATCTGGTCGCATCTTACGATTCGACCAATGGCGTCAGTTTCCTCTCCGTCGACACGACTCAGACGGCCCTGTTCAACGCGACGACCGGCGCAACGAGCGGCATCCTCGGAGCGACGGGAGCAAATTTCACCGCTGCGTCAATTCTGACCTTGAACATTACGACGGCGACGGCTGGCGATTTAGCCAATATGCTGAAGGATGTCGAGACGGCGATCAGCTCGATGACGACCGCGGCGAGTGAGCTCGGCGCGACGACCACCAACATTTCGACCCAGCAAACCTACATCTCTAACCTCAGCGATTCGCTGACCACAGGCGTCGGGTCTCTCGTTGACGCCAACATGAACGAGGCGGCGACCAAGCTGGCGGCTCTCCAGGTGCAGCAGCAATTGGGCATTCAGGCGCTGAGCATCGCCAATACGAATTCACAACTGATCCTGAAATTGTTCGGCTGACGTCAACGAGCCTTCAACATTGATCTTTGCGGAATCGGGCCGCGCTCTTTTGGGGCGCGGCCTCTTGATTTGCAATCTCCGGACAAGCTTGTCCGCCTAGAGTCGCGCCGCTGATGGAGCAGCTGATCGAGGCGGCGGATGGTCGGACAAAAGCAAATCGAACAGATCTGGGCCAATCTTTTGAAGCTCGGCTCCCGCCGGCTCATAGCGTTGGCGATGATCGGCGTTTCGGTTTTCGCCATGACCGGCCTAGCCGGCTATTTTCTCAGCCGCCCGGCGCTTGAGGTCCTCTATGCGGGACTCGACAGACAGGATGTCAGCAGGATCGGCGCCGCCCTGAAAGAAGCCGACATCTCATTTGACGTGAATTCCGATGGCAATACGGTTCTCGTCCGCTATGGAGAGTCGGCGAGAGCGCGGATGCTGCTGGCCGAAAAAGGTTTGCCGAACAGCCCCAATGCGGGCAATGAATTATTCGATAAGCTCGGATCGCTCGGCCTCACCTCATTCATGCAAGAGGTGACGCGAGTCCGAGCGCTCGAGGGCGAACTCGCGCGCACCATCCAACTGATGCGCGGCGTCAAGGCCGCTCGAGTGCATGTCGTCATGCCGGATCAGGGTTCGTTCCGGCGCACGCGCGAACCAGCGTCGGCCTCGGTTGTGATCCGAACGGAAACGGCGGATGACGTGTCCGCGGCAAAAGCCATCCGGCATCTTGTCGCGTCGGCGGTGCCAGGCATGACCATGGAGGAAGTCACCGTGCTGAACACCGATGGCGTCCTCCTCGCATCTGGAAACGACCTCGCGGACACGGCGCCGGGCGGCATGCTGTCGCTGGAGCGCACGGTGTCTCAGGAGATTGTCGATAATATTCGTAAGACGTTGACCCCGTATCTGGGTCTGCGGAATTTTCAAGTCAGCGTCGCCGCGCGATTGAACACTGACAAGCGCGAGACCAACGAAACAATTGCGCGATATGGCGGGCCGCCCCGGCGCGCCGCATTCCGTAAAACGGCTTCTTCGGGGACTGATTTCAGCACGAGCGCGGCATATCTATCTCGTCAACGCGGGATATCCTTGCACGTAAATCCAGTCTGTCGCGCGCGCCGGGACATGGCAGGATTGGCAGTCGGACTTGTAATCCGTTGATGTGGTTTTGGCGCGATCCGACGCATCGAACCATGACCATCCCCAACCATCACCCCACAGCTTGTTCCCTGGGTGGCTGTCTTTGCTATCCTTTACCAAGACAAACCAGCCCTTTAACGTTTGGGCTCGGCTGACGGTCCCCGTTGTCATCTCGGCTGTGGCCGTCTCGAAGACCTCTTTCACAAGCACAGCGCCATCAGGGAAGCGCCCGTCTTTGAGATAGGCGGCAATCGCGCCCGGCGAAGCGTATACCGTGTGGATCTGCTGTGACCCTTTGCCTTGATCCGCGGCTATCGCCCAGCTTCCCAAAAATTGGTAGGCGGTTCGATAGTCGTCAGGCACTCGCAAGCTCCCCCGCGAATTAACCACTGCATGCGAACTTTCCGTCGCCGCCATTTGCGTCTCGGCAAGAGCTGTCGCGGCCAGCGCCAACAACGCTGGTATCGCGAGAATCCTTACCACATCCGTGACTTTCATGGCTCAAACCCCTTGAAATAACACGCTGACGATCTTCACTTTGTCCAATACGGGATAAAACTGAGTCCAGACTTCGTCTTCCTTGGCGCTTGCCATGTAGCAAAAGCCGCATTCCCGTTTCAGCCGGACCTTGGCTGTTGCAGCTTTCGCCTCATGATGATTGGAGCTATAGTACCGTCATCCGCCAGTCTCCGCATAGGTTCGCTATCTTTCACGGTGACGTCCGCGAACAACTCTTTGAATGGCCGCGGGTCGAGCTCGATAGAGATCTGCTGGCGATGGGTCGCCGTGCAAGGCGCAGCGCCTTATCGGCAGCTTGTTCCGCTTCCCAATTTAGCCCGTCGCATTCGAGGCAGAGTTTCAGGGCCTCGACCAGTGCTTGATCGTTGTTTGATTAACGCGGCTCGCTTCCGCGTTCATCCTTCATCCATCCGCACGAACAACAGCGTGGCTTCATTGGCATGCCGGGCTCGTCTGCCCATAATTCGAATTGATACCTCTAGTTCACGTTATGGCCTCGAGCGCCAATGCAATGCCTTGACCACCACCGATACACATGGTCACGACGCCTCGCTCGATACCGTCACGCTGCATGGAATGCAGAAGCCGCGTTGTTTGAATAGCGCCAGTCGCGCCAATCGGATGGCCGTGAGCGATCGAGTTGCCCTCGACGTTGACAATGTCCTCAGGCAGCCCGAGATCGTGCATCACGGCAAGCGTGATCGCCGCGAAAGCCTCGTTGATCTCGAACCGTTCGACGTCATTGATTGACCAGCCGGCGCGTTCCAAAGCCTGTTTCACAGCCGGAACGGGACCAAGACCAAACATCCCGGGCTCCACGGCTCCGACGCCCCAGCTGACCAGACGACCGAGCGGCTTCACACCTTTCTTCTCGGCCCAGTTGCGATCAGCCAAGAGCATGGCCGCTGCAGCGCTATTCAGCCCCGGAGCGTTGCCCGCAGTGATCGTGCCATCCTTGCGGAATGCAGGTTTGAGCTTGGCGAGACTTTCGGCCGTTGTGTCCGGACGGTTATGCTCATCCTTCGCGAAGGGCTGCGGTCCTTTGCGTGACTTGACCATCACAGGAGTGATCTCGTCATCGAACTTGCCGGCGGCCTGCGCGGCCGAGAACCGCTGCTGCGACCGCAGCGCCCACGCGTCTTGGGCCTCGCGGGTAATCTGATATTGCGTGACCAGGTCCTCTGTGTGCCAGCCGGAATGTTCGCCGGAGAACGCATCATTGAGCCCATCCTGCAGCATGGCGTCGTAGATTTGCGCGTTCCCCATACGGTAGCCCCAACGACCGCCGTACATGAGGTACGGCGCGGTATCCATGTTCTCCATGCCGCCCGCGATAGCGGCGTCCATAAGCCCGAGTTGGAGCTCGGCGGCTACGGTGGCGATGGCCTGGGCGCCTGAGCCGCAGACGCGATTGACCGTCATGGCGGGAACTTCAACGGGGACGCCGCCGCCGATAGCAGCCTGCCGAGCCGGGTTCATCTTGTTCCCGGCCTGGATGACATTGCCCATCACCACGCTGCCGATGTCCTTGCCAGCGGTACCAGCCCGCTCCAGGGAGGCCTTGATCGCGGTCGCCTCGAGATCAACCGCGGGTGTGTCTTTGAGGGCACCATTGTAGGTTCCGATCGCGGTTCGAACCGGGGAGCAGATGACGACGTCACGTTGGGCCATGTGAGCATGTCCTTCTTCAATTCGTTGCTGATCGATTAGGCGTAGGTTGGGCCGTGGTTCTTTGCCGTGGATCAAGTTCAAGAATATCTAAATTTATATGGTTTACTAGGTCTAATCCCCCGCAGTGGATCGAAGGCGAGGCGGCGGCAGAGCGAGGTCCTGTCGGCCCAGCTCCGCGAGGCGCAGGCAAAGCTCGATCAGGCGAAAGCTGCGCTCGATGGAGCCGAGGTCGATCTGGACAAGACCACGGTCAATGGAGCGATTCTCAAAGTCAATGTCCGGCTCGGCGAGTACGCGCAAGCCGGCGTGTTCTCCAATCCGCTGATGACCATAGGGTCGATCGATCCGCTGCATGTCCGGGTCGACATCGACGAGGCTGAAATCCTGGCACATCCGACGCGACGACAATCGATTGACGCCGCCCAAAAGAGAAGAAACCCTCGGCTCAGCCAAAACCACCGCTTACGCATAGCTTCCTTAAGCCTGATCCCGCTCCGGCCATGGTGTTCACAAGCCGCCATGCTAACATGGTATTCTTCCGTGCTCGACAGTTCCGGCGAGGTCGAAAATGCGCAAATCAGCTCTGCTTACCTTAGGCTTGGCGCTGCTTTTGTGGGCGGGGGCGGCGCTGGCGCGGCAAAGTTTTGTCAGCGAAGAGCTCGAAAGCGACGCGACGCGGCTCGAGCGGAATATTGGCGAGGACCTTGGTGACCTTGCCTCCCGCCCGCTTCCGCAACTGCGCAAGGACATGGGCCGGGCGCTCGCCCGCAAGGACTTCAAAGCCGCGCTGAAATTATCCGCCGCGATCGTCGCGGCGAACCCTAAGGATTCTGGCGCCTGGATGGCCTATTCGCGGGCGGCGATCGCGGCCGGGGATGACGAGGAGTTACAAGCGGCCGGCGAGGCGGCGGGCTTGATCGCTTATCAACGCGCGACAGACAAGCCAAGCCAAGCGGCGGCGCTCGCCTGGCTCGGCGAGATCTTCGCGAAGCGCGGCATGTGGCGTCCCGCGCTCGACGCCGATCGCGCGAGCCTCGACCTCGCCGAGAACGCGCAAGTGCGCAGCGTCTATGCGGACATGCGCGAGAAACATGGGTTTCGGATTCTCGATTATAAGATCGACAATGAGTCCGCCGCGCCGCGCGCGTGCTTCCAGTTTTCCGAGCATCTGGTTCAAGGCAGAACCGACTACACGCCGTTCGTGACTGTATCGGGGTCTGCGAATGCGGCGCTCGCGATCGAAGAACAGCAGCTCTGCGTCGAAGGCCTGAAGCATGGCGAGAGCTACAAGATCGTGCTCCGCGAGGGCTTGCCCTCGGCCGTCAATGAAGCGCTTCTTAGATCGGCGGACTACCAAATCTATGTCCGCGACCGCTCGCCGCTCGTTCATTTCACCGGCCGGAACTACGTGCTGCCGCGCGCCGGGCAGGAAGGCATACCGGTCGTATCAGTCAACACGCGCAAAATCGCTGTGGACATCATCCGGATCGGCGATCGCAATCTTTTGCCGACGGTTCGGTCGGAGGATTTTCTAAGCCAGCTCTCGCCCTACAAGATCAAGCAATATAACGAGACCGATGGCAAGAAAATCTGGTCTGGCGCGCTTGACGTCAACCCGGAACTCAACGCCGAGGTGACGACCGCTTTCCCGGTTATGGAGGCGGCCGGGCAGCTCGATCCCGGCGTCTATGTGATGGCCGCGCGACCGGCCGGCGACGGCGCCGTCGCCAATGATGATGACGACGGCGGCGGGACGCGGGCGACGCAATGGTTCATCGTGTCCGATCTCGGCCTGACGGCTTTCACCGGCAAGGACGGCGTTCACGTCTTCTTGCGCTCGCTCGCAAGCGCCGAGCCCCTCGCTGGCGTTGAAGTGCGGCTGCTCGCGCGCGACAACGAGATTTTGACGGCAAAGCGCACTGACGAGGCCGGACACATTCATTTCGATCCCGGATTCGCGCGGGGGGTGGGAGGGGCTGCGCCAAGCCTTCTCGTCGCCGAGGACGGCAAAGGCGATTATGGATTCCTCGACCTCGAGGCGACTGCGTTCGATCTCACCGACAGAGGCGTGAAAGGCCGCCTGGCGGCAGCCGCGCTCGACGCCCTCGTCTATACCGAGCGCGGCGTCTACCGTTCCGGCGAGAGCGTTTTCATTACGGCTCTACTCCGCGATGGGCGGGGGGCAGGCGTCGCGTCCGCGCCCCTCACTCTTGTCGTCAAGCGTCCCGATGGCGTCGAATACAAGCGGGTCCAGACGGAGGATCAGGGCGATGGCGGCCACAGTCTTGCGCTTGCCCTGCTCCCCGGCGTTGCGACGGGCACCTGGCGCGTCGAGGCCTTTGCGGACCCGAAAGCAAGCCCCGTCGGCCAGACGAGCTTTCTGGTTGAGGACTATGTCCCGGAACGGCTCGAATTTACCTTGAGCCCGCGCGCGGCGGCGGCGCGCTTCGGCGAGGGTGTCGAGATCGGCGCCGAGGCGCGCTACCTCTATGGCGCTCCGGGCGCCAATCTCGACATCACCGGCGAGGTCGAGATCGATGCTTCTGACCAATCGGCATTGCCCGCCCTCGAAGGCTATGCCGCGGGGCTTGCAAGACGAACCGTTCAACAAGGTCAGCAACGAAATCGAGGATAGCGCCACGACCGATGCAAAGGGCGACCGCGAAGATCGTTGCGCCAATTCCCGATATCGCGGCATCCCGCCCCCTCGAAGCCAAAATCATTCTGCGCGCCGGCGAGCCGGGCGGCCGCGCCGTCGAGCGCACGCTGGTCCTGCCGATCCTGCCGAAGGGCGGTCTGATCGGCGTGAAGAAGAATTTCGTCGGCCTCGTCCGACGGCGCGGCGGCGAGTTTCGACGTCATCGCCGTTGGCGCGGACGGCGCCCGCGCCGCGCGCAAAGGCGTCGCCTGGTCGCTTTATCGGATAAGCAATGATTACCAATGGTATCGCGCCGGACGGCCACTGGGATTTCGAACGGGTGAAATCCTCGAGCCGAGTTCTCCGGGGGGAGTGATCGACATTGCCGTTGATGCGCCAGCTAAAATTTCGACGCCCGTCGGACTTGGCCAATACAGGCTCGATCTTACGAGCGCCGATCACTGCCGATGCGCCGACCAGCCTTACCTTCGAAAGTCGGCTGGTCGGGAGACGCCAGCGCGCAATACTCCCGACCTGCTCGATGTCAGTCTCGACAAAGCAAGATTACAAGCCCGGCGAAGCGATGCGTTTGCGCATCGCCTCGCGCTTTGCTGGCGCGGCGACGATTGCGATCCTGAGCGACGAGTTTGAATTATTCGCTGACTACGCTCGATCGTGAAAGAGGGAGATACGGTGCAGACGATTCCAGTCTCGAGCGATTGGGGCGCGGGCGCCTATGCGGTCGTGCTTGCGCTATCGGCCGCTCGATCAAGGCGGCCAATCGCATGCCGGGCCGCGCGATCGGGTTGGCTTGGTTCGGCATCGATCGCACAAGCGCATCAACTCGATGTCAAGCTCGATACGCCGGCCAAGGCGCGGCCGCGCAGCGTTTTGACGATCCCGGTCGAAGTCACGGGTCTTGCGCCAGGGCGAGGAAGCCCATGTGACGCTCGCCGCGGTCGATGTCGGCATTCTCAATCTCACCCATTATGAAGCGCCTGATCCGGGCAGCTATTTCTTCGGCCAGCGTCAATTCGACCGCGGAAATCCGCGATCTCTATGGTCTCTTGATCGATGGCATGCAGGGCGCGCGCGGCGCTATCCGCTCCGGCGGCGATGCGTCCGCGGCGAGCTTGCTGGCGAGCGGCCGACGCAAGAGCCGCTCGCGCTCTTCTCCGGCATTGTCAAAGCCGGCCCGGATGGAAGGCTCGGAATCGGTTTCGATCTGCCCGCGTTCAATGGCGCGTTAAAGCGTGATGGCGGTCGCCTGGACGAAAACCAAGGTCGGCAGCGCCAGCGCCGAAGTGATCGTTCGCGATCCAGTCGTCGCGCTGGCGACGCTGCCGCGTTTCCTGGCGCTCGAAAGATCTTCGCAGCTCTCGTCGAGATCGACAATGTCGAGGGTCAAGTCAGGCCTCTATCAATTGACGTTGTCGCCTCGCACGGGCCTGTCTCGACTGCCGCGAGCGGTGGCTGCGCCGCACGATCCGTCTCAAACGCGGGCGAGCGCACTCGCTGACGTTTCCGATCAACGCGCACGGGCGTCGGACGCGGCCGACGTCGCTCTCAAGACTGACTGGTCCCGAGCTCAAGACTGCGCGCAGACGCTCGCGCTCGAATGTCGAGCCCGGCACGCTCGAACCTCTATCGCCGCATCGTGCGGCAATGCTGGCGCCCGGCGAAGTCTCATCCCTCGTCCCGAACGATCTTGTCGGCGGATTTCGCTGCCCGGCACCGGCGGCGTTTCGCGCAGCCGTTTCGCTCGCCTCACCGGCATCAACGCAGCGGGCTCTCTGCAAGCGCTCGACCGCTATCCTTATGGCTGTTCGGAACAGACTCGTCAGCCGCGCGCTGCCGCTACTCTATGTCAGCAAGCTCGCCGACCCGGAGTCGCTTGCGTTCGATACCGGCATGGTCGAACCGCATTCAATCGCGCCATCGAGCGCTTTGCTGGCGCGGCAGGATTCGAACGGCGCTTTCGGTCTCTGGTCGGCAGGCAGATGCGGACGATGTGTGGCTGCATGCCTTCGTCACCGATTTTCTGACCCGCGCGCGGGAGGACAAATTACGACGTGCCGCAGAAAGCCTTCGACGCGGCCCTGGAACGGCTCCGCAATTACGTCGCCAATACGAGCGAGGTCGAGGCGGGGCAGGCGCCCCGCTGGCCTATGCCGCCTATGTTCTTGGCGCGCAACGGCACGCCGGTGATGGGCGATCTGCGTTATCTCGCCGATGCCACAGCTCGCCGCCTTCGAGAGCCCGCTGGCGCGCGCGCAACTCGCCGCCGCGCTCGCGCTTGCTTGGCGATCGCGGCCGCGCGCAGAAAGGTTTTCAGCAGCAGCCGGCGGAATCTGGCGCAGGCGCAGATCGGCAATCCGCTTTACTCGCACGCGAATTACGGCTCGCGTCTGCGCGATGGCGCCGGGCTTCTTAGCGCTTGCCGTCGAGGGCGGAGATGCCAATGCCGGCAGATCGCTGCAGGCGTCGAAAATCGTCGAAGACGCGCGCGCGAAAACCGCTCACGCGAGCACGCAGGAAAACGCCTGGATGGTTCTCGCCGCCGAGGCCATCGCCGACAGAGCGATGCCCGATCGCTCTCGCCGTCGATGGCGCGCCCCAGCAGGGCGCCTTCTTCAGGACCTGGAGCGCCGCCGCGCTGGGCGACAAAACGTCAAGATCGCCAACAGCGGCGAACGCCGGTCATCGTGTTGCTGACGACGTCCGGCAATCCCTGATCGTGCCGGAACCAGCCGCGGGGCGCGGCTATCGATCGAGCGCGCCTATTTTACGCTCGACGGCAATCCGGTCGACCCAACGGAGATCAAGCAGAACGACCGCTTCGTCGTCACTTTGAAGAGTGACGGAATACGCCGCCGCCTATGCGCAGGCTGTGCTTGTCGACCGTCTGCCAGCAGGTCTCGAGATCGACAATCCCGATCTCTTCGATGGCGGCTCGTCGAGGCGCTCTCGTGGGTAAAGACCGACGTTCAACCGGCCCATACGGAATATCGCGACGATCGCTTTGTCGCGGCCTTCGACCCGCGACGGACGCGACAAGGCGACGTTCTGCCGTCGCCTATATCGTCCGCGCCGTGACGCCCGGCGCATTATGTCACGCCCGCGGCAACAATCGAGGATATGTATCGCCCGCAGAGGTTCGGCCGCACGGCTATGGCCGCCGATCGACGGTCGCCGCGCCAAAATGAATCCGTTTCGCTGCTGATCTTTTTGGTGGCGCGGCGGTTTTCCTCACGTTGCAGCGCTCATGGCCGTTGCGGACGATTATTTCGCGAGCCCGCGTCCGCTCCTGACCTCGCTTTGCCAGCGCGCGCGAAGGCTCGCCTGTCGCGCTCGATCGCGACGGGCAACTGCTACGCGCCTTCACGATGCCGGATGGCCGCTGGCGGCTGCCGGTGACAGCGCAGGACGTCGATCCACGCTTCATCGCGATGCTCTCGCCTATGAAGACCGTCGCTTTTATGCCCATCATGGCGTCGATCTTCCGAGCCTCGGGCCGCGCCGCGCTGCAATTTGCGACCCATGGCCAGATCGTCTCCGGCGGTTCGACGCTAACGATGCAGGTCGCGCGTCTGATGGAGCCGCGCGACGGAAAATCGGTCGCGGCGAAAGTGCGGCAGATCGCTGCGCGCGATGCGATCTCGAATGGCAGACGGACAAGATCGATAGTTCTCGATCTCTATCTTGTGCCTCGCGCCCTATGGCGGCAATATCGAAGGCGTGCGCGCGGCGAGCCTTGCTTATTTCGGCAAGGAGCCGAAACGCCTGAGGGTTGCCGAGGCCGCGTTGCTTGTCGCCCTGCCGCAATCGCCGGAAGCGCGGCGGCCGGATCGTTTTCCGGATGCGGCGCGCAGCCGCGCGCGACCGCGTGCTGGAGCGCGTCTTTGCGCGCGGCGTCATCACTGCGGCCGAGCGCGACGCCGCCATGCGCAAGACGCGCCGCGTGCGCGGCTGGCCTTTCCCATCTTGCGGCGCATGCGAGGAAGAGGTTTTCCGGCGCGCGCCGGAACAGCAGGGTCCATCAGCTGACCTTGGATGCGCAGCTGCAAGCGTCGCTCGAAAAATTGGCGCATGATGCGGCAGCGTCATCGGCCCCAAACTTTCTTGCGCATTCCTCGTCATTGACAATGCGACCGGCGAAATCAGCGCTCATGTCGGCGGGGCGGATTATTTTTCGCCAGGCGAGCCGGTGCGATCGATATGACCAAGGCGCTTCGTTCGCCAGGTTCGGCGTTAAAGCCGTTCATCTATGCGCTGGCTTTCGACAACGGCGTCGCGCATCCCGAGACGATTCTCGAAGACCGGCCGAGACATTTCGGCGCATACGCGCCGGACAATTTCGATCTTCGGCTTCAAGGGCCGGTGACGGCGCGGCACGCTCTGCAATCTCGCTCAATTTGCCGGCAGTCGAATTGCTCAACGCGGTCGGGCCCGCGCGTTTTCTCGCCCGGCTGCGCAACGCCGGCGCCCGCATCGTGCTTCCGGATGAATCCGCGCCAGGCCTTGCGGCGGGTTTGGGCGGGCTCGGCATCTCGCTGCGCGATTTGGCGGCGCTTTATGCAGGTCTCGCGCGGGGAGGAAGCATACCCGTTTTGACCGAAGCCGTCGTAGCCGAGAGCGCGCCGCAAGGCGACGCGCGGCGGATCGCTGGCGCCGTCGCGAGCTGGTATGTCGCCGATATTTTGCGCGGCGCGCCGCCGCCGTTGAACGCCCCCTTTGGGCGCATTGCCTATAAGACCGGGACCTCCTACGGCTACCGCGACGCCTTCGCGATCGGCTTTAATAAGTCCTACACCATTGCGGTTTGGCTCGGCCGTCCAGACAATGGCTCCGTATTCGGCCTCGCCGGACGCCAGGCCGCGGCGCCCGTTCTATTCGATGCCTTTGCAAGGCTCGGCGCCGGGAATGAATTTCCTGCGGCGCCCCCCGGGATCTTGACGAGCCGGACCACGGAACTGCCGCCGCCGTTGCGGCATTTGCGCAAGGACGTGCCGAAGACCCTCGGCGCAGCGGCAGTTCCGCAATTGAAAATCGCGTTTCCGCCGGAGGGCGCCCGCGTCGATCTTGGGCTCGCGCTAGCCACAAAGCCTTTGCCTGGCGCCCGCCTCGCCCTGAAAGCGGAGGGTGGTGTTTTGCCGCTGCGATGGATCGTCAACGGCGTGCCGCTTGGCGAACCGGATCTGCGCAGGCAAACGGCCTGGACGCCCGATGGCGCGGGTTTTGCGCGGGTATCGGTGATCGACGCCAAAGGCGCAACAGACAGCGTGCTCGTACGGCTGGAATAGGACAGGGCGACCAGCGCCCTAACGCATCGAAATTTAGACGTCGCACTTTGATCCAAGGCGGCCTATTCCCGAGCGGACGAACTGGCGGCGCCTTGTTTCGTCGAATAAGAATTGGCGAAGGGCCGTATCGGCCTTAGCAAGCGGCGCGAGCGGCGAATCGGCAAAAAACCGTCGATTTGGACGGATGGGTTCACTCAGCGCTGCCAAAGCATAGGCGCGCCGCTGCTCAACTTCGAGAGATAAGGAGCAAAACCAATGGCCGACTTTTCGAGGCGCAACGTTCTTGCCGCCGGCGCTGCCGGAGGCCTTGCGACCTTCGCCGCGAGCGCTGATGCGGCCGGGACATTTGGCAACCCGGACATGCCACCGCAGGGCGCGATCAACGCCACCAATCCGCAAAGCCTGACCGATCCGGGGCCGCAGAATCCAGCGCTGGCGAATAATTTGCCATCGTTTCTCAACCCGCCAGCCACTGATGTCGGCGGTATGCCGATGTTCTGGAACTCGTTCAACATCGCTCCAAAGCGTGTCCAGAACGGTGGTTGGGCACGCCAAATCACGCAGTCGGATTTTGAGATCTCGACGACGATTTCGGGCGTGAACATGCGTCTGACCGCTGGCGGCATTCGCGAAATGCATTGGCATCAACAGGCCGAATGGTCGGTCATGACGAACGGCGCATGCCGCGTCACCGTTCTTGACGGGCAAGGCCGCGCGTCGGTCCAGGATGTCAAGGCAGGCGACCTCTGGTATTTTCCGGCCGGCCTTCCGCACTCATTGCAGGGACTGGCTCCAGACGGCGCTGAATTCGTTCTCGCCTTCGACAATGGCCTGTCGTCCGAGTACAATACGTTGTTGGTCACGGACTGGTTGGCGCACACTCCGCCGGAGGTTTTGGCCAAAAGCTTCGGCGTTCCCGCTGACGCCTTCAAGAATATCCCGTTGCAGAACCGCTGGATTTTCCAGGGCGATATCCCCGGCCCGCTTGCTGCGGATCAGGCCGCCATCAAGGCCTTGGCCGGCGATCCGCCATTCCCGTTCACGTTTGCATTGTCGGACATGAAACCGAACAAGGTGACGGCAGGCGGCCAGGTACAGATCGCCGATAGCACCAATTTCAAAGCTTCGACCACGATCGCTGCAGCCTTGGTCACGGTGAAGCCCGGCGGAATCCGTGAACTCCATTGGCATCCGAACGCGGATGAGTGGCAGTACTACGTTAAGGGCGAGGCGCGCATGACGGTGTTTAACACCGGACCCGCCGCGCAGACCGCCGACTTCCGCGCCGGCGATATCGGCTACGTGAAAAAGAGCCTCGGCCACTACGTCGAAAATACCGGCGCGACCGATCTCGTGTTCATGGAGATCTTCCGGGCCGATAAGTTCGAGGAAGTGTCCTTGTCCGATTGGCTGGCGCATACGCCACCGGCCATGGTCGCCGCGACCCTTAATCTCGATCCGGCAATCATCGCGCGGTTTCCGAAGATACGCCCTGACGTCATGCCCGTTTAAGGACATCACGCCGTCCTTTTGAAGGCTCCGATATGAACCGGTGGCTTAGCTGCGCCGCCGCCTCTATCCGACACTCGTCAATTCATTCTATGTCTTCGCGACTTGGCATGGCGTGCGTTTTGCGTCATCATACCATCAATTCAAACACATCATGCTCGAGTCTAGATTGCTGGCATGACCGCGGTGCCCAAAATCCCGATGCGGATGACCGTCGCCGAGTTCCTGGCCTGGAACCCGCCATCGGCCCAGCTTTGGCAACTCGTGGATGGCGAGCCGCAAGCGATGGCTCCGGCCAACCGCACCCACGGAGCCATAAAGAACGAACTTGGCCGTCTGATCGCCAATCATCTCGCGGAGCGCTCCAGCCCGTGCAGCGTGGTCGCCAATCCCGGTGTGATCCCGCGCGTTCAGTCGGAGACAAACTGCCGCATCCCCGACCTTGCCGTTACCTGTTCGGGCTATGACGCAGAGGAAAGCGCTCTCACCGATCCCGTCCTCGCGATCGAAATCCTCTCCCCGAGCAATCAGGCCGAAACCTGGGCCAATGTATGGGCCTACGCCTCCATCCCCAGCATTCGGGAGATCCTCGTCGTCAAAACGGCCGCAATCGGCGCCGATCTTCTCCGCCGCAATGAAGACGGCTCCTGGCCGATCCAGCCCGTCGCCATCGAGGGCGGCGACCTGATGCTCGACAGCATCGGCTTTCGCGTTCCTCTCGTCGCCGCTTATCGAACGACGCGGCTGGCGAGGGCGTGACAAAATTCCTCCATCACCGCTTGACGCCGCCCCATTAGCGGCGCCGTGCGGTAATATGATAGATAACAGTCGACCGCCATATCCTGCGCCGGCGTCACGCGCGGCAAGCGCGCCTGGTTGTCATCGTCGGTCAACGGCGCGGGCGGGGAAGGCGCTAAGGGATGGAACTGGCGGAGTGGATGAGGGTTACGACGAAGATCTGAGGAACCTCTTTCGAGGGATCTGCGTCTTAGCCTGGAAAGCTAGCCGCTCTCGCCGAGCCTCGACCGGCTTCGGCGGACTAAACTGAAGCGAGAAAATCTCGTCGGCGAAGGCGCGATTTTTGACGATGCGGTAGGAGGAGAAGGCCGATGGGGTCAATGGCCGCAGACATGCCGGTCGTTCCGCTGGTCGACGTCGGAGACGGCGGTCCGCTCCGCCACGCGGAGCTGCGTCGGGTTCGCGCGCGCGCTCTGCGTGACGATTGCCTTGGCTCGTGGCCGCGCGCCATGGCGCCGTTCGTGCCGGCGTTGGACCGGGCCGCGCGCCGCTGGCTCAGCCGGTCACGCTCGCCCTATGCGCCGGAGATTGCGCAGATCGCGGCAACTCTCGGCTTTTCCGGCATCTTTTTGCTCAACGGCTCGTACCAATGGGGCTGCACCGCGCTGGCTCGCGAAGAAGACGGCGCGCCTTGGCTCGCGCGCACGCTCGATTGGCCGTTTCCCGGCCTCGGACGCCATGCGGATGTGGTCCGCGCGCGGGCGCCGGCCGGCGAATATTTCAGCGTCAGCTGGCCTGGCTACGCCGGCGTTTTGACGGCGATGGCGCCGCGCCGCTTCGCCGCCTGCATCAACCAGGCGCCGATGTGGCGCCGCACCCGGCATCCCTGGCTTCGCATCTATGATCTTGCGGCCAATGCTCTTCACACCTGGGCGAAGGTCAGGCACATGCCGCCGGATCAGCTGCTGCGTCAGGTCTTCGAGAACTGCGAAACCTACTCTGCCGCCAAGGCCGCGTTGGAGCGCACGCCGGTGGCGCGACCGGCGATCTACCTGCTCGTTGGCTGCGCGCCGGGCGAGCGATGCGTGATCGAGCGGACCGAGGATGGTTTCGAGACGCGCGAGGACGAGACGGGCGCGGCCAATGATTGGACGCCGAATCGTCCACAGTGGGAGGCGCGCATAGCGGCCGCACACTTTCTGAAGTGCTCGGCTGTCGAAGCGGCCGTGCGATGCCGGGCCCGCCGCGACGCGCTCGCTGGTTGGCGGGGCCTCCTGTCGCGCAGGGATTTCGATTGGGTCAAGCCGCCCGTGTCTGAACCCTTATACGCGGCTCGCCGTAACGATGAGCCCGGCGCGCGCGATCTTGCGCGTGGCGGGCTACGAAGCGACCGACGGCGGTTTGCCGAAACAAGCGACCCAATTGTGCGAAGTATGAGGGCGGCGAGCGTTGTCGCGTTGTTGGCAATCACGATGATGAGCCCGCGCGAGCGCCAGTGGTCGCTTGGGTTCTGTTCCGAAATCACGGGGTCCGCCCCTCGCGATGGACGGCCAGAGGCCCGAAAGACTGCGTCACCGGCATGAGCTCGATCGCGTTGACGTTGACGCGCGGCGGCAGGTTGGCGATCCAATGCACCGTTTCGGCGATGTCCTCCGGCGTCAGCGCGTCGGCCCCCTCGTAGAGGCCGGCGACTTTCGCGCCGTCTCCGTGAAACCGCACCGTCGAAAATTCCGTGCCCCCGACAAGGCCTGGCTCGATGTCGGTGACCCGGACCTTGGTCCCGAGCAAGTCGGCGCGCAGATTGAGGGAGAATTGCCGGACGAAAGCTTTGGTGGCGCCATACACATTCCCGCCGGGATAGGGGTAGATGGCGGCCGTCGAGCCGAGGTTGACGATGAGCCCGCAGTTGCGCGCGACCATGCCGGGCAGCACGGCGCGGGTGACGTACATCAGGCCCTTGACGTTGGTGTCGACCATCTGGTCCCAGGCCTCGAGATCAGCCTTCTGGGCGGGGTCGAGGCCGAGCGCCAGGCCGGCGTTGTTGACGAGCAGGTCGAGATCGGCAAAGTCCGGCGGCAAGCCTTCGATTGCTGCTGCGACCGCGTCGCGATCCCGGACGTCGAGGACGACGGGATGCACCAGCGATCCGAACTCGTTTGTAAGCGCTTCAAGCCGTTCGCTCCGGCGTCCCGCCGCGACAATCCGGTCGCCGTCGGCGGCGAAGCGTCTGACGATTGCCGCGCCAAAGCCGGCGGTAGCGCCTGTGACGAGGATCTTCATGTTCATTCTCCTGAAACAAGGTTTTGATGCCGTATTGCAGTTTATGGCACAAACTTCGAGGATAGGCGTGGCTCGGAGCTCAACCTGGATAGTCAAGTAAGGGCTGTATGCAGTTCTCTGGCGGGGCTTGGACGTGAAGCTTTTCCCGTTGAACCGGCGGCGAGGGTCAGAGAGAAGCGCGAGACTTCTTTGACTTCAAGGGCGCGACGGAGGCCGCGCCATGATGGAAAGACTTGGATGACCGAACTCACAGCGCGCCAAATTGTCCTTGCGGCTCGCCCGCAAGGGCCGCCGAAACTGACTGACTTTCGCTTCGAGGAGTTCGCTATCCCGCCTCTGAGCGAGGGGCAGGTTTTGCTCCAGGTCCGCTATCTGTCGCTCGACCCCTACATGCGCGGGCGAATGGACGATTCGAAATCCTACGCGAAGCCGGTTGAGGTCGGCGAGGCGATGACGGGCGAATCCATCGCTGAAGTCATCGCCTCAAGGCATAAGGATTATGCCGAGGGCGACCTCGTGCTCGCGATGACCGGATGGCGCACCCACGCGGTGGTGGACGGCGCGGGTCTCCGCAAGATCGCCGCAACGCCGCGAACGCCGCTCACCGCGCGGCTCGGCGTGCTCGGCATGCCGGGCTTTACGGCCTATGCCGGGCTGAAGGCCATCGGCAAGCCGAAGGCCGGAGAGACCCTTGCCGTCGCCGCGGCGAGCGGACCTGTCGGCTCTCTCGTCGGCCAGCTTGCGCGCATCGCCGGGGCGAAAGCCGTCGGCATAGCGGGCGGCCCGGAGAAATGCCGCTTCGTCAGGCAAGATCTCGGCTTCGACGCGGTGATCGACCATCGCGCGCCGGACTTTCCGGCCCAGCTCGCAGCCGCCTGCCCCGACGGCGTCGACATCTATTTCGAAAATGTCGGCGGCGCGATCTGGCAGGCGGTTCTGCCATTGCTTAACCAATTTGCCCGCGTGCCGGTCTGCGGCTTGATCGCTCAATACAATAGCCCCGCCGGCGGCGACGTCGATCGACTGCCGGCCACGATGCGCGCCATTTTAACCAAGAGTTCTCACAGTGCGCGGCTTCATCAACTCTGAATTCACCAGCGAGCTCTACCCGGCTTTTCTGCGCGAGGTCAGCGCCTGGATCGCCGAAGGACGGGTGCGCTACCGCGAAGATATAGTCGATGGGCTCGACAGTGCGCCCGAGGCCTTCATCGGCATGTTGGAAGGGCGTAATTTCGGCAAACTGATCGTTCGCGTGGCCTGAAGGGCGCAACGGCCATGCCGCCACGCCGATCTCGAGCGTCGCAAAACATCGAAAAGTGATCGCGATCAAAGCCATGGCGGCAAATCTTTCATGGAGGGTGTTCGTCGATGGACTCGTCAATCATAGCCGCCGCGAACAAAGAGTTGATCCTGCAAGTCATGACCGGCATTTTCATCAACCGCGACGTCAGCCTGCTCGGCCGCCATTTCGTCGCCGATTATAAACAGCACAATCCGGCAATTGCGAACGGCCGCGACGCCATAGTCCCGGTGGTGGGAGCTCTCCCGCCGGACTTCGCCTATGAACCGGGCATGATCGTCGCCGACGGCGATCTTGTGATGATCCATGGCCGCTATACCGGCTGGGGTCCAAAGCCAATGGTCGCCGTCGACATCTTCCGCGTCCAGAACGGCAAGATCGTCGAACACTGGGACGTCATGCAGGAAGAAGTTCCCGCCGAACAGACGAAAAGCGGGAACAGCATGTTCGCCAATCCAGAACCATGATCTGCCGGGGGAGATCGATGCCACATGGCGGCTTGGCGCGGTTCGCATTAAAATCGGTCCGAACAAATTCAGGATCAGCCGGTCCAACATGAAAACGCAAAGGCGCGACGATGGCGACAACACCCACGCAAATCATTTTGGATGCGCCGGCGGCGGATTTTCACCTGCCGGCAACTGACGGCCGAACCTACAACTTGGACGATATAGCGGGCGAAAACGGCACGGTGATCGTCTTTATCTGCAATCATTGCCCCTACGTCAAAGCCGTGATCGACCGCCTTGTCGCGGACGCCCGGGTCCTGATGCGGGAGGGGATTGGTCTCGTGTCGATTTGCTCCAACGACGCCGAGGCCTATCCGGAGGACTCTTTCGGCGAGATGAAGCAATTTGCCAAGGCGCACGCCTTCCCCTTTCCCTATCTTCATGACGAGACGCAGTCGGCGGCGCGGGCCTATGGTGCGGTCTGCACGCCCGATTTCTTCGGCTATGATCGAGACCGCAAGCTCAAATATCGCGGCCGTCTTGACGAAGGGCGCACGACTCCGCCTCCGGCCGGTGCCCGGCGGGAGCTCGTCGAGGCGATGCGCGCCATCGCGGCGACAGGGCTCGCGCCGCCCGATCAAATGCCGGCGATCGGCTGTTCGATCAAGTGGAAGGGGCCGCACTGCTGAACTTTTCGCAGGGCGCGCCGGAGGCGAACGCCGTTGCGGTAAAAGTCGCAACTCTCCGTGTGCGCTCGCGTTCGCGCTCATTTCTTGCCGCGCGAGTTCGGCAATCGTCAAATGCGCGGTGCCGGCGCGCCCTGATCTGATCATATGAAAAGGGAGGCGATATGGATTGGATGATTTACGGCGCAAACGGCTACACGGGAGCCTTGATCGCGAGGGAGGCGAAGAGACGAGGCGCCGCTCCGATTCTGGCGGGCCGACATGCGGCAAAGATCGCCGAGTTGGCCGGAGAGCTGAGCCTCCGATCCAAGGTGTTCTCACTGGGCGGCCCTCGCGAGATCGCGGCGGCGCTGGGGGGCGTCGGCCTGGTGTTGAATTGCGCGGGGCCTTTCTCAAAGACCGCCGATCCGCTGATGCGGGCGTGTCTGACCGCCAAGGCCCACTATCTCGACATCACTGGCGAAATCGACATTCTCGATGGCGCGCATCGCTTTGACGCGGACGCGAAATCCGCCGGTGTGGTCTTGTGCCCAGGGGGCGGGTTCGACGTGACGCCGACCGACTGCATCGCTTTGATGCTCAAGTCGGCGCTGCCCGAAGCGCGGGAGTTGGCGCTGGGCTTTGAGTTCGATCATCACATGTCGCCCGGGACCGCCAAGACGCTCGTTGAAGGGTTGGGAAAGAGCGGCAAGATTCGGCGCGGCGGCCGGATTGTTGACCTTCCCGTCGGCCGTGGATCTCGCGTGATTGATTTCGGGCGGGGTCCAAAGCGCGCGATGCCGATCCCGTGGGGCGACGTCGCCTCCGCTTTTTACACGACGGGCGTTCCGAACATCACCGTCTTCACGCCAATCTCCCCGCCGCTTGTGGCGATCGCGCGATTGGCGGATGCGTTTGGCTTCGTCTTGCGATCGCCTCGCGTTCAGAGCTGGCTCGTCGAGCGGATCGAGAGAACCGTCAAAGGGCCGGACGCTGCGACGCGCGAGGCGAGCCGGACTTGGGTGTGGGGCGAGGCGAAGGACCGCGAAGGACAAAGCAAGGAAATCCGCGTCGTCGCTCCAAACGGTTATTCGCTGACGGTTTCCAGCTCTTTGGCCATCGTCGAGCGCTTGATCTCGGACGAGGCCCCTCCCGGATGCTGGACGCCGGCGGGCCTCATGGGGAAGGATTTCGTTTTGAGCCTGCCTGGCGTCTTGATCCTCGATGCGCAGCGCCCGGTTGGATAGCGGATCGCGTCGTGGCGAGACGGGTGGCGCGCTCCCCGCGTCCATTGCGGCGCACAGTCCGGCCGAAGCCTCAACTCTTCGCATTGGCGCCAATCCTACAGATTTGCCCGACACGGTGTGGGCGCTGCGCGATCACGCAACTCGAACTTCACAACTTTATGGAGCCTTTTCGCCGAAAGATGACCGCAAATTCGCGCGCGCTGTAGATTCGACAATGAAGTTGTGCGAGTGTGAGAATCACTTGGGAAGGTTTCCCATGGTGGGCGCGAATCGAGCAATTGAATTGGAGAAGGCGCTCCATTTCATAATTTCGAGGATCGGCCATCCTGGCTGCAAGCCTTCTCGCCCACCGATCAACATGAGCAAAGCCGTCATGGACACATCACTCGAACGCATCCACGCGAAGATCGCTGAACTGGAGACGAGGATCGCCGATCTTCGCATCGCCGAGCGGGAGCTTTTGACTCTCGACGAACGTCCGGCGCGGCAGGCGCGAGCCGCGTCAGAGCCAGAGCCAAAGGCGAAACCAAAACAGAAGCCAGGGCCGAAGGCGGCCGTTCAAACAAAGCGCAGGGGCAAGCTGAAGGCGACCGAGCCAGCTGAGGCGCGCCAGACCATCGGCGCCGCGATCGCCGAGGTCCTCGGTGCGCATGGCGCCTTATCGGCCGCTGATCTCGCCGAGCGCATCAAGGCCACAGGCCGGGACGTCACCAACCGAACGGTTTCCTTTGCGCTGCAAGCTTTGAAAAAGCGCGGCCTCGCCAAAAACACAAATGGCAAGTGGACAGCCTCGAAGGCGCGCTCGCGCAACGCCCGGCCATCCTCCGAAGCCGCCGCGCCGAAGGCGCCCGAAATCGAGAAGGCGGCGTAAGCAGCGAGTTTTGCCGTGTGTCCCTTGGCCGCCGGTTCCGTTGGAGAGGGCGCGTCGAGCGACTCTGTGCGCGGACGAAAGGGCCTGCGTGTTGGTAAGGCGCCGTCGGGCGCCGATCAGCTTGGGGAGGTTGAAAGGGAAGCGCCGATACCGGTCAGTGCTGTTCGGCTTCCAAAGACCCGGGGCGCGAGGCCGCGAGGCTTCGTCGAGCCCGAACGGCGACACAGTGTCGTCCCCGCGTGCGCCTTCAAGGCGTCGGCGCGACGCGGCGACGTTGAGACCGTCGGCCTGAAATCCCGCTGTAAAGCATTGGAAATCAGTTCATGACTTTCGACCGATTCCGTCCCAAGTCTTTGTGATCCGGCCTGCCGCCGTGAGGCCGCGAACGGCAACTGAAGCCAGCTCGATCATGAGGCGTCGTTCTTCGAGGCCGGAGGCGCCACTCGAGGGGCGCGCAGCCAATTGGCGCAAGTGACAATCATTCGGGCGCTCAATTTGACGGAAGCCCGAATCAGCAAGCCGAAGAAATATCCGCATTGAAGGGCGATCGCGGCGGCGATCCAGCTGACGATCTCTCCTGCCGATAGAAACGCGCTCGATGCCAGAACGGCCAGCAGCCAGAGCCCCGTTATGACGATTATGACCCTGACGCCGACCACCGCCCCGAGGATTGCGCCAAAAACCAAACTGCCTGTTATCAGATACAACATTGCAAAAGGCGGCCCAGCCGACCTAAAGAGCAACCCGGGAGCCGAAAACGGCTCGTCTCGGCGCTTCGCTCGTCGGCTTTCGTCTGAGATCTGTCAGTAAACGTCAGCTGCAACGCTTGAAATGTCAAGCAAAAGCTACTTATCGCTTCTTGGCGTTCCGGAGGGGGAGGCGGAGGGGCCCCCGCGAGCCGAAGCAACTCCGATATAATTGCGCGGCGCCGCAAATCAACTAAACGGCGCCCGTTTCTCGGGTCGACGAGCCGCCTGACAAGAGGCGCGGACAAGTCTCGCGCGCCTCACTCGATCGGCGCGCCCGAAGTCTTGAGCCAAGCGCGGCGTCCCGCTCTCCTGGCGTCCGGGCCGGTAAGGAGGCTCGCGACATAGTCGGCGATGGCGAGAGAGGCCGTAAGGCCCGGCGATTCGATGCCGAAAAGGTTGACGAGGCCGGGGGCGCCATGGTCTCGGGGCCCACTTATTCTGAAGTCCTGAACCGGAGCGCCGGGCGGCGAAATCTTGGGCCTGATGCCGCAATAAGCGGGCTGGAGAGCGCCATCCTTCAGCGCCGGCCAGTAGCGCCTGATTGCGGAGTAGAAGGCGGCCGCGCGACCCGGATCGACACGGTAGTCCTCACGATCCACCCATTCGACGTCAGGACCAAAACGCGTCTGGCCGGCGAGGTCGAGGGTGAGGTGCACGCCAAGCCCCCCCGGAACCGGGACAGGATAAATCAGTTGCGAAAATGGCGCCTTCTGCCCGGTGAGCGCGAAGTAATTGCCTTTGGCGAAGCGGGTTTCCGGTATCGTCTGCGGATCGGGGCCTTTGATGCGGCGAGCCACGGCGCTCGCCGCGAGCCCAGCCGAATTCACCACCGCGCGGCACTTCAGCCGGATCGGGTCGTCGCCGCCAATATCCAGCTCGACGCCGTCGCCACAGGCCTTGCCGCCGAGCACGGGCGACTGAAACGCGATGACGCCTCCCCTCGATTCCATGTCCCCCTGCAAGGACAGCATCAATTCGTGGCTGTCGACGATCCCAGTCGAGGGCGACAGCAGCGCCGCTTCGCAGGCGAGCTCAGGATTGAGCCGCTGCGCTTCGGCGGCGGTCAAGGGCGCAAGATCGTCAACGCCGTTCAGGGCGGCGCGCCGCCTTATCCCGTCGAGCGTCGCAACTTCAGCGGCGGACGTCGCGACGATCAGTTTGCCGCAAGTCCTGTGAGAAACCCCATGCGAAGCGCAAAAATCGTAAAGAGCCTTGCGGCCGGCGACACAGAGCCGAGCCATCAAGCTGCCCTGCGGATAGTAAATGCCCGCATGGATGACTTCGCTATTGCGCGAAGAATTGCCCGTTCCGATCTGGTCCGCGGCTTCTATCACGAGGACTTCGCGCCCTTGCTCCGCCAGGGCGCGCGCAATCGCCAGTCCTATGACCCCAGCGCCAATCACAGCGCAGTCTACGGTTTCCACGGCGGCGAAATCCTTTACGGTGATCGGCGCGGGCCGAGCTTTATCGAAAGCGATTGGCGCGCCGGTCGAATAAAGAGCGCGATTGCGGTGGCGCAATCAAGCCCCGCCGCTATCGGATCGCCATGACATTGGACGGAATCGAACCGAAGTCAGTCATTCAGTCATGGAGTTCAAAAAGCGCTGTCCGAGCCGAGAACGACAGGCAAGGTGCGCGCAACGATGCGAGCGTCGAGCGCCAATGACCAATTCCTCGCGTAATAGCTATCGCATGCGACGCGCTTGCGATAGCTCGCTTTGCTTCGGCCGCTCGTCTGCCAAAGCCCCGTGATGCCGGGCCGGCACGCGAGATAGGTTCCCCTTCGCAAGCCGTATTTTACGAGCTCCTGTTCAACCACCGGGCGCGGTCCGACGATACTCATCTCGCCTCTTAGGACGTTAATCAATTGCGGCAGCTCGTCGACGCTGGTTTTTCTGAGCACCCTTCCGAAAGCGGTGACCCTTGGATCGGCGCGCAATTTGCGGGTCGCTTCCCATTCGGCGCGAGCCTCGGGATGCCTTTCGAACCAGGTCAGCAGCGTCCTTTCCCCGTCGCCGACCATGGTGCGAAATTTGAGGCAGTCGAACGGCTGCCCATGGAGGCCGACGCGGCGATGACGAAACAATATCGCCTCCCGCGACGTCACGAATAAAGTGAGGGCGCACAAAGACAAAAGCGGCGCGAGCAGGACGAGGGCGATCAACGCCAGACAAATGTCGATAAGGCGCTTCCAGGCTCCGCCAACCGGAGCCTGGTGGTGCGCCGACGAGAGGGTGATCAAACTGCGTGAGCTCGCATTGGTCGCCATCGATCCGTCCGCCAGATTTGCTTGAAATGAATTTGTTCAAATGAATTTGTTCAAATCAGAGACCTCGGCAGCTTAAGGTTAGCCGCTGGTCCAACGCCGCGCTAAACGATGCGCGGCTTAGGCACAGGCACGATGAATTTTCCTCCGAGCGCCCGATAGTCTGCCTGCTGAGCCAGGATCTCGTCGGCAAAGTTCCAGGCGAGCAAAAGCACGTAGTCAGGACGCAATTCGACGAGCGCCTCGACGGGCTTGATCGGCAAGCCCTGGCCCGGCATGTATTTTCCGTGCTTGTGAATATTGCGGTCGACGACGAAATCGATGATGTCCGGCCCAATGCCGACAGTGTTGATCAAGGTCGCGCCCTTCGCGGCCGCGCCATAGGCCGCAATCGAGGCGCCGCCCGACTTCAGCTCCTTGAGCAGCGCCAGCAATTCGCGCTTGAGCGCATCGACCTTGGTCGAGAAACCGCAAAAATAGTCGATCGAATCGACGCCGCGCGCCTTCTCATAGGCTAGCTGCCCGCGCACCGATTGACCGACCCGCTCCTGCAATTCCACGAAAAGGCGCAACGAGCCGCCATGGATCGAAAGATGCTTTATTTCGTTGAGGAACAGCCCATGCCGCCGGAAAAGCCTATCGAGCGCGGTGACCGAAAAATAGCACAGATGCTCATGGTAGATGGTGTCGAACTCGCAGTGTTCGGTCAGGGCCCAGACATAGGGCGCCTCGATGACGCCGACGCCGCCGGGCTTGAGAATGAGCGCGAGGGCCGCGACGAAGCCGTTGGTGTCGGCGACGTGGGCCAGAACGTTGTTCGCATGGACGACATCCGCCCTCACGCCTTCGTCACGCAGTCGTTGCGCAAGATCGCGGGTGAAGAATGCGCAGCGCGTCGGCACGCCGACCTCCTCGGCGGCCGCCGCGGGCCCGGCCGCGGGATCGATCCCGAGCACGGGTATCCCAGCCTCGACGTAATTTTTTAAGAGATATCCGTCATTGCTGGCGAGCTCGACGACGAAGCTTTGCGGACCGAGATTGCGGCTCTCGATGACTTCGAGGACATTCTGCCGCGAATGTTGCAGGAGCGCCGGCGAGAAGGACGAATAATAGGGGTAGGCGTCGGCGAAAAGGATCTCAGGGTTTACGGTTTCGGTAATCTGAACGAGGCTACACGCCTTGCAGAAGGCGACCGATAGCGGGAAGGTCAGTTCGGGCTGATTCCTATCCGCCTTGGCGACGAGACGATCTGCGAGCGGCGTTTTGCCGAGGTCGAGAAAGGTCTCTAGCTCATCTGAGCCGCATGACCTGCAAGTTTGTTCGGTGACGGATAATCTAAAGGCTTGGGTCATGACGACAATCCATCTGGCTAAAATTCTCAGGCGAAGGCGCGGACGGAGGATCGCACACGGCGCAAATCTTCGTCGAGCTGACGCTCGCGTATGAGCTTCTTGACATGGGCGATGCGCTTGAACCGCTCGCCCTCGAAATCATCTAGGGTCAGACCCGCCTTGCAGAATGCGTCATAGAGTTGCTCGACGCCGCGGCGCGCCGTCCACTGCGGCTTGAAATTGTGCAGATGCCTCGCGATGTAGTTGCAATCCACACGATAGCAGCGCGTATCCGGCCCCGCGCCAGGCGCATAATCAACGCGGCTGTTCGGAACGACCGAGCTGACGATGTCGGCGATCTCCCGCATCTGGTAATTCTCAGTCGTGAGCCCGACGTTGAACGCCTTGTTGTGTACGACTGAGCGATCGCTAGTCATCGCCGCTATGTAGGCCGCGGCGATGTCCTCGACATGAACGATGGGACGCCAGGGCGAGCCGTCGCTCTTAAGATAGACCTGGCCGGTCGTGAAAGCCCATGCGGTCAAATTGTTGAGGACGAGATCGAAGCGCAGGCGCGGCGACAGGCCATAGGCGGTCGACGCGCGCATGAAGGTCGGACTGAACGTCTCGTCGGCCATCTGCGACACGACGCGCTCGACATCGACTTTGGACAGGCCATAGGGCGTGACCGGATTGAACGGCGCGGTCTCGTCGAGGAAGTCCGCTCCCGCGGCGCCGTAGGTGCTGCACGATGACGCATACAAAAATCGCCGCACGCGCGCCTTCTTGGCGAGTTCCGCCAGGTGGATCGAAGCTTTGCAGTTGATCTCGTCGGTCAGCTGCGGCCGGTAGTCGCCGAGAGGATCGTTGGAGAGCCCGGCAAGATGGATGATGGCGTCAAAACCGCGAACGTCGTCGACGGAAGCGTCGCGGACGTCCTTGTCGATCTCCGGAATTTCGGCGAGGTGGCCAGCGAAGGTGCAGGCGCGGTAAATGTCGCTGTCGAAACCGGTGACGTCGTGGCCTTGCTCGAGCAGCAATGGAGTCAGTACGGAGCCTATGTAGCCTTTGTGGCCTGTGAGCAGCACCTTCATTCAATCAACTCCAGGATTTCCAGGGCGCTTGCCCACTTTCCCAAATCTTCTGCAAGAGGTGTTTTTCCCGCAGCGTGTCCATGCATTGCCAGAACGATTCATGGCGATAGGCCATGAGTTGACCGTCGGCCGCGAGCCGTTGCATCGGGGTGTGCTCGAACATCACGTCGTCGCCATCGATGTAGTCCTCGACGCCAGGCTCAAGCACGAAGAAGGCGCCATTGATCCACCCTTCGGCGGTCTGAGGCTTTTCGGTGAATTCGACGACGCGGTCGCCGTCAAATTCAATGTGCCCGTAGCGCGCCGGCGGGCGCACGGCGGTCATCGTAGCGAGCTTGCCATGCGACTTGTGGAAGGCGAGAAGCTTGTGCAGATTGACGTCGGAGAGGCCGTCGCCCCACGTCAGCATGAAAGGCTGACCGTTCATCCAGGACATCAGGCGCTTGATGCGGCCGCCGGTTAGCGTCGACAGCCCGGTCTCGACGAGATCCACCGACCACGCCGGCACCGAAGAGCCGTAGCGCTTGATGCCGCCGGTCTGAACATGCAGCGTCATGCTGCCATTCAAGGCGCAATAATCAGTGAACCAGCGCTTGATGTACTCGCCCTTGTAACCAAGCGCGATCGCGAATTCGCGATGTCCAAAAGCATTATAGTGCATCATGATGTGCCACAAAATCGGCATGCCGCCGATTTCGACCATTGGCTTCGGACGAACGTCCGTTTCCTCAGCCAAACGGGTTCCGGCCCCGCCCGCCAAAATCGCAACCTTCACGCGCCACCTCCTGGGCTGTCGCTCTCCGCAGGAGCGAGATGATCGTAGGCGGTCAATTTCCTCCGACACCGGCAGTCGACGCAAGTGTCGGAATGTGCTGAGACCTTGCCAATACTTTGGCTCGCCGTCGGATCCTTGCGTGACCCGAGCGCCGGTGGCGGGGCCGGCCAAGCGCTCCGGCGCCAACCCGAAAAGGAGAAAGCGCGCCTCGGTCGCCGCTCGGCCGGCTGGACCGCAGCAGTTGGGATCGAATCTTATTTGATCGTGCCGGAGGAGACCATCATCGTCTTGCGCGCGTCGCGCCTCCACCGCTCGTAACGCCGCCGCCCTCTTCGGCGGAGATCTTAGGCCACGAAGAAGCGGTCCGAGGGCTCCCCGATCGGCTTCTCGCATACCGACGTCGGCCAAACGATCAGGATAGGAGCGAATGAAACCGCGCCATAAATGACGGCCGCCGTATAGCGCCTCTACTATAACCGCCGCGATCGATGGCGCGCGCCCAATCAAGCCCTCCAATTGCCGGGCCTAGCCGATGGGGAACGCCTCAGTATTTACCGATCTCGGGACAGCTTGGGGGACGTTTCCTTAACGAAATGCCTGTACGTAGCCGTTAATTGATGTATAAACGTATATTGCGCTGCAATAAATTGAAAGCAGTGTTAACAATTTTTATTCGTCATTAAGCAGTGTTAAAATTGTTTATTCGTCATTAATAACAGTTACTTTACGGGTGCAATGATATGGAGATCCTAAGATTTGCGAGCTTACGACAAAGCTCAAGTCTTGTGACTAATATTGCCGGTATCGAAAGCAGCCCGACGGTCGTTGCGGTCAGCGTTGGTCCAGGCGATCTCGACGCGGCGCGGCGGCTTCTGACCGCCGCGCCACAGAAAAGCGAATTGTGTTTCGTCGTGATTTAACGCCACGACGTCCAGCATGACGACGACGTCGGCAACGTTGCCGCGCGCCTCGCCTGCAATCTCGCCATGCCGGTTGTCGAGATCGAGAATGGAGCGACGCTCTGCGCCAATCATGTTTACGTCAGCCCGCCGGATGCGTTGGTCAGCGTCCGAGATTCGGCCTTTTTTGTCCGGCTCCAGGCGTCAGGCGCGGGCTCGCCGCCGCCGTTCGACTATTTCTTGGTCGCATTGGCGAAGGAATATGGCGCGCGCGCGATCGCGATCTGTCTTGCCGGCGCAGGCGACGAGAGGCAATCGGGCTTAAGGTCAATCCACGAACAAGGCGGTCTGGTCATTGCGCAGGATCCTTGTCAGACCGCGCGCGATAATCCGGTCCGGCAAGCCAATATCGCCTCTGTCGTCGACCTTGTGCTGCCAATCGAGCGCATTCCCGACGTCCTTCTTTGGCTTAGCGCAGGGCGGCGCGAACCCGGCGCCGCTTCGGACGGCGCGCAAGCGCTCGCCGGAATCGTCCGCCATCTTAGCGGGCCGCTTGGACGCAACATCGAATCCTACAAGGACAGCACGCTGCTGCGCCGGGTGTTCCGGCGCATGACGAGGGTCGGCGCCAGGGACCTGACGGATTATCTGAGCACGCTGCAGGGCGAGGCTGACGAAACTCGCGAATTGACGAAGGATATGCTCGTCCACGTCACGAGCTTCTTTCGCGATCCAAAATCCTACGAGTCGCTGGCGAGGACCGTTATTCCAAAACTGGTTCGACAGCACCCGCGGTCGGATCCCATTCGCATTTGGGTGGCGGGCTGTAGCACCGGCGAGGAGGCCTACTCCGTCGCGATGCTATTCCTCGAAGAAATCGCCCGCGCGAAACGGGACTTGAGGTTGCAAATCTTGGCCACCGACATCAGCGAACGCGCCATCGCGCTCGGCCGCGCGGGTCTTTATCCTGAGTTGATCCACCGCTACGTCGCCACCCCGCGGCTGCGGCGCTTCTTCATTAAAGAGCCTGGCGGATACAGAGTGCGCCCGCAGCTGCGCGAATCGGTCCTCTTCGCGGTTCACAATCTTTTGGCCGACGCCCCCTTCGCGCAACTCGACATGATCGTATGCCGCAACGTCCTCATCTATATGCGACGCGAGGCGCAGGAGAAAATTCTATCGCTGTTCCAGTTCGCGCTGAAGGAGCGCGGCATCTTCTTCATCGGGATCGCGGACACGATCGGGCTACAAAGCAAGGGTTTCAACGCGGTCTCCTACGCTGATCGGATCTTCGAGCGTATTGGGGGAGAGCCTAGGCGCCCGCCGCCTTTGCCGTTCCTGCGCACACGAGAGGGCCCGCAAATGACGCCGCCTACAGCAGAGCATGAGATCGCCGCGCCGGTTCTCCAAGAAGCCATGCTTCAGCGCTTGCATCGAATGTATGGCGCAGCGTCGATCATGGTCAATCGCCAGCGTGAGATTCTCCACTATAGCGGGCCGGTCGATCGGTACCTCAATACGCCGTGCCCTGAAATCGGCGTCGAGCTCGGCTCCGTGCTGCCGGACGGGGTTGCCGCGAATGTTCAAGCCGCCTTTCGGCGCGCCGCTCAACAACAGATGGCGTCGACTCTCCAAGGCGCGAAAGTCGAGCGTGCCGGCCAAGAGACCTCCGTCGTCGTGTCGGCGCAACCTGTCACGATTGGCGAGGATGAACTGGTTCTCCTGACCTTCAGCGATGAGCGAGAGGATAGTCGCGCCGACCTGTCCGAGACAGGCGAAGAGCGGCGATCGTGGCAAAGGGATCAGCTCGAAGAGGAGCTTGTCTCGACGCGAAGGAGACTTGAAAAGACCATCAGGGATCTCGAGGTGGTGAACGAAGAGCTCACCGTGTCGCATCAGGAGGCGATGTCGGTCAACGAGGAGCTCCAATCGATGAACGAGGAGCTCGAGGCCTCGCAGGAGGAAATGCAGTCGCTCAATGAGGAGCTGATGATCCTCAATCAGCAGCTTCAGGACGCCGCCGAACAGCAGAGAAGCGGCGCCAGCGACTTGCGCAACATATTGAACAGCTCCGATGTCGCCACCTTGTTTCTCGATCGCGCCTTCAATATCCGCTTCTTCACCCCGCCCGCCACGGCTCTCTTCGGTCTGATCGCCTCCGACGTCGGACGCCCGCTCGCCGATCTCGCCCGCCGCTTCACCGATGATCGCCTATTGGACGACGCTCGAGCGGTGCTTGATAATTCACTGCCGAGCCGGCGCGAAATTTTTACGAGCGAGGACTGCTGGTATCTTCGCAAGATCTCGCCTTACCGCAGCGACAGCGGCCAAGCCGAGGGAGTGGTGATCACCTTCGGCGACATCACCGAGATGAAACTCGTCGAACGCGACATTCGGGCGGCGCATGCCTTCACTGAAAGCGTCGTCGAGACCGTGCGCTCGCCTCTGCTGGCGCTCGACGAAGGGCAGCGCGTTACTCTCGTCAATAAAGCGTTTCGCGACCTGTTCTGCGCCGATGCCCGGCAATTCGTCGGGCTGACGCTCGCCGACACGCCGGCGCAGGCGCTTGCGCCGCTGCTGCGGGATATCGTTCAGTCCGGGGGATCGGGCCATGTCGAAAATCATCGCCTCGAGATCGAGGTCCCGCCGCGGGGGCGTCTCGCGCTGCTGACCACCACGCGCGAGATCGGCGGTGATGCGGCCGCCAGCATGGTGCTCCTGGTTCTCGAAGACATCACCGAAAAGGAGAGGATCGAGCAAAGGCTGGTGGTCGCCAATCAGGGGCTGGAGCACGCCAATCTGCTCAAGTCGCAATTTCTCGCCGCGGCGAGTCACGATCTGCGTCAGCCGCTGCAGACCATGCGGCTGCTTTCGGCTATTTTGCAGCGCAAGCTCACCGATCGCGACACATTGAAATTGAACGAGAAGTTCGCTGCTACCATCGACGTGATGAACGGCGTCGTCAATGCGATCCTCGACATCAACCAGCTGGAGGCCGGCGCCATCCGGCCCTCGGTGCAAAGCTTCCCGGCGAACATGCTGCTCAATAAGCTGTTTGACGAGTTCGATTTCCTGGTCAAGGCCAAAGGCCTCAGCTGGCGCGTGCTGAACAGCGACACAACGCTGAAGAGCGATCCGAGGCTGCTCATCCAAATTCTGCGCAATCTGCTCAACAACGCGATCAAATTCACCGCTTCCGGAAAGATCCTCGTCGGCTGCCGGCGGCGGGGCGACGCCGTCAGCATCGAGATCTGGGATTCAGGTCCCGGGATACCCGAGGGGGACATCGCCGACCTTTTTGATTTCTTCCACAAGGGGCTGGCCAATCCGACTGGCGCCGACGACGGTCTTGGGCTTGGCCTCGCCATCGTCCGGCATCTTGCCGACATCTTGGGTCACGGCATCAAAGTCACTTCGCGGGTCGGCAAGGGCTCCTGTTTTTCAACGTTCGTGCCGCTTGGAGACGCCGCGGCCGCGCAAGTCTCCGTGAGGCCTGGGCCGCGCCTTCCAATCGCTAAAGCGCGCGGCATTCGGGTATTGATCGTCGAGGACGACTCCTCGGTGCGGGAGACCCTGGAAATGCTGCTCGCCGAAGAGGGTCATAGCGTTGCGGCGGCTGCGACCGGCCGGGATGGCGTGACGCTGGTCAGCACCGGCGCATTTGCTCCGGAAGTGATCATCGTCGACTACGGCATTCCCGGCGGCATGAACGGCCTCGAAGTGATCGAGGCGATTCGCGGGACGCTCGAATCCCGAATTCCCGCGATCGTGCTGACGGGCGATATTTCCGCTGCGACGACCGCCAGGTTCAACGCCAAGGCCGATATTCATCTGACGAAGCCCATCCAGGCCGACGAATTGTTGGAGGCGATCCAGAGCCTGCGCGCAAGACACGTCGCGAAAGCGCCGAGCGCGCCCGCGCCTGGTCCGGCCGCTTCGCCGATCCCGCCGCGCGGAGAATACCGCCCGGCGGCAACCGTGTTCATCGTCGATGACGACGACGCGGTTCGCAATTCCATGCGCCAGCTCCTCGAAAGCTATGGCCATTCGGTTCAAACTTTCGCCAGCGGCAAGGAGCTGCTTCGGACGGCCGCCTTGAAGAAAGACGGCTGTCTCATACTCGATGCGCGCATGCCCGGGATGGACGGTTTCGAGATTCTGAGGCTGCTTGCGGTGGGGGGCGCCCATCCGCCGGTGATCATGATAACCGGCCAGGGCGACGTGCAGACCGCCGTCCGCGCCATGAAAGGGGGGGCGTTCGACTTTATCGAAAAGCCTGTCGAGTCCGGTCAGTTGCTCGCCTGCGTCGACCGCGCGCTCGCTATTTCCACCAACTCAAATGAAGACGACTCACGCCGCCGCGCGGCGGCGGGCGTCGTCGCGCGACTCACCAAGCGGCAGCGCGCGGTGCTTGATCTCATCGTCGCGGGTCACGCCAACAAAGTTATCGCCAACGAGCTCGGCATAGGACAGCGAACGGTTGAAAGCCATCGCGCCACGGTCATGAAAAAGCTCGGCGTCAAGACATTCGCGGATCTTATCCGCGTAGCGATCGCCGCCGATTAGGCAATCTGTTTGGGGCGGCTCCCGCCGTTCCATGTTGGACGCCAGACAAATTGCCAACCATCGCGTCCGACATATCAGTAAGCTGCATAAGAAAACCACGCGAGAGCCAGAGGCTGGTCTTTGCTCAAGCTGTCGAATGTCCCAAAGAACTTTGACGACTGACATGCAATAACAGGCGCGGACAGGCGCGCCTCTCGTCGACAGTGAACGTTCGACCCACAGCGCGCCGTGTCTTCAAAGCTTTAGCATAGAAGCGTCGAGCTCCAGGGGCTGCGTCCCCGAAGCTGAGGAGCAAGCCGGTCGTCTGACCGCTGCTGTTGAAGTCACGGTAAAGATCTGATCAACCCGACATCAGCCGTTCGTCGTGTCGAGAAGGTTTGTATCCGCCCTCTCGGCCCTCTCGACCGGCCTTTGTCTGCGGGCCAAATTTCGCAACGAAATCAAGTGAATTGAACAGCTTTGCGTATTTTCCGGCGCTTGCAACCGAGGCGCGTAAAGCGCCGAATTAATCTGTCTCTCGACTGACTGTCGCCTGAGCGAAGCTACTTGAGCTCGGCCAAGAAGCGGATGCAAATTTGTCGTGCGAGCAGCCGCTGACCCATTATAATCCCCACGAGACTCTGACGCAGATGGCGCTACGAGGCATTGCAGCATGACTTGGCCGGCTGTGGTAGGCTGGATTGTGATCGCCTTCGGGCTCGTGATCCGCGGGCCATTCCTTCTGTATGCCTTCTTCGCTTTCGGCGCCTTTGGGACCTTGAACATGATACCGCATGAGTCGGTCGGCGGGCTCAACATGTCGGGGCAGGCGTTCTGCGCGTTTTTTCTCATCTTCAAAATTCTGTTGGAGGGGAACAATGCGCATCGCGCAATCGAAGCGGCGCTCGACCCGGGTCGCCTCGGTGTGCTAATTCTGTTCCTCGTCTATGCCATTTTCTCGGCATATGTGTTGCCGCGCCTTTTCGAGCATAGGGTGTTGATAATCCCTATCACAGTCATCGGTCCCGCGCCCGTTCCTCTCGAACCTTCAATGGCCAATGTAACGCAATCAGCCTACATGACGCTGTCGGTCGCCATGACGCTCGCCTTCGCCATCGCCGGGCAAAGCGCCGAATTCCGAAATCACTATCTAAAGGCAATGTTGTTCGGAGGCGTCGTCCTTATTGCCACTGGCCTCATCGACATGGTCACGGCTTCATCTGGCCTCGCGGATCTTCTGAAGCCGTTTCGCACCATAGACGAAGCCAATTTGCTAATCGATGACCACGTTGGCGACATGAAGCAAGTCGTGGGTCTCATGGCGGAGGCCTCTGCCTACGGCGGCACATGCACGGCGGCGGCTGTCGGGCTTGCCATGTTGCGCGCCTGCTTTCCGGAAAGCCTGCGCAATGGGGTTGTGCCCCTGGTCATTGCTGGGCTGGTCGTGATGTCCGCCCTTTCGACCTCCTCGACCGCCTATGTCGGGCTCGCGGTCTTCGCGGCCGTTTTCGCGTTCAATTGGCTGCGCCGCGCCCTTGATCCGCAGGCTCTGAACGCGGAGGGGTTGGCATTAGAGGCTTGGGGCGTAATCGCCGCGGCGTTCGCGGCGCTACTCGTGATATGTGTAGCGCCCGCGTTGCTCGACCCCGTCTATGCGGTGGTCAACGAGGTAATATTTAATAAAGCTTCCAGCAGTTCCTATGTCGAGCGCACCATGTGGACCCGAACAGGACTCGACGCTTTTTTTGCAACCGGCGGGCTCGGCGTAGGTCTCGGCGGCGCCCGCACTTCGAATTGGTACGTCGCGGTCTTGGCCAATACCGGCGTCGTTGGAGCAACCTTGCTCGCTTTTTTCATAATCCAACTCTTCCTTCATCGGTGCCCCACGGGCAGGGAGGGCCGCGAGTTTATGGCTGGGCTCAAGTTGGGCCTCTTGCCGAACGCGTTGATGGTGGCGCTGGCGGGAACCACTCCGGATTTTGGCGTCTCCGTAGGGGCGCAGTTTGGCTTGATTCTGGGTCTGGCGACGCCAGAACGGAAGCCGCATCCGCGATTGCATAATCACCGAGCCCAGCAGGTTGATGGCAATTGGGCCAACAGCGCCATTTCCGAAGAGGTATGAAGGTCGGCCCCGCGAGCGCGGTCTCTGGAAAGCAAGGACCGCGCAGAGCAACAGCAGACGGGATTGCTCAACAGTCGGTCGGGATTTGATTATTCGGAGAAAATTTGACCGCAGAATGGCGTGCTGAACCAAATTGTGAGTGAATCGTGAGATGCGTGGTTGCTTGATTGCGAAGCGCTATCCGCCTCATTGTTTCTCGGCCCAAGCGGCGCGGGGATATTGCCAGAAACGGCATATGCCGTTTCCGGGCCGGCATATATTATACCAACCTGACCTCGTCGGATTGGTCACGAATTGCAGGCCGACGTATTGGAGCCTGTCGGTCCGTAATTTCCGGCCCTTGTCTTGCTTTCTTCGGCCACGAAGAATTGCGAGGCGCCGAGCCGAATGGCCCAAGTGCGCCCGTCGCCGCATCATGCCGGCGCGCGTCACACGGGGATGTGGGCATGAGTTGTTCCTTAAGACTTGCGGTCGGGATCGCTACGGTTGGACGCCCGAAGATCCTGGCCGAGACGCTGCGAGAACTCGCCCGCCAGACGCGCATGCCCGACATGGTTTTCATCTGTCCGGCTTTGCGGGAGGATTTCGATAAGAGCGAGATGGCCGAACTGCCCTATCCCTTAAACGTCGTGCATGGACGCCGGGGGTCATGCGGCCAGCGCAACGCGATCCTCGATGCTTCCGCAGAATTCGACATGATGATCTTTTTTGATGATGATTATTTTCCGTCCCGATCGTTTCTCGAAGAGGCTGAGCGTTGCTTTGTAGAGCGACCAGACACGGTTGCCGCGAGCGGCCAAGTGATCGTCGACGGCGTCACGGGGCCTGGAATAGACGTCGGCGCGGCGCGCGCAATCCTCGCCTCATATGAGGCGAGGCAGCCCGCCGACGGATGCGCCGAACAATATGCAGCCTACGGCTGCAACATGGTTGTGCGGCTCGCGCCGATTCACGCCCATGGGTTGCGCTTCGACGAGGTCCTGCCTCTCTACGGCTGGCTCGAGGACATAGACCTTTGCCGGCAACTCGCGCCATTTGGGCGCATCGTCAAGAATCAGAAGATGGCCGGCGTTCACCTCGGCCACAAGGGAGCGCGTCCGAAGGGCGTGCCGCTCGGATATTCTCAGATCGCCAACCCGCTCTACCTCTGCCGCAAGGGGAGCTATCGGCTCGACCACGCTTTGCACAACATGGCCAAGAATTTTGCGGCGAATTGCGGTAAGCTTCTCTGGCCGGAGCCGTGGGTCGACCGTCGTGGCCGGCTGGGGGGAAATCTCCTGGCTCTGGCCGATCTCCTGCGCGGGCGCCTTGACCCGCGTCGCGCTCGGCAACTGAGCCGACGCGCGGGGGCTTAGACCCGCGCCACGCATCACGGCAGGCGCAATTGCCTACGCCGCGAGAGGGCGTCCAGTATCGTCAGTAGGCGACACCGACGAAAGGGCCGACCTGAGAGGGCCCGACCAAAGCGCTCTCGCGCGCGCCGCCTCGCGAATGATCCCACAAGGTTGCAGACCGTTTTGGGGTCATGCGTTTAAACAGGAGCTTAGCGAGCGGGATGCAATTCCCTCCGGACGTGTCCCCCCCTTGGCGCCCACAGCAGCTCTTTCCCCGTCACCACCGCGTCGAACAGGTCACGATATTCGTTGACGACCGAGTTCGAACGTCCGCTCGCTCCCGGCCTGCCGGGCATTGCGCGAAGCGATCGTGATTTGGGCCGGATCTGCGGCAAGCTGCAGAATGCGGCGAGCCATATCTTCCGGCTCTCCATTGGTCAGCCATCCCGTGGCGCCGTCCTTGACGGCTTCGGGATTGCCGCCGAACCCGGTCGTGAGAATCGGCCGGCCGGCGGCGCGCGCCTCCGCCAGCACGAGCGATCCCGGCTCCTCCCAGATCGAAGGCGCCGCGACGACGTCGACCTGGCCATAGAAATCGGCCGGGTTTACGAAGCCAAGGAAGGCGATGTCGGCCAATGGCGCGAGGGCTCTCAGCCGCTTCCGCTCCACCTCGTCGGCTTTTCCCGCAATTTTGAGGCGGACTGCTCCCGCCGGCAAGAGGCCGAGCGCCCGGACCAGCCGGTCGACGCCCTTTTCCGGGGCGAGTCGTCCTATGAAGCCGAGCACGACAGGTCCTCGGATTTGGTCGCGCGGCGGCGCGACGTCTAGCATTGGCGCCGCGTTGCGGATCACGGTCTTGATCGGCGCCTCGCGGAACAGATCCTCATTGGCGTGGATGTCGAGCGTGCGCTGGCTGACGCCTACGACAGCCGTTGGGGCGTTCGCCATTTGTCTGCGCCGGACCGTCAATGCCTTGCAATCGAAGCAGGTCGTCCGGCAGGCGCCGCCCTTGGCGAAGCGCGTCGAGCGGGGGCAGGTCAGATAATAATCGTGAAGCGTATGAACGATCGGGACGCGATGGATTTGCGCGGCGCGCCAGACGCCGGTCGTAAGGCCCGCCAGATTGTTTGTATGTACGACGTCCGGATGAAAGGTCCTGATCCGATCCGAAACAAAAGATGAGGGGCGCCGCCAGTCATCAACGGCGTGCCACAGTAGACGTTTGAGCGCGCCTCGCCGCTGAGCAAAAGGATAATAGAAATTGTAAACCTTGGCCGAGTGGACAGCGACGCCGTTGTGTAACTCGACAGGCTGATTGTCCGAGTTCGCGGCGCGGATGACCTCCACTTCGGCCCCCGTCGAAGCCAAGCGTTCGGCGAACATTCGGGCAAAGATCTCGGCGCCTCCGACGATCTTCGGCGCATTTGGAGTCGGAAAAATGGAGTTGATCAGAAGCACGCGCATGAACCGGCCAATCCAATGACTGAAATCAATAAATGCAATTGATAAGAAGCGCGCGCATGAGCTCGCCAATGCAATGACTGACAACTGCCTTTGGCGCCTGCCCGAATACGCTCGAATAATAATTTTGGGTTGACGGCGCAAGAGTGGCAAGACTCGGAAAATACGGCTTGAGCGGCCGCGCTCAAAGCCTACTGCGGCCATCTGCGGCGAAGGCCGACAAAAAATTGTCGGCGGCTTTGCAAACTATTGACCTTGTTGTGTGACGCGGTACACTCAATTTGCGCCATTATTGCGCCAAGTTGGCATCAACCCAATTCGCGACACAACAATCAGCACCTATCCTTTTTTCAACCGGCGTGAGCAGGCTATGATCATAAATTCGCGAAAAATCGAAAATTCGATCAACCTAGATGTGGATGTTTGCGTTATCGGAGCCGGAGCGGCCGGGATCGCCATCGCCCTCGAATTTATCAAGAAAACCAATTTGGCTGTGGTTCTTCTCGAGAGTGGCGGCGAAACCTCCGATCCGGCAACTCAGTCCTTATACGCGGGTCAGCAGAGCGGTCTGATCTATGACAAGCTTGAAGCAAGTCGAAGCCGCTTCCTTGGAGGCAGCACCAACTGCTGGGGCGGTTGGTGCCGCCCTCTCGATCTGCATGATTTTCAACAACGAGACTGGGTTCCAGGCAGCGGATGGCCCTTCGACCGGGAGGAACTATTGCCGTACTACGAGGAGAGCCAATCGTTATTGAATTTAAAGCCCTTCAACTATGATCTTGCGGCCTGGACACCCCTGCTTGCGGAGAAGACTCTCGCGCCATTGCCGATCAAGGGCTCGCGCCTCGCCAACATGATTGTTCATCTGAGCGGGCCAGCGCGCTTCGGTCAGCTTTATAGACAGCAGCTGAATCAGTCCGCAAACGTCAAGCTCATGCTGTTTGCCAACGCTACAGAAATCTGCACCGACAATTCAGGCAAGACAGCGACCGAAGTCCGGGTCGCGACGCTCAATGGAAAGAAATTTTCTGTTTCCGCCAAAATCGTTATATTGGCCGCGGGTGGAATTGAGAATGCGAGGCTGCTTCTGCTTTCGAGCCAGACGCAAACAAAAGGCCTCGGCAATGGCCGCGATCTTGTTGGCCGATACTTCATGGATCACCCGCGGATCCGGTCGAGCGGCGTGCGGCTCAAAGATCAGAGGAAATTCAGACGACTGTATGATTCCCACATGGCGGTAAGGCGCGGCGACGCGCAGGATATTCGCTTGGCCCTTCACGTCGCGCCGACGGCCGCATGCCAATTCAAAATGCGCATTCCCAACTCTCGAACCTATTTGGCGTCGCGCTACGCCCATGAAATGTCCACAGGCTATTTGGCGTTGAATCGGCTGAGTCGAATGGCGAAGGGCTATTTGCGGCTTGGCTACCCATTGCGCGATCTCGCTAATGAGGCGGCGCAGGCGCTCCCTACAATCTTGAAAAATGCGCCGGGAGCGGCATTGGGCGCGATCGGCGTTCGATTCAATCCTGCACTGGCTGCTGCAGCGCTTCGATCTTGAAACCGTGATCGAGCCGGTTCCAAATTTTGAAAGCCGCGTAACTCTGACGTCTGCGCGCGATCGGCTCGGCCTCAATCAGGTGAATGTGGATTGGCGCTTGACGGAGCAGGATCGGCTGCACTTTGACACATTGCATAAATTGCTGCTCGCCGACTTGCCCCATCAATCCGGGTTGGAGCTCGAGGGGGAGCCGGCGAGAATGGACGAAATTTGGCCGCACCGGATCGTTGGCTGCTGGCACCACATGGGCACGACGCGCATGGACCCGGATCCCGCCAAGGGCGTCGTTGACGCCAATTGCCGGGTGCACGGGATGTCTAATTTGTTCATCGCCGGTAGTTCGATCTTTCCGACCGTAGGCAGCGATACGCCGACCATCACAATCGTCGCCATGGCGCTTCGTTTATGCCGTCATATCAACGCCAGTTTCGGGCTCACGGTCGCGGGGGAAAGTTCGATCACGGACCGTTTCAGCACGACCTTGGCAGGGTAACGGGTTGTTGGGAATGCTCGCAGCCTCAGTCCGCGCGGTCGGACGGACAGATGGCGGAGGCCACAATCCGATCGGCTGAAGGCAGCGACGAGGCCTGGTGCGTCGGCGAGTTGAGGGCGGCTTTGCGCCTATGTGTTTCTCCAGCGACGCCCGCTCGCAAGCGCCGGGCGGCAAGTCGAACAGCCGCATTGAAGCATGTTTTCATGAACCCGAAGCAGTCTACGCCGCGTGAAAGCTTGGCCGTCGCTAATTGTAATAATACCAGCACTTGGGCAGGGGAATATCCGGCATTTCGGCGACATTTCTAGCGTCGAGAGGATGCGGATAGCTCAGAGATCGGTATTCGAACACCCCGCGATCCTTTCTGTAGAAAGTAAACTCCATCGCTGGGAAAACAACGATTGGACCTCTTGAGACGGGATGGGCATAATTGTTGGGATGAATGTGAACAATGTTATGGGTCTTTAGCAGCCGTCGAAATACGGAGCTAATTTCGCACAGCCCAAAGTGGGTAAATATATTAGGCAAATCGTGGAATTCAATCACCATAATACGAAAGCGTGACAGTAATTGTGCAGATACAGAATTGAGAACGCGATATTCCGGTAGCTTATCCCGTTGTCCCAGGCTCGTCTATGTCTAGTAGTTTCTCCGTCTCGGCCGGCTGATTTTGCGAGTTGGCTGAGCGGTCCTGTCGCATTCCCGTCGCCGTTTTTCTGTGGCGCGGCGCTCGCCTAACGGTCTTTTCGCCCTTTCGAGGATTGGCGTTTCCGGTAATGTCCCAATAACTCACGGGTTCATGATGCGAGGCAATGCCGAGCATGGTTTCGAACGAGACGTGCCGATAAAAACGGCGGTTGTAGCGGAAGACGAATTCTTCGAGATAGGTGTCGACGTGTTTTCGGCGCAGGCCGTGATAGGTGCCGAGGCTCCAGCGTTTCAGCAGCGCGAAGACCCGATGAATCCACGGCAGCACGACATGGCCCGCCATTTTGCCAACCACGCGCGGATCGTGCCGGTAGTCGCCGGACAGACCAGGATAGGATGCGTGGCCGTCAGTGAGCAGCGTGGCTCCCGGCTTCACATTGGCCCTGACGAAAGCTTCGATCGAGGCGGCGGAATTATCCGCGATCATGGCGAGGCGGATGCGGCCGGAACGCGTATCGAGGTATTTTGCGTGTTTGCGTCGCGGTTTGGCCCGGTTTGTGTCGCGATCAATCACCTCGACCGCGCCTGCGATAAGGATTTTTCCAGCGTTGCCAGGCTCGAAGAAAGTATCGCCGACCCGGAATGGAATTTCTGTCTGATCGACTTCGACGACGCCTTCGAGAGGTTCGCGGTTTGGATCGACCATGGATCGCCGCAGCTTTTGCGTCAGAAGCCAAGCTGTCTTGTAGGTGAGGCCGAGCTGATCTTCGAATTGCCGCGCCGACATGCCGTTGGAATGCGTCGCCATGAGATGCGCGGCCCAGAACCACGTCGTCAGCGGCAGCTTGGAGCGATGCATCGCCGTGCCCGCCGTAATCGAAGTCTGGCGTCCGCAATCGAGACATTCGAATGTGTATGCCCGGCTCTTCAGCGTCACCGCGCGGCGGGCGCCGCAGCCAGGGCAGACAAAGCCATCCCGCCATCGCCGTTCGAACAAGAACGCGGCGCAGCGCGCCTCGTCGGGAAAAGTCTGCTGGAATTGGGTAAGCGACCGCGCCTTGGCCATCGGGTGATCCGTCGCCACCCCTCGCGGCAGCTCACTCAGGCCGCAATACCACATTTAGTTGAACCTGGGACAACGGGATAAGCCACATATTCCGCACCCTCAATATCCATCTCTAAGATTAGGTCGCTCGCAGGCGAAATAGACTTGCAGAAATCATCGATCGTAACGGTCTCGCACTAGAGTTGAATGTGTCGAAATATAGCTTGGAAAAATGGAACCGTTCGTGGGATACTGGCGGACCCGCCACAGATGCATCGGCAAGATAGACGTCGATGCCTAAATCGGCAAGATTTCGCATCAAAGCCGCATTCGCTCAGGGAGACGCCAGGCGAGACGCATCCTCCGATGCCATCCAAGTCGTCGGGCATAACATATCCGCCATCGCCCGCCGGGCCGAATCTTCTCAAATTCGTTGCAGTATACATTGGCCGCAATTCAGAAATGAAATTCAATATGTCCTCGTCCGTTGCGGTTTTCTGAATCCAGAGGCCGCAATTAAGAACTTGGGTCCGAACGAGTTCTTTCACTGATCATCACTTCTCTTAAGAACCCTTTCAAAATTTTCAGTTGTTTGGCAATGGCCCTTTTTTCTGCATCGCTGCGCCGTCATTTTTCTTCTGGATGGCGGACAGGCGTAGGACTATGCCACGCCTTCACGTTGATAACGCGCTTCGGCTACGGCGCCGGGCGGCGTCAGAAATGGTTCCGACGACCGGATCGGGAAGGCCGATCGCGCCCGAAAAGGCTTGCGCCGCAAGTTCGTTAATTGAATCCGCAAGAATTGCGCCGACGCTGCGCGAGGCTCGCGCAAATTCGCTCGTCGGGACAGCTGCGGAAAATACGCATGGCGACGCCATTTGGACGCCGCGCGTTCTGCCGCCCGCGGGACATCACGTTGGAACAAATTCTAACCGCAGTTCCGACCGCAACGACTGCGTATATTCCGGGCCTGTTATGCGGTGCAGCTTCCAAATAGATTTACTTGCGTTAATAGACTTCAAAGGACTATTGAGCGCTGAATTCGGAGGCGAGGCGGCCTTCGCTCATATGCTTGCGGGGGCTGTCCGCTGCCGCGCGACAGAGCCGGTCCGTGATAAACCGCGCGCAAGGTGTCTCCCTTGAAAAAAGCATTAATTGCGCTTTATTGCTCCTATGCTGCGCGTTACCTGACCTCTTTTCTTTCTCTACCTTTCTTGGCGCGAGTGCTGGGTCCGACGGGACTGGGCGACCTCGCCATCATGACGTCTACGGCGGCGGCGGTAGCGGTCTGGGTCGAATATGGCTTCGGCATCTCCGCGCTCAGGGAGATTTCATCTGCCGAGGCTGAAGATAGGGGCGGGATTCTGATCGGAGTCATGGTGGCAAAGCTCGCGTTGTTCGCCTCGGTGGCGCTTGCTTTCGGCGTGGTGACAATTTTTTTTCCCGCGATTTCTCAATTTCCCGGCAATCTTGGATTGGTCATCCTGTTTGGCGGAACGCAAGCGCTAAATCCCGGCTGGTATTTTCTCGGCACCGGGCGCGCGACCGTCTCCGCGGTGATGGACGGCGTCGCGGCGCTGATGTGGTTCATCCCGGCGTTCTTCATTGTCCGCTCGGCGTCAGACGTTAATCTGGTGATCGCTTGCCAGCTAGCGGCCCAGGCGGTCCTTGTCGTCATTGCCTACGCAATCGCACTTTCGGAACTCAAGCGCTTTTCTGTCGACTGGCGCAGAGTCGTTGATCAAGTGAAGACTGGCGTTCCAATGTTCGTTTTTAGACTTTCGACCGCTGTTCATGGCGCGGCCATCGCGTTCATCCTTGGATTCAGGGCCGGCGTTGTGGAAACTGGATACTTCAACGCCGCGGACAGGTTCGCCGGGACGATCATCAACCTTTTTTACCCCGCCGCGCAGGCGATCATGCCCTACGTGTTCAGCCAAGCGACAAAAGATAGCCAAGGCGCGCTATTTTCCGCGTGTCGCTATATCTTGACAGCCCTCCTTCTCGTGAGCGTCGCTATCGGTATAGCGATTTACTTCGCCGCGGGCTTAATTATACAGACGTTCATGGGCGCGGAATTTACGCAATCGATAATTGTCTTGCAAATTCTTGCTTTAACGTTTCCTTTGGTCGCGATATCTTATGCGCTTGGCATCTATTTGATGCTGCCTTTGCGGCTGGACCTCAGTTTCGTCGCAGCCGTGTTATTGGGCGAATGCGTCAGCCTGGTTTTGACGTATCTTTGGGCGCCTGCCTTTGGGGCTGTAGGCACCGCCTCGTTCCGGGTAGTCGAGATCGCAACGACGGTGATCGCGTTCGCCGTTTTGCTCCACAATAAGCACTACATGGCGAAGCTGCTGCCCAGCAGACCCCTAAGGTTGCATGCAAAGCGCGGCGCGCTGCTCTTGTTGGAATTCATGCGAAAGAAGCTTCTACGCACATTCGGAACAATAGGATGAATATAGCCTGCGTAACGTTCTTTGACGCCCTTGACGCGAAATCATTCGGCGGCCGCGTCTACTATCAGTTGCAGGCGATGCGCGCCCTAGCCAACATGGATTTTATAGGTCCTCTAAGTTATCTGAAGTATGCGCCTATGTTGTATCTGAAGCGCGAATACTATCGGCGCGTATGCGGCCTCCAATACTATCCGCGCCGCGACCGCCGCCTGGTGAGGGATTACCCTCGTCAGATTTCTCGGCGACTGAAGGGAGCCGACGCCCAGATCATTTTCAGCCCGATGAGTCCGGCGTCGCAGCCGATCGCCTTTCTGGAAGCAAACCAGCCGATCGTGATGTGGACCGACACGACGTTTGCGGGAGCGCTGGATTTTTACGGCGACTTCATGCGGAAGGGTCTCTGTGCGGAGACGCTCCGAGATGGACTCGAGAATGAGCGAATGGCGCTCAACCGTTCCGCCCTTGCGATTTTTTACACCGAGTGGGCGGCTCGGGACGCAATCCGTTATTACAATCTTGATCCAGCGAAGGTGCGCGTGATTCCGCCCGGTCCTGGAGTTGACGCGCAATTCGCTTTTGAAGAAGCGCGGCAGATGGTGCGCGCAAGACCCAAGGATCGGTGCCGTTTGCTGTTCGTTGGAATGGAATGGGAACGGAAAGGCGGCGATATAGTGGTAGAGGCCGCAAAGCAGCTCAACGCGGCGGGGCTGCCTACGGAATTGATGCTGGTTGGCTGCCCCCCGCCGAAAAAGGCTTTGCCCGAGTTTGTCCACGCTCTCGGTTATATCGACCGGCCAACTCTTGACGAGCTACATAAAACCTCCCATTTCATGTTCGTGCCGACGCGCGCGGAGGCGTTGGGGCTCGTCTTCCTGGAGGCCAGCGCATTTGCCATGCCCTCGATTGGTACGGATGTCGGCGGCGTTCCTGAAGTCATAAAATCCGGCGTCACGGGCGCAACGTTTCCGTTGTCCGCGGGCCCAGGCGAATATGCGGCGTACGTGGAGGATTTGTTCGCCAATTACCACCGTTACGAACCATTGGCGCTTGCCGCCTTCAGGGATTTTCAGACTCGCTTGAACAATCGCGCGGCGGCCGAAAGCGTCGTAAACGCCATGCGAGAGTTGTTGTAGTTGGCGCCAGCGCTATGGAAACAGCGCCGGCAACAATTTCGAGTCTATTGGAGGCCCGGGTGTCGGCGTAGGCAACGGTCTCGAAAAAAATGCAGATTGATTTGAGAGGGAGCGCAAAAATGACTTTCGTATCGCGTATCATCAGGCGCAACCCACAAATAGACTACGCATCACGTGTCGTCAGGCGCATCACCCGCACAGTCGCCCCGATAGACGCTTTCTTGCGCCAAGCGAAGGGCGTGATACATGTCGGGGCTAATGACGGCGGCGAACGCGAGGACTATCACCGACGTGGCCTTGCGGTGTTGTGGGTCGAGGCAATCCCGTCGGTTTTCGAGAAACTCTCGCGCAACATCAAGCCTTATCCCTTGCAGCGCGCGGTAAACGCGCTACTGACTGATCGAACTGGCGAGACCTACAAATTCAACGTCGCCAACAACGGCGGCCAATCCTCTTCGATCCTGGAGTTGAAGCTGCACAAGGATATTTGGCCGGAAGTCTACTATGTCACGCAAATCGACCTGAAATCGACGACCCTCGACGCCATTGTCAATGACGCCGAAAAATATGACGCCCTGGTGATGGATACGCAAGGAAGCGAGTTGCTTGTATTGAAGGGCGGCGAACGGGTATTGAAGCACATCAAATGGGCAAAAATAGAAGCCGCAGACTTTGAGATATACGAAGGCTGCGCAACGGTGCGGAGCCTCACTGAACATCTGACGAATTGCGGATTTCGGCTAAATAGAAAAGAGAAATTTGCGACCCGTCGGGGTGGGGGAGCTTGCTTCGAACTTCTGTTCGTGCGCTAGGCGTGATGCGCGGCGGCGGACGCGCTCGGTTTGTCGCCGGTTTCGCACGGCCAAGCTTGAATACGGGCGATCGGCAATTGGCTCGCCCGGCCGGTCTCCGGAGTGCGACCAAGGATCCGCTGGGAGGGACGGCGCAGTCAGCGCGCCGAGAGGTTCGGACCGTCATCAGGGAGCAGTTTGCTGGAGAGAAATGACAGGCAATTTGCACATCGTACATGTCACTGAGTCCGTGCGCGGTGGAACATCCACCTACGTAGCGCAGCTTGTCGCCGACAATTTGAAACGCGGATATCGAGTGTCGATTATCGCCGACGAGCGTATGCTGACGTCTGAACTGAAACGCCTGAGCGTGCCTAGGTATCATTATGATTCGACACGGCGGCCGCTTCGGATTTTCAAAGCTGTGCTCGGCGTCAAGAAACTTTTATCGGAAATTGCGCCTGACATCGCGCACCTTCATGGCTCATTTCCGGGCCTTTATGCCCGAGCGATTAAATCTCCGCTCTACAAAGTCGTTTATTGCGCCCACGGTTGGCCATTTTGCCAGGATATCCCCTGGATCGAGAAGCAGGCTTACGCCCACGTCGAGCGCTGGCTGAACCGCAAGACCAACGCGACCATCAACATTTCTCACTCCGAGCGGAGCGCGGCCATGCGATGGGGTCTGACCGGCACGCAAGTGGTCATTCGCAATGGGGTTAGTCCCTCGCGCGCGACGGGCGCCCATGTCATCGAACCAAAGCCGGATAAGGTCAATCTCGGCTTCATCGGCCGCTTTGACCGTCAGAAAGGCTTGGAAATTCTGCTTGATGCGATGTCGAAGTGCCGGAATCCCGCTGTGCACCTCTGGGTCGCGGGGGCTCATGATCGAGATCGGCGCGCGCGGCAGGAGACCGGATCCAACGTGACGTTTATTGGCTGGCTCGACGCGGATAGGGTCGACGACTTCATATCCGATCTCGACGCGGTGGTGATGCCTTCGCGGTGGGAAGGGTTTGGACTAGTGGGGATCGAGGCGATGCGGAATGGCAAGGCGCTGATCGCCTCCGATAGAGGAGCGCTGCCAGAAATGCTCATTCATGGCTTCAATGGGCTGTTGTTTAATCTGGACGAACCGCATGGCCTCACGCGCACGCTAGAAGCCTGCGATCGGGCGAGACTCCGCAAGATGGGAGAAAACGCCCTCGCTGTTTATCGCGAAACTTTCGGTATGGGATCGATGCTGGAGCAGATTAATTTGCTCTACCAGAATCTCGCCTTTGGGCATGAGACGCGGAGCAATTATGAGCGCGACGCCTTTGAGCACGCCGTTTGAATCGAGGAGTGCGCTTAAGTGGCGCGACAACGAAAATAGTCTCAAGCGGACTTTCGAGGCGATTCGTTCTCCCTTCGACGCGCTCGAACCTCAGCCGCGGACGGCCGACTCAATTATCGCCAGCACGGTTAAGCTTGATTAAATTCGAAAAGAAATACTGTGAGCTAGCGATCGTTTCTTCGAATGACGCTATTGGGCGCGCTAATCGCGACGCCTGGCGTCGGACGCTGCCAGACGCCGCCGACCTGCATCGGGGTCACATATGGTTCGTCGAGCAGCGGGGGAGGGGGCCGGTCACAATCAACGCCGCCAGGCACCCAGAATGGTGATTTGATGCTCGCTTACATTGCGACGGAGTTGACCAGTGGCGCTTGGACGGCGTCTTCGGGCTGGACACAGGTGATCAAAACCTTCAATTCGATTCAGGGATCTCAGCTGTTTTGGCGCGTGGCGAACAATGAGCCTTCATCATATACGCGGAGCGGCACCTCCTGTCCGCAAGGCGCTATCCGGACTTATCGCGCCGTCCACGCAACAGCGCCAAGCAGCGCCGGCCAAATTCCCGCTTTTGGCGAAACGTCTGTCGGCGGCCAGCGTTACGTCGGCTTCTGGGATTTCAATCTCGCATCTGAACCGATAACCAGGCCTGCCGATCTTGGTAGTGGTTCAAGGAACCTCACGATTCGCTCGATGTTTTCCGGCGACAAGGCTTTGACGGTCGCCGGGGCGATCACTACCTCCGCGGGGACCGCAACGCTGGCCGGGCCGGCAAGCCATCGGGAGGCGACTGGCGTGACGCTTCAGCCTGCATCGTCAACAACTAGCGCAGGCTCGGGGGTTACCGCCGTAAGCGCCAATGATTTTCTAAACTCGCTCGGCATTAACATAGGGCCCCGCCGCAACTCGACGGTGGCTCAGTACGCGCGGCTAATAAATTACATCGGCGTCCGAAACATACGCGGAGCCAGTTTCAATGGCAACAATGCGACATATTCCGTCCAGCTCGCGCAGGCGACCAACACTAAATTTATTTGGGGTTTGGAGAGCGGCTGGTCGGGCGCCAGCTTGGCAAATGATATCTCCGGAGCCAGACAGCTCGCGGCGGCGGGCGTTTTGCTCGCTGTCGAGGGTCCGAATGAGCCGGACAATTGGACCGTCAAATACAGCGGCGTGACAGGCGGCGGGCGCGGTTCGTGGCTACCAGTCGGGCAGCTGCAAAGCGCCCTCTATTCGGCGGTCAAAGCTGACCCCACGCTCAAGAGTTTTCCTGTGTTCAGCATATCTCACAGTGGCGGGCAGACAGACAACATTGGGCTACAGTTCCTCAGCATTCCGTCCGGGTCCAACCTTGCTATGCCTGATGGCACGAAATACGCCGACTATGCAAACATGCATAACTACGCGATCTGGAATGGCGCGGCAGCGCCGACGGACAACGCGGCTTGGTATGCCGCCGATACAAACAGAGACGGAAATCCTGCAGGTCAGGAGCTATTTAAGGGAGATTATATTTCAACATGGAGGTCCCGCTATAACGGCTACACTCCGGCGCAGGCATTAGACCTTCCCCGCCTCACGACCGAAACGGGATGGGTGAGCAGCAATGGAGGCGAGGACAATCAAGGAAAATTGCTCGTCAATGTGTATCTGGCTCAATTCAAGAAGGGCTATAAATACACCTTCATCTATCAGCTGAGGGACGATGAGGGCGGCTTCGCTAATTCGTTCGGCATCGTTCGCTCGGACTATTCTTATAAGCCAGCAGCAACCTACATTCACAACCTCACTGCGATTCTGAGTGACGACCGATCCATCGTCTCTACCCCCGGATCCCTGAATTATTCCATCGCGAGCGAATCTGCGACTGTGCATGATTTGCTCATGCAGAAGAGCACCGGCGCGTTCGAATTGGTTGTCTGGGATGAACGGCCAGTGGGTGAAGCCACAGACCAGGTGACCGTCAACTTGGGAGGATCTCGTAAGACCGTAAACATTTATGATATCACGGTCGCCGCTGCGCCGGTTCAAACCCTTGCCAACGTCAGTTCCGTGCCTTTGACAATGAGCGATCACCCGATGATCATTGAAGTTATAGATTAGACGGCCAGTTTCAAGGTCGCGCAAACGCGCCACGCGCGGGGCTGAAACGGCGCGGGCGTACTGGCGATGATCAAATCGATGGCGGAAAACCACGTCATGAGCACCGGTCTCAAAGCGGGCCGCGATCGCGAGCATCAGCTGAGATTCGCGCGCAAAACTGGCTCTGAAGCAGGCGGAAACGGAGCGGCGGCCTAGCGGCGATTTCAACGCGCCGCCAATGGCTTCAGAAGCCGCGCCGCTCGAGCGCGGCCTGTTTGCTGTTTCGGGCGTTGCGACAATCGAAAGCGCCTTCGCGACCGTCCGTCATCGAACGATCCGCTCGAAGGGCCTGCCTGTCGAACAAGACCGTGCTCGCCATGGTGTTCAAGCTGGTCGAGGGAGCGCAAAAAACCTGGCGTCGTCTCGACGGACAAAACCAGTTGCGGAAAATCATCGCCAATGTGAAGTTCGAAGACGGAATCGAGACAAGCTCGCCTCAAGCCAAGCCGCCGCCTAACCCAAGCGGCCGTCACCAGGATCCGCGATAGCTCATGAATCCTTCCGCATTCACAACGGTCATTCTCTTTATGGTGTTTTTATGCTCTTAGACGCTACAAATGGGGAGGAACTGCCGGATGTTCTGAGCGCCCCCGTTGTGATCATCGGAGCAGGAACGGTCGGTCTGTTTTTGGCTGTGAGCCTGGCTCGATCAAAAATCCCAACGGTTTTGGTCGAAGCAGGCGGTCGCGTGGCGGACACCGTGCGATCGAGGCAGACAGCCGTTTCTGTTGGCAAGGTTCACCATGGGACGACGCTCGGCCGAGCTTTTGGCTTGGGCGGGACCAGCACCTTATGGCGCGGACAACTGGCCGAATTCGATGAATGGGACTTAACTGCTCCCGGAAGAGAATGGCCGATCGCTTATTCGGAGCTGAAAGGGTGGTACGAGCACGCCTACGCCGCCTTAAACATTAAACCACAAACATTCGTAAAGCTTGGCCAGATCCTTGAAAATGATGAAAAATCCCAATCGGGCGTCGAGCGCTTCTGTACCTTTTGGTTACCCCAGCAGAATTTCGCTTTGCGGTTTAGAGCGGATATTCAATCCAATCCGCTGCTGAGGGTCGTTTTGAATGCGACGGTCAATGATATTTTATTCGCCGGGTCGAAAGCCACCGCGGTGCGTGCAGTCGGCCCAGGCGGGCGGGAAATTCAAATTTCCGGCGAGTCCTTCGTATTCGCTTCTGGCACTCTGGAAACATGCCAATTCTTTCTATCGACCCAACGTCGATCAGATGTCCCTTGGAAGCACAACCGCAACATAGGCGCATTCTTTCAGGACCATTATGCGGGCAAGGTTGGCGACGTCCGGATTACAGACGAAAAATCGTTTCGCGACAATTTTGAGCCTGGTTTTGTTTCGGTACACAAATACCACGCAAAGCTACGTTATTCGGCGACCACAAAAAGGCCCCCATTCAGTGGAATGGCCGGATACTTCCACTTTGTATCAAGTGTAAGCGAGAATATCGACAACCTCAAGTTTGTGATTCGTACATTCAAATCAGGAGCGGCGTATTCCAAGCTGAGCAGGCTGCCCGCTGACATTTGGGCGCTTGGAGGCGCTTTATACCCGCTCGCGCTTCGTTTCGCCCGCGACCGCCGCATTCTGGCTTTTATGGACAAGGGGGTGGAGTTCCATGTCTTGGGTGAACAAATCCCTGTGGCCGACAGCGCAATACGGCTTCTGGACAAGGAACCGCACTCCGACGGGCTCTACCGAGCGGAGGTGCATTGGAAGCTCGATGGCGGCGAAATCGCCCATATCCGCGATTTCGTGTTGCGGTCGAATGCTTACCTCCAGGAAAAGAAAATCGCGTGCATAAGCATTGACGAACGTTTGCTGCAGGGCGATCGTTCAATGTTGGAACAGTTTGAAGATTATTATCATCAATGCGGAGGGATGTGCATCGCCGCTTCGGCTTCCTCCGGAGTCGTCGATTCCGATTGCCGCGTCTGGGGAGCGTCGAACGTCTACGTCGCGGGAGCGAGCGTTTTTCCTTCATCTAGCCATGCGAACTGCACTTTGACTGCCTTGGCCCTGGCAGGGCAACTCGCGTTTTTCCTGGAAAAGGACTGAGCAATGGAGCGGATCTCGATCGCAAACTCCGGCATCAAGATCACAAGAGTGGGACTAGGCTGTGCGCGCATACATGGCGGTGCCGAGGCTAAGACGTCCATTCGTCTTATCGAAGCCGCTCTGTCTGCGGGCATCCGTCACTTTGATACGGCTCCGCTATACGGCCTCGGTCAATCCGAGGACGCGCTGGGAGAAGCGCTTAAGAGCGTCCCGGATGTGACAATCGCCACAAAGGTAGGAATTGCGAGACCAGACCCAAAAACAGCTGATCGCCTGACCCATCTGGCCTATAGGCGCTTCGTCAAACCATTCCTCCCGTCAGGCGCGAAGACGAAGCTCCGGCAATTCCTCTTGAAAGATGGCGGCACCCCCCCGGCCCCGCGTCGGAAGCTGGAGGGCGATCATATACGACGTGAACTCGAGGAGAGTCTGAAGAGGCTGAAGCGGGATCGCGCTGATCTTTATTTGGTTCATGAACCAGATCAATTCGAATTGGACGACGAGGCTTTGGAAACGTTCATCGCTTTAAGGGATGAAGGCCTCATCGGTGCCTTCGGACTAGCGCATTCGCATTGCATCGGATCAGAGCCTGATTTCGGCGGCTTAATTCAAGGTCTATATTGCGGCGAGGTTGGCACCTCAGATCACCGCACCAGGATTTACCACGGAGTCTTGCGCCACGGCTGGAGCGATAAGCGCACCAAAGCTAAGCACCAAGGCGACGTCGGCGCATACTTCCGAAGCGTTCTCGACGACAATCCAAAAGCCGGCTTTCTTGTTTCGGTCTCCACAACCCGACAAATTCGACAATTGACGGCGACCCTCTAGTGGGGGCGCCGGTCTCAACTCGCGCTTGATCAATTGCCCGAGATCCATAATTCTGCAATCTTGGCCAAGAAGCCGCCCATCCCTCAAACCCCAAAGAGAAAATTCCTCGAAAGCTCGACGTGTCTCTTGACGTAAGACTGTGCATTCACACCGCCTGGGCCCATCCGAGCTTGCGCGCGTTTGACCGAAGCCCATCGCCACTCATCGTCTTTGGAGATCTCGAGAATCGCACGCCTGATCGCCTCGACATTCTCCGGCTCGACATATTTTATCGAGTTCCTCGGAAAAGTAGGCCTTGAGACCACCGGCGTCACTGCAAACAACCGGAACTCCCCAAATCACGGCCTCCTGAAGCACTGATAGGCCCGAAGCATGCAAATTCGGTTTGAGCACAAGAACCAGCACGTCCGCCCATTCATAAAGCTGTAACAACTCGCTGTTCGATTTCGGCTTAGCGATGCTGATATTTTTTGAGCCCGCGATAAGCTTAGGGCTGACTTTGTAAGACACGATGCGAAGTTCCGAACCGGCCAATTCCTTGACCGCGTCAATCAATGTAATCCAATCCCTATTTTCGTCATTGCCCACTGACAGCAGTCGCATGGGGTCGTGATGCCTGTGCAATTGCGGTTCGATAATTTCTTCGGCATTCATTCCATAAAAAACCAACTCGCATCGGACACCGGGAAATAGTGTCCTTGCGATTTTTAAATTCTCAGGAGAATGGACCGTTAACATGTCCGCCTGAGACAATAATTTCATAAACAGCCAGCGATGGATGCGTGGGAACTTCGACCACCGGTCAAACAGCCAAACACTCTGCGCTATCAGCTTGGGTCTGTGCGTGGGACGAATCAGCCAAAACAGCAACAAAATCGCCAGATGCTGCAACTCCGTATGGGTCCACACGATGTCTGCGTCACATATGCCTTTGCGATTGCGCCAAGCATGAATAAAATCGAACTTCAAAAAATACCGAACACCCAGCCGGAGGAGCGTTTCAATTTTGCCCTCTACTTTGTCTTCCGAATGCTTGACCCGACAGCCATGGTCCGCAGCCATATAGTATCCATAGGGAAACGGACAGTTTATTCCAATGATTTGGTCGTTTCGATATTTTGTATTCCAATTTTCCGCTCCGAAACCATACGCCAAATGAACAAATACATTCATTTCCTTTGTGATAAATGAACCACTCACGTTTGTTTGCGCGCGACGCTCGACGTCGCCAATGACCGGCGCTGCACGCTCATCGTGAGAACCGGGCCGCGCTATGGACGTAGGCGTTTTAGTTTCCATAACATATATGCCAACGACTTGACCCTGATGGCTTAACTTTGCCGCGCCATCGGACCATTTGTAGGGCATCAGTGGTGCAACTTCCGTACTGTCCCAAAGGCCTTTAAATGACTAGCCTCGGAAAATACGGATAACCCGCAGGCTCGCCTAAAACCTCCTCGGCTTCAGCACCTGTCAGCTAAAAGTTCTGCCCGACCGCCGCCGGACGCTCGCAGGGAACGGCAAAGCCAGCTTTCGAGGAGCAATTGGAAGGCTGCAGTAAAAAGCGGCCTCTGATCGACGGTTCCGGAGCTGAGCGACGGAACCACAACAAATTGCGGTTCGACCATTTTCGCTCGCCTCAAAAGCTCCATCCGCTCGAATCCGCCCGCCTGGAGCAGCGCGGGCGGTATGTCATATTTTCGGAGGCGCAGCAATCCGCGTGGGAACGAAGGCCGACCGCTCCAACTTTGATCCGGCAGCTCCGGAACACACTAGCAAGGAATCTTTAGCGTCCGAGCGAGCAAGGCACTGAGTTGACGGCAGCGCCTAATTCATTACTTCGATAATCATCGGGTGATCGCTAAGTGTCAAAGGAACAGCGCTGACGCTTGAGAGGGTTTGAACCGGCGCAGCGCCGACCGTGACATCATAGATGTTTACGGTCGTATGAGATCCCCCCAGGTTGACGGTCACCTTGTCTGTCGCTTCACCAACCGGCCGTTCATCCCAGACAACCAATTCGAACGCGCCGGTGCTCTTCTGCAACAGCAAATCATGGACGGTCGCAGGTTCGTTCGGGATCGAATAATTCAGGGCTCCGGGCGTAGATGAAACAGAGCGGTTGTCGTTCAGAACCGTCGTCAGGTTGTGGATATAGGTCGCCGCTGGCTTATAGGAGTTATCCGGCCGAACAATGCCGAATGTATTCGTGTAGCCGCCCTCATTGTCTTTCAACTGATAGATGAACGTATATTTATAGCCACGCTTGAATTGCGAGAGATAGACATTCAGGAGAACCTTCCCCTGATTGTCTTCTCCCCCGTTGCTGCTGACCCATCCAGTCTCAGTTGTTACACGGGGCAGATTCACAAGCTGAGCGTCGCTATAGCCGGCGTAACCATGCTTCCAGGTCGTGCCGAAATCATCGGTGAGTGGATCTTGGGCGGGGGGGACATCTCCCGTAGGGGCGGCGGTATTCCACGCAATATTGTCGACAGGGGCTGCTGCGCCCTGCCAAATCACGTAATTATGCATGTTTGCATAATCGGCGTACTGCGTCCCATCGGGCATGGAAAGGCCTGAGCCATTTGGAATAGTCAGAAACTGCAAGCCGACGTTATCTGTCTCGGCGCCGCCGTGCGAGATGCTCCACACCGGATAGTTCTTCAAAACGGAATCAGCCTTGACCGCCGTGTACAGATCTGCTTGCAGCTTCGCCACTGGGAGCCACGAATAGTCTTTGCCGCCAACCTGGCCTTGATAAGTCAAGGACCAATTGTCCGGCTCGTTGGCGCCTGTTATGGCCAACAAAGCGCCGGCCGTAGCTAACGACCTGGCGGCGGCGATATCAGGGGCTACGCTATTCCCAGAAAACCCGCTGTCCAAACCCCAAAGAATTTTCGTATTTGTTAGCTGAGCGAGCTGAATGGAGTTAGCAGCGCTTCCGCCGCCATCGAGGCTTCCGCCGCTAACATTGCGAACCCCTATGTAGCCGATCAGGGGCGCGTATGTAGTATTGCTCGAACCGTTTACAGGGGAGGCTATGCATATCCCCAGCGAGTTTAGAAAATCATTGGCGCTTGCCGCGGCAACACCCGGAGTTCCGCTATATGTTGAGGATGCAGGCCGGACCGTAACTCCGATCCCATCCCAATGGCTTGGCGCGCCCCTCACCGTTGCGGTCTCGGCAGGGATCGTGGTGGGTCCGGCGACGGTCAAAGCCTTGTCGGCGGAAATCATTGAGCGTACTGTGAGATTCCAATGATAATTGCTGAGACCGGCAGGCGCGTATATCGGCTCGGATACGAGATTGAAGTCCCAGAAGCCGACGTAGCGCTCGCCGGCGACAGAGGTTTCGCCGAAGGCGGGAATTTGGCAGGAGACGCCCCCAACAGATGTGCACCCCGAGCTGCTGGCGATTGGTGCTGCAGCATTGACGCCGCGATAAGTCCGTATGACGCCTTGTGGATAGGAGGCGCCGCTCCATGTATATGATGAGGGCTCATTGTTCGCCAGGCGCCGAAACAGCTGAGATCCCTGGATCGAATTGAAGGTTTTGATCACCTGTGTCCAGCCCGGGGGGGCCGTTATCCACGCTCCATCGGGCGACTGCGTAGCAATATAAGCGAGCATCAGATCGCCATTCTTGGTGCCTGGCGGCACGTTGATTGTGATCGGTCCTGAGGCGCTGCTCGATGAACCATTTGCGATTCCTATGTAGGTCGGTGGCGTCTGACAGTGTCCAGCAACAGGCGCCGCGAACAGCGCGCCGCATAGCGTCATTCGATTAAACGATCGCTGTTTCATAGTATTTCCTTTGAATTTTAGTCGGTCAAGCTTAAGCACGACGGCCAAGCGCAACTGGCCGTTCGCGCGTAGGCTCAAGCGCGCGTCGAAGGGAGTGCAAAGTGCCTAGTGGGGGCTCCCGGTGGGATTAATACCAAACGATAACTGATGATAATGATATTTCAATATTCGTCAATATGGCTTTTTAATTGGATGTTTTCCGGCACGAGACCGGCATGCTCGCGAAGGAGCTGTGCGCGGAAGCATTGGGAAAGGCCGGTGAGATCGACGACATTGAAGAAGAGGCCGCGTGCTCCGCCGCGGATGCAGGCCCGCGCGACAGCAATGGCGAGATGCTTCTTTGACCGCCCGTGCGGTTGCTCAGAATGCGTGCGCGACTAGGCGCAGACGTCCGCGCGGGCCATTTATCATGGTCCTACGCTAGGCTCTGCGTGGTCGCCGGCATTCATGCCCGAATTCACCCGCTCCGCCGAGGTCGAGCCGGAACGCGATTACTCAGCGTCAGGCGAGGCGTGGAACGCGAACTTCCCCGCCGCGCGACCAGAGGACCGGCGTCAGCCCATGCTACAAACGGCTCTCGACCCGCGGGTTCAAAATCCTACGCCGGCATTCGCGATCAGCTTGCTTCGCCTGGAACGGGCTCGTCGACATGTCCTGGAAAATATCTCTATCGGAACCTTGAGACCAGGTTTATCGGACAGCATCAGCGAGACTGGCGACGCTTATCGCTGGCGCGCAGCTGGAAGCTGCTTTTGTTCAATTCGTAAACGGCGCAGACACTGCCAAACAAGACTGCGCAGCGAACGGCGGCCTGAGGGAAACGCCATGCAAATCAGATCTAGCGCCAGCCTCGACAGCTGGAGCGGCCGCATTTCGAATAAAAAAACATAGCCGAGAGTTTTCCGAGCAGGCACTTTATTTCTGTGCCGCAAAGCGATCTCGATCAAATGATTCAATTGCCTGACATGCTCCAAAGAGAATTTGCGTTTCGCGCTGGTGTCCTGCCAAGCGACGCGGGCGGTCGTGTCCGTCATATTGATTGAACGATCCTTATGTTCCCGATTATAGAATATGGCGTCCGGAACATACATAAATCGTCCGAGAAGGGCGACTTCGGCAAGCAGAGAATGGTCGGCTCCGTAGTACATCCGCTGCAAAGTCGTTTGCTCGAAAATATCTCTTCGGAAAAGGCCGAAGATTTCGTAACAAGTTCCCTTGTCCTTGAGGACCTTGTAAAAGCGCAAAGCCGGGTCAGGTCCGCTCACGTCGGGACCCATGTTGCCAATCAACGGTATGGGCTTCCCCTCTTCATCAACGCACTTGGTTAGGCCGTATGCGAGAGCAACGTCCGCAGCCCCATCGAGCGCCGACACACAGTGCTCGAGGAACGCGGGGCCAATATAGTCGTCGCAGGCGCACCATTTGAAATATTCGCCAGAACTCAGCTCGAAGCCCTTGTTGTGATTGGGGCCGGCCCCAAGGTTCCGCTCGTTCCGAACGTATCTTATTCGCGCATCTTTTGCGGCGAATTCGCGACAGATGCGCTCCGTGCCATCGTCCGAAGCGTTGTCGTTAATGATGAGTTCGAAATCGGCATAGGTCTGCGCTAGGATCGACTCGATCGCCTCGGCTATAAATCGCTCGCCATTGTACACAGGGAGAGCAAGCGAAACCCGAGGCGTTGAAGGTGGCGAGTTCATTCAATTCCTCTCCGTCTGACGCGCGCATAAAGAAACACGCCGGCCGAGCGCGCGTTCCGCTGCAATTCCGTCGCGTTTTGCGCCTGCAGATTAAAATACACTTTAAGCGCTGCCTACTGAATCCTTCTGATGGGCCAACGTTGCAAGACCCGGCAAATACGGAAGCTCCGATAGAGCTCGGCACGGCGGGCTGACGGGAACTGTGGCGAGACTGGCGTCCGCTAATTCATGGCGCCGGCCGACTTCAAAATCGGAGCGCCTTCCGTCAACTGATGGGCCCCCAAAACGGCCTCCTTGAACCTTTGCCGGAGGGACGAACAATCACCCGGAGCAGAATCGCCCGAAGCCTTGCCGGAGGACCGGCAAAATCGGGGTAACTTTCTTGCTGGGGGATTCCAGAAACCACAATTCCTTTATCAATCCCAAAAGCGGGGCGGTCCCATCTCCAGCGAGGGCGCGCGCCGAGGTCCACCCCAACGGCCGAAATCTGAAAGTCAGAAACGCGGCGTTGAAGCCTTCTTGGCGCCATCGTTTCCTGCGTCGGCGCCAGAAGGAATTGTTTTTTCGAGACGACTCCCGTCGCCGGGACCGGTCTTCACGAGCCAGACAGCGCCGGTTTGGCGGGCCTCCGCCCCATCCCTCAGGCGTAGTTTCCGAGTCTTGCGACGCCGCGCGCATTCAAGCATTAAAGGACTTCGGCAGCGCGCCGCATTAAAACAACGTCATGGTTGCGGCAGCTGCGGCGATGACCTCTCTCTTTGGAGCAATGATTGCGTATCCGTCAACCGTGACCTCCACCATGCGCACGTCGTATCGATCAGCCAAGACGTGGGTGTTGCGATCCTGCGCATTGACTTCGGGAGCCTAGGCCAGCTTCGGCGGCGTGGCATCGTGAAGGGCGTTCGAATAATGCTAAAGACCGACAACATTATTCGAAAATTTATACCGTCTGTGCCCGTACTGTCTAGGAACAAGCCGCTGATGGCCGTTCTTGACGTTGTTGATAGAGTCATATCTTTTCCTTTTCCCGAATTCAGGAATTTGCCCCCTAATCGATTCCGGATTAGGACTGGCGCGGGTAACCGGATTCTATTCAACCAGCCCTACTTCAGCAAATATGGTTATGATCTTTGGCTACATTTTCTAAATAATCTCATTACATTTTCTGATCACATTGTTGACATCGGGTCAGGATGTGGCCGCTTCGCGTATGCGGTTCGCGATCACGCTGCATTCACTGGGCACTATACAGGAATAGATGTAGATTTGGAAATGGTCACCTGGTGCCAGAAGCATTTTCCTGCGGACAGGTTCACGTTTTTCCACGCTAACATTTTTAGCGCGGTATATAATCCTTTAGGAAACAAAGAGCCTTACCGGCTTCCTCTCCAGAACGAGAGCGTGGATTTAGTGTGCAGTCAGTCCCTTTTTACCCATCTTTTGGAAGGTGATCTCGCAAACTACGTTGCTGAATCCTACCGTGTCTTACGAAAAGGCAAGGTGATGGCCATGAGTTGCTTTTGCATTGAAGATCTCCGTGACGCGAACTGGCTGGGTGACCGTTGGACTTTCAAGGATCGGATCCAAAACGCTTTCGTCGAGAATCTGAAATATCCGGAGGCGGCGGTGGCTTACTCGCGTGATTTTCTCGTGAAGATCGCTCGTGAGGCCGGGTTTGTGGACTGGAGGTCCGCGCGGCGGGCCGCCCAGTATTTCAAAGTGTTCTTTTTTGCCGTAAACAGGGTTATAACGCAATCGGCGCAAGCGTTGCATAATTGTCGCTAGAGTATCGATGTTGATCAGGAGCAAAACGCATGACTGCGGTCTATTTCGATTGCCAAAATGACGACGCCGCCCGCCGCGCGTTGCTGTATGCTGGGGATATCTTAGTGTGCTCGCCAAAACCCTCAACGCTGGCGCTCATTCAATTCGCCCGCGAGCTCATTGAGGACGCATTTGCTCCGCATGATCCAGAGAACGCGCAATATGAACTTCCAGTGGAGAAATTCGTCGAAATATTTGGTCCGTTGAAGCCGAAATTTATTCATGATCCGAGGACAAAACGGCTGCTGCGCGACGTGGTGGCGGAATTCGACTGCGACCTCGACGGGACCTATATCGATGTTCCGAGGCTCCGTGGGGTGACCAGCGATAAATATCTGACGGCCGGCGTGGGCTATGCCTTTCCGGCGCACCGCGACACATGGTGGTCGGCGCCGCTGGCCCAGCTAAATTGGTGGCTCCCGATATTTCCGTTCGTCTCCCAGTCCAGCATGGCGTTTCATCCGAATTACTGGACGACGCCGGTCAGCAACGGCTCGGAAGCATTCAACTATTATGAATATAATGCGACTGCCCGCAAAGAGGCCGCCAAACACATTACCTCTGATAGCCGCAAACAGCCTGGTCCCCGCGATCCAATGGATCTCGAACTCGCAGATTCGGCTGGTCTGTCCCGTTGGCGGCGTGATCCTGTTCTCAGGGGCGCAAATGCACTCGACGGTGCCAAATACGTCAGGGCGGACGCGATTTAGCATCGATTTTCGCACGGTCAATCTGTCCGACCTGAAGGCCGGACGCGGGGCGCCGAACGTCGACACTTTTGCGCAAGGCACGAGTTTGCGAGACTTTCGCCGGGGCTCTGATGGGGCGGCGCTGCCAGAGGACGTCGTGGCTAGCTACGATAGTGGCGACAAGCCTGAAGGCGCGGTGCTGGTGTTTGAGCCCGCCCCGAGCGCTTAGAAGAGCAAGCTTCCGGCCGCCGGCGAATGGGGCCCCGCGCGCGCCGCCTTCTCCGTCGGGGGAGCGGCCGAGGCTAGTTGATTATCTGTTCGTTCCCGCATGGCGAGGAAAATCAAATTCCCAAGGCGTGGCTTCCGCTTCCCACATCTACCGATTTTGCATCTGGGGTTTAACCGTTGGGATGGCCGCTTCTCTTAAAAATAGCGAAGGCTTGGTTTCGCCGCAAGGCGGGCGCCTTGACCATCCATGCAGCCTACGGAATTTGCTGGGTCGGATTGAGGATGAATCGCTGCGGCTCTTTTGTGCAGAGCTTGCAGATGTATTGATAGGGCGTGAGATCGCCGGCGAAGCGTAAGTCATCGGGGAAAGCGGCTGCAACACGCAAATCGACACCGCGCCGGGCTGCCTCCCGGCGCAACAAATCAGCTTCGATTTGAATGTCGCAATCGCCAAACAGAAGAACGTCAACGCGTTTCGCAGTGGCGCCTAAATCCCTCAGCCCGAAATTCGCCCGGACCGATCAATAGGGTTCCGATCCATCCTTCAATTCTCGGCGGAAGCGGTCAAGCATTTCGGCGGGATCTTGCCCCCGGGTGGGAGCGAGCTCTTGACCGCAGCGAGTTCGCTAGCTTGCCATGGCTGTCGCCTCGGCGAAGCGCAGCCGCGATCAAGCCATTTTCCTTTCCTCCTCTCTTCAACCCTTCTTCCCACCCCAAATTCATCTTGCCAAAAAAATTGGAGGGACAATCATGGCCTGCAATCGCTGCGACGAACCCCGATCGACGCTGACCTTACAGCGATGGTTTAGCGGAAGGCGTCAGGGAGGATAGGATGCTGCAAGGCAAAATGGGGGCTTTTGAGAGGTTTCGGCGATTCTTGGTGGGCGCCCCGCTTGATCCGCTGGATCAACGCACCCGCCACCGCATCGCGTTGATCCCCTTGCTAGCCTGGGTCGGCCTCGGCGCCGACGGGCTTTCCTCCTCTTGCTACGGTCCGGAGGAGGCTTTCAAAGCCCTGGGCCCGCACATCCAGCTCGGCCTGTTCCTGGCGCTCGCCACTGCAGCCACCGTCTTCATCATCGCGCTCGGATACAACCAGGTGATCCAGCTGTTCCCGACCGGGGGCGGAGGCTACCGGGTGGCGACGGCGTTGCTTGGCGCCTACGCGGGACTGGTTTCCGGGTCCGCCCTTCTGGTGGATTATGTGCTCACCATTACCACTTCGCTAGCGAGCGGCGCGGACGCGTTATTCAGCCTGTTGCCGGTCGCGGCGCAGCCCTTCAAGTTTGGTGCGGAAGTGGCGCTAGTCCTCGCTATGACGACGCTGAATTTTCGCGGCATGAAAGAGTCGATCGTGGTCTTGGCGCCGATCTTTCTCGGCTTCGTCATCACCCACGGCTTCCTGATCATTTACGGCGTCGCCTATCACTCGGAAAGCCTGCCTGGGCTCGCGCCGAACACGATTGGGCAGACGCGCGAACTCGCGCAAGGTATGGGCTGGCTGTTCGTGCTGGCGCTGTTCATGCGCGCATTCTCGCTGGGCGGCGGCACCTATACAGGGCTGGAGGCGGTGTCCAACAACGTCGGCATGCTCGCCGAGCCGCGCGTGCGCAACGGGATCTGGACCATGTTCCTCATGGCGAGTTCGCTGGCCTTCACGGCAGGCGGCATCCTCGTGCTCTATATGTTGTGGAAAGCGACGCCGGTGGAGGGACAGACACTGAACGCAGTGGTTTTTAACTCCATCATCGGCAGCTTCGGCTGGAGCAGCCACTGGGCGCCGGCGGCGCTGCTTGCGCTCGTGCTCGCACTGGAGGCGGGTCTGCTGGTGGTCGGCGCGCAGACCGGGTTCCTCGACGGCCCGACGGTGCTTTCGAATATGGCCGCCGATTCCTGGGTGCCGCGCCATTTCCGCGATCTTTCCAGTCGACTGGTGCGGCAGAACGGCATCGTGATGATGGGGCTGTCCTCGTTGGCGATCCTGTGGTGGACCGGCGGTCAGGTCGATTTGCTGGTCGTATTGTACAGCATCAACGTGTTCTTGACCTTCAGCCTTTCGCTGCTCGGCATGTGCGTCTATTGGTGGCGGCAGCGCAGCGAGGATGCGACCTGGGCGAAGCATTTCGGTTTTTCGGCCCTCGGTCTTTCGCTGACCGCCAGCATCCTCGTCATCACGACCTTCGAAAAGTTTACAGCCGGCGGCTGGCTGACTGTGGTCGTCACTGGATTCGTCGTCGCGCTCTGCATGTTGACGAAACGACATTACGACGAGACTCGGAACGAGATCAGCCGCGCCGATGCGGAGTTCGCGGGACTGCCCGTCCAGCTTGGCGCGCCGGGTCCCGCGCTGGACCCATCAAAACCCACCGCGGTGCTGTTCGTCGGCAAGCATCTCGGCTGCAACATGCACGCCATGCTTTGGGCGTCGCGCCTGTTTCCGAATTATTTCAAGAACTTCATCTTCTTGGCGGTTGGCGAAGTGGATGCGCAGAGCTTCGAGGGTCAAGAGCACCTCGACCGGCTACGCGCCAGGATGGAGAAATCGCTTGACTTCTGCGTCGCGCACTGCCGCCGGCACGGCCTCGCGGCGGGATATGAGATCGGGTTCTCCACCGATCCCGTCGAGGAGTTCGCCCGACTGGCGGACGGCGTGCTGGAAAAATATCCCAACGCCGTTTGCTTCGCCACGAAGCTGATCTTCCCCCGCGTCAATATGCTGACCAAATGGCTGCACAATCAGACACCCCTGATTCTGCAGCAACGGCTGCATCTCGCTGGGCATCAGATGGTGCTGCTGCCGATGAGAGTCGGCTCGGCATGAATGTCGGCGCATGCCAGGCGGGCGCGGACACTTTGAGTGTTTAGGCTGCGCGGCTGGAACGCGCGAGCTGCTTGGGTTAAAATGTTAACTCGATCGGGGTACCAAAAAACGCTCTCAACGCAACGTCGACGCTTCGGAGCTGAACGATGACGAAACGGGCAGCCATCACAGCCCTAGTTGGTTCGATCGCGATCGCCCCGGCGGCCGGGGCGCAAACGGCCGATCCTTCGATCGGCCGGCGCCTCGCCGAGACGGTGTGTAGCGAGTGCCATCAAATCGACGCCGCCTCGCCGCCGGGATCGAACCCCGCCGCGCCGAGTTTCGTGGACATCAGCCGGATGCCTTCGACGACCGAACTCGCCATTAAGGTCTTTCTTCGTTCTTCGCACCCCCACATGCCCGACATCATTCTAAGTCCCGAAGAGATCGATTCGGTCACCGCGTACATTATTGGTCTGGCTCACGCCGATTGATCGTGGTTGTTTTAGAAATTGGATCAGACCGGGCCGGAGCTGCCCGCCGCGAACGTCAACGTCGGCCAACGTCTCGCAAGCTACGATCCCTTGTCGAGCGTCTCTCCCACGCTCATTTGGCGACGAAATAAAAGCCCTCGCCCGGCAAGGAGCCATAGGTGAAAGGCTCCTGGCGCTGGTTCGTCGCGGCGCGCACCTCGTCGCGGACTTGACGGAACAGCATGTTGATCTCGAGCTGTGGCTTGACGACGTTGCGCAGGAACGCTCGCGTAAAGGGGCTATGCTCGCCGTCGCCGTCCTGCGCGACCTGCCCGTCGCGCGCGGAATAGGCGACGAGCGTGCCGCCCTCGGGCTCGACCCGGGCGAAACCGCGGCCGATCGAGCGAGAGGCCATGGTGCGCTGCATCCGCGCGGCGAAAGGATTATCCCGGCAGGCGTCGAGAATGACGAGACGCAGTTTTTTCGCGCGCTCGGTGGCGAGCAGCACGCGGTCGAGCGATATCGCTTCATCCTGAACGTCGCGGTCGGCCCGCAGCTTGGCGTCGACCGGTATGAGATAATTGACCCCGCCGATTTCCAGTCCATGGCCGGCGTAATAGATGACGGCCCAGTCGGCGGTCTCGACCTTGTCCTCGAACGCGCGAAGCGCGGCGAGGAATTTGTCGCGTGTCAGATCGTTTTCGGCATAGACCGTCTGAAACCCGACTTTGCGAAAGGCGGCGGCGACGGCCTGGGCGTCGCGCTGCGGATTGGGCAGCGTCGCGACCTCGCGATAGTTTGAATTGCCGATGACGAGCGCGACGCGGTTTCCGGCCGGCGGAATCAATGCGCCCGCCTTCGCTTGCGCGGCTTCGGCGATCGCTTTCGCGCGCGCTTCGACCTCGGCTTTTACCCGCGTCTCGAATTCCGCCTTGGCGCGCGCCTCAAATTCGGCCTTGGCTTTGGCGTCGGCCTCGGCCCGCGCCCGCGCCTCGGCGGCGGCTTGCGTCTCGAGGCGGGCGCGCTCGGCGTCCGCCGCAACCTTTGTGCGGGCCTCGACTTCGGTCTTGATGCGCGCTTCGAGGGCGGCGGCCGCCTTCTCGGCGTCGGCCTTGGCGCGCGCGTCCGCCTCCGCCTTGGACCGGGCGTCCGTCGCGTCCTGCATGGCGGCGCCAGCCGCCATCTTGGCCTGCGTCGCGTCGCTGGCCGCGAGCGCCGCCAGCCGCGCCCGGGCCGCGTCCTGCGCCGGCCTCGCCAAGCTGGCGTCGGCTTCGCCCGGCAAGCTCAGCGCTTTCTCATAATCCGCCTTGGCCTTCGCCAAAGCGCCTTTTTGTTCATAGGCTTGGCCGCGGCCCGCGTAGGGGGCGACGAAATCGGGCACAATGCGCAGCGCCTGGTTGAAGTCGGCGATGGCGCGATCGGCTTCGTCTCTGGCCAGAAAAACGTCGCCGCGAAAATCGAGCGCGACGGCCGAGCGCGGATTGAGCGCGAGCGCCTTGTTGAGATCGCTGAGGGATCCTTCGAGATCGCCCTTGAGGCGCCGGAATTTGCCGCGATCGGCGTAGGCGAGATCGTATTTAGGTTTCAAGAGAATGGCTTGGTCGCAATCGGCGATCGCGGCGTCGAGCTTGCCTTGGTCGGCGAGCGCCAGCGCGCGATTGACTCGGGCTTCCGCCGTATCGGCGAGCTCGATCGCCTTGTCCTGGTCGGCGATCGCCTTGTCGAGATCGCCTTGCAGCCGGCGCGCCTCGCCGCGATGGCTGAACGCCTCGCCGTTGCCGACGTCGACACGAATCGCCGCGTCAAAATCTTTAATGGCGCCGTCGACGTCGGCCTTGGCGAGGCGCGCGTCTCCGCGTTGGACGTAGCCCTTGGCCTCATTGGGCGAGAGGCGGATGAACGCGTCGAAATCGACGATGGCGCGATCGAACCGCCGCTTGAGATAAAGCGCCTGTCCGCGGTTGTAATAGGCTTTGGCAAATTTGCCGTCGAGCTTGATCGCCTTATCGTAATCGGCGATGGCGCTGTCATTCTCCTCTTTGTTGAGAAGCGCGGTCCCGCGCGCGTTGAAAAGGTCCGGCGATTTGCCGTCGAGCTTGATCGCTTGATTGTAGTCGGCGATGGCGCCGTCGTAGTCGCCGTCGATCTGATGGGCGAGGCCGCGGTTCTTATAGGCTTCGACCGAGTTCGGATTGCGGTCGAGAGCGCTGGAAAAATCCTTGATCGCGCCGTCGAGATCGCCCTTGCGGACCTTGGCGACGCCTCGGTTGTTGTAAAGGCTCGGCGCGCTGGCGGCGTCCTTCTCGCTGTCGATGAGACGCGTGCAGGCCGGAATTCCCTTGTCCGGGTCGCTTAAGGAGTGAGCGCAGAGTTCGAGATCGCCGTCGGCGGCGAGGGCTGGCGCGACAAGCGCGGGGCGGAGCGGCGCGAGCAGCATTCCCATTGCCACTGTGGCCACGAAAACGATGATTTGGTTGACGGCCATGTCCATGCTCTCCAGAGGAGGACAGCGGCGCAAATGGCGTCGACTGGTTTGGCTCGGGCCGATTCCTCTTGGCGCTGCTTCCACTGCATCATTGCGCGCCGATGGCAAGTTTGACTGTGCGCCATCGCACCTGCCGTTCGGAACGGAAACGCCCGGTCAGATTAGATCGCCTTTGTTGCAAAAACAGCACAGATCACGGGGTCGTTATGGACTATTGTCTACCCCGAAGTGGGGGCGCGAAGGTATGGGGGATTCGATTCGGCCATCTTGAAAGGCGCCGACTCGGCCACGACGCTTTGGCTTGGCGCCAGCGGTGCCACGAATTGTTCCTTTGTTCTGCTTTTCCACCTACCGGAAGTTTTGGAGGGGGAACATGATCGACCATAAATCAACTTCACTGACCCCATTAGCCCTAGGATCGCTGATCGGGTTGCTCTGCTTCGCCCAAGCCCCTGCGGCTCGCGCCCAGTCCAGCATATTTTGCCCGGGAGGTTTTTCCCTTCAGGGCAACTTATGCGTCTCCAATCCGGGTGTGGTCGATCCGGCCGGCCTATCGGGCGGCGCCCTCGCCAGCCAGGCCCTCAGCGATCTTTCGCAATCGACGACGCAGGAAACCAACCGCACGCTAGGGGCCGCTATAAAGGAGCGGCGCGATCAGGAGGAGGAGCGGTGCCCGGCGGGGTTTTCGCGGGTCGATGGAGCCTGCGAGCGCAATCCCCCGCCCATCGCCGAAGCCGCGCCGCCACCGCCGCCGGCCGCCCCGGAGAAACCCGCAAAAAAGCCGCGCAAGCGCGTCGAGGCGGTCGAGCGGCGGCGACCCGCGCCGAAGCCCGCGCCCAAAGTGATCGTGCGGAAAGAGGAGGAGGTCGTTCCGGCGCCATTGCCCGCGCCGATTGAACCTGAGATCCGATACGGCGCCTGGACACAGGTCTATGGCGATTATGAGCGGCGCACGGCGACGGGACTCGAATTTCAGCAAGTTGCCCTGGCCGGGCTCCCGACGCAAACCGTCGCTCTCGACGCTTCCGTGCATAGCCAGTCGGGCATGGTCGGCTTCCTCGTGGGCGCCGACGCGACCAAGCGCGGCGTTCTCGCCCCGAACGACGGCCTGATCGCCGGCGGAATGGCTGGCTATGTCTCGTCCAACGTCAATTTACAGACACTGTCCAATCCCGCGTCTTCCGTCGTGGGTTGTGCGAACAATTGCACGGGCCTCAGCCATACTTACGCCAGGCTTTCGGGCCCTTCCGCCGGTCTTTACGCGACCTATTTCAACGGCGGCTTCTCAACTGACCTCAATTTGAAAGTCGACGCCCTGAGTCTCAACGAGAATTTCGACGATTTCGTCACTCTCTTCGCGCCGGGCGAGGGCGGGATTCCGGTCCTTGACCGGCAGGCGCAGGTCATCAACGCCGGCTCGACGCATCTGCTCAACGCATCCATCGCCGGCAATGTGAGCTATCGGTTCGACCTTCCATACAATATGTGGGTCGAACCAACGGCTGGGATTCAATACACGAATTCGAGTTATTCTTCGGATGCGGCACAACTCGCGCTCGCTGACGGCTCCCTGCTGATGATTTTAAGGCGGCGCTCGGCTTGCCAGCAGTTTCCTTTGGAGCAATGTGCGGGCGACGGTGACCGTGACAGGACTCGCTTATGACGACGTTGTGGTGAGCGGCGGCTTCATCGCGGGCGCTGGCGGCTTGCAAAGCAATATTCTGGCTCAGGCTGATCAAGGCCAGGTGCGCGGACGCGGCATCTTGGCCCTCAACCTTGATTTCGGGCAGGGTGTGAAAGCTTTTGTGCAAGGCGAGGGGTACGGCGGACAAGGCCTCTTCGGCGCCGGGGGCAAGGCGGGGATCCGTTACGAGTGGTGATCCTCTGACGCTGGGCCGGAGCTCGACGTCCTCCTTTCGCCATCTCGGGTTCCGCCGTCTTGCCCTGACCGCTGGCCTCCTCTCGGCGTTCGCCGCGAATCATAGCCATGCGGCCTGCGCTGGCCGCGACCTGTTTCCAGCGATCGAGGCGCAAGCGCCGGCGGCCTTCGCCGCGATTGAAACGCGAAGGGCCGCCATGCCCTTCGCACGCGGCACATTGTTTCGCCTATCGCGCAATGGCGAAAGCTCATACATCTTCGGCACGCTGCACCTCAGCGATCCGCGCGTCGTTTCGTTCAGGCCAAGCGTCGTCGCGGCGCTGGACGGCTCCAAGACCCTCGCCCTCGAATCAATCGAGACCGGCGCGCGGCTGATGCTGGCGGTCCGCAAAGACCCGGAGGCGATGCGCGCGGCCTTGCTCGCTCGAAAGGATCAGCGGGCGGGCGCCCTTTTGGATAAGCCGGAGTTCGCGGACCTCGCAGCTCTTGCGGCCGAAGCGGGGATGAAGCCGGCCGCCGCAAGCGATTGGAAGCCGGCGGTCCTCGCCCTGGCGCTCGATCTGCCGCCCTGCGCGCGCAAAGACGCCAGCGCGCCCTACGCCGACGAACTCATCGCCCAGATGGCGAGAGCGCGTGGACTGACTGTCGTCGGTCTCGAGAAGATGGTCGAGCAGCTGAACGTTCTGGACGGACTGCCGATCGACGTCCAACGCGCCCTTCTGGTCGCGACCTTGCGACAGGCGGATTACGCCGAGGATGTCGTTGAAACGACAATCGCGCGCTACGTTGACGAGGACGCTGGCGGCCTGCTCGAATGGATGAAATCGCCCGATTTCATTCCGGGCGTCCCCGAAGCGAGAACTCCGCCGGAGTTCCTGCGCCTGCTGATCGCGCGCCGCAACCAGCGGATGCGGGAGCGGGCCCTGCCGCTGCTGGCCAAAGGCGGCGCATTCATCGCGGTCGGCGTCGCGCATCTGCCGGGAGAGGGCGGCTTGCTGCAGCTGCTCGAGCAGGACGGATTTGAGGTCGAGCGGATCGAGTGACTATTCGACGTGCGATCTCGCCCGGAAGCTCAGCAACTGTGGGGATCACGCCTTAATCCGCGAGCGCCCTGAAACGGCGCGGCTCATAGCCTCGCTCGAGCAGCGCCGCCAGCGGATAGACGTTCTGACACACGCGGCCGTTGCAACCGCCTGGCGAAGCTTCGAGAACCTCGGCCTTGCGGTCCGGGGTGAACCCCATGAACAGCATGACATGCGATCCAGGTTTGTTGAGCGCGTCACCCGGCTTGAGGTCCCAAGGGTTTGGAACGAGCGCGGCGATCGATGGAATGGCGGCGGTTGTGAAATGCGTCGAAAGCCCCCACGCGGCGCTCACGAAGGACGAGCAATCGACGCCGACGACATCGTAGCGGGGATTGTTGCGCGTGCAGACGTTGCCCGCGAGGGCGCCGCGCGAAACCCGGCTGGCGAATTGACTCAAGGACCCCTGGCAGCCCCAACAATAAGGTACGCCGCGGACGTCCTGCCCGTCGTGGCCGATGAGATAGCCCGGCCGCCTGATGCGATTGAAGCCGCTGCACTGACTGTCGGGATCGGCGCCATAGGAACCCGGGGTCAGGCGCCATGTGAAGCCTGCGAATGCGCGGCCCGTCTCGACAATGCTGGCGCGGGAAAGCGGCCGCACGGCGGCGATTGCGCCCTTGCCGAATTTAGCGAGCGCCGCATAATCCGGCTGCGGTCCGCGGACGTCGATCGTCTGCCCGTTTTTCATCGGCCGGAAGCCGACGCCGATGACGTCGACGACGCCTTTGCGCGTGCGAAGGAAGTAAACGTCGCCATCAGCGGAAACCGTCACGAAGCGGCGCGACAAAGCGACGTTGGGGGTCAGCGGCAATTCATAGATCCCTTCGAGGGCGCCGGTTGGACCAAACCGCGCAATGAAGGTCGACGCGCCCTCTCCCGCAAAAGGGGGAATGTTTTCAGCCAAGACGAACATCCGGCCTGAATGGTCGATTTCGAGAAATTCGACTGAGCCGAGCTTGTCGCGAACTTTGAGTTGCAGCTTTGCAAACGGCTTTGAGGCGCCCTTTTGGCTGACTTCTAGTTGTGCCGCCGCCCCGCTCTTGTCCGGCGTCACGTCGACCGCGACGGGCCCCTTTCCGCGAGAGGCGATCAATTGGCGCGTGCGGCCTGTCGCCGAGATCGACCTTGTCGGCGTGCCTGCCGCCTCCTCGGAGCCCATCTGCGCGAACATCGACTGCGTCGTCTCGTCGGCGGCGGCGTCCGGCGCGAGGCTGCGCGTCAAGCCGCCTTCATGCGATTTCGAGCGCGATCGGCTTGCCGTCCCAAATGTAGATCTTGTCATTGGCGACGATGAGATCGGTCGGATCGGCGCCTTCCGGCAAGGCCAGCGATCGCGTGCGCTCGGCCGGCTCCTTGGCGTCGAAGCCGAGAACGCGGCTGTTGACCTGATCGAGCAGATAGATCTCGCCATTGTCGCCGGCGTAGATCGCCTGGGGACCCGCGATCTCGGTGTCCTCGCCGGCGTCGACGACGCCGACGGAGTTGTCGCCGAAGCCGGCGCTGAACTCCTTTACGACGCCGTCCTCAGCACAGGCGAAGGCAGGCAGAAGCGCCAGCGCGCAGGCCAGACAAGCGATGAATATTTTGCGTTTGATCGCGGCCACGGATGATTTCCCGAGCAAATCGCCGAGAGCATATTCGCGGGACGGTCCTCGGCGTCAGCCGGGATTATACGCCAATTTCGCGCTTCGCCGGTGCGAAGCGTCACACGGGAAGCATCGTCCATCTTGACGGTCACACTCGTTGGGTTGAGACGCAAACATGTACTAGGCGAGCTTGGCCTTGCCTTCGTCGGCCCCGCAAATACGTCTTACAAAATGGCGCCCGATATTTTGATCTGCGACTCTTTGCCTTGAGGGCCTTGCGGGAACTTATATGACGCCGGCGAAAATCTTGCTAATAGAGTTGCTCCCCTGCGGACCCAACTTGAACTTCTTTGCATCAAACTTCGCCATCTCCAAAAATAGCACCTTTCCTCCTATATTTTTGGTCCTTGACGGTTTGAAATCTTGTTGGAGCCCGAAAGAAAGGTTCACGACCTCTCCAGCTTTGGTCTTCAAATTACTTATACTGCAGCCGATCAGACGCGCGGCGGCGGTAAAGTCCATATCGAGCGTGGCGGGGGTTCCTTTCTTGTCGGCTAAGCCGTCCAACGCAATGTTTTTCTCGAACGTATGAGGGATAAATCTTCCGACGTCGTCACGAAACCCGAATGGGGAGCTGAAGACGATAGGGTCATCTTTCGTACATTCTTTTTGTGTTTCGGCGTCGGCCTTCGAGGAGAACACGTACCACGCGATCTTCGTCTCCTCCTTGTCGAACATCCCGAACACAACGCGGATTTTTTTGTGGTGACCACAATCAGCTTCCAAGCCATCCTGTCCGGAAAGGCGGAAGAGTACGGTCATGATATGCTCCATTGCGATGGTCGTTGGAAAAAACCCATCCGCTGAACAAAATCGAAGAAAGATAATATGAAAGCGTCACCGCGGCGGGTGTGCGCCACGGCACAACATGACCTGTTGAGATCGCCCGCTGACGCTCAGTATTTTCCGATCAGCAGGATTTTCAGATCCTGCGTCGGCGTGAAATTCTCGAGGCTCGCCTCGAAGGCGGTCGGCGAGATTTTCTTAACATTGTCAAAGCAGAAGCTGACCAGCCGGTCCGTCTTGCCCTTGTCGACGACGAGGCGGAAATTCTTGATGGGCCCCGACCAGTTCGCGCCGGTCTTCAGCACGTAGGCGATGCGCCGCTCCTGCAATCTGGCGGTGTTGGCGGGATCGGCGCCGGCGAGCTTGTCGAGACCGCGAAAAAAATCCTCGGGCAGACAATAATCCTTGCGGTAGCGCTCGATCGTCGCGCTCATGCCGTCGCCATTGCGCAAGGCCTTGCGCAGCATGGTGTCCTGACTGGCGCCAAGGCTCGTCTTGTAACTATGTTCGACGCTGACGATCTGTCGCGGCGGAAACGCTTGTTTGCGGGTAAAGGCAGTCGTCACCACCCAGCCGGGCGCGTAAAGTTGTTCGCCCTTTTCGTTGGAGCCGATCGGAATGAGGAGGCCGCGATCGATCAACGAAGCGCGCGCCTCGGGCGTCAAGGCGGCGATATGCTGCTGCGCCTCGGCGCCGAGGAGAGCGATCGGAAGTCCCGCGGCGCGAATGGCGGCGGTGACGTCCTTGCCGCCGAGCAGCCCCCGCTGAATAACGTCGAACTTCATCGGCTTGCCGTCTATCTTCGTTTTGAAATCGACGAAATTGACGGGATCGCTGCCGGGGATGGCGTAGATGACGTCCTGATCTGCGAGGTCGATGTCCGGCAGCGGAAAGCCGACCGTCAAGGTCACGGGAGCATCGGTCTGGTTCAGGAAGCGATAGAGCACCGTCACCGACTCCGGCGTGATCGTCAGCACCTCCTGCTCCATCGAGACGTCCGCCGATTGGGTGAAGGTGACGCCGCCAACCGCCAGTTCGACGGAGCTGTCGTTGGCGCGCGCGGGCGCTCCCGCCAGCGCCAGCGCGATGGCGAAGAGTATCGTCAGGACCTTGCCGGCGGTGTCCAATTTTTCGGCCCTCGTCGTCCGTTTCAATTTCGGCGCGCCTCCAAGCCGCTGGCGCAACCCGCTAAGGCCCCCGAAGAGCGGATTGAGCGCCCGGGCGATGCCGCGTCGCGCCGTCGCTTGGGGGCGGATCCTGTTGCAATTCGAGCGGCTGCGCAAGAGCGCAGTCGAGGCCCTTTTTTTCCTTCGGCTATTCGCGCCTTCCAGCGCTGTGTGGGCGCGCACAGCGCTGGAAGGCGAATTGGCGCTGGAGTATGATGGCGTGGCCCTACCGTAGGTCACGGTCTTCGGTATCAGTTAGATTTTATGGATAGATCGTCATGACCCAGCTTTCGATGCGGCGCGCCGGGTGGATATGGAAAGGCGTATTGGCGCGCGGCGGTCTATTCGGCGCCCTGCTGACCGTCGCCAGCATTCCCGCTTTCGCCGACGCCTGTTCGGCTCGGATCGACGCTTTCAATCGCGCCGTCGACGCGGCGCCGGATCAAAACGCGCAGGCGCAGGTCGAGGCCATCGTCGACGACCCAAATTGTAGCGGCTATGTCGTTCCGGCGCAGCGCCGGCTGGCGGCCTCGCGTCTTGCCGCGGCGCAAAAGCTGATGGCGCAAAACGCGCCGCTCAATCTTTATCTGACGCTCGTCATAGAGGCGGATCGCCCGGCCGTGCTCTGGCAGGCCGCGGCGACGCTGGCGGAGATCCGCTTTAGTCAACGCCAGTTCGTAGAGGCGGCGCATAGCTTCGATCGGGCGATTGACGTCGTCAACAATGAAACGCTGACGCCGCATGACCCGGGGCGCGCCGCGATCGAAGCATTGTTCCAGCGCGCCGCGGCGGCGCGGCTGCTGGCCGCCAACACCGAGACGGGTAAGCCCGGCTTCGTGGAGACGGCGACGCGCGACGGGCGCCTGGCGGGCATATTTTCGCCGCGCGTGCGCGGAGTCGTTCCCCGCGCCGTGCCGATGCCGATCACCTTCGAGTATAAATCCGCGAGCCTTACCGACGAAGGCCGGCAGGCTGCGATGGAGCTCGCCCGCGCCATCAAGGAGCAACAGCCCCAGAGCGTGCGTCTCGTCGGACATACCGACGTTCGCGGCGGACCCGAATATAACAAAAAACTCTCCATCGCGCGGGCGGAGGCGGTCGCTTCCTTCTTGAAGGAGAACGACGTCGCCGCGCCGGTTGAGCCGGAAGGCGTCGGCGCCGACCAGCCGCTGCAATTGTCCGATGCGAGCGGTCTCACTCAAGACGACATTTACGCCCTCAACCGGCGCGTCGAATGGCGGCGCGAATAGGCCTCAAATCAGAATGGCGAACATGCTTTCTCCAAGCCTTCGCGCCCTCGCTCGCGCGTGTGTCGCGGCCGCTTTTCTCGCCGCGCCGGCGGCGTTCGCGTCGCCCGACATCTCCGTGCAAAATCCCGACAAGATCCACGCGATCGTCATTGGCGTCGATCAGTATCAGCATCTGGCGCGGCTCAAAGGCGCGGTGGCCGACGGGCGCGACATCGAGGCCTCGCTGAGAACGATGGGCGTGCGCGACATCGTTGCGCTCTATGACGACAAGGCTGATCGCGATTCAATTCTGAACGCCGTCAATAATGTCAGCGCCCGCGTTCATCGCGGAGACCTCGTGATCTTATCGATCGCTGGCCACGGCGCGCAGGAGCCTGAACGCGTCAAAGGCTCGGAAAGCGACGGCAAGGACGCGGTGTTCCTGCTCGCCGGCTTCGATACCGCGGCGGCTGGCACGCGCCAACGCATTCTCGACCAGGAATTCAATCACCTCATCAAGATTTTCGAGGCGCACGGGGCGCGGGTCGTGTTCGTCGCCGACACCTGCTCGGGCGGCGGTCTCGCGCGGGAAGTCGACCCGCGTGGCGCCGAGATGATCTATCGGTCCGTGCCAACCTATAAGATTTCGGACGATGAACTAAAGCCGGTCTCGACGCCGTCCGACGCTTTTTCGACCGAGCTCGATTTCGCCAGAACGATATTCCTCGCGGCGGTCGACAAGCACAGCAAGGCGCCCGAGGTCAAAGTTCCAGGCGTTGATGGGTATCGCGGCGCGTTAAGCTACGCCTTCGCGCGCGCGCTCGAGGGCGCCGCCGACGCCAATGGCGACGGCAAGATCACGATCGCGGAACTTTTCGCCTATGTCCGCCAAGTCACCTATCAGCTCTCCGATGAACGCCAGACAATTGTTTCGGCGAGCGCGCCGAGCCTCAACGCCGCCACGGAGCCGGTGGTCGAATTGTCGCGCTCCGTCACCTTCGTCACGCCGCCGAGCGCTTCCGCCGCGAGCCTCGCCGCGCTCGGCGGGGGAGCTGGCGCGGCGGGGCGGCCGGCGAATTTCGCACCGACGCTCGCCGCGCAGCGTCCGGTGAGGATTGCCGCCCTCGACGGCGCGAGCGTCAAGCTCGCGGGGCTTGAGCCTCTTGAAGCAAAGTTTGAGCTGGTTTCGCCAAGCCAGAACCCTGAACTCATCTGGGATCCGAAATCGGGCGACGTAATTTCTGGCGGCGATGTTGTCGCGCGCGAAATTGGCAAGGACGATCTGCCGGGCGTGATCGATCGCGCCGCCGCGGTGCGGGTTCTGAAGCAGATGTCGGCGCGGTCGGCGCAGCCGGTCATGCTGCTGCCCGACGACAAGGTCCATCATCGCGGCAGCCAGGTTGAAGTCGCGATCGACCAATTGAGCGACCGCGCGCTGCTCCTCTTCAACATCGCCGGCGACGGCACCGTGCAACTGCTCTATCCGCAAAATGCGTCGGAAGCCGAGTTGATGATGAAGCCGGAATACCGGCTGCCGATCGTGGTTCGCGGGCCGTTCGGCGCCGACCAGATCGTCGCCATAACGGCGCCGGCGCGGTTGCCCGAACTCGAACAGGCCTTGAGCAGGCTAAACGCGCGCCGCACAGCCGGCCAGCTCGCTAACCTGCTTTTACAAAGTTCGGGCGTGGGGATGCGGGTCGGCTCGGTCGGCGTCTTCACGGCTCCGTAAGAGTTTGAGGCGAAACGTCCAGCCCGCATTCTGCTGGACGCAACACGGCAGGAAAGCGCGATGGGCTCGCAATCGACCAATATCACAGCGGCGCTAGCGGCGGCGCTGAGCCTTTGCAGCGCCGCGGCTTGCGCCCAGGGCGCGACGCGAAACGTCACTATTGTCGCCCCTTTGAAGCTTGATCACTCGAATGCCGACAATGCCGCCGGCGTTGCGATCGACATCCTGCCCGCCGATCAGTTCGCCATCGGCTCCAAGGTTGAATTTCGCGTGACAGCGAAAAAGCCCGGCTATTTGATCCTTGTCGACGTCGACGCGGTTGGCAAGGTCACGCAACGCTATCCCAATCTTTATTCGATGGCGCTGCCGGCCGGCGCCAGCGAAAATACCAATCTGGTCCAGCCGGGAAAGCCCGTCGCCATTCCCGATCTCGCAAATCCTTTCGCGCATTTCGAGTACGTCGCCGAGGCGCCGACGGGGCAGGGACTGATCATCGCCCTGCTCAGCCCGAAGCCCGTGCAGGTCGTCGATCTGCCGGACGTGCCGCGAGAGAAGCTTGGCACGCAGGCGGCGGTCGATTTTCTGTTCGACGCCGCCCGGCGACTGCGCATCGCTGGGCGCGATCCGGCGGCGGGGCTCGCGGATCCGCAATGGTCCTTCGCCGTCAAGCCCTATTCCATCACGCCCTAGTTTGCGCGGTGCGGGGCGCCAGGCCGCCGGAGATGCGCAAATGACCAATCCTTATGATCTCGTCCGCTACCCGAACTGGCCGGTCTTCGAGACGCATCCGGCGATGCTTGGCGCTTTCGCCGTCTTGTTCGGGCGGCGCGCCGCTCCCGTCTCCGCCTGCCGCGTGCTCGAGATCGGCTGCGGCGAAGGCGTCAATCTGATGAGCATGGCGGTCGGCTTGCCGAAGTCGGAGTTCGTCGGCCTCGACCTAGCCGAGGCCCCGATCGGGCTCGGGCGAACGATGGCGCGGGCCGCCGGCCTCGACAACGTCAGCCTATTCGCGCGCGACGTTAAAGACGGGAGCGCGGCGCTCGGTCAATTCGACTACGTCATCACCCATGGCGTTTATGCCTGGGTCCCCGCCGCCGTGCGGGAGGCGCTGATGCGCCTCGCTGCGCAATGCCTCAGCCCCGATGGGCTGTTCTTCGTCAGCTACAATGTCCGGCCTGGCTGCCGCTTGCGGCAGGCCCTGCGCGATCTGATGCTGGAGGCCGTGCAAGGCCTCGAGAACCCCGCCGAGAAGACGGAGGCGGCGCGCAATGCTTTGGCGCGATTCATCGAGACATGGTCGCCGAAGGACGCCTTCCAAAACGCCTTGATCGAGGAGGCGCGCGATGCGCTGACGCGTCCGCCGTCGCTGCTCTATCATGATGAGCTCGGCGACATCTATGCGCCGCATTTCTCTTCGACGTCGTGGCGGCGGCGAGGGCGGAAAGTCTCGATTATCTCTGCGATGCCAAGCCCGGGCCTCAGCGCGGAAGCTCTGTTCCCGTCCGAAAAATACGCGAGGCGAATCCGAAGAGGATTGGGCGCGCTTCGAGCAGTTCATGGATTTTGCCGACATGCGGCGATTCCGGCGATCGATCTTTTGCCATGCGGGCGCGATCGATCGGCGGCCGCAGCCCGAGCGCCTCAGCGGGCTTTGGGCGAGCGCCGATCTCATTCCTCTCGAGCCTAACGCGGGCGAGCCGGATGGCTTTGCCTTCCGCGCCCATAATGGCGCCGAAATCGTCACTCATAATCCCCGCTTCGCCGCGCTCCTGTCGCGTCTTGGCGAAGCCTTTCCAAAGGCCGTTCCGCTCGACGCCGATGCGATGAGACGCTCGCTGAGCCCTTGTTGCGGCTCTTCGTCGCCAGGATCGCGATGCTGCAGACCGAACCATTCGACTTTACGACGCAGCCCGGCGAGCGTCCGCGCGCAAGCCCTTTGGGCAAGTTGATCAGCGGCCGGAAATCCTCATCCCCACTCATACGCAAACGCCCCATCCTGCATTGTCACTCGCGCCTCCTTCAGCTCTTCCTTCGCCAGCGAGCGCTTCAAGAACTCGCGCGAGAGCGCCGGCAGCAGTGTGTTGGTAATGATGTTGTCGATGATGCGGCCGCCGGAATCCGGATCGTTGCAAAGCGAGACGATGTGATCGACCACCGCATCGTCGTAGCTGAACGCCGCGTCGTGGCTGTCGCGGATGCGCTTGCCGATGCGGCCGAGTTGCAGGCGCACGATGCCGGCGAGCATCGGCGGCGACAAAGGAAAATAGGGAATCGTCACGAGCCGGCCAAGCAGCGCCGCGGGGAAGACCTGAAGGAGTTCAGGCCGCAGCGCCGCCGCCAACGCCTCTGCGTCGTCGGCGTAGGCGGGATCCTTGGAAAGCTCCATGATGACGTCCGTTCCGACGTTCGACGTCAATATGATGAGCGTATTCTTGAAGTCGATGCGCCGCCCGGTTCCGTCCTCCATAACGCCCTTGTCGAAGACCTGGAAGAACAGTTCGTGCACGTCGCGATGGGCCTTTTCGATCTCGTCCAGCAACACAACGCTGTAGGGCTTGCGGCGCACCGCCTCGGTCAACCGGCCGCCCTCGCCGTAGCCGACATAACCAGGCGGCGCGCCTTTCAGCGACGACACCGTATGCGCCTCCTGGAATTCCGACATGTTGATCGTAATAATATTCTGCTCGCCGCCATAGAGCGCTTCGGCGAGCGCCAGCGCCGTCTCGGTCTTGCCGACGCCTGAAGGACCGCACAGCATGAAGACGCCGATCGGCTTGGCGGGATTGTCGAGCCGCGCGCGATTGGTCTCGATGCGCTTGGCGATCATCGCCAAGCCATGCGACTGACCGACGACGCGCTTGTTCAAGATCTCCGGCAGCCGCAGGACATTTTCAATTTCGTCCTTGACCATCCGGCCGACCGGAATGCCGGTCCAGTCGGAGACGACCGACGCGACGGATTGTTCGTCGACATGCGCGTAGATCATGCGCTTTTCCGGATCGACGCCCTCCAGCGCCGCGATTTTTTGGTGCAGATCGGCCCGTTTGTCCGGGCCGTCCTCCGGCGCGGCGCCGAGCCCTTCGCCGGCGAGCTCTTCGCGCAGCTTGACGATCTCGCCGACGAGGCCGCGCTCCTTGCTCCACTCGGTTTCCAGCGCCGTGATCTTCTCTTTGAATTCAGCAAGCTCGGCGTCGATCTCGGCGATGCGCTCTTCGTCCATAGCGCCAAGATCGGCCTCCGCGATCAGAGCCGCCCGTTCTGATTCGAGCGCATTCGCCGCGACCCTTGCGTCCTCGACCGCAGCTGGCGTCGCATTCTGGCTGATCGCCACTCTGGCGCAAGTGGTGTCGAGCAGGCTCACCGCCTTATCCGGCAATTGGCGCGCCGGAATATAGCGATGCGATAAATTGACGGCGGCGACGATGGCGGCGTCGGAAATGCGCACTTTATGATGCTTTTCCATCGGCCCTAGAATGCCGCGCAGCATGGTGCAGCATCGCGCGACACCGGGCTCGTCGATCTGGACCGGCTGGAACCTGCGGGTCAACGCTGGATCCTTCTCAAAATATTGCCGGTATTCGGCCCATGTCGTCGCGGCGATGGTGCGCAGGGTTCCGCGGGCGAGGGCGGGTTTCAGGATGTTCGCGGCGTCGCCCGTGCCGGCCGCGCCGCCTGCTCCGATCAGCGTGTGCGCCTCGTCGATAAAGAGGATAATCGGCGTCGGCGCGGCTTGCACTTCGTCGATGACCGAGCGCAGGCGCTGCTCGAATTCGCCCTTCATGGAGGCGCCCGCCTGCATCAAAGTGATGTCGAGCGCGAGAAGTTTAATGCCGCGCAGAGCGGGAGGGACGTCGCCGGCCGCGATTCTTTGCGCGAGACCTTCGACGACCGCGGTCTTGCCGACGCCGGCCTCGCCCGTGAGGATCGGGTTGTTCTGACGCCGCCGCATCAGAACGTCGATGATCTGGCGGATTTCGTCGTCGCGGCCGAGGATCGGATCCATCTCGCCCGTCGCGGCCTTGGCGGTGAGATCCTGCGAAAAGCGATCCAGTGCGGTGGTGCCTTTGGCGCCTTGCGAGGCTGATGCGCCAGGCGTCCCGGCGGCGCTAAGGCCCGAGCCGTCCATCGGCTGCAGGTTCTCCTCGTCCGACCCCGCCCACAGCGAGCGATGCTCGTTGGTCGGGGCGTCGGCCGGGATCTTCGCGAATTCTTGCGAGACCGAGGTGAAGGCGCGCCGCAGTTCGAGCGACTTCATCCCACCGGCGAGGATATGGCCGGTCCGGATCTGCGTCTCGCCGAAGAACAGCGTGGCATAATGCCAGCCGCGATCGAGCAGATCGACGACGACGTTCGAGACGCCAGGCATTTCAGTTTCGTTGCGGCGAAACCCCTCGATGGCGCGGGCGATGTCGCTTGCGAGCTTTGCGCGATCAAGCTTGAAATGGTCGGCTGTCAGGGCGAGGTCGGACCGATCCTTTTGCAGGATGTGCGCCAGCCAATGCGCCAGTTCGACATTGCGGTTGCCGGCGCTTTTTGCGTGCCGAAGCGCCTGAAAGAAGGTTTCGTAACCGACCCTGTTCAGCTTTCCCGTCACGGCCTCGAGACTGATGTCAGCCATGGTTCGCCCCCTTATCGCCGCCGCGCGCGGCTTTGGCGCGTTTTTCCCGCATTCGTTCGGCCGGATGGAATCGCGCGTCGCAGCGATAGGCCTCCGCCGCGGCCCAATCGGGGGAGAGCCAGCTCGTCCAGCCAAGATCGCCGGTCCTGCCGAGCTTGACGGGTTCGACCGATTTGGCCGGAATCGCAAGTTCAAGATCAAAATCGAGCTCGTCGCCGACATAGAAGAAAAACAGGTCGGCGAGCGGCTCGCAGAAATCGCCTTGCGGCAGAAAGCGGCGGTAGGCCTTCATGTCCGCCACATAGATGCGGATGCGAATCTTGTCCTGCACGCTGTAGAAGCTCGCGCCGACGAGCGTATCGCGCCCGAGCGAGGCGGAGCCAAGTCGTGACCGATCGCCCTCCTCGAGCATCAGCCGCGAGCCGACGAATTCCGAAACCTCCACTTCGACGTCGAAGTGGCCGCGGATCAAACCGCGCAGACGCGACGCTGATTTCGCCTGCGCGCCGAGGAGGCCGGCGAAACTCAGCTTGGCGCGGTCGGCGACGCTGTCGAGGTCCCGGAATAGGGGCGAGCCGAGACCGGCGGGCGCTCCGACATAGGTCTCGAAACGATCCTCATTGGGCCTGTCGTGCTGCGCGATCGGCCGTGCATCCGCCCAGGCGCGAAAGAACAATTGCAGAAAGCGATGGTTGATGATGTCGAGGAAACGCGGAAAGGCGTCGTCTTGGGCGAGCCACCAGCCGTAGGCCTCCTCCGTTGCGGACAGGGGCAAGGCGCCCTGGGGTCCAAGAAATCCTAAAAACTTCGTCAATATGCGCGCCGTTTGGGCATCCGGCCGTTCGAATTTGCTCAGCGTCGAGGCGGGAAAATCCATGTAAGGGTCTTGCCCGAGCCTTGCGTAATCCTCGCGCAGCGCCGCGGCGTCGCCGATGCGCGGCAGATCCGGATGGTTGCGTTCGAGCGCGCGCAGCACATTGAAGAAGTCGAACCGCCAGGGTTCTTGTTCGGCGCCAGAAAAACTCATAGCGGCCTCCGCAGTCCGGCGCGGACCGGCCAACGCATGATCTCGCCGCGATCGACGCTTCTGATCACGGTTTGGGTGAAATGATTAAAGCCCGCATATTCGCAATAGAAGCGGTCGAGGATGGCGCCGATCAGGAATATGCCGCTGCCCTCGAAGGCCTTCTCGTCGATCGTCACGGTCACTTCGACGCCGCGCGCGACGCCGACGCCGCCGGCTTGGCGAATGCGGCGGACGACCGGGCGGCTATCGACGCTGCGCAGCCCGCGAATGCGCCGTTCGGTGGCGCTGTCGGAAAGATCGGCGAACATCGAAACGGTCTCGCGCAGGGCCTGCGCGTTGCGCCCGGCGCCGCGCTCGACGAGGCCGAGATGATTGAGGCTCAACAGATTGATGAGGCGCCAGGTGACTTTGCCCGCATAGGCCGATTCGCCGCGGCTGCGCAATTGAGCGACGATCGGCTCGCGCGGGCGCGTCGGTCCGGCGACGCAATGAAGGTCGATCGCCGTATTGTCGATGAGGCGAAAATCGGCGCCGCCTTGTCCGACTGGCAAGAGCTCGGTCAAGTGGCGATTGGAGCAGAGCGCGGTGACGCTGAGCTCAGTCACTTGACTGTCTTCGTCGACCCTGGCGCCGTCGACGAGCGCAATAAACATGTCGGTTCCAATATAATCCGACGATGCGCCATATTTGTTTTCGCGCGCGGTTCGCCGGCGCGGCATGCGGCGGATTGCGTAAGAAAGGGAGCGGCGGTTGCCGCTTTCGACCTCAGCGGAATAGAGCGGGCGAACCGGCGCCGCGTCGGCGCCGCCGCGATAATGGGCGAAGACGCTGAGCAGCCGATGCGGCTCATAATCGAGGTAGCGGCTGCGGTCCGGCACGATATGATATTCGTGCTGATTGGATTTGATCTGGACGCGGTCGACGGTTTTCTCGAACAGATTGATTGCCGGCGCGGCGAACAGCGTAAACATATGGGGCGTGACCGCGACCTGCAGGCGCGGGTTGAGTTCCTTGAAGCTGATGATGACGTCGACGTTGCGGGAGGCGAGCCGCGCAAGGATATTGCGCAGCCCGATCAGACGAAAGCCGAGGAATTTGCGCGGAAAGATGAAATATTCGCGAAGCCATTCAAAGCCGGAAAATATGCGGTCGTTCTTTGGAAACAGCGCCTCGTCGTCGCGAAAGCCGAGCTGCTCGATCGTTTCGAGACCCGCCGGGACGACGATGGGATCGCCGAAACAATCGAGACAGCGAAAATAAACGCCGATGGCGCCGGCGAAGATCTGCTCGTAGAGCGCGGTGGCGTCCTGTTCGGGTCCGAGAAAATGGAAGGGAAGCTCGTTGACCCGGCACCCGTCGAACCAGAGGTCCGGCCTCTCGGCGGCTTCGGCGTCGCTCGGCTCGTCCTCGATGCGGGCGGCGCTGCGATGGGTCAGCGAAATCTTCAGTCCAGCGAGCGCGTCGGCGCCAACCGGGACGCCCAGAGCCTGCAACGGCGCCGGCGAAGCGAAATAATCCGCGCCGGTTATTTCAAATGGCAGCAGCGTGATTTTCGAGGTCAGGCGGAAGCGGCAGGCGACCTGACGGTCCTGCTCGCGATACACCGCCTCGAGATAGGCGCCGCGGGGAATGGTCTGTCCATCGCGCAAGGCCGGATCCTCGAAGGGCGGCTGCGCCCGGACGAGCAGCGCTGATGGAGTGGGCGCGAGATAATCAGGAACGAGCTGTTCGAGAAGATTGTTGGTGAACTCCGGAAACTCATGTTTGAGCTTCAATTGCACGCGCGCCGCGAGAAAGGCCGCGCCCTCGAGGAGCCCGGCGATCATCGGGTCCATGCGTTCATCGAGGAGGCCGCCGAGCCGCTCTGCGACGCCGGGATAATCCTCGGCGAATTCGGCCGCCTGTTCCTTAAGGAGCCCAAGCTCCCGATTGTAATGATCCAGAAACTCGCGGTTCATCGAGTCAGGCTTGCTTGATGCGGACGGCGCCGCTGTCAAACTCGACGTCGGCGATAAATTCGACCGGGACATTGACCGGCTTGCACAACAGATCCGCGCGAACAATGAATTGGATTTTGAGATCCGCCGGATCGAGGCTTGCGTCGCGCGACACCCGGACCGTCCCGGCGACGAGGCGCGGCTCATAACGACGCACCGCGGTTTCAATCTCCTGATTGACGCTCGCAACTCCGGCTTCGTCGATGCTTCGATGGACGATGTCGGGCAGTCCGTAGTTGAGGATCGACTTGCGCACCAGGTCGAATCCTGAAAGGTCCTCGGTTGATTCCACCGCTACTGCGTTCACCAGCGCCTCGAGGTCCCGCTTCACCTCACGGCGCAGGAGCGGTTCGCTGATGGTTGTGCGGACGGCGGCGCGACGCGCGGCGATAACCCGATCGCCGGCCTCGTCGCGTAGGTCGAGCCTCTGCTTTGCGTCCTTGTTTTCATGTGCGCTCCGAAAAGCATACATGAACGGAGGACTCAATCGGTTTTTCCTGGTCGTGGCCGCCATCTGACACGTCAAATCACGAGAATAGAGCGGCCGCAAACAGGCCGCCGCTTGCGGAAATGGGCACTGGCGCGCCACGATGTCATGGCGCGCCAGAGGACACGCCTTATTGCTCCGGCTTGTGCTCCTTGACGTTCCAGCCGAACGGCAGGCCAGCCGCCAAACCGCCCTTTGCATCCTGGGGGGCGTATTTCCCGGTGATCTTTGAGAAGGACAGCGAAACGCTTTCGTGGGCGAGGCTGCCTCCGCCTGAGTGATCCTGCAACGAAAATGATGCGATCATGACATCGGTCAGGGTGATCTTCAAATAATCGCGGGCTTCTTCACCGGCCTTGCGGAAGGTGAAAACCGCCTCTTTGATGTGTTTGCCATTGCAGCAGAAATTGTAGATCGTTGGACTCGATTTATCGACTGCTTTGGTAAAATGAATGTCCTGGATGTGAACTTTGCCGACGCCGCCGCCGCCGCCATGGGCGAATGAGGTCGGGTTGGACGCGCCCCAGGAAACGGTCTCGATCTCGATTTCTTTTTTGTGATCCGCTTTCTCGCTTTCGCCCTCGACTTCGTCGAGCTTGAGAAAGATATCGCCAGCCATTTTGATCTCCTGCATGTAAAGGTGAATTGCCTTGACGCCGCCATGTTGACCGCGTCTAAACTAAAAGTACTTTATCTCTACTGCTCCGATAGTGCCAAACCACACCCGCCTCGATGTTTTCATTTTTGGACTTCTGGTGGAAGGCGCGATACGAGGCTGAGACCAATATCCATGGCCTCGAGCTGAAAATGCGGCCGCAAATAGAAGCGGGCGGCGTAATAGCCGGGGTTTTCCTCGTCCGGGAAGATGTCAACGCGCGCTGCGACGAGCGGATGACGCGCCTTGTAGTCCTCGGTGGAATTAACCGGATCGCCGTCAACATACTGAATGATCCATTCCTGAAGCCAGTTGCGCAGCGCCTCCTGCTCCTTCATGGACCCTATCTTGTCGCGGACCATGCACTTCAGGTAATGCGCAAAGCGCGACACCGCGAACATGTAGGGAAGCCGCGCTTTCAGATTGTCGGACGCCGTCGCCTCGACTCCGTTCTTGCCTTCATATTTCTTCGGCTTGTAAACCGACTGGGCGCCGATGAAGGCGGCCTTGTCGGTGTTCTTTCTATGGATCAGCGGAATCAGGCCGGATTTGGCGAGCTCATGCTCGCGGCGATCGGTGATCGCAATTTCGGTCGGACATTTAAGATCGACGCCGCCGTCATCCGTCGGGAAGGTGTGGGTCGGCAGGTTGATGACTTCGCCGCCCGATTGCACGCCTCTTATGCGGGCGCACCAGCCGTATTCCTTGAAGGCGCGATTGACGTTGACGGCCATCGCATAAGCTGAGCTCATCCAGGCGTATTTCTCGCCTATATGGCCGTCCGTATCTTCTTCGAAAGCAAACTCCTCGACCGGTTCTGACTTCGCCCCGTAAGGGACGCGCGACAGCACGCGGGGCATGCATAGACCCAAATATTTCGAGTCTTCCGCATCCCGCAGCCCTCTCCACGCCGCGTAATCCGGCGTGTCGAACAGCTTGCTGAGGTCGCGCGGATTCATCAGCTCGGTCCAGCTGTCCATGCCCATCAAGGTCGGATCGGCGGCGGCGAAGAAAGGCGCATGCGCGGCGCCCGCGATCTTGCTGAGGTCGCGCATGAGCTGGATGTCGGGCGCCTGGTGGCTGAACTCATAGTCGCCGATCAGGCAGCCATAGGGCTGACCGCCAAGCTGGCCATATTCGGCCTCATAGGCCTTTTTGAACAGCGGGCTCTGATCCCAGCGCGCGCCCGGATAATTGCGCAGGTTTCTGTAGAGCTCGTTCTTCGACACGTTCATCACGTGGATCTTCAGCTGCGCGTCGGTCTCCGAATTGAACACCAGATAATGCAACCCGCGCCATGTGCTCTCCATTTTCTGGAATTCTGGCGCATGGAGAATCTCATTCATCTGCGCGCTGAGCTTTTGATCGAGCCGGGCGATCATCGATTTAATCGTATCCAGAACGTCCGTCTTGATCACGCTCTGATCGGCCAGCGCCTGCTGGACCAGCGTTGCGACCGCATTATCGACCTCGGCCGCGGCGCGCTCGGTGCGCGGCTTGAAGCTTTGCTTCAGCAGGGTCGCGAATTCATCGACGTCGCGCGTTTCAAGCTCGGCTGGAGTTTGAGGCGCCTGCGCCTGAGATTTGGATTCGACAGCCATATTCCTCTCCTAAAGATCAAGCCGCGCCGTCTGCGTCAGTCTCGGCGCTTTTCGCGGCGTCTTCCGCCGCGGCGTTGCGATGGCTTAGCGCCGTCAACAGCTCCGGATCGCTCAACAGCTTTTTGAGCCGCGCCTCGGCGTCAACCTTGCCGTCCATATAGCGCAGGAGATTGGCGAGCTGATCGCGCGCTTCGAGCAATTTCGCCAAAGCCGGCACCTGCCGCGCGATCGCGGCCGGGCTGAAATCCTCTATTTTTTTGAATTCGAAGGTTTACCGAAAGCTTGGCGTCGGGGTTCTCGCCCAGCTTGTCCGGGACGGTGAAAGACGTTCCAGGCTCGATCGCGCTCATGCGGTTGTCGAAATTGTCCATATCAATGTCGACGAAGTTGCGATCGGCGACGTCAGGCTTCTCGACCCCGGGATTTGGTCCCGAAAGATCAGAAAGGACGCCCATGACGAAAGGAAGCTCGATCTTGCGTTCCGCGTCGTAAGGATCTTCATATGCAATCTGCACGCGAGGCGGACGGTTGCGTCCGATGAATTTCTGCCCACTGTCTTTTGCCATCTTACCACCTTCAATCGTTGGGTCGCTGCGACGAGGCTCAAGCTCAAGCTGTTTCCTTCTGAGCAACAGGTTGATCTTGAATGCCGATCAGGTCAATTGCGTAAAGTGATCGAAGCTTTGCAGAGTCCGAGCTTCCTCGGTTTGCAAGCGCAATCGCCGCGTAGACATTAAGGGAAAAAAGCGCGCTAAATGTGTGTTTCCTCACCTAACCGATAAGATGAAGCGCGCCACAAAAATACCAGATACCCGGAGTGCGCGGCCTTTCGCGACGAGACGAAGATGGCTTGCCGGCGGTAGGCCCGGTTTCGGCGTAGCCTTAAGAAAAAGCTCGAGGAAAGTTTGAGAGAAAAATAAGCGAAACATAGGGGCGCGGCAGGCCCAGTCCTTGCTGCGAAGCGCAACGCCCGCCTTTACTTCCCGCCGTCCAGTGTCTTCAGCGTATCCGGCGGCAGCATATCCTTGAGGAGCCCAAGAAAATCGCGGCCCGTGACGGAGCGCGCGCGCTCAATTAGAAATGAAATCGGGCTTGACGGCTCAGCCTGGTGATAAAACGCACCGACCTTGGCGAGCAATTGCAGTGCATTGTCTCTTGTTTTTATTTCGAAAGTCTTGCCGGCGTCTTCGCCGGACGCAGCTCCGTCTTCAATGGAGGCGAATTCGGACAATCGCTCGATCGGAAGGTCAAAAACATGCGCGCGCCCAATCTGAACAGCTGCTTCTTCGACGTGGCGGGGTATCAGCACCCGGATGACGTCGAGGAAGGATTTGCCGATCAGCTGTTCGGCTTGCCTCACCAGGAGAAGGGCCGGATTGGATGGCTCGAATCGCGCATAGTAGGCAGAGACGGCGTTGAGAGCCGCGGCGGCGTCGGCGAAGCTAGCGACGTCCCCAGGCGCCGCCGGCGCCTCGCCTTCCGCTTGCGCCGCCGCTACATCGTCCGCAACGTCGGCGGCGGCGGGATCGCGCAACACGACATAGGAATTGAGCAGCGCCCGGATCGCTTCGGCGAGCGGCGCGAGCTTTGGAAAGGCGACGGATTCGACGATGCCGACATGTTCGACGAAGGCCGCCTTTATCCGCGCGAGAGCGTCCTTCAACGATCGGAAGTGGTTGCGCCGTTCGATCAGAAGATTGAGGTCGACCTCCTCGAACGCGCGTTTGATGAGGCTGATATCCGGCTTGTCTTCTTCTTCGCGTGGGGTCGTGTCGCCGGCCGCCAGAAGATACATTCGGTAGGTCAGGGCGCCCATACGTTTGTGTTCGAACAAAGGGGCGTAATGCAGCGGCAAAATCACAGGCGTCATATCGTCGAGCGATTGGACGGCGACCATTCGCAGGATGAAGTCGCCGCCTTCTCCCCGCGGATGAACGTTGTCCCAGAACTGCTCCAAAAGGGTCGCGATAGCCTCGACCGCCGTGACGAAGCCGGGGATGTCCCTGTCGAGAATGCGAAACTTCGCCAGGAGAGAGATGAGGCGCAAATCGCGGGTGCGCGCATTAAGCGCGGCGATGTGGGCGAATTGCGTGGCGAAATCGACCTGCGTCCGGTCGAAGGCGCGTCCATCGCGCCCCGAATAGAAGGTCGCCGGCAGAAGCCCCTCGCCCGCCGCCATGAAATTCATGTAGTCAGGGTCGCCGGCGAGATCGAGATCCGGACCACACGAATCCGATTCCGACAGGAGCCCGGTCAGGGCTTCAAGCGATAGCGCGGCGTCGTAGGGAGCGATGGCCAAGGGCTCACAGTCCTCCTAAGGAGGGTGCCGGTTCTGCCGGAGGGCGATATAAACAACAGCAGCCGCGCGATATCCAAGGAATTTCTTGCGTCTCGCGGAGTTGATCCAGAAAACACTATAAACCGGCCTGCATTATCTCCCCGATTGTGCCTGCCGCGCCAGGTATCGTCAAGAATGCCCGGAAAATCCGAGGCTTGGCTTCCCGGGCTTACCGCCGACCTGACACCGCCTTAGGGAGGAGTTTTACGACAGGTTCTTTCTCGCCGTTCACCGCTTTTTTCAGCGTCTTTATATTTTTTAAAGTTGCGTCGCGCGTTTCAGGTTTATCCTCACAAATTGTTGTCCAGATTATAGATAAAGTTTTGTATGTAGGTCTCTGCGCTATTTCGGCTAAATACTTACATGTCCCAAGGGTCGGAATGTACGGCGACAGGTAATTGTAAATTATTATCGGAAATTTCACGTATCTTGGATTTTTAAATAAAAATACATCTGGCGTGGAGAACGCCTGATTTGTCTTATCGGCCGCCATTTCTCCGGCTTTCATGAAGTCACTCTGCAATGTAATCTCTATTGCAATAGCAGCAAGGTACTTATACCCTTTTTTATAGTCAGGGTCTGCAATATCTAATGTAAACTCTGGCTCTATATCTTTGTCAACACCGTGGTGGCGTTTTTTGAACTGCCACCGCGGTGTTGACTTTGTAGAGTACTTTTCTGATTTTATAACACTTTTCGTCGGTGCCCAAATTCTCCGTGTCGACATGACGTAATCTTCTAAAGCCTCTTTTAACCGTATCAGGCCTCCCTTTGTAAAACTGCCAGCAACCGCCACTTCGTATTTGCTCCAATGCTTTTTCCTCTCTTCTTCCAACGCCTTCCAAGTAGATGTGTCTACCGGCAAATAATTAAGCCAAAAAACATGCTCATCGAGCCGCCGTGCCATCAAGGTAATCCTTCTGCCGCCAACTGAGATTTGAGCAAACGAATTCTAAGGTTAAGGCGGAACCCTTCAGGGCGATTGCGGGCTTCGTTGCTGGTGCGTCCGCCGACGGCCGAAGGTTGCGGTCGTTGATTTAAGCTGTTCGCCGGGGAGGAAAAGAGACAAACCGCCATCTTCGGTCAAACATCGTCGCTCGACTGGGCCTGCATAGTCCGGTATCGTCAAGCATCAAGGTGAAGACTCTCCGAGGGTGGCATGGCGTTCAAGCTCACTCAAGACAATCGCGTCGCCTCTCTGGAAACGCCCTTGGGAAAGGACGCGCTTGTCCTCGCCAGCTTCAATTGCGACGAAAGCGTCAGCGAACCATTTGCGTTTTTCGTAGAGGCCCTGAGCGATCGGACAAATCTTGATTTCGATCAGGCGATCGGGCAAAACTGCTCCATAAGCTATAAGCCCCAGGCCGGTCCTGATCGCATCTTTAATGGCGTGCTGGTCGAAGCGAGGGCGTTAGTAGACTCTCTCTACGAGTTGACCTTGCGTCCCTGGCTCTGGCTGCTGTCGCGCACCAGCGACTGTCGAATCTTCGAAAACAAAACTGCGATCGACATCATCAAGAAAGTTTTCACCGATCGCGGTTTTTCTGACTATCGGGTCGCGACGACCGGCAAATTTCCCGAGCTTGAATATTGCGTCCAATATTGTGAAACAGATTTTGCCTTCGTCAGCCGGCTTATGGAGCAGCATGGAATTTACTATTTTTTCGAACATACAAAAGACAAGCATACGCTCGTTCTTGCCGACGGCAAACCCGCGCATCATCCCGTCCCCGGTCTTGCCAACATTCCTTTCTTCCCTCGAGACCAAGTGAGGACCGACCAGCAACATCTTTACAGCTGGACGTCCGAGCGCCGCTTCAACAGCGGCAAGTTCGAGCTCAACGATTATGACTTCCTGCAGCCGAACGCCGACCTCAAGAGCGATGCGCAGGGCCATGCATCCTATTCGAAATCGAAGATGGAGATCTACGACTATCCGGGCAAGTTCAAAAAGAAAGACGACGGCGAGACTTACGCAAAAATAAGGCTTGAGGCCGAACAGGCGACGGACCACCGCCGCTACGGCCGGGGCGAGGCGGTGAGCCTTTTTCCGGGCGCATTGGTCACGCTCGAAAAGCATCCGAAGGACTCTGAGAACGACGAATTTTTAATTCTTCAAGCCCGGCATTCCTTTGCGGTGCAAACCTATAGCACCGGCGATGTGGCCGATGAGCAGTATTCCGGCCATTATGAATTCCTGCCGAGCAAAGTCAAATATCGCGCGCCTCTGACGACGCCTTGCCCGATCATCCGGGGCCTGCAAACGGCCAAGGTCGTCGCCAAGGACGGCAAGGAGGGCGAGGAAATCGACGTCGACGAGCACGGCCGAATCCTGGTGCGCTTCTATTGGGACCGCAAGAACGAGCAGTCCTGCCGCGTCCGCGTCGCCCAGGTCTGGGCCGGCAAGGGCTGGGGAGGCCAGGTCATTCCGCGCGTCGGGCAGGAAGTCATCGTCGAGTTTCTGGAGGGCAATCCCGACCGCCCGCTGGTGACCGGCGCGGTCTATAACGCGGACAATAAATACCCCTATGAGATGCCGTCCAACAAAACGCAGTCGGGGCTGAAATCCGATTCATCGAAAGGGCATGGCGGCTATAATGAATTCATGTTCGAGGACAAGAAGAACTCCGAGCAGATCAACCTCCATGCCCAGAAGGACCTCGGCGTCGTGGTCCTGAACAGCGAGACGCGCGAGGTCGGCGAAAAATTCAAGCCGCCGACCGGCAGTCCGTCGCGCCAGACGACTCTGAAGAATGGCGATGACGCGCTCGACGTGGAGAACGGCGCTATTGCGATAACCGCCAAGGTCAAGATCGAACTCAAGGTAGGACCGAGCAAGATCACGATCGACCCGACAGGCATCACGCTCGATGCGCCGACGATCACGATCAAAGCCGCTACGACGTGCGTCATTGAGGGTCTGCCCGTAAAAATCAATTGAGACCCTAATGGCCTTGCTTCGGTTCCCGACTGTTCGCGATCTCTACGACGCCTTTCCGACGGCGATGGATGACGTGGGAGCGCCGGCCAGCGATGAGGACAGCCTGGCGTTTTTGCGGTCTTTGATGGCGAATGCGGCGTGGGACCCGGCCGTCTCATTCTGCGCGTATCTGTTGCCGCGCCGCGAAGCCGTCTCCTGGGGTTGTCAGTCGTTGCGGAGGATGCAGCCCCAGCCTGCACCGGTGGAAATCGCAGCGCTCGCCGCCGCCGAAGGGTGGGCGCGCGAACCCGAGGAGCAATTCCGGCGCGAAGCCCTCAAAGTAGGCATGCTCGGGGACGTCCGAACGCCGGCCGTCTGGATGGCGCTTGCAGCCGGTTGGTCGGGCGGAAGCATGATGCCGCCGGAATATCCCGCAATGCCAGCCGCGCCGCATCAGACGGCCCGCGCCGTTCGCGCCGGTTTGCTGATCGCAATGACCCAGCTACTCCATGATCTCACGCCCAAAGTGATGCAGACCTGCCTGGAAAACGGCATTCGGATGGCGGCTTCCAATCCGTGACCGCGGCGTTCATGCTGCAAGCAGTTGCCCACTCGAACCTCATCCCCCGATCAGGACGGTGACCTCGCCCATGACGATCTTATCGGGCGGCCCCACCGCCTCGACCACCGTGTCCCCCTGGCGGCAGGCCGCCAGATTGTTGATTAAGACGGTCTGCGAGCCGTCGACCACCACACCGGGCCCATGTGGCGGGATCGGCAGCGGCGTCATGCAGGCGTGAATATCTGCGCCGCCGGCGGCACCTGAGATCATCGCGCCCATGGAGGCCGCGGCGGCAGCCTTGGTGGCTTCCTCCGCCGCCTTTGCGGCCGGCAAGGCGGGCGATCCAGCGGCGGCGAGAGTTGCTGCTTCGGCCGCCTTGATCGTCGCGTCGGACGTGGCTTTGGCGGCCTGAATCGCCGCCGCCGCCGCCGCCGTCACGCCCCGCCAGGCCAGCTTTCCGCCGATAATGACGTTGAAACTGCCAGGGCCAGGCATCAGCATGCCGGGGATCGGATGCGCGACCGGATCGAGTATTCTTGCGGCGGGGCGGCCCGTCATGCGGTGATCTCCTTCCGATTAATCATGCCAGTGACTTGATCGCCGGATCAAGCGGGACCTAACTTCAATTCTGACACCCTGTTGAGCGTCTTCGATGCAAAAACTTCAGCCGGGATTCCCGAGACGGCTCCAGAACTGACGTAAGAGCGGCTGAGGCATTATCCAGAGATTCCTGGTTTGCCGACGGCGAAGCTTCCATTCGATGCGCCGCTTCGGCTTGCAGAGGGGCGGGGCCCCGCGCCGCACAACATGACGGCGCGCCTGCAGGGCAACGTTGGACGCCGTCGCCATTGCCGAAATTAGACTTTGACTCGCAATGCGAACAAGCGGCGTGGAAAAACACACATTAAGGCCTCGGAAATTAGCGGAGTTTGCGGATAAGATCGGCCGGGCGATCAGGCTCGCGGCGGATGGTCTGGATTAAATTGACGAAGGCGGACGCATCATGGCGCTGAGGCTCGCAATCGAGAACGTCACGACTCTGCCAGACGGCGGGCCAGTCAGCATCGTCGTCGCCGGCCGGCGCGGCATCGACATTGGACGCGACGCCCATCTCGACTGGACGCTGCCCGACCCTAACCGTTTCATTTCGGGGAAGCATTGCGAAATCCGCTATGAGGCGGGCGCTTACGTCCTCACCGACGTTTCGTCGAACGGCACCTTCCTCAACGGCGCGCCGAGCCGGATGCGCGAACCGCACCGCCTGCGCGACGGCGACCGCATTTTGATCGGCCAGTATATCGTCGCCGTCTCTCTTGACGCCGATCAGGAGCCGCAAGAGCGCGCCGCCCCGCCGCGGCCGGCAGTCCGCGCCGATCTCTGGGAGACGGAGGAGCCGGCGCCGGCGCCGATTGATCCGCGCGAGCTGAAGCCGGCGCCTGACCGTTCGAAAATGCCTGATTTCCTCGACTGGGCGATCGACGTTTTCGACCCGCTCGGCGAGGCGCCGCGCAAGCCGAACGTCCTCGGCGCCGTCGAGCCGGACAGCTGGCTGCCGCCGGTCGCTTCCGCGCCAAAGCCGGAGCCGCCGCCGCCGCTTCCCAATCCACGTCGCCCGATCTGGACCAGCGAGGCGCCGGAGATCGCCGCGCCGCCGGCCCCGCCCGCGCCGGAGCCCCGCTCGGCGCCGCCTGTTGCGCCACAAGGACGCGCCGCCGCGAGCGATCCGGCCGGCGCCCTCTTTGTGCGCCGTTTCGCGGAAGCGGCCGGCCTGCCGCCGGAGGCGATCGCCAAACAGGACGCGGAGGAACTCGCGACATTGCTCGGCGGCTTGATGAAAATTGTCGCCGAAGACGTCAAGCAGCTGTTGAGCGCCCGTCTCGAGGCGAAGCGGCTGGCCCGCAGCGCCCATCAAACAACGATCCAGGCGGCCGACAACAATCCGCTCAAATTTTCGCCGACGGCGCATGACGCGCTGCGCCTTATGTTTGGGCCGCCGACGCGCAGCTATCTTGGCCCCGCTCCCGCGTTGCGGCAGAGTTTCGGCGACCTCAAAAAACATCAGCTCGACACCCTCGCGGCGATGCAGGGGGCGGTGCGGATGCTGGTCGAAGACCTCGATCCTGATCGAATTGAAGAAGCGGTCGAGCCGGACCGCGGCCTTTCGGCGCTGATCGCTTCGCGCAAGGCGAAACTCTGGGACGCTTATGTCGCCCGCTGGCGCGCCAAGGCGCACCGCCACGACGATGGCCTGATCGGCGCGTTCATGTTCTACTTTCCGCAATGCTACGATCGAAACGGCGAATCTTGAGATTATCAAGGCGCGCTTTTCAACTCGCTTCGGGCGCCGCCGAAGGAAACGGGGTTTTGCATGTCCTGGTACAGTAAAGTCCTTTGGTCTGAAGGACTTTTCCTTCGTCCGCACCATTTGCAGCAGGCCGACCGCTACCTCGAACATCTGGTGGACGCGCGCACGCGTTTCGTCTCGCCTTACCCATGGGGCTTCTCGCATATTGAAATCGACCGCGATCTTGCACAGCAGAGCAAATTCGCGGTGCGCCGCGCCGCCGGGATCATGCCCGACGGCACGCCATTCGATATTCCAAACGACAGTCCCGCGCCGGCTCCGATCGAGGTGCCCGAAGGCGCCGCGCAACAGCTGCTGTGGCTCTCCATGCCGACGGCGGCGGCGAACAGCCGCGAGGTCGACGCCCCGGAATCAAACAGCGCCAGCCGGTTCGTCATTGGCGCCGAAACGTTCATCGATTTCGACATCCTCGCTGCGCATCGAGGAAGAGATCGACCTCGCTTATCCGAGGCTCACTTTCGATTTGCGCAAGACGGCGCGGCCCGGCTTTCAAGGGCTCGCCATCGCGCGCGTCGTCGAGGTGCGCGATAAGTCCATAGTGTTCGACGAAAAATTCGCGCCGACCGTTCTCGTCTGCGGCGCCTATCCGGCGACCCTTGGCTGGATCGACAGGGTGATCGGCTGGATCGACGCCAAGCTCGGCGAGCTCGCGCGCTACGCGGCCGACCCGACCGCAGGCGGCGGTCTTCAAAGCGTCGATTATCTCGTTCTGCAAGTGTTGAACCGCCACATCACGGTGCTGCAACATTTACGCGGATCGCGCTATGTGCATCCGGAGCGGCTTTACGTCGAGCTGATCCGGCTCGTCGGCGAACTCGCGACCTTCGCGACGCCGGAGCGGCGCGCTCGCGTTTATCCGCTTTACGACCATGATAATCTCGAAGGCTCCTTCGCTCCCGTTCTGCGCGATCTGCAGGATTTTCTCAGCGCCCGTCTGGGACGGCGCGCGATCCGGCTCGACATTATCGCCCGCGCGGAAAACGCCTTTATTTCGCCGATCCGGGACCGCAGCCTGTTTCGCGTCGCGAAGTTCTCGTTCTCGAAGTGTCGGCGCGCCGCCCGCTGACCGAAATCCAAAATTCGTTTCCGCAGCTCTTCAAGGTCGGTCCCGGCTCGAAGATGAACGAGATCGTGCACGCCCATCTGCCCGGCGTTCCGCTGGTTCACCTGCCGACGCCGCCGCCGCAGATCCGGGCGATTACGGACCACGTCTATTTCTATCTCGACCGCACTTCGCCGCTCTGGCCCGAATTCTCGACGGCGAGTTCGATCGGCATGCATTTCTCAGGCGATTGGCCCGAGCTTAGCCTTGAGCTTTGGGCGGTGCTGGAAGAGCGACAATGAGCGACAAGGATCCCCCGGACAGCTTGGGGCGGCGCGACAACAGGACTATCATCGTGCCCAATCCCGGCGGGCGCCGGCCTGAGCCGCCGCGGGCGGTCGCTCCGCCGATCGCGCCAGCCCCCGCCGCGCCGCCGCCCGCCTGGAGCGCCTATCCGGCGGCTGCGGAGGCCTCGGCCGGCGACGAATGGATCAAAGGCCGCGCCGCGCCGCCGCCGCCGCAATATGTGGAGCGGCGCGAGATCCCGATCGCGGATCTTCTCGTCCCGAACGAAAATCCGATCCTGCAGGCGGCGGGTCCGCTGTTGCTGCTGCTTGGACGGATGCGCGTCGCGCAGCTACAGGCCTCGCCGGCGAGTCTCATGGGGCAGGTCGCCGAGGCGGTCGCTTTCTTTGACGGCCAGGTCCGCGCGGCGGGAGTGGTGCCCGAACAGGCTAACGTGGCCAAATATATCCTCTGTGCGACGGCGGACGACATCGTCCAGAACATCCCGACCGAGGACCGGCATGTCTGGACGCAATACAGCATGTTGAGCCGCTTTTTTGGCGAGCGCATCGGCGGCGTGCGCTTTTTCGCCGAGCTCGACCGGGCCAAGATCGATCCGCTCAACAACTATTCGCTTCTGGAGCTGATCTACGTCTGTCTTGCGCTCGGATTTCAGGGCGTCCACCGCAGTTCGCCCACCGGTGCTGCGAGCTTGCAGCAAATTCAGCGCAATCTGTACGAACTTTTGCGCAAAGTGCGCCCGCGCGTCGAGCGCGACCTGTCGCCCCATTGGCGCGGCCAACAACTGCCGCGCGAAGTTTTGCGCCCGCGCGTTCCATTTTGGACGGTTCTCGGCGCTGCGGCGCTCGGCCTCTTTGCGCTGTTCATCACGCTGCGCGCGCTGCTGTCGGGCGGCGCCGACCTCGCCGCGGCGGATCTCAACGCGCTCAATGGACACGGCGAACTGAAGCTCGTCCGGCATATGTTCGCGCCGCCGCCGAAGCCGCCGGAGCCGCCGCCAGGGCGCCTCACGCAATTGCAGCGCATCCGGCTGGCTCTTGCTCCCGAAATTGCGGCCAAAAAAGTCGACGCCACCCAGAACGCGACCAAGATCAAGATCATCGTCGGCGACCTCGTGTCGTTCGCCTCGGGTCAGGCGATGGTCAAACCGCAATTCCGACCGATCGCCAGGCGCATCGCCGAGACGCTCGAGAAAGAGCCGGGCGCGATCAGCGTTACCGGGCATACCGACAACGTCAAACTGCAGCCGACGTCGCCCTTTTCCTCCAACTGGGATTTGTCGATGGCGCGCGCCAAAGCCGTCGCCGCCATGTTGAAGCCGGACCTCAGCAATCCGTCGCGGATCGAGGTCGACGGCAAGGCGGATGAGGAGCCGATCGCCTCGAACGCGACGCCGCAAGGACGCGCGCAGAATTGACGCGTCGAAATCACCCTCGCGCGCTCGGATTGAGGATAACAGCTTTCATGCTGAGCAAAGACATCATCCGCATCATCGCTTACGGCGTCGGCCTCTCGTCTTTGGCGGCGCTGGTCTATATGGCGGGACCCTTCGTCGCGTTCGGCGATTGGCGCCCGCTCGAAAATCCGATCGTCCGCGAGATCGTCATCCTCCTTCTCGTCGCCGCCGCCGCGGGCGTCGCGGGATTCGCCTTCTGGCGCCGCAAAAAAAACAGCGCCGAGATCGAAAAGGGCATGGCCGAGGCGGCCGGCCCGGACAGCGACGCCGAGGTCCTCGGCGAGCGCATGACGGATGCGCTGGCGACGCTGAAGAGCGCCGGCAAAGGCAAGGGCGATTATCTCTACGATCTGCCCTGGTATGTTTTGATCGGGCCGCCCGGCGCCGGCAAGACGACGGCGCTCGTCAACTCCGGACTCAAATTTCCGCTCAGCCGGGGCGGCAATCCCGCCGCGGTCGCAGGCGTCGGCGGCACGCGCTATTGCGACTGGTGGTTCGCCGAGGACGCCGTCCTGATCGACACCGCCGGCCGCTATACGACACACGATTCGGACGCCAAGGCGGATCAGAAGAGCTGGCTCGCCTTCCTCGACCTGTTGAAAAAGAACAGGCCGCGTCAGCCGATCAACGGCGTAATCGTCGCCATCGCGTTGAGCGACATCATGACCGAAACGGCGTCGGCGATCGAGGCTCATGCGTCGGCGATCCGGGCCCGGCTCCTCGAGGTTCACAAGCAGCTCAAAATAGATTTTCCGGTCTATGTTCTGTTCACCAAGGCGGATCTGATTGCCGGGTTTCGTGAGTTTTTCGGCAGCTTCAACGAGAACGCCCGCGCGCAGGTCTGGGGCGCGACCTTCCAGACGAGCGACAAAAAGCTCAATCTCGTCGGCAACGTCCCCGCCGAATTCGACGCGTTGGTTCAGCGCCTCAACGAATTGACGACGGACCGCCTGCAGGACGAGCCGGTTCCCTCGACCCGCGCGTCGCTGTTCGGCTTCCCGGCGCAGATGGCGGCGCTGAAGAAGCCGATCTTCAACTTTCTCAATCAGATTTTCGAGCCAACGCGCTATCAGGCCAATGCGACGCTGCGTGGCTTCTATTTCACTTCCGGCACCCAGGAAGGCACCCCGATCGACCAGTTGATCGGCGCGCTTTCGCGCAGTTTTGGCGCGCGGGAAGTGGCTGCGAGCGCATACTCGGGCCGGGGCCAGAGTTATTTTCTCAAGGATCTGATCGGCAAGCTGATCATCGGCGAAGCCGCTTGGGTGTCGACAGACCGCGCCGCCGTCTTGCGCGCGCGGCTGATCAAGACCGCCGCGCTTGCCGCCCTCGCCATTGCTTGCGCCGCCGCCTCTTTTGCGTGGTGGGGCAGCTATCAGCGCAACAAGGATCTTATCGCCGGCACGCGAGCAGGCGCCGCCGACTTCCGCGCCGCCGCGGGTCCGTTTGCGACGGAGGCCGAAATCTCCGATCGCGACTTCGCCAAGGTCCTGCCGCTGCTTAACAAATTGCGCTATCTGCCGGCCGGCTACGAGACCAACGGGACGGCGCCGCCGCTCCCGGCGACATTCGGCCTCAGTCAGTTCGACCGTCTGCATTCGGGCTCGAATGGGGCCTATGACGTCGCGCTCGAACGGCTGTTGAGGCCGCGGCTGATCTACCGGCTGGAGGAGCAGATGGAGGCGAACCGGACAGATCCGAGTTTTCTCTACGAAGCGCTGAAGGTCTATCTGATGCTTGGCGGGCTGCATCCGCCCGATCGAACCCTCATTTTGAACTATCTGCGCCGTGATTGGGCGGACAATCTTTATCCCGGCGCCGCCAACGCCGACGGCCGCAAACTGCTCGAGGCCCATGTCACGGCCATGCTCGACATGCCTGGAGACATTCTCATCAGCTTGAATGGTCCGCTTGTCACGGACGCGCAAAACCTGCTCGCGCGTCTCAGCGTCTCGCAGCAGGCCTATGAGCTGTTGCGCTCCCAGGCGGCGGCTTCGGACGTCGCCGAGTGGAGCGCCGCGCGCGCCGGCGGCCCAGATACGGCGATCGTCTTCGAGGCGACTCAAGGGGCGGCGCTCGATACGGTCAAGGTGCCGGCTTTCTACACCTACGCCGGATTTCGCCGCCTGTTCATCGATCGGCTGCCCGGAATCGCCGACCGTCTGAAAGGCGATCGCTGGGCGCTCGGCGCGGCCGGCGAACAGGCCGCGGTCGAGGACCAGTATAAATCGCTGAGCGATGACCTTCTTTCTCTCTACGGCAAGGATTTTGTCGCGGCGTGGCAGGCCGCCTTGAGCCGGCTCAAGCTGAAGCGCCTTCTCGCCGACAAGCCGAAATATGTGACCCTTGCGGCCGCTTCGGCGCCGACCTCGCCGATCAAACAGCTGATCGTATCGGTGCGCGACGAGACCGCGCTCACCCGCGAACGGCCGGGCTTTTCCAAAAAGGACGAGAAGGACCCCAACGCCGCTTTGTTCCAAAACCGCGCCGCGCCGGGCGCGGACATCGAACAGAGTTTCAAAGCCTATCACGTCCTCGTCGAGGGCGAGGCGACGCGGCAGCCGATCGATCTCATCATCAGCAATCTCGCCGACATCTATCAGAGCCTTTTGCTGATGGGCAATCCGGCGCAGGCGGCGCAGGCGACCGCGCAGTTGCAAACTGAAGTAGCTGCGCTGCGCGCCAACGCCAACCGCCTGCCGCAGCCTTTCGCCGGCATGCTGCAAACAGCGGCGGTCGACATCGACGGCGACCTGACCAACAGCTTCCGCTCGCAGCTGAACCGCTCGCTGCGCGACACGGTGACCGGCACATGCCAGCAGATCGTGTCGAACCGCTATCCTTTCGCGCGCACCGACCGCGAGGTTTCACTGGTCGATTTTGGCCGCTTGTTCGGCCCGCAAGGCATCATCGACAAGTTCTTCACCGGCCAGCTCGCGCAATATGTCGACACGTCGAAGCAGAACTGGAGCTGGCGGCAGGACAACGCCGTCGCGCGCGCGCTCAGCTCATCGAATGCGACGCTGAAGGAGTTTCAGCGCGCAGCGCAGATCCGCGACACGTTTTTCGCGACCGGCGGGCTGCAGCCTTCGATGACCTTGACCATCACGCCGCCGCCGGTCCCCGTTCCGCCGCCCGCGCCGCTCCCTGCGGCGACGTCTGGCGCCGCAGCTGCCGCTCCCGCAGCCCCCGCGGCGCCTCAGATGGGCATAAAGATGGACATGAACGGGACGCCAATCATCAGTCCAGTCGGCGCCAGCGCGCCTGTCGTCGCGCAATGGCCGGGCGCGGGCGCCAATCGCAGCGCGATCACCGTGACGTCGGACGCGTCAGGCGCCCAGCCTTCGACGATTGAGCGCAGAGGCCCCTGGTCGCTGTTTCGGCTGATCGAGGCCGGCGCTCCAGTCATTCGCGATAACAAAGTCACCGTCAGCTACGTTGTCGGCGGACGCGAGCTGCAATATCAGATCAGCGCAGGCACGACGCTAAACCCGTTTGCTCTGCCGGCTCTGCGCGAGTTCCACTGCCCGAGCGATCTTTAAGCCGATGCGATGCGGTCTCATCGGCAAGCTCGCGGCAAAGCCCGACTATATCGCAATCGAAGCGCCGGGCGGGCTGATCGCGACGATCGAACCGTGGCTGCACGCCGGCGTCTCATCGAGCCGCGAGCAGCTTGGCGCGCGTTGGCGCGAGGCCTTTCTCTCCGCCCCGATCTGGCGCTTCTGGCTCGGCGCCGAGATTTGTGGCGTGACAATTCTCGGGGCGCTGACGCCGTCGATCGATTCGGAAGGGCGCTATTTTCCGCTACTGGCGTTCGCAGCGCCTCAACCCGGCGGGGCGATTTTACCGCCCGAATTCGAGGCCCACGAGGATTGGTTCAAGGCGGCCGAGGCGCTGCTGCTGTCGACGCTCGCACGCAGTGGTTCATTCGAAGAAACCGCCGCCGCGCTCCTGCGCCTGCCGGCTCCTGCGGCCGTTTCGCCAGTCGCGGCGCGCGCCCCGATCGCGGAAGTCAGGGGCGGCGTTTTGGCGCCTCTCGACGACAAGCCGCCGCAGCAGGTTTTCGCCTGGCTTCGCCGAGCCGACTGGGCGAAGGCTTATGGCGCCCGCAGTTTCTGGTGGACCGCAGGGGGCGCCGATTTTCGCCCGTTGGCCCTGGCCTTCCGCTTGATGCCGGATCCGATGCTGTTCGCCGCCATGCTGACGGGGAAATTTTTGGGCGAAGCGGGTGTGAAGGTGAGATAAGGCGCTTGCGCGCGGGCCGAGGTCGCCGGTCAACTTTCGAGCGCTAAGAGTCCGTTTGAGAACGTCTATTGGTGAGCGATGCGTCTGAGGAGGATACTTCCGAGGGCGACATGGATCATGGCCTGGGAGCAGTCGATGCGCTCCTCGTAGTCCCGCACGAGCCGGCGCCACCGGGTCATCCATCCGAAGGTGCGCTCGACGGCCCAGCGGCGTGGAAGGACTTCGAAGCCCTGCGCGGTATCGGACGGTTTGATGATTTCGATGGTGAAGTCGAGGAAGGCGGCGTTGTCCATGAGCTTGGTGCGGTCGTAGGCGCTATCGGCGAACAGGTGCTTGAGCCAGGGCCAGCGCTTGCGCACGCTGTCGAGGATCATCTGCGCGCCGGCGCTGTCAGAGATGTCGGCGGTGGTGTGGTTGACCATCAGCAGACGACCGTCGGTGTCGACCGCGATATGTCGCTTGCGTCCGACGATCTTCTTGCCAGCGTCATAACCTCTTGTTTTCGCTTCAGGAGCCTTGACCGATTGGCTGTCGATGACGCCGCCGGTCGGGCTCGCCTCGCGTCCGACCCGCTCACGGTCAAGCATCAGCGCCACGTCGTGGATGGTCTGGAACAGGAAGCGCCGCACGAACCGGCGAAACCACCAGTAGACCGTCGGCCAAGGCGGAAAGTCCTTCGGCAACATCCGCCAGCCGCCGCCCGAGCGGGCCAGATATCGGATCGCGTTCAAAACCTCGCGCAAATCCGTCCGGGCCGGCCGCCCGCTCTTGGCCGCGCCAGGCAGGAACGGCTCAATCCGCGCCCACTCCTCGTCCGTCAAATCCGTCGGGTAGCGCTTGGTCTTCTTTTCAATTTCGGCCATCCGGCCACGCGTCGCTGGGGTCCACATCACAAGCTTAAATCACGCCCGAACTTGCCGTTCAATTGGGTTCTCCAAGGTCTCTAAGACCTTAGATTAGCGACACATGGACCAGGAGCGGACGCATGCAACGAGAGATCATCCGAGTCGAGCCGATTGACAGCAATTTCGAGAAGTGGGGCGCGCCGGTGTCCACCTGCACCCGCGCCGGCAACATGGTGTTCGTCTCGGGCATGCCGCCCTTCGATCCTGAGACCGGCGAGATCCTCGTCCACGCCCCGTTCGAGCGCCAGGTTGAGCTGATCCTGGAGCAGGTGAAGAAGGCGCTGGAGGCCGCCGGGTCGGACCTCGACCATGTGCTGAAGTGCAATGTGCTGTGCATCTCGGCGGACCGGTTCAAGGCCTTCAACGAAGTCTACAGGCGCTACTTCCCGAAAAACCCCCCAGCCCGCATCTTCTTCTGCGTGCCTGAGTGGACCGGGCCCTTCGACGTCGAGGTCGATTGCGTGGCGGTCACGAAGGACTGACCTCGGCCGGCAGCAGCTCGCGGGGGCGGAGAGAATAGGGGTCAGAGTCATTTACCGCGCCACATACATAGGCGTCAGGACTCTGGCGCGGTCCAACTTCCGCGAGCGGCGCTTGGTCTTCTTCTCAAATTCTGCCATCCGGCGTCGCGTCGCTGGGGTCCACATCCCAAGCTTAAATCACGCCCGAACGCGCCGTTGAATGGGTTCTCAAACGGTCTCTAAGTAATGGGGGCCGGCAAGCGAACGCGCCCCGCCGCAATAAAAGGTTGCGGATGGCCTCTGGACTATGGAAGCTCTAACGCCCCAAAGCCAAGACTTGCGCCTGGATCGATCGATGTGACCGCGAAAGACGACATCGGACAGAGCAAATCCCTCGGCGCACATCCGCCGGCCGGGTCCTATGGCTTGAATGCGCCGCCGGGGCCGACGTTCCCGGCGTCGAATCGCTGCGGCCGGGCATGCAGCTCAATGGGGTCTACGAAATCGACGCGCTGCTCGCTCGCGGCGGCATGGGCGAGGTCTATAAGGGGCATTCGATCCAGACGGGCGACGCCGTCGCGATCAAGGTCATCCGCGCCGATCTCGCCGAAAACGAGGTCGCCATCGCCCTGTTTCGCAACGAGGCCTCGAAACTCTATCGCCTGCATAATGAGGCGATCATCCGCTATTTCCTCTTTTCGGTCGATCCGCTCCTGCAGCGGACTTATCTCGCCATGGAGTTCGTCGAAGGCGAGCCGCTGTCGCACATGCTGCGGCGCGGGCCGCTGCCTGTCGAGTCTTTGCGGCGTCTCGCCCAGCGCGTCGCGCTCGGGCTCAGCGCCGCCCATAAGCGCGACATCATCCATCGCGACGTGTCGTCCGACAACATCATCATCCAGAATGGAGACGTCGACGAAGCGAAGATCATTGACTTCGGCATCGCCCGCTCGACGCAGGCCGGAACGACCCTGATCGACGTCGGCTTCGCGGGCAAACTGAACTATGTTTCGCCTGAGCAGCTTGGCCTTTTCGGCGGCGATGTCGCCGCCAGATCGGACATCTATAGCCTCGGCCTCGTGCTGCTCGAGGCGGCGCGGGGCGCTCCCGCCGACATGGGCGGCACGCAAGTCGAAGTCATCGAAAAACGCAAGGGCGTGCCGAGCCTCGCCGGCGTCGATCCCCGCATCCGGCCTATCCTCGAAAAAATGTTGCAGCCCGATCCGAACGACCGCCAGACGTCGATGCAGGCGGTCGCCGACGATTTCGCGCGGCTGCCGATCGCTGCGCCCGCGAGCGCCCGGCCGCGGCAACCGTCATCGCGGCGCGAGGCGCAGCCGCGGCTGCCGGACAAGCGGCGCACCTTATGGATCGGCGCGGCGGGGGCGCTGATCGCGCTCTCCGGCGGCGCGTACATGTGGCTCGCGACGCCGGCCAAGAAACCGGTTGCGCCGCCGGGAAACGAGCTTCATCCGCCTCCCGAGGAAAAGCCGGCGCCGGCCGCTCCAACGCCGCCTTCTCCAACGCCGCCTGACCTCAAGGACGGCATCGTCACCAGGGAAGGCGTCCTGCGGTTTCTCCGCGACTACGCGGGCCCGCCCTGTTTCTCGATCGTCTCCGCCGCCGCGACCGCGTCTTCGGCGAAGATTGAAGGCTTGGGCGACTCGCGCAAAGCTTTTGACGAGCTCAACGCGGCTTTCCAGAAGGCCGTCGGCTTTGACGCCGACATTCAGGCGGTCCTTGTTCCGACCATGGAATGCGCCGCGCTCGACTTCTACAACCGGGCGAAGGCGCATGCGGAGCTGGCCCCGCAAGTCGGGCTCGATACCCCCTTCCTGCGCCTCGGCCAGTCTCTGACGGGATCGATCGCAAACGCCAAGGATCGGACGATCGAGGCCCTTCTCGTCGACGACGACGGTCTCGTACGGAATGTGACGAATGCGCTCGCCGGACGCTCGCACGCCTTCAGCATAACCGTCGCGCGGCCCAAGACGGCTGGGCGGCCGCAGTTGTTGGCTTTGGTTTCAAGCGCGCAGCCTCTGTCCGCGCTGAAGCTCGCAAAGCCAGTCAAGGCGGCTGAGGCGTTCGCCGCCGCGGCGGCGGAAGCCGAGCAAAATCAGGAACAGCTTGGGGTCGCCCTGAGATATTTTTACGTTGCGGAATAATCGCACTCACCGGACGGCAAGCCGGCCGGTGAGGTGACAATGCCCTCGCGGGATATATAACTCTTGTTTCGCGTCATTACTGCTTCGGCAGGAGTTCGAAAATGAGGACACGCGTTCTGCCATCGACGGCATTTCGGGCGGACATCTGACCAATCGGGTGACTTGAGCCGGGGGCTTCGAAGTAGGTGGTCCCCGCTTTGAAGGTTTCCGTCTTGCCGTTCTTCCAGGCTACGGCTATCGCGCCCTCAAGCACGTAGCGCATGCCCGGCCCTTTGTGAGTGTGTTCTGGGATGGCCGCGCCTGGCTCCATTTCGAGCAGCGTCATCTTCATGATGTATTCGCCAGCCAAGCTTCCCAGAGATTCCTGATCCAATACTGTCCCTTTGAACTTCGCGTCATCCGCCTTGACCGCGGGCATAGAACCCAACAAAAGAAAAGCGATCAAAGCCGCGGTGCGCCGCAAATTTGTCATAACAGTCCTCCCTGAGTTATCCCGTGTCCAGTTCGGATCGGCCGGAAGGCCAATAACGGCAAGTCGCCAACGGCTACGCCTCTTTTCTTTGTTCCGCAAACGCCGGCATGCGGCGGCGGATTGCACTTCCAACGGACTCGCCAGGAGTTGGAGCGTGACAATGGGCAAATCCGCAGAGATTCAGCGGAGTCGCGGCCGACGACCCATCAGCGCCGGTAGGGGCTGCAGCTCTGCATGTTGCGGACTTACGGCCGCGCTCGTTGCCGGTTACCGCATTGAGGCGCGGAAGCCCTCGCTCAGGAGAGACGATTCGAGCAACGGGGATGGACAAGCGTCCGCGAAGGAGGAGAGGCGAGCGGAATTCGGGGCAGCTCCATCGAGGCAACCTCGCTACTATGTGTCTTATGCCCCGAGCGATCTCATGGCCAGCGGTAAGGACCATTCAGAATATGAGCGCCGCCATTCAAACAAGCTCCAGCGCACGTCAGATCATCCGAGTCTTTCTTTGCGGCGACGTCATGACGGGCCGCGGCATTGATCAGATCATGGCGCGTCCATGCAATCCCCAACTTTATGAGGAATGGGTGAAATCGGCCGGCGACTATGTCCGGCTGGCCGAACGGGTTAATGGCAAGATTCCGATACATGTGGCGCCGTCCTATATTTGGGGTTCCGCCCTGGACGAGTTGAAACGGGCTCGGCCTGACGCATGCGTTATCAATCTCGAAACCAGCATTACCCGCAGCGACGCCTACATTCACAAGGGCATTAATTATAGAATGAGCCCCGAAAATGCCGAATGCCTACTGGCTGCCGGTATCGATTGCTGCGTGCTGGGCAATAACCATGTTCTCGATTGGGAACGCGCCGGATTGCTCGAGACCTTGGCGACGCTCAAACGGTTGCGGATTAAAAGCGCGGGAGCTGGCCGCGACCAAGGCGAAGCGGGCGCGCCGGCGATTCTACAGGTCGAAGGTAAAGGACGCGTGATTGTCTTTTCCTTCGTTTCAATGACGAGCGGGGCCCCGCGCAATTGGGGGGCGACGCCCAACGCCGCCGGGGTGAACCTCTTGCCGGGTTTTACCGACGAGACTATCACATCGATCGCCGATCAAATCGCGCGGCTACGCCAGCCGGGCGATTTGGTCATTGCGTCCGTCCATTGGGGACCGAACTGGGGATATGAGATTCCGGACGAGCAACGGAGCTTCGCTCATGCTCTCGTCGATAAGGCGAATGTCTCTGTCGTCCACGGCCATTCCTCCCATCACGCGAAAGCCATCGAGATATACAAGAATCGGCTCATCCTGTATGGATGCGGCGACTTCTTAAATGATTATGAGGGCATTAGCGGTTACGAGGAATTCCGGAGCGATCTCGCCCTTATGTATTTCGCGGCCTTCGATTGCTTGACCGGGGATCTCGCCGATCTCGAATTCGGTCGCCCTTTCAGATCCGCCGATTTCGACTCGCCCCGGCATCCGGCGCGGATATTGTCTGGGTGCAGCAAACGCTCGATCGCGAAAGCGGGCGGTTCGATGTGCACGTCAACCTAAAGCCCGATGGGAGACTGATCCCGTCCTGGCGTCGAGCGGCGTGTTGAGTGGCTGAATCCGTCGCCCGCGATCACCGTTTGCTCTGGCGCCTGGCGTCCCAGCTTATGGCACAGCGGCGCGGAGGCCTATGTCTCTGGAAGGACCACGATCTTGCGATAGAGGCGCCATGTCGCATGGCCAAGGACCGGCACCGCGACCAGCAGGCCGAGGAACGCTGGCACGGACGCGACCAGCAATAGAATGAATACCATCGCCGCCCAGCCGAGCATCGGGCCCGGGCTCGCAGCGACCGCCCGCAAGCTGGTGATCATCGCGGTGACGAAATCGACATCCCGGTCGAGCAGCAACGGGACCGAGACGACTGTCAAGGAAAACGCGACGAACAACATCGCGGCTCCGAGCAAGTTCCCTACCAGCAAGAATAACAGGCCTTCCGGCGTGGTCGTCGCCATGGTGACAAAGTCCGCCTGCGACGAAAAAGATCGCAGCCCGAAGAACAGAGCCACCAGTATCTGCGCCGCGTAGATCCAGACCATGAAGATAAACAGCATCACGAAGGCCATCCACGCGAGCTCTTTGCCGCCTTGGGAGACCACCGCTCCGACGACCGCGCGCCAGGAAAGAGGCGCGCCCATTTCGCGCAACCGGCTAACTTCATAAAGCCCAATGGCGGCAAACGGACCAACCATGGCGAAGCCGACGACCAATGGATACATCAAATAGCTGAGACCAAGCCTATAGGCACAGGCTGCAATCGCCAGGCCGCCGACAGCAAAGATCGCGCCGAAGACCAGGCCGTACCCCGGCGCGTTTTGGAAATCGCGCAAACCCTGCGCAAACGCCTCGGCCATATCTTCGATGGAGATCGGCCGGACCAGCGGTTCCTCACTGCCGACGGAGCCCTGCCCAGTGTTTGCTGCATCGATCGGGATTGGCTCGCTCATCGTATCCTCGGCGCCATTACCGCGATAAATCGACCCCGCATGAGGCCGCGTCAGGATATGAGATTGTGGCTTTCAGCGAATTTTTGCAATGCTCCAATCGCCGAAAACCTCAGGATTACGAGATTTCCGGAAAAGGTGCTGAAATTCTGATCCGTCTCCCCTTGGCGCGCGTCAATCGAACCAGACCGCCGGCAGGACCGGCATGCCGCCCGCGATCACCGATTGCTCCGGCGCCGGGCGTCCGAGCTTATAGCACAGCGGCGCCGCTTGAAGCGCCGCAGGCGCGGTCGCGGGGATCGCCGTCGCGTGGGCGGCCGTCAAAATGATCTTTGGGGTCTCTTGCAGAGCGGCTTGCGCTGGCTTGTCGTCAACAGGCTTATCCGACGCGAGCTTGGCTTGCGGTTGCCCCGGCGTTTTGCCGAAAATGTCCGGACACACGCCCTTTTTGGCGCAAACGCCTTTGGCCGGGCTCAGCACCTGATCGACGCCGGCGAAGGCCAGCGCCTCTGGCCGGCTGACGTCGCCAAGATGAGCGCCCTTGCGGAGCAGCGCCGAAAAGTAAGGGTTCTGGCCGCCGTCGGAATAGGTCGTGCGCACGGCGGCGCTGCCGAGCCGGATGAAGGCGGCGGCGCGGGCCTGCTCGCGCGCTTCCCGCGCTTCGGCCAAAGCCTCCGCCGCCGGGTCCTTCGAGGGCGCAAAGGCGTAGCGCCCGTCGACGACGTTGAATACGACCTCTTCGCCGGTCGCCTCGAAGCGGTCGGACCCTTGCTTCAGCTGCCGCCAAAAGGCGATGTTCGGGTCCAAGCGATATTGCGCCATGTTTTGTGCGCTCATGCGGAACGGGTAGGACTGAAACTGGAAGGCCGGCTGGCCGCCGCGCAAAGCCTCGCGCGCGAGGGCGAAGATTTCGCCGACCATCTTGTCGGTCATGGCGAAGCAACCGGCCGACGAGCAGGTTCCATGCACCATCACGGCCGAGCCGGAGCCGCCATGCGCCCGGTCATAGGCGTTCGGATAGCCGGTGTCGAAAGAGAGATAATAGTGCGAGTTGGGATTCATCTGTTGCGGGCCGACGGAATAAAATCCTTCCGGCGTCTGGCGATCGCCCTGCGTCGTCTTGGGGCCGAGCGTCCCCGACCAGCGGCAGATCGGGAAGCTTTTCAGAAAGACGTAGCGCCCGCTCTTGTTTTGCTTCCAGACCTCGATTTCCGATTCCTTCTTATAGGCGCGCATCAGGATTGGAGCGGCCGGCGTCGTGTCGCGCGCGCCCATTAGGGCGATGGTCGCCGCCGGAATCGGAATTTCGCCTTTGGAGGCCGCTCCGGCGGTCTGCGCGACGAACAGCGCAGCGAGCAGCGCCGCCAAAAGCGCCGCGGCGCCGCGAACGAAGAAGACGCGCGAAGATGTCACACTCATTTCGCAACCTTTAGCGGCAAGGCGGGGCGGCCGGAAACCGCAGCTTAACAATGCTCCAGCTTTGCGGCGGCAATTGGGGCGCGTCGGCCCTGCGCCCGGCGTCCGGGTTAATAGATTGTGGTTAAAGTTCTGGTATTTTTCGCCGAATTGCCGCAATCCGAAGGCTGTCAGCCCTCTTTGTTGGATATGACGAGACGGGTCATGGCGTCGACCAGGCGGTCCGGGACGAGAGCGCGGCCGAGCGGGCCAAATTTGGCGATCAAGCCGACATGGTAGCGTGTGCGCGGACGCGGCGCGGTGGCGGCGGCGAAGACAATCTTCGCGACATGGTCGGCGGTCATCACGCCGAAGCCGCCCGGTTTCAGGAACGCCCGCAGGCGCCGCGCGAGATTTCGCTTGAAGGGCGCATAGGGGCTTTCGGCGCCGCCCTCGGGAATGGTTTGCAACAGCGCGGCCTCGAAATGCGTGGCGATCGGCCCCGGAAGCACGTTAATGACTTCGACACCGAAGGGCGCGACTTCGGCGCGCAGCGCGTCGGCCATCGCTTCGAGCGCGAATTTGGTCCCGTGATAGGCGCCGCCGCCCAGGATGCTGACGCGCCCGGCGACCGAACTCACATTGACGATGCGGCCTCGCCCGGCGCGCCGCATCGCGGGCAAGACGAGTTGCGCGAGCCGGATGGCCCCGAAAACATTGGTTTCGAATTGCCGCCGGATGTCGTCGAGAGATATTTCCTCAGTTGGACCGTACTGGGCGTATCCCGCATTGTTCACGAGAACGCCGACCGCGCCAAACTCTCTTTCAATGGCCTCGACCGCCACGGCTCGCGCGGCTTCATCCGTGACGTCGAGGGCGAGCGCGCGGCAGCCGATGGCGCGCAGCCCTTCAAGCGCGGCGAGATGCCGCGCCGTCGCAAAGGTTTCGAAGCCCGCGGCGCGAAACGCTTTTGCGGCGGCGCAGCCGACGCCGCTGGAGCAGCCGGTGATGAGAACGGGGCCGATATCGGATGCATTCAGCATGAGGCGCTTGAACCTGCGTTGGCGCATCGACCGCGGGTCTCGATCATGACGCGAGCCGGTCGCTCCGCTCCGCTATGCTCAGGCAGACGCAAGGCTTTTCCGCCATTACAGCATCCTCGCCGAGACTCGAAGGGGCGAGACGTCGTATCCATTTTTGAAAAGCGGATGACTTTATCCAATATGTGACATTGCAAAACTCATGGCGCCGCCGGCGCGCCCTCAGTCAATCGGCCTAGAAACTATGTTCGATTCGTTAATCGCCTCCCATTTGTCGATGATCGCGGGCGTGTCGATGACCCTCCTCATCGTCCCGCGGATGTTGCGCCAGCGCCGCTCGGCGGCCAGCACGACGGCGTGGCTGATGGCGATCCTGCTCATTCCCTGGCTCGGCGTCCCAGCCTATCTCGTTCTGGGCGGCCGCAAGCTTGGCGGCGCTTTGATGCTGAAGCCGCCGCTCGGCTCAGGGGAGCCCGCGCAGCTGCCGCCTGGGCAAGCCGGCGCCGACCGGCTGTTGCAGAGCTATGGCCTGCCAGCGGCGCAAGGCGGCAACCGCTTTACGCTGTGCGCCGACGGCGTCGACATCTATCGCCAGTTCATGGAGACGATCGAGAGCGCGGAAAAGCGCATCCACATGGCGACCTTCATCCTGCATCCAGATCCCGTCGGCCTCGCGATCGTCGAGGCGCTGGCGCGCCGCGCGCGCTCCGGCGTCGAAGTGCGCCTGCTGCTCGATGGAGTCGGATCGTTCTCAACACCAAAGCGCGCGCTCGATCCCTTGATCAGGGCCGGCGGCGAAGCCGCGTTCTTTCTGCCCGTGCGCCTCATTCATTTCACCCGAACCAACCTCCGCAACCACCGCAAGATGCTCATCGCCGACGATTTGCGGGCGGTCGCGGGCGGCGCCAATGTCGCAGCCGAATATATGGGGCCGGCGCCCGACCCAAAACGCTGGCGCGATCTCTCTTTTTTGCTCGAAGGTCCGGCCGTGCGCGATTATGCGGATCTTTTCGCCGCCGACTGGCGATTCGTCACCGGAAAGCGCATCGAGGCGGCCGCGCCGCCGCCGCCCGCCGCCGGCGATACGGTGGCGCAGATCGCTCCCTCGGGACCGGACGTGCCCGGCGATCCGGTCTACGCCGCGCTCGTCTCGGCGGGCTTCGCGGCGCGCCGGCGCTTGTGGATCGTGACGCCGTATTTCATTCCGCCCGACGGTCTTGCCGAGGCGCTGGCGCTTGCCGCGCATCGCGGCGTCGACGTGCGCGTCTATGTGCCGGACCCGTCCAATCACCGCATCGCCGACCTTGCGCGCGGCCAGCCGTTGCGCGACGCGGCGGCCGCCGGCGTTAGCGTGATCCGCTTCACCGGCGGCATGGTGCACGCCAAGATCCTGGTCCTCGACGACGAGTTCGCCATGGTTGGCTCCGTCAATATCGATCCGCGCAGCCTGTTTCTGAATTTTGAGGCGAACGCCATCGTCTATGGCGCGGCGGAGGTCGGCGCGGTCGTCAAATGGATCGAGACACTCCACGATAAGACGCAAAAGGGCGCGCCGCCGGTTTCCGATTTTCGCGATACGGTCGAGGGAATCGCGCGCATCCTCGATCCGCTGCTATGACCCGCCTTCAATGGGAAGCGGGCATGCCGCTGTTTGTCGGCGCTCGGCGGGAACCTCATCGACAGTCTGCGGCAACGGCTGAGGCTTGCCGGAAAACCCGGAACTATGCCCCCGCCGGCGACTGACGATTGCCAGGCTTTCGTATTTTCCGTGCCTTGCCTCATCTCCGGCTCTCAAAGAAGTTGGTAATGCAAGGTAGATTATCTATACGGCCCGTAGCCATCCGGGAAGTTCCTAAGAGCGGCAGGTCGATTACGACCAATGATATGATTGATTTTTTGCTTCTTGAAATGCCGTTTATTGCGATCGAAAAAATCGTGCGACGTTATCATCACTGATGAAGAGCCAGCGGTACAACTTGGCAGTGATGTCGCTAGAAGCAGCTCAACTCAGAATACAGTTTCAATTTTTGCGATGACACGGAATTCATGCGCAAATGACGACGATACTTTATTTATATTGTATCTTGGGAGGATGCTAAAATGCAACTGACGATTACGATTCTCGATTACCTGATTGTCATTGGCGCGCTATTTTTGCCGTTCTTGATAGCGGGCGCGGCGATGTAGTGTGTATTGATTATTTTCACGCGTCGATAATCACTAAGCTGTAACTGTCCTCCATTTTTCCGCCTCGCTACGGATTCCTCCCCTGGCGAGGGCGATTCCTACCCCTTTCAACGCGCACGAGCCCGCGCGCGGACGGCGAGTCTCGCTTTGCCGTCACGCTGAAGCTTGGCCCGTCCAGGTTCAAAGGAAATAGCGTGAAAGCTCTCCTAGCCATACTCCTCGCGTCGGTCTCCAGCGCTGCGCTGGCCTCCCCTTCAATCCAGTTCATCGCGTCGTCCGGAAACGGAACTCACCTTTGGTACGGCAATGTGCAAATCCCGGTTCCGGCCGGGACGCAAAACGGCGACTTGATGCTCGCCTATATGGCCAACCAGGCCACGTCATGCTCGACGCCTCAGACCGGCTGGACGCTGGTTAAACAGGCGACCAACACTATTCAGAGCGCTTGCCTCTATTCGCGCATCGCCTCGAATGAGCCGGCGTCATATACTTGGACGAACGTGGTATTTCCCGGCGGGATTATCCGCACTTACCGCAATGCGGCGAGCGTTGATGCGAGTTCCGCCGCAGTGACCACATCTGCGACATCTCTCACATTGCCTGCGCTTGCGAACCCGGCGAAATCCGGCGAGGTCGAGGTCGTTTTCGGCGACTATGACCAGGAAGGCTCGACTGTCACCGGCCCCTCGGGAGCAACTAACATCTTTACGGAAAGCGTCTATCGCTCGATGTATGCGGGCGACATTGCGCTCGGTTCGTCGGCGCCTTCCGTGACATTAAAGGGTAGCGCTGGCGCGAATTATTGGGACGCGATCGCCGTTAGCATCGCTCCAGCATCGTCAACCACGCCGCCTCCTCCGCCACCGCCTCCGCCGCCGCCGCCCCCGCCTTCCGGCAAAGCCGGAATGGCGATTGCCACGCACCATTATGATTATGGCCGCACCGGCTGGAACCCGACCGAAACCATCCTGACGCCATCGACTGTTGGAAGCTCTCAGTTCGGGCTCATTGCAACAATCCCGCTGGACGATCTGGTTGACGCGCAACCGCTGTTCGTACCCAGCTTTAACATTCTCGGACCTAAGCCCGGACGATACGACATCGTCTATGTCGCCACGGAAAACAACACCGTGTATGGAATCAACGCCGCCACCGGCGCTGTGCTCTTACAGAGAAATCTTGGAGCGCCGGTCCCGGCGCCTTTCGGATGCGACAATAATGGGCCACATATCGGGATAACGGGAACGCCTGTCTTTAACGACTTGTTGAATGTCATATACGTCATCACCTATACCCTTTCGAATGACGGGAAAACGCCAATTTACGTGCTTCATTCCCTCCAAGCCCGGGACCTTAACGACTACACCCCTCCCGTCACCGTGACCGCAACGCACACATTGTCCGACGGGACAACTCTGACTTTTGACGCACGTTATCAGCGGCAGCGCCCCGCGTTAGCCTACGTGCCAAGAAACGTGTACGCGGCGTTCGGCAGCTTTTGCGATTTACAGAGTTCGCATTCGCGGGGATGGCTGCTGGGCTGGAGCGGCGCGACTCTGGCGCCTTTCGCAACGAACCAACTCAACGACGCGCTTCCCTTAAGCAATGGCTACTTCTTGTCTTCGATTTGGATGTCGGGTGCGGGGCCGGCAGCCGACCTGGGCAAAAACCTGTATTTCACGACAGGTAACACAAAGCCGGGCACCCATGACGGCGTACTCAATATTTCCGAAAGCGCTGTGCGGATCGCGCCCGACCTCAGCAGCGTCCAGAGCGTCTTCACGCCTGGGGACGCAAATACTCTCGACAGCGAAGACGCGGATTTCGGCTCTGGCGGCATGATGATCCTGCCGAACCAAAGCGGGGCCTACTATAAACTCGCCGTGGCGGCGGGCAAATCGGGGACGGTGTACCTTTTTAATGCAAACAGCCTCGGCGGCTTTACCAATGGTGGCCCAGACAATGTTCTCGACTCCCAGCAGGACGCGGGTTGCTGGTGCGCGCCATCCTATTTCACTGGCGCGGATGGCGTCGGCCGCGTTGTCACGAGCGGCGGCTTCAATCTGAGGGTTTGGAAGGTCATTACATCGCTTACCGGCAAGCCCCACCTCCAATTAGAGAGTGGGCCGACCCCGATCCAGACCGGCCAGGATCGCGGCTTCTTCACAGCGGTTTCCTCGAACGGAACGCAGCCGGGAAGCGCGATTATCTGGGCGGTGAGCCGTCCCGTCAATTCGTACACGCAAGATCCGAACGGGATCTATCTTTATGCGTTCTCGACGGCGCCAATTTCGTCGGGCGTACTGCCTCAGCTCCTGAGCATTCGGGCGGGCGATTGGCCTTACCAGAACGCCAACGCCAATATTGTTCCAGTGGTCGCAAATGGGAAAGTCTTCGTCGCCAGCAACCAGGAACTTCTAATGTTCGGCCTGACGTCGGGATCGCCCACGGCCCTAGCTTCGCCGAATTTGATGGTTCAGGCGAAGGCTCCGATCGTCACGGCCACGGCGTCCGTCGCGGGCGCCCCGACTGAGAACGCGGTCGGGGCAGAGCCGCATCAGGTCACGGGGATTCTTGCCAAAATCGACGGATCGACCCTCTTTCTCAAGACGCGGGCCAAGGCCATCGTCATGGTCAACGACAGCGCGGCGATCAACACCGAAGAGGCGGCGGTCCTTGTTGAAGGAAACGCATTCACGGCTTCAGGGGCGACCTACGACGCGAAGGGCAAGCTGAACGCGACGAAGATCATCCGGGCGAAACCTTTGTCCACAGGATGGCCGGACGACCATTGATTTGCAAACCGCCTAAATCCGCTGCTCTGACGCGCACCCTTCAATGCGAAGCCGGCATGCCGCTGTAATAGATCGGCAGGCTATGGATTTCCTGCGGCGTCAGCCGGTGCGCATTGACCCGCATGCGCTCGTAGAGGTCATTATGGCGCTCGCGAGCGGCGAAATTCTTGAGCTGCCGCTCCAAATAGGCAGGGGTTTGGCCCAACAGCAAAGGCGCGCCTTCCGGACCGCTCCGGCTTTGTCCATGACAGGAGTCGCATGAGGGGATGCCGCGCCGCGGATCGCCAATTCGCGCCAGCGTGACGATCTCAAGGTCAACGCCCGAGGCGGCGGCCATCAGGTCGGCTGGTTTCTGCCCGGCGTAGTAGGCCGCGGCGTCCGCGATCTGTTGTTCATTGAGCTGCTGCGCAACTGGCCCCATGATGTCGGATTGCCGGTCGCCCGACTGAAAGTCGCGCAGCTGCTTATAGATTGCTGCCTTCGTTTGTCCGGCGAGGTTTGGAAACTGCGTCGGATCCACCGATTTGCCGTCCAGGCCGTGGCAGGCCGAGCAGACGTCTTTGGCGAGCGCCGCGCCTCGGGTCGCGCTCCCGCTCGCGAGAAGATCACGCGTCTTCGCCGTCCATGCCACTCGCGAGGCAGGGGCGCTTACAGGGCCCGCTGGCAATGGCGGGATCTTTTCGTAGCCCGGAATGCCGAGCGCCCGGCAGAGCGCCGCGAAGGGGCCGACGCGCGCTTCATCCCGCGACGGCAGGACGACGAACCCGAGAATGAGGCTCAGTGCGACGAAGGACCCGACGAAAACGCTGGCCCAGAGGCGCCACGAACGGTCGGCGCTTTCAGGCGGCGGGGAGGGGACCTCGGACATCGACGTCAGCCTCCGAGATCGACGCGATGGACCAGCGCGGGAGGCGCCTTGATGAAGAAGAATTGCGCCAGCGGATAGCCAAAAGCCGCAACCATCAGGAAGAGAATGAGCCAGTTGCAAAGCGCGAAGCCGTTGAGGGCGCTCGGCACGCGTTGCGGCGGCTCGACCGCTACGGCGTAATGCATCTGCCGGTCGGTCTCAGGCGCGCCGCGGAAAAGGGTCGCAATGTTCCACACGAACAAAAGGCCTCCCGCAAGCAGAATCAATCCGCCGATCGCCGAAACGATGGTCCAGGGCTGCCAAAAGGCGATCACCGGGTTGGTGAAGTCGAACGTTGCGACCCTGCGCGGTTGACCGGAAAGGCCAAGGATGTGCCACGGAAAGGTGGTGACGACCATGCCGATGAACCATAGCCAAAGTTGCCGGCGAAGAGGCCGGAGCGACAGCGGCTTGCGGCCTACCAGCTTGGGCCAGAACTCATAGGCGATGGCGAAATACATGATCACCACCGAACCGCCATAGATCAGGTGGAAATGGGCGGTGACCCAGGATGTGTTATGGACCATCGCGTTCATGCCGTAGGACATGTTGACAATGCCGCCGAAGCCGCCGAATCCGAGCAGCACGAAGCTGAGGCCGGTCGCGAGCACCATCGGCCGGTCCCAGGGCAGCGCCGCGATCCAGCCGAACAGGCCTCGCCCGCCGCGCAGCCTCCCGGCGATTTCCATCGAGGCGCTGATCGTGAAGATCGTCAGCAGCGTCGGGATCGTGACGAGCGCCGTCAGCATCATCTGCAGGAATTTAAAGCCCGTCCCGTGCTGAGGATCCATGAAGAGATGATGCATGCCCACGGGAAGGGAATAAATGACGAGGAGAAGGAAGCTGAGGCGGCCCATCATGTCGCTATAAAGCCGTCCGCCGGCGACCCGCGGCGCTATCGTATAGAAGGCGATATAGGCGGGCAGAAGCCAGAAATAGACGATCGGGTGCAGCGTCCAGCCGAACAGCGTCCGCGCGAGGCCGACATCCATTGTCTGCGTCCAGCCAAGCGAGGCCGGAATGATCTGGAACAGAACCTCGACGGCGACGCCGGCCGTGGTCCACAGCCACAGGAAGGCGTTGGCGACATTGCCGAACATAACGAGAGGAACCGGCTCGCCAGGATGCTCCTTCTTCCAGTCCGCCATCGCCCAGATCATCAGCGCCACCCAGATCCAGGAGCCGGCGACGACCAGAACGACGCCGACGTAGTAGAAAGGGCTTGCCGTGAGCGGCGGATAAAAAGTGTAGAAGACGGTGGCTTTGCCGGCGACCACAGCCGCCACCGCCATGACGGCGCCGGCGATAGCGAGCCAAAAGCCGAGCCAAGCGAGGCGCATGCTGGGCAACGGCCTGTCGAGCGAGGTCACGGCCACGAAATAGCCGAAACCCATGATGAACAGCGTCGGCATGACATAGGCCATAATAGTGCCGTGCGCGGTCACCGACGCGAAATAGTTTTCGGGCGAGGTGTAGGGTGGATTGAGCCCGCTGCGCACCGTCATCTGCCATGCCCCCAGCACGATGGCGACGGCGAATGTCGCGAAGGACGCGATGAAATGGGCGAGGATCAATCGCTCAACGCGGTATTTCACAGCTCGCCCTCCCGTTCGCGTCGTTGCGCCACGCATTCTGCGGGATCACGCGGACCATGGCCCACATCTCGCTATGGCCAAGGCCGCAATATTCGTGGCACGGCATCAGATGATCGCCCGCGTTTTTGAACACCGTTCGGACTTCGGCGACATAGCCGGGGACGACCATCGTATTGGCGTTGGTGCCGGCGATGATGAAGCCGTGGATGACGTCAGGACTTGTGATGCGAACCGTCACCGGCCGGCCTTGCGGTACCGGGATGCAGCGCGGTACGAAGGCGAATTGCGCGGCGATTATCCGCACGGTCACCGAACCATCCGGATCGACGCGCGCGCCGAGATTGCTTTCGGCGAATTCCTTGTTCTGACCGAGCGTCGTCGGGTCGATGGTCTCGACATGGCTGGGCGGATGCATCGCCATCACGAAACTCGAGACGACGATGACCGCGATGATGACCGCCACCGAGCCGACGACAATGGCGGCCCAACGCAGTTCGGTCTTGAGAATGTCATGCGCGCTCATAGCGATGACCTCGTCAGAAAACCGCGCCGCGGGGCAGGAACACCAGGAAGTAGACCAGGAAGTAGGCGAGCACCAGAAGCGCGAGAGCGGCCCCGGCGAGCGCCAGCGCGCCTCTCGGCGCGATCTCAAGCGCCTGCTCCAGCTCTGCTTGGCTGACGGAATCAGAGGCGTCGGCGCGAAGCGGCGAGGTTTGACCGGACTCTGGCATGCGCCTCTCCCAAACCAATTTTTATCCGCTTCAGCCGGAGCGTTCCGCAGGAGCTCCGTCAGTTAGACTAGCGCAACCGCGGCGATCGAAGAAGGCCTGGCGGTTGTTTTTTTCAATGCTGCAATGACCCCTCGCTTCGCTCCGGCTGTTTAGGCAGGAAACGACTATAGCGGATTTACTCGGACGAATGAGGCGCGCAAGTGGCTCCGCTCAAGACGACCTGTTGCAAGGCCGGCAAATCCGTCGTTGGGAACGTCTCCTTTCCGTCACCGGCTGGCTGCACGCAATTATAGTTCAGAAGATAGGCCATCACCGCGGCATATTCCTCTGGCTTGAGCGCTCCCGGCGCGGTCAAGGGCATGGTCTGCACCACGACCGTCCGCAGCTGCGCGGCGGTGAGATGCGAGTGGCCGAAGCTGGGACCGGTCAAGGCTGGGGCGGAGACGCCCTGCAGGCTTGCGCCGTGGCAAGCCGCGCATTCGCTGGCGTAAACTGCGGCGCCCTGCGCGACCTGCTCAGGCGTGTATGGCGCGGAGCCATGGGACCGTGACGGTGGTTCGGAATACGCGCCGGAGGCTTTAGGAGCGGCTGCGAGCGCCACCTGCCCCGCCGCGTCGTTGACGATGGCCGGCGCCTCACCGACCTGATACGCAAGGACTCGGCTGCCCGCCGAGGCGGGCAGATTCGGCGTCTGCTGGTTGCCCGCCTGACCCGCCACGAGCGCCAGATGCTCGCGACCGTTAACGCTGTAGGCCGAGATCGGAGCGACGACCGCGGAGCCAGTGGCCTGCTTCCAATATTGCTGACCTGCCGCCGCATCAAAGGCATAGAGATTGCCGGCGAGATCGCTGGTGAACGCCAAGCCTGTCGACGTGATGAGAACGCCGCCTTGTGCCGGATACGGCAAGGGATGACGCCAGCGAAGCTTGCCGCTGTCGACGTCAATCGCGCTAATGACGCCCGTCCCGTTTTGGCGCTTGGGCAAGGCGCCGCCCTCGTAGGGCTGCCCGGGAAGATATTGCGGATCCTCGGTCGTGATCTTGAACACCCCGCATTCTTCCGTGCTCGGCACGACAAAGACGTTCGTGGCCGGATCGTAAGCGCCGCCGTTCCACTCGATGCCGCCACCGTGATTGGGGCAAGCCTCGGTTCCCTCCAGCGTGGGCGGGGTGTTGAGGCCTTCCTGCTTGCTCAAAGCGAGGCGATGGACGACCTTGCCGGTTTTACGGTCGATGATGACAAAGTTGCCTGCCTTGTCGCCGACCGCGACCAGCGGCCGCTTCTGTTTGTCCACGTAGCCATCGAACAAAACCGGAATCATTGCCGGATCGAAATCGTGCGTGTCGTTCTGTACGAGTTGGTAGTGCCATTTTATTTTCGGCTGCTTGGCCGAAATATCCAGCGCGACCAGCGAATTGGTATAGAGGTTTTTGCCCTCGCGACCTGTCAGCACCATGTCCGGCCCGGGATTGCCCGGCGTGACAAACAGCGTGTCGTCCTCCTGGTCGATGGCCATCCCGTTCCACGGCGAAGCGCCGCCATGTTTCCAGGAGTTGCCTGGCCAGGTTTCATGACCAGGCTCGCCAGGTCCGGGGATGGTTTGCCAATCCCATAGACGGGCGCCGTCCTTGACGCTGAAGGCGCTGACCAAGCCGATATTGCCATTGTCGCCGCCGCCGGTCCCGACGATGATCTGGTCCTTGTAGACATACGCCGCCATCGAATAAAAGCTGTTGCTGGTGTCGCGGCAGCCCTGCACGTTCCAAACTTTTTTACCGGTCTCGGCGTCAAGGGCGAGAATTTGACAGTCCTGCGTCGCGATGAACACCTTGCCGTCGGCCAATCCCACCCCGCGATTGACTGCGAACAACAGCACGTAGGCCGGGTTATAGGCCGCTTGCCAGAGGAGTTTGCCGGTGGCTGCGTCGAGCGCAAGCACGCCGCCATGGGCGTCGAAATGTACATCTTGCCGTTCCAGATGATTGGCGCGGCTTCCTGCTCGCCGTCGTCGGCGATTTGGGTGCTCCACGCCAGACGCAGCGACGTGACATTGGTCTTGTCGATTTGCTTGAGTTTGACATAGCGATTGCCGGCGTAGGTCTTGGCGGGAAGGATCCAATTGTCTTCGTCATGTCCCGCTCGCAGCAGGGTGTCCGCAGTAGGCGCGCTGCCGTCCGCGGCGACCGATGAAACTGCTCCTGCGAAGCTCAGGATTATGCAGGCGGCCAGTCCTGACAGCGATTTGCGGAACTTCGACGATCGATTGTGCATCGAGTTCTCCTGGGGAGCGGGGCGCGACTTTGGGTGAGGGGGCGATCAGGCAGCGTTACCCGCGCCGTTTCGCTGGCCTCGATCCCATATCGAAATCTGGCGCTTTCGCTGACTTTCGGCAACCGCTTTTCTGTAAGGTTTGAACTCGCGGCTGGCCGATGGTGCCCTCCGGTCTCAAAACGCTGCTGGAGACGGGTGAGGTCCTGACGACGCCAGGATCGCTGCGCTAGTCGGACGGCCCGAAACCCGCCGCCTGCCATCATGACGAACTAACTGCCGGACGCGCATCTCCGCGCAGCGCCCTTGCCCGTCGGGGGAGGCTGTGGCCGTCAAGTCCCGCCGGCGCGCGAATATTCCTTCAATAGACCGTTGAGCTCATCAATCCAGCTTTTGATGCGCTGGATCGTCGCCGCAGTGGTGTCGCCGGCCGCGTTTCTTGTGCGCATTTCGCCGGACTGAAGCAATTTAAGCTGCCGCTGAAGTTTTGCGCGGATCTCTATCCAATCTTCGACAAAATCAATAACGGTCGTCATGCGCCGCCCTCCCAAAATTTTGCGCGTAGCATATAGGAGGTCATGGCGACGCGCGAGGGCCCAACAAATTCAAACTAGCGCCAGGGCGCGCGGAAAGTCGGCCCTAAAAATAGTTCGAGTTTGATACAGTTTCCTATACGTGACGAGCGGTCGTGGTAAGCTTCGGCTGTATCGTCCGGCGGCCTGCCGTCCGTCTAGCGCCGGGCGAGCGCGTCTCAAGCCTGAGCCAACTCCTTGCTCTCGAAGGCCGCCGCCGCGGCGTCGTCGACGCGCTCCAGCCACACGAATTCCAAGCGCTCGCGCGCCTCCTGGGGAATGTCTTCGTAGTCGCGCCGGTTGCGCGCCGGCAACAGCACGCGCGTCAGGCCAGCGCGGGCGGCGGCCACTACCTTCTCCTTGATGCCGCCGACCGGCAGAACCAGCCCGCGCAGGCTGATCTCGCCGGTCATGGCGGTATCGCTGCGCACGAGACGGCCGGTCAGCACCGAAACGAGCGCGATATACATGGCGACGCCCGCGCTTGGACCGTCCTTTGGCGTCGCGCCCGCCGGCACATGGACATGGATATCGGTCTTGTCGAAGCTTTCGGGGTCGAGTCCAAGATCCGCCGCGCGGCTTTTGACCAGGCTCAGCGCCGCCTGGACGCTCTCGCGCATGACTTCGCCGAGCTGGCCGGTGAGGATCAGTTTGCCATGGCCGGGCGTCTTTGTGGCTTCGATGAAGAGAATGTCGCCGCCGACCGGCGTCCAGGCGAGCCCCGTCGCGACGCCCGGAACGCTGACCCGCATCGCGACTTCATCTTCGAAGCGCGGCGGTCCCAGAAGCTCGGCGAGGTCGGCGCGGATAATGCGGACGTGGCTGGCGCTGCCCTCGGCGATGCTCACCGCGACATGGCGCAACGCGCGGCCGATCTCGCGCTCAAGGTTGCGCACCCCCGCCTCGCGCGTATAGCCGCGGATGATTTCGGTCAGCGCCTCGTCGTCGATCTCGGCTTGTTCGGGTTTGAGCCCGTTTGCCTCCAGTTGGCGCGGAACCAGATAGCGGCGCGCGATCTGCAGCTTTTCCTGGTCTGTGTAGCCGGCGAGGGTGATGATCTCCATGCGGTCGCGCAGCGGCCCGGGTATCGTGTCGAGCAGATTGGCGGTGGCGATGAAGACCACGCGGGAAAGATCGAATGGGACGGCGAGATAATTATCGCGAAAACTGTTGTTCTGCTCGGGGTCGAGCACTTCCAGCATGGCGGAGGCGGGATCGCCTTGAATGCTCGCGCCCATCTTGTCGATCTCGTCGAGCATCATCACGCAATTGCGCGCGCCCGCCTTGCGGATGGCTTGGATGATATTGCCGGGCAGGGCGCCAACATAGGTGCGGCGGTGGCCCCTGATCTCGGCTTCGTCATGCACGCCGCCGAGACTGACCCGGACGAATTTGCGCCCCATGGCTCGCGCGATCGATTGGCCGAGCGAAGTCTTGCCGACGCCGGGCGGCCCGACGAAGCAAAGAATCGGCGCCTTGCCTTGAGGGGCGAGCTTGCGCACGGCGAGATATTCGACGATGCGCTGCTTGATCTTCTCGAGCCCGAAATGATCGGCGTCGAGAATCCGGCGCGCTTCGGCGATGTCAATTGGCGGTTCACTCGGAAGCGCCCAGGGCAGCTCGATCAGCCAATCGATATAAGAGCGGATCATGCCATATTCTGCCGAGGCGTCGGGCATGCGCTCCAGCCGGCGCACTTCTTTGCGCGCCGCCTCTTCGACCTCCTGCGGCATGCCGGCTTTGGCGATCGCCTCGTTGAGCTCGGCGATTTCCTGCGCCTTGCCGTCGCCCTCGCCGAGCTGACGCTGGATCGAGGCCATCTGCTCGCGCAGCAATATCTCGCGCTGGCGTTCGTCGAGCGAGGCCTTGGTCTGGCGGCTGATTTCCTGCGACAGGCGCAGCACCTCGATGCGCTGGGCCAGCAGGCGCGCCACCTTGTCCATCCGCGCGATAAGGTCGACGGTTTCCAGTATGTCCTGTTTTTGCTCGGGCGTCGCGTCCATGTAGGCGGCGACGAGATCGGTGAGCGCCGAGGGCGAAGGGGCGTTATTGACGGCGGCGATCAGTTCGGGCGGCGTCTGCGGCAGCAGCTGGAGCGCTTCCGCCGCCTGCCCCTGGAGATGGACGAAACGCGCCTCGATAGCGGGCGAACGGATGTCCTGCTCCTCGATGCGTCGCACCCGCGCGGCGAGAAAAGGCTGCTCCTTGACGAATTCCTCGACATAAAAACGCTGCTCGCCCTGGCAGATCAGATGATGGCCGCCATCCTGAGCGGTGATGTAGCGCATGATGTTGGCGATGACGCCCATGCGATGCATGCCCAAGGGCGAGGGATTGTCCTCGGTGGCGTCGCGCTGCATCAGGATGCCGATCGGACTCTGCTGCCGCACGGCCTCCTGCGCGGCGGCGATCGAGGCCGGGCGGCCGATCGTCACCGGCATGACGACGCCGGGGAACAAGACGAAGCCGCGAACGGGCACGATGATCAGCACGTCCCTTTGCAGATCCGCGCTGCCCGACGGCTGAGACGGGCGCCCGCGCCGGCGCCGGCGTCAGCGTCGGCGGCGTGGGCGGCTTGGCACAAAAAGGGCGTCGCGAAGCGTGACATGGCGAGAACCAAGGGGTTAGAGCATTTTCAAGCGAAGCAGCTGCCGGTTCGCGTCGAGAAAATGCGAGGAAGCGAAAACTTTACGCGAGTTTGCGCAGGACGATGGAAAGACAGCCGTTGACCGCCTTTGGCGGCAGCAGTTCGTAGCGGCCGGGCGGCAGCGGCAGCGCGCGTTCAAATCGCCCCTGCGGCAGTTCGAGCCGATGAATCGCGGCGGTCCTGAATTCCGGCGGCATGCAGCGCTCGCCCGCAATCAGCAGGAGGCCGTTCTCGACCGCCACGGTGATGTCCTCTGGATCGACCCCCGGCAGCGCCGCGAGCGCCAAAATCTCGCGCTCCGTCTCGACGAGGTCGACCGGCGGCTCCCAATTGGCCTTGCGGCTTTGGCCCGCCGCGAGCTGAAACAATTGGCGGTGCATCCGGTCCGCCCGCGCCAGCATATCGACCGCATTGGACCACATCCAGGCCCGCGCATCCGGGTTCTTCATGCCGACTCCTCCGTGCTCCGCTCAAGACGGATCGCCTTAGCAGCGACGCGTCGCCTCTTGGCGGCTCAGCACGCTTTTACGCGCCCGCCATCCCCAGCGCAAACGGGTGCCGCGATCACTAATGGGAAGATGGAATCGAGGCAAGCTCGCCTCGAGCCAAAGCCCTCGCCCAAGCTGACGTCACCAAGATTTCGGCGATAGCTCGCGAATCGTCTGCGATCTTGATCCAGCTCATGGCAGCAGGGCCTATCCAAGCGTATTATCCAAAACATAAGAAAACGACGTGGCGGCGTAGGCCTATCTTCGGGCGCGCGATTGTGGGAGGGCTCCAATGCTCAAGATCCTTGTACTTGGCCTAACGGCCTTTTTTGTCGCCGGGTCTTCGCTCGCCTATGCGCAGGCTGCCGCGCCGGCGGAGGCGCGCTTTACCGCAGCTGATTGGAATGCTTTGACCGATGCGCGCATTGGCGTCGCCAAGGCTGCATTGCAGCTGAAGCCTGACCAAATGAAATATTGGCAGGCCGTAGAGGACGCCATCCGCGCCAGAGCGACGATGAGGCAAGAACACATCGCAGCTGTCAAGGCGCGGGTGGCTGAAAAGACCGAGTTTCAACCTGTCGAATTCATGCGCGCGCGCGCCGACTACATGGCTCAAAGAGCCGAAGCGCTGAAGAAGCTCGCCGATGCGTGGCAGCCGCTCTACGCCACCCTTGACGCCGACCAGAAACGGCGCATGCGTCTCGTCGCGATGCATGTTCTTCATGAGTTCAAGGAGGCTGCTATAAGTCGCCGGATGAATGAAGAGGATGAGGACGAGGAGTGAGGCTCGGCGGCTTCCCACCGCAGGACGGGGCGCGCCAAGCACGCAGCGTGTCATGAGAAAAATTTTCGACTTCGTGAAAACAACGGTGCTCGGAGGCGCTCTTTTTTTGCTGCCATTCGCGGCAATACTCCTCATTGTTGTCAAGGCTGGCAAGATGGCTGTCGACAGTGTGACGCCATTAGCGGAGAAACTTCCCTTTCCAAAAGGCGTGGTGGTTATCGCCGTTTATGTCGTTGGGGCTTTATTGCTGGTGCTCGTGGCGTTCGTCGCAGGGTTTTTCGCCCGATCTTTGTCAGTCAAAAAGGATGCAGTATCGTTCCTTGAAGACAAACTCTTAAATAAACTGCCTCCGTACGTCGTCGCTCGTAAATACACTGACCGCTTGGCAGGGTTGGACGAAAAGGCGAATGAAGACCTCAAGCCTGTCTTAGTGGGCATGTACAATGGATGGCAGCTTGGTTTCCTTGCCGACGAATTCAAAGACGGCCATGTTGCCGTGTTTATGCCTGCCGCGCCTGACCCTTCGTCGGGATTGGTGCAGATTGTCAGCGCCGACCAAATCACAACTCTAGATATTTCTTACCGAGACGTGCTCGCGTGCCTCGAGAAGTCTGGGCGCGGCCTTCCAAATCTCCTGGCAAGTACGTCCTTCGAAAAGCACAATCTGAAGGCCGACTGAATTGCTCCGGGGTTGCTGGAGGATATTTTGTTTAAGTTGCGCGGCCATAGCCGAGTGGTCTAGCATGGCGCGTTCCAGCCGCGACCCCTCCGAAAGACCACGGAGACACCTCGGGCAACGATAGGGCTTGTCAAAATATCAAAACTGGATCAGTTTTCCATCAGGCTGACGGTCATCCGGCGAATGTCGGTTGTATAATACAAATCCCTCAGCAGCCTATGGGAGGAAGCAATGATCAGGTTGGTAACTATCGCGTTTGCCTTTGCCTTGGCTCTTGCAACATCGGCGCAGGCAATGCCTGTCGCGCCTCCTCATCAGCCGGACGGGATGGTGACGCAAGTCCGCGCTGCATGCGGTGCAGGTAGGACCCGCATTAATGGTGTTTGCGTGGCCAGAACCACTGTCCGTCATACCCGCCGGGCCGTCCGTAGGTATTGATCCGTTCGTGGCCGCTTCGCGGCATTCCGGCTAAATTGTCGCGCCGGTTGGTCCCGACGCCGAGGGCGCTGATAAGACGGCGGCTTCCGTCGCCGGGGCTCAAGGGGAAGGATTCGCCGCGGCCGTCAGAAATGGTGCGCCTGATTTCGACGAAGCTTTTGGACGGGGCGCAGCCGACCCTTCGGATGCGCTTTGTGGCTTATGCCGAGTTGGTTCGTTAAACCTCGGCGCAGCCGCCGGCTTCCTCCCCCTTCGCGCGTCAGGCGCGCATCCTCTTGGGGAGGCGCGGAATTCGCTATTACTATAGTTAGAGCAGTTCAAGCAGTCTTATAGTCAACATGCCCGTCACCCGTTGGATATCCGACAAGATGAGGTCCGCAGAATACGCTGGTTTTGCCGTGGCGCTTGCCGGGGCAAGCTGCTTCTTTTTTCTGGGGATTGGAGCGGCTCACGCGAAAGCTGGTGGCATCTACGCGGTCCACATCGTAACGCAGCATGGTTCTTGCCATGAAGCTTACAATACAAAAATTGCTGTAAGCGGCGGTCAAGTTCACGCAACGGGACATGTTCTTGTGCGGGGTTCCGGTCATATCAGCCCTAAAGGCAGTGTCTTGGTGACACTTCACCTTTTGCACCACGCCGTACATGTCACGGGCAAGGTGCGAGGTAATTCTGGCTCGGGTAAATGGTCGTCGCAGGGTTTGCACTGCGGCGGAGTTTGGCACGCCACGCGGCAGAGCTAAGTTAGACGTCGTGGCGGCCGAGCGTATCCCGGTTTTGCGGGCGAATTTGCGCTAAAATCGCCCCTTCGGGAATTGAGGCTCGAACCGGCGCGGCCAAAAAATCGGTCGAGCGAACTTATGTGGAGGAATGGGCAATGAGGACATTTTTTTCCATACTCGCCGTGACCGGCGCCCTGGGGACCGGTCTCATGACCCGCGACGCCAACGCATTTTCTCCTGCTCCACTGCCTGAGCCCAAGTCCGACGTGATTCTGGTCCTTGGCGGTTGCGGCCCTGGCTACTACCCGGGCGCCTACGGGCAATGTGTGCCCCGTGCCGGCGGCTACTACGGCGGCGGGGTCTACCGCGGCGGCGTCTATCGCGGCGGAGTCTACCGCGGCGGAGTTTATCGCGGCGGCGCATACTATCGCGGCGGCGCATATCGCGGCGGCGCATATCGTGGCGGCGCATATCGTGGCGGCGCATATCGTGGCGGAGCTTATCGCGGCGGCGCACATCGCGGCGGCGCATATCGCGGCGGCGGCTATCGCGGCGGCGGCGGCAGGGGCGGACGGAGATCGGACTTTCGCTTGAAGCACGATATCACTCCGCTCGGCTACTTCCCCAATGGCCTCGGCTTCTATCGCTTTGTTTACAACGGCGGCAACAAAGCCTACGTCGGAGTGATCGCGCAAGAAGTGAGAGGCGTTATGCCTGAGGCGGTTTTTCGTGGTCGAGACGGCTATTTGCGGGTCGACTACGACAAGATCGGCGTGAAATTCCAAACTTATGATCAGTGGTCGACGTCGGGAGCGCAAATTCCTGCCTCGCTGGCTCCATACGGGTTACACGTTTTTCCCGTCTCCCGTAACTGAGCCGAAGCCCGACGTGCTTCTGGTCCTCGGCGGTTGCGGCTCTGACTACTACCCGGACGCCTACGGGCAATGTGCGTTGAAATGCCGAAGGTCGAACAAATCCATTCCTCGTGCTGCATCATCGAAATTCAAAATGATGCGACATGAGGTTTAACCCGGTTTACCCTTGGCGTCCCATGAGGCCGGCGTGGACGCCTGCAATGGGGTCGGAGAGGCGACAAACTTATCCCACGCTCTATGGGCGCGGCGCGAAGGCGAGCAGCACGTTGCCCGGCTCGCCGCCATAAAGTCCGTAGCCCGAGTTGACGAAGATCATCCCGTCGGCGACCGTCGGCCCGGCCGCGTCGAGCGAGCCGCCATGCGCCTTCACCCCGTTGACCGTGTCGAAATGCCTCGCCGTGTCGTGATCCCACAGCACGCGCCCGCTCTCTGCGGCATAGGCGCGGATATGGCCGTCGATGGCGCCAGAGAGCACAAAGTCGGGCGTGGCGGTGACGGCGGCCGATTGCGCGGGGCTGCAGTTTTTGCGCTCTCCGCAAGCCTGCGCCGGCGGCGCCGCCCAAAGGACGGCCCCGTCACCGGCTGCGAGCGCGTGGAGCCCGCCGCCCTGGTCCGGATCGAGCTCGAAAGGCTGGCCGGCGACGAGGTCCTTGAAAGCAACGTCGGAGGTTGCGGCATAAATGGTCGCGCCGTCCGTCGCCGTGCCCCATTGCACGCCGCCGAGGGGGCCGCCGCGGCCGACGCGCGTTTGCCATACGATGCGGCCGCGATCATCCGGGTCGAGCGCATGGACGATGCCTGATTTCTGGCCGATGACCAGCAGACGTCCGCCGTTCTCGAGCGTGATCAGATTGGGCGACGCGCCGAGGTCGAAATCTGGACCGTGCGGTTCCGGGCAATTCGTTTTATCCGCGCCGAGACAGGCGAGGTTTCCCATGTCGCCGGAAAGCAGCTGGCGGGACCACAGAATCTCTCCCGTATCCAAAGAGAGCGCAAGCACCGCGTCGCTAGTGTCGGTGGCGGGCGCCGAATGATTATCGCCTGTGCCGACGTAAAGAACCCGCTCCTCGGCGTCGATCGTCGGGGACGACCATATCGAGACGCCGGATGGTCCCCAAAGCTGCGCGCCGGCGCTGTTGCGGCCGAGCGGCCGCGCCTCGGGGATCGTATAGGTCCTCCAAATCGTTTCTCCGTTTTTCGCATCGAGTGCGACCACGGCGCCGCGGCCTTTGCAGCACTCGTAGTTGGGGTCGATCGCGGCGCTGTCGTCGCCGCCCGAGATCGGGACATAGAGGCGCCCCTCGAAAAGGGCCGGCGCGCCGGTAATCTGCATGGCGGGGCCATCGGCGGCCGTCACCTTCCAGACCAATTCGCCCGTGGCCGCGTCGAGCGCGTAGGCGTGGCCGCGACGGTCGCCGAAAAAAGCCAGGTCGCGCTCGCCGATATGCGCCACGGTGATCGCGCTGCGCACGCCGGCGCCGGCCGTAAAATCCCAGAACGGGCAGCCGGACGCCGCCTCGAGCGCGTAGACATGGCCGTTCTGGGCGCCGATGAAAACGCGGCCGCCGGCGATCGTCGGCTGCCCGAACATGGCGGCGACGCCGGGGACGCCGAACGCCCATTTCAATTCGAGCCGCGGCAGTTGCTCAGCGCTTATGCCAGGTTCCCTCTGATAGCGCCAATTCTGCGGATTGGCGCCCCAGCCGTTGAAAGAAGGGCCGTCGAGCGAAAACACATGCGTCCCGCTGCATCGCCCCGCCATCGGCGCGGCATGCCCGATTTTTTGCCCCGTGAGGAATTCCGCAAGGGCCGCCCGCTGGTCCGGCGAAAGCGCCGATCCTTGCTGTTGCATGACGCCGCTGGTCAGCGCCTCGACGATGAAGTCGGGCGACATGGCGCTGAGCGACTCGCGCGTTGGCGCGCGCGTCGCCGGATTGGCGTGGCAGACCGCGCAGGCCGCCTGGAACAAGCTCTCCTGATCGCCTGGCGGCGCAGACGCGGATTGCGCCGCCGCCGGGCTGAAAGCGAACGCCGCCATAGCTCCGGCGAAAAGGGACACCAGCGGCAAGCAGGCATCCCGATGCGAAAACATGTGCCGAAAAACGCGTGAGAAGAAGGCCATGGCGCGCCGGAGAGCGTGAACGGGACGTTACAATTTATCAGCTATAAGCCTTTGTCGCGGAGATATGATCAACATTGGTGAGACCGCCGTCAACGCCTTCATCAGTCCCGGCGACGAAGCGAGATCGACGGCTCTTCAGAGATGTTGTCAGATTGAAGGTCTGACGAGCGTCGGCCAGCTTAAAGTCACCTTGAGCCAAATTGCGGCGGCTGAAGGCGGGGGCCCCACTCACGCGATGCTCACCGCTCCTTGCGAGTGAGGATTGTGGTTTTGCTTCCGTCAAGCCAGCGTGGCGCCATCGTCTTGTCTCAGCGCCGGTCAGGCAAGTTTCACTTCGTTCCGTCTCCGGGCTTTAGTTCAAAATCGTCTAATGGCGCCACGTACCCTGGCGGCAGGATCTCCCTGTCTACCGACAGCATGGTGGAATTGGTAGAAACGATCGATCCCTCGACCAACTTGCCTTTCTCAATCTCAACGCATTGACCAAGGAATATCTGCTCATACAATTTTGTGCGGAAGGCCTTTTCGTCGGCGCGAATGCGCTGCAAGTCAGAGACCTCTTCGATCGAGCTGCAACCAAAGGTTGTCGCCTTGGCTTCATAAGGCATCTGCGAGGCGGCGACTAGAACGGCGAGGATTGTATACATGAAGTTCTTCGTTATTTTATTCATTGAACGGCTTGGAGATGGAATGTCCACCACGTCGCGTCGCCGATCAACTCGCCTTTGACGGGACCCGCTGCTATGCCTGAACCTCATCCCAATCGGCGCGGCGCCGAGATGAGATCTTATAATGGCGGGCGACGCGCGGGGAAATTCTCTAGATAAACGCCTCCCCGCCGGTTCTTGACGGGAGCCTTTTATACACGTCTATGCGTCGCTAGAACGGAAAATGGTCCCTGCCGCCTTTGACATGCTTGTAGATCCAGTGGATGATGACGTCGGCCACCTGGAGGTTGTTGTTATCCAGCATCATCATGTGGCTGTTGCCGTGAATGCCTATGGCCGGAAGCGAAACGAATGTCATATCACCGCCCGCAGCATTGATCTGCTGCATCTCAGCCACGCAAGTCGGCGATGGCTGCGGCGTCGTGAAATGATCGGCTACCACGATGAGGATCGGGATCTTCTTGAGAACGATGACGTCAGCCGCGGTAAGGTTGCCGAAGCAACCGGTCTCAAGCTGGATAATGCCTCGCACCCCAGTCGAACCTGGTTGCAGCGCGGCCATGGTCGGGTACCCGCTGGACTGTGAGTGGCCCATCAAGATGGCGCCTCCCAAGTCGTTCGCGAGATTCGCCATGCTGGCGGGGGTGCTATACAGGGTGTTCGGATCAGCTGGAGTGCAAGTCCCGTCTGCGCAACCGGGCGGAACGTTAGGCAGAGTCGAATTCAAGTCAGGGATTACCTGGTTGTAGAATGTCAGGGTGGATCCTGGACCCACGCCGACGGTGTTCATTGGGAACCGCTCATCCGAATAAGGCGTGAGCGTGCTGAAGTTTCCCCAACGGAACACGCTCCAGCCGAAGGCGTCGGTGGCGATCAGGATGGCGGGATTTGCGTTAGGCGGCGCGTCGCCAACCAACACCTTTTGGTATTGCAGAGCGTTGAAGCCGGAGCGGCCCCGGCTAACCTGCTCGGCAAGGTAGGTGTCAAAGCCCTTACGGACGAAATACTCGTCCCAGCCCATCCGTCCGTCGGGCGTGGTCTGCCACGACTTTGAGCTTAAACAGCAGCCGTGCACGATGACGAGGGGAAACTTGCCGTTGTTTAAAAGCGGTTTCTCGTACTGCACGTACATCTGGTTCGTCATCGAGTTCCCAGCGTCGGCCGCAAAAGACGAAGGCGAGATATATTTGCCAGCGATATACTGAGTAAATCCGTCGATGAAGAAGCTGCCTTGTCCCGCTATGGTAAGCGGCGATGAGGGTTTGAGATCTTGAAACTCCTGCGCCGCGGCGAGCCTGGCGCCAGAGCAAGGCCAAGAAAAGCCGCGATTGCCAAAGCCATGGTTTTCCCAGGTTCTTGCCTTTGCGCCTGAATTTGGCCGATTGTCGCCGATGGGCAAGCGGTCAAACGCAGTGAGCTCGGCTTGTGTCCCTTTTTTGCAGAAAATCTTGCTTGACCCATGCGCGAGCGCGCGCGCAGCCATAGCTTTGAAAGCTCGAACATTTCCTTCCCCTATGCTTTGCAGCGTTTTATCGGCATTTTGGCGCCGGCTATAAGATGGAGAGGATAGTGAGGCGGGCGCCGCCCAGTCTTCCATAAATTTCCGCTTTCTATAATAATCTGGCCATTTCGCCTCATTTCGCCGCGTCGACGTAAGTGAGATTTCCGCCAGTTTTTTCGTGTTGCTTCTTCGGCATAGCAGCGTGGCGCCGGACAGCCCTGGCTGAGAATCGTAATGAATAGGATTAAGCACATTCGTGTTGTTCAGCGCGATTTCCGATTTGGCGAGCCCTTGGCGCTCTCACTGTGGCGGCCTGCTGTTTGGGTCAGCGTGCTCGCAGGCGTCTCAGGCCGGTTTCGTCGCGTAGACCACAAGAAAGGTTCGCCCCAATTTATAAAGCGTATTGCTTTAAATCTGAATTGATCATGCTCTACATAGTGGTCGGCCGAGGCCGCCGGAAAATCGGCAGTTTTCTACATAATGCTCGAAATGCATCTTTTCGTTTAAACCGTTTGCAAGCTTTCCAGCTCATCGTTCACTCAGATACGGGCGCGTGTAGAGCTCGCGGCGAGATCGCCTGAAGATACGTTTTGAAGTACCGATGCATACTAATGATTGATCTAACAGCGTCGCTTTCAATACTTCGCGGCGGATTGCCATTGGCGGGCGATCGCTCAGGTTCGCGCAAGCTTATGGCCGTCCTCAAAAGTGCTGCGCAAATTGAGTTTTTTTGATCGCGCCGCCATTGGAGACATACGATGACGCAGGTCGTTTTGGATCGACCGGATGGTTTTGATCTCGCGCCGACCGACCTCGCGGCCTTGAAAAGCGTCGCCGGGACCCGGCGCGCGTCGCTGTGGGACAGGCTGCGCGGGCTGCCGTCGCCCAAACCGGCTTCGAGTCCTTGGGGCGCGATTGTCGACGCCTTTGAGATCGCCCGGGGCGTCATTTGGTTCAAGACTCTGTCACGAAGCGGCTACCAGTTGTCCGCGCGTCGTCAATCCGCTCTGCCGCGCTATTTGCGGACCGAGGACGGATTGTACGAAGATTTATCCGAATGGGCCGCCGTCGCCGTCGTCTTCCATCGGATCTTCGACAAAATGCCGGCGGGCGGGCGGGCGAGGTCGCTTTACGAGGTCGGCAAGGAAACGCTGAAAAACTGGAAACCCGAAGAATATGAGCGCTGGTTCCAGACGACTCTCGACATGGACGAGATCTGGAGCCTCGCAATCATGAAATTCCATCGCGTTCACGCCGATCGTTGGATCGCCCTCGACGTTGTCGACGACCGCCTTGCGTTCGTTCCGAAAGGACATCTGCATGTTCGCGCCAAGCAGGGAGGCGACCCCCCCTATGGGGCAACCACCGGAGCGCAGGATTTGCCGAGCCGCTGGTTTCTCGTCGGCGCCGATGAATTCGCGCAAAAGCGAGGCGCGCCGTTCCTCATCGACCAGGCCGAGCACCGCGAGGTCGAAACGCCGGACCTTGGCGGCGATCACCCACCGTGAACCAAAAGGGAAGGCGAAATCTCCCTCGCCGCGCCGCGGCGCCATTTTTGTTCCAAGCCTTATCGCGAAAACCGACGGCATGTTCGTCTAGGCTCTGCCTGACGCGCTCCAAGGACAATCGACCGATGGTCAGCATCGCCCAAACCTCGATCGGCGGACGCGGCGCAAAGCCTATTTCGGCGCCGATCTTTATTGGCGTCGTACGCGCATTGGATTTTGCGCTCCTTCTTTTCGCCGCTTGGCTCTCGGCGGCCTGCGTCGTCGCCTGTTTCCAGTCGCCTTGGCGCGGCCCTTTGGTTCTTGCCGCCATTATCGGCGCGGCGACAGGTTGCGCAGCGCTCGCGTCGAAGGGCGCCTATACGATCGAAAGCCTGCGCTCGCCACGGTCGCAAATGTGGCCAAGCCTCAAGGCGGTCGCTCTAGCCGACGCAGCCGTGATCGCCTGCTTGTTCCTCGTCGGCGCGCAGACCCCGCCTCTGCACGCATTTCCCTTGGCTTTCGCCGCGACGGCGCTGCTGCTGCTTGCCGGCTTTCGCCTGTCTCTTGCGGTCCTGGTTGACCGCTGGATGGAGGCAGGTCGTTTCCGCCGGCGTATCGCCGTCGTTGCGGTGAGCGATTTCAGCCGGGAATTCATCGAGCGGCTCCGCACGGAGCCGGACATTTTCGAGATCGCCGGGGTTTATGACGACCGCCTAGGGTCGGGCCGCGTGCCCTCGCTTCATGCGAATGTTCCGGTTCGCGGGTCGGTCGCAGATCTGGTGCGCGACAGTCGCGAGGAGAAGGTTGACATTATCGCGGTTGCGCTGCCGCTCAGCGCGGCGCAGCGCATCGCGGATGTCCTGGAGAAGTTAAGCAGCACAGTCGCGGACCTGTGCCTCACGACCGATCTTGCCGGCCTCGCCTATCGCGGCCAGCAGTTCGGTTCCGTCGGATCGAATCCAGTAATATCGATCGGCGAAGAGCCGCTGAAGGACTGGCGGGCGGCAAAGAAGGCCTGTTTTGATTATGTCGTCGGCGCAGCCGCTCTGATCATCCTTTCGCCGCTTTTGGCCCTGCTGGCGTTGGCCGTCCGGCTGGATAGCAAAGGGCCGATCCTGTTCCGGCAGCCACGCCTTGGCTTCAACAATCGGATGTTCGTCTGCTATAAGTTCCGCACCATGTACGCCGATATGACGGACGTGATGGCGGACCGGCAGACGACGCGCGGCGATCCGCGCATCACGCGCGTCGGCAAATGGATGCGCAAACTCAGTCTCGACGAACTGCCGCAACTGCTCAATGTGATGAACGGCACGATGTCTTTGGTCGGGCCGCGGCCGCATGCGCCGAATACCAAGGCCGCCGATCGGCTGTTTGCTGAAGTCGTTCAGCAATATGCGCGCCGCCACCGCGTAAAGCCCGGCATCACCGGATGGGCGCAAGTCAATGGCTGGCGCGGCGAGACGGCGACCGTGGAGCAGGTCGAGAACAGGGTGCGCTGCGACCTTTTCTACATCGACAACTGGTCAGTTTTATTCGACCTCAAGATCGCCTTCATGACCGTCCTGCGTGAAATCCACAGCCAGCACGCATTTTGACGGCCATGGCTCCGAGTCTGAGCCGCGCGCCAGGCCGCCGATTTCTATAGAATTTGATGCGGGACCGATTCTTGGATCTGTTTATCGCCGGATCGGCCGGTTGCGGAGCTCGCGGGGGATAATCGAATCGACGCGGTCGCCTTGAGCGCCCAGGACAATTTTTCCTGCGCAGGCGCGGGGAGGATATGAGGCCGCAAAAAAACCGCCGGCGCTCGGGCCGCGGCGCAGGGCGGCGCTGGCGCGGTCGCCGCCATCGCCGCGTTTGGCGGAGGGGCGGTTCGATCGAGTTCGAGGGTTTGCCGCCCGCCGTCAGCCGGAGCCATGGAATCAATCCAAAGGCTAGGGGTATTTCGGTTCGCCTTCGGCGTTGCCGCCGAATGCGCAGGCGGAGGCGCGCCGCCGCCAGCCTTGACATTGCTGCGCGCATGCCGTTGATGTTTAAAGTGAATTATCGCCCTCATGCTCGCTTCGCTCCACCGCGCCTGATCAAGCAGCCTTGTCACGGCGCGACAGATTTGTCGTGAGCCGTGATTTCCCTATAGTTCTGAAGATGCCCGCCGCTCCCGATATAGAGGGCTGCGCTCATCATGGCGACGATCGCGCTAAATCCAAAAAAGTATTTGAGAGCTGCGAGCCAACCGCTCCGGCGTTCAAAGACCCGCTCGTACGATCGCAGATGACCCTGCATGCCAGGTACTTCCTGTTCTGGGACGCTAAATCACGCCGCCCGAAAATAGTCCGGGACTCGGGACAAAGAATCATGCAATTGGCTCGCCTTACCAAATAGTCCTTGACCGCCAACCGCTTCAGCATACTTACCGTCAGATAATTCTGTCGTCCCTCCGAGCCTTACTCTGGCGTGATCCGAAAAGTTCCCGCGCATTTGTTGGCGAATGCGCAGGAACGAGAACATCAACTCGTACTAAAATCAATTTACGAGCATAATATGCCAGCACTCGCGATCAAAGTAAGCCGAAGGCGTTCCGCTATAAACCGCAACCAGCTCGCTCAACTTCTCAAAGCTAGCGCCTTACGGCCTTCGACTAAGACTAACTGCGTTGCGGCTTGTTCGAACCGACATAAATCCGCTGCCTTCCAATTCGCTTTGCGAACGGGCCACCTCCGATAGAATACGTCAGGCCGACGTTTCGTTTGCGTTCAAACGCCAATGTTGCAATCATATCAGCGGCAATGTTTTGCGTCTTTAAGTTGCGCTTATGTTCTTCTTAAATTTCGCTTAAAGTTGGTTGGCGTCTCCGCGTTGCAAGAGACCAAAGCGCTTTATGGGGGATAAGATCGAGAGGCTTGCATTCGGGGAGTTTGTTCTCGACCGCGCTAACGCCTTGCTTTGGCGCGGGGGCGAACGCGTGGCTTTGCGTCCGAAGCCCTTTGCGGTGCTGTGCTGTCTCGTCGAACGGGCCGGAGAACTCGTCACCAAAGAGGAACTGCTCGACATCGTCTGGTCTAACCTTCATGTGACCGAATCGAGCCTCAGCGTCTCCATCAATGCGCTTCGCCTGGCACTCGGCGACGATTCAAAATCGCCCCGCTTCGTTGAAACCGTCCCGCGACGCGGCTACCGTTTCTTCGCGCCAGTCGCCGTCGACGCGAATCCCGAGCTGGCGACGGCTCCAAATCCACAAATTTCCCCGCCGACCGGCTCCGCTCGACGTCGATGGTGGGTCGGACGCGAGAGCGCGCTGAGAAGCATGGAGCTTTGGCTCAATCAGGCAGCCCGCGGCGAGCGCCAGATCGTATTCGTCACCGGCGAGGCCGGCATTGGCAAGACCACATTCGCAGAAATGCTGATCAACCGGGTGTCAGGCCGTAATGTCGGCGTGCTGATCGGCCGATGCATCGAACATTTCGGCGCCGATGAGGCTTTCCTCCCTTTGAACGAGGCTTTGTCCGATGCGTGCACCGGCCCGAACGGGCCTTTGCTGCTTCGGCGCCTGCGCGATTGCGCTCCGACCTGGCTCGATCAGTTGCCAGGCCATATCGAAGGACGCGACCGCGCCGCGCTGCAAAGTGAAGTGTTCGGCGCCTCTCGCGAACGCATGCTGCGTGAGTTCTGCGAACTTGTGGAGGCGCTGAGCCAGGAGCGTCCCTGGATCATTATCATCGAAGACCTGCATTGGAGCGACTACGCGACCCTTGATGTAGTGTCGCGCCTGGCTCAGCGGACGCAGCCAGCCGCGGCGATGTTCGTCGCGACCTATCGGCCAGGCGACGCCGCGGCCGGCGACCATCCGACACGCGCCGTTCATCAGGAATTGCAAATTCATGGGCGCTGCTCGGAGCTGGCCCTCGACCGGCTCTCGCTCGCCGAGGTCGAGCAATATCTGATTTTGCGCTTCGGCGCGGCCGAACTGGCGCGCGCTCTCGCGCCCATGATTCTGAGGCGTACCGGGGGGCACCCGCTGTTCGTGGTCTCTCTTGTTGATTATTCGGTCAATCAGGGCGAGATCCTTGAGGTCGATGGGTGCTGCCGTCTGGCTCCCGGCAAGACCGTGTTGCAGGATGGCATGCCGAGCGATCTACACGCCATGATCGCGCGGCAGATCGATCGCCTGACGCCTGAGGAGCAGCGCCTGCTTGAAGCCGCCAGCGCGGCGGGAATTGAATTTTCCGCCGCCGCGGTGGCCGGCGGCTTGAACCGCGATGCGGCCGAGGCGGAGGAGGCTTGCGAGGAACTGGCGCGCAAAGGCCAGGTCTTGGGCGCCGCTGGGGTCGCCGAATGGCCGGACGGCACCGTGTCCGGACGCTATGGTTTCCTGCATGCGCTGTATCAGGAAGTCCTCTATCAAAGATTAGCCCCCGGGCGGCGCGTTCTGTTGCACCGGCAGATCGGCGCAACGCTTGAGCGCGGTTACGGCGCGCGAACGTCCGAAATCGCCGCCGTGCTCGCTCTGCATTTCGAGGAGGGCCGCGATTTTACGAGGGCCGTGCGCTATCTCGCCGAGGCCGCCGATAGCTCGATCAAGCGTTTCGGCAACCAGGAAGCCGCGACCTATCTGACCCGCGCCCTCGGCCTCGTCGAACGCTTGCCCCCTGGAGAGGATCGGTTGTCGGTCCGCCTGAATCTTCTCAACAAGCGCGGTTGGGTCCGCCGCTCGGCCGGCGATCTCCCCGGCGCCTTGGCCGATATCGCAGTCATGGTGGCCTGCGCCGCCGAGGCGAACCACCCCACTGTGGAAGTCACCGGCTTAATGGATCTTAGCCGATTCGGTCTCTACGTCGATCGCAGCCGCTGTCTCGAGCTGGCGCATCGGGCGCTGGTGAAAAGCGAGGCGCTCGACGACGAAGTGATGAAAGCCCTGGTGCGCGGCAACAGCTCAAATCTGAACCTGCTTCTGAAAGGGTGGGACGACGATCAAGCTGCGATCTGCCGCGACGCCATGGAGGCGACTGCCCGTTCCCTCGATCCGAAAATCATATTGCGGCGGTACTCGATCGACATGGTCCTTCAATTCCTGACGTCGAACTACCGCGCCTGTTGCGCTGGGACGAGGGTCGCGCAGGAAATGGCGCAGGCCATCGGCGACGTCTATTTGTTCGCGATATACAATATGCTCGAGGCTTTCGCGTTTCTGCATCTTGGCGAATGGCGTCGGCTGCGGCAAAGCGTGAGCGCCGCTCTCGGCATGTGCCGGCGAAACGCCAACCGGCAAGCGGCTGTGCTCTGCGAGCTGTCGATCGCCTGGCTCCACGCGGAAGCATTGGACTTCGCCGGCGCGAAGGAGCGCGGCGAGGCGGCGCTCGACGCGACGGTCGAACAGAATCCGTTTAATTTTTTCCTCGGCCGGGTGCTCCTCGCCAAAGCGGCGATCGGCCTGCGCGACTATGAGGAAGCGCGGTCGCAATTCGAGCAGATCAAACATAAGATCGAAATAGAGGGCGTCAGCCTGGAGACGTCCATGTATCCTCATTATTACTACAATCTATGCAATTATTGGATCGAAGTCGGAGATTTGCCGCGGGCGAAAGAGCAGGCCCTGCAACTCAACGCTCGCACTGCGCCGCAGGGGGAGCGGACCTATCTCGCTTTGTCCCATTGCATTTTGGGCGAGATCGCCAGCCTTGAGGGGCGCTACGAAGACGCCGGCGCCGAGTTCGTGCGCGCGATAGCAATCGTCGAGGCGGCCGAGGTCCCGCTCGCGGCCTGGCGCGTCTATGGCGGCGCGGCAGCGTTTTATGAGAGCGTCGGAGAGACCGGCGAAGCCGAGATCTTGCGGGCGCTCCGCGACGAGGTAGTCGAAACCCTCGCCGGAATGTTCGATGCGGACGATCCGTTGCGGTCGTCCTTCCTCGAGGGCCATGCGGTGGAGGCGCGGCGCTGGAATCTACTCAGTCCGGCAGTTCCGAAATATCAATCGGCTCCGTTAACGCGCGCGCATTCATCTCATGGCGGAAATGGCTCGACGCTTGATAAGCCGCGCGGCGCAGCCGCATGATCGACCCGAGCGGACGATGGGCCGCAAGGCAACGCCACGGGCTGAAGGAGAGAACATCGTCGCCGTAGACACGCCTTTGCGAGCTATAGGCTTTTTGCGGCGGCAGAGTGATCTTGGCGATCGGTTGCTGCGGCGATAATTCGTCGAGCCATTTGACAGAGGCGTTCTCAACAGGCATCTGGTCGAGGTCCACACAGAGTTGCGCGCGAAGCTCATATTCCGCGGTCTCGGTCTTAAAGAAATCGACGATGAAATCGCGCAGAATGGTTTCGGAGCTATTGGCGATGATCCCGGTCAAGCTGCGCACCGAATTTGAGAGCGGAGCCGCACTCAATTTGGCGATATAGTCGCCATAGCGCAGCGCCGCCATGCTGTGGAAGGTTTCGCCGAGAATGTGGTTGGGAGGGGCGGCGAGGGCCTCGAGCAACATCGGAGCCGTGGCGCCGACCGCGCTGAGAATGCTCTTCGCGCCGCGCGCAACAAACTCGACCGCCGCCAGAACCTCTTGCGATCCGCCTGTCTGCCTTTCGATAATTTGCTGGACTTTCCAGTAGGCCGCCGTATCGGCAAAATAGACCGGGCTGTTGACGAGGAGAATGTCCTGATTGCGCGTCGCATCGGCGGCGTCGGCCTTCGGGCCGCTGACGCCGAGCGCCTTGATCGCCATGCCGTAACGCGAAGGCACGCGATCGCTGAGGATGTTGCCCGGCGCGGTGGAGAAGCGGACGATGATCGGATAGCTGCCGGGCGCTGCGAAAAGGCCTTGCCGCAAATGCTCCGGCAGACTGTCATAGATCGTTAGCTCGCCCTTGAGAATCCCGTGGCTCTTGGCGTGCGCCTGGCGAATGGCATGCCGATGCGCTTCGAATGTTTCCTGGCTGATGCGCGCGATCGATGCGAGGATCTTATCGGTAAGAACGTCCTCGTCTTGCTGCCTAACCTCGACGGAATCCTGATATAAAATATATTTGTTCCGTTGCATGATCGTTCTCCAGAAAAGGTGTGGCGAATGAAGATAATGCTTATACGTTGTTCCTAAGTAAATTGGAGATTACGCCGCGCCGCGCGACGCGGTCGCGATGCAATCGAGCTCGGACGCGGCTGTTGTTCTGGCGCCATCTTAGTTAAAGCCCATGGGGGGATTTTCGCCAATGCGAACTCTGCTGTCGCTTCGCGCCGCTCTATGCGGCGTTGCACTTTACGCCGCCGCGCCGCCGTCGGTCTCCGTCCGCGCAGAAGATCAAACCCCAATCTGGAACGATCAGGGGCCAAATTGGACCCCCGAGGCGCGCCTTGAATTCTACAGTCAGGATCAGGGCTCGCGGATCATGCCGCTGGCGTGGCTCAAGCATTTAAAACAGGTCAATGGACAGCCGTTTCTGGAGGGCGGCCTCAGCCGCTATGGGTATCTTCAGAATCCAGCGAGCGGCGA
>CAWBLM010000002.1:0-641190 GCA_963789645.1 uncultured Alphaproteobacteria bacterium | reverse complement strand
AAGCCCATCGTTACCATCGTCGGCGATACCAGATTCGCCGAGGTTTTCCTGGACGATGTCGCGCGCCAATCGCCAATCTCGTCGGCGGCCTCAACGATGGCTGGCGGGTGGCGCAGTCGTTGCTCGGCTTCGAGCGCGTCTGGGCGGGTTCGCCGCACATGGGCCGTCAGGCAATGGATCGGCTGCTCAAGGTCGCCGGGCTTACCGGGCGAGACAAAGATCCTGTGACGGTGGACCGTATCGCCCAGCTTCAGCTCGATCTGGCAGACGATCGCGAGATGTATGAACGGCTGGCGCAGGAAATCCGGGCCGGGCGCAGCCTTGGCTTCGAGGTGTCCGCCTTGAAGATCGTCGCCACCGAGACCTATGCGAGTATCACCGAATTGACCATGGAAATCGCGGCCGAGCGCGGCGGCCTCTTCGGCGAGGTCGCCTTTGAGGGCGGAAACGCCGACCTCCTGCGCGACTATCTCACGGCGCGCGCGCCAATGATCTATGGCGGGACGGTCCAAATCCACCGCAACATCCTTGCCAAGCGCGTGCTTGGCCTGCCGGCGTGAGGACGCGATGAGCGAGGTAATAGACCGGGACGTCGCGGGTCAGGACGCAGAGATGGCCAGCGCGCTTCGTGAAAGCGCGGGGCGGCTGGTTGCCGACCGGACAGACCACCGGCGGACACGGGCGCTGCGCAAGACCTTGCCGGGATACGATCCCGGCCTGTTCGCGACCTTCGCAGAGCTTGGCTGGCTTGGCATACTGGTCCCGGAGGCGGATGGCGGCGCTGGTCTGGGACTGGCCGAAATGGCGGCGGTGGCGCAAGAGCTGGAAAAGGGGTTGATCTGCGAACCGCTGGTGGTCCATGCGGTGTTGGCCGCGCGCGCGATCATGCACAGCGACGTCGACGCGCCGCGCCGCGAGTTGCTGAGCGCGTTGGTCGAGGGCGGCTGCCGTCCGGCGTTGGCGCTCGACTTCGACGAACGATTGCCGGGGGCGGTGGCGACGCCCGATGGCAATGGATATCGGCTGACGGGCCGTTGTCAGTCAGTCGCCGGCGGCGCCGGCGCCACCCATTTTCTGGCGCCCGCGAAATGCGAAGATCGATGGCGCCTGTTCTGCGTGCCAGCGGAGGCGGCGGGGCTCACGCTTGGCCATGTATGGCGCTCGGATGATAGTCCGCTCGGCCAGCTCGCCTTGTCGGGCGTGGTCGTCGCCAGCGACGCGGTCGTCGCGTCTCCCGCGGCGGCCGAAGCCGCCATCGCCCGGGCGCTGGACGAAACCCGCATCGTCGTGTCGGCCAGCCTGCTCGGCCTTGCCGAGAAGATGCTCGACATGACGATTGAATATATGGGCATTCGCAAACAGTATGATCAGTTGATCGGCTCTTTCCAGGCTTTGCAGCATAAGGCGGTTGATCTCTACCTCGAGAAGGAGCGGGCTGTCGCGGCGCTCGGCTTCGCGCTCGGCATCGCAGACGATCCGGAAAAGCTGCCTTTCGCCGCTCTTCGCGCGAAGGGGCGCTGTAGCGATACGGCGGCCCGCGTAGCGCGAGAAGCGATCCAACTCCATGGCGCCATCGGCTTCACTGAGGAGCATGATCTCGGACTTTATGTGAAGCGGGCGCTGACTTTGTCGGCCTGGTTGGGCAATGCCGGCGAACAACGCCGCCGCTTTATCGATATGAAACTGGCCCTGGCGTGACGGGAAATACGCGCCGTCGATCCGGACGGGACGCACGAAGCTGAGGGGCGGAGGATGAGCGACGATATCGACCTCGTCGAATTGAGGACGAGCATACGCGATGTTCTCGCCGCCGAAGCGAATGGCGAGCGGGTGCGCCGCCATTTCAACAGCGATGCGCTGTATGACGAAGCGTTGTCGGCCACAGTTGCGTCGCTCGGCTGGCCCGGACTGCATATCGCCGAGGCGGATGGCGGCCTTGGCCTCGGCTTCGGCGCCCTTGCCGTTCTTTATGAGGAGCTAGGCCGCGGGCCGGCGCCCTTGCCAATGCTGCCAACCTTGCTGGTCGCCGAGGCGCTGAGCCAGGCGCCGGAGGAGGTGCGGGCCGCGTGGCTGCCGCGCATCGCCGCCGGCGAATTATTCGCGGCCTACGCGCCGGCTGCGGCGCTGTCCGGCGACCCACTCACGGGCACAGCCGAGCATGTGCTTGATGGCGGCGCCGCGACTCTGTTCCTGGTCGGCGTGGGGGATCGACGCTATGCGCTCGTCGCGCGCGGCGCGCCCGGTCTGACGATCCAGACGACGCCGGCCGTGGACCGGACCCGAAGCCTCGCGACGCTCATTTTTGACCAGACGCCAATCCTGCCAATCAATATCGATCCGGCGATGCTCGAGCGGCACGCGGCGCTTGGCATAGCCTGCGATAGTATTGGCGGCGCGGAGGCGATACTCGACAAGACAGTCGAATACCTCAAGATTCGGACGCAGTTCGGGCAACCGATCGGCCAGTTCCAAGCCTTGAAGCATCGCGTCGCCGATCACAAGCTACGGTTGGAAGCGGCTCGGGCGTTGCTGAACCACGTGTTGGCGCGAGACGGCGATGGCGCGCGAGCCTTGGGGATGGCCGCCCTTGCGCGCGCGACCGCGACCAGCGCCTATGCCGCCATCGCCGACGACGCGGTGCAATTGCACGGCGGCATTGGGTTCACTTGGGAGCACGAGTGCCACATTTACCTTAAGCGCGCTTGGCTCAATCGGCTCATTTTCGGCAGCGAGGATGCCTATCTTGATCGCGCCGCAATCCTGCTTTCGGAGACTGCATGACCGCGGTTCTCGCCGAGCGCCAACCGGCGCCATTGGACCATCTTGATGATCTCGATGCGTTTCGCTCGGAAATACGGGCATGGCTCGAGGCTGTGTTACCGCATGACTGGAGGCAACGCCTTCTCGACGCGAGCGATGAGCAATATGTCGAATTCCAGCGATGGTGGTTCGATGAGTTGAGAAAGGTCCGGCTCGCCAACGCCCACTGGCCGAGGGCCTGGGGCGGCGAGGAGCTTTCGCTTCGTCATTCGGTCATCTTGAATGAGGAGCTCGCCCGCGCGGAGGCGCCGCGGCCGGATCTGTTCACCATCTCGCTGTTCCATCTTCCGGCGACCCTGTTCGCTCATGGAACGGCCGAACAGCGCGAACGCTACTTGACCGGCGTGCGCGATCACGGCGAAGTCTGGTGCCAGGGCTTCTCGGAACCGGGAGCAGGTTCCGATCTCGCGTCCCTGCGAACTCGGTCGGAACGACGAACGACTCCCGACGGGCGCGAGGTCTACGTCGTCAATGGCCAGAAGGTCTGGTCATCCTACGGCATGTTCGCCCGTTATTGTCTCCTGCTCGCGCGAACCAATCCCAATGCGCCGAAAAAGCAGGCTGGCATCTCCTTTTTCATCATGGACATGAATGCGCGCGGCGTCACGCGTCGCCCGATCAAGCAAATCAATGGCGGCGCGGAATTTTGCGAAATCTTCCTGGATGACGTCGAGATTCCGGTCGAGAATTTGATCGGCGCCGAGAACGACGGCTGGCGGATCGCACAATCGACGCTCGCCGCCGAACGCGGCTTGATCATCGTCGATTTAGCCGAGCGCCTGCGCCGGTCGATGGAGACCATCCTCGGTGAAGCGAAGGCTGGCCTGATATGCTGGTGGAATGACGCCGGGAGCCGGCGGAATTTCATGCGTTATTATGCGCGGATGATCGCGTTGCGGACGATCATTGACCAAATGATGGAAGGGGTGATTGCCGATCCACATCTCGGAGGCGGCGCCTTGCCCAATTATGTGAAGCTGCTCTACTCCGAACTGCTTCATGATTATTCGGCCTTCGTCGTTGAGCGGAGCGGTCTTGGCGGCCAGATCGCGATGCCGCGAACGACGGGCGACAGCAACCAGACCATTGCCGTTTTCGATCGTTATCTATGGAGCTATGCCTGGACCATCTCCGGGGGAACGAACGAAATATTGAAGAATGTGCTGGCGGAAAAGGTGCTCGGGCTTCCCCGCTGATGCGGCCCCCTGAAAATGAACGAACGCCACCACAAGCGACATACTACCGGTTAAGCGCGCAAATGCGTCGGCGCTGCGCATTGTATTGCGTCGCCGCCGAGCGTTTGTGTTACGGGCGGCGCCAACCGCTCAAACCACACCGCCGCCCCGCGCGCGCAGCTTGATCCGGCCTTCGCCGAAAGGCGCGTCGCGCCGCTTCAGCGCTTCCTTCAGGCCGAGCTCGGCCATGTCCGCGCGAAACTGGCTGCGACGCGGCCCTTGCGACAGATGCGCGCGCGCGTCCAGCTCGGCGGCGTGGCGCTGCACTGTTTTAGCGCCGGCGAGCTCCATCTGCATGTTGACGACCCGCTTGTGCGTGGCCAGGATTTCGGCATCGACATTGGAAATGCGCCTTGCCAGTTCATTCGCCTCATCATCGATCTGGTCGGCGGGATAGGCTTCCAGCGCCAAGCCGATCCGCGCCGCGTCGAGGCCGCTGATCGTATCTCCGCTGAACAGCATCCGCTTGGCCCATTGCGGCCCGCAATGATAGAGCCACAGATTGGTCGGCGGCGTGCCATTGGCCCGCGCCGCGGGAAAGCCGATCTTGGCGTCGTCGGCGGCCAGCACGATGTCGCATGAAAAGGCGAGGTCTGTGCCTCCGGCAAGACAATTGCCCTGGATCTTGGCGATGATCGGCTTGTGCAGGTCGAGCATGACGAGCGTCAGTTCCTGCTGCCGCTCCAGCTGCCAGATATCGTCGTCGATGGAACCGCTGCGCGTGCGGTAGAGCGCCGGGTCATGATCAGGCTTGCCAGCGTCCTTGCCGCCATAGCTGTCGGTCAGATCATAGCCGGCGCAGAAGTCCCGTCCTTCACCCCGCAGCAAAATGACGTTGACGTCGATGCGGTCGTCAGCCTCGAGCAGCGCCTCGTGGATCTCCTGCAGCATCCGCCCGCTCAGCGCATTGCGCTTCTCCGGCCTGTTGAGCGTGATCCGCGCCACGCGGTCCGTCACATCGAACGCGATGGCTTCCGTCGACTTCAGCCATTTATGTGCGCTGCTCATTCGCCTCCTCCTCAGTCTGGCCTTGACGGCCAGAGCGCCCGCCATGATGGCTCGAGTCGTTCGGCCGGGACAGGGCCGCGGCGACTGGCCTCAGCCTCGATGATATGCCTGAAAGCGCCTGCGTAATGAAACGCTGATCATCTCGGGAAGCGCGTGCATCACAATCCTGATGCCATGGCCACACGGCGTCGGAGATACTCGCTTTCCTCGTTGGCGGCGCATTACACAAGAGAGCGACCCGTTGAAGAGTGGAAGCCTGATGAGCGATATCGTACGAGACGAGCCGGTGGAACGCGTCTGCCGATTGACGCTGAACCGGCCGGATTCCCTGAACGCCCTGACCTACGCTATGTATGAGGGGCTGATCGCCGAGCTCGAAGCCATTCGCTTCGATCCGGAGATTCGGGTCGTCATCCTGACCGGCGCCGGCCGCGGCTTCTGCGCGGGTCATGATCTGCGCGCCAGCGGCGCTCCGGGCTGGGTTGCTGAAGGCCAGGGCAAAGCCCAGTCGAGCCGCGCGGTTTTGACGAAGCTCGGCATGATTCCGCCGCTCATCCGGGCCATTCCGCAACCGGTGATCGCCGCGGTGAACGGGGTCACCGCGGGCGCAGGCTATTCAATCGCTCTAGCCGCTGATCTCGTCATCGCCGGACGTTCGGCCAAATTCGTCAATGCGTTCCACAATGCCGGCACAGGCCATGAATTAGGGCTTAGCTATATGCTGCCCCGCCTCGTCGGCTCCCAGCGAGCGGCGGAATTGCTGCTGACCGGTCGATCGCTGCCCGCGGAGGAGGCCGCGGCGATAGGCATGATCCTTCGGATGGTCGAGGATGACGCCTTGATGGAAGAGGCGCTGCGATTGGCGGATGCTATTCTCGTAAATAGCCCCATCGGCATCGCGTTGACCAAGCAGACCATGTGGATGAATGCGAACGCGCCAAACCTCGAGGCCGCGATTGAACTGGAAAACCGAGCCATTTTTCTCAGCCAATCGACTGAGGACACAGCCGAGAAGCGCAAATCCTTTTTTGAGAAGCGGCGGCCCAATTTTAACGGCCGTTGATCATCATGGCCGCCGCCCCGCTTTCGTCGCGGGGAGCGCGTCCCGGGCGGCTTAAACCGGCCATTCCAGCACGAGGCGGCTGTAGGAAATATTGACGCCCGCTTTGAAGGTTGGCTCTTCTTCCGCCAGCCGAAAATCTGGAATCCGTTTCAGCCACTCCTCTAGGAAAATCGAGAGTTCCGAGCGCGCCAGATTGGCCCCGACGCAGCGATGCGGCCCTTGGCCGAAAGTGCCGACGCTATTGATCCGGCGGTTGAAGTCGACCTTCAGCGGATCCGGGTAGCGTTCATCGTCCAAATTCATCATCGCCGTCGCCGCTATGACCTGTTCGCCAGCTTTCACAAGCGCAGGACCAACCTGACGGTCTTGCGCGCAGATGCGGCCTCCGCCCGCCGCCACGGTCGGAAACCGCCGCAGCAATTCTTCCACGGCCGAACTGATGATTTTCGGATTCTCGATAATCTGCCGGCGATGGTCGGGATTCTCGGCCAGGAATCGAGCGAAGAAGCCAAGCGTATTCGCGACAGAATCGAGACCGCCGATCAACAGCAAAGTGCACATATTCTGCAGCCGATCTTCCGCCATCCTTGCCCCGTCGATTTCGCGGGTCGACAGCCAGCTGATCAAGTCATCGCCAGGATTAGCGTATCGCTCTTTCACAATGGGCGCTAAATAGGCGGCAAGCGCGCCTATGATTTTCGCCTTGTCGCTCCCTGGATGGATAATCTTGGAGACCTGCTCCAGTAGATCCAGCCGGTGATGTTCAGGCAAGTCCACCAGGCGCAAAAACACGATGATCGGGAGCTTAAAGGCAAAATCGGCCATGAAATTGCATCGGCCTTTGCCCCTCAGGTCTTCGATTAGTTCGATCGCCAGTTGGCGAACGCCGGGAGCGAGTTCGACGACGCCCTTGCGTGACAATGCGACCGATAAATGTTCGCGATATTTGGTATGTTCCGGCGGATCGAGGCTGATCGGCGTCAATCCGCCGCCAACGTTATTGGAACGCGGCACGACAAGCATCTTGCTGGAAAACCCGTCGCTGTCGCGCAACACCTGGTCCAGCAGCTTTGCGTCGGTCACATACCAATGACCTTCATTATTCCGCGTCCAGAAGATCGGCGGCGCGCGTTTTTTAAGCTTATATAGCTCGACAAAGAAATCCGATCCTGGAGGTCCAGGCTCATAAACATCGTAATCAAATAGAAGCTCCGCCGGAACATGTTTCGGAACTTCCATATTTAGGGCATATGTCGACACTTGAGGGCGCTCCCCTTTAACTGCCGGCTCCGCTCTCGTGACGTTGCCGATCCCGCAGCTTCGATCCGCGGCTCCGATAGCTGTTCAATGGCGCACTTAGGGCGCGTCGCCGAGGTTTTTCAAGGCGTGAGAAAAGGGATCGTATTCTTAATTTTATTTCCATCCGCTGGCATAAACGCGAGCCGCCGCGTACAAGAACGGTTCCAAGTTCAGAGGATCGGGCATGCCCAAAATCACCTTTATAGACCCTGATGGAAACCGACATGTGCTGGACGCTGAAGAGGGAAGCTCGGTGATGAAGGTCGCCGTGCACAACGGCGTGCCCGGCATTGAGGCCGATTGCGGCGGCGCCTGCTCCTGTGCGACCTGCCATGTTTATGTCGATCCCGCCTGGATAGAGGCGACCGGCGCTGCGGGCGAAACCGAGGCCGACATGCTGGAAGTAGCCGTTGATCCCGAGATTACCTCGCGCCTCGCCTGCCAGATCCAGGTGACCAAGGATTTGGACGGGTTGGTCGTCCGCATTCCGTTCAGCCAGCACTGAGCAGGACGCCGATGCGAGATTCGATCCCATAGCGCCCGTCATCGTGCGTATGGGCCGAGCTTGGGGCGTCCAGCCTTCAGGCATGGTCCGCTGACCCAATGAGCGCTCGCCCGGTGCGCGCCGAGTTGCCGCTTCGGTTGGTGAGTTTTCGGCGCGGAGCCATCACGGATTTGATGGATTGCATGGGCGACCAGCACTTCCAAATTATCGCAAGGCGGCCAGCTCTTATGATCACACTCAAGCAGCAACGGCTGACGTAAGCGCACAGAGGCTTTGACATGACCACTATTCCCGCCCTGCTCAAGGATGCCGCGCGGCGCTTCGGCGACAAACCAGCGCTGGCCAGCGCGGCCGACGGGACCATGAGCTTTGCAGAACTCGACGCCGAGGCCGATCGGGTGGCGCGTGCTTTGCTCGCGGATGGTTTTGTCAAAGGCGAACGCATCGGCATCTGGGCTCCCAACATGTGGGAATGGGTTGCCGCCGCTGTGGGCGCGCAGAGGATTGGCGGCGTCATCGTCCCGCTCAACACCCGGTTGCGCGGCGGCGAGGTGGCCGACCTCGTACGGCGCGTGCAGATCACGCGGCTGTTTTCGATCGGCGACTTCCTTAACCGCTATTATCCGGACATGCTGCGCGATGAGCCGATGCCACATCTACGACGGATCATCGTGCTGCGGCCAGCCCCGACAAAGCTTGCCGGCGTCGAGCAAGGCTGGGACTGCTTCCTGGCAGGCGGCGAGCCGGTAAAGGACGCCGTATTGGCTGAGCGGTCAGCCGCCGTCACGCCCGACGACATCGCCGACATTATGTTCACGTCCGGCACGACGGGTCTGCCGAAAGGAGCGATCTTTGATCACAAGCGGTCGCTGGGCGGCGCGCGGGCCTGGCGCACAATCGCCAGCATGACGGCCGACGATCGCTATTGCGTCTTTGGTCCTTTTTCCCACAACGCTTCGTACAAAGCGGGCTGGGTCGTCGGCCTGCTGACCGGCAGCACAATCTACTGGCCGGACGCCTATGACGGCGCCTCGGTTCTCGACCTCGTCGCCAAGAACCGCATCACTGTGATGCCGGCGCCCCCCACCGTGTGGCAGGAGGTGCTTTCGCATCCAAACCGGAATGATTGGGATATCGGCGCCCTGCGTTTCCTCAGCACCGGGGCGACAACCATCCCGATTGAGCTGATGCGCGGCCTCCGGCGCGAAACCAATATCGCCGTGCTATCCGCTGGCTATGGCATGACGGAATGCTGCGGTTCGGCCACGCATACGCTGCCTGGCGACGATATCGAGCGGGTGGCGACGACCGTCGGCAAGGCGTTGCCGGGAACCGAAATCCGCGTGGTGGACGCCAATGGCTGTCCTCTGCCGCCCAATGAGCCCGGAGAAGTGCTCATTCGAGACGACAAGCTTCTGATTGAATATCTCGACAATAGCGGCGCCACCAGCCTGGCGCTGGACGCCGAAGGGTGGCTGCACAGCGGCGACGTTGGCTCGTTCGATGCGGATGGATATCTGAAGATCACGGGCCGTCTGAAAGATATGTACATCGTCGGCGGCTTTAACGTTTATCCGGTCGAGGTCGAGCGTCAAATGGGCGTTCTTGGGGGCGTGCAATCGTGCGCCGTCATCGGCGTGCCCGACAAGCGACTTGGCGAGGTCGGCCATGCCTTCATCGTCCGCGCCGCGGGATCGACCTTGACGGAGGCCGAGGTCATCGCCTGGAGCAAAGCGAATCTGGCCAATTACAAGGTTCCGCGTGGGGTAACCTTCCTCGACGCTCTGCCGATGAACACGACGGGCAAGGTGGTGAAATTCGCGTTGAAAGAGCTGATTGCATGAGTTGTCGCGACGCCATTCCCGCCGGCTGCTGGCAGCGTCGCGAGCGGCCGCAACGGGAGCAGCGATCACAGGGCCAGGTGTCGATGCGGGTTTGAGCTGAACGACGCAATCGGCGGCGAAAAGGAGCAAAGCCTTGCGATCGTGCCGCACGTTGTTGGCGAGAGGCCGGTCCTTTCCCAATTGTGTGGCGGCCATGGGCGTCGGGCGTATCGGCTATGCCCGTGTCAGGCGCAGAAATTCCTCGCGCGTGCGGGGGTCATCCCGGATGACGCCGCATAGGCGGCTGGTCGTCAGGGTGCTCCCGAGCGTGTTGACGCCGCGCAGCGTCATGCAGCTGTGTTCGGCCTCGATGACCACGCCGACGCCCTTGGGTTCGAGAATGTCCTGGATGGCGTCGGCGATTTCCGCGGTCAGTTTTTCCTGGATCTGCAGCCGGCGCGCGAACCCTTGAACCACCCGCGCCAGCTTGGAGATTCCCACCACCCGGTGGGTCGGCAGATAACCCACATGGGCGCGACCGATCACCGGCAGCATGTGATGCTCACAGAAGCTGACGACGCGAATGTCCCGCATCACGACCAGCTCGTCGTATCCGCCAACCTCCTCGAATGTCCGTTCGAGGTAAGTTCGGGGTTCGGTGGCATAGCCAGAGAAAAGCTCACGGTAAGACCGCGCCACCCGTCCTGGCGTATCGATCAGACCCTCGCGATTCGGATCGTCCCCCGCCCACTCGATAAGAACCCTAACGGCCGCTTCGGCCTCGGCCTGCGTTGGCTTCGCCATTCTCCTCGCTCCAGAATTGTTTTGTTCGGGCCCGCGAAACACCTCGGGCAGGGCCATACTACGAAAGGGGCGCGACGCAATTCGATTGCCCGGCCACAGCGAATTGCATTGGACCTTTCCGTGCACTGACCGACGGCTCTTAGTGTGACTGCGTCGGCGCGGCAAATACACCGTCTATTCAATCGCACTCATGATCGTTTCCGGCTCTCATTGGCGTTGGTTCGGGAAAGATTGCCGACATGTGGTAGATCATTACGGAAAAGAAGCAAGCGCAGCTGCCGCGGGCGATCTGGATTTTCCAAAGCAGAGCCAGCTTACCGATGAGACAGGCTAGATAAAGATCTGGGCGAATGCGCCGGCGAGATGGCTTTGTGGCGCGGGCGGTTGGGCGATCCGCTAGCACCCAGAACCACGGATGGGCGAAACATGGAGCCGATTGTCGCGCCTGGCTCGGAATACATGTCTGGAGGCGGAACGTGAGCCATATGGAAACGCCCGGGGAGATCAAGCAGATTCTTTCGGCCGAGACCATCCAATTGCACCGCTTATTCGAGCAGGCTCCGAGCTTCATGTGCGTTCTGCGCGGGCGGGATCATTTTTTCGAGCTCGTGAACCCCTCCTTTCTCGAGCTTGTCGGAGGCCGCGACATCCTTGGCAAAACGATGCGCGAAGGGCTACCCGAAATTGTGAATCAAGCCTATCCTGGTCTTCTCGACCGAGCCTTCAGATCGGGCGAAGCCTTCATCGGCCGGAAAATGCGCTGGCTGCTGCAAAAGCGGCCGAACGGGGAGCTGGACGAACATTTTCTCGATTTTGTTTTTCAGCCGATTCTGAACTTTGGGGGTGAAGTCGCCGGCATTTTCGTCGAGGGTAATGACGTAACCGGTCATGTTCGGGCGGAACTACGCCAATCGCTCCTCATTCGTGAACTTCATCATCGTGTGAGAAATACGCTTGCGACAGTCCAAGCGGTCATGAATTTGACCGCCTGCATTTCGGCAACGATCGAAGACTTTAAAGAAGCTTTCGCCGGCCGGGTAGCTTGCCTTGCCAGGACCCACTCGGTGCTGACGGAGGAATTGGAGCAGTCCATTTCCTTCTTCGATTTGTTGAACCATGAACTTGCACCTTATTGCCGCGACGATGGGCGTCGTGTTCAACTCGACGGCCCCTTCGTCGAACTCCCCTCACAGATCGCTGTGCCTCTCGGCATTGCCATCCATGAACTTACAAAGAATTCGAGGAAACATGGAGCCTTGCGTCGTGAAAAAGGCCGGATCGAAATTGACTGGACCATCGTCACCAGGAATGGCGGCCGCGCGCTTCTCTGCAAATGGCGCGAACAGGATGGGCCGCCGGTCTCACCCCCAACGACCGAAGGTTTTGGATCAATGCTTCTCAATAGAGTGCTCTCACAGCAGATTCGCGCCGAAGTGGATGTTCAATATGATAGGAATGGATTTCGTGTCCGGTTGGTCGTGCCTTTGCCTACCAATCGCAGCCACATCTAATTCATAGGCCGCGCAAACGACGAGCCTCCGATTTTTTCAGGTGGCCGGTGCGGTTTGGCGGCGGATCTGTTTCGATCGCGATCTGAAAACCATGCGGCTCTCCTATCCTCCCGAGCCGCCACTTGGGAGTGGGGGACCTTATTTTGAGTGTCCGCCTTTTCGCATTTCGGGCAACCTTTATCTGCATTAGCCCGTATGCTCAGGGGCCTTGCGTTTCTTCCAGGATCCGCCAATTTTCTACACCGCTTGAGATTGACATCCGAGGCGCGCCATTATGCAACGTGAATCGATGGAATTCGAGGTGGTGGTGGTCGGCGCCGGAAGATCGTTGAAACAAAGACCGTTATCTGCAGCTTATGGTCTCCACACTTCAATTGGTGCCATCAGTCCCACATCCTCATGTTTAAGAATTTGGCAATGGTAAACAAACCGACCGCGGACGCCTGGCGTTCCGGACGTGGTTCTGTCGATGGTCGGCCGTTATGACGACGTTGCCGCGCCAGCCTGATGGCCGGCAACGGCTAATTCACGGACGACGATTTGATCCACAGGTGTCATTCGGCGTGCATCGCCCTCGAGAAAGCGTGTCATACCGGTCTCCTCGGAGAGCCTCGATCAGATTCGGCCACAATAGAAATTGTGGCGAACGATGGGTATGCTGGTCAACCCACATTCGTGTCCTGAAATTGGTACAAGGGAATGGTACACAGGCTCGAAGCGACCTAGATCCAAGTTATTGATTTAGTTAATGTAACTGCGCAATGGCGCCAATCCCTCTCCGCCAAAAATCGCTCGTGTTCATTGAGTTAATCAGCTGCGCTTTTTTGGCGGCGCCTAGCCATGGCCCGGTCTACCTTCTGGTCGAGGCCACCCAACACTGCCTCACCAACTTCCCTTCGCGACCCAGGTCGCGGGCGGCGTATCGGCCATAAACCCGGCCACGAACAAGGTGCCGAGGATGGCGGCGCCGCGGATCAGTCGAATGCCTGTTTTGGTCATGTCTTTTTCCTCGAGTAGATTGGTTGGGCCTCGCTCGATGCCGGCTTCTTTACCGGCAAGCGGATCGGCCAGTGACGCCGGGCTGACCGATCCGCTCCTTTCACGCGCAGTTAATTGGCGTCCTGCGCCGCGTGCTCGGCTTCCAGGAGCTTCTGCTTGTCCTGGTCCGTCAGCACCGGCGGCTCGATCTCGAACCTCAGCTTGGCGATCTTGCCGGTGAAGGGGAACGGGACCTGATAGTCCGCATCGTCGACCGGCGTGCCGGTGTCCGACCCGATGTCGAAGGTCTCGTCCCAAGGCAGAGTCAACGGAACGGTGTGCTCCATCGTCTGCGTCGAGACCACCTTGCCGTCCACCTTGAACGTGCCAGTGCCGCCGCGGCCGAGGCCGCTGATATTATTGAACGCGAGCGTCCCGAGGCCTAGGCCGTCATACTTAAAGTCGTAGACGAGCGTGTGCTTGCCGGGCGCGAGCGCCTCGTCGCTCGCCCACTTCACCCGCTTGAGGTCGAGCAGGTTCCAAGTGAAGACGGGCTTGCCCTTTAGGAGATACAGCCCGTATCCGCCGAACCGGCCTCCTCGGGTCACGATCACGCCTTCGGCGCCGCCCTCTGGCACGTCGATCTCCGCCGTGATCGTATAGGAGGTGTCGAGTAGGTCCGGCCCGGTCCCGCGTGGCACGCCGGTGATCGGCTCGCCGGGGAATTCGAATACTTTCCGGCCAGCGGTCAGCGACGGACGCGGCGTCACCATCCGCGTCGCCACCGACGCATTGAGCGGCAGCACCTGATACTTGGCGAACTCGCCGAACATCAGGTCTGTCATCTCCTTCATCTTTTTCGGATTGGCGGCGGCGACGTCGTCATACTGGGTCCAATCTTTCCGGACATCGTATAGCTCGAACTTGAACGCGCTGGCAGGATCCTGGATCGCCTTGCCGAGCAGGTCCCACGGCGGGCGGATGGGCACCCCACTCAACATCCAGCCGTCATTGTAGAGCCCCTGCACGCCCATCATTTCGAAATACTGGATCTTATGCGGCGAAGGCGCGTCGGCGTTGGCCTTGTCGAAGGTATAGGCGAGGCTCACGCCCTCGATCGGCTTCTGCCCGATGCCGTCGACCATCACCGGCGCGGGAATGCCGGTGACCTCGAGCAGCGTCGGTACGATGTCGATCACGTGGTGGAACTGCCAGCGGATGCCGCCCTTGTCCTTGATCCGCGCCGGCCAGGAGATCGCCATGCCCTGGCGCGTGCCGCCGAAGAACGACGGGATCTGCTTCATCCACTTATAGGGCGTGTCGAAAGCCCAGGACCACGGCACGGCGAAGTGCGGATAGGTCCACTGGGAGCCCCACACGTCGTACCATTTCATCTGGTCCTTGACCGGCAGCTCGATGCCGTTGAATTGCAGCACCTCGCTCGGCGTGCCGTTGGGCGAGCCTTCGGCCGAGGCGCCGTTGTCGCCGCTGATGTAGATGATCAGCGTGTTGTCGAGCTTGCCCAGATCCTGGACCGTCTGGATCACGCGGCCGATCTCGTGGTCGGTGTAGGCGAGATAGGCGCCGTACACGTCCGCCTGGCGGATGTAGAGCTTCTTCTGCTCGTCATTGAGCGTGTCCCAGCGCTTCAGCAGCTTGTCCGGCCAGGGCGTCAGCTTGGCGTCAGCGGGGATGACGCCGAGCTTCTTCTGATTGTCGAAGATGGTGTCTCGCAGCGCGTTCCAGCCCTTGTCGAACAGATGCATGGCGCTGATCTTGTCGATCCATTCTGGCGTCGGATGGTGCGGCGCGTGCGTGCCACCCGGCACGAAGTAGAGGAAGAACGGCATCGACGGGTCGATTTCGTTCAACTGGTACATCCAGTGGATGGCGTCATCCGCCTCTGCCGTCTCCAGATTCCACTCAGGATGCCCGACATAGGGGTAGATCGCTTTCGTGTCGTTGAAGAGGTTCGGCTGCCATTGGCTCGTGTCGCCGCCGACGAAGCCGTAGAAATGCTCAAACCCCATGCCGGTCGGCCACTGGTTGAACGGCCCGGCCTGGCTCGCATTCCAAGTCGGCGTGTTGTGGTCCTTGCCGTACCACGCAGTCCGATAGCCGTTCTCTAACAGGATGCGGCCTATTGTCGCACTGTCCCTTCCGATGACGCTGTTGTAGCCGGGGAAGCCCGTGGCCGCCTCGGAGATCACGCCAAAACCCACCGAATGATGGTTGCGCCCGGTGATGAGTGCCGCGCGCGTCGGCGAGCAAAGCGAGGTCGAATGGAAGTTGGTGTAGCGCAGCCCATCCGCGGCGATGCGGTCGAGCGTCGGCGTCGGGATCACGCCGCCGAAGGTGGACGGAGCCGAAAAGCCCACGTCGTCGGTCATGATGAGCAGGATGTTGGGCGCGCCCTTAGGCGGCACCACGCGCATCGGCCAATAGGGTTTGGATTGGTCAGCGTTCAGCTCGATCTCGCCCCTGAACGACTGCGGCGGCGGCGGCAGATAACGCCCGTCGATCGTCGTCGTCGCGTTCGGCGCGCCGGGGACGCCGGTGGTCTGCAGCTGGTCCGGCGCCGACTGCTGGGCGCCGCGCCGGGCTTGGCGCCAAGAATAGAATTGGTATCAGCCATAGAACCGCAGCGGCGGCCCGCGCCGGGAGCTTTAGGGGCCGTCCAAGCGATTGGAACAAACTTCCTCGCATAGTCATCTCCTCCTCCATAGTCGTCTCGTCCCTGGCGAGAGCAGAAGCAAACGTACGCGCTGCATTTTCCCCCGCATTGACGCGGATCATTGACAGCCGCGCCAGACAGGAGAGCCCGGGAACGGCTTTATGCAACACTACAGCATTATGCAATGATTATGAAGCGGATGCGACCACCCGGCCGAGGCTCCGGCCGCGGGGCGCCAAAGCGCCCTCGCGCCCAAAGAAGCGGGCCGAGGTTCGATCTAAAGCCCGCCAAAACGATAGTTCAGTCCGACGAGGAACTCGTTGAAGTGAGAGAGCTCAAGCGAGGCCGCCGCGTAGTAGCGGTATTCGAGCTTCGCGCTGATCGTCGGCGTGATGCCATATTCGACGCCGGCGCCGAGCGTGGCGCCGACCCGCTTGTTGGTGCCATTGCAGGTGAGGTAGCTCAAGCCGCCGATGGTGGACAGCGTATAGCATGGGTTGCCGCCTGAAATGCCGACCATATCCGTCTTGGCGCCGAGCAGCGCTAGGCCCCCGGTCGCGAAATACAGCCAATTGTCCAGCGCGTAGCCGACGCGCCCGCGCGCGGTCAGAGTGTAATTGAGGTCGGTCGTGGCGCTGAACGTGAACGGAACGGGGTATAGTGATGTCCGGAAAATAGACCACTTTCCTTGGATCGTGTTCGAAGACAAGGCCGCAATTCAACTCATGGTTGAATCGTTTTCCGACATTATACTCGCGAGCCATAGCCGTCGCCGCACCAATCTGAGACACCCAGGAACTGCGATAGTTCGCGAAATTCGAGGGCGTTGTACGAAAGTTGGATCAGTTCGTCGTGAGACCATGTCGGATTGCGGACCATAGCCGGGAGCGTAGCACAGGCTCGCGGGGGGAATGCTCAGCAGAAGAATAGAATGGAAAACGGACGGATGGTAGAAGGGATCGGCTAAGGCTATTGTAGCGTTCCCGGCGTCCTACATAGTTAGACCCATGAGGAGCTAAAGCCATATCCGGGAATGGTACCGATCTTTGAACGCCAGCTATCTCTCATGAGGCTTGAGGATTTCCTGGACCCCGTAAATTTCCAGCGAGAGCATCTTGTCGATAATGTTGAGAAACCGTGTGCGAAGTTGCGCATCGCCTTCAGATGCAGCATATTCCCGTTTGATCAAGTCCCGCAACTGATGCAAATTCAATTCACGGCGACCACCAACGTTGCCCCGCTCCTCAATGTCTTTGATGACAACCTCGGCTGCACGAATGACGAGGTCATCCACGTCGCATGCCGCTTGGTTAATCGCATTAAGGAAAGCAAATAAACCTTTTTCGTCGGATGCGGCGCTTTCCAAGTATGCTTCCCCCAGCCGCCGAAACCGGAGGAAGTCGCTGGGATCGATATTACGGAATACGTCTGCAGCTTGGGCGCGCACTTCTTCATCTGGATCTTTAAAAAACATCCTTAGCTGACACTCCGCGCGATATTTGAATTCTTCACATACAATCGCTTGCGAAGCAATATCAGCCGCGAGACGTCGATATTGAACCGTTTCCTTGATTAGAGCATCCGCCATGCTCGAATACGCACTGTCTCGAAAACTACGTCCTATAATATGCCAGCCACCAATCAGCTGCATATTGGTGTCGTGCGACGAGAAAAGATCAAAAATTATTTCATTCCCGATACTTGGACACCAATATAGAATGTATCCAAGAAGGTTGGTGCCCTCGTATGTAATACTAGGAAAGAGCCAATTTTGTTTCTTGTTTTGGTACGCAAAAAAGCGTTGTCGCCGAAGTCGACGATCAAGACTTAACAGGGCGCGCGAGCATCGTGTAGTCATGCTCCTGGCAAAGCTAGGCACCCACTTGGGTGGAAAGGCAAACCATAACACCGCCCCCTGAAAAACTCTGTTTTTCAGGGGTAATGCTATCGGAGCCGGACTGTGGCTCAATCGCTGAATCAAACGCGCACACCGCTCCCGATCTTGATTAAAAAGTGGAATGAGCGGGTGCACGAGGCAACACCGGACGCTGAGGAGTTGCTCTTTTTCAATTCTGCGTTCAATGGAACTCCAAGCGATGTCACCGATATTGGGTATCTCCCAAATCACGGAGCCGAGCGCTTCGGCAGCCAACCCGCGCACGCTCTCACTCCCTCGAATGTGGAGTCTACCGCCGGCCTCCAGCAAGTCTTCTATAGTCACCACCGCGCGTTGTACAGAGTCGCGTTCGGCAAGTTCGTCATTGAGGGCCTGTCCATGCTCAAGATACCATAGAAGGATATTCAATGTTGGCTCGTCGCTTGCGATACTCGGGTGTTTTTGAAAAATTCGTGCGATTTCGCGCCCGTAAGGGTGCTCTTTCCGGTTATGCGCATTCGTTACGGCTTGCTTCAACACATCCGGGGGGATTTCACCAGCCTCAGCGAGGCCCCAAAGAATCATACCAATGTAAGTCCTGTTCACGTTATCTGGAATTTTGCCGACCAACTTGGCGAAGCGAACGGGTTCGTGCTTTGTGAGATTCTGCAGTTCATTAGCCAGTTCATGCGCTCCCCCTTTAAGGAAGCATAACCGCTGAGATAGGCCGCTATCATCATAGTGAGCCATAGCCATTAGCCATTGCTCGTCGTTCATGCGCTCCGAGTGTTCGCGATTGATTGGCGAGCGAACAAAGCCAGCCTCATGATGACTTGGGCTCGGGATCTGGAAATTTGGGAACTTGTTGCGCAATTCGCGCACCCTCTTTTGCGCTTTTGCAGAAAGCATATCCCTCCCTATTGCTTCAAGAATTGCCAACTGTGTAAGTCCGGATCGGTTTAGATACCCCATGACAACGCCGCGATTTATCCGTGAGTTCATGCGTGGTATTGGTTTTCAGATCAGCGGCGAATTTCTGAGCAATATCGATTTCTGGCTGGTATCGCAGAATGAGGTCTTCAACTTGACCTGTGTCCTGCGCATTGAGGTAGGGAAGTGCTGCTTTTGCAGCATCAGCAAACGATTTCCAATCTGCGCCATCCCAACCAGCTTTGAAAATATGAGGGTTCCGTAGAAGGCTAACAAAATTTGTGAAAAAGGCAGCTCCGTTCGCTGATATCGTTTCGAGATGCAGATGCGTGAAGACCTCATGTTTATTGGGGTCTAACGACGCCAATATTCGTTTAGCCTGTTCGGGCTCTTCTTTTGTGACCTTAACTAAGGCTGATCGGAATTGCCCCAAAAATACATCTTCCCCAGACCGATAGCCTGAAAAGACCCTGCGCTTGAAATGATAGTACTGCTGGTGCGCGTCACCGCTGTCTAGGATTATCTCGATAGCTCGCGAGAATGCGCCGACAGTGCTATCAACAAAAGCTCTTGGCGACTTTTTGGCCATCTCTTCCATGACAGCCGCATCCATGCCGCTAATTGCATCCCTTTGAAAGGGATGCTGGCCAGGATGAGCCTCAAACCACACTTCGAGGTACGCATCAAGGATACCGTCCGAATGTTGCCCAGCCCATGTGGCAAGCAGTAGTCTATCGTGATTTTGGGCCGCCCTATCAAATAATCCAGGGGGATTGGATCGAATGACGCGTTCGCAAAACCCAGCAAGCAATCGGTCTGGCTTTTGTCTGGGTAGGAAACCAAACCAATTAACTAATCGGTCTCCGCGTTCCGGATCGTTCGACCACCAGCGCTCGAGCAGGTTCACAATTGCGGCTGGGCGTTCATGCGCAATGTCAGACAACCACCAAAATACGGCATCACGCCGCTTAGGTCGATTGCCATTCAAAACAGCTTCGACCCAACCGTCCGAGTTTAATCGGTCGAACCACCCTGCCGAAGCTAAAAGCGCATATCGCAGCAAGAGTGGAAAATTTTCTTCATTGTCGTCGGCGGCAAGGATAACGTCTCGCTCATCAACCGAGGGATCGATAATCGTTCCCAACCACTGGGCAACAGCAACCTTTATATGAAAGCGAATTGCGTCACTTACGACGACGCCTTTTAGTTCTATGAGATACCTATCAAAGTTGCTTTGACGTAACGTTTCGAAAATTTGACGAGCTTGAGTCCGGCGAAATAGATGCTGTACTGAGCTGGTCAATAAATCTTCGAGCGATTGATCGTGCGCGGAAAAAGTGCGTGCATAGATATAATCAAAAAAGCTTTCGTGGAAAAAGCCCACGTAATCGCGGGACTGAATGATGAGCCCTTCGGAGGTAAGTATGTCAGCGCATGCGTTGTATTGGGAAAGCACGTCCTTTGGAGCGCTCAACTTCTGACGATCGCTCATCCACGAGGCAAGAGTTGAGAGGGGCGCGATCACATTCCAAGAAATTGTTGCGGATCGTCGAATTTTGCGCTCTTTGAATACTAGAAGCTTCTCAAAGAGATCGTTTCGAGTTGCAAAAGATGGGTCTGCCGCACCACCTACCTCGAAGAAAATTGCTAAATTCAAGGGAAGACAGAGGAGCCGCTGCTGTTTATCATCGAGGCCGCGGGTGCCGCTCCCCATCGACGTTAGCAGAGGTTCTACATTTTCCGACCAACTCAAAAGCGGAATATCGACGCTGACGACGCCAAATGTGTCCTTCAACGTTTTCAGCCTGGCGTCACTGTCGAGATCAAAAGACCTACAAACGAGCACTAGGCGGACAGTCCTGTAATTTCGCGCATCGTCGACGAGCCGGAGAACCGCCTCCTTGACCGCACCATTCCTGCCCGAAATCTCGCTAACAGCGTCTACCTGATCGACAATCAGCACGGACGTGTTGTCCGGCTCGACACCCTTGATCGTAGTTGCGGGGCTCTCCTCTCTCCCAGTGACAGCCTTGCCCAAGGCCACATTGCTCGTGCAATCCAGATGATGGTCTATACGCAACGCCAAACAGGGGATGTCGAGTAGTTTGAGTTGCTCAATGACTCCACGCACTACGCCGGACTTGCCGGAACCAGCAATGCCGCTGACGATGATGACGGTCGGGCCATGTGGATTTGAAATAAGGTCGATTATATTGCCGGTTTCGCGGCGAGGTATTGCCTCTCCACCCACGCCGAAAGGGCTACAACTGTCGAGATACGCTTTAGTTTCAGCGATCAATTGTTCCCGCAGAGTTGGGTCAAGCGACCAATCCTTCAGCCCGAGCTTCTTCTCGGCTCGGATATCTGAGCGCCCGCTTTCCGTCGTAATTTTTTTGTTCAAGCGGGTTTCGAGAAACTCTCGAAGTTGGGCGAAAACGACTTCAGACGTATTAGTAAAATAAAAATCAGAAAGTGTGCCAATAGTTGTTTCAATTTCTACTTGCGGGATCGTTCGAAATTCACATCTTCTAAGGAACTCAAATCCCGATTCGCTATTCACGTCCCATTTCGCAATTAGCTGGTCAAAATGTTCTCGATGCCCTCCGCCAAGAGTTTTGATAAATTCATTGGCTGTGTTGGCGACCTTGGCTTTTTCGGCCAGCACGCTTAAGTCTTTGGCTGGGTCTTGCGATACAAACACGCATTGGCTGTCGACACTTGCCTCAAGGGTCCGTTTGAAGGCGGCCAAGACGTTCTCGCGATCAAGCGCGGGAATTGTCCAGTTGCCGCCTGGCGAATTCATTTTAGTCTGATGCCAGCTGATGATGTCACCACGCCCAACGGCAAACTCGAAACCGCCGAAATCACTTTCGATACCTTCGAATTGCAACCATTCCGCGTGTCCTGCGAGGACTTCTACAAATTGCCGAACGAGCCACTTGGCTTCATATCGATTTCCTAGTTTATCAGCGATTCCACCTACAAACATAATAAGTTGTGTCCATTATATTGCTTCAATATCGATCCGCATTTTGACTAAGGTCGATTGGTTGCAAAAGAGCCATGACACGGTTCCCAATTGTAAGCCAAGGGCGATTGGGGAGGGTGGGCATCTCCCTCTTTTCCCAATGAGGCGTGAGCGCAATGCCCCGGAGCCGACGCGCTTTTGCGTGAGCGGCACTTCGGTCAAGGCCGCATTTATCCCTAGTCGGTTTATCGTCAAGGGATAATTGCAGGCGAAAGCCTAATCTTCGTCGATAAGTCAACCTCTCAATTTCCGAGAAGTCCGATCTCTTAATGCGGCGCTCAAGGAATCTCGCACCCGTTCTCCAACGCCTTTCTCAGCGTCATCCGCGAAATTCCTAACTTTCTCGCCGCCTCCCTCTGCCCCAGCTCCGCCGACAAGCGTCGAATGCGTTCATCTAGCGAATTTTCGCCGGGTGCCGCCCCATATTCGATCTGACTTTCCATATTCAGGCCGAGATAAAACTGCTCCTCCCATTTGTTCGCCTCCTTGCCGATGTGAACGATGGCGGAGGCCTGGATGTGTCGTCGTTCGGTGCGCCCACGGTCCAAAAAATCTCCGTTGTGGAATTTTGATTCGGGGCTGAGGTGGTATTGGGCGAGCGCCTCGCGGTATGTCTTTATAGCAGTCCCCGAAATCCCCGCCCCCGTTTCCCGATCGAAGGCGTTGGCGCTCGCCTTCCCGATATCACTGTCAAAAGGCGCAACCGGCTTCGCCTGACGGGCCTTTGGCCTTGGTCCTTTTTTCGGAATCGCGCATGCCTCAGCCTCGGAAAGCGCCAGTTGAGGCCGGCTTTGAAAGCAGATCAGGAAATTGAAGGGCTTCACCTGATCTTGATATGAGCGATTTCGATTGAACGTCTTGAACCAGCCCAAAAGGTCGGGCGTCGTCGCGCCGTAACGGCTGGCTGCCGGCCCTTCCAGCCCCGGGTGATAAGATAGATCGAACTCGGTCGGGATGGGCTTGCAGCTCGGCCTGGATGATCTGATACCACAGATCGTATTGCCACCTATCGACGCCGATGTCCGACAAAGGGATTTGAGGCGCGGGAATTGAGGCTGGCGAGTCCTCTGGCCCATAAGGGGGCAACAGGTGTCCAAGCCCGTGGGCCGACGCTTTACGAATGATCGGCTCGCCATCGTCAGACAGGTTGAACAGCACGTAGCGTTTCGAGGAAATGCATAGGGCATACAGGGGCGCGAGTTTCTTCTCGTGTGAACCTGTTCCAAGCGCAAAATTCGCGTCCTCGATTTTGAACAGCGAGCCCTTTTTCTCATAAGGATTGAGTGGCTCAAACCAAGCACAGACGGACTTCGCTCTTGAATAAAACAGTGCGTCGTCCATGTCGGCCGGCTTGGCGATCGCCATGCTGTCGGTGTCGCAAAAGGCCCAATCGAGGCCAGATCGCAGCACCAACGTCTCCGATATCGCGAGCATCAATCGCGCCGCTCCCGTGATCAGCGTGGCGAGCAAGGGATGGAAGAATTTGCCCGGCTCCTCGCTCTTGTCCGTCTCGACGACAAAGCCGACGCCCTCGGGTCCGAAGCAATTCCGCTTCTCATGAGCGTCGAGGTGGTTGACGATCACCTCAACGAAAATTCCGTAGCTCGTCGCATTGGCCACAATCTTGAGGGTAAGCCGATCGGCCTTCAGAGCTACGCCCTCCGGACCCAAAGCTGTGTCGTCCAGATCCTCCCAACCCGGACCAAAAGCCGCGTCCATTCTCGCCTTGACCGTCACCCTCAAGTCGATCAGTCGCTTGAAGCGATGGTCAGCGGATCGACCCGATATTCTTCCTTGCCCTGGATCGCTATTGCCGCAAGGCCCGATTGCGGCGCGCCGGGTGTGAAGCGGATCGCCTCCATAATCTCTGGCGTCTTGCCGGTGAGGAGCTTTGACGCAATGACGTCGGCGAGCGTGCGCCAGAGCGGCGCTTCGCTGCTGAGAATATTGAGCCCGATCGTTTGCGACTGGCCGGAATATTTCGCTCGGACGGGAAAAATATCCTTGTCTGGTTTGATCTTCACCAAGGTGGTCAAAGACTTCCACGCGTCAGGCTTTTGAAGGTCTTTGAGGCTCACCTCATCGACAAACGCCCGCGTCTCGTCAGTCGCATCCTGCCACGTCATGCCGTTCGCGATGACAAACCGCCAAAGGCCCATCAGCGTGCACACCGTCGGATACATCGAAAGAAAGTCGCAGTAGAGAACTTGCGTGCGAACGCGGCGGAGCCTCACCTCGGAGCGGCCGCCATAATAGGCGCTCATAATGATTCCCATGAGCCAATTGGGAAAGTCGGGCTGAACCTCACGGAAGGGACGAACGCCCATTTCTTTCAAAAGCGCCTTGCCGATGCTGGCCTCGGACAAAATCGCGCTCGGCCGGGTTTTTGTGAGGGCGTGACCGCGCAGCTTCTCCAGCAAAACCTGGTAGCACTCCCAGGTGACTTGAACGTCGTCGACGGCATAGGCTACATAGGCCGACGTCAGCGGACCGCCGTGTTCGTCGGTTGAACGCTTTCGGGTCGAAGTGGCCAGAAAATCGGCGAGAGATTCAAGCGAGAAGGATTGGCTGAAGAGCGCGGCAGCGAGCGTCTTGACGTCAATGAAGGAGCCGCGTCGCGGCGCTCTGTGGATCTGCTTTTTCCTGCCGCCTCGGGTATCGTCGCGACGGCGAGGCTTGGTGAATTGAATGAGTGCGTTGCGAGCCGAGAGATGTTTGACCTGAACCCTTGGCCGCCATGGATTCTGTGACAGCTGGAGGGTGAACCCGCCGCGCATGGTGCGCCCACGCGCCGAACTGTGGCGGATCGCTAATCGGGAGAGGTCGAAGGGCAGATTGAAGCCGACGATGGTGGCGCGCCAATTGTAGGCGACGCCATAGAAGACATCGTCGACGAAAGCGTCCCGCGTCATGATCTTCAACCCGCGGCTCTCGGCGTACTCTTTGAGAAGCTCTTGCTCGGCGGCGCTCAGCTCATCGGGATCGAAGAAAATCCCCGCTTCTTTGAGCGTCGCGGATTGCCACAGCTGATACACCCCAAAACGCAGGTTTTGTCCCGCATCGATAGCCGTCTCGGTGTCGAACACCAAAGTCCATTCCGATGGGCCGCGCCCAGGACTCACTTTCTTCGCGGATGACGCAGGATCAACTGGAGGGCATGGCACGTAGCCTCGCACCGAAATCGGCAAGGGCTCGCTCGACGGAACGAGCCCTGAGTTTTGAGTGAACGGCGCGGTCATGAGCGCGCCTCCTCGTCGTTAGAGGCGTCAAGAGCTGACGCGATCAACTCGCCGCCGAATTTCCGGAGCTGCTCGACGAGCAGCAGGAAGAAATCGGCAAGCCCGAGCAGAAAATGACCGACTCGTTCTGGAAGAGAGGGAGGCTCGCCGATTTTTGGTGGATGATCCTTCTGCGGATCACTGAGCTTGCGATGGCAGTTGCGGCATTCGACCGAAGTAAAATCGTCATAGGCGCGTCCCGCGACATGATGCGCTTCGAGGCATCGCCAATCCGTTTCGCCGCAATGGATGCAGCGAGGATCGTTCGTTCCCAGTCTGTCGAGAGCTGCTTGCCGGCGGGTTTCGCGTTTCCGTTCTTGGTCATTCATTTCCGTAATCCTGTGCGTTAGATGACAACTCTGTAGACTTGTTCGAAGGTCGGCTCGCCGGCGGACGCCAGCCGGTAGAGGACATTGGGCCGCGTCTCCAACGGATGGTCTTTGCCCGACATGTTGCGGACCGATTGGCCGACGAACGGAGCGAGCGGAGATAGATCGTTGGTTTCGAGGAATTGGCCGACGGCCGACATGTATTTGCCGGCGAGCGAGGCCGCGGACAGATCGTCGACAGTGGCTGTGAGCGACTTGCCTTCGCTAAAGATTTTGATTCGCCGCGGCAGGTCCGCACTTGTTCGCCACCGCCGCCCCGTCTTTTCGATCAGCCCGCGCTCGATGGCGTGTTTCCGCAATCGCTCCGGGGAGATCCTCGCCGCGCGAGCCGCCTCGCTGAGGCTTTTCTGCCGGCGAAGAGTGCGAAGGGCCAGCTGAAGGCGACCGTCCTCAATTGGGCGCGGCGGCCCTCGCGGTGGAGCTTCGGTCGCCTTCGCGTGACCGCGAGCTTGGCTGCGGGAAAGACCCCGCGCCATCGCATTCGCGATGCGGCGCGCGTATTCAGCCTTAAAGTTGCGAGGTCGGTGGGGCATTTATTCTGATCTCGTGTTGGGAGACGGTTGGTCTCAACACGGGTCAGAAACTCATGACTCGGCCCCAGAGTTTGAAAAGTCTATTCGTCCAAACAGTTTTAACTTTTTGATCTGACTAGGTTCGGGGCCCAAACCGTCTAACAAGCACCTTCTGAATCACGGGGTCGCTGAAGCCAATATTGACGTTTGCTCCTTGTGTCTTGGCTTTGCTCCGTATAAACGAAATGGCTTCCTTTCGACGAGCCTTCGATAGGTTAAGCCCTTCCTTTTCGAGCGCATCGATGGCCTTCTCAATATCTGCGTTCTTGGACGGCCTACCTGTTGACCTCGGCGGCGACTGTTTGGCGACCGCCTTTCGAGCGTCGGGCTTTAGAATTTTGACAGCCTCAAATTTGCGCCCGAAATTTTCAATTGTTCCAACTCCAAAATTGGCTTCCGGCCTGTCGAATAAATATGCGGGAATGGGTTCTCGGCCTGAACCGAGGGTGGGTTTGGTTTGGACGCCCACCGCGACGAGCTTTTCAGCTTGGAGGAGCGTAAAAATATGGTCCAGCATTCTGGACATTAACTCCCGCCGGCTAGAGAAATTCGCCAGCATTTCGCTAACGACGGAAGGAAGTTGTTTTATCGCCTCTTCGGGATCGATATTTTTTTCCGGCTTTAGCACCGGAAATTTTGAGCGCGCCACCAGCATTTCCCGTTGCATGGTCCGGGGCGCGAACTTCCACACGGCTTCTTCAAGGGAATATTCTTTTTCGCGTTTTGAGGGCATTAATTGATATTTCGGCGTACGCACACGGTTTGCCGAAATTGATTGATTTTTCCCGGAAAAGTCAAATTGGTCGTAAATTGGTATCTCAAAGGGGATGCGAACCCTTCTCCTGCAAAGCTATTTTGTTATGCTGTGAAATGAGCGGAAATCGGCGTCCAAGGGCGGAAACACAGCAGGTCGACGACGACGATAGCGCGTGGAAATTCCGTTCTGAAATGTGGCAGCGCCGCGCTGCAACGCAGAGTAGCGGGCGCGCCAAGCGTGAGCGCCAGCGGCGACCTCTAATTCTTTCCGGTCACGGGCTCTCGCTGCGCATTGAAGGCGGCTCGCTCGCCATTCGCAACGGCTTTACCCATTACCCGCAGAAGCAAGAAGTCTATCGTTTTTTCAAAGGCGATCTCACCCTGCCGGATCGCATTCTATTACTCGACGGCACGGGCAGCCTCTCATTCGACGTCCTATCCTGGCTAAATGAGCAAGATGTCTCGCTGATCCGCATAGATTGGCGCGGCGAGGTCGTCTGCATTGCGTCGAAAAGCGGCTATGCGGCAAATCCTTATCGGGTGCAGTGGCAGAGGGAGACGAGGGCCGATGAATTAAGACGGATGGAATTTTCTATTTCAAAAATTACCGCGAAAATCGAAAATTCAATTTCAACCCTCGAAAAATCAATTCTGCGATCTGCCGCCTGGGAAAAGGCGATGAAAAGCGCATATTCGACCCTCTCGCAGCTGGATGAAAATCGCCCAAAGACAATTTCGCAATTGCGGACTCTAGAAGCAAACGCCGCTGCAGCTTATTTCCGGGCCTGGAGAGGCATGCCAATTAAATGGCGAAATACAAGCCGGCGGCCGATTCCTGATGAGTGGAAACAAATTGGTCAGCGCGGCTCGTTATTTCATATTGCCGGCAATCGCAATGCATCGCACCCGGTAAATGCAATTCTGAATTATGCCTACACGGTGCTCCAGAGCCAATTGCAAATTGACGCAATTGCCGAGGGCTATGACCCGACTATTGGCATTATGCACGAGGGGCGCGACGGGTCATCGGCATTTATCTTCGATTTAATGGAGCCGGAGAGGGCTGCGATCGATCGGAAGGTGCTGGAATTTATTAAGGGGCATGTTTTTGATCCGGCCGATTTTGTTATTCGGTCGGATGGCGTGTGCAGATTGAACCCGGAGATGGCGCGGCATGTCGTGGGTTTAATTTCATGCAAATGATTTCAAATGCCGCACTGCAATCAGTTCAAGCTTGCCGGTAACTTCAAGCCGGCGCAGATTTTTGGGCCGAACTGGTGGCCGCGGGGGAACCCGACAAATTAGAGGAACCTTACACTATGGCTCGCGGTTTTTATCAGACTATAAATATGATTGCGCGAGAAACGAGGCATGCTTCGCAAGAAAAAGAGCGCGCCCAGAGACGGCTGATGAAGGAGCTCGAGCTGCAGGGCCGCCTAGAGAACAAAAACTCCAAGCGCAGCTACGTTGAAGGTCAACTCGCCAAGACTGAGGTCCTAAACGCATTGCTCGCGGAGGAACTGGAGCAGCTCGGCACCATTCTTGTCCGCTCATTAGCACATGACCCTTACATCAAATTCACAGACTTCCTTCAGCACCCAACCGAGAATGAACTCGGTGAAGAGTTTTCGGCGCATCTAGTTACAGAGCCGCAGCGCGAGAAATTTCTTCCGGAACACCCGAGCCTCTTTGCGCTCCTGATACCAGGCACAAAAAAACGGTATGGCGCTCGACTAAAAGAGGCCGAGTGTCTTTTCGAAGACGCCTTCAAGAAATTTGAGGAATTTAACACGCGTCGGTTAGCTGCGTTAGCGGCGTTGCACCAGAACGCAAATATTCACAATCAAACAATGAGGGACGCAGAGGAGGCTTTAGAAAAGAATGACCCAGAAGCTATAAGGAATTATTTCGAACTTGTTTTAAGCCTTGCTGAGGATCCAGCGAAATTTCCCAAAAAGCTTCGGGTCGCATTTGTACCAGAGTCCAAGCAACTGGCTTTCGATTATCAACTACCCACGCTAGAAAACTCAATCCCCGAGGTTGAGAAATATCGATACATCAAATCAACCGACAAAATCTCGGAAATAAAAAGGGGAGAACGCGCACGACAATTGTTATATACAAACGTTATCTCGCAAATTGCGCTTCGCTGCCTCCACCAGGTGTTCACAGCAGATAAACTACGACAAATCGATGTAGTTGCGCTTAACGCTTATATCGCAACGATTGACTCAAGAACCGGCCGACCTGTCCAACCGTATGTTATCTCTGTCCGCACAACTAGGGTGGCTTATCCCGTTGTCCCAGGTTCAACTAAATGTGGTATTGCGGCCTGAGTGAGCTGCCGCGAGGGGTGGCGACGGATCACCCGATGGCCAAGGCGCGGTCGCTTACCCAATTCCAGCAGACTTTTCCCGACGAGGCGCGCTGCGCCGCGTTCTTGTTCGAACGGCGATGGCGGGATGGCTTTGTCTGCCCTGGCTGCGGCGCCCGCCGCGCGGTGACGCTGAAGAGCCGGGCATACACATTCGAATGTCTCGATTGCGGACGCCAGACTTCGATTACGGCGGGCACGGCGATGCATCGCTCCAAGCTGCCGCTGACGACGTGGTTCTGGGCCGCGCATCTCATGGCGACGCATTCCAACGGCATGTCGGCGCGGCAATTCGAAGATCAGCTCGGCCTCACCTACAAGACAGCTTGGCTTCTGACGCAAAAGCTGCGGCGATCCATGGTCGATCCAAACCGCGAACCTCTCGAAGGCGTCGTCGAAGTCGATCAGACAGAAATTCCATTCCGGGTCGGCGATACTTTCTTCGAGCCTGGCAACGCTGGAAAAATCCTTATCGCAGGCGCGGTCGAGGTGATTGATCGCGACACAAACCGGGCCAAACCGCGACGCAAACACGCAAAATACCTCGATACGCGTTCCGGCCGCATCCGCCTCGCCATGATCGCGGATAATTCCGCCGCCTCGATCGAAGCTTTCGTCAGGGCCAATGTGAAGCCGGGAGCCACGCTGCTCACTGACGGCCACGCATCCTATCCTGGTCTGTCCGGCGACTACCGGCACGATCCGCGCGTGGTTGGCAAAATGGCGGGCCATGTCGTGCTGCCGTGGATTCATCGGGTCTTCGCGCTGCTGAAACGCTGGAGCCTCGGCACCTATCACGGCCTGCGCCGAAAACACGTCGACACCTATCTCGAAGAATTCGTCTTCCGCTACAACCGCCGTTTTTATCGGCACGTCTCGTTCGAAACCATGCTCGGCATTGCCTCGCATCATGAACCCGTGAGTTATTGGGACATTACCGGAAACGCCAATCCTCGAAAGGGCGAAAAGACCGTTAGGCGAGCGCCGCGCCACAGAAAAACGGCGACGGGAATGCGACAGGACCGCTCAGCCAACTCGCAAAATCAGCCGGCCGAGACGGAGAAACTACTAGACATAGACGAGCCTGGGACAACGGGATAAGCTACCAACTAGGAATGAATTCGCTGAACTTGATCTCACAAAGGTCGAGCCGATCTCATGCCTCAGGCATTTGAGTGCCGCAATCTCACGGAGTCCTTCTGAATTGGTGGCAGTTAGACCGATCGTTGATATCAATATGGTCGATCCCCGCTTTATCCAAGAACAGGATATTCTTTCTACGTTGGATAACCGCCGAAATCTGATGGATCTTAACCCATCGGAATTTAAATCCTTGATAACAAATCTATTTCAAAAAATGGGGCTCGACACGAAGCTAACTCAGGCATCGCGCGATGGTGGAGTTGATTGCGTGGCATTCGATCCCCGCCCGATATTGGGTGGGAAGGTGATTGTTCAGGCAAAACGCTATAAGAATACCGTGGGCGTAAGTTCCGTGCGTGACCTATTTGGCACCATGCATAACGAAGGAGCGTCGAAGGGAATTCTTGTGACCACGAGTGGGTACGGCCGTGCGGCTTATGAATTCGCAAATGGGAAGCCAATCGAGCTTATCTCTGGCAGTAATCTGCTGTATTTATTGAAAGAGCATGCGGACATTGATGCAAAGATAGAGATGCCCGACGATTGGGTTGACCCACTACCCGATAGTGCCAATTAATGCTTTTGAGACTTGGCGTGACGACATGGCCCAGGCTGACGAACAGGAAGAGCGGATTCGGGAACGGAAGGTGCGTTTAACGGATGGGCTCATCGGCATAGTCCTCCAGCCGCAATTGTTCTTAGGCGGAGGCTAACGTAAGATCGCGTCTTCTCACATTCGCTGCGTCACACGGATTAGAATTCATCAAGGGGCACGTATTCGACCCTGCCGATTTCGTTATACGATCGGACGGTGTGTGTAGGCTGAATCCGGAAATGGCGAGGCACATAGTTAGGATAGCGTGGGAACGCTCGCATGGGCTAAGATGATGAGAGTCTCATTGGCATCATCCGGAGAAAGATGCCACCACATGTAACTGATGGAGATTCGAGGGGGATGATGGCCTGGAATTTGATCGATCAACTTTGGAATTGGGTCGTGATTGGTTGGGGATGGATAAAGGCGAACGGTCCAGCTCTTTCACCGGCAGTGGTCGCAGTTTCCGTATCGATTGCCTATTTCTCGCTGCTAACACAGCGAGACCTTGCGCGAAAGCGGGCGGCGATCGATTTCTTTTTGAAGACCGAAATTGACCAGCACAGCCTGTTGTTGTGGGACGCCTTCAGATCCGCGCTTCAGGCATTGGCAGACGCTTCATCATATGAAGAGTTTCAAAACCAGAACCACAAAGAAAACGGACAAATTGAACGGTATCTAAACATATTTGAATTGGTAGCGTGTGGTGTAAAGGGAAAGATTCTCGATGAAGGTATATGCAAATCGTATTGGAGGACAATAATATTGGACACGTATGATAAGACGGATAAAATGCTGCGCTACATACAAAGCAAAGCAAACGCTGAGGAAAATTTTCAGCAGTTTAAATGGTTGGCGCAGCGATGGCAGGTACGCAAATAATGGATTTTTTGGCTCACAAGTTCTCATTTGGAAAAAGTCATTCCTACGAATTTAGCGAAATTCAGAAGAAGCCGACGCCCGTTTTGTTCCAGCGAGCTTTGGTTTTTGCACGAGGTAGAGTGCACAGATGGCGTTTTTGGCGGCTGAGCCGGCAACACCCCATATGCGACCGGCGGCATTGAGGTTAGGCAATCGAGCTTCGGTGCCAGCGTCTCAATCAGCCCAACAAATTTTGGATCCCGTACAGGCCCCCATTCGAGACCGAAGAACTGCGAAAATCGCTGAAGGCGTACTTTCAAACCCCATTTACTAATCCATCGACGGCCGAGATTAAAGAACATCGGATCGTTCAAGTGGGGCGTATACCTCTTCTACGACTACGATGGCGAGCCGATTTACGTCGGCCAGACGAACGAACAGGTATCGCAGCGGATTGGCAGGCACCTTACTAACCAACGCACGGACGCGGTCGCCATGTCGGTCCTCGACCCGTTTGAGGTATACGAAATCGAGGTTTTCCCGCTTCCGCAGTTCGAAGAGATCCAAACCGGGCACCCGAGCTTTAAGGCTGCCAAGCAGCACCTGGACGCGCTAGAATATGAAGTGCACCAAAAAGCGGTAGGCGCTAGCGTATTTTTAGCGATCCTGAATGAAAAAGAGCCGGAGATTCCTGCGGCCCGGGTTCCGATACCACTCTCTGCCCGAGGATGCATCGTCTCCGATCGTGTGAGAGATTTGCGGCGCACCTTGACGTCAGGATTGCCCGACGGGCTCAAATCGTTGCCAGGCTGTCGCAGACCATCTCGGAGAGACAAGTCCAGCTTGGGCTTCGTCAGACTCTCGTCACCCAAGCGACGCGTCTCCAATGGTTAGCGAAGAAGCGCTTCGAGGAACTCGGGGGACCAGGTGGGGTCGAAACCGGCGCTGAAAACGAAAGCGAGGAGGCCTGAGCGCGACGCCGAAAAAACCAGGACCTTTTCTGACGCAGTATCTTTCTGTGTCCGGCCTGCGGCTGGCTCCCTAGACGGAGTAGCGCACGAGGGAGGCGAAGTTACACATCAACTCGCAGGCGTGTTCAATTGACCGCGACTTGAAGAGTCGCGACACCATAGCCATCCAAAGAAACCTAGTGATCAGACGTTTTGGTTTCATCACCGCTTATCTATAAAACGTCGAGTATATTTTGGCTTCTGATCTGACGCCCGGCTGGGTTTCTGAAGTGACCCAGCGCGCTATTTATTTGTTTTATAGCATATGACGCCCCGGTATCCATGCCTCCAAAATCCGGAAAGGAGCTCTTCATAAGATCGTATTGTCTTTTAAGATAGACAAGAAATAGGTCCACACAACGAACCTGCTGGTAAAGATTTATCTCATCATGCATACTCTCAATCCGAACGAACTCACCTATCTGTGACGCTGTTCTTTGGTCAAATAGCGGTGTGCTAACCAAAATTCCGTAGATATACTCTATTTGCTCGCAAAGGACGCGCATGTGGATAAATCCGGAAGCAGTCACTTTCACACAATCGTCAAGATCTAATCTGAGATGATTTCATGTGATCGGCTTCGATCAAAAGCTTTTCAAGCATCCACTTGCAAGCGGATAGTACGTCCTCCCGGACATGCCCGCGAAGTTGAAGCTCATCGGAAATAATTTCTACCGCAAAGTAACCTTCAAGTCCGATTTGACCCCGAGTTTTTCTTCTTTCACATAACCAAAATAAAATATCGACGATCACGAAGCTGTTGGGCATGTGCCAGTGCTCGTCAACGTAAAATATGTTGTGAATGAAGCCGCTAAATTCACTAAAGAAGCTATATTCAGTCCTCATGAGGATCTTGAGAATGACGGACTCTTCTATCGCAATTGAACCAGCGCCTTTAGCGACAGAGGTGATTGCCTCCTCTCTGAGATGCCCGGAGTTCAAGATGCTGACAAACATTTCTAAGGCTTTGCGAACGTCTCGCCCGGCAAGCCCCTGCAACACTCTTGAGATATTGTGGTTATTTTCAAACAGTTCGAGATACACGCCTTTAAGATATTCGCCGATCATGGTCTTTGGATAAGTTATTTTTGCGCCATTCTTTAGGTAATAAGTTAATGTGTTGTCCGATGATTTCGATAAAAACTCTAGGCTTAACTCCAAGCGTCTTTTGACGACATCAAGAAACCTCGGCGGGCTAATGTGGAAATTGACTCCGCTTCGGTAAGTATCTAAAGGCGGCCTATTCTTAAATCTCTCATACGTTTCATCTCGCATCTGCAATATAACGAAGGCCTTCGTTTGATCCATAAACCAGAGTGACAATTGGAAGGCAGCTAATTGCGTCTTTAATTCAAGTCGATCAACATTATCCATTACAACGACAACCACATGTCCCCTATCGCCCGAGAAGTGCCTGCATATTCCGAGCGCCATCTTTAGTGGATCTTCCTGCCAGGACTGCAGATCTTCAATCCGCCGGAGAGCTGCAGTGTCTTTTGAGATTTTTGCTAGCTCGGCATAAATCCCTTTTTTCTTTTGCAGATCTCTCGAGAAGATTTTTGATAAATTCTCCCCATCATAAACGTCGAACCCCGCACGTTCGGCCTGAAAGCTTTCGATGAATTTTTGACATAACCACCCTTCGGCTGCCTCTAAAACGACAGGGGCTGTGTTATAATCTATGAATGCCCAATGTGTGTCCTCTCGTTCTTCATTAGGTAGGAGAAGTTCTTTAAAGCGCCTTACGAACAGAGATTTGCCAGATCCAACTCCGCCCGTAATCAATTGAAGCTGGCCATCGACGCTCGGATTGGCTTTGAACGCGCTGATAGCAGCTGCCAGCTTTGGCTCGCGTGCGCGGGTCGGCTCAAGATCTTGGCTGAGCGAACCGCGCCTAGTCGTGATGCGATCTTTCAGAAGCAACTCAAGTATTTTGTCGTACTCGGTAGCGTCCTCCGAATTTACATATCCTCTCTCATATATGTCTCGGTCAGTATTCTGACCGGTCGATGTGAAGTATCTCCTCAAGATTGGAGATAGCTCAGCTGCAAAAGTATTAAAGGGCTTTTTAGCATTGACGATCGCCTGACCGCCTGCTGCATTGAATGGCCTAAAGAGCTTGCCGGCGCGGAGCTGTTTTAAAAAATCATCGCCTATAGCAGCGATCACATCTCCATGGCAGAGATATTTTAACGATTCCAGAGCTGATGACCCAACTACTAGGTCGGACACTTCAATTTTTAATTCTGGTTGTGAATCCCAGTGGCCGGCAAGAAAACTCGATCCATTGCAAGAAATAACGAGCTGACATGGATTAATGTTATGTCTGTACAGCTGGTTGAGATGGCGGGCGTACAGACACGCTTCGCGATAACCTATGTCAGCGGCAACCGTGGGTGCTTTAGCCTCCACAATAAGAATCGGAAGCGTGTTTTGCCACACAGAATAGTCAGGATAATAGCCCTTGGATTTTCCGGATGCTTTATCAAGTTCGATTGCGGGCAAGTACCCCTTCGCCTTAATGCATTCCGCTCGCACCGCGAGATAGTTAGGATCGGTCAGCAGTGGATTTATGATCTTCAGCTCTACGTCAGCTTCTGATTCGACGTCAATTGTTAGGCTTGGCGTTGCTTGAACCATGTTGGCGTCCACCCGTACAAAGCTCGCTCATCGGCGAAGGAGAATCTCCGCACCAAGGCCGAATTTGATTAGAGCGGATTGTAGGTCCAAGTCGAGCGAGAAAAACAACACCTATGGACCGGGCATCCGAGAACTAGAAGGCACGCTGCCGCCAAAACGCAGAGTCTTGAAAGGGGCAGATCTCCTCCGACGTCCATGCGTCGGTCTAATGGGAGACCATTGGCGGCCGGACCGCGGCGCGACGCATCGGCTTCGCCTCTCACTATACGATGTGCCATGTCACATTTGCAGCTGATGCCGCGTGCGTAGTGATGATCAATTCAACCCTCAGTTGAACACGGATTGCCTGCTTGCGGAGACGTGCCAGGAAAGTGGTCTATTTTCCCGACATCACTATACCCCGAACGTGAACGGAACAGGAATGCCGGAAATCGATGGGGTGACGTCGGCCGTCCCCTTAATCCCGGCCCAGTTGAGGTCGACCTCGAAACCCATCACGACATGGGAGAGCTGCAATTGGGCGCCGGCGGTTCCGCCGACCGTTCCCGCCGCTGAAACTGATGTCGCGATTGTCGAAGCGGCCCGTAATGACCTGGAATGGGTCCTGATCGCCCCATCCCCCTCCGCCGTTCAATCCGACGTATATCCCCGTCCAATTCTAGGCCGGAGGCGCGACGACTGGCGGCGGGGGCGGCGGCGTGAGATCCGCCGCCATGGCCGACCCGGCGATCAACACTGCTGAAGCTACTCCTCCAATGACATGACGCATGAGAATTCCTCCTCGTTTGTGAAGTGGACTCAGCACACCACGCGGCCTTTCGCCCAGCTAGTGTAGGAAGGGCACACTCACGCGCGCCCCTCCGTCAGGGTTAATGCTGTCTTAAACGTCTACCGTCGCGATCTAGGAGCGGCCGTCGCGACCCCACTTTCTCGCCAATGGCCCGGCTCCGTCACGGGACGATTACCGCGGCGCAAGCGTCCTTTGGTTCGATGATCGTCGCATGGCCGTCACGGCGCGGGCCGAAACTTACATCGCGCGGCATTGAATATGTAAATCCGCGTTTTGAACCATTGGCCGGCGTGTTGAATGTCCGTGTTGGCGGGCACAGGATGCGCACAGCGGCTCGTCGCCAATCGTATTGGCTCCGGACGATAGCAATGGTTGAGGACATATGAAGGGCGACAATGGAGCATCTTTGCGCGACGTGTTGGCGTTCCCAATCGCACCGAAAGCGGATTTTGGCAAGTGCGCGAGGCTTAATGTGGTTTCGGCGCTATGTCCGGCCAACAACATCGACGCCCGGCGCCAGCTGTTTGTAGCCGCCTCCGCCTACGCTCTTGCTGAAATCGAGCGCATCGATTCGCGATTCGGCGCGCCGGAAATCGAAGCCGCGGAATGAGGATCAAATGATGACCTGTCAGAGATTGTCTGCGGCGCACGCCGAAAGTTATCTCGCCGAATGGGAGCTTTCGCTCGGCGGACCGATGCATCAGAACGACCGCGTCGCAGCCGAACCGCTGTTCGAGCGGGCCAAGATCGCCCTTGACGCTGGCGCGCCGAAAGTCGCGACGCGTTTGATCGAACAAGCTCTCTTCTCCGGTAAATCCCTCGCGAGCCGAGCATGAGCGACGAGGGCGCCCGCAACCGGCGCATATTCGACGGAATCAAACGTGGGTTCAGCGAATATGACAAACGCAAGCAACAGGTCGATCGGCAAGCGAACGCGGCGGCTCAGTACGCCGCCGCCATGCTTGACCGGATCGTCACAGAACAAAGGAGGCGAAATGAGCAGAGATAAACCCCCTCGCGCCAATCAACACCGCGACGCCGTCATCGCAGAGTTGGCCGCCTTTTTAGAGGCGCTGCTGAATGTCGAAAAATGCCGGCGCGCCAAAGATTGGACGAGGGCGGAGCTTGCGCGGATCCGGGCGGAGCACGGGAAGGGCGCCTCATGCTGACAAGACGCATCGCAGGCGCGGCGATCGCTGCGTCTACAGCTCTCCTACGTTGCGCGGGGAGCCTGCGTCCGCGCAGCGCGAGCGGCCTATGACGCGCGACCACAGGAAAATGAACTACGACGCTTATTGGCCGCGCGTGAACGAGATCCTCGAAGCGCGGGACGAAGCCAAAGCCAGCTGCGAGGAGATCGGGCGCCAATATTGGGAAATCGCCGCGGCCCGATCCGTTCGCCGCGGCGCTGCGAATTCGCTTAGGCCGCCGCCCTGGCGTTCGCCCAGTGAGCGCGGCCGGGAAACGTGAAGAAAATGATAGGTGAAATCGATTCGAACGAGGGATTCGCCATGATCAATTTAGCAATTTTTATTATCGACGCGATCACCGCGGCTGTCGCCGCTTTCGATTGGCTATGCTGGCACGTGGGGCTTGTAGCATGATGGCCAAGGTGTATCGAACCCTTCAGAGGGGCGGACGGAGCCGGAGCGATGACCCGCATCATGGTTGGACCGATTCTCCGTCAAATCGCGTCAAATTGGACGCCCTGAGCGAGCGGCAGCGTCCGGCCGTAATTGATGGTGTTGGTGGACCGGCGCATATAGGCCTTCCAGGCGTCGGATCCCGACTCGCGCCCGCCGCCAGTCTCCTTCTCGCCGCCGAAGGCCCCGCCGATCTCCGCGCCTGACGGGCCGACATTGACGTTGGCGATGCCGCAATCGGAGCCGCGCGCCGACAGGAACGTTTCGGCTTCGCGCAAGTCGTTGGTGAAAATCGACGACGACAGACCTTGCGGCACGGCGTTGTGGAGCGTCAACGCGTCTTCGAACTCCCTATAGCGCATGACGTAGAGAATCGGCGCGAAGGTCTCATGTTCAACCGGTCCGGTTTGCCCTGGCATTTCGACGAGCGCCGGGCGCGCGTAATAGGCGTCGGGCGCCGCGCTGGCCTCGACCCGCGTTCCTCCCGTCACGACCCCGCCTATGGCCCTCGCCGCCTCGAGCGCTTTCTGCATCGCGGCGAAAGCCCGCGCGTCGATGAGCGGCCCGACCAGCACGCCCAGGTCCAGCGGATTGCCGATGGCGACCGAAGCGTAGACTTCCTTCAGGCGCGGCACGAAAGTTTCATATACGCTGTCATGGACGAACAGCCGCCGCAGCGTGGTGCAACGTTGGCCAGCGGCGCCCATCGCCGCGAAGGCGACGCCGCGCAGGGTGAGGTCGAGATCAGCGGAGGGGCAAATGATCGCGGCGTTGTTGCCGCCGAGCTCGAGGATGGCGCGGGCAAAGCGCTGGGCGAGCCGCGGCGCCACCGAGCGGCCCATCGGCGTCGATCCTGTGGCGGAGACGAGCGCCACCCGCGGATGATCGACGATGATCTCGCCGAGGTCGCGGCCGCCGATGAGCAGCGCCGAAAGGCCCTTGGGCGCGGGGCCCCCCTGGTCAGCAAATCGCATCAGCGCGCGCTCGAATAGCGCGTCGGCGGCGAGCGCCGTCAGCGGCGTCTTTTCGGAGGGCTTCCAGACGACGCTGTCGCCGCAAACCAGCGCCAGCGCGGCGTTCCACGCCCAAACGGCGACAGGGAAGTTGAAGGCTGTGATGACGCCGACGACGCCCAGCGGATGCCAGCTCTCGATCATCCGGTGGTCTCGGCGTTCGGTCGCGATGGTGAGGCCGTAAAGCTGGCGCGACAGACCGACGGCGAAATCGCATATGTCGATCATCTCCTGAACCTCGCCGCGACCCTCCGAGATGATCTTCCCGGCTTCGATCGAGACGAGGCGTCCGAGCGCGTCCTTGTGTCTGCGAAGCTCCTCGCCGAACAAGCGAACCAACTCGCCCCGCGCCGGCGCCGGCGCGTTGCGCCAGACGAGGAAGGCGCGGTGGGCGTCGTCGATTGCGGCGCGCGCGACGTCAGGCCCGGTCTCCCGCACCTCTGCGACGACTTCCCCGGAGATCGGCGAGCGGGCCGCAAGCCTTCCGCCCCTGTAGCGCTGGCGGGCGACGCCGAGGCCAGCCAACAGCGCGTCGATTTCGGCGGCAAGACCAGATCTCGGCGGAATGATCGTCATAATTCCTCTCTCCAATGCTTGGGCGCCGGTCGGCGCGCCGGCGGCCCCAAATCGTTCGACTGCAGGCGATGCGCGCCGCGGTCCGGGCCTTTGTCGGCGCGGTCCGTTCCCTTCCTCAGGCGTTGGAGGCGAGCGTGGCTTCAGTGACGCCCAATTCGTCAAGCGCCGCCTCGAGGGAGAGCTTTTCGGCGCGCGCATAAAGATCGAACTCATCGAGGACGGCCCGCCCCAGCGCCTCTTCGAACGCGCCGCGGTCGGCGCGCCCGGCGAAGCTGCTCCGGGCGCTGGCGCCGAGGTTGGACTGGAAGATTCCGGCGGCGCTGACAGGCAGGAAATCCTCGTAAATGATGGGGTCGAACCGGAGATATCCGCGCGCGATCAGCGCCTCGATCGAGCGCGGAAGGCCGCCGTCGTGGGCGGCCTCGACGCCGCTGCGGGTCGCTGAATACCGGAAGAAAGCGAGCCCTCGCGCGCGCAGGGTCGGCCAATCGTCAGGCAAGGCGCTGAACCGCTCAGCCAGCTCAGCCGCGTGGGCGGCGGCATTCGCCCCGCTCGAATCGGCCTGCGCGTCGGGCGCGCCGGCGAGCAGATCGTCATAGATCTTGCGGCCCTTCGGCGTCAGGGAGGCGCCGCGTTGCTCGATCTCGCCGAAGCGCGCCGTGTGGGTCCCCGTTTTCATGACGCCCGCGGCATCGGGGAAGGCGATGGCTTCCTCGAGCGCTTTGAAGCTCGTCTGCCGTAGCAGGATCGCGCAGTTTCGCCGGGGCGGTCCTTCAATCACGGCCTTTGGCGCGATGCCGCGCTTGGGCATTTCGGCCTGCGCCGCGTCAATGTCGAGCGTGCGCGGCGTCAGATGATTGATGTGAGGACCCTTGAAGCTCACAACGTCTGCGATCAGGCGGTGGGCGTCATGCAGGCGATTGTAGGTCGCGGCGGCGACCATCGCCTCGCGACGCCAGCGGAACGTCTCGAGGGCCTCGCGCACGAACTCCTCGGCTTGCTCCGCGGCAAGGCCGCCCTGTAGCTCGAATGTTTCGACGAGCTCTATTGCGCGCGGCGTCAAAATCGTCCGCGCGGCGAGGATGGCGGCCGCTTCGGCGCGCAACCCTTCGTCCTCGATCAGCTCCAGCCTCAGGAGTGAAGTGAACACTCGGAACGGATTGCGCCGCAGCGCCACGTCGTCGATCGGACGGAACGCCGTCGAGTGAACCGGAACGCCGGCGACGGAAAGATCATAGTAGCCGACAGGATGCATCCCCATCACGGCGAAGAGGCGGCGGATCGCTCGCAGCTCCTCCGCCATCCCGAGACGGATCGCGCCATGCCGTTCAACGCTGAGCCGATCGAGTTCGCCAGCCGCCTCGAGGCGCGCCTTAAGGTCGGGGTTCCGCCGCAGAGTTTCGTCATTGATGTCCACTACGAGCTGCAGGAGCGCCCCATATTGGGGGACTTCAGCGCGGTACATATCCGACATCGCGCGCGAGAACAGCGTGCGGATGTCGTCCGTGCCGATATGCGTCGCCGCCATGGGATTTCCTTTGCAACAATCGCAGCCGACGAGGCTCCGAATCGAAATATCGCTCAGCGGTCGATGCGCGTCGAGAGGATGATGGACGACATGGTTCTTTCGACGCCCTCAAGCGCGCCGATCCGGTCAATCTGCGCGTCAAGCTCCTGGATCGACGACGCCACGACGATTGCGATCATGTCGAACGTCCCGCTGATCGAGTGCAGCGTGCGCACCGCCGGAATGCGCCGCAGTTCGGCTTCGACGCGCGCGGCTAGCTTCGGCAGCGCGGTGATCAGGACATGGGCCCGCACCAGCGCTTTCTCGTAATCGTTTGACGTTTTGAGGGTGTAGCCGGCAATCACGCCGCGCCGCTCCAGCCGCTCGATGCGGCTTTGAACCGTCGTGCGCGACAAACCGAGTCGCCTGGCCAGCATGGCGGTCGCCGCGCGCGCGTTTTCGCGAAGCAGCGCCAAAAGCAATTCGTCGGTGTCGTCAATCGTCGACATGAAAATATTTTACGGCGAATCGCCGAATTCGGGCCAATTAAATCGTCAGATTTGGCCTTTCTACTTGCCGCCAAGCTTGAGACAATAAGGTTCTCGATAATGTGTCTGGAGGCAATATGAAAAACGTCGTCATCATCGGCGCGGGGAAGATTGGCGCGACCATTGCGGAGCTGCTAGCCTCATCCGGCGATTATCGCGTCACGGTGGCGGATCGTTCGGCGGCGCAACTGCGCGCTCTCGATGAACGGCCCGCGATCGAGACGGCGCTGGTCGATATCGAGGACGCCGAGGCCCTCGACGCTCTGCTTTCGGGCCGTTTCGCGGCGCTCAGCGCGGCGCCTTACCATTTGACCACGCGGATCGCCGAGTTGGCGGCCCGCGCGGGCGTTCATTACCTTGACCTGACGGAAGATGTCGCAAGCGCGCGCCGGGTCCAGGAGCTTGCGGCAAACGCAAGATCCGCTTTCATTCCGCAATGCGGCCTCGCTCCGGGCTTTGTTTCGATTGTCGCCAATGATCTGGCCAAGCGTTTCGAAACGCTCGACAGCGTACGGCTGCGCGTCGGAGCGCTGCCGCAATATCCGTCGAATGCGCTCAACTATAACCTCACCTGGAGCACCGACGGCGTCATCAACGAATATTGCGAGCCGTGCAAGGCGATCGTCGACGGAGCGCTGGTCGAGGTCCGGCCGCTCGAGGAGCGCGAGGAGTTCTCGCTCGACGGCGTGATCTACGAGGCGTTCAACACATCTGGCGGCCTGGGGTCTCTTTGCGAGACCCTGGCGGGCAAAGTCAGGACGCTGAACTACCGCACGATTCGCTATCCGGGCCATGCCGCGATCATGAAGGCGCTGCTCAACGATCTGCGCCTCAAAGACCGTCGCGACGTGCTGAAAGACATACTGGAAAACGCGTTGCCTACCACCCTGCAGGATGTGGTGATCATTTTTGTTACGGCGTCGGGCTTGAAGGACGGCCGCCTCACGCAGGAGACCTACGCCAACAAGATCTACTGCCGTCCGGTCGACGGCGTGATGCGCAGCGCCATCCAGGTGACGACCGCATCCGCCGCCGCCGCTGTCCTCGATCTGCTGGCCGCCGGAAAGCTGCCCCAGAAAGGCTTCGTTCGGCAGGAGGACATGACGCTCGACGCCATAGTGCGGAACCGATTCGGCCGGGTCTACGCCATTGCAGGTCAGGCGCGCGCAAGAACCGCTCCGTCCGGGCGCGCCCAGCGGGGCCGGTCTCTCAAGATTGGCGCTCAGGGCCCCTCTCAGCCGCCGTCGAGCGGCCTGATCACCGCGTCGGCGCCAGGCGAAACGGAACGCGTAAGCTTTGCTCAATGAAGGGGTGAGACAGTTGGCGTATAGGGCTTGGGATGAGTCGCCGCCTTGGTCCTGGAAGCCGCAAGCGGTCGGAGCTCATGCCGCGGCGAGTCGCTTCCCCGCCTGGATGGCTCGATCCGTTATAGCCCTCGGCGAGGATCATCTCGAGGCGGATGCGACGCGACAAGACGGACGACTGCCGGCTTGGTGTGGCACAAGCGCATCAGGCCGCTGATTTTTCGCTTTCGCCGCAATTTCGTCTCGCAAAAGTCTTAAGGGTTGTGTGCTATCGCATGTACGCTCATAGGACGTAAACTACCTTTACGGGTAGTTTTCAGGCGCCGAGCCGCGCCTTAGTAGATTTGTTCTATGATTAAGTCGGTTAGGAACAAGGCATGATCTCTTTTCGGAGCACTCGCTATGGTCCACGCGCGAATCTATCAACAGGGAGTTAAAGCATTCCTCAGCGCGAAGCCGCTCAGCGGCAATCCTTACGATCCTGCGATTAACGCAGAGGCGCATGAGGCTTGGGATGATGGCTGGCTTGACGCGAATCACACACGTTGCCGCTGGCATGCTATTGAAACGGCGATGCGCGCATTTGCGAGGCCGATGCGGCCAATATCCATGGGCTAGCCGCCAGTTCTCACAGCAAGCAATTGGCTGTCGGGACCTTTGACGCGGGCCGAAGCACTCGCTGCAAGATGTGCTTCCCGGATAGCTGGCATCGTCGCTCGTCGGTTCGCTATCGGCGGAGCGTCGGGACAGTCCTCAGCGAGCGCCGACGAATCGCCCTGAGCCGGCGGACGCGCCCTAGCGCGGATCGACTACGCCTGACGAATGCGTCCGACTCCCGTCTCCGCTTCAGAACATGGCGCTCGACGGCGACAGCGCCAATGGTTGACCAAGCGATGGCCGTCGTTCACGGCAAGGAACACATCTGAGCCGAATTGTCCACTCGGCGCCTATATGATGACCGCGGTCGGCGCCTCGACAACATGGTGGGATCGGTCCGATCTGACACTGCGAGCATTTGCGCATAGGATTGCAACGACGCTCTCCGATCCTCGATGCGATCCGCCGCCTTCAGCAGATGCGATCGTAGCCGAAGCCGACAACGGTCACTCGCTCCCCTTCGGCAGTCTTGTGTCGCCGGAGGCGGTCTCCTATTCGCCGACGCGGCCGAGACGGGCTATATAGGCCGCGATGTCCTCAATCTCGCTGCGCGACAAATTCATGTTCGGCATTTTGGGATGAGGATCGGTCAGAAAGGCCGAGATCTGCTTGTGCGATTTGTCACGCGCGATCGCTTTGAAGCTCGGCACGTCTGAATTGGCGCGCGCCTGATCAGGCGAGACCAGATGACAGGCGGCGCACCAGCGCTTGGCGATAATTTCGCCATTGGCCGCATCGGCTGCAAGGGCGCAGGTCGGCGAAATGATCAGGGCCACGCCTGCGATCGCCGCGCGGGCGAGGCGCTGCTTTAAAAAAAGGGGGCCAGACATCATGCGACTCGCGTTAAGCTAACGTTTTCCTATCTAATCACCGTCTGCGCCTTGAACATAGGGGCGTCCCGAAATAAAGAGGGGCGTCCTGCCGCTCGCTGGCCAAATCAGACGAGCCCTCCAGGACCATTTGACTGCCGCCGGTAAGATTTTCGCAGGCGGCAAACGGCTGTTTTGCGAGGATCAGCTTTGCGCGCGGTGAACGACAGAGCGCCGAATTGACGCCGCAATTTGCGGCAATTCTCGCCAGATTTCATGGGTTGGAAAGCGGAGCGCGACGTGATCGGGCGAGGGTGGTTTAGCGGATGCTTCGCTGCGGCGATCTTGGCGGCATTGTCGGTAGGCTCGGCGCTCGCACGCGACCTGACGGAGCCACCGCTAGATCTCGCCGTCGCGGCGCCCGATCCTCGGCCCGAGGCTGCCTCCAAAGCGTCGCAGCCCGTCGTCAAGAACAAGAAAAAAGCCAAATCCGCCGCGCAGAACACAAGCTCCCCGATCAACTCCGAGCCCCAGCGGTCAGCTTTGGGGCAGTCTGCCATTCGTTCGAAGGACGCGAAGGGCGGAGATGATCCGGTCAGTTTCGGCATGAAATGGAACGGGACCAACGAGAGTTATGGCGCGGCTACCTCGCTAAGGGAAATCAATCAAACGATCAACAGCTCCGCAGGCGTCAACGCGCAGCCTGTCGGCGCCGGCGCAGCGGTCGGCGTTAAATATAAATTCTAGAGCGCGTCTGCCTTTGCAAGCGCGAAGAGCGCGAGCGATGATGAAAGTTCAGATCGAGCGGCCTTGTATCGAGGCGATGGCCGATGATCCCCGAGCTTGTCGCCTTGAAGGAGCAATTGCGGTTCGGCCGCTCTACAGGGTCCATTCGGGGCAACTCGGCCTCAACGTGATGGCGATGGAGAACGCGCTTAGAGAGGTGTTGACCCGCGCGCAACGCTGGGGCGCGGTGATGCTGATCGACGAGGCCGACGTTTACAGCGCGACTGGACATCGCCGACGCGCACGCCCCTTAGGGCGGCTCGCCGGGAGCGGGACGAGGAGAAGCGGAGACCGGTTCCGCCCACATCCCGCTCTCAATTATTGGCATCGACCACATCCATGACTTTGGACGGTGCCGTCCAAAGTCATCGTTGTCGAGAGCGCCGCGCCTGCGATGACCACAGGCGCGCCCGCGACCGGCGAAGTTCATCGAGTTGACACCGCGCGTCAGTAGTCCATGCCGCCCATGCCGCCGCCCGGCATTGCCGGCGCCTCTTTCTTCGGATGCTCGGCAACCGTCGCCTCGGTGGTGATGATCAGGCCGGCTATCGACGCCGCGTCCTGCAGGGCGGTGCGCACCACCTTGGTCGGATCGATGATGCCGAGCCTGACGAGATCGCCGTATTCGCCGGTCTGCGCGTCGTAGCCGTAGTTGTAGTCCTTGGTTTCGAGCAGCTTGCCGACCACGACCGCGCCGTCGTCGCCTGCGTTCTCGATGATCTGGCGCGCCGGAGCCTGAACCGCCTTGCGGACGATATCGACGCCGGTCTTCTGATCGGAATTTTCGGTTTTGACCCCTTCGAGAGCCGGGATGGAGCGCAGCAAGGCGACGCCGCCGCCGGGCGAAATGCCTTCCTCGACGGCCGCCCTCGTGGCGTTGAGGGCGTCGTCCACCCGGTCTTTCCTTTCCTTGACCTCGACCTCGGTCGCCCCACCGACGCGGATGACGGCGACGCCGCCCGCGAGCTTGGCGAGACGCTCCTGCAGTTTCTCGCGGTCATAGTCGGAGGTCGTGTCGGCGATCTGCGCCTTGATCTGAGCAATGCGCGCCTCGATGTCCTTTTTGTCGCCGGCGCCGCCGATGATCGTCGTCGAATTCCTTGTCGATGCGGATCCGCTTGGCGCGGCCGAGCATCTGCAGGGTGACGTTCTCGAGCTTGATGCCGATTTCCTCGGAGATCAGCTGGCCCGCGGTGAGAATCGCGATATCCTCGAGCATCGCCTTGCGGCGATCGCCGAAGCCCGGCGCCTTCACCGCCGCGACCTTCAGACCGCCGCGCAGCTTGTTGACGACGAGCGTGGCCAGCGCCTCGCCTTCGATGTCTTCGGCGATGATGAGCAGCGGCCCGCCGGTTTGCACCACCGCCTCGAGAATTGGCAGCAGCGCCTGGAGCGAAGACAGCTTCTTTTCATGGATCAGAATGTAGGGTTCCTCGAGCTCGGCGACCATTTTCTCGGCGTTGGTGATGAAATAGGGCGAGAGATAGCCGCGGTCGAACTGCATCCCTTCGACGATCTCGGTCTCGGTCACGAGGCTTTTCGCTTCTTCGACCGTGATCACCCCCTCATTGCCGACTTTCTGCATGGCGTTGGCGATTTCATCGCCGATCAACCGATCGCCGTTGGCCGATATAGTGGCAATCTGCGCGATCTCCTCGTTCGAAGAGACCTTCTTGGAATTCTTCTTGAGATCGGCGACGATCCCCTCGACTGCGGCGTCGATGCCGCGCTTCAGATCCATCGGGTTGAGGCCGGCGGCCACCGCCTTGGCGCCCTCCCGGGCGATTGAGGCGGCGAGGACGGTCGCGGTGGTCGTGCCGTCGCCGGCGTTATCGTGCTGCTTCGAGGCGACCTCGCGCACCAGTTGAGCGCCAAGGTTCTCGAATTTGTCGGAGAGTTCGATTTCCTTGGCGACGGTCACGCCGTCCTTGCTGATGCGGGGTGCGCCGAAGGATTTTTCGATGACGACGTTGCGGCCCTTTGGGCCGAGAGTGATCTTTACCGCATTATTGAGAATTTCGACGCCGCGCAAAATGCGGTCTCGCGCGTCTGTGGAGAAGCGGACGTCTTTGGCGGCCATTGTCATTTTCCTCCTGAACAGAGAAATGTCGTGCGCGGCGGCGCCGGGTCAATCGACGACGCCGAGTATATCGCTTTCCTTCATGATGAGCAGGTCTTCGCCGTCGATCTTGACTTCGGTTCCGGACCATTTTCCGAACAGGATGCGATCGCCGGCCTTGACGTCGAGAGGCGTGAGCTTGCCGCTGTCGTCGCGCCCGCCAGGGCCGACGGCGACGACTTTGCCTTCCTGAGGCTTTTCTTTCGCGGTATCCGGGATGATGATGCCGCCCTTGGTCTTCTCTTCGCCTTCGAGGCGCTTCACCACGACGCGGTCGTGCAAAGGACGAAATGCCATGTAGCTTCCCCCACTGTGGGCCGCTCGCGTCGTCGAACCGGAGGAAGGCCGGGTGAACGAAGAGGCGGCAAAAGGCTATTTGGCGCTCAGCCCTGAACAGAGCCAAGACACCCTCGGGAGTTAGGTGCGTCTTCGCGGCTTGTCAAGAATTCCGCCTGTCCGGCGCAGCGCAGAAGGCGGCAATCGTCCTTTGGCATAGTTCGCGCATGGTTGGGCGCAAGCCGATCCGCCATCGAGCAACTCAATGCGCGAAAGCGCGTTGAGGAAGATAAGGCTTTTCGAAAAAAAATCAGGTTTCATGGGAAGGGCGGCTATCGGCCAGCCTCGAGAAGCCTTGAAGGCCATTTTTGCGCTTGATCTTCTGGAGAAAAGTAGATGAAGATGATTCTCTGGGTAATACCGTCGTTGCTAAGTTGCTCAAGTTTATCCGCGCATGACGTATACAGCAATCTGAGGGACAACAATACAGGAGTATCTTGTTGCAACGGGCAGGATTGTCATCAAGTTACCTACGATAATGTCAAAAATGGCGCAATATTTCATTTCGGTGGTCACGATATATTCGTTGAAGAGTGGCGAATACAACGAAAAATTCTTGATAAAAAGGAACCAGATGTCGGTCACTGGTGCGGCACGATTGACGAGAATTACGGGCCGTATACGTTTTGCGCTTATGCGCCTCCTCCATATACCTAATTTCAAATTCGTCTTAATTTGCGAATGGGACGGTTTGAGGCAAATAATGAGTTCACTGCCCATCTCTCAGCGTTCTTCGTTTCGTTCAAAACGGCGGGCCGCCAAGAAAATCAAACGCGGAGATGAGAATGATAAGCCGCGTTCTACGATAGCCGGACAGGATGGCGCCGCGGTGGGCATACCCGGCGTGGTCATCTTTTTGTCGGAAGTCGCGAGGTCCTACCTGGCGGTCGCCATCTTTGGCGTCGAGCGCCGATGGCGGCCGCTTGGAGGCGAAGGCACTGCCGGCGAGACCGACCAGTGAGAACTGAGGCTTCACCATAGCCGGCGTCTTTGCCAAAATGCTCTGACAACGCTTTTTAGCGCTCAAAATAGCGATTTCCGGAACTGTCCGAGCCGGATCTTTGAATTATACCGTAATCGCATGGGGCGCGGTGGAACCGAATTCCCTGGACCTAGGAGAACGCGCCAACTGCTGGCTGACGATCTTCAAACATCGCGGCGCCAAAAAGGAGAATAGTCGAGGTCGACTACGCGGTGGAAGGATGTCCGTCTGCGGGACGATGGAAGAAGTGAGGCCGTGCCGGGACTTGTATCGATCGTGGCGACACGATGAGAGCGCTATTTAGATTGCTCCCCTCATTCTACTGATCCCATGCTGGTGGAGCCGAAAGGCTGATCCCGAAGAGAGGCGCGGACGCAGCAGCGGAATCGCCGATAAACGGCGGCGCACAGCATGAAGTCGCCTAAACCGCCGCATGGCCCAGCACGTTAGGGAGCGGATTGAGGATCAACTTTTCGGGTTCGGCTTTCCAGATATTGCAGTTAAATTCGTAAGGAGTGAGACACTTCAGCGTATTCAGCCTACCGGCGAAATTGTAAGCTGCGACGAAGTCGGCCAGATGCGACGAAGCTGTTGGCGGCTCTCGTACCGTAAGCGCTGGACGGTCGCGTGCTTGTTGGCGCGGTTCATGCGCCGCGATGACAGCCTACCTCGCGCCAAGCAGCCCTGGGAGGTTGGCTTCAACGAGTTCCTGCAACGCGCGCTTGCGGCGAACTGCTCCGGCCTTAGGCCAGCAACACATCAAAAAATGACGTTTGGCGTAGAGAATTGCAATTCCGCGGGGAGCGGCTCGATCGGATTAGCAGCCAGGATTCTCGTGGATCTTACGCCCTGACTTTACGCTAAAGCGATAACGCAGTGTTGGGTGCGCGGACTCATCGCATAGGCGATGTTTGACCCTATTGCGAAAACCCAGCCTTGCGGATCAGCACAAAATGAAGCCACTTTTCGCTACGGTTTACATTAACGGCCGTAACACATCGAGCTTGATGGTCAAGGGCTCTCGCGTCGACTTTGTAACACATGGACCAATCGGGAACAGGGGAGGAGGGTAAGTATGTCTGCCAAAGCGTTAACGGAATGGCGTCAGAATTGGAAAGTTGTGGCAGGGTCTTTAGTTGCCATGGGTGTCGGGTTTAGCGCCTGGCAATATGCCATGAGTTCTCTCGTCCAACCCCTGCAACAGGCATTCGGCTGGTCCCGCACCGAGATCGCCTTCGCCTTGAATGCCTCACTACTAAGCGCGCTTGTAGCGCCATTCCTCGGCCGTCTCGTCGATCGTTTCGGGGCCCGTCGCTGCCTGATTGCTGCTTTTCCTCTTTTGGGTCTTTGTTATATCGCACTAGCGAATATGAATGGCTCTCTTATAGTCTATTATGTTCTCTATGCAGCGCTCTCCGTCATCGGCATGTTTACCACGGGCGTGACATATGGCCGAGCCATCACGGGTTGGTTCGATGCCTCACGCGGTTTGGCCCTTTCAATATCCCGTCTCGGGCTTGCCTTAGTCGGCTCGGGCTTGCCTTTGCTCATGCTTGAGGCGGTCAGCCGTTTCGGATGGCAAGGTGGCTATTACGCCATGGCGGCCCTGGCTCTCTTCGTGGGATGGCCAACGGTCTGGCTGACCGTTTACGACAAGCCGAAGGACCCCCGGCAAGCTTTGGTCGACGCAAAGATTGAAAAGGCGACAGGCATAAAACTTTGGTTGACGCTTCTCGGCAACCGCCGGGTGCTCATTATGTGTCTTGCCATCGCTCTCGGCTATGCCCCAATGTACGGAATCCTGAGCCAGCTTCATCCCCTCCTGGTTTGGCATAAGCTGGAGCCGAAGACAGCCGCCGAGATCATGGCCTTCTTTGCCGGCTCCACCGTCCTGGCCACGCTGGTCGCGGGCTTCCTATTGGATCGGATCTGGGCCCCGCTCGTCGGTTTCCTCTTCACGCTTTGCCCGGTTGTCGGCGTCTTTCTTTTGATGGGCGACAACCTAAGCGTTCAAACCGCCAGTATTGCGGTTGCTCTCATCGGCATCGCGGTCGGTGCGGAAATCGATATCATTGCGTATCTGGCCAGCCGTTATTTTGGTATAACGCAGTTCGGGGCTATCTATGGACTGATCACTCTGTTCATCGGTACGTTCATTGCGTTCGGTGGTATGGCTTTTGGACGTGCTTATGACGTCTTTGGGGGATATCGGGAGGCGTTGGCTGGCGCCGCCATCTGCTATCTGATCAGCGCCACGGGTTATCTCTTCCTCGGCCGTTATCCGAAGGCAGCTCCGGCTCGAGATACCATTGCGCCGTCGATAGCAGCTCCCACTGCAGCTGAATGATGAGAAGCCAATCCTGCAAAAAGAAAACATGCAGGGCTCCGAATTACACCGCCGATCACAACTTACAATCATAAATCTGAACCCTTTGGGCCAAGCGAACGGAAGCGCTTCCCAAAGGGTTCTATTCGTTGCCATAAGCGTTCTTTACCCGTACGGGGAAAAAGGGCTGATGTCGCCGTGGCGATCGCGTGAAGCCCGACGATCGTTTGAGCGCCGAACAATTCACCATGAAGCTCGCGAAGAAGTCTTCCCAGCCTCTCACTTTGCCAGCTCAGCGCGCCTGCCTTGCCCCTCCGTCCTAATCCAGTTTGAAGTTCGCTCTGGCCCAACCCGAGGACCAGGCATGAAGCCGCTTTTCCGACTTTCAGCCGGTCTTCGTCGTCGACCTTGAGGCCGAGATCCATGATGTACTCTTTCGCCCTTTCTTGGCACCAGCTCCTGGTGAAAGCTCCGCACGAGGGCCGCATCCGACCAAAAGTCAATGGGTCGGTAAACGTCATTGACATCATCGCCCCACAGCTTCGCTGCGGCATCGCTATCCCAACGGATGCCCGGCGGCCCTTTCGCTTGGAGGCAAAACTGGTATGCGGCAGGCGATATGTGATGCAGCTCCGCATTGTCGAGTTTTCGCACCGGCGCCCGTAAATTCGCCCAACGTTCTTCCATGGCGACCAAAGCAGCGGCATGGCGGCGCTTGGCTTCCGCCGGATCCCGCGTTCTGAGGCTGAATTTCTCTTCCCGCTTGCCGACAGCCCTCTGCACATCTTCCGGGACGCGTTTGCGCAGCCAATAAATTCCGGTTTGCGGATGTTTCCAAGGACGCGCCATCGCAAGCGCCATGTGTACCACCCGTGTGTACCAATCGGGCGGCGATAACCTTCACGATATCAGCAAATTGCGAGTATTGCTTGTCTTTTTGGACGGCTGGCGGAGAGGGAGGGATTTGAACCCCCGATAGGCTTGCGCCTATGCCGCATTTCGAGTGCGGTGCATTCGACCACTCTGCCACCTCTCCGTGGACCGCGGCGTCTTATGTTCGCCGTTCGGCTGGGCCAACCGGAACGCAAACATTCCTCCTCGCGCTTTGCGTAGCAAACGCGCTTCAGGCTTGGCCGCGGATGATCAGCGGCGCAAATAGCATGGCGCTTTTGGCCTTACAAGCGCTTTGCGGCGCTCCAGCCGGACACGTCGGTCGGCCGCGCTCTCGAACAGGGACGCGTCATTCCGCGCCATTGCCCTTCATGTCGTCCGGATGCGGCATCGAAATGATGTTATAGCCCGAATCGACGTAGTGGATTTCGCCGGTGACGCCGCTCGAAAGATCCGACAATAGATAAAGCGCGGCGCCGCCGACGTCGCTTATGGTGACGGTGCGGCGCAGCGGCGCGTGGGACTTCTGGAAGTTGAACATAAAGCGCGCATCGGCGATCCCGGCCCCCGCCAGGGTCCGCACCGGCCCGGCCGAAATCGCGTTGACGCGAATGTTCTGCGGTCCGAAATCGGCGGCGAGGTATCGAACGCTCGCCTCGAGCGCGGCCTTGGCGACGCCCATGACATTGTAGTTGGGCATCACCCGCGTCGAGCCGCCGAAGGTCAGGGTCACGATCGCCCCGCCCTCCTTCATCAGCGCCGCGGCGCGCGCCGCGATTTCTGTGAAAGAGAACGCCGAAACCAGCATGGTGCGCGAAAAATTGGCGCGCGTCGTATCGGCGTAGCGGCCCTTCAATTCGGCTTTGTCGGAAAAGGCGATGCAGTGAGCGACGAAATCAAGGCCGCCCCAGACTTCCTTGATCGCAGCGAAGGCGGCGTCGACCGAAGCGAGATCTTCAACGTCGCACGGCAATACCAGGTTCGAGCCGAGCTCAGCCGCCAGCGGCTTGACGCGCTTGCCAAGCGCTTCGCCCTGATAGGTGAAGGCGAGTTCGGCGCCCTGCTCCCGCAACGCCCTGGCGATCCCGTAAGCGATCGAGTGATCGTTGGCGACCCCGAGAACGAGGCCGCGTTTGCCGGCCATTAGCGCGCCCTTGGCCGCCCCGATCGGCTCAGGCGTCGACATGCTTGAAGACAATGCTGGCGTTCGTGCCGCCAAAGCCGAAGGAATTCGACAGGACGGCGCGCAAATTCACATTGTCGCGGCGCTCGCGCACGATATCCATATCGGCAAAGTCGGGGTCGAGCTCGTCGATATTGGCGCTCTCGCAGATGAAGCCGCCCCGCATCATCAAAAGCGAGTAGATCGCCTCCTGCACGCCGGTCGCGCCCAACGAATGCCCGGTCAGCGATTTCGTCCCTGAAATGGGGGGAGATTTGTCGCCGGAGCCGAAAACGGCGCGGATCGCTTCGATTTCCTTGAGGTCGCCGATGCCGGTCGAGGTCGCGTGCGGGTTGATATAGTCGATCGGCGCCTTGACGTTCTCCAGCGCCATCTTCATGCAGCGCACGGCGCCTTCGCCGGAAGGCGCGACCATGTCGAAGCCGTCCGAGGTTAGCCCGTAGCCGGCGATTTCGGCGTAGATTTTCGCGCCGCGGGCCTTGGCGCGCTCATATTCTTCGAGCACCAGGACGCCGGCGCCGCCGGCGATCACGAAACCATCCCAATTCTTGTCATAGGCTCGCGAGGCCGCCGTCGGACGGTCGTTGTATGACGAGGACATGGCGCCCATGGCGTCGAAGAACACCGACAAGGTCCAGTCGAGTTCCTCGCAGCCGCCGGCGAACATCACGTCCTGCTTGCCATATTGAATCATCTCATAGGCGTTGCCGATGCAATGATTGGAGGTCGCGCAGGCCGACGAGATCGAATAGTTGACGCCCTTGATCTTGAACCAGGTTGCGAGCGTCGCCGAGGCGGTCGAGGACATCGCCTTCGGCACCGCGAAGGGGCCGACTTTCTTCGGGCCCTTGGCGCGCGCGATATCGGCGCCTTCGACAATGGTTTTTAGCGACGCGCCGCCGGACCCCATGATGATGCCGGTGCGCTCATGCGAGACCTCATCGTCGCCAAGGCCGGCGTCGACGATCGCCTGCTCCATGGCGATATGGTTCCAGGCGCCGCCCATGGCCAGAAAACGCATTGCCCGGCGGTCGATCATGCCCTCTGGCTCGAGCGTCGGCATTCCGTGAATTTGGCTGCGAAAACCGAGCTCGGCGTATTTTTCGGCCCTGACGATGCCGGATTTCGCTTCGCGAAGCGATGCCAGCACTTCCTGAGAATTGTTGCCGATCGATGAGACGATCCCCATTCCCGTGACGACGACCCGTCTCATATCGTTGACTCCCGCTCAATTCGAGCCTGGTTGAGCCTGGCGCAAAGCGCCAGTCCGTTCGCGAGTGGAAATTGCATGCGGCCTCGAAGACTTTCAACAATGTGCCGCGCGCTCAAGGCCGGCGGACCGAATCAGTTTCAAATTTCGATCCCGCCACTGCGGCGCGCGTCCAAGTTTGCCCCAAGTATAGCACTTTCGCCGCCAATCCTTGAGTTCCCGCCGAAGCAGCCGCGCGCCTTCTAACATAGGGATTGCAAGGCTGGAAGACGCATCGGCGGCGGAGAGTTTATTCCAAATTCAGCCTCTTTTTTGAGCCCGCTCTGTCCGATCGGCGCCGCTCGCGTCTTTTTGCGCAAAATCGGATTGTTTGTCCGCGACGCAGCGCCTCGATATGCTCGCGTTGACGCTTACCCGCCTTCCTTCTATTCACTCGGCAACCGCGCGACCGCCCGATGAAAGTCATAATTTTTAAAGAATAAAGACTGCTGATGAAGCTTTGGTCCGCTCGATCGGCGTCCCGGGCAGGCTTTGAAAAAACAGGCGCGAGGATTGATTGATCATCGGGCCGCCGCATCGGTTCCTTAGTTTTTCATTTTAAAATTAAGCGCGCAGGGGCAAATGACGAAATTCAGAGCCGACATAAACGCCCTGCGCGCTTTAGCGGTCACCTCCGTCGTTCTTTTTCACTACAACGTCAATTTCGTCCCAGGCGGGTTTGCGGGTGTCGATATCTTCTTTGTCATCTCCGGCTATCTGATGACAGATATTATCGTCAGCCGGATGGAGAACAACAAATTCAAGATATTAGAGTTCTATTATGATCGCACCAAGCGAATTGTTCCCGGATTGGCGGGTCTTTGTTTTGGCCTTCTAGCTATAGGATACTTCATTATCGATCCTATCAACTATAATAAATTAAGCTACACGGGTGTTTCAGCGCTTTTGTTTTATTCAAATATTGTGTTCTATCAATCTCAGGGCTATTTCGATCCTTCAATCAACACGCAGTGGCTGTTGCACACCTGGAGCCTGTCGGTCGAGTGGCAGTTTTACATCATATATCCCCTCGCGCTGACGGCGCTCTACAAAATTCCGCCGATCCGACGCCGCCTCGCCTTGACTCTGACGGCCATAGCGCTTTTGTCGCTGGCGCTCTGCGTTTGGCGATCCAGGATCGATCAGCCAGCCGCATTCTATTTGCTCGCGCAAAGAGCATGGGAGATGGCGGCCGGCGGCGTCGTCGCATTGAAGTTCAAAACATGGGCTCCGAAATCCGCCGGCCTAATGCTGGCCGTGGGCTTTTTCCTCATCGGCGTTTCTCTGTTCTGTTTCGATAAAAATACGGACTGGCCTTCTTACCAGGCGACGATCCCGGTTATCGGCGCCTGTCTCGTCATTGCGGCCAATCGAGGCGCCGCTTGGCCGTTCAGGCGCGTGTCCGTCCAGACACTGGGACGATGGTCCTATTCCATCTATCTTTGGCACTGGCCAGTCGCAGTCGCGTTCGTCTATTTCAATTTCAGAAAGACGACTATCGGCCTGGTGATCGCCGAACTGGCCGTTCTCGCGGCGATCATTTTCAGCGGCGCCCTCCTTTTGTCGGGGGTGAAAAGGCTCGCCGGCGCTTTCGGCGGCGTGTCCGCCCGGCCGCGGTCCGCCCTGGCCGCAGGCGCGCTCGCCTTCGGCTTTTCCGTCACCCTGGCTTTCGCGCTTACGGTCGATACCTATCGGGGCTTCGGCAACCGTACGCCAGCTGTCGCAAAGCAGGTCGAAGCCTATAAAATCGCCGTCGCGGATTGGGATTTCCCGTCCAATTGCAATGGCGTTGACGACGCCGGCGATTTACGGCCGTGCCGTCTCGGTCAACCAAGCGGCGCCGAGACGTTGATCCTCGGCGATTCCTTCGCCATGCAGATCTACCATCGTCTCGAAGGTGAAAAGACCAAATTGCCAGGGTCGTTCACCTTTTTGACGTCGGCGGGATGCACCCCATTGCCGGGCATTCGATTCCTCAGAGACACGCTTCGCTGCAACGGTTTCTTCGAAAAAGCGCTGAACTATGCCGCCGAACACAAATTCAGCCGCATTGTGGTGGCGTCCAACTGGATCAGCTATTTCGATCCCGCCAACGCCAAGATTTGCTTCCTCGAGGGCGACTCCTGCGCCCTGCGGCTCAACGATCCGGGCTGGTACGTCCCACATGTCGACGCCGCATTCGCGGCCTTAGGCGGGCGGCTGCGCGATCTCAGAGAACGCGGCGCCAACATCGTCATCGTCTCGACGACGCCCTATGGGCCGCTGGACGTGCCGTCCGAGCTTCTGAAACGTCAATTCCTTGGCTTGGATACGCACGAAGTCGCTTTTATCGACCGGGACAAATTCGAAAAAGATTCCGCCTTGACCAAGCGAAACCTCGTCGCTCTCGCGTCGGCGATCGGCGCAAAATTCGTCGAGCCGGTCGACTTTCTCTGTGACGCACATCAATGTCCGACGATCGGCGGCGATGGCCAATCGTATTTCCAGGATACGAGGCATTATCGCGCCGCCGCAGTGCGGGCGGACCGGTTTCGCTTCTTCGACGAGGCGTTAGGAATCAATGAGCAGTACAGCTCCCTGTCCCGGCCGTAGAGCCGGGGTGCGATCCGCAGGCCGGTCGACGCCCCGACAACCAAAAAAAGAAACGTCCATGATCACCGATTTAGTGTTTGATACCTGGAACGTCAAAAATACTAAATGCCTTCATAATAGATTAAATCAATAGATTAAAACCAAATACTATTGGTAAAGTTACAATTAGTGAAAGCAGTACCCCAACAAATTTAGATAGCTTCACACTAGTTTCGCCAAAATCTATTGATACATGTATCACAAATAAAATAGCTTTGGCAATAAGTTTTGTAATTAATAGCAAAAGAATAAATTCTATAATTAATATTAATATGTTATGTGTTTTATTGTATAATGCGGAGCCAAGAATTAAAAGCCAATCGTTCAGTTATTGCGAACCATTCTAAAACTGTCTCGTGTTCTTTATCCAACCACACGCACAGCATTGATTTTCAGCTTCATTTGAAATTCACCCCCCCCATCGCCAGCGCCCCGACAAAGCGTCGCCGGCGGCCTCGCCGGAAAAATCCGGCGGTTCAGCTTGCGGCCTGAAACAGCCCGACCTTCAAATCCTTGGCCTCATAGATACGGGCTCCGTCGGCTTCGAGCCAACCATCGGCGATGCCGAGGACGAGCTTCGTCTTGAATACGCGCTTCAGGTCGACGCCATAAATGATTCGCTTGACGGTCGGCAGCACCTGGTCGGTGAATTTCACTTCGCCGACGCCGAGAGCGCGGCCGCGCCCCCGCAGATCCAGCCAGCCGAGGTAGAAGCCGAGCAATTGCCAAAGAGCGTCAAGGCCGAGGCAGCCCGGCATGACCGGATCGCCCTTGAAGTGACAGCCGAAAAACCAAAGATCGGGCTTGATCGAAAATTCCGCGCGAATAAGCCCTTTGCCGTTCGCGCCGCCGGTCTCGGACAGCTCGCCGATTCGGTCGAACATCAAAAGGGGCGGCAGCGGCAATTGCGGATTGCCCGGACCGAACAGTTCTCCGCGTCCACAGGCGATCAGATCTTCATACTCGAAGCTTTGGCGCCGCGCGCTGTTTTCCGTCACTCTCTATCTCTCCGTAATCCGGGCGGCCCAGTCGACGAATTCGCGCCGGTCCTAGGCATTTTCCGATTCGAAGAAACAGAAGAATGCCCTATCTTTTTGTTTTGCCGCCTGTTCTGCACACGAAGCGATTTCTCATGCGCTTCGCAATGCTCTAGCATAGCGATCGGCGCGCCGAAAGCTACGTACGGATGATTTTCCGGGACGAAGCACGCATCGCACGCCCCACCGCCCTTTCTTTAGGCAAAGATGACCCTATATATCTCGCGGCGGTTCGATGCGCGCTATGATTGATTGAGGACACGATTTCCATGGCGATGCGCTACAAGATTTTGATTTTGACCGTCGCCCTGATGCTGGCGGCGGGCTTTTCCGCCGACGCTTTCGCGCGCGCGGGGGGCGGCGGCTCGTTTGGCAGCCGCGGCAGCCGGACTTTCAACATGCCGTCGTCGACGGCGACCGCGCCGAGCGCGTCACCTTTTAACCGCTCGATGACCTCGCCCAACCAGGGCATTTTTCGCCCGAATTTCAACGCGCCGGGCGCGCGCGGCGGCATGTTTAGCGGCTTCGGCGGCGGCCTCCTCGGCGGCCTGCTGGGCGCCGGGCTGATCGGCATGCTGCTCGGCCATGGATTTGGCGGCGGCCTTGGCGGCGGCATGTCCTTTATCGGGCTGTTGTTGCAGCTCGCGCTCTTATACTTCCTGTTCAAACTCGTGATGGGTTTTCTGCGCGGCCGGCGCCCCGCTGGCGCCTATGAGCGGTCGGCCGCCCCTGGCGGCGCGCCAGGCGGTCCGCAAGGATTTGGCGGCCCGCAAGGCGGCGGATTTCGGCGGCGGCGCGCAAACCGCGCGGCTCGATGTCGAACCGGCCGATTACACTGCCTTCGAGCAGCGGCTCGGCGCCATCCAGAAGGCCTATAGCGACGAAGATCTCAACGCTTTGCGGTCGATGGTGACGCCCGAGATGGCGTCCTATTTCGCCGAGGAGCTCGCCGAAAACGCCAAAAAGGGCTTGGTCAACAAACTATCCGACGTCAAATTCCTGCAAGGCGATTTGTCCGAGGCCTGGCGCGAGACCAGGCGGCGATTACGCCAGCGTCGCGATGCGCTATTCGTTGCATGACGCCATGCTCGACCGGACGACGGGACGCGTGGTTTCCGGCGACCTTTCGACCCCGGAGCAGGCGACCGAGATCTGGACGTTCACCCGCTCCCCCGGCGCCGGGCCGGGCGACTGGAAATTGTCAGGCATTCAGCAGGCTGCGTAAACGGCCTGCGGCGGCGCGTCAGCGTAGACTGGCGCAGCCGCCGAGCCACCGGGGGTTCGTCAAAGCGTCGCCTTCATGGGCTAGATTTGCGGCATGAACCCTTCCGTCCCGACCATCATCTTCGACCTTGGCGGCGTCCTCATCCGCCACGACAACGACCTGCTCTATGATCGGCTCGCCGCCTGCTGCGCCGAGCCGGCGGCGGCGCGGGCGCAGGTGGCGAAGGCCCTAGGCGACGAGGCCCTCGGCACCGGCCGGCTCACCGTCGACGAATTGCACGCGCGGCTCGTGTCGGAGCACGGCTTCGCGCAAAGCTATTCGCATTTCCTCGACCTTTGGAGCAGCCATTTCAGCGAAGAGCCCGGAATGGAGCCGCTCCTTCTCGCGCTCGCCCAGCGCTATCGCGTCGTCATCTTCTCCAACACCAATTCGGCCCATATCGACCATATCAGGGCGAATTACCGGGTGCTCGACCATGCGCACGCCGCCTATATGTCCTATGAACTCGGGATGGTGAAGCCTTACGCCGAGGCCTTCAAAAAGGTGCTCGAGCTCGAAGGGCGCCGCCCTGAAGAATGCATCTTCATCGACGACCGCACGGAAAATACCGCCGCAGCGGCCGCGCTCGGCATCAAGACCGTGACCTTCACCGATCGCGCCGCGCTCGAAGCCGCAATCAGCGAATATGGCGTCGCTGTCGACGCTTGAAGCATATTCGAAACAGGCAGCGGCGTTTGAGCGGCGGGATCGCCGCCGCAAACCTCTTGCCACCGGTCAAAACTGTTTCACGTGAAACGGGCCGGGCGACCATCACCCCAACCTCGCTTCAAAGGGCGGCGGGCGTGATCGACACCGATTCGCCGCAGCCGCAGGAAGCCGTCTGGTTCGGATTGCGGAAGGTGAAGGCGGAGGCGAATTTATCGGTCTCGAAATCGATTTTTGCGCCGAGCAGAAACATCAGATCCTTCGGCGCGATGAGGATATTGACGCCCTGATCCTCGACCACTTCGTCGCCCGGCTGAACCGCCTCGGCGAAGTCGAGCGTATAGGTCATGCCGGCGCAGCCGCCGTTTTTGATTCCGACCTTGATCCCCGCGACCGGCTTTCCCGCAGCCTCGATCAGTTCGCGCGCGTGAGACGCCGCAGCTTCGGTCAAAGAAATCACCGCAAATTTCGGGTTCAGCATCAAAATCTCCGCTGCCTGTTTGTTCCTATATAACGCAGGCTGGCGGAAATGTTTAGGGGCGAGCTCGCGTTGCCCGCCGCCGCGACCAAAGCGACGGCGCTGCTCGCGCTGGCGCCCCGCCCGTGCTAGATCGCGTCAGCCGGCGCCCCGCCGGAGCGGCATGCCGATGAGTTCCGACCAAACCTTGCAGCCGATGCCGTGGACGGCCTGGTTCTACCCGGTGCTGGCGGTCTGCTTTTATTTCGCCGCCGCCGCGCTTGGGTTCGGCGACGCCTTCACGCCGAAGTCCCGGTCGGCATCGCCCTCGCCGTCGCATTGGCGCCGGTGCTTTTCGGCGCCGTTTTCGCGGCCGTCCATCATGCCGAGGTTATCGCGCATCGCACCGGCGAGCCCTTCGGCACGCTGGTGCTAACCGCCGCCGTCACTGTCATCGAGGTCGCGCTGATCACATCCGTCATGCTGAAAGACCCCGACGGCAGCCCGATGCTGGCCAGAGACACCATCTTCGCCGTGGTGATGACCGTCTGCACCGGCCTCACCGGCCTCTGCCTGCTGGTCGGCGGCCTGCGCTACAGGGAGCAGAGTTTCACCGGGACCGGCGCCAGCGTCTATCTCAGCGTGCTTCTCGTCCTCGCGACGCTCACCCTCATTCTGCCCAACTATACCCGCTCCGCGGCGGGGCCGAGCTATTCCGACATTCAGCTCGCCTTCATCGGCGTCATGACGCTGATCCTCTACGGCGCGTTCCTTTATATCCAGACGGTCCGCCACCGCGAATATTTCATCGCCGGTCCTGAGCGCGACCCGCCCGAGGGTGGGCATGGCGTCGCCACCGCGACGGTCGCCATCAGCGTGGCGCTGCTGTTCGTCGCGCTGATCGGCGTCATTCTGCTGTCGAAGAAATTCGCCGCCGTGGTCGAGACGACGCGCGTCGCGATCCACGCCCCGGCGACGGTTACCGGACTTGTCGTCGCGATCCTGGTTCTGTTGCCGGAGGGCCTCGCGGCGGTGCAGGCGGCGCGCAAGGACGAATTGCAGAAATCGCTCAACCTGGCGCTCGGCTCCTCGCTCGCGACGATCGGCATGACGTTTCCAGCGGTCGCGGTGGTCGGCATTTATCTCGGCAAGCCGCTGACGCTTGGCCTCGACGCCACCGGCTCCGCGCTGCTGGCGCTGACGCTACTCGTCAGCATCCTCACGCTCGGCTCCGGGCGCACTAACGTGCTCTACGGCGCCGTCCACCTCGTCATCTTCGCCACTTTTCTGTTTTTCACTTTCTTCCCTTGAAGGACGCCGACGGAAGGCGCGCTTTGATTTCGCCGGCCCGGCCCTCGCTGTCCGCGCCGGGAGCGCGGAACGCGTGGCGCAATTCGCCGTCAACGAAGGCCAGGCTCTCGACTTCGCGGATCAGCCGCGCCTTCGCCGTCTGATTGGCGAGCAGCAGCGCCTCCTCGCCCCACGCGCCGACGAGCAGCGTCCGGCCCTTCTTCGTCGCGCGATAATTGCCACGCTCCGCGACCTCGCGGATCGCAGCCAGAAGATCCTCGCGATCCTGCTCATCGGCGGGCTCGTTGTCGTCGAGCCATCCGGCGATATCGGTCGTCGCCATCGCGCCCCCCTCATCAATCCGTCACGCCGCCTTCTTCACGGCGATGGCGGCGAGCGCACGCATGATTTTCCTCGTTCCTTCGAGCCGCTGTTCGACCCCGTCGAAATCGCGGATGAAGACAACCTTCATGTCGGGGCGCACCTTGGCTTCGTGCCGCTGTTCGGCGATATAGCGAACGAGCCCCTGGGGATTGGCGAAGGAATTGTCGCGAAACGAGATGATGACGCCCTTCGGCCCGGCCTCGACCTTCTCGACATGAGCCTGGCGGCACAGCGCCTTGATGGAAACGATTTTCATCAGCTGCTCAACTTCGCCAGGCAAAGGTCCGAAACGATCAATCATCTCGGCGGCGAAGCCCTCGATTTCCTCATCGGTCTCAAGACCGGCGAGACGGCGGTAGAGGCTGAGCCGCAATTGCAGATCGGCGACGTAATCCTCAGGAATCGTCACTGGCGAGCCGAGCGTGATCGTCGGCGACCAGGCCTCCACAACCGGCTCGACGATGCCCGCCTTCAAGGCTTCGACCGCCTCCTGCAGCATTTGCTGATAAAGTTCGTAGCCGACTTCCTTGATGTGGCCGGATTGGTCGTCGCCGAGCAGATTGCCGGCGCCGCGAATGTCGAGATCGTGGCTGGCCAATTGGAAGCCGGCCCCGAGCGTATCCAGCGCATGCAAGACCTTGAGGCGTTTTTCCGCCTGCGGCGTCATGGCGCGATCGGCTGGAACCGTAAACAGCGCATAGGCGCGGACTTTCGAGCGTCCGACGCGGCCGCGCAGTTGATAAAGCTGGGCCAGGCCGAACATGTCGGCGCGATGCACGATCAGCGTGTTAGCGGTCGGAATGTCGAGCCCCGATTCGACGATCGCGGTCGAAAGCAGAACATCGAACTTACCGTCATAGAAGGCCGCCATGCGGTCTTCGAGTTCGGTCGCCCCCAACTGGCCGTGAGCGATGACGAATTTTACCTCAGGGACGTGCTGGCGCAGGAAAGCCGCCGCCTCGTCGATGTCCTCGATGCGCGGGCAGACATAAAAACTCTGGCCGCCGCGATAGCGCTCGCGCAGCAGGGCCTCGCGCACGAGCAGCGCGTCGAAAGGCGTGATGAAGGTTCTGACCGCCAGCCGGTCGACCGGCGGCGTCGCGATGATCGAGAGTTCGCGCACGCCGGTCAAAGCGAGCTGCAGGGTGCGCGGGATCGGCGTCGCCGACAGCGTCAGAACATGCACCTCGGCGCGCAGCTCCTTCAGGCGCTCTTTGTGCTTGACGCCGAAGTGCTGCTCCTCGTCGATGACCACGAGGCCGAGGTCTTTGTAATCGACGGATTTTCCCAAGGCCGCATGGGTGCCGACGATAATGTCGACGTCGCCCGCGGCGGCGCCCGCCTTGGCCGCCTTGAGATCGGCGGCGCCGACCATGCGCGACATTTGCGCGATCTTGACCGGCAGATGGGCGAAGCGGGTGGAAAAATTCTTGTAATGCTGGCGCGCGAGAAGAGTTGTCGGCACGATGATGGCGACCTGCTTGCCTTCGATCGCGGCGGCGAAGGCCGCCCGCAAGGCGACCTCGGTCTTGCCGAAGCCGACATCGCCGCAAACGAGACGGTCCATCGGCCGCCCGGAGGCGATGTCCTCCAGCACCGCGTCGATCGTCGCCAGCTGATCCTCCGTCTCATCATAAGGAAAGCCGGCACAAAATTCGGCGTAGAGCCCTTCGGGCGGGACGAGCTTCGGCGCCGCCTTGGTCTGGCGCGCCGCGGCGATCTCGATCAGGCTCGCGGCCATTTCGAGGATGCGCTTGCGCATCTTCGCCTTGCGCTTCTGCCAGCCGCCGCCGCCCAAGCGATCGAGCTGGACCTCGGTGTCCTCGGAGCCGTAGCGCGACAGAAGTTCGAGGTTTTCGACCGGAAGAAAGAGTTTTGCGCCTTCCGCATAGTGCAGTTCGAGGCAGTCGTGCGGCGCGCCGCCGGCCTCGATCGTCTGCAGTCCGACGAAGCGGCCGATGCCGTGATCGACATGGACGACGATGTCGCCCGCGCTCAATGCGCCGACCTCGCTTAAAAAATCCTGCGCCTTACGGGATTTCTTGCGATTACGCAGCAGGCGATCGCCGAGAATGTCCTGCTCGCAGATGACGACAAGATCGCCCGCCTCGAATCCCGCCTCGAGGCCGATCACCGCCATGGCGACGTTTTGCCGCGGCAGCTCCAAGGCCTGCGCCAAGGACGAGACGGGAGAAGTGGAAGCGAGGCCATGATCGGCGAGAACATGCAAGAGGCGCTCGCGCGAGCCGTCCGACCAGGCGGCGAGGATGACGCGGTTTTGCCGCGCCTTCAGCGCATCGATATGCTCGACCGCCGCGCTGAACACATTGGCGCTTTCATCGGCCCGTTCGGGGGCAAAGCTCCGCCCTGGCTTCGAGCCGCAATCGACGATCAGGCCGCGCGCGCCCTCCGGCTGCGCAAAGGGCGTCGTGCGGATCACGCGGGCGCCGTCGAGGCGCTGTTTCCACTCCGCTTCCGAAAGGTAAAGCTCGTCGGGCTTCAGCGGCTTATAATTGGCGCCGGCGGGGTCGGCGTCATAGGCGCTCTTTCGCGCCTCGTAATAGTCGTTGATCAACGCGGCGCGCTCGTGCGCGGCCTCGTCCGCCAGCGGATCGAGGATGAGCGGCGCGCGCCCCACATAGTCGAACATCGCATCGAGACGATCGCAGAACAGCGGCAGCCAATGTTCATGGCCGGGACTGCGGCGGCCTTCGCTGATCGCCTCATAGAGGGCGTCGCCGCGCGTCTGCGCCCCGAAACGCGCGACATAGGCCTGCCGGAAACGGCGCATCGCATCTCCGTTGAGCTGAACCTCGCTCATTGGAACGAGATCGAGGCCGCGCAAAGGAAACAGCGTGCGCTGCGATTTGGGATCGAAAGCTCTGATCGTTTCCAGCGCGTCGCCGAAGAAATCGAGCCGCACCGGTTGCGCCATTCCAGGCGCATAGAGGTCAAGAATGCCGCCGCGCACCGCGTATTCGCCGGGCTCGCGCACGGTCGAGGCGCGCGCGAAGCCATTGGTTTCGAGCCACGCCGTCAGCGCGTCCATGTCGACAATATTGCCGGGCGCTGCGGAAAAGGTGTCGGCCGCCATTTGCTGAACGGGGGCGACGCGCTGAACCATCGCCTTGATCGTGGCGTTGAGAACGCGCGGGCGCCCGGCGCTCGAGCGGGACCGCGCGAGGCGCGAGAGGACGATCATCCGCCGCGCTGAAATCGAGGCATTGGGCGAGATCCGGTCGTATGGCTGGCAGTCCCAGCCTGGAAAATCGAGGATTTCGATGTCAGGCGCGGCGAAAGCGAAAGATTCCGCGAAGGCTGCGGCGCGCTGGCTGTCGCGCGCGACATGGACCAGGACGACGGCCCGGTCCTCCGCCTCCCGCGCGAGCGCGCGGGTGAGATCCGCGGCGCAAAAAGCGTCGAAACCATCGGCCAGCGAAGAGAGCGTCAGCGAACCGCCCTTGGCGAGCTCGGCAATCACGCGTTTGAGATCAGCCACGATGCAAAATCAATTCGAGCATCTGTTCCCGACGCGCGATCTCGCGGCTAGGCCGAGAGCGGACGCAGGGCTTAAATTTGCGCGGGGTCGAATCCGGCGTGGAAAGCGACGATCCTGCGAAACAGGGGTGTATCATAAACTTGCGGCGTTTCCACCTCGCCTGTCGCCCAGCCGAACACGTCGCGATCGAGGGCCTCCAAAAGCGCCTCGAAATCGTCGAGTTCGCTATCGGAGAGATTTTGTACTTCGGCGTCGGCGAATTGGCCAAGCAGCAGGTCGGTCTCCAGCATGCCGCGATGCCACGCCCGGAATTTGATGCGCCGACGCCGCGCGTCGAGGGGCGCGTTCGCGGATTGCGGGAAGGACATTGAAGGGAACTCCGGGTTTCGGTTGAAGGCGGTTCGACCGCGCGCCCGCGCGCAGTGCCCCGGCCATATAGTCTTTGCCGGCGCCGCTGTCAGCCAAAACTGTCTGTCGCCGGCAGTCGAAGCGCGCTCCGTTCGAAAGCGGAGTGGCGCCCGCGCCGCGCGATCGCGCGGCGCGGGCGCAGATAGGCGTCGAGGGCGGTCGCGCCTCGCTTTTGGACGCTGATTATAAAGAAGCCGACGGCTTTATGCCGTAAATCCTGCTTCGTTCCAAGCTTTCGCGTGGGAGCGCGGGTTTAAGCGTTCGACTCAAACGTTCGGCGGCGCTCTTCTAGGAAGTCGATGAAAAGCCGTCCTTATGAATAAATTCCATCGTCGGATAAAACCCCGTTTGCGTTCATGGCTTTGGACAAGGCGCCGCCTTTTGTTAAAATTCCATGCATCTTGCGCCCACGCCTGTTAGCCTTCGCGTTGACCATTCCTTCACTTCCCTTTAGAGAGCGCCCTCTCGCCCTTTCGCATATGGCTCTCGCGATTGGGCCTGCTCGAATTGTTCGAGGCCTAACATTCGGCTGGTCGCGCTCAACCCGCAGTGCGGCGCGGCAGAACCAGGTTGGAGCGACTGCTCGCTGCGCAATTGCAAGGATCGCATTTTCCCACAAGGGCTCATTACTTGCCCTACACAAACAAACGAACAGAATATAACCAGGGAGACGGAGCATGTTGAATTTTCGTATGCGCTGCTTTTTGTCAAATTTTTTCGTCGTCGCGGCCTCGAGCATTATCGCCTTGACGCCGCTTCCCGGCTCGACCCAGACCTTACCCCCGGGAGCGCAGGCACACGCACAACGAGGCTCAGGTTGGACTCGGGGACCAGTCATCGTGAAGCGGCTCGACTCCTTGGAGACGATCAACGCCGCGCAAATCAGGGCCCACCCGCAGCCCCTAGCGCCCTTGACGGGCGTTGATCCCGCAACCTTCGCCGCGCGGAAAGCGCAGGCGGCGCGATTGCGGCGCGCCGCGCCGATGGTCTCCGGAAAGCCGGCCATGCCGGAAAGTGCGCCTTTGACCGGGGCGCCTGCGGCGCCGAAAGACCCGAGGTTGACGCCGCTCGCCTCGGCGGTGTTTACAGCTCAAGGCGAAGTTCTTTGTGGCGACGTCACCCCGGCCGATCAGGCGGTGGCGGTCGGCGACACCACCGCCAGCGTCCTACAGGTCATCAACGTCTGTTTGAATGTCTTCACCAAAACCGGCGTCAAGCTGGCTGGCTATCCGAAGAGCCTCACCTCGCTCGTTGGCCTCCCGGCAAGCACGGGGACCAGCGACCCTCGCGCAATCTACGACTGGGTCAATCATCGCTACGTCATCACCTTCATCCAGTTCGACCCGAATTTCGCCTCGCCCAGCTCCTATTGGCTAGCAGCCAGCGTAGGCGACGACCCAACCGGCGTCTATTGCGTCTACAATTTTCCGATCCAATCGGTCGCTCCAACCGGAGGGCTGTTTCCGCTGCCGGATTTTCCGCGCCTCGGACAGGATCGAGAGGCGTTTTATCTGGCGTCGAACATCTTTACAGACCAAAATACCTATAAATGGGAAGAGATTTTGGTGCTGCCGAAAGCGCAGATCTATGCATGCAGCCACGGATTTGCTTTCAGCCATTTTTCCAATCTAACCATCGGCGGGGTGGTCACCGACACCACGCAACCCGTGAATAACTTCAGCCCCTTGGACATTCCAAGATCCGAATTTCTGATCACCTCCAAGAACGCCAATTCCGGCGGCGGCATCTGCTCCAACGGATGTAACGGTTTAATCGTATGGACCATCCACAGTCCCTTGAGCAATCCGACGCTTAGCGGCGTTCAAGTCGCGACCGCCAACAATTATTCCTTGCCGCCAAGCGCCAGCCAGCTCGGCGCCGCCAATTCGATCGACACCGGCGACACCCGCATCTCGGGGATGGCGTTTGCCGCAGGCGATTCCATCTATGCGTCGCTAAACACGAATGGCGGCGGCGGCGAGCCGGCCTATTATCTCTACCAGGTTCAGCCGTTCCTCGACGCTGCGACCGGAAATGTCGTCTCGGCGCGGATTCTCAATGAGATCTTCCATGGCGGCGGAAGCAGCGCGTTTTATTACGCCACACAACAGCCGGACCCGCAGGGCAATGTGACGACGGTGTTCAACGTCTCAAGCTCCACCAGCTTCGCCTCGCTCGCTTATGCTTCAAGACGCGCCGCGCAGCCAGTTGGCACGGAACCGGACGCCGGCATTGTTGCTATCAACGGAGCGGCTTTCTACAATCCGCTCACCCAGGGGGGGGGCGTTGGGGCGATTATACCGCCGTTGCGCCGGCCGGCCTCGCGCCGGGCGCCGTCCCAACCATGTGGTTTGCGGGAATGTTCGCCCGCAGCGACGGCGCATGGGGCACCGTCATTGGCAAGAACGGCTACACGTCGATCACTCAGCCGTAGATTGATGCTGAGCCAAACCTGATCCTCGCGCGGCCTCGGCCGCGCGCCCCCCGCGCACGAAGCGGAGCTGTTGAATACATGGACCTCCCTCCGCAATCCGTCCTGTTCGTGACATTGGACTCCTGCCGCTATGACAGCTTTGTTGCAGCAACCGCTCCAAATATTCGATCTGTCGGGCGCGTCCACAAGGCCGAAGCGCCGTCCTATTTCACATATGGCTCCCATGCGGCCATGTTCGTCGGATTCACGCCCGGCGTCGCAGGTCAGTCGGTCGCTCTGCTCAATCCGAAATTCGGCAAGATCTTCAAGCTGGTCGGCGCAGGCTTTCCCGGAAAGGGCGGCGAGGGTTTCGAGTTGCAGGGCCGCAACATCATCGACGGCTTCAACAATCTCGGCTATCGGACGATAGGCACAGGAGCCGCGGGCTGGTTTGATCCCTCAACGCCGACCAGCAAAGTTCTGATCGGTGATTTCAGCGAGTTTTATTCTCCAGGCGACGGACATTCGCTGTCAAAGCAACTTGCGTGGATCGATCACCGCCTTGAAGCCTCCTGGGGAGAGCCGGTCTTCGTCTTTCTCAACATTGGCGAGACCCACGTTCCTTATTTTTTTGAAGGCGCGCCGTGGGAAGAAACGGATAATCCCTGTGTGCCGTTTCAGCTCGCTGACCGGTCCGAAGAGTGCCGGAAGCGGCAAATTCTCTGCGTCGAGTTCATCGACCGGCACATCGGCGGTCTGCTCAACCAGTTTCGCGCGGCAACGACGCTCGTCACCGCTGATCATGGCGATTGCTGGGGCGAGGACGGCCTTTGGGAGCATGGCATCAGTCACCCGATGACATTATCTGTGCCGTTGGTGCTGCGGATGGCCGGGCGAGCTATTTGAGCGGCTCAGCTTGCGAGTCCAAGCGGCTTGCCCCAAGCCTTCATGTTGAAAAGTAAATCCCGTGGCGGCGCGGCATGAGCTCGCACAACACGAAGACCAAGCGTAAGAGCCGCCTTTATCATCCATGCGCCCGTCGATCCTCAACCCTCTGTTCGCCCCAGCCGCTACCCTGCCCGGCGTCGGGCCGAAGACCGGCAAGCTGCTCGACCGGCTCCTTGCCGGGCCGGCGCCAGAGACCCGGATCGTCGATGTTCTGTTCCATTTGCCCGCCGGCGTCATCGACCGCCGCAACCGGCCAAAGATCGCCGTCGCGCCACTGGATACGGTGGTCGTGATCGAGGCCAGCGTCGCCGAGCATCGGCCGCCCCGTGGAAAAGGCCCGTTTCGCGTGCTGGTCGAGGACGAGACGGGCGACATTCTTCTCGTGTTTTTCCTCGCCAATCATCAATGGATCGAAAAAAGCCTGCCGATCGGCGCCAAGCGCTGGATCTCGGGGAAACTCGAGCTATGGGACGGCCATCGCCAGATGGTGCACCCCGAACGGGTCCTCGACGCCGAGGGATTCGCCAAAATGGCGCCGATCGAGCCGGTCTACCCTCTGACCGAGGGCCTTTCCCTGAGGCAAGTCGCCAAAGCCGTCGACGGCGCGCTGGCGCGCCTGCCGGAGCTGCCGGAATGGCGGGCGGCGCCGGATCTTCCTTCTTTCGCCGACGCTCTGCGCGCCGTCCATCGCCCGCAGACGCCGGAAGCCATCGCGCCCGAGTTGCCTGCGCGAAAGCGCCTCGCCTTCGACGAAATGCTCGCGGGCCAGCTGGCCCTCGGCTTGACGCGGGCGAAACTGCGGCGGGCGCCTGGCCGCTCCAGCCTGGGCGACGGCCGCTTGACGCAAAAGATCATCGACGCGCTGCCCTTTTCGCTCACCGGTGCGCAAAAAAACGCGCTCGAGGAAATCCACGCCGATCTCGCGAGCCAATCCCGCATGCTGCGGTTGCTGCAGGGCGATGTCGGCTCGGGCAAGACGCTCGTCGCACTGCTCGCCATGGCGTCCTGCGTCGAATCCGGACGGCAGGCGGCGCTGATGGCGCCGACCGAAATTCTGGCGCGCCAGCATTTTGCCGCCTTGAGCGGTCTTGCCGGCGCGGCTGGCCTGAGGCTCGCGCTGCTGACCGGCCGCGACAAAGACGCAGAACGGGCCAAGACGCTCACCGCCCTCGCCGCCGGGAACGTCGACATCGCCATCGGCACGCACGCACTGTTTCAAGAGGCCATCGCCTTTCGCGATCTCGGCCTCGCCGTCGTCGACGAGCAGCACCGCTTCGGGGTGCATCAACGCCTGGCGCTCGGCGATAAAGGCGAGCGCGCCGATATTCTGGCGATGACGGCGACGCCGATCCCGCGCAGCCTCGTTCTGACCTATTTCGGCGACATGGACGTTTCGACGATTAGAGAAAAGCCGGCCGGGCGCCAGCCGATCGAGACGAGGGCGCTGCCGCTCGAGCGCCTCGACGAACTGATCGAGCGTTTGCAAAACGCCATAAGAGCGGGCGCGCAGGCCTTCTGGGTCTGCCCGCTCGTCGAGGAAAGCCAAGTCCTCGACGCCGCCGCCGCTGAGGAGCGGTTCGACGATCTGCGCCGGTTTTTTGGGGAAAAGGTCGGCCTGGCGCATGGCCAGATGAAGGGCCGCGACAGGGACGCCGCCATGGCCGCCTTCGCGGCAGGAGAAACCAAAATCCTGGTCGCGACCACGGTGATCGAAGTCGGCGTCGACGTGCCCAACGCCAGCATCATGGTGATCGAACACGCCGAGCGCTTCGGCCTTGCGCAATTGCATCAGCTGCGCGGCCGGGTCGGACGCGGCGCGGCCAAATCCTCATGCATTCTGCTCTATAAGGGCCCGCTCGGCGAGACCGCCAAAGCCCGCATCGCCATCCTGCGCGAGAGCGAGGATGGCTTTCGCATCGCCGAGGAAGATTTGCGGCTGCGCGGCGAAGGCGAAGTCCTGGGCTCGAAACAGTCCGGGCTGCCGGGATTTCGCCTCGCCGATCCCGCGGCGGACGGCGATTTGCTGGTCGAGGCGCGCCGCGAGGCGCAGCGCGTCATCGCGGATAATCCCCGGCTCGAAGGCGAGCGCGGCGAGGCTTTGCGGTTGTTGCTCAACATTTTCGAGCGCGCCGAGGCGATCAGGTTGCTGGGGGCGGGGTAATTACGCCTCCGCCTTGACAAAGCTCAGCGCGAAATCGCGACGGCGGCAGATAGGGCCAACGCGGCCAAAAACATCGCCGTGCCGCCATAGCCCGCCGCACCGGTCAGCTCTCGGAAAAGCCTTGCGCTTGCGCTTGTTTCAAGGCACCTTTGAGCTGAACAAGAACAATAGAAGCGCGCGTTCAATGCGCTGTGGAACTCGAAGCAGCCTGACGATTCGAAGACGAAAACAATCGCCCAAACCCGATTGGCAGCTGATTTGTGGTAATTGCTCACGTGCCTTCGGCTATGTTGAATCCGCGAGTGGCGCTCCGGCGAGGGTGAGACGGATTGCTTCGAGGGCTCCGATGGAACGGCGGCGGGCGGTTTCGATGACGGAGCGGATGTCGGCGTAGAGCTTAGCTCCCCACTCGGTGCGGAAGCCGTTGGTGATTTTGCGGAACACGGCGCAGGGACGCAATGCGCGCTCGGAGCCGTTATTCGTCGCCGGAATGTCGCGGTTCGTTACGAAGACGAAGAGATATTGTCGCGTTCTCTTGATCATGCGTTGGAGCTTGACGCCAGCCTCGTGCGCCGGCGCAAGGCGCATGAGTTCGTCGAGGCGGCCGTTGAGCCGCGCGGCATAGGTCTTCAGGGTCGCGTCGGCGAGCCTTTCCCGCCGTCGCCCGATCCGGCAGGCGCGGCCGAGCAGACGCCGAAGCTCGGGCGCGAAGATGTCGTCGCCGGCGTCGATGGCATATTGCACGTCGCGGATGAGATGGGCGAGGCAGACCTGATTGTTCACCGCCGCCCAGCCCATTTGCCCGCCATAACGGTCCGACACCCAGAAATCGGGCCGGAAGTCGCCAAGGAAGTCCTCCACCACGTTCTTGGCGCGCGAGGGCGCGGCGACGAAAAGGGCGCTGTCGTCATGGTGGAAGACCCACAGCCACCAATTTTGCTTGCCGACCCGCAGGCCGGTCTCGTCGGATTGCAGGATCGTTCCGCCGAGCAGCCTGGCGCGGATCGCGGCGGTCGCCGCCGTAAAAGAAACCCGCGCGGCGTCGAGGATGTTGACGAGCGCGCCCTCGCTGATGTCGAGACCGAGGAGATCGGACAGGAGAGTAGAAAGGCGCTCGAAGGCGATGCCTTGGGTGAAGCGCAGATAGATGACGAGGGCGCGCAAGTTTGGACCAAAGGGCGAGCCTTTCGGCATGTCTTGCGGCGGCGGCGCCTTGAAAGTCCTGGCGCAGCACAGGCAGGCTCCGCCCAGAAGCGAAACGCGCGTCACATGGGGAATTATCCGCGGGATTTCGATATGGTCATAGGCCTCGCAGACGAACTGCGGCGTATCCAAAAAGAAGGCGCCGCAATGCTGGCAGGAGCTGGCGAATACATCCCGCTTCGCCGCCGGATTGGGATGAAGCGGACGGTGCGCCCCGGCGTGCGGCTTGCGCCGCTTTCCCACGGGCGTCTTGCTTTCCTCGCCCGAGGCCTTGTGTCCCTGGCTCGGCGGCGTGCTGGAATTTTCGGGCGTCTTTGGCGGCAGATTGAGTTTGGCGCGCAGTTCGGCGTTGTCGGCGCGCAGCGCTTGGACTTCCCGCATCAGGCGTTCGATCGCTTCCGCCTGCGAAAGAATGAGGCGGATAAGCGTTTCCTTATCGAGCGAATCAAGCGTCTCGCGATCCATTCACAGCTTGAATCAACTCGCGATTCCGCTGTCAAACTTTCACCCCGACGCCAAATCCTAGCCGATTTCAACTCCGTCGAGAATGAGGACGTGAGCAATTACGATTTGTGCCCCGGCTTCGGATCGGCGTCAGCTTGTGAAGTTTGGGAGACCCAGATGAAGCGAACCGCAACGCGTTCCGCTGGGAAAGTTGACGTCCTTGCCCGGCTTTGGGGCGCGCGCCCTGAGGAGAGAGAGAAGCTAAGCCCATTCATTGAGAGAGCGAAGTCCTACCGCAATGAATGTGGCTGCGCCATGGGAGGCATTTTCGCGATCGGCTCTCTGGCGCTCCTTTTTTTCCACGGCACCTTTTTCAGCCATGCAGCCGGTGGATCCTGGCTTATTTCGCTCCTACTGCGAACAACATTTGTGTTGGGAGCCTGCGTCCTTGGAAAGGGCACAGGAATTGCAATTGCGCGAATCCGTCTCCGCCTACTGCACCGTGAGCTGCGAACCAAATACCGCATGTAAGGAGATTAGCTTATGTCCACCTGCACAAACTTCGTCGATACCATCAGTATTGATTGCAAGAATGCGGGGTCGAAGCTCGAATACGGGTGCATAAATTGGGCTGCCCAAGGCATTCAAACGTGCTCGCAATGGGCTGATGAAGGTGCCAATCAATGCACTTCCTGGGAAAAATGCCATTGGTATACTCCATGGGATTGCATTGCAGGATTCTTTTGCCGGGCCTGGTACTGGGTCGCATCCTGGGTCTGTATCGCTTTCATGATCGTTACCTTATATGTGTGCCTTGCCTTCGGTTGGACGGTCGTAAAAATCGTATGTCCGATTTTGTGGCTGGGGCTGGACCTTTTTTGTTTCGTATGGAACCAGCTTTGGTGTGGCCTGCTCGCAATTGCTCAAGCAATATCGGGGCTCTTCGGCAAAGATCCCGGGATCGCCAGAATTGATCACATCTTCGTGCTTATGCTGGAGAACCGGTCCTTCGACCACATGCTGGGGTTCAGCTGAATCAACGGCGTCGATTTAAAAGGTAATCCGACCGTTTTCAACGACGGCTTTAACGCGAATCTAAGCAATATCGATCCTGCCACGATGTTTCCCGTGCCAGTCTCTACACCCGCTGATTACAACTTATTCCGCGCAAGAGACGCAAACGGAAATCCAACAGGGGACAAGGACCCCGCTCACGAGTTCGATGACACGCTCACACAATTGTGCGGGAGTGGGGTGTCTTACGACCCTAATGTCAGCTATCCTGCCATCAACAATTCGGGATTTATCCAAAGCTATACCCAGCATCAAGCCAATATTCCGGATCGCATTATGCGCTGCTTCGATCCGGCTCAGTTGCCTGTGCTTAACCAACTTGCGACGGAATTTGCCGTATGCGATCAGTGGTTCTCTTCATTGCCAGGGCCAACATGGCCAAACCGTCTCTTTGCGATGGCGGCTACATCAGGTGGTCTGGACAATAGCCCCGATTTAGTTAATTCCGCGCTGCTCGCCGCCAACAACGGTTTTGAGTTTGAGAATGGCAACGTTTTTGATCTGTTGGATAGTAACTGCGTTCCCTGGAGGATATTTTCTGGCGACGACTTCCCGGTCAGCGCCTTGCTGCAGGGCATGAACTTGAACCGTCTACGAAATAAGATCAAAGGTCTTGACGACTTTGCTTCCGAAGTTAACAAGCCGGACTTTGGCGATAACTTTATTTTCATCGAACCCAAGTACGGCGCTCATACCTTTGACGTATTTGGACCGCATGATTTTACGTGTGGGAACTCAATGCATCCTCTGGATGACGTCACAAGGGGAGAACAACTCGTCAAAAACGTCTATGAAACTATCCGCAACTCGCCGCATTGGGAACGCAGCATGCTTATCATCGCCTTTGATGAGCATGGCGGATTTTATGACCATGTTAAGCCGGGCCCCGCAATTCCTCCGGGAGACCTAACAACCGCGGACTATTCTGAGTTTGGTTTCAAATTCGACCAATTGGGTGTCCGGGTTCCCGCGCTGGTAATTTCCGCTCATACCTCAAAAGGTGTAATCGACCATACCGTTTTCGATCATACCGCAATTCTTGCGACCGTGGAAAGGTTCTATGGGCTGAACAACCTCACGAACCGCGACAAAGTGGCGAACGATGTCCGCCATCTGGTATCGCTGGAAAATGCCCGGGTCGATGCGCCAATCACGCTCAACCCCGTCGCAATATCTGATATCCCTTTGCCTTGCGAGTCGGATGATGAGATTGAGCGAGATCGACTGATGGCGCAGTGGGCAGAATTGCGCATCTCCCAACGAACTCTGGCATATCGGGAACGCAGAGTAGATGAATATCCTATTCCCCGGACGCAGATCGCTTTTCTGGCTGTAGCCCTTTTGCGGGCATTGGATAACGCTGAGTACCCCGACAGGATGCAATGGATAAAGGACCACAAAGAAATCAAAAACGGAATTGACGCGGCACTCTTCATGACCGAGGCTAAGTTGAAAGTTAAATATGGCATAGACATGAAGAAACTTACCCGAGAAGGGCAGGAAAAAGCAGAAGATCGCGGCTCCATTCTGGAGCGACTTAACATCAGGTGAAGAATACGGAGCGCGCGACGAGGCGCCCAGCTTTTGGTGGCGCATAAGCTAACCCGCCGCCTTGACAAAGCTCAGCGCGAACATCGCGGCTGCGGAACAAAGCGCCAGCGCCGCCAAAATCATCGCCGTTCCGCCATAGCCGACCGCGCCGATGAGCAGGGCTTGCGGATAGGGCATCACAAAAATGCCGATGTTGAACGCGGTATTGAGCAGCGCCTGCGGCCCGGCGCGCTCGCTGGGCTCGACGCCCTCACTCATCCAGGCGGACAACACCGGATAGACGACGCTATAGCCCATGCCGAACAGGACGCCCGAAATCACGATCAGCCAGGATTGTCCGGCCGCGGCGAGCAGCATGAACCCCGCGCTCTGCGACAGAAAGCCGCCGGCGACGAGAACGCGCCGGTCCAAGGCCTCGAAAGCGCCCATGGCGAGAAACCGGCTGGCGAACAAGGTCGTCGTCGAGGCGAGGAAAAACGCCCCGATTGGCAGCGCTTTCGCCTCCAGCAGTGCGGCGAGATAGGCCGCCGTAAAGCCGAACATCGTGCCGTTGACGAAAACCGCGGCGAAGGCCGGAATGCGGCTGCGCTCGAGGGCGCCAAAGAAATTGAGGCCGCGGGCCTGACGCGGGCGCGGTATGTCTCGAAGGCCGAAAGTCAGCAAAAGGGCGAGGCAGCCGGGAATGGCGCCTTCGAGAAACATCGCTTTCGCGCCGAAGGCGTTGAGGATAGTGGCGCCGAAGGGCGGCGCAAAGGCCTGGGCCACAGCGAACATGCTCGTAAACAGGCCGATTAGATAGACGAACCGCCGCTCGTTGAGACGGCTCTGCCCATATGTGACGAAGGCGCTGAGCAACAGACCTTGTCCGACGCCCTGAACGAGGCGCGAGGCGAGCGCCGGCCAGAAATCGGCGGCGGTGAAGCGCAGGCTGAAGAAGCCGATGACCATCAGCGCGATGGCGAGACGGCATGTATTGAGTACGCCTGCGCGGGCCGCGACCGCTCCCGACAGGAAGGTGAAGACGATCACCGGAAAGGCGAAAAGCGACAGCAATAGCCCGATGGCGTGCAAGTCGAAGCCTTCGCGGGCGAAGACGACGGCCAGCAGCGCCGCATGCGAATACATGAAAGAGACGAGAAATGCGGCGGCGGCCATCTGGAAATATTCGCGCCGCGCCCGCGCGTCGATAAAGCCGGCCTTGACCGCCGCCGCATCGACCGCGCTGCTGTGAGGGTCGGCGGACTTGCCAGCGAAACGCATCAAGCGCTGTCGGCGCGGCGCAGCAGGGCGCGCCAATGGCGGCTCGCGACCTCGGCCGTGGCGGTGATGTCCTCGATGGCGAGCGGCCGCAGGCCCTGCCGTTCGGCCTCCGCGAAGATCGAGGGCGGCAGCGGCCAGGGCGGGCCGTCGGCTCCTGCGGCCTCATCCCCCGCGCGCGCGATCAAAAGAAGCTTTCCGTTCGGAGCGAGGAGGCTGGCGAGAGCGGCGAGCGCCCGCGGCAGGAGGGCCGGCGCCAAAGACTGCAAAGTATAGCATTCATTCACGAGATCGAATTTTTGCCGCCACTCCTGGGGCGTTTTGAAGAGATCGGCGGCGGCGTAGGCGACTTTGGTCTGCGGAAAACGCTGCTTCGCCCATCCGACCGCCTGCTCGACGAGATCGAAGGCCACAACGTTTGCGCCACGGGCCGAAAAATATTCGGCGTTGTCGCCAAGGCCGCAGCCGACGTCGAGGACGGAAAACCCTTCTATGCCCCGCGCTTGAAAATCGACCCACGCTCGGGCGAGGGGGTGCGGCGCGAGATTGGCCCAAGGCACCCGCGCCGGATCATTGGCGGCCAGCGCATAGACCGCCTCGAACCAGGCGCGGCGCAGCGGATCAGGGTTTTCCGCGCCGCCTTTGCCGCCCTTGGCCGGATCGATGGCGTCGAGTTCTGCGCGGGCCTTGACGCGGCGCTCGGCGAAGCCGGGATCCAAGGAAGATTCAGTCACGTTTTTTCCTCAGCATGAAAGCCGTTAAGCGGCTGGACCGCGCCCGGCCGGGCTCACGCCTTCTTTTCCCATCGGCCGCGCTCATTCTGCTGCCAATAGGTCAGCGCGAAGCCGCGCTCCTTCAGCTCCGCCCACTGCAACCGCGCGGCTGCGAGCTCATCCTCGTTTCCGCCGTCAAAGACGACGATTGCGCGCTCGTAGGCGGCGGACTCGCCGAGCGAAGCCGCGACCGGCGCGCCCTCGACGAAAAAGCGCACCGACGCGCCGTTCGGATTTTCCGCGCCGGTCGCAAGATACACCGGCTGCAGCTCGCCGTCGCCATCGGCGGCGCGGCCATGAGCGAGAAAACTCGCCTCGGAATAGGTCCAGAGCCTCTGATCCAGCGCCTCCAATCTTTCCTCGCTCACAGCCTGGATGGCGACGCGCCAGCCCCTTTCGAGCGATTTCTCGATGAGGCTAGGCAGCGCCTGATCGAGGGTCTGGCGCTGCAGATGGTAGAACCAGATTTCCATCATCCGCGTCTTTGCGGCGCGCCCCGACCCCCTCAATCCCGCCGTCGTCCTCATCCTTCGAGACGCTCCCTTCGGTCGCTCCTCAGGATGAGCGGGCGCCCCGCTCATCCCTCGTAATTATCGGCGACGAACCGGTCGAGAAGGCGCACGCCAAAGCCCGAGCCCCAGCTCTGGTTGACGTCGTTCGCCGGCGAGCCCATGCCGGTTCCGGCGATATCGAGATGCGCCCAGGGCGCGCCGTTGACGAAGCGCTGCAGGAATTGCGCGGCGGTGATCGAGCCGGCGTGGCGGCCGCCGGTGTTCTTCATATCGGCGAACTTCGAATCGATCAGCTTGTCATAGGCGGGGCCGAGCGGCAGGCGCCACAGCTTTTCGCCGGTCGCCTTGCCGGCCGCCAGCAGCTTCTCGGCGAGATCTTCGTCATTGCTGAACAGCCCGGCGTGCTCCTGGCCGAGCGCGACCAGCACCGCGCCGGTCAAGGTCGCGAGATCGACGATGAATTTCGGCTTGAACCGGTCCTGCAGATACCAGAGCGCGTCGGCGAGGACGAGGCGGCCTTCGGCGTCGGTATTGATGATTTCGATGGTCTGGCCGGACATGGATTTGACGATGTCGCCGGGACGCTGGGCGTTCGCGCCCGGCATGTTTTCGACGAGGCCGATGGCCCCGATGGCGTCGACCTTGGCCTTGCGGAGGGCCAGCGCCTTCATCAGGCCGACGACGCAGGCGGCGCCCGCCATGTCGCCCTTCATGTCCTCCATGCCGGCGGCGGGCTTGATCGAAATGCCGCCGGTATCGAAAGTGACGCCCTTGCCGACGAAGGCGATCGGCTGGGATTTGGCCTTCTCTGCGGCGGCCTTGATCCCGCGCCAGCGCATGATGACGAGGCGGCTTTGCCGCGCGGAGCCCTGCCCGACGCCAAGCAGCGCCCACATGCCGAGCGTCTTCATGGCCGGCTCGTCGAGAATTTCGACCTCGACGCCGAGCTTTTCGAGCTCCTTGGCGCGATTGGCGAATTCCTCGGGATAGAGGATATTGGCGGGCTCGTTGACGAGCGAGCGGGCGGTGAGCACGCCCTCGGCCACGGCTTCGCGCCGCTTGGCCTCGGCGCGCGCAGCGACGGGATCGGGGACGGCGAGAACGATCTCGCTCGGCCCGTTTTCGTCCTCGTCCTTTTTCTTGGTTTTGTAGCGATCGAAGCGGTATTCGCGCAATGCCGCGCCCGAGCGCGAATTCCGCCGCCGCGGCGGCCGGATTGTCGGGGGCGCGCGGCAGATCGAACACAATGGTCGCAATCGATCCGCGTCCGAGCTTGCCAAGGACGAAGCCGCCGAGATTGGCATAATCGGCAGGGTTTTGGGCACCCTCCGCCTTGATCTCCGCCTTCGCCTTCTGATCGCTGGCCTCGGCCTGCGGGCCTGGGGTTCCGACCACCAGGAGCCGATCGGCTTTGAACCCGGCCGGGGCGATGATATCGAGCGCGGTCGAGGCCTTGCCCTTGAACTTGCCGGCGGCGGCGGCCTTTCGAACCAGAGCTTCGCCATCGGCGCCGATGAGCTTCGAAGTCGCTTCGCCGAACTTGAAATCCGGTCCTGTGAAAATCACAAGCGATTGCGGGCCCTTGGTCTGGCCGGCGGGCTTCCTGGCCTCGGCCTGTGGCGACTCCGCCAGTGAGCTCAGCGCGACGAATTCGATTTTCACGGACTGCGACATTTAAGCCTCAAAAAAACGTGGCTGCCGCGCTCACGGCGCCAACGGCCGGAGACGCTTCGTTCTGGTCATCGGCAAGAAGCGGAGAACGCCGCCCTGAGATAGGCCTTGGCGGCTAATTCCCGAAATAACGCTAAATCCATCAGATCGCCAGCCGCCCGCGTTGAAACCGTCTTTTCCTACGCATATGTGCGAATGAAACGTTGATCAAGGAGAGAGCTGAGCCCGCGCGGCCAGGGCGGCGCGCCGAAAAAATGCCGCGAGCGTCGAGTTTAGTCGCCCGCGCGCGCAGCAATAAAGTAAACGCTGTCGTTCCGCCAAGCGCGAGCTCTACTGCGCCGGCGGGCTGATCAAGGGCCGCGTCTGTGGTTGGAGGGCCACGGGGGGCGGATTTTTTCGCTGCGACCGCGCCGCCACTGGCGGTGGCGGCTGGCGCATTGTAGCAAGGCAGGCGCGGGGCGTAAGGGTTTGAGTTTCGATATGTCGAGCATAACTGTTCACCCGGCCAGCCCAATCCGCGCCGCAGCTGGCGCTGCCCGCGCTCTATGCGCCGGTGACCGCGCGGGATGCGCCTTGCAATGATCGGCTGGACGCTTGGCCGTTACTTTTCAGTCCGCTTCCTGACGCTGATCTCGGCAGTGTTTCTGACGATCTGCGGCATGGTCTTTGTCGTCGACTTCGTGGAGCTGCTGCGACGCACCAACGACCTCGCAAACGCCTCGACGCGGTCGGTCGCGCTCATGTCGCTACTTGCGAACCCCTTCCGCCTCGGAACAACTGATGCCGTTCTGCGTCTTGTGCGGCGCCATGGCGGCGTTTCTCGATCTGACGCGCAAGCTGGAGCTCCTCGTCGCGCGCGCCGTCGGCGTTTCGGTATGGGGGTTTCTCGCGCCTCCGGTGGCGATCGCCGTGCTGACCGGCGTCGCGTCGGTCATGCTGCTGAACCCTATCTCAGCGCTCATGAAACAGCGCGCCGACCATATCGAGACGCAGATTTTCGGCCGCGTCGCCAAGGAAAACGCGGAAGCCGGTGTCTGGATCCGGCAGAAAAGCGTCGACGGCCAATCCGTCATCAAAGCGAAGGCTGTTTCGGCAGATGGTTCGCAGCTGACCGCGCCGGTCGCCTATGTTTATGATCAGCAAGGAAAATTTGAAGCGGAGATCGCAGCCAAAAGCGGCCAGCTGTTGCCGGGCGTCTGGCGTCTCGATCACGCCCGCATCCTGACGCCAGGGGAAGAAACCGAGGATGTCGGCGTCTATCTTCTCGCCACCAACCTCTCCCCCGAGCAAGTCGCGAAGGGCACGGTCTCGCCCGAATCCGTGCCATTTTGGGACTTGCAGGAAACGCGGCGGCAGACCGACGTCGCCGGCCTCAACTCGACCGCCTTCAATCTGCAATTTCAGTCGCTTCTGGCGCGTCCGCTGCTTTTCGTCGCGATGGTCCTGATCGCTGCGGCCTTTTCCTTAAGATTTTTCCGATTTGGTGGAATCGCAAAAATGATTGGCGGTGGCGTGGCGGCGGGCTTCGTGCTTTATGTGGCGACTAAGCTGGTCGGCGACCTTGGCGGAGCTGGTCTGCTCAGCACCCCTGTGGCCGCGTGGTCGCCGGCCGTCGTCGCCAGCATGCTCGGCGCGCTCGCGTTGCTGAATCAGGAGGATGGGTGATGGGGCGGCGTTCTTGCCCCTCCCGCGCGAAGGCGCGTCCGATCCGCGTCGGCCGGCGTTTTGGCGATGTCGCGGGCCGGCTTTTCCGCGCCCGCCCTTGGGCGCGCGGGCAAAGCGCCGTTATTGCGGCCGCCGCCGTCCGCCTTGCCCTTTGCGCCGCCGTGATCGTCGCCGCCATGATCGGCGCCAACCCTGCCGCCGCCGCGACGATCGATTCCGCGCCGCCGAAACCGGCGGCGGGCCAACCCCCGGATAAAATGTTCGTGGAGGCGAACGAACTTCGCTACGACACGGTCAAAAACACGGTTTCCGCGGTCGGCGACGCGCGGGTCTATTACAAGGGCCGCGTGCTCGAAGCCGACCGCGTGACCTACGACCGCAACACCGGCCGCGTCTTCGCCGAAGGTCACGCGAAGCTGACCGAAACGGACGGCACGGTGCTTTACGGCGATCAATTCGATCTGACTGATGATTTCCGCAACGGATTCATCGAAAGCCTGCGCGCCGACACGAGCCAAAAGACTTTTTTCAGCTCGCCGCATACCGAGCGGATCGAAGGCGACACCACCGTCTTCGACAAAGGCACCTACACCGCCTGCGCCGCCTGCAAGGACAATCCCGACAAGCCGCCGCTGTGGCGGGTGCGCGCCAAGCGCATCATCCACAAGAACGACGAGCAGATGATCTACTATGAGGATTTCGACGCTCGAGTTCCTCGGGGTCCCGCTCGCCTATGTCCCGTTCTTTTCAGCGCCGGATCCGACCGTCACCCGGAAATCGGGCGTGTTGTCGCCGCATTTCATCACGAATTCGAACCTCGGCTACGGCGTCGGAATTCCGATTTTCTGGGCGCTCGCCCCCGACTATGATCTGACCTTCACGCCGACCTTCTTGTCGAAGCAGGGCTTTCTGGCCCGCGGCGAATGGCGCCAGCGGCTCGACTCGGGCGAATATTACATCAGGGCCAACGGCATCGACCAACTGAACAAGGCCGTCTTTTCGCAGCCGCCGTGGGGCGCCGGCGATCTGTCACTGCGCGGATCGGTTGAAAGCAAAGGCGAGTTCCGCATCGCCGATCAATGGAAGTTCGGCTGGCAATTCACGCTTTTGTCGGACAAATTCTTTCTCAATGACTACAACATTCCGAGTCAGACCCTTTCATCGAATTACATTAGCGAAACGACGTCAACGGTCTATCTGACGGGCCAAGGCGATCGCGGCTACTTCGACCTGCGCGGCTATTATTTCGAGGGACTCTCGACGCATGATTTTCAACCGCAGCAGCCATTCGCCCACCCTGTCTGGGACTACAACAAGACGTTCGACATCGACCCGGCGAAATCCTTCGGGATCGGCGGCCAGATCGCGGCCGACTTCAATCTGACGAGCCTCTCGGCGACCGCCGCGAGCTTCCAATCGGTCGGCACCCAGGTTCTCGACAGCGCTTACGCGCTACATAACGTCTGCGTCAATTATGTTCCGGGCACGGTCTCCGGCACATGCTTGCTGCGCGGCGTCGGCGGCACTTATACCCGGGCCACTCTTGATCTGTCCTGGCAGCGCAAGCTGATCGATCCGATCGGCGAAGTCTGGACGCCCCTGGCCTTCGCCCGCGCCAATGGCGAATGGCTCGACGTCAACACCAGCAGATCCTTCACGTTTTCATCGTCAACGGGCTCGTCGACCTTCTTTAACTCGTCGCAGCTCAACTTCCTCGGCAACACAGCCGATGCCGCGTTTGGCGCCCTCATCCCTGGCGTCGGCCTGGATTACCGCTATCCATTTTTTGCGAAGCTGGCCTTTGGTTCGGTGACCCTCCAGCCGATCGGCCAGATCATCGTGCGGCCCAACAATCAAATTGGAAGCTTCTCCCGGGCGAATCTCGACTCGCAAAGCCTGGTCTTCGACGAATCGACCTTGTTCGAATGGAACAAATATTCGGGCTATGACCGGTTCGAGACCGGGACGCGCGCCAATTACGGCGGCCAATTTACCGTGAACTTCAAGGAAGGAGGCTATATCAACCTCCTCGGCGGCCAATCCTATCAAATCGCCGGCACAAATTCCTATGCGACGCCTGACGCCGCCAATGTCGGCCTCAGTTCAGGACTCGACACGCGCCTTTCCGATTATGTCGGCGCCGTCACCCTCGCGCCGAACTCCATCTTCTCGCTGACCGCCAAGGGGCGCTTCGACGTCGATACGTTCGAACCAAAGCGCATCGATGTGGTCGGAACGTATAATTTCGGCGCCTGGACGGGCGGAATCCAATATGCCAATTACCAAGCCCAGCCGGTCATCGGATATTACGTGCGCCGGGAAGGCCTTTCCCTGAATTCCCGCTATAAGATCAGCGACAATTATTTCGCTCAAGGAAACATCACTTTTGACATGAGCCGGCAATTCTATCCCGCTTCGCTGATCGGGACGCCCAACCCCGGTCCGTTCGCCGTCGCGGCGTTTGGCGTCGGCAGCGGCTATCAGGATGACTGCACCACCTTCTCGGTCAATTTTTCTTCGGTGTATCAGGACAATGGCAATGGCGCCTTGGTTCACAACCAGACCGTGCTGGTCCAATTGGAGTTGCGAACCCTCGGCGGCACCACATTCAGTCAGTCCTTCGGCAACGCCAACACGCTCGACAACGTGAAATATTGAGGCTTCCGCCCGCGCGGCCATCGGACCGTCGATGCAAATAGGGGATTTTGGGTTGATGCGGAAAATGATTATTACCCGCGCGGCCGGCGGAAGCGCCGGCGTTCTTCTACAGGCGTGTCTCGTCGCGGCAACGTTGCTCGCGGTTCCGCTTCTCGGCGCGCGCCCCGTTCACGCCCAGACGATCGTCGCAAGCATCAACGGCGATCCGGTCACCAACATCGATATTGAAGAGCGGATGAAAATGCTGCGCGTCCTGCACAAGCCGGCGACGCGCGAAGCTGCGATCGAGAGTCTGTTCACCGAGCGGTTGCAAATCCACGAAGCCGAGAAATATGGCGTCAATCCAAGGGATTCCGACATTTCCCAGCAGATCGTCAAAGACGCCCAACAGATGAAAACGCAGCCGGAGGCGCTCGTTGCCGAATTGCAGCGCGCGGGCGTATCCCAGGATCATTTCAAGGCTTATTTTCGCGCCGAACTCGCTTTCAATCTTCTCGTTCAGGCGCTGAACAAAGGGGTCGAGGCCAGCGAGACCCAAGTGCGCGAGGAGCTCGCAAAAGAGGGCGGCAAAGCCGCGGCCGGCACATCCTATACGGTGCAGCAGGTCATTTTCGCAATTCCCTCCGGCGCCTCGCCCGCCGCCCTCAACGCCCTTGCCCACGAGGCCGAACAGTTGCGCGCCCGCTTTTCCGATTGCGCGACCGGCCTGCCAATAGCGCGCGAGATGAACGACGTGACGGTGCGCGATCCTCTGACCAGAACCTCGCGCGAGCTCGGCGACGCGCTGCGGGATTTGCTCGACAAGACGCCGATCGGGCATTTGACGCCGCCGCAGCGCTCTCCGCTGGGGCTGGAGATGGTCGCCGTCTGCAGTCGAGGGCCGGCCAAGGACGATACCGCGGTGCGCCAGGCCATCGCGCAAAAACTGCTCGCCGCCCATATCGCCGAAGACAGCCGCGCGCCGCCTCAAGGAATTGCGCGAGAGAGCCGTAGTGGTGAAAGGGCCGTAAGCGCGCAACGACGATGACCGCAAGGGACCGCGCCAAGAGACTGTCATCGCCCTTACCCGCGGCGACCCTTCGGGCGTCGGTCCCGAGCTCGCCCTCAAAGCCTGGGCGGCCCTGCATGGCGTCGAGGATTCGCCGGCATTCCTGATCGCCGCCGAGCCCGATCATCTGGCGTCGCTGGCGCGGCGTCTGCGGCTCGACGTTCCGATCGGGCCGATCAGCGCCGCGACGGATGCGGCGTCCGTCTTCCGCCGTGCGCTGCCCGTGCTGGACTCGAAGCTGACCGTCAAGGGCGAACCGGGCGCGCCAAATCCGGACGACGCCGCGGGAACGATCAGCTCGATCGAAACCTGCGTGCGCCTCGTCGAAAACGGCGAGGCCTCGGCCGTGGTCACCAGCCCCATCGCCAAGGAGGTTCTCTATCGCGCCGGCTTCGCGCATCCGGGCCACACGGAATTCCTCGGCGCGCTCGCCAAGGCGCGCCATCACGAAGATGTTTTCCCCGTGATGCTATTGTGGTCGCCGGAGCTCGCCGTCGTCCCCGCGACGATCCATATTGCGCTAAAGGACGTTCCGGCGCGACTGACGTCTGAGCTTCTGGTGCGGACGGGCCGCATCGTCGCGCGCGATTTTCAGCAGCGCTTCGGGCTCGCCCATCCGCGCATCGCCTTCACGGGGCTCAATCCACATGCCGGCGAAGGCGGCGCGATGGGGCGAGAGGAAATCGACATCATCGCTCCGGCGCTGGCCGAACTCAAAGCCGCCGGCGTCGAAGTCAGCGGCCCGCATCCGGCCGATACGCTTTTTCACGCCGCGGCGCGCAAAACCTACGACGTCGTCATCGCCATGTATCATGATCAGGCGCTGATCCCGATCAAGACGCTCGCCTTCGACCGCGGCGTCAACGTGACCCTTGGACTGCCTTTCATTCGCACCTCGCCAGATCACGGAACGGCTTTCGGCATCGCCGGACGAGGGATCGCCGATCCGACCAGCCTGATTGAGGCGTTGCGATTGGCGGAGCGGCTTGCGCGCCAATGCCTGGCCGGATAGACGACCTTCCGCCGCTCCGCGACGTCGTCGCCGCGCATGCGCCTCGACGCCAAGAAGTCGCTCGGCCAGAATTTCCTCTTCGATCTCAATCTCACCGCCCGCATCGCCCGCGCCGCCGCGCCGCTCGAAGGCGCGACCGTCGTGGAAATCGGTCCCGGCCCTGGCGGCTTGACGCGGGCATTGCTCGCCGGTGGCGCCAAAAAAGTCATCGCGGTCGAGCGCGACCAGCGCTGTCTCGCGGCGTTGAACGAGATCGCGGCTTATTATCCCGGGCGCCTCGATGTTATCGAAGGCGACGCTCTCGAAACCGATCTTGGCGCTCTCGCCGGTGGGCGACAGCCGGCGCGGATCTGCGCCAACCTGCCCTACAATATCGCCACGGCCCTGCTGACGCGGTGGCTCGAAAGCGACGTTTGGCCACCTTGGTTCGACCGTCTGACGTTGATGTTTCAGCGCGAAGTCGCCGAGCGCATTGTCGCGACGCCGGCGCAGCGCGCGGCCTATGGGCGCCTGGCGGTGCTATGCAATTGGCGGTGCGAGACGCGCATTCTGTTCGATGTTTCGCCCTCGGCTTTCACGCCGCCGCCGAAAGTGGTTTCGAGCGTGGTCGAGCTGAGGCCCCGCGCGGGGCCTTCCCCCTGCGAGGCGAAGCTATTGTCCGCGGTGACCCAGGCCGCCTTCGGCCAGCGCCGGAAAATGCTGCGGCAATCGCTGAAATCCTTGGCGCCCGGCGACGTCTTGGCGCTTCTCGCGGAGGCCGGGATCGACCCGGCTGCCCGCGCGGAAGAGATCGGCGTCGAAGGCTTCGCCGCGCTTGCGCGCGTGCTAGGCAGAAGGCGCGCGGGCGCGTCGGCTGCGCCGCCGCTCAACTGAATTTGTTCTCTCCTGCGCGCTCTCCATCCGCAAATCGCCGAGCTGCGGCGCCACCTGGCCGTAGTTCAAGCCGGCGACGAGCGCGACGCCGCCAATCACATTGCCGATGAAAGTCGGCGCAAAGAAACGCAAGGCGTAATCCGACCATGACGCCTCGCCCGCCGCGACGGCGTAGGCCGCGTCAACCGAGCCTGCTATCAGATGAGAAAAGCCGCCGATCGCGACCACATAAGTGATGATGATGACGATAAAAGGCCGCGCCGCGCCGACGGCGGGCGAAATCCACACCATCAGCGCGATCAGCCAGCCGGCGAAAACCGATTTGACGACGGTTGATCCGAACGCGTCTCCAAGAGCGCGCGCGCCAAGCTCGCCAAAGGCTTTTTGCACATCCGCGGTAAAGATCGCCGAATGCGCGAGCACGAAGGCGAACGCCCAGGTGGCCGCGATGTTGGCGGCGAGCACTAACGTCCACAGCCGCAGGACTTTGAAGAGGGTGTTTGCGTCCCGATTGTGAAGAAGAGGCAGGATCGGGGTCAGCGTATTCTCGGTGAACAGCTGCTGACGGCCGAGCACGACGATCAAAAACCCGATCGTATATCCAAATGAACTGACCAGAGGACGCCATGGCGCATCCGGCAAATCAGCTTGCAGCACGCCTTGAGCCACGAGCGAGAATCCGATCGAAAGACCGGCGGCAAATGCGGAGAGAACTAGCGCCGTCTTCGTGCGGTTGAGTTCGGCTTCGCCTTCGGCGCGGATCGTCTCGTAAATCAACGCCGCGTTGGGGTGGCTCTGCTCCTCGACCGCGTCTTTCTCGGCGCGCGACAGCTCCTTGAGCTGTGCGACCGGGCTTAGGCTGTTGCGTTCTTCCACGCCGCCGTCCTGCTGCATCGGTCAAGCGCTTATTCGACCCCTCGAAAGGAAAGCGCCGCCGACGGAGCTAACGCCGCGCCCCGTTGCCGGTTCCACCCCGCCTCGGCGCGTCGCTTCCGCGGCTTCAATTTGTCATTGGCCGCACCCTCTTCATGAAAAGGCCGACGATCAGCGCATGCGCCACATGCTCGGCCATGCATTGGTAGCCGAGATCATTCAGATGGAAGTTGTCGCGCGACATCATCTGCAGATTGGCGCGCGTCTGGGCGATAAAACGCATCGCGTCGTATCGGCTGAAGTAGACGACGTTCTCCTTCGCGGCGATGGCCTGCAGGGCCTCGCGGATTGCCGCGTAATACTGGTCGCGAACGAGGCGCGGCGCATATTGGAGGCCAACGAGGACCACATCGATCTGATTGTCTTTCAGCCATCGAATGACGGGTTCGACGGTTTCCTCGAAATCCCGCGCCGAAACGCGGGCCAGCGCATCATTTGTTCCGAGCTGCCAGAGGACCAGATCCGGCCGCTTCAGAGCAACCTCGTTTCTGATCCGCTCGGCCGTGCTTTCCGCCACCTCGCCAGGGAGGCCGCGATTGACAATGACGACGTCGACGCCTTTCAGCGCCTGTTCGAGAATGGATTCGAGCCGCGAGGGATAGGTCTTGGTCGAATCCGAAGATCCCGTCCCCGCCGTCGAGGAGGAGCCAATTGCGAGGATATTGACGGTCTCGCGCTTTTGCAGAGCGGCGGCGAAATTCGGAAGCGCCGCCGGCGCGGCAAGATCGGCGGCCGGAACCTGGCAGGGCGGGCTGAGCGGCGGCGCGCCGGGCGGAGCAGGCAATTCCTCCGCAGCGCAGGCGAGGGCGGCGCAGACGCTGAATACTCATGGCGAATGCACTTGCTTGGGCGAACCCGAAGGTACTCTTCCGCGCCATTCCGAAGCCCATGCGACAAGACCCATGACCACGGCGCCAAAGATAACGATCAGCGCGTCCGTTGCAACATGTCCGCCATAGACAAAACGAAAGATCTGGCAAATGAGGCTAAGCAATGACGCGACGCAAAAAACATTGAGCGAATTGCGCCCAAGCATGGATAAATACTTCGATGGGGCGGGCGATAACCGACTTATAGTTGCAAAGGCGCCGGCGAAAAAGGCCGTCAGCGCCAGGCTGTGGATCAACCGCGCGGGCGACAGGAATGTCTTGTCGAACATGAAGACAAGCTTCGGCTCCGGAACCGATATCGGATTTGGTGAAAAACCGGTCACGGCGGAGACGGCGCCGGCGAGGATGATTGGCAGCGCGAGGATCCAAAGAAGGCGTCGATGGCGCCGGGCGACGGCCCCTAAACCATCCTTTCCGGCGAGGACGAAGCCAAGACAAAAGATAAGCTGCCAGCTGAGCGGATTGAGGAACCAGCTTCCTTCGACCGGCCAGGTCGGCAGGTTCGTCCCCGAGATGAGAACGAGAGCATAGATCGCGAAAGAAGCGGGCAAGAGGAGCCGCGGCGAAAGGCGGTGCGTCACGGCGATGAGGGGCGCGGCGAACATCAAGACGACATAGAGCGGCAGAATGTTGAAATAGCCGAGCTGATGGGTCAAAAGGACGAGGCCGATGTGGGCCCGCACAGGATCGTTGAAAACCGCCGAGGCGTTGTGCCAGTCGAGCAGAAACGGCGCGTCGAAAATGAGGGCGGCGGCGGCAAGGAGCGCCACCGCGATTTCGGTGATGACAGTCTGCGCGACATAGACGTGCAAAGCGCGGCCGCCAAGCCTGAAGACGAGACCTCCAAGGGAGAGGCCCGCCGCCGGCCCGTCGACCAGTTTGCGCAGCGCCCACCCGGCCAGAAAAACGAACAGCTCCGCCGAATCCGATAAGGAGACGTTTCGAAAGGTGAACCGCTCGAAATAGATGCCCGGAACGTGGTTGATGAAGATCGTCAAAAGAGCGAAGCCGCGCCAGAAGTCGATTTCGTTTGGTGCGCGCATGGCTTTGCCGATTGGTCCGCCCCGATATTTCGTCTTCGACGACATGATCGCTCCAACGGTCATGCCATTCCTGGGTTCGTTTAACGCATGATGCCGCGGAACAGTCCGCAACTTTTCGGGAGTGTTTCTCGACGCGGATCGTGAAGCGAAATCAATGCCGGTTTGCGACGCGCAAGGGCGGCGAAGCGCAGATTTTTGGCGATTAAATAAGCAGGGCATCGGCGATTTCATCGCCAATCGTCGACCGAAGCTCTCGAACAGGCCGCGCAGCACCGGCGGTAGGCTTTCGGCTAGGTCTTCCGCCACCAGCCCCGGCCCGAATTGGCGAGCGGCGGCGCCATGCAGCCAAACCGCGGCGGAGGCGGCGAAAAAATGCGGCATGGCTTGCGCGCAGAGCCCGGCGATCATTCCGGCGAGCACATCGCCCGAGCCGGCGGTGGCGAGCCAGGGCGGCGACGTGTCGTCGATCGTCGCGCGCCCGTCAGGATCCGCCACGACCGTGTCCGGCCCTTTGAGCAGCACGACCGCGCCGGCGAGGCCGGCCGCCGCCTGGGCGCGCTCCAGCTTCGAGGCCGAACGCAGTGCAAGAAGCCGGGCGCGCAAAAGCTCGCGATCCGGCTCAAGCTCGGACCATTGAGTTTCATCCTCTGTCGAGAGGTCGCCGAACAGCCGGTCGAATTCGCCGTCATGCGGCGTCAAGACCACCGGCGCGCCTGACGCCCTGATCGCCCACGCAAGGGCGATCGCTTCGCCCTTGAAGCTCGATAGGGCGTCGGCGTCGAGAATTCTCGCCCGCGAGGTCCAGGCGCTCGCATCCGCGGCCAGCGCGGTCATCGTAAGGGCGCGCGTTGGCGCGCCGACGCCAAGGCCGGGACCGAGAACGACAGCGTTCTTGCGCCGGTCTTCAAGAATCGAAGCGAGGTCCTTCGGCCCATCGCAAATCGTCGTCATGATGGCTGTCAGAGCCGCCGCGTGCGCGGCCAGCGCGTCCGTCGGCGTCGCGATCGTAACGAGACCGGCGCCGGCGCGCAGCGCGCCTCTCGCCGCAAGCCGCGCGGCGCCCGTATGGGCGAGGCCGCCGGAGAGAACGAGCGCGTGGCCGCGTGAATATTTATGCCCGTCGACGCGCGGCACCGGGAAAACAGGGCCCCAGACTTGCGGCTCGTTGGCCAGCGCTTTCGGATGGATCGATTGGAGGACCGCGGCGCCGATTCCAATGTCTGTGACGACCGTCTCGTTGCAATAGAGGCGGCCCGGCAGCAGGAGGTGGCCCGGCTTGCGGCGAAAGAAAGTGATCGTGCGCGAAGCGCGGACTGCGACGCCGCGGACCTGCCCGCTGGTTCCATCGATTCCCGACGGGACGTCGATCGCGAGCACGGGCTTTCCTTCCGCGCGCGACCACGCGTTGAGACGTTCAACGGCGTCCCGCGCCGCCGCGTCGAGATCGCGGGCGAGGCCGGCGCCGAACAGCGCGTCGATTGCAAGATCAGCCCCCGCAAGGTCGAACGCTGCGATCGGCGCGATGTCGCCATCCCACTCGCGGGCGGCGACCGCCGCGTCGCCCCGGAGGGTCTCAATCCCGGCAAGAGCGCCAAGCGCGACCAAAAAACCTCTCGCCTTCAACAGCCGCGCCGCCACGAAACCGTCGCCGCCATTGTTGCCGGGCCCGCAGAGGACCACGATGCGGCCAAAGCGCGGCGCGAGCCGGCTCGCCTCTAACGCGACCGCGGCCCCCGCATTCTCCATCAGCTCATGGCCAGGAACCCCGGAGGCGATGGTCAGCCGGTCGGCCTCGCCCATTTCCGCATTGGTCAAAAGCTCGGGCGGCAATCGATGCGCAGTCATGTAACCCGTTTTTGTGATCCGCGCCGGCCAAGTTGACATTAGCGCGGGCGGCGGTTACCGATTTAACGTCCGAGACTTCGCTCGGCCGCGGTTGGCGGCGATTTTATGGGCGGACGAGACGTGATGAAGCCTCTTATAGCAAAGTTTGGCATAGGTCAGGTGGTCAAGCACCGGAAATATCCTTTCCGGGGCGTCATCTACGACGTTGATCCGGTGTTCTCCAACACCGACGAATGGTGGCAATCCATTCCCGAAGAGGTACGTCCGCGCAAGGACCAGCCGTTTTACCATCTGTTCGCGGAAAATTCCGAAACCGAATATATCGCTTACGTTTCGGAGCAGAATCTGTTGCCGGATACGTCGGGCGATCCCGTACGCCACCCGCAGATCGATGAAATCTTCGTGCGCGCCCAGGACGGCGCCTACCAGATCAAGACCGGCCGCCGGAATTAATTCCCGTCCTTGTTCCGGTCGCGGCGATCCTCGAGCTCGAGCGTCACCAGCCGCGCGAGCAGCGTCGCCGGAAACAGCTGCCCGATGATTCCTTCGAGATTGGCCAGCGCCCGCGCCGTCGGATGCACCGGGACGATATCGCCATAGCCGACCGAGGTCAGCGTGACGAAGCTGAAATAAATGACGCTGCTTGGGAGCGCTCTGTCGTCGGACATCGTTAGGCCGGAAAACGCGTGGGGCGAGGGCAAGGCGACGAGCGTATAGAGCCCGACAAAGGTCATGCCGATGGTGAGATAAAGCAGAATCGCGCCATTGACGCGATGATAGGTCACGCGACCCGGAGCAAACACCGCGCCGGCAATAACATAGATCAGCGTGGCGCCGATGACGAGCAAGGCGATCGCCTCGAGATAAAGATCGAGCGGATAGCCGGCGCGGGCGCGAACGATTGCTCCAGCCGCTCCAAGTCCGATGCCGAGCAACAGAGCGAACAGCGCCACCCAGCGCGTCGACTGCATGAGGACGCCGCTCGACAACACGAGGATGATGAGGAATCCGTAACCCTCGGCCGAAATCGTCCCGGCGGCGTGAAGCGGAACGATGACGAAAATCAGAATGACCAGCAGGACCGTGAGGATGGTGAGGAGCGGATCGCGCAGCTGGTCCCGCATGGCGCGGAAGCGGGCGGCGGCCAAACCCTTCTCGATCATCGCCATCGGCGGTTCCCATGCAGGCCCTTCAGGCATCGTCTGACTGCGGCGCCGGCGGCTCTTCATCCGCCTCGGTCCGCGCGGCGTCCTCCTCGGAAATGCGCTCGACCGAGACCACCTGCTCGCCGGCGCCGGTGCTGAAGACGATCACGCCCTGCGTTCCACGTCCGGCGATCCTGATGCCATCGACCGGGCAGCGGATCAACTGGCCGCCGTTGGTCACCAGCATGATCTCGTCGCCGTCTTCGACCGGCATCGACGCGACGAGCTGGCCGTTGCGCTGATTGACCGCCATGGCGACGATGCCTTTGCCGCCGCGCCCGGTGATTCGATATTCGTAGGACGAGGTCCGCTTGCCGAAGCCGTTGCAGGACAGCGTCAGAATGATCTGCTCGTCGGCGGACATTCGCGCATAGCGCTCGGGGCTGAGGCTCTGGACCGCCTCCTCGCCAGAGTCTTCCGCCGCGGGCTCCACAGGACCTTCGATCGCGGCCTCGCCGGCGACGGCGCGGCGCATCTTGAGATAGGCCGCGCGCTCGCCGCTGTCAGCTTCGATGTGGCGCAGAATCGCCAGCGAGATGACGCGGTCGCCTTCGCCGAGCGCGATGCCGCGCACGCCCATCGAATCGCGCCCCTTGAACACCCTGACGTCGGTGACCGGAAAGCGAATGCACTGTCCTTTCGCGGTGGTCAGCAGCACGTCGGCATCTTCCGAAGAGATCTGCACGTCGACGATCTCTTCCCCTTCATCGAGCCGCATGGCGATCTTGCCGGCGCGATTGACTTGCGCGAAATCCGACAGCTTGTTGCGCCGTACGGTGCCGCGCGTCGTCGCGAACATCACGTCGAGCGTCGCCCACGCGGCCTCGTCTTCGGGCAAAGGCATGATGGTCGTAATGCGTTCGCCTTGTTCGAGCGGCAGGATGTTGACCAGCGCCTTGCCGCGCGCCTGCGGAGCCGACAAAGGCAAGCGCCAGATCTTTTCCTTGTAGACCTGTCCGCGCGAGGAAAAGAACAGAACCGGCGTATGCGTCGAGGCGACGAACAGCCGCGCGACGAAATCCTCGTCCTTCGTCTGCATCGCGGCGCGTCCCTTGCCGCCGCGCCTTTGCGCGCGGTAGGTCGCGAGCGGAACGCGCTTGATGTAGCCAAGGTGCGAGACCGTGACGACCATGTCTTCGCGCTGGATCAGATCCTCGTCCTCGACCCCGGGCGCGCTGTCGAGGATGATGGTCCGCCGCGGCGTGGCATGTGCGTTCTTGACCGCCAGCATCTCGTCCTTGATGATGGCGAAGAGCCGCGCGCGCGAGCGCAGAATGTCGAGATAGTCGGCGATCTCGGTGGCGAGCTTGTTCAGGGCTTCGGCGATTTCCTCGCGGCCGAGCGCCGTCAAGCGCTGCAGCCGCAGTTCGAGAATCGCCCGCGCCTGCGCCTCAGAGAGCCGGCAAAGGCCGTCTTCCGACAAGACATGGCGCGGATCGGCGATCAGCAGGATGAGCGGCGCCATGTCATGCGCCGGCCACGCGCGCGCCATCAGGGCCTCGCGCGCCGCAGCGGCGTCGGCCGAGGTGCGGATCAGGCGAATCACTTCGTCGATATTGGCGACGGCGATGGCGAGGCCGACCTGCAGATGCGCGGCGTCGCGCGCCTTGGCGAGCAGATCTTGGTGCGCCGCGTCACGACCTCTTCGCGGAAATCGATGAAGGCGGGCAGAAAGTCCTTCAGCGTCAGCATTTCCGGCCGGCCGCCGTTCAAGGCGATCATATTGCAGGCGAAGCTCGACTGCAGCGCCGTAAAACGCCAGAGCTGGTTCAACACGACGTCGGCGACGGCGTCCCGCTTCAGTTCGATGACGATCCGCATGCCGTCGCGATCGGATTCATCGCGCAGGTCCGAGATTCCCTCGACGCGCTTGTCGCGCACCAGTTCGGCGATCTTTTCGATCAACGTCGCCTTGTTGACCTGATAGGGAATTTCGGTGACGATCAGCGCCTCGCGCTCCTTGCGCAGTACCTCGACCTCGACCTTCGCCCGCGTCAAAATCGATCCGCGGCCGGTGAGATAGGCGGACTGGATGCCGGCGCGGCCCAGGATCGCGCCGCCGGTCGGAAAATCCGGTCCCGGCACATAAGCGATCAGCTCTTCGATGGTCATCTCGGGCTGGTCGATCAGCGCGATTACGGCGTCGATCACCTCGCCGAGATTATGCGGCGGGATATTGGTCGCCATGCCGACGGCGATGCCGCCCGCGCCATTGACGAGAAGGTTAGGGAAACGCGCCGGCAGCACGACCGGCTCTTGCTCCTTGCCGTCGTAATTCGGCTGGAAGTCGACCGTGTCGGAATCAATGTCTTCGAGCAGCGCCATGGCCGGGCGCGCCAGGCGCGATTCGGTATAGCGCATCGCCGCCGGCGGATCGCCGTCGACCGAGCCGAAATTGCCCTGTCCGTCGATCAGCGGCAGACGCATCGAGAAGGTCTGCGCCATGCGCACCAGCGCGTCATAGATCGCCGAATTGCCGTGCGGGTGATATTTGCCCATGACGTCGCCGACGATGCGGGCGCGATTTGTTGTATGGGCGGTCCGGCGTGTGATTGTTCTCGTTCATCGAGAACAGGATGCGCCGGTGCACCGGCTTCAGCCCGTCGCGCACGTCCGGCAGGGCGCGGCTGACGATCACGCTCATCGCGTAATCGAGATAGCTGCGCCGCATTTCGTCGGAGAGGGAAACCGGGCGAATGTCGGATCCGGGCGCGGCCGGTCCGGTGTCGTCAGTGTCGGGCAAGGAAAGCAAATCCAGAAGGGGACGGAGGCGTTAACCCTATTCCACCGGGCCGGGAAAGGCCAGCATCACGCCGCGCCCACCGCCTAAAACCTCTGTGAAACAGAATACTAGCCAGAAATGATCCGCCGTTCGCCACCGCCGATTTTTGCCTCCGGCCTCGTTTAGAATGGGATGTCGTCGTCGATGATGTCGGCGATGCGGCCCTGCCCCGCGCCGGCCGGCCTTCGCTCGGACGTCCGCTCCATCGGCGAGGAGCGCCCAAAACTCGAACCCGAATCCTCAAAACCGCCGCGATCCGAATCGGCCTCGCCGCGGCCGCGGCTGTCGAGCAGGGTCAGTTCGCCGCGAAAGCGCTGCAGCACGACCTCGGTCGTCTTGCGCTGATTGCCGTCCTTGTCGGTATATTCCCGCGTCTGCAACTGGCCTTCCAGATAGACCTTCGAGCCTTTCTTGCAATACTGCTCCGCGATCTTGCCGAGATTCTCGTTGAAGATCACGATGTTATGCCACTCCGTGCGATCCTTGCGCTCGCCCGTCGCCTTGTCGCGCCATGACTCGGTCGTGGCGAGGCTGAAGCTCACGACGGCGTCGCCGGAGTTCATGCGCCGCGTCTCCGGATCACGGCCGAGATTGCCGATGAGAATGACCTTGTTGACGCTCCCCGCCATCCGTCCGCTCCTTTGAAAATGAGAACCTTCATCTTACGGCGCCCGGCGCAGTTAGCGGCGGCGGGAATCGATTTGTCCACCGAAATCCGGGCAGCATTTGTTCTATGTATGTTCTAGCACGCGCCGCGCGCGGCGGCAAGTATCGCTGGCAAAGGCCTGAGCCTCCTGCAGGTCAAATATCTCAACAACCGGCTGGGACGGCAAATGCGCCTCAGGCGCACCAATGCAATCAAGCTAAAGCCTATCAGTCGAATAGCTTTCGCGTAGACTGAAATGAACGTCTGGGAGAGTGAGTTGATGCACCGGCGCCGGCGACAAGAGATCACTTAGCTTCCTTGGCTTGCTGCCGGGTCATGGTCTGGTTTCGTTTGCGAGGAGGGGGTCGCCTGGTTCATCCAACGAATTCTATTTTCGCAAGTTAACCATTTGCCGTGGTCACATTGCCCGACCCTGCACTCGTATTCGCAAGCCACAAGCTCTGCCGGCACGTCCTGGATGATGCGCCTGTTCCAGAAGAGTTTGAACCATTTGAACATACCGACCGTTCCCCTACGCACCCAAAGCGCGCCCAGCTCCGCACATTGGCAACCCGGACGCGCACTCTAACTGCCTAGCGGTTGCGAGCCAATCTTCAGCGTATGCCGGAGGCCGCTCTAGCGGCGCTGTGACCGAGCAGCAATGGCACAGGAAATTGCCTTGCTTGACAATATATTTTCCAGGCGCGACGGCAAGCATTCCGGCGATGACCTAGCCCAGCGCCTCAGCCGGTCGTGACTCCTGTCTCGATATCCGTGACGTCGATCGGCCGTTCGAGCGCCCCCTTGAGCTTGTCGCGATCGAGCTCGCCCTCCGACCAGGAAATGACAACAGTCGCGACGCCATTGCCGATGATGTTCGTCAACGCGCGGCATTCGCTCATGAATTTGTCGACGCCGAGAACAATGGCCATGCCCGGCACGAGGGCCGGATTGACCACCGCCAGCGTCCCCGCAAGGGTGACGAAGCCGGCGCCAGTGACGCCGCTCGCGCCTTTCGAGGTCAGCATGGCGACGATCAGAATGGTCATCTGCTGGCCGAAGGTCAGATCGTAGCCGAGCGCCTGGGCGATGAACAAGGTCGCCAGCGTCATATAGATATTCGTGCCGTCGAGATTGAACGAATAGCCGGTCGGCACGACGAGGCCGACGACCGGCTTCGAGCAGCCGAGCCGCTCGAGCTTCTCCATCAACGCCGGCAAGGCGCTCTCGGACGAGCTGGTGCCGAGGACGATCAGAAGCTCCGATTTGATGTAATTCAAGAATTTGAAAATATTGAAGCCGGCGAATCGGGCGATGGCGCCGAGGATCAGGACGATGAACAGCGCGGCGGTCAAATAGAAGGTAGCGACGAGTTCGACGAGACTGCCGAGCGCATGCGTGCCAAATTTGCCGACGGTATAGGCCATGGCGCCAAACGCTCCGATCGGCGCGACTTTCATGACAATATTGATGATGCCGAAGATTACGTGCGCGACGTCGTCGATGAATGAAAGGACGGTCTTGCCGCGCTCGCCGAGCGCCATCAGCGCAAAACCGAACAGGATCGCGAACAGCAGCACCTGCAGAACGTCGCCCTTGGCGAAGCCGCCGACGACGCTGTCGGGAATGATGTCGAGCACGAAATCGACCGAGCGGTGCGCCTGAGCCTGCTTTTCGAAGCCCGCGACGGCGGCGGCGTCGCCATGGCCGCCAAAGCCTGCGCCAGGGCGCAGCAGGTTGCCCATGAAGAGGCCGAAAGCGAGCGCAAAGGTCGACACGATCTCGAAATAGATCAGCGCCTTGACGGCGACGCGGCCGACTTTTCGCGCGTCCGATATATGCGCGATGCCGGAGACGACGGTGCAGAAGATGATCGGCGCGATCAGCATTTTGATCAGCTTGATGAAACCATCACCAAGGGCCTTGACCCACTCGTTGGTCGCATATTGGGGCAAAAGCCAGCCAAACAGCGCGCCGACGACGATGCCGAACAGGACCTGGACATAGAGGACTTTGTAGAATGGCTTGGCCGGAGCGCTAACGCCGGAGCCTGCCGTAGTCGTCGCCATGAGCTTCCCCCACTTTTTCTCGAACGTCGCCGCAGCGAAATCCGTTTTTTTGCGTTTTTAGCCACGGAGCTAGCAACATCCGGGCGCGGCCGCCGCCCGGCGGGCGTCGAGGGTTTCAGGATTTGCCCAAAATGCAATGGCAAAATGCGCCGAGCCAGCTAAATTAAGCGAGGATGCAAGGAGACGTCGGCCGGCCGGAGCGCACTCTTCGGGCCACGCGCGGACGTTTCGATCACTCAAACTCAGACGGATCAATGAACACACCAAAGCCGTCCGCCGCTCCGAAGGCGCGACGGGTCTCGCAGAGGCCTGAGCTCAAAGCTGCCGCTGAGGTTAAGTTAGAGCCCGCCGCAAAGCGCGGGTCCGCCCAAACTTCCACCCCAGCCGCGGCAGGATCCGCGCATGCATTCGAAGGCCGGGCGATCGTCATTCGCGGCGCGCGCGAGCATAATCTCAAAAATGTCGATCTGACCATTCCACGCGACAAGCTCGTCGTCTTCACCGGCCTTTCGGGGTCGGGCAAATCCTCGCTGGCGTTCGACACGATCTATGCCGAGGGCCAACGCCGCTATGTCGAATTGCTTTCGGCCTATGCGCGGCAGTTCCTGGAGATGATGCAAAAGCCCGACGTCGACCAGATCGATGGCCTTTCGCCGGCAATCTCCATCGAGCAGAAGACGACCTCGAAAAATCCCCGCTCGACGGTCGGCACCGTGACCGAAATCTATGATTACATGCGGCTCTTGTTCGCGAGGGTCGGCATCCCCTATTCGCCCGCCACAGGCCTGCCGATCGAAAGCCAGACCGTGAGCCAGATGGTCGACCGCGTCATCGCCCTGCCCGAACGCACGCGGCTCTATCTTCTGGCGCCGGTCATTCGCGGCCGCAAAGGCGAATACCGCAAGGAAATCGCCGAATTCATGAAACGAGGCTTCCAGCGCCTGAAGGTCGACGGGCAATTCTACGAGATCGCCGACGCGCCTTCGCTCGACAAGAAGTTCAAGCACGACATCGACGTCGTGGTCGACCGCATCTCGGTGCGGCCGGATATCTCGCCGCGCCTGTCGGAAAGTTTTGAGACCGCCCTGGAGCTGGCGGATGGCATCGCGATCGCCGAATTCGCCGATGAAACGGACGAAAGCGGCGCACCGAAACGCATCAGCTTTTCCGCCAAATTCGCCTGCCCCGTATCGGGCTTCACGATTCCGGAGATCGAGCCGAGGCTGTTCTCCTTCAACAACCCGTTCGGCGCGTGCCCGCATTGCGGCGGCCTCGGCTTCGAGCAGACCGTCGACCCGGACCTCATCGTGCCGGACCCCAAGCTGACGCTGCGCAAAGGGGCCATCGCCCCCTGGGCGCGGTCGAACTCGCCCTATTACATGCAGACCCTCGAAGCGCTGGCCCGGCATTTCAAGTTCCGCCTCGACGCGCGCTTCGAATCTCTGCCGAAGGAGGTTCAGGACATCCTCCTCTATGGCTCCGGCAAGGAGAGTATCCATTTTGTCTATGAGGACGGCTTCCGCTCCCACGAGACGATCAAGCCTTTCGAGGGGGTCATCCGCAACCTTGCGCGGCGCTATCGCGAGACCGAGAGCGAATGGTCGCGCGAGGAAATCGGCCGCTACATGACGGCGACGCCCTGCGGCGTCTGCCATGGCGCGCGGCTGCGGCCCGAGGCGCTGGCGGTCAAGATCGACGGGCTTCATATCGGCGAAGTCACGTCGTTTTCGGTGCGCGCGGCCGGCAATTGGTTCGCGGCGCTGGCGCAAAAGCTCGACCCGAAGCGGCGCGAGATCGCCGCCCGCATCCTTAAGGAGATCCGCGAGAGGCTCACTTTCCTGATCGACGTCGGGCTCGATTATCTGACGCTCGGGCGGGCCGCCGGCACGCTGTCCGGCGGCGAGAGCCAGCGCATCCGCCTCGCCTCACAGATCGGCTCCGGCCTCACCGGCGTGCTGTATGTGCTGGACGAACCCTCGATCGGCCTGCACCAGCGCGACAACGCGAGGCTGCTCGACACGCTCCGTCGGCTGCGCGATCTCGGCAACAGCGTCATCGTCGTCGAACATGACGAAGACGCGATCCTCGCCGCCGATCATGTCGTCGACGTCGGCCCCGGCGCCGGCATTCATGGCGGCGAGATCGTCGCGCAAGGGACAGCGGCGGAGATCATGGCCGATCCCAATTCGCTGACCGGGCAATATCTCACCGGCGCCCGCGAGGTCTCCGCTCCTCGCCCGCGCCGCAAAGCCGACCCCAGACGCAAGCTCGACATCGTCAAGGCCAGCGGCAACAATCTGAAAAATATTTCGACGTCAATTCCGCTCGGCCTTTTCACCTGCATCACCGGCGTCTCGGGCGGGGGCAAGTCGACGCTGATCGTCGATACGCTCTACAAGGCCGCGGCGCGGCGGCTCAACGGCGCGTCGGAGCACCCGGCGCCGTATGAGCGCATCGACGGGCTCGAACATCTCGACAAGGTGATCGACATCGATCAGTCGCCGATCGGCCGCACGCCGCGCTCGAATCCCGCCACCTACACGGGGGCCTTTACGCCGATCCGTGAATGGTTCGCGGGGCTCCCCGAAGCCAAGGCGCGCGGCTATCAGCCGGGGCGCTTTTCATTCAACGTCAGGGGCGGGCGCTGCGAAGCCTGCCAGGGCGACGGCGTCATCAAGATCGAGATGCATTTTCTGCCCGACGTCTATGTCACCTGCGACGTGTGCAAGGGCAAGCGCTATGAACGCGAGACGCTCGAGGTCAAATACCGCAACAAATCGATCGCCGACGTGCTCGACATGACCGTCGAGGAAGCCGGCGATCTGTTCAAGGCGGTGCCTTCGATCCGCGAGAAAATGGCGACGCTCGCCCGCGTCGGCCTCAACTATATCAAGGTCGGCCAACAGGCCAACACATTGTCCGGCGGCGAGGCGCAACGCGTCAAGCTCGCCAAGGAATTGTCGAAGCGCTCGACCGGCCGCACGCTCTATATTCTCGACGAGCCGACGACCGGCCTGCATTTCCACGATGTCGCCAAGCTGCTCGAAGTGCTGCAGGAGCTGGTCGATCAAGGCAACACGATCGTCGTGATCGAGCACAATCTCGAAGTGGTCAAAACCGCGGATTGGGTGATCGATCTCGGCCCCGAGGGCGGCGACGGCGGCGGCGAGATCGTCGCCGAGGGACCGCCCGAAGCAATCGCCAAGGTCAAAAAGAGCTATACAGGCCAGTTCCTGCGCGAAGCCTTGGCTCGCCGCCCCGCCGCCGACGCCAAGGCGGCGGAGTAGCGGACGTACCGACCGCTAAATCCATTCTTGGGGAGGCCGATTCGGAATGGCTACGTTTGTTCTGGTTCATGGGGCTTGGCACGGCAGCTGGTGCTGGAAGCGGGTTCGCAAGGCCCTGCAGCAACAAGGACATGAGGTGTTCACGCCCACCCTCACGGGGGTCGGTGAGCGCTCGCATCTTCTCGCGGAGAGCGTAGACCTGCAGACCCATACGATGGACGTCCTCAATCTCATTCAATGGGAGGAGCTGACTGATTTCGTGCTCTGCGGCCATTCCTATGGTGGCATGGTGGTCTCGGGCGTGGCGGACTGGGTCCCACAATGTATTCGCTCACTGCTATTTCTCGATGCCTTCGTACCTGAGAACGGAGAGAGCCTTGTGCATTTCGCGCCCATATCAGGGGATCAGCTCATTGATGGCTGGAAAAGCAGGCCAATCAGCGCCCAAGCATTTGGCGTCAATACCGCTGATGTTGCTTGGGTGGATCGTCAATGCACGGTTCAACCGGTCGCTTGCTTTCAGCAACCCGTGCAACTGACCGGCGGCATCGCACGCATCAGGCATGTCTCCTACATATACGCCTCAGGTTGGGCGGGGCATCAGTCGCCGTTCCGTCCATTCTATGAGAAGGCCAAGTTACGCGGCTGGCAAACCAGCGAGATCGCCTGCAGTCATGATGTCATGCTTGACCAACCCGACGCGCTAACCACGCTGCTGCTCAATAGCCTCTAATTCCGCGCGCTCCGCATAGCTGGTAGCTTATGCGAGCGAAAACCTTCCATCCTTCAGGAGCACATAAATGGCGCGCAAACCGAATTACGATTTTGAACGCCGAGAGCGCGAAAAGGCCAAGGCCGCCAAGACGGCGGAAAAAGCCGCCGCGCGCAAGGCGGAAAAGGAAAAAGAAAAAGCCGAGAAGGCCGCAAACGAAGCCCCGCCCGAGACCGATGATGGGTGACATTTCGCCGGCGCTGGTGGCTGGTCACGATGTGCGCAACGCGGAAATAAGCGGCGTCTATGGCGCGCCGCCGCGGGCCCTCGCCGACGCCCCCGCTGACGCGATCCAGTTTTCTCCCCTCGTTCCCGGCGCGGCGTCGCTCGAGGCGCAGCCGGCGGAAACGCTCGCCGCCATGACCATGCTGGCGCCGCCCGGCACATTGGAGCGCCGCTACACGCTGGCGCTGGCGCTGCAGGCCCTCAAACCCGGCGCGGCTTTGACCGTCCTGGCGCCGAAGGACAAGGGGGGCGCGCGCATCGCCGACGAACTGCGCGCTTTCGGCTGCCCCGTTGATGAGCGCTCCAAGCGCCACCACCGCATCTGCGTCTCGACGCGCCCGTCGACCCTCGAAGGCGTCGGGGAAGCGCTGAGCGACGGCGCGGCGCGGCGCGTCGAGGCGCTCGGCCTGTGGTCGCAGCCGGGCGTCTTCAGCTGGAGCCGGATCGATCCCGGCAGCGCGCTGCTGGCGCAACATCTCCCCGCCCTTTCAGGACGCGGCGCCGACCTTGGCTGCGGCGCAGGCTTCTTGTCGATCGTGGCGCTGGCCTCGCCAAAAGTTTCCGAAATATCGCTGACCGACATCGATCGCCGCGCGATCGAGGCGGCGCGGCGCAACATCGACGATCCGCGCGCCCGCTTCCTCTGGGCCGACGCGCGCAGTCCCGCCGCCGATCTCAAGGACCTCGATTTTGTCGTGATGAACCCGCCTTTTCACGAAGCCGGCGCCGAGGACCAAGACCTCGGCAAGGAGTTCATTGTTCGCGCTTCAAAAATGCTGCGGAAGGGCGGCGTATTATGGCTCACCGCCAACCGGCATCTGCCCTATGAAGCTGTGATGAAGCCGCTGTTCCGGCAAGTCACGCAGAAAATCGAGACGGCTGGCTTCAAGATTTTCGAGGCGCAGAAGTGAGCAAGCCGGCGGCGATGCGGCTCGACCGGCTGCTCGCCAATCTCGGCTATGGCACGCGCAGCCAGGTGCAACAGATGGTTTGCGCAAAGCGCGTGAAACTGGACGGGGCGGCGCTCGACGATTTTTCCGCGCGCATTGTCGTGACGCCGGATTTGCCGGAACGCATGAGCGTTAACGGCGAAAAGCTCGATCCGCCGCCGGGCCTCGTGCTGATGCTCAACAAGCCGTGCGGCGTCACCTGCTCGCACAAGGAGGCCGGGCCGCTGGTCTACGGCCTGTTGCCGCCGCGATATCGCCTGCGCGAGCCTTCGCTCTCGACGATCGGCCGTCTCGACAAGGACACGTCGGGCCTGTTGCTCATCACCGACGACGGCGCGCTGTTGCATAAGATCATCTCGCCGAAAAGCCATGTCGCGAAGCGCTATCTCGCGACGCTCGATTCTTCGATGCGCGGGGATGAGGCGGATATTTTCGCCTCGGGAACATTGATGCTGGATGGCGAAGACAAGCCGCTACTGCCTGCGACGCTGGAGGCGTTGTCGCCGACCAGCGCCTACGTGACCATGACCGAGGGACGCTATCACCAGGTCCGCCGCATGTTCGCGGCGGTCGGCAATCATGTCGTCGCGCTCCATCGCAACTGGGTGGGCGGGCTAGCGTTGCCGGACAGCCTCGCGCCTGGGGAGTTTTGCGCGCTCGGCGTCGCGGAGGTGGCGGCGATAGTGTTTGCAGATGGGAACTGAGGCCGCGACGGATTTGCTTGAATGGGCGGACATGGCACATCACCGTAAGAACGAGTTTCTGTCGTCATCGGAAACTCGATCAAGCCGCCAGCCATTTCGCGACGTCTTCAGCTTTGGGCACGCCGCCCGCATGAACGACCTTGCCATCGACCACGAGGCCCGGCGTCGATACGACGCCGAAACCGGCGATTTCCGCGTAATCCGTGATTTTTTCGAGATCGATCTCGATCCCGAGCTTTGCTGCCTCGCTGCGGACTATATCCGCCGTCGCCAAACAGCGTTTGCAGCCAGAGCCAAGCACTTTGATATTTTTCACGATTGTTTGTTTCCTCAAGAGAACAGGACGTTGAACAAATAGCCGACGGACACGATTCCCAGAGCGACGACGGCGACGAAAACAGTGATCAGGCGCAACGTCAGAACTTTGCGGAGAATGATCATCTCGGGAAACGAAAGCGCGGTTACGCTCATCATGAAGGCCAGCACACTCCCGAGCGGAGCGCCCTTGTCGAGCAGCGCCAGGACAACCGGAATAATGCCAGCAGCGTTGGAATAGATCGGAACCCCAATCATGACAACGGCAGGAACGGACCACCATTGCCCCTTGCCCATGACCGAGGCAATCAAATCGTTAGGCACATAGCCGTGGATGAAAGCGCCAGCGCCAATGCCGACGATGATCCATATCCATACCCTGCCGACGATCTCGCGCACGGCTTCAAGGCCAGCCTCGATGCGATCGACGATGGTCAAATGATCGGCGATGATCGCGGCTTCGCCCGCCCGGACGTTGCGCACCCATTCCTCCAGCCAGCTTTCGAGATGAAGACGGCCGATTACCCAGCCCGTGGCGATCGACAACGTGAGACCGAAGCCGAGGTAGGTCAGCGCCACCTTCCAGCCCACCAGCGCGATCAAAAGGCCGAGCGCGATCTCGTTGACCATTGGCGCGGCAATCAGGAAGGAGAAGGTTACGCCGAGCGGGACGCCCGCCGATATGAAGCCGACGAACAGCGGCACCGCCGAACAGGAGCAAAAGGGTGTGAAAACTCCCAGCGTCGCCGCCGCGACATTGCCGATTCCCTCGCGTTTTCCCGCCAGCAGAGCTCGCGTCCGCTCGGGAGAGAAGAAGCTGCGCATGATTCCCATGCCGAAGACGACGAGCGTCAGCAGCATGAGCACCTTCGGCGTGTCATAGACAAAGAAGCGCGTCGCCTCTTCGAGATGGCTACCGGGCGCCAGCGCGAGTTTACCGACGACCCAGCCAGAGAAGCCTTCAAGCCGCCAGTAGATGGCAAACCAGGCGGCGATAAAAGCGACGGTTCCTGCAACCCATACAATGGGCGATGGCCTGGCATGCGGCTCGGTTGAAGCGTCCAGGCTCATGCGGCTTTCCTTTCGGATTCGAGCAACGCCGCCATGACTGCGTCAACAATTGCAAGCGTGGCTGGAGCCAGCGCCGGGTGGCGGCGATAGCGCACCCATTGCGCGTCACGCCGATCGACCACCAGCCCGACTGCCTTCAGCACGCTCATGTGGCGGGACATGCGCGACTGGCTCGCGCAGAGCTTGTCCATCAGCTCGCAGACGCAATGCTCGCTGCCGTCCCACATGATGCGCAAGGCTGCGAGACGGGTTGGTTCGGCGAGAGCCGAGAGCATGGCGACTGTGTGATCCATCTTTTAACCGTATGCGGTAAAGCGCATATGCACAATAAAAAATTGCGCCACTCTGGGCTAGGTAAATCAAGGGCTTTGTCGGTGCAAAAATCCGGGCGATAGCCCGGCTCATGGCGTAACTCCTCCCCGTATCACTCACCCAAACAGCGCCATCGCCTCCGCCGCCAAGACCCCGCCCGTTATTGCAATGTTGGCGAAAGGCGCGGCGTCGGCGAGCTGCTCGCTCGTCACCCTGATCTGCCCGATCTTTGTCGCAAGCTCGGCGATCGAGGCCGCGAACGCCAACCGCCCATGCCGCACCATCAATTTGTGCCCATGCGCATCGGGCGCGGCTCGCCCAAAGTCGGGCCGCGCCCAGTTGCGATCACATCGCCGACGTGCAGGATGACCCGCCAAACGGCAGGATTTCATTTCGGTGGAGGCGGCGCCATGGCCCTGTTCGAAAGCACGCTGACCTTGTTGCTCGCGGCGATCGCGTTGCTGCAGGTTTCGCGACGCTTCGCGATCCCCTATCCGACCATGCTGGCGTTGGCGGGCGTCGTCGTCGCGGCGCTGCCGTGGGCGCCGAATATCGGCATCGATCCCCATCTCGCGCTGGCTCTCTTCATCGCTCCGGCTTTGCTCGACGCCGCCTATGATCTGCCGCCGCGAGCGATTCGCCGCAATTGGGCGCCTCTGCTCGCGCTCGCGGCGATCGCGGTCCTGCTGACCACCGCCGCCGTCGCCTGGGCCGGCGTCGCGCTGGCGGGGCTCCCTCTCGCCGCGGCCATCGCGCTCGGCGCTATCGTCGCGCCGCCCGATGCGGCGGCGGCCACGGCCATGCTCGACCGATTCGCATTGCCGCGCCGCACGGTCACGATCCTCAAGGGCGAAGGCCTGCTCAACGACGCCGTCGCCCTGCTGATCTTCAGCGCCGCCGTGAATGCGACGGCGGCGCAATCGCTATCCGGCATTCTCCCCGCCCTCGCGCTAGCGGTCCCGGGTGGTCTGCTCCTCGGAATCCTGATCGGCAAGGTCTACCTCGTCCTCGCGGCGCGGCTTGCGGGCACGCTCGGCGGCACGCTCTTTCAGTTCGTCGCGACGTTTGGCGCGTGGCTTATCGCCGACCGGCTGCGCGTCTCGGCGATCCTCACCGTGGCCGCCTACGCCATGACTATTGCGCGCTTTATCCCCGAGCGCCAGTCGCCGCGGGATCGGGTGCTTTCCTATTCGGTCTGGGAAGTAGCGATCTTCCTGCTCAACGTGCTCGCTTTTCTGCTGACGGGGATGCAGGCGCGCGCGATCGTGATGCGGCTGGATCCAGGCCAGGCAGGGCGCGCGCTCGGCTTCGCCGCGGTCGTGCTTGCGATCGTGATCGTCGTTCGCCTCGCATGGGTCATGACGTATAATTGGGCGGCCCGCCGCGTTTCTCTGATGCGCGGGGGGCCGGCTTCGCCGACGGTAGCGCAGGGTCTCCTCGTTTCATGGTGCGGCATGCGCGGACTGATCACGCTGGCGACGGCGCTCGCGCTCCCTCAATCATTTCCCTCACGCGATTTGATCGTGCTTAGCGCGCTCGCTGTCGTACTCGGCACATTGATCCTGCAGGGCCTGACGCTCGGACCGTTGATACGCCGCTTGCGCTTCCAACCCGACAGTTCGCTCGCCAACGAGATGGCATCCGCGCGCGTCGCACTGCTCGATGCGGCCGGCGCGAGTCTCGACGGCTGCGAGGACGATGGCGCCGCGCGCTTCCGCGCTGATTTGGCGGCGGAGCGCGCAGTGGCCGTCGACGGACTTCATCCGCGCGCCGTCATGGGCATACACGAACTCCGCCGGCGCGCGATAACCGCGAAGCGCCGCAAGCTCGCCGACTTGCGCCGCAACGGGCAGATTGAGGATGATGTGTTTCACATGCTTGAGCAGGAGCTCGACTGGGCCGAATTGGCGGCGTCGCCGCCGGATCGGTTTGAACATGTCGAAGGGTGAGGGGCGAACCTTTGCCCGTTCGACGGCGGTGTTGTCTTCACTCCGGAAACAGCGCCATCGCTTCGGCCGCCAGCACCCCGCCTGTTATGCCAATGTTGGCGAACGGCGCGGCGTCGGCGAGCTGTTGGCTCGTCACCATGATCTGCCCGATTTTTGTCGCAAGCTGCGCGATCGACGCCGCGAACACCACCCGCCCGATGCCGCACCATAAAATCGCGCCCATGCACATCGGACAGGGCTCGCCGGTGGCGTAGAGCGTCGCGCCTTTCAACGCGTCGGCGACGCCCACGGAAATAATGGCGCGCATCGCGACCATTTCAGCATGCGCCGTCGGATCGTCGTTGGTCTTGCCGAGATTGCGGCCGGTCGCGATCACCTCGCCCTCGCGCACGATGGCCGCGCCAAAGGGAAAGTCGCCCTTCGCCGCCTCGTCGAGGGCAATCCGCATGAAGCGCTCGTCTTCTGGCAGGGGCGGCGTCAATGTCGCTCCGGCCGAGGCGTTCTCCGGGGCGCTCGCGAAAGCCCCCGCGAACCCGGAGCCGAGCAGCGCGACGAGGCCGCGCCGGCTCAGCCCGAACCCATGCCTTGATCCGCAACGGCAAAACGTTTCGCTCATGTCGCCCCCCTTAGAAGCCGTGCATTTGGCGGGCGTTCCTCGTCCTGAGGAGGCCGCGAAGCCGTCTCGAAGGACGTTGCAGGCGCCCCCGTGCTTCGAGACCTGCTTCGCAGCTCCTCAGCATGAGGGCGCAAACGAAATTCAGCCATGCTCATCCTCGTCTTTCAGCGAGACAAAAATCAAAACGCCGAGCATGGTGAGGGCGATGCGAAAGGCGCTCTGCCCGGCGTCCGCGCCGGACGAGCGCCACATGCCGAACCATTCGCCAGCCACCGCGATGAAACCGCCCTCGAACAAAAGAAAACCAAGCGCAGGGCCGAGAATGGCGAAGCTCTTGGCGCGCTGGAAGGATCGCGCTTCGGCCCGGAGCGAACGGATCATCATCAGAACGCCAAGGCCGGTCAGCGCAAAAATCGCGATCTCCGTCGCGATGATCGCGAGATAGGCCAGCTGATGTAGCGCAGGCGAGGTCACTGCCCGCCAGCGGATCGCCGCACCGTCGGGGATTTCGTTCATGTCGAGCACATGCGTCACATAGGCGAAATTCGTCCCATAGTCCGTGACATTGCCGAAGGCGACGAGCGCCATATAGAGCGCCACCGCGCCGACACAGGCGATTTTGGCGAGGCGAATGACCAAGCAAGCCTCCCGAAGCGGGACCGTCGCCCCAGCCATAGCATTGCCGCACAAGGCTTGTCTCGTCCCGATAATTCGAGGTTTTTGCGCCAGGCCAAATCGGCTTGCGCCGGCGCCCTCGGCGCACTAAGTTGAGTTTTCGCCCGGGGTGCTGCCGGCGACGGCGGCTGAGATCAAACCCATAGAACCTGAATCTGGATAATGCCAGCGCAGGGATCGGCAAGACGGCATCAGTCAAGTCAACAGAACTCGTTCCTCCCCCGCCGCGTCCGCCTCCTGCCAAACCGCCAAATGACTCGGTCGGAGGATCAGATGAACATCCATGACAAGCCGCAAAATCTCGCGCCGCAAAGCGTGACGACTGGCCCGCTGCCGGGCTCGCGCAAGATCTATGCGCGCCCGCGTGGCCGTCCCGACATTGCCGTCCCGTTGCGCGAGATTGCGCTCGATCCCGCCGCCAACGAGCCGCCCGTGCGCGTCTATGACCCCTCCGGCCCTTATACCGAAGACGATCCTAGGGTTGATCTCTCCGCGGGGCTTCCCCGCCTGCGCGAGCCGTGGATCGCCAAGCGCGCGGGCCTCGAATTCTATTCAGGGCGCCCGGTGCGCCCGGAAGACAATGGCGGCGTTTCACTCGACCGTCTCGTCCCGCCCTGCCCCGCCAACACCTCGCCGCGCAGAGCGCGCGACGGCGCCCTCGTCACGCAATACGAGTTTGCGCGCGCGGGGATCATCACCGAGGAGATGATTTTCGCAGCATTGCGGGAAAATCTAGGGCGTGAAACAATGTTGGAGGATGCCGAGGCGCGCCTCAAAAATGGCGAAAGCTTTGGCGCTTCGATCCCCGCGTTCATCACGCCGGAGTTCGTCCGGCAGGAGATCGCCTTGGGCCGCGCGATCATCCCGGCCAACATCAACCATCCGGAATTGGAGCCGATGATCATCGGCCGCAATTTCCTCGTCAAGGTCAACGCCAACATCGGCAACTCCGCGGTGACCTCGTCTGTCGCCGAGGAAGTCGAGAAAATGGTCTGGGCGATCCGCTGGGGAGCCGACACGGTGATGGATCTGTCGACCGGGCGCAACATCCACAATATTCGCGACTGGATCGTGCGTAATTCGCCCGTGCCGATCGGCACGGTTCCGATCTATCAGGCGCTCGAAAAAGTCGACGGCGATCCAACCAGGCTGACCTTCGAGATCTTCCGCGACACATTGATCGAGCAGGCCGAGCAGGGCGTCGATTATTTCACCATCCACGCCGGCGTGCGCCTCGCCTATGTGCCGCTGACGGCGCGCCGGACGACTGGCATCGTCTCGCGCGGCGGCTCGATCATGGCGCGCTGGTGCCTCTCCCATCATAAAGAGAGCTTTCTTTACGAGCGCTTCGACGAAATCTGCGACGTCATGCGCGCCTACGACGTCTCCTTCTCTCTGGGCGACGGACTGCGCCCCGGGTCGATCGCCGACGCCAACGACAGGGCGCAATTCGCCGAACTCGAAACGCTCGGCGAACTGACCAAGATCGCCTGGGACAAAGGTTGCCAGGTGATGATCGAAGGCCCCGGCCATGTGCCGATGCACAAGATCAAGGTCAACATGGAAAAGCAGCTCAAGGAATGCCATGAGGCGCCTTTCTACACGCTCGGGCCGCTGACCACCGACATCGCGCCCGGCTATGATCATATTACGTCCGGCATAGGCGCGGCGATGATCGGCTGGTTCGGCTGCGCCATGCTCTGCTATGTGACGCCGAAGGAGCATCTCGGCCTGCCCGATCGCGACGACGTCAAGACCGGCGTCATCACCTACCGCATCGCAGCCCACGCCGGCGATCTCGCCAAAGGCCATCCCGCCGCGCAGCTGCGCGACGACGCGCTATCGCGCGCGCGTTTCGATTTCCGCTGGCAGGATCAGTTCAATTTGGGGCTCGACCCGGAGACGGCGCGGCTGTTTCACGACGAGACGTTGCCCAAGGAGGCGCACAAGACCGCGCATTTCTGCTCGATGTGCGGGCCGCAATTCTGCTCGATGAAGATCACCCAGGATATTCGTGACGAAGTCGCGGCGATGGAGGCGCGCGAAAAGGGCATGGCGGAGAAGAGTGCGGAGTTTTTGGAGAAGGGCGGCAAGCTCTATGTGTGAGCGGAGCCATGCCATGCCGGTTCCGTCGCCGCCTTAAACCCTGATCTGGCATGCAGATCGCGAGTTATATCCTCGAAACGCCATGCCGACGCCGGTCTTACTATCGAAGCAACGGTTCGCTCAGTGGATCCTGCGCAGCCGCGCAACCATGTCGATACGGGTGATCTCGTAGCCGTCTGGTAACTTCCGGCTGCTTCTGCAGCACCAGATTGGGGTCGGGAATATCCACCAGCTCGTAGCTGCTCTCTAAATAGAAGTGATGGTGCGCGCTGATGTTGGTATCGAAATAGGTCTTGCTGCCGTCGACGCAGACCCGCCGCAGCAATCCCGCTTCGGACAAATGGTTGAGCGTGTTGTAAACAGTGGTGAGGGAGACCGGGATCCTGGTTTGGGGTGGCCTCCTCGTAGAGCATTTCCGCGGTCAGGTGGCGACCGCCTTTGCCGAACAACAGCCAGCCAAGCGCCACGCGTTGTCGGGTCGGACGCAGCCGCGCAAATTGCAACATCGCATTGACATCGCGCCACGGGCAGCCAATCAAGGTTCGTGCGCCTACAGCTGATGGCATCGTCACACCTGTGCTTCGAGGTCGAGCATCACCATGCCATCGACTACGCGAACGGCATATTTCTTGACCTCAAGAGACGGCGCCCGACGCGAGCAACCAGGCTCCAAGTCGAATTTCAATCCATGGGCCCGGCAGGTCACCGTCTTGCCTTGCAACCCCCCGCTGCTCAACGAAGAGCCTTGGTGCGGGCAGCTGTCATCGATGGCATATATGGCGTCCCCGACCCTAAACACCGCCAAGTCGAGTCCCGAAGTGCAGACGCGCCGGCCACGCCCCTCCGGCAGGTCCCTCAATTCGATGAGTGGAATGAGCGCGCTCATGAGACGTTGGCATGTTGGTTATTCGCGACTGTCCCGGCGGCGACACCGAACGGCTTGTCGCCGCAGACGGTAACCCGATGGCCGTAGCGCTCGTGCGGGCAGTAGTCCAAGATCGCCTGATACCGGGTGGAGCGATTGTCCCAGAATGCGATCGAGTTCGCCTTCCATCGGAAGCGTGCGTCGTGAGTATGGAGAATCGATCCCATCGGCCGCTCCTCACACCAATCCCCCATCGCACGGTAGCCGATTTGACGGGAATTTACCAGTGCTAACGCATCGCGAACGTCAAGCAGGCTCTCATCGGCCATAACTTAACATGCTTCAGAATCCAAGGATTACGTCGCCGCCGAACATGAAGGCGCCCTGGTCGCGCCCCGCGTTGAAGGCGTAGGTTCCGTTCAACGAACGATCGTAGCGAATCTCGGGACGGAACTCGAGGGTCTTGATCGGCAGGTCGATCTGCGCCCAGTCGACCTTCGGCTTGAAGCTGACATTGAGCGTGATTTCGCCATAGGTCGTCGGCGCGGGCGCAGCGATGAATTGATAGGGCAATCCGCGGATGCTATTGGTGTAGGAGTCAGCGCCAATGTAATTGCCGACGATTGCGCCGCTGTTGTCGCGGATAACTTCCGCGCGGGCGTTGAGGCTGACTTGATCCGAGTAGGCATAAGTGATGTAGGCGGCGACGCCATAGGCGGTGCTGCTTAGGCCGGCAGCTGGTTGGACCAAATCGTGCGGCGCCGACCCCTGATAGAAGAAATTCGCTTCGCCCCCGATGGTAAGCTTGTCGTCATGCTTGTAAGTGACGGTGACGTCATTCCAGGAGGTCATTAAGGAGTTGGCGTTAGGGAAAACGCGCAAAGAGTCCTCGGGACCGAGACGGCTCATTGCGAGCACGCTCAGCTTGCCGTCGAGAAGCCTGTTGAGGCCGAAACCGAAATAGCCGGCGGGCAGGCTGTTGTTGTCGTTGGACCCGAACGAAGTCTGTGAGCCGCAATCAATGCCGGCATAGAGATCCAAAGCGCCGTTGACGCGCCACGTGGCTATGCCGCCGACATGCAGAAACGGAACGAGGTAGTTCGAGATGTAGCCGTACGTGTAAAAAGGCCGCGCGCTCGGATCGACGGCTTCAAATCCCATGGCGCCGCCGATGAGGCCAACTCTCAGGTCAACACCGCCGTCCGTAAGCCAGGGGAGATGCGCCAGGACATAGATTCCCGTTGGAACGATTTGATTGCGCCCATTGAGCAAATAGTCGTCGAAGCCGAGGACATGATTATAGCGCGCGTCGGCGCCGTACATGCCTTGAAGCATGAAGCCGAAATCATATCCGGCGGCGCTTTCGTCGAGAGGCCTCTGCAAGGTCAGCCGGATCTGATTGAGCATAACTGAATTAGCGTGATCGGAGTAAAGCTGGCCGAAGTTCTGGCCATCGGCCGGATTGGCCGGATTGGCGAGAATGCCGGCCTCAATCTGGATACCGCCCGTGATCGTATCGGCCCAGGCCGGCGGAGCGACGATAGTCGGCGTTTCGAAGTCAGCCGCGGAAGCGGCCCCCGCGACCAATAGTCCCGCCGCCAGGAACCCGATCTTCCACATAATTCAGACTAGAGCACCTTTCTGAAATTGCCGAGCCCCCTCCCAGCGCACCTGAAAATCTTTGATCGTTGGCGCGGCGAGCGAGTTGGCCACAGCCGTCGATCGCAGGCGCAGAAGAGGAAGCTAGCTTGGCACGGAAGTTGCGCAAACATGCGGTGGGTTGCGGCATTCTCTCCTGCTTATGCTGTCCGGGGAGCCGCCGTGGAATTGAGGGCAAGCTCTCGCTCGAACGCAGCAATCCGCTCCCGAAGCGCATCCGCCTCGCCTTGCGCATAAGCGACGGCGGCGGTAGCGGCAAGCTTCGCGATCATCTCGCGGTCAGCGCGGCGGATGGCGGCGCCAAGTCATGCGCGCCATAAAGCGCAACCGCAAAGCAGCGCAGCGGATTGCAGATAGGCGCTGCGATGACCGGCTCCTGCGGGCCGGACGGAAACGCCGTCTCGCTCAGCAAGTCCGAGTCGATCTCGAATGGCGGTCCGTTCGACTTGCCCGCCAATAGAGGATCGCTGGGGTCGATCGCCGCCGCCATCGACGACGTCCATCCGACGCCGCCGTCCCGCCGCCTGAACATGGCGCCATCCTGACGGAACAGCGCCGCCGACGCGAGGCTCAACGCGCGCACTGGCCCATCGATCAGGAGTTGGTCAATCTCGACCGCGCTCCTCGCGCGTAGAATCGCCTTGCCGATTTCGCCGAAACGCTCCTCGGCGCCTCGCCGGCCGTGGTCGAACCAGCCTTCAGCGAGGTTAACGGAGTGTTCGTGCAGGCGCGAAATCAGGAACACCGAGAGCGAAGCGACGACGATCCAGGCCCAGGTCGGCAGGTGGATGACCTCGTGAATCCCGTTGACTTGCTCATGCAGGAATAGGGCGGGCGCACTGAGAATCAGTCCAAGCACGGTGGCGCGGCGAAGCGGGATCGATACGTTGATGACCCGCGGCCGGCGGATCGCCTCAACCACGAAGATGCATAGGACGCCGTTGATGAGATAGAGCAGGCCGATCACGTCTTCGGGCAAAGCGAAGCCGCCCGGCAGCGCGAGCGGCAGCGAGGTCACTTGAGCGATCTCCGCGAGCATCAATGGGGGGAGGCCGATGAGGCAACCCCAGATCACCCAGCGCATGCGCTGATAATCCCGTGGCGACAGGCCCTTCCGCCGCGCGAGAAGGATGCAGAGCACAAGAAAGCTTATCGAGAAGCCGAGGAAAAAGCCCGCGCGCGTCAGCGTCTCGGTCGGAAAGCCAAAGGCGCTGCCGAGGCTGGCGAGGGTCAGGGCGCCGAGGAAGACCGCAAGAACAGGCAAGGCGCGCTCAAGCGGGCGCCAAGCCGCATCGATTTGGTCGTTGGGGACGCGGAGGGCGAAAAGGATGAAGCCCGCATATCCAGCGGCCTGGAACAGGCAGTTGGCGATTTGCTGTGCGAGTAGCGCCGCCGGCCACTGCTGCAGCCAGGCGTAAACTTGGAACTCCTGACCCGGGTTGAACTGGATCGCGTAGACGAAAAAGCCCCAAGTCATCGCGCCCGGACGGGTCCAAACCAGCCACGCCGCGCCAAGAACGAAAAGGACCCCCGCGACCTGGTCAAAGAACGTGACCAGATCGAGCAGCCAATTCGAGGGGCGTTGTCGGGCGACGAGAACGACGTCGCGGCCGGGCCCGCCGGAACTTTGGGCGAGCGTGAGCGTGGCGACGCGGCCCGGCAAGACCATTTGCTGGCCTTCCCTGACCGCGAGAATGGTCGCGCAAATGTTCGTATTGACCGGGACGCACCGCATCCGCCGCAGATCGATGCGATCGCCCGCACGCACCCCAGACCGCCATGCCGGCGAATCGGCCACGTCTCGAAACGGGCCCTGGACATCAAAGATAAGGCCGTCGTTGTTGGCGGTCAGACCAAAAGATCCGAGCGGGCGGAAAAGACGATAGAAGTCGGGAACGATCAACGCCAGGCCATAAAAAACGAGCACTACGAGCGCCAGGCGCTCGAAGCGATTCCTGCGTTTTTCGGCTCCCATGCGCTGCCCTGGCAGCAAGGCCGGAACATCCACGTTCAACCAGCTCGCTTTTTCGTGCGGAGGAAGGCTCTCCTAGAAATGGCAGAATTTTCGGATCGATTCACGCTTGGAATGGAAAAAATAGAGCGCGTGAAGGACGCGCTCTGCAAGATTGATCGCTTCGAAATGAGCCGATGATCATATCCGGAAAGTCTGCAACTTTCCGGATTGGCGCTTTGGACGCGGCGCGAACGTCGGCCTGCTGGCTGTCAGATCATATATTGTCCGCCGTTGGCGCTGATCGTCGAACCAGTAATGAAGCCCGCCTCGTCGGAGACGAGAAAAACTACGCAGCGAGCTATTTCTTCCGGCTCACCGAGCCGGCGCACCGGAATGTGGGGCAGGATCGATTTGTCCAGCACATCTTTCGGCACCGCCTTGACCATTTCGGTCGCGATATAGCCGGGGCAGATGGCGTTGACGGTGATTCCCTTGCCTGCGCTCTCCTGCGCGAGCGCCTTGGTGAAGCCAAGGTCGCCCGATTTCGCGGCGGAGTAGTTGGTCTGGCCGAACTGACCTTTCTGGCCGTTGACCGACGAAATATTGACGATCCGGCCGAACCCGCGCTCGCGCATGCCGTCGATGACCGGACGGGTCATGTTGAACAGCGAGTTCAAATTGGTGTTGATTACTTCATACCACTGTTCGGGCGTCATTTTATGGAACGCCGTGTCGCGCGTGATGCCCGCATTATTGACAAGAATGTCAACCGGTCCGAGGTCGGCCTCGACCTTCTTCAAGCCCTCGGCGCATTCCTTGTAATTGGACACGTCCCATTTATAGGTCGGAATGGCCGTCACGGTCTTGAAACTCGCCGCCGCCGCGTCATTGCCGGCGTAAGTCGCCGCGACGTGATATCCCGCCCCCTTCAAAGCTATGCTGATGGCCGCGCCGATCCCACGCGATCCGCCGCTCACTACCGCCACTCGCGCCATTTTCATCTCCCCAAAAAATTCAGCCTTAAGGCTCTTTTAGCTGCGGCCGTACCGTCAGCCGCATTGTAGTTACGATGATAATTCCAAATGCACAGACGGACCCCGGAGCGTCGCCGATTGAAACAGCCCCGAGGTTCGCGCCAGCGCAATCCTGACGATTGCGGATCGACCGCGCCGATCAGCGCTCCACGGTGAGGGCGATGCCCATGCCGCCGCCAATACAGAGCGTGGCGAGACCTTTCTTGCCGCCGCGGCGGCGCAGCTCGTGCAGCAACGTCACCAGCACCCGGGCGCCCGAGGCGCCGATCGGATGGCCGATCGCAATCGCGCCGCCATTGACGTTGACCTTGGCCGGATCAAAAGCCAGATCCTTGGAGACGGCGAGAGCCTGGGCGGCAAAAGCCTCATTGGCTTCGACGAGGTCGACATCGCTGATTTTCCAGCCCGCCTTTTCGAGCGCCTTGCGCGAAGCGGGGATCGGTCCCGTGCCCATGATGGCGGGGTCGACGCCAGCCGTCGCCCAGGAGACGATACGCGCCAAAGGTTCGAGCCCGCGCTTTTCCGCCTCTTTCGCGGTCATCAGCACTACTGCGGCGGCGCCGTCATTAATGCCCGAGGCGTTGCCCGCCGTCACGGTGCCGTCCTTATTGAAGGCGGGCCGCAGTTTGGCGAGCGCGTCGAGCGTCACGCCATGGCGAATAAATTCGTCCTTGTCGACGACGACGTCGCCCTTCTTGCCGCTGACGGTGTAGGGGACGATTTCCTCGTCGAACCTGCCAGCTTTCTGCGCAGCCTCGGCCTTGTTTTGGGACGCAACGGCGAAGCGATCCTGTTCATCCCGCGTCAATTGCCATTTGGTGGCGATATTCTCGGCCGTCTGGCCCATGTGATAGCGCTGGAAGGCGTCGATCAGCCCGTCGGTGAGCATCGTATCGGCGAATTTGAGTTCGCCCATTTTGACGCCGGAGCGCAAATAGGCGCTGTGATGAGCTTGCGACATGCTCTCCTGGCCGCCGGCGGCGATGATCTGGGCGTCGCCGCCTTCGATCTGCTGCAGGCCGAGCGCGACCGCGCGCAGGCCGGAGCCGCACAGCTGATTGATGTTGAAGGCGGTCTTTTCCTGCGGAACGCCGGCCTTCATCGCCGCCTGACGCGCCGGATTCTGGCCCTGCCCGGCGGTCAGACACTGGCCGAGAATGACTTCGTCGACTTCGGCAGGATCGACCTTCGCGCGCTCCAAAGCCCCTTTGACGGAAGCCGCGCCAAGTTCGTGCGCGGGGATTGCGGCAAAGGCTCCGTTGAAAGAGCCGACAGCCGTACGAGCTGCGCTCACGATAACGATATCAGACATTGGGCATCCTCCGTGGTCGGGCTTTTGGGGAGCCCGCGCTCCCTGGCGCGCGCGGCCGCAATGCGGGACAGCTGCGCGCCCTCGGACATGGCATAGCAAGGCCGCAAAAAAAAAGGGAGCGAAAAATCGCTCCTCAAAAAAAGTTCTTGCTTTGAAACAATAGGCTTATCCGAAAAATTACCTATTATAGCCGAAATGGCGTAGCCTATCGCGACGCGGCGCCGATTGCAGCGGAAGCGAGAAGCTGGGCTTGACCGCGGCGCTTCGATTTGGAATCGAATTGTTGCAATAAAGTTAAAGACAAGACCAGATGGCTTATCGGGTGAAACGAAAGATGATTCCCAGCGAGGCGAATGGGCGACTGAACATGGCGAATGAGAAACAGCCGATCACGATTAAAAAATACGCCAACAGGCGCCTCTACAACACGGGAACGAGCGCCTATGTGACGCTTGAGGATCTCGCCGACATGGTCAAGAAAGGCGAGGATTTCGTCGTCTTCGACGCCAAGAGCGGCGAGGACATCACGCGCTCGGTGCTCGCTCAGATCATTTTTGAACAGGAAGGCAAGGGAGGGCAAAGCCTCATGCCGATCGCTTTTCTGCGCCAGCTGATCCGGTTCTATGGCGACAGCATGCAAATGCTGGTGCCGAGCTATCTCGAATTCTCGATCGACAAGCTGACCAGCGAACAGAACAAATTCCGCGACAAGATGGCGAGCGGCTTCGGCGCTCAGGCGATCGGGCCGACTTTCAGCTCGCTCGAGGAACAGGCCCGCAAGAACATGGCTTTGTTCAATCAGGCTCTCACCATGTTCTCGCCTTTCGTCTCGCCGCTGACGCCGCCGCCGCCTCCTGGAGCTCCGCCAAAGATAGAAAAGGTCGAATCCGAGGCGAACACGAAAAACGACATCGAAGAAATGAAGCGCCAGCTCGAGGAGATGCAAAAGCGCATCGCGGGGATGACCCCGAAAGAGTGAGAACCTTTCCGGCTTCGTATGCCATTCGCGGCAGGCCGGAGCCGTTCGTGCGGAGCGGACGCTGGTTCGCGCGGGAATGATGTCCTGAAACAAAATCCAGAAAACGACGCCTAAAGGTTGCGGACGCGCATGACTTTGGACCGAAAGTCATCGTGGCCCCGTTGACGCCTGCTCTCGACCCCGATGGGAGGACCCCCATGGCTGATGAAATCGAGGCGGTGACAGAGGCGGCTAAGGCCGTACAGGAGGTCGCAAAGACTGGTGGGCAAGCGATCGATGCCGGCCGGAGCGTCGGCGGATTTCTGGACCGCGTTTTCGGCCGCGCGATCGAGGACACGGTGGGCCGGTATTGGACCGACAAGGTAGCGGCAAAGCGCATTGAGGCCGCGATCTACAGTTGGGAGCGGCTGGAATCGCTTCTGCATAAAGCAAAAAAGCGGCTCGAAAAGAAAGGTGTCGTCGACATCCGGGCGATCCCGCCCAAGGTAGCGCTCCCGCTACTCGAATACGCGACAGTCGAGCATGAAGAAGATTTGCACACTTTGTGGGCGAACCTTTTGGCGACAGGAATGGATGCGCACGAGGAAGAGATACACCGCAAGTACGTGACGACGCTCGGCGAAATGACGGCCGTTGATGCGTTTGTCCTCGCCTCAATGTTCGAGCAGGCGGAGACGGAAATCTCGAAAAAAGAAATCAGAGATTCGAGTCTCACCTACGGTCCCGGCGTCGATGGCACGCACTCCTATGACCCTGTGTCCGTGATAACGCTGAATCGGCTAGGCCTCATTGAACCCGCCTATATCAAGTTCAAGACGTTCGCGCCTGGTGGGCATGATGACCGTTATGGTGAATATGGCCCAACTCAGGATGACGTGAGTTTTCCGGGCGACTTGTCGAGTGTCATTATTACACCCTTAGGCTGTGCGTTTGGGCGCGCCGTTGGGTTGGTTAGCTCAGACGCTTAACGCATCGCCACCGCAGCCAAAACCCAAATCATAGCGAGCGCCAGTTCGAGCGAACGACCGTTTTCCGCCCTCAGGGGAACTACACGGCGGGTCCCACGCGTACGGAAACTTAACTAGAGCTTGGCGCGCGGCGTCCAGCCCGGCGGCGCCAACTCGAAATGCGCAAACTCGAAGCCGGGCGCGACGCCGCAGCCGACGAGCGTCCAGGCCCCAAGGCTTTGCGCGCGCTGCCACCAATGCGCGGGAACCACGAACTGCGGGCGCTCGTCTCTCCATAGATCCGCGCCGAGCACATGCCGGCTCAAACCCTCGCCGGTTTGCGAGACGCTGATCGCGAGCGGCGCGCCCGCGTAGAAATGCCAGACTTCCGCCGCATCGACCCTGTGCCAATGCGAGATTTGGCCAGCCGGAAGAAGAAAATAAATCGCCGTCGACGCGGCGCGGCCGGCTTGATTGCAGGCGGGATCGCGAAAGGTTTCCCGGTAAAAGCCGCCTTCGGGATGCGGCTGCAATTCCAACAGGCGAATGACGTCGGCGGCGCTCGCGCTCGCCATCGCGCTTGCGCTATATTGGCCGCCTGCGGAATCGATCGGATCTATCATTTTTATCCGCGCATTAGCTTAACGCGCGATTCTTGCGTTCGCGCAACTCGGCGAACACCGCGACGGGATCGGCGTTCGGCAGGCCGACCGCCGCCTGAACATCCGGTTCTTCCGCGCGCAAAAACGGGTTGGTCGCCCATTCGATCGCGATCGTCGTCGGCAGGGTCAATTTACCCTCCGCGCGCAATTGCGCGACCTCCGCCGCGCGCTCCTGCAGCAGCTCATTGCCGGGCTCGATGGTCAGCGCGAACTTGGCGTTGGCTAGCGTATATTCATGACCACAGTAGACTGCGGTCTCGGCGGGCAGCGCCGCGAGCTTCATCAGCGAATGGAACAACACCTGCGGCGGCTCCTCGAAGCCGCGCCCGCACCCCATCGCGAACAAGGTGTCGCCGGTAAACGCGATGTCCTCCTCCTCGAACCAATAGGCGACATGCCCGCTGGTGTGTCCGGGGACGTCGATCACGCTCGCCTCCAGCGCGCCGACCTTGACGCTATCGCCCTCCCCCACTTTGGCGTCGAGGCCGCCGATTTTTGCAGCCTCCTTGCGCGGTCCGGTCACCTTGACGCGCGGAAAGGCGGCTTTGAGGCCGCCGACGCCCTGCACATGATCGGCGTGGTGATGGGTCAACAGGATGTCGGTCAGGGACCATTCGCGCGCGGCGAGCGCCGCCAGAATGGGCTCGGCGTCCGGCGCGTCGATCGAGGCGGTCGCGCGCGTTTCGGGGTCATGGACGAGCACCCCGAAATTGTCCTTGAGGCAGATGAATTGATAGATATGGGGCGCCATCGCTCTCCCTCCCTCGCAAAGACTGATCTTGCCACGCCCCGGCCCGGCGTCAAACCTGCGTGCGAGGCTTTATTTTTTGGCGCCCAAGGCAGATGATCGCAGCACGTCTTCTTACTCGCCTGAACCGCCAATTGGGCCGCCATGTCGCTCGACGTCGTCGATCTGCGCTCTTTCTACGGCACGCCTGCGGGCGAGGTCGCGCGCCGGCTGATCGGCCGCATCGTGCGCCAGCGCTTTTCCAATTGCACCGGCTATTCGATCCTTGGCGTCGGCTATGCGACGCCTTACCTCGGCGTTTTTCGCGACGAGGCGGTGCGCGTGCTCGCCTTCATGCCGGCGCAGCAAGGGGTGATCAACTGGCCGTCCTCGGGACTTTCGGCTTCGGCGCTGGTCGAAACGACGGCGATGCCTTTGCCGGACTCCTCGATCGATCGCGCGATTTTGATCCACGGCCTCGAAATCACCGAACATCCGCGCGATCTGCTCGCCGAAATCTGGCGCATCCTCACCCCGGGCGGACGCATCCTTATCGTCGCGCCGAGCCGGTCGGGGCTGTGGGCGCGGCTCGACAGCACCCCGTTCGGACATGGACAGCCGTTTTCTCGCAGCCAGTTGCGCGACCTGATGCGGGAGACGCTGTTTTCGCCGACCCATTGGGCCGAGGCGCTTTATGTACCGCCTTTCAAGCACCGCACGCTGTTGCGTTCGGGAATCGTCTTCGAGCGGATCGGGGCCTTTTTCAGCCTTCCGGGGGCCGGCGTGCTGATCGTCGAGGCGAGCAAGCAGCTTTATCGTCCGATCCCCAGCCCGCGCCGGGCGCAGGAGGCGCTGCCGACTTTCGCTCCGGCTTCCGAACCCGTCGGCGTCGCGCCGGTTTCTACCCGCGGACCTTGGCGTTCGGGTTGAGCTTGAGCTTGAAACAATTGGCCAGAAACAGGCCGCCGTGCGTCAGCCCGGCCGCGTCGATGCCATGCCCGAGTCCGGCCGAGAAATGCCATTGGCAAGGAATGTTTGCGCGGGCCAGCTCTTCGGCCGACAGGAACAGCGCCTCGGGGGAGATCAGATCGTCCTCGCTGCCATGGATCAGCAAAATCGCCGGCGGCTTGCCGCCGCTTTTGCGGGCGGCCGCCTCGCTAAGATGCTCCGGCCCGACGAGTTCGCCCGAATAGCCGAGGATCGCGGCCGGCGGCTTCGAGCGCCGCAGCCCGACATGAAGCGCCAGCATCGTTCCCTGGCTGAAGCCGACGAGGGCGAGCTTCGACTCGTCGAGGCCGTGGCGCCGCAGCTCGGCGTCGAGAAACGCGTTGAGGCCGGGCGCCGCCTTGTTGACGCCGACCCAGCGTTCACTCGGGTCGCGCATCGTCAAGGGGAACCATTGCCGGCCGCCTGGAGCCTGGACGCAAGGCTCTGGCGCATGCGGCGAGACGAATGCCGCATCCGGCATGAAATTCTGCCATTGCTTGGCGACGGCGATCAAATCGTTGCCATCCGCGCCATAGCCATGCAAAAGCACGACGAGCTGTTTCGTCGCGCGGGATTTCGCCGCAAGGCGCGGACCGTCGATCAAAGCCGCCATAAGATTTCCGCTGATTGGGGAGGAAGCGTCTCTCCACCCCCGCCACATAGAGCGTTTTCGCGTTCGAGGGAAACGGAAAACAGCGGCGCATGTTTCACGGGCGTATTTCACGTGAAACGGCTTCGACCGGTCTGGGCGAAACCCGGACAAATCGGGGCGCCGATCTTACGTGGGCCCATAATTTTCTACGCCGCAGGACCTATAGCGCTGGAGCCGTCAGCGCGGCGGCGCAGATAGGCATTTACTGGCGCCTCCGGCGAGATTAAAATTTTTGAGGTCAAAGGCCAATTTTGGCCGCATGATCTTATCTAAGACGCATGATCTTATAACGTCCGCGACTTGAGATCAGGCTGTGGGGCTCGCGCCATGTATATCATCGCCCGCAACATCACGGGTCCGCGCCTTCGCTGCGAAGCCATGATGGTCGACAAGAAAACCTTCACGCCGTGGCCGCCGACCAATGAGGATGGCTGGCGCCGGGCCTATAAATTCCGCGACAAGCTGATGGCCGAAGTGGTCCGCATGGAAGCCGACCCGATGGGCGAGAAGCTGAAGGTCATCGAGGCGGTATATATTCCTTGAAGATCGCGCCCGACGCCGAGCGGCCGAATGGCCGCGACGCTGGCGACCGGGCAGACCGGGCGGGCCGGACAGCGCCTCACTCGGGCGCAAAATTCATGGCGACGCCGTTGATGCAATAGCGAAGACCGGTAGGCGGCGGGCCGTCGGGAAACACATGGCCCAAATGACTGCCGCAACGGCTGCAATGGACTTCCGTGCGGCGCATGCCATAGCTGCGATCTTCCGAGTTCTCGACCGCGCCCGGCAGCGGATCGTTAAAACTCGGCCAGCCGGTGCCGCTTTCAAACTTCAGTTTTGACGCGAAGAGAGGCTGCCCGCAGCCGGCGCAAGCGAACACGCCGGCGCGCTTCTCGTAATTCAAGGCGCAGCTGCCCGCAGCCTCCGTGCCATGCTCGCGCATGATGTGATACTGCTCAGGCGTCAGGAGCCTGCGCCACTCCTCGTCGCTATGCGTCACCGGAAAGGTCTTGGTCTCCATGATCGGCTCTCCAAACTGGGGCTCGGCTTCGACCATTCCATTCTAACGCAAATTTGCCGTCTTGGTCTCACCCCCGATTCGCGCCTGACAATGGCAGGTTTCGCGGCCACGGATGGAGGCGCTTGATCGCCGCCTCGGCGCGCGGATGCGGACGGACAATTTTTTCTTGCCCGGTTAGATGGCGCCCGTGCGCATAGACAGCGTCGGAGAGGCGATCGTCGAGTCGCTTGAAAACGTATACGATGGCGCTCCAGCTCATCAATCCAAACTCCTATTTCCTGCCGGCCGGCGCGGGCGCGGCGTGGCGGACATGGGTTGGCAACGCAAAGCGCTATGCCGCCAGAGCCGGGCCGGAAAAGCGAGGGCATTCGGCAACTTGCGCGATTTTAGACCGATTGGAAGACCGCGATGGCACAGGAACTTCAGACAACCCGTTCGACGCTCCCGGCCCATCCGGCGCCGCTGGCTCGCAACACCGCTACGATCCTCGGGATTTACCGCGGCCGCCTCGAAAAGGCGGGGCCGATGGCGCCTCAACCTCGGCCATGCGGCGGATAAGGACGGCGAGGCTCACGCGCTTATCCTTCGCGCCTTGAGAACCACACCGTCTCGGAAGGGCCGGATATCGAATAGGAATGCTGGCAAAGCCTCTCCATCAAGAGTTGCGCGAGTTCCCTTGCCCGATCGCCTAATTGCAGTTCTGTCGTCGGAAACCTCGGATAGTTTATGAGCCCAACCCTGAAGCCGGATTCCTCGCCTCCAGTGTAAATGAAGTCGACCGGCTCTACGGTGACGCAAAGGCCAACCTTGAAGCAATATTCTCGGCAGGCTTGCTTCGCTTGTGCGATGTCGCCGGCCATGAATATTGTAAGATTTATCGTTTGGCATTTCTTGGAATCAGACACCACATACCCCCTCGCATTCGTTATTGAACAGGTCCGCCTGACCCTCCCCAACCGGAAGCTTAGCTAAACCCTGGCGGCGCGGCGCATGTGAACTCAAAGTCGAATCAGATTAGAGCCAACTGGCATAAGAAGACGATTTGCGACCTTGTCCCATTTCATAAAGAGCGCATAAGCGAGCGCCGAAAAGACGCTTCGCCGCCAACGGCGGCCCGGCTCCCGCCAAGCGCGACTTCGCCCGCTGATTTGATAAGCGTGCGTCGTCTGTGTGCGCTCGCGCCGCGCCGCCAGAGGAGCCTTGAGACAGAGCCTTGAAAACGAGCCTACCGATCTTTGTCCGAAACTCGATGTATGCGCTGCGCGGCGGCTTCCTGATTCGGCCGCTCCTGATCTCGCTCTCGCTTGGGCTGACGGGAATGATCCTGTCGTCGGCGGAAGAGAGCTTCCCGGTCATCAGCGCGTGGGTCCCCGACGCTCTCTTTCCCTCGCGCTCAGATCCGCAGATCGCTCAGGTGATGCTCAGCACCATCGCGGGCTCGATCATGACCGTCGTCTCGATCGTCTTCGCGATCCTTCTGATGACGTTGACGCTGGCTTCGATGCAGTTTTCGCCGCGAATCCTTGTCAACTTCGTAAGAGACCGCGTGACCCAGTGGACGCTCGGCGTCTTCCTCGGCACGTTTCTCTACTGCATGGCCGCGATGCCCGCGGCGCGCAGCCTGCCGCAGCCTTTCGCGCCCGTTGCAACCGTCACCGGCGCGCTGATGCTCGCGCTCGCCTCCGTCATGGGCCTGATCTACTTCATCCACCACATTTCCCGCGCCGTCAGCGTCTACCATATCGTCGATCGGATCGCACGGGAAACCGAGGACGTCATCGACGAAATCATGCCGCACAAACGCGGATTCGTCGCTCGCCGCGAAGATATGACGTTCGAGCCAGAGGAGACCGAATTTCCGGTACTCAACGATCAGTCCGGTTATATCTGCTTCATCGACAGCGCCCGCTTGTTGAAACTGGCCAAGGCTCACAAATTGCGCATCCGGGTGCTGCGTTCGATCGGACATTTCGCGCCGCAGGGCGCGCCTCTCTTCACCGTCTCGCGCAAGAGCCGTCTGACGGCGGAGCTCAACAGGGACATTCGATCCGCGTTCGACATCGGGCCGATGCGCACGATGCAGCAGGATGTCGAATTTGGTGTGCTGCAAATCGTCGATATCGCGTTGAAAGCGATCTCGCCCGCGGTCAACGATCCGAGCACGGCGATCAATTGCATCGATCAGCTGACGCGCATCCTGATCCGCTGGGCCGGCCGCGCGCCGCCTGCGACCCTTCTTAGCGACCCGCCCTATGTCGTGCGCGTGATCGTTCCGTGGATCGACTTCGATCATCTGCTCGACACTACCCTCGAGCAGATCCGTCATTATTCAGTCAGTGACGTCGCGGTGAGTTTGCGGCTGCTGCGCGCGCTGTACGATCTTGCCGCCACGATTGACGACGAGAGGATGCGCGAGCAGTTGGCGCTGCGCGGACGACGGGTCGTCGCGAACTGCGCGGCGCGGCTCGATCCGAGCGATCTGAAGCGGCTCAAGGAGCGTTTGGCGCCGCTCGAAGCCCGCGCGGCGAAGTCTCGTCTCTCGCGGCGTATAAGCGCAATGCCCACGGACGCTCGAACGTCCCGACCGCTCCCGGCAGCGGATCAAGCTCGGCCAGCTAATGCCGCTCTCGACCTTGCACAGCGAGCCGAACAGCGGCTAGGCGCGGCCGGCGCAGGCGAACACGCTGGCGCGCTTTTCGTAATTCAAGTCGTAATTCAAGGCGCGGCTGCCCGGAGCCTCCGTGCCATGCTCGCGCATGATGTGATACCGCTCCGGCGTCAGCAGGGCGCGCCATTCGGCCTCGGTATGGGTGACGGGGAAGGTCTTGGCGTCCAACACTTTCAGCTCCACCAGGCACAATTAGCCAAGCGCATTGCGCAAGCGCCCCCTTGTTTTGTTACTTGCGCAACAGATAGCCGACGATTCCGCCTGTCGCCGCGGACAGCACCGACATCGCCCATTTCTTTTCTTCGGCCGACGCCACGCCCGACGGCAGAGTCTCGTAGCACAGCCACACCATCAGAACGACGAAGCCCACCGCGACGACGAACAGAGCTAAATCCTTGAACAGCCGCACGGACTGTTCCGACGCTGTTGCCTCACGCTCGATGGCTACGGTGTATTTGTGATTTGGCGGCGGGCTGTCGAGGTCAATTCCGGTTCATAAACCGACGATTTCGGTTTGCAGCTTTTCTGACTCCGGCTCGACCAGACCGAGCTTCAGGCCACGTCGTTTGCCATCGCGGGCGGCGAGATAGAGCTGCAGGGCTTTCCGCAAAATCTCGCTCTTATTCTGCTCGGTCTCCGCGGCGACCTTATCGATCGCCTGATTGAGATCGTCGGACAGAACGACATTAAATCGGGCGCTCATGAACCTATTCTCCTGCGTCAACTATGCACATTTTTTACACTATTTATGCGCATGACGCAAATATTCAACTCCACCCTCGCTTCTGCAACCCAGGCTTCGCTCGCCGTGAGCGGCTCGCGCTTTTAGCCTCAAACGTCGAGATTGGCGACGCTCAAAGCATTCTCCTGGATGAATTCGCGGCGCGGCTCGACGACGTCGCCCATCAGCTTGACGAAAATATCGTCGGCGTCGTCGCCTTCCTTGATCTTGACCTGCAGCAGCGAGCGCGCCTCGCGGTCAAGCGTCGTCTCCCACAGCTGGTCGGGATTCATCTCGCCGAGGCCTTTATAGCGCTGCATTTGCGAGACGCCTTTCTGGCCGGCCGCCATCACCGCGTCGAGCAGTTCCCCGGAGCTGGAGACCTGGGTCTCGTCGGCGCGCCGGACGAAAAGCGCCGGGCGGGCGAAGACGTCATGCAAAGTCGCCGCGTGCTCGTTGAGGCGGCGCGCCTCGCTCGATGCGAGCAGGCCCGCGTCGAGCGTCGCGGCCTGGCGCACGCCGCGCACCAACCGGCTGAACACATAGCCGCCATTGGCGACACGGCCTTCCCACCCGCGCTCCATATCGTCGGCGAGTTCGTCGAGACGCGCGGCGATGGCCGCGACAAATCCCTCGGCGGCGGCCTCATCGTCGGGTCCGATAGGCCGCAAAGCGCCGGCGATCGCGGCCTGTTCGACGACGGCGCGGTCATAGCGCGTATGCATCGCATTGAGGATCTGCCGCACGATGCGCGCCTCCTCGACGATCAAACGCAGATCGGCGCCCGCGCGCTCGACGCCGCCGGACAGGCGCAGCACCACCCCCTCGAGGCCGTTGCCGATCAGATAATCCTCGCGCGCATGTTCGTCTTTGAGATATTGCTCGGAGCTGCCGCGTTTGACTTTATAGAGCGGCGGCTGCGCGATATAGAGATGGCCGCGCTCGATCAGTTCGCGCATCTGGCGGAAGAAGAACGTCAGCAGCAAGGTGCGGATATGCGAACCGTCGACGTCCGCGTCGGTCATGATGATGATTTTGTGATAGCGCAATTTGTCGACGTTGAAGTCGTCGCGGCCGATGCCCGTGCCGAGCGCCGTGATCAGCGTGCCGATCTCTTGGCTCGACAGCATCTTGTCGAAGCGGGCGCGCTCGACATTGAGGATTTTTCCGCGCAGCGGCAGCACCGCCTGATATTCGCGATTGCGTCCCTGCTTGGCTGAGCCGCCGGCGGAATCGCCTTCGACGATGAAAAGCTCGGCCTTCGCCGGGTCGCGCTCCTGGCAATCGGCCAGCTTGCCGGGCAAATTGGCGACGTCGAGGGCGCCTTTGCGGCGGGTCAGCTCGCGCGCCTTGCGCGCCGCCTCGCGCGCCTGCGCCGCTTCGACCACTTTGCCGACGACCGTGCGCGCGTCCTGGGGATGCTCCTCGAACCAGGACCCCAGCATCTCATTGACGAGGCCCTCGACCGCCGGACGCACCTCCGACGAAACCAGCTTTTCCTTGGTCTGCGAGGAGAATTTGGGATCGGGAACCTTGACCGACAGCACGCAGGTCAGGCCTTCGCGGCAATCATCGCCCGAAAGATCGACCTTTTCGCGCTTCAACAGGCCGGAGCGTTCGGCGTAGCCGGTGACCTGCCGGGTGAGGCCGGCGCGCAGGCCCGCCAGGTGGGTGCCGCCATCGCGCTGCGGGATGTTGTTGGTAAAGGCCAGCACGTTCTCATGATAGGAATCATTCCACCACAAGGCGACTTCGACCGCGATGTTCTGCTGCTCGCCCTTGATCATGATCGGCTTGGCGATGAGCGGGCTCTTGGCGCGATCGAGATAGCGCACGAAGGCTTCAAGACCGCCCTCGTAATAGAGCAGCTCCGTCCTGACCTCGGGGCCGCGGGCGTCGGTGAGTTCGATGCGCACCCCGGAGTTGAGGAAAGCCAGTTCGCGCAGCCTATGCTCGATGGTCGCGAAACTATATTCGACCATGGTGAAGGTCGCGGGCGAGGCCTGGAACGTCACCTCGGTGCCGCGTTTCGGCTTCCCGTCGATGACCGGCGCGGGTCCGGTCACTTCGAGCGGCGTCACAGCGTCGCCATTTTCGAAGCGGATCAGATGCTCCTTGCCGTCGCGCCAGATGCGCAGCTTGAGCCAGACGGAGAGCGCGTTGACGACGGAGACGCCGACGCCGTGCAGGCCGCCGGACACCTTGTAGGAGTTCTGGTCGAATTTTCCGCCCGCGTGCAGCTGGGTCATGATGACCTCCGCCGCCGAGACGCCCTCTTCGCTATGGATGTCGGTTGGAATGCCGCGTCCGTCATCGGTGACGGTAACCGAACCGTCGGCGTTGAGCGTCACCGTGACTTTCGTGGCGTGGCCGGCGAGCGCTTCGTCGATGGCGTTGTCGACCACCTCATAGACCATGTGATGCAGGCCGGAGCCGTCGTCAGTGTCGCCGATATACATGCCGGGGCGTTTGCGGACGGCGTCGAGGCCACGCAAAACCTTGATCGAGTTCGGCGCCATAATAGGCTTCCTCTGGGACGGAAACCTTCGAGGCGGCGGCGGGTTCGGCCATGAGATATGCGGACTTTCTATTGTTTATGCGAGGACTTCCGGCGCGTTTGGCAAGCGTCGCGCCACGCCTGATCGTTATAGACCAAGCGTGCGCGAAGGTCATGTTTTTTAATGTTTTTCGGCTCGATTTGCAGGCTTTCGCCCGGCCCTGTCCACATCTTGATTGTTGATGTTGTCGGCTATGGCGGACGGCGCCGGCCAGCAGCCCGCAAAAGCCCGCCGAAGCCCCGCTCTTACGCCCCGATCGGGGGCGCAGATCGGGGCTGCGAGGGAGAGACTTCTCAGGCCGCCGCGCGGATGGCCGCGTCGCCGATCAGCAGGCCCCGCTCGTCCGCGCTGATGCGGACCTGCTCGTCGTCGTGGATTTTGCCGGCGAGGATCATCTCGGCCAGCGGATCCTGGACGTTCTTCTGGATCACACGCTTCAGTGGGCGCGCGCCATAGGCTGGATCATAGCCTTTTTCGGCGAGCCAGGCGCGGGCTTCCGGCGTCAGCTCCAGGGAAATCTTGCGGTCCTCGAGCAATTTGTCGAGGCGTTTCAGCTGGATCTCGACGATCTTTCCCATGTCCTCGCGGCGCAGGCGATGGAACAGGATGATTTCGTCGACGCGGTTCAAGAATTCCGGCCGGAAATGCGCCCGCACTACTTGCATGACTTCGTCATGGACGGCGCTCGAATCCTCGCCCTCTTTCTGCAGCACCAAGAATTCCGAGCCGAGGTTCGAGGTCATGACGATCAGCACATTGCGGAAATCGACCGTGCGCCCCTGCCCGTCGGTCAGCCTCCCGTCGTCCAGCACCTGCAGCAGGACGTTGAAAACGTCCGGATGCGCCTTCTCGATTTCATCGAACAGCACCACCTGATAAGGCCTGCGCCGGACGGCCTCGGTCAGGGCGCCTCCTTCCTCATAGCCGACATAGCCGGGAGGCGCGCCGATCAGCCGGGCGACTGAGTGCTTCTCCATGTATTCGGACATGTCGATGCGCACCAGCGCGTTCTCGTCGTCGAACAGGAAGGCGGCAAGCGCCTTGGTCAGTTCGGTCTTGCCGACGCCCGTCGGCCCGAGGAACATGAAGGAGCCGATCGGGCGGTTGGGATCTTGAAGGCCTGCTCTCGCGCGCCGCACCGCGGTTGCGACGGCCTTGACGGCCTCCGCCTGGCCGACAACCCGGGCGCTGAGCGCTTCCTCCATATGCAGCAGCTTCTCGCGCTCGCCCTCGAGCATTTTGTCGACCGGAATGCCGGTCCAGCGGGAGACGACCTGCGCGATATCTTCGGGCGTCACCGCCTCGTCGACAAGAACGCTGGCGCGCCTGGATTCGATCTCGGCGAGCTGCTTTTCGAGGCCTGGGATGATGCTATAGGTCAGTTCCCCGGCGCGCTGATATTCGCCCCGCCGCTGCGCCTGGACCAGTTCGATTCTGGCGGCCTCGAGCTGTTCTTTCAGTTTCTGCTCGGAGCCGAGCTTGTCCTTTTCGGCGTGCCAGCGCGCGGTCAGAGCGGCGGATTTCTCCTCAAGCTCGGCGAGCTCGGCCTCGAGCTTGAAGAGCCGTTCCTTCGAGGCGGGATCGGTCTCCTTCTTCAAGGCCTCCTGCTCGATCTTGAGCTGAACGATCCGGCGGTCGAGTTCGTCGAGCTCTTCCGGCTTCGAATTGATTGCCATGCGAAGGCGCGCGCTCGCCTCGTCGATGAGATCGATCGCCTTATCCGGCAGGAACCGGTCGGAGATATAGCGATGCGACAGCGTCGCCGCCGCGACGATGGCGGCGTCCGTGATGCGCACGCCATGGTGCAGCTCGTATTTTTCCTTGAGGCCGCGCAGAATTGAGATCGTATCCGCCACCGTCGGCTCAGCGACAAATACGGGCTGGAACCGCCGCGCCAGCGCCGCGTCCTTCTCGACATGTTTGCGGTATTCGTCGAGCGTCGTCGCGCCAACGCAGTGCAGTTCGCCGCGGGCGAGAGCGGGCTTCAACAGATTGGAGGCGTCCATCGCGCCCTCGGCCTTCCCGGCGCCGACCAGCGTATGCATTTCGTCGATGAACAGAATGATTCCTCCGGCGGCGGCGGTGATCTCCGTCAGAATGGCTTTTAGGCGCTCTTCGAACTCGCCGCGATATTTGGCGCCGGCGATCAGCGCGCCCATGTCGAGGGCGAGCAGCTTCTTGTCGCGCAGGCTTTCCGGAACGTCGCCGTTGACGATGCGCAGAGCAAGGCCCTCGACGATCGCCGTCTTGCCGACGCCGGGCTCGCCGATCAGAACCGGATTGTTCTTGGTGCGGCGCGATAAAACCTGGATGGTGCGGCGGATTTCCTCGTCCCGGCCGATCACCGGATCAAGCTTGCCGGTCCGCGCCGCCTCGGTCAGGTCGCGCGTATATTTCTTCAGGGCGTCATAGGCGTTTTCCGCCGTCGCATTGTCGGCGGTGCGGCCCTTGCGCAATTCCTCGATGGCCTTGTTGAGATTCTGCGGCGTCACCCCCGCCCTTTCGAGAATTTTTCCGGCTTCCGAATTCTTGTCCATCGCGAGAGCGAGCAGCAGCCGCTCCACCGTCACATAGGAATCGCCGGCTTTTTCCGCGATCTTCTCGGCATTGTCGAAGAGGCGCGCCAGCGTCGGGGTGATATAGACCTGACCGGCGCCGGAGCCTTCGACTTTCGGCAATCTCCCCAACGCCAGGTCGGTCGCGACGAGCGCATCGCGCGAGCGCCCGCCGGCCTTGTCGATGAGGCCGGCGGCAAGGCCCTGCTCGTCGTCGAGCAACACCTTCAAAAGATGCTCGGGAGTAAATTGCTGGTGACCTTCGCGCATGGCGAGCGATTGCGCGCTTTGCACGAACCCCCGCGCCCTTTCGGTATATTTTTCAAAATTCATGACGAATTTCTCCCCTGCGACGCAGCGCCTCAGGCGCGTTGGCGACCCAAATCAAACGCCTGGCCCCCGGGCCGATCAAATCAAATGTAGGAAAAAAAAGCCTGGGCGGAAGGGTTCGGCGCCTTCTCAACGCAGGATTTGCTGGGCCTCAGCTCGGCCCCGATCGTTGGGTGGATGGGCGCCGCTCATCGGCGCCGTTTCGGCCAGCCGGAGACGCGGGCGCCCGTCGGCCGCCACCGGTATCGAGGACCAGGATGACCAAACCCGAGCCGAAGCCGCCATAGGGGCAAGGCTAGACAAGACAAAAGGGCTGATAAATCTTATTTTCTATCAATCGCCGACAGGGTCTTTCGCGCTCGTCTCGGCGTCATTGGGATCAGGCGATTGGCCGGCCTGATCGATCGCCATTTCCGCCTTACTGCGGCGGCGGCGGCGCGGCCGCAGATGAAAGCCGTTCGGCTCGCGCTCCAAATCCGCGCGATCGTCGCCGACGGGATGCAACACTTCGACCGAGGCGCTGGCGTCAAGCGGATCGGCGACAGCGTCGGCCGAGGCGCGCACTGGAGAAGTTATGAATGCCGGCAGACCTTTGGGCTCTGAGTCCTCGACTGGAGCCCTCTCGCGCTGATCGCGCGGCGCGTCACGAAAATCGCGTTGCCCGCGTCCGCCGCGCGACGCGCGATTGTCCTGATCGCGCCCTTGCTCCCTAAGATTTTGATCTCTCAGGCCCTGATCCCGGCCCGTACCGCCTGCCCGATCCTGTCCGAACCGGTCCTGGCTATTGCGCTCCTGGCCGCTGCGATCCTGGCCGCTGCGATCCTGGCCATTGCGTTCCGAATAGGGGCGATCCTGGTACGGCCTCTCCTGATAGGGCGTCCGTTCCTGGCGCTGACTACGCTCCTGCGCGCCGCTGCCGCCGCCGCCATAAAAGGCGCGATCTTGGGGCTGTTGCGAATTGCCGGATTGCGGTTGCGGCGCGTAAGCTGGTTGCGAGGCGTAAACCGGTTGCGGCGGGGCGAAGCGCTCGATCGGCGAGGCGAAGCGGTCCGGTATGCCGGTGAAATCATCGCCATCGTCGACCTCGTCGGCGATGGCCTCGGCGCGCTGATAGCCGGATGCGTTTTGCTGCTGCGCCTGTTGGGCGACGGCGATTAGCCGGAAATAATGCTCGGCGTGCTGAAGATAGCTCTCGGCGGTGACGGGATCGCCTGAGGATTGCGCGTCGCGCGCCAATTGCAGGTATTTCTCGCCGATATGATGCGCGGTGCCGCGGATTTTCACGTCGGGACCGCTCGATTTATAAGAACGCGTCAAAGGGTTCGGCCCCTTGCGATTGTTGTTCGGTCGACCGCGCATGCGCTTGTTGTTTTGTCCAGGTCTCATCGATGATCCTTGAGCGGCGCCGCAGCCGCAGCGCCAGAGCGTCGCCCCCTCGGCGAATTCGGTCACGGTCCTTATAGAACCAATTTCATTTCAAAGAGCTAAGGCGCGAGCTGTTAATTTGGCTCTCCAGCCGGTGACGATACCCGCGAAGTTTCCGCGGGATCAATCCTAGGCCCTGAATTGACAGGGTCTTGGAGCTTTGGGACGCTACCTCGGTTTTCGCCGAGCGTCTCGGCCTGAGCGGAAGCGGACTCCCCGTACCCACACACTACATATAATGCGAGGACCGGCGGATCTCGACGCTAACCGCAGCTTTACAGGAGCGAAAAGGGCAATCCTTGGTTTTGGTGAAACTAGCCGCTTTCGTTTGAAACGCCAAGCGCTTTTAGACGATATCTCAATATTTGAAAATATCTTTCAGCGCCGCCGCCGCGACAAAAGTTCAAACCCGCCACAGCCGCGACGCGCAAGGATAATACGGTCGCGCCCGTTGAGGTCAAGCCCGAACTTGAAGCTCGAAAAAGCCGCGATCCGAAGGAGAGCGGCGATGTTTTTGCCCTGCTCCATGCCGAATTCCAGCGCGACGAGCCCCCCCGGCGCGAGAAGGCGCGCCGCCGCGGGAATGAGGGCGCGATAGGCGTCAAGCCCTTCAGCGCCGCCATCGAGCGCAAGGCGGGGATCATGGGCTTGCACCTCCGGCTCGAGGCCTTCGATGTCGCCGCGAGGAATATAGGGCGGATTGGAGACGATGACATCAAATTCGCCTTTCAGCGCCGACCCCCAATCCGCGCAGACGATTTTTCCGCGCGAGCCGAGCCCTTGCGCGGCGAGATTGCTCTGCGCAACCGCGCAGGCCTCTGGCGAAAGGTCGACGCCGACGCCAAAGGCATTAGGCAAGCCATGCAGCAGCGCGCCGAGGATCGCGCCGGAGCCAACCCCAAGATCGAGAACGCGCCAGCCCGAGGCCGCATCGTTGCTAAGCTGTTCGAACACCGCTTCGACGAGGGTTTCCGTATCGGGGCGCGGATCGAGCGTCGCCGGACCGAGCGCGTATTTAGCGCCCCAAAATTCCTTGTAGCCTATGATCCGCGAAACAGGCTCGCGTCCGACGCGGCGCGACGCGAACGCGCCGACGACGTTGGCGCGGGGCCCGAGCGGCGCGCCGGGATCGCGCACCAACCCCGCGTGATCGATCTGCAGTGCGGCGCAAAGGAGCACGCGCGCGTCGAGGTCCGCGGACGCGATGCCGCTCGCCGCGAAAGCGCTCGCCATGGCGCGCCGCGCTAGATCGCGCGGCGTCGAAGCGTCAAAGCCCAATAGCAAAGCGTTTTCGGATTTCATATCGACAAGCGCTTCTTTAGGTCGCCGCATCCTCTGAGCGGCGACTTTTTCTTTACGCCGCCGGGCGACCGGCCGCCTCGAGCAGAACGCGAGTCAGACGGGTGGCGAACTCCGGCGCGCTGGCCGGCTTCTCGCCCTCCATCAGACGGGCTTCATCGAAGATCAGCCAAGTGATGTCCTCGATCTTCTGCTTGTCGGGCGACCCAATGAGCGCCGCCAGCGCCTCGATCAAAGGGTGCTTCGGATTAACCTCGAGGATCGGCTTCGTCGCCGCGCCGAGCTGGCCGTGTTCGGCCAGCAATTGCTCCAACCGGCGGTCGGGTCCGCGATCGGGCGCGATCAGACAGGCGGGACTCTGCGCCAGCCTGTCCGAAGCGCGGACCTCCTCGACGGCGCCCTCGAGGGTCTGTTTCATCAAAGCGAACAGGGTCGCAAGATTGGCCGGCTGCGGCTTATCGGCGCTTGTGTCGGCGCTTGCGTCAAGAAGCGGGATCGACTTGATATCGGCCGCGCCCTGCGTCACCGATTTGAACGGCTTGCCGTCGAATCCGACGGCGGTCGCAACCCAAAAAGCGTCGACCGGATCGGGCAGCAGCAAGACCTCGACGCCGCGCGCGGAAAAACCTTCGAGTTGCGGGCTTGCCGCCAGCCGTTTCAGATCGTCGCCAAGGAGGTAATAGATCGCCGTCTGATTTTCCCTCAGCCCGGCGACGTAATCCTTGAGCGTGCGGCCCCCATCGGGATGCGTCGAGCTCGCAAACCGCGCAAGCTGGTAAAGGGCGTCGCGTTTTTCCACCCCCTCATAAAGGCCCTCTTTCAGAACGGCGCCGAAATTGCGCCAGACCTCGCCGTATTTGGCGGGATCGCTTTCCGAAAGCTTGGTCAACTCCTGCAAGATCCGATTGGCGACGCCCTTCTTGATGGCGCCGAACACCGGGCTTTCCTGGATCATCTCGCGCGAGACGTTCAGCGGCAGATCGGCGGAATCGACGACGAGCCGGACGAAACGCAGCCAGCGCGGCAGGATCTCGGCGTCGTCCGTGATCAGAACATGGCGGACATAGAGCTTGGCGCGGCCATGGCGCTCCGGATTGAAGAGATCGAACGGGCGTGAGGACGGCACGAAAGCCAGAGCCGTATATTCGTGACGCCCCTCAGCGCGCCAATGGACAGTAAGGGCGGGCTCGTCGAACTGGCCCGAAATCGTTCGATAGAAATCGGCGTATTCCTCCGGCGCAATGGCGCTTTTTGGCTTCGTCCAGAGCGCCTGGCCGTCGCTGAGGCGGCGCGGCTCGGCGCCAGGCGATTCGACGAGCTCGATCGGAACCGCCAGCGCGCTCGAATGCTCACGCACGATTCGCTCGATTTTATAGGGGTCGAGGTCGTCCTTCGAGCCCTCGTTCAGATGGAGCAGAACGCGGGTCCCGTGATCCGGCGCGAGCCCGGCCTCGAGCGGAGCGATCGTGAAGGAGCCCTTGCCGTCGGAGCTCCACACGAAGGCCTCATTGGAGCCGGCGCGCTTGGAAAAGACTTCGACGTGATCGGCGACCATGAAGGCCGAATAGAAGCCGATCCCGAACTGGCCGATGAGATCGACATGCGGACCTCGCCTCTCCGCTTCGCTCTCCTCAGCGTCCTCCACCGCTTCCTCGGGGCTCTCCGGCTTCGCGCCGATGCGATCGAGAAAGGCGCGGGTGCCGGAGCGCGCGATCGTGCCGAGCGATTTGGCCAATTCCTCGCGCGTCATGCCGACGCCGTTGTCCGCGACCGCAATCGTTCCGGCGTCCTTGTCGATGCCGATCGTGATTTTGAATGGGGTAGCGGCAAGCGATGAATCGCTCAAGGCCTCGTAACGCAATCTTTCGCAGGCGTCGGCGGCGTTCGACAGTAGTTCGCGTAGAAAAATATCGCGATCGGAATAGACAGAATGCACCATGAGATGGAGCAGCTTGGCGACATCTGCTTGAAAAGCTTGAGTTTGACCAGCGGCTTCTGACATGACGGACGACTCTTTCCTTCAAATGATTTTTGGCCCGGAGCAGATCGTTCGAGGTCTGCCGGACGCCAATGACGGGAACGCGGGATCGGACGGACGCGGCAGCGCCAGCCCTCAAGTGGCTGATATCGCTTTTGCAGAGCGCGCGCGCAAGTCCCGCCGCGCGCGGAAAATCAAGCCGGGCTTGTCGCAGAAACGTCAAGATAGGCCTTGCCCTCCCCAAATCGGCGCGCAATGATGCGCGCCACTCGGGGTCATGAGCAGCAAAACGCATGAACGATTCGGAGTCCGCCGAAGATAGCCGCCTTCTCCTCATGACCGATAGGGTGCGGGAGTTCGCCTTCCGCGCCGGGGGTTCGTTTTTGCCGCCTCTCCAAGAGGCAGGGGCTTACGTCGCGCAGGTGGTGTCTTTCGACCGATTCGAATTGCGCGAAATCCTGAACCTATATGGCCGCAAGGTCGCCGACGGCGAATGGCGCGATTACGCCGTCGATTTCACGGCGCACAAGGCTGTCTTCTCGGTTTATCGCCGCACCTCGGAATGCGCGCTCTACAGGATCGAGAAGACTCCGAAACTTGCGAAGAAGCAGGGCGCTTTTAGCGTTGTGGCGACGAGCGGGCTTGTGCTGAAGCGCGGTCACGATCTTCGCCGCGTCATCGCCATTCTCGATAAGCGGCTCAGGCTCGTTTCCGGTTAGACGTCAGAGCAAAAAAGGCCCCGCTTGCGCGGGGCCTTGTCAGGAGCCGCAGACGGGGCCCGGGCCTTAATTGTTCCGGTCGCCGCTGAGGAAGAGGAGCGACTGGAAGATATTGATGAAATCCAGATAAAGCATCAAGGCGCCGTTCACGGATTTCTTGGTCGCGATTTCATAGCCGTCGCCTTCGTAATACATCTCCTTGATCGCCTGCGTATCCCAGGCGGTCAGTCCCGAGAAGATCAGCACCGAGAGGATCGACAGGCCGAACTGGAAAGCCGAACTCTGGACGAACAGATTGACGAGGCTCGCGATGACGAGACCAATCAGGCCCATGACCAGAAACGAGCCCATCGCCGAAAGATCGCGCTTGGTCGTATAGCCGTAGATGCTAAGGCCGCCGAACGCCGCCGCCGTGATGAAGAAGGCGCGCGCGACGGAGTTGCCGGTATAGATCAAAAGGATCGACGAAAGCGAGACGCCCATCGCCGCCGCGAAGGCGAAGAACAGGAGCCGCGCCGATGACGCCGACATCTGGTTGATGCGGAAGGAAAAGAACAGCACGAAGGCGAGCGGCGCGAGCATCAGGACATAGCGCAGCGGGCTGCCATAGATCGTGGCGCCGAACGCCGTCAGCGGGATGCGGCCCATGTGCGCGACCGCCTGAGAGGCGTCGCCCGCGACGGCGAGCATGTTGATGCCCAACGCCACCAAACCGGTCAAGGCGAGGCCCACCACCATATTATTGTAGACGCCGAGCATATAGGTGCGCAGACCCTGGTCGATTTCGGCGCGGCCAGCCCGCGCGACGCCCTGACCCCAGCGGGCGCTTGCGTTGCGGTCGAAGTCGGACATGATTTCCTCTGATGTTGTGGAGGCGCAGTCGCCTCCGGCCGCCGCGCTTTCCTAAAGTGCGGCACGCACCAATATGGCGCAGAGCCCCTTATACCACAAGGCCGCGCCAGATGAACAATACTTAAGGTTGTCGAAGATCGAAGCCGGAGCGCTTTCAAAGATCGCGCAGATAAGGCGCTGGCTTGCGGCCCAAAATGCGCCAGGTCCCAATCAGTCCGAGACCGACGGCGAAGAGGAGCGCGGCTCCAGCGGCGCCGAGAGCCTGGCCCCAGAGAAAGGTGAAGTCGAGGTCCATCACTTTACGGGTTACGCCGTAGGCCGCGGCGGCGCCCGCGGCGACGCCGAAAACGGCGGTCGCCGAGCCGATCAGGCCATATTCATAGAGGAGCGCGGCGAGCAGGCGCCGGCGCGTCGCACCCAGCGTCTTCAGCACCACCGCGTCATGGATCCGCGCCTGCTGACCCGCGGCCGCGGCCCCGCCAAGCACCAGCATCGAGGCGAGCAGCGCGACGCTCGAAGCCCCTCTGACGGCGGCGGCGAGTTGCGCGACCAGGGCGTTTGCAGCCTCCAGCGCATCCCTGACGCGCAGGCTCGCCACCGCCGGAAAGGCCGCCGCGGTGGCCCTCAACAGGCGCGTTTCGCGCGCCGGGTCGCCGCCTTGCGGAAAAGTCAGCGTCGCAAGATCATTGTAAGGCGCGCCGGCGAAGGCGTTCGGCGAAAAGACCAGGACGAAATTAATGCCGATGCTGCGCCAGTTCACCTTGCGGATATTGGCGACCGCGCCGGTGATGACGCGGCCAAGAACGTTGACGGCGATCTCATCGCCGATTTTGAGCCCAAGCCCGTCGGCCACCTCGCTCTCCAGCGAAATCAGGGGCGGCCCAGCATAGCCCTTTGGCCACCAATGGCCTTTGACCAGAGTCGAGCCAGCCGGAAGGGCGTCGGCGAAGGTGATCCCGCGATCGCCTCGCAGCGCCCAGGCCGCGCTTTCTTTCGGCCGCGCCAGATCGGCCGAAAGTCCATTCAGCCTGACGATGCGCCCGCGCAGCATCGGCACGAGTTTGAGCTGGCCATCGGGCGCCTGCGCTGCGATGAATTGAGCAAAATCCGAGGCTTTGCCGCTCGGCACGTCGAGAAAAAAGAAGCTTGGCGTTGTTCCGGACTCTCCCGCGTTGAGCGCGCCGCGAATATTGCCGTCGATCAGAGCCAGCGCCACAAGCAGCGCAATGCCAAGGCCAAGCGAGAGGACGATGGAAGGGGTCAAGGCGCCGGGGCGATGAATGTTGTTAATCGCGAGGCGCAAGGCGAAATCGCGCGCATGGGGCGTGTTTCGCGCGACAATCATGATTGCGAGGGCGACGAGACGCAGCAAGACGAAGGCCGCGGCGGTCGCGCCAAGATAAATGGCGGCGAGAAAGCGGTCGCTCGATAAAAGCAGGGCCGCGGCGAGGAGAGCGCAGGCCGCGGCCAACGTCGCAAGCCTGTAGCGCAGCCTCGTCCTTGCCTGAGGCGGCTCGATCGCTTCGCGAAACACCGCCTGAGCAGGCGCGTCATGGGCGCCTCCGAGCGGGCCTATTGAAAAAGCCAAAGCGGTAAGAAAGCCGTAAAGCGCGCCTTGCGCGATCGCCGCGGGATGAAGCGATGGCGCAAACGGAAATGGGAGCAGCGCGCCAAAGGCGCGAACGGCCAGAAAAGGCATGGCCGCGCCAAGGGCGGAGCCGAGTGCGAGGCCAAGGCAGGCGAGCAGCATGACTTGCGTCAGCATCATGGCGAAAGCGGTGGAGCCGCCGGCCCCAAGCGATTTCAAAATCGCGATCGTCTGGCGCTTGCGCTCGACATGGGCTCGGATCGCATTGGCGACGCCGACGCCGCCGATAATCAGCGAAGTCAAGCCGACGAGGGTCAGAAATTGCGTGAAACGGTCGAGATTGCGGGAGAATTGCGGCGATATGTTTTTTCGCGCCCGCGCCTCCCAGCCGGCGTCCGGGAATAGCGTGCGCACGCCAGCGGCGAGGTTTTCGACCGCGGCGTCGCTCGCCGGCGCCTCGGCCGAGCCGAGAGCGACGCGATAGACCCAATGAACAAGCGCGCCCGGCTGCAGCAAATGGCTCGCGCGTAGCCCGGCCTCGCTCATCAGAACACGCGGACCGAAACTGACGCCGCCCGCGAGCATGTCCGGCTCGTGGGTCAGCAGCGCGCGCAATTGATAATGCGCGTCGCCGATGGAAATAATGTCGCCGATCGACACGCCGAGCCGGGGCGGCAAGGCGGGATCGACCGCAACGCCAAAAACTCCGTCGCGCTCGGCGAGCGCGTCGCTTAAGGATTGGCTCGGCTCGACATCGACGCGCCCAGCCAGAGGGTAGAGGCCATCGACCGCCTTGATCTCGACCAGCGCCGCGTCGGCCGCCGCCTCGCCCATCATCTCGCTGCTTTGCCGACGCGCCATGGCGCGCATCAGCGCGACGGAAGAAAGGCGCCCCTGCCCCGCGAGAAAAGCGCGCTCCGGGCCGGTCGCCTCTCGTTCTGCGAGATCGAAAGAAAGGTCGCCCCCGAGGATGGCGCGGCCCTCGCGCGCGAGGCCGTCTTTCAGGGACAGCGAAACCGAGCCGACGCCCGCGATCGCGGCCACCCCGAGCGCAATGCAGCAGAGGAAAATTGCAAATCCGCTGAACCCGCCGCGCAAATCGCGTAAGGCGACGCGCAAAATGAGCGGCCAGCGTCGCCTTGGCTTTATTTGCGCGGGCGTGCCGGGGCCAGAGGCGGCATTTAATGCTTTCATGCGGGCGCCTGCTTGGCTTGATGTTTCCGCAGAGAATCGATCACCACCGAGACGAGCGCCCTGCAGCGTTCGGGCCAGAGCGCTGCGACGATGTCGGCCGTCCGCGCCCCCCAATCAAAACCGGTGGCGGCAGCTGCGCCGGTTTTGTTTCGTCGGCCAGTGCTTTCGCGGACCCCATCATGCCACGCTGCGCCGCGGCGATGCTCATTGCCGCAGCGCCAAAAAACCGGCGGCGAGGAAGGTTGAGTTCCTCTGACATTCTAATCTTGTCCATGACGAGCCTCCTGGGTTCGATGGTTGGTCGGGAAGAGCCCGCCGGAGCGGGTCGGGGACAGTGAGCCTGCTTGTCACGACGACCGCCTTGCTCAGCGCAAAACTTTTCCTGTGACGCACTCGCGATTTACGCTGAAGGCAGCGTCGCAATCAGCTCGCTTGTCTTGAAGATAGCGTGGGCTACGTCGGACCGTCCAGCTCGTGCGCCGCATGCATCATTGCCTCGGTGAAAGCCGCCGGCGCGTCACGAACTAACGTGACATGGTATCTCCATTGCATAGCGACTGGTTCGTGCATAGCGACTGGTTCGACTTGATACAGGTGTTGGCCAGCCGCCCAACAAACGATGACGTGATACGATTTCCGTGCGATTAGCGCCCGGACGACCCCTTCGCCCGCCCTAAGCACGGCCTGTGTGTGGTCGTCATCAACAATCGCGCTCGCCAACATTGACGGACGCTCGGATCTGGTCTGCTTCCGTGTCATTATCGAAAACTCAATGTTGATTTTTCATGAATTAGAACGGGCCCTGGAACAGATCGCGCCGACCAGAGGGCGGCCCCATCCGGCTTCAATCGGAAAAAGTCCGAGCGGCGGCGGGCTGAGCCGCGCAAACGCGGGGGGAAGCCGCGCCGCAGCCGCCACGACCTTAAGCCGCCAGCGTGTCCCCCAGTCCTAGCCCGGGTTGATCCTAACGTGGCTGCGGCACAATCCGCAGATAAGGTCGCGGCGCCTTCCAGCCATTGGGGTATCGCGGGCCTGCTCGTCCGAAAGCGATCCCGCGATGATCACGTCGTCGCCCGGATTCCAGTTGACCGGCGTGGCGACCGCATGCTTGGCCGTGAGCTGGAGCGAGTTGAGCAGGCGGAGCACCTCGTCGAGTTTCCGTCCGTTGCTCATCGGGTAGGTGAGGATCGCCTTGATCTTCTTGTCGGGTCCGATGAAAAACACCACGCGCACGGTGGCGTCGTCGGCCGGGATCCGAACCCTCGGCGGTGTCGCCCGCTTCGGCGGGCAGCATGTCATAAAGCTTGGCGATCTTCAGCTTGGGGTCGCCAATCATCGGGTAGGTGACCACATAGCCCTTGGCGAATCCAACGCCGCCCCTAACAATGGATGGGCCGTGGGAGCCTTCGCCGCGCTACTTGCGGCGGACAGCCCGAACGCCATCAAGTCTAACGCCGCGACGGTGGGAATCAGGAACCGAAGTAATTTCCGCATGATCGCGCCTCCGCTTGGGGCGCATGACCAATTCATCGGAAAGTCATGCGCCGCGATGCCTCAGCTTTCGTCCACATGCCCGTTGCCTTCCGGCGTGGCGTAGCTGGCCGTGTTGACATTGCCATTGCCTTCCGGCGCAGCGTAGCTTGCGACGTCGACATGTCCGCTGCCTTCCGGCATGTAGGAGGCAAGGGCGGCGCCGGACATCAGCATGGCGGAAGCGAAAAGCGCGAACTTGAGAATGGTCATTTTCAGATCTCCCTTTTTCTGCCTGGTCAGCAAATGCCGGCCAGCGGATGCGACCAGGGGAGAATGGCCAAGCCGCGCTACGGAAGAATTTCAACAATGTGGAATTCGCGTTACGTTCGTAACGTGCTGGGCGACCGCAGGAAGGGCGCCAGCGCCGCCGCGACTTCGCTGCTAACCAGGGGCTGGCGCAGGACTTCGGCGATTCCAGCTTCCGCCAGCGCATCAACGCTCACCTCGCTCGCGGATGTCGTGGAGAACAGCACGGGCTGCCGAGGCGTAATCTCGTGCAGCGTGCGCGCTAGATCGAGCGAGCCGGAACCCGCCGCCGCGTGGCTGACGAGGATGGCGTCAAACCGGTCTGGCTCAGACCGCAACGCATCAATGGCGTCGGCCGGACGCTCGAACCCAACCGGCTCGTAACCGAGCGCGGCGAGCATCTCCTCATGCCGCAGCAGCCGTTCCCGATCGCCTTCGACGACGAGCACCGTCTCGCCACGGCCGAGCAATTGCCCCGCCGGGCTTGTCCCCCTCTCGCGTTCTACTGACCATGCTGGTAGCCACACCTCGAAACGGGTTCCGCGCCCAAGCCTGCTTTCGACGTTCAGCGCCCCGTCATGGTCCCGAACGATCTCACGCACCGTCGCGAGACCCAGCCCGGTCCCCGCCGAGCGCGTCGTGAAGAACGGCTCGAATAATCGACGCGCCACACCTTCGTCGAAGCCGCGCCCGGTATCACTTACAGCGAGCCGCACGTAAAGGCCCTGCTCAAGCTTCCCATGGCTCAGCAGTGTCGGATCTACGACTTCCTTTTGGGCCGCAGTCACCTGGATGCTTCCGCTACCCTCGATCGCTTGCGCCGCATTGGCGCACAGATTAAGGATAATTTGCTGCAGCTGCGCGGGCTGGCCCGAAACTGTTATCTCAGCCGGAATATCCTCGACGATCAGCTCAACACCGGGACGCAGCGAGGCGCGCAGCATTGAGGCCGCTTCCTCGAACAGGCTGCGCACCTGCACCGGCCCGATGCGTGCGCCGCGCCGGCGCCCGAAGGTGAGGATGTTGTCGATCAGATCGCGACCGCGTTCCGCGGCCCGGCGTATTTCGTCGATGTGCTGGGCCGGCTTGGTTCCCAACGCGAGTTGCGGTTCAATCATCTCCGAGTAGCCGAGAATGGCGCCGATAATGTTGTTGAAGTTGTGCGCTATGCCGCTGGCCAGCGTGCCGATCATCTGCATGCGGCGGGCCCGCTCCAGCCGCGTCGCGAGCCGCGCCCGCTCATGTTCGAGAAATTCCCGCTCGATAGCATTGGCCACCGCGTCTCCGGCAAGCCGCATCACGGGCTGCGGGAAATCCGTGACCTTCGACGCCTTGACGGCGTCGAATCCAAGTATGCCCCGGACTCGGCCGGGTCGGATCAACGGTAAAAAAGCCCAGGCGCGGATGGAAAATGCCGTGGCGCTGGAAAAGATTGCCGCCGACGTTGACGCCCTGGTGGCAGGAGATGCAGCCGAGTGACTTGAACAACTGATAACCGGGGAGCTCCTCCGGCGTGATCGCGCCGTCGTCGCCTTCGAGCCAGCGGTCGAAGCGGCTGCCCGACGTGAGGAGTGAGCGCTCATAGGTCGCGATGGCGTCGAGGAGGGCGGCAACGTCGGGCTCGCGCCCGTAGGCGTCGCGAAATTGCTGCACCGCCTCGGGATCGGCCCGCAGCCTGTTTAATACTTCGTCTAGTTGCGACCCCATGCGCGCGGGATCGCGCAGCGTGTTCTCAGCGTGTCGCTCGAGCGAGCGGAAATTCTCCTCCCAATTTAGGCGAAAATTCAGCGCGGCGTTGAAGATAGTCGGCGTATTGAGCGCTTTCGGTCGCACCCCGGGCGACAGATCATGGGCGTTAGCGGCGTTTGTTCGCGTATCATGACACGTGAAGCAGCTTTGCGCGTTATCCTTTGACAGGCGCGGGTCACGGAATAATTGTTCGCCGAGCGCCACACGCCGTTGGTCCTGGGCGGGCGGAGCGGGAATCGGCGTGATGGGCTCCCGACTGGCGCGGAGCTGAAAGCTTGGCGATTGTGTGGCTGCCGGCGAGGCGGCGTCGAGGCAGACGAGCGCCACCAGGAGGCGCGCAAGGCTGCGACCCGCCACGGCCGTGGTTGCCGGCGGCGCCGATGCGGGAGCTGGGTGAGATGAACGAGACATCGTCGGATGACCTGGGGCTTCGCGGGCGCGGTGATCGCCAGGTGTGCGTCCTCGTCGCCGAGGATGATCCCGCAATGCAACGAATGATCCTAAACTACTTCGCGGAGAATAACATCCGTACCCTGGCGGCGTCCGGGCGCGAGGAGACGGTCCGTCAACTTGGCGGCGGCGAGGTAGACCTTGTGATTCTCGATCTTCGGCTCGACCAGACAGACGGCCTCGATCTGAGATCGAGCTCCGACGTGCCGGTTATCATCATTACCGGCCATCGCCCCGACGAAATCGATCGCGTGGTCGGGCTCGAGCTCGGCGCACATGATTATGTGACAAAGCCCTTCAACCTGCGCGAATTGCTCGCGCGTGTCCGCGCAGTGCTGCGACGGTTCGATACCGGACGCGCCACGCAAACGCGCGATCCCGAGGGCGGCCGCTGTCGCTTTTCCGGCTGGCAGCTCGATCGCAGGACCCGGCAGCTCACCGACCCGGAAGGCGCTCCAGTGGCGCTCACCAAGGGCGAGTATGCGCTCCTTGTTGCCTTCCTGGACGCGCCGCAACGTCCGCTCAGCCGCGAGCACCTGCTGCAGGCAACCCGCATGCACGAGGATGTCTTCGACCGCAGCATGGACGTCCAGATCCTGCGCTTGCGGCGCAAACTGGAACGCGACCCCAGCGCGCCTCGGGTCATCCAAACCGAGCGCGGTGTCGGATATGTGTTTGCAGTCCCGGTCGAGCGGATCTGATTATTGCGATGGCGCTTGAGGAAGGAGCGGCACCAGCGAATGCGGCACCGCGGACTGGTTACATGCGAGCATCATCCGTTGCCGCAACCATGCCGTCAGCATTCGTTTGGTTCATTACAGGCGTAATACGATTCTACCGTTTCTGAAATCATCGGGTAAAGCGACACCCATACTCTCCCGTCTATCGGTAATCCATTGTTCAAGCCAATCAACAGGAGAAATTGTCATGAAGAAGATCTTGGTAATCTGTACAACGGTTGCAACCCTCGGCGCCGCCGCACTCGGCTCAGCCCAGGCATCCACTTCGGCGGCGGGAGGGCCGGCAGCCGCCGCGATCCGTACCCCAGTCAGATGTATAACCAGCCGAACGCGATCCGCGGCCCGCTAGGAGAGCTGCTGGGAGAGCGCCGGCCTAACCCAACCATCCGCGCTTACGGATTAAAATTCCGTATGACGAACCGAGAAAGCGGCGCGATTTGCGGAGTTTGGGGTGTCCCTTGCTTCTATTAGGTCGTGGACTCGTGATGGCGGAGCCATAGACGGATGGCGACGAGTTTGAGGGCGGCGAGGAAGCTGTCGCCGAGCTTGTCGTAGCGGGTGGCGATGCGCCTGAAATGTTTGATCTTGTTGAAGAACCGTTCGATGAGGTTGCGTTGTCGGTAAAGGTGAGGGCTGAACACGATTGGCGTGGCGCGGGTAATTTTGGGCGGGATGTTGGCCCAGCTGCCGCGTTCGATCTGCATGGCCCTGATCTTGTTGGCGTCGTAAGCCTTGTCGCCGAGCAGCATTGCGCCTTGAGGCAGTCCTTCGAGCAGTTCGTCGATCAGGCTGGCGTCGTGGACCTGCCCCGGCGAAAGCGCCAGGCGGATGGGCAGGCCCTTGGCGTCGACAATGGCGTGGATCTTGGTCGTCAGTCCACCTCGGGAGCGGCCCATATGACGAACTCCACCTTTTTTTGGGAGCCGGCGGCATGCTGATGGACGCGCACGACGGAGGTGTCGATCATCTGCACACTCCCGTCGTAAGCCTCTGTAATGGCGTCCATAAGCCGATCCCACACCCCAGCCTTGCGCCATTGGTTGAAGCGATTGTAGACAGTCGTGTAGGGGCCATAACGCTCCGGAAGGTCGCGCCAGGGCAGGCCCGAACGCAGCGCGAAGAAAATCCCGTTCAGCGTCCGCCGATCGTCCACACGCGGCGTCCCGCGCGGCTTATTGGGCAACAGCGGCTGGATCACCCGCCACTCAAAATCCGTCAGATCGAAGCGACTCATTGCAAGGCTCCCCTTTTGGGAGCTTAAATCACAATCCAGAGGCGGCGTAAATCCCCTCTCGACGAATTACAGGTACAGAACCTAAGCGAAGTCCGTCTCTTGCAAGGAAAGTCGAAAATGAGAGTGATTAAGCTCACCTTTGCTCCGCTGGCTCTGTTATCGCCTGCGTCAGTCCTCACAGCGGCGCACGCCGCGTCTATTTCGACCGCAGGTTTGAACAGCATCCCGGCCAATAGTGACAACAATGACTGGATGACCACACTCGTTCAGGAAAACGAAGGAATCCCGAACCCAAGTGGCGTCGGCCGTTGCGCGTTGATCGGCCATCCGCTTGCCGACGTTCATGGCCGATTCATCGGCTATCAAACTCTCAACGTCTGCAAGTAAAGCTGTTTTCAAGCGCCGCCGACGCGGTTCCATGAAGAACCGGTCGGCATGAAAAAATGCGCGAAAGTGGAAAGGTAGGCAGTTTTCCGGTTCTTTGGGACCGGAAAACGCCCTCGCAACGCCGGACGAAATCAAATCGCGGCTCGACGAAGGCGCCTATTCTTTAAAGCTCCACCGGGAAAAGAACATCATAGGAAGAAGAGCGTCATGCTACTTGATTTGAAACTCAGAAGGGCTATCCTCGGGATCATCCTACCCCTCACGGCTACGACAAGGTTCTCCCAAGCAGCGGCCGTTGGGCCTTTCGTTGGGTTGTCTGGTTATTGGAGCGGAGCCGGCGTCATCAGTATGTCGAATGGCTCCCGCGAACACATTCGCTGCAAGGCAATTTATGCGGTCAATGATTCCGGCAAGGCGCTCAATCGGATCATGCGCTGCGCAAGCGATAGCTATAGATTGGAGATCAGCGCCAATGTCATATGCAACGGCGGCGCGATTTCGGGCGCCTGGAACGAGGCCACGCGACACGCTACGGGCAATATTACCGGCCGAGCCTCCAATGCGGAAATCCAGGCAACAATCGACGGCGTTGGCTTTTCCGCAGGGGTTCAGGTGCGCTTCCAAGGAGACACGCAGTCCGTCTCAATCAGGACTAACGGCAACGACGAGGTTGCCGATGTCATCATTACTATGCGGAAAGTGTAGACGAGGACGGGAGTTGTCGACGGCGAGAAAGATGCGGAGATCGCCCCACAGTCCAATTCGCACTCTCCGCTCATTCAGTTCTGAATGGGCTGTGTGCATTTTCGTCGGTTTCCAAACAAGTCCATTTCGCCGAATTTGTAATGCGGAAAGCGGATAGAGGACGATGAGATGGATCGCCAGATGATCGATGGTGGGATTCGGTGATTGGACTTGAGGATGAGGTCTGGTGCCTGGGCGACTTCGCCGTTAGGCGCGAGGCGTCGGTCTCGGCTTGACGGCGGCGTGGCGACTTAATTCTGCATCGAGTAGGTGCAGCATCCGCTACGACGCCGAGACGTGGTTTTCGCACCTAAAGGTTGCCGTCCTCTGTTCTGTGGCGTCCGCGGATAATATTTCCAAAGATGGCGGACGAAGCCGATGCGATCGTCGTCGGAAGTGGCATTAGCGGCCTGGTTTCCGCCGCGGAGTTGGCGCGGGCCGGCTGGTCGCTGATCCTCCTTGAGCGCAACGCCGAGATCGGCGGGTTTATCGCCACCGAGGAGTGCACGCTGCCCGGCCACCTCCACGACACGTTCTGGCGCCCGCTGTTCGTCTCGGGCCCCCCCTACGCCGTCCTCGCGAGCTGGTGCATCGGCACGGGTTGGAGTGCCGGAACACCGACAGTTGGGTCACCGCTAGCGTTATTGACGATGGCCACGCCACGCTCGCCCACCGGGACCCCGAACGCACTGCGGCGGAGTTCGCCCACGCCGAGGACCGGTCGGCTTATCTCGCGATGTTGCGACGGCTTGGCGAGAACGTGGCGTCGATTGGCCGCCTGCTCGGCAGCGAGGTGCGCTCGCTCGCGCTGGTGAGGCACGCGAGCGGTCTGGTCCGCAGCGGCGGGCTGCGCGGCGCCGAGTGGTGGTTGCGCACGGCGGCCACCAGCGGCGGGGCGTACCTGCGCCGGGACTTCCGCGGGCGCGAGGTCGACCACCTGTAATGTCTATCGTCCGGCCGGAAGCTGAGTTCTCGTACCACAGCAAAATTCTAGAGGTCATTGCAATCGTGTTGGGCGGCGTCTCGCGAATAGATTCCGCCGTGCGCGGCCCTATCAAAACGCGGCCCTGGCGCCCGCCAGGCCGCGCTGCTGGTTTCCCCTGGCGGCGGCGGTAAGACGCGATAGTCGTCGCAGGCCATCTGCGGCAGCCCCTCCGACTTAAAACATTGCAATTGTAACGCAATTCTTCAAATCCGATACGACGCCGCAACAAGCTATCGGCAACCTCTTTCCGTATAAACAACGGGAGAGAAGGATGCAGTTTCGTAACCCCCGGTCGAATGATGCGGTCGTCACGCCGATTAGCTCTGTGCGTCGACCGGTAGACGGACAGCCGGAAATTCATGGGCGGCCCTTTCGCGCTGCTGTCAATAAGCGTTGGCGCAGGCCTAAGAACAACCAAATTCAACCGTCGTCCGATCCGAGCTCGTTGTGGTGGTGGTTCGCCCAAGCGGCGTGGTCAGTCGCAGCGTGGATAGCCAGGGCCATTCTCTTGGATCTTTCCCTCCATGCGGCCGCTGTAGCCCATGGATGGCGGTGGCCGCTCAATAACGATGAAGGGTCGGCTAACATCGGCAAGCTGGATCCGAATGGTCCCCACACATTTCGGCTTCAGCGGACCATCAAGTCGCTTGACTCCAGGGATTAACGTGACGAGATGGAAGCGCCGGCCGCGGTCACGTTAATGTTATTGTTATTGTTGTAATCAAATTTCCAAGGATTGAAATATTCGCGAAGGCGTAAGGACGCCGCCCCTCCTGCAAACATATCCACGGAGCGGCTGCAAAGATTACAGTTTGAAGTTTGGCAAGCACATTGAGACGCGATGAACGACACGGTCGCCACCGAAGACCAAAACAACCTGTTATGAGTCATAAGGTTGAAGCTCGCAAATCTGATAGGGATTCCGGTCGTCGGACTTCATCAGGGCCAGCGGACATACGCGCCGCGCCACCAGGCCGGACATGTGACCGCAGCCGACCAAACCGTTCAGCACAAAAAAAAAGCTTGCCTTGATCAGTAAGCGTTCGCCGCAGGATTTTCTCCCCGCAGCATTGCGCCAAAGCTGCCGCTCGCCAGTTCTGGGTGAATGGCGCACCCATATTGAACAGTGAAGTCTGGAATTACCGGATGGCCATTGCGCGCCAACTCCTCATAATTTGGCGTAGGGCACTGCTCGGAGGTATCAACATAGTTAATAGGAGGTCGCCTTAGCGCCGTTGCACGATGACGGTGCTGAGGGTGGGCAATATCAAAATTCTTGGTTTGGGAACCAAGCGAGACAAGCTGGTCTCTTTTGCCGAAGGCCTGCCGGGGCCGCGGCGTCCGGTGAGGATGAGCTGCCACGAATCCAGCAGGAACTCAGCGCAAGACCTACGGCCAGCGTGACAATTTGCGCCGCCTTATTCATGATACTCGCCTATTGATTCAGAAGCGCTAGCGGCAACGCGCGACGAGTAGAACGCAACAGGTCCGCGACGGCATCGTGGCCGACCAAACGCGCAGATTCCGTCAAAGGTCTTTTAGGTCGATGCTCAATCGGAGAAGTTCCCAGGGCCTTCCGCATGAAAGGGGCTGGCCCCAAGTCCTTCGCGACCGAGCGTGCCGGACCGATCGAAGTTGCTATGGCCCCTAACCTCCACCGAGGGCAGGTTCGTCGACGGACCCTGGTAAAGTCTAAAGTATTGATATGTATGGGGCCGGGCGTATTTGCGATGCACCTTGGCCACTGCCACTCCGCCCGAGATCATCGATATGGCTACCGCCACAGCGATGCTTCGCGCTGTAACGATGGCGATCGACGGATTTTGCGCATTGCGCATGTTAATCTCCCAAAAACGAAAGCTAACCAATACGCTTATTGGCTTTTGAGATCTAAATGCAATTCGCATCAATTCTTTTCCATTACAAAGCTATAAAACGTTTTTTATTAAACTTATTTCACGAAAACATCCCACCAGATGCCTTTTATATTGCCGTTATTCGTCGCCCGCCGCCCTTTGCGGCTTGTGTCCGGCGTTAGCGGCCGCGATATGAGACAGCTTTTAGCGCAGATGCGCTTGGAGTCAGGATCTGGAGGTACTGATGATTAAGATTTTGGTGGCTTCAGTTTTAATTTTGATTTCGTTTCCAGTTCTAGCTGTGGGAGCTTCTTCCTCAGCGAGAAGCCACGGTACCGCGACGGAGCGCTACACCAACAATTTGACCTGCAGAGCCGCATTTGAATTGGGGAGTCTCCAGCGGGGTTGGTTGACATATAGAACACGGTACGAAACCGTTCAGGTTCGTTTCTTTTCAGCTCGAGATTTTGATTGCTCCACAGCCACGCCAGTGTTTGTTCCCAGTCTAAACAAACTAAAATGCTATGTCGGCTGCTTGCCCAACTTAACTACGGATACTGGGCCGGTTGACTAAGTTTAGTGGGTTGAAAAGGTCAACGCATGCGGTCTGTCATGTGGACGAACAATCTCTTCTTATGGCGCTTGCCCAAAAACAAAATCCGAGCGAACAACGCAAAAATCAGGAGCCGTGACCAAACGGGATGGATAGCGCGTTTTTTCGATCTTACAGAATCGGAAGACGCGCTATCTTTGCTTTCATTCATTAGTCTTTCACTGCGAACCAGTAGCTGCTGCGCTCAAACAAGGCTCAGTGGCAAACGTTGAATGTCTGATAGCCAATGAAATGGCCGCGAACGTCAGCGACCGGGCGGCTTATCAACGCGCAACGGCCGTCGCCGTCCGGATTAGGGATTCCCTCGTTCGTCTGAACGAGGGTGGTCATCCAGTCGTTTTTTTCACCATTTGCGCGGCTGTTCTTCCAAGCTGCGGTCGGGATGGACGCGGCGTGGGCCGCTGTGAAGACTGGAGCAGACGACAAAAGAGCCAGTGAGACAACGGTGAGTTTGATCATTCTCATTTTCGATTCTCGTGTAAGTAATGGATTTTATTTATTGGCATCGAGAACTACGCATATTTTCAGCTTTATCTGGCGCGAACGAAAAGTGCATAGTCTCCGGCCATAGAGGCTAAACACGAACGTCCCATGCGTTGGTGTGTTTTCCCACATACTGGCGACAATTACGTGGGCGATTCTACAACACCGTGCGACGGAGATCGCCTCGCCAAGAGAAACGAGACGCCAGGGTTCTCGCGTGTACCGTCCAGGTTCTCGAAGCATTCTGAGGAAGCGAAAGGCTGAGAGGGCAAGAGCCTCGATGAACTCAAACAGGTTGCGCTCTTTCTCATGCGCTGCATTTTTTCGATGTTTGCCGAAGAATTGCCCAAGGGCAATTTCCGCGACGGGCTGAAAGGGCGTCAGGGCGCTTGCACCCCGGTTGAGCCCATCAGGGGGCAACGCCGTTTGAAACAATGAAAAAAATTTCATGAAAGTTTTTTATAAGACTTGAATCTGATTTCTTAAGACAGGTGTCTTTACTAATGATAAACTATCGGGATTTTGCGCAATAAGTGCGCACGTATGAGGCCATAAAGTAATTTATACCACATTTTTGGACATTGTATTGCTCAATGGGCTTTGGTACTCGGCGTTTTGTCTTAAAAAATCAGAGTAAATGTCATAATGTTGTCATAACACCGCGAAATGTTGCTTCGATACCACTATCCTAAACTAAGTTAATACCTGATACGCATTTTGCTTTGACAGTCATTATCCCCCCCAAATACATAGATCGCTATTCAGCTCGAACCATTGGTGCCAATTCGAGCGTTGCCTAACGCTGTTCTGTAGGGGGCGAAGTTGATGAACCGATGTGGCCAAAAACCCGCCTTGGTGGCGATGACCTTCGGCGCTCTGGTCAGCTGCCAGAGCGCCGCGCGCGCGGACGACACCGCCGACGAGATTCGAGCGCTCAAGGCGGAGCTGAAGCGCCTTGAAGCCAAGGTCAACGCGCAGGCGCGCAAACAAAAAGAAACGCAGGTCCAGATCCACGAGGTGGCGGCGCGGCCGGCGCCGGCGCCGGCCGCGGCGCCCGGAGTGCCGGGAGCCCTGGTATCCGTCGCCCCGCTGGGCGGCGTGGCTCCGACGGGCCTCACCGCCGCCGAATCGGCCATACGAGGTCTGCCGGTGGCGGGGGCGCCAAGTCTTTACATCAACGGCGTCAGCATCACGCCCGGCGGTTTCCTCGCACTCGAAGGCGTGTTCCGCAACCGCTACCTCCCCGCCGACATCGGCAGCGTCTATCAATCGATTCCGTATTACAATAGCCGCGTCGGCCAAACCAACGAATTCCGCCTGACTGCCCGCCAGAGCCGGGCCAGTTTGCTTGCGCAGGGCGACGTCGACCCAGTGACCCATCTCGCCGGTTATATCGAGATGGACTTCCTGGGCGCGGCGCAGACCGCCAACTCGAACGAGAGCAACTCCTACACGCCGCGCATCCGGCACGTGTATGCAACTCTCGATAAGGATGACTGGGGCGCCCATGTGCTCGCGGGCCAGAATTGGTCGCTGGCGACGATGAACACCAAAGGCATCGTACCGCGTCAGGAAGATATTCCTCTGACCATCGACGCGCAGTACGTTCCGGGCTTTATCTGGGCCCGCCAACCCCAACTTCGCCTCGTCAAGGACTTCGACAAAACCTTCTGGGTGGCCGTCTCGATGGAAGGCGCCGCATCGACGTTCTCGTGCGCGCCCACCTCCACGAACGTCAACAGCTGTTTCCCTCCAGGAACCTTTACCGCCACAGGACCGACGGCCGGGACGGGCGCGACATTCTTTACCGCCCCGGTCTTCAACGCCACGCCTCCCGGCGGATCTTTGCTGAACACAGCCAATACCTATTCGCTGAATTCAGTTCCGGATCTGGTCGCCAAAGCCGCCTGGGATAACTCGATAGATGGCCATAACATCCATGTCGAAGGCTATGGCATGTACAGGACTTTCACCGACCAGATCGCCAACAATCCTTTCGCTCCGACCCTGTTGCCGGCCAATGGGACTACGCCCTACGGCATAAGCAATCAGAGCGTCGGCGCCGCCAGCGGCGGCGGCTCGATCCTCGTGTCCGTGCTGCCGAAACAGCTCGACTTTCAGTTTTCAGCTGCAACCGGACGCGGCATCGGACGTTACGGCGCAGCCCAGCTGAACGACGTCACCTTTAATGCAAACGGCACGCTCGACCCGGTCCGGCAGACCAATTTCCTCACCGGCCTGATCTGGCATCCGACGTCGGACCTCGATTTGTACGCCTACGCCGGCCTGGAAGATCAGAAAGCCGCCTATTCGACGATCGTCACGGGCTCTGGCAAAACATTGACGGTGAGCGCCTATGGCCTCGGCAACCCGCTTTATACGAATGCCGGCTGCTCGATAGTAGGGTCCTCCGTCTGCGTCGGCAACACCCACCTGATCCGCCAGGTCACCGGCGGCCTCTGGGACACTTTCTATTCAGGGCCTTTCGGAAAAGCGCGGATTGGGTTGCAATACTCTTTCACCCAGAGATATTCGTTCTCGGGCGTCGGCGGCACCGCCAAGACGGAGGAAAGCGCGGGCCTGTTCAGCTTCCGCTATTATCCCTTCGACGCGCCTAAGCCGCCGCCGGAACCCGTCGTCGCCAAATTTTAGGATCAGGGTTCGAGGTTCGGTTAGACTTCTTGCTTGTGACGCCAAAAAAGCCCGGCCAGCGAATGGCCGGGCTTTCGTCCGTTGAGATCCTGCGCAACCTCCCGGGCGTGCGGGTCTGCGGGACTTGCCTCAAGGCCGCTACGTCTCGACGGTCAATCGGATACGTTGCCTGGGCCTTCCGGATGAGCGGGATCGGCCCCTAAACCCATCCGGCCGCGCGTTCCCGATTCGTCAAACTCTTTACGATCGCAGTCATCGAGCGACATGCAGGGCCGCCCCCTTACAAACCCATAGGGCCTAACTCCATATTCCGCCGACGGAAACGGGAAGATGGGAGCATAAGCCGAGCGGCCTTGATAGGGAAAAGCGCCATAAGGTCCTGGAGCACGCGCGACATGAAATGCGTGAACATGCGCGACGTGATGTCTGGGAACATGCGCGGCATGCATCCTGTGAACATGAGCGTGCCCGGCGTGGCCCATCTCGTAAGGATGGCCGCTAGCCGCAGCGCAAGCGCACAGGATGAACGGAGCGGTGAGGATTGCGATTTCGGCGATCTTATTTTTCATTGCGTCGCCCCTTCGAGGGAAGGCTCGTTGAGCGCGCGCCACAAGGACGCTTTTTGAGATCAACGTCGCTTTAGCGATCGGCTGGCGAAGCCGAGGCCAATCCGGCCTCTTTGATGCGAGCGCTTGCGTCGCTCACCGTTTCACGGCGGCGCTTTAAACCTTGCTGGAGCGACAGGTTAGCGTGAACTGATCGAAGCCGAGCGCGTTGCGACGTCAATAACCTCCTACGCCGGGCCCCGGCACGTGTCATATAAATGTTTCTTCATAGTCCATAAAAGCATTTTTATATTATTGTGGAGACTTTTTTAGTATCAGAGTGTTGCCTTTGGCATAGGTAAAGCGCAACATCCCAACAACCCCTAAATTCCAAAAGTGTAGATAGGCCTTCGATTGCCAGGTCTGGAAGACGATGGGAACACGCGAAAGCGCCGCAACGCGGCCCCGATTAAGGAAGATTGGAGCTTGTTTATTCGATCGCTCGGGATTGCTTATCAAGGTGAAGCGAAGCAGCGTGTGATCACAGGCACGAGCGAACGATTGGGGCGGCCGAGAGGTCAGCAATCGGGCAAAGCCAGCGCAGGCGGCGGTCAGCGCATCGCGGGGTTTGATCCTATGCGTTTAAGGCGTTCTCGATGAAATTGGTCATGTTCGTGCTCAGGCGGCCGTATGCGGTCGCCGCGAGTTCTCATGCTGATCTGCATCCTCGGCGTCGGCGCGGCGCTGCGCATGCCTATCGATATTTTCCCTGCAATCGACATCCCCGTTGTCAGCGTGGTCTGGACCTACAGCGGCATGAGCGCCGAAGATATCCAGAATCGCATACTGACCTTACACGAGCGTCAGCTTGCATCTCTGGTGGACGATATCAGCCACATAGAAGCGACGAGCTATTATGGGGTCGGCGTCCTCAAAGTCTACCTCCATGAAGGCGCCGACGTAACCCGCGCGGTCTCGCAATTAGCGAGCAGCGCCCTCGTCGTTTTGAAATACATGCCCCCCAATATCACGCCGCCTCTGGTCTTGCGGTATGGCGCGACGGATGTGCCAATCATTCAGCTCAGCCTTTCGAGCGAATCCTTGCCGGACACCAAGCTGAACGATCTCGGCCAGAATACGATCCGCCCCTACCTTGCGGTCGTCCATGGCGCTGAAGTTCCCTATCCCTACGGAGGCAAGCCTCGCGTCATCATGGTCGATCTGGACCAACAGGCGCTCCAGGCGCGCGGGCTGTCACCGTCCGATGTCGCACAGGCGATCCAACGGCAAAACGTAATCCTGCCCTCTGGCGACGTCAAAATTGGCTCCAAGGATTACATGCTGGCGGCGAACAATAGCCCGGATGCGATAGCCTCTATCAACCAGTTTCCGGTGAAAAAGGTGGACGGCCGCATCGTATTTGTTCGTGACGTGGCGCATGTTCACGATGGTTATCAGATTCAAACGAATTCTGTTGCCGTCGATGGAGTCCCAGGCGCCTTGATGATGGTGCGCAAGACCGGCGGAATCTCGACTTTGACGGTGATCGACGGCGTTAAAGGCGCTCTGCCATACATCAAGAAATTGCTGCCGCAGGGCGTCAATATCAAAGCAATTTTCGACCAGTCTGTTTTCGTCAAGGCTTCGCTCGAAAGCGTGCTCATGGGCGGGATGATGGCGGCCGGATTGACGGCGCTCATGATTCTACTGTTTCTCGGCAATTGGCGTCTGACGCTGATAATTCTCGCCGCGATACCGCTCTCGATTATCGCCGCGGTCCTCGTTCTTTATATCGGCGGTCAGACATTGAACACCATGACGCTCGGCGGCTTCGCGCTTGCTGTCGGTATCCTGGTCGACAATGGAACGGTTGTCATCGAAAATATCGAACGCCATTTGAAATCGGGCGGGCCGCTGGCGATGGCGATTGTGACTGGCTGTGGCGAGGTTGGCGTTCCGACCATGCTTTCGACCCTCTCCATCTGCATCGTCTTTGTGCCGGTGTTCTTGCTTCAGGGGACCGCCAAATATCTGTTCTCCCCCATGTCTCTGTCGGTTTGCGTGTCGTTGCTGGCGAGCCTCGCGCTGTCCTTCACCTTGGTTCCGGTATTATTCGAATTGCTTATGCGCTCTTCGGTCGAAAGGCATGAAACACAGCAACGATCGGGTCCAGACGGACGCGGCGGCCTGCACATCTTTAGCGCCATCTATCATAGTTTCGAATCAGGGTTCAGCCGTTTCCGCGAAGCCTATCGCGACGGCGTCGCTTATTGCGTCAAGCGTTCCGGCGTTGCCAGCGCCTTCTTCGTTCTTCTGATGGTCTTTTCCTTGTCGCTTTTTCCTCAGCTTGGCAGAGATTTTTTTCCGCAAGTCGACGCCGGCCAGATGCGGCTGCATGTGCGCGCGCCTCCGGCCACGAGAATCGAGGCAACGCAGCGTTATTTCGCCGAGGTCGAAAACGCGGTTCGTCAGATCGTCGGCCAGGACCAGATCGACACTATCCTTGACAACATTGGTCTCCCATACAGCGGGATCAATATAGCTCTGAGCGATTTGGCGACGGTCGGGCCGATGGATGGCGAGATTCTCATTTCGCTCAAGAAGAAACATAGTCCGACGTCCGCTCATGTCGCCAATTTGCGGCGCGAGTTGCCGCGACGCTTCCCTGAATTGCAGTTTTTCTTCCAACCCGCCGATATCGTTGATCAGGTTCTGAATTTTGGTCAGCCTGCCCCAATCGATATAAGGGTTTCCGGACCCAATAGCAGCGAGGCTTATGCGCTCGCTGCAAAAATCTCGCGTGACCTCAAATCCATTCCAGGCATCGTCGATTTGCACGTATTCCAGGTGCCTGACGCTCCGGCTCTCACGATCGACGTCGATCGTACGCTCGCGCAGCAGCTCGATATAAGCGAGGAGGAAGTCGTCAAGAATGTGCTTGTGACCACCAATTCGAGCGGCCAAACCGCGCCCAATTTCTGGGTCGACCCAAAAAATAACGTGAGCTATCCGTTGGTCGTGCAAATGCCGACCTATCGCGTGCGGTCGGCGCAGGATCTTTGGACCATACCGGTCACGGCCAACGCCAACTCCGAGCCGAGCGAAATGCTCATGAACGTCGCGCAATTTGGGCGCGTCAATGCGCCAATTGTCGCTTCACAATACAACATCATGCCAGTCTTTGACGTCAACGCCGACGTACAAGGGCGCGATCTCGCCTCGGCTGCGTCGGAAATCAAAAAGGTGCTCGCCGCGAACAAGCCGGAATCCGCGATCACGGTGACGCTCGGCGGACAAGTTGAGACCATGCTTGAAAGCTATGATGGACTCTTTTCCGGAATGGCCTTTGCTGTGGTGCTGGTTTATCTTCTTCTAGTCATCAACTTTCAAAGCTGGGTCGATCCGCTGATCGTTCTCATGGCGCTGCCTTTTGCCTTGAGTGGGGTAATATGGATGTTGTTCCTCACCGGAACTCACCTCAGCGTGCCAGCCCTGATGGGATCGTTGATGTGCCTTGGTCTCGCCACGGCGAACAGTATTCTCGTCGTCGCCTTCGCCAACCACCGCGTGGAGGAGGGGGACGACAAGGCGACCGCCGCCATCGTCGCGGGCTACACAAGGCTTCGACCCGTATTGATGACAGCCGGCGCCATGATGTTGGGCATGATCCCCATGGCTCTCGGCGTGGGGGAAGGCGGCGAACAGAACGCGCCGCTTGCCCGCGCCGTCATCGGCGGACTTCTGTTCGCTACATTTGCAACTCTTATTTTTGTCCCAGTCATGTATCGAGCGCTTCGACGGGAACGCAAGTTGGAGCTTTTCTCCGCTCCGTCTCGCCCTCATCATCGGGCGTCTTAAGCGGCAGGCGATTGTTATGTCATCCACGGAAATGCCGGAACATAGTTCAGGGCGGTGTGATTACAGCGCCCGCCGCCCGACCCGCTTTTCGCGCTTCGCGGGGCGTCGAATGTTCATTGTCGCCTCCGCCACCGCTCTTGCGCTAGGAGCCGGCTTTTTCTTCGTTCATCGCAACAAAATGACCGCCGAGGCGCGGCTTGCTGAAGTCACCAGGGCGGCCGCCGCGGAGGCGCCGCGCGTCGACGTAATCACTGCCGGCCCGGCTCCGGCTCGACAAACGCTTAATCTTCCAGGCGAAACCGCAGCCTGGTATGACAGCAAAATTTATGCTCGGGTCAGTGGCTACGTCGACAAATGGTTCGTCGACATCGGCGATCGCGTGAAGACCGGACAGACGCTTGCGACAATCGACACGCCAGAACTCGACGCGGAGCTGCTCGCCGCCAAGGCCAAGCTCAATGCAAGCGAGGCCGGGGTGGCGGTCAAGCAAGCGCGAGCGGATTTCGCGAAGACGACCTATGAGCGCTGGCGCGATTCGCCGCACGGCGTCGTGTCCGAACAGGAGCGCGAGGACAAGAAGGCCGGCAGCGCTGAAGCCATCGCCGAACTTGCGGAGGCGCGGGCCCAGGTCGTGCTCGATCAAGCCCAGGTGGATCGTCTCGCCGCGCTCACAAATTTCAAGCAGGTCCAGGCGCCCTTCGATGGCACCATCACTGAGCGCCAAATCGATCTGGGCGATCTTGTGACGGCTGGAAGCACAGCGAATACGTCGCTCCTCTACAAACTATCCAAGGATGATCCGATCCGCGTCTTCATCCCGATACCGCAGAGCGCCGCGGCGCAACTGATGAAGGTCGGCACGCCCGCCGTTGTCACGTGGAGCGATCACTCGAACCAGCGTTTCGAGGGCAAGGTCACGCGCACCGCCAGGGCGATCAATCCGAGGGCCCGAACCCTACGGGCGGAAATCGATCTCCCGAACCCGAACCACGCGCTTCTTCCCGGATTATACGTAGAGGCGAGCTTCAGCCTGAAGAACAGCGGCCTGATCCAAGTGCCGGCGGCGGCCCTTCTGTTTCGATCAGGAGCCCCGCAAGTCGCCGTCATCAACGAAAAAGGCGTCGTTGAAATCAAAGATGTGAGGATCGCCCGCGACGACGGAAATGTTGTCCAGATCGCGACTGGTCTTGCGACCGGCGACAGAGTCGCGCTCAATTTGAGCAGCCAGATCATGGCTGGCGAGAAGGTCGCAATCAACGAAACCGATAAGGAAAAATCAAAAAGTGTCGCGGCGTCACTCCCTTGAACTCACTTCGCGCGAAATTTCTCCAAATCGGAGATGCAAGCTGGAGTTGTTGAGTGCGCCTGGGCGGTTTGCCTTGCCGTGGGCCGGCGCAAGGCGTCTCGGCGCCGAGACGCAAAGGCAACGGCCATGAACATCGTCACCGCGGCCGTTATGTCGCCCATCGCCGGTGAGGATGAGCGTTTGTAGAATGACGACGCGGCGGAGTCTCGCGATGAAGCGCGATCCCGACATCCTTAGGGCCTAATTAGTCACCATCGCCAGCTGGCAGCAGCCGTTTGGCAGCCGCGATGATGGCGGGCTGCGGCTGCCGAATCGGCGGAATTGATTGATGGGTTTCCCACCCGCCGCCGAGCGCTTTGTAGAGCCCAACGATCTGCTCGGCCTCTCGCTGTTGAGCGACAACATATTGCTCTTCGAGATCGAATTGCTGACGTTCGGCGTCGAGCACGTTCAGATAGTCCGTCAGGCCGCGATCGTATCGCTCGGTCGCGAGTTTGGTAGCTTGGCGCGCGGCGATTACGGCGCGATCGAGATTTTTCAGGTGCTCCCGTTCGGCGTCGTAAAATGCGATCGAATCGTCAACCTGCTGGACCGCCACCAATATCGTCTGCTTGTATGCGACCAGGAATTCGTGCGCCTGCAGATCGGCGATATCGACTTTCGCGTCGAGCGTGCCGAAATCAAGCAAAGGCCAGTATACCGATGGGCCTGCCGCCCCGATCAATGTGATTGGAACGGCGGACGATGAGCGTGGGCCGCCTTGGGTACCGAGCGCGCCGCTCAGCACCACACGGGGAAAGAGATCGGCCGTCGCCACGCCGATGCGGGCGGTGGCGGCGGCCAATTGATGCTCGGCCGCGTGGATGTCGGGCCGACGCCGCAAAAGCTCTATGGGGAGACCAGGTGGTATGCGCGCTGGAAGCGCCGGAAGCGCGCCTGGTCGCGCCAGTTCCTTGGCGAGGTCTTCTGGAAACCGACCGAGCAGAACCGCGATGACGTGTCGGCTTGCGGCGATCTGCCCCTCGATCGGCGCGATATTCGCCTGCAAGGTCGCCAAATGCCGCTGCGCCAGGGCGACGTCCATTTCGTTGGTGAGCCCTCGCTGGAAGCGCGTCTGGGCAAGATCGAAACCACCCTTGGCTACGTCGATATTCTTTCGCAGGACGGCGAGCTCCCTTTGAAGGGCGCGCATGTCGAGATAGGCGCGCGCGACGTCCGCGGCGACTGTTACAACAATCCAGTCGCGCGCGTCGGCGAGGGCTTCAGCGTCGTAAGCCACCGCTTCGAGCTCGCGCTGGAACTTGCCGAAGATGTCCAACTCCCAGGCAGCGTCAAATCCGCCCGCTTCCTGAAGCTTGCTATAATTTGTGCCGTTTTCCGCCGACCTGAACGCGGCTGGTACACGGCCGCGCGTCAGATCCGTTCCCGTGCCAACGCCGCCGCCGCCGGTCCCGCCGGCCGCCGGAAGGGACGCGCCGATAACTACAAACTCCGCCGTTCGCGCCTCCTGCAGCCGGGTCAGGGCGATTTCGACGTCGAGGTTTGACTCGATCGCGCGGCTGACAAGTGAATTCGAGTTCAGTGTCGCGCAGGGATCGCCACCATTCCGTGCGACCGACGCCGGACTTTCCGGCGATCTTTTGCGCCCCTTCAATGGATGGCTGAGTGAACGCATCTGGCGCTGTTACATCCGGCGGGCGGAAATCAGGTCCGACGGCACAGCCGGCTAAGCCAGCCGCAACCCCCAGCGCGCCCAGAAATCTCCGCGTATTCACGTCGGAAATTCCGGCAAAATCCTTATGGAACATGTCAACCAAGCGGCGCCGCGACTTTAGCGCTCCTTCCTCGCCGATTTCATTGACGTCGCCTTTCCCGCTGGCCACCCTCTTGATATCCACAGGGAGATCCCTTCCAAATCGGTCTCAAGCTCTCGCTCTTTTCTGCCGACAATAGTATGCTTGCGACGCGCCGAAGGCGGCTGTGACGCAGTTGCGATTCGGGCAATGAAGTGCGCGTGACGCCGCGCGGATCATATTGCGAAATCTGCGTTCATAATATTGGGTGCGGATTTTTGCGGAGCGCTCTGAATACGAAGTGAGTTTTTCATGTCCGACGCAAGGGATCGCTGGCAGATGTCATTGCGCGCCTCTTGAGACATTGCTTGAAGACTACCATCGGAAGCGCCGCGACCGATCGGAACATGCTTCACCAGATCATTTAGATTTTTTGAGGGCGCCAGCGTGGTCTGCTCGGCGTGGAGATGCTCGTCGAGAAGGTCTTTGCCGCCGCAATGCGAAACTTGAAAAGCATCCGGCATAACCTTATGCAGAAGTTGAACTTGGTATGTGTCCGCTTCGACTCTAGACGGACGATGGAGATACTTTTGTCTATGGGTAAAGAATCAATTTACTGTGATCAACTATGTCTACGCAGCTCAGCATTGACGATGAATAAATTGTTCTTCATAGTGGTTTATTTCATGAAATCACGTTCATGAAATTTGTTTTATGAAACAATCCACGCGGATTGCCACATCGTGCTTCTGAGAATCAAATAATGGGACTACACTAACATTGGTTCTGACTGGAGGCGTCGCTTGCGCAATCTCCGATGGCCGATTGGGGAAGAACAGTGTCGGAAGTCAGTGTGCGCGAACCGGCCCCACTCCTTCTCGTCGAAGACGAGCCAGCTATGGCGTGGGAAATTGAAAGCCAATTGCGGAGTCTCGGTTATGGCGTGAAGGTCGCTGCAACGGAGGCTGCGGGCCTTGAGCTTGCACGTTCAACCGACCCGGCCCTTTTGATCGTCGACCGGATGCTCGGGGGCGCCGACAGCCTGTCGATGATCGAGACCTTGCGCGTAGAAGGGATCAGGGCCCCCGTTCTCTTTGTCAGCGCCCTCGCAACGGTCGACGAACGCATCCGTGGATTGAAAGCCGGCGGCGACGACTATCTGACGAAACCGTTCGCCATGGGCGAACTCGCCGCCCGCGTCGAAGCCTTGCTGAGGAGATCGAGTGATGCGCCAGCGACGATCTTGCGGGTTGGGCCGTTGGAAATCGAGCTAATCGCTCGCACGGCGCGCCGGGGCGAGCGTGTGCTCGAGCTTCTGCCGACAGAATTCAAGCTGCTCGAATATTTCATGCGCCGTCCCGGCCAAACGATCACCCGAACTATGTTGCTCGAGGACATCTGGCATTATCGCTTGCTGCCACAAACGAACCTTGTCGACGTCCATGTCGGCAATTTGCGACGCAAAATGGATGCTGCGGGGGAGCCCTCGTTGATCCGCAGCATTCGCCGATCAGGATTCGTGCTCGATGTGGACATGGAGCACTAACATTATCAGGACCGCGACATTTCGGCTCGCCTTGCTGTTCGCCCTCGCCGTCACAGTCGCGACATCGCTAGTCCTGGTCTTTATCTACTGGCAGGTAGTCAAGCTCGACACGGCTCATCAGAACCTTGTTCTGGTCGAAGAAGTCGCGAAGGCCGTCAATCAAACAAAACCACAACTTTTGCGGGAACTCAATCTCCGCATTACCCGTGATCTGCGCAGATTGGATTACGCGGCGCTTTTTGACCCGGACGGCAAGCTGATCTCCGGTAATTTGCAGACCTTGCCGCCAACTCTTCCAATCGACGGCCGGGCACATTTTCTGGCCCTGCCATCCCCCTCCAAAACTGATATTCGTGGCGGGGTTGAGCCGGCGCTCATAGTCGGGCAACGGCGACAGGACGGCGACGTTTTGCTGCTCGGCCGGGATCTCTACGAAGTATATGCGTTCCGACAGATTGTCCTCAAAGCGCTGGCGTTGGGCCTCGCGCCGACCATTGTGCTGGCGCTGATCATCGGAACCCTATTTAGCCTGCGCGCGGCGAGGCGCGTCAAATCCATCAATCAGCAGATAATTCGCATCATGCAAGGCGACTTGCACGAGCGATTGCCAACGTATGGCTCAAGCAACGATCTCGACCACGTCGTTCGCGCGGTCAACCTCATGCTCGACGAGATCGTACGGCTTGTCAACCAGATCAAGAGCGTCGGAGACAACATAGCCCATGACCTGCGCACCCCACTTGCCGTGATGCGGGCAAGACTTGAGCGTTGCCTTGAAAGCAATTCAGATGATTTGAGGGCTGGGGCTGAAAAATCCCTCGGCGACCTCGATCATGCAATGACGACCGTTACGGCTCTCCTGCGAATTTCAGATCTCGAATATGGGCGTAGAACCGGTAATTTCACAACAGTTGATCTCAGAGAGGTGTGCGTCAACGCGTTTCAGCTATACCAACCTCTGGCCGAAGCCAAATCGATCGTATTTAAACTCGAAGCGCCAACGCCGGCGCCAATCCAGGGTGATTTCGACCTCCTCGTCGAAGCCGTCGCAAATTTGGTCGACAATGCCATCAAATTCACGCCGGCGGGCGGTTTCGTCGAGATTGAGGCGAAGATGGCGTTGGGCAAGCCCGTCGTTCGCGTGATCGACAGCGGACCGGGCGTTGCGCCTTTTGAACGAACCAGCATTTTCAAGCGGTTCTACCGCTCGGAAAGCAGTCGGAATTTGCCGGGCACAGGCCTTGGCTTGAGTATGGCGGCAACGATCGCGCAGTTGCACGGCTTCGACCTTCTCGTCGCCGATAATTATCCTGGGGCAGTGTTCGAGATGTCGACGCGGATGGCGTCCTCTGACGCCGCGGCGCCGTCAGCCCGCATAGCTGGCCAAAAGGCGCCTGGCGCAATCCAGCGCCAAGCAACAATCATGCGTCAATTGTAAATGCAACTTCATGAAAGAATTTTCATGAAATGTTGTAAATGAATATCATTTTATACTATAAGTATCGACAACCAATTTGAGAGCCCCTATTTTTCTATAGGGAGCTGACACCGAGATCCACTTTGGTTAGCTCACAGTTTTTTGGAGTACGCCATGCGCACTTTTGCATCCAGGTTAGCCGCGTGCCGTGAGGCGCGGCGCTTTATTCTGGCAGCCGCCGCATTGGCGGCGTCCGCAGGCGCCGCCAATGCGCTGGATCACCATCCCGTAAAGCAGCCGGCCAAAGCGAAACAATACTACGGGCTCTATCAAAATCCAGTGCAGGCTCTTCCGCTCGATCAGCAGGATCAGATTCTGTATCATCGCTCCGGTACGATTGGTCGCGAAGACCTCGGCGCGAGCCCCCGCCATCCGGAGGGTGAGGGCAACGTCTCCGACTGAGAATTTAGGGATTGAGAATTTAGGCTGAGACGCCCAGAGCCCGCAGTCACAAACCTCTCGGGCAGCCTAAGGCCGGGCGCTCGCATCGTGGCCCCCTGCGAACGTTCGCCAGATTGGCGTGCGCTTCCGGACTCAACCGGAAGCGTACGGTCGCGCTTCTGATCGCGAAGGTGTCCGCAGGTGGCAAAGCGGGAAGCGCCCTGCCGCCACGGGACAAAGACAAAATGAACAGCGCGGCATCAATTGTAGCATTGACCGTCTGCCTCGCGCTTAGCTCTTCTGGTTTCGCAGTCGCCCATTGCCGCCGCGCACCACGGCCGAGGCAAGCTTATTATTGCCGGCATCATACTTGTTCGACCGCTTTCATCCCAAGACCACCTGACCCGCAACAAGCCGGCCCCACGGCCCCGGATTGGACGGTACAGTATGGCGTTGTCTCGAATCGGCGCGGTGCGAGCGGCAGCTTTGGGGCCATGCTAGAGGGAAGAAATCCAGCGGCGAATGCTATCCCATGAGGAAGCGGAAGTGGTTTGGCTCGACAATGCCAGGCACGGTGCGACGTCGATGCCGATTCCCTCGTTGGATAACGGCCGGTCCACCGGGTTGATTGCTTGCTTGGTCACGAAGCAGCGCTTCACGAGAGCGACGAGCGGAGCGCTCGCCTCGCGAACACTCGGGAGCGGGCAACATGAGCGGAGCGATCTCCATCGACAGCGCAATGTCGAAGAAGTTGCTGGGCCATAAGCCAAGCTCAACCATATATATTAATATCCCATTATTATACATTACGTCTAGGCTGCATAGCGCACATGCTTTGCGTGGAAGTATGACTTGACCCGCTCCGGACGTCTCTGGATGGATTTGAGGATCGACGACGTCGTGGCGACGAGGTCGTCTCGGGTTTTGCGCGCGGCTTGTTCTTGATCGTCTGCTTCAGATCGTTGTTGAGATATTCATCCGGGTTGTGCTCCGGCGCATAGGCCGGGAGGTAGAATATCTCGATCTCGTCCTTGTGTTGAGCCACCCAGTCGTGGACGGCCTTGGCGTGATGGACGCGCAGATTGTCGACGATCAGAAACACCTTTTGCTTGGCGTCCTTGACGAGACGCTTCAAGAAATCGATGAAGATCGCCACGTTCAGCGCGCCCTTGTAGAGCTTGAACCGCATCAGGCCGCGATTGCTCACGGCGGCGATCATGCTCGTCGAAAATTTCTGTCCGGTCTGCGTCAGGATCGGCGTCTGTCCCTTCGGCGCGTATCCGCGACCGATCTGATCCTGGTTGCAGACGCCCGTCTCATCGCTCCAGTAGATCACTGCCTTCGCGCGCTTCGCCCGCGCCGCGATCGACGGATAATCCTGCTCCAGCCAGACCGCGATCTTCTGCGGATCGCGCTGTGTCGCGCGGGTCAAAGGCTTCTGCGCGGAAAAACCCCACCGCTTCAGATAGAGCTGCATCGTCGACAGGCCCAGCGTCTTGCCGAATTTGCGAACGGCAGTCGCATCTGGTCGGGGCATTTGTTCGCAATCCAGCGCTGGATACGCCGCGCCTCCGAAGCCGTCAAAATTCCGCACCCTCTCCGAGGCGAAATCCGTCGCCCGTCCAGCAAGCCCTCCGCGCCGGCGTCCTGGTGGCGTTGCAGCCAGCGGTTCACCACCTGCCGGTGCACGCCGACCGCCCGCGCCGCCTCGCCCTGCTTCATTCCTTCGTGCAACACCAGATAAACCGCGCGCTGGCGTAGAGCTTCCTGCGCGTCCCGGCCTATGCTGCGAAAATCCGCTCGTTCCATGCTCCCTTATAACACGAACCTCTTCGGATATCATGTATATTGTTGGGATATTAATAGTTAGCAAAAGGTCTTGTTATGGGCTCCAGTTAACTTCGTTCACGCCGACCGCGCGAACGGCGTTCGCAGCCGACCATTCGTGTAAAGCCATCTCACGGCGTGACATATTGGCGGCGACGGCTGCCGGAAGCGTGCTGACCGCGGCGACGGTCGCGGGTGCGCGACCCAGCGAATCAATCCCGCAACCGCAGCGGCCTGGACACGACGGCGCCGATCCCGGTCCCCGCAACCCGTCGCGGGACCGCCAGAACCCCGATCTGCTCGTTCCGCCCTCGAGCGATCATGGCACTTTACCGAATTTGCGCTTCTCCTTGTCGGACGCGCATATGCGGCAGGAGACCGGCGGCTGGACCCGTCAGGTCACAGTGCGAGAGTTCGGAGTTTCCAAGAATATCGCCGGCGTCAACATGCGCCTGAATGCGGGGGGCGTGCGCGAGCTGCATTAAATAGTCGACCGCGATCTCATTCTCTTTGGCGCTTTCTAATGTCTTCGCCCTCCAACCGCCGGCATCGGTCGACTTTTTGGCGCCAGGGCTTTCTGATGTTGAAATATCACCATCTCATCCTCATCCGCCTGAAGGTTTGCGGCATCCGTCCAGGAACAGGCGGACCGCAGCGTTGAGCTTGCGATCTTCCTCCGCTGGCTCCTCGCGGCCGGCCAGCAAAGCCTGACGCTGGGCCATGCCCACGACCAAGGTGAAAAACTGCTCCGCTCTGATTTCGGGATCGCCGAGTTCGATCGCGCCGCCTTCGGCATAAGCCGCCAGGACGCGGACTATCTCGACATGGCCGCGATGGCGGATGTTCGTGACAAAGAGCTTCGCGAGGTCCGGGAACCTTGGCGCTTCGGCAATGAACAGGCGAAGGAAAGCAAGCGTTTCGGGTCGCAACGCCAAATCCAAAAGCCTCCTTCCGAATGCGCAAAGTCCTTCCTCGACGTCCTCCGGCAACGGCTCGAACCGGTGAAGGATTTCCATCTTCTCGCCAATGAATTGCTCGACCACGCCGACGAACAGCGCCGCCTTGTCGGGATAGCGCGCATAAATGAAACGCTTCGCGACGCCGGATTGCCGCGAAATTTCGTCGACCGAGGCGCCGTCCCAGCCTTTCTCCAGAAACAGGCGGGTAGCGCTCGCAAGAAGGCCTTGATGCCGCCGCTCGGCCTCCTGGCGAGTTGGTCGGCCCCCGGGGCCGCGCTTGAAAGAAACGGGATCAGGAATCTCGCTCGGCATCGCCGGCTCTTGCCTTGCTGACTTCAGCCAATAATGGTAATGCAACGATATATTATCGTTGCATAAGGTCAAGCCGGTGAATCGACGCGTCATACTTGCCGTTGCGCTCGCGGCTATGGCCGCCGGCGGCTGGTGGTGGCGCGCCCGCAGCCCGTCGCCAATCGAGTGGCAGGGCTATGCCGAAGCCGATTTCGTGAAAGTCGGGCCGACGCTCACAGGCCTCGTCACCGCTGTTTTCGTCGAGCGAGGCGTCAAAGTCGATCGAGGGGCGCGCCTTTTCGACCAAGACGACATTTCTGACCGGGCCGCCCTCGACCAGGCCATCCGGCAGCTCCGGCAAGCCGAAGCGCAGTTCGCCAATCTCGAGTCCGCTGGCAAACCCACTGAGATTCAGCAGGCGGAAGCAAATCGGGCGGACGCGGAGGCTGCGCGAGACAAACTCCAGTTGGATCTCGAGCGGACCGAGAGATTGTTGAAATCGGGCAACGCATCGGTGCAGCTCGCGGAGCAGCGGCGGGCCGATCTGCGATCCGCCAACGCCAAGGTGCAAGGGTTCGAAGCAGCCCTGGCACAATTGCGTAACCCGCTCGGCCGCGAGTCCGAGATCAAGGCGCAACAGGCGGCCGTCGAAGCGGCGCGCGCCGCCGTCGCCATGGCGCAATGGCGCCTCGAGCAGCGCCATGTCGCGGCGCCCACGGCCGGTGTTGTCGCCGATGTGCTTGCCCGCCCCGGCGAAACAATGCCCGCCGGAGGACCGGTGGTGTCTCTATTGCCGCCCGAAAACATCTTCGTGCGTTTTTTCGTGCCCGAGCAAATGCTCGCCAAGGTTCACTACGGAGAGCAAGTCAAGCTTTTCTGCGACAGCTGCCCGGCCGATCTCGTTGCAACGGTCTCTTTCATCTCGCCACAGGCCGAATACACGCCGCCGGTCATCTATAGCGAAACGAGCCGCGCGAAACTCGTTTACAGAATCGAGGCGCGACCGCCCCCGCAACAGGCCTCTCTGCTCAACCCCGGCCAGCCGGTCGCGGTGCGGCCGCTTGCGAAGGACGCCTCAGAATGACGGATTTCGTGATAGACGTTCATGATCTGAAAAAGAATTTCGGGACCCGAAGGGTCGTCGACGGACTGACTTTGCAGGTGGGCCGTGGTGAAATCTGCGGCTTTCTCGGCGCCAACGGCAGCGGCAAGACCACGACCATCCGCATGCTGTGCGGCCTTCTCACCCCCGATGGCGGCAGCGGCGCCTGCCTCGGACGCGATATCATCCGCGAAGCCTCGCTGATCCGCCGCGAAGCCGGCTACATGACGCAGAAGTTCAGTTTCTACGAGGACCTCACGGTCTTCGAAAACCTCAACTTGGTTGCGAGCGTCTATGAAATTTCGAATCGGCGCGGTGCTGTATTGGACATCATGGATCGCATGGGGCTCGCGGCCCGTCGCGATCAACTGGCGGGACAGCTCTCCGGCGGCTGGAAGCAGCGGCTCGCGCTCGCCGCCTGCGTCCTGCACCGGCCGAAGCTGCTCTTGCTGGACGAGCCGACGGCGGGAGTTGATGCTAAGGCGCGCCGCGCGTTCTGGGATCTCATCCACGACATGGCCGGCGAAGGGCTGACCGTCCTCGTGTCCACGCATTACATGGACGAGGCGGAGCGCTGCAAACGCATCGTCTATCTTGCCGATGGGCACATCGTTGTGCAGGGCGCGGCGGACGAAGTCTCCTCTCGCTCCGGACTGGTCGTCTTCGAGGCGACGGGCGACGATTTGGACGCCGCGGCGCGGCGGCTGCGCCGCACGCCAGGTATCGAGGCGGCCGCTGTATTCGGACGCGCCCTGCGTGTCGCCGGGATGGACCGCGCCGCTCTCGAACATGCGCTCCGGTCCAACGGTGGCGGCGCCATCTCCTTCAAGGAGGCCGAGCCCCGCCTCGAAGATGTGTTCATCCACATGCTGAGCGTCAAAGGAGAAGATTCATGAGAATATTCTCCTTCAATCGGTTCGCCGCCCTCCTGCGCAAGGAGTGGCTGCAAATGATCCGCGATCCGATAACATTGCGCTTCATCATCGCCTTGCCGATGATGCAGCTGTTTCTGTTCGGCTACGCAATCAACACCGACCCCAAGAACCTCCCGGCGGGGCTCCTTTCGGTGGAGCATTCGAAATATGAGCGCACGATCATCGCCGCGCTTCGCAACACCGGCTACTACAAGATTTCAATTCTTACTTCGGAAGCCGAGGCCGAACGCGGGCTGGCGCAGGGCGAGCTTCTGTTCGCCATCAATATTCCGCCTAACTTCGACCGTTCCATCGACCGAGGCGAAACGCCGTCGATCCTGGTCGACGCCGACGCCAGCGACCCTACCGCCATCGCTAATGCAACGGCCGCGCTACCGGCCTTATCGGCAATCCTCAACCGGGATTTGCCGCCGATTCGCCAGACCGAGACCTCGCCGCCGCCATTCCAGTTCGTAGTTCACGCCCGCTACAACCCTGAGCAACTGACAGTTCTCAACATCGTGCCGGGGCTGATCTGCGTTGTTTTGATATTCTCAACGGTCTTTGTCACGGCGCTCTCGATCACGCGTGAGCGTGAGCGCGGCACGATGGAAAATTTGCTCGCCATGCCAGTTCGGCCGATCGAGGTCATGCTCGCCAAGATCGTGCCCTACATTTTCGTCGGCTACGTGCAGGTGGCGCTCATCCTTATTGTTTCCATCTTGTTCTTCCAGCTGCCGATCCGGGGCTCGGTGCCGCTCCTCCTCGTCGCTCTGGGGCTGTTCATCGCCGGCAATCTCGCGCTTGGGATCACCTTCTCGACGCTCTCGGCGAACCAGATGCAGGCGATGCAGTTCGCCCAGTTTACGCTCCTCCCGTCCATATTCCTGTCTGGCTTCATGTTCCCCTTCAAGGGGATGCCTGTCTGGGCGCAATGGGCTGGCGAAGTGTTCCCCGCGACACATGCGATAAGGATCGTGCGCGGGTTGCTTCTCAAAGGAAACCATTTGCCGGAAATCTTGCCGGAGCTCTGGCCACTTGCGCTTTTTACGCTGGCGGTCGTCGTGATCGCCGTTTGGTTTTACCGCGAAACGCTCGATTGAATACGCTTTGAGCGTGATTGCTATCAAACACCAGCTCGACCTCCCAGCAGAAAGAGGCGGATGCGGCCAAACAGTGACGGTTTGGGTCAAAAAGCGCCAACGACGAAGCGCGACCCAAGGGCAGCTTAGGTGGGTCTGTTGAAAAACTCCGAAAATGGGTTGGCGCAAAATTCGGCCAAAAAACATTCTCATCGGAAATCGCTATTCAATGCCACTGTAATCCGGCTACAGCGGCCGTTCGCCGATTTAACGCAATCTTTCGCGTCCCCCCGAGGCGCGTTTCGATTTTCGAGGCCACGGTTTTGCAAATTTTGGTTAGTCGCTGAAAACAGAGTTTTTCAACAATAGGATTTCGGCAGGCTCGGCGCGTTGAATTTGACCGGATCGCGGCATTGTCACAGCCGGCGAGCGCGAGCGACGCCAGAAGGCCAGCGAATGCGAGGCGCCTGGCCGCAAAATCGTGCCGCATTGATCCGCTCCAAGAAAACAGTCGTGCAAGACCCACGCGACGTTCGCAGGCAGCCGTCCAAGCCCAGGGCTTGCCCCCCCCGATGTGCGGGGCTTTGGTCCTGCGAGCGCCAATTTTGCCGCCGCGAGCCAAGGAGCCCAAAACCATGCCGTCTTTTTCCATTGAAACCTCCCCGCCGCGGTCCGACCTCGGGACTCTCGCCAACCACGAGCGCGGCCCGCTGCCACAACCGCACCTCAGGTCGATGGAATTATCTCATTGAACCTTCCTATCTAAGGCGCTCCTCTGGAGTTTCGCGTTTGCAAAGAGCCAGCGGCAGAGTTGTTCTTCCAATTCATGCAAGGCATTGCACCCCGCGACCTGCTGCGCGTGAGCACACTTCATTTGCTCCACTGCCCAAAGATGTTTGCCATGAAATTGCAAGCCGACGATTTCCGCCGCTCGATACCCTGTGAAGCCGTTGGGCGCCGGCGTTCCAGCTCGTGACGATCCCAGTAGGGTCGAGCATATAGATGGCGTAATCCGTCACCGCCTCGACCAAGAGGCGGTATCTTCCCTACTCCGACGCAGACGCCTCGAATTGATCGACATGTTCCACGAGGCCTTCTCCTCCGACGGCGCCGCTTGAGGAACACTCTCCGGCGCACGCTGCCAGTCGATGAGATAATCAAAATGTTCCGCGCCCCGAGCCTTGAGATAAGCCGAGGCTCGCGCTGGATGTGTGGGGGCTCAAGGGTAGATTCGCGACGCGCAAAGACGTGGCGCAAGGCCGCGGCCCTGCCATCGAGTTAACGCTCAGTTGCGACTTAGTTTTATTGCCAATCACAGACCGCGGACCCACCGCGCTTGCGCGCATCGGCTCGGGCAAAGGAAAACTGGCGGCCGCAGAGAATAATGATCCCCGTTAAAATATGCCCCGCTCCAGCGGTCCGCACCTGAAAGTCAAATAGGTTGATCAACGAGGCCTGTCGCAGAAATGGAACTATTGAACCAATTTCGCAAATTGTTCGGAAACTTGGACGAGCAACGCCGATTACTACTTTTTGAGGAATTTCTGTGCGATTTTGTGCGACCATACGCGATACCAAGAGATTAATGTGACGAGGAGACCTTCGTGTTGGATTGGCCAAGGCTGCCGCCGACATGCCTTTCTCAAGCTTCCCTCATGTGGGTTGATCAAGTGTCTGTAGATGTAAGTCAGGAGAAGGGCAGTGGCGCATCCGAAGGCAATCTCTCCAGCGCGCATGAGGGCTAAGTCGAGCCGTTCAATGAAGAACGGTCTGTGTGTGCCTTTGTCCGCTTGTGGCACTTCGCGGCTGTCGGACACTTGCTGGCAATGTCCGATCTTGAGGCAATAGGAGAAGTGGCGTGTTGGCGGCTCCTACCTCCGGTCGGCTACGTTCTAGTCGCAGGCATAAGCCCGCGACCGGAGCCACCGTCGACAACGTCTCCGCCCATTCGGGTGACGATCGTTGCCGCGAGAGCGACCCCTGGATTCCTTCGCTTGCGCTCGCAATGACGACATTTCGCGCGAGGCAATGACGGCCTCTCACGTCGCGCGCTACTCACAACAACTCACCCTTTCCGGCGAAGGTCGAAGACGCGCTTGGCCTTGCCCTGCGAGCGCTCGACGCCGCCGCGTGAGGCGATTTTCCGTAGTCTCTGGCCCACTGCCTGAGATCGTCGCCGCCTCGGCGGAGAAGGCCGGCGTCAGGTGTACCCGGTCCCGTTAAAAAAAACGGCAGGAAAACGGAATGCGACCTCCTTCTCCAAGGAGAATCAGGGGCGCGCCTTCCTTTTCTTTGCCACCTGACCCCTCCTTGAGGCCGCGCCCCCGGTTCTAAACCCTCCCCATCAGCTCATTGGCCTGCCTCGTCAGCTCGCGAACGCCGTCGCGCTTCGATAACCTCGGCTGAGTGCGCGCGTACACGCATGCGCGCACGATACGGACGCCGAAAATTCGGCCGGCGACGAGAACGGCGAGCGGGTCAATGCGCCATGTGGACCTCGCCGCCGAGCTTGATCTTGCGCAGGGCGAGCGCGAGCAGCGCCATCGCCAGCGCGATCACCGTCAGGACCCAGAAGGCGTCGATGAAGCCGAGGAACGAGGTCTGGTCCTGGACCTGCTGTCCGATCCACTGGGCGGCCTGCTGCTGTGCTTGGGAGAGCGAGCTGCCTTGGGCGACGAAGTAGTTCGTCACGTGCTGCAGCGTGGTCTGATACTGGACGCTCGACGGGATTACGGTTTCGACAAGCCGGCTCTGATGGAACTGCTCGCGATGGGCCAGCACGTTGGAGACGATCGAGACGCCGATCGACCCGCCGGTGTTGCGCGCCGCGTCGATCATGGCGGAGGCCTGGTCGGTCTTATTGGACGGAATGCCGTCGTAGGACGCGAGCGTGATCGACACGAAAATCAGCGGCAGACCGACGCCGAGCAGGATGCGCGAGTCAGCAAAGAACCAGAAGCCGAAATCGGTGTAGGTATTGGTCAGGTCGTACATGGAGAGCGCGATGATCAGCGCGCCGGCGATGATAAGATACTTGGGCTGGAACCGGCCCGACAGACGGCCGGTGATGAACATCATCACCATCATGACGACGCCGCCCGGGAACGCCACCAGGCCGGCCCAGGTGGCGGTGTAGCCGAAATCCTCCTCCACCAGCTGGCAAGGAAATTGGCCGTCCCGAGCAGGATGGCGCCCCTGGCCAGCATCACCAGGAAGCAGGCGCCGAACTGGCGCGTCGCGAGCATGCGGAGGTCGATCATCGGATTGCGACGGGACATTTCCCACGGAATCATGAGTACGAAAGCGAGGCCGCAGGCGACCGCCACCTTGACGATGAACGGCGAGCCGAACCAGTCGTCATCGAGGCCTCGGTCGAGCATGACCTCGAGCGTGCCGAGAAAGGTTGCGACCAGCCCGAAGCGGATCAGATCGAACCCCTCTCGCCGGGCCTGGATGCGCTGCTTGGCCGAGGCTTCCGGTTCGCGCAGGATCGTGGCGATCAGCGCCATCGTGACGAAGCCGATAGGGACGTTGATGAGGAAGCACCAGTGCCAGGACCAATTGTCGGCGAGCCAGCCGCCTAACGTCGGCCCGACCACCGGCGCAACCACCACCGCAACGCCGAACAGCGCGAAGGCCTGGGCGCGCTTAGCCGGGGGAAAGGAGTCCGCCAGGATCGATTGCGCCACCGGCACCATGCCGCCGCCGCCCATGCCCGGCAGAATGCGGAACATCAGCAGCTGATCCAGACTCGTGCTGAGCCCACAGAGCAGCGAGCTCGCCGTGAAGATCGCAAGGCTGATGAGGAAGAAGGTCTTGCGGCCGAGGAGCCGGGCGAGGAAGGGGCTCGCCGCCAGGATGACGGCGTTGGAGACCAGATAAGTGGTGATGACCCAGGACGCCTCGTCCACGCTCACCCCCAAGCCGCCGGCCATGTAGCGCAACGCCACATTGGCGATGGTCGTGTCGAGCACCTCCATGAAGGCGGCGAGCGCGACCAGCACGGCGATGACCCACGGATTGCCGCCGGCCGCTCTTGCAGCAGCGGGAGGGCCCGCTCGGATTGCGCCGGCGCTCACAGCCACCTCCTCAGCTGCTCATGAAGCGCGGGCAGCCGCGCACTCAGTTGCTCATAGAGCGACGGGTTCGGATCGACCCGCACGGTCGGATCGACCGACATGCCCGGCCCGAGCGCCACATCGGTCGGCGGATTATCGATGATGATCTTGACCGGCACGCGCTGGACGATCTTGACGTAATTGCCGGTCGCGTTCTCCGCCGGCAGGAGCGAAAAGGCGGTGCCCGATCCTGGCTGAACGCTGGCGACATGGCCCTTGAAGTCACGGTCCGGATAGGCGTCGATTTCGATCGTGACCGGCTGACCGGGACGCATGGCGTCGAGCTGGTTCTCCTTGAAGTTCGCGGTGACCCAGATGTCGTCGGGGACAAACATGGAGAGGCTGGTTCCGGTCGTGGCGTATTCGCCGACCGCGGCCGAAAGATTTGCGACGCGCCCGGCCTGGTCGGGCGTGACGGTGGTGTAGGAAAGATCGAGTTGAGCCTGGTCGCGCTGAGCGCTCATCTGCGCCAGGTTTGCTTCGTCGGTGGCGCGCTGCGCCTTCAGTACATCGATCTGCCGCTGCGCCACCTTGAGCGTCGCTTGCGCACTCTCGGCAGCGGCCTGCTGGGCCTCGAGATTCTGGACGTCAATCGTGCCCTGCTGAGCCGTCGCCCAACCCTGATTGACCAGCGGCTTGTCCCGTCCCCAGGTGACCCGCGAGAGTTCCAGGTTCGCCTGCGCCTGCTCGACCTGCGCCTCGGCCTGGGCGACCGCGGCCTGTTGCCCCGAGATTTGCGCATCGACGCTTCGGATGTTGGACTCAGCGGCCGCGACCTGGGCCACGGCCTGGGCGAGCGGTGAGGTAGTTGCGCTGGTCGATGCGCGCGATCACGCCGCCCGGCGCGACATGCTGGTTGTCGGTGACCGGAGGGCCGTGAGGTAGCCCGAGACCTCGGGGGCGATGGAGAATTGCCTCGCCGCGATGAACGCGTCGTCGGTCGACTCGAAATGTCCCGCGTAGTCCCAGTAAAGGTATCCGGCCGTCGAGCCGAGCAGCAGGGCGACGAGGCCGACGGGGGCCAGGACCGGATGCCGACGGACGAAGCCCTTGCGGCGCTTGTCGACAGGCTTGTTCTCTTGCGGATCGGGCTGCGGGGCGCGTTTGGCGTCCGCTCTGGACGGGTTTGCCGGCCGCTCGGCCACGAGCGGCGTCTCGAGCGTCGAAGCCCGGAATGCGTCTGTCTCTTGCCGGAGAACCATCGTGCTCAAGATTACCTCCAATGTGATGCCAGCGGGCCTACGAGTGCAGGGTTGCCGTTTCATCTGCCCGACGAGATAGGGCTGAGCAAAGTCTAGATAAACGTCCAACTTCCGAAGACGCTATCTGGAAATACCGGATAATTGAGAGCTTCGCAGGTGTCGCCGGCACACGCTATGTCCGGCCTGGCGCGTGGGGAGGGCCTTTCAACGGGGTGCGCGCGCCAATGCTTTTCGGCAATTAAGCCGTGGGCCGCTCCTCCCTGAAGCGGTGGACTAGCGCATCGATGAAGGCACGCACCTTCGCGCTCATGTACCTGCGATGCGGATAGAGGGCCACGACCTCGAGTTCCGGGGTCGAGTAATCGCGGAGCAGCGAAACGAGCGCTCCCGAGGCGAGCAGATCTAGTGTCATGGGCGGCCGCGCCAGCATTATTCCGCCGCCCGCAAGTGTGACGGCGCGCAACGTCTCGATGCTGTTTGTGACCAGGTTGCCGGATACCCGCACCGCGACGGTGTTGCCGGCGCCATCGATGAAGGGCCACTCATGCCCAAAGATCGAGTGAGCAGCCAACAGGAAGTTGTGTCGGGCCAGATCCGAGGGATTCTGCGGCGCTGGATGGTTTTCGAGATAGGCGGGTGCGCAACACAGCACGAAATGCCAGGTATTAATCCGTCCATAAGTATTTTCATTTTCATGCGGCGTATTTGAGCGAGGGTTTTTGAAAGAAGGAGATAAGCTTTGGCTTGTCGTTTTGTAGATCGCGCATCGAACCGCGGACCTTCTTCTCGAAGTCTTCCCTGCTGGTCACCGCCATGCGGCCGGCGGCGTCCGCTTTCAAGTAGGGTCGAGGACTGGCGCGCCGGTTTAGGTCGAAGTTCGTGTTCCCTGTTAGCTCGCCCTTTCGTTGGCGAGTGTCACATCATCTCGTCCATGCCTCGTTTCCAGTCCCCGCCACGTCGAACGTAGCGTGCGGATTTCCCGCACTACGCTCTCCTGTAAATTTCACCCCAAAGCTTATGGGACCTATCTTGCTGGAACAGCTGTCGCTCGGGCCGCCGAACCCTGTAGTCGTGAAACAAATGCAGGATTTCGTACAATCGTCGCCTACTCCACCGTGTCCAGCCGAAGCCCGGGCGGTTCTGGGATCGCATCATATGGCGCCTGATCTTCTTCTCTACCCAGTCGCGAATGAAGCCGAAGCACTTGCTGGCATTTCCGATCGCAAAGTAGTTCACCCATCCGCGCAGCACCGGGTTGATCAATTCTACAACTCGGCTCGCTGGTTGTGATTGGTGGCGTCGAAACATATCCTTGAGCTCCCGCAGCAGCGCTGTTCGTTTCTTGGGTTTTGGCGTGTATTGCGCACACCATTTGCCCTTTCGACTGCGGATGCGGCGGAAGTCGAACCCCAGAAAGCCAAAGCTCTCGCCTCGGCTGAGATCTACGGTCCGGCTCTTCTCTTCATTGACATCAACTTGCAGTTTGGCCAACTCCTCTCGGAGCCGCTTTTCCACCGCCTGCATCAGCCAGTCATGTCGCGGGTGGGCATCTATCAGGATCACCAGATCGTCCGCGAATTTCTCGCATATTCGATGCCAGAGTACCTGCCGTTGCGTGTGACCTCTTTTGCGCTCTCCAGCATCATGTCCACCTCAGTGAGATAGATGTTGCTGAGCAGCGGTGAGATCACACCACCCTGCGGAACGCCTCTTTTTCCGTTGGCCTTGAGCATTATCTGCAGCAGATGCATCACATCGGCATCGTTCACGCGTTGTGCCACTTTTGATAATAGACAATCTTGTCGAACGTTATCAAAGTAACTACGCAGATCGATGTCGATTACGCGTGTCTTCTGTTGGACAATGGCTTCGGCCACCCGGGTTACCGCTTCATGGGCTGTCCGATTGGGGCGATATCCAAACGATCCCGGTTGGAAGTCTGCCTCAAAAATCGGCTCCAGTATCAGCTTGAGCGCCCCTTGCACCACACGATCCCGGATGGCAGGTATCGAGAGGACACGGACTTTGCCCCCATCCTTCGGTATCTCCTGCCGCCGAGCCGGTAATGGTAGATAGGTGCGCCACGTCAGTTCGTCCTGTATCTGCTCGAGAAAAGCATCCACGCCTTGCGCTTCAATGGCCTCGAAGGTCACCCCGTCTATTCCCGGAGCCCCTTCGTTACCTTTGGTCAGCGCATATGCTTCGCGTAGCGTCTCCATCTTGCAGACATGAACGTACAGTCCCCAGAACCGCCAAGACGCATCAGCCTTCGCCTTGACGTATATTCTCCGCCTCAGGTCTTGCAACATTATGGACGTCTTTGTCATCTCGTCCTTGCCTTCCTTGTGGTCAGAGACAGCACTTACAGCAGGGCCCCCTCGCTCCACGGAAATTACTCCGCTTCGTCGCTACTACGGACCCGTCCTCCACCCTCTCGCCTTTGATCGCTTTCCCGGTTTAGCCGGTTATGCGATCTACCTTTTTCCGCAGATTTCTCGGCGGGGCGAGGAGGGCTTCTCCAGTTGCTCAACATGTCCTTGTCACCGTGCTGTCGCATTCCACCCCGCCGAGGTGAGTAGCCGCTTCAATCAGATTTCGGCTCCCCATGCTGCCTTCGCCCGAAACATGTAGGCTCGGCCCTCGGATCCAGGTTTTTCGAGGCCACTTTCACGTTCACTTTCGTTGCGGCCCGGTGACTCGTAGCCTCCCCAGGGGAGACCTTGTCGATAGGCTTCAGGATTTTGGTTTCCCGCCACCCTGCTATCCAAACTACGGGGTTCCTGAGTTTTTCCCCGGCAGGTTCACCTCCTGCTGAACATGTCAGCCTTCTCTGGTCGCACATGCTTCCATACCAACTCGTCGGGGTTGCGGTCCGGCGCATAAGGAGGCAGAAAGAACAACCGCAATTTCCCGCCCAACGTCGTCACAAACGCGCTGACTTTCTTCGCGCGATGAGCCGAACCACGATCGACGATCAAGAAAATTTTTCGCGCGGCGCCGTTGATCAGCCGCTTCAGGAATTCGATGAAGACACCGGCGTTGACGCTGCCCTTGTCGACGATCATGAACCGCATGTGGCCGCGTGAGGTGATCGCGGAAATCAGGCTCATGCCATGGCGCGCGCCCGTCGCGCGCACGATGGGCGTCTCGCCTCTGGCGCCCCAGGGCGTCCCGCATGATGATCGGACCGGATGTGCGCCGCGTCGCCAAAATAGATATCGGCGCCTTCTTCCCTGGCCAGCGCCTTGATGTGCGGATAGTCCTTCTTCAGCCAACGCTGGGTCAGGGACTTGTCGCGTTCGATCGCCCGATGCAACGGTTTCTGACAGGTGACGCCGAGTTGCGCCAACAACCGGCCAACGGAATTGGCGGCCAGCGGGACGCCAAATTTCCGTTTGATCAGCGCCGCCACCATCTCGCGCGTCCACAGCGCGAATGAGAATTGCAGCTGCAATGGATTCCTCTTCGTCACCGTATCGTAAATCCATCGCATCGCGCGCGCATCCAACTTCGGCGGACGCCCGAACAAGGGTTTGGCCTTTAGAGCGCCCCAGCCGCCGCGCCGATAGAGCGCCAGCCAGCCATACATCGCCCGTTCGGTAACCCCCAAGGCTCGCGCGACAGCCGAGGGTTTTTCCCCCGCCTGCACGGCGCGCACCGCGCGCATGCGTAGAGCTTCAGGCGTGTTGTGATCGAGCTTGCGAGCGTCGTCCTTTCCCATGCAGTCCAGGAATCATGTTCGATTCACATCGTCAAGAAAAATCAGAACTTACTTATGGACGAATTAATAGCAAGCTGTCTTCTCACTAGGGTTGAATTAGGCGGAGACACGTAGCTGATCGCGAAATCGAACCTTTCCTCGACGAGATCGATCAGCGGCAACCCGCCGGTACGCAGGTCGATCGAGACTTCTGCATTCTGTTGCAGAGAATCCCGACGACCGGCGCCACAAAGGGGTCGAGAGTGTTGGGGCAATAGACCCGCAGTCGGCCGCGGGGGGTCGCCTGCAGAGCGCCCGCGAACTGGTCCGCCTCGTCGAGCTCAAGTACGGCCTGCGAACAGCGCTCGTAATACTCATGGCCGACCTCGGTCAGGCTGACCCGCCGCGTCGTGCGGTATAGAAGGCGCGCGCCGAGAGCATGCTCCAACGCCTGCACCTGCTCGCTCACTCGTGTCGTCGAAAGGTTGAGGCGGCGTGTTGCGGCGGTGAAACCGCCGCTCTCGGCGACCCGTAAAAACGCAGTGATGCTGGCCAGGCGATCCATGCGAAGCTCCCAATTATCCGGCATTTCCCGATAGCGTCTTCGGAATATAGCCGTTTATCCGGACTCTCCCTAGCCCAGCGTCGAACCCCCTTCGCCCCTCACGGGGCCCAGCTGCGCGGGGCGCGGTTCGCCCGGCCATTGGCCCCGCGAACATGCGGGCAAGATCGAAGAACGGACCCATCACATGCGCCTCGCGATCCCGAGGAACAACCAGCCGCCGAGCCTCATGTCGATACGAGTAGTTGGGCTGTGATATGAATGGGCGAGTGCAAATACTTCCGATTACCAGATTTACGGTCTGGCTCGCGAAAGCAAACGCCGCGGGCAAGTCCGGGCTGAATTGGATAATGCGACGGCATTTGCGGGCGACAAGGGCAGAAAAAGAAAAATATGGTCGAATGAAAAAGCCAAGCCCGTTCCGACGTTAAAGCATGTTCGCCTCCGGTCGAGCCCCGCCTCGCCGCTCGCCTCGCCTCCCTTGGGTTCCAGTTGGATTGCCGTTCTCCGCGCGCCATGCTACGCGCGGCCATGCTCGAAGGTCTGCCGCCCAACAACGCCGCTTATGTTATGCGCCTCTCTTGCGACGAAGCGACGGCGCGGGTGGTCTCGGACGTCATCATCGAGACCTTCGATCCGGCCGACGCCGCCGTCGCCGCTTTCGAGGAAACGCCGATGACCAAGGACTGGAAGGGCGGCGCGTGGCTTGTCGAAGCTTATTTCGGGGAGCAGCCCGACGAGGATAATCTGCGCGCGCTGATCGCCGCGGTCGCCGGAGAAGACCTTTCCGCGCGCATCAGCTTTGGCCGCATCGACGCGAGGGATTGGGTCGCCTCCTCCCTGGAGGGGTTGAAACCAGTGCGGGCAGGCCGCTTCATCGTGCATGGAGCGCACAGCCGCGGTGAGGTGCGAGACAATGAAATCGCAATAGAGATCGAAGCGGCGCTCGCCTTCGGCACCGGCCACCATGGGACGACGCGCGGCTGCCTTTTGATGCTTGATCGCATCGCCCGCCGCCGCCGCCCGGGCTCAATTCTGGATATCGGCACGGGCACGGGCGTTCTCGCCATCGCCGCGGCGAAACTGTTCAAGCGGCCGGTGCATTCGGGCGACATCGATAAGGTTTCGGTCGCGACCGCCGGCGAAAACGCCAAGCGCAACGGCGCTGGCGCCTTCGTCGATCCGGTGCGGGCGCGGGGCGCAGCCCATAACGCGCTGCGCCAGGGCGCCCCTTTCGATCTCGTCTTCGCCAATATTCTGGCGCGGCCGTTGCGCGCGATGGCGCCGGAGATCGCGCGCCTGACCGAGACGGGCGCCGATATCATTCTCTCGGGCCTTCTCGCTCGCGATGCCCCTAGCGTCATTGCGGCCTATCGAACGCAGGGCATGGCGCTCGTCCGCCGCATCGACATTGAGGGGTGGGTCACCCTTCTCATGCAAAGGCGCTAAAATACGACGATCACGCTCATGACAGAGTATTGGTGCGTGCGAAGGCGAGGCGCAGTCGAGTGACCGTGATGGTGCGCAGCCCGGCGATGTCCGCGGTCATGACAATCAGAGCATAGACGCCGGCTCCGACGACGATCTGAACAATGAGCGTCGCGATGCCGGGATCGCGCTCGCGCATTGGTAAGGTAGCTGCCGCCATCATGGCGTTGCCGAGGATGATCGCGCCGATATCCCGCGCCCGCGGCCATCTCGGCCTCGCCGCGCCGGCAAAAGCGATGAGCGTCAATAGTGAGGCGAGCAGCGCTCCGGCTTGCGCAATGGCGAGGCTGGAGGCGCCGTCGCCGCGCGGCAGCGCGATCACGAGCAAGGGATCGACCGCGCAGGCGACGAGGGCGGCGATGATCAAAGGCCCGGTCTTTTTCTCGAGCTGGAAGATTGGCGCGATCGCATATTGAATGATCGCCGTGGAGAAGAGCCCGGTCATCATCAAAGTGAGCAGAATGCTGAATTGGCCACGGAACTGCTCCGGCACGATGAGCAGCTCGATCGACGGGAGCGTTAGCCAGATGCCGGTGCAGGCTGGCAGAACCATGGCGAAGACGATCGTCATATTGCGGCCGATCTGGCGGCGCGCCTCTTTCGGACCTTGCAACTCATGGGTCGCGACCGCAATCTGGAACAAGACGATATCGAGCGCCGAGCCTATCGCTTGGACGGCCTTGGAGCCAAAATCATAGGCGAGCGAGAATTGGCCAGTTTCCGAAAATCCGTAGAGCACGGCGACGATCGATCGATTGGCGAGGGGAATCACCAGGTAGAGGAGATTCGCGGCGACGATCGGCAAGCTGTAGCGCATCAGCGCCTCAGCGATCGGCAGTCGCGCGAGCCTGACGTCCGACGTTGGGTCAATGAGCGCGGCGCGGGCGGTGACCACCGATCCGCCAAGGCTGATGATGCCGCCGATCAAAGTCATTTTGGCGGAGCCGAACCAGAAAGCGCCACCCCCCATGAGCGCGAAGGTCAGGATGTTCTTGACGAGGACGAGGCGCGCAAAGAGCCGATCGTGAAATCTGGCGCGCACGAGGGCGGTATAATAGTCGAAGAGGCCGTTGGCGATGGCGACGCCGAGCGCCAGGAGGATGAGACTGTTCGACAGGGTGAAGGTGACGCCCGACCAAAGCAGCAGGCAGGCGCTGGCGATGAGGCCGATTGCGATGAGGGCGAAGCCGCAGTCAAGCGTCGCGCGCAGCGCGGGATCTTCGCGGCGGATGCGCTCCGAGTAGAAGCGCGTGGCGCCGAGACGGATCCAGTCGAAAAACGCGGTCTGCACTGCGATCGCCGTCGCATGCGCCAGGGCGAAGCGGCCATATTGCTCAGGACCCAGAAATTTCGCGACCAGCAGGCCGACCGCAAAATTGAACAAGATATTGCAGAAGAAGGCGAAAAATACCGTCATTGCAGCGTCGAGCCCGGATCCAGCCAGTTCGCCGCGCCAAAACAGGCGCCGCCCGCGGGATAGGCGAACGCATGGCGCATAGACCGGGCGATGGCGGGAGAGAGCATGGAGACCGCTGCAATCCTTATCCGAGGTGAAGGAAGCCCAAGCAAACGTCGGGCCTGACTATGGCTTTGCCCCATTGACATTTTTAGAGCATTTTGCGCTCGCGTCGAATCCCGCGCCGGCGTTTTCGGCGGAATCCTCAACAGACTTCCGCATCGAAACGATCTCACGGCGAGTTGACCCCTTTGTTCGATGCATGGGTTCAATCAGCGGGCTTGACGCTTCCTCCCACCGCTCGAACCGGTTAGAAACGCTCATGCCGCATGACGTCACCCTTCCCGCAGCTGCGCTCGCCGGGTTGCTGTCCTTCCTCAGCCCTTGCGTGCTGCCTCTGGTGCCGCCCTACCTCACCTTCATCGCCGGCACGACCATCGAAGAGCTGGCGACGACGCGGCGAGAACCGGGCGCGGAAGGACATATTGATCGCGGCGGCTCTTTTCGTCTGCGGATTTTCAACTGTGTTCGTCGGCCTCGGAGCGACGGCATCCGTCGTCGGGGACGTCTTGCGAGCGCACTTGAGGCTGTTATCGGTGCTGGCCGGCGCCGCTATTATCCTGATGGGCCTCCACTTTCTCGGCGTCTTTCGCTTCGCCGTCCTTTACCGCGAGGCGCGTCTCGACGTTCAAAAGCCGGTTGGAACTTGGGGCGCTTATGTCATGGGACTGGCGTTCGCGTTCGGCTGGACGCCCTGCATCGGTCCCATTCTCGCCGCCATCCTCGCCGTCGCGGCCTCGCAAGAGACGGTCGGCAAAGGCGCCGCGCTGCTTGCAGCCTATTCGCTGGGATTGGGGGCGCCGTTCTTTTTCGCGGCGCTGGCGATAGAGCCTTTCATCGCCTGGATCAAAAAGTTCAAGCGCCATTTTGGCGTGCTGGAGCGAATCGTCGGCGTTCTTCTGGTGCTGACCGGCGTCGCCTTCCTCACCGGCTCGGTTCAGGACGCCTCGTTCTGGCTGCTGCAGACCTTCCCGCGACTCGCGACGATCGGGTAGGCCCAGCCGAAAACGCTGCGGGGACTGGGGCCGAGCTGAGTTGAGTGGTTTAGGCGCCGCTGAAAGCTCGGCTCGGTCCGATGTCGTTCGTGAAACACATTGGCGCGCGTCTGTTACCTGGGGAACAGCTCATTTTTGACCGGCGCATCCTCGCGGTCGGCGACGGTATCGCGAACCTGCCGCCGGTTCATTCATCGCCAAGTTGAGGACAGTCGCTATGTCGGACCCGGGTGTCGATTATTGGATATATGGTCACTCTGCATATGAGATTGATCTGTTTCACCATACTAAAACACGCGCTATATTTGCGATGGCGGATCGCAATCACAAAGCTACCAAAGCTATAGCGTGGTATATGTTTTCGGCGACGCTTACGAAAAAGGTGCAGAGCGAATTCGCCAAAGCCGACTGGATGGACCCTAAGAGCGAGACGCCCTTTGCACATCATGATGTCCCCGTCGGCCCGCATCATCCCTTCGCGAATACAATTCGCCTTGACCAACTGGTCGAATCCAAGGCTGGTAATGACGCAATTCTTAATATAGACGCCAAAAGAGACAAACTGTTCCTTTATTTTGATTTGCGGGTCAAAACAAAGGCAAATGGCCTTGTCAAATTCCCGTTTTGGATGGACAGGGATGCGACTCCAAACGCGGCGAATGTTGATATTACGGGCAGGCTATACCTGTTGGAGCCAGCAGGACCGTTTAGTCAAGGCGGATTTACGCGAGGGCCTCAGAGCAACGCCGCGATCTCCGCGATAATAGGACCGGTGTTGTAATTGATGATCGGCCGCGCATTGTTGCGGGGCCGCGCTTTGGCCTCCGATCGGACGCCGCCTGTCAGGCCCCCGAAAGACGGAACTGCGCTCACATCTCCTTGTCCAGTTGATAATAACTGACGCGTCCGTCTGGACCTTTCTTCCAGACGAACACGACGTAATCGGCGCGCGTCACATCGCCCTTTTTGTCGAAGCTGATGTCGCCGATGACCGTCTTGAACGGCATGCCGGAGTGGATCGCTTTGGCGACCTCGGCGGAATCGAGCGATTTCGCGGCTTGGGCGGCTTGATTCAAAACCTCGACCGAGGCGTAGGAATAAAGCGTATAGGTTTCGGGGTTGAAGTTCTTCGCCTTGAACTCCGCCACGACTTTTGCGGCTTCCGGCCGGTCGCGCGGGTCCGGCGGAAAGGTCATGAGGGTTCCCTCGACGCCAGGACCGGCGATGGCGGCGAATTCGTCGGAGGCGATGCCGTCGCCGCCCATCATCACCGTGTCGACGCCCTGGTCGCGCATCTGGCGCAGCAGCAATCCGCCCTCGGTATGGACGCCGCCCCAATAGAGGACGTCAGCGCCGGACTCCTTGATTTTCGAAACGATCGCCGAATAATCCTTCTCGCCTTTGTTGAGGCCCTCATAGAGCACTTCCGTGATGCCGCGCGCGTTCAGGCTTTTCTTGGTCTCGTCGGCGAGACCTTTGCCATAAGTGGTCTTGTCATGCAGGATCGCTATCTTCTTGAACCCGTGCTCGCTCAAGAAATTCGCGGCAACGGCGCCCTGCTGGTCGTCGCGGCCGCAGGTTCGAAATAGCGTGTCAATGCCGCGGTCGGTGACTTTCGGGTTGGTCGATCCTGGCGTGATCTCCAAAATATTATTTTCGGCATAGACCTCGGATGCCGGCATGGTGACGCCCGAATTGAAATGGCCGATCACGAAAGCGACTTGATCGCCGACGAACTTATTGGCGACCGACACGCCTTGCTTCGGATCGGCGGCGTCGTCGCCAACTTCGATGCTGATCTTCTGGCCAAGGATGCCGCCGGCCGCGTTGATGTCGGCCGCCGCTTGCTCGGCGCCCATCCGCAATTGCGCGCCGAACGTCGCGTCGGGACCGGTGATCGGCGCGCCAATGCCCAGTCTTATGTCCGCGCGCGCCGGACCGCCATGGCCGAGCGTAGCCAACGCGGCGACCGCGAGAACCGCGAGACCTTTGTTCAAACGTTTCATGGCGGGATTCCTTTGGCGCCTGACCTTAGGGCGTTTTCGCGCGCGAATATGGCGCCATATTGCTGTTTCATCTGCCGCCGCCGCGTCAATTCGAATCCGGCGAAGACGAAGCCGAGAGTGACGGTGAAATCGAGGCCAAAGCGGGGCAGCGAAAGGAGCGGTTCGGCAAACAGGGCGTAATGCAGAAAGCGCGCGGTGGCGGCGATCAGGAGCGCATACATGACGGCCTGGGGCAGCGGACGCCAGCGGTTGGCTAGCGCCCGGCCGGCGCTGTAGGACGCCGCGCCGCCGAGGATCACGCTGAGGGCGAGAAAGATCAGGACCCCGCGAAGATCGAAAACCGCCGGCGCCATCAGCGGCCGCCTTCGAGATAGGCGGCGCGGATTTCCGGGCGCGCCAGTAATTCGCGTCCGTTGCCCGAGAGGGTAATCGCGCCGTTGACCATGACATGGCCGCGATCGGCGAGCATCAGCGCGTGAAAAGCGTTCTGCTCCACGAGAAAGACCGTGAGGCCCTCGGACCGGTTCAGATCCTTGATGACCTCGAATATCTGTTTGACGATGAGCGGGGCAAGTCCCAGCGAGGGTTCGTCCAGCATCAAGAGCCGCGGCCGGCTCATCAAGGCGCGCGCGATCGCCAGCATCTGCTGTTCGCCTCCCGACAAGGTACCGCCGCGCTGGCTCGCGCGCTCCTTGAGGCGCGGAAAGATCGAAAAGACGCGCTCGAGATCCTGCACAAAACGGCGGTCGCCGACGAGTTTTGCGCCCATCTGAAGATTCTCCATGACGCTCATGCGCGGAAAGATCCGCCGGCCCTCGGGCGATTGCGCGAGGCCGAGGCGCGCGATCTGATGGGTCTGCATTCGCGTGATGTCGCGCCCGCAAAAATGAATGGCGCCTTCGCGCGCGCGGGGATTTCCAAAGATGGTCATCATCAAGGTCGTCTTGCCGGCGCCGTTGGCGCCGATCATCGTGACGATCTCGCCCTCGTGAATCTCGAGATCGACGCCTTTGAGCGCATTGACGGCCCCGTAATAGGCCTTCACGCCCCGCATTGACAAAAGCGCCTTCGATTGCGTCCCGCTCATGCGCCGATTGCGACCGTTTCCGCCTCGAACTCGACGCCGAGATAGGCTTTGATGACGGTTTCGTCAGCGCGGATCTCCGCCGGGCGTCCGTCAGCGATCTTCACGCCATAATCCAGGACGATCACATGGTCGGAAATCTCCATCACCACCGACATGTCATGTTCGATAAGGAGAATCGAAGTTTCGTAATCGTCGCGAAGGCGCAATAGGAGAGCGTTGAGTTCGTGCGATTCGTGCGGGTTCAATCCGGCGGCCGGTTCGTCGAGGCAGAGCAGCACAGGCGAAGTCGCCATGGCCCTCGCGATCTCAAGGCGTCGCTGCGCGCCATAGGGGAGGGCGCCGGCGGGCTCGTCGGCTCGGTCAAGAAGGCCGATCCTGTCGAGCCAGCAGCGCGCCGTGTCGAGCGCCGTTTTTTCGCGGGTCCGATAGGCTCCGAAACCGAACAGCCGAGGAAAGGCGAAGCCCGATCCGACCAGATGATTATGCTGCCCGACCATGAGGTTTTCGAGCAGCGTCAGGCCCGGAAACAGGCGGATGTTCTGGAAGGTTCGGGCCACCCCGGCATGTTTGGCGATCTCGAAATCGGCCATGCGCTCCAGAAGGAAGATTTCGCCAGAGGCCATTTTGGCGTGGCGCCCTCCCGTTTCCGTCAAGGCGCGCACGTCGTTTGGCGCGGCGCATCCGGTGCGAGCGAGAGCCATGCGGCCGCCGCAGCTCCGGTAGAAGCCCGTCACGCAATTAAAAACGGTGGTCTTGCCCGCGCCATTCGGCCCGATCAGCGCCGTGATGTCGCCGCGTCCGACAGTGAAATCGAGCGCGTCCACAGCGACGAGCCCGCCAAACCGCATCGATAGCTGTTCGACCGCGAGCAGAGGCGCATCGAGCCAGCGCATCAGCCGTGACCCTCGCGCGCGAGGGCGCCGACGACGGGTTTTCCCTTGAGGAGGAGGATCGAAGGCTTCCTCAGGGCGATCAGGCCGCGCGGCTTCCAGTTCATCATCGCGACCATGGCGACGCCGACGATCAGCATGCGGTATTGCGTGGGATCGAAAGCATTGCCGAAGATCAGCTTCAGACCATCGAGTTCACGCAGTAGCTCCGAGCCGCCGATGATGCCGACCGCGGCAAGCGCGACGCCGAGCTGCGAACCACCGCCGCCGAGGACGACCAAGGCGAGGATCGTCGCCGATTCGGTGAAGGTAAAGCTTGTCGGCGAGACGAAGTTCTGGCGCGCGGCGAACAGCGCGCCAGCCATGCCGGCGATGGCAGCTCCGAGCGCGAAAGCGGTGAGTTTCGTCGCCACCGTATCGAGTCCGAGCGACCGGCAGGCGATCTCGTCCTCCCGTAAAGCTTCAAAAGCGCGGCCGATCGGGGCGCGCCTCAAGCGGAGGGTCAGGAAATTGACCAGGAGCGCGAGCGCGAGAACGAGATAGAAAAGAAAGATCAGGCGGTGCACAGGGGCAAATTTCAGTCCGAACAGAGCCGCGAATCCGTGCGGCCCGGGGACGAAGGGCCAGCCGAAAAATGTGATGCGGGGAATTGAGCTGATCCCGGCGTCGCCATTGGTCAACGCCGTCCAATTGGTAAGGACGAGGCGGATAATCTCGCCGAAAGCCATGGTTACGATGGCGAGATAATCGCCGCGCAGACGCAGCACCGGCAGGCCGAGCGCGACGCCCCAAAGTCCGGCGAGCAGTCCGGCGACGGGGAGGCAAACCCAGAACGGCCAGCCCCATGTCGTGGACAGGAGAGCGTAAGCGTAGGCGCCGACGGCGTAGAAAGCGACATAGCCGAGATCAAGCAGGCCCGCGAGGCCGACGACGATATTGAGGCCCCAGCCGAGCAGGACGTAAAGCAGGATCTGAATGCCGAAATTATCGATCCATTTCTGCGATCCCGCCGGCCCGAGGAGAGCGACCATCACAATCGGAAAGGCGATCAAGGCCGCCGCGCCGGCGGAGGCGGCAAAGCGCCCGATGATCTGGAAAGCGCCGCGCGGCGTTTCCGCTTTGGCCCTCGACGGCCGCCTCACCCTATGCGGCAGAGCCAGCACGATGAATCGCAAAATGGCGGCGGCCAGCACGGCGATCAGCACCGCGGGCCAGCGGCTTCGCAGATAGAGCTCGTTGGCGAAATTCTGATCTGTCCGATAGGCGAGAATGGGAAAGGCAAGGCCGAGCATGATGGCCCCCGCCTTCGCGGCTCCGGTAAAGGCCACGCTGAGGGACGGGGCAAGGTCGGCCGGCGCGTCGGACCGAGTCATGCTTTTTTAAACCTTCTCGGCATCGGGACGGCCGAATAGCCCGGACGGCATGAAGATCAAGGTGATCGCAAGGATTGAGAAGGCCGCGACGTCCTTGTAGTCGCTCGAGAAATAAGCGGCCCAAAAGGTCTCGATCAGACCTATGAGGAGGCCGCCGAGGACAGCCCCAGGCAGCGACCCGACCCCTCCGAGAACGGCGGCCGTAAAGGCTTTCACCCCCGGGACAAAACCGTCGCCGGAATTGATGACGCCATAATAGAGGATGTACAAAACGCCGGCGACGGCCGCCAGCGCCGCGCCGATCACGAAAGTCAAGGATATTGTCTTGTCGACGTCGACGCCGAGCAGAGCGGCCATGCGGCTGTCCTGCTCGCACGCCCGTTGCGCCCGCCCAAACGGCGTCTTCTGCACCAAGAACCAGAAGCCGGCGAGCAGCGTCGCCGTGACGCCGACAATGAGCACTTGCTTCAAAGACAGCGTGACGTCGTAGGCGCCTCCATGCGTCACCTTCATGACGCTGGAGAATAGAGGCGGGAGAGCCTTATTGCGCGGCCCCTGCAGGACATAGACGAGATTGGACAGAAAGATCGACATGCCGATCGCCGAGATCAGCGGCGCCAGGCGAAACGAGCCGCGCAGCCGCCGATAGGCGATGCGCTCGATCATGTAGCTCCAAAGCGAGGTGAGCGCCATTCCGGCAAAGAGGACGATGACGAAAGCGATCGCAATAGACGTTACGCCGAGAAGTTGCGTTAGCGCCAGAAACAGAATGAGCGCGATAAAAGCCGACAGCATGAAAACGTCGCCATGCGCGAAATTGACCATGCCAATGATGCCGAAAACCATCGTATAGCCGATAGCGATAAGGCCATAGATCGAGCCCAGCGTGATGCCATTGATCAATTGCTGCAGGAATATCCCCATCAGCGCCTAAAGCCCTCCTTCTTGCCTGGCGGTGCGCGAGGCTAGAGCATTCTTCGATTGCGCGGAAACGCAAAACCTACCCAGCCCTTTGGTTCATCGGATTTTTTAAGGCTCGCCGGCCGGCGCGACTCAAAAACGCTTTCGCTTTCGTCCTGACAGCGGACATTGCATCTCCCGCCTTGGCTTGCAAGGCGTTGATAGCAAATGCGGCGCCGTTCGACCTCCTCGCGACGCCCTCAGGTCTTTGTTTGCCGCCCTCTATTTGTTATGACAGAGCACCGCCCTTTGCGGCGGGCCGGCAGGCGGGCCGGATAAGCAGGAGCTTCAGCGCAAAAATGGTCGAATTTGCCCATGGCGGCGACGACATCGCCGCCACTCTCGGCTTTGATCCTGATTCGGCGCATTTTCGCGAGGCGATGAGTTGAGTGGCGGCATCGGTTCATATCGTCACGACGAATGGGCCGGCGGGCCTTGGCGGAATCACGGCGACGTCGGCGACTTCCGTCACGCTCGAACCGGCGACAGCGCTCTTTTGCATCAAAAGGTCGTCTCCATCCGCGTCGCGGATGATCAACAATGGCGTTTTCTGCATCAACGCACTCAGTCCCGTGCACCAGAGCCTGGCCGATATCTTCGCGGGTCGAAGCGAGCTGCATTACGAGGCGCGTTTTTCCCATGGCGAATGGACGAAGCTGATGACTGGCTCGCCTGTGCTTCGTGGGGCTGCCGCCTCAATCGACTGCCGCCTTATCGAGGCGAAGGAAGTCGGCACGCATTACATCATGATCGGGCTTGTTCTGGCGGTCGCTTATGGCCCCGAAGGCGACAGTCTCGCCTATGTTCACCGCGGGTACAGGAGGCTTTGAACAGGAGGCTTTTTGAGGGCGGCTTAGGTTTTGCCCTTGCGAGGCCGCTTCTTCGCCGCCGTTTTGGTCCGGGCCGACTCCGTTGAAGATTTGCCGATCGCCCGTGATTTGGCAGCCGGTTTCGCAGCGGTCTTTTTGGCCGCCGCTTGCTTCGCGGCGGCTTTTTTTGAGGGGGCTGTCTTGATCGCTGCTGTTTTGGTCACAGGCTTTTTCGTCGCCGCTTTTTTAGGCGCGACTTTTTTGGGCGCGTTCTTGTTGACGGCTTTTTTCGCCGCTGCCTTTTTGGCAGGGGCCTGGCGTGCGGCCGCCTTTTTTTCGGGAATCCTGGCGGCAAGGGACTGACGGGCAGGGTTCAGTCGCGCTGGCCTTTTGCGCGGCAGCGGCGCCGTGCGCGCCGGCCTCTCAACGGACGTCAGGAAATCGATTGTTGCCTCGACAAAGGCTTCGCGATCCTCAATAGGGGAAATGTGCGAGGCCTCCAACGTCACCAGCTTTGCGCCTTCGATGGCGCTGGCGACCAAGGCGCCGAGTGGCGGGGGAGCCGAGGGATCGCGACGTCCAACCATCACCAGCGCTTTATTCTTGATGGATCTGATCGCTTCGCGTTGATCAACGTCGCGCAAGGCCGCACAGGCGCCGGCATAACCCTCGGCGGAGGTGTTCCGAAAGATGTTCATCACCTCCGCGACGGCTTCCGGCTGGGCGGCGCGAAACTCCGGCGTAAACCAGCGCTCCGCGGTGCTCTCGACGAGGCTCGCCAGGCCATTGGCCCAAACCGCTTGAATGCGGGCGTTCCAAGTATCTGGCGTTCCGAGTTGCGCGGCCGTGTTCGCGAGCACGGCGCGGCCAATCCGGCCCGGCGCTAAAATCAGCGCCGCTTGGCCGACGATCGCGCCCATCGAGAGACCTAGCCAATGCGCCTTTTCGACGCCGAAAGCGTCTAGAATGCCGATCGCGTCTCGCGCCAGCCCCGTGATCGAATAAGGCCCGTGAGTTGCGACGCTCGAGCCGTGCCCGCGCGAATCATAGCGCAGGATCCGGAAATGTTCGAGGAGGGCCGGCGCCAAGCCATCCCAAACGGCGAGGCTGCCGCCCAATTGATGGGCCAGGACCAAAACCTCCTTTGACGCATCGCCTTCAAGGAGAACGTTGAACGCCTCGCCCGCGACGAAGATCTCCGACATGTCTGTTGCTCTCCCTGACCACATCCCTCCCTCAAAGGACGCGATCGATTCGCTCATCGCGCTAGACTAGCAACCTCTTGCGACGCGGCAATAGCCGTCGCAGGATGGGCGCCGATCGCGTCATGGGGCATGGCTTAAGCGTGGCACAAGATTTGCTCGCAAAAGTTGAGGCGCACACGTAACATTAACATGACAAACGTTGAATGGGAGGATGCGAAGGAGACGCGGCAAGCGCGCGATCGGTCAAATTACGCAACGCAAATCTGCTTGCTGGCGTTGCTGGCTCGGAGGTTCAAGTCGATGATCAAGGCCACAACCGTCGGAGGGGTTAAAGCCCGGGTTTCCGAAGACTTCATCAAGCAACTGGCCGGCTATGGCCTCGCCACCGCGGAAATCCTTTATCGTCTGCCCGACCATCCCCGTTTGCTGCAGTCTTATATCTGGCAGGACTACGATATAGCGCCGGATTTTCCGAGTTTGATCAAATTCTTGAATTTCTGGACGCAAAAGCTCGAAGGTCCGTTGCACAGCGTCCGCGTCGGCCATTCCAAGCTGATCAAACCGGCGGAGTTCCGGGCGGTCGGCGGCGAGTTCAGGCTGAACTAAAGTCGCTAGATCAGCCGCATCCCCTTGAGGCTGGCGTGACCGTGCTTGCCGATGATCAGATGGTCATGCACGCTGACCTTAAGCGGCTTGCCGACCGCGATGATCTGGTGGGTGAGATAGATATCTTCGGCCGAGGGCTCGGGATCGCCCGAGGGGTGGTTGTGCACGAGGATCAGCGCCGACGCGCTGAGCTCCAGAGCCCGGCGCATGATTTCGCGCGGATAGACGGGGGCGTGGTCGACGGTGCCGACGCCCTGGACCTCATCGGCGATGAGAAAATTCTTCTTGTCGAGGAAGAGGATGCGAAATTCCTCGTGATCGAGAAAGGCCATGGCGGTGCGGCAATAGTCGATGACGGCGGAAAAGCTCGACAAAGAAGGCCGCTTTTCGATCGATGATTTGGCGAGGCGCCGCGCCGCCGCCTCGATGATCCTGATTTCGACTATGGCGGCTTCCCCGAGCCCGTCGATTTCGGCGAGACGTTCCGGCCGCGCTGAAATGACTTCGCCGAAGGAGCCAAAACGCGCCAGCAGCGCCTTGGCGATGGGCTTGACGTCGCGCCTCGGCATAGCCCGGAACAGGATGAGTTCGATCAGTTCATAATCGGCCAGCGCCTCGGCGCCGGCCTTGCGGAAACGCTCGCGCAGCCGCTCCCTGTGGCCGTGATAATGAGGTTGTTCGCCCGCCGGCGAGCCGGCTCTCGCATCCCCATCAGGCTCCGCCTGCGCCTTGGTCACGCGGCGTCCGGCGCAGGATGATAGGGCGGATGGTCCAACCTTTTCGGCGAAAGCGTAAACACTTCATAGCCGGTTTCGGTGACGCCGATCGAATGCTCGAACTGCGCCGATAGGGAGCGGTCGCGCGTTACGGCGGTCCAGCCGTCCGACAGGATTTTCACTTGCGGGCGCCCGAGATTGATCATCGGCTCAATGGTGAAGAACATGCCGGGCCGCAGCGTCACCCCTTCGCCGCGCCGGCCGTAGTGCAGGATGTTCGGCTCGTCGTGAAACAGCCGCCCGAGTCCGTGGCCGCAGAAATCGCGCACAACGGAGCAGCGCTCGCCTTCCGCATAATCTTGAATGGCGGCGCCGATATCCCCAGTCGTCGCTCCCGGCCGCACCGCCGCCGTTCCGCGCATCAACGCTTCATATGTGACTTCGACGAGGCGTTCAGCCCGGCGGGGCACTTCGCCGACGAGATACATTCGGCTCGAATCGCCGTGCCAGCCATCGACGATCAGGGTCACGTCGACGTTGACGATATCGCCTTCTTTTAGAGGCTTGCGGTCCGGCATGCCGTGGCACACGACATGATTGATCGAGGTGCAGATCGATTTGCGATAGCCGCGATAGTCGAGCGGCGCCGGGTAGGCCCCATGCGACATCGCAAAATCGAAGATCAGCGCGTCCAGAAATTCGGTCGTGACGCCGGGCTGGACATATTCGGTCAGCAGATCGAGGGCTTCGGCGGTTAGCCGGCCAGCGCGCCGCATCTTGGCGAACGCCTCCTCGCCGTGAAGTTTGATATGGCCCGATTTCCGGCCGGCGATTTCTACGGCGTCGACGAATGTCATTTTAAAAGCATCCCGGGGCGTCCGTTTTCTGGACGCGTCGCCTGTTGTCAATTGTCGTTGAACTTTCAATTTAAGCGATTGTCGCGGCGAAGCAAGGCCGCCGCGATATGCGTCCGAGGTATCAGATTTTGCGGCGGCGGCGCTGCAAAGGCAAGCTGTGCGCTAGTTTAAGCTTACCAACGGAAAAGACGCATTATCCGAGCTTGTGCTCGTCAAATCTGCGATGGCAGGGCGGCGGCTTGAGCGAGTGAGAAAGAGGCGAGCTAAACGCCTTCCCGACATTGGTCAGCGGGATCGAACGCGCCTCACTCTCGATCGATTTTGGCCGTTCGAGCCCCGACTGATTCCGCCTGTTTTCCACGTCGAAGCGAATGCTCTTTTGAGCATCGTCGGGCGATCGACAGGAATGGGCCGCATCACAAAACGGGACGCCTTTTCCGATTTCGCGAAATCAGAAAATGCTCTAGATGCGCTCATGGGACAGTGTTCAGGCGCCGGCCCGGTTTTCCTCAATCATCGAGGCTCCTCTTTTCATGCTGCCTCCGTTACGCATTGGAATTGCCGGTCTTGGCACCGTCGGCTCGGCTGTCATCCGGCTGCTCGACCGGCAGGCCGACGTTTTGACGCAGCGCACCGCTCGCCAAATTGACGTGACCGGCGTTTCGGCGCGCGATGCGTCGAAAGACCGTTCAGTCGATCTCTCCGCCCTCCAATGGTTCGACGACCCAGTCGAACTGGCAAAGTCGGGCGAGATCGATCTCTTCGTCGAACTCATCGGCGGCGCGGATGGCGCGTCGCTGGCTTCGATCGAGGCGGCGCTGGCCGCAGGCAAATCCTGCGTCACGGCCAATAAGGCGCTGCTCGCCAAGCACGGCATGCGGCTGGCGGGTATCGCCGAGGGCAACGGCGTTCCGCTCTCGTTCGAGGCGTCGGTCGCCGGCGGAATTCCCATCGTCAAGACCTTGCGCGAAGGACTTGCGGGGAACTCGATAGAGAGGGTCTATGGCATCCTCAACGGCACCTGCAATTATATCTTGAGCCGGATGGAGACAGAGGGACTGAGCTTCGCGCAATGCCTCCGCGAGGCGCAAAAGCTCGGCTACGCAGAGGCCGACCCGACCTTCGATATTGGCGGCTTCGACACTGCGCACAAGCTGGCGATTCTGACGTCGCTCGCCTTCGGAACGCTGATCGACACAGGCTCGATTGCGATCGAAGGCATCGAGTCGATCAGCCTCGCCGACATCGAAGCTGCGGCGGAACTCGGCTACCGCATCAAGCTTTTGGGCGTAGCCCTCCGGACGCCCGACGGGATCGAGCAGCGCGTGCATCCCACGATGGTCTCAAAAACCTCGGCCATCGCGCAGGTCATGGGCGTCACCAATGCGGTGACGATCGACGCCGACGCCGTCCATGAGCTGACGCTCGTCGGGCCGGGAGCGGGGGGCGAAGCGACCGCCTCGGCGATCGTCGCCGATATCGCCGACATCGCCCGGGGCGTCCGCTCCAAGCCGTTCGGCGTGCCCGTCGCGACCTTGACGGAGGGAAAAAACGCGCCGATGCAACTGCATCTTGGCGGTTATTATGTGCGGCTGTCGGTGTTCGACCGTCCCGGCGCCGCGGCGGCGATCGCGACGCGCTTCGCCGAACGCGACATCTCGCTCGAAAGCATCGTTCAGCGCCGCCGTCCAGGGGCGGGCTCCGAGAACTCCGGGAGCGGTTCCGGTCATTCTCATCACCTATGCGACGCATGAGGAAACCATCCGCGACGCGCTGGACGCGGTCGTCGCCGACGGATTTTTGGCGGCGAAACCGCAATTCATTCGCATCGAGCGCGAATAATCTGGACTCAAATTGCGCCGATGGACCCGCGCCGAAGCTTGAGAAAGGCGCCCATAATGGCGTTTCGCCGGGCGATCATTGTCTTTTTCGGCCTGCTGGTCGCCATCGCCGCCGGACTGATCGTTCTGCCGGTTGCGACTACGCTCGATCCTGCGGCGCGACGGGCGGCAGCCGCCTTTGCCCATTTCGCGTTTTTCTCAGTCGCTGAATCGGGCGCCTACGGCTCTCCAGCCTTTGCGGCCGCTGAATTGACGCGGTTCGTCTGGACCGCCCTCGTTGCTGTCTGCGTCACGCCATTGGCGATTACCGTTTTGGTCGGCGAAATCGCTCAGGTGCGGTCCATTCTTTGGTATGTGGGCGCAACCGGGCTATTTGCCGCCTCCGCGCCGTGGGTCGCACGCGCCGCCTTCAACACCATGCGAGTGGTCAGCGCGAGCCCAGAGGAGCTGCGTTTTGCTTTCCTGTTTTTCTTGACCGGAGCAGTTTCCGGCCTCGTATATTGGGCCCTGTGCGGGCGCGGCGGGAATGGCGGCCCGGCTGCGCCCAATTGACTCCGTGAATTCAGGCCGAACACAGTTTGACGTGAAATCCCCTCCCTTCGGCGATTTCCGCGGTCGGGCGCGGTTGCGGCGCGGTGCGCCTCGCATTATGGTCCAGCCGCCGCAGCGGTTTGCCGGGCGGGATTGGGGCGTCGCCAAGCGGTAAGGCAGCGGATTTTGATTCCGCCATGCGGAGGTTCGAATCCTCCCGCCCCAGCCAGCAATTAAGTAATTGATATTGTGTATAGTTTTGTCTTTCTTGCGAGCCCTATTTTGTCGCGAAATGGCGGGGTTACGCGGTCTTGCGTTGCATCCGGTTCAAGGCGGAGACGCGTTCAGGCGCAATCTCGGCCGCGCCCGTCGTGAAAATCTCTCCGGCGCCATTTCGGGGTTTACTTTTTTCGTGGGCCGAGCAGCTTATTTCGCACGCGAAGCCGATGTGACGGAGGCGACGGCTTGCAGAACCGGCGCCCGTTCTCAGCGGAAGCCGAGCAGCTTTCGCTGTTCGGCCCAGTCGGGCGACAGCCGCGGCGTCAGGCGCATCAATGTCTTGGCGGTGAGGTGCGGCGGCTTTCGGCCATTGATGATGGCCGTGGTGATGTCGGGCGCCAGCCAGGGAAGACGCAGGATGGAATAGAGGTAGGCCGCCGACACTCGCTCCGCGCGCGCGACGTCATGCACGGTCAGCTTGGGGTTTTGGATCAGGCGCGCCTGGACGTCGTGAGCGCGAGCAATGATTCTGAGCAAGCTCGGATCGGCTGCCGTCTGGTCGTCGGCGTCCTCGACCAGCAGTCGCATTTCGCGGCCGACGCGCTTGAGGGTCGCCGGCGCCGTCAACCTCAGGATATCGCTCACATCATTGATCAGTCCCTGATGCTGCGTCTTCAGATCAATCGAGCCGACCAGCAGCTCGATAAGGCGGCCTCGAGCGAGCGTGATTTCGATGCGTTCGGATTTGATCTCCACGCGGCAGAGCAGCGCCATGAGCGTCGCTTTGACTTTGTCTGGCGCGTAGCCTCCGAGTTCTTCCGCGATCTGACGGCCGCGTTCGATCAGTTGGCTCCATCCTGAACCGTTGGTCGATTCATTGTTGGCGGCGTCGAGGATCGCTCCGGGGTCGGCGAGAAATGCGCGAAGCCTGTCGATCACCAGGCTTCCAAATTGCCCGCGGGTATTCGCCGGCCGCTCGAACGGGTCCTTGCGTCCCCGGTGATGAGGGAGGTCGAAACATAGTAGCGGTAGCGCGCTCCCTTCTTGACCGCATGTGTTGGCGTCAGGCGCTCGCCGCTCTCGTCAAAAACCATGCCCGTCAGCAGGCTTGGGCGCGCTGCGCGCGCGCCCGTCGCCCGCTCGACGCGGTTGGCGGCAAGCGCCGCCTGAACTTCGTCCCACAACGGCTCGTCGACGATCGCTTCGTGTTCTCCGGGATAGCATTGGCCTTTATAGGGTATCTTGCCGCGGTAGAGACGGTTCTGAAGCATCAGATAGAGCGCCCCCCGGGAGAGCGTCTGGCCGCCATAGCCGGAGCCGTCGGGCCGCATGCGGCGCTTGCTCCTGATCCCGGCCTCGGCAAGCTCCTCTCGCAGCGCGCGACCGATTTGAGCGCGAGATAGCGCCGGAAGATATCGACGACAGTCCGGGCCTCGTCCTCGTTGACGACCAGTTTGCGGTTTTGCACGTCATAGCCGAGAGGCGGCATGCCGCCCATCCACATGCCCTTTTTCTTGGAGGCGGCGATCTTGTCGCGCACCCGCTCGCCGATCACCTCGCGCTCGAACTGGGCGAAGGACAAAAGGACGTTCAAAGTCAGCCGGCCCATGCTGGTGGTGGTGTTGAACTGCTGGGTGATCGACACGAACGAGACGCCGCGGCGGTCGAAGACATCGACGAGCCTGGCGAAATCGGAAAGCGCGCGCGTCAAACGGTCGACTTTGTAAACGACGACCACGTCGATCTGGCCTGACTCGATGTCGGCGATCAGCCTTTTCAGGGCTGGCCGCTCCATCGTGCCGCCGGAAAACCCGCCATCATCATAGAGCGTCGGCGCCGCCGTCCAGCCTTCATGCTTTTGCGAGAGGATGAAGGCGGCGCAGGCTTCGCGCTGGGCGTCGAGCGAGTTGAAGGCCTGCTCCAGGCCTTCCTCCGACGATTTTCGTGTGTAAATCGCGCAGCGCGCCTTTTTGGCGGATCGTCGCGGCGTCTTTTCCGACTCAGCCATCGCGCTCCCCATTGCTTGGACGCTCGGCAGCCGCCGCTGGCAGGCCAAAGAAGCGCGGGCCCGACCAGTGCGCTCCGGTGATCGTTTTGGCGATCTTGGTCAGAGACGAATAGTTCGTCCCGGCATAGTCGAAACCCTCTTCCGTCACCGTGACGGTGTGGGTGCGGCCGCGCCATTCCCGAACAAGGCGCGCGCCGGGCTTCAGGCTGAGGCTCGGCGCAGGGCCAACTCGCCCCGTTGTCCGCAACGCCTTCGCCATCGTTTGCAGCTTGCGACGGGTCGACTTGCCGAGCCCGCCGTGCTCGATTTCCTGAAGTCTGTAACCAAGCGCAAGGACAAGCAGGTCGCGACTGATCCTCGGCGGTTCACCCCGATGCAGCCGCCGCCATTCGCGACGCAATTCCTCGAGGCCGAGCGATCGAATGCGATCGATCTCGCCCTCGATCGCTCGCGGGTCCACGGAAGCCATGGCTAGGCGGCTGCCGTGCCGGAGATCTTCGGCTTCGATTTAGACGGCTGTCCGGATTTCAAGCGATAAATGCGTTCGCCGCCGGTCTTCTCCGAAATCAGCGTCAAGCCGAGTTTCTTGCGCACGACCGCTGCGAGGAAACCGCGGGCCGAGTGCTGTTGCCAGCCGGTCGCCTGCATGATGGCGGCGATCGTTGAGCCCTTGGGCTCTCTGAGCAGGGCGAGGACGGCCTCCTGCTTGGTCCCGCCGCGAGTCGAACCCGGTGAAACGGTTCCAGGTTTCGCAGGGCTTTTCGCGCGGCTCTTAGCGCGCGCAAACTTGGATTTAGAGGGGTTTTTGGCGTTTGCCATTGTAGGATCCTTTTCGGTGGTGACGACGCTAAGCGCCGTCACTGCCGAAGCCCCGCGGTGGCGCCATCGCCAGCGGGGTAGGATCCCGAATGGGCCAAACGGCCCTCTCGGCATGGCGACAGTGACGCTCCGTTCGGCGCGGAAGTCCACTCCTTTCTGCGAGGAAAATTAAGCCCAATCGTGCCAGGATTTGCGGTCAAGCCTCGGTCAGGGGCCGGCCGCGCGTCTCTGGATTCAAGAGTTCGAAATCCTCTCTGGGCAGCCACGCATTCCTGCAATTCCGGACTTAGCGCGGTCTCTGCAGGAAGACGCGTGTCTTCAATGGGTTAGCGTCGGGATCGGCGTCTCAGAGACGCGTGAATCCGCGAGATCTGCGTCTTTGGCGCGGAACTCGGGCCAGAGTCTCTGCTGGCGATTTTCCAATCTCCGGAATTTTAGGTGGCTTAGGCCTCGCCGCGATCTTGGTGCATCTAGTCCGACGCGACGACTTGCGGGGAAGGCAATCCGACAAGCCGCGATGATGGAGGCGGGAGAGACTTTGCCTTAGCCGAGCCCGAGCATTTGCTCCTGGTCCGCCCATTTATACGGCAGCGTGCGAGCCAGATTGGATACGGTCAGATCTCTTCGCACCGCGCCCTGGGCGATCGCCGCGACAACGCGCGGCGAGAGAAAGGCGAGGGGCATCAGGAAGCGGACATGACGCTCGGCGAGGCCTTCGGCGGCGGCGATGGCGTCGAACGAGGCGATCTTTCCAGCGAGGATCGCCTCCATCCATCGGCGCGATCGGGCGATCGCCTGGAGCAAAGCGTCCCGCGTTTTGGGATCGATGGCTCCACACTCTTCAGGCGCGTGGACGACGCCTTTCCGCGCTCGACCATTGGGGACAAAGGGGATCACCAGCCTGGTCGGGACGCTCGCTTCGGTCTCTCCTTCTGGCTGCGCTGATGCTACGTCGGGACTGTGCAGAGCGACCGCGATGTGTCCTGCATGAACGACAACGCGCTCGACGTATTGGCTGATGAATTCACTGTCCAGCGCGGCGTCGTCGGTCTGAGCCGTGACCTGATCGACGCCACGGGCGTCTTTAACCGCCGTGCGGACAAGTGCCTCGACATCGGGCGCCGACACGCGGACGACCGACCCAGCCTCGGCCTTGTGGTGCTGCAGCAGCGCCTGCGAGACATAGTAGCGATAGCGCACGCCCTTTTTGTTGGCGTGGCTCGGGCTCATCGGATTGCCGCGATCGTCGAAGATGAGACCCACAAGGAAAGACGGTGATCTAGATCTTTTGAGGTTTCGCTGAACGGAGCGCTCAGCCATCTTACTCTGGACCGCATCGAACAAATCGCGATCAAGGATCGGCTCATGCTCCCCTTGGTGGATTTCGCCGCGATAGACAATCTCGCCAATGTAGAAGCGGTTTTTCAGCATGTGCGCGAGCGGACCCACCATGAAGCGCTCGGCAGCGATGGTCGATCCATTAGCGAGCGCGCGCGGCCTCGGTCTAACGTCTTCCCGATCGAGCGCCACCGCCAGCGCGCCGATCGACCCGTGCCGCAGATAGTCCCCGAAGATTTTTCGAACCAGCGCCACCTCCTCGGGAACGACTTCGAGCTTTTTGCCGACGCTGCGATAGCCGAGCGGAACCGGGCCGCCAACCCAGATCCCCTTGCGTTTGGAGGCGGCGATCTTGTCGCGCACCCGCTCGCCGATCACCTCGCGCTCGAACTGGGCGAAGGAGAGCAAGACATTAAGGGTGAGCCGGCCCATGCTCGAGGTCGTGTTGAAGGACTGGGTGACCGAGACGAAGGAGACGCCATGTTCGTCAAAAAGCTCGACGAGCTTGGCGAAGTCGGCGAGCGAGCGCGTCAGTCGGTCGACCTTGTAAACGACGATAATGTCGATCTTTTGAGCCCGCACCTGATCGAGCAGCGCCTGCAGCGCAGGGCGCTCGAGCGAGGCTCCGGAGAGACCGCCGTCGTCGAACCGACCGGCAATAAGCCGCCAGCCCTCATGCGCCTGGCTCTTGATGTAAGCCTCGCAGGCTTCGCGTTGCGCGTCGAGCGAGTTGAAGGCGAGGTCGAGATTATGCTCGGTCGATTTCCGCGTGTAGATCGCGCAGCGCTGCGGTTTTGGCGCGTTCGGTTTCATGGCCGAACCCCCGGATGTTCACTCGACTCGCGCGATTGAGAGACGGACACAGACGAAGAGGTGGCGCGAGACGCACGGGCCACAAGGTGCTTCGCCGCGGCGGAGGAAACGGGCTGAATGGGCTTGGCGCCGGCGCGCGGCTTTCTCCTCGGCGCTGTAGGTTCCTGGGCCGCTGTTAATGAGGGAGCCGGTTCGCCGCCGCGCAGGCCAAAAAAGCGCGGTCCGTTCCAGTTCGTGCCGGTGATTTTCCGCGCGATGGTGGAAAGGCTTGCGTAGACCTTTCCCTGCCAGCAGAACCCGTCGGGGACGATCATGACCTCGTGAACCGCGCCTCGATGTTCCCGGACGATGACGGAGCCGACCTTCAGATGCCGCATGGGCGCCGCGCCCTTTGTCGGAAGCGAGGCGAGCAGCTCGCGCAGATCTGGCCGCAATCCGCCGAGACGCTCGTCCTGCAGAAAATGGGCGAGTGCGCGGGCGATGAGGTCCTTCGTCAGCGCCTCTGGCGGTTCCCGTCCCCGCGTTTCGCGCCACAGATCTCGCAGCTGGTCGATGGTCATCGCCGCGATGCGGCCAAGCTCTGCATCGAGATCTTCAGCGGCCGGCAAGCGCGCCGGCCGCCGACGAGAGTATGAGCCCGTCATGGGCTCAAGCCTGAGCCGGGGATGGGTGGCTCGTAATCCGGTAGACCGAACCAGTTGTCTCGTGACGGAAGCGTTCGACCGCAAAACCGCGCTTGCGAAGACCGGTCAGGGCCGCTCGCGTGGTGTGCGGCAACCAGCCGGTCGCTTCAATCAGGGCATTGAGCGTTGCGCCCGGTTCCTGCGACAGCATTTCGACGACAAGCGCCTGCTTGGATCCGGCGCGCGGCGCCGCCCCGCCGCTGGATGCCGATCCTCCGCGGTCACAGTGCCGTTTTTGTTTGAAACAGGCTGATTGGTCTTTGCCGCGCTATCGACGCCGATCGCATCGCGGCCGGCGCGCGTGATGATCAGGCTGACGTTTCGTCCGTTCTCGTCCGCGCGCCAGGCCGGCATGCCGGGCTTTGTCCGCACTTCGCGCATCAGCTTGCGGGCGATGAGGCTCGATCCGACCTTCGCCGCCGCGGCCCTGTTCATCTTCGGCGGAACGACTGCGGCGCCGTCCTCCCTCGCCGCCGCGTTTGACAACACCATCAATTGCGTATCGCTGAGCTTCGCCATCTTCTCCTCCTTTGCTTCCGACGGCGTCCGCCGTCACCGGCACGACCCCGCGAAGGCGCAAAGGCCGGCGGGGTAGGGAAGGAGGCGCGTCAGCGCGCCCATGTGCGACGCCAATCCATGCTCGGCTGTGCCCAGGAGTCCAGGGAACTCATGCGGCGCCAAGTCTGCTCTGTGCCGAAGAGCACCTTATATTAGAGCCCGTGTTGAGCATTTTCTGACCGTCCTACAGCTTGCCGGGTTGGGCCCTTTGGGGCCACACCGGTGACAGCCCGGATGCCGAAGCGAGCCCCGCGTTTCCTGTCGGCGCACCGCTGCTCTGTCTCTGCTCGAACAGCGCCTGGAAGGAGGGCAGTTGCCCAAGCGCGCTCAATTCTCGATCGTTTGAGCGCGCGTTAAGCCAAGTCTCATTTTTGTGCGAGTTTTTGATCGCCTGGTTGCATGCTCACGACGCGCTGCACTTGGACGGCGCTCCATTGGCCGCCCCTCGCAGTCGGAATGCCACGCCCGTTCAGCTCGGCGGCGATCTCTCGCAAGGAGCTGGCGCCGGTTGCTCGTATGTCGTCAATGATCGGCGCAATATCGGCCGCGCGGGCGACGGCTTTGGCGGTGCGTGCGGCCCTGCCGGCGGCGATGGTCTCAGGGTCCAGTTTGACGACTGATCCGTCTTTCCGATGGCGAAGGCCGCCGAGTCTCTTTCCTTTGGCCTTAGCTGCTTGGAGCGCGGCTTTAGTGCGGGCCGAGATCATCTTGCGCTTAGCCCGGGCGACGACGGCCATGATCCTGACGACCATTTCATTGGCCTCGGGCATATCGGCCAAGCTTCCGGAGCAACTGATCCGCCACGCGTCCGGATTTTCGCGGCGATCGACCATTGCGGCAAGCGGCCTGTCAAATGCGGCGGGCAAAAAATGGGTCAGTTCGAATTTCTGCTTCGGGGGATGCGGTCACCCGTTTGAGCCGCTCGATTGTGCTTGGCGCCAAACGCTGCCATTCGACGATCGAGTTTCGATCGCTCGCCGCGCGGTGATAAAGCTGTGACAACTCCAACAAGGCGAAACCAGTTGAGGGCGACGCCGATGTTGCCCGCCGGGTCCAGCGGAACCCGGGATCAGGCCCGGATAGAAGGCCGAAGCGTTATTGCCGCCCGACTTTACGCTTCTGTGTCAGACTACGTGGCCGCTCCTGATTCGACACGCTCAAGCTTGATCGCAGTGTTGATCAGACCGACATGGCTGAACGCCTGCGGAAAATTTCCGAGCATGCGACCGGCCCGAGGGGCGTATTCCTCGGCGAGCAGACCGAGATCGTTCCGCAACGCCAGCAGTCGCTCGAAAAGCACGCGCGCATCGTCGAAACGCCGTTGCATGATGTAATTGTCCGCCAGCCAAAAGCTACAAGCGAGAAATGCGCCCTCGCCGGGGGGCAGACCATCCTCGGTGTCGTAGCGCATCACCAGCCCGCCGTCGCGCACCAGATGACGCTCAATCGCCGCGAGCGTGCCACGCACACGCGGATCGCTTGCCGGCAGAAAGCCGACGAGAGGGATCTGAAGGAGGCTGGCGTCAACTTGGCGAGACCCGTAGGATCGGACGAAGCTGCCGAGTTCGGGGTCGAAGCCGCTACGGCAGACTTCCCCACGGATCTCGTCAGCGACCCGCCACCAGCGCGTGGATGCACTCACGTCGCCAGCCGTTTCTGCAATTATCGCCGCACGGTCGAATGCGACCCAGGCCATCACCTTTGAATGGGTGAAATGCCGGCGTCCGCCGCGCACTTCCCAAATGCCTTCATCGGGCTCGCGCCATATCGTTTCAAGGTAAGCGAGAACGACGCGGAGCACGTCGGCGCCACGCTGTGTCGGCGGCATGCCGCCACGCTGGGCCTCAAACATCGCATGAATAGCCTCACCGTAAACGTCGAGCTGATGCTGCCCGACCGCTGCGTTGCCAATGCGAACGGGGCGAGAGCCTTCATATCCCGCCAGCCAAGGCAGTTCGCGCTCTGGCAACTGCTTTTCGCCGGCAATGCCGTACATGATTTGCACTTGCGCCGGGCGGCCCGCAACCGCGCGCAGCAGCCAGTCGTGCCAAGCTCTCGCCTCGTCGTAATAGCCGAGGTTCATCAGGGCGAGCAGGGTAAATGCGGCGTCACGCAGCCAACAATAGCGGTAATCCCAGTTGCGCGGCCCGCCGATCTGCTCCGGTAATGAGGTCGTCGGCGCAGCCACGATGCCGCCTGTCGGCTCGTAGGTAAGCGCCTTCAGCGTTAGCAATGATCGCTTGACCGCTTCGCTCCACGGCCCAATCGGCGGGCAGCGTGCCGACCAATCTCGCCAGAACGTCTCGGTCTGAGTGAGAGCGAGTTGGGGATCTATGGCGTTTGGCCGTGGCCGGTGCGACAGCCCGTGGCTTAGCACGAAGGGGACAGTTTCCCCTGCGGCCACGGAGAACTCACCGACAACGTGCAGATCATCGCCGTGCAGGGGCACCAGCGTGCGCAGGACCAACATGTCGGGTCCGGCCACTGCCTGAAGGCCCCTTTCATCGTCCAGCTGATTCACCCACGGCACACTGATGCCGCAATCAAACCGAATTACGAGGTCAGTGCGGAAATCGAGACGGCCGTGCTGGCCGACAACGAGACGCACGAGATCCGACGCGCCATCGAGCGGCATGAAATCGATGATGGTTGCCGCGCCTTGCTCCGTCTCGAACGTGGTCTCGAGGATGAGGGTCCCCTCCCGGTATTGTCGTGTGATGCGCGGTGAAGGGTCGGCGGGTGCGATCTGCCACCTGCCGTTGTCGGGTGTCCCTAAGAGCGCGGCAAAGCATGCGGCAGAGTCGAATCTCGGCAAGCACAGCCAGTCGATCGAGCCGTCGCGCGACACGAGCGCGGCGGTCTCGCAATCGCCGATGAGACCGTAATCCTCGATTCGAGATGGAATCTCTGGTCTCCCTTATGTTTCTGCGCGGGCGACAAGCTCGGCCCCCTGCGTCTTCAGCCGCTCGTATTTCCGCCCTGTCGCACAGTGCTTGGCGTATTTCGCGTCAACGCACTCGCGGGGTGCAACGTGCGTTGCCCGGTCAGGAATGGCCGGGCTTTTCGTTTGAAGGCCGCGCCAACGTTTACTTGCGAAGAATCAGACGCTTACGCTTCGAATGGCATTGTCACGGCGATTTGCGCTGGCGGCCTCGCTTCCGGTTCGCTTAGCCAAGAGGATGAAGAGAATAAGCTATAGCGGCTACCGCTTCCCACCTGAGATCATCCAGCAGGCGAACGGGGCCGGCAAGCGAGATAAACCCGTACGCCCGGCGCGATTTGAAGCATCAAAGCTCCTTTATGGCCGAGAGCACGAGGCGCAGCGCCGCCTCATCGACTTCCGCGTCGACGCTGACTCGGGCGCCATTCGGCAGGCTGATCTCAATGGCGCCGCGACGCATCAAGGCCTTTCAAGACTCCATGATCTCCGACCACGCGCGTCAACTCTGTGAAGCTCGCCTCCACTCTCTGAACCAACTCTCGGTGCCATGCCCGTCGCAATTGGTGTCCACTCGATATCAGGTGGACACCAAAGCAAACTTCCCCACATCGCGGTAGGCGGTCATCATCACCCGCTTACGCGGCGACAGCCGTCAGGCAGGGAGATCGTGCAAGGCCTTGAACGCCTTGAAGAGAACGATAGGGTCGAATTCTCCTTTATAGACGGCTGGCGGTTCACGCTTCAGGCCGAGCAGGGCGTAGACTGCCGCCTGCGCCGAACGAACCGAATATTCGACGGTGAACACCACATCGTCAGGCAGTTCGCAAAACTGACCCGTGAAGGCGAGGTTTTTCGATCCTTCGGGAACGACCTGCGGCCGGTCGCCCCGCTCGCGCCGGAGGAACTGGCTGGTGATGAAAGGCATCATGCAGGGAATGCAGACGGAGGTTTCCAGGATCCGCGCAGCCTCCGCTTCGATCTGAGATGGCCGAGCATCTCCGTCAGGATCTCGCGGCCGGTGCAGGCGGACATCGGCTTCTTGACGAAGTTGCCGGGCTTGTCCACGGAAAGGCCGTAGCCCCAGAACACGCTCGACGTCCTTCGGGCTGGCCGATGAAATGCGGCTGGTGCGGGATGACGATCGAGGCGAGCCAGTTCGATTCGGGGAAGGTGATCGAGGCCGCCCTCGCCCGGCACGTTGCCGGTCAGGTCGCGCACGATCCGCAAGAGGGTGGCTCATGCAAGGTGACGGTGAACGACAGCCATTTGGATTCGTCGATATGATCGGCGAAGACCGAGGGACGTCCGAACTCGGGCCGGCCTTTGGCGATCGTCTCCCAAAGCGTCCAGGCGCCGCCGTCCGCCTTGCCGTTGAGGGCGGGAGCCTGAGTCCATGCCGCCAAGCTTCGACGCTTCGGTCATCGAGCCGAGGGTCACGAGCACATGGTCATCGGGCCCAACCGCGATCTTGGGTCGCTTCGCCGCCGCGCACATAGTCGATGTGCTCGACGATGGTCTCGCCTTCTTGCTCCCGAAGGCCGAGATCAGTGACGCGCGTGTTCATCTCGAATTTCACGCCGCGCTCGTCGAGCCATTTGTGCAGCGGCCGGACCATGAGTCGTACTGATTGTAGACGGTCCGCATGATACCTTGAGCCGATTGAAGCCCGAAACCATATGCGCAAACCGCACGAGATAGCGCTTGAATTCGACAGCGCTGTGCCAGGGCTGAAAGGCAAAAGTGGTGCACCACATGAACCAGAAATCGGTCTTGAAGAACGCTGGGATCGAACTGGTCGGCGATGCTCGTCTTGCCCAGCATGCGCCTCGGGCTCGAAAGAGCGAGCCGCTCGATCGTCAGGATGTGCGCTTCGCTAAGGCCGAAGTCAGGCGCGGTCTGCCTCCTGCCGTTTCGAAAGAGACGGGACTTCGACGAAGTCTTGCATCGTCTCATTCAAGTCGAAGATCTCCTGCGTGACCGTCTGGCTTTCGTCGAGAGTTGGGATCGAGGAGAACAGCTCGTAAGTGCACAGATATTTGCTTTCGAGCATGCGGCCGCCGCGCAGGACGTAGCCGTCCCCGGCCGAACCGGAGCCGTCGAGGCTGCCGCCGAGATTGTCCAGTTCGTCGAAAATGGTGATATTGCCGCCGCGGATGTCGCCATCGCGGATCATGAACACAGCCGCCGCCAACGAGGCTATGCCGCCTCCAATCAGATGAACCTTCGTCGAGGTCCGATCAGCGCCATTGCTTCTGCTAACCATGGAGCATCTCCGTGCGACGACATTAGAGCGGTTGGGTTCCGAATCGCAATCCCCCCCGCTGCGAACGGATTTGGAGCAATCCATACCCTGACGTTCGAGGTCTAGCGCAATCTCACTTCAGCGGGAGTTCACCATCTTTCCCGGATTCGACGATTCAAACATGACAGGAATTCAGCTTATTCTCACAACATGCTCAACGAACGCGGCGCTGTTCTGATACGATTGACGTCGGAATTCATTTTGCGCACGTCTAAGCAATAGATTCCACACCAATTGCGGTCTCTGCTAAAAACCACGCAATTCCGGCAGGTTACGCCGCAGGCTTGCGTCTTAGAGACTCATGGACTGCCGAAATACAGGTGTCTGGCGCGCAAGCCTGGCGAAAGTCTCTGGTCGCGACTTTCCAATGTCCGGGATTTTTTGCTCAGAGCCGACGGAGGCCGGTTCGATTTCGGCTAAGACCGGATTGTTTTGGTCTTTGCAGGTCGGCGTCCTCAGCTCCGCGCAACGCCGAGGGCGCTGCGCTACGGGCGCGGGTCCCTCCTATGCACTACGCAGATAAGCAAATTTCTTCACCCAAGAGGGGTCGAAATTGGACGCGAAAATGGGGTCGCTGTTGGAAGCGAATTGACACTTGGGGGAAAGAAAAGCGAGCGGCGCGAGGCGGCGGACATGGCGCTCGGCGAGGCCTTCGGCGGAGGCGATGGCATCGAACGATGCGATCCTTCCTGCGAGGATGGCGTCCATCCAGGCGCGCGAACGGGCGATCGCTTGCAGTAAGGAGTTCCCGCGCCTTTGGGTCGATGGTCCCGCCCTCCGCGGGCGCGTGGACGACGCCTTTCCGCGCCGGACCGTTTGGAGCGAAAGGGATCGTCAGCCTATTTGGAAGGCTCGCTTCCCCGTCTCCCTCCGCTTGGTCCGATCCAGCTTCCGGGCTGCGCAAAGTGACCACGATCTGATCTACGCGGATCGTGACGCGCTCAACATTCCGCAGAATGAGATAACGATCCGTCGACCCATCGTCTGTCTGAACCGTCTCCTGACGGGCGACCACGGCCTCCTGAACGACCCTGGCGACAAGGGCTTCAACATCGGGCGCTGAGACCCGGGCGATTGACCCGGCCTCCGCCTTACGATTCTGCAGCAGCGCCTGCGAGACGTAATAGCGATACCGGACCCCCTTCTTGTTGGCGTGGCTGGGGCTCATCGGGTTGCCGCGATCGTCGAAGATCAGTCCCACGAGAAAGGACGGAGATGCCGATCTCTTGAGCTTTCGCTGAACCGAGCGCGCGGAAAGTTGCGCGTGGACCGCTTCGAACAGATCGCGATCGAGGATCGACGCGTGCTCGCCTTGATGGACTTCGCCGCGATAGACGATCTCGCCAATATAGAAGCGGTTCTTCAGCATATGCGCGAGCGGTCCCACCATGAAGCGCTCTGCCGCGACGATCCCGCCATTTGGCGAGAAGGCGCGGTTTCGGCCTTACGCCCTCCCTGTCGAGCGCCGCCGCCAGCGCGCCGATTGACCGGAGCCGCAGATAGTCGCCGAAGATTTTTTTAACGAGCGCCGCGTCATCCGCAACGACTTCGAGCTTTTGCCGACGCTGCGATAGCCGAGGGGGACCGGGCCGCCGACCCAGAATTCCTTTGCGTTTAGAGGCGGCGATCTTGTCGCGCACCCGCTCGCCGATCACCTTAAATCGCTCCGGTTTTCCCGGAGGCTGTTTGGTTTAAGTCCGCCGCCATGGCGGCATCCTCAAGTTGAGCATAGTAGCGCGCCTCGGCTTCTGCGGGCGGGATGTTTCCGATCGGCTCGAGCAGCCGTCGATTGTTGAACCAGTCGACCCATTCCAGCGTGGCGAACTCGACGGCCTCGAAGCTCCGCCAAGGGCCGCGCCGATGGATGACCTCGGTCTTATAAAGGCCGTTGATCGTCTCGGCGAGCGCATTGTCGTAGCAGTCGCCGACGCTGCCGACCGAGGGCTCGACGCCGGCCTCGGCGAGACGCTCGGTGTATTTAATCGAAACGTACTGCACGCCGCGGTCGCTGTGGTGGACGAGGTCCGGCCCGTTGTACAGGACGGCGATCATGAAGGGCCTGCTCCAGGGCGTCGAGAACGAAGTCCGCCGCGCGCCGAACGCGACGCGCGCCAGCCGACGATGCGCCGCGCGAAGGCGTCAATGACAAAGGCCACATAGACGAAGCCCTGCCAAGTCGCCACATAGGTAAAGTCCGAGACCCAGAGGGCGTTCGGCCGCGGCGCCTTGAATTGCCGGTTCACCCGGTCGAGCGGGCATGGGACCGAAGGATCGCTGATCGTCGTCCTGACGGACTTGCCGCGGACCGCCCCCTGAGGCCCATCTGCCGCATCAGCCGGGCGACCGTGCAGCGCGCCGGCGTTCATCCCCTCCCGGCTGAGCTGCCGCCAGACCTTGCGGACGCCATAGACCTGGAAGTTCGCGTTCCAGACCCGCCGGATCTCCTCGCGCATGACGGCATCGCGCTGGTCGCGCGCCGGGGCGCGGCTGGGATCGGCCTTGCGCGCGGCATGCGCGCGGTACGTCGACGGGGCGATCGGCAGGACGCGGCAGATCGGCTCGACCCTCCGCCAGGCAGGGCGTTGCCTGCGCTCCGCCCATAGGCGTCGCGATGTTCGTCGATGAACGCCTTCATGGCTTGGATCGGCGGTCGAGCTCCGCCAGGGCAAAATACGCCGACGCCTTGCGCAGGATCTCGTTGGCCTGGCGCAGCTCGCGCACCTCGCGCTCCAGCGCCTTGATCCGCTCGCGCTCGTCGCTCGTTAGGCCGCTCCGCAAGCCCTGATCGCGCTCCGCTTGCCGGACCCAGTTGCGCAGCGTCTCCGCCGTGCAGCCGATCTTCGCCGCGATCGAGCCGATCGCCGACCATTGCGAGGCATGCTCGCCTTGATGCTCCAAAACCATCCGCACCGCACGGGCGCGAACCTCAGGTGAATATGGGGGTGTTCTCTTCGTCATGGCTCCACTCCTCTCAAGAATTGGAGCCTCCGGAAATCCCGGAGCGGTTCACGCCGCCTGTCCTGGCCCGGCGTCCCACGCTATCGCGTGAAGGGGCGGTTTGGAGGCTCTCGAGTTCTTCTTTTTGACGCTGATTGCTTAATCGCAAGACCGGTCGAGCGCGGCCGGGAGGCTATTCGCCCGCGCCGCAAAGCGTCTCGAGGCGGTCGAGCAGAGGTTGCTGACTGGAAAGGATCTTTTGGCGCGCCTCCGGCAACGCAAACCATGCGGCGCGATCGATCTCCGGGAAGGATTGGCTGCGCCCGCTGTGAGGCGGCCACTCGATCTCGAACTGATTGCTGCGCAGGCCGTCGACCTCGAAGTCGCCTTCGAGGGCGAAGGCCTCGACCTCTTTTCCGCCGCGCTGGCGGATCCTGCCGAGCGGCCGCAGCGGGCCGGCCGCAGCGGCGCCAAGCTCCTCGGCGAACTCTCGCCGGGCGGCTGCTTCGGGCGTCTCGTCGGCGGCTCGCTCTCCCTTCGGAATCGACCACGCGCCGTCGTCCTTTTGGCGCCAGAACGGGCCGCCCGGATGCGCGAGCAAAACGAAAAGGCGCCCCTGTTCGCGCTTGAACATCAGAATTCCGGCGCTCTCTGCGCTCATCGACGGGACGCCCAAGTTACGCGCAGTAGCCCCGCCGCTTCGGCGGCCGGCCTTATCGCTGGTAGACCCCAACCAGCTCCGCCTCTTCGAGAAGATGCTTGCGGGCAAGTCGCCAAATCTCTTCGACGCCGGCGCCGTCTGGCGCGGGCAGACTTGGCGCGTCGAGCGCGGCCAAGCGGAAATGATAATGATGCGCGCCATGGCCGCGGGGCGGCGCGGGGCCGTCGTATCGGACGTTGCCGAAATCGTTGCGGCCTTGTTGCAAGCTCGCCCATTCGGCCTTCTTTTGCACGCCCTCCGGCAGGTGGTCGCGATCCGGCGGAATGTCGAACGCCGCCCAATGGCGAAACGTCCCATGAGGCGCGTCGGGATCTTCGACGATGAGCGCGAAGCTGCGCGCGCCCTTCGGAGCCCCGGTCCATCGCAGCAATGGCGATACATTGCCGCCGTCGCGCGTGTGCTTGAGCGGAAATCGTCGCGCCGTCATCGAACGCCGGGCTAGTGACAATAAGCGACATGCGATGTCCCCTTTGCGCAATTGACGACGGCGCAATCCCGATCATCGCGCTCACGGCGAATGCCACGAAGGCCGACCGCGACCGCTGTCTGGCGGCGGGAATGGATGATTATGTCATCAAGCCTTTCCGCGCCGCCGAGCTGTTCCGGGCGGTCGAGCGGCTGCCGCTACCCATTCAACCGACCGAGCCTGTGGCCGAGCTGGCACCGCGTCCGGCCGGGCTTGAGGTGTCGCATCCGAGACCAAGAGCGGCCGAGCCGGCGCAGGTGCTTGATTGGGAGGGGGCAGTGCGCAGTCTCGGCGACGAAGCGCTGCTTCGGAAAATGGCCGCGATCGATGCTGCGATTGCGCGCGGCGATGCGCCCGAACTGCGCCGGGCGGCGCATACGCTGAAGGGCTCGGCGCAAGTTGTCGACGCGCGTGCCGCGGCGCAGGCGCTTGAGACCATACTCCGGTGCCTTTCTCGTCGACATTATAGGAGCTTTCTGACAACGTTCCGACTTGGTTTGTCATCTTTCTTGTGCTCCCCTTTTTGGTTTTCTGGAGGCAAATTATCACGTCTGAAGACGGGCCGCGACCTGCTGTCCGGTCATCTCTCGACGCAGCCACGAGCTGATCGGAAAGGGCGAGCATGCGCCGGATCAGCCAAAGCTGCGCCGGTCGGCGGCGCGAGCAGGATGCGAGCCCTTGACTTCTGCTTATAGCGCGCTTCCCGCCCTCTCATGCCGGCGAAGCTGCTTCGGCGCTACGTGGCGGATGGCAGCCTTGGGGGAGCCTCGAATCCGAACCAGTGGATCGATATCTAATCCGCCCGAGGAATAGCGAAGATCACGAGTCTTGCGGAATCCTTCCTCGGCAAGTCTCACTGCTCCGGCAGAGGGATGAACTCCGTCTCGTTAGGCACGGGCTCGAAGCGGCCGCTCCTCCAGTCCTCCTTGGCCTGCTCGATCCGCTCCTTGCGGGAGGAAACGAAATTCCACCAGATGTAACGCGGGCCTTCCAGAGCTGCGCCGCCGAGGAACATCATGCGCGAGCTTCGTGCGGCCTTGATGGTGATGCGGTCCCCCGGGCGGAAGATCAGAAGCCGCGGCCCCTCGAAGCGATCGCCGGCGATTTCGATCTCGCCGTCGACGACATAGATCGCCCGCTCCTCATAATCGGCGTCAAGCGGGGCCGCCGCCCCCTGATCGAGCGTCACCTCCGCGTAAAACCACTCCGAGAGCCCTTCGACGGGTGAGCGCACGCCGAACGCCGATCCGGCGATGACCCGCGCCCTCACGCCAACATCTGCGACGACGGGCAACGCATCGGCGTCGAAATGCTGAAAGGTTGGGGCGATCTCCTCCTGCGCGACCGGGAGCGCGATCCAGCTCTGGATGCCGAGCATCGTCTGGCCGGTCTGGCGCGCGACGTCGGGCGTGCGCTCGGAATGGGCGATCCCGCGTCCGGCGGTCATGAGGTTCATCGCGCCGGGCGCGATCTCCTGGGCGTTGCCCTCGCCGTCGCGGTGCATGATGCGGCCGTCAAAAAGATACGTGACGGTCGCGAGACCGATATGCGGGTGCGGCCGCACGTCAATGCCGCGTCCGGCCATGAACTGCACCGGACCGATCTGATCAAAGAAGATGAAAGGCCCGACGATCTGGCGCTTGCCGTGCGGCAGCGCCCTTCTGACCTCGAACCCGCCAAGATCGCGGACGCGCGGCACGATCACCAGTTCGAGAGCGTCGCAAGTCTTGATGTCGCCGAGAATAGGATCGTTGGAAGGAAGCCAGCTCATATGCTCATCTCCTCCGAGGGGTTGCAGTCTGCCGTAGTTCCGGCGCCGCCTCAACGCTCGGCGTTCCGGCGCGACGACGGCGCGCGTTCGGCGAAGCCGTCGACGCAGGATCGACTAGAGCGCTTTGCTTGACGAGTCCATCGACGAGTTCCCCCCTTTGAGATCCATGACTTGCGAGCGATTGCTGATGCTTGGAAACGGTCCGGACGGCTAAAATATCAGTTCCCGAGTACGTCCGCCGAACCAGCAGCGATCCGCTTGCTGCGGTTAAATCGTTGTCAGGCTGGGCGGCGTTGACCAGCCCCAGCTTCGATAGACTTCGATCAACACGGAGATGAGAGTTGCAAGTTCGGTCGAGTGATCGCCGACGCGGCGGCTCATGATAATCGGCGACGTGGCCGGTTGGGCGAGGTCGCGATAGATGACGTCGGCGCGTCCGAGCTGCTGAACCGAGGCCGGGACAATGCAGGCGCCGGCTTCGGCGGCGACCAGGCCGATCGCCGTCTGCAATTCGCGCACTTCCTGGAGGATCGCCGGCTCGACCCCATAATCGCGGAACAGCGAAAGCACCTGATCGGCGTAGCTTGGCCGGGGCTCGCGGGGGTATACGATCAGCGAACCCTCGGCCAGCGCGGCGAGCTCGACCGGCTGCTCTCCGGCAAGGAGAGGGTGGCCGACCGGGAGCGCTACGACCAGGCGCTCTTCGCGCAGGACTTCGCGTCGGACGGCCGGATCGTCGAAGCGGACGCGTCCGAACCCGACGTCGATACGGCCTTCCTTCAGCGCGCTGATCTGCTCGAGGCTCGTCATTTCGACGAGGCTGAGCTCGACGTCCGGGGCCGCCTCGCGAAAGCCGCGAATAATGCTTGGCAGGCGGGCGTAGATCACCGAAGGCACGAAACCGATCACAAAGCGACGACGTTCGGCGGCGACGAAGCGCTTCATCAGCATCTTTAACTCGTCCATCCGATGGCTCACCTGGATCGCCTGCTCGTAGAACAATCGTCCGGCGGGCGTCAGCTTCAGCGGCCGGCTTTCCCTGTCGAATAGAGGGGCGCCGAGCTCCTCCTCGAGCTGGAGGATTTGCCGGCTGAGCGGCGGCTGGGCCATGTGCAGGCGTTCGGCGGCCCGCGTGAAGTTTCGCTCGGCCGCCACCGCGAGGAAATACCGGAGATGCCGTAGCTCGATCATCATACCTGTCAGGTATCGCTGCGGACCAAGATGATCTTTTACTCTGCGATGCGCAAGGCATAACTCAAGGGCGACCCAAGGATTGAGGACCGCCTGAAAATGCCGATCATCGATGCAATCGATACCTTCCTGGTAGATTTGCCGACGATCCGCCCGCACGTGCTGGCGATGGCGACCATGAAGCGCCAGACGCTGGTGCTGGTCCGCATCCAATGCTCCGACGGCGTTGTCGGCTTCGGCGAAGCCACGACTATTGGCGGTCTCAGTTACGGCGGCGAGAGCCCCGAGGGCATCAAGCTCGCCATCGACACCTATTTCGCCCCTCTGCTGCTGAGGGCGGATGCTTCGTGTCCCGCCATCGCGTTGGATCGCATCGGTCGATCGATCGTCGGCAACAACTTCGCCAAATGCGCCATCGAGACCGCCTTGCTCGACGCCATGGGCAAGCGCGTCGGCCTTCCGATCTCGGAACTGCTTGGCGGGCGCGCGCCGGGATTTCCTGCCGGTCGCCTGGACCCTGGCCAGCGGCAACACCGCCAAGGACATCGACGAAGCGGAGGAGATGCTCGCCCTGCGGCGGCACAAGATCTTCAAGCTGAAGATCGGCAAGCGTGCGATCGTTGACGACGTCGCCCACGTCGCGGCGATCAAGGCCGCGCTTGGCGACCGCGCCAGCGTGCGGGTCGACGTCAATCAGGCCTGGGATGAAGCCAGCGCGGCGAAAGGCGTCGCCATGCTCGAAGACGCCGGCTGCGATCTGGTGGAGCAACCCGTGGCCGCTCACTTGCGCGGCGCTATGGCCCGGCTCGCCCAGCGCTTCACCATTCCGATCATGGCCGACGAGGCCTTGGACGGACCCGCCAGCGCATTCGACTACGCGGCCGAAGCCGCCGCCGACGTATTCGCGGTCAAGATCCAGCAGTCGGGCGGCCTTTATGCCGCCGGCAAAGTGGGCGCGATCGCCGACGCGGCCGGGATCGGTCTTTATGGCGGAACGATGCTGGAGGCGGGCGTGGCGACCGCCGCCTCGGCCCATGTCTTCTCGGCGTTCCCGAACCTGTCCTTCCAGACCGAACTGTTCGGGCCATTGCTCCTGACGGAGGAAATCCTGACCGAGCCCCTCGAGTACGCCGACTTCTCCTTGAAGGTGCCCGATGGCCCAGGCCTCGGCGTCACGCTCGATGAGGACCGCGTCTCCTTCTTCCGCCGTGACGCCGATCGCGAATCTTTTCACGGCGCCGCCGCCGCCACCCGGACCAGGGGAGCCTGAAATGCTGTTCCACGTCCGCATGGACGTCCGCGCCCCGCACGGCGTCGATCAAATCCACCTCAACGATCTCAAGCGTCTGGAGCGCGAACGCGCCGAGGTCCTACAGAAACAAGGCAAATGGCGACACCTTTGGCGCATCGCCGGCCGGTATTCAAACTTCAGCATCTTCGACGTCGACGACGTGCAGGAACTCCATGACCTGGTGAGCACGCTGCCGCTGTTCCCGTTCATGGACATCGAGGTGACGCCGCTCTGCCGTCATCCTTCGTCGGTCCGGGACGACGATCGCTGATCGCACCACCGCAAGACAGGAACCCTATCCCAAGGAGAGGAAAATGAGTCAGAGATTTGTCAACACCGTCCCCGTCCAAGAGCTGCTCGACAAGCTCAGTGGCAAGGAGGCCGCCGCCGGCGATCCGCGCCTCAAGGCGATCATCCGGCGTATCATCGGCGACCTGTTCGCGACCATCGACGAGTTCGATGTCAGCTCGGACGAATTCTGGGCGGCGCTGAACTTCGCCATGGCCGGGTCGCAGGAATACGGCCTGTGGGCGGCCGGCCTTGGCCTGGAGCGCTATCTGGACATGCGCATGGACGCGGCCGACGCCGCTGCCGGCTTAGAGGGTGGCACGCCCCGCACGATCGAAGGTCCGCTCTATGTCGCCGGCGCCCCGGTCTCGCTGGGCTTCGCGCGGCTCGACGACGGCGCCGACCATGGCGAAGTGCTGATCATGCACGGTCAAGTTCGCGACGTGAATGGCGCACCGATCGAAGGCGCCAAGGTCGAGGTCTGGCACGCCAACACGCTGGGCAATTACTCCTACTTCGACAAGACGCAGAGCGACTATAACCTGCGCCGCACCATTGGGACCGGAGCTGACGGTCGCTATGCGTTTCGCACCGTCGTGCCCTCCGGCTATGCCTGTCCGCGGGGCGGCTCGACGGAGGCGATCCTTTCGGCCATCGGCCGGCATGGGCATCGGCCGGCGCATGTCCACTTCTTCGTCTCGGCGCCGTCGCACCGTCGCCTGACGACCCAGATCAATATCGAAGGGGACCCCTATCTGCGCGACGACTTCGCGTACGCCACGCGCGAAGAGTTGATCCCGGCCGTCGTCCGCCGCGAAGGCGGTGAGCAGGGCGCGGCCTACGGCGTTACGGGGCATTACGCCGAGATCGTCTTCGATTTCGTATTGCAGCCCATACACGCGGTCGAGGAAATCGAAGGTTCGACCCGCGCCCGGGCTTTGGCCGCCTGACCCAGGACAAAGGAGGCATATCATGACGGCCGACATCATCGAACGGATCGAGGGGGCTCTCGTTGAGGATCGCGCGAACGGCGTCTATCGCTGCGACCGCTCGATCTTCACCGACCCGGCGCTGTTTGATCTCGAAATGGAGCACATCTTCGAGGGAAACTGGATCTATCTCGCTCATGAGAGCCAGATCCCCGAGAAAAACGACTATCTTACCGCCTATATCGGGCGGCAGCCGATCATCATCGCCCGCAACAGGAACGGTGAGCTGAACGCGTTCATCAATGCGTGCAGCCACCGCGGAGCGATGCTCTGCCGGCACAAGCGCGGCTCCAGGGCGACCTACACCTGCCCGTTCCACGGCTGGACGTTCAACAATTCCGGCAAGTTGCTGAAAGTGAAGGACCCGGAAGGCGCAGGCTATCCGGAGCAGTTCAAAATCGAGGGGTCGCACGATCTCAAGAGAGTAGCGCGGTTCGAATCCTACCGCGGCTTCCTGTTCGGCAGCCTCAACCCCGACGTCAAGCCGCTGCCCGAGCATCTGGGCGAGGCGGCAAAGATCATCGATATGATGGTCGACCAGGCGCCGGACGGCCTCGAAGTGCTGCGCGGCTCCTCCACCTATGTCTTCGACGGCAACTGGAAGCTGCAGGCTGAGAACGGCGCCGACGGCTACCACGTCAGCGCAGTGCACTGGAACTATGTCGCCACCACAGGCCGCCGCAAGTCGTCCGAGATGGACGACGTCAAGGCGATGGACGCTAGCGCCTGGGCGAAGCAGCGGGGCGGTTTCTACTCGTTCGAGAACGGGCACCTGCTGCTCTGGACCCGCTGGGCCGATCCGACCAGCCGGCCGGTCTACGAACGACTGGACGAGCTTACGGCAGTCCACGGCCGCGCCAAGGCCGAATGGATGGTCGAGAACCTGCGCAATCTCTGCCTCTACCCGAACCTCTATCTGATGGACCAGTTCAGTTCTCAGTTACGGGTGCTGCGTCCGCTCGCGGTCGATAAGACCGAGGTGACGATCTACTGCATCGCGCCGAAGAACGAACCGGCCGACCAGCGCACGCATCGCATCCGCCAATACGAAGACTTCTTCAACGCCAGCGGGATGGCCACGCCCGACGACCTGGAGGAATTCCGCGCCTGTCAGCAAGGCTATCAGGGCCACGCTATGCGCTGGAACGACATGTCCCGCGGGGCGACGCACTGGATCGCCGGCGCGGATGAGAACGCCAAGGCCATCGACCTTCACCCGTTGATGAGCGGCGCGCGAACTGAAGATGAGGGCCTGTTCGTCGTCCAGCACCGCCATTGGGCGACCGCGCTAGGCTCAGCGCTCGAAAAGGGAGATGCGAAATGAGCATGACCCGTACTGAGGCGGAAGATTTCCTCTACGCCGAAGCCCGCGCTCTCGACGACAAGGACTGGGACGCCTGGCTCGCCTTCTATGCGCCGGACGCCAGTTTCTGGATGCCGGCATGGGATGACGACAACACCCTCGTCGGGAACCCGCAGACCGAAATTTCGCTGATCTACTACGCTCGTCGCGACGGCTTGGAGGATCGCGTCTTCCGGCTGAAGACGGAACGCTCAAGCGCCAGCACGCCCGAGCCCAGGACCTTGCACAACATCTCCAACGTGGAGATCCTTTCGCGCGACGCAGGCACGGTCGAGCTACGCTTCAACTGGCTGACGCTGAGCTATCGCTACAAGACGGTCGACACCTATTTCGGCGCGTCCTTCTACACCCTCGACATCTCGGGCGAGAGGCCGCTGATCAAGGGCAAGAAGGTCGTCCTGAAGAACGACTACATCCACCACGTCATCGACGTCTACCACATCTAACCGGATCGGAAGCGCACAAGCATGACCTACCGGATCGCACTTAATTTCGAAGACGGCGTCACCCGCTTCGTCGACGCCAATGATGGCGAGAGCGTCGCCGACGCCGCCTATCGCCAAGGCGTCAACGTCCCGCTCGACTGTCGGGACGGCGCCTGCGGCACGTGCAAGGCCTTCTGCCAGTCGGGCAGCTTCGACGGCGGCGACTATATCGAGGACGCCCTTTCCGACGAGGAGGCGGCCGAGGGCTATGTCCTATGCTGCCAGGCCAAGGCGCAAAGCGATCTGGTCCTCGATATCCGGGCCTCGTCGGCCGCCTGCAAGGTCAAGCCGGGCGAGTTGACGGCCGAGGTCGTCAAGGTCGAGGCCTTGTCGGATCATCGTGTCCGCCTCTCGATCAAGGCCGCGGAGGGCGCGCTTCCGGCGTTCCTGCCGGGGCAGTACGTCAATGTCGCCGTTCCGTGGCGCTCCGTGACGCGATCCTATTCGTTCAGCTCCGCTCCCGGAGCCGCCGTCGCCACCTTCCTCATCCGCAACGTGCCGGGCGGACGGATGAGCGGCTGGCTTGAAGGTTCGGCCAAGCCGGGCGACAGCCTGGCGATCAACGGACCGCTCGGCAGCTTCTATCTGCGCGCGCCGATCCAGCCGATCCTAATGCTGGCCGGCGGCACGGGCGTGGCGCCGATCCTGTCGATGCTGGAGGAGCTCGCCGCCAAGGGCGCGGCCGGCCAGCCGATCCGGTTGATCTATGGCGTTCGCGAGCAAGCCGATCTGGTCGAGGTCGAGCGCATCGAAGCCCTGGCCGGGCGCCTCCCTGGCTTTTCCTACGCCACCTGCTGTTCGGCGCCGGGCGCTACGCATGAACGGACCGGCTATGTGACCGACCATTTCGGCGCCGAGGATCTGAACGGCGGCGACGTCGACATTTATCTGTGCGGGCCGCCCGAGATGGTCGAGGGCGTGCGGCGGCGCGTGAACGAGCTGGGCGGCGCCAACGCCAACCTGCATTTCGAGAAGTTTATCCCCGCGCAGGAGGCGAAAGCGGCATGACCTTCGCGCTTCGCTTTGCAGGCAAGGTCATGGTCGTCACCGGCGCGGCGCAAGGCATCGGCGCCGCGGTAGCCGTCCGCGCGGCCGCCGAAGGGGCGAAGACCGTCCTCGTCGACCGGGCGCACTTCCTATCTGAAGTCGCCGACCAGATCGCGGCGGAGAGCGGGGAGGCGCTGGCGGTCAACGCCGATCTGGAGACGTTCGATGGCGCGCAGGCCGCCATGGCCGCGGCGGTAGCCCGCTTCGGCCGCATCGACATCCTCGTCAACAATGTCGGCGGGACGATCTGGGCCAAGCCCTATGCGGAGTATGCGCCGGTTGAGATCGAGAAGGAGGTGCGCCGCTCACTCTTCCCGACGCTCTGGTGCTGTCACGCCGTGTTGCCGCACATGCTCGCCAACACGGCGGGCACGATCGTCAATGTCTCTTCGGTCGCGACGCGCGGAGTCAACCGCGTGCCTTACGCCGCAGCCAAGGGCGGGGTGAACGCGCTCACCGCAAGCCTCGCCTTGGAATATGCGCACGCCGGAATCCGCGTTGTTGCAACCGCCCCGGGCGGCACCGATGCGCCGCCCCGGCGCGTGCCGCGCAACGCCGACGGGCAGAGCGCGCAGGAAAAGATCTGGTATGAGGCCATCGTCGACCAGACGATATCGTCGAGCCTGATGAAACGCTACGGCACGCTCGCCGAGCAGGTTGCGCCCATCCTGTTCCTCGCCTCCGACGAGGCTTCCTACATCACCGGCAATGTGTTGCCGGTCGCAGGCGGTGACCAGGGATGAGAAAGGAAAGTGAAATGGCTGGCACAGTTTTCGTGACGGGCGCGACGTCGGGCATCGGCGCGGCGGCGGTGCGGCGCTTCGCGGGAGCCGGCTGGAAGGTCATCGCTACCGGGCGGCGCGCCGACCGGCTCGATGCGCTGGTGGCGGAAGTCGGCGCAGATCGGGTTCACGCCGCAGCCTTCGACATGCGGGACTTGGCGGCGATGGCAGCGGCGCTCGCGGCTCTGCCGGAGGCGTTCCGCGCCATCGACGTGTTGATCAACAATGCTGGCCTGGCTCTCGGCGCCGCGCCGGCCCAGGACGCCGATCTCGCCCAATGGCGGCAGATGATCGACACCAACATCACCGGCCTCGTTACCATCACCCACCGGCTGCTGCCCACCTTGATCCAACGCCGGGGCGCGATCCTCAACCTCAGTTCGGTCGCCGCGACCTATCCCTATCGCGGGAGCAATGTTTACGGAGGCGCCAAGGCGTTCGTCCGCCAGTTCTCGCTGGGGCTTCGCTCGGACCTGCACGGCGCCGGCGTGCGCGTCACCTCGATCGAGCCGGGCATGGTCGAGACCGAATTCACGCTCGTCCGGACCGGCGGGGACCAGGCGGCGTCCGACGCCCTCTACGGCAACGCACACCCTATGACCGCGGCGGACATCGCGGAAACCCTCTTCTGGGTCGCCACACAGCCCGCGCATCTAAATTTCAACAGTATCGAACTCATGCCGGTGACCCAGTCTTTCGCCGGCTTCCAGATCGCGCGCGACGACTGACCCCGCAGGAGATGAGCATGGCCAAGAAGATATATCCCTCCCCCGCCGCGGCGCTCGATGGCGCGCTGTTCGACGGCATGACCATCATGTCGGGCGGCTTCGGTCTGTCGGGTAATCCGGAAAGTTTGATCCCTGAGATCAAGGCGGCGGGCGTGAGGGAATTGACGATCATCTCGAACAATTGCGGCGCTGACGGCTTCGGCTTGTGGATGCTGCTCGAAAACCGTCAGATCAAGAAGATGATCTCGTCCTATGTCGGCGAGAACAAGCTGTTCGAGCAGCTCTATCTATCGGGCGAACTTGAGCTGGAGCTAAACCCGCAAGGCACCCTGGCCGAGCGCATCCGCGCCGGCGGCGCCGGCATTCCCGCTTTCTTCACCAAGACCGGCGTCGGCACGGTGGTCGCCGAGGGCAAGCCGGTCGAGGCGTTCGAGGGCGAACTCTACGTGCGGGAGACCTGGCTTCGCGCCGACCTCGCGATCATTAAGGCGTGGCGCGCGGATCCCGAAGGCAATCTGATGTTCCGCAAGACGGCGCGAAACTTCAACCCGAACATGGCGACCGCCGCCAAGCTGACCGTCGTCGAGGTCGAGGAGATCGTCGAGGCCGGCGCCTTCGATCCCGACTGCGTCCACACGCCGGGCATCTATGTCGACCGGATCGTCAAGAGCACGGTTAATGAGAAGCGGATCGAGAAGCTGACGGTGCGCGAGAGGGAGGCGGCGTGATGTCTGTAAAAACCAAGGGCTGGACTCGCGACGAGATGGCGGCCCGCGCGGCGCGCGAACTGAAGGACGGCTTTTACGTCAACCTCGGCATCGGCATTCCGACGCTGGTGGCGAACCACATCCCCGCCGGCATGCAGGTCACCCTGCAGTCAGAAAACGGCATGCTCGGCATGGGACCGTTCCCCTGTCCCGACGAAGTCGATCCCGATCTGATCAACGCCGGCAAGCAGACGGTCACCCAACTTGCCACCTCGAGCTTCTTCTCCTCGGCCGACAGCTTCGCAATGATCCGCGGCGGCCATATCGACCTGACCGTCCTCGGCGCAATGGAAGTGGCGGCCAACGGCGACATCGCCAACTGGACGATCCCCGGCAAGATGCTGAAGGGCATGGGCGGGGCCATGGACCTGGTCGCCGGAGTGAAGCGCGTGGTCGTGCTGATGGAGCATGTCAACAAGCACGGCGAGCCCAAGATCTTGGAACGCTGCACCCTACCGCTAACCGGGGTCGGAGTCGTCGACCTGATCATCAGCGACCTGTGTGTCTTCGCGTGCGACAAGAAGAACGGCGGCCTCACCCTTCTCGAATTGGCGCCGGACGTGACGGCGGAGGAGGTCTGGGCGAAGACGGGGGCCGCGTTCCAGGCAGGAGCGCTGGCATGAGCGAAGCCTTCATCTGCGGCGCCGTGCGCACCCCCATCGGCCGTTACGGCGGGGCGCTCGCCGGCGTGCGGCCCGACGATCTCGCGGCCCTGGCGATCGCAACACTGATCGAACGCGCGGGCATCGATCCCGCCGCGGTCGACGACGTCATCCTCGGCTGCGCCAACCAGGCTGGCGAGGACAACCGCAACGTCGCCCGCATGGCCGCCCTTCTGGCTGGCCTGCCGGTCAGCGTCGGCGGATCGACGGTCAATCGCCTTTGCGCCTCCGGCCTTGATGCGATCGGCGGCGCGGCGCGGGCGATCCGCAGCGGCGATGTGGATCTGATGATCGCTGGCGGCGTCGAGAGCATGTCGCGCGCCCCCTTCGTCATGCCCAAGGCCGACAGCGCCTTTTCGCGCGCCGCGGCCATCTACGACTCAACCATCGGCTGGCGGTTCATCAATCCGCAGATGAAGGCCGCCTATGGGGTCGAACTCGATGCCTGAGACCGGCCAGAACGTCGCCGATGACTATGGCGTCGCCCGCGTCGATCAGGACGCCTTCGCGCTCCGCAGCCAGCAGCGCGCCGCCGCGGCCCAGGCCAGCGGCTTCTTCGCCGAAGAGATCGTTCCGGTTACGCTTACGGACCGCAAAGGGCGCGAGACGGTGGTCGCCGTCGACGAACATCCACGTCCGGAAACCACCGCCGAGGGGCTCGCGAAGCTGAAGCCTGTAGTCCGCGCCGACGGTACGGTGACAGCCGGCAACGCGTCCGGCGTTAATGACGGCGCCGCCGCCATGATCGTCGCCGGCGAAGCCGCCGCCCAGTCGCATGGGCTGACGCCTCGGGCGCGCATTCTCGGCATGGCGAGCGCGGGCGTAGAGCCGCGCGTCATGGGCGTCGGCCCGGTTCCGGCGACGGGGAAGCTAATGGCGCGGCTGGGCCTTGTCATCGACCAGTTCGACGCCGTGGAGCTCAATGAAGCTTTCGCCTCCCAGTCCCTGGCGGTGTTGCGCGGACTGGGCCTGGCGGACGACGCGCCCCAGGTGAACGCCAATGGCGGCGCCATCGCCCTCGGTCATCCGCTTGGCATGTCCGGCGCGCGCATTCTCCAGACTCTGGTCCACAGGCTCGAAAAGACCGGCGGCCGCTACGGCTTGGCGACGCTTTGCGTCGGCGTCGGCCAGGGCCTGTCGGTCGCCGTGGAGCGCGTCTGATGGAGCGCCGGTTTGTAACGGTTGGCGACGGCTGCCGGATCGCCTACCGCTTTGATGGCCCGGAGGAAGCGCCGGTACTGCTGCTCTCCAACTCCCTGGGGACCCGGCTGGAGATGTGGGCGCCGCAGATGGACGCCTTCACCCAGGCTTTCAGGGTGCTGCGTTACGATAGCCGCGGACACGGCGCATCGGCATCGCCCCTCGGCGCCTATTCGATCGACCGGCTTGGCCGCGACGTCATCGAACTGGCCGATGCGCTTGGCGTCGAAACTTTCGACTTCTGCGGCCTCTCCAAGGGCGGAATGATCGGCCAGTGGCTCGGCGTCCGCGCGCCGGATCGGGTTCGCCGCCTCATCCTGGCCAACACCTCGGCCTATATGGGGCCGCCGTCGGGATGGCAGACGCGGATTGAGGGCGTGCTCTCAGGCGGCATGGCGCCTCTGGCCGAGGCTTCGCTCAGCCGTTGGTTCACGCCGGCCTTCGTCGCCGAGGCGCCGCAAGCCGTCGCGCCGATCCGCGCGATGCTGCTGGCCAATCATCCCCAGGGCTACGCCGGCTGTTGCGCCGCCATCCGCGACATGGACCAGCGCCACACCGCCAAACTGATCACGCACCCGGTGCTGGCGATCGCGGGAGCCAACGATCCATCGGCCTCCGTCGCTGAAGCGGCGTTCCTGGCCGACAGCGCCCGGGGCGGTCGCCTCGTCGAACTGGCCGCCGCGCATCTTTCCAATGTCGAGCAGCCGGACGCCTTCGCCGAGGCCGTGCTTCAATTTCTTGCAGCCTGACGGCAATCCGATGCGCCGAGGGGGGTTAAAATGAAAGAATTACCTGATTACGCATAAATGTCAGCCAGCTTTAGGAGCGAATATGGCATGGGTACGGTCCTGAGAGCGACGTATGCGAGACGCGGGATCATCGTTTCGAGCCGGTATCTGCGGTTGAACCGATATTCGAACTCAGCGAGATATCGCGGCACGTGTTTTGAGTGCACGGCCCTGTAGGTTCCGACCAAAGCCGACTTGATGTTTCCAAGGACGGTGTTGACCCATTTGAAGGCCGGCTTTTTGGCGGCTTGCGCGCCGCCGCCCGTTGGACTTTGAGTGTGTGTGCATCCGGCTGTTGTGACTGCGGTGAAACAGGCCAGCCCGTCAGTGACGACGTTGGCGTCGCCGCTAAGCGCCGTGCTCGCGAGTTTGCCAATCGCCACCTTTCGGAAGCCGATGACGCGGCGAAGAATGATCTGGTCGGGTTTGCCGTCTTCGGTTGTCGCAACAGCGGCGACGAAGGGCGTCTTGCCCGCGGCGCCGCGTCCGGGTTTGCCGGAGCGCTCGCCGCCAATATAGGCGTCGTCCATTTGCACGTCGCCATTCAGACGCTTGGCGCTGTTTCGCTCTATCATGACCTGAGCGAGCTTGTGTTTCATCGTCCAGGCCGTCGTCTGGGTGACGCCGAGCCGACGCCCCAACTCGATACTGGAGATTCCCTTCTTCGATTGGGTCACCAGATACATGGCTTTGAACCAGAGCCGCAGCGGCAGCTTGCTGGATGCGAAAATAGTCCCGGCCTTCACAGATGTCTGCTTGCGGCAGGCGTTGCATTGGAATAGCTGGCGCGCCCCACGCTTGATCACGCAATGACCGTGGCCGCCACAGTCGGGACATTCGAACCCATCAGGCCAGCGCAAGCGCGCCAGCTCTGCGTGACACCGTTCCTCGGTCCCGTATAATTCATCGAATTCGGCCTCGCTGAGGCCTTTCTGGAATTGAACCTTGTTGCGCGCCATCGTCAACGCCTTTGCAAATCATAATGTTCCGTGTTTGTTCTAAGCCGGATTTCAAGCTGACGCAACCGCGTAATCAGGTTGGAAAAAGCCGCGGGCGGCTCCAGGCCGCGCTTGTGGCGCCAGAGGCCGCTAAGCTGTTCGACATTCATGGCCGCGATGCCGGCGAGCGCGGCGTCGAGATCGAGGGCGGCCGGCGTCTTTGTCGCCCGCCGCTCCATGGCAGACTTCTTCATCGCCTCAGGCCCCGGCCGGAGCCGTCGGGTCGCCGACGATCCGGTAGAGCGATCCCAGTTTTTCGTTGCGGACGAGAGTATGAGACCGTCATGGGTTCACGCCCCAGATGGGGATCGGATGACGGGTGATCCGGTAGAGCGACCCCATTGTCTCGTGTCGGACGCGTTCGAGCGCAAGGCCGCGCTTGCGAAGGCCGGTAAGGGCTGCTCGGGCGGTGTGCGGCAGCCAGCCGTTTGATTCGATCAGTTCATCGAGCGTCGCGCAGGGTTCGTATGTGACCAGAATATAAATCCAAGATTTTCGTAAATTTCCTAGGGATACTGCCGCACACCACTCGGGGATCCAAGAGCGGGGCAGTTGAAGGACCGATCGGCGCCAGGAGTGGTCATTGAGGTCTCTCCAGAAACGAGAGATTGACTGGCTCTTTCGACGGCGGCGACATCGCTCTCGATTGCGTGGCCGACGAGCCGGCCGATGGCGCGCTTGATACACTGCGCATCAACGGGCTCGACACGCCGGCCGGCATTTCCGATCTATACGCGCTGCATGGCTCCACAGCCGCGCTAGACTTTCTGATGCTGCCCAAAACGGACGGTCGACTATCTTCAGGCCCGACTGGAAAGCGCAAACAGCCGACATTTGAAAACGACGGAGGCAGACATTCGGCTCTGGGGAACTTGCTCACGCCACCGCCCGCGCGACGAAGTTGCGCACAATCGGCGATGTTTCGCCTCGTCGATGGGCTAGCGCCAGCCGCGCTATTGGGGCCTCACCCGCAATCGCGCGATACACAACGCCGGTAATTTGCAGCTGGCCCATCGACGCCGGCACGATCGACACGCCGAGTTCCGCGGCCACCAGCGTGATCACCGAGGCGAGCTGCGGAGCTACTTGTCCGACCACCGGATCGAAGCCAGCCTTTCGGCATGCGCCAATGATGCTGTCATACAGCGTGGGGCCGATCGGACGTGGAAACAACAGAAACAAATCCGCCTTCAGGTCCGCAAGATCAACTTCTTGCCCCGCTGCGGAAGGATGGTTGGCCGGCAGCACTACCATCATCGGCTCTTCCGAGAGCAAGCGGAGTTGGAACGTTTCACTTCCGACCGCGCCCGGCCGCAGGAACGCCGCGTCCAAGGACCCGTCCCGCAGGCCTGCCACGAGACGCGTCGTGTTGGCCTCCTCCAACGTAAGCTCAACGTCGGCGTAGGCACGGCGGAACGCCCGAATGGTCCCCGGTACGACCGCGTTGAAGGCCGACGCGGCGGTGAAGCCCACGCGAAGCGAGCCGGTCTCGCCGCGGGCCGCCCGCCGCGCCGCCTTCGTCGCCCGTTCAGCGAGCCCCGGCATCTCCTTCACCACGTCCAGGAAGGCCTCACCCGCCGGCGTGAGCTCCGCGCCATGCGCGAGGCGGTGAAACAGCGGCGCTCCGATCTCAACCTCCAAATCCTTGATCTGCTGGCTGAGCGGCGGCTGCCCGATCCCGACCTTGGCGGCGCCCCGCGTGAAGTGACGCTCCTCCGCGACCGCCAGGAAATAGCGGATGTGGCGCAGTTCCATACATCATCTCCAAAAGCAATGAACAGAGCTATAAGCATATATTGGACGGATGAGGCGGGCAAGTCTATCTCGTCGTTGCGAAACGAAATGACGCCTCTGACGGCCAACAACGCGCCTGCACCTACTCGAAACCTGCCAGCCAACTCTAAAGGGACGATCATGAAAACCGCCCTGATCAGATTGGACTACATCTTCGCCATCGTTCACGCGGACAGAAATCAAGCCGCTCAGCCGGATCGCCGCCGTCGTCAGCATCGCTGGCCTATCAAACCTTTGAGAGACGTGGCGCGTCTGATGGGAGACGAACTCGAGACACGCACGCTGGTCCGCGCCGGGATCGTGCTGACGCCGCTGATCGCGCTTGCGGCGGCCTTCGGCGAATCGGACTGGCTGCAAGCGATGATCGTAACGATGTCGGCCTTCATCGTGATGAAGACGAGCGGCCTTGCACCGCTAGGGGTGGTGCTACACGCCTTCGCCATCGTGGGAGGGTTTCTGGTGCTGTTGGCCGCGCTGTCGTCGCCGCCGCTGTTCGTCGCCGCAACGGCGACGATGGCCGCGATTTCGATCCTCGCCACGGCCAAGGGGCGTGAGCTCCGTTCGTTGGGAAACTTCACCTTCATCCCAGCCCTCTATCTCGCCTGCGAACAGGGGGAGCGCACCCAGCAGGTCGGATTGTTGGCCCAAGGGTTGGCGTTCCTGCCTTACATGGCCGTCGCCGTGGCGCCGTTGATCGTCATGGCGGCCGCAGAGCATGTCGGCGCGCGTGACCCCTCGACGAACCTATTCCGACATAGCCGTCGCTTACGGCGTCGCGGCGCCGACGATGGGCCGCCCGCACCATTCATCGAAGGGATGGCGGCGGTGGCTTTGGCCGTCGCCTGCGCCGCTGCCCTAGTGGAGTGGCGGCATATTGATCATGGCCAATGGGTCATATGGTCGGCGGCGAGCGTCGTAACCGGCGACGCCGCGAGCGCCAGACGCAAGCTTGCCGACCGACTGATGGGGGCGGTCCTAGGTGTCCCTGTCGGTGTGGTCGCCGCGCTAATGTTGCCGCACTTTGCGGTTGTCCCGAATGCCGCCGCCTTTGGCGCTATGCTAACCTTGGTCGCATTTCGTCGTTACCCTGTCGGATTTGCGTTTCGCTGCGGCTTCGCTGCAATCGTTCTGGTTGACACGGGTCAGTCGACGCTTTCTGCAGCCGCGCGCGTCGAGAACGTGGTGATGGGGGGCCTGATCGGCTTGGCGTTTGTGCTCGGCGTTGACGCTCTCTCGCGGTCGGGATTCGGGCGGCGCGGACCCAGGCTTCAGTCTGATCGGCCAGGCTAATTGACCGCCCGGACGAACCCGCGCCGGTCTAGGCGCGCGGCCTGGGAACGCCGCGTTCACGGCTCAATATCCCCGAAAGTGCCGACCAAGATCACCGACCGGCTGAAAGCCGGAACCGTGATCGAGCGAACGGATCAGGACGGTCCAGGTCACCCGTCGCGCCCGTTCACCTGGAACCAGTGCGTCGAGAGGTTCGACGAGCTCGCGGAAGGCCGCATCGACGCGGGGGGCCAGGCGGAGAAATCAAGGGTACCGTTCGTACGCTTGAAAGCCTCCGGGCCCGGGACCTCACGAAAAAGCCTCACCCGCCAGCATCAGCTCCGCGCCAGATGCGAGGCGGTGAAACAGCGGCGCTCCGATCTCAACCTCCAGATCCTTGATCTGCTGGCTGAGCGGCGGCTGCCCGATCCCGACCTTGGCGGCGCCCCGCGTGAAGTGACGCTTCTCCGAGACCGCCGGGAAACAACGGATGTGGCGCAGCTCCATTATCATCTCCAAAAACAATGAAATAAGCCACAAACATATATTGGATAGATGATGCGGGCGAGTCTATCTCTTCGTTGCGAGACGAAAGGAAGCCTCCGATGACCGACAACGCTCGAAGCTGGCTGTTCACGCCGGCAACCCACCCGGAGCGGTTTGCAAAAGCCTCCGCGGCCGGCGCCGACGTGGCGATCGTGGACCTTGAGGACGCCGTGGCGCCCAAGGACAAGGTTCACGCCCGAACAATCGCTCTCGATTACCTGGCGAATGATCCAGCCGATGGCCCGCTCCGTGCGCTGCGGATCAACGGGCTCGACACGCCGGCCGGCATTTCCGATCTAGACGCGCTGCTCGGCTCCAAGGCCGCGCCCGACTTTCTGGTGCTGCCCAAGACGGAGACGGCTGGCCACCTTCAGATCCTCGACCGTCTGCTGACCACGGCTGGCAAAGGCGCGAGACTCATCGGCCTGATCGAGAGCGCGCGTGGCCTCGCCGCGGCGGAGACGATTGCTACCGCCACGCCGCGGCTCTTCGGCCTGATGCTGGGCGCGGCCGATATGGCGGCAGACCTCGGGGCGGCCACCGCATGGGAGCCACTCGCCTTCGCACGTGGTCGACTGATCGCGGCTTGCGCTCTGGGCGGCGTAGCGCCGATCGACGCGCCTTTTTTCGATCTCCATGACGACGCCGGCCTGACGCAGGAGGTCGCCGCCGCGGTGGCGCTCGGCTTCGCCGCCAAGGCCGCCATTCACCCCGCCCAGATCGGCGCGATCAACGTAGCGCTCACACCCAGCGCCGCGGCGGTGGAGAAGGCCCGCGGGATCCTCGCCGAGAACGCCAAGGGCGTCGGAACGGTCGACGGCCAGATGATCGACGAAGCTGTCGCCCGCAAAGCACGCCGCACCCTCGCCACGGCCGGCGTCAAGGCCCGAACCGACACCCCCCACTCTAGACAAAGGAGACATCCCGATGGATACCCTGCTGCCCGCTTACAAGGCCGTCGGCGAACGCCGCTACCGCGAAACCTCAGGCCTCTACTGGGAGGATTTCGAGCCCGGCGACGTGTTCGAGCATCGCCCCGGTCGCACTGTCCTCGACGTCGACAACACCTACTTCACACTGCTGACCCTGAACGTCCAGCAGGTCCATTTCGACGCCGCCTATGCCGCCAAGACCGAGTGGAAGAAGATGCTGGTCGACTCGACCTTCACCCTCGCCCTTCTGACCGGCATGAGCGTGCGAACGGTCAGCGCCAAGGTTGTCGCCAATCTCGGCTGGGATAAGGTCAAGGCCACCCACCCGGTCTTCGCCGGCGACACGCTCTATGCCGAGAGCACGGTGCTCTCCAAGCGCGAGTCCAAGAGCCGCCCAACCCAGGGAATCGTCACCGTCCTGACGCGCGGCGTCAACCAGGACGGCGCCGAGGTGATGAGCTTTGAGCGCACCATGCTCGTCCATCGCCGCGGCCACTCGCCCGAAGAAGCCGCCAACTACTGATTTTCCAGATCGAGAGGAGATATGGCTATGGATGCCGGCTCACTTTACCAATCGAAACTGGCCGCGCCCGACCAGGCCGTGGCGGCCATTCCGTCAGGTTCAAGGCTCTCGATGGGCATGTTTTCGGCCGAGCCGCCGGCGCTTTTGCAGGCGCTGGCGGACCGCGCGGCGACCGGCGCGGTCGAGGATCTCAGGATCTACTATTATGAAGCGGCGCGGATCGCTGGCGACACTGTGCTGCGCTACGAACTCAACGACCGCATCCGCCCCTACTGCATGTTCGTGACCGCCGTGGAACGCGCCCTCATCCGGCGCGGCATGGAGGATGGCGGCCGCAAGGTGGTCAACTACGTGCCGACGACCTTTCACCAGGCGCCCAGGCTGCTAGCGCAGGAAATCGGCATCGACACCTTCGTCTGCACCGTCTCGCCAATGGACCGGCACGGCTATTTCAGCTTCGGCGCCGGCAACGACTACTCGACCAAGGTCGCACGCTCGGCCAAGCGGCTCATCGTCGAGGTCAACGAGAATATGCCGCGCGTGAGCGGGGCCGGCGCGGCGCTTCATGTGTCGGAGGTCGACGCCATTGCCGAAAACAACGTCCCGCTGCTGGAGCTGCCGATCCGAACGGCGTCGCCCGAGGACGAAGTGATCGGCCGCACGATCGCCGGCCTGGTCCCCGACGGCGCCTGTCTGCAGATGGGTGTCGGCGCTCTGCCGAACCTCGTCTGCGCCGAGCTTAGGGATCACAACGACCTTGGTATTCATACCGAGGCCTTGAACCAAGGTCTCGTCGATCTGATCCGCGCCGGCGTGGTGACCAACCGGCGCAAGTCCATCAATCGTGGCAAGACCATCTTCACCTTCGCCATGGGGCAGAAGACGATGTACGACTTCCTGAACGATAATTCCGGGGTCGAGAGCGCTCCGGTCGACTACGTCAACGACCCGCGCGTCATCGCGCAGAACGACAATGTCGTCTCGATCAACGCCACGATCCAGATCGACCTCACCGGCGCCTGCAATTCCGAGCACATGCTGGGCCATCAATACAGCGCTTCGGGCGGCCAGCTCGACTTCGTGCGCGGCGCCTACGCCTCGAAGGGCGGCAAGTCGATCATCGCAACGCGCTCGACGGCGGCCAAGGGCAAGGTCTCCCGTATCGTCGCGCGGCTCGACGGACCGGTCACCACGCCGCGCATCGACACGCATTACATCGTGACTGAGTTCGGCGCGGCGAACCTGAAGGGCCTGTCATCGACGGAACGCGCGCAAGCGCTGATCGCGCTCGCCCATCCCGAGTTCCGCGACGAGCTGACCGCATCCGCCAAGACGATGCACCTGATCTGACGAGGACATCATGACACGCACCGTTGCCGACCAGATGGCCGAGACGTTCGCCGCCGTTGGCCTCGACCGGATATATGGAATTGTAGGCGACAGCCTGAACGGCTTCACCGATGCACTGCGCCGCCACGGCGGCATTCAACGGCTGCATGTGCAGCACGAGGAGGTCGCGGCGTTCGCGGCGGGCGCGGATGCGCATGTCACCGGCGGTCTCGCTGTCCGCGCCGGCAGCTGCGGCCCCGGCAACCTGCACCTGATCAACGGCCTTTTCGATTGCCACCGCTCGCGCCTGCCGGTCGTCGCCATCGCGGCGCACATCCCCTCGCCCGACATGCTGAAGGCTGTCCTCAATGGGCGCGGCGACGAGATCGTCGAGCTCGCCAAATCGAATCTGCTGAGGTGACGCCAGCAAACGAGGGCCTCCATAAACTCAGCGGCTTCGCGCTCGGCTTCGAAGACGGAGCTTGCCCGTCGAGCTCCTTGCGACCTTCCATGTCGACGAAGGCCGTCGTCCGCGGGCGCGGCAAATGAGGCCGCTGGATGAAACAGAGGATCGGAATTCACTACTGCAAGGAAGAGAGAGCAAGTCATGGCTAATTCTAGAGATATGAGTTCTATTTTAGAACTTAATGCGATGCCGATGCCGTCGAGACGCCGGTTTATCGGAGCGACCGCCCTCACCGCCGTCGGGCTGCTGGCAGGCGGTGCGGCACTGTCGGGCGGGCAGGCTGCCGAAACCTCGCCCGTTCACAATCGAACTACCCCTGGTGCAGCCACGCCAGAGGGAGGACGGAACTCAGGTTGAAGCCCTTGCCCAGTACGCCGCCCGCGCCAGGTTCGAGGACCTGTCGGCCGAGTCGCGCAGGCAGTTGCCGGTCCACATCCTCGATTGCCTTGGCTGCTGCATCGCCGCCCTGGGCGCCGGCCCGATCGATGCCTGTCGCGACCAGGTCGCCGATTTCGGCGGGAGCGGCCCGTGCACGCTGATCGGCGGCGGCAAGGCTAACCCGGTCTACGCGGCTTTCTGGAACACCGCGCTTGTCCGCTACGTGGATTTCATGGACAACTTCCTGGCCCAGAGCGAAACCTGCCACACGGCGGACAATTTCGGCGTGGCGCTGACCCTCGCCGACTATGTGGGCGTGAGCGGTCGCGACCTGATGCTCGGCGTGGCCCTGGGCTACACGGTCCAGTCGCGGTTCGTCGATCACGCCAACTTCATGACCCGCGGCTTCGACCACACAGCGCAACTGGCGTTTTCGCACAACGCCATGGGCGGCCGGCTCCTCGGGCTCAGCGACCGCCAGATCGCCAACGCCATCGCCATGGCCGCCGTCAGCGACGCCTCCTTCGCGGTCGTCCGGGCCAAGCCTTTGTCGCAATGGAAGGGCCTCGCCTCGGCGCAATCGGCGCTCGGCGCCATGAATACGCTGTTTCTCGCCCGCCGGGGCGTAGAGGGGCCGTTGCAAGTCGTCGAGGGTCCGCTCGGCATCGACCATCTGCTGGAGATGAAGATCGACATCGACTGGGACAAGCAGGGCTACGAGGGCGTCACCGAAAGCACCATCAAGAAGTACGACGCCATCGTCCACTCGCAATCGGCCATCTACTGCATGGTCGAGCTGGTGAAGAAGCGCAGGATCGACCCCGATCAGGTGGCGTCGATCGAAGCCGAGGTGTTCCAGCTCTGCTACGACTTCGCCGGCGGCGGTCTCTATGGCACGGACAAGGTCATCCGCACCAAGGAAGAGGCGGATCACAGCCTGTTCTACCTGCTCGCCGTGGCGCTGATCGACGGCGACGTGACGCCGGCGCAGTTCGACCCAGCACGCATCGCCAACCCCGACGTGCAGACCTTGATGAAGCGGGTGTCGGATCGGCCGAACGCCGCATTCACCGCCCAGTATCCCCGAAAGATGCCCGCCAGGATCACCGTCAGGCTGAAGGACGGGACCGTGATCCAGCATGAGGTTCAGGACTATCCGGGCCTCGCATCCCGTCCGTTCACCTGGGAAGAGTCCGTCGCGAAGTTCGACGGGCTGGTGGAGGGCCGCGTCGACAAAGCCCTGCGGAGAGATCAAGGACGCCGTGCTTTCGCTTGAAAACATCCAGGCCAGGGATCTGACCAAACTACTCAGCGACGCCAAGGCCGGCTAGCAGGGCGATCCTCAATTCAACCAACTGACAGACCGAAACAGAAAGAGAGATCAAGATGACTATTACAACAGACCGCGTTCGGGACATCTTCAAGGGATTAGAGAACGGCGACGGCGCCGCCTTCTTCTCACATGTGGCTGACGACGTCGACTGGACCGTGATGGGCACCCACCCCCTCGCCGGTCACTATCCGAGCAAGGCGGCCTTCATCGAAGGGACCTTCGCCAAGCTAAGCCAGGTTCTTCCTCAGGGCGCGCAACTCCATGTGGAGCACCTGACCGTCAAGGACGACCAGGCGGTGGTCGAGCTTCATTCCCTGGCGACGGCCAAGAACGGCCTGCGTTTCGACAATCGCTACTGCTGGATCGCCTATTTCGAGGACGCCTTGATCGTGCGCGTTCGCGCCTACCTCGACTCAGCCATGGTCGCCCGACTGTTCGAGGAGAACCCGATCGGATGATCGGCTGAAGCGACTCGCCGTTTCTGCTGATTCTGGCCCGCGAGGCCCAAGGCCCGTTGCTGGGACGCTGTATTGCGGTCGCCGACATGAATTGCCGGCTGCGAAAGGAGATCTGACGATGACAACGCCACATATCCAGACACTGCGCGCGCTATTGCGGGACGAGAAAGGCGTCCTTTTGCCGGGCGCACCGAACGCCCTGACCGCCCGCATTATCGAAGACCTCGGCTTCAAGGCCATCTATCTGACCGGCGCCGGTCTCACCAACATGCACCTGGGCCTGCCTGATCTCGGGTTCATGGACCTGAGCCAGGTCGCCGGTCACGTGTTGGCCATCCGTGGAGTTGTCGAGCTGCCCCTGATCGTCGACATCGATACCGGCTTCGGCAACGCCATCAATGTGGCCCACACGGTCCGCACGCTGGAGCAGGCTGGGGCCTCCGCCGTCCAATTGGAAGACCAACGCGCGCCCAAGCGTTGCGGCCACTTCGAGGGAAAAGAGCTGATCTCCGCCGACGAGATGGTCGGCAAGGTCCACGCGACGGCGGACGCCCGGCGTCAGGACATGGTGATCATCGCCCGCACGGACGCCTGCGCCGTCGAAGGCTTCGAGGCGGCGATAGACCGGGCGAGCCGCTACATCGAAGCGGGCGCCGACATGACCTTCGTCGAAGCGCCGGAGACCTTGGAAGACCTCAGCGCGGTCCCCAAGCGCCTGGCGGCTCCGCAGTTGCTGAACATGGTGCTCGGCGGCAAGACGCCGATCGTCGATGCAGCGGCGGCGGCGGAGATGGGCTTCGGGTTCGTGCTCTACGCCAACGCGGCGCTGCAGGCGGCGATCCGTGGGATGCAGACGACGTTGAAGGCCCTGAAGCAGACAGGCGTCCTCGACGAGTTGATGGTCACCTCGTTCGCCGAGCGGCAAAGGCTGGTGGGCCAGGCCGCGTTCGACGCGATGGAGGTGCGCTACGCCGCCGGCGAGCCGACGACTTGACGCGGAAGCGACGCGCCGATTGATCATACCCAAGGCGCCTTGGGCGCACCTTTCAAGCAACCATCAAACCAAGGAGATTCTAGTGATGGATACCACCAAGACCGGCGAAGCGGATGGCCCTCCTTCCCCGCCCTGGGGTCATCGCAGAATCTTCCCCAAATCGCGCTCTAAGCGGCATCGAGGAACGCTGAGCGAGGATTTCTTTGGAGCGGCTTTGTGGGCCAAACGTAATCGCCATTGAAGGTGATGTGCTCCCAGCCGAGCGGGGCGATATGGGCGAGCAGATTATCGCCGATCACCTCGCCCTGGGAGCGTAGCTGGTCAACGGCGCGACCGAGATAGACGGTGTTCCAGAGGATGATGGCCGCGACGGCGAGATTAAGGCCGGGCACTCTGTGGCGTTGATTTTCGAAGGTGCGGTCACGGATTTCGCCGAGGCGATGAAAGAACACCGCCCGGGCGAGCGTGTCGCGCGCCTCGCCCTTGTTGAGCCCGGCATTCGATCGCAGAGCCGGGTCGCTGATCCAGTCGAGGGTGAAGAGGGTGCGTTCGAGGCGTCCGATCTCCCGAAGCGTCTTGGCCAATGCATTTTGTTTGGGATAGGCGGCGAGCCGACGCATCAACGCCGACGGCGCGACGGTCCCAGCCTTCATCGAGGCCGCGAGGCGCAGCGTCTCCAGCCTGGTCAGGAAGGTCGCTTCGGTCTCTCCTTCTGGCTGCGCCGACGCTACGTCGGGACTGTGCAGAGTGACCGTGATGTGTCCTGCGTGGACGACAACCCGCTCGACGTGCTGGCTGATGAGCTCCGGCGCGCCGGCAAGGGCAAGCGTCTCATCACCGAGAATGGCGCCGCGGTTGGAGCGGGGGTTTTTAGCAGAGACCGCAATTGGTGTGGAATGACAAGAATGCGTGGCTGACGACGCAGTCCTTAGCGAACCGGTCTCAGAGGCAAATTCCCTGCTATACGCCGGCTAAGCGATAAGCCGAAAATCGGCGCGGTGGATGACGCGGAAATTGTCGGTGATTCGGTCGCAGAAATGTTTCCAGCCGTCTGGGCACGGTGTGCCGGAGGAACTTGATGACCTCCCTGCGGAACTCGGCGAAGGTCTTGTAATCCCGGTTGTGGGTGACGTTTTCGTGCATCAAGGCCCACAACCGTTCGATGGGATCGAGATGCGGACAGTAGGACGGAAGGAAGTGCAGCACGATTTTGCGCCCTGCCGCCGCAAGCCATTCTTTGACGATGTCAGCCTTGTGATAGCTGGCGTTGTCGACGAAGACGTGGATGAGGCGCATCGCGGTATGCGTGCCCTCGATCTCGCCCAATAGTTTGATGAAGCTCAGCGCGTTGACCTTCTCGACGGCGAGAATCTGCGTCTGGCCGGTTTCAAGATTGATGGCGCCGTGGATGTTGAGCCGGTCACGGCCCGTCGTCTGCTCCACCGCGAGGGCGACGTCCTTGCGGGCCCAACAGCCGGCCGGCCTCACCTGATGGGTCGGATGAACCGCATCGACGAAGAGGACGGCCTCATCGACGCCCATCGTGTTGAGCAGGTTCTCGTATTCGTCGATGAAGGCTTGCTGCTTGGCGTCGTCGAGGCCGCGCGGCATGGCCTCCGGCTTGCGATAGTCAAAGCCCAAGCGATGAAGCAACGCGATCAGCCCCGAGCGGCTATAGCTCAGCCCAAATGAGCGCTTCAGCCAAGCCCCGATCTTCCGGGTGCTGCGGGGGCAATGGGCGTCGATCCAAGCGCCCAGAGCGATTGCCTGCTCGTCGGTGAGGCGGCTGCTGCCGCCCTCGTGGCCAAAGCTCTTCAGCCCCTCGGCGCCACCTCCCTCATAGGCCCGATGCCAATCGCGAACCGTGTCGTCGTCCAGCAACAAGGCCTGCGCGACGCGCTCGCAGCTCCAGCCCTGGTCGAGAAGGACGATGGCGTTGGCTCGGCGGGCCACGCGATGCTCCGCAAGTCCATCCCGAGCAAGCCCGGTCAGGGCTCGCCGCTCGTCAGCCGAGAGAAATCCGCCGCGAATCACATCCCCAGACGAATCCCGTTCGCCCGCAACGTCAAGGAGTTTCTCGGCTTCTCAAAGAGTTGGAGTATATCAGGGAAAATAACAGGGAATTTTACGAAAATCGGGCCATTTGGCCGAAAAAGTGCCCGCAAGAACGCAGCAAAATCAGTTAGTTGCAGGACAGTTCCCTACAAAAGGAAACAGGGAATTAATTCGCGCCGAGCAGGGAATTTATTAAGCCGAGCAGAGAATTTGTAGCGTCGTGTAGGGAATTGCCCGCCGGGTGAGGCGCCGCCGGTCCGGTCGACGCCCATGGCGAGAAATCGCAGGCGGCGCAGCCGCGATCCCGGCAAGCGCGCCCTCCTCCGGCAACCGGTCCTGCGACGTGCGAAAGGTGCGCTTGAGACTGAGCAAGGACCTGCCGCATGAGTGGAGCGACCAGCGTCGTTTCCTTGGCTTCCCTAGCTGAAAACCTATCAGTTTCCGGCCGGAAACGCTCTACACCCGACGAACTCGAAAACGGCCTCAAGAGACCGAACGACCCTAGGCGTCCACGTTCGGGGAAAGGAAGTCCAGTCTGCGCGCGGAGCTGCCATTTCGGACCGTTGTCGGGGCTCGCGGCCGCCGAGCGGCACTGTCCATTGTTGACCGGGCTTGGCAACCCAATCTGAGCGTCAATTCTGCTGGTTCATCCCTTGAATAGGTGTGTTGCATGGGTGATGGCTGCGCCTGCTCGCATGGCGGCTGCGATCGTCGCGACCTCGGCTAGCATCTGATCTGTAGCACCGGCCTTGCGCGCAGCCTGACGGTGCAGTTCGATGCAGTACGGGCACTGGGTCGTCAGTGCGACGGCAATCGCGATTAGCTGCTTCTGCCGCACATCGAGCGCCCCTTCAGCAAAAGCCGCCTTATCAAACTCCCAGAAAGCCTTCATGGCGTCGGGCGCGCTTTCGTCCAAATTCTTGAGGTGGCTTAGATTCTTCATATCAAACATAGCGTCATTCCTTTGGAGGCCGATCCAAAGCTGGATCGTCAGCTGCGATATCTCTCGCCGTCGTCAGTTAGGCGCGGGGCTATGGCGGGCACGCGGCGCACCAGCCAGAGCAGCAAACCACAGCCAAATTGTGTAGGCCAAGAGACGTATACAACTTTTAGTATAGCAGCGCAGCGCTGGAAGTTTCAACGACCGCCAGCGCCGATGAAGCTCGCGGTCGCTTTCATCCCCTTTGGCGAGGCCAGACCCTCACGTGACACGATCAAGGATCGCGCTTCAATTCACGATAGGCCCAAAGCCGTTGAAGCGCGCGGCGAGGCCGGCCATTGGGAGGGCGACTTATCATCTGCAAGCGCACGCGGCCCCCGCGAAGGACGATCAGCGAACGACGTTGCAAAAAATCGATGGCCTCAAAGGATCCTCCCGAGCCGGCAAGTCTTGCTTGACCGTCTCAAGGTGCTTTGCACCACGGGAGAGTAAATCCGCACCGCCCGCCAGCTATTGCAGAGTTGTAACAAGAGTTTTTCGTTGTGTCGGGGCGCAACGCCGCTCCGCGACTCAGAGATGGATGACGCCGAGCCGAGCGGCGTGGGTCACCGCGTCCGTTCTGCCGATGGCGTCGAGCTTATCGACGATCGAGCCGACGTGGAACTTTGCGGTGTGAACCGAGATGCCAAGCTGGCGGGCGATCGTTTTGTTCGATGCGCCTTCCGCTAGGAGCGCCAGCACCTCGAGCTCGCGCGGGCTTAGGGTAGCCTCCTCCTCTACCGAAGCGGCCGCCCTCGCTGAAATGAGCGCGACGTCCGGCTTCTCTCCGGGCGCGACCAGCCGCAGCCCCGGCACGCCCGCCAGCAATGCGGCGAGGCGATGAGACAGGCTGGGATCATCGACCTCAAGGGCGACTACAATCGGCTCGATCGCGATTTTATGCGTCAAGTCTGCGGCCTCTCACCGATCGTAAGGCGCACTTCGACCGTCGCGCCCGCCCTTATTAGCGCCAGCGCGACGGTTGTGCCGACGCTGTCCGGCCCGAGCGCGCGCAACAGCGACCGGACATGCCGTGCTGGTTGCTCATCCAACGCGATGATCACGTCGCCCTGATGAACACCGGCGGCAGCGCCGGGGCCGTCTTTGTCGACGCTCATCACCATCACGCCGACGCCCTTGTCCGCGTCGAGCCGCACCGGCTGGAGCCCGAGGCCGAGATAACCTCGCGCGATCCGCCCATGCGTCTCAAGTTTTGCGGCGACGCGCGCAATCGTTGCGGCCGGAATGATTAGGACCCGACGTCGCGGTCCGAATACGGTCATGCCAAAGGCGCGGCCGGATGCATCGACCGCCAAGCCGCCCTCAGCATGCCGGCGCAAAGAAAGGGCGAGCTCGAGCCTTGCGTCAATCTCACCGCCGCGCAATGACCGCCAGGCGGGTCCTGCAAATGAAACTACCCCGATGCCAACGACAGGAGCGCCTTCCTGCGACCCGATCGCCAGCGCGAGCGCGCCGGCTGCGATCGAGGGGCCCTCGAACGAAACCGGCTTCAGACTGACGCCACTGACACGGAGCAATGCGATGTCTGTCGAGGGATCTCGTCCAACGAGTGTCGCCGGAGCCGTCTCGCCGCCCTCCATGACGGCGACGATCTCACCCTCTTCGGCCAACGCCTCGTCGGCCGTGACAATCAATCCGGGCCGCCAGACAAAGCCGCTCGATCGAGAGCCGCGCGAGTGCACAGCAACGATGCTCGAGGCGACGTCGGCCACGACTTCGGTTAGAGCGGCGGAAAGGTTCTGGAGCGAAGTGGAGGGCGTCGTTTCGGACATAGCGGTCTCCATTTGTTGACCACCATGTACGAATGTTCTGGCTTGGCGCCTACTGCCCAGGTGGGCAGGCCATCGCGCCAAGTCGTGCGAGTTGCCCCGCCTTAGGCGCGTTGCGGTCTTTTGGCATTTGGTCTCATTTTGTGAAGAGTTTCGGATGCCGGCCATGGACCATGGAATATCGTTACGCCCGGAAGCGGCCGGCGTTCGAAAGCCTCCAAAGGGAGAAACCGCGTGGCGGAAGGGCGTCGCGGAAGGGCGTCGATGTCGCAGGCGCGGTCTATGGGGATTTCGTCGCCGGAGCCATTCTCGGCAGCGCGCTAGCGGCGCCGTATTATTACGCACCCGCGCCCTATTATTAATCAGTACATAAGTAACTCGACATTTTCTTGACTAAGCAGGTGGCCGGTGATTTACTTCTGGCATGAGAGAGAACGATGCGCGCCGGCTGGATCACAAGACTTTGGAGGCAATGCGCGAACGCGCGGTGCGGCAAGTGCAGGAAGGTGAAAGCCCGGAAGTAGTCGCCCGCGTTCTGGACCTCGACCGGTCGACGGTTTATGGCTGGCTGGCGCGCTACCGGCGCGGCGGCTTTGGTGCGTTGAAGGCGAAGCCCTTGTTCGGCCGCCCGCCGAAACTGGACGGCCGGGCGCTGAAGTGGATCTACGCCACCGTGACGCAAAAGAACCCGCTGCAGATGAAGTTCGCTTTTGCATTGTGGACGCGTGAGATGGTCGCCAAATTGATCAAGGACCGATTCAAGATCACATTGAGCCTCGTCTCGGTGGGACGGCTCTTGGCACAGCTCGGCATCACCTGCCAGAAGCCCTTGCATCGCGCTTTGGAGCGCGACGAGGCGCTGGTTCAGCAATGGCTGAAGCAGGAATATCCGAAGATCAAAGCCCTGGCGCGGCGCGAAAAAGCTGAAATCTACTTCGGTGACGCGGCGCATATGCGCTCTGATCATCACGCCGGCCGCACCTGGGCAGACGAGGGGAAACACCGGTCGTCCAAGCCACCGGAGCCCGTTATGGCATGAGCCTGATCTCGGCGGTCACGGCGCGCGGTCACATGCGCTTCATGATCAAAGAGAAAGGCGGGGTCAACGCCGATGTCTTCATCGAATTCCTCAAACGGCTCTTGGCGGGGTCCAAACACACGATCTTCCTGATCGTCGATCGCGGCCCGGCGCATCGCGCGAAGAAGACCAAGGCGTTCGTCGCAAGCCTCGGCGGCGCCTTGCGCCTGTTTTATCTTCCACCCTATGCGCCGGATCGAAATCCAGATGAATTGGTTTGGAAGCATCTCAAGGCCGATACGGTTGGGCGCACCGCCATTCAGAGCTACGCGGACTTCAAGGCGAAGGTGAAATCGTCCATGCGTTCCTTGCAGCGCAACGCTAAAAAAATCCGCTCCTTCTTCCAAAAGGACACACTCAAATACGCCGCCTGAACGTCGACCTACTTATGCCTGATTAATATTATCCCTATTACGCGCCGCCGCCCGCGCCCGCCGGCTATTATGCGCCGGGCGCGCCGCCGCCGGCTGGAGACGCGGTCGTTTATTGCAGGCAGCGCTACAGATCGTACAATCCAAAAACCGGCCTGTTCATCGGAACGGACGGCCGTCTCCATCCTTGCCCCTGATCGCCGCCGATCCGGGCGCCCAACTGGCGGGTCGTCCAGGAAAATGACCGGATCAGCAAATGATTGTCACAATGCGCTGTACCGCGTCGTAACGAGTTGGGGCTGCCACGCACTGCGACCTTGAACGGAGCGTTTTTAAGATAGATCCGAGCGAGCGGGTCAGTCGGTCGACCTTATAGACGATGATGACGTCGATCTTTTGGGCCCGGACCTGATCCAGCAGGGCCTGCAGGGCGGGACGCTCGAGCGAGGCTCCGGAGAGGCCGCCGTCGTCGAACCGACCGGCAATGAGCCGCCAGCCCTCATGCGCCTGGCTCTTGATGTAAGCCTCGCAGGCTTCGCGTTGGGCGTCGAGCGAGTTGAAGGCGAGATCGAGATTATGCTCGGTCGATTTTCGCGTGTAGATCGCGCAGCGCTGCGGTTTTGGCGCGTTCGGTTTCATAGCCGACCTTCGGGACGTTCGCTCGACCGGCGCGATCGAGCAATGAGGGCAGACGGACGGGCAAAGCGAGGTGCAGCGGTCGCGCCCCCCGCGTCAGCAACGACGCGCTCCGCCGCGGCGGAAGGATTAGACTGAATAGACTTCGAGCCAACGAGCGCCTTTTTCCTCGGCTGCGCAGATTCCCGGGCCGTTGCTGTTGACGGCGCTGGCTCGCCGCCGCGCAGGCCAAAGAAGCGCGGTCCGTTCCAGCTCGTGCCGGTGATTTTCCGCGCGATAGTGGAAAGGCTTGCGTAGACCTTTCCCTGCCAGCAGAACCCGTCAGGGACGACCCTGACCTCGTGAACCTCGCCCTGATATTCGCGGACGATGATGGATCCAATCTTCAGATGTCGCATGGGCACTTTGCCCTTCCCCGAGAATGAGGCGAGCAGCTTGCGCAGCTGGGGCTTGAGCCCGCCAAAGCGTTGTTCCTGCAGAAAATGGGCGAGCGCGCGGGCGATGAGGTCCTTGGTCAGCGCCTTCGGCGGCTCCCGCCCCCGCGTCTCGCGCCAAAAATCTCGCAGCTCGTCGACGGTCATCCGCGATGCGGCCGAGCTCGGGATCGAGATCCGCGGCGGCCGGCAAGCGCGCCGGCAGCCGACGAGAGTGTGAGACCGTCATGGATTCACGCCCGAGCCGGGGATGGACGACTCATGATCCGATTGAGCGACCCCATTGTCTCGTGGCGGACGCGTTCGACCGAAAAACCTCGCTTGCGAAGGCCTGTGAGGGCCGCCCGAGTGGTGTGCGGCAGCCAGCCGGTCGCCTCAATTAGGGCGTCGAGCGTTGCGCCCGGCTCCTGCGACAGCATTTCGACGACAAGCGCTTGCTTGGATCCGGCGCGCGGCGCCGCGCCAGCTCGATGCCGATCCCCCGGCGTCGCAGTGCTGTCTTTGTTTGAAACAGGCTGATTGGTCTTTGCCGCGCTATCGACGCCGATCGCATCGCAGCCGGCTCGCGTGATGATCAGGCTGACGCTTCGACCGTTCTCGTCCGCGCGCCAGTCCGGCATGCCGGACTTTGTCCGCGCTTCGCGCATCAGCTTGCGGGCTATGAGGCTCGATCCGACCTTCGCCGCCGCGGCCCTGTTCATCGTCGGCGGAACGACCGCTGCCCCGTCCTGCCTCGCAGCCGCGTTCGACAACACCATCAATTGCGTATCGCTGAGCTTTGCCATCTTCTCCTCCTTTGCTTGCGACGGCGTCCGCCGTCACCAGCGCGACCCCGCAAAGGCGCAAGGGCCGGCGGGGTAGGGAAGGAGGGCGCCTCTATCGCGCGCCTGCACACCAAGCAATGCTCGGCGTCGCGTCGAAGTCCAGCGAACAGAGGCGGTCAAAGTCTGCGGTGTGCCGAAGAGCACCAAGAAAGCCCGAATACCGATGACGGTAGTCGGGATGGGTAGAGTGATGAATGACGTATTCGACACAGTCTCGCGGACCTATAGGGCCGCGCGGATGTTGGCGGTGTCGTGCGGCCCCTCGAATTGGGCACGCCCTCGCGCCCGCGGAGATCAAAGGCGACGGCCTGCGTTGTCCCGTCAGTATCGCCAAGGCCGCGCCAATCGACGCCGCGCGCGTCAAGCTCCTGCTCGCATCGGCGAACGCAGCGTCGCCTTCCAGAGACGCAAAACCGCCGCCCGAGGCGCGCGAAGGCGCCTGGTGTCTCTCGATGCCGGTTTCGAGTTGGGGGATGTAGAGCGTCGCGGCCCGGATGTTGCCGCCTTAGCGGTCGCCGAACCCGAGGAAATGTCGCTGCTCATGCCAATCGTGCGGCAGGTCTTTGCTCAGGCGCAGGAGCCGCGTCGGCGCTCACGCGAGGCGCGCCAGGCCGATGAAACGAGATGTGGGAAATCACATCAACCCCCCGCGCGGTTGAGTGGCAGAAGCAGGTCGCGGCCGGCAAACAGGCCGTCGCCAGGGATCGGTCTTCAAGCCGGCCTGTTTCACAACCACTCGCAATCCGCCTCGGCCCTCCGCCAATGGCAAACCGCAAAAGAAGAAGGGACTTTCCAATGAAGCTTTCTCATCTCGTGAAGACGATCGCGACGATTTTGCCGATGATGGCGGTGCCGGCTATCGCCGGGACCTTCAGCCAGCCGGGCGGCCTCGCCGTCGATCCCAGTGGCAATTTGTATGTCGCCAACCAGCTGTCGAACAAGGTGGTCGTTTTTGACAAGAATTTCGCGCCGCAGCCGCAGCTGACGATCACGGCCGGTCTTGATCAACCAATTTCCCTCGCCATCGACCCGACCTCCATTGATTTTGGCGCGCCGGGCGTCCTCTATATCGGCAATATAGGCAAGACTGCGCGGATCACCTCTTATGCTTTAGGCGGAACCGCGATTTCCAGCACCGCATTTTATGCCTTCCGGCCCTATGCATTGGCGATTGGCGCGGGTCACGTCCTTTATGAATTCGACAACGGTGCAACGTTGAATGCCTATAATATGATAGGGAACGTCTACAAGATTTAATCGCTTAACTTCAACTCGGGCCTTGGGGGCATTGGTTCCAATAATGGCGTCTTTTTTATTGGACGAGGTCAAGCAGTGGAGGCTCTGCCGGAACTAGAGGTTCTGACCAATAACATACAAACGTCGGTTGGCGCTACCGGGCCAATCGCGGGCTCGACATTTGCCATGGCTTTCGACAATTTCCACAATGCTTTCATCACGGATTCTACAAACAATGCCGTTGTCGTGCGTTTGCAGCTTGGCCTTGGGGCCCTCACCTTGATCAAGGGGCTTCCGTCGTTTCCAACAGGAATTGCCTTGGATAAGGGCCGCAACCGGTTGTTCGTCTCTTTTCCATCCTTGAACACGGTCTATGTCTACCAGATCACTTACAGCAACAACAACCAACCGATGAGCGCGACATTGGCGAAAATCCTCAATTGAGACCAGGCGATTGGGGCGGGATGGGTGGCCCCATCCCGCTTGCCAGATGAAAGTTAATTTCGACCGGGTGATGTCAAGCACTTTCAGATCGCCAGCCACGCCAATATTTGATCCGCTCGCGGGCAAACACATCACCGAACACCAAGCGAGATTGTACATGGATTTCCACCGCACCCATGCGACCGACGTGGCCGCCGCCAAGGCCGGGTTCAGCTCCTCCACCAATGAAGTTGTCTTGTGCCATCCTACGCCAGCAGGTGCGGGCCCGGGCATGCGAAGTAGTTCCGGCGCTTGAGCCATGGTGCGCCTTCCAGGTCCGAATGCGCCGCTCCAGGGTCCGCCCTCATGACTCCCCTCATTTTCAGATGACCCCGAAAGCGTCGGCAAAGACGGGGAGTTCCGCCGTCACTGCCGAAGCCCCGCGGCGGCGCCATCGCCAGCGGGGTAGGATCCCGAATGAGCCAAACCTTGTAGAGCTTGAACCGCGTCAGGCCGCGATTGCTCACGGCGGCGATCATGCTCGTCGAAAATTTCTGTCCGGTCTGCGTCAGGATCGGCGTCTGTCCCTTCGGCGCGTATCCGCGGCCGATCTGATCCTGGTTGCAGACGCCCGTCTCATCGCTCCAGTAGATCACCGCCTTCGCGCGCTTCGCCCGCGCCGCGATCGACGGATAGTCGTGCTCCAGCCAGACCGCGATCTTCTGCGGACGCGCTGCGTCGCGCGGGTCAAAGGCTTCTGCGCGGAAAAACCCCACCGCTTCAGATAGAGCTGCATCGTCGACAGGCCCAGCGTCTTGCCGAATTTCTGGTGGATCAGCTCCCGCACCGCCTGCGCCGTCCACAACGCGAACGGCAGTCGCATCTGGTCGGGGCATTTGTTCGCAATCCAGCGCTGGATACGCCGCGCCTCCGAAGCCGTCAAAATTCCGCGCCCTCTCCGAGGCGAAACCCGTCGCCCGTCCAGCAAGCCCTCCGCGCCGGCGTCCTGGTGACGTCGCAGCCAGCGGTTCACCACTTGTCGATGCACGCCGACCGCCCGCGCCGCCTCGCCCTGCTTCATTCCTTCGTGCGACACCAGATAAACCGCGCGTTGGCGTAGAGCTTCCTGCGCGTCCCGGCCTATGCTGCGAAAATCCGCTCGTTCCATGCTCCCTTATAACACGAACCTCTTCGGATATCATGTATATTGTTGGGATATTAGTAATACCAACGCCCAGTCTCGTGTGGCGATTGAGGGGATGTGCTTTGGCTCCTCGACGAGAGCGTTCCATGCGGCGCAACACGCGTCAAGGATCTCGGCGTAGCCTTTGAAGACGCGATTGCTGAGGTGGTTTTGGCGCAGGAACTGCCAGATGTTCTCGACCGGATTCAACTCGGGCGAATAGGGCGGCAGGGGAAGTAAGCTGATGTTGTCTGGGACGCGCAGCTTGCCGCCCGTCTGATGCCAACCCGCCCGATCAAGGACCAAGACCGCGTGACTGCCTTGCGTCACCTGGCTGCTGATCTCCTCGAGATGCAGATTCATCGCTTGGGCGTTGGCATAAGGCAGGACCACAGCCGCGCCGATATCGCGACGCGGACAGACGGCGCCGAAAATGTAGGCCCCTTCGCGGCGCTGATCGCGCCGCGCGGGCGGACGGCTGCCGCGTTCGGCCCAAACCCGGGTAAGCGTGCCCTGCTGGCCGACCCGAGCTTCATCTTGCCACCAGAGTTCGACCGGCTGTTCGCGCGCATGCTCGGGGATTGCGCCTTTGACCAGATCGGCGAAGTTTTTTTGTGCGCCTCCTGCGCCGCCGGGTCCTGCTGCGGATGGCGTGGCCGCACCGACAAGCGCCGGAACCCGAGCCGGCGCAGCATCGCGCCGACGCTGCGCTCGGCCAAGGTCACACCGAACCGGGTTTTGATCACGCGGGCCAGATCCACCCGGCGCCAGCGCACGACGCCGTCTACCACAGGGTCCGGTCCTTTGCGAACCAGCTCCGCCACCAGAGCCTCCTGCTCCGGGGCGAGGCGTGGTTTCGGCCCAGCCGCCATGCGGTTGCAAAGTCCAACGACGCCTTCGGCGTTGTAGCGTAGAACCCAGTCGCGCAAGGTCTGTCGATCCATGCCGCACAGCTTGCCGGCTTCGCCCCGCTGATAGCCTTCAAGCACCAGGGCAAGCGCCAACATCCGCCGCGTCGCATCGGCGTCATTGCTGCGCGCCGCCCGCCTCGCGCAGCTCCGCCGCCGTGAAATCGTCGCGCGTGATCGCCAAGGCTTTCGGCATCAAAATCTCCCCGAATCATTTCCTATCCGAAGAGAATCACGCCAGCCCTCATTTGCAAAGACCGGTTGAGTCAAAGCTCAATGCCGCTGGTATAAGATGTGGCCGCATCCCCGGCGAAGGCCCGAGCCGCCCTGGGCTGAGGACGCACCAGCAAATAGAATGCGACGAAGTGCGTGATCATCAGCAGGGGCACGTAGATGATCGGAATCGCGTATGTGGCGCCCAACTCCCCTGCCAGCGCAGGTAGGTTGACCTGGTTGCCACGTTATTAATCAACGATGATGTCGGTCGCTGCGACGAGGTTGAATGCGACGACGAACAGCCAAAAGAGCGGGCGTGTCCTTATGGTGAGAAGCGCCAGGATGGCGAGCAAGCCAGTTGCGAAGTCACCGTAAGCGGCGACCGGGTCAGTTCCGCGCGGAAATCAACAATCAGGATGCGCTCCTGCGTATCGGGTTCGCTCAAAGGTGGTTTCTGTTGTCATTTCATCCGGCCAGAGCAGTCTTCAGCTATTCTGCGGCTGCTGGAACGGGCGCTCCCGTCAGACCAGGGCGCGTGTTCCACGCGGCGGAGACCGAAGTTGACGCGGGCGCCCCGCGCTCATCGAGGCTCTTGCGATACCACAAGGCGTATAGACCGGGCAAATAAAGCAACGTCAGGAAGGTCGCCACAAACAGGCCGCCCATGATCGTGATGGCCATCGGGCCCCAGAAGGCGGAATGGGACAGCGGTATCATGGCAAGAATCGCCGCCAGCGCCGTCAGGACCACAGGCCGCGCGCGGCGCACCGTCGCCTCGACAATGGCGTCGCGGCGGCGCGCGCCATCGCGGACATCGCTTTCGATCTGATCGACCAATATGACGGCATTGCGCATGATCATGCCGGCCAGCGCAATGAGGCCGAGAAGCGCGACAAAGCCGAAGGGCTTATTCGCCACGTTCAAGCCCAGCGACGCGCCGACAATCCCCAGCGGAGCCGTCATGAAGACGAGCGCCAGCCGGGAAAAGCTCTGGAGCTGGATCATCAGCAGCGCCAGCATGGCGATGATCATGAGCGGAAACAAAGCGAAGATCGAGGCATTGCCTTTCTCGGATTCCTCGATGGCGCCGCCAATCTCGACGCGGTAGGCGGGTTCGAGACCGGCGCGGATTTGCGCCAGTTGCGGCCAGATTGCGTTGGTCGCATCGGGGGCCTGCACGCCGTCGACGACATCCGCCCGCACCGTGATCGCCATGTCGCGGTTGCGCCGCCAGAGAATTGGCTCCTCGTGGGTATTTTCAATATGAGCGACCTGCGAGAGGGGGATGGCGACTCCATTGCGCGACAGAATGGTGAGATCGGCAATATGGCCGAGATCGAGTCTTTCCGCCGGGGCGGCGCGGGCGACGACGTCGACCTTTTCGACGCCGTCGCGGATCGTCGTCACTGGGACGCCCGAGACGAGCAGGTTCAGGGATTGTGAGATATCCTGCGGCGTCAGGCCAATGGCGCGCGCCCGATCCTGGTCGACGACAAGCCTGATCGCCGGGGATTGCTCGTTCCAGTCCAGCTGCGGCTCGACGAGCTTGTCATCGGCGCGCATGACGTCGCGCACCTTGTAGGCAATCTCACGCACCTTGGCGGCGTCGGGGCCGATGACCCGGAACTGGACGGGAAAGCCGACCGGCGGCCCGAAGTTAAACCGGTCGACGCGCACGCGCGCCTCGGAAATCTGTCCTTCGCCCACCATCTTTTCGAGGCGCGCCTTGATGCGTTCGCGCGCTTCCACATCTTTGGCGACAATGACGATTTCGGCGTAGGCCGTATCGGGCAATTGCGGATTGAGGCCAAGCCAGAAGCGCGGCGACCCCTTGCCGATATAGGCCGTATAGGTCGCAATATCGGAGTCATTGGCCAGCAAGGCCTCGGCCTTTTGCGCCGTCGCCAGCGTCACCTTGAACCCGGTCCCTTCCGGCATCCGCAATTGCAGGAACAGTTCCGGGCGCTCCGACAGCGGAAAGAATTGCTGCTGAACCCGCCCGAAACCGATAATCGACAGGGCAAAGACCGCAACCGTCGCCGCAACCACCAGGCCGCGATCATCGACGCACCAGCGGATGATGCGGCGCAGGCCCTGATACATTCCTGTGTCGTAGATGGCGTGCGGCGGGTGGGACTTGCTTGCATGCGCGAAATCCGGCAGCAGCTTGACGCCAATATAGGGCGTGAAGATCACGGCCACGAACCAGGATGCGATGAGCGCGAAGCCGACCACCCAGAAAATGCCGCCCGCATATTCGCCGACGGCGGAATTGGCGAAGCCGATCGGCAGGAATCCCGCCATCGTCACCAATGTTCCCGTGAGCATGGGAAAGGCCGTGGACTCCCAGGCGAATGAAGCTGCACGAACGCGATCCCAGCCCTGCTCCATCTTCACCACCATCATTTCGGCGGCGATGATCGCATCGTCCACCAGCAGGCCCAGAGCGATGATCAGGGCGCCCAGCGTAATCCGGTGCAGATCCATGCTCATGGCGTTCATGATGATGAACACAATGGCGAGGACGAGCGGCACGGAGAGCGCCACAACAATGCCCGTGCGCAATCCGAGGGCCAGGAAACTCACCAGCAGGACGATGACCAGCGCCTCGACAAAGGAGCGCAGAAATTCTCCGACGGCGGTCTCGACGACCTTGGGCTGGTCGGCGATCTGTTCGAGCGTGAAGCCGCGTGGCACGGCCTGCATGAACTCGTCCGTGGCTTTGGCGACCGCGGGCCCCAGCTCCAGAATATTGGCGCCCTTGGCCATGACTATCCCGAGGGCGATGGCGGGATTGCCCTTCTGGCGCACCATATAATCGGGCGGATCAACAAATCCCGGCGTGACCTTGGCGATGTCGCCGAGACGGAACACCCTTCCATTGGCCTCGACAGGCGTGCCGGACACCGAGGCCACGCCATCGAGCGCGCCTGTGACGCGCAAAGGGACCTGCTGGATCGAGGTCTCGACCACGCCCACGGAAACGACGGAATTCTGCTTGGCCAGCGAAGCGAAAATCGCATCCGGCGTAATGCCGAGGGTTGCGAGCTTGGCGTGCGAGAATTCGACGAATATCTTCTGGTCCTGATCGCCGTAAATATTGACCTTGGTGACGTTCGGGACCTTGAGCAGACGTTGCCGCAAGCCCTCGATGACCTTTTTCATCTGGGCGTAGTCGGCGCCATCCGCCGTCAGGGCATAGAGGATGGAATCGACGTCGCCGTACTCGTCATTGATCGACGGGCCGATCAGAGTTGGCGGCAAATCGCCCTTGATGTCGCCGAGCTTCTTCCGCAGTTGATAGAAGAGCTGCGGCACATCGCGCGCGGGCGTGTTGTCCTTGAAGGCGACCTGCATGGCCGTAAAAGAGGGCTTCGTAAAGGTCGTCACCTTGTCGAAATACGGCAGCTCCTGAAGCTTCTTCTCGATCGGGTCGGCGACCTGCGCCTGCATATCCGGCGCCGTGGCGCCGGGCCAAGTCGCCGTGACGATGGCGACCTTGATGGTGAAGGATGGATCTTCGGCGCGGCCGATGGAGCGGTAGGACATCGCGCCGCCGACGCAAAGCGCGATCATGAAGAAGAGAATGAGCGCCGGATGGGCGACGGACCAGGCAGAGAGATTGAACCGCTTCATGATTGCCTCGCTTGGGCTTTTGCTCTTGGCCAAAAAATTTAGAATGACAGAGCGGGAACGATCCGGACTTTGTCGCCGGACTCGAGTTTCTGGACGCCGACCGTCACGATCTTCGCGCCCTCGTCGACGCCGCTGCTGATCAGGATATCGTTGGATTCATAGGCCTTGACGACGACAGGCTTCAGCGTCGCCGTGCCCCCCTGAGGATCGGCGACGTAGACCGCAGGTCCATTGCCTTGATTGAACAAGGCGGAAAGCGGCGCCCGGGCCGCGCGTTCGCTCGCCGTGTCGGACAAGGTCAGCGTCGCGGTCATCCCGAGCAAAACATCCGCGTCGGCCTCCGGCAGGCTGAATTTGGCGAGATAGGTCCGGGTCACGGGGTCCGCCGTCGGCGAGAGTTCGCGCAAGGTCGCGGCATAGGCCTTGTCTGGCGCCGACCAGAGCGAGACCTTCGCCGCGTCGCGGCGCGCCGTCTCGACAAGCGATTCCGGCAGCGCGACAACGACTTCCTTTTCGCCCGCCCGCGCAATCTTGATCGCTGCCTGACCGGGCGCGACGACCTGCCCCGGCTCGATCAACGTCGCGGTGACGATTCCGCGCGTTTCGGCGCGCAACATGGCGTAGGACAGGCTATTGCGGGTCAACTCCACCGAACGCTCGGCGCGGAGAAGGCGCGCCCGAGCCTCATCAGCGGCGGCTTTGGCCTGGTCGGTCAAGGCGTCGGTCGTCCACCCCTTGGCCAGCAGCGATTTGGCCCGCGCTTCGGCGGCGCCCGCCTGAGCCAGCGCCCCCGTGGCCGCGCGTTTTTCAGCCTCGGCCTGTTCGGCCTGAAGCCGCAAATCGGTTTCATCGAGCGCGGCGATTACCCGCCCCGGCTCGACTGTTTCGCCGACGTCGACAAGCCGCCGCGCAACCTTGCCGCCGACGCGAAAGCCAAGATCCGCCTCGATGCGCGGGCGGATAACGCCGACGAAGCTTCGATCCGGCCTCAGTTTTTCATAATGCGCCGTGGCCACCAGCACCGGGCGCGACGGCTTTTCCTGAGCGCTTTTGGCCGAGCCGTCGCAACCGGCTAGCGCGAGCAGCGGCGCTCCCGCAAGGACCGGCAGGACTTTCCCGAACGTCTTCAAGATCGATCGCGTGCTCATCGCTTTGCCCTCCTTACACTTTCGAAATCCGCTTGGGTTTGATCCCGTCAAGACACCATCGGTGACTTTACGACGGCTCGCCGGGCTGTCAGCGTTTGGTGATGACAACCTCGAGGTATTCGCTCGGAACGACCATCGTGTGATCGCCGGACTTGTTGAAGCGTCCGACAAGATCGATGATGTCGCGTGCGAGCTCTTTCCTGCCGGTCTCCTCGATCGCCGCAAAGGCCTTGAGCACCGGTCCGTAATAGCGTCTGGAAGATGTCGAGGAAGTGCTGCGCCGAGCGGTAGCGGAAAGTTAAGTGGCGCGGCTCCGCCGTGATTTTGGATACCGCAGCGCCGAACGTCGTTTGCACCCAATCGCGCACGCCCCAGACGGCCGGCGACTTAACGCCGGCCGGCGGCGGCAGGTACTTGCCGATCGTCTTGAGCAAATTGCCGATGAAGCCTTCGGGCGTCCAATTGGCGAGGCCAATGCGACCGCCGGATTTGCACACTCGCGTCATCTCGGCGGCGGTGCGGTCCTGATCGGGGCTGAACATCCCGCCGAAAGTTGAAACCACTGCATCGAAGGACGCGTCCGCAAACGGCAGATCTTCGGCATCGGCGAATTGGAATTTGACCTGAAGCCCTTCCGCTTCGGCGCGCTTGCGGCCAAGGGCGAGCAGCGACTCGACATAGTCAGTGGACGTCACCTCGCACCAGCGCCGGGCCGCGGCCAATGTGATGTTGCCATTGCCGGCGGCGACGTCGAGTACGGTCTGGCCGGCGCGCAAGTCCATGGCTTCCGCCAGTTGTTCGCCGACGATTTGCACGGTCCTACCGATGACGGCGTAGTCGCCGGACGACCAGGCCGCTTGCTGCTTGGACTTGAGGGCCCTCAGATCCGGAGCAGGCTTTTCGACCGTATGCGGGTGGCATTCGATAACCGTAGTCATGATGGATTTCCTGAGGCTGAAAGTTGCAACACATTGCCAAGGGCGATGTATCGAGGCGCACGCCGCGTGCGACCTTCACGCGATACTTAAGTCATTTGGCGCCGGCGCCGAATGACTGGGGCGCCGGACTTCTTGCCCGCGCATCCAAATTAGCGATTGTTCTTGCCCAACCATCCGAGACACTTGCTTCTGCGTCCAGAATCCAAACTGGGTGGATGCCGCGATTGTTGTTCCAGGGATCATGCCGATCGCCGCGGACACATTGAGCCAGACAAAATCCGTCCGCGTTGGGAACGCCGAGGTTCAACGGCGGACATGTGTCCGCCGTTGATACCAACGCGCTCGGCGCGTTACGCGATCACGCCAGACGCCGCTGGAGTCGCTGATTGAGCCGGCTCGTTGGTTTCTGGGCCGTGCGTTCTGCCACGAGGGCGCGGGCAAGATTGGCCTCGTTCGCGCGCAATGCTGCCTCAGTGAATGTCAAATGGATGAGGTCGCACTGGGCGAGGCTGCCGCCGCATTGATGCGCAATGTGACGCACGCGCCCCAAGCATTTGACGCAGGCGGCATAATCACCATAAACGAACGCGAGTAGCGCCTTGCAGAGCTGCACCATAAGCGCATCCTCCCGATAGGAGGCCGAGTCGCCGCTGGTCTCGACGTGCGGCAACGCGCTGACGATGCGCTGCGCTGCGGCAGTACGGCCGGCAGCGGCGAACGCGATCACCGCATGCGCGACATAAAAAGGACGCGCACCGGTTAAAGTTTGCATTTCCCAACGGTCGGCCAGTGCCGCCCAGCGCTCGCCAATGCGGAAATTTCGGAGTTGCAGGCGCCATAGCAACGCAGAAGCATCGGCGAGTTCCGACAAGGCCCGCGACTTGGCGATCTGTGCGTCGTAAACTGCAAGCGCGGAACCCGGGTCGTCGGCTTCCAGGTGGAACAGGGCTCGATGCCAGGCCAGATGGACAGAATTGCTTGCTGTGTTCATCCATACCAATTCGGTCGCCGCAAGAAATTCGAGCCCCTCTCGGGTACGCCCTTGCATCTCCATGACATGCGCGACGACATGAATGGCGCCGGGATGACTTGGATCAACTGCGAGGGCGCGTCGCGCCATCCTTTCCGCGCGGCGATATTGCCCATTCTCTTCAAGGCCGAAAGCATACATCGCAAGAACGCTTGCGTAGCCGGGAACTGCAGCGTGCCATTGCGGCAATATTAGTGCGATACGAACCCGCAACATACGCCGCTGGCCGAGGCGGAAGTCGAGCGCATGAGCGACGGCAAGCGCAAGAATATCGCGTGGACAGTCGATCAAGATGGCGCCGTAACGTTCGACCGCGAGGACTTGATCGCCGTCAAGCCAAGCGCGCGCTGCGGACGCGTGACGGCGTACTGGATGGTCGACGTCCGCGCAAACCGCTTCGATCGCGGTTACGCTTTCCAAAAGCTTCGATCGGGCGCCTTCATCATCGGCGCGCACGATAAGGCCGGCGCGAAGACAGTGTCCGAAGGTCAATTGGGGGTCTTCGGCAAGCACCCGATCGACGTCACGTGAGGGATCACCACAATTCGTCAGCAAGGCATCAAGCGCATGTTCGCAGCGTTTGAGCGGGTCAGTATCGCTTTCGACGCGGACGGATATCGCGAGGTGAGGTCTCATAACTGCGCCTCCATTCGCTTGCCACGCGCGCCGCAAGCGCCGGGGGTATCCCGAGGCGTGATCCCTACGCCGAATGCCTCCGGCGCTGAATGATCGTCCGGCCGGACTTCTTGCTCGCGCATCCAAACCTGCTATCGTCCTTGCCCGATCGTCAGGGAAGCTTGCTTTAGCGTCCAGGACCTTGCCGCGCGCAGCCGCTTTCGTTCATGTAAGGGTCACGCCGATGAGCACGGACGCGTTGTCGGATATCCTCTCAGCCGTGCATTTGTCCGGGTCGGTCTTTTTCGACGTCACCGCCAAGTCGCCATGGGTTGCGGAAGCGCCGCCGGCGGCGCAAATCGCCAACGAGGTGAAGCCGGGCGCTCAGCACACCATCGAGTACCATGTCGTCACCCGTGGCTCGTGCTGGATATCGCTCCTGGGCGACGTCGCGTTCAAGCCGGTTAGGCTAGAGGAAGGGGACATCGCGGTGATGCCGCATGGCGACCCGCATGTGGTTTCGAGCGCGCCAGGCATGCGCGCCGAACCGGACATGGACGACTTTCGCCGGCCCGAAGTCGCCAATGCATTACCTTTCGTGTTGCAAACTGGCGGCGACGGCCCGAGCGACACCCATCTGATTTGTGGGTTCTTTAGCTGCGACGTGCGCCCATTCAATCCGCTGCTCGAACTCGCTGCCGCGCTTCATGCGGTTTGGGTGTCACGCATCGGGAGCATCACACAGTCTGCTCGGCCAGTTCATCCAGTTCGCGACCGCCGAAATGGGCAACAAACGGGCCGGCAGCCAAAGCATTGTCAACCGGCTTTCGGAACTGATGTTCGTCGAAATCATCCGGCTGCACATGGATCAGCTGTCCAACAACAACACCGGCTGGCTCGCAGGATTGCGGGATCCTCTGGTCGGCCGCGCGCTGACGCTGCTGCACGCGCGGCCTTCGCATGCCTGGACGCTGGAGGAACTTGCTTCGGAAACCGCTGCATCGCGCTCCGCGCTGGCCGATCGATTTGCCCAGATGGTGGGCTGTCCGCCGATTCAGTATCTGACCCGGTGGCGCATGCAAATTGCCGCCAAACGTCTAGCGGATCCCGGCGCCAAGGTTGCCGCCGTCGCGCATGAGGTCGGCTACGAATCGGAAGCCGCATTCAGCCGAGCATTCAAAAGATTTGTCGGCCGATCGCCGGGCCAATGGCGGGCGGGTTCAATCTGAACCCATGCAAAGAGGGGGAGGCGTTCATCGTCTGTCCGAAAACGAACCGACAAATCGATCCCTATTGGAGGCGGCGGGTTCTGCTGGCGCGGACGACCTCTCCACCGGCATACGAGTTCAAAGGATTCACCTGCGGTTGGTTGAATGTCCAGGTTTGGCGCATCATCGCCGCTTGCCGAAGGCAGGTCCAATGGCGGCTTTCGACCCAGGCTGTGTGGAAACGCGCTGATTTGGTAAGCTGATCTCGGGTCGGGAGGTCGGCATGAAGCGATTCGTTGAGGGCGAGGACCGCCGGCAAGCAACGTTGCTTCCCGATTGCCTGGACGACTATGTCGCCGATGACAACCCGGTTCGCATCGTCGAGGTGTTTGTCGACGAACTCGACCTCGAGGCTCTGGGCTTTGCGGGTGTGGTGCCGGAGATGACCGGCTGCCCGTCGTACCATCCCGCAACCCTGCTCAAGATCTATCTTTACGGCTATCTCAACCGCATTCAGTCGAGCCGGCGGCTCGAACGTGAAACCCAGCGCAACATCGAGCTGATGTGGCTGACCGGCCGGCTGATGCCGGACTTCAAGACGATTGCCGACTTCCGTCGCGACAATGGGCGGGCGATCCGCGCGGCCTGCGCACAATTTATTGTGCTGTGCCGCCGGCTCAACTTGTTCACCCAGGCTGTCGTCGCGATCGACGGGAGCAAGTTCAAAGCCGTCAACAATCGCGACAAGAACTTCACGGTGGCCAAGGTCGGCAAGCGCATCGAACAGGTCGAGGAAAGTATCGGGCGTTACTTGGCGGCGCTGGACCGGGCCGACCGACAGGATAGCGACGTTGGCCGAGGCCCGGGTAACTCGGCTCAAGGATAAGATCGACGGTCTGCGCCGGCAGATGCAGACTCTGAAGGCCATGGCGCAGCAGGTCGAGGCGGCGCCCGACAGCCAGGTCTCACTGACCGATCCCGATGCGCGGTCCATGGCAACGAGCGGCAAGGGCACCGGCATCGTCGGCTACAACGTCCAGGTGGCGGTCGATGCTGAGCATCATCTGATCGTCGCGCACGAGGTGACCAACATTGGCGACGACCGCGCCCAGCTCGCGCCGATGGGCCACAAGGCGCGGGAAGCGACAGGGTGCGGCGAGGTCACCGTTCTGGCTGACCGGGGCTACTACAACGGCGACGAGGTGCTGGCGTGCGAGGGCACAGGCGTGCTGCCGTGCGTTCCCAAGACCCTGACGTCCGGCAACACCAAGCGCGGCCTCTTCACCGTGCAGGACTTCATCTACGACGCCGACAAGGATCACTACACCTGTCCGGCCGGCCAACACCTGACCAAGGGTTCAACCCGGTCAGACCGCCGGGACAACATCGACCACTACCGCAACCTCACGGCCTGCCTGACCTGCGCGCTCAAGCCCCGCTGCACGCCCGACAAGGTGAAACGGCTGAAGCGTTGGGAGCATGAGGGCGTGCTCGACAAGATGCAGGCCAGGCTCGATCGAATGCCCGATGCCATGGGCATGCGCCGTCAGACCGTCGAGCACCCGTTCGGAACCTTGAAGGCGTGGATGGGAGCAACCCATTTCCTGACCAAGACGCTCCCAAAGGTCAGAACGGAAATGAGCCTGCACGTACTGGCCTACAATATGAAGCGGATGATCAGGATCCTCGGCGTCAGACCACTGATAGAGGCTATGACAGCCTGATAACGATGCCCGTCTGCTCGTCCCTGCTGAACTCGCAATACGCCAAGCTTATCCTGAAGCCTCATTTTCGCACGGCCTCGACCCGAAGCCGTCTTTCGAGCCGGCTTTGCAATGTCCGCAGCAATTCCGTCAGCGGTCATTTGGCGAGTTATTCGGATTCGTGCTCACGCCGTTAACCCTGTTGCTTCGGCCTCCGCGCACGTAACCAGTTTAGGACGTCGCTTGCGCTTCGGTCCGGCGGAAACACCGGGTAGAAAACATGCTCGATCCGTTGCGACGAAATGACCATCGTCAACCGCTTGAGCAGGCGCATGCTCGAAGTCTCTTGAAGTCGCTATCCGACAGCAGCGCGAAGGGCAGATACAGGCGTCCGGCGACGCTGCCGTACAAATGGGCGGATCAGGAACAAATGCTCGGGGTCGGCTAAGGCAAAGTCTCCCCACCCCATCGCAGCTTGCTGGAGCGTCTTTCTTCGCAAGCCGTCGCGTCCTGGACTACCAGACCAACACCGCGAGGCCGGCAGGTCATGCTCGGCGGTTCGCCCCTCCTCCTCCCAGCGCTCCCGATTCGAACCGGTCTCGACCTCAATCGAACCGGTCTGGCGCTAAGCCCATCCAGAAATTTCGGAGATTGGAAAATCGCCGCCAGAGACTACGGCCCGAGTTCCGCGCCAAAGACCCGGATCTCGCGCGTTCACGCGTCTCTGAGACGCCGATCCCGGTAACCGGGGCAAATTTCCGGGCGGGAGGGGGAGTCAGGGTCTGGAAAGTGTGATTCAAGCTATGAATGATTCTGCCGCCGCCTGATTCGTTGGAACGCTTGACGCATGCCGATCTGATCGGCGTGGTTCGCGAGCTCATCGGCGAAGTGACGCGGATGCGGGCGGAGGCCGAGAAACTCGACGGGGCGATGGCGAAGCTTCGGGTCGAGCACCAGGCTGTGAAGGATGAGCTTGCGCGGCTGAAGCATTTGCCTCCGCGTCCGCCGATCGAGTCCTCCGGCATGGATAAATCGACGCAGGCCAAAGGACCGGAGGGTGGCGACGAGAAGGGCGGGCGCTCCTCGCGCCGGCGCGGCAGCCAACTCGACAGACTGAAGATTGGCGCAACTGTTGTTGTGAAGGCCGCCCCGCCCGAGGGCTCGCGCAACAACGGATTTGAGGACATCGTTGTTCAGGACTTGAGCCTCAACCCGCAAGTGACGCGATATCGTCGCGAACGGTGGGAAACGCCGGACGGCAAGACGATCATCGCCGCTCTCGATCCTGGGCTTGTCGGCGGCTACGGTCCCAATCTGCATCGCCTGGTGTTGACGCTTCACTTCTCCGGGCAAGTCACTTGCGAACGGATCGCCGCTCTTCTCAATGGCATGGGCGTGGTGATTTCGAAGCGGCAGGTGGTGCGTTTGCTGACGACCAAACTCGAGACGTTCCGCGCCGAGGATGAAGCTGTATTGAAAGCCGGCCTTTGCGGCGCCTATGTCACGGTCGACGATACGGGCGCGCGCCATGCCGGCAAGAACGGCTACACCACGCAAATTGGTTCCTACAACTTCACGACGTTTCGCACCGGTCCCTCCAAATCGCGCCTGGCGTTTCTGTCGCGGCTGTGCGGCGGCGTGTCGCTTTATGTGATCAACGCCGCCGCCCTTGCCTATATGGAAGAGCGCAACCTGCCGTCATCGGCAAGTTCAAAGAGCATAGGGCGCGTATTTTCTCGTCTGCTGGCGACTGGGAGCGTCATTTGCAGGCCCTGGGCCTGAGTGCGATGAACGTCACCCCGGATCCTGTGCTCATCGCCAGCGAAGGCGCGTTATGGGGCGCGATCCACCATCAAGGCTTGCTGCCCGATACCGTGATTGTTTCCGACGACGCTGGTCAGTTTCGCGTCGGCGCGCACGCACTGTGCTGGATTCATGCCGAACGTCTCGTCCATAAGCTGGTTCCCGCCAACGACAAGCAGCGCAACGCCGTTGACATCGCCAAGCGGATGATCTGGTGGTTCTATCGCGCCCTGAAGGATTACAAGCTTGCTCCCAGCGTGAAACAAGCTCAGCTCCTGCGCGCCCGTTTCGACCGTATCTTCAAGCGCGCCAGCACGGGATACACCATGCTCGATAGGTTGCTCAGACGGCTGCTTCGCAACAAGGAGGAGCTTCCGCGCGTTCTCGAACGCCCGGAAATTGCGATCAACACCAACGCTTCCGAAAACGACATCCGCGCCTTCGTCACGAAAAGAAAAATCTCCGGCGGGACCATCAGCGACAAAGGGCGCGACGCGCGCGACATCATGCTGGGGCTTGCCAAAACCTGCATGAAGTTGAAATTGTCGTTCTACGAATTCATCGGCGCACGCCTCGGCATCCCAGGGCCAAAAATCCCGCCCCTCGCAAGCCTCATCCGACCAGCCCCCGCATAAGTCCAGCGTCGCGCGCCCGGGAATTTGCCCCGGTTACCCGATCCCGACGCTAACCCATTGAAGACACGCGTCTTCCTGCAGAGACCGCGCTAAGTCTGGAATTGCGGAAATGCGTGGCTTAGCAACCTGGATTCGAACCAAAGCATGCACTTTATATGCATCGCATTTAACCCACCGAAAACACAAGATAAATTGAACCTATGCGCGAGCCAGTGTCGAATTCTCAGCCGGGAACCCGATGTCGGGCGCAAGACAAATCGGTATTTATACCGAGAAATCCTCCTTCCGTGACGCCACGCAGAAATTCGGACGGATGGATCGCGCTTCCATGTTTGACGATGGAGGCCTCTCCGGCGGTACGATGGCGCCCCCGCTCTGCAGCGGCTCCTTGGTCACAATCTTTGCGATCTCGTTGCCGCTGGGCCCAGCCCAAGGAATGCGGCGGCGGTGAGATATTCTTGCTGTGATTGCGCCGTCATACCGACGTTGCATCAATGGACCCTCTCCCCCGTAAAGCGATCTCGTCCGCGCCAAAAGTCGCAAACCGGACACCATTCGCCTTCGTAATCGATTCCTTCTTGGTGGGGGCAGCCGATTATCTGATCAGTCATCGCGACCGATAGCGCTCCGTGCTTCTCGATAAAGTCCAATATCTCCTTTGCAATCCCGGGGTCGGCGCGAATGTCGCCACGATCCACTTTCCAGTCACGCAGATCTTCCACTTCTGCATTCTCGGATGGGACGATGCCTACGGCGACCTTCGTCGCTCGGCTCAGGTCCGGGCCGTAGAACGCAATCGTCGCAATTGGCCATCCCCGTAGCCCATTCCGGGCTTTCTTGCGCAGGCGCTTCAGGAGCCGATCTTCCAACATATTGCGCTCTCCGTGACCGTTTCGCGGGGTTGCGACAGCCTCACTTTCCGCTGGCGCCTTTCAACCACGGACGGATGTTCGAATTGCGCCATGGAAGATCACCCTTCGGAGACATTACCGCTTTTTAGCGGCGGCATTTCGCCACCGAACGCCGACGGCGTCAGACCGGGCGGCTGCCGCGCCGCTCCTTTTTTGAGGCGTGCGACCCGGCCTCGTCGCGGTGAAGGGCGCGTCCGGCGCTTTTGCCCTCTTCGTCGGTCCGGCCGGCTTCGCCGGCTTGGCGTTGGCGGCTTTCGAGGGCAAAATCTTGGTCGGAGGCGAAGGCTTTGTTGACGTTGACGCCAAGGCCTTGGTTTTGGTTTCGGGCGGCGGGACTGCCGCAGCGAGTTCAATGCCGAATATATCCGAAAGATCGTTCGCATCGAGCTGCGCTCCGGCGCCGCTGCGCGACGCCGGCAAGGCCGCGTCGAGATTGGCGAAGATCTCGCCGGCGTCGACCGCGCGCAGGCGAAACAGCAATTCCGGCTCAACGTCCAACCGCGCGGCGGCGCCATAGAGCGCCGCCGCGACGTGCTTGCACATCGCGGCGGAATCGGGACAGCTGCAGGAAAACTTGATCTCGGCAGGCTTCGGAAACAGCCCGTCGGCCTGCCGGCAGACGCGCTGCATGACCGGTTTCGACAAGCGGCCCTGCAGCAGTTCGACTAGGGAGTTGATGCGGCCCGCGCAGTCGGCGCAGATGGATGTCCAGGCCGCGGCGGTTAACGGTTTGATCGTGATCAGGATCGAATAGATCTCCGAGCCGATCACCTTCGCCTTGACTTCGCGCGGGCGGATCGAGAGATCGATCACCGCGCCGTTCCGGACATAGCTGCGCCCGCGCGGCAGGCGATTGGCGTAATCTTGGTAGCCTTCGAGATTGTCGCACCAGGCCTTGCCCCAGAAACTGGCCGCGATGTTGCGCCCTTCGATCACGACCGGCGTCACCTTCTGCCCGGCCTTCTTTAACCTCGCAATTTCGCGTGCGGCCTTTTTCCGCCGCTCGGCGACTGAGACATAGGGCGCCCATCCGCCGTAATAGCCAAAGGCCATGCCGCTCACTCCTTCATCGCCGCATCGAGATCGAGGGCGACTAAGCGCAGGATCTCTTCGTTCTTCAGTTCCGTCAGGTTGATTTCGGCGGATCCGTTCAACAACTCGTTTGACAGGCCGCGCTTCGACTCGATCAGAGCGTCGATCTTTTCCTCGATCGTGCCGCGACAGACGAATTTATGGACAAGGACGTTTTGCTTCTGACCGATGCGGAAGGCCCGGTCGGTCGCCTGGTTTTCGACCGCCGGGTTCCACCAGCGATCGAAATGCACGACGTGGGACGCCGCCGTCAGGGTGAGGCCCGAGCCGCCGGCCTTGAGCGACAGAACAAAGAACGGGATTTGCTCGTCCTCCTGGAAATCGCGGACGAGCGTCTTGCGTCTTCCGACCTCCGTCTCGCCATGCAGCGTCAGGCCCGGCCGCCCGAAAATGCCGGCGAGGAAGAGGACGAGCGGGTCGATCACCTCGCGGAACTGGGTGAAGACCAGCATCTTTTCCTGACGCGCCGCGATCACCTCCGCGATATCACGCAGACGCGCCCATTTGCCGCTATCTTCTTCCCGCCATGCTTGGTCGCGGAGCCATTGCGACGGATGGTTGCAGATCTGCTTCAGCCGCATCAAAGAGGCCAGCACGAGTCCCTTGCGGGCGATGCCGTCGGCGCTGTCTAGATCGTCGGCGAGGCTCTCAACGGCCTGCGCATAGAGCGCCGCCTGTTTGCGGCTCAAATGGCAATGCGCCTTGACCTCGGTCTTGTCTGGCAGATCGGCGATGATTGACCGGTCGGTCTTCATGCGCCGCAAGATATAGGGCGCCACCAGCTGGCGCAGCGGGCCATAGGGATTGTGCTCCCGCGCGGCGAGGTTTTCGGCGTAGCGCTTGAATTGCTTGGCCGCGCCAAGGAGGCCCGGATTGAGAAAATCGAAGATCGACCACAAATCGCCGAGATGATTTTCAACCGGCGTGCCGGTGAGCGCTATCCTGGCGCGCGCCTTCAGGGCTTTCGCCGCGCGGGTCTGCTTGGCGGCAGGGTTCTTGATCGCCTGCGCCTCGTCGAGAATGACGAACCGCCAGGCGATGTCCTTCAGTGAAGCGATGCGCAACAGCGATCCGTAACTCGTGATGACAAGGTCGAGGCTCCTCGCGCAACCTTCGGAAAATTGCCGCACATCCTCGGGCTTCATGGCGGACGGATGAACGATCGCGGCCGTCAGGCTTGGCGCGAATTTTTCGATCTCCCCGGCCCAATTGGCGAGCAGCGAAGCGGGCGCAACGAGCAGGCTCGGGCGGCGAGTTGCGTCGTCGGCGCCGTCGCGCTTCGCGAGGAGCAGCAGCGCCAAGACCTGGATGGTCTTGCCGAGACCCATGTCGTCGGCGAGGCAGGCGCCGAGGCCGAGACCGCAGACGAGCCGCAGCCAAGAAACGCCAGCCTGTTGATAGGTCCGCAACGCGCCCTTCAAGGCGGCGCCTGGATTTCCCCCGGTCGCGCCGGGGCCCCGCAAGGCCTGCAGCGTCGCGGCGAGCCATGGACCCGGGGCGACTTCCGCCCAGCCGGCGTTGGCGACGCTCGCTTCATCCCGCGCGACCGCCACGCCGGCGATCATCCGCATCGCCTCGGCGAAGCTCACTCCCTCCCGAGCCGCGAGGGATTCGGCGTCGCGGAACTGCGCCATCGCCTGTTCGAGCCGGGCGCGATCGACCTCAACCCATTGGCCACGCAGCAGCGCCAGTCCGTCCGTTCCGGCCAGCAGAGAGCGGACTTCCGTCCTCTGTCAGCGGTTCACCGTCGAGCGTCATCTCGACCTTAAAATCGAGAAGCCCGTCGAGTCCCAGGGCCGAAGGTTCGCTCCGGCCGATCGTCGCCGTCGCCTTGGGGCGCGGCGGCCGCCCGGCGCTCCAGGCCGGCGGCATCCGCAAAATCACCCCAGCGTCGTCAAGATCGGGCGCGGACCGGATGAGCGCTAGAGCCTCTCGCGGCCCCCAGCGTAAGGGGTGGAAGATCTCGCCTGCGTCGACCATAAGCTTCAGCCAATCGCATTTTGTGGCGGCGCGCTGGACCGGCTGGAGCAACGACAGAAGCTCGTTTTTATCGTTCGCCCCGGCATATTGCCGCAGCGCCTCGCCCAGGGGCAGATGCCGGGCCTTGGCGGAAGCCGAAAGGCCGGTCGTATAGGTCGCCATGAAGGCGAAGGGGAATTCCGGGTCGCGGCGGTTTTCCGCGAGATTGAAATGAACTCTGCCGACGAGGGCCCAGGCCGGATTGAACTGGGCCAGAAAACTCTGCAAATCCGTCCCTGCCGCCTCAAAGGCGCGGGCGAAGGCGGCGTCCAACACCCCCCACAGGTCGCGCAGAATTGTCGGCGTCAGGTATTCGGCGCCGGCCATCATGGGCGCCGTCAACGCGAGCGACGCGAGCTCCGCCGGCGACGGTGGTTCGATCCCAGCCGTCACGGCTTTGCCAGCTGGCCGGCCCAATTCGCCAGGCCGGCGACGGAGCGCCGCGACAAAGCGCGCGGCGAAGTCGCGCCACCAGATAAAAACCGGCGGCAACGTCGCGCCGGCTTCTCCAGCTCCGAGGCGCCAGAGCCCCTCCCCACATCCCCTAGCAAACGCCTCGCGCAGACGGACGGCGATCCCGGCGTCGAGGTTGGGCGCGTCGCCTTTCTCCTCAAAAACGAGCTTGCCATGCGGGGTCAGCCGCAGCACGGCGCCAACACCGCTCCTATCCGACGCCGGCGCGCTGGATCCCGCCTTGTCTGCGGCAGCGATTGCAGGGGTGTCGAGCGGGAAAAATGTCGTCATTCGTTCGATTGAAGACCTCGATCCAAGACTTGGCCGGCGCGCCTGATTTGGCCCTTGCTTCGATTGGGCGATGATCGGTCGGTCATAGGGCTTTACGCAAGCCGATCTTTACGCGTGTCGAGAGGAACGCACAGGCTGTTCGCCTTCGCTTGGTTCAACGAGTTTCGCCGCTCATCAACCAACCAATTTGCAAATAACCGCGACATGACAAGGCCATGTTCACATATGACAAAGCCCTCAGGATTTTATTCAAGGCTGAACTCCGGAGAAACGAGCTGGGGGGTATGCGCAAAGTGTGGCTGACCCGCGCAAGACAGACTTTGGGCGCCACCTACCTGAGCCGCTGCATCAAGACTTGGAGCTGCTGTTCGATCAAAGGCAGCCCCTCTTCCGGGGCCATCCAATCAATATCGTGGATGTGCCAGTATTCTATACGACAGGGATCGCTCGTACCAAGCCACGAGGGAAACCGTTTCTGCATCAGAGGGAAATGTTCCGCTTCTTTTAGCGCAACGATATGATCAGCCGATTTGAGGTCGGTGACCTCCAGCTGCAATGGCATCCGCGCAAGCGCCGGATTGAAAATAATGCCCCGTTTCTGAAGAGCCTGCGCGGTCGATGCGGCTATCGGACCCAGGTTGCTGATCCCAAGATCCACAGCTATTCCCCTTGATACTGCTGTCCATCCGGGACATTTGACAGGAGCTAAGAAGTTGAACATCTCTTCCGCGAAGCGACTTCGATAGTAGTTTCCTGTGCAAAGAAACAGTACGACTTGCATGCAAACACCTTTTCGTATCAGCGGCGAGATCCTGGGAAAATACCGATTATTTGACTTCTCTGCCGCTGCAAGATTATTCGCGATCTCATCGATGGCTTTTTCCTGACCGGATTTTTCCGAACCAACTTTATCCACAGGTTCGAACAACATGGCCTATCTGTGGCGCGCCGTCGACGCCGAGGGTGAGGTTGTCCATGTCGGATATCACATCCGAACATAGTGATGGTGCAATCCGCCGAGAATTGGCTGCAGAAAAATGCGCCCAACGGTCTGAACAACCCCCGGGGGAGCGGCGCATCTTTGTTCAGTAGCTCATATAGGAAACGAGCACATGGCGCAGATGCCGCTGCTTCTGATGCCCTAAGTATGATTGACCGCGCCAACATTAAGTCTCGATCGCTGGTTGAATTCGGGTATCTATCGGCATCAGTGGTTCAATTTGGGTCGCGACATGATCCTTCGCATTCTTGTCGGCGCCCATCGTGATGCGATGACCCACGGCGTTGCGCTTGGCTTTCAGCATGGCTCGCGCGGCGTCGCAGATTGACGGCCGTCGTCCAAGCAGCTTTTTCTGTCCCGATGCGTAACTTTTACCCCCTAACTTGAAGCCAGGAAGATTAATGGGCGGCGTATTTCGCAAGGATTTGTCGAGGTGCTCCGCGTTGAACCCGACCAAATGATCAGTGCAATCGCGCCGGACCGACCCCAGCGGAACCGCCGGTCCCGGATGCCCCGGCCGCTCAGCCATGGTTTCAATGGACTCTCGAGCGATCGGGATGCCGGGCCAACAACCTGCGCCGGCCGGGTTTGGCGTTGGCGCAGCCCGGCATCGAACATCTTGCCGCCGATTTCCCGGAAGCGCGCGGCCGCCCGGGCCGCACCTTTCGCACGAGGACGAGTGACGGGTTAAACAGCGAGTTCGACGATGCAGATTTAAATTAGGGTGGCCGGCAGATGACGATCTACGTTCGATACCTATCCGAGGACGAAATCGAGAAGGAGACTGAACTGTTACTCGCCGAGTACGCCGAGACGATCGGCGGCTCAATCAAATTGCCGGTTCCGGTCGCGGACATCACGACCTATCACTTCGCGCTCCGGCTCGGGTTCGCCGACCTGCACGCGACGCTGCGCATTCCCATGCGGCGCGACCAACCGGACATTCTTGGAGCAATTTGGATCGACACGGAAACCGTCTTGATCTATTGCAGCCTCGACCCTAAGCACAATCCGTCGATAGGTGGCCGTTATCGTTTTAGCGTGGCCCATGAAATCGGGCATTGGCGGCTTCATCGGCCCTACGTCACCAAGGATCCCAACCAACCTTCACTATTCGACAACTCGTCAGAACCTACGGTGATATGCCGCTCCAGCCAGGCAAAGGATCCGATCGAATGGCAGGCGGATTTCTTCTCGTCGTGTCTGCCTATGCCCCGCCGCCGCGTCCATGAAGAGTGGAAGGAAAGATTAGGTCGTACCCGTCCCTTGGTCAGCTTGCGGCGGGTAAGCCGCGATAATGGCGGTTTCATATCTTTCGAGAAATCTTCGCCGATCATAAGCTTTCGCGGGGCGAGCCAGTTAGGGTGGAGACTGGTTCAAATTTTAAGGATACCGGTTAATCGAAGCGGCAACTCCCCCTTCAACTTTGGTCGATCCAACCTTATCCACTGGTCTGGAAAATTTCCTTCGACCGCCGCGGCTGTTGCCCTGTCCAGACGGTCTTAGCCAGTTCAGCCGCATTATGAACGTCAAGTGTCTGATAAAGCTTTTTCGTATGGTCATCGACCGACAGAATTTTGACGCCAAGCTCCTGTGCGATCATCGGTTTCGTCTTGCCGGAGGCAAGCAGAATGCCGACTTTCGTCTGCGTCGGTGTTGCGCCGCTTTCGCGCAAGAGACGCGCTGCATAGGCAATGGCATGCTCGCGCAGCTCAATTGAAACCGCTATCAGGCATGATTTCGGGTCTTTGGCGGCATCGTCGGGAAGACTTCCCGCAGGCAAAAGCAATTGAGATTTAATCGTTACAACACCGTAGGCGGTTGAAATCAGCTGACGAGGCGGAGCATCCGCCAAGCCATTCGTCGCACCGATAAGCTGGTGGAGAAGCTTTTTTATGGGTAGCGGGAGATCACTGCGCGCGCGCATGGGTACGTTGCGCATCGAAAATGTTGGTTCTGCACTCAGAATTCTGAGCAGAAATTCGAGACCGGAAGTTTGATGTATGACCCGCATGTCTGGGGACATGATCAACTGCCCCCTTTGCACCATGCGCCCCGACGGGCTTATAGCTGCCTCATCTTTCTGCCATCGGATTTCCGTTGCAGGCTGCCGAAATGCGTGTGCAATCCAGGGCCGCAGTCGGTCAAATTGCTGGACATCATCAATTGTAAATGGGCGCGCGCGACGTGGGCGGGTGAGGTGCACAAACCCAATCGTCTTGCCATCATGGCCAATCATTGCATCCAATAACCAACAGGAATCAAACGGCGATTTGATCTCCTGGCAATAGCCGGTTTCAAGATATGAACTCGCTTGTTGCCGGTGCAACGTCCAACCAATCGCTACATTTTGCACCATAGGATGCCATAAAATGGCTAAGGCTGTTGGATCATCCATGAATTGCCACACACGCTCACGATACAATGCTTCAGTCTCAGGGATTTCGCAGTAATAGCTGGTGATCGCTCCATCGGAATTAATCAGTCCCAGCCTCGTCCAGCCGTGCGGAATAATTTCATGCAGCAAAGGCACGATCGCAATCATCGTGCTCTCGGGTTTGAGCCCGAGGCAGCATAAGGTTTTCAGATGATCGACCGCGCCCACGCCCCCCAAGGCCTCGGACAGGAAAAGGAGCCCATCGTTTGTGCTTAACTTGTCGCGATGGTATTAAATGTCAAGCATTTTCAAGTGACTTTAGGTGGGAAGGGGCTCTCCCTCCCAAGAAGGGCTAGCCCGTCTTATTCACCCAACGGACGCGCCACGTTGATTTTTCCACGGCTTGATTGCAGACGCAATTCCGCGTTGCGTTTTTTTTCCGCTGGGTCGACCTGCACTTTTCAAACGCGTTGGAGTTGGATGGATGGGTGATCTGGGGAGTGCGACGCTGTCTCTGCCCCACCGTTCACGGCCCTGCAGGCTGCACGGCGCTGGCCAGATGTCGGAATAGTCCAGCCTGAGGACAGGCAGTGGCGAGCGCAAGCTTGATGCGGCTTGCGCTCTCGATGATGCGTGCGCCTATCTTCAGGAGTTTTTCGCGCAAAGTCACAAATTCAGCGACGGCCAGCGGATGGGCTTTGGGGATAGCGTCACGCAGTTCGAGCACCAGCCAATAACCGGCGGTGTGCAGAATGAGCCGCATCTGATTGGCGAGCGGCGCCCGACAGGAAGTGCGGTCCGATGCCAGCTGGCTCCTGTGCAATTTGATCAGATTTTCCATCTGCCCGCGCGCGCAATAGAGCGTGTCGTAGATATATTCGGCCGAGCCGTTGGCGATGTTGGTGACGACGTAGCGCATATCCAGTTCTGTTGCTTCGATGCGGGCGCAGACGCGGCGGGCGACCTTCCAGAATTTCGCGGCATAGTTCGTTCGCGCATAGCCGCGCAGGACGAGCGTCTGTTCCAGCGCGCGACGGGTGCGGATATCGTCTGCCTTGTCTTCGACGGCGGCGGCGAGAATCTTGTTGCCCGACAGCCCGAAAACGTAATCGAGACCATTGTTCTCGCACCAGTCCATCACCTCGCGGCGGCCATAATGGCCGTCGCCCCGGATGGTGATCTTGGTTGTCGGCCAGTGCGTGCGGATACGGCGGACGATCCGGCGCAAATGGCGGCGCACTTCCTTGCCGGACGGCGTCTTGCCCGGCCGCAGAATGATTGCGACCGGACGTCCGGTGGCGGTGTCGTAAACATGGATCGGAAGGAAGCAGCGCTCATCGTAATGGGCATTGAACAGCGACAGCTGCTGATGACCATGCGCGACATCGCAGGTATCGTCGATATCGAGCGTGACGGCTTGCGGAGGCGCAGCATAGTTGGCGCAATAAAGATCGATGAGGACGCCGCTCAGCTTCATGGTTTCGCGCAGGGTCGGCGCATTCTCCCAACGCGACATGGTGGGCTGCGAGCACAGATCGCTCCCCGTATCGGGCAATCGCCGGCAGGCAAGCTTGAAGGCGGGATCCTTGCGCAGATGATCGAGGTCGTCCGCATCCTCGTAGCCGCAGGCGATGGCGAGGATGCGCGCGCGAAAGATGCTGCCGAGCGAATGGGTGATCAGTAATGGATTGCGCGGATCGGCGATGACGGCGGCGAGCTTGTCGGCCATTCCGAGCCGGCGCTCGGCCTGGCCCAGCAACATCACGCCAGCATCCGAGGTGATGCGCCCGCCATCGAAAGCGGCGGAGATCTTCTTGCGGCCAACGGCTGGAAACGAGAACGGGAGAAGGCTATCTTCGATCATGGCGGGTGTGGCTACGATGGGATGGCGTGAAGGATCGGTGTGAGCAACTAATCCATACGCTAAATCAATATCTTACGCTACATCCGTGAGCCCGAAATCAAGCCCTCAGTGAATAAGACGGGCTAGAGATGAGCGGTGACGTTTAATATTTTCGCATTTTACGATTTTACGATTTTAGCAGCATGCATCGCGCACGAGTCATCTCTCGTGGCGTGACCGAAGAAACGTCGTCCATTACCCCGGTTATTGGCAAATTTCCCTTGTATACCCCATTTGCAAGCCCCTCTCAAACGCAATTTGCAAGTCAATCTATTGCCGGTGATTTGATTACATGCTGTAGGGCTCCGTCTATAACCAGAAGCTCGGCCCATCCATAGGTGCGGCAGTCCACGCCTAAGAGTGCGCTGGGGACCGATGCAGTAATACTTTCGCTGCACTATGTTTAATAAATCCGGCCGCAGTCCTGTTTGCAACATTCCGATTGGCACTCCGAGTTTAACCACCGGTGCGGAAAATTTGCTTCGACCGCTCCGGCTGTTGCCCGGTCCAGACGGTCTTAGCCAGTTCAGCCGCATTGTGAACGTCAAGGGCCTGATAAAGCTTTTTCGCATGGTCGTCGACGGATGGAATTTTGACACCAAGCTCCTCTGCGATCATGGGTTTTGTCTTGCCCGAGGCAAGCAGAATGCCGACTTTTGTTTGCGTCGGTGTTGCGCCTCTTTCGCGCAAAAGACGCGCTGCGTAGGCAATGGCATGCTCGCGCAGTTCGATCGAAATCGATACAAGGCAGGATTTTGGTTCTCTCGCGGCATCCTCCAGAGGCGTGCCCGCGGGTAGGAGCCATTGGGCTTCGAGTGATACAACGCCGTAAGCGGTGGAAATCTTTACACGAGGCGGCATGTTCGAGGTGCCGTTCGTGGCACCGATGATCTGATGGAGAAGTTTTAATATGGGTGCCGGCAGTACGGCGACAACTTTAAAATCGACTGCCCGACCGGTTCAGGCAACTCGATGAATTTGTTCGAGGTCGCACGCGAAATCGCCATTCGGCTGACCCGGATCTTTTTGCGTGACGAAACCGGCCGGCGGCCGGTGCTCGGAGGGGCCGAGAAATTCCAGAGTGATCCCTATTGGCGTGATCACCTGCTGTTCTATGAATACTTCCATGGCGACAACGGCGCCGGCCTCGGCGCGAGCCACCAGACGGGATGGACCGGCGTCGTCGCAACCCTGATCGAGATTTTTGGGAAGCTCGATGCCGAGAGCCTGCTGCACGCGGGGGCTGAGGCGGCGTTCGGTCGAGAAAAAGAGAGCGTATAGGCGGGACAACCATGGCCATTCCGCGCTATCCGTCGCTTTTTCAGATCAACACCCGTGTCTGGCTGCAGCGTCTGTCCCGTGAAGCCGGCAGACGGATCACTCTTGCCGACGTCCACGACTCGACGATTAACGGGTTTGCCGAACGGGGCTTTGATACGATTTCCGTGTGATTAGTTCGGGACGATCCGCTTTGGCCACCAATGGAAACCGGTTCGTTTCTGGATTTGCTCGCGCTGCTCGGCGAGGGCGACGCATTGGTTGGCGATTGTCGCTTCGAGATCCTCGATGGTCGCGATGTGCGTGTTGACGATCGGCTCGTCGACCAGCGCCCACAGTGTTTCTGCCGGCTGCAGCTCTGGACTGTAGGGCGGCAGATAAACGAGGCGAACGCCATCGGGGATTTTCAGTCCGGCTGGGCCATGCCTCCGCCAGCCATTCCATCGAGCTCTGCTCGACGGAACCTTTGCCTGGCTTCGCCATCCGGCAGTGTCGAGCACCAGCAGGATGATGCGCCCAACGCCGGCTTCGGCCTCGCGCGCGAAGGTTTCGAGCAGCGCCTCGAAGAACGGCTTCGACACGCCGTTGGAAAGATACCAGAAGGTTTCGCCGGTGGCCGGCGATGCGAAAGCCGTGACGTAAAGCCCGTCGAACCGATGATGGCCGGGCGCGATCGGACGCTCGCCGACGGGCGCCCACACGCGGCGGGTGACCGGCTTCAAACCGATGCGGCGCTGGTCCGTGGCGAAGACCTCGACTGGCTTGCCGGGTTGCTTCGCCGCCTCCTCGGCGAGGGCGTCCGCGAGCTTTTTTTGAACGCCGCCGCTTCGTCCGGCGTCGCCGATTGCGGGTTCTTCGGACGCGGCCTCTGGATCGACCAGCCGATCGCCTCGTATGGGGACTTCATTGTCAAGCATCGATTTCGGCCTCCCTCTTTTCCGGTCGCGGGTGAACTCCAATATTTGCGGGACGGTTGTCCTCGCCAACCTCGTATCCGGTGGGATCTGCAATCCCGAACCACGATCCCGGTATTCGGGAAGAAGTTCCGCGCGGCGGCGCCACTCTTCAAAACGGCGCTCTTTTCAGGGTCCTGGGCGATCGACGGCGCCAGCCGACCTTTGACCGGAAGGGGAGTGACGATGAGCGCGCCTTATGCCGTCCTCATCACCGCTCCTTCCGGAATCACGCCGTCCTTCGCGTAACGCCACAACGCAACGAGAAGCTGACGGGCCAAAGCCACGATCATCACCTTCGACATGCGCCCCCGCGCCCCGCCCACACGCGCATCGAACCATATCGAAAGTTTGCTCTCGGGCTGGAACCGCCGCCAGAACCAGGCGAGTTCGACGATCAAAGCGCGCACGCGCCGATTGCCGTCATTGCTAATGCCCTGTTCGCGTTCCATTTTGCCGCTCGAGAACGGTGTTCCCGTTAAGCCGGCGTAGGCGCCGAGTGCTTGTCGATTGCGAAACTCCCGGCAGAAAGCCTCCCGAACCAAAAGCGTCGCGCTCTCCACGCCGATCCCGCGTAAGCCGACGAGATCGCGAATCATGCGTTCGTTCTCGTCTTCCGGCGCCTTCTTCGTCACCACGGCGTCGCGGGCTCGCTCGACGGCCTTGATCTGCGTCATGACGAGCTCCAGTCGATCGAGTAGACGTTCGATGCGCCCGCGAGCTGCTGGGGGAACCGGCTCGCCATCCGGCTGACGCAAATTAGCCAATTGCGAGCGCCGGCCGCGCCGCAAGGCCTGGTAGCCGTCTATCCCCAATGTCGCCAATATCCCCTCGATCTTGTTCAGGATCGACGCCGCTCGCCGATTAAGTCCTCGCGTTCGCGATGCGCTCGGCGCGCCTCCTCGTCTTCTTCGCGCGGAATCGGGACCATCGAACAAACGCGCGGTTCGCCGCGCAGCCACGCCAGCAATGTGCGTATAGCATCTCGACATCGATCACGTCGGTCTTGGCGCGTCGCGCCCGGCGATCGACCGGTAGACTCGATGATTGCATAACATGAACTTCGACGCCGCGACGCTGCAGAAAACGCGCAAGCCAAAATCCGTCGCGCCCAGCCTCGTGCGTTACGATCACCCGCGCGATCGGCAGGCCGGCGGCTTTCGAGCGCGCCTTTAGCCGCTCGATCAATTCCACTAGTGCCGCGCCGTTCGGCGCCAGCACATGCCGCGTGTGCTTGTTTACGCCCGGGAGTTGAACGGCAAACACCCACTTTTTCGAACTCAACTCCAAAGCGCTGATCATCGTGCTATCATAATCAAGAGCGGCAGTCGAAACGGTCGGATTTCTAGTCGGTCGCATGTCGGGGTCCCTTGGGTTTGAGCAACAGGCCAAAGGATACCCGATCCTTCACCGCCGCTCGCCCCCATAGGATCTTCAAGGCCTACCTCGCCTTCGCCGCTCCGGACAATCCGCTATCGCGGAACGCTTCGCTTTGTCCGGCGACGCGGCTCCCGGCTCGCCAGCCGCGCTGCGGCGCAACCGAGGCCAGGCCGAGTTCCGCCGCCATCCAGTTCGCCACCTTGCGGCTCGACCACAGCCCGCCATCTTGCGGCGGCGCGCCAAGCCGGTCGCGCAGCTTCGCCAGGAGCCCGGGCTTCAGGATCGTCGCCGCCGCGCCGTTGCGGCGACGCAAATCGCCGAGAGCCTCGGGGCCTTCGGCGCTGTAGCGCGCCAGCAATTGCTCGATCCATCGCGCGCCGAACGCCGTCGTCGCCGAGACCTGCGAAACCGTGTGACCACGCGCCAAAAGCCAGATCGCCTGGAAATGCCGTGATGTCGTCGCGTCGCTACACGCCACATACCGCTGTTCCAGCTCGTCCACACTCAAATGCCCGTCGACCGCCGCCATGTGTCCCATCCCCCAACTCATGGCGCTCCAGCCTATCTGCTTCGCAAAGCCGCGTGAATCCCCTTACGCATCGAGTTCAATCAGTCGGAAACCGTATCATATGGGTGGGCGGCATGTTCTTCGCGATCATGATTCTCCGGCCCAGCGTTGGGCCGTTTGAACCGTCGGCGCGATTGACGCTTTGGCGCCGTGTCCTCTCGCGCTTTTTTCCGTGGGTCTGGCTGTGTGTCGCGGTGCTGTTGGCGAGCGGCGTCGCGATGGTGTTTCTCGGCTTCGGCAACTTCGCTGCGGCTGGCGCCTATGTTCACGCGATGATGGCGACGGGCCTTCTAAGGAAGCTCTGCGTAAGCGGTGGTTTTGGCTGGGCCGACGGTTTCTTCTCTTTTGGGCGGCGTCAATTGATTGTTGTCGCGTCGGATGTGGGTGTTTTGGCGATCCGCCACAATGGAGCCGGAGTTTGCCTGAGAGTTGGCCCCTACGCCGCGCGCGCCCGCAGCAGATGGCGCCGCGCGATGGAGAGATTGGCGAGCGCGCAGGCCACGAACAGCCGGTGCGCGTTCTTGCCGAGGCCGCGGTAGCGGACCCTGGCGAAGCCGAACACCCGCTTGATGACGAAGAACGCGTGCTCGACTTTGGCCCTGATTTTCGACTTGGTCCGGTTCTTCGCCCGCTCCGCCTCATCGACGAGGCCCTTATGCCGGTAGCGGCGGTTGGTGAAGTCCCTGGCCCGCGGCGCATGCTCGATGATCACATCGCGCTGGCCGCGATAGGCCTGATCGCCCCACACGCGGGTCTCCTCGCCGTGCAGGAGATCAGGCAAAAGACGGCAATCGGCGACATTAGCCGCCGTCGCCGCCGCCGAATGGATGATCTTGGTTTTACTGTCGACGCCGATATGCGCCTTCATGCCGAAATACCATTGATTGCCCTTGCGGGTCTGATGCATCTCGGGGTCACGCGCCTGATCCGCGTTGTTGGTCGAGGACGGCGCGTGGATGATGGTCGCGTCGACGATCGCGCCGGTCGAGACCTTCAGCCCGTTCGCCTCGAGATGCCGATGGACCTCTTCGAACAGACGGCGGCCGAGATCATGCGTCTCGAGCAAATGCCGGAAGCGGCAGATCGTGGTCTCGTCGGGCGCCGGCTCGCGGCCGAGATCGATCCTGGCGAAATCGCGCATCGTCGCCGAGTTGTAGAGCGCTTCCTCAACGCCGGGATCGGAGAGGTTGAACCATTGTTGTAGAAAATAGATGCGCAACATCCGCTCCAATCGCACCGGCGGACGCCCGTTGCCCGGCTTGGGATAAAACGGCTCGATCAGCGCGCACATCTCCGCCCACGGCGCGACCCGCTCCATCTCGGATAAAAACGCCGCGCGCCGCGTGGTCTTGCCGTAGCGTTCAAAACCCGTCGAAGAAAATGTCCGCTGCTTCATCGCGCCTACTCGCCTGCCTCTCACACGAGCTTAGCAGTGAGGTATGGTAATGGGAATCCGCTCCCTTTTGCAGAGCTTCCTTAACCCGCATTGGCGCGCCGAGTTCAACGCCATTCTGCCCGACCTGACCGAGGACGACATCTGCGGCTCCGGCTTTGCGATCACCGCCTACACCGTGAGTGATACGGTTTCCGACTGATTGACTCGATGCGTAAGGGGATTCACGCGGCTTTGCGAAGCGGTTAGGCTGGAACGCCATGAGTCGGGGGATGCAGACACATGGCGGCGGTCGACGGGCATTTGAGTGTGGACGAGCTGGAACAGCGGTATGTGGCGTGTAGCGACGCGACGACATCACGGCATTTCCAGGCGATCTGGCTTTTGGCGCGTGGTCACACGGTTTCGCAGGTCTCGGCGACGACGGCGTTCGGCGCGCGATGGATCGAGCAATTGCTGGCGCGCTACAGCGCCGAAGGCCCCGAGGCTCTCGGCGATTTGCGTCGCCGCAACGGCGCGGCGGCGACGATCCTGAAGCCCGGGCTCCTGGCGAAGCTGCGCGACCGGCTTGGCGCGCCGCCGCAAGATGGCGGGCTGTGGTCGAGCCGCAAGGTGGCGAACTGGATGGCGGCGGAACTCGGCCTGGCCTCGGTTGCGCCGCAGCGCGGCTGGCGAGCCGGGAGCCGCGTCGCCGGACAAAGCGAAGCGTTCCGCGATAGCGGATTGTCCGGAGCGGCGAAGGCGAGGTAGGCCTTGAAGATCCTATGGGGGCGAGCGGCGGTGAAGGATCGGGTATCCTTTGGCCTGTTGCTCAAACCCAAGGGACCCCGACATGCGACCGACTAGAAATCCGACCGTTTCGACTGCCGCTCTTGATTATGATAGCACGATGATCAGCGCTTTGGAGTTGAGTTCGAAAAAGTGGGTGTTTGCCGTTCAACTCCCGGGCGTAAACAAGCACACGCGGCATGTGCTGGCGCCGAACGGCGCGGCACTAGTGGAATTGATCGAGCGGCTAAAGGCGCGCTCGAAAGCCGCCGGCCTGCCGATCGCGCGGGTGATCGTAACGCACGAGGCTGGGCGCGACGGATTTTGGCTTGCGCGTTTTCTGCAGCGTCGCGGCGTCGAAGTTCATGTTATGCAATCATCGAGTTTACCGGTCGATCGCCGGGCGCGACGCGCCAAGACCGACGTGATCGATGTCGAGATGCTATACGCACATTGCTGGCGTGGCTGCGCGGCGAACCGCGCGTTTGTTCGATGGTCCCGATTCCGCGCGAAGAAGACGAGGAGGCGCGCCGAGCGCATCGCGAACGCGAGGACTTAATCGGCGAGCGGCGTCGATCCTGAACAAGATCGAGGGGATATTGGCGACATTGGGGATAGACGGCTACCAGGCCTTGCGGCGCGGCCGGCGCTCGCAATTGGCTAATTTGCGTCAGCCGGATGGCGAGCCGGTTCCCCCAGCAGCTCGCGGGCGCATCGAACGTCTACTCGATCGACTGGAGCTCGTCATGACGCAGATCAAGGCCGTCGAGCGAGCCCGCGACGCCGTGGTGACGAAGAAGGCGCCGGAAGACGAGAACGAACGCATGATTCGCGATCTCGTCGGCTTACGCGGGATCGGCGTGGAGAGCGCGACGCTTTTGGTTCGGGAGGCTTTCTGCCGGGAGTTTCGCAATCGACAAGCACTCGGCGCCTACGCCGGCTTAACGGGAACACCGTTCTCGAGCGGCAAAATGGAACGCGAACAGGGCATTAGCAATGACGGCAATCGGCGCGTGCGCGCTTTGATCGTCGAACTCGCCTGGTTCTGGCGGCGGTTCCAGCCCGAGAGCAAACTTTCGATATGGTTCGATGCGCGTGTGGGCGGGGCGCGGGGGCGCATGTCGAAGGTGATGATCGTGGCTTTGGCCCGTCAGCTTCTCGTTGCGTTGTGGCGTTACGCGAAGGACGGCGTGATTCCGGAAGGAGCGGTGATGAGGACGGCATAAGGCGCGCTCATCGTCACTCCCCTTCCGGTCAAAGGTCGGCTGGCGCCGTCGATCGCCCAGGACCCTGAAAAGAGCGCCGTTTTGAAGAGTGGCGCCGCCGCGCGGAACTTCTTCCCGAATACCGGGATCGTGGTTCGGGATTGCAGATCCCACCGGATACGAGGTTGGCGAGGACAACCGTCCCGCAAATATTGGAGTTCACCCGCGACCGGAAAAGAGGGAGGCCGAAATCGATGCTTGACAATGAAGTCCCCATACGAGGCGATCGGCTGGTCGATCCAGAGGCCGCGTCCGAAGAACCCGCAATCGGCGACGCCGGACGAAGCGGCGGCGTTCAAAAAAAGCTCGCGGACGCCGTCGCCGAGGAGGCCGCGAAGCATCCCGGCAAACCAGTCGAGGTCTTCGCCACGGACCAGCGCCGCATCGGCCTGAAGCCGGTCACCCGACGTGTGTGGGCGCCCGTCGGCGAGCGTCCGATCGCGCCCGGCCATCATCGGTTCGACGGGCTTTACGTCACGGCTTTCGCATCGCCGGCCACCGGCGAAACCTTCTGGTATCTTTCCAACGGCGTGTCGAAGCCGTTCTTCGAGGCGCTGCTCGAAACCTTCGCGCGCGAGGCCGAAGCCGGCGTTGGGCGCATCATCCTGCTGGTGCTCGACACTGCCGGATGGCGAAGCCAGGCAAAGGTTCCGTCGAGCAGAGCTCGATGGAATGGCTGGCGGAGGCATGGCCCAGCCGGACTGAAAATCCCCGATGGCGTTCGCCTCGTTTATCTGCCGCCCTACAGTCCAGAGCTGCAGCCGGCAGAAACACTGTGGGCGCTGGTCGACGAGCCGATCGTCAACACGCACATCGCGACCATCGAGGATCTCGAAGCGACAATCGCCAACCAATGCGTCGCCCTCGCCGAGCAGCGCGAGCAAATCCAGAAACGAACCGGTTTCCATTGGTGGCCAAAGCGGATCGTCCCGAACTAATCACACGGAAATCGTATCAGACCTACGATCGCGACGGCGGCGAACTCGTCGATTGCGGTCTCTATGTCGATCATGCTCCCTGGCAGTTCAATTTGTTCGAGCTGGGTGATCGTCACTGAAGACGACGACGTCGCGTCATGCGCGAGCTGGAAGCGTTCCGGCGACGAGATGGAGCCGTAGTGATATGCGCCGCTCGCCCCGTGCAATTCGATGGCATCCGTCGCTATCTCTGTCGCAGAATCTCCCCGAACCGTCGCGCGGCTTCGAATGAAGTCGCTCTGATGTAGTTGGCGTCTGTTACGCGCCGATCCTGGTGCTGAAGGATGCCGGAAGCAAGATGCGGCATGGCGCCTGCCTTCCACGCCGCGGTCGTGGCGGCGGCAGAGCGAAATCCGTGCGGCGCGACGGCGATCCCGATGGTCGCCTCCGTGACCGACGTGAGGGCTTGATGAATGCTGGAATAGGTCATTGGGCTTCCGTATCGCGAAATCCAAAGCGGACCCGAAAGTCTTTGGAGCTCCACGCTGTTGTCTTGAACAAGTCCGCCATTCACGCCAGTCCATGCAGTCGGTCTCATCTGAAATGCTGCGTCGTCAATTGAGTTGTCGGCAAGATTATTCTTGCCCATCGAACTATGGCGGTTAGCCTCTCGCGGATGTAAATGGCTCAGGAGAAAGGGCCTCGCTTCGTGCAGATAGCGTTCCAATGCGACCGTGAGAAATTCCGGAAGCATGCGCATATCTGGACGGCCGCTCTTGGTTTCGCCGCCCTGAAGGTCGATCCACCAACAGGAATCGGCAAAATGAAACGATCGGCCGAGCGTCAACGCGCCGAAATTCTTGATGCGGATCGGACAGGACGCCAGCAAGGCGACCATCAGGCCATTGCGGAATATTGAGCGCGCTCGTCAGATCCATCGGCCGATCGCCCTCGCTATATTCCTCAGCGAGCGTCAGCCCGGCGACCAACAGTTCTGTAGCGTCAACGACCGGATGCCGCTTGACCGGGCCGTCTTCCGCTTTGAGATCGCCAGCGACATCGGTCAGCCATTTGAAGTTCGCCGACGGCGCCAGATGCCGCGCGATCTGCGCCAACTTATGGATTGTCATGAAGAGCGTCGTCGCCGACCACGCGCCGCGCATGCGACAGACGAAGGCGTCGATAGCCTCCGGCGTCATCAGCGATGCGCAAGACCCATCGGGGTCGAGGGGGCCGCGTCCCTTTAGAAATGTGAGAAAATATCCATAGCGCCTTTGCAGATCGTCACGGGTGCAGGCGGCCAGATTTGACGCCGAGCCGCCTCGCTTCAGCCTGACGGAAGGGCGGCAGGCCGCCTTCCACGTCTCACGATCCGATTTCTGTCAATCGGCTTCGAACGCCGATCCCCCTCTCTAGGGGGTCAATTGTGCACGCCGAATAACAGCCGGCCCAATTGCCTTCGGCCGGGGTGGCGGTGGCAGGCGCAGGCGCGGCGCTCTGATCCGGGGCGGCAGCTCCGGAAGGCTGGGCCGAGGCAAGCGCCGCTATCAAATGCACAGCGCAAAGGGACAAGTTGACCATGCGTTCCTTCTCCTTCCTGCTTAGAGCCGGCGTTCTCAATGAAACAGGAACCGCAATTGATGATCAACGACTTTGACCCCGCCGTAATTCGGGAAACGTTGTAGAAGCCGGCTTTTGAAAGCGGCTGCGTCCGCAGCTTTTTTGAGCGCGTCTTTGGGGCGGCGCGTCGGGCTTGGCCGGTCGGCGCTCGCCGCTCGGTTCACTCCCTAGTGCAGCGTTTCCGAAATACGACTCATATCAGGCGGCCTCATCGATTTTGTAGGACCAAGTGTGGACGACTGGGTGTTGGTTGATGTCATCGATGGCGGCCAAGATGCGATCTTTGAGTTCTTGTTTGGAAGCGACCCGGATATGGCGCAGCACGGAGCGCGCGAGCTTGGAGAAGAAGCCTTCGACCAGGTTGAGCCAAGAGCCGTGTTTCGGCGTGAAGACGAAGATGAAGCGTCCTTCGGGCTGCGTCGCGAGCCACGCCTTGGTCTCTTTGGATATGTGGGCGGAATGATTGTCGAGGATCAACTTGATCGCGGTCGAAGCCGGATAGGCCGCATCGAGAAGCTTCAAGAACTCAATGAACTCGCGGGAGCGGTGGCGTTCCTTGACGAGGCCATGGACCTTGCCAGTCACGAGATCGATCCCGGCAAGCAGGCTCAGCGTTCCGTGGCGCTTATACTCATGATCTCGGGCGAAAGCTGCATGAACGCCGGGTTTCGGCGGCAGGTCCGGCGCGGTCGCGCCAATCGCCTGCATGCCAGGCTTCTCGTCGTAAGAGACGATTGCTTGCCTCCCGCTTGGCTCGGCCGACGCGGCGCCGGCTGCCTTAAGGATTTCCACCTCTTTGTAAACACAGAGGATTTGCGCCATTTTGACTTCAAACTCGGGGTCGCGGCGCTCAAGATAGTAACGCACCTTGTGGGGCTTGATCGCCTGGGCGCCGAGGATCTTGCAAACCGTGCCCTGAGCCAGATTGGAAAGGCAATGATGCCCGGCTGCCAGCCCATGTTCGCGCGCATGGCGGGCCAAAAGGCGCGTCGTCCACAGCTCATGTGGATAGCCGAAATCCTTGGCTTTCCGGCAGGCCAGCGACACCAGCCATGTCTTGGCCTCGGGCGTGATCGTCGCCTCTTTGCCTGGCCGGGGGCTATCATCCAGCGCCGCCAATGGACCGAACGCCACGGCCCGCTCGACACAGCGCCGGACCGTCTGATTATGCACCCCCAAGGCGCGACCAACGGCGAAAAAGGACGGGTCGTCCCGATAGGCCAAAAGCATGCGCGATCGCTCGACCCGGCTCGCTGTTTCAGTCCGCGATCGCGCAATCGCCATCAGCTTCGTCATGTCTTCTTCCCCAATGGTCAACTCGACCACAAGCCGCGCCGCCGCCATCTTAAAAGCCCCGTTCAGCGAATCACCGAACAAAGCTACAATGCATCGCCGCAAGATAGAATCCCGCTCAACTCAGCGGTTTCATGGAATTGCTGCACTAGTCGGCCCGAGCGTGCGCCATTATCTGATTGCGCGCCGGATGGAGGAGGCTGCTTTTCTCCTCGAATTGAGTGACGAGGGAATAACTCGGATTGCGAGCCGCGTTGGCTACGTTACGGCAGCGACATTTTCGAAGCAATTTCGTCGGCGCCACAGTTTGTCGCCTAACGCTTACCGATCGATCCTGAAGCAGATAGAACGCGTCTGAAATCGGCGCAAGCGGGACCCGATGCGGGCGCCACTTCACGAGGCGGTCCCGGGCTTGGCCGGGTCTTTGCGGGCGTGCCGGCTCAGGCCGGATCTCGACGCGCGAAGTCGACGGCTGGCAATTCCTCGCCGAAACGCCCTCCGACCAGATCTTTGACCTCAGCGCATGATGCGGTAACGTGGTGCGGTTGAAAATCGGGCGACACAAGCTCCAACCGAAATCGCGACGGCGCCAGTGCGGGGACGACTAAGAGATGGGGAGCGCGAGCCCGAACGCCGGTGATCCAGCGAAGTTGCAGCCTGAATCAGATGATCGCGTGAAGAATTCGGAGCGCCTCGAGCCGTTTGATCCGGCCCGCGGGGCCGGCCCCGCTCGCGGCGTGGCCAAGACCCCGGCGATCATTGTCGCTCTGATCGTCGCGGCGATCTTCGGCCTTTCGCTCTGGTACCTGGTCCAGCCGCAGCCTCTTGTCATCCAAGGCGAAGCCGACGCCACCCGCCTCGATATTGCGGCGCGCGTTGACGGCAGGGTGGCGAAACGGCCGGTTTCGCGCGGCGAAAACGTCGCCGCCGGACAATTGCTGTTCGAGATCGACAATCCCGAACTGCTCGCCAAACTCCGCGAAGCTGAGGCGGCGTCGACGGTGGCGTCGGCCAATCTTGCGCATATCGAAGCCGGAACGCGCGCGGAAGTAATCGCGCAACGCAAGGCCGCGGTCGATAGCGCCGAGGCCAACCTCATCCTCGCGCAGAAGACCTATGATCGCGTCAAGGAGCTGGCCGGGAGCGGGAACGCGCCGCTCCAGCGCCTCGATGAAGTCACGGACTCTCTCCAGGTCGCGCAGCGTAGCGCCGATCAGGCGAAGCTTGCTTATGACGAGGCCGTCGCGGGCTACACGAAAGAAGAGCGCGGCATCGCGCACGCTAATGTCGTCAAGGCGCAGGCCTCGGTCGATACGATCAGAGCGCAGGTCGATGAGCTGGTCGTCAAGGCGCCGGTCGCCTCCCAAGTCTACCAGATTGGCGCCGAGCTCGGCGAATATGTTTCGCCCGGCGTCCCACTCCTGTCGCTCATCGATCTCAGCGATGTTTGGCTGCGTTTCGAACTCCGCGAGGACCTCGTCAAAGGCCTCAAAGTCGGCGACCGGTTTCAGATGCGGCTCCCGGCGCTGGGTGACCGCCGCATTACGGCCGAGATCCGGCTCATTGCCACGAAAGGAGAGTACGCCGGTTGGCGGGCGACGCGAGCCACCGGCGACTTCGACCTGCGGACGTTCGAGGTGCGCGCCTATCCAATCCCGCCGATCCCGGAGCTCAGGCCGGGAATGAGCGTCTATGCCGATTGGACGGGCGCCCGGCGATGAGGCCGCCGCCGCGCCCTGGCGTCCTGCTCGTCGCGACGCGCGAGCTGCGCTGGATGCGCCGCGACCGCGTCGCGCTGTTCCTGGCGATCGGCGTGCCGCTGATCGCCTTCGCGCTGCTGGCCTTGACGTTCAGCAACGCCGTCATCCGTAACCTCAAGGTCACCGTCGTCGATGCCGATCGAACGCCGACGTCGATGATTTATGTGCAAGCTGTCGCCTCGGCGCCGGCCCTCACCGTCGCCGAGCGCTCAGGCGACCTCACCAGCGCGATGCATGCGATACGCTCGGGCGAGGCCATCGCAGCCGTTTACATCCCCGAGAACTTTGAGCGCGATCTCATAGCGCGAAAGCGGCCGCAGATCGTCGCCTTCTACAACAGGCAATATTTCACGCCGGGGAACAACGCCGCAAGCGCATTGTCGAACGCCATCGCTGCGGCCACAGCCACACTGCCTTCGACGTCGCCCGTGCGAAGCGCCTCTTTCAAACCCGGATCGCTGGTCGTCGAGCAGTATGTTCTGACGAACCCCGCTCTGAGTTTCGCGCAATTCCTGCTGCGCGCCGTACTGCCAACCGTCCTGCATGTCGTGACGGCGATCGCCGGCGGATACGCTGTCGGCTCCGAGTTCTCGAGGCGCAGCACAAGGGCTTGGCTGAGAGCGGCGGGCGGCAGTCCGCTTACGGCGTTGGTCGGGAAATTGACTCCGCTCTTCGCCATCTTCGTCCTTATGATGGTTGTCGTCGCCGCCGTCATCCATGGGCTTTACCAAATCCCTTTCCGCGGCGATTCGGTGCTGATGGGCGCCGCCGCGTGCCTGTTGCTGATCGCCTATCTGTCGGTCGGGGCCCTCTTTCAGCTTGTGGTTCAAAATCTTGCCCTCGGACTGAGCCTCACCGCGATCTTTTGCTCCCCAGCCTTCGGTTTCGCCGGCGTCGGCTTCCCCTTGCTGGGCATGGGCGCGTTCGCGCGCTTTTGGGGCGCGCTGCTGCCGCTGCGTTGGTACATCCAGATTTTGTTCGACCAGGCGGTTCGCGGATTGCCGGCGTCGGTTTCCGCGCAGCCCTTCGCCGTTCTGGGCGGGCTTGCCATTCTGTTTTTTGGACTGGGGTGGCTGCGATTGCGCGCAATCGCCCGGCGCGCGCCTCGGCGCGCCGTCGAGGCGGAGATCGACGAGCCAAAGAGGGGCAACGGCGTCGGCGCGGCGATGGTCGCCGAATGCCGCCGGGTTCTCAATGACCGCAGCGCGTTCAGCCTGATCGTGCTGGCGCCCGTCCTTTACGGCCTCCTTTATCCGCAGCCCTACCTCGGCCAGGTGCTCCGCGACATACCTATCGCGGTCGTCGATCAAGATGGAACCGAACTCAGCCGCGCCCTCGTTCAGGACTTGAACGCGGACGAAGCGATCCGGGTCGAGGTCCGGGCCGGCACATTGGCCGAGGCGCACGCCGCGCTCGCGAGGCGCCAGGTCTTCGCTATTTTGGGGATTCCGGAGGGCACGGAACGCGAAGTCTTGAAAGGCAATAAAGCGCGGCTGGCAGCCTATGTCAATTCAGCCTATTTTCTCCTGTACAATCGAACGCTTCAGGGCATATCCGAAGCGACAGGCGCCGTTAACGCGGAGATTGCCGCGCACGGCGCGCGATCCGATGGAAGTCTCGCCCACGCCGCCCTGATCAAGAGCTCTCCGGTCGAACTCGTGACGGAGCCGCTGTTCAATCCGACCGGCGGCTACGCGAGCTATGTGGTTCCCGCCGCCTTCGTGCTGATCCTGCAACAGTCGCTGCTCATGGGCTCCGCTTCGCTGGGCGGCGTCGCTTTCGAGCAGGGCGGCCGCGAGGCGCGGCGCCGGCGCGGAGGAGCGCGCGCCGTCATCGGTCAAGCGCTCGCGCATCTCTGCCTCGAGATGCCGGGGCTCGCTCTCTTTCTCATCATCTTGCCGCGCGTTTACGGCTTTTCGACCCTCGGTGGTCTCCCCGATCTCTTCTTGATGGCCGTACCCTTCGTTCTCGCAGTGAGCTTCCTCGCCCAATTCGTCGGAGCCTGGTTTAAACGCCGGGAGACCGCCGTCCTTATCTTTATTGCGACCAGTCTTCCCTTGTTTTTTATGGTGGGCGTCTCCTGGCCAGTGGAGGCCATCCCGCCTGTTATACGCGCGGCCAGCCGTGTTTTTCCAAGCACCTCGGCGATCGACGGGCTTGTGCGCATCAACCAGATGGGCGCGAGCCTTCACGACGTGTGGCGCGATTGGATGACGCTCTGGGCGCTAACCTGCGTCTACGCTGTGCTTGCGATGTTGTCGACGCATGTTTTGACCCAGGAAAGGGAAAGCGGTGCCCGCTAGATCGCTCCCTCGTCGCGCCTTATTGGTCCTCCTCGTCGTCTTGGCCGGGTGCGCCGGCTTTCTCGCCTATCGTGCTCGGTTGGCCGAGGCGCCCCCGGCGGCGATAATTGGCGTCGTGCGGGAGACCGAAATTCATATCGCTCCGGAGACATCCGGACGCCTTGCGTCGATCCTTGTGGCGCCGGGACAGCGAGTCCGCAAAGGGGACCTCCTCGCGGTCTTGAGCAATCCCGAACTCGCCGCCTCTCTCGACGAGGCCAAAGCGAGCGTCGGCAACGCGCGCGCCGACCGCGCCAACGTCTACGCGGGAGTACGCAAGGAGGAAGTCGACGCGGCGGCGCAGGGCGTTCAGATCGCCGAGTCGAATGTTGCGCTCGCGCAGGTCCAGTATGCGCGAGCAGCGGCGCTGGCTGAGCGGAATTTCGCGAGCAAACAACACCTTGATGAAAGCGCCGCGGCCCTACGCAAGACAGAAGCCAATCTCGCTCTCCGGCGCGCGGTCCACGCGCGCGACGAGGCTGGCCCGACACTCGAAGAACGCGCCAGCGCCGACGCGAACGTTGCGTTGGCCGACGCCGCCAGGGCAGATCTCGCGGCCCAGCTGGCGAAGACCAGGCTCATTGCGCCCGTGGATGGCACAATAGGGGTGTTGGTGGCCGAGCCGGGAGAAGTTATTTCGCCGGGTCAATCCGTGATGACGCTGGAAGCCGGGCGGGAGCGGTGGTTTACGTTCACGATTCGGGAAGATCGCCTCGGCGACATCTCCATTGGCTTGCCTTTATGGCTGCGCGACGCCAAAGGCGACAGTATCGAGGCGCGCGTCACCGAACTGCGGCCGCTCGGCGAATTCGCCACCTGGCGCGCGGCGCGCGCCGTCGGCGACCACGACCTCAACAGCTTCCTCCTGCGCGCCGATCCTGTCGCCGAGACGCACCAACTCGAGCCCGGCATGACGGTCTGGCTGGATCGGCCCGGCGGCGCCGGCGCGCGCTGAAATGGTCTGGATTTCGAGATGTTGACTTGTTTCGATCACATCGGCTTGTTGGCCCTTGATCCCAATTTATATATTACACCTTTGGCGATGTCCTGAGTTCCGCCATTCGCGACGGTCAGCGATCGCTTTGCAGATCGCCAGCCCAATTCCCGAGTCCGGGTAATCTGGCTTCGTGTGAAGGCGTTAAAGGGCTCGAAGATCGTTCGTGCGCATTTCTCCTCGAAGCCTATGCCGTCGTCGGCGATTTCCGGCCTGCACGGTGGAATTGTCCGCTGATGCGGCGGTGATTGCTATGTTGGCGTTTCGCCCTAGCTTACGATATTTGATGGCATTCGAGACCATATTCTGAACAGTCGCACGAACTGCGAGCGATCCGCTTTGATCGCGACGCTCGGTACGTCGGTCTCCAACTTGGCGTTTGTCTCGAATTCTCCTAGCATCGTCGCTCCTTAAGGCGCGTCTGCTTCCCTTTGGTCATTGCCCCCTTTTTCTATATTCTATATTGAGACCTAAAGCGCGGCATGTCGCACACGCGGGCCAAGAGGCGTTTTTGGAGGCGACGTGACCGATCGCGACGAGGGTCAGCGCTTCGACGAGGCGATAGATGAGAATATGGCCGCCATTGTGCAGAAACCCCGGCCCGCTGACAGTGGGGCGGGAGCGTCGACGCGGTACGGCGGCTCATCACCTGCAAGCAAATCGGGGCGGGAATAACTATCGGTGCGTCGACTACACAAGAGGGGAAGAAATCTAGGGAATCGTCTTGCCGCAGGCGCTAGCGCAGGCCTTTTCCGTCGTCGGCTCCGCCGCCGCCGACTTGTATTCGGTTTCGGTTGCGCTGCGAACGAATTATCGAGAACCAGTTCGATCTTCTGAAGTCGGCGAGGCGCTTCCGCAAAACAAACTGAATCTGCGCTTTGGGCCAATGTCCGAGGCAAATCGAAGGCGCTGTGGCCATCTGCCGTGGCCGGGTTGCAATTTTTTTCAGGGAGTGGATGAAATGAACGGAGCTAAATCACTGGCGGAGACGATGGTGAATTGCGGCGTCGAAGTATGCTTCTCCAATCCCGGCACGTCGGAGATGCACTTCGTCGCCGCCCTCGATTTGGTCACCGGCATTCGGCCCGTGTTGTGCCTTTTCGAAGGCGTCGCGACGGGAGCGGCTGACGGATATGGCCGGGTGGCGGGAAAGCCGGCTTCGACCTTGTTGCATCTCGGTCCGGGATTGGCCAATGGATTGGCGAATTTGCATAATGCCCGGAGGGCGGAGACGCCGGTCGTCAATATCGTGGGCAACCACGCCACGTATCACCATCAATATGATGCGCCGCTCACCTCCGACGTCGTCGGCTTCGCGCGTCCAGTGTCGTCGTGGATCGTCGAATTGCGGAGCGCGGGCACCGTGGCAGCCGACGCGGCCCGCGCCGTACAGGCGGCCCGTTCCGCGCCCGGCTGCGTGGCCACGTTGATTCTGCCCGCGGATACAGCCTGGAACTCCGCCGAGGGCGCCGCACAACCATTGCCCGACATCGGTCCTTCGCCGCCGTCCTCCAACTCGATCGAGCGGGCGGCTCGGATGCTCGTCGCTGGCAAGAGAACCGCGCTCTTGCTGCGCGGCAAGTCGCTGCTTGCCGACGGTCTTAACGCGGCCGGGCGGATTCAGGCTAGAACTGGCGTCCGACTGTTATGTGACACGTTTGCGCCGCGTATCGAAATGGGCGCGGGTCGCGTTCCGATCGAACGCATTCCTTATTTCGCTGAGGAGATCGTCGCAGCACTGCAGGACCTGGAACAGATTATTTTGGTCGGCTCCAAGCCGCCTGTCTCGTTCTTTGCCTATCCTGGCAAGCCAAGCTGGTGCGCGCCCGAACGCTGCAAATTTGCTCATCTGGCTCATCCGCATGAAGACGGCGTGCTTGCACTGCTAAATCTGGCGGACGCGGTGGGCGCCCCAGCGCAACCTGCGACGTTAATGCCTCTGGTTTTGCCAGACCTTCCGAGCGGCGCGCTGACCGCAAAAAGCGTAGCGCAGATCATCGCGCATCTGACGCCAGACCACGTAATTTATGCCGAAGAGGCCTCGACGTCCGGTTTTCCCTTGCTAGCTAACCTCGCGCAGGCAAGGCCACATACGCACATGCCGCTAGCGGGCGGCTCGATCGGCCAGGGCCTGCCGCTCGCGGTGGGAGCCGCAATTGCCGCGCCCGACCGCAAGGTGGTTTGCCCGCATGGCGATGGCGGCGCCGCCTACACGCTGCAGGCTTTGTGGACAATGGCGCGCGAAAAACTCGACATAACGACTGTCATTTACGCCAATCATTCCTACGCGATCCTGAACATCGAATTGCAGCGCGTGGGCGCCGACGCCGTAGGCTCCAGGGCTTTGTCGATGCTCGACCTGCATAATCCGGAGATCAACTGGACGCAGATTGCCGGCGGCCTTGGCGTCGAAGCGAGCCGCGCCACGACCGCGGAAGAATTCGCGGCGCAATATGGCTCGGCCATGAAGCAGCGTGGACCGCGTTTGATCGAAGCCATGATTTGAGGGCGAGATCCAACTTTTTGGCATGAGCTTGCCGACGCCGATCTTCATGGCCCCGATCGGCGGTCGTCGGGTTGCGCGCCCAGGACCGACACGGCGACATCGCAACTGCAAAAGCCGCCGCCGGACCTGGCGTGCCGATGGTCGCCTCGACCTTGTCGGCCATTGGAATTGTGGCCAACGAGTTTGATCGGCGCCCTCGACGTCCGTACAGTAGATCGTCGATGCGGCATCCTTGATTATGATCGTTCGAGGGTCTATGTTTATAAACAACGCAACAGCAGGCGTAATCGCTCGCGGCGTTCAACGAAAACCGGCGTTAGTCGTGGACGCTGAAATGCCCGCGCCATGCGTTGCCCGTGAAGAGGGCGAACTGCGCGCGGCTCAAATGAATCAATGTGGCGTGATCGCCGCCCTCCAGATAGACCTCGGGTTGCCGCGCTATGCTGTCGTCGACGATAACGTCGAGCCCATAGCACTCGCCCGCCGGCGGGACGGCGCCCGGAGCACAGTCCTCGAACAACTGTTCAATTTCATGTTCAGTCGCCAGATCGATGTCAAAGCCAAGCCGCAGCGCGAGATCGGACAGGCGGATATGATGCGACGCAGGCAGAATTGCCAGAATGTAACCGCTTCGGTCGCGAAGGACAACAGGTTTGGCAAGTCGATCGCCCGAGATCCGGCACGCCCCGGCGGTTCGCGTCGACGACATGGTCGGTCGATGCCCGATTAAATCATAATTGATGTGCTTGCTCGCGAGATATCGCTCAAGCGTTGGAGCAATAGCCACGCCACCCTCCGCTGCGACGAGCAACCCTCGCAATCGGCGGCGCCAACCCTGGATCTCCGCGTCGCCCTCCGCGGCTGCTCCAGAATCAATTATACGACCGTAATCCCTCGCCCACAATCGAGCGGGACCGGTTTCGCGCCAAGGCCGCAACCAATCCCTTTGCGAGGCAGTAGCGTAGCAATGAGCCCGCGCAGCTTTGGCCCGAACCAAGTTCGGACCGATCACGGGATCTATTCCGTCGGGGGTTCGGACACCGGCGCGGCGGCGCCCCCGCCGTGATGAAGGCGTTCTCGGGCATCGCCGAAGCCGCTCTCGCGCCGAAGGCGCTCGACGCCACAACGAAGGAGCTGCTAGCGCTCGCCATCGCGGCCGCGGTTCGCTGCGAGGATTGCATCGCCTTTCATGTCAAGGCGGCCGTCCACCATTGGCGCCTCGCGAGACGAGATCCTGGAGACTCTCGGCATGGCGATCTTCATGGGTGCCGGCCCCTCCGTCGGCCGCCGAGTCGGGGGGCGACAGATTTAGGAGATGTTGAGGCGCCTTAAAGCCGATATTGTTGAATCCGGGTCGTGCGCAATCCTGCAAGACCATGCTGTTCGATCGACATTTGCCAGGAGAGAAACTCATCGACCGTTAAGGTATAGCGGCTGCAAGCATCCTCCAACGAAAGCAGGCCGCCGCGAACGGCGGCGACAACCTCGGCTTTACGCCGGATCACCCATCGCTTAGTGCTCGGGGGCGGCAAATCGGCCACAGTCAAAGGACTGCCATCCGGCCCGATGACGTATTTCGCGCGATGACGACTGGGTTCGGCCATGATTGGAACTCACAGAACTGACTGATCTTGATATGGCGTAAGATAGTCCGTGTGTTTTAAGATTTGCCTAAGCCAAAACCGCTGTTTTGTTAACAATTCATCATTGCGCGCCTGCAATTATTGTTGAATGTCTTGCAAATATCGCGGCTTTTGTATCAAGTTGACACGTCTGACGTTTGGGAAAGCCGCCTCGGGCGACATGATCTGACTTGAGCGGCAGCGGAGTTCAGAGGCGCTGGATGACTTTCATGCCGCCCGGCGGGGAGCATTGCGCGAAGCCGCCAAGAGGTTATATGACAGTGGCTGATGGACAGGCGTCCGTCGGCTATCCTTCGACCCGGGCGAAAACTCCGAGGAAGAGGTCGAGCGCCGCTACGCCCCGGTCCAGCCGTTTCAGCCAGGCGCCGAACGAAACGCGCCGACAATTCGGCGATTCGTCTAGCCCATCGGCCAGAACGATCGTCCCCGGCGACAAGATCGAAATGAGCGACGACGACCATGAATCCTAGTTCCGCGCCCGCTTCGATTACATATCCTGTTTTCTCCGCCCCCGATTGTTCGGCGGCGAATAGCTCCGTCCTCAATTCGCGAGGCCTCAATTCCCTGGGCTTGGCCAAGCCGCCGGCCGAGACCCGCGTGGTCGTCGCAATGTCGGGCGGCGTCGACTCCTCGGTCGTCGCGGCGCTCATCAAGGAGCAGGGTTATGACGTCATCGGAATAACGATGCAGCTCTATGACCACGGCGAGGCCGTCCATCGCAAAGGCGCGTGCTGCGCAGGTCAGGACATTCATGACGCGCGGCTCGTCGCGGCGCGGCTCGACATTCCGCATTACGTGCTGGATTACGAAGAGCGCTTCCGCGAAAAGGTCATTGCTCCCTTCGCCCATAGTTATGCGACCGGCGAGACGCCCATTCCGTGCGTGTCTTGCAACAGCGACATCAAATTCGCGGATCTGTACGAGACCGCGCTCAATCTCGGCGCGGAAGTTCTCGCCACGGGCCACTATGTTTCGACGAAATGCGACGAGAACGGCGAACGCGCGCTCTATCGCGCCCTCGACGCCATGCGCGATCAGAGCTATTTCCTGTTCGCGACAACGAAGCCGCAGCTCGAGCTTTTGCGTTTTCCCCTCGGCGAGATGACCAAAGCGGACGTGCGCGCTCTAGCGCGGCGGTTTGGCCTCATCGTCGCCGACAAGGCCGGACAGCCAGGACATCTGTTTCGTCCCAAGCGGCAAGTACAGCGAACTGATCGAACGTCTGTCTCCCGGCGCCGCCATCCCGGGCGACATTATCCATCTCGATGGCCGCGTGCTCGGGCGGCACGCGGGCGTCATCCATTACACGATTGGCCAGAGACGCGGCCTAGGGCTCGGCGGAACGAACGGCGGCGAACCGCTGTTCGTGATCAAGCTCGACGCTGCGAAAGCGCGCGTCATCGTCGGCCCGCGCGAGGCTTTGGCGACGCGTCGCGCGCATTTGCGTGCGTTAAATTGGATCGGCCAAGGCGCGCTCGGCGACATTCCCGGGGAAGGCCTCGACATTTTCGCGCAAGTCCGCTCGACGCGCCCACCGGCTCAGGGGCGCCTTTTCGCGCGCGGCTGTGACGCCTGCGTCGAATTCGCTCACGATGAAGAGGGCGTGTCGCCGGGACAAGCCTGTGTTTTCTATGCGTCCGAACAGCCGCAAGCGCGGGTTTTGGGCGGCGGCTTCATCAGCGGCACGGAACCCGCGCCTTACACCCTTTCCAATAAATCTCAGGATATACAGATCGAACCCGCTCCGCTTTAATGGGATTTATGGGGTTTCGACGTCTTCAATCCAAGACCGAACAGAACAAAGTTGAGCCTTAGCTGGAAGGCTGCGGCGCAGGTGGGGGATAGCGCCTTTGACAGAGCATAACTTTTCCGGCCCTGCGCGCGCGCTCGACGCGACATATGCGCGGCGATCGGCCGATGACGCCGCGATCCTCGACAACATTCACGTCAAATCGTCCTACGCCCGCTGGGCCCCGATTTACGATCTTGTTTTTGCGCTGGTGCTGCGCCCAGGGCGGAAGGCTGCGGCGGCCGCCGCTAATCGTCCTTTTGGACGCGTTCTCGACGTCGGCGTCGGGACCGGCCTCGAGCTGCCGATGTTCGACCCGCGCACGCAGTTGATCGGCGTCGATCTCTCCGAGCCGATGCTGCGGCGCGCGCAGCGGCGCGTCGCGGCCGAGGATCTGCGCAATGTCCAGGGCCTCATCGTTATGGACGCGATGCGCCTTGCTTTTCCAGACGCTCATTTTGACGCCGTGGTCGCGCCCTATATGCTGACGGTCGTGCCCGAGCCCCATTCGACGCTCGACGAACTGGTCCGGGTCGTAAAGCGGGGTGGCGAAATCGTTCTCGTCAACCACATTGGCGCCGCGGGAGGTCCCATGGCCTGGATCGAGTCCTGGCTCGGCAAGCATAGCGCCGACCTTGGCTGGAGACCCGGATTTCAATGGTCGGTGCTAGGCGATTGGATCGCCGTCAATTCGAAGATTCGGTTGGTCGAAAGGCGTCCGCTCGCGCCCTTCGGACTGTTTACGCTGACCCGGTTGCAAAAGCTTTGACCGCCGGCGCTCGCGCCGCCTGGTCAGGCGATGATGTCCGGCGTCAGCTTATCTTCGATAAAGTACAAGCGGTCGCGCAAGATCAGCTTGCGCTTCTTCAGCCGCTGGATCTGCAGCTGATCGCCAGCGCCGAGATGGAGCAGCGCCTCGATCGCGGAGTCGAGATCGCGGTGTTCCTGGCGCAAATGTTCAAGCTCAGCCTGCAACGAAGCGCGCTCCCCCTCGGTCATCTTTTCCGCCATGACTTCAATACCTTTGAACGTCGAAACGCTGGAGAATTTTACGAAGCCAGCAAATGCGGAAATTTTCTGGCCTTAGACTTTTTCAGACTTCATATATTAGCGCACTTTCATTCAGTGAACGGGCATTCCCTTCGCTAAAATGGCGCGTCGTAACCAAGCCTAAACCTATGCGCGAAATTAGACGGTCCGTCGTCTTCAACAAGTTCAATGCCTATTTGCGTCTCGAAAATGCGCCACGGCTCCTTCATAAAAATTCCACCGACTCGTCGTGAAAGACTTCGCAAACCCCAAATCCTGTGGCACACTGAGACGAAAGACTTCAGGAGGGAATTCTGCATGTCACTCGAAAGCCACTTGGTTGTTCTCGAACAGCGCCATGAAGCACTCGACAAGGAAATTGAAAAAGCTCTTACGCATCCCTCCATCGACGAATTGAAACTGGCTGAGTTGAAGCGCCGAAAACTGCTGATCAAGGATGAAATCGTCAAACTTAGAAGCGAGTCATCGCTCGCCACGATGCATTAGAACGTAAATTCCGCGAATTTACTTCGACCCTGAGCGAATGCGGTTGCACTTCGTGCGCAATACTGTTTCGTTGTTTTGCATCAACGTGCGAGGCATCGGAGCTGCGGGAATTTGTTGTCCAAAAGGGCGGCGTGGCTGGCAAAAGACCAGTCTGTATCGGCTTCTCGGTTGTTCGAACTCTTCACCAAAACAGTCTTGACGTGGGCCGGTGCATCCGGCCCGCGTGCGTCTGTGCAGTTGACCCTGTCTCCAGCCCCCTTGACGGCGTCTTTTGATGGTGGCTGCGACGCGATAAAGCCGGTTCTTGCGCGCGTACCAAGGCAATCGTCCCCGCTGCTGCGAAGCGGGAGGTGATCTTTAGGCGAGAGCTGGTCCAGCAAAAGCGAAAAGGCGCCAGGGCATTTTTAATCGAGTTAAGTTAGTGATTGAGCATATGTCCCGTCCCCGGAACCAGGAAATTCTCCGCACGTGGTCATATGGGCTTGGCTCACGGCTTCGAAATCGGCTAAGAGTACCAATGCGCCAGACAGCCGGGATCATGATCAACCGAGACGACGGCCGATTTAGCGTGGCGGCTCGCGTAGGCACCCGTAGCTCAGCTGGATAGAGCGCTGCCCTCCGAAGGCAGAGGCCAGGGGTTCGAATCCCTTCGGGTGCGCCAATCTTTTCAATGACTTAGAGCGTTTTACCTAAAATCGATTTTGGTCGAGCAAGCGCAGAGCAAGCAGCGGATGCCGATCGTCGCGATTTGACGGTTAGCGGTATCCGCCACATAAAATGCGTTTTTCGCTGGAGGCAGACATGAGGCGAAAGATTTTGACGCGGCTCGAGGCGCGTCGGCCGATTCCTCATGCTAACTTTCGTTGGAAGCGTGGCGGGCCGCGTGCGTTACGCGGTTTTCGACGAGGCTCGGCGCGTCGCCGACGGCATATCCAAAAAGGGCGCTCTCCCGCCGATCAAGGTGGGAAACGGTAAACCGGTGCGCTTTAGGTCGTCGATAACGGCTTGGTTATGCCGTGAGGCTTGCTTGGTGGATGCACCGCGTCAAAGAAACCGATTCAGCGAGCGAGCCCCAAATGATCTCCAGACAAGCGGCTATGAGCTGAGCGGGAGCAGCTCGACCTTTTACGAACTCGTAGCGACCGCGGTTATGTTGGCCCAGGCGCCGCGGCCGTGGAGGCTCTGGCGGAGCGCGTCGCTGTCATAGGCCCGGTCGGCGAGCAGGATTTGCCCTTCGGCGAGCGCGTCCACCATGTCGTCTGCGCTGCGCCCATCATGCGCCTGACCTTCGGTCAGCTTCAGATTGATCGGCAGGCCTTCGGCGTCGACGAGCGCATGAATTTTTGTCGTCAGGCCCCCCGCGAGCGACCCATGCAACGGGATCGTTGTTCTTTTTTTGGGCGGAGCTGGCCAGAGGCTCCGCCAAGCGCAGCTTGGTGGAGTGGCTGGCGGAGGGGTTGGCGGCGTGTTGATGGACGCGGACCGAGGACGAGTCGATCATCTTAATGTCGCCGTCGTAAGCCTTTGACACAGCTTTGAGAATACGATCCCAGACGCTGGCCTTGAGCGACCGGTTGAAGCGGTTGACGCAGGTCGTGCGCGGGCCATAGCGGTCCGGAATGTCGGCCCACGGGGAGTGTCAGATTTTCTGTGCTTAAGGCCTGGTTCGTCATTGGATGACGAAGCGTTCGCCGAAGACGACGGCGAATTGCGTTTTGGCCTCGACCCATTCGCGCGGCGGCCGCCTCCACTCTGCGGCGGCGTGGTTCAAGACCAGATATAGCAGCTTCATTGCGGCGTCGTCATTCGGGAAATGGCCGCGGGCGCGCACAGCCCGTCGCAACTTGGCGTTCAAGGCCTCGATGGCGTTGGTAGTGTAGATGATCCGGCGCACGCTTTCGGGGAAGGCGAAGAACGGAACGACGTGCTCCCAGTTGCGCCGCCAGCTCTGCGCGATGGCCGGATACTTCCTGCCCCAGAACCCAGCGTCGAACTCCTCGAGCGCCTTGCGGCCGGCGTCGGCGTCTTTCGCCCGGTAGATCGCTCGCAGCGCCGGCACGACCGGCTTGCGGTCCTTCCAGGAGACGAACTCCAGCGAATGGCGGATCAGATGCACGATGCAGGTCTGCACGATGGTCTGCGGAAAGACGGCGCTGATCGCCTCGGGAAAACCTTTGAGGCCGTCGACGACGGCGATCAGGATGTCGCCGACGCCGCGGTTCTTTAATTCGTTCATGACGCGCAGCCAGAATTTGGCGCCCTCCGTCTGCTCGATCCAGAGGCCGAGAATCTCCTTGGCGCCGTCTGGCAGGATGCCGAGGGCGATGTAGACGGCCTTGTTGCGGACAAAGCCATCGTCGCGGATTTTGACCCGGATCGCGTCGAAGAAGATGATCGGGTAGCAGGCGTCGAGCGGCCGGTTCTGCCAGTCGCCACCTCCTCCAGGACGGCGTCGGTGACGGCCGAAATGAGGTCTGGCGAGACGTCGATCCCGTAAAGGTCCTCAAGATGCCCCTGGATCTCCCGCACGGTCATGCCGCGCGCATACATCGAGATGATCTTGTCGTCGAAATCGGGAAAGCGGCGCTGATATTTGGCGATCAACTTCGGATCGAACGTCCCGGCCCGGTCGCGCGGAATCGCCAACGTCATTTTCGAAGAGCCGGTCAGCACCGTCTTTTTCGAATGGCCATTGCGGCGATTGACGCCGCCCTCCGCCCGCTCGCCCTCAAGGTGCTCTTCGAGCTCCGTGTTCAGAATGCGCTCCGACAGCGCTTTCTTCAGATCGTCGAGCAGGCCGTCCTTGGTGAAAACCTCATTCGGATCGCGACCCGCCAATCGCTGGTGCACGAAAATTCTGACAGTCCCGCCCACGGCGCGCCAGTGCGCAAGCGCCAGAAAATCCCGTTCAACGCGCGTCGCTCGTCGACGCGCGGAACGCCGCGCGGCTTGTTGGGCAGGAGCGGCTCGTTCACCGAGTACTCGAAATCCGTCAGATCAAAACGCGCCATTTCAACCTCGATGATCCGAAGGTTGAATCACGCTCCAAGCGATTCGGGAATCGTGATAATGGGTCTATGGCTTAGAGCACGCGCATGCCTCTTGTATTGCGCTACAATCCGCACCTCAAAAGCTGCCGCGCTAAACTCGTCGCTGCCGGAAAGCCAAGCTCATCGCTCCCGTCGCCGTCGCTCGCAAGCTCATTGCTATCCTCAACGCGATCTGCGAGATAGACGCTCATGGCAGCAAATCCGCGCTTGACAGGCAAGACAGTCGCTCCATTCCTGAAAAGCCCTACACGGTCACACAAGCCTGACCGCGCACGATTTCCGATAATGTTTCACACATAGTTAGCCCCAAGCTGACGGCCTCGATCTTTGCCACAGACGCGACCACCCATCGAGCAAACCTACCATCCTATGCCGGTAGCTCGAGTTGCACTTCGATGCGGCCATCCTGATCGAGAGCGACGCGATAGGTGCGGATGTCCGCGCAATCGCCGCTCAAGCACTTTCCCGTCCGCAGATCGAACGAGCGATCGTGCAGCGGACACACCACCGTCGCTCCGCCGATAAGGCCGTCGGCAAGCGGCCCTTCCCGATGCGGGCAATCCGGCTGAGTCGCGAATACGTCGCCGGAGACCGCCTATTGATATTTGGCGCATCATCTTATGCCTCCGCAGCCGAAATGACCGAAGCGAACTGGTTGGCGGTCTTTGGCGCCGCCCCTCCCCTCCACGGATCGTAGGCGGCGTCGACGGAAGACTGCATCGCCGCATCGAGCGCAGCGCCAATTCCTTCGGAATCTTCGACAATGACCGCACGAATCCGTTCGATGCCGACGCGGGGCACGAAGTCGTAGGTGCGCTCGCGCCATTTGGCGTTCTCGCGGTAGAACTGCATGAACCGGCCACCGAGCGCGAGCGCGCTGTCTTCGTTGTCCGCGGTGCACAACAGGTCACCCTTGCGGACATGCGCGCCGCCGGCGCCGCCGATATAGATCTCCCATTTGCCATCACCAATGGCGACGAATCCGACATCCTTGATCAACGCTTCTGCACAGTTTCGAGGGCAGCCCGCCGTCGCGAGTTTTAGCTTGGCCGGGCTGTCGATCCCCCGGAAGCGTTTCTCGATCTTGCTCGCGAGCCCCATGCTGTCACCCAGGCCAAAGCGGCAGAAGTCCGTTCCGATGCAACTCTTGCAGGTCCGGTAGCTCTTGCCCCACGCCGAGCCTGCCGGCATGCCGAGCTCGCTCCACACGGTGGGCAGCTGATCCTTGGGAATGCCCACGAGGTCGATGCGCTGGCCGCCAGTCAGCTTGACCAGCGGGACCTTGTATTTCACGGCGACCTCCGCGATGCGCATCAGTTCATCGGGAGTGCAAACGCCTCCCGGCATCTCCGGTATGACGGAGAACGTGCCATCATTTTGGATGTTGCCGTGGACGCGGTCGTTGATGAACCGCGCGTCGCGCTCATCGTCGTATTGATCGCATTGCCTCGTCTGAAATGCTGCCTAAAATAAACCTGTTGCCTCATCTGATTTGCTCCTTTTGGGCGTCAGGGGCATAGGCCGATATGAGGCAGATAAGCATGACGACACGCGACGAACTTGTGGCGGCCATAACGGGCCGATACGCGTGGAGCGGCCGTTCGGAAAAGAGTTGGATTCTCGATGAGTTCGTTGCGGTAACAAAAATGCACCGCAAGCACGCGCAGCGCCTGCTGAGGCAAGCCCAACCACGCCAGCGATCGGCGCCTCGACCAGGACGCCGGATTTACGATGAAGCGGTGCGTGAGGCGTTGATCTTGCTGTGGGAGGCATCCGATCGTATTTGTGGCAAACGGCTCAAGTCTCTTGTGCCGATGCTCATCGAGGCGATGGAGCGGCATGGACATCTCAGACTTGCGGATGAGGTTCGCGCGCGTCTCCACTCAATGAGCGCCGCTACGATTGATAGATCGTTGCGGGAAGTCAGGGAGCAAGTCGGTGGCCGCAAGCGGCGCCGGGCGGTTGCGTCGGCCTCCTTGCGCCGAAGCGTGCCGGTGAGGACATTTTCTGACTGGAATGATCCCCCACCGGGGTTCTTCGAGGCCGATTTGGTCGCTCATAGCGGTCCGCGGGCAACCGGCAGTTTTATCCAAACCTTGGTGCTCACTGATATCGCCACGGGATGGACCGAATGCATGCCGCTCCTCTTTCGCGAGCAAACTCTGTTGACCGAGGTGCTGTCGCAAATGCGGGTTCGGCTACCCATCGATGTTCTCGGGTTCGATACGGACAACGATAGCGTTTTCATGAATACGACGGTTAAGGACTATTGCGTGGCGAATGAGATCGAGTTCACGCGCTCGCGGCCCTACCGTAAAAACGATCAAGCTTGGGTCGAACAAAAGAACGGCGCCATCGTCCGGCGCATCGTCGGCTACCGGCGGTTCGAAGGGCTCGAGGCTGCCGCCGAATTGAGCCGTCTCTACGCTTCGGCGCGGCTCTTCGTGAACTACTTCCAACCTTCTTTCAAACTTGCTGAAAAGCAGCGTGACGGCGCGCAGGTCCGCAAGCGCTACCACAAGCCGGCGACGCCATATCAGCGATTGCTGGATGATCCGAGAACTCCGGCGGATGTCCGTCTTCAAATCGGTTCAGTTTACGCGACCCTTGATCCAGTCCGGCTCCTGCAAGATATTCGGGCTAGGCAGCAGAAGCTTGTCGAAATCGCCGACGCGCCAGTCGCAACAACGGAAGCAGGATCAATCTCTCCGCCAACGATCGACCAGTTCCTTGCCAGCTTGAAGACGGCATGGCGGGAGGGTGAAGTCAATCCAACCGCTAAGGCCAAAGCAAAAGTTCCGCGCGCGCGCCGACGACCCGATCCGCTGGCGTTGGTCAATCTGCAGATTGAAAGCTGGTTTGCGGCGGAACCCTGGCGAACCGCCCGTGAGTTCCTCGATCGCCTAATGGCCGAACATCCACAGCTCTATCGAGACGGCCACCTCCGTACGCTGCAGCGACGGCTGAAAGTTCTGCGCCGGCAGGCGGCCCAAAGTCTTGTCCTCGGGTCCACGAGCCATGCTGATGAATCCTGCCCACTCCTCAAACATTTGGAAAACAGGGAACCGGCACTCTCGTGAAAGACCAACGGGACGCCAGCCGCTCGCTCGCTACGGCGCAATGGGAAGCGCGCTTCGCGAGCGGCTTGCTTCGGGGAAGTACACCGAGAAAGTAAGGCTGAATCCACGACGGCCGGGAGCATTTATGATGAGGCAACAAACAAGCGTTCGGGAACATTTCCGGCTGAGGCAATACGTGATCATTCCAGATCGTCGCGAGAAGCGAGGCAAGCGCCGGCTTGCTCGCGGCGTCCTCCACTCCGTCAGCCAGCGCCTTGAACAACGACGACACCGACTTCAGCCCTCGTTCGCGCACCGCCGCGATGAGTTGCGGCTTGGCAAGCGGGACCCCCGGGGCGGGTCGAGAAAGCAATCGGGCCGCGAATTCCCTCCATCACATACTGGGTCGGCGGGTAGGACAGGATGAAGGTGCAAGCGCCAGACCTGGATGTTCTTGAGCGGCTCCAGCATGGCCGAGAGCGATTCGGGCTTTTGCCCGGATGCCCGGCGGCGCGCCAGATCGGGATCGTCCTTCGTCATCAGGAAGAAGACAATGGCCATCAATGCGAGCGCCGCCGCCCAGACCAGCGCCACCGTTTTCCAACCGTGGGCGACCATCACCATGGGCGCTGCGAAATTCGTCACCGCGGCGCCGACATTGCCGGCCCCGAAGATGCCGAGCGCGAGCCCTTGCCTTTCCCTTGGGAACCATTTCGCCACATACGAGACGCCGACCGAGAAAGCCCCGCCCGCGACGCCGACGCCCAGCGCGGCGATCAGGAAGGTGGGATAGTTATAGGCAAACGTCAGCAGCGCGGTCATGACCGCCGCGGTCAGCATCGTGCAAACAAGGACGAGGGGGCCGCCATACGGATCGGCCCAAATGCCGAGTATGAGACGGAGCAGCGATCCGGTGAGAATCGGCGTGCCGACCAGAAGCCCGAACTGCGTTTCCGAAAGACCCAGGTTCTTTTTGGTCTGGATGCCGATGATCGCGAAGATCGTCCAGACGGCGAAGCACGTCGTAAAAGCGATCGTGGACAGCCACAAAGCGCGGCTCTGGTCGGAGGGATTGATCGCTTCGGCCATGGGAGGAGGAGTTCTGGCAAGCATTGTCAGGCGTTCCTGCCTTTGATGAAGTCGGCGATGCGGGCGGGCCGGATGCCGATCAGAATGATCGGCTCGTGATGGTCGATCAACTGCGCGCCGGCAATCTTGCCGTCAGCGCCGGGGCCGACCAGGATCTCGATCGGCTTGCCCGAATAGCCGGTCGAATCGATCCAGTCTGCATTGACGAAGGCATCGCGACCGTCCGGTCGCCGGCGCGCACAGCGGCGACCGGAGGCGTTCCGGCCGGCTCCTGGCAGGTGTCGGCGCCGGGGACCAGGTCGCACGGGGGGACCTTCGCCAGGAGCTCCGCCGACCGGCTTCGCGCCGCGGCGCCGCCTGGCGCCGCGAGCAACGCCAACAGGACAAGCGACGCAGCGGTAAGGACGGCCGGCAACATCGTGGTCGGGCAAAAGGCAACGCGGTTTATCCGGGCAAAAACCCGCCACACCACGTTTGGTCTAGGGCTTGGCATCGATCTGAGCGTGATCTGGACGGGAAAAGAGAGATTTCAAATGTATTAATTACCCCAATTTGGGCTAAGTCAAGACGCGGCGCCCGACGAAACGCCGGACGCGGAGGAAACCGGAGATGAGCGGCGCGAGGCCAAACGGCCACCATCCCGATCGCCGAAAGACGGGCGAGGATCTTTGGAGCGTAGCTCTCCGCCCTGGCAATCCTCCAGCGGACTCGGTCCGGATCGGTGGGCGCTCCAGTCGGGCAATGGGCTTTGACTGCGGTGAACAGCGTAGCGAACTCGGCGCTGCTTCGATCCCTGGCTCAATCCGGCAGCTCCTGGCGGCGACGCGCCGCCTCCTCTTCCTCGAGCGCAAGGAGGTCGCCTCCCCCATGCTCAAAGCTTTTTCCGTCGCTTCGCTCATCGGCGCCGCGGCGTAGCGGGCCCATCGCGGGGCGGTCGTCGGCCAGGAGCTCCCTCCGGCGTTGGCGGTCCTCTGGGTTTGTGGACAAGCCCAAGGCGCCGCGCCAGTTCGGCGCTGTCGGGCCTGATCAGGTCGGCCAAAGTGAAGCGCCCGAGGACGACGAAAAAGGCGGCGAGCGCCTCCTGCGTGGCTCGCGCCAATGCGCAGGCCCCGGTCAGCTTGCAAAGATCATTCGCAAAACATTCCACCAACACGAAGTTGTCCTCGGTCTGCTGGACAACTTCGCGCAAGTTGATTTCGGCCGGCGCCTTGGCGAGCCGCAGTCCGCCCCTGCGGCCGCGCACCGCTTCGATGTAACCCAGTTGAGAGAGGTTGTGCGCCACTTTGGTCAGGTGACTTTTATTGATCTGATAGGCGCGCGCAATGTCGGCGATCGGCACCAATCCTGGGCCGCTGAAGCCGAGGTAGATGAGAACGCGTAGGCTATAATCTGTAAAGTTGGTCAGGCGCATGATACTGAGCGCCGTTCCTGCCAGACTTGTCGCGCTCTGGCTAGAGGTAAAGGCGGCGGCGGCGCCTAAAATTAAGGCATTTTTGGCATGCGAGTCTTCCGGCTGCGGAAATTACCCTTGGATCAAACGTCGCCCGTCGGCAAACGCGAGGCGCGCCTGCAGCGCGCGGGTGCGAACGAGGGGTTCGATCCGTTCCGGCGGCATCAGGTCGAAGGCGACGGATAACGCGTCGGCCTCGGTCGCGGTGGCGGCGATGACGGAAACCGCGGCGTAGCGCCAGCTTGTTCCGCCGCTGGCCGGGTCGAGGATATGGTTGAATCGACCGACCGCATCGAACTCGGTGCCGTAGCCCCCTGAGGTTGCAACCGCGCAGTCGGCGAGCGCGATGCGCTCGGCGATTTGCCCTGGAGCGCGCGGGACTTCCAGCCCGACGCGCCAGGGACCGCCGGCGGGATGGCCACCGATGGCCCGCGTCTCCCCCATGTCGACCAGGGCATGATCCACGCCGTTCGCCCGCAGCAATTCCACGATGCGGTCTGTGATGTATCCTTGTCCAATACCATTCAGTGTCGCCCCCATTCCCGGACGGAGGAAGCGGATGCGCGACGCGGTCACCTCCAGCCAGGACTGGCCTACCCGCGCCAGCGCCGACTGGACCGCCTCGGGTTTCGGGCCGGCGGGGTCGGCGTCGGCCTGTGAGAAATGCGCCGCGTATAGGGCCCAGAGCGGCTGCACCGTCACATCGAAGGCGCCATCGGTCAGCGCATGGAAAAGGGCGCTCTCGCTCAGCACGCGCACCAGATCGAGCGGCGGATCATCAAGGACGCCACTCCGATTCAATCGCACCAGGGCCGAGTCCGGGTCGTAGAGGCTCATCACCGCCTCTAGCCTGCGCACTTCGGCCAGGCAGGCGCGGATCAGCTGGTCGGCCTCGGCGGGATCGGGGTGGTTGATCTGCAGCGTGGCGTCGGCGCCCAGCGCGGCTCCTTGCCAGACGCGCAGGGAGGGTTCGGCGGCGAATGACGGCACTGGAAGCAAGGGCAGACCGCAGGCCGCCGCGGTGACAGCGATAAAGCGCCTGCGGGTCGAGGCGCGGTTGAGCGTGGGATTATTGGTTGGATTCATGATCCCTCTCCCGCATCATTCAGGATGTAGCTGCTCGGCATATCGTTGAAGCTGACGGTCCGGCCGCCGAACTCGATGATGAATTGCTGCGCCGCTTCGGCGGAGCCGAACGGCACCGCCTCCTCGGTGTTCATGCCGCTGCGTCGCCGGCTGCCGATCACGTAGGTAGCCTTCTTCGCGTCGATCCAGGTTCCGGGCTCGGGCTGGTCCCAGTTTCGCGCGCGCGCCATGTCGTTGACATAGATGACCGCGACGTTCTTTGGCATCTCCGGCAGCAACAAGAAGGCGAAGGCGTCCCGCACCGAGGCGAACCACAGCGGTTTGGCCTGATCGCGCAGGAAAATCTGTCCCTTGGGCCCGGCGTGCTCGCTGAGCGCCATGCCGCAGAACTGAGCTGGTCCGCTCTCGGCAATCTCCAGCGACGCCGGCGGGGCCGCGGCGTGGTCGGGCTTGCCGCAGCCGGCGAGAAGCAAGGCGAAGGCGGCCAACACCAGGGGCGCTCCCGCAACCGCGAACCGCATCAGATCTCCCTCCGCGCGAAAAGCGCTATCGCCACCGCAAGCGGCGCCACAATCCACAGAACCAGCACCCCTGCCAGCGTCGCGGTTCCCAGATGCGCCTGCTGCGCGAGGCCTGACATGCCGGAAAATAGCCGCACGTCGCTGGTGCCTGCAAGATTCAGGAGTTGGTAGGCGTCAGTCGGATTCAGCAGCAGCAGCCAGTTCACCGTTTTGGCCGTGAGAACGCGGCCCTGGTCGGCTACCAGCGCGCCGAGAAGCGCCATATCGTAGATCAGCACGAACAGCAGCCAGACCCCGATGGCGAGCCCGCCGCCGGCGCCGCGATCGCGCACCACAACGCTAATGACGTAGCCGATGGCGATAAAGACGGCGCCAAGCAGCACCGAGGAAACCATCATCAGCGCGAAGCTCCCCCAGGCCTCGCCCGTATCGGCCAGCAGCGCGACCGCCAGGCCCGACGCGCCGTAGCCGATGAAAGTCGCGAAGCCGAGGATGGCGACGTGGCCGATGAATTTGCCGAGGATCACCTGCCAGCGCGCCACCGGGTAGGCGAGCAGCAGAGCCAGGGTGCCACGCTCGACCTCGCCGACCACCGCGTCATAGGCAAGCAGCAGACCGATCAGCGGCAGCAGGAAGATCGACAGGCTGGAGAGGCTCACCACGGTCACCGCGAGCGCGCTGGCCTTCACCTGTCCGGTCGGCGCGGCGCCGAGGAAGGCGAGAGTGAGCGCAAACAGGCCTAGCAATACCGTCAGCGCCACGACCCAGCGGTTGCGCAACCCTTCGCGGATCTCCTTGCCGGCGATCAGCAGTACCGGGCTCATGGCGGCGACCTCGAGTGGCCAGGGCTCCGCCCTGGATCCGCTGCGGCCTGCGGCGTCAGACGCCCGAATGTTGGGGGGTCCTCGAAAGGTTTTGCGGCGGCGCGAGACAATGCGGGTCTGCGGCGTTGGGCCGCAGGCGGGGCTCTCCGCTCCGCGAAGAAATGCCACATAGATCTCGTCCAGGCTCGGCCGCAGAATTTCCACCGCCCCAACCGAGCTGGGCAGCACGCTCAGCCGCGCGAGAATCTTCTCCTCGGCGCAGGGCGTCTCGAACACGCCCGGGCGCAGCTCCCGCCATCCGGCGGGCACCGCCGCGGCGCGCACGCGTAGGCGAGGCGAGACGCCGGCCAGCGCGCGCAGCGTGGCGATATCGCCGTCCGCTACTTTCCGCCCGTGATCCACCACGACTACTCGATCCACCGCGCCCTCGAGCTCGGCGAGCGCGTGCGAGGACAGCAGCACGGTCGTTCCGCCGCGCTGCAGTTCGCGGAGGATTTCGTAAAAGCCGAGCCTGAACTCTGGGTCGAGCCCTGTAGTCGGCTCGTCGAGCAACAGCGCGCGCGGGCTGCCGAGCATCGCCTGGGCGAGACCCAGCCGCTGGCGCATGCCTTTCGAATAGGCGCCGACCCGCTTCCGCGCCGCATCGGCGAGCCCGACCCGTGCGAGCAGCGCCCGCCCGACGGCCGGCGCCACCCTTCTCAGCCGGGCATAGAATGCGATGGTCTCGGCTCCGGTCATCGACGGATAGAGCCCCACGTTCTCCGGGAGATACCCGATCTCGCGCCGCGCCCGCGCCGCCGCGCCGGCGGCGGGGTCCTCGCCCAGAACCTCGACGCAACCGGCGCCCGGGCGCAGCAGGCCCAGCATCAGCTTGATCAGCGTAGTCTTGCCGGCGCCATTATGGCCGACCAAGCCCACGCACTCGCCGGCCTGAAGGATGAGATCGATCCCCGCCACCGCGACGTGCCGGCCGAAGCGCTTGACCACGCCTTCGAGCACGATGGTGGCGGCGGTCATGGCGCGTCGTCCAGTCGGGCCAGCGCCGCCGGGCGCGGCGGCCGCATCAACGGCGCGCTGTCGATCACGCCGCCCGGATGGATGGCGGGGAAGGCCCTTTGCGCCCAGCGCAGCACCGCGAGCGCCGGGCTGTTGAGCAGCAACTTCGCCGCCGGCGCGCGCCAGACGATCTGATCGACCACGCTGTTTGGCCTGTAAGCGGTTTCGGCGATGCCGTCGCCCTTGAGGTCGAAGGCGGGGTTGTCGCTCCAATAGTTGCCCCGGCCGCCGGCCTGCCAGTCGAGCCAGCGCGTGCCGACGTACATCACCTGGGACTGATTGTCGACGAAGGCGTTGCCGGTGATCTCGTTGCCCTCCGAGCCAGCGGTGAAATGGACGCCAACGCCGCACCCCTCGAACCAGTTGCCGGTGAAGCGGTTGCGATTCGAATTGTAGATGAACACGCATTTTTCGCTACCGCGCACGACATTATCGCTTATCCGCGACTGGTTGGCGTAGTTGAACAACAACCCATGGTCGCGGTCGCGGTCGGAGACATTGCCGACAACGCGCAACCCCGTCGAGTACATCAGCACATAGCCCGCTTCATTGCCCACCGAGACGTTGTCTTCGACCGCGCTGTCGTCCGAATACATGAAATGGACAGCGAACCGCATGTCGTGAAAGACGTTGCCGCGCACCGTGTCGCGGTGACTCGTCACCACGAACACGCCGTCGCGCCCAAAGCGGATGTCATTGTCGAGGATCCGCGACCCCGGCGTGTTCCACAGCGAAATGGCGGGCCCGCGCTCGCTGAGGCGAAGCGTCCTCAGACCGCGGATGCGGTTGGCGCGCACCGTCGCGTCGTGCGGCCCGTCGAGATAGACCGAGATCAAATTGTCCACGAACTCGTCATTCTCGATCAGCGCGCGGTCGGCGCCTCGGTCGAGGAACAGGCCAGAGTCCTTGTCGATCAGGCTGAGCCCCGAGCCTCGCACGGAGACGCCGCGGATCGCCACATCCGGCGCCCGCACGACGATCGTCGAGCCATGGCCGCCGCCGTCGATCACAGCTCCCGGCTCGCCTTCGAGCGCGAGACGCGGCGTTGCGATCACCACTTGGCCTCGGTGCTCGCCAGGCGCGAGGCGCAGCGTGTCGCCGGGGGCGGCGCGCTCGATGGCGCCCGCCAAGCCGTCCCCCGCCGGCACTTCGATGGTCGCCGCACGCACAGCCCCGGCCGCGAGTGCGGCCAGGATCAGCGGCAATGCCCGCACGACGACCATTGCTCAGGCCTTCGTCGGATGAACGATCATGCGCCCGGACATCTCCATGTGCAGCGCGTGACAGAACCACTGGCAGTACCACCAGTGCACGCCCGGCCGGTCCGCGATGAAGGTGACGGAGGCGGTCTCCAGCGGCGAGATCTCCATCGCTATGCCGTAGCGCACGATGGTGAAGCCGTGCGTCACATCCTCGATGTTGTCCATGTTGGTGACGACGACTGTGACCTCATCGCCTTCGTTCACCTCGAACTTGTCGAGGCTGTATTGAGGTGCGTTCGAGTGCATATAAACGCGCACCTTGCGACCGTCGCGGATCACATTGGCCGCCGTCTCTAAATTCACCCCATCCTTTTCGGCCTGCTTGCGCGCATCTTCCCACATCGGATCGTCGCGCTTCCAGATCACGATAGGATTCACCTTGGAGCGATGCACGATCAACACATCGTGCGGTTCGGCGAAGGCCGGCCCGTCATGCACCAGGATCATCTTGCCGGTGGAGATGTCGATCAGTTGATCGTTCTCGGGATGCAGCGGCCCCACCGGCAGGAACCGGTCCTTGGAGAACTTGTTGAGCGACACGAGCCACTTGCCGTCGGCCTCCTTTGTCTCGCCCATCGACGTGTGGTTGTGGCCGGGCTGGTAGTGGACATCGATCTTCTGCATGACCGGGTCCACCTTCTCCCCCGCAAAAGCGCGCTTGGCCTTGTCGATGTTCCACATCACCATCTGGCTGTCAATGAACACCGTCGTGAAGGCGTTACCGCGGCCGTCGAAGGCGGTGTGCAGCGGGCCGAGGCCGATCTCAGGCTCGGCGACGATCACGCCACGCGGCTTAATCTTGTCGTCGAACAGATCGTCCAGCTTGCGCACGTCGATGACGCTGACCGTGGGCGATAGCTTGCCGTTGATCACCACGTGGATGCCGTCCGGCGCGGTATTGACGCCGTGCGGGGAGTTCGGGATCGGGATGTAACGGGTGTACTTCGATCCGTGCCGGCCATCGACCACGGGCACGCCGCTCATCTCCTTGTAGTCGCCCCCCTTCACCGCGTCCTCGATCCGCTTGATGTTGAAGACCACCACCCAGGCCTGCTCGTGGTCGGTCATCTCCGCCACTGTCACGCCCTTGTTGGGGTTGTAGCAGCTCGAGATCGCGTATTTGCCCTGGTAGTCGCAGTCGGTGTTGTCCAGGTTGCCGTCCACCAGCACTTGCCACGCTACCTTCATTGTGTCGCCGTCCACCGCCGTATAGACCGACCAGTAGTTCTTCGGGTCGTCCAGCACATGGCCGTCGTTCGGAATTGGGATCACGTGCTCGCTATTGGCGAAAATGTAGCCGGTGCGCGGATATTTCTGTGGCCGAAGGCCATGGATGTCGGAGGCGTTCGGGATCTCGATGATCTTGTCGGTCTTCATCACGTCGCAGCGGATGCGCGCCACGCGGCAGTTCGCTTTGTCATTGGCGAAGATGTAGCGGCCATCATAGGTGCCGTCGGTGAAGGACATGTGGGGATGATGCAGGTCGCCGTTCACCCACACGCCGCCGCGGCTTTCCAGGAATTTGCGCGTTTCCGGCAGGAGTCCTTCGGTCAGAATCTTCTTGCTCTCATTGGTTTGACCCCAGCCGCTAGCGCTGTCGCGGTTAAACACCGGGATGCGCATCAGCTCGCGTCCAGACGGCAGGACTTGAATGCGCACCTCGCCGGTCTGGCCGCTGCTGTTGAACGCGTAGTATTCGTCGAGGTCGCCGGGCGTGACCTCGGTGCTGGCGCCGGCTGCACCCGCCGCGGCGCGCGCCGGCATCAAGAGCGCGGCTCCTGATCCGCCCGCGGCCAGCCCGGCAAGGCCGGCCGCGGCGGTGGTCGTCCCCAACAAGCCGCGGCGGCTTAAACCGGATGCCGTTTCCTTATCTTCCTTATGGTCGCTCATCGTTTCCTCCATCGATTGATCTGCCGCGTTTATCGCGGCCTATCTGATTGCGCGGTCGCCGGCGCGCCTCATGATGGCGCGCCGCCGTCGATCGACCGCGCCGAGATCCTAGGCCGCGGCGGCAGGTCGATAGGGCCGGAGGTCGCGTATTTCTCGCGCTTGAGGCGCCGCTGGATCATCACCGGGCACTTCTGGTCGTGATGGTAGAGCATCTGGCAGTGCAGGCACTGGATGCACTCATTGGGATTGATGTGTCCCTCGGGATGAATTGCTTGCACCGGGCATTCGTTGCCGCAGCGCTGGCAAGGATTGCCGCATTCGCGGTAGCGGCGCAGCCAGTCGAACATGCGCAGCCGCGCCGGGATTGCGAGCGCCGCCCCAAGCGGGCAGAGGTAGCGGCAGAAGAAGCGCTCCACCGTGAGATTGGCGGCGAGCAGCGCGACGGCATAAAGCGCGAATGGCCAGGCGCGGGCGAAATGAAGGATGATGGCGGTCTTGAACGGTTCGACCTCGGCGGCCTTCTCGGCGGCGCCGAGCTCGCTGAGGGAGATGCCGAACAACACCAGAAAGATGATGTATTTTAGCGCAATCAGGCGCTGGTGCACGGCAAACGGCACGCGGAGCTGCGGCACTTTCAATAGGCGCGCCGCGCGGTTGAGCAGTTCCTGAAGCGCGCCGAACGGACACAGCCAGCCGCAGAATGCGCCACGGTTCCAAAACAATAGCGACGCGGCGCTCGCGAACCACAGAATGAAGATCAGGGGCGCCATCAGGAAGTAGTCCCAACGGAACGTCGTCCGCAGCGCGTTGAAGAAAGCAAGGACGTTGACGATGGAAAGCTGGGCCTGCGCGTACCAGCCCATCCAGAATAGCGAGAAGGCGAGGAAAGAGAGGCGCAGCCGGTCATAGAGAACCGGCCGCTTCACCAGCCAGTCCTGGAAGAAGAAGATGGCCGTAAGCGCCGCAATCGCCAGGAGCAAGACGATGATCTGGCCCTGCTTCGCGCGCCACATCGTCTGCCAGAGCGGCGGCCCCTCATCTTCCGTCGCGCCGGCGGCGAGGAAGGCGGCCGGGGCTGGAGCCGGGGCCGGCTTGAGGTAGGCCGTAGGCAGTGTGTAATCGAGCGCGAAGGTCAAAAAGGCCTTGTCGCGGGCGCCCCAGGCGCGCTCCGCCAGAAGTTGCAGCCGCCACGGCGCCGCGACGTCGAACCCGCTGCCGGCCGGGACAGTGAACAGATCGACGTCGCGGAATTCCGGCGCGCCCGCAGCGCCGAGCGATCCGAGACGTCTGTGGTCGCGGTCGCGGAAGCGAACGCTGGCCTCGCCCTGAAGCACCGCAATACGGTCGAAAATGCCGCCGCGCACATAACCCGACCCTTTGAAGGAATAAGGCCCGTTGGCGGCGATCAGCAACGCCTGCTCGCCCGGCTTGAGCGTTTTCCGCAGATCGGCATAGCCGGCCTCGCCGAGCAGCGCCCGGCCGATCCCGGGCACCGAGACCGGCGCGAGGTAGAGGTCGATGAATGGCTCCGCGGGATTCTCCGACTCGACTGCGGCCATCGCGGCTTCGTTCCCGGCCTTCCGGAAAGCCTCGCTCACTTGCCCGACAGTGAGCGTCAAGCGCCGCACGGAGCCGTCGGCGAGCAGTCCGGCCCAGTCGGCTGGCGCCCGATGCTCGGGGTCGATCTCGCGCGCCGCCGCCGTCCGGGCGGTTGTCGCCGGGCCCATCATGCCTTCAGCGCGCGCAACCCGGATCGCGGAGCGCAACATGCTCTCGGCGATGACGGTCACGGTTACGGTCGCGCCGCTCACGATGTCCACATCCGGCCGCCCGGACGGTCCAGCATGTGCGATCTCAAGAACGTTGCGTCCGACATAGCCTTTGATGAAATTCGCGATGCGCGCAGGAGGGATGCCGATGAGAACGATCGGCTCGTGATGGTCCATCAGCCGCGCGCCGGCGATCTTCCCATCGGCGCCGAGGCCGACCAGGATCTCGATCGGCTTGCCGGAATAGCCGGTGGAATCGACCCAGTCCGCGTTGACGAAGGCATAGCCAACCGTCCGATCGCCGGCGTGCACAGTGGCGACCGGCGGCGTTCCAGCGGGCGGCAGATACGCGTCGGCGCCAGGGACCAGCTCGCTCGGCGGGACCTTCGCCAAGAACTCCGCCAGCCGGTTTTGCGCCGCGGCGGGACCTGACGCCGCTAGCGACCCCAGCAGGGCGAGCGCAACGCCAAGGACGGCCGGCAACATCCAGGTCGGCCAAAAGGCAATGCAATTTTTCCGGGCAAAAACCCGCCACACGTTCTTTGATCTAGAGCTGGGCATCGATCTGAGCGTGGTCTGGACGGGAAAAGAGAGATTTTAAATGTATTAATTACCCCAATGTGGGTTAAGTCAAGACAGGGCGCCGGGCTCGCGCCGGACTTGGAGAACCCGGAAATGAGCAGCGAAATGCCGGAAACCCACTGGATTCAATCTGAGGACGACCTTCTCGCGGTAGCGCTCGCGCTTGAGGAGGAGGCGGCCCGTCGCTACCGCGAGCTGGCGGACTGGGCGCGCGACCGAGGCAGCGATGACCTCGCTGCGCTGTTCGCAGCGCTGGAGGCGATGGAAGTCGAGCACGGCGCAACGGTCAAGAGCCAGAATCCGAGGGCGCCGGGGCGGCCGATCGATCCCGATCGGGTCCGCTGGAAGCTGCCAGCGCGGTTCCAGGATGGCGAGCTGCGCTCCGAGTTGCTGACGCCCTATCGCGCGTTGTCCATCGCCGTACGCAACGAGGAGAGGGCTTTCGCTTACTACACGTATGTGGCGGCGCAGGCGCATCGCCAGGACATACGCGCCCTGGCGGAGGAGCTGGCGCGCGGCGAGCTTGGCCATGCCGCGCTGCTGCGTCGTGAACGCCGCCGGGCGTTCTACGCCGAGAGGCCGGCGAGAGAGTCGACGCCTTCGACACTGGCCGGCCTGCGCGCGGCGAGCGTCCAATGGGAGCTGGCGGCCAAGGCGGCAGATGAACCGCGCGCTCTGGTCCGGCAACTCTCCCGAAATGTCGAGCGCTACCTCCGCGTTGCGGAGCTGGCGACCGACGAGGCGCTGCTCACGGAGGCGCAACGCCTCGCAGAAGCCGCGCTCCATCGGCTTACCATGGCGAGGGGACCAAGTTCAGGACCGCAACCGTCCTCTCCATAGACTTCGATCTTATTGAACCCGCGATTTCAACATGTCAAAAGAATTGAGACGCGCCGCTCTGTGTGTTCGGGCTGGGGCAAGCGCCAATTTGGCTTGGGCGGGGCCGACAAGGCCCCGCGGACGCGATCGAAATCGAAGCAGGATCATCTCGATATGAGCCATTTCAACCGGGAAAGCGTCATCAGCGTCCGTCATTGGACCGACCGGCTGTTCAGTTTCCGCACGACTCGCTCGCCGTCGCTTCGTTTCCGAAGCGGCCAGTTCATTATGATGGGCCTCGAAACGGAGGGGCGCCCTTTGCTGCGCGCCTTCTCGTTGGCCAGCGCCACTTACGAAGACCAGCTCGAATTTTTCAGCATCAAGGCGCCTAATGGGCCGCTGACCTCGCGTTTGCAACATCTCAAAGAAGGTGACGCTGTGCTCGTCGGCCGCAAGCCCACAGGCACGTTGCTCCTCGACAATCTGCGAGACGGGCGCGCCATCTTCCTGCTTGCCACCGGCACAGGACTAGCGCCGTTTCTCAGCATCATCAAGGATCCTGAGACCTATGAACGTTTTGAGCGGGTGGTCGTCGTCCACGGCTGCCGCTGGGCGCGCGAACTCGCCTATGGCGACTTCATCGCCAACGGACTGCCGAACGACGAACTCCTCGGCGAAAGCGTCCGTCGCCAACTCGTTTACTACCCGACAGTGACGCGCGAGCCCTTCCGCAATCAGGGCCGCATTTCGCTGTTGCTGACGTCGGGGAAACTGACCAGCGATCTCGGCTTCCCGGCGATCGACCCGGCGAGCGACCGCTTCATGCTGTGCGGCAGCGCGGCGATGTTGTCCGATCTCAGCGCGATCCTCGAAGCGCGCGGCTTCGAAGAAGCGAATCACGGCGAACGCGGCGACTACGTCATTGAAAAAGCCTTTGTCGAGAAGTGATACGATTTCCGTGTGATTAGTTCGGGACGATCCGCTTTGGCCACCAATGGAAACCGGTTCGTTTCTGGATTTGCTCGCGCTGCTCGGCGAGGGCGACGCATTGGTTGGCGATTTTCGCTTCGAGATCCTCGATGGTCGCGATGTGCGTGTTGACGATCGGCTCGTCGACCAGCGCCCACAGTGTTTCTGCCGGCTGCAGCTCTGGACTGTAGGGCGGCAGATAAACGAGGCGAACGCCATCGGGGATTTTCAGTCCGGCTGGGCCATGCCTCCGCCAGCCATTCCATCGAGCTCTGCTCGACGGAACCTTTGCCTGGCTTCGCCATCCGGCAGTGTCGAGCACCAGCAGGATGATGCGCCCAACGCCGGCTTCGGCCTCGCGCGCGAAGGTTTCGAGCAGCGCCTCGAAGAACGGCTTCGACACGCCGTTGGAAAGATACCAGAAGGTTTCGCCGGTGGCCGGCGATGCGAAAGCCGTGACGTAAAGCCCGTCGAACCGATGATGGCCGGGCGCGATCGGACGCTCGCCGACGGGCGCCCACACACGTCGGGTGACCGGCTTCAGGCCGATGCGGCGCTGGTCCGTGGCGAAGACCTCGACTGGTTTGCCGGGATGCTTCGCGGCCTCCTCGGCGACGGCGTCCGCGAGCTTTTTTTGAACGCCGCCGCTTCGTCCGGCGTCGCCGATTGCGGGTTCTTCGGACGCGGCCTCTGGATCGACCAGCCGATCGCCTCGTATGGGGACTTCATTGTCAAGCATCGATTTCGGCCTCCCTCTTTTCCGGTCGCGGGTGAACTCCAATATTTGCGGGACGGTTGTCCTCGCCAACCTCTATCCGGTGGGATCTGCAATCCCGAACCACGATCCCGGTATTCGGGAAGAAGTTCCGCGCGGCGGCGCCACTCTTCAAAACGGCGCTCTTTTCAGGGTCCTGGGCGATCGACGGCGCCAGCCGACCTTTGACCGGAAGGGGAGTGACGATGAGCGCGCCTTATGCCGTCCTCATCACCGCTCCTTCCGGAATCACGCCGTCCTTCGCGTAACGCCACAACGCAACGAGAAGCTGACGGGCCAAAGCCACGATCATCACCTTCGACATGCGCCCCCGCGCCCCGCCCACACGCGCATCGAACCATATCGAAAGTTTGCTCTCGGGCTGGAACCGCCGCCAGAACCAGGCGAGTTCGACGATCAAAGCGCGCACGCGCCGATTGCCGTCCTTGCTAATGCCCTGTTCGCGTTCCATTTTGCCGCTCGAGAACGGTGTTCCCGTTAAGCCGGCGTAGGCGCCGAGTGCTTGTCGATTGCGAAACTCCCGGCAGAAAGCCTCCCGAACCAAAAGCGTCGCGCTCTCCACGCCGATCCCGCGTAAGCCGACGAGATCGCGAATCATGCGTTCGTTCTCGTCTTCCGGCGCCTTCTTCGTCACCACGGCGTCGCGGGCTCGCTCGACGGCCTTGATCTGCGTCATGACGAGCTCCAGTCGATCGAGTAGACGTTCGATGCGCCCGCGAGCTGCTGGGGGAACCGGCTCGCCATCCGGCTGACGCAAATTAGCCAATTGCGAGCGCCGGCCGCGCCGCAAGGCCTGGTAGCCGTCTATCCCCAATGTCGCCAATATCCCCTCGATCTTGTTCAGGATCGAACGCCGCTCGCCGATTAAGTCCTCGCGTTCGCGATGCGCTCGGCGCGCCTCCTCGTCTTCTTCGCGCGGAATCGGGACCATCGAACAAACGCGCGGTTCGCCGCGCAGCCACGCCAGCAATGTGCATAATAGCATCTCGACATCGATCACGTCGGTCTTGGCGCGTCGCGCCCGGCGATCGACCGGTAGACTCGATGATTGCATAACATGAACTTCGACGCCGCGACGCTGCAGAAAACGCGCAAGCCAAAATCCGTCGCGCCCAGCCTCGTGCGTTACGATCACCCGCGCGATCGGCAGGCCGGCGGCTTTCGAGCGCGCCTTTAGCCGCTCGATCAATTCCACTAGTGCCGCGCCGTTCGGCGCCAGCACATGCCGCGTGTGCTTGTTTACGCCCGGGAGTTGAACGGCAAACACCCACTTTTTCGAACTCAACTCCAAAGCGCTGATCATCGTGCTATCATAATCAAGAGCGGCAGTCGAAACGGTCGGATTTCTAGTCGGTCGCATGTCGGGGTCCCTTGGGTTTGAGCAACAGGCCAAAGGATACCCGATCCTTCACCGCCGCTCGCCCCCATAGGATCTTCAAGGCCTACCTCGCCTTCGCCGCTCCGGACAATCCGCTATCGCGGAACGCTTCGCTTTGTCCGGCGACGCGGCTCCCGGCTCGCCAGCCGCGCTGCGGCGCAACCGAGGCCAGGCCGAGGTCCGCCGCCATCCAGTTCGCCACCTTGCGGCTCGACCACAGCCCGCCATCTTTTTGAAGCCTGCGTCATTAGCGGCGAGGCGGCTTCTCGACGGCCTGAACCGGCCGCGGCTGCGGCGCATCCTTGTCTAAGGATAGGTGCGTCCGCGCGCCATTGTAGTAATCCATGTAGGAAACAAGCACATGGCGCAGATGCCGCTCGCCAAAGACCACCACATGGTCAAGGCATTCCCGCCGGATCGAGCCGATCAGCCGCTCCGTATGGCCGTTCTGCCAGGGCGACTGGGGCGCGGTTGGCCGGTCGCGAATGCCCATTGCGCGCAGCCGCCGGGTGAATGCTTCGCCGTAGACCCGGTCACGATCGCGGATGATATAGCTCGGCGTCCAGTCCCACCCGCAGGCTTCGGCGACCAGCCGAGCGATTCATTCGGCGCTCGGATGCGCCGTCACGCCCAGCCCTAGGATTTGACGCCGGCCATGACCGAGGATCGCCAGTCCATAAAGCAGCCGAAAGCAGATGGTCGGAACGACGAACAGATCGATCGATGCGATCCCATCGGCGTGGTTGCGGAGAAAAGTCCTCCGGCCCTGAGACGGGGGTCTCCTGCGCCGCGCCATATATTTGGCGACCGAGGTTTGGCCAATGTCGACGCCGAGCTTGAGGAGCTCGCCATGGATCCGGGGCGCGCCCCACAGCGGGTTGGCCAGGCTCATGGCGCGGATCAATCGGCGAATTTCGAGCGGGAGCTTCGGCCTGCCGCCGCGCGAGCGGGACTTCCATTGCCGGAACAGACGAAACCCGGCGCGATGCCAGCGGATGATGGCATGCGGCTTCACGATCGCCAGAGCGTCCACGACGCGCGGCGCAATCCCATAGGGGCCGGCAAAAATCAGGCGATCGATCGTGCTGAAAGTCAGCCGCTTTGTCGATTTTCTCCGCAGGACATTGAGCTGGTGGCGCAAGGTTAGGATCTCCGCCTCGAGCGAAGCTTTAGATCGGAAAAATCCGATGACCGCCCACCAGATCAGCTTGAGCACGTCCCCCATGAGCGCAAGCATCGCCCGATTCGCAGCCGTACACCAGCGGGATCGGGTTTACGGTAGGGATAGTCGTGCGCGCCGGGGCGGCAAGATCGATGGTTTTCTCAGCCGAAGACGATCTCGATCAGTTCGCGCATATGGCGGATGCCTTTCGCGACCACGACCCTGTGTGCGGAACGAACGCCACTCGGATTTCACCGCAAACATCCAAGGTGACTGATCTCCATCAACAAATCCACCCAGCCTTCGCCTCAAAGCAAGTTCTTCCCGTGCGCGGTCGCTCGCCGCGTTCAGGCGACGAGGTGAGCGATTCACCCTAGGCCCGGCCCTGGCCTTGCGCCTCGACATCCGGCGTGGTGTGGGGAGCCGCTTTCCGCAATTCCTCCTGGAGGACTTGAATGGCGCCGCTGATCCGCAGCAAAGTGTGGCGCAGCTCGGTGGCCTCGGCCTCGAGGCCTTCCAGCTTCTTCTTCCCGTTCTCGAACTCTTGACTTCAGCTCGGCCAGCCGCTTTTCTAATTGTTCTTGCATCGTTGATCCTAACTGCTGACCGCAGGGCTCTCAGAGTTTGCCGGCATAGGCGAGTGGCGGCGAATTCATGGTAGATCAACTTCAAATCAGAAGGGAAATTCGATGACCACAAGATCGAAGAAGTCATTCTGATCAATATACACATTCTGCAAATCAATTTTGTAGCTGCCTTTCTCGCAACCACTCACTACGCGGATGCATGTCGGAAATATTAAGTGATTTTGGTTGAAATCACCATAACACTTAAACTCCATCGTTTTCGGGCTCGGGCCGACAAGAGACAGCACTATTTTTTGGTCACCGTTGCCCTTCGCCGAGCCGGAAAAAATGAACAGAAGCGTTCCGCCGCCCGAATTGAACGCCCCGCTCGGCAGCCCTTTTGTGTCGGACCCCCCATCGGGCCCTTGCTTTCTTGCAAAGACCTGCGTCACCTTCCACATCGGGCTGGCCAGTTTCCCGTTGGGATAGATAGAGAGGCCAGTTACACGGGTTAGTGTTGCATTGGCAGCGACGTCCTTTCCGGTCGAATTCGAAAGAGAACCTCATGCTGCCGTCGTCCTGGGCGAAGCTAATGTCACCTGCCCGACCGGCCGAGATCGCTTTAAACTCACCATTGAAGTAACAGTTAAAACCAAGGAACGGCCAATCGACGCCCAGCGACATGCCCTTTTTATCCCCCCCAAATACGGCGACCGTGTTGCCCATCGCCCCATTCACTGCGAACTTGGCCTTGCTGGGAGCGGCGGAGCCAATGCCGACATTGCCAGTGTCCTTCTGTACGACAACCCTCGTCGCGTTGTTGGTACGAATTTGCAGATCGCTCGCGGCTATGGTGGAAAGAATTGCTGAGTTGGCATCCACTCCCAGAAGCACTTCGTGTTTGCCGTTCTTGATAGAGGCATAGGCGCCGGTCTCGCCTACGCTGCTAATGCTCAAGTTGTGACCCGGAGTGTCGGGGCCAATGCCGACATTGCCAGTGTTCGCCTGTACGACAACCCTCTTCGTGTTGTTGGTACGAATCTCCAGATCACTCGCGGTCATGGTGGAAAGAATTGCTGAGTTGGCATCCACTCCCAGAAGCACTTCGTGTTTGCCGTTCTTGATATAGGCATAGGTGCCGACGGCTGCGCTGCTAATGGTCAAGGCGCCTTGATCACCGCAGCTCAATTTCGGCCACTTGCTTGGATCATCACCCTTCTTGAGAGTCAGGGTCTTGACGGTGAAATCTTCGCCAAGCGCGACTCCCGCCCTTTGGCTGCGTTCCGGCGGGTCGACGACAACCCACGCGTTTCCGGTTCGCTTCAGCTTCGCCAGGGTCAGAAAATCGCTCGGCTCCACGGGCTTTGTGCTGGAAGGGGCGACGATGGGTTTTTCGGTCTTTCGGGTAAACCCCGCCCCGCCCGTTTCTTCCGTGCGATCGGACTTCACCTCCTCGTATTTGATGGTTATATACGAGTCCGTGCCTTCAGCCGCTGCATTCAGCTGCAGCCGGCCGCCCGCAAATATCATTTCCTGCCCGTTGCGGTCGATTGCTTCGCCGGCACTCACGCTGACTATGCCGTCCGATTCGGATTTGACGTCCAATCCCCAGACGATGCCGAAAGTGTGCAGGTTTTGATTGTGCCGCCGCCGCATGTCCAAATGGTATTTTTGCTCGGCGATGAAATCCTCAGCGCGCAAAAACTGATGGTCATAATAATTTAGACGCTTGATGTCTTCCATTTCTCTCTCCCTCCGCCAGCGCCTTGACCTTCAGGCGGCTCTTGCCGGTGTCACTCCGCCGATCCTAAACTCGATCCTAAAAAGGTGTCCTTTCCAATTGTGGAGGTCTTGCCGATCTGCAATTGCTCAGTTTTCAGTTCCAAACTGAAATAGGTGTGCGCAGGTTTTTGCATCTCGATGAGCGCCTCCATCATTTTCTTTTCCTTTTCAAGCTGCTGCCGGGAGGTGGTCAGCGTGACCTTAAAAAAAAACGGCGAGCCGCCGTCAAGGATTGTATCCACGCCAATGCGGGAGTGAACGCCGAGCTGAAATTCCGCCATCTCCGTCTCGGTGATTTCCACGGGCAGATCGCCGGTGTAGTTCCGAATAAACTCCATGACCCCTTTTTTCGTGCCGCGCAGCTTGTATAGCCGGATGGCATTGGCAATGAATTTCCGCTTGTGCTCATCGGTCCAGTCGTCGCGCAAGGAGAGCGCAACCCAGCCGGCGAGCCAATCGAGAAACTCCGTTGGCGCCCGGTCATAATCCGCGATCTTCGACGCGCCAGGCTGAGAGCCGCCGCCAGCGGGGCCTAAGGGGTCGAAATACCGCTCTATGCCTTCCAGCAGTTTGGTGGAGCTGACCTGCTGAACAGCGCCACCCAGGATTTCTTCAAAGCCCGGCTGGTACAACAAGTCGTCGCATTCTGTATCGCTTCGCTTTGGCAGTCCCAGCAGAATGCTCTCGAAGGCCATCAGGAAGCGGCCGAGCGGCAGCGGCGGCAGCGGCTCCGCCGAGGCTTGTGGCGGCTCTTGAAAGATCGCTGGCAAATAGTCCAGCAGGCGGCTGAGCTGGCCCTCTCGGGGGTCGAGATTCTCGGGTTCCACGTCTTTTCCTAACTCAGGCAAATGGCGATGCGCCAATCCACGGCGTGTCGCGCCGGCACTTCGATATACCAGTTCTGTTCTCCGTCCACCTTCAAGGCGTCGGATGGGATGCATACCGCTGTCACCGCCACCGATGCCTGCTGAACACCGTCTAAATCTCGGATTGGCGCCAGCACATCCGCTTTCGAAATTCTGATCGACGCTGTCGTCGGCCCTGGGCGGCCATTCGAGCGCGGATGAAAGATGTTTCTCATGGCGGATCGGATCAACCGTTTCAGCGAGGCCTGGTCCGCGTTGGCGGCCGCTTGCGCCGTTACAGAAAGATTCACGGTGACGAAAGCATTGTGTGGAACAATCACGATTTCAGCGCGGTCGAAGACTGGGAGGTGATGGTCTTCGATGCGCAAGCCGATCAGCTCGCCTTCCGCATGCCAGATCTGTTCGGCCTCGACGCAATTGGCATCGCTTTGTGTGCAAGGGCGGCTTTCCAGCATCACATCGGTGATGAAATCGATGCCCGGAATCTTCTCCAGAGTCTCATAGATGCCGGACACAAAGACATCGCGGCCAAACGGCCATCCTTCGCGGTCACCGGAGGGCAGAGGGTTGAGGAAAACGGTGAGTCTGTCATTGATATCATCGGTCAGAGTGTCGTCCACCGCGTCACTGTTTCGCGCGATCATCAGTTGCGCGGAAACATGCGCGTAAAAGGGCCCGGTGACATGGAGCCTGGTGGTGAGGAGGCGCCGCTCATTGAGGTAAGTGAGGAGGGCGTTAATCTGGGCCGTGCTCGGTTGAGGGGTTGAAGCGCGATTGATCGCGTCCTGGGGCGGAGGATTGGGATTTGGTTTTGGAACGATCACCACGCTGACATGTCCAGGCCTCGGCTTCAGCCGGCCGGCCTCCGTCCCGGCCTCGAGGTTTCTGTGCGGGACGCAATGCGCCCGGGAGACTTTCGGAAAGGGTTCTCCCAGGCCATGATTGAAACCGAGCGTTGACAGGAATTCGTAATCCGCCTTGGTGACCGCGCGGTAAGGCTCGCGGATTTCAAGAACCGCGGTTCGTATCGCTTCACGGAGATCGACATCCGGTGCTGGCTCTTGGCCGGTAAGCAGCTTGAGGAACTTCCGCCTGTTGGCATCCGTGACGCGGTTTAGGCGGTAGAGCATAATGTCGGTGAGATAGGCGAACAACTCGATCAGCGTGACGCCGGGATCGGACGGATTGTGATTGGTCCATTCCGGAGCATAAGCCGGTATCGTCGACAATGCCTCGGCGACAAGATCATTGTACCGGCGGTCATCCAGATTGGGCAATCGGAGGGGCATGGTTCACTCTCAATTCCTTTGGCTCGAAGACCAGCTTGATGCTGTGTATTCCCGAGTACACGAGGAAACTGCCTGTCTGCCGGCTGCCGGGAAGATCTTCGCTGCTCTTGACCGTCAATGCGCGAATATGATCGGCTCCGGGAATGGCGTTGATCACCTGGTAGAGGTCCGAGCGATGCGGTTCACGGCCGAATGCCCATCCCTTCCGGTCAAAGCCTCCCGTCAGAGGATGCAGGAATTCATCGAGCTTACCGCGTATGGCGGCCGCGACAGTCCCGGCATCTTCCAATGACGCCAAACCGATCTCCGCCTGGACGTCGACCCGCAGATAGAGCGGCCCAACCACAATGACCGTGGCGGTCACGGGGCAGGACGAAGAGACGAATTTTTGGACGCGGCGAATCAGTTCGAACTCCCGGCCGCGGCTTCGGGCCAGCCGTGTTGGGCACAATAACAAGGCTCACTTTGCCGGGGACGAGGGTGCGGTCAAAGGGGCTGGCCGCCAGATCGCGATTTGGCACACAGAGGGTTTGGGCAACGCCGGGGGAAGCAAGGCCCGCCAGGTCTTCATAATCTTCTCGAGTGACGGCCCGATGGCGATGACGGATCTCCATCGGCGCGCGGGAAACTAGTGAATCCATCGTCTCCGCGTCGCTGCCGCCGGTAGCATCGACGTGGTTCGTCACTTGGTCTACGTAGGGAATCGTCGTCTTGAGCTGCACAACGCTTCCCGCCGGTTTGTTGCCCCAGAACTCCGCCGCCGGTCTTGTAGAGAGCCAGGCGGATGTTTGCCGACCCAGCCGGCGGGACCATGCCGTTCACTCCGTCGCCAAAGCTGAGTTCGCCGGTAATGTGATCGAGAGCGTAGTGGCGTGAGCGGGAATCCGAAGCGTAGAAATCCGGCGCCTCGCGCCATGTGACCCAGATCTCCAAAGGATTTGCCGCATTGTCTGGTACGGTGAAAACGGCGCCCGATCGCTCACTTTGACGAATGGTCTTCAGCTCGTCGCCGGAAGGCGCCTCTGGCTCGCGAACGGCGACAATCTGGCCGCTGAGCACGGGGGCGCGCGTGGTCTGGAAACGTTGGTTTGCACTACCGTCGCTCGAACCCAGGATCTCATCGCGGACCGTGACGGTCTGTGTCGCCATAGTCGTATTCAGAAATATGCGATTGATCCGGGGATCGGTATCGTAATCTCCCGCGTCCCATCGCACTCGCAGCCACCAGGCATCGGTTCCGAATTCGGCATGACGCGCAAAATCTGGCGGCGCGAGAAATTCAATCGTTCCGGTGGCAGTCAAATTGCTTGTTTCATCGCGCACGAGCAGCGTCGTCCACTCCACTCCGCTCCAATACTCCCAGGTCAGCTGCAGTTGCTGGGTCTGCGGTCCTTCTTCATGCGCAAAAGTGACGAACTTTGCCGTGTAGAGAGCCTGATCGGAAGAGACAAGCTGGAGGATTCCGCTATCGCTGGCGCCGAAGGGTGTGCCGGAAGGAACTGTGACCTGGACGTCAACCTCAACCCAATCGTCAGGAAAGACCTCGATCTGAGAAGGAGATCGAGTTTGAGAACCACCGGATTCGGTGAGTGCGACGACCGGCGCCCACTGGCTGCCGAGCGTCTTCAGGGTGTAGGTGGCGCCTTTCGAACCAGGATTGGTGATGACGAACTTGTGCGTCACGCTGTTACCGGGATCGGCTGCGGCGCGACTCACATCTGGTGCAAGGGGAATCGTCTTTTGTCCGTATTGCAGATCCATGGCCTGAAAGAACAGTGTGATCGTGGTGTTCGGGAACGTCGTGCGCCCGGTGGGGAGGAGAAAACCGAAATAGAGGGTGGGCCGTACGTCTTGCGGGGGCCGAAAGGGAGCAAATGCCCGGGTGTTAAAAATGGTGAAATCGGCGGAGACGGAATTGTTTTCGGCAAGGACTGTTTCCGGCAGAACTTCGCGCCGGCAGAGGCGCCGGCTTGTCCAGATCATAGAGAGCTGTCAAAGAATGGATCGATGGAGGCTTGAAGGTCGGCAGGACGAAGTCAAATGGAGCTGCAGGCGGTTGCTTGGGCACGAAATGGCCTTCCACACCATAGTTGCCTGAGATTATTCTTACCCGAACCCAGAAGTTTTCCTTGCCGTTCACACTGAAGCGGGCGACCTGCGGGGGCAGCGTGAAGACCACCTTCCCTGTGTTCTTAAACGCGTTCGTGGTATCCTCGAATGGATTCCCATTCGCGACCGCACCTTCGCTGCTGGAGGTCCCGAGCTCGACCCATGCGCCGTTCCAGACTTCCCAGCGCAGCCTCAGATCTGCGGAGGGAACGGCGGGCGGAGGAGTTCCTGGCTCGGTCGTCACCCCCATATCGAGGGTCACCGTGGCGCCAGCATTCGAGAAAGCTTGTTCCAGCGCCAACCATAGGGTGTCGTTGAATTTCGGTTTCTCTCCAAAGGGATAAAAGTCCCTGCTCAAATCGATGAGGCCGCTGGCCGAAGAATAGGCCTCGTCGATCAGCAGGCCGTCGTTGTGCAGACGGACGTGCATCCCCACGCTGCGGATTTCCGGCAACTGCCCGGCGCGAACCATGCCGCTGCGCGGGACGGAGGATCGCGTGATGGGCGTCAGTAGGCGGCAACGAATCCACTCCATCTTCTTGACAATTCCACCAACGGCGGTGGGTTGGGCTACGGGAATTCTGCCGAAGGCGATGGTTCCCGACTGGCGCAGGCTCCTGGTTCCATCCAAGGCGGGATTGGATGGTGTGATGTCCTGCCACTTGGCGCCGTTCCAGATTTCCCATTTGAGTGTCAAGTCATCGCCCGCCGGCGTTTGCAGATCAAAAATCAGGCTGAGATTGGCGATTCCCGGCGAATCGAGAAAGTGGCTTTGTCCCAGGTAGAGAATGTGCGAGATCGGTCGATTGCCATGAAACACGGAAGTTCCGGAGCTTCCCGTGGTGATAATGTCATTGCTGTAATCGGCGTAGGCATCCTCTTCCGGATCGATCACCAGGGCCAACGCAAGCTGCGCCGAGGTGGCCATCAGTTCTGTCTCCGTCTCGTAAATGACCGGCTCGCTCTCCCCCGGCGCGGGCGGGGCGGCGACCTGGCTGCCGGCGGGGACCAACGCGTCCACGAGGCTGCCCTTGGCGAGCAGGAACGTCAGCGGCGCCCTGGCGGGCTGCGGAGGGAGCAAAGCAGCGCCGAGCAACTCGAGGAAGGCAAGGAAGTTCTTCTGAGGAACCTGGTTCAGCCGTTGAATGAGCGCTTCGGCGAACTGCGCGGAGGCACCAATCAGTGCTGCGCTCACGCCCTTAGGCGCGCCCGTACGGGAATCGACGTCATTCCAGTCGGTCGCGTAAAGGTTGAGCAGTTGCTGCAGTTGCTGCGCAACATCGGCTGCGGTACGCCGATCAATCTTTGGCGTCGAGCCGAGACTCAAGCCGCGCTCCTTTCGAGATAAAAAGGATAAACCAAATTGAAGACGTTGTTGGTGGCCCGCACCTGATATTCGATGTGGATGAGGAGCGTTTCTCCATCGCTCTGCCCCTCGACCTGCACATTGTGAAGGTCGATGCGCGGCTCCTGGACCACCAACGCTTCTCTCACGGCCTGTGCCACTTTCCCGGAGGTAGAGGCGGAATTGACCTCGAATACGAGGTTGTAAATGCCGCACCCGAACTCCGGGCGCATCATTCGCTCGCCCTTGGACGTACCGAGGATGATCCAGATTGACTGGCGCACACTCTCCTCATATTTCGCAGTAGCGATCGCTCCCGAGCTGTCAAACTGGATGGGAAAACCAAGACCCACACCGAGAAAGGTTTTGGTCATAAGATCCGCCTCCCGCCTTTCAACCAATAAACACCGTGCCGACTGCAACCACTGCTCCCGCCGGCAAGTCCGAAGGGTCATTGCAGGTTTCTGCCGTATCACCGTTGCGTGCCGCCATCTTGCCGTTGATTTTGACCGTGGGACTCCCGATCTTGATTATTGCCTTGTTGGACGGCGGTTTCTGAAAGGAGGTTCCCGGCGGGGTCGCGACATGCGGCGGGGTATTGTCGGCGGTGCTGTCCACAGTGGCGGCGGGCATTCCCATAATGTTTACGTCGCCGCTCGTCCCCCCGTTGATAATCCCAGAAAAGGGATGCGGCAGCAGCGTAGGCGTCAGCCCCGCGGGGGAGGGGATCATCACGACATGCGTGTCAATGGCGATGATCTGATCACCCTTTTTCGCTGCCGGCTGCCCCATGCCGATGTTCTCCTGCTTCGCTGCAGCATATTCGGCTCAATTGATATTTACCGAGGCTCCCTTGACCATCATGGTACCGCTCGCTTCAACGTCCATGGTGCTCCCCGCCTTCAGCTTGGTCGCCTGCGAGGAACAGATCTCCACGCTTTGTGCATCCAGCTTGATCGTGCCCTTTGAGGCTGACAACGTAATGTCCTTGTCTGATGTCATCGTGATGGAGTTCTTAGAAGTGTCGATCACGATGCTGTTTTTCTGGCTTTTATCGATGATCTCGATGGTTTCTTTTCCGTCTTCATCGTTGAGCTTCACCACGTGCCCGCTTCGCGACTTGATCATGCGCACGTCGTTCTTGCCGTCGTCATTGGTAACGGGCGGAGCATCCTTGCCGTTCCACAGCGCGCCCAACACATAAGGGCAGCGCACGTCTCCGTGCTCAAAAACCAGCAGCACTTCGTCATCGACATCAGGCAGGAAATAAGCGCCGCGCTGCTTGCCCGCCATCGGCGCGGCAAGGCGAGCCCAAGAGCTTTCGTCCACATCGCTGAGCCATGGAAATTTCACTTTGACCCGTCCCAAGCCGTCTGGGTCCTGGTTATTGGTGACGACACCAATGACCGCACCATAGATGCGCCCAGTCGGGGCCTCCCGCCGGAGCTCGTCATTGAGGAGCTCAAAGAAGTTCATGAGGCATTCCTCCGCACCGTGAATTCCGTCACGTAGCCGTCCGCGGAAGCGCGATGGATCGCGGTGGTTACGTAGTATTGGCCGCTGAAGCGCCGGCCTATGCCGCCGATCCTGATCACCTTTCCGGCGCGAAGGTCGGCGCGGCCATAGCATTTACCTTCTCCAGTAATCAGTTCCAATGCCAGCTCGTTGAAACGCGCCTTGGCGACCTGATCAGCCTCGGCCTGTGCTCCAACAGGCTGATCAATGACCACGTCGATGGCGGGCCCAAAGGCGCGCTCGATGGTTTTTGATCCTCTCGATTGTCCGCCCATGGTCGAGACCTCGTCACCGGCCTTGGAGTTGCCGAGCACGGCTTTCTTGTCTTTGATGCTCCAGCTCTGCACCCTCACCTCGGTCGCTTGTCCGGCAGATGAAAGTCGCGGATAGAATTCCCACAAATTGTCTCCCAATTCGAGAGTCAGGATCTCGCTTTTATCATTGCCTACCGGCTGAAAGAATAACGTTTTGTCCTTCATCATCACTTCATAGCGTATACGGCGAGCACGCTGACACAAGAATTCCCAGTCTGTCTGGTTGGCCTGCAGTACGTAATCCAAGCTGGTTCCACTGTTCGTTGCTTCCACGCTCAAGCCTGCCTCACCGCCGATTTGGGCCGCGATGTCGCTATCCTTCTGTTGCAGAAACGTGCGCGTTCTCCGCCCGCGCTGCAGGCGGTGCCGGTGATCGTAACCTTGCACGTTCAACACGAGCCGATCGATCGCAAACTCCGGCTCCAGCGCAGTGATTTCGCCGATGATCAGGCTCGTTAGATTATTTCCCACACCCATCTTAATTTCAACCGCATTGCCGAGGGAGAACAGGTCCGCGTCGTCGATCCATGGCAAATCCTGCTCCAGTGCGTCTGAACTGACCAGAGCGAAGGTAAACATGCTTGGCAATTCCACGCTGTCATCCACTACCACTTCCTTGATGTAGCTCAGCACCTCTGCCGATACCGGCGAGCCGTTAATCGACATGTCGATCTCGGAGAATGGCATCTGCGTTCCTCAGCCGGTTTTAGGAATATTGAGCCTCAGCCCCACCATGACCTGCCGCGGATCGTCCAGCCCGTTGGCTTCGGCAATGACCCGCCACAATGTCGGATCGCGATAGACCTCCCCAGCAATACTGCTCAGGGTATCCCCACGCTTAATCAGCCGCGTGGTAAATTCCGGATCGTTTTCTAGCTCGTCTTTTTTCGGATCAAGGAATTCGGTTAACGCCATCGTCAGATTGGCGCGCAGCGGCCTTCCGTCCGCCAGAAACAGATCGAAGCGTTGCGTAAGCTGACTGACCACACCAGTGAAAGGGAAGTCGGAGCCGGGCGGTGTGTGCTTCCCCCAAGACACAACGCAGATCGGCGGTCGCAGGGGAATGAGGTCGCGCACGATCCGCGTCAGTTTTACGATTTTGTTGGTCAGGTTGCGAACGTCCTTCTTCGCATCGGCCCTCTCTTCCGTGGTATCGAAGAAGAGATCGATGGAGAGCGACCGGCTCTCGCCTCCGCTGAATTGCAGCGCCGGAGCATTCTTCCGTCGCACGCTCTGACCCGCGCTCTGGCCATTGCCGCTCGCTCCCGTCCACGAGATCGTTTTGCTGATCGAATAGGTGTTCGGATTGAACAACACCTCGATCGGCTCGAAGTTCTGACTCCGGCTCGGGAGTGATGGTCATTTTGGCCAATGCGGTCATCTCGTCCTACCCCGGCGCTCGCGCTCCATCCTGAGCTGGCGCGCGATGATGCGGCTGACCTGTTCGGCAATGGCCGCGATCCCAACTCCGGTGCCTGCCAAAGCCTGTATCGCACGAGTGGCCAAGATATTAGAAACCGGCAACTCAGCGCCTTCGCGCATGATTTGGAGTCCGCCCGCATGGGATGGGCCGTCGGCCCGGGCGGGACCTGGGGGGGCGGTCTCACGGCTCGCGCCGTTGGGTTCTGCTTTGTGCCACACGATTTTTGTGAAACCCCGTGGCCAAGGCTCAGGGCGAATCTCTCCAGATACTGTCCGACCAGATTGCGAGTGGGCGTCTGCGCATGGCAGCGCGTTAATTTTTTCCGAGCTTCGTAGGGAGTTGGTCGCTTGAACCGCCGGTGAATGCCTCGCTTTGCGCTGCACAAGCAGCCCCGCGAAAGACGGACTACTCGATCTGGGCGGCTCGTCGCCAGGCAAATTTTCTCGCCTCGATGTCGGCCCGCCATGAATTGGCGTTGCAATGCGCTGCACGAGCGGCGCACGGAAAAAGGGACCGCCCAATGTTGGTGTGTGGTCGCTTGGCAAACCGTCCCGAGTTGGCGCTAGCGCAAGAGCAGGCGGACGCATCCGCGGCGCAATGGCCGTGCGCGGCGCCTCGCTGACTTGAGGAAGAGCGCCGACCGCGGAGCCAGCGTCATGCCGGGACGCAGGCTTGTCTTCCGGCTGCCCTCGAGTATCGGCTTCGGCCGCGCGCGCGGACGGCAGAGCAGAACGATCCGCCGCGCTGCTAACTCCGCATCGCGTTTCGCTGGTCTCGAGTTGGGGGTGTATCGCCGCGACCGAATTTGCGCTGCCTCCAATCCGGCTTTGCGTGGCGGCAGTCTGCGACGAGAGCGGCTTGGAAGGATTGGCTTCGAAGTGGGTGTTGGGTCGTTTCACACGATAGTGTTGTGCTACCGGCGGCGATGATATCTTTGAAACTGTGCCGATTACGGCCTCCGGGCTCCCAGCGCGGCCTGCCGATGGGGGTGCCGGCGCCAAATCAAACGGGCCAACGCCCGTTGTCTGGAAAGGCGTGTTACTGGTGACAGCCGTGCCCGCTGTCCCGCTTGCGCCCTGGTCCACTCCGTAGCGGCTTTTCAAATTGTCCAGCAGTTCCGCACGCTGACCGATCCATAAGCTGGTGCGCAAATGTAGGTCGCTCGCCTGACGCATGTCGATCACCCCAATGGGCGCGGTGGCCCGTCGTAGCAAGCGGCGGGTCAGGTCGCCCGCTGGAACAGCGGCCGTCTGCCGGTCTTGGCGTTCACAATCGTTCATGTCCTCACAATCCAGCCTGCCGCTCCCGGACGCTGCCGAGAATCGGCCGGCTCAACCCGCGATGCGTGAGCTCCACGATTTCAAAAGCAACGCTGGCGGAGTCAGCGCGGAATTCCGGTCCCGTATACTTCACCGGAAAGGCTTCCTTGAAGTTCCAGTATATGACTGGGCTGTGCATTTTATCAAGCAAATAGATCGTGCCATTCTTGCGGTCGACGGTTCCCCGGCTCACGTCCTGGTGCCAATTCCACAAGCCGTCGAGCTGGGTGATACCGTGTTTCAATATCAAAGAAGGATACTTGGTCGGCCCAGCGAAACGATGCACGTAGTCATTGACACCACCTTCACGGTAGTCGAAGTATTCCGTCTCCACCTGGAGCCCGGTGCATTCCGAAAAACTGCCGGCCAGGATGCCTTCAATTTCAACAAGGAAGTTGAAGGCCTGATAAGGATCGAAACGCGCCCCAAGCACGTTGGCGAGTGCGGCAAAGTCCGTGCCAATGCCTCCGGACGCCATAGCCATATTCACCCCCCCAATTTTCTGCGCAGTCACCTTAATGCGGCGGCCGTCGTTCCTTGCGGCCGATTACGAATCAAGAGCCAGATAGGCTCTCCTGATCGTTGAACCGCTCGTTGATCTTTGCAATCTCGGCGACCCAACGTTGGCGCTCGGCATGCTCCAGCGCCAGAATTTCCTCGTGCGGCCAGTGAAAATGATACGCAATGTACGCCACCTCCTCATAGAGCCGCTCTAAGGGGTAGCGCCAATTTCCCCCGGGCTGCTCAACTCCACTTCGAATTGCTGCTGGCAGTGCGGGCACTGCGCGCGCACCCGGTCGTGGCCGGTGCCGTTGATGCGGGCGTACAGGTCCTGCAGATAGGCAAGATCGGCTGCGAACAGGCCTTCAATGACTTTCGGATTGATGTGTTCGAGCGATCCCAAGCGCGTGATCACGCGTACAAGCAGGATGATCAGCAGGTATCCCGGATTGCTGAGCACACGGGGATCCTTGAGCGGTGCGATCTCGTCAAATGCGGTAGCAAGGCGCATGATCCCCTCTTTGTGAAGGTTTCCCTCGAGGTCCACATAGCCTCGGGGCAAAGTAAAGGGAAACTCCGTTTGCAGCATCGTCGTTGGCCTTTTTCTCCGATCGCTTCTGGCAGCAATATCGCGACTGCCCGAGCCGCCCCGGCAGGATCGCCGTAGGACGCGGGCGCCTATGCTTTCTTCAGTTCTTCATGCGTGATCTCCAGGGTCTCCACGGCCACGGCGGCCGTGCTGGCGTTCAGTGCCGGCCCCGTCCACTTGCTGGGCCAGGCTTCCAAGAAGTTCCAGCGGATCTTCTCCACTCCCGTGTCGTCGCGCAGCACGATGGAGCCGTTTTTCCGCTGAGGTTTCCCATCGATCACCGTCTTCATCCAATTCCACAATTCCTCGGAATCAGTGATGCCGCGCTTGAGGGTAATGGCGGAATAGGTGTTCAAGCCGCTAAGCTTGCGCGTGTGGTTGGGGTCGGCGCCTTCGCGATAATCCACGGGCGCTGAGCTAACATCCAGGCCGCTGACTTCCTGGAAGCCTGCTTGCGTAATGCCGTCTATTTCCACCAAGAAATTGAACCCACGATAGGGATCAACCCGCGTACCCGTCACCATAACGACCCTCCTTCTTTGAGTGGAAACGATGTTCAGTCATCCGGAGCGCCGCTTGCGCTGCAAACAATGCGGACCACGATAAACTCAGCCGGTGACAGGGGAGCCAAACCGATCTCGATTATCATCTGGCCGAGGTCCCGCACCTCCGGAGGATTATTTTCTGCGTCGCATTTTACGTAAAATGCTTCCGCTGGCGTTCTTCCCTGCAGCGCGCCATCGCGCTGCAGGTTCGCCAAGAACGCGGTCAGCTCGCGCAGGATGCGGACCCAGAGGCGGGAATCATTCGGTTCGAAGGCGGCCCATCCCATGTTGAGGTCGATCCAGCGCCGCACGGTAAGAAACAACCGCCGCACATTGACGTAGAGCCAGTCTGGATTCGCGTGTGGGGAGCCCACGGTCCGCGCTCCCCACACGCGAATCCCCCGGCCGGGGAAAGCCCGCAGACAATTCACCCGCGCGGGGTTCAGCTTGCCCTGAATGCTGTTGTCAATTTGCGTTTCGAGATCGAGAACGCCGAAAATCTCCTCATTGGCCGGCGCCTTGAAAACGCCCGTCCTGGCATCGCTGCGCGCATAAATGCCAGCCACGTGGCCGCATGGAGGAACAGGCTTGCTCGAAGTGACCAGCCAGGGATAATACAGCGCTCCGTTCACCGGTTCCTGCTGGTCCGCCACCAGCTTTTTGCATTGGTCCATCACCTGATCCACCTTGGCGCCGGGCAAGGAGTCCAGAATGGCGAACCGGTTGCCCTGCCGCGCGCAGTGCGTCAACATCGCGGCCTGCACGCGGGTGATTCGCTGATCGTCCGGCGAGACGGAAGCGTCGCGCTGATTGTCCCCCAAGACGGAAGCGTCCGGAACAGCCAGCAGATCCATGTCGTCCAGCGGCGCCAGCGCCGCAATTGCATTGACGAGGCCATCGACCCGATCGGCGCTGGAATCGGCAGCGACGACGTAGCACCGGGCGCCGCCGTTGGCGAAGAACCCGGCAACCGCATCCGCAAGGAAGCTTCCGTTCGCGCCCTTGAACAATGCGCCCAACTCTTCCTTGCGGCTCAGCGGCGCCGGCTGATTGATCCCCAGTTTGCTATTGGGTAACGGATCGGCGAAGCCGACAAACGCCGGCACGCCGGTTTGCAATAAAGGAGGAGGATCGAGGAATACCTCCTGACGATAGACCCCCGGACTTCGGTAAGCCTGTGCCATGGGAGGCTCGCTACTTGCCCGGCGCCGTGAACTGGCTGACGCGGAAGATGACAAATTCGGCCGGCCGCACAATCGACACGCCGATCTCCGTCACCACCTGGCCAAGATCGCGCAATTCCGGCGGATTGGTTTCGGCATCGCACCTCACATAAAAGGCTTCCTGAGCGGTGGCGCCAAAGAGCGCGCCCGAACGCCAAATGTTGGTAAGGAAGGCCGTGATGTTGCGCGTGATCTTCTGCCACAGGCCAGGCTCGTTGGGCTCGAAGACCACCCATTGCGTCCCGTCCTCGATGGATTTGCGGAGGAAGAGCAGCGTGCGCCGGACATTGACGTACTTCAGGTCGGCGTTGATGTCGCCGCCCAGCGTGCGCGCCCCCCACACCGTGATATTGCCGTTGAGGGTCCGGATGCAGTTGACGCCGTTCGGATTCAAACCCTCCTGTTGCGCCTTACTGACGGCGTATTTGAGGCCCAACGCCCCGATCACCACTTCGTTGGCAGGCGCCTTGTGCACGCCGCGATCGTTATCAACGCGCGCATAGATTCCGGCGACGTGCCCACTGGGCGGAGTGTAGACCGGTCCCTTCGATATCGGATCAAAGACTTGTAGCCAAGGAAAGTAGAAGGCGGCGAAGTCGGTAATGGGCGGGGCGACGGTGCTGGCGTTTTTTGGATCGAGCAAAGTGAGAGGGTCCACCGTCTCCGGGCCGTCAAAGATTGCAATCCGGTTCTGGGTCCGGATCTGACAATGGGCGATGAATTCGGTTCGCGTTTGCTTGCCTTCATTGTCATTCTGCGCCAAGCCGGGCGCCGCCACCATGGCGATTTCCTCAATCGCTTCGAAACTGGCAAGGGCCTTCGATACGTCGGTTTCCGCCTTGACGCGCGCGACATAGCAACGGCTGCCGCCATTGTTGAAGAAGCCATAGACGGCCTGGACCAGGTAGCTATGCTTCGTATCGCCACTGAAATCGCCAAAGAACTTCGTGAAATCGCCGAACGTCGTGCAGAGCTTCGGCACGCCTACGGCAACGGGTGAAAAACTGGGTGGCATGATGTCAGCGGTAATTTTGCTGCCGCTGGCTGGCGGTGACGAAAAGGTCGCCGTCGAGACCTTGTCGTCGGCTTTATTGGCGAAAGTAACACCGGCATTCTCTGCGCCATCGACCTTCACTTTGGTGAGGTCCGTGTCGATGGGGTAGACGGGCACATTGAAGTCCTTCTTAGCGCCGTCTCCCACGCCAATGCTGGCGCCGGTCACCTTGGCCAGCGGCTGAGCAATGGAGTCTCCGATTATTCCGATGAATCCCGCGGTGCTCGTGCTCACTCCCGCGATCGGCTTGATCGTCGAAGGGATTTCCTTAACAAAGACACCAGGCGATAAATACTGTGTCATGCTTTCCTCCCTTGCAGGGCCGTCGCCTACAGCTGCACGTCATAATTATTTTTTGCGGGCGCTGGCACCGTGACGTTGACCTGCCTGGTCGTTCCATTCGATTGCACATTCAACGTGTATGCGCCTGCCGCCATGGCGCCCAGGACGTATTCGCCGGCGCCATCGGTGCGCGCCGACAAGCCCGCGCCGGCCACGGCCACCGTTGCGCCGGTAACCGCCTTTCCGCCGGCGCTCGTGACCTTGCCGCCGATCCGGTAGAATTCGGTCATGGTCGCCGGGATGAGCGTCTCGGCGTCCGCCGTCGCGCGCTCGCCCAAGCGCACCACTGCGGTTTTGGCGATCGGCGCGGTCTCCGGCGCAGCCAGCTCCATGCTGATGGTGACGGTCACCGCGATGGAAGCCCGCATTTTGTTGCCGATGGCCGTCCAGAACTCGGCGGGGTTCTTCAACTCCTCGGGATGCGTCGCCATCATGGGAAGCGGCGGCTCCTGGCCCGCCAATTTTCCTTTCAGGAAAGCGGCCGGGACTTGGGGATGCGTGGCGAGCACCTGCAGGACTTGGGCGAGCAGACGCTGCTCCTGCAGCACCAGATCGGTTCCGCCCACCGGCCATGCGGTGATGAGGTAGGTGCAGGCCACCCGCATGGGGGCGCGATGGATGATCGCCTCGCCGTTGCGCCGCTCGATCTTGGGCTCGTTGCTGCGCAGGTCCATGTTTTCGCGGACGTCGAACAAGAAAAGGTCGACGGTGGTTTGCGCCGGCTTGAAACTGTCGTCCGGCCGGTCAAACACGATCAGCGCCTTGGAGAGCTCCGGGAAGGGAGCCGCAAGGGACGGGTCGCTCAGGATCGCTTGCACGGTCGTGCTCAAGTCGCGGATCAAGCTGCGTCTCCTCCCAGGCGAGACAGCTCTAGCTTCCCATCATTAGGCGATTGTGACGCTCGCGTCTATTCTAATTCCGGTAATTCACGAACCCGTCACTTTGCCTTGCCCTTGCGCGCAAGTTGCGCCTCTTTTTCGAGAAATTTCTTGTACTCGTCGCGAAATTTCTCGTACTTATTTGAAATCCTCTTTCGCGTATTGTTTTTTCACTTCCACAATCTTGTTAAGCGCTAACACCAGATCTGCGGCATCGCCGATCCGGTCGCTAAGAATTTTTTCTGCCCACGGTTTCGGCATAACCTTGTATCCTGGGGCGCTCGTGTTCAACTTTTGCAGCTCAAAATTTCCAGATTGCTTCAACATCTCTTGATAATTTTTTTGATCCGCTCCTTTCAGACCGTAAACGTCGCCGAGTTCTTTGTCGTCACCAACCACAATCTTCTGGAGTTCTCTCCTGAATTCGCATAGCCATGAATTTTGATTCAATATCCATCGCTGATGTGCGGTCTTTTCCACTCTTACAGTTGAATTGTACTATGTGCCCCATCAGATAGGCCGCATTCGCTATTTTTGCTGGTAGCTCATAATCTTTGATGTCTAACATTTTCGCTCTATAATGCCCTCGGATATCCTCCATAAGAGTTTCAACAATTTTTAGTTTCGCCTGTAATTCTGGAGTTTGTGGCTGTGTATTAACTGTCGATTTCCATGTTTGATACACCCCCACGAATTTTTCTAAAGCACCTTGATTGATTTGGTTCTGAAAATCTTCACCAAAGACGCCTGCAGCCGCATTCACTCCTGTATTAAAAATCGTGACATTATACTTCACGAATCTGGGCCGACGGTCCGGTCCAATGACTTGGTCTGTCTTGTCGTTCCAAAACTGTAATGCGGCAGTCTGCAACTTCACGTCTTTTTTTTCCTTCATTCCCGGAAAATTGGTCGGTGTTTGCAGAGAAATGGAAACGACATCGACTTGGAGTGGCTTCTGTTTAGATTCCCCGCCACCTTCAGATTTAAGTTTGTGAACAGCTGCTGCGCGTAAAATTTCAAGAGCCTTGTGTTCACTAAATATTTTCTGCTGCTCGGATGTTCCGACACCGGATGCTGCTATTGATCCGCTTCTGAAGGCTTCGAAAATTGGCTCGGACGTGTCGCCGGTTGACAGTTGACTGTGCCAGAGATTGGTCGCGCGAGTATGTCCTGCCTTCACAGGCAAGTTTCGAGCCATGCTTGCCCATCCGCTTTCACCATAGTCCTCGAATTGCGCACCAAAGGATTTATTGACGGGCGTCATGGTGTTGATGACGGCAGGCTTATTCTCAAGCTTTATTTCTTTCTGGATGGGCCTCCAACCTCTTTTATTAAGCGATAAAATATATTCATCTTTGATGACGTCCATTACGAAACGTGGCTCTATTTTTTTTCCGCTCCGGTTGGAGATTTCTAATGCCAATTCAAACTGGTATTTATTTTCTACGACTTTCCTTACCCGCTCCTTCTCGTCCTCGTCGTGAGTATCCATTTGTAAATTTTTCACGTTTCCCTTTTTTAGCCAAGGTTCAATACTCTCACTTGTATGTAGCCAAAGGCTTTTTTTGCGTCTATCCGCAATTAAACTCTCAAAACCTGCAAGTTGTTCTGGGGCAAGAATATTTTTAGCGGCTGTCCTCTTAGCGGCTGCCCACGCCGCGTCTTCCCATCTGGATTTTAAGTCGTAGATATCTTTGTAAGTATGGAGAGCTTCGTCCGGATGCGAGATCTTCTTCGCGTCCTCTATGTCCTGCGGCTTCATAGCCCGTCCCTGCATCTTCCTAGGCGTGGCTTTGATCTGCGGACGCCATGGTATTTCTCGCGGTTCCAGGGGCGTTGGTGACGTTTCCGAAAGCGCCATTTCAGAAGTTGCTGGCTCCTTGTTTCCCCCGGAAAGCGCTGTTTGCGGTGGGGACTTCGGCTCTTCCAGACGCGGTTTAGGCTCAGGCAGACTCGGTAGTGCTTTTTGCGATTGGTTCGTGGGCATAGGCTGGCGCGTTTCCGCGACTTTCGTGACGCTCCCCGGTTCAGGCTGTCGCTTAACGGTAATTGGAGCGAATTTACGCAGACGGGGTGCAACCTGAGGCGCGTCAGTTGAAGACGATGGTTGCAGTGGCGCAAATAGAGTTTGTTTTGGCGGTTCCAGACGCGGTAGGCGTTCGACTGGAAGGCCAAAATCCTCCTGCCCCGGCTTGCCGAAATGACGGTCATGTCCATACCGCTTTTGCTGTGACTGCGGAGGCGTGTCCGTTTTCGACTGTTCAGACGTTGCTGATGGCCCTACGGGTGCAGACTGCGGTATTTGAGGCGCCCCAGTTGGGGCTGGGCCTAGAAGGTCACCCCAGTCAAATGCCTCGGGGTGCGGCTCTGTCTGTGTCTCCGCGTCGTCATCAGGGACCCATGTCAGTTCCCCATTTATGTAAACCCACTTCCGTTGGATGGATCTGACAGCGGCGCCGTCCGCCGCCTGCTGCAGGACATGAGTCAGCTCGTGGGCGATCAGCTTCTGCCCGTCGCGGCTGCCGGGATCATAGACACCTTGCCGGAAAAAGACGTCGCGCCCCGCGGTAAAGGCGTCGGCAGCGATGGAACGATTGAGCTCGCCGGCATGGGCATCCGCATGAACCCTCACCCCGCCGAAATCGGCGCCGAATTTGGTCTCGAAGTCCTCCTTCAGAGCGGGCGGCAGCGGCTGGCCCCGCCCGCGCGCCGCCTGCAATTGCTGCTCGAAGGCGCCGCTGGCCTCGAAGGCGCCGCCCGCCGCGGGCGATGGCTGCGGCATTCTCATGACCGCGGGTTTTTCAGCCCGGCTCAGCTCTTCCCGCTGCGCCGCGGGCATGCCCGTCACCGCCTCGGCCATGCGGTCCGCCTCCTGCTCGTATTGGTCTCCGGCCGCATGGACCGTGAGCTTGGCCTGAACGAGCGAGCGCGCCGGGGAAAGCTGGCTCAGCAGCGCCCCGACGGCCCGGTTGCCGAGGGTCTGCTGGAGGCGGTGGATATCGCCCGGCCGCAAAGACTGAGGCGCGAGCGCGGCGCGCTGCAGAATGGCGCTCGGGGCGAGAGGTTGGGCGCGATCGGAGGCCAGCGCGGCCTCCTCCGGCCTCTTGCTCGGGATCGCGTGGCCGTGCCCCGGTAAAATCTGCGCATGTTTGGGCATCGTCTACCTCCCCCTAAAACCGCTCAGGCTTTGGCCTTGGCATATTCCCACGTTCGTCCCAGTTTCTGATGCTCGCGCCGCGCCGCCTGCCACAGATGATGCATCTCGATCACCTGGCCGTCTCCGGCCGCATAAAAGGCGGCGGCGAGCGCGATGTTCCTGATGTTGCCGCCGGCAAGCTTGATCTCCCGAGCCAGCGCGTCGAAATCGACTTCCGCCGAGAGCGGCGCTTCCCGCGGGAAGACGACCTGCCAAATCCGGCGCCGGTACTCATGGTCGGGAAAAGGGAATTCAATGATGAAATGCATGCGGCGCAGAAACGCCTCATCGATATTCTGGCTGAAATTGGTCGCCAGAATGGCCACGCCTTCATACTCCTCCATCTTCTGCAGGAGATAACCGACCTCGATGTTGGCGTAGCGGTCATGGGCGTCCTTGACCTCGGAGCGCTTGCCGAACAAGGCGTCGGCCTCGTCGAAGAACAAGATGGCATGCGCGGACTGCGCCTCCAAGAAAATCTGGTGAAGATTCTTCTCGGTTTCGCCGATATATTTGCTGACGACTTGTGAAAGATCGATCCGGTAGAGGTCGAGCTGCAAGGCGCTGGCGATCACCTCGGCCGCCATCGTCTTTCCGGTTCCCGGAGGGCCGGAAAAGAGCGCGTTCAACCCTTTTCCCAGCGACAGCTTGCGGTCAAAGCCCCATTCGCCATAGACACGGTGCCGGCGCCGCGCCTGCCCGCAGAGTTCCTCGAGCTGCGCCAGATTGTCCGGCGGGAGCACGATCTCGCTCCATGTGTGCTTCGGCTCAATTTTTTGCGCGAGCGCGCCAAGCTTGGGACTGGATTGCGCGCGGCAAGCGGAGGCGATGTCGGACTCGGTGATTTGCCAAGCCCCAGGCGAGCGCCAGCGCGCGAGGTTTTCCGCCGTGGCCAACGCCTCCCCGATCTGGGTCAGCCCAAAGCGGAACTTGCCGGCCAGGGCGGCGCTGTCGACGTCCTCCGCCAGGCGCTCACATGCGGCGAGGCTTTGCTCCCAAAGATGCTTGCAAACCCCGAGCTCCGGCCGGGGCGCCGCAACGGACAAGAACAGCCATTCGCGGCGCAAACCCTGGGGCTGCCAGTGCCGCGCCCCGAACATAAAGGTAAGGCGCGAAAAGGTCCTTGCGGCCTCGATCAGCGAATCCAATTCCAGCAGGTGCTTTTCCGGCTCGGCGGCGAGCCAATCGGCGTTTCCCAGGCACAGCACCGCGGATTGGAGCGCCGCTTCCCGGCCGAGCAACCACGCGGCCTCCTCGAACGGCCGCTGGCCGGCTTTCATGGCTGCAACATCCGCGACCAGCAGCGGGAGCGCAAAGTCCTCGCAAACCGCCTCGACGATCAATCGTCTATCCGTATTTTTTGGGCCATGCAGGTACAGCACCACATTGCGGCCAACGGATTGCGGTTCCTCGAGACAGTCCTGCACGAAGCTTCTTGCGCGCTGGTAGGGTTCGCGCGCAGCCATCGTTTCCGCAGCCCGTTGGCGGGGAACGACCATCCGGGCGAACCGTTCGACCCGAGCATCCATATGGCTGTGCCCGAGAAGAAAATTTGCGATCCGGTCGTCGAGTTTGAGTGCGCGGGAAATTAACGGCGGCGGGCCGTCGGCCCCGCTATCGGTGATTTGCAGGAGCTTGAATTTGAGCAGAGACGCGGAGGAATTAAATGCAGCACGTGCGACCAGCATTTCGGCTTGGCTCGCACACAGCAGATGCAGCGCCAGATCGATGCTCGGCTTCCTGCGCGTGGCGTCATCCTGAAGATATGCGTAGAATTTCTCGTATTTACGATCCACCTCCGGGGCCAGGCAGATGATCAGGCACTGCCGTTCAAACTCAGTTAGGCCAAACAATTCGGTCAGCCGTGGCAGAGACAGATACACGCCTGCCTGGCGGCTGGCGCTGCAACGTGACTCAATTTCGTTTTGAAAGTCCGCCAGCGCGCGTTCCAGCTTCTGCTGCTCAGCAATCCCGGCAGTCTGTTCGCTGGTCACGCTTTGGGGATACGCAAGCAGATCAGAAACCTCCGCATCCGTAATGACCAGGCCTTTGAAAGGAGACAACGGGTCGGAAGGCCGCGCGTGAGATTGCTTCAGTACCTCTTGGCGCAGACGCAGATCAAGGCGCTGCAGTTCGTCTGAGAGATACTCCCAGCTATTCTCATAAGCGGGCAAGTCTGCCTGCAGGTTCTGCCGAGCCGGCCCTGACATCGATCATCCCTCAAAGATTATCCTTCGACGGCATCCCAAAGAAACCGGCAATGCAGGGACCTTAACCAACCGCCTTCAAACAGGCTGTTTTCTCGGCTAACGCCAAAGTGAGGAGTCTCGGAACGCGCTGTTTCGAACGGAGCGCATGTGTCACGCGATTTGATTTAGCGGCCGAAACAACGCGACACCTGTTGGGATGAGCGCCGCCAGCAAGGACAAAATACGATCTATCGATTTTGGGATTTTCCGCTGATCCTCTGCAAGAGTTCAACCAACCGTCGATTACCCAAGATTCGCGATGGCGTTGTTTCACAGGGATTTGAGCAGCTCGCCTTCGCCGAATCGAGGCGGCGCTGCCGGTCGGAGCATGGCAAAAATGGCCGCGTGGACGGAGCGAGCTCTTTGAGCTGAGCCCAGACACGTTGCGCCGGGTTGCCGTTCCCGGCGGCCGTTCAAATCGGACCTGTGGTTTGGCGGAGTTAAATAGCTGCCGTCCGGCGCGCTTGCATCAAGCACGTCGCCAACCCGCAGCTTGTCGTGGTGCGGCGCCTCGACTGTCGGTTCCTGCTCATCGCTATGCTGCCAAGGGTACGAGGGGCGGACTACAGCCGGCCTCCCGTTTCTAGTCAGAATGAGACACAAAACTTCGGCCGGGGAAAAGTCACACGATGCAGGTCGCCTCGACAGTCTAGCTTGTCCGAGTAACGGCATTATGCGCCGCCGCGATGGACTGGTTTCGATTAAAGATCGATGTATTGGCGGCGCCGCCAAGACCTTGTCACGTCCGCAGTGGGCTTGCCGTCCCTGACCTTATAGCCCTACCATTCAAGAGGGGGCAATTTTGTTCCCCAACTTACATAATTTGTCCGCAACATCTGGTATACCGAGAGTACGTCGTGAATCCGTTGTCCGCGTAGAGTTTGAGCTTTCGGTTCCATCGGCGGCGGTACTGTTCGTCGTCCAGCCTTCCGCACTGCTCCCAATACCAGGTCTCTCCGTTCGCCTCGATCAGGAAATCGGCCCAGCGGCCTCTACCGTCGTCGAACGGCAAACGGGGTTCAACTTGATATTTGACGTAACCATCTCTTTCGAGACTGAAGAAAAGCACAATCGACGACATGTGCTGGCGCGCCTTAAAGCTGCAGATATTCAAGGAGGTCATCGAAGAATTCCCTATGCATCGGAACGGGGAAAATATTCGTTGGATCCGGGAATTGTTTTTGCGGGAACAGGGAAAAATTATCGCCGAAGAGCTCTTGGCGAAAGCGCGGCTCTTGGCCGGCTCGAATCCGCACGAGGCTTAGGCGGCTCTTGCAGGGTCGCTCTATAATGTTGGCGCAAACGTATCGTAGGTTGCTCGTAGGTGGACATGTGGCGCTTGGCAGTCGCGGTCGCTTTAAAATATGGGAGAGGCCCGGTTTCTCGCGTTCTTCCTCGGACAACGTGACACAGCCGAAATTTGCCATCTCTGCAAAACAACCCACACGAGCGCCTGCCAAACCGGCGAATATTAAGAATTCAATCGAATGAGTTGATCGCGAAGGTGTGTCGCCAGCGCGTTAGCCGGCTGAAGGGCAGGACGCCGTCACCTCGCCGGGCAGTGTGAACTGAAAGATGGCACCCCGTCCTGCGTTGGGGCTCGCCCACAAACGGCCGCCATGCGCCTCGATGATCCGCCGACTGATGGACAGTCCCATACCGGTGCCTTGCGGTTTTGTGGTGAAGAAGGCGGCAAAAATGCGCTCGGCTTCATCGACAGGAAGCCCGACGCCTGAGTCACTCACCGAGACAAAGAGGTAACTTTGCTCGGTCCTCTTCGACGCGATGGTCAGCTCACCGCCCGTCTCCCGCATCGCCTCGATGCCGTTGAGCATGAGGTTCATCAAAATCTGCTGCAGCTGCACGCGATCGGCGGCCGTCCGCGGAAGCCCCAAGTTGAGTTCCGTGTGGACTGAAATTGCGTGCCGATCCGCCATATCCTCCAGCAAAACCGTCATCTCCCGAAGGACTTCTTTCAGGTCGACCACTTCGCGTTCTGGCGCGCCTCGCCCGTAAAGGGAACGAACTCGGTCGATGATGCCGGCGGCGCGCGTCACCGCCGCGACCATCCCGGAGGCGGAGTCGCGCGCTTCCGTCATATCAGGCGGATCACGATCAAGCCATCGCATGCAGGCGTCCGCGTGTTATTCGGCGTGCAAATTTGGGTCTGACTCGGATTTGATGCAGTCCTATATGTGTATGTCGCTGTCTTCCACAGAGAATCAGCGTCATGCATCAAGCACTTCGTCCATCCAGCCTGGTTCCACAGGGCTTTATCGTCGAGAGCGCCAAGTACGACGAAACGACGACGGTCATCGTTGTGCGCCATTCCCACGCGTTCGGGGTCTGTCCATCATGCGGTGCAAGCTCTCGGCGGGTTCACCGCCGATATCGTCGGCGCGTGACGGACCTGCCGTTGGCGGGGCGGCGCGTTCAGCTTCTGGTGACGTCGCGCCGCTTTCGGTGTGACGCTGTGCTATGCGGGAGGCATATTTTTACTGAGCGCTTCGCCGAGGGCGTTCTGGCTCCATCGGCGCGACGCACCGCCGCTCGACCACATCGTCCATCATCTGGGGCTGGCGCTGGGTGGTAGGCCTGCGGCGAGTTTCGCGGGCCGGATGATGCTGCCGGTGAGTAATGATACGTTGCTACGGATCGTGCGCCGGCGCGCCATCATCCCGTCAGGCCCGCTGAACCGAAGCCGGCTTGAGACTTCGACAGCGACGGGCAAAGCCTGTCGGAGAAGCCGGCGGAGGGCTGGCGGAGAAACCATCGCTATGGAACGATCGTCTGCGATCTGGAACGGCGTCGGCCCGTGGCGCTCCTGCCGGATCGCGAACAGGCCACGGCGCAAGCCTGGCTCGTCGGCCATCCCGAAGTCGGTGTCGTTGCGAGAGATCGCGGCGGCGGGTATGGCGAGGCCGCCGCCAGGGCGTTGCCTAACGCGACGCAGGTCGCGGATCGCTGGCATCTCATCGAGAACGCCAGCCGCGCTTTCCTCGATGCGGGGCGCAAATCCATGCGCCAGATCCGTACCGCCATTGGCGCAACGACGATCAACCCCGATCTTCTCACCTGTGCAGAGCGCATCCAATATGAGGGTTACCTTCGTCGCGAGGAGACCAATTCCGCGATCCTGACGCTTGCGAAGGATGGCGCGCCAATCAAGCAGATCGTTGGTCGCACGGGCCATAGCCGTAAACTCGTCCGGCAGGTCGTCCGCGGCGAGCGCGGCGACATATTCCGCGTACGCCAAAGTTCGCTCGACGCGCATTTGCCCTGGCTCGACGCGCAATGGACGGCGGGTTGCCGTAATGCCGCCCGGCTCTGGCGTCAGCTCCGGCCGCTGGGGTTCCGCGGTTCAGCGCGGGTCGCCGCCGAGTGGGCGACCCGACGGAGACGCGCGGAACGGGCGGACGCGGAGGGCCTGAAGCGCATTCCTTCGGCGCGAACCATCGCGCGGCTGATGACGATCGGGAGAGATAATTTGTCGAAGGCCGATACGATGACAATTGCCGCTATCGAAAGCACTGTCCCGGCTCTGGTGAACGCCCGCCAGATCATCGCCGCGTTCCACGCTGTGATCCGGCGAAAGGCGGCAACGGAACTGGCTCCTTCGATCGACCGCGCCAGAACAACCCTCGTTGCTTCCTTCGCCAACGGGGTCCGCAAGGATGAGGCAGCAGTTCGCGCCGCAATTGCCTTGCCGTGGTCAAACGGTCAGACGGAAGGCCAGATTACGAAGCTGAAGCTCGTGAAGCGACAGATGTATGGCCGAGCGAAGATCGATCTTCCCCAGGCCCGGCTGATTGGAGCCGTCTAAACCCCTCGCTGCGCCAAAATTGCGTCAGACCCAATTTTGCACGCCGAATAACAGCCCCTTGCACGACCGCGAGGTCCTCGTCACCACCTGCGGCCGCATCTGCATGCATCGCAAGCGGATCAACGTCTCAACCGTCCTGGCCGGTCAGAGGCTCGGAATCAAGGAAGTCGACGAAGGCATTTGGATCGTCAGCTTCATGCGCTGCGATCTCGGCTTGATCGATCTGGAGCAGAAAACCTTGCAACCCCTCGACAACCCGTTCGGCCCGAGGTTGTCACCCATGTCTTGGGGACAATCCGTCACCCAAGTCTCCGGGTCGGACAATGGGGCAATGGGCCTGGTCCGGGCAACTTGGAATTGCCCCCGCCATCCGCGTCCGAGCGCGATTTTCAAGGGTGTAAGCCAAACCCCCAACAGTTTCGAGCAAAACCCACCAGCCCCAGGCCGTAAGAAGGCCATGCATGTAACCCCGGCGCTACCCCGCGCGCAATGTGCTGATGCCTAGTCTTGAAATCATTGGAACTTCATCGTTGCGTCACCTTATCAGCCGGTCCCGATGCAGGCCTCAAGTCGGGAAACGATTGGGCCGTCCGTTCCGCGCGCGATTTTTAGAGTTCGAATCTCCGGGCGCGCCATTTTTCTACAACTCCAGCTCCTGAAAAGCGGACGCCGCCATGGTTTTGTCAAAGTCGCGCGCGATGAGCGTCTGCGAGTTCGCTTGGACGGGCTCTGGCGCATGGCCAGCCCCGCCCGGCGAGGGTTGAGCTTGGGATTATTCTCCGGGTCGGGCGACGGGACATGGGACACGCCACATCATGATCATGGATGGTGAGAGCGCCAACGCCGGCGAGAGGGGCGACGGAGCTCTGCTTCGGTCGGGAGGTCTCGATCGCCGGTCGTTTCTGCTCGGCTCTGCCGTCAGTTTCGGCGCGCTCGGCCTGGCCGGCTGCGCGACAATGGACGACATGGGCCGCGCCGAGGCGGCGAAGCTCTACGGGCCCCTGCCCGACGAGAAATTCCCGGTGCCGGCGGTCGATGTCAGCAAGATCGATCCGAAATATTATCGCCGGACGGTGCGCTACGACACCCGTGAAGCGCCCGGCACGATCATCATCGATCAGGCCAATTATCATGTTTACCGCGTCGAAGACGACGGAAACGCCACCCGCTACGGCGCCAATGTCCCCCGCAAGGGATTCCTGTGGACCGGCGACGCTTACGTCGGGCGCAAGGCGGAATGGGCGACCTGGACCCCGCCCAAGGAGATGATCGCGCGCCAGCCGGAAGCGCGCAAATACGCCGGCGGCATGCCCGGAGGTCTCGACAATCCGCTCGGCGCCCGCACGCTCTATCTTTATCAGAACGGCGTGTACACGGTCTGCACGATCTACGCCACCAGCGATCCCGAGTCGATCGGGAAGGGCGTTACGAGCGGCTGTACCGGCCTCCTCACTCAGGACATGATCGACCTCTATTCACGAACGCCGGTCAAGACGAAGGTGATCCTCCTGCCGGCATAGGCAACGGCGTCAGTCCGCCGGTCCAGGCACGCCGGCGCCGCCAGGCAAAAATATGGCCGTTTGTTGGGTCATAGCGAACACCCTGTACCGATCGTTGCGATCCACAAGCCTGAAATGAAAATCCAGGTTCAGGGCACCGGCCAGATCAGAGATTGTCTTGATCGTCCAGTTTCTGGGGGCCGAGAGCAGCTTGCTTGTGTTGTCCTCGGTCTTACCGATCCCTTCTCCGAGAGCTTTTTGAGTAAGGCCCTCCGTTTCCTTGCGGAACTGTTGCGATGTCACAAGGAGATCAGACATGAAATTTTGCGGACCCGATTCCCCCGCCGCAAAACGCCTCCGCTCCGTGGCCTACTATTGCCTGCCGCGCATTGATCCAAACGGCCCCTTGGCGACCCGGAATAGGGGAACAAATAGGGGATTAGGCAAGAACTCATCGTAACTAGTTGAAACTTAACGTATGCTGGCGGAGGTAGCGGGATTCGAACCCTCGGCCCCAACCTTGGCAAGGTTGCCATCCTCTCGTTGTCCGTTGGTCTGTTTCCAATTCTTGTGCTCCATCACGAGGATGACCTTCTCGATGGCGACGCGCCTCGAAGAAACGGCTGGTCCATTCATGTCGGGAGATCGCGAAAGTGCAGGTCGTCGATCGTGAGGACGCAGCATTAACGTCGAAAAGCGGTCCCAGCCGGACCTATTTCCTGGCGCAAGAGCTCAAGGACGTGGCCTGAAGACGGCGCTCACATTGGATTCGAGTTCGATATAAGTGTTTGCGGGCCCCCGCAACCAATCTAAATATTTGACTTTAATAGACTCTGAGAAGAGCTGTCCCTGGCGGCTTTCGTGGGTTCTTTCATGGAGTTGGCACCTGTCGCCACAGTCAGTCATCAAGGCGGCCGCCGCGCACATCGCGAAAGCGGTAAGCGTTCATTAAGCGCAACAGCGAGCCAGCCCCGGTCAACGCTCATCCTTGAAAGAAGACGCGAACGCTGCCCTTCACGATGGAAGAGGAGGCCGCGCTATGTCGCAGATGGAAGCACGCACCTAAGGCCGAAATCCGGCGGCGGCAAGCCCCCGTGTCGCCCCCGACGGTCTGTCGCGATCAGCCGCGAGGCTTTCTAGCCGCGCCAGCGGGCGACACAAGGCGACCATCATTCCGCCGCCAGCGGCCCGCCTTCAGCTGGATGCGGATCGCGCGCCGCTGGCGCGCCGTCCGCTGGTTGCGCCAGCGCCGCCCGCATTGCATAGCGCTGGGCCAGCATGGCGCAGGCAAAGAGCTGCAATTGATGGAACAACATCAAAGGAAGGACGATAAGCCCCACCGCTTGACCGGGAAACAGGATGTTCGCCATCGGGATGCCGCTCGCCATGCTCTTTTTCGAACCGCAGAAAACAATGGCGATTTCATCTTCTTTGGAAAAACCTAGCCGCCGGCTGGCCCAGGTCGTAACGACGAGCACGATTAAGAGAATCGCCAGATCGAGCGCAAGGATGAGCGCCACGCTCCGCCATCCGATCTGCGACCAGATGCCGGCGACCATACCTTCGCTGAACGCGGCGTAGACGATCAACAGGATCGACCCGCGATCGACGAGGCCGGTCAGTCGCCTATGGCCGATGATCCAACGGCCGATCAGGGGCCGCGCCAATTGCCCCGCGGCGAAAGGCAAAAGCAGCTGCGCGGCGACATCCTCGAGCGCCTTGAAGCTGAATCCCGCGCCCTGCGACCTCATCAGCAGCGCGACGAGAACCGGCGTCACGAGAATGCCGACCAGATTGGAGGCGGAGGCGCTGCAGATCGCGGCCGGCACATTGCCGCGGGCGATCGAGGTGAAGGCGATCGACGACTGAATGGTCGATGGCAAAAGGCAGAGGAACAGCACTCCAACCGCCAGATCGCCGGGAAGCCAGGGCCGGAAAATCGACGTCGCGGCCAGTCCGACGGCCGGAAAAAGCACGAAAGTGGAGCAAAAAACGATCGACTGCAGCCGCCAATGCAGCAGACCTTCGACAACCGCCTGCGGCGACAATTTGGCGCCATAGAGAAAGAAAAGCAGCGAAACGGCGCCGGAGACCGCATAAGACATCGCTTCCGCGCCGACGCCGCGCGCGGGCGCCACAGCCGCCAGCGCGACCATGCCGGCGAGAGCGAACAGATAAGGATCGATCCCGAAGCCGGACAGGGCTTTGCCGTTGATCATTGCCAACCTTTTCCTGAGCAGAAACTGTTTCGTTTCACGTAGATATCTGTATAATATAAACCATAGCATCGCCGTCGTTATAAAGATCTTGCAGATAATAGTATTTCGAGTTCATGATAGCCGTAATTATGGCTAAGATGTTTGACCTCATCGACCCGACTCTCTTGCGCAGCCTTGTGACCGTCGCAGAAGCGAAAAGCTTTACCCTGGCGGCTCATAGTTTGGGCGTCAGCCAGTCGACTGTCAGCCAACATATCGCCCGGCTGGAGCAAAAAACCCAGCGCCGTCTTCTCGCGCGTGACACGCATTCCGTCGCGCTGACGCCCGAGGGCGACGTCATCCTTCCTTTTGCGCGGCAGGCGCTCGAGGCGAACGCCCGTATCAGCGGCTTCCTCAGCGGGACCAATTTGCGCGGCCACATAAGGTTCGGCGCTTCCGAAGATTTCGTCTTCTCGGCTCTGCCCGAGGTGCTGGCCGAGTTCACCAGACTGCACAACGCCGTCGATCTCGAGTTGAGTGTCGGCCTCAGCGGCGTTCTTTACGAAAAATTTGACGCCGGCGACCTCGATCTCATTTTCGTCAAGCGGCGGTCCGGCGACGAGCGCGGCCGCTTCGCCTGGCGCGAGCGTCTAGCCTGGATTGGACAGCCCCAGCTCAGCCCCGCGCCTGATGCGCCTTTGCCGCTGATCGTTTTTCCGCCGCCAAGCGTGACGCGCGCGCGGGCGGTCGAGGCGCTCGAACTAGCGAAGCGGTCCTGGAGGGTGGTCTGCACCAGCGACAGCCTCAGCGGGATCAGGGCCGCGGCCTTGGCCGGCCTCGGCGTCGCCGCCCATTCCGCGCGGCTGATCCCGCCGGGCCTTGCGATCCTCGATGGGCTGAGAGATCTGCCGCCGCTCGGCGAGATCGAATTCGTCGTGATCGGCGGGGAAGGCGGCAACAAAGCCGCCAATGCGCTGGCCGACGCCATTCTTTTCAACGCAGGCCGGATCCGAACGCAGACGGGCTGAGGCGGGCGATCAGCGGCGCTGCGCAATCGACGACGGCAGATCCCAATCAGAGGGATTTCCCTCCGGAATGGCGGAGGCCGGCGGAGCGCGTCGCGGCGGGGGAGCTGGCGCATAGGCGCTCGCCGCGGCTGGCCGCGCCGTGGGGATCGGCGCGGGAGGCTTGATCGCGGCGGTAAAATAAGCATCCGGGATGCGCGCAGTTGGGCCCTGTCCAAGTCCGGGCTCCTGCATTGCCGCCTGGCGCAAGGCGAGCGCGTCCTCTTTCAAGACCTTGTTCTCCGCCGTGTCGACCTCCTCGTCGATGTCCGGCGCCTCAGGCAGGCCGTCGGGCGGCAGAGTAGGCGCCGGATTTGGCCGCAGCAAAGGGTTGCAGATGCGCCGCAGCCCCGTCGATGTGTTGCCGTGCATCGCCAGATCGACGTGGATATGGTTGTAGTGAAACATATTCGAGCCCGGGCCGAGCACTGTGGCGAAGTGTGCGCAGGCGCCCATATGCGCGTCCTGCAGGAAGGCGCGGGCCTGTTCGTCGCCGCGCGTCCAGTCGCGCACGATTGAAATCTCTCGCCCATCGGCGAGGCGGAAGCCGCCAATATCGAGCGCATTGCCAAAGGCGTGCTCGGAGATGCGGGCGCCTGCGAGGCCATTCATACTGCGGCAGCTATAGGCGCCCATGCCAACGATTTCGACCACCCTTTGCCCGAAGCGCGCCTCCGCCGCCGGCTGCACCGCCTCGCGCAGCCAGGCGTTGAGCGCGGCCACCATCGGGCAATCGAGCGTATAGGCGGCGCTGAAGCCAACGGCGCCATCGTCGAGCGCCGCGACGCGCAAAGGCCGGGTCAGGCCGCAGATGCCCGGTCCGTCGATTTCGCGCACGGGCTGAATATAGGCCGAAAGCTGGAACGGCCTTTGCGCGAAACAGGCGTTTTCCGCTTGGGCGCGCCAAGCCGGCCGGCGCTGCCCCTCATAATTGGAGCAGCCCGCCAGCGATCCGACGAGCGCCGCGATGACGGCGAATGGCAAAAAGCGACGCGCCATCGGATAAAAATGAGCGCTATTGGTTAAGCGGCGCTAAAGCATTGCGGTTAACGAATGCTGAAGAGAAACGGGAGCAGAGCCGTGGCGAGGATCGACGCAACGCCGCATATCTCAATCGGCGAGGACGAAATCAGCCTCGCATACCTTCGCGCCAGCGGACCCGGCGGCCAGAACGTCAACAAAGTGGAGACTGCCGCGCAATTGCGTTTCGACGTCGAGAATTCGCCCTCGCTCGAGCCCGCGGTGAAGCGCCGCCTGCTGCGCCTCGCCGGCGCCCGCGCCACCAAGGACGGCGCAATCGTCTTGCTCGCCCAAAACTTTCGCTCGCAGGAGCTGAACCGGAAAGACGCTATCGCGCGCCTGCTTGCGCTCATCGCCGAGGCGGCGGAACGGCCGAAATTCCGCGTCAAGACGCGCCCGACGCTGGCCTCGCGCAAGCGCCGGGTCGACGCCAAGGTCAAGCGCGGCGAAACAAAAAAGCTGCGAAGCGGACCGCCCGAATGAAAAGGCCGCGCTTGCTGTGTTATGCTGGCCTGACCACTTCGGCGGCCAGGCCGTCGTCTGCGTGGCCAACCGCCGGAAGGAACCGACGATGAAAAAGAATCAATGGCTGCGCGCCGGCATGTCCGCTTGGGCGCTTGGCGTCGAGGCGTCGACGGTGATCGCGCTGCGCATGATGAAGCTGGCGCGCGGCGGCCCGGCGGCGAAGACGGAGGCGCGCCGGATGGTCAATGAAAAGATCAAGGCGAACCTCGATCTCCAGGCGAAGGCCATGACCGGCAGGCTCGGACGCACTCCCGAAAGCATGGCCGAGAAGACGGCGGCGCATTATCTCCCCAAGGTGAAGGCGAACAGGCGCCGGCTCAGCGGCGGCGGATAATCCGCTCATGAAAAAGGGCGCCGCGAAGCAGCGCCCCCAATTGCCGGATTGAAGGGATCAGACCGAGGTCGTCCCCTGCCGGTTGCGGCGCTCCTGCATGAAGCGCTCGAACTCCTCGCGGTCCCGCGCGCGGCGCAGATTATCCAAAAACTCCGCGAATTCGCGCTCCGCGGCGACCAGTTTGCGGCGCTCTTCTTCGAGACGGGCGAGCTCATTCGCGCGCCATTCGTCGAAAGCGCGATTGCCGCTCGAGCCGAAGCCCGCGCCGCGCCAGGTCCGCTCGGCGAAGCTGCGGCCTTCGTGAGCGTAATTTCCCCAGCTCCAGTTGGCGGCGGCATCCCATTTTTCGCGCGCGAAAGAAAAAAGATCGCCCTGATAGCCGCTCTTCTTCTGCCAGAACTTCCAGCCGATGACCGCAAGGCCCAGCGGCCAATAGAGGGCGAAGCCGAGCACCACCGCGCCGATTTCGAGCGGCTTCCAGCTGCGCGGGCCGCACGCCGGGCGCTGCGCGCCAGCATTCCACCGGTCGAAGCCGGGATCAAAAGGTTTTCCCATGTCTGGGCTCATCGTCAAACTCCTGTTCGCTGGCCGCCCGAACGAAAAGGAGCGCCAGCAGCTAAGATGTAAGGAGCCTTTTTGCCGCGTCGAGCGGCGCCCGCGAAAATATCGACGCGCCAACCTTACGGTTTCTTAATCAGGCTGAGCAAAGCGCGCTGGATGACATCATTGCCGGCGCAGACCGAGCCTTTGGCGAGCATGTCGGGGCCGCCGTCGGCGTCGGTGACGAAGCCGCCCGCCTCCTTGATGATGACGATGCCGGCGGCGACGTCCCAGGATTTGAGGTCGCGCTCCCAGAAACCGTCGTAGTGGCCGGCCGCGACGAAGCACAGATCGAGCGCCGCCGAGCCGAGACGGCGGACATTGCCGGCCTTCTCCATCACGGCGGATAATTCGGCCTGAAAGCGCTGATGGCCGTCGGCCTTGCCGATATGCGGCGCGCCGCAGCCGATCAAGGCCTCGGCGAGGTCGCGGCGCGCGGCGACGCGCAGGCGGTGGTTGTTCAAATAGGCGCCCTGCCCTTTCTCGGCGATGAACATGTCGTCATTGGCCGGATTATAGACCAGCCCGGCGACGATCTGCCCCTCGCGGACAAGGCCGATGGAAATCGAAAAGATCGGCAGTCCATGCAGAAAATTGGTGGTGCCATCGAGCGGATCGATGATGAAGGTGTGGCTTTTGTCGGTCCCCTCGATCTCGCCCGATTCCTCCAGCACGAAGCCGTAGCCGGGGCGCGATTTCGCCAGCTCCTCATGCAACACCTTTTCGGCCCGCTTGTCGGCGGCCGTGACGAAATCGCCCGGGCCCTTGACCGAGACCTGCAGATTCTCGACCTCGCCGAAATCGCGTTTGAGCCCGCGCCCGGCCTTGAGGGCGGCGGCGGTCATCACATTCATCAGGGCGGAGCGGATCATTTTTGGGCCTTGCGTGGGTTTGCGACCTCGATAGCCACGTCGGGCGCAAAAGTCTTGCGGAAAGAGGCGGCCCGATCAGGCTTGCGGGTGTGATAGCCGCCGCCGCGGCGTTATGCGGTGCTCTCCTCTTTGCGTATCTGCGAAGGATGTGTATAGATATCTGAATTGATACACCACCCAAGGGTCCATGCGCACGAATATTGACATCGACGATGAACTGCTCGCCGAGGCCATGGCCGCGACCGGACTTCCCACCAAGAAGGCCACCGTCGAGGAAGCTCTGCGCGCTTTGGTGCGGCAGAACCGCCGCCGGCGGGCGATAGCCGACATGATCGGCCTTGGCTGGCAAGGCGATCTCGACGCCATGCGGCAGGCTCGCGATCCGCGCTCTTGATCGTGGTCGACAGCTCGGTTTGGATCGCCAATCTGCGCGATCTCGACACGAGGGCGGTTCGCTTGCTGAGGTCGATCGAGGATCCCGACGATATCGTCGTCGGAGACCTTATTCTGCTCGAAGTGCTGCAGGGCGCGCGCAACGAGGAGCATGCCGTTCGGATCGAGAACGACCTGCGTCAATTCCACATTGAAAACATGCTCGACGCCGAGCTAGCGGTAAGCGCCGCCCGCCATTACCGAACCCTGCGCGACCGAGGCGCGACGATCCGCAAAACCATCGACCTGATCATCGGGACGTTTTGCGTCGCTCGCGGCCATGTGCTGCTCCACGACGGCCGCGACTTCGACGCCATGACGGCGCATATGGGATTGCGGGTGATCTGATTTTTTGCGTAGGCGCGTTTTCTCATCGCCAACCGCAAGGGCGACGTAGGCGCCGTTCAATTATCGTGACATTTTTTGTTGTTTGATGTAACATGTTACAGAAATGGAGAGACGAATGCCGCGTCGAACGGACCGAACCAAGACGGCCGCGCCGCCGCAAAAGCGCATGGCGAGCTATCGCCAGAGAATGCGCGCGGCGGGTTTGCGGCCCGTGCAAATTTGGGTTCCGGATAGCCGCGCCCCCGATTTTGCCGAGAAATGTCGCCATCAAGCGCGCGCCGTCGCGGCCAGCGATCCGGCCGGCGATGAGATCATGCGCTTCGTCGCCAGCGTCTATGAATGGCCGAAGTTTTAGTGCGGCGCGGTCAGTTCGTGACCGTCGCGACGTCGGGCGATTACGGCAAGCCACGCCCCGCGCTCGTCGTGCAAAGCGATCTCTTCGCCGAACTGCCTTCCGCCGTCATCTGCCCTTTGACGACGATGTTGCGGAACGATGCGGATCTGTTCCGGCTCGAAGTCGAGCCTTCGACCCGCAATGGACTTCGCGAGGTTTCTCAGATCGCGATCGACAAAATTACCGTCGTTCCTGTCGCCAAAATCGGCGACGCGATCGGCGAAGCCGACGACGCCTTGCTCCTGCGCGTCAATCGGGCGCTGGCTCTTTTTCTGGGCATTGTGTGATTGACGGGCGTGCGCCAGCGCTCATTGAGCTTTCGGCCGTCGCTAATGCGGCGGCGCCAGCGTGACGTAGAGCGCCATGGCGGCGCCGATGGCGGCGGCAATAAAGAACGCGCCGGTGATCATTCTGAGCTGCGCATAGGCCTGATGGGGCTGCATCTCCGGAAAGAATTTCTCGCGGATGACTCTTTCGTAGCGAGTAAGGAGCAGCCCAAGCGCAGCGCCCGCGATCCCCGTCGCGGCGCCGACGACCTTGACCACTTCGACGTGCACCCAGCCCAAGGGACGGCTCCTCAATTCTTGCAGGCTGATGATGTGGGCTGATTTGCGAGCGGCGGCAAGGGCGTGGGTTCAAAAGCCCTTCATGCCGCAGGCAGCCCGAGGCTCCACTGGGAGCGTTGCGGTCCGCAAAGGGCGCAAGCTATTGAAGAGAGCGCCGTTCGGCGCGCCTCGAACTACGGGGCTGATCGCGAGACGCGCTGCTCGCTCTTCAGCATGAGGCGGCGTTACAGCGAGACCACGCCCGGCTCTGGTCATGAACGCTCCGGTTCATTCATCGTTAACAAAGCGTATGTCATTTTTCTGCGTGGCGGTTGCCGACGGCGCCCTCCAAACAGCAGGCGCCTGGGTGCGGCGCGGTAGAAATGGAACCTCGCTCTGCGCCTGTGAATTGAGCGGCCGAGTACACGGGCCAGTCCGATTCGACGGCTGCGCCCATGGTTAACCGCCAAATCACTTGTTCGTCGATGATGGCTCTGCGAGGAGACAAAAAATGGATAAGAGAATTATTAGCTTGGTCGGCGCGCTCTCTGCGTTCGCGATTCCAGAGGCTGTTCAGGCGATGCCGGCTACGACGGCCAACGCCAACGATGTCTTGCGCGTTCAGTCTTATGCGGAGCTGCTCGATCCCATTCCAAACGCCGCCGCTCTTCTACGCGCAGCCGACGCCGCGCCGCAGCCCGAATCCGGCTCGGTGCAACTCGCCCAATACGGCGGCGACTACTACCACCACCATCATCACCACCACCATCATCACTACAGGTACCGCTATTACCACCACCATCATCATCACCACCATCACCACCATTACCATGGCTATTACGAGCCCCATTAAGGGGGTTGACGGCGGGCGCGTTGTTGCGAGCGGGCGGCGCCGATCACCCTTCGGCGCCCAATGTCCGGCTCGGGTGTTGGGGATAGAGCGATCGCGTCATCGGGTGAGGCGGAGCGTCGAGGATTATGCGTCATGCTGGCGCCTACGCCAGCTGCGCTTTCACCTGCCGGTCTTTTTGGCGCGCACTTTTGCGGCGCTGAGGATATGGCGATAGCTGCCGTCGAACACGGTGTTCGTCGACGAGGTCCATTCCGTGTCCGCGCTGAGCGTCTTGCGGCTTTGATGAATTCGGCGCGACTGAAGCTCACGTTCAGCGGCCTCTTCCTCGCTCATCTCGATCAGTTCGAAATTGGCTTCGGCGGGGATGACGATGATCTCCGCGAAAGGTTCGCCCGGCCTGAAAATATGGGTTCGGCCCTCAGCTGGCGATTTGAAGACGATGAAAGACATCATCGGCCACCAATGCCGCAACAAAGCCGGCACGGCGATCGGCACGGTGTCGCTGGGATCGGTGTAGAACCGCGGATGCGGCTCGATGCGGATCGCCCAGCCCTCCGCCACCTTCAAGTCGAGAAGGATTTGATAGGTGTAGTAGCTCTCGCCGAAGGTTCGAAACGGCGGCCATTGCAATCCATTTTCCGGGTCAGGCCCGAAATCGCCGTCGAAGATGAGCTTGCCGTCGCGCATGCTGACGCGCAACTCATTCTCGAAAGGGTAGAACACCTCGATCCCATAGCGCGCGCCCTCCGCGAAGGGGATGCAGTGCCAGGGCTGTTCATGCGACCCATCGGCGCGCGGCTCGGATGCGCCAGCCCATCCCGGAACTTCAAGTTTGGTGCGGCGCAGCTTGAGGCCGGGATGGCATCTGTATTTGACCGCTTGCATCAGGACTCCTGCCGCCGTTGTGTGATATGACCTCAGGCTTATTTAAAGCGTTCCGCCGCGGAGTTGAAGACCGTGGCTCGCGCGCGGCCACGCCCTGCTCCATGAAGACCGCGACGTCAACGCCATGACGGCGCATTTGGCGTTCCGGGCGACTTGATTCCCGCGATTCCCGCGCGCTGCCGATTTGCGAGCGGCGGCAAGGCCCTCATGGTGAGGGCACCCGCAAAGCGCGTCAGCGCTCGCGCCATCGCGCGCAACGGGTATCAGGATCGACATTCGTTCTGTTCACTGGAAACAACGGCCTCATCAACGCCGACCCAGCTGACGAAACCTAATTGGCCTCCTCGAAGCAAGTTGCCGCAGAGATGGAGCAAATGAACAATTGGGTTAACTAATTAAGTATTTTACTGTCAGAATCAGCCGTGCTACGTTCACATTTTGTTCTCAGGAGCCGTCATGGGGGACGCCACAGCAATCGAATGGACGGATGCGACCTGGAACCCGGTTACGGGCTGCACCAAGATCAGCGCTGGCTGCGACCATTGCTACGCGGAGCGCTTTTCTGAGCGTTTTCGTGGGACGCCCAACCATCCTTTCGAAATGGGTTTTGATCTGACGCTCCGTCCTGAGCGTCTCGACCAGCCTTTGCGCTGGCGATCGCCCCGAATGATCTTTGTCAACTCGATGAGCGATCTGTTTCACAAGAAAGTGCCCAAGCCCTTTATAGATTCGGTGTTCGATACTATGGAGGCCGCCCATTGGCATAAGTTTCAAGTGTTGACCAAGCGTAGCTCGCTTATGGCACGATACCTTTTCAGCCGGTATCAGATTCGCCCCGCACCCTCCAACATTTGGCTTGGCGTATCGGTCGAAGACGCGAAAAACATCGTGCGGTTAAAGCATCTTCGGGCCGCACAAGCCTCGGTGAAATTCATTTCTTTCGAACCTCTATTGGGACCCGTGGGCGAGATCGACCTCACCGGTATCGATTGGGTCATTGTGGGCGGCGAGAGCGGTCCCCAATCGCGACCCCTCGCCGAAGAATGGGCGATCCAACTGCGCGACCAATGCCGGCTCGCCAAGGTCGCATTTTTCTTCAAACAGTGGGGCGGCGTCCGGCCAAAATCCGGCGGCCGTCTGCTTGGTGGGCGTGAATGGAATCAATATCCGACCATTCCGAAATATCCGAGCCCGGGCATCATAGCTGCAGAATAGAAAGGCAAAACGGAGTGACCGACCCATATTTTGGTCGCGAGCAGACCAAGGCCAAGCATTTTATCCTCAAGCATTACCTTGAAGCCCTCGCATTCAAAGTCCTAACGTTTTCAGACATCACCTACGTCGACGGGTTTTCAGGGCCATGGGAAACTAGGACTGAGAATTTTAGCGATTCCTCATTCATGATTGCGATCGGTGTATTGCGGGACGCTCAAAAGAAAATTCAGGATCGCGATGGGCATCGGCGGCTGGTTCGCTGCTTCTTGGCAGAGCGGAATGCGGAGGCGTTTTCGCAGCTTCAAACGGCGGTAACGCCGTTTCACAAACCCGACGAAGGGTTTGAGATCGAGACGTACTTCGGCGAGTTCGAAGGTGCAGTCAGTAAAATCAAAGCATTTGTTGGCAAGTCGTTTCCTCTGATTTTCATTGATCCTACAGGGTGGACAGGATTTTCTTTCAACAAGATCAAGCCGCTTTTCGCACGTTCTAAGTGCGAAGTTCTGATCAATTTCATGTATGATTTCGTCAACCGTTTCGCTGCCAGTGGAGACGAAAGCATCATTGCTTCATTGGACCCAATTTTGGGAGGACCCGGCTGGCGCAATCGCCTCGACAAAAGTATTTCGCGTGGTCTCGCAGTTGAAAAGCTGTTTCGTGAAACACTCAAGTCTGCTGGAAACTTCGACTTCGTCATATCAGCCAAAATCGACAAAATCGCTGAACGCCCGCATTTTTTCATTGCTTATGGAACGAAGAGTCCAGAGGGCTTGAAAGCGTTTCGTGATATCGAATACAAAGCGTTGCGCGAACATGCAAAGAATTGGGCAAACGTGAAAGAGACAAGACGTGAGGAGCGGTCTAATATCTCTGACCTGTTCGCAGGCCATCAGGCGGAAGTGCAGCAGGCTACGATTGATGAAATTGTCGCTGAACAGAAGACGTTGGCCTTGAACGACTTGATGGCGATGCTTTTGCAACGCGGACCGTCCCAATTTTCCGACGTCGTGGCGCGGCTGATACAGACCTATATGCTCCGCGAAACCGACATCAAAGATATTTGCGTCGACCTTGCCAAGGCCGGTGAAATTGAAAACACTTGGGGCGGCGGCATTCGGAAGCCGCGCGAAGGAGCCGAAATTAAGCTGAAGACAGGTCCCCGCTAGATACCCCCCCCTCACACCCGCATTGGCATCAACACATAGAGCGCGCTGGCGCCGTCGCGATCCTGCACCAGCGTCGGCGAGCCGGGATCGGCGAGCTTGAACAGCGCCGTGTCGCTGTCGAGCTGCTCGGTGATATCGAGCAGATAGCGGGCGTTGAAGCCGATATCGAGCGGCGCCGAATCATAATCGACGTCGAGTTCCTCCTGCGCCGAGCCGGAATCGGGATTGGTCACCGACAAAGTGAGCTTGCCGTCCGCCATCGCGAGCTTTACCGCGCGGCCGCGCTCCGAAGAAATCGTCGAGACGCGATCGACGGCGGCGGCGAAAGGCGCACGGTCAACCGTCAGGCGCTTGTCGTTGCCGGTCGGGATCACGCGCACATAATCCGGAAAAGTGCCGTCGATCAGTTTCGAGGTCAAAACCACGTCGCCGAAGGTGAAGCGCACTTTCGTCGTCGAGAGTTCGACGCGCACGTCGGCGGATAGATCCTCGACCAGTTTTTGCGCCTCGGCGACGGCCTTGCGCGGCACGATGACGCCCGGCATCCCCGCCGCTCCTTTGGGACACGGGATTTCCACCCGCGCCAGCCGGTGGCCGTCGGTCGCGACCGCGCGCAGCACGGTCGCGCCCTCCGACTCGATCGAATGCAGGAAGATGCCGTTGAGATAATAGCGCGTCTCTTCGTTCGAGATGGCGAATTGGGTCTTGTCGATCAGCCGCTTGAGGTCGGCGGGCGCAAGGGTGAAATCATGCGAAAACTCGCCGGCGGCGAGATCGGGAAAATCGCTCTCCGGCAGCGTCTGCAGATTGAACCGCGAGCGGCCGGAGCGCAACAGCAACTGGCCGTTCTCGCCGGTGGTTTCGAGCGAAACCTGCGCGCCGTCAGGGAGCTTGCGGACGATCTCATAGAGCGTATGCGCGGGCAGCGTCGTCGCGCCAGCGACGCCGACTTCGGCGGCCAGGCGCTCGGTCACTTCGAGATCGAGATCGGTCGCCTTGAGCAGCAGCGATTGGCCCTTCGCCGCGATCAGCACGTTGGAGAGGATCGGAATGGTGGTGCGGCGCTCCACCACGCGATGCACGTGGCCGAGCGACTTCAGCAAGGCCGATCGTTCAAGGGTGACTTTCATGGCGGGTCCGATCCGTTGGTATAAATCCGCGCGCAAGCCTAGCGCCTCCCGCGGGGGCGCGACTTTGGCGCGGCTGAGGGGAAATCGCAAGTCATTGGCGGCCTTTCACAGCCGAAATCAACGGCTAAAGCAGCGGCTTCCCGAAACGCCGCGGCGGGCGCCTAATTTCGCGTCAGGGATGAGCCGCCGCTCATAAAATTTTAAGGCTTTTACCGGGCCTTAAGCTGGAGGCGAGCAAGATCGCGCAGGAGAGGCCAGTGGTGAACGCAAGCCATTCCAAGACCAGCGGCGGGTCGCGGCGCGCGCGGCGCCGCCCCACCCAGGCGACGGCGCTCACGTGGTTGTTCACGGCGCTGATCTGGGCGAGCGTCGCGGCGGCGGGCGTCGTCGCCTTTTATGCGGCGAAACTGCCGCCGATCGATCAGCTCGCCGTGCCGAAGCGCCCGCCCAATATCGCCATTCTGGCCGATGACGGGACGCTGCTCGCCAACCGCGGCGACATCGGCGGCGCGGCGGTGCGCATCACTGATCTGCCGCCTTATCTGCCGAAGGCGTTCGTCGCGATCGAGGACCGCCGTTTCTATTCGCATTGGGGCGTCGATCCCCTCGGCATTGTGCGGGCGCTGACGCGCAACGCAGCGGGCGGGTCGATGCAGGGCGGCTCGACGCTGACCCAGCAGCTCGCCAAGAACCTGTTCCTGACGCAGGAGCGCACGCTCTCGCGCAAAATCCAGGAGGCGATCCTCGCCGTCTGGCTGGAGCACAAATATTCGAAAAACCAGATTCTCGAGCTCTACCTCAACCGCGTCTATTTCGGCTCCGGCGCCTATGGCGTCGAAGCGGCGGCGCAGAAATATTTCGGCCATAGCGCGAAAAACGTCACCCTGGCCGAGGCCGCCATGCTCGCCGGCTTGATGAAGGCGCCGACGAAACTCGCGCCGAACCGCAATCCCGAAGGGGCGAGCGAGCGCGCCGCCGAGGTCATCGCGGCGATGACGCGAGGAAGGCTTCATCACCGACGCCATGGGCAAGCTCGCCCTCGCCCATCCGGCGCAGGCCGTGCGCGGCGGCGCGGGCTCCGTCAACTACGCCGCCGACTATGTGATGGACGTTCTCGACGATACCGTCGGCGCGATCGACGAGGATATTGTGGTGACGACGACGGTGAGCGCGGCGCTGCAGGCGAATGCGGAAAAGGCGCTGACCGAGGAGCTCGATCAGAAGGGCGCGAAATTCGGCGTCGGCCAGGGCGCGCTCGTCGCGATGGACCCGGACGGCGCGATCAAGGCGCTGGTCGGCGGCCGCAATTACGCCGAGAGCCAGTTCAATCGCGCGGTCGCGGCGAAGCGTCAGCCGGGCTCGGCCTTCAAGCCTTTCGTCTACCTCGCCGCGATGGAAAAAGGCCTCACCCCCGCGACCGTGCGCGAGGATGCGCCGATCAATGTGCGAGGCTGGCAGCCGGAGAATTACTCGCATCAATATTTCGGACCGGTGACGCTGACCAAGGCGCTGTCCATGTCGCTCAACACCGTGGCGGTGCGGCTCGGCGTCGAGGTCGGCCCGAAAGCCGTGATCAAAACCGCCCATCGCCTCGGCATAACCTCGGAGTTGACGCCCAATCCGTCGATCGCGCTCGGCGACCTCCGAGGTCTCGCCGCTCGAACTCGTCGCCGCCTATGCGCCGTTCGCCAATGGCGGCGTCGGCGTGCAGCCGCACATCATCCTCCGCGTCAAGACGGCGGCCGGAAAGCTACTTTATCTGCGCAAGGGCGCCAGCAATGGCCGCGTCATCGATCCGGCCTATCTCGCCATGATGAACACGATGATGCAGGAGACCCTCCTCACTGGCACGGCGCGCAAGGGAGAAGTGCCAGGCTGGCAGGCAGCGGGCAAGACCGGCACCAGCCAGGATTGGCGCGACGCCTGGTTCGTCGGCTATACGAGCCATCTCGTCACCGGCGTCTGGCTCGGCAACGACGACAGCTCGCCGACCAAAAAAGCCTCCGGCGGCAATCTGCCGGTCGAGATCTGGTCGCGCTTTATGCGCGTCGCCCATCAAGGCGTTCCGCCACAGCCGCTGCCGGGCGGATTATGGCAGGCTCCGTCGGAGTGGGTTCCGCTGTGGCCGGCCCAGGCGCAAGCTCCGGCGCCGATGGCCGAGACCTCCCGGCCCGCGCCGCCCAATTCGTCCTTCCCGCCGCCGTCGGCGACCGCCCAGGCGGAGCCGCGCGGCAATGGACTCGTCCCACCGGGGCTCATTCCCAACGCCGGAAATTTGGGGCAAACCCGAGCGCAACCACGCGAGCGCAATTTTTTCGACGCGCTGTTTGGGGGATAGGCGAGCGGACGGATCGAAAACTACTGCTGCTGCGCCGCCGGCTCGGTCTTTTGCGCGGCGTTTGGGCTGACTGTCGCGGCCTCGCCGATGAACTCAATGCGGACCATATTGGTCGCGCCCGGCGTGCCGAAGGGAACGCCCGCGACGATGATGATGCGGTCGCCGACGATGGCAAAACCTTCGCGGAAGGCGAATTTCGCCGCCCGCGCCGACATGTCGTTGATGTCGTGGGCGTCTTTCGTCACGACCGCATGCACGCCCCAGGCGATCGCCAGCCTGCCGGCGGTTTCGGGGTTCGGCGTTAATGCCAGAACCGGCGCGACTGGCCGTTCCCGCGCGATCCGCAGCGCCGTCGCGCCGGAGGAGGTCCAGGCGACGATCGCCTTCAGGTCCAGCGTTTCCGCGACATTGCGCGCGGCGACGGCGATGGCGTCGGCGCCGGTCGCCTCCGGGGTTGCGCGCTGGGCGTTGATGATGCCGCGGAAATTGGCGTCGCGCTCGACCGCCTCGGCGATCTTGTTCATGGTCGCGACGGCCTCGACCGGATAATGCCCGGCGGCGCTTTCAGCCGACAGCATCACCGCGTCGGCGCCCTCGAAAACGGCGGTGGCGACATCGGATACTTCCGCGCGGGTCGGTACCGGCGCATTGATCATCGACTCCAGCATTTGCGTCGCGACGACGACCGGCTTGCCCACCCGGCGCGCAATGCGGCCGATGCGTTTTTGCAGGCCCGGCACCTGTTCAAGCGGCATTTCAACACCGAGATCGCCGCGGGCCACCATCAACCCGTCCGAAATCTCGACGATCTCGTCGAGCCGTGCGATCGCCTGCGGCTTTTCGATCTTCGACATCACCGCCGCCCGGCCACGCGTCAGCTTCTTGACTTCGGCGACATCTTCCGGCCGCTGCACGAAAGAGACGGCGACCCAATCGACGCCAGCCTCTAAGCCGGCCTCGAGATCGGCGCGGTCCTTGTCGGTCATCGGCGAAACAGGGATTTCGGTATCGGGGAGGCTGACGCCCTTGCGGTTGGAGATCTCGCCGGCAACGTCGACGAGAGCGATCGCGTGCGTCTCGTCGCCGCCGACGACATGCAGCCGGACTTTGCCGTCATCAACGAGCAGCGTATGGCCGGGCTCGAGGGCGCGGAGAATTTCCGGATGCGGCAGACAAACCCGCGTTTCGTCGCCCGGCTCGGGGTTCGAATCCAGCGTGAAAGTCGCGCCCTTGGCGAGATTGACGACGCGATCCTTGAACAGCCCGATCCGAAGCTTCGGGCCTTGCAAGTCGAGCAGAATGCCGACCGGCCGGCGCGCCTCCTTCTGCACCGCCCGGATCATCCGCACCTGATCGCGCATCGTGTCATGCGAGGCATGGCTCATATTGATGCGGAACACGTCGGCGCCCGCAAGGAACAGCGCGGACAGCATCTCCTGATTGGCCGAGGCCGGTCCTATGGTCGCAATGATCTTGCACCGTCGCAGTCGCCGCATGGGAGCCTCATTGAAACGATCAATTCAAGGATTTGGCCGTACCGGCGCAGGATCGGTCAGCTGAACCGTCCAATTCTTCGCTTCCTTGCCGGTGTCGACTTCGAAAAAGCCGGTCCGGTCAAAGCCGCGGACATAGCAATCCTCGCGCCCGAGGATTCGGAACTCCTGGTCGCGCGTGCACATGAACGCCTTGCCCTTCCACTCGCCGCCGCGCTCGTCCATGGCGTAGACGTAGTAGAATTCAGCGGCGAGCGGGCCGCGGACAAGCGTTTCGCAGGCGCCGGGCTTCAAATTCCACCAGCCCTCGCTGACCCACATTTCGCCGTCCGTATAAGCCAGCGAAATGCTGACCCGGCTCGAGGTCGTGTTGCACAGTCGAAAATCGGCGCGCGCGGAAGTTGCCCCCAAAATGACGCCGAGCGCCACGCCGGCGGAGATAAAAGCTCGTCTCATCGCCGTCAAGGTCGCATTTCAATCACGTCGAAAAGGCCGGCGCGCCGGACGCGGACGGTCCGACGCGCGCCGGCCGGACCGCTTCCTTCTAACCCGAGCCTGCGCGATTTGCCAACGCTTCCAAGATGACGTTTTCAGGGCTAGCACATCCAGCCCTGTGCTGTTCGCGCGCCAGCAAATGCGTTATTCGTCGCCGCCGGCGCATCCTGTCTGCGCGTCCCCCAAAAAGAAAGGAGATGCACATGGATCGTTCCCGACCCGGCTCCCTTCAGCTCAGCTCGGCGCCGGACGCCGTCGAACGGATCGAGGGCCGTCTCGACGCCGGCGTTCTTTTCATCTGCGACCACGCCAGCAACGCCGTGCCTGGGGCGTATGCCGCGCTTGGCCTGCCACCTGCCGAGTTCGAGCGCCACATAGCCTATGACATCGGGGCCGCCGCCGTCACCCGTAGGCTCGCCGAGCTGATCGGCGCTCCGGCCATCCTCTCGCGCTTCTCGCGCCTGCTGATCGATCCCAATCGCGGCGCGGACGATCCGACCCTCGTCATGCAGCTGTCGGACGGCGCGATCATCCCCGGCAACGCCGGGGTAAGCGACGAGGAGATCGAGCGCCGCCTCGCCCTTTATTGGCGTCCCTACCGCTATGCGATCTCGCAAAGCGTCGAGGCCATGATGAAATCGGGCCCGATCCCGGCGATCCTCTCGATACACTCCTTCACCCCCACATGGAGGGGCTCGCCTCGCCCGTGGGAGGTCGGCGTCCTCTGGGACAGCGATCCGCGCCTGGCGGAGCCGCTGATCGTGGCGCTGTCGGACGCGGGCTTCGCGGTCGGCGACAATGAGCCCTATGACGGCGCCCTCGTCGGCGACACTTTGGACGAGGAAGTCACGCGACGCGGGCTGGCCGGTCTGCTGGTCGAGATCCGGCAGGATCTGATCGTGTGATTCGGAGCAGGCGATGTCGTTCGCGGAGCGGCTGGCGCCGGTCCTGCAATCGGTTCTTGGCCGTCCCGAATTGCGCCAGCTCGCTTTCTATAAGAGCCGGACGGGGCACCATGCGTCAGAATAACGGGGATTATCACCGTCCGGCCCTTGACGATGCAGCATCGAAACCACATTGGCGGACCCTCGCGCGGCGCCGCGCCAACTCGGAGCGATCAGCTTTGCGCGGCGGCCGCCGCCAAAACAACGAAATAGGGACATTCGCAATGACGAAAGATATCGCCAACTCCGGCGTCGCCGCCGCGGAACTCAGCCAGTTCGTCGAGCGCGTGGAGCGGCTCGAAGAAGAAAAGAAGGCGCTTTCTGACGATATTCGCGACGTTTACGCCGAGATGAAAGGGCGCGGCTTCGACGTCAAGGCGGTGCGCCAGATCATCAAGATCCGCAAGCAGGATCGCGACGAACGGATGGAGAGAGAGGCGATTCTCGAACTCTACATGTCCGCCCTCAACATGAAATAGCCGCACACCAAGCGAAGCGCTGAGCGCTCGCGGCCTCGCCTATATCCACGTCATAAAGGGCGCGACCGTCCGCGCGATAATATTGCGGTCGATTTCGCCGCTCTGCGCGAGGCCTTCGGCGGCGCCTACATCGCCAACAACACCTATACGCGCGATCTTGCGATCGAGACGCTGCGGTCTGGCCGCGCCGATCTCATCGCCTTCGGCAAGCTGTTCATCGCCAATCCCGATCTCGTCGAACGCCTGCGCGAGAACGCGCCCCTGAACGCGCCGCATCAGGAGACGTTCTATGACGGCGACGCGGCGGGCTACACGGATTATCCGGCGCTCGACGACGCCTGAGCGCTTTCGACGACAGTACCGGCGTGATAGCCTCGGTCCGGGCGTCAGGGAGGGGCAGGATCGCGACATGAGCACCGATGAAACATCACTCGCCGGCCGCCTGCAGATCTTCATCGCGGAGCTGCAGGGGATGAGCGACGAGGAACTGTTCCAGACCTTCCGCCTCATCGAAAGGGGGCGCGGCTTCGCCAGCCCCGGCGCGAGCGAAGGCGAGAGCGAGGATCTGGCGCTGAAGGAGCGCGAGGCCGAGCTGGAGATCTGCCGCCGTCACCCGGACGTGCAGATGCAGACCTATGCCGACTGGGCGGCGGGGCGGCCGGACTGAGGCCGCGCCGCCCCGCTATCCTGTAACCATCGCCCCGCCGGCTAAAACTCTCTGGCGAGCTTCTTCAACTCCGCCTTGAACGGCCCGGCGATCTTCGGGTCGGCCAGAGCGAAAGCGACATTGGCTGAAAGAAAACCGAGCTTCGATCCGCAATCATAGGTCTTGCCGTCGAAGCGCACGCCGTGAAAGGCTTGCGTCGCAGCGAGCGCCTTCAGGCCATCCGTCAATTGGATTTCGCCGCCCGCGCCTTTTTCGACTTTTTCCAAGATGGGAAAAATCTCCGGCCCGAGCACATAACGGCCGGAAATGATGAGGTTAGATGGCGCGGTTCCTTTCGGCGGCTTCTCCACCATGCCGGTAATCTCGAAGGAAGCGCCGAAATCCTTGCCGATCGAGACGACCCCATAGAACTGCAGCTCGTCCTGCGGCGCCTCCTCGGCGGCGATGATATTTCCTCCATGCCGCTCATAGGCGGCGATGCATTGGGCGAGGCAGCGGCCGGATTTCTCCGTTCCCGCCATGGTGATCATGTCGGGCAACAGTACCGCAAAAGGCTCGTCGCCGACGAGTTCGCGCGCGCACCAGATCGCGTGGCCGAGGCCGAGAGGCGCCTGCTGGCGCGTGAAGCTGGTCGTTCCTGCGGCCGGCAATTGCTCTTGTAGCGCCTGGTATTCTTTGATTTTTCCCCGCCTTTGGAGCATGTCGTCGAGTTCATAGGCGATATCGAAGTGATCTTCGATCACCGCCTTGTTGCGCCCCGTGACGAAAATGAAATGTTCGATCCCGGCCTCGCGGGCCTCGTCGACGACATGCTGAAGCACCGGACGATCGACGATCGTCAGCATCTCTTTGGGCACTGATTTGGTGGCCGGAAGAAACCGCGTCCCCAAACCCGCGACTGGAAAAACCGCCTTGCGAATACGCTTCGTCATCTACTGTCCCTAGAGAACGGCGCCTCTGAGCGCGCCAATTGAACGCTGGCGGGATCATAGTCAAAATTCGGCAGCTAAACTAGCCGCCTCGAGCGTAGCTTTTGGCTCATGCGAGCGTTATAATCCGCGGCTACGGCGGCCTCACAAAAAACAGCGGGCTTTGTGATAACTTCAATCCTTCAAATGAAGATGTGTTCCGGATGATCAATTCACCTTTGCGCCATTATGATGGATGGCCCGGTCTGCTTCGGCGCCGCTTCGCGACGGGTTCGACGGGAATTCGGGGGAGTATGGCATGACGGTTCTGGTTACCGGCGGCGCCGGATATATCGGCGGACATATGGCGCTCGCGCTGCTCGACGCCGGAGAGAGGGTCGTCATTCTCGACGATCTCTCGACGGGATTTCGCATGGGCCGCGCCGCCGGCCGCCAAGCTCATCGTCGGCGACTTTGGCGATGCGGCGCTTGTCGACCAGTTGATCGCGGAATATGGCGTCGGAGCCATCGCGCATTTCGCCGCCAAGATCGTCGTTCCGGAGTCGGTCGCAGATCCTCTCGCCTATTATCTCAACAACACCGCCAAAGCGCGCAACCTGATCGAAGCCGCCGTCCGCAACAAGGTGCGGCATTTCATCTTCTCGTCGACGGCGGCGGTCTATGGCGAACCTGAGGCCAACCCCGTTTTCGAGACCGCGCCTCTTGCGCCGATCAATCCTTACGGGCGCTCCAAGCTGATGGTCGAATGGATGCTCAAGGACGTCGGCGCCGCGCATCCGCTGAGCTATGTCGCGCTGCGCTATTTCAATGTCGCCGGCGCCGATCCTGCGGGCCGGCTCGGCCAATCCACTCCGGCGGCGACGCATCTCATCAAGGTCGCGGTGCAGGCCGCGCTTGGCCATCGCCCCGGCCTCGACGTCTTTGGAACCGACTATCCGACGCCGGACGGATCCTGCATCCGCGACTATATTCAAGTGACCGATCTCATCGACGCGCATCTTCTGGCGCTGCGCCATCTGCGCTCGGGCGGCGGCAGCCTGACCTGCAATTGCGGCTATGGACGCGGCAGCTCCGTCCTCGAGGTCGTCGATGTCGTGAAAAAGGTCTCAGGAGTGGATTTCGAGGTGCGGCTCAAGGGGCGCCGCGCCGGCGATCCGGCCTCGCTCATCGCCGGCGCCGAGCGCGTCAAAACGGAGCTCGGCTGGTCGCCAAAGCATGACAATCTCGAGGAGATCGTTCGGCAGGCGCTCGATTGGGAGCGCCGCTTGCGCACCAGAAACGGGTGACGCCGCTCACTATCCCCTCCAGCGCTTGCGTTCATAAACGCGTGATCGCGTAACTTTCCCCCTGCCGCGACGGACAGCAGCCAGCAATCGGCGCGCAGGGCGAGTTCGCGCTCCTCCCGTTGAGATCCCGCCGAATTGGATGATCGCTCTTGCTCGCAATGACGAACGGTGCGACCTCCTTACTCTTCACAGCAATTCCTCGCCCCCCGCTCCATGCTACGCGTTACGAGATTTACCGGGTTGGCGCGGCCCTGTCCTTTTGCTGCTATTCTGATCCCGGACGAATCAACCAACCCGTTCTGGCAAAGAATGCCGATCGCCCCGGTGTCGTCATCAATGACCGAAAAGCCTCTTAACCTGTCTTCCATCAAGCGCTCGTTCCGCGACCTGTCGGACGCGGAAGTTGCCGATATCGAGAAAGCCACTGCCCTCGCCAGAGTCGGCTGGACCGGCAGCTTCGGCTGGGACGAGTTGCTGCGCTCCCACCGCGTTCTCATCGTCTCTGAAGCGGGTGCAGGCAAAACCTACGAGTGCCAGGCGCAACAGGACAGGCTCTGGAAAGCGGGCGAGCCCGCGTTTTTTCTGGACCTCGCGACGTTGGCCGGAAGCTCGGTCCGCGAAATGCTCAGCAAGGTCGAAGAGGAGCGGCTTGACGCATGGCTGCGTTCTCAATCCGAGATCGCGACGTTTTTCTTGGATTCCATCGACGAGTTGAAGCTGACCCTTGGCAAGTTCGAGTACGCATTGAAGCGGTTTAACAAGGCGCTCGAAGGCCAACTCGGGCGCGCGAGGGTCACTATTACAACTCGCCCCGTTCCGATTGATCGAGAGCTCATCGCCAGACATCTGCCGATTCCCGCTTCGGGAGACGCTGAGCCCACCGCGGAAGCCTTCGCCGACATGGTGATGGATCGCAGTAAGAAAAAGCCTGCGGACGAGGCCGCGCTAAAGGCATGGCGCTATGTCGGTCTGATGCCGCTGTCGCGCGAGCAGATGCGCGAATTTGCGGCGCTCCAAGGCGTTCCAGATCCTGATACGCTTCTGGCCGATATCCTCGCGCGCGACGCTGAAAAATTCGCGGAGCGGCCGCAGGATTTGCTCGAGTTGTGCTCCGATTGGCGCGAGCATCACCGCGTTCGTTCCCATCGCGAGCAGGTCGAGACCAATATCGCGACGAAATTGAAGCCAAGCCCCGAGCGCGAGGAGAGAGCGGAGTTATCGCAAGAAGCGGCAATCGAAGGCGCCAGCCGACTGGCGCTGGCCGCTATGCTGACTCGCAAGCTCACGCTGCGGTATAGTGCTGGTTCCGACAGCGTACGTGCGAGCGAGGCAGCGCTCGACGTAACAAAGGTTTTGCAAAATTGGGGTGCCGAGACACGGGCCACGTTGCTGGAGCGCCCGCTGTTCGGCTTCGCGAGTTACGGCCGCGTCCGCTTCCATCACCGGTCCGTGGTGGAGTTTCTCGCTGCGAAACAGCTCGATGCGCTGCTCGCCCGAGGCGTCCCGATCAAGTCGATCAAGCGCTTGTTGTTCACCGAGATGGCACAAGGCGTGCGGACGGTGAGGCCGTCGATGCGCCCGGTTGCAGCATGGCTCGCCCTTTCGCGAGATACGGTTTTTGACGATATCGTCGCGCTTGATCCGGCGGTTGTTCTGAATCACGGTGACCCGCAATCCTTATGCCCGGCGCAACGCGTCAAGGCGCTGGAAGCCTTCGTAGATCGTTATGGTTCCGGGGGCTGGCGTGGCCTGAGCACGCCGCGGATCCAAATGCACCGCTTCGCGTCGCCGGAACTCGCGGATAGCGTGAAACGGCTATGGGATCGAGGGATCGAGAATTGGGAAGTCCGTGATCTTCTGTTGCAGATAGTTGCCGCCGGAAAGCTCAGAGGATGCGCCGATATTGCCTATGCGGTCGCTATGGACGGCACCCGAACGGTAGACGAGCGTAATTCTGCAGTCGAGGCTCTATTGCAGCTGAACGACCCGCGCCTTGAGGCACTCGCACTCTCGGTCGAGATCGATCTCGCCCGGTGGCCGGAAGCGATGGCGAGCCACGCGGCGCTGGACCTATTTCCCACCTACATGCCCCTCGCGCGTCTGTTGCAGATACTGCGGCGCGTGGAAGTGAAACCGCGCAGCCTCGGCGACCTGAATTACCGGCTGCCGCGCGAAATTGAGACAGCGGACCTTTCGCCGGACTATCTCGATCGGCTGCGCCAAGCGCTGACGGATTTGATTACCTACGGCATAGCGTGGGAGCGCGATAATTTCCCGCACCTTCGGACGCAACGGCCCGACCTGATCGCCGCGCTCGTTGCGGCGTGCCGCCGGCAGGCGGCCGAAGGCGTCAGGACGGAACCGTGGATTACGTCGAGCCTGCTTGCGGTTCGTCTCTCTAAAGAGGAGCACAGTGACAAAGACGCTCTGGCAGAACTGCGACGAGCGCTCGCAGGGCTTCCTGCTGACGCGCGCGAAGCCGCCTTCTGGAAGGAAGACGCCTTCCTGGCTCATCCGCATCAGCCGCATGACGCGTGGCAACGGGTCTTCGACCTTTCGCACCATGGCGGCATCCAACTCAGCGATGAAAAAGACGCGGGCTGGGTTCGGAGGCGGCTTTCCGATCCGAACGAGGCCCTGGAACATCGGGAGATGATGCTATGGACCGAGATGCTCTTGTTGAACCGCGCCGCGACCGATCAAGGAGAACTGCTCGAAGGTCTCAAGCCATTCGTCTCGGATGCGCTAAGCCTCACGGCGATCATTGATAGCCTGACGGCGCAGGAAGGTAGCGCCGAATTGCGCCGAATGGAGGCCGCAAGCGCAAGGCGCACCAAACAGGCCGAACAACGCGAGGCGAAGGCACATGCAAATTGGGTAGAGTTTTGGCGTGAAATAGCGGGAGACCTGGACGCGGTTTTTGCCATGGACCGCGCCGAGAACACCGCCTGGAATTTGTGGCAGGCGGTTGAGCGTTCTGGCCGGGAAAGCCGGGCGTCAGGATGGAATCGGCGGTCCATAGAGGAGCATTTTAGCAAGAGTGTCGCCGATCGGCTTCGTGAAACCATGGTGGCTGCCTGGCGCAAAGACAGGCCCACGCTTCGCAGCGAACGCCCAGACGGCGAGAAGAATACTTTTCTGGTCAAGTGGCAATTCGGCCTCGCTGGGATTGCGGCGGAAGCCGAAGACGCGAACTGGGCTCAGCGGTTGTCCGAGCAAGAAGCTGAGCTGGCCTGCCGGTATGCGCCGATAGAGTTGAACGGCTTTCCGTCCTGGCTCGAAAGCCTTGCCGTCGAGCATCCAGCGGCGGTTGATCGTGTACTCGGGGAGGAATTAAGTCTCTCGTTACGCGAGGTGACGGACGTCGGCGAGAATATGATGTTTTTGCAGAACATACGTCACGCTTCCGCGATCATCGCGGTGCTTTTCGTTCCCCGTATTCGCGCGTGGCTTACAGAGATTGCGAAGATCGACGCCAAGCCCGACAACCCGCAATTCGAACTGAACCTCGGCCAAGCGATCGAAATCCTCATAAAGAGCGGCAATGACGATGATCGCCGTTTCCTAGAGGTGACCTCAAGGGAACGTCTGGCCGATGACCTTGCGGTCCCCTTCGCAACCGTGTGGCTGACCGCTCTTCTCCAACTTAACGCGGTCGCTGGTGTGCAGGCTCTTGAGAAGGGCCTCAAGGATAATGCGGCCTCGAAGACGGGCGCGGGTGTACAGTTGTTCGCGAAGCTATTTGACCGTGACTACGGCGGCATCGGCGTCGATCTCCGCGCGCCTGGATTTACGCCACCACTCCTGCTTCGGCTTCTCCAACTCACCTACCAGCAGAATTCGGATCGAGGACGATGCGCACCGCGAAGGCTCCTACTCACCCGACACCCGCGATCACGCGGAGCGAGGCAGAAACGCTATTCTTAGCGCGTTGCTCGATACGGTCGGCCCCGAAGGGTGGGCTGCAAAGCTTGAAATGGCCGGTGATCCCTTGTTCGCTCACATCAAGGATCGGATCATTGCGCTCGCGCAGGAAAAGGCCGCCGAGGAGGCGGACAACGTGGCGCTTACGGAGGCTGAGTTCGCTGTCTTAGATAAAACTGGCGAAGCGCCGCCTTCGACAACGGAGACCATGTTTACACTGATGCGGGACAGGCTCGATGATCTCGACGATCTGTTGCTCCAGGACGTTTCTCCTCGGGAGGCTTGGGCCAAGATCACCGACGAGCATGTTATGCGCCGAGAATTAGCCCGCGAATTAAAGAATACCGCCAACAAGAACTACACGGTCGACCAGGAAGCTGTGACTGCAGACGAAAAAGAAACTGATATCCGTTTGAGATCTACCAGCTCCAAGCAGCAAGCGACGGTCGAGCTCAAGCTTGGTGATGAGCGCTCGGGGACCGATCTTTTCAACACGATCCACGATCAGCTCCTGACAAAATACATGGCCGCGGACGAGTGCCGTTCGGGGTGTCTCCTTGTCACCATTTCAAAGGACCGGGAATGGGATCACCCCAAGACCGGCAAGAGAATCGGCTTCGAAGAATTGATGGCTGTGCTGAACGAAGAGGCTGAACGGCTCTCGAAAGAGCTTGGCGGCACGGCAAAGCTCATGGTTAAGGGACTCGATCTTCGGCTGCGTCTTGCGACGGAAAAGAAGCGCGCAAATAGACCTAGCCGCCGCCTATCATAAGTTAGAATTCGAACGGCCGCCGGGTCACACTCTGTATAAAAGCGCGGCCCCCTGCAGTAAGAGCGGTTAAGCCGCCGGGGCTTCAGTGCTTCTGGACTTAGGACCTGAACGTATGAACTTACGATGCGGCATCCGCTTTGGGTCAGATTCCGTCGATCGATGCTGTACAGCGTTAGTCGCTTCTCGGCCATAACTGCCGAAGGCGTATGGCCGACGCATATGTCCGCTTTCGAGAAACGAACCGCTCTGGCTGTGCGGCCAGGATAGACGCGAACCGGATTTTGGCTAGCGCCCGCCGGACTTCATCTATGGGTCGATTGCGAACTAACGACAAGCAGCGTGCCTCGCGGACCGCCAAATGTCAGATTTTATCCACAGGTCACACGCGCGCGTCAACCCACCCCAAAAGTTCGCGCGAAACGATATGCTGGATAACCCCCATGCCCAGCGGGCTGTCGTTGAGGCAGGGAATCAAAGCGAATTTCTCGCCACCGCTTTCTTTAAAAAATTCGCGGTTCTCGATGCCGATCTCGGAAATCGTCTCGAGGCAATCTACCGAGAACCCCGGCGTCACCACGGCCATCCGCTTGACCCCTTTGCGGGCCAAGGGCCTTGACGGTTTCATCGGTATAAGGCTCCAGCCATTGCGACGGCCCGAAGCGCGACTGGAAGCTGATCGGACATTGCTCGGGGCTGAGCCGCAGGCTTTCGCGCAGCAGACGCCAGGTTTCAAGGCAATGATCGTAATAGGGATCGCCCGCCGCAACATGGGATTTCGGAATGCCGTGGAAGGAGACGAGCAGCACCTCGGGCTGAAAATCGAGCCGCGCCATTCCTTCACGCACGGAGGCCGCGAGCGCCTCGATATAGACCGGATCATCATAATAGGGCGCGACGCTGCGCAACTCCGGGCGCCATCGCATTCTGGCCAGCGACTGGTCGACCTTGTCGGCGACGCTCGCCGTCGTCGCCTCCGCATATTGGGGATAAAGGGGCACCACCAGGATGCGTCCGCACCCTTGCGCTTTCAGCTTCGCGAACCCGCCAGGAATTGAGGGCTGGCCGTAGCGCATCGCCCATTCGACGGCGATTTGTCGATTCCCCGCGCCAAGCCCGCCGCCCGCGATCCATGCGGCGAGCTTTTCGGCCTGTGAACGTGTCGCCGTCTTCAGCGGACTTTCGTTGAGTTTTGTGTTCCAGATCGTCTCGTAAAGTTTACTGCTGCGCTGCGGCCGCGTGGACAGAATGACGAGATTGAGGATCGGCCACCAGATCAGCCGCGGCGTGTTGACGACGCGGCGGTCGGACAGGAATTCCTTGAGGTAGCGGCGCACCGGCCAATAGCCGAGCGCGTCGGGTGTCCCTAAATTGACCAGCAGAACGCCTATCCTGCGTGGAGGCGACGACGTCCGCTCGGCCGGAACGGCGGGAGGCTGCGTCATGGCATCTCGATCGCGGCGGCCCTAGGGCTTTGGCTATGGCGCGGGAGCGTCGCGCAGGCGGACGATGACTTCAATCTGCGCGATTCGCGTTCCAGCCGGAGGGAACGGCAGAGTCATGCAATCAACCTTGACCTCGGGAATGTCGATCAAGACGCCGTCGAGAAGGAAATGATGATGGCTGCCGGTATTGGTGTCGAAATAGGTCCGCGTCCCATCGACGGCGATCTCCCGCAGCAGGCCAGCTTCGGTGAATTGGTGCAAGCTATTATAGATCGTCGCCAGCGAAATCGACACGCGGGAGCATTGCGCCTCTTCATAGAGATTCTCGGCGGTGAGATGCCGGGCGCCTTTCGCGAACAAAAGCCAACCCAAAGACATGCGCTGCCGCGTCGGCCGCAGCCCGGCCTCAGCCAGTTTCCTCCTGAGATCGTGGAACGGGCAACCCGCCAGCGCCCCGAGCGGCGCCTTCGTCAAGCCTTCGCCGCGCCGCGATTTCAGAGAGCTTTTCGGCATGAGCGGGAAATCCCATCAGCATTCTGCGGCCGTCCGCAGACAAGTCAGGTTATGATATTGGCGGCCTTCCGGCAACCTTGGGGGCTGAGCGCGTCGCGAGCGACTAAATCACATGATTCGCGCTCCGTCTCGCAATGAAACTGGCGCCGCCGCTTGCGGCTTTTCCGATTTTTCTCATATAATTTGTAGGAAAGGACCTTTCATGACCGGAATTACTATTTACACCACAGCGACATGTCCCTATTGCGAACGAGCTAAAGCGCTGCTGCGCCAGAAAAACCTCAAATTTACCGAAATTCCGGTCGATAACGATTCTAAGCTGCGTCGCGAATTGAGCGAAATGACAGGCCGCGCCACCGTTCCGCAAATCTATTTCGGCGAACTGCATGTCGGCGGGTGCGACGATCTCTACGAACTTCATTACGATGGCAAACTTGATCAACTATTGGCCGAACAAGCTCAATGATTAAATTTTCGCTACGCTGTTCGAACAAACATGAATTTGAGAGCTGGTTCCAGAACGGCGCCGTCTTCGAAGCGCAGACGTCGTCCGGCCTCGTCCTATGCCCGATCTGCCAAACCTCCTCGGTCGCCAAGGCGATCATGGCCCCGGCTGTCGCGCGCCGCGGCCGCGGCGAACCCGCGCCTGCCTGCGAGGCGCCCGCCTCGCCTCCCGCGGATCCGCCTGCTCCGGTTGCCTTGCTCAGCACTGCCGACGAAGAAGTGCGGGCGCTGATCGCTGAACTGCGCAAGCGAATTCTCGAACAGTCGGACGATCTCGGCGCGAACTTCGCCGAGGAGGCGCTCAAAATCCATCATGGTCTCGTGCCCGACCGGCCAATTCACGGGCAGGCCAGCTTCGAGGAGGCCCACGCCCTGATCGAGGAAGGCGTCCATATCATGCCGGTTCCGCGCGCGCCGGGCGACCTCAATTAGTCAAGTTTGTCCGGTCAGGGGCGAAACCGGCCAAAGCCGTTTCACGTGAAACCGCGGGGCCCGCAATCATGCGTCGCCGGCGGGCGCGACCTCCAAACCGCGCTTGCGCAACAGCGCCTCCGGCGCTGGCGCGCGGCCGCGAAATTCCTTGAACGCCGTTTCGCCATCGCGGCTGTCGCCGGCGGCGTAAACAAAATCATGGAGTCGGCGCGCCGTCGCGGCGTCGAAAATATCGCCGGCTTCGGCGAACGCCTCAAAGCCGTCGGCGTCGAGAATTTCCGACCAAAGGTAGCTGTAGTAGCCGGCCGAATAGGATTCGCCCGCAAAGATGTGCTGGAAATGCGGGGTGCGGTGACGCATCGCGATCGCGTCCGGCATTTTTGCGCGGGCCAACGCCTCGCGCTTCGAAATCAATGATGTCGATGTCATGCGGCGATGGATCAAGATGCAGCCCGAGATCGACCAGCGCGGACGCTGTGTATTCTATAGTAGCGAAGCCTTGGTTGAACTGGCGCGCGTCGCCGATGAGTTTTTGCAACAGCGTTTCCGGCATCGGTTGACCGGTCTCATAATGGCGCGCGAACATGCGCAACACCTCCGGCTGCTCCAACCAATGCTCGTAGAGTTGTGATGGCAGCTCGACGAAATCGCGCGCCACATTTGTCCCCGAAATGATCGGGTAGGTCACGTCCGACAACATGCCATGCAGGGCGTGGCCGAATTCATGAAACAGCGTGCGCGCGTCGTCGAAACTGAGCAGGCTCGGCTCGCCCTCGCCGCCCTTGGAGAAATTCATGACATTTATGATGATCGGCATATGAACGCCGTCCAGCTTGTGCTGGCCGCGAAAATCGCTCATCCAGGCGCCGCTGCGCTTCGATGGGCGCGCGAAATAGTCGCCGATGAACAAGGCGATCGGCGCGCCGTCCTTCGTCACCGTCCAGGCGCGCGCGTCGGGATGGTAGAGCGTCAAGTCGAAGCGCTCGGCGAAGGAGAGGCCAAACAGGCGATTGGCGGTGTAGAACGCGGCCTCGATCAACAGGTCGAGCTGTAGATAAGGCTTGATCTCGCCGTCATCGAAAGCGAATTCTTCCGCGCGCCGCTTTTCGGCGTAATAGCGCCAATCCCAGGGCTCCACTTTAAAATTGCCGCCCTCTCTGGCGATGATGTCCTGCAGCGCCTCTTCTTCTTTTTGTGCGCGGGAGCGGCCCGGCTCCCACACCGACTGCAACAGATCGAGCGCCGCCTGCGGCGTCTTCGCCATCGAGTCGGCAAGGCGGAAATGGGCGAAGCTCTCATAGCCGAGCAGGCGCGCGCGCTCGGCGCGCAACTGCACCATCTCGGCGGCGATGGCGCGATTGTCCGTCGCGCCGCCGCTTTCGCCGCGGGCGGTCCAGGCGCGAAAGGCCTTTTCGCGCAGATCGCGCCGCTTGGAAAATTGCAAGAAGGGCTCGATGCTCGACCGCGAGAGGGTCACGCCGTACTTTCCGGCATGGCCGCGCTCGGCCGCGACGCGCGCCGCGCTGGCGATGAAGGACGAAGACAAGCCGTCGAGATCGCCCTCCTCCAGCACCAAAAGCCAGGATTTTTCGTCGGCCAGAACGTTCTGGCCAAACTGCGCGCCAAGGCTCGCCAGCCGCTCGCCGATCTCGGCGAGGCGTTTTTTGCTCGCGGCCGGAAGCCCCGCGCCGTTGCGGGTGAAATTCAGATGATAGCGGTCGAGCACCCGCGCCTGTTCAGCGTCCAGGTCGAGGTTTGCCTCGTCCCGCTTCAAAGCGTCGATGCGGGCAAACAGCGCCTCGTTCGAAAAAATCTCGCTGCGATGGCGCGACAGGACAGGCGCGATCTCCCGCTCGATCGCCTCCAGCTCATCGTTCGTATCGGTTCCGGCGAGATTGAAGAAGACGGCCGCGACCTTGTCGAGCGCGCGCCCGCTGCGCTCCATCGCCTCGATCGTGTTGGCGAAAGTCGGCGGGTCGGAATTTTCCGCAATGGCGGCGATTTCTTTGCGCGCCTCGCCCAGCGCAATATCGAAAGCGGGGCGGAAATGTTCAGGCTTTATGCGATCGAAGGGCGGCGCCTCGAACGGCCCGGTCCAGGGTTTCAGAAGTGGGTTGTTGCTGAGCGTATCGGTCATGCCGGGCCTCTGGTTTTGTGGGAAAGCACATTAGCGGATTGGGGCCGCGGCGGCCAATTCTCCGATGCCTGAGCGAGCTCCGGTGGACTTGCGTCAATCCTCATGCTTCAATGAACAGCGGGGCGCTTAGGGGGCATCTTATGAAGCCGAAGCTCCGGTGCATTTGGCCGACGTTGGCGTTGTTGATAACGGTCCTGACGGGGATCAGCCGAGCGGAAGACATCGGCTGGCCGGAGGCGGTGGACCGTCTGGCTGGAGAGCGGTCAAAGGCGGAAACCTGCGCCGCGTCGTTCAAAGAATATGCCAGCCCTCAACAGAGGTCGAAGGGCGAGTTGGCTTACAGGTTGGCGAAGGCCAATTACGACGGGGTCATCGCCGGGCTGGAGACGGCGCTCGCCGGAGGGGAAACGCCCAAAGGCCTTCCCGGTCTCGAGTCAGAACTGGAGCGCGGCGCTTTGGCGCTTGGCCAGTTCTGCCAGATGGCCAATGATGTGCTGCCGAACAACTCCGGACAAAAGGGGATCGTCGAAGATATTGTCAAAGGCGCGACTGAACCTGTGATCGACGCTCTCAAGGAGGCCGCGTCCTTTCTTTTCAAGTATTATATTATTGAGCCCGACGCTCTCAAGCGTGGTACAATTAAAACTCAGTTGGAGGCCGCGAAATGGCCCAGCTTCGCCGAGGTCAAGCCCGCCGAATAGCGCCTTTGCAAATATTGCCGCTGGCGCTCTCGGTGGTGATTGCGTCTTGCCTTTGCGCCGGAGCGCAAAGTCTTTACGAGCGCCCGGTGCTGATCGTCGATCCGGACATGCATACGAACCGATCGACCGGGGCAGCCGTAGACGCTGCAGGCCGTTTCCTGGCGACTGGTTCCAACGATAAAACTGTGCGGATCTGGTCGGCCGCCGACGGAAAATTGTTGCAGACCCTCCGCATGCCTGAGGGGCCAGGGGCTTTCGGGGCGATCTACGCGGTCGCGATTAGCCCGGACGGCAATATCGTGGCGGCCGGGGGATACGCAGAAGGTCCGGGGATTATTTCGATCTATCTCTTGGATCGGAGCACGGGCAAAATGACGAAGCGGATTGGAGGCTTGCCTGGTAGCGTCGACGAGCTCGCCTTCTCCGCGGACGGACGCTACCTCGCAGCGACATGCGGATCCGGCGGTGTGCGCGTGTTCGACCGCGACAAGAATTGGTCGGAAGCGTTCCGAGATGCGGCCTATGGCGATCAAAGCTATGGCGCGGCTTTCGCCGGAGACGGAAGGCTCGCCACTTCTTCCTATGATGCAACAGTCCGCCTCTACGGCCCCGACTTCACGCTGGTCGCCAGCCAAAAGACGCTGAGCGGTCATAGTCCTGATCGAATCGCCTTTAGTCCGGACGGCCAGGTTTTGGCGGTCGGATATCGGGATAAGCCCTTCGTGGACCTCCTGGACGGGCACAGCCTGGCGAGACTTCCGGGACCGAATGTCGAAGGCTTGGACAACGGGTACCTACCTCGTGTCGCCTGGTCGGCGGACGGGCAAACGCTCTTTGCGAGTGGTTACTATTCCGATCCAAGTGGCAATCGCCCCGTCTTTGCTTGGGACCAAGCCGGACGCGGGCCACGACGCGCCATTTCGGCAAAATGCGCCGCGGAGGACGACACGACGACAGCTCTCGCGCCTCTGCCCGACGGCCGGCTTTTTGTCGCAAAGTTCAATCCGTGTTTGACCATGCTGAAGCCGGATGGCGGCGTCCTTTGGGCGCATCGACCGCCTGGCGGCGATTTCCGCGACGAAGGAGGGGCGTTTTCGGTCTCGGCCGATGGAGCCGTCATTGATTTCGGCTACGAACAATTTGGCAAATCCCCGCTCCGCTTTGACCTGCCGAAGCTTGAGTTGTCCGATCAACGACCAGCGGATGGCCGCACCCGGCCGCCGAAGCAAGACGGACTCCGGGTCGAAGACTGGGAATACTCGGATCATCCGGAGCTGGACGGCAGGCCAATCAAACTCGAAGCCACAGAGAGGTCACTAAGCCTTGCGATCCACCCGGACGGCCGCCGTTTCGTCCTCGGTGCCGATTTTTCGCTTCGCGCCTTCGACGCCCAAGGCAAGCCGCTGTGGATGCGCCAGGCGTCAGGCTCCGTGTGGGATGTCAACATCACCGGCGACGGCCGGTTAGTGGTCGCCGCCTATAGCGACGGCACCGTGCGCTGGCATCGCATGGACGACGGGCGCGAATTACTCGCGCTTTACGTTCTGAACAATAAAAGGGATTGGGTGGCGTGGACGCCAGAAGGCTTTTACGACGCCACGCCCGGCGCGCTCGAAGTGCTCAAATGGCATGTCAACCGCGGGACCGACGCCGCCGCCGACGCCCTGCCGGTCTCCGCGATCCCGAAGCTGGAGCGTCCGGACGCTCTGCCGCTGGTCTTACAAGAGCTGGAGACCGCCCGCGCCCTCGGCCTTGCCGACCTCGCGGCCGCGCGACTGGAGGTTAAGACAGCGACGGGGGCCGATGTGGGTCCTGGCGCGCAATTGCATTTCCTCGCTGTCGGCCTCGACACATATGGAGCGAAGGCGAGGACTTTGCATCTCTCGTTCGCCGCTAAGGACGCCCATGATGTCGCCAATGCGCTAAGCAAGCAAACTGCCTTCTACGCCAAGGTCAACCCTCAATATTTACAAGACAAAGATGCCGACAAAGCCAGCATCCTGCGAGCGATTGACGTGATAAAGGCGAATATGGCCAAAGGCCAGGGACAGGACTTGGCCGTCATCTTCCTTTCCGGACACGGCGCGATCATCGATGGTCAATTTTACCTTCTGCCCTACGGCGTCGACGCTCGAGCGCCAAGCAATCTCCGGGCTTACGCAATCTCCGCCGATGAATTTCATCGCGATGTCGCCGAGATTGCGAGCTATGGTCGAGTGCTTGTACTGCTCGACGCCTGCCATTCGGGTGCCGCCGCCGGCGACGGCTCGACTTTAACGTTCAACGCCGATTGGTTGCGAAAAGACATCGGCAACGTGACGATATTGACCTCATCCATAGGCAAGGAATCTTCTCGGGAAGACTCAAAATGGGGGCATGGCGCTTTTACAAAAGTGTTGCTTGACGCTCTCGGCGGAGCGGGGGATCACGATCCAGACGGCCATATCTGGATGGCTCAACTCTCGCATTATGTGATGACGCATGTCAGCAAGCTGACTGGCGAGCAACAGCATCCGGGCAAGGCGGAGAATTTCGACAGCCCTATCTTCTTCGCCGAACAATAGCCTGTTCAATGCCAGACCGTAGGGCGCGAGGGCGTCCGGCCCTTCTCATCCTCGCTCGCTATCGAGAATCGCCATCTGCGCCGCAGCATAACGCTCGCCGGCGGCGGCGCCTTTGGGAACAGCCTGTTCGATCGCCGCAAAGTCCTGCGGCGTCAAGGCGACGTCGAGCGCGCCGAGCGCCTCGGCCAGACGGTCGCGCTTCCTTGCGCCGATCAGCGGGACGATGTCCTCGCCTTGCGCCAGCACCCAGCCGATGGCGATTTGCGCGACCGTCGCGCCCCGCGCTGCGGCGATGGCGCGCAGCGCTTCGACCAGCTCCAGATTCCTGTCGACGTTCTCGCCTTGAAAGCGCGGGCTGTGCGCGCGGAAATCGGCCTGCCCCGTCTCGCCCTTGCGCCAGTGGCCGCTGATAAGGCCGCGAGAGAGCACGCCGTAGGCGGTGACGCCGATGCCGAGTTCCCGGCAGGTCTGCAACACGCCGTCCTCAGGGCCACGGGAGATCAGCGAATATTCGATCTGGAGATCGACAATCGGATGCACCGCCGCCGCCCTTTGCAAGGTCGCCGAACCGACTTCGGAAAGGCCGATATGCCTGACGTAACCGGCCCGAACCATGTCGGCGATGGCGCCGACTGTCTCCTCGATCGGAACCGCGGGATCGAGCCGGGACGGCCGGTAGATGTCGATGCAGTCGACGCCGAGCCGGCGCAGCGAGTAGGAGAGGAAATTCTTGACCGCCTCGGGGCGCCCGTCGAAGCCCAGCCATCCGCCGGCCGGATCGCGCATCGCCCCGAATTTGCCGCTGACGAGATAGCGGTCGCGGTTGACGCCTTTCAGCGCCTCCGCGATCAGCATTTCATTGTGGCCCATGCCGTAAAAGTCGCCGGTGTCGATCAGCGTGATCCCGGCGTCCAGCGCGGCGTGAATGGTGGCTATGCTTTCGGCCCTGTCGGATGGGCCATAAAAGTCCGACATGCCCATGCAGCCGAGCCCCAGGGCCGAGACGCGTGGCCCGTTCGCGCCGAGGCGGCGGTATTGCATGTTGCAACTCCCGATGCGTGTTGCGTCAGCGCCCTTCGCCCGCCTCCCACAGCGCGTCGAGGCCGACGCGGTAGGTAGGGTAAGCGAGATCGACGCGCAGCTCTTCCTTCAGCTTGCGGTTCGAGGCGCGCTTGTTCTCGGCGAAAAAACTGCGCTTCATGGGGGACAGATTTTCCGCCGTCTCGACCAGCTCTTCCGGCGGCGGCTCGATCCCCATCAGCATGGCGGCGTAGGCGACGACGTCCTGCGGCGGCGAGGGCGTGTCGTCGGCGACGTTCCAGATTCCGCCCGGCCCCTCATGGGCGATGGCGGCGGCGATGGCCCGGCTGATGTCCTCGACATGGACGCGGTTGAACACCTGATCCGGCTTGACCAGCCGGCGCGCCTTGCCCTCCTTGAGGCTGATCAGCGCGTTGCGGCCCGGCCCATAGATGCCGGCAAGACGCAGAATGTGCACCGTCTTGTCCTTGGCCTTGCCGATCGCGGCCCAGGATTTTTCCGCCTGCAGCCGCGTTACGGAGCGCGGCGAGCTCGGCGCCGGCGCGCGGCTCTCATCGACCCACTCGCCCTGCTGGTCGCCATAGACGCCGACGGTCGAGAGATAGATGATGATCTGCGGCGAGCGCAGATTGGCGATGCGATGGCCGAAGCGCGCCAGCACCGGATCGACCGAAACGCCGGGCCGGATCGAAATCAGCAGCACGTCGGCGGCGAGCATTTTTTCGGCGAGTTTTGGGTCTTCGCGGTCGGGGCCGAAGACAAAGGTCTCGAGCCGGTCGCCGGCGAGCTCTTTAGCCTTTTCGGCGCTGCGGGTGGTGCCAGTGATGGCGTCGAACAGATCGCCGAAACGCGCGATGAAATCCTGCGCGCAATAGCCGAGACCAAAGACAAAAAGCTTCATGAAGGCCGCCCCTCTTTCCTGTCATTCGCGCGATCGAGCGCCGCCCATTCCCGCGCAACGTCCGCGTCCTTTTCGCGCGGGGCGCAATCTTGCGCCAGCGCCGCGATTTTCCGCGGGGCGAGGCGCGAAAGCGCCCAGACCGCCATTGCGCGCACGATTGGCGAAGCGTCGCTGAGCCTCGCGGCGACCAGCTGAGCCAGCGCCGCATCCCCGGAATTGCCCGCCGCGATCAGGACATTGCGCATGAAGCGCGACAAGCCGATTCGCTTGATGGGGCCGCCCGCAAACAGCGCGCGAAAAGCGGCGTCGTCGAGGCGAAGCAGGGTTTCGAGTTTCGGCGCGCTCAATTCCTCGCGCGCGGAAAATTTCAGCTCGCGCGCGGTTCTGGCGAATTTATTCCACGGGCATACGGCGAGGCAATCGTCGCAGCCAAAAATCCGGTTGCCGATTTTCTCGCGGAATTCTAGCGCGATATGGCCCTTGTGCTCGATCGTGAGGTAGGAGATGCAACGGCGCGAGTCGAGCACATAAGGCTGCGGAAAGGCGTTGGTCGGGCAGGCGTCGAGACAGGCGCGGCAGGCTCCGCAATGATCGCGCTCAGGCGCATCCGGCGGCAGCGGCAGATTGGTGAAAATCGAGCCGAGGAAGAGCCAGGAGCCGAAGTCGCGCGAGACGAGATTGGCGTGCTTGCCCTGCCAGCCGAGGCCGGCCGCCTGGGCGAGCGGCTTTTCCATGACCGGCGCGGTGTCGACGAACACCTTGAACTGCGGCGCGCCAAAACCGGCCTGCGCCGCCTGCGCGGCGAGCCAGGAGGCGAGCAGCTTGAGGCGGCCCTTGATCACGTCGTGGTAGTCGCGATTGCGGGCGTAGACGGAAATGTTGCCGGCGCTTTTGTGCGCGAGGCCCGCCAGCGGATCGCCGGGCGGAGCGTAATTGGCGCCGAGCATGAGGACGCTCACGGCGTCCGGCCAGAGTTTTGCCGGATCGGCGCGGCGCTCCTGCGTCGCCTCGAGCCAATCCATATCGCCGGCGGCGCCCGTGGCGACCCAAGCTTTCAGGCGCGCGCCTGCGCCTTCCACGGCGGCGGGCCTTGTGATCTTGCAGACATCGAAACCCAGCTCTTTCGCCCTCGCCTCAAGCCGCGCCGGAAAATCGGCGCTCAGAAGTCGAGATCCGCGTAGACCGGCGCGGGGCTCATGCCCGGCAGGCGATCGGCGAGCAGCGAGCGGAAAGCCGGCCGAGACTTCACCCTGGAGTACCAGAGCTTCGCCGTTTCGTATTCTTCCCATGGCACATCGCCCAGAAAATCGACGCACGACAGTTGCGCGGCGGCGGCGAGATCGGCATGCGAAAGACGATCTCCCGCAAGCCATTTCCGGGCGCCTGCCAGATAGCTGATATAGCGCATATGGGTGCGGATATTGGATCGCGCCGCGCGCACCAGATCCGTGTCCGGCGCGCCTCCGCCCCGCTCGCGCGGCCTGTAGCGCTTATAGACCTTTTCGGTGACCAGCCAATCGGTGACTTCGCGGAAGAATTTTTGGCCGAACCAGTCGGTCAGGCGGCGCGCCTCTACGCGGGAGAGGGGATCTTCCGGCAGAAGCCGGTGCTTGCCGAGGGCGAGGCCGCGGGTTTCGTCGAAATATTCGGCTATCGTCGCGGCGCCCGGGATGACCATCGAGGGATGCTCGACCACAACCGGCGTCTCGCCGGCGGGATCGAGGATCAGGAAGTCGCGCCGGCGCTCGCAGACGTTTTCCTCGATTAGCTGGGGTTCGATCCCATATTCCCCGAGAACGAGTCTGACGAAACGCGAATGCGCGCAGAGCGGATGATGATAGAGCGTTATCATTCAGCTTCATGTTCGGGAGGTAATCGAAAGACCGCGAGGCGTTTGGGCGCCCCTGTTGCAATGAGGCTTCAACCAAGGCATCCCAAGTTGAGGTGAATAAATCGTTAATGGCGCGGCGCCAATTACGCGGAGGGGTTGTGCGGAGCACGCCATGGTCGAGATTTGCCTGATTGGCCCACACCCTCATCGCCGCGCCCGCTCGGCGGCGGCGTCAGGCATCTTCGAGGGGGGCCCGCGCGAGCGAATTCGCCGGCCGCGGCTGCGCCAGATGCGGGCGGCGCCACCTCCTGCTTTCGGCCGGCCAGACCCGTTGGATCATGCCGTAGAGAAAAGCGGTGGTCAGTCCGAACAACAGCATTCCGTTCAGAGCCTCAAGGGTGCCCATGAGCCGCCAATGGGGCGCCAGAGATAGGTCGGCCTGACCATAGGTTGTCATGGCGCCGAGAGAGTATAGCATCGCCGATTTATGGTCGGGGAGCGCGCCGAGCGCGAAATAAGCGACGGCCCACGCGGCGGCTTCAAGGGCATGGAGCAGCGTTGCCGAGAGCGTCGTGGCGCCCATCACGAGCGCAAACAGGAAAAGGAAGTGGCGGCGCTCCGTGACGTTCCCCAACGCCTTGAGGATGCTTGCGTTGATAAAGCCAAGACCAATGACGTGAAGGATGACGGTCAGCACGATCAGCGGCAGGCTCCAAAGCCAGTTCGCGTTCCACTCGAGCGCAGCGCCTGCGGTCATTCGATCCCCTCGACAGCGTTAAAATCGGGCCAGTCACTGTCCTTTCAATTGCCGCGGATTCGAGGCCTTTTTGGGGAGCGACAAAGAGTAAGGATTAAGGCGCGATTTCATCCCCTGTGGCGTGGAATCGGGCGGTCAATGGCGGGAAGTCCCCTTGCGCGCCGAATGCGTAACTCCGATATTTTGGTCTCAAGCTGATCCCAACGGGCCGAATCAGGAAACGAACTGAGGAACACAAGATGGGACACTTTGCAGAGGTCAAGGAAGAGCTGCGGAGATTTATAGCCAGCGAAAACATCGACGTAGCCATGACGGAGCGCGAAAAACAGATCACCCTGCACGGAATATCATCCGGGCGGACGCTCGAAATTACCTACGACGGCTCGGAAAACTTCCGTTTGAAAGAGGCCTTAGGGAAACATCCACCCGGTTTTCAGACACAAGTGGCCACTCCGGCGCCGCGTTGGAGCGGCCGCGAGCGCCCGATCAATAAAAGCGAACTGCTGACCAAGGCGAAAGGGTGGCTAAACTCGCAGCGGGCTTACGCTGGAGATTGAAAGCCGGCGGCCGCGAGGACTCTGAAGCCTTGGGAATGAAGAAGCGCGCTCGCGCCTTAAATCGTATGGGTAACCGAAAAGGAGCGGAAACGCATAACAGCCAACTCAGCGACGAACTCTCCGCCACCCTGCCACGCGTCGCCCCTCAAGCTTCCGCCAGATCGAGGCGCTTTTCGATGCGCGTGAGGCGCGATACTTGGACATGCGCAATATTTGTTTCGAGATGCCCGACTCTCGCGGTGAGATCGTCGAGCCTGGCTTCGGTCCGATCGACCGTCGCGTGGATATGGCGCAAATGCTCAAGGACGATACTGTCCGCGTTGTCGCACATGATCTCAGTGTCTGCCTTCGCACGCCGGTCATGGGCGTTCAATGCCATGCAGGGTTAGCTTCGCAATCACGCTTCGGCGAGATTGAGCCGGATTTCGATCCGCTCCACGCGGCCTTCGAGACGGTCGATCCGGCGGGAGACCGAGGCGTAATTGGCCTCGAGAGAGCCGAGCCGCTCTTTCACCTCGCGCATGTCTTCGCGCAATGCGTCGACCGCGCCACGGATATGCCGCAGATGCTCGAGAACGATATTGTCCGCGCTTTCGCTCATCGGCCTAATCTCCGCGGCCCAGCCAACTCTGTCAAATAGCTCAGGCCGCGATTTCCTCGCGCGGAATGACGTCGACCTGGACATCGACGTCCTGCTCCCGGGTCCCGAGAATGATGCCGGCGACGGGGGAAATGTCGGCGTAATCGCGCCCCCGCGCCAGCGTGATGTGGTCGTTGCCGATCATGATCGAGTTGGTCGGGTCGAGATCGACCCAGCCGATCTCCTCGCCGCACCAGACCGACACCCAGGCGTGCATGGCGTCGGCGCCTTCGAGCCGTTTTTTGCCCGGCGGCGGAATGGTGCGGATATAGCCCGAGACATAGGCCGCCGGCAGGCCAAGGCCGCGCAGCCCGGCGATCATGATATGGGCGAAATCCTGGCAGACGCCGCGGCGCTTTTCGAACGCCTCGGAAATCGGCGTCGAGACGACCGTGGCCTTGGTGTCATATTTAAAATCGGCGCGAATGCGCCGCTTCAGCTCGGCGGCGCCCTCGAGCACCGGACGCCCCGGCGGAAAGCTCGTCCGCGCATAGTCGGCGGCGGGCGGAAAACGCGGCACGAAACGGCTCGGGTGCAGGAAATGAGCGGGCGAGTCCTTGTCGAGCGAGGCGCTCTCGAAGGCCTCTTCCCGCACGTCCTCGAAAGGCGGCGTCGCAGCGGGATCCGGCGGCGGCTCGCGATCGACGTCGACGCTGGTGTCGACTTCGACGATCAGCTCGCTATGTTCGACGGTGATGGTCATGGAGGAGACGCGATTGCCGAAAAAGCACACGCGCTCGGCGATCTGCGACGGCGGCGGATCGATGTTCAGCACGCTCGAGAGCACCGTCTGCCCCGGAAGGTTGATCGGAGTCAGCCGCAGCGCGCAATGAGCGAAGCGGACCGGCGAACCATATTCGTAGGTCGTGACGTGGTGAATGTCGTAGATCACGCAAGGCCGCTCCACCGGTCCGCCCGCGCATTGTGCGGACCCTGAAGGAAATAGCGCGCGGCGACGGCATCCGCCAGATCAAGAAGGCTTTTTTCGAAACCTAGAATTCTGTCGGTGTCGAGTTCCCTGGCGACGGCGGTCGTCACTTCGGCCGCCAGCTTGACGATCTGCCGGCGGGGCTTCTCCGGCATCCCGTCGTCGCTGAGGACCGGCAGGCTTTCGAGATGTTCGCCGAGCCGCTCCAGCTGGAACGCGACCGACCGCGGGTTGAACGGATCGAGCACGACCATATCGCGCACCGTCGACAGCTCAACCCCCATCAGATAACGCGAGCGGTAGGTGATCTGCGAGTTGACAAGGTCGAGCAGAACCTCGAGGTCGTCGGCCGGGGCGGAGGGGCCCGCGAACTGACGCGCGAAGCGGCATGAATTGATGGCGCGCTCGACCCTGCGGCCGATGTCGAACAGGCGCCAGCCGGCGCCGCGATTCATGTTTTCCTGCGCGAGGCCGGAGATGGCGGCGATCGTGCGCAGAGCGGCGTCGGCCTGGTCATAGGCTTCCGCCTCGGTCAACGATCGCTTGGAATCGACGGCGAGCGTGCCGTCGAGATCGCCGATCAACCGCCAGGTGTCGGGCGATAGCCGCTCGCGGATGAACGACGCGGCGCGGCGGGCGTCGCGCACCAGCGACAAGGCGGACCCGTAGTCCTCTTCGCTGTGCAGCGCAATGGCGCACAGCTCCAACGGGTCCTTGATCGCCGGCTTCGGCGCGGCGTGCCAGGCGACGAGCAGGCCGACGACCTTGGAGACGGTCCATCCAGTGGTTCCGGTCTCGGCGTCGGTGTTGATCATCCGGCCGGCGAGACAGCGGATCAGCCGCAAGGTCGCCTCTACGCGCTCTAGGTAGCGCCCGAGCCAGAACAGATTGTCGGCGGCGCGACTGGGCAGATTGCCCATCGCCCGCCGGATCCGCGCCAACTCGGTGGTCGGCAGCAGAGTGATCATCTCGACGGGCTTGTCCGCAAGCACCCAGACGTCCGCCGATTGCACCCCCTCGCCCATCGACACCGCACGCGCGTCGGCGCGGTCGGAAATGCGGCAGAAGCCGCCGGGCATGATGGTCCAGCCGTTCGGCGTCCGCGCCGCATAGACGCGCAGCACAAACGGGCGCGGCGTCAGCCGATCCTCGTTCCAGACCGGCGTCGTCGACAGATTGACGACCTCCTGCCCGACGTAATCGATCCCTCTCTCGCCGATCGAGGCGATGAGCCGGGCTTTCTCCTCGCCGGTGAGCAGTCCGGCGATGACGGGCTGATTTCTCGGAAAGCGCAGCACCGGATTGCCGAAAGCGCCGCCGATGGCGAGATCGTTCATCTCGGCTATGACCGACCCGCGCTCTGTTTGCTGGCCGCACCACCAGGTCGCGATATTCGGCAGGCGCAGCTCCTCGCCGAGCAGCTTCCGGCATAATTTCGGCGTGAAGCTCATCATCGCCGGGGCTTCAAGCACCCCCGAGCCAAGCGCGTTGGCGATCGCCACGCCACCCTCGCGCACAGCCTCGACGAGCCCGGCGACGCCAAGGCGCGACTGGGCGTTGAGTTCCAGCGGATCGGCGAAGTCGCCGTCGATGCGGCGCCAGACGACGTCGGCGCGCTTGAGGCCGGCAATGGTGCGCACGTGAAGCTTGCCGTCACGCACGGTGAGATCGCCGCCTTCGACCAGAACGAAGCCGAGATAACGGGCGAGATAGGCCTGCTCGAAATAAGTCTCGTTCAGCGGCCCAGGCGTCCACAGGCAGATCCGCGGATCGGAGCGCTCGGCGAGCGTGGTAAGGCCTGAGCGGAAAGCCTGGAAGAAAGGCGCAAGCCGCTCGACGATCATGTCGCGGTAGAGCGCGGGGAACGCGCGGGAGAGAAGCAGCCTATTCGCCAACGCATAGCCGGCGCCGGAGGGCGCCTGGGTGCGGTCGCCAAGGACCCACCAGCGCCCATCCGGGCCGCGTCCGAGGTCGGCGGCGTAAAAGTGCAGGAAATGGCCGCCGGGCGGCTTCACGCCATGCAGGGGATGCAGAAAATCAGCCGAGCCGGTGACCGCGGCTGCCGGAAGATCGCCGGCGGCGACCAGCGCCCCCGGGCCATAAATGTCGGCGACGGCGCGCTCCATCAACTCGGCGCGCTGCTTTACGCCCTCCGCAATCTCGCGCCACTCGTTCGCCTCGATCAGCAGCGGCAGGTGCGACAGCGGCCAGGCCCGCTCGCGGGTTTCGCCATAGCTGCGGTAGGAGACGCCCGAGTTCGCGAATATGCCGGTCCGCCGTGGCGAAGCGGCGGCCGATGTCGTCCGCGCCAAGGTCGGTGAGCAAGTTGAGATAGCGAAGCCAATAGGCGCGCGGACGGCCGTCCAGACCGATGAACTCGTCGGGAATGCCCGGAAGCGGCCTGTAGTCGGCGATGAGCGCCGCCAGACGGGCGGCGGCGGCCGGCTCTGCATCGATGGGGAGTCCTTCGCTGATGCTCATGGCAATTAAGGCTTTGGCCGGAATGACTTCAGGGTTGCCGGGTCGGTCTCGAGCCTCGCGGCGCCGATGAGGTCGAGACAGTAAGGCACCGCCGGAAACACCGCTTCGAGGCAGGTTTCGATGGAAGCGGGCTTTCCGGGCAGATTGATGACAAGGCAGGCGCCCCGATGAGCGGCGATCTGACGCGACAGGATCGCAGTCGGAACCTGCTTGAGGCTTTCCTGGCGCATCAATTCGCCAAAGCCCGGCAGCACGCGCGGCGCTGCGGCCTCGGTCGCCTCGGGCGTCAGGTCGCGCGGGGCGGGCCCGGTGCCGCCGGTCGTCAGGATGAGGTCGCAATGCGCATTGTCGGCGAGGTCGATCAATTCGTCGCGCACCGCCTCGAACCCGTCGGGGATGATCCGCCGCACGACATCGAAAGGGCTCGTCAAAATCCGCTGCAGATAGGCGACGACCGCCGGCCCGCTCCGATCCTCATATTGGCCGGCGCTGGCGCGGTCGGAGACAGTGACCACGCCAATCCTAGCCGCGCGCGCGGCTTCCTCCGCCACTCCCGTTTCCGCCATTCGCGACCCTTCTTCGACGTGGGCCAGCGCTGACGCCGGCCGGAGGCCTCGTGGTCTTATAGCGTAAAGCGTGCCGGTTATTTCGGAAAAAAGGAAGGCGCCGGGGCGGGCCCGGAGCGCCCGCGCGACGCGCGATTGACGCCATCTTACTTGCGATCAGCTCGCGCAAGACTGTTCGTTACATGGAGCATGACTTTGGTTTCGGCTCAGATAAGCCTTAATATTTGGCTGAGCCAGCCGAGGGCGAATTTCCATGCAGTTTGACCATATTTTGTTCAGCGGCCGCCGCGGCGGCATTTCCGCCGCAAAAGCCCGGCGGCAAAGATCCCTTGGCTGGTCTACTTACGCTCCGGCGCGAAATTCTGGTTGCTGAACGGCGACAGGCCCGGCGTCTCCATCCGGATGAAGCCGACCCCCGCCGCCTGGTGGCAAGCGTTGCACGCCGCCGTCAGATTGGTGAAAATCGCCTCCATCTTTGTCGCCTCGCCGGCTTTCGCCGCGTCCTTCAGCGCGCCGAGCGGCTTTGCGGCCGCGGTGACGTAATCGATCGGTATGTTGCGATAGAGCATCGCGGCGGCGCCGAGGCTATCTTCCAATAGCGCGGCTTCGAAAGCGACGAGGCCCCAATTCTTCGCCCTGATCGCCTGCCAAAGCTTGATGTGGCGCAGCTGAATGCCAGTCATGATGTCGGCGAGGCTGACGATGGAGCCCGCTTCCAGGCTCGAGGGCGGCGGCTGGGCGAAGGGCACGTCGTCGCCCAAAGCGGCGGGGCCGGTCGCAAGGGTCGCCAGCGCCGCCAGCGCCAGCCGCTTCAGTTTTGAACCATTCATGGCTATTCCCTCGATGCCGTCGATCGCGCGCCCTGGGTAGAGGCGTACTCCGCCGGGTGGCTCAAACTGGCTCGGTTGCGCCCTGCTGACAAGGTTCGGCGCCGGCGCCAAAAGCATTGCGCCGCCGCCCGCGCTCCGGATGTTGGAAGCGATTTTTCTTGGAACGCGTCGCTTGCGGCGATTGTCTGGGGCGGCGCCACGCTTTAACAGGTGGATGCGCCCGCGCGCGACTTTCTTGCCGATCCCGCCTCGATTTCCCGTGACGGAGCTGATTGCGATCGATGACGCGACTTGGTGTCATCACCCTTTGTGTGGCCGGGCTTGGCCTCGCCGCCCTTCCCGTTGCGGCCGCGACCTGCCGGGACCCGGCGGGATTCGGCGCCTTTATCGCCAGCATCAAGAAGGAAGCCGCCGCGCAAGGCATTTCCTCCTCCGCGATCAGCGCCCTCGACAACGTGAGCTATGATCCGAGCATCGTTTCGAGAGATCACGGCCAGGGCATCTTTCGTCAAAGCTTCGAGCGGTTTTCCGGGCGCCTCATCAATCCCGGCCGCCTGCGCAGAGGCGCGAATTTGCTGAAGCAAAACGCCCCGCTGTTCGGCCGGATCGAGGAGGTCTATGGCGTGCCCGGTCCGGTGCTTGTCGCCATCTGGGGTCTGGAGACCGGTTTCGGCGCGGATAACGGCAATAAGCCGACGCTGCGCGCGCTCGCCACTCTTGCTTTCGATTGCCGCCGCACCGACAAGTTTCAGGCCGAGCTTCTCGACGCCCTCCGGCTTCTCCAGCGCGGCGATCTTCCACTCTCCGCCATGCGCGGCGACTGGGCCGGCGAATTGGGCCAGACGCAATTCATGCCGTCGTCCTATCTCAAATACGCCGTCGATTTCGGCGGCGGGCGCAATCTGATCCGCAGCGCCCCGGACGCGCTCGCCTCGACCGCGAATTATCTGCGCGGATATGGCTGGCGGCCCGGCGCGGGGTGGGAACCGGGAGAGCCCAATTTCGCCGTCCTCAAGGAATGGAACGCGGCCGATGTCTACGCGCGGACCGTCGCCCTGTTCGCCACGAAACTCGCCGCGACGAGCCAGGGCGCGCCCCGCTAGCGCCTCGCCTCTCCTCCGTCAATCCTTTGGCCAATCAGCGCGATGGCCTGCTGATAGACCGGAGCGGCGTTCCAGGCCTGGATCGCCGCGAAATTGGGTTCGCCGGGCTGATATCCCGCGCCCGCGCTCCAGCCATGCGCCTTGAGGAAGTTCGCCGTCGAAGTCAGCGCGCCGGCTGCGCTGTCGAGGCTGCCGCCGGTCCCATATTCAAGGAAGGTCTTGGGCAGGAACTGCGTCTGGCCGATTTCGCCATGCATGGAGCCGCGCGAGTTCGCCGAAAGCCGGCCGTGATCGATCAAAGTCAGGAATGCGTAGAGCTGATCGGTGAAATAGGCGGACCGGCGGCAGTCATAGGCGAGCGAGGCCACCGACGACAATGCGTTCTGATTGCCGGAGACGGCGCCGAAACCGGTCTCGAAGCCCCAGATGGCGATCAGCGGCCCGGGCGGGACGCCGTAGCGCTGCTGAATGGATGCGAATAGCCCCGCATTGGATGCCTTGAGGCCGCGCCCGCGCGCGGCGATGGCCGAGCCGCCGCGCTTGGCGAGAAACTGGTCGAGCGACACATGGAAGCCATGCTGGCCGCGGTCTGCAGAGATCGTCGCATGCGAATAATTCGTCCCCTCGAGGGCGCTAATTCCGGCGGCGCCGATGCCTCTTCCCCGCGCCTCCTCGGCGGTCTGCTGCTTCCATGCGTCGAAGCCCGCCGCCGAATTGCCGCACTGCGCGGCGCCCGCTTTGCCGGGCATCCATGCCAGGGCCATCAAAGCTGCGACAGCGACTGTCCTGAACTGACCGCCCTTAGTCATTTATCCTTCTCCACGCCATTTCTATTCCGGCAAAACGCCGATTCGCCGCCCCCGCCAAAGCGTCATCGCCGACTCTCGCGCTTAAAGCGTCGCGCCCTTGATGTCAAAAGCTAAACCCGCTCGACCTTCCATACAATATGTGGGTCGAACCAACGGCTGGTGCGGCACCTTTGCGGGCGAACTCGGCCAGACCCAAAACATGCTCTCATGCGATCTCAATTCCGAGTTTGGCGGCCGCAACCTCATCCACAGTTTTTCCGTTGCGACGGCATCGATCGCCGATCGCTCTCCTCGCCACCAAGATCGCAGCGGCGCAGCAGCAAAAAAAATCCTCTTCCTGAGCAGGCCGGTAAAACCGTCTCGAAGGAGCGCCGAGGGGTGCGTGACGAATAATGGAAAAGGCGGCGCCCTAGCGCTTCTAGACTAGACAGGCGCTTCGCGGCTTCCTTAACATGATCTTCACCAGTAAAATACTGTTCTAATCAATCTCTTCTGGTGTGCGTTCTGACCTTACCCGGCCACTTTCTTCCAAAACGCTGAGCTGCATCCGAATCGGAATTCAGGACGCTAGCCCTTCGCGGCGCCGATCTGTGTGAGCAACGTGAGCATGTCGAAGTAGTGCGAGATGCTCTTGATCTTCCCGCCTTCGACCTGGACGACCTGACATGACGGTATCTCGACCGGCTTGTTCGATGCCGGAATGGCGCCCGTTGGCGTCTTCAGCGGTCCGGTGTGGACGCCCCTCCACACGACCTCGAGGACGGCGGTGTCTCCACTCGCGATCTCGCGCACGAATGTGGCCTTGGAGTCGGGGATGGCCTCGGCCCAGCCCTGCCAGGCCTCGATAATCTCGCCGGCGCCTTGGATGCGACGGTGGGTTCCCTTCTCGTCGTAGACCGCGTCGGCAGCCAACGTGTCCTTCGCTTTGCTCCAGTTCTTGTCGTTGAATGCGATGATTGAAGCCTTCCCGATTTCGATCACGTTCGCCATGGCGATCCTCCTTTATCATCGACTGAAGCGAAAGGAGAACTCGCCTGAGCGTTGCTTGTCAAGCTTGATCACCGGCCATGCGCGTCCGGTCAATGCGTGCTTCGCGTCCCTAATGGTGCAGATATCTTGATGCACGCGTCACCTTTTTTGGTTAAATAACTCAGTTGCTTAGCCGGTGCCAAAATCCGTGCAATAATTCGTTGCGCAAGCAAAAATTCAAACTAGCCTCAGAACGAGGCTTTTCCACGCCTCGTTCTGATTTCTGCAATGACCCCCTAGCGGTCCTTTGGCATGGCCATTCATCGCGGCGCTCCCGTTGTCCGCGTCTTGAGATAAACTCCCCAATAGGTGGCCAGAGACGCCGCGAAACGTGTATTATAAATCGTCTGGGAACAACAGCGCTGTCAGTCCAGTCGGGGAGTGCGAACACGGACCTGGAAATTCGTTCTCAGGAAGCCAAAACTTTGCCGCGGCTCATGGCGCGCAGCCTTGAATGGCCACTCTTCCACCACCTCATGGAGTGTCTTGAAATGACAACCATAAAACAGTTGCTGGATCATAAAGGGCGCGAAGTTCACTCGGTGCCTCCGGATGTCACAGTCTATGACGCGATCAAGAAGATGGCGGACAACGACGTCGGATCGTTGGTTGTGATCGACAACGGTAAGCTCGTCGGCATCCTGACGGAACGGCACTATGCTCGAAACGTCGTGTTAAAAGGTCGAACATCGCCAACAACCCCGGTTCAAGCGATTATGGAAACGAACGTCATTTATGCCAAACCTGAGCAATCCGTCGAAGAATGCATGGCCGTTATGACCGATAAGAAAGTTAGACATCTGCCGGTTATAAAAGACGGAAGCTTGATCGGAATCATATCGATCGGGGATCTCGTTCAGGCCATCATCAGCCACCAACAATTCACGATCGAGCAATTGGAATTTTATATCCATCATTAAGCAGCGCCTAAATAGCGCGCGGATCAGCGCGCAATGCTGATGCCGGCTCGCGTGCGGCGCGCCGCCGCCGAGTTCGACGGTCCCGCCGACCGGCATCACAAGCGTGTCTGCCCTTCCAGCTCTTCCCGGCAGGCTTCGGAAAAGCTCCGCAACGGGTCGAGCGTGTGTTCTTTCACCATCTCGTGCAACTCACTAAATGTCTTGTTGGGCTCGGGATAAGTGTCCACGATCAGTTGCGCCATTTTGTCGGACTCCGCGACCACCTTCGGCGACGATATGATGCGCATCCGGCTGATCAGAGCGTATAGGGCGACCGTCTTGGAGAGGTCCGGCTTATCGTGCGTGAGTGCATCGATATATAACTGTGACGCTTCATTAACGAAGTCGTGGTATAATTCTTGTTTTCGACCCTTGTCGTATAGCAAAAGCTGGGCCTTGAGCTGAACGCTTTGTCCGAGCCACGAACTGAAGATAGAGGTCAAACCGCCGATCGCTGAACCCCCCAGCGCGGCAAGGGCGGAAAGATACGCAATGTCCATCTTTTTCCCATACATAAAAACCAAACAGCATCGGCCTGTAGGCGATCATTGTTGTTGTTATTCCCCTATGAGGGTAGAGACTAGGTTATAGACTTTATCTTGTCCTTCTGTTCGGACGGGGTGGATTGGCCTATCACCGCGTTGCCGGCCTTGTACTACCTACTGGAAATGATGGTATTGCCGCCAGTAGGGCGTGCGCAGCAGATGTTGGTGGCTGCGCGCGCGCGGTGACTCCGGGTTGCCGAGGGCGTTCGGACCGAGGCTTTGTGGAACCGGCTCAGCCAGCAAGTGCTGATGCCGGCTGGAGCGCGGGGCGCCTTCGGGGAGGACCGCAGTACCGCCGAGGGTTTCAGGATAGGGCGAGGGGATGAGCTGCTGCGCGGCCCGCGCCGCTGCGAACGGCGCCAAGCCCACAAGAAACACGGCGGCGGCCGCGTGGCGCCTCATCGCGATTTCCCCCTAAAAACCCGCGTGCCGCCCTTCCCCGCGGTGCTGCGCGGCTTGAACGCGCCGCGAGGTTTGGCCTCGCCGCCGCCGAAATTATGCGGCCCCATCTCGTTATCCGTCGGCTTGTGCGGGCGGCTCGCCGGCAGATTGGCGGCGCTTCCGTATTTGCGCTCGCCTCGATAGGCGCCGGCTTCCGACTCGACGTCGCGTTGGCTGGCCATCGGATCGCTGGCGATGGCGAGTTCGACCGCCTGCAGGCGCTTCAGCTCGTCGCGCAGCCGCGCGGCGGTCTCGAAATCGAGATCGGCGGCGGCGGCGCGCATGCGCTTTTCAAGATCCGCGATGGTCGCTTTGAAATTATGCCCAATCAGGTGATCGGCCGCCGCGAGCCCAGCGTCGACGGTGACATGATCCTGCTCATAGACCGAGCCCAAAATATCCTGAATGCCGCGCTTGATCGATTCCGGCGTGATCCCATGCTCGAGATTATAGGCCATCTGTTTTTCGCGGCGCCGGTCGGTTTCGGCAATGGCCCGCGCCATCGAGCCGGTCACCTGATCGGCGTAGAGAATGACCTTGCCGTCGACGTTGCGCGCCGCCCGGCCGATGGTCTGCACCAGCGAGGTCTCGCTGCGCAAGAACCCCTCCTTGTCGGCGTCGAGAATGGCGACGAGGCTACATTCGGGAATATCCAGACCTTCGCGCAAAAGATTAATGCCGACCAGCACGTCGAAGGCGCCAAGGCGCAGATCGCGAATGATCTCTATGCGCTCGATGGTGTCGATATCCGAATGCATGTAGCGCACGCGCACGCCATGCTCATGCAGATATTCGGTGAGGTCCTCGGCCATCCGCTTAGTCAGAACCGTTACGAGGCTGCGGTAGCCGCGCAGCGCAACCTCCCGCGCCTCGCCGAGCAAATCATCGACCTGCGCGCGCGCCGGGCGGATCTCGACCGGCGGATCGATAAGGCCTGTCGGACGGATGACCTGCTCGACGAAAACGCCGCCGGTGCGCTCTATCTCCCATGATCCGGGCGTCGCCGAGACATGCACCGTCTGGGGACGCATCGCCTCCCATTCCTCGAAGCGCAGCGGCCTGTTGTCGAGGCAGGACGGCAGGCGGAAGCCATATTCGGCGAGCGTCGCCTTGCGCCGGAAGTCGCCGCGATACATCGCGCCGATCTGCGGCACGGTGACGTGCGATTCGTCGGTGAAGACCAGCGCATTGTCGGGCAGATATTCGAACAGGGTTGGAGGCGGCTCGCCGGGCCGCCGGCCGGTGAGATAGCGCGAATAATTCTCGATGCCGGCGCAAGAGCCGGTCGCCTCCAGCATTTCGAGATCGAAGATGGTGCGCTGTTCGAGCCTTTGCGCCTCGAGGAGCCGGCCCGCGGCGTTGAGCTCGGCGAGGCGCTCCCGCAACTCGACCTTGATGCCCTTGATCGATTGGAGCAGGGTCGGCCGCGGCGTGACGTAATGCGAATTGGCGTAGATCTTGATGAATTCGAGATCCTGCGTCTTCTTGCCGGTCAGGGGATCGAACTCGGCGATGGCCTCGATCGAATCGCCGAAGAAATTGATGCGCCAGGCCCGGTCTTCATAGTGGGCGGGAAACAGTTCGATCGTATCGCCGCGCACGCGGAAAACGCCGCGCGAAAAATCGCCGGCCGAGCGCTTGTATTGCAGGGCGACGAGATCGGCGATCAGCTGGCGCTGGTCGATCCGCTCGCCGGCTTTTACCGTAAAGGTCATCGCCGTATAAGTCTCGACCGACCCTATGCCATAGATGCACGAGACCGAAGCGACGATGATGACGTCGTCGCGTTCGAGCAGCGCGCGGGTCGCCGCATGGCGCATGCGGTCGATCTGCTCGTTGATCGAGCTTTCCTTCTCGATATAGGTGTCGGAGCGCGGCACATAGGCCTCCGGCTGGTAATAATCATAATAGGAGACGAAGTATTCGACGGCGTTATCTGGAAAAAAGCTCTTGAACTCGCCGTAGAGCTGCGCCGCCAGGGTCTTGTTCGGCGCAAGAACCAGCGCCGGCCGGTTGGTTCGCTCGATCACCTGCGCCATGGTGAAGGTCTTGCCCGAGCCGGTGACGCCGAGCAGAACCTGATCGCGCTCATGCGCCGTGATGCCGTTGACAAGCTCGTCGATGGCGGCCGGCTGATCGCCCTGCGGCTCATATTCCGAGACGAGCCTGAAGGCGACGCCGCCCTCCGACTTGTCGGGGCGCGGCGGCCGGTGCGGCGTCCACGGCTTTTTCGCGCGCATGTTGGGATCGCCGCGCTCCAGCAGATCCTTCAGCGACTCGATCGTCGCCGCCGCGCCGCTGGCGCCGTCCGGCTGATAAAGGGGAGCGGAAGGCGCGCCCCGGTCCGCCTCGCCATCGAGGCCGAGAGAGGCCGCAAGCTTGGCGTCGATGCGCGAGATGGGGCCGGCGTCATAGGCCGCCGGCGCCTCGGCAAAGCCGGACTGGCGCTGGTTGAGCGCTGGATTGAGCAGAGCGGCCAGATGTTGGTCGAGAGGCTTGACCTCGGGCTTCGAGGCTTTCGACCGCGGCGTCCTCGGCTTTTTCGCCGGGGCTGGCGCGGAAGGATGCGGCGGCTTGGACATGGCCCCAATATGGGGCGAGTCGGGTGAAGGTGAAAGAGTTAGCGGTACACTTTAACCTGGAACGATCAACCGGGATGGATCGAGTATAGCATCCATCACGGCGTTAAAAAATCTATTCGATCAAACAATTACTTTAACTCAGATGCAAGCTCTTCATACTCTTCATTGGTATATTCTGTATCGCATGCGATACAAAAAATCTTTCCTTCTTTACGACGTTGTGCAAATGCCCATTGTTCGCCGCACCATTTTGAATGCCTGCTAATGCATTCTGGACATATCAATCCCCGCTTTTTTTTATCAAAATCAAAGAATTTTTTTACAAAACGCGGCTCAAGTAACTCAATGGCAGCCGCCAGCTCAAAACAGAACGTGTCATGCGTATCGTTCTCCTCATAGGTGCTGATTTCACTATATTTGCCTAAAGAGTTTATATACTCCCGCCGAAAGGAGTTCCAATTTCCGGTAGGAAATAGAAACCTATAGGCAGTTAATATCTCGATTAGCAAGGTTTTAGCCGCGACAGGAAAATTTCCTGCATTCAGATGTGCAATTTTATTTCTATGTGTTCGGACTCTCTCGAAGAATTGATGGAAATCGGAAGGAAGCGGATTAGCGCAAACAGTATTTACTACACGACGAAGATGAACGGCATCGATCGTTTTGAAATCGTAAAAGCTACACTTCCCTTTCGAATCAACCGCTGGCCACGAGTTTGGATCTCCTACGTGGCTTATCCCGTTGTCCCAGGCTCGTCTATGTCTAGTAGTTTCTCCGTCTCGGCCGGCTGATTTTGCGAGTTGGCTGAGCGGTCCTGTCGCATTCCCGTCGCCGTTTTTCTGTGGCGCGGCGCTCGCCTAACGGTCTTTTCGCCCTTTCGAGGATTGGCGTTTCCGGTAATGTCCCAATAACTCACCGGTTCATGATGCGAGGCAATGCCGAGCATGGTTTCGAACGAGACGTGCCGATAAAAACGGCGGTTGTAGCGGAAGACGAATTCTTCGAGATAGGTGTCGACGTGTTTTCGGCGCAGGCCGTGATAGGTGCCGAGGCTCCAGCGTTTCAGCAGCGCGAAGACCCGATGAATCCACGGCAGCACGACATGGCCCGCCATTTTGCCAACCACGCGCGGATCGTGCCGGTAGTCGCCGGACAGACCAGGATAGGATGCGTGGCCGTCAGTGAGCAGCGTGGCTCCCGGCTTCACATTGGCCCTGACGAAAGCTTCGATCGAGGCGGCGGAATTATCCGCGATCATGGCGAGGCGGATGCGGCCGGAACGCGTATCGAGGTATTTTGCGTGTTTGCGTCGCGGTTTGGCCCGGTTTGTGTCGCGATCAATCACCTCGACCGCGCCTGCGATAAGGATTTTTCCAGCGTTGCCAGGCTCGAAGAAAGTATCGCCGACCCGGAATGGAATTTCTGTCTGATCGACTTCGACGACGCCTTCGAGAGGTTCGCGGTTTGGATCGACCATGGATCGCCGCAGCTTTTGCGTCAGAAGCCAAGCTGTCTTGTAGGTGAGGCCGAGCTGATCTTCGAATTGCCGCGCCGACATGCCGTTGGAATGCGTCGCCATGAGATGCGCGGCCCAGAACCACGTCGTCAGCGGCAGCTTGGAGCGATGCATCGCCGTGCCCGCCGTAATCGAAGTCTGGCGTCCGCAATCGAGACATTCGAATGTGTATGCCCGGCTCTTCAGCGTCACCGCGCGGCGGGCGCCGCAGCCAGGGCAGACAAAGCCATCCCGCCATCGCCGTTCGAACAAGAACGCGGCGCAGCGCGCCTCGTCGGGAAAAGTCTGCTGGAATTGGGTAAGCGACCGCGCCTTGGCCATCGGGTGATCCGTCGCCACCCCTCGCGGCAGCTCACTCAGGCCGCAATACCACATTTAGTTGAACCTGGGACAACGGGATAAGCCACTCTCCTACAATTAGTATAAAAGGGCTTACTTCAGATATTCTTGCTTTTAAAAATGCTTCTACAGCTTACTGTAGTAATATAATTGCGTTATTGAGCTTAAATCGTCTCTCGTGCCAGAACGACTCTTTATGCTCATCAATGACTTCTGCATTGAAATCATCAAGTTCTTCGACGTACTCACATATTTCATTAAAAGTTAACAATGATCCGACGGTAATCTCCCACGCGAGGTTAAGCCAATGCTTTGCAGTTTCACTGAATTCGTCAGAAGTCGGGACATCTACAATCATTCTTCTCAACACTGGATTTAATCAGGTTCTTCATTTTCCAATCAATTGGCGAAACTTTTTTTGAAATCGTCTAAATTTTTCAATTTAGCCGATGTTTTTGCGGAGGGTCCATAGTTGCTAAAGCCCCTCCACCACAACTCCCAGCAGCAAAGCGGCATAGGCGGTCGCCAGCACCCAGAACCGGTGCGCGCTGACGTAATGGCCGACGACCGGGACATGCGTATAGAGCGTCGCAATCGCGATGGCCGCCAAAGCGACGGAAGCCAGGAAAATCGGGAAGCCTGGCGGTGAGAGTCTGAAGCGCATGCAAGTCTCCGAATCGCTGATTGAGCGGAAGCTTATCTCATACCCGCGTACAAGGCGTCCCTCACCTTTTGCCGCCCAGTCCTTCCTTCCGGTCAATAGATTCTCGGATCGCATGGCGCCATTTTCATACGGTTCAAGACGGACGCTAAAGTCAGTGTCGGGTCATTCGAGTCAATGCGCCGGCTCACGCTGGAAAAGCGCCACGCGTCGACCCTTGTCAGACAGGCTTCACTGGCATTTGCGTGCGGGAGGCGGGAGTCCACGAGCTGGAAAGCAAAGATGACAATGATACTTATACTTGTTTGCAGTTTGTCGACTCCCGTTGAAGATTGGTCACCCATGAACGCGATCAGCACCGCCCGCGGACCAAATGTGCATGGCCCATGCTGTGCCGCCTTTTCGGCCAGAGCCAGCTCGCGCAGTCGTCGCTTGGCCCGCAAGCGAGCGAATATGAGAAGATCATCTGTTCGATGAGCGGCGCTGGCTAGCTCCCCGGAGTTTGATGGTCCGTTTACCCAGATGCGCCTCCCACCGTGCGATTAGCCTATCCTTGTCCATAGTTCGTCTCCAATCCTTGTGGCGAGGTTCTTCGCGCGATCAGATTTCGAGTTGCCGTGCATAATAAACCGAGATCCGCGGCTTGAGCACGAAATCGAAGTCCATTTCGAGCTTCGTTTCAGACCCCGGAGCGGCCTGCCGAAGCTTGCCGATCAGGCTCTCCTTCACGGCGAAGACGGAGTCGGAGTTCAAGTATTTCGTCTCGGAGTCGTAAATCTGGGTGATCAGCGACTGATATCCGTCTTTGGAGATCATGAAATGGATGTGGCCTGGCCGCCATGGGTGATGGCCCATATAGTTCAGCAGTTCGCCGGCAGCGCCGTCATACGGGATTGGATAAGGCACAGGCCGGATGCCGACGAACGAATAGCGCCCTTCATGATCAGTCTCGAACCGGCCGCGCAGGTTATAATCCGGCTGATCGGGGTCCTGTTGCTCGTAAAGTCCGTTGGGCGCGTCCTGCCAAACGTCAATCGCAACGCCAGCCAGGGGCTTGCCGTTCGCGTCGCGGACCTGGCCGCGCACCAGGACTGTTTCCTGGTTCGGAAATGCCTTCTGGATGATCGACGCGCCGCTGCGCAGCACCGGAGGGTTCTCGCGATAGAACGGCCCGAGCACGGTCGATTCGCTCTCGCCCGCCGTCACCTTATGATCGAGCATATCGACGAGGACTTCGACACCGAGTATGTCGGAGATGAGAATGAACTCGTTGCGCTTTTCGTCGGAAATGTCGCCGGCGCGGCGCATGAATTCGCAGGCTTCCAGCCACTCCTTGTGCGTCAGATTTACCGACTTGCAGAACTGGTGGATGTGCTGAACGAGGCTTTCCAGAATCTCTCGATTCCGAGCCGGGATATCGTTCGATAGTGCGCCGATGACGGCGCTTGTGATGTTGTCTACGGCGATGTTGCGCACCGGTGTCCTCCCTACCTTGGCGGTGTCGCGTGAAATTCTCCCTTTGCGTGCCTCAACCGACATTCGCCGGATGACCGTCGGCCTGATGGAAAACTGACCCAGTTTTGATATTTTGACAAGCCCGAGCGTTCCCCGAGGTGTCTCCGTGGTCTTTCGGAGGGGTCGTGGCTGGCCGAGTGGCCATCGGGGATCGCATACTGCCTGGGAAGGACGGTCGATGCGGCGGGAACGGGGGTCGAGAAGCGAATTTCGAAGAGCGCCTCAACCAGTGGCTCCTTTTTTAGTTTCGTTGGGAGCGCAGAGGCAGGCATTCGGTTTCCCCCGGTTCAGAATGATGGCCAACCATCGGTCGGCCCGTCCGCAATCATATCATGCTAACCTATTGAAAAACAGAGCTTTACAAAAATGTCATTCCCCTGTTTTTCCAAGGAGTTATTGTCTAATCCCGTATCCTTCCGGCTCTGGCCCAAGGTCTACCGGGACATCGAAATCGACAACCGCAAGTCACTGTACGATCTCGCCGCCGCCATCGTGCGTGCCTTCGGGTTCGACTTCGACCACGCCTTCGGGTTCTTCAGCAAGCTTACCGGGCAAATCTACAACTCGCCGGTGCGCTACGAACTCTTTGCCGACCTGGACGACGACCCTTCCCCCGAGATCGGCCGCCACAGCTGTAATCGAGGCGATCAGCGGGCCTTGGCGCGGTAAATCAGTTCATTCAGCCGGATGCTCCGATCGAGCACTGATCGCGCGCCCTCCGCGCCTACGACCGGCAGACCTTCTGGCGGCAAGAGCCCAAGCTGCACCAACACTGAAGCTTGGTCCCAATACAGGTGCTCGTGCGCCAGCTTGTCGCCGTCAAACTGCACGACAACGACCATCGCTACCTCGACCCGCTTCCCGGTCGGCGGGATGCCAGGCAGCATCCAATCCATTGGGATCGTGTGGGTAAACCGAGCGACCATCTCATCGACGAGCCTCCCTTGGCCGATGGTCCGCGATACCGGGACCGTCTCCATATCCGGCGGGATCTGAGGCAAGAAATATTTGGCGTAAAACTCGTACAGTTCTTCCTTGCCATCGCCGCCGATCATCACCGGCACCTGATTGACGAGCGGGTCCGCGACCATTGTTGCGATCGCCTCATCCGCGCTGTGCGCGTGAAATTCTGCGCGCAGATGCTCGTTCCAAAGGTTGTCTACTGCCCGCTCATCGGCTGTTAAGGCTGGTTGCTGTGGCATGATGCCCTCCAAAAAGCCTCGACGAAGCGGGGCTGAGTTGGCCGTCCTGCAGTTCGCGATCCCGCGTGCTGGCGGGCGTCCCGCACGACAGACCGCTACTCACCGACATTCGCCGGATGACCGTCGGCCTGATGGAAAACTGACCCAGTTTTGATATTTTGACAAGCCCGAGCGTTCCCCCGAGCGTTCCCCGAGGTGTCTCCGTGGTCTTTCGGAGGGGTCGTGGCTGGCCGAGTGGTCATCGGGAATCGCATACTGCCGAATTCGCTGTCATCGAGACACACTTCTCCCGTCAGTTTGGCCCGAACGCATCATAATCGAACACTTCACGCAGGTGCTGGATCAGGTTTTGGGGGCAACTCAGCGATCATCTGGAGGATGTGTGCGAACAGATTTTTTGGGATGGCGACCTCCGCCATCTGGAACCCGACATAGCGGGCGTGGCTGACGCCCTTGGCGCCGATTTTGATCAGCTTCTCCTTTAGGCTCGTCAGCGACCAATCCTTGATCAATTCCAGCGTCGCCAGCGTGCGAAGGAAGTTGCCGAGATTGTAGGCCAGTGCGTGAAGCTGAAGGCGAACCGCGTTGGCGGCGAACGAGCGACATGACAGTCGCGTCCATTTTATCGCGCCTTTGCCTTCCTTGATCCACTGCTCGCATGTTCCGCGCTTGTTGTAGAAAGCTACAACGCGCTCCGCCGGGCGGCTCATGTTTGTCACGATGAATCCGACGCGCGGATAAAGTTCGCCGGGATGCCATTCGACCTTGGCGACCACGCGGCGCGGCTTCGTCCAGCTTCCGGCCTGATAACGGAAATTTGCGTATGACCGGCGGATATGGTTCGGAGGCCGTCCAGCCGGCCTCGTCAGCAGATAGCCAATCTTCCCTTGCAAGACGTTGTTCTTCGGCAGGCGGATTGCGTACTTGATCCCTTCGGCTTCGAGGTACTCGTAGACATCGGGATTGGCGAAGCCCGCGTCGGCGCGGAAATAGATGCGCGACGGCATTCGGCATGATCCCGAACATCGCCGGCACAATGGCGACGTCTCCGGTTCTGATCAACAGCCTCGTCGGTCTGTTCGGGAATGTGCATGGCGGCAGCTTCACGGAAGCGCAGGTCCAGGCCGTTCTGCTCACCGACGCGGTCAGCAACGCATGCGCTTGGGCCGTCGCGTTCCACACGGCTCTGGCCCTCAAGGAAGGGCTCGATCCGGCGGATGTGCAGGCCATTCGTGAGGGTCGTCTGCCTAAGGACAGCAAACTCGCCGCGCTGTCGGCTCTTGCAAGAACGATGATCGAAAAGCGCGGGCGTCTCGACGATGAGGATGTCGATCGGTTCATCGCGGCCGGCTTCGGCAAAGATCATGCTCTCGAGGTCATCGCCATCGTCGCCGCATCTACGATTACCAACTATACCGGAAGCGTCACGAAAACGCCCCTCGAAGCGCCGTTTCAGGCTCATGCCTGGGCCGGTTGAGATATCCAATAGCCGGCCGGAACGGACAACTCCTTCGGCGGCGAACAGACGCGCCGCTGGGCGCTCGGCACCGCTGCCGCCACCGGCGATTGGGGTCGTTTTCCCTTGAGGCCTCATTGCCATCCCCTCTGCGCTGTGGACTCGCCTGTATCGGGGCGCCAAAAGCCACGCGCGGCCCCAATTCAGCGCCACGATCAGCCGGGCTGCGCATCCGTGCCATCGTCGTCCGCGGGACCGAACGAAGGGAGGTACCGGCCGAAGTTCAATTCGAAGTCGCTCCGAACGCCATAACCGATACTACGGACCTTGGCACGGCGCGCCTGCGCACTGGGCAAGGCCAGGGTTGAGAAGAACATGTCGTTGCTCGACTGAAGCTCGGCAGCTGTCGGCGTCCCGAACCGATTGAGCTGGGCCTTCGCCGCGGCTAGCGTTTCACGGTCGAACGAGGCCAGACGCCGGACGAGCGCATCGACAAAAAAGTCGAGGTCGTCGTCGTCCATCGTGCGGTTCACCCAGCCATAGCGCTCGGCGATATTAGCATCGAAATCGTCGCCGCTGAGGACGATCTCAAGTGCGCGCGAGCGGCCGACCAAGCGCGGGAGCCATTCCAGCGCTCCGCCGCCTGGGACCAGTCCGACGCCGATCTCGGGGTTGCCGAATAGGGCGCTTTGCCGGCTGGCGAAGCGCATGTCGCAGGCCAGCACGAACTCGTTACCGATGCCGCGGGCGCGGCCGCGAATCTTGGCGATGCTCACGACTGGCGTGGACGAGAGGCGCAGCACAAAGTCGCGCCAAAGGCCCAGCACCTCTGGCCGTTCAGCTGCCTTGGATACGTCGAGATGGGCGATGAAAAAATCGGGATTCGCCGACTGGAACACTACGACCTTCACGGACGGGTCCGCCTCGAGGTCGGTTATTAGCGCTCCCAACTCGACGATCGTTGTGGGAACAAACATGTTGATCGGCGGGTTGCTGAAGGTGATCGTCCACCGGCCCGGATAGGTGCGGTCGGTGCTGAACTGCGAAGGGTCAGGCATAGCGCATCTCCTACGTCGATTGGCAGGTCAGTTTTGCGTTCAAGCTGACCTCAGGACACGGTAGCTTGCTTATTGGCGGGCCGCAGCGAAACCTTGGGCTCGCAGTGCGCCGGCAGTGTGAACCGACATACGGCGCCGCGAGGCTGACGCGCGTCAGCCCACAATCGCCCTCCGTGGGTGTCGATGATGATGGAGCGGCATATATCGATAGACCAATTCCCACCCGCCATCGAATTATTTACTCGTCACTCCCACTCGATAGTGCCGGGCGGCTTCGAGGTCACGTCATAGACGACGCGATTGACGCCTTTGACCTCGTTGATGATACGCGTCGCGGCGCGGCCCAGAAAACCCATGCCGAACGGGTAGAAATCCGCCGTCATGCCATCGACCGAAGTGACGGCGCGTAGGGCGCAGACGAATTCATAAGTGCGCCCATCGCCCATCACGCCGACGGTCTGCACCGGCAACAGCACGGCGAAGGCCTGCCAGATTTCGTCATAAAGGCCGGCGTTGCGGATCTCTTCGAGATAGATGGCGTCGGCCTGACGTAGGATTTCGAGCTTTTCCTGCGTCACCCCGCCAGGGCAGCGAATGGCGAGACCGGGACCTGGAAAGGGATGGCGGCCGACGAAAGCCTCCGGCAGCCCGAGTTCGCGGCCGAGTTCGCGCACTTCGTCCTTGAACAATTCACGTAAGGGTTCGACGAGCTTCAAGTTCATGCGCTCCGGCAGGCCGCCGACATTATGGTGCGACTTGATCGTCGCCGAGGGGCCGCCGCTGAAGGAGACGCTCTCGATCACGTCCGGGTAGAGCGTGCCCTGCGCCAAAAACGCCGGCGCGCCGCGCCCGTCGGCGGCGATCTTCTTCGCCTCCTCCTCGAAGGCGGCGATGAACAGGCGCCCGATGATCTTGCGCTTTTCCTCCGGATCTCCGACGCCGGCGAGCGCGCCGAGGAAAAGCTCCTGCGCTTCGACGTGAATCAGCGGGATGTTGTAATGGCCGCGAAAGAGGCCGACGACCTCTTCAGCCTCGCCCTGGCGCAACAGCCCGTGATCGACGAAGACGCAGGTGAGCCGGTCACCGATCGCCTCGAAAATGAGAACCGCCGCGACCGCCGAATCGACGCCGCCCGAAAGGCCGCAGAGCACGCGGCCCGAGCCGACCTGCGCGCGGATCGAGGCGATCGCCTCCTGCCGGAAGGCGCCCATCGTCCAATCCGGTCTGGCGCCCGCGACCTTGTGTACGAAATTGGCAATGAGCCGCGCGCCGTCCGGCGTATGCACCACTTCGAGGTGGAACTGCACGCCGTAGAGCTTGCGATCCTCGTCGGCGATGGCCGCGAAAGGCGCGGAGGGCGAGGTCGCGATAGGGACAAATCCCGGCGGCAATTCGCTGACGGCGTCGCCGTGGCTCATCCAAACCGGATAGCTCTTGCCCTCTTCCCAGACGCCGTCGAAAAGCGCGCTCGCGCGCAAAACCTCGACCTCGGCGCGGCCGAATTCGCGGCTGTGGCTGTGGCCCGCGACAACCTTGCCGCCGAGCTGTTCAGCCATGATCTGCTCGCCGTAGCAGATGCCAAGGATGGGCGCTCCCGCCTCGAATAGCGTCTTCGGCGCGCGGGGAGAATTGGCCTCGAGCACGGAGCTAGGGCCGCCGGAGAGAATGACCGCTTTCGGCGAGAGCTCGCCGAAAGCTTTCTCGGCCGATTGAAACGGCGCGATCTCGCAATAAACGCCCGCCTCGCGCACCCGGCGCGCAATCAATTGCGTCACTTGCGAGCCGAAATCGACGATCAGCACTTTGTCGTGATGGCGGACGATCGTTTCGTGGAGCTGGTCCTGCGCCATGCGGCGTCCTTTGCGGCAAAAAATTCGATTAGGCGATCAAGATCGAAGGCGCAAGGCGCGCGTTGACTGGCGCGCCTCTATGCGCGCGGTCGAACTGAATTTTCGATCTCTACGTCTATATTGAAGGCCCGATGACACGCCACACCTCCGAAAACTTCCCGGCAATCGTCTGGTTTCGCGACGATTTGCGCCTTGGCGATCAAGCCGCTCTTTCGGCCGCCTGCTCTGCGGGCGCGCCCGTTCTCTGCGTATATATTCTGGATGAGGCGAGCGCGGGCGTTCGCCCGCTCGGCGGCGCAGGGCGCTGGTGGTTGCATTATTCGCTTGAGGCGCTCGCCAGAGAGATCGAAGCGAAGGGCGGCCGGCTCGACCTTTTCCGGGGGCGAGCGCAAGAAATCGTTCCTGTCCTTGCGGGCGCGGCGAGCGCGGCGGGCGTCTTTTGGACCCGCCGCTATGGCGCGGCCGAGATCGCGATCGATGCTGCGATCAAGGCGCAGCTTGTAGCCCTTGGCGTCAAGGCGGAAAGCTTCAGCGGGCAACTGTTGCATGAACCATGGGAGGTGAAGCGCGCCGACGGCGGCGGCTTCGCGCTTTTTTCGCCCTATTGGCGCGCCGCCCGCGCGCTGCCCCAGACGGGCGCCCCGCCCAAAGCGCCGGCCAAGATCCCGGCCTCGCCCTACCCCAGCGCCGGGCCGCCCCGGAAAAACCTTGCGGAGCTGGATCTGTTGCCCAAAAGGCCCGATTGGGCGGCCGGCCTTCGCGCCAGCTGGACGCCCGGCGAAACAGGGGCGCGCAGCCGTCTCGGCGCTTTTCTCGATGTTGGATTGAAAGATTACGCCGCCGGCCGCGACGAACCCGCCAAGGCCGCAACCTCCCGTTTGTCTCCGCATCTGCGTTTCGGCGAAGTCAGCCCGCGACAGATTTTCGCCGCCGTCGCCGCGACCGAAGCGAGCCGCGACGACGTCAGGGCGGGCGCGGAGAAATTTCGCGGCGAGATGTTCTGGCGCGAGTTCAATTACCACGTGCTGTTCAATTGCCCGGACGCCTCAAAATGCAATCTTCAGCGCCGCTTCGACGCCATGCCGTGGCGCGATCCACCGAACGGCGAACTCGACGCGTGGCGGCGCGGAGAAACCGGCTATCCGCTCGTCGACGCGGGCATGCGCGAACTCTGGTCGACCGGCTTTATGCACAACCGCGCTCGGATGGTCGCAGCTTCTTTTCTGGTGAAACATCTCCTGATCGATTGGCGGATCGGCGAGGCGTGGTTTTGGGATACGCTTTGCGACGCCGACCCCGCCAATAATCCTATGAACTGGCAATGGGTCGCGGGCTCGGGGGCGGACGCCGCGCCCTATTTCCGGGTCTTCAATCCCGCGCTGCAAGGCGAGCGGTTTGACCTTGAGGGCGCTTACGTCCGGCGCTGGGTTCCAGAGCTCTCCGCGCTGCCGAACACATGGATCCACAAGCCCTGGCTGGCGCCTCAATCCGTCTTGCGCGCGGCCGGTGTGGAATTGAGCAAAACCTATCCCGCGCCGATCATCGATCATGCTGAAGCCCGTGCCCGCGCGCTAGCCGCGTTCGCTATGATCCGGGGTTGAGTCTTGCCTTGGTTCGCGTGATTCGAACCGGCGGCGGACCCGCGCCCTTAGCCAGCGACGATCGCGGCGCGCGTGCTCTTGACTAGCGCCCCGACTTCCGCCCGCCCCGTAGCCGACACGCCGAACTTGTCGAGAGTTTGCGCCAGGTCCTCCATAAAGGCCCGCCATTCCTCGCCGGTTATCTTGAGGTGCGAATGCGACGAGGCCATGTCGCGGCCCGTGTAGACCTGCGGACCGCCCGACGCAGAGCAGAGCATCTCGGTGACTAGGCATTTAAACCCGGCCGGCGGCACGCGGTGATGCGCCGCATCGACATAAGGGTTCGCGTTCAAACGCGGATCGGCCATGATCCGATCAATAAAGTCGTCAACCACCGTAGCTATGTTGTAGACCCCGCCGAGCCGGTCATAGAGCGTTGATTTTGCCGCAGCCGGTTGAATCTGCGCCATGTCGTAGTCCCCCCTCGTAAGCCGCCCCTCAGCCGACCGCCCGCAGGACGGCGACTTTTTTCAAGCGTACTTCGACGGAGGCAAGGACGCCAGCTGCTTTTTGGCCAGGGCGTAGGCCGGCGGCGCGCTCAGCCAAGGCCAAGCCCCGCCATTGGGCGCGCCTAGCCGAATCAGGTTGCGCCGCCGCGCATTCTTGCGTTTGCGCGACGACGCTCTCAGCAATCAGTTGCGTGACTAATTGTTGAAGTCGAACAGGTCCATCAAATCGCCGATGGCCGGCGAATTCACCGGAACGTAGGGGTTCGTATCCGTCAACGGGTTCGGCAGATTGTCCCGGCTCCGGTGGGTGATCGGCTCAAGGCCCCAGTTCGCTTCGATGAACTTCAGCGTCGAGACATGATCCGTGTAGGTGTGCGAGATATGACCGCCTTTGCTGTAGGGCGACACCACGATCATTGGGATCCGGGTGCCGTCGCCGAAATAATCAAGCGGCTGGACGTAACCCGAATCCCAGTATCCGCCGCCCTCGTCGAAGGTGATGAAGATTGCGGTTTCAGCCCAAAGCTTGGGATTGGCTTTCACTTCGTCGACGATTTTTTTGACGAAGCCTTCGAACAAATTGAGCTTCGACGTCGCCGGGTGGCCATCGACGATGCCGCTGGGCCTGACATAGGACACTGCAGGCAGCGCGCCGTTGGCGACGCTGGCATAGAAATCTGTCGTGTCCTTGAGATGCTCAGCGCGCGCAGCTGGGTTGGTCATGATCGACGTCGAGTATTGGGCCCAGTTGCAGATATTGCAGTAGGCGTTCAGAGGGCTCTGGCGGTACTTGTCCATGAGGTAACGGTTCCAGCTGGTCTCCATAATAGGCCCAGGAAATAGTCCTTTCGCTGAGAACGTCGCCGATGTTGCGCAAAGTCGACGGCGGGATCGTGAAAACGCTGTTGCTCGGATTGGTGTCGGTATAGGCATTGCTGCCGTCGCCGAAATAGCCCGGATTGTAGTTGTTGAGAAGATAGTAATGCCCCTTCTCGCAGTTGGACTTGACTTTGCGCTCGAGCGAATTGAGGTAGTTCAGCACGGGCGCGACGCCGGGCTGGCTTGGGTCGGAGCAATCGCTGTAGGATCCGCCGCCGTAATTGGCCTTGGGAGAGACGGCGGTGGGCGACCCTGAGCCGCCGCCAGAGCCATCCTGCATATAGTAGTTATTGGTGCCGAGCTGCGGATTTGGATTTTCGATTTCATTCAGCGCGCTGCTATAGCCGGGCACCATCATGCCTGGAGCGCTCGGATTGACCGGGTTGTGGGGCGGCACCGCAGGGTTGCCTTGGCCGTCGCTGAACCAGATTGCATCGCCGGTGCCGAGCATGACGTGTTGGGCGCCGGTTCCGCCTTGGATGGGCTGATGATAATTGTCGCTCATTGAATAGGTGTCGGCGAGCTCCTTCAGATAGGGCGCGTCGCCTTGCTGGACGTTGAAGAAGCCCATTGCGGTCGAGCCTGCGCCGGTCGTGGTGTCGTTAAAGCCCGGCGGTTGCGCCTCGCCGTTCGAACCGGCGCCGACCGATACTCCCACCCAAGGAAACAGATCGGCGCGGCAACCCCAGCCATTGCGATTGGTCGCCTTGGCGGCGTCGCAATCGAGCTGTTGCCACATCTGGTAGAAGCGATACACCGGGCTCGCCGCATAGGCGTCATAGGGATAGTTTTCTATTCGTGAGCTGATAAGGACCGGGACGAAGATTAGTCGCGTCCCGGCCATCATAGGAGACGCGTTTGTCCGGCGTGTTGTTGATTTGGCCGGTGCCGCCGGTCAGCATGTACTGATAATAGTCGGGGGCCAAACCATTTTCGACGAACCTGGCGATTGCCAAATTGTCGACGTTGAGGCATGAAGTGCCCGTGAAGGTGTGCGTGGGGTCGATGCCCACGCACACCGGAGGCGCTCCTTTTTTGTCTGCGCCTGGCCTCCCGCCGCCAACCAAAGCCGGGCGGCAGGACGAGGTACGGAGTCTTTGCCGGGGTCAGATTGTATCGCTTGAAGTTAAACGCTTTGTATTGCAGAGCCGCGCGATAATGGTCTCCGGGCGAGCCATCGGCTTTGACGATCCCTTGCGACAGCAGGTTCAGAACGGCGGCGCCCTTGTTCACGGGCTTGTAGGTGGCGAAGATGTGATCGAAAGTGCGATTCTCGCCGATGATGATGATCACATGTTTGATCGGCGTCAGCGTGGTGGTATCCGCCTCTGAAGCCATTGCAATCGGAGCCATCGCGTTGCTGGCCATCGCGGCGAGCGCGACGCAAGCCAACAGCCTGTGTTTGAGGCAATTGGGTTGCAAATCCGATTTTTGCATAGTCTACCCCCTTGGGAACAAGAGAGAATTCCCCTCGCGGGGAACACCGTAAAATTTGATGTTGATCCTGTAAAGGCTGTGAATAACATGATGGCGATGGAGAATTGACAATAATCGGCACCCGAATACCGGATTTAGCGCGCAAGCCAAGCAGCCTGAAGATACATAGCAAATCGCTTTGATCTGGCGGCGGCTCCGGCCCCATCAAAATCGCTGTGTCGTCTTCAAAAAATCTGTTCTTACGCGCTTGGTTATGCGCCGCATGAAAGGAAACAGCAGCAGATAGGGCAGCAGCCGCGCGGCCTTGAACGCGAAGGTCAGCCTGCGCGGAAAGGCGATTTCGAAACCGCCCCTTTCGAACCCGTCGCAGATGATTTTGGCGGCCCGCCCGGCGCTCATGATGAACGGCATGTCGAAGTCAACGTTGGGTGCGGTCATCGCCGTCGCGACGAAGCCCGGGTTGACGACCTGGATAGTCAGGCCCGCCGCCGCGTGGGTCATTCTCAACACTTCGGCTATGTAGATTAGCGCCGCCTTGCTGGCGCCATAGGCGAGGGAACCCGGCACGCCGCCATAACCGGCGAGTGACGATGTCATCGCGATCTGTCCGCGCCCGCGCAAAACCATCGCTTCGAGCAGCGGGCCGAGGCAGTGGATGGCGCCGCCGACATTGACCTCGAACGTGCGCCAGGCGACATCGGCGTCGAACTTTTTGCGCTCGGAGGGAAAATAGACCCCCGCGTTGAGGAAGGCGAGCGCTATCGGCCCGTGCGAGGCCTCGATCGCAGCGATGATCGCGGCCATTTTCCCCGGGTCCGTGACGTCGCCCGGAAAAGTGAAAATTTTCGGCGATTGTTTCGCCAGCGCGTCGAGTTCGGCGGCGCGCCGCGCGCTCGCGGCGACGGTAAAGCCCCGTTCCGCCAGCAAGAGCGCGACGGCGCGGCCGATGCCGGAACTCGCGCCGGTAACGAAGGCGACGCCGTCCCGGGGCGACGCGCGAAAGCTCAAGCGGCGATCTCGACTTTCGGCGGCGACATGCGGGCGAGTTTGACCGAAGCGCGCTCCAGCATTTCGGGAAACGCCGGCGATAACAGGAAATTCAGCTCCCTTTCGCGCGTCAGGGTCACGGGATCGGCGAGGATCAGTTCTTCGTCGCAATAGCCCGGATGGCACATGATGAGGTGCCGGCGTCCCGGCGCGCGCAAATAGGTCGCAAAATCGCGAGCGTAATCGCCACAGGGGTCGAAACCGGAAAAGCCGGAGAAGCCTTCGTTGGTCGCAAACCCTCGCGTCGCGGCCAGGCGCGAAAAACCTTTGGCGAGAAAGGAGATCGCGAGCGCCTTTTTCGATTCCGCGCCGCGGCGCAGGATGCGGGAGAAACGATCGGCGCTATCGCGCAGCCAAATTTTTCCGCGGAGACCCCGTCCGTCCAGTTCGTCGAACAGCCAATCGCGGATCTGCGGCAGTATGTGGACATGCTGATGACCGTCGACAAAGTCGGGCGGAGCGTCAAAATCGTCCAAGAAGGCGTCGAACTGGCGCCCAATCTCATGGCGAATTTCCCATTCCGGCAATTGTCTGTTGCGCGATCCCTTGAGGAGCCGGGAAATCTCGGGCAGATGGCCGGAAGGGGCAAAATGCGGCATGAAGGTGAGCGGCGCGCCGAGCGTCAAATTGAGATGAAGGCCGATATCGGCCCGCGCCGAGTAGAGCCGCAGCTGGGAGGCGCCTTTGCGCCAAGATGGCCGGCTGGTCATCACGCTGGTCGCGCTGAGGCGGCCGGCGTCCAAAGCCTCCAAAACCCCCCGGTTAACGCCTTGGGACAAACCGAAATCATCGGCGCAAAGGCTGACCGAAATGGAAGCCTTGCCGTCCATGCCCTTGACACCCATGGCCGTTCCTCCCAGCCCTTCAAATCCGGCCGGCCGGGCCTCCTTGGAAGATGGCTCGGCCCGTCTGCTGTGGATTTTAGGCCCTGTCTTGCGCAATTCAATGCCAAAGCATAGAGCATCGAATCCGCAATGGTTGATGGCCCTGAATGACAACATTTTACCCGGCGGATCGTTTCCAAGCCTTGAGGCGTCTGCACGCTGTCCCGGAATATCGGTGCCGAACCCCTTTAGCGCGAGCGAGGCGGCGACGAACGCGCGAGACTCCCTGCGCCGAGCATTCGATGAAAGCGACAAGATGATGGTGAGATTGGATGCGGTGATGACGGAAGCGGAGCTTTCTGTCGTCGCGCCGATCTTCAATGAATCACAGAATCTGCGCCCTTTGCTGGACCGGCTGGTGCCGGCGCTCGAATCCTGCGCGCGCTCCTTCGAAATCATTTTCGTCGACGACGGCTCGACTGACGAGACGCTGGAATTCCTCCGCAAGGCGCATGACCTCGATCCGCGCATTCGCGCGATCTCATTCAGCCGCAATTTCGGCAAGGAGATCGCCATCGCGGCGGGACTCGACCATGTCAGCGGCGCCGCTGCGATCATTATGGACGCCGATCTGCAGCACCCGCCGGAAATGATCGAGACCTTTGTCGCGAAGTGGCGCGAGGGATATAAAATCGTCTACGGCCAACGCGTCGATCGAACCTCCGATTCGCCGCTGCGGCGGCTGCTGGCGCCGCGTTTTTACCAGCTGTTCGGGTCGTTGAGCGAAATGCGCCTGCCGGAAGGCGCCGGCGACTTCCGGCTGCTCGACGCCAAAGCCGTCGCCGCCTTGCGCTTGATGCGCGAGCATGCGCGCTTCTCCAAAGGACTCTACGCCTGGATCGGTTTCAAATCGATTGGCGTTCCCTTCGACGTCGCGCCGCGCGTCAGTGGCCAATCCAAATTCAGCTACCGCAAACTGACCCATTTCGCGCTCGACGGCCTGATGTCCTTTACGACCGTGCCGCTCAAGATCTGGACCTATGTCGGCCTTGCGACTTCGATGCTCGCCCTGGCGCTGGCGAGTTTTTACGTCATCAGGACGCTGATTTTCGGCGTCGACGTGCCAGGCTATGCGTCGTTGATCGTCTCTATCACTTTCTTCGCCGGCATTCAGCTGCTCTCCCTCGGCGTTCTCGGCGAATACATCGGCCGCATCTTCGCCGAGGTGAAGCGGCGCCCGCTCTATCTCATCGAGGAGCGCCTCGGCCTCGCGCCTCTCGTTCACGACGAGCAGTCGCTGCCGCCGCGACGCGATTGGGCCTGAGGCCTGATGTACAAAAATCTGCTCTCGGTCGCCGGCATCACGCTGCTCTCGCGCGCCGCGGGCTTCTTGCGCGACGTCATGCTCGGCGCCATTCTCGGCGCCGGCCTTCTCGCCGACGCTTTCGTCGTCGCCCAGCGCCTGCCCAACCATTTTCGCGCAATCTTCGGCGAAGGCGCCTGGAACGCCGCTTTCGTGCCGACCTATTCGCGCGTGCTGCACACTGAAGGCCTCGACGGGGCACGACGTTTCTCCGGCCAGATCTTCGCCGGGCTGCTTGTCCTGCAGATCGGGCTGTTGATTCTCGCCTTGGCGTTCACCCCGGCGCTGATCGATCTTCTCGCCCCTGGCTTTCGCGCGGACCCGGAAAAATTCAAGCTGGCGGTGACGCTGACCCGCATCACCTTTCCTTTCCTCCTGTTCATCACGCTGGTCACGCTGCAGTCGGGCGCCCTCAACGCCCATGGGCATTTCGCCGCCGCCGCCTTCACATCGGTGCTCATGAACGTGACGATGATGGCTTTTCTGGGCGTCGCCTTTTTGTTTCCGAACGCCGGCGCCGCAGCGAGCTGGGGTCTGACGATTTCCGGGGCCCTGCAGTTGGCGCTGACGTCCCTCGCCGCCTTCCGCGCGGGCATATTGGAGCGCTTCGCCTGGCCGGCCATGACGCCGAGCATCAAGCATTTTCTGGCGACGCTCGGACCAGCGGTTATCGGTTCCGCCGGCGTCCAGATCGCGCTGTTCACCGACACGATCATCAGCTCGATGCTGCCGACCGGCGGGCCGTCCTCGGTCTATTACGCCGACCGCATCTATCAGCTGCCGCTCGGCGTCATCGGCATCGCCGCGGGCACGGTGCTGTTGCCGCAAATGAGCCGCCTGCTCGCCGCCGGACAGCCTGACGCCGCGCTGCACGCTCAGAACAGGACCATGGCCCTGTCGCTGGCGCTGACGGCGCCATTCTTCATCGCCTTCATCATGATCCCCGAGGTCATCATGCGGGGCGTTTTTTTGCGCGGGGCCTTCACCTTGCAGGCCGCCGACGCCTCCGCCGCCGTGCTCTCCGCCTATGGGTTTGGCATTATTGCGATCGTCCTTTTGCGCTCGGCCGTCGCGAGCTTTCAAGCCGAAGGCGACACCACTACCCCGATGGTCATTTCCTTGACCGCGGTCGCGCTCAACATCGCTTTGAAGCTGGTCCTGTTCAGGCCCTGGGGCGCAGTCGGGCTCGCCACCGCGACCGCCGCGGGGGCGTGGGTCAATTTGATCCTCTTGGTTGTCTTGGCCATCCGGCGCGGCACGATGAAGCCCGATCTGGTCCTGTGGAAGACCGCCGCTTGCGTTTCCTCAGCCGCTTGCGCTCTCTCCTTTTTCGCGCTTTTGGCCGCGCACCCCATTCAGCGCCTGGCGGCAAATATCGGCCGATTTCCGCATGAGATCGAGCTTTTGTTGCTGGGCTGCGGCGGCGCGCTCCTCTATGGGGCCATCCTGATCGCGGGCCTGCGCATCGCCGGCGTCAAGCTGCGCCGGCAGGCTCCTGCGAGCGACAAGATTTTCGAATTAATCGAGCGAGCCTGACGGCCTCAAAGGCGTCGTCACCCCGCAAGAGCGCTCAATACGCGCACCCAACTGCGCGCGCCCTTATGGAAAGAGGAAAGCTCGTATTTCTCGTTCGGCGAATGAACCCGATCGTCCTCGAGACCGAAGCCGATCATCAGCGTGTCCATTTTGAGGTCGCTCTTGAAATTCCCGACGATCGGGATCGAACCGCCGCAGCCCGCGAGAACAGGCTCCGTTCCCCATTCAGCCAGCAACGCCCGGCTCGCGCGCGACAGAGCCTCCGAACTGAAAGGCAATTGCAGCGCGCGCGACGCGCCATGTGAAATGAATTCGGCGCGGCAATCCGCCGGAAGGCTTTTTCGAACATAGGCCCGAAAGCTCTGCGCGATTTTCGCGGGATCCTGATCGCCGACCAGCCGAAACGAAAATTTAGCGCTCGCCTCAGACGGCAGCACCGTCTTCGATCCTTTTCCCGTGTAGCCGCCGATCATCCCATTGACGTCGCAGGTCGGGCGCGACCAAACCATCTCCAACACGCTGCGGCCCTGTTCGCCGATCGGAACGGACAAGCCGACAGCATTGAGAAAAGCAAATTCGTCGAACCGCAGTGCGCGCCATTGCTCCGCGACCTCCTCCGGCAATTCAGCGACGCCGTCATAAAAGCCAGGCAGCGTCACGCCCCCGGATTCATCATGGAGGCCGCTGATGATGCCCGACAATACATGGATCGGATTGACGGCGGCGCCGCCGAAAATCCCCGAGTGCAGGTCGCGATCCGCGCCGCGGATGATCGCCTCCTCGAGAACGAGTCCGCGCAGCATGGTGGTGATTGCGGGCGTTTCGCGATCCCACATGCCGGTGTCGCAGACCAGCGCGAGATCGGCTGCAAGCTCCTTCTTGTTGGCGGCGAGGAAGGCGGGAAGCGAGGGCGAACCTGTCTCCTCCTCGCCTTCGAGGAGAAAGGAGATCTTGCAAGGGAGATCGCCAGTCTCCTTGAAGGCGCGAACGGCCTCGATGAAGGTCATCAGCTGCCCTTTGTCGTCGGCGACGCCGCGCCCGACGATCTGCTGGCCGGTTTCGGCGTCCTTGATGCGCGGCTCGAAAGGAGGCGTCTCCCATAGCTCCAGCGGGTCTGGCGGCTGAACGTCGTAATGGCCATAAAACAAGAGATGCGGAACGTCCGGCCGCGGCGCCTTGCCATGGGCGACGACCATCGGATGTCCTTGGGTTGGCCGCACGGAGGCCTCGAAACCGAGCGAGGCCAATTCTTTCGACAGCCATTCGGCCGCGTTTTGGCAATCCTTGGCGAAAGCCGGATCCGTCGAAACCGATTTGATTGCGATCAGCTGAAACAGCCGGCCAAGAGCGGAATCGAGATTTGCGTCGATCTTGTTGAGAACGGTTTCGAGCGCGGCCATGAGATGAACTCCGATCGGCGGACGGACGGCTGGTTGATTTCCGCATCGATCACATACATGCGAGGAGATGATCCGGCAAAGGCCATTTTTCGGGCGATCGCCCTTGCCGCGCTGACGAGGAGAAAACATGAGGCTGCGCGCCGATTTCTGGGTTTCGGCTTATTTGCGGCGCTGCGCGCTCGAAGGTGGCGCCGCAGTGCTGCGGAAGCGCGGGGCGGCGGAGGCCGGCGCGATTTTCGTCAAGGTCGATCGTCTCGATGGCTCCGCCGCCCTCTTCGGGCCCGCGCCGCAGAGCGAGATGCGGGAGGATGGCGATCGCCTGTTCGCGAGGCTGCACGCCGATCCCTGGATCGACCCGGCGGAAGCCGAACTGAAACTTGCAAGGCAGATCAAGTTCGACCCGGATCTTTGGATCGTCGAGACGGAAGATCGCCAGGGGCGATCCTTTCTGGATCTCGTCGATTGAGCCGAGGCTTGGCCGCGGAAAAACCGCCCCCGCGCCGCCGAAAAGAGCTTTGGCTCCTCCCCCGGATGACATTATGGTTGATGGATTCCGGCGCTGCGCTGGATTTTATCGAGGCTTCCGACACATGACGACAAGTGGAGAATTGAAGACGCGCTCCGGCGGCGAGGAGAATCGAAGCGAGCAGCCGCCGCTCGAGGCGCCGGTGATCCGCGCGATCGCCATGCCGGCCGACACCAATCCGGCCGGCGATATTTTCGGCGGCTGGCTGATGGCCCAGATGGATATGGCGGCCGGCAGCTTCGCGGCGCGGCGCGCGCGCGGGCGCGCCGCGACCGTCATGGTCGAAGGAATGACCTTTCTGAGCCCCGTCTATGTCGGCGACGAGGTCAGCCTCTACGCCAGGCTCCTCAGCGAAGGCCGCACGTCGATGCGCATCAAGATCGAAGCCTGGCGGCGCTATCGTGAAGAAGAGGCCGTCAACAAAGTAACGGAGGCGACCTTCGTCTTCGTCGCCATCGGCAAGGACCGCCGGCCCACCCCTTTGCCGCCGGCGGACGAGAGTAACCGCATCAGATAGCAGCCTGAAGGCAAGCTCGTTGTCCGGGCGCGCGGCTTGGCAACCCTTCACGCGCCATTCATTTTAGCTTGCGCAACCGCCAGGGCTTTGCAAAAAAAAGCTCGGATGGAAGCGCCGCGCGGGGATATCGGCGAATGAACCGCATCCGCCTCAAACGTCGCCTGACGGCAGCCCTGGCTGCCGCGGCATGTTTGGGCGCGGCGACGGGGTCGAGCGCGCGACACAGCGCGGCGGCCGTCGCCGCGGCGAACCATGACGGCGTTTACGCCGTCGAAATTTTCACCCGACAAGGATTCTGCGATAGGGTCTATCATTGGACAATCGCCGTCGCCCTGGGCCGTGTCACCTCTCCCGCGGATGGGTTTATGCAAGCCTCCGGCCGGATCGACCCGCGCGGCGGCGTCGCCCTGGCGTTCCGACGCGAAAATCAGGTCGCAAATGTCGCTGGCAGGGTCAAAGGCGGGGTCGGGTCAGGCACCTGGTCATCGCCGACGATGCAATGCTCAGGATCTTGGATCGCAGTGCGGCAGGGGTAGCTTTGGCCGCTTTTCGCTTCCATTGCGCCGCCGTCCGCCATCCTCAGCCCGCAGCGCGGCGGCTTGGCGATTTCTCCTGCGACGGGAATTTATGGCTTGTTTCTTGCGTGTTCGACGCGAAACTCGCGGCGCTACGCCTGCAAGTAGATACGATTCCTTCAACGAACGGGTACTATTAACGCATACCATTAGGAGCGTTACAGAAACAGCACACAGCGTTCAACCTAAGTCTATATCGGGCGAGCTGGCTATTTGGGGATTTCATCAATGGAAATATACAGCGATTCGATATTTGACGCGCAAAAGCCCGATCTTTATATTAATGTCACTTAACGTCTATATTCTGATTGCAATTCTAACGCCCAGCTGCTAAGTTTGCAAAAGGCGCTACGGATCGGGCCGACGCAGATTGGCCATGAGCGCCGGCGACTCTTGCGGACGCTGCGAAGGCCGTGGCGGGATTGACGGTTCGAATTTGCGACGACGTTCAAGTCGTCGCCCGCGCCTGTTGCGACAATAAAGAGTCGCGCGCCGATTGAGAGCACACGTAAAAATTGAGTATGTCGCCAAGTCCGCGAGATGTTTATTGCCTGCTCGCCCACGGCGTTCTGAATAAGACTAAAGTGAGCTTGATGCAAAACGAGTGATTATGCTACCAAAATTCAATCTTCCGATCAGGCCGACAGCGAGTTGAACCAGATGTTGCAGATAAATAAACGCGCTTCCCATGCCGGCCAAGATTTTCCAAAGGTCGTCGCGCCGCTGCTCGATGCGCTCCAGAACGCGTTCCGCATCGTCCGGCGCCAGCTGCCCATCGTCGCCGTCATCATGGCCTGCAGCGTGGCTTTAGCGATCCTGTACCTCGTGTTGTCGCCGCCGAAATTCACCGCGACTGGCGCGGTGGTCATCGATACGCACAAAATCCAGGTACTGCAACAGACCCAGCAAGCCGTTGTCGGCGATGCGCAAATCGACGCCGCGACAGTGCAGACGCAAGTCGAAATGTTGAAGGCGGACAATGTCGCTTTGGCGGTAATCCGAAAGCTTCATTTGATTGATGATCCCGAATTTGTTCCTCCGGACGACCCAAATCCGATATCAAGCTTTTTAAAATCTGTGTTCCCGCCGCCGCCCGCTAAGCCGTTGACCGCAGCCGAACGCGAACAGGTCGCGGAAGAGGTCGCGTTGGCCACTTTTCAAAAACAGCTGACCATCACCCGAGAGGGTCTGACCTATGTCATTGACATCGCCTTCACCTCGCTGGACCCGGCAAAATCCGCTCTGATCGTGAACACTTTGGTCGACGCTTTCGTCAACGATCAGCTGGACGCTAAATATAAAGCGACGCAGCGCGCCGGCACTTGGCTCGGAGAGCGCATCAAGGAACTGCGCAGGCAAGCGGCCGACGCCGAACGCGCGGTCGCAGACTTCAAGAAAAAGAACAATATCGTCGACACCGCGGGCCTCGGCGGCGGGGGAGGCGCGGGCGCGGGCGCGGGCGCTAACGCCAATAGGCGGTTGATCGGCGATCAGCAACTCTCCGAACTGAACACCCAGCTTATTCTCGCCAGCGCGGCAACCGCCGAGGCGAAGGCGCGTCTTGAACGGATCAACTCGGTGATGGCGCAAGACCTTCCCGACTCCTCCGTCACTGACGCCTTGAAAAGCGAAGTCATCATCAAATTGCGCTCGCAATATCTGGAGCTGGCGCAGCGCGAAGCGATCTTTTCCCAGCGTTACGGCGCCAATCACCTCGCAACGGTCAACCTGCGCACGCAGATGCAGGAAATCCGGCACAGCATCGCCGATGAAATGCGCAAGATCGCCGGTAGCTACAAAAGCGACTACGAAATCGCCCTCACCCGCGAACAAAACCTCAAAGACAGCATGACGAAAACGGTCACACTGTCGCAGGAGGCGGGTCCAGCGGAGGTTCAGCTGCGCGAACTGGCGAGCAACGCCGACACGTCGCGAGCGCTCTATGACAATTTCCTGCAGCGCTACATGGAGACAGCGCAGCAGCAAGACGCCGCGCCCATCAGCGAGACTCGACTGATCAGCCCGGCATTCCCGCCCCTCTCCAAGAGCGCGCCGAGGGCATCGCTGACTTTATTTCTCGCGCTCGCGGCCGGCAGCGTCTTAAGCTTCGGCTTCGCTTACTTGCGCGAGGCTTCCGACGGGGTGTTTCGCACCAGCGGCCAGATCGAGGACACCTTGCGCGTCAACTGCCTCGCTTTGGCGCCCTCTCTGAAGACGGCCTCGCCGCCTCGGACCGAGGACGCCGACGAGACCAGGGCCGGCGAAACCAAAGAAGCGCGAAACGCGGCTAAGCTCGGCTTCCTCCGGAACGTCGTGGATGCGCCCTTCTCGCGTTACGCTGAAGCCATTCGTTCAGTGAAAATCGCCGCCGATCTCAACGGCGCCTTGAAAGCGCACAAGGTCATCGGGCTGACGTCCACTTTGCCGAATGAAGGCAAATCCACTATCGCCTCCAATCTCGCTCATCTTATCGCCGACGCCGGCGGTAATGTGATCCTGGTCGACGGCGATTTGCGCAGTCCTTCGCTGTCGCGGTGGTTCGCCCCGGATGCGCCAGGATTGATCGACGTCGTCATCGGTTCAATCTCGATGGACCAGGCCGTCATCACCTTGCCCTCCAGCCGGCTGAATTTCCTGGCCGCGGGAGCGACCGCGAAGCTGCCTCACACCAACGAAATTCTTGCCTCGGCGGCGATGAAGAATCTGATCGACGGCCTTCGCGCCAAATACGACTATATCGTGGTTGATCTATCTCCGGTCGCTCCGATCGTCGATGTCCGGACCACGGGTCATGTGATCGACACCTATGTTTTCGTGATCGAGTGGGGCGCTACGAAAATCGACGTCGTCGAGCGCGGGTTGTCCGAGGCGCAGGGCGTCTATGACCGGCTCCTCGGCGTCGTGCTCAACAAAGTTGATATGGGCGCGCAGAGCCGGTACGAGCGTTATCACGGCAATCATTATTACAAGAAGTATTATTCGAAATACGGCTATCTCGAATAGGGAACCGGCTGATCCCCAACATGGCGCGCGGCGCGCCATCGTCAGCGCTTTTGATCGGCCGATTTGCATAAAGGCGCCGTGAAAAAGCGCTGGAGCGCTTCAAAATGGCGGTCCCCTATGGAAATCGTGTCAGACCGAAAGATTGAAGCATCATCTCGTCGATGATTGTTCAAGCATCGTCGGCACTATTTTCAGAACACACGCCGGTTGCGCCAAAAAAGTCTGGGCCAAAACCGTTGGCCGGCCTTCCGCCGATTTCCCGCGCCATCGACCTTGGCGCGCGTTGCGCGACGATGGTGGGGGAGGTAGGACTCGAACCTACGAAGGCGTAGCCAGCGGATTTACAGTCCGCCCCCTTTGCCGCTCGGGACACTCCCCCAAAGGCCCCTTCTCAGGACATTCGAGAACGCGCTTATGCGAACCGGACCCCCTGCTGTCAACCAAAAATCTCGACCCGCGCTGATCGCCCTTCGCGCGTCGAGGGCGCGACGCCAGGGCGCGCGTCGCGACGATGCAGGACCGTCAACAAACGAGAGATGAAGTGAGGCGCGACAGAGCACAGGCGCTGAGCGGGAAAGGCGCGGCGCCGGTCCGGCAAAAGCCGCCTCCGCGGAGGCCCGCCGGACAAATGCATGGCTCAGACGAAGCCCGTTCTTTCAGATCGACATCCTCGGACTGCGTCGCGCTCTATGGCTTTCACGCAGTGGGCGAGGCTCTGCGCGCCGGCAAACGCAAGGTGCTCGACGCCTATGCAACCAAAGCCGCCGCGGCAAGGCTCGCCCCAGAAATCGCGGCCGCAGGGCTCAACCCCCATATCGTCGACGCCAAGGATTTATCCCGTCGTCTCGGCCCTAGCGCCGTTCACCAGGGCGTTCTGCTCGAAGCCAGGCCTTTAGACGCGATCGATCTGTCAGAAATTCCCTCCTCGAGCGGCGTCATCCTCGTGCTCGACCAGATCACGGATCCGCATAATGTCGGCGCGATCTTACGCACGGCGGCGGCTTTTCGCGTCGACGCGATGGTGATGACCGAACGTCATGCGCCGGAGATGAGCGGCGTTCTGGCGAAAGCGGCCTCCGGCGGCCTCGAGCATGTGCCGATCGCCCATGTCGTCAACCTTGCCCGAGCCCTCGAGGAGTTGGATGAAATGGGTTATCTGCGCGTCGGCCTTGATTCCGAGGGTGAGGCGGCGCTCGCCGCTTCGCCGCTAAAGCGTCCGCTCGCGCTCGTTCTCGGCGGCGAAGGCAAGGGGCTGCGCCGCCTCACCCGCGAGAATTGCGACATCGTCGCTCGCCTCGACATGGCGGGCGCCATCAAGAGCCTCAATGTCTCCAACGCCTGCGCCGTCGCCTTGACGCTCGTCGCGCTTCGTCTTGCTGATTGACGCTTCGCTAACCAAGTCCCGCAATTCGTCGCTCCGCGCCAGCGCGGAATCCCGTTCGATCAAATCCGCCTGACGCTCGGGCAATGGCCCGCCCCAGCGGCCATAGGTCCAAGGCCGTAGCCAATGCGCGCGCGCGGGCAAATCCTGCGGCACAGGATCAAACCCCGCCGTGCCGAACGGCTGGCACCTGCAGACGCGCGCTAAGCCCATGAAACCGCCCGCCCAAAGGCCATGCCGAGCAATCGCTTCATCCGTATAGGCGGAACAGGTCGGCAGATGCCGGCACTGTGATCCGGCGAGGGACGAGAACGTGAGTTGGTAGCCCCGGATCGCCGCGCGCGCCGCCACCCGCCCGATTTTGGATGCGCTCCACATAGCTACGCCCGGCTCTCCTGTTCGTTCATGCGCGAGTGTGGCGCAAATGCACTGGCAGGCCCCAATAACTCACCGCATAGTATTGCGGCGTTCGTTCGAACTCAAAGCTTTTGGTGCGCCATTGTCCATCTCGAAAAGCCTCGCTCTCGCCGGCCTTCTATCCGCCGCCGCGCCGACTGTGTTTGCCGCGGATCTGACGCCGCCGGCGCCCCAGCGGCGCCGGAGACAGGCTGGACCGTGACCGTCGGTCTTGGTCCCCAGGTCCAGACATCCTTCCCGGGCGCAAGAAGCGTCACGGTCTGGCCAACCGGCACCCTCGCGTTGCGGCGGCCCGGAGAGCCGGAGCCATTCTCCTCTCCAGACGACGGCTTTGGGATCGCCCTCCTCGACTATGGCTGGATCAAGGCGGGTCCAGTAGGGCGCATTATGCCCCGGCGCGGATTGAGCGATGGCAACGGCGCCTTCTTTGGCCTGCCCAATGTCGACTGGACGTTGGAGCTCGGCATATTTGGCGAGCTTTGGTATACGGAGCATTTCCGCGTCCGCGCCGAAGCGCGCCAGGGCGTCAACGGCCATGACGGGTTCGACGCCAATATCGCCTTCGACGCCGTCGAAAGGTTCGGACCCTTCACCGCCGCGATCGGCCCGCGTCTGCAGCTCGGCGACACCCAATTCATGAACGCCTATTTTTCGGTCACACCGTCTGAGGCTTTCCTCAACGGCAAGGTGACTCCTTATCAAGCCAATGGCGGCCTCACCTCGGTCGGCGTGCTGGCTTCCATCAAATACGATTTTATGCCGACCTGGAGCGCGACGCTTTTCGGCGGCTACGATCGCCTCGTCAGCAACGCGGCCGCGAGCCCGATTCCCAACAATCTCGGCTCGCTGAACGAATATACCGCCGGCGTCATCGTCGCCCACTCGTTCAATCTCGATTTGCCGTTCCTGCATTAAACGGTGCGCGCACGCCGTCTGATCTCGACCCGACAGTCTACCGCGATGCGCCTGAAGGCCTTGGCTGCGAGCTTGGTTATTTCTGCCCCGGCGTTTCGATCTGATTGACGCAGTCGAGCGTCGCTTCGAACGTGAGCATGGTCGAGGCGTGCCGCGCCTTATAGTCCCGGACCGGCTCAAGCGCTGCGATTTCGCCCCACTTCCCGTTCGGAGGCGGACCATTCTCCTTGAGCATGGCGCGGACCTGATCGCGTAGCGAGCGGATCTCCGCGGCGGTCGAGCCGATGACATGACGGGCCATGATCGAGGCCGCCGCTTGGCCCAAGGCGCAAGCCTTAACCTCGTGGGCGAAATCGACAATCTTGCCTTCGTCCATGACCAGATCGACGATGACAGTGGAGCCGCATAGCTTTGAGTGCGCCTTGGCCGTGGCGCCCGGCGCCGGCAGACGGCCCTGGCGCGGAATGTTTGCCGCCAGATCGAGGATTTGGGTGTTGTATATCTCGGTCAGCATGGACGTCCGCGGAGCAAAGGTTCGGGTGACGACGGAGTTTCAATACTATATAGAGGCGCGAGGGCTTGGCGACGAGATTTGGCGCATTTCAAAGCGGTCCTCCCGGGCTAACGTCCACTCGGCGCATCCGGCTTCAGGGGCAGATCCGGCTCTTGACCGCCGAAGCGAGGCTCCTTCTGATTTCGGAGGCGGAGCCAGGGACGCTCATTGAACTTTTAGGAGGCGCCACACATGGATGCCGTGGTTAAGTCCTTAGTCGAACGTCCTCAGCCGCAGCGCGACATTTCAGCGCAGGAAGCGCGTCCCACTCGGAAAGAGGCCGAAGCAGCCGTTCGTGTGCTGTTGCGCTGGGCCGGCGACGATCCCAGGCGCGAAGGTCTGATCGATACGCCGACACGCGTCGTCAAGGCCTATGAGGAGCTGTTCTCAGGGTATCGCGAGGACGCGACCGAAGTTCTGTCCCGGGTCTTCGAGGAGGTTCAGGGCTATGACGACATCATCCTCGTGCGCGACATTCCCTTTTCATCGCATTGCGAGCACCATGTGGTGCCGTTCATTGGCGTCGCCCATATTGCCTATTACCCTTCGGAGGTCGGAGTTGTCGGGCTGTCGAAGCTCGCCCGCGTCGTCGACGTGTTCGCCAGGCGTCTCCAGACCCAGGAAGCGCTGACGGCTCAGATCATCGGCTCGATCGATCAGCATCTGCGTCCGCGCGGCTGCGCCATCATGCTCGAAGCCGAGCATATGTGCATGTCGATGCGCGGCGTCCGCAAACAGGGCGCGCAGACGATCACGACGCAGTTTACGGGCGTCTTCCGTGACGACCCGGCCGAGCAGGCGCGCTTCCTCGCCATGCTGCGGCACGGCAAATAACCCTGCCAACTCCCGCGAAAGGCCTCTCACTTTCAGGTGACGCGGCTCCGGCTGGCTAAATTGCGCGAGAGATCGGTGCGCTCTCGCGCAAACTGTCGACAAGAACGAAAGGACCGAGGTTGGCATGACCAACACGCCGTCAACGCTCGCAGCGATCGACGCCAAAACGCGAGACATCAAGCATGAGCTTGAAGAAGGCGTCGCATTCACGCCAAATTTTGGCGCCGATGGGCTGATCGTCTGCGTCGTCAGGGCGGCCGGCGATGGCGAAATATTGATGGTCGCTTATATGAACGCCGAGGCCTTGCGCCTCACCCTTTCGACCGGCGAGGCGCATTATTGGTCGCGTTCTCGGCGATCGATCTGGCGCAAAGGCGCAACATCGGGCCAGACGCAAAAGGTCACGGAGATCCGAACCGATTGCGATCAGGATGCTCTGCTGTTGACGGTGGAGGCCGGCGGCGATGGCGGCGCCTGTCACACCGGCCGCCGCTCGTGCTTCTACCGCCGGATCGCAAGCGGGGATCGCGGCGAAACGCTCGTGTTCGATTAAGACATTAGGTATCGGCGTGCGGCCAGAGCATGGATGCGCAAGTGAAGCAGTTGCGCGCAGCCGGAGTTCGAAAAAGTCGCGCGCGAGGCGGCGAGCGCGAGTGTTTGCCCAGAAAATGTTTCGACACAGGAAGGGCCGTTCTCGGAAAGAGTGGGCGGTATGTGCGTTAGTGCACCTGCGCCGCTTGCGGTGTGGAGGTAAATTGATTTTCAGAAAGACGGCCGTCTGGGGCATGTCGGCTGAGACGACGAACAGTTCAATGGAACTCATCGTACGCGATTAACGAAACTGGGGACATGCCCGGTCTGGGAGCTTCGGGCAGGTTCGACCGCTCCACAACAAGAGACGACGATGTCGAATCCAAAGATGCTGATTTTGCGGGGCAATAGCGGGGCCTACGAGGACGAGGACGGCAACACCCGTAACTACGACAAGGGAGCGTTGCACGAGAAGGCCGCAAAAGACTATGCGACGTCCAGGGGCTACGACGGGGACGTGCTGGATGTGTCGGGCGATCCGCTGAAGGGCGGCGATCGTGACAACAATCCGCAGACTGCACAGGCCGTGTCGAAGTTGAGAGACGACCCTTTGTATGCCGCGATCTATGGTTTTTCGGGCGGCGGCTACGACGTGCTGCATATTTTCAACCAACTGAAGCCGGAGGTGCTCAAACGCATCAAATTGGTCGTCGTGCTAGGCGCGCCGCCGGTTAAAGATGGTTATCCTTCAAAGTCCGACTTTGATTCGGCCCGCTTTGTGTCGCGCAAGAACCCTGATACGAAAGGGATCGAGTGGGAGTTGGTCTACTATACTAATCCTTCTCCAAAAGGACATATGTTCGGCCCGGACTGGTTGCTCGCGCAGGAATTGAAGCGCAAGCAAAAGACGCTTTGAACCGCTTGGTGCACGGGGGCGACCTCCACACTCAACGACCACGCAAGCGACGAGTTCGATGATCGAAAGCTAAGCCCTTAGTCTATGTTATCCGCTTTCTTTAAAGCGTAATGTTACCGAAAAATCGGGCGGCCTTTTCAATTCCAGCAAGACCGGAAAATGGCGCGCCAAATCTCGGCGATCCCGGTATCATGTTAACGCTGGGACGGAAAGTCCGGCGTATCAGGGAGGACGCCCGTTGAAAAAGGTCTATCTCGCTTATGCGCTGCTAGCGCTGGTCGTGATCTTGCTTCTTTTCGCTCAGCTGTCGCGGACAGGAGCGCCGACTTAAGGCGTCCGGCGGTTTGTTCCTTTTTGTCGTCCGAAGCGCCTCCGTGTCGCATTATGGCGTGCGCCGATCTGCAGACCATGGAGCGCCTAGCGCCGATATCGTCTTAGCGGCGCTGAGCGCAAATAAGCGCCAATGCGCCGTTAATTTTCAATAATTCTCAATGTTGAAGGGGAAGACTGAGGACCTGACTAAAATCGTTCGAAAAACAAGCCGCAACTTCTTTGGCCGCGCGCCCGTTGAGCCGGTGCAATCGTGAGGAGCGATGGAATGAATAAAATGCTTCCGGATTCAGGACCGCTCGCGATCAGGCAAGGCCTGGACGACGCCGCTCAATCCGCAGGCCGCCCGAAAAAGCCCAAAATAGGCATAGCGCTCGGCGCGGGGGCGGCGCGGGGGTGGTCTCATATCGGCGTTATGCTGGAGCTCGGCGACCATGGCATTCATCCCGACGTTGTGGCGGGAACCTCGATCGGCGCCGTGATTGGCGGCTGTTACGCCGCCGGTAAGTTCAAACATGTCGAGATGTTCGCGCGCAGCCTCACCAAGAAGAGCGTTTTCAGCATGCTGGACGTGTCGTTCTCGGGCGTCGGCCTGCTCGGCGGGGCGAGGTTGAGGCGCCGCCTCCACCAGGCGCTGGACGGCCTTCGACTTGAGGAGCTGGAGAAGGGCTTCGCCGCTGTTGCGACGGAAGTTGGCACCGGCCATGAAATCTGGCTGACGCGAGGCGACGCCGTGGAGGCGATCTGCGCCTCCTATGCGCTACCGGGGATTTTTGAGCCTGTTCGCATCAATGGCCGCTGGCTTTTTGACGGCGCCCTTGTCAATCCCGTGCCCGTCACAGTCTGCCGCGCCCTCGGCGCGGAGATCGTCCTCGCCGTCAATCTCATCGGGGACAACGGTTTTCGCGCAACGGTCATCAATGATCGGCATTCGATCGAGCCGACGCTGGAAGAGCTGACCGTCGAAAGCGGCCCGAAAAAAGGAGGGCTTTTCGGCGCTTTTCGCGGCAATCAGCGTCGTCATTTCGGCAAGCGGGAGGATGGAGCGCCGGCAATCGGCAGCGCTATGATGGACGCTTTCAACATCGCGCAAGGACGCATCTCCCGCTCCCGGCTGGCGGGCGATCCGCCGGACGTCATCATCAATGCGAAGGTCAGCAAGATTGGTCTGTTCGATTTTCATCGCGCCGATGAACTCATCGACATCGGGCGCGAGGCGGCTCGCCGCGCGATACCGGAAATCGCCGACTACATCGCTCTCCAGCCGCCCCAGTGATCGCGTCTGACGCGGGGAGCCTCTTGTTCGACCCGACCTTCGCGTCCGCGTGCGAGCGTACTGGCCTTGACGAAGACGCCGCGCCGATCGGCGCTCAGGCCGTGGCGATGTATTCCTTCATGGCCTGATGTTGCTGCTCCATCTCGGCGAGGCGGTATTTCACGAGGTCGCCTATCGAGACGAGGCCTGCGAGCCTGCCATCCTTGACCACGGGGAGGTGACGAAAGCGATGCTGGGTCATCTGCTCCATCGCCGAGCAGACGGTTTCTTTTTCGGTGATCGTCATCACCCGCGAGGTCATGTACTTCGACACGGCGTTATCAAGGACGCCAGGTCCGCTTTTCCCGATCGCCCGAACAATATCGCGCTCGGACAAAATACCCAAAACCCGGCCTTCAGCGTCCGCCACGACGACCGCGCCAATATTTTTTTCGGCCAGGATCGCGACCACCTCCGACAAAGTCCGGTGGGGCTGGGTGGTGCTCACGTTCCGTCCTTTCTCCGCCAGAATGCGAGCGATTGTCATTTTAGGTCTCCTTCCAGATCAATTTTTCTTGCTTGTGCGCCCATTTTTTGAGCGGCGAACCAATCGCGTCTAAAATGCACTTCTTGGTCAGGCTTCGCAACCTCCGATTTTCATATGATGCGCGCCGCCAACCTTCAGCTGACATAGGCTTCCGCGGAGGCGCGGCCGAAAGGCTCCAATCCCAGCCGAATACCCGAAGCTCAAAACCGCGGTTCGGCCAGCGCCGCCGCGTGCGCTTGCTCCGAGATTGGCAGAAAGCCTCCGGTCTCCTCGTCGAGAGCCAGCAGCTTGCCTTCGAGAATGCCGAAATAGGCGCCGTGCAGCGTCAGCAGGCCGCGCTTCTCCAGCATTGCGATCGCTGGAAAGGTGCGCAGGTTGGCTAGGCCCTGAATGATTGAAGCAAGGGCGAGGCGTTCGCAATACTCCGCGATCGGCTCGCTCGCCGGGCCGATCTTGGCAGCCGCCGGCGCGATCAAGCTCATCCATTTACCGATAAAGTCGCCAGCCGAAAGCGGTTTTTGATAAGGATCGAGATCCCCTTCCGCATAAGTGCGCACGCCGCCGCAGCGCGCATGCCCGAGCACGACGACGTGCTCGACGCGCAGGCCCAGAACCGCATATTCGACTGCCGCCGACGTGCCGTGCAGGTCATCGTTCGGCCCAAAGGGCGGCACCAGATTGGCGACGTTGCGCACGACGAAGATCTCGCCGGGCCCGGCGTCGAAAATCACCTCCGGCGACACCCGCGAGTTGCAGCACCCTATCAGGAGGATGCGCGGGTTCTGTCCCGCCTGGGCGAGATGCTCGAAGCGATCGTGTTCGCGCGCGAAGCGGCCGCCGAGAAACGCTTCGTATCCCGAGACGAGCCGTTCCGGCAGCAGCGGCCGCGCCGGTGTCGCATTGCCTTTTTGCGGCATCGAATCAGACATACGTCCCACTCATGAGATCCGCCAGTTGGTTTCTTTGGCGCGACCGCCGGCCCGACGGATCGAGCCGAAGCTTATAGAACCAGTGGAGTTCGAGCAAGAAAGGGACCGAAGATCGGCCTCGACCAGCGCCGAGCCGAGGGCGGGTTCGTGACGCGGAAAATGCTCACCGCGCGTCGCGGCCATGTTTACCGAAAAGAACGTTTCACGTGAAACATTTTCGACCAGTTTGCGGCCTAGATGGGACAATCTGAAGCGCCACCCCGATCGAAAGGCGCGCGCTCCGGCCTTGCGATCGCCCAGCGCCGCCGAGGCGGCGCCTGGGTCGAATGCGTAAATGCGTTACCTCTCGATCTCCTCGCGGCGGATCTCGAGGACGAGCCAGTCCTCCTCCGCGGCGGCAAGCTCGGCCTCAACCCTAGCGAAAGCCGACGACGCGGCGGCGAATTTCACCGCGTCGCGAGTGTAAAATTCCGGATCGTCGAGCAGCGCCTTCAGCTTGGCCATCTGTTGGCGAAGCTCATCCATGCGCTGCGGCAAAGTCTCCAGCGCATGCCTTTCCTTAAAGCTCAGGCGCGGCCTGGCTGGCAGTTTTTCTGCACGCCGCAATGGCGCCTTGGGCTTTGTCGCGACGGCTCTGACCGCCGCGGCCGCGACGATCGGGGCCGTTCCGGCGCCCGCCCCCCGCTGCGCCGCCATGTCGGAATAGCCGCCGGCGTATTCGATCCATCGGCCTTGGCCCTCGGCTAGCGCCACCGAGGTTGCAACGCGGTCGAGAAAATCGCGGTCATGGCTGACGATCAAAAGCGTGCCTTTGTAGTCGCCGAGCATCTCCTGCAACAGGTCCAGCGTTTCGAGATCGAGATCGTTCGTCGGTTCGTCGAGAACAAGGAGGTTCGAGGGCCGCGCCAAAGCCCTTGCGAGCATCAGCCGGCTGCGCTCGCCGCCCGACAGCCGCCCGATCGGCGTCCGCGCCTGCTCCGGACCGAATAGAAAATCCTTCATGTAGCCGATGACATGTTTGCGCGCGCCGTTGACCTCGACGAAATCGCTGCCGCCGCCGGTCAGCGCGTCCTTCAACACGGTATCAGGATCAAGGCTCGCCCGGCCCTGGTCAAGCGTCGCCAATTCGACGTTGGCGCCAAGCCGGACATCACCGGAGTCGGGCGCTAGGGCGCCGGTCAGAATGTTGACGAGCGTCGTCTTGCCCGCGCCATTGGCGCCGATCACGCCCAACCGATCCCCGCGCAAGATGCGCGTCGAAAAGGCCTTGACGATGACGCGTTCGCCATAGGATTTCGACACCGCCTCGGCTTCGATGACCAGCTTGCCGGAAACCTTGCCTTCGCTCGCGACGAGCTTGACGTCGCCGGTCGCGCTCTGGCGCTGACGCCGCTCGCTGCGCATCGCCTTGAGGTTGGCGAGCCGTTTCTGGTTGCGCTTTCGCCGCGCGGTGACGCCATAGCGGAGCCAATGCTCCTCGGCGACGATTTTTCGATCGATCTTGTGCTGTTGGCGCTCCTCTTCTTCAAGCTCCTGGTCGCGCCAGGCCTCGAATTCGGCGAAGCCGCTCGCCAACGTCCGCGTGCGGCCGCGATCGAGCCAGACCGTGCTGCGCGACAGATTTTGCAGGAAGCGCCGGTCGTGGCTGATGATAACCAGCGCTGACCGCAGCCCTTTGAGCTCGGCCTCCAGCCATTCGATGGCGGGCAGATCGATATGGTTGGTCGGCTCGTCGAGCAGCAGAATGTCGGGCTCGGGCGCCATGACCCGCGCGAGCGCGGCGCGGCGCGCTTCGCCGCCGGAAAGATGGGCCGGATCCTCGTCGCCGTGGAGGCCCAGTTCGTTGAGCAGCTGGCGCGCCCGGTGCGGGTCGTCGGTCGGCCCGAGACCAGCCTCGACATAGGCGAAAGCGGTCGAAAAGGCGGAGAGATCCGGCTCTTGCGGCAAATAGCGCACGCTCGCGTCCGGCTGAATGAAACGCGTTCCGCCGTCCGCTTCGAGAAGGCCTGCGGCGATCTTCAAAAGCGTCGATTTCCCGGAGCCGTTGCGCCCGACAAGACAAAGACGTTCGCCGGGCGAAACGGAAAGATCCGCGCTTTCCAGCAGCGGACGTCCGCCAAGGGTCAGCGAAACGGACTGCAACAGCAAAAGTGGAGGCGCCATTAGGCCGGAAATCTCCAAGTTTGATGGGATAAGCGTTCCGACGATCTACAGCATTTTTTTGAAAAATCAGACCCGATAAAATTCACCTCCTCTTCGTCGCCGGGGCCGCGGCTAAAGGCGCGGACGTCATTACTGACGCTTTCGCTTCCACCTCGCGGCGGTCGCAGCCGCTTTCACTCACACGGGAGTTTTCAACGGTCTTCATCCGCTATGACAGGCAAGACAATCATCACGCCTTGAGAGTTGCGCGTTCCCTGCGTTCGAGGCGAGAATGCGGGACGCGGCGTCGCAAAAGCGGCTCGGCCGAGCTTGCGGGGCGACGGCGCGTGACGATGAGGAGGACGCATGACGCAAGCTGTGAAGGCGCCCGTCAGCGCCACAGTCAAGGCCCGGCGTCTGCCGCCGCTCGAGCGCACGCTGCGTCTGACCACAGGCCTCATCCTGATCAGTTTCGTCACGAGCCACTTTCTGAACCACGCGTGCGGCATCCTGCGCCTGCCCACTATGGACGCGATCAGAGTGGTCCTCATATGGCCTTGGCGGACCGCGGTCGGCCAGACGCTGCTGTACGGATCTCTTCTCACTCACGGCGGCCTTGGCCTCTATGCGATCCATAGACGTCGCCACCTGCGGATTCCGCCGGCCGAACTCGCTCAACTCCTGCTTGGCCTGTCGATCCCGCCGCTGATCATCATTCATGCGGTCAACGTCCGGCTCGGTTATCTTCTGTTCAACCTTCCCTTGACCTACCCCTGGGTGATCTACCGCTATTGGTTTTTATCGCTTTACGTCGGCATCCCGAGGCAATTCCTTCTCCTGCTCGTGCTCTGGATACACGCCTGCATCGGACTGCGCAGCGCGATGCGCTTCAAGCCCTGGTATCCGCAATGGATGCCGATACTCGCCATCCTCGCCACCTTGATCCCGGTGCTCGCCATCAGCGGCATTATCGATGCAGGCCACGATTTCGATGCGAGGGCGGCGCTGGACCAAGGTTTTGTCGCCTCCTTCAATCATCTTCAGACCCCCAAGCAGGCGAAGACTTTGACGGGGATCGGAGACACATTGATCCTCGTCTACCTCGGATTGGTCGGCGCGGTCTTCGCGGCTCAGGGCGCGCGCGAATGGATTCAGCGCCGCTACCGGGCCGTGACCATCACCTATCCCGATGGCAAACAGGTCGTCGTGCCGCGCGGATTTTCGATCCTCGAGGCGAGCCGCTTCGCCGGCGTCGCCCATATGTCGATGTGCGGTGGCCGCGGGCGTTGCTCGACCTGCCGCGTGCTGGTCAAGGCCGGCCTCGAAAATCTGCCCCCTCCCAATACGGCGGAGGCCAACACTCTCGCCGCGATCGGAGCGGGCGGCGCAACCCGGCTCGCTTGCCAGGTCCGGCCTCATCAAGATGCGCATGTCGCGCCGCTGCTCACTGCCGGGCGTCTGGATACGCGAAAGCAGGCGCAAAGCCTCAGCGCCTCGAGCGAACATGAGATCGCGGCCCTCTTCGTCGATCTTCGCGATTCGACGAGGCTCGCCGATGGACGCCTGCCCTACGACGCGTTCTATGTCATCGATCGCTACGTCGGCGCGGTCTGCCACGCCGTCGAGTCCAACGGCGGCCATATCTCCAGCATCGCCGGAGACGGGGTCATGGGTTTCTTCGGCGGCGACCGCACCGCCAAAGAGGCCGCGCAAGCCGCCATTTCAACCCTGCGCGACCTGTGGGCGACGCTGTTGGCCTTGAGCGACGAATTCGAAACCGCGTTTGACTTTCCACTTCGCTTCGGCGCCGGCTGCCACCTCGGTCTTGCCATCGTCGGCGGTTTGGAAAGCCGCCAGACGGCCCAGTTTCTCGGCGACGTCGGCAATATCGCCTCGCGACTCGAGGGCCTGACCAAGGAGCTGAAATGCGCGATTATTCTCTCGCGCGAGGTCATCGAAGGCGCCGGCTTGCCGATGCCGGCGATCGAGAGCCGCCGCGTCCAGGTCAGGAGCAGCTCGCAGGAGATCGAAATCGTCGCATTCCACGCCAAAAACGAGCTCGACGATCTGATAGCGCAGAAGGCTTGGTGACATGACGGCTGGCAGACAATCGGAAACGCTCGCGCGCATCGAACTCTTTCGATCTTTGAGCAAAGACGAGACCACGCGCCTCGACACGCGCTGCATCTGGCGGCGCGCCCGCGCCAAAGAATGGATCATCGACTATCAGGACGAAAGCACGGACGTGTTCTTTCTCATCACCGGCGTCGCACGGGTCATGATCCGCACAATTTCCGGCCGCGAGACAATTTTGCGCGATATTGAGGCCGGCGCCTTTTTCGGCGAACTCGCCGCCATCGACGGCCAGACCCGATCGGCCAGCATATTGGCCATTACGGACGCGACGATCGCAAAAATGTCGGCGCCGACATTCCTTGAGACCGTGACGAATCATCCGGACGTCAGCCTGCAATTGCTTCGCCTGATCACCGGGCAAGTGCGCATGCTAGCCAACCGGGTCAACGAGTTCACGACGCTCGCCATTCGCGAACGGCTCATCATGGAGCTTTTGCGCCTCTCCCGGCCGAGCAAAGCGGACCCGAAAGAGGCGATCGTGTCGCCGCCCCCCGTCCACGCCGATCTTGCCGGGAGAATTTCTACGCGCCGCGAAACCGTCACCAAGGAGTTGAGCGCCATGGAGCGCGAGGGCCTCGTGCGGCGCGCCCGAGGCGCGCTGACGCTCACCGACGTGCCGCGCCTGATGGCGATGATCGGCGCGCGCGAGGAGGCTCCGGATTTCAAGGCGTGAAGCGCTTTGTGAAAGGTGTGAAACCCCACATCCGCGTTTTCCTCGAAGGTCTATCTCACGGTTGCAGGCGAGATGGTTCGCCTTTCAACATCACGGAGATGACCCATGAAGACGTTCAAATTCGCCCTGATCGGCACCGCCTTGCTGATGTCCGGCGCCGCTTTCGCCAATTACGCGCCGGAAGGCAATGGACACGTCGACGTCGCCAGCTACGCCGCGCCGGAAGGCAACGGCCACGCCGACGTCGCCAGCTACGCCGCGCCGGAAGGCAACGGCCATGTGGACGTGGGCTAAGGCGTTGCGGCGCATGATGGCTTCATGACGAACCAATCATGCGCGCCCATTCGGAGGCGCGATCATGCGGAAATTATTTCGGTATTTGATCCTTGCCGTCACCGCGTTGGGCTTGACGGCATTCGGCCTGGTCGCCGCTAATTACGCGGCAAAAGATCCTACGGGCCATCCGGCAATCGGCACGACGTTCGGTTCGCCAATCCATGCGGCGCCCGGAGATCGGACGCCCTGGCAGATTTAAGCGCAGGATGCGCCGGATCGAACGGGATTACCGCTGTCGCATGGAATGCCGAGGGTGGATGGAAGCTGGATGCCAAAGGAGCCGGCAAGGTGATGGTGGCTGGGGAGCCTAACGCGGTCTTCAAATTGATCAGCGAGCGTTTTTCTGGATCGCGTCCATCAGCGACGAATTCGGCAGCTTCTTGCAGTAGCGCGCAATCTTCTGGCCATTGCGCTTCACGTAACGCGAGTTGACGACAGTGATGTTTTTCTTCGACATGAAATAGCCCCTCATCCAGTCCGAAATGAAGTCCTTCGTGTCGTCATCGTACCCCGCGAAGTCCTTGCAGGTGATCTCCGACATTTCGATCGTGACTTGCGCCTTAGCCGGAATGGCCGTGGCAAGAGCGGCGACGACGCCAGCGAAAAAGAGTTTGCTGTTCATGTGATTTGCCGTCCTTCTCATTACTTGGCGTAAGCGCGTTGCAAGCCCGCCATCACCGACTCGGACTTGTTGGAGACGCACCAGTCATGGACGCTCGCGATGTTCTTTTTAAACAAGCCCAGGTCAACGAAAGTGCGGCCGCTCTTTTGAGCAATCCACCCGCTCATAAATTCTGCGAAGTCAGCCTGGCGATCCGGCGGCATCGCAAGCATTTGCTCGCAGGTAAACTTTGACATATCGATCTTGACCTGCGCCTGAGACAGCGAAGGCGTCAGTGCCGCCAAAGCCAGTGCAAATAAAAGCTTCTTCATCATGCTCCTCCACCCAGAGTTTTATTGCCAGCAAAGCGAGCAACGAGTCGGGATTTACTCGTTGTTATTAATCCGGGGGCCAAGCCCACGAGGGCGCGTTCAGATGTTCAGCGCGGACTTGAGTTCGAGCAGCTGATCTCGCTTCTCCGCGGCAAGTCTGCGCACTTCATCCGTTTTGGCGTCGGCGATGTCTTCTTCCGCGTTCCTGATGTCCGCGTCGATTTGCCCAGCATCGACTTCTTCGATCGGGATCGCGCGCTCCGCAAGAATGGTGAGGCCGGCCGGCGAGACTTCGGCGAATCCGCCGCGCACGAAAAAACGGATTGATTTCGACGCTTCCGCAATGTCGATGACGCCGGGCTTCAGCGTCGACATCAGGGGGGAGTGATCCTTGAGGACGGTGAACTGCCCTTCGGTTCCGGGCACGACGACGGACTGCACCTCGCCTGAAAACACCAGCCTTTCAGGCGACACGAGTTCGAAATGAAAGTCCGGCATGGCCCGTCCCCGACATTGATTTTAAGGATGACCGGATCAGCAGTCAGGCCGCCTCGGCCGCGAGCCGCTGGGACTTCTCGACCGCTTCTTCGATCGGTCCAACCATATAGAAGGCGGCTTCTGGCAAGTGATCATATTTGCCTTCGACAAGCCCCTTGAAGCCCTTGATCGTGTCGGCGAGCGAAACCAGTTTGCCGGGCGAGCCGGTGAAGACTTCCGCCACGTGGAACGGCTGCGACAGGAAGCGCTCGATTTTGCGGGCGCGGGCGACGGTCAGCTTGTCTTCTTCCGATAATTCGTCCATGCCGAGAATCGCGATGATGTCCTGGAGACCTTTATAGCGCTGCAGCGTCTGCTGGACCGCGCGCGCCACGTTGTAATGCTCTTCGCCGACGACCAGAGGCGTCAACATGCGCGAGGTCGAATCCAGCGGATCGACGGCGGGATAGATGCCTTTCTCCGCGATCGAGCGCGACAGCACTGTGGTGGCGTCAAGATGGGCAAAGGACGTCGCCGGGGCCGGATCGGTCAGATCGTCGGCGGGCACGTAAATGGCCTGGACCGAGGTAATCGAGCCTTTGGTCGTCGTCGTAATGCGTTCCTGCAAGGCGCCCATGTCGGTTGCGAGCGTCGGCTGATAACCCACGGCCGAAGGAATGCGGCCGAGCAATGCCGACATTTCCGAGCCCGCCTGCGTGAAGCGGAAAATGTTGTCGACGAAGAACAGCACGTCCTGGCCCTTGTCGCGGAAATCCTCGGCGACCGTCAGTCCCGTCAGCCCGACGCGCGCCCGCGCCCCCGGCGGCTCGCTCATCTGGCCGTAGACCAGCGCGCATTTCGATCCGGCGGCGGAGCCGCCATGGTCGCGCGGATTCGAATTCACCTTGGATTCGATCATTTCATAATAAAGGTCGTTGCCTTCGCGGGTGCGCTCGCCGACGCCGGCGAAGACGGAATAACCGCCGTGCGCCTTGGCGACATTATTGATCAGCTCCATGATCAGCACGGTCTTGCCGACGCCCGCGCCGCCGAAAAGGCCGATCTTGCCGCCCTTGGCGTAAGGCGCGAGCAGATCGACGACTTTGATGCCGGTGACGAGAACCTGGGCTTCCGTCGCCTGCTCGGCATAGGTCGGAGCGGGCTGATGAATGGCCCGGTAGTCGGTCGCTGGAATCGGCCCGGCTTCATCGACCGCCTCGCCGATCACATTCATGATGCGGCCGAGAGTGCCTTCGCCGACCGGCACCATAATCGGCGAGCCGGTGTCCCTGACCTCCTGTCCGCGGATCAGCCCCTCCGAGACGTCCATGGCGATACAGCGCACGGAATGTTCGCCAAGATGCTGAGCGACTTCGAGCACGAGGCGGTTGCCGCCATTGTCGGTCTCCAGCGCATTGAGGATTTCCGGCAGATGACCACCGTCGAATTTGACGTCGACGACGGCGCCGATGACCTGCGTGACGTGGCCTACGGGGGTGTTGGTTGCGGCGTCGGTCATGGTTCGTCCTCTTCGAATCTGTGCTGGATGCTCAAAGCGCCTCGGCGCCGGAAATGATTTCGATCAGCTCTTTCGTGATCATCGCCTGGCGCGAGCGGTTATATTGCATTGTCTGCTTTTTGATCATTTCGCCGGCGTTGCGGGAGGCGCTGTCCATCGCGCTCATCCGCGCGCCCTGCTCGGAAGCTGCGTTTTCGAGCAGCGCGCGCAGAATTTAAGTCGAGACATTGCGGGGCAGAAGCGTCTCTAGGATTTCCTCTTCGTCCGGCTCATAGTCGTAGACGACCTGCGGCGAATCGGGGGTCGCCTCGCTCGCGACCGTCAGGGGGATCAGCTGGACAGCGGTCGGAACCTGCGAAATCACAGACTTGAATCGCGCGAAAAACAGGGTGCAAACGTCAAACTCGCCGCCCTCAAAGAGGGAGACGATTTTGCGCCCGATCGCTTCGGCGTTGTCGAAGCCGAGCGTCTTGACACTGCGCAACTCGACAAGTTCGATGATCTGGCGCTCGAACTGGCGGCGTATGATGTCAAAGCCCTTCTTTCCGACGCAGATGATCTTGACGGTCTTGCCTTGGTTGATCAGGGACGTGGCTGAATCGCGGGCGAGCCGAGCGATCGAGGCGTTGAACCCGCCGCAAAGACCGCGCTCGGCGGTGCAGCAGACAAGAAGATGGACGTTGTTCTGGCCATTGCCCGTCATTAGCATCGGGGCTGGCGAGCCTGGGGGGATCGACGCGGCGAGCGACCCGACGACCCGCTCCATCCGCTCAGCGTAAGGCCGCGCGGCTTCGGCGGCGTTCTGCGCGCGTCTCAGCTTCGCCGCCGCCACCATCTGCATAGCCTTGGTGATTTTCTGCGTCGCCTTGACCGAGGCGATCCGGTTACGCAGGTCCTTTAACGAGGGCATGGCATGTCCGCTTCGCTAGTCTCGAGGTTGCTTCCAAGCTTCGCTTCAGCGACGTTCAAGCGAAGTTCTTGGCGTAAGCCTCGACAATCGATTTCAGCTGCTTGCCCGAGTCGTCGGAGAGATCCCTCGACGTCCGGATCGTATCGAGCAGATCGGCGTGGCTGGTCCGCATCAAAGCGAGGAGCCCATCTTCGAAAGCGCGGACCCGGTTGACCGGCAGGGCGTCGAGATAGCCGTTAACCCCGGCGTAAATCACGACGACCTGCTCCTCCATCTTCAGTGGCGAGAATTGCGGCTGCTTCAGGAGCTCGGTCAGGCGCGAACCGCGCGCCAAGAGGCGCTGCGTCGTCGCATCGAGGTCGGAGCCGAACTGGGCGAAAGCGGCCATTTCGCGATATTGCGCGAGTTCGCCCTTGATCTTGCCGGCGACCTTTTTCATCGCTTTGGTTTGCGCGGAGGAGCCTACGCGCGATACCGAAAGACCGACGTTCACGGCGGGGCGAATGCCTTGATAGAAGAGATCGGTCTCGAGGAAGATCTGTCCGTCGGTGATCGAAATCACATTGGTCGGAATATAGGCCGACACGTCATTGGCCTGCGTCTCGATGATCGGCAGCGCCGTCAACGATCCGGCGCCATTGGCGTCGCGCAGCTTGGCGGCGCGCTCGAGCAGACGCGAATGCAGGTAGAAAACGTCGCCGGGATAGGCTTCGCGGCCGGGCGGCCGCCGCAGCAGAAGCGACATCTGGCGATAGGCCACCGCCTGCTTCGAGAGATCGTCGTAGACGATCAGCGCGTGCATCCCATTGTCGCGGAAATATTCGCCCATGGCGCAACCGGAGAATGGCGCCAGGAACTGCATCGGCGCCGGGTCCGAGGCGGTCGCGGCGACGACGATCGAATAATCGAGCGCGCCGTTCTCTTCGAGAACCTTGACGAATTGCGCGACCGTCGAGCGCTTCTGCCCCACCGCGACATAGACGCAATAGAGTTTCACGCTCTCATCACCGCTTTGGTTCAAGGATTTCTGATTGAGGATCGCGTCGAGCGCGACGGCCGTCTTACCGGTCTGCCGGTCGCCGATGATCAATTCGCGCTGGCCGCGTCCGATCGGGATCAGGGCGTCGATCGCCTTGAGGCCTGTCGCCATCGGCTCATGCACGGATTTGCGCGGAATGATGCCGGGCGCCTTGACGTCGACGCGCGCGCGCCGCGTCGCTTGGATCGGACCCTTGCCGTCGATCGGATTGCCGAGCGCGTCGACGACGCGTCCGAGCAGTTCCTTGCCGATCGGAACGTCGACGATGGCGCCGGTCCGCTTGACCGTCTGACCTTCCTTGATGTCGCGGTCGGAGCCGAAGATGACGACGCCGACATTGTCGACCTCAAGGTTCAACGCCATGCCGCGCACGGCGTTTTCGAACTCCACCATTTCGCCGGCCTCGACTTTATCGAGGCCATAGACGCGCGCGATGCCGTCGCCGACGGAGAGCACCTGGCCTACCTCGGTGACGGCGGCTTCATTGCCAAAGCTGGCAATCTCGTTCTTGAGGATTGTGGAGATTTCTGCGGCGCGGATGTCCATCAGCCGACCTCTTTCATACGTGCGCGGATCGAATTCAGTTTTGTCTTGAGCGAGCCGTCGACCATGCGAGAGCCCAATTGGACGATGAGGCCGCCGATGATCGAGGGATCGACCTTTACGTCGACCTCAACGCGGTTGCTGCCGGAAATTTGGGCGAGAGCGCTTTTCAGCGCCTCGACATGATCATCCCGCAGCGGCTCCGCGACAGTGACCGCGGCGCGGCTGACGCCTCTCGCGTGGTCATAAAGAATATTGAAATCGCGGATCATGTCCGTGACCGCGAACAACCGGCGCTTGGTCGCGACCAGCTTCAGAAATTTTTCTGTCGTCGTTCCGGTCAGGCCGGCGCGGTCGAGCAACGCGCTCAGCGCCTTGACCTGCTCTTCAGCGGAGAAGACGGGACTCCTTAAGAAGTTACGCAGATCTTCGCTCTCGGCGATCATGTTGGAGAAGGTCGCGAGGTCGGCGGCGACCCCGTCGGTCGCATGCCTTTCCTGAGCCAGGGCGAACAACGCTTCAGCGTATCGGCCCGCCATTCCGGAAACGAGGGTTTGTTGCGCCAACCGATCCCCCAAATGTTCAAATTGTCCCGCGGATTCGCGCTTTTACGGGTGCTCGCCTTTCACGGCAATCCGCGAAAAGGCCTATACGGGGACTAAGCTGAAATCTAAGGAGCGGCGAAGGAACGCGGCCGCACCTTTATGGCGAAGGGGTTGCTAACATAGGATATTTTGTGGCGCAACCCTGACGGCGACGAATGATTCAGGCGAAGCAGCGCTAGCTCAGCCGCGGCGCGACTGACTCAAACGCGAGAGAACGCCTTTAACGGGCCGCCGACTTCGCGCGCGCGGCCTGGGCGACGCTCCACAGCGCGCGCAAGGCGATCGCTTGCCCAAGCTTTGGTTCTCGCCGCGTTTTTTGGATCGCATCTGCCAAAATCTCGATGGCGCGCGCGACCTTTGCGGCGGACCAGGCGCGAAGATGGGCCTCGAAAACGCGGGCGCGGAACATTCCGCCGCCCTGCCCCTCCTTCGTCCCCGCTCCTGCGTCGGCGTCGAGGCGGGCGCGGCGCAGGCTGAGCGCATGGCGCAACGCCGCGCCGAGAAGCTGGTTGGCGTCTGTCCCTTGCGCGAACGCGCGCCGCGCGCCGGTCTCCAGCGCGTCAAACTCTCCATCGAACGCGGCATTGACGGGGTCGTCGAGCATGAGGCCCGAGGCGTCCGAGACGACGGCCTCGACATGCTCCAGGCGTATTTCGCCCGCCCCATGCGCGTAAAGAAGCAGCTTTGCGAGTTCAGCGCGGGTCGCGAGCCGATCCTGACCCAGGAGAGAGACCAGCAGCGCTTTCGCCTCTTGCGAGATCGAAAGATTGGCGGCTTTCGCCTCCATCTCGATGAGCTGCGCGACCTCCTTCGCAGAATCGGGATAGCATTCGATCGCGGCGGCGTTTTTCTCCCGCTCGCAAAGGCGCCGCAGCGCGGCGTCTTTTTTGAGGGCCCCCGCTTCGATGATGATGGTGCAGTCTTGCGGCGGCGCAGCGGCGACCTGCTCCAGCGCTTTGACGAAGGTTTTGCCCTGCGCCTCGATCCAGATGGCGCGCCGGCCGCCAAAGAGACCGATCGTATTCGCCTCGTCGGCGAGGCGGAGCGGATCGGCGGCGAGATCGTCCCCGCCTATGCGCAGGAGCTGGAACGGATCCCTGGGATTATCCACCGCCTGTTTGACGATTTTACGCGTTCGCTCAGCGACGAGGCCGGAGTCTGGGCCAAAGACGAGATAGAGATAGATATGCGGCGCCGGGCGGGCGAGGAATTTGTCGGCTTCGAAGCTTTTGATCGCGACCAATTTTTCCGCGTCCCCACACTGCTACGAGCCCTTCATTCAGCCCTTTGACGCGAACGCGGCTGCGATATTGGTCTGGATCTGGTCTGCGAGCAGGCGCGCGTTGCGAATCTCGGCGTCGCGCGAGGCGCGGAGATTGGCGAAACGCTGCGAGTTGCGGTCATAGCTCGCAACGGTCACCGCCGTTCCCTTGGCGATCGTATCGCCGCCGCGAACTGGCGTCAGCGTATAGTCCGCCGTGACGACGACCGTGCCTGAGGTCGGGTAGCCGGTCACCGTATCGACCAGGGCCGACTGCACATTTTCGCGCACATTGATTTTGAGAATGTATTTGGGCTCGATCGGCGCGCCAGTGCCGTTCAATCCAAAAATCAGGTCGTTCTCGATGTAATGCCCGAGCCGGTCTGGAATCGGCTCGATTTTGATCGCCTGCAACTCGCTAGCGACGTCGCCGCCGCCGGCAAGCGAGCCGTAAAGGGGCTGAATGCAGCCGGCGACGGCAAGGCCCGCCAGCGCCGCGAAAGCGAGCGCGAAACGGCGCGAAAAACCCCGGCTAAGCAACGACATTTACGATCCTTTGGGGAACGACGATGATTTTTTTGACGGCCCGGCCTTCGAGCGCCCGCTGAACCGCCTCGAGGGCCAAAGCTCCCGCCTCAATCGCCTCCTTGGAGGCGGCGCGATCGATAACGAGATCGCCGCGTTTTTTCCCGTTGACCTGCACCGGCAGCTCCATCGTCTCCTCGACCACCAGCTCCTTATCGGCGACCGGCCAGGGCGCCTCGGAGACCAGGCCTGCGTGGCCGAGCCGCGACCAACATTCTTCGGCGAGATGCGGCATCACCGGGGCGAACAGCGCAACGAGAATTTCGGCGGCCTCGCGGAAAGCGTAGCGCAGGTCGGGCGCGACATCGACGCTGTCGATCGCTCCGACAGCCGCGCCGAGCTTGTTGGCGAGATCATGCACCTGCGCGATGGCGCGGTTGAAGCGCAGGCGTTCCAAATCGTCTTCAACTTTGAGGAGCGCCGAATGAACCGCCCGCCGGATGGCCGTCGCGGCCGGAGAAAATTGCGCCGGCAGCGGCGCTCCCGGCGCGCCGCCGAGAAAAATCAATTCGCCGACGAGCCGCCACAGACGCTGGACGAATTTGAAGGCGCCCTGGACGCCCTCCTCGGTCCAGATCACGTCACGTTCGGGCGGCGAGTCGGACAAAACGAACCAGCGCGCCGTGTCGGCGCCGAAAGTCGCGATGATCTCATCGGGATCGACGGTGTTGAGCTTCGATTTCGACATCTTTTCGATGCCGCCGATCAGGATCTCTTCCCCGCTCCCAACATGGAAGGCGCGGCGCTTGCCGTCCGCCTCGGTTTTGACGTCGACGTCCGCCGGGGACACCCAGTCGCCCTCTTTCGAGCGATAGGTCTCGTGCACCACCATGCCTTGCGTAAAAAGTCCCTCGAAAGGCTCCTTCAAGGCCCCGACATGGCCGGTCGCCTGCATCGCGCGCGTGAAAAAGCGGGCGTAGAGCAGATGCAAAATGGCATGTTCGATGCCGCCGATATACTGGTCGACCGGCAGCCATTTCTCGATGGCGCCGAGGCTCGCCGGAGCGGCCTCGTTCCAAGGGTCGGTGAAGCGCGTAAAATACCAGGACGAATCAACGAAAGTGTCCATCGTGTCGGTCTCGCGCAGCGCGTCGGAGCCGCAGTTCGGACATTTCACATATTTCCAGGTCGGGTGCCGGTCGAGCGGATTGCCGGGCTCGTCGAAGGTGACGTCTGGCGGCAGTTCGACCGGGAGATCCGCGGCGGGAACCGGAACCGCGCCGCAATCCGGGCAATGAATGATCGGGATCGGACAGCCCCAATAACGCTGGCGCGAAACGCCCCAATCGCGCAGCCGGTAATCGATCTGGCGCCTGGCTTGCGGCCGGTTACCGATCGACTTCGCCTCCAGGAGCCGCGCGACTTCTTCTTTTGCCGCCTCGACGCTCATTCCGTCAAGAAAGCGCGAGTTGATCAGCACGCCGTCCCCTTCATAGGCGGCGTCGGTGACAGTGAAGCTTCGCGGATCGACGCCGGGCGGACAGATCACCGGCGTCGCGCCAAGGTCATAGGCGTTGGAGAATTCAAGATCACGCTGATCATGCGCGGGGCAGCCGAAAATTGCGCCGGTCCCATATTCCATCAGCACGAAATTGGCGACATAGACCGGCAGCAGCCAGGTCTCGTCGAAAGGATGGCGCGCTTTGAGGCCGGTGTCGTAGCCCCTCTTCTCGGCGGTTTCGATCGCCGCTAGCGACGTGCCCATATGCCGGCATTCCGCGATAAAGGCAGCCAGCGCCGGATCTGCCTTGGCGCGATCGGCGGCGAGCGGATGATCTGGCGCAAGGGCGAGAAACTTCGCCCCGAACAGAGTGTCCGGGCGCGTCGTGTAGACTTCGATTTCGCTCTCGCGCAGGCTCAAAGTTGGCTCCAGCTCGAAGCGCACGAGGAGGCCTTCGGAGCGGCCGATCCAGTTCGTCTGCATGAGGCGCACTTTTTCCGGCCAGCGCTTCAGTTCGTCGAGCGATCGCAGCAAATCCTCAGCGTAATCGCTGATTTTGAAGAACCATTGCGTCAGCTCGCGCTGTTCGACGAGCGCGCCGGAGCGCCAGCCGCGCCCGTCGATCACCTGCTCGTTGGCGAGCACGGTATGATCGACCCGGTCCCAATTGACCTTCGAGCGCTTGCGGTCGACGAGCCCCGCCGCCAGAAAATCGAGAAACATTTTTTGCTGATGCTTGTAATAGCCTGGATCGCAAGTCGCGATTTCGCGCGACCAGTCGAGCGAGAGGCCCATCGACTGCAGCTGCGCGCGCATGGCCGCAATGTTTTCATAGGTCCAGGCCGCCGGATGGCTGTTGTTCTGCATGGCCGCGTTCTCGGCCGGCATGCCGAAAGCGTCCCAGCCCATCGGATGCAGAACGCTGAAACCGCGCGCGCGCTTGTAACGGGCAATGACGTCGCCCATCGTGTAATTGCGGACATGGCCCATGTGGATCCGTCCCGAGGGATAGGGAAACATCTCGAGCACGTAGTATTTTGGACGCGGGTCGGCGTTGTCGGTCCGGAATATAGCTGATTCATCCCAAATCTTGCGCCATTTGGGTTCCGTTTCGCGGGCGTTGTAGCGCTCGAAGTTCATGATGTCCGGTTGCCGATTGCTCAATTGACGACGGGATGAGGTTGCGGGCACACAGCATTATTTGCAGGAGCCGGTCAACCTTGCGCCGCTTGCGTCTTGGTCGGCGCGAGGCGGCTCTCAGAGAGAAGTCTATCAAAATGATAGAGATTTCTTAAAATGCGTCTCTTTATATATGAGTGAAAGTATATGAATAAAAGGCAATAGCTTTGCAAAAGCCCGTGAAGAATTCGCCAACCGTGCTGGATCGCCTGCGAGAAGTGCGTCAGGCGATCGCGCGCGCGGCGCGGGACGCCGAGCGCGACCCGCAAGAGGTGACGCTGGTTTGCGTGTCGAAGACATTTTCCGCCGCCGAGATCGAGCCTGTGTTGCAGGCTGGCGAAAGGTTTTTTGGCGAAAATCGCGTTCAAGAAGCGATGGAGAAATGGCCCCTCCTGCGTGAAGCCTATCCGTCGATCGAGCTTCACCTGATCGGCCCACTGCAATCGAACAAGGCGCATGAGGCGGTCAAACTGTTCGACGTCATCGAGACGGTCGATCGCGACAAGATCGCCAAGACGCTGTCCCAGGAAATTCAAAAGATCGGGCGCCATCCAAAACTCTATGTGCAGGTCAATACCGGGGAGGAGCCGCAGAAGGCGGGAATCGCGCCGCGCGACGCCGACGCCTTTATCGAGCGCTGCCGCAAGGGTTTCGGCCTCATCATAGCAGGCCTGATGTGCATTCCCCCCCTCGACGATCAAGCCTCGCCGCATTTCGCAATGCTTAATCAGATTGCGGCGCGCAACGGGCTGAGAGAACTGTCGATGGGAATGAGCGCCGATTTCGCGCTCGCGATCCAGCTCGGCGCCACTCACGTGCGGATTGGCAGCGCCATTTTCGGCGCGCGCTAGCCGGGGTTTGGCGATAGGCCGCCTCGCGCCGGCCTATCGCTCGCGGCGGCGGCGCGACGCGGCGGTCCCCTGCTCCCGCGCCTGCGCCGGCGGACAGGGCGCATCGCCGAACGAGCAGAACACGCAGCAATCTCCAAGCCTGGGCTTGAGGATGATCCCACAGCCCTTGCATTGATAAAAATACCGGCAGGCGTCGACCGGCATGGTTTCCGTCGCGGCGGCCGCAGGCCGGACAGGTCAAGGTCGAGATCAATTGCAGAGATATTCTTCGTCATCTGATCGTGAGCACCGTCCGGCTAGAAAGGCGCGGCAACAGCCTGCGCAAATCGTCGTAACGAATCGCGACGCAGCCCTCGGTCGGCGTAAATCCTGGTCGCGCGCAATGAAGAAAAATGGCGCTGCCGCGCCTCCTTCGCCGCGGCGAAAAATTATAATCGAGCACGATCACGATGTCGTAGAGGTGATCGTCGCGCCACAAATTTTCGTGAGATCGCCGGAAAGGCGCCATAATCGGGCGATTATACACCGGGCTGTCCGGGTCATCGCACCAGCCTTCGCTTTGTCGAATTGGTCGCATTGGCAGGCGCGGCGGCTTCGTTATAAATCTGTCCGAACGGTAAAAACCCGAAAGAAGACGCCAGCTTCCTGCCGGACTCGCATGATCGCCCTCGCGCTTGTCGCGTTTGACGCCGGCGGCTCCGATAGCGCAAAGCATAACGAGCGGTCCCGCGTGCAGCCTTCCGACTTTTTGTCCGGGAATGCGTGTCACGATCAAACGATCAAGGTGAAGCTGGCGGTCACGCTTGCCTTGAGGGGCTGTATTTGGCGGCCGCGCTAACGCGATGCGTGCAATTCTCAAGTTTTTTGCAACATATTTCATAGAAGCTTATGCTTCTTCCCTGCGCCGGTCCGCGAGCAAGAGTTTTGGCGGCCGCAAGCGCCGAAAGCGCATGAGTTTTTCCGCGACGCCTTGCTGGAATGGCGCCAGAATCTCATCGATTCGCGACGCGTCAACTGGATTTGAAAAGGTTATGCCGGTCGTGACGACGCTAGATCAACCAAGGGCAGGTCCATGACACAGGTTTTGAAAATCTTGATCGCGGACGATGACGCGGATCTGCGCGCCGCCTTGGCCGAACAATTGTCCCTGCATGAAGAATTCTCGGCGGTCCACGCCGATTTCGGCCGCGGGCGCGCTATCCGCATCGCGTCAGGAGACCCCAGACCTCATCATCATGGACGTCGGTCTTCCGGATATGGACGGGCGCGAGGCGGTGAAGCGCATGCGCGAGGAAGGCTTCAAAAATCCGATTATAATGCTCACCGGCCAGGACAGCGACTGGGACACGGTGCAGGGCCTCGACGCGGGCGCCAACGATTATGTCACGAAGCCATTCCGTTTCGCCGTTCTTCTGGCGCGCATGCGGGCGCATTTGCGCCAGCACGAAACCAATGAGGAAGCGCTGTTCCGGATCGGACCCTACACCTTCCAACCCGGAGCGAAGCTGCTCGTCGGCGAAAAAGCCGAAAAAATTCGCTTGACGGAAAAAGAAACCGCGATTTTGCGGTTTCTTTACCGGGCCGGCCAAAACGTGGTCGTCCGGGAAGTCCTTTTGCGCGAGGTCTGGGGTTATAATTCGAACGTCACTACGCACACGCTCGAGACGCACATTTACCGGCTGCGGCAAAAGATCGAGCGCGATCCGGCCAAGGCTCAGCTCCTTATTACTGAAGCCGGCGGCTACAAGCTGATCCCCTGATCATCAGCCGCTCTAACGAAAGCGCAGCCATGTCTCTGGAGGATGATGTCGCCAAGCTTGCCCGCAACGCGATTTTGGCGGCGCTCGGACCGGATGCGCTGCGTCTTCTCGCCTTCTCGGCCGAAACCCGGACTTTGCGCGCCGGCGACATCTTGTTCCGCCGCAATGAAGCCTCGAACGCCGGCTTTGTCGTTCTGTCCGGTTCGATCGCTCTCGACGCGTCGGACCACGGTTCGGCGGCGGCGCGAATCGTCAGGCCGCCCGCTCTAATCGGGGAGATTGCCCTTTTGACGCAAACGGCGCGTCCAGCGACGGCCATTGCGCGCGAACCGTCGAGCGTCTTGCGAATCTCGCGGCTGCTGTTCCGTCGCGTCTTGGGCGAATATCCGGCGAGCGCCGAGCGGTTGCGCCATTCGCTGGCGACGCGGCTCAGCGGATTTATGAACGAACTCGACGCCGCTTTGAACAAGGATCTCGAATCCGCCGGCGCGCCAAGCCTCGAAATCGAATGATCTTTCTGCAACGGCCGGATAAGGCGACAACTTTTGCAATGAAAGCGGTTGGACGCGTTTCGATCGACGTTCTCAAAGATCGAAATGGACTAAGACCGGCACATGGTCGGAGGGGCGCAGCCAGCCCCGGCTTTCCGTCAAGACTTGCATGCCGCCAAGGCGCGGCGCGAGGCTTTCGCTGACCCATACGTGATCGAGACGGCGTCCCCGATTGGAGTCCGCCCAGTCGCGCGCGCGATAGCTCCACCAGGTGTAGAGTTTTTCCTCGACTGGCGCGAAGCGGCGCATGGCGTCGACCCACGGTCCAGCTTCAAGGACAAGGCCGAGTTTTTCGACTTCGATCGGCGTGTGGCTAACGACGCGCAGCAGCGCCTTGTGGCTCCAGACGTCCGTTTCCAGCGGCGCGATGTTGAGATCACCGACCAAGATGGCGTCCGTCCCGGCGATCGCCTTGGCGCTCATCCAGGCGGCCATTTCGTCGAGAAACGACAGTTTGTGGGCGAATTTCGGGTTGATCAGAGGATCTGGCTGATCGCCGCCCGCGGGTACATAGAAATTATCCAGCCGCACAGGAGCATGCGAGTCGCCAAGCGCTATGATCACCGCGAGGTGCCTTGCGTCCGCCTTGTCGCAGAAACTGCGGCGGTCAATCTCAGTGAGGGGCAGCTTCGAGGCGATGGCGACGCCATGATAACCTTTCTGGCCGTTGATCGAGAGGTGGGAATAACCGAGCTCATGAAACGCGCCCCGCGGAAACTCTGCGTCGCGGCACTTGGTTTCCTGCAGGCATAACACGTCGGGCGCGCATTCCCTGAGGAAGCGAACGACGAGATTGATTCGCAAGCGAACCGAATTGATGTTCCAAGTTGCCACAGTCAGGCGCATTCCGACCTCCGCCCGCGATTGATCACGCTGAAGCTCGCGCTGCAAGGAGGCTGGACGACAGACCACAGAAATTGCTCAGGGTCGCGCTAAAGAGAGGGCGCCCAGCTTGCGCCGGGCGCCCTAGGAGCGAGCTTTGCCAGGAGGGGGGCCGGCAAGCCTGACATGGACGAAGCGGGGGATTACGCCCTATCAGTTCGATCGCTCACATCAAAAGAAAATAATCCGCCTCGGCCCCGTTTCAAGTCACAAATTCGCGACTCAATTATTTGTGTTCGGCAATCTTTCTTGGGTCAGCTGAAAAATGTTTGGGTCAGGTTTCTTGGTCAGATCAACATTGAATAGTGAGATTACTGTTTCGTAACCTTGCGGATCCGTAACCTCCCATTGCTTTAGCGTGAACTTTGCCGGATCGAAGATGAGCTTGATCTCGGTAGTCCCGCCAAATGTAGCTGTATCTTCGACTTGAATAGTCACTGCGGCCGGCTCACTTGTGACGTTTACAACTTTAACATCACGATTAAGGTCGATGTGATCCTTCAAAAGAAACTTCAAGGGCGTTTGACTGATGAAATAGACGTCCTTCGTCGCCGTCTTGCGATCGTGAACCGCGACGGAAAGACCGTCGGCGACGATCTCCAGCGTCGCCGGCTGGGCATATTCGAAGCGTAACTTTCCCGGCCGCTGCACATAGATTTTGCCCTCCGACCGCTTGCCATCGGGGCCGATTTGCACAAAATCGCCGATCATTGTCGTCGCCGCGTTGAAATAGTCATTGGCCTTCTGAATCGCGACCAAGGGGTCCATCGGAACGAACGGCTTTGGCGCCGGCGCGGCGAGGGGTTTGGCGGCCTTTTGAGCCGGCGTCGATTTGGCGCGAGAGGCCTGAGGCGACAGGCCTGCTGCGGCCATGCCCGCGATCAGCGCAAAAACAAATCCTGCCGTCCTCTTCATAAATACGTCCTTGAATATTGCAGCTCGAGCTTCGCGCCTGGCGCTGTGTTCATTGGGCGGAATCGCAAACCTCCTCGCAACTTTCGTTCTGATCGCATTTTCTTAACGCAAAACCCGCATCGGATACGATGGATCGACCGGGATCACCATTAGACAGCCGATGTGGCGCCAATGGGACGCCAGCCCGCGCGGGTTGCGCCACGAATCACCCGCTCTCGCGCCACTGTCAGTCGGCGCCCGCGCCGAAGCAAGCGTGGCGGCCGGGGGTGCGCATCCAAAAGCGCGCACAATAGACGCTTTCGCGCGGCGGCGACCCGATCTGCGCCTTGCGCTGGCGGCACTCAGCCTGTTCTATGGCGACGTTGCGGATCCGCGCGAAAGATCGATCGATGACGAAAAAAAAGGCGCTTCAAACCATCGCGGCGGCAAATGGCGTAGCGCAGGATAGCGCCTTTGGGGCGGCGGCGCCGCCCCTCTATCTCTCGAGCACATTCGCCTTCAAAGGGTTCGAGCGGCCGGGCGCCTATGAATATACGCGGACCAGCAATCCCACGCGCGACGTGCTCGCCGACACGCTCGCGAAGCTTGAGGGCGGCGCCGGCGCGCTGACGCTGGCGAGCGGCATGGCCGCCATCAATCTTTTGCTGGCGCCGCTCGAAGCTGGCGATCTCGTGGTCGCCCCGCATGACTGCTATTCCGGCGTGCAAAGGCTGCTCAACGCGCACGCGGAGAAGGGACATTTCAAAGTCGAGCTCATAGACCTCGGCGATCCCGGCGCGCGCGACTCCGCATTTGGCCGGCGCGTGAAACTCCTCATGATCGAAACGCCGAGCAATCCGCTGATGCGCGTCGTCGATATCGCCGCGCTTAGCGCGCGGGCCAAAGGCGCCGGCGCGAAGGTCGCCGTCGACAACACGTTTCTGTCGCCCGCCCTGCAACGCCCAATTGCGCTCGGCGCCGATTATGTCGTCCATTCGATGACGAAATTCCTCAACGGCCATTCGGACGTCGTCGGCGGCGCCGTGATCTGCGCCAATGCGAGCGACGCCGAGGAGATGAAGAACTGGGCGAACGTCACCGGCGTCACGGGTTCGCCGTTCGACGCCTATCTCACTCTGCGCGGGCTGCGGACGCTATTTCCCCGCATCGAGCGCCAGCAGCGGACGGCGGGGGCGATCGCTTTGTTCCTGCAACAGCATCCGGCGGTCGAGGCTGTGCACTATCCGGGGCTTCCCACCCACCCCTCGCACCTCCTCGCCAAAGCGCAGCAAAGCGGTTTTGGCGCGATGCTGAGCTTCGAGGCCAGCGGAGGCGTTGCGGCCGTGCGCCGCCTTGTCGATGCCGTCAAGGTGTTTACCCTGGCGGAGTTGCTTGGCGGCGTTGAAAGCCTCGTCGCGCATCCCGCCACCATGACGCATTCCAGCATGACGCCAGAGGCGCGCGCGGCCGCCGGAATCAAGGATAATCTCTTGCGTCTTTCGATCGGCCTTGAGGATGAGGCGGACTTGATCGACGACCTGGCGCAGGCGCTCGACATTGCAACCAGGGGATAGGCGCAGAGCGCGCGAACCGGCTGCCGGGAGCGTCGGCGTTACTTCACGCCTTTGACGCGCGTCAGATAATCGACAATCGCGCCGACGTCGTCCGGATTGACGGGCGCCTTGTAAGCATTGATCATCTTGCTGACTACAGCTGCCCATTCCTTCCTCGAAGAAGCAGGCTGGGTAAGCACCATACCGGCCGAATGACAGACCAGGCAGTTCGCGTTCATCGCGTCCGCCCCGGGTCCCTCGGGGAACAATGCGTCGCTGACGGGCAGGTCGACCGTCACCGACTTCAGTTCGAAAGCCGCGGCGGCGCTGGCCGCCGGCGCGAGCGCGGCGCCGATGAACAAGCTGGCGGAGAGCGTCCGACGGAGCATGGCCTCGGTCTCCCTAAGCGCCACCGGTGACGGCAATAGATTCGATGACGTTGCGCATGAAGCCTCCGGGATTCCAGTTGGCGATGTCGGGCTGAGCCTCGCCAGCGCCGTTGGTGCAGCGAACCATCAGCGCGGATTTCCCAGGCTGTGGCGCAAATTGGGTTCGCCATCGACGGAAGCCATATTTTCCCTCGTCCTCCCCAAGCTCCGCGGACCGCCAGCTCTTTCCGCCATCCGTCGACACGTCCACGGCGGCGACGCTGCTGTCTCCGCCAAAAGCGACGCCGCGCACCTCGGTCGCCTTGCCGACTGGCAAAATGGCGCCCGAGTTCAGATTGGTGACGAAGGATCGAGGAGGCATCCGGTTGATCGGAATCATTTTAACGTCGGTCTGACCCGGCGTCATGTTCGCGTGCGGCGTATCGGGAATCTTGTATGCTGTCTTCATCCAATAGTTATCGTCCGGCTGGTCCAGGACCTCAAGATCGTTCAGCATCTTGACCCAATAGGTCGCGTACCACCCCGGCACCACAAGCCGTAGCGGAAATCCGTTCAGCAGCGGAAGCTGGTCGCCATTCATGGCGTAAGCGATCATCACTTCCCCATCGCGCGCGTGATCGATCGATAGAGATTTTCTGAATTTGGGCGCATCAGCGACGACTGGGTCATCAAGGCCACTGAATCGCACTTGCACGGCGCCGGACTTGACGCCGGCCCGGTCGAGGACGTCCTTCAGGCGCACGCCCGCCCAAAGCGCGTTGCCCATTGCGCCATTTGCCCATTGGCCGCCGAGCACGCGCGGCTCGAAAAAGCCGCGCGAATTGCCGGAGCATTGGTTCACCGCCGCGAGCTCGGCGCGCGGGAAGCCGCGGAGGAGTTCGTCCAGCGTAAGCGAAAGCGTCTGATCGACGTGGCCCCGAACATTCAATTTGAACGTCACGACATCTATTTCCGTGGGAATTACCGCCCAATGCCAGCGCACATAGGACTGGTCGTTCGGCGTGAAGGCGCCCTTGTCGAAAACCTCCCAGGACGTTTCCAGCAGCGGCGGGCGCGTCCGCTGCAAGATCATCGGTCCTTTTTGCGGAAAGGCGGTCGTGATCTGGCGTTGCTCAGGACCGCCGGGGAGTGGGAGATCAACGATCGTCTGCGCCAAGGCCCCGCCAGAGATGAGAGCCAGACTGCCTACGCCCGCCGCTCCCAGAAGGCCTCGCCGGGTTACCTGAGCCGCGCCAATCTCAGCCATCTCATCCTCCCGGTGCTTGCGGGCGTCCCTGCGTGACTTCGGCGGCCGCAATAGCGATGGCGGCTGTCCGTTGGCGGCGCCATTATTGGCCGACATTCGCCGGATGAACGCCGTAGCGCAGTGATCCGATTCCCTTTGGGTCCGAAAAGCAAGCGCGCCGTCTTAATCAGCCAATCAAAAATCACGGCGCGCGCAGCTTCCGGCGGCAACGCGAGTTTTTCAACGAAATCCGCCAGAACCGGAAATTCAATGGAAGCCCCCCGAGAGGCCGCTTTCCGACTCGATTACTGCTATTTCGCAACAGACTTTTGCACGCGCTAGTCTAAACCATTTGAGCGCGGGATGCGGCCGATACCAGACGCGCCGCCTGTCTTTCGCCAATGACGATGGATCCAGCTTGCTAAGGAATCCGCTTGGAGCCAGAATTGGGCGCGGATCGGCCCCATCTGGGGAATGCCGGATTAACTGATTACAGCAGAGGTGGAAAAACCGCGCCTGGGAACGCCCAACTTTCCCTGTCCTGTAACGCGAGGAAAAACGCCGCATAAAGCAACGATAATTCACTCAGTCGAACATCCACCCTAAGCGCATGCGGCGCGCGGCGCCCAGCCTGGTGAGGAGGTGGCATAATGTCGAGAAATGACACGCAACCTTCAAGGAGACTTGGCCTTTCCCGAAGAAGACTCCTGGCGGCTGCCTCTACGGGCGTCGCGGGGTTGGCCGTCGCGGGCCGCGCGCTGGGCGACTCACTCGCCGACGTACCGCCGCGGGAGCCCGGTGCGCCTTTGGGCGGGCTCAGTGAGCGGTCGAAATATGTCAATCTCAGCCTTGTCCCCGGGGGCGGTCCGGGTACGCACAACGTCGATCCGAGCGTCGCCATCAATTCCGAGACGCCGCTCGACAAGCTGGTGGGAACCATCACGCCGGCGGACCTGCACTATGAGCGCAGCCATTCGGGCACGCCCGACATCGATCCGGCCAAGCATCGGCTTTTGATCCATGGCATGGTCGGCAAACCGCTGGTCCTTACGGTGGACGACCTCAAGGCCATGCCATCGGTTTCCCGCGTCCACTTCATCGAGTGCACGGGCAACGGCTGGGCGAACTGGAAGAAGGCCGACGAGACCCTGACCGTGCAGAACACGCACGGGCTCGTCAGCACCAATGAGTGGACGGGGGTTCCGCTCAGATTCCTGATCGACCTCGTGGGCAAGGATCGCGGATCGAACTGGATGCTGGCGGAGGGCGGTGACGGAGCCGGCGTCGATCGGAGTATTCCGCTGACCGACGAGATCGTGGACGAGGCGTTCGTCGCCTATGGCCAGAATGGCGAGCCGCTGAGGCCGGCGCATGGCTTCCCGATCCGGCTGATCATGCCGGGGTTCGAGGGCAATCTTCACATCAAATGGCTGCGCCGGCTGAAGTTCGGCGACCAGCCCTGGATGACCCGCTGGGAAACGGACCGGTACACACAGTTGCTGCCCAACGGCAAGGCGAGGCAGTTCCAGCTCAGGATGGAGACCAACTCGGTCATCACCTCGCCCTCGGGCATGATGGAGATCAAGCCGGGCTGCAACCGCATTACCGGCTTGGCCTGGAGCGGCCACGGCCAGATCGCGAAAGTCGAGGTCAGCACCGACGCCGGCAAAAGCTGGAAGGAGGCGCAGCTGAACGAGCCTGTGCTGCGCAAGGCGCAGACCCGCTTTCAGATGGACTGGGTGTGGGACGGCAAGCCGACCAAGATCGCCAGCCGTTCGACCGACGAAAGGGGCAACGTCCAGCCCGATCGCAAGTCCTTCATCGCTGAGGTCGGGACGAATGCCTTGTTTCACTACAATGCCCAGTGGATCTGGAGCCTCGACGAGGCGGGGAGGGTTCGCAATGTCCTGGCGTAGGATAACGGTCGTAAGCGCAATCGCCCTGTTGGCGCTCCCGTCGCTGGCGCTCTCATCACAGGCGCTCACCTGCGACTTCGGCCGGCCGGCGACCCGGGAGGAAATCCAGCTATGGAACATCGATGTCCGGCCGGACGGCAAGGGCCTGCCGGACGGCAGCGGCACGGCGGCGCACGGCAAGGACGTCTATCGAGACAATTGCGAGGCGTGTCATGGGCCGGGCGGCCAGGGCGGCATCAAAGACCGCCTCGTCGGCGGACAGGGCGCCCTTGCGTCGGACAAGCCGATCAAGACCGTGGGCAGTTTCTGGCCCTATGCCGCGACCGTGTTCGATTACATCCACCGCGCCATGCCGTACCCCGCGCCCGGTTCGCTCAGCGTCGACGACACCTATGCCGTTGTCGCCTATATCCTGAACCTGAACGGCCTGTTGCCCGATGACGGGAAGCTCGACAAGGAGACCTTGCCGAAGATCAAGATGCCGAACCGCGACGGGTTCATTCCCGATCCGGTGTTCGAGCTCGATAATGAGGCGCCAACCAAGCCGAGGTGCACACCATGAGCGCGTATCCAGGGCTGCAAAGGAATCGAGGGTGCCCGAGAGGTGATACGACGAAAGCGGATTGATCTCAAGGCCCGTGGCATCGTCCGCGCCGCGGAGCGCGCTAATGGTGGTTGGGGTAAAAGATCAGCGGACAACATCAGGGCCGTTATATCCTGGAAGGCGGCCCCACCTACTCTCTGGCGAACCGCGCTTTTCGGGGCAGCTGGATGGTCGCTTGGTTGCTTCTGGCGTCCTGGACCCCTCCAATGTAGTCTTCACCCGCCTGAGTAAGGCATTCTTGCCAAGGACTGGGATGATCCAGATAAGAGGGCAGCAGGCGTTGGTGTTGGCCTTGACTCCCGGGAGCAAAACTTTGTTGACCCAGTGGCAATCGTTAGGGTGACTCAGTTGGGGCAGGAAGGCTACGCGCTGTTTTATGGATAAGCTGACAGCCGACCGTCTTATTTATGAGTGGAGGCGCATCATGAAATACCGGTGGCCTGCTCTGCTGTTTCTCGTTTCTGTTCTGTGGACATCGGAGGCGCTTGCTGTGCAAAACGAGGAAGGGATCATCACAATTCCCAGCAATCACTCGGTCGATCAGACGGTGGATAAACTCAAGACAATTCTACAATCCAAAGGCGTGACGCTGTTCGCGCTGATCGACCACAGCGGAGAGGCAGAGAAGGCGGGATTGAAAATGCGTCCCACCAAGTTGCTGGTCTTCGGCAATCCCAAGAGCGGCACGCCGCTAATGCTGGCTGCTCCGAGCGCCGCCATCGACCTGCCTCTGAAGATTTCTGGTTGCGGAAGATTCCCAGGGAAAGGTGTGGATCTCTTACAACAGCTCTGAATACTTGCAAGCGCGGCACAATCTGCCGCAGAGTTTGCTGCCAAATATCGCGGTCGTGGAGACATTGGCGGTCGAGGCCGGGAAGTAACTCAGCAGATTGCTTGCCCTCCAGACGCTCCAGGAAAGACCGTTCGCTTCTGGTCGGATGCCGTAGCGCGATCGATCCCGCCCCCGACGAGAATGGCGCGCTTGCCGGAGTGATTGGGCGCGCCGACGATGCCCTGCTGCTCCATCCGCTCGACCGGCGACGCCGCCTTGCTGTAGCCGACCGAAAGGCGGCGTTGGATAGCTCGTCGAACATCTGCGGTCGCGCGGCACGATGGCGACGGCGCGATCGTAGAGATCGCCGGATTCCTGGCGGAGTCGCCTGGCGGCGTTGAAAGCCTCGTCGCGCATCCCGCCACCATGACGCATTCGGCATGACACCGGAAACGCGCGCGGCCGCCGGAATCGAGGATAATCTCTTGCGTCTTTCGATCGCCTTGAGGTGAGGCGGACTTGATCGACGATCTGACGCGCGCGTTAGAGGCGGGGCGCGGTTGAACTCAGCCGCGCTGCGGCGCCGCGCGCTCCAAAGCGGCCGCTCTCACCATTGTTCATTTGACAGCATTGTCCGTCGAGTTATTGTCCGGCAAAACATTTATATGGGGGCCCCTGATGCGAAATCGCACTTTAGCGGCGTTGTATGTTCTGCTTCCAGCCGGCGCATTAGGCGCTTCCGTGACTTTGGCCGGAACGCCCGCAAGCGCGCTCCCAATCTCGCCGGAGGGCGCCGCCGCTGCGTCCGGCCAAACGCCCGGCGTCGCCGCGAGACTGAAAGCTATTCGCAACGGCGTCTCGGAAATCTTCGGCCAGCCGACGGACGACAACTTTGCGCAGATCGGCGAAGGCTTTCCCAACGTGCTCAAAGCCTATTGGCGGAACTTCCGCAACGGCGGCTGGCGGCGGCCGGGCTGGCGCAATGGCGGCTGGCATTGGCGCAATGGCGGCTGGAGAAACGGCGGCGGCTGGCGAAACTTCCGCAACTGGTAGTCATTCCTGAAGCCGAAGCGCACCATGCCGACGATGCCGACGGCGGAGATCCCGCCAAGGGGACGAAGCGCTCCCTATATCCAGACGGTGGTCGTTCAGCCGACGCCGTTCTGTAATATCAATTGCCGCTATTGCTATCTGCCGCAACGCGACTCCAAGGCGACGATGGAGCTCGGCGCCATCGAGGCGCTCTTCGCCAAGGTGTTCGCCTCCGGCTGGACCGGCGACGAGCTGACCGTCATCTGGCACGCCGGCGAGCCGCTGGTGCTGCCGGTCTCCTATTACGAAACGGCTTTCAAAACGATCGAGGCGATGCGACCGCCTTCCCTCGCGCTGCGTCACGCGTTTCAGACGAACGGCATGCTGATCACGCCGGAATGGTGCGCGCTGTTTCGGGAATGGGACGTCGGCGTCGGCGTCAGCGTCGACGGTCCGCAGGCGCTGCATGACGCCAATCGCGTGACGCGCGCCGGACGCGGCACCTTCGAGCGAACCGTCGCCGGTATGCGGCTGCTACGCCGCGAAAAGGTACCGTTCCACGTCATCTCGGTGCTTACGGCCGAGAGCCTGCGTTCGCCCGAGGCGATGCTCGACTTCTATCTGTCCGAGGGGGTCGAGGACATCTGCTTCAATGTCGAGGAATCCGAGGGCGATCACGTCTCCGAACTCTTCGCCGCTGACAATTTCTCCGAGCGCTTTCGTGCGTTTCTCTGCCGGTTCTGGACGCTGGCGCGTCAGTGCGGGCGCGTGCGCTCCATCCGTGAGATCGACGACATGCTGCCTCGCATCTTCCGGCCCGAGAACAGCGACGCAAACGACCCCGCCGAGATGGCCAATGTGCAAGCGCAGCCCTTCGGCATGCTCAACGTCGCCTGCGACGGCTCAGCGTCGAGCTTCTCGCCTGAGCTTCTCGGCCTCAAGAACGCGGCCTATAACGACTTCATCATCGGCAATGTCCTCAGCGACTCGCTTGAGGCCATGCTTGAGGGCGCGGCGATGACGAAGATGGCGCGCGACATCGCCGCGGGCGTCGAGATTTGCCGCAAAAACTGCGAATATTTTTCAGTGTGCGGTGGCGGCACGCCAATCAACAAGCTGTCGGAGAACGGCCGTTTCGATAGCGGCGAAACCTCGTTTTGCCGGCTGACGGAAATGATCCCGGCCGATCTCGTGCTCGCCGCTTTCGACCGGCTCGAGCATTCGATCGAGGCCGGCTCCCCGCGCGCCACGGATCTCGCCGCGGTCAGCGGCTAGAATAGGGCGCTCATCCCTCGGCGGCGAGATCGAAGGCCCCGCGATCGATCCCGCCCCCGACGAGAATGGCGCGCTTGCCGGAATGATTGGGCGCGCCGACGACGCCCTCCTGCTCCATCCGCTCGACCAGAGATGCCGCCTTGTTGTAGCCGACCGAAAGGCGGCGCTGGATATAGCTCGTCGAGCATTTGCGGTCGCGCAGCACGATCGCGACCGCGCGATCGTAGAGATCGCCGGCTTCCTCGGCATCCATGCCGCCGGGCGCCGGCGCCTCGTCGTCTTCCGAATCGCCCGGCTCGTCCTCGGAGGTGATCGCCTCGAGATATTCGGGCTGCCCCTGGCTTTTGAGGTGGGCGACCACTTTCTCGACTTCGCCGTCGGCGACGAACGGCCCGTGCACGCGCGAGATCCGCCCGCCGCCGGCCATATAGAGCATGTCGCCTTGACCCAGCAGTTGCTCTGCGCCCTGCTCGCCCAAAATCGTGCGGCTGTCGATCTTGGAGGTGACCTGGAATGAAATGCGGGTCGGGAAATTCGCCTTGATGGTGCCGGTGATGACGTCGACGGACGGCCGCTGCGTCGCCATGATGAGATGAATGCCGGCCGCGCGCGCCATTTGGGCAAGGCGCTGAATGGCGCCTTCGATGTCCTTGCCGGCGACCATCATGAGGTCGGCCATTTCGTCGACGATGACGACGATGAATGGCAATGGCGACAGCTCCATCGGCTCGTGCTCATAGATCGCCTCGCCGGTCTCCCGGTCGTAGCCGGTCTGCACGGTGCGCATCAACGTCTCGCCCTTGGCCGCCGCTTCCCTGACCCGCGCATTGAACCCTTCGATGTTGCGAACGCCGAGCTTCGACATCTTCTTGTAGCGGTCCTCCATTTCGCGGACCGCCCATTTCAGCGCGACGACCGCCTTTTTCGGGTCGGTGACGACCGGCGTCAAAAGATGTGGGATGCCGTCATAGACCGACAATTCGAGCATCTTCGGATCCACCATGATGAGCCGGCACTCCTCCGGCCGGAGCCTGTAGAGCAGGGACAGGATCATGGTGTTGATAGCGACCGATTTGCCCGATCCCGTCGTGCCGGCGACGAGAAGATGCGGCATGCGCGCGAGATCGACGATGATCGGCTCGCCGCCGATCGTCTTGCCGAGCGCGATGGCGAGCCGGTGTTTCGTCTTCTCGAAATCCTCCGAGCCCAGCAGCTCACGCAAAAAGACCGTTTCGCGGCGCTGGTTCGGCAGCTCGATGCCGATGGCGTTGCGGCCCTGCACCACAGCGACGCGGGCGGAAATCGCCGACATTGAACGGGCGATATCGTCGGCGAGCCCGATCACGCGCGAGGATTTGATTCCCGGCGCCGGCTCGAGCTCATAGAGAGTCACGACGGGACCGGGGCGCACATTGATGATCTCGCCCTTGACGCCAAAATCCTCCAGCACTCCTTCGAGCAATCGCGCATTCTGGCCGAGCGCGTCCTCGGAGACTTGAGCGCTGAGTTTTTTCGCCTCCGCCAGCATGCTCAGCGGCGGCAGCACATAGTCCCGGCGGCCGAGCCGCTCGCGCAGCGACGGATGCGCCTCCTTTTCGGCGCGCTGCCCAGGACGAACCGGCGGCGGCGGGGGAGCGACAATGCGGCGCGGCGCGCTCGCGCCGGCTACGCCGGCGGCCCCGGCTTTTTCGACCGATTCCGCTCTCTGACGGGCGGCGGCGCGTGTGGCAGGCGGCGCGTAAGCGGTGGCGTCGAAGCCCGGCTCCGGAATTCCCGGCTCCGGCCAGGACAGAGGCGTTGCGCCGAAATCGAATGACTGGCCGAACTCGCTTCCTTGCCCTTCGAAAGAGCTCAGCGGCAGCTCAAAATCGCGCGGCGAAAACTGCGGCGCGGTCTGCCAGGGAGCGGGACTTGGCGCGGGAACGCGGGGGGCGCGCCGGCGCGCCAGCCGACGCGCGAGCGCCGCCTTCAGGGCGAGAGCGGCGTGAATTGCGGCGCCAAGGGCGACCAGCGCGAATCCCGGGCCACCGGCGTCGTCGTCCTCGGCTTCGGGGCGACGCCGCGCGTGGCGTCCGTCTTGTTCCTCATACTCGCTTTCATCGTCGAACTGATCGCGGATGCCGACGCATGCGGAAAGCGTCAGAATGGATCCGGCCGCCAGAGCGCCGCCGACGGCAAGCATGGCGGGCGCAAAGCCCGAAAGCAGCCTTTTGGGAATAGCGAGAACGGCGTCGCCGATGACCCCGCCAAGACCTGTCGGGAGCGGCCAGCGTGCCGAAACCGGCAACAAAGAGGCGAGACCCGCCGCCAAGACGACGCCGGCGCTCCAAAGCAGAAGCCTGGTGGCGACCCGCTCAAGCCGCCTCGCCGTAAGCAGCCGCCACGCCCACAAGCCCAACGGCATCAACGCCGGGATCGCGCCGACGCCAAGCATTTGCATGATCAGGTCGGCTGTGACCGCGCCGGTCGGCCCGAGGAAATTATGAACCGCGCCGGACGTCGCGTGGTTGAAGCTCGGGTCTTCAACCGACCATGACAAAAGAGAAAGGACGATAGCGACCGTTCCCGCAATGAGGCAGAGGCCGCCGAGCTCCGCGCCCCGCCGCGCCGCGAAGGCGCGCAGCGAATCGGGGATCAGCTCGAGCGCCGTCATGCTGGTTGTCCTTCGCATCCATTTCACCGCTGCCCTGAGTTCGATCCTTTGCTCGCCCTCTCGGCCCACGCTTGACGGAAAGCTGCGAACAAACGGCAAAATACCAACAGGCGGTTAAAGCTCTTTTAACCTTAAAAACACCGGCGAAGGCCGATGCGCCGGAGCTTTCGACGCGGGAGGCCGACCTTGACGCGGGCGCCTGCGTGAACTATGTCGTGGCCCTTCATATGCTGCGGTCCTGGATGCGCTCGTTGCCGGAGGGGGCCTTTTTGACTCCGCCGCTCCAGATGTCGGGCGGGCGGCGTTTCGGATTTGAAGAGGAAGCAAGATGTCCCGCCGCTGCGATTTGACCGGCAAAGCCGTACAGACCGGCAATCTGGTCAGCCACTCCAACCGCAAGACGCGGACGCGGTTCCTGCCGAACCTCTGCAATGTCACGCTGATGTCAGACGTTTTGCAACGCAAGCTGCGATTCCGCGTCGCCGCGGCGACGTTGCGTTCGGTCGAGCATCGCGGCGGCCTCGACGCATTTTTGGCGAAGGCCGACGATTCCGAATTGTCGACAAACGCCCGCGCCATCAAGCGTGAGATCCTGAAGAAGCAGGCCGGGGCCGCCTGAGGCGGCGCATTGGAGCCTTTCATCAAGGAGCCGGAGAAATCCTCCGGCTTTTTTTGACCGTTGTCTTCAAGCTTGGCGCTTGGCGCTTGCCGCCGCGCGCCGGCCGGCGCTCTACTTGATCGCCAGATCCTCCAGCCGTCATTGCGTCGAGGCGATAAACGCGGACGCCTATGCAGATAGGCGCGATCGTGCTCTAACGTGGCGCTGCTCCCTTTAATTTTTCATTTGAGGGAGCGCCCCGCCTCCCAGCACCGGAGACCGAACATGAAGAAGGCCCTCGTCGCCGTCGCCCTCATCGTTATGAGCGCCGCCTCCATAGCCGCATCGATAACCGAAGCCAACGCCGTCGTCTGCGCGCGCGGCGTCTATCGCGCCGGCTGCGCTGGACCGCATGGCGCCGTCGGCGTGCGCCGCGCGCCGGCGCATGGCGCGGTCGTGGTGCGGCGGCCCCACAGCACGACTGTTTACCGCAGATACTGAGTTTTCGGCGAAGGCTCAGCCGCTATTGCCGACGCCGAAGCGAAGCAGGGCCGCGCCATTCGTCTTCAGCCAGGACTCGGCGGCGTCGACGTCCGGCGACAACTGGCCAACCACCGCCCAGAAGGCGTCGGAATGATTCATATGGACGAGATGCGCGACTTCATGCGCGGCGAGGTAGTCGAGCGCGAAAGGGGGCGCAAGAATGAGGCGCCAAGAAAAGTTCAACGCGCCTGATGCCGAGCATGAGCCCCAGCGGCTGCTGGTGTCTCGCAGAGTGATCTTGCGGGGTTTCACGCCAAGCGCTGCGGCATGGCGAGCGACAGCTCCCTCGAGGTCGCGCCTCGCCTCCCGAATCAGATAGTCCCCAACGCGGCGCGGGGCAAACGCCGCGTCGCCGCTGACCCAAAGCAGAGCTTCGTCGCCGATTCCGGCGCGCCGCTCGGCTGCCACGGCTCCGGCTCCCCGCGCTCCCTGTCTTGCTGTGATCCTGTGCGCGACGCCGCGCAATGGCACGATGCCTCCAAGCTCGAACGGGATATTTTCAGGCAGACGGCGAAGTTTAACGCCGATCCAAGGGGCGTGGCGCTGGGCGAAAGATTTGGCTTGGACAAGGCTCGCTCGCGCCGGCAAGGTCAGGACGACGTCGCGGGTCGCACTCCGGATGCGCAGCGTGAAACGCCGCGCCGCCGCGGTGCGCCTCACATGGACCCGATATGTCTCGCCGCTGTGCGAGACATCGAAGAAACCGGCCTCCTTCGCCGCAGGCGAATCCCGGGAAAACAAACGCAGCATGCCGCAAGCCTAGCGGGACGCCGCGTGAGTCGCTGCCGGCAAGTTAGCTTGCCGGCAGCGATCAAGCTCCGCCGACAAGAGACAGGCTTCGCGCCGCGGGCCTTCCATTGGCGTGGAAGTCGAGGATTCGAGGCACGATCTGATTGCGGAACCGCGAGCCGTTGAAGACGCCGTAATGGCCGACCTTTTCCTGCAGATAATCGGTCTGCATCGACGCCGGCAAATTGACGCAAAGATCATGCGCCGCCAAGGTCTGGCCGGCTCCGGAAATATCGTCATTCTCGCCTTCGATCGTCATCAGCGCGACCCGGCGAATGGCGGAGGAGTCGACCTTGACCCCCCGATGACGCATTTCTCCCTTCGGCAAGGAATGCTTCACGAAAACCGTGTCCACCGTTTGCAGATAAAATTCGGCCGTCAGATCCATCACCGACAGATATTCATCGTAGAATTCACGATGCTTCTCGGCGGAATCGCCATCGCCTTCGACGAGATGGTTGAACAACTCGATGTGGGCGCTGACGTGGCGATCGATATTCATCCCCATGAAGCCCGCCAGTTGCAGGAAGCCCGGATATACCTCGCGGCCGGCGCCGTGATAGCCGAGGGGCACCGTGCTGATGCAGTGGCGTTGGAACCACGCGCTGCCGCGCTGCTGGGCGAGAAGATTGACTTTCGTCGGACTGCGCCGCGTGTCTATGGGACCGCCCATCAGCGTCATCGAGGCCGGCGCATGGGGACTGTCGCCAGCCTCCATCAGGGCGACGGCGGCGAACAAAGGCACCGACGGCTGGCACACGCCGAGCGTATGCAGAGGAACGCCATCTCTGTCCTTACTCAAAATCTCGCAAATATCGATCAAGTAATCGATATAATTGTCCAGGTCGAAACGACCGGCGGATAAAGGCAGCGATCGCGCATCGATCCAGTCAGTGATATAAACGTCGTAAAAAGGCAGGAAAGCCTCAACCGTGCCGCGCAACAAGGTAGCGTGATGCCCAGACATGGGCGCGACTATCAACAGCTTTTGCTGCCGCTGCACCTCGTTGACTTCAAACTGGCGCGCGAAATGGAGGAGCTTACAGAAAGGACGCTCCCAAACCACCTTCTCGACCACCGGCACGCGTTTGCCGGCGATAAGCGTGCTTGAAAGCCCGAATGCCGGCTTCCCGTAGCGCCGCGTCAACCGTTCGAAAAGTTCGACGGTGGCGACCATGTTCTTTCCAAGATGCGTATAGGAAAGAATATTGGCGGGACTCTTGAGCCAGAGTTGTGCAATATCCGTCATTGCGCGCGCCGGCGCCAATGCGAAATGCGAAATCTCGTGGAGTTCGTAAGTGAACGGAGGCATTTCCCACCCTTTTCCTGGCTGCCCGGTTATTTTTCTGAAGTTCAGACGGCCCTTGTACTATGAACGATTCGTTCGGCTTTTGGTTCAAGTTAGATAAAATATCACAATGTGAAAAGGTTTTCTTAAGCTAGGGATTTGAATCAATCTGCGCGTGCAATTTTCCCCAATAATGTGGCCAAAATCACACCAATCCGTTAACTTGAGCACACGTCCATCCCCGAAAGCAATGTTAAATGTGACCAATTAACAGATATCGCGATCAAGGTCTGGCTGGAACCTTGCGCCAAAAAACTCAGTAGTAAACGCGAGCGGTGAACCGGACGATCATTGTTGCGGTGGCGTTCGCGACAAGCAAGACCCATCTGGAACAATTTTAACATAATAATGTCATATGCAGCGCGCCGTCGTAGGGCTAGAGCTTAGCCATGGTTGATCCGCCCGATATCGATCTCGGCCGCCACGCGAGGCGGCTGCATGTCGATACGCTAGTGAAACTGCGCTGGCTCGCCCTGCTCGGCCAGGCGACAGCTTTGCTGTTCACTTATTTCGCGCTGGGCTTTTCGCTGCCGCTCGGCCCATGCCTGCTCATCATCGCCGTTTCGGTCGTGTTGAACGTCGCTTTACGGGTTCGCTATGGGCAGGTCGATTTTCTCAACGAACGGCCCGCCGCGGCGATCCTTCTTTACGACATCCTCCAGCTGACCGCCCTTCTCTATTTGACCGGAGGCATCGAGAATCCTTTTTCGATGTTGTTTCTGGCGCCGATCATGGTTTCAGCGGTATCGCTATCTGGGTGGATAACGATGCTGCTGACGGCGTTGACGATCGCCGCCGCTTCGATGCTGACGGTGGCGCATTATCCCCTGCCCTGGTACCCGACGCAGTCGTTCGAGCTGCCCTTTCTCTACGCCGCAGGCGTTTGGGCGGCCCATGTCGTGAGCGCCGCTTTCATCGCAATTTACGCTTCCGTAGTCGCTCTCGAGAGCCGCAAGCTGGCCGACGCCTTGGCGGCGACGGAGCTGGTGCTCGCCCGCGAACAACATCTGACCCAGCTCGACGGCCTGGCCGCGGCGGCCGCGCATGAGCTCGGAACGCCACTCGCGACCGTGACCCTTGTCGTCAAGGATCTCGAAAAACAGCTCGCATCCAGCGGACCGATCGCCGACGACATAGCCTTGCTGGCTCAGGAGGTCGCCCGCTGCCGCAATATTCTCAGCAAGCTGACTTCCCTTGGCGGCGACGACGGCAATATTCTCGACGAGATGACGCTCAGCCTCCTGCTTGAGGAGGTTGTCGTTCCACAACGGGATTTCGGGGTCAAAATCGCAGTCGTCGAGGACGGCGAGGGACGCCAGCCGATCACGCGCCGCAATCCTGCGATCTTATACGGGCTTGGCAATCTGATCGAAAACGCCATTGATTTCGCCCGCTCCGAGGTGCGCGTCGCCGCCCAATGGGATGAGAACACGGTGAAATTGGTCATCGAAGACGATGGCCCCGGATTTTCGGCCGACGTTTTCGGGCGCATCGGCGCGCCTTATGTCACGACCAAAACCGATCGTCGCGCCAAGACCGAGGAGGGCGCCGGATTGGGCCTTGGCTTGTTCATCGCCAAAACCCTGTTGCAGCGGTCGGGCGCGGTCGTCTCTTGCGCCAATGCGCCGCCGCCAAAAAGCGGGGCGCGCGTTTCGATCGTCTGGCAGCGGGCGCAGTTCGAACGCGCCGCCAAAGCGCGGTCCGAAGCGGCCAAGAGCTGACATGCGCCGCTCCGTTCCCAGCGAGCCTTGCGGCGGTCAACCCGGTCGTCATCCGCAATTCCACTCGGAGTTTCGACCGAAGGGGAAAAGCCTTTGCAAAAGTGGAAATCACCCTTGAATGGGGGTACTGTCGCGCGGTTTGTCGCAACGCGACATCTAGGACGCATCGCCGATTCGCCGCAAGAGCTGCTTTCCGGCGCGCGAATCGAGATGAAGCGAGACGAGATAGATCAATGAAACGAGAACATTCGGAAGCGCTCCTCAGCGGAAGCTCGAACGAGGGCGCAGCCGACCAAAGCGCCTTGGGGGAGGATCGCTCCCTGCTCATCGTCGATGACGACAAGCCCTTCCTGGCGCGCCTCGCCCGAAGCATGGAGAGCCGAGGCTTTATCGTCAGATGCGCCGAATCGGTGGCCGAAGGATTGGAGGCGATCGCGCAAGGCCCGCCGGCCTTCGCAGTGATCGACATGCGGCTCGGCGACGGCAACGGCCTCGACGTGATCGTCGAGCTGAAAGCGCGGCGTCCCGACGCCCGCGGCATCATTTTGACCGGCTATGGCAATATCGTCACCGCCGTCACGGCGGTGAAATTCGGCGCTTTCGATTATTTGGCGAAGCCAGCCGACGCCGATGAAATTTATAACGCGCTTCTGGCGACCCATCACGACAAGGCCGAACTGCCGGAAAATCCGATGTCGGCGGACCGCGTGCGTTGGGAGCACATTCAGCGCGTTTACGAGCTGTGCGGCCGCAACGTCTCCGAAACGGCGCGCCGGCTCAATATGCATCGTCGGACTTTGCAGCGCATCCTGGCCAAACGCGCCCCGCGCTGAGGATGGCGGCCAGTTCTTCGAGGAGGTTCAGGCGAAGCGGCCTATGGGAACCAGTATAGGCCATTGCCTAGCGGCGCGAAAAAGGTGTAATGCCGCTTCCCCCGGCCGTCCGATCGTCTCGACGAGACCGATTCTCCAGGCCGCCGGGCCGGTAGCTCAATGGTTAGAGCCGGCCGCTCATAACGGTCTGGTTGCAGGTTCGAGTCCTGCCCGGCCCACCATCGATCACTGTGCGGCCGGTCTATTAGACTTTCGATCGCACCGGGCCGAAGCGATGCGATCCGATCGGGCCAATTAGGAAGCGAAGCGTCAGCGCCCCAAATATTGACGAACGGCGGCTTGCACAGCGTCTTTCTCTTTCGGCGAGAGCTTGGCGAGTTCGCCGTCGAGCCAGGCGTCCTTGACGCCCGCGGCGCGCGCGAGAATGTGCCATTTCATCGCCTCGACCGGATCTTTCGGCAGACCGCGCCCGACGGCGAGAATGCGCGCCGCGCGATTTTGCGCGACCGGATTGTCGCGCGCGGCCGCTCTTAAAAAGAGCTTCGCGGCCGCGGTCTCGTCTTTCGAAACGCCGACGCCGTTGAACAGCATGACCGCGTATTCGACTTCAGCCGGAACATTTTCGTCCTTCGCCGCGCGGCCGATCCATTCCGCCGCACGCTCGTTGCTTTTGTCGACGCCTGTCCCGTTGCGATAAAGCAACCCCAACGCATAGGCCGCGTCGGAATCGCCAAGATTCGCCGCCTGCTCGAACAGTTTCGCCGCCTGCGCAAAATCCTGGACGACGCCATTGTTTTCGATCGCCATGACGCCGAGGTTGTAGAGAGCTCCGGGATGGCCCTCGGCCGCGGCTTTTTCGAACAGTTTTTTGGCGCCGTCAGGATCCTTTGGCGTCCCCTCGCCGGTCAGCTTGGCGAGCCCCAAGCGAAAGGCCGCCTGCCGGTCGCCGTGATCGTTGCCGAGCGTGTACCACCGCGCAGCTTCCGCCTGATCGCGGCGCACGCCGAGACCTTGCGAATAGAGTTCGCCGATCAGCGTCATGGCTGCGGCGTCGTCGGGATTGGCCGCGATCCGCTTCTCCGCCTCGGCGAGGGCGGTCGAATAGTAGCCGCGCTGATAGGCGCCAAAAGCAAGGTCCGCGCCGTCGCCGGCGTTTGAAGGGGACGCGCTTACCGTTTCGTCTTTTTTCTGGCCCTCGGTGTGGTCTTCGGGCTTTTGAGGCGCTTGCGCGCGGCCCGGACCGACGCCAGAGATCGCCGCGAAAAGCCCGGCGCAAAGCAAAACGAGCGCCAGGCTCGAGGGCGGATTATTGTGCTTTTTCACGCGTCTTGGCGATGCTTGCGGCGACGTCCGCGAGGGCAGCGGCGGGGCCGCGCGGATCATCGAACACCGCGTCCCCGAACGCGATGAAATCGGCGCCGGCTTCCGCGAGATCGCTGGCGTCGGCGAGCTCATCCGCGTACCCGACGCAGGGAACATTAAAAATTTCCGCCCACCAGGCGACGCGCTCCCGCACGTCCTCGCGCCGCTGCAACCCGCCAGGACCGCCGAACATCACATAATCGACGCCGGCTTCTCCAGCTGTCATCGCCGCGTCGCGACTCAAGATGCCGCCCGCGCCGACGATGCGATCAGGCTGCAACGCCTCGAGCGCCGTCTTCAGCGTTTCGCCCACTCCTAGAACGTGGCGCCCATCGGCATTGGCGCGGATCGCAAGCTGATCGTCGCCCTCGACGAGGAGAGCGACGCCGCGATTTTGCGCTAGAGGCGCGAGCGCACGGATGATCTTCCTTGTCTCGCCCTCATCCCGCCCTTTTGTCCGCAGCAGGACGCAGGCGACGTCGCCCGACGCGAGCGCCGCCGCCAATGCCGGAGCGAAAGCCGCGCTGTCCGAGACCGGCGGCGTGATCAGAAAAAGGCGCGGCGGATCGATTGGCATCTCGCAGAAAACTTGGGGATCAGAACCGTTCCGCCCCTCATTAGACGATTTTCGAAGGCGATGGGAAAGGCCTTGGACGGAGCACACGAGAAATTGCTGCGCGCCGCGCCGTGGCCACGCTTTCGTTTCGGGAGGCGTTCGAAAAGCTTGTTCCAAAATATCTTCCGTGCTACCCGCAGCCGCGGGAGAAATTTGTGATGACCAATGGAAACGGCGGGGCTGCCCCCAATGCGAACGCGGCCCCTGCGATCAATGCGCTGGTGCAATATACGAAAGATTTTTCTTTCGAGAATCCGAACGCGCCGCGCTCGCTCGGACCGCAGGAAAAACAGCCGAACATACAGATTCAGGTGAACGTCAACGCCAAGCAGGTCGCCGAAGCGGATTTCGAGGTCAATCTTCTGCTCGAAGGCTCGGCGCAGGCGGATTTGGGCGTTCTGTTCAAGTTCGAGCTCGATTACGCGGGCCTGTTCCGGCTGGTCAACATTCCCGAAAACGACAAGCATCCGATCGTCATGATCGAATGTCCCCGCCTGCTATTCCCGTTTGCGCGCCAGATCATCGCCGATGCCGTGCGTGGCGGCGGCTTTCCGCCGCTTTATATCGATCCGATCGATTTCGCCTTGCTCTATCGGCAGCGCATGAGCCAGGTCGCCGCCAACGCCCCGGCGCCGACGGTTGCGTAGGGGCAAGCGGCGCCGGGCAAGGGCAGAAGTCCCCATCCATGATGGTCCGTCCGTGCTATATTTCATTTATGGACCGCGACGAAGCCGTCAGCCGGACACGAAGCCGATCTAGCAGACCCTGCTGCTCACGATCGAGAGCCGCGGCGTACACGGTTTCATCTATCAATGCATCAATAATAAGCGCTGCTAAACTATCAGTATTGCCTCAATATTTCTCGTGGTTCATCAGCTCGGTAAGATAACGCAGCTCGTTCGCCTGACTATGCGCGCGGGATACTTTCTCCTTTAAGGCCTCCAGGCTCGCGACCTTCGCTGGCTCAATGCAAGCGGCCCTCGCAGCAAAGACCACCTGACCCAAAGTCCAAGCGCTATCGATCGCCATGTTGAGGAGGTTTTCATCGACATGGGCATCATGGCTCGGTCGCTTCCGCTCTTCGCCATGCCAGCGTGGGTTGCGAATAAAGGTCGGCATGGTCGGCGACGGCAACATCCAGCCATGCACGACGGCATGCCGGTATTCCATCAGGTCATAAGCTGCGAGTGAGGCCACGCGAAGCACGCCCTGGGCTTCGGTGGGAAGTTGCGGCCAGTCTCTGCCTAGCTCCTTGATCCAGTCGCCTACCTGCGTCTTGTCGGTCCAAGGACGAACGCCGGCGACTTTATCGCCGCGCAGTGCCCAAAGCGTCGTTTCGAGGTTCGATTCAAAGACGCCCCAAACCACCGCTAAAGCGCCAATTCGCTGTTGAACCTCGGGTGGGAAACCCCAACCCCTCAGGTGCGCGAGGATTCGGGAAGTGTGTTCAGTGTGGTTCGGCGTCTTCATGTCATCCGTCCCCTGAGCGTCCATGCTCTGCTCGTCCGTCGAGACCCGTGCACAGCCGCAGATCATGCGGCCGAATCAGAGCCGGATCTATGAAACAGAAAAGCGATTTGTTTTCAGCGCGATAGAGAATTCCGCACCAGCCGCTAACAAAAATATATATTGCGCGTCATTGCAACGAGCCGATCTAAATTAGGATGGTTCCAACTCATCTACGAGACGCCAAAAAAGACGCACTACAAGTGCACATGCTTCTTCATACGGCATAGGATTGGCAGTCGTTATTGGCGATTTTGGGTGGCCGTGCGAATAAACGGTCACAGGGCCATAGAGGCGTTCAGCCTCATCATCAGTGAGCCAGCCTTTTGCAATCAAATTTTGATAATCGGCGCGCTTTTTTTGTTCGTCTGACTTGCTACTCTGGATGCCCTTGACCGTCTCGTAGGCGCGCCTAAGTTCTGGCCATGTCATGGGAGACGCAGAAAGACCATGAGCGATGTCCTTAACGCCTTCGCAACGCCCCATAAGCGAAACGAGTTGTTCCTCCTTGCTGCGGCCGGGCTTGCCGTTGACCCGCAATTCTGTCGGCGACATCCTGAAATCCGCCCCACTACACACAAGGGTGCGATGAAGTGCGCCGTTCCGTCTCTCCACAATGCTAAGAACCTCGAATCCATTGCAGCGATCGGAGAGTCGTAACGCCACATTTACAGCGTTGAGTAATTTGGTTGCAGCATCAATCACAGCACCGGTGTCGCCCGGGCCACAAGCTTCAAATTGCGGTGCAGCGAGAGCAAACTTGCCGTCGATCTCGTCAAATGAGAATCCAAAGTCTGCGAAGTGCCGCTTAAGTGCAGCAATATCATCAGGAGTGCCCTCCAATCGGGCATACCAAGAAGGCGAAGTTGGCGTGAGCGTACTCGACAAGACCTGCCTCTGGGTTATCGGAACAAGTCCGCATGGCTGCCGGTGCGGGCAAGGATAATCACGGCGTTCGGAACCTTTACCTCGAAGGGCAGGGCCTTTTCAGCGGCGACGCGCGTATCGGTCGCCATGGCAAAAGACTCCGTGTGCCCACATTGTAGCCACAAATCTGGGAACGCAAGATTTTTTGGGGCGCCAAGAGCTAGCTTGAGCCGCTAATGCAGCCGAAACTGAGTTGCTTGTCCCATCGACCGTTTGCGGCCGGCGCTATGTTTCGCCTCCGCCGTTTCACTGAACAATTCGGCGAGCTTTTCGGTCATCGCGCCGCCTAGCTCCTCGGCGTCGACGATGGTCAGCGCGCGACGGTAATAGCGCGTCACGTCATGACCGATGCCGATGGCGATCAGCTCGATCGGCGAGCGCGTCTCGATCGTCTCGATCACATGGCGCAGATGCTTTTCGAGATAATTGCCGGGGTTGACCGACAGCGTCGAATCATCGACCGGGGCGCCGTCCGAAATCATCATCAAAATGCGCCGCTGTTCGGGCCGCCCGAGAAGACGGCGGTACGCCCAGTCGAGCGCCTCGCCGTCGATGTTCTCCTTGAGCAGGCCCTCGCGCATCATCAGCCCGAGATTTTTCCGCGAGCGGCGCCAGGGCGCGTCGGCCGACTTGTAGATGATATGGCGCAGGTCATTGAGGCGTCCGGGGCAAGCCGGCTTGTTCGCCTGCAGCCAAGCCTCGCGTGACTGGCCGCCTTTCCACGCGCGGGTGGTAAAGCCCAAAATCTCGACCTTCACGCCGCAGCGCTCCAGCGTGCGGGCGAGGATGTCGGCGCAGGTGGCGGCGACCGTGATCGGGCGCCCACGCATCGAGCCGGAATTGTCGATCAAAAGGCTGACCACGGTGTCGCGGAAATCGGCGTCCTTCTCCTGCTTGAAGGACAGCGGCTGCTGCGGATCGATAATGACGCGCGAGAGCCGCGCCGGGTCGAGCATGCCTTCCTCGAGATCGAACTCCCAGGACCGGCTTTGCTGCGCCATCAGACGCCGCTGCAGGCGGTTGGCGAGCCGCGACACGATCGACGACAGATTCTGCAATTGCTTGTCGAGATAGGCGCGAAGCCGCGCCAGCTCCTCCGGATCGCACAGGTCCTCAGCGGCGACGATTTCGTCGAAGCGCTTGGTGAAGGCTCTATAATCGACGCCGCGCTGCTCGCCGCGCGCCGGATTGGGCGGGCGGCGGGGGTCGGCCGCCTGTTCGGAATCGGAAAAATCGGCCTCCTCCTCGAATTCGCCAGTCGGCGCGTCGGCGGAATCGACGTCGCTCTCGTCCGTGGCCTCGGCCGAGTTGTCGGATTTTTCGATCTCCCGCGACTGGCCTGACTGGTCTTCCTCGCCCTCCTCGCCCTCGACGTCGGCGTCGCCTTCATCGGCTTGATCGGTTGTTTTCTCGTCTTCCTCCGGATGGTCGTCGAGGCTGTTCTCATCGAGCATTTCGAGCGCGGTCAGCAGCTTGTGCACCGTGTGCCCAAAGGCGCGCTGATTCTCGATCGCGGCCTTTAGCCTGTCAAGGTTGGCGCCCGCTCGCTCCTCGATGAAGGGCTTCCAGAGTTCGACGATGCGCTCGGCGTTCTTCGGCGGCTTCAGCCCGGTGAGCCGCTCGCGCACGATCATCGCGAGCGCATCCTCGATCGGGGCGTCGGCCCGCGTCGCGATATCGGCGGAGCGAGAGCGCAGGAAACGATCGTCGAGCATGGCGCCGAGATTGGCGGCGACGCCCTCCATTCGGCGCGAGCCGATGGCCTCGACCCGCGCCTGTTCGACGGCGTCGAAGGCGGCGCGCGCGCCTGGAATCTGGGGCGCCAAGCGGCGATGCACGTCGTTGTTGTGGCAGGCGAGCCGCAGAGCCATCGAATCGGCGTGGCCGCGCAGAATCGCAGCCTCGCGCGCGTCCCATTTCCGCGGCAGATCAGGCAGACGCGCCTTTGCCGCCGAGCCGGTCTGGATCAGGCTCGGCCGTTCCGAAGCATAGGCGACTTCGAGGCCTGGCGATTTGGCCATCGCGCGCATGCAGCCGGCGACCGCTTTTTTGAAGGGCTCCTGCGGGCTTTCCAGCTTGGCCGGCGGCTTCTCATTCGAGGCCATCAAGGCGGCTCCGGGCGGGAGTTTCGTCTTCAGGTCATCACGACGTTGGTGGCGCTTTCGGGCAGATCCTTGCCGAAACAGCGCTGATAGAATTCGGCGACCAGCGCGCGCTCCAGTTCGTCGCATTTGTTGAGAAAGGTCAGACGAAACGCGAAGCCGATGTCCCCGAAAATTTCGGCATTCTCCGCCCAAGTGATGACGGTGCGCGGGCTCATGACGGTGGAAAGGTCGCCGGCGATGAACGCGTTGCGGGTGAGGTCGGCGACGCGGACCATCTTGCCGATCTGGTCGCGGCCTTCCTTCGTCTCCTTGAAGCGCTTGACCTTGGCGAGAACGATATCGACCTCCTTGTCGTGCGACAGATAGTTGAGGGTGGTGACGATCGACCAGCGGTCCATCTGGCCCTGATTGATCTGCTGGGTGCCATGATAGAGGCCGGAGGTGTCGCCGAGGCCGATGGTGTTGGTCGTCGAAAACAGGCGAAACGCGGGGTGCGGCCGGATCACTCGGCTCTGGTCGAGCAGCGTCAGGCGGCCCGACACCTCGAGCACGCGCTGAATGACGAACATCACGTCGGGCCGGCCGGCGTCATATTCATCGAAACATAGAGCGACATTGTTTTGCAGCGCCCAGGGAAGGATGCCGTCGCGGAATTCGGTGACCTGCTGGCCGTCCTTGATCACGATGGCGTCCTTGCCGACGAGATCGACGCGCGACACGTGACTGTCGAGATTGATCCGCACGCATGGCCAGTTGAGTCGGGCGGCGACTTGCTCGATATGGGTCGACTTTCCGGTGCCGTGATAGCCTGTGACCATGACGCGCCGGTTCTTGGCGAAGCCGGCGAGAATGGCGAGCGTCGTATCGCGATCGAACAGATAGTCGGCGTCGAGGTCCGGGACATGTGGATCGCTGCTGGCGAAGGCCGGACACTCCATGTCGGTATCGATCCCGAAAACCTGACGGACCGAGATCTTCATATCCGGTAGGCCGGTGATAGCGGCGCTTTCGTCAATCATTGCACTTTGCATTCTACCTCCGTTCCGGTGAACCTGTTTCACGTGATTGGAAACCGCCCGCGCGCGCCTTGGGGGCAGCCCTTTCGTCGCAGCAAGCCTCAGGCGGGCCGGACCGATTTCAGATAATTATAGGCGCGGATGATCTCGCGCAGTTTGTCTTCGTTCGAGCGGTCGCCGCTGTTCGCATCCGGATGCAGGCGCTTCACCAGATCCTTGTAGCGGGCCTTGATCGCGGCCGCATCCGCCGTCTCGTCGAGACCCAATTGGTCGAGCGCTCGCAGGGCCGCCAATCCATAACGAGGCTTCGCCGGCTCTGTGCAAGCGGGGCGGCGCCGAGGCCGGGACATGCCGAGCGGATCAGACGTCGATACCTGATCGCCGCCGTCCTCTCGAAACCCTTTGGTCCCGCGGTTCGAGCCCATCGACCAGGTCGGCCGATGGCCGACGAGAGCGTCGCGCTGGTACAGAGCTACGTCTTCCGCGCTCATCCCGTTGAAATAATTGTAAGTTGCATTGTACTCGCGAACATGGTCGAGGCAGAAGGAAAAATATTGCCCTTCGCGCAGGCGCCCCATCGGCGCGCGATGTCCGCCGGGCGCATTGCAGCCCGGAAACTCGCAGCGCGGCTGGTCAGGATCGGCAGCCTGCCCGGGTTCGCGCTTGACCCTGATGCGATCGAAGATGCGGGAGTTTAAATTCATGGTCGTCGCATTATGATTGTCTTTGGGGTGGCCGCAAGCGCATCCGGGCGTTAAAAAAATAATTGAGTTCCACCATTAAGAGAAATCGCCCCGTCGCGTGCGGGGAAGGAGACGCGAATGACCGACCATAAAACAACGGCGGATCCGGCTGCGGCGCCCGTCGCAGCGGCGATCAAGGTCAAGCTGAATGCAGCCTTTTCGCCAATATCCCTTGAGGTCGTTGACGAATCGCATAAGCACGCCGGCCATGCCCACGCGGCGACCTCTCCCGGCCGGGCGGGCTCCGCGGGAGAGACCCATTTCAAGGTGAAAGTGGTCTCTGAGGCGTTTCACGGCAAGAGCCGCGTCGATCGCCATCGCGCTATCAATGCGGCGTTGGCGGAGGAGCTCGGAGCTGGCGTGCACGCGCTCGCCATCGACGCCAGGGCGCCGAACGAGTGAGGAGCAGGACAGGTCCAGCCGTAGCGGTCAGAATTTATCCATCGCTAAGCGTCTGATTTCGCGCCACAGGTCCACTATCGACGATCACATCCGGAAAAAGCCCGCAGACCTCCAGCTCCGCGCGCATATGATCCGGGACGGGCGCTTCGACGCGAACCGGCTCTTTATTCTTGGAAAGCGGAATCTCGATGGTCCGCGCGTGCAATTGCAGGCGCGTCTGACCGCCATTGCCGTAAATTGCATCGCCAAGGATCGGCCAACCTTTGGCCGCGCAATGAACCCGCAATTGATGCGTGCGGCCTGTCAGAGGCGTCAGGGCCAGCAGAGCATGCGCCTCGCCTGACGCGAGAACGCGCCATCCGGTCTGCGCCGCCTGACCGGCTGAATCAACTTTCATCCACCAGCCGCGGCTCTCGTCGAGCCGTCCGAGCGGAAGATCGATCAGGCCTTCGCCCTGCTCCGGGCGCCCTTCGACGATCGCCCAATAGGTTTTGTGGATCTTGCCTTGCTTGAACAGGAGGCCGAGCTTTTCCAGCGCCTTGTGGTGGCGCCCGAGCACCAGGCAGCCTGAAGTGTCGCGATCGAGCCTATGCGCAAGAGCCGGGTCGCGCGGCAGCCCGAAGCGCAGATGATGGAAGCTCGCTTCGAGATTGTCGCCGCCTTTCGGGCCTTTGTGAACCGCAATCCCGGCCGGCTTGTCGAGAATGAGGATCAGGCCGTCGCGATAAAGCAGTCTGGCGTTGAGATCTGCTTCCGACAGAACCGGCGGCTGCAATGTTTCGGAACCTACCACCAGCCGCGCCGCTTGAACCAGATGATCGGGATGAGGGCGCTGATCAAGATGACCGTCAGCCCGTAGGCGTAGCCATGCGGCCAGTCCAGCTCGGGCATGTTCTTGAAGTTCATACCATACATGCTGGCGACGAAGGTTGGCGGAATGCCGATGACCGAGACCACCGTCAATATTCGGAAGATATTGTTTTGCTCGACATTGGTGAGGCCCAGCGTCGCGTCGAGCAGGAATTGAGTCCTCTCCATCTGCGATCTTTCATATTCGTTGAGCGAGGCGATGTCGCGGCCGAGACTCTTGATCTTCGCTTTCTGTTCGGACGAAAGATAAGACTCGGCCTCGCTGGCGACGAAGGGCAGCATGCGCGACATGCCGAGCAGCGCGTCGCCGGCCTTGGAAGCCGTATTGCCATTGTCTGCGATGGCGCCGAGCACCCGGCGCAGAATCTTGGTGTCTTCAACCGGTCCGCGGTGAGATTTGTCGGCGCCCTGGTCGAAAACGGTCTCCGACAAGGAGTTGAGACTGGCGGTGATTTTTTCGAGTTCATCGGCACAGTGATCAAGGATGCTTTCGATGAGAGTAATCCAAGCGCTTGGGCCATCGGCGGGGCGTCCGTTGTCGAGGACCTCCGCGAAATGCAGATCCTCGCAGGGCTTCATTGGTTTGTGCCGAACGGTCAAGACATAGCTCTTCGTCAGCGCGAAACCGATTGGCGAGGTTTGCGCGACGCCACTCGTCGATCGGACGATTACCGGCATGCTCATGAAGAGAACGTCTTTGTTGCGGTAGAGCCGGCTTGAGGTCTCGATCTCGGACAAATTCTCCAAGGTCGGCACGACGATCCCCAAGATGCGCTCGAGAAAGGCGGTTTCCTTATGGTCAGGCCGCATTGCGTCGATCCAGGTCACCTCGGCTGGAAGGGCCTGCGCGTCGAAGGGGACCTTGATATCTCCCTTGGCGATCATCGAGCGGAATCTCAGCATGAAGCCTCGCGGGGAACGTTAGGGCCGGTCCTCAAATCGAAACGGCGACGCGGCGGGCCAGTCTCAGTTAAAGTGCGCCATGTGACGAAGGTACGACGTTTTCGCGCATGCGGAATCCGCCCAGGATAAGCGCCGCGACGTCAGAACGGATGATACTGGAAAATCCAGGTTTCGCTCAGAATTTTCTCTCCCTGGCGCAGGAACAGACGCATCTCGACCGGCTCTGTCCCGGCGACGGTGAAGTCGAACTGCCCGCGCCAATGGCCTGGCGCATCGTCCGGCACCGCCTCGCTGAAGACATAGGAGAAGGTTCCGCGCGACGCCCAGAGCACCGCCTCCGGCTTGACGCCGAACGGAAGGTTGACGAGCGGCGGACCCGAGAACTCGACCATGAATTTGCGCACGCCCTTGGGGCGCGGCTGTCCGGGCTGGCCGCCATTGCCGAGGCGCGTCGCGACGCAGCGGGCGAGATCGGTCGGAAAAGGCTCATCAGCCTCCCAATGGAGGCGATAGCCAAGCGTGACCTCAGACCCGGCCGTCGCCGGACTCGAAGGGACCCACATTGCGACGATATTGTCGTGAATTTCATCGTCGGTTGGAATCTCGACGAGTTGCACGGCGCCTTTGCCCCATTGGCCGGAGGGCTCGACCCATAGGCTCGGCCGGCGGTCATAAAAGACCCCGTCGAGATAGTGATCGAAGTTCCGGTCGCGCTGCAACAGGCCGAATCCGCGCGGATTTTCGTCGCTGAATGACGAGGTGACGACGCGCGGCGGATTGTTGAGGGGGCGCCACATCCTTTCGCCGGTGCCCGTCCAGATCGCGAGACCATCGGAATCGTGCACTTCAGGGCGCCAATCGATTGCGGTCTCTTTCTTGGTTTCGGAAAACCAATACATCGACGACATGGGCGCGAGGCCGAACTGCGAGACGTCGGCGCGAAGGAACAGCGCCTGCTCGATGTCCATCACGACGCCTTTGCCGCGGGTCATCACAAAACGGCAAGCGCCAGTGATCGAAGGCCCCTCGAGCAGGGCGTAGATCGTCAGCGATTCGCCGCTGTTTGCGCCGTCGATGTAGAATTTGGTGAAGTCGGGAAATTCTTCCAGCTTGCCGGCGACGGCGACGTCGATTGCGACCGCGCGCGCGGACAGCCCATACTGACGCAAGGCTCCGATCGCGCGAAAATAAGCGGCGCCGAGAAAGGCGACCCAATCGTTCTTGCGCCAATCTAGGGGGCCGTCCTTCGGCTCCTGAATGCGCAGTCCGGCGAAGCCTGCGCCCTGCGGCAGCTGTTTGGCGATCGAATCCACCGGCATCGTGAAATAGCTTGGATCATAGGTGATCTCGTGGGCGCTTGCGCCTTCGACGACATTCATCTCCACCGCTTTCGGGAAGAACATGCCAAGATGGAAGAAACTGACCGGAAACCGCCCGGGCCCATCGGCGTAAAGCGCATGATCCATGCTGAAGGCAATCTTGCCCCAGCTTTCGTAATTGATCTTGCCGACGATCTCGGGAGCCGGCCGCCCCGGACCCACATAGGCCTGCTTGGCCATGCGCTTGGCGGTCGCCTTCAGCCTGTCAAAGGAAAATGGCCTCGCCGGACCAAGTTTTAGACCGCCCGAGGAAACGGCCTCGCCGGACCAGACGGCGCTAATGCCCATCGCCGCGGCGGCCCTCAGCACCGATCTCCGGTCAAAGGCTTCCATGCTGTCTCCTCATGCGCGGCGGGCGCGTTTGGCGGGGTCTTGGGAAAGGGGCGGAGGATGATAATCGCGGTCGAATCGATCGCGCTCTGCGACAATCTCTCGGCCAACGGGGGTGAATCAGCCGCGGATCTGCTCGTGCTTGATCGCGATGCGCATAAAATAATAGAGCAACGCGAAACCGCACAGCGTGAAGGCGACCTCGATGACGCGGCTAATGGCGGGATCGAGCTGCAAAAGACCGCCGAGCGCCCATCCCGCCGCCCATGAGGCGCCGACCATCTCGGTACCGACGAGAACCGCGACTGCGACCAAGGTCGAGAGGTGCAGCCAGTTGATGGGCTTTTGCTGCGCCAGGTTTTGGTTATGAGCCGGGTTTTGAACCAAGTCGTCATATCTCCGCTGTGGCCTAGCCTTCGCGCCGGCGAGCGCTAAAAGATAGGCAAATTCATCCCGCCTCTATATCATAGTCATTCAAGGAGCAAGCGGCGGCCTTGTTTGCGCTCGCCCTTGAAGATCCGGGCGGAACGTGGCGGCGCCAATTAAAGAGCAAGAAAGTCTTGGATCAAAGTAGAAGACCGATGTTGGAAGGCGCAATGGATGCGCGTGCGCCCTCAACGAACCGACCCTGGCATAAAGCCTATCCCCCAGGCGTTCCGGCCGAAATCGCGACGCCGCGCTATCGATTGCTCGGCGACGCGGCGCCAGACCTCGCCGCGCGGCGCGGCGACGCCAAAGCCTTCACAACTATTATGCCGAACGGCATGGCCGGCAGCGCCAGTTTTAATGATGTCGATCGCCTATCCGACGCCTTTGCGGCCTATCTGCGCGAATGCCTTCGCCTTGAGGTCGGATCGCGCGTCGCCGTCCAAATGCCGAATGGGCTCCCCTACCCCATCGTCGCGTTCGGCGTGTTCAAGGCCGGCTGCATCCTCGTCAACGTCAATCCGCTCTACACCCCCGCGGAAATGGCCTACGTCTTCGACGACGCCGAGATTTCCGCGATCGTCGCCATCGACATGTTCGCCGACAGGCTGGCGACCGCGATGCAGAAATCGCCGATCCGTCATGTGATCCTGAGCGAGGCGTCAAGCCTCTTTCCCGCGCATAAAAGGCTGATTATCGGCCTCGTTCAGAAATATGTGCGCAGGCAAATTCCGCGGCGGCGTTATCCCGCCGCCTCTTTGCGGCAGGCTCTCGCGATGGGCGAGCGCGAGATCAGATCGGGGGCGAACGTTCGCTCCTATACCGCCGGGCTCGAGCCCTTGGCCATAGCCTGTCTGCAGTATACGGGCGGCACGACGGGCGTCTCCAAGGCGGCGATGCTGACGCATCGCAATCTTATCAGCAATGTGACGCAATTCCTGGCGCTGGTCGGCGACGCCGCCAGCGAAAAGGACCATGTGCTGACGGCGCTGCCGCTCTATCATATTTTCGCCTTCACCGCGAACATGCTCGGCTTTTTCTTTCGTGGGGCGCACAATGTTCTGATCCCCAGTCCGCGCCCGCTGACCAATCTGCGGCGCGCCCTCACGGACCAGCCGATCACCTTCATCACCGGCGTCAACACGCTATTCAACGGCCTCCTCAACGAACCATGGTTCATCGAACATCCGCCGTCCTCCTTGCGCCTTTCGGTCGCCGGCGGCATGGCGTTGCAGGCGGCGGTTGCGGAAAGATGGGCCGAGACAACAAAAACGCCGCTCATCGAAGGCTACGGCCTGAGCGAGGCATCCCCTGTCCTCACGGTGAACCCGCCGCTTCGCGGGAAGCCGGGCGCGATCGGCGTGCCCCTGCCCTGGACGGAGATTAAATGTGTCGGTGACGATGGTCGCGAGGCCCCGATCGGAAAGCCGGGCGAGCTTATCGCGCGCGGCCCACAGATCATGGCGGGCTATTGGAACCAGCCGGAAGAGACCAAGGAAGCCCTGCGCGACGGTTGGCTTTATACCGGCGACATCGCGATCATGGACGAAGAGGGCTATTTCACCATCATCGACCGGCGCAAAGACATGATTCTGGTCTCCGGGTTCAATGTGTTTCCGAATGAGATCGAAGCGGTGCTGGCGCAACTGCCGGCCGTCAAGGAGTGCGCGGTGATCGGCGTGCCGGATGAGGCCACCGGCGAAGCCGTAAAGGCCTTTATCGTGCCATGCGATCCGTCTCTCGACGTCGAAACCGTGCGCACCTTCTGCAAGTCGCAGTTGGCGGCCTACAAGGTTCCAAAATTCGTCGCGTTCCGCGAGGATCTGCCGAAGACGAATGTGGGCAAGATCCTGCGCAGGGAGTTGCGGCAGGAGACTTTCTCACACTAACGGGCGCGGCAGTCCCCACCGCGTCGACCTATCGTGGCGAATTGTCAGTGGGCCAACGAGGCGCTGACATCGCGTCGGCAGTCGCTGGGACGAGCTTTGGATCCCCACTTGTCTCGAGGGACCTTGCAATTGTCGTCGCGCTGCTCGTCGCTGGCTTTGTCGCTCAGGCGCTCTTTGCCGGTTTTTCCCGATAAATCAGCCGGCTTCGGATTCGCGAGCGGGTCGCGTTGCTGCGCGTATCCCCCCGACGCATAGGCTGCGAGAACTGCGCTGGTGAGGATGGCAATGACGATGTGACGGCGCGGCATCGTGAGGCCCTTTTCGCAAACTCAAATTTTGAGGCGGTCGCCGACGCCCTGTCCAACAGCTGGATATTCTGTCGGCTTCTCGCCCGCGGTCACTCCGCTTCTTGCTTTGCAATTGAATCTTCTGCGAAAGCGCCGACCGGCCGGAGCTTCGACGAACGCCTTGACCGGCCCCGCGCGAGGCCTACCAGCGCAGCAAGCGCGCCCCGAGGACCGCGCCGAGGGCGGTGACGATCGCGATCCCGATCGGATACCAGACCGCCACGAACAGCGGCGAATCATCAGGGCAATGCATGGCGTAGAGCGCCGCGCCGATTGCTCCGGCGAACAGGCCCGCGGCGGCGCCGGCGGCTAGCGGATTTTCGGGCGCGCCATCGCGCAAAGCGATCAATGTCGCAATCAGCGGCGCGAGACCAAAGAAGGGAATGCTCCGCAGACAAATCATGGAGTTCGTTCCAATGAGTTTGACGCCCCATTGCGCGGACGGCACGACGATCAGTTCGGCGATGATTCCAATTCCCAACAAGACCGGTGGGATGGCGAGCACGATCAAGGCTCCCCTGACGGCGGCGTCAGGCCGGAACAGGCGCAAAACGAGCACCGCGGACAGCGCCGCGAGCAGATCGCAAAGGAGGAGCTTGAACAAAAAGCGGGGCTCGCCGAGCAGCGCAAGGAAATGCGGCCTCGGCCCCAGGACGGCGAGAAACAGGCTGGCGGCGATCGCAACCGCAGGGATCAGGGCGAGCGTCAAAGCGCGGCGCGGAGGCGGCGGCATGACGCTGTCCGCGGCGATCGCGGTAATAAGTTCGTTGGTCCTCATCAATCTACTCTTCGGAATTTGACTGCCAGAGCCGCGAGACCCCGATGCAGCGCGACTTCTGACGGCGCCATTAGTCATCTTCAGGCGGGCAGCCGCTTCATCAACGGAGGCGCCGTCGACGGCGATGCAGCGCACCACATTCCGCTGTCCGGGCGGCAGCCCTTCGAGGTGACGGCTGACGTCGGCGACGATGGAGCTCGGCCTATCGTCGGCGCTCGGCAACACTTCCGCAAAATCATCAATCGAGAGCTCGACCCGGCGTCCGCGCCGGCGCAAAGCGTCGATCAGCTTGTGGCGGGCGATGGCGAATAGCCACGGGCCGAGGGGCGCCGCTTCATCCCAGGTTTGCCGTTTGAGATGAACCGCCAGAAGCGTCTCCTGCACCACATCCTCGGCATCCGCCACCGCCGCCCCGGCGCGGACGACGCCCTTGCGCGCAAAGGCTCGAAGCGCAGGGGTTAATTGCAGCAGCAACCGCCGGTACGCCCCGGCGTCGCCGGCATTGCTGGCGCGCATCAGCACGGCCCATTCCTCTTCCCGGTCGACGCGCACAGGCGCTCCGTTCTTCTTCGTCATTCGGGGTCCGAAGCCCCAGCGTTACGCCGTCATCGTCACTTCTTTGTCAAACAAGAAATCGTCCAATTCGCAGTAACGCGGGGCGTCGAACCGGCGTAAAAGAGGGCGCGGGGCTGAAGCAGTCCACGCTGACTTTCATTCAGATAAAGGAAACACTCATGACCGCCAAGACCAAGATGGCCTCCGCATCTCTCGCCGGCGCATTCGCGAGCGCGCTTGCGCTGATCGCCTCGCAAGCCTCCGCGGCCCCCGTCGCGCCACAGCCCGGAAAAGACAAATGTTATGGCGTTTCGCTTAAGGGCCACAATGACTGCGCGGCGGGCGCCGGAATGTCCTGCGCCGGCACCCAGAGCGTCGATTACGATGGCGCCCACTGGAAATATGTCACCAGGGGCACCTGCGACACCATCAAGACCCCGCATGGCGTCGGTTCCCTCGCCCCTATCAAATCCTGAAAATTCCGCTTCGAGGCGCGCGGATTTTTCCGCGCGCCGCTTTCGCCTGCTCCCTGGGATCAAGAGAATGAACTATCCATCGAACCTCCCGGCCAGCGCCGGCGCCGGCTTGAAGCCGGAACATTTCGCCGCCATCGCGGCGGAGCGTCAGCCGCTCGGCTTCTTCGAAGTCCACGCCGAGAATTATATGGGAGCCGGAGGCGTCCCCCACAGGCAACTGCAATTCATCCGCGAAACGTATGCTCTTTCCCTGCATGGCGTCGGACTCTCGATCGGATCGTCAGAGCCGCTCGATCGCGATCACCTGAACCGCTTGCGGCGCCTTTGCGATCGCTATCAGCCGGAGAGCTTCTCCGAGCATCTCGCCTGGTCCTCGCATGGCGGCGTCTTCTACAACGACCTCCTGCCCCTGCCCTACACAAAGGCTACGCTCGCCGCCGTAATCGCCCATGTCGACGAGGCGCAGACGGCGCTCTCCCGTCGAATTCTCATCGAGAATCCGGCGACCTATATGCGCTTCGAAGAAAGCTCGATTCCTGAGACCGCTTTTCTTGCGGAGCTCGCGCGCTCTACCGGCTGCGGGTTGCTGCTCGACCTCAACAACGTCTTCGTCAGCGCGCGCAATCAAGGCGCGGACGCCGGCGCCTATCTCGCCGACTTCCCGCTGCATCTCGTCGGCGAGATCCATCTCGCCGGCTTCTTCGAGACGGTGGATGACACGTCGGCGCAGCTGCTCATTGACGCTCATGGATCGCCCGTCGCGGAGGACGTCCGCGCCCTGTTCGACGATACGATCGCCCGCACAGGCCCGCTGCCGACTTTGATCGAATGGGACAATGACGTGCCGGCCTGGGCCGTCCTGCGCGCCGAGGCGCTGGCGGCGCAGGCCCGGCTGGATTTCTCAAGCGAACGCCAAACGCGCCAAGCCGAGGCGCTGCGGGTGGCCTGACGCGTGGCGGCCGCGTCGAGCACAATATGAGGGACGTCATGCAACAGTTGCAAAAGGCTTTCGCTGCCGCGCTGCGCGATCCCGCGCTGCAGCCGCCCGACGGGGTCGCCGCGCCCACGGGACGCGGCGCGACGAAGCGGTTCGCGGTCTATCGCAACAATGTGATGGTCGGCCTCATCAGCGCGCTGGAAGCGCGTTTTCCGGCGACGAGGCGCATCGTCGGCGAAGAATTCTTCAAGGCGAGCGCCCGCATCTTCGCCCGGGCGCAACCGCCGCGCTCGCCGCGGATGTTGACCTATGGCGATGAATTTCCCGATTTTCTGGCGACGTTCCAACCCGCCGCCGGGATCGCCTATCTCGCCGATGTCGCGCGTCTCGAGGCGGCGCGAACGCGAGCCTATCACGCCGCCGATGCGCAGCCCCTGCAAGCGTTGGATTTCGCCGGCGTCGCGCCCGACGCCTTGGCGGCGCTGAGATTTGAATTGCATCCCTCGCTCGAAATTGTCGCCTCCAGTTTTCCGGTGGTGACGATCTGGGCGATCAATACCGGCGAGGTCCCCTTCGGTCCGATCGATGATTGGCGCGGCGAGGACGCGCTCGTCATACGACCCGCCTTCGAAGTCGAGGTCCGGCGCTTGCCGGCCGGCGCCGCGACTTTCCTCAAAAGCCTCGAGGCCGGCGCGACGCTCAGCGAGGCCGCGGAAACCGCGCAGGACAGCGACGCCGGCTTCGATCTTGCTCTCAACCTCGCCGCTCTCGTCAGCGGCGGCCTCATCGTCAAAGCGCTAACCAATTCTTGAAAAGGATTTTTCTCATGAGCCTTACGCAAAGCTATGCCGCCCCCGCCGCCGCGCGCCCGCTTCGCGCGCTGATCAACGCCTTCGATCGCATCCCCCAGTCATTCATCTCGCTTTGCGCGCGGATCTTTCCGGCCGCCGTATTCTGGATGTCGGGCCAGACGAAAGTCGACGGCTGGCATTTGAGCGACAGCGCCGTCGATCTGTTTCGCGACGAATATCGCCTGCCGCTGATCGATCCTTCCATCGCAGCGCACGCCGCGGCCTTCGCCGAGCATTTCTTTCCTTTTTTGCTGGTCATCGGCCTTGCCTCCCGCTTCGCCGCTTTGGCTCTCCTCGGCATGACCGCAGTGATCGAGATTTTCGTCTATCCCGACGCATGGCCGACGCATGGCGTGTGGGCGACCTGCTTCCTTGTGGTCATCGCGCGCGGCGCCGGCGTCTTTTCTCTCGATCATCTCATCGCGCGACATTTCGGAAAGACCGCCGCTTGACGAACCGAAGCGGCAAAACCGGAACTTTTGCCAAAAATCTGCATTGACTCGCAAAAGCGCGACGCTTCAGGCGGGAGGACGGAATGACATACAGTCTCTTGAAACTCACACTCTTTTGCGGGCTCGCCCTGAGTTCTACGAGCCTTTGCGCGCAGCCCCGATTCCCGATGAGCGTTTCTGACGGTCATTTTACCGTCCCGAGCCTCGGGGTCGAAAGGCTGCCCGTTCAGGGGCGTAGCGTATCGCAGCATCTCGATTTCCCGCTGAGCGTCTCTCACGGCGAGTATGCTGATCCGATCCTCGGCGTTAGGTAACGGCTTTAGGCGGAAGCGGCAGGCCGGCTCGAACTCGTCAGGGCTCGAAATCGAGCCCGATGTCGAGGATCGGCGCGCTGTGTGTCAGCCAGCCGATCGAAATCAGGTCGACGCCTGAGGCCGCGACAAGCGGCGCCGTAGCCGGCGTGATCCGGCCAGAGGCTTCCGTCAACGCGCGGCCGCCGACGATCTCAACCGCCGTCGTCAGCATCTCCGGACTCATGTTGTCGAGCAGCACCGCGTCGACGCCTTCGATCAGCGCCTCGGCAAGCTGCTCCAGCGTATCGACTTCGAGTTCGATCTTGACGAGATGGCCGACACTGGCGCGGGCGCGGCGAAGCGCCTCCCTCACGCCGCCCGCGATCGCGACGTGATTGTCTTTGATCAGGACGGCGTCGTCCAATCCAAAACGGTGGTTGCCGCCACCGCCCGCGCGAACAGCGTATTTCTCGACGGCCCGCAAACCCGGCGTCGTTTTCCGCGTGCAAACAACTTCCGCCTTGTAGCCGCGCAGCGCGGCGACGACCGATGCCGTGGCTGTGGCGACGCCGCTCAAATGGCAAAGATAGTTGAGGGCGGTGCGCTCGGCTGTGAGAATCCCACGCGCGGGCCCCGTGATCACCGCGATGCGGTCGCCGGGCCCGACTGTCGAGCCGTCCTGACGTTCGACCCGCACGAAAATCCGCGGATCGATCAGTTCGAAGGCGAGCCGAGCAAGATCGAGGCCCGCCACAACGCCCGGTTGGCGCGCGGCCATAATGGTGCGCGCGTTGAGCCCGGCCGGCACCACGGCGTCCGACGTGATGTCGCCCGCGCGGCCGAGATCTTCAAGGAGCGCCGCGCGAACGAGCGGCTCAATGGCAATTCTCGCCAATGGCGCAAGCACATGCGCCACACTGGGAGCAAAGGTCGCCGCGGCTGGGATCGGCGCAGGAGTCATCGCAAGCCTCTTCCGCGTTATGTTTAATCGACCAGTTCGGGGATGAAAGCCTCGGCCGCCCGCATCGCCTCGTCAAGCCGCAAAGCCGTCCTATGCGGCTCAGCCGCGGCGCCCGGATAATCCGTTCGCGCATGGGCGCCTCTGCTTTCCTTCCGGCGCAGGGCGGCGACCGCGATCATCAATCCGGCTATGGCTGCGTCGCTCGCTGACTCATTCGTCCGCGCCAGCGCAAGCAGCGCCCCGGCGGCCTCTCGCAAGCCTTCGCCGTCGCGCAAGACGCCGACATTGCGCGTCATGATCTTGCGCGCCGGCGCCGGATCGCTCGCTGCGATCGGCGGAAGATCACAGACGATCTTGCGGCGGCGGGTCGGACTGACCGAAGCGATGTTTTGCGCGACGAACCCGCCGCAAACGACAGCCTCGAGCAAGGAATTGCTGGCGAGCCGGTTGGCCCCGTGAAGGCCGGTGCAGGCCGCCTCGCCGCAAGCCCAGAGCCCGTCGACAGAGCTTCGCCCGGCGAGGTCGACCTTGACGCCGCCCATATGATAATGCGCCGCCGGACGGATTGGGATCGGCTGCGTCGCGGGATCGATCCCGGCTTCGCGGCAGAAGCCGGCGATCCCCGGAAAGCGCTTGCTGAACTTCGAACCGACAGCCTCCCGCGCGTCGAGAAAGACGCGATGTCCAGCGCTCATTTGCGCGAAGACAGCGCGCGCGACAATGTCGCGCGGGGCCAGTTCGGCGCCGGGCGTATGCGCCATGAAGCGCCGGCCGCGTTCGTCGACGAGAATTGCGCCCTCGCCCCGCACCGTCTCGCTGATGAGCTTCAGCGGAAAAGAGTTGCTGTCGAGCGCGGTCGGGTGAAACTGCACGAATTCGAGATCGGCCATCACGGCGCCCGCCCGCGCCGCCAGCGACAGGCCCTGGCCGAAACAGCCTGCCGGGTTCGTGCCAAATTGATAAAGGCCGCCGACGCCGCCGGTCGCGATGACGATGCGGTTGCAGGCGAAGAGAACAGGCTCGCCTTGCGCTTCGCCGACAAGGCCTCTCACCGCATTGTCCTCGACGATCAGGCGATGCGCCAAAACCCCCTCAAGAAGCGTGATCGACGGCGTCTTGCGCGCCCGTTCGATCAGCGCGCACATGATTTCGCGGCCGCTGCGGTCGCCGCCCGCATGGACTATGCGGCGGCGCGAATGCGCCGCTTCGAGGCCGAGCAGCAGGCGCCCTTCCGCGTCGCGATCGAAGGGCGCGCCAAACCGGACCAGCTGTTCAATCGCGGCCGGGGCGGCGCTGAGAATCGCCCGCGCGACGGTTTCGTCGCACAGTCCGTCGCCGGCCTTAAGCGTATCCGAAAGATGCAGAGCGGGGTCGTCGTCCGGTCCGACGCTGGCGGCGAGGCCGCCTTGGGCCAACACGCTCGACGCCTCAAAGCCGAGAGGCGCCTTGCTCAACAGAATGACCGGCATCGGCGCCAGAGCCAAGGCCGTCGACAGGCCGGCGAGGCCGCCGCCAATGATGATGCATGCGCCGGTAGCGTCCATGTCCGTCGCCTCGATCTATCGTCCTGGATGTCTCGTTGCAGCTGGAGTGCTTTGGTCCGATGCGCCGGGCCTCATTTGACCGCCAGCATCCTTTCGACCGCAAGGCGCGCGGGCGCCGCAAGCCGAGAGTCGATCCGCACCTCGTGCTGCATCGTCTCCAGCGCCCGCCTGATGTTGCGAAGGGTGATTTTTTTCATATGCGGGCAGAGGTTGCAGGGCCGGACGAAATCGAGTTCGGGATATTGCACGGCGACATTGTCGCTCATCGAGCATTCGGTGAGCAGCACGAGCCGCGCGGGGCGATGACGCGCCACATAGGCCTGCATGGCGGCGGTCGAACCGGAAAAATCAGCCTCCGCGACGACCTCTGGCGGACATTCTGGATGGGCCAGCACGACGACTCCGGGATAATCCTCGCGCAACTCGCGCACTTCGGCGGCTGTGAATCGCTCATGCACCTCGCAATGGCCGGACCAGCTGATAATCTCGACATTGGTCTGGGCGGCGATGTTGCGGGCCAAAAACTCGTCGGGCAGCATGATGACGCGATCGACGCCGAGCGATTCCACGACTGCTTTGGCGTTGCCCGAGGTGCAGCAGATGTCCGACTCCGCCTTAACCGCCGCCGACGTATTCACATAGGTGACAACCGGCGTCCCCGGATAGGTCCGGCGCAGCCGACGCACATCCTCCGGCGTGATCGAGTCGGCGAGGGAACAGCCGGCGCCCATGTCGGGAATGAGCACGGTCTTGTCCGGATTAAGCAATTTCGCCGTCTCGGCCATGAAGTGGACGCCGGCGAGAACGATCACGTCCGCGTCGACGGCCATCGCCTCGCGCGCGAGGGCGAGACTGTCGCCGACGATGTCGGAGACGCAATGGAAGATTTCAGGAGTTTGATAATTATGCGCCAGCACCACCGCATTGCGGTCGCGCTTCAGGGTCATGATGGCGTCAATGTCCGCCGCGTAAAATGGCCACTCGATCGCAGGTATTGCATGGCGCACTTTGGCGTATAAATCGCGGGACTGCGGGACATGGGGCGCATAAGGCTCTTCGCCGCGAGAGTGTGAACGCAATACTTCCGCCGGCAAAGCCATGGCCTTATACTCCCTCTGAGTATTATTGCTCCATATGCTGGGGATGAGTATAAGATTTGTCAAGCCCTTGAAATCGGCAGCTTGGTGCCGACGATGGCCCGTTCGGTGAAGACGGCGCGGCGGAAGCGGAACATTTTGGCCGGCCTTCCCCCTGTATCCTGACTGGTTTCGCCGGTTTCCTCGACGATTTCCTGCTGTTCGATCAGGCGGCGAAAATTTTGTTTGTGCACCAGCCGGCCGGCCAGGGCTTCCACGCAGCGCTGCAATTGCAGCAAGGTGAAGGTCTCCGGCATCAGTTCGAACACCACCGGATGATATTTGATTTTGGCGCGCAGCCTCGCGATGCCGGTCGCAAGGATGCGCCGGTGATCGTGGATCATCGCGCGCCCGCCTAACGGCGACGCGCCCTTGTCCTTGGACGCGGCGCTGGACTGGCCGCGCTCCGCCTCGGGAATGAGCCCGGCCTCGAACAGAAGCTCGTAGCGCTGCAAGACGAGCTCCTCGTTCCAGGGACGGCCGTCGAGGCCGAAGGTGATTGCGGCGCGCTGAAGGCGATTTTGCCGAAGGGCCGGATCGCCCGCGGTCTCGATCCAGGCGCGCAGGCGCGGCGCCAACGCCTGTTCGATCATCGCCGGTGATCCGACGCGATGATCCTCCCAAGGAAAATAGGCGTACCAGCTGACCCAGCTCGCCTCATGTTCGCCAGAGGCGGGCTGCTCGCGGGTCAGGCCAAGATAGCTGATCGAGATCTGCCGCCCGGCGCCGGCGCGGTCCTTGTCGGCGAAGGTGTAAAGCTGCTCGACATAGCCGAGCGGAAGCCGGGTCTGCCGTTCGACCCAGGCGCGCAGGCCGGACTGCAGCGAGCGATGGGCGATTTGAAAAGGACCGGAGGGCAACGCGCGTTGGTCCTGGATGGTGAGGACGCGCGGGTCGCCGCAAGTCACGGCCACAAGCACGGCGATGAGATCGGCGGCGATTCCTTCTCCGCCGGCGACGAGCGGCGCGGCCAAGCCGACTCCGCGCGGCGGCCTCTGCGACCTCCCCCTCGTGCAACGATCCCATCATTTCGCGCGGCCTCTATCCGGCAAGGGTTCAAATCCCTGGCCGCGTTTTAATCCATCCGGCGTCCGCGCGCCAAGCAGCGAGCGCCGCTTGTCAACCGATCTCCAGCTCGATCGCCGATATGACGTGGCGCGGCCATCGCCAGGGGGCGATGAAAACGGCGTCGCAGCGAAGGGTCAAGGCCGCCGCCGCGGGATTGCCCGCCAGCCAGACCCGAGCCGCCCGCGAAATGCGCCGGCGTTTTGCCGGCGTGATCGCGCTGCTGGCTTCATCGAGGGTTGGCCTCGTCTTCACTTCGACGAAGGCGATGGTGTCGCCGCGCCGCGCAATAATGTCGATTTCGCCGCCCCGAATGCGATAGCGGCGAGCGAGAATGGAGTAGAATTTGAGCCGCAGGGCGACGATAGCGAGGCGCTCGGCCAGCACGCCTTGCCAATGCGCGGCGCGACGCTCATCCGCGCTGCGCACGCCTCACTCCCGCGCAACGGACGAGCCCGTCAGTTCGATGGCGCGCGCGTAGATTTTTCGGCGCGGCTGGCCTGTCGCGGCGGACACGATCGCGGCGGCATCCTTGACCGAAAGGGTCTCCAGCGCCTTCGAGAGCTTCGCGTCGATTTCTTCCTGGCTGTCGGTCGCGACCTCCACCCCAGGCGGTCCGACCAGCACCACGATCTCGCCTTTCGGCGGCGCCTCGTCCGGCGAGCGCCGCCGCAAGGTCGGGCAAAGGCGCGCGCCGCACCGTTTCATAATATTTGGTGAGTTCGCGGGCCAGCGCCGCGTCGCGCCGGCCGAGAACGGCGGCAAGGTCGGCCAGCGTCTCCGCGACGCGGCGCGGCGATTCGAAAAAGACGAGCGTTCCTGGGATGGACGCGAGTTCGGCGATGCGCTGGCGCCGCGCGCCGGATTTCGGCGGCAAAAACCCTTCGAAAAAGAAACGATCCGTCGGCAGACCCGCGACCACCAGCGCGGCCAGGACAGCGGAGGCGCCGGGCACGGAAAACACCTCGATATTCTGCGCCAAAGCGTCGGAAACCAGCTTGTATCCGGGATCCGAGACGAGAGGCGTTCCGGCGTCCGACACCAAAGCCAACGCCGCCCCGCTCGCAAGACGGGCGAGCAGATGTGGGCGCATCACCGCGGCGTTGTGTTCATGATAGGCGACGAGCGGGGTCGCAATTCCGTAGTGAGCCAGCAGCGTTTTGGTGACGCGCGTATCTTCGGCGATGACGGCGGCGGCGGCGGCGAGCGTCGCCAGAGCGCGAAACGAAATGTCGCTGAGGTTGCCGATCGGCGTCGCGACGACGTGAAGACCCTTGCGGATCGGCTCCGCCTCGGCGCGAAGGCCAAACGCCGTGAAGGCGCTAGCCAAGCTCTTGCCCGCATCCGAAACAGCTGCGCCTCTCGGCTCCCCTTTCGGTTCGCTATGGCCCGCATCCGGATCGCGGCCGCTCCGATCCCGTTCGTCGCTATTCATGATTCCGCCTGCACCTCTCCGGTTGCGAAGCTTGTCAAGCGCAACCAGTCGTTCTATAAAAAGCCCAATCGTTCTGTTTGTAGAACGACCTCAGCGATTCTGCAAGAAATCAAGGCGCGCTTCCAGAATCTATTGCCTGGGCCTCGATTTTATGACTGAAACTCGAATTGGCATTCGTGTTGACGCTTTTTTTCGCAACGCACTGCACGCAAAGTCGGCCACACCGAATCGTCGAGGGGGTGGAGTTACGTGACTTTGGCCCCGCTTGCGCGGTTTCTGAGGGCCCTCCCCGAGCCTCGCAGCAGCGCTTGGAGATAGCCCTTATGAGAATAAGTGTTTTGTTGCGCGCCAAGGCCAAAGCGGCCGACCTTTTGAGGGCGGCGGGGCTATTGAGGGCGGCGGGCGCCGCGTCGCTTGCCTTGACACTCGCAGCTTGCGGATCATCGACCGGCCCATTCGGACATCCCCCGGCCAATTCCTTAGCGACGGGACAAAAAGGCTCGACGGCCGCGCCCATCTCAAACGCCGAACACATCGGCTCCGGCCCAGTCAAGGTCGCGCTAGTGCTGCCACTGACGCAATCGTCTGGGAACGGGAGCGTCGTCGGCGTGTCGCTGCGAAACGCGGCGGAGCTCGCTTTGACCGAAGCCGGAAGCAATGATCTCACCTTGATCGTCGAGGACGACCACTCGACGCCGGACGGCGCGCGCGCGGCTGCGCAAGCAGCGCTCGCGGACGGCGCCGATCTCATCGTCGGGCCGCTGTTCGCGTCGAGCGTGCGCGAAGTCGGCGACGTGGCGCGCGGGAGCGGCAAACCGGTGATCGCTTTTTCGACCGACGCGTCGAGCGCTGGCCGCGGCGTCTATCTGCTCTCTTTCCTGGCCGAATCCTATGTCGACCGCATCGTCGATTTCGCCGCCTCAAAAGGCAAAAAATCCCTGGCGGCGCTCGTTCCGGAGAATGACTACGGCCGGATCGCCGAGGCTGCCTTCCAGCAGGCCGCAGCGCGCAACAATATTCGCGTCATGACGATCGAACATTATCAGCCGCAGACGCTGTCCGGCGGCGTGCAGAAAGTCGCGGCTCTCGGCGACCAGATCGACGCGCTTTTCATCCCGGAACAGGCCGACGCTATGCCTTCGGTCTCCCAGGCGCTAACTACGGCAGGGCTGAACAGCAAGAAAGTCCAGATTCTCGGCACCGGGCTCTGGAACGACGCGCGCGTGCTGAAGCTTCCCGCTCTGCAGGGGGCCTGGTTCGCGGCGCCTGAAAACGGCGGCTACAACGCGTTCTCGGCGCGCTACCGCGCCAAATTTGGCGCCGACCCGACGCGCATCGCAACGCTCGGATATGACGCGGTCTCGCTCGCCGCGGCCCTCGCGCATACGCAAGGATCACAGCGCTACTCGGAGAGCGTCCTGACCAATCGCTCCGGATTCAATGGCGCGGATGGCGTTTTCCGCTTTCTGCCTGACGGAGCCAATGAGCGCGGCCTCGCCGTCCTCGAGATCAACGACGGCGTCGCGACGCCGATCAGCCCGGCCCCGCATTCCTTCGCAGGGGCGTCATAAGCTTATGGGCTGTAGGAGTGGACCCTGTCGCCTTTTTTGACGCGCGGACCGTCGGGCGCTTCGCTTAAAGATATTCCGGCGGCTCTAAAATCCCATCAATCGGTGATCCGTTCTGGCGACGTTGATGGGCGCCGTCGCCATCGCATTGCTGTCGCAGAAGGAGGCGAAACGCGCTCGTTGAGCCACAGGAAGTCGCCAGCCTTCATAAGGTTTCATTTCTTCGCGTGCCGCGCCGGCGATTTTTTTCCCGGCAGCGCCTGCGTGGCGGTCGCCATATCGGCCCATGGATCAGCGCGCAGCGTCTTCAACCGCCGCTGAAAATTGCCAAGCGTAAAATGATCGGCGCGCTCTATGGAGTCGAGTTCGCTCCAGTCGAGGGGCGTCGAAACGCCGGCCTCCGGCCGCGCGCGCGTCGAGTAAGCCGCGACGGCGGTCGATCCACGCGCGTTGCGCAGATAATCGACGAAAATGCGCCCGCTTCGCTCCCGCTTCGCCATCGTCGCCGTGAAGCGAGACGGAGACGCCGCCGCCATCGCTTCGGCGACGCCGCGGCAATAGTCTTTGGCTTTGTCCCAAGAGGACTGCGGCCTGATCGGCGCGACGACATGAAGGCCTTTGCCGCCAGAGGTCTTGACGAAGCTCTCGAGCCCATCGCCGCGCAACCGCGCGCGCACCTCGAGAGCGCCGGCAACGAGGTCGCGCCATAGAATTCCATCGCCTGGATCGAGGTCGAAAATGAGGCGATCCGGCGCATCGAGATTTTCGGCTTTCGCGCCCCACGGGTGAATTTCGAGGACGCTTGCCTGAACCAGCGCCATTAATCCGTCGAAATCCTTGATGCCGACAAGGGCTTTCTCTTCGGTGGGGTCTTGCGTCAAAACGACATGCGCGTCGGCGCCGTCCCATCGATGCTTTTGGAAAAAACAGCCGGGGCCGATGCCTGTCGGACACCGCACGAGAGCGAGCGGCCGGCCTACGACGTGAGGCGCGATCCAATGCCACACTGAAGCGTAATAATCCGCCAGCGCCCGCTTGGTGAAGCCACCCTGCGGCCACAAGACCCTGTCAGAGTGGGTCAGCTTGACGCTTGTTTGCGGCGGAGTGCTTGCCAGGGGTTGTTGCTCGCAAGCCGGTGGCTCGGCGGGGGAAACGGCGACTTCGCGCACGACTTCATTCGGCGGCTTGTCGTCGCGAAGCGCTTTGAAGGAAGCCTGGCGCAAAAGGTTCGCCGAAGTCCAGCCGCGAAACTCGATGTCGGCGACGAGCTTCGGCTCCGTCCAGATCAGATTGCGCCGCGCCTCCGCCGGCAGAGGGTCGCCGACGGAAGGCTTGTCGCTTTTGATTCTATCAAGTTTGGCGAAAAGCGAGCTGGCCGTCTCTGCGTCAAAACCCGTCCCCGCGCGACCCGCATAGAGAAGCTTGCCATTTTCATAAAACCCAAGCGCGAGCGAGCCGATCGCCTTCGGCGCCGCCGTCGATGGCGAAAAGCCAACAATGACGAATTCCTGCCTGTTCGCGCATTTGATTTTCAACCAGTCGCGGCCGCGCCCCGAGCGATAGGGGCTATCCGTTCGCTTCGAGACGATCCCTTCCGCGTTGAGCGCGCAGATGTGGCGCAGTAGCCTGTCGCCGTCGATCGAAAAATGCTCGCTGTTGCGAAGGACGCCGCCTTCCGGCGCGGATTGCAAAAGCTGTTGCAGCAGCGCCTTGCGTTCAACCAAGGGCGCCGCGCGCAAATCATAGCCGTTGAGATACAGAAGATCGAAGACGTAAAAGACGATCTTGTCTTGCGCTTGCGTTTTTCAGCGCGTCCTGCAAAGCGGCGAAATCGGCGACGCCATTCATATCTTCGACGATAGCCTCGCCGTCGAGAAGCGCGCTCGCCGCCGGCAAGCCAGCGACGGCTTTGGCTACCGCCGGAAATCGTTCCGTCCAGTCGAGGCCACGGCGGGTGCGAATGATGACGGAACCATCCTCCAATTCTGGCTGAAGCCTGTAGCCGTCGAATTTGACCTCGTGCACGAAGGTCCCGCCGGACGGCGGCGCTGTCACAGCCGTTGCCAGACAGGGCTCGACGAAGCCCGGACTCTTCGTCCTGCGCGCCGCTTTCGGCATGACGAATTTTTCCGGCGCGGCGCGCGACCGCCTGGCTTTTAGCGGCTTTGCCGCGGCGTCGCTCTCCGGCAGAGCCGCGCGCGCGCGCTGACGCGGCGAGAGGCCCGCGGCCAGCGCCGCCGGCGCTGCAGCCGCCGCCGCCGGCTTGCCGCTTGTCCATATTCGGCTCGATCCATCCTTGGCTATCGCTTCGATGGGCTTGCCGCTCAAAACCGAAAGCGGCGCCTCTTCGAGAATATCCAGCGCATCCGCGTCGCGCGCGAAAAAGTCATCGGCCTTGATCAAAAGCCAATTGTCGCCGCGCTCTCCTTTCCTCGGCGCCATGCGCACGAGATGCCAGCCGCCTCGCAACTTTTCGGCATCGAGTTCGAAGCTCAAGTGGCCCTTGGCGAAACCTTGTTCAGGATCGCCCTGCGGAATCCATCGGCCGCGATCCCAAACGATGACCGAGCCTGCGCCATATTGACCTTCCGGAATGATCCCCTCGAAGCCGCCGTAATCCAGCGGATGATCTTCGACATGTACAGCCAGTCGCTTTTCGCCGGCGACGAGGCTCGGGCCCTTGGCGACCGCCCAGCTTTTCAAGACGCCGTCGAGCTCGAGACGGAAATCGTAATGCAACCGCCGCGCCGCATGCTTTTGAACGACGAAGCTCAAACCGGCTGTCGCTCGCTTTTTGGCGCCGCGCCCGCCGCTCGGTTCGCGCGTCACCGTGAAATCGCGCTTGGCGCGATAGGCGTCGAGCGCCTTTTCCGCCGAGCGCATCAGCTGGCCTTTCTGACCCGAGTCTTAGCGGCCGGCTCTTTCGCCTTTCGAGCGGCGGAAGATTTCGCTGGGCTTGCCGCCTCCCGCCCGCCCCCGGCTTTTTTGGTTCTGCTCGACGGACCCGCGCCTTCTTTCCCTTCGCCGCCGAGGCTGCGCCTGAGAGCGTCCATCAGGTTGACGACATTGCTCGGCGCCGCGGCGCGGGGCTCGGGCGCAGGACGGCCGGCGCGCTTGGCCCTGATGAGATCGACGACCGCCTCCTGATATTGGTCCTTGAATTTCGAAGGATCAAACTTGGCCGTCTTGAGGTCGATAATGTGCAAAGCGAGGTCGAGCATCTCCTTACTGATCTCGACTTCGGGAATGTCATCGAAATAGGCCTTGTCGTCGCGCACCTCATAGGCGTAGTGCAGCGTCGTCGCGAGGATGCCTTTCGATCGGGGCTCCAGCATGACGCTGCGCTCGCGTCCATAGAGAACGACCCGGGCGATGCCGACCACCTCGCGGGCCCGCATGGCTTCGCGAATGACGGCGAAGGCTTCCGCGCCGACCTCGTCGTCGGGTGCGATATAATAACGATTGTCGAAATAGACCGGATCGACGTCAGTCCGCGCCGAAAAACTTTGAATGTCGATGGTGCGGCTGCTTTCGATTTCGATCTGGCTCAGCTCTTCATCCGAGACGGTGACAAAGTCGTTCTTGGCGATTTCATATCCCTTCACGCGCTCGTCCCGTTCGACCACGTCGCCGGTCTCGGCATCGACATATTGCTGCTTCAGCCGGTTGCCGGTTTCTTTATTCAGCATGTGGAAAGCGATGCGTTCGCTATCGCTGACGGCGGAAAACAACGCTATGGGGCAAGAGACCAGCGAGAGCTTCAGATAGCCTTTCCAGTTCGAACGTGGCGGCATGACGACCTCGGATACGCAACTCGAAGTATAACGGTAGAACGCTGCCTCTGCCGTCCCAGTTCCGTGGAGAAAAGTCCGGAACCACGCCCTGCATGAAGGCGTTAGCGCCGCACTCGCTTCACAGCCTTCGTGCAAGAAGGACAAGATCTTGGCAAATCCCGGCAACTACAGAGCCCAGCAAATCCCTAAGCCTTCCGCGCCGAAACCCGCGCCCGGCCCAGATGTTCCGCCGGGTAATGTTCCGCCGCCGCCCGGTCCCGATATCCCTGCTCCCGATCCGGCGCCGCCGCCGGTTGAAAATCCGGGAGACCTTCCGTTGCCGCCGATCACCGATCCCGATATCCCGGACCCGGGCGATCCGCGAACGGTTCCGACGAGAGCCCTTCCGCGCCAAGTATAGAAGGAACCAATTCAAATTCAGCCGAGTTGCACTCGCAACCCGACAATCGCGATCCCGGACAATAGGAGCGTCCCATGTCGCTTATGACAATTCTGCTGATCATCGTTGTATTGATGCTCGTTGGCGCCATTCCTTCCTGGCCTTACAGCCGCGCCTGGGGCTATGGTCCCTCAGGCATCCTTGGCGTGGTGTTGGTGGTCATCGTCATCGTTTTGTTGACGCGTGGCGTCTAGAGCGGAAAGCCGTCTTCGCTGCCGTTGCGGGAATCGCATGTGGCGCAGACGAGCCAAGAAATGGGCGCGCGGAGGGACCTTGCCGCCGCTAGCCTTAAGACGCGCGCCCAAAGAATTCGGAGCGAGAAAATGACCGAAACGAAATTGATGGAAGAGACGACGCAAGACTTGTCCGCTGACCTCAACGCTCTGCGCCAAGATATATCCAGATTGACGGAGACCGTGACCAAGCTCGTCAAGGCGGAGGCCACGGCGACAACCGATACGGTCTATGGCGCCGTCGGCGCCGCGCGCCAGAAGCTCGCCGACAGCGCCTCCGACGCAAGAGAGCGGCTCGCCGGAGCGAGTTCGGATCTCGAAGTGGTGATCACGCGCAACCCTTTGACAGCGGTGCTCATAGCCTTGGGCGCCGGGCTAATCATCGGATTGCTGAGTCGCGCTCAAAAATGAACCCTCTGATCAAGCGGCTCGCCCATGACGCCTCCGCACCGCTGGAGGAGATGCTTCAACGTCTCATTCGAACAGCGGCGCTCATCGCCTTGGCGACAGGTTGCGCGATCGCCGCTTCCGCATTTTTCACGGTTGATCTCTTCCTCTATCTGCAAAGCCTGTGGGGCTCGCTGATCGCGGCCGCGAGCGTGGCGGCGCTCTATCTCCTCGGCGCCTTGATCTTTCTTTTGATTGCGATGCGCAGACCGCCGAAAATATCCGGCGCGGATGCGGCGCCTCAGCCGGTTGCGGCGGCGCCGGTCATAGCGGCGCCCATCGCAGCGAAGGCCGCGCTAGCGCCGGCGCCTAATCCAGAATTCGCCGCCAAAATCGACGCCGCCGTCTCGCCCGTGCTCGGCGTCCTTCGCGAAGCCGGACTTGAAAAAGAGGTATTGGCGATAGAGGCGGGAGCCGAGATCGCCAAGCAGCTCAAACCGCTTCCGCTAACGGCGATCGCGCTCTGCGCTGGCGTTTTTCTTGGCCGGACGCTCAGCGTCAAGCGGCCCCTTTTCTAAAAGCCCGGCGAGCGTTCAAACCAGCGCGCTGTTCGACTCCGGCTCGTCTTTGCGATGTGATCGGCGATCGAAAAACAGAGCTTGGCTGATCACCGCCTTAAGGCTGTCGACGCCGAAAGGCTTGGTGATGAGAAACGCTGGCTCAGGCGGAGCGCCGGTCAGGAACCGCTCCGGATAAGCAGTGATGAAAATCACTGGCACCGAGAAAGACCCGAGAATTTCATTCACCGCTTCAAGGCCCGAACTGCCGTCCGCAAGCTGGATGTCGGCCAGGATCAGACCGGGACGGTCCTTGCTGACGGCTTCGACCGCCTCCCTATGGGTGCGAGCGACCGCTATGACCCTGTGGCCCTGCTCCTCGACGAGTGTTTGCAGGTCGAGCGCGATAAAGGGCTCGTCTTCGATGATCACGACCTCGGTCCGAATCTGATTGGCGATCTCCTTGCCGGCGGAGTCGATCAGATCGGCGGCCTCATCGATCGAACAGTCGAGCGTCGCGGCGACTTCCGCGGTGTTAAATCCTTCGAGCGAACTCAGCAAAAAGGCGATGCGCGGGCGCAAGGTGATCGCCTCGAGATTGCGGTGCGCGCCGAGTTCATCGTCCGAAAATCCGATATCTTCGACGTGCTCATTGACGGGGACCGAACTCCAGACCTTTAGAAAAAGCCGATAGAGCGCCGTGCGGACATCGGGCTCATTCTCGAATTCGACCGGATCGGCGACGATCGATTCGAGGGTCGCTAACACGTAAGCATCTCCGCCAGCCTGCGATCCCGTCAGAGCGCGCGAGAAGCGGCGCAAATATGGGATATGCGAGGAAATTGCTTGAGATATCGACATCGCTTAACCTTCTTTGGACATTGCGCCGCCGGCAGCGGCTTCCAGCCAAATCGCCAACGCCCAGAAAAGGTTCCTGGTTCCCGGAACCTTGTGCGGCGCGAAGCGTTTGAAACCCCGGAGCAAGCTGCTGAGACTTGCAGGTTTGGAATTCATATATCACGGGGTCAGGAAAATCGGCGTCATGAATTAAGGCAGCGTATCCGACGAGTGGGGGCAAGATAACGGCCGCCTCAAAGGGAATGGCGCCGAAGTTCGGCGTTACGGTGAAAACCGCAGCATGGGTGACCCGGTGAAAGTAACAAAATCAAGCGTTAAAGTGATAAAAGCGGCGGAGGTTCAGTCCAAGGGGGACGGTGAACCTGACTCTGAATTAATCGGCTTAAATGCCTTCGTTGACGGAAATGTCGTGTCCGTATCGAGATTATGCCAAGCAAAAGCCAAACCGGACGTCGCCGAGCAGATTGGCCGGGGGCTGCGGAGCGTCTACAATGATGTCTTGTCGCAGCCGGTTCCAGATCGGTTTTTGGACCTTTTACGACGGCTCGAGGGCGCGCAGAGCGGACAATTGAAGAAGGATGCTTTGTGACAGTTGAGCAAAGAGACCTTATCGAGGACGAGGATCAAGTAGGCGCGCCCATCGACCCAGCGGCGAGCGCACAAATGACGACGGATATTCTCGTCGTAATCCCTAATTTGCGCGCTTTCGCGATGTCATTGTGCGGCAATCTGGATCGCGCCGACGATCTCGTTCAGGAGACGCTCGTAAAGGCGTGGAGCAAGCTCGGCTCTTTCGTCGAGGGCACCAATCTGCGGGCGTGGCTCTTTACCATCCTGCGTAATATCTATTATTCCGAATATCGCAAGCGCCGCAGGGAAGTCGCCGATTCGGACGGCGCCATTGCCGGAAAGCTGGCGACCGCGCCAGCGCAAAACAGCCATATGGACATGCTAGACTTTCGGGAGGCGCTGCAACAGCTACCGCCCGATCAGCGCGAGGCCTTGATCCTTATCGGCGGGTCGGGTCTGTCCTATGAAGAGGCCGCCGGCGTTTGCGGCTGCGCGGTCGGCACGATGAAAAGCCGGGTCAATCGCGCGCGCAGCCGGCTTGCCGAGCTTTTGTCGATTACATCGAGCAGCCAATTCGGCGACGATGGCGATTGGCAGGCCCTTGATCCAGTGTTCGTCGGTCAGCGTTATTCGCACGGAGGCGGCGGCAGCGAGTGACAGCCGCTCAAAAGCCAAATCCCAATGCAAAAGCGTGCCCGCATTCCCATAATAACACAACACCAGTCGAATCTGACAGCTTCGGTCCGATCGAAGTGCCGCGTCTCATTATTGGGCGCGCAGACGCAACGCTCACTCGTCAATTTCGCGATCGGCGACAATAAAATGCCGATCGCGATCATCCACGCCTCGCTCTCATCAAAAAGCGGCGGCCAAGTCAATCGCGACTTCGGAATTTTGCCGCCCGAGCTCAGCGAGACTATCGCCGCCGCCGCGCGCGAGGTCGAAAGCGGGCGTCTCGACGGCGAGTTCCCGCTGTCCGTCTGGCAGACCGGATCGGGCACGCAAACCAATATGAATGTCAATGAGGTGATCGCTAATCGCGCCAACGAGATGCTGGGCGGGAAGCGCGGGTCGAAACATCCGATTCACCCCAACGATCACGTCAATCTCGGTCAATCATCAAACGACTCTTTCCCGACCGCCATGCACATTGCGGCGGTGTTGCAAATCAAACATCAATTGGAGCCGGCCTTGCGCCGCCTCGAGCAGGCGTTGGCGGCGAAGGCGCAAGCTTTCGCTTCGATCGTCAAGATCGGGCGCACCCATTTGCAGGACGCGACGCCGGTCACTTTGGGCCAGGAATTTTCCGGCTATGCGGCGCAACTGACCTACGGGCTCGAGCGGCTCGAGGCGACTTTGCCGGGCCTCTATCGTCTCGCCCAGGGCGGCACAGCGGTCGGCACGGGTCTCAACTCGAAGCGCGGCTTTGCCGAGGCGATCGCGGCAAAAATCGCAGCCGACACCTCCCTCGCGTTCGTCTCGCGCGCCCAATAAATTCGAAGCGCTCGCCAGCCACGACGCCCTCGTTTTCGCGCATGGCGCGCTGAATTCGATCGCCGGCGGTCTTTACAAGATCGCCAGCGACATCGCCTCGCCGGCAGCGGCCCGCGCTCGGGCTCGGCGAATTGATCCTGCCGGAAATGAGCCGGGTTCGTCGATCATGCCTGGCAAGGTCAACCCAACTCAGGTCGAGGCCCGACAATGTCTGCGCGCGCGTTTTCGGCAATCAAGCGACGATCGCCTTCGCCGGCTCGCAAGAACACTTCGAGCTCAATGTCTATAAGCCGGTCATAGCGGCCGCATTTCTCGAAAGCTCGGGTCTGCTCGCCGACGCTGGCGACAGCTTCCGGACCCATTGCGTCGAAGGCTTGCAGCCGAACCTCGGAGCGGTCGCCGCCTTGATGCGGCAATCCCTGATGCTGGTCACGGCTCTGGCGCGCCCAAGATCGGCTATGACGAGGCCGCGCATCGCGAAATGCGCCCTTCGAAAGGGACCAACCTTGCGCGAGGAGGCGCTGGCTTCAGGCCTCGTCAGCGCCTGTGACGCGCTGGTTCGCCCCGCATCGATGCTTGCGCTGGGTGATTGAGCGCCAGTCTGGCTTCAGTTCGGCAACCAGCCGACCACAACCGTGACGAGCAGGAAGACGCCGATCACCGCGCGATACACGACAAACGGCCACGCAGAAAACCGCTCGAGGATGCGCAACAAGCCCCAGATCGCGCCAAAGGCGGAGATCGAGGCGATAACCAATCCGAAGGCCAGCACCGACCATCCGTGACCGTCAAGGTGAGCCTTGTGCAGCGCCCAGAGCTCGTGGAGGCCGGCCGCGGCGATCGCCGGAAGTCCGAGCAGGAATGAAAAGCGCGCGGCCTCGTCCCGTTTGAAATCGCGGAACAGAGCGGCGGTCAATGTCGAGCCCGAGCGCGAAACGCCGGGAATCAGCGCACCGACCTGCGCGACGCCGACGATGAAGGCGTCTTTCAGCGTCGCATGATCCATGGTCCGCTTCGGCCTCGAATAAAGTTCGGCGAGCGCCAGCAGCAGCGCCATGACGACGCATGAGATGCCGATGACGGTGAGGCTGCGTAAAGGCGAGCCGCAAGCGTTGAGAACCGGCGCTAACAGGACGCCCGCGACGATGATCGGGATCGTCGCCAGAAGGGTCCAGATGGCGAAACGAAAATTCCAGTCAGAAAAGTCCCGCCGCGCCATCGCCTCGATCGAACCGAAAACGAGGCCGCGCACGTCGCTCCAAAAATAGCTCACCACCGCCGCCAACGCCGCCATCTGCATCGCCGCGGAGAACGCCGAACCGGGATCCTGCCAGCCCAGGAAGGCGGGAACGATCCGCATATGGGCCGTCGAAGAAATCGGTAAAAGCTCGGTAATGCCTTGAACGACGCCGAGAACGCCAACCTTGGCGTAGCCAAGCGCGACGAAGCCGGTATCGAGCCCTTCAGTGCAGGCGGATGCCATTTTTGATGTCCCCGAGGGTTTGCGTGACGCAACGGAACGCGGATCGCGCTCCGATCCGTTTTTCCAGTTTCCGGCCGAGAAGATCAACGCCAAGCTTTCGGCCTCTGGCTCAGCAATGCGAGTTGCGGCGGAACCGCTTGGCGCGGCGGATTTTGAAGGCTGTTTTCGGCCCAGCCGCCGATGGCGGCGCTTGAACAAGGCATCAAGGAGCTCAGCCAATATCGCGGCGCCGGTCAGATTTTGAGGCTGATCGCGCCCGCCGCTCCGCCCGGCGCGCGCATCGGCATCGCCGCCCTGCTCAGCCCGCCGTGAACTGCGGGGCGCTCTCTATTAATGCGGCATTCGGACTTAATTTTTCTCCGGCGGCTTTTGGGGGGCGTGCTTCAAGGCAGTGTTCAGTTCGCCGCCGAAGATGAAAATGGCGGCGACCGTGTAAAGAAAAACCAGCGCGATCATCACCGAGGCGAGGCCCGCGTAAGTCGTCACATAGTTGCGGGCGAATTCCGCGAGATAGGAGCCGAAGATCGCGCCGGCGGCGACCCAGAGGCCAAAAGTGAACAAGACGCCGGGCGCGACTTCGCGCAGGGTACGGCGTCCCGCTGGCAGAAGCTTGTGCGCGACGAGAAGGGCGAGCAGCAATACAAGCGTCGCAATGCCGAAGCGGCTGAATGTGACAAATCTGTCGAGAGGTTCGAAGTGAGGCTGAAAATAAATCGTCACGTTCCAGATCAGAGGCGCGAATACGACGAGCACCGCAAATGTCAGCAGCGCCACCGCGCCGACCAGCACATAGGCGATCAATTCGAGGCGCAGCAGCCACCACGGCCGCGTCTCTTTGACGTCATAGGCGCGGTTCAGTCCAACCCGGAGCGCCTCGACGCCGCTTGAGGAGAAATAGATCGACAGTACGCCGCCTAGGGTCAACAGTCCGCCGCGCGTCTGCGTCAGCACATTGTGGACCTCGTTCGCCAGAGGCTTTGCGACCTGCTCGGGCCAGGTCTGGAACAGGATCCGCACGGCCTCGTCGGCGAGGCTCTCGGACCCGACAAAGCCTGCGAGCGCCGTCACGAAAATCAGAAAGGGGAACATCGAAGTCAAGATGGTCAAGGCGATGTAACTGGAGATCGCCCAGCCGTCGTCCTCCAGAAAGCGCATGCAGGCGTCGTAAATGATGTGAAAAGCGGACCGCATCGCCAAGAAGCCTTCTTTGCGCCAAGAAATCTTACCGAGGAGTGAAGAACCGGGGCGGAATGTTGCCGCAGACCGGCGCTCCGCGCCCGGGATCGAGAGATCATGACCTTGACTCTTGAACTGAGCATGTCAAATGTTCTAAATTTGTTCCAGCATCGAAACAAAGCTTTTGAGACCTCGCAATGGAACGCATTGTATTGTCGATCAATGGCGCGCCGCTCACGGTCTCGCAACTGCTGTTCACGACGGCGGCGCTCGCGCTGGCGCTGCTTAGTTTTATGGCGGCGAGCCTCAGCCGCGCCGCCCGCCGGCGCAGCGATGAAGCGGCCGCGGCCTTGCAGCGCCAACTTCACATGGAGGGCGCCATCGCCGCGATCGCCCGGCAGAACGCCGAGCTTGGCGGGCGCGTGCGCAGCGTCGCGGAGGCTTTGGGATCACGCCAGGGCGAGCTCGCGCGCTTCGTCGCCGAGCGGCTCGACGCAGTCGGCGCGCGCGTCGGCGCCGGCGTCGAAGCCTCCGGCGAAGCCGCCGGCGAGCAGCTGGCGAAATTGAACGAGAGGCTGGCGGTGATCGACGCCGCGCAGGCGCGGCTGACGGGTCTGACGCAGGAAGTTGTCGGCCTCAAGGAGATCCTCGCCAACAAGCAGTCGCGCGGCGTTTTCGGCCAAGGCCGGCTCGAGGCCATCATCAGCGACGCTTTGCCAGGTTCCGCTTACGCGTTTCAGCATACGCTCTCGAACAAAATGCGCCCTGATTGCGTCGTCCGCCTGCCGGGCGATTCGCGGCTGATGGTGATCGACGCCAAATTTCCGCTCGAAGCCTTCACCGCTCTCAAAAGCGCGGGCGGCGCCGAGGCGCGCAAATACGCCGCGGCCCGGGCCCGCGCCGATGTCGGCAAACATATCAAGGACATCGCCGAGCGCTATTTCCTGCCCGGCGAAACCCAGGACATCGCCCTCCTGTTCGTGCCGTCGGAATCGCTCTACGCGGACATCAGCGAGCATTTCGACGACATTATCCAGAAAGCCCACCGCAGCCGCATCATCATCGTCTCGCCTACGCTCTTGATGATGGCGGTGCAGCTGATGCAGGCGATCGTCCGCGACGAAAGGGTGCGGGAGCAGACCCATGTCATCCAGTCTGAAGTGCGCCGGCTCGTCGACGACGTCGCCCGCCTGCGGGTCCGCGCGACCAAGCTCGACGCGCATTTTCAGAATGCGCAGGAGGACGTCGCAGGGCTCATCGCCTGCGCCGAAAGGATCGCCAAATGCGGCGAGCGGATCGATCAGATGGATTTCGCCAGCCCTGAGGACGCCGCCGTCGAGAGGTTGAAGGCGGCTGAGTAGCGCAGGACGCCCAATTCGCGGAACTTGAGCGACATGAGGCCAACCACGACCGCGCAGGCCGGACAAAGGGGCGCGGCCTATTACGCGATCCTCGTCGCGGCGACGTTTCTGATGGCCTCGAGCTTTATCGCCGGCAAGATCCTTCTGGGGCAAGGCGTCCCCGCTTTTCTCCTGGTCGGATGGCGTTTCGTGGTCGCCGCCGCGGCGGCGGCGGGAATTGTCTTTTTCAAAGCGGATCATTTTTTCGCCACGCTTTTTCCGGCGCGGCTCGGCCCTTGGGATTGGGCCGCGGTCGCCTTGATCGGCATTCTGCAGACGGCGCTTTCCTTGGGGCTCCTATTCTGGGCCATGGAGACGATTTCTCCTTCGACCGCCGCGATCCTTTTATTCACGAATCCCTTGTGGGTCGCCCTGATCGGGCACGCCGTTCTCGGCGAAAAACTGTCTCGCTTGCGCGTGACCGGACTGGTTGTCGGCATCCTCGGCGTCGCCTTCGCCCTTGGCGGCGGTTTTGGCCTGAGTGCGGACGCCCTCAGGGGAGAATTGCTCGGACTTGGCGCCGCGCTGGCGTGGACGACAGCGACCATCGTCAATAAGCGCGCGCGGCTGCCGATCGACTTCTCGGGCGCTCAGCTTCTGGCAGATGCTGATCGGCGCGCTGGCGCTGCTCTTTGTCGCCTATGTGCGCGGCGAGCATTGGCCAGCGCGCTCTCCCTCGGCGACTGGGGCTGGTTTTTCTGGCTCGCAATTCCCGGATCGACGGCCTCTTTCGGGCTCTGGTTTCTCGCCTTGACGCGCGGCGGAGCGACTCGCTCCAGCGGCTACCTCTTTCTCGCGCCGCTGTTCACCGTGATCCTCTCGACCGCGCTGCTGCATACCAGCCTGAACGCCTTGCAAGGATTGGGCGGCGCGCTGGTCGGCCTCAGCCTTTGGTTGGTCAATCAAACTCCGCCTCGCGCGGCCGCCCCCGCGACTTAAAAGTCCGTGCGCGCGCGCATCGCCGCGGCGAGAGTGCCCTCGTCGAGATAGTCGAGTTCGCCGCCGACCGGAACGCCATGCGCGAGCCGCGTCGTCTTGACGTTGAGATGCGCCAAAAGATCTGTGACGTAATGCGCCGTCGTCTGGCCATCGACCGTGGCGTTGACCGCGAGAACCACCTCATGGACGCCGCCATCGGCGACGCGCTCGACGAGGCTCGCGAGATTCAAATCTTTCGGTCCGACGCCGTCGAGCGGGGACAAGGTTCCGCCAAGCACATGGTAGCGGCCGCGCAGCGCCGCGGCGCGCTCCAGCGCCCAAAGATCAGCGACCGTTTCGACGACGACCAGCGTCGCGGGGTCGCGCCGCTCGTCGCGGCATATGAAGCAGGGATCGCAGGTGTCGACATTGCCGCAGACGCTGCAGGTGACGATCTTTTCGATCGCGACCCGCATCGCCTCGGCAAGCGGAGCGAATAACTCCTGGCGTTTGCGGATCAAATGCAGCGCGGCGCGCCGGGCCGAGCGCGGCCCCAAGCCAGGCAAGCGCGCCAGCAACTGGATCAGCCGCTCGATTTCCGGACCGAAAACGCGTTCAGCCATCACAGGCTAGCCCTCAGAACGGGAGCTTCATCCCGGGCGGCAGCGAAAGACCCGCCGTCACGCCTTGCATTTTCTCCTCCATCACGCGCTCGGCTTTTTTGCGCGCGTCTTCGTGGGCGGTGACGATCAGATCTTCGAGGATCTGTCTTTCATCGGGCTTCAGAAGCTGATCGTCGATGGCGAGGTTGCGCATTTGTCCCTTGGCGCTGAGCGTGACGCGAACCATGCCCCCGCCCGACTGCCCCTCGACCTCAAGCCGCTCCATTTCGGCCTGCATTTCCTGGATTTTCTCCTGCATGGCCTGAGCCTGTTTCATCAATCCCAACATGTCGCGCATCACTGATCCTCTTTCTTCCGGGGCCTCTGAAGGAGGTTTGCTCGCATCTCTCGTCACGGGTCCGCCTCGGTATAGCTATCGTCGGGAAATCCGACCTCGCCATCGTCGAATTCGCCTTGGTTCGGCGGTTGCGCAGCCTCTGTCCCTTCCGCCCGGACGGCAACGATTTCGGCGCCGGGAAAAACTTCGAGGGCGCGCCGCACGAGCGGATCGGCGCGGACGCCGTCGATCGCCTCTTGCGCCCTTGCGTCCGCAACCTCCTTGAGGCTTGCCGCCCCCCCTTCATTCGAGACCGCGACCATCCAACGCCGGCCGGTCCATTCCTGCAACCGGCGCGTCAATGTCTGCGCCAACTGCGCGGGCGCGCCCGGCGCCGTGGAAAACTCGATGGCGCCGTCCTCGAAACGCACCAGCCTGACGTCGCGTTCGAGCGCCAGCTTCAATTGAATGTCTCGATGCTGCGCGGCGAGCGCCACGACGTCCTCGAAGCGGGCCAGCCGGACAGAGCGGTCGGCCGCGCCGTTTGGCGGCGCGAGCGCCGGGGCGGTGCCGGAGGATCGCAGCGGGCTTAAGGCAAAGTTGCGCGGCTCGGGCCCCTCGACAGAAGCGAGGCCGCGCGTTTCTTCGCGACCGCTCGAACCGGCGGCCGAGGCGGCCCCCGCGCTTTTGGCGCCTTCGCCCGGCGCATTGGCGAAATTATTCGTAAGCGAGGCGAGCTTCCGCAAGGCCTCGTCCGGCGTCGGCAGATCGGCGGCGTAGGCGAGGCGCACCAGAACCATGTCGGCGGCGGCGAGCGGCCGAGCCGAGTCTTTCACCTCCTGCACGCCTTTCGACAGCAATTGCCAAGCCCTGGTCAACACCGCGATCGACAGGTTCGCGGCGAAGCTCGCGCCCCGGCTGCGCTCGTCGGGCGTAATGGCCGCGTCCTCCCGCGCGTCGGGCGCGAGCTTCAGCCGGGTCACGAGATGCACGAATTCGGCGAGCTCGATAAGGATCGCGGCCGGATCGGCGCCGCCGTCATAAAGCGACTTGAGCCGGCCGAGGGCCTCGGCCATCTTGCCTTCGATAACGGATTGGAAAAGGTCGATGATGCGGCCGCGATCGGCAAGACCCAGCATGACCCGCAGAGTCTCGGCCGAAATTGCGCCCCGCCGCGCGCCTGGTTCGACCGCAAGGCCCGCAGCGGGTTCGTCCGAAGGTCCATGCGCGATCGCCTGATCGAGCAGCGAAAGCGCGTCGCGCGCCGAGCCTTCCGCCGCGCGCGCGATCAAGGCCAGCGCCTCGTCCTCGATCAAAACGCCCTCGTTCGCGCAAATGCCGCGAAGAAATCCGATCAGCGCGCCGGCATCGATTCGCCGCAAGTCGAATCGCTGGCACCGCGAGCGCACCGTTACCGGCACTTTCTCGATTTCCGTCGTCGCGAACAGGAATTTGACGTGGTCAGGCGGCTCTTCGAGCGTTTTCAACAGGCCGTTGAACGCCTGTTTGGAGAGCATATGGACTTCGTCGATAATATAGACCTTGGTGCGGGCCATGACGGGACGATAGCGCGCGCCTTCGATGATTTCGCGCACGTCGTCGATGCCGGTGTGCGAGGCGGCGTCCATTTCGATGACGTCGACATGGCGCGACTCGATGATCGCCTGACAATGCACGCCGAGCTCGTTCATGTGGAGGGTCGGACGCGTCACGGCGGCGCGGCCCTCCCGGAGCGGAACCTCGTAATTAAAGGCTCTCGCGAGGATCCGCGCCGTCGTCGTTTTTCCGACGCCGCGAACGCCGGTCAAGATATAGGCTTGATGAATGCGGTCGAGGTCGAAAGCGTTGGAAAGGGTCCGGACCATCGCCTCCTGCCCGATGAGATCCTCGAAACGGGCGGGACGATATTTGCGGGCGAGCACGCGATAGGGAGCAGCGCTCGGCGCCGCGACCTCAAAAGGCAAACCTGCCGCGCCCGAGTTGTTCATATTCGCTTCGTTGCGGCCGTTCTTTCCGTCGCCGTGACCGCTCGCATACTCGCCGCGCGCATCTTCACGACCCAGCTGGCGACCGTCCTGGCGATCATTTTGCACCGCGAAGACCCGTTCAAGAGAGAGACGGCCTGAACGAGGACAGCCGCTAGCGCCGCGCGCTCCGCCGTCGCGGCGAAACCTTGAAAGTAGGAGGTTGGACAGAGACCCGCCCGGTCTCGTTAGGGCTGCTTCCTTCCGGACCTGACCCGGTTGGCGAGTGGTGCGTCCACCGCCAACCTCCCGATCCCTATTTGGACCGCCGCGGCAAATTTCGCAACATTTTTGGACATGCGGCGGATTGCAATCCAACTATTGGCACAACGGGGTGGAAAGGCTTAAGTTCGCCACTGTCAGGCCTTAGCGTTACGCTCGAGCATGAGGAAGCAAAACCTGATTCCTCATGCCGCCTATCTCCTGTCATACCTCATGACCTTATCCGAAATGCCTGTAATGTTTAGAAAATCATGTTCCGGCGAAGGACCATCGATGCACGGCGGCGCGACCATTCCACCTGATCTGAAAGATCGCTCGGCCTCGGCGGGTTTCGCCGTCAATCCCCTCAATCGCATGTCGATGCGCCGCCATGACGCCGCATTTCTCGATACGTTGCAGCGCTCGAACGCAGCCCGGACGCTGGTTCTTTCGGGCGACATGCCGGTCGTCAAGCGCAGCAAGACCGGATTCGACCCTCTTTTCACATTAAGCGAGGCGGCCCAGCTGGGCGCGGTGCGGGAAACCGCTTTTCTCGGCTTTGACGAGCGCTCCGCTGGCGACGGCGACGAAGGCGCGGCGCTCTTTGCAAGCCTCATCGAACGCGCGGAGGACGCGCCCGCCGGGGAGAACATCGCCTTTCTCGACATTCGCCTGATCGCGACGCAAGGGCTTCTGCCGGCCGAGATCGTCGGCCTGCTTGGAGAGGCCAAGAGTTTATTATTCTGGCATACGCGGCACCGCTTTTGTTCGAACTGCGGCGCGCCGACGCGCGTCCTTGGCGGAGGCTGGCGGCGCGGATGCGACTCTTGCGGCGCGCAGCATTTTCCGCGCACGGATCCCGCCGTCATTATGCTCATCGTCGATGGCGACGAGTGTTTGCTCGGCCGTCAATCGAGTTTCGCGCCGAAGATGTACTCCTGCCTCGCCGGATTCATGGAAGCGGGGGAGACGATCGAGGACGCCGTCCGCCGCGAGGTGGCGGAAGAAGTTGGAATTGGCGTCGGACGCGTCGATTACCTCGCCTCTCAACCCTGGCCATTCCCTAGCTCGCTGATGATCGGCTGTATCGCCGAGGCGCTCGGCCGCGAGCTTTCCCTTAACGACAAGGAGCTTGAAGACGCGCGCTGGTTTCGCCAGGAGGAAGTGCGTCAGATGCTCCACCGGACGCATCCTTCGGGTCTCACCTGCCCCGCTAAAGTAGCGATCGCCAACCTGTTGTTGACCGCCTGGGTTAGCGGCGACGTCCCCTGGGACCTCGGACGAGGCGCATGAGCGTCAAGGCTTTGACGCTTTTTTCTGGCGGCCAAGATTTAACGACCTGCCTGGCTTATGCGCTCGAGCGCTACGACTTGGTTGAGACGATTGGCTTCGACTACAATCAAAGGCACCGCATCGAACTCGATCAGCGCGCCGCCATCCGCGACGCCTTGATGCGGGATTTTCCCGCCTGGCGGGAAAAACTTGGGCCGGATCACCTGATTCGAATCGAGGCCCTATCCGAAATCTCGATTACGGCGTTGACTCATGACGTCGCCATTGCAATGGATGACCGCGGTTTGCCGAATACGTTTGTGCCGGGCCGCAACCTGATGTTTCTCACTCTGGCTGGAGCGCTCGCTTTTCGCCGCGGCCTGACCCGTATCGTCGTCGGCATGTGCGAGACCGATTTTTCGGGCTACCCGGACTGCCGCGACGACACCATCAAGGCAATGCAGCTCGCCCTCAACCTCGGGATGGACGCAAGATTCAACGTCGAAACCCCTTTGATGTGGCTCGATAAGGCCGGCACCTGGCGCCTCGCCGAGCAGATCGGCGGCAAGGCGCTGATTTCGATCATCAACGAGGCCACCCACACTTGTTATCTCGGCGAGCGGGGCGTCCGTCATGATTGGGGCTACGGCTGCGGACATTGTCCGGCCTGCGAGCTCCGGGCGAAAGGTTGGAGCAAATATATGGCGAGCCGGCCTGATGCGAGATGACAATCGGCGATTGATCGCACCGTTGACGTTCCCGCTAGTGGCTTTCGGCGTCTTGACGCTACGCCGCCTCCCGCGCGAGGGCGGCGAGAACAGTCTCGCGCGCGCGTTCGGCATTCTCGACATGCTGTTTTTCCTTGGTGTCTTTGATGATCGGAATGGCGGCGTCGAGCATGGCGAGGGCTTCGTCCAGCATGGGGCGATCGCGCGTTTTGTTCCATATCAGGCCCAACGCGTAGGCGAGATTGACCTTTACCCTGGCGACATCGACGGGCGAGATCGCGTCTGACCCCGCGAGCGCGTCCCGATACGCGGTCGCCGCTCTTTGCAAAACGCTCGCGCCATAGTCCGGATTCTCCACAGATTCGCGTTCGCCCAGCGCCAGCAGAGCGTCGGCAAGATTGACGCTGGCTGCCGCGAATTCGACGGGAGACGTCTCAGGCGATTGCCCGTCGCGAGCTGCTTCGAAAGCCTCCACCGCCTGGGCGAGCCGCTTAAAACCATAAATTTGGTCGCGATCCTCCTGCTCGGCGAGCGCCTCCAACGCGTTGCCGAGGTTTCTTTGGATCATCGCCCATTCTTTCGGCGCTATCTCGCGGCGCATTTCGCCGAGTGCGGCGCGATAAGCGTCGACCGCCTCGCGAAGCTTGGTTTTGTCTGTGGCCCGCACGCCCATGATCGCGAGAGCGTCGCCGAGATTGCTTTGGACCATCGCAAAGAGATCTGGCGCCGCCTCGCGGGTCCATTCCCGCAAGGCGGCGCGATAAGCTTCGACCGCCGGCTGCAGCCGCTCGACCCCAGGCTCGATTTCGGCCAGCCGCTGCAGCGCTTCGCCAAGGTTATGCTGCGCCCGCGCCCAATCGAACGGCGCCGGCTCGGGGGTCCATTCCTCGAGCGCCGCGCGGAAGGATTCGACGGCCTCCTCGAAACGCTCGGTCTCGTTGTCGTTGACGCCGGAGGCCAGCAGCGCGTCGCCGCGATGAAATTGCGTCGCCGCCCAATTGAATGGCGCCTCTCTGCGCGGCACGAGGCTCAGCGCTTGATCGTAGGTTGCGATGGCGGAAATAAAGCTGCCGCCATTGCCGGTCTGGAGCCCGTCATCGACGAGCGCATGGCCCTGCTCGATCCGCAGACGCCACTCCTCTTGGCCTTTCGACGCCGGGTCGCCGAATTGCGACACGAGAGTCGCTGCAGCGGCGAAATTCTCCGCCGCCGAACGATAGTCAAGCTTCAGTTGGTCGATCAACGCCGCATCGGCGTAGATCTCAGCCGCCTGATGCGCTTGACCGGGTTCGCAGCAGCCCTCGTCGAGGTCAGTGTCTGGCTCGCAACTCTGTTTCAATATTGCGACCGCCGCGTCAAAATCGCCACAATCAATCAGCGCCACGGCGTCTGGCTTGACCTTAACCAACCGCGCGCGCAGCCTCGCCAGGGATTGAGAGGCATCCCGCAGCCGCCACGGAATAAGCAATTCGGGAACGCCGGCCTCGCGGAGCCGCGATTCGATCGCCTGCAAACAGGCTGGCGCGACAGCCCTCTTTTCCTCCTCGGTCGGAGCCATCCTGAGGCTTGGCTGTTGCTTCGCGCCATAAGAATCCGGCGGTAGCCTCCTGAAAATGATCCGAGCGGCGACGAAGCCGCCGAACACAACGGCCGCGCCACAGCCGAGCACGAGAGGAAATTGCTTGTCCCACACGGACAGCAAGCTGTCCAAAACAGCTTTCGAATTTCCGGCGTTAATCTCGAGCAAAGAAACCTCCGATTGATGCCGTCATGATCCGGATTTCACTTTACATAGCAGACTCAAACAAAGCGTGGAGAATTGTGATCAACGACTTGTTTTCTTGGGTCCTTCTATTTTACGATAATTTGCGCACTTTCGCAGCGTCTGGACGAGTTTTTTAACGCGTGCTCGAGCGCCAACGCCTCTTCCATCGGGGTCGCTTTCCTGTATAAAGACGGCGCGCGATCCTCGCGCACACGATCTGCGCCACCATGCTGGACGACATCCCGGCACGGCGGTGGTTTTGGTCGCTCATGCATCCGGCCGGCGCCGCCGACAAGGCGTCGCGTTTGGTCGTCCGAGGAAAGGTTTCACGATGTCGATTACGCCGGAGCGTAAACAGGCGCTCGTAAAGGACTATGCTTTGAAGGGTGGCGACACAGGCTCGCCCGAAGTTCAGGTCGCGATCCTGACCGAACGGATCGCCAATCTGACCGAGCATTTCAAGACACACGTCAAGGACAATCATTCGCGCCGGGGGTTGCTCAAGCTCGTTTCGCAGCGGCGGCAATTGCTGGATTATGTAAAGGCTCGGGACGAGCCACGATACAAATCGCTGATTGAACGTCTGGGCATCCGGCGCTAAAGCATCATCGGCTTGAAGCATTTCAAGTTCATGCCATTTGGCGACAGCTTTTCCGGCATGAATGCTTCGCTTCAGCCAGTTGCGCGGTGGAAGATCGGCGTTATGCGTTGTAGCTGAAGCGCTGCGGCGTGGCGCTGTTCAAGCGCCGAGGCCGAGACGGAATGATACAATGGCTCGGCGGCATGACGCCGCCGGCGTGACGTTTGGCGAAGACAAACGCGCCATGGCAGGATCGCCAGGCGCTGTCTCGGGCGCAGATCGGCGTCCGCGCGACAGCCTCTTGCCGTCTTGCTTTGGTATGTTTTCGCCTTTCATCTTAAGAAAGACGAATAAATGTTTGAAATATATCGTGAAGAACTTGATTGGGCCGGGCGAAAGCTGGTGCTCGAAACCGGCAGGATCGCCCGCCAGGCAGACGGCGCGGTTCTCGCCACCTACGGCGAGACGACCGTTCTAGCCACCGTCGTCTCGGCCAAAGCGCCAAAAGCCGGCGTCGATTTTTTCCCTCTCACCGTCAATTATCAGGAGAAGGCCTTCGCCGCGGGACGCATTCCGGGCGGCTATTTCAAGCGCGAGGGCCGGCCCTCTGAAAAGGAAACGCTCGTCTCGCGGCTGATCGATCGTCCGATCCGGCCGTTGTTTCCCGACGGCTATCGCAACGACACGCAGATTATCGTGACCGTGTTTTCGCACGATCTCGAAAATGATCCGGACATTTTGGCGATGGTCGCGACTTCGGCCGCCCTCACCCTGTCGGGCATCCCCTTCATGGGACCAGTCGGCGGCGCCCGCGTCGGCTATATCAATGGCGCCTTGAAGCTCAATCCAACCATTGACGAATTGAAGGAATCGGCGCTCGACCTCGTCGTCGCCGGCACGGGCGACGCGGTTTTGATGGTCGAATCCGAAGCGAAGGAATTGTCCGAAGCGCTGATGCTCGAAGCGGTTATGACTGGCCATCGCGGCTTCCAGCCGGTGATTGACGCAATCATAAGGCTGGCGGAAAAGGCCGCCAAAGAGCCGCGCAATCTTGTCGTCCCCGACAAGGAGGAGGTCGAGACGGTCGTGCGCCAGATCGCCGAGGCAGATCTGCGCGAGGCCTATAAGACCACGGCCAAGCAGGATCGCTACAATGCCGTCAACGCGGTGAAGGAGAAGGTCGCCGCCGAGCTTTTCCCCGAAGGCTCAGAGCCGCGGTTCTCGAAAGAGCTTGTCAACGAAGTGTTCCATGATCTGCAGGCCAAGGTCGTGCGCTGGAACATTCTCGACACCGGCGTCCGCATCGACGGGCGCGACGTCAGAACCGTCCGCCCGATCCTAGCCGAGGCCGGCATATTGCCGCGCACCCATGGCTCGGCCCTGTTCACGCGCGGCGAAACGCAGGCGCTCGTGGTCGCAACGCTCGGCACGGGCGAGGACGAGCAATTCGTCGACAGCCTGGAGGGCACGTATAAAGAGCGCTTCCTGCTGCATTACAACTTCCCTCCTTATTCGGTCGGCGAGACTGGACGCATGGGATCGCCCGGACGGCGCGAAATCGGCCACGGCAAACTCGCGTGGCGCGCGATCCGGCCAATGCTGCCGAGCGCGGCGGAGTTTCCCTATACGATCCGCCTCGTCTCCGAGATCACCGAATCCAACGGCTCCTCCTCGATGGCGACGGTCTGCGGCTCCTCGCTCGCTCTGATGGACGCCGGCGTCCCTCTGAAGCGGCCGACCGCGGGCATCGCCATGGGCCTCATCCTCGAAGGCGAGCGCTTCGCCGTGCTCTCCGACATTCTCGGCGATGAAGATCATCTCGGCGACATGGACTTCAAGGTCGCCGGCACCGAGGAGGGCGTCACGTCCCTGCAGATGGACATCAAAATCACCGGCATCAACGAAGAGATCATGCGCGTCGCCCTCGACCAAGCCAAGGCCGGCCGGCTGCACATCCTCGGCGAAATGGCGAAAGCTCTGACCGGCGCCCGGGCGGAGCTCGGCGAGTTCGCGCCCCGGATTGAAACTTTGAAGATCCCAACCGACAAGATCCGCGAAGTGATCGGCACCGGCGGCAAAGTCATCCGGGAGATCGTCGAGAAGACCGGCGCCAAGATCAATATCGAGGACGACGGCACGGTAAAGGTCGCCTCTTCCGACGCCAATTCAATCCGGGCCGCGATCAACTGGATCAAATCTATCGCCAACGATCCGGAAGTTGGCCAGATCTATGAAGGCACGGTGGTCAAAGTCGTCGACTTTGGCGCGTTCGTGAACTTCTTTGGCTCGAAGGATGGGCTCGTCCATATTTCACAGCTCGCGAAAGGCCGCGTCGCGAAATCCTCAGATGTCGTCAAGGAAGGCGATAAGGTCAAGGTCAAGCTGCTTGGTTTCGATGACCGCGGCAAGGTTCGCCTCTCCATGCGCCTCGTCGACCAGGAGACCGGCGAAGACCTCGAGGGTAAGGACAAAGCGGAGCAGCAGCAGCAGGCGGTCAGCGAGTAGGCGTGATAAGACCGTTCTCTGGTCCGAAAGAACCGGAGAACGGCGCCAGCCGTCCGGTTGAACGCCCGGCGCCGGACGCTTTGAAGCGCCAATCGCACGGGCCGCCGGAGCAAGCGAACCGGTTATTAAAGGCCGCGCTCCAGCTTGCGGCGCCTGTCTCGGAAAAGCGCGAAGCTACTCTCGATCCATGGCAATTCGCAGAAGGCGTTCCTTCACGCAGTCGAGCCCGCCCAGCATGCCATAGCTTGCGACCGCGCCAGCGTAAGAATAGGAAACGACTTTGTCCCGATGGACATAGGCGCCTGCCAGACCCAAAATTTCGCCCGCCTTCGCCGCTTCAAGCAATCGTTCCAATTCCTCAACGACCGTGGCGTTGGGCTCTGGAGATGGCGGCGTGTAATCGCCGCGAAGGCTGATGACGTTTTCCGACATGTTTTTGGCCGCTTAGCGTGATTGCTTTTCGAGCCAGACGTATAAAGCAAATTCGATGCCAGAACATGCAGCTGAGATCAAACACGGCCGGGTCGGCCGCGCCCTCGCTCTTTTCAGGAGATTGGTGCCCGACGCGTCAAAGGTGGGCGGCTTCGAGGCTTCGGCCGCCGACCGGCCAGACTTTCCGTGACGCTGCGCTCATCCCAGCGGCGGCCTAACCCGGGCCTTAAATCGCCGCTGCTGAGGCGCAAGTTCCGTGATAGGGCCTTTTTGACTAAGCTCTGGCTCTGGAAGTGTCGAGGAAGAAGCAGGGCTCGGCGGAAGCCGCCGTCGACAGCTCAATAAAGTCCGGCGAGCAAAAACAAAGAAAATCACTTAAAGCGGAGGCTAAAGCAGGTGCTGCGCCCGCTCTCTAAGCAAATTGGTTTGGCGGTCGCCGCGACCGCTTAATCAAGCGCAAAAGCTCCGCGACGCGCGTCTCCAATTTTCAGTTGATCGCCGCGCGACACGGCGATTCGAGCAGGCGACGATGCGCGCTCCGCAAAGCTATTATGGCGGCGTCGAGCTCTTTTCTCTGTCGTTCGAGATAACCGATCTGGGCAATGATCTGTTCGGGAGGCAGCGCCAGCTCTAGATTGCCCTCGTCGAGGTCGGGCAGGTTGTCGCCGTCTTGCCGCCCGATGGCCGACAGCGCGCCGCTCTTCGAGCGCAGCATTTCGTGAATTTCCGCTAGAGTGAAGCCGAGCTGCTTTCCTTTCAGGATCATCTTCAGATTTCGTCTTTCATTCGCCCCGTAGAGACGGGCCGCGCCCTCCCGCCTCGGACGAAGAAGACCGCGGTCCTCGTAAAAGCGCAGCGCGCGAATGCTGACGCCAAAATCGCGCGCCATTTCGCGAATCGTGCTGCGCGCTTCAAGCGCCGGTCTGCATTGGGACGAGGCCGAAGCGGCTCGCTCGTTGGCCGACGTCAGCTCCAGCTCTCCGCTGGGCGCGGCCTCGTCCGACTCATGCGGATTGGCGCGGGCGGGTTTCGTATCCATGCTATAGCTCCGATCGACTGTTAACTGTGGCTTGAGAAAAATTACAAAATTTCATTTGTGATTGCAATCAAAAATTGTATATGCTACGCATACAACCATAGTAACGTATCATCGTTTGCCATGCTCCGGCGCCAAGCTGACGCCAGGCTTAAGAGGACGTCAGACCTTGGGAGGCCGGGAGAGCAGCAATTAATTAACTCATTGTTTATTTGAGACTTCAAAAGTCCGAGGGCAGCTCCAGCGCAGTCGTCCGACCGCGATTCGCCGCCCTCATCCAATGCCAGTGGCTGTGGAGCGAGTTTGAAACGTCAGCAATGTGACCCGGACGAAGTCATGAGCCAAGCGAACGCGGAGATCGTTGACGGCGTCGACGGCCAGTGCGCGGCGAGGTCCGGCGGACGGAGTCCGTCGACAATGGAGGATTGGCTGCCGCGCGCCATGGCCGACCTTGCGGCTTGCGGTTCAATCGAGGCCACGCCGATCGACCTGACGCAAAGCCTTGCGGCTATGGCCGCCCTGCTCCGCGACGCCATTCAATCGAAGCCGGCGTCGACCGTCGCCTCGAGCGTCGCGCGCGCAGTCAGCGCGCCGGCCGCGGCAGAGGCCAAGAAAGACAACTCGCCTTACTCCCCCGGCGATCGAGATTGTGCACTCGGCAAGCGCGGACCGATGGGAATGGGGGACGGCTCCGCTCCGGTCGCCGCATCAGTCGACGCGGGATGCCCCGAGACGGCCGCTGAAGTCGAAGGCCTTGTTTACTTGTCGCGCAGGCTGGATCAACTCGAGCGGCAGATGCGCAAGGGCGCTGACATTGACGGCGATCAATCGCTGAGAGAAGCGTTGACGCATGTCGAAGTGCGGCTCCGGCAGCTCACCGCAGGTGATGCGCGGACGCCTAAATCAGGGCTTAGGGCAGGCCATGAGATCGCAAAGACGTTGAGCGAGACGCAATCCCCGCCCCCCGGCGAGCCAACGTCACAGCGCCATTTGCCCGAAAATGCGCCAGATCTCATCGCGCGCCCGCGCTCAGGCGTCGCCGAAGAGGCGCCCACAAAGGCGAATTTCCACTGGCAAAAAAATCAGGGGGCGCCAGCCGTGGAAGAAGCTGAACGCAACGAGACCGACGGCCGGGTCGAGACGATGAGCGCCAGGCCTCGCCCTCCGATTTCCTCCAACGCCCTCGCCGCCGTCGCGCCGGCGACGGAGGCGACCCAACAGGCAAGCAACACCGCGTTAGCTTTCGGCAAAGTCGAATCGGAGCTTCGCCCTTTGACGCGGAAAGCCGAGAACGCCATCGCACAAGGGGGCGACTCTCGCCCCTATGAAGCGCTGGCGGTGCAAACCCCCGCGGACAAGATCGTGGCTGCGCCCGAGCCGGCCGCCGGCCAGCTCTCAATCAACGCGCTCAAGCGCGAAATCAAGCTGATCGCCGACCGTCTTGACGAAGTCGATAAAGGCTTTCCCTCGGTGGCGAATCTCGAGCGCTCGATCAATCGCATGCTCGAACAGGTCAGCGAAATCCGCCGCGCGGTTGCGTCGCGCAATGACGCGCCGCGACAAAACGCGTGTGCCGATTGCGACGATTGTGAGCTGCGCGTCGCCCGCGCAATCGCCGAGTTGCGCACGGCGCGGGACGAGGCCGACAAGCGCGTTCATCTCGCGCTGAACGCCGTCCAGGAGACGGTTGGCAAAGTCTCCGAGCGCCTCGCCAAAATAGAGGCCGATCTGGGTGATATCCGGCCTGCCCGCAATTCGCTTTTGCCTGTGTCGGCGCCATGCGCCCAACGTCGCCGGAGAGGCGATGAACAATATGGCGCATTGCAAGAGGCTGATACGCATCGAGACGCGCCCGGCGCAGAAGCTTCCGACCCAATCCTCGTCAAGACGAGAGAAAGCGCGACCCCGAGCCTTCCGGGCCGCGACGCTTTTCAGCTGTCCAACGCCGACGCTGACGACGCCGACAAGAGCGCGGAGCCCGCCGACTTGCTGATAGAGCCGGGTGCGGGATTTCCACGCCGGCGGGAGCCGGCGGAGCCCGGTGGGCCAGCCGCGCCGCCGCAGCGCAAGCGTGAAACAGGCGCCGGCCGCGCGGAGTTCATTGCGGCTGCGCGGCGCGCGGCGCAGGCGGCGCAGCTTGACGCCAAGGGAGCGCCCGCGACCGCCAAGGCGCGCGCCAACGCGGCCGGAGGCGGCGAAACCGGCGGTTTTTATGATGCCCATTGGCGGCCAATCATCCTGGGCCTCGCTGCGTTTTTGCTTGCGCTAGGCGCCTTCGCTCTCGCCAAAGCCGGCGGCCTCGAACGGATTGATCCACCAGGCTTCCTCAAATCGACGGGCAGAGGCGGCTCGCTCCGCATGCCAAGCGCTGAGAAATCCAAAGGGGCGGAGGCGACTCAGCCCAAGGCCGCAGCGTATGACGGGCCGCAACACCCCGACGCAGCGCTATTCTACCAAGAGCCAGACTTTCTCGATCCAGCTCGCGTCGCTCGCACCCGGGCAACGCGGGAAGCGGCGGCGTCGCAAAGGAACGCCCATTCGGGCGCGGACGCGCCGATGATGCGCGCGATTGCCGGAAGCGATCCGATCGTGGTTGGCGGGATCGGGGTTCCCGGAAAGGCGATGGTCGGAGCAGCCGAGCCGCAAAAGCCAGCGGCCGCGGCAAACGCCCGATTGACCGAAAAAGGCCTTGGCGTCAGCCGCGATCTCGCGCGGGCGCATGAAGCAAGCCCCCCGCGCTTCAGCTCCGCCGGCAAATGAAGCGCCGGCCGCAAATCTTGCGTCGCATCGTCGCCACTTAATCCGGAAGGCAGAGCCGGTGCGGAACGGCGTAAACCGCTTTCCTGCCGATGACATGGACGAGAACCGGCGTTGAGTCTTGGCGCGGGCCGAACACCGGCTCGAAGGCGGCGTCAAACAAATTGAGGCCCCCGGCGAGCGCGCCGAACGCTGGCAGCACGCAGCGCGCGCCATTGCTGACGAAGCTACGGCGGCGGACCGAACCACCGCGCCCCGCGACTCTGGCGACAGGGTGAAGGTGCCCGGCAATCTCCCCGACGACCGCGCCGGCAGCGGGCTCGTGGCGAAAGACGATCGGCCCGAGCGTGAATTGCGCTTTCGCCTCTCCGCCAAGGCCGCCCGGCAAAATTTGATCGTGGTTGCCAGCGATCCAGATCCAGTCCCGCCCAAGCTGCAACCCGCGGATCGCGCGGCGATCGTCCGCGCTGATGCGTTCGCCCGCGTCGCAATCATGGAACGAATCGCCAAGGGCCACAACGCAGCGGGGTTCATAAAATGCGATCAAGAGGGCGAGCGCCGCGAGCGTCGAGGCGGTGTCATAAGGCGGCAGAAAGACGCCGCGCGCAGCGAATGCGGAGCCCTTCTCGAAGTGCAGATCGGCGACGACGAGAAGGCTTTCTTCAGGCCAAAACAGCGCGCCGGCCGGGTCGGCGCAAAAATCGACGCCGAGGACCTCGAGTCGACCACCTGACCGCAGCGTTTGAGCATCTGCCGGCATCGTCAGATGATGCTCCTTTTCTTGCCTTCGCCTCGGCTCCCCGCCAACGCGGATCCAGGCGCTGCGCGACCATTCCGCAGCGGCGCCGCTTTGGCAAGATTTTGCTGATCCGGGGGACGCTCGGCCATCACTTCGTCCACAAGACTTTCAGCGGCCTCGGCGAGAATGGCGTCCTGCGCCTCGCCATAAACGGTCTCGCGGCCAATTTCGAGCAGGATCGGCACGGCGAGAGGCGATACGCGCCCGAGCGCCTTGTGGACGATCTTGCCTCGCGCGCGCGCCAGCAAATGCGCCAGACGATCGAGGTCGAGCAGGCCGGCGGCGGCGTCCGCGCGCGCCGCCTGCAAAAGGATATGTTGCGGTTCGTGACGCCGCAGGACGTCGTAGATCAGGTCGGTAGATATCTTGACCTGCCGTCCCGTCTTGCGGCGGTCGAGAAAATTGCGCTCGATCAATCCGGAAATGATCGCGCAATTGCGGAACGTGCGCTTCATCAACGCTGACTCGTTGAGCCACTCCTCGAGATCGTCGCCGAGCATGTCCTCGCTGAACAGTTCTTCGAGACGGACCGCGCCCGTTTGGCAGAGCGCCCCGACGTCCGCCAGCGACCAGGCGCAAAGCGCATAATCATTGGCGACGAAGCCCTGCGGCTTCAGCCCCGCGCGCTCCATCCGCCGGGTCAACAGCATGCCGAGAGTCGTATGCGCCAGCCGTCCCTCGAACGGATAAAGAGCAAGATAAAAGCGCCCGCCCCGCGGAAAGGATTCCACCAGAAGCCCGTCGGGAGGCGGCAGCGCCGAGCGCTTTTGCTGCAGTGCCAGCCATTCCCCGACCTGATCCGGCAGCGCGCTCCAGGCTGAAGGATTGGAGAGAATCTTTCGCACGCGCATGGCGAGATAGGTCGAGAGCGGGAATTTTCCGCCCGCATAGGAAGGGATCTTGGGGGCCTCGGCGTGCGCGCGCGCCACCAAGGCCTCGTTTTCGACGATGCCCTGCAACGCCAAAATCTCGCCGCCAAAGAGGAACGTATCCTTCGGCGCAAGCATCTCGATGAACGATTCCTCGATGTCGCCGAGGACGCGCCCTCCCCTGCGCAAAGGGCCGGTATAGGCGGACGCGGGCGTCGCGCCGCCGCGAACGAGGCGCACCTTCAAAAGATCGGCCTCGATAATGGTTCCGACATTCAGCCGATAAGACTGCGCGACACGCCCATTCGCGATGCGCCAGCGTCCGTCCGGCTTTTGCTTGATCCTGGCGAACCGCTCATAGCTTTTCAGCGCATAGCCGCCGGTCGCGACGAAGCTGAGGGCGTCGTCGAAATTTTTCCGCGAAAGTCTTGTATAAGGCTCGGCCGACGTCACCTCGGCGAACAAATCATCCGCATCGAACGGCGCGGCGCAGGCCATGCCAAGAATATGCTGGCAAAGAACATCGAGCGCGCCGGCGCGCGCGAGGGCCGTATCCTGCGCGCCCTCCCGCGCAGCCTCGACGGCGGCGCGGCACTCGAGCACTTCGAAGCGATTGGCCGGCACGAGAATGGCTCGGGATGGCTCGTCGAGACGGTGGTTGGCGCGCCCGATCCTTTGGGCGAGGCGGCTTGCGCCTTTCGGCGCGCCGACATTTATGACGAGATCGACATCGCCCCAATCGACGCCGAGATCAAGCGTCGAGGTGCAGACCACGGCCTTCAGCCGGCCCGAGGCCATACCTTCCTCCACCCTGCGGCGCTGGCCGACATCGAGCGAGCCATGGTGGAGGGCGATCGCCAGCCTGTCCTCATTGCGCCGCCATAGCTCCTGAAAGATATATTCCGCTTGCGCCCGCGTGTTGACGAAGACGAGGCTCATCTTCGCGGCTTTTATGGCGGCGTAGATTTCGCCGAGCGCATGGCGGGCGCTGTGGCCGGCCCAGGGCAGAACTTCTTTCGTGTCGAGAATGGTTAGATCGGGCTCGGCCCCGGGAGTTGCGACGATGAGGGCGGCCTCGGCCGGGGATGGGCCCTGCGGCGCCAGCCAGCGCTGCAGCTCGGCGGGATCGCGCACCGTCGCGGAGAGCCCGATCGCCGTCAGCGACGGCGAAAGGCTGCGCAGCCGCGCAAGGCCGAGACTCAATAGATCACCCCGTTTCGAAGCGGCGACGGCGTGCAGTTCGTCGAAGACGACCCGGGCCAGCCTGGCGAACAAATGCTCGGCGTCGGGGCTCGCGAGCAACAGCGCAAGCTGCTCCGGCGTCGTCAGAAGGATATCGGGCGGATTGCGGCGCTGGCGCTGACGCTTGGCGGCGGACGTGTCGCCGGTGCGCGTCTCGACCCTGATGCGGAGTCCCATCTCGGCAATCGGCGTTTCGAGATTGCGCTTGACGTCGACGGCGAGCGCCTTCAACGGCGAGATATAGAGTGTCTGCAGAGCGCGCCCGCCCGGCGGCTTTTCAAGATCGACGAGGGTCGGCAGAAATCCTGCAAGCGTCTTGCCGGCGCCTGTCGGAGCGATGAGAAGGGTGCTCTTTCTTTCGCGAACGGAGCCAAGGAGCTCCGTCTGATGGCGGCGAGGAGCCCAGCCCCTGCTGGAAAACCAGTTGAGGAAGCGTGGCGGAAGCTCGATTCGAGAATCAGTCACAAGGCGCCTCGAAAAAGTCCGAAACTACGGTTCCCTGCCGGTCGCCAGCGGCCTCAACCAAGCTTCGCCCCCGCAATACGGCAGGTTGCGAACTTGCGCTTCAGCGCCTAAAATCGAGCTCAAGCTAGGCGCAAAAGGCGCAGGCGGCCTCTTCTCTCTTGAAATTGAACCGATCGTCACGACACACATTCATTACAGGTTCAGTATCGAAGCGCCATATTTCAGTTTGAAGCGACGGCGCCTTGGCGGGCCGTTGAGAAACAAGGAGATCGACATGTTGAGCAGATTGAAGAAGACCGCCATCGTGGCGCTCTCCGCTCTCACCCTGGCTGTTCCCGTTGCGACGACGGCGACGCCAGCGGCGGCGCAAGGTTGGCATGGCGGCGGCTGGCATGGCGGCGGCGGCTGGCATGGCGGCGGCGGTTGGCATGGCGGCGGCGGTTGGCATGGCGGCGGCTGGCGCGGCGGCGGCTGGCGCGGCGGCTACGGGGGCGGCGGCTGGGGCTACGGCGGTGCGGCGGCGGCTGGGCTGATCGGCGGCCTCGCACTCGGATCGCTCGCCGCGTCGTCGGCGTATCCCTATGGTTATGGCTATTACGGCGGCTGCTACCTGCAGAGCCAGCCGGTCTATAACGGCTGGGGTCAGTTCGTCGGCTATCAGCGGGTCCGAGTCTGCTACTGACCAGTGGGAAGGAAATCATTACCTTTTTCAGCGGGCCGTCCCGGCAATCGCCGAGGCGGCCCACGTTTAAGCATTCAGTTTTTCTGAATTTTCAACCGCGATTGCAACCTTTTCCCACGATGATCGTTATGGGTGCGAAACCGCACAGTACAGGCTGGAAATCTGACGCAAGTGTGCTCGGTCGGATGGTACGGCGGTGGGAGACGAAGTGATGATGAAGTCGCGCAAATCGATCGGGCTGCAGGCGCTGAAATTGACGATGGCCGGAATCGCCGCGTCGTGTCTTGGCGTGGCTGTGTTCGCGGCTCCCTTGACCATGACGCCGAAGAGCAAGATCGCATCGAACGCTGTTCTAGAACACAGAAGCGCTTTTGCGTCGGCCTACGAGCCGCTCGCGAACGGACCGGGGATGCAACTCGGCCGCGCTAAGTCTGGCGAAGACGAGGATTGCGTGCGCGTCACGCGCGTCATGGGTCCCGACGGCCGCGTTTACGTGAGTCGCGGGCTCGTCTGCGCGAACTGACCCGTTTCTTGACCGGTTTCTTGTCGGCGAAGCTTCGCCGCGATTGCTTGCTGACGTTGGACCCCTTCCCCATTTCGGGATCATGGCGTCGGCTCGTTTCCTCTCCCTGACGCCCGCCGGTCTTTATTGCGCCGCGGGCGATTTTTTTATCGATCCGCTGCGGCCGGTTCGCCGCGCGCTCATCACCCATGGCCATTCCGACCACGCGCGTGCCGGCCACGGCGAGGTCCTCGCCACCCGCGAAACCTTGGAGATCATGTCCATTCGCCTCGGGCCGGGGTTCGCCGGCGCGAGCCAGAAGATCGCCTATGGAGAAAGGCTGCGGCTCGGCGGGATCGACGTCAGCTTTCATCCGGCCGGTCATGTCCTTGGCTCGGCTCAGGTAAGGATGGCGAACAAGGAGGGGGTCGTCGTCGCCTCCGGCGATTACAAGCGCGAAGCGGACCCGACCTGCGCCGCATTCGAGCCGCTCCCCTGTGACGTCTTCATCACCGAGGCGACCTTTGGCCTTCCCGTTTTCCGGCATTCGCAAACCGCAGCCGAGATCGCAAAGCTCCTCGCCTCGCAAAGACTGTTCCCCGAGCGAACGCATCTCGTCGGGGCCTACGCACTCGGCAAGGCGCAGCGGGTCATCGCGCTGCTGCGAGCGGCGGGCTACGACCGGCCGATCTATCTGCATGGCGCGATGGAAAGGCTCACGGCCTTTTATAAAGCGCAGGGGATCGATCTTGGAGAAATGCGCAGCGTAGCGGCGAGCAAAGGCGAAAGGCTCGCCGGCGAGATCGTCATCTGCCCGCCGGGTTCCTTGCAGGACCTGTGGTCGCGCAAATTCGCCGACCCCGTCGCGGCGATGGCCTCGGGCTGGATGCGCGTGCGGGCGCGGGCGCGCCAGCGCGGCGTCGAACTACCCCTCGTCATTTCCGACCACGCCGACTGGGACGGGCTGACGGCGACGATTAACGAAACAGGATGCCAAACGCTGCTTGTAACGCATGGCGAGGCGGAGGCGCTGGTCCATTGGGCGAGAGGCCAAGGCCTCGAAGCAGATGCTTTGCATTTGCTTGGCTATGGCGATGAGGGCGCCGACGCTCCGGCCGCTGTGGAGACGAGCGTTTGAATCGTTTCGCCGAGCTTCTTGACCGCCTCGCCTTCGAGCCGTCGCGCCTCGGCAAACTGCGGCTGATGACCGATTATTTCAAAAAGACGCCAGATCCCGAACGCGGCTATGCGCTTGCCGCGCTGACCGCCGCGCTGTCGTTTCAACACGCCAAGCCCGAACTCATTCGCGGCCTCATCGCCGAACGCGTCGATCCGGTCCTTTTCGCGCTGTCCTATGATTTCGTCGGCGATCTATCTGAAACGGTCGCTTTGCTGTGGCCCGCCCCTGCCGCAGGCGATCACAGGGCCGGCGATGGCGGCGCGCCTTTGTCGCTGGCCGAAGTGGTGCGCGAACTCGGCGGCGGCAAACTCGGCCTGGCGAAGAAGCTTGGCGAATGGCTCGACGCTTTGGACGAGACCGGACGCTGGGCGCTCCTTAAGCTGATCACCGGATCTTTGCGAGTTGGCGTTTCGGCGCGGCTGGCCAAAACCGCGCTCGCGGAACTCGGCGGGAAGACCGCCAATGAGATCGAGGAGGTCTGGCACGGCTCGGCGCCGCCCTATCTCGATCTGTTCGCCTGGATGGAGGGCCGCGAGGAGCGGCCGGACCCGTCGGACCCCGCGCCATTTTGTCCGGCCATGCTGGCCCATGCGATCGAGCCCAAGGATTTCGATGAACTCGCACCCGCCGACTTTTTCGCCGAATGGAAATGGGATGGAATCAGGGTTCAGGCGGCGAGCGGTCTCGGCGCCAATGGAAAGAGAGCGATTCGCCTTTATTCACGCACGGGCGAAGAGATTTCCCCCGCCTTCCCCGATCTGACCGACTGTCTCACAGAGCTTGCGTTCGAGGACTTCTCGCTCGATGGCGAATTGCTGATCATCCGCGACGGCTGCGTCGAACCTTTTGGCGTGTTGCAGCAGAGGCTGAACCGGAAAGCAGCGTCCGTCAAACTCCTCGCCCAATTTCCGGCTCACATTCGCGCCTACGATCTGATGCGCCAGAATGGCGACGACCTCCGCGCCCTGCCCTTCATCGAGCGGCGCGCCCGGCTCGAGGCTTTCATCGCGGCGGGCGGCTGCCGCCGGCTCGATCTATCGCCTCTGGTCCCTTTCGCGTCGTGGCAAGAATTGGCTGCGGCGCGCGAGAACCCGGCGGCGTTCGGCGCGGGCCGGGACGCCGAGGCGATCGAGGGCGTGATGCTGAAGCGGGCCAACTCGATATACGTCCCCGGCCGTCCCAAAGGCCTTTGGCACAAATGGAAGCGCGATCCATTCACGATTGATGCGGTGCTGATGTATGCGCAACGCGGCCACGGCAAGCGCTCGTCCTTTTATTCCGATTTCACCTTCGGAGTTTGGACCGAAGACGCCGACGGGGCGCGGCTGGCGCCCGTCGGCAAGGCCTATTTCGGCTTTACCGATGCGGAGCTGATCGAGCTCGACCGCTATGTGCGCGCCCATACCGTCAACCGGTTCGGCCCGGTGCGCGAGGTGGCGTATGGGCAGACGCAAGGCCTCGTCCTCGAAATCGCCTTTGAGGGGCTGAACCGGTCGAGCCGTCACAAGTCGGGCGTGGCGATGCGTTTTCCAAGGATTGCGCGAATCCGCTGGGACAAGCCGGCGCGCGAAGCCGATTGGATCGGAAGCCTTGAAGCCCTGCTGAAATAAAGCGATCGCTCCGAATGCAAACAACGCCGGATCGGACAGCCGCGCCGGCGCCCTTCGGAAACGCGAATCCGCGCCCCGGCTCCTTGCGCAATTTCCATCAATCTCAAGAAATCCAGCGACAAGATGGCGCAAAGCAGGTTGGCCTGCGGCTTGCCTTATTTCGGCCGCGCATTTGTCCTGTTATCGAAAGTCCTCAAAAAAGAGAGGGCCCAGCTGGCGCGGGATCCGCTGACGTATTTGCAGCGCTTGAGCTGATGGCGAAAGACGAATACTAGGCGCGAGCCTTTATTGGTGATACTTGTTGTCGTTCCGATGTTGTTTCGGTTGGTCGGTTGATCCACGTGCGACGCCGGAAAATTGTAGTCTGGCGCGAGTGTTTGACGAAAATTACGTCGAAACAGTCATCAAGTCGAGGCAAAGACACTATCGCCTGTCCCGGTCGTTCTCGCGAAGTTCCTTGCGCGCTCACTTTCGAAGTTAGGACCATTCATGCCCATGATTGCCCTGGTCGACGATGACCGCAATATTCTCACCTCCGTTTCGATCGCGCTCGAAGGCGAAGGCTATCGGGTTCAAACCTATACGGATGGCTCCACCGCGCTCGACGGCCTGAGGAGTGATCCGCCGGATCTCGCCATTTTCGACATCAAAATGCCGCGGATGGACGGAATGGAGCTGTTGCGCCGGCTGCGGCAAAAATCTGATCTTCCGGTGATATTCCTCACCTCCAAGGACGACGAGATCGATGAATTGTTTGGGCTCAAGATGGGCGCCGACGACTTCATCCGGAAGCCTTTCTCGCAGCGTCTTCTAGTCGAGCGCGTCAAAGCGATTTTACGCCGCGCCAACCCGAAGGACGCCGCCTCGCAGAAAGAGGCCGACGCCAAGATTTTGGAGCGCGGCCTGCTGAAAATGGATCCGGAGCGACACGCCTGCACCTGGAAGGACGAGGCGGTCACACTGACCGTCACCGAGTTCCTGATTTTGCAGGCGCTTGCGACGCGGCCCGGGGTCGTCAAGAGCCGCAACGCCCTGATGGACGCCGCTTATGACGATCAGGTCTATGTCGATGATCGGACCATCGACAGCCACATCAAGCGGCTCCGCAAGAAATTCAAGGCTGTGGACGACGAGTTCGAAATGATCGAAACGCTGTACGGGGTCGGTTATCGCTTCAAGGAATAGCGACGCGCGTATTGATGCGGGCGTTTGAGGGGCTTCATTGGGGGAAGATGAAGCAGTGACCGTCGATGCGCAGCAGGACGTGAACGTCGAGCGAACGCGCGTCGCCGCGGAGCGCGCGAAGCGGATGCGGCGCAGCTTTTCCGCGCGGATGCGCGCCCTCTTGCGCGCCGTCATGTCGCGCTTTTCCTCGTCGCTGACCCGCCGCATCGTGGTCTTGAACCTCGGCGGCCTTGTCGCCCTTCTCCTCGGATTTCTCTATCTCAATCAATTTCGCGAAGGCCTCATCGACGCGCGCGTGCAAAGCTTGCAGACCCAGGCCGAGATCATCGCGGCGGCGATCGCCGCCTCGGCGACGGTCGATACGGATTCAATCACGATCGACCCGGAAAAACTGCTGCAGCTCGCGCCAGGGGAAAGTTATGGGCTTGCGGACGATAGCGCGCCTTCGCTGGAATTCTCGATCAATCCTGAACGCGTAGGGCCAGTGCTGCGCCGGCTCGCGTCACCGACGCGAACGCGCGCGCAAATCTATGATCGCGACGGCTATCTTTTGCTCAATTCGCGGTCCCTGACCAGCCGCTCAAATATTCTTCGCTTCGACCTGCCGCCGGCGTCGGCCAGCGGATCGGCCTCGGCCCTCGAGCGTCTGTGGGCCAAAATCAAAAGCACACTCTGGCGTTCCGACCTCCCACTTTACGACGAAACCGGGGTCGACAGCGGCAAGAACTACCCGGAGGTCATCCACGCGCTGGGCGGCGGCGTCCAATCTATCGTCAGGGTCAACGCCAAAGGCGAAACGATCGTTTCAATCGCCGCGCCAGTTCAGCGTTTTCGCGTCGTGCGGGGGGCGCTGCTGCTTTCGACGGAAGGCGGTGACATCGATAAAATCATCGCTTCCGAACGCTGGGCGATCGTTCGTATTTTCCTCGTCTCCGCCATCATCATGTTTCTTTTGTCGCTGTTCATCGCGGGCACCATCGCCGAGCCCATCCGCCATCTTGCCGAGGCGGCCGAGCGGGTCCGGCGGGGCACCAAACTGCGCCGGGAAATTCCTGATTTCACCGATCGTTCGGACGAGATCGGCCATCTGTCCGGGGCCCTGCGCGACATGACCAAAGCGCTCTACAACCGGATCGACGCCATCGAGCGTTTTGCCGCCGACGTCGCGCATGAGCTTAAGAACCCGCTGACCTCCCTGCGCAGCGCGGTCGAAACCCTGCCGATTGCGAAGAAGCCGGAATCGCGGCAGCGGCTGCTCGCCGTCATCGAACATGACGTGAAGCGCCTCGATCGGCTGATCAGCGATATTTCCGACGCCTCACGCCTCGACGCGGAGCTCGCCCGCGCCGACAAGGAGATCGTCGATCTCGAATCGATTCTCAAAACGGTCGGCTCGATCGCCAATCAGATCAACACCGAACCTCAAATCCATCTCAGCCTGACGGTCGCCCGTGGTTATCACGACGAGAACCGCAAACTCGGCTTCAAGGTTCTCGGCCATGATTCGCGGCTTGGCCAAGTATTCACTAATCTGGTCGACAATGCCCGGTCATTTTCACGTCCGGGCGGATGGGTTCGCGTGCACCTGCGCGCGGCGGACGATTGCTCCGACGATGGGCAACGACGGGAAGGCTTCGAGATCACCGTCGACGACGACGGACCTGGCATTCCCGCCGACGCTTTCGAGCGCATTTTCGATCGATTCTACACCGACCGGCCGGGTCAAGGATTTGGCCAGAATTCAGGCCTCGGCCTATCGATCTCGCGCCAGATCGTCGAAGCGCACGGCGGGCGCATAACGGCGCGCAATCGCATCGGCGCCGTGACCGAGGATGAAGAAGCTCCGGTGCTTGGCGCCCGCTTGACAATTTGGTTGCCCAAGGCCTGATTTCGCGCCCGAAAGCATTCCGAAGAAAAATCATGCCCCAAGTCGACGTACACGCCAGCGCCGTAGCGATAAAGGAAGCGGGCGTCCTTATTCGCGGCGCGTCGGGCGCGGGCAAAAGCCGCCTCGCTCTGGCGTTGATTGCGGCGACGCGCGCCGCCGGCGCTTTCTCCCGGCTCATCGGGGACGACAGAATAAAACTTGAAAGTTGCCACGGCCGGCTGATCGCAAGGGGCCATTCGCACATCCTCGGGCAGATCGAGCAGCGCGGCGTCGGCATTTTGCGGCTGCCCTTCCTAGCCGCCGCCGTCATCCGCCTCGTTGTCGACCTCGCGCCTGCCGAACAGGCGCCGCGTCATCCGGCGGCTCCCGGCGCTGGCGTGACGGACAATGATTTCCCGGACGACCGGGGGGACGGCGCCATATGGCGCTGCGCGGATTGGGATTTCCGCGGCCTGAACCGGCTTGAATTCGACGGCGTCGGGATGCCTTTGCTGGTTCTGCCGGATAGCGCGGCGGCCAGCGATCTCGCGGTGACGGTGCTCCAGTGTTTTTGCTTCTGAAATGCAGTTGGCGACCAATCCGGCAAATCAACCGGTGAAGCAGCTATGACACGGCGCCAAAGAAAAAATGTCGAAATTCCGCGCAACATGATCATTTCACTTGCCAAGGCGGCCGCAACGCACAAAATGAGCCCCGCATACGCGCCTGCAAAGAGGACATCGACGCGAAGACCGCCTGCGTCAAGGCGCGGGAACCTTTGAAAATTCAGGATCATCTAAACTGAGTCTTGTCATTCGGGTCTTAGTCAATTCGAGACTTTTTGCCGCCTTGGGTCTTCTGCACCGGCCCCTCTGTTTTGATTTCCAACAGCGCGTGGTCCCTTCCTTTGACAACTCCAAGTCCTCTCAGCGCGATCGACAACGGAGTTCCTGAATGAGCAGGCGCATCCGATGATTGGGATGGTTCTGGTCACGCACGGCCACCTCGCTACGGCGTTTCGCGCGGCTCTAGAGCACGTCGTCGGCCCCCAGAAACAGGTCGAGACCATATCAATCGGGCCTGACGACGATATCGAGCAGCGACGCCGAGACATCGTCGCCGCAGTCGAGGAGGTCGATAGCGGCTTTGGCGTCGTAGTATTGACCGACATGTTCGGCGGAACGCCTTCGAACCTCGCCATCTCGGTCATGAACGGTTCCCATGTCGAGGTCGTCGCGGGGATCAATCTGCCGATGCTGATCAAGCTTGCTTCGGTCCGGGACACCTCGAACCTGGAGCAGGCCGTCATTCAAGCGCAGGACGCTGGCCGCAAATATATCTATGTCGCCAGCCGGGTTTTGAATGGAAAGTAATGCAAGAGGAACGCAACCCGACCAATTGCGAGAATGGTCACGACTTCGCGCCGCCGGAAGGCGCTCTGGTGCGCGAGCTCACAATCGTGAACCGCAAAGGGTTGCACGCGCGAGCGACAGCGAAATTCGTGCGGTGCGTCGACGGTTTTAACGCCGACGTGCGGGTTGGACGCTGCGGCGAAATGGTCGGCGGCACATCGATCATGGGAATCCTGACCTTGGGCGCCGGAATCGGCATGACGATCACCGTGAGCGCCACCGGACCGCAAGCGCAACAAGCCATTGACGCCATCACGGCGCTGGTTGCCGACCGCTTCGGCGAAGATGAATGAAACGCAAACGACTAGAGCATGCAGCCATGTTCGTCGTTGCATCGGTCCGGCACGATAAGGGAGTAGTTCGGCGCGTCGCCGGGGCCAAGGTCGCGGTAAAAACCGCGCGGCTCATCGAAATCCACAGTGCGTTCGGGCGGATTTGCGCCAATTTACTGACAGCGCGCCGGTCGCTGCAGCTGAATGATATTGTTTGATGTTATGCTGTCTTTGTGGCCACTATCTACTACACAAAGCAAAGTGGCGCCTGCAAGCCGCGGGACTTCATTCGATGAAAACGCCCGGCGGCATGTCCGTGACGATCAGAACGCCGATCGCAATAAGCAGAAAGGGTAGAATCCACTTGGCGATCTTGCCGAGAACAGCTCGCGATATGGGATGACGGCCAAGGCTGTTGGCTAGCGCGCTCATGGCGAGGGCGACCCCCGTGGCGGCGAGAAAGGAGGCGAGAACATAGGACGGGTTCAAATCCGCCAAGAGCGGCGTCAGGACGCTGACGCTGTCGCTGCTGTTCGCCAGCAAGATCAACGCAAAGCCGAGATAGGCCGAAAATCCGGACGGATTTTGCGCCTCGACCATGGTTTCGCGTTCGCCCGTCGCCTTGCCGATGATCAGCATTGCGAGCTGGTAACCGCCGAGCCCCATAGGGATGATTCGAGCCGAACGAAGAGAGCGGTCAGGCGGCGCTGTTTGCGTCGGACGATATGTCCACCCTCGACCCGGAGGGCAATACAGCCTATCCGCTCGTAACCTTCAGCTGGTTGCTTCTCTACAAAAAATACGCCGATCCCAAAAAGTCGGCCGCCTTGAAGAATTGGGTGAGATGGGCGCATTCGCGGACACGTATCGACGGCTGAGCGAACGGATCTCCGTGTTGCTCATCCTGAATAAAAGGCAGAGCAAATACTATAGCCAAAACGTATTCATTGGTTGAGAACAAATTGAAAGCTTTGGCTCCCAATTGACGAGAATGGGGATTAACTCTACCCCGCGATGACGAAAAGCGCTTGAAGACTCTATCGGGCGCCTACTAAATTCGTTTTCAACAGGAAGAACGCTCGTTGCCGCCGCGCTTGCCGCGACCGCGAGGGCGATCGGCGCTGCCGACCGGCGAGGGATGAAACGACAACCCGCTTCGCTGAGCGCGGCGAGAACGGCCTTTGGATCATTCGCCGCTTCAGCTCTTTTTGATGCTTGACCGCAAGCGCAGAATCGCGCGCCGTGGGGCCCTCGCCAAATTCCTTAGGCCTGGCGTCGTCACTGCATCGATGGCACATGCGCCGGACGACGACGCGCTGCCGCTCCAATAGGTGAGGTCGAGCACGCCGGTCGGAAGCCCCTCCGGCGGATAGATCGGCGGGTTGTTGGCGACTTGAACGACCGTCGCGCCGTTGCGGATGAGCTTGATGACCGGCGTTCCCGCCGCCAGCGGGACGGTGAACGATTGGACGCCGGCGGTCGCGGCTTTGCTGTAGGTCGCGCCGCCGATCGAGATGGCGACTGCGCCCGGGCTGGTCAGAAAGGCCAGAACTTCGATGTTGTTCTGCGGCGTTTGCGGATAGCTCGTCACGGTCGGCTGCGACTGCGCCGGCGCCGCCGAAGTGGTCGCCTCCTTGCGGTAGAAGTAATAGAGCACGTCATGGTCGATCGCCGGCTGAACGCCGGTTGCGAACCATGTCGCATAATAGCCCGTCAGATTGTAGAATCCGTTTCCGCTGTCGCCGGTCGAGCTGGTGACGGGCGCGATGTTGGTGGATTCGCTGAAATCGCTCCAGGTGGCGATGTGGACGATGTCGGCGTTGGTCTGAATGGCGCCGGTCCAGGCGTTTCTGTAGGCGAGGCTGTTCGACGCCTCATCATACCTGAAGTCTTTCGGCCGATAGCCCTGCGGCGTGATGCCGTCGAGGAACAGTTTGCCTGTCGCGGCGCGCACCCGGGCTGCATTAAGCTGCGTCCAGTACAGCTGGTCGGGCACGCCGGGACTCGCCCAGTTGCCGAGACCGACGCTGATCGTCTGATATTGGTCGACGCCGCGCGCGCAGAAAACCGCCTTCGGCGAGGAATTTATTGTTTTCGCCGTGCGGGTTGAGATAGTTGACGGCGTAATAATCTTTTGTCGAAGGCAGATTATCCATCGCGACAGAGCTTGTCGAAAAAGCTGGGTCGACGCCGCCGGCCCGTCAAACGCAATGCAGACGCCGCCGGGCCCTTTCCTTCGCGCAGTGCAGCTCGGCTCCCGCAGGCCCTCCGGCAAAACGGCCTGAATGGCTGCGTCAAAATCCCACAAGTCAAGCTAGTCCGCCGAAACGCGGCGCTCCCCACGACGCTGCGGGTGGCGCGCTGCGGCGCACAAGAGCGAAACGGGCTCGCGCATGGCTATAGGGCCCTACCCTTACTCAATCAGGCGATGATGCGCTTCGCTGGCATATTGATGGCGTTGCGCGCCCATGTCATGGTGTGGGTCCTGATCGTTCTGTTCCCGGCCCGCAAACTGCGGATGGCGCATCGCCGCCCTCAGCTCAAGCCTGGACGAAGCGACGGCTGGCTCGTTCGGTTGGCGCGTTTCGCAAAAGGTGGGAGGCGAGCGTCCGCCGCCGGAGAGAGCTGCATTTGAGAGCCGACCCTATTGAGCCGCGCAAAGTCTAAGACCAGCGCACGTTCGCCGCGCCAAACTGTCGGGAGATCCAACATGTCCACATATATCCTGCTGATGAACTGGACGGATCAAGGCATTCGCCATGTGACGGATTCACCCGGACGCCTCGACGCCGCGAAAAAGGCGCTGAAGGACGAAGGAGGAGAGTTCAAGCAGGTCTATCTGACCATGGGCGGGTATGATCTTGTCGCCGTTTACGAAGCGCCGGACGACGCCATCGCGGCGCGTTTCACCATGCAGCTTGGCATGATGGGCAACGTCCGGACGCAGACGCTGAAGGCGTTCCCCGAGGCCGCCTATCGCGCGATTATCAATTCCTTCGCCTGAAACGCGCGCTGGCGGAAGGCGAGACCTGGCGGTCGCGCCGCGCCGGATTAATCCGCTCTCGCCAAATCGGCGATCGCGGCGGCGAGAAAACGTCCAGCCTCGCCGCCCGTCACCACCCTGTGATCGAAGGTCAAGCTCAACGGCAGGATACGATGAACGACGGCCGCTCCATCGCGCGCGACAACTTCGTGGCGAATCCGGCCGGCGCCGAGGATGGCGACCGTCGGCGGCAGCACGACTGGCGCCGCATATTTGCCGCCGATCGCCCCGAAGTTGGAAAGAGTGATCGTATTTCCGCGCAGCTCTTCCGGCGGCATCCTGCGCGCCGCCAGGTCCGCTCGCATCCGGTCGAGGCCGCGCCGCAAATCCGCGGCGTCGCGGTTGGCGGCATCGCGCAAAACAGGGACGAACAGCCCTTCGGGCAAGTCCACAGCGATGCCGAGATCGATCTTGCGCAAAACCCTGCGCGCCAGCGAGCGACCCTCGAACCAGGTGTTGAGCGAGGGCTCGGCCTGACACCCCGCGACCAGGGCCCGAATGAGGCGGATGGTCGTGTCCGCGCCCGGCGGCCATGCCTCGATGTCGGCGTCGTCCATGAGGGTTGCAGCCGCAACCTCAGCCTGGGCGAGGGCCATATTCTGCGCCATGGCCCGCCTGAAGCCGCGCAAAGGTTCGGCTGGGCCGGCCTCCAGCAGAATGCGGGCGACGCGCTGCACGTCGCCGGCGGTGATCACACCGTCAGGGCCTGACGGCGTCACAATCGCGAGATCGACCTGCAGCCGGCTCGCGAGGGCGCGAACCGCGGGCGTCGCGCGGATGGAAACAGCCCCGCGTCCGACGGCCGCTGAAGCCTCTTTCAGAACGCGCGCGCCAGTCTCGACGGCGCCGACCACCGTGCCCGAATCATCCGAGGCGTCGGCCTCTCCCTCAAAGCTAGCTAGCGGAGCGCCGATGCGGATGATGTCTCCGGGCTCGCCGAACAAGCGCTTGATTCGCCCTGACTGCGGCGAAGGAATCTCGATCACAGCTTTTGCCGTCTCCACCGACACCAGCGGCTGATCGACCGTCACCTCCTCGCCAGGCTTGCGATGCCATTCGACGATTTCGGCCTCCTGAAGCCCTTCGCCGAGATCAGGGAGTCTGAAAATTTTCATTGAGCCTCCATGACCTGTCGCACGGAGTCCATAATGCGCTCGGCGTCTGGAAGATTTTGGCCTTCCAATTTGGTTAGCGGCATCACGATGTCATATCCGGTGACGCGCTTGACGGGAGCAAGCAGCGAATAAAGTCCATGTTCGGCGATTTCGGCGGCGATTTCGGCTCCAAAGCCCGCTGTGCGAGGGGCTTCGTGGATGATCACGCAACGGCCCGTCTTTTCCACCGACCGCAGGATCGTCGCGGCGTCCAGCGGTTTCAACGTTGCGACGTCTATTACTTCGACGTCGATGCCTTCCTGCTCCAACCGCTCCGCCGCCGCCAATGCCTCGTGAACCATGGCGCCCCATGCAACGAGCGTCGCGTCGGCGCCCTCGCGCTCGACGAAACAAACGTCGAGCGGCAGAGCTTCGCCGTCGTCCGCAATCTCCTGACGAAACAGCCGGTACAGTCGGGTCGGCTCCATGAAGACGACCGGGTCGGGATCGCGAATGGCGGCGAGCAGAAGCCCATAAGCTCGCGCGGGCGATGATGGAATCACAACGCGCAGTCCGGGCATGTGGGCGAACATGGCCTCGGGACTCTCGGAATGATGCTCAGGCGCGTGAATGCCGCCGCCGCATGGCGCTCGCACCACCATCGGGCAGGACAGCCGGCCGCAGCTGCGATGACGCAGACGCGAAGCGTGGTTGATGATCTGATCGATGGCCGGATAGATGAATCCGGTGAACTGAATTTCAGCGACCGGCTTCAATCCCAGTGCCGCCATGCCGATGGCGGCCCCGACAATCGCCGCTTCCGCGAGTGGCGTATCGATGACGCGCTCCCGCCCGAAGCGCGCCTGAAGTCCAATGGTTGCGCGAAACACGCCGCCATTGACGCCGATGTCCTCGCCAAGCAATAGCACCTCGGGATCGCCCGCCATCTCGTAAGCCAAAGCGCAATTGACGGCTTCGACTAGCGTGAGCTCACTCATGGACCGCTCCACGGCGCGGATCGAAGCGGCGCGCCTCGTCGCGCTGATCACGCATTGCCCGCGGAAGGGACGCGAAAAGATGATCGAACATCGCATCGCTGCCTCGCGGCGGCGCCGCAAGATAGGCTTCAACGGCCCGTTCAACCTCGTCGGAACATTGCTTCAACAGGCTGGTCTCGAGCTCCTTGTTCCAGGCGCCGATGCTGGTCAGATAGGCTCGCAGGCGCCCGATCGGCTCGAGCGCCCACTGGCGTTGAACGATTTCAGGATCGCGGTACCGCGTGGCGTCATCGGCGGTCGTGTGGTCGCCCAACCGGTAACTGAGCGCTTCGATCAGAGTCGGGCCGCCGCCCGCTCGCGCCTTCTCGATCGCTTGGGCGGCGAATTCACGAACGGCGATGACGTCATTGCCGTCGATCTGTCGCCCTTCGATGCCCGCCGCGACGGCCTTTTGCGCCAGCGTCGCCGCCACGCTCTCCAGCTCGGGGGGCGTCGAGATCGCCCAACGGTTGTTGTTGATGACGACCACGACAGGCGCATGCCACACGCCCGCCAAGTTCAACGCTTCGTAGAAATCGCCTTTGGCCGTGCCCCCGTCGCCGATCGTGCAGACCGCCACCCGCTTTTCGCGACGGATCTTGAAGGCGTAGGCGGCGCCAACAGCATGGGCCACTTGCGTGCCTACCGGGACGCAAATCGGAAAATCCTTCCTCGGAACCTCAAAATCGCTGCCCCTTTCGTCGCCCCCCCAATAAAGCAGCATTTCCGCCATCGTGACGCCGCGCACGAACTGCGCGGCATGGTCACGGTAGTAAGGAAACAGCAAATCTTGCGCTGACATGGCGCTCGCCACTCCGACCCCGATCGCTTCTTGTCCAAGGCAGGATGGAAAGGTCCCGAGCTGTCCTGTGCGCTGCAAGGCGATCGCCTTGCCATCGAACACTCGGGCGCGAGTCATCGCCCTGTAGAGTTGCAAGAGCGAGCCAGAGTCCAGCGAGATCGACCAGGCGGACTGGTCCAACTGACCTTCGGAAGACAGAAACCGAGCAGGGGCAATAGGAAAAAGGTCATTCATATTTTCGCCCGCGAACGCTCAGCGCAAACAGTCAAATATAGACCGCATCAAATGTAAACCCGCTATGTCGGCCCGCAGTTTGCGGGCGCTCACGCAAATGGCCTCTTCCTTCGCGCGGCGATCGCAAGAGACGCCCGGCTGCCGGGCGCCCGGCCCAGCCGCGTCGAGATGAATTGGCCGGCTTCGGCCAAGCCCGTCAGATCAATTCCGGTCTCGAGGCCCATGCCGTCCAGCATGTAGACGACATCCTCGGTCGCGACATTGCCGCTGGCGCCGGGAGCATAGGGGCATCCGCCGAGACCGGAGACCGAAGCGTCGACGATGGATACGCCGAGTTCAAGAGAGGCGAATATATTGGCCAGCGCCTGACCGTAGGTGTCGTGGAAATGAACGGCGACGTGATCGATCGGCGCCTCGCGCGCGACCGCCTCGATCAATCGCTTCGCCCGCAGCGGCGTTCCAACGCCGATGGTGTCGCCGAGCGAGATCTCGTGACAACCCATGGCCGTGAGATCGCGCGCGAGGGACGCGACTTTGGCGGGCGCGATCCCGCCCTCATAAGGGCAGCCGAGGACGCATGAGATATAGCCCCGCACCCTCATCCCGGCGGAGACGGCTCTATCGATCACCGGCGCGAAGCGCGCGAGGCTTTCGGCGATCGAGCAATTGATGTTCTTTTGCGAAAAGGTCTCGGAAGCGGCGCCGAATACCGATATATCTTTCGCGCCGCTGGCGAGGGCCGACTCCAGGCCCTGCAGGTTCGGGACGAGAACGGACAATCGGACGCCGGGCCAAGGCGCGAGCCTCGCCGGAAGCATTGCGAGGACTTCGGCGGTCGACGCCATTTGCGGGGCCCGCTTCGGCGATACGAAGCTGCCCGCCTCGATGTCCCGCGCCCCGGCTTTCGCCAATAATTCGATCAGGGCGACCTTGGTTTCGACGGGAAGAATCGCGGATTCGTTTTGCAGGCCATCGCGCGGGCCAACCTCGACGATACGAATGCGGGCGGGAAGGCTCACGCGGCCTCTCCAGCATCGAGGACGACCAGTTCCGCGCCTTCCGGCGCCACATCGCCTTCGCCATATTTGATGTCGGCGACGACGCCGTCGCTCGGCGCCGTGAGCGTGATCTCCATTTTCATGGCTTCGAGCACGACGAGAGGAGCGCCTTTTTTCACGAAATCGCCGGTCCCGACGAGGATGCGCGTCACGCGCGCTGGAAGGGGAGCGGTCAATTGGAGGGGTCCCGAAATATCGACAGACGGCGGCGCCAGCGGATCGACGTAACGCAGAAAGTGATTTCGCCCGGCGAGAACGACGACCAACCCAAAATCCTCCCTGACCACCCGGACTTTTCGCAGGACGCCGTCGACGCGCAAGCTCATCTCCTCCTCAGTCTCGACGGCGCTGGCGACAATGGCCTTGGCCGGCGTCTCCAAACGGTATGATCGATCCGGTAAAGCTTGAGCGCGCAGCGTTTTGTTTTCCCCTTCGCGATTGAAAATGATGTCGTGACCGCCCCTCCCCTCGATCCGCCAGGCGTCGCCGACGCCCCAGGGCGACCATGGATCGCCGGACTTTAGTGTCTCCGCCGCCGCTTTCGCCTGCAAATCGCCGAGCCTCGCCATCGCGCCCGCGGCGAGGATCGCCGTTTCCTCGCTCTGGGTCGGCGGGGAAGGGATCAATCGATCGCGATGGCGTTCGATAAAGCCGACATCGCTTTCGCCGGCGATAAAGGCGGGATGCGCCGCGATGGCGCGCAGCAAATCGAGATTGGTGGCGACACCGACGATTTCATACTCGGCAAGCCCGCTTTTGAGCCTTTGCAAGGCGGCGGCGCGATCCTCGCCCCAGACGATCAATTTGGCGATCAGAGGATCATAGTCCTGCGTGATCCGATCGCCTTGCCGCACGCCCGTATCGATCCGGACATTTTCGTCTTCTCGCGGCTGGCGCAGATGCAGCAGCAGGCCGGTCGAAGGAAGAAAGCCACGGTCCGGGTCCTCCGCATAGATTCGCGCCTCGATCGCGTGGCCGCGCATCGCGAGTTTCGGCTGCGTCAACGGGAGTTTCTCGCCGCAGGCGACGCGCAGTTGCCATTCGACGAGATCCTGCCGCGAGATCATTTCGGTGATCGGATGTTCGACCTGAAGACGCGTATTCATTTCCAGAAAATAGAAGCGATCGTCCTGCGCGAGAAACTCGACGGTGCCCGCGCCGACATAAGCCACAGCGCGCGCGGCCGTGATTGCCGCTTCGGCCATGGCGCGCCGGTGCGGCGGATCCAAGCCCCACGCCGGCGTCTCCTCGACAATCTTCTGATGGCGCCGCTGGATCGAGCAATCCCGCTCGAAAAAGGCGACGATTTCGCCATGCTGGTCGGCGAAGACCTGGACCTCTATGTGGCGTGGATTTACCAAATATTTTTCGATCAAAAGGCGATCATCGCCGAAAGAGGCCAGCGCCTCGCGCCTCGCGCCCTCGCATGCCTCCCCCAGCGCCTCGGCGCCCTCGACGATCCTCATGCCCTTGCCGCCGCCGCCGGCGGAAGCCTTGATCATGACGGGAAATCCGATCTCCTCCGCGGCGCTGGCGAGGGTCGCTAGATCCTGGGCGTCGCCATGATATCCCGGCAGGATGGGAACGCCCGCGCGCTGCATCAGCGCTTTCGCCGCCGCCTTGGAGCCCATCTGGCGCATGGCTTCTATCGGCGGTCCGATGAAGCACAGTCCCGCGTCCGCGCAAGCCGCGGCGAAAGCCGGATTCTCCGAGAGAAAGCCGTAGCCCGGATGGATCGCGTCCGCGCCCGATTGGCGGGCGGCGGCCATGATCTTGTCGATCGCAAGATAGCTCTCCTGCGCGCGGGCGGGACCAATCGGCCAAGCCTCGTCGGCGAGATCGACATGGCGCGCATGCGCGTCCGCGTCCGAATAGACCGCGACGGTCGCGACGCCGAGCCGCCGCGCGGTGGCGATCACGCGACAGGCGATCTCGCCGCGATTGGCGATCAGGATCTTATGAAACATCTGGGTTGTTCCGATCCGACCGCCAATCCGGCGCCCGTTTCTCGAGAAAGGCGCTCAATCCCTCCCTTGCCTCCCGGGAGGCGCGCCGCGCCGCAATCCTTCGCGCTGTCTCCTGCGCCAGTTCGGCGTCGATGGGGCGCCCCTCACACCACGACACGAGCGACTTAGCTTCGGCCTGCGCGCCCGGCGCGCAGGACAACAACGCTTCTATTGTCGCGTCGCGCGCCGCTTCCAACTCGGCATCCGCGAAGACCTCGTGAACGAGCCCGATCTCTTTGGCGCGCGAGGCGGGAATCTGTTCGGCGGTCAGGAAATAACGGCGCGCGTGCCGTACTCCGATAGCCCTGATGACAAAAGGCCCGATCACCGCCGGAATGAGGCCGAGCTTGGCTTCGCTCAGGCGGAAATTCGCCCGTTCCGACGCGATCGCGACGTCGCAGCAAGCGACGAGGCCGACGCCGCCCCCGTAGGCCGCGCCGCTGATCACCGCGACGGTCGGCTTCGACAGAAGATCGAGGCTTTGCATGAGTTCGGCGAGGACGCCGGCGTCCGCGACATTGGCCTCGAAATCGTCCTCGCCGGCCCGCTTCATCCAAGCGATGTCGGCCCCGGCGCAGAAACTCTCCCCGGCGCCTTCGAGCACGACGACGCGGACGCCGGATAGGCCGTCGAGGCGCGTCAATGATGAGGTCATCGCCGCGATCAGCGCATCGTCGAAGGCGTTATGCCGCTCTGGCCTGTTCAAGGTGAGCGTGGCGACCCCCCGGGCGTCGATTGATTCCAACAGGCCGCTCATCTCGCCCTCACATGCGGAACAATCCGAAACGCGTTTCCTCTATCGGCGCGTTCAGGCTCGCGGAAAGCGTCAGGCCCAGCACCCGGCGCGTGTCGGCGGGATCGATGACGCCGTCGTCCCAGAGGCGGGCGCTGGCGTAATAGGGGTGGCTCTGCCGTTCGTATTGATCGCGGATCGAGGTCTCGAAAGCCTCATCGTCTTCTGGCGAGCGAGCGACGCCGCGCGCTTCAAGGCTGTCGCGGCGCACGCGAGTCAGAACGCTCGCCGCCTGCTGCCCGCCCATGACGCCGATTCGCGCATTCGGCCACATCCATAGAAAGCGCGGCGAATAGGCGCGCCCGCACATCGCATAATTCCCGGCTCCGAAGCTGCCGCCGATGACCACGGTGAATTTCGGCACGGCGGCCGTGGCCACGGCGACGACCATCTTCGCTCCCTCCTTGGCGATGCCTCCGGCTTCGTATTTGCGTCCAACCATGAAGCCGGCGATGTTCTGGAGAAAGATCAGCGGAATTCGCCGCTGAGCGCATAACTGAATGAAATGCGCCCCTTTTTGCGCGCTCTCGGAAAACAGGATCCCATTGTTGGCGATGATCCCCGCCGGATATCCCCAAATATGCGCGAAGCCCGTGACCAATGTCGCGCCATAGAGGCGTTTGAATTCGTCAAATTCGCTGTCATCGACGATGCGCGCAATGATTTCGCGCACATCATATTGCTTGCGCCCGTCGGCGGGCGTCACGCCATAAATCTCGGAAGGTTCATATCGAGGCTCAGCCGGCTCGCGCAACGCGATGGCGGGACGCTTCGAATGATTGAGATTGGCGACGACCGCGCGGGCGACGCCGAGGGCGTGAGCGTCGTTCTCGGCGTAATGATCGGCGACGCCCGAATGGCGGCAATGCACGTCGGCGCCGCCCAATTCCTCCGCCGTCACGACCTCGCCGGTCGCCGCCCGAACCAGCGGCGGTCCGGCGAGAAAGATCATTCCTTGGTTGCGGACGATGATGGTTTCGTCGGACATCGCCGGGACATAAGCGCCGCCCGCCGTACAGGCCCCCATGACGACGGCGATTTGAGCGACGCCGTTCGCCGACATGTTGGCCTGATTGTAGAAGATGCGTCCAAAATGCTCGCGGTCCGGAAAGACCTCGTCTTGCCTCGGCAGATTGGCGCCGCCCGAAATCGACCAGATAGACGCATGGCAGGCGGTTTTGCGCCGCGATTTCCTGCGCTCGCAAATGTTTCTTTACGGTAATCGGGAAATAGGTTCCGCCTTTGACTGTCGCGTCATTGGCGACGATCATGCATTCCCTTCCGGAGATGCGTCCGATCCCGGCGATGACTCCGCCGCATGGAACCTCATCGTCATACATCCCATGCGCGGCGAACTGCCCGATCTCCAGGAAAGGCGAGAGCGGATCGATCAGCGCGTCGATGCGCTCGCGCGGCAGCATCTTTCCGCGCGCCACGTGACGCGCGCGCGCCGTCTCGCCGCCGCCCTCGCGGATGCGGCGCGCCGTCTGTTGCAAATCGTTGACGAGCTGCACCATGACATTTCGATTTTGGCGGTATTCCGGCGAGCGCGTATCGACGGCCGTTTCAATGAGTGGCATGCGATCCCTTTCCGCAGTCGCGGCGCTTTAGGGGCCGCCGGCGCGACATTGCGTCGATCAGACAGTCTCATTGAAGATTTCGCGGCCGATCAGCATGCGCCGGATTTCGCTGGTGCCGGCGCCGATTTCATATAATTTGGCGTCGCGCAGGAGCCGGCCAGTGGGATAGTCGTTGATGTAACCGTTGCCGCCGAGACATTGGATCGCCTCGAGCGCCATCGCGGTCGCGCGTTCGGCGGCAAAAAGAATGGCGCCGGCAGCGTCCTTGCGCGTTATTTTGCCCCGGTCGCAGGCCTTCGCCACCGCATAAACATAAGCCTTCGCGGCGGTCATCGCCGTATACATATCGGCGAGCTTCGCCTGCATGATCTGAAATTCGCCGATCGGCTGACCGAACTGCTTGCGGTCGTGAAGGTAGGGTACTACCACGTCCAGGCAGGCCCGCATGATGCCGATCGGCCCGCCCGCAAGCACAACGCGCTCGTAATCCAACCCGCTCATCAGTATGCTGACGCCGCGGTCAGGCGGTCCCAGGACATTGTCGGCCGGCACCTCGCAATCCTCGAAAAAGATCTCGCATGTGTTGGACCCGCGCATGCCGAGCTTGTCGAATTTCGGCGCCGCCGAAACGCCGTTGAAATCCTTCTCGACGATGAACGCGGTGATGCCGTGCGCCCCGGCGCCCGGATCAGTCTTGGCGTAAACGATCATAACGTCCGCGTCGGGACCGTTGGTGACCCACATCTTGCCGCCATTCAGGACATAGCGGTCGCCGCGCTGTTCCGCGCGCAGGCGCATGTTGACGACATCCGATCCAGCGCCAGGCTCCGACATGGCGAGGGCCCCGACGCGCTCGCCCGAGATGAGTTCGCGGCAGATAGCGCCGCTTCTGCTCATCGCTGCCGTTGCGGTGCAGTTGGTTTACGCACAGGTTGGAGTGCGCGCCATAGGATAGGCCAACGGACGCGGAAGCCCGGCTGATTTCCTCCATCACCAAAACATGTTCGAGATAGCCGAGCCCGGCGCCGCCATATTCCTCGGCGACTGTAACGCCCAGCACCCCGAGGTTTCCCATTTTTTTCCACAGCTCGGCAGGGAAATCGTTCTCGGCGTCGATCTTCGCCGCACGCGGGGCGATCTCGCGCGAAGCAAACTCCTCCGCCTGATCGCGAATCAGATCGGCGGTTTCACCGAGACCAAAATCGAGAATCGGCATCCTGAGGCCCATGGAATTCGAATTCTCGCCTCTGCGACCGCGGCCAGCAAGCCCTATTTGGCCTATCTGGCAATATATACGGTGTTTTCAACCCGGACGGCCAGATCCTCCGCAAGCGCCCAATATTATCCCGTCTGACCGCCTTCTTTGCCCGATGAAGATTCGTCCGCCGCAGAGAACAAGGTTATGAACGATATCCTCGCCAACCTCGTTTGGCCAAATCGATCTTTGTGCCGCCCATGACCCACGCCCGATGTTCAACTCTCAACGCCACAGAGTCTCGACAGTTCGACGTAAGAACGCTTCTTTCATCTGGACCCCGTTGCGTTGACAACTCCCCAACCATAGTCGCTAGATGCGCGTAGGCGGACTGCGCGAACTGCGCGGTTCGTCTCCTGGCTGCCATTTCGGTCTACCCCGAAGACGAGATCGACCTCGAGCCGACGATAGTCGCTAGTCCCTAGCGGACCCTCGTCTCGGACTCCCAGCAGCCGCCCACTCAGGGCTCCTCTCCTGCCGTCCTCAAATCATGGCCAAACAACACTTTTGGCCGATACCTCAATCGCTCTCCAGTCCAAACCGCGCGCCGCCCCGTGGGGCGGCGATTTGCATCGCAGTATCCTCTAAGGAATAACATATGACGTATCAGACACCCTACAATGTCAAATTTCCCACCTATACGGGGGCAACGCTCAGCGCGAAAGGCGACGGCGTGACCAACGACACGGCGGCCATCCAAGCCGCCGTCAAGGCGTGTGCGCAAGCGGGCGGTGGCGAGGTCTACTTCCCCAAAGGCGTTTATCGCGTCGGCAGCAACACGCTGAATGCTCTGGCGTCGACCGATATTCCGGCCGGCGCCGGTTCCGTCGCGATCAATTTCGTCGGCGAAGGCAAGTGGGCCTCGATCATTCAGCTTGACCCAGCACTATTCACTGGACAGGGATATATCCTTTACACCCCGACAACCTATACGACTCAGATTGGATCGAGCTTCACTGATATCGGCTTCTATGGTTCGCCGCGCGGCGCGGGATTCAATTATTCCAACATCAATTCGACGTCGAATGGCTTCTATTTTTATGGCAGCGATTCGCCGGGCGTGTTCAATCAGAGCTACCGGTTCACGCGCTGCATGATGCAGGGCTTCAATATTCACTTCGATTTCGAAGGCACTGAATCCTGCTCCGAGGTCGTGCATGTCGGCTGCACCTACCAGCAAAACAAGACCGCCCTATATAAGCTGAACAATCTTCAATCGTTCAATCACTCATTTTACAGCACCGATATGGAGGAGCTTTACGGCGACGGATTCTATTTCGGAGCTGGAGGCGGGGGCGCCGTGCAGATATTTGGCGGCTCTTTCATCATGCTTGACAACGGCACAACGTCGAACAGGTGGGCCGTCAATTCGCCGATTGCGCTGACTGGCGGCATCCAGCCCATAAAATTCACCGGAACACGATTTGAGCTGCGCGGGAATTATACCAATCTACTTAATGTGATTGGCGACAACACCGTGCGCGCTACATTCCGCGATGCGTTTATCCTCGATGAGGCGACCGCAGCAAAATCGAGCTGGTTAAACATCGGCAATCTATCGCGCGTCGACTTCGAGGGCGATTGTGAGATTTCGCAGCAGAATGGCTATGCAACCAACGTCACTGTCAGAGGTTCGGCTGATTATGGCGAGCCCGGAACGGTCATTTTCGACAAGACGACGCTCCCAGTTGATTTTTCCGACCAGTGCGCCATCACCGGATGGGTTGGCCTGATCAGCGCCAGAAATATTCAGGGCGCGAACACCAACGATCCCTCGCAAACTCAGCACCGCGCCAACGACTTTGACTTGCTCGGCGGAATATCCGCAAAAGGGCAATACACCGCGTGGTCGCACACCGCCCTTCCCGGCGCTGGCGGCCTTTCTGCGCTTCAACCGCGTCTGAAAACCGCGTGGATGAAGGCCCCAGCGGAATATTTCCCTGGTTCGTCTTCCTCCGAAATTACATTGAAGATGCCGAAAGGCGCCCTGGTTAAGAGTATCTATCTTCGCGCAGCGGCCGGCGGCTTCGATACGACGTCGACCAAGTGGCAGGTCACCGACAATACGAAGGCCGCGGTTCATTTGCAGACGGCCGCCGCGGCCGCGAATACAGCATTTGCCGCCGATCTCGAAAAATATTTCTACTGCCTCGGTTCCGCTGTCAACGACCGGACGCTACGACTGTCAATGACAGCCTACCTGGCTTCCGGCTACAACAGCGGCGGCTTTGTGATGGTGGAATATTACTAGGCGGGTGGGAAACCAAAAAAAGCGACCGTCCAGCCGCCCCAGGGCGGCTTTTTTGCGCCCGAACGTCGCCGACTGTCGTTGACGCGCGTCCAATGCTCCGGAAAGAGCCGGCGCGCGCCAATCGCAATGCCGCGCAACGTGTTGACATGCGCCGCGACGCGCCTACAGCGCCTCAGCGCGCACGTCCGCTGATCCCCTCGCCCGGTGGGCCTTGTGCCGCCACATTGAAGCACACGGATGACGCCGCCAACCGCATCACACCCCGACGGCGATAATATCAGGATGGAGATTCATCGCCTCGAGCGAAGCCCGGATCTCTGGGACATAAATCGGATTCATGACAATCACGAGATCAGGCGGATTGTGGATCAGCTCTGTCGGCGCAACGACTCGGTGGGCGGAGCCCGGCATGAACTTGCCTTGCTTGTATGGGTTGACGTCAACGACCGCGGCAACCTCGTCGTAAAGACCCAGTGTGGTGAGGAAGGAGACTCCCTTCGAGCCGCCGCCCCATAGTACGACAGTACGGCCGTCGGCCGATGCCGAGGTCACGAGATCGCGCCATGCATCCTGAATCCGCTTGACGCGCTCCGGATAGCCTTGCGCCAGCGCCTGCATTTCCGCGAGGTCCTCTTCGAGGCCTAGGCGGGGCGTCGTGCGCCCTGACGCGGGCCTGGCATATTGGACGATATATTGCCGTCCATATTCCAGCGTCAGGTCAGTAACCTCGAAGCCTTGCTCCCGGAAGAGCCGGGCGTGAGCGCCAGGACTGAAATACGAGCAATGTTCGTAATACATATCCCAGAAAGCGCCCTCCTCGAGAACTCGCTTGGCGTCCGGCGTTTCGAACACGATCCAGGGAGAAGTGCGGGAGTCAATTCCCTCGCGAATCGCGCGGACGAACTCCCGCACGGGCGCGATGTGCTCCAGCGTGTGGCGGCAAAGGATCACGTCGGCGTTCAGCGCGCCATCCGGCTTGAAATAATCGACAATGAACCGAACCTCGTCGTCGTCTGCGCCGCGACCAGCGTCGGCGCGATATCCGGGGTCGACGCCAAGGCCTGTGGCGCCTCCCACCCGGCAAAGCTCACGAAGAAACTCTCCCTTCCCACATCCGATTTCGAGCACATGCTTGCCCGAGATCCTGCATTTTCTCGCGATGTCGCGGGCCAGTGTTTTCGCAAACAAATTGAAAGTGTCGGAGAAATGCTGCAACTCCTCGAAATTTCCGGCGTAGCTCATCGCCGCTTCGTCAAATATTTCGTTGAACAAGAATCCGCAGTCGCGGCAAAACGCGATCTGCAAATCGCGACAAGGAAAGCGCCGCGCCTCCTCGGCTGAGTTGAGAAGGATGCAACTGTGGACCGGGATCGACGGAACGCGGTAAAGCGTTTGCGTCGCGCTGCTTCCGCAACAAGGGCAGCCGGTTTCGGAAGCGCCTTCTGCAGTTGGGCCCCGCATGGCAAAATCGGATGCGAGAGTCGGCTGATTCATGAGAACACCACTTCTGACCTTGAAAAAAGCGCAAGTTTCGGCCTTGAAAAATGCGCAAGGAGAAATCTTCTCGATTTGACGCCGCGCGACCCCCGATTTGGACCACGCCAAAAGCCCGCGCGCCCAAACTGATTTTCATACATGTGCGGCGAATGCGCGTTCAGGGGCGGCGGTTTGGCTGAGGCGGTCGTAAAGGCCGAGCGGAGCGCGTATCTTCGCGACGCGCCTTCCGAATGGTCGGAAGCCTCGTAGACGCCAGCCCCGCCAGGTAGCCGAGCTGCACCAGCACAACGAGCGCCGAAATTCGGACAACGAGCGCAAGCGGAGGCATATGTATGACAGCGAGACCGACGACGATTGCGAGGCAACAACCGGGAGCGACGCTGTAAGCTGTCATGAAGCGCCCCAGAAAAGCGCCAAAAAGGACCGCGGCGAACGCAAGAATGACCATCGTTGGTCTTTCCCAAAATATCTGATTGCAAGATTTGTACTTTCACGTTCGCGTGGTCGGACGCGCAAGCGCCGTCGTTAGCATAAATCTGCCCGATGGCCTGAGACCGAACAATCCACGGAAACTACGAAGGCCGGCAAAAGGCTTTCAAGCCCTTGCGGGACGGGCAGCGAATGGCGACGACCTGGCTCTGCACGGAGGCATCGACCTGCTCTAGCGATGTACAGCAATCTTGACGTTCGCGTCGCAATATGATCGCAATGGGTTGTCTGTTTCAAGTCGCGCCAAAAGAACGACGAAGGTCGCCGGCCGACCTATTCCCGGAGCGCCACTCGCTAGCATAGCTATGTCGGCGAGCCATCGTAGGTAGTTCTACCCATTGCCGTCCTGGCGGGCATATCTCTAAATACGAGCAAACCGGCTCCTCTCAACCTTGAAACCTGGAGCGACGCGCCTGCTCGCGCTGGAGCGGACGACGTGCGAGATGTGCGCAGCAGGGACACGGCGGCGTTTCCACTTTCGCGAAGCATAGGCCGTTTCCCAGACGATTTGGCTCGCGACCTACGCGCTCGGCTCCAAACTCATAACCAATAGCTGACAGTTGCGGCGAGGCAAACGGTGCCGAGGTTCTGGCGAGACGATCATAGCGCATTGCAATGCGAATCTCGAGCGGGGACGGGGTGATGATTCGCGGCAGCTTTTGGCTGACGGATGATCAATTTGCGCGACTGGAGCCGCCGCTGCCGACCGATACGCGCGGCAAGCCGCGCGTCGATGACCGAAGGGTGATGAGCGGCGTCATTCACGTGCTCAAATCGGCCGGGCGGCGGCGGAGCGACGCGGGATATTCAGAATGAAAGCTCCATTGAAGGTTGCCGTCGGAATCGCGACAGCCGGCCGTCGTGAGCTATTGACCGAGACCTTGCGCGAGTTGTCGCGGCAAGCGAGGCTTCCCGACGTCGTATTTGTTTGCCCCGCCAGCGAGCAAGACGTTGATCAGGCTTCAGTTGCGGGGTTGCCTGTTCCGTTTCGGATTGTAGGCGGCAGGCGTGGTTCCTGCGCTCAGCGCAACGCGATTATTGATGCATCGCAAGAGTTCGATGTTCTGGTATTTTTTGATGATGATTTCATCCCCGCCCGATCTTATTTAGAAGAACTGGAACTTTGTTTTAAAGAACAGCCGGGGGTTGTCGTAATTACTGGGAATGTGATCGCCGATGGAATCAAGGGACCGGGGCTCGACGTCGCCGCGGCGCGGGCGGAGCTCCTCGCCTTTGGCTCTCCTTGCGTCGATACGCCGCTTACAGATACGTACAATGGCTATGGTTGTAACATGGCGGTCCGGCTTGCGCCCCTACATAGCCATTCATTGCGATTTGACGAGGACCTGCCGCTTTACGGCTGGTTTGAGGATGTGGATCTCTGTCGCCGGCTTTCGGCTTACGGTCGTATCGTCAAAAACTGGAACCTGATCGGAGTCCATCTCGGCAACAAGCGTGGTCGCGCTGCGGGGCTCCCCTTGGGCTATTCGCAGATAGCCAACCCTATTTATCTGTGGCGCAAGGGAACCCTCCGTCCCGACTTGGCTCTGGGCCAGATGGGACGCAATATCCTCGCCAACCTCGCGAAGCTGGTCCGTCCTGAGCCCTGGATCGACCGGCGAGGCCGTGCGCTGGGCAATGCGCTCGGGTTCTGCGATCTCCTCCGCGGCCGCCTAAACCCAAGACGGATTCTCGATTTCGACCAAAAGCCGGGGAATGACGTGTAATTACCGGTCCTTGGGCGAGAGCGCTTGGTCACGCCGAACGAGCCGTATGCCCCCTAAGAAAACCTTTTGTCAATCGCGGCCATGCGTGCGCCGCGGCAACGAGTCCGGGTTAACGCGGCTTGGGTTCGATGATGGATGCCAGGAATTCCGGCCCCGGCGGCTTTGCGGGCGGTTTTGATGGATGTCGCGCCGGGGCCCCGGCGGACCAGGTTGAAGGCGAGCCGGCGGACGAGGGCCATGTTGCGGGCGCCATGGCCGCGGCGGAGGCGCGATTGATCCTCCCTTGAAGATCACGTCGAGCGCCCAGCGCAGACTTTCGCTGCCCCAATGGCTGCGGATGGCTGCGGCCGCCCGTCCGGGAGTGAGCGCGGCCGAGGAGATGAAACAACGGGTTTTCGATGGTGATCTTGCCGCGTCATTCGGTCCGCGGGGCGGTTTTGACGACACATTTCAGGGCTGGCAACCGAGGCTCGTCCGGATAGCGGCGGTCGCCGGTGATCCAGGCGGCATCATGAGTGACGCTGTAGCTTCTGGTTTCGATGCGGCCGTGATCCTTGTCGGCGATCGTCGAAATATCGCGCCGCCTCGCCACGGAGCGAGGGGTGGTTCCGTTTCAGCGCCGGCACATAGCCGCCGCCGCGCTCGGCGATCGCTTTGGTTATGGCCGGGTTAGCGGCGATGGCGTCGATGGTGACGAGCGCCCCTTTGAGGGTGGGGCGTTCGAAGATCGCAAGGATCGCGGCGCACGCGTTTTCCTTGGCGTCGACGGCCTCCTGGCTTCTGGCCGGCCGCGCTGTCGCCGCTGCGGCGCAGCGTCTTGCCATCCAGCGCGATCAGATCGGGACCCGGGCGCAAGGCCGCCGCCCAGCTGAAAAAGCAGGCCTCGAACAGCGCCGGATCGATCAGGTTGAGGACGACGCGCAACCGGTCCGCCTTCGGCACGCCGAAAAAATATTCGGAATACCGGCTCAGGAACCCGACGTTGAGCGCGCCCCACGCGGCAATCTCGTCATCATCGTCGCGCCCCGCGATCGTCGCGCAGGTGACCAGAAACAGCACCTCGCGCGGAGGATATTCGACCTTGGCCGCCGCGCGCGGATCGCCGACGTCGCCAAAATGGTCGAGCAGCAGACGCAGGCGGTCCGTGACGAAAATCTCTTCCATCGCGTCCGGCTCCCTCGTGAACCCGACATCCCAAGAATCACGCCCGCGCTCGGGCGCCACTCAAAACCTCACATCTCAAGCGTTAACCTGAACTCGTTGCCGTGGCGCAAACACAGCATTGTCGAGCGCGGCGCGCCGATTCGCCGAGAGCCGAGAGAGGTTGGCCGTTACAAGGGAGCAAGCGCGAACAGCCTTTCGCGGGAATCAATCGCGGCTGTGTCGAAAAAATCGCAATTGAAGGAATTCCTTAACTTCAGCAGGTTCTGACTTGACCTCTTGGGGCGGTCTGGGCTGCTTGGCGCCTTGTCGCTCGCAATGCTAGGATCAGGCATGAACAAGATTTTCCCCTTCACCGCGGTCGTCGCGGCATCGATTGCGTTGGCCGGATGCGGCTACACGCCTGAGGAACGGGCCGGAAGCGGCGCCGCGCTCGGCGGCGCGACAGGGGCCGCGATCGGCGCGGCCACGGGCAAAGGCGTCGGCGCGGCGCTCGTCGGCGGCGCTCTCGGCGCTGCGACCGGGGCGATTGTCGGGGCCAATACTCGTCCCGCCAATCCGCCGCCCCCGCCGCCCGGTTATTACCCGCCGCCGCCGCCGCCGCCGCGCTGCGCCCGTGTCGTTTATGATCCCTATGGGAACGCCTTCTGCCAGGGATATTACGCCTATTAAACCTGACTGCGCTCTATCCGCCGCATTTTGCGCTTCGCCGAACCATGGCGAGCGCAAAGGGGGCCGGACCCCGGATTCGCTCATCCTGCATTACACTGGCGTTGCAACCGGCGAGGCGGCGCTGCGCCTTTTGTGCGATCCAGCCAAGCAGGTCTCGGCCCATTACGTGGTCATGCCCGACGGCGACCTGCTGCAGCTGGTCCCCGAGGCGCGGCGGGCCTGGCACGCCGGCCGTGGCTCCTGGGCCGGCGAAACCGACATGAACGACGTTTCGATCGGCGTTGAAATCGCCCATCGCGGCCACAAGGACGGCGCCGCCGCCTATCCGTATCCGGAAGCGCAAATCGCGACGGTCATCGCACTCTGCCGGGATATTGTCGCGCGATGGAAGATCGCTCCGCATCGGGTGCTTGCGCATTCGGACGTGGCGCCCGACCGCAAAATCGATCCGGGCGAGTTTTTCCCGTGGCCCCGCCTCGCCAAGGCCGGGGTCGGCCATTACGTCGCCCCCTGCCCGATCGCCGACGGCCCGCGCATCGATGCCGGGGCCAGTGGGGCCGAGGTTGAAGAGCTGCAGGCCATGCTGGCGCGCTACGGCTACGGGGTCGACGTCAACGCCGCCTACGATGCGAAAACGCAGACCGTCATCCGCGCCTTTCAAAGGCATTTCAGGCCGGCGTTGGTCGACGGCGAGGCTGACTTTTCAACGATGGCGACCTTACGCAAATTGCTGGCGGCGCGGACGCAAGAGTAACGCTCCGACAGTAACGCTCGCGCGCATGAAGCTACGTTGATCCTTGCCGTCACACCGCGCGGTGCTTCACAAATAGGTCATATGCCTTTAATATAGTCTTGAGACGCCTACAACTTAGGCGCAATAAGGAGGAATTAGGCTATGGCCGCTACCACAACCAAGGTTGCAGAACACCACGCTCAAGCCGCCCAGCACCACGAAAAGGCCGCCGAACATCATCGCGAGGCCGCCAAGCATCATGAAGCGGGAGCGGTCGAAAAGGGCGCCCATCACGCGCAGGTCGCGGCGGGCCATGCCGCGCACGCGGAGCATCACGGCGACGAAGCCGCGAAGGCTCATGCGGAGGAACACGCAAAAAAATAATTCATCAAGTCATTTGCGCAAGATGCCGATTTCAGCGCGCGCTGAAGTCGGCATATGCATTTTTCTTCCCCGACATTCCCTGCAAGACTCCCTAGGTTCCGTCAACTGGCTTGGGCGCGCCACAGCTGCTGAGCTTCGAGGCGCCCCTACTCCGCAGCCGCCGCCGCGACGCTCGCCGGATCATAGTTCAAGATCGGGGCGAGCCAGCGTTCGACCTCGGCGCGGCTCGCCGCTAAGCACTCGCGGCAGGTTCTGCTCGTGGGTTGAGTATGATTGCCACGTTTCCTATGGGTAGGACATAGGATTCCGCAGGAAAGGACGAAGCGATCTCCTCGTTCCCTGTGCCGATAATCTTCGCGAGTTGGCAGACCGAAGCGTCGGCATTTTCCATCCTCGACCTCAACAAATGATTCCAGTCGGCTTTCATCCTGATCGGCGAATCCCGAAAAAAACGCGTTGTACCGAGCGATGACGAAGAGTTCCACCCGGGTGCGACGTCCGGTCGCGGGGGGGAGGATGCAGTTTCCCTTGCTGGAGCGAACGATAGGCGCCCAGACGGTTTCCGCGGATGCCGTATGCACGTCGCGATTGGTGGGCTTCAAGGTGAGACTGCTCAATAGCTTTTGAATCTGTAACGTCTCCGCATCGAGGTGACGCGCCAGCGAAGTGACGAATTCATCGTATGGGGAGAAAGTCGTCAGTAGATTCCGCAAATCTAACTCGGAGCGCTGACCATTCAGCATCCACTCTTGAAGTCTTTCCTCCCACGCTTTGTCGAACTCGACTGTAAGATCGCTCATCCACTCCCGCTGCTTTCGCGCAATAACCTCTCGGAACATTGAAGGGTGTTCGGACTTTAGCACGAGTATCTTCTCGATACCCGACGACAACGGGCGCGAGGGCGTGTCCAGACGCGCAGTCACAAGCCCATCGGCGAGCCATCCCCGGAGAATCTCGGCGCGTTCGAGAATGCCGCACTGCAGGAGAAATTCGTCTGCCTGCCCCTGTATAGTTCGACTGCTTGGAAAGAGCCGGAAGGGGCCGTGCCAATTCGTCGGGCACCATTCGTGCGAGCGCGTTGTTCACCCCCCAGGTCGAGATCGAATATCGCGGAAGCGGTATACGCTTGGAAGGGTCTGGCGCAATGAACAGTTCTTGAAAGAGAAGATTGTCTATTGCTCTAAGCGTCTCAAACAGCAAGGCCTCCGTCGGCTGTCGCCAGCGATCGACGAAGCGTTTTTGCCTCTCGATACTTTCGCTCAGGACCCCGAGCTCATCTCCTTCCATCCGCCGCTGCCGTCAATCCGAGCCTGCCTTACTCCGCCGCCGCCGCCACGACGCTGGCCGGATCATAGTTCAAGATCGGCGCGAGCCAGCGTTCGACCTCGGCGTTGCTCATGCCCTTGCGGCGGGCGTAATCCTCGACCTGATCGCGCTCGATCTTCGCCACCCCGAAATAATACGCGCCGGGATGCGCGAAATACAGGCCGGACACCGACGCGCCGGGCCACATCGCAAAGCTTTCCGTCAGCGAGACGCCGATCCGCCTTTCGGCGCCGAGAAGCTCAAACAATGTCGCCTTCTCGGTATGATCAGGCTGCGCCGGATAGCCGGGCGCCGGGCGAATGCCGCGGTATTCTTCCCTCAGCCGCGCCTCGTCGGTCAGCGCCTCATCGGGTGCATAGGCCCAGAACTCGCGCCGCACGCGTTCGTGCATCCGCTCGGCGAGCGCTTCGGCGATGCGGTCGGCGAGCGCCTTCACCATGATCGACCCATAGTCATCATTGGCCTTGGCGAAGCGATCGGCGATCTTGCCCTCCTGCGCGCCTGCGGTCACGACGAAAGCGCCGAGGTAGTCCACTTTTCCGCCGCCCTCCGGCGCGACGAAATCGGCGAGCGCCAGATTGGGCTGGCCATCTCGCCGCTGCAACTGCTGCCGCAATGTGTAGAAGGTCGCCAGCCTCTCCCTGCGCGACTCTCCCGCATAAAGCGCGATGTCGTCGCCGACCGCGCCGGCCGGCCAGAAGCCGATCACCGCTTTCGGATCGAACCAATGCTCGGCGACGATGCGCTTCAGCATCGCTTGCGCGTCGTCAAACAGCTGGCGCGCCGCCGCGCCCTGTTTTGCGTCGTCGAGAATGGCCGGATAGCGGCCGCGCAGCTCCCAGGTCTGGAAGAACGGCGTCCAGTCGATATAGGGGATCAGTTCGGCGACGCTGTAACTGCCGAAGACCCGCGTTCCGGTAAACACAGGGCGTGGCGGCTGATAATTCGCCCAATCGATCTTGAAGGCGTTGGCGCGCGCCTTGGCGAGCGGCAAGCGCAACTTCTCCGCCTCCGAGCGCTTATGCGCTTCGGCGACTTTGTGATATTCCGCGCGCACCGTTTCGATCGCCCCTTCGCGCGTGCCGTGCGAGAGCAGCGCTTGCACGACGCCAACCGCGCGGCTGGCGTCATTGACGTGAACGGTCTGTCCGCGCGCGTAATTCGGATGGATCTTCACCGCCGTATGGACGCGGCTGGTCGTCGCGCCGCCGATCAGCAAAGGCAGATCAAAACCTTCCCGCTCCATCTCGGCGGCGACAAAACACATCTCGTCGAGCGACGGCGTAATGAGGCCGGAGAGCCCAATCGCATCGACCTTTTCCGCCCGCGCGGTAGCGAGTATTTTCGCCGCAGGCACCATCACGCCGAGATCAATGATCTCGTAATTGTTGCAGGCGAGGACGACGCCGACGATGTTCTTGCCGATGTCGTGCACATCGCCTTTCACGGTCGCCATCAGGATCTTGCCGGCGCTCGAGCGTTCACCGCCGCCGTTATTGCGCTTTTCCTCGTCCATGAAAGGCAGCAGATAAGCAACGGCCTGTTTCATCACCCGCGCCGATTTGACGACCTGAGGCAGGAACATCTTCCCGGCGCCGAAGAGATCGCCGACGATGTTCATGCCGGCCATCAGCGGCCCTTCAATGACGTCGAGCGGCCGCGCTGCGGCGGCGCGCGCCTCCTCGACGTCGCGATCAACATATTCGGTGATGCCGTTGACCAGCGCATGCTCCAGGCGCTTCTCGACCGGCGCGTTGCGCCAGGCGAGATCTTTTTCGGGCCTCTCGCCGCCCTGCCCTTTGAACCCTTCGGCGATGGCGAGCAGACGTTCGGTCGCGTCCTCGCGGCGGTTGAGGACGACGTCCTCGCAAGCCTCTCGCAATTCTGGCTCGATCTCGGCATAGACCGCGAGCTGGCCCGCATTGACGATGCCCATGTCCATGCCGGCCTTGATGGCGTGATACAGAAACACCGCATGCATCGCCTCGCGCACCGGCTCGTTCCCGCGAAACGAGAAGGAGAGGTTGGAGACGCCGCCCGAGATATGCACGAGCGGAAAGCGCCGCCTGATCTCCCGCGCGGCCTCGATGAAATCGACGCCGTAGTTATTGTGTTCTTCGATGCCGGTCGCGATCGCAAAAATATTCGGATCGAAGATGATGTCTTCCGGCGAAAAGCCGACCTCTTCGGTCAGAATCCTGTAGGCCCTCGCGCAGATCCCGACCTTGCGCTCCAGCGTGTCGGCCTGGCCTTTTTCATCGAAGGCCATGACGACGACGGCGGCGCCATAGGCGCGAACGGTGCGGGCGTCGGCGACGAACTTATCGACGCCCTCCTTCATCGAGATTGAGTTGACGATGGATTTGCCCTGCACGCATTTGAGGCCAGCTTCGATAACCGCGAATTTCGACGAATCGATCATCACCGGCACGCGCGCGATGTCGGGCTCCGCGGCGACGAGGTGCAAAAACTCGACCATCGCCTTTTCGGAATCGAGCAGCCCCTCGTCCATGTTGACATCGATGATCTGCGCGCCACTCGCGACCTGGTCGCGGGCCACGTCAAGCGCAGCGGAAAAATCGCCCTGCTTGATCAGCTTGCGGAATTTGGCCGAACCCGTGACATTGGTGCGCTCGCCGACATTGACGAATGGAATTTCGGGCGTGAGCACGAATGGCTCTAGGCCCGACAGACGCAACAATGGCTCGATCTCCGGAAGCTGGCGCGGCGCGACGCCCTTCACCCGCGCGGCGATGGCGTGGATATGCGCCGGCGTCGTGCCGCAGCAGCCGCCGACCACATTGACGAGGCCGGACTCGGCGAAATCGCCGATCAGCTCCGCCATATATTCCGGGCTTTCGTCGTAGAGGCCGAATTCGTTCGGCAGGCCGGCATTGGGATAGGCGCAGACGAGCGTATCGGCGATGCGTGAAAGCTCAGTGAGGTGGGCGCGCATCTCGCGCGCGCCGAGCGCGCAGTTGAGGCCGATCGTCAGGGGATGGGCGTGGCGCAGCGAGTGCCAGAAAGCCTCCGGCGTCTGACCGGACAACGTGCGGCCGGACAGATCAGTGATCGTTCCAGAAATCATGACGGGCGCTTCGACGCCAAGCGTCTTGAACGCATCGTTAACGCCGGCGAGCGCCGCCTTGGCGTTCAGCGTGTCGAAGATGGTCTCGACGATCAACAGGTCGCTGCCGCCTTTGAGCAGGGCTGTCGCCGCCTCGGCGTAGGCGGCGCGCAATTCGTCGAAGCTGACCGCGCGGAAGCCCGGGTTGTTCACGTCGGGCGAGATCGAGGCGGTGCGGCTCGTCGGCCCCAGAGCGCCGGCGACGAAGCGGCGGCGGCCATCTTTTTTCTGCGCTGCGTCGGCCGCCGCGCGGCAAAGGCGAGCCGCCTCGAGGTTCAATTCGCCGACCAGCGATTCCATGCCGTAATCGGCCTGCGAGATGCTGGTCGAGTTGAACGTGTTGGTTGCGATAATGTCGGCGCCGGCGTCGAGATAGGCGCGATGGATGGCCTCGATCGCCTTCGGCTGGGTCAGGCTCAAAAGATCGTTGTTGCCGCGAAGATCGCGCGGCCAGTCGCCGAACCGCTCGCCGCGAAACTGCTCTTCTGTAAATTTGTGCTGCTGAATTATCGTGCCCATTGCGCCGTCGAGCACCAGGATTCGCTCCCGCGCGGCGTCGAGGAAGGCTTTGCGCGTTTCGGCGGCGTTGAAACGATAGGTCATTCTGCGGCGGCCTTGAGTTCGAGTTTCGGCCGAAGCCCCAATAGATGGCAGATCGCATAGACGAGATCGGCCCGATTGTTGGTGTAGAAATGAAAGTCGCGGACGCCATGATCGACGAGGCCCAACACCTGCTCGGCTGCGACCGTCGCTGCGAGGAGCCGGCGTGTCTGCGGGTCGTCATCCAATCCGTCGAACCGATCCGCCAGCCATTGCGGAACGCTGGCGCCCGCCTTTTTGGCAAAGCCCGCCGTCTGCTTGAAATTCTCCATTGGCATGATGCCGGGCACCAAGGGGATTTCGACGCCCCGCGCCCGCAGCTTGTCGAGAAAGCGCAAGTAAATTTCGTTTTCGAAGAAAAACTGGGTGATCGCCCGGTTCGCGCCGGCGTCTTGTTTGGCGCGCAGGAAATCGACGTCGGCCTCGAGCGAGAGGCTTTCAGGATGCCGCTCGGGATAGGCGGCGACCGAGATTTCGAAATCGGCGATCCGCCTGATCCCGGCGACGAGCGCGCAGGAGCTGTCATAGCCCTCACGATGCGGACAAAACTTCGCCCCAATGCCGTCCTGAGGATCGCCGCGAAGAGCGACGATGTGGCGAACCCCGGCGTCCCAATAGCCTTGCACGATCGCGTCGATCTCCCGGCGCGGCGCGCCGACGCAAGTCAGATGGGCGGCCGGTTTGACGACCCCCTCTTTGGCGAGCCGAGCGACGGTCGTATGGGTGCGCGCGCGTGTCGATCCCCCCGCGCCGTAGGTGACCGACATAAAGCTCGGCTTCAGAGGCGCCAGCCGGTTGATCGACTCCCAAAGCTGCGCCTCCATCGCCACCGTCTTTGGCGGAAAAAACTCGAAAGAGACCCGGATGTCGGCGCGCAGCGTGCGGCTCGCCCGCGGCAGTTCACAGCTTTGTCGTTCGCTCATGCGACTTCTCGCGCGGTTATGGGAAGAGGGTCGGCGATAATCCGGCGGTCGCGGCCAAGCCAGATTGAAACGGTGAGCTTGCCGCCTTCGCCCGGGCCCGGCGCGAGGTCGCGCCGCAGCGCGATTTCGAGCCCGGCGGACGCCATGAAGCCTGTGACCTCTTCGGCGCTAAAGCCGAGGCGGCGATGCGCGTGCGCGGAGCGCAGACTCTCTTCTTCATGCGGCGCAAAATCGACGAGGAGGAGGCGGCCACCCGGCCGCAGCGCCCGCGCCGCCTCGCGAATGGCGCGCAAAGGATCGTCGAGGTAATGCAGCACCTGATGCATGACGACAAGGTCATAGAAATCGGGTTCGACCGGCAAGGCATATATATCGCCCTGCCGCAATTGGGCGTTGCGGAGCCCGGCGCGCTCGAGGCGAGCTCTGGCGACGCTGAGCATTTGCGGCGATTGATCGACGCCGACCGCGCGCGCGGCGCGCGGCGCGAGTATTTCGAGCACGCGGCCGGCGCCCGTTCCCAGATCGAGCAGAGCGTTGAACGGGCCGGGACCGATCGCGTCGAGGATCGCCGCTTCGACCTTATCCTCGGGAACATGCATAGCCCGCACTTCGTCCCAGTTCGCCGCGTGATCGGCAAAATATCGCGCCGCCTGCTCGGCGCGCGCCTGACGCACTTCGGCGAGCCGCGCGCGGTCGGCGATGAGATTCGGGTCTGAGGGCGCAAGCCGCGCAAGGATGTCGCGGGCCAATCCCGCTGCGGCTCCGCTCTGGCTCATCAGAAAAAACACCCACGAACCCTCGCGATGGCGCTCGACGAGCCCGGCCTCCGCCAGCAGCTTCAAATGACGCGAGACGCGCGGCTGTGACTGCCCAAGGATGGTAACGATTTCGCTGACCGTTAACTCGGCTTCAGCGAGAAGGGCGAGAAGTCGCAGACGGGTCGCTTCGCCGGCGGCGGTCAAGGCGCCGAGAATGACGTCAAAAGGCGCATGTTGAGTTTGAAGCATGACGAAAAGCCGTCCCGAGCCGATCGAAGTTTATATATGCAGATATCTTTATATGTAAAGCGCCAACCAGACCAGAATTGAGCATTTCGGATTTTCGCCTTGGTCCGCCGCCCGAGGAGCGATAAGGTCCCGCCGCCGTTGGCGTTGTTGCGTCAAGCCCGATGTTTTCGTCTCAATAAGGTGCGTCAATGAAAATTCCTTTTTCCTGGATCATCGCAGCCGCTCTCTTGTCCTCCTTCGCGACCTCCTCTTTTGCGCAGCAGCAGGCGCCTGCCGCTCCTTCGGCCGCGACCGCCGCGAAGCCGGCGGCGATGTCCGATGACGCGAAGAAGGCTAAAGCCAAGGCATGTTCCGAGCAGGCTGATGCCAAAGGCCTTCACGGCAAGGCGCGCAAGGAGTTCCGGGCAAAATGCAAGCATAGTTGAATTGCGGCGGCCGACCGACGATAAGTTGCTAGCGACCCAATCTTGTTCGGAGCCAACCGGGCGGGCGCAATTTCAAACATCGCGAAGCTATTGGCGATAAAGCGACGCCGGTCCGCCCCATCTGGGCGCAACTTCAAGGCGAGCGCCTTGCGCCTCTTGTCCGCCTGTTCTCTTTTTTGACCCATCGTTCAACGCCAACCCGACATCGCGCTCAGGCGCCAAGCTCAAAGCAAGATCAGAAAACGCATGACCGTCATCCGCTCGCTCGCATTCAACGTCTTGTTCTATGTCAACATGACGATCCTGGCGTTTCTCGGCCTGCCGACCCTTCTGATGAAGCGCAACGCGGTCCAAGAACTGGCGCGGCTTTGGGCCCGCACCTCCCTTTGGCTGGTCGATACGGTGTGCGGAACGAAAGTCGAGTTCCGAGGCCTCGAAAACCTCCCGAGAGGGGCGTGCATCATCGCCGCCAAACATCAATCCGCCCTCGAAACATTTGCGCTCACCACGCAAATGGCGGACTTCACATTTGTTCTGAAGCGCGAATTGATGGGGATTCCTATCTTCGGCTGGTATTTGAGGGGCGCCGAACAGATCGGCATCGCGCGCGAAAAACGTGGCCAGGCCCTGGCTGACTTGACGCGGCAAGTGCGTCAGGCGATTGGGGAAGGACGCCAGGTGTTCATCTTCCCGGAAGGCACGCGCACGGCTGTCGGCGCGCCGCCCGCCTATAAACCCGGCGTCGCGCATCTGTGCGCCGCGACCGGTGCAGTCTGCGCACCGGTGGCGCTGAATTCTGGTCTGTTTTGGCCGCGCCGCGGCTTGTTGCGACGACCGGGACGCGTCGTCATCGAGTTCCTGGCGCCGATCCCGGCCGATGCGGACAAACAAAAATTCATGCGCATTCTCGAAGCTCGCGTCGAGGCGGCGACAGAAAAGCTCGTCAATGAAGCGATCGCAGTCGATCCCTCGCTCAAAGCGGCTTTAGGTCCGCGGGCCGATGCGGCGGCCGGGTGACGCTCGGCCGCCGCCGAGGATCGAAGATTTTTGCAATTATGGTTGACAAAATCTTGATTTGTTCCTTTTGTGTTCTCATCGTTTGATGAGGCCATGAAGCTGATGGGGATAGTTCTTCCGCTGCGCGCCGCCAAACTTCGGCCGATGTCAAGGAAACGCGCCATCGATCGCGCGGCGGCGGTTTTGAACGCGCCGGCGGCAGCCGGCGATCGGCGCTTCGGCGCAGACGCGCCGCTCCGCTGCCTTTCCGACGGCGCCCTTTCCGCCCGTTTCCATAAATGGCGCGGCGCTTCCGGGCGGGGTTACGTTTGCTCGGTATTTCCGGTGCAGGCTGGCGCGGATTTTGGCGGATTGCCTGATTTCGACAGCGCCGTTGCGATCGCCGTCGCGCGAGACGCCAAGGGACAAAGGCAACCGCTCGCCGTGCTCGACCTGTGCTGGCGAGAGGAGCGTCTTTACGGCGATCTGGAAAGCGTCGGCGCGGCCGTACGCTCCGGCGCCAGCGAGTGGCACGTCCATCTTCTCGCCAACGGCGACAAGGCGCGCAAGGCGGTTATCAGCGATATTACGAACTGACGCATCCCGAGCCGAGTTCGGGCCCAGCATTGATCCCTCCTTCGTCTCGGGACCTTACGATGCGCCGCGTCGCGAGCGCCCCGAAGCTATAGACGCTTGCCATCGAAGAGGCGCGCAAGCCATTCAAGCGTTTCGTCGCGGATTGCGAGGTCGGCGAGATGAGCCTGCGTATTTTTCACATAGTCGAGATTGTGGCCCGAAAGACCGACGCCCTGACTGATCAACCGCTTGAGTTCAGGCCGTTCGAGACGGCCGGCATATTGCGCGTGGCTCCGGTCAACGACATAGCAGATGGTGGCGACCTCTCTTCCATCCGTCAACCTCGCGGGCAAAACCAGCTCGCGATAGACTGACGTCACTTGCTCGCGTTCGTGCAGATAGTCGAGCGTCGCATCCGCTTGAAGGGCGCTGACGCGAAACGCCACGCCTTTGCAGGAGCCGCCGCGATCGAGGCCGAGCACCAGGCCGGGCCTCTCGCGGGTGCCGCGATGAACATGGGAATAGACGCAAAGCGAGCGATGATAGCCGCGCACGAGCGCGCTGTGTCGCTCGACAAATGGAAACCCCGGCCGCCACATCAGCGAACCATAGCCGAATACCCACATATCCTCGGCGGTCATCCCTAATTTGCTCCGTAGCGGCGCGCGCGATAAACGAGAGGCTCTCTTTGGGCAAAGCTTCGCTTTGCCGACGAATCGCGGTTTCGGGCGCCGATCAAGGCATTCTGCGCCAAAGCTCTGTTTTCGCCAATCAGCCTCAGGGAGGCGCAACATGCCATCAAAACGCGAAGAGCCGCGGCGTCCCGCCTCCAACCCTCGTCTCATCGCGCTCGCCTTGCTAGCCGCCTTGGCGACGACGTTTGCTGGATGGTCGCTCTTCTGGCTGACCGCGGCTCGCCAGACCGATGCGATGCTGACTTCCTGGATGAATCAGGAGGGAAAGCTCGGCCGCAAATGGACCTGCCCCGAACGGCACATTGCAGGCTTTCCCTTCGACATCGAGGTCTCCTGCGGCAATCTCGCTTTTGAGGGCGACATCCTCGAAAGTCGTTTTGCCGGCTCGCTGCGCGGGTTTCGCGCGGCCTCCTCCGTATCTCATCCGGATCGCATGATCGCGCGAATAGATCCCCCTTTCGCCGGCGAGAGCCGCGACGGCAAATTGAATTTCCGGCTGGATTGGGCAAAACTCGAATTGACGATCGATGGCGGCCCGGAGGCGCTCGCCCTCCTTGCCCTCGACGGTCAGCAAATGTCGGTGAAGGGATTGATCATTGGCCTTCGAGCGCTGGATGGGCAGGCCCGGAACGTGCACGCGTCTGTTTCGCCGGCGTCCGGCGAAGACGAACCGCCATTCGACTTCAAGGTCGCCATTAGCGGCGCCGAGGCTCCGGCGCTAAGGGATCAACTCGGATTGGCCGCGCCGCTCGACGCAGTGATTGAGGGGACGATTACAAAACTCGACGTCTCAAGTCCCGGCGCCCTCGTCGAGCGCATCGAACGTTGGCGGACGAAGGGCGGCCGCATCGAGCTGAAACCGCTGCGACTCACAAGCGGAGACGCAAAGCTTGAGGCTCGTGGCGGCCTCGATCTCGACCAGGAGCGCCGTCCGCGCGGCGAACTTGACGCCGCGCTTTCAGGTCTCGATCCGATTTTGAGCCGCCTCGGCGTCGACCCGGGTGTGCTGGTCGCGGGCGCGCTACTGACGAGCCTTCTCGGCGATTCTACGGCGAAGGGAGACGCGGGTGCGACGAATTTCCGACTCCGCGTCGCCGACGGGCGGGTATCGATCGGTCCGATCCGAACGCCGTTACGATTGACGCCGCTTTATTGAATGGCTTCGAATCAAATGGCTCCGGTCGACCGTCGGCAGCGTCGAGCGCTCAATTCGAACCGGATCGATCCCGCGCAATCTTTTTTGCCAAGCCGATGAACTCTGGGAGCGATCGCTGAGCTGCGATATTCCTGTCCAATCGATTATGTTTCTTTAGCCAAATTGTTTATCGCCCAACAAATATTTACTCAAGAAAAACCTACTCTTTACGGACAGGCTGTCTGGACTAATAGCCGCGATTTCGGAGGATTTCAAAACAGGTGCGCAGCAAAATGCTAAGGTCTAGCGCCATCGACCAATGATCGACGTACCAAAGATCCATCTTAACGCGATCGATCATTTGCTCGAGCCTGCCCGTTTCGCCCCGCAGCCCATTGACCTGCGCCCACCCGGTGATGCCAGGCTTGACGTGATGACGACAGGCGTATTTCGCGATCAGCACTTTGTACTCGTTATCGTGCGCAAGCGCATGCGGACGCGGCCCTACAAGCGACATATCGCCCTTGAGAACATTGAGGAGCTGGGGCAACTCATCCATGCTGGACTGCCGCAGGAATTGGCCAACGCGAGTGACGCGGCGATCGTTGCGGCGCGCCTGCGTGATGGTCGCCCCATCCTCCTGAACGGTCATCGAGCGGAACTTGAAGATCACGAACTGTCTTGAATTGAACCCGTTGCGGCGTTGCCTGAAGATGACCGGCCCTTTGCTATCCAGCTTGATGAGAATGGCGATAAAAATAAACAAGGGCGCCAACAGCGATATTCCGACGGCCGAGCAAACAATATCCAGCGTCCGTTTCGCGGCTCTTTCCATGGAAGTTAGCGGCGCGCGCTGAATCTCGAGAGTGAGGCTTTGGCCATTTGTCGACAAAGCGCGCCGCCCCAGCACCGACCTGATTGTGTAGTCTGGAAGGAGATGGGCCGGAAGCGGTGACGCGCGAAGCCTTTCTCGAACCGTTTCAAGAAGCTCCTTGCTGCTCCAGCGGAGCGCGACAACAAATTCATCGACGCCCCGTTCGCGCGCTTCTTGCAGAGCGCGGTCGAGATCGATGATGACGTCATCCGACGACGGCCCCTTAACTGCTGACAGCGATACGCGCGCGACTTCGTTGAGGCCGAAGTAGCGAAACAGAACCGCGGTGCTCAACCTGAGAAGTTCGGAAGGCTCGCCGATCGTCACGACCTTGCGTCCGGGCAGGCTTCCTTTCGCCATCAGCGATCGCGACGTTTTTTCGGCGAGCCAACGGGCGAGAAGCAAAAGCGGGATTTGCAACGCCCCGGAGGCGATGAGGGAGCCATGCGACGTCACTGCATCACCCCGAAGGAAAATGAGAAATATCGCTACAAATAACCCGACAATTGCCCAAGTTAAGAAAAGTCGGCCCAAATATCGCGACGGCGCAAGCAGAACCGGCAGCCTGTACAATCCCCTGGAGCTTGCCACATAGGCGTAAAGTAAGCCTTCCGACAGACTGACCCCGAGACTGACTTCGACACCAACTGTCTGTCCCGACCAGAGATACTGATAAAACGCGCCGCCAACTACGCTCGAAAACGTTATTACTAAAATATCAACAAGTCCCGCGATGACCTCGATATTCTTATAAGATACGTAAAATCTTTGAGAGCCCGCAGCGGACGGCGCCGTTTCAACCTCTGGCTGCGCAATCTGACTCAAGCGATTAAAATACATTTCAGACTCGTAGTTGCTTAAATAGCACTATTGTCAATAGTCAACAGACGTCAGCATTAAGCAACATTGAACAAAAAAAATCAACCTAAAATCCGGTTTCGGCGGCTCCTGTCCACGCGCGCCGCGCCAAGCTGGGAGTTGCTGTTCAAGGAGTAATCAGAGTTGCACTGGATGTGCGCACTAGATCACGATGACTTTGGACGGGTTCGGTCCGAAGTCATGAACGTGATCGATTCCATGCTGATTCCGATCCAAGCCGCCCACCAAAACGAGATGATCGCGCCCACTAAAACGGAATGATGCCGCCCGTCATAACGAGATGATGTCGCCCACCGTAACGGAATGATCCCGCCCAGGGGTCTTCCAGGGTGACGAGCTCTTCGCTGGCCTGTTTAGGGTCGCGCCTTTGGCAATCCAAAGGAGCGGCCGATGCCAGCGGAGAGAGTTGCGATGCGCCAGGCGCGCGAGATTATTCGTCTGAAATTTTCAGCTTGTGTTCCGACCCGCGAAGTCGCGCGGCGCCTGGGGCTCGCCGCCTCGACCGTGCGGGAGACCTTAAAGCGTTTCGAGGGCGCCGGGCTGAGCTGGCCTCTGCCAGCTGACATGACCGACGGCGCCCTGGAGGGAGCGCTCTACGCCAATCGAAGAAGCAAGCGGGGTCATCGTCTTCATTGCGAGCCGGATTGGCCGACAATTCATCGGGAGTTGAAGCGCAAGCACGTCACCCTGCTGATCGTTTGGGACGAATATGTTGCCGAAAATCCATGCGGGTACAGCTATTCGAGGTTCTGCGAACTCTATCGCGCCTTCGAATCGAAGCTGTCGCCGACGATGCGGCAGACGCATGCGGCCGGCGAGCGGCTGTTCGTCGATTACGCGGGCGACGGCGTGCCGGTCGTGATCGATCGGCTGACCGGCGAAATCCGCAAGGCGCAAATCTTCGTCGCCGTGGTCGGCGCGTCGAGCTTTACTTTTGCGTGGGCGGCCTGGACGCAGACGCTCCCCGATTGGATCGACGCCCACGTGCGCGCCTTCGCGGCGATCGGCGGCGTTCCCCATCTTCTCGTGCCGGACAATACCAAGACCGCCGTCATCAAGGCCTGTCTCTACGATCCGCTGGTCAATCGGACCTATGCCGAAATGGCCGCGCATTATGATGCCGCCATTCTGCCGGCGCGGCCGAGGCGCCCGAGGGACAAGGCGAAGGTCGAGCAAGCCGTGCTCATCGTCGAGAGATGGCTTCTCGGGCGGCTGCGTCACCGCACTTTTTACAGCCTCGCCGAGGTCAACGCGGCGATCGGGGAGTTCCTGAAGCTTCTCAACGAAGATCGTCCGATCCGGCGGCTTGGCGCAACCCGCCGGCAATTGCTCGAAGAGATCGACCGCCCGGCGCTAAAGCCTTTGCCGATCGAGCCTTACGTTTTCTGCGAGTGGCGCACGTGCCGCGTCGGCATCGATTATCACGTCGAGGCCGACGCCCATTACTACAGCGTCCCCCACCGTTTCGCGCGCACGGAAGTCGACGTGCGGCTGACGATCAGGACCGTCGAGGTCTTCCTCAGGGGCGAGCGGATCGCCGCGCATATGCGCATGAGCGGCAACCGCAAGCACACGACCGCGGCGGAGCATATGCCCTCCAGCCATCGCCGCTACAAAGACTGGACGATCGACCGCATCCGCGCCGACGCGCGCTTGATCGGGCCGGCGACGGCGGCGCTCTGCGAACTGATCTTCGAACAGCGCCCGCATCCGGAACAGGGCTTCCGGGCGTGCCTGGGCATTGTCCGCCTCGCCAGACCCTATGGCGCGGAACGCGTCGAAGCCGCGGCGGAGCGCGCCATCGAGATCGGCGCGCGCACCTATGGCTCGGTCAAATCCATCCTCGACAACAAGCTCGACCGTCGTCCCGCGCAAAAGCGCGCTTCGGACGGAACGCCGATCCTGCATCCCAACATCCGTGGCCCGCGCTATTACAATTAGGAGAGCGCTCTTGCTCAAACATCCAACTCTCGACCAGATCCACGCCTTGGGCCTTTACGGCATGGCCAAGGCCTTCGTCGAAATCGCCGCCGCCAATGAAGCGGATGGTCTTGGCCATCACGAATGGCTGGCGCTCCTGCTCGACCGCGAGGCGTCATGGCGTCGCGACAAGAGGCTCACGGCGCGATTGCGCATCGCCAAGCTGCGTCAGCAGGCGTCCATTGAAGATGTCGATTATCGCAGCCCGCGCGGTCTCGACCGCGCCCTGTTCCAGAAGCTCACGGAGGGCGAATGGATCGATGCGCACGACAATCTGGCGCTCATCGGCCCGACCGAACTGGCGACATAATGCCTATCTCCCTACATCATTGATATTCCAGAAGTCCCTGTCGCGGATCCGATGATACAGCACGACGATTTTTGACCGCGCGCCTGACAGTCGGCAAATCTAGGTCCGTCTCTCGAATGACATATGGCGCACCAATACAGGCTTGCTTGGCCGGCAGCAATCGATCCTTGATCAGACGGACTACCGTCATCTTGCTCACGCCCAGATGGCCGGCGCTTTCCTCCAAGGTGACTTCCCCGCGCTCGGCGCGTTCGCCATCGCGATATATCGTGATCTCGTGGTCACTTCGAAAAGTGCGAACACGTTGTTGCGTCCACGTGTGGCCCTTGGCCGTGCGGACGCCAAGCCGATTCAGAATGGACGCGATGGCCGAATCAGGCGTCACGCGCGCTAAGTCGATGATCAACTGCTCAGTCGCGGCGCTGGTCTTCCACCGGTGCTGTCCTGCGCGATTCTTGGCCACCACAAGCGCTGTGTGGTCTCCACCTTTCCAATGCAGCTTGAGCGAAAGTTGCCCGGGGTCCGCTGTGACGACGATCTCCTCCAGGACCGTACGCAGGATTCGCTTGCGTTTTTCGGCCGACGCCGCCGGATGGTTCCACAGACGCGCCAACTCGGCGCCCAATGCGGATATTTCCGCGCGTTCGGCATCGGTGATCGCCGGCGTTTGATTCTCGCGAAGGAGGAGAAGATCGCTCTCCAGACGAGCCGCCTCGGCGAGCCGCTCGTTCCAGCGTCGCTCAAGATCCCTGGCGACCAGACAATTCTCTGGGTCGACCGCATCGTACTGTCGATGCGCGCGAGCCGCCTCGTATCGCGCCTGCTCCAGAGCAAGTTCCCTCTGTCGAAGCACGTCCGCGTCGACCCGCCCACGATCCGCGATGGCCGCGATGGCCGCCTCTACGCCGAGCGGCGCGATTACCCGCAACACCTCCGCCGAAACCGCGGCGTCGATGCGCATGTTGCCAAACGCGATACAATTGCCCCGCCGCGCGTGATTGACGTCAGCATCGTTGCACACATATCGCGCGATGCCGCGTAGTCCGTTGTGCTGTACTTTGAGTTTACGGCCGCAGTGGCCGCACCGCAGGAGGCCAACCAGCAATCCGCCGCCGTTGCGCACCGCCCCCTTCACCATCTCGCCCTTCATGTTGGCATTGCCGCAAATCGTTTGCTGATTCCGCTCGTATTCCTCCCAGGAGATGTAACCTTCGTGATGATCACGCAGCAGCACCTCCCATGCATCTTGTGTCCGGCGAATGCCGCGCTTGATGGCCTTGCGGCCCGCCTCGACGCGTGTTTGCGAGCCAGTCCGACCGAACACATAAGCCCCCGCGTAGACCGGATTGGTCAAGAGACGGTGGATCGTATTATAGCGCGGTAAACGCCATTCTACTACCCGCCCTTGTGCGCCGTGAAGGACCACCGGCATCTTGAAGCCTTCCTCGATCAGCCAGAGGGCGACCTGGCGGGCGCTGCCGAACTCCGCGAACTTACGAAACGCCAAGTGTAGAGCCTCGCAAATCCTTCTATCGGGATCAAGTTCCAAACGATCGTCGAGACCACGGACATAGCCGACCGCAACGGTCGTATGGAGATCGCCGCGAGCGGCCTTCAGGCGCAGGGCTTCCTGGGAGCGTTGACGGAAAATTGACAGCTCCATCTCGCTGAATGTTCCCTTCATGCCGAGCAAAAGCCGATCATTTATTTGTTTGGGATCGTAGACGCCGTCTTCGTCTATGATCAGGCAGTGGACTAGCGCGCAAAACTCCAGCAGCGTATGCCAATCACGCCCATTGCGGGCAAGTCGGGATGCTTCTATCGCGAACACGGCGCCGGCGGCGCCAGTGCAAATGGCGGCCAACAATTTATCGAACCCGGGCCTCGCCGTCCCGCCGCCGGAACGCCCGAGGTCGTCGTCGATGACTATTACGTTCGACCACCCAAGCGTCCGCGCGCGTGCCGCGAGAGCATATTGACGGCGACAACTCTCCGGATTGTTTGCGAGTTGGTCCGCGGTGGACTGCCGCACATACACAAAGGCGGTGCGAGAGGCGTGTTCAACGCTAATCTTGCTCATCGCTCGCCTCCTTTGTTACCGCCTCGCCCGGGGCGCACTCGGCTAGCAGAAGCCCGAGCAATTTGGTAACTTCCTTGCGAATCTCCGGATCGAGCTTCCGAGGCGCTTCCAAGCATTTGTCGGGGAGCCACAGATCGATCTGTTCCCAATTTCGCCGCTGCTGTCCCTTCATCGTTTACCTCCGTCTGAGTCGCTCGATCCGACGACGACGAGGATAAGCATTGCGCACGAACCAGATCACGAAGCGCGTGAAAAACGTCAAGGGAAAGCCGCGGGATATCCACCATTGGCAGAGCCGCGGCGTGCGGGTCGGTCATCCACGCCGGCAACAGAGTCCGGCAACCGTCCGGACCATCCACTACGAAATGGACCATGCCCCCATGGACAACGCGACGAAAGACCGCGACCCGCCTTCCAGAAAGCGGATGATGCAGATATTCAACGACAACGTCGAACAGGTGTTCTTGGGTAGTATGTCGTTGGCCCGACCGGCGTCGGCAAAAGCTGGCTGGCGTCGGCGCTCGGCCACAAGGCCTGCCGCGACAATCGATCGGTGCTTTATCATCGCGCGCCCAAGCTCTTCGAAGACCTCGCCCTGGCGCGCGGCGACGGGCGCCATCCCCGCATCCTGCGCTCGCTCGGCCGCGCCGATTTGCTCATCCTCGACGATTGGGGACTGGAGCCGCTCGACGCCGCCGCCCGTCACGATCTGCTCGAAATCCTCGAGGAGCGATACGGCCGCCGCTCGACGGTTATCACGTCCCAACTCCCCGTGGATCGCTGGCACGAGATCATCGGCGATCCCACCTACGCCGATGCGATCCTGGACCGCCTCGTTCACAACGCCCATCGCATCCAACTGACCGGCGAAAGCCTGCGCCGGACCAAAGGAAAACAGAACCAAAAGGCTTGACCAAACGTCGTCGCCGGTGACAGAAAATCCATCGGCCAGCGACGCTCGCGACCCGGGCGGCATCATTCCGTTACGGTGGGCGGCATCATTCAGGAATCCCGGGCGCCATTATCCCGTTATACCCGGGCGGCTTCGTCGTAATCCGCACGATTCCAATAGTTTAGAGCGGGATGCCGGCGGAAAACCGGGTTCCACTTTTCCTCATCCGGCTCTACCGTCGTCGGTATCGTTTCGTCATTTGTCGTCAGTGGACGGTCCGAGGCAAGCGCCGCCGGGGACGGCGGCGCGACCTCTGCAAACCAATACGCCGTCACTGGGCCGCGCTGCAAAGCTTAGCAATTTTCATGTTGAATTGGACGACTCCGCCGCCGATCCGGCGGAAAAGCCTCTTCGGCGAGCGATGCTATGGCGTCGCCGAGCGCCATCGCCGTCTGGTCGGACGATCCGAGCCGCCGGACGGATACGGCGCGCTCGACGCTCTCCCGCTTGCCGACGACCAGCAAGACGGGAACTTTGGCGTGAGAATGCTCCCGCACTTTATAGGCGATCTTCTCATTGCGCAGATCGCCCTCGACGCGCAAGCCTTCCTTGCGCGCCGCCGCGATCACGTCGAGCGCGTATTCGTCGGCCTCCTGGGTGATCGTCGCGACGACGATCTGCAAGGGCGCAAGCCAGAGAGGCAGATGACCGGCGAAGTGCTCGATCAGAATGCCGGTGAAGCGCTCCAGCGAGCCGAACATGGCGCGATGAATCATGACCGGGGTCTTCTTTTCGCTATCGGCATCGATATAGAAGGCGCCGAAGCGTCCTGGAAGATTGAAGTCGACCTGCGTCGTGCCGCACTGCCATTCGCGCCCAATCGCGTCGCGCAACGTATATTCGAGTTTCGGACCGTAGAACGCGCCCTCGCCGGGATTGACCGCGGTTTTAGCGCCTTGAGCGCTCAAGACTTCAAGCACGCGGAAAAGCGCAGCCTCCGCCTTGTCCCAGGCCTCATCGGACCCGACGCGCTTTTCGGGCCGCGTCGATAATTTAATGACGATGTCCTCGAAGCCGAAATCTTGATAGATTGAGAGAATGAGGTCGTTGACCTTCAAGCTCTCTTCCATGATCTGATTTTCCGTACAGAATATATGCGCGTCGTCTTGCGTGAAGGCGCGCACCCTGATGACGCCATGCAGCGCTCCGGAAGGCTCGTAGCGGTGCACGACGCCAAATTCGGCTATTTTCAAAGGCAGATCGCGATAAGATTTCAGCCCGTTCTTGAAGATCTGCAGATGGCCTGGGCAATTCATCGGCTTTAGAGCGAAAACCCGATCATCCTCCGTCTGCGTGACGAACATGTTCTCCCGATAGGTCTGCCAGTGTCCCGAGGTCTCCCACAGTGCGCGATCGAGAACCTGCGGCGTGTTGACTTCCACGTAACCGGCCGTTTCCTGACGCCGCCGCATATAGGAAATCAGCGTCTGGAAAAGCGTCCAGCCTTTCGGGTGCCAAAAAACGGCTCCGGGCCCCTCTTCCTGGAAATGGAACAGATCCATCTCCCGGCCGAGCCGGCGGTGATCGCGTCTTTCCGCTTCCTCGATTTGTTTCAGATAGGCGGCGAGCTCTTCTTGCGTCGCAAAGGCGGTCCCGTAGATGCGCTGAAGCATCGGCCTATTCGGATCTCCGCGCCAATAGGCTCCGGCGACCTTCATCAGCCGGAAGGCGCCGCCGATCTTTCCGGTCGACGTCATATGCGGACCACGGCAGAGGTCGAGCCAATCCCCCTGCCGGTAAATCTTCAAGTCTTCATCGCCGGGAATTGAATCGACAAGTTCGACCTTGAACGCTTCGCCGCGCGTCTCAAACCAGGATCGCGCTTTGTCGCGCGTCCACACTTCTTTGATAAATGGCTCATCTTTGGCGATAATCGAGGCCATCTTGTTTTCGATGGCGGCGAAATCGTCCGGCGTAAACGGCTCGTTGCGGAAGAAATCATAATAAAAGCCGTTTTCAATAACGGGACCGATCGTCACCTGCGTGCCCGGGTAAAGCGCCTGCACGGCCTCCGCAAGGACATGCGCAGCGTCATGACGAATAAGCTCCAGCGCGCGAGGGTCGTCTCGTCCGACCAATTCTATCCTCGCGTCGCTTTCGATCGGGTCGCACAGATCGCGCAACACGCCATCGAGAAACATCGCGACGGTCCGTTTCGCCAGCGAAGGCGAAATGCTCTTGGCGATGTCAAATCCCGTCACGCCTGCGGAAAATTGGCGCGCGGCGCCGTCGGGAAAGGTCACGCTGACCATAGCCTCAACTCCTTTCCGCTCACTCGCCGAGACCAATCGGCGTAAGCGCACCGGCTCATTCCGCCCCCAAAACTTTGATGGGGGGATGCGAACCGTATTCGACTTGCATAAGGCGTTTGGCGTCGCGGCTCAAGCCCTTGACGGCGCAAGCGCGGGACGGCTGACCACAGCAAACCCTTCGACTGAAACGTCACAACGAAAGCGTCTGAGGACGAGCGGGCGCGGCAGCCATGAATTCGGCCGCGGGTTCATCAAATCGGCACGATCGACAGTATGTATGGATCTACAATTTGACAGCATTGGTCTAAAAGCCCTTAATCTACAAAGGCTCACCGTCCACGCTTACGATGCAGTATAATGTCATAGATAATAACTATCAACATTTACTATTAGTCAAGCATTTTCTCAGGCTCCAAGATTGCGGCGACAAAGCCTCCGCCCGTGCGTCGACACACAGTTCGATGGGCTACGAAGTCATAAGTATTAAACGAGTCTATACGGACATCTAAAATCATGATTGAGCATGGAGCTTTTTTTTATCCATATTGCCCGACAGACAGGGATCGACTGCTTTTTATCTGAATTTTTCGCAAGTATGCAGCAAGTCAGGCTGATAATCGACCTAAGATCGCGCCACACTTTTGAAGCGTTCATTTGAAGAAATTGGCGATGCCATGACTCCCTTTGCGATGTATTTGGACGAAATCGATTTGGCATGCGAAGAGAAGCGCGCGGTCGCAGCATTCACGCGACGAATCGCCGAAATCGCCGTGCTGTCGAGGGGAACGGTCGGCGATTTGAACTCGACCGATCCGTTGAATATTCTATCTCAGCCGGCGCTTCTGCTCGATCTAGACGGATTTGTGGTGATGAATAACGCCGCCGCAAATCAGCTGTTCGACAATGAGCTCAGAGTGAGGCAGAGGCGCATTTTTATTCGCGATCCCGACGCCCGGGACAGACTGCGCATTTATGTCGATCAATTCGAATATGCGGCGCCTCAGGTCACCCCGTCCATCGAGCCAATTATCGTTCCGCGACTGGATCGCTTGCCGGTTCTGCTCCGGATTTGGCCGATCGAGGGCCGGGCGCGCTGGCCGTCGCCCGCGGTGCGCGCACTCGTGACCTTGCACGCGCTTGGCCCAAAGCCCGGCCCTCCGGCCGCCCTGCTCGCCAAGACTTTTTCGCTGACGCCGTCTGAAGCGAAACTCGCCTGCATCATAGCGCGCGGGGCGGGACCGGATACGGCGGCTGCGGAGCTCAACATTTCGCGCGAGACGGCGCGCAACCAATTGAAATCGATCTTCGCAAAAACAGCAACGCATCGGCAAGGCGAACTCGTCGCGCTTCTCTTACAAGTCTAGCGTCTTCGCAACTCCGCAATCTAACAAGTCTAGCGTCTTCGCAACTCCAAGCGAGATCGCATTGGTCCGCCAATGCAATCTTGCTTGGAGTTTGCGGCATTATGTCGGCATCGCTCGCCGATCTTCTACATCGAGACGCGAACCCACGTTCGTCCTCGGCTGACCTTCGCGCCGCAAGCATCTGGGCCATACCGGCCCTCGCGACGTCGCCCAATCGGCTTTCGCGCCGGGCCGCCGCGTCTTCGGGAGCGATAGACACGCGTTACCGGCGGGCTGGCGCCGACCTGTTCGCCTCGCGAGCCTGGCGCATGATATAGTCGATTATGCCCGAAACCGAACTCAAACTCATGATCGCCAAGGCCGAGTTGGCGAAGCTCGAAAAGCTGCCGCTCTTGCGCGAAGGGATCGGGACGGCGCGCAGGCGGCGCCTTAAGAGCGCCTACTTCGACACGCGCAAATGGGATCTCTGGAAGCAGGGCTTCAGCCTGCGGATCCGCAATGGCGATGGCGCGTTGATCCAGACGATAAAGCAAGAGAGTTTTTCTGTCGTCGATCGCGGCGAATGGGAGTGCCCAATCGATCAGTCCCGGTCCAGCGCGCTCGTTCATGCCAATCTGCCGAACTCCGGAGCGATGGCGGAGGGGGGGAGACCGATTCGGCCGCGGTGGACGTGGCCACAATCGATTTCGCCATGCTCGAAGAGACGCCTCTCGCCGGAATCATTGACGAAGCGATGCGCGCGCGCTTGGATCGGAGGTTCGAGGTCGAAGTCGAGCGCGCCGCCTTTCCATTGGCGAAGGCTGGGGCCACGATCGAGATTGCAATCGACCGCGGCGAGATCCGAGGCGCGTCGGCGCGGGACAAACAAATCGGCGTCTTTGAACTCGAGATCGAGTTGAAGAGTGGCGACAGGCGAGCTGCGTTCGCGCTCGCCCGCGAGCTCGCGGCGCAGGCGCCATTGCACCTCAGCCTCATCAGCAAGGCCGAGCGCGGCCAGCTTCTCGTCGCGGGCGCTTTGGGACGTCCGAAAAAAGCGTCCGCGCCGCGCCTTGCCGACGACATGTCGAGCACGCAAGCGTTCAGCGCCATTTGCCGCGCCTGTCTGCATGATTTCATGCTCAATGCGGCGGGATTAACGGCGGGACCGGATAACGATCCGATCGAGGCCGTTCACCAGGGCCGCATCGCGCTCCGGCGGCTCCGGGCGGCGCTGGCGCTGTTCAGGCCGATCATCCGCGATAATTCATTTGCAAGAATGAACGCCGAGTTGAAGTGGCTTGCGGGCGTGTTCGGCGCGGCGCGGGATCGCGACGTTATGTCGCTCAACGTGGCAAGCACAGATCGTTTCCGAGCGGACGACGGAAAGGATTTCTTCACGTGGTTCGAAGACCGGCGGCTGGCGGCGCGTCGGGCCGTCGTCAGAGCGACGCGGTCGAAGCGCTGGCGGATCTTCCTCATCGATTTTTGCGAGTGGATCGACGGCGGCGCGTGGCGCGAGAGCGTAGGCGGCCGCAAAGACGACATGCGAAGATTCGTCCGCAAGCGCTTGAAGAAGCGTCTCGACGCTCTGCTGGAGAAGGGCCGCGGCCTTGAGAGCCTTGCGCCCGAGGCTAGACACAAGGCGCAAATCATTGCCAAAAAACTCCGCTACGCGGCGCAGTTTTTTGCGCGCCTCCCGCAAGTCGCGGATCGCGGCCAAATGGATCAGCTTCTCAGCGGTCTTGACGAACTCCAAGCCGCGCTCGGCGAATTGCAAGACGAGCAAGCGCGACTGGCGGCGGCGCGGGCCGACATCATTTCATGGCGCAAGGGGGCGGGCGAAGTCAACTCAGCGGCCATCGCCGCCGCCGAGCGCTGGGCTTCGCCGGCGTTGGACGGTGACAAGCAGTTGAACAAAGCGGTCGGCGCCTACACGAAATTAGCCAAGGCGAAGCCGTTCTGACTATCTCTCGGCGGGAAAATGCTTTAACAGAAGGGGCCGGTTCGATTAACCGGCTGGAGCATCGAAATCGACGAGAGTTGAAGCGAAGCATTGGTCGGATGTGGAAATCGCGCATGTTCGGAGCTGCGCCGACGACGCCAAACCTGCCCGCCGGCATCAGAATTTACGCCATTGGCGACATCCACGGCCGCTCCGATCTGCTGCGTCAGGCGTTTGAGCGGATCGACGCCGACCTCGCCAAATACCCTGCGGCCGATCCGCTTGAAGTATTTCTCGGCGACTACATCGACCGCGGACCAAAATCCGCCGAGGTGCTGACGCAACTCATCGTCCGCGGAAAGACCCATCGCGCAATATGTCTCAAGGGCAATCACGAAATTTATATTCTGGAGTTCTTGCGCAATCCGGGGATCTTGAAAGCTTGGGGCCAATTTGGCGGCCTCTCGACGCTTTTGTCCTACGGTCTGACTCCCAGCCTCAATCCGAGCGAAGAAGAGGCGGCGGCGCTTTCCGCCGAATTTGATCTCGTCTTGCCGCTAGCGCACCGTCGATTTCTCGGCGCGCTGCCGATATCCTTCACTTGCGGCGATTACTTTTTTGTTCACGCGGGAATTCGCCCCGGCGCGCCGCTTTCCCATCAACGCGACGAGGACCTGCTCTGGATCAGGGACGAATTTTTATTCTGCGAAGACTCGCTCGAAAAAATCGTGGTGCATGGGCACACCCCGGTCATAGAGCCCGAGGTGCGTCGCAACCGGATCAATATCGACACCGGCGCCTACGCGACCGGCCGGCTGACGTGCCTCAAATTGGAGGGCGATCACATCAGTTTCATCTAGATTTTTCGGCTTCAGTCAATTCTATTGCAAACCGGCTTCCAAAGCGCTCGACTGACAGACGCGGATGCCGAAGAGGGAGTGATCGATGAGTCCGCAAACGCCTCGGCCGAACTTCTACGTCTCCCCAGAGGCGAGCAGCGCGTTGCTCACCGAGCCTGCGCAGCTGCGGCTCAGCGTGCTTTTTTTTGCAAGCTTTCTCGGGCTTGCCGGCGTTTGGCTGCTGATTAGCGCGCTTCTCCTGCCTCAGGCTATCGCGCTCCCCCTCGACAAGGGAAGCGCGGCGGCGGCCGCGGCCTATCGCTCCAACGCCGCCTGGGCGGCGCGGCTCGGCGTGATCCGTGGGGACCTTTACAAAGAGGCCGCCTTCACCGACACGGATCTCGTCTGGCTCGATCCCGCGCGCAGTCGCGATCCAGCCAACGCCGCGCGTCTCCAGCGCGCAAGATCCAATGCCCAAACGGCGCTCGCGCTGGCTCCAGTCAACGGCGCGGTCTGGCTGCTTTTGGCGGAGCTTCCGGCCCCGCCCGGCAAGGCCGCGGAGGCCGGCGCGACCGCCGCTCTGCAAATGTCTTATTTCACCGCGCCCACGGATCCGAGCCTCGCCCTTCCGCGTCTCCAACGCGCGCTCGCCTTGAGCGCGCCCCTCGATAAGGATTTGCAGGAGTTCGTCAAAGGCGATTTGCGTCAGCTCTTGCTCAATTCGCCGCGCCAATATCCGGCCATCCTCGCCGCCTACAAAGCGGCGCCGCCGCAGAACCAATCGATTTTAGACGCCCTCGCCGCGGAGGTCGATCCGCATTTCAACCAATATCTACGCGGCGAATCGCCGAAATGACCAGCCTTCTTTTCTGGCCCACGCCAACTGTCCCCGTCCGACCCTGAGCGCAGCGGCATGACCGGCGGCAAGTCGGATCTTTCAACACTCAACTCGAAAAGGGCGAAATAATGAGCAAGATCAAGGTCGCCAATCCCGTCGTCGAGCTCGATGGCGATGAGATGACCCGGATCATCTGGAGCTACATTCGCGAGAAGCTCGTTTTGGCCTATCTCGACCTCGATCTCGAATATTACGATCTTTCGGTCGAAAATCGCGACGCCACCGACGACAGGGTCACGGTGGACGCCGCGAAGGCCATCAAAAAGCACGGCGTCGGCGTCAAATGCGCGACCATTACGCCAGACGAGGCGCGCGTCAAAGAGTTCAATCTGAAGCACATGTGGAAGTCGCCGAACGGCACGATTCGCAATATTCTCGGCGGAGTTATTTTTCGCCAGCCAATTATCTGCAAGAACGTTCCCCGTCTGGTGCCCGGCTGGACTCAACCAATCGTGATTGGGCGTCACGCGTTCGGCGACCAATACGCCGCGACAGATTTCCGGGTGCCTGGCAAAGGCCGCCTGACCATCAAATTCGAAGGCGACGATGGAACCGTGATCGAGAAGGAAATCTATAAATATCCGGGCGCGGGCGTCTCGCTGTCGATGTATAATCTCGACAACTCTATTCGAGACTTCGCGCGAGCCTCGCTCAACTACGGCCTCGCCTCGAAATATCCGGTCTATCTGTCGACGAAAAACACCATCCTCAAAGCTTATGACGGGCGCTTCAAGGACCTGTTTCAGGAGGTTTTCGAAAACGAATTCGCCGAAAAATTCACGGCCGCCGGTCTCACCTACCAGCACCGTCTGATCGACGATATGGTGGCGTCCGCGCTCAAATGGTCCGGCGGCTATGTCTGGGCTTGCAAAAACTATGATGGCGACGTGCAATCCGACACGGTCGCGCAAGGGTTCGGCTCTCTTGGCCTGATGACCTCCGTGTTGCTCAGCCCCGACGGCAAGACCGTCGAGGCAGAGGCGGCGCATGGCACGGTGACGCGGCATTACCGGGAACACCAACAGGGCAAGGAAACGTCGACCAATTCCATAGCTTCGATCTTCGCGTGGACGCGCGGATTGTCGCATCGGGCCAAGCTCGACGACAATCCCGAGCTGGCGGCGTTCGCCCAAACGCTCGAAAAAATCTGCGTCGGGACCGTCGAATCGGGATTCATGACAAAGGACCTCGCCCTCCTCGTCGGGGCCGATCAGAAATGGCTTTCAACGACCGGCTTTCTCGACAAGGTGAATGACAATTTGCGCAAGGCTGTGGCGGCTGGCGCGAAAGCCTGATCGGCGCCGCTGCGAACGCCCTTCGGCCGCTCCGAGTTGTTAAGTAGAGGGATTGTGATTAGAGGCATATATTGTTCGCTCTTGAATTGCGTCTTGCAAGCATGACGCGCTTAACTTGGCGCCTTTGAGACCGGCGCGGCGACGAACGCGGGCATAAGTCAAGGCGACGGCGTGACTTAGATTGAAAATCCTCGGCGCAATCGCTATAAGGCTCCCAACTTGTGTGAGGAGACTTTCCGGTGCCTGCCGAAATGCTCGACGACGCCTACAAGCCTGCCGAAGAAGAAGCGTTCATGAATGAACGTCAGCGAGAGTATTTTCGTCGCAAACTTCTTGCCTGGAGGGAGGACATCTTACGCGAGAGCCGCGAGACCCTTGGCGTCCTGCAAAGGGAGAATGAGAATCACCCGGACGTCGCGGACCGGGCGTCTTCCGAAACAGACCGAGCTATCGAGCTCAGAGCGCGCGACCGGCAACGCAAGCTGATTGCGAAAATCGACGCGGCGCTGGGGCGGCTCGACGACGGAAGCTACGGCTATTGCGAAGAAACCGGGGAGCCCATTGGTTTGAAGCGCCTTGACGCCCGGCCAATCGCCACCCTTTCGGTCGAGGCGCAGGAACGCCATGAGAAGCGCGAACGCGTCTATCGCGACGGCTGAAGCAGCATCAAAGCTGCCGACCTTTCGGGCGACGCCAGAGGCAATCAAAACTTTCGCGCGGCTTGATGCGCGAGCAAAGAAACGCACTAGCCGAGGGGCGGCGATGCTGCGACGCTCATCGAAGACTCCCGCTGTGATTCTCGTCGCTTTGACATGTGAGCGAAGGGGTGATTCGATGCGGCCAAAGGAACGGCGCGAGACCGGCCAGAACGAACTTTTCAAGGCCAGGCTCGACCAGATCCTCGAATTCCTCGCCGATCAAAGACCGCGCACGCCAGCGAGCAGGAGCGGCCCGACGTCCGGAAGCGGCGCGAAGACTGGTTCGAGAGCCGGCTCGACCTTGATCCCGAGCGCCTCGTCTTCCTCGACGAAACCTGGACCTCGACGAATATGGCCCGCACGCATGGGCGCCGCGCGCGCGGCGAGCGGCCGCGGGCGAGCGTTCGTCATGGACACTGGAAAACCACAATTTACTTTCGTGGCCGGCCTTCGCAACAATGGCGTCGTCGCGCCTTTTGTCTTTGACGGCCCCATCAACCGCAACTCCTTTGAGATTTATGTCGAGAAGGTTCTCGTTCCCGAACCGACGCCGGGCGACATCGTCGTGATGGATAATCTGTCGAGCCACAAGGGTCCCGCCACCGGTGCGATGATCGAGGCGCAAGGCGCGAATGTGCTCTACCTGCCGCCGCTTTACAGCCCAGACTTCAATCGGATCGAAAAGGCCTTTTCAAAACTCAAAGCGCATCTGCCAAAAGCCGCCGAACGAACTGTCGACGGCCTCTGGGCCAAAATCGGTCGCCTCATCGACCGCTTTACTCCCCAAGAATGCGCAAACTTCTTCACCGCCGCAGGATCCGATGCAACGTGAGCGAAACACGCTCCAGTAGGGACAGACCACTCCTCTCATTTGCCAAACGGGTCGGCTCGGTGTTCTCAACGTGGACGCTCGGGAGGCAACTCGGTAAATACCTGCCGATCCGATCAGTCGCCGGCCCACGCCTGCAGCGCTGACTTGGATCGCCCCTCGGGCAGCGTACTTTCCGGCGGTTGCGCCGTACCGTTCGCGCTTGCGAGAATCGCTTCTCAGCCGCCTTGGAGCGCATCGTTGAAGGCCATTTGGATGAAGTCGTGTTTCCCCCAATCAGAGCTTCCATGGGATGCCTGGTTTGGACCTGCCGCCCAACACGAGCCCGCGAGTGATTGGGACACCGTCAAAGGGACAAATCTCGCAAGAGCCGCCCAAAAGCTCAGCCCCCACGCTGGACGCAAGCCAACATCGGGCCTGCGGCTTAGCACACACTCTACATATAGAAAGGCCTCAGATCAAGGGGATGAGCTCCAAGTTGGAGACGGAACATGCGTAAGATATTTACATCATTTTTTTTATTGATTGTCTTGTCATTAGTAGCTTGTTGGCCAGCTCTGCTCAACGGTCAGCCATTCTTCTTTTGGGACACATATGGATACCTACATAACGGGGATGTTGCACTAGCCAAGGCAACGGGTCTTTTGCAAACGGCCCAGCCGAGCGAAATACCCCAGCCTAGCGAAGCGCAATGGAGCCACCCGGTGATCCAGGGCCACGCTGCTGACGCCGGGCGTTCGGCATATTACGGGGTATTCTTGGATGGCATCTACCGCATTGGAGGGTTCAGATTGGTCCCCATCGCGCAGGCCTTGATTCTCCTATCGGAAATCGGGCTACTCTTGACGTATTGCGGCGCCTTTCGACCGGTTGTCTTCGGAGCCGTCGCCATCGTGATCTCGGCTTTGACGCCTTTTGCGTTCTTCAACACATTCCTGATGCCCGATGTATTCGCGGGCAGTGTCATTCTGGCAGTCGCCGCCCTTGTCGTATTCGGGCGGACGATCCCGGTTCTTCACTTTGTCTTCTGGTTCTGCGTCCTAACGGCGGGGCTACTGTTCCACGCGTCTCATATCGCCATCGCCGGAATTCTCTTATTCATTCTTGGAGCGCTGATGCTGATCCGGCGCATTACGGCGAGCTGGCGCAGCCTAGGCGCTGTAGGCCTGGCGATGGCGCTGGCGGTAGCTGGCAACATTGTTCTCGATCGCGCCGCGACCAAGCTCAGCGGCGAGCGCCCGATACGCCAGCCGCTTTTTATGGCCCGGTTGATCGCCGACGGACCTGGGTACCGCTATTTGGCAAAAAGCTGTCAGGAGTTCTGGTTTCGCCGTCTGCGCCTATCTCGATCGCCTGAAGGGTATTGATTTCGACACCTTCCTTTATAAAGAAACCCCGGGGGTCGGCGTCGTTGCGCTGCTTTCGGTGGCGGAGAAACGCGCTTTGTCGGACGAGCAATTTCGGTTTGCGTCGGCCGTCGCACAATTCGATCCGGCCGGATTTGTCTTCACCACATTTCGCAATGCATTACAGCAACTCCTGACTTTCGGTGTCGATGAATTCAATTATGATAGCGACTACCTCGTCGACGTTCGGCAGCGTTACCCTGAGCCTGATCGATCTGTCCTTTTGGCTTCCGCGGCAGCACGTGGCGCCGTACCGACGACGCTGATACATGTACTGACCTGGGTGGCCGTCCTCGCATCACTCGCAATTCTGGGGCGCTTCTTTCTCGATGATCGCAAGTCCAAAGACTTTGATAGGGTACGGTTGACGGTGATGATCGTCCTGGCCGGCGTTATCACGAATGCGATTGTCTGTGGCGTGTTATCGGGCCCGTTCAGCCGCTTCGAGGCGCGCGTGATCTGGCTGATGCCATTTTTGGCTATCCTAACCTTAGCGCGCCGAGAAGTGGCCTTCCCTCTCGAAAGTGGTCGCACGACTACAAGCGGCATGGTGCGACAATGCTCGTTGTCACCTTGATGTAATTCTGTCGAAAAATAAAAATAGAAATCAGGCTAACCTCAGTCCATCCGACAATACAAAGATCATCGCTGCGATTTCTCTGACGAATTATTTAAGCCATTTTTGGCATTGTATTTCGGCTGCGATTCGAATGGGGACCGATGACGCAGCGACCTGCAGACGACGGCCATCTACAGGCGGAGGCCTATCCGGTTACGCGGACCTCTGTCGCTCCGGCCGCGTCATTGAAGTCGACTTGTTGCCATCGCCATCGCCATCTCTTACGCGCTAAGACGCTGGTCGGCGCTGATCCGCTATCTCGACGACGGACGTCTGGAGAATTGACATCCTCGTCGCCGAACGGGCGCTGCGAGGCGTCGCGATCGGCACGCAACTGGCTGTTCGCCGAATTGCGGGCGGGCGACGAGCGAGCAGCCGCTATCTATTCCATCATCGAAAGATGCAAGCTGAACGGAGTGAAGCCCTTCGGCTTATCACCGACGGCTTGCAAAAGATCGCCGAAGGAAGGCCAAACAGCTGCATCGACGATCTCATGGGCCAGGAGTCAAACCGCTCAACAACAGGCGGCATAAAATCCGCGGCCACCAGACCACGGCTACGTAAAAGCCTCCACTTATACCGGTCCTTGCTTACGCAAACTCATAAGCGGGATTCCCGAATTCGGCTGAAATTTGATTCGAAATGGCGAACGCTGGGAGGTTCGCCATGGCGGCTGCGATTGGGCTTCGGGATGATTTCGATGCAAGTTCTCTGCGGGCGATAGCGAAGCGCGCGAAAGACGGGCCGCAAGCGCGTCGGCTGCTTGCCTTGGCGGCAGTCTACGATGGCGCCGCGCGGAGCGAAGCGGCGAAGATCGGCGGGGTCGGTCTTCAGGTCGTCCGAGATTGGGTGCTGCGGTTCAACGCCGAAGGTCCCCAGGGCCTCGTTAACCGCAAGGCGCCGGGCCCGCCGTCGCGGCTCAAAGACGCGCATCGGGCGGCGCTGGCTGCGATCATCGAGAGCGGGCCGACGCCGCCGATCCATGGCGTCGTGCGCTGGCGGATCGTCGATCTCTGCCAGTGGGTTTTCGAAGAGTTCCAGGTCTCGGTCGCCGAGCAGACGATGAGCCGCGAGTTGCGCAATAGGGGCTATCGCAAGCTCTCCGCTCGCCCGCGCCATCAGGCGCAGGCCGACGGCGCGATCGAGGATTTTAAAAAAGTTTCCCGGCGCGCGTGGCGGAGATCGCCGCGGACAAAGGCGTCGATCCGGCGGCAATAGAAATCTGGTTCGCCGACGAGGCGCGCATCGGCCAGAAGAACAAGATCGCGCGGCGTTGGGCGAAGCTGACCAAAGGTTCCGTCAAGCGGAGCTTGATGGAATGGGCAGCGGAGGGGCGGCGCGGAACGCGCCCATCGGCGCCGCACGACCAGCGCACCGCCTCGACCTACATCTTCGGCGCGATCTGCCCGAAGGAGGGCAAGGGCGCGGCGCTCGTCCTCCCCTCCTGCAACACCGAGGCGATGGACCTGCACCTCGCCGAAATCGCGACAGAGATCGCGCCGGGCAGGCACGCCATTCTCCTGCTCGATCAGGCCGGCTGGCATCTGTCGAGCCGGCTCGTCGTCCCGCTTGACAATGAAGTCCCCATACGAGGGCGATTGGGACGCGTGGAACACGCGTTCGTTGGCCGCCGAGCCGATCATCCGTTTGATCCTCGACGGGACAGTCGCGCGCGTCCGGCTCGACAGGAAATCGACCGCGATTTCCTTGCTCGTCGCCCTCGGCGTCCGGCAGGACGGCCAGAAAATCCTCTTGGCGGTCAAGAATATGGGCGGCGTTCTTCGACAAGCTCAGAAGCGAAGCCGCTTGGCGTACGCTTCTCGACGATCTCGCCAATCGCGGTCTGAGGATGCCGGAACTCGCCATTGTCGACGGAGCGCCGGGGCTCGAAAAAGCTCTTGCCGCGCTCTGGAACAACGTCCTGGTCCAACGCTGCACCGTTCATAAGCATCGCAACCTGCTCGCTCATGCCCCAGACCGGCTGCACGACGAAATCTCCGCCGATTACAAGGACATGATTTACGCCGACGCGAAGCATGAGATCGAGGTGAAGCGCAAAGCCTTCATTCGCAAATGGCGGCTGAAATGCCCAGCAGTCGCCGCCAGCCTGGAAGAGGCCGGCGACAAATTGTTCACCTTCACCCGCTTCCCGAAAAGCCAGTGGAAATCGATCCGAACCTCGAACGCGATTGAACGATTGCACGAAGAGTTCAAGCGACGGATCAAGACGCAGACCGCGCTGCCATCGGCGGAGACCGCGGCGATGTTGTTCTGGGCTCTGCTCGCCTCAGGTCAGATCACAATGCGCAAGGTCGATGGCTGGCAAAGCCTCGCCGAAAGACCGGCCGATCCGATCATTGACCTCGCCGCATGATCGGATAACTTCGTCACGTTGGAGATCACGCGAAAACGAATTTCAACCGAAATTGCGACGCCACCTCGCCCTGCTTCAAAAAACTCTGACGACGGACACCGAAAGGTTCATCCTCGACCCGCTCCATTACATGCGGGGACCAGCTCATCAGAGAGAAAATCGAATTGGGTTTATGGAATGGAGCCGCATCGCGCCGAAATCTGGCGCGACGTTCTGATGGACAAAGCTCAGGACGCTGTCGCTTCGAACATTAAGCCTCACGCCCAGGCGCTCGGCGGAATGGAGTGCAAAGTATAAGATGCGCCAGGGAACGGGAACGAGGAAAACACGCCGACTCTCAGAACGCGCAATGCGTCGCAACAGATCGCAGAATGCGATCGGTTCTGGATGGGCCAACGTAAAAGGTCTTGCTTCGCCGTCGAAGTCGCCCCGGACCGCGCGCTGCACGACTTCGGCGAGCGCGCGCTCGTCGAGAAGATATTGAGGGGCCTTTCCGTCTCCGATCAGGGGGATAATTCGCTTGGATCGCACGATGTTCTGGAGATTGGCGAATGCGCCGCCCGGCCGATCTCCGTAGACGAGGCCCAATCGTAGGACTACGCCTTTGGCTTGACGAAACAGTTCCTCTACTTTCAACTTGGACCGGCCATAGGCGGAACGCGCTCCTTCGAAAGCGCTAATCGTTGATATGAAGATGTTTCTTTGCACGCCCGCCTGACGCGAGGCCGCCAGCAAACCGAACGACCCGTCGACACAGGTTTTCTCCAATTCATCCTCCGAACTGGCTCTCATGTCCCACGCTGCGTGAATCATATGAGTGACCCCGTGATCACGTAGCGTCTGCGCAAGGAGATCTTGATCGGAACCGAAGGACCAGCGGATTTGATTGGCGCCATGAGGGGTTCGCACCAGACCGAAGACTTTGGCATTCTCTCTCAGGGCGTCGACGATGACCGCGCCGATATACCCATTCGCGCCCGTGACGGCGATAACCGGCGTGGTGCTCATGCCGCTCCCTCGATGCCCATCATCGAGACTTCCTGGCCTATGCGATAGGCGTTGGCCATTACGGTTAGCGTGATCGTCGTTGCCGGTATGCTCGGAAAGATGGTTGAATTGACAACATGTAGGCGCTCCATGCCATATGGGCGGCCAAGGCGATCGGTTTGCCCGGGCCCGGGGGTATGCGCCATAGGAAAACTTCCGCCGGAGTGAAATCCACGGCCCGGGTCCGCGATGTTGAGCATGGGGCCGATGGGCGTCGCCCGCATTAAGCCGGTCAGACCTCGCAACTTTCGGACGACCTCCAAAATGATGCCCTTCGTCTGCTCATTTGCGATGGGCTCCAGGTAAACCGCATCCGAACCTCCGCGTTGCGTCAAGGTTGCCGCAATGCTCGCGGAATGTGTGGAATGGAGATAGCCCTGAACCAGCAGAAGACGTCCCAGCAGCGAGTCTCTCGGGAAAAAGCGCTTGAACAACCCGAGTTTGGAATCCAGCATTCGTGCGATATGGTCGTTGTAGCTATATATCTGCAAGTGGATAGTATTCTTGCTGATTTTTGAATCAGAGAATCTCGATGAATGCCTGACATAGCGTATGGAGTCGCTCCTCCTTCACATTCGGGGAGGCTGTGAATTGCAACATCGGCAGTAAGAAATACTGCGAATCTTTTATGCGCACAGTATGATCATACCGATTTTGCGAGCGAAGCAATATTATGGTCGAATTGAGCACACCTGAAGCGAGGAAGACGCGCTTTCCCTCGAAAGAACACGGCGATCCATCGGCTTTGACGCCCCGAATGAATACGGATTTGCCTCTCTCTTCTATGGATTTGGCGGTAATTCCTCCCAGATAAGCGACCTTCCCGTGCGACTCCAAATTTTTGAGACTTTGCCGGCTCGAATAGATCAGTTCGAGTGGACATCCGTGCAGGCACCGCCCACAATAGACGCATGACGTCTTACTGCGCGCTCCAGCAGAGTCGATGGCCAATCTCGATCTGCCGAAGAATACCTTGTTTGCGTGAAGCCTCGACTTGTTCTTGGCAAGCGAATGCATGAACCTTTCCATCTGGCGGCTCTGACGGAGAGGCGCATAGCAGTCCGTGTGCAACGGAAACAGGTCGGCCAAATTGTCGCGCTCAGCCGCCACGGGCAGGAGCTTCAACACTTCAGCGTACGCCGGACGAAGTTCCCGCTCGGAGACTGGCCAGCCCGCTAAATCATCTTGGCTGTAAGGCAAGATGGCGCCTCCCCAGACGTTGCTGAAACCACCTGCCGCGTATGATCCTTGAATGCCGAGCCGGCCAGACTGATAAATGTCGGCCGAACCCGGCGCGGGCCGATAAGGATAGTCCGACCCATGGACGAGTTTCACAGGAACTCCTCCATGCTCGACCTGAGGCGCGAAACGTTCTGACTCTGCCCAATTAGAATCGCAGCGCCCAGCCAGTACGGCTCGCATCGCTTCCCGCTCCGGCTCCAGCATAAGACCAGAATCCAAGATTGTGACGGGATATCCCGATTCGGCAAGAGCCTGCGCGCAGGCGATGCCCGAGGGGCCGGATCCGACAACGAAATACATGGCGACCTGAGTTTCTTACGCTGCAGTTTTTAGCTTGTTGTCTTTGAAAATCGGTTGCTCCATAGAAAGCGTCCTCACGTTGAGCTTTAACATGCTCAACAGAAAACTCGACAAAATTACTTCAAATCCCAGCGAGAGCGATAGGGAAGAAGCGATTACAACACGCGTGACATGCTCAGTGTCGAGTTCGCCGAACTGCGCTTTATTCCAGATGTTCAACGCGCTGAAGAGCAGGGTTACGCCAAGCAGCAGAAGTGTGGTCCCGGCAAGAATGCCGCGCTCTAGGCTAAATGCGGGGAGGAATACGCCGGACCCGGGCGGTTTGGGAAATAATCCTTCCTGTTCGGCATACGCCCTGGACAGCACAGCGAACAAGACGGCTTGAAAGCCGATTTCGATCATGGCTACACAATAAATCAGCGTATCCACGCTGAAACGTACGCCGCTGACGTAGACTGGATTTGCGAGCAACACTGCCCCCAGCGCGAGCCCCGCCGCCATCAAAACAAGACCGGGATAAAGGAAGAGCCAGTTGGGACTGAAGAGAAGCATGAACCGCAAGTGCCGCCAGCCATCTCGATAGGGCCTAAGGTGGGGCCGCCGAGACCGCCCGTCCCGCCTTAGCGTTGTCGGCACCTCGACGATTGTCATGTTCATCAAAGTTGCCTTGATCACCATTTCGGACGCGAATTCCATTCCAGTGGTCCGCAGATCCATGCGAAGGAAGGCGTTTCTTGAAAATGCGCGCAGGCCGCAATGAAAGTCTCTTGCCGGTGCGCTAAACAAAAACCTTCCTATGCCGGAAAGCACGGGATTGCCAATATATCAATTCTTCCAGGGCATAGCGTCGGGTGCTATGCCGCCGAGGAAGCGATTACCCATGACCAGATCGGCGCCAGCTCGAAGTTCCTCGATGAAAGAATCGAGGTTGCTGAAGTCGTAGCTGTCATCCGAATCTCCCATTACACAATACATACCTTGCGCGGCGGCAATCGCACTAGAAAGCGCTGCTCCATAGCCGCGAATTGGCACATGGACCACGCGAGCTCCGCAACGGCGAGCGATCTCTTGCGATCCATCGGTGGAGCCATTGTCGCCGACAACTATTTCCCCAGAGACGCCCGACCGCTCAAAAAAGATTCGTGCTTTCATTATACATTTTTCAAGCGTCTCCGCCTCGTTGAGACAGGGCATGATGATACTAAGTTCTACAGACATCGGCATCTCCAAATCGGCCGCAAGCTTTCGTCACGCTCCTCTTGCAATGCCTACGATAATTGTGCGGGCGTCGAGGCATTTTGACTGCGCGACGATCCTGTGGTTGAGTTACAAAATTGATCCGCCATAAGGTAATCTAGAAAGCTACATTCGGAGGACTTCAAGTGAAACGCAGGCCATTTCAGATAATCAGGACGTCGTTTCAGCAATGCAAATACAGCGAATTCCTCCGCGTAAGGGCGACCATCGCAACATGGCGCAAGTGGACTTTCTTTCACCAAATCACGGCCTTTGCTGCGGTGGGCGCAGTCGCCGGTATGCTGGATTACTCCGTGATGGTCCTGCTGCGCGAAGCTTTTTCGATTGATGCTGTAATTTCGGCCCTGGTGGGCTACGCGTTCGGAACTGCCGCTTCCTATGTCTTGAATTGCCTGAAGACTTTTCGAAGCGCCCGGCGGCACAAGGAAGCAGTGTGGCGATTCGCTACAGTCAACGCAGTCGGATTTGCAACCACAGGTATTTTTATGGGTATCATGGTGAATGCGATGCATATCAATTACACGATCTCAAGAGTGTTCACGATAATCGGAATTTCAGCTATGAATTTCTTGGCATACAAATTTTGGGCTTTTTCCCCAGGGCCGATTGCGGAGAAAGATAGTTCTAATGGAAGTCCGTCGCGGTGATCCACGGGCGCCCCGCATAGGATTCAAAACGAACAAAGAGCCTCAGGTTTGTGGTCGCAAGAGTTGGCAAATACGCACAGCAAAACGGGGTTTCCAAACGAGTGTCACGGAGCGCCTCAGGCAGCGAGTTGATTTTCCTTCCGGAGCTTGACGGACCCCAGCATCGCCGCATCAGGATAACGTCTGAGCCGTCGCCGCCGGGCGCCGAACTGGCGGCTGATCGGACGCTCCACCAGAATATAAAAACCCAGACCCGCGGCGACGCCGAAAGCGGCCAGAGCGCTGCTCGCCGCGGCGCCAAAATGTTGAACATGCAATCGCGCCACGGCGGCCAGCGCCAGAGATATGGCCGCATAGTGAACCAAATAGATCGCAAACGACGCATCCCCCAAAAAAATCAGAGCTTTCGGCGTCGGCAGAACGCCGCGCCGCTCAAGCAGGCAACAGCCGACGATGATCAGCCCGGCGCTCAGCCCGTAGGTTAGAAATCGCGGCGCTCCGGCGACGATTTCCGGCGCGCTAGCCTCCGCTTGCATCATCGCCAAAAAAGACGCGCAGCCGATCAGAAGCGCCAACGCCGACCAGACCGGCGCCGATCCGTTGGGCGAACCCGCCTGACGCCTGACAAAAAGAGCGGCAAGGCAACCGACGCCAAATTCCAGAGCGATGTCGCGAAGGTAATAGGCCCATAATGATTCTGTAGGGACGCGCGCCAGAGCGAGAAACAAGATTGCCGCTTGCCAGCCCACCAACACAACAAGGCCGATCTGTCGGCTGAGAATCAATAACCCGAATAGAGCGTAGAAAAAGATTTCATACTTTAAAGTCCAAGTGACGCCGACCAGCGCATCGCCCGATTGAGGCAGCAGCATCACGCTGTCGACCAAAGGCCAAAATTCCAGTTTCCACGATTTCGAAGGGTCGAAACCAGCCAGATAGATAACAACCGCCCCTATGGAGACGATCCAAACAAAGGGGTAAATTCGGGCTACGCGACTGTATACGTAACCGCTGTAACGCTCCGGCTTCCCGATGTCTCGAAAATGGACATGCGTCATGATGAAGCCGCTGAGCACGAAGAAAAGATCTACGCCTCTGTCGCCACGCTCAAAGAGACCGGGAAAGGGAGTCGAGTCAAAATGGTGAGCAATCAGCCCCCTCGTATGACCCAAAACGACAAGAGTTGACGCGGCCGCGCGCAGTATCTGAAGAGAGAGAAATTTCTCCATACTTATTTCCAATAATTTGGCGCCTAAAACAATATTGAAAATTATGCATTGATTTCAAATCGCATGAATAGTGATTCAGCCGCACTGAAGCCGCAAAGACTCGGGGTGTACGGAAGTTGTGTTCGCACGCCGGGCAGCGTAGTTGCCGCGCAAACGCGGCTCCGCCGTGAGTGGGACGCCAGGCGGCGCGCGCCCGAGCCAAGCATGACACTTCCGTGATTTTACGCATTGGGAGCGTAGCACCTAGCAGCTCGTTCCGCTTGCGAGTTTACAAGACCACGTCCGAATGGTTGTAAAGCGCCACAACTAACCTGTGATCTAGTTCCGCCGCGGCGCATTCGGCTCTTATCTTGAGTCTCCCCTAACGGCTGAAGAAGCGGGATTGCGATATGCCGCAACCAGCCTCCGCATCACCTCAATGACGACCGCGCCGCCCACGGCGTCAAAATGCCCGCCCTTTCGCCCGGAAGGCTTTGCAGGCGTACCCCTCAAAATCCGCCTTCCCACGTCTGATATCGTTGGCGGCGCGGTGGCAAGCGAGAGACCGCAAAATCCATGGGCCGCCGAGCCTGTAAGGGAGCACGTGTCGTCGCCTGCCGTTCCATCGAACCCGAACGGTCGCTTGGGCCGCATACGAAGCCCGATTGCGCAAGGATGGGACCAGATGGGCGCGATGGTGGTTGGCATCGATGTTTCAAAGGATCGGCTGGACGTGGCGGTTCGTCCGACTGGCAAGAATTTTGTCTTCAAGAGGACGGGCGTTGGAATCGAAGATGGTGGCAATCGAGGCTACCGGCGGCTTCGAGGCTGTGGTCGCGGCGGCCCTTGCCGGCGCAGGCTTGCCGGTGATAGTCGTCAATTCCAGGCAGGTGCGCGCCTTCGCCCGGGCGCTCGGTAAACGGGCCAAGACCGACCTAATTGATGCGGCCGTGATCGCTTACTTTGCCGGGGCGACCAAGCCGGAGTTGCAAATGCCGGACGAGACGACGAGAGGTCTCGCCGGCCTCGTCGCTCGCCGTCGGCCAAATCGTTGTGATGATCGCCGCCGAAGGTCACCGTGCGCGTCGCATGAGCGATAAACGCCTGATCAAGAGCATCGCCAGGCTACGCGAGGCGAGGGAAAAGGAACTCTCCAAGCTGGACGTCTTGATCGGCGATCAGATACGCGGATCGAGCGCTGTTGACTGGGGCCGCCAGATGCCGAAGGGCGGCGGCCTCGGCGTTTCCGGGCACTATAGTTTCGTCACCTATACGGCTGTGGCGGCGGAAGTTGTGGTCGACGAGAAAGGGGCGAGATGCTGGCGGCGAAATTTGGATTGCTCCGCGACCCGTGCCGACGTCATCATTGCGCTAAGCTGCTGCGCGTGAGGGCTTGCTGGCGATGCGCTTCCGCGGCCTTCTGCGTAGAGCCGACCCCGGCAGGCTCGGCTCGTGGCTCGGTGACGCGCGTCATTCTGGCGTCCGTTCCTACAGCAATTCGCGCGGACGTTGCGCCGCGACATTGAGGCGGCGGAGAACCGCAAGTGGAGTGAATCTTTCAAACCCCGCCAAAGCCAGGGTTTTTGAACCGCTGCCGGCCGGATCGGTAGTGGCGCAGCCGGGCTCCCACGGCCGTGAAGATGGCGTTGCCGATAGCGGGGAGCCACGGCAGTCGCCGCCGGTTCGCCCAGGCCGGCGCGTTATCCCGCGTCCCTTAGCATAGTCGTACGGATTGATGGCCACCACGCGGGCGACACGCGCATTAGGCCGTCCGGCGATGATCAGAGCGATGGCGCCCCCGATGGAAACCCGCGTAAAGTCGCCTCGCGAAGATCAAGGACGTCCACCCCCCATCGAGCGCACAAAGAAATCTGCGTCGTATTGCGCTTTCGGGATGTCCGAATAACCGTGACCGGGGTAATCGAGCGCGCAGACCGTGAAATGTTTCACCAAATCCGGTACCACTTTCTCGAAAAGATCGAGCTGCGTGCGCAAGGTATGGAGCAGAGGTTTGGACCTGCCCTGGCCCTGATGCAACGAAGTCTCTGGCCACCGACGTCGATGTATTTGATCGGAACGGCCGGCGCCCAGCCCAGCGGTTGAGGCGCCTGTGGAACTGGCCTCAACCCTCCCCGATATGGGACACGAGCCACGCTCCGACACCGGTGCCAATGAAAGCAATCAGAGCAAGCGACGCATAACTCACATTTTTCCTATCATGCACGGCGCTTTTTGCTATGCCGGAGTCTTCAATCAACTAAGGCTTTGCTTCTTGCATCCGTCAACGGCCCCGACGTTATCCCGCGAATGCCTTGTCGGCTCGGTCGAGCGGGTGACGTTTCATAACTAGGACAGCGGCTTCGCGGTCCTCAAGGTGAAGGCCCGGGGCAAGCGCGACCTCGTCACCCTGGTCGGCCACGCCGCGTCGATCTCGGCCGGCGAATTCGTTCACGCGGTCGGCGTTTGGATCACCGACCGCAGGCACGGCCTCCAATTCAAGGCCGATCTTCTCAAGACGACGACGCCGACGACGGCCGAGGGAATCGAGAAATATCTCGGCTCCGGCTTGGTTCGGGGCATCGGCGAAAAACACGCCCAGCGCATCGTGTGCGCGATTTGGCGTCAACACGTTCGAGATCATCAAGGCGGGCCCCGAAAAGCTGCGCGACGTGCCTGACATCGGCGACTACCGCGCCGGCAAGATCGTCCCGGGCTGGGCCGAGCAGAAAGCCGTTCGCGACATCATGCTCTTCCTGCATTCGCATGGGGTCGGCGCGTCGCGGGCGGCGCGCATTTTCAAGACCTACGGTCACGACGCCGTCGCCGTGATGACGGAGGATCCCTATCGCCTGGCCCGCGACATCCGGGGCGTTGCCTCGTTCTTGGGCGGAATAGAACGCGTCGCCCTTTCCGTGCTTGCACTTTCTCTGCCCCCGCCGTTATTCAGGCCACGGACGTGACTTCTCAATTATGCGCCGGAAAGTAAGATAAGTCGGCTCATGCGGGCGCCGCGACTTCTTTGCAGGCTCGAACGGAGAAACAGACATGGTCAATTCTCATGGCCGTTTCGTTTGGTACGAGCTGATGACGACCGACATAGAAGCCGCCAAGGTCTTCTACGCCGATGTCATGGGCTGGGGCAGCGCGGGATGCCTCGATGCCCGGTTTGGCCTATAGCCTGTTTACCGCTGGAGACACCCCCGTCGCCGGGCTGATGAACCTGCCGGAGGAAGCGAGGAGAACGGGCGCGGCGCCGGACTGGCTTGGATATGTCGGAGTCGACGACGTGGACGCCGCCGTCGACCGGATCAAGCAGCTTGGCGGAGCGGTGCACGTTCCACCGACGGACGTCCCCGACATCAGCCGCTTTTCGGTCGTTGCCGACCCGCAAATGGCGACGCTTGCGTTGGTCAAGGGGCTGAAACCCGGCCAAGCGCAGTCCGCCGAGCTGAGCGCATCCGGGCGCGTTGGCTGGCATGAGTTGCTTGCCGCCGACTGGGAGAAGGCGTTCGCTTTCTACGGCGCGCTATTTGGCTGGCGAAAAGCGGACGCCCACGTCGGCGCGATGGGCACGTATCAGCAGTTCTCCGCCGGAGGGGAGACGATCGGCGGCATGTTCACCAAGCCGGCGACGTTGCCGCTTCCTTTCTGGCTTTACTATTTCAACGTCGGCGATGTCGAGGCGGCGGCGAAGCGCGTGGAGGCCGGCGGCGGCCAAATCCTCTATGGCCCGACTGCAGTGCCGGGCGGCGCCTGGATCGTCCATTGCACGGACCCTCAGGGCGCCATATTCGCGCTGCTGGACAGGCGCCGCCGCAAAGCGATCGGATATTTTATTTCGGGCGCATCGCGCGATCCCTCAGACGCGCGGGCCGCCGAGGGCCCTGGTAAACTCGGGAACCCCAGATCATTCGCTGTTGCCTCGCCGGTTTTGGCTTTGCCGTCGCATTTGCGTGGCCGTTGCGCAGCCACACCGAGGCCGTGCGATTGTCAGTCGGAAGCCCCCGATTTCGCGCCGCGACCGATCGCGAATTGACCGACCGGGCCCTCCACGTGGAATTCGATCCCCGTCATCTTTGCGAACAGATCGATATTGGTGATCCCGATCGCGCAGCCGCCGAGCCCCATGTCGGTCGCCATCAGGTAGAGGGTTTGCGTCAATACGCCGACGTCCTTCAGAATGAGCGAATATGCGATCGAGCTGTACTTCCATGAAATCCGGCCAAAGCGCGCCGCGATCGTGATCAAGATTTGGGGCGCAGCGGGCGCACCCATGGCATATTCCGCTCCCGCCAGCAGCGCTTCGAACTCGCTCGCAGGAACGTCGATCGGCACCAGCGCATGAGCGCCGGCGTCATAATGATAGAAGCCTCGGGCAAGTCCTTCGCATTTGTCGACCGCCAGATAGAGCTCGAGCTCGTAGCCGGCGCCCGCCGACGGATACGGCCTGACGGCGTGACCGCCGTCGTCGAGGTCGAACTTCGGCGTTCGATCTCGACAAGACGCGCGCGGCGCCGTCGAGAAACTGCGAAAGCTCGGCGAGCGTGATCGGCCGCTGGTCATCAAAGCTGCGCGTCGAATGACGTTCCCGCAGGAGCTTTGCGACCGGCGAGATCGCCTCCGGATGCGCCGCCGAGAACTTGCGCAGATCGATTTTCTTTCCGGGCCAGCGGGCCGCACCGCCGGCAGCGGAGAAATGACGCCGGCATGCGGATAAACTCCGCCGAGCGGGTTGGCGTGCCGGCCTTCGGTGCTGCGCGTGTGGAACAGAAGATCGTGAAAATCCCAGAGAACGAGGCTGTGATCGCCCTCCGCCGGTTGCCGACCGCCGCTCTGAGCAGCGTCGACCTTGAAAAGCATCTGGCAATCGACCAGCAGGGCGAGAAGCTCGACCCCCGGAAAACCGTCTTGCCGACGCAGCCGTTTGATTTGTTGCGGCGTGGACAGCATGGCCAAAACGGCCGCGATCTTCGGATCGCAGATTTTGAACAACGCGCCGGCGCGCGGCGATTCCAGGACCAACTCGTCGCCGCGCCGTCGCATGTACGCGAAGCGCGACAGGACGAGAGCGTCTGCATTGTCGAGCTGCGGCGTTCGCGGCCAATAATCGGGAACCTGCGGTTCGATGACGACCAGGTCCTCGCGGCTCCGCGAGCGCCCGAGGCGGTACTCCAAAAGACCTCGCTTGGCCAATCGGCGGACCAGAAGATCAATCTCTTTGGCGATTTTCCGCCCGCCGAAAGCAAATCGGCGAGTAGCAGACCTTTGCGCAGGTCCTGCGCGAGATCCGCAGCGCCCGCGCTGAACGTTCCCAAGCCGACCGAGTAGCCACCGAAACAGGCGACGATTTCTCCGTTCGCGTGCGCTTCGAGCGTGACGTTAGCGCGGAGCCGGGCGGAAACTGTTGCCGGCGCGGCCGGGCGCACTCTCTTTGGTCCAGCAGCGCCCAAGCCGGGATCACCTTCAAGTATGGGGGTGAATCCGATTGAGTTCGTTTTCCTCAAGCGGCCGGTCACGCAATCCGAGCTTTACCGGCACGTCGTAAAGCCGGCCGGGCGCGAAGCGGCGATAGAAATGCCGCAATCCCGGAACGATCACTCTGACGACCGGGACCTCGATGTCGGGACGCGTCTGATCGAGGACAAGGAAATCGAGGCCTGCTTGCTTCAGCGAGGGAGACGCAGGCCATCGCCTGCTCGCGCGTGTCGAGATGGCCAAACTTCGAGCCGAGATCGGTTGGACCAGCGAATTTCCGCTCGGCGTCAAATAGGGATGGTCCTGCAGGCGCAATGGAGAATCGCCGTCAAGGCTCGATTTCTCCCCGGTCCCGCCGCCCATGAGACCTAGTGACAGGAATTGATTTAGCTCCGTCAGCGCCCGCAATAACGCGATTCGCGTATCAAAGTGCGCGCCGGAACCGAATTCGATATTTTCCCGCCCGTTTTGCATCCAATGCGTTACCGCCACAAATGTCGGAATCCCAAGATCGCTGGTTACGTCGAGCACCCAAAGCCGGCGACCGGTTTCGGCCAACTGCCTTTGCAGATCGCGGACGTAGGAATCGTCAAACTGGCCGAGGTCCAATGCCGGCCGCTGCAATCGATTGTACCACCAGATCGCGTATGCATCCCTTTCCACCAACTCGAGGAATCCCTGGACCATTGCCTCCTCGAGCGTGTTGCCCGCCGCGCAGCCGTTGGAATCCGCTGCGAAGGCGGCAGGGCCCCTGTAAAAAAAATACAACAGGCTGGTCGGAAGATATTTAAAGCGCGCGTCGCGCAGAGACCAGACCGGCGACCATTCGATCGCGGCTGATCGATCGAATAGCTCGGGGATCGCCTCCGTCTCGTCCTGGCCGGGCGTCGACGCCCGGCCTTGCCGCAATTGCGCGTCGCTGAACAGCAGAATTTGGTTTGGAGGGATGGCCTCGCCTGACGGGAAATCGGCAAACCGCCGCTTGGCTCTGATCTCGTCCCCCTGAAAAATCCCGGAATAGCGCTCGATCGCCTCCATGAGGGCGCTGGCTTCACCCTGTTCGGCAGTACTGCCCTTGCCGAAGCTGCCGCTGCTCAGCCCCGCCCTGAGCTCATTGACCGTCTGGGCCGGCCCTGAAAAATTGTGTGTGGCGTGGTAGTTGGTATTCAAGGGCAGATCGGCTTGGATGCGCTCGAGGCTCGAGACAACGCCGGTGAGCGGGCTCACGTGCCTGCGAAAACGCGCAATCGTGTCGGACGGCGAAACGCTACGGTACCCGCCGCTCGTCATTACAACCTTGCCGCCTGCGCCAAGTTCGACCGGCGCCGGCGCACGGCGAGGATCGCGCAGCTTTTTGCGGCCGCAGCTCGGGCATTGCGGGCGGGTCGGCACGTAATGCTTGACGATGGTCGAGCCCAACAGGTCGAGGCTGATGATGTGATCGCTCAAATAAGTGCGAAAATCTGTGGCGATCGCTTTCGCTATCTCGACGGCCGCAAGCTGAATGGCGCTGTGTCCGAACATGTGCCGGGCCAAAGGCGAAACGGCGAGGCAGCGAGCTTGTCTGCTGTCGAGGAGCGCCTTGACCTCTCGGTTCCTTTTCATCCGCTCGGCGAGACATACCCAGCAGGCGCTCTTCCCCGGTCTGAACACCGGCCCCACGAGGGGAAAAATGCCGGAGAGTTGGACGAGCAGCCAGGGCGTGCGGTCGGACAAATGCCGCCGGTTCAGTTCGGCCAGTCGTGGCTCGAGATAATCGTTCACCACTGTGACCGTCAGGTCCGGGGAGCGGTTGACCGCGCGAACGCCCAGTCCGCTCAGCGCGGCCTCGAGTTCGGCCGCACCCTGCACGTCGATCGATTGAATGCGCACGCGGCATTCCTGGAGATTTCGTTCTGCGGTCTTCGGCGACAGGCCGAGGCTGGCCCAATAGGCGGATAGAGCGCCATTCGAAGAGCGCGACGCCGGGAGGACGTAGCGCAGGGCGATCAGCCGGTTCAGGGCTTCATTGACTTTGTCGGACGGAAAATCCCGCTCCAGCTGGCGAATGAGCTCTCGAAAGCTCTTTCCACCTTTTGCAATCTCGGAGGCGAGCGCACAGTAGAGCTCGCCATGAAGTAAGAACTTCCGGTCCTCGGAATATAGGCACACGACATCAGGGGGTAGCACGTAGACGCTGAAATTCGGCGCGAATTGCGGAACGTCCTTGCCGTTATGCTGCTTCAAGCTGTTTCCCTGATCGCCTGTCATAAGATCAGTATGCGCACCTTCGGCACAATCCCGGCGCCCGTGCGAAAGCCTCCGTCATCAAACTCGCGCGCTGGCGCTTCTATAAAATTGATCACCCACTCGTCGCCCTGCGCACGCCTGAAGCGCGCATTCCTTGGGCGGGGCTGGAAACGAGACGCCGTCGCCAGAGTCGAATGTGTGAAACTCGAGCCGGACAACCGACATCTGTCAACGTAATCGACCGGCGCCCAGTCTAGCAGAGGCCGCAACCTCCCCACGACAAGCAGCAGCCGCCCCAACCCCAGCCCCAGCCGCAGCCGCCGCAGCCTCCCCAGCCGCAGCCTCTGCCGCAGCCGCGTCCGCAGCCGCCGCAGCCTCTGACGGCGCAGCCTCTGCCGCCGCAGCCGCCGCAGCCTCTGGCGCCGCCGCAACCTCTGGCGCCGCCGCAGCCATGTCCGCACCCGCCGCAGCCATGTCCGCAGCCGCAGCCTCCCCGGGCAGCGACCTCGATGCCTAATTGCGGTGTTCCGAGACTGTCCTTGCCGAAGACATGGAACGTCGCCAGACTGACGTCGGAGATTTCCTCCTCACCGAGAGTGAAGACCTGGAACGGCGCAGCGGTCTGCGACGGCATAGCCGCAGCTGATCCGCCGGTCGATGCAGATGCTCCGTCGCTCACCGCCGCCAACGATACCCCGGCGATTCCCAACACGGACACAGCTTTGCTGGGACGCTTTTGTTTCGAAGTCCGCTTCGCTTGCGACATAGCAGAGTTTCTCCTCTACCTTCCCTCGAACAAACGCGCGACGAACGCTGTGAATCCATAGCACTTTTCGCGCGCGTTGAATAGACAGCAAACCGCTAGCGTGGCGCGGCAAGGGGAAGCACTCATCTCCTTGCTTCACGCGTGATCAACTGCGTCTTAGGGATATTGCCCCGCGGATTGTGTATGTCAGTCCCCAGGGCTACACTTAGCGCCGATCAAATGTCGGCGACGTCGACGACAGCTTGCGGCGCTTCCTGCGGCAGATTGTGTCCGACGCCGCCCTTGATGAGGCGGTGCTCATATTTGTCCGAGAAGTTGTTGCGATAGGCTGCCGGGTCCGGATGGGGCGCGCCATTGGCGTCGCCTTCCATGGTGATGGTGGGCACGGCGATGACCGGGCCGTCGGCAAGTTTGTTTTCCAGATCGTCGTACTTCGCCTCGCCTTCAGCAAGGCCGAGCCGCCAGCGATAAATATGGATCACGATAGCGACGTGGTCCGGATTGTCGAGGGACGCCGCGGAGCGATCGAACGTGGCGTCATCGAAGCCCCATTTCGGCGAAACGAGCCGCCAAATGGGCTTCGCAAAGTCATGTCGGTACTTATTGTAGCCGGCGTGGCCGCGTTCCGTGGCGAAATAATATTGGTATCCTCCAGAGCGCCGGTCCACGGCCGCATATACAAGGCCTTTGACTGAGTGTTGGGCCACCGAGGTCCCGGATAGACAACATGATCGGGGAAAATTCCGGGCATGAATGTAAAAGGGCTTGGTCGGAAATTGCCGGCTTATGACACTCTCGTGTTTTTGCTATGGTATTCGACCAGTTTCGAAGACGGCCACTACGAGGTGTTCACGACGTCATACGCCAGTTTGATGAGGGCAGCTGCGTCCTCGAGCGCCTTTCGCTGGGCCTCATTGGCATCGGCGTATTTGTCGGGGTGGAATTTGTCCAGCAGCCACTTGCGAACCCCGGGAGCTTCAGCACGTCGATCATCTTTATCTCACTGTCCTGACGCATGATCTCGTCCAAGAAGTCCTCCACCTTTTTGGAACCATGCTTTAGCTGAAATAGACGGCGAGCCAGATTGTCGCGGTGCTCGGGTCGGTCCATTGAACCCGATGTTTCCGACGCGCTGGAATGAGCAGATGATCGCCAGGGTTCAAAACCTTCACTTCGGCCTCGCCTTCAAAGCTCAAGCCCGCCGATCCGGCCAGGACGAGCACCCATTCGGACAAGTCCTGATCGTACCAAAATCCCGGCGGACTGCATTGTCCGTTGGAGACGATACGCTCGATATTCACGTTCGCTCCCTCGATCAGCTCGAAGAACTGCTCCGAGTTGAGGTCGAGATTCGCAATATCGTAGAGATTGCCTCCTTCGATTGCGCCATCGCCGATCATGGGGCGGCGTCCAAACTCAAGGCCAGCACCCGCGGCGCTTCGATGCGGCCGGAATTGACCTTGATCGTGCGGTCGCATTGGATGGCGAGGTTTTGATCATGAGTGACGAGCGCCAATGTCGCGCCGCGTTCGCGCCGAAGCACGAAGAGCAGTTTGATGACGCCCGCGCCCGTCGCCGCGTCGAGATTGCCGGTCGGCTCGTCGGCGACCAGAATTGCGGGGTCGGGCGCAAGAGCCCTTGCTAGCGCGACCCTTTGCTGCTCCCCGCCCGATAATTGCGCCGGGTAATGCGCAAGCCTATCTTTCAAACCGACTGCCTCTAGCTCGGCGCCCGCGCGCGCAAAGGCGTCGCGCGCGCCGGCGAGCTCGAGCGGAATTGCGACGTTCTCCAAAGCGGTCATGGTCGGGATGAGGTGGAAGGATTGGAACACAATGCCGATGTTTTCGCCACGAAAACGGGCCAGCGCATCCTCGCCGAGCCCATCGAGCCGGCGACCGGCGATTTCGGACCAGGCCGGAATCCGGCCGCTCGAGCCCCGCCATCACCATGAGAAGCGTCGATTTGCCAGATCCCGAGGGGCCGACAATCCCGACCGTCTCACCGCGCTGGATTTTCAACGACAGGCCTTTGAGGATGTGAACCAGCGCCGCGCCGCGGCCAAGGCTCAGATGCACATTGTCGAGTTCAACCGCCGGTTCGAGCATCAATGACATCCAAAAATCGGCGCCCTCTGTCCCTATGCAGCCGGCGCCAGCCGCAGCGCCATTTCCATCGCACCGCATGTCTTGCGCGCCAAGGGGCGGCGCCTTCAAATGAAGTTGCGCACGAGAGGCCGCAAGCCGAACCTTCCCTTTATGAACATCGGCGCGGCTTTCTCCAAACTGCGCTTCAAATCGCCGCGCTGCTCGCGCTTGCGTCAGCCATCGCGACCGCCGCATCTGAGGAAACCCCTCGCGTGATCAGACTGGTCGCGTTCGGCGATAGTTTGACGGCCGGCTATCTCCTGCCGGCGGGCGCCGCCTTTCCCGCCGCGCTCGAAACGGCTCTTCGCAAGGAAGGCTATCACGTCGCCGTCAACAACGCCGGCGTCTCGGGCGATACGGCCTCCGGCGGCCTCGCCCGGCTCGACTGGTCGCTGGGCGAAGGGGCCGACGGGTTGATCCTCGAACTTGGCGCAAACGACATGCTGCGCGGAACAGACCCCAAGGCGACCAAGGCGGCCCTCGAGGCCATCCTCATCAGGCTGCAGAAGAACAACGTCAAAGTTCTGATCGCCGGAATGCGCGCGGGCGCAAATCTTGGGCCGGACTATACGGCGCAATTTGACGCCATATACCCGGACCTCGCCAAAAAATATGGCGCAGCTCTCTATCCATTCTTTCTCGAAGGCGTCGCAGACCGGCCGGATCTCAAGCTCGCCGACGGGCTGCATCCCAACGCCGCGGGCGTCGCGACAATCGTGCGCAACATCCTGCCGAGCGTGCGGGCGCTCCTCGCCGCGCTTGGGGATACGCCCGGCGGCTGAGATTTTTTGGCAATCGCAGCAAAGCCAATGTTCGTCAGCGACAAAATTTGCTAGATAAAGCGGGTTCGGCGACGGCCGCGCGATTCGGCTCTTCACTCCACTGATCGGGAGGGACCATGCCTCGCCTGTTCACCGGCCTTGAGATCCCTGAGGATCTCGCCACGGACCTCGCCATGTTGCGTGGCGGCATTTACGGCGCGCGTTGGATCGACGTCGAAAATTACCACATCACCTTGCGCTTCATCGGCGATATCGACGACGCCACCGCCCGCGATGTCCACGCCTCCCTCGAGCAGATCCGGCGGAAGCCCTTCACGGTCGAGATCGAGACGCTGAGCTCGTTTGGCGGCGCCAAGCCGAGGGCGATCGTCGCCAAGGCGAAGCCGGCGACCCCCTTGGTCGAGCTGCAGGCGCAGCAGGAGCGGCTGCTGCGGCGGATCGGCATTCCGCCGGAGCCGCGCAAATTCACGCCGCATGTCACGCTCGCGCGACTTCAGAGCCGCGTCGTCCATGGCGGTCGCCGACTATCTGTCGACGCGCGGCTACTTCTTTTCGCGACGCTTCGAGGCGCAGCGTTTCGTCCTGTTCTCGTCGCGGGCCTCGATTGGCGGCGGCCCCTATGTGATCGAGGCTGCCTATCCGCTCGGGTAGAGCGTATTTCGAAAGTTGCGAGGCGCGCCGGATCCGCATGAGGTCATTGGCCGAGCGGCGTTCGGACTGTTGAAACTCCTATAGCGGATCAGAAACGGCGGAGCGGCAATGCGATCCATCATCCTCGCACTGGTCGTCGCGATCGCGGCGGTTGCGCCCTCGTCCGCGGCCGACGCTCCAACCGCGGATCCGGTCCTCGCGGAAGCAACCGACCTCGCCGGCTACGTCATGTTCGCCGAGTTCTGGCGCCCCAGGCATGGTTCTGGCGATTGTGCGCGGCGGCAGTAGCCTCGTCCTTGGCTATGGCGAGACCGAGAAGGGCAACAAGCCACGCCGACGGCGACAGTCTTCTCCGCCTGAATTCCATCACCAAGGTGTTTGCGACCGAAGTGCTTGTCTCGCTGGTCGCCGAGCGCAAATTGAGCCTCACCGATCCTCTGCAGCGCTACGCCGGCGGCGCGAAGGTCCCCGAATTCGCTGGGCGTCCGATCACGCTGCTCGATCTCGCGACGCACTCGGCGGCTCTGCCGCGCGAGATGGGCGAGGCCCCGCCCGATGCGGCGCCGCGCGCCTGGCCGACGCGTGAGGATCGATGGAAGTGGCTCCCCGGCTATAAGCTGCCCTGGGCGCCCGGCACGATCGCCGCCTATTCCAATGTGGGCTTCGATTTCCTCGCCGACGCCATCGAAGCAGCCGCCGGCCAATCCTATCCCGATCTGCTGCGCGCGCGCGTCACGGCGCCGCTCCGCATGGCGGACACCACCTTCGCGCCGACGCCCGAACAGTGCGCCAGGCTGATGATCGGCACAGGCCTCGGCGGCGCCGGCCCTTGCGTCGACACCCATGCGACGGATGGCAGCGGCGGCCTTTACAGCACCGGCAACGACATGGCGCTTTGGCTGCGCCACAACATCGAGGAGCCGAACGGCGTCCTGGCGCTGAGCCATGCCGTCTATCGCCAGCGCCAGGCCCTGCCGGCGGCGATCGGTTTCGATGCGGGCGGACCGATGGCGGGCCTCGGCCTCGGCTGGGAGACGATGGCGAGCCAGGGCATTCATCCGACGCTGGTGAGGAAAAGCGGCGGCGGCGTCGGTTTCATGAGCTACATCGCATTCGCGCCGGGCCGAGGCGTTGGCCTGTTCGTCGCTGTGAGCCGGGTCGATTTCGCAATGTTTTTCCGTCTCACCGAAGCGGCGAACGACCTGATTGCGAATCTCGTCACACGCTGAGTTGCTGCTGCGCAATCTGGCGGGCGATACAACATCCACGTCGAGAGACTCGTCAGTCTTTGCGCCGGCGCCGCAAGACCATCGGCAAGCCGCCGTCGGGCCGAAGCGTAATGCGCTGCACCGGCTTGACCTCGTAGTTCTTCCGAACGTCGAGCGTGAACGAGCGCATGATATGGGCGAGGATGATCGTCGCCTCCTGCAAGGCGAAGGACGCGCCGATGCACACCCTCGGCCCCGCGCCGAACGGCAAATAGGCGAAGCGGTCGATTTTTTCGCGCGCGCCGGGGAGAAAGCGGCGCGGATCGAAGGCGTCCGGCTGATCCCACAGCAGTTTGTGCCGGTGCAGCACCCATTGCGACACCATCACCAGCGCTCCCTTGCGGATGCGCCGGCCGGCGAGCGTATCGCAATCGAGCGCCTGACGGCTGATGCTGGCGACCGGCGGATAAAGCCGCATCGCCTCCTCGATCACCGCCTTGGTCTCGACCAGTTGGTCGGGATAGCGTTCAATCGGACCCGGCAGCACCAGATCGGCCTCGGCCGCGAGCCGGCGGCGCCAGTCCTCTGACATCGAAAGCAAGAACAAGGACCAGATCAAAGCATTGGCGGTCGTCTCGTGGCCGGCGCCGATGAAGGTCTGGATATTGGAACGGATTTCCGCGCTGCCGAAGCCCTCGCCCGTCTGCGGATCTCTCGCCTCGAGCAGCAGCGTCAGAATATCGCGTGGAGCGTCGGCGCTGTTCTCGGCCAAAAGCCGTTCGCGCCGCTCGATGATGGCGTCGACCACGCCCTCGAAGAAATCCGGCGCATCGCCGCCGCTGCCGAGCTTGGTCCAGCGCGGCACCCACTCCGGAAAATCCATCAGATCGAAAGGATCGAGCCGGCCAATCGTGAGGAAAAAGCGGGTCATCGCGCCGGTAAACTGCGAGGGGTCCCGCCCGAGCCCATCCGAAAAGATGGTGCGGCCAAGCACGTCAAGCGTTACCCGCGCCAGTTCAGGCTGAATGTCGAAGATCCGCCCCTCGCGCTTGCGCCGCCACCGCGCGATCAGATCCAGCGCCGCGTCATTCGTGGCGGCGGCGAAGGTCGTCACGGTCTTCGGCGTGAACAGAGGCGCCAGGGTGCGGCGCTGAACCCGCCAATCCTCATCCTCGACGAGGAGCAGCCCGTCGCGCAAGCCTTCGCCAAGGACGCGCTTTTGCAGGTCGTCCTTGTGATAATTGCCGGCGTTGTCGACGAGGAAGCGCCGGATCGCCGCCGGATCGCTGACGACGGCGATCGTGCCGAGGATGGTCGGGCCGATGATGATGGGAAGTTCGAAATGTGCCCGGGTCCAGGCGCCGATCGGATTTTTGCGCAGCGCGCGCAGGGTCGACAGCGGCCCGAGCGGCGCGCGCAACGGCGTGGGCGCCGGCGGCCGCGGCAGCGCCGCCGTATCGAGGAATAGATCCGTCATTTTCGTAATTTATGGCGGCGGCTGGAGCGCGCAAGGGTAAAGGCGCCGAGACGGCCGCAGCGGGACCCCCTTTCAGTATGCCGGGAAGCCTGATCGGGCACGATCGGCTTGCGGCTCTGCCCGCGCCGATATAGAAGCGTTGTCTCTCCGCTTCCGCTCCCTTCGTCTAGCGGTCTAGGACGTCGCCCTCTCACGGCGAAAACAGGGGTTCGAGTCCCCTAGGGAGCGCCAGTCAAATCAATAGCTTACGCAGGGTCGGCGGACGGCTCATCCGTGGGGCGGGGTTCTAGCGCCGCATGACCATCCGGATGCTGGGCGACCATCCGTCTCGCCAGCGCGAGTCAAGGCGAAGCCGCGTGCCCGAGGCGTCGAATTTCTGGCGATCGGCCAAAGGGCGTGCCAGGTCCGAAATTGCGGCGATTCGGGCACTCAACACTCCTTCCCTAAAAAAATACTCGGCCACAAAAAATTTTGGGGGTTTTCCGCTGCATTTCCGAAAATCACGGATGCTATGCTTGTGACAACGCCGCCGTTCCCTCGCGCAAATCTTACGTTTGGTTCGTCCGCGCCAGCCCGAGTACGCGCGTCGCTCTAGGTTTCGAAGGTGAACTGCGATCCGGTGTAGGATCGCAGAAGCTTCTCGGGCATCTCCGCCTTCATGATCTCGTAGAACGGCTCGCCGGTGCAGTGCATCGGAATGACGTAATCCGGCGCGATCTGCTTCAGCGCGGTGATGACCTCGCGAACGTAATCCTCCTTAAACGGAGCGAGATGGAAGCCGCCAATAATTGCATGGACTTTATCGACGCCCGAGACCGCTTTCGCTTGCTGGACGATATTAACGATGCCCCTATGGCTGCATGATGAGACAATGACGAGGCCGCGCCCTTTCAAATGATATGCCGTCGCGATTTCATGCCGAAACTGGTCGGGGATCGTGCCCTTGGTCCGCTCGTCTTCGCTGAACTCGGCCGCATAGCAGCCGAAATTACCTACGCGGCCGATGCGCATCGAACTCGGTGAAAGCACCTTCTCGAACGAGGCGAGGCTGACCTGACCGGTGGTAAACCCATGTTCGGCGACGAGCGCCGGACCCGGCGAGAACATCACCGCCAGATCGGCCTCTTTCAAGGCGTCGCGATCGAGCGCGCCGAAATCGCCTTTCGTCGGAGGGGCATTCCATTGCCGCGCGCAAAAACATTCCTCTCCACCCAGAAAAATCGGCAGTTTCGTATGAATTTTGCCTTTGTTCTGACGAAGGAAGCCGGTAAGGCCGCCAAAATGATCGTAATGGCCATGCGAGAGAACGAGCGCGTCGATGCGGGAAGGGTCGAGGCCCAGCAAGGATAGATTGTTGTTCAAGGATTCCGGGGTGAAAGCGAAATCGATCAGGACGTTGCGGGTCTGCGCGCCAATTTTTGAAGCGACATGCAACGAAAGGCCGAACTCGCTGGAGATCGCGCGGTGCGGGGGTTGGTCGTTGAGCGCGAAGCCAAACCGCTTGACTCCGACATTGCCGGTCTTCAAGTCGGGGGCGACGGCGATCTGGTAACTATCGACAACCGTGGTCACGACGAGCTGATCGACCTCCGGGACATGCCCAGAGATCTGGTCAGCCCTGACGGGAGTCGTCCCGGCGAGAAGCCAACTCCCCATGGCCGCAAAAACCGCGGCCCCGCCGCCGCACAGAACATCCCTGCGATCAGCGGATAAAAATTGCGTGTCGGTTGCCATTTTTTCCTCCTCCCTGCTCGTCTCTACTGCCCTAGGGACGCGATGCGTCGAAATCGGAGACACTGGAGTTTGGCAGACCGCTGAATAATTTACGCAAGCGCAAAAGAAGCTTTGTCCCGTTCGCAAGCCAAACCGTGGCGCATTTTAAGGATTTTAGTGAACAGCGCTCGCCGGGGGCCATGATGCGGGCGCTCGGCGTTGGACTGCACGAGAATTTCTGGCGAATCCTCGGCCTAGGCCAAAGCGCTCAATCGGAGACGTTGCCTGGTCCCTCGGGATGGAAGGGGCCCCCGGGACGGCGCATGCCCCATTGATCGAAGACAGCGCCATCGGTCTTTGACGGGGCGAGCGCCTGGGACGGACTCGTATAGACGTCGTAATATTGGTCCGGGTTGGCGGGTTGCTTGACATGGGGATAATCTTTCGCCGCGACGGCGCCGCACATCAGAAGGGTGCCCCCGAGGAGGACGATGCTGAGAATTTTCATTGATCCGTCTCTTTCAGGTTGAGGCAGCGATCATGTCGCCAGTGAGCGTCGCGGCGTTGTACCGTGGCTGTCAAGGAAGCTGCAGGTTTATTCCAATTCCAATTTAGAATATGCTGACTGCCCAGCGCGGCAATGCGCAAAACTACCCACTATCTGGCGCGCCCACCTGCCTTTGCTAACCACATGCCTATGCTAATATGATGGTGGCAGTCCGGGAAGAGGAAGGAGAAGGCTGTGAATATTCAAGGCCGACCGCCGCTAGACCAACGAGAACTTACGCTTCGACCTGCCTGGTGGGTCGGCCGGTCACGTCTCGCCGGTCCAAAGTTTTGGCTGACCGGAATCATGTTCCTGGCGGTCTATTTTGCGTTGAACACGCTGACGAAGTGGCACGAATTCGATAATCTCGGGATCACGCTATGGAGCCCCGACAACGGCTTGAGTTTTTTGCTGCTCATGGAAGGGGCGCAGTTTGCCCCGTTCGTTTTCCTGGGCGCGATCCTGACGGATATATTCATCGCCGGCGTTCATCGAAGTCTCTATGTCACGCTTGCGGCTGAGCTCGTGTTGGCCGTTGGCTACGTCTGTGTTGCGGCGGTTTTGCGGCATAAACTGAAATTCAATCTGAGACAAGTCCGGCTCGCGAATGTCGTTGTGCTCCTGACCTTCGTTCCAGCATGCATGATGTTGACGTCGTTCTTATATTGCGGGACGCTTTATCTGGGCGGCGCGATATCGACGGGGCACTTCTATGCGGCGATGCGCAACTCCTGGATCGGCGATACAGTGGGGATAGTCACGATCATTCCGGCGGCGACATCGGCATTCGTCATTTTGTCCAAGTCGCGCTGGCGCTGGTCGAGCTATAGTCTGGTCACCTGCTCCATCTTCATTCTGGGAACAGGCTTGGCTTTCGCGATGCTCTTGGGCGGCGGGGACGGGGGACAGCACTATATATTCTATGCGCTCTTTCTGCCAATCCTTTGGGTGGCGATGCGGATGGGCTACGCCGGCGTTGCAGCCGCACTACTCTTTACACAACTGGGCCTTATCGCAGCGACCACATATCTTGGGTGCGACCCCAAAGATTTCAGCATTTTTCAAATGCTTATGCTGGTGCTTTCGATCACGGGCCTGCTGCTCGGCGCTGTCGTCACTGAACGGGAGCAAACGGCTGAGCTGTTGCGGAAGCAACGGGCGGAATTGTCGCGCGTGTCGGCGTATTCCAGCGCGAGCGCAATGGGCATGGCGCTCGCTCACGAAATCAGCCAGCCTTTGTCCACCGTGGCGACCTACCTACATGCCGCAATGCGCATGTTGCAGTCTGGCGTCGCCAAGGAACCTGCGATCGATGCTCTGAAAAACGCCCAAGCCGAAGCTCAGCGAGCGCGTGAGGTGTTAGAACATGTCCGGGATTTCGTCTCGACAGGCAAAATGGACTTGGAGACGCTTGATATGTCAGCTCTCGCTCAGAAGATCGCAAGGCTTTGTCGAGAGGAAGCAGCAACACGCGGTATTCTAGTCGAGAGTGAAAGCTTTCCTCCGATCCCGATGGTAAGGGCGGATAGGGTTCAAGTCGAGCAGGTCCTGAACAACCTCCTCGCTAACGCGATTGACGCGGCTTCTGAGCGGAAGGATGCGCTCGGACTTGTGATCATACGCGTGGCGCGACGGGGTGACCTAGTTGTCGTCCAGGTCGAAGACAACGGTCCCGGCGTCGCATCTGAGGTGGCGGACAGCTTGTTCGAGGCCTATCAAACGACAAAGCCGCGGGGAATGGGCCTCGGTTTGCATCTCAGTCAGCAAATCGTACAAAAGCACGCTGGCCGCCTGTGGTGGGAGCCTAACCTCCCAGAGGGCGCGCGATTTTGTATTGAACTGCAAATCGATGGACCCGATCAAAATGCGGCGTGAGCGGTGCGTGCATATCGTCGATGACGAGGCAAGGATTAGGGATTCACTGGCAGTGCTTCTGTCGACTGCCGGGATCAGGTCGCAGGCCTATGCCTCCGCCGAGGAATATCTGGCATCCGCCCCGCTCAGCGAGGCCGCGTGCGTTATTCTCGACAACCAGCTACCTGGCCTGAGCGGCATGGAGCTGCTCAAACGTCTCGCCGACACGGCAAGCAACGCGGCCGTCATCATAATAACCGGATACGCCGATGTGCCGATGGCCGTTTCCGCGATGAAAGTCGGCGCTTTCCATTTCGTGCAGAAGCCACTCGACGCCGAGGCGCTGCTGATCACTGTCGAGGAAGCACTGGCGCGCGCCGACAAAAACCGCGACCTTCAGGCGGAAATCCAGGAGTTCAGGGAGCGATGCGCGCTGCTCACGCAGCGCGAACGCGAAGTCATGACCTTGCTGGTCGAGGGAATGTCGACCAAGCTCATTGCCCATCATTTAGGGATCAGCGCGAGGACCACCGAGCATCATAGGGCCGCGGTCATGGAAAAGATGCAGGCGCGCACAATCTCTCATCTCGTGACGATGGCGCTCACTCTTGGGGTTTCAGGCGCATCGGTAACCAGCGCGCCGTAGGTGGTTTCGCCTGTTTTCGCGACCGCCCCCAAGTTGTATTACCGTGTCGCGACACCAAAAACCGAAACCGAGCAGGTCCACGCAATAAATTTCGGTTGGAGGGTTATCTGGAACTGCACGAGAAGTGGCGCTAAGGCTAAAGCTCATAACCAATTGCTGACGGTTGTGGCGGTGCAGACGGCTGCGAGAAAAATTTGTGCCGAGGCGGCCGCAAAAGTCTTCGAGGAGCGGAACATGCGCTCGATAGCGTTCTTATTGCGGTCGAGGACTGGCGAGAACCAGTTACGCTCACTGCGTCCAGCGGGAATAATGCAGTGGAGGACAATGACTTACTAGAACCGCGGAAACGATTTAACGTGGCGCCTCGATACTACCCAATGCTTTAGAAGGGAACGCCAACATGGAACGATCTGCTCTAAGAGCGGGGCTACTCATAACGGCGGCGGGCGTCTTTTCTGCTCCTCCCGGATCCGCTCTGACGTTCACCCATCCAACCTATTCGAGCCCGATCGCCATATCGGCCGACAATAAGGCGGTGTGGTCGGTTAATCCGACGGACAATAGCGTATCGGTGATCCGCACCGAGACCAATAAGCCGATCGACAAAATCAAAGTCGGTAAGGAGCCTCGAGGCGTCGCAGTTGATCCGGACAACACGTTTGCGTATGTCGCGAACGCCGCAGGGAGCGATGTCACGGTGATCAAGATCATCAATCCCAACCCGGCCAACTTTCAGACCGCCGTCTCTGGCCAGATTACGACCGGCGCAGAGCCTTGGAATATCGTCTCATCGCCGGATGGCAAACGTATCTTTACCGCCAACAGCGCGCAGGATACGATCACGGTGGTCGATGCTAAGCAGAATGTTGTTATGGGCATTGTGGACCTGCGCAACAGCTTCTGCAATGACCCCGATCGCAACCGTCACTTCCAGCCGCAGGGTCTCGCAGTTACTCAGGATAGCTCTAAGCTCTACGTGACTCGCTTCCTGTCTTTCGTCCAAGCGAAGGGGGTGCAAGGCGCAGACCGGGAAGAGAAGGCATCGTCTGCCGACTCGATATCAATACCAGCTCCGACGACAGTGCGGGACTCACTCCGGCAGCCGTGATCAGTCTTAAACCCAGAATCATCGGCTTCAAGTTTCCAGGACTCGATGCGGACACCCTGGCTTTCCCCAACCAACTGCAAAGCATCGTCATTCGGGGCAACCAAGCCTACTTGCCGAACATCGCGGCGTCGCCCAACGACCCACTGCGGTTCAACGTCGATACGCAAGCGTTCGTCAATATTCGAAAACGCGAACGGACCCAACCAGAGCGACGCCAGTCGGAGCAAGTTCTCTGGCGGCATTCCCAACCTGAATTTGGGCAACACGACGCTTTTCTTCGCTAATCCCTGGGGGATCGCGTTCACGAAACAATCGGGGTTGGGAGCTGGTTACGCCATTTCGGCAGGCAGCGATCTCCTGGTCAAGGTCAATATCGCTGGAACGCTGTCGTAGGTTCAGCCTCCACGGCGGGATGCGAGAAGATCGCACTCGAGGCCGGCACAGTTTATACCGCGTCGACTACCGACGGTCCCGTATCTGCAATCACGGACGCCAAGGTTGTAAAATTCGGCCTTGGAAACATTGGCGATTAACCATTTTTGGGTGGGAGGCGCTTCAAAGCTCCCCCACCCTCGCAAAAAAGAGGTCTGGCGCCTTTTTTTACGCTCGTTCTACAGCCGGCGGCGAGGGAATCAAACCCGCGAATTACAGGCGTCCCCGTCACGTGGCCGAGCGCGAACCGCGCCTTCAGCGTATTCATGCGGTCTGCCGGATCCGCAATGCGATGAAAATACTCGCCTAAATGCCCGTTTTAGTTCACGACCTCGACAATCAACGGATGATCCGTCAATGTGAGGGCGACTGACGAAACATTGCTGAGCGTTTTCGTGATCGCCGTTCCGACAGTCGGGTCGTAAATATTGACAGTCTTATGCGAGCCGCCGAGGTTAACGGTCACGCCATCAGACTTTTCGCCTACCGGCCGTTCATCCCAAACAACCAGCTCGAACGCGCCGGAGCCCTTTTGCAAGAGCAAATCATGTACGGTCGCGGGTTCGCCCGGAATCGAATAGTTCAGCGTTCCGGGCGTGAAATTCGCGGTGTCGTTTAGGATTGTCGTTAGATTGTGAATGTAGGTAGCGCCGAGCTTTGGGTTGTTGTTGCCGTCGAACACGCCAAACGTGTTGGCGTATCCGCCTTCGTTATCCTTCAACTGATAAAGGAACGTATAGGCCCAGCCCTGCTTGAATTGCGCAAGGTAGACGTTGACGAGAACCTTGCCTTGATTGTCCACGCCGCCGTTCGAGCTAACCCAGCCTGTTTCGGTCGACACGCGCGGGACGGCCGGAGCTTGCGCCACCGTATATCCGGGATATCCGCCTCGCCACGCCCTGATGAAGTCGGCGTACATCAGCTCTCTAGCGCCGGGCTCGGTATTATCCTGGGTCGGCGACGCCGCAGACCATGCAGCATTGTCGTTTGGCGCCCCAGCGCCGCTCCAAATCACATAGTTGTGCGAGGCGGCATAGTCCGCGAAGGTTGTCCCGTCAGAAAGCTCAGCGCCCGCCCCCGCCGGAATTTTGATCCATTGCAGGCCGGCGTCGTCCATCTCGCCGCCGGTATGCGTCGAAGAGAACATGGGGTAATTTTTCACCACGCTATCGGCTTTAACCGCCGCATACCAATCACGCTGAAGATTGGCGACAATCTTCCAGCCTGCGGAGTTGCACTGGCCATTGCCGCCGCCGACGACGCCGTTATAAGTGACGCACCAGTTGTCGGTTTCGTTCGGGCCTTCAAGAGCCAACAGGACCCCGGCATTTGCCATTTGCCTGGCGTTGGCGACCTCGATGTTGGTCAAGCCGGACGTGGAGCCGGACCATCCGCTTTCGAGCCAATATATGAATTTCGTATTGGTCGCCTTGGCGAGCGATATGGCAAAAGCGGGGCTATTGCCGCTAGCGCTCGACCCGCGCACGTTTTTCACGCCTATGTAGTTGATCATAGCCGCGTATTGAGCCGAAGTCGTCGACTCGCGAACCCCGATGTTGATTCCAAGCGAATTCATGAAGGCATTAGCCGTCTTGGCGTTGCCAGCAGTGCCGGTTGGGGGCGGCGGCGGAGGAGGAGGAGGAGGCGGCGTAGTAGACGACGCGGGAGCGATGCTAACGGCAATTCCATCCCAATAGCTCGAACCGGCGCTACCCTTTAATGTCGCGGCAGGCGCAGACGAACCGAGCGCAATGTCGCCCGCATACATCGAGCGATAGACGCTTTCCGTAAAGATGTTAGCTGTTCCGGCGGGGCCGGTCACAGTCGAGCCTTCCGGGTTATAGTCGCCGAAAACGACCTCAACCTCGCCGGATTTCGAAGGGCTCGCAAGCGCGGGCAATGTGAGCGACGCCGCGTTGGTACTGACCGCGCCGGAACTCGCATCAACGCTCGCCGCATTGCGATAGGTGCGGATAATCCCGTCTGGATAGGCCGCGCCCGTCCAAGTATATGATGCCGGCTCATTCGAGGCGACGCGCGAATAGAGGCAAGCGCTCTGAATAGAGTTGGTCACCTGCTTAACCAGCGTCCATCCGGTCTGAGGCGTCGAGCATGACGTGGCCTCGTTGGGCATATAGGCGAGCATCAAGTCGCCGTTTTGCGTCCCGGCCGGAACCGGGATTTGCACATTGCCATAGCCCGAGTGATTGCCGTTTTCGGATGAGGCGATGAACTGGATTGAAGGGGAGGCCAGCGCAGCGCTGGAGACCGACGCGAGGAGTGCGGCTAGGAGGGCTTTCACGCTATTTCCTTTGAACCTGGACGGGCCAAGCTTCAGCGTGACGGCAAAGCGAGACTAGCCGTCCGCGCGCGGGCTCGTGCGCGTTGAAGGGGTAGGAATCGCCCCTCGCCAGGGGAGGAATCCGTAGCGAGGCGGAAAAATGGAGGACAGTTGCGACGGAATGATGATGACTGATAACTGATGATAATCAATATTTACAATATCAGCGCGGCGATGTCAACGATGCCTGGTGGCGCCAAGTCGATCTTTTTGACCACCCGCTACAACGCCGAAGGCCCCGAGACGCTCGGCGATTTGCGTCGCCGCAACGGCGCACCGGCGACGATCCTGAGCCAGAACTGCTGGCGAGAAGGCAGCCGCGTTCAAAAAAACCTCGCCGACGACCTTTGACGATCGCGGCCATCCGAGGACCCCAAGCCACGCCAACAAGAAGGGCGTGCGCTATCGCTATTATGTCTCTCGGGAGCTGCTACAAATCCGCGAGGCCGAGGCCGGATCAATCGGGCCGATGGCTCCCGGCCGACAACGCCCCCACGGACCACGAATTCGTCCGCCAGCGCGTCATCAATCACGCAATGAGATCGCGGTTGCTCTGCGCGGCCAAGAAATCGCCCGGACGCTCGAATTGCGGCGGCGCGAAGCGGCGAGTTCACCATGATTCTTGTGGACCATCCGCCCCGAAGATCGACCAGCCCATCCGCTTGGCGAGCTTCTCCAGCGCGCGGCGACCCAAGCGCGAATTGCCGTAATCGTCGAGTCCCGGCGACCACACGGCGATCGATGCTTTGCCAGGCGCGATCGCCAGGATGCCGCCACCGATGCCGCTCTTGCCAGGCAGACCGACGCGGTAGGCGAATTCGCCGGAGCCGTCATAATGGCCGCAAGTCAACATCAGCGCGTTGATGCGCCGCGCTCGCTCAGGCGAGACGACAGACTGTCCTGTCGTCGGATTGCGCCCGGAGTGGGCGAGATAACGCCCGGCCATCGCAAGCTGGCGGCAGGACATGGCGATCGCGCAATGATGGAAATAAACGCCAAGCGTGAAATCGACGGGATTGTCGAGCACCCCGAAGGACTTCATGTAATTCGCCAGCGCGATGTTGCGAAATCCGGTCCGCTTCTCCGATTCCGCCACCGCGTGGTCGATGAATATCGTATCGTCGTGCGCGACGAACTGCAGGAAGCGCAGGATCTCGCCGATTACCTCGCGCGGCTGATGCCCGGACAGAATGACATCGGTCACCGCAATGGCGCCGGCGTTGATGAACGGATTGCGCGGCACGCCGCGCTCGTGCTCGAGTTGCACGATCGAGTTGAACGGATTGCCCGAAGGCTCCCGCCCGACGCGACGCCATAGCCGGTCGCCGACCATGCCGAGCGCCAGCGTCAGCGTGAAGACTTTCGAGATGCTCTGGATCGAGAACGGCGCGTCCGCGTCGCCGGCGGCGGCGACTTGCCCCTCGGCGTCGATCGCCGCGATGCCGAAGGCGCCGACGTCGACGCGCGCGAGCTCGGGAATATAATTCGCGACTTCGCCGCGATCCGGCTGCGCCGCCATTTCGGCGGCGATCTCGCTCACGGCGGCGTCCAGATTAGTCATGGCTTCTTTCAGGCTCGTCGGCGCCCCGATTAGTCTCACTCATAGCCAATCGCGCAGCGGACGGGAAAACGTCTTCCGGAGTTTGGGCTATTCGCGCATGGCGCGCTTCAATGCCGCGGCGTCGGCGAGATTGTCGACGCGCGCGTCGAGGCCGTTGTCGCGCACTCTGAGACGCGCGGCCATTGTCGACCTGAAAGAAAATGGTAAATTTAGAGACGCAAGCCGCATCAACATGCGGCGCATAGATTTTGCGACGGATCGCAACATGTCTTCAAAACGTTCACTCAAGAATTTTTCGCGCCTTGATTTGACGCGCTTGCCGCCGCGCGCCGTCGCCGTTCCCCTTGGCGGATCTGTATCTTGAGCGTCGCGGACGCTGAAGATCCGTCGCGCCGCACGCGGGCGGCTGCGGGGCGAGCGGCTCTCTTGCTTGCTTTCTGGTTGATGATTTCGGGGCGCGATATCGCCTCCGTTCCGGTCGGGCTGGCGGCCGTCACCGCCGCGACGTGGACAAGTCTGCGCCTGCTTCCAGCGGGACGCTCGCGCATCCGCCCTCTGGCCCTCATGACGCTCGCTCTGCGCTTTTTGCGCCAATCGGCGGTTTCGGGGGTCGAGGTCGCTTGGCGCGCGCTCTCCCCCGGTCTGCGACTCAATCCCGGTTTCGTCTCCTACCCATTGCGCATCCCTCCCGGCGGGGCGCGCAGCGCATTTTGCGCATTCAGCAGTCTGCTCCCGGGAACCCTGCCAACTGGAGTTGACGAGCATGGCGTTCTCTTGATTCATTGCCTCGACGTCGACCAGCCGGTTGTGGCAAACTTCGCCGTGGAAGAGACCTTATTCATGCGGGCGCTGGGCCATGACTGACTTTCTGCTGGCGGCCGCGGGCTTCATTCTGTTCACGGTGGCCGTGGGCCTCTTCCGCATCCTCGGCGGACCTGGCGACGCCGACCGCATGATGGCGGCGCAGCTTCTCGGCACCGGCGGCGTCGCTTGCCTCCTGCTCGTCGCATTCGCGACGGATGCGCGCGGTGTCGAGGACGTCGCTCTCGGGCTGGCCCTCCTCGCCGCCTTCGCTTCCGTTGCTTTCGTCAACAGCGGGGCCCCCGTGGAGGCGTACGAATCCGAGGACGCGAGCGACGCATGAGTCACACACAGGACATTCTCAGCATCGCCGCGATCTGCGCCGGCGCTTTTTTCTTTTTCGCTGGCACAGTCGGATTGCTGCGCTTTCCCGACTCGCTGTGCCGTCTTCACGCGCTGACCAATGCCGACAACCTCGGCCTTGGCCTCGTCGCGCTCGGCCTGCTGCCGCGGACGGACAGCGTGCTCGCCGCGTTCAAGCTCGTAGCGATTTGGGCGCTTGTCCAACTGGCCGGAGCGACGACGGCACAGCTCATCGGGCGCGCCGCGCGGCGCAAGGGGCCGGCCGCATGACAATTCTTCAGGCCCTTGACATCGGCCTTGCCGTCCTGGTTCTGGCCGTCGCCGGCTGGACGATCGCCGCGAAGAGAGCCTTCGCCGCGGTTGTTGGCTATGTCGCCTATGGACTGCTGCTTTCGATCGTCTGGGTTCGCCTTTTTGCGGTGGATGTGGCTTTGACGGAGGCCGCTATCGGCAGCGGCGTCACCGGCGTGCTGCTGATCGGCGCCGCTGCGCGCCTGCGCGAGGCGGAGCAAGAAGCGGCGGACGAGCATTCTAGTTTGCCCTTACGTCTTCTCGCGGGCGCGTTTTGCGCTGTCGTCACCTCGGCCCTCGCGGCTGTCGTGCTGCTCTTGCCCGAGCCTGGCCCGACGCTGGCCCCGCAGGCAGCTCAACATCTCAATGAGACGGGCCTCGGCAACCCGATCACAGCTGTCCTGATCGCCTATCGCGCATTCGACACCATGCTTGAAAAGGTCGTCCTGATTCTCGCCGTCGTCGGCGTATGGTCGCTCGCGCCCGACCGCTTTTGGGGCGGCGCCCCGGGCCCGCCGCGCGCGGCGCGCCCGGAAGGCGCCTTGGCTTTTCTCGCGCAGACGCTCCCGCCGATCGGAATTCTCATCGGCGTCCATATCTTCTGGGTCGGCGCGAATGAGCCGGGCGGCGCCTTTCAAGGCGGCGCCATTCTTGCCGCCATGTGGATCATCGTGATGATCGCGAGGCTTTCCGAAGCGCCTCCGGTCAGCGCGCTCTGGCTGCGGCTTACGCTCATCGCCGGGCCGGCCGTGTTTCTGGCGGCCGGGGTCATGGGCCTCGCGCTCGCCGGCGCCTTCCTCGCCTATCCAGCCGGCTTCGCCAAGCCGTTGATTTTGTTCATCGAGGCTTTCATGACGCTGACCATCGCCGCGACGCTGCCGATGCTTGTCGCCGGTCCGCCTTCCCGGGCGCCGGGCAGGGCGGCGCCTCAACCAGGGGCGCGCCGACCATGACCGCGGCGACGCTGGCCGGGCTTACCGGCGCGGCTCTCGTGGGTCTCGGCCTCTTTGGCCTGATCACCGATACCCAGCCTCTGCGCAAGATCTTGGCCTTCAACCTTCTGGGCAACGGCGTCTTCCTGATTTTCGGGATCATCGCGCGGAACGGCGCGGCGGCCGGCTTCCCTGCCGATCCCGTCCCTCAGGCATTGGTCATTACGGGCATTGTCGTCGCTTTCTCGGCGAGCGCGCTCGCCGTCGCTTTGCTGCTGAGGCTCTTCAAGGAGACCGGCGGCGCCACGCTGCGCCCTGACGCGCCTGCGGCGTCTCCCGGCGATGGAGCGGGCGCCTGATGCCCGCAGCGGCTGGATTTGAGACGACAGCGGGCGGCCCTCTGCTCGTGCTCGCGATCGTCCTGCCGGTCGCCGGCGTGCTTTTGTCGTTTGCGCTCGGCGGGCGCCGGGCCGAACGCGTCGCGCTCACCGTCGCCGCGGCTGGCGTTTGCGTCGCGGTCGCCATCGCGATTGGCGTCTGGCACTCGGGCGAGCCGCTCGTCTACATCATCGGCGGCTGGTCGCCCCCGCTCGGAATTGCTTTGCGGGCCGACGGATTTTCCGCCGTCATGCTTGTAACGTCAGCGCTGGTGGTGTCAGCCGCCGCGATTTTCGCGCGGGCCAATTTCGCGACGCCGGAGGGATTGACCGAAGCGCGCGCGCCGCTGGCGTTCTGGACGCTCCTTCAGGCGCTGTCGGCGGCGTTGAACATCGTCTTCCTCGGCGGCGATTTATTCAACCTCTATGTCGCGCTGGAGCTTTTGACCTTCGCCGCCGTGCCGCTGGTTTGCCTCGACGGGCGCGCCGAAACGCTACGCGCCGCCCTGCGCTACCTCCTGTTCGCCTTGTTCGGCTCGATGTTTTATCTCCTCGGCGTTGTCCTGTTGTACGGCGCTTACGGCACGCTCGACATTCTCCTTCTCGCCGCAAGGATTCGACCTGAACCCGCCGTCTTTGTCGCAGCCGGGCTGATGACCGCTGGGCTGCTCGCCAAGACGGCGCTCTTCCCGCTGCATTTGTGGCTGCCGCCCGCACACGCCAACGCACCCGCCGCCGCGAGCGCCATTCTCTCGGCGCTGGTGGTCAAGGCGTCCTTTTTTATGATCGTGCGGCTGTGGTTCAACGTGCTGCCGGCGCCGCCCGATGCCGCGGCGATGGCGATCCTAGCCGCCCTCGGCTCCGCAGCGATTATGTTCGGCAGCGTGCTTGCTTTGTTGCAACCCCGGCTGAAGCTCCTGATCGCCTATTCGACCGTGGCGCAAATCGGCTATCTTTTTCTGATGTTTCCGCTCGCCGGCGGCGCGCATGCCTGGAGCGCCGACGCCTGGAGCGGCGGCTTGATGCAGCTTCTTTCTCATGCCTTCGCCAAGGCCGCGATGTTCCTTTCCGCGGGCCTCATCGCCGAGCGCCTCGGCCATGACTGGATCAGGGACTTTGGCGGCCTCGGCGCGGCCATGCCGATGCCGGTTTTCGCTTTCGGCCTCGGCGGATTGTCGCTGATGGGGCTGCCGCCGAGCGGCGGTTTCGCCGCGAAATGGCTGCTGCTCAAAGCGTCCGTTGAGGCCGGCCAATGGAACTGGGCTTTGGTTATCCTCGCCGGCGGATTGCTCGCCGCCGGCTACGTCTATCGCGTGCTCGCCCCTGCGTTCTCCAGCGCGAACATTACCTTGAAATCGCCCGTCCAGGCGGCGCGAAGCCGTGAAGCCGCCGCGCTGGCGCTGGCTGTTTTCGCCGTGTTGCTCGGCTTTGCGCCGCAGACATTTTTCGACTTCCTGCAGATTGGCAGAGCGGCGATCGGCGGTTCCCAATGAGCGCGACCGGCGATATTCTGCTCGTCGTCACGCTAGCGGCGCCGCTCGTCCTGCTAGCCGCCTGCTTGTCGTCGCGACTGCGCCGTCATGTGCTGGCGCTCCTGCCCCTCGCCCCGCTGCCGGCTCTGGCGGCGGCGCTGCTGGCGATAGGCGGGCCGCCCCTAGCTTATAGAGCACCGGCGGTGCGCCTCAGCCTGCTTCTCGACTTGCCGGGCGCGATGCTGCTCGCCGTCGTCGCGCTGCTCTGGATCGCCGCTGGCGTCTACGCCTTCTTCGATATGCGCGGCAAACACAATGCCGAGCGCTTCGCCGTCTGCTGGCTGCTGACGCTGACCGGCAGTCTCGGCGTTTTCATCGCCGCCGACCTTTTGACCTTCTATCTCGTCTTCGCTCTGGTCAGCATTCCCGCCTTCGGGTTGATCGCACATGATGGAAACGCAGCGGCCGGGCGCGCCGGCGCCGTCTTTATGGCTTTCACCGTGCTCGGAGAGACGTTGTTGCTGATGGGCTTCGTGTTGCTCGCGGCCGGCGAGCCCGGTGGCAGCCTCGAGATCCGCGACGTCGTCGCCGCCCTGCCGCAATCGCCTTGGAGGGACGCGGCTCTGGCGCTGACCATCGGCGGGTTCGCAATGAAGATTGCGCTTGTCCCAATGCATGGCTGGATGCCGCTCGCCTATACGGCGGCGCCGATACCGGCCGCGGCGGTTCTCAGCGGCGCAGCGGTCAAGGCCGGCGTCATCGGCCTCATCGGCTTTCTGCCGTTCGACGCCGCCCTTCCCCAATGGGGCGAAGCCCTCGCCGCGCTCGGATTGTTATCGGCTTTCTATGGCGTCGCCATCGGGCTCACGCAGCAAAATCCAAAAACGGTGCTCGCCTATTCCAGCATCAGCCAAATGGGCGTGATCGCCGCCATCCTCGGCATGGGCCTCGCCGCCGCAGACAAAGGCGCGGCGCTCAATGCCGCTTTCTATGCCGCGCATCATGTTTTGGTGAAGGGCGCGCTTTTTCTCGCTGTCGGCGTCGTCGCCGCAACATCCGCGCGGCGCGTGTGGCTGTGGGCGCTGGCGCCTGCTTTTGTGCTCGCGCTCAGCCTCGGCGGATTGCCCTTGAGCGGCGGCGCGCTGGCCAAGCTCGCGGCCAAGGCGCAACTGGGCTATGGGATCGTCGGCGCCCTTTCGGCCTTGTCGGCGGCCGCGACAACGCTTCTCATGTTGCGCTTCCTGCAACGTCTCGCGCAGACAACCTCAAAGGACCCCGAGGCGAAGGCGCCACTAGGGCTCGCCCTGCCCTGGCTCGCGATGGCGCTGGCCGCAGTGCTGGTCCCCTGGTTGCTTTATCCCGCGACCGGCAGCCGTCTCGCCGATGCGATGACGCCCGCGGCGTTCTGGGACGCTCTCTGGCCGATTCTCATCGGCGCCATGCTGGCCCTCGCCCTGCGGCCGTTTGGCGACCGCCTGCCGCGGTGGCCCGCAGGGGACATTGTGGTCGCGGGGGAAGCCGCGGTTCGCGCCAGCACCGCCCTTGGTCCGGCTTTCGCGCGAGCGGACGGCGAAATCCGCCGATGGCCTGCGGCGGCCCTATCGCTTCTGGGCATCGCGATCGCTGTTGGCGCGGCGATGCTGGCCCAGCTTTAACTGGGCTCTTCAGAGGCGAGCGTGGACACCGATCGTAAGCCTCGATTCCTGTAGAGGACGAAAGGGCATCGACACGTTAACGAGCGGGCCACAGGAAGCCTGATCGCTGGGGCGTCAGTTTGCGCGACCACAGCTGTCGCGTCGCGAAGGCCGTCGCGCGTTGAACATGTTGTAAACGGCCGCGCGGACAGAAACAAAGCGCTGAGCCGATTTGACGGATCTGAAGCCTTGCATCGTTCGTTCGCGTCCGCGAAGCGGCCGACGCAAGCGCTCCGCTCGGTTGTCGGCGCGCAGTCCTCGCTCGCGCACCGGCGATCGCCGAGGTCGATGAATGCCATCTCATCAACGGCCCGCTCAGCCGGCGTTTCTTCAGGTGAAAGCGCCGAATCCTTGGCGACTCCGACAAACGGCCTCAGAATTGTTTTGGGGCGAGTGATGTCAGGGGCGCCTCCTCCCTTCTTTAGTCGGCGCGAACGACAACACATGATCTTTTTTTCTCTGATCGACCCATGCCGATCGGCTCTCTATCGGGCCGCCAGCAAGCGGAGAGACTCCCGTTTTCACGACGCTCGCAAAGGCTCGCACCGGTGAATCTCGGGGAGCAACTGCCGTTACAACGATAGTAGTCACGCCAGCTATGGCGCACCCCAAGGCGACCGCGCCCAAAATCATTGTTGCGACCGAGCCGCACAATCGCCCAACCTGCAGGAGAACTATCCGGAACCGGTGCGGCGCCTTTTTCGCAGGCGGACCTCCTTCAACCATCTCAACCTCCAAGGAAGCACTCGAAGCCCGCCCTGCTCCGAGGTTGTGGCCACGCGCGCAAACAGGAAATGCGTCCGGCCTTTCCTCGGCGCCCCGATTTGGCTCGCATGCGAAGCGATCCGCGCCTCCGCGAATTCGGGCGAGACCATCAACGATCGCCGATGCGCGGCTTGCTAGGCAACAGCGGTTCGATTGCCGACCAATCGAAATCCGCCAGATTAAGCGCGCCACCTCAACCTCCGTGAACTGGTTGAATCACGCCAAGCCCGATTCGGGAATCCCGTTTACGGGTTAATGACCCAAGGCCTAGTATTTCCCGTAGTTAGACTCCAGCCACCGCGCTGCGGCGGTCCTGCTGTAGAAGTACCGTCCCCGCCAACCTGTCGTAGTACGAACGACGGCATGGAAGTCTCCGCGGCACCTAATAAAGTGTATCGCCCCATAACGGGTAATCTGTGTATCGGCATGGTCACCGGCCGCGGCGCGCTGCGATTTTCCTGCGCCGTTCTCGCAGGCGTGAATCTCGCCCGCAAGGACGTTGAAGGGAACGCCGGGAAGGGCTTTGAGGCCGCCGAAGGTCTTGGAGATGTTACGCATCTCCAAAATCGGATCTGTCGCTTGGGTCACGCTTTCCACCCTGTTTCCTCCGAAGTTAATTGCTGGCCTAGCTTGAGCTTTTGCCCGGCTTTCGGTCTCCATTCGCGAGCGACGGCAAACCGCATATGGACATATTGTCGCAGCGTTTCACGAGAAGTCAATACTTAAATCATGATGAGTGATTTATTTGGATCGGCGTTCGGGGACGGGATCGGTCTGAAATCGGGGATCCGCCATAATCGGAAGAGCCTTTGGCGTGACCTCTTCGAAAAGCCTTTGGGCCAGATCGATCAGCCGCCAGCGCGCGACTCGCCACCGACCAGTTCGCCGACTGAAACATTGCAGGCGGTGACGACCCCATCGAAGGGCGCGGACACTGTCGTATTACTCAGGTTGATCTCGGCGCTCTCCCTGGCCTGGGCCTGCAGAAAGCTAGCGTGATCTGTGTCGAGGGTGGTACGGGCCATGTCCAGGGATACCTGGCTATTGACATCCTTTGCCCGCAGGTCCAGCTGGCGGGTGAGTTCCAGTTGGGCAAAGAGCAGCGCTGCCTTGGCGCCCTCTTCCTATGCTTGCGCCTGCTCGAGCCTGACCTTGTAGGGGTAAAGCACCTTCATGTGGTCGGGCATCCGATTGGGACCGGCGATGAATTCATCGGCACGGCAGTCGATGTGACCGAGCGCAAGCGGGCGGAAGAGGCGCTGCGGGAGAGCGAGGAGCGCTTTCGCGCCCTCGTTCAATTCTCCTTCGACGTGTACTGGGAGTCCGACGCGCAACATCGCTTCGTCCGCCAGGAGTTCGCCGAAGGCCTTGCCCACACGCCCGCGCCGGGCTCGGAGATCGGTAAGACACGCTGGGAGGTGCCTTAGTGGCGCCCGGCGCACAGGCCTGGCGCAAGCACCGGGAGACGCTCGACGCCCACCTCCCGTTTCGGGATTTCGAACTCGCCCGGCCTACGCCAGATGGCGGCAAGCGTTACGTGTCCGTCTCGGGGTTGCCCGCGTTCGATAAGGCGGGGCGCTTCGCCGGCTATCGCGGCGTCGGACGCGACATTACCGCTCGCAAGCAGGCCGAGGCGGCGCTGCGTGAAAGCGAGGAGCAATGGAAGGCGGTCTTTGAAAACAATCCGACCATGTACTTCATGGTGGATGCGAGCGGCGCCATCGTATCTGTGAATCCTTTCGGCGCCGAGCAGCTCGGCTTCACAGTCGACGAATTGATCGGACGTCCGGTGCAGAACCTCTTTCACGCGGAGGACCGGGAGGCCGTCGAGAGAAACACAGCCATCTGCTTCGAACGACGCGGCCAAACCATAAGCTGGGAGGCGCGTAAAATCCGCAAAAATGGCGAGGCGCTCTGGGTTCGCGAGATGGCCAGGGTTATGTTGATCAAGGACCGGCCCGTGGCGCTGATTGTGTGTGAGGATATTACAGAGCGCAAGCGCGTGAGTGAGGCGTTGCGCGAGGTGCAGACGGATCTCGCGCACGCGAACCGCGTCGCAACGATGGGGCAGCTCACGGCCTCGATCGCCCATGAAGTGAACCAGCCCATCGCCGCGACCGTGACCAATGCCCAGGCGGCGCTGCGCTGGCTCGTTTGCCAGCCTCCTGATCTGGAGGAGGTACAGCAGGCGCTCGCTCGCATCGTTAGGGACGGCGGCCGAGCGGGCGACGTCATCGGCAGGATCCGCGAACTCGTAAAAAAGGCGCCGCTGCGGAACGATCGCGTGGCGATCAACGAGGCGATCCTCGAGGTCGTCGCCCTGACCCATGGCGAAGCGGCGAAGAACGGCGTTTCGGTGCGGACCCAACTCGCGGAGGGCTTGCCGCCGATCGAAGGCGACCGCGTGCAAGTGCAACAGGTGATCCTCAATTTGATCATCAACGCCATCGAGGCGATGAGCGGCGCCAGCGGCGGAATGCGAGAAGTGCTGATCAGCACCATGAAAACCGAACCGGACGCCGTGCAGGTCGCGGTGCGGGACTCGGGTCCGGGACTGGCGCCGGCGGCCATGGAGAGCCTCTTCGAGGCCTTCTATACGACCAAACCGAGCGGTTTGGGCATGGGACTGTCGATCTGCCGCTCGATCATCGAAGCGCATGGCGGACGGCTGTGGGCGAGCGCGAACCTGCCCCGCGGCGCCATCTTTCAATTCACCGCGCCTGCCCATCCGGACATTGCGTCCTGATGGGCAGGCCCGAACACACAGAGGTACAGTTCGCCTTGCCGCCCAGTCGTCATGTTCCCTTCTCCCCCACAGCGTGACAATCGAGAGCGGAACGGAGGCATTCGAGCAAGTCATCCTCGCTAAACGGCTTCGTCAGGTAACACTTCACGCCGGCCTGCAGCGCGCGCGCCCGCACCGTTTCGTCAGGGTAGGCCGTGATCAGAATGGTGGGAATGGGCTTGCCGGACGCGCGCAGTCGATTATGGAGCTCTGGCCCTGTCATGCGCGGCATTTGCACATCCGCGATCAAACAAGCCGCGCCGTGGCGCTGATTCGAATTCAGAAAATCCTCGCCGGACTGGAACGCCGCGGCGCGGTAGCCCAGCGATTTCACGAGACTCGTCAAAGCCACCCGAACCGACTGATCGTCGTCAACGACTGCAATCACGATGTTCTTCGGCAATGTTTGATCCTGGCTTGCGTCAAAGAGATTGCAGCCGCGCGCGCCATTTTGCGCGCCAGCTTCGACTTGGATTGCTTAGCATCGCCCGGGGGCCTGAAACTGTCGATTATACTTGCGCATAGGCTGACTTGCGCCTTGGGAGGGCGGTCCGGCGCGGCCGTCGCAACGGGCGAGACCAGGGCGAAGCAATGGCAGCCGATTATCGGATGATCCTCCTCAAACGGCGTCGCAGCGGCAGCGTGCCGGACGCCGATTGCAGAGCTAAGAAGCTTCCGACTTTTCCACCGCGAGCTTCAGCTTGTCCGCCATTCGGGCTAGATCGGGCAGGGACGACGCCTTCATTTTTCGCATCACTTGGCCGCGATGGACCTTCACCGTGATCTCGCTGACGCCGATGTCGCCGGCGATCTGCTTGTTGAGGCGCCCCCGCGCGACATGGGCCATGACTTCGCGCTCACGCGGGGTCAAGGTGTCGAACCGTTCCCGCAGCGCGGCCAGGGACCGTTCCTCCTCGCCCGGGTGGCGTCCCGCGCAAGGCCGAGCTGAATGGCGTCGAGCAACTCCTGATCGCGGAACGGCTTGGTCAGGAACTCGATCGCTCCGCCTTTCATTGCCTGGACCGACATGGGGATGTCGCCGTGCCCGGTGATGAAGATGATCGGGACATGGATGTTGGCCGCCGCGAGTTCTCGCTGAATGTCGAGGCCGCTTGTTCCGGGCAATCTTACATCAAGTATGAGACAGGCGGGTCCGTCCGGGCGCCCGGACCTCAGGAATTCAGGCGCCGACGCCAGGAGCTTTACATCGAGTCCCACAGATCGCAACAGGCTCCCGAGCGATTCTCGCATCGCCGCGTCATCATCAATGACCACGACAGTGGGCTTTGCCTGAACTCATCTTTCCCGCACGAGAATTAGGCCGCTCCGACCAGCTGCCGTTTCATCTCAAGATGCATCTTTTTTGCGTCGCCGGCAAGTGATGGCGCGCGAGTGACAAGACATCCTATACCTTGGTATCGGAACCCTATACCCGTCGGATATGAAACAGACCTATTGAGGCCGCACCGGCAGCTTGCGCGATCCTTCAATCCGTCCCGCTCCTCTTTCAGACCCGCGCCGGGAACTGCTTCCGCGCCCGCTAAACCAAGGTGTCATCGCACTCATCTGGTAAGACATAGCGGCGATCCACACGGCCAATAGCGCGAGTCGAGCCAGACGCGTAAATTGAACGGCGATGGCGCGGGTATATCCCACAGTATCGACCTCAGCGGAGACGAACGATGGATCGATTTGCCGACCATATGCTGGATTGGAACGGTTACCGACATCAGGTCGGCGCCGGTGTGAGTGCGCTGGCCAAACTCACGCCGGACACCATTCGCGGCTGTACGAGCATGAACACGGCTGGCCAACGCACAGGGCAGTTTGATGCCAAGATGCGCGAACTCATTGCGCTTGCGGTTGCGATCACTCTTCGCTGCGATGGGTGCATCACCGTCCATGCGGAGGCCGCAAGAAGGCTAGGCGCGACTTTGGAAGAACTTGCTGAAGTGCTTGGGGTCGCCGTGAGCGTCAACGCCGGCCCGCAATCATTTATTCAACTCGCATTCTCGACGCCTTCGCTGCAGCTGCGGAAGCAGCCTCGCAGTAAATCCGGAGGGGCGCGATGGGCACGATCACCACGTCTGGCGGCACCAGCACTACTTCGGGGACTGAGGCGAGGGTCGGCCAACCTGCCTTGCGCAATCGGTGCGCCGAGACTGCACACAAAGGGGATATGGCCTTGCTGACCAGATGGTCGAAACCATCGCCGCTATGGTCCGACTGAATCACCGCCTGTCCTGTCGCTTCGGTCCCGCACGTCTCGGGGCAGACGGCGCGGCATCCGATGCGTTTTTTCTCATTCGTCTTGGCGTCTTCCGCGCACAGGCCGTCCCGGTCGGCCGGCACCCTTCGTCCTGAGATCATTTGCGTCCGCCGCGAAGCCTTCGCGAACGCGGCGCAACACCGCCAGGAACGTCTTCAGCTCCGCCGCTGACCAACCCTGAAACACCGCGCGCAATCGCGTGATGTTGACGTCGATCGCCTTGCCGATGACCGCTTCGCCCCTGGAGGTCAGGGTTGCAAGGAGTTGTCGGCGATCGTCGCGGTCGGTCGAGGATCTCACGAAGCCCTCGCGCTCGAGAGCCGTCATGAGGCCGGAAACGGTCGCGCGCGTGACGCCGAGCCTGGCGACGATTTCCTTGTGCGGAACGGCGCCGCCCTTGGCTGCCCATAGCAGCATGAGAATCTCGAAGCGCGCCGGAGACCCCACCGAGTTCTTCAAACCAATCGGTCAGAACGTTGTCCACTTGTTGCGCGGTCGCGCGTAACTCGAAAACCGTTTCCATTGTCTGTACCAGCCGGGCTGGGAAGCGCCGCCGAATTTCCTCGACGACCGTTGCCGGCGGCGCCGGGGCGAGCGGGGGCGGTGTCCGGGAACTCATGGGACGTCTCCAGGCAATTCGTCGGGCGTCGCGCACTATCTGTATCGCGCCTAACAGACTAGATGATCTTCCCGATCGTATTGTCAACCTCTTCGGCGCCGGGTCCCCCTGAGCAGCCGTCACGCCGCCGTGGAAGACCCACCGGTCAGCGTGTGCGATTCTTCGATCCGTCCCGCTCCCCGCTCAGGCCCGCGGGGGGCACTGCTTCCGCGTCTGCTAAACCAAAGTATCATCGCTCTCATCTGATAAGACAAAACGGCAATCCGCACGGTCAATAGCGCAGGCCGCGCCATAGGCGTAAGGTCGCGGCGATGGCGTGGCTATATCCTGAAACAGGACCTCACGGGGATATGATCCTTAGGGCCCTTACTTGTTAGCTCCCATACATTATTTGGTAAGGCACATGACAACGGAGACCGCATCAATAACCTTGGTCGCGCGCCTCCAGTCGGCTTTAGAGCATCGGAGGGCAGCCGGGCGCTGGAGATCCTGATCGCGCTCACCGAACGCCCGGGCGAGTTGGTCAGCAAGCGCGAGCTCATGGCCGCGGTATGGCCTGACACCCTCGTGGTGGAAGGGAACCTGACGGTTCACATCACTGCGCTGCGCCGGGCGCTCGGCGACGGTCAGGCGGGAAACCGATACATCGTCAATTGTCCTGGACGCGGGTATCATTTTGTTGCTCCGATCACGTTCGTCGATCAGCAGCACTGCGCTACTCGAACATCTCTTTCCTGCGCCACATCGACCCGTCGCCGTTGCGTAGCGGGACGGCGGAGCCGGAGCGGCGTCCAGGTAGTCATGGGAGGTCTCGAGCCAATCAGTTAGGCGTCAGGCCTATCTGTATCGCGCCTTACAGATTAGATCATCTTAGCGATCGTGTTGTCAACATCTTCGACGCCCGAGCCCCTGGGCGCCAGCCGTGACGCCGGCACGGGACATGCGACCTCGTTTGGGCCCTTTCGCCTGCTGCTTCTGGAGGGCGACAGACCCGTGGGCCTCGAAAGCCGGGTGTTTGATATCCTGATCGCGCTGGCCGATCGTTCGACGAAAACCATTGGGAAGAATGCCCTTCTGCTATTCATTTCTTTCTGACCAGAGAGAAAACGGAGTCCTGTTGAAATGATCAACCACATCGATAACGCTCGACTATTCCACAAGCTCGCCATGCAATGCCGCTCTCTTGGCTTTCCGATATCGGCCAAAGAGCATTTCTGGCAACGTGACGTGTGCCTTGCCAAGGCAAGGCGCATTCGGCGCGAGGCGCGACTGGAAGAACAACGTCTTGTCGCCGCCTACGCCTCTCTCTTTAGTGTTCCTCCTCCCCCATTTTTGAAGGTCAGCGCTTGAATAGCGTTCGGCGGGAGCGCGTTGTGCATGCGCGTTGCTTCAGCCGAAAAGGGGACGCATCACCATGAACGGGCCGAACACTGGTGTCGTAACGGCGGCCAAAAGATCGAAGGCTGGCGAGAGTGTGCGTTGGAGGGTATCAGCAATTTGCCGAAATTTGGAACTATTTAATCGGGCCGCCAAACGTTATGTGGTAAGGTACCTGACAAATAGAGACAACGTGTCCGCCTTCGCCGCTTGCATGGAATTCGACCGAGACTGATCGCCGCGATCGGCAACTACTGACAACAAGATCGGAGATGCGGCGGCGATGCAAGCTGGCCAGTTCCTGAGGCCGTTGCCGACCGTGAGTTCTCCATGTCCGAAGCCGACGGGTCGAGGTTAAGGAAATTTGGCGAATATCTGCAAAGGAGATTGTCATGTTGCGTAGACCGATCCTCGTTCTAACGACCGCCGTCGCCGCCGGCAGCGGCGTGCTTTCGACCTCCGCATTCGCGTTCCCCTACCCGCCGCACCCGCCGCATTTCGGCGGCGGCGGTTTGGCCGGCCATTTTGGTCACGGGTTCGGGGCCGGCCATCTTGGTACCCGCTTTGCCGGCGGTTCGGGAGGCGCCGGACGCCACGGAGCGGGCTATGGCGGCTATGGTGGATACGGAGCGGGCTACGGCGGCTATAGAGGGGGCTATGGTGGCTATGGTGGCTATGGTGGCTATGGTGGATACGCAGGAGCCTACGGCTTTCCGTCCTGCAGCTATTATGGCTGTTCGTCCTCCAGCTCTTACGGCTATAGCTATCCAGGTGTCGTCGTTGGGGGAGCTAGCGGCTCCGTTGGGGGAGTTGGTGGCCTCTACACTGGACGCAGCGCCGGAATTGCCGGCCAAGGCGGCTTCGGCGGCTTCGGCGGCCACGGTGGTTTCGGCGGCGGCCATGGGTTCGCCGGCCACGGTGGTTTCGGCGGGATGCACGGCTTCGGCGGCGGCCCACGCCGTTAACGCGCGGCGCAGAGATCAGCCGCAAGAAAGAGGTTTTTTCCATCGATCGGCCAATCGCTGGTCGGTGGAAGCTTCGGTCTGCGCGAAACCTGGGGCTGCTCCCGGAACCTGGGTCTGGCAGAGCCTTTTTGTATTCCGCCTGACGGATTAAATGATCTTCACGAACGTGTTTTCAACCTGTTGGCGTCGGGCCTGGGCGCCAGCCGTCACGCCGCCGTGGAACAGGCGGGAATCGATGTATGGACTAACAGCGGTATCTTTGGGGGCACACACGGTAGTACCATAGGAGCCAATCATGAACGAATGGGCCTTGTTTTTCCTAATCTACGTCATCCGCAATGCGGTCAACGATGCTGGTGCGCAAATCGCTGCCTTGCGCTGGTATCTCTGGCATAAGGGGTACGCCAATGAGTGACACAATAAAAAAAGTTCAATTCGATATCTCTGAGAAAGAAAGACACTATGAGGAACTACGACCGGATAAACGCTCCAGCGCCCGACCGTATCACCGACAAGCGAGCCCATATCATTGGCGGTGGTATCGCTGGCTTGGCATCGGCGGCGTTCCTCTTGACCGACACGCACATGCCAAGAGCGAACGTAACCGTCTGCGAATAGCGCTCACGCCGGCTATGGCGGACCCCAAGGCAGCCGCGCCGCCCTGGCACAGTAACTGCTGATTCTGGGTGACCGGGGACCGCAATCCCACTTCCGCTTCATTGATGGACGGACCGCTCCAGCCTGACAATGTCTCGACCCGGTTAGAGCGGATGAAGGCGGCGGTGGTCTCGAACTCGCCGGGGATTGGGGTGATGAGCTTATTGCGAACCACGCCCCATCGGGCGCGGCCCTGGTGGTGGAAGTGCAGCGTTCACTGGCATGATGGTTCGCGGAAAAGATATGTGACGACTTCGGCGTCAGCCGAAGAGTTTCATCGTCGTGCCGTCCGATGCCCCAGGCGTCTTTCCATCCTTTCTCGCGCAGCACCCGCTGCCCCATGCCGACCGCGTTGGCATCCACCCCCTCGTAGCGCTGCGGCTGTAGATCGGCGCAAAACCCTGGGCGAGCGCCAGAGTATGGTGGTCGGCCGGCGCGTTGCTGAGGTCGAGGCGCATAAACGCAACCGCGGGCGAACCGTCGGGCAGCACTTGCACATCGCTCGGAATGAAGCCGAAATGCCGGGTGTACCAAGCGCAGGTCGCCTGGTAGTCGGCACGTTCCAGCACGAGATGGCCGGTCGACT
>CAWBLM010000001.1:0-155340 GCA_963789645.1 uncultured Alphaproteobacteria bacterium | reverse complement strand
ACGGCTTGGCCTTTGCGACGCATCGTCTCGAACGCTTGGGGCGCCTGCGGCGTCCCGAAGGTCAGGGCAAGGCGGAGCGGGGTTGATGGCGCAAAAGATTTCTCGTTTGTCTGCGGCGCTCGCGCTGCTCGCCGCGAGCGCCGGAGCGATTCCCCAAGCAGCGGCGCGCCCTCTCGTTCCAGCGGAGCGGCGCTACGAGCCCTTCGACAGCGTGCTGCCCGCTTGCGATAATTCGGCGCCGCTGAACGAGATTTTGGCGCGTTTTCATGAACGCGAAAGCGAATTCTGGAGGACTGGCCTCGAAATCACGGCTTTCGCGGAAATCCGGGAAATCGGCTTCCGCTCGAATGGCCTCGACTATATTCCCCGGCGCTATTGCGTGGCGCGCGTCATATTGAACGATTCCAACGTGCGCGCGGTGTCCTACTCGATCTCGAAGGATTTGGGCGGCATAGGGGACAGGTTCGGCATCGAATGGTGCGTCGCCGGACTCGACCGCAACGACGCTTTTGCGCCGAATTGCAAAATGGCTCGGCCCTGAAAGAACCTAAAGAAGATGTGCGTATGACGCGCCGCCCCTTCGGCCGGTTGACGCACCCGCGGCGAGGCGATCGCTTGGCCTCGCCCGCCTCCTTGGCCTATCTCGTTGTTTGCTGCCTCCTGACCTCAGCGCACTTTGCTGGGGGGGCCCGCGCGGCGCCCCCGACTGCTGATGATTGCATTCTCGACCATTGCGCCGACAAGGACGTTCCCCGCCAATCCGGCAAGAAACGACTCGGGTCCCGCTCCGCGAGCCGCACAGCCTTGGCATGCGCCGGCGCGCGCCGCGCCGGCCGGTCGTGGCGTGTCGGGCGACTTCGATTTCTATGTGTTGGCGCTCTCCTGGTCGCCCGGCTTTTGCCGAACGCCGGCGGCCGCCCGTGCAGGAAGCCAATGCGATCCGGGCGCCGGCCTCGGCTTTGTCGTGCATGGGCTCTGGCCGCAATATGAGCATGGCTATCCTGAAGACTGTCCGTTCGGCGCCCGATCGCCTTCCCGGATCGCTCTTCAAGGGGCCGCCGGCCTTTACCCCAGCGAGGGGCTGGCGCGGTATGAATGGCGCAAGCATGGCGTTTGCTCCGGCAAGAGCCCGACGGATTATTTCAACGACGTTCGCCGCGCGCGTGAGGCGATTATCGTGCCGGCGCCCTTGCAGAACGCCAAGGCGGATCAGAGCTGGACGTCAATCGACATCGAGCGCGCCTTTTTTGCCGCCAACGCGCGCCTGCGACCGGGGATGATCGGCGTCGCCTGCCGGCAGGGCGCCTTACAGGAAGTGCGGATCTGCTTTTCCAAGGACCTGCGCAACTTCCGCGCCTGTCCGGAGGTCGCCCGGGCGGCTGCCCGTCGCCGGTTTCCCGGTCTCCGCGGCGCTCGCGTTTTTGAATGAACTATCGCTCATGACTTTCACGCCGGCAATTTTGCCGATGTGTTCAAACATATCTTCCTGACGCGGATCCTTGCCTGCCTCGGGCGCAAGCTGGCCCTTCCGCTATATAGACACTCATGCCGGCAGCGGCATTTACGATCTCGCAGGCGACAAGGCGGAGAAGACCGATGAATGGCGCGCAGGGATCTTGCGCCTTCTGTCGAGCCCAATGGCGGGCGAAGCGCAAGCGCTGATGAAGTCCTATCTCGATTGCGTCCGGCCTTTGGTCGCGGCCGTCGCGCCGCGCTATCCGGGGTCGCCCCTGATCGCCGCGGCCCTTCTCCGGCCACAGGACAAAATGATCGCCTGCGAGCTTCATCCCGAGACCTTCTTGCGGCTCAAGGCTAATATGTGGTCTGACCGGCGGGCCAAAGCGATCGAGATCGACGGCTACGCCGCCCTCAAAGCCGATTGAATGCTTCGTTTAGGTGCCATAATGGAATCGATAAGACGGAAGGCCTGCTCGGTTTGGTCAACGCGGACCCAATAGCTCCGGCTGCGGCACTTTTTTGAGAAGGCCGGGAATATCGGCAATGATTTTGTCGAGAAATACACTAGGCAGCTTTATGTTGGGAAATAAAAATGCCAACCAAAGTAGAAATCAGCAATGCTTCGTATCGTTATAATTCCGAGACCCATTAAAGCGCCGACTAACGACCGGGGCGTCCGTATTACTAACAGCAGTATCGCTATAGCAAAAATATAAACAATGTTAGCATAATCCATTCCATTAAGTCATGCTCGTGAGGTACGCGGAAAGAAGGTCCCAAAAAAGATCAACGAAGGCTAAAATAATCAACTCCATTCATAGAAGCGCCTCCATAACCCGAGAGACAGCGCACGAGACATTATAAAGAGATTGCCGCCTCTATGATAAGATAGCGCCATCGACCAAAGATATTGAGCGTAAGGCGTGGGAAAGCGGGACGCTACGTACGTGATGTAAAAATAACGGTTCATACCCTGAAAAAACGGAAGTATCAGCAACAAAAAACCAACTAATGCTGGAAGACGACTCCAGTTGATAAATTCTTCGTGTGGTTCTTCAACCCTGTCTCTGACAAATTGCTTAAACCCCTCACCAAGAGCCAGCGCTAGAACAACAGTAAAACCCCTTTGATAAAAAGAAATTACGTCAGCTATATCCTTTGATCTATCTAAAGTAAACTCCATCTACAGCCTCACAACTGCATCTAAAAGGGCATTAAAACTTCTATGTATTTCACCGCCACTGTCTATAATGAAGAATTCAACTTGTAAATTGATTTCAGCACCTTCGTTATCCGCGGACAGGCGAAAATCTCCTCTGTAGCCTAATATCGGTTTGCCCTTGGCATAGGCATATCCAATTTCGGCGGCTGTGCCGCTATCGACATCCACACCGTCAAGGACACCAACTACGATATCGCAATGATCGATCGCATCACGGTTTGTGGCTCCTATTGTGGAGTTGAGCGTTCGCCAAGCATCGCGCTTAGCTTGGCTGTATGGCAGAGCCTCAACTTGAGAGATTTGTTCTTGATCTGTTAACTTCCAAGGGTCCAAGACTTCGAAACCCTTTTTCGTGAGTTCGGGAATAAGGATGCGATCTTTAAATTCACGCCCGATCTCTGAGAACCCCAAGGGACCAGCTAGATAAAGTTTCAAGACGTCCTCTTGCCCGAGCTTCCACCAGATGCCAGTCTCGCTGAAGCTGAGATTGCCGCTTTCGACGGATTTTGGCAATGCCAAACCCCCGACACGGGGTTCTCGTACACACATTTTATTCGTACCTCTCCTTTGGTTCTTCATCGTGCACAGAACGATCAAGCGCTTTACGTCGATACGGCTGCCAGGCGGCGTGACGCCGAACTCAAAAGAATCCGATCCGGCAGCCCGTCGGTCGTCGCTTTCGCTAATGCCTTCACCTGGGACGTGAACAACGTCCTATCCGACAAAATCATTCGCCGCGTCGAAATCGCGACTCAAAGCCTTTCGCTTCAGGATGTGACGATCACGGGGACCGGCTTTGTCGCTCCTGGTGAAAGCGGCACATTTTTCATGAACAATGTGGCCGACGGCTATCCGAGCCTCCGTGTAACCTCGCGAATCAAGGCCATCTACGCCTGTCCCGCCGATTGAATTCCCTAAACTGCGCCGCGCTTAGAGCTGAGAAATCGGGGGAGAGGGGAACGATGGTTTTGCGCACCTCGGTGACGTCTAATAGCGCGCCACTCGGTTCATACTATCGCAGCAGCTAAATCGCGGCTGCTTTCATGCAATGGACTTATCACGCTTTGATGCTGGCCCTGGCGCTGGCCGCCAGCTATACTATGGCCGCCGGCTGCGATCCTTAGTACGTTCTTGTGCTTGAGCTTGGGAGCCTCGCCGCCGAGGCCTGTCTCCGCCCCGATGCGAACCACGACGCCTCAATGTTGAAAATCGCCCCGATATATACCACCAGCGCCATTCTACTCGCATTAGCGGCAGCTCCTGCGCGAGCAGCCGACAACAATGATTATCCAACCGAAGCACGGGCCGATTATGTCTATGTTTGCATGAAAATGAATGGCGAAACGCGGGATGTGTTGAAGCGCTGCTCATGCTCTATCGACGTGATCGCCTCGCTGCTGCCTTATGATCGCTATGAAGCGGCGCAAACCGTCGCGAGCATGGACCAAGCGCTTGGCCAGATCGGAACGCTGTTCCGCAACAGTCCGAAAGCCAAAGAGACCTCCGTCGAATTGCGTCGGGCTCAAGCTGAAGCGGAAGTTCGCTGCTTCTGAGCCAACGCGGCGCGCATATGGAGCTCTTTCCGCATGTCGGGGTTACTCCCGCATCGCAACCATTTTCGGAGATGGAGTTGGCGCATTCTTGTGGTTGGAACGGCGCGCATTCGGCCTCGAACACTTGCGGGTCCAATCAAGGGCTTGGCATTGTCGCGCTCCCCCTACAGCGGCCGCGCGGTTGTCGGACGGTTGCGGGCCGACCTCGACAATGCGAGAATGGCAGTTGTCCGCCGCCAGCGAGTCACAATGTCTCGACGACCTGCCGCCTACGCGCTGACTTTTCCATTGTTTGGGCCGCTCGATGCAGCCGACAGCGCTGCGTTGACCCCCCTTTTGCGACCTCGACGCTACGAGGCCGGACGGCTGGTGTTCCAGCGCGGCGATCCCGCTGAGGAAGTGTTTCTGGTCGTCGCTGGCCAGCTGCGCGTTTCCGTCTGCTCGGTCGACGGCCGCGAACTCGCGTTTCGAATTGCCGTCCCTGGCGATATCGTCGGGGAGATTGGAGTGCTCGACGAGGGTCGCCGGAGCGCCGACGTCACCGCCTTGCGCGACTCTGAGGTGCTGGCGCTCGCTCGCCCCGACCTGCTGCGATTGCTCGCCACCCGCCCGACGATGGCGATCGGAGTGAGCCGATTTCTCTGCGGCCGGCTGCGTGAGACGACCGAGCAACTTGAGGCGCAGGCATTGCAGCGCGTGGAGAGACGGCTGGCGCGTTTCCTGTTGCGCCTCCTGGATTTCACCGCGCCCGTCCATACGGAGGTGGAGCTTACGCTCGCTGTGTCCCAATCGGAGATCGCGGCGTTGATTGGAGCCAGCCGGCCAAAAGTCAATCTCGCTTTCAGTGCGCTCGAGGAGCAGGGCGCGATCCGGCGCGCCGGCAAGAGGCTTGTCTGCCGTCCCGATAGTCTCAGCGAAATTGCAGAGTTGTTTGGCGCTTAATGGATCTCCGCCTGACCTTGGATGCGAGGGCGAGGCGCCGGCGGCGCATCGCTGCCGCCCTCGCTCGCGGCATCGCTCTCAACGTTCGGCGCCCGCCGCTCTTTTCGACCTCGCCGCGAGGAAATCCGCCTCGCAATGCGATCGAAAGGGGAGTGCGTCCTTCCTCGCGCGATCTCAACGCCGGCGTTGAACAAGCATGAAGCGGAAGCGGTTTGCATCGGTCGCGCCGATTGCCGGCGCCTTGGCCATCCTCGTTATCGGCCTGCTGTGGGCCCTCGACGGAGGCGGGATCCGGAGCTTTCTGCGCGAAAACGCGCTCGACCTCGAAATGCCGCCTACGCGCGCGATAACCTCTCCGCCAATCGTAGTCGTGGACATCGACAGCGAGGCGCTTCGCCGGTACGGCCCTTGGCCCTGGAGCCGTTTGATACTTGCGCGGATCGTCGACGCCCTCGCCGGGGCGCAACCAGCTGTCGTCGGCCTCGACATGCTGCTGGCGGGGGAGGACAGGCTCTCCCCGGCGGCTGTCGCCCGCCGGCTCGCGACCGAAACCGCGCGCGGCGATCTGGCGACGATCGCCGGTGAACTCGCCGACGGAGATGCGGAACTCAGCCGCGCTCTAGCCCGCACGCAGGCCGTGCTTGGCGCCGTGCTGGCGCATGAGTCCTCGGGGGATGCATTCCCCGCATCGGCCCCGATTCTCGTCCGCGGCGCGCCTCACGCCCCACGCATTTGGGGCGCGGAAGCGGTGATTTGGCCGACGCAAGATCTTGCGCAAGCGGCGGTAGGGGTTGGCCTTATAGTCTTCGACAATGATGCCGACGGCGTAGCGCGGCGCACCCCCTTGCTGGCGCTGGCCGGCGGCGCGCCGGTCGCGGGCTTCGCCGTTGAAACGGTACGCGTTGTGGAGGAGGCCTCGACATTAATCCTCGACGACGCGCCCCCGCGCCTTTTGATAGGCGATCGCGTGGCGCCGCTGGGGCCAGACGCGAGTTTGCGGTTCCGCGCCTCGCCACCCGAAACTTGGGCGCGCCGCACAATCTCGGCCGTAAGCGTTCTCGATGGCAAATTCGACGCAGCCATGATCAAGAACAGTATTACGCTCATAGGCAGCAGCGCTCCCGAAGTCGGCATCCTCCGCCGCACCGCACAGGCTCAAGCGGCGCCGACCGTTCAGATCGAAGCGGACGCGATCGCGACCCTACTGTCCAAGGAAATTCCTACGCGACCTTCCATTCTCTCGCCGATCGAGACTGCCGGCGCGCTGATGCTCAGCTTGGCGTCCATCGGGGCCGGCCTCTGGTTGCGGCCGGCGCGCGGCTTGGTCGTCGTAGGCGCTCTCGTCGTCGGCTGGGCGGTTATGGGCGCGGCGGCCCTGCGTTGGCGCAATCTGCTACTCGATCCGGTTGGTCCGCCGACGTTGGCGGTGCTGTTATTCACCCTCTCGGCGTTGGCCGCCGCGATCAAGACGGAGCGCCGCGAGCGGCGGTTGCGCAACCGCTTCGAACAGCACCTCGCCCCAGCCATCGTGGCTCGAATACTTGCGAATCCCGACGCGGTGCGCCTCGAGGGCGAAACGCGCGAAGTCACGGCGATTTTCACCGACATCGAGGGTTTCACCCCAATGACGGAGCGGGCGCAGCCACGCGATCTCATCGCCCTGTTGGACGCCTATTTCCAAATGCTCGCCGACGTCATCGTCGCACACGGCGGCATGGTCGATAAGATCGTCGGAGATGCAATGCACGCGCTGTTCAACGCGCCCCTCGATCTACCCGACCATCCGCAGCGGGCGGTTGAATGCGCGATCGCGCTCAGCGAAGCCTGTGCGGCGTTCCGCGAGCGCCCACAGGCCCGCGCGCTCGGCCTCGGCCGCACGCGCATCGGGCTCGAAACTGGCCCGGTCATTATCGGCGACGTCGGCGGCAGGCGTAAGCTCGACTACACCGCCCACGGAATGGCGATCAACACCGCCGCGCGCCTCGAAGCGGCGAACAAAAGCTGGGAACGCACCATCTGCGTCGGTCCCGTCGCCGCAGGGCGGCTCGCTCCAGGAACGGTGCGATCGGTCGGCAAGTTGAAGGTTCGGGGCCGCAGCGACGAGCTTGAGGTTTTCGAGCCTGTCCATCAATAGACGCTCATCAGGGCGTCTTGGACGCGTTCGGACCCCCAGCGGCTTGGAGGCGTCGGTTTGTCTCCTTTGCGGCGAACGTCCGATCCTTCGCCCGCCGTCAGGCGCACCGTTGCGCCTCCAGCGGTAAAATCCACGACGCCGCGCTCGACGAAAACGCCAAAGACTCCCTTGCTTGGCCCCGCAAAGACGCGCGTCCCGCGCAGCGCGATCACGCCGTAAGGGGAGCGCAGGCGAAGATCGCTGCGCGACAATCCTTCGCCCCGATCGATCAGCAAGGGCCCGGAATTGAAAGTAAGCTCGCCGCGCGCATCGGCCAGAAACCTGTCTACGCGCAAGCGAGTGCTCGAGCCCATGCGAACGCGCGTCGCCGCGCCCAGCAACATGGCGAGACGAGCCGCCGCACCGGTGCTGACCAGATCGCCAATGAAAATCTCGGCGCCTGTGGCGAGCGGGCGCTTGACCCCATGCGCCTCATCCTCTGCGGAACCAATGGCGCTTTCGACCGAGCCGATTGGGCTGACGCAGAGAGCCGCCGATGGGATGGTCGCAGCGCAAGCAAGACCGCTGATCACGCTGCGCCGGTCTGTCAAAGGTATGCTTGAGCTTTTCAACGATTGGCGCATTAAGACACCCTTAACCAACCAAGTATTAGCGGGCGCTGCTCCTGAGCGGCAAACACTGTCACCTCGGTTGCGCGCTCCTCCCGCGGCGAGACTACCGCCTAAGATTATGCCGCGCTTCGCGCGTCTGCAACAGTGTGACAACTAAGGGTATAGCTCGCGCTGAAACGCGTCGCAGACAGAGACGGCGTTTGTTGGCTGCCCTGGCGGGCACCCCTCAGAGAAAAGCCCCGCTACAAGGAGCGGGGCCCCGAAAGGACCTTTACTCTATTTTGAAGGATGAGCGGGCGTTGACCCCGCTCTCTCCCCGTTTCCCCATTATTGGAGGTTGATAAGCGGACCTTTGGCATCGGGGTATGCCGCCGTGTTCAGGGCCTGGATGCCGGCGTTATGTTCGCCATTGAACGGCGTCACGGTCTCCGCGCAGCCTGCTTTTTTGGCGTCGATCGGGGAATTGAACCAAAGCCCAAGGTGATAAAGCTGGATGGGGCTAGTCTTTTATGCCGACGGTTGCTTCCGGGACGACGGCCGGCGGGCTATGAAAGACATTGGGTGGCGCTGACGCCGGGACGCCTGGGGAAACGACAAATGTTTCGATATTGAACCGCCCGACGAAATTGCCGACGCCAACTCCGTACTGGTCGGTGACGATGTCGCCAATATACCAAGCGACCCCGAACGGCGCGTTCGGAACCTCGATCGAGAAAAAGTCAAAGTCGGTGTTTGCCGGCAAACCCCGGAAAATCACTTCGAGATTTTCGAATTCGCCGAAACTATGATCGATGACGGTGCCATAGGCCCCTTTCAAGCACGTACTGGCGCCTGCTGATACCGTCATTGGAAACTGAATCGTCGCGCTCCCCGCGGCGTACGCATGAATTGGCGCCAGCGCGGCAAAGGTCGTTGCAAGCAGAACAGATAGCTTCATCTTACTCATTCCCTAAATTAAGTGTTAAGCATCGAGGCCCGTGATTGAGCGTCGATGCCTAATCTTCCGCCGTTTTGGCGCCGCGCGCTGTTCCGTCGGGAACATGCGGATGAATTGCGTTATAAGGGGAGAGGCTCGGAGAAAACTTTAGACCCGGCTCAATGACGCGCTCGTGAACGCATCGCTCGGCCCGCGCTTGCTTGACCAAGGCGCTGCGAAACCGCTTCAATCCCGGCATGGGCTCAAACGAAGTTGGAAAGCCGCTCCCGAACGGGCGGCCGCAGTCGGGGCGAAAGCAACAGGACGCGAAGGCCGCAAGATTTAGCAGATCATTGCCGGTCGCGGACCGAGCGTTGTTCGGTCTCTATTCGTCGAATGATCCGTTCTGCTGGTACGGTTGGGCCTGCGCCGTCACCTGGAAAGCATCGAGGTCTTGGCATGCCGATGCGCGGCAATTGCAATATTATGCATGCGACAGTGCGCGCGACTCGCGTCAAGCCAGCCGTCCTTCCAGGCATCGTGCGCTTCTGACCAATTTGCGCAGTCGTAAGGGCAACCCGCCAGCGTTTTGCCGGCCAGGTAAGCTTTCATCCCAAGCTCGTAAATATGAGCATGTGTCATAGCGTGTCCTCCACTAGAACGTCGCCGATCAGATCTTGTGACTCCTTACGAACGCTGCTGCTCCGGCAAAACTGTCGGAGCAGCAATTGTCGAGAGCGCATTCTCCGCCCCCGTTTGGGTAGCCCGCTGAACACCGCGCCACATGGTCAACGAAAGGGCGAAAACAACGATGAGGTCTTGGGCTTTTCAACAAGCGGCGGCAAGGTTCTGGCGCAAACCCGAAAGATCAACTCAAAGACCTATGCCGCTCTCGTCGCGCCGCAACGGGCGTGGATCGCCGCGACACTACAAGACCCAGAGAGTTGATGAACAACCGACGTTATTGCTGGTAAAAGTTCTCGCCAGGACCTTTGGGCCCCGACGTCACTGGAGGAACCCATCCCGGATCGATTGAGCGTCCCGTGAACAGATCATCTTTCCTGTTTCCGGTCGTGGCGCCGCTATATTCCGAGGCGTGACCGAGCCATTTTTCGCCGCCGCCGCGACGCATGGTCGAAGCATCTTGGGCGAACGCGGCCGCGGACGCTACGGAGAGCATGGCCGCGGAGAGAATTGTGACGAGCTTCATAACACCTGTCTCCTTGAATTCGAGCTTGTTGCGCCTGGCATATGGCGCCGGTTTCCTCGGCCGAGGCGATGCCGCCTCTTCTATGCGCGCCGGATCCGGTGATTGTCCTGAAATTCGCTCTGAAAAATTCTGAATTTGCTGAAATCCGGCGGCCGCATTTGGCATCGGCACGCCGACCGGGGCGATCTAATTCTTCAGTCTTGCCGCGCCAAAGCTTGTCCCCCCATTAAAGCCGAGCGGCTGCGGCTACGCCGCCAAGCGCGGCAGGCCCTGGGCATTGACGCTGGGATGGAGCGACCGGCCGAGTTGATGGAACATGAACGTGGCGTGTTGGCGTTTCCATGGGTTCCGCAATTGGATTTGACTGACCGGCATGGTTTTCTAGAGCTAGTCATTTGGGGCCGTCTTGCGATGGGAAACCTCGACGCTATTTCCCCGTCTGAGATCCGGATCGGCGATTTTTGTCTCGATCCGCGGCGCAATGATCTTCGGAGCCGAGACGGCGGTCATCGTCGCTCTGAGGCCACGTTCCTTCGCCGTCTTGAAACTCCTGTCGCAAAGGCGCGGCCAGGTGGTGACCAAGTCGGAGATCATGGACGCCGTATGGGACGACGCTATCAGTCACCGAAGATTTGCTGACGCAATGCGTCGCCGACATCCGGCGCGCGCTCGGCGATGGCGGATCACCGGCTCATTCGCAATGTTCCCCGCCGCGGCTACCTGCTGGCGCCCAAAGGGCGCTCCGAAACGCCGTTGCTTCCCGACGTCGCGGAGGAAAGCGGCGACGGCGCCGCAGCGTTGCGCGGCCCCGCGCCTCGGCCGGAATTCGCCGGCGCTATGCCGGACCGGCCATCGATCGCTGTTCTGCCGTTCAAGCCCGATCGCCTCGATGAGCCGGCGCGCGTGTTCGCCGAAGGCATATCCGCCGAGATCATCAACGATCTGGCGCGAAACAGGGACATGCGAGTCATCGCCTGGTTTTCTTCATTGGCCCTGTTCGCCGCCGGGCTCGATATCCCCGCGATCGGCCAAAAGCTGCGGGTTCGCTATCTCGTCCACGGCTCGGTGCGCCGCGACGACGAGCACATGCACATTGACGTCCAGCTCATCAACGCCCACAACGGCGCCGTCGCCTGGGCCGAGAAATTCACGCTTCGGGCAGAGGACATTCCCCGGGCGAGAGATGAGCTCGTGGAAAAAATCGCGGCGACTCTCCACTCGAGCTTGCGGGGAAGCGAGATGCGCTCGGCCCTCGCCCGCCCGCCCCGTGATCTCGAGACGTATGAACTCGTGCTGCGGGGCATCGCCCTGAAGCATCGATTCAATGGCGGCGCCACCACGGAAGCTCGGGCGCTTCTGACTGAAGCGGTGCGGCGCGACCCCGATTACGCCCCCGCCTGGCTCATCCTCGCATATGTGAACGCGATCGACATTGTGCTTCGGCTGACCGGGGACTGGACGCTGGCGCGCTCGGCGAAGCCGTCGCGCAATTCGAGCGCGCCATTCAACTCGATCCGATGCTCCCGACCGCCTATCAGGGGTTAAGCTTTCTCTGTCGCTACACGGGGATATGGAGCGGTCGCTGACTCCTGATCCGGCGCGCCGTGGATCTTGGACCGAGCGACGCCGACAATTTTTTGTTCCTCGGCTCGGCTCTTCTCGCGAACGGGCATGCTGAACAAGCCATGACCGAAATCGAAAAGGCCATCGAGCTCAATCCGATCGTCCCCCCGTTTTATTCTTTCTACCGAGCGGAGGCGCTGTGGGCGAACGGACGATATGCTTCCGCGCTGGACTCCGCCGAAGAATGCCTGCGCAAGGCGCCGGAATTCGTAGCGTGCCAAATTTTCCGCATCCTTGCCCTTGTCGGGCTAGAACGGCAGGAGCGAGGCGAGGAGCCTTTATGCGCGGGCGATCGAGAACAATGCGGCTTTTGCCACGTGGTCCAGTGCAGCATTTATCGGCGCGCCCCGGAGCTGGCGCAGCGATATAGTCAAATGATGCGACAAGCCGGATGGATCGATCCCGAAGCGCTGCAACCTGCGAATGATGTCGTAATATTGAGGCGTTGAATGCAATTCGTTGGCTCCGTCAACAGCTCGAATGGTGACGGCCAAGGCCGTGGGTCTGTCTTTCGGCTGAAAAAGTGGTCGAGCGCTTTCGCCGGTCAGACTGCGTCGCGTGCGGCGGCTTGCCGGATTAGCGCCTCAAATTGTCCGGTCGCGAGGCAAACCGGTCAAAAACGTTCCACGTGAAACATTTGGCCGGATCGCAAAGCGCTCGCATACGCCAATCCGCGGTCGATTGACAAAAGCCGCGATCCTCAGAAAATGACTCCACAATAACGCTAGCCAAACGGCCGCGGGGCTGCCTGCTCAAGACGGCGCGAGGCGGAAGGAACGCCATCATGTCAGGACCTTTGCCGAAGGCCGCTTCCGGACCCCGCTCAATTGCCCTCATCGGTCCCCAGGGCGCCGGCAAGTCGACCTTGTTCGACGCTCTTATGGCGGCGGCCGGCGCGCCCACCAGGCGGCAGGCCGATCGCGGCCGGGCCGCCGGCACCGAAGCGAGGCTCGGCCATTGCACATTTCTTGGCGAGCGCTGGTCAATCCTCGATTGCGCCGGCTCCGTCGAATTCGCGTTCGAAACCGAGGCCGTCTTGACCGCGGTCGATCTCGCCGTCGTGGTCTGCGAGCCGGCGACCGAGCGCGTCTCCAATTTGCCGCTTCTGCTCAAATGGCTCGAAGGCGCGCGGCTTGCCTCACTTCATCTTCATCAACAAGATCGATACGCTGAACGGCTCGTTCCGCGATGCGATCGCCGCGCTGCAGGCGCATTCGACTCGTCCGTTGGTGCCGCGCCAGCTGCCGATCCGCGCCGGAGACGCGGTCATCGGCTATATCGACGTCGTGACGGAGCGCGCCTATCGCTATGGCGAAAAGCAGAACGTCGAGCCGATCGAACTGCCGCCTGACATGCTCGAGCCTGAAAAGCAGGCGCTGACAGGACTGACCGAGGCGCTGGCGGATCAGGACGACGCGCTGATGGAGAAGCTGCTCGACGACGTGACGCCGACGCCGGACGAACTCTACAAGCACCTCGCCAAGGATCAGGCGAAGGATTCGATCGTCGAGGTGCTAATCGGATCGGCGAGCCGGGGCCACGGGGTTTGGCGCCTATGGAAAGCCTTGCGACACGACGTGCCTCTGGCGATCGAGACCGCTCAGCGGCGCGGCGTCGCAGCCGGCGATCAGCCGGCCGTGCAAATCTTCAAGACGGTGCACGCCGGCAAGCTGTGCTATGGCCGGATCTGGCGCGGCGCGTTGCGCGATGGCGCGACGCTGGACGGCATTCGCGTCGGCGGCATCTATCGCTTCGACGGCGCTGAATTCGGTGAGGGCGCCTGAAGCCGATGCGGGGGAGCTCGTCGCTCTCGGACGCATCGACGGCGTCGCGACCGGAGCGTTTCTCGGCGCGGCGGAGGCCGGGCCTTTTCCGGAGCCGCCGCCGCCTGTCTATGAGCTCGCGATCGCGACGAAGGATCGCAAAGACGACGTGAAATTGTCGGCGTCCCTGCAGAAGCTGGTCCAGGAGGATCCTTCGCTGTCCGTCGAGCAAAGGATGGAGACCAGCGAGACGGTGCTGCAAGGGCAGGGCGAGATTCATCTCAACGCCGCGCTCGAGCGCTTGTCCTCGGTCTACAATATTGCGGTTTCGGCGAGCGCGCCGAAAATCCCCTATAAGGAGACGATCCGGCGGGCCGTCTCGCAGCACGGGCGGCTGAAGCGCCAGACCGGAGGGCACGGCCAGTTCGCCGACGTGAAGCTCGAGATCGAGCCGCGTCCGCGCGGCGCCGGGTTTCTCTTCACCGACAAGATCGTCGGCGGCGCCGTGCCGAGGCAATATATCCCCGCCGTGCGCGAAGCCGCCGAGGAGGCGATGCAGAAAGGCCCGCTCGGCTACCCTGTGGTCGACGTCGGCGTCACCCTCGTCGATGGCGGCTTCCACTCTGTCGACAGTTCCGACATGGCGTTCAGGACCGCGACGCGCATCGCGATCGCGGAGGGGCTGGCCAAGGCCGAGCCAGTTCTGTTGGAGCCTGTCGATCACGTCACCGTCAGCGTTCCTAACGACCTTCACGGCCGCGGCCCAGCGCCTGCTCAGCGGGCGGCGCGGCCAAATCATGGGCTATATGGAAAAGCCGGGCTGGCCCGGCTGGGACGACGTCGAGGCGCTGGCCCCCGCCGCCGAGCTACACGACCTCATCATGCAGCTGAGATCCGATACAATGGGACTCGGCGCCTATCGCCGCCGCTTCGATCATCTCTCCGAGGCGCGGCGCTGATTCGGCGCGCGGCCTCAAAAACTCCGGCGCTATCCTGGGAGCTTGACGGCGAGCACGTCGAGCTTATCGATCGCCGGTGGGAAGGCGAACAGTTCGTCCGCTTTGGCCAACAACGCTTCCGCGACCCTTCCGGACAAATGCGCCTCGCGCGCGTTCTCATCGGGGAAGGCGTCGAAGATCGCGAAGGACGAGGGGCCGAGACGCACCGCGAACCACGCGATCGTTCCGGGCTCGGCTTCGACCAGGGGAAGAGCGGAGGTCAGAAAATCGGCGACGGCCTCCTCTTTGCCCGGCTTGGCTTCGAGGGGAACATACAGGGCGAGCTTGACCATGTGGGTGTTTCCGATCTGGCATAGCCGGCGTAATATAACGCCTTGCGGCTTCTGTCGAGCCGGCGGAAATATGAAGACGCGGCCAGCGGTGAAACTCTCATTTGGCGCCGAGCCGGAGTACCGCTTTCGAGCCAGAAGCCGCCTTTTGACTTTGGTAAAAAACACCGCACCGGCCAAAGGCCACTCGACCGCTCTGATCCTCCAGCGCCGCAAAATTTGTTGCTAATTAACGGTCCGACACCGGCTATCTTCGACCGAGCCTTCGCGTTACTGTTGCGATAAGGGGTGTAGTATCTGGCTGAAGCGAATCAGATCCTGTACAAAATACGGGAAGCAGGACGCACTATAAATATCATATGATAAATGCCAATTGTTGACAACACTAACATTGTTAGTCGTCTCGATGGCCAGCAAATTAGACATCCACAGAAAATTTGAACGAAGAGGGCGGATCATGCAAATCATCAACAGCAATGAAAGTCGGGCTTTGAGGGCGCGCGGGCTGACGGCCCGATGGGCCGTGTTGGCGATCGGGTTGTCGGCGGCGGCCTGGTCAGGCGAGGCGCTGGCCTGGACAGGGCAGCCCCTGGCCTATGTCACCAGTTTTGCATCTAACAGTATTTCGGTAATTGATACTGGGGCCAACACCGTGGTGGACACAATCCCGGTTGGGAACGGCCCCGAAGGGATAGCGGTGGCGCCGGATGGAAAACACGTCTATGTCGCGATCTCAACCGATAATGACCTATCGGTGATTGACGCGACCACTGACAAGGTGGTGAAAAAGATCCCGGTCGCTGGTGGAGCCTTTCTAGCCGCCGTAACGCCTGATGGAAAGCACGCCTACGTGACAGGCCGATCCAGCGTGTGGGTGATAGATACGACCAGCGAAAAAGTAGTTGCAACAGTTCCAAACATTGGAGGCGGAGAAGGGATCAATGGGATCGCCGTAACGCCGGATGGAAAGCGTGTCTACGTCACGAGCCCAGGCGAAATCTCGGCGATTAACACGACCAGCAACAAAGTAGTGGCCACGATCCCAAGCGTGAGCCCAAGGATTTCTATTCGGAACATAACAATCGCGCCGGATGGGAAACACGCCTATGCGACGAATACTGATGGTGCCGCTGTAGGTTGCTTTATCTCGATCATCGACACCGCCGCCAATACCGTCACTTTTGGCGCAGAGCTCGCCCCCGGGAGCACCATCCTTGCGGTGAATATTGCGGTCACACCGAACGGAAAAACACTTTATCTGCCAATTTTTACGGGACCACCAGTTGGTGACATCTTCGCGGTCGAGACGGCAACCAACGCGGTAGCGGCAACTATTCCGTTTCCGCAAAATCCCCTAACAGACGCGACAGATGTGGCGATTACGCCGGACGGAAGACGTGCCTATGTGACGGCGGAACCTTTCAATGCCGGGCCAAGTTTTGTCACAGTGGTCGACGTAGCAACCAACTTGATCATAAGCCAGATCGCCATCCCTAAAGGAACCGCGATCGCCATCATTCCACCCCCACAGGGCGTCCAGTTCCCCTCCTTTAATGCAAAGCTCGATATCCAAGCAGCAAAGCGGGGCGCCTTCGACCTGCAGTCTGAATTCACTCTGAGCAGCACGGCCAGCAATGGAATTCATCCCGACCGCGAGCCGGTCAAACTTCAGGTCGGCCCGTTCATCACGACCATCCCGGCCGGAGCGTTCAGACGCAGCAAGAACGGGTCTTACACCTATGAGGGCGTCATCGATGGCGTCCGGTTGGAGGCGCAGATGGAACCGACAGGCACGTTGCGCTACACATTCGACGCCGAGGCGAAGGGCGCGAACCTGGGCGGAACCACTAATCCCGTGCAGGTGTCGCTGAGCGTCGGCGATGACGCCGGCTTGACTGAAGTCAAAGCCTATTTCGATCGGTACCGTCAAGCTTTCGGCGACTGAACATAATGACGGCGGCCGGCGGTCGGCGCTCGGCGCTCGGCGCCCAATAGAGATGGCAGCGCCGAAAGATCGCTTTTGGGATTGGAGCGCCTGGTTCGGCCTCGTCTAGCTTTGGTTTCGAGATCAAGCTGCGGCGGCCGGATTGATAGCGACGACGAGGCGGCCGCGGATCGAGCCTTGCAATATTTTCGGGGCGGCGTCGATCGCCTCGTCGAGGCCGATTTCATGCGTCAATGAATTGAGCTTGCCCGTGTCAAGATCGTCCGACAGCCGCCCCCAGGCCTCGAGTCGATCGGGCATCGGACGGTAGACGCTGTCGATCCCCGCGAGAGTGACGCCGCGCAGGATGAAGGGCGCAACGGATCCGGGCAGATCCATGCCTTGCGCCAGTCCGCAAGCGGCGACGACGCCGCCATATCGCGTCGATGCTAGGACATTCGCCAAAGTGTGGCTGCCGACGCTGTCGACCGCTCCGGCCCAGCGCTCCTTTTGCAGCGGCGCGCCGGGAGAGGAGAATTGCGCCCGATCGATCACCTCATCGGCGCCGAGGCTCTTGAGATAATCGGTTTCGGCGAGCCGGCCGGTCGACGCGACGACTTTGTAGCCGAGCTTATGCAGCAATGCGATGGCGATGCCGCCGACACCTCCGGAGGCGCCTGTGACGAGCACATCGCCCTTGTCGGGCGTGACGCCATGACGCTCCAGCGCGAGGACGCAGAGCATCGCCGTATAGCCCGCCGTGCCGATCGCCATCGCCTGACGCGGCGTAAAATCCGGCGGCAGCGCGACCAGCCAATCGCTTTTGAGGCGCGCGCGTTCGGCAAGCCCTCCCCAACGAAGCTCGCCGAGACCCCACCCGTTGACGACGACGAGATCGCCGCGCTTGTATTTCGGGTCGGTGCTCGCCTCGACGACGCCGACGAGATCGACGCCTGGAACCATCGGAAACTTGCGCACCACCGGCGCCTTGCCGGTGATCGCCAACCCATCCTTATAGTTCAAGGTGGAATAGGCGACGCGCACGCTGACGTCGCCTTCGGGCAGATCCTTTTCATTGATCTCTGTCAACCGCGTCGAATAAGCGCCGTCTACTTTGTCGATCAGCAAACCCCGAAACATCTGTTCCTCCTGCGAAGGCGTCCAGCTTGCCCAATCTAGGCGACGTCGTCAGAGAGCGCGGCTACTTAGCAATGCGTTTGCCTCAATGGCATGCCATCTCCAGCCGAATTCTTCAACGGATCGCGCCGGCTTCGCTTCAAAAGCCTATTCGATGACTTCGGCGTTCGGCCGATCATCGCCTTCGGCGCGCTCGATTTTCCATTTTCCTTTGTCGGTCTCATATTCGATTTCCTGGGTCTCTCCCGGCGTGCGCTGCTCCGCCGCGACTTGCTTGGCGGCTGCGAGAGCCGCGGCATGGGTAGGGAATGTCTCCGAAAAAACGCCGTCTAGCGTATAGGCCCAGCCCCCGTCGTGTTCGACTATGCGATAGGCGACTTTGCTCATGTCGTTGCTCCTCCCTCGGGTCTTCGCTCGTCGATCAAGAGCCGGAAGCTCAACCGGCGAGCGTCAACTAAAACGACGAACTTACGTTGCTAGCATGCCCACGCCTCGGCGCAAATTCAAGGGTGCAACCGACGCCGGACTTTTTGCATGCCCCCGCGGCGGCATGTAGACTCATCCCATTGAGCGATCTGACGCCGCTCGGCGCGGCGCGCAACGCCATCTGAAAAGCGTCACGAATGGATGAGGCGAGCCAGAAACTGGAGACATCCGCGGCGCCGGCGGCGCCCGCGCAGCGACGCTCTAGGCCCGCTTGGCTCTATCCGCTCCTGCGCATCGTTTTGATCGCGGCGATCGGCTATCTCGCCTGGTATGTCGCCGGGCATTGGAATTGCTGGACCGGCGCCGCGCGCTTCGAGAGCACCGATGACGCCTACGTTGTCGGCGACGTCACACCGCTCGCCGCGAAGGTTTCGGGATATGTGAAAACCGTCGCCGTCGGCGATTACCAGGCCGTGCGTAAAGGCGATCTCATCGTCGAAATTGATCCATCCGACTACTTCGCGGCGTTGGAGCAGGCTGAGGCTTCGCGCGCGGCGGCGCAAGCGAGCCTCGATAATCTCGCCAACCAGAAGGACGTCCAGCGCGCTCTGATCCGCCAGGCCGAGGCGACGATCGAGGCGACCCAAGCGGATTTGCGGCGCTACCAGCTGGAGCTGAAGCGTCAACAGGACCTGTTGCAAACGCGAATTGCCGGATTGCCGCAGCTTGCTGAACAGGCCGAGGCCAACGAGAAGCGGACTGAGGCGCAGCTGCTCCTCAACAAAGCGCAGCTCGATCAACAAAAGGCTTTGCTCGCCAGTCTCGACGTGCAGGAAAAACAGTTGCAGGCGCAGCTGCGCGGCGCCGATGCCGCGGTCGAGCTCGTCCGTAACAACTTGAACTATACGCGCATCGTATCGCCGGCCGATGGATTGGTCGGCCAGCGCCAGGTGCGCGCCGGGCAGTTCGTCAACTCGGGCGCGCAGGTGATCGCCGTGGTGCCGCTGCCGAACATTTGGGTGATCGCCAACTACAAGGAAACGCAGATGACGAATATTCGAATTGGCGAACCCGCGAGCGTCACCGTCGACGCCTTTCCGGATCTGAAACTCACCGGCCACGTCGATAGCTGGTCGCCCGGCACAGGCAGCACCTTCGCGCTGCTGCCGCCGGATAATGCGACCGGCAATTTCACCAAGGTGGTGCAACGCGTTCCGGTGAAGATCGTGCTTGATCCGCATCCCGCGCTTGGCGCTTTGGTGCGGCCGGGGATGTCCGTCATCGCCACGATCGATACGAAAAATGGCGAGGCGGCCGGCGCCGGGGCCGCGTCCGCGCCGGCTGCGGGCAAGTGAGCCTGCCTCTTGCCTCCCTGGCGCCTACCGCGCCCGTGCGGCTTCGCGCCGACACGCTGCGCCCCTATATCGGCATTCTGGGCGTCCTGCTCGGCGCGATGATGAGCACGCTTGGCAGCCGCATCACGACTTTTGGCCTTGCTGACCTCCGCGGCGGCCTGCACGTCGGCTTCGATGAAGGCGCGTGGATCACCACGAGCTTTGGCGTCGGCCAGATGATCAGTGGCGTCGCCTCGCCCTACATGGCGGCCGTGTTCGGCGTTCGCCGTTTTCTCTTGCTCGGCATCGTGCTGTTCTTCACGACGAGCCTCCTCGCGCCGCTGTCGCCCAATCTCAACGCCTTCCTCGCCGCGCAATTTCTCGGCGGGGTCGGCTCGGGCACTTTCATTCCGTTGACCATCAGCTTCATCGTGCGCAGCCTGCCGCCGCGTCTCGTCATCTATGGCGTCGCCGTTTATGCGATGAATTCGGAACTGTCGCAGAACATCGGCGCTTCGCTCGAAGGCTGGTTTACTGATCATTGGTCATGGGCGTGGCTCGACTGGCAATATTGCTTCGCCTTGCCGGTGATGTTCGCCTGCATCTTCTATGGCGTGCCGCGCGATCCGCCATCCTCGATGCGCCTGCGCGATCTCGACTGGCCGGGCCTCATTTACGCGGCGCTCGGCTTTGCTCTGCTCTATGCGGGACTTGATCAGGGCAATCGGCTCGATTGGACCAACAACGGCCTCGTCAACGGGCTTTTGCTGTCGGGAGGGTTGCTGACAATGGTTTTTATCGTCCGGGAACTCGTGGCGCCGCGTCCGTTCATCAACATCCGGGTGGTCGTGCGCGAGAATTTGCCGCCGCTGCTCGCCCTCCTTGCCGGCTTTCGATTCATCATCCTCTCGACCGCCTACATCATTCCGAATTATCTGCAGACGGTGCAGAACTTCCGCGAGCTGCAGGTCGGCTCGGTCCTGCTCTGGATCGCGCTGCCGCAGCTCGTCTTCGTCCTGCCGCTCGGCGCTCTGCTGAAGCGCGTCGACGCCCGCCTCGTGCTGGCCTTCGGCACGGCCCTCATCGGGATCGCCTGCCTGATGGCGACCGGCCTCACCAGCCAATGGGCGACGGACGATTTTCTTCCCTCGCAGATCCTGCAGGCTCTCGGCCAATCCTTCGCCCTGACGGCGCTCGTCGTCCTCGTCGTTCGCTCGATCAATCCCGAGGATGCGCTGACGATCGGCAGCCTCTTTCAGGTCAGCCGTCTGTTCGGCGGCGAGCTCGGCACGGCTTTCATGCAGACCTTCATCAGGATGCGCGAACAGATCCACTCCAACCTCACCGGCGCGCATGTCGACGCGCTCGCCGCTCTGACCATCGAGCGGCTTGCGGCCTATCGCAGCGCGGTCGGCTCGCGCACTGCGGATCTCGAGGCGGCGGCGGCGCGGGCGACAAAACTGCTTGCCGCCAGCGTCGCGCAACAAGCGTCGGTGCTGGCCTATATCGACGGCTTTCTGGCCGCCGCGGCCGGCGCCTTCGTCTGCCTCCTGCTGGTCGCCTATTTGCGGCCGCCGCGGCCCTCGCCGTTTTGAGCTGGGGCGCCTATATCAGCGAGGGGCGTCGGCATTTTGCGGAAGAACTTCGCGATGAATTAAGATCTTCGCCCCATCGCCGAGTTGTTGAAGCGCAGCGGTTTCGCGTTTGCCGGGGCCAAAGCCATGGAAGTCGTCCTCCGGCAGGCTGGCCTTGGCGACTGGGAGAGCTTTGCGCAAAGCTGGAGCGACCTCGGCCTCGACGGCTATATGGCGGATGGGGGACGCTACCGCCGAAGGCGGCACGCCGCCTTCTCAGTCTCGCGCGGCGACATCGCGCGCAAACCGCATCAGCCGCACTATCAGAGCCGGGACTACAACACCTTGAATGGCGGCGTCGAGCGATGGTTCGCGCCGGTCACCCGCGCGATTGGCGGCCATCCGGCCATGCAGGCGATTTTGCGGACCTGCTTCGACCTTTTCGACGGGCTGACCCCGCCCGGGGCGAGGCCGGCGGCGTGGCACGCCGAAGTCCATCAATTCCGCGTCGAGGCTCAAGCTGGCGAGCAAGGCCGGCCGACGCCGGAAGGGCTGCACCGGGACGGGGTCGACTGGGTCTTAGTCTTGCTGATCGCGCGGGAAAACGTGGCGAGCGGGATGACCTCCATTCACGATCTCGCCAAGCAGAACATCGGGAATTTCACTTTGACCCATCCGCTCGACGCCGCCTTCGTCGACGACTCGCGGGTCTATCATGGCGTCACGCCGGTCGAGCCGCTCGATGCTTCGCGTCCCGCCTACCGCGACGTGCTGGTGGTGACTTTTCGGCGTTGAGGTGCGACTTAGGAAAAGTTGCGAAAAATGTCCGAAAGGACCTTGAAGAATCACATTTCCAAAGGCCGCCCTGCGCTATCTGGCTGGCGACAACGATTCCCGGCCGCAGAATGCGCTCGCACCAGACTGGGCGGACCTGCGCCGGCTCGTCGGCCACGAGATGGATCGCTATTATCTCGCCGGGCTGACGCGCTTCGCCTCGGGGCAAGGCGTCTCGCCGGACGCCTTGCCAGGATTGCGCTCCAACAGTTCGGAATCGAACCCTGTTATCGGTTCATTGCTGGTCCACCATCAGCTCCGCCTGGATGAGCTTGCGCTAGGCGTTGAAACAGCTGCCAACGGCAACGCGATTGCGGCGGACGGACGCGACGTTCCCGACATCTTTGTCGTCGGCACGCTTTCTGGAAGAGCACTGCCGTGCCGGAGTTGCGCGAGCAGGCAGCGACGGCCGCGGAACAACTGCTCGATCAGCTAACGCGCCACAGGCTCCGTCACATTCCCCAAAAGAGCGCGTAACAAACCTCCTTAAAACATATCATCATTTACGTAAATCTATTCCATAAGATATGCTAATGTTAGCAATAATATCAATAGCTTAGCTTATTTTATCGAGGCGCGTTTGGAAGAGCAAAAGCTTCAGCCTAGCGATTGACAAAAGCGATAGATCCGTCATCGAGGCCGCTGTCTTCCGTTCGTCGACGCTTGGCGCCCGCCAAACTTTGCCTCGTCGTCAACGCTTTCAATTTTCCCTTTGAAAGCTGCTCAAGGCCCAGCGCCAATACGTAGCCCACAGCAGAATGCCTCGGATAGAGATCTCGAAAAATGAGGTGGAGATGGAGGCGCCGGCATTTCGGCGACGGCGAGCGCGTTCTTCAGCGAGATCTATAACGTTCGATGCGTCAGGCGTCCGAACCATAACTGCTCTCCTACCCGAAAGCTGCACTCCTTCTTAGAGGGCGACGATATCCGGCCAAAGTTACGCCAGGCTGTGCTCACGCCCGGCATGGCTCGTGAGGAGGGAGCAAGCGCGGATCGGCGAGCCGCGATCTGAGTGGCGCGATGTTTACCAAAGGCGGCGAGGGGAGCGAATGCCGATGGATGGTAGGGAATCTGTTCCTGGCGCACTGATAAGGGGGCCGGCGCGGGGATGTTGTGAGGCGATGCCGTGGCATTCGCCAGGCACGCTAGTCGAACCCGGTTCAAAAAGAACGCGTGTTAGTCGGCGCCCACGACGATCGGATTTGCGACTCCATCATCCATCTCAGATCCTTCTGCGTTCGCCGATCGTCGCATAGATCTTCTTGCGAAGCGATGCATAGACTCGTTGAGCATGGTCTTGTGGTATCGTTCAACGATGCCGTTGGTTTGTGGCTCTTGGCCTTGGTTCGGGTGTGGTCGATATTCTCGACGGCGAGATAGAGCTCGTATTCGTGATGCTCGGGATTGCCGCAATATCCGTGCCCCGGTCGGTGAGAATACGCTGTAGCTCGAGCCATTCTCCTCGTAGAACGGCAGAACCCTGTCGTTCAAGAGATCGGCTGCAGTGATCGGCGTCTTGCGATCGTAAAGCTTGGCGAAGCCGATCTTGGCGTAGGTGTCGATGAAGGTTTGCTGATAGACGCGGCCGACGCCTTTCAGCGTGCCCACGTAGAAAGTGTCCTGGCGCCGCAATAGCCGGACATTCGGTTTCGAACTCGCCTTGCACTTCCTTTTCGGCCTTGGCTTTCTCAAGCGCGGCGAGCTCAGGCGGCAAATCCTTTTATGCCGCTTATCAAAGCAGCGTCTGACATTAGCGGCATAAGATCATAAGGATGCGTGAACTTCTCGTCAAAACACTTGAATTGGCGCGCATCGAAGACTTGGCGAAGCCACTCGACGACTTGCATGTGACGGTCGGACTTTCAAAGATCCGGATGATAGGTCATCCAGATGTCAAGCCGATGTTTCACCCCGACATCAATTGGAACAAGCTTTGCGCCGAGCGCGAGAGCGTAACTAGGCAGGACTCCAATTCCCGAACCCCGCTCCACAGCATAAAGAACCGCTGAGCTCGTATTCGTTCTCACGCCGACGATGCCTTCAAGGCTTTCCACGCCCAACAAGCGCTCATAAACGCCTTCTCCAAGCAGTGGGGAAATTTGCTGAATTAATCGGTGCAATTTTAATTCATTCAAAGCTTTCGGGGCCCCAAATGACTTCACATAAGAGTCTGACGCAAAAGGATATGTGTGAAGGTACCCGATCTGAACAGCTACAACGTCGGGACGCTCGGGGCGCCGGAATTCAATCGAAATATCAGCCTGCAACCGACCGACGTCAGAAAATTCCATGGTTTGTTGCAACTCGATGGTGAGAAAGCGGTTGGCCTTTTGGAACTCCAGAAGCCTTGGCAAAACCCAGTAAGTGCCCAGCCCTTCGGTGATAGCGACGCGCACAAGGCCGCGAATTCCTTCGACGGAAACCTGGCTTTGACGAACGATGTTAAATATCGCCGTTTCCATTAGCCGGGCATTTTCCATCATCATGCGGCCCTCAGCCGTCGGCGTCACGCCATCAGTGTGACGAACACACCCGATGGCGTGTTCAAGCCGCTCGATGCGGCGAACAATCGTCGCCGAGTTGATTTTCAAGATTTTTGCCGCTTTTCGAAAACTGCTCTGTTCGCCGGTAGCGAGAAGAAGGCGCAGATCGTCCCATGAGATGGATTGGATGATTTCGGAGATTTCGCGATGCGCTTTTGCACCGCCCCGCAGCAAATTTTGAGGCACGACATCCATCTTTCTGACGCATATCAATAGACACTAGATAACTATCACGAAAAGGCAAACGCAATGGCGCTCGGCCGCGAACGGCTTTTTTCTGCACCGGCAAAGCGCTCAGATCTGGAGGTTTTACCCCAAAGCCAACGGTTTTCGGTCGGACCGGCGGCTGATGCGGACTTGCCCGAGCTGGCGACGATGCTCGCCGCGCACATTCCGGACTTGCAAGGAACCTATCTGGCGTTTGAGCAGGCGCATCGGCATTCCCGGAGCATCCTCGCGATCAGAAACAGCAATGGGCTCGTGGGCTGTTTCGCCGCCCTGTTTCTAAATCATGGCGGGTTCGAGCGACTTGTTGACGGCAGCCTGTCGATCGTAGAGCCGAGCCAATCTTATCTGGTGCGGTCAGGCGAAACCGCCGCGGCCCTCTATATTTGGGCGATATGCATGCCAAAAATGGCGGTGAGCGCCACCGGCAACGCCTTGGACTTGCTGAGGCAAGACGCCTACGCGAAAGCGGATCTGTACGCCCGGCCTGGCACGCCGAAGGGCAAGACGTTCATGATCCGCGTGGGTTTCCAACCGCTTGCCGACTCCGATGGAAAGTCGCTCTGGGTTTATCGCCGCAGGATGGAAAGTTAACAAGGTTTCAGATGGATTAGAAATGCATGCGTAACTTTGACCAATTAGCTGAGATGGTGGATATCATGTCAAAAGGCGAACTATCAGCTCTGCATCAATTCCATCGTGATTTGGGCAAAGATGTATCTATCGAGCATGAATATATCAGTACAGAATATATTGCGCACATGTCGAAAAAACTGGCGGAGCTGGCGTTCAATGCTCGCCTCGAGTCTCTGCGTTATATTCTTTCAAAGGTGCAGAGCGCGCCAGATTCATTTGATCTGGACAACCAACTTCAAGTGTATGGTCGAACCGACGCCTCGAATAACATAGGCTTATCGATCGGCTGACTTCAAAGATCGAATGCGCCATCCAGGCGGCGCAAACCTGCTTGGCGACGGAAAAGGCCGTGATATCGTGCTGCGTCAGCGCAACGGCGACGACCGGCGGGTAGCGGAACCGCGAGCCCTGGTTTCTCCAAAAGAGCCGCGCCCGCGGCAAATCTGTTTCTTGTCCCGAGAGGCCGTTGGCGGGTCGCCTGTCCGGTTCCCTTGGCGCCGCCGGCGCGCGCGGCGCGCTGAATCTTCCGGCGCTGGACCTCAAGCAAACATAATCCGGACGCTTAGCAGTCGGATCTTTGTAAGAAAGCGTCTTTTCTCTCCGCGCAAATGCGTTGACGAGTCACCAATCGCAAACGCTAGATGCGCGTAGACGAACGCGCCAACTGCGCGTTTCGTCTCCAGCTCCATAATAAAATTGATCCGCGTCGAAGGCGAGATCGCGATTAACGTCCGTCTCGCAGAGCCCTTCCTCGAGGGATCACAACACCCTCCCGATTAGACTAGAGCCTCGCCGGGATCGCAGACCCGACCACAAGGATCGGCCATAACGCTCCGCCGCCCTCCGGACGGCGGAGCGTTTCCGCTTTCCTCTCTGACGAATAACGGGCGACTGACATCCATAAATCCATCGTTTTGAGAGGCCCGATCTACGCCGTCGGCCTCGTAGCGCAGGACGAGCGCGCGTCCGCGACGCGGAGCCGCAGTCCGACCGGAGCAACCGCTCACACAGACCCCATGCATTTTGAATTGAAAGGAGAGGGCGATGAGACCTGTCGCGACAGAGGAGAACGCCGACGGAATGAGCGCAGCAAGACTGGCGGCGCGCCCCAGCAACAGACGCGCCGAGGTGAGAATTGCTCGCGGCCTCGACGATCTTTTGATGGTCTATACGATCCGCGCGTCGGTTTATATGGCGGAGCAGGATTGTCCATACGCCGAAGAATTCGATGGCAACGATCAATGTGCGACGCATTTCATCGGTTTTATTCAGGGCGAGCCCGCCGGATGTTTACGAGCGCGATTTTTTGGCGACTTTGTTAAACTTGAGCGTCTCGCAGTGCGTAAGAATTTCCGCAGGTCCGCCCTCGCGTTTGACCTGGTTCGCGCTGGAATTGATCTTGCCCGCCGCAAAGGGTTTACCCGAATCTATGGGCATTCCCGCGAAGGGCTGGATTCTTTTTGGGCGAGATTTGGAGCGAAGCCCTTGCCAGATCGGGAAGAATTCGTATTCTCGGACCATCGCTACCGGGAAATGGTCATTGACCTCAAGCCGATTGACGATCCGATATCAATGCGCAGCGGACCCATGTTGATCCTGCGTCCGGAAGGCGATTGGGATCACCCTGGAATTCTGGAACACTCAAGCGCGCGCCTGGCCCGCAATCCGCATGAAAATTCGGTGACGACGAAGCGCCGGGCATAACGGGCATTTCGCCGCTGGCGGGGGCGCCAGTGAGTGAGCCCGGACGCAACGGCCCCGCGATTTCGAGGGGGCGTTATAGCGCGCCAATTGCCGGCGCGAGCACCAAACCGCGCTCAATTTGCGGCGCGGGGGGCGCGTCTGGCGGTTCAAACGGAGGAGCCAGTCTCGGCTCGGGCGATGAAGGAAGCGATTCTCTCGATCGACGCCGCGTCGATGAGGAGCGCCGGATGTCCCTGGCCCTCGACGATATAGGTTTCGCAGCCGGGATGGTGCCGCGCCATTTCGGCCAGAGTGTCCGCTGAGAAAAGATCCGAATTGGCGCCCCGAATGATCAGCAGGGGGGCGTTGCGCAGGCCATCGAATTGCGCCCAGAGCTCAGGCGGCGGCTGTTCGAGATCGAAGACCTCTATCGCCTTCATCAGCTTCGGATCGTATCGCGGCCCATAGCGTCCTTTGTCATCGGCGAAGCTGATCTTGGCGTAGGCGGCCCAATCAGCCTCGCTGAGGCCATTGAACTGTTGGCTCATGAGTCGTTCGAGAAGATCTATGGCATCCGCCTCGGACGTCGGAGGCGGCAGCTTGCCGACATAGCTGCGAATGCGCGCGAGGCCCCGCGGCTCGAGCACCGGGCCGATGTCATTTAGGACGGTCCCGGCTATCGCCGAGGGGCGCGTCGCTGAAAGCAGCATGGCGTGCAGCCCGCCGCGGGACGTCCCCACAAAGATGGCGCGCTCGACGCCCGCGGCCGTCAGAACCGATAGAATATCGTCGTTTTCGACCGGAAGGCTGTAATTTTTCCAGTCCCGATCGTAGTCGGAGAGACCCCTGCCGCGGTAATCGAGGGCCAAAACGCGGCGGCGTCTGCCGCCGGCAAGGCCGCTCGCGAGCGCGCTGGCGAGCGGCCCGAAATCGGCCGCGTTGCGGGTCAGCCCCGGCAGGCAGACGACCGCCAGGCCAGGGTCGAGCGGCGAACCGTAATCGCGCAGATGAAGCCTCAAGCCGTCGGCGGCCGAAAAAAAGCGGTTCTCATACGGAAAGTCGGGAAGAGGCATGGGAAAATTCCGGTCTTTGCGCGTCCTAGATCACGATGACTTCGGACGGTATCGGTCTAAAGCCATGAACGTGGATCGATTCCAATAATTGATGGCGCGACGCGGGCGGAAAACCGGATTCCACTTTTCCTCATCGCGCTCCGGGTCGCTGTGGGCCTAGGACCGCGAGCCTTCAGGCGGTCGTCGGGCCTTTCCACTCTCATCGTTGGCGTTGCCGCAAAGCCGGACAGCGAACCGGCTCTCAATTCTTGACCTCAGTCTAGAGGCTGCGCAGCCATAACCGAGCGTGCTGCGCAATTAAACCTGTTTTTGAGGCGATCGGCGGTTCATCGCGGCGAGAACGCCGCCTGCCGCAACGGAGAGGTTCTGGCTAACGTGAAATCGAACCCGGCGCGCCGCAGCGCGCAGATCGCCCGCAACAAGGTGTTAGGCTGCCTCTCACGGCGCGGCGGATCGAAACCCGCGCGCTATTCCGACGGCAGGCTGCCGGGTCAAGGATTGGCCTCAGCTTTTTCGATCGCGGCGCCGAAGCGGACGCGATAGACGTTGAGATTTTCCAGCACGCGCTGCACGTAATTCCGCGTTTCCGTGATCGGGATGCGCTCAACCCAGTCGATCGGATCGACGCCTGGCTTGCGTGGATCGCCATAGGCGTCCAGCCACTGTTTGACACGCCGGCCGCCGGCGTTATAGGAAGCGAAGGCCAGGATATAGGAGCCCCGGCTCTCGGCGAGCAACTGGCCGAGATGGGCGGCGGCGAGCTGCACGTTGAAGGCGGCGTCGGCGATCAGCCGGCCCTCGTCGAACGCGATGCCGGCGCGCATGGCGGTGACTCTTGCGGTGGCGTTAATCATCTGCATCAGGCCCTTGGCGCCGGCCCCGGATATTGCGTTGGCCTCGAACGCGCTTTCCTGACGAGCGATCGAATAGACAACGGACGGGCCCGCCGAATTCGGCAACGGCTGAAACGCGGGGACGCCATAGGTCGGAAACGCCAGTTCGTCGAGAGCCACGCCGTGCTGGCTGGCGATTTTGCCGATGGTCAGCGAAACATGCGCGTCCTGTTGCTTGGCGACGACGCTCGCCAACGCCGCGATTTGCGCCGGGTCGCCAATATGGCGCGCCGCCTCGACAGCAAGCGGATTGGCGAGGCTTTTCTCGCCGACAGCGTAGAGAATCTCCAGGACCTTGATGGACTCGATCCCTCGCGTCGCCGGTCGCCGCGGTCGACGGCATGCGAATCGGCGCGGTCGATAATCCGAGTTTTTCGCGCGCGAGCTGACCATAATAGGTGGCGGGTTGCACCGCAGCCTGCTGATAGAAGGCTGTCGCTGCGTCTGCTTTGGCGGCGGCGGCCGCCGCGCGCCCTTGCCAATAAGCGGCCCGCGCCTTCGACATCGGCGTCTCGGCGAGCTTCGCGAGGGTATCGAAATGCGTCGCCGCGCGAGCCGGATCGTCGAGAAAGCGAAGCGCGATCCAGCCGGCGTGAAACTCGGCTTCGAGTTTCATTTCGCGCGTCGCCGCCGAATGCTCCGCGCATAATTTATAGGCGGTCTTGGCGTCGCCCCGGTCGAGGAGTTTTCTGGCGAGGAGGCGGCGCTCGACCCACCATTCATCGCCATTGACGAGAACGATCGGGTCACGCGGCGCGGACAACATCGCCGCGACGGCTTCGCTGGTTTTTTCTGCCCGCCGCAGCTTTTGAATCATCGAGAATTTATAGCCCGGATCGGCGCGCAGCGGCGACGGCACCGCGGCGAACAATCTGTCGCTGGGGGCGTCATTGATGACGGCCGCGCGCGCCTTGGCGAGCGCCGTGACGTCGGGCCCGGCAAGGGCCGCGGCGCGCATCGCACCGGCGACTTGCTCCTTATAAAGCAAACGATCGGCGCGATATTTGTGATCGGCCTTCAAGAGAAGATCGCCAAAATCCGTTTTAATTTTGGTCTCGAGAGCGGCGTTGAGATCGGCTTCGCGCCAGACGCTGCGCACGAGCGCTGCAGCCTGTTCAGTTTTGCCGTCATCCTTCAGCGCCCGGGCCAGGGCGAGCTTGCCCGCTGGCGTTTGCGGCTCCGACGTCGAGAAATAGGTTTTGATCAGCGCCGCGCTCTTATGGTCACCGAATAGCGCCTCTTCGCTAAAATTGCGCAGCCAGTCCCGCGCCGGCCACGCAGGGTGCGCCGTCAGAAATGCCTGAATGCGCTCAAAGCCTGTTTGGCGCGGAAATGTCCGTATGGCGATCCATTCGAGCGCTGTCTGAACGGTTTTGTCCGTAGCCGTTTTAGCGGCCGAATCGCCCTCGGCGAGAGCCCCGGATTTGTAGAAGGAAATGGCCTCCTTGAGGCCCGTCAGGTCGCGGCTGAGGTCTTTCGCAGCCGTCGCGAGATTGACTGGCCCCGCGTCTTCGGGACGCGCGAGCTCAGCTTCCTCCTCATCCTGAAGCTCTTCGCGCAGATAAGGGACGGCGGGGGCGGAAAAGCGCGGCTCGGGCGCCGCCAGATTGCGGACAGCCTCCGGCCAGTCCGAAAAAATCGAGGCCAAGGCCTCTTTGCTTGACCCATGCCCCGCTGAGCCCGATCGCAAGCGCGCCGACATGCAATGGCGAGTCGCGCGCCATTCAGTCTCGGGCCCGCGAAGCTCGGACGGATGAGCCGGATGCCCGGCGGCCTGAAGAAAATCGATCGCGTGAGCATGTCTCGCTCAATCCTTGTCATCGGCGCTCCAATTGCTCAGTCTCAATCCTTCCTTGTTAACAAAGGGCCATTTATCATTAACAAAGGGTCAATGATGGCGGCCGCGGCCGCGGCTTTGTTATTCAGCCGGCCTTTTCTAAAGCTGTATTGGCGTTTATGTGTCTTGCTCTGCGCCGCTCAAGCGCGTCGGAGACTTTGGCCCGAAAAATACGGCGTTCATCGGGCGGATTGGTGGAAGGTCAAGGCAAATGGCGAAAAAGGCGGCTTTTAGAGGGTCCATCACCGCGCTCGTCACGCCTTTCAACGATGGCCAGTTCGACGAAGCGAACTACCGGGCGTTGATCGACTGGCAGATCGAGAGCGGCACGCATGGCCTGTCGCCGGCTGGAACGACCGGGGAAGCCCCGACTTTGTCGCATGCGGAACATCGCGAGGTCATTTCGGCCTGCGTCAAGGAAACCCGAGGCCGCGTCCCGGTGATCGCCGGAACGGGTTCGAACAACACGCATGAGGCGATTGAGCTCTCGCGTTTCGCCGAGAGCGCCGGAGCCGACGGCCTGCTCGTCGTCGCGCCCTATTACAACAAGCCGTCGCAGGAGGGCCTTTATCAACATTACAAGGCGATCAATGACGCCGTTGGCGTGCCGATCATCATCTACAACATCCCGCCCCGGTCGGTCGTCGACGTCTCCGTCGACACCATGAAGAGATTGTTCGAATTGAAGAACATCGCCGGCGTCAAGGACGCGACCGGGAATCTCGCCCGCACGGCGCAACAAAGAGAGGCGCTGGGGGCCGATTTCATTCAGCTTTCCGGCGAGGATCTGACGGCCGTGGCGGTGGCGGCCCTTGGCGGCCACGGCTGCATTTCGGTGACGTCGAACATCGCGCCGAGACTGTGCGCGGACATGCAGGAGGCCTGCCTCGCCAATGATTTCGCGCGCGCCCTGAAGTTCAACGACCGCCTCAGTCCCTTGCATCAGGCGCTGTTTCTCGAGCCGAACCCGGCCGGCCCGAAGCATGCGCTCGCCGCGCTCGGCAAAATCACGGAGGAAGTGCGCGCCCCCATGTTGAAAGCGACGGAGAAGGCGCATGGTCCGATCCGCGCCGCCCTTGTCCACGCCGGCCTGCTCGTCGATGCGTAAGCGGACGCAGATGCGCGAGGCGGGTTGAGTTGGCCCCCAAAAAACAAAGTCCTCTCAAGGTCGCCGCGGAAAACCGGCGGGCGCGATTTAATTATGAAATCGGCGAGGTCTTCGAGGCCGGTCTGATGCTGACCGGCACGGAGGTCAAATCGTTGCGCTCCGGCAAGGCGACGATCGCCGAAAGCTACGCGTCAGTTGCGCGTTCGGGCGAGCTCTTCCTGATCAACGCGAACATTCCGGAATATCTGCAGGCCAACCGCTTCAATCACGAGCCGAAGCGACCGAGAAAGCTCTTGCTGCACGCGCGCGAACTCGCCAAATTGGCGCAGGGAACCGAGCGCGAAGGCATGACGATCGTGCCGCTCAAGATCTATTTTAACGACAAGGGCAGGGCGAAGATCGAGATCGCCCTGGCGCGCGGCAAGCAGTTGCACGACAAGCGCGAGGCCGAAAAAAAGCGGGATTGGAGCCGCGAAAAAAGCCGCCTCATGCGGGAGAAGGGGTAATGCTTATGGGAGCCGTTTGTGATTGGAAGGTGCATTTCCCCCAAATGCACCTCCCATTAAAAATTCGACTTAATCACAGACTAATTCGCGAATTTTTAACAATATATCGGCCGCTTTGTTATCAGCTATTTCTGAAGTAGCTATTTCTAGAAGAATTTGCTCGCTTCCGTCGTTATCAACATCCAGGGCGGCGTGTATTAGCTTTCCAACACGTGAAGACCTGCTATAAATGCGAACCGAATTGAATTGAGATAAAGGAAGCTTTTCTGGAATATGACTTAGGCCTCTCTTGTGCAATTCATCGTGAATATTTTCGACTACGTTAACACCAAGTTTTCCAGCACCGTAGGCATCGCGTAATTTTCCCATTTTACACGTTATAACTCCTCTATTTTGTTTAACAACTTCTGCAAGCTGGTCGTAGTTTGAAAATTTCATTTTTTTACATTCCTTTTTGGTTTAAATTAATTCGCATGGCCAATTAGCGGTGTGAATGCTTCCGTGAGGGCGCCAATAACGATTATTAAAATAGCACAAATTAAAAATAAATCAGTGACGCTCGACAGCTGATAGCTGTAGGCGGTGAGAAACTTGGCTGTCTGGCCGAGGTAGTTTATGGCAAGGCATTCAAAGCACTAATCCATGTCCCACAATAGCTTCGGCCATCTGTTTCGCGTCACCACCTTCGGCGAAAGCCATGGGCCGGCGATCGGCTGCGTCGTTGACGGCTGTCCGCCGCGCATCGAACTTGCCGAGGACGATATTCAGATCTTTCTCGATCAGCGGCGTCCCGGTCAGAGCCGCTTCACCACGCAGCGGCAGGAGGCCGACCGGATCAAAATCCTCTCAGGCGTCTTCGAGGATTCCGAAACCGGGCGCCGGATCACGACCGGCACGCCGATCGCTCTGCTGATCGAGAATACGGATCAGCGCTCGAAGGATTACGACGCCATCAAATTCGTCTATCGGCCCGGCCACGCCGATTACGTCTATGACGCGAAATATGGGGTTCGCGACTATCGCGGCGGCGGCCGCTCGTCCGCGCGAGAAACAGCGACGCGCGTCGCCGCCGGGGCGATCGCGCGCAAGATCATCCCGTCAGTGCAAATTCGCGGCGCGCTGGTGCAGATGGGGCCGCACAAAATCAATCGCGCGAACTGGGAGTGGGACGAGTGCGCGAACAATCCTTTCTTCTGCCCGGATGCCGAGGCGGCCGCCTTGTTCGAATCCTATCTCGACGGAGTCCGCAAAGCGGGCTCCTCGATCGGCGCGATCGTCGAGATTGTCGCGGAGAATGCGCCGGCCGGCTGGGGCGCGCCGATCTATGGCAAGCTGGATGCGGACCTTGCGAGCGCCCTGATGTCGATCAACGCGGTCAAGGGCGTTGAAATCGGGGACGGTTTCGCCGCCACAGAACTCACAGGCGAAGAGAACGCCGATGAAATGCGCTCCGGCAACGAGGGAGCGCCCACTTTTTTGTCGAACCGCGCAGGCGGCATACTGGGCGGCATCTCGACCGGCCAGCCGATCGTCGCGCGCTTTGCGGTCAAACCGACATCCTCGATCCTGCAACCGCGCCGCACGGTTGATCGCGGCGGCGGCGAAATCGAGATCATCACCAAAGGGCGCCACGACCCCTGCGTCGGCATCCGGGCGGTCCCGGTCGGCGAGGCCATGGTCGCCTGCGTCCTGGCCGACCATTTCCTGCGCCATCGCGGGCAAGTCGGCGAAAGCCCAGCCTGGCCCTTTCCAGCCTAAATCTTTTTGCCGTACTTTGAAGCCGGGCATTGTTTAGTATAGCTAAACAATTAAATCGGCTATGCAAAGGCGGGGGTCGTGCCTATGAAGCTCGGCGATTGGCTGAAGCGAAATAATGTCAGCAGAGCTGAATTCGCGCGCAGGACGGGCCTCTCGAAAGGCGCGATCTCCCAGTTTTGCAATCAGGGCGAAGCTTGGGTGTCGCGCGAGACGGCGCAGCAGATTTTGCGCGAGACCAGCGGCGCGGTGACGCCGAATGATTTTCTGCAAATCGGCGTAACGAAGGAGGTTGCGGCAATGGGTCATTCCGTCTCGCAAGCCATTGAGGCGATCGCGCGCGGCGAAATCGTCATCGTCACGGATGACGACGACCGCGAAAACGAAGGCGACCTCATCTGCGCCGCCTCCATGTGCACCCCGGAAAAAATGGCGTTCATTATTCGCCATTGCTGCGGCATCGTCTGCGCGCCGATCACTTTTGCCGACGCCAAGCGACTCAATCTCCAGCCGATGGTGGCGATGAACGACGCTCCGCACGGCACCGCTTTCACCGTCTCGGTCGACGTCAAGTATGGCATGACGACCGGCATCTCCGCCGAACAGCGCGCCAATACGGTCCGCGCGCTGGCCAATGGCAATATGGGCGCCGCCGATTTCGTGCGGCCGGGCCACGTCTTTCCGCTGATCGCCAGGGAGGGGGGCGTGCTGATGCGCTCCGGTCACACGGAAGCGGCCGTGGATCTCGTGCGCCTCGCCGGATTGCCTCCTGTCGGCGTGATCTGCGAACTCGCCAACGATGACGGCACGGTCATGGCCGGTCCGCAAATTGAGGCCTTCGCCCAGGAGCACAGGCTGATGCGAATTTCGGTCGCCGAGCTGATCGCCTACCGTCAGGCCCGCGAAAAAATCGTCAAGCGGGTCCAAACATTCGCCGTCGAGGGACCGAGCGGCCCTCTGACCGGCTATGCCTACATGACACCCTTCGATCCAGTCCAGCATTTCGCCTTTGTCCAGGGCGAGATCGGCGACGGGAGGGACATGCCGACGCGCCTGCATCGGGCCAATATCATTGCCGACGTGATCACCGGCGGCGAAAGCATTCGAAAGACTTTCGCCTCATTCAAAAAGAATGGACGCGGCTGCTTCATCTATCTGCGCGATGGGACGGCGGGCGTGCCGGTGACGATCGCGGGTGAGCAATCAGCCGAATCCGAGCTGCAGCGGACAAAGGCTTGGCGCGAGATCGGCCTCGGCGCTCAGATCCTGCGCGATCTTGGGATCTCGTCGATCCGCCTGCGCACCTCGCGGCCCATGACCTATGTCGGCCTGTCGGGCTTTGGCGTCGAGATCGTGTCAAGCGAGGGCGTCGATTAAGGGCGTTGTCCTCAGCGCGCCCTAAAACACCGCGCCCTGTTCGGCGTTGCGCATCACGCGCCCATCAAAGTCTGCACATGTGCGGAAACGCAACGCGCGAGCGCCACAAGATCGTAGCCGCCTTCGAGAATCGATACGATGCGGTTGTTCGCCCGGCGCTGGGCGATCTCCATCAGCTTGTTGGTGATCCAAGTGAAATCCGCGACTTCGAGATGAAGGCCGCCGATCGGGTCGAAGCGATGGGCGTCGAAACCGGCGGAGATGACGATCAAATCCGGCGCGAAGGAATCGACGCGCGGCAAGATCTTCGATTCCATCGCCTCGCGGAACGCCTTGCTGCTCGCGCCCTCCGGCAAGGGCGCGTTGACGATCGTGCCATGCTCGCCGCGCTCGCTGACCGCGCCAGTGCCTGGATAGAAGGGCATCTGATGCGTCGAGGCGTAGATAACCGTCGGGTCGGACCAGAATATTTGCTGCGTTCCATTGCCGTGATGGACGTCGAAATCGACGATCGCCACGCGTTCGGCGCCGTGCGCCGCCTGAGCGTGGCGCGCGGCAACCGCTGCGAGGTTGAAGAAGCAAAAGCCCATTGCGCGGGCCGTTTCGGCGTGATGGCCCGGCGGCCGCATCGCGACAAAGGCATTTTTTGACAAACCACGCATGACATCGTTCACGGCGACCGTCGCCCCGCCGATGGAATGAGACAGCGCCTCCCATGTGCCGGGGCTCACTATGATATCGTCGCCTAGATCGAACAGCCCTTCGGTTGGACACGCGGCGCGGATGCTCTCCACATAATCCAAAGGATGCACGCGCAGCAGCGCATCGAGGTCGAGTTCCGGCGCCGATTCCCGCGGCATCAAATGGAAGATTTCGCCTTCAAGCGTCCGCTCGATGACGCGGATCCTGTCCGCGCGTTCGGGAAATGCAAAACCTGTGTCGTGGCGTAGACTTGAAGGGTGGCTCACAAAAAGCGTCGTCACGGAGAAATCTCGCTTCAGGCCCTAGCGCGCGGGCAGATTGGCGTCTTTCCAAGCGCTAAACCTCCCTTATTGCCTTCGGCGCCGGCTGTCTATCCAAACTCTATATTTCAATCCATGATGTTTTGAGCGTAGCCTTTACAATAAACAACTCGCCTCATCGGCGTGTGCGCCATTTCAACCCGACCAAAACTTATTTGGGATGAAGCCTCGCGCAACATTGTTTCGTCGCTCGGCTTTTGGGCGATAACCCTGCAGCCGATAATGGTCGCCAAGGATTGCGAGGATTCAGCAGACCGTTGAGGGCCGAAGCGCTACGCTTCGGCCTCCGGGATAAACAGCCGCGGCAAAAAATAGCCGGGCCAAATAATTATTTTCGGCCGAAGCGCAATTCGGCGGTATATCGAACGGGAGGCGAATCCCACCCAAAATGCCGACGACCACGGTGAAACAGGCGCGCGGCTTCTTACGCGACCTTTTCCTCGCGCAGCACAGCTGGGTTTTCGCCCGGTTCGATCCGCTTCCCTATTTGCCTCTTGCTGCATTCCAGCGCCGCGGCGACCGCTGAGATGCCGATCTCGCGATAGAGGCGGGCGAGGAGGTCACGGGCGCCGCTTTGCGGCGTCGAGGTTGGTTGAGGCTGGTTTTGCTGAGACATCGACTTTAATCTTCCGGTTGAGGTAGACGCCGCTTCGCCGGTTGCGTTGAAATCTTAATCAAAGGCGAAGGATTGAACCGGCGCCATGCGGTCATCAGAACAGCCCTTCAAGGCCTACGCTGTGCGAAATCGCTCAGGATCGCCCCCAAGGGGCCTTAATTTTGTATCCTGTGCCTATTTCTAGGGTTGCGAACGAACTCGTGACCGCAACTTGCCGGACCGCCAGATCGATCAGCTTCCTTCGATCGAGATCTTCGCAAGGCGAAGATTTTCACGCATCCAGGCTAAGCTTGAAACGATTGCGTGAAGGTTAATAAGGTCTCGTTGCTCAGTCCCAAATTTGGGCGGAAAGTAGCCGAAGCATTTTTAAGCGGAACTGAGGACAGGTTCGCGTAAAGAAATTACGGCAGACAAGAACATCGAGACATTTTCCCAACACCGCTGGATCCGGAAAATCGTTCTGCGCGGTTGGAACCGAATTGAAATCGAGGAGATTGGTTTTCTGGCGGATCACGGGATACGCGACAAATTGTATCAACAATTGTGTTGGCGTGACGCGTAAATGACGTCTTCATGGCGCAGACTTACTGCTGTCGCCTTCACGCCGCATAAGCCCCGGTTAATATTTTGGGCCTCGACGTCACCCGGGGTCATCGGGAGCGAGGCCAAAATGAGGACATTAGGTTTTGGATCAAAGACTTATGCATAATAACGTTCAGATTCAGTCTGACGGCGGCGGCTCGGTTGGATCTTCGGGAAAAATGGCTTTCTTTCTTGACCATCTCCATTTTGATGCTGAAGAGGGCGTGAGCGCGGCCGTGCGCCGTAGGCGCTTCATTGTAAAAAGGATTGCGGCTGGCTTCAGCATCGCCATCGCGGCCCTATCAGTCTATGTTCTCGTCCGAACGATTTCCGGCCTCAATCTCGCTGATTTGCGGCAGGCCATTGCGGCGACCGGCGACAATCAGATTGCCCTCGCAGCCGTGCTCGCCGGCGTGTCCTACCTTGCGCTGACCGGGTATGACGCTTTGGCGCTCCGCCAATTGCGCCTGCGCGTGCCTTATAAGACGACCGCTCTCGCGTCTTTCACGAGCTACGCCATTTCTTTCGTCCTCGGCTTTCCGCTGATCACCGCCGGCACGGTGCGCTATTGGATCTATTCTCAGCTCGGGATCAGGGCGAGCAAGGTTGCAAGCCTCACCCTCATCGCCGGGATCACGTTCTGGTTCGGCATGATTTTCGTGCTTGGCGCGGGGCTGGTCTTTCGATCGGAGGCGATCGGCGCGATCAACCATCTCACGCCGGCGCTCAATTTTCTGATCGGCCTTGGATTGCTCGGCTCGATCCTGTTCTATCTCATTTGGGTGACGGTTCAGCGCCGAACCGTTCGGATTCAGGGATTTCGGCTGGAGCTGCCAGGACTCTGGCTGTCGATCGGCCAGATCGCCCTCGGCGTGATCGATCAAAGCGCGGCCGCCGGCGTGTTCTATGTGCTTCTGCCGCCGCAAAGCCATATCGATTTTTCGACCTTCGCCGCAACTTACGTGTTTGGCTGCATCGTGGGCGTCGCCAGCAATGCGCCCGGTGGCATTGGCGCATTCGAAGCGGCGATGCTGAAGGCCGTGCCGGGCATTCCGCAAGAGTCTTTGCTTGCTTCCCTGCTGCTGTTTCGCGCTATCTATTATATCGCCCCGTTCATTTTGGCCCTGGCTCTCCTCGGCGCGCATGAGGCTTTCCGGCGTTGGAAAAGTCTGCGCGAGGCCATGGATCGCAGCGAAACGGAGATCGACGATCTCAGCTGAACGGCCGAATGCGCGACCGCGAGTGATAGAGCACGCGGCCGACGCCGGAACCGATTGTACTTGCCCTCTGTGCTTTGCTTAAGTCGCCCTTGAGCGAAGTCGAGCTTTCGCTTGATTGATGTTACAAAAATGGATGGCGCATTTTATTTTATCGTTGACGCGCTCACCCCGTCCGAAAAGTCTGCTAAATCACTTTATCGGATTGCGACCGGTCTACTGCTCTGCGGCGCTTGAAAGAACAAGCGATTTCCTTTTGGAAGGGGCGGCGGCTGTCAAAAAAGAGTTTTAATCATTTGGTTCAATCAATATTTGTTCGCGCTTGGTTCGGTCGGAGCCATTGGCGACAAAAAGGCGACAAACTTTGACCCAGCACCCGCCGCCGCGCGTCGGCCTCGCCGGCTTAGCGTAAGCCGCGTCCATGCGAAGCCTTACCGCCGCCAGAGCCATTCCAGCCCGCGACCGCCTCATCATTGCCAAACTCATTGACGCCTTGCCGGAGGCCGTCATCGTGATCGACGCGAGCGATCGCGTGGTTGCCGTCAACGCTCCCGCGCTCGCGCTGTTTCCGGCGCTGCGGCCGGATCTTCTGCTGGCTCGTGGGTTGCGGGCGCCGGACGTTCTCGACTGTGTCATGCGCGCCCGCGCCTCCGGCAAGCCCGAGCGGGCGACGTGGCTCGAGCGGGTGCCCGTGGAGCGGCTCTTCGAGCTGCATGTCGCCGCCATGGAGACGCCGCCCGCCTCGGGAACGATGATTTTGACCTTGCGCGACCTCAGCGAGGTGCGCCGCGTCGAGCGGATGCGGGTCGATTTCATCGCCAACGCAAGCCATGAATTGCGCACGCCCCTCGCTTCGCTGCTCGGTTTTGTCGAAACGCTTCAAGGCCCCGCGCGCCAGGACGAGGAGGCGCGGATCAAGTTTCTGAGCATCATGCGGGAACAGGCGCGGCGCATGACGCGCCTCGTCGACGATCTGTTGTCGCTGTCGCGGATCGAGCAAAATCTGCATGTCTTGCCGCAATCGCCAGTCGACATCGTGGCGATCGCGCGTCACATCGCCGATACATTGACGCCAGTGGCGCAAGGCAGCAATGTCGCCCTTAAGGTCGAGGCTCCGACGTCGGTCATCGTCGCCGGCGATCGAGATGAACTGCTGCGCGTCGTCGAGAACCTCGTCGAGAACGCGATCAAGTATGGCGCTAGCGACCCGGCCTGCGTCGATCGAACGGTCGAGATCGGCCTCGCCACGCAGGAGCGCCAGTGCTTGTTGAGCGTGCGCGACCATGGCCCCGGCATTGCGCCTGAACATTTGCCCCGCCTGACCGAACGCTTCTATAGAGTTCGACGCGGGCCAAAGCCGCGCTAAAGGCGGCACAGGTCTTGGCCTAGCTATCGTCAAACATATCGTCGCGCGCCATCGCGGTCGTCTCGGCATCGAATCCCTGCCGGGGCAGGGCGCGACCTTCAGTGTTATTTTGCCGTTGCACCTCTCCTGAATTTGGCGCCGTCCCCCGCGCCTGGACGCGACCATCACAAAGCGGTCGATCCCTCCTCGGTTTCTGTCATCAGCGCGTCATTCTAGCTTCATACAAACCACGCCAACCCGATCTAGGTTGCGGCGTTGAACCGAAGACGGCTCTGTTTTAGCCGTCAACGGAGCTTTGGCGGCGGTTTCGCGTGCGCCGTCGAAACTCTCCACACCTTCAGCCAATGAAGAGGCGATCCATGAATTTCTCCTTCCTGCGAACGGCGATCATCGCAGCTGTGGTCGGCATTGCCGGCGCCTCCGTCGACGCGGCCGAAATTACCGGCGCCGGCGCGACCTTTCCTTTCCCGATCTATTCCAAATGGGCCGAGGCCTATAAGGCGGAGACCGGCAATAAGCTGAATTACCAATCGATCGGTTCCGGCGGCGGCATCAAGCAGATCGAAGCCAACACAGTGACGTTTGGCGCGTCTGACATGCCGCTCAAACCCGAGGCGCTCCAGGAAGCGGGCCTTGTGCAGTTTCCGACAGTGACTGGCGGCGATGTGCCAGTGGTCAATCTCGACGGCGTCAAGCCGGGTGAATTGCAACTCGACGGTCCGACGCTTGCCAAGATTTTCCTTGGCGAAATCAAGACCTGGGATGACCCCGCGATGCAGGCGTTGAACCCGAAAGTAAAGCTGCCGTCGCAGGCGATCGTTGTGGTTCATCGTTCCGACGGATCCGGAACGACATTTATCTGGACCGATTATCTTTCGAAGGTCAGCGCCGATTGGAAGTCCAAGGTCGGAGCCAGTACGGCCGTCGAATGGCCCGTTGGGATTGGCGCCAAAGGCAACGAAGGCGTCGCCAATAACGTCCTTCAGACCAAAGGCTCCATCGGCTACGTGGAATATGCCTACGCTAAGCAGAACAAAATGTCATTCGTCGATATGATCAACAAGGATGGCAAACGCGTGGACCCAAACACCGAGAGCTTCGAGGCCGCCGCGGCCAACGCCGACTGGCCGAATGCGCCAGGATTTTATCAGATCCTGACGGACCAGCCGGGCGCCCAATCATGGCCGATCGCTGGCGCAACTTTCATCTTGATGCACAAGGCGCCGCGGGACCCCACAGCCGCTGCGGAAGCGCTGAAGTTCTTCAGTTGGGCCCATGAAAAAGGCGACAAACTCGCTGAGGAGCTCGATTATGTTCCGCTGCCGGGCTCTGTTAAAGCGCTAATCAAGAAGTCCTGGGCCGAGATCAAAGACACCGACGGCAAGCCCGTTCTGACCGTTCTGAACTGAACCGAGCGCCGCCGCGCGAAGGAGGGCGTTCGCGCCCTCCTTTTGACGTTGTCCAACCGAATCGGGGGCAGCGCGCGTTGGCGGCACCGCGCCCGGTCCAAAATGGCGTTTAGGTTGTGGAGAAAGAAAAGTGGTGGACGTTGCAGTTGACGGCGTCACGTCCGAGAGAAGACGAAATCGGATCAAGACTCTGCGCTGGCTGGAGCTGCAAGATAACAGCTTCCGCCTGCTGACGCTCTCCGCCGCCTTTGCGGTGCTGCTGATTCTCGGCGGCGTCATCGGGTCGTTGATCATCGGCTCCCTCCCCGCGATCAAGGCGTTCGGGTTCGGCTTCCTCACCACGGAGATATGGAACCCGGTTACGGAAAAATTCGGCGCGCTCGCGCCGATCTACGGCACGCTGGTGACTTCCGCGATCGCCATGATTTTCGCCGTTCCGATCGGACTTGGCATCGCGATCTTTCTGACCGAACTCTGCCCACATCCGCTACGACGTCCGGTCGGCATCGCAATAGAGCTTTTGGCCGGCATTCCCTCGATCATCTACGGCATCTGGGGTCTGTTCGTCTTCGCGCCCTTTCTGCAAAAGCACGTTCAGCCGGCGTTAATCGGCGCATTCGCCAACGCGCCAGTCCTTTCCTCTCTTTTCGCCGGGCCTCCGTACGGCATTGGCGTGCTGACCGCCGGCTTCATTCTGGCGATCATGGTGCTGCCGTTCGTCGCTTCGATTTCGCGCGACGTGTTCGAAACCGTGCCCGCGTTTCTCAAGGAAGCCGCCTATGGCTGCGGCTGCACCAAGTGGGAAGTGATCCGATCGATCGTCATTCCCTACACCCGCGTCGGCGTCATCGGCGGCGTCATGCTGGGGCTTGGCCGCGCGCTTGGCGAAACAATGGCCGTGACCTTCGTGATCGGCAACGCGCATCGTATTTCAAGCTCGCTGCTTGCTCCAGGCACCACGATCTCGGCGAGCATCGCCAACGAGTTCACCGAGGCGGTGGGAGACCGTTACACCTCCGCCCTGATCGCCCTCGGCCTGATTCTTTTCGTCATTACCTTTATCATTCTCGCGATCGCCCGCTATTTTTTGATGCAACTGGAACGTCAGGCGGGGACCTGAAACATGACGCTCTACGCTAAACGTCGCCGCCGCAATGCGATCTATCTCGGATTGTGCTACGCCTCGGCCGCTTTCGGCCTGAGCTGGCTCGTCATCATTTTGCTGGAGCTCATCATCCAGGGATTCGGCGGTCTGTCGCCGGCGGTCTTTACGCAGATGACGCCGCCGCCGGGATCCTCGGGGGGCCTTTTGAATGCGATCATGGGCAGTCTCGTCATTACTTTCATCGGCGTCGCGATCGGCGCGCCGCTCGGCGTTCTGGCCGGCACCTATATGGCTGAATATGGGCGCTATTCGAAACTGACCTTGGTCGTGCGCTTCATCAACGACATCCTGCTGAGCGCGCCCTCGATCATCATCGGCCTGTTCATCTATGAGGTGATGGTGGCGCGCGTCGGCCATTTCTCCGGCTACGCCGGCGCCTTCGCGCTGGCTGTGATCGTCGTCCCGGTCGTCGTGCGCACGACGGAGGACATGCTGCTTCTCGTCCCTGATCCTTTGGTGGAGGCCGCTAGCGCGCTCGGCCTGCCGCGGTCCTTCGTCATCGGCAAGATCGCATATCGCGCGGCGCGCGCTGGCCTCATCACAGGCGTTCTTTTGGCAATCGCCCGCATCAGCGGCGAGACGGCGCCTTTGCTCTTCACCTCGTTGAACAACCAATTCTTCAGTTGGGATTTAAACGCGCCGGTGTCCACGCTTCCGGTGGTCATCTTCCAGTTCGCGCTAAGCCCCTACAAGGAATGGCAGCAGCTCGCCTGGGCCGGCGCCCTCATCATCACCTTCGCCGTGCTCGCGCTCTCCATCACCGCGCGCGCGCTCGGCGCCCAGAGGACACCCAAATGACTGCGACGAACGCCCCCGCCAATCCGCCGCAGAAAATCAGCGTTCGGAGGCTGAATTTTTTCTATGGCGACAACCACGCTTTGAAGAGCGTCAGCCTCCCGCTTTACGCCAACCGGGTGACTTCGTTTATTGGGCCCTCAGGCTGCGGGAAGTCGACGCTCCTGCGCGTGCTGAACCGCATGTACGACCTTTATCCGAACCAAAGAGCCGATGGCGAAGTGCTGCTCGACGGCGAGAATATCTTGCGGCCGGAGCAGGACCTGAACCTTCTGCGCGCCCGCGTCGGCATGGTATTCCAAAAGCCGACGCCGTTTCCGATGTCGATCTACAACAACATCGCTTTTGGAATCAAACTCTACGAAAAGGTCAATAAGTCGGAACTCGACGACAGGGTCGAGGCGGCGTTGAAAGGCGCCGCGCTCTGGGCAGAAGTCAAGGATCAGTTGAAAGCGTCCGGCCTATCCCTGTCGGGCGGCCAGCAGCAGCGACTGTGCATCGCCCGCACCGTGGCCATCCATCCAGACGTCATATTGCTGGACGAGCCGGCCTCCGCCCTTGATCCAATCTCGACCGCGAAAATCGAGGAGCTGATCGACGAATTGAAAGAAAATTACACGATTGCGATCGTCACCCACAATATGCAACAAGCCGCCCGCTGCTCCGACTACACGGCCTTTATGTATCTTGGCGAACTCATCGAGTTCGGGGTTACCGCGCACGTGTTCACCTCGCCGGCGAAAAAGCAGACGCAGAACTACATCACGGGCCGGTTTGGCTGATTTGCCGTCCGAGGTTTCGAGGAACAAGACATGCCCGATCACATCATGAAAGCATACGACACGGAACTTGAAGGCCTCGGTCAGATGATCGCGGAGATGGGCGGCATCGCTGAAAAAATGCTGTCGGATGCGATGGACGCGCTCTGCGACTTCGACATCAAGCTGGCCCATTCGACGATCGCCACCGATCCGCGCCTCGACGCCTTGCAGCGCCAGATCGAGGAGCAGGCCATTTTGACCATCGCCAGACGCCAGCCGCTCGCCGTCGATTTGCGCGAGATCGTCGCCACGATCCGCATTTCGAACGATCTCGAGCGCGTCGGCGATCTCGCCAAAAACATCGCTAAACGCGCCATCCGGGTTGCCGCGGACGTGCGGATTCCGCGCGCGATCGTCGGTCTCAAATCGATGCACGACCAGGCCGCGATTTTGCTGAAGGACGTACTCGACGCCTATTCGGAACGCGACGCCGAACGCGCGCGCGCGGTCTGGACCTACGACGCCGAGCTCAACTCCCTCGAGGACTCGGTCTTTCGCGATCTCCTGACATTCATGATGGAGGATCCGCGCAATATTTCATTCTGCGCCCATCTTCTGTTCTGCTCCAAGAATATCGAGCGGATCGGAGATCACGCGACCAATATCGCCGAGACGGTCGTCTACCTCGTCACTGGCGAAACCATGCCGACTGATCGGCCGAAAGGCCGCAGCTTCCTTTCCGATCCATTCTCCGCAACGAGTTGAAAACGATGAGCGATAGTCAAACTTCCGTTGAAAGCCGACCTGGCAATGGGCGCGGCGTCAACGCGACGCCGGCCCCGCGCATTCTTGTCGTCGAAGATGAAGCGGCCCTCAGCCTGCTGCTCGCCTATAACCTCGAGGCGGAGGGCTTTGTCGTCGACCGGGTCGAGCGCGGCGACGAGGCCGAGGTCAGGCTGAGCGAGGCGATCCCCGACCTCGTCATCCTTGACTGGATGTTGCCCGGCGTCTCCGGCCTTGAGATCTGCCGGCGGCTGCGCGCGCGGGAGGGCACCCGCAGCCTGCCAATCATCATGCTCACCGCGCGCGGTGAGGAGAGCGAGCGCGTGCGCGGCCTTTCGATCGGCGCGGACGATTATGTGGTCAAGCCTTTTTCCGTGCCGGAGCTGATGGCGCGGGTTCGCGCTTTGCTGCGGCGCTCGCGGCCTGATCGCGTGGCCAGCGTCCTCTGCGCGGGCGATCTCGAACTCGACCGGCAGAACTGGCGCGTTCATCGCGGCTCACGGGATGTGCACCTCGGACCGACCGAATTTCGCCTGCTCGAGCATTTGATGGAAAAGCCCGGCCGGGTGTTCTCCCGGGCGCAACTGCTTGACAGCGTTTGGGGCCTTTCGGCGGAAATCGACGAGCGAACCGTCGATGTTCACGTCGGACGTTTGCGCAAGGCCTTGTTAAATCCCGGCGAAAAGGATCCGATCCGCACCGTTCGCGGCGCGGGCTATTCCTTTGACGAAACATTCGGCAAGGCATGACCAACTTTGCGCAACGAGAATCCGTTGCGAAACCAGCGCCTAAAACGAAGGTAGGTCCCGCGTCAACGCCGACAGGGCTTCATGGGGCCACCGCGGCGGGCGTTGTTCAGCTTGCCCTTTGCGGGCGCTGGCGCCGCCGGTCCGGATGCGGCTGGTAGGCGATGGCCGCGTGACATCCGCAATAGGGTCCTTCCCCTGTCGTCCTGCGAGCGCCGCAATAGCGAAAGTCGGATTGCGTAGGGTCGCCGATTGGCCATCGGCACATCGTGTCGCGCAATTCCAGGATCGTTACCGGCTCGGCGATTGGGACGACGACGTCGTGGGCCGTCGTCGGCGCCGGCGCTGGCGCTGGCGTCGCTGTTTCAAAGGCGATCGGTTGAACGGCCAAAGCAATATTGCCTCGCACGAAGCTCGCGCTTTGGCCAGCCTGACTGCGCATGAGCTGGCTAGGCCCGGATTGGCTGCGCAGGCCGTGCGACCCCGCCCGGCCGCTCTGCGCGCGCGCCGACGGCCTTGGCGTTTGGCGCGCCGTTGGCGGCGCGTCCGACTTCGCGTGGCCTGAAAGGCCGAGCCGGTAGACCTTGCCGATGACCGCATTCCGGGTGAGCCCGTTGGCGAGCTCGCTAGCGATCTTGCTGGCGCTCATCCCTTGAAGCCAGAGCTTTTGCAGCAGCTCGATGCGTTCGTCGGTCCAGGACATCAGGGTCTCCTAGAAATTAGGGAAAATGAAATTCGAAGGTCCGTTAAGACGCTCACCGCGCTGCCCGGACGTTTCAGAATTATTTCGAACATGGGAGCATCCCAATGCTGTCAGATGGGCGCTGGCCCAATACTGACCTTCATCGCCTCTAAGCCTGGCAAAGGGCAGGGCGATCGTCGCGAGCCGCCACGACATGTCGTGGCTCACAGTCGAAAGGCTACACTAGCTGTTGAATCACACGCAAGCCTCGCGGCGGGCTCCACAACGTTTTCAACAGAAGCTTGCGTCAGAAGCCTTCGCTGCGGCAGCGAGGCCGCCGCAAATTCCCCTCCAATTCCGCCATCGAAGCCGAGACCGCTTGGCTCAGGCCCGCCGCGCCGCTCTGTTGCAGGTTGCCGCAAAGACTTTGGCGTCGAATATGGCTGACGCGCCTTGCGCCGGGCTGGCGCGCCGAAGTGAACGAATGTCTGCGCGGCGACCGGCAAGGTCATGTGTCGTAGGCGGATCCGTCGCGCTATTCGATTTGACCGGGCCATAGGGAATGCCTAGATTACCAAAGACGCAGTTCTGCCGCCCGCTGGGCGGCATTTAATTTTAAAGGTTCGCGATCGAACCTGTACATTAAATCGGGAGCCAACCCTTTGACTTCGTCGCTGCTTCCCACCTACGCACGCGCTGATCTCGCCTTTGATCATGGCAATGGCGTCTGGCTGACCGCGACGACGGGTGAGCGATATCTCGATTTTGGCGGCGGCATAGCCGTGGCTTCGCTCGGCTATTCCCATCCCCATCTCGTCAATACTTTGATCGAGCAGGGCGGCAAGCTCTGGCATACGTCGAATCTGTTTCAGATCCCCGAGGCCGAGCGTCTCGCCTCTCGCCTCAACGAGGTCAGCTTCGCCGATTTTGTCTTTTTCACCAATTCCGGCGCCGAAGCCATCGAGGGAGCGATCAAGACCGCGCGTAAATATCAAACGGCGTGCGGACATCCTGAAAAGTTCCGGATCATCACCTTCAAAGGGGCCTTCCACGGGCGCACCATCGCCGCGATCTCGACGGGCGGAAATCCCAAATACATGGAGGGGTTTGGCCCGATGCTCGAAGGCTTCGACTGTGTCGAATTCGGCGATCTCGCAGCGGCGGAGGCGGCCATCGGTCCGCAGACCGGCGCGATCCTGGTCGAGCCGATCCAGGGCGAGGCCGGCGTTCGCGTCGGTTCCGCCGAGTTCCTGCGCGGCCTGCGCGAACTTTGCGACAAGCACGGTCTTTTGCTGGTGCTCGACGAGGTTCAAAGCGGCGTCGGCCGGGTCGGCAAACTGTTCGCCTATGAGTTGTTTGGCTTTACCCCCGATATCATGGCGATCGCCAAAGGCATTGGCGGGGGTTTTCCGCTCGGCGCGTTTCTCGCCACCAGCGAGGCGGCGAAGGGCATGGTCGTCGGGACGCATGGCACGACCTATGGAGGCAATCCGCTGGCGACCAGCATTGGCAACGCCGTTCTCGACATCATCCTCGCGCCGGGGTTTATCGATCATGTCGCCGCGAGGGGTTCGAAACTGAAGCAGGGCCTCATCGGACTGCAAGAGGCTCATCCGGACGTAATCGCGGAAATTCGCGGCGAAGGGCTGATGCTCGGCGTCGCCCTGCGCGTTCCCGTCGCTGATTTCGCCGCGGCCGCGCGCGCCGAAAAGGTGATCGTCATTCCGGCAGGCGACAATGTCGCTCGCGTGCTGCCGCCGCTGATTATCGCCGAGGGCGAGATCGCAGAGGGGCTGAAGCGTCTTGACGCCGCGTGCGGGCGTTTCGAAAGCCATGACGCTGTTGTGCTGAACGAGGCGGGCGGATGAGTCGCTCAAATCCCGACGAAAGAGTCGGAGCCAGGCATTTTCTCGATCTTTCGGAAATTTCGTCCGCGGATCTTCGCCGCATTCTGGACGCATCCGCCGCGCTCAAGGCCGTCCGGCGGAAAGGCCGCCGCGCCGTCGAGCAGCCGCTCGCGGGCAAGGTCCTGGCGATGATCTTCGACAAGCCGTCGACGCGCACGCGGGTGTCGTTCGACCTCGCCATGCGCGAACTCGGCGGCGAGACCGTCATGCTCACCGGCAAGGAAATGCAGCTCGGCCGCGGCGAGACGGTCGCCGATACTGCGCGGGTGTTGTCGCGTTTCGTCGACGCCATCGTCATCCGCATCCTGGAGCATCAGGAGATGATCGAGCTGGCTAACCATGCCGACGTCCCGGTGATCAATGGCCTGACCAAGCGTTCCCATCCCTGCCAGGTGATGGCCGACGTGTTGACGTTCGAGGAGCGCAAGGGGCCGATCGAGGGCCGCAGAATCGCCTGGTCTGGCGACGCCAACAACGTCCTCGCCAGTTGGGTGCATGCCGCCGCGCGCTTCGATTTTTCGCTTAATGTGGCGACCCCTCCGGAACTTGGCCTGCCGCGCGAGCTCATTGATTGGGCGCGCCGCGCCGGCGCCCGCGTCAACATCATGCGCGATCCTTTCGAGGCCGTGCGGGCGGCCGATGCGGTGATCTCCGACTGTTGGGTGTCGATGGGCGACCGGGATGAGGCGTTCCGGCACAATCTGCTGGCGCCGTATCAGGTCAACGCCAAACTCATGGCGGCCGCGGCCAAGGACGCGATCTTCATGCATTGTCTGCCCGCCCACCGCGGCGAGGAAGTCACCGACGATGTTATCGACGGTCCGCAATCGGTCGTCTTCGACGAAGCCGAAAACCGGCTACACGCCCAAAAAGGCATTCTCGCCTGGTGCCTTGAACAGACGGATCGCTTTGAAGACGCGGCGATTTCGGGAGACGCGCAAGCATGACCGACCGGCTGGAGCCGGCGCGCGAGGCGTCCCGCCTGGTATCGGATCAAGGGGCGGACGACTCGGTTCTGCCCTTTTCCGTTGAGCCCCTCGACCTGCGCGGACGCATCGTGCGGCTTGGGGCGAGCGTCGACCATATCCTGGCCCGTCACGCCTATCCAGCGCCGGTCGCGCGACTGGTCGGAGAGGCGCTGGCGCTGACCGTTCTGCTCGGGTCCTCGCTGAAGATCGACGGACGTTTCCAGCTTCAGGCGCGCAGCGACGGCGCCGTCGACATGCTGGTGGTCGATTTCGACGCGCCAGGCCGCTTGCGCGCCTTTGCCCGTTATGACCTCGCAAAACTCGCGGGCCCAATGGAAGGACGCGACCTGCTCGGCTCCGGTCATCTCGCCTTTACGGTAGATCAGGGCCATGATGCGTCGCGCTATCAAGGAATCGTCGCGCTGGACGGCCAGGGCCTGGAGCAGGCCGCTGATCAGTATTTTCGCAAGTCGGAGCAGATTCCGACACGGGTCCGACTCGCCGTCGCGCAAAGCGTGACGGCTCGGGGCTTCAGCTGGCGCGCCGGCGGCCTCATGGTGCAATTTCTGCCGAGCGCGAGCGAAGCGAGGCGCCCGGTCGATCTCGATCCCGGCGACGCGCCGGATGGACTTCAATTCGACGCCGCGGCCGAGGACGACGCCTGGCTGGAGGCGAAAGCGCTTGCCGCGACGATCGAGGACCATGAACTCGTCGATCCGACATTGTCCAGCGAGCGGCTTCTGTATCGTCTGTTTCACGAGCCCGGCGTCAAGGTTTTCGAGCCGAGGTCAGTGCGCGACGCCTGTCGCTGTTCGGATGACGGAATCAGAGCCATGTTGCGCGGCTTTTCGGCGAGCGAGCGGGCAGACATGGTCGGCGACGACGGCATGATCGGCGTTACCTGCGAATTCTGCTCGACGTTCCGCGCCTTCAATCCGAAGGATTTCGAGGCGTAGAAGAGCAGCGGCGATCTTAAGAAGAACGAAAAGTCGCTGATTTTTAATTGTCGTCGATTTCAACTTCAAGCAATCGCGCTTCAACCGATCAACCTTTATATTGATCTCCATTATCGCGACTCGCCAGCTTCCGGATGTTGGAAGCTACGGAGGCATGAGGCCGCCGAACCGCGCCGGTGCCGATTCGGCACGTCGAAACGGCAGACGATTATGAGCGTATGCGCCTGTGACGACCCCCTAACGATCGGGCGCCTTGCTTGTCGGCAATGCGGATGGCGAAAGTTAGTCCCGCTTATGCAAACGCCATGCGCAAGGTCAGCGCCGGCTCCGCGCGAGAGAACTGGGAGGAGTTTTGATCTTCGATCGAAAGGCCGGCGGCGCTCCCGTTTGCGCAAGCCCGGTCACAGGCGCGCGCTCCTCCCCGGGCGCCATCGGCGGACGCGGCTCCTGCAGGATCCGGGTTCGCATATCGGGCGTCGCGCGCGGCAGACCGAAAAAGTGCGCAACGGCGTCTGCGAGGTCGGCGGCAGGCCTCGCCTGCATCCGCGCAAGAGCAATCGCCGCCCTTATTTCGATTGCGGCGATCATGTCGGGCTTTCGCAGGCGGGCCGGCGCGCCGGTCCTGCAGCGAACCCGCGGCGCGCTGTTTTGCCGTTGCGTGAACCAAAATCCCTCTTCGCAGCAGAGTTCGGAGGTTTTTGCCGCCAAATCATCTAGGGCGTCGGCGACCATCGTAGGGGCGAGACCGCTCGGCCGGCCGCGGCCAAAAAACGATTCGATCCGGCGCGTGATCTCGTCCTGGCGAATAGGCCCTTCCTGCTCGATTACCGCCTGTACCATGCCAGCGAGCCGTTGCGCGCCGATCCTCTCGATTTTTTCGCCTCGCGGAGCTTCGCATTCGGCCAGCGCATATGGTTGCAAGCGCGGCGCATCGGATGAGTTCTTCGGATCTGATGGAACCGGATTTGAGGGATTTTGTGAGCGATTCCTTTTTTTCGCCCCGGCCTTTTTTCTTTGCGCGTTTTGGCGTTCGTATGACTGCGCCATGCAGCAGGCTCCGGTTCGGCGCGCTTTTGCGCGCGGTCGAAGCGGCGATTGGGTTCGGCCTCTCGATCTCGCCGCGCGCGGCTTCAAGGGCGCCCTTAAGTTTGCGCAACTGCTCGTCACGCCGATAAAACCAATCCGTGCTCCAAATGCGATGGATGCGCCAACCGAGCCCCTCGAGGACCTCCTGGCGCAACCTGTCGCGCTCTCTCGCCCACAGCGCCGAGTGATAGGTCGCGCCGTCGCATTCGATGGCCAGCATGAAGCGTCCGGGTTTCCCCGGATCGCGAACGGCGAGGTCGATCCTGAAGCCTGCTGAACCGATCTGGGTTTCGACTTTATAGCCAAGGCTCTCGATCGTGGCAGCGACGTTCGCCTCAAAGGGAGAGTTGAAATCGGCGCCGGTCGTCGCTGCTTCCTCGAGAACGCCGGTTTCCGCAAACTGTAGAAAGCGCTTCAGAACGCGCGGACCCGCGCCCGTCGCGCGTTCGAGATTGATGTCGCCTGAACCGAAAGAAGCGAAGATCTCACAGCGCACCCTTGCGCGGGTAAAGAGCACGTTGAGGCGCCGCTCGCCGCCCTCGCTCGAGATCGGGCCGAACACCATGCTTTCAAGAGCCTTGCCGGGCTCGCGCGGCCCATAGCCGATCGAGATCAGGATCACATCGCGCTCGTCGCCTTGAACGTTCTCCAGATTCTTGACGAAGGCGTCCTCTTGTCCCCGTTCGCGAAGGAAGGCGTCGAGAAGCGGATCGCTTCTGCGTTTGGCTTCGAGGCGATCGCCGATGAGGTCTCGCTGCGCCGTCGAGAAAGTTATGATCCCCAACGACAGGCCTGCGCAGTTGCGGGCGTGTTCAGCGGCGGCGTCCGCGATTGCTTCGGCTTCGATGAGATTGGTGCGCAAGCCGCCGCGATCATATGCGCCGGCGATGCGGCGAAGCAGGAGTCCCTTGTCCTTGCGCTCGCTCGACGGCGCCGGAGGCATGACGAGGCGCTTGTAGAATTCCGCATTGGAGACCTGAATGAGCGAGGGATGGCGCGAGCGGTAGTGCCAGCGCAGCATCTGGCTTTCAACCCCACGCGCTTCGCAAAGGGTCAGGATGCTTTCGAGATCGCTGACCGGCGCGACGCCCGCGCCGTGGCCGGCTTTCGCTTCCTCTTCGTCGTTCGGATCGACCTCGTCGGCGATCATGCGATCAAAGAACTGCGTCGGCGGCAACTGCTTCTTATCACCGACGACGACGATCTGCCGGCATCGCGCAACGAGGCCGAGAGCGTCGCCGGGCCGGACCTGGCTCGCCTCGTCGATGACGAGAAGGTCGAAACTGAGCGCGCCCGGCGGCAAAAATTGTGCGGCCGACAATGGGCTCATCAAAAAGACGGGCTTGATCTTTTGGATCGTCTCGCCCGCGGCCTTCATCAGCTTGCGAAGCGGCATGTGATTGCGCTTGCGGCCGATCTCGCCGCGGATGACGCCCATTGCGCCGCGGGCGCCGCGCGGAATCTCGGCCTGGTGGCGCGCGCGGACGCTCAAGGCGGCCGCTCGGCGCCATCTTGTTTCGAGCGATTTAAAGATGGCGATGAGCGAATTTTGCCGCTCGCCGTCGAAGGCGGCGAGGTCGGGGTTCGCTGCGATCGCCTGCTTCCAGGAGGCTTCGGCGAAAGCGGCCTCCACTTTGGCGCACGCCCGGGCAGGCTGTAGCGTCCCCGAGGCGAGCGCGTCGGCAACCGAGGCGGGTCCGATCGCGCGTAATTGACGGTCGGCTTTCGCGAGGCGCGTCCATTCTTCGAAACGGCCGGGATGGGTCGCCCACTGCGCTGCGCGGTCGGCGAGGCGCTCGAGGTCGACCGCGCCGATCGCCTTTGCCCTAAAGATCGCGCTGATATTGAGGTCGAGGGCTTGATTGGCCGCGGCGAGCGATTGTGCGAGCGCCTTTAGGCCGCTCTCGAAATCATCGGCGAAGGCGCTCGCGACGCCTTTGCGCGCCAGTTCGATGATGCGATCGAAGTCGAGATCCGCGTCGAATACGGCGAGCTTCTTCCGCGCGGTTTTGAGCAGAAGATCAAGATCGGTCTCCTCGCTGCGCCGAGCGTCGCCAAGCAGAGCGTCAAGAAAGAGCGACTGCGTCTCGACCGATCCGGAGAGCGCTTGCCCGCTGAGGAGTGCGTCGAGCAGTTCGAGCCGATCGGTTGGTCGCTTCGGCAACGGCTCCGTTGCGACGCTGCGCAGCACGCGTTCAGCCTCGCGATAGGGGGCGCCGAATCTTGCCGGCCAGAACGCCGCGCCCTTGGCGAGGGCGGGGCGCAAGCGCGCCAGAGGCGCGCGCCAAACGCTCTCGTGGAAGAAACCTGAATAAAAACTCCGTCTGCGGCGCCATTCGAGACCTTGCTCAGCGGCCTCGATAATATTTGGCAGCGATGGCGCGTTGGCGATGGCGGCGGCGATCCCGAGTCCCTCGCGCGGAAGTTCGGCGACCGCTCGCAGCAATGCGATCAATGTCCTGACGCCTGAAAGCGTCGGACTTTGTTGAAGGCCCAGAAATCGCGCGATTCCGGTTGCCGTGGAGGCCAGCGCCGCGGACGCTTCGCTGAGGCCTTTGAGTTGAGGGACGAGACGCTGAAAATCACCCGGCTGCAGAGCGATCTCGCCGACGCCGAAATAAACATGGCGGTTGAGTGGTCCGATGCTGGCCGTGAGCTTGGCGAGCCGATCGACCCTGCGCATCTTCTCTTCGTAGGCGTCGCGCGTCCAGTCCGCGGCCGCTTCGACCAGCGAAATCTCCGGCGTTATTTGGCGAGCCGCCGCCGCGATCTGGATCGAGAGCGCCTGATAAGGGGTCATCGCCCCTTGGCCGATCGGGGCGTGGAGGCGCTCGGCGACACGGTTCAAGGCGTCTCGCGCGATGGTCAGCTCCTCGGCGGCCCCGGCGTCCTCAAGATCAAAGTCGGCGCCTGACTGCAGCGTTCGGTCGAGCCGCTCCGCGACCAGTCGTTTGTTGGTTGTGCGGCTGTGGAGTTCAAGGCAAAGCTCCTCGAGTTCCGGCTGCCTTCAGCCGGTCATGGACGACGTTGAGCGCGGCCATTTTTTCGGCGACGAAAAGCACCGATTTTCCGGCATGGGCGGCGGCGGCGATGATGTTGGTGATCGTCTGCGATTTGCCGGTGCCGGGCGGCCCGTGCACAATGAGATTGCGTCCCGCGCGCACGGTTTCGATGACGCGGGTTTGCGAGGAATCGGCGTCGACCACATGGATGAGATCGGCCGGTTCGAGAATCGCGTCGAGTTTGACGTCGTCAGGAAACAGCGCCGGCTGGCTGGCTAGACCCTCGCGTAGCAGGCCGCGCACCAGAGGATGCGTGACCAGCGCGTCGTTCGGCCAGTTGGCCGGCTCGAGATCGCGCACGATCAACAGCTTCGACGACGAATAGAAACCAAGTTCGACGCCATCGGCGTCGATCGACCAACGGCGCTTCGATGCGACGGCCGTGGCGACCTCATTGAAGTAACCGCTGGGCAGCCATTCGTCGCTCTCGGGAAGGTCCGGCAGGCTGATGCCGAAGTTGCCGCGCAAGCGCTCCTGCAAAGCTTGATTAGGGCTGATGTCATCATCGCGATAGGTCAAGTCGAAGGTTGACCTTTTGGCGTCCCGGACCAAATTGATCGGCAGTAGGATCAACGGCGCTTCGCGCAACGCATCCGACTTCTCGTCCTCGTACCAACGCAAAAACCCGAGAGCGAGGTAGAGGATATTGACGCCGCGCTCCTCCTCGGCGGTCTTGGCGTCGCGGTGGATCGTGTGGAGGCGCCTTTGGAGCAGGTCGGGAGACAGCGACGTTTGCAATCCGTTACGGTTCGCGTGAACTCGGCCGCGGCGCGAGATCCTTTTCGGCAAGCCGAGGTAGCGCCGTCGCCTCGCGCTCGGCGTCTTCGACTCCATTTGCGGCGAGAAAACGAAGTAGTTTTCCGTCTCGCACCAGATTGACGTAAAGGGCGTCCGGCTTTGCGCCCGCAATCGGCAAGCATCGCGCGCGCCTTAACCCGCGCGGCGTGTGGATCAGTCGGTTGCGCGTGCCGGTTTCGATAAGTTTAAGTCGAGTTTCCGCAAGAAGCCTTTCGATATGACAGTCGTTCGCGTCGATCCTGCGATGCTTGTGCGCCGCCGTGATCGAAGTGACCGCTCCCATTGCTCCGCCCCTCTATCTGGGCGCCCCAAATGGGCCCCAGAAAAGCCATATTTCACTAGCTTAGGCGTAGTCTATATTTAATGTTGAATAAAGATATTTATCAGTTTTCATTTGTATTATGATGAACGCATTGTTAGCGAACAGCGGCATTTGCCCGATGCGCCGGCTGGATCGCCGATCTCGCGCGCCGTCGGAAAGGCCCAAATCCTTGCGAGCTGCCGATGACCGCGCGATGATGCTTTCAATCGCAAAATGACGCATGATCGCGCCGGCGCGCGGGCGGCGCCGGGTAGGGCTGCTGATGAAATCGATCCTGATACCGGTTGAGGACCACGCGTCGATGGATGCGGTGATGGAGACCGCTTTGCTTCTGGCGCGAGCGTTCGACAGCTACATGGAGGGGGCCGCGGTCGGCCCGGATATCGCCGAGTTCGTCGCCGCCGATTTCGCTTTGAGCGGCGTTATTCTCGACGATCGGACGCGTCGCGATTTCGTCGACCACAGCCGCAGGAGGTTGGAGACCTTCATGGAGGCGCGCCGTATCGGGCGCCCGAAAGGGGAGGAGAATGGTCCGTCCTTCGGCTGGATAGGGGACACGCTGTTGTCCGACAATGCGGTTGGCGAATATGGCCGCGTCTTCGACGTCATCGCTGTCGGCCGGCCAGGCGCTGGACCGCAGCGGCCGCGCACATCTACGCTGGAAGCCGTTCTGTTCGAGAGCGGCAGGCCGGTTCTGATCACGCCGCCGCAGCCGCCTCAGACCCTGGGCGAGCGCATAGCGATCGCATGGAACGGCACCACGGACACCGCGCGCAGCATCGCTTTCGCCATGCCGTTGCTGACCCGCGCGCAGGATGTTGTCATCTTGACCGTCCCCGGGCCGTCGCTTCCGGGGCCGAGCGACGAACAGCTGGCAAAGAGCCTTCGCCGTCACGGCGCGCGCGCGCGCGTCGGCCTGGTCAGCGAGACGGAAAAGACTCCCGCGGCCGCGCTCCTCGATACCGCTGCGGCGCTCGGCGCGGATCTCCTGATCAAGGGCGGCTACACCCGCAGCCGGCTGCGTCAGCTCATTTTCGGCAAAGTCACAAGCGAGATTCTGGCGGAGGCCAATTTGCCTGTGTTCATGGCGCATTGATACGGGGCGGGACACGCGGAAACTCTGGGTCTTCGCGCGTTGGCGCAAACGGGAGCTATAGCGCGCTATAGAACCGGTCCAAGGTCTAGTTCAAGTATAAGCTGGCGACAATCAACTCGACGCAACTACCCAATAATCATAAGTTATGTTTTGCTTGATTTGCGCCCTTGGGAGCCTGATAGTGACTGAGGCACATAATCGTCCTAAAGAAGGCCGTCCGCCATATTTTCGTCCCGCGCCAAGCCCCTCCAAAATGCTGTAAGTCAATGAGTCACATTGGATATTTGCTTGGCTGAGAGGCCTTTCGCGGGGGCGGCGCGGCGTCGCACGGCCGGGAATTATTCTATAATCAAGAAGGAACTATTCTATGTGGCGCGCCAAAGATGAGTTAAAAGGCTGGCGGATCGCCCGCCGCGGCGGGTGCCTTTGCGCCACGCTTGCGGCCATTGGATTGAGCATCGGCCTTGGCTCGGCTTTCGCTCTGGCACAGGCGCCCGGCGCGCCCACCGAAAGCGCTGCCCCGGCCGCCGCCCAAGAGAGCCCTGCGCCGGCGCAAGACCCGGTTTCTTCCGCGCCCGTTTCGGGCTCTCCGGTAGTGGACGAGACGCCCCGGCCAACGGAGGCGCAAAAGCACTCCGTGAACGCGCAAGCGGGACTCCCATCCGCGCTCCCAATGGATCTTTCGCCCTGGGGCATGTTCCTCCACGCCGATGTCGTCGTAAAGATCGTGATGGTAAGCTTGGCGTTCGCCTCCGTCGTCACCTGGACGATTTGGCTCGCCAAAGGCATCGAGATTGCGGTTGGGCGATGGTCGGCGTTCCGCGACTTCAAGTGCCTCGCCAACGCAGCGGACCTCTCCGCCGCGCAAAAAAAATTCGAAAACTCGTCTTCGCCGGTCGCTTTGTTCGTTCGCGCCGCCGCCGGCGAGGAAGAACGTTCACCGGGTTTGCCGCCCGACGGCGTCAAGGAGCGCGTCGCCGCTCTGCTCTCGCGGCTCGAAGCTCATGCCGGGCGCAGAATGGCGCGCAACATAGTGATCATCGGCACCATTGGCGCGACGTCGCCTTTTGTCGGCCTGTTCGGCACGGTCTGGGGCATCATGGACAGCTTCATCGGCATTTCGAAGATGCACACGACCAATCTCGCCGTCGTCGCGCCCGGCATCGCCGAAGCTCTGCTGGCGACCGCGATGGGCCTCGTCGCCGCCATTCCCGCCGTCATGATCTATAATGTCTTGGCGCGCTCCATCAACTGCTACAAGTGCCGGCTCAGCGACGCCGGGTCGGAGGTCCTTCGTCACGTTTCGCGCGATCTCGACCGCGCCGCGTCCGTCGCCCCGACGGATGATACGCGCATAATCGCCATGCGGCGCCCGGCGGAGTGAGCCGATGGCCGTCCGTCTGTCATCGAGCGACAACGAGCTCGAGGTCAATCACGAGATCAACGTCACGCCTTTCATCGACGTCATTCTGGTCCTTTTGATCATCTTCATGGTCGCCGCGCCCTTGTCGACGGTGGACGTCAATGTCGATCTGCCGGCCTCCACCGCGCAGGCTGCGCAGCGGCCAGACAAGCCATTGTTCCTGACCATCAAATCAGACTTGACCTTGACGCTCGGCGGAGACCCGGTGACCCGGGAAGGGCTTGGCGCGGCGCTCGATGCGCTGACGGGGGACGACCGGGATCAGCGCGTTTTTGTGCGCGCCGACAAGAGCGTCTCCTATGGCGATGTCATGGTGGCTATGAACGCGCTGCGAGCAGCCGGCTATCTCAAGATCGGGCTTGTCGGCCTCGAGGCGGCATCCGCCGCGCCGGTGGATGAAAAACCGGCGGACAACCATCCATGACGGCGCACGCCTATCTGGTGCTGCCGCCGCGGGAGAGATCCTTCGGGGCGCGTTGGATCTTCGCGGCGATGCTGGCCGTTCTCACCCACGCCGGGCTCGTCTACTGGCTGAGCCGCAGGGTGGAGCCGCTCAATCCCGCCGGCGCGCCTGAAATCCGCGATCATGATTGAGCTTCCGCCAATGGGAGCGGCGCAGTCCGCGCCTCCCTCTGAAGCTCCCCCGGAGCCAGTGATGAAGGAAGCCGCGCCCGAACCGCAGCCGGAGCCGCAAACGGTCGAGCCGCCGCCGGAGCCGCAAGCTGTCGAGCCGCCGCCGGAGCCGCAAGCGGTCGAGCCGCCGCCGGAGCCGCAAGTGGTCGAGCCGCCGCCGGAGCCGCAAGTGGTCGAGCCGCCGCCGGAGCCGCAAGTGGTCGAGCCGCCGCCGGAGCCGGTTCCAGAACTGCCGCCGGCGCCGAGGCCTGACGCTGTGCTGGTCAGGCCGGCAAAACCAATGCCCAAGGTCGAGCCGAAGCCGGAGACGAAGATCGTTCGGGAGCGTCAAGAAGCCGAAGCGAAGCGCGAGGTAGCAAGACGAGAGGAAAAAAGACGCGAGGACGCCAAGCGCGAGGAAGCAAGACGCGAGGAAAAAAGACGCGAGGAAGCGAAGCGCGAGGAAGCAAGGCGGGGGGAAGCAAGGCGCGAGGCGGCAAGGCGCGAGGCTGGACGGCCGGCCGGGCAGCCCGGCGAGGCCGCTCGGAGCTCCGCCGGCTCGCCGGTGTCCGCCGACAATTGGCACAGTCAAATTCAGGCGGCAATTATCCGGAACCGCCCTAGCTCGGCGCAGGCGGTCGGCAGATCTACGGTCGGGTTCACGCTCGATCGGTCCGCAAGGCTTGTTTCGGCCAGTATTGTAGGCAGCTCGGGCTCGGCGGCGCTGGATCAGGCGGCCCTTGCGACGGTGCGTAGAACGAGCTTCCCGCCCCCGCCGCCCGGGATCGGCGGCGCCCGCTTCAATTTCAAGATCCCGATCAATTTCCACTAGCGGTGGCGATTGGCGCGTTCATTGCTGGAGGTTATGAGGCCGCTTGCTGACTGTTTCCAGTCAATCGCAAATCCGTTTCGTAATAGTTGGAGGATGTCGATGTCGCACAGAAACTCGATTTTGACGCGACTCTCCCTTGGCGCGCTATTGGCCGCGGGACTCTTGCTGCATTTCGCGCCGGCGGCTCTGGCCGCTGCCGACGTGATCTCCAAACACGACAAGGATAGCGACAAGACCCTCGATCTCGCCGAGGTCAAGGCCGCCGCCAGCGCGCAGTTCGACAAGTTGAACAAAGATTCCGACGACACGCTCGACGCCAAAGAGGTCAAGGGCGTGATCGGCAAGAAAGAATTCAAGGCGGGCGATCCGGACAATGACGGCACGCTGACCAAGGATGAATATCTCGCCATCGTCGAGCAGCTTTTCAACAAAGCCGACGTCGACCACGAGGGGACCCTGGACGCCAAAGAGCTGCGCTCGAAGGCCGGGCGCGCCTTGCAGCGCCTGATCGATTGAGCCCGGATTCGCAAAGCCTTGTTGGCTCCCGGTTGGCGAAGATCTTCCGCCGGATTTTCAAAGAAGCGATGCATCCGCAGGCGCCTTGGGCTATAACGCCATCGCACGCGCTAAATCGGATCGCACATGCCGTCAAAACTCGATCAACTGAAAGCCATGACCACGGTCGTCGCCGATACCGGCGACATGGAGGCGATCCGGGCCTTCGCGCCAGTGGACGCCACAACCAATCCGACGCTCATTCTCAAGGCGGCTCAGCTCGAGACCTATGCGCCGCTCGTCGCCGAAGCGGTGGTCTGGGGACGCAGCCATAATCATTTGACCAGCGAGGTGGCCGACCGGCTCGCCATCAATTTCGGCGAGGAGCTGACTAAGATCGTCCCCGGCCGCGTCTCGACGGAGGTCGACGCGGATTTGTCCTTCGACGTCGAGGGCGCCGTCGCGAAGGCGCGCGAAATCATCGCTGAGTATGAGCGGCGCGGCGTTGGACGCGATCGCATCCTGATCAAGCTCGCCGCAACCTGGGAAGGCGTCAGAGCCGCGGAGATCCTTCAGGCCGAGGGGATCGACTGCAACATGACCTTGATCTTCTCGCTGGCTCAGGCGGTCGCCTGCGCCGACGCCGGCGCTTTTCTGATCTCGCCTTTCGTCGGCCGCATTTTCGACTGGCACGTCAAAACCGAAGGCAAGACCTATACGGCGGAGACCGACCCCGGCGTCCTCTCTGTCCGCCAGATCTATCATTATTATAAAGCCCACGGCGCCAAGACCGTGATCATGGGCGCCTCGTTCCGCAACAAAGGCGAAATCGAAGCGCTGGCCGGTTGCGACAGGCTGACCATATCGCCGCAATTGCTGGATGAGCTCGCCACGGACGAAGGCGCCCTGGAGCGTCGGCTCGACCCCGTCCTGTCGGCCAATCGCGCGCCGGCGAAGCTCGATCTCGACGAGAAAACGTTCCGTTTCCTGTTGAACGAGGACGCCATGGCGACTGAGAAACTCGCCGAGGGAATCAGGCTCTTTTCGCGCGATCTTCGCGCGTTGCGTGAACTCGTATCGCAACGGCTCCTGGCCGCGGCTTGATCAGGACGACGCAACCGCGACCAGTTGTTGCGTCGGCTTATCTTGTATATTGCGATGACCTGCGACTTCGCACGACGCCTGGCAGCAATCTTCCGATTCGCGCCAGACCGTCCGTTTCCCCTTCGGATCGCCGATCCCATCACGAGAGCGGCGAAGCAATGCCAAAGCTGAAATAATGGCACGGCTTGGTCTCGGAGGTTGTCGAGCTTTTTCTAGCCTTCACCTGCCGGCAGTCGAAGCGTTACGTGTTCAGGAACGAGGCCACACGCGCGGTAGTCTCTTATCTTTCCGGATGGGCGTAGCACTCTCGCTTCGGGCCATTCGCGCCGCATCGATCGCGAGCGGGAGAGTCCGCTTCGCCTCCCGCTACGATTTGACGCAGGTTGGTACTTGAGGAGCGTCGCCCCCTGCTGCAGGGACCTTTCGCGCCAAGCCCGAGGGGAGGCGGCCGCTCGAGCCATCAGGCCTAAGCTTCTTTGTTCTTCGGCGTCAGAATTTGCCGGCCCCGGTACATGCCGGTCTTGAGATCGACATGGTGCGGACGACGCAACTCGCCGGAATCCTTGTCTTCCACATAGGTCGGGGCCGCGAGCGCATCGGCGGAACGGCGGAAGCCGCGCTTCATCGGCGAGGTTTTGCGTTTCGGAACGGCCATCGGATCAGTCTCGTCAAAAAAGCTGTTTGCGAGCCGCAGGGCTCGAGTGAAGTTCGAAAGCGAACGCGCCTCATACGATGAAAAGCCGGCGCTGGCTATCCTAAAACGCCGCTTTGGCGCCCGGAGGGTTCGCGAAGGCTCAGCGCCCTTTCCCGAATGGTCCGCTAATCAACGCAATCCGCGTCGGCGCTCCGCGTCCGCGCCATGATGGTCGCCGCATGCCGGCCGAGCTGACGCGTCGGGCGCCCGGGATTGCGAACATGCGGATTCGGCAGCGCAGCGGCGAGCAGAGCGGCCTGTCTGAGGTCGAGCCGGTCTGCGCTTTTCTGAAAATAGCGCTGCGCCGCCGCCTCTGCGCCAAAAACGCCTTCACCCCATTCGGCGATGTTCAGATAGACCTCCAGCACGCGGCGCTTCGGCCAGACGAAATCGATCATCAGCGCGAGCGGGATCTCGATGCCTTTGCGAACGACCGACCGCGACGGCCAGAGAAAAAGGTTCTTTGCGGTTTGCATTGTGATGGTGGAGGCCCCGCGCGAAGGGCCATCTTCATCTGCGGAATTGATCACTTCGCGCAAAGCGCCCCAATCGACGCCGTGGTGCCGGCAGAACAGCGTGTCCTCCGAGGCGATGACCGCCAGGCGTAAATTGGGCGAAATCTGATTGAGCGGGACATAAACGCGCTCATAGGGTTTGCCCTCGGCCCAGCGCGCCAGCATCAGCGTCGATGTCGGCGCGACGCTGCGATAGATGAACACCAAGGCAATCACACAAAATGCCAGCGCCAGGGCGAGATAGAGCAGGATCTTAAGGAATTGACCAATAAAACGCATTTCGCCGAACCGCGACGCCATGCCTGAGCCTTGACCGATCTTGCGCGATCGGGCAAGCCGGACCTGCACTTTATTGGTTTGGCGCAGCTTCAGTCTCGCCGGCGAGGGATGAGAGAGCGATGACGCAGGACGCGGCGGCGGAATTCGAGAAAAGGTTGAAGACGGTCGCCGAGGCGACCGAGACCATTCTCGACCGCCTCCTTGGCGCCGCGGCGCTTTCCGGCGAAATCGCGCGGCCGCCGCGCCTCCTCGAGGCGATCCGCTATTCGAGCCTTGGCGGCGGCAAGCGCCTGCGGCCTTTTCTCCTCGTCGAGACGGCGCGGCTGTTCGGCGCCGAAGGCGAAGGGGTCTACCGGGCCGGGGCTGCGGTCGAAATGATCCATTGCTACTCATTGGTGCATGACGACCTCCCCGCGCTCGACAATGACGATCTGCGCCGGGGCCGGCCGACGACGCATAAGGCTTACGATGAAGCGACGGCGATCCTCGTCGGCGACAGCCTCCTGACTTACGCCTTCGACGTGACGGCCGATCCCGTCACCCATGAGGACCCGGCAATCCGCGCAGATCTTGTTCTGGCGCTGGCGCGGGCGGCCGGCTTCGGCGGCATGATCGGCGGCCAGGTCCTGGATCTCGAAGCCGAGCGCTCGCGCGAAGCGCATACGGCTGACTCCGTGATCAAGCTGCAATCGATGAAGACCGGCGCGCTGCTGCATTATGCCGTCATCGCCGGGGCGATCCTCGGCAACGCCGACCCTAAGGCCCGCGCCGCCCTTTCGGCGTATGGCCACGCGCTCGGCGCAGCGTTCCAGGTGGCCGACGACATTCTTGACGTCGAAGCCGATGAGGCCGTATTGGGCAAGCGCGCCGGCAAGGACGCCGAGCGCAACAAGGCGACCCTCGTCGCGGCGCTTGGCCTCGAAGCCGCTCGCGAACGCCGCGATCGGCTCGTCGCCGAGGCCATCGCCGCGCTCGACTGGTTTTCGCAAGGCGCCGACGCGTCGATCCTGAAGGAAGCCGCGCGTTTTGTGGCCTCGCGCGCCAGCTGAGCGGGCCGACCGAGAGGGCAGGCGATATGTGGCTAATAAAATATCCTTATCAAACCGTCCGCGGCCATCCACGCCTTTTCATCGCCTTGCTGGCCGGCTTGGTGGTCGACTATTTTCTCCCGTCCTCCATTCACCGCACGACGCGCCTTTTGATCGCCTGGAACGCTGGCACTTGGACTTATTTCATCCTCTCGGCCATTTTGATCGTCACTGCGACGACCGATTTAATGCGCCGCCACGCCCGCGACAGCGATGAGGGCCGGTTTTTCATTCTGGTGCTGACGAGCTGCGCCGCTTTGGCCTCTATCGGCGCCATCGTCGCGCAGCTCGCCGCAACCAAGGATATGACAGGCTTGATGAAGGCTTTGCATATCGTGCTGGCGGCCGCGACCATCGTCAGCGCCTGGTTCTTCATCCATCTGACTTATGCGCTCCACTATGCGCATGAATATTTCGATGAACTGGAGCAGGATCCGGGCAAGAAACCGAAATACGCGGGCGGCCTGAGGTTTCCGGGGACCGAGGATCCTCATTACTTCGATTTTCTCTATTTCTCTTTCATCATCGGCGTCGCATCGCAGACCGCCGACGTTGACATCACCTCGAAGGAGATGCGCCTCGTTTCGCTGGCGCACTCCATTTTGTCTTTTTTCTTCAATAGCGCCGTGCTGGCGCTGACGATCAATATCGCGGCGGGGTTGATCTAGGGCTGGCAGGCGGCCTCACTCTGCCGCGCTTTTGGCCCCGCCGAAGCGCCGCTCGATGTAATTTTCGACGATCGTCTTGAATTCGGCGGCGATGCCTTCGCCGCGCAGCGTCATCGCCTTCTGGCCATCGATGAATACGGGCGCTGACGGTGTCTCGCCGGTGCCCGGCAGCGAGATGCCGATGTCGGCGTGCTTCGATTTGCCGGGGCCGTTGACGATGCAGCCCATCACCGCGACGTTCAGCGTCTCAACCCCCGGGTATCGGCCGCGCCAGAGCGGCATCTCCTCGCGGATATAGGTCTGGATATCGCGCGCTAGTTCCTGGAACACCGTCGAGGTGGTGCGCCCGCAGCCGGGGCAGGCGGCGACGAGCGGCACGAAGGTGCGAAAGCCCATGGTCTGCAAAATTTCTTGGCCGACCTTGACCTCGAGCGTGCGGTCGCCGCCGGGCTCCGGCGTCAGCGAGACGCGGATCGTGTCGCCGATCCCTTCCTGCAGCAGAACGCCGAGGGCCGCGGCGGAAGCGACGACGCCTTTTGAGCCCATGCCCGCTTCGGTGAGGCCAAGGTGCAAAGTGTAATCACTGCGGCGCGCCAGCGTGCGATAGACGGCGATCAGCTGCTGCACGGCGGACACTTTGGCCGACAGGATGATCTTGTTGCGCGGCAGGCCGATTTCTTCGGCTCTCGCGGCGGAGAGCAGCGCTGATTGAACCATGGCTTCGCGCGTCACCGCGTCGGCGGGGGTGGGGGCGGCGCTTTTGGCGTTCTCATCCATCAGCGCGGTGAGCAGCTCCTGGTCGAGCGAGCCCCAATTGGCGCCGATTCGGACCGCCTTGCCGTGCAGAATCGCGGTTTCTACAATCGCCGCGAACTGGCGGTCCTTCTTGTCCTTGAAGCCGACATTGCCGGGATTGATGCGGTATTTGTCGAGCGCCTCGGCGCAGGCCGGATGGTCGGCCAGAAGCTTATGGCCGATATAGTGGAAATCGCCGATGAGCGGCACGAAGCAGTTTTTGCGCGCCAGTTTCTCGCGAATATGCGGCACGGCGGCCGCCGCCTCGTCGCGATCGACGGTGATGCGCACCAACTCCGAGCCCGCCCGCGCCAGCGCTTCGACCTGCACCGCCGTCGCCTCGACGTCCGCAGTGTCGGTGTTGGTCATCGACTGGACGACGATCGGCGCGCCGCCGCCGACTTGCACCGCCGCGGCACCCGATCCGACCTCAACGCCGACCGAGCGACGGCGCGGCGAAGGCCCAGCCTGTTGTGTGTCGGCGTAACGGGACGAGGCGAGTGTTTGAGCGGGCGTGTCGTGAAGCAGGGTCATGCGGGGCGGTTTCCCGAGGTTTGGCCGAGACGCCCGGCCATCCGCCCGGCGCGGCGCAATCTTAACCGATGGACTCGGGACAGTGGTCGCCAAAAACGCTCACTGCGTCAAGCCGGTATTCTCGGAAGCGGATTGCAAGTGCCGGCGGCGCGGGGGGGCGATCACAAAAATTAAGAGAATCATAATAACTTTTTACGCGGAGATCATAGACTGCGGCGAAATTAAGGCTAAGGTTCGTCATCAAGCAAAGTTATTTCACGCTTCTCGATCAGCGGAGGCGGCGCAATGGCTGACGCTCTATCCACCAACTTCGCCAACAGCATCATTTTCGCCACGCTCCTTACCGGCGCGCTCCTCTTCAATCATTATGCGCCGCTTCAGGACGCGCGGCCGCTGAGCAGGGAGCCCCTCATCATGAAACCGCCTCGATCCAGGATGTCGAAGCGCGGTTATGGCAAGATCCTTTTGCGTGTCGCTAAAGCGGAAAAGCTCAATCAGCGGGCCGATTGCGAGGTGACCGCTCCGGACAGGCACTGCCAGTTTACCATCGAAAGGATGTGTGGGTCATCGGGGTGACCATGTCCGGCGCTCCTTACCCCGAGGACGAGGAAACCCGGCGGCGAGTGCGATATGCTGTTGTATCCGGTCTCGCGGCGTCGGGTTTCGCGCCTGAGGACGAGCAGCACATCGGATATCTTCGCACCCGCGCTGACGAACAACTGCCAAAAACTATTCCTTACGAAGAATTCATGACAAAGACGGATAAAAAGCTCGTCGTCTTCTGGTTGGATGAAGACATGTTCAGGAAGGAGCCTCTTTTTAAGTTCGATCGTCTGATGGGCGTGCTCAAAGTTCCTAAGATGCGAATCGTCGGCCCCCGCTTTTCGCAAACGCTATTGGGGCTAGCCCAAGATGCTCGCAACCTTCCTGGTAAGGCCCATCCTGGATCAGAAGTGCAAAAAGCCAGTGAGGCTGATCCCCACTCGGAGGCGACGAAAAAATGCGAGGGTCCTCCTTGCCATCTTTCCGATATTGTCTTCTACGCGGACGGCGCAACTGTGCCGGGAGCCGATTTCGACATATCATCTTGCCCCGGATCCGGGGGCGATCGCCTGGTCGAATGCCTGCGATCAAAGGGAGTCCATTTGTTCCGAACAATTGCGACGGACGATATTTTGGCGGACAGCCTCGTTCGTGAACTCAAACTTCGCGGGGTGGCTCCTGGTCCCAGGCTAAGCGCGGAGACAGCTGAAAAGATTGGCAAAGGGGAGCCGAAAACGCCACCCGAAGAGCAGCACATCGCGCTGATTTCCGAGTTGGATACATTATATGGTCGAACATTTCCGGATACGCTTCAAAGTTCCTTCGCCAAAGGTGACAAACTCGCAGATTGCAAGAATCAAAACCAAAATTGCCAATGGATCTACAGACTGAGCTATTTACGCGGCTTGGACGGCGCACTGCCGCAGCCTGCGCAGTATGACGGCAAGGGGAATGACGGCGGGAAAGATGGCCAATCCAACTCATCGCCCGCCACCCAAAAGGACCAAGCGAAGACCGTATTGGTCGCTAAGCCTTCGGAGCTGCCCTTTGGCCAGGACCAATATGATTATTTGCGCCGCTTAGCTCGATCTCTCAAGGATCTGGATGACGATCTGAAATCGAAGGGGGGTGGCCTAAAGGCCATCGGGGTCCTCGGAACGGACGTCTTTGATAAGCTCCTCGTGTTGCGCGCCCTGAAGCCGCTGTTCCCGGAAGCGATATTTTTTACGACCGATTTCGACGCCGGATTTGAAATGGCGACGGAACTGCAATGGACGCGTAATCTTTTGATCGCTTCGAGCTTCGGGCCTCAACTCTCGAAGGAAATTCAGGGCGAAATCCCGCCATTCCGCGACAGCTACGAGACGGCTGCGTTCCTCGCCACGCGATTGGCGGTGCGTGACCTGTCTCCGCCGTCTCCGCGAGAGAATCGGAATCAGCCCAGTGTCGCCTCGACCAGCCCAATGGCGGAGAAGCGCACCGTCAGCGTCGGAAGCGCCGAAGACAAACAAATCTCTGTTTCGGACCAGCCGACAGATGCAGATCCAAAGAAGTCAGCTGAGCAAGAACAGGCTGAACAAAAGCAAATTACGAATTGGCTCGCGTTGCCTCGCCTTTTTGAGGTCGGGCGCGCTGGCAACGCTTTAGCATTGCCGCAAAGTCGGACCGGCGACAGTTCGAAAAATCGAGATGACGATGCTTCCAACAAGAATGAAAGCGATGCATGCAAAGATTTAACGGATTGCAATAGCATTCAGCCCGATACAGATGGTCTTTTTAACAAAATAGAATTTCGTATTATGGTCATCTGTAGCGCGGTTTTATTTATAGCGTGGGTGCTGGCGCTGACTAAGCTATGGCGTCATGCACGCATCCTAAATTACAAAAGCAAGTTGTCGCACCGACGCAGACCTATTATCCGAGTTACGTTTGAAGATTTCGCCTTTTATGTTTACGCCATCCTGGCGTCAGTCATAGCCGTGCTTGGCCCAATTCTCATCTGGACGTGCTTGAATTGGCACGAGGTCGCAAATTGGTTGACTGAGGACGGGCTCGGCGAGCCGATGAGATTATCGCAAGGCGTAAGCATCTGGCCGAGCATTGTCATGCGCTGCATGAGTTCCGCTCTTTGTCTCTTGCTGATATTCCGAGCATGGACGAAGCTAGAATCTAATCTTCACGATATAAGCAAAGAGTTCAGGATCAGTCCGTCGCTGCGAGAAATAATGACGGCGTTTTATGAGAAAAACGAGATCAAAACGGGACCCCGATGGCATGATCGCATCGCGGGCTGGCTCGAGCGCGTAGGCAACTGCTTCCGGATCAAAAAGGGAACGTTCGATCGCGGCGAGCGGTGGAAGCGCTATGTCTTGCAAGGAAGGAGCTTTGCTCGCTTGTGCCGGGTGGTTACCTGTGTCGTCGTTATGATTTTGTTTGCTCTGTTCCTGTGTTTGATCTTCGGTTTCCCGAGCGTTCCTCACCGAGGCGAGATTTCGGCGAAGCTTTACACGATCGCCACTCTGGCAGATGTTTTGCTGATGCTATTTCTTATCTTCTTCGTAGCTGATGCAACACTGTTTTGTTATCGTTTCGTGAAGGAGTTAACTGAAGGTAAAATTCAATGGCCTGAAGTGACGAAGCTTTCATGCAAACGAAATCTCAGCCTTTATTGGATCAAACACGACCGCAGTATCTTAGATGACTTGATCAATGTTCGCTTCATAGCCAAGCGCACCAGCTGCATCAACAACCTTATCTACTATCCCTTCGCGATCATCGCTTTGACGATCTTTTCGCGCAGCACTATATTCGCTAATTTTCCTGTCAGCTGGCCGATCCTCATCCCGCAAGGAATAAGTCTCGTCATTGTCATCGCTTGCGCAATTATGCTGAACAGGATCGCGGAGAAGGCGCGAGACATTGCTAAACGCCATTTGTCCGACGAAATCACAAAGGCTAAGATATTGCCGAAAGAGGGACGCTCGCTGCAGTTGCAGAGCCTTAGCGATCGAGTAACCTCCCTGCGGGAGGGCGCTTTCCTGCCGTTCCTGAAGCAGCCCATCGTGGGCGCGCTGCTCTTGCCTGTGACGAGCGCCGGCTGGACAACTATGCTGGAAAGTGGCGTGCTGGCCAATCTTTAGACCGTTGTTCCGAGCTCACGCCCCCGCACACGCCCGGCACAGCCCCGTCACCTCCATCACCTGCGCGCGCGGAGAAAAATGCGCCTCGCTCGCCAGCTCCGCGAGGCTGCCGCGCAGCGCGCCGGAGTCCGCTTCGACGACGTCGCCGCAGCCTTCGCAGATCAGAAAAGCGATCGGCGCCTCGCGCGCGTGGCCGTGGCCGCAGGCGAGAAAGGCGTTGCGCGACGCGAGCCTATGGACGAGGCTGTTTTCGAGTAGAAAATCCAGCGCGCGATAGATGGAGATCGGGGCCGGGCGTTTGCCCGTGACCTCGGCGACCCTGTCGATCAGATCATAGGCGCCGAGCGGCCGGCCCTCGCGCGCGAGAATTTCGAGAATGCGTCGCCGGCTCGGGGTCAGCGCTATGCCCTCTTTCCGGCAGGCCGAAAGCGCCGCGTCGAGCGCGGCCTCGCCGCCGGGCTTCGCCTGATGGCTGGGATGATCGTGGCGTGAATTGGGCGCGCGCAAGGTTGTCATCTCGATAATATATCGCAATGATGTGTGCAAAGCGACCCGCCGGCGTCGCGAACCAAACCGCGGCAATTTCGTTTCGCGATCGATCCCGGCCGCCGCCTGATCCCCGAGGGCGTGCCGAATCCATCCCACCAGCGCCAAAATCCTCATGGAGTGCAACATGTCCCTCAAGACCCGCAACGCCATCGTCACCGGCTCGACCAGCGGCATTGGCCTCGCCATCGCCCGCGCCTTCGCCAAGGAGGGCGCGAATGTGACGATCAACGGCCTCGGCGACGCGGCGGCAATCGAAGCAGAGCGCGTTTCGATCGAAAAGGACTTTGGCGTCAAGGCGTTCTATTCGCCGGCCAATATGACGAAGCCCGAAGAAATCCGCGCGATGGTGGCGGACGCCGAGAAAAACCTCGGCAGCGTCGACGTCCTGGTCAATAACGCCGGCATTCAGCACGTCGCGCCGATCGAAGAGTTTCCGATCGAAACCTGGAACCTCATCATCGCCATCAATCTCTCCGCCGCCTTCCATGCGATCGCCGCCGCGATTCCGGGCATGAAGGCGCGGAAATGGGGCCGCATCATCTCGACCGCCTCGGCGCATTCGAAGGTCGCCTCGCCGTTCAAATCCGCCTATGTCAGCGCCAAGCACGGCATCGACGGATTGACCAAGACGGCGGCGCTCGAGACCGCCAAATTCGGCATTACCGTCAATTGCATTTCGCCTGGCTATGTCTGGACCCCGCTCGTCGAAAAGCAAATCCCCGACACCATGGCGGCGCGTCATCTGACCCGCGAACAGGTGATCAACGACGTGCTCTTGACGGCGCAACCGACCAAGGAGTTCGTGACCGTCGATCAGGTCGCCGCGCTGGCGGTCTTCCTGACGACGGACGCCGCCGCGCAGATCACCGGCGCCAATATCTCGATCGACGGCGGTTGGACGGCCGAATAATCAGCAGCAGGGATAGAGATGGACGACGCCAGCGCGCCGATCGATTGGACCGGCGAGAAGAAGATCAGCCTCGCCTTGCAGGGCGGGGGGTCGCATGGCGCCTTCACCTGGGGCGTCCTTGACGCGATTCTCGAGGATGGCCGCCTCGACATCGAGGCGATCACCGGCACGAGCGCCGGCGCGATGAACGCCGTCGTCTTCGCCGAAGGCTATCTCGAGGGCGGCCGCGAAGGAGCGCGCAAGAGTCTTGCGAAGTTCTGGCGCTCGATCAGCGACGAAGGCGCGTTCACGCCGGCGCAGCAGAAATTCATCCATTTATTCTTCAGCGACTGGCCGCTGCAGGCCAGCCTCGCGCTCTGGTGGACGGATTTCCTGACCCATTATTCGAGCCCTTACGACTTCAATCCGCTGAACATCAATCCGCTGCGTGACCACCTCGTCGAAACTATCGATTTCGAGAAGGTGCGCGCCTGCGAGGACTTGAAGGTGTTCGTCTCGGCGACCAATGTCCACAACGGCCGAATCGCCGTGTTCGAACGCCATGAGCTGACCGTCGATCACGTCATGGCGTCCGCCTGCCTGCCATATCTGTTTCAGGCGGTCGAGATCGCCGGCGTGCCCTATTGGGACGGCGGCTATATGGGCAATCCCGCGCTTTTTCCCTTGTTCTACGAAACGGCATGCCCCGATATCCTGATCGTCCAGATCAATCCGATCGTGCGCGATAAAACGCCGAAAACCGCGCGGGACATCCAGAACCGCCTCAACGAAATCACCTTCAACGGAGCGCTGATGGGCGAATTCCGCGCGATGGATTTCGTCAACCGGCTGATCGACAAAGGCAAATTGTCAGGCGAGGATTATATGCGCACGCGCCCGCATCGGATCGACGGCGGCAAATTCCTCGCGCCTTTCGCCGCTTCGACGAAGATCGATGCGTCCTGGTCGATGATCGAGCAACTGCACGGTTTTGGACGCGAGGCGGCAAGACAATGGCTCGCGGAAAACTATGACAAGATCGGCGTCGAAGGCACGCTCGATCTGCGCATGGCCTATAAATGAAAACAGGGAATCGAGCCGCCCGGACCCTTTGCTCGATGCGGCCGCGCCTAAGCGCAATTGTCCGCGGCGGTGAGCCGCTGGTAGATCAAAAGGTCAAGCTCCGGCGCGCGTCCGGCTATCCTTGAGAGCAGGGCGTGCGCCTGACCGCGATGATAGAGTCTGATGGTTGAAAAAATGCGTGAGGGCCGTCCAGAGTTCCTGTTCGATCAAATCTGGCGTCGAGACGCGACGATAGGCCAGCACGCCGTATAGCCCGGCCTCGTCCAAGCCTTCGACGCAAGCGCAAATGCGGCAATCCTCGGCTTCGCGGGCCGCGCGAAGCTCATGAAACGTCTCGAAGAGGATGGCGTCGAGCCGATGTGGCGTCTCGCCCTCGCCGGTAAAGCGCGCCAACCAGATCCGATCGGTGACCAACAGATGGTTGAGCGTGCCGTGAACGGATTTGAAGAAAGCGCCATGGTCGGCGCGATAGTCCTCATCGCTGAGGGCGCCGCACGCGTCGTAAAGGCGGCGGTTGGCGAAGGCGTTGTAGCGCGCCAGCATGTCGAATTGCGCTTTAAGCACTGTCCCTCGCAAATTAAGCCGCCTGCGGCGCGCCGCGCTGCCTTGACGCATGCGTGGCGCTGAACGGCTCGAGGCGACGAGGGTTTCGCCAAGTTTCTGACAGGTGTCAAGCGCATGCCGCTGACCCGGCATGCGCTTGTGTCGGATTGCGGCGCGGGCCGCTTTATCAGACTGGCCGAGCGGCGTCGCGGTCGCGCGAGCGTCTTTCGCCCTCTGGCCTGGCCGCGCCAAACCGCGCTCTTTGCGCCGATGCGCCATTGGGGCTGGGGGCGGCGCTTCGCGCGCCGAACCTGCGGTCTTGCGGACGCGCTGAGCTGGCGTTCGGGCGTCGCTCTTGTTGGACCCTTGGCGGCGTCGCGCCGCGCGCCGGAGGTTTCGATTCGGGGGAGCCCGGCGCCGCGCGCAGGTCCTGCTTCGGCAGGTTGAGGCGCGTCAACCTTTCGATATTGCGCAACAGATCGCGCTCGGCGCCGTCGCACAGCGAAATGGCGATGCCGGCAGCGCCAGCCCGGGCGGTGCGGCCGATCCTGTGGACATAGGCCTCGGGGACCTCAGGCAGATCGAAATTGACGACATGGCTGACGCCGTCGATGTCGATGCCGCGCGCGGCGATGTCGGTCGCGACGAGCGCGCGCACCCGGCCGGCGCGGAAGGACGCGAGTGAGCGCTCGCGCTGACTCTGGCTCTTGTTGCCATGGATCGCCGCGGCCGCGATGCCGGTTGAATTGAGGTGTTGCGTGACCTTATCCGCTCCGCGCTTCGTGCGGGTGAAGACGATCGTGCGCGTCATGGCGGCGTCGGCGAGCAGTTCGACCAGAACGTCGCGCTTGCGATGGTTCTCGACGAACAGAACCTGGTGGTCGACGCGATCGGCGGTCTTGGCGACCGGGGTCACCGAGACCTCGACCGGATCATTGAGAAGCTCGCTGGCGAGTTTTGCGATTTCGGTCGGCATCGTCGCCGAGAAAAACAGATTCTGCCGGCGTTTCGGCAGCGCGCCGACGACGCGTTGGATCGCCTTTGCGAAACCGAGGTCGAGCATCTGATCGACTTCGTCGAGGACGAAGAATTCGGTCTTGCCGAGATGCGCGACGCGTGAGTCGAGATGGTCGACGAGGCGCCCTGGCGTCGCGACAAGAACGTCGAGTCCGCGCGCTAGCGCTTTGATCTGTGGACCATGAGGCACGCCGCCGAAGACCACGGCGACCGACAGCTGCATCTGGGACCCCAGACTGCGAAAGCTCTCGGCGATCTGGCTCGCAAGCTCGCGCGTCGGACTCAGCACAAGCGCTCTGGCGCCGCCGCGCGGGGCCTGTTGCGGATGGGCGAGGAGATAATGAAGGATGGGGAGGGCGAAAGCGGCGGTTTTGCCGGTGCCGGTCTGAGCGATGCCGACGAGGTCGCGGCCCGCCATGATATTGGGAATGGCTTGCGCCTGAATCGGAGTTGGCTTGGCGTAGCCGAGTTTGTTCAGGGCGAGGCGAAGGGGCGCGGCGAGGCCGAGTCCGGAGAAATCTTGCAATGTGGGGGATCTTTCGATGAGCTTTCGCTCGCCGCGTGTCGGCGGCGGGCTTCTGGTTGGACGCCCTGCGTGCCTGGGCTATTGGGGTGGAATAGGTTGACGCGCCCGACAGGAGAATAGTGAACTATTCCTCACGCAACCAGAGCGCCATATCTGCATAGCAGCAGATGAGGCTGTATTGCAGCGTTACAGGAAAAAGTCAAGCCGCATCGTTTTTACACAAAAAGTCTTTCTGATCGTCTTGAAGATCATCGGAACGAGCCCCGCCCGTTCGGCGCGCGGTGACCCGGCAGGTTCGCCTACCCTTTCTTCGCCGACTATTTTTAGAAAAAATCCTTGCCTTTTCCGTCGAAACATTTTCTCTGCGACGAGGCTGCTAGCTTCAAGGCAATTGGCTGGATCAAGATGCGACTTAATATTGTGACGCCGGTTCTCAACGGAGAAAAGTTTATCAATGAAACTATTTTGAGCGTGGTGAGCCAAGCGGGGCCATTTTCGATCCGCTACCATGTTCAAGACGCCGGATCAACAGATTCAACGATGAAGATATTGGCGCGCCTGGCAAAACCGCCTGGCGAACGACTTCCCGGTCAATTGCGGGGGGATAGACTTTTCTTTTGCGAGCGAGCCCGATGGTGGACTCTATGATGGGGTCAATCGCGGTTTTGCGGCCTGCGGCGATTTGGATGCAATGGCCTGGATCAATGCCGACGACCGTTACGAGCCCGGCGCTTTCGTTACGGTTGCGGAGATCTTCAAGAATCATTCCAATATTGACTGGGTGACGGGGCGGCCCACGGTCATCAATGAAGCTGGCGAGATGCTGGATATTTCGCCGATTATTCCGTTTCCGCGAAAGGCCATAGCCGCCGGCATTTTCGAAGGCCGCTTCGCTCGGCCTTTCATTCAGCAGGAAGGCACGTTCTGGCGACCCGGATTATGGGAAAAGGCCGGCGGCCTCAACGCCAATTTCCGGTTTGCCGGCGACTTCGATCTCTGGCGGCGTTTTGCGACGCGAACCGATCTCGTCATTGTCAACGCCATTCTGGGCTGTTTTCGGTTTCGAGCCGGTCAGCTCAGCAGCGACATGACGCGTTATTACGCGGAAATCGATTCATCGCTTTCTCCTGAAGAGGTGGAAGCGCGCGCCAAAGCTTCAAAGAGATATGCGAAGGCCGGCTTCGAATATCGAGTTCTTGCGGCGCCACTACGGCGGGCCATGGGTGTGCGAGCGTTGGCCGATGTGCGCATTGCCATTTCTCGGCACCAAGGCGTTCAGGGCGGAACATTGGCGTCTCAGCCTCCTGGCGCTGTTCAACAAGGAGCCGGCCGGATCAAGGAGCGTTTGACAAATGAGGAAACGCGCCGGTATGTCCTGCCGCCTTGCCGAGAAGTCGAGCGCTCGCTCCTTATGATGCCAGACACAGGTTCCGCGAAACCGCTTTCGACAAATCCAAAGCGGTATCCTAAAGCGTAGCGACGACAGTTGAATAGAGAGCCTGATCGATTGCGATATTGCGCCGTCAAGCTCTGAAGGCTGCGCAGCTCATTCGAGGAAGCGATGATCTCATACGCCCAGAATTTCGAAGATGTCATGATTGCGCGGCTTTTCGATGATGCGCACTGCGGCTTCTATGTCGACATTGGCGCCGCTGACCCTGACTTCCTTTCGGTCACCCGTCATTTTTACGATCTGGGCTGGTCTGGAATTAATGTCGAACCGACGTTTCGCTTCTACCCGCTGCTTTGCGAGGCTCGGCCAAGGGATATCAACCTCCAATGCGCTATCGGCGACGGCAAGGGCTTTGCAACTCTTTACGAAATTCCGGCGCGCCCTGAAAATTCGACGATCGACGCCGGCGTCGCCGATCGCCTCGCCGTCGCCGAACTCGCCTCAGCGGCGCATCAGGTCGAGATCGTCCGGCTCGCCGACCTGTGCGATCGTCATGTCAAGGACCGCACCATCGACTTCATGAAAATCGACGTTGAGGGCGGGGAGCTCGGCGTTCTGCAGAGCGGCGACTGGAACAGATTCCGCCCGCGGCTCCTGATCGTCGAGGCTACCGCCGTCAACTCGAAAGAAGAGAATTGGCAGAGCTGGGAGCCGATCCTCATCGAGGCGAAATACCACAAAGTCTGGTTCGACGGCCTCAATAATTTCTATTTGCGCGAGGAGGACCTGGAGCTGCGCCGCGCCTTCCGGCTGCCGCCAAACATTCATGATGGCATCATAACCGCCGAGGTCGTGGAGTTGAAGCGACTGGCCTCCGACCGGGAGGCGATGGAGAAGCAGGTCGAGGCCTTGTTCTCACGGCACAGCTTCCGGTGGCTCGCCCGTTTCGCAAATTGGCCCGAATTGAAGGATTTGGCGGAGCGTTTGAAAAAGCAAGGACACGATGCGAAAAGCGCGGCTTCGACCAAGACTGCATAGCCGCGACCTGCAAAGACATGCGATTCCGCTCGAACGCATCCCGCTCTAAGCGACGATCGATGGAAGTTATTTTTCTGGACAATGGACTGATCGGCAAGGGAGAGCACAGCTACAGCTTGCTTAAACAGGTTGGAAAATCGCTGGCCTGCCGCGGCTTACGCTCACGGGCGTTTGGAGCGAAGGCCATGGACCGGTCGGTCGCCGCGGAACTCGGAGCCATCCCTCACTTCAACTATTCTCTCTATTCGCAACAATGGCGGTCGCTTCTTTCCCGAATTTTGCGGTTCGAATGGGATCCGGCCCGTTCTTCGGAGCGCGCGACGTGGCAAGTTCTGAACAATTCCTTTGAGCGGGATCTCGACGCCTTGCCCGCCGACGTCTGGAGCGCCGGCAAACTCCTGGTCTTGCCGGGTCTCTCCCAAAATGAGCTTTTGGGATTGATCCGCAGTCTGCTCTCGAAGCCGGAAGGGCGGCGCCCGCGCGTCGTCTGCCAATTGATGTTCCCGCCGAACTGGACGACATGGGCCCGCCCGGCGAAGCTTGGAGAGAGGCTCTACCGAAAAGCCTTCGCTCTCGCTCGGCCGCTGACCGGAAAGACGCTCTTTTTCACGACCGAAAACCCGGCGATCGGTGGCCTGTACCAGACAAAATTTGGGATCGACGCGAAAATCCTGCCTGTGCCGTTCGGCGACACACAGCCTGCCGCGCCTTGCGGTGCGACGCCGTCGTTCGGATTTTTCGGCTATTCCAAATGCGACAAGGGGTTTCACCTGCTGCCGCGGGCAATCGAGATTTGCCGCGCGCGCGGCGTTGCGGCCGGTTTCACCATCCAGCTGCAGCATAGCGGATGGGAGCCGGCTACCGTCGCCGCTGAAAACGCTCTGCGCAGGATCAATGGCGTCCGGCTCATCGAGGGCGTGCTCAATCAAGACGACTACATTTTGGAGACCGGCCGGATCGATGCGATGCTTTTGCCCTATGATCCCGTCCTCTTTGGCGTGCGGGGATCTGGCATATTCACGCAATCCGTCGCCGCCGGACGCCCGGTCGTCGCTTCGGCTGGAACGTTCGCAGCCGCCAGCATCGCCAGCGAAGAGGCGGAGGGAGAGGTTTTTTCTCCCTATGACTCAGACGCGTTCGCCGCCGCCATCATGCGGCTCGCTGGCCGGTTGGCCGACAGCCATCGCCGAGCGGCGAAACTCGCCCAGGCTTTCGCGCAAAAGCATAGCGCGGAAGCCTATGTCGATGTTCTTTTGGCGCATGCGCCGCGCTGATCAGACGTCGGTGCTGCCGTCGTCGCCAAAATCCGAACCGTAGTCAGAGCTGTAATCCGCGGCGTCTTGCGCGTCGTCCTGATCCTGGTCGGCGTCCTGCTGGGCGTCCTGCTGGCGCACGGCGTCATCGCCGTAATAATTATTGACGATCGTCTCGCGAGTCCCGGCGAGGGCCGAGTCGACGCCCGGGACGCCGGCGCCGATTCCCAGCGGATTATTGTGCCCGCCGAACAAGCCCTTGATCGAATCGGCAAGCAGCACGCCGCCGGCAACGCCAGCCGCGGCGCCGAGCGCCCCTTTAAGGAAGCCCCCGCCTTGACCGCCCATCGGGCCGCCGCCAAAACCCCCGCCCATCGGGCCGCCTTGGGGCGCGCCCCAGGGTCCAGGCTGCTGGCCGTAATTTTGTGGCGGCGGCTCCCGCCAGCCTTGCTGCGGCGGCTGCTGCCCCCAGCCGGGCGGAGGCGTGCGCGTCGGCTGTGGCGGTGGAGGAGTTGGGCTGCCGCCGCCGAACAGCGAGCCGAGCCCGCCTAAAAAGCCGCCGCTGCCCTGTTGCTGCGGCTGCGCGGCGTGCTGCTCGAGGTCGCGCACCTGCGCTTCGAGCTGCTGCAGGCGCTCATTGGCGGCGCGCAAAGCCTGATCCTGGACGATGGTGGTTTGCGCCAGGAGATAGGGCGCATAGGGTATGGCCTTCACGGCATCCTGGATGAAGGCCTCGGCTTCCTTGTCGCGCGGACTGGCTCCTGCGTTTTGGATGCGGTCGAACAAGCCTGAGAGCAACTGACGTTCCTCGGGTGACATAGGCCTTCTCCAGTGCGAAACCGGCGGTTTCTCTTCGCCGCCCTTTAGATAGGATGGTTCCGGCGCGAGCCAAGGGGACCGGCTCGCTTGCCGCTCGGCCGTTCGCCTCGTATGAAGCATCACGGTTACGAGGATTTAATGAACGACGACACGAAAAGTACGCGCCGCGCGAGCGCTAAACTGCCGCGCGGCTTTGGCGACCGCGGCCCGGCCGAGATCGCGGCGACGGAAAAAATGCTCGCCGAGATTAAAAAAACCTACGAACTCTATGGTTTCGAGGCGGTCGAGACCCCGTTCATCGAGTTCACGGACGCTTTGGGCAAATTCTTGCCCGACCAGGACCGGCCGAACGAGGGCGTCTTTTCGTTCAAGGACATCGCTGGCGATCCATCGCAACAGCGAGATCGCGATGACGAGAGCTGGCTGTCGCTGCGCTATGATCTGACGGCGCCGCTCGCGCGCTATGTCGCGGAAAATTTCGATCGGCTGCCAAAACCTTATCGCAGCTATCGCGCCGGCTATGTGTTTCGCGACGAAAAGCCGGGGCCGGGCCGGTTCCGCCAGTTCATGCAGTTCGACGCCGATACGGTCGGGGCGGCGTCCGTCGCGGCCGACGCCGAGATGTGCATGATGGCGGCCGACACGCTGGAGCGGCTTGGGATCAAGCGCGGCGATTACGTCATCAAGGTGAACAACCGCAAAGTGCTTGACGGGGTGCTCGAGGAGATAGGGCTCGCGGGAGAAGGCGACGCCATGCGGCGGCTGACGGTGCTCCGCGCCATCGACAAGCTGGACAGGTTCGGCCCGGAGGGCGTCGCGCATTTGCTAGGGCCAGGGCGCAAGGACGAAAGCGGCGATTTCACCAAAGGGGCGGCCCTTTCGGGCTTTGAAGCCGAAAATATTATGCGCTTTCTCGGCTACTCTCAGAAGATCGTCCCTTTTGCTGGATCTGTTTATGAAAGAGATCTTTCTTTTTCGATGAGGCGCTCAAATGAGCAACGATTGGCGTGGCTTGAAGAAAATGTGGCGTTTGGGCCTGCTGGCGTTGACGGACTTGCGGAACTGCGTTCGATCGCCGCTCTGATCAGCGCTTCCGGCTACGATGATGGCCGCATTCGCATCGACCCTTCTATCGTGCGCGGTCTCGAATATTATACCGGCCCGGTTTTCGAGGCCGAACTCACCTTCGAAATCGATGGCGAGGACGGCAAGCCGATCCGCTTCGGCTCGGTCGGCGGCGGCGGCCGCTACGACGGGCTCGTCGGCCGTTTCCGGGGCGAAGATGTTCCCGCGACAGGCTTCTCGATCGGCGTCTCGCGCTTCTACTCCGCGCTGACGGCGGTCGGCTCGCCGCTCGTCTCCGCGAAGGCGCGGTCCGGTCCGGTGGTGGTCCTTGCGCTCGATAAGGACCAAATGCCACGCTACCAAAAATTGGTCGGGCAATTGCGGGCGGAAAACATTCCGGCCGAACTCTATCTCGGCTCCTCCGGCATGAACGCGCAGCTGAAATACGCCGACAAGCGCGGCTCGATCTGCGCCGTCATCCAGGGCTCAAACGAGCGCGAAAAGGACGAGGTTGCCATTCGGGACCTCGCGCTCGGCGCCGAACTCGCCGCTTCGACGAAGGACCGCGCGGATTACCTTGAACTCCGTGCAAAAGCGCAATTCGCGGTTCCCGAGGCGCAGCTTGTGGTGGCGGTCAAAGAAGTTTTGGCGCGCCACGCCTAAGCCTTTTAAATTTTCAGAATTTGTTTGCAAACACGTCCCTCATCCTGAGGAGCCATGCGGTGGCGTCTCGAAGGATCGGTTCGCTAGCAGCAAAGACGCCCTCGAGGTTCGAGACGCGCCTTTCAGGCGCTCCTCACCATGAGGGCTTAGTTGCTTCGCGTGTCCAAATGGCTTCTAAAAGCAAAAGCTGTCGCAGGCGGCGCTTTCGCCTGCTAAACAGGCCTCGCTTGCTGAGTGCTCTGTTTGAAATCCTACGTCCTCATCCTGAGGAGCAGGCAAAGCCTGCGTCTCGAAGGATGGCAGCCGCGTAGGCGCCCCTAGTGCTTCGAGACGCGCCTTTCAGGCGCTCCTCAGCATGAGGGTTTAAGGGTGAGGGTTAGATGGCCTCAAAGAGCAATGCGAATGCGAATACCTTGTGAGCCGCACCTTGACCTTTGCTGATAACCCAGCCGATATCGTCGCAATGCATCTGATCCGTGCGGGCTATGCGCGCTGCGAGCCGCCGATCCTGCAGCCGGCCTCGATTTTTTTCGATTCCGGGAGGATCTGCGCAGCCAGCTTTATCTGACGAGCGACCTCTCGGGCGCCGAATATTGCCTGCGGCCCGAATACACCATTCCCGTCTCGCGGCATTATCTCGCCTCCAGCGCCGCTGGACGGAGCGCGACCTATTCCTATTGCGGCCCGGTGTTCCGCTACGCCGCCGGCGAGGCTTGCGAATTCACGCAGGCCGGCGTCGAAAGCTTCGGCCGGCAGGATCTCGAGGCGGCGGACGCCGAGATCCTGACGCTCGCGATCGAGGCCGCGTCGATTGGCCAGAACCGCGATCTCAGCGTACGAATTGGCGACGCGGGGCTTTTTGCGCGGCTTCTCTCGGCCCTCGATCTCGCCCCGCAATGGCGCCGCCGCATCGCGCGCGGCCATAGCCAGGGCAAATCCATCGCGGCGATTCTCGCCAATTCGCAGAATGGGCCCGGCCGCGATCATTCTGGCGTGCTTGGCGTGCTGGAGGGCGCCGACAAGCAGGGCGCGCACGCATTTGTCGAGGACCTTTTGTCCATTGCCGGCATAACATCGGTCGGAGGGCGCACGGCCAGCGAGATCGCTGACCGCTTTCTGGAGCAGGCGGCGCTGAAACGCGGCGTTGGCGTCTCGACCGAAAAAGCCGCCGTCATCGAGCGGTTTTTCGGTGTCAAAGGAGATCCAGACGTGGCCTCTGCGCAATTGCGCGCGCTGGCGGCCGAGGCCAATCTCGATCTTTCGGCGACGCTCGACGCCTTCGATTTGCGCCTCGGCTTCATAGCCGCGCTCGGCTTCGACGTGGCGGCGCTGGATTTCGAAGCGAGCTTTACCCGCAATCTCGACTATTACACCGGCTTTGTGTTCGAGGCGCATGACCGCGCTCGTCTGGACGACAAGCCGGTCGTCGCCGGCGGCCGCTACGACCAGCTGTTGCAGACGCTCGGCGCCGGGCGCGCCATCCCGGCCGTCGGCGCTTCGATCTGGGTCGACCGGCTGCGCGGACTTGCCGAGGGAGAAGCGGCGTGAGCGACGCACTTGTTCTCGCCGTCCCCTCAAAAGGGCGGCTGCAGGAAAACGCCGCCGCCTTCTTTGCGCGGGCGGGACTCGACATTGTGCAAGGCGGCGGCGCGCGGGACTACCGCGGTTCTCTCGCCGGTCTCAAGAATGTCGAGATCGCTTTCCTCTCCGCCGCGGACATCGTGGCGCAGCTCGCGACCGGCGCCGTCCACATGGGCGTCACCGGCGAGGACCTCATCCGCGAGACGGTCGCCGACGCCGATGAAAAGGTCGCGCTATTGGCGCCGCTGGGGTTTGGCGGCGCCAATTTGGTGGTTGCGGCCCCCCGCGCGTGGATTGACGTCAGGACCATGGCCGACCTTGAGGACGTTGCGGCGAGTTTTCGCGCCAAGCACGGCGAGCGCATGCGCGTTGCGACGAAATACGTCAATCTAACCAGGCGCTTCTTCGCCAAAATGCATGTCGGCGATTACCGCATCGTCGAAAGCTCGGGCGCGACGGAAGGCGCTCCGGCGGCGGGGCAGGCCGAGCTGATCGTCGACATCACCACGACGGGCGCGACGCTCGCGGCCAATGCCTTGAAGATACTCGGTGACGGAATCATCCTTCGCTCGCAGGCCAATCTTGTCGCCTCACTCAAAGCGGATTGGGGCCGGCAGGCGCGGGAAAACGCGCGCGTCATCCTCTCGCGCATCTCGGCCGAGGAGGAGGCGCGCACCACCCGCGAAGTATCGACCGTGCTCGCCAATCCGGCGCCGTCCCTGCTCGCGGAGGCGGCCTCTCGCTTTGCGGCGCGATTGCGCTTTCGCGCCGACGATGGCCGCCTGACTCTGAACTGCCCGAGCGAGAATGTCGCGCCGCTAGCCGATTGGCTGATCGCGCACGGCGCCGATCATGTCGGCGTCGCATCGCTGGATTATGTGTTTTCCGCAGCCAATCCGCTCTACGAGAAACTCGTCGCGCGGCTTGCCGAATCGCGACGCGAGACAACGGAGTCACGAAATTTGAATGGTCGGCACGCATTTCGCAGGCGGCCATGCCGAGACAAGACGGGATCAGCATGCCTGCCCGCATGACGGAAAAATCATTCTTTTCGGCGGCGCCCCGGAGCCGGGGACGCCCGACGCCGGCATCGCCGATGGCTTCACGCGGGCGAGCGCGGAGAAGTTCGGCGCAGCGCTTCGCTCGATCGGCGAACTCGTCAAGACATTGGAGGCCTCGATCGAGGCGATGCCGAAACGGCCGGAAAATATCGAAATCGAATTCGGCGCGACGCTCAGCCAGGAATGCGATCTGTGGATCGTCGCCGACGGCGCTGACCCGGAGTTCAGGGTGAGGGTCAGTTGGGGCAGGGACGACTAGGCGGTATCGTTACCACTGTCCCCGCCGGTCACATCGTAGGTCGCGCCACTTACCATGTAGACGTCGTCCGAGGCGAGGAATACGACCGCCGGCGCAATCGCTTCAGGCTCGATCCAAGGGACGCCGAGCGGCGTTTTTGCGATCAATCTCTTTCTAGCCTCGGCTTCCAGAGTGTCGGTCGGTTCTTTGGATTCGAGATTGTCGAGGGCCTGTGCGTAACGCTGCCGCTGCCGGGTGAGTGGCGTGTCGATTGGGCCGGGAATAACCGCGTTGACCGTGATTTTGTGCTCGCCTAACTCCGCCGATTTCATAAGGCCGATGATGCCCCATTTGGACGCAGAGTAAGCGGCTCCATATTTGGTACCGTGTCTCCCTTGCGTGGATGAGGTGACGATCATGCGTCCGCCCCCATTCTTGACCAGGAGCGGCGCTACCGCTCGAATGGCGTTGCAAGTGCCGATCAGGTTGACATCGATCTGATCGTGCCAATCCGCGTCCTCCCATTCCAGGATGGGCTTGAAAGATTGGATGCCAGCGTCCGCGAAAAGGATGTCGAGACGACCGAAGGTCGCTTGGGCCTTCTCGGCCGCGGCGCGCAGGGCGGCAAGATCGCGCTGGTCGAGTCGCGCTTCGCACCAGCGTGTCCCGGCGGCTTCCACTAAACGGCCCGTCTCTGCCAGCTCGCCAGGCGTCGCAGGCACGACCTCAAGCGTCGAACTGACCGGTCCCGCGATGTCGATACCCATCACGTCGGCGCCCTCGCGGGCAAAGGCGACCGCCGTTGCCCGCCCAATCCCGCGGGCGGCGCCGGTGACAATGGCGGCCTTGCCCCGCAGCCGTCCCGAAGCCGTCTTTGCTGTCTGGACGGTATCCGTCATGATCGAAATCTCCGCTTTGGGTTAGGGCCGGACTCGCCCGCCTCCGTCGGTGCAACCGGCGGCCGACGCAAGTCAATATTGGCTTCCACAATCCATCGCGTTCAGCCAAATCCGCCGCAGGAAAGCCGCGTTGCCGGTCGGGTGTTGCCCCATCACCGGCCCTTTCTCGCCGGTCGCCTGAACCTCGATCTCATATGAAACCAGTTTTCCAGGCGCAAAATCTTGTCGCGGTCGGCGCCGAAACTTGACTGTGCCATGAAGCAGGCGGCGAACGCGCCTGCGATACTCATGCGCCGGGACATCAGTGTTCCTTCCTTTCAGGAGCACGTTTGGTTCAGATCGGCGGGATAGGGAGTGGAGATATTCCACAGTTCTGATTTTACCGTTGGCGACCAATTGGGTCGTCGAGATCGGAACATCGCTCGTGATAGTTGCCATCAAGGCCGTTTAGAGCTTTTTCGCCGCGCTTCGCAGCCATTGCACGACCGCGGCGGCGTTCTGATCCGGCGGAAACACCGGGTAGAAGACATGCTCGATCGTCCGGTCGCTGATGATCAGCGTCAGGCGCTTGATGAGCTTGCGGCCCTCGACCTCGAAGGTCGGCAAGCGCAGCGCCGCCGCAAACGCGAGGGCCTCGTCGCTCAGCACTTCGAAGGGCAAACGCAGACGCCGCGCCATCGCGCGCTGCGCTGCGGAACATTGCGTACTGAGCCCGAATACGGCGGCGCCGAGGGTCGGCGATTTCGTCCGCGTGATCGCGAAACGCGCAGGTCTCCGGCGTGCAGCCGCGCGCGCCCGGAATTAGGTCCCAACCCTCGGGCAGGGCGACGCCGGGTATGCCGGTCATTGGATAGCAATAGATCACCGTGCGCGCCGGCAGCGCCGCGACATCGACCATCCGGCCGCCAGTCGAGGGCAGGCGGATGGGCGGCCTTTTCATGCCGGCGAGGTGATCGCATGCGCCATCGTCGGCGGGGCGCGGCAAATCCGGCGGCAGCGGGAAGGGATGGTCCATCGGGCTCCTGGCTCCCATGTCTGCAACAGCGTTCAGGCGGCGACCGTCTTCTCGGCGATCCTCGAGGCGCCGTCAGCGCCCGGCCGCATTTCGATATGCCGCTCGTGCTTCGACACCAAACTAGACCGATGCCCGATCGATACGATGGTCGTCGCATGCAGCTGCTTGAACAGGACATCGTAAATTTTCGCTTCCAGCGTTTCGTCCATCGCGGTCGTCGCTTCGTCGAGGAAGAGCCAGTCCGGCTTGGCGAGAAGCGCCCTGGCGATGGCGAGGCGCTGCTGCTCGCCGCCTGAAAGGCGCTGTCCCCAATTGTCATCGACATCGAGCTGATCGACCAATCCCGGCAGGTTCGCGGCGAGCAGGGCGGCGCGGACCGCCTCTTCGCCATAGGCGTCAGGCGAGGCCGGATAGGTCACGGCGGCGCGCAGCGGGCCAATCGGAATATAGGGCTTTTGCGGAAGCAGCATCAATCGCGCGCCGTCGGGGGTCGCGACCGCGCCGTCGCCAAACGGCCAGATACCGGAGATCGCGCGGAACAAAGTCGATTTCCCGGAGCCCGACGCCCCCGACAGAAGGGTCGACTGATTTGCCGCAAGATTCAAATTGGCGTCCTTGACGACCGCGCGCCCGTCTGGGACGCGCAGCGTTACTCCTTCGAGGCTGATGTCCGGTGACGCGCCGGTCGCGGCCCGGGGCGCGCGTTTGAGGCCGCTTGGCTGTTGCGCGCCCTCGATCGAGGCGTCGAACGAAGTCAGACGATCGAGCACGGCTTTGAAATCGGCGAGAGATACGTAATAGGTCACAAAGAACGTCAAGGCCTCGTTGACGCTGCCGAAAGCGCGCGCCGTCTGGGTCATGATGCCAAGCTGGATCTTGCCGGCGAAATAGAACGGCGCCGCGACGATATAGGGAATGATCGGGCTCAGCTGGCCATAGGAGGCGGTAAAGCCGATCAGATTCTTGCGGACGGCGACGATCTGGAAATAATTGGCGATGATCGCGTTGAAGCGATCGCGCAGCGAGCGCTTCTCCGAGTTTTCGCCCGAAAGCAGCGCGACCTGCTCGGCATATTCGCGCAATCGCGCCAGCGAAAAGCGGAAATCGGCCTCATAGCGCTGCCGGGCGAAAGAGAGCCGGACCAGCGAGCGGCCGATGACATGCGTGATCCACGTGCCGAAGCCGGCGTAAATCAGCGCGACCCAGCAAAGGAAGCCCGGCACCGCGATCGTCGTATAGGGCAGAGTGAAATTGGCGGAAAGGCTCCACAGCACGATCGCGAACGACACGAGAGAACTCAAATTCGAGATCAGTAGGATAGAAAACGTATAAACTCCATAGCCTTCCTGGCCGCCATTAATAAAACGGTTTATGTCCTCCTGGATGCGCTGGTCGGGGTTGTCGACGCCGCCGCCTTTAAGCGACATCCGGTAGTGCGTACGGTCATCGAGCCAGCGGCCGACGTAATCCTGGGTCAGCCAGCGGCGCCAGCGAATGATCAGGGTCGAGGCGACGATAAATTCGATGATCGCCGAAGCGATGTAGGTGAAGGCCCAAGGCGTGAACACAGAGAAGAGCTGGGTCCAGAATGCGGCCTGGTCCTTATTTTGAATCGCGTTGAACCAATCGCGCGAGAAGTAGGAGAGCCGGACCTGTATGCCGACCTGCGCCTGATTGATGACGACGAGAAAGACCGCCATCGCGATGGCCAGCTTGCGCTCCCTGACGCCGAATGATGGAAACGGCCAGATCCGCGCTGTGGTGTCGCCGCCCGCGTCGAAATAGCGGTCGGCGATGCGGGTCATCGATCGCACGACCGGGATGAAGGAAATGGCGTAGACGAGAATGCCAAAGATCGCGACGGTGAGCGGCAGGCTTTCGGGCAGGACATAGTCCGCGAGCGAGGCTGGCCAAAGGCCGACCTGCGCAAGCATGAAACACACCCCGAAAATGACGGTCTCGGCGGCGAAGATCTCGGAAAAGATCTTCAAAAAGCTCGAAATTTTGGGCGCCTGATATGTCGTAAAGGCGCAGATGAAACCCGTAGCGGCGAGGAGAAGAATAGATGGATCTTCGTGCGCCACGCCGATAACGGCGGTTATGACTGAGAACAGCGCGACGACGGCGGCGAGAAAATGCATGACTTGCCTTGTGTATCCGGTCCCTGATCGAAGGGAGGAGTTGGGGGACGAAGTTTTAGCGAGATTTCCGCCAGTGCGAAATCAACTTCGCTTTCTATCCGAAAAGCGGTGCCCGTCGGGCGGCGCCGGTCGGGCGGTATATGCGCGCTTCAAGACGCGATCTCACCTAAAAATTGCGTAACGTTTCCAAACGAATGCGCGCCGGCGCGCGACATCCGCCCTTTTGTGCGTCGATTGAAGGGCGCCCAAGGCGGTGACTAAAGCAAAGACTCGACCGCCAGCTCGCGATCCCGGCGAGACGCCAATCTCTTCGATAAGATCATTCGTTAAAACAACAAGATAAACCGCATGAAGCGATTCCGGGGGCAGATGATTAGGCTTCACTCGATTTTTTTCTCGTCGAAGGTAAGACCATTGACGCAGGCAGAGAGCACCGGCGATGGCTTGAACGTCAGGACGCGGCGCGATTTAATCGCCGCCGCGACGCCCGTGCGCGGGTTTCGACCAATCCGCTCGCGCTTGGCGCGGACCGCGAACAAGCCGAACGAGCGTAGCTTGACGCTTTCCCCGCGAACCAGCGCATCGGAGATTTCTTCGAGCGCCATCTCGAAAATTTCCCGCGCCTGCGCCCGGGAAAGCGCCGGACAAGAGGCGTACACCGCATCTAGCAGAGCCGCCCGCGTCGCCGTTCTCCGGACCATGTCCGCGTCCGATTGCGCCTCCAACGCTCGCACCGCCGTTCCCCCGCCGTTTTTATTGCAGTTTTTGATTAGAGCATATTTCAAGCCATTGAAAAACGGGCGCGGGCTTTTTCGTGAAGATTGCCGCGTCGGCGCCGTAGCGGACCTTGCCACGCTTTAGTCATCGGTGGGCGATAAAAAAAGCCCCGGATTTCTCCGGGGCTCCGATTGTCGGTAAGCCGATCACGATTCGGCTGGATTTCGATCAGAAATCCATTCCGCCCATGCCGCCCATGCCGCCGCCCGGCATGGCCGGCGCGTCTTTCTTGGGCTGCTCGGTGATGATCGCCTCCGTGGTGATGAGCAGGCCGCCGACGGAGGCCGCATCCTGCAGGGCGGTGCGCACCACCTTGGTCGGGTCGATGATGCCGAGCTTGACGAGATCGCCGTATTCGCCGGTCTGAGCGTTGTAGCCGAAGGCGTAGGCGCTGTTTTCGATCAGTTTTCCGACCACCACGGCGCCGTCGCCGCCGGAATTGTCGACGATCTGGCGGGCCGGAGTCTGGATCGCCTTGCGGACGATGTCGACGCCGGTCTTCTGATCGGGGTTCCCGACGCTGACGTTTTCAAGGGCCTTGATGGCGCGCAACAAGGCGACGCCGCCGCCGGGCAACACGCCTTCTTCAACAGCGGCTCTCGTGGCGTTGAGCGCGTCATCGACGCGATCCTTCTTTTCCTTCACCTCGACTTCGGACGCTCCGCCGACGCGGATGACGGCGACGCCGCCCGCGAGCTTGGCGAGCCGCTCCTGCAGTTTCTCGCGGTCATAGTCGGAGGTCGTGTCGGCGATCTGCGCCTTGATCTGGGCGATGCGCGCCTCGATGTCCTTTTTGTCGCCGGCGCCGTCGATGATCGTCGTCGATTCCTTGTCGATGCGGATCCGCTTGGCGCGGCCGAGCATCTGCAGGGTGACGTTCTCGAGCTTGACGCCGATTTCCTCGGAGATCAACGTGCCATTGGTGAGGATCGCTATGTCTTCGAGCATCGCCTTGCGGCGGTCGCCGAAGCCCGGCGCCTTCACCGCCGCGACCTTCAGGCCGCCGCGCAGCTTGTTGACGACGAGGGTAGCGAGCGCCTCGCCCTCGACGTCTTCGGCGATGATGACGAGCGGCTTGCCCGACTGGACGACGGCCTCGAGCACCGGAAGCAGAGCCTGCAGCGAGGAGAGCTTCTTCTCGTGGACGAGGATGAAGGGCTCCTCGAGCTCGGCGACCATTTTCTCGGCGTTGGTGATGAAATAGGGCGAGAGATAGCCGCGGTCGAACTGCATGCCTTCGACGACGTCGAGCTCGGTCTCGAGGCTCTTCGCCTCCTCGACCGTGATCACGCCCTCATTGCCGACCTTCTGCATGGCGGTCGAGATCATTTCGCCGACCGACTTGTCGCCATTGGCGGAAATCGTGCCGACCTGAGCAATCTCCTCGTTCGAGGTGACCTTCTTCGAATTGGCCTTGAGATCGGCGACGACGGCGTTAACAGCGAGGTCGATGCCGCGCTTCAGATCCATCGGGTTGAGGCCGGCGGCGACTGCCTTGGTGCCTTCGCGTACGATCGAGGAAGCGAGAATGCACGCCGTCGTGGTGCCGTCGCCCGCGGCGTCATTCTGCTTTGAGGCGACTTCGCGGATCAGCTGGGCGCCGAGATTCTCGAACTTGTCGGCAAGCTCGATCTCTTTGGCGACGGTCACGCCGTCCTTGGTGATGCGCGGCGCGCCGAAGGATTTTTCCATGACCACGTTGCGGCCTTTCGGGCCGAGGGTAATCTTTACCGCATTGTTGAGAATATCAATGCCGCGAAGCATGCGGTCGCGGGCATCCGACGAAAAGCGGACGTCTTTTGCTGCCATGTTGGGAGACTCCTGAAACAGTCTGAAATTCTTTGCGAATATGCGGGCCGATCAGGCGACGACGCCGAGGATGTCGCTTTCCTTCATGATCAGCAGATCCTGCCCGTCGATCTTGACCTCGGTGCCCGACCATTTGCCGAACAGAACCTTGTCGCCGGCCCTCACATCGAGAGGGGTCAACTTGCCGCTATCGTCGCGTCCGCCCGGACCGACGGCGATGATTTCGCCTTCCTGCGGCTTCTCCTTGGCGGTGTCTGGGATAATGATGCCGCCTTTGGTTTTTTCCTCACCCTCGAGACGTCTGACCACGACGCGGTCGTGCAAAGGACGAAAGCTCATATGTTGATCCTTGATGGGCCGCTGGAGGCGCTGGCTCCGCGCTGGAACGCCTCGTCAAAGGCGGCGGGTTTGAAACAGGCGCTTATTAGCAGTCTCATTAGGTGAGTGCTAACAGCCATTCTTACCTAGGCAAGCCGCACGCAACTGTCAAGGCTGTCGCTGTCTTCGGCGTCGTTTTGCACATTTTAAAGTCAACAGGGGGTAAGGGGTAGGCGCTTGCTCCTGGCGACAAGCTAGCTTAGACAGGATCTAAACAAGCAATCGCCGAAGGCGCTCGCATGACCGCCACTCGAGACACTGAAGCGCCGGCAGCCGCAGCTCGCGCAGGAAGCGAAGGTCATGACCGATAATACCAGCTCACACTATGATTCGACCACCATCGGGCTGCACTGGACGAGCGCGTTCCTGGTCGTGGCGCTGTGGATCATCGGCCAGATCGCGGATCTTTTTCCCAAAGGCGTATATCAAACTAATGTCTGGTCGATCCACGTGGCCCTCGGGTTTGCGCTCGCCGCCGTGTTGATCTGGCGGATTGTTTGGCGGTTCACCGGCCGCCGCCGCCTTCCGGCCGCCGACTCTGGCGTGTTGCAGATCTTGGCCGAAGCGTCCCATTACGCGCTCTATCTCTTAATGCTGGCCACTGTCGTGCTTGGCATCGTCAACGCCCTCGTGCGCGGCTACAGTCTCTTCGACATCGCGAGCCTGCCGCAGTTTGGCGACAAGGAGCTCAAAAAGCCCATCACGGAATGGCACGAGCTTGCGGCAAACCTCCTGCTTGTGCTGGCGTTCGCCCATTCGGCGGCGGCTTTGGCGCACCATTATGTCCTAAAAGACGGAGTGCTCATGAGAATGGCGCCGGAAAGGCAGCCCATCCCCGAGGAGGAACCCGTCGAATTCTGAGCTCGCCGCGCGCATTCGATCGAATTAGAGCCTTCTACGCTTTGACATCTGCCATCGGCAAAAGGCTCCGGCTTTGCCAATCGTGATGGGCCTTAGCGATCGCCGAGGCTGCCGCCAGCATCGGCGAGCGCCGCGCCGACTTCGAGACCGAGATCGTCCATCGTCGTCTGCTCGACAATGTTGATTACCTCGCCGATGGCCTGCCGTTCGGCTTCCGCGGCGGAGCGGGCGACATTGATCATAACAGTCGCCGCCACTTCTGGATGGAGATTGATCGGGACTTCGCGCAAGCCGATCGACTTGATCGGCGTGCCGAGAGAGACTTGGTTGCGGTCGACAGAGAAGCCTCCAGCACCGATCGCCTCGGCGATGTCGCGCGGCGATACCGAGCCATAGAGGTGACCGGTTTCTCCTGCCTGGCGGATGATGACGAAGGCTTGGCCGTTGAGGCGTTCGGCGACGCTGGCGGCTTCGGTCTTCAGTTCAAGGTTGCGCGCCTCGAGCTGAGAGCGCTGACCCTCGAACCGGGCCTTATTGGCGACCGTTGCGCGCAGAGCCTTGCCGCCCGGCAGAAGAAAATTGCGCGCGTAACCGTCCTTGACGCGCACCGTGTCGCCCATCTGGCCAAGTTTGGCGACGCGCTCCAATAAAATCACTTCCATTCGTTTCGTCCTTCGGGCTATGTTTAAGGTTTCGGAAAGATCTGGTTCTTCTTGCGGTCGCGCAACAAGAAGATGGATTCGATGAGGCCGATTATGGCGAAGGCGAGGAGCAGCCAAGGAGGCGCCAGGAGCATCAGGCCGATATAGACGAGGCCAAGCAAAAGCGTCCGGTATTTCCACCCGCGCGAAACGTCGTGGATGACGGCTAGGCCTTGTAGCGCGAACCCCATGGTGACCGCCGCCGCAACGGTGGCGCTGATGACGCCGGGCAGCCCGCCCGCGAAAGCAAGGCCGGTAGCGCCCAGCAAGACCGGCGCAAAAAAGCGCGAAAGCCTCAGCTCATGCGGAATGTCGGGCCAAGGCCGTGTCAGCCGTTCAGAGACTTGCGCGACCCGTCCGGCAAGCCACAGATTGAGCAGCAGCATCAACAGTGTCGACGCCGCGACCGCGGGCGCCGCCGCCGCCGCCATGAGCCGGGCCAGGCTATGCAGATCGATCCCGTGAGGGAGCGGCATGTCGGCGGCGAGGCTTTCAAGGAGCGGCGTCAGAGCCGTGTCGGCCTCGTTCAGCGCCGTCTCGAAGCCGCCGTGGCGGGCGCTGACGAAGACGGCGCCGATGACGGCGACCGTCGTTGAAATGGCGACGGCGTAAGCAAGCAATCGCTCCAGCGGATAACCATCTCGCGCCAAAGCCCGCGTGGGCCCGGAAGCGAGGCTCCAAGACGCGTCGCCCTTGGGACGGCTCAAGGCGGTGAGGTAACTCAGCCATAAAGCCGGCAAGGCCAAACTCAGGGCGAAAGTTGCCGCGGAAAGCGATGCGGCCGCCAGGCCTCCGCCGCTTGCATTTTGGTGCTGCACGAAGGCGATCGCAAAGACCGCCAAAATGGCGACGCCGGTCGCCGTCAAACCGGCGGCGCGGCCAAATCCGATCATCGCGATCATGATCGGCAGCGGCGAAAGGTAGGCGAGGGCGATGGCGAACACCGTCGCTTGGGTGACGAGGCTGAACAGCAATGCGGAAGCGAGGCCTGCGCCGATCGCCACCGCGGCGGAGCCGCTGAAATTTGAAACGCGCGTGTTCATTGGCCCTGCTGTCCCGCTGATCGGCGGTTAGAGGCCGGCCCGAAGCCCAAGACGCCTCGGCCAGCCCCAACGCATTCGAGCGCAATAACCTGAATCGTCAGGCCGCTCCCGGAGCATGACCATTCCAGATGGAACAGATAACACTCCGCATCACCGTCTCAATGCATCCCGGGCGGAAAAGTCCGCAACCTTCTGACGCGATGCCCTGATGCTTTATCCTACTGGCCGGCGGCTGATCCGACTTCAGGAAACAAAAAAAAGTCCGATCGCGTCCAGCTTGGCGATCGCCGGTTTAGCGAATGACGTAAGGCAGAAGCCCAAGGAAGCGGGCGCGTTTGATCGCCTGAGCGAGTTCGCGCTGTTTCTTGGCGGAAACGGCGGTGATGCGCGAGGGCACGATCTTGCCGCGCTCCGAGATGTAGCGCGATAGAAGGCGCGTATCCTTGTAGTCGATCTTCGGCGCATTCGCGCCCGAGAACGGGCAGGTCTTGCGGCGGCGGAAGAACGGGCGACGGGGAGCTGCTGCGGTCGTCATCAGAAGTTACCCTCCTCGGCTCCGGCGTCTTCGCGTTGACGTCGCGCGCTGCGCTCCGGACGCGGGGCGCGACCGCGCTCGCCTCTCTCCGGCCGATCGCCGCGGTCGCCCCGATCGTCATCATCGCGTTTGCGCATCATCGCCGACTGACCTTGTTCGAGCGCTTCGACGCGGATCGTCAACAACCGGATGACGTCTTCATTGATTCTGCTTTGGCGCTCCATTTCGGTGATGGCCGCGGGTGGGGCGTCGATGTTCAGCAGCGTGAAATGCGCCTTGCGGTTCTTCTTGATCCGATAGGCGAGGGACTTGACGCCCCAATATTCGACCTTCTCAATCTTGCCGCCGAAGGATTCGATGATCGATCTGAACTGCTCGGTCAGCGCTTCCACCTGCTGGGCGGAAATATCCTGACGAGCAAGATAAATATGCTCGTAGAGAGCCATTTTCATTGCCTTTCTTCGCCATGGCCGCGGCGCTCCGGCGCAGAGCCCTTCGAGCCCCGGAAAGGCCCGACAAGACAAGCGAAGGCGGAGACACTGGAAAGCGGATCGCGCGCGATCCCGCCCGCACAGCGGGTTTTCCGATCAGCCCCCGGCCGAAGCCGCGAAGGGCGCTTTATACCGTGATTTTCCGGGTTGGCAAGGCGCGTTCGCGCGTCAGGGACATCTTTGCCGCGACGCGAAGCGCCTAGGCCGCCTCGGGCCCCAAAACGTCAAATACACGGGCCGGTCTCGCCATTGGCCCTGATCCGCCACGATTTCAGGCCAGCCTTGGCGACGACGACCCGGCCGCTCTTCGCCATCGCCAGAAGATGCTGGAAGACGATCGGATTGCGCCACGCCAAAGGCTTGGCCGGATCGCATACGGCGCGATATTCATCGGAATCTGGATCTTCCATCAAGATCACGCCGACCCGGTCGGGCCGAAACTGGGACCCAAGCCCGCGGTCGCCCTTCCACAGACATTCATAGTCGCGGCAAACGCCGGGGCGCGACTGATAGACCCCGCAGCCGCCGGATTTCAAACAGTTGGTGCAAAGGACGCCCGCCGGCTTCTTGAATTCGACAATTTCGAGAACTTTGCAGCAAAAGCTGCATTCGCCGCAAGCTTTACCCGGAACTGGCCGCATGCGTTCCTTTATCCCGCGGTTCGCTGATTCGACTTTTTACAAGCTTTGCACGCGGGCGGCGCGAGGCAAGAGGATTCTCACCGAACGAGCGGATTTGGACGAAGGTTTGCAAGCCTCGGGTCAAAGGAATTTCTGGAAGGCCGCTTGACAGGCGTTGACGGCAATGCGAGCAGCAGTCCGCTTCGCAAACAAAAGATTAAGTTGGGTTTGGCGCGTTGAGCGGGACGTCGAGAGCTTTCATTTTTCCGGGCCAGGGATCGCAATCCGTCGGCATGGCCAAGGCTTTGTCGGATGAGTTTGTCGAGGCAAGGACGGTTTTGCAGGAAGTCGACGAGGCGCTCGGCCAGCATCTGTCCAAACTGATGTTCGAGGGCCCCCAAGACGAACTCACGTTGACCGCCAATGCGCAACCAGCCTTGATGGCGGCGAGCCTTGCCGCGATCCGCGCGCTCGAAGCCGAAGCCGGCCTCGATCTCGCTCGCGACGCCGCCTTCGTCGCCGGCCATTCGCTCGGTGAATATTCCGCTTTGGCGGCGGCGGGATCCTTGAGCGTCGCGGAGACGGCGAAGTTGCTCCGCATCCGCGGGAAAGCGATGCAGGACGCCGCGCCAGTCGGCCTCGGCGCGATGGCCGCTCTGCTCGGCGTCGAGGTCGAGGCGGCCGCCGAGATCGCGAGTGAGGCGGCGAGGGAGACAGGCGCTGGGGCGGTCTGCGACGTCGCCAACGACAATGGCGGCGGCCAGGTCGTGGTGTCGGGCTCAGCAGAGGCGGTCCGCCGCGCCATCGAAATCGCCAAAGCCAAAGGCGCGCGGCGCTCCGTTCTGCTTCCCGTTTCGGCGCCGTTCCATTGCAGCTTGATGCGGCCGGCGGCCGAGACGATGTCGGCGGCGCTGGAAACGGTCGACATTCGGCCGCCAGCGGCGCCGCTGGTCGCCAATGTGCTGGCGGCCGCCGTCACCGATCCCGAAGAGATCCGCCGGCTTCTCGTCGCGCAGGTGACAAGCGCCGTTCGCTGGCGCGAGAGCTTGCTCTTCATGGCCGCAAAAGGGGCCGCGGTCTTCGTCGAATGCGGCGCCGGCAAGGTTTTGTCGGGTCTCGTCAAGCGTGTTTGCCCCGAGGCGACCGGCGTTTCGATCGGGGCGCCGGCCGACATTCTTGCTTATAAGGCGCAGGCCTGACCGCCGCCGTTGGAGTTTCTCGAAATGTTCGATCTTACGGGCAGGACCGCCCTCGTCACGGGAGCAAGCGGCGGCATCGGCCAGGCAATCGCCAAAGCTCTCCATGCCCAGGGAGCGGGCGTCGCCCTTTCGGGCACGCGGCGCGACGCTCTCGACGTCCTGGCGGCCGAACTTGGATCACGCGTCGAGACCCTTGTCTGCGATCTCGCTGACCAGGCGGCGGTCGAGGCTTTGATTCCCGCCGCTGAGGCCGCCTTGGGCGGCCTCGACATTCTCGTCTGCAACGCTGGCGTTACCAAAGATAATCTGTTCATGCGGATGAAAGACGACGAATGGAACAATGTGATCGCGATTAATCTGACCGCGACCTTCCGTCTTGCCCGCGCCTCTTTAAAATCAATGATGCGCAAGCGCTACGGGCGCATCATTGGAATCTCTTCCGTGGTCGGCGTCGTCGGCAACCCCGGGCAGGGCAATTACGCCGCCTCCAAGGCGGGAATGATCGGAATGTTCAAGAGCCTCGCCGCTGAAGTCGCGAGCCGCAACGTCACCGTCAATTGCGTCGCTCCGGGCTTCATCGAAAGCCCGATGACCGACGTTCTCAATGAGAAGCAGCGCGCGGCGGTGCTGTCGACGGTGCCGATGGGCCGCCTCGGGACCGGCGCCGAGGTTGCGGCCTCCGTCGTCTATCTGGCGAGTTCGGAAGCTGCCTACGTGACGGGCCAGACCTTGCATGTTAATGGAGGAATGGCAATGATTTGAATGGATTAAGGCGAGATTCAGGCGCTTCGCGCAGGCTCTCGCCATTGTGAATGAAGTGTGTTACCAAGCCAGCGTTGAGCAGTCAGGGAAGCGATCTTTTCGGTATTGAAGGGCCGGTTTCGGACTCAATCCGTCCAAGCGCATGTCCAACTCGATCCGTCGGCTGTTCCGACGCGGGACCGAGGCGGCGCGCGGCGAAGTCGCCAAGTGCCGCGCGTCGACGTCGGCCTATGTCGGCAACTGAATACATACGAGGATTAAACGACCATGAGCGATGTCGCCGAGCGGGTGAAAAAGATAGTCATAGAGCATCTGGGCGTAGATGCGGATAAAGTTGTCGACAGCGCCAATTTCATTGAGGATCTTGGCGCGGATTCGCTCGACACCGTCGAGCTGGTCATGGCGTTCGAAGAGGAATTCAGCGTAGAAATTCCCGACGACGCCGCCGAAACGATCGTCACCGTTGGCGATGCGGTCAATTTTCTCGAGAAGGCGACCGCCGCTTGATTTTTCAAGGGCAGTCGTGCGACGGCGAGCGTTCCAAAGAACTAGTCTTTGCTGGCGGAAAAGCGCGGCGGAGCATTGGCCGGGCCCGTGGGCGATCTATGGGCCGGGTCCTGATATGCGTGAGGTAGTCGTTACTGGATATGCGTAAGGTAGTCGTTACTGGTCTTGGCATGGTGTCGCCGCTCGCCTGCGGCGTCGAGTTCGACCTGGAGCCGTTTGCTTGGCGGTCAAAGCGGCGCCCGCGCCATCGACGGCTTCGACACCTCCGATCTGCCGTGCAAGATCGCCATGCCGGTTCCGCGTGGCGACGGCCGAGACGCGACCTTCAATCCTGACGAATGGATGGAGCCGAAGGAGCAGCGCAAGGTCGATGATTTCATCCTTTTTGCCATCTCGGCGGCGACGCAGGCGCTAAGCGACGCCAGCTGGAAGCCGGCCAGCTACCAGGATCAGATCGATACCGGCGTGCTGATCGGCTCGGGGATCGGCGGTCTCGGCGGCATCGCCGAGACCGCAGTCATCTTGCATGAGAAGGGGGCGCGGCGCGTGTCTCCCTTTTTCATTCCGGGCCGCCTCATCAATCTGGCAGGCGGGTATGTCTCGATTCAACATGGACTGCGCGGTCCGAACCATGCGGTCGTGACCGCCTGCTCGACCGGCGCCCACGCCATCGGCGACGCCGCGCGCCTGATTCAGTTGGGCGACGCCGAGGTCATGGTCGCCGGCGGCGCTGAATTGCCGATCAGCCGCATCGGCATCGCAGGATTTGCGGCCTGCCGGGCGCTGTCCACGGGATTCAATGACCGGCCAACGCAGGCCTCGCGGCCTTACGACAAGGACCGCGACGGCTTTGTCGTCGGCGAGGGCGCCGGCTGCGTCGTTCTCGAAGCCTACGAGCACGCCAAGGCGCGGGGCGCGCGGATCTACGCCGAAGTCGCCGGCTATGGCATGTCCGGCGACGCCTATCACATAACGGCGCCGCAACCGACAGGCGACGGCGCCTTCAGGGCCATGAGCAGCGCCATCAAACGGGCTGGAATATCGCCGGGCGACATCGACTACATCAATGCGCATGGCACCTCGACGCCGCTCGGGGACGAGATCGAATTGCAGGCGGTTCAGCGCCTGATCGGCGACGGCGTGGATTCGCTGTCGATGTCTTCGACGAAGTCGGCGATCGGGCACCTGCTCGGGGCAGCGGGAGCCGTCGAGGCGATCTTTTCGATCCTGGCGATGCGCGATCAAATCGCGCCTCCAACCCTCAATCTCGACCATGCCTCGACGGACACGAGGATCGACCTCGTCCCGCATCGGGCGCGTAAGCGCGATGTCGAATTCGTCCTGTCCAACTCGTTCGGCTTTGGCGGGACCAACGCGTGTCTGATCTTCAAGAAAGCCGATTAGGCCCTCGCCGGGTGAGGGCGACAATGCGGCTGAACCCGAATCGGCCACATTTTGCGGTTTCAGTGAGCGCCGAATCCGATTTGCTTGCAAAAATTGCAGTCCTTCGAAACGCCAACCGGCGGTATAATGGCTAAAGGCAGGCTGGTGAGTTGAGCTGATGGGCGGCGCGCCTCCGACGGACCACGACGATAAATCCAGACGGACGACGGACTCGCGCGGCCGGTCGAGCGGCTACAGGGTCGCCCCGCAGAGTCCCAATGAGGCGCTGCAGCCGGAGGTCGCGCCGCCGCCGCCGCCTTTGCCTCCGAGCCGGCGCCGGCCTGTGCTCTCGGCGGTCAGCGGTTTTCTCTCCTTTCTGCTGATCGCCGCCGTCGCCGCGATGATTGGAATTGTCTGGAGCGAGCAACGCATCCGGGCGCCCGGGCCGCTCGCCGCTGACAAAGTGCTCTACATCGTCCCGGGGGCCGATCTTCCGGAAATCATCGGCGAACTCGATCATGAGGGCGTGATCGATAGCCCCTTCCTCTTCAATGTCGTGCTTCTGATTGAAGGCAAACGGTCGAAAGTGAAGGCCGGCGAATATCTTTTCAAGCAAGGCGCGAGTTTGCGCGAGGTGATGGACACGCTGGTCAGCGGCAAGCAGGTTTTGCATGCGGTCACCATACCGGAAGGGCTCACCAGTCAGCAGATCGTCGAGCGCCTCGAGCAAGCCGACTTTCTGGTCGGCGACGTCAGGGATCTGCCGAAAGAGGGCAGCCTGATGCCTGACACCTATAAGGTGGCGCGCGGGGCGTCGCGGAGCGACCTCATCAAGAAAATGCAGGACGATCAGAAAAAGGTCGTCGATCAGGTCTGGGCGCGACGCAGCAATAATTTGCCGCTGCACTCGCCCTATGAGCTCGTGACGCTGGCCTCGATCGTCGAAAAGGAAACCGGCAAGGCGGATGAACGGTCGCGCGTCGCCAGCGTATTCATGAACCGGCTGACGAAACGCATGCGGCTGCAGTCCGATCCGACCATCGTCTATGGTCTGGTCGGCGGAAAGGGCACGCTCGGGCGCGGCATCACCCGCAGCGAACTGGAAAAGCCGACGCCTTATAATACCTACGCGATCGATGGGCTGCCGCCGGGACCGATCGCCAATCCTGGCCGGGCTGCGCTCGAGGCCGTGGCGAATCCTTCGCGGACGCAGGATCTCTATTTCGTCGCCGACGGAACCGGCGGACACGTCTTTTCCGAAACGCTCGACCAGCATGCCCGCAACGTTCAGCGGTGGCGGCAGATCGAGAAGGACGCGAAAGATAAGGCCGGCGCCGATATCGATAAGGCAGCGCCGCTGACGCCGCCGCCGCCCGAGACGGTCCCTGCGGGGGCGCCGGGTGGGCCTCCGGCGGCGGCGCGCGGCGATCGGCATGGCGAACTCTCCAATCAAGGCTCGATCTATGGCGCTCTCCCGGCGTCGATGGAGCCGCTGGCCGCCTCCAGCCTTGCCGCGCCTGCCTCCTTCGCCAAGGCTTACGGCTCAGGAGGGCTTGTTCTCGCAGCGGCGGCCCCCTGGACGGCGGCAGACGCGAAACCGGCGGACGACGCGCCGCGCGGCAAAACGCGGGCCAAGAAGGGCGAGGGCGCGCCAAACCCTCCCCCCGCCGCGATCGCGATGGGGCCAGGTCTCGACGACCTCGGCATCAGCGTGCGGGGCGGGCCAGGGTCGGCGCTTGACGGTCCGGTCAGCGAGTCCGATGCGCCGGACGAAGCGGCGCCGGCATTGATGCGGCCCGCGGCGCCGAGTTTTGCGAGCGTCGGCCAGATGACGGCTGTCAATGAAGCTCGGAGTGACGCGCCCCCCCCGGGGCGCAGGCCCCGATCCACGCGCGCGTCATCGACGTTTCCGAGGGCACGGCGCTCGACCCGCTTCTCGACAAGACCTATGACTTGAACTACGCCAAGACAGTGCCGTCGGCCAAGCAGATGGCGCTTCCAAATTAGGGCGGGATTGGCGGGAGCCTTTCGTCAAAGATCGTCAGGTAGAGCGAGCCAAGATCTCTGCGCGACCCGGGTCCTTAAGTCGCCGTCCCATGAAGATCGTAGGCGTTGGCCCGGTCGATCCTTACAGTCACGATCTCGCCCGCGCGCAAAGGACGGCGCGAGACGATATAAACTTTCCCATCAATCTCAGGCGCATCGCCTTTTGTCCGGCCGATCGCCTCCCTTGGCGCGGCTTGATCGACGATGACCGGAAGCCGCCTGCCTATTTTGACCTTCAGCTTGCGCGCGCTGATGGCTTGCGCCCGCTCCATAAAGCGCCGGTAGCGCGACTCCTGCTCCTGCGGGTCGACAAAAGGAAGGCCTAGATGGTTCGCCGCGGCGCCCTGAACCGGTTCATATTTGAAGGCCCCGACGCGGTCGAGTTTTGCCGCGCCGAGCCAATCGAGCAGCAAAGCGAAATCATCTTCCGTTTCGCCCGGAAAGCCGACGATGAACGTGGACCGGATCGAAAGATCAGGGCACGCCTCCCGCCAACGCCCGATTCGCTCCAGCGTCTTGTCCTGATCGCCCGGACGTTTCATTGCGCGCAGCACGCTCGGGCTCGCGTGCTGAAACGGAATGTCGAGATAGGGCAGGACAAGGCCCGACGCCATCAGCTCGATGACCTCGTCGACGTGCGGATAGGGGTAGACGTAATGGAGGCGGACCCAAACGCCGAACGCGCCGAGTTCGCGGACGAGATCGATGAATTTCGCGCGCACGGAGCGCTCGTGGAAGCGGCTCTCGCAATAGCGTAGATCGAGCCCGTAGGCGCTGGTGTCCTGAGAAATGACGAGGAGCTCCTTGACCCCTGCCGCCACCAGTTTTTCCGCCTCGCGCAGGATCTCCGCGGCGGGGCGCGAGACGAGATCTCCGCGCAGCTTGGGAATAATGCAGAATGAACAGCGATTATTGCAGCCTTCGGAGATCTTCAGATAGGCGTAGTGGCGGGGCGTGAGCTTGACGCCTTGCGCCGGGATCAGGTCGAGGAAAGGGTCATGCGGTGGCGGGGCGGCGGCGTGGATCGCCTGCATGACCGGTTCGAAGGCCTGCGGACCAGTGACGCTGAAAAGATTCGGAAACCGCGACAGGATCGCCTCTGGTTCCGCGCCCATGCAGCCGGTGACGATGATCTTGCCGTTTTCGGCCGCCGCCGCGCCGATCGCCGCGAGCAATTCAGCCTTGGCGCTGTCGAGGAAACCGCAGGTATTGACGATGACCGCGGCGGCTCCATCATAGCTTTTGGCCAGCTCATAGCCCTCAGCCCTGAGGCGGCTGATGATCTGCTCGCTGTCGACGAGCGCTTTCGGACAGCCGAGCGAGACAAATGCGATTTTGGGCGCGGTTCCGCTGCGCGAACGGGCGCCGCCGGAAGCAGCGTGGGGTTTGGGCGCATGGAGAGCCATGCGGCTGCTTGCCATGCGCCAACGCGGCTTGCAAGCGAAAGGCGCGGTCGCCGGCTGGCGTTGGCGCCGCGGTCAGCGGAATAAGGAAAACCCGGCCAATTCCGGCCGGGCTGTCGTTCTCTGCGCTTCGAGACTGAAGCGGAACAGCTGATCTCAGTACTTGGAGACGACCGGAGCCGGGGCAGCGATGTCGAACTTGTAGCTGAAGCCGACCTGCACGCGGTTCTCAGTCAAATGACGGTTGATGAAAGCGCCAAAGTCATTGACCGCGAGATTAGCCGGGTAAACGGTCGACTGACCGAAATCGGCGTAGCGATATTCGGCGCGGATCGACCAGTTGTTGGTGACGGCATATTCGAGCCCGCCGCCGACCGTCCAACCAACGAGAGTGTTCGACACGCAGTCATAGGTAAAGAACGGAAACCCCATCGTCAGGTTGGCGTTGGTTCCGAGGAAGGCGACGCCGCCCGTGGCGTACAGAAGGACGCGCTCGAAGGCATAGCCGATGCGGCCGCGGATCGAACCCTGGACGTCCGCGTTCGAATTGTAGCTGGCGAAGGTCGCGATGCCTAAGGGGAATATGACGCCCGACGTGCTTTTGCTGAGGCTGGAGCCGTCGACGTCGCCTTCCAGGCCGAGGACGAATTGGCTCAGCTGCAGGTTATAGCCGACATGCGCGCCGCCAATGACTCCATTGGCGCTATTGCTAGCGGTAGCGAAAGCGCCGAAATTATCGCCAAGATTGACGTTCTGATTGCCCCAGGCGTAGCCAATCTGGCCGCCGACATAAACACCGGTCCAGGTGAAGATCGGAACCGGCGGCACATAAACCGGCGGCGGAGCGGGCGGGGGAAAATCGGCCGCGACGGCTGTTCCGCCCAGCGCGACCGCGCTGATCGAAGCCACGAGTAGACGACGCAACATTATCCCTTCTCCTTCTTGGCTCAAAGCTTCCCGCAGCCACGCCGCTTTTTGCCTCGCATAAACGCGGGCTAGCAAAATTTCCGATCGAGAGACGTCGTATTTTGGGCAGTGTGACGCCTTCTGTCACAAATCCTCTCGGATATTTCACGAATAACCAGCAAAACTTTACTAAATCTTAAAGCAAAAATAGCCCGGCCATTTCTGGCCGGGCTTTTTTGGTGTTGCGATCCGGCAATCGAAGCCGGATAGCCGATCAGTACTTGGCGACGACCGGAGCCGGGGCAGCCATGTCGAACTTGTAGCTGAAGCCGACCGTCACGCGGTTTTCTTCGAACTTGGCGTTGGCGAAGCCGCCGATGGCTCCATCGCGAAGGCATTGCTGGCGTAGACAGTATATTGCCGTACTTCGTGTAACGGTATTCGGCGCGGATCGACCAATTGTTGGTGACCGCGTATTCGAGGCCGCCGCCGACGGTCCAGCCGACGCGGGTGTTCGACCGCTGGGCATAGCCGAACGGCGTGTCAATGCTGGCGTTGAAGCCGCCGAAGGCGACGCCGCCGGTGGCGAACAGGAGTACGCGGTCCCAGGCGTAGCCGAGGCGGCCACGGATCGAACCTTGTATGTCGAGGTTGCCGCTCGACCGTCGCCGGGATGAGCCGTAAAGCCCCCTGGTTGAACAGGCGGATGACGATGGCGCCCGATTCGGTCTTGCTGAGGCTGGAGCCGTCGACGTCGCCCTCGAGGCCGATGACCCACTGATTCAGCTCCAGGTTATAGCCGACATGGCCGCCGCCGATGACGCCATTGGCGCTGTTGCTAAGAGTAGCTAAAGTCGCCCAAGCTGTCGCCAGCATTGGCGTTGATGAGTGCCCCAGGCGTAGCCGATCTCGCCGCCGACATAGATGCCGGTCCAGGTGAAGATCGGAACCGGCGGCACATAGACCGGCGGCGGGGCGCGCGTGGGAAGATCGGCCGCGAAGGCCGTTCCGGCCAGCGCGACCGCGCCAACCGAAGCTAAAAGAACACGACGTAACATTGATGCTTTCTCCTTCTTGGTTCAAAGCTTCCCGCAGCCTACGCCGCTTTTTCGCCGCCGCATAAACAGCGAGCGAGCAAAATTTACCGAGCGAGTGACATCGTATTTTGGGCAGTGTGGCAGCCTTCCGTCACATTCCTCTCGAGGATTTCCCGAATCACCATGACAAAATTCTTACTAATTCTTTAAAGCAAAAGAGCCCGGCCATTTCTGACCGGGCTTTTATCGGTGCTTGCAACCCGGCAATCAAAGCCGGATAGCTATCAGTACTTGGCGACGACCGGAGCCGGCGCGGCCGTTTCGAACTTGTAGCTGACGCCGACCTGGACGCGGTTCTCGTTGAACTTGATATTGCCGGAGGCGCCGACGGCTGTCGCGATCGGGAGTGCGAAGGCATCGTTCGCGAAAACAGTCGAATGACCGAACTGGGTGTAACGATATTCGGCGCGGATCGACCAGTTGTTGGTGACGGCATATTCGAGACCGCCGCCGACGGTCCAGCCGACGCGGGTGGTCGAAATGCTGTTATAACCGAACGGCGAGTTGAATGCTGCCGTTGAAGCCGCCGAAGGCGACGCCGCCGGTGGCGTAGAGCAGCAACCGGTCCCAGGCGTAGCCAAGGCGGCCGCGGATCGAACCCTGAACGTTGAGGTTGGCGCTCGCCGACAACGGCACGAGGAAGTTGTCGATCACGAGGGTGTTCGAGACCGTCTTGCTCAGGCTGGAACCGTCGACGTCGCCCTCGAGGCCGATGACCCACTGGCTAAGCTGCAGGTTGTAGCCGACGTGCGCGCCGCCGATGACGCCATTATTGTTTTCGCTGAAGCTGATAAAATCGCCGAAGTTATCGCCCAGATTGATGTCGGTGGTGCCCCAGGCGTAGCCGATCTGGGCGCCGACATAGACGCCGGTCCAGGTGAAGATCGGAACCGGCGGCACATAGATCGGCGGCGGAGCGGGCGGGGGCTCGGCCGCGACGGCCGTTCCGGCCAGCGCGACCGCGCCAACCGAAGCTAAAAGAATGCGACGTAACATTGATGCTTTCTCCTTCTAGGTTCAAAGCTTTCACAACTATACCGCCTTTGAGCCGACGCATAAACGGCGAGCGGGGAAAACAGCGAAATCAAAGTGCTCAATTTAGGTCGTGTGTAGCGGTTTTGCCACAGATTTTTCGGAGATTATGCGGATGTCTTGTAAGAGAAAAAGCCCGGCCATTTCTGGCCGGGCTTTTAAAGTCGCAGCTGAAAAGCTGATCTTAGTACTTGGCGACGACCGGAGCCGGGGCGGCCGTCTCGAACTTGTAGCTGGCGCCGACCTGGACGCGGTTCTCGTTGACCTTGAGATTGGCGAAGCCAAGGTTCCCGTTAATGGTGCTATGACCGAATTCGGCGTAACGATATTCGGCGCGGATCGACCAGTTGTTGGTGACGGCATATTCAATACCGCCGCCGGCGGTCCAGCCGACGCGGGTGTTCTTCCGCTCGGCAAAGCCGAACGGCGTCTCGATGCTGGCCTTGAAGCCGCCGAAGGCGACGCCGCCGGTGCCGTACAACATAATGCGGTCCCAAGCGTAGCCGACGCGGCCGCGGATCGAACCTTGCACGTCGAGGCTGCCGCTAACCGTCACCGGAAGGATGGCTGCGCCTAGGGGCAAAACGCCGGCGGCGACTGCCCCAGCCGGGAAGAGGACGCCTGTGGTAGTCTTGCTGAGGCTGGAGCCGTCGACGTCGCCCTCGAGACCGATGACGAACTGGTTCAGCTGCAGGTTATAGCCGATATGGCCGCCGCCGATGACGCCATCATTGTTAAGGCTGAAAGTTCTAAAGTCGCCAAAAACGTCGCCAGCATTGGCATTGACGGTGCCCCAGGCGTAGCCGATCTGGGCGCCGACATAGACGCCGGTCCAGGTGAAGATCGGAACCGGCGGCACATAGATCGGCGGCGGAGCGCGCGTGGGAAGATCGGCCGCGAGGGCCGTTCCGGCCAGCGCGACCGCGCCAACCGAAGCTAAAAGAACACGACGTAACATTGATGCTTTCTCCTTCTGAGGTTCGAAGCTCGTGCAACCTACCGCGTTTCGGCTGGCGCACAATCTCCGAATGGGCGTTTCAGCGGATGTAAGACCCTATTTTGGATCAATGTGGCGGTGATGCCACACTAGATCCAAGGTTGCGCATTCGCGTTCACAGAATCATTACCAATTGTTTAAAGCAAAGAGCCTCGCCGTTACGGCCGAATGCTTCAACTTGCCGCATGCGCGGCGATCAGGCCGATCTTACTACTTGACGACAACGGGAGCCGGAGAAGCCAGGTCCATTCGTAGCTTTCGCCGGCCTGCTTCTCTGGATCGTTCGCGAGAGCGCCGGTCGCTGTCTCGCAGGGTCAGCCCGCCAAGCGTGCGCGTCAAAATGTTTCTCCTTCCGAGAACTCAAGGCTTCCTTAAGCTACAGCGGGCGTGCTTGGGCGCAACCGCAAAATGAGGAAAATAGCCGAGCGAAAGACGAATTTGAAATTCTGTTGCGCTATTGCCACAGTTATTTTTTTAATTGAGGAAAAAAGGCGGCCAAAAAGTTATGAAATCCTAAAGCAAGAAAGCCCAGCCTTCGCAGGCCGGGCTTTCTTGTTGTCTTGCGCCTTGAAAGTCGAAGCTCGATAGCGAGCCGATTTCAGAACTTGGTGACGACCGGAGGCGGAGGCGCGGGCGGAAACAGGTAGCTCGAATTCCGAGCAGGACGCGGTTCTCTTCGACCTTCCGGTTCAACTGGACGCCGGCGGCCACCGCTCCCGGGAACGCAAACGCATTGCTGGCGAAGAGGGTGGTAGTGCCAAATTGGGCGTAGCGATATTCGGCGCGGATCAGCCAGTTGTTGGAGATCCCGTATTCCACGCCGCCGCCGACGGTCCAGCCGGTGCGCGTGTTCGACCGGCCGCCACCGCCGAACGGCGTCGAAATGTCGGTGTTGAAGTCGGCGAAGGCGACGCCGCCCGTGGCGAAGATCATAAGGCGGTCCCAGGCGTAGCCGATGCGGCCGCGAACCGAAGCCTGAACCCCGATGTTCGCGCTCGCATTCACCAGCGGGAAAAAGCCAGGGAAGAAACCATTGGCGCTGACGAATTGGCTGACGGTCCTGTTGGCGGCGGTGCCGTCGACGTCGCCTTCAATGCCGATGATCCAATGGCTAAGGTCAAGCCCGAGCCCTGGAAGGAACCGCCCGTACTGGTTCGAATCCCAGTTCCAGCCGATGTGGCCGCCGCCAATGAAGCCGTCGAAGCCGGTGTTGAAGCTCGTGAAGTCTCCGAAGTTGTCGGCGAGGTCGCCTTTGTAATTGCCCCAGGTGTAGCCGACATGGCCGCCGACATAGGGGCCGGACCAGGTGAAGGGGGGCGGCGGCGGCGGCACAAAGACCGGCGGCGGCTCGCGCACGGGAAGATCGGCCGCCAAGGCCGACCCGGCCAGCGCGGCGGCGCCGACCGATGTTAAGAGAATCCGACGTAACATGATGCTTTCTCCTTTCAAGGGTTCGAAGCCTGGCGAAGGTAGCCTGTTTCAGTTCATCAAAAAACTGCAGCGGAGCCGAAAGCGTCATTGGCGGCGCGCAATTCCACGTTGTGTGGCCGTGGAGCAACGGAATCGGCGCTGCGGCCAAGCTTTTCGGTCAATCCGCGGCTGAATCCGCGACGCCGTCGCCGGATTTGGCGAAGAAAGATTCAGAAACTCGAAAGGAATCGCGGGAGATACAGTGAAGAACTCGTCAAATTTCTAGGCGGCGCAGATCCGGACTGCGCTTTCGGCGAAGTTGACTTTTGACGCTGCCGCCGAGAGGCGTATAGGGACAGCGTCGCCTTGAGGAATGGGAAGAAAAGACCAAATCCAAGCGCGCGACGAGGGAAGGGTGGCCGAGTGGTTTAAGGCAGCGGTCTTGAAAACCGCCGTAGGCGCAAGCCTACCGTGGGTTCGAATCCCACCCCTTCCGCCAAGATAATTTATAATAAGCTGATTTTATTGAGTGTTTGTTTTTATAAGGCCAAGACGCACGGCGGCTCGCTGATGCATTTTAAGGCCTGTCAGATTGACGGGCGCGTGCTGCGCCGGATCCGCCAACTTTTCCCGTCAGAGCGTAAGCGGCAAGCCGACGACCTTGTGGTCCTCGAAAGCCACCTCGTGGTCCTCGAAAGTCATGAAGCCGTCGCGACGTTCTGGCTTTGGCGGGAGAGGCCGTAGAGCGATATGCCTATCGCGTCGCGCTGGCTACGGAACGCCGCCATAGCCAAAGCGCCGCCAACACAAAGAGCGATCCGAGAAAAGCGGCGACGACGTCCCGAAGCGAGATCGAAATCCGATCGAGGTCGGGGAAGAGCCCGAGCGCTCGGACCAAAAAGCCGCCGAGCAAGGCGCCGATCAGCCCCAATGCGAGGTTTCTAACTACGCCGAACCCTTTGCGATTCCTGGTGATGACGAGCCCGGCGAGGCCGCCGCCAAGGAGGCCGACTATAATCCAGACGATGAATTCATCGAATGTCGGCATCGAAGGTTTCCTCAACTGGCGCAGCTAATTCGGCGATGACGCGGCGCGGTCGCCGGCTTACTTCGGCGATTTCTTCAGCCGCCGCCGACTTGCCAAATATCATCCGCCGACAGCGCTTGCAAAGGTCGGGAAGCGTTCGAACGGGAATGCCTCATCGAACGTGAGTTGGTCAAAATCAAAGCCACAAGCGTCCCAGGGCGCACAGGCTCTCGCTTTGGCGCGGGCTGAGCTCCCAACCTTCCACCTATTCGAGCGCATGGAAGACCGGCGACTTCATCTTTTCTCTTAGTGACTCCGCCGTTGGCGTGCTGCAAATGAACGCTGGAGGCCTCATCATGACGGCCCTCCCCGAAGAAAGCGACTGTCCGGATTCTGACGACAATTAAATGAACCCACCTATCAATATTCACCAAGCTAGCCGAGGCTTTCCGCGGTGCGAAAGGATCTTCTGACTAGTCTTCAAGAAATGCTAATTGACTATTGTGCATTAATAATTGATATTTAGACTAGGATTTAGCGCCCCTCGGAGGGGCGCTCGGAGGCGTTCCATGAAGCGGGGCCTTTCCATTTATCTTGACCTCTTTCGCTTTAACGCGGCGCTCGTCGTTCTCGTATCCCATGCCTTCATCGATCACCTTGGCGGGGATTGGTTGAAAATGACACGCTACGGGCAGGAGGCTGTCCAAGGGTTTTTCGTCCTGTCAGGCTTCGTAATCGCTTTTGTCGCGGCCACCAAAGAACATGACCCTGTCGCCTTTGGAGCGGCCCGTCTGGCGAGGCTCTGGTCCATTCTGCTTCCGGCGCTCCTGTTGACCCCTTTTATGGACATGATCGGACATTGGTTTTCTCCGGCCCCTTATGAAGGCTGGGGAGACTATATGGGGTTCGATAATCCGTTGCAGCGGCTGTCGGCGGCGGCGGTGTTTATGAACGAACGGTGGTTTTCCTCCGTGTCGCCGCTGTCCAACGTTCCAGTTTGGTCGCTTGGCTTCGAGGCATGGTACTATGCCCTTTTCGGCGCGTTCATTTTTACACGGGGACATCAGCGCCTTTGGCTCATCGGACTTTTCGGCTTGATCGCGGGGCCGAAGATCCTGATCCTTATGCCTTCGTGGATTATGGGCGCCTGGCTCTACAACCGCCGCGACGCCATCGCTTTCAGTCGCCCGGTCGCGGTTGGATTTTTCATCGCCGGGCCGATGCTGATTGTGGCGGGCCGCACGTTTCATCTTCAGCCTTATCTGCTATCTCTTGAGCAGTCGGTTTTCGATCAAGATCTTATCGACAGGTCGCTGAAATTCGCCGACAGTTTCATCTGGCAAAACATGGTTGGCGTCTTCATCTGCATCCATCTTGCCGGAGCCATCGCGCTCGCCAAAGATCTTGAAAGATCACTCGCCGCCTTGGAACGAGCAATTCGGACCTGCGCCAGCCATAGCTACTCGATCTATCTCTTTCACTTTCCGTTGCAGCTGATGATTGCGGCCGCCCTTCACAATCAGGGCGACGGCCCGTTGAAGACGGCTGCTGTGATCCTTGGTTCGCTGACTTTCTCGTGGGGGCTCGGCGCTATATTCGCGCCAATGCATCCGAGATTAAGAACATCCCTCCTCCTCGCCGCCGGACGCATATTTGTGAACGCGCCCAGAAATGTGGAGCCGGTGGAAACGTGAGCCAGCGGAAAGATGCCTGCTGCCTGACCCGAGTTCAAGGCGTCGGCGACGCTCAAGGTGCGCTGCGAGAAATGATTCATTTGGCTTCAGCGACCTTCTCGGCCCGCGCCAGGTCGCCGAGGCTGCCTTGCCCCACGTCGTCCGCGACAAGGCGAAGCAGGCCTACCACTATCGAACCGTCGTCTGAATTCGGCATCAGGCTGAGGAAGGGCCGGGAATCCTGTTAGGCTCCTAGTCTACTCCTCGACACGTCAGGGAAAGGGAAGGGCGACAAAGCGCATCTCGCCCTGTCCATTGGCGACAAGAAGGAGCGCCGATTTCTTGCCGTCCTTTTTCAGCGCCTCGATTTTTTTGATCACGTCGGCCGGCTCTCTGACCGGCTCCTGATTGATTTCCATGACGACTTCGCCGGCCGCGATATGCTTTTCCGCGGCGGGCAAATCCGGGTCGACGTCGCTCACGACGACGCCCGTCGCCACTCCCGCCTTGATCGCGTATTTCTGCCTGGTGCTGTCGTTGAGGCCCGAGAACTCCATGCCCAACGCCCGCTCGACCGCGCTCGCGGCCGGCGGCTTGTCTTCGTCGCCGCCCTTGACCGTCAGCTCGGCCATCTGCTTTTCATTATCCTCGAGGCGTCCAAGCTTGATCGTTTTGGTGATCTCCTTGCCTTGCCGCAAAAGAACCACTTCGACGTCCTTGCCGACCGGCGCGGAAGCGACGATTTTGGGCAGATCATGCGATTCCTTGATCTCGACGCCGTCGAATTTCAAGATGACGTCGCCAGCTTGCAGGCCCGCCGCCTTGGCCGGTCCATGCGCGTCCGTCCCTGCCACAAGCGCGCCGCGAACGGCGCCCAGATTGAGGGTTTCGGCGATCGTGTCGTCGACGTTTTGAATGCGCACCCCGAGCCAGCCGCGCCGCGTTTCGCCGAATTTTCGCAACTGATCGATGACGGGAATAACCGTCGCGGAGGGCGTCGAAAAGCCGATCCCGATCGAACCGCCGGAGGGCGAAAGAATCGCCGTATTGATGCCGATGACCTCGCCATCCATATTGAACAGGGGACCGCCGGAATTGCCTTTGTTGATGGCGGCGTCGGTCTGGAAATAATTGTCGTATGGGCCTGAATCGATATTGCGCTTGACGGCCGAAATGATGCCCGCGGTGACGGTTCCGCCGAGACCGAAGGGGTTGCCGACGGCAAGGACCCAGTCGCCGACGCGCATCTTGTCGCTGTCGCCAAATTTTGCGGCCTTTAGCGGCTTGTCGGGCTTGACCCGCAGGACGGCGACATCGACTTTCGCATCTTTGCCGACAATCTGAGCCTTCAGCTTCTGTCCGTCGGTGAAAATGACGGTCACCTCATTGGCGTCGGCGATGACGTGATTATTGGTAATGATGATCCCCGTGGGATCAATGACAAAGCCAGATCCGAGCGAATTGGACTTGCGTTCATGCGGCGCGCGCGGCGCTGGCTGATCGGGGCCGCCTTGGCTTTGCTGGCGACGCTTGAAAAACTCTTCGAAGAGATCGTCGAACGGCGTTCCGGGCTCTAGTTGCGGGGCATTGCTGGCGCGTTTCTCGTCCATGACCTGGGTCGCCGAGATATTGACGACGGCGTCGCTGACGGCGGCGGCGAGGTCGGCGAGGGATTCGGGGCCCCGCGCGAGCGCCGCAGGCGCGCTGAAAATGGGCAGCGCGGCGCCCCCCGCGCCGACGACAAGCGCGCCGGCAATTGCTAGGACGGAGCAGATCCCGACCGGTCCGAATGGCCGCGCTCCCGGCGCCGGGGCCATGGCGCGACGCGCATTCCGCAACAAACCCATGAAATCTCTCTCCTCCAAATGGTCGAGCGACCACTCTTTTTGACTGTTCGATCGCGGTTTGGACGAGACATTACCCCGCGGCATCGTCGGTTCGCAGCAATGGAGCGGAAACGGGCGCGGAAATCCAGCAAAACTTCGTGAGCGAAAAGTCGCGCGGCGGCGCCTCCACGTCCAAGTTCGCTCGGTCGCCGGGAAGCGCGCGCTAATTTGCCATCGCGCGTGCTGAATGCTCCGCGGGCAGACCCGTCGTTTTGTCGATCGAACGCGCCAGAAGGGCGTAGTCGCGGTCCGTCAGGGCGGCGTAGCTCATCGCGAAGGAAGCCAGCGCCTCGTCGAAGATCTCGGTTTTTCCCATATAGCCGGCGATCACGGCCGGATCTCCGCTCCGCGCATGGGCGCGCGCCAATGTGCGGCCGCAGAGCTTGGCGTAGGCTTCGAGCGCCCGGGCTTCGATAATTTCGCCGATTGTGCCGAGCCGGCGGTTCTTCAGTTGGCGGACGTAGAACTGCCGCCCGCTCGCTTTGTCTTGCGTCCAGCCAAGAAATATGTCGCTGGCCGCTTGCATGGAGCGTTGTCCCTCGGCGACGCGGCGGCCTTGCTCGGTCAGATCGGCGGGCGGCGCGGCAATCTTCTCGAGTACGGAATGAAGCGCCTCCTTGACCTGCAGGAACAAATGATCGCCGTCCGCCGTCATGAACAGGCCGACGGCGCAATACGTGCCGACGCTGCCGACGCCGACGACCTTCATCGCGATGTCCGTAAGGTCGAACCGCTGAACCAGCGCTCTGCGCTCAGGCAGGAGCGTTTGCTGGTAGGCGGAGAAGGCCGAATGACCGTGAATCTTCTGATCGCGGACGTCGGCCGCGTCGAAATGATAGATCAGCGGCGGCCGGTCCTCGATATGAGCGGCTCCGCCTTTCGTCGTCGCGAGGTGCGGGAAATTATCATCCGCGGCGAGGTCTTTTTTCGACTTGATCAAGATCGACAGAAGGTGATCGCGCAGCTTTTCGTCGTCGATTTTCCTGACCTCGCGCTCGATGTCGATCCTTGTGTACCAGACCTCGAGCGGCGGCTGTTCGGCAAGTTCGCACATGAATTCGCGGTAGGCCTGGGCGGCGGTTTGCGCCAGCGCCTTGGCCTTCTTGTCTGAAATGCCGGCGTCCCGGGCCGCGACCGCGACGCTGGCGGCGAGCCGCTTGAGATCGACAGTGAAGTCGACGCCAGGCAGCGTCTCGTCGAAATCATTGATGTCGAAGAGGACACGTCCTTCCGGCGTGTTGAACGCGCCGAAGTTCATCACATGGCAATCGCCGCAGGCCTGCACATGCACGCCGATCTGCGGCAATTGCGCTAGATCATGCGCCATCACCGCCGCCGCGCCACGAAGAAAGGTGAAGGCTGATTGAGACATGCGCTGGTAGCGGATCGGCAGCAAGATTCGGCAGACGCAGGGCGTCGGATTCGCCCAAGATGGCGATGGGGTCGCGCTCGGAGCCGGGTGGACAGTCGGCGTGGCTCTCGCGTGAGACGACATCGCGCAACGTTTTGCCGGCGCTGTATCGCTCGGCCCGCGGCGCCGAAACGTTGACTTTGCTGATCGCCTGAGTGGACATGGGCTCTCCAATCAAATCAGTCTCGCAGGCTGGCCAGATTTTTTTAAGCTAGCCGGAATTAGAAAGGAGATAAAGCGCAACCGGGGAATTCCCGTCCGATCCGAAAAAAGCGCCTTGGAGGCCAACCTGGGCTCGCAACAATGGCGCTGACGCCCAAGTCGCATGTGGCAATACTTGAAACTCCTCCCTATTCGCTCGCCAAAAGAACTATGCAAGATCAGAGCTCCGCCAAAGCCGACTCAGCTCCCGCAATGGCGGAACGCGTTTGCATCTGCTTCGATCATGGCGCCTCCTCGCCGTCAGTCGGCAGCCTGAACTGGAATATGGCGCCCTGGGGTATGTTGGGCGTAGCCCACAGCTTTCCTCCGTGCGCTTCGATAATCGTTCGGCTGATGGCTAGACCCATTCCCATGCCATCAGGCTTGGTTGTGTAGAAGGCGTCAAAGAGTTGGTCGAGCGCCGCACCGTCCAAGCCCGAGCCCGAATCCCGCACGGTTACGAGCACAGCGTTCGAGCCATCTTTCACCGAGGAGACCGACAACTGTTGCTGCACGCCGGCATTTCCGCTCATGGCCTCGATGGCGTTCATGATGAGATTGAGAATCACTTGCTGCAACTGGATTGCTGCAACTGGATTCGATCTGCCAGAACCAGCGGCAAATCATTGGAGAGCTTGGTCTTCAGCGAGATGCGATTTCGCTGTACCTCGCTAGCGATGAGCGCAATGACCTCCATGATTGTCGCGTTGATGTTCAAATAGTCCCTCCGAGGAGGAGACTTGCTGATTAGAGCTCGTATCCGGGTGATAACCTCGCCGGCTCGGCTGCCGTCATTGACGATCCGCTCAACCGCTCGCCGCGCCGCCTCCAGATTTGGCGGTTCGGCTGCGAGCCAGCGCAAACAGGCATTTCCGCTGCTCACCAAGCCGGCGAGCGGCTGGTTGACCTCATGGGCGATTGCGGCGGTGAGCTCTCCCACCATCGTCACGCGCGTGACTTGCGCCAGTTCCGCCTGGGTTTGCCGCAAAGATTCCTGCGTCTGCTTGCGCTCGGTTATATCGTTGTTGGTCTCTAGGATAGCGGTGGGCCGCCCCGCCTCGTTCCGCTGCAAGGACCAGCGGCTGGCCACAATGACCGGAGATCCGTCCCGCTTCTTATGGACGAGTTCGCCTTCCCAATGGCCCGTGCGCAACAGTTCGGCCTTGATCTCGTCAAGCGGCGCAGGGAAAGTCGTCTCCAAGAGCTTTTGAACGAGCTTACCGGCCGCCTCCGCCCCAGACCATCCATAAAGCTCCTCGGCGCCGGATTCCAGTAGGTGATAATGTCATTCATGTCGCGCGAAAAGATGGTGTCGTGCGTAAGGTCGAGGAGGCTGGCCCGCTCGCGCAGGGTCGCCGCCGCTGATTGGCTTTGAATGGCAATGACGGTTGTCAACGCGATCGCCGCCATGCTGATGAGCGTGTTGCCGACCCCTATAAATACCCGACCCGTGACGTCCGGCGACAGAAACGCGCTCAAAACAATCAGGCCCCAGCAACCCGCGCAGACGAGCATGACGCCTCGCGCTGTACAGAAGCGGGCGGCCGTCAGCACGACTTCGACGTAAAGCACGGCGACCGCGAGATTGCGGGGGGCGAACGTGTCGGCCACGAAGATCGCGATCGCGAAAACAACGGCGCCTATGGCAAGGAGGGAGTTGGGACTTCTCAAGGAGAGCGTATGACGCAATACCAAGGCTCCAGCCTTTTTTCAGGTGGGGACGTTCCTCGCGGGTGAGAGGTCTCGCATCCTGCTGACCCCTTGCCGATCCTCCTTTTGGACGGAGCGCTCGCGGATGGGGCGGAAAGGGCGTTTTTAAGCACGAAAAACAGTAAACTCGTAGGTTTCGGCAAAAACCGATTTTGCTCGATTCAGGTAGACTCGAACGGATCGAAGTCGGTTTTTCCGGGTAACGCATTTATGGTAACTAGTCTCCTTCGGTGCGGCGCACCTGTTTTAATCGCCAATCTCCCCCGATTTGAAATGGACCAGTCTTAGAAGCGCCGGCTAAGTTCGAGACCGTGAAGTAGCCGATGGGCGCGATACGAAGGTCGGCCTAGGCGGTACAATATGTCCATTACCTGCCCGCGCCTAACTTCGCCGCGTAGCTTTTTCGTCGTCGCGCATGACCATCACGGAGATGCGGAAGCTGAAGGTTGAGATGACGCCGCCGCGCCTGCTTCGCCTTTCGCTGAGCCGAAGAAGCGGAAGAAATCCGATTTGGGACTGAGGACCATCCGGGTGTCGGCGGATTTCAGCCCCGCCTCATAGGCCTGCATCGAGCGATAAAAAGCAAAGAAGTCGGGGTCTTTGCCATAGGCATCGGCGAAGATCCGATTTCGTTCGGCGTCGCCGTCGCCGCGCGTCTGATCGGCCTGACGCTGCGCGTTTCCGAGCAGAACGACGACATCGCGGTCGGCCGCGGCCCTGGTGGTTTGTGCGGTTTCCGAGCCCTTGGCGCGAAATTCCGCCGCCTCGCGCGCTCGCTCGCTCTGCATCCGGCTGTATACTTTTTCCGAAATCTGCGGCGGCAAATCAGCGTGGCGGATTCGCACGTCGACGGCGGCGATGCCAAGGCGGGCTCCTTCCGCGTTGACCTCGTCGCGGATCTTGACCATGAGGTCGGCGCGATTGGTGCGGACGATTTGGGTGAGGGTCGCATCGCCGAGCACCCTGCGCACCGCCGAGTTCAGGATGAAGCCCAGCTGGGCGTTCGCCCGTTCAGGCGAACCGACCGTCTGATAGAATTTCAGCGGATCGACAATCCGGTAGCGTAGGAAGGAATTGACATCGAGCCGGCTGCTGTCAGAGCCGAGCACTTCCTGCTTCGGCGCCTCGACGACCAAGATCCGATTGTCGAGATAAACCACGTTCTCCACGAACGGAATCTTGAAGTGAAGCCCGGGCTTCGTAATCAAGCCCCGGCCCGGAACTGGCTGGCCAAAGCGCAACACCAGGGCGTTTTGGGTCTGCTCGACCGTGAACATCGACGCCGCCGCGACGATCAGAAACACGATCGCCCCGACAATGATCACAAATGCGGAGGCGGACCTCATTTGCGCGATCCTTCGGCTGGCTTCGGCGCGAGAGCGCCGAGCGGCAGATAGGGAACGACGCCTTGGCCTCCCGCGCTTTGGTCGACGATGATCTTGTCCGCGCCGCCGTAGACCCGCTCCATGGTCTCAAGATACATGCGTTCGCGCGTCACTTCGGGCGCCTTTTTATATTCGTCGTAGATCTTGTTGAACCGGGCGGCTTGACCCGTCGCCTCGGCGACCGTCTGCAGCCGATAGCCTTCGGCCGCTTGAACGATGGCGGCGGCCTTGCCCCGCGCTTCCGGCACCACGCGGTTGGCGTAGGCCTCGGCCTCGTTGCGCAGGCGGTCCTGATCCTGCTGCGCGGCTATCACGTCCTTGAATGAGGCGATGACCTGCTCCGGCGGATCGACGGATTGCAATTGGACCTGCAACACCAGAATGCCGGCCCGGTACGCGTTCAACACTTTTTGCATGAGCTCCTGCACGTCCGACTCGATCTTTGGGCGGTCGACGTTCAGAATTTGCAGGATCTTGCCGCGGCCGATGACTTCGCGCATCGAGCTTTCGGCCACCGCTTTCACGGTCTCGCGCTGATTGGAGATGTTGAAAGCATAGTCCTCCGGATGCGCCGGATCGATCTGCCAGATGACGACGAATTTAACGTCGGCGATATTCTCATCGCCGGTGAGCATCAGGCTTTCTTCGGGCAAATCGACCGATGTCTGGTTGCCTGGCGAACGCATGTCGGGCCGCAGGGCGAAGCCGATATTGATGATGTTGCGATTGGTGACCTGCAGCTTCTCGACTTCGCCGACCGGATAGGGAAGATTGTAATTGAGGCCAGGGGCGGTCTTGCCGGTGTAGCGTCCGAATATCTTGTTCAATCCGACTTCATTCGGTTCGACGGTATAAAATCCGGATAGCAGCCAGACGATCACGCCGACGAGAACCAAGGCGACGATGCCGCGCGCGCCGCCCAGCCCACCGCCGCCGGAGCCCGGCAACCATCGCTTGAGTCGCTCCTGCCCGCGCCGCAGAAAATCCTCGAACTCGGGCTGCGGCGAACTCGGCTTTGGGCCCCACGGTCCGCCGCCGCTCGGTTTCCAAGAGCCGCCATTTCCGCCATTATTGATCCACGGCATAAAATTTTGTTCCAATCGAGAGGACGGCCAAAACCGCTCGCCTCTTAGCCAAACCCGCCCGCCTCTTATAGGAGAGCGGGCCTTCGGGCACAAATGGGGGCGCCGCGCCTCATTGACAATGGAGGCGCGCGGCGCCCGTTTTTGCGCATAAGGCCGAGGAGTTATTGGCAAAACTTGGATTTGCGGTCCCGGCCGCGGGCTTCGAGGTCGACGTGCCAATGATTGTTGTGGAAGGAGTCCGCGCCAGGACCAAGCGCCGTGTGGAAATAGCCGCAGGCGGCGGCGCGGGCGGCGTGGTCGAATGCGCGCTCGGCGGCGTCAGTCATTTGTCCGACTTGATAAACGCGGCCGCCGCCAAATGTGATGCTGGCGATGTCAATCGCCAAGCCGGCCGCATGCTCGCTCAGCTTGGCGCCGGCAACGTAATCGCGCGTTCGGCATTCGAACCCGGGACCTGTCGCGATCGCTGTAATGGAGGCGCCGAATGAGCCTTTGACGAGCGGCGCCAAAGCTTCGTCGACGAAACTCGCAAAGGTCGCGGCTGTTACGCAATCCAGCGTTGGACGATCCGGTAAATCAACGCGTTGACCGCTCCGCAGAGCCAATGATTCGAGCGAAACCGGCTGCGCGACGGCGCAGAGGGGATCGGCTTGCGCCCCGATCGTCACCGGTTTCACGGCGGCTCCGGCAGCAATCAGGGATGCGAGACAGTCCTCCGCCGCTTCGCTCTCTGGTCCCGAAACTCGCGCCGTTGGGCGGACGTCAGGCGCAGCCAACGGCGTTGGCCGCCTCGGCGGCAGAGGCGGTTCCGTTTCAAGCGCGCGGCTGGATATTGTTGGAAATAGCGCAGAGCCGGCGAACAGCAAAATGGGCAAAAGACGTGTCAGATTGATACCTCGGCTGGACTCTGCGCGCTCGCAACGGGGCATTCCCCGCCCTCTATGCGCTTCACTATGATTTTGATGGCGTTTCTCCTGAGGCGGTTGCAACGCAGCCGGGTCTGAATAGTTCGTTTTTCAGGATTTTCAGGAGAGGAAAGTTTTGACCCGGTGATCGCCGCCCGCACGCGCTGCGGTGAGTTGACAGAGTTTCAAAGAGGTCGACTGACCTAGACAGTCAGGCTATTGGTGCCCAAACGGCCTACTCCACAGAAAGCCAGAGCCGATCGGGAGCTCTGCCTTCCGGCAAACCCTAGGAAGAGAACGAAAAGCCTTATGGTTCGACGCGTTATCATGCCGTCAATATCATTCATGGTCGCTCGAAGTGAGCCGGGCGGCGTCATCGGGCGTGATAATAGGCTGCCCTGGCATTTGCGATCGGATTTACAGCGGTTTCGCAAGATCACGACCAACCATGCAGTGATAATGGGGAACAAGACATTTAATTCGATCGGAAGAACACTTCCCAATCGCACGAATATCATTCTCTCCCGCGAGGTTAGAGCAAACGACGGTCCCATTGTTGTCGGCGACCAAATGTTTTGGGCGGCAGGACGGGATGCAGCGCTTTACCTCGCGGACCTGATTTCAATCTCGTCGGGGAAAGAGAGTTTCTTTGTGATCGGCGGGCAAGAAATTTATAAGCTGTTTCTTGACAGTGATTTAATTAATAGAGTTTATTTAACAGAAGTCTTAGCTAATGTTCGCGGTGATGCGTTCTTCCGCCATAGATTCCCTAAACGAAAGTGGAATATGATAGAGAAAACAGAATATTTATCATGCAATGGGGATGAATACGATTTACGATTTATAATATACGAGCGGAGAGAGCGTAGAAACAGAGAGAGAATTTTATCATCATTTTACACTGATGCGCTTTCAAAAAACAAATGGATCGAAGATTATCTAAGAACTCACGGGAAAAAAATAAGAGGCTATGAAGAGACCCATCAGGCGGAGCTCGATCTCACTCGCGAGGAAATCCCGGCGGATTATTAGCAATTGAGAGCCTTGCAAGCGCTTGGTCCTCGACTCGGTAAATTCGCGATTGCTCCTTCATACGGGCGCCCGAGCGCTCGTAGAATGGAATAGGGCCGGCCATTCGAACCGGCCGGAATTTTCGGCGGAGCATCGGCGTGCAACATGCGCCGGCGGCGCCTTGCCAAACCCTTGTTGCGAAGGGAGCCGCGGACATGACGAGATCCTTGCGGCGATTCCATGGGCCATGCCTTCAAACTCTGCGTCGCGGCCGCTGGCCGAAAAAAATGGAAAGGCCGGCCGCGACAATGAGGGCTGCGCCGGCGATCGTCCGCAGGCTCGGAATTTCCGAAAACACAACCATGCTGAATAAGCTCGCCCAGATCAGCGCCGTATAGCCGAGGGGGGCAATGACGTTCGCGGGGGCCGTCGAAAATGCGCGAATCATGCAAAAATGGCTGGCCACCCCAAGGCCGCCCAGCAATGTCATCAGCGCCAAATCCGCGGGTTTTGGAGCGACGCCGGCAAGCGGCAGAAAGAGGGCACAGAAAATAGAGCCGGCGACAGCCGTATAAAGCAGAGTTGTAAGAGGCGAATCAGCGGCATGAAGCTTCCGCGTCGCGATCTGATAAAGCGCGCCGGAAAGAGCGGCGAGCAACGGAAACAGCATCAAAGGCGAAACATGGAGGCTGACCTTGGCGACGATGATCCAGACGCCGGCGAAGCCAATCAAGACGCTGAGCCAGCCGCTCAGGCTGACCTTCTCGCCGAGAAGAACGATCGACAATGCGGTGACAAGCACGGGAGCGACCCAGGCCACTGCGGAAAAATCGAGGAATGGCATGATTTTCAGCGCCATGAAGCCGAACAGCGTGTTGGCGAGCAGCAGACTCGATCGCAGCATTTGCAAGACCGGCCGCCGGGAGACCATCAGGCGCGGTTCTCGCCGGGCCAAAAATCCGGCGACGAGAACGAGGTGGACGATGTAGCGCGCAAATCCAATCTCGATTGCCGGATAAGCGTCGAGCAAAATGCGCGCGGTCGAATCCTGGCATACGAACAGAAAGGTCGCGCCCAGCATCCACAGGATTCCGGCCCTCGCCGGCGCCTTTGCGCCCGCAAAAGTCAAAACGCCGGATGCGTCGCCGCTCGCCGGCGCAGATTGGGTCATTCAGCAGGGCCATTGGAGCAGGGACGCGGCGAATCGCGCCGCTTCGGCTATAGCCTATCGCCCGCCGCGGCGCGAGCTTCTTCGGCGCCGTCGGTCACACCGCAACCGGGGCCTTTATGGCGGGGTGTGGATCGTAATTTTCGATAGCGAGGTCTTCCAAGCGAAAATCGAAGATTGATTTGATATCTCTGTTTAATTTCAGCTTCGGCAACGGGCGCGGCGATCGGGAAAGCTGCAGCCGCGCCTGCTCGAGGTGGTTGAGATACAGGTGCGCGTCGCCGAAGGTGTGGACGAAATCGCCGGCTTTGAGGCCGCAGACCGAGGCGACCATTTCGGTCAAAAGCGCGTAGCTTGCGATGTTGAAGGGCGCCCCGAGGAAAACGTCGCCCGAGCGCTGGTAGAGCTGGAGGTCGAGGCGGCGCGATCCGTCGGCGTCGTTACGGACATTGAATTGGAACAGGCAATGGCACGGCGCGAGCGCCATGGCGGGCAGATCGCCCGGATTCCAGGCGGAGACGATCAATCGGCGCGAAAACGGATTGCGCTTGATCTCCTCGATGACGTCGGAAATCTGATCTATGGTCCTTCCGTCGGGCGCTTGCCAGGAGCGCCATTGCTTGCCGTAGATAGGACCCAGGTCCCCGCTGGAACCGGCCCATTCGTCCCAGATGCCGACGCCGTTGGCCTTGAGATAGGCGATATTGGTGTCGCCCTTCAAAAACCACAGAAGTTCGTGCGCGATCGACTTCCAATGTAGTTTTTTGGTGGTGATGAGGGGAAATCCGGCGCCGAGGTCGAAGCGCATTTGATGGCCGAAGATCGAGCGGGTGCCAGTCCCGGTGCGATCCGGCTTCACGGCGCCGTCCCGCAGAATTTTGGCGAGAAGATCAAGATAGGCATGCATCCTGCGATCCTCGAATTCTTGGGGCGCCCGTGGCGCACAACTACTGTGCGCTGCAACAAAAGGCAAAAGCTGCGAAACTTATCCGAGGCCGACGCGCCATAACCACTTTTTCCATCGGAGTTTGTAAATCTGATTTTCCTGCTTATATTGGGAACGCCGCATTCTTGCGGCTATGGCGATAAACGGCGTCGAAATAAGCTCTTCGGACCCGGGGGCGGTACCCGGCGCCTCCACCAAAATCCATCTTTGCGGCAGCTTGCCGTAGCGATGGCTTTTGGCGGGGGCGAAATAGGTTCGACGGGGAGTGTAAAGGACTGTCTTTCGCTCGGCATGGCACCGCCGTTATCGGGCTAAACCTTATAGTTGCCAACGACAACTATGCTCCGGTGGCCGTTGCTGCGTAATGCGGCAATAGTACCGAAATTAAAGTCCTTGGGGGTAGCACTCTAAGGCGGGGCCCGGAGGCGCCTGGCAACAGAAGCCTCCACTTTCCCCGGCCAATCGGCCTTTGCCATTCGTGCGTTTTTTGTTTAATCCAGATGGGCAAGATGTTGTCCGTCTCTCAAAATCGCACCGGGGTTTTTATGGCTGCGGATCTCATCCGGTACGATCTTCTCGTTCAGGACGCCTTGCGCGGCGTCGTCCGGAAGGTGCTGGGCGATATGGCGCACGACGGCCTTGCCGGCGAACATCATTTTTACATTACCTTCCGCACGCACGCGCGCGGCGTTCGCTTGTCGGCGCGCATGCGCGAACTCTATCCGGAGGAGATGACGATCATCCTTCAGCACCAGTTCTGGGATCTGAGCGTCACGGATCACGCCTTCGAGGTCGGACTCTCTTTCAAAAACGTTCCCGAGATGCTGCTCGTTCCGTTTGACGCGGTGACCCGATTCTCCGATCCTGCGGCTGGTTTCGACCTCGAATTCAAGCTCGATGCGGACGCTCTCGAGACCAGCGCCAATGACGCCGGGTCGCCCGCGACCGCGCCGCCGAGCGCGATTGAGACCGAGAAATTCAAGGACCGGGATTTTCCGCCCGGCGCGCGGCCAAACCCCGGCGAGGCGCCACAGCCCGCCGAAGGGGCGGACAAGATTGTCTCGATCGACGCATTTCGCAAAAAGACCTGATGGGCGAGATCGTCAATTTACGTCGCGCGCGGAAAGGAAAATCGCGCGCCAACTCGGCGTCGCAGGCGGCGACCCGTCGGCTCAAATTCGGACTGAGCCGAGCGGATCGCGAGGCCGCCGAAACGATTCGCGATCTGGATCGGGCGCGTCTTGACGGCTGCCGGCGCGATCTTAACGGGCTAACTTCCAATGACGAACCCGCCTGAAGCGGGCGGGGGGGCGGGGATAGTCGTCAAGCATTCGCTGACGATCGCCGGCCATCGCACCAGCATCTCGCTGGAAGGTGCCTTCTGGGACAGGCTGAAGGCGCTTGCGGCGGAGCGCAATCTATCACTCGCCGCCTTCGTCGCTGAGATCGACGCTGGCCGCGGCGAAGCCAATCTATCCTCGGCCATTCGCGTCTTCGTCCTCAATTCCACGAGATAATATATACGCCTCTTCTTCCAACCCGCCAAAACTGTCTCATAGGCGCTGACGCTGGACATTTGGCTGCACCAATTCCTCGCTTGGCCTAAACGCTTGCGCAAAAATGCGCGCGGCGCCAAATGCTGACCTTCTGCTGGCCGTGGCGAATCGGTTTGCCGCATTATGGCGACGAACCGCGCCCGACTCGCCAAAGCAAACCCGCCAAAGAAAGCCCTTGGACCATATCGCCGCCGAACTCACGACGCTCGAAGCCGTCCTCGGCCACTGGATCCGGATCGTCGGCGTCGGCATCGACGTGTTCGGCGTCATTATCATCGTCATCGGCCTCGTCTGGTCGACGATGGGGTTCCTCAACCAAGCGGCGCGGGAGAGCCGCTACGACCAATACCGCGTCCAAGTCGGTCGCACCCTGCTGCTGGGCCTCGAGGTCCTCGTCGCCGCCGACATCGTGAAGACGGTGGCGCTGGAGCCGACCTTTACGAGCCTCGGGGTGCTCGCCGGCCTCGTCCTCGTCCGCACCTTCCTGAGCTGGACTCTGGTGCTCGAAATCGAAAAACGCTGGCCATGGCGGAGCGAAGGGCGCGGCCGCGCCGCCGACGTCGAACCGCCACGCACCGGCGGAGACTTTTAATCTCAAAGCCCTTCCGAGGACAAGGGTCTCCAACTGGCTGCTGAGCCCCAAGGGCCATCCCGCCATTTCGCCGCAGGCACTTGACGGCCGCTGGTCTCCGCCAGGCGACACTACGCATGTGGTAATATACCATTCATAAAACCGGACATGATCGCGGGACCAGCTGCGGTCAGCCAACATCGAATTTGATGCTTGCGATGCGTGAGACGGATCGAAATCGGCGGATGGTGCTGGTGTGGGATCGGCCGGTCAGGCTGTTCCACTGGGCGACGGCGGCGCTGGTGCCGTCGCTCTATTTCACTTGGCGTTGGAACTGGATGGGGTGGCACGTCATCGCCGGTGAGGCGCTGCTGACGCTGTTGCTGTTCCGTCTGCTGTGGGGATTTTTCGGCAGCGACACCGCGCGGTTCGCCAAGTTCCTCGCCTCCCCCCCTGTCGCGTTACGGCATCTCGCGCATCTGTCGCGGGGCGAGCCGGATACCCATGCGGGTCACAACCCGGCGGGCGGCTGGATGGTGGCTGTGATGCTCGCAATGCTCCTGGCGGAGACACTTACTGGCCTGTACGTGCAGAATGACGTTGCGAACCACGGCCCCTTCACTCAACTCGTCCCCGCCGGCGTCGCCAACGCCATCACCGTCCTGCATGCGGTCCTGTGGGACGTGCTGCTGGCGCTGGTGGCGTTGCATCTGCTGGCGATCCTAGCCTATGTCGCCGTGCTCCGGCAGGATTTGGTGCGCCCAATGCTGACCGGACGCAAGCTGCTGCCCGCGTCGGCGCCGCGGCCACGCATCGCCGGCTCCGCGCTGGCCCTATTGCTGTTCGTTTGCGCGGTTGGCGGCGCGGCCCTCATCACGCTCATGGTCTAGCCGGAGCGCCCGGATCGATCTGATTCAGGGCTTCGGCGGGATCACCTGTCCGCGGATCTCGCCTGCCGGGTGGTCCGCGCTATGGACATTGACATACCAGTCGCCGGCCAAGAGCTGCTGCGCCTGCGCCGGGGTTAACGTGGCCTCGCCTTTGATCGGGCCCGCCGCCGGCGCGCCTCGTTTGCTGATCCAGATCTGCACGTCTGCATTCTTGCCGGCCGGCGCAGGACCGTGGAAATGCGCCATCGTGGCCGCGCTGGACAGACCGCTGTCGGTGACCGTCCAGGTCAGCAGACGAGTTGAGGGGTCGTAGCTGAGGTCGGCAGTTCCAGTGCCCGGCGTCTTGACGGGGGGCACCTCGTGGCTGCCGTCGAGCTGGACAGTGAACGACAGCGGCGCCGCCTGCATAATGGACGCGGAAGTCACCCATGTCAGGCACGCTAGAGCCGGCGCGGACATCCATAATTTTGCCGAGTGCATCTTGTCGCCTCCTATTGGTCGCTGCCCCCGCGAGAGCAAGTCGCGCCTGGCATCAGATCCAAGTCCGGCCTCGCCCGGGCTGCCCCCGGGTGCTGATCGCTATCCTACATCACCCGAACAAGGATTGCCCAGCCGGAAGTCGAAGACCTCTTGCGTTTGAACGTTGCGGGAGGCGGCGGGTTCCGGGGCCAAACCGGTCGCAAGTTCCTGTTTCACGTGAAACCGTCTGCGCCACTCTTATGAAACACCCAGCCGTTTCATTCCGGCGGCCGCGGCGCTGTTTGTCCGCCAACCGCCGCTTCCGCGGCCGCGCCCAGGCGCTCCTGCTCGCGCCCCCGTTCGGAGAGCAGCCGCTGATAAAAGAAGGCCCGCTCGTGGATATCGAACTCATAGGATTCGATGCGCGCGCTTTCTTGCGCGATCGCCCGGATTGCGAGCCCATTTGCCAGCGCTGCCGCGTCGACGTCGACCGCCGGAGCGGCGGATAAAGGTCCCTTGACGAGGACTGCGATCTGTGGCGGAGGTCCGCTCCAATCCTTCGGCGGTGCACTTAAAGCGAAGGTTAAATGCTGGGTAAGGATCGCCCGGCGCAGGTCGAAAAAGACTTTCAGCGCGTCGTCGGCGCTCGGCGAAGCGGGCGAGGAAAGTTCCAGCGTTCCGGCGGCGAGCGCGACGTCGAGCGCGCGGCTTCCCGCCTTGAAGTCGGCGCGCTTGAGTTCGCGTCCCAGCGCCGCCGCGATCTCTCCCGCGCCGGGCGTCTGGCCGTCCTTATCGACCGCCGCGAGGACGCGGCCGAGAGCCGCTGGATCGGCCGCCGGAATCGTCAAGCTGGCGATTACCGCATGGCCGGAGCCGGCCAGTCCAGCCGCCAGCGCCTCTGCGCTCTTGCCGGTTCCGGCGGCCTCGATAGAGCCGCTCATCCGGCCGCGGACGGCGGGAAGATCGAAAGCGATGTCGGAAAAGTCGAGGCGGCTCGCGAGCGAGGCATCCGCGCCGGCGCGGCGCACTTCGATTTCGCCGGAAGCGGCGCCGCCCGCGATATCGAGCCACAAATTCCGCAGCTCCAGAACGCCGGGCGCGGTCTCAACGCTCATGCGGGCGTTTTTCGCGACGGCGCCCGGCGGGAACAGCGCCGAAGGCAGCGCCATATTGCGAATGGTCAGCTCGAGGCTTGTCTTCGGCAAATCAAAGGCCGGCGGCGCGAAAGCAAGGCTCGGCCAGAGAGAACCGGCCTTGGCTGGCTCGGGTGGGCCGAGCACGAGGCCAAAGAGCGCCGCCGCGGACAGGCTGTCGAGCCCGATCGAGCCTGTCAGCCGGTTCTGCTCGCCAAGAGCCAGGGCGCCGCTGACGGCTGCGCCCGCGACGTCGCCCTTCAGATCGTCGAACCTCGATCCGGCTTTCGACAGCACGAGGTCGCCGGCGAATTGGGCTGGGAGCTTGGCCGCGAAATCAGGGAAAGCGATCCCTCCCGCGCGCAGCAGAGGCGCGGCGTTCGGGCTCGAAAAATGGAAGCTCCCTTTTGCGGAGGGCCGCGCCAGGTCAGGATCGATTTCGCCGATAAAGCTGAGGCTCGTCGGCCCGAGCGAGGCCGTCAACGCCGCCTGCGCTTTCTGGCCGAGCGGTCCGTGGGCGTTCAAATCGATATGCGCGGGTCCAAGGCCGTTCGAAAGCGCAATGGGCAGCCCCAACAGGCGCAGCAGCGGCGCGGCGTCCTTGGCCTCCGCCACCGCCGAAAACTTCATGTCTCCGGCCCGCTCGGGATCGCTTTCGACCGTCGCCGCAATGCTCGTCGCGCCAATCGCGCCTTTTGCCGATAGAGTTGTGATGGCGAAGGCTGTGTCTTTTTGTGCCGCGTCGGCGGTGACGCTCAAATTGATCGGCGTCAGCGAGCCGACCCGGGAAAGCATGAAATCCGCCGCGGGGGTTTGCGCCATTCTGGCGAGGACGGCGGCGAGCTTGCCCTCCCGCGGGGCGAGGACCTGCGCGTCGAGATGAGCCTCCTTGTTCGAAAAAAGACCACTCGCCGTGGCGACCGCGCCGTCCGACCCCTCGTACGTGAATTCATCAAGCGCAATCTTATCGCCTGTCTTGGTCAGATGAAGGTTGAGACCTCCGATCGACGGGGCGTCAGCAAAGCTGAGCGCGAGCGCCTCGAGCCACAGCGATCCATCGCAAGCGCCAAAGCTCCTCGACCATAGGTCGCGGGCGCCAAGTGCGGGCAGGGCGCTAAGATTCAAAGCGGGCGTCACGAGATTGGCGTCAAAGCGAGCAGGCTGCGCGCTCGACCCCAGCCGGTAGGCGAGCGTTCCGGAAAAACGAGAGCTATCAAGACGAAGGTCGAGATCGCGCAGTTCGATCCCCTTGCTGGAAAGATGCGCATGAGCGGAGAGATCGGCGGCGCGAAAGGCGAGGGTTTCGGGCGGCCATGAAGGCGCCAATGGCCGCGCCCAGCTATTAAGCCAGTTCGCGTCCTCCGTGCTCGCCTGAATTCGCCCGGAAAAGTCGGGATCGGCTCCCATCCGCCACTGACCGTCAAGAAAAAGGCGTGACTTTTGTGGGCCGCGCGCCTCAAAGCGCAGCCATGTTGGAGCGCCGCGCCGATCTCCCCGCTTCGCCGCTTGGCCCGAGGACGAATCGCTCGATCGTTCGCGCGACGCCGATTGGCGCCCGTTTGAGACGAGATTGGCGCCGAGGTCGGTAAATGTGGCGCCGCCAAAAGTCAGCGCTTTCGCGCTATAACTCAGAACAAGCGACAACGGCGACGCGCTGATCCTCGCCAGCGCAAGGCGAGGATCGGCGCCGCCGGCGGCGCGCCAGGCGTCGAGATCGATCGCGTCCGATGAGAGCGTGACGCTAGCCTTTGGATCGGAGGAGAAGTCCAGCTCCGCTCCTCCTTTTGCGCTCAAGCCACGGTCCTCGCCGCCGGCATGCGCCTCGATCGCCTCCAAGCGCGCCTGGTTGATATCCAAAGCGAGTTCGCCGGCGACGCGCCAAGGCGGCTCAACGCTTTCGAACTTCGCCGATCCCGCGAAATTTTGCGCGCCGCCGTCAAAGCTGAGGCGGCCATCCAAAGCGACGCCCGGAAGGGAGCCCCGCCCGTCCGCGGAAAGCTTCAGCTTGATTTCGCCTTTTTCAGCAGCGCCGGTGGCGAAGCGGAACGGCGTGCGCTGCCCCCCGGCGTCGAACGCGCCCTGTCCCTTGAAGGGCCCAAACAGCGAAGCCGCCTCCGCTTTGAGGTCAATTCCGGTGAGGTCGAAGGCGCGGTTCCTCGCCGGATCAACGACGCGCAGTGCGCCGTCCGCGACCTCGATCCTTTCGAAACGCAGCCGCCGGCCAAGAGCCTCTTCGGAGCGGAGCGGCGGCAAAGAGCCGCCAGGGGCGAGCGTCAGTTCAAGGCGGGGCGATTCGAGCCTCGCCTCGATAAGATCCACGTCGCCGCGCAGCAAAGGCGCGAGCGCGATCTCAAGGCGCAGCCGTTTGGCTGAGAGGCGCCAGGGACGCGCCGGATTTCCACCGCCGACCTCGATCGTCTCGACGAGGAAATAGGGGCTTGGCAGCAATTTGAGGTCGATCCGCCCGGCGATCTTGGTTTCGGCGCCGAGCGTCTGCGTCAGCCGCGCTTCGATCCATCCGCGCTGACCGCTCCAATCAACGAGATAGGGACCGACCAGAGCGGCGGTCAGAATGGCGATCAGAGCAATAGCGATGACGGTCAAGCTGTCGCGCAATATTTTTTCCGTTCTGGCGCCGAGCGGGGCGCAAATTTGTGCTTTGCGCCAGTCCTTATCTGGCCGCTTAGGAAGAGGCCGTCCCCCGGCGCCTGATATAGGCCAAGACGCCGAGACACGGGCTCAAAAAGAGGCGAGGCCTGCGCGGCGGCTCGACACAGCGCCGCCGCCGCCCCACATTGAAACTTACGCGATCGCGTCCCGATGCGGGAGAGCCGATCGAATTGGCGCATAATGCGCCGCCGCGCTGATTCGGGCCACTGGCCAACTCAAACGGCTTACCGGGCCGCGGGCCGCCACAAGGAGCCGCACAGGTTGACCGATCCTTTTTCTTTGACCGCAACCGACGCGCCGGCGCCACAGCCGGGCGGCGTTGCGGCGCGCGCCCGCGCCGCCCAGGGCGGGCGGCGCTATCTTGACGCGCTGAACGCCGAGCAGCGCGCGGCGGTCGAGGCGATCGAGGGTCCAGTTCTGGTGCTGGCGGGAGCTGGCACTGGCAAAACCCGGGTTCTCACCACCAAAATCGCTCACATCATCGCGCAGGGCCGGGCGCGGGCTCACGAAATGCTCGCGGTGACCTTCACCAACAAGGCCGCGCGGGAAATGAAAGAGCGCGTCGCCATGCTGGCGGGGCCCGTCGCCGAAGCCATGCCCTGGCTCGGCACCTTCCACGCGATCTCGACCAAAATATTGCGCCGCCACGCCGAACTCGTCGGACTCAAATCGAGCTTCACCATTCTCGATACGGATGATCAGATCCGCCTTCTGAAACAGGTGTTGCAGGCGGAGAACATCGACGACAAGCGCTGGCCCGCCCGCTCGCTCGCCTATCAGATCGACGCCTGGAAGAATCGCGGCCTCGATCCTTCGCATGTGCCGCCGGGCGAAGCCGGCGCCTTCGCCAATGGCAAGGGAGCGGCGCTTTACGCGCTCTATCAGGAGCGGCTGAAAATCCTCAACGCCGCCGACTTCGGCGACCTGCTGCTCGAATGCCTGCGGCTTTTGCGCGACAATCCCGACGTTCTGAAACAATATCAGGACCGCTTCAAGTATATGCTCATCGACGAATACCAGGACACCAATACGATTCAATATCTATGGCTGCGGCTCCTGGCGCAAGGGCGCCACAACATCTGTTGCGTTGGCGACGACGATCAATCGATCTATGGCTGGCGCGGGGCGGACGTGGACAACATCTTGCGTTTCGAGACGGATTTTCCGGGCGCCAAAGTCATCAGACTCGAGCGCAATTACCGCTCGACGGGACATATTCTCGCCGTCGCCGCCGGGCTGATCGCGCATAATCAAGGGCGCCTCGGCAAGACCTTGTTCACCGATGACGCGCCTGGGCTGAAGCCGAGCGTTTCAGGCGTCTGGGACAGCGAGGAGGAGGCGCGCACCGTCGGCGAGGAGATCGAGCAGCTGGCCCGCGGCGGCCATCCATACGATGAATTCGCGATCCTTGTCCGCGCCTCCTTCCAGATGCGCGAATTCGAGGAGCGCTTTATCACCTTGGGTCTGCCGTACCGCGTCATCGGCGGCCCGCGCTTTTATGAGCGCGCCGAGATCCGCGACGCGCTCGCCTATCTGCGTTGTGTCGCCCAGCCGTCGGACGATCTTGCTTTCGAGCGCATCTTCAATGTGCCGCGGCGCGGCCTTGGCGACGCCACGCTGCAGCTTTTGCACGATTACGGGCGCGCGCAGCGCGTGTCCCTGATGCAGGCGGCGCAATCTATGGTCGAGACCGATGAGATAAAGCCGAAGCAACGGCAGGTGTTGCGCGACCTTTTGAGCAGCTTTGGCCGTTGGTCGAGCCTCGTCGAAACCAAGCCGCAAGGCGAATTGGCCGAGATGATTTTGGAGGAGTCGGGCTACACGGATATGTGGCGGAAGGACCGCACCGCGGAGGCGGCGGGACGGCTCGAAAATCTGAAAGAGCTGGTGCGCGCGATGGAGGAGTTCCCCGACCTTGGCGCCTTTCTCGAACATATTTCGCTGGTGATGGAGGCCGATGCGAAAGACGCGGGTCCCCGCGTATCGATCATGACTCTCCACGCCGCCAAAGGCCTCGAATTCGACACGGTTTTTTTGCCCGGCTGGGAGGAGGGGCTGTTTCCGCATCAGCGCTCGCTCGATAAATCGGGACGCGCCGGGCTCGAAGAGGAGCGCCGCCTCGCCTATGTCGGCCTGACGCGCGCAAGACGCCGGGCGAAAATCTATTTCGCCACCAACCGCCGCATCCACGGCCTCTGGCAGACCACCATCCCCTCGCGCTTTCTCGACGAGCTTCCGGCGGACCATGTCGAAGTCGTCGAGGCGGCGTCTGGCTCTGCTTACGGCGGCTATGCGCAATCGCGCTTTTCCAATATGGATTCTTACGGGTCGTCTTATACGACGCCCGGCTGGCGGCGCGCGCAGCAGCGAACGGAGGAGACGCGAGGGCGGGGCGGCTCCGGGGGATTTTCGCGCGGCGCGGCGCAGCGCGGGCCGCAGCAGATCGAGGGTGAACTCGTCGCCAAGTCGAGCGCCGAATCCGGGTTTTCGAAGGGCGCGCGGGTGTTTCACCAAAAATTCGGCTACGGCGCGGTGGCGGCGGTCGACGGCAACAAGCTGACGGTCGATTTCGACAAGGCCGGCCGGAAAATGGTGCTGGAGAGTTTTGTTCAGGCGACTTTCGCGGGCTGAGGCCGCCGGACGCCGCCAAAGCTCCGGCGCAGTCTGCACGCCGCAATTACGTTATCCACAAGATTTCAATAAAAATAGTAATACACTACATTTGGAAGTAACACAGTGGACATTGACTAAATATTGATGTTGAGGCTTCGCTGGGCGCAACCCAATCATCGGGAAAGCGTCAATATGCTGACCAATAGCCGCGACATAAAAGCTCGTCTTGAGAGCGAAAGTTGGATTCTCGAACGGACCAAAGGCTCGCATCATATCTTTCGCAATACGCAAACCGGTGTGATAATTTCCCTGCCTCATCCAAAGAAGGATCTGGGTGAAGGTTTGGTGCGCCGAATCTACAGAGTGGCGAATTGGCCGAAAGACTGAATTCTGCATGCCCCACTACATCGCCATCGTCGAAGAAGAGCAGGGCAAAGCCATAGGCGTCTGGTTTCCTGATCTGCCTGGCTGTCTCTCCGCTGGCGACACGCTCGACGAGGCGATGCTGAATGCCAAAGAGGCGCTGGAGCTCTGGGGCGAGGCCATGCGGGAGAGCGGCCAAAATATCCCGCCGCCACGTAGCCTGACCGAACTCAAAGCCGATTCCGAAATCGCCCCCGATCTCAGCCGCTTCATGGTGGCGCTGATCCCTTTTCCGGATAGCTTGCGCTCGCGCGCCGCCGAATAACCAAATCTTCAAGAAAAGCCTATTTCGGCGGCATCCCGCCGAAAGGCGCAGGCGCGTCGGCCGCCGGCGCCGCTGGGTGCGGCCGGTTCGCCGCGCGCTGGGCCCGCATCGCCTCGAGATCCGCCCGATGCGCGAAGACGACGGCGACGCCTGCCTCGCAGGCTGCCTGGTTGGAGACGGAGTTGGCGTCCTTCTTGACAAAACGGCGCGCGCAATTCTCGCGCGCCGCGGAATAGGATTTGAGCGTGGCGGCGTCGAGGGTGGCGACAAAGACTTGCTCGCATTTGTCAACAACGATATTGGCGAGGTCGAGGTCGCCGCCCGCAGCGCTGCGGCAGACGTTCATCATCTCATAGGACTGCGCGCAGCTCGGCGCCGCCCGCACCGCATCCGCAATCTCCGACGCATTGCCGCTCTCGACCGGGCATTTTTGCAAATTCTGGCTCAGCGCCGCGCCCGCCGTCCAAAGCGGATAGAAAAACAGCGCGCAGCCAATGGCGAGCCCGCCAGCTCTTCGCGAAATTGAACGCAAGGCTTGGTTCATTGATCAACCCCTCCGGCAGAGCTTCTTCTACAATACCTTGCCTGGATTGAGAATCCCCTGCGGATCAAGGGTCCGCTTCAGAGCGCGCATCAGCTCCATCGCGACCGGATCTTTGACCCGCGGCAAAAGATCGCGCTTCAGCTGGCCAACGCCATGCTCGGCCGAGATCGAGCCGTTATGCCGCGCGACAATGCCATGCACGATGGCGTTGATCTCGCCCCAGCGGGCCAGAAACGCGGCCTTGTCGGCGCCGATAGGCTGCGACACATTGCAATGGATATTGCCGTCGCCAAGGTGGCCGAAGGCGACGAGCCGCGCGCCGGGCGCCGCCGCGGCGATCGCCGCTTCGACCTCTTCGAGGAAGGCCGGAACGTCAGTGACCGCAACGCTGACGTCGTGCTTGATCGAGCCGCCCTCGAAGCGTTGCGCGTCCGACAAATTATCGCGCAAGCGCCAGAAATCCGCGCGCTGGCTTTCGGAAGCGGCGACCGCCGCGTCCTCGATGACGCCGCTTTCGGCGGCCTCGCTCAGAAGCGCCAGCAGCCTCTCGGCGAGGCCTTCCGCGTTTTGCGAGCTGAGCTCCAACAGCGCATACCATTGATGAGGCCCGCTGAGCGGATCGCGCGCGCCGTCGTAATGCGCGAGGACAAAATCAAGTCCGAGCCGCGGGATGAGTTCGAACGCCGTGATTTCGCCGCCCGCCTTCTCGCGCGCAAGATCGAGCAAGCCGACGGCGGCCTTGGGGGAGGCGAGGCCGATGAACGCCGTCTCGACGGCGCGGGGCTTTGGATAGAGCTTCAACACCGCCGCCGTGATGATCCCGAGCGTTCCCTCCGAGCCGATGAAGAGATGTTTGAGATCATATCCCGTATTGTCCTTCTTAAGCTTCGACAAACCGTGATAGATGCGGCCGTCGGCCAGGACCGCCTCGATCCCCAGCACGAGATCGCGGGCGTTGCCATAGGCGATGACGCCTGTGCCGCCTGCGTTCGAGGCGAGATTGCCGCCGATAGTGCAGGACCCTTCGGAGGCGAGCGACAAAGGAAAGCGGCGCCCCGCGCGGTCGGCCTCGGCTTGCGCATGGGCCAGGATCATGCCGGCTTCGACGGTCATCGTGTTGGAGGAAAGATCGATTTCCCGCAACGCCCGCATCCGCTGCAGCGAGAGGACGATGGCCGCGCCGCTTTGGTCCGGAGTTTGGCCGCCGACGAGGCCGGTATTGCCACCTTGCGGCACGATCGGAGTCGTCGTTTCGCTGCAAAGCTTGACGACAGCCGCGACCTCGACGGTCGAAGCCGGGCGAACCACGCAAATCGCGCAGCCCTTGAAAAGATCGCGCGGCTCGCTCAGAAATCCCGCCATGTCGGCGGGATCCGTCAGAACGTGAGCGCGTCCGATGATCGCCTCCAACCCGGCAATGAGGCTGGATCGAGGGGCGATTCGTGCGTCTGAGCTTTCCACTCTCAAATCCCTCGGACGCGCGATCGGTGCCGATCCGGCGGCGTTTGCCGCGGCGAATGAAACGCCCGAGCCGTCCCTGCGAAACTCTATGGTTTCGCCGCCCCAAAGCTTGATTTCGTTCGCGGCTTCAAGCTACAGATGCGTCCTGCGTAGGAGTGTAGCTCAATTTGGTTAGAGCACCGGTCTCCAAAACCGGGGGTTGGGGGTTCGAGTCCCTCCTCTCCTGCCAAAGAAAAGCAGAACGTATTCAAGGCGATAACAAACATATCTTCGAGGCGCTGCAGTTTCTATTTTTGCCAGGGGAGGCATTCGGTAAGCACTCGGTAATCGCCAGACCAAATTTTTTAACGCGCCTGCAATTCGTTGCTTTCAGCCAAATATTGCACGACAATTCGCTCTCAGCAAACCTTGCAGATAAAACACGTTTTTCGCGACCGACTGCATGACGCTACGAAACAGGGGTTATGAGTCGCGAGTAGAAATGTTCGGCTTTCGGCTCTGCTTGTACCATATATGATTTGGCGACCCTGCCCATCTGCCGAAGCGGAGCGCGTGAGTACGGGGGCTTTGAAGCGTGACGCCCAACCTCGAGCGCATCATCGAAACGGCGCTTTACGTCGATGACCTGGAGCGGGCCGCTGACTTCTATCTCAACATTCTCGAGCTTCAGGTTCTATTTCGCGACGCTCGCCTGCAGGCTTTTTCGGTCGGCGGCCAAAATGTGCTGCTCCTGTTCCGGCGCGGCGCGTCACTCGAAACCACTCGCCTGCCGGGCGGCACAATTCCGCCTCACGATGGTCGCGGCCCTTTGCACATCGCGTTCGCGATAGCGGCCGAAGCGCTGCCGGCGTGGGAAGCAAGACTGAGCCGGCACGACGTTGCCATTGAGGGTCGCACCAAATGGGCGCGCGGCGGTCACAGCATTTATTTCCGAGATCCCGACGGCAATCTCTTGGAGCTGGCCACGCCGGGTTTGTGGGAGATTTACTGATCGTTGCGTGATCGCTTTGACGTCCTGCGACAACGCCGCGTCTCCAATATATCTCGATCCACCGAGATCCACTTCCATCCAACAAGGCTACGACCGAGGTCCGCCCGATCGTTTCTCGGCCAAGTCGCCCAGGACGGATTCGTCTCGCTCGCCGGACCTCCAACCTCACACCTCCGTCATTTGGCCGGCGTGCTCGGCCGGAACGGTCTCGTCGCGTGCTGGCGGAAAAGCGAACTGAAAGATGGCGCCCCTCGGTTCATTTGCGGACGCCCACAGCCGTCCGCCGTGAGCCTCGATGATCGAACGGCAGATGGCCAGGCCCATGCCCATGCCGCCGGGCTTCGTCGTGTAGAAGGCCTCGAAAAGGTGGTCCACACTCTTCGGGTCAAGTCCCGGGCCTGAATCCCGCAGGGTGACGAGCACGCCGCCTGAGGCGTCTCTTTCTGTGCTGATCCGCAGCTCACGCACCATGTCGTCGTCGCCTTCGAGATCATCGACAGCCGCTTCGAGGCATGGCCTGACGTCGCGCCGGAGCTTCTTCTCGCGGATAATCTGTCGCATGGCGCGATGGTGGTCGGCTCAAGCGTCGCCCTGCCGGTCGATCCGTCGTTCGAGCGCGCGTCCGTCAGTCTAGCTATCGACGGGAGGGTCGTCGTCAGCCGCGAAGGCGGCAATCCCGCCGGCGACATTCTCGATCTCGTCGCATGGCTGGCAGACGATCTCGCCGCCATAGGCCGCGGCCTGCGCGCCGGCGATATCGTGACCACAGGCTCATATACCGGCATGGTCCACCTGCAGCCTGGGAGCAGGGCCGAAGCCTGCTTTGCGGGGATCGGGAGTGTCGCGATAGCGCGCGACTCCTGAACGCGAACTAGCTTCGTCAATAATAGAGAACACACGCCAAAAGGCGTAAGTTGGGGAGGCTCAAGTGAGACCGAAGTTCAAAGCGACGCATGTGGTGCTCGCGCTTCTTTGCATCATGTATTTCATTACCTACATCGATCGCGTCAATATCGGCACCGCCGCGTCGGCCATCCAGCGCGAACTGAAGCTGACGAATACCGAGCTTGGCCTTGTGTTTTCGGCCTTCGCCTATCCCTATCTGCTGTTTCAGGTGTTCGGCGGCTGGGTCGGCGATCGTTTCGGGCCGCGCCGCACGCTCTTCTTCTGCGGTTTGATCTGGGGCGTGGCGCCCGCCAGCCGACGCGGATTCGCCCAAGGCCTCGCGCACGCATGCGCCCGGCTCGGCAACGCGATCACGCCGCCACTGATCGCGCTTTTGATAGTGGCCTTCACCTGGCGCGGCTCATTTGTGATCCTGGGATTTGTCAGCCTGGCGTGGGTGACGGTTTGGGTCTGGTACTTCCGAAATGAGCCGAAAGACCACCCTGGCATCACGAAGGCCGAGCTACAAACTCTGCCCGTGCGCAAGCCTGGAGCGCGCCCGCAAATCCCCTGGGGCCCGCTGGTGCGCCGCATGTGGCCGGTTGACGCTCACTTATTTCTGTTACGGCTGGACCCTTTGGCTTTATCTCAACTGGCTGCCGCTCTTCTTCAAAAACACCTTCAGCCTCGACATCAAGAGCTCGGCGATCTTCGCTTCGGGCGTGTTCTTTGCGGGGGTCGTCGGCGATACGCTTGGCGGCGTGATCTCGGATCGCATCCTGCGCCGGACGGGGAATGTCCGCCTGGCGCGCCTCAGCGTCACCATAGCGGGATTCGTCGGCGCCTTCCTCTCGCTGCTGCCGATGCTCTACATCCGTGACGTGACGGTCGTCGCCCTCTGCCTGTCGGCCGGTTTCTTCTTCGCGGAGATCGTCATTGGCCCGATGTGGGCGATCCCGATGGACATTGCGCCGAAATATTCGGGAACGGCCGCCGGCCTCATGAACATGGGATCGGCGGGCGCGGCGATCGTCTCGCCACTGGTCGCCGGATTCGTCATCGATTTGACCGGCAATTGGTTTTTGCCCTTCCTAATGTCGATGGGCCTGCTTCTCATCGGCGCTGTTTCAGCCCTGCTGATGCGTCCTGAACAGGCGTTCGAGGAGAACGAGGCGCCGCCGGCGGCGCCGCTCGCGAAAGCCGTGCCGGCGCATTGAATTTTAGCCGCGCTGCTTTCGCAGTCCTCGATCTCTGGCTTGCCGGCATTTTTCGGCGCTCGGCGGGGTGTAGGCTCGTCCCACCCCAACGACAGCCTGCCGCCAGAGCCGGCCAGATTGACGACGGAGTCGGCGGCTATCTGGCAAATGCCGGTAATACCAGTGTGCCGGTCGAGCTCGTTCCGAAGCTACCATCATGCGCAGGAATCAGAAGGAAACCCCTATGTCGAAACATCTGGCGGCCCTGACACTTGGACTCGTCACCATTGCCGCTTCTGCAAACGCAGCCAACATCCCAGTCGAAGAGCTGACCATCACGGACCTGCAAAATGCTTTCCGCGAGCATCGGCTAACCTGCCATGATCTAGTGCAAACCTACCTGGATCGCATCAACGCCTACGACAAAAAAGGCCCATCGCTGAATGCGATCCTGACGCTCAACGGGCGCGCTCTCGCCACCGCCGATGCGCTCGACGCCATTTACGCGATGACCGGTCCCACCGGTCCACTTCATTGCGTGCCCATCGTGCTCAAGGACGTTTACAACACGGCTGACTTACCAACAACCGGGGGCTCCGCGTCCCTCTCCACCGCGCAACCCGCGAAGGACGCCACCGTCGTCGCCAAGCTGCGCGCAGCTGGAGCGATCATCCTCGCCAAGACCAATATGCACGAATTCGCGCTCGCGGGAACGACGGTGAGTTCACTCGGCGGTCAGACGCTCAATCCCTACGACCTCAGCCGGACCCCAGGTGGTTCGAGTGGGGGCACGGCCGCGGCGGTGGCGGCCAATATGGCCATGGCAGGAACCGGCTCCGACACGGTCAATTCGGTCCGCTCGCCTGCGTCGGCGACCAGCCTCGTGGGCATCCGCCCGACCAAGGGCCTGCTCAGTCGCGCCGGGATCATGCCAGTATCCGAGACCCAGGACGCCATCGGCCCGATCGCGCGGACCGTTGCCGATGCCGCCAAGATGCTGGAAGTGATGCAGGGCAGTGACCCCGCCGATCCGTCTACCATGGTTGGCGACAGGCAGGCCCCCGAGAGTTATATGCCGTTCTTGAACAAGGACGCCCTCAAAGGGGCCAGGATCGGCGTCCTCAAAGTCTTGTTCGGCGGCAAGCCGGAGCATCAAGAGGTCAACCGCGTGATGGCGGACGCCATCAGCGCCATGCGCGCGGCCGGCGCCACGATCGTCGACATCGACGAGCCCGCCCTCGACTCCGACAAGCTGATCGCCGAGCAGGACGTTCAGAAGTATGAATACAAGACGCTGATCAACCAATATCTCGCGGGTATCCCCAACGCGCCGTCGAAGACGCTCGCCGACATCCTGGCTTCAGGGAAATACCACAAGCCCTCGCTGGAGAAGTTCCTGACGGCGGCGCAGGGAGTTGAGAATGGCATGTCAGAACCGGAGTACAAAGAGCGGCTCGCGCGCGGCGCGCAGACCCGGCGGCTTCTACGCTCGGCTCTCGACCAGAACAAGCTCGACGCAGTTGTTTATCCGCTCCAGAAGCGGCTTGTGGTTCCCGTGACCGAGTTGAACCAGGCCGACCGCACCGGCATCTTGGCCTCGGTGACCGGTTTCCCGGCGATAACGGTGCCGGCTGGCTTCTCGACGCCATCGAAGGAGGCGCCCATCGGTGTGCCGGTGGGTATGGATATACTCGGTCGCCCCTGGAGCGAAGGCAAGCTGATCGGCGTCGCCTACGCCTTCGAACAAGCGACGCATTTCCGGCGTCCGCCGCCGAGCGCACCCGGTCTCGTCGCATCAAAGTAAGCTTTCATCCTGCGAAAACAAAACTAGAGGCTCCGCGCGCAACTATGTAGACGATCCCGCGTAGCCAGCGATGCGCTGGCGCATCGTCCAAACGGCGGTGCCAAAGAGCGGCCGTGGTGACATGCGGCGATGCGAAGGGGAGGGGCAAGACCTGAAGCGGCGCCGCTTTCGCGAACGCGCACGCAGCGCGTTCAGTCAAAATAGCCACCATATCGGATTGCGCAAGCAATGCGGTGGAGAGAAGGGGCGCGCGCAGTACGATGCGCCGCGCCAGTCCTAGCCGTTCGAATTCGGCGTCGACGAAGGAGGGGCTGCTTGAAAGCGTCAATTTCACCGAAGGCCAGACCGTAAAAAAGGGCGATGAGCTCGCGCAAATCGATCCGCGTCCGTTCCAGGCGGCGCTCGATCAAGCGATCGCGACGCTGAGCCGCGATCAGGCGCATTTAACGAATGCGCAGGCCAATCTCAATCAGCTATGTGCCGCTGCTCGATCATGGTTACACCACCCAGCAGCAGACCGATACGCAAAAGGCGATGATGGCGCAGCTTCAGAGCACGATAAAGGTCGACCAGGCCGCGATCGAGGCCGCGCAAACGTAGCTCAGCTATACGCGCATCGTAGCACCGTTTGACGGCGTCACCGGCCTGCGGCTGATTGATCCCGGCAACATCGTTCACCCGAACGACCCAACGGGGCTCGTTGTCGTCACGCAGGTTCAGCCGATTACCGTCGTCTTCTCGCTTCCGGCGGCCGATCTTCCCGGTGTCGAGGCGGCGCTGGCGGGCGGCGCTGTCGAAGCTATCGCCTTGGCGCCCGACGATAAGACAGAGATCGATCGCGGCCGGCTGATGCTGATCGACAATGAGGCGGATCCGACGACCGGCACAGTCCGCCTGAAGGCGATGCTTCCCAATGCAGCGCGAAAGCTCTGGCCGGGGACGTTCGTCAATGTGCATGTGGTCACCCAGACCCGCAGCGACGTGGCGACCGTCCCGACAAGCGCCATCGAGCAAGGCCCGAACGGACCATTCGTCTATGTCGTCGGCTCCGATGGAGCGGCGCATATGCGAGCCGTCGAGGTGGCGCAGTCGCGCGATGGCCGCGCGCTCGTCAGCAACGGCCTGCAGCCGGGCGAGACAGTCGTTGCGAGCGGCCAATACAGCCTGACTGACGGAACGAAGGTCCAGCCGGTCTCGGGACAAGATGCGGCGATGGTCAAGACATCGTCGACCGGCAGCGCGGGGATGCTGCCATGAACATATCAGAACCCTTCATCCGCCGGCCGATTGCGACCATCATGCTGATGGTCGGAATCACGCTGCTGGGGCTGATCGGCTACTTCAATCTCGCCAGTGGCCTCGCTTCCCACGGTCGACTCGCCTACAATCCAAGTGACGGCGCAGTTTCCAGGCGCCGATCCGCAGACGATGGCCTCATCGGTCGCAACCCCGCTCGAACGCCAATTCGGCGAGATCGCCGGCTTGCAACAAATGACGTCCAGCAGCGGCGTCGGCAACACGCAGATGACGCTGCAATTCGCCTTCAGCCGCAATATCGATAGCGCGGCTCTCGACGTGCAGTCGAGGATCAACGCAGCCGCCGGCTAGTTGCCGAAGAACCTGCCGTCGCCGCCGACTTATTGTAAGACAAACCCGGCGGACACGCCTGTCCTTCTCATTGCGCTCACGTCCGACACCTTGCCGCTGACCAGAGTTAGCGACTACGCCACCAGCATCCTTGCCCACAAAATTTCGCAAATGCCTGGGGTGTCGCTCGTCACGATTGGCGGCGAGCAGAATCCAGCGATCCGCGTGCAGGTCAATCAAGCCCAGATCGCCGCGATGGGGCTCGATCTCGAGCAGATCCGGTCGGCGCTCGCCGCCACTACCGTGAATCAACCAAAAGGCCAGCTCTATGGAGCGCATCAGACTTATTCGCTTGAAACCAACGACCAGCTGCTGCGGACCGCGGAGTACGATGATGCGATCGTCGCCTATCGCAGCGGCGCGCCGATCCGCATTCGCGACGTGGGCCACGCGGTCGTCGGCCCCGAGGATATTATGCTGCGCGGGTGGTACAATGAAAAGCCAGCCGTCATCCTGGCCATCCAACGCACGCCCGGCGCCAATGTCGTCGACACGGTCGACCATATCAAGGCGGCCCTGCCGCAACTCGAAGCGACGCTCCCAGCCGGCGTCAAACTTTCGATCGCCTCGGATCGCACGCAAACCATCCGCGCCAGCGTAGCGGACGTGCAGTTCACGCTGCTGTTGACGATCGCGCTCGTGGTCATGGTCATATTTCTGTTCTTGCGAAAGCTTTGGGCGACGGTCATCCCGGCCGTTTCGGTGCCGCTTTCGTTGGTCGGCACGTTTCGGCGTGATGTATGCCTTCGGCTACAGCCTCGATAATCTCTCATTGATGGCGCCTCGATCGCAGTCGGCTTTGTAGTCGACGACGCGATCGTCATGATCGAGAACATCGCGCGACACATTGAGGAGGGCTTGTCGCCCTTACAGGCATCGAGTGAGTACCGGTAAGCTGAGCTGTCGAGGCGGGCATTAGTCACCCAATCATGGACAATGCGGGCATATCCTTCCTTTGGTCTGGAACGCGAACCACGCGCGATCATCCAGACCGACGAAAATCACATCCGTGAACGCTTTCACACATCCAACGCCTTGATGCCGCCGAGTAGTGGGCGTCCAAACCGTCACATTGATCAACAATGGGCGGGGCCGTTTTGGCTGGGCGATGAGCGCTCCAACGCGTTGAAAAGTTAGACGTTCAGACTTTCAGCACGCGAGGCTATTGGGATGTAAAACGGATAAACGCGACAAAGCTCTTCTATGGCTTGCTCCTCCCGCTATCGAAGCTTCGGGGCGGCTGGGGCGGTTGCGAAATCCTGAAATGTTTTTTTTTGGCCGCTTCTGAAACTTTCGGAAGTCGCGCGCTGTATTGACCCAAGGGAGAGCCACGTCCGAACTCGGCCGCCTCCATCGGCGCTGGACGTTCCGCTCCGGCGCCCCACGTGTCAAATCGGAGAGTCATGCTATGACGCAAGGCATTGAAACACCCATTGAGGCCGGCTATCGGCCAACACGATGTGAGAGCCTATCGCAAACTGACCGGCCGGGTCGCGTTGTACTCAGCTTCGGCATCGCGATCCTCGCCAGCATCGCCGTCGTCGCGCCGGCGAGAGCCTCGAGCCACATGGCCGCGCCGCTCATGACGCTCGAACCGGCGGCGAATACCACCGACGTCTATGCTTTTCTCAACCAACATTCAGGCAGCGGAGAAAAATATCTGACCACCGCGCTGGCGGTCTATCCGTTCGAGGAGCCGGGGATCGGCCCCAACCTTTATCGTTTTGACGACCGCCTCGGCTACGACATTCATGTCGCGCTCGATGGAGACGTTGCAAAGGGCAAGTCGGACCTCACCTATCGGTTCGAGTTCAAGACCGACTATGCGAATTCCGCGACGATCCTTTCCTATCTTGGCGTGGTCGAACCCAAGGGCAAGGGCGTATTTCCGGACAATCAAAATCTGCGCCAAACCTATAAGGTCACATTGATCGACAATCGCGACCCTGATCGGCCGATCTTGCTCGGAACCGGCCTCGTGCCGCCGAACAATCAAGGCCGGGTCACAAAATTCTACAACAAAAACGACGACGGCGACCAGCCATCAAAGCCCGGCGTATCGAGAAGTAGCGATCTCGATCCCTATACGGCGAACACCATCTTCGAGTTGGGGCACGGATATTATACGTTCGCCGGGCAGCGCGACGACGGCTTCTTTGGAGACATCCAATCGATCTTCGACTTAGATTTCACCTTCGGGCGGGATCGAAACACGCCAACGAAGCCATTTGACAGCCAGGGCGGATTCAATGTTCACACCATCGTCCTCGACATTCCACTGTCGCAACTCGGGGGAGCGAAGATTGCCGGAGTCTACGCGACGATAAGCCGCTTTGAGAATGATCATCTGATACAGATCGGACGGGAGGGCAATCCTCTGTTCTGCGAGGCTTTGGTCGCGAAGGTGGATAAAGATCGCTACACCGAGACCCCGCCAACAGTGGACGCGGCGCTCTACGCAAAATATGCCGATGAACCCGAATTGGCACATGCGTTGGGAACGACGCCGATCATTCCAGGGCTGCTCCACTCCATATTCATCCCCGACTTGATCAAGGTCGACCTCACCACCCCGCCGGCGCGGCTGGCGGGCGCCCAGGGTTTCCATCGCCTCGGCGTCTTCGGGGGCGACGTGCTGAAGAGCACGGTTCAGGATCCGTTCAAAAATGGCGGATTCATTCCAGGCGGCTGGCCGAACGGCCGGCGCTTCGGCGACGACGTCGTCAATATCGCGTTGATCGCGCTCGGCGCCGCCGGACCGTTTGGAAAGATCGATCCAAACTACAATGGCACGCGCGCCGATCACAACGACGAGACCTACAACAGCGTTTTTCCGTATGCGGGCACGCCCCATAACGGCCGCAATATCGCGCCGCCGAAGCCAAGCGATTATTAAGACATAGAGAATGCGAGGCGGGGACGCTCGCGCCAAAAGCCATGGGATGTGTTCCCTGGCAAGTCGGCCGCCCCGCCTCGCCTATCCTCACGCCGCCTTTCTCATCCGCGTCGTAGCCCCACAAAGGGAGCCAAAGACATGCAAAGTGAAACCTTACCCACCTTGTGCAAAATAGAGCGAGTCTGCGTTTTTGCCGCCATCGCCATGCTCGCCGCAGCGCCCACTTTTGCTGCGCCCTATCGGCCTTCAGACGACGCGACCGTTCTCGCGACCATCGCGCCTTCCGCCGCAGCGATGCAGGCGGAGCTTCGCGCGCGGCAGAAATCTCTCGCAGCGAACCCGACGGACCTCGGCGCCGCGCTCAACGTTGCGCGCCTCGCCATCCGCGATGGCCGCGCCAGCGCCGATCCGCGCCGTTATGGGCAGGCGCAGGCGGCGCTGAGCCCATGGTGGTCCAAGGACGATGCGCCGGTCGAGGTTCGCGTTTTGCGCGCCGTCATCCGCCAAGAACTGCATGATTTCCAAGGCGCCGAAGCTGATCTCGACGCCATACTCATTGTCGACCCAACGAACGCTCAGGCGCGCCTGACGCGGGCCTTCGTCCGCCAGACAATTGGTGAATTCGCCGCAGCTAAAGATGATTGCCGGCAGCTCCCGCGCTCCGTCGGCCTCACGGCCTCAGCCGTCTGTATTTTACGGGTCGAAGCTCTGACCGGCTCCGCGGCTCCCGCGTTGCAGCGTTTGAGTCTGGCCATGGCGTTGGATGGCAAGGCTACCCAGAACGTGCGGCGCTGGGCGCAGGCCGTCGCCGCTGAGATCGACGTCATGCTTGGTCAGACCGACGAGGCGACCCAACGCTTCAGCGAAGCGACCGCCCAAGACGCCGACATTCCTACGCTCGTCGCCTATGCTGATTATTTGCTCAATTCCGGAAAGCCAGAGGAGGTTTTGTCGCTGCTTGCGGATCGGAGCGAAGCGGATATCGTCCTGCTGCGCCTCGCCATCGCTGGGACCGAGCTCGGCGACCCGCGCGCGCCGCATTGGTCCGCCCTCCTTGCCGAACGTTTCGCCGCCGCCAGAGCCGGCGGCGTCCAACTACATCTTAGGGAAGAGGCGCGTTTCGAATTGGAGGTCCAAAGGGATGCGACGAGCGCCCTCCGGCTCGCGCGCGAAAACTGGAAGAACCAGAAAGAGCCGGCTGACGCTCGCCTCGTCTTACAGGCCGCAGAGGCGGCAAACGATCCGGCGGCGGCTGCCGATGTTCTGCGCTTTCTCGAAGCGACCGGCCTTAACGACGTCCGAATGAAGCCTCTCCAGGACAAACTTGCGGAGCAACGCACATGAACCGCAGAATTACCGGGCTCTCCACGGCTGTCATCCTCTCCGTGATTGCCTTAACCCCAATTTCGGCCGCCGCCCACACGCAAAGCTACGGGTTTTTGCATGTGAAGGTAGAGGATGATCGCGTCTCCGGCCAACTGGAGCTCGCCGTTCGCGATCTTGATATCGCCTACGGCCTCGACGCCAATGGTGATGGAAAGATCACTTGGGGCGAATTACGCCAGCGTGAGGCGGAGATCGCCGCTCAGGTCTTGCAGAAAATCTCCATCGGGCCTGCGGATGAGCCCTGCGATCTCGCCCCCAAAGACATCGCGATCGATACCCGTGGCGGCGAGAATTACGCAATCTTTCCGTTTACGGGAAGTTGCGAAGCGATCGGCAGTCAGGTCCGGGTCGGTTACGACCTGATGTTTTCCGTCGACGCGCAGCATCGTGGACTGGTCGACGTCACGCGGGGAGACATTGGGCGCTCCACCGTGATGACGCCGGAAACGCGCGTCGCCGTTCTCGACCTCGAATCGAACAATCTTCTTGACGTGGCCGGCTCCTTCATCGCTCACGGCGCCCATCATATATGGTCAGGCTATGATCATATGTTGTTCCTTACAACGCTATTGCTTTCGGCGGTGGTGATAAGATCGAACAATAAATGGAAGCCAGTCGAGCGTCTCACCAAGACAATTTGGGCGACCGCTAAGGTCGTTACCGCCTTCACGCTGGCTCATTCGATCACTTTGTCGGCGGCGGCGCTCGGCGTTGTCCAATTGCCGTCACGTCTGGTCGAAAGCGTCATCGCAGCTTCGGTCGCCATCGCTGCGATCAACAATCTCTTGCCGATCGTATCGCGGCGGATCTGGATCGCCGCCTTTGTTTTCGGACTGATGCATGGCTTCGGCTTCGCCAGCGTTCTCACAGATCTCGGACTCCCGCCAGCCCGAAAGCTTGTCGCGCTATTTTCGTTCAACGTTGGCGTGGAGCTAGGCCAGCTCACGGTCGTCGCATGCTTGTTGCCAATTTTATTCTGGATCCGCAGGACTAGCGCTTACACTCGCGTGGCGCTGCCCGCAGGCTCGATGGTCATCGCGGTGATCGGCTTCCTCTGGTTCGTCCAGAGGGCGACCGGGACAAGTATCATCTTCGGTTGACCCGCGACGAAATGCCGTTCCGTCACCTGGCGCCGCAATCTCCGGGACATCGCACAGGTCGGGCTGTGACGGGGGCAGGCATGGGGAGGCACGGTTGCGGCAAAAAATCGAGAGAAAACGGCAACTCGTTCCCGACCTATCACAACCAGAAGCGGCGCGAGAGGGACGCCCGCCACCGGGGTGTCAGATCAACTCGACGAGAATAGGGGTTCACGAAGGTCTGCAAAACGGTTATGCGGGAGCGCCAACATTCGGGGGCGGACATATGGCGATAGTCTATGATCATTTGAGCGTGGACGAGCTGCAAGTATGTGGCGTGTAGGGACGCCACGGCGGCGCGCGGCATTTCCAGGCGAACTGGCTTTTGGCGCGTGGCCGCACCGTCTCGCAATTCACCACGACGACCAACGCGTTCGGCGAACGATGGATCGAGCATTTGCTCGCCCGCTACAACGCGGAAACTCCGAGACGCTTAGCGATTTGCGTCGCCACAACGGCGCATCGGCAGCGATCCTGAAGCCAGAACTCCTGGCGAATCCGGCCGTGGTTCTAGGCCACGGCCTCTTTTCATTGTGTCCGGTCACCAACTGCGGCAAAAACCCCGGCGCCACCCCACGCCACCGCTTGATAGCTTGTGAAACGCCCGACGGATCGCAGAAGCGAGTTTTATTCGTCCTCGCCAGGCGATTTCGATTGGTCTCTGACGTAGCCTAGAAGTCAGCCGGCGCAGCGCTTTGGGGCTAGGGTCGCGGTTTGGAGTCGATTTGAATGAGCGGATCAGCGGATGACCTCGCCACGTCCCGCTTTTTCAGATAGCGTCTCGATTACCGCCGCGGCTACACGGGAGGAGCCAATGGCCACGAATAAGACGCTCAGCGTGAACGGCAAGTCCGTCTCCATCGCTATCGACGATCCTGACATGCCCCTGCTTTACGCGTTGCGCGACGATCTCGCCCTGCATGCGCCGCGCTTTGGCTGCGGCCTCGGGCAATGCGGGGCCTGCACCGTTCATATCGACGGCGCGGCGATCCGTTCCTGCGTCATGCCGCTGTCGAGGCTAGGCCCAGACAATAAAATCGTGACGCTCGAAGGCCTCGGGACAATCGACAATCCGCATCCGGTGCAGAGCGCCTTCATCGCCGAGCAGGCTGTGCAATGCGGTTACTGCATCAACGGCATGATCATGCAGTCGGCCGCGTTCCTAGCCAAGACCAAGACTCCGACGGACACGGCGATCAAGGCCGCGCTCGCCAACAATCTCTGCCGCTGCGGAACCCATTCCCGCATCGTCAGGGCCGTCATGCGCGCATCGACGATGTTGTGAGGGGCCGCCATGAACATTCAATCCTCTTTATCGCGCCGGGACGTTCTGACCGGCGGCGGCGCGCTGATCGTCGCCTTCGCGCTCAACCCTCACGGGTCCGCCATCGCGCAGCCTGCGCCGGGGTCGAAGCCGCTCGCGCTGACGGAAGTCGATTCCTATCTTGCGATCGACTCCTCCGGCGCCGCCACCATCTATTCCGGCAAGGTCGATCTCGGCACCGGCGTCCGCACAGCGCTGGCGCAGATCGCCGCGGATGAACTCGACCTGCCGCTGCATGCCGTCACCATCATCGAGGGCGACACGGCCCTGACGCCCGATCAAGGCCCGACCTTCGGCAGCCTGTCGATCCAGATCGGCGGCGTGCAAATCCGCCAGGCGGCTGCGGCGGCGCGGAGCGCGCTGATCGCTGAGGCCGCTCTTATGCTACGGGCGAAACCAGAGGAATTGCGGGTCGCCGGCGGCATCATCAAAGCGCCGGACGGCGAGACGCTCAGCTATGGCGCGCTCATTGGCGGCAAGCGCTTTTCGATCACCCTCGATCCCAAGAAGCCAGTCCCGACGAAGGACCCGAAGGATTTCGCGCTGGTCGGCAAGCCTGTGCAACGTCTCGATATCCCCGCCAAGGTGACCGGCACATTCGTCTACATGCACGATTTCCACGTTCCCGACATGCTGCATGGTCGCGCCGTTCGCCCGCCGGCATTAGGCGCGACGCTCGAAAGCGTCAACGAGGCCTCCGTCAAGGACATTCCCGGCCTCGTGAAAGTCGTGCGCGAAGGCAATTTCGTCGGCGTCGTCGCGACCAGCGAATGGGCGGCCGTCAAGGCGGCGCTTCAACTTGAAGCGTCCTGGTCGAAATGGGAGGGCTTGCCCGACCAGTCGAAACTGTTCGACTACGTCCGCGCGAGCAAGGTCGCGACCGATGAAGTCACCGGCCACGTCGGCGACGTCGACGCCGCTTTGGCCCAGGACGGCGTCAAGCCCGTCAACGCGACCTATGATTTCGCGATCCATACCCATGGCTCGATCGGCCCCTCTTGCGCGGTCGCGGAATTCAAGGACGGCAAGCTGACCTCATGGTCGGCCTCGCAGGCCACCCATAATTTGCGCAAGCAGCTCGCGAAAATGTTTTCGGTGCCGCCGGACGACGTGCGCTGCATCTATCTCGATGGCTCCGGCTGCTATGGCCGCAACGGCCACGAGGACGCCGCCGCCGACGCCGCCCTCCTCGCCAAGGCGGTGGGCAAACCAGTGCGCGTGCAGTGGTCGCGCGCTGACGAGCACGGATGGGACCCCAAGGGTCCGCCGACCCTGATCGACCTCCGCGCCGCGATCAACGAGGCGGGCGAGGTCTCCGCGTGGGAATCCGAATTCTTTATGCCTCAGCAGGCGCCGCCGAAGGGATTCCTTGTCCCGCTCGTTGCGGCGACCCTGGCGGGCATGCCCTACGAAGACCAGATCGCGCCGGGCGGCGTCTTCCAGAATTCGAACATCCCATACAAATTCGCCAACATCAAAACCACCTGCCACCGGCTCGAGACGACGCCTTTCCGCCCGTCCTGGATCAGATCGCCGGGCCGGATGCAGAATACGTTCGCCAACGAATGTTTCATCGACGAACTCGCCGCCGCGGCCAACGCTGATCCGATCGCGTTCCGCCTCAAATATCTCGATCCGGCGGACGCGCGCGGCGTCGAGACGTTGAACCGTGTCGCTGTGTTAGCACACTGGGAACCGCGGATTTCGCCGAGGAGCGGTCGAAGCGGCGACATCCTGGTTGGCCGCGGCGTAGCCTATTGCAAATACGAGCTCAACCGCACCTATGTTGCGGCGGTGGCGGAAGTCGAGGTGACGCCTGCAACAGGCGTAATCAGGGTGACGAAATTTTTCGTCGCCCATGATTGCGGGCAGATCATCAACCCCGACGGCCTCAAGAACCAGATCGAAGGCAACATCATCCAGACGGTCAGCCGCGTCCTCAAGGAGGAAGTCAAGTTCGACCGCTCGCACGTGACAAGCCTTGACTGGGAAAGCTATCCGATCCTGACCTTCCCCGAGATTCCGGAGATCGCCTATGATCTGATCGATCGTCCGGCCGAGCCGCCGTGGGGCGGCGGCGAGCCCTCGGCGGCCGTGGTTCCGTCAGCGATCTCGAACGCGGTGTTCGACGCCACCGGCGTGCGCCTTCGGTCGATACCGTTTACGCCGGACAAGGTGAAGGCGGCGCTGCGCGCGACGTGAACCGGCGATCGGCTTGCGAGGTGGGAAGCATGCCTAGCGCGATACCGATGGCCGGCGCCAGAACAAAGACCAGGCTGAACAAGCAGCAAATTCTGGGGTTTTGGGCGGCGTGGGCAGGGTGGACGCTCGATGGCATGGATTCGGTCATTTACGCCCTCGTGCTTGCTCCGGCCTTGACCGAATTGCTGCCGAAGTCCGGGGTCGAGGCGACCCCGGCGAATGTCGGGTTCACCGGCTCGATCCTGTTTGCTCTTTTCCTCGTCGGCTGGGGCTGCTCCTTCATTTGGGGGCCGATTGCCGATCGCTTCGGGCGCGCCAAATCGCTCGGCGCGACAATTCTGGTTTATTCTGTCTTCACCGGGGCCGCCGCTTTTGCTCAAAACGCCTGGCAATTGGGGCTTTTCCGTTTTCTTGCCGGGATTGGCATCGGCGGAGAATGGGCGATGGCCGGCACTTATGTCGCCGAAGCCTGGCCCGAAGATCGCCGCAAGATGGGCGCCGGCTTTCTGCAGACCGGATATTATTTCGGTTTTTTCCTGGCCGCCGCGCTCAATTACACCGTCGGCGCGCATTTCGGCTGGCGCGCCATGTTCCTTTGCGGCCTTGCGCCAGTCATCGTTTCGTTCCTCATTCTCTCGAGGGTGAAAGAGCCGGAACGTTGGGTGGCGCATGAAACCGAGGTCAAGCGGGCGCATCCCCTGCGCGAGATCTTCGGTCCGGTCTATCGCAAACGCACCCTCGTCAACGCGGCCTTGGTGACTGTCGCGATCATCGGTCTTTGGGCCGGCGCTGTCTACGAGCCAGCGGCGATTACGACGCTCGCGCGCAAGGGCGGGATGGATGCGGCGACAGCCGCGCGGATGGCTTCGATCGGCACGGCGATATTGTCGATCGGCACGATCCTCGGCTGCATAACCTTGCCGGCGCTCGCCGAGCGCTTCGGCCGCAAGCCGACGCTCGCTCTCTATTTCACCGGCATGATGATCTTGATCCCGCTCGCTTTCGGCTGGGCCTTCTATCTCAAGGAGGGCCTCGTTCCCTTCATGATCGTCCTCTTTTTCCTCGGCTTCGCCGGCGGCAATTTCGCGGCGTTCAGCCTCTGGCTGCCGGAGCAATATGAGACGCGGGTCCGCGCGACGGCCTTTGCCTTCGCGACCTCCGTCGGCCGGTTCGTCGGCGCTGGCGTCAATTTCCTCCTCGCGGCTATGGTCTTGCGCATGGGAACCCTCGGCGTCCCGGTCGCCTCGACGGCCATCGCCTTCGGCCTCGGCCTTCTGATCATTCCTTTCGCCATCGAAACGAAAGGCCGGAGATTGCCGGAGTGATTAACCCCAGCCATCTCGGCGCGCGCCGCTGCTTGGTCATCCATCGCCGCCTACGCCCCGTCGCGGCGACAGCGCGCATAACCTCGACGAGCTCCCTTCGCGCGCCAGATGGAGGTCGTGCGTCCTTCGTCAAGACGGCCGCGACGTATGAGCTTGCAGGGCCCTCGTCGCCATTGCAAACAATCTGCGCGATGCGAAAAGCCTGATTACCCATCCGGCGACCACGACGCACCAAGGGCTGACGCCGGAGGCGCGGGCCGCGCTGGGGGTGACTGATGGGCTTTTGCGCCTGTCGGTTGGGCTCGAGGACGCCATCGATCTCATCGCCGATTTGGATGCGGCGCTAGAGGTGCTGGACAGCCAGGATCTCGCCGCCGAATGATGCGCATTTCGTCGCGGTTTTGCGCTTCTTCGCCCGGTGGGCGGCCCGACCTGGGCCGCGCGCTTGACTACGCGCCCGCCGGGTCGGTTATTTCAGTGTACCAGTGGCTATCGTTCCACGTCGTCGCACTATTATCCCAATCGACAAAATCGGCGAGAGCATCGTCAAGCTTTTTTACGTTACGTTTCTTGTAAAAACGCAGGATCGCCGAGTTGTCGAGCGCTTGCGTTGGCGGCCAACCGGAATAATGGGCGTTTCCAGGAAGCGGGCCAAACTTCTCGCGCACTTGCTCGGTGAAGATGCGACAAGCCGTCGGCGCGTGATCATCGTAGAAGTGCTTTGCCTGCACGTAGAGAGAAAGTTTGGCGAGCGGAACCGGCTTTTCTTCAAACATGCCGAATATGTGTGGCCCTTCGAGCCGTTCGTCTGCCTGAAGCGGACAGATAAACGCTTCGATTCTTACATAAACCTTTTTATACTTGTTACTTGCCTGGTACCATGGCTTAGTATTGTCGGTTTTACGGACAATCTTCAGCGTGTTCTGAGGCGCCCGATCATCACTAAATATTTTCTTCATCTTGTAGAGGAGTTGATCGAACGTATCCCTCGGCTCGACTTTCTTGATCACGTAAGTGTTCGCGTGCCCCAACAATTCATGCCAGGCCACTCTGGCGGCAACGAGGATGTTTCATCGCAAATTCACTTCATTACGCATCGTACCGCCCTCCCTTATTTCCCAGTTTGATCAAATGGCCTCGCCCCTCCGATGGGGAAAGGCCATCCCTGCCACTCCGGCTTGTGCCTAGTTAATGCGAATACCTATAGTGTACACTGTTATGTTAGCTTTCGATTCGGAGGCGTGGTCTTTACCTGCGGCAACCCAACACACACCCTCGGGATATGAAGCGGTCAACATATTGCCAGGGTTGTTGAAATTATCGATAGCTCCACCCCCCGAAAGAGTAAACGCGGAGTCTAGGGCGAGCAGCGCTTCAGGCCACTGCTCAGTGGCCCCGGTTTCGCTTTTAATGACATGGCTTAACTTAACTCTATTATCTTTGGGCCGAAGACCAATCGCATAGGCGGTAATTTTTGCCGCGGAACCAACAAGGTGGTCCTTGCTTCGAGCTTCCCAGCTAAAGTCACCGCTTGGGAAAGATGCGGTCAGGAGATTACCACCCTTTTTACCATCTCCTTGCCATTCCACGAATGCACCCCCACCAGTCAGGATAAAGCCCGAGTTCGGTGGAAGCGTCGCCACGGCCTTTGGATGCCCTGTAGGGCCACTGGTTTGTTGTTGAATGGACACATCCCACTGATTATCTGGATCGTGGAGAGCGAGAGCAAACGCCGTAATGGAGGCCGGAGAAGTCAAGACCTTACCGTCATTGCCAGGGTGATCCTTGCCTCGGGCGAACCATGTCTGCAATCCTTTTGGGTGAGACGCCGTGAGAAGGTTTCCCTCCCCAGTCCAATTGTCCCTTGCACCGCCTCCGAGGATTTTATATTCAGCCGGAACGGTCACTTCTGCAAAAGGATAGGTAATTGCTCACGTGCCTTCGGCTATGTTAAATCCGCGAGTGGCGCTCCGGCGAGGGTGAGACGGATTGCTTCGAGGGCTCCGATGGAACGGCGGCGGGCGGTTTCGATGACGGAGCGGATGTCGGCGTAGAGCTTAGCTCCCCACTCGGTGCGGAAGCCGTTGGTGATTTTGCGGAACACGGCGCAGGGACACAATGCGCGCTCGGAGCCGTTATTCGTCGCCGGAATGTCGCGGTTCGTTACGAAGACGAAGAGATATTGTCGCGTTCTCTTGATCATGCGTTGGAGCTTGACGCCAGCCTCGTGCGCCGGCGCAAGGCGCATGAGTTCGTCGAGGCGGCCGTTGAGCCGCGCGGCATAGGTCTTCAGGGTCGCGTCGGCGAGCCTTTCCCGCCGTCGCCCGATCCGGCAGGCGCGGCCGAGCAGACGCCGAAGCTCGGGCGCGAAGATGTCGTCGCCGGCGTCGATGGCATATTGCACGTCGCGGATGAGATGGGCGAGGCAGACCTGATTGTTCACCGCCGCCCAGCCCATTTGCCCGCCATAACGGTCCGACACCCAGAAATCGGGCCGGAAGTCGCCAAGGAAGTCCTCCACCACGTTCTTGGCGCGCGAGGGCGCGGCGACGAAAAGGGCGCTGTCGTCATGGTGGAAGACCCACAGCCACCAATTTTGCTTGCCGACCCGCAGGCCGGTCTCGTCGGATTGCAGGATCGTTCCGCCGAGCAGCCTGGCGCGGATCGCGGCGGTCGCCGCCGTAAAAGAAACCCGCGCGGCGTCGAGGATGTTGACGAGCGCGCCCTCGCTGATGTCGAGACCGAGGAGATCGGACAGGAGAGTAGAAAGGCGCTCGAAGGCGATGCCTTGGGTGAAGCGCAGATAGATGACGAGGGCGCGCAAGTTTGGACCAAAGGGCGAGCCTTTCGGCATGTCTTGCGGCGGCGGCGCCTTGAAAGTCCTGGCGCAGCACAGGCAGGCTCCGCCCAGAAGCGAAACGCGCGTCACATGGGGAATTATCCGCGGGATTTCGATATGGTCATAGGCCTCGCAGACGAACTGCGGCGTATCCAAAAAGAAGGCGCCGCAATGCTGGCAGGAGCTGGCGAATACATCCCGCTTCGCCGCCGGATTGGGATGAAGCGGACGGTGCGCCCCGGCGTGCGGCTTGCGCCGCTTTCCCACGGGCGTCTTGCTTTCCTCGCCCGAGGCCTTGTGTCCCTGGCTCGGCGGCGTGCTGGAATTTTCGGGCGTCTTTGGCGGCAGATTGAGTTTGGCGCGCAGTTCGGCGTTGTCGGCGCGCAGCGCTTGGACTTCCCGCATCAGGCGTTCGATCGCTTCCGCCTGCGAAAGAATGAGGCGGATAAGCGTTTCCTTATCGAGCAAATCAAGCGTCTCGCGATCCATTCACAGCTTAAATCAACTCGCGATTCCGCTGTCAAACTTTCACCCCGACGCCAAATCCTAGCCAATTCCAACTCCGTCGAGAATGAGGACGTGAGCAATTACAAGGATAGCTCTCTTCCCTACCCGTAGCTTCGAACAACTTAACTGTTAGCGCCATGATTTGATTCTCCTTTAACAAGCCGGGCGCAAGGGACCACTCGCGATCACCGGGTTTTCCGCCGGAACCGGCGTCCGCTCTATAGGATCGGCGAGTAGTAAGGCTTCCCGTTCTTTTCCAGGAGCTCGAAGGAAACGCTCATCTTTGGATTACGAACCACCGCCCCCCCTCGAATAACCTGAGGCCTCTCGACTGAGGTGGGTCTTATGACCAAGCACACCAACGAAGACATAAGAAGCTGCATCCATATAAGTGTCGGTGGTGTATTTTGGGGAAAGGAACGAGTCCAACTGTGGTCCGGCGCCAGCATTCCTCAAGATCTCGAAATATCTCTGTTGCTTTGGCGTCGTCTGAGTACCCTTAGTAATATCGTCAGAGACACAGAAATTCCACTTTTGCGGTGGGCTGTGCCACTTCGACGCGATGACAAGAATGTAATCAGGAGTGTTAAACGGCAGGATGTCACCGAGCATATCGCCGGACATGGAAAATTTCACCGCTTTCGGATGCCAATTTAGCCCGTAAGCCTTGTTCAACCGCACCTCGAAGGTGTGACGATCAACGATTACCTGCCACACACGCCCGACATTGAAGCGCTGGTCGATGGCATCCCAGTTGGCGGGCTTCAGCGGAACGCTTCCGACACTGATCCGCCCGGGATACGGGCTCTCCGTGGCATGTGACGCTTCGG